>CAWFQE010000013.1:0-318478 GCA_963817885.1 uncultured Acidobacteriota bacterium | reverse complement strand
GTACCGTTCGGCGGCTTGACGACGGGCGGCGGCGGGACCGGCGGCGCGACCGTTGACGTCGCGAACTTCTGCTGCCCGAGCTACCTCCAGCAGATGAAGCAGATGGTCCAGACGAACTGGAAACGCAGCCAGGGGGCCACCGGCACCGTGCAGATGAAGTTCACCATCCGGCGAGACGGCCTCATCACGGATGTGGAAGTCGAAAAGCCGAGCGGCATCGCGATGCTCGACCTCGAGTCGCAGCGCGCGCTCCTGAACACCCGGCAGCTCCCGCCGCTGCCACGCGAGTTCGACCAGCCCACTCTGACCGTCCACCTGATTTTCGAGCATACCAGCGCTGATGACACACGTCCGACTCTTCTCCGTCACTGCCCTCGCCGCCTGCGCGACGCTCGTGCTGGGTGCGCAGGCGACCCAGCAGCCGCCCGCGGCGCAGCAGCCTAAAGAGATCACGCTCACGATCACCGGTTCTCCCGGCCTGCCACCCAAGTTCGCAGTGCCTGATTTCATCGCGCTGTCGCCAGACGCCGAGACGGCCGCCGCCGCGAAGACGATGGGCCAGGTGTTGTGGGACGACCTGAACTACGAGCGCGAGTTCTACCTGATTCCTCGCGACACGTACCGGTCGATTCCGCAGCCCGCTTCGCTCGACCAGGTGCCGCTCGATCGGTGGCGCGAGTTGGGCGCCGACGGCGTGATCGTGGGCACCGTCCGCAAGAACGGCAACGGCGTGATCGTGCAGGTGCGCCTGCTCGAAGTCACGACGGGACGCGCGGCGCTCTCGAAGGAGTACAGCGGCTCGATCGCGAATCCGCGCCTGTATGCGCACACGATCTCGGACGAGGTGCACCAGCAGCAGCGGGGCCTCAAGGGGGTCGCGCGCACGAAGATCGCCTTCACGTCCGATCGCGACATGGTGCGCATCAAGGGCCCCGTCGGCGACCGCGGCATTTCCGAGATCTACTACAGCGACTACGACGGCGCCAATCCTCGCCGGGCGACGGTGACCAAGTCACTGAGCATCACGCCGGCATGGTCGCCCGACGGGAAGTCGATCGCCTATACGTCCTACCGGACGCGCTTCCAGGACATCGTCGTCTCGTACATCTTCGAGGGACGGATGACCACGCCGGCCAGCGGCACCTCGGAGAAGCAGAACTACCTGCCTGCGTGGTCGCCCGACGGATCGACGCTCGCGTTTACGTCGAATCGCGACGGGAACCCGGAGATCTACGTCGTGAATCGTGACGGGACCGGCCTGCGCCGTCTGACGAACAGCCCCGCGATCGACGTGACGCCGACGTGGGCGCCGACGGGCAATCAGATCGCGTTCACATCGGAGCGCGCGGGCACGCCGCAGATCTACATCATGAACGCGGACGGCTCGGGGGTCCGGCGGATCTCGAGCGAGTGGAGCGACCGCGCGACCTGGTCCCCTGCACCGTTCAACGAAATTGCCTACGCGGCGCGGTCAGGGGGCGGCTACGACATTCGCGTCTACAGCTTCGCGACGGGCGAGACGATCCAGTTGACCAACGGCATCGGCAGCAACGAGAGCCCGGCCTTCTCGCCCAACGGCCGGCATATTGCGTTCACGTCCACGCGCGCCGGCAAGGAGCAGATCTTCACGATTGCGCGCGACGGAAAGGACCTGCGGCAGATCACGAAGGACGGCGTCAACCGGTACCCGAACTGGTCGAACTATCCGCAGTAAGTCCCTGGTCGTGAGTCAGCGAGTGCGACGATCAGGGCTTCGGATCAGGGATTCTCGGATCAGAGATCGTCGGATCAGGGATCAGGGATCAAGGATAGACAACGAAGGACAGCAACGTATGCAGATGCGAAGAGTCATGATGGTGTGCGCGGTGCTCGTGCTGGCTGCGAGCGTCGCTGCGTGTGCGAAGAAGAAGCCTCCGGTGGCCCGGCCGACGCCTCCCCCGCCAGCCTCCACGCCCACGACGGGCCGTCCGCCGGCGCCCCCCGAGCCGGTCGCCGAACCGCAGCCGGTGCCGGCCGAACCGGTGGCCGCCGAAGACACGCTGGCGGCGCGCGACATCGACGCCATCAACCGGGATTCGCCGTTCCAGCCGGTGTTCTACCTGTTCGACATGGCTGAGCTCGACGGCGCCGGCCAGCAGGTGCTGAACACCAACGCGGACATCCTGCGGAAGTACCCGACCTGGATCGTCACGATCGAGGGGCACGCGGATGAGCGCGGCACCGCTGGTACAACCTGGCGCTTGGGGAGCGCCGCGCGCTGGCCGCACGCAACTACCTGGTCTCGCTCGGTATTCCGGCCGATAGCTGCGCACGGTCAGCTACGGCAAGGAGTTCCCCTTCGATCCGGGTCACGACGAAGCCGCCTGGTCGAAGAATCGGCGCGCGCACTTCGTGGTAACTAGTAAGTGAGTTCAGGGGTGCTCAAGGGTGCTCAAGGGTGCTGAAAGGTGCTCAAGGGTGCTCAAGGTGCTCAAGGTGCTCAGAGTGCTCATGGTGCTGGAGGGTTCGTGAAGGCAGCGAGGAAGACGATGAGAACAGCAGGACGGCGTGGTCGCGGTGATGATGTTCGTCGCGCTGGCGCTGCCGCGCGGCGCGGACGCGGCCGACAAGGCGCACCAGCAGCTCATGGCGGAAATCCGCATGTTGCAGGATGTTTGCCTGCGCCTGCGTTTGCGCCGGACGTGCGGCCATGAGGCAGGCCAAGGCCGTCCCCAGAAGAACGAAGCGCACGTTGGTCATGAGAGACCCCCTGAAGACTAGGGCGCAGCGACCTCGCGGGCGTTGCGAGGTGCTGTCTTATACGGGCAGGCGCTAATAGTATAGCACGGCCCAGGCGGTCACAACTTCCTACGGCAGAAGATGTTGCGGCAAGCGGGGTGGGCCGGGGAATGGCCATACATTGACAACAAGAGGCTAAGATTTTATACTGTCTGCAGCCTAAATAGCCTGACTTCGGGAATCCGGGCGGGCTTACGTCACACACCTGGGGCAAGAGACACCCTGGTTCGCGAGGAACACGTCACCATGAGCAAAATCATCGGCATCGACCTTGGCACCACCAACTCCGTCGTCGCGGTCATGGAAGGCGGGGAACCGGTCGTCATCACCAATCCCGAAGGCGGCCGTCTGACGCCGTCGGTCGTAGCGTTCAGCAAGACCGGCGAACGCCTGGTCGGCCAGGTCGCCAAGCGCCAGGCCGTGACCAACCCCGAGAACACCGTCTTCTCGATCAAGCGCTTCATGGGGCGGCGCTACGACGAAGTGAACGAAGAGATGAAGATGGTGCCCTACAAGGTGACCCGCGCCAGCAACGGTGACGCGCGCGTCACGGCCGGCGGGCAGGACTGGGCGCCGCCGCAGCTGTCGGCGATGGTGCTGCAGAAGCTGAAGCAGGCCGCCGAGGAGTACCTCGGCCAGACGGTGCAACAGGCGGTCATCACCGTGCCGGCCTACTTCAACGACGCGCAGCGCCAGGCCACCAAGGAAGCCGGCCAGATCGCCGGGCTCGAGGTCATGCGCATCGTCAACGAGCCGACCGCGGCGGCGCTGGCCTACGGCCTCGACAAGAAGAAGGACGAGACCATCGCCGTCTACGACTTCGGCGGCGGGACCTTCGACATCTCGATCCTCGAGGTCGGCGAGGGCGTGGTCGAGGTGAAGTCCACCAACGGCGACACGCACCTCGGCGGCGACAATCTCGACCATCGCATCGTCGACTGGATCATCACCGAGTTCAAGAAGACCGACGGCATCGACCTCGGCAAGGACCGCATGGCGCTCCAGCGCCTGCGCGAGGCCGCCGAGAAGGCGAAGATGGAGCTCTCCACGGTGATGGAGACCGACATCAACCTGCCGTTCATCAGCGCCGACCAGACCGGGCCCAAGCACCTCGCGATGAAGCTGACCCGCGCGAAGTTCGAGCAGCTGGTCGAGGACCTGATCCAGAAGACGGTCGGACCCGTGAAGCAGGCGCTGGCCGACGCGGGCCTGCAGACCTCGAAGATCGACGAGGTCGTCCTCGTCGGCGGATCCACGCGCATCCCGCGCGTGCAGCAGGTCGTGCGCGACCTGTTCGGCAAGGAGCCGCACAAGGGCGTCAACCCCGACGAGGTCGTGGCGATCGGCGCCGCGGTGCAGGCCGGCGTGCTCGGCGGCGAGGTCAAGGACCTGCTGCTGCTCGACGTCACGCCGCTCTCGCTCGGCATCGAGACGCTCGGCGGCGTGTCGACCACGCTGATCGCCCGCAACACGACGATTCCGACGCGGAAGAGCGAGACGTTCTCGACCGCGGCCGACAGCCAGACCAGCGTCGAGGTGCACGTGCTGCAGGGCGAGCGGCCCATGGCGCGCGACAACCGCACGCTCGGCCGCTTCCACCTGGTCGGCATCCCGCCGGCCCCGCGCGGCGTTCCGCAGATCGAGGTCACCTTCGACATCGACGCCAACGGCATCGTCAAGGTGATGGCCAAGGACCTGGGGACCGGCAAGGAGCAGCAGATCACGATCACGGCCTCGAGCGGGCTGAACAAGGACGAGGTCGACCGCATGATGCGCGAGGCCGAGTCGCACGCCGAAGAGGACCGGAAGCACAAGGAAGAGATCGAAACCCGCAACCACGCCGATCAGGCGGTCTACGCCGCCGAGAAGATGCTCAAGGAGATGGCCGACAAGATCGGCGCGGGCGACAAGCAGGCCGTCGAATCGGCTGCCGCCGAGGTGAAGAAGGCGATCGAGAAGAACGACGTGGCCGCCATCAAGAGCCGCCATGGAGAAGCTGACGGCGGCCCAGCACAAGATGGCCGAGACGCTCTACAAGCAGGCGGCGCCGGGAGCGGGCGGTGCGCCGGGCGGCGAGGGACCGAAGCCGGATCCGGGCCGGGCAGCTCGGGACGCGCCGCCGAAAGACGACGTGATCGACGCCGAAGTCGTGGACGACGAGAAGAAGTAGCCGAGAGCAGCGTGGACTTCTACGAACTCCTCGGCGTGGCGCGCGATGCGGGCGTCGGGGAGATCAAGCGTGCGTATCGGCGGCTGGCCCGGCGGCTCCACCCCGACATCAACCCGGGAGATCGGGCAGCGGCCGTGCGGTTCCGTGCCGCGATGGAGGCGTACGAGACGCTGTCGGATCCCGAGCGCCGGCGGCGGTACGACCTGTCGGGCACCGCCGCGCCGTCGGCCGAGTCCCCGTCGTTCGGGTTCGAAGGGTTCGACTTCTCGGTCGAAGCCGTCCAGGACGAGGCCTCGACCTTCGGCGATCTGTTTGCCGAGGTGATCCGGCAGACGGCCGAGGCGTTCTCAGCCGAACCGGTGGCCGGCGCCGACATCCACGCGGTGCTGGCCATCCGGTTCGACGAGTCGATCCGCGGCACGACGCGGAGCCTGACGGTGGTCCGGCGTGTCGCGTGCCGCCGGTGCCGCGGCGCGGGCACCGTGGCCGCGCAGGAGTCGACCTGTCCGAGCTGTGTCGGCGCCGGGACGATCCGGTCGTCGCGCGGGCACATGGTCTTCACCAAGACCTGCGGGCGCTGCGGCGGGACGGGACAGATTCGCCAGCTGTCGTGCAGCATGTGCAGCGGATCGGGTCTCGAAACGCGCAGCGAACAGGTGACGGTCAGCGTGCCGCCCGGCATCGCCGACCGCGATTGCATCCGGGTGGCCGGGAAGGGACACGCAGGCGTGCGTGGCGGAGTGCCCGGCGGGTTGTCGGTGATGATCCAGGTCGCGCCCGATGTCCTGTTCCGGCGCGAAGGCGACGACCTGCACCTGGTCGTGCCCGTCGCCGTGCACGAGGCGGCGCTCGGCGCGAAGATCGAGATCCCCTCGTTCGACGGGCCCGTGAAGCTGCGCGTGCCTCCCGGGACCCAGTCCGGCCAGCGTCTCCGGCTGCACGAACGCGGCGTTCCGTCGGTTCGGGACGGCCGCCGCGGCGATCTGATCGCCGAGATCCGGCTCGTGTTGCCGGGCCTGCTCGACGAGCGCTCGAAGGAACTGCTGAGGGAGTTCGCGCGCATCAACAGCGAGGACGTGAGGCGCCGGCTCTGGGACGTCGCGCCGGGCGCCACGCAAGACGGGACGCAGGGTCCCGGCTCGACCGAGTGAGGATGTCATGGCCACGAAGCGAACGGGCAAGGCGTACTACATGATCAGCGCCGTTGCTCAGAAGTACAGCATCCACCCGCAGACGCTTCGTTTGTACGAGCGCGAGGGCCTGCTCAAACCATCCCGGACCGACGGCAATACGCGGCTGTACTCGGACGACGACCTGGAACGGCTCGAGACCATCCTCTCGCTGACCCGCGACCTCGGCGTCAACCTGGCGGGCGTCGAGATCATCCTCAACATGCGCGAGAAGATGGCCGACATGCAGCGCGAGGTCAACCAGTTCATGGAGTACGTCAAGCACGAGCTGGCGCGCGGCCTGGGCGACTGGGAGCAGCGCCTGAGCACGGCGCTCGTGAAGTCTTCGCCGACCGACATGGTCCGGACACCCGCCAGTCCCGGCGCCGCCCCCGACCTCGCGCCGGCATCCCCGACCGGCCCGAAACGCTGACCGCATCCGCCGCATTCGCCTGACGGTTCCACCTTCCGCGCAACGCTCGACACGGCCGCGCTCTGGCGGGCCCCCCCGCCCGGGATGACCGGCCGGATCTGCCTCCCAATCGACCGTTGGCCCGGCCGTGGCCGTCCCTGTAGAATCGGAAAGGTGGCCAGGCGCGACGACCGCGAGTCGGGCGAATCCAACACTCTCCAGGCCTACCTGCGCGAGATTGCGAAGATCCCGCGCCTCAGGCCGGTTGAAGAGCAGGAGCTTGGCCTGCGCGTGCAGCAGGGTGACGATGCCGCCCTCAAGCGCCTGGTCGAGAGCAACCTCCGGTTCGTGGTGAGCTACGCCAAGCGATACCGGGGGCTGGGCGTGCCGTTCCTCGACCTGATCCACGAAGGCAACCTCGGGCTCATCGAGGCGGCCAGGCGGTTCGACCCCGCCCGCAATGTCAAGTTCATCACCTACGCGGTCTGGTGGATTCGCCAGGCCATCGTGCACGCGCTTTCGGATCAGGCCAGGGTCTTCTCGCTGCCCACCAAGCTGTCGGGCCCGGCCGCCCGGCTGGGGCGTCACTTCGCGCTGCTGACCACGCAACTCGACCGCCAGCCCACGACGCACGAACTGGCGGAAGACCTGGAAATCTCCGACAACGAGGCCGACGCGCTCCTCCAGATCTCCGGCGACGACGTGTCGCTGAGCGATCGGGTCGGGAAAGGTGACGACGACGACGGCCGGGAGCTGGGGGACCTGCTGGCGCAGGCGTCGACGCCCCCGATCGAGGACGAGCTGGTGCACCAGGCCGTCATCGATCAGCTGCGTCAGGCGGTGGGGGAGCTCGAGCCGAAAGAGCGCGAGGTGATGGAGCTGCGATTCGGGCTGGTCGACGGCGAGCCCTGGACGCTGCAGCAGATCGGCGATCGCCTGAACCTGTCGCGAGAGCGCGTCCGGCAGATCGAGTCCCGGGCCAAGGAAAAGCTCCGCCGCTCGCGACAGGTCCGCGGCATACGAAGTGCGCTAAACTGATTCCCCTATGGACTGCCCGCACTGCGACGGAACCGGCTGGAAGCCGATCGACGAAGACGGCGTGCGTCGCGTGGTGCGGTGCGACTGCTGGCGCGAGGCGCTCGCCGCCCGGCTGCTCGAGGACGCGCGCATTCCGCCGCGGTACCGCCGGTGCGATCTCGACTCGTTCAAGGACAACAACGACTCGCTCGTCAAGGCGGTCCGCGCCGCGAAGACCTTCGTGGCCTCATGGCCGGTGGTCGACAAGGGGCTGTTGTTCCTCGGTCCGCCAGGCGTGGGCAAGACGCACCTGGCCGTCGCCGTGCTCAAGAAGGTGGTGACCGACAAGGGAGCGCGCGGCCTCTTTTACGACACCCGCGACCTGCTGCGCGTGATCCGCAGCACCTACGACCCGCAGGTCAAGATGGTCGAGATGGACATCCTCCGGCCGGTCATGAAGGCCGAGGTGCTCGTGCTCGACGACCTTGGCGCCGAGAAGACCTCCGAGTGGGTCGAGGAGACGCTGAACCTGGTCGTGAACACACGCTACAACGAGCGGCGCGCGACCATCCTCACGTCGAACTACCTCGACACGGCGGCCAGCGACATCGCGGAGACCATCGAGGAACGCATCGGGAACCGGATGTGGTCGCGCCTGCACGAGATGTGCGAGATCGTCACGATGGACGGCCCCGACATCCGCCAGCTTCCGCAGAACTGGGGACCCGAGGATTTTGCGAATGCCGCGATGGAGCAGCGCCGCATCGCTCCGCGAAAGTCGCTCGGGCCGCGGCCCTCGCCGGTACGCGGCCAGGCGCGCGACGGCAAAGGCGATCTGAAATGGCCCGGCGGGCGCGCCGGCACGTAGTCATGGCCCGACCAGTCCGGCCTGTCGCTTCGGGCGCCCAGCCGCCAGCCTGCAGCCGCCGGCCGGCCAGACTCGCTTCGAGAAGGTCCAGATAATCCGTGCTCGATCAGGGCCCCCTCGGCCTCTACATCCACGTTCCGTTCTGCTCGTCGATCTGCAACTACTGCAATTTCAACCGCGTCCTGTTCGACGGCGAGCTCAGGGATCGGTACGTCTCCGCCGTTGAAATCGAGATCCGCCAGGACACGCTGACCTCGTCCCGGCCCGGCCAGACGGGCGTTCCCTGCGACACCGTCTATTTCGGCGGCGGTACGCCGTCGCTGCTTCGTCCGGGAGAAGTCGGCCGGATCCTCACTGCCGCCCGCGAACGGTTCGAGGTCGCCCCCGATGCGGAGATCACGCTCGAGGCGAACCCCGACACGGTCTCCGCCGCGCTGCTCGAGGGGTTTCTTGCCGCCGGCATCAACCGCCTGAGCGTCGGCGTCCAGTCGTTTCGCGACGACGAGCTTCGCGCGCTGGCCAGGCGCCACGATCGGGCGAGCGCCATCACCGCGCTGCGGGTCGCACGCCAGGCCGGGTTCGACAACATCAGCCTCGACTTGATGATCGGCCTCCCGACGCAATCGCTGGAGCGCTTCGCTGAATCGGTTGACGCGGCAATCGAGACGCGGCCGGACCACGTGTCCATGTACATGCTCGAACTCTATCCGCACGCTCCGTTACGCGACGAGATGGCGCGACACGGCTGGGAGGTCCCGCCCGATGACGAGGCGGCCGACATGTACGAGCTCGCGCTGGACCGATTCGGCGCCGCCGGCCTGGAGCAATACGAGATCTCGAACCTTGCCCGACGCGGCCGCGAATCGCGTCACAACCTGAAGTACTGGCAGGACGGACAGTGGCGGGGCTACGGTCCTGGCGCCCATTCGACGATCCGGGGCGTGCGATGGAAAGACATCGCTCCGCCCGCCGAGTACGTCGCGCTGATCCTCGGCGGGGCGAGGGTCGACATCGCCCATCGGCAACTGTCGAGGGAGGAGCGCTGGCAGGAGGCGCTCATGACCGGGCTGCGGCTGACGAGCGGGATCGAGGTTTCGACGTTCAACCGCGACCACGGGCTGGACGTGTGGGCCACGTACGGCGAACTCCTACAGCCGTCACTGGAAGCTGGACTGATCGCGTACTCGTCGGACCGCCTGCGTCTGACCCGCCGGGGAATGCTCCTGGCCAATGATGTCTTGGCTGTTTTCATCTGACCCACCAGTACGGTAAAGTATGGGCCTTCGACTCTAAGAAGCCATTTGGCCAAGGAGGCACTGCAATGCACTCGACCTGGTTGTCATCCACTGCCGGACGGCGTCGCGTCCTGGTCGGTCTGGTTCTCGCCCTCGCCGTGCTGGCGGTGTCTGTCACCAGCGTCTTCGCCCAGCAGGCCCCGCCTGCTCAGGCCGCCGCCCAGACGCCTCCGGCGCGGGTGTTCACCTCCGACGCCGGCCTGATGTTCAACATCATCAAGGCCGACAAGACCGCCGACTTCGAGATGGTGATCGGCAAGCTGAAAGAAGCCTTGGCGAAGAGCGAGAACCCTGTTCGGAAGGCCCAGGCGGCCAGCTGGAAGGTCTACAAGCAGGTCGAGCCTGGCCCCAACGGCAACGTGCTCTACATTTTCGTCATCCAGCCTGCCGTGAAGGATGCGGATTACACCGCGTCGAAGATCCTGCAGGAGGGATTCCCGGCTGAAGTGCAGGAACTCTTCAAGGCCTACAGCGGATCGTTTGTCGGCTTGAGCATGTCGAACCTGACGCTCATTGCCGACATGAGCAAGTAGGCAGGCGGTCACGTCTTCGGCGGGTCGATCGGCCCCGAGCCAGGGGCCGATCCGCCCGGCCGGCCGCAGCTTCTTGGGGTCTCTCCCGGCCTTCTGTCCCTCCCGCCTACAACGCGAGATTCAGTCCCGCGTAGGCCCGCTGCGGCTTGCCCGCGACAATCGGGCTCGCCAAGGGGAAGATCCGGTAGTCCAGGCGGATGCTGATCGGCCCGGTCACCGTGATCTTCACGCCGCCCCCTACGTTGAGGCCCACGCCGAGCTTGTCATCCGCACCGCTCACCATGCGATACACTTCGGCCCCCGCGGTGCCGTAGATACGCAAGCCCTTGATGGAGATCGGCGTCTGCAGCAGGACGTTGGCGGCAAACGTGGTCAGCCCGGGTTTCTTCGCCGCGACATCCTCGGTCCAGCTGCTGTACTCGAACTCGACACCGACGGCGACAACCGTCACCCCGACGGCCAGCCCCTTGGTCTGCTGGACCCAGGGTGACACGTTGAGCCCGTAGAATCCCGTGACGTCGGCAGCGGCTGGCCTGGGCGACAGGACGAGCAGGCACAGGATCGCGCCGGCTGTCAGATTGGCAAGTCGTCTCATCGGCATGCGGACTCCTTGTGGGCCGGCAATGGTAGTATTGGGCAGGAACCTCGAGGACCTGAATCCCAATCACTATTATAAGGGGGGCCAGCACGATGAAGGGCGCAGCGACGTGGCGGGGGCTGCTGACGGCCGTGGGCATCCTGGCGGGCCTGAGTGTGCTCGCCGCAGATACGCTCTATCTGCGGAACGGTGATCGCGTCCAGGGCCAGCTGATCAGCGTGCGCAACGGCATCATCGAATTCCGCGATTCCCGCGGGCGGGATGACCGGGTGCTGCGGGTTGATCAGTCCGAGGTCCGGCGCATCGAGTTCGATGACTCCGGCTACGACCCTCCGCCGCCGAGGCGGGACGATGAGCGCGAATCGGGGCGTCCATCCGGCCTGCGCGAACGGCGCGTGGTCGTGCAGGCCAACCAGCCCTGGACCGACACGGGGATCGAGGTTCGGCAGGGCCAGACGGTCTACTTCGAAGCCGGCGGGTTCGTCAACTGGGGCCGCGGCAAGCGGGACGGGCCGGATGGCGAAAAGAATTCGCCGTATTGGGCGACCCGTCCGATCCCCAACCGCCCGGCGGCCGCGTTGATCGGGAAGATCCGGGAGGAGTCGCGGGACTATTTCCTGGTCGGCAGCGAGCGCGGGCCGTTCCGCATGCGCTCGGCGGGCCGGCTGTTCCTCGGCATCAACGACGACAACCTGTCGGACAATTCCGGGAATTTCCCGGTCATCGTGTACTACTAGAATCGGCCGTGCCAGTTCGGCCCGCGGCCCAATCGGCAGCGGGCCGAACGCCCGGGCCCGTCGCGTCCGGAGATCGACCTGTGGTATCGGCGCGAGCCGAAGCCCCCATCATGAACGCCCACCACTACGCCGGGTGCGCGGCCGCTATCAGGGCACAGCTTGCCGGTGAGCTTCCGCGCGACCTCCTTCGCGCGCTGCACCGCCGACAACCCATCCGTCACCTGCTGATCGCCTCGCGGCAGATCCTGCTGCTCGCGGCGGCTTCGCTGGGTCAGTTCTTCGCAAGGTCTCCGTTCGTCTGGCCGGTGCTGGGCGTGGTGCAGGGGTTCACCCTGTTCTCGTTCACCGTGCTGTTGCACGAAGTCGTCCACCACACGGTGTTCGCGCGATCGCACCCGCGGCTCGAGGGCGTGCTGGCCTTCTGTTACGCGATTCCAAGCGGCCTGTCGGCGAGCCAGTTCACGCGCTGGCACCTCGATCATCACGCCGAGCTCGGGTCCGCCGACGACGATCCGAAGCGCCACCATCTGTCCCCGAAGGTGAACGCGCGCTGGTACAAGCTGCTGTACTGCACACCGGCCCTGTTTCCGATCTACTTCCGCGCGGCGCGGCGCGAGGCGGCCGGTTACCCGCCGTCACTGCGACGGAAGATGACCATCGAGCGGCGCCTGACGAATGCTGTCCACCTCGTGGTGCTCGCGGCCCTCTGGTGGGGCGCGGGTTGGCAGATGGCGTTCCAGACGTACGTCTTCCCGGTGTTCATGGTGTTTCCGGTGGCCTTCACGCTGAACCGCCTCGGCCAGCACTACGACATCGATCCGTCGGATCCGGCGGGCTGGACGACGCTCGTCCGGGGCCACTGGTTCTGGAACCTGGTCTTCCTCAACTCGAACCATCACCTCGAACATCACTACTTTCCAGGTGTGCCGTGTTATCGTCTCCCGGCCCTTCAGCGTGCGCTGACGCCGTTCTATGCCAGGCGCGGGTTGCGCTGGCATTCCTACGGCGGGCTGCTGTGGGGCTGGATTGTCGAGAATCAGGCTCCGCACAGCGACTGGCAGGACGGGAAGCCCGCGGAAGTCTGATCGGGCGATGCGGCCGGACCGGCAGCGCGCGCGCCACGCGGCGCGCGGCGCGCGAGACCTGGCCGGCTGACCCCGTCATGGTCGTGAATCTGTGGTACATTCGAGGCCTTATGGACTTCCGTCTCAGTGAACAGCAGGAGCTGCTGCGTCGAAGCGTGCGAGAGTTCGCGGAGACCGAGATTCGGCCGTACGTCCGCGAATGGGACGAGGCACAGGCCTTTCCCCGATCCCTGGTCGCCAAGATGGCCAGCCTCGGCCTGATGGGCATCCAGTTCACCGAGCAGTATGGCGGGGCCGGCATGTCCGCCGTGGACTACTGCATCTGCATCGAGGAGCTGGCGCGGATCGATCCGTCGGTGTCGCTGTCGGTGGCCGCGCACAACGGGCTGTGCGCCGCGCACATCGCGATGTTCGGCACCGAGGCGCAGAAGCAGCGCTATCTGATTCCGCTCGCCAAGGGCGAGTGGATGGGCGCCTGGGGATTGACCGAGCCGACCGCCGGATCCGACGCCGGCGGCATCCGGACCGCGGCCGTCCGCGACGGCGACGGCTGGATGATCAACGGCGGCAAAACCTTCATCACGCACGGGGGCATCGCCGAAGTGATGACGGTCATGGCGGTCACCGACAAGACCAAGGGCCACCATGGCATCTCGGCGTTCATCGTCGAGCGGGGCAACCCGGGGATGATTGCGGGCCGGAAGGAAGACAAGCTCGGGATGCGGGCCAGCGAGACGCGCGAGGTCGTCTTCCGCGATTGCCACGTGCCGGCCGACGCCCTGCTCGGCGCCGAAGGTGAAGGCTTCACCGACACCATGCAGGTGCTCGATGCGGGGCGAATCGGCATCGCCGCGCTGGCGGTCGGGCTGGCGCAGGGGGCGTACGAGGTGGCGAGACGGTACGCGCTCGAGCGAAAGCAGTTCGGCCGGCCCATCGCCGCGTTCCAGGCCATCCGCTGGAAGCTGGCCGACATGGCCGTGCGAATCGAGGCGGCCCGGCTGCTGACTTATCGCGCGGCGTTTCTCGAGGACTCGGGCGCACGCACGACCATCGAGTCGGCGATGGCCAAGCTGTACTCGAGCGAAGTCGCCGTGCGTGCCTCCGAGGAATGCGTGCAGATCCACGGCGGGTACGGGTTCGTGAAGGACTATCCCGCAGAGAAGTTCTTCCGCGACGTCAAGCTCACCACGATCGGCGAGGGAACCAGCGAGATCCAGCGCCTGGTCATCGCGCGCCAACTCCTCGCGACCCCAGCCGGCGCGTGAGCGAGATCTCCGCCGGGGTTCGTGAACTCACCCGCCGCGTGCGCGAGGGCGAAGTCCGCGCGATCGCTCGCGCCATCTCACTCATCGAAGACGATGAACCGGTCGCCGCAGATGTGGTGCGCGACCTGTTCGCCTCGACGGGCCGATCGTACCTGGTTGGCATCACGGGGCCGCCAGGCGCCGGCAAGAGCACGCTGGTCGATCGGCTCACGGCGGAACTGCGCCGCGCGGGCGGCACGGTTGGCGTGATTGCCGTCGATCCGAGCAGCCCGTACAGCGGCGGGGCCATCCTGGGCGATCGCCTTCGCATGCTGTCCCATTCCGGCGATCCCGGCGTCTACATCCGCAGCATGGCCACGCGCGGCCACCTGGGCGGCCTCGCCAGGGCAACCCATGAAGCGGCTTACGTGCTCGACGCCGCCGGCAAGGACTGGATCGTGATCGAGACGGTGGGCGTCGGTCAGGACGAAGTGGACATCGTCCGGACCGCCGACGTGTCGATCCTGACGCTGGTGCCGGGTACGGGCGACGAAGTGCAGGCCCTCAAGGCCGGCATCATGGAGATCGCCGACATCTTCGTGGTCAACAAGTCCGACCGGGATGGCGCCGATCGCCTCGTGAGCTCGATCGAGGCGATGCTCGCGCTCGAGGATTTCGGACCCGACGAGTGGGTGCCGCCCATTCTCCGCACGCAGGCGACCACCGGTGCGGGCGTCGCGGAGCTCTTGGACACGATCGGACGGTTCCGGGCCCACGAGGTCACCAAGCAGGCGGCGCGCCGGCGGATCCGGCACGAATCACGCCTGCGCGAGATCCTGATGGAGCGGTTCATGGAACACGTCGAGCGGCACGTCCTCCAGCCGGGTGAGTTCGAGGCGCTGCTCGACCGGCTGGCCGATCGCGCGGTGGATCCCTACACGGCCGCCGCCGACATCCTCGCGCGCGCCGCCCGGACGTGACCTTCGGCCGGAGCGGAAAGGAGCCTCGGCATGAAAGCGACGCTCGATCACGTTGGCATCGCCGTCGGGGACCTGCAGCAGGCGCTGGCCTTCTACCGTGACCTGCTCGGGCTCGAGATCGAAGCGCCCGAGGTCATCGCCTCGCAGCGGGTCCGGGCTCACCTGGTTCCGGTCGGGGGCGCCGACCTCGAGCTGCTCGAGGCCACATCTCCCGATTCTCCCATTGCGAAGTTCGTCCAGAAGCGGGGCCCGGGCATTCATCATCTGACGCTCCGGGTCGACGACATCCACGCGGCGCTGGCGCGGCTCAAGGCGGGCGGCGCCAGGTTGATCGACGAGGTGCCCCGGCAGGGCGCGGGCGGGTCGCTCGTCGCCTTCGTGCACCCGGAGAGCGCCCACGGCGTGCTGGTGGAACTCAAGCAGGCGAGAGGATAGCGTTCATGTCGATCGAAATCGGGATCATCGGCGGCAGCGGCCTCTACGACATGGCGGAGCTGCAGGACCGTGAAGAAGTCACCCTGACGACCCCGTTCGGGGCTCCCTCCGGTCCCTACGTCACCGCCACGCTGCAGGGCCGGCGCGTCGCCTTCCTGGCGCGCCACGGGGAAGGGCACCGCATCCTGCCGTCGGAGCTCAACTTCCGCGCGAACATCTTCGGGTTCAAGCTGCTCGGCGTGCAACGCATCCTCTCGGCCAGCGCCGTCGGGTCGCTGCGAGAGGAGATCAGGCCGCTCGACATCGTGATCCCCGATCAGTTCTTCGATCGGACCAGGGGGCGCGCCAGCACGTTCTTCGGAAACGGCATCGCCGTGCACGTGGCGTTCGCGCAACCCGTCTGTCCGGATCTCTGCGCCATCGCGTACGAGTCCGGACGCGACATCGGCGCGCGTGTGCACCAGGGCGGCACCTATCTCTGCATGGAGGGGCCGCAGTTCTCGACGCTCGCCGAGTCGACGCTCTACCGGTCGTGGGGGTTCCACGTGATCGGCATGACGAACCTCCAGGAGGCGAAGCTCGCCCGCGAAGCGGAGATCTGCTACGCGACCATCGCGCTCGTCACGGACTACGACTGCTGGTACCCGGACCACAGCCAGGTCACCGTCGACATGGTGGTCGCCAACCTCGCCAGGAACGCGGAGAACGCCCAGCGCATCATTTCCGAATCCGTCAGCCGGATGCCCAGGCAAAGAAGCTGCGCGTGCCAGTCGGCGCTCCAGTCGGCGATCATCACGCGCATGAACCTGATCCCTGCCTCGGTGAGGCAGGAACTCGCGCCGATCATCGGCAAGTACGTCAAGGCGTAACCCGAAATCCGAACTGTCCTCATCACCTGTCCAGAGCGACACCCATGCCTACTGATCCGGTTCTCGTCGTCGGTTCCGTCGCGTTCGATTCCATCAAGACCCCCACAGGGGAAGTGTCCCGCGTGGTCGGCGGGGCCGCGACATACTTCAGCGTCGCCGCCTCGTTCTTCACCGACGTGCGCATGGTCGCCGTGGTGGGGACAGACTTCGGCGACACCGCCGCGCGGGTGTTCGCGGGGCGGCGCATCGACCTCGCCGGCCTGCAGCACGTCGCGGGGGAGACCTTCCGGTGGAAGGGCGTCTACGGCGACGACCTGAATTCGCGAGAGACGATCTACACGCACCTCAACGTGTTCGCCGACTTCAAGCCGGAAATCCCGGAAGGGTACCGGGACACCCCGTTCCTCTTCCTCGGCAACATCCAGCCGCAGTTGCAGTCCCAGGTGCTGGACCAGGTCCGCACGCCGCGGTTCGTCGGCCTGGACACGATGAATTTCTGGATCGAGGGCTCGCTCGACGCGCTGAAGGCCGTGATCAGGCGCGTTGACGTGCTGGTGATCAACGATTCGGAAGCCCGTCAGCTATCGGGCCAATCGAGCCTGGTGGCGGCGGCCCGGACCATCCGCGCGATGGGACCGAAGACGCTGATCATCAAGCGCGGCGAGTACGGCGTGCTGATGGCGCGCTCCGACGGAGGATTCTTCGCCGTCCCGGCCATGCCGCTCGAACACGTCGTCGACCCGACCGGGGCGGGCGACACGTTCGGCGGGGGATTCATGGGCTACCTGGCGTCCCGTCGCGAGACCAGCGACGATGCCATGGCGAGGGCCATCGTCTATGGAAGCGTGATGGCGTCGTTCGCCGTCGAGGATTTCAGTCTCGACCGTCTCCTGCGCCTGAAGCCCGCAGAGGTCGACGAGCGGTTCGAGCAGTTCCGGAAACTGACGCACTTCTAATCCCGGCGCTCGGTTGAATTGAGGACACGCCGGGAATGGAGCACGTGGGCTTCAGCCCGCGTGCCCGGGGCTCACGAGCTCAATACAAGTGAGCCCCGGGATCAGGACCGGGAATTCTTGCCACGAGGTGCGGGGGCAGGTGGCTGAAGGCACGGCGCGAACCGTTCTGGCGATCGCATGGCTCTGCGCGAGCCTTGTCTGGGTATCGCTGCTGGCCGCCGCGCCGTGGGTGGCGATCCATTCCCGCCCGGGCCGCGTGGATTTCGTCCTGGCCGGGGTCGTCTACCGGACGGGCGCCGTCATCTGTCACCAGCGCGCGGATCGGTCGTTCCATCTGTCCGGCGCGCAGTTGCCGGTCTGCGCCCGCTGCACGGGCCTCTACGCCGGCGCTCCACTCGGCGCAATCCTCGTCCTGATCGCATCCGACCGGCGTCGCAGGAGCCTCCACGGGCGCTGGCCGCGCGTGGTCCTGGCCGCCAGTGCGGTCCCGACCCTCTGTCTGTGGGCTGGTGAATGGGCAGGAGCCATCCATCCGTCCGACCTGATGCGGGCAGGCTGGGCCCTGCCGCTTGGGGCCGCCATTTCCGCGCTCATCACCGCCGCGCTGCTCGTCCCGCGCCTCGGCGACAGCGTTCCGCGCTCTGGGGTAAACTGAAAGAATGGCATCACGTAAGCCGAAGGGTACCGTCAGGCCGTCTGCGCCGGCTGCTCCGACCACTCCGGCCGGAGCGATCACGCTCGTGTGCCTGCTCTCGTGGCTCGTGCCGGGAGCGGGCCACCTGTGGCAGGGCCGGAGGCAGAAGGGACTGGTGTTCCTCGTGACGCTGACGGTGATGTTCGCGATCGGCATCGGGATGAAGGGGCGCGTGTTCAGCCTGCTCCCGCTCGATCTCACGGAACCGCTGGTGGCGCTGGCGGCGCTGGCCGATCTCGGCACGGGACTGATGTACTTCGCGGCAAAGGGCTTTGGCCTCGGTGCCGGCCAGGTGGTGGCGGTCACCTATGAGTACGGGAACGCCTTCATCATCGTCGCCGGGCTGCTGAACTCCCTGGTGGTGATCGACGCGTACGACATCGCGCTCGGTCGCAAGTAGGTCCCGATCCCGTTCGACGCTGGAGAACCATGGCGCTGCACAGTCACATTCTGTTCATGGCAGTCTTCGCGATCTGCGTGGGCGTCGTCGCCGGCGCGCTGCTCAAGGACGACGTCCGTGATCAGGTGCGCACGGCCGGGAAGATCGCCGGTGGCCTGATTGGCGCGGCCATCGCGGCCGGGTGGCTTCTTTACCTGTTTCCGCTCTGATGGGACCCTTGTGACAGATACGGCACAGACTCAGGCGCCGGCCGCCGGCGCTCCGACCGGGCCGGTGCTGCGCACGTGGCACCGCTGGGCGGTGGCCGTGGCCTACATGGCCTTCCTCTTCGCCCTCTCGTCGACCTCGAAATTGCCCACCCTGCCGGGCAATCCGTCCGACAAGCTGGAGCATGCGGTGGCCTTCGGGATTCTCGGGCTGCTGCTCGTCTGGGCGCTCTCGAAGGGCCGGCTGCGGGGCATCAGCGCCAGGACGGTCCTCGTGGTGACCGTGATCTGCGCGGCGTACGGCTATTCGGATGAATTCCACCAGCGATTCGTGCCAGGCCGGGACTACGATCTGAAGGACATGGCCGCCGATGCGACCGGCGGATTCCTCGTCTCGGGCGCGGTGTGGGCGTGGGGTATACTCTCGCGCGGGAGCCGACAACGCCATGAGTGATGAACCACTGATCGTGGAGCGCGACGACCGCGTGGCGGTCGTGACCGTCAACCGGCCGCGTGTGCTGAACGCGTTGAATCACGCCACGCTCGACGAGCTGGGCGCGGCCTTCCAGCGCCTGGCGGACGATCCGGTCGTTCGCGCGATCATCCTCACGGGCGCCGGTGAGAAGGCCTTCGTCGCCGGGGCTGACATCAACGAGCTGGCGACGCTGACGCCGGTTGCCGCGACCGACTACGCGCTGAAGGGCCAGCGGCTGCTCGACCGCATCGAGCATCTGGGCAAGCCCGTCATCGCGGCGGTGAACGGGTTTGCGCTGGGCGGCGGGTGCGAGCTCGCCATGGCGTGCACGATCCGCCTGGCCGCGGACTCGGCGAAATTCGGTCAGCCGGAGGTCAAGCTGGGCCTGATTCCCGGCTTTGCCGGCACGCAGCGCCTGGCGAGACTGGTTGGGCGAGGGCGCGCGATGGAGCTGGTCCTGACCGGGGCGACCATCGACGCGCAGGAAGCGTATCGAATCGGCCTCGTCAGCCGCGTCGTGCCGCTCCCGGCGCTCGCGGGTGAGGCGCGTGCGCTGGCGCAGGCGCTGTCGGCGGGCCCGCCCATCGCCCTGCGCTGCGCGATGGAGGCGGTCGGGCACGGGTTGGAGATGACACAGGCGGAAGGGTGCCGGCTCGAGGCGTCGTTGTTCGGCCTCGTGGCGTCCACCGCGGACATGCGCGAAGGCACGGCAGCCTTCCTCGAGAAACGCAAGCCCGAATTCAAGGGTCGGTAGAGCGACCTGCAAGCCGGACACGGTCTCCCATGATGCTGCTCGAAGGATCCGACGACGCGCGAGGCCTGCGCCTGGCGCTGGTGGTGTCGCGCTTCAACGATTTCGTCACCGACCGGCTCCAGGCCGGCGCGCTCGAGGCGCTGGCCGCGGCGGGAGCGCCTGCCGGGGCCGTCGAGGTGATCAAAGTGCCAGGGGCCTACGAAATCCCGCAGGCCGCGCAGGCGGCCGCCGCCACGGGCCGGTTCGACGCAGTCATCTGCCTCGGCTGCCTCATCCGCGGCGAGACGCCTCACTTCGAGTACATCTCGCTGGCCGTGTCGCATGGCATCATGAACGCGTCGGCGGCCACGGGCGTTCCGATGACCTTCGGCGTGCTGACGACCAACGCCGCCGAGGAGGCGCTCGAGCGCGCGGGGGCGGGACCGTCCAACAAGGGGTGGGAGGCGGCGATGGCGGCGGTGCAGATGGCCACGCTCGCACGACGATTGCGGTCCGGGCCCGACCCGTCGGGACAGGCGGGAGCCCGGGAGTGACCTCAGCACGGAAGCCGGGATCGGACGGGACCGCCACGCGGCGGCGCGGGCAGCGTCGTCGCGCGCGCGAGGCCGCCCTTCAGATGCTCTACGGCTGGGAACTGACGCAGACGCCGCCCCGCGAGATCGCGGCCGCCTACTGGTCGATGGCCGACCCGGCCGAGGCGCCGCTCCCGCTCTCGGCCCGCACGTTTGCCGAGCACCTCGTGCAGGGGACCGTCGATCACGTGGCGGAGATCGACCCGCTCATCGAGTCCCACGCGGCGAACTGGCGTCTGTCCCGCATGGCGGTCATGGATCGGCTGATTCTCCGCCTGGCGGTGTTCGAACTGGCGCACGATCGGGACAACCCGCCGAAGGTCGTGATGGACGAGGCGCTGGAGCTGGCGAGGACCTTCAGCGAGGCGGACGCGATTCGATTCATCAACGGCGTGCTCGACGCCATTCAACACGGGCTCACGGATTCGACGGCATGAGCGACGACAACGAACAGTACCAGCAGCGCCTCTCGAACATGGCCGATCTCGCGCGCCTGGGCGTCGAGATCTATCCCCGGTCGTTCACGCGCACCGACACCATCGAAGCGCTGGTGAACGCGCACGGAAGCCGGACCCACGACGAGCTGGAGGCCTCACGGCCCGAGACCACCGCCAGCGGGCGCATCCTGGCGCTGCGCAGTTTCGGCAAGGCCAATTTTCTCGTCCTGACCGACGGCCGGGCGCGCATCCAGGCCTATATCCGCCAGGACGCGCTGCCCGAACTGGACTTCAAGATCTTCAAGCTGCTCGATGTCGGCGACTTCGTCGGGGTGTCGGGCCGGGTGTTCCGCACCAAGACCAACGAGCTGACGATCTGGGCGTCGCGCGTGGTCTTCCTCTCGAAGTGTCTCCGGCCGCTGCCCGAGAAGTGGCACGGCCTGCAGGACATCGAGACGCGGTACCGCCAGCGGTACCTCGATCTCATCGTCAATCCCGACTCGAGGCGCGTGTTCGAGGTCCGATGCCGGGTGCTCGCGGCGATCCGCCGGTTCATGGATGCCCGCGGCTACCTCGAGGTCGAGACGCCGATGATGCAGTCCATCGCCGGCGGGGCGATCGCCCGGCCGTTTGTGACCCATCACAACGCGCTCGACCTCGATCTCTACCTGCGGATTGCGCCGGAACTCTACCTCAAGCGCCTCACGGTGGGCGGGATCGAGCGCGTCTACGAGATCAACCGGAACTTCCGGAACGAGGGCATCTCGACGCAGCACAATCCCGAGTTCACCATGATGGAGTTCTATCAGGCCTACAGCGACTACCTCGACCTGATGGACATGACCGAGCAGCTCATCGGGGCGGTGGCAGCCGAGGCGATTGGCTCCGACACCTGCACCTTCGGCGGACACACGATCAGCCTGGCCGCGCCCTGGGCCCGGCTTTCGCTGCGGGACGCGGCGCGCGAAGCGGCGTCGACACGGCTCGGCGTCGAGGTGCCGGCTGCGGACCTTCGTGATCCCGCCCGGGCGGCCGCCCTGGCGGCGAGCCTCGGGATCGGGATACCGCCCGGCGCGGGCGCCGGCCAGATCACGGCGCTGATCTTCGAGACGCTCTGCGAGGAGTCGCTCATCCAGCCGACCTTCGTCTACGACTTTCCAACCGAGGTCTCGCCTCTCTCGAAGCAGCGGCCCGACGATCCGGACACGGTCGAGCGCTTCGAGCTCTACATCGGCGGCTTCGAGGTCGCCAACGCCTTCAGCGAGCTGAACGATCCGGCCGAGCAGCGCCGCCGCTTCGAGCAGCAGCTCGCCAGCCGGCAGCTGGGCGACGACGAGGCGCACCGGATGGACGACGACTACATCACCGCGCTCGAGTTCGGCCTGCCGCCCACCGGAGGGGAGGGCATCGGCATCGACCGCCTCGTGATGGTGCTCACGGGCAGCCCGTCGATTCGCGATGTCATCCTGTTTCCGCTGATGAAGCCGATCACGGAGTAGCCAGGTGCCATTCGAACTGCACGTCGCGCTCCGCTACCTCATCGCGCGCCGGAAGCAGGCGTTCATCTCGGTGATCTCCTTCATCTCGACCCTCGGCGTCACCGTCGGCGTGATGGCGCTGGTGGTCGCGCTGGCCCTGATGACGGGCCTCCAGCAGGAGCTGCGCAACCGCATCCTGGGAGCGACCGCCCACGTCTTCGTGTGGCGGGCCGGCGGCATCCAGGACTACCAGTCCGAATCGGCGAAGCTGCGCGCGGTGCCGCACGTCGTCGGGGCCGCGCCCGCCGTGCTGGGCAAGGCGATGATCTCGAGCGCGAGGGGCGACGCCTTCATCACGCTCAAGGGCGTCGATCCGGCGCTCGAACGCAGCGTGACGGACATCACCGGCGCCATGAAGAGCGGCCGCTTCGACGCGATCGCGACCGACACGGGCGAGGATCGCCTGCCGGGGATCGTGATCGGCGTCGACCTGGCGAAATCGCTCGACGTGAAGGACGGCGAGGAGGTCACGCTGCTGACGCCACAGGGCACCCTGACCCCGATGGGCGTGATGCCCCGGCAGCGCCGGTTCCGGGTGGTGGGGCAGTTCAGCCTCGGGCTCTACGAGTTCGACAGCACCTATGGCTTCGTCTCGCTGACCAGTGCGCGGCGTCTCCTCGATCGGCAGCAGGTGGAGATGATCGAGCTGCGCGTGGACGACATCTACCAGGCGCCGGCGATCGCCGAATCGATCGTGGCGCGCCTGGGATCGCAGTACATCACGCAGACGTGGGCCGAGATGAATCGCGCGCTCTTCTCGGCCCTCTGGCTCGAGAAGATGGCGATCTCCATCACCATCGGCCTCATCGTCATGGTGGCGGCGCTCAACATCGTGGCGTCGCTCGTGCTGCTGGTGATGGAGAAGAGCCGGGACATCGCGATCCTGAAGACCATGGGCGCCTCCTCGCGCGCCATCATGATCATCTTCATGCTGCAGGGCCTGATCATCGGCCTGGTGGGCACCTCGATCGGCGCCGTCGCCGGGTACGGGCTCAGTTTCGCGCTCGATTACTACAGGCTGATTCGGGTCCCGATGGACGTGTATCAGATTGCCTACGTCCCGTTCGTGATTCTGCCGCTCGACTTCGCCGTCGTGATCGCCTGTGCCGTGATCGTCTGTTTCGTGGCGACGCTCTACCCGTCGCGTCAGGCCGCCAAGCTCGATCCGGCCGAGGCCCTCCGATATGGATAGGCCGCCGTTCCTCACCGTCACGGATCTTCACAAGAGCTACGCGGCCGGCCCGGCCCGCCTCGACGTGCTGCGCCGCCTCGATCTGTCGGTCGCGTCGGGGGAGATGGTGGCGATCGTCGGGGCGTCGGGCGTGGGCAAGAGCACGCTGCTCCACGTGCTCGGCGGCCTGGATCGGCTGGATCGCGGATCGGTGAAGCTGGGCGACAGCGTGCTCGAGACGATGCGCGACTCGGAGCTGGTCGCGTTCCGCAACCGGCACATCGGGTTCGTCTTTCAGTTCCATCACCTGCTGCCGGAGTTCAGCGCGCTCGAAAACGCCGAGATGCCGCTTCGGATTGCCCGCCGGCCGATTGCCGAGGCGCGAGAACGTGCCCGCGCCCTGCTGGCGCGGGTCGGCCTGAGCGACCGCCTGGCCCACCGGCCGGGCACGCTTTCGGGGGGCGAGCAGCAACGCGTGGCGCTGGCGCGCGCGCTGGTGACCCACCCGTCGCTGCTGCTGGCTGACGAGCCGACCGGCGATCTCGACGAGCAGACGGCAGATCAGCTGCACGACCTGTTGCGCGAGATGCACCGGGAACACGGGCTCACCTCGGTGATTGCGACCCACAACATGCGGCTGGCCGGCACCTGCGATCGGGTGCTGCGCCTGGTGGACGGCCGTCTCGAACCGGCCTGAGACCGGCTCGCGGCTGGCGGCTGGCGGCCGGAGATCTCTCATCGACCCGGGCCCGGCTCTCGAAGCCGGACCCGTGCCATGCGCGTTTCTCTCCACTGGTCTGGAACCCGGACCAGTGCCAGTCGCGCTTCTCCTCGCTGGTCTGGAAGCCGGACCAGTTCCAGTCGCGTTTCTCCGCACCGGTCTTTGCCGTATAATCAAGACTAGAGCCGTCACTCACAACCTCAGCACTTCCGAGAGTAGTCGGATGTTCGAACGCTACACAGAGAGGGCTCGGCGGGTTCTATTCTTCGCGCGATACGAAGCGAGTCAGCTTGGCAGTGTATCCATCGAGACCGAGCACCTCCTGCTCGGTCTGATCCGTGAAGGCAAGGGGCTGACCAGCCGCATCTTCGCCCGATCCCACGTTTCACTCGAGCACATCCGGAAAGACATCGAGGGGCGCACCGTGTTCCGCGAGAAGGTGTCCACCTCGGTCGAAATCCCGTTCAGTGCGGAAACCAAGCGCGCACTCCAGAATGCGGCCGAAGAAGCCGACCGCCTGCTGCACAACTACATCGGGACCGAACACCTGCTGCTCGGCATCCTGCGCGAGGAGCGCTCGGTGGCGGCCGCGATCCTGATGGAGAAAGGCATGCGCCTGGGCAGCGTGCGCGACGACGTGGTGGCGCTGCTCAACGAGAAGTCTCCGGGCACCCGTGTCAAGGAAACGCCCCTGCTGGCCGAGTTCAGCCGCGACCTGACGGAGCTGGCGGCGAGAAACGCCCTGGATCCGCTCGTGGGCCGCGACGAGGAGCTCGAGCGCGTGCAGCAGGTCCTCTGCCGCCGCACCAAGAACAACGCCGTGCTCATCGGCGAGCCGGGCGTCGGCAAGACGGCGATTGTCGAAGGGCTGGCCCAGAAGATCGTCTGCGGCGACGTGCCGCATTTCCTGGCCGACAAGCGCATCCTGGCGCTGGACATCTCGCTCATCGTCGCCGGCACGAAGTACCGCGGCCAGTTCGAGGAGCGGCTCAAGGCGATCATGAAGGAGCTCACCGAGAACCCGAATGTCATCGTGTTCATCGACGAGCTGCACACGCTGGTCGGCGCCGGGTCGGCCGAAGGGTCCCTCGACGCGGCGAACATCCTGAAGCCCGCCCTCTCGCGGGGCGAGATCCGCTGCATCGGGGCGACGACGCCCGCCGAGTACCGCAAGTACATCGAGAAGGACCGGTCGCTCGAGCGGCGGTTCCAGGCCGTCAAGGTCGACGCGCCCGATGAGAAGCAGACCGTGAAGATTCTCATCGGCATCAAGGACCGTTACGAGTCGTTCCACCAGGTCGAATACACGCAGGAGGCCATCGAGGCGGCGGTGTACCAGTCGAGCCGCTACATCACGGACCGCTTCCTGCCCGACAAGGCGATCGACCTGCTGGACGAGGCCGGCGCGCGGGCCAAGCTGCGCGGGGCGAACGACGCCGATGGCCTGAGCGAGGTCAACCGGACCGTGCGGCAGGCGGTGGACGAGGCCGAGCCGCTGGTGGCGCAGTTCGAATACGACCGGCCGCTGTACTACCGGGAGCAGGAGGCGAACTCGCGCGACGGAGCGGCCGCGCGCGACCGGCTGGAAGCCCCGCCGGCCGAGAAGCGCCTGGTGGTGGGCCGGCAGGAGATCGACGAGGTCGTGTCGAAATGGACCGGCGTGCCCCTGGCGTCGATCAACCAGGACGAGGGCGACAAGCTGCTCCGGATGGAAGACGAGCTGCACCGTCGCGTCATCAGCCAGGAGCCGGCGATCTCGGCCCTCTCACGGGCCATCCGCCGATCGAGGGCCGGGCTGAAGAACCCCAATCGCCCGGTCGGCAGCTTCGTGTTCCTCGGGCCGACCGGCGTGGGCAAGACGGAGCTGGCCCGGGCCCTGGCCAACCTGCTCTTCGGCAGCGACAACGCGCTGGTGCGGTTCGACATGTCGGAGTACATGGAAAAGCACTCCGTGTCGAAGCTGATCGGGTCGCCGCCCGGATACGTCGGCCATGACGAAGGCGGCCAGCTGACGGAGAAGATCAAGCGGAACCCGTATTCCGTCGTCCTGCTCGACGAGTTCGAGAAGGCGCACCCGGACATCTTCAACATCCTGCTGCAGGTGTTCGAGGACGGTCACCTGACCGACGGCCTGGGCAATCGCGTGAACTTCAAGAACGCGATCGTCATCATGACGTCGAACATCGGTGCCCGGTTCATCCAGAAGAAGAGCGCGCTGGGATTCCAGTCGTCCGACTCGCACGACGTGAACAAGAGCGTCTCCGACATGGTCCTCAGCGAGGTCAAGCGGACGTTCAACCCCGAGTTCATCAACCGGATCGACGAGATCATCGTGTTCGACCCCCTTGGCGACGACGATCTGCGGCGCATCCTCCTTCTGCTGGTGGAGCAGCTGAACGACAACCTTGCCGATCGGCGATTGCGGGTCCGCCTGACCCCGGAAGCCGTGGACTGGATTATCAACGTCACCTGCCGGGACCGCTCCTATGGAGCCAGGCCCCTTCGGCGGGCCATTCAGCGCTACGTTGAAGATCCGCTGTCGGACGAGCTCATCCGGGGCCAGCTGCGCGGGGGCGAGGTGGAGGTCTACCTCGAGGGCGACGCCCTGAGGTGCCGGCCCGCTGAACCGGCAATATCAGGCCGACCACTGGCTTCAAGCGTCTAAAACCTAGTAAACTAACCTGATCGGGTCTGCTGCGCGGCGCCGGGGCAACAGGGGGCGTCGCGTGCCGGTCCGTGTTTGGGGCCGTCAATCAGGCGTGGCGCCTTTACAGGCGACAGGGATCCTTTGCGATGAACAGGTTCGGACGTTCACTTGTCTTCGTGGCAGTGCTGGCGGGATGCGCCGGTTCTGCGTGGGCCCAGACGGCGGCGCCCACCGGACAGGCGGCAACTCCCGCCGGGCAGGCGCCGGCGCCTCAGGCGACCCGGCTGCCTCCGCTGGATTCGCCGGTGCTGCTCCGATACATCGAACTCCGGTTTCCGACCCAGGGCAACACCTCGGTCATCGACGCGTCGACCTACCAGTACTACATCCAGACCCAGCCCAGCCGGTCGTCTGACGGCGTCTGGGTTCCCTACAACGAACAGTCGATCCTCGATGATTTCCGGCGGTTGTGGGCCACCAACTTCCTCGACAACCTCTGGGTCGAGGTGAAGGACGCGCCCTATCCGAATGGCGTGCAGGCCAAGCACGTCATCTTCAACATGGAAGAGCGGCAGCGCGTCAAGATCGTCGACTACACGGGAAGCAAGAAGCTGGAGCAGTCGAAGATCGAAGAGAAGCTGCGTGACGAGGGCGTGCAGATCCGCCTCGACTCCTTCATCGATCCGGGCCTCATCCGGCGGGTGGAGGGCATCATCCGCCAGATGTTCTCCGAGAAGGGCTTCGAGTACGCCAAGGTGACGCACTCCATCGCCGAGATGCCGGGGGGGCCGAAGCTGGTGCACCTCACCTTCCAGATGGACGAGGGGCCCAAAGTCCGGATTCGCAGCATCGTGTTCACGGGCAACAAGGCCGTCTCATCCGGCGCGCTTCGGCGCCAGATGAAGAGCAACAAGCAGTTGGGATTCCTGTCGTTCGTCACGGGCCACGGCACCTACCAGGCGTCAAAGTTCGAGGAGGACGCGGACCTGGTGACGGAGTACTACCGCGGCCTGGGCTATGTGGCCGCGCGGGTCGGCCAGCCGGAGCTGAAATACCTCCAGGACTCGAAGGACGGCAAGACCCGCTACGTCCAGCTGCGGATCCCGGTCCAGGAGGGCAATCGCTACCGTGTCGGGAAGTTCGATTTCGATGGCGTGACGGTGCTCAAGCCGGAGGCGCTGCGCGACATCTTCAAGGTCAAGGCCGGCGAGTTCTACAACGAGAAGAAGATCAGGAAGGCGCTCGACAAGGCACGCGAGATCTACGGGTCGGTCGGCTACTGGGAGTTCACGGGCTATCCCGATCTCAAGCCACTCGACCTGGTGCCACCTGAGGCGGCCGACCAGTCGGCCGCGGCTTCCGCCGCGCCCAATGCCTCCGCTGCGGCGCCGGCGGCCACACCGGCTGCTGCTCCCGCCGCCTCTGCCGCGCCACCGGCCGCGCCACCGGCTGCGGCGCCGGCTGCGACACCGCCCGCTGCCGAGCCCGCCGCCAGGCCCGCGACCCCACCGAGCGAGGGGGCCGACGGCAAGAAGCCCGCTGCGGCCAGTCAGAAGCCCGGGACCGGCAAGAGTGCCGCGGCGGCGCCCGCATCAGCCGCTCGGAAACCTGCGCAGCCGATTGTCGACGTCACGATGCGGATGCAGGAAGGCAAGCAGTACTTCGTGAACCGGATCACCTTCACCGGGAACACGACCACGCGCGACCCGGTCATCCGGCGCGAAGTGAGGCTCTACGAGGGTGGCGTGTTCAACACCGAGGCGCTGAAGATGAGCATCAAGCGCCTCAACCAGCTGGGATACTTCAAGCAGCTCGAGGGCGGCAAGGACCTGAGCGTCGACAAGACGCCCGGCGCCGACAACAAGGTCGACGTCAAGCTCAAGCTCGAGGAACAGAACCGGAACCAGATCAACTTCGGTGCCGGCGTGTCCCAGTACGAAGGCGTGTTCGGCCAGATGTCGTTCCAGACCGCGAACTTCATGGGACGCGGCGAAACCCTGACGCTCTCGCTCCAGCAGGGCTCGCGCGCGAAGATGTACCAGCTGGCGTTCACCGAGCCGTTCCTCTTCGACCGGCCGATCACCGCCGGGTTCGACGTGTTCAAACGGGAGCTCAAGTACGTCGGCGTCTACACCGAAGCCTCGACGGGGATGAATCTGGTCGGCGGGTTCCAGGTTCAGGACTACACGCGCCTGTTCATGAACTACAGCCTCGAGCGCGTGCAGATCAAGGACCTGAACCATGATTACTTCCTGAAGTCGCTGCCGATGTTCACCGTGGACACGACGGGAACCACGCCCGGCTACACGTTGACCGACTATCAGCCGGTGACCTACGGCCAGCTGACGCAGGCCGAGCTGACGGCGTCGAATCCCTATCTGGCCGACTCGCTGCTGCTCAACCAGGGCGGCCGGCGGACGGTGAGCAAGGTGACGCCCAGCCTGGTCTACAACACGGTCGACAACCCCATCTTCCCCAACACCGGCAAGCGATACACGCTCTCGCTCGACCTGGCGGGCCTTGGCGGCGACACCAGCTTCATCAAGCCGACCCTCGAGGGCGTCTGGTACTTCCAGCACACCAAGCGCACCTCGCTCGGCCTGCGCGCGCAGTACATCCAGGTCCAGCCGACGGGGCACACCAAGTCGCTGCCCATCTTCGAGCGCCTCTTCCTGGGGGGCGAATACAGCATCAGGGGATTCGATCTGCGAAGCATCGGCCCGCGCGATGCGACCTCGGGCCTGGTGCTCGGCGGCAACACGAGCCTGCTGTTCAACGTGGAGTACCTGATCTCGATTGCCGGGCCGGTCCGGCTGGTGCTCTTCTACGATACCGGCCAGGTCCAGGGCGACAAGCAGAAGATGAAGTGGTCGGACTTCAAGACCTCCACGGGAAGCGAGATCCGGTTCTTCATGCCCGTGCTCAACGTGCCGTTCCGGCTGATCTTCGCGTGGAATCCGCAACGGAAGGGTATCTTCGACAATCAACTGGCGCCTCAGAAGGCCTTCACGTTCAGGTTTGCGGTGGGCTCGACATTCTAGCGACCATACTGTAGCGCGGCGCTGGAGCCGGACCGGGGCGGCCGCTCGACAAGAACGATCCGGATTCAGAGGAAAGGGAATCGACGCATGAAAGTTTCTACGGTAGCCTCAACATTGCTCGGCGTGATTTTGATCGCCGGCCTGGCATCCGCACAACAGCAGCCTCCCGTGCAGAAGCCCCCGGTCCCCAAGCCAGCGGCCCCGCAGGTGCCGCCAGCAACGCCCCCTGCGGCGCAGGCCCCGGCACAGCCGGCGACCCCGCCCGCCCCGGCTGCCAAGTTCCCTGAAGGCGCGAAATACGCATACATCAATATCCAGGCTATCGCCGGGAACTCGGTCGAGGGGAAGGCATCGACGTCAAGGTTGGAGGCTCTTCGCACGAAGAAGGCCAGTGAGCTCGCCGAGAAGAATCGGCAGGTCGAGGCGAACCAGAAGAAACTCACGAGCTCGGTGCTCGCCGCCGACGCCCAGGCGCAGATTCAGCGCGAGATCGAAAAGGCCCAGGTCGACATCCAGCGCATGACGCAGGATGCCCAGACCGAGTTGCAGGACCTGCAGAACGAGCTGCAGCTGGAATTCCAGCGCAAGCTCGGGCCGATCGTCCAGCAGCTGGCGGTCGAGAAGGGCCTGATGATCCTCTTCAGCCAGACCGACAGCGGCATTGTCTGGGCCGATCCGGGACTGGACCTGACCGCCGAGCTCATCCGGCGATTCGACGCGTCGGCGGCCAAGCCGAAGGCGCCCACACCGGCGCCCAAGAACTAGCCGGCGCGCGCGCTTCGGACCCCGGCCATTCCCATGACGCCAGGGCCTGCCTCCCGAAGGCGGGCCCTGGCGATTTTCTGCAAAAGGACCACCCACGCGTGCCTGCGACCACTCGCGATCTCTCAGTTGACGTTCCCGCGGTGCTCAGCCGGTTCTCCCATCACTATCCGGCGTTCCTCATCGATGCGGTCACCGAGGTCGAACCCGGGCGCCGGGCCTGCGCCGTCAAGAACGTCTCGGTCAACGAGGACTTCTTCCAGGGGCACTTCCCGCGCATGCCGGTCATGCCGGGCGTGCTGATGATGGACGCGCTGGCGCAGCTCTCGGCGGTCATGCTCCTCCACGGCGAGGACGGCATGCTCAACGCCAGGGTCGCGCTGCGCACGCTGCGGCGCGGGAAGTTCCGGCGCCAGATCGGGCCCGGCGATCGGCTGGAGCTCCAGGTGACCGCCGGCCGCACACGCGGCCCGCTGGTGCGCGTCCAGGGCGAGGGCCGGATCGACGGTCAGATCGTGGTGGAAGCCGAGCTGACCATGGCGCTGACCGCGGCCGCGGCCACGGTGCATCCGACCGCCATCGTCCATCCGGCAGCCCAGATCGGCGCGGGCAGCAGCATCGGGCCGTATACGATCATCGGGGCGAACGTCCGAATCGGACGCCACAACCGGATTGGCGCGTCGTGCGTCATCGACGGCTGGACCGAGATTGGCGACAACAACACGATCTATCCGTTCGGGTCGTTCGGGCTGCCGCCGCAGGATCTCAAGTTCCGCGGCGAGCAGACCAGGCTGTCGATCGGCAACGGCAACACGTTCCGCGAGCACGTCGCGATTCACCGCGGCACCAAGGGCGGAGGCGGCCACACCACGATCGGCCACCGGAGCTACTTCATGGCGTACTCGCATGTGGCGCACGACTGCCACATCGGCGACGAGGTCATCTTCGCCAACGGGGCGACCCTGGCCGGTCACGTCGAGGTGGGCGACTTCGCCACCGTGGGCGCCTACTCCGGGATCCATCAGTTCTGCCGGGTCGGGAAGCACGGCTTCATCGGCGGTTTCTCGGTGTGCACCAAGGACGTGCTGCCGTATTCGAAGACGGTCGGCAACCGGGCGCGGATCTACAGCCTGAACACCATCGGGCTGGTCCGGCGCGGGTTTCCGCCCGACGTGGTCCGCAAACTGAAGTCGGCCTACCGGGTCCTGCTGCAGTCCAAGCTGAACACGACGCGCGCGGTGGCCCGCATCAGCGCCGATCCCGAGCTGGACTGCGCGGAAGTGCGGTACATGGTCGAGTTCATCAGGAGCGCCCGCCGCGGCGTCGTGCTGAAGCACACCGTGCGGCGATCCGAGGACACCACGATTGACGAGTGAACAGGCCGCGCCGGGCCGCATGCATCTCGGCCTCATCGCCGGCAACGGGATGTTCCCGTTCCGCGTGCTCGAGGCGGCGCGCAGCCTCGGCCATCGCGTCACGATCATCGCGGTCCAGGAAGAGGCGTCAGGCAAGCTCCAGGCCGAGGCCGACCGCGAGCCCAGGGCCGAACTGCACTGGGTCTCGCTCGGCCAGCTCGGCCGGGCGATCGAGATCCTGCGGGAAGCCGGGGTCTCGCATGCCGTGATGGCAGGCCAGGTGAAGCACGCCAAGCTGTTCTCGAACATCGTGCCGGATCGCACGCTGCTCTCCGTCCTGATGCGGCTTCGGTCGCGGAACACCGACGCGCTGATTTCGGCCATTGCCGACGTCCTGCGCGATCGGGGCATCGAGCTGATCGACTCGACGAGGTTCCTTTCGCCGCTGCTGGCGCGGCCGGGCGGCCTCACCGTCCGCGCGCTGACTGACGACGAGCGCGCCGACATCGCGTTCGGTTACACGATGGCGGACAGGATCGCCGCGCTCGACATCGGTCAGACGATCGCCGTCAAGGCTTCGGCCGTGGTGGCGGTGGAGGCCATGGAGGGCACCGACGAGGTCATTGCGCGGGCCGGGCGGCTGGCCGGGCCCGGCGTGTGCGTCATCAAAGTGGCCAAGCCGCAGCAGGACATGCGGTTCGACGTGCCGGTGGTGGGCGTGGCGACCATCGGCGCCATGGAAGCGGCCCGGGCGTCGGTCCTGTCGGTCGATGCCGGCCGCACGCTGATGCTCGACGGCGACGAGATCCTGCGCGCGGCCGATCGCGCGGGCATCGCGATTGTCGGCCGCCCGATCGAGCAGCAGGGGAAGTGACACTCATGGCGGAGCGGACAATGAGGGCGGCGGTGATCGGCGTCGGGCATCTCGGTCGGCACCACGCCCGGATCATGGCGGAACTCGAAGGCGTCACGCTGGTGGGCGTGGCGGACCTCAACGAGGCGAGGGCGGGGGAGATCGCTGCCGCGCACGGCACCAGGGCCTTCATCTCCGCCGAGAGCCTGATCGACCAGGTCGACATGGTCACCGTCGCCGTGCCCACCGAAGCGCACGCCGAGGTCGCCATCCCGTTCCTCGAGCGGGGCATCCCGGTGCTGGTCGAGAAACCGCTGGCGCGGTCGGTCGAGGAGGCGGACCGCATCATCGCGGCGGCGCGAAAATCCGGCGCCGCTCTGGCCGTCGGGCACACCGAGCGCTTCAATCCAGCGGTGGCGGCCTCGTGGCATGCGATCCAGGAGCCGCGCTTCATCGAGGTGCACCGGCTCGGGACGTTTCCGGAGCGCAGCCTCGACATCGACGTCGTGTTCGACCTGATGATCCACGATCTCGACATCGTGCTCGCCGCCGTGCGCTCGGAGGTCGTGTCGCTCGAAGCGGTCGGCGTGCCGGTGCTGACCGGCCGGGTGGACATCGCCAACGCGCGCCTCCGGTTCGCCTCCGGCTGCGTGGCGAACATCACGGCGAGCCGCATCAGCCGCGACCGCGTCCGGAAGATCCGGTTCTTTCAGCAGGATGCCTACCTGTCCATCGATTACGGCACGCAGGAAGCCGAGATCTACCGCCTGGTCCGCCACCCCGGCGCGCGTCCCACCATCGAAGGTGGCAAGATGGATGTCGTGTCGGGCGAACCGCTGAAGCTGGAACTGGCGGATTTCGTCAGGAGCGCCGCGACCGGCAGCCGGCCGGGCGTCGGGGCCGAGGACGGCAGACGCGCCGTCGAGCTGGCGCAACGCATCACCGAGCGAATGGGACATGCCTGACGACCTGCGAGGGTTCATCGACGCGGTGGCCAAGCGAGGCTGGCTCGCGAACGTGGAGGAGCCGGTCAGTCCGGACCTCGAGATTGCCGCCCTCACGGACCTGGCGTGCAAGGCGCCTGAAGGCGGGCCGGCGTTGTTGTTCCAGCGCCCGACCGGGTTCGACATGCCGGTGGCCACCAACCTGTTCGGATCGATGGCGCGCATCTGCCTCGCGCTCGGCGTCACCTCGCTGGACGACCTCGCCACCGAGATCGACGGGCTGATGACGCCCTCGATGCCCGCAGGGTTGATGGACGCGGTCAAGATGCTGCCCATGCTCGGGCGGCTGCGCGACCTGATGCCCAAGACCGTCAAGGACGGCCCTTGCCAGGAGGTCGTCCGGCCGGACGGGTCGCTCGATGAGCTGCCGATTCTACGGACCTGGCCGGAAGACGGCGGGCGCTACATCACCTTCCCGCTCGTCATCACGAAGGATCCCGAGACCGGCGTTCGCAACATCGGCATGTATCGCATGCAGGTGTTCGACGGGCGCACGACGGGCATGCACTGGCAGCAGCACAAGGGCGGCGCCCAGCATTACCGCGTCGCGGAACGTCTGGGCCGGCGGCTCGAGGTTGCCGTGGCAATCGGTGCGGAACCGGCCCTCTGCTATGCCGCGACGGCGCCGATGCCCGAAGGTCTGGATGAACTGCTGCTGGCCGGGTTCCTGGCCCGCCGCCGGATCGAGCTCGTGAAAGCGCGGACCGTCGATCTGGAAGTGCCCGCCGCCGCCAACATCGTGCTCGAGGGCTACGTCGAGCCCGGCGAGCGCCGGCGTGAAGGCCCGTTCGGGGATCACACCGGCTTCTACTCGCTGGCCGACGATTTCCCGGTCTTCCACCTGACGTGCCTCACGCTGAGGCGCGCGCCGATCTATCACACGACCGTGGTCGGGATCCCGCCGCAGGAAGACGTGTATCTCGGGAAGGCCAGCGAGCGGATCTTCCTGCCGGTGCTCCGCAAGACGCTGCCCGAGATCGTCGACATGAATTTTCCGCCGGAGGGCATCTTCCACAACCTCGTGATCATCTCGATCGACAAGCGGTATCCCGGCCACGCGCGCAAGATCATGAACGCCTGCTGGGGCCTCGGCCAGATGATGTTCTCGAAGATGGTGGTCGTGGTCGACAAGGACGTGGACGTGCAGGACGTTCGGCAGGTGGCGTGGATCGTCGGCACGCACGTCGATCCGCAGCGCGACATTCAGTTCACGCGCGGGCCGATGGACGACCTCGAGAACGCCTCGGACCTGCCGGCGTATGGCAGCAAGATGGGCATCGACGCGACGCGGAAATGGCCGTCCGAAGGCTTCTCCCGTCGGTGGCCCGGCCGCGTGGTCACCACCGAGGCGGCCGGGCGCCGAGCGCTCGAGATATGGAATCGAATCACCAGGCCCCCGCAGCCCGGGCCGGCTCCCGCGAAACGGTCATGACCGAACCCCTCGCAGAGCTCGCGGCGAGAACCGCCGCGGGCGAAACGCTCTCCGACGCCGACGCGAACGCGCTGGCGACCACCACCGACATCCTGTCGCTCGGGCTGCTGGCCGACGAGGCCAGGCGGCGGAAGCATGGCGTCGTCACGACGTTCGTCCGCGTCTTTGACGTGAACCTGCCCGTTGAGGAGGGCCCGCTCGCGGCCCCTCCAGCAGCCGGAGAGATCCGGCTGGTCGGCGTCGCGGCCTCCTGCGGCTCGGCCGTCGACGCGGTGCGGCGGGTGGTCGGGATTGCGAAGGGCGTGCCCGTGTCGGCCTTCTCGCTTTCCGCCATTTCCGCCCTGGCCGAACGGGAAGGCACGCGGCTCGTCGACTGCCTGCGCGCGCTGCGTGACGCTGGCCTCGATCTGGTGGCCGAGGCGCCGCTCGATGAACTGCTCGACGTGCGAGCGGCGTTCCTGGCCGCGCGGGAAGCCGGGCTGCCGATCGCGCGCGTCACGATCACGCATCCTGCACCAGTCGCTTCGCGGCTGGCGTTGATGCGCCTGGCGGCGAGCCTGCAGGGCGAGCTCGGCTCGATCCAGAGCCTGGCGCCGCTCCCCCGCGAATTTGACGCCTCTTCGCCGACCACCGGCTACGAGGACGTGCGCTTCGTGGCGGCGACCCGTCTCCTGGTGGACAACGTGCCGTCCATCCAGGTCGACTGGTCGCGATACGGCCCCAAGCTGGCGCAGGTTGCCCTGACCTGCGGCGCCGACGACATCGACGCGGTCTCGGCCGTCGACGACACGCACCAGGGACCGCGGCGGGCGCCCCTCGAGGAAGTGCGCAGGAACATCAAGGCCGCCTCGCTCGAGCCTGTCGAGCGCGATGGCCGTTATCAGCGAATCGTGCGATGAATCTCCGGCGGCTCGGCGCAGTCGAGTATCTCAACGCCCGTCCCCACGTCTGGGGCCTCGAGCGGCACCCCGATCGGTTCTCGATCCGGTTCGACATCCCCGCGGTCTGCGCGCGCCTTCTGGAAGGCGGAGAAGTGGATCTCGGGCTGATTCCCTCGATCGAGGGGTTGCGCGGACCCGATTACCGCATCGTGCCGGGGATCGGCATCGGGTCGAACGGGCCGGTGGCCTCCGTGGCGCTTTTCGGCTCCCTGCCGCTCGACCGGATCCGGACGATTGCGCTCGACGCCAGTTCCCGCACCTCGGTGGCGCTGCTTCGAGTGCTCTGCGCGCGGAAATTCGGGATCACGCCAGAGTTCGTGACGCTGCCGCCCGATCCCTCAGCGATGCTCGCGCGTTGCGACGCCGCGCTCCTGATCGGAGACATCGCGCTGCTGTTCGATCACGAGCGGGCCGGCGTGCAGAAAACCGATCTGGGCGCCGAGTGGACGGCGTGGACCGGGCTGCCGTTCGTGTACGCCTGCTGGTTCGGGCGCCCGGGCGTCCTCGAGGACGGGGATCTCGAGCTGCTCCGCGCCGCGCGAGATGGCGGCGTGGCCGACGTCGCGGCGGTGGCGCGGCTGCATTTCGGCGGAGACGAGCGAAAGTCCGCCATCGGGGCCCGTTACCTGCGCGATAATATTCAGTACGGGCTGGGCGAACCACAATTGGCCGGGCTGACGCGCTTCTACCGTGAAGCCTGCGATCTCGGTCTCGCGCCGGCATACCGCGAACCCCGATTCTTCTGAGACGATGTCGATCCAGTCCAGCGCAGAGAAGATACGTTCCGGCGGCCGTCTCGATGCGAGCGAGGCCGTGGAACTGTATCTGGACGCCCCGACCAGCCTGCTGGGCTCTCTTGCCCACCAGGTGCGGATGCGCATGCATCCGCAGAGGGTGGTCACCTACATCATCGATCGCAACATCAACTACACGAACGTCTGTGTCGCGCGGTGCAGCTTCTGCGCGTTCTACCGGCCGGTCGGCTCGCCGGAAGGCTACGTGCTGGCGCTCGACGAGATCTTCCGCAAGATCGACGAGACCATCGAGCTCGGCGGCGGGCAGCTGCTGATGCAGGGCGGTCACAACCCGGACCTGCCGCTCGCCTGGTACGAGGATGTGTTCCGGGCCGTGAAGCAGCGCTACCCGGCCTTCCGCCTCCATGCGCTCTCGCCGCCCGAAATCGTCCACCTCTCGCGGCTCTCGGGGCTGTCGACGACGGAGGTCATCGGCCGCCTGGTTGACGCCGGGCTCGACAGCATTCCGGGGGGCGGCGCCGAAATCCTGGTCGATCGAGTCCGCAAGCTGCTCAACTGCTACGGCAAGGCCACCTCCGACGAGTGGATCGACGTCATGCGGCGGGCCCACCAGGCCGGATTGCGGACGACCGCGACGATGATGTTCGGGTCGGTGGAAACGCCGGCCGAGCGCATCGAACACATGATGCGGATTCGCGGCCTGCAGGATGAGACACACGGGTTCACCGCGTTCATCAGCTGGAGTTACCAGCCCGATCACACGGCGCTCATGGGGCAGGAGGCGACGGCGATCGAGTATCTCCGGACGCTGGCGCTCTCGAGGCTGGTGCTCGACAACGTCGAGAACGTGCAGGCGTCCTGGGTGACGCAGGGCGGGAAGGTGGGGCAGCTGTCGCTCGCCTTCGGCGCCAACGACATGGGCAGCGTCATGATCGAAGAGAACGTCGTGCGGGCGGCCGGCGCGGTCTACTGCATGGACGAGCTCGAGATCGTGCGCAACATCGAGGACGCGGGGTTCGTGCCGAAGCGCCGGAACATGCACTACGAGGTGCTCGGCGAGCCGGTCGTGCGGCTGCGGGACGTGCCCCGCACGCTCGAGCTGGCGTCGACGCAGGCCGATGCCGACACCGCCATGCCGGCCGAGCTCGCGAAGTACGCGGCCCGCAGCCGGGCTGAGCGCGCGCGCCGCGCTCGTCCAGCCTCGTAGACGCGCCATTTTCTCCGCAACCATGCCCGTCTACAGAGCTCGCTGGGTCCTGCCGATCACGACTCCACCCATACCGGACGGCTGGGTCCGAACCGAGGCCGGCCGCATTGCGGCGATCGGCTCGGGGCCGGATCAACCCGCCGCGCCTTCGGACCGAACGGCCCCTGTGGATCTGGGCGAGGTCGCCGTTCTCCCCGCGCTCGTCAACGCCCACACACATCTCGAGCTGTCGTGGCTCGGCGGCCGGGTGCCGCCCTCGACGAACCTGATCGATTGGATCGTCGAGCAGATGCGGATCCGCCGGAAAGACCCCGCAGCGGCGGCTGTGGTCCGCGAGCGTGCGTCGAGTGCCATCGCCGCGATGAAGGCGAGCGGCACCGGCGTTGTGGGCGACGTCACCAACACGCTGGAGGTCACCGACCTGCTGCGCGACAGCGGCCTGGCGGGGGTGATCTTTCACGAGGTGATCGGGTTCAACCCGGACGATCCCACCCGGATCGTCGATGACGCATTCGATCGAGTCCGCGCGCTGGAGCTTGGACCGCGCCTGCGCGCGACGGTGGCGCCTCATGCGCCCTATTCGGTGGCGCCTGGCCTGTTCCAGGCGCTCTCGGCCCGGCGAAGGGCTGAAGGGCTGAAGTCGCCGACAACGGTTCATGTGGCGGAGTCTCAGGATGAGCTCGAGCTTCTGGAGCGCGGAACGGGCAGGTGGCGGATGGCGCTCGAGCGCGTCGGCAGCTGGAACCCGGGGTTCCAGGCCCCACGGTGCGGTCCTGTCGAGTACCTCGATTCACTGGGGTTCTGGCAGGGATCGACGCTGGCCGTTCACGGCGTCCACCTCACGCCGGCCGCCCTGCGGACGCTCTCGGAACGTGGCGCCACCGTGGTCGCCTGTCCCCGGAGCAACCGCTACGTCGGGACCGGTGTGCCGCCGATCGAGTCGTTCTTCGCCTCGGGGGTGCGCGTGGCGATCGGAACCGACAGCCTCGCCAGCGTGGAGGACCTGAACCTGTTCCAGGAAGTCGCCGAGCTGCACCGGATGGCTCCCGGCGTCACGCCGCGGGCCCTGCTCGCGTGCGCGACGCGGGCTGGCGCCGAGGCGCTCGGGTTCGGGGCCGAGCTGGGCGTGATTGCGCCGGGGGCGGAGGCGCGGCTGATCACGGTTGACGTGCCGCGGGGCGTGCGTGATGTGGAAGAATACCTGGTGGGCGGCATCGAACCGGGCCAGGTGCACTGGCTGGAGGAGCAGACCTGAACGTGTGGGCGAAGGTCCGGGTTCTCGCCTCGTTCGTGCGGATCGGCCATACGGTGTTCGCGTTGCCCTTCGCGCTGACCGGCGCGATGCTGGCTGCGCGCCACGTGGAGATGACCCTGGTTCGTGTCGTCTGGATCCTGGTCGCCATGGTGGCGGCGCGAAGTGCGGCCATGGGCTTCAACCGGATGGTGGATGCGCGCTTCGACGCGCTCAACCCGCGCACCGCATCACGCGAGCTGCCGACAGGCCGGCTGTCGCAGCGTGACGCCCTGGTGTTCGTTGTCGTATCGGCCGCGGTGTTCATCGGCTCGGCGTACGCGCTCGGGCCCCTGTGCTTTGCGCTGTCTCCCGTCGCGCTCGCCATCGTCTTCTGGTATTCGCTGGCCAAGCGCGTGACGTGGTCCACCCAGGCATTTCTCGGGCTGGCCATGGGTGTTGCGCCCATCGGGGGATGGCTGGCGGCAGGCGGCCGCCAGGGATGGGAGCCATGGGTGCTGGCGCTGGCCATCGGCACGTGGGTCGGCGGGTTCGACATTCTCTATGCGTGCCAGGACCTCGAGTTCGATCGCGCGCATGGGCTCAAGTCGGTGCCGCAGCACTTCGGCGTGCCCGTTTCGCTGACGATCTCTCGACTCATGCACGTAGTCACGGTGGCCTGCCTGGCATTGCTCACGTGGATTGCCGGTCTCGGCCCGATCTACCTGGCCGGCGTCGGGGGCGTGGCGTTGCTGCTCGCCTACGAGCAGTCGCTCGTGTCGGCGGATGATCTTTCTCAAGTCAAGCGAGCGTTCGATTTGAACGGGTACGTGGGCATTCTGTATTTCCTGACGACAGCGGCAGCCGTCTATGCTGGATAACTCCTCACCTCGCGCGGGCAGGTTCATCGTCGCCATCACCGGCGCCAGCGGCGCGATCTACGCCGTGCGCACCATTGCGGCCCTGCTCGAGCAGGGATGCGCGCTCGACCTGATCTTCAGCGATTTCGGACGTCGCCTGATGCACGACGAGCTCGGTCCCGAGGCGAGGGTCGAAGATCTGATCCCCTACCTGGCGTCCAGGTACGGAGAAGCCGTCCGGAAGGGAACCGTCCGGGTTCACAGCAACCGCGACCTGGGCGCGTCGATTGCCAGCGGCAGCCACGCCACCGACGGCATGGCCATCGTGCCCTGCTCGATGAAGACTCTGGCCGGCGTCGCAAACGGGCTGTCACGAAGCCTCATCGAGCGCGCGGCAGACGTGGTGCTGAAAGAACGCAGGCGCCTGGTGCTGGTGCCGCGCGAAACGCCGATGAGCCTGCCCCAGCTGCGCAACATGGTGCTCTGCGCGGAAGCCGGCGCGATGCTGCTGCCCGCGATGCCGGCGTTCTACCATCTGCCCCGGACGCTGGATGACCTGGCGGATTTCATCGCGGGCAAGATTCTCTCGGGGTTGGGCCTCGAACAGCGCCTCTTGCCCGCCTGGACCGGACAGGTGGCCCGGTGAATGATGCCTCCGCCCTCGGGACCGACAAGGAGCCGCGGCGCATCGCCGGGATGTTCGACGCGATCGCGTCCCGCTACGACCTGCTGAACCACGTCCTGAGCGCCGGGCTGGATCTGCACTGGCGCAGGCAGGCCATCAGGGCGCTTGAACTTCGGGGAGGCGAGACCGTCCTGGACCTGTGCACGGGAACCGCGGATCTCGCCCTGGCCGCCGCCGGCAGCAAGCCTGGACCCGGGCGTGTCATCGGGCTGGACTTTGCGGGCCGCATGCTGGCCCTTGGGCTCGCCAAGATCGCTCGTCGCGGCCGCAGCGGTGTCGTGCACCTTGCCCAGGCCGACGTGATGGCGATTCCCGTGCGGCCGGCCTCGATTCACGCGGCGACGGTGGCGTTCGGGATCCGAAACGTTGAATCGCCGGATCGGGTGTTCGCCGAGGTCCATCGGGTTCTCGCTCCCGGCGGGCGGTTCGCGATGCTGGAGTTCGGATTGCCGCGCAGCCCCGTGCTGAGGCCGCTCTATCTCTGGTATTTCCGCCACGTCCTGCCCCTTGTCGGCCGTATCGTTTCCGGACATCAGTCCGCTTACACCTACCTGCCTGCCTCCGTCTCGACGTTTCCGGAGCCGGGTCGAATCACCGAATCGCTGCTCGCCGCAGGATTCGACAGCGTCCGGGCCGACCCTTTGACCCTCGGCGTCGTCTATCTCTATACGGGCCGGAAAAGCGAGACTCGGCGGGCGAGTGCCGACAACCGGGCCGTGGCAGCGCGCGGCTAGCCGGACCTGCCCGGATCTACCGCGGTGGTATACTTCTTGAAGGCCCGCAATGTACTTCGATCTCGAAGAAGGACACCCAGATATATACGGCATCGGCTCCGCCATGTCATGGCGGGAGGGGATTCTCCTTGCCTTCGTGATCCACCTGCTCGCCATCCTGACCTTCGTCCTGATGCCTCCGGTCGAGCGGACGAAGGCCGAAACCCTCACCCTCGAGCAGCAGCAGGCCCTGGCGCGCCAGCGCGAGAACGAAGCGCGGCGGTTCGTGTTCGTGCAGCCCCGGCTCGACACGCCGGCCACCCGGGCTCCGCAGCCGCGGGCCGACGACTCCGACAAGGATCGCAACGCGCGCACGGTGGAACGGGCACCCGATCCGAGGAACTCCATGCCGTTCTCGCGCGGCAACACGCCGGAGCGTGTCGAGGTGAGTCCCACGCCCCCGCCGCAACAGACCGACCCGCCGCCCACGCAGGACACGAACAACGGGTCGCCGCCGCCCGGGCCCGGTACAACGCCTGATGGCGATGTCCTTGCCGGCATCCGAAAGGCCCTGGAGCCCGGCACACGTGCCGCCGCGGCTGGCGGTGGCACGGGTCGCGGCGGGCTGAGCGATGCGCTCCGGAACATCCAGCGCTATGTGCCGGGCGAGATGTTCGACAATCCGCAAGGCGGCACGAACAGTTTCGGCCCGGCCATCCAGTTCGACACCAAGGGTGTGGAATTCGGGCCGTGGGTCCGCCGCTTCATCGCACAGATCAAGCGGAACTGGGACATCCCCTACGCGGCGATGTCGATGCGCGGCCACGTGGTGGTGACCTTCAACGTGCACAAGGACGGCCGCGTCACCGACCTGACGGTCGTCGGACCGTGCCCCGTCGAAGGGTTCAACAACTCGTCGTTCAATGCGCTGGCCGCCTCGAATCCGACCTATCCGCTGCCGCCCGAGTACCCGGCGGACAAGGCGTTCTTCACGGTGACGTTCTACTACAACGAGAATCCTCCTGGTTGATCATGGGGCTGCCGACCAGGACGCAACAACTCGGCTGGCTCGTCCTGCTGACGGCACTCGTGGTGTGGGTGCTCCTGAAACTCCGGTGACTGCCGCTGTGACCGGCCGCCCCGTTTCGGCCCCGATCCTGATTGCGATCCTCGGCCCGACCGCCACGGGCAAGAGCGCGCTCGGTCTCGCGCTGGCCGAGCGCTTTGGCGGAGAGATCATCAGCTGCGATTCCACCGCCGTCTACCGCGGTCTCGACATCGGCACCGACAAGGTCTCGCAGGCCGAGCGCCGGGGCATTCCCCATCACCTCCTCGATCTGGTGGATCCGACCGCCGCGTTCACGGCCGCGGACTACGTGCGGGCCGCCTCCGCCGTCCTGCGCGACGTGCACGGCCGGGAACGGGTGCCGATCCTGGTCGGCGGAACCGGCTTCTACTATCGCGCACTGACCCGGGGGCTGTTTCCGGGCCCTGGCCGGGACGAGGCGCTGCGATCACGCCTGGTGAAGATGGCCAGCCGTTACGGCGTCGAGCGACTGCACAGGAAGCTGGCGCGCGTGGACCCCGACTCCGGGGCCCGAATCCAGCCGCGCGACCTGATGCGCATCGTGCGCGCCCTCGAGGTCTACCTGCTGACGGGCCGCACGCTCACCGAGCACTTCGCCGAGACCGCGTCGCCCATCGAAGGCTGGGGCGTGTGCGCGATCGGTCTGAATCCGCCGTGGCTCGAGATCTGCGGCCGCGTCGCGCGGCGCGTCGAAGAGCAATTCGAACGCGGCGTGGTGGACGAGGTGCGGGCGCTGCTTGCCGCCGGCGTGCCGGCCGATGCGCGATCGCTCTCCGGCCTCGTCTACGGGCAGGTCATGCAGCACCTGCGCGGGGAGATCGACGAGCCGGCCGCGCGCGCGCTGGTCGTGCAGCAGGTGCGCCGCTATGCGCGGCGGCAGTTGATCTGGTTCCGCAAAGAGCCTAATCTAAAGTGGATTCAGCGAGTCGGAGAACATCGCGAGACGATCGCCGACGGCGTTCGGATCGTCGCGTCACGACTGGCGCGTGACGGCGCGGTTGCGCGACAGCAGGAGGACCCACGGCATGCCGCAGAGTGCTGAACCCAAGACGCCAGCCCAGCCCAACATCCAGGACGCGTTTCTGAACTTCGTCCGCCGCGAGCGGTTGTCGGTCAGGTTCCATTTGATGGACGGCTCGGACGTCGAAGCGCGCATCAAGAACTTCGATCGGTTCGCGGTGGTCGTCGAGCAGGACGGCGGCGATCAGCTGATCTTCAAGCACGCGATCGCCTACATCCGGTCGCCGCGATCGGTCGGCAACTACTTCGGCCACCACCAATCCTGACTCGCGACGGCGGCCTCGCGTCGCTTCCGCCTTGGGGATCTGCATCCATGCCAGCCACACCATTTCGCCGCGCCATCGTGGTCGTGCTCGACTCGCTGGGTGTCGGCGAACTGCCCGACGCCGCCGACTACGGTGATGAGGGCAGCAACACGCTCGGCCACATCGCGGCCCGGGTGCCGCTTCGGATTCCCACGCTCAACCGGCTCGGCATGGGTCACGTCGTTCCGCTGGCCCATCTCGAGAAGCCCGCGGTGCCCGCGGCGGCGTACGGGCGCATGGCCGAACGGTCCCCGGGAAAGGACTCGGTGACCGGGCACTGGGAGCTGATGGGCCTGGTGCTCGAACGTGCGTTCCCGGTCTTTCCTCACGGGTTTCCCGAGGACTCGATCCGGGAATTCGAGCGGCGGATCGGCCGCCGCACGCTGGGCAACATCGTCGCCTCGGGCACGCAGATCCTCGACGATCTCGGGGCCGAACACATGCGGACGGGCCGGCCCATCGTGTATACCTCCGCCGACAGCGTGTTCCAGATCGCGGCACACGAAGACGTCGTTCCGGTGCCCGAGCTCTACCGGATCTGCGAGGTCGCCTACGACATGTTCGTGCACGGCATGGGGCTCGGACGCGTGATTGCCCGGCCGTTTGTCGGCGCGCCCGGCCACTTCACCCGCACGTCGAACAGGCACGACTACGCGTTGTCGCCGATGAAAGAGACCCTGCTCGATCGGCTGACGGCGTCGGGCGTGATGGTGGTGGCGATCGGCAAGATCGCGGATCTGTTCGCCGGCAAGGGGATCAACCGCGCGATTCACACCGTGTCGGATGCCGATGGGATGGACGCGGTCGGGAAGACCCTGGGCGAGGTGCCCGCTGGCCTGATCTTCGCGAACCTGGTCGACTTCGACACCAAGTTCGGGCATCGGAACGACGTCGCCGGCTACGGGGCGAACCTCGAACAGATCGACGCGAAGATTGCGGACCTCCTGCCGATGCTTCGAGAAGACGACCTGCTGGTGCTGACCGCCGATCACGGCAACGACCCGACCACGCCGAGCACCGATCATTCCAGGGAGTACGTGCCGCTGCTCGTCTACGGGGCCCGGGTGAGGGCCGGCGTGGACCTCGGCACCCGGAAGAGCTTTTCGGATCTTGGCCAGACCCTGGCCGACGTCTTCCGTCTCGCGCCGCTGGCCAACGGCACGAGCTTTCTGCCCGAGGCGGTCGGCCGCGTCCCGGTGGCGGGGGAGGGATGAACACGATGACGATTCGCGAGCAGCTGGAGCAGCGCGAGACGGGCGCGTTGAGCCCGCACGCCGCGCACAGCCTCGAGACGCGGGGACGCCTTCGGCCCGAGCCTGACGATGAGATTCGGCCGGTGTACCAGCGGGATCGGGACCGCATCGTCCACTGCAAGGCGTTCCGGCGGCTGAAGCACAAGACGCAGGTGTTCTTCTCGCCGACCGGCGATCACTATCGCACCCGGCTCACGCACACGCTCGAGGTCTCGCAAATCGCCCGCACCATTGCCAAGGCTCTCGCGCTGCACGAGGAGCTGACCGAGGCCATCGCGCTCGGCCATGACATGGGTCACACCCCGTTCGGCCATCACGGAGAGCGCGTGCTGTCGAAGCTGGTTCCGGGCGGGTTCACGCACTACGAGCAGAGCCTGCGGATCGTGGACGTGCTCGAGAACGACGGGCAGGGCCTCAATCTCACCTGGGAGGTGCGCGACGGCATCGCGACGCACTCCAAGGGCAAGCGGGGCGCACCGGTCGGCCCGGATGTCCTTAAGCGCCCTGCCACGCTCGAAGGGCAGATTGCGCGCGTGGCGGATCTCATCGCATACGTCAATCACGACATTGACGATGCGACACGGGCCGGAATCCTGCAGCACGACGATCTGCCGGCCGAGGCGGTGGCCGTGCTGGGCGCCAGCCACTCCGCGCGGATCGGCCACATGGTCAAAGACGTCGTGGTCGAGACGCTGAAGGTCGACTGCACCGAGATCAGCATGAGCCACGACGTGTTGCAGGCCACCCTGGACCTGCGGGCGTTCCTCTTCGCGGCGGTGTACGAGAACGAGCTCTCCATGTCGGAATTCGGCAAGGCCGCGGGAATTCTCGGCGGCCTGTGGGAGAAGGTGCGGGAGCGTCCGGTCCAGTTTCTCGACCGCCGTACGCTCGACACCGACGGGGTCGACATCGCGGCCCTGGACTTTCTCGCCGGGATGACCGACCGCTACGCGGTTTCGCTGTTCGAGCACCTCTTCATCCCGAAGCCCTTCATGGACGTCTCGGGGCGATGGGAGGGCCCGGGCGCCTGAACGCCCGTGCGCCCCGGCGTTGAACGGGCCGCGGCGGGCCGTCCTGACCGTGCTATAATCAAAAGTCTGTCTTTTGGCGGGATTCCTCGTAGATGAGCGAGCTGCTGCTGGATATCAGCCGGATGCGCGAAGCGCGCGACCGGATCGAGCGCACGTACCAACCGGGTGCGTTCGACCTGACGGGTGAAGTGTTTCATCTCGCGGGCCCGGTCGTGCTCACGCTGGAGGTCAACAAGGACAAGGATCAGTTCCACCTGATCGGCCGGGTCAGGGCCACGATCGAGCTGTCGTGCTGCCGTTGCCTCGAGAGCTTCTCGATTCCGCTCGACGAGCCGGTGGATCTCCTGTACCTCCCCCACGCGAAGAATGTCGGCGAGGACGAGCAGGAAATCGAAGAGGATGACCTGACAACAGCGTACTATCGGAACCAGGCCATCGACCTCGGCCAGATCATGCAGGAGCAGTTTCAGCTCGCGGTCCCGATGAAGCCTTTGTGCAGGGAATCGTGCCGCGGCCTGTGCCCGATGTGCGGAATCGACCTGAACAGCGGATCCTGCGACTGTCGGCCCGTCTGGGAGGACCCCCGGCTGGCCGCCCTGCGCGAGATGAAAACCAACCAGCCCCCGCGCAAGTGACGCGTGGACGGCTGCTGACACACGAGAAGGACGACCATGCCGAATCCGAAACGACGACACTCCAAGAGCCGGACCTCGAAGCGCCGGACGCACGATGCGCTCACACCGGTGAAGCTCGGGGAATGCCCCCAATGCCACGAAGCCAAGGCCGGCCACCAGGTCTGCCCGCATTGCGGCTTTTACCGGGGACGTCAGGTTCGTGAAGTCGAAGAGGTCTAGCCCCGCCGGGGCCGACCACGCAAGCGTGAGCCACGGGCATCGCTGATGCGGATAGCCGTCGATGCGATGGGGGGCGATCATGCCCCGCGCGTAGTGGTGGACGGAGCCGTCGCCGCCGCCCGCCGCGGCATCGCCGTCAGCCTGGTCGGCCGTTCCGATCACGTGGAGGCCGCACTGGCGCGCCATGACGATTGGCGCGATCTCGACCTCACCATAGTCCCTGCCGACGCCGCCATCGGCGACACCGAGTCGCCGACCAACGCGCTGCGCAGGAAGCCTGGCGCGTCCATCAAGGTCGCCGCCGAGCTGGTCGCCCGCGGCGAGGCGTCAGCGCTGTTCAGCGCCGGGCCCACCGGCGCGACCGTGGTCGCCGCCTTCGGGGCGCTCGGGCTGATTGCCGGCGTGGATCGCCCGGCGCTGGCCGCGACCATTCCCACGCGGCAGGGAGCCGCGGTGCTGCTGGACGTGGGCGCCAACGCCGATTGCCGGGCCCAGCACCTGGTGCAATTCGCCGTGATGGGCACCGTTTATGCGCGCGTCGTGCTCGGGATCGCCGAACCGCGGGTCGGCCTGCTGTCGATCGGCGAGGAAGCGACCAAGGGCAACGAGTTGACCCGTGAGGCCCATCAGCTGCTGCGCGCCGCGCCCGTGCGGTTCATCGGCAACGTCGAGGCCCGCGATGTCTACGGCGGAGCCGCCGACGTCGGGGTGTGTGACGGATTTACGGGAAACGTGGCGTTGAAGTTCAGCGAAGGCATGGTCGGGATGGTCGAGGCGCTGGTGCGCGACGAGTTCTCGCTGGCGATGCGGACCCGCCTTCGCTCGCTGCTCGGGCGGGACGCCCTGCGGCGGTTCCGGCAACGGCTGGACTACTCGGAATACGGCGGTGCGCCGCTGCTCGGCGTCGCCGGGCCGTGCATCATCGGCCACGGGCGTTCCTCGGCGCGGGCGGTGCGGGCGGCGATCCTGCTCGCGCACCGGTTCGCGACCGATCACGTGCTGACGCGGATCGAAGAAGAGTTGCTGGCCACCAGGGGTTCATCGACGTGATTGCCTTCATCTTTCCGGGACAGGGATCGCAGAAGGTCGGCATGGGCAAGGCGCTCGCCGACGCGTTCCCGGAATTCCGCCGGACCATGGAAGAAGCCGACGAGGCACTGGGCGAGAAGCTCAGCGCGCTGTGCTTCGAGGGACCCGACGATCGGCTGATGCTGACCGAGAACACCCAGCCGGCCATCCTCGCCGTCAGCGTGGCGACGTACCGGACGCTCGCCTCGCGCGGGATCACGCCGGCCTGGGTCGCGGGGCACAGTCTCGGCGAGTACTCGGCGCACGTGGCGGCCGGCACGTTTTCGTTCGCCGATGCGCTGCGGACGGTCCGCCGCCGCGGCCAGTTCATGCAGGAGGCCGTGCCGGTGGGGCAGGGCGCGATGGCGGCGCTGCTCGGGCTGGATCGGGCGAAGGTCGCGCAGGCCTGCGAAGAGGCCGCGCAGGGCGAGGTGGTGAGCCCCGCCAATCTGAACGCGCCCGGCCAGATCGTGATTGCCGGATCGACCGCCGCGGTGGCGCGGGCCATCGAGCGCGCGAAGGCGCTGGGCGCCAGGCGGGCGATCGTGCTCCCGGTGAGCGCCCCCTTCCACTGCGCGCTGATGAAACCCGCCGAGGAGCGGCTCGCGCCCGTGCTGCGGGCGTTGACGGTCGCCGATCCGAGGGTGCCGGTGGTGGCCAACGTGGATGCCGAGCCGAAGCGGGATGCGGCCTCCGCGATCGACGCGCTCATCCGCCAGGTCTCCTCGCCGGTACGCTGGGAGGACATCTGCCAACGGCTTGCATCCGAAGGCGTCAGCAAGTATGTTGAGGTGGGCCCTGGGGCGGTGCTGTGCGGCCTCGGCAAAAAAATCGTGCGCGAGGCGGTGTTCCTGAACGTCGAAGATCCGCGCGGTCTCGACGCTGCCGGCGCCGCTTTGGCGACAGCGTGACACGCGGAGACCACAGGTGGCGATGTTCGATCTGACGGGTAAAGTCGCGCTGGTGACCGGAGCCGGACGGGGCATCGGGCAGGCGATCAGCTTCGCGCTTTCTCGAGCCGGCGCCACCATCGTGGCGACCGACGTGTCGGCCGACGCGGTGGCGCCCACCCCGGCGGCGATTGCCGCAGCAGGCGGCAAGGCCGAGGGGCTGGTGATGAACGTCACCGATCCCGCGACCGTCCAGGCCGCCGTTGACGGCACGCTCCAGAAGCACGGCAAGATCGACATCCTGGTCAACAACGCCGGGATCACGCGCGACCAGCTCCTGATGCGGCTCAAGCGGGAGGACTGGGACCTGGTCCTGCTCGTCAACCTGACCGGCGCCTTCACCTGCACGCAGGCCGTCCTGCGGCCGATGATGAAGCAGCGGTCCGGCCGGATCATCAGCATCAGCTCCGTGGTCGGGCAGATGGGGAACGCCGGGCAGACCAACTACGCGGCGTCGAAAGCCGGCCTGATTGGGTTCAGCAAGTCAGTGGCGCGCGAGGTGGCCTCGCGCGGGATCACGGTCAACGTCGTGGCGCCCGGGCTCATCGACACCGACATGACGCGCGCGCTGCCTGCAGAGGTGCGCACCGAGTGGGTGTCCAAGGTGCCGTTGAACCGGTTCGGAACAGCGGAAGACGTGGCGTCGGCCGTTTGCTACCTGGCGACGGAAGAGGCAGCGTACATTACAGGGCAGGTCCTGGCCGTCAACGGCGGGATGTACACGTAGGAGGATGAATGGCTGCGGTTGCTGACAAGGTCAAGAGCATCATCGTGGAGCAGCTCGGGGTCGACGAAGAAGAGGTCACGGCGGACGCCTCGTTCGTGGACGATCTCGGGGCCGACTCGCTCGACACGGTCGAACTGGTGATGGCGTTCGAAGAGGAATTCGGGATCGAGATTCCCGACGAGGACGCCGAGAAGATCACCCGCGTCAAGGAAGCGGTCGACTACATCGAGTCGCACGCCAAGACCAAGAAGTAGTCGCTCGTGCGGCGCCCGGGCCCTGCCGTGCACTCTGGCGTCCGGGCCAGCCGCGCGGACCCTTCGGAGGCATATTGAACAGGCGCGTCGTTGTTACGGGGCTCGGTCTGGTGTCGCCGCTCGGCGTCGGCACCGCGGCCAACTGGGAGGCGATCTGTGCCGGACGCAGCGGAATCGGCCGCATCACGCGGTTCGACGCCTCGGCGTTTGCGGCGCAGATTGCAGGCGAGGTCAAGGACTTCGATCCCATCCAGTTCGTCGAGAAGAAGGACGTCAAGAAGCTCGACGTCTTCATCCAGTACGCCATCGCGGCGTCCCAGTTCGCGGTCGATGATGCGGCGTTGACCATCCGTCCGGACGAAGCCTGCCGGGTCGGCGTGTTCATCGCCTCCGGGATCGGCGGGTTCGCGACGATCGAACGCGAACACGAGGCGCTGCTCACCGGGGGGCCGCGCAGGATCTCGCCGTTCTTCATTCCGGCCACCATCATCAATCTCGCGGCAGGGCAGGTGTCCATCCGGTTCGGCGCCAAGGGGCCGAACCTCGCGACGTGCACGGCCTGCTCCGCCTCGGCCCACGCCATCGGCGAAGGGGCGGAGATCATCAAGCGCGGATCGGCCGACGTGATGATCGTCGGCGGATCGGAAGCCGCCATCACGCCCATGGGCGTCGGCGGGTTCGCCGCCATGCGGGCGCTCTCCACCCGCAACGACGATCCGAGCCACGCCAGCCGGCCCTTCGACAAGGATCGGGACGGCTTCGTGATGGGCGAGGGCGCCGGGATCCTGATCATCGAGGAACTCGAGCACGCGCGGCAGCGCGGCGCCCGGATCTACTCCGAGGTCGTGGGGTACGGCGCGACGGCCGACGCGTTCCACATCACCGCCCCCTCCGAGGACGGCGACGGGGCGATGCGGGTCATGAAGATGGCCCTCGAGTCGGCCGGCATCGGCCCGGAACAGGTGCAGTACATCAACGCCCACGGGACCTCGACCCCCTTCAACGACAAGCTCGAGACACTCGCCATCCGGCGGCTGTTCGGCGGGCACGCCGACAAGCTCGCGGTGTCGTCGACCAAGTCGATGACCGGCCATCTGCTCGGCGCGTCGGGAGGCGTGGAAGGGGCGCTGACCTCGCTCGCGATCTATCACCAGATCATGCCCCCGACGATCAACCAGGAGACGCCAGACCCCGAGTGCGATCTGGACTACGTGCCGTGGAAGGCGCGACGCGCGCCCATCACCTACGCGATGTCCAACTCGTTCGGGTTCGGCGGCACCAACGCCGCCCTGTTGCTCCGCCGGTACGACGCGTGAGAACACGGGCCAGACCCGTATGAAGATTGCCGTCTGCATCAAGCAAGTTCCGGCGCGAGACTCCCAGCCGCGTGTCAACGAGGCGGGAACGTGGGTCCGCGACCAGGACGCCACCTTCGAGGTCAACGAGCCCGACGCCTACGCCCTGGAAGCGGGCCTCAGGCTGAAGGAGCAGCACGGCGGGGAAGTGGTGGTCTGCTCCGCCGGTCCGCCGCGAGTGGGCCAGGCGCTGCGCGAGGCGCTGGCACGCGGGGCCGACCGGGCCATCCACGTCGAGGACGAGGCGCTTGCCACGGCAGACGCCGGGTCGGTGGCCGCCGCGCTCGCCTTCGCCATGCGCGAGGAGCACTTCGACCTCGTGCTGACCGGGCTGCAGTCCGACGACCAGGGCTTCGCCCAGACCGGCGTCCTGCTCGCCGAGCAGCTGGGCGTGGCGTCGAGCACGATCATCATGGACGTCCAGGTCCAGCCCGGATCGGTACGCGTCAAGCGCGAGCTCGAGGGCGGCTGGTTCCAGTGGCTGACGCTGCCGCTGCCCGCGCTGCTGATGATCCAGAGCGGCATCAATCAGCTCCGCTACGCGACCCTCAAGGGCATCATGGCGGCCAAGAAGAAAGAAGTCCGCAAGGCCGCTCCGCCCGCGGGCCTCCTGGCGCGCCAGCACATCGTGAAGCTCTACGCGCCCGAGAAGAAGAAGGAAACCCACATGATCGGCGGGACCCCGGCCGAGGCGGCGAAGGACCTGATTCGCCGGCTGCGTGAGGAAGCGCGGGTGCTGTCATGATCCTGGTCGTCGCCGAGCAGACAGACGGGAAGCTGAACCGGGCGAGCTGGGAGGTCGTGGCGGCCGCGCAGCAGTCCGGGTTGTCGCCCATTGCCGTCGCCGTCATCGGGGCGGAGGTCGCCGCCGCCGCGTCCGAGCTTCAGTCGGCGAAGGTCGAATCGATCCTGACCGTCCGGTCGCCGGCGCTCGCCCGCTACACGTTCGACGGGTATCTGGCCGCGCTCGGCGCGATCGTGAAAGAGATCAAGCCCTCGCACGTGTTCCTGCCGCATACCTACCAGACGCGCGATTTCGCTCCGGCGCTGGCCGCCAGGCTCGACGGCGCGCTGGTCTCCGATTGCGTCGGCACCAAGCCGCAAGGAAACAGCCTGATCTTCGTGCGCCCGGTGTTCCAGGGGCGACTGATGGCGGATGTCGCCGTCAGCGGCCCCGGGCCCGCGATGGCCACGTTCCAGGTGGGGGCGTTCAGGGCGGATTCGGCGGTGCACGGCAGCGCGCCGGCGCCGATCACGGCGCTCGTGGTCGATATCGACGAGGCGTCCATCCGGCAGAAGCCCGAGGCGCCGTTCCGCGAAGCCAAGCAGGCCGTGGACCTCACCCAGGCCGAGCGCATCGTCGCGGTCGGGCGAGGGATCAAGGACCAGGAGAAGATTGGCATCGCGCGCCAGCTGGCGGATGCCATCGGCGCGGAGCTCGGCGCGTCGCGCCCCATTTGCGATTCCGGCTGGCTGCCCATGGATCGCCAGATCGGCAGCTCGGGCCAGACCGTGGCGCCGAAGCTCTATGTGGCGCTCGGTATCTCGGGCGCCATTCAGCACCTGGTCGGTATGAAGGGATCCCGGACCATCGTGGCGATCAACAAGGACCCCGAGGCCCCGGTGTTCGAGATCGCCGATTACGGAATCGTGGGAGACCTGTTCGAGATCGTCCCGGCCATCATCAAGGAGCTCCAGGGCTAGTGCCTTCCGCCGAGACGTGGGTGTTCCGGGCGGTCTTCGTCGCCTTCGTGGCGGCATTTGCCGCGCAAGTGGCCACCCGCGTCCGTCTCGTCCTGCGGGCCCGCAACAACATCTCGGTCCAGCGCCTCGATCTCCGCGCCTGGCGGTTCCTGCGGGAGGTCGTGTTCCAGTCCAAGGTCATCGCCGAGAAACCTGCGGTCGGCGTCGCCCACGCCCTGGTGTTCTGGGGGTTCGTGGCGTTTGCCGGCTTCAGCCTCGTCCAGTTCCTGAAGGGCCTCGGGATCGCCGATCTCACCTCCAGCGGCTGGTTCAGGATCTACGCGGCGGCGCTCATCCCGTTCGCGATCGGCGTGCTCGGCGGCATCATCGGCCTCGTGGCGAGGCGCGTGCTGGTCCGGCCCGAGGCGCTCGGGAAGACCCTGTCGGTCGAGTCGGTGGTGATCGGCCTGTTCATCGCCATCCTGATGGTCACCTTCCTGCTCGACTTCACGCTGGTCGAGGGGGTGGGAGCTCGCGTCAACTGGTGGGTGCACGAGCTGGTCATCCTCTGTTTCCTCGTGCTCATCCCGGGATCGAAGCACTTCCACCTGGTGCTCTCGCCGGTCACCGTCTTCCTGAAGTCCCCGAGGCTCGCGACGGTTCCGAACCTGGACTTCGAAAAAGAGGAAGTCGGCCTCGAGACCCTGAAGGATGTCGAGCGCAAGCAGGTGCTCGACGCGTTCACGTGCGTCGAGTGCGGCCGGTGCCAGATGAACTGTCCCGCCTACGCGACGGGAAAGCTGCTGAATCCGAAGGCGCTCATCCTGACCAACGAGGACGCGCTGCTCGCCGGCAAGCTCGGCGCGAAGCTGGCCGACCTGTACGATCCCGGGGTGCTGTGGCAGTGCACGACGTGCGGCGCCTGCGAGAACCAGTGCCCCGTCGGGATCGAACACCTGCCGCTCATCATCGGCGCGCGCCGGGGCCTGGTCTCGAACGGGGAGGCGCCTGCCGCGCTGGGCGCGGTCTTCAACCACCTCGAACGCCGCGGGAACATCTGGGGCCTGACCTACGATCAGCGCCAGAAGTTCGTGGACTCGGCCGGGCTCGAGACGTTCGACGCCGGGAAGCACGAATACCTGGTGTGGCTCGGGTGCGCCGGAGCCTTCGAAGCGGATTTTCAGAAGGCCTTGCGGTCGCTGTTCCAGATCCTCAGGGCCCGTGGCGTCACCTTCGGCGTGCTGGCCAAGGAGCGCTGCACGGGTGATGTCGCCAAACGCGCCGGGAACGAGTACCTGTTCCAGGAGCTCGCGCAGACCAACATTGCCGAGTTCCGGGCGTCGGCGGTCACGAAGATCATCACCTCGTGCCCCCACTGCCTGCAGACCATCGGCACCGACTACCGGGCATTCGGGTTCGACGTCGAGATCACGCACTCGGCGGTGCTGGTGGCATCGCTGCTCGGCGGGGTGAAGATCGACGGGGCAGAATCGGTCACCTTCCATGACCCGTGCTACCTTGGCCGCTACGCCGGGCACACCGAGGAGCCGAGGGCGCTGCTGAAGCAGCTCGGGGCGCGGGTGTCCGAGCCGGCCCGGTCGGGGCACAACCCGTTCTGCTGCGGCGCCGGCGGCGGGCTGCTGTTCGAGGAACACGAGGAAGGCAAGCGGATCAGCCAGCAGCGGTTCGAGCAGCTGCAGGCGACCGGAGCGGCCACCGTGGTGACCGCGTGCCCGTTCTGCACCATCATGCTCAAGGGCGCGCAGGCCAGCTCGAATGCGACCACCGGGATGGTCGATCTGATGACATTCGTCGCCGACCGGCTGAAAGCCGGCGCCGGGTCCGGGCCGTGACCGACCCGCCCTGGCAGCGCTCGCCGGGCAAGCGGCTGCAGGTGGCGGCCATCGCCGGCCTCGGCTCCCCGCTGGTTTCCCTGCTCGGCCGCACCTACCGCTGGCGCGTCGAAGGCCTCGAACACCTCGAGCGCCTTCGGGCGGACGGTCAGCCCGCCGTGTTCGGCTTCTGGCACGGCCGCATCCTGCCGACGATCGTCTACTTCCGGGATCATCGACTGGTCGCCCTGGTCAGCCAGAACTTCGATGGCGAATGGATCGCCAGGATCATCACGCGACTGGGATACGACACCGTTCGCGGGTCGAGCTCCCGCGACGGCGGCATCGCCATGCGCCAGCTCATCAGGGACACCAGGGCCGGCAGGTCCACCCTGTTCGCGCTCGATGGCCCCCGCGGGCCGGCCAGGCAGGCCAAGGACGGGGCGGTGTGGCTGGCCATGGCGACCTCGGTCCCGGTCATCCCCCTGCATGCGGAGGCGGAGCGCCACTGGACGGTCAACAGCTGGGACCGGACACAGGTTCCGAAGCCGTTCAGCCGTGTCGCGCTGGTCATCGGCGCGCCGATCATGGTGCCCCGCCGCGAGGCGGAGGCCGTGGAAACGCATCGGGCCGAGCTCGAGCGCTCGCTGGCCGGGCTGGAAGCTCGCGCGCTGCAGCTCCTGGGAAAAGGGCGCTGATGAGGCTGCTGATCTTCTCGTCCGATCGATTCGCCGGTCATGAACCGCCGCCTGGCCACGCCGAGCGGCCGGAGCGCGCCGAGGTCATGGAGGCGGTCGCGAGCACCTGGCGGCGCAACGGCGCCGAGATCGTGGCGCCGCGGCCTGCGACCATGCAGGAGCTCTGCCGGGTCCACGACGAGTCATATGTCGAGGCGATCGCGGCGACCTCCGGTCGCGCGACGCGGCTCGACGAGGACACGTTCACCTCGCCCGAGTCGTTCGACGTTGCGCGGCTTGCGGCGGGCGCAGGCGTCGACGCCGTGGAGCGCGTGCTTCGCGGATCGCGAGTGCGGGCGGCCGCGCTGGTTCGCCCGCCAGGCCACCACGCCGGCCGGAGTGCGGCCCGCGGGTTCTGCGTGTTCAACAATGTCGCCGTGGCGGCGGCGCACGCGCTGGCGGCGGGCGCGTCGCGGGTGGCCGTGGTCGACTTCGACGTCCACCACGGGAACGGGACCCAGGAGATCTTCCACGCCGATCCGCGAGTGCTGTACGTGTCGCTGCATCAGTTTCCGCACTACCCCGGAACCGGGTTGGCCTCTGATGTCGGCGTTGGAGACGGGGCCGGGTACACCGTCAACGTTCCGCTGGACGCCGGGGCCGGCGATCCCGACTACGACCTGGTCTTCCGGGCCCTCGTGGTGCCTCTCCTGCTGGAGTTCAGTCCGGATGTGATCGTGGTGTCGGCAGGCTACGACGCGCACGAGCTGGATCCACTTGGGCGGGATGAGAGTCACGACCGGCGGGTTCGCCGGCGTGGGAGCGCAACTGGTGGCGGCGGCCGAGTCGTGCTGCTCGGGACGGCTCGTGATGATGACCGAGGGGGGCTATCACCTGACGGCGCTGGCGGCCTCGCTCGACGTCACCCTGCGCGCGATGGTGAACGCGCCTGATGCCGCAGGCGGGACGGTCGGCGCCGATTCGCGCCAGGCACTGTCGTCACCGCACGCCGCTCGCGCCGAAGCCGCGCTCGCCCGGGTGCGCGCGGCCCAGGCCCGCTACTGGCGTGGGCTATAATGAATCCTTTATGACTGACTACAAGCCCCAGGCCATAGAGCAGAAGTGGCAGCAGCGGTGGAGCGAGCAGCGCGCCTTCGAGGTGACCGAGGACCGTTCGAAGCCGAAATTCTACTGCCTCGAGATGTTTGCGTACCCGTCAGGTCACGCGCACGTCGGCCACGTGCGCAACTACATGATTGGCGACGTGACGGCGCGCATGAAGCGGATGCGGGGCTTCAACGTGCTGCACCCCTTCGGGTGGGACGCCTTCGGCCTGCCGGCCGAGAACGCGGCCATCAAGAACGGCATCCATCCCGAGACCTCGACGCTCGCCAACATCGAGCACATGAAAGGACAGCTGCAGCGCCTGGGGATCAGCTACGCGTGGGAGCGGGAGCTCGCCACGTGCCTGGCACCTTATTACAAATGGAACCAGTGGCTGTTCCTGCGGATGTTCGAGCGCGATCTGGCCTACCGCAAGCGCTCGACCGTCAACTGGTGCGACTCCTGCAAGACCGTCCTCGCCAACGAGCAGGTCGTCGACGGCGGGTGCTGGCGGTGCGGGACGCTGGTGACCAGCCGCAACCTGGAACAGTGGTTCCTGCGGATCACGCACTACGCCGATGAGCTGCTGACGTCGATCGAGGGCCTGTCCGGGTGGCCCGAGAAAGTGCTGACCATGCAGCGGAACTGGATCGGGCGCTCGGAGGGCGCTCGCGTCCGGTTTCCGGTGGTCACGCGGAGCGCGGAAGGCGGCTCGCTCGACATCGAGGTCTTCACGACCCGCATCGACACGATTTATGGGGCGATGTTCGTCCTGCTGGCGCCGGAGCACGAGCTGGTCGATCGCTTCGCGTCCGAGTCCGCCGATCCCGCGGCGCTGCGTGCGGCGGCGGACCGGTTCCGGCGGCAGGAGCGAAACGCCAGAGTGAGCGGCGAGATCGAGAAGGAAGGGTTCCCGACCGGGAGGTTCGCCTTCAATCCGTTCACCGGCGAGCAGGTGCCGATCTGGATCGCCAACTTCGTGCTCGGCGAGTACGGCACCGGGGCGGTCATGGGCGTGCCCGCGCACGACGAGCGCGATTTCGAGTTCGCGCGGAAGTACGGCCTGCCGATCCGGGTGGTCGTCCAGCCCGAGGGTGAGGGCGCGGAGCGCCTCGACGCCGCGACGATGACCGCGGCGTACTCGGATACGGGCCGCAGCGTCGAGTCCGGCGAGTACACGGGGCTGTGGTCGACCGAGGCGGCCGTGCAGATGGCCGAGCGGGCGGAACGGCGCGGCACGGGCCAGCGCACCGTCCAGTACAGGCTGAAGGACTGGGGCATCTCGCGGCAGCGGTACTGGGGCACGCCGATCCCCATCATCCACTGCGAGCACGACGGCCTGGTCGCCGTGCCGGACGATCAGCTTCCGGTCGAGCTGCCGAAGATCGCCGAGTTCACCGGTCGCGGCGACTCCCCGCTGGCGAGCGTGCCCGAGTTCGTGAACACCACGTGTCCAAAGTGCGGCCGGCCGGCCCGTCGCGAAACGGACACCATGGACACCTTCGTCGACTCGTCCTGGTACTTCTACCGGTTCTGCGATCCGACCAACGATTCGAAACCGTTCGATCCGGCCGCGGTCGCCTACTGGTGCCCCGTCGACTTCTATAGTGGCGGGATCGAGCACGCCATCCTCCACCTGATCTACTCGCGATTCTTCGCCCGGGTGTACCGCGACCTCGGCCTGGTCTCCCACGACGAACCGTTCAGCCGCCTGCTGACGCAGGGCATGGTGCTGAAGGACGGCGCGGTGATGTCGAAGTCGAAGGGCAACGTCGTCGATCCGGACGACATGATCGCGAGATACGGCGCCGACGCGCTGCGGCTCTACATCATGTTCGTCGCTCCGATCGAAAAGGAGATCGAGTGGACCGATGACGGCCTCGAAGGCGCGTTCCGCTTCCTGCTGCGGGTGTGGCGCCTGGTGCAGTCCTGGAGCGCCGCGATCTCGGCGCCGGGCGTACCGGCGATCGATCCGGCCGCGCTGACCGATGGCGAGCGTGCACTGAGGCGCAAGACGCACGAGACGATCCGGCGGGTGACGCAGGATCTCGATCCGAGAGTCCACCTGAACACGGCCGTGTCCGCGATGATGGAGCTGGTTAATGCGCTCTACCTGTTCTCGGAGCAGGAGACGAAGACCGGCGCCCCGGGCCGGCGCGGCGATCAGGAGCGGGAGGCCGTGGCCGAGCGGGGCCAGACCGTCGCCGTGCTGAAGGAAGCCATCGAGGCCCTGGTGCTCATGATGGCGCCCTTCACGCCGCACATGTCCGAGGAGATCTGGGAGCAGTTCGGCAAGGCGGGCGGCCTGGTGCACGCGCCGTGGCCGTCGTATGATCCGGACGTGGCGAAGGCCGCCGAGATCGTCGTGCCGGTCCAGGTCAACGGCAAGCTGCGGGCGCGGCTGATCGTGCCGGTCGAGGACAGCGAAGATGAAATCCGGGCCCGTGCGCTGGCCGATCCGGCGGTGATGCTCCACACGCAGGGCCGGACCGTGAAGAAGGTCATCGTGGCTCGCGGGAAGCTCGTCAGCATCGTGGTGCAATAGGGGTGGGGGCCATGCGAACCCGAGTCGATGCGTGCCTCGTCCTGGTCGTGACGCTGCTGTTGCCGGCGTGCGGCTACTCGCTGGCCGGCCGAGGCACGTTTCTGCCGGCGTCGATCAAGGCGATCGGGATCCCGCAGTTCGTCAACAGCACGCAGGTCCCGGACGTGGAACAGCGTTTCACCGAGCGCGTGCGCGCCGAGTTCATCGGCCGGGGGAAGTACCAGGTCCTGCCGCAGGACACGAATGTCGATGCCATCCTGCGCGGTTCCATCATGAGCCTGTCCATCACCCCGACCAACTTCAACCAGAACCAGCAGGCGACGCGCTACGTCATCACCATCGCCACGAAGATCGAGTTCATCGACGCGAAGACGGACAAGACGCTGTGGGACAACCCGAGCATGATTTTTCGCGAGGAGTATGATCTCCCGCCTGATACCGCGGCCGGCGACCCGAAGGCGTTCTTCGGCCAGAGCTCGAATGCCCTGGACCGGGTCGCCAACGACTTCGCCCGCTCGGTCGTGAGCGCCATCCTCGAAGCCTTCTGATTCGCGAACCCCGTTTCGGAGCGTCACGTGGCCACACGACTCACACCCGACGCGTTCGAACAGCAGATACAGGCCGGACGCCTCGACCGGGTCTACCTGATCACCGGCCGGGACGATGAGCGAAAGTCCCGCCTGGGCTCGATGCTCTCCGACACGCTCGACGAAGGCCTGCGCCCGTTCAACCTCGACCGGCTCTTCGGGAGTGACTCGAAGCCGGAGGCGCGCAGGCAGCTGTGGGCGCTGCTCGACCTGGCGCGAACGCTGCCGATGATGGCTCCGGTCCGGATGGTGATCATTCACCAGGCCGAGAAGCTGCTGGCCGTTTTGAAGGACTCCGAGGGGGGCGGAGCGGAGCTGGCCGCCTTCGAGGAGTATCTCAAGTCGCCTGCGCCGCACGCCGTCGTGGTGTTCGTCGTCGGGGAAGGACTGGACCGGCGGTTGAAGGCGAGCACGCTCCTCGAGAAGCACGGCACGCTGGTCGATTGCGATCCGCTCGCAGGCGCGGACGGGGCGGCCGCGTGGATACGTGCCGAGGCCGCTCGCGAGGGCGTCCGCATCGAGCCTGGAGCGGCGCGCCGGCTCTCGAAACTTGCCGGGAACGATATTGGCCGGCTGCGCGCGGAATTCGAACGGGCGCTGATGTTCACCGGTCCCGACGGCATCGTGACCGAGTCGGCGGTCCAGGAAGTGGCGGGCGCGGCCACCTCGCAGGATCCCTGGGCCATGGTCAACGCGATCGAGCGGGGGGAGCGCGGCGAAGCGCTGCGCGAGTTGGCACTGCGGCTGGAAGCGGGGGAGTTCCCGGTGATGGTCCTCGGCCAGCTGGCCTGGTTCGTTCGCACGAAGATGGCGCCGGCCAAGGCCGGGACGGCCGTGGAGGCCGTGTTCCGCACAGACCTCGCCTTGAAGACCTCGCGCGGCGATGCGCGGGTCCTGCTCGAGCGGCTGGTCGTCGAATTGTGTTCCTGAGTCGTTCGATTCACGAGTTCGGTGACGAACTCGTGCGCCCGAGACTCAGTGGTGAGCGAGCGATTGGACCGGTTGCCTGGCACGCATGCGGAACCGTGTTTGCGAGTCGAAGCACTGAGGGCTCCGGCGCCGAAGTGTCCCGCCCGGGAAACGATCTGCCACGTGGCGGGCGGCGACCCCAGGGAACGCGCGCTCGCTCGGGCGGCGCGTCCCCCGAAAGGTCAGGCCGTCGGCTGCGCTGGCTTGTCGATCTTGGTGACCAGCCGGGACTTGTAGCGGGCGGCGGCGTTGCGGTGGATGATGCCCTTGCCCACCATCTTATCGATGAGCGAGACGGTCGCCTTGAGCTGCTTCTTGGCGCCGGCGAGGTCGTCCTGATCGATCGTCGCGCGGATATCCCGGAGCGCGTTGCGAAGCTTCGAACGCATTTGCCGATTGTGCTCGCGCCGCTTGATGTTCTGCCGATGCGCCTTGAGCGCCGATGCGTGAGTAGCCACAGTCACCTCTGAACACAGGCCCGACGGGCAGGTCCCATACCAGCCCAAGAATCTCTGATCATAGCATTTCACGGTCCTTTGCGCGAGCCGCACCCGCAGAGGGTAGCGGGTCAGTTTGGGAACGCCATGCCAAGTCCTTTACGTACTGTTTAGATAAGACTAAACGTTTTCGTGGACATGTCGTATAGTTATATGTACACTCATGCGCTGTGGATACGCCGAAGATCGCGGCGAAGGGCGAATGGGGCACTGTCGAATGGGCGTCCGACTCGCACGGGACGATGCCTAGTCGCGACTATTTTCAGGGCCTCGGTCCGGGCGACCAGGCTAAGATTCTCGCCTTGTTTCGGAAATTCGCAGGTACCGGGCTCATATCGAACCGAGAGCAGTTCAGGCAGCTTGGCGAACGCGCAGCCGGAGAGGGCCGGAAGCTATGGGAGTTCAAGAGCTTCCAACTTAGGTTCATCGGAGGCTTTCGGCCCGGGTGCCGATTTTTGGTCGCTGTTGGAACCAGGAAAAAGAAAGACAAGCTGTCCCCTGAGGACATCCAGAGGGCACTCCGGGTGCTAAAGGAGAATGATGAATATGAACAGAGAACCACGAACCGACGTTGAAATGACCGACTACGAACGGTTCGAGGGAGCCTCCGCGCAGAACCGCCGGCTCTTGCGTCAAGAGGAACTGATTCTTGACGTTACTGAAGCTCTGTGTGATGCGCTGGAATCTGAAGGCGTCAAAAGAACGGAACTGGCGCAACGCCTTGGGAAGACTAAAGGATTCGTTTCGCAGCTGCTCTCCGGCAGTCGGAACCTGACGCTTAGGACGATCGCCGACGTGGCGGATGCCTTGAACTGCGGAATCGAAATTTCCGTTCGTAGACCGACGCTCAGTGGTAGTCACAGGATTTGGGAATCTCCCCGCGGCGGGTGGTCAAACATGCGCATCAACGAGTCGCCGAAGCCGACCCTTCGACTCGTTGCGTCCAAGCGCGCAGGCGATCGGGACGGGGTGGCGGCATGACTGAGACGAAGAGCGAGTTGGCCGAACTCATCAGAGCTGTGCAGTTGAAGGGCGTTAGGCTCATCGAAGGGATCGCCAAGACGTCGATTCGATCGCCCCGAGAAGTCGGCAAGGTCCGGCTGAACATCAATTCCGGGGCGAAAGCGGGTGAGCGCAGCGGCGATGACTTCTATGTGACGGCGTTCATGGAAGCACAGGTTGTGCAAGAGGACCGGCCAGCCGAAAAGCCGGTCGTGGATGTCCGCGCGGTCTTCGAGCTTCTCTATAGCGTGCCCTGTCAAGTTACGACGTCCAAGAAGACACTTGGAGAGTTCGCAGAACTCAATGGCGTCTTCAACGCATGGCCGTTCGGACGAGAGTTCATTCAGTCGATGTCAGTCCGAATGAACCTCCCTCCAATCGTGGCGCCAGTGTTCCGAATCGGGGATGCCGTAAGGGCAACGCCGGCAAAGGACCTCGCTGAACCGCCACATCCGCGGAGACGTGAGAAGATCGACGCTCGTTAGAAACGCTCCGTCGGAACTCGCCATTGTTCCGGTGGAGTCCACCAATCTATCCTGGGAGTTCCACGATTTCGGCGATCGTCCGGACGTGATCGGCAACACCCGGTTCCATTGCGGGGGGCACGCGAAGCGTCTGATGGACTCGCCCGAAGGGGTAATACGTGAAGCAGAGCGCCACGGCCGCGACGTGGTTTTCGATCTTCTTGCTGAACGCGTTCGTAAGCCGCGTGAACCGGCGCATCGACAAGCGCCTCGTGCGGTTCTGGCGTTCGACGTAGGTCGTGCTGATGTGCTTCGGGTCTGGGTCGCACGTCAGGATCTCGGTCTTCGTGGCGAGGCACCGTGCCGGGCTGTAGCGGACCTCGCCGCGCCAGACTAGGCTTGGTTCCCCCTGCAAATGCGCGGCGGCGGAGGAACCGCAGGGGAGACCGTCGTGGGAGGCAGGGCTGGAGGGGTTCGGGACCGTCGCCGTGGTACACTTTCAGCGCCCTGGCAGGCAGCATGAACGACGTCCTCGATCTGCTTCGCATCGTAACCTCTCGTTTGGACGAGGCTGACATCCCCTACGTGCTCAGCGGGTCCCTGGCTCTGGGATACTACGCCCAGCCCCGCATGACGCGCGACATCGACATCGTCCGGGAACTCCGGGCATGAACGGCGCGGCACACGACACTACGCCGGAGGCTGAAGCGATCCAGCGCCGGATCCTGATGTCCCGCTCGGGTGAAGAGCGCCTCCGGATGAGCAGCGCCATGTGGGACGCAGCGAAACGGCTCGTCGAGTCGAGCCTCCGGGCCCAGGGAATCACCGATCCCGTCGAACTCAGGGTGCAGACATTCCGCCGCATCTACGCCGGCGACTTCGACTCGGCCACGCTCGACCGAATCGGGTCGTGGCTTCGGTCGACCGCGTCCGGCGCATAAGGATTCCCAGTCAAGCTGACGGTTATCAGCACAAGGCCGTTCCGCTGCGGCGGCCTCAGCCAATCCTGGCTGTCACTGGAGTCCTGATGCCAGCCCGGTACATACGATTCGACTGACGAGGGGTGGTCTGGAATTGCCACCGCCGGCACGAAGGAGCGGGGGCGGCGTCGCGCTAGCCTTGTTCAGCCTTGGCGCGCGAATGATTCAGCGCGAGCAGGTGACTGACCATCAGCTGATCGTCGGCGTCTCGTGGCAGTCCATAGGCGTCGAGCACCGCGTCGTCGAGCGCGGCGTGCAGATCCCGAAGCCAGGTCGGTTTCTCGTTGTAGAGATGGGTTAGGGTGCGCTTCGCCAGGGCCCTCTCCGCGCCGGCGTCCACGGGCACCAGTCGGGTGTACTTTGCGGTGCCGATTCCATCGGCGTTCGGGGCCTCGACTATGTGGCGCCACGGCCCCTCGATGCTCGCTGGGAACGTGATGCTGTGCTTGCGAGTCCACTCAGGCGGATTCAGCCATCGGTCGCGGACGACATTCAACTCGCAAGCAGCGGCCGCGATATCGGCAGATCTAGCCTCTGAACACTGAGGGAAGGCGAAAGTCTCGAATATGCTGGTTGGAGTATAACGAGGGCGCGTTTCCAGTCGAGACCCCATACTTAGCGCCCATATCGCATGCACCCGTGAGTGCAGGATACCGAACGTACGGTCGTCATTCGTCGCGAATACGATCAGTTGATGGTCTGCCAGAACATCCGGAGACAGCCATACGAACGGACGATGCTTCGCGACTTCTGGCGTCGCCAGGAATCTGGACAGATTCGACAGTACGAGCCGCATTTCGGGCCGAGGGCGTTCGTGTTGCCACCATCGCTCGGCCAGCACATGATTTCTGTGGTCGTCGCGCCTAGGTTTGACCTTCGACATCAGGTGCTCAAATGGGATCTCGTACCTCGATGCGACGGCCCGCGACGTATCGGGAGGGAAGTCAATGATCCATCGTCCTCTTGAGCGGCGGGTAACATCGAAACCATTCGTCCACGGTCGAACGACATCACTATTTGGTCGTCCATGCGGGTTGACCGCCTGGAGCCAACCAGTCGCCGTCTCCCCTTCGATGTCGAACGCGCCGCCCTTCGTGTCGGCCATGAAGGAAACACCGCGGTCGGAAGGCAGCCTCACTGCGGTGGTCAGGTCGACTTTCGATGTCAGATCCGCATGAATCACCGATACGTGACGATCATCGAGCACGTGGATGCTCTCATCTCTGTTGCCGAATCCCACCATTGACACGTGCACGCTGGCGCCATCCAAGACCCACTCCCGGTCGCTGACCGCGAAGAAGATGTCGCCTGTCTGCTTGATGCGGCGCAGCACTTCACGATTCGCCCCAGAACGGATTCCCTGGGTAGCGAGCAACCCTGCCCGCCGCGTCTTTCCTGCTTCTACCTGCGCGCGAGCCTTCTCGAACCAGTAGCAGCAGTAGTCCGCCTCGGCCGGCACCCGGCCATTCCAAAGAGTGAACAGGCCTTCGACATACTCGTCGCCGAGGTTGTCGCGCAGTTTCCGCACCCCAAGGAACGGTGGATTGCTGACGATGAACTCCGCGGCCGGCCACTCTGGCTCCACGACGACGTTGTCCGGCTGGAGGTCCAGGACGGCGTCCTTGCACTCGAACGTGGTCAATGGTCGAAGAATGGGCTCGTCGGGCTGGCCCAGGCCGTTGAGCTTCACCCATTGGAGATAGCCAATCCACGCGGTCATCTGCGCCAGCTCGAACGCGTACTTATTCAGCTCGATGCCGTGGAGCTGCCAGGGTCCGACACCTGGAAAGAACCCGAAGTGCTGGGACGCGGCGAACACGATGACTTCCTTTTCCAGGTCCTTGAGCTTCTGAAGCGTCACGTAGAGGAAGTTCCCTGACCCGCAGGCCGGGTCGAGCACGGTGACCGCCTGGAGTCGGCCAAGAAAGTCCCGGAGAAGGCGCTCGGCCTTCTTGTGGCCCTTCGGCGTGACCTTGCCCTCCAGCAGGGCCGACACCTGCTCGCGCACCGTGGTCCATTCGTTGCGCAGTGGTTCCATGACGACCGGATCGACGATCCTCTCGATGTCTTCGCGGCTGGTGTAATGCGCTCCGAGCTGCGACCGCTTGTCGGGATCGAGCGCCCGCTCGAACAAGGTGCCGAAGATCGAGGGGTCGATAGCGGCCCAGTCGAGCGCCGTCACGGCGGCGAGCTGCCTGATCTCATCGACAGTCAGGTCGAGCACGTCAGCGTCCTTGAACACGTCGCCATCGAAATGAGCAATCCGATCGGCACCAAAATCTCCGCCTCCGGCCATGGCCGCGAAGAGGCTCCCGAGCACCACACGGAAGCGCTCAGGGTCGCCCTTTGTGTTGTCGATCACGCGGCTGAATGTCCGCTCGGGGAGCAGCCCCACATCTTCTGCGAACAGGCAGAACACGAGGCGATCGAGAAACCGCGCAACCTTCGTCGGCGGAACGCCCCGGCCGCGCAACGCCTGGGCGATGTCCGTGATCCTGCCTGCGGCTTCTTCAGTGATGGCCTGGATGGTCTTGCCAGGCCGCAGGCGATCGGGATCGTGGAAGACCGCATGCAGAATCGAGAATTGCGCGGCGTCGGCCAGCCCTTCGAGCGTCAGCTCATGGGTCACGCTGGGCGTATTCGGGAAGTGCGTGTGCACCAGTATCCGATCGGTGTCGCACGTGACGAGGAGCGGCGGATTTTCGAGGGCGCCTTGATAGAGGAGCAGTTGTCCGTAGGCGGCTGCGAGATCCCGATGGAGCCCTTTGTACTCCCAGCCAAAGAAGCCCTTTTTCCAGACATCAGCCCATCCGTCGCCGCCGAGGGCCTTCGCGGCTCCGCGCTCGAAGGTGAACCAGGTGCCGTCTGGATCTGCTGCTACCGGATCGGGGTGGCTGACCAGCCGGCACAGGTCGATGAAGTGCGTCTGTGCTGACGACCGTTCCGTCAATTGCACATGGCGCCACTTCGCGATGAATTCGGCGACGGTCATGTCGCGGGATCTTACGTTGGAACGGCCGGCCGACGCCAGCGTCGACGCCTGGTGGCGGTTCGCCGACGATCCGCGCAAGCGATGACGGCTTTCACACCGCTTCTCACAGCCCACACGATTCGCGTGTCGCCGCTCCAAGAAGTGTAGCTGCCACAAACGGCGAATTCGCCCGTGCAACTGCCATGCTGTGCAGCCGCGTGCGGGCCCGCGAACGCCGGAGCGCCCGATCCCGGTGGCATCGCCATTGCGAAGATGGCTGAACGGAAGTCCCGGACGCTTCCGCGCGCGGTGCGCGGACGGCGAGATCTCCTCAGGGACGCGCGCGTGGTGCCAATGCTCCAGACCGATCTCGGCAGAATCGAGCCCATCTTCTCCACATTGCAGCAGGCGCGCCCCTCGGTCGCCGCCCATTCGCGCCGCGTCGCGGTCTATGCGACCCGGCTCGCCACGCAGTTCGGCGTGGACCAGCACGCCATCGAGACGATTCGCCTCGGCGCGTTGCTCCACGACGTCGGCAAGATGCTCGTGCCGGCACGGATTCTCAGCAAGCCGGCGCGTCCGAACGAGCGCGAATGGCAGGAGTTGAGGATTCACCCCGAGCTGGGGATGGAAATCGCTCACCGCGCAGGGTTCGACGAAGAAGTGTGCGGCGTGGTGCTGTGCCACCACGAGCGGTGGGACGGGGCCGGCTACCCTGACGGGTCGGCCCAGGGCGCGGTGCACTGGACCGTCCGGATCGTCAGCGTCATGGACATGTTCGACGCCATCACCAGCCCGAGATGCTACCGCGAGACGCTCTCGGTCGACGCCGCGCGGATCCTGATTGCCAGGGAGTCGGGCCGCAGGTTCTGCCCGTGGGTCGTGAGCGGGCTGCTGTCGCTTCCGGCCGCCCTGCTGGAACCGCCCGTGCTCGACACATCGGAGATCTACGCGCCGGAGGGCATTGGCCACCACGCAGCGTGCCGCGCCACCGAGCCGTGGCACGCGGTGGCCGCCAGCAACTGAATGCCTGGCAGATCAGGAATCGGGGCGCCAGCCGGGCGCTGAGGCGGGTCTTCTACCGCTGCAGGATTTCGTACGGGCCGGACGAGGGTTTCGTGTTGGAGTACTTGGGAATCGGCCGGCCGTCCACCATCTCAACCCACTTGTAGACGACCCGTCCGCCGGATGAGAGCCCCGGCGAGGCTTTCCGGACGCGGCTGACATACTGCTGCGTCTCGCGGTAGGGCGGAACCGTGTTGCCGTATTTCTCCACGGCGCTGGGCCCGGCGTTGTACGCCGCCAGCGAGAGTTCCTCGTTGCCGCTGTACCGGTCGAGCAGCGACCGCAGGTAGGCGACGCCGCCCCGGATATTGTCCTCGGGATTGAACGGGAATCGGACGCCGTGCTCCGCGGCCGTCTGCGGCATGAGCTGCATCAGGCCCATCGCGCCTTTTGGCGAGACCGCCCGCGGATTGTAGGCGGACTCCACCTGGATCACCGCGCGCACAAGGTTGGGGCGGACGCCGTAGTCCCTGGAATACCGCTCGATGTGCTCGTCGTAGGAGCTGGGGTAGAGGTCCTGGGCAGGGCGCGCGGTCCGAACGCCGGCCGACGGTCCGCCGACGACGGTGCAGCCGTTTCCGGAGAGCGGCCGATTGGAGAGCATGAGCTGGCCGGAGTCGTCACGGCACGAGTAGATGTCGGCTCGGGCGGGCCACGCCGCTCCGAGCAGGAAGACCGCCACGGTGGCCACGGCAGGCAGGATGCGGGTCAGTGGCATGCTCACTCGGGCACTCGGGCGCATACACGTCGGGCGGGTCGCCCGGCTGGTGCGCTACCCTGGTTATCGGCGCAAGGACTCCGTCGCAGTAGTGTTCATGCGCCCCGGCATTCGGGCCGCCCCCAAGCCGGCCCTGGCGCGTCAGCCCGCCGCCATGCGCTCGACGACCTCTCGGCTGTGAGCCAATAGCTCATCGAGTTTGTCGGGGTTTTTGCCGCCGGCCTCGGCGAAATCGGGCCGCCCGCCGCCCCCACCGCCGACAATCGGGGCAAGTTCCTTGACGAGTTTGCCCGCATGGATGCGGCCCGTCAAGTCCGGTGTGACCGACACCACCACCGACACCTTGCCATCGCCGTGCACGCCCAGGATCACGACGCCGCGGCCGAGCCTCGCCTTGAGCGAGTCCGAAAGGTCGCGGAGCGCCACCTTGTCGAGATCCTGGACTTTGCGCGTCAGCAGGCGGATGTCGCCAATCTGGTGGATGGTTTCCTCTCGGGCCTGGTCGCCGCCCATGGCGGCCTTCATCTTGAGTTGTCCGACTTCGCGGGTCAGGCGCTTGATCTCGCCGTGCAGCTTCTCGACCCCCTCGACGGCCTGGGCGGCCGGCACGTTGAGGGACGCCAGGACGGATGCCAGCGTCCCGCGCTGGTCCTGGGCGAATCGCACCGCGTTGGCGCCGGTGAGGGCTTCGATGCGTCGAACGCCAGCCGCGATGCCGCCCTCCTCGGTGATGAGAAACGAGCCGATGTCTCCGGTGGCGCGGCAGTGGGTGCCGCCGCACAGCTCGAGGCTGAACCCCGGGACCGACACCACCCGCACCTTGTCGCCGTATTTCTCGCCGAACAGCGCCATCGCCCCTGACGCGATCGCCTCCTGGGTGGAGCGAATCTCGGTCTGCACGGCCGTATTGCGCAGGATCTCGCGGTTGACGAGCCGCTCGACCTCCCGGACTTCGTCCGGGGTGAGCGCCGCGAAATGGACGAAATCGAAGCGCAGGCGGTGCGGATCGACCAGCGATCCGGCCTGCTTCACGTGGGTGCCGAGCACCTGGCGCAGGGCGGCGTGCATCAGGTGGGTGGCCGTATGGTTCCGCCTGGTCGCGTCGCGCAGCTCGTCATCGACTTCCGCGGTGACCAGGTCGCGCGCGTGGAGCGTGCCGCTGCTGACGCGCACGCGATGCAGGCGCGGCCAGCCGCTTTCGCCGCGCACGAGCCCCTCCACCTGCAGCGCCGCCGAGCCCGACTCGGTGAAGATGCGGCCCGTGTCGGAGACCTGGCCGCCCGACTCGACGTAGAACGGCGTCCGGGCGAGGGCCACCAGCCCCGTCTGGCCCGCTTCCAGCGCGTCGATCTCGTGGCCAGCCTGGTCGATGATGGCGAGGACCGGGACCCCGGCGGTCCGAGTCGCCGTGTAGCCGTCGAACTGATCGCCGTTCTGGCGCAGGGCGTCAGCGGTGGCCTGGCCGACCGAGAACCCCTCGATCTGCCCGGCGGTTCCGAATGAGCTCTTCGACCGCGCGCGGGCGCGCTGGCCCTCCAGCGCCTGGTCGAATCCCTCCCGATCCAGGGTGAGGCCCCGCTGTCCCGCGACATCTTCGATGAAGTCGACGGGCAGCCCGTACGAGTCGTAGAGCTTGAAGACCTCTTCGCCGGCAAGCGTGCGAGCGCCAAGCCTGACCTGCGCATCGACCAGGTCTTCCAGGCGCGGCAGCCCGTTGGCCAGCACCGCCTCGAAACGCTCCTCCTCGCCGCGGACGAGCTTCGAAATGTAGTCGTGCCCCTGCGGCAGCTCCGGGTACGCGCTGTCCCATCTGCTCGACCAGGACATCGATCAGCCGGTAGAGGAACGGCTCGGTGATGCCGAGCTTGTTGCCGTGGCGCATCGCGCGCCGCATGATCTTCCGCAGCACGTAGCCCCGCCACTCGTTGGAGGGCACCACGCCGTCGGCGATGAGGAACGCGGTGGCGCGGGCGTGGTCGGCGACGACCCGCATCGACACATCGGCCGGTTCCATCGTGCCGAGGTGGCGGCGGCCGGCCATCTCGCCCAGCGCGCCGAGCAGCGGCGTGAACAGGTCCGTGTCGTAGTTCGACATGGTGCCCTGCAGGATGGCGGAAATCCGTTCCAGGCCCATCCCGGTGTCGATCGACGGAGCGGGCAGCGGCGCCAGCGATCCATCCGGCTGGCGGTCGAATTCCATGAAGACGTTGTTCCAGATCTCGACGAACCGGTCGCACGAGCACGCCGGCCCCAGGCACACCGGCTCCGCGCAGGGCAGGTGATTGCCGCGGAAATAGTGAATCTCCGAGCAGCGCCCGCAGGGCCCGGTTTCGCCCATCGACCAGAAGTTGTCCGCCGCCCCGAGCTCCGCGATGCGCTCGGCAGGCAGGTACCGCCGCCAGAACTGCCAGGCCTCATCGTCGCGCGGCACGCCGGCCTCGCCCTTGAAGATCGTCGCGTGCAGCCTGTCGATCGGGAGCTTCCAGACCTCGGTCAGCAGGCGCCACGCCAGGTTGATCGCCTCTTCCTTGAAGTAGTCGCCGAAGGAGAAGTTGCCGAGCATCTCGAAGAACGTGTGATGGCGCAGCGAGGGGCCGACGTTCTCGAGATCGTTGTGCTTGCCGCTGACCCTCATGCACTTCTGCGAGCTGGTCGCACGCCGGTAGTCGCGCCGGTCCTTGCCGAGAAACACGTCCTTGAACTGGTTCATTCCGGCGTTGGTGAACAGCAGCGTCGGGTCGTCGCCGGGCACCAGGGAGGAACTCCGGACGATGCGGTGCTGGTGCGTCTCGAAGAACTCCAGGAAGGAACGGCGGATGTCGGCAGAGGTCATGCGGACTATTGTATCAGCCGAGATTCATCAGGCCGGGCCCTCACTCGTCGACTCAATCGGGCGCGCTCGCGGCGTCGGAGTCGATCTCCTCCGGCACGTGGCCCTTGAGGCGCGCGAGCAGGGCGGCGCGGACGCGCGACGGGCTGAAGCCGCGGCGAATGAGCGACGCCCTGGACGCGGCGGAACACGGCGGGATCGGCGAGGTTGGCGTTCCGGCCCGCGCACCTGGCGGGTCACGGCGTGATCGAGCAAGCCCTGCTCCGCTGTGGGCATCGAGGATTTCGTCGAGCACGGACGGCGACCAACGAGCCGGACGGAAACCCATCTGCTCCAGCTCGCGGCGGGCGCGCAGGCGTCCGCGACGCCGGACCAGCACGAGGGTGCGCGCGCAGGCCCGCACCGCGCGCTGTGTCGTCGAGCGCTCCGGACGCGCGCAGTTCGCGCCGCGGCGTGGTCGACGGCGTCGTGCGGGATAACCCCGTGCGCGTCAGCCGATCGCGCGACGCGGCGCTCCGACAGTTCGCGACTGGCCAGCATGCGCAAGCCCGTCGCGTAGGCCGATCGGGCGGCGCTGCTCGGGCGACAGGAGCGCTGGGATCATCGCCCGGCGGCGGTCCGCCGGGCCGCGCGCGGCGGGGTCGCGGGGCGCGCGGGAACATCGGAACGGGTCACGCCGCGAGAAGCTGCGTGATGTCGGGCATCGGGCCGCCGCCGCCCGTCACCGTGCGGGCCATCTGATCGCGGGCCTCGTCGCCGACCGTGCTGATGCCCTGGACCTTCAGCTTGAACTCGTCGACGTTGCTGGCCCAACGCAGCGCCTCGTCGTAGGTGATCTTCTTCTGCTGCAGCAGGCCGAGCAGCGACTGGTCGAACGTCTGCATGCCGTACTGCGACGTGCCGGCGGCGATGGCGCCCTGGATGAGGTGCGTCTTCTCCTTGTCGACGATGCAGTCGCGGATGAACGGCGTCGCGATGAGCACCTCGACGGCCGGGCAGCGGCCGTCGCCGTCGGCCCGGGGCACCAGGCGCTGGGAGATGATGGCCTTGAGCACGCTCGCCAGCTGCAGGCGGACCTGCTTCTGCTGGTGCGGGCGGGAAGACCGCGATGATGCGGTTGATCGTCTCGGTCGCATCCAGGGTGTGCAGCGTCGAGAACACCAGGTGCCCGGTCTCGGCCGCGAGCAGCGCCGTCTCGATCGTCTCGAAGTCGCGCATCTCGCCGACCAGGATGACGTCCGGGTCCTGCCGCAGGGCGCTGCGCAGCGCATAGGCGAAGCCCCGGGTGTCGGTCAGCACCTCGCGCTGGTTGATCACCGCCAGGTGGTCGCGGTGGAGGAACTCGATCGGGTCCTCGACCGTCATCACGTGGACGCACCGGTTGCGGTTGATGTGATCGATCATCGCCGCCAGCGTGGTGCTCTTGCCGCTGCCGGTCGTGCCGGTGACGAGCACCAGACCGCGCTCTTCCGAGGCGATCTTGTCAGAGCACGGTCGGCAGGCCGAGCTCCTCGATCGACCGGATCTGCATCGGGATGACGCGCAGCACGAGGCCGATCGTGCCGCGCTGCTGGAACACGTTGCACCGGAAGCGTCCGAGGCCCGGCACGCTGTAGGCGAGGTCGACTTCCTGCGCTTCCTTGAACCGCTCCCGCAGCGGCGCCGACATGACGGCCGCCGCCATCGCCACCGTGTCCTCGTGCGTCAGCCGCTTGTCCTGCAGGGCGGGCACCAGCTGCCCGCCGACCCGAATCATGGGGAAGCTGCCGACCTTCAGGTGAAGGTCGGACGCGCCCTGCTCGACGGCGATTCGCAGCAGATCGTTGACGTGCATACTCAGCCCCTCGGCGCCGCCATCCAGGTAGGTCAGCCAGTCGTACGTGTCGGAGCGCTGGCCGGTGACGATGTCGAAGAACGCCTGCTGAATCTGGTGCGTGATCGGGCCCGCGCGCGCCCGCGCCGATCTGGATGCGATCGACCGAGCGGACCGGGGTGATCTCGACCGCGGTGCCCGCGAAGAAGACCTCGTCGGCGATGTAGAGCATCTCGCGCGGGATCATCTCCTCGCGGACCTTGTAACCCGAGGCCTCGCGCGATCGTGATCACCGAGTCGCGCGTGATGCCGGGCAGGATCGAGGCGGTCATCGGCGGCGTGTAGAGCACGCCGTCGCGCACGACGAAGATGTTCTGGCCGCTGCCCTCGCTGACGAACCCGAAGCTGTCGAGCGCCACGCCCTCCGCGTACCCGTCGACGATCGCCTCCATCTTGATGAGCGCGGCGTTGGCGTAGTTCGCGCTGCTCTTGGCGAGCGACGGGAACGTGTCGGGCGCCATGCGCGTCCACGAGCTGACCTTGACGTCGACGCCCTTCTCGAGCGGCGTCGGTGCCGAGGTAGGCGCCCCACTCCCAGACCAGGATGGCCGTGTCGACCGGGCACGGGAACGGGTTCACGCCGAGCGCCGCGTAGCCGCGATAGACGATGGGCCGGATGTAGCACGCCTTGAAGTCGTTGGCCTTGATGGTCTCGATGACGGCGCTGTTCGATCTGTTCGAGCGTGTACCCGCAGTCCATCCGGTAGATCTTGGCGGAGTTGATCAGGCGCGTGTTGTGCGCGTTCAGGCGGAAACACGCCGAGCCCTGGGCGGTGTCATAGCAGCGCGCCCCCTCGAACACGGCGCTGCCGTAGTGAATGACGTGCGACGCGATATGGATCTTGGCGTCGGCCCAGTCGACCAGCGTCCCGTTGATCCAGACTTTGCCCGTGCCGGTAAAGGCCATGAATGTCTCCTTGAACGCGTATTCTACTGTGCCTCGCCGCAGAACGGGCACCGGTCCGACCGCGCGTGCAGCGGCTTGTGACAGTGCCAGCAGAACCGCGGCTGCGGCGTGTCCCGTTCCCAGGACGGGATTGAGGCTGAGGTCCCGGCGGCGTCTCCGGGGCGAGCGTCACGGCCGGCCGGGCGCTGCGCCCGTGCGGTCCGCCTGGCGCGAGACCTGCTCCGCAGCCGCAGCAGGTCGGCGAGCAGCTCGCCGGCGCGCTGGTAGCGGGCGGTCACGTCGGGCGCCATCGCCTTCAGGATGATGTCGTTGATGCGCCTTCGGAATCCTCGCGTTGCGCGAGCCGGGGCGGCGAGACCAGCTCGCCGCTCATCAGCCTGTCCAGATCGGCCGGCGCCGGCGTCTGATACGGCAGCGCGCCGGTCAGCATCTGGTACATCGTGACGCCGAGCGAGTAGATGTCCGAGGCGAAGGTCGCCTTGCCGTGGAACTGCTCGGGCGCCATGTAGGGAGGGCTGCCGATCACGGTCGTGCCGTGGGCCGCCAGCTCGAGGAACCGCGACGTGCCGAAGTCGGCCACCTTGACCATGCCGCTGCCGGTGATCAGCACGTTGGCCGGCCGCAGGTCGCGGTGGATGACGCCCTGGCCGTGCGCATGATCGACCGCGTTGCAGATCTGGCACGTGAAGTCGAGCGCCCGGTGCAGATCGATCGCGCCGTCGCGCACGATGATGTTCTCGAGCGTTTCGCCCGCGACGTACTCCATCACGATGAAGAAGACGTTGTCCTGCTTCTCGGCCGTCAGCACCGACACGATGTTCGGGTGGCTCAGGCTGGCCAGCAGGCGGGGCTCGCGCAGCAGCTCGCCGAAGTCCGACGTTCTGGCGGTGCGGCACCTTGATGGCGACCTTCTTGCCGATCCAGGTGTCCTCGGCAAGGTAGACGCTGCCGAACCCGCCGCTGCCCAGGGCTGAGAGGATCTTGTACTTGCCGATGGTCTGTCCGCGAAAGAACATGCGCGGCCAACCCGGAGTATAGATCGGCTTGACTATAATTGCCGCATGGCTGCCTCGATTCTACGCCCCCGCGCTGCGCGCCGACCTGGGTCTGGTCAGACTGCCGGATCAGGAGGCCCTGCACTTGACGCGGGTGCTGCGGCTTGGCGCCGGTGACGCGGTCCGCGTGTTCGACGGCCACGGCCTGGAAGTTGAAGCACGCGTTGCCTCGGTGCGCCGCGGAGAGGTCGTCGTCGAGCCGACGGCCCGGGTCGAGCCCGCGCCCGAACCGCGCGTGAGCGATGACGCTCGCCCAGGCCGTGCTCAAGGCCGACAAGCTCGACGCTGTCGTCAGGGATGCCGTGATGCTGGGAGTCTCGGCGATCCAGCCGCTGCTGACCACGCGCACCGACGTGCCGCCGCGGGCCTTCCAGGGCCAGCTTCGCGTCGAGCGATGGCAGCGAATCGCCGTCGCCTCGGTCAAGCAGTGCGGGCGCGCCGTGGTGGCCGAGGTGCGCCAGCCGTGCTCCCTCGACCAGTGCCTCGAGCGGGACCAGTCGGCGCTGCGAATCCTGCTGGTCGAGCCCGGCGCCAGCGACAGCTCATCCGGGTTGGAAGCGCTGCGCTCCGCGCCCGTGCCTGACTCCGTGCTGGCCGTGGTCGGGCCTGAGGGCGGGTGGACGGAAGACGAGGTGGAATCGGCGCGGCGACACGGCTGCGTGACGCTGACGCTTGGACGGCGGACCCTTCGAGCGGACGCAGCCCCGCTTGTCGCCATCGCCGTCCTGCAAAGCCTGTGGGGTGATCTGTAGCAGCGGGCCGGACGCGAAATCGGTCAGTCGCGTGCCTTCATCAGCACGAGGCCAACCCACTCGTCTTCGGTCCCGCGCCATCCGATGCTCGTGCGGTCGCCGAACGCCGCGACGACTTCGGCCTCTTCCGTTCGCAGCACGCCGCTCACGATCAGGCTGCCGCCCGCCCTGCAGGTGGCCAGTAGCTGCGGCGCCGACATCGAGAGCATGCCGCCGGTCAGATTGGCAACGACGACGTCGGCCAGGGGGAGCCGCTCGTTCCGGAAATCCAGCTCCCGCAACTCGATCGACGCCGACAGCCCGTTCAACACCAGGTTGTCGCGGGCCGAAGAGATCGCATCCGGGTCGATGTCCAGCGCCGTCACCGTCGAGGCACCCAGGCGCGCGGCGGCCATGGCCAGGATCCCCGATCCCGTGCCCACGTCGAGAACCTGCCTGTTCGTGATTTCGATGTGCTGAAGGGCCGCCAGGCACAGTCGAGTCGAGGCGTGGTGGCCTGTGCCGAATCCCATCGACGGCTCGATGACGAGCACCACGTCCCCATCTGCCTGGCCGACGGGCACGTCCCACGGCGGAGCGATCACGAATCGGCCCACCCGAACCGATCGGATGTCCGCCTGGCTGCGGCGGGCCCAGTCCTCGTCCTCGACATCGACCTCGTGCAGGCCGACGCTGAGGCCGGCGGCCTCTGAAAGCGCGTGCCGGGCGGCGTCCCGGTCGACGGCGCGGCGGAAGCACACACGCCACTCGGACGGCGTCAGCTCCTCGATGGCGACCAGCTCGAGCCCGTCGAGTGCGGCGAGCGCGAGGTCCTGGTTCGAGACCGGGCCGGGTTCGTCGGGCGGAAAGATCAGCTCGAGGGCCGGCCACACGGGCGCAGGGCTGCTCATGGATCAGTTCCCGTGGCTCCCGAGGCCTGGTGTCGAGGGAGACGAGATCGGCACGGCCCTAGCTGAAGAGGTCCTTGACGCGTCCGAAGACGCCCCGATCATCGGACTCGCGTTCCATCGAGCGGGCTTCGGCCTTTTCGGCAGGGAGCAGTTTCGCAAACTGCTCGAGGGCCGATCGCTGCTCGCGCGTGAGCTTCTTCGGCGTCTTGACCTGCACGACCACGTGGAGATCGCCGCGTCCGTGTCCGTTGACGTTGGGCACGCCTTTCCCGCGCAGGCGGAAGACCGTGGCCGCTTCCGTGCCTTCCGGAATTCGAAGGGAGGTCTCGCCGTCGAGCGTGGCGACCTTGATCTCGCCCCCGAGCACCAGGGTGGGGAAGCCCACCGCGACTTCGCAGATGAGGTCGTCGCCCTCCCGCCGGAAGAACTCATGATCCTGAACCTGGACCACGACGTAGAGATCGCCCGGCGGGCCGCCGAGCGCGCCGGTCTCGCCTTCACCCACCAGGCGAAGGCGCTGGCCCGACGCGATGCCGGCCGGGATCTTCACCGTGAGCTTGCGCTCGCGGGGCACCTGTCCCGTGCCGCGGCACTTGATGCAGGGCGACGCGATGATGGTTCCCGTTCCCTGGCATTGCCCGCAGGTGCGCGCGACGACGAGGAAGCCCTGCTGGTATCTGACCTGTCCGCGGCCGTGGCACTGCGGGCACCTGCTCGACTGGGTGCCGGGCGCGGCGCCCGAGCCCCCGCATCCTTCGCAGGCCTCGACCCTCGGAATCTGGATGCTCGTTTCGAGCCCGCGGGCCGATTCCTCGAAGGAGATTTCGAGATCGTACCGCAGGTCCGCGCCCCGCTGTGGTCCTCGCCTTCGCCGGCCGCCGCCGAAAATATCGCCAAAGCCGAAGAAGTCGCCCAGGCCACCGAGGATGTCGTCGAAATCCGAGAAGATGGTCGGATCGAAGCCTCCGGGGCCGGCCGCGCCGCCAACACCTGCGTGGCCGAACCGGTCGTAGGCCGCGCGCCGCTCGCGATCGGCCAGAACGGCGTAGGCTTCGGCCGCCTCCTTGAACTTCTCTTCGGCGGCCTTGTCTCCGGCGTTGCGATCCGGATGATGTTGCAGCGCCAGCTTGCGGTAGGCGCTCTTGATTTCCTGGTCGGTTGCCGCGCGTGCAACGCCCAGCACGTCGTAGTAATCGCGCTTGCTCACGCCCGGGCCACCTTCACCATGGCAGGCCTCAGCAGCCGCTCGCCCAGGAAATAGCCCTTCCGCAATTCTTCGATCACTTCGCCCTCTCGGTGGTCCGGGCTCGGCTCGGAGGTGACGGCCTGGTGCAGGTGGGGATCGAAATCGGTACCCAGGGCGTCGAACGGCCGGACCCCTTTTCGTTTCAGCAGCTCGAGCATCTGCCGGTGGATGAGCTCGACGCCGGCCCGATACGGCCCGGCTTCTGCGCCAGTGCCTTCGGTCTTCAGGGCCCGGTCGAGGTCGTCGACGACTGACAGCAGATCGAGCAACAGGTCGGCGGTGGCCGAATCGGATCGCTCCCGGCGCTCGCGGTCGGTCCGCTTGCGGTAGTTGTCGAACTCGGCCGTTTTCCGGAGCAGCAGATCGTAATAGCGATCGCGCTCCTGCTGCAATTGCTGTTCGCGTTCGCTCAACTGAGCAGGCGCCTGGCCGTCATCGGCCGCCTTCGTCCCCTGCTCGGGCAGCGCCGGGTTGGCCGTATCCGAAGCGGTTGGTGCCGACGAATCGGCACGGTTCACATCACGAATCATCTCGTCCATCGAATCAGAAGTGGTCAGGAGTTCCTACAGGTGGTTTCGAATGCGTTCATTGCGGCTGGATGTCACCGTTCCACGCCGGTCTTCGAGCCGCGCTAGGAGCCGGTGGAAATCGGCTCGTCCCATCGGGCGTCGGCCAGCACGCGTGACACCGCCTGTGCGACGCCGTCGACCATGGTGATGGCTCGCGAGTAGTGCATGCGCATCGGGCCGATCACGCCGACCGTTCCAGTGCCCTCTCCGCCGGAGTACGTGGATGCCACCAGGCTGAACGGACGCAGCCCGGGCTCGGCGTGTTCCTCGCCGATGATCACCGTCAGCCCCGGATCTTCCATGTAGGCGGTCAGCAGGCGCACCAGGCGGTGCTTGTCTTCGATCATCTTGACGAGCGCGGTCAGCGCCGACAGCGTAATCCCGCTGTACGGCTCGGCAGCCTCCTCGAACAGAGACGAGGCGCCCTCCACGTACACCGAGTGGGCCTCGGTCAGGTCCTCGAAGCTCGACTTGGCCAGGCGCAGCGCCCGCGCCATCAGCCGGTCGTACCGGACGCGCTCCTGGTTGAGGCTCTTCACGACGGCCTCACGCACCTCGGCGAGCGACAGTCCGCTGTACTCTGAATTCAGGAAGTTGGCGGCTTCCTGAAGCTCCGTGCTCGACAGTTCCTCTTCAAGGTCGACGACCTTGTGGCTGACCTGGCCGCCGCGGGCCACCAGGATGACCAGCACCCGACCGACGGCGAGCGGCAGGAACTCGACATGGTGGAACGCGGTCATCTGTCCGGCTGGCGCCAGCGCGAACGCGACGTGGTGCGAGGCACTCGACAGGACGTGCGAGACCGTGGACAACACCGATTCCATGTCCGAGATCGAACCGACCTGCTGCCGGAGCTGAGCCTCGACGGCGGCCGAATGCACCGGCCGTTTGGTCTGGAGGATCTGGTCGACGAAGCACCGGTAGCCGAGATCGGTCGGCACGCGGCCCGCGGAGGTGTGGGGCTGCCACACGTAGCCGAGCTCCTCGAGACCCGCCAGCACGTTGCGGATCGTCGCGGACGACAGTCCGAAGCCGCCGCGCCGGGCCAGCGCCACCGAAGCCACGGGCTCCCCGGTTTCGATGTGCGCGCGCACCAGCGTCGCCAGGATCTTCAGATAGCGGTCGCTGAGCTCCGGTCGGTCTTTAGCAGTCACGGTGTGAGAGCGCCAATCAGCATGTCAGACTACATTATACCAAGGTGGCGGTCCGGAGGGTCGAAGGCGCTGTTCTAAAGGAGAAACCGGGGATCAGACCCCCGCGCGGACAGCCAGATCCCGGGCTGCCTGCCGGGCCTCGCGGGCGACCTCGCCGGGGTCGAGCCCGACCGGGGCGAAGTCGTGCACGAGAATCTCGCCGTCGACGATCGTCGATCGGACATCCGACCCGCGGCACGAGTAGACCAGCATGGAGTACGGATCGGGCCCCGGGGCGAGATGCGGGCGATCGCGATCGACGACGACCAGGTCGGCCCGCTTGCCGATCTCAATCGACCCGATCTCCCGTTCGAGCCCGAGGGCACGGGCTCCCTCCCGGGTCGCCATCGCCACCACCTCGCGCGCCGGCAGTGCGCCCGGTCCCTTGCGCGTCGCCTGCAGCAGGGCGGCCAGCCGCATCTCCTCGAACATGTCGAGCCGGTTGTTGCAGGCGGCGCCGTCGGCGCCAAGCGACACCGAGATCCCCTTCGCGCGAAGCTCGGTCACGGGCGCGATGCCGCTCGCCAGCTTGAGGTTCGAGCTCGGGCAGTGAAGGGCCTTCACGCCGCGCTCGGCCATCAGGTCCTGCTCGACCGGATCGACCCAGATGCAATGCGCCACGCAGAGCCGGCTGGAGACCAGCCCGGTGTCGGCGAGGTATTCGATGTTCCGGCGCCCGGTCCGCTGCCTGACGATTTCGATTTCTGCCTGTGACTCCGAGGCATGGGTGTGGATCAGGACATCGTGCTGCCCGGAGAGCGACGCGACCGATTCCAGCAGCTCGCGCGAGCACGACACGGCGAAGCGCGGCGCAAACGCCGCATGAATCCGCCCGTTCGCCGCGCCGTCCCACCGCTTGCGGATGGCGAGACTCTCATCGATGGATGCCTGAGTGCGTTCGAGCAGCCGAGGGGGAACCTGCGAATCGGCGTCCATCATGCACTTGCCGATGATGGCGCGCAGGCCCATCTCCGCAATCGTTTCGAACACCGCGTCGGTGTCGTGCACTGTCTCCATCGTCAGGACAGTGGTCGTGCCGCTCATCAGCAGCTCGCAAGCCGCCAGGCGCGCCGCCGCCCTGAGCGATGCCGGGTTGTGAGCCGCTTCGAGCGGCCACACCCGCTGGCGAAGCCACTCGATCAGCGCGAGATCGTCGGCGTATCCGCGGAAGAGCGTCTGACAGAGGTGGATGTGCGTCTGCACGAAGCCAGGGAGGACCAGGCCGCCCCCCGCATCGATCGTGCGGTCGTGGGCGCCCTGTGCCGGGGCGCCGATCGACACGATTCGACCGTCCCGCACCGAGACGTCACCCTCGACGATTTCCATCCGGTCGTTCATGGTCAGGATGGTGGCGTTTCGGACGAGCAGGGAAGCCACCTGGTTACGCTCCCGCCTTGGTCCAGCGCATCGATTCGCCGGTCTTGGCGTCCTCGGTGTCGGCCCCGCGCCGGACGGCGATGATCTCCGCGACAATGCTGACGGCGATTTCTTCGGGTGTGATGGCGCCGATTCGCAAGCCGATCGGCGCATGCATGCCGGCGATCCACTCCTTGGCCACGCCACCGGCGAGCAGGGCATCGTTGATGCGCGCGACCTTTGCGCGGCTGCCGATCATGCCGAGGTAACGGAACTTCCGTTCGGCCAGCGACTGCAGGGCGGTCAGGTCGTGCTTGTGTCCGCGGGTGACAACGACCAGATAGGAGGTCGGGCGCAGGTCGGCCTGCTTCAGCCATTCGCCCACATCGTCCACGATCACGTCGATCGACTCGGGGAACCGATCGCGGCTAGCAAACTTCTCGCGATCGTCCAGCACGTGAACGCGGAACCCGACGTCGGCGGCGAGGCAGGCGACCTCGCGTCCCACATGGCCGGCGCCGACCACGTAAAGGTCGGGTGAAGGGTCGAGCGGATCGATGAAGACCTCCATCTGGCCTCCGCAAATGAGCCCGTTTTCCTCTGCCAGATCGTCCGCCAGGTCGTAACGGACCACGCGGGGCCGGCGGGACCGGATGACGTCGCGCGCCTTCAGGCAGGCGTCGCTCTCGTAACACCCGCCGCCGATGGTGCCGATGGTCCGTCCGTCTTCGTAGACCAGCAGTTTGGCCCCGACGCGCTGCGGTGTCGAGCCGCGGGCGGAGATGATGGTGATGAGCGCGGCCTCCTCGCCGTCCTCGAGCGCCCGCACGATCGCGCGATACACCGCATCGGCCATTCAGCGATTATAAGGGATCGGAGCCAGGGGCTAGGGGCTAGAGGCTAGGGGCTAGGGGCTAGGGGCTAGGGGCTAGGGGCTAGGGGCTAGGGGCTAGGGGCTAGGGGCTAGGGGCTAGCCTTAAGCCCCAAGCCATCGCTCATGCCCTAAAACTTGTGCAGCGCGCAGACTTCGGTCGGCTCGGTACCGGAGAGGAAGGCTTCGTGGAACAGTCGCGGGCACGCGGGCTCGGCGAGCTTGCCGGTGTCCCGATCGATCTCGGCGAAGGACACGCCCCCTGGAACGGCAAACTGCAGGTTCGGCCGGCCGGCCAGCGCACCCATCATGAACCGGGTCCAGATCGGCAGGGCCGCGGAGGACCCGGTCAGCCCCAGCGGCTGATTGTCATCGAACCCGACCCAGACCGCCGTGAGCAACTCTGGCGTGAAGCCGACGAACCAGGCGTCCCTCATGTCGTTGGTCGTGCCCGACTTGCCTGCCGCGTCCGGCGCGAAGCCCCAGGCGCGCGCGGCGGCCCCGGTGCCCTCGTTGATGACACTGCGCATCATGTTGGTGACCAGGTACGTCGTGTCCCTGCGGGCGATCCGCCGCGCAGGTGGCACCGCGACCGGGACCGGCTTGGAGTCGTTCAGGATGCGGAGGATCGGGCGCAGGGACCGCATCTCGCCCAGGTTCGGGAACACGGTGTAGGCGGTCGCCACTTCGACGGGCGTCGCCTCGAAGACGCCCAGGGCCACCGATGGGTAGGGACGCGGCAGGGTCGCCGAACCGGTCTTCTTCCACAGGTTCGCGACCTTGTCGTAGCCGACCATCTCGGCCACCTTCGCGGCCGAGACATTGCGCGACATGGCCAGCGCCCGGCGCAGCGTGATCACGCCGTCGTATTCGTTCTCGTAGTTGCTCGGCGCCCACTCCTTGTCCTCGAAAAGGAACGTCGTCGGCTCGTCCACCACCGTCGTAGCCGGTGTGATGTCCGTGCGGCCCGCGGCAGCCGCTTCTTCGAACGCCGCCAGGTAGACGAAGGGCTTGAAAACTGAGCCGGGCTGGCGCTTGGCGCTCAAGGCGCGGTTGAACTGGGACTGGCTGTAGGAGCGGCCGCCGACCAGCGCCAGCACCTCGCCCGTGCGTGGATCGATCGCCATCAGCGCGACCTGCGGTCTGGCTTTGAGCTTCCGCCTGGCGAGCTGCTCGTCGATCTGGACCAGGCCGATCCTGACCGCCTCCTGCGCGATGCGCTGCAGGTGGAGATCGAGCGAAGAGTAGATGTCAACCGGCTGGGTGCCCGCCAGCAGGCCCGGGTAGTCGTCGGCGAGCGTCTGGCCGAGCAGGTCGACGAAATAGGGCGCCTCGGTGTCCAGCGCCTGGGCCACCACCGTCATCGGCTCGCGCCCCGCACGCTCGGCATCCGCCTGCTTGACATACCCGGCGTCGACCATCGCCTGCAGCACCACGTTGCGGCGGTCGCGCGCGCGGGTCGGTGAGCTGAACGGCGACCAGGTGTAGGGGGCCTGGATCGTGCCCGCGATGGTTGCGGCCTCCGCCAGCGACAGGTTCGTGACGTCCTTGCCGAACATCAGGCGCGCCGCCTCGGCGACGCCGTGAATCGCGAACGACCCGCGCTGGCCGAGATACACCTCGTTCAGGTAAAGCTCGACGATCTCGTCCTTCGACGCGCGCGTCTCGAGCACCAGCGCCAGGAACTGTTCCTGCAGCTTGCGCTGGATCGACTTTTCCGGCGTCAGGAAGAAGTTCTTCACGAGCTGTTGCGTGATGGTGCTCGCACCGACCAGGTACGACTTGCTGCCGCGCAGGTTGGTGACGATCGCGCCCACGATGCGGATCGGATCGATGCCCGGGTGCTCGTAGAACCGGCGGTCCTCGATCGCCAGGACGGCCTGCACCATGTGGCGCGGGATGATCTTCAACGACACGCGGCGGCGCTTCTCGCGGCTCGCCGTGATCAGGGCCGTGATGAGCGGCGCGTCGAGCGTGACCGAGTCGGCCGGTCCGCGGCCCGACACCTCGATCTTCTCAACGGCGCTCGCCAGTTCCGGGCGCCCGGTCGAGGGCGACGGCGGCACGAGGCCCGTCGCTCTCGGGTTGAACGTTACGCGCACGGTCCGTCCCTGCGCGTTCCCCCCGCGGGCGATCAGGCTGAGCCACTTGTCCCCGACGGTGAATTCGCCGGGCTGCGCGGCCAGCGGACGCGCCGCGTAGCCGAGATCGTTGAGCCGATCGACCAGCTGCTGTTCGGATAGCAGTTGTCCGCGGTGCAGGTCCAGGGGCCGGGCGAACACACGCGGCAGCGTCTGCATGCGTTCGCCGTGCAGGCGCTCGTCGATGATGCGCGCAAACGAGACGTAGTAGTACACCGCCACCGCCAGCAGCACCAGGGAGGGCACCCCCAGGCCGATGAGCAGGATCCGCCGCCACCGCCGGCGCTTGCGGGGCGGCGCGCTGCCGGCCCGCGCGGCGGGCGGCCTGGCAGGCCCCGGCCAGGTGGGCGGCGCAGAAGCGGGAGGGAGAGAAGGCGCGTCCACCGGCGGAACTCCGCTCAGACCGTCAGCACCCAGTGCCGCCCGATGTCGAGCGGCAGCTCGGCAAGCAGGCGATCCACCAGCGCAGGTCCGTAACGATTGAGGAAATACACGAAACCAATCGAGCGTTCCTGGGGATGCCCCCCGGGAAAGGCCTGCGCGCGCGTTCGCGTGAACTGACGACGCAGCGTGTCGTCGCGGCGCTTGGCCGCGTGGATGATCTTCGCGTGCAGCCCTTCGAGATCGTGCTCCAGGCGGCCGAGCACCGAGCGGGCCGCGCCTTCGAGCGTCGGATCCACGGCCGGCACGGCCTCAATCAGCTCCTGCATGGCGTCGCGCAGCGTGCGGTCGGTCCGCTGGTAGGCCTGGTCGACCGCCGGAGGCAGGCCGGCTTCGAGCACGTGGTTCAGGGCGGCTTCGTCCTGCGCCTGTAATGTTTCGAATGCCACTTCGTTTCGGCTCAGGAATCGCATGGCCGCCGAGTCGAGTAACGTCGCCGTCGTGCGCGGATACATGAGCGGCATGGGCACGCCGAAGTGCGCGTAGATCGCCCGAAGCTGCCCGAGGTAGGCGAGTTCGTTCGGGCCCGCCACGTAGCAGATCGTCGGGAACACAGTGTCCTGCACGATCGGCCGCAGCAGGACGTTCGGACTGAACGCCTCCGCGTGCTCGGTCACCTCGTTCAGCAGGGCCTTCGCGTCGAGCGTGGCACCCTCGATGCTGAACGCGCCGTCCTTGAACCGTATCAGGCGGCGTCCTCCATCGAGCCGGAACAAGGCCAGGCTGTCCTCGTGCGGGACCACCTGGGCGTGATAGCCCAGCTCGGTGAGCTCATTGCCGGCCGCGGCTGCAAGCTCGAAGGTCAACCCGGGGAACTGGACTTCCTTGGCGAACACCGGGCGGGCAAGCGGCTTGGTGGCCGGATCCGACGCGTCGTACACCACCAGGCCGAGGCCGCCGAGCACCATCTCGAGCCATCGACCAAAGGCCTCCGACATGGCGATGCCGGGGCGATACGCGTTCCGCAACAGCGTCAGCAGCGTGGCGGAGAACTCGGTGGGCGGCAGGATGGCCGCCAGTTCATCGATGGTATCGGTGACCGAGTTCTCGAGCAGCAGCGAGCCGATCGGACGGTCGCCGGCCCCGGGCGGCGCGGGCGCCCGCACCAGTTGCGGCTGCAGTTCCGCGTCGAGCACCTCGCAGCCGCTGACCTCGTCCCAATCGTGATCCTCGGCATCGATCCAGAACACGGGGACCGTCGGCACGTGGAATTCGTCCCGTACCCTGGCCGCGAGCCGGATGGCCGTCAGCGCCTTCAGCAGCGTGTAGAGCGGACCGCCGAACAACCCGGCCTGTTGACCGGTGATGATGGCGACGGCGCGAGGATCGCGCAGCCGCCCGGCTGCCGCGCGGGCTTCGGGCGGAGCGCCCCGGCGCTGCTGCTGTCCGGCAAGCGCGGCGGCCAGGGTCGCGCGGTCGCGATCCTTCGCCAGCGTTCGCGTGATGGCGTGGCGCCACTGTCCGGGATCCGCGGGATCGCCGGCGAAGAACGGGGCCAGCCGTTCGAAATTGAAGGCGTAGTCGCCGGCCAGGCGCCGGATGCCGGGGAACTGTCGGATGTCCACCGCCAGCCGCGCGGCAAGGGTCGACGAGTCGTCTGCTGTTTGTGGCACCAAGATGGTACTGTCTCAGAGCGTCGCAATCGCTGTCAAGCGAGGCCGGATTCTACCTGGCGGGCTTTACCTGCAGCCGCCGGTCGAGATCCTGGACCCATCCGAGGATCACATCAAGCCGGTTCAGTTGAAGGGTCTCGCCCGCACGCGCGACCGTGATGAAGCGCTTTCCGTCGGGCGCGACATCGTAACAGGGTGACCCAGGTACGACCGACCCCTGGACGAAGTCGTACTCGAATACCAGCCTCGGCGGTCCGGGCGCCGGCGTGTCAGGGCCCCTCATGGGCACGGAGAAAAGCCGTCGCCCGGCGCGATAGAACAGCTCGTTTCCCTGGCGCGACCAGACGGGTTCACTTCCTCCGTCTACGGAAATCTGCAGTCGGCGGCCGGCATCGGGGAACGGGCGAATGTACACCTGGCGCTGTCCGGACTCGTCCGATACGTACGCCAGCGCCCGCCCATTGGGCGAGACCATCGGCTGATCCTCGTTGAACGGCGTCTGGATCAACGCCTTCTGGGACGGCGGGGAGCCCCTTCGCCAGAGCCAGATATCCCAGCCGGTCGGCGACTCGGTCGGATTGCCCGCCGTTTCCGCGTAGGCAAGCGTGTCCCCGCCCGGAGACCACGACGAGGGAAATTGCACGCCGTGCTGCGTGGTCAGGGGTTCGGGCTGATCTGCCGACTCGGTCGCCTTCCAGTACAGCCGGGGATCGGACGACCCGGCCGAAGAACTGAAGGTCACGTGGCGGCCGTCGGGAGTCCATACCGCAAATTGGTTCACGCCGTGGAAGCTCATCCGCTGGAACTGCCGATCGGTCAGGCCGTAGACCCAGATGTCGTTGAGCGCTTCGAAGGCAATTCGCCGGCCATCGGGAGAGAGCTTCAACTCGCTGTAGCGATTCGGCTGTGCGGGAATCGGTTCGGCGCGGCCCGCCCGGTCGAGCCACACGAGCCGGCGCAACTCGACGGTATCGCCGCCGGGTATGTAGATCAGCGTCCCGTTTGACGCGATCGCGTAATGCGCAGTGCCCGTCCGCGGATCGGTCAGGACCCGGTCGACCATCGGGACGGCCTCGCCGGAGACCTCCAGCCGTTCGGCATCGAACCGCGTGGCGAACAGCGCCCCGGCGCGCGAGAAGACGAGGTAGCCGGGTTCCACGAAGTGCGGTGCGCTTGCTGACTCCAGCACGAGCTTGCGGGCGCCGGTCTGCAGTGACACCGCCCAGATGCTTGCCGCGCTGAAATCGCCACCCTTCCATACGGTGAAAAGGACCGAGCGGCTGCCAGGGAGGGCCTCGGGCAGCAGGTGGTTGCTCTCGCCGGCCTGGACGTCGTTCGTCGTCACGACTCTCGGACGTCCGCCGCCTGCGTCCACCGCATCGATCCCCTGCGAGAACGATTGCGAGAGATAGATGGTCCCGTTGTCGGCCCAGACGGCACCGCGGACGACCGGCGGAGTCGGACAGATGACAGACGGTGTACCGCCGTCGACGGGGATCTTCTTGAGCGAAGTGACGGTGAAGAACGCAAGCCACCGGCCGTCGGGAGAAAAGAACGGTGCTGAGCCATCGTCGGTCCCCGCCAGTTCCCGCTCCTGGTCCTGATCGAGTCCTCTCACCACGATCCACTGCCGGCGGTCACGCACGACGACGTACGCCAGCGTGCGGCCGTCTCGAGATATTGCGACGTTCGATCCGGCCCTCGGGCTGGAGTTGGGTGCGAGGCTGGCGCCTGCCGGCATGACGACCGACAGGCGGGCCCGCGCGAGCGGCGCCCGAACGGGCGTATTGATGCGCGAGGCCAGCCAGAAGCCGGATGCCCCGGCCAGCAGGCCGACGCCGATGCCCACCGAGACGACTCGAAGGCCGCGCCGTTTCGGCTGCGCAACGGAGACATCCGCCGGAGAATCCGATCGAACCGCGGCCCAGGCCCCGCTCGAGACGGCCCGGAGGGCGAACGCCATGTCCCGCGCGGCCTGGAACCGGTCGCCTGGGCGTTTCTCCAGGCAGTGCATCACGATGGCGTCCAGCGCCTGGGGCATTCCGTTCGCAGCCCCGGCGAGCTGGACCGGCTCGTCCCGGAGGGCCGCGGCCAGGGTGTCGGCGCTCGCGTCCCGGGTGAACGGTCCCTGGCCGGTGAGCATTTCGTAGAACACGCATCCGAACGCGAAAATGTCGGCCGGCGCGCCCGCCGGCTCACCCCGAATCTGTTCGGGCGACATGTACCCGATCGATCCGAGCAATGTCCCCGGCATCGTGATCGCATCGGAAGTTTCGCCGTCGGACCCGCCGGCTGAACGGTCGATCCGCGCCAGACCGAAATCGAGGATCTTCGCCTGTCCCGACGAGGTCAGAAAGATGTTCTCGGGTTTCAGATCGCGATGCACGATGCCGCACGCGTGTGCCGCCGCCAGGCCCTCGGCCACCTGCAGCGCGATGGAAACGGCCTTCGGCCACGACAGGGCGGACTCTCGCAGTCGCTGGCGCAGCGTCAGGCCTTCGAGCAGCTCCATGACGGCAAAGCCGGCGCCGCCATCGGTTCCCACGTCGTGGATGGCGAGTATGTTCGGGTGAGACAGTGCGGCCAGAGCGCGCGCCTCCCGGGTGAACCGGGCCGTGGCGTCGGCGTCACTGGCAAGATGCTCCGGCAGGACTTTGATCGCGACGTCGCGGCCGAGCCGGGCGTCGGTGGCCCGGTAGACTTCGCCCATGCCGCCCGCGCCGAGAGGCGCCACAATCGTGTACTGCGCGAGGCGGGTGCCGGGGGCAATCGTCATGGCTTCACACCCTGCATCGGCTCCCGGCGGGCCCGCGAGCCCCGCATCATCTCGCCGGAGGCGAACCGCCGGCCGGGGGTGCAGCGGACTGGTGCGGATGCCCGGCCGAGATCGCCACCTCAGAGGGATCGAAGTGCAGGTTCAACGTTGCGCGCGTGGCGCAAGGCTACCACGCCAGGGCACCCTCGTGCGAGCAGGAACCCGGCCGGATCGGGACATGAAGATCGAACACCCGATCCCGTGCCGGCATCGGGAGCGCGAGCGGTTCCATTCATTGATGCTTCGGGCGCTTTGATGTTAGCATCGGGCAACACTGGCACGATGCGTTGACCTCAGTCACCAACTACACGCCTCCGGCGACATTCGGGCGTTTTCGGCTCCAGCACCAGATAGGTGCCGGCGTGCTCGGACCCGTCTTTCGCACGGAAGATCCCGAGAACGGGCAACTGGTCGCGGTCAAGGTGTTCGCGATCGACATCACCCCGGAGCGGGCCCGCGATCTCGCCGCCGAGTTCCAGCACCTGGTCGACTTCAACCTCCGACAGCCGCACATCGCACACGCGGTGGCAGCCGGTGTCGAGGGTTCGGTCGCGTACCTCGCCCAGCAGTACGTCGATGCCGAATCGCTCGATGTCGCCGTACGCCAGGTACGGACCTGCGCCGCTCCCGGATACGGTGAGGCTGATCACGCACATCGCCGAGGCCCTCGACGAGGGCGCGCGCGCGGGAATCAACCACGGGTCGCTCCATCCGCGTGATGTGCTGGTGACCCCTGGCGAGACGCACGTGACCGGGATCGGGATCACGTGGGCGCTCGAACGCATCGCGTGGCGCTCGCCGGTCCGTCGACCGTACGCAGCGCCCGAACGCGAGATGATCGGATCGTGGGGACAGCGCTCGGACGTCTTCGCCCTGGCAGCCATCGCCTACGAAGTGCTGACGGGCCGGCGGGCCATGCCGGGAACCGACGAGCCGCTGCCGGGCCTCAACGATCTCCGTGTGGCCGATCCCCACGCGCTGCGCGAGGCGCTTGAATCGGGGCTCGACCGGGATCCTGATCGTCGGCCTGCAACCGCACGCGATCTGGCGTCCGGCATCGCCACTGGACTGCTCGGCGCGGGCGCGAGCTCGGCCGGGCCCGCCGACGAACGTTCGACCGCCAGGGGCCAGCGCCGCACTCGCAGCAGGGCGCCCAGGTTGCCGGGCCTCGAAGACCCGCTGACGGCAAAGCCCATCGAACCCGCGCCCGAAGAGGCCGCCCTCGTGTCATCCCCGGCGGAAGACTTCGACATCGAGCGGCCGGCAGACGAGCCGGCCGTCTCGGATGTGTTCACGGAGCCGCCGCCGCTCGACACGGAGGGGTCCCAGCCGGAGTTCCTCGCCGGCGCAAGTCCGCTGGATTTCGGGTCGCTGGTCCTGCAGCCGCCGTCGACCGCGTCGCAGCCTCTGGCGACGCCTGACTTCTCGGCGCTCGAACGTGACCTGCGGTCGCCGTCCTCTGCCGAGCACGCGTCCAGGGCGGAGATGGCCATCGATGATCTCCGCCTCCCCGGCACCCTCGTGAGCGCGCCGCCAGTCCCGCGTGCGATCGATCCGGGGTCGCCGATGGATCCATCGTTCCGGCGTCCGGAACAGCCCCGTCGAGGCGAAGGATGGGGCTTCCCCGCATTGGCGGCCGTTCTCGTCGTCGGCATCTCTATCGGGCTGCTCGGCGGGTATCAACTGGGCATTCGCCGAACGACCCCGGCTTCAGCCGTTCGCGCGCCGGAACAAGGTGTCGGTTCCTCACCCTCGGCGGCTCCGACGACCGCACCGCCCGCATCCGCGCCTCGGACCGGTGCAACGCCCTCTTCAGCGTCTCCGTCTGGCGCACCACCGGCCGCCAGCCCGACGACGCCGGCCGTGTCTGCCACCGCTGCCGGATCATCGAAGACATCGTCTCTAAAGAAGGCAGGTCAGGGGACAGTTCCCGGCGTTGCGTCCGGTGACTCCGCCCGGCCTGCGGCGAGCCGGAAGGCCGAGGCGCGTGCTCCGGCCACGCCGCCCGCCGCCAGGGCGGTACCGCCTGCACTACAGGAGGAGCCTCCGGCGACACGACGGGCTGATGCGGCGAAGAAGGCCACGCCGCGGCCTCGCGCGGCGAAGCCTGTCGCGTCGACTCCGGCCAGCGCGAAGGCCCAGAAGGCGGCGGCCGCGCCCGCCGCAGACCAGGGCGCGACGGTGGCCGCCTCGTTCCAGTTCGACTCGCGTCCCGCCGGCGCCCGCATCGTGCTGGACGGCCTCGACATCGGCCGTACTCCCTTTACCCTTCCCGCCGTCAGCGCCGGACGCCATACCGTGCGATTCGAGCTCGACGGCTTCGCACCGTGGACCGCGACCGTTACGGCCGTAGCCGGCCAGCGCGCGCGCGTGACCGCGTCGCTGGAGCGAGGTCCATCGCGGTGAGAGCGGTTCTCGCACTCGAAGACGGCAGCTCGTTCGCGGGTACGTCGGCTGGGGCCGACGGCATCGCCGAGGGCGAGGTTGTGTTCAACACCAGCCTCACCGGCTACCAGGAAATCTTCTCCGACCCTTCCTACTCCGGCCAGATCGTGACGATGACCTGTCCCGAGATCGGAAACTACGGGGTCGCCGCCGAAGACGACGAGTCTCGGGGACCGCAGGTTGCCGGCGTCGTGCTTCGCGAAGTGTCGCCGATTGCCAGCAACTGGCGGGCCGTCAGTTCGCTGCAGGACCGGCTGCGCGCCCACGGCATCGTGGCGATCGCCGGGGTCGACACCCGCGCGTTGACCCGCAGGCTGCGTTCGGTCGGCGTGATGCGCGGCGTGATCGGCGTGGGCGACATTCAGCCCGACGCGCTGGTCGAGCGGGCGCGCCAGATACCCTTGATGGCCGGCGCGGACCTCGTACGGGGCATCACGTGCCGTGAGGCGTTCGACTGGCCGGTTTCCGGCGCGGCAGCCGCCACCGGCGGGTTCGACATCGAGACCGCACAGGTATCCACCCGGCCCTTGCGCGTCGCGGCCTACGATTTCGGCATGAAGTGGAACATCCTGCGCAGGTTCACCGCGCACGGCTGTGCCGTCCGCGTATTTCCGGCAACCGCGCCCGCCTCGGAGCTGCTGGCCACCAGGCCCGACGGCGTGTTCCTGAGCAACGGTCCCGGCGACCCGGCGGCGCTGGGCTACGCAGTGGAGAACGTGAGGCAGGTGGTTGAGTCGGGCGTGCCCCTGTTCGGGATCTGCCTTGGCCACCAGCTGCTCGGTCTGGCGCTCGGCGCCCGAACCTTCAAGCTGAAGTTCGGGCATCGCGGCGCGAATCACCCGGTCAAGCAGATCGAGACCGGCCGCATCGAGATCACCTCGCAGAATCACGGGTTTTCCGTGGATCCCGAAACGCTGCCCGCCGACGCGATCGTGACCCACCTCAACCTGTATGACGGCACGCTCGAAGGGTTCCGGCACCGGTCGAAGCCGGTGTTCAGCGTGCAGTACCATCCCGAGGCGTCACCGGGGCCTCACGACGCGGACTACCTGTTCGGAATGTTCATCGAGGCCATGGACCGCTGATGCCCCGTCGCCAGGATCTGAAACGCGTGCTCGTCATCGGGGCCGGGCCGATCGTCATCGGCCAGGCGTGTGAATTCGACTACTCCGGCACCCAGGCCTGCAAGGCGCTCAAGGCCGAAGGGCTGGAGGTCGTGCTCGTCAACAGCAATCCGGCGACGATCATGACGGACCCGGAGCTGGCCGACCGCACCTACGTCGAGCCGCTCACGCCGGCCATTCTCGAAGCGATCATCGCCCGCGAGCGTCCCGACGCGCTCCTGCCGACGGTCGGCGGGCAGACTGCGCTGAACCTGGCGATGGACCTCGCCAGGCTGGGGATCCTCGAGAAGTACCACGTCGAGCTCATCGGGGCGTCGGTGGCCGCGATTCGCGTGGCCGAGGACCGCCTGCAGTTCCGCGACGCCATGCGCGAGATCGGCATCGACGTGCCGCAGAGCGGCTACGCCAAATCGATCGGCGACGCGGAGGAGCTGGTCAAGACGACCGGGTTCCCGAGCATCATCAGGCCGTCGTTCACGCTGGGAGGGGTCGGCGCCGGCATCGCGTACAACGTCGAGGAGTTCCGCGACGTGGTGAAGCGCGGCCTGGCCATGAGCCCGGTGCACGAGATCCTGATCGAGGAGTCGGTGATCGGGTGGAAGGAATTCGAGCTCGAGGTGATGCGCGATGCGGCCGACAACTTCGTCGTCATCTGCTCGATCGAGAACATCGACCCGATGGGCGTGCACACCGGCGACAGCATCACCGTGGCGCCCGCGCTGACGCTGACCGACAAGGAATACCAGCGCATGCGGGATGCGGCCCGGCGCATCATCCGGAAGGTCGGCGTCGAGACCGGCGGATCGAACATCCAGTTCGCCATCAACCCCGACGACGGCCGGATGGTGGCGATCGAGATGAACCCGCGCGTGTCGCGATCCTCGGCGCTGGCGTCGAAGGCCACCGGCTTTCCCATCGCGAAGATCGCCGCCAAGCTCGCGCTCGGCTATCACCTCGACGAGATCCCCAACGACATCACCCGCGTGACGCCCGCGTCCTTCGAGCCGACCATCGACTACGTGGTCGTGAAGATCCCGCGGTGGACCTTCGAGAAGTTCCCCGAGGCGGATCGGACGCTGACCACGCAGATGAAGTCGGTGGGCGAGGTGATGGCGATTGGACGCACCTTCAAGGAAGCGTTCATGAAGGGCATCCGGTCGCTCGAAATGTCGAAGGCCGGGTTGCTGTTCGGCGCGGCGTCGCGGCCGGCTGATTTCGACGCCGATAACCTGCGCCAGCAGCTGCGCACGCCGCACGATCGACGGATCTGGGCGGTGTTCGAAGCGCTCGAGCGCGGATGGACGGTCGCAGAGCTGCACGATCTGACCAACATCGATCCGTGGTTCCTGACGCGGTTCGAAGAGCTCGCCGCTTCCCACCGCGACATCGCCGGCCTGACGCTCGACGGGCTGTCGGACGACACCCTCTGGAACCTGAAGCGCGACGGCTTCGGCGACATGCAGATCGCCCTCACGTGCAAGACGACCGAGGATCAAGTGCGGACCCGGCGCAAGCGGGCCGGGCTCGTCCCGGTCTACAAGCGGATTGACACCTGTGGCGCCGAGTTCGAGTCGTTCACGCCGTACATGTACGGCACCTTCGAACGCGCCTGCGAAGCGGATCCAACCGATCGCCCGAAGGTGGTGATCCTGGGCAGCGGCCCGAACCGCATCGGACAGGGGCTCGAGTTCGACTACTGCTGCTGCCATGCCGTCTTCGGTCTTCGAGACGAGGGCTTCGAGACGGTCATGGTGAACTGCAACCCGGAGACCGTCTCGACCGACTACGACACCTCCGATCGCCTCTACTTCGAGCCGCTGACGCTCGAGGACGTGCTCGCGATCCTCGAGAAGGAACGCAGCGCCGGCGGGGAAGTGGCGTGCGTGGTGCAGTTCGGCGGTCAAACGCCCCTCAAGCTGGCGCTGCCGCTTCACGACGCGGGCGTGCGGATCCTCGGAACCACGCCCGACTCGATCGACCTGGCCGAGGATCGCAAGCGGTTCTCGAAGCTGCTCAACCAGCTCGAGATTCCGCAGCCCGAGAGCGGCACGGCGGTCTCCCGCGAAGAAGCGAGGGAAGTCGCCGATCGCATCGGCTATCCCGTCGTGGTCCGGCCATCTTACGTGCTCGGCGGCCGCGCGATGGCGATTGTCTATGACGCCGGCGCGCTGGACCGCTACATGACGACGGCGGTGGACGCGTCGCCGTCGCACCCGATCCTGATCGACCGGTTCCTGGAGGACGCGTTCGAGCTCGACGTGGACGCGGTCGGTGACCACACCGGTGCGATCGTCATCGGCGGGATCATGGAGCACATCGAGGAGGCGGGCATCCACTCGGGCGACAGCTCGTGCGTCGTGCCCCCGTACCTCGTGCCCGAGCATCACCTGCAGACGATCCGCGACTACACGCGGCGGGTCGGGCGCGCCCTGGGTGTGGTCGGCCTGATGAACGCGCAATACGCCATCAAGGGCGACAAGGTCTACGTCCTCGAGGTCAACCCGCGGGCCTCCCGCACGGTGCCGTACCTGTCGAAGGCCACCGGCGTGCCGCTCGCCAAGATTGCCGCCCGCGTGATGGCAGGCCGGACGCTGGCGGAGCTCGGGATGACCGAGGATCTGACCGTGTCGGGCGTGTTCGTGAAGACGCCCGTGTTCCCCTTCATCCGGTTTCCCGGCGTCGACACGATTCTCGGCCCGGAAATGAAGTCAACCGGCGAAGTGATGGGGGCCGCATCCACCTTCGGCGTCGCCTTCGCCAAGGCGCAGCTGGCGGTCGGGCAGCAGTTGCCGGACAAGGGGACCGTCTTCATCAGCGTCAACAACTCGGACAAGCCCAATGTGCTCACCGTGGCCCGCGACCTGGCCGCGCTCGGGCTGCGCCTGGTGGCCACCCGCGGGACCGCCGCCTTCCTGAGGGCGCACGGCGTGGACGCCGGCACGGTGTTCAAGGTCAACGAAGGCCGCCCGAACGTCGCCGACCAGGTCGTGAACGGCGAGATCCAGCTCATCGTGAACACGCCGCTCGGACGGGCCTCGTTTTTCGACGATCGGTCCGTGCGGCGGGCCGCGATGCTGCATGGCGTGCCGTGCATCACCACGCTGACCGGTGCGGCCGCTGCGGTCAGCGCCATCCGGGCGCTCCGAGAACACCAGATCGAAGTCCGGGCGCTGCAGGACTACCACGCAGATTCTGCGACGCCTCGGGCGTAGCCTTTCGGCAGATCCTTCCATCCAGTTGTCCGCCCCGGACCCCGAGCCGGGCGTGCCTGGAAGGGATCATCTCGTCCGACACTCAGGACTCCCCGGGTTCCGGTCCATTTAACGGCCCTGCCTGGTTACCCGCCCGGCGATCTGGCCATCGCGATCATCTGTCCGCCCCGGCATCTTCATTGCCATGATCTGAAGGCGTGCGTCATCCGTGTGCGCCGCCCGCGTTAGCTGTGCTCGCCGGCGTGGCGGCTGGCTCATTCCTGCCGGGCGCGCGGGAAGCCGGTGCGGCGTTCATGATCCTCGCCTGGATCCTGGCGCTGCTCGCGCAGCGTCAGCAGCACGAGTCCCTCTGCCTTGCGACCGCCCTGCTCGCCTTCGGCGCGGCCGGCTGGACGGTCGACGTCATCGACACGAACGCTGCTCTTCTTCCATCGCTTCGCACGACGCTGACAGCCGCATACGGATCAGCAGCCATCCAGGATGAGGCAGGCGATCCCGTCGAGCTGACCGCGCGGCTGATCTCGGATGCCGCGTCATCACCGACCGGCGTCAGGATGGAGCTCGAGACGCTCGCTGCGGAGATCGACGGGAAGCTGTCGGAGGTCGACGGAGGCGTGCTGATCACGGTCGGCGGAACCGTGCCGTCGGAGCTCCTCGCCACCTGGCGAGCCGGGCGCACGCTTCGGTTGCCGGTGCTGCTTCGTCGCCCGTCGAGGTATCTCGACCCCGGCGTGCCCGATCACGAGCTGGCGCTCGCGCGGCGCGGGTTCACGCTGGTTGGCGTGGCCAAGAGCGCCTTGCTCATCGAGGAGGTCCAGCGGGGAAGCCGGCTGCACGAGGCCGCGGCCGACCTGCGATTCCTCGTGCGCCAACGCATCGAGGCGGGGGTTGGCTGTTGGGACGCCCGCTCCGCCGCGATCGTCAAGGCCATTCTCCTCGGAGATCGGGCCGGGCTCGACGACCGCGTCGAGCTGCAACTGCAGCAGGCCGGGACCTACCACGTGCTTGCGATTTCCGGCGGCAACGTCGCGATCCTGGCCGCGGTGATGATCGCTGCCCTGCGCGCGACGAGGCTGAGCCGTCGCGCCGCGGAGGCGTTCACCGCACTCTGGCTCGTGTTCTATGCGTTCCTGGTCGGCGGCGGCGCGTCGGTCGAACGGGCGACGTTGATGGCGGTGGCCTATCTTGTGGCGCACGCCGTGGACCATCGGAGCCGGCCGATGAACAGCCTTGCGCTGGCCGCCGGGGTGAGCCTGGCCGTCTCGCCGCTCAGCCTGTTCGACCCGGCGCTGTGGCTGACCTACGGTGCGACTTCCGCGATTCTCCTGGGGGTGCCCCGGCTGGCAGAGGCTGCCGCGACCTCGCCCACGCTGCTCCGCCAGGCGTGGCTGCTCTTTGCCGCGTCGTTGTCGGCCGAAGCGGCGCTTCTCCCGGTCGCCGCCTTCGTGTTCATGCGCGTCACATTCGCCGGTCTGGCCCTGAACTTCCTGGCGATCCCGTTGATGAGCGTGGTTCAGATCGGCGGGGTCATTTCCCTGGGGCTGTCGGCCGTGTCGATGCCCGTGGCGCAGGCGGCTGGATACATCACCCACCTGGCGGCGTGGGGGCTGGTCGAGAGCGCGAGGCTCGTGGAGGTCGCGCCGTGGCTGACGTATCGGCTTCCTCCGCCCGGGCCGGCGGCGATGGCGCTCTACTACGTGGGGTGGGGCGCGTGCCTGGCGGGTCCCGCGCTCGCCGCCCGCTGGCCGGCAATGGTGGAGCCGCTGTGGAGGTGGCGGCTGGCCACGGGCGGGACCATTGTGGTGGCGAGCATCTGGATCCTCGTCGCGCCAGGATCGGACGCTCGCGCAGGGCGCCTGCGTGTGACCTTCATCGACGTCGGCCAGGGCGACGCGGTGCTGCTGCAACTGCCATCAGGTCACACGCTGCTCGTCGACGCCGGCGGGGCAGGCGGCTCCAGCTACGACATCGGGCAGCGGGTGGTCGAGCCCGTCCTCTGGACGCGCGGCGTCAGGCACGTCGACTATCTTGCGATCACCCATGGCGATGGCGACCACCTCAACGGGGCGGCGGCCGTGCTGCGCGACTTTTCGCCTCACGAGGTCTGGGAGGGCGTGCCGGTGCCACGACTGGCGCCGCTCCAGGAGCTTCGGGCCGCGGCCGATCGCGCGGGCATGGGATGGCGGTCCATCCAGCGAGGAGACGTGCTGAAGCTTGGAGAGGTCGAGCTGCAGGCGTGGCATCCGCCGCCCCCGGAGTGGGAACGCCAGAAGGTCCGGAACGACGACTCGATCGTGCTCGACGTGAGATATCGGGACGTGTCGATTCTGCTGGCCGGCGACGTGGGTCCGAATGCCGAGGCCGGCCTGTCACGAATCCTGCAGCCTGCGCCGCTTCGCGTGCTGAAGGCGCCGCATCACGGCGGGTCTGCATCGAGCACGGACGCCTTCATTTCAGCGGCGCGGCCGGCCGCGGTCGTGGTCAGCGTGGGACGGGGAAACCGATTCGGCCATCCGGCCGCGGTCGTCATCGACCGCTACCGGAACGCCGGCGCCCAGGTGTTCCGGACCGACCAGGACGGAGCGGTGACGCTCGACACCGACGGGCACCTCGTCGAAATCATGACGCTGACGGGGCGGCGGGAAACGCTGACCGCGCGGGAGCCCGACACGCGACGGTAGGGCGCCCGAGGCGCGATGGTCTATCGCTGCTGTTCCTGTCGCTCGGCCCGCTTCACCAGTCCCCAGGCTTCCTCCATCTGGTCGAGTGAGTACGAGGCGAGATCTCGCCCGTCCACCCTGAGCGACGCTTCCATCTGTCCGAAACGGCGCGTGAACTTGTCGCTGGCCTCCCTCAGGGCCGCCTCCGGCTCGATGCCCAGCTTGCGGGAGAGGTTCGCGATGGCGAAGAGCAGATCGCCCATTTCCTCTTCGGCCTCTTCACGGCTGGTTGCGCCCGCCTCGACCGACTGCCTCAACTCCGCCACTTCCTCCTCGATCTTGGCGACCACGTCGACGGGCCGGTCCCAGTCGAATCCGACGGCGGCGGCGCGGGTGCCGATTTCGTGGGCGCGAAGCAGGGCCGGCAGTGTTCGCGGAATGCCCCCGAGCGTCGTCCTCGCCGTGCCGCTGTGCGAAGACTCCTGCGACTTGATCGTCTCCCAGCGGCCCAGCACCTCGTCTGGAGTGAGCTCGGGAGGGACCGGGTCGGCACCGCCGGGAAGGGTCTGGCGGGCGAAGACGTGCGGATGACGGCGTATCAGCTTGTCGGTGATCGATCGGAGTGAATCCGCCACGGTGAACTCGCCGCGCTCCGTGCACAGCTGTGCCAGCAGCACGGCCTCGAAGATGAAGTCGCCGAGTTCCTCCCGCAGCGACAGCCGGTCGTCGCGGTCGAGCGCTTCCAGGACCTCGTAGGCCTCCTCGAGCACGAACGGACGCAGCGTCTGAAGCGTCTGGACGCGATCCCAGGGACAGCCGTCGGGGCCGCGCAAGTAACGAACGGTGTCAACCAGCCGGCCGAATGCCTCGGCCGCCGATACTGTGTTGGGGTCCATGAAGCTATGCTACCATCTGCCTGTAGTGACACGAGTGACGGGACGGACCGCGGGCGATCTGAAAGTGCCACTGCGGCCCCACTCGGACAAAAGTAGTTGGGGCCTTCGGCATGACTGATCCGACAACACCGTCGATCACGTTCACCGGATTCGTCCTGTCACTCGTGACAACCGCCGCGGTGCACTTCGGCGACGTCCCTGACCCGGTGACGGGCGAGCAGAAGCCGCCCAACATCGAGGGCGCGTCGCAGATGATCGAAATCCTCGCGATGCTCGATGAGAAGACGCGGGGCAACCTGACCGCGTCCGAGCGCTCGCTGCTCGACCAGGTCCTCTACGAGCTGCGCATGCGTTTTGTCACGGCCCAGAACGAGGCCGCCGCGGAACCGCACATCATCCTGCCTTGAATCCGAACGCCGGCCGCGTCACCTTCCTGGGGACCGGGACCTCGCACGGCGTCCCTATGATCGGATGCGTGTGCGACACGTGCCGCTCGGCCGACCCGAAGGACCGGCGCACCAGGCCCTCGATTTACCTCGAGCTCCAGGGCGGAGCAAGGGTCCTGGTCGATACCACGCCCGACCTGCGAAGCCAGGCCCTGGCCAACGGCATCGTGCGCGTCGACGCGATCCTCTTCACGCACAGCCATGCCGATCACCTGATGGGCCTGGACGAGGTGCGCCGGTTCAATGCGATGCAGAAGGAGGCGATTCCCTGCTACGGCGACAAGGCGACGTTGCGGGAGCTCCGGAGGAGCTTCGCCTACATCTTCGAGCCGCACCAGCCCGGGGGCGGTATCCCGCAGCTCCACCTGTTTCCTGTTGGCGGACCGTTCTCGGTGGGCGGCCAGGAAATCGTTCCCGTGCCCCTGCTCCACGGATCGCGTGTCATTTTCGGGTATCGAGTCGGCCGCTTCGCGTACCTGACCGACTGCAGCGGGATTCCGGATGGATCCTGGCCGCTGCTCGAGGGGCTCGACATCCTGGCGCTGGACGCACTGCGCGACCGGCCGCATCCGACGCACTTCACGGTTGCCCAGGCCCTTGCGGTGGTGGATCGCCTGAAACCCGCCCGCGCCTGGTTCACGCACATCTGCCACGACCTGCCTCATCAGGCGACCAACGCCAGGCTGCCTGCCGGTGTCGAACTCGCCTACGACGGGCTGAAAATCGATATCTGAAGGATACGGCTTACGGCCAGTTGCCGGCGAGCGCGAGCGGGTTTGCCGGAGCAACGTGCCGCGAACCGCGACGAGTCTGCACTGCGGTCCGCCGGTCGCCGCCGCCAGCCGCCAGCCGTACGTCATCACTCGTCTGACGCTATGATGTGAACGTGGACGTGATTCACTTCCCGGACGACGCGCGCCCGTTGACGTGGCGGTCGCCGGTGCTGGCCCTCGGCAATTTCGACGGGCTTCACCGCGGTCACGCGAAGATCGTCGAGCGCGTGAGGCGCGGGGCCCTGGAACGTGGCGCGACCGCGGTGGCGATGACCTTCGATCCCCATCCGCACCGGGTCCTGCGTCCCGACAAGGCGCCGCCGCTCCTGATGACCAAGGCGCAGAAACTCGAGGCGCTGGCGCAAGCCGGCATGCAGGGCGTGGCCGTCGTCCGCTTCACCCACGAGCTGTCGGAATGGGATCCCGAGATGTTCGTCCGCGCGGTGCTTGTGGACTGGCTGCGCGTCTCGGAAGTGTGGGTCGGCGCCAACTTCCTGTTCGGTCACGGCAGGGCGGGGAATTTCTCCGTGCTGCGCGCGCTCGGCACCCGGTTCGGGTTCCGGGCGGAAAAGATCGATCCGGTTCGATTCAAGGACTTCGTGGTCAGCAGCACCCGCATCCGGCGCCTGGTGGCCGAAGGCCGGGTTGACGAGGCGTCCGCGCTGCTTGGGCACCACGCGTTCATCGACGGGGACGTGGTCGCCGGAAACGGGCGCGGACGGCAATTGGGGTCACCGACGGCGAACATCCAGACCGTCAACGAGCTGATTCCTCCTCGTGGCGTGTACGCGACGGTCGCCAGGGTCGGAGACGCCCTGCATCCGTCGGTCACCAACGTCGGCATCCGGCCCACCTTCGGCGAGGGGGGACCGGTCCTGATCGAAACGCATCTTCTCGATGTGGACGCGGATCTCTACGGACGTCAGCTCCGTATCTATTTTGTACAGCGGCTTCGCGACGAACGCGTGTTCGCGTCCATCGATGCTCTGAAGGCGCAGATTGAGATCGACTGCGGGAACGCGCGGGCGCTGTTCAACCTCGTTTCGGTTTAGAATCGGCAATAATGGAACAGATCGAGACCAATCCGGGCCGGCCGCTCTGGTTCGAAGCCAGTTTTCCCCGCCAGATCCGGTTTGCACCCGCCATCAGCGAACTCGCGGTGAAGGTGGCCCAGTTGAGCGGTTGCGCGGAGGGCGAGGCACTCGAGATCGGCCGGGCCGTCGAAAGCGCCACGGTGCGTGCAATCGAAGAGGCCGCCGGCCACGATGGCCCGCTTGACGTGGCGTTCCAGGCCAACGGACGGCTCTTCGAGGTTACCGTGTCGTGCCATGGACGGTCCGTCCTGGCGCTGACCATGCCGCGTCCCAGCTGATTCCGGACACCCCGTCCCATGATGCGCCTCTACAACACCCTGTCCCGCCGTGAGGAGTACTTCGCGCCGTCGCACGACAACACGGTGCGCATGTACTCGTGCGGCCTGACCGTCTACAATCGCGGTCACATCGGCAACTTCCGGACCTTCGTCGCGCTCGACGTCCTGCGGCGCGCCTTCCGGTATCAGTGCGGCTACCTGGTCCGCCAGGTGATGAACTTCACCGACGTGGACGACCGGACGATCGCGGGATCGCAGAAGGCCGGGATACCCCTTCGCGAATACACCGAACAGTACATCGACGCGTTCAGAGAGGATGCGCGGACGCTCGGCCTCGAGGAGGTCGAGGAGAACCCCCGCGCGACCGACCCGGCGAACCTGAGGGCGATGACCGACCTGGTCAGCGCCCTCGAGCGGAATGGGCACACGTACCGAAGCGACGGATCGGTCTACTTCAAGATTGCGACCTTCGCTGACTACGGCAAGCTGGCGCGACTTGACCACGAGGGCATCAAGCCCGGTGCCCGAATCGACACGGATTCGTACGACAAGGAAGACGTCCGCGATTTCGTACTCTGGAAGGCCACCAGGACCGACGAACCCACGTGGGACTACGGGCAGGGCCCCGGCCGGCCGGGGTGGCACCTCGAGTGCTCCGCCATGGCGTTGCGGCTGCTCGGTGATCCGCCGATTGATCTTCACGCCGGCGGCGTCGATCTCGTGTTTCCGCACCACGAGAACGAGATCGCGCAGAGCGAAGGCGCGACCCGCACCCAGTTCTCGCGGTTCTGGGTGCACGTGGAGCACCTGCTGATCGACGAAGAGAAGATGTCGAAGTCGCTCGGCAATCAGTTCACGGTTCCCCAGATCGTCGACCGCGGCTTCCGGCCGTCGGCGATCCGGTACCTGCTGATTTCGACGCACTACCGCAAGCAGCTCAAGTTCTCGTGGGGCAGCCTGACGCAGGCCGAGGAAGCGGTCCAGCGCCTGACGGACTTCCTCGCGCGCCTCGACGACGTGAAGGGGAGAGAGGCGCACGGGACCATTGCGACGAAGGTGGCCGAGGCGCAGGCGGCCTTCGGCAGTCTCATCGAGCAGGACCTGAACGTGCCCGGCGCGATGGGCGTGATGTTCGACCTGGTCCGCACGCTCAACTCCGCCATCGATGCCGGGGAGATCGGCGAGCCCGATCTGCAAGGCATCCGGGACGTCTTCGAATACTTCGATCGCATCCTGGGCGTCCTGTCGCTGCGGAAGGCGGAGGTTTCGCGCTCGGATGTCACGCCTGAGGAGATCGAGCGGCTGATCGCCGAGCGGAAAGCCGCCCGCCAGCGGCGCGATTTCGCGGCGGCGGATCGGGTGAGAGACGACCTCGCCGCCCGCGGCATCATCCTCGAAGACACGCCGTCGGGCACGCGGTGGAAAATCGGGGGCAAGCCCAGCTAGAGCGCTTCCACGGTCTCCAGGATCTCGATGTTCCGCTTCTTCAGCTCGGCGATGAACGTCGGGTAGAGGGCCGAGTCGATCGCGTCTTCCGGCGCGACGATTCCGGTTCCCTTGATGAGCCCGGCCCCGACCATCACCGCGCCAATCGCGGCGCTGAACCCGGTGACGCGCCCCATCGACGAAATCCCGTTCTTGCAGTCGGCGGCGTCCCAGAGGTGATACGAGATCCTCGTGCGCCGGCCGTCCTTCACGCCGTCAATCGTGTTGTACATCACGCACACGTCGGTCTCGCCGGTGTCCGGCCTCAGCCGCGGCTCGATGACCGACAGCAGGAACTCCCGCGGCACGATCTTCGTGCCCTTGAAATCGACCGCGTCGATGTCGAGCAGCCCGCACTCCTTGAGCGTCTGCACGCCGTCCCAGTGACCGGGCCAGCGGACGGTCTTTTCCGCGAACTCCTTCAGGTCGGGCCGCGTGAAGATGAAGCTGGGCATGCCGGGCGTGACCGCGCACTCGAGCGGTTCGTGGCGACCGAGCTTGTCGAAGGTGAACTCCTCCAGATCGGTCGCGGCGTTCACTTCCACCAGCCGCCCGTTCTTGCGCACGTTGACCTTGATCATGTATTCGCGCAGGACGTGGCCGAACGCCCAGGTGATCATGTAGCGGAGCGGGTGGCGCGCTGCGGCTTCCTTTTCCGGGATGCCGCCGACCCGTGCGATCGCCGAATCGACCCGATCGAGCTTCCGGATGCCCTCGCCGCAGGTCACGTTGCTCATGCCGGGCGCGAAGCCGAAGCCGTCGAGCACCGTGACACCGTTCCGGACGGCGGTCTCGTGCAGCCAGTCGCCGTATTGGCTGGCCGTCATCCCGGCCGGGAACATCAGGTTCTCCGTCTCGTACTCGTCGGGCCGGCGGTGGTACTCCTCCAGGATGTCGACGATGTTGAAGTGCGACTCGACCGCAAGGTGGATGACGCGGTAGCTGGCGTGGCGATCGGGGAGCGTGTTGACGCCCACGTCGTACTGCCGCATCAGCCCGGTGACGTCGTCCGTGCTGGCGATGTCGATATGATGCGTCTCGACCTTGGGACTCGTGAGCCAGGCCTGGACCTGGGCCAGCGCGTCCATGCGCCGATCCACCAGGCCGACCGTGGTGACGCGCTCGTCCCTGACGAGGTCGTAGGCCACCGTCTTCCCCATCTTGCCGCTGCCGCCAAAGACCAGAACCTTCATGAGAACCTCGAACGACGCGTGCCCGTCGCGTGATGAATGAGTAGTGAAGAACCGCTGGGGGCGAGGCGGGCGGGGGAGTGGTTCACCGCCCGGGGGTGCCTGGGGCGAGCCGGCAGGCAAACACGACATTATAGCCCAGGGGGGAGGGCCGGGCAGGGAGCGGCGGGCTCCAGGCGGGGCGGGCCGACACCAGCGTCCGAGCGGCCCGTCGTTCCAGACGGGACCTGGCTCGCATGTTGCTGCCGAGGTTGGTGTGACTGGCAGCGCAACGCTGAGACTGGGCCAATCGGGCGAGGATCTGGCCTGCGCGGAACTCGAGCGCCGCGGGTACGCAATACTCGCCCGCCGCTACCGCTCACGCGTTGGCGAAATTGACATCGTTGCCAACGACGGGCAGACCGTGGTGTTTGTCGAGGTCAAGACGCGGGTGAGCGCCGCCTGCGGACACCCCGCCGAGGCTGTCACCTGGTGGAAACAGCAGCGCATCGCGGCGATGGCCCAGGACTTCCTGGCGCGGCGTCACCTGTCGGCTCATCCGTGCCGGTTCGACGTGGTGGCGATCACGTGGCCGGCTTCAGGCCCGCCGAGGGTCGAGATCATCCAGGGTGCGTTCGTGATCGACTCGTAGAATTGGCGGCGATGCCGGCGAACGAACCATGACGAACCAGGTCGCCTGGGTGTCGGCGGCGGCCGGGAGTCTGGGTCTCAGGCTGCGCTACACTTGATGGATTCGGCATCGGTGTGGTACGTTAACACTCGGTCGGGCGGGAATAACTCAGTGGTAGAGTGCGACCTTGCCAAGGTCGAAGTCGCGGGTTCGAATCCCGTTTCCCGCTCCATCCTCCCACCTCCGAAACTCGCAGAGCGGTCTCGTCGGGCGCCGTAGCCAAGTGGTAAGGCAGAGGTCTGCAAAACCTCCATCTCCGGTTCAAATCCGGACGGCGCCTCCACAATTCCTTAGGGAAGTCGCAAGTCAACTCCGGCCGGCGAGCCAGATCAGCGCGAAATGTAGGTCATCTGTAGGTTATGACGCGGCAACTGAGCAATCCCAGGACTACGATTCTTAACCCGCGGCCACGACCAGCGGTGCCCGAGTGCCGCATAACACCCTCCGTCACTCATCACACCTTACGTGTGTCGGTTACCAGATCGGCACGCCCTATCATAGCCAGCCGCCGGTAGAACACCGTGGGTGAGCCACCCACACGCAAGGGGCTCAATGGACAGTCCCCAGTTGGTCCCCCTCAGAACGCAATCCCCGCCCGCCGCGCGATGAGCACCGGGATGCTCAGGCTCACGCTCGGCTGCCACACCTTGAACCAGCCCCGGATCCCGTTGACCTGGACCATGTACTGACTGGTTCCGAGGTTGAGCGAGGCAAGTCCCGAAATCGGGATCGCGAGCGTCAGGTTGGCCGTGAGGCTCTGATGCTCGGAAAGCGGCAACAGGTTGGGGCCGACGAATCGCCGATACCTCGTCGCCAGCGTGATGTTCAGATCCCGGCCCCCGAGCTTCCACGTAATGTCGGGCGTCACATCCACCTGGATTCGATCCCTGCGCAGGGGAGCGTCGATGAACTTGTACTCCGTCTTGCTGGTCAGCGTGTCGAGGTGGGTCTCGTAGTAGCGGCTGAGGAGCCCCGCGGCGCCAATCTGCTGGAAGAGGGCCAGGCTCTGCGACTGGCCGCCAATCTGGACATCCACGTGCTCGCGCCGCGATCGGCCATAGGCAAACGTCACGCGGAGGGGGTCGAGCGTCAGCCAGGAGGTGAGCTGCGGCTGATCGATCTCGAATCCGACGCCGATAAAGTCGTACTCGCGCCGTGCGGTCGCCAGTGAAACGGTCGGCCCCTCCTCGGTCACATCCCCGAGCCTCGTGCCGGTGTCAGGATCGATAATCCCCGAGATGGTTCGCGTCGCCTGCACCTCACTCGCCTGGGTGCGAAGCTGCGTTTCGACGAAGCCCCCGGCAAAGAACCTCCCCGAGAGCGCCGGCACCTTCCAGTCCACCCGAAGCGCGCCGCTCAGAACGTTGGGATCGATTGACGTCTGGTCGCTGACCGTCTCGTGCCCGTAGCTGAAGGTGCCGAGCGCACGGATGGCCCAATGGCGGGAATCGATGAGCCCGGCGTCGACGCCCACGTTGACCGCGAAGCGCCGGCTCGGCCTGGCGCCGCTGTTCTCGACCGGCAGCTGATCGAACAGGCCCTGGCCACCGGCAGGCTCCGACACCTGCGTTTCGCTGAACGACACCTCGGCGGGCTTGATGTAGAGGTACATCGTCCGCAGGCCGGCGTCGGCCTTCTCGAGCCTGGTCGCCAGGGTCTCGGTCAGCGTGTTGGCCGGCGCCTCCGTGGCAGGGTTGTGATAGCCGGCGCTGCAGGTCTCGATCGATCCGGTGCTGCGCCTGGCCAGGCCGGCGTCGATGAGGTCGACCAGGTCGCGTTCCTGGTCGCCGAACAGCGGCAGTGCGTGTTCGAGCGCGACATCCTCGGGCATGGCGATCGTGTAGAGCCGGTTGCGATCGAGCTCGCGCCCGTTCAGCAGCGTGTGCTGGGCGTCCAGCTCGCTGGTGCCGCAGCTGGTCGTCCCGAACCCGCTCAGGCAATACTTCACGTCCTGGGCCCGCCCCGCGGTCAGGATCGTATTGACCGTGTCGAACAGGGCGTCGGCCGTGACCCGCACGCGAACCACCGCACCGGCGTGGAACAGCACGCGGTCCAGGAAGACGCGCGACAGCGCCTGGCTCGGCGCATAGCGGTTCTTTCGCAGGTACACGAGCTGGTTTTCGTCGATGGCCCCGGCCGGAATCAACGCCAGTTCCGTGTTCAGCCCGCGGCGCATCCCGTCGAGCGTCATCGCCGCGAACGAATCCAGGTCGGTCCACAGGCCGCCCTGGGGAATCCGCACGGCCCTGTCGTAGGGAATGTCCGCCGCGACTTCCGCATAGCGGGCCTGCTCGGCTACGACGTTGGACTTGTCGACCTTCGGCATGTCGTCGAGCTTGCCGGTCTTGCCGAGGTAGTACTTCACGGTCTGTCCGGATGACGATGCGCACAGCGCGTAGCCCGGAACCGACACCTGGTTGTGGCGCGCTTTGTCGAACCGCCATGTGTCGGTCCACACCGTCGCGAACATCTCATGTACGGTTTCGGCGAACCACTCGGGGCGTGCCCAGATCTCCGTCACCTCGGGCGTGTTCTGGTTCAGCACGGCGCCGTATCCAAGATCTCCCGAGTAGGGCGGCGGCACGGTGGAGGGATTGACGATGACGTCCGGCGGCGGGACAGCGCCCACGGCGAAGAACGCGTCGGGGCTGCGCTGGGCGACGCGTCCAAGGGACGCCGTTTCCGGCGGCAGCACGAGAAAGCGAATTCGAGGGCTGTGCTGCAGCACGGCGAAGGTGTCCGTGTCGTTGAGCGCAGAGACGAGCGCCACGGGCCGGTCCGACTCGTCCGATTCGAGCACGCCAATCACCGCGTCGAACGCGTCGATTGGCGGCTGAAGGACGATCTCGCAGCTTTCGGCGGGGCAGGCGCCGCCGTCCCGCTCGCGCCAGCGCCACTTGGCGTCGCTCATCCTCTTGCGCACCCCCGGGTCGACCAGGCTCATCACGATGGGCAACTCCGGCGACGCCGGCACGATGGCTGGCTGCGCCGTGAGGAGTTCGTCCGTGCGGACGCTGAACGAGGCGGCTAGTGAGTCCAGGATTCGAAGCTCCACCCAGGTACCTGCTCGCCGGGCTTGAGCCGAAATGGAAACGACACGATCCCGTGGCAGACTCCGCCGCCGATCCTCATCTGGACCGTCACGTTCGCTTCGCGCGACTCGCCCCCGTGGACCAGCACGCCGCGCAGGCCGACTTTCTCGCACGGGTAGGTGAACGACAGCTCCTTGACCCACCCGATGCTCGCGTCGCTGTCGACCAGCAGCTTGAATCCCCGGTACTCGACGCGGTTGATGCCCGATCCGTGGAGACGCACCGAGGCGTTCGACGTGACGAACGCCTGATGCAGGTCCTTCCATCCCGGCATTTCTCCACGCAGCCACTCCACGAACCGGCCCGCCGTGCCGCCCTCGGTCAGCGCGCGCAGGAAATCGTCGGGGCCGAGCCCGATGGCCGACGGCGCCAACGAGGAGCGAACCTGGCGCCAGAACTCGCCGATGGTCCTGACGTCCTCCCGGTCGGCGGGATCCCTCGCGAGGCTGACATCACCGTTTACGCGCAGGAACTTTCCGAACTTCTTGGGCTGGTTGTTGCCGGTGAGCAGCAGCAACTCCGCCCCTCCGCGCGCGCCCTTCTTCCGGTCGGCAGCCAGCCAGTCGGCCAGGCCGGCCAGCCCGCCGTACGGTCGAATGCCCGGGCCGATGTCGGTGTCGAAACTTCCGCCAGGGTATTCGGGCATTCCGTCGAGCTGGCCGAGCAGTCCGCCAGCCGTGATGATGCGAATGGGCTTGCCGGCAGGCTCAGCGGTCTGTGCGCACACGCCGGCGGCAAGTCCAACCAGTGCTATCCCGGCGACGGCCGCAATCATCAGTCGTCTGGCTGGCGGGCTCGCCAATCGCGAGGCATGTATGGAAACGTGCGGGTAAAGGACGGACATGATGACTGGATATCGGCTCGGAGGGGTTGCGACATTCGTGCTTCAGGAGTCTTCCTGGCGCCCGTGCGGCGATGGCCGCAACATCGTGCCCGCCATGCCGGAGCGCCAATCTAGTCCCGTCGCGTGGTTTAGCTGAGGACGCGCCGGGAATGGAGCACGTGGGCTTCAGCCCGCGTGTCCGAGGCTCACGGGCTAGTTCCAAGTGAGCCCAGGGATCAGCGGGGGGTTCCCCCGTCCAGGACCTCGATCGCAATCGGCAGGTCTGTGCCCACGGGAATCGCGTGTATGTATTGGCGTCGAAATTCAGGCGACTGCATGCGGCAACTGTCCTGGTGACGGCACCACGCCGGATGCGCGCTGAGCTTCTGCCAGAGCTCCCGCACGGCGTGATCGCGGACGTTGCCGAAGGTGATTGGCGTGAAATCGCAGGGGAGCACGTCGCCGCAAGCCGTGATATGGAACTGGTAGTGTCCGGCGAGACAACCGAACGACCTGGCGAATCCGCGACCGCTGTTGCTCCAACTCTGCGTGACGACGCGGGGCAGGTTCTTGTCCCGCCCGTTGTGGAGCATCTGGATCTCGCGCAGGATCCTGCGGCTCTCGTCCGTCAGCAGGAAGTCCTCGCGCTGCAGGAAGCGCCCGGCCGGGATGAGATCGAACACGCTGATCTCGTGTGCGCCCCATTCGGCGCCCCTGTCCACGAGGCGCTCGAGCCTTCCGTCGGCGAGGGCCGAATTGGTGGCATACGCGGACAGCCCCACCAGGATCCCGGCGTCCAGCGCGTGCGCGACAGCCCGGCGCACCGCCCGATAGGCTCCCCGGAATCCGCAGAGGCGATCGTGCTCGTCTTCGTCAGCCGAGTTGAGGCAGATCTGGACGCTGAAGACTCCTGCTGCCTTCAACGACCGGGCTCTCCTGGCGTCCAGCGCCAGGCCATTGGTGAAGACCTGGACCACGGCCATGTCCGGAGAGACCGCAGCGACCAGCTCCTCGAGATCCCGCCGGAGCAGGGGATCGCCTCCGGTGAAGGTGACGTTGTTCACGCCAAGCTCGATGCACTCGCCGACGATCCGCGTGATCTCCTCGGTCGAGAGTGACGGCGATTGCCCCGGCCCCCCGGGTACGGTGCAGTGCACGCACTGGCACTGGCACGCCCTGGTCACCGAGATGGTCACGGCCTGCGGCGTCGGCTGCTTGAAGAAGGACGTCCGGATGATCCCTTCGATCATACGGGCGTGGGGCCGGCTCGGGACAGGAGGCAGGTAGAGCGAATAGACTTGGCCGCCCGCCAGTCGGGCCAGTGACCCGCGGGATGACAATCCGTCGAAATGGCTCTTGAGATACGGGGCCACCGTATCGGCCCACGGGCCGCTTGCGTAAAGCCCGATACCGTCATCCCGCTCATCCACTTCCAGGACGAGGTCCCTCAGGGATGGTATCTGGCCGAGATCGTACCGCATGCCCATGACTGCTGGTTCCCCGTGTGGCCGCGGCGCTGCGCGCCGGCGTAGTCGAGGAGTCGGTTGATCAAGGAGGCGTTGGTCAGCGGGACGATGCTCCGGGGGAGTGACCAATCGGTGTCCGGCCCATCGAATGACGGGCAGCTGGAGCAGGACGCGTGAGGCCGCCTGCTCTGGCGCCAGATCATCCGCATGAACGAATCCGCGGGTTCCGATGGCAACGCCCCGGGCCCGGTCAGCACGATCTCACTGCCGTAGTTGTCCGCCCAACAGATCAAAACCGTCGAGTGCTTGTTGTGCAGTGAGAGCATACTCGGCCGATCGCGATCGAACAAGAGCCGTCTTCGGTCTTCGGCCGGCTTCATCCGCCGATTGCGGGGTCAGGCGACGCGGGCGGACGCTGTGGTTCCGAAGCGAGCGGCCAGCATCCACACGAGACCAGCCACGGCCACGGCGATCGGCACGATGAGAATGGCGCGGCCGAGGTCGGAACTGTCGGAAATCCAGCCGATGATCGGCGGCGACGGCACGTCGCCGAGGATGTGAATCGTGAAGATACACAACGCGCTGGCCGTTGCCCGTTCGAACGGATTGACGACGTTGATGATCGCCGAGTTGATCGGGCCGGTTGATGCGAACAGCAACAGTTCGGCGATCACGATCGCGGTGTAGTACACCTCCGGCGTCTCGTGGGTCAGGGCCACGATCATGAACGGCACGGCCAGCAATGTTGCGATTCCCGACACCCACAGGTAGGCCTGCCTGCTGCGCTTGAGGAAATAGTCGCCGAGGTAGCCTCCGGCGAACGTCCCGACGAATCCCGTCACGACGACAATGCCGCCGAAGGTGATGGTCGCCTGCCCGAGCGTCAAGCCGCGCATTCGAACCAGGAAGGTCGGCGTCCAGAACGCGAGGCCGCCTATCGCGAATGTGTAAGCCGCGTATCCGAGCACCGTGAGCAGGTAGGGCCAGTTGCGCAACAGTCCAAGATACGCCGCCATCGATGGCTTGGGTCCTCCCGCATGACTCAATACCATGTCATCGTCCTGGGAGCCTCTGGGCGGGTCGAACAGTCTCCAGGCAAGGAACGCGAGCACGAGCCCTGGGGCACCGGCCACGAAGAACGCCGCCCGCCAGCCGAAGTGCTTGTCGACCAGGCCGCCCAGGATGTAGCCGAGCGCCGAGCCGATGGGGATTGCGCTGAAGAAGATCGCAAAAATCCGGCCGCGCCGCTCCTTGGGGTAGTAGTCCGACAGCAGGGCGGGCGAGATCGTGCCATACGCCGCTTCACCGATCCCCACCGTCGCGCGTGCGGCGAACAGGGACAGATAGCTCCACGCGAATCCCCCGAGCACCGTGAACAGGCTCCAGATGGCCACGCCCCACGCCAGAATCCGCGGGCGATTCCCGCGATCGCCGAGGGTGCCGAACACGGGCGATGCCGCCATGTAGACGATGATGAAACCCGTCATCAGCCAGCCGAGCTGAGTGTCTGACGGGGCAAGCTCCGAATGCTTGATGCTCTCGACCAGGGCCGAGACGACCCATCGATCGAGGTAGTTGAGCATGTTGATCAGGGTCAGGATGATCAAGCCGGCACGGGCGGCACCAAGGGCGTTGGGGGGCGCTGGCGCGGGCGTCGGAGACATGTGGAAGGGATATTATCAGGTCCGACGAACCTTTCGCCTCCCGTCTGCGTTATCAGACATGAGGGCACCCCGTCGGGGCGGGCCGTGAGGCGTCGATGGTCGAACTGGCAATATTGCTCCCGCGCTGCCAGGCCGGTGACGAGCTGGCCTGGGAGGCGTTCGTCCGCCGTTTCCAGGGACGCATCTATGGAATGGCCTGCGCCTACACGGGCCACCGCGACGATGCCCGGGAACTCGCGCAGGACGTGTTCGTGCGCCTGTATGAGACGCGCTCGCGATGGCCGGAGGCGGAGCGCTTCGTGCCCTGGCTCGTGCTCACCTCGCGCAACCTGTGCGTGGACTACCTTCGCCGGCGAAAGGCCAGGACCAAGGCGGGCGAGGTCGAACTCGAGCAGGCGGCGCTCCAGGCCGGCACCGAGCCGAATCCCGAGGAGCAGGCCGAAACGGGCGGACGGCGCTTCATGGTGTGGACGGCGCTTCGGCGCCTGACCGCCATCAGCCGTGACATCATCGTCCTGCGCGACGTGCAAGGGTTGTCAATCGCCGAGGTTGCTTCCGCGCTGCGGATTCCCGTCGGCACCGTGAAGTCGCGGGCCAGCCGGGCGAGAGTCGAGCTGGCGGAACATGTCCTCGCGCTCAGCCGCCCGGTCGCCGGCGAGCCTGGCGTCGGCGAGTCCGACGCGGTGAATCCAGGGTGATGCGATGGACCGCGGTGTAATTCGTCAACATCTCGGGTCGGGCCGCCTGGCGCCTGTGGAACGCCGCGAGCTCACCAGCGCCATCCTCGAGCGGACGACCGGGCCAGTGTGCGTCCGGGCGCGCGAGGCGCTGGTTGGCGGCGTGGAGGAGCCGACCGACGCTGCGAGCGACGCGCTGGTCGCCCTGCACCTGGATCACTGTGCAGACTGCCGGGCGTTTGCAGCCGCGTGGCAGGACGCTGCCGTTGCGCTGCCGACGCTGGCGGAAATCGATCCGGGGCCACAGTTCTCATCAGAAGTCTTCGCGCGCACGACGCGCCGTCGGGTTTCGGCATGGGCCGCCTGGTGGGCCCGCGTCATTGCGCGGCCGCACTTCAGCCTGGAGGCCGCGTACGTGGCGGCATGCCTCGTGGTGCTGCTCGCAGGTAATCCTGTTGCCCTCGCCGGTGCGATGGCGGACAAGGTGCAGTCGTTGACAGCAGATCCCGGCGTTGCGGTGTCTCAATCCCACGGCGCGCCCACAGCCGGCGCCGCTGCCGGAGTCGCGCGATCGGACTTCAACGTCAACCGCGTGCCGCCAGACAGCTGGTGGGAGAAAGCGGCGGCGCGCGTCACAGGATGGTGGAGCAGTCTGCACGGATGGGTGTCTGACGTGTTCGCGCGGATCACCGCGTTTCTCGGGATCACGTCCGCACCGGCTGGTGCCGGCAATGCCGAAGTGGAGACGGGGCAGGCGCGTGATGTGGCCGCGAGCGCGGAGGCGCGGGGCTTGCGGAACCTGGCGGGGCAGGGATGCGTGTAAGCCTGTAGAACAGCACGGCTCATCAACCGCTTCAGACCATGAGAGGACTTCGATGACCATGACAGACACATCGCCGGAACGACCCGCTGCCGCTCCCTCGGCCGCGATGCCGCTGGCGGAGGATGCTCCGCCGCGATGGGATCGCCGCGCCATGCTCATCGACGATCCCCGGAAGAAGTCGCCGCTGCTGGCGCTGATCCTGTCGGGGCTGCCCGGCCTGGGCCAGGTGTATGTCGGGTACTACCAGCACGGCGTCGTCAACATCGTTGCGGTCGGCACGCTCCTCACGATCATCTCGCGGCGGTGGCTGCACTCGCTGGAGCCGCTGCTGGTCATGTTCCTCGTCTTCCTCTGGGCGTACAACATGATCGACGCGGCGCGCCGTGCCTCGCTCTACAACCAGTCGCTGATCGGGCTCCGGCCGATGGATCTGCCGGAGAACCAGGCCACGCCGGACTGGCGCGGGTCCCTGGTCGGGGGCGTGGCGCTGGTGGCGCTCGGCCTGGTGCTTTTCACAAACACCATGTTCGGGTGGTCGCTCTACTGGCTCGATCAATGGTGGCCGATGGGCTTCGTGGCGTTCGGCGGCTGGCTCATCTACGCGAACATCAAGAAGCCGGCGCCGCCCGACTCGCGCCCGCACGAATTGTCGAACCCGCCGGACCTCGACCACTGACGCAGACACCGCCTCTTCGCACAGGGCCCCGATGCTTCGCCCGGCATCGGGGCCTTGAGCGGCGCTCTTCATCATCCCCGCCGTCGACTCAGTCCTGCCGCCAGCCGTTAGCCGCGAGCCGCGAGCCGCCAGCCCCTGGGCGCCGTAGTGTCGCAGGCGCGAAGGCGGCGCCTCTCGCGAGCCCCTGGGCGCCGTAGCGCCGCAGGTGCGAAGGCGGCGCCAGCCCTTGGCATGCAGCCGGCCTGTGACTCCCTCCCAGTGACTCCCTCTGTTGACGCGCCATACCTCTCGCCGTTACCCTCATCCTGCATTTCGACCCATCTCCACACGAGGTAGACGCTCATGACGACCGAGTCATCCCCGTATAGCCATCCCGACGCCTCTGTCCGTCACACCTACCCGCTCGCGATTGAGCAGGCAGGGTTGTCGACGGCGATCTCGCTCGTGATGAAGACGCTGCCGTACGCGATCGTGCGATTCGGCGTGCTCCTGGCCTTCTCGATTGGAACCATCATCTGGTTCGCCGTGACATTCGGCGGCGCGTCGCTGCTCGCGGCGAAGATCCACCCGTGGGTGGGCATCGGCTGGCTCGTCCTCGGCCTGGGCGCGTATGGCTACGCGTGGTGGTTCGTCGTTCGCTACGCGCTCTACCTGATCCAGGCGGGCCACGTCGCTGTGCTGACCGAGCTGGTGACCACGGGAAAGGTTGGCGCGGGCGCCGAGGGCATGTTCGCCTACGGCAAGCGGATCGTGACCGAGCGTTTCGGGCAGGTGAACGTCCTGTTTGCGCTGGACCTGCTCATCCGGGGCGTCGTGCATGCCTTCAACCGGACACTGAACTTCATCGCCGGGCTCATCCCGATTCCCGGCTTGAACTCGGTCATGGCGCTCGTCAACGCCATCATCCGCGCGGCGACGTCCTATATCGACGAGACGATCTTCTCCTACAACCTGGCCCGCGGCGACGACAACGCGTGGCGCAGCTCGAAGGACGCGCTGATCTACTACGGCCAGAACAGCAAGGAGCTGCTGAAGACCGCCGTCTGGATCGTCATCCTCGACAAGGTGCTCACCATCGTGGTGTGGGCCGTCATGCTGGCGCCTGCGGTCCTGGTTGGGGCCGTCCTGCCGGAATCAGCCAAGGGCGCCGGCATCCTCGTGACCATCGTCATCGCCGCCCTGTTCGCGTCGAACGTGCGGCACGCGTTCCTGAAGCCCGTGTTCCTGGTGATGATCATGACGCGGTTCCACGTGCTGGTCCGCAATCAGGCCATCAACCTGCAGTGGGACGACACTCTGTCCCGCGCGAGCCGGAAATTCCAGGAGATCAAGGACAAGGCTGCAGCCGGGTGGAGCGCACCGAAAGCCGGACCCTCCGGCATGCTGTAGGGGTCGGGACGAATTTCGCGCATCACAGAATTGAATTTCAGAATCTGTATGGCGCGAAATTCGTCCCGACCCCTACTCGCCGCGGGAGAGGCGCCCGGCCAGCTCGCACGCGCGGCTGACCACCTCGGGCACGGCCGCCGCGACCGCCGGTGAGAGTGTCATCTGCATGGGCTGCAGTTCGTCCACCGAGATGGTGATGAGCGTAATCGCCGGGAGTCTGCCGATCAGGACCGCCGATTCCACCAGGTCCTTGAGGCCGATGTCGTGGGCCGACAGCGCCCGCGGAAAGTCCGAGGCGTAGCGTGGGGTGGTGACCGAGATCGTGCCGGCGGGCAACCCGTCGAGCGTCGCATCGATCATCAGCACCGCATCGGCGTCTCCCAGGTGCGACAGGAGATGAAATCCGCCGGTGCCGCCGTCGAGCACCGTCACGCCAGGGGGCAGAGGGCGGTGCTCGATCTCCCGCACGGCGTGGACGCCGACGCCTTCGTCGCCCATCAGCACGTTTCCCACGCCAAGCACGAGCACGCGCGGTCGCGCCACGTCACCTCCGAAAAGACGCGAGGCCCGCCACGGCCCCTCGTGCCGCCGGCAGGCCTCGAACGCTCTGGCCCATCAGTCTACAGCAGGCGGAACTACCTGGGGTTGTCCCGCTTCTCGACGAACTTCCAGCCTCCCGCCATCGACGAGATCACCCCGCGGCCCTCCACGTAGTCGTGGTAGAAGACCAGGTAGGTGTGGACGATCGCGAAGATCACGAAGAACCACATCGCCATGTGGTGCCACTGGCGAACGGCGAAATCTCCTCCCATCAACGGCACGATCCACTTGAACATCGACGGGAACCAGGACGTGCTCATCGCCGCGTACAGGCCGAACCCGGTGACGGCCTGGAACAGGAAGGCGAGGAACGTGGCGAAGTAGGTCCACCCGGCCATCGCGTTGTGCCCGACCGACTCGAGCGGTTCGACGCTCGCCTGGAGCACGTCCACCTTCATCACCTGCACGAACTCGGTCCACTGGCGCGTGAGCTGTTTCGGCGTCAGCGGAATGAAGTTGTCCCACCGCGCATACCGGTTGCCGACGAACCCCCAGTAGATGCGCGCCAGGAAGTTGAAGAAGAACACGAACGCCGCGACGAAGTGGATGAAGCGCACCCACCCGAACGCGAAGTTGAACGACGCCTCGCCGCCCACCGGGAACAGCAGCGGCCGGCCAATCATGTATCCCGTGACGCTCAGGACGACGATGCACAGAGCGTTCACCCAGTGGTAGAAGCGGACGGGAAGCTCCCAGACGTAGACCCGTCGCAGGGTGACCTTCTCCATGGCAGCCTCCTCAGAACACCCGCACCTGGTGGACGTACCGCCCGTGCTCGTCGTGCAGGTGAACCGCGCACGCGATGCAGGGATCGAACGAGTGAATCGTCCTCAGCACCTCGAGTGGCTGCTCGGGATTGGCGACCGGCGTGCCGATGAGCGACGCCTCGTAGGCCGACAGCTGGCCCTTGGCGTCGCGCGGCGACGCGTTCCACGTGCTGGGCACGACCAGCTGATAGTTGTCGATCTTCCGGTCCTTGATCACGATCCAGTGCGCCAGCGCCCCGCGCGGCGCCTCGCTCATGCCGACGCCCCTTGCTTCAGCCGGCCAGAGCTCCGGGTTCCACTTCGACATGTCGGCGGTCCGGGTGTCGCCGTTCTTGATGTTGGCGAGCAGCTGACCGTAGAACTCCTTGGCCCAGCCGGCGATGAGCGCGGTTTCGATGCCGCGCGCGGCCGTGCGCCCGAGCGTCGAGAAGAGCGCCGTCACCGGCACGTCGAGCTGCTTGAGAACGCCCGTCACCGCCTCCTTGACCTCGGCGTGGCCCGACGCGAACGCGACCAGCAACCGCGCCAGCGGGCCGACCTCCATCGCATGGCCCTTCCAGCGCGGCGTCTTCAGCCAGCTGTACTTCTGCTGGACGTCCAGGAACTCGTACGGCGGCTTCGGGCCGGTGTAGTGAAGCTTTGTTTCGCCTTGCCACGGGTGCTTGGCGGCGGCGTCACCGTCCGAGTAGTCGTACCACGAGTGCGCGATCGCTTCCTGGACCTGTTCGGGGTCCTTCCCGTCGATGGGAAGCACCTCGTTGAGGTTGCGGTTGAGGATCACGCCGCGCGGGAACTTGAACTTCGAGGGGTCGCCGTAGCCGTGCGTCGGCAGGTCGCCGTACGCCATGTAGTTCGACAGGCCGCCGCCGACCGCGCCCCAGTCCTTGTAGAAGCTCGCGACGGCGAGCAGGTCGGGGATGTAGACCTGCTCGATGAACTGCTTGCCCTGATCGAAGAGCGCCCCGACGTACGCCAGCCGCTCGGCATTGATCGCATTGTTCTCGTCGAGATTCAGCGCGCACGGCACCCCGCCCACCAGGTAATTGGGATGGGGATTCTTGCCGCCGAAGATCGTGTGGACCTTGACCATCTCCTTCTGCCACTCGAGCGCGTCGAGGTAGTGGGAGACGGCCATCAGGTTGGCTTCTGCCGGGAGCTTGTACGCCGAGTGCCCCCAGTAGCCGTTCGCGAAGATCCCGAGCTGGCCGCTCTCGACGAAGCCCTTGAGGCGCTTCTGCAGATCCGAGAAATGGCCCGGGGAGCTCCTGGCCTAGTTCGAGATGCTCTGCGCCAGCTCCGAGGTCTTCTTGGGATCCGCCTTGAGCGCGCTGACCACGTCCACCCAGTCGAGGGCGTGCAGGTGATAGAAGTGCACCACGTGGTCCTGCATGTACTGCGCGCAGAACATCAGGTTGCGAATCAGCTCGGCGTTGGGCGGCACGGTGATGCCGAGCGCGTCTTCCACGGTGCGGACCGACGCGAGCGCGTGCACCGTGGTGCAGACGCCGCAGGCCCGTTCACAGAACGCCCACGCGTCGCGGGGGTCGCGACCCTTCAGGATGATCTCGAATCCGCGAACCATCGTCCCGGAGCTGTACGCGTCGACGACCTTGCCGTCCTTCACTTCGACCTCGACGCGCAGGTGTCCCTCGATCCGGGTGATGGGGTCGATGACGATACGATTGGCCATGGCTGTCTCCTTATGCCGTTCCCCGGCGGCGCGCTAGCTCTTCTCCGGGCCCTTCTCGCTGTCGTTCTTGCCCTGCGCGATCACCGACCGCTTCCGGATGTTGGTGGCGACCGCGTGCGCGGCGATGCCGGCCACGGTCACGGCACCAACCGTCATGCCGATCTTGTCGGCGGTGGTTTCGATGCCGAACCCGGGGAAGCTCGGCAGGTGGTTGTAGAACGGCCCGTTGTCCCAGAAGTGCGCCTCGCTGCAGCCGATGCAGCCGTGGCCGGACTGGATGGGGTAGCTCACCCCGTTGTTCCAGCGGATGACGCCGCACGAGTTGTACGTGACCGGCCCGCGGCAGCCCACCCTGTACAGGCAGTACCCCCGCTTGGCGTTCTCGTCGTCGAACGACTCGACGAAGAGGCCGGCGTCGTAGTTCGGCCGGCGATAGCAGGTGTCGTGCACGCGCCGGGAGTAGAACGCCTTGGGGCGCCCGATGGCGTCGAGCTGCGGGATGCGATCGAAGGCGAGATAGTGCACGATGACGCCGGCCATCACCTCGCCGATGGGCGGGCAGCCCGGCACCTTGATGATGGGCGTGCCCGAAATGATCTCGTCGACCGGCGTGGCGCTGGTCGGATTGGGCCTGGCCGACTGGATGCAGCCGTTCGACGCGCAGCTGCCCCACGCCACGATGGCCTTGGCGCCGGAGGCGGCCTCCTTCACGATGTCGAGGGCGGTGCGCCCGCCGATGCAGCAGTAGACCCCGCCCTCTGCGGTGGGGACCGAGCCTTCGACCAGCATCAGGTACTCGCCCTTGTACTTGTCCATCGTCGCGTGGAGGGCCGCCTCGGCCTGCTTGCCGGCCGCCGCCTGGAGCGTCTCCGTGTAGTCCAGGGAGATCGTGTCCAGGATGACGTTCGAGACGATCGGGTGCGACGAGCGAATGAACGATTCGCTGCAGCAGGTGCATTCCTGGAAGTGGAACCACACGACGGGCAACCGGGGCTTGGTCTCGAGCGCGTGCACCACCTGCGAGACCGACGACGCCTCGATTCCCGCCGCGGCGGCCATCCAGCTGCAGAACTGGACGAATTCCCGACGAGAGTAGCCCTGCATCCGGGCCTGTTCCCAGATGCTCAGCGGCGGCTTGCTCATACCTGCCCTCCTTCGACGGCCTGACCTTCGAAATGGCGGAAGCGTTGTCGGACGACTCACGCGGGCGGGTCGGTCGCGACGCCGACCGCCCGGGGCGACAGGAACTCGACCGTGATGAATCCGCCGAGATCGAGCTGCTGGCCGAGGTGCGCATCGGGCACGCTTCGGGCGGGCAGGTCGAGGATCATGCCGGCCTTGAGGATGACCCGTGCGCGAGACTCGCCGGCCGCGTCGAAGATCTCGGCGACGGTCGCTTCTGCCAGGAACGGGTGAATCTGGCGCGGACCAGAATCCATGAGCATCCTCTCGAGCCAGTGGCGGATTGATCGATAGGCCCTGGGAGCAGGATGCGTGCCGCGGAGAATGGCTGGATTCGCTGGGCGTTCATGCAGGAGGGGAGGGCGGCCCCGCGGAAATCCGCGGGACGCCCCGCGGGATTCCGCCGACAGCCTCAAGCCCTAGGCCTTAAGCCTCAAGCCCTAAGCCTCAATCCGATCATGCGCTGGCGTCGTCGTCGTCCAGCCCGTGTTTCTTGAGCTTGTCGCGCAGGGTGGACAGGCTGAGGCCGAGGGTTTTGGCGGCCCGGGACCGGTTTCCCTCGGCTTCGGTGAGCGCCTGGCGGAGCAGGTTGGTCTCGAGGCAGGCGACCACGTCGGTGAACGACATGGACTCCTCCGCCATGCACCGCGCGCAGGCTTTGACCAGCGTGTTCACCGCCTGCCCGTCACGGATCTCGAGAGGCAGGTCGCCGAGCTGGATTTCGCCCTCTCCGAACAGGGCGAGGCGCTGCATGATGTTGCGAAGCTCGCGCACATTGCCGGGCCAGTCGTACCTGACCATCGCCCGCTCGGCGGCGGGAGCGAGCGTCAGCGTCTTGTTCCCGCCGAACCGGCGAAGAAAGTGCGTCGCAAGCAGCGGGATGTCCTCGCGGCGATCCCGCAAGGGAGGAATCTCCACCGGGCAGACGTTGATGCGATAGAAGAGGTCGGAGCGAAACACGTTGCGCTGGACGAGCTCGCGAAGATCCACCTTCGAGGCCGTGATCAGCCGGACATCGATCGGGATCATCGTGTGGCCGCCCACCCGCATCACCTGGTGTGATTCGAGGACTCTCAGCAGCTTGACCTGCACCGGCGGCGGGACATCGTCGATATCGTCGAGGAACAGCGTGCCCGTGTTGGCCAGCTCGAAGAGGCCCGGCTTGTCGCTGATCGCGTTGGTGAAGGCTCCGCGTTCGTGACCGAAGAGTTCGCTTTCGAGCAGGTCGTGAGGCATCGCCGACAGGGCGATCTTCACGAGCGGCCGATGGGCCCGCGGGCTGACACGGTGAATGTAGTCGGCGAACAGCTCCTTGCCGACGCCCGTGGCGCCGACCAGCAGCACCGAGGTGTCCGAGTCGGCGATGGTGTCGACGCGCGCGAGCACGGCTCGCATCGCCTCGCTCTGGGTCACGATCGCGAGTGACGAGGACATTGGCATGGAATCAGGCTCGATTGCGCCCGCTTGCCGCCTCCGGAGACCCGGGGATTCGCGCGGTTCCCAGTGCCATGCCGCGAGTCTACCGGGATGTGCCGCTGCGGCGCCGACGTGCCAATCGATGGATGATGTCCATTCTAGTCAAAATGGACGCGCGCACAACTCGGGAATTGGGGAGGGGTCGGGACGGATTTCGCGCATGACAGAATTGAATTTCAGTACTGTCATGCGCGAAATCCGTCCCGACCCCTAGTCTGCGGCCACGGTGTGATGGGTCGCCGATTGCGAGGGCCGACGCGCCAGCCACGCCAGCGGAGCGACCAGGATGCAGATCGTGCCGAGCAGCCGAAACGCGTCGATGAAGGACATCATCGCGGCCTGTTGCTGCACCATCCCCGAGACCGCCGCGTAGGCCTGCTGGGTCGCGGTGACGGCATCGGATCCGGCTGACATGAATGCCGCTTTCAAGCCCTGCAGCGTCTGCTGGGCGGACAGGCTGTAGGCATCGATGTGAACCCCGATGTCGAGGGTGTGGATCTGCCGGTCGCGGGCAAGGACCGTCTGCACCAGCGCGATCCCGACGCTGCCCCCGAGGTTTCTCGTGAGGTTGAAGAGGCTGGTCGCATTGCCCATGACTTCCCGCGGGATCTTGTCCATCGCGACTGTGGTCAGCGGCACGAAGAGCAGCCCGAGCGCCACACCCTGGACGAACTGCGGCCAGAAGATATCCCAGTAGCCGACATTCATGTTCAGGTTCGCGAGCCAGAACAGCGTCACACCACTGCTCAGAAAGCCGGCCGCGAGAACCTTCCGCGGATCAACCTTGCTGATGAACAGGCCGACCAGCGGCATCGACACCAGCGAGCCGAGGCCGCGCGGCGCCATGGCCCACCCGGCCTGAAGCGGCGGGTAGCGCAGGAGTGTCTGCAGCATCACCGGGACCAGCACCAGGCTGCCGAACAGGATGAACCCCATGACGGTCACCAGGAACACCCCGGTGGCGAAGGTGCGGTCCCTGAAGACCCGAAGATCCAGGATCGGGGCCTCGGCCGTCATCTCGTGTATGACGAGAATGAGCAGCCCGGCCACCCCGACGACAATCAGGAACGTGATCAGATTCGACGAGAACCAGTCCTCCTGCTGGCCCTTGTCGAGCCCGATCTGAAGCGCGGCGATGCCGATCGTCAGCAGCGAGAGCCCCCAGTAGTCGATGCGCGACGAGGATCGCTTGATGTAGGCCGGGTCGAAGATGAAGCGCGAGATCATGACGAGCGCGGCGAGCCCGATCGGGATGTTGATCAGGAACACCCACCGCCACGTGTAGTTGTCGGTGAGCCAGCCGCCGAGCACCGGCCCGAGGATCGGCGCCACGATGATGCCGATGCCCCAGAATCCCATGGCCTTTCCGCGCTCAGCTGGCGGGAACGCCTCCAGCAGGACCGACTGCGAAATCGGCTGCATGACGCCGCCGGTCGCGCCCTGGATGATGCGGCACACGACCAGGAAGGGCAGCGAAGGCGCCAGGCCGCACAACGCCGAGGTGAGCGTGAAGCCTGCCACCGAGATGAGCAGGAGGCGTTTGCGCCCGAAGTAGTTCCCGAGCCAGCCGGTCATCGGGAGGATGATGGCGTTGGCGGCGAGGTACGACGTCAGCGCCCAGGTCGCCTCTTCGATGCTGGCCGAGAGGTTCCCGGCGATGCTCGGCAGTGACACGTTGACGACGGTGGTGTCGAGCACCACCATGAAGGTGCCCGCCATCACCGCCATGGCCTCCAGCCACGGGTGGACGTGTCCGGTCGCTGGCTGAGACTCGTTCATCGACAATCCTCAGCGCGTCATCACGGTAGCCGCCACCGACATGCCCGGCCGCAAGACCGCTTCGGCCGCCTGGCCCTTGTCGAACACGATCTTCACCGGGATGCGTTGCACGACCTTGACGAAGTTGCCGGTCGCATTCTCCGGCGGCAGCAGGCTGAACCGCGCGCCTGTCGCCGCGGCCACGCTCTCCACTCTCCCGGCGTAGGTGTGCCCGGTCGAGTCGACCGACACCTTCGCGCTCTGCCCTACGCGCATGTCCCTCAGTTGCGTCTCCTTGAAGTTGGCCGTGACCCAGACTTCGTCGACCTGCACCAGCGCGAGCACGGGCTGACCCGGCTGCACGACCTGGCCGGGCTCGACCGACTTGCGGCTGACGATGCCGGCGACCGGAGCGAGGACGGTGGTGTACTTCAGGTTCAGCTCGGCCTGCTCAACGGCAGCCTGCGCCATCTTCAGCCGCGCTTCCGCCGAGCCGAGCCGCGCGCGCGTGACATTGACCTGGGCCGGCGCGGTGTGCGCGGTGCGGAGATCGGCCTCGGCCTGCCTGGCGGCCTCGACGGCCTGGAGCCGCCGGTTCTCGGCATTGGCCACGCCTTGCTCGGCCTCCGACACGCCGGCCTGCGCCGCTTCGACGCCCGCCCTGGCTGCCTCGGACGCGGCCACGGTGGCGTCGTACTGCTGGCGCGACACCTCGTCCTTGGCCACCAGTTGCTTCATCCGATCGAGGTCACGGGCCACGCGGACGTCGTTGGCGCGCGCCTCCCTGAGCCGCGCCTGCGCGCCCGACAGCCGGGCTCGCGCCGCGTCGATGTCCTTTTCTGCGATGGCCGTCGAGGTCCGGGCGCGCTCGGATCCCGCCGTGGCCGAGGTGACCTGGCTGGCGGTGGTCGTCGAGGTGATCGGGACGCCGTTTTGCGCGGCCTCGAGGCCGGCCTGCGCGTCGGCGAGGTCGGCCTGGGCCCGCTGCAAGGCAATCCGGTAGTCGCGCTGATCGATCTGAACGAGCAGCGCGCCCTTCTCGACACGCTGGTTGGAGTCGATGGGCACGTCGAGCACCGTTCCGCCGACGCGCGACGCGATCGGCACGATATGCCCATCCACCTGCGCGTCGTCGGTCGATTCACGGCCGCTCTCGAACCACCACAGGCCCGCAAACAGGAGAACAGCCGCGAGAAGGATCCCGCCGATCATGGCGAATCGCGCGCGGGCGAAGAGGGTCAATGAGTTCGTCGATCCGTTGGCTGTCATCGGGAGGATCCTCCAAGCATGCGCTCGGCCGGCTCTTCGGCTATGCCAAGCGCGCGCGCCAGCGCGGCCTTGGCGAGATTGTGGGCGTAGAGGCTCGCGATCAGGTTCTCGCTCGCGGTGGCCACGGCCTCCTGGGCCTGTATGACTTCGATCTGGTTCGAGACCCCGGCTGCAAACCGGTCCTGGGTCTGTGTGAGCTGCTGGCTGGCGAGATCGGCGGCGCTCTGGGCGACCTTGACGCGTTCATCGGCCGACGTCACGTCGAGCAGCGCGGTCCGGACCTCGTACTCGATGCGCGCACGCAGGTCGGCGAGCTGCGCGCGCTGCCCGTCCAGCTCGGCGTCGGCCTGGAGCATCCGGCCCTTCTCGCGACCGCCCTGGAAGAGCGGAATGCGGAGGTTCGCGCCAACCGTGTAGGTGGAAATCGCCGATCCCCACGACTGCCCGATGTATCCGTAGTCGGCGCTGAACTGGACCGACGGCAGCCATTCCCCGATGACCGCGCGACGGGAGGCTTCGGCGGCTTTGACCAGCTCGGCCGACGCCTTGTAGTCGGGCCTCGAGGCGAGCGCCTGCTGAAGCGCCTGATCCAGGGAGATGCCTTCCTCCGGCTTGTAGGGCACCGTATCCGACAGGTCGTACTGCTGGCCGAGCGGCATGCCGATCGCCCGGGCCAGCGCGAGGCGCGACTTGGCCAGATCGTTGTCGAACACGATGACGCGCTGCTGCTGTGACTGCAGCTGCACCTGCGCGCGCAGCACCTCGACGCCCGACACCATGCCCGCCTGCTTCAGGTCGACCGCGCGCTGGTAGAGCGCTTCGGCCGTGCGAGCCTGCGCCTTGGCCGAGTCGATCCGCGCTCCCGCTGCAAGAACCTGGAGGTACAGGTTCGAGACCATGAGCACGACGTTGCCCCGCGCGTCCTCGACGGAGAACCGTGCCGCGTGCTCGAGCGCCGACCCTGCCTGCGCGGAGGCGAACGCGCCATAGTCCACCAGGGCCTGCGACACCGAGATTCGGCGATCCGACAGGTTGAAGGGCCCGATGAGCGGAGACTGGCCTGGCGCGACGGGGAAGCCGTATGCCGCGAGGTTGATTTCCTGCCGCGACGCGAAGACATCTGCTGCGACATTCGGCAGCAGACGGCTGCGGGCCATCCACCTGGTCCCCTCGGCAGACTGGGCCCGCTCACGGCTGATCACCATCCCCAGGTTGTGTTCCAGGCCCCGGCTGATGGCGTCGTGCAGCGAGAGCGGAATCACCTTGTCGAGGACCACGCCTGTCGGGATCCCGCCCAGAAACGGGTTCTGAGCCGGGGCGCTCATCGCGGGCGGCGATGCCGACACCATCGGGGCGCCGCCTGCGCGCGCTCCCTCAGGGCCGGGAGGCTGCGCCACGGCAGGCACGGCCGCTGCGGCCAGCAGGGCGGCGGTCAGCATCAGGACGCTGCGGATCGTCGGTGACATGAGACGGGTCTTCCTTTCCGGCGCACGAGTGAGCGTGACGGCGTCACGGCCGCTCGGCGCGGCGATGGGACTTGGATCGTCGAGACAGGAATGGCGCGCGAGGGCGGAGGCGGCACGGGCTGGGTCCATCGGGGCCTCCATCACGCGACGTGCAGGACCTTTGCGCCTCGAATCCGACGGCTCTTGAGTTCACGCAGGGCGAGGTTCGCCTCCGCCAGGGCGTAGGACTGCGTCTCGGGCGTGAGGCGCATGTCGGCGGCCAGCGCGAGAAATTCGGTCACGTCGCGGCGCGTGACGTTGGCCACGCTCTTGATCTCTTTCTCCAGCCACAGGTGGGCGGCGTAGTCGAGGCGCGCGAGCACGGCCTTGTCGGAGTCTTCCTTGCGGATCGCGTTGATGACCAGCCGGCCGCCGGGGTTGAGGCTGGCGAGCGCTTCGACGACCGGTTCCCAGACCGGCGTCGTGTCGATGATGGCGTCCAGGCCAGCCGGCGGCCGACTGACCGTGTCGCCGCTCCAGGCCGCACCCAGCTCCTTCGCAAAGGCGCGTTCCTGATCGCTGCGCGCAAAGACGAACACCTCGGTCTTCGGGTACTGGTGCCGGACCATCTTCAGCACCAGGTGGCCGGACGCGCCAAAACCGGTGAGGCCGAGGCGGGCGCCATCCGTGATGCGCGCGAGCCTGAGTGACCGGTAGCCGACCGCGCCCGCGCACAACAGGGGAGCCGCCTCCTCGTCACGGAAGACGTCCGGAATGGGTGAGGCGAAGGCCTCCGGGACCGTCATGAACTCGGCATACCCGCCGTTGGCATCGCGGCCCGTGGCGCGGAACCGGTCACAGAGATTCTCGTGGCCGGAGAGACAGCGCGGACAGGTGCCGCACGCCGAGAAAATCCAGGCCACGCCGACGCGATCGCCCGGCGCGAAACGCGTCGAGCCCTCGGCGGTGCGCACCACCCGGCCCACCACCTGGTGGCCCAGGACGACCGGCAGCGACGGCGGCGGGGTTCGCCCTTCGATTTCGTCCAGTTCCGTGTGGCACACGCCGCAGGTGTTTACGCGCAACAGGATCTCGTGCGGCTCAGGGACCGGCTCGGGCAGGTCGGCAAGCGTCAGCGGGACGGAGTCGGAATCGACGCGGCCGAGCCGCGCCAGGAGCATCGCCTTCATGTCTGGTCTTCGCGATCAGGTTCTTGAAATGGTATCACGTCGCATGGCGTGCGCGCCCGGGCCCCCGGGGCCCTGCAGCCTCACGCGGGACTCGACGCGGGGCAGGCACTCCGGTCACAATAGCGGCCATGGAACCGACAGGTCGCGACGGTCAATCCGCATTCAGTGCGAGCGTGGACGCCGCCATGACGCTGGCCGCAGCGGCGCACGAAGGCCAGCGACGGAAGGGCACCGAGATTCCGTACGTGATGCACCCGCAGCACGTCGCGCGCATCCTCGATCGTCACGGATGCGGCGAGCACCTGGTCATTGCCGGCCTGCTGCACGACGTGGTCGAGGACGCCCGGTTCGACGACGCCATCTGGAGGGATCGCGTGCGTGAGGCGGTCCCCGAGCTCTCGCGCGCGCCGGCCGACCCGGGTGGTTTCCGCGCGGCGCTCGACAGCTACATCCGGTCCGCCTTCGGGCACGGCGTCTCGATGCTGGTCGCTCACGTGACCGAGATGAAGATCGACGCGCAGGGTGCGAAGCGATCGTGGATCGATCGGAAGCGCGAGGCCCTGGAAGGATTGGCGCGCGCCGACGTCGATGTGGTGCGGCTCAAGGCGGCCGACATCCTGCACAACATGGCGACCATCACCAGGGACCTGGAATCGCGCGGCCGCGAGGTGATGAAGCGGTTCAACGCGACGCCGGCGCAGACGGTCTGGTACTACCGTTCGGTCGCCGCAATCGTGGCCGATCGCCTCGGCGGATCGAATGAGCTCGCCGCGGATCTGGCCCGTACCCTTGAGCGGTTTCTGACCGTGGCCAGGGCAGCCGGAATCGCCGTCGACGGGGCGTAGCTCGCACGGGCCTCGGCACGGTCGTGCCGGAAGCCGTCGTCCGCCAATCGCCCGCCCTCCCGCGGATCTTCCCGGCTCCGCGCCTCGACGGCGTAAAGGCTCCGTCACACGCCGCTGGCCATCAATCGGCCCACCGCGGCGACCACCTGATCCATTTCGTCGTGGAGATTGTAGAAGTGCGGTGAGAGGCGAAGACCCGGCCGATCCGCGCCCGAGCGCGCGGTGCACGCGATGCGATGCTTCTCGTAGAGGACGGCGGCGAGCTTCGCGGGATCCAAAGTGCCGGGCTGGAACGTCACGATCGCGGCGGAGCGGGCCGGGTCCGCGTGGGTCCACATCCTGGCGCCGTCGATTCGTCGAAGCCCCTCGATGAGCGTGGCGGCCAGCTCGCGGCCGCGATCCTGGATGGCCCGCTGTCCGATCGTCGCCTGCAGCGCCAGCGCCTCGCCGAACCCGGAGATGGTCGCCTCGTTCCGCTGGCCGAGCCCTTCGAACCGCTTCGACGACCCGACCGCTCCCGAGTACAAGCTGATCACGCTGGGCGAGATTCGCTTTTCGGCTGCCTTGTTGATGTAGAGCACGCCGCACTCGCGGGGCCCGCACGGCCACTTGTGCGCGCTGCCGGTGAAGAAGTCCGGCTGCATGTCGGACAGGTCGATGTCGAGGACGCCGAACGACTGGGCGCCGTCCACGACCGAGAGGATGCCGCGCTCGCGTGCGAGGCGGCACAACTCCCTGGCAGGATACAGGTCGCCTGCCGACGCCGTGACGTGGGTGAAGGCCAGCACCTTTGTCTTCGGCGTGATGGCCTTGGAGAAGGCCTCCACGTAGTAGTCCGGGCCCGGGTGAGGATTCACCTGTGGCACCGTGGTTACCGTGAACCCGAAGCGACTCGCCTTGTCCTTCCACGCCGCGAGCAGGCTCGGGTGATTCTCCGCCGAGAGCAGCACCTCGTCGCCTGCCTTCAAATCAAGGCCCGACGAGATGTAGTTGTTGCCCTCGCTCGTGTTCCGCGTGATGACGATTTCCTCCGGCGTCACCCGGAGGAACCCCGCCAGCTGGCGGCGGACTTCCTCTTTGCGGTCAGTGAGCTTCCGCCTGTTCTGCATCGACGGATTCGTGTCGACCAAGGCCGTATCATCGGTGACACGCACCATCACCGGCGTGGAAGACGGGCACAGATTCGCCGCGTTCACCAGGATCAAGTCGTCCGGCAGGCGAAACTGGCGGCGCACCTTTCCCCAGTATGCTTCGGTCGGCGCGGGAGGCGCTGCGCCCACAGACGACGGCGCCTGTTCGGGCACCAGCCCGCGCGGATCGACCATAGCCGCGATTCCGCCGACGCCCAGGAGCTTCGAGAAACCCCGGCGCGTGACGCCGCATTCTGCATCACCGCGATCGACTGCCATGGACGGGCTCCTTCCAACTGTGAGGGCAGCGGCATCTTACACCTGTAGGAGGATCTCAGGCTTGAGGCTTAGGACTTAAGACTTAGGGCTTAAGGCCGGGCCGGGCGACGCAGCCAGTCGCGACGAGTTCCGGGCGAGGCTCCGGCTATTGAGATTCGCTCATCCAGACAGGCGTGGGCGGTTGGGCGCCGATAAAGCCGCCGACGTAGGCGCCCAGGCGGTTGGCACGGGCCAGGGCGCGGGGGACGTCGCGATGGCGGAGATAATCCACGAGAAACGCGGCGTCGAAACCATCGCCGGCGCCGGTGGTGTCCACAATCGTGGCCGGAGATGGCGGTGCTGAAACGGTTCCCGAGGGCCCAATCGCGGTGGCGCCTTGGGCCCCTTGCTTGATCACAAGGAGTGCCGAGCGGTTGCCGACCAGCGTCAGGGGATCCCCGTCGCAGAGCGCCCGGACCTCATCTTCGTTGGCCAGCAGCACGTCGAGACGCCCCGCTTCATCCAGCAGTCGGGCGGGGCCGTAGGCCTGAATCAGCGCAAACGAAGACGGATCGAATGCGATCGGCAGGCTTCGGCGCCGGGCCTCAGCGAGCAGGTCGGCGATGAACGCGGCCGACCGTGAGGTGAACACGCCGTAGCCATTGAAGAAGACGGCATCCGCGCTGTCGAGCATGGATGTCTGCAGCTCGCCGGCTCCGATGTCGAGCAGGCTGGTGTGGTCCGTCACGAACGCATGCTCGCCGCCCGGGGCGACGACGACGCCGACTCGTGTCGTGAAGCCTCCCGGCACTCGGCGCACGGCCCCGGCAAGACCCTCGGCCGCCAGGTGCCGCATCATCAGCTCGCCCAGGACATCGGTGCCGACCTTGCCGACAAGGGTCACCTCCGCGCCCAGCCGGCGGGCCCAGACGGCCACGTTGGCCGCCGAGCCGCCGGGCATCAGCTCGACCGCGCCGAACGCATCCGAGCCCCAGACCAGATCGGTCTGGGGCCGGATGAGGATGTCCCACGCGATGTCGCCGATGACGAGGATGCGGGGCGTCTGCACGGAGGGCACGGCGTCGATTGGCGGCGCCGTTACTTGACGAGCCGGGCCGTCAGCTTCATCGGAACAGCGGACAGCGCTTTCGAGATCGGGCAGCCGGCTTTGGCCTGCTCGGCGTGCTCGAGAAACGCTTTCTCGCTGCAGCCCGGCACAAGGCCTTCCGTCTCGAGCTCAATCAGCGTGATGGCCGGCCCGTCGCCGAGCGTCACCTTCGCCGTCGTCTTGATCTCGGCCGGCGGGAATCCGCTCTTGCTGAGGAGGGCCGACAGGAACATCGAGAAGCACCCGGCGTGCGCGGCGCCGACCAGCTCCTCGGGGTTGGTGCCCGGGCCTGCCTCGAACCGCGACGCACGGGTGAACGGGCCCTCGTACAGCCCGCTGCCGAGCCGCATGGTGCCCTGGCCCTCAGTGAGATTGCCTTTCCACACTGCCGACGAGTGACGAATCGCCATGTTGAGGTGCCTCCTGTTTCGGGGGTGCGAACCTCAGCCTACTCTGTCACGATCCCCGACGGCGGAACAAGTTCGCCGGCCGAGCCCTGCGCCGCACACGACCAGCCCTTGGGCGCCGAAGCACTGAAGGTGCGAAGGCGTCGCCAGCCGCCGGCCGCCAGTCGCCAGCCGCACCTCATCAGTGCTTCTTCAGATCCCCCAGCATGTACTTTCTCGTACCACACGATGGACCGTTCCAGCGCGTCGATGGCGTGCCTGGTTTCCCGGAGGCCGTGGCCCTCGCGCGGATAGCGGACGAGCACTGTCTCGACGCCCACGTCCTTGAGCGCGATGAAGAACTGTTCGGACTCGGTGATCGGCACGTCGCTGTCGTTCTCACCGTGCAGGAAGAGCGTCGGCGTCTTCACCTTGTTCGCATACCGGAGCGGGGAGCGCTCCCAGAGCAGATCGATCAGCCCCTGCTCGTGCGGGTAGGCTCCGAACTCCACCGCGAGATAGTCGTGGTAGTACGCGGTGTAGTTGAAGCTGACCAGGTTGGAGATCCCGGCCGTCGGAATAGCCGCCTTGAAGCGCGTGGTCTGCGTGATGAGCCAGTTGGTGAGCTGGCCGCCATAGCTGACGCCTTCGACGCCGAGGCGGTTGCCGTCGATCCACGGGTAGCGCTCGATCGCCGCATCCACTCCGGCGAGCACGTCTTTAGCTTCGCCGCCGTCCTGGTCCTTGAAGATGAGGTCGACGAACTTCTGGCCGTATCCGGTCGATCCGCGATAGTTGACCATCAGCGTGGCCCATCCCCGGGCGGCGTAGACCTGCGCCTTGCTCGTGAACCCGGCACCCTGTTGACCGTGCGGGCCGCCATGCAGGACCACGATCAGCGGATGCTTCGAGGTTGGCGTCTGGCCGATGGGCTTCGTCAGGAAGGCTTCGACCTCCACGCCGTCGAAGCTCTTGAACGTGAAGCTCTCGACCCCGGCGACCTGGCGCGTCGCCAGGAGCGCGTCGTTGAGCGAGGTGAGCTTGCGCGCCGGACCCGTCACGTCTCTTAAGGTACATCTCGGCGGGGGAGCCCGGTGTCGCCATCGCGTAGGCGATCTGGCCGCTCTTCGCGATCGACCACGACCGGAGGCTGCCGTGCTGGCCCGGCTCGGGCGCGATGACTTCGGGCGCACCACCCGCGATCGGAAGTCGATAGAGCCGGACATCTCCCCGCTCTTCGACCGTGAACAGCAGCGACTTTCCATCGGGCGCCCACCGCGGCGCATCCTGCCTGTTGTCGATGACGCCGCCAAGCTCCCTTCGGCTGGAGCCATCGGCGTTCATCACCCAGACATGGGGATCTTCCATCGCGGTTTCCGATGAAGTCAGCGGCCGCTTGGTCGCCAGCATCGCGATGCTCTTGCCGTCAGGTGACCAGACGGGGTAGTACTCGGCGCTCTTCGTGTTCGTCAGCCGCTTCACCGCCGCGTTGGCTCCCAGGGTGAAGACGTCGTAGTTGAACACGCGATCGGCGTCGGCCTCTCGATTGGATACGAACAGAACCAGGTCATTCACCGGCGACCAAGCGAGTGAGTGCTCGTTGTAGATGCCATCGGTCAACTGCCGCGGTTCCCGCGACAGCAGGTCGACCATCCATATGTGCAACCGGCGGTTGTCGTTGAACCGGGTCAGCCCCTCGGAAAGCGTCGGCTTGTAGAGGTACCGCGTGATGACCATGGGATCGCCGTTCGCATCATTCGCCTCGGGACCGGGCGTCGCCGACAAAAAGGCGATGCGCGAGGAGCCCGACGACCAGCTCAGCTCTTCTCCGGTTGACGGCAGGGGACTGTTGGTTCCGACGGCCCGGCCGAGGAAGATCGGGTCGGAGCCGTCCATCTTCACGGCGCCCAGGCCTGCCTGGTCGTCGACGCGCCCCAGGAACGCCAGCCATTGGCTGTCAGGTGACCACCGGGGCGAAGATGCGGCATCGCGATCGGTGCCGAGTTGTTTCGCCACACCGGTTGCGGCGTCCCAGATCCAGATCTGCGAGAGCGGACGGCCTGGCCGCGCGCTGGAGATCAGGGCGAAGGCGATCCGCTTCCCGTCGGGCGAAATCTGTACATCGCCGACCGATTTCAGCTTGGACAAATCGGCGCTCGACAGGCCGGGCGAGGTGGCCGCGTGGATGCCAACCACGACGAAGGCTGCCAGCACGAGGGGCGCGGCTACGGATCGAACAGTTACGCGCGTCATGGCCATCCTCTCGAGATAGGTTCATCGTCGCCGGCCGCCGGCCGGTGCCCGTCCCCGTCAGTTCGACGTCATTTCTTCGCCGCCCGGTCCTTGCGCGCCTGGGCCACCATGTCTTTCGTCTGCTTCATCAGCGCAGGCACGGAATACGGAACGCCGTCCTTGATGGTCCACTCGATGCCGCCGCCGTGCTGGTTGGTGTTATTCACGTTGATGCCGGTGCCGTACGGGTTCAGCAGGTGCAGGTTCTCGAGCGGGTTGCCGTTGACGATGATGAGATCGGCGATGTAACCCTGGCGAATCCGGCCCAGGCGATCGGCGACGCCGAGCAGCCTGGCCCCGTTGACCGTGGCGTTCCTGATCACTTCGAGCGGGTGGAAGCCCGCCTCCTCCATCAGCTCGAGCTCACGCAGGTATCCGAAGCCGTACAGCGAATAGATGAACCCCGAGTCGTCGCCCGTGGTCACCAGGCCGCCCTTGAGCGCGAACTCGCGCACCGCATCCATCCACACCTGGTAGCTCTTGCGCCAGCGCACTTCCTGCGTATTGGTCCATCCAATGAAATACGAGCCGTGGTGGGCGAGATCCGGCTGGAAGTACTCCTCCATGGTGGGGTGCAGGTAGTCCTTGTACCAGGGCAGGTTCTGCGCGCGGGTCAGATCGCGGCTGGCCTCGTAGATCGAAAACGTCGGGCACCACGCCACGTCGTTCGAGATCATCAGGTCGAGGACAGACGACAGCTTCTCGCGGTTCAGGTTCTGCTGGATGTAGAGCTCGCCCGCGCGTCCAAAGCGGTTGATCTCGTTGTTCGCATTGTGGTCGGGCGGGAAGTCCTGGATGCCGTCCAGGGCCGCGTCCGCGATGCCGTAGAAATGCTCGATCGAGGTCACCCCCAGCTCGGCGAAGTCCTTGGCGGTGGTTTCCTCGACGGCGATGTGCGCGGCCGTCTTCATGCCCAGCTTGTGCGCCTCGTCCAGGACGGTCTCGAGCACGTCCCGATCCATCCCGAACAGCTTCAGGCCGTCGGCGCCCTGCTCCTTCACGGCGCGGACTCCCTCGCGAATGGCCTGCGTCGTGGTGCCCCGCTGCCATGACGGCGTGTAGATGAAGATGCGGGGCGCCGCGATTTCGTGCGCGGCGCTTTGGGCCCGCCACTTGAGGGCCTTGGCGAAGTCTGATCCCATGTCGCGGACGGTGGTCACGCCCGACGCGAGGTAGAGATTCATCTCGTACTGGAGCGGCTGCGGCACGCCGCCCCGTTCGTCCTGCAGGTGCATGTGCGTGTTGATGAGCCCCGGGAGCACGTACTTGCCCGTGGCGTCGATGACTGTGTCAGCGGGCGGATCGTTTGCGGGCGTTCGTCCCACGCGGGCGATCAGGCCATCCTGCACGAGGATGTCGACGGGCCCGAACGCCGGCTTCGCGTTCCCATACACGACCATCGCGTTGCGAATGAGGAGGCGCTTGACCGGCTGTCCGTGGACTGGCGCCTTGCCCGCAACCGGTGCCACCCCGCGAGCCTGGCCGGCGAGAAGGCCTGGCGATGCCAGCGCGGCGCAAACAGCCATCAGACAGGCAGTCGAGACGATGAGTCGACGCATAATCGCATCCTCCCCCGGGAATGCAGCACAGCCAGGCCCGCACGATGCCCGCCCCAGAGCCGAAAAGGGTCGGGCGCCGCCTGAGCATAATCCGTGGCCCCGCAGCACACAACCCGTACACCGTCGCGCTCGGCTCAAGGGCTCGCCTGCGCACCTTCCCGCGAGTCGCCAGCCCCTAGCCCTAAGCCCCAAGCCTCGAGCCGCATCCGCCAGGCCTCTCGATGCGATGTGCTATGCTCCCGCGCAATATCCCATCCGTCCGAGGAGCGTGTAATGAGAGACCGGTTGAAGAAGGTGTTTCGAGCCCCCGTTCTGCTCGCGTTTCTGCTCATCGTCATTGCCGGCGCCGGCCTGTCGAGCCAGGCGCCCCCGGACCGCTGCATCGTCCCGGCCGCCATTCGAGACGCGATCCTGAACGAGTATTCCGGCGAACAGGCCTACCAGCACGTCCAGTTGCTGTCGGCCAACCGCGATCGACCGGCCGAGGAGTATCTGAACGCGTACTTCGAAACGACCTATCTCGCGGACATGGCGAAACGCTACGGCCTGTCCGACGTGCAGGTCGATTTCTTCCCGAGTGGCGAAGTGTGGGATGCCGAAGAGGCCGATCTCTGGCTCGTCGAGCCCGTGAAGAAGAAGATCGCCAGCCTGAACCAGGTGCCGACCGCGCTCGCCAACGGCAGCACGAACGCCGACGTCGAGTCTGAGGTCGTCTATGTCGGTGCCGGCCGCGAAGCGGATTTCCAGGGCAAGGACGTCACCGGCAAGATCGTCCTTGGCGATACCGGGGTCGGCCGCGGCCTGGTCAACCTGGCGCTGGCGCGAGGCGCAGTCGGCGTGCTCGGCACCGGCAGCGCCGGCGTCGCAGCGAATTCCGCCGGGTACACGCTCGACCAGCTCGGATGGTCGTCGATCACGGTGCCCGCCGGCCGGCAAGGGTTCGGCTTCGTGCTGTCGCTGCGCCAGATGATGGAGCTGCAGTCCTATTTCGAGACCGGCAAGAAGGTCGTCATGCGCGCGCACGTTCGCACGAAGCGGTATCCCGGGAAGATGAACGTGATCTCCGCCGCGATTCCGGGCTCGGATCGGAGCGCCGGCGATCTGCTGTACGTCGCGCATGCGTTCGAGACGATCAGCACTCCCGGCGCCAACGACAACTGCTCGGGCGTGGGCACCACGCTCGAAATCGCGCGCACCCTGGCCCGGCTGATCCGGGACGGAACGCTGCCGCAGCCGAAACGCACGTTGAGATTCCTGTGGGTGCCCGAGATCTCCGGGACACGGGCGTGGATGTTCAAGCACCCCGAGCTCGAGGACCGGCTGCTGGCGATGCTCAACTTCGACATGCCCGGATCCGATCTCAAGAAGACCGACACCTACCTGCGCATGAAGATGTCGCCGGACTCGGTGCCGAGCGTCCTCAACGATCTGGTCGCAAACCTGCTGCTCTTTGTCGATCAGACCGAGATTCGGACCCAGACCGGCAACAACGGGCCGTTCAACTATCGGCTGGTGCCCTTCATCGCCGCGAGCGACCATGCCGTTTTGCTGGCCGCCGGCATTCCGGCCATGCAGTTCAACCACTGGCCCGACAACTTCTACCACAGCAGCGGCGATACCATCGTCGAGAACGATCCGACCGAGACCAAGCGCATCGGGTTCGTCGGCGCCTCGGCGCTCTACTACCTTGCTGCGGCGGGAGCGCCTGAAGCCAAGTCACTCGCGTGGGAGTCGGCCAGTAATGGCGAGAAGTGGGTGAGCGAGGTGACGCGCCAGAGTATCCGGCTGCTCGGGCAGGACGGGGCGAAGCTGGCCGACCAGCACGCCGCGGCCCAGAACAAGGTGACCGGCGCCTACAACCGGGCCAGGGGCGGTGTGCAGTCCGCGCTGCGGATCTCGAACGACAAGGACGTCCAGGCGACGGTGCAGTCGCTCGTCGGGGGTCTCGACACGGTCCGGACCTTCGAGTCGCGCAAGCTCGAGATGGTTTACCGGGAGCGCGCGACCGCGCTGGGCGTCGCGGCCGTCACGCCGGCGCTGAGCGTGCGGGAGCAGGAATTGTCCAGGCTGATCCCTCGCAAGCTGTTTAAGGAGTTCTCGGAACAGATGCGGTTGCGGTCGGCCGAACGGGGAGCGCGTGGTGGAGGGCCGGCCGGGGGGCCGCCCGCGGCGGCGCCGGCCCGAGGAACTCCTGCCGCCGCAGGCCAGGCCGGAGGCGGGAGGGCCGGCGGCGGCCTGCCGTCGCTTGCGAACGGCGAAGTGAGCGGATTCATCGACGGCAAGCGCAGCGTGCTGGATATCTACAACGCGGTACGCGCCGAGTACGGCAACGTGACCACGAGCAGCAATGATTTCAAGTTCGCCTATGTCGTGGGGCCGGAGTATCCCGACATCGACATGGAAGCGGTGGCGTCTGCGATCCAGTCCCTGGAGAAATCCGGCATCATCGAGATCACGAAAGCGGCGCCTCCCGCGCCCGTGAAGGGCAGGAAGAAATAGCGGCGCACGGGCATCCCGTCAGCCGAGCGATGCGATGAACCCTCGCATTGCCTCCACGACCTCGCTCGTCCTCCCTTTGTGCGGCGCGTGGCCGCACCCGGGGAGGACGAGGCTGGTGACCGGTCCCGCCGCGCCTGCCTCGATCCGCCGGACCTGCTGAAGCGTGCCGTAGTTGTCGTTCTCGCACTGAATGACGAGTGCCGGGCAGGTCACCGATCGGAGCTCGGATTCGATCGACCACAACCTGAAGGCCTCCGACAGCCACACCTCCACCCAGCTCTCGAACAGGGCATCGGTGTTCTCGAAATGGTGCTTCAGGAGCGAGTCGCGGAGCTTCCCGGACCGGAATTGCCTGCGCGCGTCGGTGATGCCCCTCACCGTCTCGTCTTCGACGCTGACGTGCGGCGCTTCGAGGGCAAGGCCCCGGACCTGCTCGGGGTGGTGCGACGCAAAGATGAGCGCGATCGATGCACCGTCGCTGTGCCCGACGAGCACCGGCCGCTCGATGCCCAGGGCCGAAAGGACCGCGGGCAGCACCTCGAGCGCCTCATCGTGCATGAAGCGCACCGAGCGCGGACCCGCCAGGGGGCCGGACCGGCCGTGCCCGACCCGGTTGTAGGCGACGCCCGTTTCCCCGGTTGCGCGGGCGAGACGGTTCGGGAAGTCCCGCCATCCGGCGATGCTGCCGAGGCCCTCGTGAAGGAACACGAGCGATGGCTGACGTCCAGGCGAATCGCCGATCGGTTCGTACTCGATCCGGTGGCCCGCGGCGTCGATGAATGGCATTGAATGGAAGGAGCGCCTTCGCGGTCCTACGCGATGTCGATCAACGGAACGCCGGGCTGCACCAGCTCACCCACGTTGCAGTGCAGGGCTGTGACCACGCCGGCTCTCGGCGCCCGAACCGGCATTTCCATCTTCATGGCTTCCAGTTTCAGGACGACCTGGCTCTCGCTGACGGCCTGGCCGACCTCGACCAGCACCTGCAGCACCGTGGCGTGCATGGGTGAGGTGGCGAACTCGGCATGCGCGGCCCGCGCGCGCTTTCGGGGCGCATTCTCCGAGAGGACTTCCACCTGGCCGGCCACGCCCTCGACGAACACCTGGCACGACTCGGGAGGGCCGGCGACGAAGACCGTCCATGTCCGCGCTCCATCGCTCACCAGGTAGGAGCCGTCATGCGTGCGGTCGACGGTGAACGGAGCGTCAGCGCCTTCAATCTGCACGCGGTTTCCGTCCACCGACGCACCGACCGGGGCGTCTCCGCCGCCGACTCTCAGCGAGAGCTTCCTTGGAGGTGCCATCAGCCGAGGCTCCGCCACTCAACGAGCCTCGTCCATGGATCGGGGACTGAGACGGGGCCGTTGCCATTTGACGGCTGCGGCAACTCCTGCTCGCGGTGCACGGCCACCGCGGCCAGGGCCGAGGCCGGCAAGGGCTGCCGGCGAGCAAGTGAGGTCCCTTCGGCGTCGAGGAATCCCGTGTCGAACGTGCCGTCCAGGAACTCGGGTTGCTCCAGCACCCGGAGCAGAAACGGAATGTTGGTCGCCAGGCCCAGGATGGGGAAGTCGCGCAGCGCTTCACGCGCTCGTGTGATGGCCGTCTCTCGCGTCTCGGCTGTACGCGATGAGCTTGGCCATCAGCGAATCGTAGTACACGGGAACCTCGCCGCCTTCCTCCACGCCGCTGTCGATGCGGATGCCCGGGCGGACCGGCTGGCGATACACGACCAGCCTGCCGGCCTGCGGCAGGAAGCCCTGAGCGGGATCCTCCGCGCAGATCCGGCATTCGATCGCGTGGCCCCGCTGCGCCAGGTCTTCCTGTCTCCACGGCAGGGGTTCGCCTGCAGCCACCAGGATCTGTGCGCGCACGAGATCAACGCCGACCACACATTCCGTGATCGGGTGCTCGACCTGCAGCCGCGTGTTCATCTCGAGGAAGTAGAACCGGGCCTGATCGCCCTGGCCCTCGACGAGGAACTCCACCGTCCCGGCATTGCGGTAGCCTGCGGCCTGCGCTGCCGCCACCGCGGCGGATCCCATCTTCGCCCTCATGGCGGGCGTGAGGATCGGCGACGGCGTTTCTTCCACGATCTTCTGGTGCCGCCGCTGCACCGAGCAGTCGCGCTCGAACAGGTGGACGACGTGGCCGTGATGGTCGGCCATGAGCTGAATCTCGACGTGGCGCGGCCGCATGATGAGGCGCTCGACATACAGCGTGGCATCGCCGAAGGCGCTGCCCGCCTCGTGCCGGGCGCCCGCCAGCGCGTCGGCCAGTTCGGACTCGGTCCGCACGACGCGCATCCCCTTGCCGCCGCCGCCCGCCGAGGCTTTCACCAGCACGGGATACCCCGCCCGTCTCGCCGCGTCGGCCAGCGCGCCATCCGACTGGTCATCGGGGGCCTCGCCGGGTACGACCGGAATCCCGGCCCGCTGCATCAGGCGGCGCGCCTCGATCTTCGAGCCCATCCGTGCGATCACGTCCGCCGGAGGACCGATGAAGAGAAGCCCCGCCTCCTCGCAGGCCGCGGCCATCGCGGGGTTCTCGGCCAGAAACCCGTATCCGGGGTGCACCGCGTCGGCGCCTGCCTCCCGTGCCGCTGCGACGATCTTCGGAATGGAGAGGTAGCTCTCGGCCGAGGGAGCGGGGCCGAGCAGCATCGCGCGGGACGCGGCGCGCACGAACGGCGCGCCGCGGTCCGCCTCGGAGTAGACGGCGACCGACTCGATGTCCAGCTCGTCGCACGCCCGGATCACGCGCAGCGCAATCTCGCCGCGATTGGCAACCAGCACTCGTCGAATCATGTGGGTGGTCTTACGAAACGAACTCGATCTCGCGTCCGCGAGGCTGCCTAGTCTGCTCGCCAAGCCGCCCTCCGCTTCTCGAGGAATGCGCGGATGCCTTCCTGTCCCTCCGCCGAGGCGCGCCGCGTGGCGATGACCTCGGTCGTGCGAGCCTCAGCCTGGCTCGGCGTCAGGTCAGGAACGGTCCGTACGAGTTCCTTGGCAGCCGCGATCGCCTCGGGCCCGGCGCCCAGGACTTCGGCGACATGCGCGTCAACGGCGGCATCCAGCCTCTCGGCGGGGACCACCGTGTGAACCAGTCCGATGGACAGGGCGCGCGAGGCCGGGAACCGCGCCCCCGTCAGAAACAGTTCGCGACCGGCTGAACGGCCGATCTTCGCCAGCGCGAACGGGGAAATCACCGCCGGGACGATCCCGAGCTTGACCTCCGTGAATCCGAACATCGCGTCTTCGGCGGCGACGACGATGTCGCAGACCGCCGCCAGGCCGCATCCCCCGCCAAGCGCCGCGCCGTGAACACGGCCAATGAGCGGGATGGGGAGCGCATCGAGCGCCGCGAACATGCGGGCCATCTGGCCGGCGTCGCGAAGGTTCTCCTCGCGCGAGTACCGCGCCATCCTCGACATCCAGGCAAGGTCGGCGCCTGCGCAGAAGGACTTGCCGGCGCCACCGAGCACCGCGACGCGCGGGCCGAGCGGCCCTGCGGCGGAGGCGGCCCACGCCGCCAGTTCGTCGATGACGACCTCGTTGAACGCGTTGCGGACCTCTGGCCGGTTCAACGTCACGCGTTCTACCGGACCGTCCCGCCGGACCACCAGGAACTGATAGCTCATGGTTACATCCGGAAGACGCCGAACCGGGCGTCGGGAATGGGGGCGTTGCAGGACGCCGCCAGAGCGAGCCCCAGGGCGTCCCGGGTCTGGAGCGGGTCGAGGATGCCATCGTCCCACAGCCGCGCGGTCGAGTAGTAGGGCGAGCCCTCGCGCTCGTATTTCTCGATGATGGGGCGGCGAATCTCCTCTTCCTCCTCCGCGCCGAGCGTGGCGCCGCTGCGCGCAAGCTGATCGCGCTTGACGGTTACCAGCACGCCGGCGGCCTGCTCGGCGCCCATCACCGAGATGCGCGCATTCGGCCACATCCAGAGCAGGCGCGGGTCGTAGGCCCGGCCGCACATGCCGTAGTTGCCGGCGCCGAACGAGCCGCCGATGATGACGGTGAACTTGGGGACCACCGAGTTGGCGACCGCGTGCACCATCTTCGCGCCGTCCTTCGCGATGCCCGCCCGCTCGTACTGCTTGCCGACGATGAAGCCGGTGATGTTCTGGAGAAAGATCAGCGGCACGCCGCGCAGGTTGCAGAGCTCGATGAAATGCGTCGCCTTGAGCGCCGACTCCGAGAAGAGCACGCCGTTGTTCGCCACCAGCCCGACCAGGAACCCGTGGATCCGTGCGAACCCGGTGACCACGGTGGGCGCGTAGCGTTCCTTGAACTCGTCGAACCGCGAGCCGTCGACCATCCGGGCAATGACCTCGCGCACGTCGTATCCCTTGCGCGGATCGGCCGAGACGATACCGTAAATCTCGCGGGGATCGTAGAGGGGATCTTCCGGGCTGTCGAGATCGGGAGGCAGGCGCTTGGTCGTGTTCAGCGTCGACACGATGGTTCGCGCGATGCGCAGCGCGTGCTCGTCATCGTCGGCCAGGTAGTCGGCCACTCCGGACAGGCGGGTATGGACGTCGGCGCCTCCGAGGTCCTCGGCGCTGACCTCCTCGCCCGTCGCGGCTTTCACGAGCGGCGGTCCGCCCAGGAAGATCGTGCCGGTGCCGCGGACGATCACCGTCTCGTCCGACATGGCGGGCACGTACGCGCCGCCGGCGGTGCACGAGCCCATGACGATCGCAATCTGCGGGATTCGCTCGGCGGACATCCGCGCCTGGTTGAAGAAGATGCGTCCGAAATGGTCGCGGTCCGGAAAGACCTCGTCCTGCAGCGGCAGGAACGCGCCGCCGGAGTCCACCAGGTAGATGCACGACAGGCGGTTCTGGAGCGCGATGTCCTGGGCGCGCAGGTGCTTCTTCACCGTCATCGGAAGGTAGGTGCCTCCCTTCACCGTCGCGTCGTTGGCGATGATCATCACCTCGCGGCCAGACACGCGGCCGACTCCGGTCACCACGCCCGCCGCGGGCGCGTCGCCATCGTAGAGGCCGTTGGCCGCCAGTGCCGACAGCTCCAGAAAGGGCGACTGGGGATCCAGCAGCCGATCGATCCGGTCGCGCACGAACAATTTGCCCTGATCGTGATGGCGTTTCAGGTACCGCGCCCCTCCGCCTTCGCGGGCCGCCGCAAGACGCGCGCGCAGATCGGCGAGCAGCGTCTCGAACCGGTGTTGATTCGCGGCAAATTCCGGCGACGTGCGATCGACGTGCGTCTCCAGGACGTCCATGAGTGCGATTATACCTGCCGCGCTTGGAGGCGCGTGGCGCTTGCGGTATTGTTCTCACAGGATCCGCCCCTTGTGGGCACGGATCCGGACGAGGAGGACGCGTGGATGATCGATCGCGGATCCTGCTGTCGGCCATGATCGGGGCCGTGGCCGGCGGTGTGGCCGGCTACTTGTACTTGACCGACGACGGACAGCGGCTGCGAAGCCGGCTCGAGCCCGGACTGGACGACGTGGTGCGCGAGATGCGCAGGCTTCGGAGCGCGGTCGAGAAGGCGCGCCTGGCCGCAGAGGAAGGCTGGCATGCGATCGAGAGCCTGGCGCCCTCCTCGGCGCGCACCTCAGGCGGAGCCGGAGCGGCGCGGCGTTCGCCGTCGATGTTCTAAGCCGATCCCAGGTCCAGATGGCTGCCGACACGGTCACGCATGATCCCGGCGCGCCCCTCGTGAAACGGGTGAATCGCCTGACGGGGCAGGCGCGCGAAGGCGCGATCCTGATCGCACGGGCCACCTGGGGCGGCATCGTGGGCGTGTACAGCGGCGACGATCTGACGCACGCCGCATCGATCGCCTACTACTCGCTGCTGTCGTTCCTCCCGTTCCTGCTGCTGTCGTTCTCGGTCCTGGGCAGCATCACTGCCGACGAAGCGGATCGGACCAAGGTTCTCGACTACGTCCTCCGCCATTTTCCGACACAGCTCGAGTTCATCACCGCGCAACTCGACGCGTTCCGGCGGACCCGCGTGACCATCGGCATCGGCGGCGGCCTGGCGCTGGTCTGGGCGTCACTCGGCGTCTTTGGCGCCGTCACCTCGGCCGTCAACCACGCGTGGGGCGTCGAACGGCCGCGCAGCTTCCTGGGTCACCGGCTGTTCTCGTTCCTGATGATGTGCGCGGCAGGCCTGATGCTGACGGTGGCGCTGCTGCTCGTCAGCGCGGCGCAAATCGCGCGGACGTCCTGGTTTGCGTCGCAGTGGGATCAGTTTCCCATGCTCGTCACGCTGAGCGGTCTTGGCGCGCGGTTGTCCGCCTATCTCCTGTTCGTGGGCGTGGTCGGGATGATCTTCTACTTCGTGCCCAACACCAAGGTTCGCTTGAGGGACGTGTGGCCTGGAGCCCTGCTGACCGGGCTGTTGTGGAAGGTCGCCCTGGAGGCGTTTTCGTGGTACGTTCGTCAGGGGCCCGGGTATAGCGTCCACGGGTCGATCGCAACCGTCGTGCTCTTCCTCTTCTGGGTCTACATCTCGGCAGTCATCCTCCTTTACGGCGTCGAGTTCACGGCGTTCTATGCGAAGGCTCGCCGCGCCAGGTACGAGCTGACCACGACCGGGCTGTAGCCGGGCGGCCTGACCGCGCGCGAGGTCCCCGGATGGCGGGCCGCCGCACCAGAGGACGCCATGCCCGAGCAGGTTCCTCCGATGAACCGCCTTGCCCGCGAGAAGAGCCCGTACCTGCGGCAGCATGCCGCCAACCCGGTGAACTGGTACCCGTGGGGCGAAGAGGCCTTCGACCTCGCACGCCGCGACGGCAAACCGATCTTCCTGTCGATTGGCTACTCGACGTGTCACTGGTGCCATGTCATGGCGCACGAGTCGTTCGAGGACCAGGGCGTCGCCGCGATCCTCAATCGGAACTTCGTGTCCATCAAGGTCGATCGCGAGGAGCGGCCGGACATCGACCGTGTCTACATGACGTTCGTGCAGGCCACGACAGGATCGGGCGGCTGGCCGATGAGCGTGTGGCTGACGCCGGATCTGAAGCCGTTCTACGGAGGGACATACTTTCCGCCGGCATCGCGATGGGGGCGTCCGGGCTTGCGGGAGGTCCTCGAAGAGATCATCCGGGCGTGGAACGATGAGCGCGAACAGGTGCTCAAGTCGGCCGGCCTGCTGACCGAACGGCTCCGCGGGATTGTTGCCTCCGCTCAGCCGGATGCCGTGCCGGGGCCGGAGGCGCTGGCCGCAGCCGTCCAGGAGTTCGCCGCCTCGTTCGATTCGAGGCATGGAGGGTTCGGCCAGGCCCCGAAGTTCCCGCGGCCGAGCGAGCTCGTCTTCCTTCTTCGCGAGTCGGCTCGAACGGGAGACCCGGCGCCACGCGAGATGGCCGCGCACACGCTTCAGGCTATGGCGGGCGGCGGAATGCGCGATCACCTCGGCGGGGGATTCCATCGTTACTCGGTGGACGCCGCATGGCGCGTGCCGCACTTCGAGAAGATGCTGTACGACCAGGCACAGCTGGCGCTGGCGTATCTCGAGGCCGCGCAGATCAGGCCTGATGCCGGGTTTGCCGAGGTGGCTGAGGAGACGCTGCAGTACGTGGCTCGCGACCTTTCCGACGCCCGCGGCGGTTTCTTCTCGGCCGAAGATGCCGACAGCCTGCCGCCGGAGGCGGTCGGGCAGCCTGATGCGCACGCCCGCGAGGGCGCGTTCTACCTCTGGGGCCTCGAGGAAATCGAAGCGATCGCGGGCCCCGATGCGCCCGTGATTCGCGATCGATTCGGAATCCTGCCCGGAGGCAACGCTCCGGCGGATCCGCAGGACGAGTTCGGCACGAAGAACCTGCTGTACCTGGCCCGGAACGTGGCCGCGATTGCACAAAGCCATGGCCTGTCCGAGAGCGAGGTGTCGGCCCGGATTGCGCGCGTGACGCGCGCGATGCTCGCTGCCCGGAACCGGCGGCCGAGGCCTCATCTCGACAACAAGGTCCTCACCGGCTGGAACGGATTGATGATCGCGGCGTTCGCTCGCGCGTCTCGTGTCCTTGCATCGCCCGAGCACCTGGCTCGAGCCGAGCGCGCCGCGACTTTTCTGCGCGACACGATGTGGACGAGCGAGAGCCGGCGCCTGCTGCGCCGATACTGTGACGGCGAGGCCGGCATCGACGCGTACGCCGAGGACTATGCGAGCCTCGTGTTCGGTTTACTTGAACTGTTCCAGGCGAGCGGCGCCGCCCGGTGGCTGGAGTGGGCGCTGGATCTACAGGCGCGGATGGACGACCTGTTCTGGGATGAATCGGGCGGGGGGTGGTTCGGGACGACCGGGAACGACCCCTCCGTGATCCTGCGCATCAAGGAGGACTCCGACGGCGCCGAACCGTCGGCCAGTTCCCTGGCGGTTTCGAACCTGCTGACGATCGCGCAGCTCACCGGCGAGGATCGGTGGCGGCCGCGCATCGGGGCCACGCTTGGCGCGCAGCAGGGCGTCCTGACCAGGTCTCCGCGCAGCGCGCCGATGATGCTCGCCAATCTTGCCGCGTATCACCACGGGCTCCGGCAGATCGTGCTGGTCGGGCGAGGCGACGACCAGTCCATGCGGGCGATGAGGGGCGTGCTGGCGCGGACCTACACGCCTTTTTCAGTCATCGTTCCGGTGGCGCCTGGTGACGGGCAGCGGGATCTCGCAAGGCTCATCCCGTCGATTGGCTCGTTGACCGCGCAGGAGGGTCGCGCGACGGCGTATGTCTGCCGCGGGTTCGTCTGCGATGAGCCGACGACCGATGTCGAGGTGTTCACGAAGCAGTTGGGGAGGCACCACTAGGCTCGCGGCTCGCGGCTGGCGGCGCGCAGGCGCCTGGGGCCGCTTCGGTGAGAATTTGTGAGACACTAACCGCGCGGGCCCGCCGCCGGGGTGGCGAAACTGGCAGACGCACAGGACTTAAAATCCTGAGGCCCGAAAGGGCCGTGAGGGTCCGACTCCCTCCCCCGGCACCACCTTCCGTCCCCGTCATCCACCAGAAGATCCCGATCTCACATCAGGGCTGGCGTAATCTCCGATAAAGATGATATGCTTTGCGGCGCGACGGTTGTTTCGGCGTGGGCGTTCGAGGATACCCCCGGGGGTCACGGGTCGAACGGCCAGGGTGAGGGAGGTTCCGGATGCGGTGGGTTGCCGTCCTGGTGCCGCTGTTTGTCCAACCCGCGCTGGCGCAGCAAGTGTTCGCCGCCAGCCATCCCAGTCAGGGAGCAGTCGTCTGCCTGACGCAGTCCCAGTCTCAACGGGACCAGTCATGCGCGGCGATCGCCGCTGGGCTCGCCACGCCGCCCGGTCAACCTCCCGGGCCGCCCGTGAACCAGCCCGCGACGGACCCTCCAGTCCGCATCGCACCCGATCCGACCGGCCAGCCAGCCGCGGAATCGGCCCGGCAAGGGATGACAGGGATGGAGCCGGGCGACGCCTCGGGGTTCCCGACGATGCAGTTCCGCGGGTTCTCCGATGTGACCTTTCACGCCTCCGACCTGGCGGGCACGTCGAACACGTTCTCGCTTGGCCAGTTCAACCTGTTCATCACCTCCAAGATTTCTGATCGGGCGGGCGTGCTCGCCGAGGTGGTCGCCGAAGCCGACGACCACAACACGGTCGGGGTCGACCTCGAGCGTCTGCTCTTTCACTGGACCTCGAGCGACTACCTGAGCGTGAGCGTGGGCCGCTACCACACGGCGATTGGCTGGTACAACACGGCGTATCACCACAGCACGTGGATGCAAACCGCGGTCGGCAGGCCGTTCCTGTTCGAGTTCGAAGACAAGGGCGGGATTCTGCCGATTCACAACGTCGGCATCTCGGTCAGCGGCCGCATCCCGTCGGGCGAACTCGGGTTGCGGTACGTCGCGGAAATCGGGAACGGGCGAACGTCGCGGTCGCGCCTCGACGAGCCCGTCCAGAACCTGGTCGACGAAAACAGCAACAAGGCCATCAACCTGGCCCTGCTGTCGCGCCCGGCGAAGCTCTCCGGGTTCGAGGCCGGGGTGTCCGTCTATTTCGACAAGCTGACGCCGGCGGGGCTGCCGACGATCGGGCAGACCATCATGTCGGCTCATGCGGTGTACCAGACGACGGACGCCGAGTGGCTCAACGAGGTGGTCGTCATTCGAAACCTCAGCGAGGGAGCCGATCACGCGATGAACACGACTGGCTTCTACACGCAGGTGTCGAAGAAGTTCGATGAGTTCCGCCCCTACTTCCGGTACCAGTATGTGAACGTTCCCGAGGGTGACGTGCTCTATCCCGATGTCGGCCTGCAGCACGGCCCATCGGTCGGCGTCCGGTACGACGCGGGCGAATTCATCGCCCTCAAGATTCAATTCGACCGCACCATGCGGCGGCAGTTGAGCAGCTACAACAGCGTCGCGGCTCAGCTCTCGTTCACCTTTTAGGGGTCGGCGACACCACGTCCGGAGGGTGTTCATGGGCGAGATACGGCATCGCGCGGTTCCTCCCCGTCTTCTCCCGCTCACGGCGGGCCGCAGCGTCCCGGCGGGCGCGCGCCCCGGACGATCCGCGATCGCGGGCGTCGTGACGATCGCACTGCTGATGCTCGGCGTCCTGGCCACAGGTCCCGGCCGGGCAGACGCCCAGGCTGCTCCCAGTGACGTGGCGGTGGTGGTGCGCCCCGACGTGCCGGTCGACAACCTGACCTTCGTCGAAGTCCGCGAGCTCCTGATGGGGGACCGCCAGTTCTGGACGCCCGGCCTTCGCGTCTCGCTCCTGATGCGCGCTCCGGCCGCGCGCGAACGCGAGGTCATCCTGAAAACCGTGTACCGGATGAGCGAGGCAGAGTTCCGCCGCTACTGGATCGAGAAAGTGTTCCGTGCCGAGGCCCCGAGCGGTCCGAAGATCGTGTACTCGAACGAGACGGCCACCGAGCTGGTGGCGAACATCCCGGGCGCCGTGGCGTTCGTCGACGCGACGCAGGTGCCAAAGGGGCTGAAGGTCCTGCGAATCGACGGCAGGCTTCCGGGCGAGAAAGGCTATCCGCTTCACTAGCGGTTCGTGACCGCCCCGGGGGTCACGTGGCTGCGGGCTGGAGGAAGCATGACCATCAGACGGCGGATGACGCTGTCGTTCCTGCTGGTCCTGGTGCTGACCGGGCTGAACCTGATCGTCTTCTTCTGGAGCAACGCCAGACGCCAGGAAACCGTCGAAGAGCTGCGGCGTGCCAGCGCACGTCAACTCGTCCTCTCCTCCATCCGTGAGGATCTGAACGACGTCCAGCGGCAGGTCACACTCCTCAGCCAGATCCTGCCCGAATCGGCGCCGAGCGGCGCCAAGGCAGCCGACACGACCCGGTTCGGTGCGCAGCTGGATGCCATCGGCCGCGACATCGGGCAGCTGCGCGATCTCTCGAACGTGGTCGAGCGCGCCCGGGTCGAGGAATTCGACGGGGTGTTCAAGAGCCTCTCGGCGAGCTGGCGCGTGTTCTATGAGAACCTCGGAGTGCGGCAGTCCAAGGCCATCACCGAGCTGGTGGTCCGCGCCGAACCGCTCAGCGAGCGCCTGGTGCAGGAACTCCTGCCGGGGTTGCAGCGCGACGAGCGCCACCTGGTGGAGCAGGCCAGCGAGCACTTCTACTCGGTCGCGCGGGTGACGGCGCAAATCACGATCGTCATCTTCGTGGTGTCGGCCGTGGTGGCGGCCGCCATCGCGTTTCGCATGTCGCGGTACCTGGTCCGCCGCCTCCGGCAGCTGGAACAGGGCGCGGCCCTGATCGGAAGCGGCGATCTCGACCAGGAGATCTCGATTCGCAGCCAGGACGAGCTCGGGGAGCTCGCGCGGGCGTTCAACGAGATGAGGAACCACCTCCTCGACGCGCGCACCCAGGTGACCCAGGTGAACCAGGAACTGGAACGCCGTCACGAGGAGCTGCGCGCCGCGCGGGACGTCGCCGAATCGGCCAACCGCGCCAAGAGCGGCTTTCTCGCCAACATGAGCCACGAGCTGCGCACGCCGATGAACGCCATCATCGGCTACAGCGAAATGCTGATCGAGGACGCCGAAGGCCGGGGACAGGACGCGTCCGTCCCCGATCTGAAGAAGATCCACGCGGCGGGTCACCATCTCCTGTCGCTCATCAATGACATCCTCGACCTCTCCAAGATCGAAGCGGGCCGGATGGATCTCTACCTCGAGACGTTCGACGTCGAGGCCATGCTCCACGGCGTTGCCACGACGATCCAGCCGCTGGTCGAGAAGAACGCGAACACGCTCGAGATCCGCTGCGGGTCCGATCTCGGCGCGATGCACGCGGACCTGACCAAAGTGCGCCAGGCGCTGTTCAACCTGCTGAGCAACTCGAGCAAGTTCACCAGCGCCGGCCACATCACGATCGAAGCCTCGCGGGACGGTTCGCCCGCGTGGCTGAGCTTCCGCGTCTGCGACTCGGGCATCGGCATGACGCCCGAACAGCTCTCGCGGGTATTCGAATCATTCACCCAGGCGGACGCCTCGATAGCCGCCAAGTACGGCGGGACGGGGCTCGGCCTCACCATCACGCGGAAGTTCTGCGAGATGATGGGCGGAACCATCCGCGCGGAGAGCGAGCCGGGAAAGGGCACCACCTTCACCGTCAGGCTGCCGGCCGATGTGCGGGACCGCAAGGCGGCCGCGCCTTCTGATGCCAGCGTGTCCGGGCCCGCCGCCCCGGCGAATCCGGATCCGGCGGTGCCGGCGCCGATGACCGCGCTCGTGATCGACGACGATCCGGTCGTCCGTGACCTGATGCAGAGCTTCCTCGGCCGGGAGGGCTACCGCGTGGTGGCCGCGTCGAGCGGCGAAGAAGGCCTCCGCCTGGCCAGGGAAGTCCGTCCGAACGCGATCACGCTGGATGTCATCATGCCTGGCCTGGACGGGTGGTCGGTGCTCACGGCGCTGAAATCCGATCCGGATCTGGCAGACACCCCGGTCATCCTCCTGACGATCACCGACAACAAGAGCATGGGCTACGCCCTCGGGGCGTCAGAGTGCCTGACCAAGCCGATCGAGCGGGATCGCCTGCTGGCCATTCTGGCGAAACACCGGAGGCTGACCCCAGCTCTCAACCCATAGGAGCTCACGTCACCGCATGCCGAAGATACTGGTGGTCGAAGACAACGACATGAACCGCGACATGCTGACCCGGCGCCTCGAGCGCCGGGGATTCCAGGTGGTCTGCGCCGTCGACGGCAAGGCGGGCGTCTCGATGGGCGAGACGGAAACACCGGACCTGATCCTCATGGACATGAGCCTGCCCGACCTCGACGGGTGGGAAGCGACCCGCCTGCTCAAGTCCTCGTCCCAGACCCGCTCGATCCCCATCATCGCGTTGACGGCCCACGCGATGTCCGGCGATCGCGAGCGGGCCATGGAGGCGGGCTGTGACGACTACGACACCAAGCCGGTCGACCTGGTCCGGCTGCTCGCCAAGATCGACTCGCTCATCAGGAACGGATCATCCCCATGATCGAGGACGAGCGTCTCGCTGCAGGTGCCACCAGACATCTCGTCGGGTGGCGCCGCGGCCATCAGAAGACTGCGCCACGATCTGCGCACCCCGCTGAACGCCATCATCGGCTACAGCGAGATGCTGCTGGAGGACACCGAAGGGAGCGGACGGCCCGCGATCCCCGGGGATCTCCGGAAGATCCGTGACGGAGGGATGCGCCTGATCGCCCTGGTCGACGAGCTGCTTCATCCGACGCCGGAGGGTGAGCCGGAACCGGATCCCGCCGAGGTTGGACGCTCGATGCGGCAACGCGTGCGGCCGGCTCTCGACCAGGTGATCGGATTGACCAACGGGCTCCTCGAGATGGCCGGATCCGCGGGGCTGTCCGATGGGGTCCCCGACATTCGCCGTATCCGCGATGCCGGGCTGCGGATGCTTGCGCTGATCGACTCCGATCCGCTGTCGGCTGGTGTCCCGCCGGCCGGGGCAGATGGCGCGGCGTCAGCCGGGACCGACCCCGGCGAGGACGATCACGTATCCCCGTCGCCTGCCGTGCGGCCCGGCCTTCCATCCTCGCAGGACCCCGACGCCGGCCGGCTGCTCGTGATCGACGATCACGAAACCAATCGCGACATCCTGTCCCGGTACCTGCAACGTCACGGGCACCACGTGACCACGGCGTCGGGCGGCCGGCAGGGCCTGGCTTTGCTGTCCCGCCAGCCCTTCGACCTGGTCCTGCTCGACATCGTGATGCCCGACATGAACGGGTACCAGGTGCTCCAGCAGCTGAAGTCCGACCAGTCGTTGAGTCAGATTCCCGTCATCTTCATCAGCGCGCTCGACGATACGCTCGGCAAGGTGCAGGCCTTCAAGGCCGGGGGCGTCGACTACGTGACCAAGCCGTTCCAGGCGGATGAAGTGATCGCCCGTGTCGAGAATCAACTCAAGCTGTCACGGCTGCAGAAGGATCTCGGCCGGCAGAACGAGGAACTGGTCAGGAAGAACGAGGAACTCACGCAGGCCCAGCGGCGAACGGACCTGGTCTTCTCGGCGCTGGCCGAGGCGCTGCCGGGCACCTTGCTCGACGGGAAATACCGCCTCGAGGAGAAGATCGGGACGGGAGGCTTCGGTGCGGTGTTCCGCGGAACGCATCTCGGGCTGAATCTTCCGGTCGCCATCAAGGTCTTCCGGCCCATGTCCGGCAACGACACGCCCGACGCCCTCGAGCGCTTCAGGCAGGAGGGCGTGGCCGCCAGCCGCATCAAGCATCCGAACGTCGTCGAGATTCACGACAACGGCATCTCGTCCACGGGTATCGCGTACCTGGTGATGGAGCTGCTGCAGGGACACACGCTCGCGGCCGAACTCGCCGACAGGCGCCCGTTCACGCCGGAGCGGACGGTGGAGATCCTCGTGCCGGTGTGCGAGACCCTCGCCGAGTTCCACGCGGCCGGCATCGTTCACCGCGACATCAAGCCCGAGAATATCTATCTGCATCAGGCTCGGCACGGAGAAGTCGTCAAGCTGCTGGATTTCGGCCTGTCGAAGATCTGGGGCCCCGCCGGGGACCAGACCCAGGCGACCGTGACGCTGGGCGATACGGTCATCGGCACGCTGGCGTACATGGCGCCGGAGCGACTGCTGAACCGGCCCTACGACGGCCGATCCGACGTCTACAGCCTGGGCGTGGTCATCTACCGGATGCTCAGTGGGGTCTCGCCGTTCCAGACCGGCGACAGCGCGAGGTACGTCGTGGCGATGATGCAGTTGACCTCGGAGCCGCCGCCGCTCTCCGCGCACAGCGCGAATCTGCCGGCGGGCCTCGATGAACTGGTCGGACGGATGCTGTCGAAGGATCCCGAGCGCAGGCCTACGGCGAAGGAGCTTTCCGACCTCCTCACTCGGATCGTGCCGCAGAGGCCTCGGCCGGGGACTGGTAGCCCATCCACGGCGGCGAGCTGAGGACCTCACGAATCTTGGCGGACAACCGCTCGACGTTGTACGGCTTGATGATGAGCGGGGTGTCGGGATCCACGACGCCATTGGCGCCGAGGGCTTCGCCGGTATAGCCCGACATCAACAGGACCCGCAGATTGGGCCAGGACTGGCGCATCGTGGCATACAGGGTCGGACCGTTCATCCCGGTCATGACGACGTCGGCCAGCAGGACGTCAATCGGCCTGACCAGCTCCGCGATCATGCGCAGCGCACGCTCGCCGGACTGCGCGTCGAAAACCTCGAAGCCCTGCTCCTCGAGCATCCGGCGCGTCAGCCGCCGCACCCCATCGTCATCGTCGACCACGAGCACTCTGGCGGCGACCTCGGGCAGGTCAGCCTGGGGCGTTTCAGGGCGCAGTGTCGCCTCGCCGGCTTTGCGCACCGGGAAGAAGATCGACCACGTCGTTCCATCGCCCGGGCGGGTCTCGAAGTCGATGAACCCGTCATGCTGCTTGACAATGCCGTAGACGGTGGCCAGCCCGAGCCCGGTCCCCTTGCCATGCTCCTTGGTGGTGAAGAACGGCTCGAACACGTGTGACTTGACCTCCTCGCTCATGCCGCAGCCGGAGTCGGAGACCAGCAGTTGCACGTAACGTCCCGGAGGCATGGAGAGCCGCTGAGCGGGCCTGCTGGGCCCGGCCTTGACGGCGGCAACCTCGATCCTCAGCTCGCCGCCCGCCGGCATGGCGTCGCGCGCGTTGACCGCAAGGTTCATCAGCACCTGTTCGATCTGCCCGCCGTCGCAGATCACCTCGGGCTCGGGTCTGGGCGGGAGAACGATGGTGCACTGGACGTCCTCGCCGATGACGCGACGCAGCATGTTCTCCATTTTCGACACGACCGCGCTCAGGAGGACAGGCCGGGGCTGAACGATCTGCTTCCGGCTGAATGCCAGCAACTGGCGGGTGAGCGAGGCGGCGCTCTCGCCGGCCTTCCGAATCTCCTCGGCATCGCGGCGGCGCGGGTCCCGCTCGGAAAGTGACGACTCGAGCAGGTTCGTGTAGCCGAGGATCACCGTCAGCAGATTGTTGAAATCGTGCGCAACGCCTCCGGCGAGGCGTCCGACGGCCTCCATCTTCTGTGACTGACGGAACTGCGCCTCCAGCGCAGCCTTCGCCTCGGACGACTGCTTCAGCGCCCGTTCGGCCAGACGGTGCTCGGTGACATCCTCCGAGACGATCAGCAGGTAGCCCGAGCCGATTGGTTCATCGAGACGGACGCGCGTCACCTGGAGGTCATGATGAAATCCGTCCGCGGAGAGCAGCGAAATCGACGCGCAACTGGGTGCGTCGCTCGTCAGCGCCTCGGCATTACCGGCGTCCAGCTCTTTGGCTTGACCGGAGCGGACGAGAAACTCGAAGTCCTGGTTGGTCTTCCCGATCATCTCGGCGGCCGGCACGCCATGGAATCGGGCGGCCGCTTCATTGGCGAGCACGACTCGACCCGCTTCGTCCTTGACGATGACGATGGACGGGCTGGCATCGAGGATGTGCCTGAGGAAGAGGCGCTCCCGATTCAGCGCGGCCTGGGAACGCTTCTGCTCGGTGACGTCCACGAAGGCGGCGACCGCGCCCTGCACACGGCCCGCGTCGTCTCGAAGCGGAACCGCATTCCCGAACAGCGTGAGGCCCGAACCGTCGCGGAGCGCAATGTCGAGATCGACATCGCGAACCTCGGCCCCGGAGTCGAGCACCCGCTGGAGCGGCAGCTCTCCGACGGGAACCGGCTTTCCGTCGCGCGCGATCTCGAAGGAACTCGGACGATCGAGCGGCGCGAGCCGATGCGAGACGTTCTGGCCGCTTGCGATGCCGAGGCGCTCCTGGCAGAACCGGTTGCCCACGATCTCGTTGCCGCTCGCATCCCGCGTCAGCAGGACCACGGCGGGGACCGCATCGAGAATGGCCTGCATCTCGGCGGCCCGTTCGCGCAGCCGGGCCTCGCTTTCCCGCCGCCGCGAGTCCGATCGCTTCCACCACGCCACCTGGCTGCTCATGACGGCCGATACCGCGATGAACATCAGGACCGCCGCCCCGCCGTCGGCATCTCTGATGAAGAAGGTCCGGCGGGGCTCGACAAAGAAGTAGTCGCCGATCAATGCCGAGACCGTGATCGCGGCGATGCCCCCCCTGATGCCGCCGTACCACGTGGCGAACACGACGGCGCCGACGTAGGTGCCGAAGGGAAAGTGATCGTTCAGGAGCCCGTCGGCCGTCCACCGGATGACCGAGGCGCCGGCGACCATCGCGAGTCCAATGACGTAAGGGAATAGAGGCCTTGCCAACGAACGGGAGTCGTGCGGTGAAGGAGGCATTCCTCGCATGCAGCCGGCTCCGGCGGATCGCGCGGCCAGCGCGAGATGCCGCAGTTCGACCGGAGCGGGGGGATCCAGTCGTAATGAACCCGCGTAAGAAGGCCGCCTCGGCGCTTTCGGCACGTCGAGCCTGCCAGGGGAAGGATGGCCCGGATCGGAATTTCCCGCCATGCGTAGAAAGTACTGGGTGACCGGTGACCAAGGTACCTGGTCCAAGCCGATTTGAACTGGCCGGTCGGTACTTGATCGGGGACCGGATCTGTCGGCCGAGGCGCTGCCGGCCCGGGTGGTCGGGTGCTAGTCTTCGATCTTGCTGCCGCGTGACTGCTTGATCGATCCGCGCCGTTTCTTGGTCGCCACCCGCCGCTCCACCGCGGCCCGGCCTGGCCTGGTGGCCCGGCGAAGACGCGGCCGCCTGGCTGCCAGCCTGAGAAGGGCCACGAGCCGCGCTCGCGCCGCTTCCCGGTTCTGTGCCTGCGTCCGGTGCTCGCGGCTGTCGATCAACAGCACGCCGTCGGCGCCGACCCGGCGACCCGCGAGGATTCTCAGCCGCTCGGCGATCTCGGGCGGCAGGGCTGCCGCCTGGATGTCGAAGCGCAGTTCGACGGCGGTCGACACTTTGTTGACGTTCTGCCCGCCCGGTCCCGAAGCGCGGACGAACCGCTCGGTGATGAGACGATCATCGATCGCGAGGGTGCTGGTGACGGGTATCTTCACGGATGTGAATCATGCCGGGAAGACCGGCATCCCTGCAAGGGGCTGCCGCAGGGGCCGGATCGAGGCTCCGATTACTTCGCCACGCAAAGTAGAGTATGATACGCTGGTTTGTCTGTGGCGCCGTCGCGGTTCTCGAGGTCCGGGGACCGCCGCACGCGATGACGATGGCCCTGGAACCTCTCGAACTGACGGTTGAACTGCAGCCCCGTGCCCGCTTCGATGCCATCGATGTCCGGGCGCGAGCGGCCGAGCTGCATGGCGACGTGCTGCACGGCTATCCTCGGGCTCTCTACTGTTCATTCCATACGACTGCCGGATACCTCGACCAGAGCCTGGCCTGGAGGCTGGGGCCCCAGGGCGAGGGCCTGACGGACTACATCGAGACGTTCCGCACCATGTTCCCCGAAGGGGCGCGGTATCGTCACGACGACCTCCACCAGCGCGAGGACCTGTCTGATGCCCAGCGCGAGGTCGAACCGCGAAATGCGGATTCGCACCTGGCGTTCATTGCCGCCGGGCTCCGGTCGTGCGTCTCGTACGTGAACCGGCCAGGCGTTCCCGTGATCCTCGTGGATCTTGACGGGGTCAATCAGGGCTGTCCGCGCCAGCGCACGACCGGGATCGTGGGCTACAACCAGGAAATCGAGGTCTGGCGGACGCGCCTCGAAGTCCAGGTGTCGGGCCACCCGATTGACTCGATCAACCTGCGCGATCCCGCCCTTGGGCTCTACGAACGCGTGGCGGAGATGGCCAGACGCCACGGCGTGTCGAAGGGCCGTGTTCGCGTCTCCCTCGCGCCAGGCGAAAAACAGGCGGGCCTCACGGTGAACGAGTACGAGACCCTGCTGATGACGCACGACTTGAAGGACGTGCTGCGCGACCCGCTCCGGTTCATGGCCGAGAAGGGCCGCAACGCCTTGCGGGACCCGCGTGCGATCCCCGGCAAGACCCGGGACTATGCCAGTTATGATCTGGTCCGCGCGCTCAACCAGCTTGTCGATGCGCTCGGGCTCGAACACTCCTGGATCGAGCGGCTGCTGGCACGCGCGATGGCGCTGCCCGCGTCCCGGTTCCTCAGAATGAGGCGGTACGTGAACCTGCTCGTGTCGGACCGGCACACGCCAGGCAGCGGGAACATCATCGAGGGAACCTACCAGCGGCCCATTCTCGTGCAGTGGCACGAATCGCCCAGCCGCGTCCGCCAGCTCGACATGACGCTCTACCGATTCGCCTGACGGCCTCCCCCTCGTCCTCCTCCTCCAGCTCAGACAAGTCACTCACGAAGCCGCCCCTCGCACGTCCGAAGGGCAAGTGCTCCGATCTTCCTTTCAGGCACGCCCCGATTGCGGACAGCGGCCGCGCAAGCGTTCGCGTTCTCGAGCACATCGGGCCGGATACCGGGTTGGCGGATGGATCAGGCTGCCAGCCGGACGAGGAACTCGCTGACTCGATGCACACTCATCAGCGCGGGCTCCGGAAGCGCCAGGCAGGCCACGGTGAGGGCTGCGCCAACCCCCAGGAGAACATGGCGCGGATTGACGTAGCGCCGCGCGTGCGCCCCGGGGCTGGCGAGGCTGCGAATTCGTTCTGCGATTGATCCCCCGTCGTCAAGGCTCGAGACCGGTCCTGCCATTGCCGGCGACGCCAGCGAGAGCCGGGCGACCTTCAACAGGGCCGCCGATAAGTTCAACGCCCTGGAACGGTCGCCGGATGTCGCTCTGTCGTCGGCCGCGTCCTCGGCAGCCCTCGCCCAGACGCCCTCGATGGCAGAGCCAATCCACGTCAGTGACAGCAGGTCCGGGCTGGCCAGCATGGCCAGGCGGCTCAGGTTGTCCCAGGCCGAGCGGTGGGCCAGTTCGTGCGCGATGACAACGTCGAGCTCGGCGGGTGTGAGCGATTCGGCAACTCGGCGGGCGATGAAGAGGCGCTGTCGGCAAACACCCACCAGGCAGACAATCGGCGCAGGGGCGTCAATCTGGTAGACGGGAATCGGCGCTCCCGGACTGGAGACCATCTCCGCTCCCAGAAGCCACTGACGTTGGAGACGGCGCACGCGGCGCCATGCGGTCACTCCCCGCCACAACGCGAGGCCGATGACAATGAGCGCACCCACGACCATGGCCGCCAAGCCGGCCCCGAGCGGCTCGGTCACCTCCCGCGGCTCGAATCGGGCATAGGCGGGTGCGTAAACCAGCATCACGAAGCACAGGGCAGCGAGACTCGGCGACACGCGGAGCAGCAGCCAGGGCCACGCCGAGCGGCCCATGGACGGATCGCGCCGGCCCGGCTCGATTACTGCCCGCGCCACCGCCCCTGCAGCGATCGACACCGCAAGGTTGACGAGGATGAACCATGCGAGTGCCAGCGAGACGCCCAGCACGCTGAATCTCATGGCGTCCGCCGTTTCTTCAGCTCGCTCTGCTTCTCGCGGACCAGGCGTTCCAGTTCGTCGAGGAGCTGCGAATCCTGTTCGCCCACCGCCTCCACCAGGTTCGACAACAGCGGCAACGGGGTCTTCTGGTGGTGTTCGAGCAGACCCGCTACGACGTCGGCCGCGACACGGTGCTCGAAGCCGGCGCGCGTCGTCGCGGCGGCATACAGGTACGCGCGTGCGACCTTGCGTCGCGTGAGCAGGCCTTTCTTGAAGAGGCGATCGAGCGTGGTCATGAGCGTGGTGTACACCACCGCAGGGCCGAAGCGCTCGCACACGTCCCGTACACTGCGTTCCTCGCCGTCCCAGAGCAATTCCATCACCCGCTGCTCGAGGGGGCCAAGACCGGGCTCGGCCAGCTCCCTGGCCGTCCTGAATCCACGCAGAAGGAAGCGCGGGGTGTGCATTCAGTTTCGAGTATCCGGCCGTGGATCCCGACTGTCAAGCGTGGTATACCCTCACCAGCGCTCGTGCGCCATTTCGAAGTGGATCGGAGGACGTGCCTCGCTCTGGGCCGTGGAGACGGGGCCGTGGCTGCACTCGCGAGGCACCACAGACCTCCGGCCGGCTTCGGCGGCGCCCGTCCGGAGGACCTCGGAGTCTATAATCTCTCCGTGGAGCGATGAAGATGAGGACCCGACTGCTCGCATCCGCGCTGGCCACATGGATGGCGACCTCGTTCGGCGTCGGTGGGGCAGCCGCGCCGGCGCGCGACTATCCCATCACCGCCGTGGCGTTCACCGACGTTTCCCTGTCTGACGCGTTCTGGGCCAGGCGCCTGGAGATCAACCGCACGGTGACCATTCCGTTCGCGTTCAAGCAGAGCGAGGATACCGGGCGCGTCAGGAACTTCGAAATCGCCGGACGGCTGGCCGAGGGGACGTTCTGTTCGCGGTATGCGTTCGACGATTCCGACGTCTACAAGGTGATCGAAGGGGCGTCGTACTCGCTGGCGCTGCACCCCGATCCCGCGCTCGACCGATACCTCGACACCCTGATCTCGAAGATTGCGAAGGCGCAGGAACCCGACGGGTATCTCTACACGGCGCGGACGATCGATCCGGCGCACGTGATGAAGATGGCGGGCCAGCAGCGCTGGGTGAACGAGCAGGAGAGCCACGAACTGTACAACGTCGGGCACCTGTACGAGGCGGCGGTGGCGCACTTCAAGGCCACCGGCAAGCGGACGCTGCTCGAGGTGGCGCTCAAGAGTGCGGACCTGATCGCGAGGACCTTCGGTCCCTCGCTTCGGCGCGACGTGCCGGGCCACCAGGAAATCGAAATCGGCCTGGTCAAGCTGTACCGCCTGACCGGCGACGGGAAGTACCTCGCGCTGGCGAAGTTCTTTCTCGACGAGCGCGGCAACGCCGCCGGCCACAAGCTCTACGGCGAGTATGCACAGGACCACCTGCCGGTCGTGAAACAGACCGAGGCCGTCGGCCACGCGGTTCGCGCGGCGTACATGTACTCGGCGATGGCCGATGTGGCGGCGCTCACCGGCGAGCAGGCCTACGTGGACGCCATCGACCGGCTCTGGGCAAACGTGGTCGGCAGGAAGATGTACCTGACGGGCGGAATCGGCGCGACCGGGGCCTGGGAAGGGTTCGGACCCGATTACGAGCTGCCCAACGCGGACGCCTACGCGGAAACCTGCGCGTCGATTGCCCACGCGCTCTGGAACGAGCGCATGTTCCTGTGGCACGGCGACGGCAAGTACATCGACGTGCTGGAGCGCATCCTGTACAACGGATTCCTGTCGGGCGTCGCCATGACCGGCGACCGCTTCTTCTATCCGAACCCGCTCGCCTCATCGGGCCAGCACGAGCGAAGCCCGTGGTTCGCGTGTGCCTGCTGTCCGAGCAACGTCCCGCGTTTCCTGGCCTCGATTCCGAGCTACACCTACGCCGCCTCAGGCGATCGCGTGTATGTGAACCTGTTCGTCCAGGGCAAGGGCAGCGTGGCCATCCCGGCCGGCAGGATCGGTCTCGAGCAGACCACCCGGTATCCCTGGTCCGGCAAGATCGCAATCCGAGTCGATCCCGAGAAGACGGGCGCCTTCACCCTGCTGGTGCGGATCCCGGGCTGGGCCAGGAACACCCCGGTGCCGAGCGATCTCTACCGCTACCTGGGCCGCGCGCCGGCGGCGTTCTCGGTGACGGTCAACGGGCAGCGGATCGCGACCCCGATCGATCGCGGCTACGTGCCCGTCACCAGGACCTGGAGCCGAGGCGACGTGGTGAACGTCGATCTGCCGATGGAGCCGCGCCGTGTGCTCGCGCACCCCGCGGTGAAAGCGGATGAGGGCCGCGTGGCCGTCGAACGCGGCCCGCTGGTGTATGCGGCCGAGTGGCCGGACAACGACGGCCACGTGAGCAATCTCGTGCTCGGTGATGCCGTGCCGCTCGAGGTGGAGTCGCGGCCGGCGCTGCTCAACGGCGTCACCGTGGTCACTGGCGCGGCAATCGTGATCCGGGAACAGGGCGGACAGATCGTCAAGTCGCCTCAGAAGATCACGCTGATTCCGTACTACGCGTGGGCCCATCGCGGGAAGGGCGAAATGGCGGTGTGGCTGGCCCGGGAGAAGTGATGCGGAAAGTCCTTCTGGAGATCTGTTGTGGCTCCATCGACGATGCGATCGAGGCCGAAGCGGGCGGCGCGGATCGCGTGGAGCTGTGCTCATCGCTGTTCTTCGGCGGCCTGACCCCTTCGATTGGCACGGTGCTCGAAGCGAAGGCCCGGGTCCGGATTCCCGTCATCGTCATGGTCCGCCCGCGAGGCGGGGGCTTCCGCTACACCGAGGCCGAGAGGGCGGTGATGGAACGCGATGCCGACGCCGCGGTCGCGCATGGAGCCGACGGCGTGGTGTTCGGTATCCTCACGGATGACGGCCGGATCGATTTGGAGGGCAGCCGGCGCATGCGGCGGACGATCGGCAGCCGGCAGGCGGTCTTCCACCGGGCGTTCGACGTGACGCCGGATCCGTTTCGTGCGATCGACGAGCTGGTGGACCTGGGGATCACGAGGATCCTGACCAGCGGACAATGTGACACGGTCCATGAGGGACTCGATCTCATCAGGCGGCTGATCGACTACGCCGGCGATCGGATCGAGATCATGCCGGGAGGCGGCATCAAGCCGTACCAGGCCGACGAGGTGATCCGCCGAAGCGGCTGCGCGCAGATCCACGTCGCCGCGTGGACGGTCAGGCGCGACGACTCCACACGACAGCGCCCATCGGTCACGTTTGGCGGTGCGCTGCTGCCCCCGAGAATCAGTACGATGTAACCGACCGCCAGGTGGTGGCCAGGCTGGCTTCCATGCTGAGGGCCTGAATCCAAGCGCAGGAGTAGACATCATGAGCAAGGTGAAAGCGAAAGTGTGCCATTACTCGGAAGTGCCCGCCGAGGTGGTGGGGGACACGGCCCAGGGCGCGAGCATTCGGTGGCTGATCGATGACGCGCACGATGGGGCGCCGGTCTATGCGCTGCGCATGGTCGAGATTGCACCCGGCGGCCATTCACCCCATCATTCGCACCCGTACGAGCACGAGAACTTCGTCGTCGAGGGCTCCGGCAAGGTCCTGATCGACGGTACGTGGCACAAGCTCGTGCCGGGAGACGTGGTCATGGTGCCTCCCGGCGCCGACCACGTGTATGAGAACGCGGGAAACGCCGTGTTCAGGTTCCTGTGCGGTATCCCGGTGACGCGGCTGCGTTCGTGACGGAAGAATACTCGGACCAGACGTTTCTCAATCGGATCGGCGCCGCCTGGGTGCCCGGCCGGACGCATTTCGAGAACCGGAATCCAGCGGACACGCGGGAGCTGGTCGGGGCGTTCTCACGGGGATCGGGCGACGATATCGCATCGGCCGTCGAGGCGGCGCACCGGGCGTTCCCGGCGTGGGCGGCCACCCCGGCCCCCGCGCGCGGCGCGCTGCTCAATCGCGCCGCGGAGATCCTGGACGGCAGGTTCGAGCTCCTCGCAGCCGAGATGACGAGGGAGGAAGGCAAGACGCTCGCCGAGGCGAAGGGGGAGGTCCGTCGGGCCATCAATATCCTCAAGTACTTCGGGGGCGAAGGCGCACGGTTGCCGGGGCTCATCGCGCCGTCGGAGCGGGACCGGGTGTTCGCCTTCGCGGTCCGGAAACCGCTCGGCGTGGTCGGGCTCGTGACGCCGTGGAACTTCCCGAGCGCCATCCCGGCGTGGAAGCTGGCGCCGGCCCTGGTCGCCGGCAACACGGTGGTCCTCAAGCCGGCGTCGGCCGCGCCTCTCAGCAGCTGGAGAATCGTCCAGGCGCTCATCGAGGCCGGCGCGCCGCCAGGCGTCGTGAATTTCGTCGCAGGGCCTGGAGCGGAACTCGGACCCGCGCTGATCAATGCGCCGGGCCTGAAGGCCGTCTCGTTCACGGGCTCCTGCCTGGTCGGCGACGCGCTCTATGCACAGGCTGCCGCCAGGAGGTTGAGGATCCAGCTCGAGATGGGGGGGAAGAACCCAACGGTCGTGCTGGGCGACGCCAATATCGAGCGGGCCGTCGAGAACACCGTGAACGGGGCATTCGCGTCGACGGGACAGAAGTGCACGGCAACCAGCCGGGTCATCGTCGAGGACTCGGTCTACCTGCCCTTCGTGGAGGCGCTTGTCGGGCGGACCCGCTCACTGAAGGTCGGGAACGGAATGGATCCCGCCGTCGAGGTGGGGCCGGTCGTCGATCAGCAGCAACTCGATTCCGTCCTGCGATACATCGAGTGCGGGCGGAAGGAAGGCGCCAGGCTGCTCGCGGGCGGACACCGCCTGACCGATGGCGACTTCGCTCACGGGTACTTCGTGGAGCCGACCGTGTTCGCCGACGTCGCCGAATCCATGACCATCGCGCGCGAGGAGATCTTCGGGCCGGTGCTCTCGGTGATGCGGGCACGCGATTTTGCCGAAGCCATCCGGCTGGCCAACCTCGTCGCCTACGGCCTGTCGGCATCGGTTCAGACGCAGGATGTCTCACGGGTGTTCGATTTCGTGAACGAGATCGAAGCCGGCCTGGTCACGGTGAATCTGCCCAGTGCCGGGGTCGAGTACCAGCTTCCGTTCGGCGGCACGAAGGACTCGAGCTTCGGACCGAAGGAGCAGGGCCCCAACGCGCTCGACTTCTACACGGACTGGCGAACGGTCTATCTGAGGTACTGACGCCCCTTTCCTTTTGTGGAGGAAGCTGATGCCCGATCGCGTTGGATTCATCGGTCTCGGTCTCATGGGGCGGCCCATGGCGCTCAACCTCATCAAGGGCGGCTTCTCGCTGGTCGTGCACAACCGCAGCCGGGCGCCGGTCGAGGCGCTGGTCCACGCGGGTGCGACGGAGGCGGCGACGCCGGCGGAGGTGGCTGCCCGGACCGACGTGGTGATCACGATGGTGCCCGATTCGCCCGACGTGCGGCAGGTGCTCGCAGGGCCGCACGGCGTGTTCGACCAGCTTCGGCCCGGCATGGTCATCGTCGACATGAGCACCATCGCCCCCGCGACCGCCCGGGAGATGGCCGCTGAGGCCAGGGCCCGCGGCGCCGAGATGCTCGACGCCCCGGTGAGCGGCGGGGAAATCGGCGCCATCAAAGCGTCGCTGTCCATCATGGTCGGCGGCGACGCCACCGCGCTCGAACGTGTGCGGCCGCTGCTGGACACGATGGGCAATCCCGAGCACGTCGTGCACATCGGAGAGTCGGGTGCCGGCCAGGTCTGCAAGGCCTGCAACCAGAATCTGCATCGGGGGCGCGCTGGCGTCGGTGGCCGAGGCATTCGCCCTCGCGCTCAAGGCCGGCATCGATCCGGCCAAGGTCCGCGAGGCTTTGCTTGGCGGGTTCGCCGCGAGCCGCGTGCTCGAAGTGCACGGAGAACGGATCCTGAAGGGCAATTACGTACCGGGGTTCAAGACGAAGCTCTACCACAAGGACCTCGGCATCGTGATGCAGACGGCCCATGAACTGGCGGTGTCGGCCCCGGTTGCGGCGGTCGTGCAGCAGTACGTCAGCGCGCTGATGTCCGCCGGGCGGGGAGACGACGACTACTCATCGCTGGCGACGGCCGTCTTCGACGCGGCCAAGCTGACGGGCTGGTAGGAATCGGTGCTGACACGCATCGCGAGGAACGGCCGCAAGAGCCGCTGACGCCATGACGTACAATTTCGACCCCGATCGCTGGTACGAGATGCAGCGCGCGCTGCTGGACGGGCGGCGCCAGAAGGGCGAGATCGAAGAGGACGACTACCAGGCTGCGCTCGAGGATCTCGAGCGGCGATACGAGGAGATGCTTCGCCGCCTCGACGCGCCATTCGAGGTGTGATCCCCGACGCGCGCTCCAGGCCATCCGCCATGCGCGCCGGCCGGCTCGTCACCGGTAGATGAAGAGGCCGAGCGCGGCCGCACCAAGTATCACGAACGCCGGGTTGATCGTCGTGAAGGTCAGCACGGCGAAGGCCACTGACGCGATGATGACGCGGTCCCATCCGAACGCCAGTGCTGTCCTGCCCGACTGCGCGGCGCCGAAGACCGTCCGACCCATGTCCCATGCCGTCCACAGCAGCAGCCCGACCACCACGGGCCGCACCGCGGTCAGCATGGCCTTCACCGCCTGGCTGTCCTTGATCCGGAAGAAGTAGACGATCATCGCGAGCATCAGCAGGGTGGTGGGCAGCACCGTGCCGGCCGCCGCCGCGATCGCACCGGGCGTTCCAGCCAGCTTGTAGCCGACGAATGCCGAGACCTGCGGTGCGATGGGGCCGGGAAGCGCGTTGCCCAGAGCCACGGCATCGGCGAATTCCCCGGGCGTGATCCACCCCGCCGCGGTGGTCTCGCGCTGCATCAGCGCCAGCGACGCCGGCCCGCCGCCCCAGGAGAACAGCGCCACGCGGGTGAACAGCAGGAAGATATTCCACAACATCATCATGGTCTCCGCAGCGAGAGCGGCATATCCGACGCCCGTGGTCCGACTGGAGCGTTTGTACGCGGACCGCGGGTGATCTGGCAAGCGGAGAGTGCTCGGACACGCCCCGCTGAATCACCTTGACGGATCGGTGCTCGCCGGGGGTACGATAGCGAGGAACGTCGGCTCGACGTGTTGCCCGGTCCTGCTTGCCCCTCCATCCCCGGCCAGGCATGTGTAGGTTGAACGCAATCAGTTCCTCATGATAGAAGTCCGTGATCAGCCGACCGCCTATGACGCGCTCGAGGCGCCCGTCACGGTCCTGGTTGGACATTTTGGCTCCGGGAAGACGGAAATCGCCGTCAATCTCGCCTTTGGCCTGCGCGAGCGTCATCCGCACGTCACGCTGGTCGACCTGGACGTCGTCAAACCGTATTTCCGGTCCAGGCTGGCGCAGGACGACCTGATCGCACGCGGTATCGAGCTGGTTTCGCCCACCGGCGAGTACTTTCAGGCGGACCTGCCCATGGTTGTGCCAGGGGTACGGGCGGCGATTGGAGAAGCGGCGGCGGGACGCCGCCGCGTGGTCATCGATGTGGGGGGCGCCGAGGTCGGCTCGAGGGTCCTCGGCAGCATTCCCGGATTCGAAAATCCGGCGACCTCGGACATTCTGTTCGTCGTGAACGGCAACCGGCCGTTTGCCGAGACGCCGGAAGCCGTCATCGCGATGATGCGCGAGGTCGAGTCGAGCGCCAGGCTGAAGGTGAACGGCTTGGTGGCCAACAGCCACCTCATCGATGAGACCACGGCCGACGACGTGTACGCGGGCGTGGACCTGGCCCGTGAGGTCGGGCGAGCCACCAGCCTTCCGGTCCGATTCTGTGCGGTCCTCGGCCGGCTGGTCCAGTCGGTCGGCGGCCGAATCAATGGCGAGATGCCGGTACTACCACTCGACCGGTACATCACGCCGCCTATCGAGCTTCGTCGGCCCGGATCCCGGCGCCGATCGAGTGTGGTGTAGAGAGGAGACCAGCGTGCCAACGCCGATCATCGAACGGGATCGCTGCAAGGGGTGCGAGCTATGTGTGCACGCGTGCCCCGAGCAGGTCCTGGAAATGTCATCCGACATCAATGCCAAAGGGTATTTTTTCCCTCATATCGTGAACGACAAGTGCAACGGCTGCCGGTACTGCCTGCTCGTGTGTCCGGACACCGCTGTGCAGGTCGAGAACAAGGGCAAGACCACGGTGCGGACCGAGGGCCTGACCGAAAAGCCCTTTACCTATTGCCCGGGCTGCACGCACGGCGTCATCCACCGATTAATCGGTGAAGTGCTGCAGGAGCTCGGCGTGCGCGAACAGACCGTCGGCGTCGCGCCGGTCGGCTGTTCCGTGCTGGCGTACGACTTCTTCAACTGCGACATGCAGCAGGCCTCGCACGGGCGGGCGATGGCCGTGGCCACCGGCATCAAGCGCGGGCGGCCGGAGCTGACGGTGTTCACCTACCAGGGCGACGGAGACCTGGCGTCGATCGGCATGGCGGAGACCGTGCACGCCGCCAACCGCGGCGAGAAGATCACGGTGGTGTTCGTGAACAACGCGATCTACGGGATGACCGGCGGGCAGATGGCGCCAACCACGCTGGTTGGGCAGGTGGCTACCACGTGCCCGACCGGCCGGGACGTCACGCTGGCCGGCTACCCGATCCGCGTGGTGGAGCTGCTGAACACGCTGCGGACGCCGGCCTACCTCGTGCGCGTCGCGGTGCACGAACCCAAGCACATCATGGCGGCGAAGAAAGCCATCCGCAAAGCCTTCAAGTACCAGCTCGACGGCGTCTGCTTCTCGCTGGTGGAGGTCGTGTCGACCTGCCCGACCGGCTGGGGCCAGCAGCCGCACGAGGCTTGCGAGTGGCTGGAAGAACACATGATTCCGTACTATCCGCTCGGCGAGGTCAAGGCGCCGGAAGCCGTGGCCTGACGGGAGGGTGAGGACAGCATGTATAACGAAATCATCTTGGCAGGGTTCGGCGGTCAGGGCGTCCTGCTCATCGGCAAGCTGCTCGCGTATGCCGGAATGAAGTCGGGTCTCGAAGTGACGTGGATGCCGGCCTACGGACCCGAGATGCGCGGCGGGACGTGCAACTGCACGGTGGTCCTCTCCGACAAGCCGGTTGGATCGCCGATATCCCGCAACCCTCACGCCGCGATCGTCCTGAACCTGCAATCGATCGACAAGTTCGAGCCCGCCGTCAGGCCGGGCGGCATCCTGGTGGTGAACACCAGCCTCATCAACCGTGAGGCGACTCGCACGGACATTACCGTCGTGCCGGTGGCCGCGAACAAGATTGCGGTCGAAGCCGGCAGCGCAAAGGCCGCGAACATGGTCGCGCTCGGTGCGTTTCTCGGAGCATCCAGCCTGGTGGAGACCGAAATCGTGAAGGGCGTGCTGGCCGAGACGTTCGCGGGACGTCAGAAGCTGGTCGCGCTCAATCACGCCTGCCTGACGACAGGATTCGAGATCGGTCGGACGTTTGCGGCGCCGGTCGCTGCACGGTGACCGGGAGGACAACGAACATGGCGAAGAAACTCATGAAGGGCTGCGAGGCGATCGGCGAGGCAGCCATCCACGCCGGGTGCAGGCTCTTCTTCGGATACCCGATCACGCCCCAGAACGAAATCCCCGAATACATGTCCGGCCGTCTTCCGCAGGTCGGCGGGGTGTTCGTGCAGGCCGAGAGCGAAGTGGCGGCGTCCAACATGCTCTACGGCGCCGCCGGCGCCGGCCGCCGCTGCATCACCTCGTCGTCGAGCCCCGGAATATCGCTGATGTCCGAGGGCATCTCCTACATGGCCGGATCGGAGCTGCCGGTCGTCATCGTGAACATCATGCGCGGCGGGCCGGGCCTGGGCGGGATCCTTCCGTCGCAGTCCGACTACCTGCAGGCGACCAAGGGCGGCGGCCACGGCGACTACCGCCTGCTCGTGCTGGCCCCGTCGACGGTGCAGGAGGCCGCGGACCTGACGATCGAGGCGTTCGATCTCGCCGACAAGTACCGCAACCCGGTGATGATCCTCGGCGACGGCCTGATCGGCCAGATGATGGAGCCGGTCGAGTTCAAGCGAAACACCGACCCGGCCGACCTGCCGGAGAAGTCCTGGGCGACGACCGGGTGCCGCGGCAGGCAGCCGAACATCATCAACTCCCTCTACCTCAAGGCCGAGGAACTGGAGGAGCACAACTGGGCGCTCTATCGCAAGTACCAGGCGATGGCCTCCGAGGTCAGGCACGAGACCTACAACGCCGACACGGAGCTCGACGTGCTGGTTGTCGCCTACGGCACCGTGGCTCGCATCGCCCGCACGGCCGTCGACTCGCTGCGCGCCAAGGGCATCAGGGCAGGCATTTTCCGCCCCATCACGCTGTACCCGTACCCGTCGGAGGCCCTCGTGCGGACCGCCGAACGCGCCGACCGCATTCTGGTCGCCGAGCTGTCGACCGGCCAGATGGTGGAGGACGTGCGTGCGGCCATCGCGGGCCGCAAACCCGTGGATTTCTACGGTCGCGTGGGCGGGATGGTCATGGCCGCCGAAGAGCTGGCGGAACAGATCGAAAAGCTCGTGCCGGCGAAGGTGTGACTGCCCCGGGTGCCGGCCAATCCGGCGAGCGAGGACGTCGATGAGACCACAAGACGCTATTCTGGAGATCATCAACAGGGCGTACCAGATCGAGGTCGACGGGTACACCTTCTACTCGATGACGGCCGAGCGCGCATCACAGGATGCCGTGCAGGAACTGTTCGGGAAGCTGGCAGCCGACGAACTGCAGCACCAGGCCTTTCTGAAGAACGTGGCGACGCACTTCGACGAGAAGGGCGTCGGCGCGTTCGTGTTCGCGCGACGCACCCCCGATGTCGGCGCCCTGACCTCACAAGTGTTCACGGGGCGGTTTCGGGCGCAGGCGGCGGGCGCCCAGTTCGAAACCGCCGTGTTGTCGATTGGGATGACGCTCGAGAGCAACGCCATCAAGTATTTCTCGTCGGCGGCCACTCAGGCCACCGACAAGGGCGTCGAGGATTTCTATCAGTTCCTCGCGAGCTGGGAGAAGCAGCACTTCGACGCGCTGCAGAATCTCTACAACCTGGTCCGCGAAGATCACATGGCGCAGAGCGGCTTCTCGCCGTTCTAAACGTGAGATCACGATAGCAGGCCGGCGCGCATCCTGTGGGTCCCGGCGCCGGCACCCGTGGCTCGCGGAGCGCTGTCCGTGATCTGCCCGCGGCTCGCCGCGTGCTATCTCGCCGAGAACCGATAGACCGTTGTCGTCCGGTACGCCTGCCCGGGCCTGACGATGGTCGACGGGAAGTTGGCGTGGTTGACCGAGTCGGGGAAGTGCTGCGTCTCGAGGCAGAGCCCGAAGTGCTGCTTGTAGGCGACGCCGGCTTTGCCCACCAGCGTGCCATCCAGGAAGTTCCCGGAGTAGAACTGCAGCCCCGGTTCGGTCGTCAGCACTTCCATCGTGCGGCCCGACCTGGGCTCCGTCACAACGGCGGCAAGGGCGAGGGCGCGGCTGCTGTTCGCGAGCACGTAGTTGTGGTCGTAGCCTCCGGGAGGCGCCCCGGGCACCTTTGCGATTCGCGCGCCGATCGCCGTCGGCTTGCGGAAATCCATCACGGTACCGTCCACGCTCGCCAGCTGGCCTGTCGGAATCAGGGTGTCGTCCACCGGCGTGTAGCGATCGGCGAGGATGGTCAGCTCATGGCCGAGAATGTCACCGGTGCCTTCGCCGGCCAGGTTGAAATAGCTGTGGTGCGTCAGGTTGACCGGCGTGGCCTTGTCGGTTGAGGCGGTGTAGTCCAGCTTCAGTTCGTTGCGATCGGTCAGTGTGTAGGTCACCGTGGCGGTCAACGTGCCCGGGTACCCTTCCTCGCCGTCTGCGCTGACATAGGTGAACCTGGCCGCAGCTCCGTCTGGCACCTGGAGGGGCTCCGCCTTCCAGATCACCTTGTCGAACCCCTTGTTTCCGCCGTGAAGATGATTCGGCCCGTTGTTGGTCGCCAGCACGTACTGTTTGCCGTCGAGGGTGAACCGTCCCTTGGCGATGCGGTTTCCGACCCGCCCGACGGTCGAGCCGAAGTAGGGATGGCCCGCCTCGTACTTCGCCAGGTCTCCGAACCCCAGGACCACATCCGCCATCTTGCCCTGTTTGTCGGGCACGTGGAGCTCGGTCAGGATCGCGCCGTAGGTGATGACCTTCGCGACCAGGCCGTTCTTGTTCGTGAGCGTGTAGAGATCGACCACCGCGCCCTCCCGGGTCGTGCCATACGGTGTCTTCTCGACTCCGGCCCTGCCGCCGGCTCGAGACGGTTGAGCCCACGCCATCGCGCCGCCGCAGAGTGCCAAAGCACAGCAGGATGCGACCACGACCGAGCGGCGCGGTTTCATAGGCAGCTCCTTGTCAGGGTGTCGTCAGCCGGGCCACCGCGACGACGGCCGGCCGCAGGACCTCGCCGGCAATCTCGTAGCCGTGCCGCACGACGCCGACCACCATTCCGTCGCGCGCACGATCCGTCGTGGGAATCACGGTCGCCGCTTCGTGGCGGGCGGGATCGAACTTCTGGCCCGTGGCGTCGACACGCTTCACGCCGAACCCGTCGAGCTTGCCCAGGAACTGCGATCGGACCATCTCGACGCCCTGGACGAGCGCCGCCGACTGCGTTGACCGATCAGCGGCCTCCAGGGCACGGTCCAGATTGTCGACGACGTCGAGCAGCTCGACCAGGATGGCCCGCTTGCCGCGCTCCACCTCTTTGCCCACTTCGCGCCTGAACCGCACTCGCGCCTCTTCGAACTGGCTCGACGCCTCACGGTATCGGCTGATGGTTTCGCGGAGCTGCTCGTCCTTGTCGGCGATGGTCCGCTCGAGCTGTTCGACGTAGGTTGGCTTGAGCGAGGCCTGGGCCGGCTCGGTCGAATCGGCGGATTCCTTCCGCGCCCACCACCTCCGGTCGACGACGCGGATGTCGCCCTCGGGAGGTCCAGGGGGGCGCCGGGGCGTGATCCGGGCGGCCGGGCCGTCCTCATCGCCGCCGGCGGGTGGAAGGAGATCGGAATCCGGCTTGGGCTTATCGCGTTCGTCCATGGTTCGGGCCAGGAAATGGTTCTAGGTCGTGGTGGATTCAGGGACCTTGCTCGAATCGGCTGTCGACGGCGGGGGGGCCTCGTACGAGAAGGCGAGCTTGTCGTCGGCGAGGGCGATCCGGACGGTGCCCCCCTGCTCGAGCGCCCCGAACAGGATCTGATCTGTGAGGTGGTCGCGAACTTCCGTCTGGATGACGCGCGCGAGCGGGCGTGCGCCGTAGATCGGATCGTACCCCTTGTGTGCCAGGTAGGCCCGCGCCTCGGGCTCGAGCGTGATGGCCACGCGCCGCTCGCTCAGCTGGGCCTCCAGCTGCAGGATGAACTTCTCGACAATCGTCTCCATGACCGCAGGCGAGAGCGCCGCGAAGGTCACGATCGCGTCGAGGCGGTTGCGGAACTCGGGACTGAACACGCGCTCGATGGCGGACTTCGCCTGTGACTTTCGCGTGGTTCCGCGATCGTCGGACGATCGTGATTCGCCCCCGAAGCCGATCACGGGCATGCTCAGCTCGCGCGACCCCGCGTTGGACGTCATGATCAGGATGACCTGCCGGAAGTCCGCCTTGCGGCCGGTGTTGTCGGTCAGCGTGGCGTGATCCATCACCTGGAGCAGGATGTTGAAGACGTCGGGATGAGCCTTTTCGATCTCATCCATCAGCACGACCGAGTACGGATGCGTGCGCACGGCGTCGACCATCAGGCCGCCCTGTTCGAACCCCACGTAGCCGGGCGGCGCCCCGATGAGGCGGGCGACCGCGTGCTTTTCCATGTATTCCGACATGTCGTAGCGGACAAATTCGTTGCCCAGGTGGATGGCGAGCTGCTTGGCGAGTTCGGTCTTGCCGACGCCGGTCGGACCGGTGAAGAGAAAACAGCCGGCCGGCCGGTCCGGCTGACCCAGGCCTGCGCGCGAACGCTTGATGGCGGACGCCACCAGGTGCACGGCCTCGGATTGTCCGAACACCACCCGCGTGAGCGACTCTTCCATGGTGCGCAGCCGCTCCCGGTCGGAGGCGCTCGCCTGCTTCTCGGGAATGCGGGCCATCCGGGCGGCCACCGACTCGATGTCCGCCAGCTCCACGGTGCGGGGCTGGTCGGTCGCCCCTTCCGGCGCGGGCTGCAGCCGAAGGCGTGCGCCGGCTTCGTCGAGCAGATCGATGGCGGAGTCGGGCAGCCGGTAGTCGCGCAGGTGGCGGCTCGCGAGCTTCGCGGCGCCTTCGAGTGCCAGGTCCGAGTACCGCACCTTGTGGTGCTCTTCGTACCGGCTGCGCAGGCCCTTGAGGATCAGCACGGTCTCCTCGATGCTCGGCTCGTCGACGGGCACCTTCTGCAGCCGGCGGGCGAGCGCTCGATCCTTTTCGATGTGCTTGAATTCCTCGAAGGTCGTCGAGCCGACGACCCGCAATTCGCCCGCGGTCAGCACCGGCTTGATGAGCGTCGCCAGATCGAGTGTGCCCCCGGTGGTGGCGCCGGCGCCAACCGTCGCATGGATCTCGTCGATGAAGAGAATCGGCAGCTGGCGCGCGGCCAGCGCGGCGATGACCGCCTTGAACCGCTCCTCGAAGTCGCCGCGGAACCTGGTGCCGGCCAGCAGCGCCGCCGTATCCAGCGAGAAGATCTCCGCGCCCTTCAGCAGTTCCGGCACGTCGTCTTCGAGCAGGCGTGAGGCCAGGCCCTCGGCGAGCGCGGTCTTGCCGACGCCCGCATCGCCGACGAACACCGGGTTGTTCTTGCGCCGGCGGCAGAGGATCTCCAGCGTGCGTTGCAGCTCGCGCGTGCGGCCGACCAGCGGATCGAGGCGTCCCGCCCGGGCGCGCTCGGTGAGGTTCACGGTGTAGGCCGCCAGCGGGTCGGAGGCGGGGCCCGGGATCTCCTCGCCCTGTCCCGGCTCGCCCTCCGGGCGCCGGGTCTCGGGAGAGGGAGCCTGCGGGATCGGGACCTTGCTGATGCCGTGCGAGATGAAGTTGAGAATGTCGAGCCTGGTCACGCCGTGGGCGCTGAGCAGGGTGGCCGCGTAGGACCGGTTCTGCTGCATCACGGCCGCCAGCACGTCGCCGGCCCGCACTTCTTCCCGTTGCGCGCTCTGCACGTGAAGCACCGCCGCCTGCAAGGTCCGGCGGAACGCCAGCGTCTGCTCCGGTTCCTTCTCGGAACCGGCCGGTACGTGTTCCACCCGTTCGCGAAGGAATGCGTCGAGCTCACGGCGCAATCGCGCGATGTCGGCCCCGCAGGCCACGAGGATCTTCTCGCCCTCGAGGTCGTGGGCCATGACATATAGCAAGTGTTCCAGCGTCAGATGCGCGTGGCGTCGGGACACGGCCTCGCGGTAGCTGACATGGAGCAGCATCTCGACCGAAGTACTGAACAAGACGCCCATCCTTCCTTTCCTGCTTCCCACCCAGTATATCGCCCGCCGGGCCCTCCCAACGCCCGGCGCAGGCCCGCCTGCAGCCGACGCGAACTCGCGCCTGCCCCGCAGGGCGCGTCAATCGGCTTTCTCGATGATCGCCCTCAACGGGAACCCGCCCTCTCGCGCGAGCTCGTGGACCGTGGCCACCCTTGTCTCGGCGATCTCGAAAGGGTAGATTCCACAGAGGCCCTGGCCCTGCGTGTGGACCTGCATCATGATGCGGAAGGCCTCGGCGGGCTGCTTGTTGAAGACCGATTCCAGCACCTGGACGACGAAGTCCATCGTCGTGTAGTCGTCGTTCAGCAGGAGGACGCTGAACAGATCCGGGAGCTTGGTTGCCTCCCGGGTCTTTTCGATGACGCTTCGATCGGTTTTCGGGCGGTCGTCGGCCATGGCAGTTACAGGAACCAGTATAGTCTCGGAGCCGGCGGCCGGCAGCGCTGAGGACGCATGGAGAATGTCACGGACGGAATCAGGCTGGTCGATCTGAATTTCCACGGCCGGCCGCGCGTGATTGCGGCGGGCGTCATCGATACGCCCGCCGGCATCGTGCTGGTCGACCCGGGCCCGCCCTCGTGCATGGACGCCTTGCACGCCTCGCTGCGGGAGGCCGGAATCAGGACGGCGGACCTGCACGCGCTGCTGCTGACCCATATCCACCTGGATCATGCGGCCGCGGCGGGGCCTCTGGTGCGGGAGCAGCCGTCGCTGAAGGTCTTCGTCCACCAGCGCGGCGCCCCGCACGTGATCGATCCGTCCAAGCTGCTCGCCAGCGCGACGCGGCTGTACGGGGATGCCATGGAGGCGCTCTGGGGACGGATCCTGCCCGTGCCCGCGCAGTCGGTGACCGCGCTCTCCGGCGGGGAAGTGCTGGACTTCGGCGGACGGCTGATCGAGGTGGCCGACACGCCGGGCCATGCGTATCACCACGTCAGTTACTTCGACCGGACCTCCGGAGTGGCGTTTGTCGGGGACACGGGCGGGATTCGGGCGCCGCGCTCACGCCTCGTGGTGCCGCCGACCCCGCCTCCGGATATCGAGCCCGACCTCTGGCGCGGAAGCATCGAGCAGATTCGGCGCTGGGCGCCGTCGCACGTGTTCATCACGCACTTCGGCGCCTACGACGACGTGCCGTTCCACCTGGACGATCTGGTCGCCAGGCTCGACCGCTACTCGAGGCTGGCGGCAGGAATCCTCGAGGCGCCCGGCGACGATCAGGCGCACGAAGCGGTGTTCGTGCAGGCGGTGCTCGACGAGATTCTCGGACAGCTTGGCGAGGACGGCGCAAGCGCCTACGGAGCCGCCGTTCAGATCGATCACTGCTGGCAGGGGCTGGCACGCTACTGGCGAAAGCGCGCATCATCGGCCACGTGATGCCGCGCCCACTCGGGCAGGCCCGCCCTGCTACACTGTCGACGGGATGAAAGTCCTTTCCTTCATCTGCCAGCGGTCCTTCGCGCGCTATGTCGCCATCGATCTGGCCGAGGGGGCCCGCGCGCTGGGCTGGAGCGTGCACTGGCTGGACCTCGAAGGCCGGCTCACCTCCAACCGCGACAGGCCGGACGATGAGCGGCGCCAGGTCGTCGACGACGTGCTGGCGGAGATCGAAGCCTACGATCCGCACCTGGTGTTCAGCTACGGGCTGCGAGTACTCTCGAACCGGTCTTCCAGGCGTTTTCCCCGGGATCGACGCGCCGGCTTCACGAAACGCTCCGCAGGCCGGCCGCCTTCTTCATCTTCGATTTTGGATTTCCATTCGATCGGCCGGTAGACGACCGGACGTTGCCCTATCTCTCGGCGCTCCAGGACTCGGGTGCATTCGTGTTCTGCTGGGACCAGAGCGCGCTGGCCCGAATGAAGGAGTACGGCATCACCAGGGCCGCGCACTTCGCGATGGCCGTCAATCCCAGGCTCTTTCGGCGCGATCGAGACGAGGTCGCGTCAGATCCCGCGATCCCCGTGCTGTTTGTCGGCGGGCCGGACCCTTCGCGCAACCGACACCTTGCGCCCCTCCCGGATCTGGGCCTCCGCATCTTCGGCTACGAACCCGAAGGCTGGGACGCCGGGCTCCGCACATGCCACGCCGGCGAGGTCCTCGAACGGCCGATGCTGCGACGCGCCTACAACCGCGCCAGGATCAGCGTCAACGTTACGCGCGCGCACGGCCGGTCGAGCCTGAACATGCGGGTCTACGAGGCCATGGCCTGCGGCTCGCTGATGATCACCGACGACAAGCCGGACACGCGGGCGCTGTTCTGCGACGGGGAGCACCTGGTGATCTACCGCGACGAACGCGATCTGCGGCGGAAGGTCGACTACTATCTGAGTCACGAAGACGAACGCCGCGCGATTGCCGACGCCGGCATGCGCAAGGTCCACGCCGAGCACACCTACGACCTGAGGTTGAAAGCGATCGAGCCGGTGCTGGACGGCGTGTTCTCGGAGCATCGGCTTCTGGCGAAGCTGGATGAGTACGCGGCCCGGGATGCCGGGAAGGCGAGAGAGTTCGTCCGGTTCCTGCGCGCCGACTCGCGCGTAACCGAGCATCGCGACGTGCTGGCGTGCAAGTCGGCCCTCATCGAGCTGGCATGCGGCGATCGACGCGAGGCGGAAGCGGAAATCGGGCGGGCCCTGGCCGAGAATCCGAACCACCTGGAGGCGATGCGGCTCGCAGCCTCCCTGGGGGCCGCCGGCAAAGCGATCTGATCGCGACGCGGCATGCTGAACCTGTTCGACTGACCCTCTGGTTCTCATCGCGGGGGAATGAACATGCAGGACTACGAGAAGCTCGGCGCGTTCTACCTGGGGCGACAGTACGACCCATCTGCCGGCAAGCGCCTCGACGATCTGGTGCTCTACGATTCGAAGGACCTCGTCACGCATGGGGTCTGCGTCGGCATGACCGGCAGCGGGAAGACCGGGCTCTGTCTCTGCATCCTGGAGGAAGCGGCGCTCGACGGCATCCCGGTCATCGCCATCGATCCGAAGGGCGATCTCGCCAATCTGCTCCTCACGTTTCCGAACCTGGCGCCCGAGGACTTCCGCCCGTGGGTCAACGAGGACGACGCCCGGCGGAAGGGGATGACGGCGGAGCAGTTCGCCGCCAGCCAGGCGGCGACCTGGTCCAACGGACTGGCCGAGTGGGCCCAGGACGGCGAGCGCATCGCGCGTCTTCGAGCCGCCGCCGACTTCGCCATCTACACCCCGGGCAGCACCGCCGGCCTGCCGCTCTCGATTCTGCGATCGCTCTCGGCGCCGCCGCCGGCGCTGCGCGAGGACCGGGAGCTGCTGACCGACCGCGTGACGACGACGGTCACGAGCCTGCTGACGCTCATCGGCATCGATGCGGACCCGGTGCGGAGCCGCGAACACGTGCTGCTCTCGACCATCCTCAGCACCGCGTGGGCCGCAGGACGGGACCTGGGCCTCGCCTCGCTCATCGGGCAGATCCAGCAGCCAGGGGTGGCCAGGATCGGCGTGCTGGAACTGGAGACGTTCTTTCCGGCCACCGATCGATTCGGCCTCGCGGCTGCCTTCAACAACGTGCTCGCCGCGCCGGGCTTCGAAGCCTGGCTGGAGGGCGAGCCCCTCAGCGTCGATCGCCTGTTCTATGCGCCCGACGGGCGGCCTCGCGTGTCGATCATTTCGATCGCGCATCTCGGTGAGCGCGAGCGCATGTTCTTCGTCTCGATGCTGCTCAACGAGCTGGTCGGCTGGATGCGCACGCAGTCCGGAACGACGAGCCTGCGCGCGCTCTTCTACATGGACGAGATCTTCGGGTTCTTCCCGCCGGTGGCGAATCCGCCGTCGAAGACGCCGCTGCTGACCCTGCTGAAGCAGGGCCGCGCCTTTGGCGTGGGCACGCTGCTGGCGACACAGAACCCCGTCGATCTCGACTACAAGGGCCTCTCCAACGCGGGCACCTGGCTGCTCGGGCGCCTTCAGACCGAGCGGGACAAGGCTCGGGTCCTCGAGGGCCTGGAAGGCGCGATGGCATCCAGCGGGGCGCGATTCGACCGCGCCCAGTGCGATCGCGTGCTGAGCGGGCTCGCCAATCGCGTGTTCATGATGAACAACGTCCACGAAGATGCGCCCGTCGTCTTCGAGACGCGATGGGCCATGTCGTACCTGCGAGGGCCGCTCACGCGCAATCAGATCAAGCAGCTGATGGCCCCGCGCAAGGCCACGCAGGCGGAGGCTGCCGCCGCTCCATCCGCCGCGTCGGTCCCGCCGCCGGCCCCGGCCCCGCAGACGGCGAGCGCAGCGCCCGTCACGAGCGGCCCGGCCGCGGCCGGGCGGCCGGTCCTGCCGCCGGAGCTGCGCCAGTTCTTCGTGCCGATCCGCCGCGCCCAGCCCGGGTCGTCACGCATGGTCTACGAGCCGATGGTGGTCGGCGTCGCCAGCGTGGCCTTCGCCAATCCAAAGCTCGGCGTGGCCTGCAGCAGGACTCCCGCGGTGCTGGCGCCCATCGATCCGAATCTATCGAGCGCCAGCTGGCAGAACGGATCGGTGCTGGAGCTGACCGCGCAGGATCTCGAACTCGATCCGTCGGAGCAGGGCGCGGGCTTCCTGGATCTCCCCCAGGCGGCTTCCAGGCCGAAGTCCTACGACGGGTGGAGCAAGGACCTGGTCAGGTGGCTCTTCCAGACACAGCAGATCGAACTGCTGCAGAGCCCGAGCACCGGTGCGGTCTCGAAACCTGACGAAGCCGAACGCGACTTCCGCATCCGGCTGCAGACGCTTCGCGCGCGAAGAGCGCGACAGGCAGGTCGAGCGGCTGCAGGAAGGACTACGCGCCGAAACTCGCCGCGCAGGACGAACGCATCCGGCGGGCCGGCGCCGCGGTCAATCGGGAAACGGACCAGGTGTCGAGTCAGAAACTTCAAACGGCGGTGTCGGTCGGCGCGACCGTGCTCGGTGCGTTGTTCGGGCGAAAGGCTGTCAGCCTGTCGACGATCGGCCGCGCCACCACCGCCGCGCGCGGCGTCGGCCGCACGATGAAAGAAGGGCAGGACGTCAAGCTGGCTCAGCTGAACCTGCTAGAGGAGCAGCAGAAGAAGGCCGACCTCGAAGCGGAGCTCCAGCAGCGCGTCGGCGCGCTCGGGTCAGCCCTCGATCCGATGACCGAGCAACTGCAGCCGGTCGTCGTCAAACCGAAACGGACCGACATAAGCCCGCAGGTGGTAGCGCTGGCATGGGCGCCGACCTGGGAGGATCAACAGGGCCGCCGCACACCGGCATGGGAATAGGGCGGCGCTACCGCGCAGGGTACCTCTCGCCCGCGTCGATGCGGACCGGCAGCACGTTCTCCTTCGGCGGAAGCGGGCAGGTCGCGAATGCGGTGTAGGCGCACGGCGGATTCTCCGCCCGGTTGAAGTCGAGGACGACGGTGCCGTCCTTGGGCATGGCCGTATAGAGGAACCGGCCGCCGCCGTATGTGTCCTTGCCGGCCGTTGCGTCCTTGAAGATGAAGAACAGCTGCCTGGGCGCCGGGCCTTCCACGACCGGATAGAGCCGGTACTCGCGCCCGCCAAGGCTGAAGACCACGTACCCCGGGGATGGCCAGGGCGAGACATCGCCAAGCACGTTTGCGATCATCACGGACGCCGGCTTGTCGCTCGGTACGAAGCGCGCCGTCATCTTCAGGGCCGGCTGAAGGGGAAACCATCGCGTGCCGGCAAAATCCCGACGGGCCTTGCTGTTGGTGTCCCGGATCCTGACGCCGTAGCGGTCTCCGCGCTTGATGATGAACATCGTGACCGTTCCCGCCTGGATTCGATCCGGTCTGGCGGTATCGGTTCGCAGCACTTGGCGGGTGGCCGCCTGGCCGTTGATCCGAACCTGCTGACCCGTTTCGGGCGTGAACGTGGTGACACCGACGTGAAAGGTGAAGACCCCGACGCGCGCCGGCGCCGACCCGGCGTCGAGCGGGATCGCGCTGTCCCGGCCGCTGCCGACGCTGTTGTCGCCTTCCTTCAGCCAGCTCAGTCCCACGACGGTCAGCCAGCCGTCGTCGGATTTGAGGCCGGCGTCGCGTTCGACGCGCCAGTTCTCAATCGACGCGGCATAGGGGTCGACGGGACGCTGTTCGATCGGCCAGGCCAGGCCGCGGGCGTCGCTTGTCGCGACCGCCAGCAGCGCGACCATCAGGGGCAGCCTGATCATTGTGCGTATGCTCATGTTGAAAGTGTCCGTCCTGATCGCCCGTCCTGGCGGCGTCATCGCGCCAGCGTCCTGACCAGCGCGGCCCGCCGGATTCGCCACTCGCCGTCCTGCTTGACCCAATCGGTCTCGACCTCGCGGGCATCCACGAGATCTCCGCCGCTCTCCCGGTCGCGCGTCACCAGCGTGGCGGTCATCGTCGCGCGGGCGGTCGCCCCGCCCGGTTCGATGGTGACGCCGATATCGGCAAGCGTCAATCGCGCCGGGCCCTCGGTGACGGCGTGAGACGCGATACCGATAATCGCTTCGCGGCCCTCGACCGGGGGACTCGACTCGCCCAGTTCGAGCCTGGCGTCCACGGTCAGGCAGGACGACAGGCGAGCCGCGCGGGCCAGTTGATCGAAGGCGGCCTCCCGGGCGCCAGGGATCGCGTCGGCTGCGATTCGATCGAGCCGGCGGGCGATCTGTGCGCGGTCGGAGGGGCGCATGCCCCAGGCGAGCCACACCGCGGCCGCCAGCAGAAGAATCGCGACGATCCAGGTCCCCCGTCGCATCACCACACAACCTTTCCCAGGATGCGGTCGCGTCGAACGCGGCCGAGCGTGTGATCCCGCATCGGCATCCGCCTGTTGTCGCCGGCCACGAAGTACTCGTCGACGCCGAGCAGAATCTCGTCCATCATCCAGGGCGCAGGCTCGATGACCGCCGGCTCGTCGAGCGGCGAGCCGTTGATGATCACCCGGCCCCGGTCTATTCGCAGCCGTTCCCCGGGCAGGCCGACGACTCGTTTCACATACAGGACACTGGGCCCGGCCAGCATGATCGCGACGATGTCGCCGCGCGAGGGACGGCTCCACTTGTACGCCCAGGCGTAGACGAGCGACAGGTGGCCGCTCGAGTAGGTCGGCTCCATGCTCGGGCCGCTCAGGCGCGTCGGCTTGAGGATCCATCCGAACACGAACACGCACGCGACGAGCAGGACCGCGATGCGGACCGCGGTGCGCCTGGGATGGCGCCCGACAATCCAGTCGTTTCGCGGCCGTGAGCTCGTCATGTCGTGGAGATTGTGTCAGAAGGGGGCAGGGCCGCCAAGACGGATGCCCGGAGACCCCTGCCCACGACGAAGCGACGGCAGTTGACTTGGCCTTTCTCGAGGGGGTAGGATGAGCATGTATTCTAAATATGAACAAAAGTTCATCGACCCGCCGTCTGCGCCACCGAGAGGCCGATCTTGCCGGCCTGCTCAAGGCTGCCGAGAAAGTGTTCAGTGATCACGGCTATCACAACACCTCGGTCAGGGACATCGCGCGCGAAGCTGGCTTCAGCGTCGGCGGGGTGTACCAGTTCTTCCAGAGCAAGGACGAGCTGTACCTCAAGGTCGTCGAATCGCAGTGGGAGCATTTCTTCTCCCTGCTGAATGCGGCGCTGCAGGCCAAGACGGTCGAGGCGCGGCTGACGACGCTGACCGAGGCGATGTTCCAGGCGTTCGAAGAACGAAGTGAGTTCTTCAAGCTGTTCCTGTCGGATCGAGGACGGCTCTCGGCTGCGTTCACCGGTGAAATCGCCGCGCGAATCGGGCAGCACACGCGCCAGCTTCGACAGCACCTCGTGGATCTGATGCGCCAGGGCGTTGCGGAAGGGATCCTGCAGCCGCTGGATCCGGACATGCTCGCATCGGCCTACCTGGGCATCGTCCACAACTGCATCTTCGAGGCGCTGGCCTCCGGGGCGCCCCGGGCGCCGCGCCCCGCCCGCGACGTCCTTGGCCTGTTCCTGAGCGGCGCGGCAGGCCAGCTTCCGGCTGGACATCCGCATGGCGCGGCAGGCGGAGCCGTGCCGCAGCCTCAAGGCCAGGGCCGGACGGGCCGTTCTCTCGACGAATCGGAGACTCCGGGCGGCCAGAGAGCGGACAGGGAGAAAACGCCTTGAACAGGCCCACCTTGCGGCCCCGCCGCTCGAGCGGCGCGAACGCTGCGTTGCTGGCGCTCGGACTGACGCTCGGATTCAATGCGTGCGGGGCGAATGGCGGCGCGAAGGGCGCGCAGGATCCGGCCAAACCCGTGGCGGTCACTTCGATAGCCGTCGCGCGGGAAACCGTCAACCGCTACCTGCGGGTCTCTGGCAGCCTGACGGCGGACGAGCAGGCCGACGTGGCGGCCGAAACGGTGGGGCGCGTGGTCAGCACGCCAGTCGAGCGCGGCACCCGCGTCGCAGCCGGGGCCGTGCTGATCACGCTGTCGCCGATCGAGGCCGAGGCCCAGTCGCGTGAATCCGAAGCCAACGTCGCGCAGATCGAGGCCCGCCTGTCACTGGTCGCCGGACAGCCGCTCGATGTCGAACGGGTTCCTGAAGTAGCCGCGGCCAGGGCGTCGAAGGAGTTGGCGGAGGCAGACTTCGCTCGAATCCGGACGCTCCTCGACCAGAAGGTCGTCTCGCAGGCGGAGTTCGATCTGCGACGCACGCAGTTCGAGGCCACCAGCAGTCAGTACGCGGCCGCCCGCAACGCGGCGCTGCAACAGTACCGATCCTACGAGGCCGCGCGGGCCCGCGCATCGATCGCGAGAAAGGCCCTCGCCGACACCGAGGTCCGGGCGCCGTTCTCCGGACTGGTCGTGGAGCGCAAGGTCAGCGCGGGGGATTTCGTCACGCGCGGGACCAAGATCGCCACAATCGTCAAGGTCTCCCCGCTGCGGGTGCAGCTGACCGTACCCGAGCAGTCGATCGCGATGGTGAAGCCCGGCCAGGCCGTCCGAGTGCAGGTTGACGCCTACCCGGACAGGCAGTTCGACGGCCGGGTCCGGTTCGTGTCCCCGTCGTTGCGCGCGGATCAGCGGGCGCTGACGGTCGAGGCCGTGATCCCGAACACCGATGGCGTGCTGATGGCGGGCATGTTCGTCAGCGCCGACATCGAGTTGCCCGCCAGGGAGCCGGCCCTGCTGGTTCCGACCGAGGCGATTCTTCCCTCGACCGGCGGGGGCCGCGTGTTCGTGCTGCACGCCGATCGGGCGGAAGAGCGCCTGGTGACTCTCGGCATGTCGTTCGGAACCCGAACGGAAATCCTGAAGGGGATCGCCGCCGGCGAGATGGTGGCCGTGGAACATGCGGGTGAGCTCATCGACGGCGCCCGCGTCACGGTTACGGCCGCTCCGGCCGGCGCAGCCGCCCCGGCACCGCCTGCCAGTCCGTCGCGCAAGTAACAGGCCTGAAGGACGTCCTTCCATGCAGTGGCTAGCTGCGATCTGTGTGCGCCGTCCGGTGTTCGCGACGGTGCTGATCCTCGCGCTCACCGTGGTGGGCGTGTTCGGCTACGGACAGCTCGGTGTCGATCGCTTCCCGAAGGTCGATTTCCCGACGATCATGATCACCACGCGCCAGCCCGGCGCGGCGCCCGAGCAGATCGAGACGGAGATCTCGGACAAGCTCGAAGAGGCGGTCAATACGATCAGCGGCCTCGACGAGCTTCGCTCCACCTCGGCCGAAGGCGTGTCGATCGTCACGGCGACCTTTGTCCTGGAGAAGGACGTTGACGTTGCCGCGCAGGAAGTGCGCGACAAGGTCAACCGTGTGCTTCCGCAGCTGCCGCGCACCATCCTGCAGCCGATCATCGAAAAGATGGACACCGACGCCGCGCCGGTCGTGGGCCTGGCGGTGTCGGCCCCTCGGCCGGTCCGGGAAATCACGGAGTACGCCGACAAGGTGATCCGCCGGCGGCTCGAGACCGTGTCGGGTGTCGGCCAGGTGATCCTGGTCGGGGGACGGAAGCGCCAGATCAACCTCTGGCTGGACGGCGCGCGCCTGCAGGCCTACAACGTGACGGTCAACGACGTCGCGCGGGCGCTCCAGGCGCAGAACGTCGAGGTCCCGGGCGGGCGGCTCGAGCAGGGGCCCGTCACGCTGGCGCTGCGCACGCGGGGACGGGTGCAGACGGTCGACGAGTTCGGTGACATCGTGGTCCGCCTGCGCGACGGCCACCCTGTCACGGTCAGGGACGTCGCGGACATCGATGACGGCATGGCGGATCCGGCGACGCAGGCGAACATCAACGGCGCCTCGACGGTCATCCTCAACATCCGGCGGCAATCGGGGACCAACGCCGTCGAGGTGATCGACGCCGTCAAGGCCCGCATCGACGAGATCGCCACCAGCCTGCCGGCGGGCTATTCGTTCAGGCTGGTCCGTGACCAGTCGGACTTCATCAAGTCGTCGATCCGGGCGGTGCAGGAGCACCTGGTCGTTGGCGCGTTCCTTGCCGCGCTGGTGGTGCTGATCTTTCTCGGAAACCTCCGGTCGACCGTCATCGCGGCCATCGCCATCCCGACGTCGATCGTCTCGACCTTCGGGTTGATCTGGTACATGGGCTTCACGCTCAACGTGATGACGCTGCTCGCCCTGACACTGTCGGTCGGCATCGTCATCGACGATGCGATCGTCGTGCTCGAGAACATCTACCGGTTCATCGAGGAGAAGGGGAGGCCGCCGTTTCAGGCGGCCGTCGAGGCCACCAGGGAAATCGGCCTCGCCGTGCTGGCGACCACCCTGTCGCTCATCGCCATCTTCCTCCCAATCGGGTTCATGGGCGGCATCGTCGGCCGGTTCATGAAGAGCTTCGGCATGACCATGGCGTTTGCCGTGATGGTGTCGCTGCTTGTCAGCTTCACCCTGACGCCGATGCTCGCGGCGCGGTGGCTGAAGGGGCGGCGCAGCGGCCGCCTGAACGGAGACGCGGTTCCCGCCCACACCTCGCGTGACTCGAGGCTGTTTCGACCGGTCGATCACGGCTACACGCGGCTGCTGCGCTGGGCGCTCTCGCATCGGGGAGTCGTTGCGGCGATCGCCTTGATCGTGTTCCTGTCGAGTGTGCCGCTCGGGATGGTGGCCAACAAGAACTTCATGCCGACCGACGATCAGGGCGAGTTCGAAGTGGGCGTCAGGGCCCCGGAAGGCACCAGCCTGGCGGGCACCGAAATCATCGTGAACCGCATCGCGGCCGCCATCCGGTCGAACATTCCCGAGGCCGAGTTCACGCTGGTGACCGTGGCGGACGACTCCGCGCAAACCCCCAACCTCGCCACGATCTACACGAAGCTGGTGCCGCCCGAGAAGCGACGGCGCGACGTATTCGACGTCATGGATCAGGTGCGGAGAACGCTGCTGCCTGCGTTTGCCACTGACAACCTTCGGACCGGCGTCAGGCCCGTGACCACGATGGGCAGGGGCGGCCAGCAGAGCGCCGACGTCCAGTTCGTCATCAACGGACCGGACCTGGTGCTGCTTCAGCGCTACGCGCAACAGGTCGCCGAGTCAGCCCGGCACATCCCGGGTGCGGTGGACGTCGATCTCTCGCTGAACCCCGGCAAGCCCGAACTGCAGGTCCAGCTCGATCGCGGGAAGGCCGCGGACCTCGGCGTGCAGATTAGCGACGCGGCCGATGCGCTGCGGGTGCTGGTCGGCGGCGACCAGGTCACGACCTACAACGAAGCTGACGAGCAGTACGAAGTGCACCTCCGGGCCAAGGCGGGCTTCCGGCAGACCCAGGCCGACATCGGGTCGCTGACCGTGCCGTCCTCGCGGCTCGGGAGCGTGTCGCTCGACAATCTCGCCACCTACCGCACTGGCGCCGCGCCGGCCGAAATCATGCGCCTGAACCGGGAGCGCCAGATCACGGTCTTCGTGAGCCTTCTGCCCGGCACATCGCAGACGCCCGTGATGACGGCGATGCAGGATGCCGCTCAGCAGCTCGAGATGGGGCCCGCGTACGGCGCCCGTTTCGCCGGCGGGTCCCGCGAGCTCGGGCGCGCCGCGCAGTACTTTCTGATCGCGTTCGGCCTGTCGCTGATCTTCATGTATCTCGTCCTCGCCGCGCAGTTCGAGTCGTGGCTGCACCCGCTCACGATTCTCCTCGCCCTGCCGCTGACGCTGCCCTTCGCGCTGATTTCGCTCATCATCACGGGCCAGTCGCTGAACGTGCTGTCGGCGCTCGGCCTGCTCGTGTTGTTCGGCGTCGTGAAGAAGAACTCGATCCTCCAGATTGATCGCGCCAACCAGCTGCGCGAGCACGGGATGGAACGGCACGACGCGGTCATCCAGGCCAGCCGCGACCGGCTGCGCCCGATCCTGATGACGACGTTGTCGTTCGTGGCGGGCATGATCCCGCTCGTCGTGTCGAGCGGGGTCGGGTCCGGCACCAATCGCGCCATCGGCTTCATCATCATCGGCGGCCAGACCCTCGTGCTGGTGCTCACCCTGGTCGTGACGCCCGTAGCGTATTCACTGCTCGACGATGCGTCACAGCTGCACCTCGGGCGCCGTGTCCACCAGCTGTTCGCCCGGTTCGGCGCGCGCACGGAGCCCTCGCCGGTACCCGATCCCGAACCGTAGCATCTCGACGAGGTGCCTTCCGGAGTTCAGACATGATCGCGCAATGGTTCACGGCGGCGTCTCCGTTCGTCAGGAGCATGGCCCGGCTGGCGGGTGTGCTGATGTGTGTGGCGGCGCCGGCATCGGCGCAGGCGCTGAAGGCCGCCCCGACCGTGCCGCTGCCCGATGCGGCCCCGACCCTGCGCCTGACGCTCGATCAGGCGGTCCGCCTCGGCCTCGACAACAACCTCGATATCCGCGTCGATCGGCTCGAGCCGCAGATCGCGGCCGAGCGGGAGGCCCAGGCGAGGGGCGCCTACGTCCCGTCGCTGGTGTCGAACGTGGCCCGCAACGGCCAGCTCGCGCCGCCGAGCAGTTTCCTCATTGGCGACGCGGGTGTGCGATCCGACTCTGTCTCGGGAGCCGTCGGCGTCAACCAGCGGCTGCCGTGGTTCGGGTCCAGCTACGCCGTGGGCTTCGATACGTCGCGCAGCACCTCCACCAGTTTCCTCAACAACTTCAATCCCACCTACGTCGCCCGTGTCCAGTTCTCGCTGGCGCAACCGCTGCTCAGGGACCTCGCCATCGACAGCTCGCGGCAGCAGCTCATCGTCAGCAAGCGTAACCGGGAGATTTCCGACACCCGGTTCAGGGAAACCGTCGTGCGCACGCTCGCCGACGTGAAGCGGGCGTACTGGGACCTGGTTGCCGCGCGGGCGCTGATCGACGTGCAGCAGCAGTCTCTCGACCTGGCACAGGACCTCGCCCGTCAGAACAAGGCTCGCGTCGATGTCGGACAGTCGCCGCCGCTGGACCTGCTGGCCGCGCAGGCGGAGGTCGCGCAACGGGAAGAGAACCTCCTGATCGCGCAGTCGAACGCGCGGCAGGCGGAAGATCGACTACGGGTGTTGATCCTGGATCCGTCGGGTTCGACCTTCTGGGACGCAGGGATCGAGGCCGTCGATTCTCCAGCCCTGGAGAGCCTGACACCGGATCTTGATGGCATCGTCCGGAAGGCGCTCGAGAGCCGGCAGGATTTGATACGAGCCCGGGACGAGGTGGCCAATGCCCGGACCAACACCCGGCTGACCCGCAACCAGACGTTGCCAGATCTCCGGCTGCAGATGAACCTGCAGGCCAACGGGTTGGGCGGCACCCGGCTCATCCGCACCGGGGGATTCCCTGGCACGGTGACTGGCACGGCCCTGGTTGTGTACGGGACCGTGATGAACCAGTTGTGGCAGCACAGCTACCCGACGTGGACGGTCGGCGTCAACCTGAGTTATCCGCTCGGCAAGGGCATCGAGGACGCAGTGGCCGCTCGCGCGCGGCTCGAGGAGCAGCAGGCCAGGGACCGCCTGAAGAGCCTCGAGATGAAAGCCGTACGCCAGCTCCGGCAATCGGCGTGGCAGATGGAGTTGAACGCCAAGCGCATCGGGACCAGCCGCGCGGCGCGATCGCTCGCCGAGCAGCGCCTCTCGGTCGAGCAGAAACGCTTCGACGTGGGGATGTCGACCAGCTTCCTGGTCGTGCAGGCGCAACGGGACCTGGCAAGTGCCCGCAACAACGAACTCGGCGCCTTGCTGGAGTTCAACCGATCGTTGATTGACTTCGAAAGCCTGCAGGTGGCGGGCCCGGCGCAGGGCGCCGGAACCGGGAGCAGCATGGCGGTCACGGCCGGATCGTCATCCAGCCCCGGGCCGGCGGCTACGCTGCCGTCGGCCGGCAACTCGACGACGGCCATACGGCCGCCGATGTCGTGACGCTAGAGCACGACCAGCTCTTCGAGCTCCGGAATCTCCTCCTTCAGCGTCATCTCGACGCCCATGTAGAGCGTCATCTGCGCGCTCGGGCAGCCCACGCAGTTGCCGGTCAGCCTGACCTTGGCCTTGTTGTCCGACACGTCGACCAGCTCGATGTCACCGCCGTCGCTCTGGATGAGGGGACGAATTCGTTCGAGAACGCTTTGCACACGATCACGGGTCACCATCAGGGGCTCTCCTCGCGGTTAGTATACTCTCCAGTATATCTGCTATATCTGCTAGAATCAGGACATTAGCACCAGTTCTGAAGCCCGGATGGTCGATGGCAGCCTCCGCTCCTTTCACAATCGATTCAGTCGTGGTCGGCCGCAGCGCCCGGATGCGTGCGGTGTTCGATTTCGTCCGCGTCATCGCCGACAGCGACAGCAGCGTGCTGGTGACAGGGGAAACCGGCACCGGCAAGGAGATGGTCGCCAACCTGATCCACCAGTCGAGCTCGCGGCGGCACAAGCCGTTTGTCGCGGTCAGCTGTGCGATTCTGTCCGAAACCCTGATCGAATCCGAGCTGTTCGGCCACGAGCGCGGCGCGTTCACCGGCGCGATCAAGGATCGGCCGGGCCGGTTCGAGCTCGCGCAGGGCGGGACCATCTTTCTCGATGACATCGACGATGTGCCAATGTCGATGCAGGTGAAACTGCTGCGAGTGCTCCAGAACCGGACGATCGAGCGGCTGGGAGGGACCAGGACCATCCCCATCGACGTGCGCGTCGTGACCGGGAGCAAGAAGGACCTGAAGCAGCTGGTCACCGACGGGAAGTTCCGCGACGACCTGTTCTACCGGCTGAACGTGATCCCGATCAACCTGCCTCCGCTGCGTGATCGCCGCGAAGACATCTCGATCCTGATGGATCACTTCATCAAGCGGTACTTCCGCCAGCGCAGCGAGGAACCGCGGGCGGTTGCGCCGGCCGTGCTGCAGGCCTTCATGCGCTATCCGTGGCCAGGCAACGTCCGCGAGCTCGAAAATGCGTGCGAGCGGATCGCGCAAACCTGCACCTGCGACACCGTCCGGGTCGGCTGCGTCCCGGTCAGTGTGCTGTTCCACAAGTATGCGGAAGACCGGGAGCCCATCGTCGAGACGCACTCCCTACCCTCGGCCGTGTCGCTCGACGATCGCCTGCGGGAAGTCGAGTCGAACCTGATCAGCTGGGCCCTCAAGGTCAGCAGCGGCAACAAGTCGAAGGCGGCCGAACTGCTCAACATCAAGCGCTCGACGCTTGGCGACCGCATCAAGAAACTGAACCTGGGCCACCTGGAGACATCCGAGTAGATCACCTCGGATCGGACGCCGAGAATCCGCCGGCCGAAGTCACCTTCCCCGCGAGCCGGATGCGGAAGTCCAGCATGCACAAGCAGATACCTGTGCCCCGTCGGCCTGGCACCGCCGTTGCTCCTGGCAAAGACATGGCGTCGTCTGCCGATCTGCGTCGGGCGGGTCTCGTGAGCACATTGCAGGTCCGTGTCCTGGGCCCGGATAGCGGGGCCCTGTCACAACGCGACCTGCGCCGGCTGTTCACGGGGCAGCGCCTGACCGCTGCACGGCGGCAGCGGCTTGACCGCGGCGCACGGGTCCTGGCCATGTGCGGCACCCGGCTGGTCGGCGTGGCCGCCTACGAGCGGGCCGACCGCGAACTGCGGGTCTACGAATTCGCTCTGGATTCGGCTGCACCGTGCGGTGAGGGAGAGATCGCCGACGGACTGCTGCACGCCCTGGAACTCGCCTGCCTGGCCGGTGGCGCCAGGCGACTGCTGATGTTGCCCCGCGCGACCCCGACGGGCGCCGTTCTGGTCAAGCGGGGATTTCACGCCGTCGCCGAGGGCAGCGCCGGGACCTGGTACGAAAAGACCTTCGCCTGACGCGCTGACGCAGGCACGAACTCGCTCACCCCACCCGGGTTTCCCCGCAGATTCCAGCCGACCGACGACCGCTCTTCAGTGCCTGACCGGCAGCTCGACGGGACCGGAATCGTCCAGGGCGGGCACCCCGAATACCTCGCACTCGAGGCCGGCCGTCCTTGCGCGCTGCACAATCTCGCGAAGGCGCGCGGCCGGGACTGCCTGCAGGTAGGGCCACGCCGGCGCGCGGTCCAGGGTGTAGATGTGAACGGCCTTCGGCTTGATTCGCTGGAGCGCGTTGATCCAGTTGATGACGCACAGATCACCGGTGTTGTCGATGCGGCCGGTCCGATCCTTGACGAACATCGACTGGATCACGATGTCGGGTACGCTTTGCAGCCCCTGCACGAGCTGCTCGAAAGGCAGCGATGACGCGTTGATGGTGCGAAGCGTCGCACCGTCGCCCGCGTCCAGCTTCAGGTAGCGTTCGTCGACCAGGAGCATGGCCTTGCGGACTTCCGGAAGGTCGAGGCGGCTGGAATTCGACAGCACTGCCAGGGGCACGCCGGGGCACAGCTCGTTGCGCAGCGTCCGGAGCGCCTTGACGATCTCGTGAAACTGCGGGTGCATCGTGGGCTCGCCGTGTCCGGCCAGCGTCAGCCGGTCGACCTGCTCGCCCTGGGCGTTGAGCGTCCGCAAGGCGTTGCCAACGGCTTTCACGACGGCTGTCGGGCTCGGCCAGTTCTCGAGAGCCGACGTGTCGGCCTGCCGCGCGTGGTTGGTCCAGCCGTACTGACAGTACGAGCAGTTGAAGGTGCAGACCTTGAGGTGTGAGGGCAGCAGGTTGATGCCAAGTGAGCGTCCGAGGCGGCGGGACCGAATCGGCCCGTAGACCACCCCTTCGTGCAGCGGCATCAGGACCGGGCCTGTCGCAATTTTGCGCGGTTCGGGCGCGCGGCTGCGGGTGCGGGGCGCTCGCGCCGGAGCTGGAGCGGAGGCCGCCTGTCCGGCCGTCTGATACCCGGTCGCCTGTGCCGTGCTCTTCGCGCCCTTCGCGGGTTTCGCGTTTCCGGCCCGGCCAGGCGCCGCGGGTGTCGTTTTGGCCTGCCCGGCGCCCTTGGCGACGACTGCCTTGCGAGGCGGGGCGGCGGCAGGACGGGCCTTGGCGGCTGGCTTGGCCGCGACTCTCGTTTTCTGAGCCTTTGCCGGAGCTGGTCTGGAGCCTGCGCTGGAACGTGCCGGTTGAGGTTTGGATGGCTTCTTCACGGTCCACTACCTTTTTCGAGCTGCGGCCGACTATAAATGCAGGAAAACCGGCCGGTCAATCGGCCGGATCGTGCGGGATGTCCTGCTGCAGAGTACGGGCCGGTTGCGAGGTACCGGGCCGGAGCGTGTCCAGGCGGGTCTGCTCCGCCCCTCATTATCGCACGGCCAGGCCGGACACCGGAATTGACACTTCACCGAGCGGGATGGTAGAAAGCGAACCGATTGACTTCTGCCGTTGCCATTCGCTTCCTGCCAGACGACCGAGTCTTCACCGGCCCGGGCCCGGTCGCCCTGTCCCTCGCGGCTTCAGCCTGTGACATCCTTCTCGAAGAACCGTGCGGCGCCGCGGGTACCTGCGGGAAATGCCGCGTCCGCTTCATCGAGGGTATATCGGAACCTACGCCGGCCGACCTCCAGGCGTTGACACGGGCCGAACTGGATTCTGGCTGGCGCCTTGGGTGCCAGGCGATCCTCCGCGGCAGCGCCACCATCGAAGTCCAGCCGGCGATTCGGGCTGTCGCGCCCAAGTCTTTTGGGCGGCCCGAGCTCACAGCGGGCGCCCGCAGCGCGATTTTCACCGAATCCGGGGGCTGGGGCCTCGCCATCGACATCGGCTCGACCACGCTCGCCGTTGGCCTGGTAAACCCCGACGACGGACATGTGGAATCGGCGGTCTCACGCCTGAATCCTCAGGTCGCCTGCGGGGCGGATGTGATGTCCCGGATTCATTTTGCCGAGACCTCGCCTGGCGGCGCCTCGCGCCTGACCGAGCTCGTCCGCTCGGAGCTCGCCGGCATGATTCGCGACCTGCTGGAGCAGAGCCGAGTGGCAGGATCGGAGATTGTGGGCGCCGCCTGCGCCGGCAATCCCACCATGCTGCATTTGTGGGCCGGCAAGGACGTGAGCCCGCTCGGCCGCGCACCGTTTCTGAGTCCGTGGACCGCCGGACTCTCCTGCACTGCCCGCGAGGTGGATCTGCCCATTCGGCCCACGGCGGCCGTTTACGCGTTCCCTTCGATAGGCAGCCATGTCGGCGCCGATGCCGTGGCGGCGGCGGTCGCTGCCGGCCTTGATCTCGCCGAGCGGCCGACACTCCTGATCGATCTGGGGACCAACTCCGAGGTCGTCGCCGGCTGGCGCGGCCACCTGGTGGCGGCCTCGACCGCAGCCGGTCCGGCCTTCGAGGGTGGCGCCATCAGGTGCGGCATGCGGGCGTCGCGCGGCGCCATCGACACGGTCAGCCTTGTGCCGGGCGGAGGGCTCCTGGTCGACACCATTGACCACGCACCGGGCGTCGGGATCTGCGGGTCGGGGCTTGTCGACGCCGTTGCCGAACTGCACCGTGCCGGCATGATTGCCGACTCGGGTTACCTCAGGTCGGGCAGTGAGCTTCAGGGCGCACCCCTCGCGGATCGCAGCGTCGTCGTCGACGGGCGGCGGGCGGTCGTCCTGGCCGACCATTCCAGCGAGGGAGGCAGGCGCATCGTTTTGACCGCGCCGGACATTCGGCAGCTCCAACTCGTCAAGGGTTCCATTCGGGCGGGAATCTCTGTACTCTGTCGGGAACTGGCCATCCAGGCAGCCGACCTGGACGCGATTTTGATCGCCGGCCTGTTCGGGAGTCACGTTCGGAAGTCCAGCCTCCTCAGAATCGGCCTCGTGCCCCGGATCGACCCGGAACGCGTGCGATTCATCGGGAATGCCGCGGGAATCGGGGCGAGACTGGCGCTCTTCGACGGGGACGTGCGCGATCGCGCACGCCGCCTGGCCGCCACGACCCGTCTGGTCGACTTGGCGAGCCATCCCGCCTACGTGAGCGCATTTCACGAGTCGCTGTCCCTGCCGAGCTAGGAGGAGCGAGTCCATGAGCCTGCTGGAATCGATTGGGCAAGGGATTGTCCTGGCGGATGGCGCCATGGGGACCGAGCTGCAGCGTGCCGGGATGGAAGTCGGCGAGTGCGGCGAACGGTGGATGCTCACGCACCAGGACCGCGTCGAGGCGATCCATCGCGCCTACGTGGCCGCAGGGTGCCGGCTCCTCATCTCGAACTCGTTTGGTGCGAACACCCGCATTCTCCGGCGCTACGGCCTCATGGATCGCGTGGAGGACGTCAACCGGCTGTCGGTGGCGATTGCGCGGCGGGTGAAGCCGGCCTTCGGCCTCGTCATGGGTGACGTCGGGCCATCCGGAGCGTTGCTCGAACCGCTCGGCGATCTGACGCTGGTCGAGTGGAAGGCGGATGTGTTTCGGCAGACCCGGGCGCTGTTGGATGCGGGCGCCGATGGCATCATCATCGAAACCATGACGGCAGTCGAGGAGGCCGTCGCGGCGGTCGAGTCGGCCCGGCAGGCCGGCGCGCCGTCTGTCATTGCCTCGATGGCGTTCGACCGCGTGGAGCACGGACGCATTCGCACGATGATGGGGGTCTCACCCGAGATCGCGGCCAAGCGCCTGACGGAAGCCGGGGCCGACGTCATCGGCGCCAACTGCGGCACCCGCCTGAAGGTGCCCGAGTTCGCGGAGATTGTCACGGCGTTCCGTTCGGTGTCGGATCGCCCGGTGATGATCCAGCCAAACGCGGGCCAGCCGACCCTCCACGGCGGCCACGCCGTCTATTCTCTTTCTCCGGACGAATTCGCAGAGGGCATGGAGCCGGTCATCAAGGCCGGCGCCGCCATTGTCGGCGGGTGCTGCGGAACCACTCCTGCCCACATTGCGGCCCTCGGACACACGCTGAACCGACTCGCAACATGATCGGCGCGTCAGGCGGGGTGCCTGGCGGTGACGGCAGGGGCCGCAGCAGCCCCTTGTCGCCCTGATCGCTGCGACATCGCGCGCGAAACAGCCCCTGGAGTGAGATCGGATGGCCGGAATCCAGGCATCTGTACAGCGGAGGATTGGAACAGACCCGGGGTGGAGCGTCGAGTCGCTCATCGCGACCATCGACGTGGACGCCGTGCTGCGCGGCCAGGGACTGGACCCCGTCCTGGTAAGGGCCCGGGACCGGCGACTGATCGAGCCCGCCTCCAGAGCGATCACATGCGCCGAGGCTCTCCTCGAACCTCGGGCCGTCTGCGCGATCCGCGCCGTCGATCGAATCAGCCAGGATGGCGTACAGCTCAGCGGCGGCGGCTCTCTGACGGGCCCGTCGGTGGCGGAGGCTGTCGGCACGTCTGATCGGATCGCGATTGTCGTATGCACAATCGGCGAAAGGCTCGAGCGGGAGGTCGCGTCGAGGCTGCCCGTCGATCCGCTGCTGGCGATGGCGCTCGACGGCGTCGGTAACGCCGCGATGCTGGCTCTGTCCGCCAGTGCCTGGCGGCGGATCGATCGGGAGGCTTCGGTGGACCAGCGGGCCGCGGGCCCACCGTTCAGCCCCGGAATGGACGGTTGGCCGCTCGAGTCCGGGCAGGCGGCGCTCTTCCAGCTGGTGAACGGGGCGGCTATCGGGGTCGAACTGCGCGGCGGGGTTGTGATGCAGCCCGTCAAGTCCGTCTCCATGATCATCGGCCTCGGGCCGGGCGTTCCGGCGGCCGACTCCGCCTGCGACCGTTGCGCCATTCACGCCCGCTGCCGGTACGCCACGCGCGCCACCAGCGAATGTGCAACCCGGGGGTGCGAACAAGGGGAGGTCTGAATGCGACCGTCGCTGAAACTGCTGACCGATCAGGCTGTCGATCAGATCGTCGGCGAAGCCATGGCCCTGCTGATGGATCCCGGCGTCCGCGTCCACAACGACGAGGCGCTCGGCCTGCTGGCCGACGCCGGCGCCGATGTCGATCGCCAGTCGCGGATCGCGCGCGTGCCGGAGCGCATCGTTCGCGCCGCGCTCGAGACGGCGCCGAAGGCGTTCACGCTCTACGACCTCGATGGCCAACCGGCGGTTCACTACGGTGGCGACCGCGTGCACTTCGATCCGGGCTCGGCGGCCTTGACGATCCTGGACAGCGAAACGTCCCGCCAGCGGCCGCCCCGAACCGCGGACTTCGTCGAGCTGGTCAAGCTGGTGGAGATGCTCCCGCAGCTCGACGCGCAGAGCACGTCGATGGTCTGTGCGGATGTGCCGGTCGAGATCGGCGACCTGTATCGCCTCTACCTCGCGCTGAACTACATGCGCAAGCCCATCATCACGGGCGCGTTCCGGACTGATACGTGGCGCGTGATGAAAGACATGCTCGTCGCCGCGTCAGGCGGCGATGCCGCACTGCGGGCCAGGCCCATCGCGGTGTTCGACGTGTGCCCGTCGCCGCCCTTGCTCTGGAGCGACCTGACCTGCCAGAACATGATCGACGCGGCGCGCGCGGGCGTTCCCGCCGAGCTGGTCTCGATGCCGCTGGCCGGCGCCACTTCGCCCGTCACGCTGGCCGGCGCCGTCGTCCAGCACGCGGCCGAGTGCCTGAGCGGCATCGTCATCGGCCAGCTCGCTGCGGCTGGATCAGCCATCGTGTGGGGCGGGTCGCCGGCGGCGTTCGATATGAGGGAAGGCACCACGCCGATGGGCGACGTGGGGACGTGGATGATCGACTGCGCGTATACGCAGGTCGGCAAGTCGTTGGGCATGCCCACGCACGCCTACCTCGGCATGACCGACTCGAAGCTGGTGGACGTCCAGTGCGGGCTGGAATCGGCCGGGGGGACCATCCTGGCGGCGCTGTCGGGCGTGAACATGGTGTCGGGTGCCGGGATGATGGACTTCGAGAGCTGCCAGAGCCTGGAGAAACTGGTGGTCGACGCCGAGATCATCGGGATGGCCAAGCGGCTGATCGCCGGGATCGAGTTGCGCGATCAGCCGATTGCCCTGGACCTGATTCGCAAGATGGGGCACACGGCAGACTATCTGGCTGATCCCCACACGCTGAAGTGGTTCCGGAAGGAACTGCACTTTCCATCGGGGGTCATCGACCGGGCTTCGCTCGAGGGCTGGGAGCAGCGTGGATCGAAATCCGCGCTCGATCGCGCCCGCGATCGGGTCAGGCGGCTCATCGCCGACTACGAGAGGCCCGCACGCTCGCGCGAGTTGCGCGCCGAGCTGCGCGCGATCACAACCGCGACAGCGAGACGATTCGGCATGCAAGAGCTGCCGGCCCTTCCCGATTCGGACCTGGCGTGAGCCGCGACGAGGAGCATGACGACATGTCACAGGATCTGCTGACGAAGATCACCTCGAGCGTCGTCGACGGCGACCGCGAGGCCACCGTCACACTGACGCGCCAGGCGTTGGCCGAGGGGCTCCTGCCCATGACCATTCTGGACGAAGCCCTGATTCCGGGAATGCGCCGCGTCGGTGACCTGTTCACGACCGGGGAGTACTTTCTGCCAAACCTGATCATCTCGGCGGCGTGCATGAAGCAGGCGATGCAGACGCTCGAGCCCGAGCTGCGGGCCCGCCACCAGGCCGCGCGCACGCTCGGGCGGGTGGTGATCGGGACCGTGCGCGGTGACATCCACGAGATCGGCAAGACGCTGGTCGGCACGATGCTCGCCGCCAATGGGTTCGACGTGCACGATCTCGGTGTCGACGTCCCGGTGGAGCAGTTCGTGGCGGCCGCCAGAGAGCACGACGCGCAGATTGTCGGGCTCTCCGCGCTCCTCACGACGACCATGGGAGGGCAGCGGACGGTGATCGAGGCGCTCGCCGCCGCCGGCCTTCGCCAGCGGGTCAAGGTGATGGTCGGCGGCGCACCGGTGTCGCGGAGCTGGGCCGACGAAATCGGCGCCGACGGTTATGCCGAGGACGCGGTCGGCGCGGTCGACGTTGCCAAGCGTCTGGTGGGCGCGACGGCCCGGTGATCGCGCCGGCGGGATCGCACTCGCCGAGATCCCGACTGCGACTTCACTCACTCACTCACTCACTCATTCACCCTCGGTGCCGGGCGGGCGGCGGGTGAACCTCGTTCCGGGGGAACCGGTCCAACCGAACCGACGTAGTACAGATTCAGGATCGTGCCGGAGGCGCACCCTCGGCCCAAACGTCTTCGCTCGGCGCCCGCCTATGACTTTTCTGCGTTTCCTCCCGTCGCTCGTTCGCTCTGCTGTGCCTTGCGTCGTCTGCTCAGGCCGAGGTGCCGACACTGCACATCGTCCGAGTCAGTGAGCCGCCCGTCTTCGAGCGCTACCTCGAGGGCAAGACCGAACCGCCGGGGGCGAAGATCACCGCATTCGTTCAGCGGGAGCCGGGCGACAACGTTCCGGTCAGCCAGGCGACCGCCGCGTATCTGTCGTACGACGAGAGGCAGCTGTACGTGGTCTTCATCTGCCGGGACGATCCGGCGAAGGTTCGCGCGCACCTTTCGAAGCGGGAAGCGATCGGCGGCGACGAATTCGTCGGCCTCGTGCTCGACACCTACCACGATCAGCGGCGAGCGTACCTGTTCATCGTGAACCCGCTCGGCGTCCAGATGGACGGCGTGACGACCGAAGGACAGAGCGACGACTACAGCTTCGACACGCTGTGGAAGTCCGAAGGCCGGGTGACCTCGTTCGGGTACGTCGTGATGATGCAGATTCCCTTCAAGAGCCTTCGCTTCAGCGCCGCACGGACGCAGACCTGGGGCCTGGCGGTGGCCCGGTCGATCGTTCGAAATAACGAGACGTCCTTCTGGCCCTACATCACCCGGAAGATCGCCGACTTTGGCCCTCAGTTGGCGGAGCTCGATGGCCTCGAGCGGATCTCGCCCGGGCGCAACCTGCAGGCAATCCCCTACGGCACCTACTCGGGCGCGCGTTTCCTCGACGAGAACGACGTGCGGAGATCGGACAACACCGCGCGGTTCGGCGTCGATGCCAAGGCGGTGATCAAGGACTCGGTGACGGTGGATCTGACGGTGAACCCTGACTTCAGCCAGGTCGAGTCCGACGAGCCCCAGGTGACGGTCAATCAGCGCTTCGAGGTGTTCTTTCCCGAGAAGCGTCCCTTCTTCATCGAGAACGCCGCGTTCTTCGACACGCCCGAGCAGCTGTTCTTCTCGCGGCGCATCGCGGACCCCGGCGCCGGCGTGCGGATCACCGGCAAGTCAGGCCGATGGGCCTTTGCCGGCGTGGGCATCGACGACCGGAGGCCCGGGAACGAGGTGAGCCCCGGCGATCCCCTGAGGGGCAAACGCGCGTCGATTGGTGTCGCGCGGCTCCAGTACGAACTTGGCAAGGGCTCCAACGTCGGCTTCATCGTGACCGGACGCGAATTCGGCTCCAGCTCGAACGTCGTGGCCGGCGTCGACTCGCGAGTGCGGCTGGACGCCAACTGGTCCGTGAAGGGCCAGCTGGTGACATCGGGGACCACTGAATTGGACGGGTCGAGGAGGAACGGGGCGATCGTATCCGGCACCATCTCGAGGAGCGGTCGTCATTTCTTCTGGACCGGAAGTTACCTCGATCGAAGTCCCGGCGTGACCGCCGCCCTCGGCTATATTCCGCGGGTCGACATGCGGCAGGTCCGGCAGGACGTCGGCTACTCGTGGAAGCCCGCCAAGGGTCGATTGGTCAGTTTCGGCCCGGAGCTCGTCACGCTGGCAAATTGGGATCACAAGGGAGTGCTGCAGGACTGGTCGGTGGCGCCGGACATCTCCTTCGAGCTTCGCGGGCAGACGCAGTTCGGCCTGGGCTACGACCGCTCGTTCGAACGGTTCGATGGCATCGAGTTCAATCACCACACGACGACGCTGTGGGCCAGCACCGACTGGCTGACCTGGCTTGGCGTGAACGGCCACCTTCGGATGGGCACCGGGATCAATTACTACCCGGCGGCGGGGCTGCTGCCATCGCTCGGCGACAGCCTGTCGGCCGATGCCGGGCTGACCTTGCGGCCCTCACCCCGGCTGCGCGTGGAGCAGATCTACCTCTACTCCAGGCTGTCCGATCGAGCGGCGCCATCACCTGGTGGCGGGCCGGGAAGCAGCACCATCTTCAGCAACGACATCCTGCGCACGCGGGTGAACTACCAGTTCTCGAGGCCGCTTTCGGTGCGCGCAATCGTGGATTACGACGCCGTCGCACCCGACAGGAACAGGGTCGCACTGACCAGGCAGCGGCATGTCCGAGCGGATGTCCTGCTGACGTACCTGGTCAACCCGTGGACCGCGTTCTACCTTGGCTATACCGACGGCTATGCGGATCTTCCCGCGCTGCCCGCAGGCGACCGGCCCGCACTTCCCGGCGGATGGACGGCGACCAGCCGTCAGATCTTCGCCAAGGTGAGCTACCTGTTGCGCTACTGATCACGCCGCCGAAAGCTCAGGCTGCTCGGGCACACAGACAGCCTGGTCCGTGCGGGCGACTTTGGGCGCGCTGCGCGCAGGCCCGGGGCCGGGCGAGAACCCGACCACTGAGAGTGCGCTGCTACCGAACGGCGTGTCGGATCGCAAACCAGACGTTGGCGGGGCGCTCTGCCAGCCGCCGCATGTACCACGCAAACCACGCCTCGCCGTAGCTGACCAGGACGCGAACACGATGGCCTGCCTTCGCGAGCCGGAGCTGTTCGTCCCGGCGAATCCCGTAGAGCAGCTGGAATTCGACCTGGTTCGGGCCGAGGCCTGCGCCGAGGGCCGCGCCCTGGATGGCCCGCAGCAGACGGGGATCGTGCGTACCGAACCCGAAGCGGGTGCCCGTCCCCCGGACACTCTCGGTGAGCGCCCACCGGGCGATTTCGAGGTAGTTCGCGTCCACCTCCGACTTCTTCGCGAACGCCTTGTCGGGCGGCTCCTTGTATGCGCCCTTGACGAGCCGGACGTATGGCGCGAGGGGGAGCAGCGACTCGATATCGCCCCGGGTCCGCCGGAGGTACGCCTGGAGCGCGAGCCCGAGCTTCGGAAACGCCGGTTTGAGCCGGCGGTAGATGTCGATCGTGACGCCGGTGTAGGCGGTCTGCTCCATGTCGAGCGTGACCCAGTTGCCCGATTCGCCTGCGCGCCGCAGGACGGTCTCCAGGTTGGCGACGCAGAGCGCCTCGCCGAGATCGAGCCCAAGCTGCGTAAGCTTCACCGAGATGTGGATGTCGAGTTTCGCGGCGCCGATGCGGTCGAGCACCATCAGGTAGTGCTCGACGACGGCCTCGGCTTCGCGGCGGTCGGTGATGTTCTCGCCGAGGTGCGTCACGATGCCCGTCATCCCATCGGGCGCGAGGGGAACGAGCGCGGCGATCGCGGCGTCGATGTCCTCACCCGGCATGAAGCGGGTCACGCCTCGCCGGACGGCCGCCGAACCGATCGCGCGGCGCTTGAGCCAGGCATTCCCGGAGGCCGAGAGCAGCACCCGTCGCATGAGGCTCATGCCTCGAATTCTAGCAGTTCGACCCGGGCAGGGAAGGGCCGAATCCATCCGTCCGCCCGCGCGCGGGCGACGGTTTTCAAGAGGGCCGGGTCTCAGGGTAGAATCATCCGGCCCTCGGTATCGTGGCGTGCTGCCGCCTCCGCCTCCGCCCGGGCTGGCACCGGTCCTGCCAGAGGATCCCGCCATGGCGCTCAATGCCTGCGAGCTCGAAGTCGACCTGTTCTGTAAAGGAATGCGGGTACCGCCGTCGGTGGCCCTCGACGGCGCTCGAGGCATCTCGCGGACGCGCGCCGGCCTCGGCTCCGGGCTCGAGGTGGCGCTGCCGACTGGAAGCTGGCTGAAGCGGGAGGTCTGGGTCAACGTCCCGGTCGTCGAGTCCTTCGCGCATCAATCGCCCTACGTGCTGTCGGGATCGCCTCGAGACGGCTACCGAATCCGGAACGATCGTTCGGGCGACCAGTATTTCGTTCGGCTCCCCCCGGAACCGTCCTGGTATTCGCGCCTGACGTCGCGCGACATCCCGATGAAGCAGGTCGGCGTGATGCAGGGGACCTATCTCGGCATCTACGTCAACCTGGTGTGCACCTTCTGGAACTACAACCCGCCGGTGAACTGCCGTTTCTGCACGACGGGCCAGAACGTGGGCGAGAGCGAGTCGGCCGACAAGGCGGTGTCCGACGTGGTCGAGACCTGCTGGGCCGCCCGCGAGGAATCAGGCGTGACCTTCGTACACCTGAACGGCGGCTTCCAGGGCACGCGCGGCCTCGAGTGGACCGAGCCCTACATCCGGGCGATCAAGGAACACGTCGGCATGCTCGTCGGCGTGCAGCTCGCGCCCGAGCGCGATTTCTCGCACTACGACCGCCTGATCGATCTCGGCGTGGATCACCTGTCGTTCTGTCTGGAGTTCATGGATCCCGGCGTCTTTGCCGACGTGTGTCCAGGCAAGGCGCGGATGATCGGGCAGGACCTGTTCTGGAACGCCATGAAGTACTGCGCCCGGCAGATGCCGAAGGGCGCCGTGTCGGGCGAGATCATCGCAGGCCTCGAACCGGTCGACATGACGCTGACCGCGATCGACGCCATCGCCGATCTCGGCGCGTTTCCCACAGTCTGCGTATTCAGGCCGACCATGGGTTCCGACATGCAGGACGTGCCGCCGCCGAGGTACGAGGACATGCGGCGGATCATGGCGCACGTCTACGAGGCGTGCCGCCGGAACTGGATCCCGATCGGGGCGGCTCCGAATATCGAGGTCAGTCTCGTCGTGAACCCCGATGATGCCGCGTTGCTCGCGCCACGGGGAGTCGGGTTCTGGGCATACGAAACCTATCGGCGAAGCGCCCGGGTACTCTCTGCGCCGGTGTTCGCCTGGCGGCGCCGCCCGGTGCGTGGCAGACGATCGGTGTCCGGCGCAGACGTTCCCGTTTCGTAACGGAACTCCGGAGACGTCCCCTATCGTCGTATCGATATCGGAGCCGGAATGCCCCGCCGGCCGCCTGTGGCACCAGTATTGCGTTAAATTTCCGCGTCCCCCGCCCGAGAGTTCATCCATGATCGATCGTGAAAAAGTGCTTGCCGTGCTTCAGAAGCGTTTTCCAGGTTCAGCGCCCGACCAGCTTGCGGCTGCCGCAAATGCGATTGTGGGCCTCGACGACGAGTGGGAAGACGTCTCGGTTCGCGAAAAGGAACTGGGGTACCACTACTCGATTCAATGCAGTGAAATCTGCTATCTGGCGGACCAAGTCCAGCGAGGCTCGCAATTCCGTCTGTTCAGGAAGCCGCCGCTGGTGATGCCTTGACCGCCAGGGGCGATGGCTCGTGCGGTTCTCGAATTGGCGTGCACGGCGGCCGACATTGTCCAATGGCAAGACCATTGGACCGGAACAGCCGGGCGACTCGGGCGAAGCGCGGGTGCGTCAGCTCATGACGGGAAATCGGCGGAACCGTTGCCGCCCACCCGTTGAACTGACGGTCTTACGGAGGGGGATTCGCCAAACCCGCGGTAAACGGCCGGCTTTCAACGTGGTATTATATTTGTATAAGGGATAGACAACGGACGGGGATCCTACTACAGTTTCACTTACTCCCACGCCGATGTGTAACATTGCGCTCAACGCAACGATCTTGCCGCTCGGGAGGTTCGCGCATAGGTCTCCTCTTTTACCCACCGCGACCGGTCAGCCCATGAAACGGCCGGTCGTGTCGATCCACTTTTTATCTATCCTGCCAGACCCTAATTCCACAGGGCGATTCTTCCGAGCGGCGGATCGTATGCGAACCCAGATAGAGTCTTGAGGTCGCCCGGCCCCCTACCAGGGGGCCGGGTTCCGGCCAGCCCTTCCGAATATTTCGTCGGTCATCAGAGGTTCTTATGATGAGCGAACGTACGCCTTGGACGTGCCGGTGGAGTGAATACCGGCCGTCAGTGCCCGCGCCGATGTGGCTCGACCAGTGGATGACGCGTTGGGCGTGCCTGGTAGAGAAGCGTCGCGCCAGTGTGCCGCACGTAGACAGGTGCCTCGACTGCGCCAGCTGGGAGCCGCGAGAGGAATGGCAGTGTCGCGGCGAGGCCGTCATCGAAAGTTGACGCCGCCTCAAGGTGGTTGCCTCACAGCCGCCCCTTGAAGTACTGTCACCGAGCCGCGCGTTTCGTCACGCCCCCAACGTGAACCTGACCGCCATCTCAGGCGCGGAGCCGCTTCGCGGCTCATGAAGATGGCGCCGCCGGAAGGCGCTCCCGATTCATCCTGACAGGCAGGGATCAGGTGGGCGCTCCCGTCAGGCGCCGAAGGTAACCCACTCGTTGAAGCCCCCGACACCATCCTCCGCAACATCGCCCGCCCGAATCGGCCGTCGCGGCCGCAACAGCTGCGAGGGTCCATCCTCGAGTATCGGCCGGCGGTCTATGCGCCAGGGTCAGGCTGCGTTGGCCGGTCCCGACTCCTGAAGGCGCCGAGAATACCGGATGAACAACATCATCAGACGATGCACGATCGGAGCGGCGCTGGGGCTGCTGCTGTCGGCGGGCGGAGTGCGGGCCGGAACCGTCTCCGGAATGCAGAAGGCGCCCAGCAACGACGACTGCCTGGCGTGCCACAGCGACGCGGAGGCCAAGCGGTCCGATGGACGCCCGGTCACCGTCAAGCCGGAAACCTTTGCCGCCTCGATTCACGGCCAGAACGGCATCACGTGCGTCAGCTGTCACGTGGACCTGGCGACCTTCACGGAGTTTCCCCACGCAGAGAAGCTCGCCCCGGCGCAGTGCTCCGCATGCCACGACAAGGCGGTGGCCGACTACGACACGGGCGTCCATGCGCAGGCACGACGGCGGGCCGGCAACATGTCGGCGGCCACCTGCGCCGACTGCCACGGCAGCCACGACATCCGGCCCTCCGCCGATCCGGAGTCACGAACGCATCACTCGAACCTGCTCGAGACGTGCGGCCGCTGTCACGGTAACGAGGAGATCATCAAGCGCGGAAAGATCGCGATCGGCAACGTGGTGGCCCTCTTCGAAGACAGCATCCACGGACGGGCGCTCGTGAAGAGCGGCCTGAGCGTGGCGCCGACCTGCACCGACTGCCACGGCAACCACGACATCCGGCGCCGCACCGATGCGGCGAGTCACATCTTCCGCCGGAACATTCCCGCCACCTGCGGCAAGTGCCACGAGGGCGTCGAGCGGCAGTACCTCACGGGCATCCATGGCGTGATGCTGGAGAAGGGGAGTCCGCTGGCTCCGGTGTGCGCCGACTGCCACACCGCCCACCAGATTCGCCGCGCCGACGTGGAGGCCTGGAAGCTCGAGGTGGTCCGCGAGTGCGGGACCTGCCACGAGGAATCGCTCAAGACCTACGGTGATACGTTCCATGGCCAGGTGACGGCGCTCGGCTACACCCGCGTCGCGACCTGCGCCGATTGCCATTCTTCCCACCTCATCTTCCCCAAGGCGGATCCGCGCTCGACGGTGTCCCCGGGCAAGGTGGTCGAAACCTGCCGCAAGTGCCACGAGTCGGCCACGGCCAGCTTCGCCCAGTACGATCCGCACGCCGACCACAAGAACCGGGCCCGCAACCCGTGGCTCTACTTCGCATCGCGGTTCATGCAGCTGCTGCTGTTCGGGGTCTTTGCGTTCTTCGGTCTGCACACGGCCCTCTGGTTCGGCCGCAGTATCCAGCTGAAGGCCGCCAGGCGTCTGGGCGGCGGGGGCGGCGAGGGCGGCGAGGGAGCAGGGAAGGACGACGACAATGGCAAGTAGCACCGAGACCACGCACTACTGGAGGTTCGACCGGGCGGACCGGGTGATGCACGGCCTGCTGATGGCCAGCTTCCTGGGCCTGGCCTTCACGGGCCTGCCGCTCCTCTTCAGCGAGCAGGCGTGGGCGGCCCGCCTGGCGCGCGTATTCGGAGGGTTCCATTCCGCGGGCCTGCTGCATCGGACCTTCGCCATCACGATGATCGGCGTCTTCATCGCGCATCTGACGCGCATCGGCCAGCGGCTCTTCCTCCAGAAGGATCTGTCGATGCTGTGGGGGCCGGCGTCGATGGTGCCCCAGCCGCGCGACATCATGGAGCTCATCGCCCACATGCGATGGTTCGTGGGCCTTGGCAAGCAGCCCCGCTTCGATCACTTCACGTACTGGGAGAAATTCGACTACTGGGCCGTGTTCTGGGGCATGGGGATCATCGGAGGATCCGGCCTGGTGCTCTGGTTTCCCGAGTTGTTCGCCCACCTGATTCCAGGCTGGATGTTCAATATCGCGATGCTCATCCACGGCGAGGAAGCGCTGCTCGCCGTCTGTTTCATCTTTACGATCCACTTCTTCAACGGCCACCTGCGGCCCGAGAAGTTTCCGATGGACTCGGTGATCTTCACCGGTCGTGTCACGCGGCATGAAATGATGGAGGAGCGGCAGGACGAAGTGGATCGCCTCCAGCAGGATGGCCGCCTGGACAGTCTTGCCGTCACGGCCGCCCCCCGGTGGGTGTACGTGGTGGCCCGGATAGTGGGCGGCACGGCGGTGACTTTGGGTCTCCTCATGGTGGGGTTGATCCTCTACGCCATGCTGTCCTAGACGCATTCATACGATACTGCGGAGTCCCCATGGAGAAGCCGACACGGTTCTCGCTCGTCAGGAACGCCATCACCATCTTCGGCGCGGCCGTCACCACGTCGAGCGCGCTGCTCTTCATCGCATTCTTCTCTCTCGAACTCTTTGGCATGCACAGCAACCCGTACCTCGGGATGCTGTTCTTTGTCGTCCTGCCCGGGCTCTTCGTGCTCGGGCTGATCATCATGCCCGTCGGCGTCTGGCTCGAGCGCCGGCGGCGAGCCGCCGGGACGGAAGGCTGGTGGCCGCACTGGCCCAACATCGACCTGAACGAGGGCTGGCAGCGCCGGTCGGCCATCGTGTTCGTGCTCGCGACGGTGGCCAACCTGCTCATCATCACCGTGGCCGCCTACAAAGGCGTCGAGTACATGGACTCGGTCGCCTTCTGCGGCCAGCTGTGTCACCAGGTGATGGAGCCGGAGTGGGCCGGCTACCAGGAAGGCCCCCATTCGCGCGTGCTCTGCATCCAGTGCCACATCGGGCCGGGAGCCAACTGGTTCGTCAAATCGAAGATGTCCGGGACCCGGCAGGTGTTCGCCGTCACGTTCAACACTTACCCACGGCCGATTCCCTCGCCGGTCACCGACCTGCGCCCCGCGCGTGACACCTGCGAGCAGTGCCACTGGCCGGAGAAATTCCACGGCGACATCGTCGTCGACATCCGAGAGTATGGCGACGACGAGAAGAACACCGAGAGCAAGACCAGCCTCCGCCTTCATGTCGGGGGTGTCAGCCTGGCGCAGGGCAAGGCCACGGGGATTCACTGGCACGTCGGAGCGATGAACAAGATCGAGTACATCGCGACCGATGACAAGCGACAGGTCATTCCGTGGGTGCGGCGCGACGATGGCCAGGGGCACCAGACCGTGTATCGCGTCGATGGCGTCACCGATCAGCAACTGGCCGCCGCGCCGCAGCCGCGCACGCTGGACTGCATCGACTGCCACAACCGTCCGAGCCACACCTTCGCCTTGTCAGCCGAGAAGGCCGTGGACGCGGCGATTGCGGCGGGGGATATCGACGGGAAGCTTCCGTTCGTGCGCCGCGAAGCCGTCCGCGTGCTGAAGGTGAAGTACACCACGCGGGAGGCCGCGATGGCCGGCATCGCCAATGGACTGAGCCAGTACTATCGCGAACAGCAGCCCACCGCCCCGGCGCCGGCGATTCAGCAGGCCATCGAGACGACGCGCCGTGCCTACGTGCGCAATGTCTTCCCCGGGATGAATGTCGGCTGGGGAACCTATCCCAACAACATCGGGCACACCGCGTTTCCCGGGTGTTTCCGCTGCCACGACGACAACCACAAGTCGCCCGACGGGCGGGTGATCTCGCAAAGCTGCGATCTCTGCCACACGATCGAATAGAACCAGGCGGGCGGGACGCGCACCGATTGACGGTGCGCGTTCAGCCAATATCACGGCGATGTTCGCCGGGCCCGAATCGCCGGACGTGAGGGGGCGGGCGGGTCGGAACAGCCTGTGGCCGCGCGCTGCGTGGCCGGGATTGCGGTGGGGCCGAGGCGGCGTCTGCCGCCGGGACGTGTGGCGACCAAACCCGTACGGATTACGATATTGGCAGCCTGGACTAGCGTTCAATGAATGAACGGCGCCTCATTGACACGGGCGTGAGTCAACTGTAGAGTTCTTAACCAAATTGGACTGGCTGCCCCCAGGTATTGATCGCCCAGGCAAACCAGCCGTCCAAGCCGGGTCGTGCCCGGCGTCGTCGGTGGCGTGCACTCATAAACCATCCTGAATCTCGCTGCCCCCACGGTCGCGAGACTGTCTCGAAAGGACGTGTCCCCCGAAGGCTTGTCGCCTCATCGCAGAGGAGTCGCTAATCCTCTGTCGACGCGCGGCAACTCTTGAGCTGTGTCTCGGTCGTGGCCGGAGGTCTCGATGCGTGGGATCGAGCACCTCGTGTGCAGGAATCATCATGGAGGTTAGGAATGGGCAGGAAGTTCTTATTTCTATTCGCGTCGACGCTGCTCCTGGCGATCGGCGTGGCATCGGTACCGCTCTCGGCGGCCGGTGCCCAGGCGCCACCGCAGGGTGTCGCCATCTGCGTCGACTGTCACACCGACCAGGTGAACATCTTCAAGAACACGCCGCACATGGCAAGCCCCCTGGCGTGCGAAGGCTGTCACGGTGACTCCAAGGCCCACGTCGCCGCCGGCGGTGGCAAGGGCACGATGAGGGACTTCAAGAGCATCAGCGCCTCGGAAGCCTCAACGGTCTGTCTCACGTGCCACACCAAGGCCGGGCAGAAGCACTACCCGGGCTCCGCGCACGACAGCCGCAACGTGTCGTGCATCACGTGCCACGAGCCGCACCCGCAGGGCGCGGTGCCCAAGGGCCTTCTGCGGAAGCCGCAGTTCGAGCTCTGCACCGGCTGCCACCTGCAGAAGAAGGCGGCGCTCCAGCGCTCCAGCCACATGCCGCTCCGCGAAGGCAAGATGGCCTGCACCAGCTGCCACAACCCGCACGGATCGCCCTATCCCAGGCTGCTGCTGCAGCCGTCGGTCAATGCGAACTGCTATTCATGCCACGCGGAGAAGCGCGGTCCGTTCCTCTGGGAACACGCGCCGGTCCGCGAGAACTGCATGAACTGTCACGATGCCCACGGCACCGTGAACGACTTCCTCCTCAAGGCCAAGCTGCCCGTGCTCTGCGTCCAGTGCCACAACGGCTTTGCCGGCGGCGGCATGGGCAACGCGCACGTGGCTCGCGACCGTTACGCCCTCAACCAGAGTTGCATGAACTGCCATCTCGCCATCCATGGCTCCATGCACCCACGTGGCAACACGTTCAAGCGCTAGGGGCGAGGAGATACCAACATGACGAACCATAACAGCAGATATCTCATCACCCTTGCCCTCGCCGGCTGCCTGGCTGCAGCTCCCGCGCTGGCTCAGGACGCAAAGGAACCGCAGTCGACGGGCAGTGTCACGGTTGGAGGTCAGACCGGGTCGGGCCTCGATACGTCCTCGAAGCTGCAGCAGTACCGAAATCGTCCCGAAGGGCGTGACCCTGTTCGACGTGAACTTCGACTGGAAGAATCAGTCGGGCTACTTCATGCAGTTCGACGGCGCCAAGCTCGGCCTCGACGACCAGTCCGCGCTGTTGCAGGGTGGCCAGAAAGGCTCCTGGAAACTCAGCGCGTCGCTGAACCAGAACCCGCGGTGGTTTTCGAACAAGGCGGAGACCCTCTACAACCAGTCCGCGCCAGGCGTGTTCACGCTGCCCGAGGGCATGCGATCGAGCCAGCAGAGAATCTGGTCGCCCGCGAGCGGCGATCCGGCGGCTCCTGCCAACTCGGCCGACAATCGCTTCTGGTCGATGCGCGACTACATGGGTGGCGCGCAGCCGGTCGATCTCCGCTACGAGCGGAAGACCGGTGAAATCGGCCTCGACGTGACGGCGCTCGAGAACTGGACCTTCAAGCTGTCCTACCAGCGCGACGTGAGGAACGGCACGCAGCCGGTCGCGTTCACCGCCGGCCCGGGCATCGACGAAATCGCCAACCCGATCCAGTACACGACGCAGGACACCCGCGCCGAGGTCGAGTATGCGAAGAACGGCGCGTTCGTCAACGCGGCCTATTCCCACAGCGACTTCCGCAACGACGTGCCCTACACCACGGTGGACAACCCGGTCCGGCTCAACAACACGGACTTCTTCTGGGCCTCGCCGGTTGTCAACACCAACGCGAACGCGACGGCGCGCCTCTGGAACGCCCCGAGCAACAAGGCCGACAGCTTCGACGCGACGGCAGGCATGCGACTGCCTGCTCACAGCCGGATCGCGCTGACCTTGTCGACCACGACCATGTCGGTGAGCCAGACGCTCATTCCGCAGGCGACCAACCCCAACCTGAATCTTGCCACCACGTCGGCCGATTACGGCAAGTTCACGCTGGTGCCCGAATACTCGTCGGTCGACCCGAAGCTCAACCAGACGCTGTTCATGGCGAACCTCTCAGGGGAGCCCAGCGCGAGATTCGGCTACAGCGCGTTCTACCGGCTGTTCGACCTGAAGGACAAGACGCCGACCTACACGTTCCACAGCACCGTCAACAGCGACGGCGGGGCCGCCTACAGCGCCGCGGGCATCGTCAGCTCCGAGGACGCGCGGGCCTACACGAGCAACCAGTTCAAGATCGAGGGCCACGTCACACCGGTCAGCGGTCTGAAGCTGGGCGTCAACCTCGGCCAGCTGAAGACCGACTACGAGGACCGCAACTGGACCGTCGTCACCGACAACTCGATTGGAGCGACCGTCGACGCAAAGCTCAACTGGGCGATGCTGCACGCCGGTTACTCCAACGTGAAGCGCGATCCGAGCTCGCCCAACGCGGACGAGGCCGCGGAAGGCACCGCGGGCGGCCGGACCACCCAGGGCGCGGAGATGAAGGACAACGCCAGGCAGAACAGCAATATCTACAATGCCGCGCTGACGTTGACGCCGATCGACGCGGTGGCCCTGACCTTCTCACTCCAGGGGGTCAAGAGCGACTTCCCGGCGACCACGGTCGGTCTCGCGAAGAGCACGACCGACAGCTACGGCGTGGACCTGACCTATGTGGTGTCGGACAGGTTCAGCGTGAACGGCGGGTACATCTTCGAGAAGATGGCGATGAACTCGAACTTCTGGTACAGCGCCAACGGCACGGCGGCCAACCCGGTCGCCACCAACACCGCCGACCAGGTACTGGAACGCGATCACCGACAAGGTCGACACCGTCTCGGCGGGCTTCCGCTGGAACCTGTCGCCGTCCAAGGTTGATCTCGGTTCCGACTTCGCGTATTCGAAGGGGCGCAGCGACTCGGGCTTCACGATCGTCCCGGGCGGCGCGCAGGCAGGCGGGGACATGCTGTTCCCGACGAACACGACCACGGTCAACTTCCCCCAGATGCAGTACCTCAACCTCCCGCAGGTCTTCAACGCCACCACGACGTGGAAGACATGGTTGAGCTATCACGTGGACCGCAACGTGACGGTCAGCGTGATGTACTGGCTGCAGAAGTTCGATCAGGCCGACTGGGCCTACGACATGGTCGGCAACTACATGCTGACGGGGTCGGCGCTCTACGCGTCAACGCCGGGCGCCGTGGCGAACATCTATCCCCAGCTGGATCCGGCCGCCAACCGCGCCTTGTTCCTGAATGCGGTCGTGCCGAACTACAACGCGAACATCTTCCGCGTTTCGGTCAACTACCGGTTCTAGCCTTCGCAGAGTGCAGCTCCGGGCCGGCAACGCGCCGGCCCGGAGCGTCTTTTCCGGCATTCCCCGGTCCCCCCTCCTCCTGCTCCCCCGCAACCGCACCAGCCCCGCGCGAGCCCGTTACGGAACACTCGGGCCGCAGCCTGACCAGGCCATGGTCCGGGACTGCGATAGGGCCTCCGCAGTTGAGAACCTCAATAGACTGGCCTTGACTTCCACCCTGCCGATCGTCGAGAATCTGTTCGTTTATTCAGCAGGGTTACGCGTCCCCCATCCCTGCGCCCCCACGAAGACGCTCCGATCCGCGATTGGCGGGCGGAGACATGCCCCGGCGCAACCGCCGGGTAAGCACCTCATTCCGGGATTCGTTGATCACCGCAGGTCCACTCATCCGGGCTTGGCCCCCGCTGGGTTCAGGTCCACGCCAAGAGGAATGCACTGATGCGTCGAATCATGTACGTTATGGCGCTCATGGCGGCCCTCGTCCTGACCGGGGGCACTTCAGCCTTCGCTCAGACGGGTGCTCCGCCAGCCACATGGAGCGTCACCGACTGCCAGGGCTGCCACGAAACGGCCAGTAATCCGGCCTACGCAGGCACCCAACACGCCAAGCTCGACCAGAGCTGCGCGAAGTGTCATGACAATGTCGGTGAGCACGCCAAGGCTCAGATGGCTGGCGACAAGAATGCTCCGATTCCATCGTTCAAGACGCTCAAGGCCCAGCAGGTCAATCAGAAGTGCCTGACCTGCCACGAGAAGGCCAACCAGGCCAACTACGTGAGCAGCATGCACTCGCGCCGGAACGTGGCCTGCACTGCGTGCCACTCGGTCCACAGCGCGAAGTCGGTGAAGGCACAACTCAAGATCGCGAACGACTCCGAGCTCTGCTTCACCTGCCACAAATCAGAGCGCGCCAAGTCGATGCGGACCTCGCACCACCCCATCCGCGAAGGCAAGATGAGTTGCGCGAGCTGCCACAATCCGCACGACGGCAGTCAGCCGAAGATGCTGAAGGCGGACTCGGTCAACGAGCTCTGCTACAAGTGCCACACCGAGAAGCGCGGGCCGTTCCTGTTCGAGCACGCGCCGGTCCGGGAAGAGTGCGTGTCGTGCCACGACGCGCACGGCTCGAACCACACACGCCTGCTGCTGAACAAGCTGCCGCAGCTTTGCTACAACTGCCACCTGACGGGCTCGGGCCACTTCGGCTCGGGTGACAATCTGAACACGGAGAAGGGCGTGCCAGTGGCTCCGGCCGGCGCGGCGTCCGGCTACCCGACCGTGGGTTCGCAGGTTCATCGGTCGCAGCTGCCGTAACTGCCACTTCAACCTCCACGGCTCCAACCACCCGTCCGGCGCATTCTTCCTGAGGTAAACCCATGAAGCGAACGATGATTGTGACAGCGTTCCTCGCCATGGGCTTCCTCATGGCAGGATCCTTCGCGGCGGCGCAGGACGCGCCGGCCACGACCAGCGGCGGCCAGGTGGTCTTCGGAGCACTGGGTGTCAACGACATCTCCTCGGCGAAGTTCCAGGAGTACAGAGAGGTTCCGAAGGGGCTGTCGATTCCCTTCGCGAACATCTTCTCGAAGAACAGCACGATCGATTTCAACCTGCTGGCCTACAACGTACGGCAGACTGACCAGCGCTACACCGGCTGGGCCAACCTGAGCTGGCTGGGCGTAGGCTTCGACTACAATCAGATCCCGCACAATATGGGCAACAACGGTCACACGTTCATGACCGAGACGGCCCCAGGCGTGTGGAACATGAGCGGCACGCTGCGCCAGTACCTCGGGGACACCATCGACAACACGCCTTCGGCGTCCCGGACCTACCCCTTCTACCTGGCGCTGTTCACGCCGACGCTCAACGCGGCCAACAGCGTCGATATCGTCGGCATGCGCAAGCGGGGAACGGTGGAGGTCGACCTGGGCAAGAAGCTGCCCTTCGATCTCAAGTTCACCTACATGCGCGAGGCGAAGACGGGGAACCGCGGGCCGAGCAGCGGCACGCTCTACGGCCTCCTCTCGACCACGCTCGAGGTGCCGGATGCGATGAACGAAGTCGTCCAGGACTTCGGCGTCAGGGCTGAGTACGGCTTCGCGGCCGGGAACGTCCACGCGTCGTTCAACCGCAACCTCTACAAGGACAACCAGGCCTCGCTCATCATCGACAACCCGTTCCGGGCGACCGACTACCCCTATTCGTCGTCGGCGATTCCGAGCGGCGGCTCGGCGCAGTTCCGATTCAGCACGCCGCCCGACAACGAGGCGAGCCGTACTGCGCTCGGCTTCCTGCTCAAATTCCCGCTGCAGACCCGGATTGCCGGGGACCTGGCGCTCGGCACGATGACCCAGAACGCGCAGTTCTACCCTTACACGATCAACTCGAAGATCGTGACGGGCACGGGTGCGCCGGCGAACTCGACATCGTCGCTGCAGCAGCAGTCGCTCAACGGCAAGACGACCACGACGATGGTCAACTTCTCGGCCACCTCGCGCCCCGTTGAAGGGCTCGGAGTTCGTCTGCGCTATCGCAGCTACGGCTACAAGGACAAGTCGGCCCGATACCTGATCCTCGGCGACGTGTCAGGGGCGCCAGACCGGGCATGGGGCGCCGCCGACGCGGCAAGCGCGGATGCGCCGTTCGGTCACGCCACCGCGAACCGGACGGACTCGAAGGTCGGCCGCTTCGACGGCCAGGTCAGCTACGACCTGAAGGTCGTTACCCTCGAGGCCGGGTACCGCAGCAGCAAGAGCTCCTATGTCGGCCGCAACTTCTGGGCCGGCACGGACAACAAGGAGAACGGGTTCACGCTGGGCGCGGTGGTGCACGCCGCCGACTGGCTGGGCGTCCGCGGGACGTTCGACCAGGCCAAGCGCACGGTCAGCGGCGTGGAGCAGACCACGACGGTCGCCAGCGGCTTGCTGACGGGCGTCCAGGCGGATCATGCCGAGCGCAAGCAGACGCGAACCGGCATCGACGTCGAACTCGAGCCGGTCACCAACCTCGGCCTGACCTTCGCCTACTTCCGCCGGAACGACGAATACCCGAACCGCCCGTTGAAGGTGGCAGGGGACCCGGCGTCCACCAGCGGTCTGATTGGCGCGAAGTACGACACCTACACGGCGGAGATCGACTTCGCCATTCCCGAACGCGCCGAGTTCAACGCGTTCTACACCTACGAGAAGAACCTCCAGACCAACCGGTGGATGACGCTGTCTGGGACGGCCATCAACCTCCGGCTGCTGTTCGACGGCACCGACAAGGGCAACAGCTTCGGGGCCAACGCGATCATCCACCTCGTGCCCGAGAAGTGGACTTTCACGCTGAACGCGGTCAACCAGAAGGTCGACGGTAACCTGGCCATCGCGGCCTCGTCGTCGGTCACGCCCACCAATACCTTCATCACAGGGCGGGCGGCCATCGGCGGGGTCCAGCCCATCACCGACTGGGACGACACGCAGATCACGACGGTGATCGCGCAGCTGGACTACGCGGTCGCCAAGGCATGGAAGCTCAGCGCCGGATACGCCTACGAGAAGTACACCTTCGCGGATGCGTACTCCTCTACGCCGACGCTCTACGTGCAGAACACGAACTTCTTCCTGAAGGCTGACAACGGCAACTACAACGCCAACGTCGTCTTCGCGAGGCTCGGCTACCGCTTCTAGGATCGTTCGACTGTTCGAGAGGACGCCGGCCCGGTCATCCGCGAGGGTGGCCGGGCCGTTTTCGTTTCGGGCGGATTTCCCGGGTGGGGCGTCGCTACTTGCGGACGATCGAGGCCTGCTCGAGCATGACTTTGTAGGCATACCCGGCGCCGAAGTCCCGGTTGATGGAGACCTTGCCGGTGACGGTGACAATGTCACCCAGCTTCACGGTTCCATCGGAGGTCACCGTGAGATCGTTGGAGCCGTCCTTCGCGGAACCGGACCCATCCTGAAGGTGCAGCCAGTTGCTGCCGAGGATCCCGAAGTTGTACTTCACGACCTTGCCTCGGACGGTCACCGACTTGCCGGCGAGCGAGGTTCGCTTGGCCCAGACGTCCGCGATCGGGGTACCGCCCGCCGCGGGCGGGATCGGCTCGACGACCTGCGTGGCAGGCGAGGCGGCCGACAGGGTGCTTGCGGTCGACCCGTGAGCCGAGGCGAGGGCCGGGGCGGCCGGATCGCCGGCGCGAGTGATCTGCGACGCGAAGTAGATCTCGGGGAACACCCGGTTGAGCGACGTGCTGCGGAAATTCTGCATCGGGGTTTCCAGCGGCACGGTGACCTTGTCGCCGACGGCGACGGCGAACTGCATGGAGGCGGCCCAGAGTTCACCTGAGCCGGTCTTGATGCGCACGTAGGTATAACCTGCCGCGTTCATCGTCTCGAGGACGGTGCCCGTCACAACCTGAGGGCTGCCCGGCGCACCCGATGGCGGGGGAGCGGCCTGACCGACCGCCTGCGAGGCTGGACCGGCTGCCTCGGAAGAGGGCCGGCTGGCGGCTGGCGGATTGGCCGTGGCCGCGCTGGCCGGGGACTGCTTCGAACAGGCCCCCGTCGCCGCGAGGCAGAGGGCAAGAGACACGATACGGATTCTGTCGGTGATCAAAGGGAACTCCCTGCGGCTGAAGGTTGTACTGCTACACCCCACGTTACTACGATTTCTCGTGCCGCGTCCCGGCGGGGGTCCGGGCGGGGAAGCCCCGGCATGAAGCTCCGTCGTGGGGTCGTAATCCTGTCGTGAATCTGCTACGATGCCCATAGTGAGATTGTGTCTCAGTATTGGAATCGCGCTGAACTTCTAATATCCGAACCCCTCCCGCCCCCGCATCCTGGGATCCAACACCAGTTCCGGCCGCGGGTGTGCGAACGAGGTACCCCGTGTCCTGTGCCCAGACCGCCCTCATCGCGGCACGACCCGAACCTCTCCTGAAACTGCGAGCGCGTCCGCTTCGCCTGGCGCTGGTTGGCAATCCCAACGTCGGCAAGAGCGTCCTGTTCGGCCGGCTGACCGGGCAATACGCCACCGTGTCGAACTACCCCGGGACCACCGTTCACATGACTCGCGGTCGCGCGAAGGTCGGTGCGGAAGTGTGCGACCTGGTCGACACGCCCGGCGTGAACGCCCTCGAAGGCGCGCTCACCGAGGATGAAGACGTCACCCGGCGGGTGCTGCTCGACGGCAGCGCCGACGTGATCGTGCAGGTCGCCGACGCGCGCAACCTGCGCCGCAGCCTGATGCTCACCTCGCAGATCGCCGCGCTCCGGATTCCGATGGTGCTCGTGCTGAACATGACAGACGAGGCGCGTGCCCATGGGATCGACGTCGATGCGGCCCGCCTCAGCGCCCGGATCGGCGTGCCCGTCGTGGAGACGGTCGCCACCGAGGGCCGCGGGCTGGCCGAAGTGCGGGAGGCGATCGGAGCGGCCGCCATCCCGGACCTGCCGGGCGACCCCGCGCGCGACCACGCGCTCTGGGCGCACCAACTCACCGCAGAGGTCCGCCGGCAAAAGGCCCGGACGTCCATTCGCATCCAGGAACGGATCTCGAACATGGTCCGCCGGCCCGTGACCGGGCTGCCGATTCTCGCGGGCGTCCTTTACCTCGTGTACCTCGTGGTCGGGGTGTTCGGCGCGCAGACGCTGGTAGGATGGATCGAGGCGGCATTCAGAACGGGCATCAATCCGCTGGCGACCGGGCTGGTCAATCGACTGGTTCCGGTCCCGCTCATCCGGGATTTCCTGGTGGGCCCCTACGGGCTGATCACGATGGGCCTGACTTACTCCATCGCGATCGTGCTGCCGGTGGTCGCCACCTTCTTCACCGTCTTCGGCCTGCTCGAGGATTCGGGCTACCTGCCGCGCCTGGCGATCTTCAGCGACCGCATGTTCCGGGCGATGGGCCTGAACGGCAAGGCGGTGCTCCCCATGGTCCTCGGCCTCGGCTGCGACACCATGGCGACGATGACCACCAGAATCCTGGGGTCGAAGAAGGAGCGATTGATCGCTGTCCTGCTGCTCGCCCTGGGCATTCCCTGCTCCGCGCAGCTGGCGACCATCCTGGGCATTCTCGGGGGGATCTCGTTCGCCGCGCTGCTGACCCTGTTCGGCGTGGTCATCGGCCAGATGTTCCTGGTGGGATTCCTCGCCGCGCGCGTGCTGCCGGGAGAGCGTTCCGAGTTCATCCTCGAGTTGCCCCCGATGCGCGTGCCGCAGATCGGAAACATCCTCAAGAAGACCGGGCTGCGCATCCGCTGGTACCTGAGCGAGGCGGTGCCGCTGTTCCTGATCGGCACGGTGCTGCTCTTCGCGCTCGATCGCACCGGGCTGCTCGCGATGATCACCAGCGCCAGCAAGCCGCTCGTGTCGGGCGTGCTCGGGCTGCCTCCGCGCGCAGCGGAGGTGTTCGTGATGGGATTCCTGCGTCGGGACTACGGGGCCGCAGGGCTCTTCCAGATGGCCCACGCGGGCCAGCTCTCGGGAGTTCAGGCCGTGGTGGCCCTCACCGTCATGACCTTGTTCGTGCCCTGCGTGGCGAACTTCCTCGTGATCGTCCGGGAACAGGGCGCACGCGTCGGCACGGCGATTCTGGGGTTCGTCACGGTGACAGCGCTCGTAACGGGCGCAGTCTTGAACACCGTCCTGGCGGAGTTCCATGTCACGTTCTGACCGGATGCGCCGCCTGTCCTCCCTTCCCGCCGGCGCCACCGGACGAGTGGTGCGGGTCATGGCCGAGCACGACTCCCGGGTCGACCGGTTGACCGCGCTCGGCGTGACGCCAGGGGCGGTGGTCACCGTCCTTCAGACGTTTCCGGGTGTCGTCTTTCTGTGCGATCAGACGGAACTTGCCGTCGAACCGGCAGTCGCCACCTCCATCCTGATCGACCTCGGCTGAGGCCCGGCTCCAGCATTTCCGGGCCTCTTCTACGCCATCCCCTCGTCTGTCGTCAGGTCCCCAGGGACTCGGCACGCCATTTGCCACAACAGAGATTGGGTCTCTAGCCTTGCCGGGTTTCCGTTGGAGTGCACTCGCGTTAACAGGAGTGGCGGGCCATGGGTTTTGTCGACATCCTGGTGGATGAGCATCGCGGCTTCAAGGTGATGCTCGACGTACTTGACGCAGTGACCGCCCGTCTGGACAAGGGCGGGCACGTGCCGGCCGAGATGATTGGAGACGTCATCGATTTCTTCGACATCTTCGCGCACCGCCATCATGGCAAGGAAGAAGACCTGCTGTTCCCGGTGCTGGAGCAGCACGGGATGGGGCCCGACAGTTCGGTCGTCGCCGCCCTGCTCGCGCAGCACGAGACGGGCATCGCCTACACGGGAAAGATCCGCGCCGACTTCCGAAGCTTCGTGGCCGGGAATCCCGAGGGCTGCCGGGAACTGGTGGGACACGCGCGCGGGTACTCGGAGCTCATCCGTGAGCACATCCGGATCGAGGACCAGTACTTTTATCGGCTCGCCGCATCGTTGCTGACCGACAGCGAACGGGCCGAGATCACAGCAGCGATGCGAGGCCCGCGTGACAGCCTGCCGGCGGAGATCCGGCAGCGGTACCTCGAGATGATTCCGCGCTACAGCGGCGTCGTGGCCGCCTGGAAACAGCAGGGATCCTGACGGTCCAGGATCCGGATCCGGGCTCTCATCCTCGCCACGGCAGTCCAGGGCTCAGTCGGTTGCGGTCGGCTTCTGCTCGCGGGACGTGCCGCCTTCGGGCTTCTGACGTCGAGACCCGACGTCGCATACCGCGGAGCTTCACGTGGGTACGCCGAGTTTCGGCAGGACCCACGTGTTCAGCACGAACCAGACCACGAAGAAGGCGATGAGGCCAAAGAAATCCATGGTCCGCTACGCCTTCACTTCAGCGACAGGTGCCGACGCCTGGAGCGCCCGCAGAGCGCGCCGGAGCCGCTCGTCCGCTTCACGCGCGATGTCTTTCAGCGCGGGCGGCCCGCCGACCATTCCCAGTGCCACGACCGGGGCAAGCGCCGACACGGCGCTGGCCCCCGGCTGCGTCTCGTAGACGACAACGTTACAGGGCAGCAGCAGGCCGATCTCCAGCTCGGAATCGAACGCCCGTGCCGCAAGGGGAGGGTTGCACGCCCCGAGAATGACGTACTTGCGGAAGTCCTTGTCGAGCTTCTGCTTCAGGGTCTGCTTGACGTCGATGGTCGTCAGGATGCCGAAGCCCTCTTTCTTGAGCTCTTCGGTGATTCGCTCGACCGCCGATTCGAAGGGCAGTGCGACCTGCACGCCCATTCCATAACGTGTTTCCTTCACGATGCCTCCGTGGCAACCACCGGGGTCTATTGAACCGCGCCAGGGGTCTCTCGCCGCGCGGGGGGACTGTCAAGCAGTCTACACTCTCCAGAGATTCAAACCCTAGACGAAGGTGACACGCTCCTGCGGCGAGTGTCCCGTCTGCCCGTCTCGCAGCCGGCCCCAGGGGATCGCGGGCATCATCCGTGTTGGCGTACAATCGTGGCTGTGACCAAACCGGAAGATCAGAATCCTTCCAGACAAGACGTCGTTCATGCCCGCGAGCCCGACTACGCGGGGCTCGTGCGGGCGGCACAGGGCGGTAATCGGCAGGCCATGGAGCGGCTGCTCATGCGCGCCCAGGAAGCAGCCTACCGGTTCAGTCTGCTCGTGTGCGGCCACGCCGACGACGCCGACGATGCCATGCAGGAAGCGCTGCTGAAAACGTACCGGTTCGCCACCCAGATCAAGGAGCCTGAGGCCTTCCGGACCTGGCTCTACCGGACCGTCAAGAACGCCTGCCTGATCAGCCGCCGGAAGCGCGTACACGAGCCGGACCATCTGCTGTCGCTGGACGATATGGCCACCAGCGAAGACGGCACGGCTGTGCCGATCGAGATCCCGGACCCGGGCAAGCGCCCCGACCAGCTGATGGCGAACGCGCGCCTTCGAAAGTCGCTCCAGCGGGCGCTGGCCGCCCTGACACCCGAGTCCAGGCTGGTGGTATTCCTGCGGGAGGTCGAGGGCCTCTCCACGCGCGAGGTGGCCAATGTGGTAGGCATCAGCGAAGCGAACGTCAAGACGAGGCTGCATCGGGCCCGCCTGGCGCTGCGCGAGCACCTGGAGACGCCATGAAGGGCGCAGCCTCGGAGCGCTGCCGCGCGATGCTCACCCAGATTTCGAGGCTTCTCGACGGCGAGCTGAAAGGCGGGGAACGGCGGGCCCTGGTCCTGCACCTGCGCAGGTGTCCCTGTTGTGAGGACGTGGCGGAAAGCCTGCAGCGGACGGTCGAAGCCTGTCACAAGGCCGGGCGTTCACGCCTGCCCGCCGATGTGCGCGCGCGGGCGAGACAGCGAGTGGCCGTCCTGCTGACCAGGCACGATCAATAGGGGTCGGGACGGATTTCGCGCGGTTCAAAACTGTAATTCAATTTTGTCACGCGCGAAATCCGTCCCGACCCCTGAGCTTGTTCAGCTGGGGATGCGGTAGGTCTGCAGGACCCGCATGTAGTTGGCGCGCTCGAAGGCGGCCGCATTCGGGCTGTGCTCGAGGCTCAGGCTGCCACGAGCCTGGCTCAGCGACGTGTAGTCGTGCTCCTCGAGCCAGCGCGACATCCCGCCGACGATGGTCTTGATGTGCTCAGGGCCGTTCATCAGCAGGCTGGAGACGACTTGAACCGCGCTCGCGCCGGCCATGACGGCCTTCAGGGCGTCGGTTGACGTGTGGACGCCGCCCGAAACGGCCAGCGAGGCCTTGACTCGTCCCGACAGCACCGCCAGCCAGCGCAGCCTGAGCAGCAGATCCTCCGAGTTCGAGAAGTACAACGCCGAGGTCACCGCCAGCTCCTGCAGGTCGATGTCCGCCTGGTAGAAGCGATTGAACAGCACCAGCCCATCGACGCCCATCGCGTCAATCTGGCTGGCCAGGTGGGCCACCGACGAATAGTAGGGAGCGAGCTTCACGGCCAACGGGATCGTGACCGATTCCTTCACGGTGCGCACGATGTCGAGGACGCGCCGCTCGACCGAGCTGCCGGGCTCGCGCGGGTCCGCGGCGACGTGGTAGACGTTGAGTTCGAGCGCGTTGGCGCCGGCCTGCTGGATCATCCTGGCGTAGTCCAGCCAGCCTTCGGCCGTCGTGCCATTGAGCGACGCGATGACGGGGACCTTCACCGCCTGCTTCACGAGCCGAAGCTGTTCGAGGTACTCGTGCGGGCCGAGCCGGAACTCCTCGGCCTGCGGGAAATAGGACAGGGCCTCGGCGTTGGTGTTGTCGCGCAGCTCCATGTGATAGACCATGCCGAGCTGTTCGCGGGTGATCTGCTCCTCGAACAGCGAGTGCATAACTATGGCGGCGGCCCCCGCGTCCTCGAGTCGCTTGACGATATCGAGGTGGTCCACCATGGGCGACGCGCCGGGCATCACCGGGTGCGGCAGTTTCAGTCCAAGGTAAGTGGTCGACAGATCCATGGTTCGCTCTCCGTAGACGCCCGGGAGTCAGTCACCCGGGGAGCAGCCCTCGAGAAAGCCCGCGACGCCCCATCGGGGGCATCACGGGCGGTGCAGTCGGTCTTACTTCTTCGCGGGTGCGAACGCCAGCTTCGACAGCTGCTCGTAGACGCTGAACCGCGTTGAAGATTCACGCTGTGCGTGTTCGGCCAGCATCTTGAAGCGTTCACGATCGAGCTGTTCGACCACCTTGAACCGGGTCTCGTTCTGCATGAACTTGGACAGCTCGGCCTTCGGTGCGGGGGAATCGAGGATGAGCGGGCTCTCGCCGTTGGCGATGCGCCTCGGGTCGAAGCGGTACAGGGGCCAGTAGCCGGTATCGACCGCCAGCTTCTGCTGGTCGAGCGCGAAGGCGAGGTCGTAGCCGTGCGCGATGCAGTGGCTGTAGGCGATGATGATCGACGGGCCGGGGAACGACTCGGCCTCGAGGAACGCCTTCACCGTCTGGACGTCCTTCCCTCCGAAGGCAATGTGGGCCACGTAGGTGTTCCCGTAGGCCATGGCCATCATGCCGAGATCCTTCTTGGCCGTCGGCTTGCCCGCCATCGCGAACTTCGCCGATGCGCCGAGCGGCGTCGCCTTGGACTGCTGACCGCCCGTGTTCGAGTAGACCTCGGTGTCGAGCACCAGGATGTTGACGTCGCGGCCCATCGCCATGACGTGGTCGAGGCCGCCGTAGCCGATGTCGTAGGCCCAGCCGTCCCCGCCGATGATCCACACGCTCTTCCGGACCAGGAAGTCGGCGATCTTCGACAGCCACGCGGCCTGCGGCTTGGGGCTGGCCGCGAGTTTCTGCCGGAGGGCGAGGACCCGCTCGCGCTGCTCGGCGAGGCCCAGCTCGGTCGACTGATCGGCCTTCAGGAGCCCGTCGACCAGCGTGTCGCCCAGCTCTGAGGCCATCTCGCGAACCAGTTCCTGGGCGTGTTCCTTCTGCTTGTCGATCGCGAGCCGGTAGCCGAAGCCGAACTCCGCGTTGTCCTCGAAGAGCGAGTTGGACCAGGCCGGCCCGCGGCCTTCCTTATTGACCGTGTAGGGCGTGGTCGGCAGGTTGGCCCCGTAGATCGACGAGCACCCCGTGGCGTTGGCGATGAGCGCGCGATCGCCGAACAGCTGCGTGACCAGCTTGACGTACGGCGTCTCGCCGCAGCCGGCGCACGCACCCGAGTACTCGAACAGCGGCTGGAAGAACTGCGCTCCCTTGACGTCGGCCTTCACCCGCGACCGGTCGACCTCGGGCAGATCGAGGAAGAACGCGTAGTTGGCACGCTCGGCCTCGCGCAGCGGCCGCTGCAGGGTCATGTCGAGCGACTTGTGCTTCGGGTTCGACTTGTCCTTGGCCGGGCAGACCACCGAGCACAGCGTGCACCCGGTGCAGTCTTCCACGGCGACCTGGATCGTGTATTTCATGCCCTTGAACTCGCCTCCCTTGAAGTCCATGGACTTGAAGGTGGGCGGGGCGGTCGAGAGCAGCGCCGGATCGTAGACCTTCGCGCGGATGGCCGCGTGCGGGCAGACCATTGCGCACTTGTTGCACTGGATGCAGATCGACGCATCCCACACGGGCACGTCCTGGGCGATGTTGCGCTTCTCCCACTGGGCGGTCGCGGTCGGCCAGGTGCCGTCGATCGGGAAGGCGCTCACCGGGAGGAGGTCCCCCTGGTTGGCCAGCATGAGCGCGGTGACGTTCCGGACAAAGTCCGGCGCCGCGGCCGACACGATCGGCGATCGCTTCGCGGTGGCGGTCACATGGTCCGGCACCTTCACCTTGTGCAGATTGGCCAGCGTCTGGTCCACCGCGGCGAAGTTCTTGCGCACCACCTCCGGGCCGCGCTTGCCGTAGGTCTTCTCGATGGCGTGCTTGATCTGCGAGATGGCTTCATCCCGCGGCAGGACACCGGAGATGGCGAAGAAGCAGGTCTGCATGATCGTGTTGATGCGGGTGCCCATCCCGGTATCGCGGCCCACGCTGTAGGCGTCGATCACGTAGAACTCGAGCTTCCGGTCGATGATTTCCTTCTGGACCTCGATCGGCATCTCGTCCCAGACCTTGTCGGCCGGGAACGGGCTGTTGAGGAGGAACACCGCGCCGGGGGCTGCGAAGCCGGTCACGTCGTACTTGTCCATGAACTCGTACTGGTGGCACGCCACGAAGTTGGCCTGCCGGACCAGGTAGGACGAGCGGATCTGGTTTGGCCCGAACCGGAGGTGCGAGATGGTGACGGCGCCCGCCTTCTTCGAGTCGTAGACGAAATACCCCTGCGCGAAGTTGGAGGTCTCCTCGCCGATGATCTTGATCGAGTTCTTGTTGGCGCCGACCGTGCCGTCCGAGCCGAGGCCGAAGAACACGCACCGGCGGACGCTCTCCGGCTCGATATCGAGGGCGGTGTCGTAGGGCAGCGACAGGTGCGTCACATCGTCGTTGATGCCGATGGTGAAGTGGTTCTTCGGCTTCGGCAGGGCGAGGTTGTCGTACACCCCCTTGACCATGGCGGGGGTGAATTCCTTCGAGGACAGGCCGTAGCGGCCCCCGACCACGACCGGATCGATGGAGAGCGGCAGGGTGCCGGCGGTGCGCGCTTCGCGAATCGCGGCGACGACATCCATGTAGAGCGGCTCGCCGATCGCGCCGGCTTCCTTGGTCCGATCGAGCACGCTCACCGCCTTGACCGTTCGCGGCAGCAGCTTGATGAAGGGCTCGATCGAGAACGGCCGGTACAGACGGACCTTGATCAACCCGACCTTCTCGCCCCGGGCGAGCATCCATTCGACGGCTTCGTGAGCGACCTCGGCGCCGGACCCCATCATGACGAGCACGCGCTCGGCCTGCGGATGGCCGACGTAGTCAAAGAGGTGATACTCCCGGCCGACGATCTTCGCGAACTGGTCCATGGCCTTCTGCACGAATGCCGGACAGGCGTCGTAGTAGAGATTGCACGCCTCGCGCGCCTGGAAGAACGCGTCCGGATTCTGCGCCGTGCCCCGCAGGACCGGGTGCTCCGGCGAGAGCGCCCGCTGCCGGTGCGTGGCGATCAGGTCGTCGGACAGCATGGCGCGGAGATCGTCGTCGAGCAGCTGCTCGATCTTCGCCACTTCGTGCGAGGTGCGGAACCCGTCGAAAAAGTGGAGGAACGGGACACGGGACTGCAGCGTCGCCGCCTGGCCGATGGCCGCGAAGTCGTGGGCCTCCTGCGGGGATCCGGACGCCAGCATGGCAAAGCCGGTCTGCCGGCACGCCATGACGTCGGAATGGTCGCCGAAGATCGACAGGGCGTGAGACGCCACCGTGCGCGCCGACACGTGCATGCAGTAGGACGTCAGCTCGCCGGCGATCTTGAACATGTTCGGGATCATCAGCAGCAGGCCCTGCGACGCCGTGAAGGTCGTCGTCAGCGCCCCGGCCTGAAGCGACCCGTGCACGGCGCCCGACGCGCCTCCTTCCGATTGCATCTCGACAACCAGCGGCACGGTGTTCCAGATGTTCTTCTTGCCCTTGGCGGACCACTCGTCTGCCCATTCGCCCATGTTCGAGGATGGCGTGATCGGATAGATGGCGATGACCTCGTTGGTGCGATGCGCCACAGAGGCGACAGCTTCGTTGCCGTCGATAGTGATGAAAGGCCGTGTCATAGCTGTGCAATCTCCGGAGGGTGATCGATGCGAACCGTGGAACGATGGGGCGTGACTACGACGAATGGTGCCCCACTGACATGCAGCAACCTCTGTGCCCCTGAGAACCCCTGCCGAATACGGGTTTCCCGGATGGCACGTGCGGCGGAACGTCTCAGGTCCGCCGGAATCCCGACAGGTGACCGTTCAATCCTCTCCCGCCGCTTCGGTGAGAAAGAGCGAGCCAAGGAATCGGGGACGGCCGCGAGGGGAACAGGCGAGGGGATTGATTTACCGCTCGGGGGACGCCCACGCGGGTAGTAGCTGGCTCACTGACAAACCTGTCAACCGTACCATCTCTCGCCGGATTTTGGAAGGGGAGGGGGCCTACCGGGCCGCTCCTTTACGTGTGGACCTCACAATCGGCATGACGCGTTCAAGGCCGTCGCGGGCTTCCCGGAGATCCGGCCTGACCCGCAGGGCTGCCTCGAACTGGGCGGCAGCCTCCTCGGGGCGACCCTGGGCCTCGAGCAACGTCCCGAGGTTGTTGTGGGCCGCCGCATCGCCCGGATTGAACTGGAGCGCCAGCCGGTACTGTTGCGCCGCTTCGTCGAGCCGCCCCAGCTCCATCAGCGTGTTTCCGTAGTAATAGTACGCATCCGAGTAGTCGGGCTTGAGCCGGATCGCCTCGGTGAACTCCGCGATGGCTTCCGCACTCCGGCCCAGGCGGCCGAGGAGGTTGCCAAGATTGTTGTGGGCCTCGGGGTAGTCGGGCCGCAGCCGCAAGGCCTCGGCGTACTGGACAAGCGCCTCATCGGGCCGGTCCGTGGTCTGCAGCAGGTTGGCGAGCTGGTACCTGATCTCGGGGGCCGAGGGCGAAAGCTGCTGAGCCGCGCGCAGGTGCGTTTCCGCGCTCGCGTTGTCGAGGCCGAGCGTGAGGGCCGCCAGGTTGAGGTGCGCTTCGGTCAGGTCGGGCTGAAGCTGCAGCGCGCGCTCGCACTCCTTGATCGCCTCCTCCCGCTGGCCGGCGATCCGGAGCACCGTCCCGAGCTTGCTGTGAACGGCCGCTTCGTCCGGCCTGATCTGAAGCGCCCTCCGATAGTGCTCGGCGGCCTGGAGCGGCCGGCCGGCCTTCTCGTCGATCCGGCCGAGATTGAAGTGGGCCTCGACGAGATCGGGATTCAGCTTGAGGGCCTCCTGGAAGAGCTCCGAGGCCTCGCTGGGAGCCTCGTCGGCCTTGAGTGCGCCCAGGTTGAGTCGCGCCATCCACGACGAGGGATTTGCGCGGATGGTCGCGCGATAAAGGGTCTCTGAGTCTGCGTATAGGCGGCTCTGGCTCCACGTCAATACTCCCAGAACGGCCAGCAGCGGGACGGCCGCGGCGAGGCGCAGCCGCGCCCGTGACGGAGCGGCGAAGCGGGCCAGGCGCGCAAGGGCCGATGCGGCGAGAGCCAGGACAGGAATGCTGGCCAGGTACTGGAAGTGATCCGCGACGAAGGAGTAGCGGAACGGATAGACGTTGACGAAGCCGGCTGCGGGAAAGATCGCCGCGCAGAAGAGCAGCAACGCGGCGAGCGGTGCCCGCGTCGCCGACCCGACCCGCCACAGCACTCCGGCGAGCGCGACAAGGCCGATCGGGAAGAGGTATTGCCACCAGGTGCCCTGGCTGATGATCCATCGCGGGTACATGAACGCGAGATTGAATGGCCACGCCAGCTTCCCGAGGTAGAACCACACCACTCGCCCGGCGATGAGACACCGTTCAACGATCGTGAACTGGTACTCGATACCCTGTGCGCCGATCATCGTGCGCTCCACCCACACCGTCGCCAGCCCGGCGATGGCGCCCATCGCCACCATCGGCAGGAGCGGGAGCACATCCCGTTTCACATCGACGGAGCCCCGCTGCCACCACAGGACGACCAGCAGCGAGGCGGGCAGCGTGGCCGTGACGGACTTGCTCAGGATGGCGAGGGCGAACAGCCCGAGGGCCAAGCCGTACGCGGCCTTCTGCCGCGTGCGGTCGAACCGCAAGTACACGAGGGCCGACGCCAGGTAGAACACCCCCGACATCGTGTTCTTGAGCTCCGTGATCCACGCCACCGACTCGACGTGCACCGGATGCAACGCGAAGGCGATCGCGGCGAGCGCCGCGCCCGGAACCGACAGGCGCCGCAGGATGATCCAGATCAGGAAGGCCGACAACCCGTGCAGGGCAACGTTGACGACGTGGTAGCCGGGCGTGGAGTCGCCCCAGAGGCGGTATTGAAGCCAGAACGCGGAGTGGACCACCGGGTAGTACTGCTGAGTGGCCCCGGGCTCGAACCAGATGCGCCGAAGGCCGTCGGCAGACCTCAGCTCCGCCTTCGTGATGTGCATGTCATCGTCCCACAGGATCGCGCCGCGCAGCGCGGGCCAGTAGGCCGCACAGGTCACGACCTGCAGGGCAAGTGCAAATGCCACCGGCCACAGCCACCCTCGCCGCGCCGGTGCGGAGCCTTTGGGGCTGCCCGGGCTTGAGGTGGTGGACCGGCGAGCGGCACCGGGATCTCTTTGAGTCGTTCGCTTCCGCGTCGATGAGTCCATGCATGTCCCCTGATCCCGGGGCTCACTTGTCTTGAGTTCGTGAGCCCCGGGCACGCGGGCTCACGCCCACGTGCTCCATCCCCGGCGTGTACTCAGCTCAACTGAGCGCCGGGATCAGGAGCGCAGGCCCTCCTGTGGCGGTACGCCGAGCAGGGCGGCCAGGACCTCGTCGAGCAGGCCAGGATCCGGTCGCGGCAGATGGATGTGGATGCCCCGGCGACCCGCCTGGTCGAGCGAGGCGAAATCGCCGAACGCCTGGGCATGCTCCAGTGTGCCGAACGAAAACGCCTCGTCCGGAATCGGCAGGTCGGAGGTTGGCTCGGCGGTCACCAGGAGGAACACGCCACTGTTCGCGCCGCCCTTGTGAAGCTGGCCGGTCGAGTGCAGGTAGCGCGGGCCGTACCCGAATGTCGTCGCGCAACGCCACCGATCCCGCACGGCCTGGCGGAAGCCCTCGAGCGAAGCCGCCAGGGCGGGGTCGGGGCCGAGGTACGCGAGGATGGCGCAATAGTCGCCGGGACCGAGCAGAGACAGTATCTGCTGCGGCTTGCCCGAAACCAGTCGCTCGCCGGCGGCATGAGTGAGGGCGAGCCGCGCGACGCCGATCGATCCCGCCTGTTCCGGCGGAGAGAGGCGGCCGTTCGTGGCGTAGCCGTCCAGCTGGCGGCGGGTCATGTCCTTGGCCTGCTGGACGTTCGGTTCGTCGAATGGATTCAGCTCCAGCACGCTCCCTGCGACCGCGGTCGCAATCTCCCACCGCACGAACTCCGCGAACAACGCCGCGGGTTCGGGAACCAGGATCTGCACGAGCGGGCTGCCGGCGGAGGAGAGCGCGTGCACGGGCTCGCGACCCTCCTCATCACCTGGGGCCCGCATCTCCATGTAGACGAAGATCCGATCCGGACCGTAAGCGGAGGGCGAGCCTATCGGCTCTCCGGCGACGGGAACCACGCCCTTTCCCTGTTTGCCGGTGCTCTCTGCGACCAGCTGCTCCACCCACAGGCCGAAGGGCTGGAGCGGAGCCGAGGAGGCCATGGTCAGCTTGTCGCGGCCTGTCCGTGCCGCCACCGCCATGGCCACGCCGAGCGGCACCGCCGGGTTGAGCGCAAGTTTCCGTCCAGGTCCACAGAGCCGCAGCATGGCTCGGCCCCAGCCGATCAACTCGCCGGGATCGTGTCCCATGAGGGCTGCCGGGACCAGGCCGAACAGCGACAGGGCTGAGTAGCGGCCGCCGATGTCGGAAGGGTTGACGAACACGTCGCGGAACCGTTCTGCGATCGCTCGTCGATGCAGCCCGGTGTCCTGGTCGGTAATGGCCACGAAGTGACTGGCCCAGTCGCGGATGCCCGCCTGCTGGAGCCGCGCGCGGAAATGAGCCGCGAGCGAGTTCGGCTCGATCGTGCCGCCCGATTTGCTCGCCAGAATGAAGAGCGACGTCGCGAGCGGCGGATCGACGGCGGCGACGGCGGCCGGATCGGTCGAGTCGAGCACCTGGAATCGAGGCCAGTCGGGCGCCACCCCGAGCACGCGCCGCGTCACCTCCGGCGCCAGGCTGGATCCGCCCATGCCGAGCAGGACGACATCCGTGGTGCCGCCCGTTCGAACCGCGTTCGCGAACTCGCGCAGGCGCGGCACCTCCGCCACCATCGAGTCTGGCGACGTCAGCCAGCCGAGGCGTCCCGCGATCTTCGCCTGCACCGCGGCATCACCGCTCCAGAGGCGAGGGCTGCGATCGAAGAGTGCTGCGACCAGTCCGTCGCGATCGAGGCGGACCATCGTGTCTTCGACTGCCGAATCGATCGGCCCGCCCCACACGGCGAGCTGTCCGTCGAGCCTGTTGGCCTTGTCGGCCAGTTCGGGTTCCATCCATTCGCGGTCCATGCTGTTGACCTCGATTCCGCCTCGCGCGGCCGCGAAACGGGGCGCGGCTGCAAGTCGTCTATAGCATAATAGAAGCGTCCCGCTCCGCCCTCCGAATCGAGATCCATGATGTCACCATCGGCACTCCGCATTCACCTGTCTCGGCGGGCGGGCGTGCTGCTCGTGCTGGCGCTCTCGGCGATCCCCGGATGCAAGGACGCGGCGCTGCCCAAGCCGCCCTCCGACGAAGAACTCAAGGCCGCGTTGAACGGGCCCGCGCCGATGCGCATCGTCGCGCTCGGCGACAGCATCACCGCCGGCTACGGGCTGCCGTCGGAGCAGTCGTATCCCGCGCTTCTCGAGCAGCGCCTTCGTGACGAGGGGCTCAACGTCGAGGTGGCCAACCTCGGCGTGTCGGGTGACACGACGGCCGGCGCGCTGCAGCGGCTGGACTGGGCGCTCGGCGAGAACACGGCCATCCTGATTGTCGCGCTCGGCGGCAACGACGCGCTTGCGCGGCTTGTCGATCGACCAGATGCGAGCGAACCTCGCGGCGATCGTCGAGCAGGCCCAGCAGCGCGGTGCGACCGTCATCCTGGCGGGCATGGAAGCGCCGCCCAATCTCGGGCCGGACTACACCATGAAGTACCGGGCGGTGTTCCCGGAGGTCGCCGCCCGATATCGCGTCAAGTTCCTGCCGTTCCTCCTGCAGGGCGTCGCCGGGATACCCGAGCTCAACCAGCGTGATGGCATCCACCCGACAGCCGAAGGGGCCAGGAAGGTCGCCGACAACCTGTTCCCGCTGGTGGAGCAGGCCGCCCGGGTTCGAGAGACGCAATGATCGAGCTGCGAGGGGTATCGAAAACCGTCACCAGCGGAGACGAGCCGCTGACCATCCTGTATCCGCTCGATCTTGTCGTGCCCGACGCCCAGTTCGTGGCGGTGACCGGTCCCTCGGGGAGCGGCAAGTCCACGCTGCTCGGGCTGATCGCCGGCCTCGATGCGCCGACCACCGGGCAGATCCTGATCGGCGGCGCCGACATTACGGGCCTGGGCGAAGATGACCTGGCGAGGCTGCGCGGCGCCACCATCGGGTTCGTGTTCCAGTTCTTCCATCTCATCCCGGCGCTGACGGCACTAGAAAACGTCATGGTTCCGATGGAAATTGCGGGCCGCCGCGACGTGCCGGCCAGGGCGCGGGCCCTTCTGGAAGAGGTCGGGCTGACCGACCGGCGGCATCACTATCCGTCGCAGCTCTCGGGCGGCGAACAGCAGCGCGTCGCGATCGCGCGCGCCCTGGCGAACGACCCGCCGGTGCTGCTCGCCGATGAGCCGACGGGAAACCTCGATGCGGCCAACGGGCGGCACGTGATGGATCTGCTGCTGGCGATCAACCGCACGCGCGGGGCCACGCTGGTGCTCGCCACGCATGACGCCTCCCTGGCACAGCGCGCGGAGGTCAACCTGCGCCTGCGGGGCGGGAAGGTCGAGGCGATCGAGCGATCGCCAGGGCCCGATCGGGTTCCTTCCGTCGCAACCTCCGGCTGATTCCCATCATCACGACATGTCTTTTGTCGTTCACATGGCCGTTCGCGAGATGCGCGCCTCCTGGAGGCGGCTGCTCTTCTTCTTTCTGTGCCTCTCGCTGGGCGTCGGCTCCATCGTGACGATCCGCTCGGTCGTCCAGACCGTCCGGGAATCGCTGACCCGGTCGGCGCGAGCCATGCTCGGCGCCGACGTCACCATCGGTGCCAACCGTCCATGGGATGAGAAGATCCGGGGACAGGTCGAGCGGGTGCTGCGGCGGTTCAGCGTGACCGAGCGCCTCGAGCAGGTCGAGACGCTCAGCATGGTGCGCCCCGCGGACTCGGGCAAGGCGGTGGCCCGTCTCGTGGAGTTGTGCGGCGTTCAGCAGGGCTATCCGATGTACGGGACCGTCGAACTCGAAGGCGGCCAGCCCTACTCCTTCGACCTGCTCCGCCACCGGGGCGCGATCGCACGGTCTGAACTGCTGGCACAGCTCGGTGTCGGCGTCGGCGACACCGTGATGATCGGGAAGCTCGCGTTCACCATTCGAGGTGTCCTGTCTGTCGAGCCGGGCCGCCGGGCCGGGGCGTTCAGCTTCGGGTCCCGCGTCCTCATCAGCCTGGACGACCTTTCCGAGTCCGGCCTCCTCGTCTTCGGCAGCCGCGCGGACTATCGATCGCTGTTGCGGGTGCCCGAGGCGCAGGTGGGGCCGCTCTCGGCCGCGCTCCAGGATCAGCTCAAAGGCCAGTTCGTCAGTGTCCGGACGTACCGGTCGACCGAGGATCATGTCGGGGAGGAACTGGCGCGGACCGAGAACTACCTGAGCCTGATCGGGCTGGTCATCGTGATCCTCGGCGGCGTCGGCGTCTGGAGCGTCATCCGCGTCTTTGTGAGCCAGAAGATCAAGTCGGTGGCGATTCTCAAGTGCCTCGGCGCAACCGGCCGGCAGATCCTGGCCGTCTACCTCCTGCAGGTGCTGGTGATGGCGCTCATCGGCAGCCTGGTCGGGCTCCTGCTGGGGAAGATCACGATCGCGTCGCTGCAGCCGACACTCGACCAGGCCACCGGGGTGAGAGCCGCGTACGGGCTCAGGTGGCCGGCCATCGTGCAGAGTACCGGAATCGGGCTGCTGGTGGCGCTGCTGTTCGCTGCCGTGCCGCTGCTCGACCTGCGTCACATGCGGCCCAACCTGCTGCTTCGTGCGTCGGAAGGCGCGCGGCCCACCCGTGATCTCGTGAGGCTGGCGACGATCGGCGGCGTCGGCGCATGCCTGGTCGGGCTCGCCAGCTGGCAGGCGGCCTCGTGGCAGATCGGGCTCATCCTGAGCGGCGGATTCGCCGCGATTGCGCTCATCCTGCACGGTGCCGGCCTGCTGCTCGTGCGCGCCGTGTCACCGCTTCAGCACGCGCGGAACTTCTCCGTCCGGCAGGCCGCGCGTCGCGTCGCGCGGCCCGGCAACCAGACCCGCGCGATCCTGCTGGCCGTGGGGCTGGGCACCTTCTTCATCGTCGGAGTCCGCTCACTGCAGACGAGCCTCGTGGCAGACATGGACCTGCAGATGAGGACCGACGTGCCGGACATGTTCCTCATCGATGTCCAGCCGGACCAGGCCGGCCGATTGAGATCGTTCCTGGCCCGGAGCCTGCAGTTGCCGGAATCCCAGGCCGTCTTCATCCCGGTGCTCCGGGCGCGCGTCACCGCCGTGAAAGGGAAGCAGCTCAACCTCGAGAATGCCGAGGACGTTCGCACGCGCCGATCGCTTGGGCGGGAGTACGTGATCACCTACCGGCCCACGCTGGAGCGCAACGAGCGCGTGATCGCAGGGACCTTCTGGCCGCCGACGCCAAGCAGCGAACCTGAGGTGTCCATCGAGCGGAGCCTTCGCGATCGCGTCGGCCTCGAGCTTGGCGATTTCGTGCGCTTCGATGTCCTCGGTCGGAGCCTGACGGCGCGGGTGACCAGTGTTCGCAGCGTCGACTGGACTGAAACGAGGGCGGGAGGATTCATGTTCGTGTTCCGGCCCGGCGTGCTCGAGAAGGCCCCGCAGATGTTCGTGGTCACGACACGCGGGCCATCCGAGGCTGCGGCCCGGGCGCGACTGCAGCGCGATCTGACGGAGCAATTTCCCAACGTGTCCGTGATCGACGTGCGGGAAATCCTGGCATCGATCCGCCGGGTGCTCTCGAGCATCACCCTGGCGGTGTCGGCGGTCGGCGGGCTGGTGCTCGCCAGCGGAATCCTGATCCTGGTCGGGTCGATCTCGATGACCAAGTACCAGCGCGTCTACGAGGCCGCGATCCTCAAGACGCTCGGCGCCACCACCCGGACCGTGGGCCTGCTGCTGGCCCTGGAGTACGCGCTGCTCGGCGCCGTGGCCGGATTCATCGGATCGGGCGGCGCGCTGGGGCTGTCGTGGGCCGTGAGCCGCTACGGCGTGAAGATGGCGTGGCTGCCGTCCCCGCTCGAGAACGCGGCAGCGGTGGTCATCGCGGCGGGGCTGGTCGCCGCGGTCGGAATGCTCGCGAGCGTGGACGTGCTGCGGAAAAAGCCGCTCGGAACGCTCAGAGCTGAATGAGACTCGCTCTCGGCAAACACTGACGACTCACAGACGACGCGCTCGAACCCGGGGCAGCCTGCGGAGGCGGACGTGCTATGATCCTTCACGAGGCATGTGTCGGGTCGCAAGGGGTGGGGTATGCCAGAGACGAGCTATCGAGACGCTCTCATGCACAAACGGTCGGAGATCCTGTCCGCCGGAGGTATTCGTCCGCTGCAAGTGACCATGGAGAACAACTCCAGGCAGGGGGACCTCGCGGACCAGGCCAGCGGCAACAACGAAGTCCACATTCAGCTGAAGCTGAAGCAGACCGACGCCAAGATCCTCCAGGCGATCGAAGAGGCGCTGAGCCGCATCGACAAGGGGACCTACGGAACCTGCCGGGATTGCGGAGAGCCGATTTCGCCGGCCAGGCTCAAGGCCATCCCGTGGACGCGCGTGTGCATCGCCTGCAAGGAAAAGCAGAACTCGTGAAGCCAGCCGAGCTGCTCTCGATTCTCCAGGGGGTCTACGCCGAGAAGCTGGGCCTCTATCGCCGGCACGAGGCAGGGGCTCGCCAGGTGTCCGGCTACGTCTACAACAATACGTACCAGTACGTATTGGGCCGCGAGTCGGCGCACCTGTCGTGGCTGCGCGAGGCGATCGTCGGCCTGGGCGGCGTTCCCGCCGAGTCGGTCGAGGCGATGACGGTTCCTCCGCGCGCCAGGAACGAGAACATCGACAGAGTCGTCGCGGAAGATGATGCGCAACGTGTTCGTCAGTTTCTGGAGCGGTGGCGTCCCCGCGTGGCCCTCATCGAGCACGCCCGTCACCGCAAGATGCTCGAACTGATGTTCGGCGAGTGCGCCGAGCATCTGCGGTTCTTCGAACAGGCGGCCTCGGGCGAAGGAGCGCTGCTCGGGCGCCGCATGGAAGGTGCCGGCACCGGCGACGGCGTGCTGTCCACCCGCTGGATCGAATAGCCCGCGACGGCGGCCAACCCCCATGATGCAGGTGGCGATCGCGCTAGGGAGCAATCTCGGCGATCGTCCGGCGTCTCTCGCGTTCGCTGTGACCAGCCTCCAGCGTCGACTCGGGAACCTTCGGGTGTCCGGCTGGTACGAGACCGAACCGCAGGGCGTCGGTCCCCAGCCCGGTTACCTCAACGGCGTCGCGGTGGGCGAGTGGGACGGCACGGCGAGGCAGCTGCTCGAGGTCCTGCTCGCGGTAGAGGCGGCTGCCGGTCGGACCAGGCCGCATCCCGGGGCCGCCCGGACGCTCGACCTCGACCTCATCCTCGCCGGCCCGATCGTGCTGGATGAGCCCGGCCTGAAAGTGCCTCATCCGAGGTTCCGCGAGCGGAGGTTCGTGCTCGAACCTCTCGTCGAGATCGAGCCGGGGATCGTCGACCCGGTGACCGGGTTGACGGCTCTCCAGTTGTGGCAGCGGTGGCAGGAACGGGCGGGGCGATAGCCGCCCTGCCGGTCGGTCCGAGGCTGGAGGTACGGTGTTGCGGATTGCCCTGGTTCAGCAGACGGCCGGCGTCAATCATCAGGCGAACATCGAGCGCGGACTCGACGCCGCACGGAAGGCTGCCGCGGGTGGTGCGAAGCTGGTCGCCTACTCGGAGCTGGCGTTCACGCGGTTCTTCCCGTGCTGCCGCGCCGGCGACGCGCCGCCGCCAGACTGCGCGGAGCCGGTGCCAGGGGCCACCACCGACGCGTTCTCCGCCCTCGCCGCGGAGCTCGGGATCGTTGTCGTGCTGAACCTGTTCGAGCGGGAAGGCCGCCTGGCGTACGACAGCTCGCCGGTGATTGATGCAGACGGGCGGTTGCTGGGCACCACGCGGATGCTGCACGTCGCGCAGATGCCCGGATTCTGGGAACAGGACTATTACACGCCGGGCGATCACGGGATGCCCGTCTATGACACCGCAGCCGGCCGTGTCGGCGTGGCGATTTGTTACGACCGCCACTACCCGGAAGTGATGCGAAGCCTCGGGCTCCAGCGTGCCGATCTGGTGGTCGTTCCCCAGGCCGGGTCGGTGGGCGAGTGGCCTGACGGGCTCTACGAGGCCGAGCTTCGGGTGTCGGCATTCCAGAACGGCTACTTCACGGCGCTGGCCAACCGCGTCGGGCCCGAGCGCGAGGCCGTATTTGCCGGGGAGTCGTTCGTCTGCAGTCCGTCCGGAGAGGTGATTGCGCGGGCGGGCACGCAGACCGAGGAGATTCTGTTCGCGGATCTCGATCTGTCGCTGGTCGAGCGGTCCCACGCGAGGAAACTGTTCTTCAGGGACCGGCGGCCGGACGTGATGGCGGGACTGCCTGGGATGGGCTAGGGGTCGGGACGGATTTCGCGTCTGACAGAATTGAAATACAACATTGCAATGCGCGAAATCCGTCCCGACCCCTGGCTTGGCCAGGCGCTGGAGTAACGGTCGCGCGCTGCACTGGAGCAGGTCACGTCCCCCCGCGGTGGCCCGTGACCAGCCGGACCGAGAGACGTCGTGCCTGAGGCCAACGTCCGATTCTGATTACAGATGGCCGGTAGCCGGTCAGCCGGGGGTGTTATGGCGAGAGGCTGGGAGAGCAAATCGGTCGAGTCGCAGCAGGACGAAGCCACCCAGGGCAGGTCGTCGGCACCGCCCCGTGAACTCACGCCCGAAGAACGCGCGATCGACGATCGGCGCCGCACCCTGCTGCTGTCGCGCGCGCGGGCCGCGTCCGACCTCGAAAAAGCAACGCGGCCAGCCCAGCAGCAGATGCTGCATCTGGGACTGGCCGCAATTGACTCCGAGCTCGCGAGCCTCGCGACGCGCCGGCGGGAGTCCGGCGCGTAACGGTGCTCGCGCGATCGACTAGCCCTTCTTGAAGACCACCGTGCGGGTGTTCTGCCCGGACTGCGTCACGACCTTGAGCGTGCCGTCGGCCTCGAGGCTCCGCGTTTCGGTCACGTCGACCGTGTTCTCGCCCCGGGTCTGCTGATACTTCGTGACGAGCTTGTTGCCATCCCAGGTGGTCTTGCTCTTCACTTCGCCGCCGCGCCCCATCATGTTGGAGCTCTCGGAGCCGTCGAGCTTGTAGACGGTCTTCACGACGTTCTGTCCCATCGTCCGCTCGAAGGTAATGTCGGCGGCCGTCTGGGTGATGGTGATCTGCTGGGGGCCGGCCGGGCCGCGCCCGCCGCCGCCGCCCTGCGGCTGATCACTCTTCTCCATGTCCTGGATCCACTTGCCCGAGAAATCGGGCTTGGCCTGCGCCGACGCGAAGCTGGGCAATGCCAGCGCGATGGCGCATACGATCACGGTCAGCACGAAACGTCTTGTCATGTGTGTCTCCTACGGCGATTACTGTTCCCGACCTTCCGCCCGGCACCGCGCGCTCGGGAGGCGCGCTGCGGCGCTATTCAAACCTGAGCGCGTCGATGGGATCGAGCCGCGCGGCCTTCCGCGCGGGGTAGAATCCAAAGAATACCCCGGTCCCCGCGGCGACCCCAAATGCCAGCACGACGGCGTTCTCGGAGATCGCCGTCGGCCATCCCAGCCACACCGTCAGCCCCGAAGAGATCCCGAACCCCAGGGCGATCCCGATCAGGCCGCCGAACAGGCTCAGCACCACCGCCTCGACCAGGAACTGCAGCAGCACGTCGCTTGCTGCGCGCCCCGATCGCGAGGCGGAGCCCGATCTCTCGCGTCCGTTCGGTCACCGACACCAGCATGATGTTCATGATGCCGATGCCGCCGACCAGCAGCGACACGCCCGCGATGCCGGCCAGCAGCGTGCCCATCGTGCGGGTGGTCTCGGTCCGCATCTGCGGCGATTTCTTCCATGGTGCGCACGGTGAAGTCGTCGTTGTCGCCCTGGAAGATCTTGTGGCGCATCCGCATCGTGTCTTCGATGGCCGTCTTCGTCCTGGCCACGTCATCGGCGTTGGCGGCCGAGATCGTGATGTTGTTGAGGTACGTCACACCCATCAGCTTCTTCTGGCAGGTCGTAAACGGGATGGCGATGCTGTCGTCCTGGTCGTCGCCTCCCGACGAGGTGCCCTTGCTGCCCATCACGCCGATGACCTTGAACGGCTGGTTCCTGACGCGGATGACCTGGCCGGTCGGGTCGGTATCCTCGCCGAAGAGCTGCGTCGCCACCGTCGCGCCCAGCACCGCGACCTTGGCGCTGGTCGTGACATCCTGCGTGGTGAAGAACGTTCCGTACTTCTCGGGCCACGACCGGATCAACGGCAGGTCGACGTTGGTGCCCTGGATGCGGGTCTGCCAGTTCTGGTTGCCGGCAATGACCTGGCCGCGCGAGTTGACCCCTTCGGCCAGGTACTGGACGCCAGGCAGTTCCCGCAAGGCCGCGGCGTCTTCAACCGTCAGCGTGTTGGCCGCGCCGGAGCCCTGGTGCACGCCGCCCATGTTGAAGTTGCCGGCGCTCACGGTGATCATGTTGGTCCCGGCCGACTTGATCTGCGTCTCGATGGAGGTCTGGGCGCCGGTGCCCAGCGCGACCATCGCGATGACCGCCGCCACGCCGATGATCATGCCCAGCATGGTCAGCGCGGTCCGCATCTTGTTCCGGCCGAGCGCTTTGAGCGCGACACGGAACGTCATCAGGATTCTCATCATGGCAGGTGCCTTAGGACGCCGTCGCAGCGGCGGGCGTGGGCTCGCCGAACTGCTCCGGTGGTGGTAACGCCGCCAGTTCGTCTTTGGCCACGCGGCGGGTCTTGTTTGGCGTATCGGACACGATGCGGCCGTCGCGGAACGCGATGGTGCGGGTGCCGTACTGCGCGATATCCAACTCGTGCGTGATCAGCATGATGGTGATCCCGCGCTCCTGGTTCAGGCGCTGGAAGACATCCATGACCTCGATGCTCGTTCGCGTGTCGAGGTTGCCGGTCGGTTCGTCCGCCAGGAGGATCGACGGCTCGTTGATGAGCGCCCGGGCAATCGCCACGCGCTGCTGCTGACCGCCCGAGAGCTGGTTTGGATGGTGGTGGGCCCGTTCCCACAGGCCGACGATCTGCAGCGCCGCCCGCGCGCGCTTGTGGCGCTCGGAGCCCTTGATGTGCGAGCGGCTGTAGAGCAGCGGCAGCTCGACATTTTCGACGGCGCTCGTCCGCGACAGCAGATTGAAACCCTGGAACACGAACCCGATGCGGTGATTCCGCACGCTGGCCAGCTCGTCGCGCGACAGCCGCGCGACGTCCTTGCCGTCCAGGAGGTACCTGCCCGTGGTCGGCCGATCCAGGCACCCGAGGATGTGCATGAAGGTCGACTTGCCGGAGCCGGACGGCCCGGTCACCGCCACGAACTCTCCCTTCTCAACGTCCACCGAGACGCCCCGAAGTGCGTGGACCTTGACCTCGCCGAGGTCGTAGACCTTCGCCAGTGTTTGGACCGAAATGACCGGCATGATGCTAACGCCCCCTGCCGCCGCCGGGCATGCCGCCGCGCTGTCCCGGTCCGCCCGGCATCAGCGGCGACCGGGTCGACGCGGCCTGTGCCTGCGCCGGCGTCACGATTTGCGTGACCAGTTCCTGTCCGGCCTGCAGCTCGCCGCTCAGCAGCTCCGTGTAGGTGCCGTCGGTGATGCCGAGGCGAAGACGGACGGACTTCAGTTCGCCGCCCACCCAGATCCAGGCGCGGCCGGCCGTCTCGGTCGGAGGCAGCGGTCCGAACAGGGAATCGATGGTCTGGTTCGCCGCCGGGCTCACCGCAGCCAGCCGCTGGCCGGCGGTCTGACGCCCGGTGCCGCTTGGCGGATCACCGGCCGTCGCGCCACGCCCCTGTCGGCCGGCAGGCTGGGACGGATCGCCGCTGCGCCCCCGCGCCGCGATCCGCTCCTGGAACGCCTTTCGCTCCTCGGGGGTCATGCTCGCCATCCGCTCCTCCATCCGCTGACGGCGTTCCTCCGGCGTGCCGCCGCCTCGGCCGCCGCCCTGCGCGGACTGTCCGTCTCCGCGGTTGCCGCGTGAGTCCGAGCTGGCGCTGGCCGGATCGCCGCCGCGGCTGCCCTGCTGGGCGGGCCGTCCGGCATCAGCACGCTGTTGCGGCTGTCCAGCCCCTGCGGGTGTTGTCGCGGCGGCCTTCGCCGCAGCCGGCGTCGTCGTCGCCGGGGACGTCGCGCCCGGGGCCGCGGCGGCGTTGGCGTTCTGTCCGCCCCGGTTCGATCCGCCCTGGCCTCCGCCATTGGCAGCGCGCTGGCCGCCGTTGGCGCCGCGCTGGCCGGCCTGGCCCCGCTGCAGCTCGGGCGGCACGGCCAGGTTGAGCGCCTGGAAGGTGTCCGCCGTCGGCCTGAAGCGCAGCGCGGCGTTCGGCACGCGCAGCACGTCGTTCTTGCGCGCGATCTCGATGCTGACGTTGGCCGTCATGCCCGGCTTCAGCTTCAGCTCAGGGTTCGGGACGTTGATGACGGTCGCGTAGGTGACGACGTTCTGCACGGTCACCGGCTGCAGGCGAACCTGGGCGACGTTGCCGAGGAATTCCTCGCCGGGGTACGCGTCGACCCGGAATCGCACCACCTGGCCGGGGCGCATGCGGCCCACATCCGACTCGTCCACGCTCGCGTTGACCTGCATCTTGGTCAGGTCGGCGGCGATGATGAAGATGGTGGGCGCCGACATGCTCGCGGCCACCGTCTGTCCGACGTCGACGTTGCGGGAGATGATGATGCCGTCAATCGGCGCGGTGATGATGCAGTGCTCGAGGTTGACCTGGGTCTGGTTGAGCGAGGCCTGGGCCTGGACGAGCGAAGCCTCCGACGACTTGATCTGCGCGTCGGCGGATCGGACGGCGACGTCGGCGGCCTCCAGATCCTGGGCTGCCACCAGCTTCTTGGCCGCCAGCTCCTGCGTCCGTTTGAACTTGGTTCTCGCGTCCTCGGCCGATACCTTCAGCCTGTCGAGATCGGCTTGCGCCCGGACGAGGTTCGCCTTGCCCTGCTCGATTTGCGTCTGAATCAGCGACGGGTCGAGCTCTGCGATGAGCTGCCCGGCCTTCACGATCGAATTGAAATCCGCGTGCAGGGCCTTGATGATGCCGGAAACCTGCGTTCCGACCTGCACGGTGGTGACCGCCTGCAGAATCCCGCTGGCGCCGACCACCTCGACGACGTCACCTCGGGAGACGGGAAGCGTCGTGATCTTCGGGCCTTCGTCGGCATTCCGGAACTTGTAATACGCCCCCACCGAGCCGGCGATGACCGCGAGCACGATGACCGTGATGATGATCTTCTTCATGTGCCATCTACCTGTCTTGACCGCGGCGCTGAAATGCGGCGATCGAACGGACCTGGGTCTCCTGAGGAGATTGCAGCCGGAGCCGGACGCGGGCCCGGGCGCCGCGCCGCTCCAGCCATGACTCTTGAACTGCCGCCAGACGGGTGACCGCCCTCCCGATGGCCGCGATCAGCCGCGATAGGGGCCGTCTCTGCCGTTGTCGACGCGCGCATGCGCTGCTCTCTGGTTCCGGGGCGACTAGGACGTGATCTGCAGCCGCTCGTACGCGACCAGGGCCTTCCGGTAGTCGAGCTGCGCACGAAGTTCGTTGTTCTGCGCATTCGCCAGGTCGCGCTGGGCCTGGACGACGAGGTAATTGGTCGACATCCCCACGTCGAACTTGCTCTGCTCGGCCTCGAGCTGTTTCTCCGCCAGCTCGCGCGCGGCGCGTGACGCGTCCAGGCGCTTCTCGGTGCTGAGAATCGTCAACGCCGCGTTGGTCAGGTCGGTCGCCACCTGCAGCTCGAGGGCGCGCAGTTGAGCCTCGGACTGGGAGTACTGCACCTTGGACCGCGCGTACGACGCTTCGGCGGCGCTCAGGCCGAGCGGGTACGAGAGGTTCAACTGAATGGTCCAGCTCGGCAGCTTCACTTGGTACAGATTTTTCAGTGCGTCGCGGTATCCGCCGGGGACGGTGCTGAGGATGCCGGAACCCTGGCTCACGGGCGCGCGGTTGATCGTCGTGCCGCCGGTGCCGCTTCCGCCGAACGTGGCGGCGAGATCGACCTGCGGCCTCATCTGGTTCTTGAGATAGTTCAGCGTGATGTCGCTGCCGGCCATGTTGCGGCGTGCCGAGACCACGTCGGTGCGCTTGTCGAGCGCGGACTTGATGGCCCCTTCGAGATCGATCGGCTGGCGGGTCACCATCGGCGCGTCGGTCGGATCGATCCTCGAGTTCCAGAGCGGGTCCGTCGTGCTGCTCACGATGAGCCGCTTCAGCGTGATCTCGGAAGTCTGCCATGCCGACTCGGCGTTGGCCACATTCACCCTGGCCGTGGCGGCCGCTGACTCAGCCGAGACCACGTCCAGCGGAGCCAGGGTCCCGACTTCGACCCGGACCTTGTTGTCTTCGACCAGCTTCTCGGCCAGTGCCAGCGAGCCGCGCGCCGCGTCGAGCGCACGGATCGCGAACCAGAGTTCCCAGTAGGCGTTCCGCGTGTTGGCGTCCGTGTTGATCAGAGTGGAACGCAGCGTCAGATCCGCCACTTCCTTCGCAATCTTCGTGGTCAGCAGCTGCTGGCGGATCGTATCGATCCTGAAGTTTCTCCACAGCGGCTGCGTGTAGTTGAACGTCAGCCTCGACTGATAGGTCGGGTTGAAGGTCGCAAACTGGTTGTCGGAGTTCGTGTAGGAGTTGGTCCAGTTCAGGCTGGCGTTGCCGCCGTACCACGGCATCGCCTTCGTCAGGTTCGCATTCCAGATGTTGCCCGTGCTCGTGACCTTTGCGCCGCCGCTCAACTGGCTGGTCGACTGGGTCGTGCTGGAGTTTTCGTTGAAGTTCACCGTCAGATTGGGCGTGTACCCCGACCGCACCGAGTCGAGCGCCAGCTCCTGCAACTGCGGGTTCATGCGCTGCACCGCGAGCTCGATGTTGTTTTCGAGCGCCCGCTTCACGGCATCATCCGCCGAGAGCTTCAACGTGGGAGGTTCCGGGGCGCCCGGCTGCGCCGGACCCGGTTTGGGCGCGCCTGCCTGGCCCTGATCGAACTTCTCGAGGGCGTACTTCACCAGCTCGGCCGCTCGAGCGGGGTCGGTTCCGGGCGCCTGCCTGGCGGCGCCCGATGGGCTCTGAGCGATGATGCCGGCCCCCGACACGGTCGATACCAGAATGATCGCCACGAAAATCCTGAACAACCTGCTCACAAATACCCTCCCACGGAGTGATCGTGCCCGTCAGGCGCAGTTGCCGTTACCGACGATGAGCGCCGTCGCGCTCACGTTCCCTCTTCTCGCGGAGTGCCGTCAGCTTGGTCCGCTGATCCGGAGACAGGATCCGATGCATGCGGAAGAACATCATGGTCCGGGCCTTCGCCAGCTCGGCGCGGGACGTTTCGACCAGATCGACCTGCTTCGCCACGTCGGCTTCCGACACCGCATCGTCGGCGACCATCGCCGACAGATGCTTCTCGAGCCGATCCAGTTCATCTTTGTCCGCGGTGAGCTTGGGCCGCATCGACTGGAAGATCTCTTCGATCCGGTTGGATTGATCCGAGGTCAGGCCGAGCTCAGGCTTGACTTTGTCATCCTGCCACCACTTGATGAACGTCGGCGCCCGCGGCGCCTGTGCCTGCTGGGGCGACGTCCCTCCGCCCGAACGGGGCGGCTGCGGCCGCTGCGCGGCGGCGAAGGTCGCCATCAGAAGCACGAACACCGCCGCGATTTTGAGTCTGGACATGGCCTTCCTCAGGTACTGTTCTCCCCTCAACGTTCTACGACACAGACGGCAGGCTGTTTACCCATTTCGAACGCAGGAGGTCCGGACCGCCGGCGGGTCTGAGGGCAGAGGAGAGCCTCGGCTAGTGTCCCAAATACATGTCAGGCGGCAGTTTAGGGCCTGTGGCCAACTCCGGGGGCCGTGCTGGATTCGGCGACTTCGACCAGGCGGGCGATGACCGCGCCCACGATGTTGTCGGGAGTGGAGGCACCCGCAGTGACGCCAATGCCGAGCGGCCCTTCCGGAGGAAGCCAGCTCCGTTCGGTCGTCTCGGCCCGGGTGCCCACCGGGCGGTGACGGATTTCGTCACTCGACACCAGGCACGACACGCTGTCGATGTGGAACGTCGGCACGCGGGCAGCGCAGAGCCTGGCCAGGTTCCCGGTATTGCTGCTGTTGTACCCTCCGATCACGACCATCAGGTTCAGCCTCTGCTGGTCGAGCAGGGCGAGCACGGCGTCCTGTCGATCCTGGGTCGCGCTGCAGATCGTGTCGAACGCACGGAAGTGTGCGGGGAGCGCTTCCTCGCCGTAACGGGCCACCATGGCCGCCCGAATCATCCGGCCGATCTCGAGCGATTCGCTCATCAGCATGGTCGTCTGATTCGCCAGGCCGACCCGGACCAGGGCCTCGTCGGGATCGAATCCTGGGGAGGCCGCGCCAGCGAAGCGGGCCAGGAAACGCGACGGGTCGCCGCCGTGCTCGATGAACCCGCAGACCGCTTCGGCTTCCGCCCGATTGAGGACGACCAGGTACTGGCCTCCAGGAACTTCCAGGGCCCGCGACGCGGTGGCCCGCGTCTCTTCGTGGTGGACCTTCCCGTGGATGAGCGACGTGAAACCGTCGTGTGCGTAGCGCTTCACGTTCTTCCAGACGTTCAGCACCGAGCCGCACGTCGTGTCAACCAGCGTGCAGCCCTGCCGGTCGAGGCGCTCGAGCGTCGGAACGGTCACCCCGAAGGCCGGCAGGATCACGACATCGTTGCCGGTCAGCTCGTCGATGCGCTCGCCCGGGTCATCCAGGAAGCGGACACCGCTCGAACGAAGCTTTTCGTTGACGTGCGGATTGTGGATGATTTCGCCGGTCAGGAAGACCTGTCGGTCTGGAAACCGGCGACGAGTCTGATATGCGTAGTCGACAGCCCGGTCGACGCCGTAGCAGAAGCCGAACTCGCGGGCCAGGTGGACCGTCAGTCGGCCCTCCCGGTAGGTAAAGTCGGTGGCCTTGAGCCGGGCGATGATTTCGCTGTGATAATCGCCCGAGAGTTCGCCGGCGACGGCGTCCTTCAGGTTCAGGCCTTTCCGGTAGATGACCGACGGCATACGCTCCTGCGGGCCGACGCGCAGGCTCCGAACCAGTGCCGGGCCCGGCCTCGGCCGTGTTGAAACTCAAAATCAGGGCGCCGAACCTCTATTCTATGCCCAACGCCGGTCGGGAGCGCCACTTGACAGGGCGTCGACCCCGGCGTTAGAACACCGCCAGCACGTTGGGGCTCGCCCTATAGATTCTGCTCGGCAGTCGACCGCCCCCGAAGACAGTGGGCCAAGACGATGGTCACCGAGCGTCTCGTCAGGGGCCTGCTCGGACGGGCCGGCATCAGGGTCGATGGATCCGAACCGTGGGACATCTCTGTCCGCAATCCCTCCTTCTATCGAGAAGTCGTGGCGAGAGGCTCGCTGGGCCTGGGCGAGAGCTACATGAACCGCCTCTGGGAATGCCGCCGGATCGACCAGTTCATGGCCCGGCTGCTCTCGTCCAGCGTGAGCCTGGCAGGCTGGGTGAATCCGGTCGCCATTCGGCGCTGGCTCCGGGACGTCCTCCTCAACGCCCCGCGGCGCGACCCGTATCGCATTGGCCGCGACCACTACGACAAAGGGAACGATCTCTACGCGAGCATGCTCGATTCGAGCCTGACCTACTCGTGCGGCTACTGGGATGGCGGGGCCGTGGACCTCGGCGCGGCGCAGTCCGCCAAGCTGGACCTGGTCTGCAGGAAACTCGAGTTGCAGCCCGGCCAGCGGGTCCTGGATATCGGCTGCGGGTGGGGCAGCCTTGCCCGTCTGGCCAGCGAACGCTACGGGGTCGAGGTCGTTGGCCTCACGGTGTCCCAGGAGCAGGCGGCCTATGCCAGGCAGCGGTGCGCTGGATTGCCGGTGACCATCGAGTGCCGGGATTTCCGCGAGATCGGGGACCGGAAGTTCGACGCCGTTGCCTCGATCGGGATGTTCGAACACGTCGAGCCGAAGAACTACGGCGCCTACTTCGCCGCCGTGCGCTCCGCACTCAGCACCGGTGGCCGATTCCTGCTCCACACGATCTCGAAACCGCAGATGTGGAACTGGTCCGACCCCTGGATCAGGAAGTACATCTTCCCGCTTGGCAGGATCCCGGCGCAGCGCCAGCTGATGGCGGCCGCGACCAGGATCTTCTCGCATGTCCTCGACATCCACGATCTGGGCGGGGCCAACTACGACCGCACCCTGATGCAGTGGTACCGGAACTTCTCGGAGCGCTGGAAAGGGAAGAGCGGATCGACGGACGAACCGCTGTTCAAGCGGATGTGGGAGTACTACCTCCTCACCTGCGCCGGAGCCTTCCGAGCGGGGACGATGACGGTGTGGCAAGTGCTGCTCTCCGACCGCCCGGGGTCTGACCGGCCCGTCCCCGCACGCTGAACGCCCCGGGTGCCCACCCCATGCCCCCTCCTCCTGCGGGTGTAGTAAGATAAAGCCGACCATTTCCCTAGGACATCAGCTCCTCGCAAAGCCGGGACGCGGCCAGAGATCCATCCACGTCCCGTCTGGTGGTCCGGGGCTGGCCGACTCGCCAACGTCAACGTTTCGTGAGGAGGATGGCAATGCGATACGCAACGCTAGCTTTGCTGTGCGTGGCGGCACTGGTGGCCGTGCCGGTTGCTGCCCAGGAACAGCGGGCATCCATCGAAGGGGTCGTCAAGGACGCCTCGGGGGCCGTGCTCCCCGGGGTCCTGATACAGGCAAGGAACCTGACAGTCGGATCGGTCATCGAGACGACCAGTGATTCCAAGGGAGCCTTTCGATTTCCGGCGCTGGCGCCGGGCAACTACGAGATGAGCGCGGCCTTGCAGGGCTTCAACACCGCGAAGTCCCAGGCGGTCCGGCTGGCACTCGGCCAGCTGAAAACCGTCGACTTCGCATTGACGGTTGGAGGTGTCACCGAGAACGTGACGGTGACGGCTGACACGCCGCTGGTCGATGTGAAGCAGAGCGCCCGTTCCACCAGCATCAGAAGCGAACAGATCGACCTGCTCCCCAAGGGCCGCGATTTCACGACCATCGTCACGCAGGCCCCCGGTGTCAACAATGAGCCGAAGTCGGGCGGGGTCATGATCGACGGCTCCGCGGCCGCCGAGAACCGGTACATCGTCGACGGTGCCGAGACGACCGACCTGGTGCACGGCCAGTCGGGCAAGACCGTGCTGGCGGACTTCGTCGACGAGGTGCAGGTGAAGTCGTCAGGCTACACCGCCGAGTATGGCGGGGCGACCGGCGGCGTCATCAGCGTGATCACGAGAAGCGGAACGAACACGTGGCGGGGCAATGCCCTGTTCAACTTCGAGAGCGACGTCCTCCAGGGATCGCCGACGCCGACGCTTCGGCTGGCGCTCGGCAATTCGAACGCCGCCGAATACATCACCTATCCGAAGGACAAGTACACGCGGCTGGAGCCGGGCGTGTCCTTCGGCGGTCCGATCATGAAGGACCACACGTGGTTCTACCTGGCCTACCAGCCGACCTACGTGAAGTACCAGCGGAGCGTCATCTCCACGTCGGCGGGCAGCCCGACGGTCACGACCTCGCAGAAGCAGCCGAAGGAGTACGTGTCGGCCAATAACACCGCCCAGTTCGGGTCCAGCCTGCGAACCCGGATCGCGTTCAACGACAGCTGGTCGAAGGTCGAAGGCGTGCTGCCCTCGCAGCAGGGCACCGACCCGCTCGGCACCAACTATAACACCGGCAACACCTATCCGAACTGGAGCCTCAGCGGCCAGCTGGACTGGGTCGCCACGCCGGTGTTCTACCTGGGCGCGCGCGTCGGCTACTACTTCTCCGACAACAACAGCTACGGCATCCCCGCGGTGCCGAGGTTCATCTTCAACGTGGGCAACATCGGGATGGCGGGGGTTCCTGACAACCTCCAGCAGGCGACGAACTTCGTCAACGTGCCGACCAACACCGCCACGACATTCGACAAGCAAAAGCGCCTGTCGTTCCAGGCGGACGCCACGTGGTACGGGAGCCTCGCCGGTCAGCACACGCTCAAGGGCGGCGTCCAGCTCGACCGGATCGCCAACGACGTCCTCTCCGGCGAGCAGGGCAACCTGGTCCGGCTTTACTGGGGCCGCTCGTTCAATGGCATCAGCGGCACCTTCGGCTATTACCGCGTCCGCAGCAACGGCGTGGTGCCCAAGCAGGGCTTCATCACCCAGGGCAACGTCGGCACCAACAACCTGGGGCTCTTCCTGCAGGACGCCTGGACGCTCAATAACAGGCTGACGGTCAATCTCGGCATCCGGACCGAGAACGAGAAGGTCCCGGCCTACGCCGCGGGGCCCGGAATTCCGTCCTTCGGCATCGAGTTCAAGTTCAAGGACAAGCTGGCGCCCCGCGCAGGCTTCGCGTGGGATCTCAAGGGCGACGGCAAGTGGAAGGCGTACGGCTCGTGGGGCGTCTTCTACGACATCTTCAAGATGGAGCTGCCCCGCGGCTCGTTCGGCGGCGACAAGTGGTGGGATTACTACTACACCCTCGACACGCCGAACTGGCCCACGCTCGTCGATGGTGCCTCGTGCCCGCCGAGCTGCCCGGGCAACCTGATCAGCGGGCCGATCGATCTGCGCCATCCGTCATTCGGGTCGGACGCGATCCAGCCCGGCATCAAGCCGATGCAGTCCCAGGAGGCGTCGTTCGGCTTCGAGCATCAGCTGTCGACGACGGCGGCCCTGAGCCTCCGGTACGTGCGCAAGTGGCTGGTGCGCGCGATAGACGACACCGGATCGCTCGACGCGCAGAACAACGAGATCTACATCATCGCCAATCCCGGCGAGGGCCTGACGCAATACGCCTATCCGGGTGTGCCGCTTCCCAAGCCGAAGCGCGTCTACAACGGCGTGGAACTGGCCTTCACGAAGAACTTCTCGCACGGGTGGTACCTCCGGGGCAGCTACCTGTGGAGCCGCCTGTTCGGCAACTACGCCGGTCTCTCCCAGTCCGACGAGAACGGCCGATCGGATCCGAACGTCGGGCGCGAGTACGACTACCCGACCATGTCGTTCGACCAGCACGGCAATGACCTGGAGGGCGTCCTGGCCACCGACCGGACGCACCAGGGCAAGGTCCAGTTCATCTACCAGCTGGCCGAGGGCACGAGCATCGGCATCAACGAATATGTCGCCAGCGGCACGCCGAAAACCCGGGTGATGCCGGCCGGACCGCAGTCGAGCGCCTACCCGCTCTTCTACGCGGGCCGCGGCAGTGACGGCCGGCTGCCGACGTACTCACAAACCGATCTGCAGATTCTCCAGGAGTTCAAGCTGGGCGGCGGCAAGCGCTTTCAGCTCGTGCTCAACGTGTTGAACCTGCTGAACCAGAGGACGGCCACCAACTACTTCGAGACCGTGCTCGCCTCCGGACAGGCGCTGGCCTTCGACCAGGCGGCGTTCTACGCGCACACGCTGGCGCCGTTCGACCAGCTGGCGGCCTCGATTCCCAAGGACCCGCGCTTCATGATGAACAGCGCCTACCAGACGCCGATCTCGGCCAGGCTGGGCGTCAAATTCCTGTTCTAGCGCGAGATCCCGAAGCCCGGCACGTCCCGACGGCGTGCCGGGCGTTCTGCCCCGGCCGGCTTCCTCCGGGGCGGATCTCAGTACTTCGGTACTCGGGAATTCAGTACCGACGTTCGACCAGGCAGGGACCCATTTCCTATGGGCGAAACCAGCAATCTGGCTGAAAGTTCACCATGCGGAACGGCGGGAGGCGGCGACGATCGAGGTTGCATCCGCCCGCTCCGGATCCGGCTCGTGGGGAGCGGATCGGTCGTTTGAAATCGGTTGGCGCAGTCACCGCCGCAGGCTGCGGCGGTTTTCGATGGAGGACGTCACGTGGGACCGGATGGACCGTTTCTGGTCGTGCTGTTGACGCTGACGGGGGCCATGCTTGCCTCGGGCTCCACGTCCGGATCCGATGGTCACTTGAGACGAGGCGCGGCGCGAAGGCGGCGGCGCGTGTCCCGCCGCCGGATTCCGGCGCAGACGCCGCCCCGGTCCTGGCTCGACGGGTGGCTGGCGCCATGGCTCTGGCCGAGCGACCGGTTCTGTGGCCAGTTCCGCTGGGCGTTGGCGGAGCAGCGGCGCGAAGGTTGACTCCTCCGGCGAGGCACGCGGCCCCCGGAAGATTCACGCTCATCGAGCACGCGGGCAGAACAGAAAGAGCAGGAACGCCATGAGAAGCCACGAACTGACGGCAACCCGGTCGCGCAGCGCCCGCCACGCCGAGTTGAAGCGCATGCTGGACGAGCGCCGGCGGGAACTGCTGAGCCAGGTGTACGAGAAGATCCGCAACGTCCGGACCGAGGGCATGGCCGGCAACCTGAGCGAGGTGTTCGACGCCGGCGAGAGCTCGGGATCCGACATCCAGGACGACATCGGGTTCGCCCTCATCCAGCTGAAGGGCGAAACGCTCAGCAAGATCGACGAAGCGCTGTCGCGACTCGACGAAGGGGAGTACGGGCATTGCTACGAGTGCGGCGATGAGATTTCGGCGCAGCGCCTGAAGGCGCTGCCGTTTGCCGTCCGATGCAGGGATTGCGAGGAACAGCAGGAGGTTACGGCGAGTCGCGAACGCCTGACGCAACGCTCGGCGCCGTCTCGATTCCTCGACGTCCCGATGTAGTCGGGCGCGCCACGCCGCTCGCGCGATCAGTGGATACCGGAGCTGACTTGGAGCGCGGCCGGGTCGACGCCGAGGCGGCGGATCGCGGCTTCCCACATGTCGGCGGGGGCGGTTTCGAAAACGATCTCCCGCGAGACTTCGCTGATGAGCCACGACGACTGCGTCAGTTCCTTGTCCAGCTGACGCGGGCCCCATCCGGCATACCCCATCAGCAGCCTGGCCTTCTCGAGCGCCGGGCCCTCGATCAGCTTTCGCAGCAACTCCCCGGACGATGAGATGTACACCCCGGGACTGACCTCGTAGCAGTCGTCCCCTGGCGGGTCCTCCGGCAGGATGAGGCAGCCGCGCTGCTGTTCCACCGGGCCTCCGATCCAGACTTCCAGGCCGCTGTCGCCGGATGCCGGCGGCGTGAACTCAACCACTTCCGCGGCGCGATTGCCCGTCGGGCGATTGAGCACCAGTCCCCAGGCGCCTTCCTCGCTGTGTTCGCAGAGCAGGACGACGGTTCGCCTGAAGTTGGGATCGTTCAGCTGCGGCATCGACAGCAACAGCGCGGGGGCCAGCTTCGGAATATCCTGCGGAACGTCCGTCATGACTCCATCATACGGCGCGCGGCCGCGCCAGCGCCAGAGTTCCCGGGGTCCAGCGCGAGAGGAACCTCCCACCGCGCCGGCGCAGTGGGAGGTCATCAATGGTGTGAGGTGGCGCACGCTCGCGGACTTCGCGACGCTCTTTGCGCCAGCCGCCAGCCGCTCCGGCTCTTCGACCTACAGTGTCACTTCGGTCGGCGAGAATCCGTCTGCCGACGGATGCTTCAGGAACGCGTCGATGGCTCGAGCGGCCCGCCGCCCCGCACCCATGGCCGAGATCACCGTGGCCCCGCCCGTGACGATGTCGCCGCCGGCGAACACACCCGGCTTCTGCGTGGCGCCCGTCCCATCGTCTGCGACGATGTTGCCCCACTTGTTGACCGGAAGATCGGGCGTGGTGTTGCGGATGAGCGGGTTGGCGCCCTGGCCGACCGCGAAGACCACCGTGTCGACTTCCAGGTCGAACTCGGAGCCGGGAATGGGAACCGGGCTGCGACGGCCCGATGCGTCGGGTGCGCCAAGCTCCATCCTGATGCAACGGATCCCGCGCACGTGCGCATGGTCGTCGGCCAGGATCGCCGTCGGAGCAGCCAGCATCATGATCTTCACGCCTTCTTCTTCGGCGTGCTCGATCTCCTCGGCCCGGGCCGGCATCTCCTGCCGGGTCCGCCTGTAGACGAGGTAGGCGTTGTCCGCGCCGAGCCGGAGCGAGGTTCGCACCGAGTCCATCGCGGTGTTGCCCCCGCCGATGACCGCGACGTTCTTGCCGAAGTAGGTCGGCGTGTCGCTTTCGGGGAAGCGGTAGGCCTTCATCAGGTTCGAGCGCGTCAGGTACTCGTTGGCGGAGAACACGCCGATCAGATTGATGCCGGGGATCTTCGGGAAGTGGGGCAGGCCCGCGCCCGTGGCGATGAACACCGCTTCGAACCCGAGCTCGGTGAACAGTTCGTCCACCGTGAAGGTCTGGCCGATGACGTGGTTGACCTTGACCTCGACGCCAAGCCTCTTCAGGCCGTCGATCTCACGCTGGACGATCGACTTCGGCAGGCGGAACTCGGGGATGCCGTAGACCAGCACGCCGCCGGCCTTGTGGAGCGCCTCGAAGATGGTCACCCCGTGGCCCATCTTCGCGAGATCGGCCGCCACCGTCAGGCCCGCAGGGCCCGACCCGACCACGGCAACCTTGTGGCCGGTCGGCACCGGCACCGGCTGGGCCGCGTCGGTGAATTTCAGCATGGCGCCGTAGTCCGCGACGAACCGCTCCAGGCGGCCAATCGCCACGGGCTCGTTCTTGACGCCCAGCGTGCACTTGGCTTCGCACTGCTCCTCCTGCGGGCAGACGCGGCCGCAGATCGAGGGCAGGACGTTCTTCTCCATCAGCGTGTGGAACGCGCCTTCGAAATCGCGATCGCCCACCTGCATGATGAACTTCGGAATGTCGATTTCCACCGGGCAGCCCGCGATGCACGGGGTGTTCTTGCACTGAATGCATCGCTGGGCCTCGAGCACCGCCAGGTCGACCGGGTATCCGAGCGACACTTCTTCGAACGAATGCGCGCGCTCGTGCGGGTCGCGCAGCGGCATCGGGTTCTTCGTCTTCTGTATGATCTTCTTCGCCATGAGCGTATCTAGTCCCGGAGCTGAATGGGGGTCACGACTTCGGCGGCGCGACAGGCCGCCAGCTTCTCTTCGTAGCGCCTGGTTGCGGTGATCTCCTGGTCGCGGTAGGCCCGCAGGCGGGCTGAGAGCTCGCCGAAATCCACCAGGTGCCCGTTGAACTCCGGCCCGTCGACGCAGACGAATTTCTGATCGCCTCCGACCGAGACCCGGCATCCGCCGCACATCCCCGTGCCATCGACCATGACCGGATTCAGGCTGACCGTGGTCTTCAGGTTCAGCGGTCGCGTCACCTCGCAGACGGCGCGCATCATCGGGAGCGGGCCGACGGCGACCACCTCGTCGAAGTGCTGTCCTTCGGCGACGAGCTTCTTCAGCGCGTCGGTCACCAGCCCATGATCGCCGTATGACCCGTCGTCGGTGGTGATCACGACGCGGTCGGCGACCGCGCGCAGTTCCTGCTCGAGGATGATGAGATCCTTCGTGCGGGCGCCGACAATGGCGGTCACCTGGCCGTGCAGCGCTTTGACGCCGCAGGCGATCGGGTAGACCACCGCGGTTCCGATGCCGCCGCCGATGCAGCACACCGACGCGTTCGGATGGATCTCCGTCGGCTTCCCGAGAGGGCCGGCCAGATCCAGGATCGAGTCGCCGGCGTGCATCGCATTCAGCTCACGGGTGCTCTTGCCGACGCCCTGCACGACAATGGCGATGGCGCCGCGCTTCCGGTCGATGTCGGCGATGGTGAGCGGGATGCGTTCGCCTTCCTCATGAGTGCGGATGATGACGAACTGACCTGGCTTCCGCTTGCGGGCGATGTGCGCGCCTTCCACCCAGAAGCGGACCACGTCGGGAGCGAGAACTTCCTTCTCTAGAATCCGATGCACAACATGCCTCTCCCATTTGGACAGTCAGGGGCCACCGCCCGCCGCTCGCCGGGAACCTGGCGATTCGGCCGGATCCTGACCTGTATGAACAATGCAACTCCCAGAATACTCAGCCGAGGCCGCCACTGGCAATGACGATCGTTTTCAGGGCGGGTTCGGCCGGCGCGAAGTTCCTCGATCGGGATCCTGGAATGTCCGACTGTCGCCCTGCGGCGATCGGGTCCGCATTCGAGCTAAGATCCTTGCGCCGATGAACCAGAATCCAAGCGCCGCGCCGCGTCTCGAACCCGCAGGCCTCATCGTATGGGCCCGATCCCTGCTGGCCTACCTGTTCCTCTGCCTTTACATCCTGCTGCTGGGGCCGGTGGCGCTCGTCATCACGTATGCGACCGGCGGGGTGCGGCACATCCTGCGCCTGGGCATCCTGGCGGAGCGAATCGCGCGGGCCATCCTCGGCGTGCGCTACGTGGCGGAAGGGGTCGAGCACGTCCAGGGCGACCGGCCGGCGGTGTACCTCATCAATCACCGCAGCAACGTCGACGTGCTCGTGTTTGAAGTGCTGTATCCACGCTGCCCGCGCCTGAGGGTGCTCTACAAGGCGGAGTTGGGGCGCCTGCCGATTCTCGGCCGCGCGCTGCGGACGGCCGGGTTCGTCCCCGTGGAACGCCAGAATCGCGAGCATGCCATCGGCGCCGTGGAGCTTGCCGCCAGCCGGCTGGCGGCGGGTGATTCGATCCTGCTGGCGCCGGAGGGCACCCGCAGCCGGACCGACTCGCTGTTGCCGTTCAAGAAGGGCGGATTCGTCATGGCGATCAGGGCGCAGGTGCCGGTGATCCCCGTGGCGCTCATCGGCACGGGCCTGGCCATGCCCAAGGGCGCCAGAGTGGTGCGACCCACGACGGTGCGCGTCAGGATCGGCAAGCCAATCGCGACGACGGGCCTGACCTTCGACGATCGCGAAATGCTGATGGCCCAGGCGAGAAGCGAAATGGAGCGGCTGCTCAAGCCCTGAGCCGCAAGCCGCCAGCCGCGAGCCGCCAGCCGTTATCTATTCCCGATGTTGTCGCCCGGCTCTTCGTCCTCCGAGAGCTCCACCTCAACCGGAGGGGACGAGGGCAGACCGCCGTCGGGAATGAACACCAGCGACTGGTGCGAGGGAACCTCGAAACGGCGGCGGCACGTGCTGCACACGATCATATCGTCGGTCCGGATCATGTAGCTCCGGAGCTTGGGGAACATCTCGCGGTCACGCTCGTCGGCGCCCGGCGGCAGCCGATCCTTCTTGAGGCGGCGGATCCAGCGGACCTGGTATTCGTTGCGACGCTTGCAGTGCGGGCAGGTGTAGGCCGCCGACTTGGTTTCCTGCTTCTCGTTGTAGAAGTCCCTCTCGTTGAGCGCCATCCCGCTATGATATCGCAAGCGGCGGCCGCTCCCGGGGGTCCTGTTGATCCTCCCGGCGAGGAGGGGCGGCCTCCCGGGCCGCAGTTGGGATCCGCCCCGGGGGGCTGAGGTTCGGGCGCGAGGTCTGCCGCCCGGGTTTCCCCCAGCCAGTCGACAGAAACGGGGCACGCCATGTTGCGCATCGGCATCGACCTCGGGGGCACCAAGATCGAAGCAGTGGCGATGGACGACGACGGCCGCGTGCAGGCGCGCCGGCGCGTGGCCACGCCTCGGGGCGACTACGAGGGCACGCTCGCCGCGATGGCCTCGCTCGTCGAGGATCTCGAGGGCGAGGCCGGAAGGCGCTCGTGCGTGGGCGTGGGCATGCCAGGGGCGATTTCCCCGGCGACCGGCCTGGTCAAGAACGCGAACTCCGCGTGGCTCAACGGGCGGCCGCTCGAAGAAGACCTGGCACGCCGGCTCGAGCGCCCGCTGCGGCTGGCCAACGATGCCAACTGCTTCGCCCTCTCGGAGGCGCGCGACGGAGCGGCCGCGGACGCCACGGTGGTGTTCGGCGTCATCCTCGGGACCGGGGTCGGCGGCGGCCTGGTCATGCGAGGGGAGGTCTGGACCGGCCCGAACGCGATCGGCGGCGAGTGGGGCCACAATCCGCTGCCATGGCCTCAGCCGGACGAGCTGCCCGGGCCCTCGTGCTACTGCGGGCAGCGTGGATGCATCGAGACCTTCGTGTCGGGCCCGGGCCTGCTGCGCGACCACCAGGCCGTGACGGGAGCCTCGTCCTCCACGCCCGAGATCGTCGCGATGGCGGAGGTCTTCGAGCCCGCCTCGGCTGCAACGATGCAGCGGTACGAACAACGGCTTGCGCGCGCGCTGGCGAGCGTGATCAACCTGCTCGATCCCGACGTGATCGTGCTCGGCGGCGGGTTGTCGAACATCATGCGGCTCTACGAGAACGTGCCTGCCCGCTGGGGGGCGTGGATCTTCTCCGATCACGTCGAGACCAGGCTCGTGGCGCCGCGCCACGGCGACAGCAGCGGCGTCCGCGGAGCCGCATGGCTGTGGAAGCCGGGCGAAGAGCCGTGATCCGGCTGACAGCGCGAGCCGAAATCGCATCCGGCCGAGCCCGGCGGAATCTGGTATGCTGATAAACCATGTCTGCACGCGGCCAGTGACCACATCGGCCACCCGCCAGTTGCGCGCTGCGAGTCCCTCCATCATCCAAAGGCACGTATGAATAGTGACTTGATTATCGGCATGGCCGGTTCCGGCGGGGACGGCATCGTGTCGGCAGGCGAGTCCCTGCTGACCGCTGCCGCGCTCGAAGGCTACCACGGCGTTCTCACGAAGAGCTTCGGCCCCCAGATCCGCGGTGGCGAGTCGAGCTTCCGCCTGCGCATCTCCACGCGCAAGGTCCTCAGTTCCGGCAGCGCGCTGGACATCGCCGTTGCGCTGAACTGGGAGGATTTCCTCAAGTTCGGCGGCGAACTTCCCGTCGGCGGGCACACGACGGTCATCTACGACTCGGCATCCAGGATCGAACCGGACAGGATTCCGCTGGTGGGCGTCACACCGGCCGAGGTGCTGGCGGTGCCGATCGAAGAGCTCGCCAAGACGATTGGCGGGACCGACCGGGCGAAGAACACGGTCGTCCTGGGATTGATGTCGGGCTGGCTCGGCATCGGCCGGCAGCAGATGGTCGCCGGCATCCGGAAGCGGCTCGCCAAGAAGAAGCCCGAAGTCATCGAGAGCGCGGAGCGCTCGTTCCAGGCCGGCCTCGAGTACGCCGAAGGCCATCCGCTGAAGGTCTCGCGGACCATGGCGACACCCGACGCGCGCACCCCCAAGTTCATCGTCGACGGCAACGACCTGTGCGCGGCGGCCGCCATCGTGGCCGGGTGCGACTTCTTTGCCGGCTACCCCATCACGCCGTCGACGGAGATCATGCAGTTCTTCACCCGCGAGATCTGGAAGTACGGCGGCACGGTCATGCAGGCCGAGGACGAGATTGCGGGCATCGGCGCCGTGGTCGGCGCCTCGTTCGCCGGCAAGAAGGCCATGACCGCCACCTCCGGACCGGGCATGTCGCTCAAGACCGAGATGCTCGGGCTGGCCAGCATCGCCGAGTTGCCGCTGGTGTGCGTGAACGTCCAGCGCGGCGGCCCGTCGACCGGCATCCCGACCAAGGGTGAACAGTCGGATCTGTTCCAGGCGGTGTTCTCGGCGCACGGGGACGTGGTCCGTCCCGTCCTCGCGCCGATCAGCGCCGAGGACACCTTCGCGATGACCATCGAATCGTTCAACCTCGCCGAGGCCTACCAGACCCCGGTGATCCTGCTGTCGGACCAGGAGCTCGGCCAGCGCAAGGAAACGATGGACCCGGTCGACCCGTCGGCGATCCCGATCGTCGAGCGCCGGAGGCCCACCGACAAGGAACTCGAACACTACGTGCGGTTCCGCCTGACCGAATCCGGCATCAGCCCGCTCAGCCAGCCCGGGATGAAGGGCGGGAACTACCTGGCGTCGGGGATCGAGCACAACGAGGCGGGCGCGCCCACGGCCAACGGCGAGATGCACGCGCGGATGAACGACAAGCGCCTGAAGAAGTTCCAGCCGCTCAAGATGAGGCGGGATCTGTTCATCCACGTCGGGGCGCCCGATGCGCCGGTGGGCCTGATCAGCTGGGGCAGCATCGCCGGCGTCGCGCTCGAGGCCCTGCAGATCGCGCAGCAGCAGGGCATCAAGGTGAAGCTGCTGATTCCGAAGCTGGTCTACCCCGTGGTCGAAGAGGTGTACACGGAGTTCTTCGCCTCGATCAAGCGCGGGCTCGTGGTCGAGCAGAACCACCAGAGCCAGCTGTATCGGCTGATCCGCATGTTCGTCGATGTGCCGCGGGGGGTCGAAACCCTGGCCAAGAGCGGCTCGAACCCGATCACTCCGGCCGAAGTCGTCGACCGGCTCAGGCAGATGATGATGGCGCTCCAGCGCGAGAAGGAAAGCGAGCCGACGCTCGGCTGACGGGCCGCGAGGCGCGCCAAGAGGAAGGAAGCGGACGACATGAGCACTGCGACACTTCAGCCCATGGATCAATTCGTCGCCAAGGACTACAAGAGCGACTTGAAGCCCATCTGGTGCCCCGGATGCGGCGATTTCGGCGTTCTGCAGGCGATCTACCGCGCGCTGGCCGCCATCGGGCGGCCGCCGCACGAAATTGCGTTCATCTCGGGGATTGGCTGTTCGAGCCGCATCCCCGGGTACACGACGGCATACGGCTTCAATACCGTTCACGGCCGGGCGCTGCCGATTGCGCAGGGCATCAAGCTCGCCAACCCCGACCTGCTCGTGCTCGGCGCGGGGGGCGATGGTGACGGGTTCTCGATTGGCGGCGGACACGTGGCGCACGCCATCCGGCGCAACGTCGATATCACCTACATCGTGATGGACAACCAGATCTACGGATTGACCAAGGGCCAGCTGTCGCCCACCTCCACGCGGGGACGGGTGACGGTGACCTCGTCGTTCGGCTCGCTCGAGGCGCCGGTCAATCCGCTGATGTACGTGCTCGGCTACGGATGCGAATTCGTGGCGCAGGGCACGCCCGCCGACATGGCGGGGCTCGCCAAGGTGATCGAAGAGGGGATCCGGTACCCCGGGTTTGCCTTCATCAACGTCCAGTCGCCGTGCGTGACCTACGGCCTGGAAGACCAGCAACTGAAGGCCCAGAAGTCGATGGTACAGAGCCTCGAGGCGCTCGGCCACGACTCCAGCAACCGCCTGGCTGCCATGGATTTGGCGCAGGCCTATGGGACGAAACTCTACACGGGCGTGTTCTACCGCACCCCGAATCCGAGTCCGACCTTCGACGGCGCCGTGCGCGAGCGCCAGAAGTCGCTGGCCGACCCCAAGCGCACGCGGGCCCAGGTGCTCGAGGCCTTCCGCGTCAAGGGCTAGCCAAACTAAGGGGTCGGGACGAATTTCGCGCCTGACAAATTTGAATTACAGATTTGCAGCGCGCGAAATTCGTCCCGACCCCTCCTCTCCCTCCGCGGATCGTCAGCGGCCTTGACTTACCGGAACGCGCTCCCTACCATCCCCGCACAGGGTGTGAGTGCAATTCGATGCAAGGCCAGACTCTCGGCCACTATCTCGTCCTCGAGCAGATCGGCGCAGGCGGGATGGGCGTTGTCTATCGCGCCCATGACCTGCGCCTTGACCGCGACGTCGCCCTGAAAGTCCTTCCCGCCTCCACCGTGTCCGACGCGACCGCCCGGGCGCGCCTGCTGCGGGAGGCGCGCCTGGCCTCGAAGCTGAACCATCCCCATATCTGCACGATCTACGACGTCGAAGAGGCCGAACCTTCGGCTGGCCCAGGCCACGCGAGTTCAGGGCAGCCGGTCTTGTTCATCGCGATGGAGTTGCTGGAGGGCCAGCCGCTGAGCGCGCGGTTGAGAAGCGGGGCACTTTCCCTTGAGGACGTGCTGCGGTACGGCCTGCAGGTAGCCGACGCGCTGGCCCACGCGCACGAGCGCGGCGTCGTGCACCGGGATCTCAAATGCGGCAACGTGGTCATCACGCGCGATGGCCGGGCCAAAGTGCTTGATTTCGGCCTGGCCAGGCAGCAGGAGGAGTGCGAACTGGACGGGGTGACCAGGGCGGAGGGCACATTGACCGCGCCGGGGATGGTGATGGGGACGCTGGCCTACATGGCCCCGGAGCAGCTTTGCGGACAGCCTGCCGATGCACGCAGCGACGTGTGGGCACTCGGGGTCATGCTGCACGAGATGGCCGCCGGCGAACGGCCGTTCCTCGGGCGAACGAGCTTTGAGCTGAGCTCGGCTATCCTCCACGAGGCGCCCCAACCGCTGCCCGTCCAGGTGCCACCTTCGCTGCAGGCGGTGGTCGCGAAGTGTCTCGCCCGCGAAAGGCGCGAGCGCTACCGTACCGCCGGCGAGCTTCGCGCGGCGCTCGAGGCCGCGCACCCTGCACCAGGCGCCCCCCAGGCATCGGCGCCGTTGGCGCCCCAGAAGCGCTCGGTGGCCGTTCTGCCGTTCGTCAACCTGAGCGCCGATGCCGAGAACGAGTTCTTCGCGGACGGCATCACCGAGGATGTCATCGCGCAGCTGTCGAAGATGCGTGGGCTCAAGGTCATCTCGCGCACCTCCGCGATGCAGTTCAAGAGGCGCGAGCAGGCCCCGCGGGAAATTGCGGCGAAGCTGGGTGTGGCGACGCTTGTCGAGGGCAGCGTGCGCAAGGCCGGCAACAGGGTCCGCATCGTCGCGGAACTGGTCGACGCCGTCACCGGACAGCAACTGTGGGCGGACACCTACGATCGGCAGCTTACGGACATCTTCGAGATCCAGTCCCATGTCGCGCTGTCGATCGCAGAGGCGCTCCAGGCTGAACTGTCGCCAACCGAGCGGGCACGCATCGAGGCGCCTCCCTCGCCCGTCAACATCGAGGCCTACCAGCTGTATCTCCAGGGACGGCAGTGTCTGCTGCGATTTACGGAGGCCGAGATGCAGAAAGCGCTCGAGCTTTTCAATCACGCCATCGCCCTGGAGCCCCGCTATTCGGCACCGCACGCCCAGGTGGCGTGGGTCCATATCATCCGCGCGCTGGGCCACGGCGCGGGTGCCGCCCGGCCGCTCGACTGTTACGCGCACGCACGGGAGGCGGTGGCGCGTGCCCTCGAGCTCGACCCGCTGAATGGGGAGGCGCACGGTACCCTTGGCAGCCTGAGGTTCATGGCGGACTACGACTGGGGCGGTGCCGAACAGTCCTTCAGACGCGGCCTGGAGCTGAAACCGGGTGACAGCTTCATGCATGATGCCTACGGCCTGATGCTGTCCGCGCAGGAGCGCTTCGACGAAGCGCTTGCCGTGCAGAAGCGCGCACGCGAACTCGACCCGCTGTCGGCCGTTCTGACCTCGGATCTCACGACCACTCTGATCAGGGCAGAACGCTTCGACGAGGCAGTCGTTGAAGCCCGGCGGCTGACCGAGATGGACCCGGCGTTTCCGCTGGCGCATTCGACGCTCGGGTGGGCCCTGGTCTTGAGGGGGAGTCGGCCGAGGGTCTGAGTGAGCTCGAACACGCGGTCTCGCTCTCCCCCGGCAACACCCTCTTTCTCGCGCAGCTCGGAGAGGCCTACGGCTTGACAGGCGACACCCCGAGGGCCCGCGAAGTGCTCGCACGACTTCATGGAATGGCCGAGATGCGGTTCGTGACGCCGTACCACTTTGCCTATATCTATGCGGGCCTTGGTGAGCTCGAGAAGGCGATCGATCTGCTCGAAGTGGCCGTCGAAGAACGGGCCGGCGGCGCGTACGGCATCAAGGGATCCTTTCTGTTCCGGCCGCTTCGCTCGCGCCCGCGGTTCCTGGCGCTGCTCCGGAAGATCAACCTGGTGCCCGCAGAAGCCACAGCGTAGCGCCGCGGTCCAACACGGGCCGGGGCTCGACCGAGGCTGGATACCGGGTCGCGAAGTTGGCCGGCGGAACCGGTTCCTCGTGACAGGCCCTGGCTCCAGGAACTGCCACCCCGGAGGTCACAGCTGTCGGCTCGCGAGCCGTCCTCGAGAACGCCCCTGTAGTTCCGTCAGGGGGCGAAGGTGAACGGAACCGTGGCCAGCGTCCGGTCCCACATCATCGCGAGCGTGCCGCCAGTGGGCGTCATGTCGATGAACGCGATGGTGAACTGGTCCATCGAGAACCGCAATTTGTCGAGCGTCATGGGGGAGCGCAGGACGTCCTTGTCCGGCGTATAGCCGTAAGCGCCCCACAGTGCCGTGGTGTTGTTCGCGTCGTAAGTCGCCTGGGCAGGCCAGGAGGAGAGGATGAGCGTCCAGGACTTCTCTTTCAGCTCGACGAACACGCTGTAGGTGCCGGCAACGAGAGCTTTGCCGCCGAGGTTCAGGGCCACCTCCGTCCGGAGGCGTGTCGACTGGTCCGCACCCGCGCGCCACACGGGCGCGCCCGCGCAGACAGCCTTGCCGTACTCTGTGCCGGCGCCGAATAGGTTCTGTCGTCCCCGTTTGATGGGCCGGCCGTAGCTCACCTCGAGCCACTTGCCGCCCCGGTAGACCGGACCCTCCGGGGTGTCCACGTACTTGCCACCAACCTCGGCCGCGGCGGTCCCCGACGTACGGCTTTTCATCTGAATCCTCCTCTGCGGTCGCGCTGCCCGCCTCGGCCGCGGCGCAGCGCAGACAGTTCACCGTGCCGTGTTCGCGATTTCAGGGCAGAGCGCGCCGCGCAGGATGGAAGCGAGGCGTCATGTGAAGCATCCGAAGCCGCGATTCGAGGCGGTGGGGGACAGAGGAGATTGTGGCGACTCTGCCTGGAAAATGCAAAGGTTGGCCCGACCGTCGCCGGACCGGACTGGACGGTGCCAGCAAGGGAGCCACACACGCGCCTGCTGCTTCTCCCGGTATCGCGTCCTACTCGACCATCACCTTCCGATACACGATCGAGTAGTGCCTGAATTTGCGCGGCATGTGCGCGCCGACCGAGGCGATGGAGAGCACCGCAAGCAGGATGGGCACGCGATACGCCCACGCGAAGGGAATCACGCAGAGCAGGATCAGCTTCAGGAACACCAGCAGCCCGCAGATCTGATGCGCCCAGTCGCCGCTCGGGTACATCTCGAGCGCGATGAGCGCGGCACCCGACGCAATGGCCACCGCCAGCGCCGGCACCAGTGTGCCGGAGGGAATCCCGAAGACGTGGCCGCCCAGCAGGATTCCTGTCGCCGAGATGTGGACCGTCCGCGCGGCGATGTTCCACCAGCGTCCGTAGGGAATCCGGCGACGCTCGAGTGGAAACAGGAGTGAGTGCAGGCGCGATGGGATCATGGTCGGCACGAACTGACCGCGGCTCCAGCCGGCCCACACGGCCGCCTGGGGCTTCCGCAAGATTATAATCGGTCTCATCATGAGTTCCCTGGACATCAGGGCCGCTGAGGACGCCGACTATCCATGGGCGGCGAAGGTGATGGCGGACTCCGAGCCGTGGATTACCCTCGGCCGCGAGTACGACGCCTGCCTGCGCGCCTGCACACACCAGGGCGATCAGCTCCTGGTGGCGTGGCTCGATGCCGCACGCGTCGGCTTCATCATCGTGCGCGAGGGCGGCGTCGCGGGCTCGCCCTACATCCCGTGCATCGACGTCGTGCCGCCGCATCGGTCGGGAGGGGTCGGCTCAGCGCTGCTCGCGCATGTCGAGTCCCTCTGTCGCCACCGGGCACGCTATCTGTTTCTCTGCGTCTCTTCGTTCAACCTGCGGGCCCGGTCGTTCTACGAAAGGCACGGGTTCAGCATCATGGGGGAGTTCCCGGACTTCATCATGGAGGGTGCCTCCGAGCTCCTGATGGGCAAGCGCCTGCGCGACTCGAACCAGGCTCTCCCTCGCCGCAGCACGCCGTGATTCGGCTCCCCGGCGGCCGCTTCAGGCCGGAGGAGCGCTCTCGCGGCATCGCACGCGTGCGCAGCCCGGATTCGCGCGGGTCGGTGATATCTTCTTGGGCGTGACCACTCCTCCTCTGACCAAAGCAGTTATTCTCGCGCGCGGCCTCGGCAAGCGCATGCGGCGCCCGGACGACTCCGCCACCGTTGCCGCCGATCAGGCCCAGGTCGCCGACGCGGGCCTGAAGGCCATGATCCCAATCGGGCGTCCATTCCTGGACTACGTGCTGAGCGCGCTGGCCGACGCCGGTCTGACGAATGTGTGCCTGGTCATCGGGCCCGAGCATGGGGTGGTGCGGGACTACTACGGCCGGGTCGCCGTCCCGAAGCGGCTTCGCGTCGAGTTCGCCGTCCAGGAGCAGCCGCGCGGCACCGCGGATGCGGTGCTTGCGGCGGCCGCGTTTGCCGGAGACGACGACTTTCTCGTTCTCAACTCCGACAACTTCTACCCTGTGGAGACCTACCGCCGGCTCGCCGGGCTGGGCGGGCCCGGACTCGTCGCATTCGAACGCGAAGCGCTCGTCCGAGACGGCAATATTCCCTCCGACCGGGTTCTCCAGTTCGCCATCGTCCGGATCGGGGCGGACGAGTCCCTGCTCGACATCATCGAGAAACCGGACGCCGCCCAGCTCGCGGCGTTTGGACCGGAGGCCTACGTCAGCATGAACTGCTGGCGATTCGACCGTCGCATCTTCGACGCGTGCCGGGCCGTGACGCCCTCGCCGCGCGGCGAACTGGAGCTGCCGGAGGCCGTACGTCTCGCCCGGGACTGGATGGGGATACGGTTCGACGTTATCAGGATGGCCGCCGGCGTGCTCGACCTGTCGAGCCGGGGGGACATCGCCTCGGTGGCCGCTTTCCTTGACGCGGCCAAGGTCCGTTTGTGAGTCCGGGACAGGCGAGCCCGTTAGACAGGCTGATCCGCGCGCTCGGCCCGTGCGCGCCACACGATCTGTCGGCCTTCTTCGTGCCCGGCCGCATCGAAGTGCTTGGAAAGCACACCGACTACGCCGGGGGCCGGAGCCTGCTCTGCGCGGTCGAGCAGGGCTTCACGGTGGCCGTCACGCCCCGTGACGATTCGCGCGTCAGCATCGTCGACGTCGAAGACGACGCTGAGCTCTCCTGTGACTGGGATCCGGACATCGCCCCTCCTGCATCCGGATGGGCCAACTACCCGATGACCGTTGTGCGGCGAGTGGCGCGCAACTTCCCCTTGGTGCGGCGAGGCGCGGACATCGCCTTCATCAGTGACCTGCCGCCCTCAGCCGGACTGTCGAGCTCGAGCGCGCTCATGATCGCCGTGTTCCTGGCCCTGGCGGAGGTGAATCATCTCGCCGGCGACCCGGCCTTCCGACACGAGATCCACAGCCTCGAGGAGCTGGGAGCCTACCTGGCCACCATCGAGAACGGGCGAAGCTTCGGCACCCTCGAAGGCGACCGCGGCGTCGGGACCTTCGGCGGCAGCGAGGATCACACGGCGATTCTCTGTTGCCGGGCCGGGGAGCTGGCGCAGTACCGCTTTCGGGCCCGTGCGCCGCGAGCGCGCCATAACGTTTCCCGGCGGCCACGCGCTGATCGTGGCTTCGAGCGGTGTCGTCGCCGAGAAGACCGGCAATGCCCGCGACACTTACAACCGCCTGTCACGTGCGGTTGACGCGATTCTCCGATGCTGGCGCGCGTGTTCGGGCCGAGACGACGGTTCGCTCGAGCAAGCCGCCACATCGTCTCCCGGCGCCGTGGAGCGGATTCGCAGGGCGATCATGGCCTGGTCCGATTCGGAATTCTCGTCGCGCGAGCTGCTCGATCGATTCGATCACTTCCGGCAGGAAAGCCTGGAGCTGATTCCCATGGCCGGTGCGGCGCTCGTCGCCGGCGACCTGGAGGCGTTTGGACGCGCGGTTGATCGATCGCAGGATGGAGCCGAGCGCCTGCTTGGAAACCAGGTGCCCGAAACGATCGCCCTGCAGCGGCTGGCCCGGGAGCACGGCGCGGTGGCTGCGTCCGCCTTCGGCGCGGGGTTCGGCGGGAGCGTCTGGGCGCTGGTTCCCGAGCGTCGCGTCGAGCCGTTTCGCGAGGCATGGCGGTCGGCCTACCACGTCGCGTTTCCCGCCCTCGAGGGGCGCGCGCGGTTTCTCGTCACGCACCCCGGTCCCGGCGCCAGATCCCTGACAGGCCCGTCGATCCTGTTGAACGCCTGATCGCGGTCCGGCAGCCGATCGCGGCGCCCGCCCGGCCGGCATGGCCCGCCGAATGATCCGTTGAGGTGGACCCGGCACAAAGTCGGGTTACACTGCGGGGATGCTCGGACCCTTGTGGACCGTGACGGTTGAGAGTCTCCGCGACTCGTGGCCGCTGATACCGATCCTGCTGCCCGTGTACGCCGGACTGGAGTACTTCTCGCACCACGGGGGATCCGACGTCGTGGCGCGCCTCCGGATTGGGCGCCGCAACGGTCCGCTGGCCGGCACCGTGCTGGGACTGATTCCGCAGTGCGGCATGTCCGTGCTGGTGACGTCGTTCTACCTTCTTCGGCGGGTGACCACCGGCACCCTGGTGGCGACCTATCTTGCCACCTCGGATGAGGCCATTCCCGTGTTGCTCGCGCGTCGCGACGGCCTGCCGATCGTCGGCGCGCTGGTGCTGGTGAAGGCCCTCACGGGCTTCCTCTGGGGCTACGCGATCGACGCGGCGCTGCCGTCGGAAATCGACGACCGGGTCAGCGACGCGGCGCGGCTCGCTCCCGAGAGTGCAATCCACATGGCGCCGGTACGGTGGAAGTCGATCATCGTCCACGGCATTCGCCACACGCTGCACATCTTCGCCATCGTCTTCTCGGTGACCGTGCTGCTCGGCCTGATCCTGAAGATGACGGCCGTCGAACAGTCCCTGCATGCCTGGCAAGGCCATCCGAACCTGCAAATCCTCCCCGTCGCCCTCTTCGGCCTGATCCCGAACTGCGCGGTGTCGGTCGCGATTGTCCAGGCGTTCATGGCCGGTGGGCTTTCTACGGGCGCCGCGATTGCCGGGCTGTGCGTCGGCGCCGGATTCGGCCCGATCGTCCTCATCAAGGACGGCGACTGGCGCACCGGTCTCCGGGTCCTCGGCCTGACCCTGATCGCCGCCGTGGTCACCGGGTACCTCTTGAACGCCCTGACGCTTCCTCGCTGAGCGGTGCCCGTGCCGGGAGCGATGGTGGCGCACCTCGCCACCCGAACGACCGTGCCGGCCCTGCGCCTCATGCCGGCCCCTGCGGAGTTCATCCTGCTGCCCGAGGCCGGCTTCCTCTCTACCGCGGCGTTGGGGACTTCTCAGGAACGATGGGAGGTTGTGAAGCCGCCCGGTCGCGAAGACGCTGTTCGTGCGAGGCCTTGAGGGCACGATAGTCAGTCTTCCCCGTGCCGAGCACAGGTATCTGATCGACCTCGAACACCTGCCGGATGTTGTGCAGCGCGCTCAATCCTGCGTCGCGCAACCAGCCGTTGACCGTCGCACGATCGGCCGGCTCCCGTGTGAAGAGCACAACGTCGGGGCTCTCCGCGCTGCCGATGGCCTCGACCGCGATGACCGGTCCATCTTCGGCTTCACGGAAATGCCGGAGCAGCTCCGCCTCGATGGCCGGCAGCGAGATCATCTCTCCGCCGAGCTTGATGAATCGCTTCAGCCGGCCTTTGAAATACAGCACCCCGTCCGACGTGGTCGTGACCAGGTCACCAGTCCGGTACCACTGCGTGCCTTCGAAGGAGAGGAACGGCGGTTCGCCGTCGAACTGCAGGTAGCCCGGGAAGATGCTCGGTCCGCGGACCAGGAGCATCCCCGTGTCGCCTGGTGCGACCCGCTGATTCGATTCCAGGCCGACCACCACGCCAGTCACGCTCGGGAGCAGGCGACCGATGCTGCCGCGAAAGACGGCCCCGACGGTGTTGGCCGACACGACCGGGGAGCACTCCGTGATGCCGTATCCCTCGAGCACGGTGGCGTTCGGACAACGCTCCCGCAGCGTGTCGAACAGCTGCTCGGGACACTTTTCGGCTCCGGTCACGGCCAGGCGCAGCGAGGCAAGCTGCCGGTCTTCGGCGACACGCACGATTCCAGCAAGGAACGTGGGCGTGGCGACCAGCACCGTCGCACGGTAGGCTTCCATGAGTCGCGCCAGGACGGCGGCCTCCGTCGGATTCGTGTGGTACACGACCCGAAGCCCGGCGACGCAGGGAAGGACCAGGGTTATGGTCAGCCCGAACGAATGGAACGGCGGCAGAAAGCCGAGCAGCGCATCCGATTCCGACAAGTGGACGACGTTCAGCACGTCGCGGACGTTGGTCAGGATGTTGGCGTGCGTGAGCGGCACCGCCTTCGGCAGGCTCTCGGATCCGCTCGTGAACAGAACCACCGCGGTCTCGCGGGGCTGGACCCGTTCGAGTTCTTTCCAGCTGAGGTAGCTCCGGACCAGTGCGGCGAGCTTTCGCATCGTGCCAATCCGAGGCACCAGGCTCTCGACCAGCAGAAAGCGATCGCGCAGCTCGCCCAGGTCGACGCCCATCGATTCGAGCCGTCCCACCAAGGCTCCAGCCGTGACGATGTGCCGGACTCCAAGCAGGTCGAGCGAGTGCCTCACGTTGCGTGCGCCCGTGGTCCAGTTCACCATGACCGGCGTTTTGCCGGCGAAGAGCGCGGCAAGGTACAGCACGGCCGCGCCGCCCGAAGGCGGCAGCATGATTCCGAGGTACTCGCCATCCAGCGTTTCGAAGATCGGCTTCAGCAGCAACAGGCCCGTGATGATGTTCCGGTTCGTCCGGATACCGCCGGTCTGATCCGACAGCAGCGTCCTCGCCGGGTCGCGTTCCGCCTGCCTCAGGAACGCCCCGGTAATCGTGTCGGATGAGGGGACCGAAAGCCGCGTCGTACTGCCTTCCAGTGAGAACCATGCGGAAGGGACGGGCTTGAGATCGGTCTGAAGGGCGGACACGCCCCGACCGGCGGCAGCCTGGACGACGTCGGCGACCGTGCTGAGGCTCTCAGGTGTTCCGACCGAGAAGCCGAACTCCTGTTCGACCCAGGTGACCAGCTCGGCCGACGCGAGGCTGTCGAATCCGAGATCGCGCGTCAACTGGTGATCGAGCGTGATTTCGGCGGCGCCGCTCTGTTCCCTGATGTGGTCGATCACCAGCTGTCGCGTGGCCTCGGGAATCGTCGACCAGTCGGCGTCAGCGACCCTGAAGACCGGGTCGGGGACCACGCGCGGCGCGCTGCCTTCCCAGAATCGGTACGGCACCAGCGTGTTGGGCGAGGGATTGGTGTTGTAGAACGATTCGAGGTACCCGTTGATCTCGCGCCGGGGCGCGGTTCGCGGAAAGTCATCCGGCTCCACGAACTCGATGACGACGCGCCGTTTCGGCATGAAGAAGATGCCGTTGAGGAGCAGCGCCTTGATGCCGTTCTTCAACGCGCTTCCGATCGACGGCATCCGGCCCGAGTGTCCCAGGCTGAAGCTGCTGCCCCACAGCCCGTTGTGGCGGACCAGCACGACGCGGACCGTCGGCACGCTCTTGACGATGGTCTCGACGCCGCTGGCGCTGCCAATCTCTTCCCGCGTCTGGCGCTTGAGCCGGCCGGCCGGGTACATCAGCAGGTTCTCGCCCGCCTTCAGCCCTTCGATCGTCTCGCCGAGCGCCGCGCGCATGTCATCCTTGGCCCCGGCGCCCTGCCGTTCCAGGCTCGGCAGGATGCGGACGCCGAACAGGTGCGCGATGCGCCCGAGCAGGCTGCGATTGATCTGGTATTCGTCAGCCAGCGCCCTGAGACGGAAGGTCGGATAGAGCAGCAGCGTGAGGATGACAGGATCGGCCAGCGCCGTGTGATTCGGCAGGAACAGGATCCCCGTTCGCCCGCGCCGGCGGACCTCTGCGAGGCCTTTCACCTCGAGGCGGTAGCGCAGGCGAAGGATCGGACGAATCAGGACCGCGAGCAGGGAAGCCACGACGGGGGCGATCTTGGAGGCCATTCACACTCCGACCGGGGTCTTGCCAACCCTTGGCACCGCGGTTTTCGAGCCAAGGTATCGCGGCTGCCGCAGGATGCGCAAGCCCATAAACACGAGGGTTCCGGTGTCGGGCCGCGGGAGGTGTGGCCTGCCAAATCCATGTATGATCAATCGATTCGGGGGCAGAACGCGGCCTCCAGAGGGGTGCATGGCCGAACCCGTCATCCGAACCGAGCAGCTCACGAGGGTCTTTGACAAGACCCGGGCTGTCGATGCCATCGACCTCGAGGTCCCGGCCGGCATCGTGTTCGGCTTCCTCGGTCCGAACGGCGCGGGCAAGACCACCGCGATTCGGCTGTTGCTGGGGCTGCTCGAGCCCACGTCCGGACGGGCCACCGTTCTCGGTCACGACACCCGCAGCGCCTCCGACGCCATCCGCAATCGTGCCGGGGCCCTGCTCGAACACTCGGGCCTCTACGAGCGGCTGAGCGCGGAGGACAACCTCCAGTTCTACGGGCGAGTGTGGGGCATCGACGCGATGGCGCGGCGCGCGCGAATCAAGGAGTTGCTCGGCCCGCTCGGGCTGTGGGAGCGGCGTCGCGAGATGGTGGGGAAGTGGAGCCGCGGAATGAAGCAGAAGCTCGCCGTGGCCCGGGCGCTGTTTCACCGCCCCGCGCTGCTGTTTCTCGACGAGCCCACCTCAGGCCTCGATCCGGTCGCGTCGGCGGCGCTGCGTGAGGACCTCGAGTCGCTGGTCGCGCGCGAAGGCGTCACCGTGTTCCTGACGACGCACAACCTCGGCGAAGCCGAACGGCTGTGCCACCGCGTCGCCGTGATCAAGCAGGGCCGCCTTCTGGCGGTCGGCCACCCCGACGAGCTCAAGGCCCGCCATGCCACGAGGGCCGAGTTCACCGGTCGCGGGTTCACCTGCGAGATCGTCGATCGACTGCGCGCGAGGGGCGAGGTGGCGGGCGCCGAGCTGCGCAACGGCCACCTGATCGTGGACCTGACCGATGAGAGCAGCACGGCGCCCCTGGTCAGCCTCCTGGTTCAGAGCGGGGTGGCCCTCGAGGAGGTCCGGAAGGACACCGGCAGCCTGGAGGAAGTCTTCCTGACGCTGATGGAGGAAGAGCGATGATCCGCGACATCGCCACCGTTGTCTGGAAGGAGCTGAAGGAACTGATGTGGCCTGGCGGGACGCTGCGAAGCGGACGGCTGAGCCTGGTGGTGCTCCTCGTGGTGTTCGGGATCTTCCTCCCGTACCAGTCCGGGCGCGACTGGGTCGAGACGCCGTCCACGCTGTTCTACTGGGCGTGGCTGCCGCTGATGCTCGTGGCCGGGGCCGTGGCGGATTCATTCGCGGGCGAGCGCGAGCGCCACACGCTCGAGACGCTTCTGGCCAGCCGGCTGCCGGACCGCGCGGTGCTCATCGGGAAGCTGGCCGCCTCGGTCGGCTACGGATGGGGCCTTGTGATGGTGATGCTCGCCCTGAGCCTCATCACCGTGAACCTGAGCGCAGGCGCGGGCGGCCCGATCTTGTTCTCGTGGCATCTCGTCGTGGCATCTCCGGTGCTGGCGATGCTGGGTGCCGCGCTGGCCGGCTCGGTCGGCGTGCTGGTGTCGCTGCGGGCGCCAACGGTGCGTCAGGCGGCCCAGACGCTGAATGTCGCCATCATGCTGCTGATCTTCGTTCCCGTGTTCGGAATCCAGGCGCTGCCCGAGACGTGGCGAATCGGGATGCTCAAATGGGTGACGAAGGTCGGCGTGTTCGGCCTCAGCGCCGCGATCGGGGGCATTCTGCTCGCGCTGGACGTCGTATTCGTGGCCGCGGCGCTGATGCGTTTCCGTCGATCCCGGTTGATCCTGGATTGACCGCCGCGAGCAGGCGAATCGGACGCTCCTGGCGTGACCGCGTGGCGGATCTCCCGAGCCTCATGGAGATGCACGATGAGCGACAACATCTTCGACGCCATTCAGGCGGGCGACCTCGATCTGGTGAAGCGTGTGATTGGCAGCGAGCCGCAACGCGCCGCGGCCAGGAATGCAGACGGGGTGTCGGCGATCCTGCTCGCGCGCTACTACGGCCGCCGCGAGATTGCCGATCTGCTCGAGGCGACGGGCACACCGCTCGATATCTTCGAAGCGTCCGCCTGCGGGCGGACCGCACGGGTGCGTGAGCTGCTTGCCCGCGATCGTGCGCTGGTCAACACGTATGCCCCAGACGGATTCACTCCGCTCGGGCTGGCCGCGTTCTTCGGGCACCGCGAGATCGTTCAACTGCTCCTCGAGCACGGCGCGGATGTGAACGGGGCCTCGCGAAACGCGACGGGTTACACGGCGCTCACCGCGGCGGCCACGCGCGCCGACCTGCCGGTGCTCGAACTGCTGCTCGAGCACGGCGCCCGGGTGAACCATCGCTACGGCCCGGGGTTCACCCCACTGCACGCGGCGGCGGGGACGGGCAACCTGGCCGTGGTCCGGGCGCTGGTCGACAAAGGCGCGCAACCAGCGTCTCAAACCGACGACGGCAAGACGCCGCGCCAGATCGCTGTCGAGAAGGGTTTCCACGAGATCGCCGACTGGCTGGTGTCGATCGGAGGGTGAGCGGGTCGGGCCGATCGAGCGGATCTTCGCGACGAGACGAGGGTGGATTCGACGTGAGCAGGGAGCCAGGGCTCTGGGCGCGGTTGTGCGACACCTACGGCGACAAGAACGGCCTCGTGAACGTCTTCATCGGTGATCACTCGCAGGCGAACGCCTGAAATTGAAGTTCTAAACGTGAACATATGTTCACGCATCAGGATTCGGCACGGGCCCGCAGAATAGTGTTCTGATAGGAAGAAGCGAGGCCCATCTGGCCGGCGCCGGCGGGAATGGTGGAGGGAGGCGGGATGTCGCGCATTGATGTGCTCAGGCCGTTCATCGAGAGGAACCTGGCCGCCCAACTCGGCGTGGCGAGAGTCCAGCCGGACGCCAACGGGGAATACAGTTTCCCGCAGGGCAGCGCCGAGGTCACACTCCGCCTGTTGGACAGCCCGTTTCCGCTGCTCCAGTTGTCCGCGGTGCTCGTTGCGGGCGTCAAGAAGAAGGCGCGGCTGCTCGAGTCGCTCAACTCGCTCAACGGATCCGAGCTGGGCGTTCGTCTCTTCAGGCTCGATGATCTGATCGTGGCGGTCTGGGAGGTGCCGGCCGACACGCTCGACGAGCGCCAGTTCAAGGACATCCTGCTGCGATTCGCCAGCACGGCGGACAGGCTGGACACCGAGCTGGTCCGTCGGTTCGGCGGCAAGACGGCCAGAAGCGACGAGGACGACGAAGACGAGGCGGTTGATGCCTAAGGCGGGTCGCGCACGGCTTCTGGCCGCCTTCAGCGACGAGCTGGCGGATCTCACCGCGGGCGTGTTGCGGGCGACCGTTGCGCTGACGGGGACCTCTTCCGAGGGCGGCAGCAGCGGGTCGGGATTCTTCATCGACTCGCGCGGCCACATCGTCACCAATCAGCACGTCGTGGCGGGCATGGATCCGCCCGTGAAAGTTACGCTCCAGGGCGGCACGACAGCTCTGGCCGGCGTGGTGGGCACTGATGCGGTCGCCGACCTCGCGCTGCTGAAGCTGGACGGATCCTGGAAGCACCACCTCACGGTGCGAAGGTCCCGGGCGCGAACCGGCGAGATGTGTCTCGCCATCGGCAACCCGCTCGGCCGGTATCCCGAGACCGTCACCATTGGTGTCGTATCGGGATTGGCCCGCACCGCGGTTGCCGGGCCCGGGCGGCCGCACTACCACCTGCTGCAGACCGATTGTGACATCCACGAGGGCAACTCGGGAGGGGCCCTGGTGGACGTCCAGGGCCGGGTGATCGGTGTGACGACGCTGCTCGACTCCGAGTCACCCAACATCGGGCTGGCGATTCCTGCTGAAACCGTCAGGGCGGTGATCCCCGATCTGATGACGCACGGCCGCGTCGCGCGCGCGACGCTCGGCGTGTCGATCGCGGCGAGAACACGAACCGTCGAGGGCCGGAAACTCACCGGGCTGGAGGTGGTGCGCCTCCGGAAATCGCGCGGCCAGTTGCTGATGCCCGGAGACCTCATCCTGCGGGTCGCGCGGACGCCGGTGCCCGATCCGCCCGCGCTGTTCGCCGTGCTGGGAGGCGAGCAAATCGGCCGAGCGACTCAGGTCGACGTGATCCGGCGCGGCCGCAAGCTCACCTTGACGGTGCGCCCGTGGAGGCTGGACGCGTAGGGAACGGGCGCGAATCCCGCCGGGGCGCTTACCGGGCCTGCTGCATCGGCCGGAGTTGTGAGTCGAGATTCACCGTCGCCACCACCCCGAAGCCCGGAAGATTGCCCGCCGCGAACCGCGCATCCCGGATGATCACCCTGTAACTGCCGTCACGCTGGAGCTGTGCGTCGTAGCTTGGGAAACGAAGCCAGCCGCGCAGGCCCCGGACCTGTGGGCTGGACATCGCCGCCATGGACGCGGCAGTAGGCACGGCGCGCGGCAGCGACTGGAAAGGCGGCGTCATGTCCGGCCCGCCCGGCCAGGACACGGGGACGAAGACATACCGATCCGGTGTGACGACGATCACGTGGCGCAGGAACGGGTTGGCCGGCGAGGGCACGGATACCGCCTGCTGCACGGTCCACCCTTCGCGCTCGCCCGCGGCCTTCGCCTGGCGCTCGGCTTGGCGCGCGCCTCCAATCATCAGCAGCAGGTAGAGCGTGGTCGCGGCGAGCGAGACCCACGCGTATCGCGCCCCGAGCGGCCGGCGCAGCCGCACCCGCAGGACGGCAAGAAGCGCAGCCAATCCCATCCAGACGATGCGGGCCGCGGCCGGAACCAGCGGGTTGAAGAGGACAAGCGCCGAGGTCAGAACCGCGATGGCCGTCCACAGCTCCGTCATCCCGCGGCCGCGCGGCGTCATCAGCACGACTGCGGTGCCGGCGATCAGCCAGAGCCACGGATCCACGATGAACACCGCGTCGCCGTAGAACCACTGGCCGTTGAAGGGCATCAGCAGGCGAACGCCGTAGTTGTTGGTCCAGTCCAGAATCGGATGCGTGAGCACGCCGATGAAGGACACCAGGAGCAGCCAGCCAGGTTTCGCAGGCGCGAGATCCGGATGGCGCCTTCGGCGCCACAGCCGGTCATAGAGCAGCAGCAGGCCCGTCAGCGCAAGGGGGAGGACGGCCATTGCCGCAACGCCGTGTGTCCAGCCGCGGCGGTACTGGAGGGCGACGTCCGATCCAGCGAGATAGCAGACGCCCTCCACGTCGGGCAGTATCGAGCCGGTGACCAGCGCAGCCATCGCCAGCGGCGTGCGGTGCTTCAGCCCCGCTTCGCCCGCGAGCGCGCCGACCAGGGTGTGTGTGAGGGGCTCCATGCCTCAGGCGAGCGCGCCGCGCGCCCTGTCGGCATCCTGCCGCTGGACGAGCAGCCTGGCGCCGCGGATGAACTGCAGCCCGATCTGCTGGCCGCCGGCATCATCCGAGCGCACCTCCGCGGTGATGCCGCTGCCTTCCAGGACGCTGCGGGCCAGCTCGGCTTCGTGCCGGTAGTTGTAGACCCCGACCTCGACCCAATCGTCCGGTGCCTGCATCTCAGACCTCCTGCGGGCCGAGCCCTCGAGCCAGGAGCCATTCACTCGAGGCCAGATAATGCTGTTGATCCAGAGAGGCTCACGAGCGATCAGCCCTGCTGCGCCAAGGCGGTCTCATGGCAAGGCCTCGCTAGAACCTAGTCTATGCCGATTGTCAGTGCCGCGTTGATCCTTGCTATGGATTCAACCGCGGCGGTACGATCGGGAGCGAGCCGTGTCAGCGCGGCAACATCAGCAGCATGAAGGAGCACGGAGAGCATGGAGTACCGCCTCCTCGGCCGCACGGGAGTGCGGGTATCGCCCCTGGGCCTCGGGACCTACAACTTCGGCACCGCGACGCCCGAAGCCGAGGGCGTGCGCATGGTGCACGCCGCCCTCGACGCGGGGATCAACCTGGTGGACACCGCTGATTCCTACAGTGGGGGCGAATCGGAAATCATCCTTGGCAAGGCGTTGGCAAGACGCCGGCACCGGGTCCTGCTGGCAACCAAGGTCCACAACCGCACCGGCGATGGCGCGAATGACCTCGGCAATTCGCGGCTCCACATCATCCAGGCCTGCGAGGCGTCACTGCGGCGGCTCGGCACCGACGTCATCGATCTCTATCAGGTCCATCGGCCGAGCCCGGAAACGGCCATCGAGGAAACGCTTGGCGCGCTGACCGACCTGGTCCGCGCGGGGAAGGTCCGCTACATCGGGTGTTCGACACACCCGGCGTGGATGGTGATGGAGGCGCTCGCGGCGAGTGAGCGCCACGACTACGCGCGGTATGTGAGCGAGCAGCCTCCGTACAATCTGCTGGACCGCCGCATCGAGAACGAACTCCTCCCGCTTGCCGCCCGCCACGATCTCGCCATCCTCCCGTGGGCGCCGCTGGCCCAGGGCGTTCTCGCCGGCAGGTACGACGACTTCGATCTCCTGCCGTCCGACTCGCGGGCGGGGAGACTGCCGGGAAGCATCTATGCCGATCGCGTGACGCGCCGCGGCGTCGATGCGGGTCGGCAGTTTGGAGCCATGGCCCGCAGGCACGGCATTCCAGCGGGGCAGCTGGCGCTTCTGTGGACGAAGGACCAGCCGGGCGTGACCTCGCCGGTGGTCGGTCCGCGGACGCTCGAACAGCTCGAGAACCTGCTGCCCGTGCTCGACATGACCCTGTCCGACGAGCAGCGCCGGGACTGTGACGCCATCAATCCGCCCGGCGGCGTGGTCGTGAACTTCCACAACACCGCCGCCTGGATGAAGACGCCGGTCTAGGGGCTCCTCGATTCCCGTCTGGCTGGCGGCCGGCCGCCCTGTGCTATCCTTTGGCGCCCCTCTCGAACCCGTCGCGGTTCTGTCGTGCCCCTGCATCCTCATTTACCCCGAGCATGGGAGAGATTTCCATGAGACATCGACTGTTCGTCTGTCTCGGGCTCATCGTGCTGGCTTTCGTCTGGTTCGTCCCGACCGAGGCGCAGCAGGTGAGTCTCACCAGCCAGGTGATCGAGCGGACGCTACCGAACGGCCTCAAGGTGCTGCTGGTCAAGCGCCCCGAAGCACCGCTCATCAACTGCGTGCTGGCCTACCGCGTCGGGTCGGTCAACGAGCGCCCGGGCATCACAGGGGTCTCGCACCTGCACGAGCACATGATGTTCAAAGGGACCTACTCGATGGGCATCAAGCCCGGCACGCTCCTGAAAGACCTGGAGTACGACCGGCAGATCGACGCGCTCGAAACGAAGCTCGCCGAGGAGGACACGAAGATCAAGGGGCGCGACGAGGCGAAGATCGTCGAGCTGAAGAAGCAGGTGAGCGACCTGCTGAACAAGCAGAAGGCCGAGACGATCGTCAGCGAGGAGATCTGGGGCGCCTACCAGGAGGCGGGCGGCACGGGCCTCAACGCGTCCACCAACCAGGAGATGACGCAGTACTACGTCACGCTTCCGAAGAACAAGATCGAGCTGTACCTGGCGCTCGAGGCCGACCGGATGGTCAACCCGGTCTTCCGGGAGTTCTACTCGGAGCGCGACGTCATTACTGAAGAGCGGCGGATGAGCGAGAACAACCCCGGGTCGTTCTTCTCCGAACAGCTCAATGCCACGTTCTTCGCCGCAAGCCCGTACCGGAATCCCGTCGTGGGCTGGATGTCGGATGTGAGCCGGATCACCAAGCAGGAACTGATCGACTATCGCGAGCAGTTCTACCGCCCCGACAACGCGACGCTCGTGATGGTGGGTGACGTCGACGAGAAGGCGATCATGCCGCTCGTCACCAAGTACTTCGGGCCGATCAAGCCGAAGGGCAAGTCGCCGCGCGTCCGCACCGAGGAACCGTACTCCGAGTACTACAAGAAGGTCTACGGTCCCAACTTCAAGACGCCCTACATCGAGAAGCGGGTCCTCGGGAGGGCGGCCACCAACCCGGCCGTCACGATCATGTTCCACGTGCCGCCGCTCTGGCACGACGACCTGGCGCCGCTCTTCATGCTGGGCCGCACGATGAGCGCGCGGACCGGGAAGATGTACCTCGACCTGGTCAACGGCAGGCTTGCGCACGCGACCAACGTGGGCGCCAGCGCCTCGAACTCCGAGTACGACGGGTCGTTCCGCGTGAACGCCAGCGCCAGGGAGATCGAAAACGAGACGGTCGTGCCGCTCGACACCCTCGAGCGGGAACTGTGGCTGTACATCGAGGACGCGAAGTTCACGCCGGTCGACGCGCAACTGCTGCAGCGGCTCAAGAACTCGGTCGAGGCTGACTACCTGCAGAGCCTGGCCGGGATGGGGATCGCCACCACGCTGGCCCGGATGGACATCGCCTACCAGTGGCAGTTCATCGAGGAGCAGTACAAGCAGCGCATGGCGGTGACGCCGGCCGACCTGATGCGCGTCGCCAGGAAGTACCTGACCCGGGACAACAGCGTCACCGGCGTGCTGGAACGCGAGAAGTAGGACCCCGCACCGCAGAAAGGATCATGACCATGCTGAAACGACTTTCGGCGATCATGCTGATCGGCGTGTTGGGGTGCTACCTGGCCTCCAGCGCCGTCATCGCACAGACCGCCGCTTCGAAACAGGCCGCTCAGGCAGCCCAGGCGGCCGCCGCCAAGGGGCCCCGGCCCGACCAGTTCAAGTATCCGCCGCTCGGCTTCAAGGCGCCCAGGGCTGCCGACTTCCGCGTGACCCTCTCGAACGGCCTCGTCGTGTACATCGCCGAGGACAACGAAATTCCCTGGTTCGACGCCACGCTGCTCTCGCCCGTGATCGCCGGCGGTGGGGCGGGCGGCGGCAGGGGACGAGGCGCCGAGTTCACCACCAGCCTGCCGCAGCGTGGCGGCGGGGGCGCCGGCGGAAGAGGGTCCTTCCTCGAGCCCCCGGACAAGCTGGGCATCCAGGCGTTGACCGGATCGCTCGTCCGCGCGGGCGGCACGACGACGATGACCGGCGATCAGATCAACGAGCGCATGGACTTCCTCGCCGGGACGGTCACCGCAACCAGCCTGTCGATTCACATGCGGCACGTCGACGAAGGCCTGAAGATCTGGCTCGACCTGCTCAACAATCCGGCGTTCCCTGAAGACCGGCTCCAGCGCGACAAGCAGGCCATGCTGCCGGCCATCAGGAACCGCAACCGCAATATCAGCAACGTCGCCAGCCGGACCTTCCAGCGCCTGGTTTACGGTGACGCCTCACCGATTGTCGCCGAACCCACCGAGTCCACCATCGGAAGCATCACCCGCGCCGACGTGGTGGCGTGGCACAAGAAGTACTGGGGCGCCAACAACGCCATCCTGGTGGTGGCCGGCGACTTCAAGAAGGCCGAGATGCTCCAGAAGCTCGAGGCCACCTTCGGCAAGTGGCGAAACGCCGAGAAGGCCGAGCCCAAGTGGCCCAAGGCGGAGCAGACCACCAAGCCCGGCGTCTACATGGTCCAGCCGCAGGGAGCGATGCCGAACCAGGGAATCATCCAGATCGGCCACATCGGGATCACGCGCGACGATCCGGACTACCCGGCCGTCGACCTGATGAACTACACGCTCGGCGGCGGATCGTTCTCGTCGCGAATCACGAGGATCGTCCGGACGGACAACGGCCTGGCGTACACCACCAACTCGTCGATCCCGTCGGAGATCCATTTCCCTGGAACGTTCCAGGCCTTTTGCCAGACGAAGAACGAGACGGTCGTCTTCGCTGCGCAATTGATGCTGAACGAGATCGAGCGGATGAGGGCGGGCGATGTCAGCGAGCAGGACCTGAAGTTCGCCAAGGCCGCCCGGCTGAGCGCCTTCCCGGCCCTGTTTTCGAACACGGCCGGCAACTTGAGGAATTTCGCGTCGCTCGAGCTCGAAGGACGGCCGCGGGATTTCTATGAGGCCTACGAGACCCGATACGGGGCGGTCACGCTCGCAGACATCAAGCGGGTGGCGCAGAAGTACCTGCGGCCCGACAAGATGATCATCATGGTGGCGGGCAACATCGAGGAGTGCAAGGCCGGGGCCGGGAAGATGCTCGCCAACCAGCCGACCATCGACGCGATGGCGGCGAAGTTCGGCGGCCGGACCATCGACGGGCTGGCGAAGAAATACGGCGACGGCACGGTCAACGTGGTGAAGCTGAAATAGCCGTTACGAGCGCACGGGCGGCCGCCTCCACGTGGCGACTGCCCGTGCCTCGACATCGATTGGGCACACGGGCGCTGAGGTAAGGCAGTCCGGAGTCCGGCCGGTCCCCGCGCGGAGGTCAGCGATGACACGCGGAGTGCGAGCGGCTATCGTGCTGGCGGCCGTGGTGGCGTGGGGGCCTGGCGTGCCGGATGCCCGGGCTCAGCAGCGAACGCCGTCCGGCCCGACGGACACGCAACCGCGATCATCGGTCCTGCCGCTCCTCGGCGATCTCATACCTCCGGAATACCGGGCGGACATGCCATTGCCGTTCGGCCTCACCCTCGGCGGCGTCTGGATGAGCCAGGTGCTGCCGCTTGGCGATGTCCAGCTGTCGCTGGGCGGCGTCCCGATACCGCTCGGCCTGCTCGGGACATCATCGGTCAGGACGTCGAGCAACGCGAAGGGCGTGCGGGCCGATGCCTGGCTGTTTCCCTTTCTCAACGTGTACGTGATGGGGGGCAAGGTGAGCGGCGAGGCCACCGAGATCACGATCGAGTCGAGCGGCCCCTCGTCCGTGGCGGTGCTCTTTCCGCTGTCAGTCAGCTACGAAGGTTCAGTCTACGGATTCGGGCTCACTCCGGCCGTTGGCTACAGGGGCGTGTTCGCGACCTACGACCTGAACTGGTCCTGGTCGACGACCGATGTGCAGGACACCAGTACGCGGGTGTTCAACCAGGGCCCTCGCGTGGGCGTGTCGTTCGGCGACAGAAGGCTGCAGGGGGCGATCTATGCCGGCGCAATGCATCAGAGCCTGTCCCTGCGCCAGCGAGGGGCAATTGCACTGCCCGGCGGAATCAGCCTCGCCTACGACGTGGCGGCACAGCCTGCTTCCGCCTGGAACCTGCTGGCCGGCGGCGTCCTCGCGGTGTCCCGTCACCTCACGCTCGATATCGAGCACGGCTTCGGCAAGAGGTCGCATACAATCGTCGGCCTCGGCGGCCGCTTCTGATTTCCGCGTTGTTATTCGCCGGTCAATGCGCGCTTCTCGTCCTGCAGTCAGGTGGAGTACGATCGCGTCGATGAAAGTCGCCTTCATTGGAACCCACGGCGTCGGCAAGACGACGCTCTGTTACGACCTCGCCGCATCCCTGAAACGACAAGGCGTCAACGTCGACATCGTCAAGGAGGTCGCCAGGCTCTCACCGCTCCCGATCAATCGAAAGACCTCGCTCGAGGCGCAGACCTGGATCTTCATGACCCAGATCGCCGAGGAGATCCGGTCCGGCAGCCAGCACGACGTGGTCGTGTGCGACCGCAGCGTGCTCGACAACTACGCCTACCTGATGTTCGCCTGCGGCCGGCAGCGCCCGATCGAGAGCTTCATGAAGCACTGGATGAAGACCTACGACCTGCTGTTCAAGGTCCCGGTGTCGGGGGTGGCGTCGGCCGACGGGGTGCGCGACACGGACGAGTTCTTCGTCCGTTCGATTGATCAGCTGGTCGACACGCTGCTCGGCGAACTCAAGATCCCCTGCGAGCGGCTCGAAGAGGGACAGCGCGAGCGGTGGATTGACCGGGTCAAGGACGTGGTGCTCGCTCACACCCAGAAGCAGGCGCGCCTCATCTGAAATCGGGTATCCATTTCGGCAGGCCGACCGGCCTGGCCGAGTCCATGCCGGAGAGCAGCCGTTCGGGCACGATCTCGACGACGATCGCGTCGCGATGCTCGCGCCGCATGAATCCCTGCCCGACGACGCGGTCGACCAGCGCCAGCAGCGGGTCCCAGAATCCACCGACGTTCAGCAGGCCGATCGGCTTGGCGTGCAGGCCGAGTTGAGCCCACGACCAGATTTCGAACAGCTCGTCGAGCGTGCCGAGTCCGCCGGGCATCGCAACGAACCCGTCCGCGAGTTCGGCCATCATCGCCTTGCGCTCGTGCATCGAGCCGACGACGTGTGTCGACGTGAGCGCGGGATGGAGCAGGCGTTTCTCCTCGAGATTCTTCGGAATGACCCCGACGACTTCGCCGCCGGCCTCGAGCGCAGACGAAGCCAGTGCGGCCATCAGCCCGATGTTGCTGCCGCCGTACACCAGGCGCCGGCGGCCCTGTGCGATGGCCCGCCCCATTCGCCTCGCGGCGTCGGAGTAGGCGGGGTCGACGCCCGGGCTCGAGCCGCAAAACACGCACACCGATCTCAACGAGCCGCTCATCGGGATCTCCACCTCGCGGTCATCATCACGTTCGATCATGCCTCGTGCTGAGCTGGCGCGCCGGTCCAGAGTCGATTCACCACGTAGACGAGCGCCGTGCCGCTGACGGCAAATGTGGCGAGCAGACCCAGGGCGACGCCGGTCCGGCCGTACAGGAAGTTGCCCACCGTGAAGAGCGACGACCAGATCATGGTGCAGCCCGCGACCCAGCCGAGCAGCGCGAGCGGGATGTTCTCTCCAACCGACCTCGCCTGGTCGGCCGGGATGCCGGCGGCGATCCGGACGCGCGTCCAGCCGGGGCCGAACGGCCGCACCTTTCGGTAGAACGACAGGAGCGTCGCCTCGTCGGTCGGAGGCCCGACAAATGCCGTGCCCACCCAGCAGACCGTGGTGACGGCGATCGTGATCAGCAGCGCCACGTGCGTGCTGAAGTGAATGCCGTTCTTCGCCAGGACCAGGAACGTGATCGACACCCCGAAGGAGCTGACCATCGCCACCACTTCGCACCAGGCGTTGACCCGCCACCAGAACCACCGCACGAGGTAGAGAAGGCCCGTGCCGGCGCCGACCTGCAGGATGACGTCGAAGGCATCCTTCGCCGTGTCGAGCACGAACACCATGCCCGACGACAGGAAGAAGAGCAGGACGGTCGTCAGCCGGCCGGCCAGCACATAGTGCTTCTCGGTGGCGTCGCGGCGGATGAAGCGCCGGTAGAAGTCGTGCACGAGATACGACGCGCCCCAGTTGAGATGCGTCAGGATGGTCGACGAGTTGGCGGCGATCAGGCCCCCGACCATCAGGCCGATGAAGCCGATCGGCAGGAAGGTCAGCATCGCGGGATACGCGATGTCGTGCCCGATCAGGCTGGGGTCAAGGTTGGGAAATGCCTTCTGGATGTCCGAGAGCTGCGGGTAGACGATGATCGAGCAAAGCGCGACCAGGATCCAGGGCCACGGCCGCAGCACGTAGTGCGCCACGTTGAAGAACAGCACCGCCCCGAGCGAGTCTCTTTCCGACTTCGATGCCAGCATGCGCTGTGCGATGTAGCTGCCGCCGCCCGGCTCTGCGCCCGGGTACCAGACGGCCCACCACTGGACGGCAATCGGCATGACGAAGACGGCGACCGCCAGGTCCCAGTTGTTGGTGAAGTCGGGAAGGATGTTCAGGTAGTTCAACCCGCCCGGGCCCGTGGTCGCCGAAAGCTTGGTGACCAGGCCAGTCAGGCCGCCGACCTGCGGCAGCTGGAGCGCGAAATACGCCGCGGCGATGACCGCCGTCATCTTGATGAAGAACTGGATCATGTCGATGACGAGCACGCCCCAGAGGCCCGAGTGGGTCGCGAACACCACGTTCAGGCCGCCCACCAACAGCAGCGTCTGCCACCGCGGCAGGCCGAAGAGCACCCCGGCGATCTTGCAGGCCGCCAGGTTGACGGTCGCCATGATCATGCAGTTGAAGAAGAGGCCGAGATACACGGAGCGGAATCCGCGCACCAGGCTGGCAGCCTTCCCTGAATACCGGATCTCGTAGAACTCCAGATCGGTCATGACGCCCGACCGCCGCCACAGCCGCGCGTAGAAGAACACCGTGGCGACGCCCGTCAGCACGAACGCCCACCAGACCCAGTTTCCCGCGACGCCGTTGCGGCGCACGATATCTGTCACCAGGTTCGGGGTGTCGCTGCTGAAGGTCGTGGCCACCATCGACAACCCGGCCAGCCACCACGGCACGGCCCGGCCGGATGCGAAGAATTCCGACGTGCTCTTCCCGGCGCGCTTGCCGAAGAAGAGCGCCGGAACGAAACAGACCAGCAGCGTGGCGGCGACGATGAGCCAGTCGACGGCGTGTAGGTGCATGGCAGCGGTCCAGGAAGAAGCCTGACGCCCAGGCCTGACCCGGGGTCGGCCGGGACACGATAACACAGGCGACTTCGGTGCTCGCCGGTCGCGCTCAGTGCGTCTTTCTGGTCGGGCGGGTGCGCGGCTTTGGCGCGGTCGACGCGGGCCGTGACGGAGAAAGGGCGGCCTGGCGGTAGCCCCCGCGCGCGATCGGCTCGACGCTGACCTTGCCTCGCCGGAACACACGGGTGCGGATGCGCGTGATGCGGAACCGCGCGCCGCACCTCGGATCGGGGCAGGCCACGTCCGAATCGGTCGTCATCCAATCGTTCGCATCGGTCAGTCGCTGCTTGGCCGGCAGGATGGTCAGCAGTGCGCCGAGGCCGAAGATCGAGAAGGGCTGTCCAGGCGGCAGCGAGATGTTCTCGCCGCACAACTCGAAGTAGTCGCCGACTCGATGGCTGCAGGCCATCGGCTTTCCCGAGCTGACGACCTCGACGCGAAGATCGTACAGCGTAAATGTGTCATCTTGCTTGACCGGCATGGTAGAGCTCCCTGGTCCGTAATATACACGAGCCGCGCGGGCGACAATCCTGTGGAAATTGCCGGACCCGAGAGGCATCATACGACTTTCAATCCGTCGGATGAGTGACGACCGATGAATCACTGGCAGCGCACGTGGCAGTTCACCGCAACACTTGTCGTCGTGGGATGGCTTGGCGCCATGGTTCCCCATGCCGGGCGCCTCAATCAACAGCCGATCGATACGACGCTCGCGCGTGATCTCGATCAGATTGTCGCCTCGACATATCGTCCCGACGGGCCCGGCGCCGTCGTCATCGTGACGAAGGGTGGCAGTGTCCTGCTCAGGAAGGCGTACGGCCTGGCAAACGTCGAACTGCAGGTGCCGATGCGGCCGGAGATGGTGCTGCCGCTCGCGTCGCTCACCAAGCAGTTCACGGCGGCCGGGATTCTCGCGCTCGCCGAAGCCGGCAAGCTGGCGGTCGATGACGACATCACGAAGTTCCTGCCCGCGTTTCCATCCCGGGGAGCACACATCACCCTCGAACATCTGCTGACCCACACGTCCGGCATCAGCGCGCTCGCCGACCTCGGAGATCTGAGGGCCGTGTCGAAGGAAGACAGTCGCGTCGTCGACGTGATGGCCGAGTGGTACAAGGATCAGCCCGCGGATTCCGCGCCCGGTGAACGGTGGGCCTACCTGAACTGGGGCTACAACCTGCTCGGCGCCGTCATCGAGCAGGTGTCGGGGCAGCTCTACGGAGACTTCCTTGACCAGCTTTTCTTCAAGCCCCTGGGAATGACCGCCACCTCCTATGGCGACAGGCGGAGGATCATCCCGCTGCGTGCCCCTGGCTACGACCTGCAGGACGGACGCGTGTTCAACGTGCTCCCGTCCCGCACTCGCTCGTTCCATCCGAGCGGTGCGGGCGGCCTGATCTCGACGGTGGACGACCTTGCGACGTGGGACCGCGCGCTGGCCGAGGGCAAAGTGATTTCCCGGGCGTCGATGGAGCGGATGTTCACGCCTTACCGCCTGACCGATGGCACCTCGACCGGATACGGATACGGCTGGAACATCGGCGAGTACGACGGGCACCGGGTGCACGAGCACTCCGGCGGCCTCAGCGGGTACCTGACCTACGCGGTCAGACTGCCGGATGATCAGGTCTACGTGGCGATGCTATCGAACGACTTTTCGTTCGTCGTTCCGCCGCAGACGACCGCCCACCGTCTGGCGGCGCGTGCGATTGGCCTCCCTGTCGAGGAGATCAAGCCTGTGCCGCCGGCCCCCACGGCACTCGCTGACTTTGTGGGGACCTTCCGATCCGTGACCAACACGACCTACATGGTCACCCAGGACGGCGATCAGCTCTTCCTGCAACTGCCGGGCCTCGAACTGATGAAGATATTGATGGTCGGTCCGGATGAGTTCCGTTCCCCGAGTGTGACCTGGCGGCTGGCGTTCCAGCGAGACGAGGCAGGGCAGGTGTCCCGGCTGCGGGTGAAGGACTGGACGCTCAACGAAACGGCGGAACGAATCGCGGCGCCGAAGGTCGAGCCTCGAGTTGTGGTGCAGGTGCCGGCGCAACGTCTTGCCGACTACGCCGGCGAGTACGAACTGCTGACGGGCATCCTCCAGAGGGTGATCGTCGAAGGCGACCACCTGGTCATCCGGCCAACCGGAGAGAACCCGACGTCCCTCCAGGCTGCGTCGGATGCGGAGTTCTTTGCCAGCGACTCGTCACTGACCATCACGTTCGTCCGCGACGCCAAAGGCACGGTGACGGGACTCGTCCGATCGCTCGGCAGCCAGCGCCTGCCCGCGCGGCGGATTCGCTGACTAGTCGCCTCCCGAGCCCTTGAACTGGTCGGCCTCGCTGGCGAACAGCACGTTGAAGCTCGTCAGCGAGCCGTAGCAGCCGGTGATGTAGGCCTGGAGCCTGACCTTGGCGTCATCGGGCAGTTCCATGCCGTTGATCTGCTGCTCGAGCGTGCGCAGCCGGTTCCGGATCATCACCACCTTGTGGAACAGCGAATCGATGGGCCAGCTCTTCTCCTGGAGGGCCGGGTTCGCAGGCTTGAGCACCAGCGTGCCGCCTCGCCACTTCTCGGCCGGCGTGACCGTCGTCACGCCGGACTCTTCGCGAATGATCCGTCGCAGCAGCATCTCGAGGTCGATCGTGCCTGAAGGGTCCAGCATGAGGGGTTCCTCGGCTCGTTCGCGTTCGGAGACGAGCGGAATGGGATGACCGGCGGCGGCGTGAGCAGGCTCGAGTCGTGGAACGCGCTCCGGGCTCTCGCGTGGAGTTGCCGCCGAACCTCCACGGAAATTGTGCTGGCTGCCGCAGAAATCGCATTGCACGCGGACCGGGCGGCCCGTTTCGTCCGCGACGATCACGGAGTGGAGCCGATCGATCTTGCAGGCGCGGCACAGATCCTCGACGGTGTCACCGGCTCGGTAACTTCGCATGGGTCAGTCCCTCATGATGCCTGGTCCCCTACGCAGGTATCGCGGTGGCGCACCCTTCAGGCCTATCCGGCCTGCACGCGACCGCGGGGCGATTTCAGCGTGACGCGAAGGATCTCGCTCGGCTGCCACAGCCGCATTCGGGGTCCGAACGTCCCCGTGCCGCGGCAGACGATGACGGCCATGCCGCCCACGTCGTACCGGCCAACGAAGAGCGGCGTCACCATCTGCACGATGACGCTGAACGGCCAGACTTGGCCGCCGTGCGTGTGGCCCGCAAGCATCAGCCCCGCGCCCAGGCGCGCCGCGGCCTCGGCGCCGGCGGGCACGTGAGTCACGAACACCGTTCCCGCTCCCTGTGGCCGGCCGGACAGCGCACGCTCGATCGGACTCGGCCCTGGCGAAGGCAACTCTCGCTGAAATCCGCCCTCTCCGACGCCGGCAACGACGAGCCCGGGTGCGGCTTCCACCCACCGGTTGCGCAGGACCTGGAATCCCACTTCGTCGATCAGGCCGCGAAGGTGGCCGTCGTGGTTCCCGGCGACGGCAAATACCCCTCGGGGCGCGCGCAGACTGCGCAGCGTCGGGAGCATCTCGCGTTCCATGGCGCTGTCGCCTTCGAAGACGTCGCCGCCTATGACAACGAGATCCGGCCGCAGCGCGTCGATCTCACGGATCCTCGCCTCCAGCCAGTCGTTGCCGAGCATGGTGCCCAGATGCAGGTCGGAGATGAAGACCAGCACCGTGCCGTCCAGCTCAGCCGGGAGCCCCGGCAAGTCGATTTCGTGCTCGCGAACCACCGGCGGCCGCAGCGCCTGAACGAAGGCAATCGCCGACAACAGGCCCGCGGTGAGGAGCGCCCATCCGCGAAGCCTGGGCGCGAGGCGGGGCAGGAGCCAGCCGAAGGCCGTGAAGAGGTCGACGATCAGCAGGCAGGTGAGTGCCAGCAGGAGGACGCCCATCCACATCGCACCGGCGAATTCGAACGGGCGCGCCAGAATTCCGAACCGGGTCCCCTCGACCAGCCGCGCCAGGACGTAGCACGATCCGAGCAACGCGCCGCCACCGAAGATCAGGAACCGGGGGAGACGTTCGGCCACGAAGGGGATGGAGCTCGCGCGCCACAGCACGTAGACGTGCATCAGGATCCAGATGGACAGGGCCACAAGCAGAAACACGACGATGCTCCCGGATCGTTCCGCCACAGTTGGACCACGCTTCGCCTGGCCTTGCCGCGCCCGTGGCTGACCCGCGGTCGGTGGTACAATCCAGGCAGATTCCACATGACACCGCTCCAACAGCCTACCAGTGTTGCCACGCGGGCGCATACCGGTGTCGGCCGATTGCCCGCCGGGCCCCGAGGAGGGCACTGAGTGGCGGGACAGGCAGAGGTAGCCACCGTCGTGATCGAGGGCATCGATCCGGCCGGCGACGGCGCGGGCTACGCGACGCTCGGCACGCGGCGAATCCTGATCGACGACGTGATCCCCGGCGAGCGCGTCGAGGCGCGCGTGTCCGGGTTGGGAAGCCGCGGCCTACGCGGCGACCTGGTGCGCGTGCTCTCCGCATCCCCGAGCAGGGTGGCCCCGATGTGCCGGCACGCAGGAGCGTGCGGAGGCTGCGCGTGGCAGCACATCGCGTATGCCGAGCAGCTGCGACTCAAGCGCGGCCTGGTGGCGTCACTGCTCCGGCGCCATCTTGGAGACTCGTCGCCGCGCGTCAGCGAGGTCCGTTACGCGGGCGGCAAGCGACCGGACCCGCCCTCAGCACCAGGCGAAGAGCGAAGCCGTTCCAGCGCGCAGATCGAGACGGACCCGGCCGCTCCGCGGGGCTTTCGCGGCAAGGTGCATTTCGTGTTCGGGCACGACGGCAGCGCCGGCGGTCTGGTGATGGGACACTACCGGCGCCGGTCACAGGAGGTGGTCGCCGTCGAGGAGTGCCCGGTTCATGACGAGCGAGGCAACCAGGTGGCATTTGCCGTCCGGGATGCGCTGCGATCGCGTCGAGTCGACGCGGCCGTGCCGGGCAGAGCTCGCGGCCTGGTGCGCCACCTCGTCGTGAGAGTCGGCCTGGAGACGGGCCAGCGGCTGGCGACGCTCGTGGTGTCGCGCAACGACAAGGCGCTGCGCCCTGCCGTGCGGAGCGTGCTCGATGGGCCCTCGGCGCCCGACGGACTCCACGTGAACGTGCACAGCGGTTCGGGGCCGTTCCTCTTCGGCGAGACGACGCTGCGGATCCATGGTGTGGATCGTGTCAGGGACCGTGTGGCGGGCGTGTCGTTCCTGATCTCGCCGACCGCGTTCTTTCAAACCAACGTCGCGGCGGCCCGGGAACTGGTGCAGGTCGTACTGGATCACGCCTCGGCGTCGCGCCACGTCCTGGATCTGTATGCCGGCGCCGGGTTGTTCTCGCTTCCGCTGGCGAGCGGAGGATCGCGTGTGACCGCCGTCGAGGAGAACGCCGAGGCGGTTCGGGACGGAGAGGCGAGCCGTCGGCTGAACAGGATTCCTGCCTCCGCGTGCCGCTTCGTGTGTGCAAGCGTGGAAGCCCTGGCGAGCGGACGCGTCCGGCTCGATGTCGGGCCTGCGCCCGACGCGGTCATTCTCGACCCGCCGCGGCAGGGTTGCCCGCGCCGCGTGCTGGAGTGGCTCACGAGCGTGGGGCATCCTGCCCGCATCGTCTATGTGTCGTGCAACCCCGAGACCCTGGCGCCCGACCTCGAGATCCTGCAGTCGTCGGGGTACGCGTGCACCGTGGTGCAGCCAATCGACATGTTCCCGCACACGCCCCACATCGAGACGGTCGCGGTGCTGGAGCGAGTGGAGACTCTTCGGCGATGAACCGCCCGTGGTGGGCGGTGCGAATGTGGCGACCGTGACTCGCGGCACATTGCTCCGGCGAACCCGCCTGAACCAGCCGGCTCACCGATTGCGGCGCCGCCAGCCTCCAGCCGGCAGCCTGATGTCGTGCACCGTCCGCGATCCGAGGTGCGCATGCAGTTGCGATGGGTGATGATGTGCGCCGTTGCGGCCCTGGGATGGAGCCAGGCGATTGGCGGGCCTGTCGAGATCGGCGCGCGCCTCAGCGACGAATTCGTCGCGGCCCACAACGAGTGGCGGTCCGGTGTAAACGTCGGGCCCGTTCGCTGGTCATCCGACCTCGCCAGATCGGCAAAGCTCTGGGCCAATTCCCTTGCCAGGCGCGGCTGCCGTCTCCAGCACAGCCGGCAGCCGGGCGTCGGAGAGAATCTCTTCTTCATTAGCGCCCGCCAGACGGGACGCATTCGACAACTGGTTCCGGTCACACCAACAGAAGTCGTCGGCGCGTGGGGAGAGGAGTCCCGCTACTACTCGTATTCCCGAAACCGATGCTCGGGCGGCCGGCACTGCGGCCACTACACGCAAATCGTCTGGCGCGACACACGGGAGATCGGCTGCGCCCTGGCCGTGTGCGAAGACTCCGGACAGATATGGGTGTGCCAGTATTCCCCGGCGGGCAATGCTGTCGGCCGCAGGCCGGTACTGAGGCTGCTAGGCGACTTTGAGACGGCCGGGCCCGGCGTCGCGGCCTGGCAGATGGAACAGGTCCCGGGCCCAGACCAGCGACTCGGTGTAGCACTCGGACACTCGTGATTCCTTCACACCCGCGGCCTTCGCCAGTTCGGTGAATGGTCCCCAGGCGCCGCGCTCGAACGCGATCACGCAATCCAGGATGGCCCGCATCGGGTTCGGCTTGCCGATCAGGGCATCCCGCACCTCCGCGCCGACCGGGAGCCGGGCGACGATCTGCTCCATGGGCTGCTGCATGATGGCGTCGAGCATCGAGAACAGGCCGAACAGGAACAGATCCGCCGCGCGATCCGCGCACGGGGACGAGGGCGCCAGGAGCTCGGCCGTCCGGGCGCGCAGGCTCGAGGAGACGACCAGCTCGGCCGGCGTGTCGCGGCCCAGTTCAGCCAGCGACCACACCGTGGCGCACGTCCTGACGTGCTCCTGGCCGAGCAGGACCAGCGCATGGCGGATCGAGCGAATCTCGGTCCGGAACCCTGCCCCTGCGGCATTCACCCGGCGAAGCAGGCGATAGGCGATTGACGCATCCTGCTTGATGAGCGTCTCGATCCGATCGACGTTGACCGACGGGTGATTCAGCTCCTCCAGCAGCCTCAGGTAATTCAGCCGGTATCCCGGGATTTCCGCCTGGGCCATCATCGCGGGCACGCTGAAGAAATATCCCTGAAAGCAGGTGTAGCCGGACCCGAGCGCCAAATGATACGTCTCGCGGGTCTCGACCTTCTCGGCCAGCATCTGCACGTGATGCGACGAGAGGCGGCCGGGGAGCTCGCGCCACTCCCGATCCGGCGCGTTCAGCACGTCAATCTTGACGAAGTCCGCGAACTCGAGAAGCGGCCGGCGGCTCTCCACGTCCGTGTAGTCATCGAGCGCGATGCGGTACCCGGCCTTCTTGAGCCGGTCGCACGCCGCGATCACGTCCTCGTCCGCTTCGATCGTCTCGAGCAGTTCGATCACGACGTCGCCCGCGGGCAGGCTGAAGGCGAGATCGCAGACGAGCGTCTCGTGGCTGAAATTCACGAAGGCGGTCTTGCCGTCGGTGAGGTCCGCCAGTCCGAGCATCCCGGTGCTGATCACGGAGGCGCTCGGCATGTCGCGATTCGCGCCGTTGAAGCAGTTCTCGGCGCCTGGGCGAAACAGGAGCTCGTATGCGATCACGTGACCGAAGCGATCGAGTATCGGCTGGCGCGCGATGAAGTTGTCCATAGGTCGGCGGACCCCCGGTCCGGCTGCCTGAGGTTAATCGGCGTCCGCCTCGCTTTCGTGAATCATCCCCGCAGCCCCGCCCGTCCACCCGAAGGCCAGCCTTGCGCTCGGGTTGCTTCAGGCCTCGGGTTGCGGCCACAATCTCCGGCGAGCGATGCGACGCGGTCTGCCACGAGGCACTTCTGCCCATCGGAACCTCCCATATGTCGCCGACGGTCACCCTCGGCACCGGCTCGATCTCTACCTGCCGCCGGCCGGCCGCCAGCTGCCGCTCGTCATCTGGATCCACGGCGGCGGGTTCTTCTCCGGAAGCAAGTCCGACAACGTTCCTTTCTTCCTGCTCGCGCACGGCTTCGCCGTCGCCTCCGCGGGATACCGCTTGAGCAGCGATGCCCGGTTCCCGGCACAGATCGAAGACTGCAAGGCTGCGGTTCGATGGCTGCGGGCCCATGCCGCCACGTTCGGCATCGACGCCGGGCACATCGGCGCGTGGGGCGAGTCAGCCGGCGGACATCTCGCCGCCCTGTTGGGCGCAACCGGCGGGGGATCGCGTTTTGACGAGGGTGATCAGCCCGATCAGTCCAGTGCCGTGCAGTCCGTGGTGGATTTCTTCGGGCCGACCGATTTCCTGCAGATGGATGCCCACACGCCGCCGGGCGGGCTCGTGCATGACGAGGCGGACTCGCCCGAGTCCCGGCTCGTCGGCGGCCCCATCCAGCAGATGCGGGAACAGGTTGCATCCGCCAATCCCATCGCGTACCTTCATCCGGGCGTACCGCCGTTCCTCATCGTCCATGGGGACCAGGACCCCCTGGTGCCGCATCACCAGAGTGAGCTGCTGACGGCTGCGCTGCGGCGCTTCGGCGTGCCGGTGACGTTCTACAGCGTGGTCGGCGGCGGGCACGGCGGATTCACGGACCCGGCGATTGCGGAGCTGGTCGTCGCGCACCTCACCACGACCCTGAAGCTCGAGTCCTCATGATGAAGAAAGGAAATAGATGAGACCCACTGCGACCATCGCCATCATCTGCGCGTTCATCCTGGCCGTGGGCGCCGGCGCGCAGGTCAAGCCGCCGGCCTCCTTTGCGGACTACGGCCAGTGGGAGAGCCTGGCTTCGGCGGGCGTTCGCGGCGGCATCGCACCCGATGGCAGCGCGCTGGCGTATCTCATCAATCGGTCGAACCGGAACAACGAGCTGCGGATCGTTCGGCTGTCAGACGGGGTGACGAAAGTCGCCGCGTTCGGGGCCCAGCCCGTCTATTCTGCAGACTCCAGGTGGGTCGCCTACGTGATCGGCGTGTCCGAGGCGGACCAGGAGCGGTTGAGGACCGAGCGGAAGCCGATTCAGAACAAGCTTGGCCTGCTGAACGTCGCAACAGGCGAAACCTCCGTTTTCGACAGCATCGAGTCATTCGCCTTCAGCGGGGACGGGGCGTTTCTGGCGATGCGGCGATACCCGCCGGATCGCGCTCCAGGAGCCGCGCCGGCCCCGCCCTCCGCCGGGGGCGGCGGGCGCGGCGGCGCTGCGGGCGCCTCGCAGCCAGCGGAGGATGCGCCAGGCTCGACCCTGCTCGTCAGGCAGCTCGCCGATGGACGCGACACCACGCTCGGCAGCGTGGCGCAGTTCGCGTGGCAGGACACGGAGGCGTCGCACCTGCTGGCGCTCGTCATCAGCACCGAGGGCAAGATCGGCAACGGCATCCAGCTGTTCGACCCGGCCACCGGGGTCCTGCGCACGCTCGACTCGTCGGTCTCGACCTACACCGACCTGGCGTGGAGAAAGAACGCCGCCGATCTCGCGGTGCTGCGCGCGAAGACCGACGACAAACGCGACGGCTCGACATACGCCGTGTTGTCCTGGACCGGGCTCGGTCAGAAAGAGCGCCGGCGGACGTACGATCCCACCGCCGACTCGTCGTTCCCCTCCGGAATGCGCACGGTGTCGTTCCGGCGCCTGTCGTGGTCAGACGATGGCGGGGCCGTGTTCCTCGGGGTGGCGACGTGGGACGAGAAGGCGGCGCCTCCCGCGCGCGGCGAAAAGCCATCTGGTGCCGCAGGCGAGGCCGATCAGGCATCGAGGAAAGACAAACCTGCCGCACTGGCGGTCGCCGATGAGCCCGCCAGCGTGGAAATCTGGCACTACGCGGACGTGTTCGTGATGCCGCGGCAGAAGGTCAGCGCGGCGGCCGACCGGCGCCGCAACGCGCTGGCCGTGGTTGAGCTCGATGCCGGCAAGCTGGTGCAGCTTGGCAAGGACTCCATCAACGAGCAGGTCACGGTCATCCCGCACGCCAGCCTCGCTCTTGTCGCCGAGTGGTCGAAGTACGCCATGAATCGCACGATCGGCCGGCCCTCGTCGGACCTCTATGTTGCCGACCTGGGAAGCGGCGCACGGACGCTGCTGAAGGCCGACATCAACGACCGCTTCGTGCAGGCCGGTCCGGCGGGCAAATACGTGCTGTTCCTGCAGAACGACCACTACTGGACGATCAACCTTGCGACTCGGGCGATGACGAACGTCACCAAGGCGGTCGCCACCTCGTTCATCAACAAGGAGTCCGACGAGACCATTCTCCAGAAACCGCCGTTTGGCGTCGCGGGCTGGACCAAAGACGACGGCTCGGTGCTGCTCTACGACAAGTTCGACATCTGGGAGGTCGCCTCCGACGGAACGACGGCGCGGCGGCTGACCAATGGCGCGGCCGAGCTCGTGCGGCACCGCCTGGTCAGGCTCGATCCGGACGAAGAGTCGGTTGATCTGTCCAGGCCTGTCCACGTGAGCCTGTATGGCGAGCGGACGAAGAAGTCGGGCTACGGGCGCCTGGCCGCATCCGGCGGCGTCGACCGCCTGGTCTGGCTCGACAAGTCGGTCGGCGGTCTCGCGAAGGCGAAGAAGGCGAGTGTCTTCGCCTATTCGTCTCAGGACTACGACGACTCGCCGGATGTCTTCACCGGTGGGGCCGATCTCAAGGACGCGAAGCAGGTCACGACGACCAATCCGTTCCAGGCGAACTTCGCGTGGGGCCGCAGCGAACTGCTCGAATACAGGACCGACAAGGGGCGCGTGCTCCAGGGTGCGCTCTACTATCCTGCGGGCTATCAGCCGGGCAAGTCCTACCCGATGATTGTCTACATGTACGAGCTGCTGTCGCAGAACGTCCACCGCTACGTGGCGCCTTCTGATCGCGACTACTACAACACCAGCGTCTTCACCAGCCAGGGGTACTTCGTCTTCCAGCCGGACATCGTGTTCACGCCGCGACAGCCCGGCGTGTCGGTCGCGCAATGCGTGAGCGCCGGCGTGAAGAAGGTGCTTCAGATGGGTGCCGTCGATCCGAAGCGGGTCGGTGTCCTCGGCCACTCGATGGGCGGGTTCGATTCCGCATTCCTGGCGACGCACACGACGGGACTGTACGCGGCGGCGGTGGCCGGGGCGCCAATCACCGACCTGGTGAGCTACTACGGCGACCACCACTGGAGCTCGGGCATCGCCGAGACCGACCACATCGAGACCGGGCAGGAACGGATGGAGGTGCCGCTCTACGAGGACTTCAAGGCCTACGTCGACAACTCGGCCGTGTTCAACGTGCAGAACATGACGGTTCCGCTGCTGCTCGAGGCCGGCGACAGCGACGGCACGGTGGCGTGGCACCAGAGCATCGAGCTCTACAATGTGGCCCGCCGGGCGAAGAAGAACGTGGTGATGGCGGCCTACATCGGCGAGGATCACGGGCTGCGCCAGAAGAAGAACCAGACCGACTACCAGCGCCGCATCCTGGCGTGGTTCGGGCACTACCTGAAGGGGGCGCCGCCGGAAAGCTGGATCACGGCGGGGCAGAGCTTCCTCGATCGCGACGCGGAGGTGAAGCGCGCGGCCGCGAAGAAATGAAACCGGGCCGCTCGTCGCACGCTCTGGGCGGCCGATGCTGATGATACGATGGCGCGCGTTGGCTTGCCGGACCCGAAACAGGAGTGAGGTCATGACGAGCAGATTCCCCCACGTCGTTCTGCTGATGGTCGTCGCGGTGTGCGTCGTGTCGTCGGTCGCCTCGTGCGGCGGGAAAGCTCCGGGTTCGGCTCCCGCAGGGGGCGCTGCGGCGGTTGAGCCTGGCGCGACGTATCTGCAGGGCCTGCACGCGAGCGAGATGGCGACCTTGGCGCGCGAGCGAGGGCTCGTCTGCGCGGAACCGGTCAAGATTCGCGACATGAGTCACTGGATCTGCCAGGCCTCGACGCCGCTCGTCACCTACATGGTCGAGTACTACGGGAAGATCCCCGGCCGGCTCGAATACATCCGCGCCGTGGTGACGCAGTCGGGTGCGCCGAAGGCCGCCCTGGCGCTGGCATTCCTGAAGTCGTTCGCGGGCTCGCGATACGAGGGCGCCAACCCGGCCCAGGCCGTCGCGTGGGTCGAGCAGAACGCTCCCACCGGCGGCCGGACGATGATCGGGCCTGCAAGTTACAGGCTCTCCGGCGATGCGGGGCGCGTCGTTCTCGAAATCAAAGCTCCCGGGTCGGAGTGGTAGCCGGGGAATCCAGCCCTCAAATCCCACGTCGGTCGCCAGCCGCCAGCCGCGCCCGCCGCCAGCCGCCGGTCGCGCCCGTGCGCCAGCCGCCAGCCGCGCTTCGAGTGGTATGATTCCTTGCAGGCACTCGCAGAAGAGTCACAGGGCGCCAGCCTGGTAGGAAGGAACTCGTATGACCCGGCGGAGCATCGGGGTCGGCGTGCTCGGCATTGCGATAGCTCTGGGTTCCGTCAGCGGCGCGGCGTCGGCGCCTGACAAGCCCGTCCTGGCCGGAACGTGGGTGCTCAACCGCGGCGCGAGCGAGTTCCCGAGCGAGCTCGGCTTCGGGATGGACCTGGTGCCGGCCGCCTGGGCGAATACCGACACGGACAGGACGGGACGGGGCGGGTCCGGTGCCGCTGCCCTGCCGATCCGGCGCGAGAGCGAGGACGATGTCCGGCGGGCCCGCCAGCTGACCGACGAGGTGAAGAACCCGCCGGCCTGGCTGAGGATCACGCAGTCCGAGACCGTGTTGACGATCCTGGATGACCGGGGCAAAACGCGGATGTTCAGGCTCGACGGGCGCGACGAGGTCCAGCAGCTCGACGGCACGGTCGTGGCGACCACGTCGAGCTGGGAGGGGTCGCGCCTTGTGATCAACTACAAGGTGGAACAGGGCCGGGAGCTGCGATACACGCTGTCGGCCAATTCCGATCCGCCGCAGCTGATGGTTCAGGCCCAGTTCGTCGAGCGCGGTGGCCGCGGCACCATCACACGGGTGTACGACCCGGCAAAACCTGGGGAGATGGAGCCGCCGGCTCCGCGCCCCGTCGTCAGCCCGCTCCCGCCAAGACCACGCTGGCAGCCGGGCGAGCCCCTCAAACCCCCGGCTGCTACGCCCGAGTCCGGCCGACCGGCGGTGCCTGCCATGCCGGGTGCCGCGCGGCCGCAGGATCGCTCGGGGACTCCCGCCAGGCCTCAGCAGCCAGACGCTGAACTCAAAGGCATCACGACGCTCGGCGTCGTCGTCGAGGACCTGACCTCGCAGGCTGCGGCCTGCGGGCTGCGCCAGGAGCCGATCGAGGCGACCTCGGCGAAAAGCTTGTCGGATGCCGGATTCAAGGTCGTGCGGAACTCGGACGAGGACACCTACCTGTACGTCAGCATCATGACGAGCAGTGTCTCGCCCGGCCTGTGCGTATCGCGCTACGACGTGTTCCTCTACACCCACACCATGGCGACGCTGCCGTACCTGGACACGCCGGTCCTGGTGCAGGTGTCGTTGATGCACAACGGGGGCATGGCTGGCGGAGGTCCAGCCGCCCACGCGGCAGACGTCGTCAAGAGCGTGAAACAGGCGGCCGACGAATTCGCTTCACGTATCCGGAACGCCAACAAGTAAACGTAGAACCGCGTAGAACCATGCCCCCAACCCCGCTTGACCTTCACGCCGAGCCTGTGACCTTTTCCGCCTTCATGCCCCTGGTGGTGGCGTTGGGCCTGTGGCTGGCCTTCGTGATCTGGGGCCTCTGGAGCATGCGCAAGCATCCGAAGGGCCTGAACCCGCTCTTCTTCACCGAGATGTGGGAGCGCTTCAGCTACTACGGCATGCGGGCCCTGCTTCTTCTCTACATGACCGCACCCGCAACCTCAGGCGGCCTCGGGCTGTCGCTCAAGCTTTCGGGCCTGCTCTATGGCCTCTACACCTTCTCGGTGTATGCGCTGAGCATCCCGGGGGGCTGGGTGGCGGACCGGCACCTGGGTTACCGCAAAGCCATCCTGGTGGGGGGCGTGCTGATCGCGCTCGGTGAGTTCGCGCTCGCCTCCGGCCCGCTCGTCCTCTTCTATGCGGGTCTCGTCGTGATCGCCGTCGGCACGGGCCTGCTGAAGACCAACTGCACGTCGATCGTCGGGATGCTGTACAAGCAGAACGATCCGAGGCAGGACGGCGGCTACACGATCTACTACATGGGGATCAACATCGGGGCGTTCGTGGCGCCGTTGATCCTCGGCTTCATGGCCCAGGATCCGGTGTTCGTCGCGGCCCTCGGCCAGCTCGGCCTGGCATCGGCAAACGGCTGGCGCTGGGCGTTCGGCCTGGCGGGCGTGGCGATGGTGGCGGGGCTGGTCCAGTACACGATTCGTGCGGGATCCCTCGGGGACGTGGGCGTCAGGCCCGGCGGACGCTCGCTGCAGGGCGAGCGGATCGCGCACGAGCCGCTCACCCCGGAGGAACGCGGGCGCATGTGGGTCGTCGGCATCCTCGTCTTCTTCATCATGATCTTCTTCTTCGTCTTCGAGCAGGCCGGCACGACGCTGAACCTGTTCGCCGACGAGCACACGGGCATGAGCCTGATGGGCGTCACGCTCCGCTCCACCTGGTTCCAGAGCGTCAACTCGATCTGGCTGCTGTTGCTGGCGCCGCTGTTCAGCTGGCTCTGGATCGCGCTCAAGCACAACGAGCCCAGCAGCCCGTTCAAGTTTGCCCTCGGCCTGTTCTTCGTGGGCGCGGGCATGCTGTTGCTGGTTCCCCCCAGCCTCGAGTACACCGCCAATCCCATATTGAAGGTCGCGCCGTGGTGGCTCATCGGCACCTACGGCCTGCACACCGTCGGGGAACTCTGCCTGAGCCCGGTGGGCCTCTCCACGGTGTCGAAGCTCGCGCCCGCCCGCTATGCGGGCGTGATGATGGGGGTGTTCTTCTTCGCGATTGGGGTGGGGGACCTGCTGGCGGGACTCGCCGGCGGCTTCAGCGACAGCCTGAAGCCCGCCACGCTGTTCGGCGGCCTGTTCGTCATCACGTCGGTGATGGCCCTTTTCCTCGTGACCCTGACGCCGCGCATCAAGCGCATGATGGGCGGCGTTCACTGAGTTGTCACGGGATTTTACAATCCTTGACTCCCGACTGGCGGCGTATAGAATCCGCCTATCCATTACTCATTCTGACCCTTCACGGGCCGTCGTCTACCTTCGCGGGGTTCGTCCGGGACCCTGCGGTAACACGGAATCAAGGAGCACATCCATGCGAGGCTTCTCTGTCGCTCTGGCTGTCGCGGCCATCCTTGCGGTGGGCTACCAGGGGGTAGCCACCCAACCCGCCGCCGGCCCCAAAGAGCCCTTCAAGCTGGGAACGTTCGAACGATCGGGACAGGCATTCCTTGGCGTGGTGCTGAAAGACACCCAGGTCATCGACCTGGCGCAGGCCAACGCGGCCCTCGAGCGAGGAGGCGCATCCCTGCCGAAGGTGCAGATACCGGGCGACATGAAGGTCCTCATCGAGAAATACGACGCAGGGTTGAAGGACCGGATCTATGCGATCGTCAACACCGTTTCGGGCGCCGCAAGCGCGCCGTCATACGTCTACGCGATCAAGGATCTCAAGGTGCTTCCCCCGGTGCGGCCGGCGGTGATCCTGAACGCAGGCGGGAACTATCGGGAGCACGAGCAGGGCATCGCGGCGCAGGCCGCGCGGGCCGCGAGGCCCCGGCGCTGCCTCCGGGCGGGCGGCGGCGGGTCCGGGCCCTGCGCCTGCGGCGGTGTCGGCGCCCGGCATCTGGGAGCGCAAGGACGGGCGACACGCGCGAGAACCCGTACCTGTTCCTCAAGTCGCCGACGGTCGTGGTCGGCGCCGACGATCCGATCCAGATGCCGGTCGGCCGCGACCGCCTCGATTTCGAGTGCGAGTTCGACACGGTGATCGGCAAGGCCTCGAGCCGCGTGCCGATCGAGCGCGCCGCGGACTACATCTTCGGCTACACCGTCCAGATCGACGTGTCCGATCGCGGCGGGCGAGGGGACCGGAAGATGGGCGGGTCGGACTGGCTGGTCGGCAAGAATCACGACACCTTCGGACCGCTCGGGCCCTTCATCGTGCCCAAGGAGTTCATCAAGGACCCGATGAACGTGAAGCACACGTTCCGGCTCAACGGCGAAGTGATGCAGGACTCCAACACCGAGCGGATGTCGCACAACATTTACGAGCTGGTCCACTATGCGACCGACATCCTGACGCTTCATGCGGGTGACGTGATCTCGGGCGGCAGCCCGGCCGGCACCAACATCGAGCGCGCCGAACCGCGCTGGATGCGCGCCGGCGACACGGCGGTCTGCACCGTCGAAGGCGTGGGCACGCAGACCCATACCATCGTCGGACCGCCTGCGCGGTAGCGGCACGTGTACGAACGCGAGGCGCCCGGGCGAGTGACAGGGCGTCCACGCGCCTGGACGCCTGGCCACACGCCGGGCGGGCCGGAGTCGCAGTCTTGGGTCGGGATTTGACTGCTGTGACCGTTCGAGCGCCCGGAGCAATCCGGGCGCTCGAGCGGCCACGCTCTTCAGTGCAGGCACCAGCCCGACGCTCGCGCGCGCGAAGTTGATCGTGCTCGAAGACAGCCCGACGCCCAGGATCGTGATGTCGCGGCCCGCGCGGAAATACCGGAGGTCGCCGCGCACGCCCAGGTGACGGGACATGAGGAACATCACGCCGCCGCCGATGTTGTACCCGAAGGTGGAGTCGTGGAAGCTCAGCACGTCGGCCGCGGTGAAGGCCACATTGGTGCGGACCATCCCCACGCCGGCCGTCGCATACGGCCGGATTGGACCGGCCGGGATGGACACCAGCAGATTGCCCATCAGCGTGAGGACGCTGTTCGACGAGAGCGCGGAACTCTTGCCAAAGAAATCGGGCGCATAGGCGAAATCGATCTCGAACCCCAGCAGGCCGGACGGCAGTCTGCCGAGCGCCACGCCGTAGGTGTCGCGCCTCTCCTTGCAGTCATTGAAGAACGACGGACAATTGCCCGCGTTGCCGCCGAAGTCCCCGCCGATGTACGGAGTGACGTATGTCTGTGCGCGGGCAGGCGAGGAGCCGATGGCGAGCATGGCGACCAAGGCGAGCGCGATCGGCAGACACTGAGAGTGCGGGCGCATAAGAACCTCCAGTCGTGAGCTGCAGCAGCCTCACGGCGACTCGACCTCCGAATGGGCCGAACCCGGAGCCAACCTGGGCTCGTGCCACGAAGGGCCACTCCGACGGTCGGTTGCAGGCGCGAGAGACACCGAGCGTGCCCTGAGGTCGCCAGTCTGCAAACAGTGCGCCAGGGAGTAACCGCCATGCTGCGGCTGTCATTCGCTCCAGGAGCAACGTTCTACGCGATCGCCGTGCGGGTTGCGCAGGGTTTGGCACCACGAAACCGACTGCAGGCTATGTAAGGATTACCTGCACTCCTGGTTCGGGCAGGCCAACGGCTCCACGTTGGTGCCGTGTCGGGCTCATCCTGCCCGCCGCGTCGCGAAGGTTGCCATGATGCGCTCGCCCGTGATCCGCTCACACGCCCTCGGCCCATTTCGGGATCGACCCAGGACAGACTACGTCATCTAATGCCCGGGCTCACGAGGCAGTAGTCAGCGCCCAGTGGAGCGGGGTATGCTGACTCGCGCCTGCGATGCTGGAGACCTCATGACAATCCGCCTGGGTGGTTCGATTGTGGCCGCGGTGATGCTCGCATGCGTCCTCTGGTGGTCGGCCTGCAACAGCTGTCCGTTCGGCCTCATCAGCTCGCCGAATTCCGGCGGAACCGTTCCTTGCTGCGGCGGATTCGAACGTCACGACATTCTGTCCGGGCCGAGCGAGGCGACCGAGTTCGACGTCTCGCTGACGGCCAACCCCAGCCAGACCGCGGTGATCACCGCGTGGCTGACCAGCGCCAGCTGTGAACAGCTCTTCGCCGGCGCCTACGACGCCGCCGGCGCGTCTCCCCAGTGCGAAGTCCTCATCGGTCCGGTGAGCCCGGGCCAGGTGAGCGCACGCCGCAAGCTGGTGCCGGGACCGTATCGGATGTTCGTGCAGGCGTCGGCCGCCAATGCGGGGAAAGTCGATTTCATCGCCAATGTCGGCTTCTGGGGAAAGAGCTGTCAGCTGGGAATTGCCGGGCCATGAGTGCAGCTACGCCTGGGCTTGTCCGCGGGTCTTCTACAAATGTTCCTGATCGATCACGTCCGCGTGACGAGGAAGGACTCTGAGTTGCGGAAGCGAAGGATCGTGTCCGGCGTGAGCGTCACTCCAGATGTGCGGTCGCTCGGTTGACGTCAGGTGGATTGCTCGCGCAGCTCCAGGGGCTCCAACGAGCCGCATAGTCAACCGGGGCATGAGTTTACGAATCACTTCGAGCTGATTGGGTCCCGGTCTTCGGTGCGGGCCAGGCGATCGCTGAACACCGGAGCGGGCCGGGCGCTTCCTGGTCGCCGCGGGCAGGCCGTCGTCCTTGAACACATGGTGGCATCCGGCCTGCTGCAGGGTAGCCAGCTGAAGGAACAACGTAGATCTCGACCACCTGCGAACTCGCCGGCACCTCCAGCACCCGCCCAGTGCTCCCGGTGGACTGTGTGATCCCACAGTCGCGCGCCCCCGCGGCGCAGTGTGAGCGGGCGGCGCCCCATCAGCATCGCCGCGCCCGGGCACCGACGGGCATTATCTGCCGACCGCCGGCCCATCCGCGTACGCGACACTTGCCACGTCAGCGTCAGGGGCCTCGTGGATCACGTGTTCCCAGACGTGCCGGTGCGGCAGTGCTTCAGCAATCCGGGTTCAGAGTGATCGTGGCGGCCGCCACCGGGGACGATATCTCGGAAGGGCCGATCACGGGAGGACCGGTGAGCGGAGAGTGATCGAGGCTACCCTGACTCGTTGGCTGAAGTCGCGTCCCACACGTCGAGAGAGAGGCCGATAGCCTATTGCGGGAGGTTCATGCGGCGCATCAGCGCCTGGAAGCGGGGCTCGGAGCGCAGACGGTCGTAAAAGGCGACCCACAGGTACGGCAAATTGGGGTCGCGCACGTCGAAACCCTTCTCCAGCCAGTCGAGGGCCTCCCGGTTCTCCCCCGCCTCCACGTACAGGTTCGCCACGTCGGTGGGAACCGCGAAGGAGGCGCGAAAGCGAGCCGCCAGTGCCTGAGCCCCTCGCCTCATCCCCTCCCGATAGCCTCCCTGCGCGTAGCCCTGCTCGAAGGCGTCTTCGACGGCACGGTCATCGTAGTTGACCTTCACATAGGCCTTCGCTGCCCCGAACGCCTCCTTCTGCATCCCCTTGCCGACGTACAGACCACCAGAGCGCCTGCATCGAGACCCCGCTGACAGGCACGTCCCGCGCCACGGCAATCGCCTCGTCGTATCGGCGTGAGAAGACCAGGTCGGTGGCACGGAGGCTGCGCAACAGCGGATTGAACGGGTCCAGTGCGACGGCCCGCTCGATCTGGGGTGTGGCCTCGTCCGGTCGCCGCATCATCTGCAAGTAGTTCGAATAAAAGGCCCGCGCTTCCGGAAAATTGGGGTTGAGGTCGATGGCCCGCCTGAAGGCGGCGTCGGCCGCCGGCCAGTTCCAGTCGGTCCAGGCGTAGAGGAGCCCCAACGCGTAGTGCGCGTCCGCGAGAGTGTCGTCGAGTTCGAGCGCCTTCAGCGCCGCCGCCTTGGCCTTCGGCGCGGCCTCGTGCGGCGGTGTGACTCCCATTTGCTGGCGATAGACCCAGACGATGGAGACGCCGACATAGGCGAGCGGGTAGTTCGGATCCTTCTGCAGGGCCAGTTCGAAGTACTTCAGCGAGGCGTCGAGATCGGCCGCCGTAATGCCGTAGGAGCGATTGAGACCCTTGAGGTAGGCGTCGTAGGCTTCCGGGTTGACGGTTCGGGCGTTGGCCAGCCGTGATTGCTCCCCCGGCAGCAGCTTCAGCGCCAGGGATTCGGCCACCTTCCGCGCCACGTCGCTTTGCAGCGTCAGGATCCCCCTCATCTCCCGGTCATACGTCTCCGCCCACAGCTGCGTCTGGTCCCGCACCTGGACGAGCTCCGCCGTGATCCGGATCCTTCCCCCATCTTTCCGCGCGCTCCCCTCCAGGACATACCCGACGCCCAGCTCCCGCGCGATCTGATCGATCGGTTTCTCGCTCTTCTTGTATTGCATCACCGACGTCCGCGCGATGACGCTCAGGCCCTGCGGGTGCAACCGCCCCAGTTGCGCGATCATCTCCTGGGTCAGCCCGTCGCTCAGGTACTCCTGCTCCGGGTCGCCCGTCAGGTTCGCAAACGGCAACACCGCCAGCTTCACCGTTCTCGCCGGGTTGCCCGTGCGTCCAGTCAGCCAGCCCCGCACCCCACCCGCATCCACGCCCACCAGGATGCCGACCAGCAGGACGAGCGCCAGCGCCGCCGTCGCCACCGCGCGCCACCGGCCGTGCGCCATCCAGTGGCGCCAGCCCACCCACGGCGACCCCGTACTCGCCGACACCGCGCTCAACGCCTCCCGCAACTCGCCCGCCGTCTGGAACCGCTTCCCAGGCTCCTTCTCCAGACAGCGCGCGATCACGGCCCGCAGCGCCGCCGGCACCTCCGTCGGCAGGGGCAACGGCGGCTGACTCACGATCGCCGAGGTCAACCCATACGCGCCCTGTCCCTGGAACGGTCTCGTCCCTGCGACCATCTCGTAGAGCGTCACTCCCAACGCCCACAAGTCGCTCCGCGCATCGGCTGGCTGCCCCCGCAACTGCTCCGGCGCCATGTAGGCCGGTGTTCCGGATACGGCCCCGCCGACCGTCAACGCCGTCAGGGTCGCGTCCCCGGCGTCCACGCCGCCGGGCGCCAGGGTCTTCTTGGCCAAGCCGAAGTCCATGACCTTGGCGTGCCCCGTCTCTGTCAGCATGATGTTGCCGGGCTTGATGTCCCGGTGGATGATCCCCTTGCCGTGGGCCGCGTCCAGCGCCTCGGCGACTTCGATCGCGATCCGCAGTGCCTCCTCAAGCGGCAGGGGCGGGCGGCCGCTCAGCGACTGGCCCTCGACGTACTCCATCGCGATGAAGTCCTGGCCCTCGGATTCTCCGACCTCGTTGATGTGGCAGATGTACGGATGATCCAGGGCGGCGGCCGAGCGTGCTTCACGGATGAAGCGTTTGCGGGCCGTGTCGTCCTGCTGCATCTCAGCCGAGAGGAACTTCAGGGCGACTTTGCGGTGCAGGGAGGCATCCTCGGCCAGGTAGACGACCCCCATGCCCCCCTGGCCGATCTGTTCCAGAATCCGGTAGTGTCCGAGCGTCTTGCCGGTCATCGGGAACTCCTCACCCTTTAGGACGATGGACCGAGCCGGGCGGTAGGGACGTCGCAGGTGCGCCCATTCTAACCCCGGGGCTCGCTCGAGTTGGGTACAATCGCCCCGGGGCCCGCGGGCTGAAGCCCGCGCGCTACATTCCCGGCGCGTACCCAACACACCCGAGCGCAGGGTCTGCATGGCGCCGCAGAAGTGCGCCGGAAAGATCCGGGCATGAGTGGCCAGGTCTTCATCGGCCGTCCTCATCCGGACGAACGGTCTCTGGCGCGAGGTTCCCGTGCAGCTGGCACGAATGCTCCGCAGAACTGGCCAGACGTCATGGTCACCGTTGTGCCCGCGCCCGTCGAGCACGCTCACGGTCGATGTCACCTCACGACATCCGATACTGGGACAGGTTCCCACGTTCTTCCGGCGGAACTCCGTGACCGGCAACCGCAAGTACGTCCTGCTGTCGAAGGACCATCGACTCCCGTAGGTGACGATCACCAAAGGGGAATACCTCGACGCCTTGGGCGTGGCCATCGGCCGCTGGCGCAGCGCCGAGAAGGGGCGGATCGCCGAGGCGGAGCAGGGCGATCAGAAGCGGATCGACATTGCGATGAAAGACGTCGATGAACGAACCGCGAAGCGGACGGCGGTCGTCGCGAAGAACCGGGAGAAGTACAGGGGTCGCCTCCAGGAAACCGCCGAGCTCCCGACGGGCGACGCTGACTTGTTGCTCGAGAACCTTCCCGATGTGTTCGAGCGCGACGGAGGCGCGGCGATGAGGTTGCCCGTCTACACCATCGATCCGCGGCTGGCCGAACGCTGCAAGACCGACGCACCCCAGTGGATCGTCATGTCGTGGACGGCGCAGTTGAACAACCCCGTCAGCCGGAGCGTGCACGAGGCCATCCTCAACAACCTCAACGTCGAGTACAGCTACAACTACTTCTTCGATCCCGGCAAGGTGAAGGGTCAACCGTACAAGCCCCTCCGATCCCCGTCGATGGTGGAGACGGCCGCCGGCGCCACGCCGTCCGAGGCGGCCCGGAAGAACGTGGCGGATCCCACCGTGCATTTCTTCGAGGACTTCTCTTCGGGGGCCGTGGGCAAGAAGCCACTCAACTGGCGAAGCACCCTGGACAACACCGGCGCCTCCAGCGTCGTCACGGAGTTGAAGGGACTGGACGGTCACTGGGCCTCGATGAGCGGCATGCGACTGACGCCCACGGGACTGAAGACACCTGTGCCGCGAGACTTCGTCGTAAGCTACGACGTGCTCGGCGTGCGGCTCAGGCTCTCGGAGGACATGACGCGCGCGTAGGCGTGGGCGCTTGCGGAGATGGGACGCATCGGGCTCGTGAACGTCGTCGCCGAGCCGTACTTGGACTACGGCGCGGCCTGGGACAACGAGTACATGTCGCTGCACATGCTGGAGCCCGACTACACGCCGATGGTGGCCTATCCCCTTGCGCACACGCCGGGCACGGACGGCCGGCAGGCGGCGCCGGCGATGATCGCCGACATCCAGTCGAAGGAGGACATCACCGCGATGACCGGCAAGCTGAAGGGCGCGGTCGTCCTCATCTCGCTGCCCGTCACAATCGACCTGGCACCGCTCGTCAACGGCGTGCCCCGCCGCACCGAGGACGAACTGCGCAAGCTCGAACAGGTCGTGATCGCGCCGGCGCGCCCGCCGGCCCCGAGAGCCCTGCCCAACCCCAATGCGATCACACCGGCCGAACGCATGGCGTTCCTGAAGGCCGAGGGCGTCGTGGCGGTGCGTCAATGCGAGAGCGGCTGGCTCGGAGCGGTACGCGGATTCGCTGTCGGAGGGGGAGGGCGGCTGATAACGTCACTTCCGTTACCCCCCGGACCCCGGTAATATTTCCCATCGCCAGTAGGGGCCCAAGGCGGCGGTCACCCGCGTCCCGCGCAGCCCGCACCCTGTGACAGAGTCGCGACAGACACCTCGGCCCGGCCGGAGTCGAGTGGCGATCGTCCCCAGGGTGCGCTTGTCCCTGCGCGCGTGGCTGAAGCCGCCCCGTCATCGGCCGGCGCTGTTTGTCGTCGTCATCGTGGCGCCGGCGGTGGCGCTGGCTTGGCTGGAGTCGCGCACGATCGAGCAGGACGCGGCGCGGGCGCGGCAGCGCGTCCAGACCCGGCTGGACGGTACGGCCAGCCGCGTCGCGCTCGAACGTGCCCGTCGCCTCGATGAGATCGCGCACGCGCTGGCGGATCCGGCGGCAGCCTCTGGCGTGTCGCTGGCCGCCGATTCGGCCATCGTCAGCGTGACACGCGACGCGGTGACCGAGCGCCCGGCGGGCCGGCCGAATGGGGTGGACGCCGCCTCACGTTTGTCGGGCGCAACAACAACGGGACGGGAGGAGCTGGCGCGGCCAGCTTTGAGGGAGAGGTCACGGGCTGGGCGCCGGCTGTACCCGGGTGGCCTCTGATAACGGGTGACCCGTTAACCTGCGAGCGGCCGGCGAGCGGAGACCGCTCCAGTTGCTTCCGATAGTCCGAACATGCGAGGAATGTCTCGCCGCGACTCAATATTGGTTCGGGCCGAGCACCTGATCAAGGCACGCGCCCGGCTTTATCTCGAGGAGGTTTGCATGTCGACACCGCCGCCCGACATCCTCAGAGCTCTTGCGACGACATTTCTGCTCTTCCTTCCGACGATCGCTGTCGCGCAGGACTCGAAAGCCGCCAGCGGGCCGTTGGGCAAGGCGCAGGTCGAGGCCGCCCGGACCGCTGAGGAAGAAGTCATCGCCGCCGTCCGGAATCGTCTGGACGCAGGCGCACGTAATGATGTCAAGGAGTGGGCTCGTTACGTGGCGGACGACAGTCTCGCACCGCTCGAAGGCGCCCTCGGCTTCAAGCAGTCGTACATCAAGGCGCACGAACGCTGGCCGAGTGCCGTGAAGTACTACTACGGGCCTCTCGAAGACATCAAGGTTCGCATTCACGGAGACACCGCCGTCATCGCCTATCGGGCCAAGCAGTACAACGACATTGGAGGGCAGATCACGTATCAGCAGACGTGGCAGATTGAGACGCTCATGCGTCGAGGCAAAGCGTGGTTGCAGGTGGCTGTGGCGGATGCGCCTATCGCGCTCGTTCCCGCCGTTGCGAAGGTCGATCCGGCGCTTTACGACGCGTACGTTGGACAGTACCGAGTGGGCTCCGACCTTGATTGCGAGCATCGCGCGGGAGGGTGACAAGCTCTTCATGACGATGACGGGGCAAGAAAAGGAGGAGTTACTTCCGGAAGACGCGACGACATTCTGTTTCAAGACGTCTGGCGCCGACGGCGACAGTTCAAGAGTGATCTTCGTGCGGGGAGAGAATGGCAAGATCACACACTACGTCTATCGCGATTTTGGCAGCACAGATCGGATCGTGAAGAAGACAAGGTGACAACGGAGCCAGCGTGTGGCTTCGACTGCCTCATCGGCGCGTGTCGGGCGTCGTACATCTTCTGGCGTCCCCATGGCGAAAGATCCAGAACGTACCGCCAGTTGGCGGCTCGTCTTCGGCGATCGCAATCATGCGATCTACAACGGATACGACCGCGATGGCAATCCGCTCCGGTCACATGTCGAGCGTGAGGAGAATCCCACGGAGGCCGCGGTCGTGCGGCGGATCTTCGCGCCCTACGATGCGGGTGAGGGTCTGAAGCGGATCGCGATGCAACTGAACAGCGAACAGGCGGTGCGCCCGAAGCCGTTTGTGCGAAAGGACCCGACCAAGGTGCAGCCCGTCGCGGGCTGGGCACCCGGCACCATCCGGGCGATCCTCATGCGGGAGCTGTGTCACGGCGTCATTGTCTGGACTCGGTCACGCAAGCGCACGTGGGGCGCAGTCGACCAGAAGCCTCGGCCCGAGTCGGAATGGCTGCGGACCCCGGCCGAGCACCTCCGCCTCATCGACGAGCCACTGTGGAAGCGCGTCCAGTCACGCCGGCACGACGCCGAGACGCTGGCGTTGCGGTTGGCAGGTGGTCGCCTGTCGGGCCGACCGCCGAAGACCGCCACGCAGAACCTCCTGGCTGGTCTTACTTAGCGCTCTGCGAGAGGGTCCAGAGAGTAGTTTTGAGTGTGTCTGTCAGGTCCATGCATGACCACGGGCAACGTCCGCTCCAGGGGCGAGATTCTGACCTTGGCGATCTGACCACGGGCCGGGGACTGGGAGTTCGATGGGCAATCCTCGACAGCGCGGTACGGTGCCGAGTAGGAGTTGAAACAAGACATTTGGACGTGCTGGCGATTCTGGTAGTCTCGCCCGTGGAGGCTACATCCCGAGCTGGTGGCGGACCACTGGAGGATTCAGCAGTGCCGAAGCACCTTTCGGGCGCCTTGAATCGGCGACCAGTCCCGATGCGCCGGACCAGCGACACAGGAAACCGAAGTGGGCCGAGCATAACATCCATTCTCTGTGTCCTGACGGCGGCACTCCTCACTCCTGCCCCAAACCTATCCGGGCAGGCCGGCTCCGCACCTGAAGCCGGCCTGTCCTTTCGGGGCATCTTCCAGCAATACAGGGCCGGGGACGCAGATGAGGCGGTCGAACAGCTCTCGCGCTGGGATGCCGACCGTGTGCAGCGCGAGGCCACACTTCCGCCAGAGACCAAGGACCTGAAGTCGCTGGCTGCGCTCGCACTTCTATACACGGAGGCGGGGATCAAGAACCGCCGATTCGGCCTTTCGGTTAGGATAGTAGCATTGCCGCCTGAGGACTGGCGCCAGTTGGAGGAATGGCGCCGGCTGCCATGGCCGCCCGGAAACATTGACACGCAGAAAGATGTCTTGTTGGGCCCCAGGGACAGTGGCAGCCGAGGTCTCTTGAGTTTGGCGGACTTCGACGTCTACTCGCGAACGGCGCTGCAGGCGATCAGGGAGGTTGTCCGGGAAGGCCGCAAACAGAGCAGCACGGCGCTCCTCGATTTCTGTCTCAACTGGTACATCGTCGCCGGCTCCTACGTCTCTCCCTTCCATCCGTCAACCGGCCATATGCCGATTCGGCGGGCTGCGCTCGTGGATTTCGGCGATCGCCCCGAGGTCTTGCTGCTTGTCGGGTCGTACAGCCTAGGGAGATCGGCCAAACAGGTCACGCTTCGTCGTGTCCTAGATCTCGATCCGAGTCAAGTCGAGGCGCGAGTTCGGCTTGGCGAGCTACTCCACCGACAGGGTCACAACGACGAGGCGCGTAGCGAGCTGGATCGCGCCGTTCGGGACGCCCACCAGTTGGGAAATGTCGCGATGGAGTATCTTGGCCGCCTGTTCCTCGGTCGAGTCCTCGAGGATGCACGTCAAATAAGCGAGGCCGAGGCGTGCTACAAGTCGGCCGCTGCGCTAAATTCTCACTGGGAAGTTGCGCGGGTTGCACTTGGAAGCTTGCGGGTCGGGGCGGGAGAGTGGGAAGAAGGATCGGCGGAGGCGCGGGTTGCGTTGGAACTCAGCATGTCGTCTCGAGCTGAGCCCGATCCGTGGTACCTCTACACACGAGCGCAGTGGTGGCAGGCGAGCTCACGCTTCACGTCGATGCGAATGGCGGTACGGCCATGATGCTAACGCCACGATCGGCGTGGTTACCCGCAGCGGCGTTCTTTATCCTGGCCGGTGGTTTGGCCGACGGCGACTCCTTCGGGACGACGCGCCACGCGGTGCAGCAACAGACGTTTCAGACCAAAACAGATCTCGTCCGGATCGATGTCATGGCCGTCTCGAACGGTCGAGCCCTGACGGGCCTTATGGCGAGTGACTTCGAAGTGCTCGACAACGGCGTGCCGCAGCACGTTCAGTTGGTCACCACTACAGGCGGCCGTGTGAAGGTTCTGTTGCTGCTGGATGTGAGCGGCAGCATCGCGTGGGGCACCAAGATGCAGAGACTCGTCAGAGCCAGTCAGGCGCTCTGGCAAGGTCTTGGACCCGAGGATGAGGGATCGGTTTTGACGTTTGCTGACCGACTTTCACTCGAGGCAAGGAACGTCCGAGATCGAGAAGTCCTCGGGAAGACGCTGCTGGCGGCGTCCGGCCATCTCGCCGGACAAACTGCCCTGTGGGATGGACTGTTTGTTGGATTGTCACTCTTGGGGAACGACGTGGACCGCTCGCTCGTGCTCGTGTTCAGCGATGGACTTGACACAGCGAGCTGGTGCGACGCCCGGAGGGTCAAGGAGGTTGTCAGGCGCGCTCAGGCCGTCGTCTACGCGGTGACCGTTCCTCCTGTGCCGGCACTCAGCACACAGGAGGAAGCGCGCATCGAGGACGAACGATTTCGTCGGGCGATAATCCGAAGTCGCGAATCGTTTGTGCCCAAGGACCTCAAGGACGTCGTGGAGTTGAGCGGTGGGGAGCTGATCCGGGCCGGACAGGGCGACGGCTTGACGAACACGTTCGTTTCCGTGCTGGAGCAGTTCCGTTCCCGCTATCTGCTCGCCTACGAGCCCACGGGTGTCCGTCGCGACGACGGCTGGCATGAGCTTCGAGTCCAGTTGAAGGGACGGGCTGGGACGGTACGTGCGCGGTCCGGCTATTACGCCAGAGTGAGAACAGCGGCCAAGTGAACTCGGGCGAAGTACGGGTCGGTCGGCAGCACTCCGCGCGAGCCTTCCTCCAGAACAGCCTGCGACGGGATGACGTCGAACCTTGACACTCGCGCCCGCCACTCGCGGTTGACCTGCTGGTGTGCTGTCTCGAAGAGGTCACGGCGTGGTTCCGCGGTCAGGTAGCTGATGACCGTGGGTTCCGGGCAGACGCGCGAGCGCTCGACCCTTGCCGTCGGCGCTGCGCAACCGGCTTCGGCGGGTCACTTCCTCAGGTGACATCTTCGAGTGACATCCTGCGGCGCCGCACTTTTCGGAAGGGAACCGTTTTCCGCCAGATTTCGCGCAATGTCACCCGGGCCGTCACCCGCGTTTCTCTCCTCAGGCCTTTGGGAGGCAGGAAGACGCGAAAACGTTAGGAAATTAGGGGGGGACCCCGAGAGCGTGCGGGATGGTTTGGCGTCCCCAACGGGATTCGAACCCGTGTTTTGGCCTTGAAAGGGCCACGTCCTGGGCCTCTGGACGATGGGGACGAACGTGAGCGGCGGCTGCCAGCGCTTCGGCGGCGCTGGCGACAAACAACGAATAGTACCATGCCACGCGCGATCCCGCAAAACGGGAACCTCTGCAGCTGCACCCAGCGACACCATGGCGAATCACTGATGAAGGCTGGCGTGGCGCTTGATGAATCGTTCTCGGGATTCGCGGTCCGCTGACCCTGATGGCGCTCGACGCGCCCGGTCGTCAACGACCGCGTTCGGGAAGAGTGAAACTGGTGAGCCTAACGTTCGCCAGTTGGAACCGCCTCGACGGATGGTTACGTCAGGTCGAGGCGCTGCGGCGAGCGGCGTGAGGCCGGGATGGCCGGCCCCTACGCCGCTTCCACGCTGATCCGCGCCGAGCGCCGTGATCGGGGCTTCTGGCGAATGACGATTCGCACGTCCCGGTCGAGTGCGGTCAGAAACGTCATCAACCGTTCGACCGAGAACCCGGCGAGCTTGTAGTTCCGCAGGGCCGACACCTTTGGCTGCGACACACCAAGGAGCTTCGCCGCTTCTGCCTGGGTCAGCGTGCGCTCGTCGAGCACGCGGTTGAGGGCGAGGGCGAGCCGCAGCCGGGCCTGACGCTCGGTCGAATCGGGGTAGCCCAGGTCCGCGAAGACGTTGCTCGTGCCGTGGGTGACCTCGTCGTCGCGATCAGTGCTTCGGTTTGCCATACAGGTCCTCGTAGTCCCTCTGGGCGGCCTTCAGTCGCCGCGCGACGAGTCCGACATCGGTTCTCGCGGTGCGAACGCCGGTCGGCGACTTCTTCTGGAAAGCGTGCAACACGTACACCGCCTCCTCGAATCGGACAGTGTAGACGGCCCGGTACGCGTTGCCTTCGTGCGACTCGACCAGTTCGAGCACGCCGGCGCCGAGTCCCTTCCACGGCTTCGCAGACGGCGCCGTGCCGCCGAACTGCGCGACACCCAGGGCATTGCCCATGTCATCCCTGACCCCTTCCGGGAACGCGAGGAAATCCCGCTTGGATGACCCGACCCAATGCACCGGCCTTTCGCCGACGGCGAGGCGCTGTCGCACTTGGTCATTATCCCAATAGTGGGATGTCCTGGCAAGGGCCATTACCGCCATGGCGTGCCCAGCTGGCCGACCAGCCCGGGCGTTCGTCAAAAAGGCCCGAAGAGGCGCGCGGGCGAGATCGACGTGGCATTGGAGAGGGCCCACAACTGAAGCCATGACGAAGATCGACCATCGACGAGCGCGCTCGAACGCTTCGCCCAGGCGACGCGGACCCGCCTGCGAATCGTCTTCGAGCCGCAGGCCGCCAGCTGAGTATTCGCCTGGTTCGATTCGGTTCTGCCGTCGGGCGGAGCAGCAGCTGTCACTTACTGAGCCTTCAGGGTCGGACGATGGTGAGGCTGCATTTTCGCGAGTTGGAACCGCCTGGACGGGTGGTTGCGGCAAGTCGAGGCACTGCGGCGAGCGGCGTGAGGCAGGAGTGTCTGGCGCCGTCCGCTGGGCCAGATGTCCACCGGACAGCCGTCCGGGATGGCGGTTCTAGGTCGGCGGCCGCGACTCCCAGTATCTGACTCGGCATGCCCGATACTCAGCCGCCGCAAGCCGACAGCGTCGGAAGTTCGCCCGCACCATGCACAACTCATACAGGGCGAAGACATCGAGGCCGACACGCATCGCCAGGGCCGCCGAGATGTCGGCTACTGCGCTTCCGGCCCTTGCGACGGGTCGATTAACCCAGGGATCGCTGGGCAAGCTACGTCACTGCCACGAACCCTGTCGTCGCCGCCTCGCTCCACGCCGGCGCGGCGACAGCAGCCCAAAGATCGCGGCGCCCCGTCGCATCCGTTGCGGAGAACCAAGGCCCATCACTGGTTGGACGGAAGCGATAGCGCAGATTCAACTCACCGTTCGGACCCTCTCCAAACTCGGTGACCTTTCCCCGTATAACGGCGGCAGATGCACCTCGATTGAGCGCAATCTGCTGGAGCAGTTCATGTAGAACAGGCGCCTCGAACACAACCAGCGGCCCAAGAAGCAGCAACCAGGTGAAATGGGCCGGACGTGGCTTGACGATGTACATTTCGTCGAGATTATCGAGCTTGACCCTGCCGTTGTCCACCAGCGCAGGGCGCGCCTCTGGTCGCTTTGTTCATACCATATCTGGTATCATGGCCACGATGCCGTGGAGCGTCGAGACTCTGAACGAGACGGTCGATGCCGAGCTGGCAGAGTTGCCGCAGGACATGCGGGCGCGATTGGTGCGGATCGCCGAACTGATCGCATCCGTAGGCCTGCCGAACGTCGAGGCGCCGCCCGTTCGCCACATCCGAGGTCCGTTGTGGGAGATTCGGCTCAAGGGGAAGGCCGGCGTTGCCCGCGCGCTCTACGTGACCGCGAGAGAGCAGCGGGTCGTCATCCTGCGGGCTTTCGTCAAGAAGACCGAGAAGACGCCCGCGGGCGAGATCGACGTGGCATTGGAGAGGGCCAAGGAACTGAAGCCATGACGAAGATCAGCGAACTCCATCGTCGCTGGAACAAGGCCGCCGATTACAGGCATGCCTACGACGCCCTCGAAGAGGAGTTCGACCTCGCGCGGACACTGATCGAGGCGCGGACGGGAGCCGGCCTGTCGCAGGCGCAGTTGGCGCGCCGTATGAAGACGTCGCAGTCCTACATCGCGCGCCTCGAGGGTGGGAAGGTGCGTCCGTCGACCAGCGCTCTCGAGCGCTTCGCCCAGGCTACCCGGACCCGCCTGCGGATCGTCTTCGAGCCGAACGCTGCCAGCTGAGAATCCGCATGGTTCGATTCCGTTCTGCCGTCGGGCAGAGCAGCAGCCGTAACCTATTGAACTCTCAGGGGTGGTAAGTGGTGAGCCGCATTTTCGCGAGATGGAACCACCTCAACGAGTGGCTGCGGCAGATCGCGCGCCTTCGACGAGCAGCGTGAGTGCTCGGATCGCGCCCTTCCCTTGCTTCGCGCCCGTGGAAGACCCGGAGCATCAGAATGGAGCCGCCATCGTACGCGTACGGGAGGGCGTACGTGCCCCCGAGGGCCTGGAACAGGAGTTCGCGGTGTTCCTCGTGGCCTCTTATGTCAACGACCGCAATCTTGCGGATCCGGAAGACGGATTTGTCATCGTCCAGGCCGAGTGATTAGATTGCCCCGGATCATGAAAGGCAAAGGATGAATGAAAATCGGACTCCCGATTACGGCCTGGATGCGCCTCTGGCGGTGCGCAACATGCTCATCGTCGCGGCGCTGGGGATCATCTCGCTGATCACGCGGCTGCTGGGCGTGTGGTCCCGGCAGGATGTCATCGCGGTGATCGCCCGGCCGTTGATGTTGGGCGGCCTGAGCTGCGGCGCGATGGCGTTGTGGATGATTTACGACAGCAAGATCGGGAAGATACGCGAGCGGGACACATATCTCGACAAGATCAACTGGAACGGACACGAGCGCGTGCTGGATGTGGGGTGCGGCTTGGGATTGTTTCTCATCGGCGCGGCCAAACGGCTCTCGACCGGCCGCGCCGTCGGCATCGACAAATGGCAGCAGGAAGATCTCAGCGGCAACAACGCAGCGGGCACGTTAAGCAACGCGATGATCGAACGCGTCGCCGACAAAGTCGAAGTCCACACCGGCGATGCGCGAAAACTTCCCTTCCCTGACGCCAGCTTCGACGTGGTGCTCTCGAGCATGGCGCTGCACAATATTTACAACGCGGGCGAGCGGCAGACCGCCGTGCGCGAAATCGCGCGCGTGTTGGCGCCTGGCGGGCGCGTGCTCATCGTCGACGTGCGGCACACGTCGAAATACGCCGCCACGTTGCGCGACGCAGGATTGACGGATGCGCGCTGCGTGCAAGGCGTGTTCTCGTATCTGCTGACGCTGATCACGTTCGGCTCGGTGCGATGGGGCTACGTGATCGGCAGCAGGGTGATCGGCAGCAAATCGTGATGCGATTAGACGTCGCGGAAGATTCCGTGGGCTCGATCCCCAGCGCGATCTCGACGATTTCGATGCCTGATTCGCACGTTCTGCCAAGCCTTCAGGCGCAGGCGGCGAGCACACTAGACGCGGCGATTGGCTGTCAAGATGAGAACGACGCCGCCGATCAGCGCCAGGAGATCGAAAAATCCTTAAGGAAAGAAGTGAGCCGCATTTTCGCGAGTTGGAACCAGTTGGACGGGTGGTTGCGGCAGGTCGAAGCGCTGCGGCGAGCGGCGTGAGCGACCTGACACTCTGCACCGAGCATCAGCGCCGGCCACGCGGCTCACCGGGCGGTAACCGCCGTCCCGCTCACTCGGAGGTACACCGCGAGAAAGGCCATGTAGCGGTTCACCCCGCAGTTCACAGCGCCCTCGAAACCCCGCACCGCACGCCGACCTGTCGGCTCGCGGGCGCCCTGGCGGGTGCTCGCCGTTGACGGACCCTTCGCCGGCGGCGCCGGTCCGCCAACACCGTGGTCATTCGAGCGGATCACCGTCCGCCAACGCGTCCCGTGCTGTGGCATAGAGGTTACTTCCACGCCGCGAGCCGATACTGGAGCAGCCCGTCGAACACCACTGCAACGACGGACAGCCCGCCCGCCACTCCAAAGCCCAGCGACAGCCGCACCAGCGTCCAATGGCTTGCTTCGAACAGCCCCATCACACCCGCGAGCGAAGGGTAGCGGGCGTTTACCGCGACGAAGTACTCCCACTTGGGCAAGAACGCGTAAGCCGCGCTCAACGTCGCCGCGATGAGCGTCAGCCGGATCAAGCTCCGCGTCGCCGAGACGCCAGTGGCTAGGCGCCGCCAGCGGTCGTCGAACCGGGCGTCGGCCACGTGCAGAGTCCGCAGGGGTTTCTCCAGATCGATGCGCGGCCCCGCGCGCAGCTGCGCGAGGCGGTCTGCTGACAGCGCCCCGTGCGAGACGCGACTCGCGAACGCCGCGCGCGCGAGGTCGTCCGGGGACACGGTGCCGTCGAGCACACGATCGAGCGCGATCCGACGTGGCAGCACGCCACCGAACAGACTCCACGACAGCCGACCCACGCGAACAACGGTAACGGCCACGACCGCGACCAGGAGCCAGGTGTACGGCTCTGCGAACGACGGCTCGAAGCGCCAGAACGTCTCCATGGCGTCACAGCTCAGACGCGTGACGCGATCGGCCTGCCGACAGGGCATCGTTCGCCCCGGCGTAGAGGCGCTTCCAAGACACGAGGCGATGCTCGAGCCACCAGTCGAACACCATCGCCATCGCACACAGCCCGCCCGCGACGCCGAGCCCCAATGCGAGCCTCGCCAGCGTGTACTCGCCAGCCTCGTACAGTTCCTTCATGCGTGCCGGAACGGCGTCGCTGGCGCTGTCGCCAAGTGAGAGATACTCCCACGTGGGGAGAAACCCGTACGCGGTGATGAATGCGGCCGCGACCAGGACCAGGCGCATCAGGTCCCACGTCGACGAGACGCAGATCGCCAAGCGCCGCCAGCGATAGTCGAATAGGGCGTCTGCCGCCCGCAGTGTGCGCAGAACGGCATCCGAAGCGCCCCGCGACCCGGATCGCAACTGAGTGAGACGTTCCTCGGATAACGCCTCGCGCGGAATACGGTTCGCGAGCGCCGCGTACGCAAGATCGTTCGAGGACACCGCCCCGTCGAGCACACTGTCAAGTGCGATACGACGTCGCGACACGCCACCGAGAAGGCGCCACGACAGCCACCCTGCGCAAACGACGTTGACAGCCGCCACCGCGACTAGGAACCAAGTGTACGGCCTCGCGAACGAGGGTTCGGAAAGCCAGAACATCTCCTGCATGGCATCACACCTTAGCATTAGAGGGGCTGCGACGCGCGGCGTGAGGTAGTCTCGACCGGCCGGCTCGTGCCGAGGAGCCGACAGGTATCTGTCTCGACGACCCCAAGAACTGCCGGGAGGTCCAGCCGCATCGCGATGCTTACCGGCTTCGATCAACGCTTTCGCCCGACAAGTCGCTGCTACGCCCTACCGGTGCGAACGTCTCTTCAGGCAAGCACGGACCACGGCGAAGTCACGCGGCTGAGCGTACACCGGGGGGAACAGCGGGATGTACCGGATACCCAACAAGCGGGATCAACTCGTCGATCTCGGCCGTCCCTCAACGGCGCGCGGGCGGTGGCTCAGGCGGCGGAATACCCAACAGGCCAACTAGCTCATCCAGCTCCGCTTTGGACAGCCGCCTCACATACGAACCGTCGTTGATGCCGGCCGGCCCGATTCCGAAGCTGGTCAGCACCTTCTTGCCAGAGTAGACGGTGACGACGTGCTCGCCCGCGACGCCGCTCCATACGTCGATCCAACTGGTGCGGTAGCGTTCCACGACCGCGACCACAGCCCTGACCCGGTCGCGTTCAGTGATCGTCGCGACCGGCGTGACCCCTGCGATCGCCACTTCGATACGGTCGGCGCTCGAGAGATCGCCGAGACTGTGGTCGAATGGCCTCGTTTCTAAGCTGTCCATACAGGCAGTAGCGAGGCAGGCCGTAAGCCCCACCATCGCTACCTTGAGCCAGGCGATCCGGGAGCGAATCACGACACGAGCTAGAGGTGTCATTGCCATGGCGGGGTGAACGGTACCCAGAAGCCAACTGCCGCGCCTGCCAGGAGGTACCTGACTGTGGTGATGCCGCAGGCCTCGGTCAGTTCGACTACCGCCCGATTGCTGTTGGGCCCGAGGTAGTGGTACGCCAGTTGGGCGCCGTGCATTTGCAGAGCCTTCTCCTTCAGACATGGAATCCTACTCTGCGCGTCTTC
>CAWFQE010000012.1:0-724405 GCA_963817885.1 uncultured Acidobacteriota bacterium | reverse complement strand
TTATATACCTTCAAACTCCATTGAGTATTCAGTCTTAGATATGATTGCTTACCGAATAAAGGACATCATCAAATATCTTGGTTTTTATGAAAAATGCACTAATAACCTAATTTCCACATCTTCTAGCTCGCAAGTGCAAATCCAATCTTCTACAATCGATTACATATTTGTTGATCCACCTTTTGGTGGAAATATAATGTATTCGGAGTTGAATTTCCTTTGGGAATCATGGTTAGGTACGTTTACCAATAATCTATCAGAGGCAATTGTTAATAAGTTATTCAACATAAAGGAATACCTGAATATCAATTTTTAATGGAGGAGTGTTTTCAGAATTCTACCGAGTATTAAAACCTGGACGTTGGATGACGATTGAATTTCATAATTCGCAGAATTCTGTTTGGAATGCAATTCAAGAAGCAATATTACGCGCAGGTTTTATGGTCGCTGATGTACGTACCTTAGATAAACAACAAGGCACTATTAAACAGGTCACAACGACTGCAGCTGTAAAACAAGATTTAGTAATCTCTGCATATAAACCATCAAAGAATTTCGAAAAACAATTTAAAATTGAATGCGGGTAGTATTCAAGGGGCTTGGACTTTCATACGGCAACATCTGGAACAACTTCCAATACCAGATATTGAAAATGGCATGATTGAAACATTGACAGAACGTCAAGCTTACTTACTCTATGATCGGATGGTTGCTTTTCATCTGGTGCGTGGGTTAAATATTCCCTTATCGGCAAGTGAGTTTTACCAAGGACTAGTGCAAAAATTTTTGGAGCGCGATGGCATGTATTTCACCCCAGCCCAAGCAGCTGATTATGATAAATTACGTTTGAAAGCTGAGCGCGTTGAACAGCTTGCCCTGTTTGTGACCGATGAGAAATCAGCCGTACAATGGCTGCGCCAAGCACTTGATACAACTTTGGGAGGTCAACCTCAGACTTATCAGGATTTGCAACCGAAATTTATCCAACAGCTCCACCAGGAGAGGCACGAAAAATTACCCGAGCTGCGCGAGATACTTGAAGAAAACTTCCTGCAAGACGAAACAGAACGTTGGTACACCCCCGATCCGGAACATCAGGCTGATTTAGAGAAACTGCGCGAGAGGCTGCTTCTTCGAGAGTTCACAGAATATCGTAAAAGTAAAGGCAAGCTGCGAATCTTCCGCAGTGAAGCGGTGCGTGCCGGCTTTAGCCTTGCGTGGCGGGAGCGTGACTACACGACGATTTTGGAAGTAGCTGAACGCCTTCCGGAACAAGTGCTTCAGGAAGACCCGGCCCTCAAGATGTATTACGACAATGCCCTGCATCGGGCAGACCGCCAACCCAAACAAGATCCATTATTCTGATACCTATGCCAACTTTAGAGCAGTGGGAAAAACGTTTACAACCGGCCTTCCAGCGCAAGCTCAGGATGATCAGCGAGATTGGCCTTACACGCCCCGAAATGGAAGACATTAGCACAGGTGTCCGGGCCAGTATCAAGCAATTTGGCTTACCTCGCACAACTCAGTTACTCTTTAACCAATACCACTTCACCTTTCTCTCTCTGTTAACATTCTTCAGTGCCTATAATACCGAAAGGGACTATTGGGGGGCATTGGCGGACGAGATCGGAGCAGAACGAAACCACTTTTTCAACCGAACGTGGCACCAAACTTATTGTACATAAGGTTAAAACATTAGGGTTGCGTACCTTTGACTTTGAAGATGTAAACAATCCTTATGTAACAACTATTCGCTTTCACGGTGGCATCCCGGTTTATTCATTGCCGGATTATTTTCGATTTATCGTGCTGCCCTCCGTGGATCGCCCTGAGCTGAACGATGTCCCATCCAGCCTGGCATTACAAACCATCCTGGATACTGTCTTCCATGTGGATGCTCCAGTCCGAAACTTTTTGGAGAACAGCGGTGAATTTGGTGTCGAGTTCTTCGAATCCTCCCGGCAGCTTGCCCGTCATTACCGTCAACAAGACTCGATCTTGTCGGCAGATGAGGTTGACCTACCTGAACACATCATTGAAGCCTTTGAGACTTTCGTCCAGGACGTGCTTACCCCTGCGGAGAGGGGATTAAAGATTCGGTTCCGCAAGCCCGTCCTTCTATTTACACCCTTTTATGATCGAGGGCATTTATTCGTTCGTTTACCTGAGCAGGAGATTCCACTGCGATATGCAGATGGCCAATTAGAATGGCATATCAGCTTTTCTGAATCATCAATTTTGATACAACGACCTTGTAAAGTAAAAATGCAACGGCAAAACATGGTCACTGATGAACTCTATCTTCCACTAGAAGCTACTCCAAAATCTGTAAATATATCTCTTATTTACCACTCAGCAGATCAAATCACCGAAGCTCTGCGTGAATGGTCAATTCGATTGAAGGTATCTGATGAAGCGGATCAGATCATCGCCTTCAGAGGGAAAGATGGAGTTTTATTACACCCTGGAGATCCACTGCCAGCGGAAGAATTGCTTCTGGTATACCCTGCAAGCATCAATTTGCAATTGGAAGGAACGGATCACCCCTCCCGTGTTTATGGCAACCTTTTTGGGGCCTGGAAGGGCTGGAAGGCGAATGGTTGGGATTTAAGCCATTCCTCAACGGTGCAGATGTTGAGGGATGGACAGCTGGTTGGCTTGCCCATTCCAATTGCCGGCAAGCTACCCATGCCGGAGCTTCAGGGCGAGCCTGAGCCGCATGATGTCGACCCAAGTGGAACGCAGTTATTTATTGGTGAAATCCCAAAGCTACATATTCCAATCCGCCCCGATATGCCTATTCACCGTGAGCTGGATCGATGGAGGATAAAGTTATCTTCCGTTGGACCAGCAGACCCCGAATTAGATATCAGCTGCCAGCTAGGGAATTATCAAAATAACATCCATGTTCGGGATAATTGGGCAGACCTTGACCTTTCAGGGGTGTTGGGGCAGTCACCGGTTGGTGCTTACACCGTCTGCCTGAGTGGTCCAATCGATGATGAAATCGAATTCCGTTTTCGTCTTTGGCCAAAATTAGCTATACACGGGCTGAAACCAGCTCTATTCCCAGGACCTGCCGGGCCTGAAGCTCAGACAGTGATTATGAGACTGCCTGAGAATGCCCGGTGCGAAGTACAAAGTGGTAGCGAGGGTGTTGCAGTTAATCAAAAGTTATTCGGTTGGGAAGTTCTCATATCACCCGAAACAACCCAGGCTGGTCTAAATTTGATATGGAAGCATTCTGGTCATGAAGATGTGTCCGTACCTTTTTATCTCTCCATCCCCCGTCTGCGTTGGGCTGTAACCCTGGACCAGGATCAAGGCGAATTTACCTGGTCTTTTCAGGCTATCCAGAGATCAATTGATCAGATCCTCCAAAGCAGCGCGAGCGCACTCCATGTTGAGATGCCAGGGTTGGATGCTGCCAAACAGCTGTCGCTCGACTTAATTGAGGTTGATGAGACTGAAAACGTCCGGCAAAGTGCCAGCAGGACCGCATCTGGCTCACCGGCAACGTTGGCGGCCCCGTCATTGCCAACAAGCTGTTCTTCTACGGCTCCTACTATCGCCCGCAGCGGCTTCGCCACAACCAGGCGAACCTGTACGGCAATCTTCCCGATTACTCGCTCACGCGCGACGAGGGTTTCGGCAAGCTGACCTTCACGCCGATCAACTCTGTGCTTCTCAACGTGAGCTACCGGTACTCGCATACGCTCGCCAAGAGCGATCTGTTCGCTCAGAACTCCACGTCGACCACCGGGTCCGGCAACGAGTCCTCGCAGAACATTGCGACGGCCGACGGCTCGTGGATCATCGGCTCGCACAGTGTGCTGTCCTTCAAGTCACACGAACTTCAGGAACCCGACCCAGGGACGCCCCGACAACCTCGCCAACGTGACCATCAGCACCGATCTGGGCACCAGGCTTGACACCTCTCGCCTGGACCAGATCGGGCTGTTGACGGTGCCGGCGCCGATTGCCGGGCAGGCTGCCTACAATTCGTGGATCCAGCCGCTCATCGACCGGTACGGCTACGTGTCGAACGGCGTCGCCACCGGGGGCGGCACGGTCGGCTACGGAACCACATTCGACAAGGACGATTTCTTCCGCAATGCCGCCCAGGTCGCCTACGACGTCACGCTCGGCAGCGTGGTACGGAACGACGTGCACCTCGGCTTGCAGTGGTACACCGATTCCGAGGATCTGCTGCGCAGCTCGAACGGCTGGGGATCCGTCACCGTGCCGGGAGGGCGCAGCGCGAGCCTGGGCTTCAACGGCGTCCCGGCGTACTACATCGCGGCCTTCCAGCAACAGTCGATCGGCGCTGTGCCGACGATCCACTCGGAATACCGGTCGACGAACGTCGAATTCAACGACAACATCGCGTGGCGGAATCTCTCGGTCAATCTCGGAGTGCTGGCAAGCCACGACACGCTGTATGGCCAGGGATTGCGCAACGATTCCTCCACCCTCTCCGGCTTCTCACTTGGCTCGACCGGGACCCAGTACCAAATGTACGACATCCCGCTCAAGCGGATGATCCAGCCGCGCGTTGGCGCGACGTGGTCCTACAACGGGAAGGACACCGTCTACGCCAGCTATGCGAAGTACAACCCCGCCGGCAGCTCGCTGCCCAGGGCTGCGTCCTGGGCGCGCAACCTGGCGGTCACCATCAACGCCTATTTCGATGCCAGCGGCGTCCTGTACGGCGTGTCGCCCGTCGCGTCGTCGACCGGCAAGCTGTTTGTCCCGAACCTGAATCCGCGGCAGGTCGACGAGTTCCTGCTCGGAACCGCGCGGCAGATCACGCCGGACTGGTCGGCGCGACTCTACGCCCGCTATCGCCATGCCACCCACTTCTGGGAGGACACGAACAACAACGCGCGGCTGGCCTTCAACCCGCCGTCCTGGGTGCCGCGTGCGTACTACATCCCGAACCTTGCCGACCAGCTTGGACAGATTGGGAGCGGCGGCACCCAGAATTCGTACGTCATCACGGAGCTGGATGGCGCGTTCACGAAGTATTACGAGGTCACGGCCGAGTCGGAGTGGCGGGGGAAGAACGCGTTCGTCCGCGGCTCGTATACGTGGAGCCACTACTTCGGCAATTTCGACCAGGACAACACAACCGGCGCCGTCAATGACATGAACACCTTCATCGGGTCGTCGAACATCGGCGACGGCGCGGGACGTCAAATGTGGGATATGAAGTACGGCAATCTGCATGGCGACCGCCGGCACATGCTGAAACTCTACGGCTACTACCAGTTCGCCTGGAACGGCAGCGTCGGCGCCTTTGCGATCTACCAGTCGGGGCAGCCGTGGGAAGCCCAGAGCTACGAGCCGTACATCCTGCTGACGACGAGCACCAGCGACAGCGCGCGCAACGCGGAGCCTGCGGGTTCCCGCATGACGCCGGCGCATTATCAGCTCGACCTGAACTACACGCAGAATATCCGCATCGCCAAACGGTTCAACTTCCAGCTGGCGGCGGACATGTTCAATGTCTTCAACAAGCAGACGGGGTACAACCCGCAGCCGAGCCTGCACAGTCCGCTGTTCGGACAATTCCGGTCGTACTTCGATCCGCGCCGGTTCCAGATCGCGGCGCGGTTCCAGTTCTAGTCCCGAACGACCCATCAAGACACCACGGGCCCGGTAGCCTGACGGCCGCCGGGCCCGTTCCTGTGTACGCGCATCGGTGCGGGGATCCGTCGGGCCGCCACGCGTCCAGCCGTTCTCTGGCAGATCGGCTTTCACGCGGGGCTGCTACGGCGTCCTGACGTTCTGAAACAACCGCTCCCGCGAAATGAGTTCCCGTGTCGACGCGTCAGCATGACGCCTCGCGAGCCCGATGCGCGCCAGGCGATCAGGCTCGTTGAGCAGCACGCTGACCTGCGCCCGCTTGAACAGCGCCATCGCGTATTCGGGATGCGTGGGCGGCACGCGGTCCAGGCACGCTCGTGCCTCCTCATACTGGCGGTTCGCCAGATAGAGCACGCCCAACTCGAGGTCGTGAGAGAACGCCTGCCCCAGGGTGCCCCGGGCCTTCTGGAACGAGTCAATCGCCAGCGCCGTCTGGCCGGCTTCCATGGCCGTCTGGCCGAGGTGCACGAGTTCTGCGGGTGTGGCGCTTCGAAGTAGGTATATCCGCTTGCGGAGCTCGATCGCCTCGCGCAGCCTTCCCTGCCGCTCCTCGAGCGTCGCGAGCGCTTCGAGGGCCGGCATCCGCTCCGGGCTCTCCGCAACCACGCGTTCCAGCATCGGCACGGCGCGCTCCCAGCCGGCGCCTCTCGCATAGTGGAGCGCGAGATAGGTGCGCACATCCAGTGAACCGGGAGCGATGACCGCCGCCCGCTGGAACATGGAGACTGCCTGGGAGTCGTGGCCAAGGGCGGAGTGCGCGGTCGCCAGGCGCAGCATCGCATCCAGGTTGTACGGATCCGCAACGAGGATCTTCTCGAGCAGCGGAATCACCTGGGCGTATCGCTCGCTGACGAAGAGGCCCGAGGCCTTCTCCATCGCGTCGAACAGGCTGACCATGTCGGCCGGCCGGGGCGCATCCTTTCGAACCACAGGCGCCGCGCCGGCGTTCACGTAGCCGAGGCTCGCCAGAGACCGCCGGGCCTCCTCGTCCAGCTTGACGGAACTCGGCGCTTCGCTTGGCGACGGGACGGGATAATCCCTGAGGGCAACCGGGACCGGCGGCTTCGGGCCGGGCCCGAGCTGCAGATCGCGCTCCTCGCGCGGGTCAGCCGCCATGTCGTACGTCTCGATCCTGCCCGCCAGGATCGACTTGTGGCCGGCCTCAACGGCCATCACCTGCGGCTGCCAGCCGTACTCCAGGAACGGCTTCATCGCCTCGCCGAGAACCACTTCGTGCGCCGGCCCGCGCAGGCTCAGGGTCGAGTCGAGGCCGGCCAGGTCCAGTGCGGTATGAAACACCCGTCGAGCGCTGACGGCCTGATCGCTGACGCCGGCGGAAACGGCCGGCGTCACGATGACCAGCGGCACGTGCATCGTCGACTGGTAGAGGAGGTTTCCATGGAGCGCTTCGCCGTGGTCGCCTCGTCCCTCTCCGTGGTCGCCCACGACAATGATCGCCGTCGGCCCGCGTACCTGCTGCTCGAAGGCCTGCACCAGCCTCCCCAGCTGCTGGTCCATCGCGGCAATCTCGCCCAGGTAGAGGTTCCCGGCAAACTGGCTGCGGAACGGTTCAGGAGGTTCGTATGGATAGTGCGGGTCGAAGTAGTGAACCCAGAGGAACAGGGGCTGACCGGATTCCTTGCCCAGGTAGGCAACCGCTCGATCGGTGGTGTCGACCGCCGATCGTTCTTCTCGCCCCGGCTGCAGCTGATCGTCGTACAGGTCGAACCCGCGCGCGAGCCCGAAACGGCGAGCGAGAATGAACGACGACACGAACGCGGCGGTCCGGTAGCCCGCCTGGTGGAGCCGCTCGGCCAACACCGGATAGGTGTCTGAGAGGAACCGGCCGTTCTCGTGAATGAGGTGGCCCGCCGGATAGAGCCCCGTCATCATCGAGGCGTGCGACGGGAGCGTTTCGGGAACGGTGGCGTAGGCCTGGCGGAAGCGCCTGCCCTTCGACGCGAGCGCATCGAAGGCCGGCGTGCGGATGCCGACCGCCTCCGGCCCGATCGCGTCAGCGCGAGTCGTATCGAGCGTGACGAACAGGATTGACGTCCGTGCCGCCGGTGGCGCCGGAGGCGGCTGTCCGCCCTTCTGCCCTCCGCCGCAGGCGGCGATGAGCAACGTGAGCGTCACCGGCAGTGCGAGGCCTCGCAGGCGCGGCATGGCTGGCTCGTGCCCCCGGATTACGAACAGGTTTCGGCGGTCGTCCCGGTCGTTGCGCCAGGAGCCTGGCCCGCGTCGCCCTCGAGGGCGGCCAGCAGCAGATCCTTGGTCAGTTCCCTCGCGATGTAGCATCGGTCGGTCGCTCCTGCGAACAGGCGCTGGCCGCTGATCCCAGACTTGGCGGGACAGTCTCCGGCGCAGTGCCACTTGCAGAAGCATCGCTCGCAGTACGGCTTCTGGTCAACGGACCATTTCCTCTGCCGTTGCCGCCGTGGCTCATCGACAACCAGGCGCCGGGAATTCGGATCGTACTTGCCGTAGAAGAACTCCTCGGAGAGCGGATCGGAGGGCGACAGCACTTCGTAGCAACTGGTCAGCCACCCCTCGGGCGTCACGCCGCACGACTGCCCGGCCGCCTGGCAGAACACGTTGGTCGTGGCGCCCAGCCGCGCTCCCGAGTAGACCAGCTCACGTCCGGCTCTCTTCGCCACCTGTCGCGCGCGCCGGAAGTGCTCGACGAACGCCTCGGCGCGGGGCGCCCGCTCGCCGGTGCCGACCGCCCGGCCGCGGGGATTCATCGGCTCGACCTTGATCTCGCGCATGCGGAAGTTCGCGCAGATGTACTCGACGACATGCTCCAGGCGATCGACGCTCGCTTCGGTCACCGTGCACCGCAGGCCGTAGGGATAGCCTGCCTCGTCGAAGGTCTTCAGCGTGTCCTCGACGCACCCTGCGGACGCTCCGCCGCCGGGCCTCGGCCGCTGGCGGTTCTGAATCTCCGGAGGCCCATCCAGTGAAACGGTGGCGGTGTCGATGTTTCGAAGTATCCACTGCCGCTGTTCCGCGTCGAGCATCCCGTTCAAACCGGTCGAGGTCGACACGGCAAGGCCGGCCTTCGCGGCGATGGTCCCCAGATAGTCTCGTGCGCGCACCAGCAGCGGCCAGGCCGCACTGACATCTCCGCCGCCGTGGAAATGGACACTCATCACCGGTGAATGGGCGCCGACCGCGTGGTCAAGGATCTGATCCAGGACCGCGGTCAGCATGTCCCAGGGCATGTCGGTCGATCCGCTGCCGCCCGAGGCATAGCAGTACGTGCACCGCAGTGTGCATCGGCTGGTGAGGAACAACGACACGCTGGTCGGCGCAAAGGCTGCGAGGGGCGCGCGGCTGCACGGGGCGACGCCTGCCGGCGCGGCGTCCAGCAGATCCGATTCCAGGGACTTGTCGAGCCCGAGCTGGGCGCGGGCCGATTGATCGCCGAGGCGCGCCCGGTGAAGCAGGTTCACGAAATCCGCATTGGCGAGCATGATGACGCCGCCAAGTGGCAGATAGACGATGAACTTGTCCTCGTGCGGAATGCAGAAGACGTCGCGAAACGCCGAAGGATCACCAGGGGCTGACATCCGGAAGCTCGCAGCCGCCTACCAGGAGGTCCCGATCAAGAGGCTTCCCTGAAGCCCCGACGACTGCTCCAGGCTGTTGCTGACGACGACGTAGGGCTTGACGCTGGGCTGGACGATGAACTTTCCGTTCGCCAGCCGCATCTGGAGCCCGAGAGCGGCCTGCACCAGCCACTGGTTGTCGCCTCCCTGCATCCTGTCGAACGACATGCGGCTCCACGCAGTGCCGAGGCCGATGTAGGGCACGATGCTTCCGCTCTTCGCCAGGAAGTACCGGATCTCGAACCCGAACGGCACCAGAAACGTCGCATTCGCAGAGGACGTGCCGACCGAGTTGGCCGCCTTGTACCACTCCAACTGCATGGCGATGGCCAGTTTGGCTTTCGGAAACCTGACGCCGAGCTCAACCATGGCCCCGATGTTCTTCCCGAAGCCATCGAACTTGTTGCCGCCTTCTCCGGACCCGCTCACGCCGTTCAGCTGCGGACCGCCCACCAACCAGGTCTGGGCACCGGCCGGCGCGACCGCCAGGCAAACGACGGCAACCAGAGTCAACAGAGCTGCTTTCATGCCTACCCCTTCCGGCTCCTGCATCCCGTTGAAAACGACCGTGTCCGCGCCAATACCTGCAGCCTGGATCAGTTCGGGTAGTAGTACGAGCCGCCTCCGCCGCCCTGGCTGTCGCAGGTGCACACGGTGTTGCACGTGCACACCGTGTTGCAGGTGCACACGTTCCCGCTCCACTGGCTCTCCTGGTGGGCGCCCTTGCTGCCCTGCGTGTCACACGCGCACACCACGTGGCAGCGGCACGGATCCGCGCTCGGACCAGTCACGATATCGTACGCGGAGTCACATCCTGCCAGCGCGCCGGCTCCGGCCGTGGCCGCCGCCGCGGCTGCGAGCTTCCGCACGAAGTCCCGCCGGCCATGGATGCCGCTGTCACCACGCCGCACCAGCTTGTAGAGGCGTGGAGCGGCCTGGTCGGGTTGCGGGCTGACCGAATCCACAGGCTTGAGTTCATGGTCCGGGCGATCGGACATATCGTGAGCACCTCCTGCCAGTCGAGAAGAATCGGCGGTCGTGCCGTTCGAGGGGGTCGCGCGTCTCGCCGACAGACACGCGAGTCAGGCGGCAACATTATCTGTTCGCGGCTCGTACCCGTCAAGCTCGCAACGACTCGCGATCGCTCGGATCGGATCGATCCTCACCGCGCGAGCCGTTCGGGTTTCCCCTTTGAGCCCCTTCCCGCCTGCGTCGGTAACCCGGAGGTCGGGCGACTCTTCGCGGGCCGGGGCGCGTGTATACTAACCCTCGTTTCGAGTCTGCCCTGAACCGTCCCGCGCGATCCATTCCGGGCCGAGTCGGCCGGCCTCGTCGCTCGTCGATCTGCTGACCCTGCCGGCCCGATCGCGCCGCGCGTCGACCGTGGAGACTCACACGACACCGGTCCTGCCACCGCCTCGTCACCCTGCACACCGGACCGATTCCGTGTACGCGGTGCCGGTTTACGATCGGTGGCTCGTCGCACGCTCCGTTGCACGGCGCGACCGCGATGGTCAATCAAGCCGCCCTGGCCCGACTGCTCCTCCGCGAGTCCCGCGCACCGGTCGCTGGGCTCGAGGAGCTCGAGCGTCTGATCACGGCTGACCCGATGCCGGAACCCGGTCCGAACCCAGGCGCGATCAGCCCGGAGTTCCTCGGCCTGATTCCGACGCGGGCGTGCAACCTCGCCTGCTCGGTACTGCGGGTTCGGCTCGATGGGCCCGGCAACGGAGGAGATGGATCCGGATCTGGCGATCGGGGCGGTGGACTGGTTCGGGCGTCACGCCAAGTCCGCCGGCTTGTCGAGCTTGCCGGTCCACTTCTTCGGCGGGGAACCTTTCCAGGCCCCTGAGGTTGTGGACGTAGCCGTTCATCACGCGCGGGCGACCGCAGCCCGACTCGGGCTGACCGCTCGATTCGAGGTGGCAACCAACGGGTGCTTCGACGCGAAACGCTGCGCGTTCGTCGCCGACTACTTTGACACCGTCGTCTTGTCGCTCGACGGCCCGGAAGAGATTCACGAGAGGCACAGGCCGTCGCGCAATGGATCAACGAGCTTTGCGACCCTGGCGCGCAATGCGCTGGCGCTGGGACGCTCAGGTTCCCGGTTGTGCCTGCGCGCGTGCATTACGCGTGACACCGTGGCCTCGCTTCCGGCCCTGACGCAGTGGTTCTGCGAATCGTTCCACCCGTCTGGCATCGTGTTCGAAACGCTTCAGCCGACACCTCAGAGCGAGGCTGCCGGGCTCGAGCCTCCCGATCCCTGGCAGTTCGCGGTGCAGTGTGCTCGCGCATTCGTCGTCGCTGCCTCGTTCGGGACCGAGGCCATCCACTCCGCGTCATCGATTACCGAAATCCGCCACAGCTCCTGCCCTGTCGGTCGCGACTCGATGATCGTGTCGCCGGATGGCCGCGTGAGCGCGTGTTACCTGGACCAGCGGGACTGGCAATCACAGGCGATGGACCTCGACTTCGGGCGATTCGATGCGCCAGGCACGCTCGATATCCACGATCCCCAGCTCGCGCGGATCCGCGAGCTTACTGCCAGCCGGGGCCGGTGCCGGGGATGTCTTGCGCGATGGCACTGCGCGGGCGGGTGCCACGTCAATCACTCGTTTCCCGGCTGCCCGGACACCTACGACGACTTCTGCATCCAGACGCGGCTGCTCGTCGTGTTTCGTTTGCTTTCCGAACTCGACGCGCACGACACCCTGGATCGGCTGCTCGACGACCGCTCATCCCTCGAGCGCATCGCTCTTCGCAGCACCGATCTGCTCACCGACCGGCAAGACGCCCATGCCTGACCGTCCTCTCGCCCAGAACGGCCGCCGATTGCCACTTCAGTGCCACCCAGGCACCAAGTGGGTCGTCGAAACACGAGGGACGGCCCTGCTTCGCACCGACACCGGCGCGTCCGCCGAGCTCGGCTATCCCGACGCGGCCCTGTGGGACTTCGTCGTCCGGAACGTCGAATATCCTCGCATGGTCGCGATGATTGCGGCGCTTGCGCACTGCGACTCGGCGTCTGCCTCCGCGTGGATCGAGGGACGATTTCGCCAATGGACCGATGACGGATGGCTCGAGGACGGAGACGTCCATGGCTAACGTCTCAGTGACGCTGGCGTGTCAGCAGGAGTGCACCTACTGCTTTGCCCGCGGTTTGGCGGATCGCGTGCCGGTCGCCGCCACCTCGATGAATCCATGGCAGTTCGACGAGGTGCTGACGTTTCTGCGGCGGTCGGGAATCAGCCAGGTCCGTCTCCTGGGCGGCGAGCCCACGCTGCACGACGATTTCTGCTGGATGGTGGACGAGACCGTGCGACAGGGCTTCAGGCTGCTCGTCTTCTCGAACGGTCTCCTGCCTGAAGCCGCCTTGCAGCGCCTCGAGCGCATGGCGCCTGGCGAGATCTCGGTGCTCGTCAACATCGGAACAGGCGCCCTGCCCCGCCGGCAGGACGTGCTGGATCGCCTGGGGTCACGGATCATCCCCGGGCTCACGCTGTCGGGAGCAGCTGGAGAGGTCGACGCGCTGGTCGCGGCGGTTGAATCACATCGCGAGGTGAAATCCGTGCGATTGGGCGTCGCACACCCGCAGCTGGACGGGAACAACGCGTACGCCCGGCCGAAAGATTACCCTCGGATCGGCCGGACCGTCTCGAAGATCTCCGCCCGAATGGCAGAGCGCGGCGTCGCGGTGGAATACGATTGCGGGCTCGTACCTGTATGTTCTCCGATGACGCCCCGTTGCCGCCGGATGCGGCCTCCCGCACCATCGGATCGTGCTGCGGACCGGTCCCCGACATCCTGCCGGACGGGACATTGGTGCCCTGCTACCCGCTCTCTGGCCTCTGCCGCGTTGCATGGTCAGACGCATACCGGGCCGACCAGGTGCGCGCGCGGATGACGGAGATGCTCCGGCCGTACAGGAAGATCGGCATCTACCGCGAGTGTGCATCATGTGCCCATCGAGCGTCGGGCGAGTGCGTCGGGGGCTGCCTGGCCGCGGCCGTGCTCCGCTTTCGCTCGCCCGGCGTCCTCGCGCCCGGGCGTCCAATCGACGCGATGTGTCATCCACGCGACGCGCCCGAGGTCCCGGGCTGCGCGAAGCGGGCTCCGTGATGCTGGCTCATCCACATCTGCCCGTGTACCAGCTGGACGCTCCAGGAGGGCGCGTTGTCCTCTACGCTCCCGGGCGCCTGGCGGTCGTGTCGGCCGCCCAGTCGGCCCGGATTCAACGCGCGTGGTTGGAGGGCCAGCCTCCGTCGCTCGCTTCTGACGCGTCAATCGCCCGCGATCTCGAAGAGGCCGGGGCCGACGCCTCGCGGCGATGGCGGGATCGAGCCGGCGCCGCCTTCGCGCCCGAATGCCTGACGGTCTACTTGAGCAATCAGTGCCAGCTGCGCTGCCCGTATTGTTACGGCACCGACCGGCAACAGCCCCACGGCTCCCAGGCCCAGACTGCCGGCACCACGGTCGATCCAGCCGTGGTCGTGGCTGCAGCCCGGCTGGTCGCGCGGACGTGCGTCGAACGCGCGATGCCGTTTCGCTTCGTACTGCACGGCGGGGGCGACCCGATGGTCCACCCCGCGCTGGTGGAACTGCTCGTTTCGGCAACCCGGCAGATCGCCACCGAGCACGGCCTGGACTGGTTCGGCTACATGGCGACCAACGGAATGTTCGGGGAAGACGCGGCCCGGTGGGTCGCAGGCCACATCAGCCTGACAGGGATATCCTGCGACGGGCCTCCCGATATTCAGGGTCGGCAGCGGCCGCGGTCTGACGGCTCCAATTCCTCCGAGCAGGTGGAACGCACGGCGCGCGTCCTGGCGGAAGCCGGCGGCCGGTTCGCGGTGCGCACGACGATCACCCGTCGTTCGATGGACCGCCAGAGCGAGATCGTCGAGTATCTCCACGAGCACCTGGGGGCTACCGAGATGCGATTCGAGCCGGTTTACGGTTGGTCAGGCGGGCGGCGGCCTGAATTCCTGGAAGAGGACGCGCAGCCATTCGCCGAGGCGTTTCTCGCAGCCGATCGGACCGCTCGGGCACTGGGATGCAGGTTGACGCTTTCGGGCGTTCGTCTCGATGAACTGCACGGGCCGTACTGCAACGTGCTGCGAAACGTCCTGCAGATCACGCCGGAAGGCCTCGCCAGCCCGTGCTTTGTTCACCAGCCCGCCACGGGCGCCGCTATGCGCCCCTGCGCCATTGGCAGGCTCGACTCGTCACGCGGCGAGTTCGTCCTGAATGTCGACCTCCTTGACGCGATGCGTCGCCGGGCGGCGGACATCCCTTCGGCCTGTGCAGGCTGCATCAACTCGCATCACTGCGCCCGCGGGTGTCCCGAGCAATGTGACCTCGGCCTGGGCGATTCCTCCGCGCGGCCACCATCATCCGATCATCCCGGGCGCATCCTCGGAGGATTCCGCTGCCTCGTCCAGCGGCGAGTCGCGCAAGCCTGGATTCTCGACGCAGCAGAAGACGTTTCCGCGATCGAGTCGACCGGCGACGTCCGGCCGGACAGGGACAGGTAATGACGAGCGACGTGGTCGTCATCTCGTGGTGGTCGAACTGTCTCGGGCTGGCGTGCCTGGACAGCATCGTGTCGCGAGTCAGCTCCGACGTCCGCCGGATTCACGTCGTCCAGGTCGGGAAGCGCGCCGACGCCAAGGAGCGGTTCCGCGAACGTCTGCCTTCCTGTGTGTCGGAGATCCCGTACCCGGATCATGAGCCTGCCGAACACGCCCGGGTCATCGACTCGGTGGTCCGCCGCTCGCTCTGCAATGCCGAGGGCCTCCTCTTCGTCGACCACGATGTGCTTTTTCAGGACGACGTCGAGCCATGGCTGGCGACGCTCGAGACCCGGCTCGGCGCTTCCAACGTCGGCCTCTGCCACCCGGACGTCCGGGAGGGATCTTCGCTCACGAGCCCGGCGTTTTGGCTGGCGCACTCCAGGCTGCCACAGGATACGCCGGCCTTTGACATGATTCCGCCCTCGACCACGGCGGTGGCGGCAGCTCCGTACGACCCCGCGTCGTGGGTTGATGACGCGCCACGCAGGACGCCGCTGAAGGATACGCTCTGGGCCGCCCGCGACTTCCTGGCTGACCGCAATCTGGCGCTCAGCTTTCGCGCCAACCGCTTTCCCGCTCACGAGCACTACGGCGGCCTGTACCTGCTTGCCGCCCATCACCGGCCCGGCGTGCCGGCAGACGTGTTCGACTCGACTGTGGCGCGCCTGACGGTGTTCTTTCGCGACCGCTGCCCTTCCGATTGGCTCCGCGGAGAAGACGAGACCCTGCTCGAACGGCTGAGCTACTTCGGGGGATTGGCCGGATGCTGACGAAGATGGACGGCGGCATCGGCCTTCCGCATGCCGTGAAGGAGATCTTTGACAGTCTGGCGTCGGCACCGGCGCCGAGCTCCAATCTCAACGAGATCCGTACCCAATGGGCCGCCCGCGTAGAGCGCGTCAGGCTCGAGCTTCCGGAGGCAACCATCGAAGCCGATGGCGAGATCCTGCACTTCGGCGACTTGTCACCAGGCTGCCGCGCCTGCAAGTCGGGCACATGGGACTGCATATTCCTCGGAATGGCCTGCAATCTCGACTGCGACTTCTGTTACAGCCCCGGGTCGATACCGGCGGAGCACGTCGGATCGGCATTTGGCCATTCCATCCGGCAAATTGTCGACAATCACACCCGGACCACCATCACGGGCGTCAGCTTCACGGGCGGCGAGCCCTTTCTCGATAACGCCCGACTGCTCGAATGGGTCTCCGGCTTCAGGAGAGCCGAGCCAGATCGGTACTTCTGGATCTACACGAACGGGTTGCTCGCCGACCCGCAGATCCTCCGACAGCTCGGTGGGTTGGGTGTCGACGAGATCCGGTTCAACGCCGCCGCGACCGGTTACACGAACAAGACGGTCTTGCGGAACATTGGGGAGGCGGCGCGACACGTCCGGAACGTGACGGTCGAAATCCCCTCCGTGCCCCGCGACGCCGGGACCCTGCTGCCGGCGCTGCGCGACTGGACCCATGCCGGCGTGCGCTTCCTGAATCTGCACGAGCTGATCTATGAGCCTGGCACTCGCTCGGCCTCGATGGACGGGCCGCGGCAGGTGATCCGGTTCCAGGACGGTCATCGAAGCGAGTATCACCCGGAGAGCCGCCTGTTGACGCATCGCGTGATGCGGGAGGTCGCCGCGCGTGGTCTTCCGCTGATGGTCAACGACTGCTCGATGCAGAGCAAGATGCGGCAGGTTCGCGGCCGGCGGCGCGTTCTCGCGCCGCTCTCGAAGACCCCGGCCGAGAGGCTCGTCGGAGACGACACGCTCGAAACCTATTGCCTGGTTCGAAGCGAGCAGGACCACTGGTTCTGTCATCCTGACGCCATCGCCGATATGCGCGCCAGGCACCCTGAATGCAGAGCGTTCAGGCTTCGCCGCGAGGCGCCGCTCTTCCTTGATGCAGGAACTCGTTGGATCGCTGCCGAGGAGTGCTGAGGCCTGGCCCTCTACCAGTCCGGCTTTCCCGTCGAGGCAGGTGCGGCGCGGGGCTTCGATCGCAAGGGCACGGCTCCGAGCTGGTTCAGCAGCCTTTCGAGTTCTTCTTTGGACATCTCAGGCTGCGGACTGATGGCCTGCGTGTTGCTGGCCGAGTTCTCCGACATCCACCGTTTGACCAGGACGTAGTTGTAGCGCGCCGCCGCGTCGGCTGGATTCGCTCGCAGCGATCCCGCGAGGCAGTCGAGCGCTTCGGCGAGCCGTCCTGCTCCGACATAGCTGCTGGCGAGGTTGTAGAGCGCGGCCGACCGGTCGTCGTCGGTCCGGCTCTTCGACAGGGCCCGTGAAAACGACTCGGCTGCGGGTTCGAATTTCTTTTCGTCGAAGAGGACCACACCAAGGTTGAACGGCGCCTCCACCGAGTCCGGCACGCTTTGTTGCGCACGGGTGAACCAGGATTCCGCCTCCGACGCCTGGCCGCGCCCCATCGCCCAACTGCCGAGCGCCGCAAACGGGCTCCTCTGGCCGGTTACCACGCCGAGCGCGCCTGCGATGAGGGCGGCCGCGCCCAGGCCGAAGCCCAGCCACCAGAGAAGGGCCAGGCGAATGATGCCAGCCGCTTTGTGGCGCCGATCGTTTCTGCTCATCCTTCAGTCCCGCTGCCAACGACGGCAACTGTCACAACGACGCTGGCGATGGCGCCGATCGTATTTTCGCTTGCCCCAGGCGCTCTCGCACATGCCGGCGGGCGCTCTTCAACCCGTCGAACGTCACGAGCAGCGCGCCCACCAGGATGAGGACCAGTTCCGGGTCGAAGAGGCCACGCCTGGCCGAGGCCGGGTCGGTCGTCGCCCTCATCAGGCTGTGCAGATAGGACCCAGACGGGTCGGCGCTGGCGTGATAGCCGGACGTCTCATCCGACAGTCGCTGCATTTTCGCTTCGTCCGCGTGCGTCACCACGGGCTGACCGTCCGCATTGGTCTTGAACGCGCCCGCGCCGCCCTCCGAATCGGCAGGGACAGGAGATCCTGCTGCGGTTCCCACCGACACGGTGTGAATCCGGATTCCCAGCTCGACCGCGCGTTTGAGCGTCGCCGCCAGTAGATCGTCGTCCTGGGTGGACTCGCCGTCACTCACGACGATCACGTCCTCGCCATGGTTGAGCCGGACCGTCTCGATCGCGAGCGCGAGTCCCTGGCCGATCGAAGACCCGCGGGTTGCCACGCTCCCCGGCCCCAGGCCCTTCAAGGCGGCTGAAACAGAATCTCGATCCGGCGTGACCGGCAGCACCTCGGTTCCATCTCCGCCAAACGCCACCACGCCAAACGAGAATCCCTGCGAAAGGCGCACCAGCTCGAGCGTCTGCGATCTCGCCCGTTCCATGCGCGTCGGCTCGACGTCGGTCGCGTACATGCTCTGGGAGACATCCATCGCGAGCACGATCACGCGGGGACCGCCCACCTCACGCTCGCGGCGGCCATGCGCCACGTTGAGGGCGACCGCGGCGGCAAGGCAAATGGACGCGCCGGCGACCAGCCAGGGAGATCCCATCCTGCCGCCCGACGACGGGGGCCTCGGCAGCCATCTCCATGAACCGCTCACGAGCCGGCCGACCGTCTGTTTCACCCGGCTCGCGTGTACGAAAGCGCCCGCCGCCGCCACCACCGAGGCAGCCAGCACGATCGCCAGCTCGAACGCACGCGAGTCGAGTGACATCTACGCGGCTCCAAGCACCCAGAACGCCCGCAACAGCATCTCGAATGCGAGACAGCAGCTGGCCGCGATGACCAGCAGGCTCGTGGAATCGGTCCGTGTTTCGCGCCCGCTCGACCGCCGCTCGGTGGACTCCATGCGATCGAGTTCGCGGAGCACCAGGTCGAGACTGGAGGAGTCGGACGCCTTGAAAAACCGGCCTCCGGTTGCCCCAGCGATCATCATCAGGGCGCGATAGTCGGGGGCAAGCCGGACCGTCACGGGGCCGAACTCGGTGGGATACGGGGCCGGCGCGTCGGTTCCGAGACCGACCGCGTGAACCCGAATGCCGAGCTGGCGTGCGAGCCGCGCGGCCAACTCCGGCGACATGCCCGTGCTGTTCTCCGCGCCGTCGGTCAGCAACACGATGGCCCGGGCCTCCGACAGGCCGGTCTTCATCCTCCGGCAGCACTCAGCGATCGCGCCTCCGAGCGCCGTGCCTTCCTCACCCTGGTGATACGAAACGAGGCGCAGGCGCTGGAGGAACGCCCCGTGATCGGCGGTAACCGGACACTCGACGACTGTCGTCGCGGCGAAGGTGACCAGGCCGAACCGGGAAGTGGGCCTGGCCTTCACCACGCTCTCGACGAATCGCTGGGCCGCGCCGAGCCGATTCGGCGACAGGTCCTGAGCCAGCATGCTCGCCGAGGAATCGACCAGGAACACGATATCGGTCGTTTCGTAGACCAGTTCCGCCGACGTACGCACCGTGACCAGCCCGGACAGAGCCACTGCGAGCAGCACGACACCGAGAATCCGCAGCGCGGCCGGCAGATGTCGCGCTCGCACGGCCAGCGTCCTGGGCAGAGGCCTCAGGAACTGATAGGACGGAGAGGCCACAGCGGGCGGTTCGCCACGTCTGAGCCACCACAGCAGCGCCCAGGCGGCGCCGGCCGCTGCAAGCAGGGCGAGCCGTTCCGGGTGCTCGAGTTCGAGTGCGAGTCCGCCGGGGATCACCATGATCTCAGGGCTGCCTCCGTGAGGTCCGCTCAATCTCCACGCGCATCGCCAGAGCGGCCGTGAGGGTCCGTGACACAAGGGCGGGCACGTCATCCTGTGCCGGAGACTTCGGCCCGAACCGGGCCTCGTCGATCTTCGCCAGCGCGGACCCGAGCGAGCTGACGAGCTGCCTGGAGCACCCGTGGCGCGCCATGAGGTCCGCCAGCTCCGGTGAGGAGAGCGCCTCCGCGCCAACGTCGAGCCACGAATGGATCAGCTGACGAATCCCGTGAAACAGCCGCGCGCGGATGACCAGGCGCTGCTCTTCGGTGGCGGCCGGGGCAGTGCGCAGAGCCTCGAGCTGCGCAAGCAGGCGCGCGCTCTGATCTCGCGCGCTGGCCTGAACCGGCCGCGCGGGCTTCCGCATGGAACGCCAGACCGCGGTTCCAAGAATCCCAGCAAGGACCGCGGCTATCATGCCGAGCCCCGCGACAGCGACGATCATGGCGCTGATGGATCGCCGGATTGGGGCCTTGAGCGGCTTCAGGCCCCCTTTGAGATCCACCTCAGGAGCCAGGACCTCGATTGCCATCGGACGCGTGTCAGCTCCCGCGGCCGCACGCCCGTCATCGGTCGCCCCGTCGAAGTGAATGGCCGGGATCTCCAGCTTCCCCGACTCGAGCGTGGCGATCACGATGGCCCACGAGGTGCTCTGCCGCTGTCCGTTGTCAATCGACCCTGGCGCGTGGACCCCGATCACGCGGAACGGCCCGAGCTCGGCGCCGACAGTGGGCGTCAATTTCGGTCCGCTCTCGATTCCCGTCAGATCGATGCGCAACGTCACCGGCTCTGCGATTTGAGGGCGCGCGTTCGAGATCTGGATGTCGACCACCGGACGGGGCGGCTGGCCACCGGCCAGGATGGTGGGGTGGTACAGAAGGCCGATAAAGACCAGTGCGCCGGCGGCGCGAAGGCCATGCAGCCGGCCTGAAGCCTGCTCGCCGCGGCGTCGCCGCGCCGATCCGGCAACAGCGCCACTCATGGACGGCTCGTCACGGCGGCCACCGAGACCTCGACGCAGGGCACGCCGGCCTTGAGGAAAGTTCGGCGCCGCCGCTCCTGGACATCTCGCCAGGCGGAGGCGTAGCTGGCGCGAACCGACGGGCTCGCAGCGTCAACGACCCTGGACTCGCCGGACTCACCATCCCGCATCCGCAACAGGCCAGCCGCTGGAAGCTCTCCCTCGTGCGGATCGATCACCGCGATGCCGACGACACTGTGGCGCGCGGCCAGCGTGTCGAGCGCCGCGCCTGACGACTGATCCAGGAAGTCCGACACCACGGCCACAAGCCCGGGCCGGCGGGCCATCTGGCCCGCAATCCTGCACGCCTGCTCGAGGCTCACCGGGCCGGTTTCCTCCATCCGCTGCGACAGCGCATGAAGGATGCGCGCGCCCACCGACGCCCTGCGGCTGGGCCAGACCCGCGTGAGGTAGTCGTCGCCCGCGATGACGGCGCCAACCCGGTCGCCGACTTTCTTGCCGAACGTGGCGAGCAAGCGGACCACCTCGTGCGCAACGCGCCGCTTGCTGCGCAGGCCGGTCATGGCCGACATCGAGGTGCTCAAGTCAACGACGATGATGACGGTCGACGCCCGCTCTGCCTCGAAGACCTTGACGAACGGCCGGCCGAGCCTGGCCGTGACGTTCCAGTCCAGGTGCCGGACGTCGTCACCGAACTGATATTCCCGATGCTCGGCGAAGCAGAGGCCGTTGCCGCGGATGTTGGAGAGATGCTGACCAGGTTCGCTGCCCGCCGCGACCAGCCGGGTCGGCAGCCACATGTGGCGGAGGGTCCGAAGCAGCCTTTGGAGATCAGTCACGGAATGGGAACGGCGTCGACGATCTGCTGCACCGCCGATTCGACGCTCAGACCGTCAGCTTCCGCCTCGTACGTCAACAGGACGCGGTGCCGGAGCACATCGGAGGACACAGCTCGAACGTCCTCGGGCAGCACGTGACCGCGTCCGGCGAGGAACGCGTAGGCCCGGGCCGCCAGCGAAAGGTGCACGCCGGCGCGAGGAGAGGCCCCGAGGCGAATCCTGGGCATGCGGGATTCGCCTGCCGCACCCGGTTCGTTCACGCGGGTGGCGCGCACGATGTTGACGACGTACGCGCGGATGAGGGGGTCGACGTGAACGGCGCACACGGCGCGCCGGGCGCCCATCACGAGCTCGGGCGTCAGGACGGGCGAAATGGGTGTCACGCTCGGCTCCAGGTGACGGTCGATCACCTGGATCTCCTGCTGCTGGTCCGGGTAGCGGCTGGCGATATGCAGCATGAACCGGTCGAGCTGCGCTTCGGGCAGCGCATATGTGCCCTCGTGCTCGAGCGGATTCTGCGTCGCCACGACGAGGAACGGGTCTTCGATCGGAAACGTCGTCTGGCCGATGGTGACCTGTTGTTCCTGCATCGCCTCGAGCAGCGCGCTCTGGACCTTGGCGGGCGCTCGATTGACCTCGTCGGCCAGGACCAGGTTGGCGAACACCGGCCCCTTGTGCACCGAGAATCCGCCGCTGACCGGGTTGAACACCAGGGTGCCGGTGACGTCGGACGGCAGGAGATCGGGCGTGAACTGGATTCGCTTGAACGACAGGCCGCAGGCATCGCCGAGCAGCTTCACGACGAGCGACTTGGCGAGCCCGGGCACGCCCTCGATGAGGACATGACCGCCGGCCAGGAGACCGACGAGCAGGCGGCTGACGATCACGTCCTGGCCGACGATGAAGCGGGCAAGCTCAGCCCGCAGCCGGTTCAGGAGCGCGAGCGTCTCGGTTGCCGACAGGGCTCCCCCTTGTTCGGCGGTCTTTGGAGAATTGGACACGAGCGAACGCTACTCCAGGACGATGACGAATTTCATGCGTGCAAACTTCGACGGGTTCAGGATCTTCAACTGCATCATCGCGCCGTCCCGCTGCACCTGGTAGTCGGTGTTGAGGATGAACATGTCCGGGAGCAGCGTGACCTTCTTCAGCTTCTTGATGCCCTGCGTGCTCGCATCAACGGAGATCTCCGACGACTCCTTGAGGTTCAGCGTCTGAAGCTGGCTGTCTTCGAGGGCCTTGATCCGGTTGCGGTTGTCGATGATGCCGGATTCCACCAGGACTTTCTTCGGCCCGATGGCGTAGCGCACGGTGTTCTCGGCGGCTTCGGCCTTGGCGCGCTCCTCTTCGGCCACCTTCAGGATCGCCCCCGTCTCGGCGCTCGCTGCCGCGGCCTGCTCTTCGGCCGCCTTTCGCTGGACATCGGCCTGCTGCGCCTGCGACTTCGCCTCGTCGGCCGACTTGACGGCTTCATCGCGCTCATCGACCAGCAACTGCTTGACGCGGCGCTGATGCTCCTGCGGCGAGACCGACGCGCTGCCCTGCGTCACCCACGTGCCGAACTGGCCGTTGTTGTAGTAGGTCCACACGCGGAAGCCCGGAAGCAGGGCGTCCTCGAGGTTGATGCTGGAGACGATGCCATACGCCTTCTCGGCGGACATGCCCTGCTTGATCAGGAAGTCCATCGCGATCCGATCGTGGCGGCTTCCATCCTGCGCCACGACGTAGGCGGGCAGCTTCTGTTCGAGACCGGCGGTCTGCTTTCGGAGATCCTGCAGCTGCTGATCCTTGGTGAGGATTTCCTGCAGCAGGTCACGGACGCCAGACTTCTCCTGCTGGATGCGATCGGCCAGCAGCTTGCGCTGCTCGTCGGTGAGATCGGGACCGAAGTTGGCCGGCAACGATCCGCCACGCTTCTGGGCCTGGGTGAGGAGCCCGGCAATCTGACGGTTCGTGTCGTCGGCCTTGGCCTGAAGGGCTTCGTACTGCGAGGCCAGATCCATGACGGTCTGGACTTCCGCAGCCGGAGCGGTCCCCGCGGCGGTCGGACCCTTTCGCCGCCGCACTCTGGTCCGGCTGGGGCTGGGTGGCCAGGTAGCGCGTGTACCACAGGTATCCGCCGGCAACGATGGCCGCCAGCAGCACCAGCCCGAGCGCGCCCCACACCCACGAGGGAAGCGGCGCCTTGGTCGAAGCGCCCTTTGGTCCGCCGGCCATGCCTGCGGGCGGCCGTGCCTGAGACCGGGAAACGTCGGGCGGCTGCGTCACTCTGACGGTCGTGGCGGAGTCGGCCGCCGATGAAGTCGCTGACGCGACAGGCACGCCGCACTGAGGACATACCTTCGCACCCGCGCCCAGTTCGGCCCCGCATCGGCTGCATCGTTCGCTCATTGGATTTCCCTCCGCAAAGTCTCCCCGAGAACGCGGGACGCTCGTCTGTCCGGTCCCGATGCGGGCTTCTCGGGCCCCGGGGCTGAACCTCGCCTCACTACTCTACTACGCCGGCCCGGCGCAGCACCCCCCGCCACGTGAGGACGGGGCGTGGCGCATCGGCGGGGCCGGATTCACGCGGCCCTGGAACGTTTAGAACTTCACCCCGCCGAGTAACGCAAAGCTCGTCTCCCCCGAGATGATGATGATCCGCGCCTCACCCCTGAGCGTGACACTTCCCATCGGGTAGTCGACGCCGCCCATCCCCTGGAACCCGAAATCCGTGCTGCTGCTGAGGGATCCTGACGGAAGGCTGGAGCACAATGAGCCGCTGCACCCGATCGATGCGTACCCCAAGGCGATGCCGGCTCCCACGTAGGGCCTGATGGTCTCGCCACCGAACAGGTAGTGGCCGTTGGCCGAGAACCAGAACGCATTCGCAGTCATTTTGAGGTCGTTGGCGAAGCCGGCCGGGGCACTCGCCGAAAAGCGGTGGTAGAGCACGTCAGCCTGGACGCGAATCGCCGGATTGGAGAATGGCTTGAAGCCGACTCCTGCGCCGATGACCCACGTCGACGTCCCGCCACCGTTGATGAAGCCCAGCATCGGCACGATTGAGGTCGACTTCTCTTCGGACGACGCGGCCGCGGACGATAGCCGCCCCGGTGGAGGTGCCGGTCGAGGAGCAACGCGCGCGGGCGTCCTGGGCGCTGCGGCAGCCGGGGCCGCCGGGGGAGCCGGAGCGGCGGATCCGCCGATAACCTTGACCGTCAGGCGGTGCACGTAGCCTTCCTTGCCGCTGACCTTGTCGCGCACCTTGTACCAGCTGCCCGCGGTCTCAATCACCGTCAGTTCGGTGCCGCGCTCGAAGGTCGCCACGATCGCGCTGTCTGTCGTCGGCTTCTCTCTCAGGTTCACCTTGTCGGCCGTCACGCTCAGGGTCTGAGCCACGACAGGAATTGCCGTCAGAACCAACGCGACCAGCGCCGCCAGAACCACCCAGCCCGATCTCCGACCAGAAATCACCATGGTCCCCTCCACTCGGTCCAACCGCTTACGGAAGAATCGACATGAATCCGGAGATTCGGGGCCGCTGCCCCTGATGCCGCAGCCGCGCACCCGAGGTCTGCGCGGCCCAGACGGTAAAGGCACACCCGGCCGCGCCTAGCGGCCGGGTCGATCGGGCGAGCCCCGACAACGACCCATCCTGTTCCCAGGGATGAGCTTGGCCGAATTGCCAGCGGGACGAGAGGATACTCCGAAAGCGCCGGCGGGTTCAATCCGGAGTCCCCCATCCGGAGTCCCCCACCGGATCCACTGGCACGCCCTTGGTTGAACCACTTGGATCGCGGCAAAAAGGCCCGCGCGGACGGTGCGCCGCGCAGGTTCTGCCGGTCGAGTCCCGGGCGGGACGAGAGACATGCCCGGCCGGCAAGACCTCTGGTCGGAAGGCGAGGCGTGCTCCGCAAGGTCGGGCGGGGGCCCGCACGCGATCGGAGGCGCGTGAAATGCGCGGAACGATCCTGGCGGCTATCCCATCCGCTGCATGGACGACAGGAAGTCTCCGTTGGACTTGGTCTTCGACATCTTGTCGAGCAGCAGTTCCATGGCCTCGACCGGCGACAGCGGGTTGAGCACCTTGCGGAGCACCCAGATCCGGTTCAGGTCCTCGCGCGCGATGAGCAGCTCTTCCTTGCGCGTTCCGCTCTTCTGAATGTCGATGGCCGGGAACACGCGCTTGTCGACCAGCTTGCGGTCGAGGTGGATCTCGAGGTTGCCCGTGCCCTTGAACTCCTCGAAGATCACGTCGTCCATGCGCGAGCCGGTGTCGATGAGCGCAGTGGCGATGATCGTGAGCGAGCCGCCCTCCTCGATGTTGCGCGCCGCGCCGAAGAACCGCTTGGGCTTCTGAAGCGCGTTCGAATCCAGGCCGCCCGAGAGGACCTTGCCCGACGGCGGGATCACCGTGTTGTAGGCTCGCGCCAGGCGCGTGATCGAATCGAGGAGAATCAACACGTCCTTCTTGTGCTCGACCAGGCGCTTGGCCTTTTCGATCACCATCTCGGCCACCTGCACGTGGCGCTGCGCCGGCTCGTCGAAGGTCGACGAAATCACCTCGCCGTCGACCGAGCGCTGCATGTCGGTCACTTCTTCGGGCCGCTCGTCGATGAGGAGCACGATGAGAAACACTTCGGGGTGATTGGCAGAAACCGACTGGGCGATGTTCTGGAGCAGCATCGTCTTGCCGGTCCGGGGCGGCGCCACGATCAGGCCGCGCTGGCCCTTGCCAATCGGCGTCATCAGATCCATGACCCTGGCCGACAGGTTCTCCGCCGCGGTTTCGAGGCGCAAGGCCTCCTGCGGGTAGAGCGGCGTGAGGTTCTCGAAGAAGAGCTTGTCGCGCGCCATCTCCGGCGATTCGAAGTTGACGGCTTCGACCTTGATGAGCGCGAAGTAGCGCTCCCCTTCCTTGGGCGGCCGAATCTGTCCCGAGACCGTGTCGCCGGTCTGCAGATCGAACTTGCGGATCTGCGACGGCGAGACGTAGATGTCGTCGGGGCCGGGCAGGTAGTTGTAGTCGGGCGCTCGCAGGAACCCGAAGCCGTCGGGCAGCACCTCGAGCACGCCTTCCGAGAAAATGAACCCGCTCTGTTCGGTCTGCGCCTTCAGGATCTGGAAGATCAGCTCCTGCTTGCGCATGCCGGTCGCTCCGGCGACGTTGAGGTCCTTGGCGATCTGGGTGAGCTTCTGAATGCTCATGTCCTTCAGTTCGCCAATGTTGAGCCCCTCACCCGGTCGGCGGGCGCTGCCGTTGACGGCGGGACGTGCGGCGTCGGGCGTGGACTCGGCCACCGGCGTCTCAGCAACAGGAGTCTGGCCGTTCGACGCGCGCGCCTGCGTGGACTGACGCTTGTGGTTGGTTGGCATTGATGGTGTCTGATTGCGGAGCGTTGATGCGAGCGGTTGAGGTTCGGGTTCGGGGGGCGGAAGGCCCCGGCGGCCACGAAAGCCCCGAGGAGTGTCCCTTTGACTTCACCGACTATAGGGCAGTTATTCGACGGGTGTCAACAACCAGTGTCGGGTCGCTGCGAGAGGACCGGCCGGCCCGAGGCGTCGGGCCCCGGACATCAGTAGGCGGACGGCTCCTCACCCATCCCGAGGATGCTGCAGGCGACCACGGGGGTGAGATTGAGGGCCCGGGCCCGTGCGATGACCGCCGGACTCTCGGCGCCCGGATTGAACCACACTTCCGTGATGCCCTTCGCCGCGATCTCGTCGAGGAGCGACTGGCCGACCGACGGCGGCACGTACATCGACGCCAGATCGATGTGGCCGGGCACGTCCCGGACCGACGGGTACGCTTTCAGGCCTTCGACCTGCGTCTCCTTCGGATGAATCGGCACCACGGTGTATCCCTGGTGGAGATAGGCCCGCACGGCCTTGTTGCCGAACTTGCTCCGATCCGACGAGGCGCCGATGACCGCAACGACTTTTCCCATGTCTCGATTATAGCGCCCGGATTCCATCGCCGCTTCTTGCCGGGCAGTCGGCTGCATCCAGCTGGCGAGCGGGAGCGAGGGGCCGACGTCGCCCGCCGCGCGATCGATCGCCGGGTCTGAAGCCCCGGCCTACATCCGACCACTCAGCCGCTGCGCTCGCCGGGGCTGAAGCCCCGGCCTCCACCTGACACGGCCTCCACCCGGCACGGCGGCCTCCGGACCTGATGTAGGGCGGCTCTTCAGAGCCGCCAAGCTCGTCGGGGCTGAAGCCCCGGCCTACATCCTGCAGCCCGCCCGCGTGAAGGATGGAGCCCGCCCGCGTAAAGGATGTGGCCCGGGGTCTTCAGACCCCGGGGCTTCATCGCCTGCCGCCAACCGGGCAGGATGATCAGTCGATGCGCGGGCCGACCTTCGCGAGCTCGCGCGCGTCCGGCGTATCGAACTTCTTGAAATTGTCGATGAACCTCGCCGCCAGGCCCCGGTACCGCTGGTTGTACAGGTTGCGATCGGGCCACGAGTTGGCAGGATCCATGACGTGATCGGGCACATCCGGACAGGTCTTCGGCACCTCGAATCCGAAGATCGGATCCGTCTTGAACTCGACGCCCTCCAGCTTCCCGCTGAGCACCGAATTCAGCATGGCCCGCGTGTGCCGGATGCTGATCCGCTTGCCGACGCCGTACGGCCCGCCGACCCAGCCCGTATTCAGGAGCCAGCAGGTCACGCCATACCGAATCACCTTGTCCTTCAGCAGGCGGGCGTAGTAGTCGGGCGGGTGGACCATGAACGGCCCGCCGAAGCAGGTGCTGAAGGTAATCTCCGGCTCCTTGCCCAGGCCGGCCTCGGTGCCCGCCAGCTTCGAGGTATACCCGGAGATGAACTGATAGCGGGCCTGATCGACCGACAATCGCGCGATCGGCGGCATGACGCCCGAGGCGTCGCAGGTCAGGAAGATGATGTTCTTGGGATGGCCGGCGCGCTTGGCTTCGATCGCGTTGTCGATGAACTCGAGCGGATAACACGCCCGCGTGTTCTCGGTCAGGGTCTCGTCGTCAAGATCGATGACGCGCGTGACCGGATCGAAGACGACATTCTCGAGGACGGTCCCGAACCGGTGCGTGCAGGCGTAGATTTCGGGTTCGGCCGACGGAGAGAGCTGAATGACCTTCGCGTAGCACCCGCCTTCGAAGTTGAACACCCCGTTGTCCGACCAGCCGTGCTCGTCGTCGCCAATCAGGCCGCGGGTCGGGTCCGCCGACAACGTGGTCTTCCCTGTTCCGGAGAGCCCGAAGAACAGCGCCACATCGCCATCCTTGCCGACGTTGGCCGAGCAGTGCATCGGCAGCACGCCCTGCAGGGGCATCAGGTAGTTCATCACCGTGAAGACCGACTTCTTGATCTCGCCGGCGTAGGCGGTGTTCCCGATGATGCACAGGCGCTGGTCGAAATTCAGCGCGATGAACGTGTTCGACGCCGTGGCGTCGATCTGCTGAATGCCCTTGAACCCCGGGAGCGCAATCACCGTGAAGTCCGGAACGTGTCGCCGGTACTCCTCGTTGGTCCTCGGGTTGATGAACATGTTGCGCGCGAACAGGCTGTGCCAGGCCTTCTCGGTGATGATCCGCACCGGCATCCTGTAGTCCGGGTCGGCGCCGACGAAGCAGTCGGTCACGAAGACGTCGCGATCCTGGAGGTAGCCCTGCACGCGGTTGAACAGCTCGTTGAATTTCTCCTGCGCCATCGGGCGGTTGTACTGGCCCCACCACACGTGGTGCTCGGAGCTGGGCTCACGAACCAGGAACTTGTCGTTGGCCGACCGCCCGGTGTGCTTGCCGGTGTTGGCGGTGATGGGCCCGCCGCGCGTGATGATCGCCTCGCGCCGGAACGCGAGTTCCTCGTACAACGCCTCGGTCGGCAGGTTCCAGTAGGTCTGGCCGACGTTGTACAGACCGATGTTATCCAGCCCGTAGTCGCTCTTGAGGGCCAGCGCCTGCGCCTGCGTGGGCGTCTTGATGTCGAGAAGATTGATCATAGCCAGTCCCTGATGAGCTTCTTGTCACCGATATAGATGTCGTTCGGGGAGGTTGGATCGAGCGCCCACTTCATGCGCGCCACGCCTTCGGTCACATCCTTGATCGACCCGGCGTAGCTCAGGCGCAGGTGCCCTTCCATGCCGAATTCGCGGCCGGGAACCGTCACCACCAGCGCCTTCTTCAGCAGGAACTGCGACAGTTCCACGGAGCTGGCGTTGTATGCGCGAAAGTCGGGCAGGCAGTAGAACGTGCCTTCGGGACGGACGGTCTTCACCCCGTTGAACGACGTCAGTTCCCGCATGATCACGTCACGATTGTTCTGTATCTGCAGGCGGAGACTCTCGACGAAGCTCTGCATGCCGAGCAGGGCGCCCTCGGCGCCGGCCTGCATCACCGGTGAACTGCACGAGGTGGTCTGGGCCTGCACGTTGTTCATCACCGTCACCAGCTTCCGCGGCGCCACGCACCAGCCGATCCGGAAGCCGGTCATCCCGTAGAGCTTGGCGATCCCGTTGATGACCACGACCCGAGAGTCTTCGAGCTGCCGCGTGGTGAACTGGTAGCACGACGGCGCGCGTTTCCCGTCGAAGACGAGCTTGTGATAGATGTCGTCCATGATCACGTAGATCTTCTTGCGTTCGCAGAAGTCGATGATCTGGGCGATGAACTCCTCCGAGTAGACCGTGCCGCTCGGGTTGTTCGGCGAGTTGATGATGATCGCCTTGGTCGACGAGCTGACGACCCTCTCGATATCCGCCATCCGCGGGTGGAATGATCCGTCTTCCGGCGTCACGATCACCGGAATCCCGTACACCATCTTCACCATTTCCGGGTAGCTCACCCAGTAGGGCGCCAGGATGATGACTTCATCCTGCGGATTGAGGATGGTGTAGAGCAGGTTGAAGATGGCCTGCTTCGCGCCGGACGACACGATGACGTTCTCAGGCGCGACCATCTTGTCGTAGTGCTCCTCCGTGTAGCGGATGATGGCCTTCTTCAGCGACGGCAGCCCGTCGGTCGGACAGTACTTCACGTCGCCCTGGCTGAGTTTGGCCGCCGAACTCAGGATCGCCGTGATGGGGGTCTTGTTCTTCGGCTCACCGATGCCGAGATGGATGACCGGCTCTCCCCGTTCGCGAAGGAGCCGCGCCTCCTCGTTCAGCCGCAAGGTCGGCGACTCGATGATGGATCCGGCTAGCTCACTGACGCTCATGGAATACTCCTCTGACTGCGGCCGCCGTAAATCCGCGGCGCCGCCTGCGGTCGCCCGTCTCTCCCGAGAGGCCACACCACGATGGCGGCCTGAGTGCAACTTGCAGTGGAGTCCGTGCTGTTCCGGCGGGGGCGGGCCGCACCAGCCCGCGAAGTGCTGATCAACTATACATCGAGCCGCCCTTTTCCGGGCGGCCTGCCGCAGCACCTACACCTGGTTCTGGGACCGCTTCTCGCGCAGCCTCGCTTCCACGGTTTCGGGCACCAGGCCGGTGACCGGTCCGCCCAGCCCGAAGACCTCCTTGATGAGCCTCGAACTGACGTAGGTGTACTGCTCGGCTGGCATCATGAAGACCGTCTCGATCTCCGGCCCCATGCGCCGGTTCATCAAGGCCATCTGCAGTTCATACTCGAAATCCGACACGGCCCGCAGCCCGCGCACGATGACAGACGCCTGCTTGCGCAGGGCGTAGTCGACCAGGAGTCCGTCGAAGTCCTCCACCTCGACGTTGGGCCACGGGCTGAACACCTCGCGCGCGGTCTCCACCCGTTCCTCGGTCGAGAACAGCGGCTGTTTCTCCGCATTGCGCAGGATGGCGACCACGATGCGGTCGAACAGCCTGGCGCCGCGAAGGATGATGTCCACGTGCCCGTTGGTCAACGGATCGAACGACCCTGGATAGACCGCGACTCGTCCCCCCTGGCTGGTCATGAAGCCTCCCGATCTGGCTGGTCCGCGTCGTGAACCGTGCCGGGCGGCGCAGGGCGTCGCCGATAAAATGCTAGAGCGCTGTCGCCCGAGTGCACCTGCCGTGCCAGCACGAGATCCCCGGCGCCCTCTGGCGGCGTCGTGCGCCGCGCATGCTCGAGCACCACCACGCCGTCCGGCGCCAGCCTGGACGCCGCCGCCCCTATCGCCGCTCGTGCCGCCGGATCGTCGTAGGGGGGATCGAGCAGGATCAGGTCGAAGCGCAGGGCGGCGGGCAGCCGCAGCAGCATCCCCGCGAACTCGCCGCGCATCATAGCATAGCCCTCCGCGGCCCCACACCGGCGCAGATTGTCGGCCGTGAGCGCCATGGCGCGCGCGTCCGCGTCGATGAAGACCACTTCGGACGCGCCGCGGCTGAGCGCCTCGATCCCCAGTGCGCCGCTGCCGGCGAAGCCGTCGAGCACGCGGGCGCCCGGCAGCGCCGCGCCGAGGATCTCGAAGAGCGATCCCTTCAGCTTGTCCGAGGTCGGACGAAGCCCCGGCCAGCTCGGCGAGGAAAGACGACGCCCCTTGAATCGCCCGGCGATCACGCGCATGGGACTCCCCCGCTACCCCACTCCCGCCAGGCCGAACCGATCCGTCCAGCAGCGATTCACCACGTCCTCGAGCTTCGCCGAGTCTTCCCGGCGATCGAGCGCCTCACCGGCGAGCCTGCGGGCGTCCTCCATCAGCGCGTGGTCGCGAAGCAGGTCCCCCGTCCTGAGTTGCGGCGCACCAGCCTGCCGCGTTCCGAAGAAGTCGCCGGGCCCCCGTAGCGTGAGATCCCGTTCCGCGATGACGAACCCGTCCGAGGTCTCGGCCATCGCCTCCAGCCTCGCCTGTCCGTCCGGCGACAACGGAGTCTGGTGAAGCAGGACGCAATGCGACGCGTGCGCGCCCCGTCCCACGCGCCCGCGCAGCTGGTGGAGCTGGGCGAGTCCGAATCGCTCCGCGTGTTCGACGATCATCACCGATGCATTCGGCACGTCTATCCCCACCTCGATGACCGTCGTCGCCACCAGGATGTCGATCTCCTTCGCGAGGAAGGCCCGCATCACCCGCTCTTTCTCGGTTGACTTCAGCCGGCCGTGCAGCAGGGCCACACGGCACGAGGGGAAGACGTCCTGCGCCAGATGGTCCGCCATCTCGGTGGCGGCGCGCAGGTCAATCTTCGCGGACTCCTCGACCAGCGGATAGACCACATAGGCCTGCCGGCCTGACGCGATCTGCACGCGGAGGAACTGGTAAACCTCGTCACGCTCGGTCTGGGGCCGGACCTCCGTGACGACCGGCGTCCTTCCAGGCGGCAGCTCGCGGATGACCGACACGTCGAGGTCGCCGTAGACCGTGAGCGCAAGCGTCCGCGGGATCGGCGTGGCGGTCATCACGAGGACATCCGGGCACCACCCCTTCCGGCGCAGCGTCGCGCGCTGGATGACACCGAACCGATGCTGCTCGTCGACCACGACCAGCCCGAGCGCCTTGAAGGCGACGTTCTGCTGCACCAGCGCGTGCGTGCCGACAGCCAGGTCCACCGTCCCGTCGGAGAGCGCCGCCAGCGTGTCGCGACGGCCCGGGCCCCGGGTCGAACCGGACAGCAGCGACACCTTGAACCGGGAGCCCTCCAGGAGCCGCCGGATCACGGCGAAGTGCTGCTCCGCCAGGATCTCGGTCGGTGCCATGAAGGCGACCTGCAGATCGTTTTCCATGGCGACCAGCGCGGCGAGCACGGCGACGATCGTCTTTCCCGCGCCGACATCGCCCTGCAGCAACCGGTTCATCGGGTACTCGCGGCGCATGTCGTCCACGATCTCGCGCAGGGCCGACTTCTGGCCGCCGGTCAGATGAAACGGCAAAATCGCGCGGGCCGCGCGGCGAATGCGATCGTCGACAACCGGAACCCTGGTCTTGCGCTCGTCGCGCGCCGCCCGGCGCCGCAGGAGAAGCCCTGCCTGGAACAGGAAGAACTCCTCGAAAATCAACCGGACCTGGGCCGGATGTCGAAACAGGTTCAGCAGGTCCATCGGGCTGCCAGGCTCCGGAAAGTGCGCCTGGACAAGAGCCGATCGCCTGCCGGGCAGATGGAGTGCCTCGAGCATCCACTCCGGCAGCGGATCGTCGATCTCCGGGATGTTCTGCAGCAGGTCGAAGACCAGGCGCCGCTGCATCTTCGCGGTCAGTGTGCCGACCCTCTCGTACACGGGCACGATGCGTCCGGCATGAATGGTCTCGCGATCGTCATCGAGAATCTCGTACGGCGGGTTGGTAAGCTGCAGCGATCCCGATGGATGGCGCTCGACCTTTCCGTAAAGCATGACGCGCTCGCCGCGGTGGAGCACGTCAGCCATGAATGGCTGGTTGAGCCACACGGCCCGTATCGGTCCGGTCTCGTCTCGGAGGGTGGCCTCGAAAATCCGGAACCCTCGACGCCGCGTGAGGCGCGTCGCGCAGTGGACGAGCTCGCCGGAGATGGTGGCGAGCGCGCCCTCAACGAGGCTGCCGATCGGCTGGAAATGACCCCGGTCTTCGTAACGGATGGGCAGGCGCGACAGCAGATCTGCGACGGTCCGGAGACCGGCGCGATCGAGATCCGCGAACCGGCGCGGCCCGATGCCTTTCAGATCACCGAGCGGTGTCTGACCGTCGATGCCGTCGCGCAAAGCGGTGGTCACTGAATGATGACGGCCTGACCGGTCCAGACCTCGATCTCGCGAATCCCGGCCGGTAGCACGAAGGTCGAATCGAGCGGGATGCCGTCCGGGTAGGCTGACGACTTCGAATAGTAGCTCACCAGTTCCTGGAGCACGACGTGGGGGACCTGGAATCCTGACACCAGGACGGACTCGACCGCGATCGTTCCGACCCCGCCCTTGGCATGAACGACGCCGGTTGCGACGACCGGCAGCCTGCCGCTCACCAGTCGCATCGGGTCGAACATGCTTCGCGGGCGCGATTCCCTCACGGCGTCCAGATCGACCACGGCCTGGCACGTCACCCGCCCGCCACCCAGGATTCGGATCTTCGGATCGACGATGCCGGCCGCCATCTGGGCCCTTCCCCGGTGGACGAGATACGCGTTCACCTCGTTTTCCGTGACCGTCGTCCTGAGCGGCGAGCCGGAACGGGCGCCGCCTCGCTGCAGAATGGCGTTCAGCTTCGCGTCGAAGTGATCGGCGTCGGCCACTGACGGAGACAGAATCGCCTGAGGCGGGATCGGGGCCGCGGAATACGCGGGCAGCGCGAGCAGGATCGCGAGAAGGCCCGCCCGCATGCGCGAACGGCTAGACGTGGCGTTGGGATGCAAAGGTACGCGGCTCAGGGCGAGTGTAACACGGCCGGACGCACGCCTGAATCTCCTACTTCGGCGCCCGGTTCAGCTGAGTCAGACGGGCGCGCATCATCAGGTCGAACTTGCGCCGTTCCATCTGCAGTTCGAAGACGCGGAACCGCGCCTGGCGGCGCAGGTCCAGCACCTGGTCCAGGTTCTCGTACGCGCGCCGAAGCTCGGCGGCGGCGCGGCCGTCCAGGTCCTGCAGTTCCTTGAGCTTGTCTCGAAGCTGGCCGTCGTTACCTTCCGGCTGCACCAGCAGCTTGTTCAGCTCCATCACCAGCTGCCGCCGCGCCTGCTCGTTCCGCCTGCGCGTGTCGTGCAGCGCCTTCAACCGCGGGAGGAACTCGGCGAACTGGTCGTCGGGCAGCTTGAGCGTGTCCTGCGCCTGCATCAGCGTGTACGCATCGAAGAGCCGCTCCACCTCTCCGGGCGCGAGTTCTCCTCCCGCCATGGGTGGTCGCGGCCGCTGAACCTGCTTGGGCGGCTGCACAACACCCGCCGCCGCGGCGGCGGCCACGCCCCACGCAACCCCGACCAGCACCCATGCGCGCAGCTTCATCATCGCTCCCCTGCTATTCAGGACTCGGCGTCGGGTTCTCTCTCAGTTCGGCTTTCAACAGGCGGACCAGTTCGCGACGCTCCAGCCCTGACAACTGCTCGGCGGCCTCGTCGGCCGAACCGGGATTCGGATCGAGCGACGTGTTCTCAACCTGGTCCGCGGCCATGGTCCCCGACAGCTCGGTGACGAATCTCCACGACGAGTCGTCACCTGAACCTGCCAGCGAGACGGCTTCGCCGACTGCGCCATTCACAGCCGGCAACGACACCGAGGTCACCACGCCGATGGCCGGTCGTCGTGGCGCCCATTTCGGAATCAACCCGGCCACCAGCCCGACGACGATGATGGCCGTTGCCGCGAACGGTACCGCGCGACGGCTCCAGTCGAGGCTCCGGCGCCAGGAGCTGGGCGCCGGCTCGGCACGAATGGTTTCTGCGACCCGCGCAGAGAATCGATCCCAGAAAAGCGGTGACGGCTCTGGCACGTCGGCGTGTCGCGTCACCTCTGCCATGCCGCGAAGGTCCTCCGCACGGGCCCGGCAGGTCTCGCACGAGCCGGCGTGGGATGACCGCGCAGCCGACAGATGGCCGTCCAGCAAGTCGACCAGTTCCCCAGGCGTCAGGTGCCCTCTCCGCATGAGTCTCATTTCACCGGTCCCAACATCTTCTTCAGGCTGCCCATGGCGTGGAAGAAATTCGCCTTCACCGCCCCGGCCGTGCTGCCCATCACCTCGGCGATCTCCTTGTGCGAGAGATCATGATAGGCCCGCAGGATCACGGTGACGCGCTGCTTTTCGGGCAGTCTTGCGATGGCGGCTCGCACCCGCGCGGCACCGTCAGCCTGGATCAGCGCGGAGGCCGGGTCTTCGGCGGGCCCGCCCATTTCTGCGACGTCGTCGATCGGCACCAGCACGGGGGTCTTCGCCGCGACGCGATTGAGGCAGACATTGACGCCGATGCGGTACAGCCACGTCGAAAGTGACGAGTGCCCGCGAAACTTGTCGATTGCGCGGTACGCGCGCAGGAAGACGTCCTGCGCGAGATCGGCGGCGTCCTCGTGGCGGCCGACGAACCGGAAGCATAAGAGGTAGACCGCGCGACGGTGCCGTTCGACCAGGACGTCGAATGCCTCTTTGCGCCCGGCCACGCAGGCCTCGACCAGCGCCACGTCGTCGAGGCCCGCCAGGGACTCTGCGCTCGGCTGCTGGCAGGTCGACGCCACCGCTACCGCCCGCTTCGGCCGGATGGCGGCCGGCCAGGTTCCTTCGAGCAGGGTTGCCATTCCGCGCAGGCCCTCACCTCGCGCCCACAGGACGAAATCGGCCCTCGCGGGCCGGTCACCCGGGCGTATCCATCAAGCGTTCTAGTCAATTAGACCGGCCTGGATGACGGGCAGTAACATCGCGCCTGCAGAAATGCTAGCATGGGCCGTTGATTTTCGCCTTTCCTTTGCATACAGTTGTCGTGTCAGGCCGACGGGGTCGCCTGCAGGAGGGTGCTGACGGTGCTGCCACTCACCAAACGCCAGCGCGAGATTCTCGACTACCTCGGCCAGTTCATCGAGCAGCACGGCTACGCGCCGAGCCTCGAGGAAATCGGGCGTCGATTCTCACTCTCTTCGCTCGCGACGGTCCATAAGCACCTGACAAACCTGCAGGAGAAGGGCTTCATCAGGCGCGCCTGGAACCGGAGCCGCTCGGTGGAGCTGATGCCGACGCGCGTGGGCGGCCGGGCGCTCGAGCTGCCCCTGCTGGGGTATGTGGCCGCGGGAGCGCCAATCGAAGCCGTGGCGTCCAATGAGACGATCGCCGTGCCCGAAGACCTGGTCGGCAAGCGGGATACCTACGTGCTGAAGGTCAAGGGCGATTCGATGATCGATGAACAGATCCGGGATGGAGACTTCGTGGTCGTCGAAGATCGCAAGACCGCCGAGAATGGCGAGATGGTCATTGCGCTGCTCGGCGGGGCCGAAGTCACGCTGAAGAAGTTCTACCGCGACAATGGACGCATTCGCCTCCAGCCGGCCAACGCGGCAATGCAGCCCCTGGTGGTACAGGCCGACCACGTGCAGATCCAGGGCGTCGTGGTCGCCGTGATGCGACGATACTGACCTCACTCCCGGGCGGGCTGCGGCCCGCCCCAAGGCAGCCATGGCTGACGAGCAAACGCGCCAGATCAATTTCACGATCGTCCCGGACGAAACGACCGTTCAGGATCGCGTCTATGCGAATTTCTGCGCGCTGTCACACACGCCGTTCGATTTCACGCTGACCTTCTGCGAGGTCATGCCGCTGTCGGACAAGGACATTCGCGAGGCGGCCGCGGAGCACATCGTCAGGGCCCCGGTTCGTGCACGGGTCGCGCTGCCGCCGCAGGTCATCCCCGGCCTGATCGCGGCGCTGCAGGAGCAGCTGCGCGGGTTCAATGAGTCGCAGGACAGCCCGGGCTGGACCAACGGCCCGGTTCACTAAACCCGGCGCTCGGGTGAGTTGAGTACACGCCGGGGTTGGAGCACGTGGGCTTTAGCCCGCGTGCCCGGGGCTCACGAGCTCAACCCAAGTGAGCCCCGGGATCAGAGCGACCCTGAGGCCAAGGAGCGAGTGGCGTGGCGGTGAAGTCCCCGGCCGAAGCCCAGCAGATCATCGACACGCTCGGCCGGCAGCATCCGAACGCCGACACCGAGCTCCGGTTCAGCACGCCGTTCGAGCTGCTGGTCGCGACCGTGCTCTCGGCCCAGACGACCGATGTGGGCGTCAACAAGGTCACGCCTGCCCTGTTTGCCCGTTTCCCCGACGCCCGCAGCCTGGCCGCGGCCGATCCGGCCGAAGTCGAAGCCCTGGTCCAGTCCACCGGCTTCTTCAGGCAGAAGACCCGCGCGCTGTTGGGCCTGTCGCGCGCCCTGTGCGAACGTCACGACGGCCAGGTCCCGCGCGCGATGGAGGCGCTGGTTCAGCTTCCCGGTGTGGGCAGGAAGACGGCCAACGTGGTGCTGGGCCACGCCCTGGGCGTTCCGGGCTTCCCTGTGGACCGGCACGTGCTGCGGGTCAGCAATCGGATCGGCCTCGCCCACTCGGACGATCCGGAACGCGTCGAGCAACAGTTGTGCGGCGCCCTGCCCGTGTCGTTGTGGACCAGGGCGTCGGACACGTTGATTCTGCACGGGCGCCGGATCTGCAAGACCACGCCGCTCTGCGACAGGTGCATGGTCAGCGACAAGTGCGATTATCGCTGGCAGCAGACCTCCGCTTCGAAGTCGGCGGGCCGGCGGGCCCGAGGTTCCAAACCGGCCCCCAAGCCGTCGCGCACGGCACGACGGCGATGACGCGCCACCGATTCGAGCAACTGGTCGCGGACGCCATCCGGACCCTGCCAAGGCAATTCCGCGATCACATGACGAACATCGCGATCATCGTCGAGGACGAGCCCTCGCCGGCCCTGCTCGAGGAGGCGGAGATCGATCCGCCGGATACGCTCTTCGGCCTCTACCAGGGGACACCGCTGCCGGAACGCCGCTGGGATTTCGGAAACGTGCTGCCCGACCGGATCCTGATCTTTCAGGGCCCGATCGAAGACGCCTGCGACACCGACGATGAGGTGGTGGCCGAGATCGGCGAAACGCTCATCCACGAGGTGGGGCACTACTTCGGATTGTCGGAAGAGGAGATCGAGGACATCGAGGAGCGCTACTGGAACGGCGACGGCACCGACTCCGACGGAGACGGACCTGCGGAGGAGAACTAGGTGATCCCTCGTCGCCGATTCGGCCAGCACTTTCTCGAACCGTCATGGGTCGGAAAAGTGGTCGCCGCCATCGGACCGAAACCGGCCGATCACCTGATCGAGATCGGGCCCGGCCGCGGCGGCCTGACACTGGCGCTTTGTCCTCTGGTTCGATCCCTGGTCGGCGTGGAAATCGACCGCGACCTGGTGGCGAGCCTGGCCAGGCGGCTTCCGTCTCACGCCCGGCTCGTCCAGGGCGATGTCCTCTCGATCGATCCGGCGGCGTTTCTCGGTGAGGCGCCCGCTCCCGGCGGGTTTCGTGTGGTCGGCAACCTGCCCTACTACGTGTCGTCCCCTATCATCTTCAAGCTGATCGAGATCCAGCGCCGGACCGGCGCGTTTTCGGACGCCGTCCTGATGGTCCAGCGAGAAGTCGCCGACCGGCTGGCCGCCGCCGAAGGCTCGCGCGAGACGGGGGTGCTCTCCGTCATGGTCCAGCTCGAGGCCGACGTCGAACGGCTGTTCGTGCTGCCGCCGGGTGCGTTCCGGCCGCCACCCAAGGTCACCTCAGCGCTGATTCGCCTCCGGTTCCACCCGCCGGCGGTGGCCATTCGCGATCGGGCCGGGTTCGAGGCCCTGGTTCGGGCGCTGTTCATGCATCGGAGGAAGACGCTGGCGAACGCGCTCAAGCCCCACCTGGCCGAGCGAGGTCTTCTGCCGGGGCCCGTGCTCGCGTCGACGGGCATCGATCCGGCCCGCCGGCCTGAAACCCTCCATCTTACGGAGCTGGCTAGGCTTGCGGACCACCTGAGTGCCGGCGACTCGCGGCCTGTGGTATAGTGCGCGTGTCAAGATTCGCCTGATCCAGTCTGTCTTACAGGCTTTCCCAGCAGCCTGCAGGCGCCCGGTCGGACGATGCGGATTGTGGTGTGTCAACAGCCGCCACGCGGTGATGATCGCCCGTCTCCCGGGCTCATTGCCCGCATCGAACCGGCAGCTCGAGGGTTGTCAGGTCGCTGGGACAGTCCGCCCGCCCGCCGGATTATCCCAGCCCATCATGAGGAACGTGCACGTCGATGCCTAGCCCGAATGCCGAACGCGATTCTACCAGGCCGACGCTGGAGGTAGTCCCACTCGGCGGTCTGTCAGAGTTCGGCATGAACATGATGGCCGTGACCTGGGACCGGACGGTCGTCCTGATCGACGCCGGGGCGATGTTCCCCGAACCGGAATTTCTCGGGGTCGATCTCATCATTCCCGACCTGTCGTTCCTGCAGCAACGCGGCGACCGGATCTCGGCGCTCGTCCTGACCCACGGTCACGAAGACCACATCGGGGCCGTGCCCCACGTGATGCGGCAGTGGTCGGGGCCGGTCTATGGCACCCCGCTGACGCTGGCCCTGCTCGAGACGAAGCTCGACGAGCTTGGTATTCCCTATGCCGACCGGCTGATTCCGATCCGGCCGCGCGACGTGATCGAGGTCGGCGACTTCAAGATCGAGTTCCTCCGCGTCACGCACAGCATGCCGGACTGCGTGGCGGTCGCCATCCATACCCCTGAAGGCGTGCTCATCCACACGGGCGACTACAAGATCGACCAGACGCCGCTCGACGGCGAGCACTTCGATTTCCACCGCTTCGCCGAGCTCGGGGCCGCCGGCGTCATGGCGCTGTTCGCCGACAGCACCAACATCGAGCGCCCGGGCTTCACCGGGTCCGAAACCGACGTCATCGAAGCCTTCGAGGAGATCTTTGCGAGCACGCGCGGAAAACTCATCGTCACGGCGTTTGCCACGAGCCTGTTCCGGATCCAGATCCTGGTCAACCTGGCGGCACGGTTCGAACGCAAGGTCGCCTTCGTCGGCCGCGGGATGGTCGAGAACTCCCAGATCGCGCAGCGGCTCGGGTACCTGACGATTCCGCCGGGCCTGACGATCCGCGACTCGGAGATCAAGAACCACGATCCCCGCACAGTGCTGTGCCTGACCACGGGCAGCCAGGGTGAATCGCTGTCGGCGCTGTCGCGGATTGCGATTGACGACCATCGCCACGTGTCGCTCACGCCCGAGGACGTGGTGGTCTTCTCGTCGCGGGAAATCCCGGGGAACGAACGGGCAATCGACCGCGTCATCAATCACATCTCGAGGCGCGGGGCGGAGGTCATCCACGAGGGGATCAAGCACGTGCACGTGTCAGGCCACGGCAGCGAAGAGGAACTGAAGCTGATGCTGTCGCTGGTCCGGCCGAGAACCTTCGTGCCGATCCACGGCGAGTTCCGCCAGCGCTCGCGCTATGCACGGACGGCCGAACGGCTGACCCACAACCTGCCCAGCCGCGTGGACATCATCATCGCGGAGAACGGCGACCGCCTGCAGTTCGACGGCGGCGGCGGCCGCATCGTCGGGAAGGTGACGGCCGGACGCGTGCTCATCGACGGCACCGGGTTGGCCGGCCTGGACGACGAGGTCCTGCGTGATCGCCGGCACCTCGCCGAAGACGGGCTCGTGGTGCCGGTGATCGCGATCAACAAGCAGACCGGGTTCATCGAAGGCGTTCCCGATCTGATCACCCGCGGCCTGGCGCTCGATCAGGGCCTCGACGGCCCGTTGCGTGAGGCGACCCGCATCATTGCCGAGCTGCTGGAATCGGCCAGCGTGGAAGAGCGGACCGACTACGGAATCATCAAGGACAAGATCGGGGTCGAGTTGCGCCGGTTCTTCCGGAAGCGGTTTGGCCAGCGTCCCCTGGTGCTTCCGGTCATCATGGAGATCTGAGACCGTGACAGCCTCCTCCACCCTCTCGCGGCGGATCAGCGAACTCATCGGCGTGGTGTGCTTCGCGGTCGGGCTGATGTGCCTGGTCGCGCTGGTCACCTACGATCCCTCGGATCCGGCGTGGTACTTCAATGCCGGCGCGCCCGGGGTGCCGTCGAACCTTGTCGGGAGGGTCGGGGCGTTCTTCGCGGAGCTCGCCTTCCAGCTCACGGGCTTCGCCGCGTACCTGGTTCCCGCGATCTTCCTCACACTCGGCTGGAAGCTGTTCTGGTGTCGCGCCGTGGATGCCGCCTACACCAAGCTCGTCGGGGTCGTGCTGCTGTTCGGATGCCTCAGCTCGTTCTTCACGCTGGCGCTCGGAACCGTCTCGGTGGCGACTCACCAGTTCCCGGCCGGGGGGTTTCTGGGAGATCAGCTCTCGGGCGCGCTCCTCGGCCAGTTCAACCGAACCGGCTCCCTCATCGTCATCACCGCGCTGCTGTTCCTGAGCGCAATTCTCGCCACGCACTTCTCGTTTGGCAGGATGTTCGCGGCGGCCGGCAGATGGATCGTGTCTGCCGCGATGCGGGGGGCGGCAGGGCTCCGCGCCTGGCGCGATGCGCGACGCCGCGATCGGCAGCGGCGAGAGGTGATCGCGAAACACACCCAGCGGCACGCACAGGAATCCGAGGAGGCGGCAAGACCGGTGAAGGCGATCCCGCCGGTCGGTGCCCCGGCCAACGGGGGCAAGCCGGCCGCCCCCGCGCAGCCGGTGCGCCCCGCGGTCCCGGCCAAGCTGGCCGCCACGCGCCCGCCCGAGTCGAGCTGGCTGCCGCCGAAAGACAAGGCCCGGGATCAGAAAGTGCTGATGGCGCCGCCGCTGGTGCAGCCGGTGACACCGCCGGGCCTCGGACGGGCGCCCGTCGAACGCAGGCGCGACGGGTTCGTCCTGCCGCCGCTCTCGCTGCTCGATCCGCCCCGCACCGAGCGCAAGATTGACGAACGGGCGCTGCTCGAATCGGCGCGGCTCCTCGAAGAGAAGTGCCGGGAGTTTGCGGTCGACGGGACGGTGGTCAAGATCCACCCAGGCCCGGTGGTCACCACCTTCGAGTTCAAGCCGGATGCGGGCGTCAAATACAGCAAGGTGACGGGCCTGGCCGACGATCTCTGCCTGGCGATGCAGGCCGAGTCCGTGCTGATCGAACGCCTGCCGGGGAAATCCACCGTCGGGATCCAGATCCCCAACCCGGATCGCGACACGATCTCCCTTCGAGAGCTGCTGGAATCGGACGGATACCGGCGTGCGGGATCGAAGTTGACCGTGGCGCTGGGCAAGACGATCCACGGCGAACCGATGATGGGCGACCTCGCGCTGATGCCGCACCTGCTGATCGCGGGATCGACCGGCACCGGCAAGTCGGTCGCGATGAACGCGATGCTGACCAGCATCCTGTATCGGGCGACGCCCGAGGAAGTCCGGCTCATCCTGATTGATCCCAAGCGACTCGAGCTTGGCATGTACGAAGAAATCCCTCATCTGCTCACGCCCGTCGTCGTCGAGCCGAAGCAGGCCTCGAACGCCCTCAACTGGGCGGTTCACGAGATGGAGGAGCGCTACAAGACGCTGGCGGCCGAAGGCGTCAGGAACATCGACCAGTACAACCGGAACGTGCGCCACCTGCTCGAAGACACGGCGCGGCCGAAAGACGAAGATGAGCCCCGGCAGCTCCCGTACATCGTGCTGGTCATCGACGAGTTGGCGGATCTGATGATGGTGGCCGGCAACGAAGTCGAAGAGTCGATTTGCCGCCTTGCCCAGATGGCGCGCGCGGTGGGCATCCATCTGATCCTGGCCACGCAGCGCCCGTCGGTCGATGTCATCACGGGCCTGATCAAGGCGAACCTGCCGGCCCGCATTTCGTTCCGGGTCTCGTCCAAGGTCGACTCCAGGACCATCCTGGATGGCAATGGGGCCGAGCAGCTCCTCGGGCGCGGAGACATGCTGTTCCTCGCGCCGGCCACCGCGAGGCTGGTCAGGCTTCACGGGCCGTATATCTCGGAGCAGGAAACGGCCCGCCTCGCCAGTTACCTGCGCAAGCAGGGCAAGCCCGTGTTCAACACCACGATCACGCAGGAAGCCCAGTCGCAGGAAGCCCTCGAATTCGAGAAGGACGATCTCTACGACGAAGCCGCGCGAATCGTGGTGTCGAGCGGCCAGGCGTCGATTTCGTATCTCCAGCGGCGGCTGCGAATCGGTTTCAGCCGCGCCGCGCGCCTGGTCGACATGATGGAAGCTGAGGGACTGGTCTCTCCCGCGGCCGGCGGCAAGCCACGGGATGTGCTGGTGGACAAGGGCTACTTCGACGAGGTGGACTCGCACCCGCGGTGAAGACTCGCGCTTCCGCCCTGTCGCGCCGATCGATCGCGTCGGCCTGGACGTGCCAGTGGATGTGCGTCTCGCTGACGGCGGTGATTCTCGCCACCGGCCTCCCGGCAGGCGCTCAGGCGCCGTCCCCTTCGCCGAAGGACATGTACGCCGCGGCCCAGGCGCGGGAGCTCCAGCTGCGCTCCGCACTGGCACAGTCTGCGAGCACCCTGTCCTCGACCCTGCGCGACTATCGGGCAGCCATCGACGCCTATCGCGCGATCGTGTGGCGCTATCCGACCAGCGGGTACTGTGACAATGCGCTGTGGCAGGGCGCGCACCTGGCGGTGGACGCATTCGCACGGTTCGGCGAAGAGCGGGATCGGCAAACGGCCATCGCGATGCTGAAGGCGCTCGTCTCCGAGTATCCGTCGAGCGCCTTCGTCGCCAAGGCGCGTGCCGAAGCCTCACAGCTCGAGTTGCCGTCCGCGAAGACACCATCTCGAAGTGAGCCGAAGCGCGCGGACGAGGCTCCGCCGCCGGCAACCGAACCGGCACGCGACGCGGCCGCCAGGAAGGAAGCCCCCTCCATCGCGGAGCCGCCGACCGTGTCGATCCAGCGGATCACGCGAGCGACGACGCCTGAGGCGGTCGAAGTCATCGTCGAGCTCGACGGCCCGACCACCTATCGTGAAGAACGGCTCGACGGGCCGCCGCGGGTGTTTTTCGATCTGGCGAACACACGCGCCATCGACGCGCTCCGCGACGCAGTCCTGACCTACGACACCGACGTCGTCCGCCAGATACGCGTCGGCCGCCATCCCAACCAGGTGACGCGGATCGTTCTCGAGCTGGACGGCGTCGCACGGTATTCCGTGAAGATGGCGCGTGAGCCCTATCGCCTCATCATCGACTGCTATCGAACGGCGCCTCCGCCCGGGCTGCCCGCCGTCAAACCCGCGCCGCCTTCGGATCCGGGCAAGGCGATCGGCCCCTCCGGCGCTTCGGTCAGGCCCGTCGTGCCGGGCGCGGCGCGCGAGACGCCGAGCGTTCTGCCGAGCGTCCCTGCCGGCCCGCGTATCGCGCCGCGCCACAGTCCCGAGCCGCCGCTGCTGCCTCCCACGATCCAGGGGAAGCTCGTGCTGCTGGAGCCGGCACCCAAGGCCGACGCAGCGCCGATCTCGCCGGCGCCGCCAGGCGCGGATCGAGGCAAGGCGCCGGCCCTGGCTGCGGCGCCGGATCCGCCGACGTCGAATCTGTCGGGCGGCTATTCGCTCGCGCGCCAGCTCGGGCTGGGTGTCGGCCGAATCGTCATCGACCCGGGCCACGGAGGGCGCGACCCCGGAGCGGTGGGCGCAGGCGTCACCGAGGCGGACATGACCCTGGACATTGCGCTGCGCCTCGAGAAGCTCCTCGTGAAAGAACCCGGGATAGAGGTTGTGATGACGAGACGCACGGATGTCTACGTGCCTCTCGAGGAACGGACGGCGATTGCCAATCGAGCGGGCGCCGACCTCTTCCTGTCGATTCACTGCAACGCGGCGAAGGACCCGCTGATTCACGGCGTGGAAACCTACTCGCTCAACTTCGCGTCGACGGCCCACGCGGCCACCGTCGCGGCACGCGAGAACGCCTCGGCCGCCCTGCCCATGGGCAGCCTGTCGGAAATTGTCCGGGTCATCGCGCTCAACAGCAAGGTCGACGAGTCACGAGACCTGGCACGACAGGTTCAGCTCTCGCTGGTGCGCCGGCTTCGGGTGCAGTCTCAGGCCGTGCGGGACCTCGGCGTGAAGCAGGCTCCGTTCGTCGTGCTGATCGGGGCGGCGATGCCGAGCGTGCTCGCCGAGGTCGCGTTCATCACGAACCCTCAGGAAGGCCGGTTGCTGGCCAACGCGAACTATCGCCAGCGTGCCGCTGAAGCGCTGCTCGAGGGAATCAGCCGGTACCAGCGTTCGCTCAAGAAGAATTCCGTCCCGTCAGAGCTGCCGATCGCAAAGTAAGTTCCTGCGGAGTTCGCTCCCCCGCGCCATTCTCGTCGCCAGTCCGCGCCGCCATCAGCCACGGAGTAGAATGTGAGCATGATCGACCCCGGCCCGGTCACACCGATCATCATCAAGGTGGTGCCTCCGGCCACACCGGAAGTCACGGTGGTCGACATTGTCCTGAACTCCCTGGGACTGACGGGCGCGATCCTGATCGGTTCGCTGCTGCTTGGAGGAATGCTGGGGCTGCTCTTCATCTGGATCAGCCGGCGGCGGCGAGAGCGCGGCAACGAGAAGGACTCGGACGCCGTGGAACTACGGCTCAACGCACCTCCACGCTAGGCCTTCCACAACCGGCTCGTGAACGCCATCTCGACAAGCGTGCGAACAGCCACGCCGGTTGGTCCCTTCGGTTGATACGGCTGCGCCTCATCGGCCCAGGACGTTCCCGCAATGTCGAGATGCGCCCAGGGCAGCCCGCCCGAGAATTCCTTCAGGAACAACGCTGCCGAGATGGCGCCCGCGACCCGGCCTCCGACGTTGGCGAGGTCGGCGATCTCGCTGCGGAGCAGGTCCTTGTAGTCATCGAAGGTCGGCAGGATCCACGCGCGATCCCCTTCGCGGTCCGCCGTCTTCCGGACCAGGTCCAGCCACCAGTCAGGCCCGCCGAGCAGCCCGCTCGTCGTGCGGCCCAGGGCCACCTGGACGGCGCCGGTGAGCGTCGCCACATCGATCAGGTGCGTCGCGCCGAGCCGCCGCGCATACCATAGCCCGTCGGCCAGCAGCAGTCGGCCTTCCGCGTCAGTGTCGATGATCTCGACCGTCGTGCCTTCGGCGCCTCGGACGACGTCGCCCGGCCGCATCGCCCGGCCGCCCGGCATGTTCTCCGCAAGGGGCACCACCCCAATCACGCGAATCGCCGGCTTCAGGGCGGCCACTCCGAGCATGGCCGCAACGACGGCGGCGCCGCCCGTCATGTCGGTCTTCATCCGGAACATCCCGTCGGAGGGCTTGATCGAAATCCCGCCGGAATCGAACGTCACGCCCTTGCCGACCATGCCGAGCACCGAATCGGACGCCGCGTGCGCGGGCTCGTATCGCAGCACGACCACCCGGGGCCGTTCGCTGCTCCCCTGCCCGACGGCCAGCAGCAGGCCCATGCCCAGCTCGGCAATTCGTCCCTCGTCCAGGATCTCCAGCGAGAGATCGGTCTCCGACGAGAGGCGGCGCGCGCTCTCCGCGAAGGCCGCCGGGGTCATCCGGTTGGCGGGTTCGTTGGCGAGGTCTCTCGCGAGGTTGCTGCAATTCCCCAGCACGTGTCCTCTCGCGACCGCTCGCTCGATCTCCGAGCGGACCGGCGGCGTGACATCCGCTCCGGCCACCACCGTCAACGCCGGGTTCGCCTTGCGGGACTCGACATCGGTCTTGTACGCGGCGGGCTGAAACTTCGAAAGGGTCAGCCCCTCGGCCATCGCCTGCGCCTCATCAGCATGCGCGGGCACGCCTGCCATGATGAGCGCGACACGCGAGGCGCCACGCTCCCGGGCGGCCAGGGCCGCCGAGGTGGCGAGTCTCCTGGCGCGATCGGTTCCGTAGCTGTCGCGGCTCCCGGCACCGACCAGCACCACGCGCGACGCCCTCATTCCGCCATCGGTCACCGGGGAAAGGAAGATTCCGAACGGCTTGGCGCTCGCCTCTCTGACGCGCAGGGCCCGAGCAACCTCGGTGCGAGTCGACCCCGCCATCCAGGGCCACGCTTCCACGCCGTCTCCTTCGAACAGAGGAACGGCCAGCCAATCGGTCTCGGCACGGCTGGGCGAATCGAACGTGACGGAGATCGATGACGAGTCCTCAGGAAATGGCATGGAGTGATTATCTTCCAAGTCGAGTCAGTGGCGCGTCGCTGCAGGTGGGAACCAGGTGGGAGGCGCGTCGGGCCAGAACCAGCTCTGCCCCGGCGCGCTCGCGCATGAAGGTCGAAAATGAGACGCGACGACGAATATCTACAGGCCTGCGATGGTCGGGTCCGGCCCCATCGGCTCCACGATCGGCGGCGCGTTCGGCCCAACCGGTTTCTGCGGCAGGCCCCGCCGGCCGAAACGGCTGAGCAGGACACCGCCGAGGCCTACCGTCCAGGCGGCATACTCCACGACGAACCCGGCAAGGAGCACAACGCTGAACAGGGCACGCACTGGCGTGCCGGCCATGCCGGCGAAGCGGGCGACAACGGTCAGGCCCCACACCAGAGCCAGCCCCACCGCCAGCGCCGCCACCATGCTCATGCGAGATGTCGCGAATCGGCGGCTGATCACGTCGCCGAGGGCAAGGCCGGTGCCGGCAAATCCCAGCAGGAACGCCAGCAGCAGGATCACCACGCCGACCGGAACGAGCACGAGCAGCGGGATTCCGACGATCGACACAACCAGGATGAGTACGGTCAGCACGAGGAGCGGCACGAACAGCAATTGTGCCGTCAGCCCAATTACTCCGGCCTTCAGCGGCTCGGCGGCAACACGCTCCGAGACGCGCCTGACCGGCGTCGGGGCAACCAGGACCATGATGGCGGCGAACAGGCCGATGACCGCCAGCCGCAACAGGGTCGCCACCAGGCGATCGGCCGCCGAGAACGGCCACCACAGCCACGAATCCATGTGCTGCGGCGAGAACCGCACGAGCGGGCCCATGCGCGGCAGGGTGACGCGCACCTCGTTGACTTCGCCCCCCACCCGCGCGCCCTCCGCGCGCTGGATGGACCCGCCCACGGCGGTCACGCTTCCGGCAACATCCGCTTTCGGCCCGAGCGACACGCCACCGCCCACGGCGACCACGTCTCCATTGACGTGCCCGTCGATGCGCGCGCGGCCCAGCACAACCACGACCGCATCGCCCACCGTCTCGTGTTCGCCGACAACGACATCGCCCCCAATCCGGACGCGAGCGCCTCCGTGCGTTTCGATGACGTCAGAGGGCTCATCCCCCCGCTCCCGAGACGGCGACGGCTGGTCCGCGGGCGCCGGGGCGGATACGGGGGGAGGCGCCGGGGCGGGTGCAGCGGGCGCCGTCGCCGGAGCGGGAGGGGTGAACAGCGCGATGCGGGCTTCATCGGACAGGAATGAGAGCTGGGCAATCAAGTCCGCATCTTCGGGCAGTCGTCCCCTCAGCTCCCGGCCCGTGACAGGCGTGCCGTCAATCAGCACGAGCCCATTGCTGATCTCGATGTTGTTGATCGTCCGCGGCTCGTAGCGCGGCACCAGGACGACGCCCTGCCTGAGCCGGATCACCGTGTATCGGCGTTCCACACGCTGCTTGAGCTGGGCCATGTCCGCGCTCGATGGCACAACCTGGGCGGCGAGAGAACTCCCCGCACTGGCTGGACGTTCTGCGCCGATCAGGACGGCCGCGGCACACAGCACTGAAACGACCCCAGGGCCGAGCCGTTTACTGGAAATCTGCGAGCTCATGATGTCACCCTTCCTGAGGGACGAGCAGGCGCCGGAGAGCGAGCAGCGAAACGGACGCCAGGACGAGATTGACGACCACGAAGGCACCCGCCGCAGGAACGAACAGGACGCTGGTCACCGCGCCGCCAACTTGAGCGAGAACTCTCCACATCGACCATCCAGCGGTGGCCCAGGTGGCAGTCAGCGTCCAGACACGACCGGCAGCGAATGCCACGAAGTGAATCACGTCCAGGGAGAAACCAAGCAGGCCCAGGCCGGACAGCGACGCGACGGCAAGCGCCGCCAGCGTGAGGGAGGCTCCAACCAGCGGATACATCCACCACGCCGCCCAGACACCGGGCGCTGCCTTCACTGGCCGAATGCCGGACGCCAGGAGCACGCGCGCGGCGAAACCGGGACCAGGGCTCAGCCGGGGCACTCCGGCCATCACGCCGCGGAACAGGCTGTCGGCCTCGTATTCGCGACCGTCCTGTTCGGCTTTCACCCAGGACGCGAGCAGGCTCTCATCGGGAGACTTCATGGCTCTTCCATCCGTTCCTACGTGACAGTCCTCTGCGAGGTTGCAGCGGGCGCCCCAGGCGAGGAGGCCTGCGGACCCCACCCTGAATCCGCCATGATCCTGGCCAGTTCGTGCCGGGCGCGATGAAGGTGGCTCTTGACCGTTCCGAGCGGCAGGCCGAGCATTTCGGCGATTTCCTCGTACGACTGGTCCTCCTGGTAGCGCAGGACAACCAGGCGGCGATATTCGGGCCGAAGCTGCGCCAGGGCCGCCTCGAGCGCGGAGGCCAGATGGGCCCGTTCGGCGTGGACCAGCGGAGAAGGCTCGCGGGCGTCAATCAGCACGGACTCCAGCTCGCGCCCGCCCCGTTCATCGTCGAGAGACACCGTGTCGGGACGGATGCGCCGCAGGTAGTCGATGGCGGTGTTCTGCGCGATTCTGAGCAGCCAGCTGATGAGCCGGTATTGCGGATCGAAACTCCGGAGCGCCGCGAAGGCCTTGGCGAACGCATCCTGCGCGAGCTCCTCGGCCACCCCTGGGTCGCGCACCATCCGGCAGACCAGGTTGAACACAGCCTGCTGATGCTGTTCGACCAGGCGGCGCGCTGCGTCCTCTGAGCCTGCGAGGACCTCGGCAACCAGCTGGGCGTCGGTCACGTCACCTCGACCGGGCTTGGCTTCGCCACGATCAATCCACGATGACCAGATCGATCGGGTCGAAGTACCCCTCTCGCGGACGGTACGCCCGGACTTCGATCGCGCCCGGGCCGTGCTGCAGCGACACGATGACCCACATCAACTGCGGATCGCCCTCCGAGTCGGCGACGTCGGTCTGGGACGGCGACGGGGACGTTTCCGGGTGCGAATGATATGCGCCGACTACCATCGCTCCGCTCAGGCGAGCCGACCGAATCGCGGAGAAATGGTCCTCCGGATGCACGAGAAAACGGGTGCGGCTTGCCAGGGCGTTGCGAGAGCGGATCGCTTCCTGGACATGCCCGGGCGACCCGACAAGAAGGCCACAGCACTCGAGGGGCGCGTCGTCGAGTGCGTGACGCTCGATGGCTTCGAGCGCCCGCCGCGCGATCGTCATACTGGCCGGAGAGCGGCCCTCTCCCGCTAGGTCGGCTCCACCCACGGCTAGAATCGACCTGGGGGTGAATCGGCACGCAGCCGGGGTTCGGTCACGGCCTGAACCTTCTCCACGCTGGTATCCTCGGCGATCTCTCTGAGCACCAGGCCGGCGGGGGTCACCTCGATGACGGCCAGCTCGGTCACGATCAGGTCCACGACGGCCAGTCCCGTCAGAGGGAGATTGCAGGCACGCAGGATCTTCGGCTCTCCATCACGCGTCGTGTGCTCCATGGCGACGATGACGCGACGGGCGCCCGCCACCAGGTCCATCGCGCCGCCCATGCCCTTGACCATCTTGCCCGGGACCATCCAGTTCGCGAGATTGCCCTTTTCGTCGACCTGCAGCGCGCCGAGCACGGTGATGTCGATGTGCCCGCCCCGGACCATCGCGAACGAATCGGCGCTGCTGAAGTACGAGCAGCCGGCAAGTTCGGTCACGGTCTCCTTGCCCGCGTTGATCAGATCGGGATCGATCTCGGACTCGAGCGGATACGGTCCGACCCCGAGCATGCCATTCTCGGAATGAAGCGTGATGTGCACATTCGGCGGCACGAAGTTGGCGACAAGGGTGGGCATGCCGATGCCGAGGTTGACGTAGTTGCCGTCTTTCAGTTCGCGAGCCACGCGCCGCACGATCCGTTCCCGCTTGTCCACGTCCAGCTCCCTGGTCGGCCCTGAAGTCCGTGCCGACTGGCCACGGATTCAATGAAAAGAATTCGCTTCGCTCAGGCTTTTCGTGTCGTTCGCTTCTCGATGCGCTTCTGGTAGCCCGGTCCCTGGAAGATATGACTGACGAAGATCCCGGGCGTGACGATGGCGTCCGGATCGAGCTGCCCTGCCGGAACGAGCTGTTCAACTTCCGCAATCGTGGTGCGGGCGGCCGTCGCCATCATGGGATTGAAGTTCCGCGCGGTTCGCCGGTACACGAGGTTCCCCTCGGGATCGCCCTTATAGGCCTTCACCAGCGCGAAGTCCGCCTTGAGCGGGGCCTCGAGCACACAGGGCACCCCCTCGATCACCCGGGTTTCCTTTCCCTCGGCGACCACGGTGCCATAGCCGGTCGGTGTGAAGAACCCGGCGATGCCGGCGCCGCCGGCCCGGATGCGCTCGGCAAACGTGCCCTGGGGCACCAGCTCCACCTGAAGCTCTCCGCTCAGGAACTGACGTTCGAACTCCTGGTTCTCTCCGACGTAGGTCGCGATGACGCGCCTGACCTGCCGGCTCTCGAGCAGGATGCCCAGGCCGAAGCCGTCCACCCCCGCATTGTTGGAGATGATCGTCAAATCGCGCACGCCGCGCTCGCGCAGTGCGAGGATGAGATTCTCGGGAATTCCGCACAGGCCGAAGCCGCCGACCATCACGACCGAACCATCCTTGATCGACGCGACGGCTTCTGCGGCGCCACCAATCACTTTGGTCATGGCCGCATTATATGGCCATCGCGGGCCATCCCGCACGCCCGAGGGGCGCAGACGGTCGACGACGCGACTGCTGAGGCGGGATGGTGCGCGTCGCCGCCCGCGGGACGGCCCTCTGGTGGCGGCTCGCCGGAAGGTCACTCCCGATGCGCGTCTGATCGTCCAGGATTGGAAGAGCCTTGGGCAAGGAGCCGGTCGCGCCAGTGATTGGCGCTCTGAAAGAATCGCTCGATGTCTGGCCCGGATTCGAGGTTGCCTTTGACCGACTCGAGCAGCTTCAGCAGCATATCAAGCGCGTGGCCAACCTCGTCCCGGTTGGTCGCGAGCACGTCGGCCCAGACCTCGGACTTGCTCGACGCCAGCCGCGTCGTGTCGGCCAGCCCGCGACCTGCAAGCGCCAGCCCGCCTTCGCCGGCCGCCTCGCCGACAACCTGCATCAGCGCAGTGGCAACCAGTTGCGGCAGATGTCCAAGGTACGCCAGGAGGTGGTCGTGTTCCTCCGGCGACTGGACGACAGGGGTCGCGCCCAGACCCTGCACGAACCGCGACAGCCGCCCGAGCGCCTCCGCCGGCGCGGAACCCGGCGTGAGAATCCACGGCCGGCCGGCGAACAGATCGGCGCGCGCGTATTCGATGCCAGAGCGCGGCGCCCCGGCAAGCGGATGTCCTCCAACGAACGTGAGGCGCTGGGGCAGCCGCCGCGCGGCGTCGACGATGGCTCGTTTCGAGGCTCCGAGGTCGGTCACAAGGGCCGTGCCCGCCAGGCTGTCCGGCAACTGCTCCAGCAGGGTCAGACAGGCTCCGACCGGGGCGGCGAGCACCACGAGGTCCGCTCCTGCCGCCACGACGAGATCATCCGCGCCAACGTCGACGGCGTGCAGCCGCATCGCGGTCTCGAGCACGTCATTCCGATCCACGCCGATGACGAGCGAGTCCGGCCACGCGCGGCGCGCCGCCAGTCCCAGCGATCCGCCCATCAGCCCGACGCCGACGATGGCGATCTTCTGGAAGATGGGCTCGGTGGCCTGAGCGGCGGGGTGCAGGATCGGCAGCGGCACTCCGTCGGACGCCATCAGTGTCCCCACCCTCGCCGCGCGACGGGTTCGGTACAGATGGTCCGGCCGATGGCGGGGGCAATGATGCGCAGTTCGGCCATCAGCCGGTCGAACTGTGCCGGAAACAACGACTGCGCGCCGTCGCTGAGCGCGTGGTCCGGATCCTGGTGGACTTCGATGATCAAGCCGTCTGCGCCCGCGGCCACCGCGGCCCGGGCCATCGGGGCGACCTTGTCCCGGCGGCCCGTGCCGTGGCTCGGATCGACCAGCACGGGCAGGTGGCTGAGCTTCTTCACGATCGGAATGGCCGAGATGTCCAGCGTGTTGCGGGTATAGGTTTCGAAGGTCCGGATGCCCCGTTCGCAGAGCATCACCTGCATGTTGCCGCCCGCCAGCAGGTACTCGGCCGACAGGAGCCACTCCTCGATGGTGGCGGAAATGCCGCGCTTCAGCAGGACCGGCTTCCGGCTGTGGCCCAGTTCGCGCAGCAGCGAAAAGTTCTGCATGTTGCGCGCGCCCACCTGCAGGATGTCGGCGTACCGCTCGACGGTTTCGATCTGGGTCACGTCCATGACTTCCGAGACCAGCTTCAGCCCGTGCACGATGGCGGCGTCCCGCAGCATCTTCAGGCCCTGCTCGCCGAGCCCCTGGAAGCTGTAGGGAGAGCTGCGCGGCTTGAAGGCGCCGCCTCGGAGGATCTTCGCGCCGGCCCGCTTGACGGCCGCGGCCGTCGCATGCACCTGGTCCTCGGTCTCTGCCGAGCACGGTCCGGCCATGACGATGACTTCGTCGCCGCCGATCCGCACATCATCAAGGGCGATGACGGTGCCCTGGGGACGAAACGTCCGGCTGGCCAGTTTGTACGGCTCGGTGATGGGAACGACTTCCTGGACGCCCTCGCTGAGCTCGACCAGCCGGTAGTCGCCATGCCCGTCGGTGCCGACCGCGCCGAGCACGGTTCGATTCGCACCGATCGAACGGTGCACGGCGAACCCCATACCCTCGAGCTGCGCTACGACGTTCTCGATCTGAGCGGGTGTCGCCCCTTCTTCCATCACGACAATCACGCAAGTACTCCTCGGGATCGGACGCCGTCGGTGGCATGGGCCACGACGAGGCGGCGGGATGCCCTTGTAGACCCTCGGTTACTCCAGCCTATCCCTCACACCGAAGGGGTGCAACACGGCACGCTGCCGCCGCGGAGCCACCCGACGTATTCCTGGACACGCTGAGCGAGATCAGCGGAAGACGAGGCGTCGGCGATGAACTGAACGAGCGCGCTGCCGACAACCGCCGCATCCGCGACACGGCCGACCGCGCGAACGTGCTCCGGCTGCGAGATGCCGAACCCCACCGCCACCGGCAACGGGCTGGCCGACCGGATGCGCCACACCAGGTCGTCGATGCCCGATGAGAGCTCCTGGCGGGCACCGGTGACTCCCAGCCGCGAGATCGCATAAATGAACCCGGTGCCGCACTCGGCGATCAGGCGGATGCGCCCGGGGCTGGTCGTCGGACTGACCAGGTAGATCACATCGAGTCCCGCTTCGCCTATTGCGGCGCGGAGTTCCCGGCCCTCCTCGGGCGGCCAGTCGAGCACCAGCACGCCGTCGACGCCGGATGCTGCGGCCCGCCTGGCAAAGGCCGACAGGCCCATCCGATAGATGGGATTGGCGTAGGAGAAGAGCACGATCGGGGCCGTGATGCGTGCTCTGACGCCCTCGACCAGGTCCAGCGTCCGCGACAGCGTTGCGCCCGCGGCGATCGCGCGCTCGCTCGCGCGCTGGATGACCGGTCCGTCGGCGAGCGGATCCGAGAACGGCACGCCGACCTCGATCACGTCCGCACCGCCGCGATCGAGGGCCATCAGGATTTCCGCGGATCGAGCCAGATCCGGATCTCCTGCCGTGACGTAGGTCACCAGTCCGGTCCGGCTCTCGCCCCGCAGGGCGGTGAACACATCATCGATACGCGACATATTGACAGGCTACTCCGAGGCCAGGCCGAGGTGGGCTGCCACCGTTTCCACGTCTTTGTCACCGCGGCCGGAGAGGTTGACCAGCACGGTCTTTCCGGGGCCGAGTTCACGCGCGAGCCTGCAGGCATACGCAACGGCGTGTGCGGACTCGAGAGCCGGCAGAATGCCCTCGAACCGGGCGAGGTCCTGGAATCCGTCCAGGGCCTCGGCGTCGCTGACATGCGCATATTCGGCGCGGCCAGCCTCCCGTAGCCAGGCATGCTCCGGTCCGATGGCGGCATAGTCGAGGCCCGCCGACACGGAGTGCGTCGGAGAGATGTTCCCGTCGGCATCCTGCAGGACGTAGGTCTTCGTGCCCTGGAACACGCCGATCTCGCCTCCCGCGAAGCGGGCCGCGTGGCGACCGGGCTCGATGCTGGTGCCGCCGGCTTCCACCCCGATGAGCCGCACCGACGGATCCGCCACGAACGCGTCGAAGATCCCGATGGCATTGCTGCCGCCTCCGACGCACGCGACGATCGCATCGGGGAGACGTCCCACGCGTTCCGTGAACTGCCCCGGACTTCCCTCCCGATCACCGACTGGAACTCGCGCACCATCAGCGGATACGGGTGCGGCCCGAGGACCGATCCCAGCAGATAGTGCGTCGACTCCGGGTCCGCCACCCAGTCGCGCATCGCCTCATTGATGGCATCTTTCAGCGTACGGCTGCCGGAATCGACGCGCACGACCTCCGCTCCGAGCAACCGCATCCGCACCACGTTCAGAGCCTGGCGCCGCATGTCCTCCGCGCCCATGTAGACGCGGCACTCGAGACCGAGCAGGGCCGACGCGGTGGCCGACGCGACGCCGTGCTGTCCGGCGCCGGTTTCCGCCACGATTCGCCGGCGCCCCATCCGTACGGCCAGCAGCGCCTGGCCGAGCGCGTTGTTGATCTTGTGCGCGCCCGTGTGCGTCAGGTCCTCCCGCTTGAAGAACAGTCGCGCTCCTCCGCAGTGAGCGGTGAGCCGGCCTGCCTCGTACAGCGGCGTGGGCCGCCCGGCATAGTGCGCCAGCAGCGTTCCGAGCTCCTGCACGAAGGACGCATCCGACCGAAGCCGCATGTAGGCCTGCTCGATCGCTTCGAGCGGCGCCACCAGGGTGTCGGGCACGAAGCGCCCGCCGAAGCCCCCGAAATAGCCGGCCTTGTCGGGGTCTCTCGACGGCGTTCTGACTGCGGTCTGCTCATTCATCGTCATGCTCCGACGCCTCGGTTCGGCCGCCAGCGGCCTCGACAAACGCCCGCATCAGGCGGGCGTCCTTCACACCAGGTTTCAGCTCGATTCCGGACGACACATCCACGGCCCACGGCCTGACCGTCGCCACGGCCTCCGCCACATTGAGCGGCGTCAACCCGCCCGACAGCAGGATGGGGCGCATCGAGGCGGCCTGGGCCGCAATGCGCCAGTCGATCACGCGGCCCGTGCCGCCTCGCCGGATGGGATCACTGGCGTCGAGCAGGGGCGTCACCTCATCCGGCCATTGCGTCAGCCTGCGCACGTCCAGTTCGCCGGTCACGCCGATCGCCTTGATGACCGGCAGTCCGACCCGGCTCCACTCGGACTCCGGTTCATTGCCGTGCAGCTGCACCACGGACAGCCCGCCAAGCGAGCAGGTATGCGTGATCGCCTCGACCGGCTGGTCCACGAACACTCCGACCGTCGCGATAGATGCCGGCAACCCGTCGACGATGTCCCGGATCCTCTCTGGCGTGATGAAGCGCGGACTCTGGGGCCAGCATACGAATCCAAGCATCTCGACGCCGAGCTGGACGGCGAGCCGGGCATCTTCGCTTCGTGTGATCCCGCACATCTTGATGCGCACGGTGCGGCCGCTCATCGCCGGTCCTCTCCCGCTGCCCCGGGCCTGCGGCACTGAGCAATACGGCGCAGGACGGCGACAGGGTCCGCATGCGTGGCGAGAAACTCCCCGACCAGGACCGCAGAGTAGCCGGCCGCACCCATCCGGATGACGTCGGACTCCGAGCGCAGGCCGCTTTCGGCGATCGCCACCACCCCGCGCGGGATCATCGAAGCGAGCTCCTCGCATGCGGCCGGATCGACGGAAAGGGTTTTCAGATTCCGGCTGTTCACGCCAATGATGGACGCACCCGCGCCAAGCGCCGTCTCGAGTTCGGGCCGGTTGTGCACTTCCACCAGGGCGGCGATCCCGATGCTGTCGGCCGTGGCCATGAGGACGGTCAACGCGTCGGCCGGGAGGGCCGCGACAATCAGCAGCACGGCATCAGCACCCGACGCGCACGCCTCGTAGACCTGGTAGGGATCAACGATGAAGTCCTTGCGGAGCAGCGGAAGAGCGACGCGGCCCCTGACAGACTCGAGGTCGGAGAGCGATCCGTCGAAGAAGGTCGGCTCGGTCAGCACCGATACCGCTGCCGCTCCGCCCTGTTCGTACAATCCGGCAAGCCCCGCCGGATCGTAGTCCCGCACCAGCACGCCGCTCGACGGCGATCGCCGCTTGCACTCCGCGATGACGTTTACCGCACCCGGCCGGGACACGCGCCGGCGGAACTCGGTCCCCATCGGAGCACGCCCGGCCGCGCGCTCGATTATTCGATCGAGCGGGACCTCGGCGCGACGGGTTTCGACAATCCGCCGCGCGGCCGCGACGACGGCCGCGAGCAGGTCAGGGAGTGGTGCCATTGAAGCATTCATGGCTTGCGGGTCTCACCCGGCGTCGTGCCCTGCGACACCTCCACCAGCCGCGCCAGCGTGCGGAGGGCTGCTCCGCTGTCCAGGGCGCCTTCCGCATCGGCGATCCCCCGCCGGATGGTCGATGCGCGATCTGCGACGAACAGGGCCGCACCTGCGTTCAGCACGACCACGTCGCGCGCAGGCCCCTTTTCCCCGGCAAGCACTCGACGGACGATCGCGGCGTTCTCGGCACGCTCGCCTCCAACGAGCGACGGGAGCGTCGCCTTGGCAAGGCCCACATCGGCCGGATGGAGATAGAAGGTGTTCACGGCGCCATTTCTGCACTCGGACACCTTCGTGTAGCCGGTCGTCGAGATCTCGTCGAGCCCGTCCGCCCCGTGAACCACCCACGCCCGCGCTGACCCGAGCAGCAGGAGCGACCTGGCGATGAGCTCGGTCAGCTCCGGACGGGGAACGCCGACGATTTGACGGGCGGGCGCCGCGGGATTGGTCAGGGGGCCGAGCAGGTTGAATGCCGTAGGAATTCCGAGATCCCCTCTGACCTCCGCGACATTCCGCATCGATGGATGAAACGTCCGGGCGAAGAGAAACCCGATACCGGCCTGCTGAAGGCACTGCTCCACCACCGCGGGTGACGCGGCCAGGTTGACGCCCAGCTCCTCGAACAGATCGGCGCTGCCGCATCGGCTCGACACGGATCGGTTCCCGTGCTTGGCAACGGGCACGCCGCACGCGGCCACGACGATGGCGGCAGCTGAGGAGATGTTGAAGCTCCCGGAACGGTCACCACCGGTGCCGCACATGTCGGTCACCCCTGGCGGGACGTGTTCGAGCGGCACCGCCCGATGTCGCATGCACCGCGCGAACCCGACGATCTCCGGCGGCCGCTCGCCCTTCAGCGCGAGGCTCACGAGCAGCGCCGCCACCTGAGCCGGCTTGACCCTCGCCTCGATGATGTCGTCCATCGCCGCGAAGGCCTCGTCGGAGGTCAGGTCCTGGCGCCGCAGGAGTTTGGTCAAGTGGTCGGTAAACACGATGCTGTCCCTCTCCCGCGCATTGTCGAGCCGGCCGCGGCGGGCCGCTCGGGTGTCCACGCTCCACCGTTACGACAGTTCGAGGAAATTCCTCAACAGGTGCCTGCCCTCGGCCGTCAGCACGGACTCGGGGTGGAACTGAACGCCATGGACCGGCCACTCCCGGTGGCGGATGGCCATCACGCACCCGTCATCTCGGGAACGCGCGGCCACTTCCAGCTCGGGCGGCAAGCCGTCTTCCATCACGACCAGCGAGTGATACCTTCCCGCGACGAGGACCCGGCTCAGGCCCTGGAACACGCCCCGGCCGTCGTGGTCGATCTCGGAGGTCTTGCCGTGCATGGGTCGCGGCGCACGCACGACACGTCCCCCGAACGCGTGCCCGATCGCCTGGTGCCCGAGGCACACGCCCAGAATCGGCACGGTCTGCCCGAACCGACGCACGACCTCCGGCGTGATGCCGGCCGCCTGCGGATGCCCCGGCCCCGGCGAGATGACGATGCGCTCCGGGTGCATCTGCGCGATGTCGTCGAGGGTGACGGCGTTGTTCCGACGGACCACCGGGCATGCGCCAAGTTCTCCGAGGAACTGCACGAGGTTGTAGGTGAACGAATCGAAGTTGTCGATGACAAGGATCATCGCGTGTCCATTCCATGTCGCGCCGGCCCGCCAGGGTGATCCGGGCGCGTCTCACAATCCGCGCTGTGCCATCTCCAGGGCCCGGAAGAGCGCCTTGGCCTTGTCGCGGGTTTCATCGAACTCTGCCGACGGATTCGAGTCGGCCACGATGCCGGCCCCGGCCTGCACGAGGGCCCGCGATCCGCCAAGGACGACGATGGTCCGGATGGCGATGCAGAAGTCGAGGTTGCCCGCGAAATCCAGGTAGCCGACTGCGCCGGCATAGATGCCCCGGCGCCCGGTCTCGAGCTCGGCGATGATTTCCATGGCCCTGACCTTCGGCGCACCGGACACGGTCCCGGCGGGAAAGCATGCCGCGAGCGCATCGAGCCGATCGCGGTCCTCCGCCAGGCGGCCTTCGACGATCGAGACCAGGTGCATGACGTGCGAGTATTTTTCGAGCGCCATGTACTGCGGCACGCGGACGCTGCCGTAGTCGCATACCCGGCCCAGATCGTTGCGTCCGAGATCGACCAGCATGACGTGCTCGGAGCGCTCCTTTTCGTTCGCCTTCAGCTCTTCGGCCAGCCTGACGTCGTCTTCCGGCGTGGCGCCTCGCGGACGCGTGCCCGCAATCGGATGGGTTTCGACGCGCCGGCCCTCCACCCGGACCAGCATCTCGGGGGACGCGCCAATCATCGAGAGCCCGCCCATGCGAAGGAAGAACATGTAGGGAGACGGGTTCACGTGCCGAAGCGCGCGGTAGACGGTGAACGGGTCCGCGGAGAGGTCCGCCTCGAAGCGCTGCGACACCACGACCTGGTAGATTTCGCCCGAGGCGATGTACTCCTTGGCGGTCCGGACGCGCTGTTCGAACCCCTCGCGCGTCATGTTCGACCGGACTTCCAGCGGGGAGGCCGCCTTCCGCTCGGACTGGGAGAGGCTGCGTTCGAGTTCCCGCTCGAGGAAGTCGAGCTTGGCGCACGCGAACTGGTAGAGCGACTCGAGGTCGTCGTCGCCGCCCGTCATGGCGTTGGCGATGATCAGGATCCGATGCTGGACGTGATCGAAGGCCAGCACGGTGTCGAACAGCATGAATCCGGCCTCGTCCACCGACGGGTCGCCGTCAGCCGGCGCAGAGACGGGCACGTTCTCGAACCAGGCGGCGGCCTCGAATCCCAGGTAGCCGACCGCACCGCCGGTGAACCGCGGGAGGCCGGGCACGTAGGGCGCGCGAAATCCTGCCATCAGTTTCCGGACGGTCGGCATGAAGGCTTCGTCGCTCCGGGTGGTGACCCCGGCCCGCTCGATCGTGACCTGGCCCTCGGTGGCGCGTGCAATCAGGAACGGGTCCTTGCCCAGAAACGAATAGCGGCCCACCTGCTCCCCGCCCTCGACGCTCTCCAGGAGGAAGGCGTAGTCGGAGTGCTCGGCGATCTTCAGGAACGCCGAGACCGGCGTGAGCAGGTCCGCCATGATCTCGCGGCACACGGGCACGAAGGTGCCGCGACGCGATAGCTCGACGAACTGTTCGAATGTCGTGGTGTTCATGACGGACTCCGTTCAATCGTGCGTGAGGCGCCAGACTGCAGCCCGGCGGAGGACATCGGCCGAGGGCGTGCGCCCGACCCACCAGTCGGCCTGGCGCCGGGCCTGGGCCACCAGCATCTCGAGCCCGCCGATGACGCGGCAGCCTGCGTTGCCGGCTTCGCGCATGAACCGGGTCTGCGGAGGGTTGTAGATGAGGTCGTAGACCAGGCGCCCGTCGAAACGCCCTCCGGCAAACGGCGTGTCATCGGCCCGCGGCGTCATCCCGACGGGCGTGGCGTTGACGAGCAGGTCCCAGGACCCGGGAGGGATCGGCCCGTCGACCGCTTCGACGCCGAGCTCGGCGGCGACCGACCGGGCGCGGGCCGGATCGCGGCCCGACAGCGTCACCCGAGCGGCGCGAGACCGTAGAGCGCAGGCCACAGCGCGCGCGGCTCCGCCGTTTCCCAGGATCGTCGCCCTGGCGCCCGCCAGAGATTCGCCGGCGAGCGGGGCGAGAAATCCATCTCCGTCCGTGTTGGTTCCGATCCACTGACCGTCCCTGAACGCGATCGTGTTCACCGCGCCGACGCGGCGCGCGCCGGCGTCGATGGAGTCAAGCTTCCCGATCATGTCGACCTTGAATGGAATCGTCACGCTCGCCCCGGCGAGGCTCATCCCGCGCGCGAAGGCCATGAAGTCATCCAGGTCGGAGGCCGGAAGGGGCAGGTACGTGGCGTCGATTCCCAGCTCGGCAAACCCCGCGTTGTGCATGGCGGGCGAAACCGAGTGGCGGGCCGGCGTCCCCACGACCCCATAGACGGCGCTGTCCGCCGTGACACGATCGATCCCGAACTCGGTCTTCAGGTCCGCGATCGGAATCTGGCCGGGCGCGACGCCGGCTCCCGCATAGATCCATTCCGACCGATAGCGAGCGGCCATGACGCGCGTCGACAGGCCGGTATCTCCCATGCCGATGACAATCATCCGCGCATCGGCGAACCGCCGCCGCAGTTCGAGCAGCCGCACGCAGTCCCGAAGCGCGCGGGTGAGCACCGCGACCTTCACCACCGCTGCGCCGGTCGAGAGCATCCGCCGCACGCGTTCATCGAGATCGTCGGGCACGCCGCCGAAGTCGTGCATCGACAGCACGATGCCCCTGCCATCGCGCCGCGCGACCAGGTCGGTGAAGCCGGCACTCCATTCGATATCGACGTACTCGGCATCACTCGCCACCGCGGCGGCGAGCAGGGCCCGCCGTTCGGACTCGCTGCCCGCGAAGCTGCCGCCCTCGAGCCGTGACCGGCACGTCAGAATGACCGGGCAGATCCGGCCCGAGATCGCGGCGCCGATCTCCGGCGCCGCGACGCCATCCAGGCGAAGCTCGACCATCTCGGCCTCGGTCGCGGCCTGATCCCGGCGGGCACGCAGCTCTTCCATCGTGGCCCCGACGACGGTCGCACAGATAGGCGGTCGGATCATGCTGATCACAAACGAAAAAAGCCTCTCCAGCCGCGAGGCTGAAGAGGCTTTGTTGTGGCTCCGGTCAGTAGTTGGTCGGGCTCCGGATCCTGCCCCTTCAGCCGCGTGAGCGGCACCACCACCAGGAGGAGCCCGACGGAACCGCACACAACGAGGTCGCGGGTGTCGAACGCCGTGGGGAGTGGGTGAAGGCGTGCATGGATGTCAGAGTGCGTTGAGGCCAGAGCGTACCAGAGGCGTTTGGCCGTTGTCAACGCGCAAAACCCTCGTCACCTTGACCCACATGTCATTTCTTCGTTATAAACAATGAGTACTCCAGTCGATGACACCGATCCGCCCTCCCGGGAGTTCGCGTCCCAGTAACCCATGAGATTGCACCGTCTTCTCCCCGTTGTGGTCTTGTGGGGGTGCGGCGTTCTCCTGTTGAGCGCCGCGACCCCCATCATGCCGATCGACGAAGTCCGCCCGGGGATGGTCGGCGTCGGACGCACCGTGTTCCAGGGCACGAAGATCGAGGAATTCAAAGTCACTGTCATCGGCGTGCTTCGCAACACGATGGGACCACGGCGCGATTTGATCCTGGCCCGCCTCGAGGGAGGGCCGCTCGCGAAGACCGGCGTCATCGCGGGGATGAGCGGGAGCCCGGTGTACATCGACGGCCGGCTGGTCGGCGCCGTGTCCTACGCCCTCGGACAGTTCACGACCGAACCGATCGCAGGCATCACGCCGTTTGCGGAAATGGTCGAAGCGACCTCCGTCTCGACGCCTCGCGCAGCATCGGCACGCCTCCACTTCGACGGCGTTCCGACGCCGGCGGCGCTGGTGGCCGAGGTTCGCTCGGCGCTCGGCGTGGCCAGCCCGTTCGCCGAACGGGCCTCCGACGTTGCCGCGCTTGGGGCGCTGTCGCCTGGGGCGGACGAGAGGCTGGGAACGCGGCTTCGGCCCATCGCGACCCCGCTCGTCTTCGCCGGCTACGACGAGCCGTCGATGGCGCCGCTGCTGGCCGCCTTCGAAGACCAGGGGTTCGTGCCGGTCAACGGCGGGTCGATGCCTGGAGCCGGCCAGTCCACGCCGGCCGCCCAGGCGCCGCTCCGGCCCGGCGATCCGATCGGGGTCTCGCTGGTCGACGGCGATCTCATGATGGGCGCGACCGGAACGGTCACCGAGGTCGACGGATCGCGCGTCTACGCGTTCGGCCACCCGCTCTACAACATCGGGCCATCGCACTTCCCGATGACACGCGCCTACGTTCACACGATCCTGCCGAGCCTGCTGAGCTCGTCCAAGCTCTCTTCGACGGGCGAGGTGATCGGCACCTTCGTCCAGGATCGCGCCACGGCCATCGCCGGCACAATCGGCCAGGCGCCGCCCCGGGTCCCGGTCCAGGTCAACCTCGAGACCGACCGCGGGCTGCGCAAGACGTTCCGATTCACGGTCGCCGATGACCAGCTGCTGACGCCGCTGCTGCTCTATGCGTCGCTGGCGAACGTCATGAGCGCCTACGAGCGCGAGTTCGGCGCCGCCACCTTCACGATCACGGGCCACGGAGACGTCCAGCAGGGCGGGCGCCTCGAGTTCAACAACGTCTTCACAGGCGATTCTCCGGGCGTCGCCGCGGCCGCCTCGGTGGCGATGCCGATCGCCGCGCTGCTCTCGAACGACCTCGAGTCGGCCAAGATCGCGTCGATCGAGCTGAACGTCACGACCAGCGAGCACCCGAGGGTCGCCTCGATCGAGCGCGCCTGGCTCGACGCGGTCGATCTGCATCCGGGACAGACGGTTCCGCTCAAAGTGCTCCTGAAGAGCTACCGGGGCGAGACAATTCTGAAGACGTTTCCCATCCAGCTGCCGTTCAACGCCCGCGGGCCTTTGTCGATCCTGGTCGCTGATGGGAATCGGCTGACGCAGTTTGAACAGCGCGATGTCAGGCAGGCCCTCGAGCCGGAAACCCTCGCGCAGCTCATCAGACAGATGAACCGGCTGCGCCGGAATAACCGCCTCTACGTGCGGCTTGTGAGCCAGGAGGCTGGCGCCGTGGTGGCCGGAGAGTACCTGACCTCCCTGCCGGCCTCGGCACTCTCGGTCTTCGAGGGCGACCGCAGCGGCTCGAACATGGCGACGTTGCGATACTCGGTGCTCGGAGAGTGGGATGTGGCCGTCGATCAGGCCGTGGCCGGTCTTCGCGTGCTGCCGCTCAGCCTCAAGCCGAATGAGTAGGACATGAGACAAACTCTGCGCGCCGGTGCCGTCGCGACGCTCCTGGTGTCGTGCCTGACCATGGTGTCGGCTTCGTCCCCCCGGTTCTGGCAGGTTGCGACCCAGGCCGGATTCCTCAAGGGCGAGGTCGACGGGCTCTCAATCGACAGCGACGGCCGCCTGGTCGTCGGCCCCGTCGTGCGTCCCGTCTACGACGCCACCGTGCCATTCATCTGGACGCTCGTCACGGGGCCCGACGGTGCCGTGTACTCCGGCAGCGGCAACCAGGGCCAGGTGTTTCGCACGGACAAGCGGGGCGTGACATCGGTGGTACTCGATACGCCTGAACTGGAAGTGCACGCGTTGGCCTTCTCGCCCGACGGCCAGCTCTACGTCGGCACTTCCCCGGACGGCAAGATCTACCGGGTGGACAAGAGCGGCAAGTCGTCGGTGTTCTTCGACCCGGAGGACAAGTACATCTGGGCGATCGTCGTGGACGCGAAAGGCCGCGTCTTCGCGGCCACCGGCGAGAAGGGCGTCATCTACCGGATCACGCCCGACGGCAAGGGCGAAGTCTTCTACAAGTCGAAGTCCACGCATGTGACCTCGCTCTGTATCGCCGGCGACGGACGTCTGCTGGCCGGAACCGAGTCGCCGGGCCGCGTGGTTCGCATAGAGGCCGACGGCACGGCGTTCGTGCTGCTGGACTCCCCATACCGCGAGATTCACGCGATCCGGATCGCCCCAACCGGGCAGATCTATGCGGCCGCCATCGACGGCAAGCCCGGCAGCGAGCTGTCTGCCACACCCACCGGGATGGAGACGACACGCACGATGCCGGTTCCCTCGGTGTCGACCGAGATCACGTCGGTCACCGTGATCGACGCGCCGGTGACGCCTGGAGGGGGAGCACGTGGCGCACGCCGTGAAGAACCGCGGCCAGTCGGCAAGGGAGCCGTGTATCGCATCAACACGGACGGATCGTGGGACATCATCTGGGAATCCCTGGAGGACATTCCGTACGACGTGATGTCGGATGGCCCCGGCTCGGTGCTCATCGGCACGGGCAACGCCGGCAAGGTTTACCGGGTCTCCGGCGAGCCGGCCCGCGCCATGCTGCTGCTCCGAGCCGGCGGGCAGCAGGTCACCGCGTTCACCAGCGGTCCTGGAAGTGAGCGCATGCTGGCGACTTCCAACCCCGCCAAGCTCTACCAGATGCCGGGCGACCTGTCGGCGCAAGGCACCTACACGTCCGAGGTCAAGGACGCCGGCACGTTCGCGGCCTGGGGCACGCTCAGCTGGCGCGCGGCGGCGGACGCCGCCTCACGCATCCAGCTGTTCACGCGGACGGGCAACACCGAGACGCCCGACGAAGCGTGGAGCAACTGGGCAGGGCCCTACCAGCATTCGGAGGGCGATCCGGTCCAGAGCCCGAAGGCCAGGTACTTCCAGTGGAAGGCCGTCCTGTCCCGCGGCGAACCCGGCCCGGCGCTGACCTCGGTGACGGTCGGCTATCTGCAGCGCAATCTGCGCCCCAAAGTCACGAGCATCACCGTCCAGCCGCCCGGCATCGTGTTCCAGCGGCCGTACTCCAGCGGCGAGCTGGAAATCGCTGGCCTGGACGCCGTCGGCGACGGTCGTCTTCCGGCCTTCTCGATGCCGCTGTCGTCGGGAGCCGCCGCCGGCGGCGCCTCGATGGGCCGGCGCATCTATCAGAAGGGACTCCAGACCTTCGTCTGGCACGCCGACGATGACAACGACGACAAGCTGGTCTACGACGTGCTCTATCGGCGCGAAGGCGAGACGGCCTGGCGGGTGCTGCGGCGCGGGCTCACCGATCCCATCCTGGTCTGGGACACAACCTCGGTTCCCGACGGCACTTACACGATCCGCGTGACGGCCTCGGATTCCCCGTCGAATCCAGCGGCGGCCGCCTTGACCGGGGATGCCGAGAGCGGGAGCTTCGAAATCGACAACACGCCCCCGGTCATCACGACCACGGCGCTTGTCCGCACGGGCACCCAGACGCGAATCCAGTTCGAGGTTCGCGACACCCAGTCGCCAATCGAGACGGTCGAGTACTCGCTGGACGGAGGCCGATGGCAGCCGGTGTATCCGGTTGACGGCGTCGGCGACTCGAAGTCCCAGCGCTACGAACTGGTGATTGACGGGGATGCGACCGGGCGGGTGGTGATCAAGGCGGCCGACGCGCTCGACAACACGGCGTCGGCGAAGGCCGAGGCGCCGGCCACCAGGAAATGAACGCGCTTAGCTCATCGTGACAGTGTGTCCGCCCTGAGGCACGGAACTCTGCTTCCCGTGGCCCGGCAGCGGTTTCCCGCGAACCGTCGTGTGCGTCACGAGCAGGACGACGTTCACGGCCACCGGCGATCCGCCGAACCGGGCGGGCTCGAAGCGGGAGCGCGACAGGTCGTCGAGCAGGCGCAGCACTCGCGCCCGATCAGAACCGGTCGGCTGCTCGGCAAGCACCAGCTCGAGGTTCGCGATCCGACCCTGGCGCGTCACCACGGCCGCCAGCGCGAACACGGCGTCCTCTTCGTTGGTGCGGAGAGCCGTGCCGCTGTCCGGCGTCGGATACGCTCGCGGCAGCAGCATGCCGTCGGTGCTTGCCGACTGCGCGCCCAGCGTCTCCATCATTGCAGCGAGCGAATCCGGACGCTCGCTTCGGGGCCCGAAGTAGAAGATGCCCGTCATGATCAGGATCGACGCCAGCGTGGCGGCCGTCGCGCCCAGCGCGGCGAAGCTGAGCCGCATGTCGTCGAACACCCGCACGACCTGCATCGCGATCGACTCATCGTGCTCGGCGCGCACCCGGCTCATCACATCCGCATGCAGCGCGGCCAGATCCCTCGACGACGGCGGCTGCATGAGCGTGGCGCGCCCGCGCAGGGCCTCGCCGATCGTGCGGATGGCTTCCGCTTCTGCCCCGCACTCCCCGCACTCGCGCAGGTGCGCTTCGACGGCGATCTGCTCGTCGATCGGGAGCTCGCCGTCGTGGCATGCCGACAATCGGCGTTGCACGGCGGAACAAACCATCGGGGTCATAGTGCCTTCGATTCCCGCAGTTGACTGCGCAGCGCTTCCCGCGCGCGCGTCAGCCGCGACTTGACCGTGCCTATTGCGATGCCCAACGAGAACGCGATCTCGTCGTAGCTCAACCCGTCGATTTCCCGAAGCACAACAGCCGTGCGTTGGTCGAACGGCAGGGACTCGAGCGCGGTCCAGATCCGCGTCGCGAGTTCCTTGCGCCCGAGGACCACGTCCGGCTTGCCCCGCACATCGGAAGCCACGATGTCGCCGTGCTGCTCGATGTGCTCGTCGAGTGATACCTGGCTCGACCGGTGGCGTCGGCGCCACCATCGCTGGCGGTTGCGTGCCTGGTTGACCGCGATCCGGTAGATCCAGGTTCTGAGAGCCGACTGGCCCCTGAACCGGTGAATGGTCCGAAAGACCTGGAGGAACACGTCCTGGGTCAGGTCCCGGGCCTCTTCAGGGTCGGAAAGCAGGTGCAGGGAGAGCTGAAACACCATCCGCTGGTGATCGGACACCAGCTCGGCGCACGCCTGCTCGTCGCGGTCCGCACACCGGCGGACCAGCACTGCCTCCCGATCCGCGACTTCCGGCCAACTCAGGGCGGGCGCTTGTTTCACGGTCAGTTCCTTCGACACGGGGGTGTCTCCTTGAACTATACCAGCTTGGGCGTCCCGCTGTCGCTATCCGAGGACATCATCCCTAGACCTCGGCCGAGCCGTTCTCCAGCCTGCATAGTGGTTAGACACGAAAGTGGAGCGGAAGTTCCCCCCGCTGCTACCATGTACCCCGGCATGAGGCGGAGCATCCTGTTTGCGCTCGTTCTGACGTCCCTGGTGGTCGGCCTGCTGCTGCTGATGGGCGCAGTGGCGAGGGAGCGGGAGTTTCAACGCCTCTTCGCCCGGGGCGAGCAGGCGCTCGCCTCCGATCAGACCTTCATTGCGATCGAGGCGTTCAGCGGGGCCATCGCCCTCAAGGGCGACTCGATGATCGCGTTCCTCAAGCGCGGAGAAACCTACCGGCGCAGGGGCGAAACCGACGCGGCCATCCGGGACCTGAGGGCCGCCGCACGCCTCGACCCGCGCGCCGTCCGGCCCGCAGAGCTGCTTGGCGACCTCAACTACGGCCTCGACCGATACGGCCGCGCAGTTGAGAACTACCAGGCGTGCGTCGAGCTCGACGACCGGCTGCCCCGGGTCTGGTACAAGCTCGGCCTGTCCCAGTACCGGGCAGGAAACCGCCAGGCTGCCATCGACGCGCTGCGACGCGCCGTCGCGATCGACGACCGCCTCGCCGAGGCTCACTACCTGCTGGGCGTGTGCCTGCGCGAGGGGGGCAAGCCAACCGACGCGGTGGCATCCCTCCAACAGGCTGTCCGGCTCGCCCCTTCCCTGCTGCCCGCTCGCGAGGAACTGGTCTCAATCTACCGATCGCTCAATCGAGAACGCGATGTCATCGAGCAACTGGAGGCTCTCGCGCGGCTCGACCCGAGCCGTTCCGATCGTCAGGCCGTGCTGGCCCTCGCCTACGCCCGTAGCGGCCGTACCGACCTTGCCGTGGGCATCCTCGGCCGGGCCACCGAGCAGTACCCGGACAATACGGGCATCTACCTGGCTCTTGGCCGCATCTGGCTGGAATCGGCCGAGCCGCGGCGCGATAAGGTCGCGCTCAGCAAGGCGATCGAAGCGCTTGAACCCCTGGCGCGGCGTGCGACACCCTCGAGCGAGGCGCTCGCGCTATACGGCCGGGCGTTGATGCTCTCCGGTGACTGGGTTCACGCCGAGCAGATCCTGTTCCAGGCCTCGACCACGCTTCCAGTCGAGCTGTCGACGCTTCGAGATCTGGCGGCGGCTGCCGAGCGTATGGGACATCTGGCCCGGGCCCGTGACGCCTGGGATCGCTTTGCGACCCTGGCGCCCGAGTCGCACGCCGATCTGGCTGCGGCCTACGAACATCTTGGAGACCTCTCACTGAGGCTCGGTGAGGTCCGCCGGGCGACCGCGGCTTTCCGGAAGGGCATACAGGTCGGTCCGACAAACCCCCAGACCTACGGGCGGCTGGCCGAGGCCGAGCTGGCCGCCGGCGACAACGAGGCCGCCAGGACAGCGATCACCGAGGGTCTGCTGCGGGATCCGAACTCTGGAGCCCTGCTGGCCCTGCGCCGCCGGCTGAAGTAGGGTCAGAGCTTGCGCGGGTCGAGCCAATCGCGAAGCCCGTCACCAAGGAAATTGAATCCGAGCACCAGGAGCGCCACCGCAAGACCCGGAAACACGGTCAGGTGCGGTGCGTCCATCAGGTGGCCCCGGCCGCCGGCCAGCATGGTGCCCCAGCTGGGTGCCGGGGGCTGCACGCCAAGTCCGAGAAAACTCAACGAAGCCTCCGCGATGACGGCGCCGGCCATTCCCAGGCTGGCCTGAACGATCACCGCCGGCAGCGTGGCCGGAACGACGTGCCTGAGAAGGATTCTCGGTGTCCGCGCCCCGAGTGCGCGCACGGCCTGGACGAAGTCGAGCTCGCGGACTCGCAGTACCTGCCCTCGAACCAGCCTCGCATAGCCGACCCAGCCGATAGACGAGAGCGCAATCACGACGTTCCCGAGGCTCGGCCCGAGCACCGCCACCAGCGCAATGGCGAGCAGGATGCCCGGAAACGCCAGCAGGACATCGATCACCCGGCCGATCAGATCATCTGCCCACCCGCCGAGATACCCGGCGATTGCGCCAAGCAGCAGCCCGATGAGCGCGGACGACGACACCACCGCCAGGCCGACCATCAGCGAGATCCGAGCACCCGCGAGCACTCGAGAGAAGATGTCGCGTCCGAGCTCGTCCAGCCCGAACAGGTGAGCACGCGAGGGGCCGGCGAGGCGCTCGGATAGCTGCTGGTCCGCCGGGTCGTAGGGCGCGAGCACCGGCCCGACCAGCGCGGCGGCGACGGCGAGCATCACGATGAGCGCACCTGTTCGCAGCATCAGGCCCACGGGATCATGCCAGGCGGACCCGCGGGTCCAGCCAGCCGTAGACGAGGTCGGTGAGCACGTTCACCGACACATAGGTCACCGCGATCAGGAGGATGCAGCCCTGCACCATGGGATAGTCTCGAAAGCTGATGGACTGGATCAGAAGCCGTCCGACACCCGGCCAGGAGAAGATCGTCTCGGTGATGATCGTGCCCGTCAGCACCGCGCCCAGCTGAAGGCCGATGATCGTGACGACGGGCACGAGGCTGTTACGGAGCGCATGGCGCCAGACCGACTGCCATCGGGAAACACCTCGGGCACGCGCGGCGGCGACGTACGGTTCCCGCAGTTCCTCGAGCAGGCTGGTGCGGGTCATGCGGGCGAGAATCGCGGCCAGTGAGGCGCCAAGCGTCACGGCGGGCAGCACGAGATGCGCGAGGCTTCCCCGCCCGGACACCGGGAGCCACCCGAGCTGAACGGCAAACACGATTGCCAGCATCGGCCCGAGCCAGAAGTTCGGCATCGACACGCCAACCAGCGCCGTCGTCATTGCCGCGTGGTCGATCGAGGTTCCGTGCCACACGGCTGCGGCCACGCCAAGCGGCAGCGCGAAGAGGATGGCGACCAGCATCGAGGCGGCCGCCAGCTCGGAGGTTGCGGGCATGCGCTCGAGAATCGACGTCGACACGGGCCGGCCGGTCCGAAGTGACTTGCCAAGATCACCGCGGACGGCGCCCAGCATGAATCGTCCGTACTGCGTGACCAGCGGCTGGTCCAGCCCGAGCCTGGTGCGCAACGCGGCGATATCCTGCGGAGATGCGCCCTCCCCCAGCATGGCCTGGGCCGGATCTCCAGGGACGAGGTGAATCAGTGAGAACACCAGCGTCGCAACCCCGACGAGCACCGGGATCGTCATCAAGATGCGGCGAATGAGATAGCGCGCCATCTGAAGCCATCATAGTGCAGTCGCCGTCTCAGTCGGACCCGTCAATGCCAAGACGCGCCAGCAGCTTCGCGAGGCCCTGCCGCGTCAGGCCCAGTTCCGCCGCTGCTCGCGAACGCCGGCCTGCCGCGCGAGAAAGCGCAGCCTTGACGAACCCCTCGTCGAATCGCCGCCTGGCCTGATCGAGCGTGCCCGCCTCGATCGCCAGCACGGCCGAGCGGGCCCGAAACGCATCCGGCAGCGCATCTATTCCAACGATCCCACGCGCGGGAGCGGCCACGGCCAGCGTCGCCATCACGTTCTGAAGCTCCCTCGCGTTGCCCGGCCACTCGTACCGGCTGAGTGCCGCGAGCACGCCGGGAGCCATCTCGGCGCGACTGCCTGTACGGCTGCGGGCCTCTTCCCAGAAGCGCGCGGCCAGGACCGGGATGTCCTCCGGCCGGTGGCGGAGCGCCGGCACGCAGATGCCGATGACATCCAGCCGATAGAGCAGGTCCTGGCGGAATCGCCCCTCCCTGACGGCCTCGCGCAGCGGACGGTTGGTCGCCGCGACCAGCCGGACGTCCACCGAGCGGCAGGCATTCTCGCCAATGCGCCTGATCTCGCCTTCCTGGATGGCGCGCAGCAGCTTCGCCTGCGCGCGCGGCGACAGCTCCCCGACTTCGTCGAGGAACAGGGTGCCTCCGTCGGCGGCCTCGAAGAGCCCCGGCCGTTCGGAGACCGCCCCGGTGAAGGCCCCGCGCGCGTGGCCGAACAGTTCGGCTTCGAGCAGGTCGTCGCCGAACGCCGCGCAGTTGACCGCGCAGAATCGCCCCGCTCGCCGTCGACTTGCCTCGTGAATCGCTCGCGCGACCAGTTCCTTGCCCGTGCCGCTCTCTCCCTGAATGAGGACGGGAAAGGGCGCCACGGCGGCTCGCGACAGCTTGTGCCTCAGCTCAACCATTCCCTTGCTGATGCCCACCAGCCCGCTCGGCTGCGAGGCGGCCTCCGCCTGCCGCGCAGCGGCCTGTTCCAGGCACGAGTGGACGGCGAAGGCCAGTGACGAGGCGGCGGCCGTAACCATGGCTGCGCTCCTCGCCGCATCAGGAATCCGGTCGACAGCCCACCTGCAGGCGAGCGCGGCGGTGACTTCACCGAGGTAGCGTACCGGCGCGGCCGCCTCGTGGCCCATCCGGCCCACCTGCGGCCCGATGCTGGTCCCGAGCGCAATGGCGCGATCGACGATGTCGGTCGGCCCAAGGCGGCGTCCTGCCGAAGCCAGAGTCGCCGGGCCGTCGGAAGAGGCGGCCACCAGCGCCACCGACACCGCGTCGAGCCGATCGAGCACCCGCGCGCAGACCTGTTCGAGCAACGCGCGCAAATCGTCCGCTTCCTGGCACATCCGGACGAACTCGACGAGGTCGGACAGAAGCTCGGAGTCCGAGCCCTGGGAAATCGAACCATCGGCGGGCCGAACGTGAAGACGGCCGATGCCGTGCAGCGACCCTTTCGTGTCGGCGCTCGAGAGCGCCACGACGTTTGCTCCCATCACACTACCCTCCCGCGCGCGCTTGACCCGGCCACGCAGCAGTGCGGGGACACGAGCGACGTCCATTCGGCAAAGGGCCCGGGCCGCTCGCTGCGATTCGGCCGGGCGTGCGGCCCGACGAAGACCTTCGACGAGCGTCAGGCGAAGGCGCAAGCTGAGCGGCGGCAGGTGCAGCGCATGCGCGGCGCTCATGCCTCGCCTGACATGTTGACGAAGGGCCGCAACGTCGCCAGTCGCAGCCTGGAACTCGGCCATCGCGCGTTCGGCGGTCCAGAGGTCGTGGGCGTGCCCTGTTCGTTCAGCCGCCGCAACAGCCTGCCGGGCTGACAGGGCCGCCCGAGGCAGGGCGCCCTCGGCAACCGCGATGCGGCAGTTCAGGGCGTGGCCCGCAACCTCCAGGCTGACGTCACTCGCTGCCGCGACATGCTCGTCCCAGGATCCCGTCGGACCGGGGACGGTCTCGCGCGACTGGCAGGCATGGTTCGGGGCATCGGCGACGAACGAAACGGCGGCCGCGTCCAGAGCACGAGGTGCTGCCTTGTCTGCACCGTTGAAGGAGAGGTCCACCTCCCGCCGGGCATCATCGAGCTTCCCCTGCCAATACAGGCATCGCGCGAGCGCGAGGCGGCCCCGGCTGGCGAGCGCCTGATCGTCAATCGCGAGTGATGCCGCGATGGTGGCGCGCAGCGTCGAATCGGAAACGGCCAGCCGGTCGGCATCGGTGTGGGCCAGGCCCTCGGCAATCGCGGCGGCGCCCACGCCGGCGGCAACGCCCGCGCGGTCGAACGCCCCGCGCGCCCGGCGGAACAGTTCGAGCGCCTCGGCCGGGAATCCCCGGCGCAGCGTGAGTCCGCCCAGCCTCAGTGCGGCGTGGCCTGCATGAGCCGACGCCTGGCGTCGCTCGAGGGCACCGAGCGCGCGGCGCATCAACCGCTCTCCCGGCGCGTGACGGCCTCGCGTGACCAGGCAGAAGCCTCTTTGCGCCAGGGCCAGCGCGGCGCGCACGCCGGGCGGGTCAATCAGTCCGTGGAGTCGGCGGGCGCGCGTGACGTCGTAGGACGCCGGAGACTCTGCCGCGATCGAACACGCGCTGGAACCGTTCGATGCGCGCGAGGTGAACCGCCGAGCGATACTCTCAGGCTGCCGTGCGAGGCAGATGCCGGGCGACTGGGGCGAATGGCGCGCAACGAGCAGGAGGTGCGGGCGTCCGGCCTCCGCCAGCGTCGGAATCAGCCTGAAGATCGCCCTGCGGCGCGCCTCGATCGAGAGACTGCCCGCCTCGCGCCTTGCATCGTGAAACACGACGAGATGGCGCCCCGAAATGGCGCGCAGGACCCAACCCGGAATCGGAGCGGAGCCCCGCGTCGTACCCGAGGCCAGGCATCGGTCGATGACCGGGATGAATCCGCGCAACCGCACCTCGCGCGCCAGTTGCAGCCACACCGCGCTCGACGTTGTCCCTGGACCTCCCGCCACAAACAGGACCCTTGGACCACACGACGACCCGGTCTCGAGTGCCTCGAGCACGCCGTCCAGTTCCTCCGGCCACGGGCGCACGATGCCGACACGCTTCGACGCCGCCCCACCGCGCGGTCGCTTCGGGACACTCGCCTCCAGCGGCGGCATCGCGGAGAGTCCGGGCTTCGGCAGCAGCACCGGCGTGCCGAGTCGATTCACGAGACAGGAATCCTCCATCCAGTCGGCAGGCAGATCGGCTTCCCGCGCGACGCGGCCGAACATGGGTGTCACCCGCTGTGACGATCGGACTTCGCTCCGCCAGGCCTGCGGAGTTGCCGGCAAGTCGAACACCTCGACGGCACGCTGGTTGTCGGCGATCCCGAAGTCCAGCATTCGCACGACGCAGGGGTGCTGCACCCTGAGCTGCGCGCAGCACCGCTCGGTCCAGGCGGCCAGGCACTCGGGTTGGACATCGCGGCGCGGTCGTATCCAGGCTGGCCGGCCTGTCGCGAGATCCACGACGAGGGATGCGGACCGCCGTACGAACCTGTCGAGGATGAGCGCATGCGACGAGCCATCGCGATGGAGCGAGGCCATTCGGCCCCAGAGAGTGCAAAAAGAACGCCCGAGGGCCCTTGCCCATCAGATGGGCAAATGGCGTCGATCAGGAGAGGGCTGCGGCCCGGGCGGGCGCAGAAAGTTCGTATAGAATAACCAAGGCATGCTGCGATTTCTGACAGCCGGTGAGTCCCACGGCCGGGCGGTCCTTGTCATCCTGGATGGGGTCCCCGCCGGCCTGGCGCTCGATCTCGACCAGGTGCGGGCCCAGTTGCGCCGCCGGCAAGGCGGGTACGGGCGGGGCCGACGGATGGCGATCGAGTCGGACACGGCGACGCCCCTCTCCGGCATTCGCCGGGGCCGCACGACTGGCGCGCCCGTCACGCTGTCGATCGAGAACCGCGACTGGCCGAACTGGGCGTTCACGATGCACAGCGAGCCCGAACCGCCCGAGGGAGCGACCGGCGCGCATCGGGCCGCCGTGACACGGCCGCGGCCCGGGCACGCGGATCTTGCCGGGGCGCTGAAGTACGGCCACCACGATATTCGCGACGTCCTCGAGCGCGCCAGCGCCCGCGAGACGGCGGCCCGCGTCGCGGCCGGCGCCGTGGCTGGTCAGCTTCTCGCCGCCGTCGGCGTCCGCATTGCGAGTCATGTCTTCTCGATCGGCGAGGTGACGATCAGCGACGGTGCCGGCGTCGGCTTCGACGCTGTCGCGGCCATCCCCGAGGATTCTCCGTTCCACTGCGTCGATCGGGCTGCCGAGCAGCGCATGATCGCCGCAGTCGATCGCGCGCGGGAAGCGGGCGACACGCTCGGCGGCGCCTTCGAAGTCGTGGCCACCGGTGTGCCGCCCGGCCTGGGCAGCTACGTGCAATGGGACAGGCGACTCGACGGACGTCTGGCACAGGCCCTCATGTCGATCCCCGCGATCAAGGCCGTCGGCATCGGCCTGGGCGCAGAATCCTCCCGCGTGCCTGGCTCCCTCTGCCACGACGAGATCGTGAGAGAGGCGCCCGAACACGCCGGCGCATCACAGGTGCCCCATCTCAGCCGGCCGACCAACCGCGCCGGAGGGCTCGAAGGCGGCGTCACCAACGGCGAGGATCTCCGGGTCAGCGCCTACATGAAACCGATCGCCACGCTGATGCGGCCGCTTCGCTCGATCGATCTGGAGACCATGCACGAGGAGGCCGCCGCCATCGAGCGAAGCGATGTCTGCGCCGTCACGGCCGCCGCGGTGGTCGGCGAGGCCATGCTGGCGCTGGTGCTGGCCGACGCCCTGCTCGAGAAGTTCGGGGGGGACTCGGTGGAAGATCTCATCCGCGAGCACGCCGGCTGGCGGGAACGCCTGCAGCAACGGTTCGATCGCCCCCGCGAGGAACCCGTTCGATGATCAGGCCCATCGTGAAATACGGCGAGCAGGTCCTTCACAGCCCGGCAAAAGACGTCGTCGACCTCACCGGCGACCTGCAGTCGCTGATCGACGACATGGTGGAAACCATGTACGCCGCGCCGGGTGTGGGCCTGGCCGCGACCCAGATCGGTGTTCCGATCCGGGTGTTCGTCGTCGACGTGACGGCCGGGCGCCGGTCAGGAAATCTCGTGGCGTTCATCAATCCGGAATTCGCAGAGCGGGACGGCATGCAGCTCGAAGAGGAAGGCTGCCTGAGCATCCCGGGATTCAACGCGACCGTCGCGCGTCCCGCCAGAGTGATCGTGAAGGGCCTGGATCGTTATGGGAAAGAACAGGTCATCGAGGGAACGGATCTTCTCGCCAGGGCATTTCAGCACGAGATGGACCACCTCGACGGAAAAGTCTTCGTAGACCGACTGCGCGGCATCAAGCGTGACTTGATCGTCCGCAAGATCAGGAAGATGAGCCGATCAGGCAAATGGTAGACGCGTCACCTGCGCTGCGGCTCGTCTTTTTCGGGACGCCCGAGTTCGCCGTGCCCTCGCTCTCTGCGCTGCTCAAGTCGCGTCACCATGTGGTCGGCGCAGTGACACAACCCGACAAGCCCCGCGGCCGTGGCCGCCATGTCTCGGACTGCCCCGTCAAGCGCCTCGCCTCCGAGCACGGGATTCCCGTGCTCCAGCCCGAGCGCCTCAAGGACCCGGCGTTTCTCGACGAGCTTCGCGCGCTGGCACCCGATCTCGGCGTGGTCGCCGCCTACGGAAAGATCCTGCCGGAATCCGTGCTCGCCATGCCCCGCCTGGGGCTCATCAACGTGCATGCGTCGCTGCTGCCTCGCTACCGCGGCGCGGCCCCGGTGCACCGGGCCGTCATGGCCGGCGAGACCGAGACGGGCGTGTCGATCATGCGCATCGTGCAGGAGCTGGACGCCGGCGCGGTTCATGCGGCCGCCGCCGCGCCCATTCAGCCCGATGAGACCAGTGCGGTCGTCGAGGAGCGGCTGGCGCACCTGGGAGCCGGACTGCTCCTCAAAGTCGTCGATCAGCTGTCCTCCGGCCGTACGTATGCCGTGCCGCAGGACGATCAGTCGGTCAGCTATGCGCCCCGCCTGCGCAAGGAAGAAGGACTCATCGACTGGGGAGCCGATGCGGCCATGATCCACAACCAGGTGCGGGGGCTCCAGCCATGGCCGATGGCCTGGACGTACCTCGCCGGCCGCCGAATCATCATCGTGCGCACGCGGCTCGGCGCCGCCAGCGCGCATCTCGCATCGGACCCCGGCGAAATCGTCGCGGTAACCAGCGAGGCGGTGTCGGTGCGGGCGGGCGACGGGTCGATTCTGGACCTGCTGATCGTGCAGCCGGAAGGCCGGCGGGCGATGTCGGTCCGCGAATTCACGGCAGGACATTCCCTCGCGCCCGGGTTGCGATTCGACGCGGCGTCGGCCACCCCGGCCTGAGTCGCCCCGGCCGCCTGTTCCCCGAAGAGCGTTCCATGCCCGCACCGGCCAGACTTGCTGCGTACCAGGTGCTGCGCGCCGTCCATCTCGGGCGGGCGGACGCGGCGACCGCGCTGACCCGTGTGCGCGATCAGCTCGCAGACCCGCGCGACCGCGCGCTCACCTCCGAGCTCGTCCTCGGCACGCTGCGCTGGCGCGGCGAACTGGACCACCTCATCGAGTGGGCCGGCAATCGCGCGCTCGATCGGTTCGACGCCGAGGTGCTCGATATCCTGAGGCTGGGCGCGTACCAGATCGTCCACCTGGATCGCGTCCCGGCGGCAGCAGTGGTCAACGATGCGGTCGATCTGGCCAAGAAGGCCATGCGACGCAGCGCGGCCGGCACCGTCAATGCCATCCTGCGGCGGTTGAGCCGCGCGGGCCGTCACCTGCCTCTTCCCACAGAGGCGACGCCGTTGGACCACCTGAGCGTCACCTGCTCACACCCGCGCTGGCTGGTGGAACGGTGGCTGGCCCGATACGGTGAGGCGGCAACCCGCACGTGGGCCGACTTCGACAACCAGCCCGCGCCGCTGACGCTGCGCGCCAACACCCTGGTCACGACGCGGGACGACCTGGCCGCGAGGCTCGAGCGCGAGGGAGTGAAGGTCCGGCGGGCATCCTACGCGCCCGACGGCCTTGTCGTGGAGGGCGGCCAGAGCCGCGCCGTCGAACTGGTGGACCAGGGCCACTTCGTCATCCAGGACGAGGCATCACAGCTGGTCGGGGCATACGCCGCCGCGCGACCAGGCGAACGGGTGTTCGATGCCTGCGCCGCGCCAGGAAGCAAGACCACCCAGCTGGCCGCTGACATGAGGAATGCCGGCATGCTGGTGGCATCCGACCTGCGGTGGCGTCGCCTACAAGTGCTCACGCACCGGATTCGCCTGAGCGGCACGACCTGCACGTCCATCGTCCGGCTCGACGCCAGCCGGCCCCTCCCGTTCGGGCCCGTATTCGATTGCGTTGTGCTCGACGCACCCTGTTCGGGGCTCGGCACGCTTCGGAGAGACCCCGACGTGAAGTGGAATATCCAGGAGAACGATCTCGGGACGCTGTCGGCGACCCAACGCCGGATGCTGGACCAGGCCGCTGAAGCCGTGAGGCCGGGAGGCCGGCTGATCTACAGCACGTGTTCGAGCGAACCGGACGAGAACGACGACGTGTTTGCCTCCTTTCTCGACCGCCATCCTGAGTTCGCCGAGGTCGACCCCAGGCGACTCGACCGCGCGGCGGATCCCGGACTGGACGGATGCCTCGACCAGCAGGGCCGCCTTCACACGACGCCTCATCAGCACGGCCTCGAAGCGTTCTTCGCGGCGATGGCTGTCAGGCGTTCCGGCAGCGCGAGCTGAAGTCGGCTCGTGTGGTGAGCGCCTGACCAGTTGTAGTACAGTTTTGGCTGATGGCCATCAAGACGCGAGTCTGGACCGTGGGCAAGCTGATGCTGCTCGTCGCCGCCCTGGTCGCGACCTACGTCCTGTTTGCCGTCGCCACGATGCGGGTTGCGTTTCGGGCCCGCGAGGTCCAGCTGCCCGATCTGACGGGTCGCGAGGTCTCGCAGGCCACGAGCATCCTTGGAAGCGTTGGCCTGACGGTCAGGGTCGATGACAACAAACGATTCGATCCGAAGGTGCAGGCTGGCCGGATCGTGGGCCAGGAGCCGACAGCCGGGGAACCGGTCCGGCGCGGACGCAGCGTGAAGGTGTGGCTGAGCCGCGGAGCCAGGGTGAGCGTGGCGCCGAGATTGATCGGCGACTCGGAGCAGTCGGCCGAGCGGCGCATCGCGGAAGAGGGACTGATTATCCGGGAAGTCGCTGAAATCCGAACCGACCAGTATCAGGCTGACACGGTCATCTCGCAGGACCCGCCGCCCGGCATGCCGGGCGACGCCGTGGCGCTGCTCGTGAGCCGGGGTGAGCGCGCGTCGGGGTATGTCATGCCGGACCTGATTGGCATCACCGGCGATGCGGCCATCGAGGCCCTGAGGAGCCACGGGCTTCGGGCGACCGTCGTGGCGCAGCAGCCCTACCCCGGCGTCCCGTCGGGCATCGTGCTGCGACAGCATCCGACCGCCGGGTACCAGGTCACCGCCGAGCAGGCCGTGTCCCTCGAGGTCAGTCGATGAGTATCCGCCTGTCGCCCTCGATTCTCGCTGCGGACTTCGCGGCGCTGGGCGCCGCCATCGCTGCGGCCGAGCGGGGCGGTGCCGACTTCATCCACGTCGACGTGATGGACGGCCACTTCGTCCCCAACCTCACGGTCGGGCCGCCGGTCGTCAAGTCGCTGAAGAAAGCCGCGACGGTTCCCCTTGACGTTCACCTCATGATCGAGGATCCCGACCGGTTCATCCCCGCCTTTGCCGAAGCCGGCGCCAACATGATCTCGGTCCACGTCGAGGCGGTGACGCACCTGCACCGCACGATCGGGTTCATCAAGAGCTTCGGGGCCAGCGCCGGGGTCGTGTTGAACCCGTCGACCCCGGTCGTGGCGCTCGAAGAAATTGCGGGCGATGTCGACCATGTGCTGCTGATGACCGTGAATCCGGGGTTCGGCGGCCAGACCTTCATCCCCCGTAGCACGTCCAAGATAGAAGCGACGCGGTCGCTGCTGGATCGGTGCGGGAGCCGGGCGCCCATCGAGGTCGACGGCGGCATCGATCTGCACACCGTCGCCCGGGTCGTCGAGGCCGGCGCCGAGATCCTGGTGGCCGGCGTCGCGGTGTTCCACGCCCCCAATCCGGCGGAGGCCGCCAGGGCCCTGAAAGCGGCCGCCGAGGAGGCCGCCGCGCGGCGGGCCGGCCGGCCGGGGGCCGGGCACCAGAGGTGAGCGGGCATCAACACGCGGCCGTCGTGCGAGTCCGTTACGCCGAAACCGACCAGATGGGCTTCGTCTACTACGCCAACTACCTCGCCTGGTTCGAGGTCGGCCGGTGCGAGTGGCTGCGCAGCCTGGGCTGGAGCTATCGCGAGATGGAGGATGCCGGCAGCCAGTTGCCGGTGATCGAAGCGCATTGCGAGTACCGCCGGCCTGCTCGCTACGATGACGAGATCGAGATCAGGACGCGCGCCACCCTGCTGTCGCCGGCGCGGCTGCAGTTCTCGTACGACGTTGTCCGCCGGGCCGACGGGGTGGTCACGGCGACTGGACACACGGTGCACGCCTCGACCGACCTGACCGGCCGGCCCAGGCGGTTGCCGGATCGCGTTAGGAGTCTGTTTGCATGAAGGCTCTAGTGACCGGCGCCGCCGGATTCATCGGCTCGACACTCGCCGAGACGCTCGTCGACGGCGGGGCCACCGTGACGGGTCTCGACTGCTTCACGGACTACTACGCCCGGCCGATCAAGGAACGGAACGTCGCGGCGCTCAGGCGTCGCCCGCAGTTCCAGCTCGTGGAATCGTCAATCCAGTCGGCGGACCTGCCGAAGCTGCTCGACGGCGTGACCCACGTGTTTCACCTCGCGGCCCAGGCCGGCGTCCGAAAGAGCTGGGGCCAGGATTTCCAGGTCTATACCACCAACAACGTGGAGGCGACGCAGGTTCTGCTCGAGGCGTGTGCCGGACGGCCGATTGAGCGCTTCGTGTACGCGTCGAGCTCGTCGGTCTACGGGGACCTGGTGGCCATCCCGATGCGCGAGGACGCGCTGCCGCAGCCGGTGTCGCCGTATGGCGTCACCAAGCTGGCGGCCGAGCAGCTGTGCTACCTCTACCACGTGAACTACGGGCTCCCCGCCGTCGCCATGCGGTATTTCACGGTTTACGGCCCGCGGCAGCGCCCGGACATGGGCTTCCACCGTTTTCTCCGGGCGGCCTCGGACGGGCTTCCCATTGCCCTGTTCGGCGACGGTGAACAGACCCGCGATTTCACCTTTGTCGCCGATGCCGTTGCGGCGACCCTGTCCGGAGGTCTGCGGGGAATCCCGGGACACGTATACAATGTGGGCGGGGGATCGCGGGTCTCGGTCAACCATGTGCTCGAGATCGTCGGAAAGGTAACAGGCCGCCCCGTGACGGTGCGCCGGGAGCCTGTGCAGAAGGGCGACATGAAAGATACCTACGCCGACACGTCCCGGGCCAGGCGGGAGCTCGGTTTCGCTCCGACCGTCGCACTCGAGCAGGGACTCGAAGCCGAGTACCGCTGGTTGACTGCCAATCTGGACGTCCTCTGAGTCGTCTCCAAGCCACGACAAAGGTCATCATGGCGTTTGCTCGAACACGAATGGGCCGGGTCGCGGTGGGCGCGATCCTCTCCACGACACTGCTGGCCGGATGCGCGCCCAAGCGCGACGTGATCCCGAGCGGCATGCTCGAGGCCGACCGGTATCTGTACGAGAAGGCGTCGGAGCTGCTGGTGAAGCGGAAGTGGATCGTGGCGCGCCAGTACCTGATGCAGTTGATCGACAGCTATCCGCAGAGCACCTACCGGCCGGACGCCAAGCTGGGCCTGGGCGACACCTATATCGGCGAGGGAACTTCCGAGGCGCTGGTGCTCGGTCAGAACGAATTCAAGGAGTTCCTGACCTTCTACCCGACCAACAAGCGCGCCGACTACGCGCAGTACCGGCTGGCGATCACCCACTACAAGCAGGTGCTCTCCCCCGACCGCGATCAGACCGAAACGAAAGAGGCGCTCACCGAGTTCAACACGTTCGTCCAGCGCTATCCGAACAGCGCCCTGATCGGCGAGGTCAGGCGGCTGCTCCGCGACACGAAGGATCGCCTCAGCCTGGCGGATTTTCGCGTCGGCCTGTTCTATTTCCGCTCGCGCTGGTACCCGGGGGCGGTCGACCGGCTCAAGGCCATTCTCGACAACGACCCCCAGTACACGTATCGCGATGCGGTGTACTTCTACATGGCCGAGTCGATGGTCAAGATGAACCTGCAGGCGGCAGCGCTGCCCTACTACCAGAAGGTGCTCGACGAGTTCGACAAGAGCGAGTACATGCTGGCCGCACGCCGCGCCATCGACGATCTGAAGAGCGGCAGGATCCCGGTGCAGGGGCCCAAGAAGCCGGCAGCGCCGGCCAAGAAGAAGTGATCGCTAGCCCCGCGCGCGAGGGCCGTCGTGCGCCTCGGGGTCGGCGCCGACCGTGTCGCCAGCCGACCGCAGCGCCGGAGCGCGGTTGAACTTCCGGTAGTAGTCGATCGCGGAGACGACCGCCGCCGCCAGCACGATCCACAACCCAATCTGGCCGAGCAGGTAGATCGATCGGCTCTGTTCGTGTCCCAGGATCAGGAGCAGGATTGCCGCCACTTCGGCGACCATCTTGATCTTGCCCAGGCGCGAGGACGGGATGATGAGCCCGCGTGCGTAGGCGATGCCCCGCAGCGCGGTGACGGCGAATTCACGGCCGATGATCACGGCCACCATCCAGGCCGGCGCGGCGTCCATCTGGACCAGCGAGATCAGCGCCGCGGAAATCAGCAGCTTGTCCGCCACCGGGTCCATCATCTGGCCGAGCGCCGTGATCTGCTTCCGCCGCCGGGCCAGATACCCATCGGCCCAATCGGTGAGGGCCGCCAATCCGAAGATGGCTGCGCCGATCACGCCGCGAGGGATTCCGAGGATCAGGCGCCCCTCGAATTTCGTCAGAAGGACCACGACGAGCAGCGGGACGAGGAAGATCCTCGTCAGAGTCAGGCTGTTGGGCAGATTCATCACGGTGTTGGACCAGGGCACCCGGGCCGGTCGGCCGGCAACATTGTATCCCGTCCGCCCCGGATCCGCCCAGCCACGCACCACCCCTGCGTGGAACGCCGGCACACCGCTTCCGCACCCGCGCCCGCGCCGGTGTGGCGCCGCGGCTTTGAGGTAATATGGACTACTTGTTATGAAAGCCATCCTACTTGCAGGGGGGAAAGGCACGCGCCTTCGCCCGCTCACGCTTCACACGCCCAAGCCGATCGTCCCGATCTTCGATCGGCCCTTCCTCCACTACCAGATCGATCTCGTGCGCCAGATCCCGGAGATCGACGAAGTGGTGCTCAGCCTGAACTACCAGCCGCGCCGCATCAACGAGGTGTTCGGCGACGGACGGGACCTCGGCATCAAGATCAGCTATGTGGTCGAGCCGAATCCTCTCGGCACGGGCGGTGCGATCAAGTTCGCTGCGGGGACCACGACCGACACCGTTGTCGTCTTCAACGGAGACGTCATGACCCAGGTGGACCTGGCCTCGGTCCTCAAACTGCACCGCGACAGGCGCGCCAAGGCGACCATCGTCCTGACGCCGGTCGAGAATCCGACCGCCTACGGTCTGGTGGAGACCGACGCAGAAAGCAACGTGAAGGCGTTCGTCGAGAAGCCGAAGCCGGAAGAGATCACCTGCGACACCATCAATGCCGGCATCTACGTCCTCGAGCCCGACACCTTCGATCGCATTCCGAAGGACACGGCGTGGTCGATCGAAAAGAGCTACTTCCCGTCCCTGGTCGAGCGCGGCGACACCTTCGTCGCCTTTGTCTACCGCGGCTACTGGATTGACATCGGCACGCCGGAGAAATATGTACAGGTCCACCGCGACATCATGGACCGGCGGTTCGTCGCCCACCCGTTCGGATCGAAGCCGCGGGGCTCGCTGGTGATCGCGCCCGACGCCAAGATCGAAGAAGGCGCCACGGTCGAGGCTCCGAGCTTCGTGGACCAGGGCGCTGTGGTGAAGGCCGGCGCCCATATCGGGCCCTACAGCGTCGTGGGACACCACTGCATCATCGAAGAGGGCGCAATTGTCGATCGGTCGATCATCTGGCCGAACTCGAGGCTTGGCCGCGACACGGTGGTCCGCGAGTCCATCATCGGGCGCCACTGCCATGTCGGCCGCAGCGCCACGCTGGGCGGCGGCCTGGTGGTCGGCGACAAGTCGGCGATCACGGACTACTCGAAGCTCGATGGGCCGGCGCGCTGACCTGCCCTGGGGATCGAAGGCCGCATCATTTCGAGGAGCGGGTGAACCGATGAGCCGAGAGCACGTGAACCCTGAGATCTTCAAGGCGTACGACATCCGAGGCGTCTATCCAGGTGAGCTGAACGAGGGGATCGCCCGTGACATCGGCCGCGCATTCGTCGCGTACCTGGGCGCGAAGCGCATCGCGATCGGGCGCGACATGCGGACCTCAGGCGAGGCGCTGACCGCCGCCTTCATCGAGGGCGCGCGGATGCAGGGGGCCGACGTGGCGGACTACGGCATGATCGCGACCGACATGCTGTACTTCGCCGTGGCCCGGGATCACCACGACGGCGGCGCCATGGTCACGGCCTCGCACAATCCCAAGCAATACAACGGGATGAAGCTCGTGCGCGCCGAGGCCTTTCCGCTGAGCGGCGAGGCCGGGATCGGCCAGATCCGCGACATGGTGTGCGGCCAGACGTTGCCCGCGCCAGCCGCGAAACCTGGCACGCTGGAGGCCAACACCGGCCTGCTTGCGGCATATGTCCCGCACGTCCTGGGATTCATCGACCCGAAGGTCGTCAAGCCGTTCAACGTGGTCCTCGATGCCGGAAGCGGGATGGGCGGGCTGGTTGCCCCGAAGCTGTTCGAGCACTTGCCTTGCCGGACCACGCGGCTGTGCTTCACCATCGACGGCACCTTCCCCAACCACGAAGCCAACCCGCTCATCGAGGAGAACCGCCGGGACCTGGTCGAGCGCGTCGTCTCGGAGAAGGCCGACATCGGGATCGCCTGGGATGGCGACGCCGACCGCTGCTTCTTCGTGGACAAGGCCGGCGAGTTCATCGCCGGGGACTTCGTCACGGCCCTGCTGGCCGAAGCCTTCCTGCTCAAGACGCCGGGCTCGAAAATCGTCTACGACCTCCGGGCGAGCTACGCTGTCAGGGACATCGTGGCCCAATACGGCGGACAGTCGCTGATGAACCGCGTCGGGCACGCGTTCTTCAAGAAGCGGATGCGCGAGGAGAACGCCGTGTTTGGCGGCGAGGTCACCGGCCACTACTACTTCCGCGACAACTTCTACGCGGACAACGGGTTCATCCCGGCGCTGCTCATGCTGGAACTGATGTCCCGGAAGGGCAAGTCGCTGCACGAGCTGCTCGAGCCGCTGCGCGCGAAGTACTTCATCTCCGGAGAGATCAACACCAAGGTCGGCAGCATGAAGGCCGTCGACGAGAAGCTCGCCGGCCTGGCAGCCAGGTATGCCGGCGAGCACATCTACCGGATGGATGGCGTGTCGGTGGAGGCGGCCGAGTGGCATTTCAATGTCCGGCCGTCGAACACCGAGCCGCTGCTTCGGCTGAACCTCGAAGCGACGACGCAGAAGACGATGGAAGCCAGGCGCGACGAGGTGCTGGGCTTCATCAGGAGCTGATTCGCGGCTGGCGCCGCCTCCGCACCCGTGGCGCCTCGGCGCCCGAGGGCTGGCGGACGACAGGCCAGGCTGCGTTCGTTGCGGCCGGGAGTTGAGTTACAATAGCCCGGTCGCCCGGTCGAGGACCTGCGACACGCGCTGCTCCCCAAGGACGCGGGCTTAGCATAGTGGTAATGCTCTGGCTTCCCAAGCCAGTTAGACGGGTTCGATTCCCGTAGCCCGCTCCACCCCAGAATCTCGCTCTCCTGCGCTCCGATGCTCGGCGGATACCCAAGTCATTATCCCAGCGGTGGCTCTGCGTCCTTCTCGCCGGCGGCTGCCGCACCGACCGGCTCCTCCGGTCCTCGTTCGACCGAGATGCTGCATTCCTGGCTGAGTGCGGCGATCGCCCCAATCGCCGCCAGGACCGGTGCGAACACCGCTCCCACGACACCGGCCGTCAACGGGAACTCGGCGACCGTCCGGTCGCCCTGTTTGATGACGATGCGCCGAACGTTGCCTTCACGGACCACGCGCTTGACCGTATCGACCAGTTCGCCACCCTGGACCTTGATCGTCTCCCACCAGGTCTTGTCAGCCATCTTGTGCCCCCGTGATGAATGGACGAGCCGCCCGACCGATTGGTTCAACTCGAGAAATGGGTGCGTGACCAGGAACCTTTGCCGGGCCGCACAACCGCGGCTCGAAGCCACACGTCCAGTAGCCGCCTCGGCGGCCCGGAAGGCCCGCCGACGTGAGTGGTTGAGGTTCCCTTGATGACAGGAGGACAGGCTCGCAAGGCCCGGAGGTCCGGCGAGCCGCTGGTCGGACGGAGGGGTGCTTACGCCTTCTCCTTGGCCTTCCGCCGCTCGGCCCAGTACTTCTGCATCCGCTGGGACACCGCACGGCGCTCGGCTGCGCTCATCGGGCTGCGCCGGCCGCGACGCGACGCCTTGGCCTTGCGCCCGGGCTTGGGCGCACCAATTTCCGGAGCGACGGGACCGGCCGAAGACGAGGCATTCAGGCTCGGGAACGCGCGCCGCAATGCGGCGATCTCGCGCTCGAGCTCCTTGATCTTGCTGGCCGCGCCAATCCGCGCAAGCTGCTTCAACTCAATGGGACTCAACGACTTGGCCATGAAGTCTCCTCGTGGGACAGGCTGGACAGCCAACATGTATCAACACCGATACATCCTAGCTGGATGGCACGCTATCTGTCCACACGTCGAATTGAAATCGACCTCCGCGTCAGTGGCCGCCTGACACCGAGGCAATGGCCTTCTGGCCTCTCGCTTCCTGCAGGATCTTCACGCCGGCGCTGGCACCAACCCTGGTGGCGCCCGCTTCAACCAGTGTCTTCATCGATTCGTAATCGCGTACGCCGCCCGCGGCTTTCACGCCCATGTCCTCGCCGACCACGCGCCTCATCAACGCCACGTCGGCCGCCGTCGCCCCGCCGGGCCCGAATCCGGTTGAGGTCTTCACGTAGTCGGCGCCGGCCGCCTTCGCAATGGTGCAGGCCTTGACCTTCTCTTCGTCGGTGAGGAGCGCGGCTTCGATGATGACCTTCGTCAGCACGTTGTGTTCCTGGCACGGGCTCACGACGGCCTCGATGTCGCGCTGGACCGTCCGCAGGTCGCCCGACTTGAGTGCGCCGATGTTGATCACCATGTCGATCTCCGACGCGCCGTCGAAGATCGCCCGATGGGTCTCGTAGTGCTTCACATCAGGCGTGGTCGCGCCGAGGGGAAATCCCACCACCGAGCACACCGCCACCGGCGCGCCGCGCAGGAGCTTTGCCGAGAGCGCCACCCAGACGGGGTTGACGCACACGGCCGCGAACCCCGAGTCGCGCGCCTCGCGGCAGATGCGCTCGATGTCGGCCTGCGTCGCGTCGGCCTTCAGCAGCGTGTGGTCGATGAGCTTCGCGACGTTTCCGGCGGGCCCGCCCGATGCGTGCAGTCCAAGCCGCGACGCACCCGCATCGAGCACGCCCTGGAGGCGATTGGGACAGCATTCGGAGAGGACCGAGTGGCACCGGCACTGCGGTGCGTCCGAGGTCTGCGACACCGCCGCCAGCACTTCTTCTGTGATGATCTGAATCAGGCGTTGAAGATCTTGGGTTTCCATGTATGTGCCCCGGCTCTCGGAAAACGCGGCGCCACCCGGGCGCCTGTTCGACTATCGCCGAGGGATCTCGCCCAGCTCCAGCCGCCGTATCTTGCCCAGACGACGGATGTACCGTGGCTCGATCATGGCCGTCGTCAGGAACCTGTCCACGATCGCGAGGGCCAGGTCCGGCTCCACCAGGGTGGCGCCCAGCGCCAGCACATTCGCGCCGTTGTGCTCGCGCGCGTATCGCGCCAGGGTTTCGTTGAGGCACATGGCCGCCCGCACACCGTCGATCTTGTTGGCGGCGATGGCCGACCCGAGGCCTGCACCGTCAATCACGATTCCCGCATCGGCCTCGCCCATGGCGACCGAGAACGCGACGCGGCCCGCGATATCCGGGTAGTCCACCGATGCCGTGCTGTCGGTGCCCTGGTCGTCGACGGCGAGCCCCCGCCCCCGCAGGTGCTGAACCACGGCCCGCCGGAGCGCGATGCCGGTGTGATCGCTGCCGACCGCGACCCGCCTGATCGTCGCGGCCGGGACCAGCGCCGCAGACGCCTCGTCCAGTTCCCCGTCTCGAACAACGGTCACCCCGCGCGCCTTCAGCGTATCGCTGGCGAGGGGGGTCACCAGGCCGCCGGGCACGAGCGCCACGGTGCTGCCCTCTTCGATGGTCCGGGCCTCGACTTCGCTGATGAGTTCGTATCGCTTCATCTGCAACCGGCTGTGTGCTAGGCTGACCACTGCTGCAGCCTCGAACGTTACCAGAGATTATCGCCCTATGCCAGCCGATCGGCCCAAAACTGTCCTGCTCGGTGCAGACCTCATCCAGGCCCGCGTCCGCGAACTGGCGGCCGACATCCGCCGCGACTTCGCGAACGAGGCCCAACTGCATTTCGTGAGCGTGCTCAAGGGCGCGTTCATGTTCCTCGGCGACCTGATCCGCGCCATGGACCGGCCCGTGACGATCGACTTCATGGCCGTCTCCAGCTACGGAAAGAGCACCACCTCGTCGGGCGAGGTCCGGGTGCTGAAGGATCTCGACACGGGCCTCGAAGGCCGCAATGTCGTCATCGTCGAAGACATTGTCGACACGGGGCTGACGCTGGCCTACCTGCAGGAGATCCTCCACGCACGGGGACCGAAGCAGCTCAAGACGGCGTGCCTGCTGAGCAAACCCTCGCGGCGCGTGGTCGACGTCAAGGTCGATTACGTCGGCTTCACGATTGAAGATCGATTCGTCGTCGGCTACGGCCTCGACTTCGCGGAGCAGTTCAGAAACCTGCCGTATATCGCGGAGTTGGAGTAGGGACTCTCGCGCGGGCCGGCTCGACGGCTGCCTTGACCTTCGCTGCCAGGGCTCGCGCCTCTGCCAGGACGGTCCGCTCGTCGAGCGTCAGCACCCGCCGGTTCTGCATCAGCACCCGGCCGTTCACGATCGTGGTCTGCACGTCATCGCCGTGGGTCGCGTACACCAGGTGCGAGACCGGGTTGTAGACCGGCGTCTGGCGGGCCGACCCCATCGACACCACGATCACATCGGCCTTCTTCCCCACCTCCAGCGATCCGACGCTGTCGGCGAGCCCCAGGGCGCGAGCGCCTCCGATGGTGGCCAGCTCGAGCACCGTCTCGGCCGGCATCGCGCGGGGATCCTTCTCGACGAGCTTGTGGAGAAGCGCGGTCAGCTTCATCGCCTCGAACATGTCGAGGTCGTTGTTGCTGGCCGCACCGTCCGTGCCCAGGCCGGACGGGATGCCGGCCGCCAGCCACTTCGAGACCGGCGCGGTGCCGCTCGCCAGCTTCATGTTGCTCGCGGGATTGTGGGAGAGGCCGACGCCACGCTTCTTCAGGATGGCGAGGTCCGCGTCGGTCACGTGAACCGCGTGGGCCGCGAGTGTCTTCGGTCCCCAGAACCCTAGTGACTCCAGGTAGGCCGCCGGCGACATCCCGCCGTGCTGCTCCTGCGACGTTTTGACTTCGTCGGCCGTTTCGGCGAGGTGCGTGATGAGCGGCACGTTGTACTTGCGTGCGAGGTCGCGCGCACCAGCCAGGTGAGCCGCATCGACGGTGTACATGGAGTGCGGCGCGACTGCCGGGATGATGAGCGGGTCCTTCTGGAATTCCTGGATGAACCGCTCTGCGCGGGCCAGGCTCTCGTCCGGCGTTTTCGCATCGGCCACCGGGAAGCCGATGATCGTTTCCCCGAGCACGCCCCTCAGGCCCGCTTCCCTGGTCGCTCGCGCGATGACCTCTTCGAAATAGTACATGTCGGTGAAGAGCGTCGTGCCCGACTGGATCATTTCGAGCGCGGCGAGTCGCGTGCCGACACGCACCATCTCGGGCGAGACGGTCTTGGCCTCGGCCGGGAAGATGTACTTCTGCAGCCAGTCCATCAGCGCGAGGTCGTCGGCCAGGCCCCTGTACATCACCATCGGGGCGTGGGTGTGCGTGTTGATGAGGCCGGGCATCACGACCTGCCCCCGCGCATCGATGCTGGCCGGCGCGCGGAAGCGCTGTGCGATGGCCTCGGGCGTGTCGACGGCCACGATCGTGTCGCCTTTGATCGCAACGGCGCCAGGCGCGATGATCCGCTTCGCGGGATCCATCGTGAGCACCGTACCCCCGGTGACGATGAGCGTCACCGTCTGTGGAAGAGGCTGAGGCGAAGCGAACAACACGGTGACGGCCAGGCAGAGGCCGGCCGCCAGGATCGCGAATCGCGACGCGTCGTGGCGATGAAGACGCAGCATCATGCGGGCGATCTTACCCCATCTGGAAGGCCTCGCCGGCTTCGTGTATAGTTGCCCCGTGGCCGTCAACCTGGTGCAACATCCCCTCGTGCAGGACATTCTGCTGTCGTTGCGCGATCGTCGAACGGGCCCTGAAGAATTCCGCCGGATGGCGGTTCGAATCAGCGTGCTGCTGGCGGCCGAGGCGCTGCGCGTGCTGCCGATGAAGCCCGCCACGGTGCTCTCACCGCTCGGCGAGGCCGGCGGGCAGCGGGTGGCGGCCGACGTGGTCGTGGTGCCCGTCCTGCGGGCCGGTCTCGGCATGCTCGACGCGGTGCTCGAGCTCGTACCCGGCGCACGAGTCGGTCACATCGGCCTTCAGCGCGACGAGCTGACCGCCATTGCGTCGCAGGTACTACTCGAAGCTGCCGGACGGGCTGGGCAGAAGCCACGTGCTGATGATCGATCCGATGCTGGCGACGGGCGGGAGCGCCGTCGCGGCGCTCGACCTGCTGAAGGCCGCCGGCGCGCGCAGCATCCAGATGATCTGCATCGTCGCCGCTCCGGAGGGCGTCGCGCTGGTTGAACAGCGCCATCCCGACGTCTCGATCTATACGCCCGTCATCGATCAGGGCCTGAACGATCGGAAGTTCATCGTCCCGGGGCTCGGGGACTTCGGGGATCGTTTGTACGGCACCCTGTAAGACGGATTCGTCGCTGGCTCGCAACCAGAGGCCCTCTTTGGGACGCTGATTCGCTGCAGCCCGGGCGGTGCCCGACCTGAATTCGAGAGAAGACCATGGCCAACGGACGCTCACCCGCCGCCACGCGCAACGGAGTGCCGCCTTCGCCGGAGAAGCCGGCGGCACACCGATGGGCCACCTCCATCACGCGGATCGCGCCGAACGAAATCGACATCCGCGGGTATCCGGTCGACGAGATCATGGGCCGGCTCTCGTTCGCGGAGGCGATCTACCTGATCCTGCGGGGCGAGTTGCCCTCGCCGACCATCGGGCGCCTCTTCTCTGCCGTGCTGGTGTCGTCGATCGATCACGGGGTGACGCCGCCCTCGACGCTGGCGGCCCGCAACGTGGCGACCACCGGAGCCTCGCTGCGCGTCAGTGTCGCGGCCGGGATCATCGGCTGCGGTCCGCTGCACGGCGGCGACATCGAAACCTGCCTGCGCTTCCTGCAGGAGGGCCTTGCGCTGCGCCGGCAGGGCCTGTCGTTTGACGAGGCGGCCACCGAGATGGTCAGCAATTTCGAGTTGTCCGGTTCGGTGCCGCCGGGCTTCGGCCACCGGATTCACACCAGGGACCCGCGCGCCGCGCGGCTGTGCCAGATGGCCCACGAGCTGGAGCTGGACGGTGAGCACCTGCAGATGCTGCGCGTCGTCGAACGGGTGCTGAACTCCCGCCCCGAGCGAGCGGACACGCCGCTCCCGATTCACGTGGATGGGGCGATTGCCGCCATCTGCGGCGATCTCGGCTTCGAGGCGGAGATTGCCAACGGGCTGTTCATCATCGCGCGCACGCCTGGCCTGGTGGCGCACGCCTTCGAGGAACAGTTCCGCCAGAAACGCATGCGGCAAATCGATCCCCGCGACCACGTCTACGACGGGCCGGCGCGGCGACGGCTGCCGCAGACGCGGAAGTAGGGTCCCCGCGGGCTCGCGGATGACGGGCTGCGGCGGCATCTTCGGTGTCGACGCCAGGATTTCGGCGCTATCGGATTGCGAGACCGGCCGGGAATCTACTAGACTAGCAAGACGTTTGTCCTCGAGTGGGCGCTTGGCTCAGCGGTAGAGCACCGCCTTCACACGGCGGGGGTCAGTGGTTCGAATCCACTAGCGCCCACCACTCAAGACCAATCCACCAACATCTTCCAGAGCGCCCGGGCCGGATGTAGAATCTAGCCCGACCTGACACCCAAGTCACGCTGGTTCGCCCGAGGGCCCGACTCGGGATAGACCCTTGTCTGGACTTGATGCATGCGACCTGCGCACGTCGGTATCCTCCGGTTCTGCCAGGGACCTGTGTGCCTGCTGGCGTGGTTGGCCTGCCCCGGCCCTGCTCTTGCGCAGGGCCGGGCGGCGCGATTCCTGGGCGTGGAACGATGGCAGGCGACGTCGGCGACGCACGTTGCGGTCCAGATTCAGGGGCGGTCAAAGGATCGGACGGACACCTACAAGTTCAGGTTCGAGCGTCACCAGATCCAGGGAACCAAGGAGTCCTGGGAATGGACCCTGAAGGTCAAAGCGTCCGACAAGGACCGCAACGAGTTGATGGAGGGCACGGTGAGCGAGGAGTCGACCTCGGACTTCCGGCTGGAACTGGACACGGGTTCCGATGAGGCCGTGCTCCAGGTGCACATGCGCCCCACCAAGGCCAAGGTCCGCGCGGGAGTGTTCGACCGGACCGCGATGTCCTTGTCGATGGATCAACCGGATCAGGACTTCGAATGGCGCGCTCCCATCGCCGACGACAGCACATCCCTGGTGTTCCACAAGGAGGCGCGCGACGACCTGGTGGTCGGCTCCATCGACAGCGTCTGGACGTTGACGCTCGAGCCTGACGACTAACCTGGCGCGACGATCCGAACGGATTCACGGTGACAAAGGTGACTGACCCCGGCCGGCCGTTCGACCAGGTCCTGGTATGTGTCCACTCAGTCTCTCGTGGCCAATCGGAAGGTGTTTCTGGGCGGTGCTCGCGGAGAATCCGTCACGGAAGCTCGAATCCCTGGTCAGCTCGAGCGAACGGACGCTCAAGGACAATGCTGACATGACGATTCGCGCGACGGAAACGAACATCCAGGAGGGACACTTCCACGAGCAGGACGTCCGCAAGGCCATGGCGGCCAGGTTCAGCAAGGGCGGGACCGTCTGGGTGCACGACGGTCGGGGCGGTTTCGCGGAATGGACGATCGCCTCGTTTGCCAGCAAGGGGGACTAGTCGCCTCTACGAGGTCGTCCAGGTTCTTCAACGACTTGAGTACCGTGAACCAGTCCACGATCCGACCATTCCGTCGTCGATGGCTCCGTGAAGAAAAGGCCACGCCAGCGCGTCGGCCTCGGGCGACGCCCGGGTCGGATGGGGTGAGCGGGTCGCGCCCCCGAAAGCCGGCTCCCGGCACTCGGGTTCCGCCCCTACTTCTTGTTGAGCTGTGCGATCAATGCGGTCAGCAGACGCTCGTAGAGGGCCTCTCCGCCGGCATACGCCTTGGCAAAATCCTCAGGCGAGACCTTCTGGGTCTTGCGCCAGTCCTCGTCGAGCACCGTGCGCTTGCCGCCCGTCTCGATCGAATCGAAGGCCTTGCCTTCCGGATGGTCGGCCGTCAACCCGTCGGCGCCCATGTCCTCGATCATCATCCGCGAGCCGGCCACGGCCGCACTGTTGAGATCGATGTAGATCTCGCGATAGTCCTTCTTGTCCAGCTTGTCCTTGAGCAGCACGGCCGGCGTGTACTTCGCCGCCACCACCAGCAACTGACTGCCTGGAAAATACAGGGCTGCCACGAATGCCTCGGGATCGGCACCGTCCTTGGCCGCGATGGCGTCCAGCTTGGCGGCGTCGAGGGCTGCCGTCAGCTGCTTGGCCAGTGCGACCGATTTGGGCTCCTGGGCGGAAGCCACGGTGCTCGTCACGGCGACGACGAGCAGGACGAGTGCGAGGTAGGAGATCCAGCGCGGAATCGTGATCATGAGCGTCACCTTCGCGTGTGGGGGCCGTGTAGTTGTGGTAGGTTCTATCACCGTCGACCTTCTGCGTCAACGTGTGGAGCTGGACTGACGGGGGGACTGCAGGGAACTGCGGCGACGATCCCGGGCGTGGACGCCGCCGCCTATCCGATCACACAGGTTCCCGCGCGACCGCGCCGGATCGCCCGAACGACACGCCGGTCAGCCGATGAAGAGCGGATCTTCATCGTCGAAACGACCGGGGCGCGGCCTGTCGCCACCCCGGAACGACCGGAACGCAGCGACGATGCCGCGCAGCGCCGCCACGACGGCCATGCCCTCGCGAAGCGGCCCGACCACGGCTGACTGCACGACCGCCAGCGTCTCCTGGATGCGGTTGCTGAGGTCGCCGACCAGCCGATCGACGCGATCGACCTGCAGCGCGGCCACTTCCGACATGCGCTCGAGGTTCTGGCCGACGGTCTTGAAGCTGGCCATGACGGGCACGATGTCGCGCTGGATCTGGTCCGACAGCTGGTCGACACGCCTCGCCAGGCGCGCGGCGAACACGATCACGCCGACCTGGACGATCGCCATCACCAGCGTCGCAACCGCGATCACTCCCAGAAAGACGTCGCTCACGCCTGCTCCTTCTCCCGCGCGTCGCGGAACGCCTCGCGACCGCGTTCGACGGCGGACGTCAGGGTTTCCTTCTGGCGGGCCAGGTACTCCTTGGTCCGCTTGGCGGCGTCAGTAGCCTTGTCCCGGCTTTCGCGGGCCCTCTCGCTCAGGAACTCCCGCGTTTCCTGCCCGGATGCCGGGGCGAGCAGCAATGCGACCGCCGCGCCCACCAGCGCTCCGACTCCAAACGCGATGACGATGCCCCCGGCTCCGTTGTTTCGATCGTCAGACATGTGCGTCTCCTTCCAGTCGCAGGCCACCCATTTGACGGTCGTGCCTCAGCATACTGCTCGTTCATCTTCTCACACATTGGCCCACGCGTGCGCGCCCGGCAGGGCGCGTGGTCAGGGCGCCGGCGGCGCGAGCAGCTGCGGGTCGTCAACGCCCAGGCTGCGGGCGCGCAACTTCCGGAGCTCGTCCCGCAATGCGGCGGCTTTCTCGAACTCCAGGTTGGCCGCGGCTTCCTTCATCTCGCGGCCCAACTGGCTGATCCGGGCCTCGATCTGGCCCTGCGTGAGCAGGGGCTCGGCCTCCTCGCGGGCGTCCGGAACCTGGACGTAGTCCCGCTCGTACACGCTGCTCAGCACATCGTCGATCCCCTTGATGATCGACGCGGGCGTGATCCCGTTCGCCTGGTTGTAGGCCTCCTGCGTGCGCCGCCGGCGGTCGGTTTCGGCGATGGCGGCCTTCATGCTCTGGGTCATCACGTCGGCATACATGATGACCTTGCCGTTGATGTTCCGGGCCGCGCGTCCCGAGGTCTGGATGAGCGAGCCCGCCGACCTCAGGAACCCCTCCTTGTCCGCATCCAGGATGGCGACCAGCGACACCTCCGGCAGGTCGAGGCCTTCGCGCAAGAGGTTGATGCCGATCAGCACGTCGAACGTCCCGCGCCGCAGGTCCCTCAGGATCTCGACCCGCTCGAGCGTCTCGATGTCCGAGTGCAGATACCGGACGCGAACGCCCAGCTCGTGGTAGTACTGCGTCAGGTCCTCGGCCATGCGCTTGGTCAGCGTGGTGACCAGCACGCGTTCTTTCGCGTCCACGCGGGCCCGGATTTCCTGCAGCAGATCGTCGACCTGCCCCTTGACCGGGCGCACATCGACGACCGGATCCACCAGGCCCGTGGGGCGGATGATCTGTTCCACGACCACCCCGTTCGCCTTCTGCAGCTCGTAGGGCCCCGGCGTCGCCGACACGAACACCGCCTGCCGGACCCGATCCTCCCATTCCACGAACGTCAACGGACGGTTGTCGAGGGCCGACGGAAGACGGAAGCCGTAGGAGACCAGGACCTCCTTGCGGGAACGGTCGCCGTGGTACATCCCGCGGATCTGCGGCACGGTCTGGTGGCTCTCGTCGACGATGACCAGGGCGTCCTTCGGCAGGTAGTCCACCAGCGTCGGCGGCGGCTCCCCTGGCGCCCTGCCGGTGAGATGCCTCGCGTAGTTCTCGATCCCGTGGCAGTACCCGATTTCCTTGATCATCTCGAGGTCGAACATCGTCCGCTGGTGCAGCCGCTGCGCTTCGAGCAGCTTGCCCTCCGCCTCGAGCCGGCCGCGGCACTCCTCGAGCTCGGCCTTGATGGTTTCGACCGCCGCCTTTGTCCGGTCGCGCGACGTCACGAAGTGCGTCTTCGGATAGATGGCGAGGCGATCGTGGTGGCGGAACGCCTTGCCGGTGAGCGGGTCGAACGACACCAGCTCATCGATGTCGTCGCCGAACAACCCGATGCGGACGCCGTATTCCTCGTACGACGGGTAGACCTCGATGATGTCCCCGCGCACGCGGAAGGTGCCGCGGCCGAACTCGTAGTCGTTGCGCTCGTACTGGATTTCGACCAGCTTCCGCAGGATCTGATCCCGGCCGATGCGCTGGCCGCGCTCGAGCGGAAGCAGCATGCCGTAATAGGCCTCCGGCGATCCCAGGCCGTAGATGCACGAGACGCTGGCCACGATGAGCACGTCCCGGCGTTCGAACAGCGAGCGCGTCGCCGACAGGCGCATGCGATCGATGTCGTCGTTGGTCGTCGCTTCCTTCTCGATGTAGGTGTCCGACGAAGGGACGTAGGCCTCGGGCTGGTAGTAGTCGTAGTAGCTGACGAAGTACTCGACCGCGTTGTGCGGGAAGAACCGGCGGAACTCCTGGTAGAGCTGCGCCGCCAGCGTCTTGTTGTGGACCATGACCAGCGTCGGCCGGTTCACGCGCGCCACGACCTGGGCCATCGTGAATGTCTTGCCGGATCCGGTCACGCCGAGCAGCACCTGGTGCGGATCGCCGCGGTCGAGCCCGGCCGTCAGTTCCGCGATGGCGCGCTCCTGGTCCCCCCGGAGCTCGAAGTCCGACACCAGCTTGAATCGGTCGTAAACAGACGGCATGGCTACAGCAGCGGCTACGCGAGTGTCCGGTCGGGCGCGCGCTCATCCCGGCGCATCGCCGAATCAACCGGGGGCCGGGACTAATCCCAAGGCTCAATTGTATTGAGCTCGTGAGCCCCGGGCACGCGGGCTGAAGCCCACGTGCTCCATTCCCGGCGTGTACTCAACTCAACCGAGCGCCGGGCTCACGGCGCCTTCCGGTACGGGGCGTAGTACCCGCGACGCGTCCGAACCTTCAACCCGGGACGCGTGACGGTGATCTGCACCTTCCGCCACGAGCCGTCCATGCGGGTGTTGGTCGACAGGTAGCCCAGCGTGTACTGAGCCTTGATCTCCGCGAGCACCTTGTCGTAGGACGCGTCGAGGTCCTTCATCGATGTCGGAAAGAACGCCTGGCCGCCCGTCAGTTCCGTGATCTCGCGGAGCCGGCTCCGCAACTCGGGCTGCAGCGATCGCGACTGGTGCTCCAGGAACCCCACCGCATAGACCGTGACGTCGGACGCCTTCAGCAGGTCGAGCATTTCCCCGTAGTTCATCGTGCTGTTGGTGTCGTCGCCATCCGTGTAGATCACGAGCACCCGGCGCCCTTCCTGGTGCGAGGCGCCGTCCAGGTAGACCCCCATCGCATCCCAGAGCGCGGTCCAGCCGTCCGCCTTGCGGTTTCGAATGTGCTCGATGAGGCTCGCGAAATTGTTCTGGTCGTACCGGGCGACCCGGACCTCCGTGTCGAAATCCACCAGGGTGATGTCGACGGCCTCCGACAGCGCGTTCAGGAACTTCACGGCCGCGCTCCGCGAGAACTTGATGTCCTCCTCCATGCTGCCGCTCGTGTCGAAGAGCAGGCCGAGGTGCAGTTCCGGCGTCGACGATCGATTCCGTCGCCGCTCGAGCTGTCGCCGCGCGCGAAGAGATTGATCTCCTGCGGCTTGCCGTCCTCGTAGACCTCGAAGTCGGCCGCGGTGAGATCCGTGACCAGGCCGCCCTTGCGGTCGACGACCGTGACGCCGAAGCTGGCCAGGTCGACGCTGGTCCGAAACGTCTGCGCCCCGAGCGCGCCCGCGCCGGCCAGCACGACCGAAGGACAGCGGCGGCGGCCCGCCACGGCGTCGCCGCCACTGCGGGTGTGCTCCCGATCGGGACCCATGGCGGCATTCTATACCGGGAGGCGGATGCCGGGCCGAAGCGAAACGGGAATATAATGAGGAGTTCTCGCGTATGGGTTTCCGAATTCACTCCCGCGTCTGGTGGCCACTGACCGATGAGATGCCTGGCCGTCTGCCACAGTGAACTGGTCGTCAGGCTCCTCGAGCAGGTCCTGCCGCCCAGCTTCGAAGTCGACTTCCTCGTCGAGAGCCGGCCGCTCGCGCGCCGCCTCCACGACGCCGGCGTGCCCGTCGCCGCGGGCGAGTCCACCGGACCGACACCTACGTCAAGGCCGACGTCTCGCCGAACACCTGCGTCATCGTCGAGGACACCGGCCGCCAGACCGTCAAGCGGACGCTGCAGGCCATCCGCGACGCCGGCGTCACGCTGGTCTACCTGCTGAGCACCGGGGCGGCGCCCGCGAAGGACGGATCGCGCCGCGAGGAGCAGCTCCGGACGCAGTTTCCCGAGCTGGCGTTCCTGTCGCTGCCCGAGCTGGTCGGCGGCCCGCTCGTCACCGAGGTCAGCCGATCGCTGACCCGCGCGCGGGTCCAGCAGTACCAGCGGTACTTCAACGACGCGGACCGCGTCCTGATCCTCCTGCACAACGATCCCGATCCCGACGCGCTCGCCAGCGGCCTGGCGCTGCGCAACATCCTGCGACGAACCAAGGCCACCGCCATCATCGGCGCCCTGCAGGGCGTGACCCGGCCCGAGAACCTGCGGATGGTCAACCTGCTCGACATCCAGGTCGAGGTGGTGACGCCGGCCACGCTCGCCGAATTCGAACGCGATCGCCATGGTGGACGTGCAGCCGCACTACTTCGGCGGCCTGATCGATCGCGTCGACCTCGTCATCGATCACCATCCGCCGCAGACCGGTTACAGCGCCGTCTTCCGGGACATCCGGCCGGACTACGGGTCGACCTGCACGATCCTGACCGAGCAGCTGCGCGCCGTCGACGTGAACATCTCGGAGCGGACGGCCACGGCCATGCTCTACGCCATCAAGTCGGACACGCTGTTCTTCAACCGGCAGGCGAACCGGGTCGACCTGGAGGCGTTCTCGTACCTCTACCCGCTGGCGGACGCGGCGATGATCCGCAAGATGGAAGGCAGCGAAATCACGCTGGAGCGCCTCGACTACGTCGAGCGCGCGCACGCAGCGGGCGTGCTCGGGGACCAGGTGTTCTCCGCCTTCCTCGGTCGTTTCCCCGGGAGGATTTCATCCCGTACGTCGCCGACTTCTTCCTGCAGGTCGAGGACGTGAAGTGGACGATCATCTCGGGCATCGTCAACGACACGCTGAGGGTGTCGGTGCGGAACCTGGGCTACTCGAAGAACGCCGGCGAGCTGGTGCGCAAGCTGTTCGCGGACATCGGCAGCGCGGGCGGCCATCGGGCGATGGCCAAGGCCGTCGTGCCTCTCCAGGCCTTCCAGGACAAGTACGGCCCGCTGCCACCCGAAGGATCAACGAGAAACTGACGGAGCTGGCGTTCCAGTTCCTGCAGGAGCACGCGCCGCCGAGAAGAAGAAGGAACCCGTCAAGGCGTGAGGGATCTCGCCGCCCGCGCCGACCTCCGGCTCGATGAACTGACGGTAGGCGTCCTCGTACCCGCGGTCGACGAGCTCCGAGAGCGACTGCACGCGGTCGGAGCGTTCGTCGTAGGCCCCGGTGAAGTCGAAGGGGCCGAGCGGGTTGTGGTCGGCCCCGATCAGGAACAGGCTCCGGAAGTCCCCGTCCCGGGACCGGACCGCGTCCCGCGTCGCGGCCATCTCCGCCGCCGCCAGCCATTCGCCCAGCCGACCCCGCCCGTCCAGCCGCTGGTCGGCCAGCACGTGCGGCGAGGAGAACGAGGGCCCAGGCAGCACGAGGATGACCTGCTCGACGCCGGCCTCCTGGACTTCCTCCAGGACACGCCCGATCGCCTCGGGCCGGTCGCAGAGCCGATGGGTCTCGCCGCGCCAGTAGCTCTCCGGCGAGAACGTCACCGGCCACGCATCGTTCACGACCGGCATCGACAGCGCCGCGGCCAGCACGTCCATGGCGTGGTCCCGGCCGACGCCGGACAGGTCGAGTGTCTCGGACGATCGCTGCGCCCACTCCCGCCGGGTCCGCGGCCGAAGAACGCCGGCCGGTGCGCCTCTTCCAGAAGCGCCGCCACCAGGTCGTGGCGCGTGTCCAGGTCGTGGACGACCGCGATGAATTCGCGGAACCCGGGCTGACCCAGGCCGTCGCCGAGCACCTCGGCGTAGCGGCGACTGAGCTCGACCGAGTCCGGCAGCGCCACCTTCGAGCCGCCGGTCATCAGCCGCCACAGGGCCGCGCGCCAGTGTCGCGATGCCTCCCGGCTGCTGAGCGGGGCGCCGACCACGCGCCACCAGAACACGCCGCGCGCGCGCCGGCGTCCCGCACGCGACGCCGCGCGGCGCGAGGCCAGGACGAGCTGGACGAGCAGCGCGCCGCACAGCAACACCACGACCTGCGGGACCAGGTCGGCAGGGCGCCTGGAGCGAATGCGGCGTCCACCAGCCCCGCGTAGCCGTCGGCCAGGTCGGTACCCGCACGGAGGTGAAGCAGTGTCAGAAGGAACCCGACGGGATACACAATCAGGCCGGCCGCCAGCACGCCAAGCGGGACCAGCGTCAGCGCGAGCGCGATCCACAGTGTCCACCCGAGAAGGCGCAGCGTCGGTCGCCACGGATAGAGGCCGACACTCCGCGAGCCAGCAGCCGTCCGGCGCCCAGAGGCGGGAGCCGCCGTCGATCGCGCCAAACAGCGCTCCCACCACGCCGATGCCGCGGCCGGCCACCAGATCGATCTTGACGCCCGCCTCGCGCAGCGCCCGCAGCACTCCAGCGTGATAGGCGCCCTGGGTGCCCGTGCCACAGAGCACCAGCGCCGTGCGGAGCCGGGGCGAGTACGGTTCGTGACCCGGTCGTCCCGTCACGAGACCTCGTCGTGGACGGTGATGAGTTTCGTGACCTCGAAGCGGCGGACCCCGTTCGGCGTGGGCACCGTGACCTCATCGCCAGCCTGCTTGCCCATCAGCGACTTGCCGATCGGCGAACTGGTGGAGATCAGACCCTTGGTCGCGTCGGCGTCTTCGGGCATGACGAGCTGATAGACCATGTTCTCGCCGGTCTCAGCGCGCACGTGCACGGTCGATCCGAACGCCGCCCGGTCCTTGGGCAGCTTGTCGAGGTTCATCAGCGAGATCTCGGCCATCCGCTTGCGCAGCATCGCCATGCGCGCCTGCACCATGGTCTGGCGCTCCTTGGCGGCCTGGTACTCCGCATTCTCGCGCAGGTCGCCCAGCTCGCGCGCGCGCTTGATCTCCTTGGGGAGTTCGTGATGGAGCTCGCGATCCAGGTCGGCGAGTTCGTCTTCGAACTTCTTGAGAATGCGCGCCTTCATGGTCCCTCTTTCGACCGCACGTCGCCCGGGGTCGGCGGCGCCCTCGTCAGCAGCCCCGCGGCCCGCAGGGGGCCTTGGCCCATCCGTTGCCGGATGTCACGGCACGGGCCGTCTTCTCGGGGAACAAAGAATGCAGTGTACCATATCTGCTATGCTCGACAGGACCGCCGGAATCGATCGATTGTGACCACCATCATCAGAGGTCGGCACGAATTCGTCCAGCAATGCCGGAGCCTCGCGCGCGAGCGAACCCCGGGCTCCGACCTGGTCCTGCTGGACGGCATCCACCTGGTTGCCGAGGCGCTCTCCGCCAATGTCGTCATCCTGGGCGCCGCCATGGCCCCCGCGCTCCGGTCGACGCCCGCCGGGGATGACCTCTTGCGGCGCCTCGATCGCCAGGGAATCGACGTCGCCGAAGTTTCGGAAAACACGCTGGACAGGATGAGCCCGGTCCGTTCACCGGCCGGCGTCGTGGCGGTGGCCCGGGTGCCGGCGGCCAGCCTGAGCAGGGCCGTGGACGGCGCCTGTCCATTCGTCATCGTCGCGGTGGATGTCCAGGATCCCGGGAACCTCGGTGCGATCGTCCGGGTGGCCGAGGCTGGATACGCCACGGGGGTGATCTGCGTCGGCGCCTCCGCCGATCCGTTCGGATGGAAGGCGCTTCGTGGATCGATGGGCAGCACGTTCCGGCTGCCGGTCACCGATCGGCTGCCCATGGAGGTCGCCATCGACGAGATACACCGCCGGGGCCTGACCATTGCGGCGACGGCGCCCCGCGGCGGAACCCCCTTGTATCACGCGGACTTGACCGCGCCGATGGCCGTCCTGGTGGGCAGCGAGGGCGGCGGGCTGGATTCCGATACGCTGCTTCGTGCAGACCTGCGATTGGTGATTCCGATGAACGCGCCGGTCGAATCCCTCAACGTGGCTGCGGCGACAGCCCTCGTGGTGTTCGAAGCGCACCGCCAGCGGACTGCGGCCCTTGCCGCTGCCCCATCCTCGTCACCCCGGCCATGAGCAGCGGACACCTGTTCGAGTCGGACGTCCCGCAGGCGCCGGCCGGGCGCCCGCCGCTTGCAGAACGGATGCGGCCGCGCAACTTCGACGAGTACGTCGGCCAGCAGGCGCTGCTCGCGCCCGGCAAGCCGCTTCGCGAGGCCATCACCCGGGATCTGCTGCAGTCGGTCATCCTGTGGGGGCCGCCGGGCACCGGCAAGACGTCGCTGGCGCGGCTGGTCGCCGACACGACCAAGGCCCATTTCATCGCGTTCAGCGCCGTGCTCGCCGGCATCAAGGAAATCAAGGACGTGATGTCCGAGGCCCAGCGCGCCAGGGCCGCGCGCGGCCGGCGCACCATCGTCTTCGTGGACGAGATTCATCGGTTCAACAAGGCGCAACAGGACGCGTTCCTGCCGCGGGTCGAGGCCGGCGACATCGTCCTCATCGGCGCCACGACCGAGAATCCGTCGTTCGAGGTCAACGCCCCGCTGCTCTCCCGGTCCCAGGTGTTCGTGCTGCAGCCGCTCACCGACGACGACCTGCTCGTCGTGCTGCGGCGGGCGGTGGCCGATCCCGAGCGCGGCCTGGGCGCCGACACGGTGGAGGTAGACGACGGCGCGCTGCTCGCCATCGCGCGCCACGCCAACGGCGATGCCCGCGTGGCGCTCAACCTGCTCGAATTCGCAGCCGCTTCCGCGCCGGAAACCTCGGGACGCCGCCACGTCGACGAGGTGTTCCTGCGAACATCCATCGAACGGCGGGCCCTGCTCTACGACAAGACGGGCGAGGAACACTACAACCTCATCTCCGCCCTGCACAAGTCGATGCGCAACAGCGATCCGGACGCCGCGGTCTACTGGCTGGCCAGGATGATCGAATCGGGCGAAGATCCGCTGTACATCGCCCGCCGGCTGGTCCGGTTCGCCTCGGAAGACATCGGCAACGCCGACCCGCAGGCGCTGACGGTCGCGATAGGGGCCAAGGACGCGGTGCACTTCATCGGCATGCCCGAGGGCAACACGGCCCTCGCACAGGCCGTCATCTTCCTGTCGACGGCGCCGAAGAGCAACGCGGTGTACCAGGCGTACCTCGGGGCCGCCAGCGACGCCCACCACGATCGTGCCGAGCCGGTGCCGCTGCATCTCCGCAACGCCCCGACCAGCCTCATGAAGTCGCTCGACTACGGGCGCGGCTACCAGTACGCTCATGACGAGGCTGCCGGCGTCACCGAGATGGAGTGCCTGCCGCCAGGACTTGCCGGCAAGAAGTATTACAGGCCGACCACCCGAGGCTTCGAGAAGGAAATCACGCGTCGCCTCGACGGATGGGCGGCGCTGAAGGCCCAGAGGCGAGGCAAGCCGCCGGGCACGGAATAGTCTGTGGCCGCCAGGCCGGAGTGTCGGGTGATGCGCGTCCTGATTGCTGAAGACGACCCGGTCTCACAACGAGTCCTGAGCCTCACGCTCGAGATGTGGGGCCACCAGAGCGTGCCGACCTCCTCGGGAACCGAAGCATGGGAAGCGCTGCAGGCTCCGGACGCGCCGCGGCTGGCGATCCTCGACTGGATGATGCCCGGCCTGGACGGCGTGGACATCTGCCGGCGCCTCCGCCAGCCCGGCAACACCAGACCACCCTATGTGATCCTGCTGACGGCGCGCGACGACCATGCCGACCTCATCAGGGGCTTCGAGGCGGGCGCCGACGACTACGTGACCAAGCCATTCGACCGCGACGAGCTCAGGGTGCGGGTCCAGGTCGGCGTGCGCGTGCTCGATCTGCAGGACGACCTGGCCCGGCGTGTCGCGGAGCTGGAAGACGCGCTGGCGCAGGTCAAACAGCTGCGCGGCCTGCTCCCCATCTGTTCGTACTGCAAGAAGATCCGGAACGACAAGGACTACTGGGAGCAGATGGAGACCTACGTCTCCGAGCATTCCGCGGCCACCTTCAGCCACGGGATCTGCCCGAGTTGCCTGGCCGAGCAGCTCAAGGCCTGACGCGTCGGGCAACCCGCCGGCCGCACGGGACAGCCAGGCGGTATCCGGGAACGTTCCCCCTCAAATCCGCTGGAAGTTCTTCTCGATTTCCCGGCGGGAGAGCCGCAGCATCACGGGCCGGCCGTGAGGGCACACGGTGGAATAGGCCGTCTGGCGGAGCTCTTCGAGGATGTGCACCATCTTCTCGTATGTCAGCGGGTCGTTGGCCTTCACCGCGGCGTGACACGCCGTGGTCGCCGCGATTCGCCTGAGCGCGTCGTCCGCGCGGCTTCCGCGGTCCAGCCCGTCGAGGTCGCGCCCAAGGTCACGCAGCGCCGCGGCAGACTCTTCGTGGCGCAGAATCGCAGGCACGGCCGACACGCGGAGACACCCCTCGCCGAATTCCTCGACCTCGAATCCGAACCGCTCCAGGGCGTCGCGGTGGGCGAGAATCGCCTGAAGGCTGTCGGGTGACAGCTCGAGCAGCATGGGCGTCAGCAGGCGCTGGCTCTCCAGGCGCCCCTCGGTCAATCGATGCATCGCGCGCTCGTACAGCACGCGCTCGTGAGCCACGTGCTGATCGATCACGGCGACCCCGTCATCATCGACCGCCAGGATGAACGTGTTGCGAAACTGGCCGAGCGGCATCAGCGGTTTGAGCGGGATGTCACTCCCCGCTCCGGCGGCTGTTGCCGCCAGGCCGCCATCCGTCGCAATTCCGCCAGGCCCTGTGTCCCACGGCGCAGCGGTGGATGGCGCGTCGCTCGGGATCTGGCGGCTTCCGGCCGCGGCCGCAGGCGACCATCGCGACGTGAATGGCACGCCGGGCGTCAGGCCCGGAATGGATACGAGTTGCGGCAGACGCTCGCCGGCCTGAGGCGGGGTCAGCGTCAGCTCGGGGGCGGCGCCCGACCCGATCGCCTCCTGAACGGCCCGGCGGACGACCTCGTGCACGAGGGACTGCTGTCGAAACCGGACTTCAGCCTTTGTCGGATGGACGTTGACGTCCACCGCGTCGGGCGCCATCTCGAAGAACAGGTGGACCTCCGGGCTGCGCTCCTTCGCGGTGGCCTGGGCATACGCGTCGATGACCGCGTGGGCAATGGTGCGGTCCTTCACGATGCGCCCGTTGATGAAGAACTGCTGCGCCCCGCGCGTCGGCCCCTGATCGGCCAGCGCAGCGACCCAGCCGCTCATGGCGATGCCACCGGCTTCCTTCCGAAGCGGCACCAGGTCGGGGCGGTCGCCATAGATCTGGTAGAACCGCTCCGCCAGGTCGCGTGTCGGCGGGCAGCGCAGCAGCGTCCGCGGGCCACTGGTGAAGGTGAAGCCGACTTCCGGGTGAGACAACGCGAGCAGCGTCACCATGCGCGAGACCTGCGTGGTCTCGGCCACGTCGGACTTGAGGAACTTCCGTCGCGCGGGCAGGTTGTAGAAGAGGTCGCCGACTTCGACGCGGGTGCCGACCGGCATGCCCGCCTCTTTCACCGAGGCGATCACTCCCCCGTTCACCTTGATCTCGGTTCCGGCGTCCGCCTCCTGCGGACGGGTGGCGAGCGTCAGGTGCGACACCGAGGCGATCGAAGGCAGCGCTTCGCCGCGGAACCCCAGCGTGCGAATGTTCTCGAGATCGTCGGAGGTCGAGATCTTGCTCGTCGCGTGCCGCTCGAGCGCCAGCTCGGCATCGTCGGCGGACATGCCCGTGCCATCGTCCTCGACCCGAATGAGCTTCTTCCCGCCCAGCTCGACAGCCACCGTGACGCGTTGCGCCCCGGCATCGATCGCGTTCTCGACCAGCTCCTTGACGACGGATGCGGGTCGCTCCACGACCTCGCCGGCGGCGATTTGATTCGAGAGATCGGAGGGAAGCCGGTGGATCCTGCCCATGCCCGCGCGCCTAGATCCAGCGCCGGCGGCGGAAATACCACAGCATCAGGCCGCAGTTGGCAACCATGATGCCGAGGATCCACCAGAACTGGGCGCCATCGCCCCCCGGGAAATGGACGAGCGGAACGTTCATCCCGTACACGCCGGTGAGCACGCCAAGCGGTATGAAGATGGTCGCGATGATCGTCAACACCTTCATGACTTCGTTCAGGCGGTTCGACACGTTGGAGAGATGGGCATCGAGCAGCGAGTTGACCCGGTCGTGAAAGAGCCCGGCTTCGTCGGCCACGCGAACGACGTGATCGTGAACGTCACGGAACCGGTACGACATCTCCTCGCTGATCTGCGGGAACTCCCGCCGGGCCAGGCGGCCGACGACGTCGCGCTGGGGAAGGATCACGCGGCGCAGCGAGGCCACGTCGCGCTTCAGCTCGAGGATGCGGCGTGTCGTGTCGCGCGCGTCCGCGTTCTCGAAGATCGACTGCTCGATCTCGTCGAGCTTGTCCTCGAGCTTGTCGACCTCGGGCCGATAGTGATCGACCATCGTGTCGATGATCCGATGCAGGACGGCCGACGGGCCCTCGGCGAACGCGCGGTCGTTCCGGAGGCAGACGTCGACGACCTCCGGAATGGATCGAGACGACTCATCATGGACCGTCACGAGGTAGTTCGGGCCCATGAAGAAGTCGTAATCGTGAGTCGCGAGCTGATGCTCCGAGGCCCGGAAGTCGATGCCGTGGAGAATCAGGTAAAGATATCCGTCGTAGGTCTCGACCTTCGGGTAGTGCACCGGCGCCATCGCATCTTCGATGGCCAGCTCGTGGAAATGAAACACCTCGCTCAGGATCCGGGCATCCTCAGGCGTCGGAGCGGTCAGGTCGATCCAGACGCTGATCCCGCTGTCGGCGGCAAGCCAGGCAGGGTCGAGGCGCTCCGCCTGGACGGTCCGCCCGTTCTGCCTGAGGATGACCTTGATCATGTCGCCTAGTCTCCGACCTTCACCGAGAGCGCGGCGTGCGCGGCCGCCAGCCGCGCCACCGGGATGCGGTACGGAGACGCGCTGACATAGGCGAGCCCGACCTTGTGGAAGAAGTGGATCGACGAGGGGTCGCCACCGTGCTCGCCGCAGACGCCCAGCTTGATATCGGGCCGCGCTTTCCGGCCCTTCTCGCAGGCGATCGCCACCAGCTGACCGACCCCGACGACATCGATCGACTGGAACGGATCCCGGTCGAGGATCTTCTTTTCCTGGTAGATGCCCAGGAACTTCCCGGCATCGTCGCGCGAGAAGCCGAAGGTCATCTGCGTCAGGTCGTTGGTCCCGAACGAGAAGAACTGCGCTTCGGTGGCGATCTCGTCAGCGGTCAGGGCTCCGCGCGGCACCTCGATCATGGTGCCCACGAGGTACTTGATCTTGACGCCCTGCTCCTTCATGACTTCTGCCGCCACGCGCTCGACCACGGCGCGCTGATCGCGCAGCTCCTTGACGTGGCCGACCAGCGGAATCATCACCTCGGGCTGCACCTTGAGGCCTTCCTTGTGGAGCTGGCAGGCGGCCTCGAAGATGGCCCGCGCCTGCATCTCGGTGATCTCGGGGTACGTGACGCCAAGCCGAACGCCGCGGTGGCCGAGCATCGGATTGAACTCGTGGAGCTGCTCGACGCGCCGCAACAACGTCTTCTTCTCGGCCAGCAGGGCGCCGACGCCTTCCTTCCCTTCGAGCCTGGCGATCTCGACCATCAGGTCCTCGCGCTTCGGCAGGAACTCGTGCAGCGGCGGGTCGATGGTGCGGATGGTCACCGGCTCGCCGTGCATCGCCTTCAGCACCCCGTAGAAGTCCCCGCGCTGCAGCGGCAGCAGCTCGGCCAGCGCCGCCCGGCGATCGGCCTCGTTGTCGGCCAGAATCATCCGCTGGACCTTTTCGATCCGGCCCTCGCCGAAGAACATGTGTTCGGTGCGGCAGAGCCCGATGCCGCGCGCGCCGAACGCGTAGGCCAGCTCGGACTGGTCGGGCAGATCCGCATTGGCGCGGATCCCCAGCGTGCGGACCTTGTCCGCCCAGCCGAGCAGCCGGTCGAATCGCTGATAGATGTCCGAGTCTGACGGCTTCATCTTCCCGGCGAGCACCTGGAGGATTTCGCTGGGCTTGGTCGCGGCCTGGCCGATCTTCACTTCCCCGCTCAGGCCGTCGAACGACACGAAGTCGCCTTCGCGAACGGTCGTGGCGCCCACCGAGAACATCTTCCCCTTCTCGTCGATGACCAGCGCGCCCGCCCCCACGACCGACGGCTTGCCCATCTGCCGGCCGACGACGGCCGCGTGCGAGGTCATGCCGCCGGTGGCCGTCAGCACGCCCTGGGCCACTTCCATCCCGTGGATGTCGTCGGGAGCCGTCTCCTTCCGAACCAGCACGACCTTCTTGCCATTCGCAGCCCAGCTGACCGCGGCCTCGGCTGTAAACACGGCCTGTCCCGACGCCGCGCCCGGCGAGGCCGGCAGGCCCTTGGCGGCCACGGGCAGCTTCTTCCATTCGGCCGGATCGAACACCGGGGACAGCAGCTGCGAGAGCGAGGCCGGCTCGACCAGCAGCAACGCCTCCCTGGGCGTCAGCGCCTTCTCCGCCACCATGTCGGTCGCAATCACGACCGCCGCGTAGCCGGTGCGCTTGCCGCTGCGGGTCTGCAGCATGTAGAGCTTCTCGTCCTCGATCGTGAACTCGAAGTCCTGGATGTCCTTGTAGTGCTTCTCGAGCCGCGAGGTGAACTGGCGGAGCTCCTTGTACGCCTTCGGCATCACGACTTCGAGCTCGGCGATCGGGCGCGGCGTGCGGATGCCCGCGACCACGTCTTCTCCCTGGGCATTGACGAGGAACTCGCCGAAGAACTCCTTGGCCCCGTTTGCAGGGTTCCGCGTGAAGCCCACGCCCGTTGCGGACCGATCGCCGGTGTTGCCGAAGACCATCTTCTGGACATTGACGGCGGTGCCGATGTGGTCCGGGATCTCGTAGATGCGGCGATACTGCCTGGCGCGCGGATTGTTCCACGACCGGAACACCGCGTCGCGGGCGCCGCGCAGCTGGACGAAGGGATCCTGCGGGAACTCCTTCCTGGTCTCGGCCTTGACCACCGCCTTGTATCGCGCGACCACTTCACGCAGACCATCTTCGCCGAGCTCGGTGTCGATCCTGGCGCCGTGGGCGTGCTTGACGGCCTCGAACTCGTGCTCGAACTTGTCCTTGCCGATCTCCAGCACGACGTTGCCGTACATCTGGATGAACCGGCGGTAGCTGTCGTAGGCGAACCGTCCGTTGCCGGTCCTCGCCTTCAAACCCTCGACCGAGGCATCGTTGAGGCCCAGGTTGAGGATGGTGTCCATCATCCCGGGCATGGAGAACTTCGCGCCCGATCGCACCGACACCAGCAACGGGTTCTCCGTGGAGCCAAACGTGGCGCCCGCGGCCTTCTCCAGCGTCCGCACGTGCGCCAGCATCTCGTCTTCGATGGCCTGGGGCAGCTTGCGGCCGGTCTCGTACCAGAGGTTGCACGCCTCGGTGGAAATCGTGAATCCCGGCGGCACCGGCAGCCCGGCGTTGGTCATTTCGGCCAGGCCGGATCCCTTGCCACCCAGCAGGTCCTTCATCGTGCGGTTGCCGTCGGCCTTGCCCTTGGCAAAGGCGTAGATGTATTTCCTGGCTTTCCTGACTCCTGCCGCGGCCTTCTTCGGGGCCACCCGTGCTGCCTTCTTCGTCACGCTCTTCTTCGCGGTGTGCTTTGCCATCGACCTATGACTCCATTCGAGGGACGATCTCTGAGATATCGGCCAACTCCAGTAGGAGCTCATGGAGCCGCCGGAGGAGGGACAATCGGGCTTCGCGCAGGCCTGCATCGTCGACCATCACGAAGATGTCGGTGAAGAAACGATCCACGGCCGGGCGCAGCCCTGATGCGATGCGAAACGCCTGGTCGTATTGACGAAGCGCCACGGCCTTCCGGATGTCGGTGGCGCGCGCCAGGTAGTCCGAGACGAGCTCGCGCTCGGCCGGTTCGGTCAACCGCTCGAACGTCTCGGTGGCGGGTCCCTTCAGTTCGCGGGAGAGATTCTTCACGCGCTTGAATGCGACGGCCAGCGCCTCGAAGTCGGAAGAGCCCCTGACGCCCTGGAGCGCCTCCAGCCGGCGCCGTGCATCAAGCGGATCCGGCAGCTCTGCTGCGCGCACGAGCACGGCGTTGAGCTCGTCGTAGGCGAATCCCCGCTGCTCGAACAGGTACCGCATGCGATCGAGCAGGAAGGTGTCGAGCGCGCCCTGCCAGCCGGCCTCGCCTTCCGCGCCTCCCTTCGCCTCGATCGTCCCGAGGCCCGCTCGCGCCTCCCCGATGAGCGCGGACAGCCGAATCGGCACCTCGACGCCGGTCAGTTCCGGAAGATCGACCAGGAGCCTCAGCGCCCCTTGCGCCTGGCGCCTGAGGCCGAACGGATCGCGGGTTCCGGTCGGACGCTCGCCTGCCGCGAACAGGCCGACCAGCGTGTCCAGCTTGTCGGAGAGCGACACGGCCGCCCATGTCAGGCCGGCGCCCTTCAGATCCTGCCGCGACGGCGGGCCGTCGGCTTCAACGCCGGCCGGCTGATAGTGGTGGTAGATCGCTCGCCACACCGGCTCGGGCAGACCCTCTTCGCGGGCGTAGATGCCGCCCATCGCGCCCTGCAGCTCGGTCAGCTCGCGGACCATGTCGGTGGCGAGATCGACCTTGCAGAGCCGTCCCGCCTGCTGCGCGTCGGCACGGATCTGGGGCGCCTTGAAGACGTCAGCGGCGAGGATTCCAGCCAGCCGTTCGATCCGCGAGGCCTTTTCACGGTAGCTGCCGAGCCGCTTGTGGAACAGCACCGTCCCGAGCCGAGGCAGGTGGTCCTCCAGCGAGGTTCGCCGATCGGCGTCCCAGAAGAACCGGGCGTCGCGAAGGCGCGCCACCAGGCAGCGCTCGAGATTGCGGGAGATGGATTTCTCGTTACCGGACTCGGTGTTCACCACGGCCAGGAACGACGGCATCAGGCGGCCGGCATCGTTCACCACCGGGAAGAAGTGCTGGTGGTGGATCATCGTCGTCGTCAGCACCTCGTCGGGAAGGGACATCAGATCGGATGGGAACGTGCCGCCGACGACCGACGGATACTCGACCAGGTCGGGAACTTCCTGTAACAAGCGGGACGCGGCGGTCGCTGCGCCGCCGACGCGTCCGCCGAGCCTGCGGGCGTGGACGTCGAGTTCACGGGCGATCTTCGCGTGCCGCTCCTCGCGATCCAGGATGACGAAGTTCTCGCCGAGCCTGGCGCGGTACTCCTCGAAGGTCTTCACCTTGATCGCGCGGCCTGCCCGGCCCGTGGTCGCCAGGAACCGGTGCCCGAACGTCACGGCTCCCGATCGGACCTCCTGGACCAGCGGGGCCTGCGCCTGGGGAGAGCGCAGGATCGTGAAGGGCACGACCCGTCCGCCGTACAGGAACACGATCCAGCGAATCGGCCGCCCAAACAGCAGCTCGCCCTTGCCGTCATCCAGCGCCGCGTCCCAGTGCATCTGCTTCGGGAAGGTCAGGTCGCGGAGCAGGCCCGACAGGACGTCGGGCAGCACGTCGACGGCGGCCTTGCCGCGAACATGGTGCCGGAATGCCAGGTACGTGCCCTTTGGGGTCTCGGCGCGCTCGAGATTGGCCACCTCGACGCCGTGCTTGCGGGCGAATCCGGCGGCGGCCGGCGTCGGCAGGCCTGCCTTGTCGAAGCCCGCCGAAACCGGCGGTCCCATCAGGAGGTCCTCGAGATCGGTCTGCCGCTCAGCGAGCCTGGCGATGCGCACCGTCAACCGGCGCGGGGTGCTGAACGATTCCACGGGAGCTTCGGGCGCCAGGCGGAATTCGGCGAGGCGCGAGGTGGCACGTTCCGCGACTTGCCTGGTCAGAGGCGGGAGCCAGCTTGCCGGAATCTCTTCGCAGCCGATCTCGATGAGCAGTTCGCGGTCCATAAGAGTGCCTCACGCCTCGGTCGTGGCTGGTGCCGCCGCCTCGGCGGAGGCGACCTCCGAATCCGCGTAGACGCGGGAGATTTCGACCGCCAGCTGCCGCACGCGCAGGATATACGCCGTGCGCTCGGTCACGCCGATGCCTCCGCTCGCGTCGAGAATATTGAAGATGTGGGAGCACTTCAGCGCGTACTCGAGCGACGGCAGCACGAGGCCCGACCGGAGCAGGACGCCGGAGAACTGGAAGTAGCGGTCGAACAGGTCGCGATGCAGCGCCACGAACTCGTCGCGAGGCATGTCGACCTGCCCGAACGAGTACTTCGACTGCTCGACCTCTTCGCGGAGCCGGACCTCGCGATAGGACACGCCCGGGGCCCACTCGAAATCGAACACGTTGTCGACCTTCTGCAGGAACATCGCGAGCCGCTCGAGGCCATACGTGATCTCGACCGGGATGGGGCTGAGGTCGATCCCGCCGACCTGCTGGAAGTAGGTGAACTGGGTGATCTCGAGCCCGTCGAGCATGACCTGCCAGCCGATGCCCCACGCGCCCAGCGTGGGCGATTCCCAGTTGTCCTCCTCGAACCGGATGTCGTGGTCGCGCGGCACGATGCCGCACGCCTCGAGGCTCTCGAGGTAGAGCTGCTGAATCTCGTCGGGCGAGGGCTTCAACATCACCTGGAACTGGTGGTGCTTGAACAGGCGATTCGGGTTCTCGCCGAAACGGCCGTCGTCAGGGCGCCTGGACGGCTGCACGTAGGCCACGCTCCAGTGCTTCGGCCCCAGCACGCGCAGGAGGGTCTCCCAGTGCGAGGTGCCGGCCCCGACCTCGAGGTCGAGAGGCTGCTGTATCAGGCATCCGTGGGCGCCCCAGAAGGTCGAGAGCTTGAAGATCAGATCCTGGAATGTCACGATCCCTGTCCTCACTCCCCTTGCCGCATGTCTCGCAACACGCGGGCCGACCTCAGGTCTTTCTCGAGGTGCAGCCGAATCAGCATCCCGTGGACGTGCTCCAGTTCCCGCAGCGCCGCCGCCGCAACCGGCAGCGCGTCGAGCGAGGCCGGCCTGGTGATGGCCGCGGCCCGCAGAAACGCCAGCGCCTCCCCCGACAGCCCGAGGCCCCGTGGCCCGTCCGGGCCATTTCCGCACGCCTGGCAGCGAAAGGCGTGATCGCCGGGCACCAGCACCGCCGCGCCCGCCGTCTCGCGGCCGAGTGGCGCACCGCAGGTCTGGCACGCCAGCAGCGACGGATACACGCCCTGCAGCCGAAGCAGCCAGGTACTCGAAGTACCGGGCGAGCGGCTCGACCTTCACCCCCGCGCCCAGGGCCTCGACCACCGAGGATCCGAGCCGGTACAACGTCTCGTTCGGATCGCCCTCCGGCGCCCACTCGTCGAGCAGCTCGGCGAAATACCCGGTGTGCCCCAGCGCCTCGGCCCGTTGGGCCCAGAACGGCGAGCTGATCGTTTCGGCGTAGTTGAGCGACACCAGCTCGCGCTGTTCTTTCTCGAAGTAGGTGACGCCGACACGCGACAACGGTTCGAGCGCCCCGCCGAAGTTCGACTGCATCCGCCGCGCGCCGTGTGCCACTCCGCGTTTCTTGCCGCGATCGCGCGTCAAGAACACCACGATCCGATCAGCCTCTTTCAGCTTGTAGGTGCGCAGGATGAGCGCTTCCGTGGTGTAGAGCGGCATCAGCGGCCAGCACTGGCGCAACAACGCGCCTGGTTATTCTATCCGAAATATTACGAGTCCTGCGGCAGGCCGAGCTGGTCAAGCGTCCGCTCGTCATCTCGCCAGCGCCCTTTGGCCTTGACCCTGAGATCCAGGTGCACCCGCGTGCCGAACAGCTCTTCGAGCTCCAGCCGCGCCTCGGTGCCGATCTGCTTGATCATGGCCCCCCCGCGGCCGACGACAATGCCCTTCTGGGAGTCCCGCTCGACCAGGATCGTGCAATAGATGCGCATCAGACCCCGATCGTCGGGCTCCTCGATCCGGTCCACCAGCACGGCGGTCGTGAACGGGAGCTCGTCGCGGGTGTGGTGCAGCACCTTCTCGCGCACGGTCTCGGCCACGATCACCGCCTCGGGCTGATCGCTCACGAAATCGGCGGGGTACATCGGATCGCCGTCCGGCAGGTAGTTGAGGAGGATGCGGTCGAGCCGGTCGACGTTGTCGCCGGTCAGCGCCGACACCGGCACGATCTCGGCGAACTTTGCCGTGGTGCGCCACCGGTCCACCAGCGGCAACAGGGCCGGCCTGGCGACGAGGTCGATCTTGTTGAGGACCAGCACGACCGGCGCGCGAAGCCCGCCCAGCAGGTCCGCCAGGTAGCGATCGCCGCCGCCGGGGGCGGCCGTCGCGTCGGCCACCGCCGCGACCACGTCGGCCTGCGTCATGCTCTGGACCGCCGTGTCGACCATCCTGACGTTCATCCGGTGCAGGGGCCGATGGATGCCCGGCGTGTCGACCAGAACCATCTGGCCGTCGGGGATTGTGCGAACCCCCACGATCCGGTTGCGGGTCGTCTGGGGCTTGTCCGAGACAATGGCAATCTTGGTGCCCATCAGCCGGTTGACCAGCGTGGACTTTCCGGCATTCGGCCGGCCGACGAGCGCTACGAATCCGAACTTCATGTCGAGCCCTGGCCCTCGTGCTCCGAGGCGAGCACGGCGCCGCCTTCCTCGGAGGGTGCGGGCTTGCGCCGCACCCTTACTTTGCGCACACGACGCCGCTCGGCGTCGAGAATCTCCACGGTCAATCCATCGATCTCCAGCGTTTCACCGGTGACGGGCACTCGACCCACACGGGCCAGAATGTACCCGCCTGCGGTCTCGAATCCTCCCGATTCGATGGCGACCCCAAGGCGCTCGGCGACCGACTCGATGTCGGCCCGCCCGCTGATGACGAACGCACCGTCGGGCTCGTCGACGATGGGATCGACCTCTTCGTCGTCTTCGTCACGGATCTCGCCGACCAGCTCTTCGATCAGATCCTCGACGGTGACCAGTCCGGCTGTTCCGCCGTATTCGTCGACGACGATCGCAATCTGGATCCGGCCGCGCTGGAACTCGCGAAGCAGGTCCGACACCTTCTTGGTTTCGGGCACGACATGCGCGGCGCGGATGAGGGAGGTCATCTGCGTGGTCTTGAGCTCGCTGAGCGGCGTCGCCGCCGACTGCATCAGCGGCAGGCGGATCAGATCCTTGACGAACACGAAGCCCAGAATGTTGTCGAGCGACTCGGCATAGACCGGGATCCGCGAGTACCCCTGGTCCCGAAACAGCGTCCGCAGGTCGTCCAGGCTGGCGTCCGCCCGAATCGCACAGATATCGGGCCGCGGCGTCATGACCTCGTGCACGAGCGTATCGCTGAAATCGACGACCGACTGCAGCAGCTTCCGCTCGTCCCGTTCGATCAGGCCCTGCTGTTCGCCCGCATCGAGGTACGCATCGGTCGCCTCTCCCTGCGCGGCGTCGGTCACGGCGCTGCCTTCGCTCTCCTCCCGATCCCGCCGCATGAATGCCAGCAGGCGAAGGATCGGCCAGAGCGCCCGAAACATCGGCTCGCACCACGGCAGGAGGCGGTTCAGGACGCCTTCCGGGTTTCGCCGCGCCAGGACTGATGGAATCACGTGCTGGCACAACAGGAAGAAGGCGATGGCCGAGGCCAGCACCACTGCCACCAGGTCGGGCCGGTCGATGCCGAAGATCCGGACGAAGCAGACGACCGCCAGCGTCTGGACCAGGCCGAGCAGCGTGCGCACGGGCAGGAAGAGCTGGACCGGATCGTCCAGGTAGGTGCCGAGCATGCCGGAACGGGAGGTGCGCTCGGCCATCAGGCGCTGCGACAGGGGCATCAGCGTCGAGAACGCCGCCGCGACCGTCCCGAGCAACACGGCCGCCAGGCCGAGCAGGACAAGGATCAGCGCGGTCACGAATTCACTCGTTCGATGAGTCCATTCTCGAGACCGCCCTTGCGGCGAAGGCGGCGCTCCAGCCGGGCCATCGTGCCGTTATCCGTTTCATGATCGTAGCCGAGCAGGTGCAGGAGGCCGTGGAGGCACAGGACTCTCAGCTCGGCCTGCAGGCTGTGCCCCGCCTCGCGCGCCTGCCTGCGTGCCACGCCGGCCGCGATGACGATGTCGCCGAGCAGCCGGTGCTGGGAGGGCACGCCGGGTTCGGGCGTCTGCGGGTCGTTCTGCGCCGGGAACGACAGGACGTCGGTGGTGGCGTCGATGCCGCGGAAGTCGCGGTTGAGGCGCCGCACGAGCGCGTCGCTCGCGATGGCGACCGACACCTCGCCTTTGGCTCGCGAGGGCGCCACGGTCGCCAGCCAGCCTCCGAGCCCGGGCGCGCGTATGTGCTCCTCGCGCGAGGTGGTGACCGTGACGCGGAGCACTGCCCCACGATGCGGTTGGTCGGGCGGCATGGATCTCACGAGGGGCGAGGACCGGCCCCGCCGCCATTGGTGTACGACTCGTAGGCCTTGACGATCAGCTGGACGAGCTTGTTGCGGACCACGTCGCGCTCGTCGAAGTAGACGAACGACACGCCCTCGACCTGGCCGACGACCTTCATGGCCTCGACCAGGCCCGAGATCCGGCCGGCCGGCAGATCGATCTGCGTGATGTCGCCGGTAATCACGGCCTTCGAACCGAAGCCCAGCCGCGTCAGGAACATCTTCATCTGCTCGGAGGTCGTGTTCTGGGCCTCGTCCAGGATGACGAAGGAATCGTTCAGCGTGCGTCCGCGCATGAAGGCGAGCGGGGCGATCTCAATGGTGCCTCGCTCGAGCAGGCGTTCCACGCGCTCGCCGTCGAGCATGTCGTAGAGGGCATCGTAGAGGGGACGCAGGTAAGGATTCACCTTCTCCTGCAGGTCGCCGGGAAGGAACCCCAGCTTCTCGCCAGCCTCGACCGCCGGCCTCGCCAGGATGATGCGGCTCACCTTCTTGGCGATCAGGAACGACACGGCCTGCGCCATGGCGAGATAGGTCTTGCCTGTCCCCGCCGGGCCGATGCCGAAGACCATGTCGAACCGCTCGATCGCTTCGAGATACCGCCGCTGGTTGACGCTCTTGGCCGCCACCTGCCGGCGTCCGGCGGGCTTGCCCGCGGTCTTGAGGAAGTAGTCCCGCAGTTCGACCTGGCCATCCTGGCCGATCAGGTCGCACGCGGTCTTCACGTCGCCGTTCGAGATGCGGTAGCCGTCACGTTGAAGGGCCACGAGCTGTTCGACGAGGCGTTCCACTCGCGAAACCGCAGGCGGGTCGCCCCCCACCATCAGGTCATGCCCCTGGGTGGTCAGACGCACTCCCATGTGCGATTCGATGTAGCGGAGGTTCTCGTCGAGCGAGCCGAACAGGATGTCGAGCCCTTCGTCGGGCAGAACGATCGTGCGGAGCGGGTCGGACGTGGCTCGTATCTCCTTGAAACACCAAGACTTACCAGCAACGGATCGTACCATGGCGCCTCCGGCAGGTCAAGCGGGAAGCGCACGGGCCGATCGTCAGACGTCGAGGCGCAGCTTCAATTCCTTCAGCTGCCTGGCATCGACCGTGGAGGGCGCCTGCGACATCAGATCGACCGCGGCAGCCGTCTTCGGGAACGCCATCACGTCACGAATGGACGGCTCACCCGCGAGAATGGCCACGATGCGGTCGAGGCCGAACGCGATCCCGCCGTGAGGCGGCGTTCCGTACTCGAGCGCCTCGGTGAAGAACCCGAAGCGCAGCTTGGCGTCCTCGTCGCTGATCCCGAGCAGCTTGAACAGCCGTTTCTGAAGGCTGCTGTCGTGGATCCGGATGCTGCCGCCGCCGATCTCGGTTCCGTTGAGGACCAGGTCGTAGGCCTGCGCCCGGGCGGAACCCGGGGCCTGCTCCATGCCGTCCATGTCGGCCTCGAGCGGCGAGGTGAATGGGTGGTGCATCGCGACCCAGCGTTTGTCCTCGTTGTCCCAGTCGAAGAGCGGGAAGTCGACCACCCACGTGAAGGCGAACTCGTCCGGCTTGAGCCAGCCCTGCTGCTTCGCGATGTCGAGGCGCAGCTGCCCGAGGATCCGCGAAGCGTTGCCGGCTTCGCCCGCGACCATCAGCAGCAGGTCCGCCGGCTTCGCGCCGGCCGCGCCGAGCGCCGCCCTCAGCACCTCCTCGCCGGCGCTCTTCAGCGCGGGGCTCTGGATCGTTTCCCCGCTCTGCCTCGCCCACACCAGGCCGGACGCCCCGAGCGTCTTGGCCTGCGCGGTCAGATCGTCGAGCTGCTTGCGCGAGAAGGCCGCGCCGCCCGGCACGGCCAGACCCCGCACGACTTCCTTGCGGGCCACGGCGCTCTGGAACGGCGTGAAGGCGGACTCGGTGAACTGGGCCGACAGGTCGACCAGTTCCATCCCGACGCGCAGATCGGGCTTGTCGGTTCCGTACTTCGCCATCGCGTCGGCGTACGACATGCGAGGGAACGGAATCGCGACATCGCGCCCGATGACCCGGAAGATGTCTCCGATGAGCGGCTCGATGACGGCAAACACCAGTTCGGAGGTCGCGAACGACATCTCGACGTCGATCTGCGTGAACTCGGGCTGGCGATCGGCCCGCAGATCCTCGTCTCGGAAACACCTCGCGATCTGGAAGTACCGATCGGTGCCCGCGATCATGAGGAGTTGCTTGAAGAGCTGCGGCGACTGCGGCAGCGCGTAGAACTCGCCGGGATGCACGCGGCTCGGCACGAGATAGTCGCGGGCGCCTTCGGGCGTGGATTTCGTGAGAATCGGCGTTTCGATTTCCCAGAAGCCCGCGGCATCGAAATACCGCCGGACCGCCATCGTCACCCGGTGGCGCAGCCCGAGGTTTCGCTGCAGCACGGGGCGCCGAAGATCCAGGTATCGGTACCGCAAGCGCAATTCGTCGGAGGCGGCGACCTCGTCAGCCACGACAAAGGGCGGAACCTTCGCTTCGCTGAACACGCGGAGATCGGCGGCATGTACCTCGACCTCGCCGGTCGGCATCTTCGCGTTCCTGGCCTCCGCGGATCGCGGGCGCACGGTGCCCCTGACGCCGACCACGAACTCGGCGCGGAGGTGCTTGGCCCGGTCGGCGAGCTCGGCGCTGTCGAAGACCAACTGCGTCAACCCCCAGCGATCGCGCAGGTCGACGAACACCAGCGCCCCGAGATCGCGGACGCGGTGGACCCATCCGAGCAGCAGCACCTCCTGGCCGACGTGTTCCGCCCGCAGGTCGCCGCAGGTGTGCGTCCGTGTCCAATCGCCCAGTTTGTCAACCACGAGTGCTCTCCGTGACGCCCGTGCGCAGGGCGTTGAGGTGCGAAACCACGCCGGCGCGCGGCACGCTCTGCTGCTCGCTGTGCGCCATGTCCTTGACGGTGACCTCGCCCCGGGCGAGTTCGTTGTCGCCGATAATGAGCGTGAAGGCCGCGCCGAGCCGATCGGCGCGCTTCATCTGCGACTTGATGCTCCGGCCTTCGTATTCCATGTGCGCTTCATGACCGGCCTGGCGCAGCTCGCGCAGCAGGGCGATGGCCGAATCCCGGGCCGCCTCGCCCATGGCGGCGACAAACAGCCGTCCGCTCCGCGCCGCGGCGGCCGGCTCGGGCATGGCGAGCACCAGCCGTTCGATGCCCGCGGCGAACCCGATGCCGACCCGGTCGGGCCCGCCAAGCTGCTTCACGAGGCCGTCGTACCGCCCGCCGCCGAGAATGGCGTTCTGCGCGCCCAGGTTGCCGCCGAGGATCTCGAAGGTGGTCCGCGTGTAATAGTCGAGGCCGCGCACGAGGCGATGCGACAGCCGGTACGGGATCCCGAACGCCTTCAGGTGCCGTTCGACCGCCTCGAAGTGCGTCCGGCACGACTCGCACAGGTAGTCCACTGAATGCGGCAGGCGATCGATGATCGGCTGATCTTCCGGCACCTTGCAGTCGAAGATCCGAAGCGGGTTGGTCACGGCCCGCCGCTGGCAGTCCGCGCACAGCTGCTTCACGTCCTCGCCGAGCGCCTGGACCAGCGCCTCGGAAAACGCCGGCCGGCATTCCGGGCAGCCCACCGAGTTGACGACCAGTTCGACCTGGGTGATGCCCAGCTCCGAGATGAGCGTCCAGGCGAGGTCGATCACCTCCGCGTCGATGGCGGGATCCGCCATGCCGAACACTTCGACGTCGAGCTGATGGAACTGGCGGTACCGCCCCTTCTGCGGGCGCTCGTACCGGAACATCGGCCCCATCAGGTACACCTTGGGAACCGGGAGGTGCTGTTCGAGGCTGTGCTCGACATACGCGCGGACCAGGCTCGGCGTGGCTTCAGGCCGGAGCGTAATCCGCTCGCCGCCCTTGTCGGTGAACGCGTACATCTCCTTCTGGACGATGTCGGTGGTTTCGCCGGTGCCCTTGGAGAACAGCTCCTCGCGCTCGATGATCGGGGTCCGGACCTCGGCGTACCCGAACCGCTCGAAGACCCGCCGGGAGACGGCTTCGACACGCTGCCATCGCTCCACCTCGCCGGGCAGGATGTCGCGCGTGCCTCGAATCGCTGCAATCATGGCTAGATCCTGGGCAGGGTCACCTGCAGCTGGGCCTGGTATTTGCCCTTCTTGTCTCGATAGGAAATCGCGCACTCCTCGTCGCTTTCGAAGAAGAGGACCTGCGCAATCCCCTCGTTGGCGTAGATCCGCGCCGGCAGCGGGGTCGTGTTCGAGATCTCGAGCGTGGCGGTCCCTTCCCATTCCGGCTCGAACGGGGTGACGTTCACGATGATGCCGCACCGCGCGTAGGTGGACTTGCCCAGGCACACCGTGAGGACGTTACGCGGGATCCGGAAGTACTCGATCGTCCGGGCCAGCGCGAACGAGTTGGGCGGGATGATGCAGGAGTCCGCCTTGATGTCCACGAACGACCGCGGATCGAACTGCTTCGGGTCGATCAGCGTGTTGTTGATGTTGGTGAAGACCTTGAACTCGTCGGCGACGCGGATGTCGTAGCCGTACGACGAGACGCCGTACGAGATGACCCCATCGCGCACCTGGCCCTCGATGAACGGTTCGATCATGCGGTGCTCGCGTGCCATCTTCGCAATCCAGTGGTCGGGTTTGATCGACATCGTGACTGAAGTCTCCCGTCGCCTCGTCCGCACGCCTTCGGAGCGCGGACTCGTTTCTCTACCGCCGAAACAGCGTCAGCACCAGCGTCAGCAGCAGGCTCGCGATGATCGCCGTCGTGAGCGGAAAGTAGAACGTGATCGGCCCGCGCCGGATGACGAAATCACCGGGCAGCCGGCCGACCGGTATCCCCCACCAGACCAGCAGTCCCGCGAGGACAATGAGGAGCCCGATGACGATCAGCAGCTTGCCCAGTGCCATCGCGATGCTCCCCGCCCGGATTCGGCGCCAGCGCGGAACCACCCGTTGCCGGGACTGAAGACCCGGCCTCCATCCCGAGTGTGCCTCACGCGTGCCGGATGGAGCCTCCCGTGTGACGGATGGAGCCTCACGTGTGACGGATGTAGCCCGGGGTCTTCAGACCCCGGTTCGGCCGCCCGCCGCCAGCCGCCTGCCGCCAGCCGCCCGCCGAACGGATTATCAATCCGCTCAGTTCAACTCGACCCCGGGGAAGAAGTAGCCGATCTCGAACGCCGCCGTGTCCGGGGCGTCGGACCCGTGCGTGGCGTTGCGCTCGATCGATGAGCCGAAGTCTTTCCGGATCGTGCCCGCAGCGGCCTTGGCAGGATCGGTCGCACCCATGACGTCGCGCCACTTCTTGATGGCGCCGTCCGCCTCCAGCACGATCACCACGGCCGGTCCCGAAGACATGAAGGTGGTCAATCCGTTGAAGAACGGCCGCTCACGGTGCACCGCGTAGAAGCCTTCGGCGTCGCGCTTGCTCAGGTGAATGAGGCGCATGGCCTTGATGCGAAATCCGCTCTCTTCGATGCGGTGGAGAATCTGCCCGGCCAGGCGCCGCTCGACGGCGTCCGGCTTGATGATGGCGAGTGTGGTTTCCATATTCAAACGATTATAGCAACAAGGCTCGGGTCGAGGGCCCGCCTGCGCACCGTGCCCTGGCCCGCACGGCCCGGCCGCAAGCCGCCGGCCTCCGGCCCCGAGCCGTTCTCGAACTGCCGGGACGCTTGCCGGGCGGGCCCGCGCGCCCGCCCGGCCGTCCGCTACCGCAGGCTGTCCATGATCTCGGCGAGCGCGGCTTTCGATGGCCGGATGCTCGACTCGGGAAGCATCGAGAGCGGCTGGTCCACGGTGTTGAGCAGGTCGATGAAGCTCGGCCGGTCGGGCACGACGTAGATCAGGCCCGTCGCAAACTCCCCGTGTCGCGTGGCTTCGTTCAGCAGGTTCAGCGCGGCCATCTTGCTGGTCGGATCGTAGGTGTCGTCGAGTTTCTTCAGGAAGAGCCGCGATCCGTCGTGCAGCGTCACCTCGCGGGTCGTTCCGGGGTCGTACTCGACCGAAATGTCCTCGAAGAACGGCACGAAGGTCATCTCGCCCAGGACATCGTCGTGGTCCTTCACGTAGGCGTAGCTCTTGGTCGATCCTTCGTGGTCATTGAAGGTCACGCAGGGCGAGATCACGTCCAGCAGCGCCGTGCCGTTGTGGGAGATGGCCGCCTTCATCAGCGCGGCCATCTGCTTCTTGTCGCCGCTGAAGGAGCGGGCGACGAAGGTCGCCCCCAGCTCGATCGCCAGCGCGCAGAGGTCCAGCGCGGGCAGCGTGTTCACGATCCCGTTCTTGAGCGCGGACCCCGGATCGGCCGTCGGCGACACCTGGCCCTTCGTCAGCCCGTAGACGCCGTTGTTCTCCACGATGTAGATGATCGGAAGGTTCCTGCGCATCAGGTGCACGAAATGGCCGGCGCCGATCGCGCCCGTGTCGCCGTCGCCGCTCACGCCGATCGCCAGCAGATCCTTGTTCGCCAGCAGGGCCCCTGTTGCGACGGCGGGCATCCGGCCGTGAACTGCGTTGAAGCCGTGCGACGACCCGAGGAAGTAGGCCGGGCTCTTGCTCGAGCAGCCGATGCCCGACATCTTGATCACGCGCGCCGGGTCGACGCCCATCTCGAAGAACGCCTCGAGGATGCGCTCCGAGATCGCGTTGTGACCGCAGCCGGCGCAGAGCGTCGTCTTGGATCCCTTGTACGCCTGGACCTCCAGGTTGATCCGGTTCAGCTTCCTGCCCGGCGCGGCCGGCGCTGCCGGTGTCTCGGTCGCCATCTAGTAGCTCCTTCGCACGTTTCCGGTCGTCCCCGCGGCAAGCGCCCGCTCCGCACCGGCTTCCTGGGACCTGACCTCGTCGGAGATCGATCGGGCATCGATCGGCAGTCCGTTGTAGTGCAGGACGCTCGTCAGCTTCCCGATCTGGTCCGCCGCGAGGTGGTGCCTGAGCAGGCTGAGCATCTGACCGTCGCGATTCTGTTCGACCACGTACACCCGCGCGTGAAGGTCGATGAATCGCTCGACCTCCCCGGTGAACGGGTAGGCGCGAAGGCGCAGGTATGAGGCGGCGATGCCTGCTTCGAGCCGGAGCTGGTCGCGGGCTTCTTCGATGGCCCAGTGGCTCGAGCCGAAGCCGATGAACCCGATCTCGGTCCCGGGCACGATCTGGACGATTTCGTGCGGCACCAGGCTCCGGGCCGTGTCGAACTTGCGCGCCAGGCGATCGACGTTCTCGGTGTAGTCGTCCGGACGTTCGCTGTACAGGGCGGCCGCGTTGTGGCCCGACCCGCGGTTGAAGTACGAGGGCATGCCGTCGCCCGGGATCGATCGCCACCCGACGGCGTCCCCATCCACGTCTTTGTAGCGGCCCCAGGTGGCGAGCCTGGCGAGAGTCGCCGCGTCCAGGCGCTTGCCTCGGTCGATGGGCCGATCGGGATACGCGAAGAGTCCGGACATCCAGGTGTTCATGCCAAGATCCAGGTCCGTCATCACGAACACCGGTGTCTGCAGCCGCTCCGCCAGGTCGAACGCCTCGACGGTCAGCGAGTAGCACTCCTCGGGGGAATTCGGAAATAGAAGCACGTGCCTGGTATCCCCGTGCGAGAGAACGGCCGTGGAAAGGATGTCGCCCTGGGCTGTGCGTGTCGGCAGGCCGGTCGAGGGTCCGACGCGTTGCACGTCGACAATGACAACGGGCACCTCGGAGTAATACGCGAGGCCGGTGAACTCGGCCATCAGGGAAATGCCGGGGCCCGAGGTTGCCGTCATGGCCCGCGCGCCGGCCCAGCCGGCGCCGATCGCCGTCCCGATCGACGCCAGTTCGTCCTCGGCCTGCACGATGGCGAATGTCGCCTTCCCGCTGGCCGGATCCATGCGGTACTTCCCCATGTAGTTGATCAGCATCTCGCAGACCGACGATGAGGGCGTGATCGGATACCACGTGACAACGGTGACCCCCGCCATCATCGCGCCGATGGCGACGGCCGCGTTGCCTTCGACCAGGATCTGGTCAGCGGTCAGGTCCATCCGGCGGGCGCGGAAGGGATCGCGCTTGGGCAAGCTGCGGTCTGCGTAGTCGAATCCCGCCTTGAGCGCCGCAAGGTTGAGGGCGACCGCCTTGGGCTTCTTCCCGAGTTGCCGGCCGAGCGCCTTCTCCATTTCCTCGAGTTCGATGTCGAGCAGGCGAGCCAGCACTCCGTCGTAGATCAGGTTGCGCACCAGCCGCCGCAGCTTCGCCTCGGGGCAGACCGGCGCCACCAGCTTGTCGAACGGCACCGGATAGAAGACGACATCGTCGCGGATCGAGTCCAGCTTCAGCGGTTCGTCGTAGACCACCGCCGCGCCGGCGCGGAGGCTTCGAACATCTTCCTGGGCCGTTTCGGGGTTCATCGCCACCAGCAGGTCGATTTCCTTCTTGCGGGCGATGTACCCGTTCCGGTTCGCGCGGATGGTGTACCAGGTCGGCAGCCCGGCGATGTTGGAGGGAAACAGGTTCTTCCCCGACACCGGGATGCCCATCTGGAACAGGGACCGCAACAGCACCAGATTGGCGGTCTGGCTCCCGGAGCCGTTCACGGTTGCGACCTGGATGCTGAAGTCGTTGACGACCTCGCTTTGTTGCGAGGATGGCGGGGCAACCGGCTCGGCTAGTGGACTCGATGGCATGCAATGCACCCGGGGAAGACCTGCCCGGCGGGCGCGCGGAGGCACTCCCCTGCGCCTGCGGCGTGGCACGGCACAAGTTTCCAGATTCTCACACGATTATGGTCAGTATATCATGGAGGGCTTAAGGCTTGAGACTTGAGCCTTAAGCCTCGAGCCCTGAGCCCCAAGCCCCAAGCCGTTACTTCTTCAACGCCTCGACGATCGCCCGGCCGATGTCCGCCGGGCTCTTGACCACGCGGACGCCCGCCGCGGTCAGCGCCGTCATCTTCTCCGCCGCCGTGCCCTTGCCGCCGGCGATGATGGCGCCGGCGTGGCCCATCCGGCGTCCCGGAGGCGCCGTCTGGCCGCAGATGAAGCTGACCACCGGCTTCTTCACGTTCTTCTTGATGAAGGCAGCGGCCTCTTCCTCAGCCGTTCCGCCAATCTCGCCGATCATCACGATTCCCTCGGTGTCGCGATCGGCCTGGAACAGCGTCAGCGCGTCGATGAAGTTGGTCCCGATCAGCGGGTCGCCGCCGATGCCGATGCAGGTCGTCTGGCCGAGGCCGAGCTGCGTCAGCTGGTGAATCGCTTCATAGGTCAGCGTTCCGCTGCGGGACACGATCCCGATGCGCCCTTCCTTGCAGATATGCGCCGGGATGATGCCGGCCTTCGCCTTGCCGGGGGAAATCAGCCCCGGGCAGTTCGGGCCGATCAGGCGGGTCTTCTTTTCCTTCAGCACTGCCATCACCCGCATCATGTCGAGCGTCGGAATGCCTTCGGTGATGCAGACCGCGAGCGCAATCCCGGCGTCAGCCGCCTCCAGGATGGCGTCGGCCGAGAAGGCGGGCGGCACGAAGATCACGGTCGCGTTGGCGCCGGTCTTGGCCACCGCGTCGGCCACCGTGTTGAAGATCGGCCATCCCTCGTGGGTGGTGCCGCCCTTGCCGGGCGTGACGCCTCCGACGACGGTGGTGCCGTACTGCGCGGACTGCTTGGCGTGGAACGTTCCCTCGCGCCCGGTCAGGCCCTGCACCAGCAGGCGCGTCGACTTGTCAATCAGCACTGCCATGTTGTCCCCCTACCCGCGCGCCAGCGCGACGACCTTGTTGGCGCCTTCGTCCATGGCGTCGGCCGTGGTGAAATTCAAGCCGCTCTCGCGCAGCAGTTTCTTCCCGGTGTCGACGTTGGTGCCTTCCATGCGAATGACGATCGGCACCTTCACCGACAGCTCCTTGACGGCCGCCACCACGCCCTCGGCAAGCACGTCACAGCGCAGGATGCCGCCGAAGATGTTGATGAACACGGCCTTCACGTTCTTGTCCGACATCAGGATCTTGAACGCGTTGCGGATCTGCTCCGCGTTGGCGCCGCCGCCCACGTCGAGGAAGTTGGCCGGCTCGCCGCCCGCCAGCTTGATGATGTCCATGGTCGCCATCGCGAGGCCGGCGCCGTTCACCATGCAGCCAATCGTGCCGTCGAGCCGGATGTAGTTCAGCGAGAACTTCGACGCTTCGACCTCGAGCGGATCTTCCTCGCTCACGTCGCGCAGCTCGCGCAGATCGGGGTGCCGGTAGAGCGCGTTGTCGTCGAAGTTCATCTTGGCGTCGAGCGCGAGGAGGTTGCCCTCCTTGGTCACGATGAGCGGGTTGATCTCGATGAGCGAGGCGTCGGTGGCCTTGTAGGCCTCGTAGAGCGCCAACATCATCTTGACCGCCTGTTTCACCGCCGGCCCCTGCAGGCCGAGGGCGAACGCCAGCTTCTGGGCCTGGAACGCCTCGAACCCCGCCGTCGGGTGAATGTACTCCTTGAAGATGAGCTCCGGCGTCTCGGCGGCGACCTTCTCGATCTCCATGCCGCCCGCCGAGCTGGCCATCACCACGGGCCGTCCCGAGGCGCGATCCAGCACGAGGCCGAGATAGAGCTCGCGGGCGATCTGCAGGCCCTGCTCCACCAGGACGCGCTGCACGACCTTGCCTTCCGGGCCGGTCTGATGCGTGACCAGCGTCATGCCGATCATCGCCGAGGCCAGGCTGCTGACTTCTTCCATGGTCTTGGCGACTTTCACGCCGCCTCCCTTGCCTCGTCCGCCGGCGTGAATCTGGGCCTTCACGACGACCGGAAGCCCGAGGCGCTGCGCGATGGCGACCGCTTCGTCGGCGTTGAACGCGACTTCGCCGCGCGGCACCGGCACGCCGTACTTGGCGATGACGGCCTTTGCCTGATACTCGTGGATTTTCACTGGATGTCGGGTCTGACGGGCCCTATGGAAAGGTCACGCCGCACATGCGAAGGGGCCCGCCGTCCACTTCGCCACGACGCTCGGGGACCAAGCCAACACGTGATGCTATCGAGCGAGAGCGGTGTGCGTCAAGGTGCCGCTCCACGAAATCCGGCGGTGACGCAAGTGGAAGCGTGCTCCCGGACCCGATTGACGGACCGCGGGCAGGTCCCCCGCCTGGCGGCCACTCGGCCGCCGGATTCCGCACGAAGGCAGGGCGACCTGGCGGCCAGGAGCCATTCAGGACCCAGCGTGTAGAATGTGCGGCACACGAAGGAGTGGCCATGACGATGCAACCGCCTCGCCGGATCGGACCTGCCGCCGTACTGTTTCTTGGCGCGGCGTTCGCCGCCGTCACGTGTGTCGCCGGTGTGCAGGCCCAGGCACCGCAGCGCAAGAGCGTCAAACCCGCGGCCGCCCCGGCGCAGGCCGCACCAGGTGCCGTGTACTTCCCGGACCGATTCGAGTGGGCACGCAAGCCCGCGGGCGAGGTCGGCATGAACGCGGCGGGCCTGGACGCCGCGGTGGCATATGCCGTGGCGAACGAGAATCCCGGGCCGAAGGACCTGAACCTGGATCTGGCACTGACCTACGGCGCGCGCGAGCCGTTCGACACCTTGATCGGCCCGGCGAAAGAACGGGGCGCGGCCAGCGGGATCGTCATCAGGCGGGGTTACGTGGTCGCGGAATGGGGCGACACCAGGCGCGTGGACATGACCTTCAGCGTGTCCAAGAGCTTCCTGTCGACCGTCGTCGGGCTCGCCTGGCAGAAGGGCCTGATTCACGACGTCAACGATCGCGCGAGCGACTACATGCCGGTCGGAGGATATTTCGAAGGCCACAACGCCAGCATCACCTGGGATCACCTGTTGCGGCAGACCAGCGACTGGCAGGGAACGCTGTGGGGAAAACCCGACTGGGCCGACCGGCCCGAGGGCCAGAAGCCGTCCGACTGGCCGAATCGAAAACTGTACGAGCCGGGCACCCGCTACAAGTACAACGACACGCGCGTGAACCTGCTGGCGCTGCTGACGCTCCAGGTGTGGCGGCGGCCGCTGCCGGTGGTGCTTCGGGAGGAAGTGATGGACCCGATCGGCGCGTCCAACACGTGGCGCTGGTACGGATACGACAACTCGTGGGTCGAGATGGACGGGCAGCGCATACAGTCCGTGTCGGGAGGCGGACACTTCGGCGGCGGCATGTTCATCAGCGCGCAGGACATGGCGCGGTTCGGGTACCTGTTTCTCAGAAACGGAAAATGGAGGGACCGCCAGATCGTGTCGGACGCCTGGATCAGGATGGCGCGCACGCCCGGCACGGCCAACGCCGGGTATGGCTTCATGAACTGGTTCCTGAACACGAAAAAGGCCGCGTGGCCGTCGGTTCCGGAGTCGGCCGTGTGCTTCGTCGGCAACGGCCAGAACATCATCTACATGGACTGGGAGAATGATCTGGTGGTGGTGGTGAGATGGATCAAGGGCACGAAAGAACTGGACACGCTGCTCGGTCAGATCATCGCCGCGATCGAGCGCCGATAGGCGCCGGATGACGATTGACGCGCGGGAGCAGTACCATGATGCTCAGCAGTGAACTTGCTCTCGCGAGTACGGATCACTACAATCTACGGCTGGACTCCACGATCATAAGACCCGCCGAGTCCCCCACTCTCGCGCGCCGGGCGTCTGACTGCCCCGGGCTGGAGATTGACATGGCACCGCCTCGGAATTCATTGTTCTCGACTGTCGCAACGAAAGTCCTCATCGCGTTGACCGGATTGAGCATGGTCGGATTCCTGTGCACGCACCTGGCCGGGAACCTCCTGCTGTACTTCGGCCCGGCCACCTTCAACGCGTACTCCCACTTCCTCATCTCGAACCCGCTCGTGGTTCCGGCTGAGATTGGCCTGCTCGCCCTGCTCATCATCCACGTCCTCGAGACCGTGACGACGTGGTGGACCAACCGGGGCGCGCGGTCGGTCGCTTACCAGAACAAGCACTGGGCCGGCGGATCGAGCCGCAAGTCGCTGGCTTCGACGACGATGATCTGGACGGGATCGGTGACCTTCGTGTTCATCGCGGTCCACGTGGCCACGTTCAAGTACGGCCCGTGGTATCTCACCGACATCCACGGCGTCGAGGGCCGCGACCTGTATCGGCTGGTCCTCCAGGCCTTCAAGCAGCCGCTGTGGGTCGCCATCTACGTCCCGTGCATGGCGCTCATCGGATTCCACGTCTGGCACGGCTTCGCGAGCGCGTTCGAATCGCTCGGGCTCAGTCATCCCAAGGTCACGCCACGAATCCTCGCGATCGGCAAAGTGCTCGCCGTGATCATCGGCGGCGGATTCCTGTCCATTCCAATCTTCATGTTCTTCTTCGGGGGCCGATCATGAGCGCCGAGCCGCGCATCGCGCCTGCCGGGACCCGTCAGCTCGACGCCCGGATTCCGTCGGGGCCGATTGCCGACAAGTGGGACCATTTCCGCTTCGAAGCGAAACTGGTCAACCCGGCCAATCGCCGCAAGTTCACCGTCATCGTCGTCGGCACGGGCCTGGCCGGCGGCGCCGCCGCCGCGACCCTGGGCGAGGCCGGCTACAACGTCCTGGACTTCTGCATCCAGGACAGCCCGCGCCGCGCGCACAGCATCGCCGCGCAGGGCGGCATCAACGCCGCGAAGAACTACAAGAACGACGGCGACAGCATCGAGCGGCTGTTCTACGACACGGTGAAGGGCGGCGACTACCGGGCCCGCGAGGCCAACGTGTACCGGCTCGCGCAGATCAGCGTGAACATCATCGACCAGTGCGTCGCGCAGGGCGTGCCGTTCGCCCGTGAGTACGGCGGCCTGCTCGACAACCGATCGTTCGGCGGCGCGCAGGTGTCGCGCACCTTCTACGCCAGGGGCCAGACCGGGCAGCAACTGCTGCTGGGCGCGTACCAGGCGCTGATGCGGCAGGTGTCCGCGGGCACCGTCAAGATCATGCCGCGCTACGAGATGCTGGACCTCGTGCTGATCGATGGACGCGCCAGGGGCATCATCGCCCGCAACCTGATGACGGGCGCCATCGAGCGGTTCGAGGCGCACGCGGTCGTGCTGGCGACCGGCGGGTACGGGAACACGTATTTCCTGTCGACCAACGCGGTGAACTCGAACGCCACGGCGATCTGGCGCGCTTACAAGCGCGGTGCCATGTTCGCGAACCCGTGCTTCACGCAGATCCACCCGACGTGCATCCCGGTGTCGGGCGACCACCAGTCCAAGCTCACGCTGATGAGTGAGAGCCTGCGGAACGACGGCCGGGTCTGGGTGCCGAAGGCGAAGGGCGACAAGCGCCCGGCGATGCAGATTCCCGAGGACGAGCGCGACTACTACCTGGAGCGCCGGTATCCGGCGTTTGGCAACCTGGTGCCGCGCGACGTGGCGTCGCGGGCGGCCAAGGCGGTCTGCGACGAGGGCCGCGGCGTAGGCGACACCGGCCTGGCGGTCTTCCTGGATTTCGCCGACTCCATCAAGCGCCTGAGCGAGGACGTGATCCGCGAGCGGTACGGAAACCTCTTCCAGATGTACGAGAAGATCACCGACGAGAATCCGTACAAGACGCCGATGCGCATCTACCCGGCCATGCACTACGTGATGGGCGGCCTCTGGGTGGACTACCACCTGATGTCGACCATTCCCGGGATGTTCGTGCTCGGCGAGGCCAACTTCTCGGACCACGGGGCCAACCGGCTGGGCGCCAGCGCGCTGATGCAGGGGCTGGCCGACGGCTATTTCGTCGCCCCGGCCACCGTGCCGAACTACCTCGCCACGGCCCCGCTGCCGAAGGTGACGACCGATCACGAGGCGTTCCGCCAGGCGGAGTCCGCGGTCCGCGACCGCGTCAACCGTCTCCTCTCGATCAAGGGCAAGATGACGCCGCGCGAGATTCACCGGTCGCTCGGCAAGCTCATGTGGAACGAAGTCGGCATGGGACGCAACGAAGCCGGCCTGAAACGCGCGCTGGCCGGCATCCCGGAGCTGCGGGAGCAGTTCTGGAAGTCGGTCTCGGTGCCGGGCGTGGGCGAAGAGCTCAACCAGGCCCTGGAATATGCCGGCCGGGTCAGTGACTACCTGGAGCTGGCGGAACTCATCGCGCTCGATGCCCTGGAGCGGCGCGAGTCGTGCGGGGGCCACTTCCGCGAGGAGTCCCAGACGCCCGACAATGAAGCGCTCCGGGACGATGAATACTTTGCGCACGCCGCGGCCTGGGAGTACCCGGGAGAAGGCAAGCTCCCGATCCGGAACGTCGAGCCGCTGGCCTTCGAACACGTGAAACCGAGTCAGCGCAGCTACAAGTAGGGCGGAAGACCACCATGGAGACGATGAACCTGAAGCTTCTCGTCTGGCGGCAGACGAATCCTGCGGATCCGGGACGGATGGTCCCCTACACCGCCGAGGACATCTCAACGGAGATGTCGTTCCTCGAGATGATCGACGTGGTCAACGAGGGGCTGATCAAGAAGGGCGAGCCGCCAATCGCGTTCGATTCCGACTGCCGCGAAGGCATCTGCGGGATGTGCAGCCTGGTCGTCAACGGCGTGCCGCACGGCCCCGACCGCGGATCGACGGTGTGCCAGCTCCACATGCGCAAGTTCAAGAACGGCGACACCATCACGATCGAACCGTGGCGGGCCAAGCCGTTCCCGGTCCAGAAGGATCTGATCGTCGATCGCCGCGCGTTCGACACGATCATCGCCAGCGGCGGCTACGTGTCGGTGAACACCGGCAGCGCGCCCGACGCCAACGCGATCCCGATCCCGAAGGACAAGGCCGAGCTGGCCATGGACGCCGCGGCCTGCATCGGGTGCGGCGCCTGCGTGGCGGCATGCAAGAACGCCTCGGCGGCGCTCTTTGTCAGCGCCAAGATCTCCCAGCTCGCGCTGCTGCCCCAGGGGCACGCCGAGCGGACCCGGCGCGCGCTGGCCATGGTTTCCACCATGGACGAGCTTGGCTTCGGCAACTGCTCGAACGAGGCCGAGTGCGAAGCGGTGTGCCCGAAGGAGATTCCAATCTCGAACATCGCGCGCATGCGGCGCGAATACTTCCGCGCGGTGCTCGTCGGGGCGCGGTAGGCCACTTCGGGCGAATCCGCGGAGGCGCGCCGCGCGATCCCGTGGAGGAGACATGAGGCGCCTGTTCCTGTTGTCGACCTTCGTCCTGGTCGCCGCCACGGCCTTCGCCCAGGAAACCCCGACCGAACGCGACGCGGCGCGCGACGTGCTGCAGAAGATGGCGGCCCTGGAGGCCTCGCTCGACGTCCCGAAGCTCGTGACGACGCTGACCGCGGCGAACGCGGCGCGCGACCAGGTGGTGGCGCGCGCGAAGCAGTTGATGGACACCGAGCTTCTCGCGCTTGGTGACGACATCACGCGCCACCCGGAAGTCGGGTTCGTCGAGAAGCAATCGGTCGCGAAGCTCGTCGACTACCTGAAGCGGCACGAGTTCGACGTGCAGGTGGGAGTGGCCGGTCTCGAGACCGCGTTTGTGGCCCGCTACCGCCGCAACAACGGCGCGCCCACGCTCGGGGTGATCGTCGAATACGACGCGTTGCGCGGGAACCGAGCGGGCGTTCCACGGCGACCAGCACAGCACGCAGGGCCCGATTGGCTTGCCGCCGCCGTGGCCATGGCCGAGTACCTGACGAAGGCGAAACTGCCGGGCAGCGTCGTGGTCTACGGCACGCCCGGCGAAGAAATGATGCCGCCGAACGCCAAGACCGACATGTTCAAGGCCGGCGTCTTCACGGGCGCAGACGTCCTGGTGCGGAGCCACTCCAGCGTCGCCACCACGCGGCCGGCGTACGGGTTCGGCACCTGCTGCATGAACATCGACGGCGTGAAGTACACCTTCTCGGGCGCGCCCGCGCACCAGTTGCAGTCGTGGAACGGCCGCAACGCGCTCGAGGGCGTCATTCACCTGTTCGACAACATCGACAGCGTCCGCAGCAGCATCCGCCCCGAGGCCCGCATCCAGGGCGTCATCGTCGAAGGCGGCGCGGCGCCGAACGTGGTGCCCGACCGCGCCGTGGCGGACTTCTACATCCGCTATCCGGACGAAGTCTACCTGCGGCAGGTGCGGGAGTTCGTGGACAACGCCGCGAAGGCCGCCGCGCTCTCGACCGGGACAAAGGTGAAGATCGACCACTACGGCAGCACGCGCGACGGGATCGCGGTCGCCACGCTTGGCGAAGTCGGATTCGCCTACATGAAGATGTATGGCGCGACCAAGGTCCAGCCCGAGCCGGGAAAGCCGCAGGGGTACGAAGAAACCGGCAGCGTCTCGAGCGCCATCCCGGGCCTCGGGTTCAGCGCGTTCTCGTCCACCGGCGCGGGCCACACCTACGAGATGGAAGCCGACGCCCTCGGCGAAGTCGGCCACCACGGCTTCCTCGTCGACGCGCAGGCGATGACTGCCCTGCTCTTCGACTTCGCGACGCGCCCCGACTATCGTGCTGCCGTCAAGAAGGAGTTCGACGGCATCAAGGCACTCTTCTCCGAGTACCAGGCCGCGCTCGACAAAACCTACGGCGTGCCGAAGGTGCCGGACGCGAAGTAGGGCACACGCACGGTGACTGTAGGGCGGCCCTTCAGGGCCGCCGTCGGTCGCGACGCTTCTGCGTCGCGACACCCGGGCGCGGGGCCGAGGCCCCGCACATACGGCGGGGCTGAAGCCTCCGCCCTACAGCGCGGGGTGCTTCAGATACACGTCACCGTGCACTTGCAGCTGGTGCGCCAGCGCGAGGATCTTGTCGTCTGCGAACAGGCTACCCACGATCACCGCGCAGATGGGCTGTGCCTTGAGCTCGAGCGGTGGCGGCGCTGACGGGCCGCCGCGCCCGCCACCCTGCTGCGGCACGTCGAACTTGTACGGCACGACCACGCACGGGTGCCCGGTCTGCGCGTTGGCCCCGACATCGGCCGACGGATTGCCGATGAACATGTCGAGGTCCTTCATGTACTCTGCCCACTTCGTAATGAGCAGGTAGCGGCGCCGCTGGCTCTGCACGTAATCGAATCCACGCGTCCTGCGGCCGTTGACGAACCGCGGGTTCCAGTCCGCGGGGGCCATCGGGTTGGCCGGCGGCCCTCCCGGGCCCCTCCCGCCTCCGGCCTCTCCGCCGCGCCCGCCGCCAGGCGCGCCTTCACCGCCAGCTCCACGCCCGCCTTCGCCCCGGCCCGCCGGTTCGGGCAGGTTCGCCAGATCCAGCCCGGTCTCTTTCGCCTTCCGCTGCACGTACTCATCGAACGCGGCCGCGCCCTCGACGCCGAGCGCTCCCCCGCCAATCCCCGCAACCGTTGGCCGCGGCCCCACTTCCTTGAACTTCACGCCAAGCGCCTGCAGCGTGGCCACCAGTTCCTTCGGCGCGTTCGGGTCGACGCCGATGCGCAGCGACGCCAGCACGATGTTGCGGTTGAACTGGAACGGCGTCGTCACAGTCGACGGGTCCTTCTCGTCCACGCCGTGGATGGCATTGAACACCATCGCGCAGTCTTCGACCGTCCGGCAGATCGGCCCGACGCGGTCCATCGACCAGGCGAGGGTCATGGCGCCGACGCGGCTCACGCGGCCGAAGGTCGGACGCAGCGCGCTCACCCCGCAACGGAGTGACGGCGAGACGATGGAGCCCTGGGTTTCGGTGCCGATCGAAAACGCGACGCAGCCGGCCGCGGTCGCTGACGCCGGGCCTGCCGACGAGCCGCTCGATCCCTGCACCGGGTTCCAGGGGTTGTTGGTGCGCCCGCGGAACCACTGGTCGTTCTGCGCGAAGAGCCCCGTCGCGAGCTTGGCGATCAGGATCGCGCCGGCCTCCCGCAGCCGCACGATCACCTCGGCGTCTTCGTCGATGATGCGGTTCTCGAAGTCCGCGGCGCCCCAGGTTGTCGGCACGCCCTTGGTCGCGAAGAGGTCCTTCACGCCCCAGGGCAGGCCGTGGAGCGGGCCGCGGTACTTGCCGGCCTTGATCTCGGCATCAGCCTTGGCCGCTTCCGCCCGCGCCTGCTCCTCCATGATCGTGACAGCGCACAGCAGCGTCGGGTTGAGGCGCTTGAGGCGCGTGAGGTAGATGTCGGTCAGCTGTGTCGATGAGATCTTCCGCTCCTTGATGAGGGCGGAGAGCCGGTGAGCGGGAAGAAACGCGATCTCGTCGGCCGACGCCGGGACGGTTCCCTTCCACGGCTCAACGGTGAAGACCGTTCGGTCGAACGCCGCGCGGCCGCGCTCGCGAGCCAGCTTCTCCATCAGCGCCCCGGTGCCGCCGGGATACGGCTGGAACTGCAGCGCCGGCTCCTCGCCGTTGCCGAGCGGCACGGGCGGTGGCGGCGGCTGCTGGGCGGCCTGCCCGCGGCCTGCACTCGCTGGTGCGGCCCCCTGGGCACGCGCCGGATCGACGCCAATCGTGGTGGCGGCGGTGGCCGCAAGCGACATGATCATGAACGTCCGGCGGTCCACGCCTGCGGGCATTCCCGGGGCGTCTGCGACGGGCTCCGAGCCCTCGGGCGTGGTGTCGATCGAATCCTCTGGTGTGGTCACGGTGTCTCCTCCAGCGAGCGCGATGGGCCCCAAACAGACAGTGGCTTCCCCGACGAGCGCATGCCCGGACAAATCCGTCGGACACGAGCAGCCCGGGAGGAGCGAAGCATACATCGGCGCTGCCGTGAACGCCACGTGGCGCGTCAATGGTTCCGTGGGAGACGCGTGCCTGATGTTCATCCGCCGGCCTGGAACCTGTTGGCCGCCGCCGGCGTTCTTGTCCGGGTCAGGTCAAGAGACCCAGGATGACCGCGATGCTCGAAAGGACGACGACACTCTTACCGCCGCGACTCAGACCTCGCTGTCGCTCCTCCACACTTCGAGGATGCAATCTCTCGAGCATCGCCACCGATGGAGAGGCCGTACCGGTCAGGATCAGGCCCGCGAAGAGGACAAACAACACGGCTTTGAACAGGAAATCTCCGAAGTCCGACGCATCCTGGCCCATGCTCATCGTGGTCCAGGCGTACATGCCGCGATGAGTCGGGCAGAAGTAGAGCTTGATCCGGTTGGTGCCGTTCGGATCAGGCGAGGTGCGAATCCACTCCGCTTCCGTGTCGGTCCGTGGACAATCGGCAATCGCGCACTTCTTTGCCTGCGCGATACCAGGTCTCAATGGGTCGTGGCTGGACGCGACAAAGTAGACGAAGGCCAGGTGCATGCCGCACAACACCACCACGGCGCACCACACGACTGCACGTCGGATCCCTGTCGTCGTCTCTGGAAGGGGCATCGCAATCCGTCCTCCACAGCCACAGGCGCTGCGCGCTGTCGCGTGTCCGAGGCCGGATGCAACCTGGCATCCGCCATCGAGACAGGGGACCGTCCTGGTGAACACGGTGCTGCACACTATGTTCGTGCGAACGTTATGGGTCAAGCGGAATGGTGGGCTCAGGACGCACTCAACCGCCGCCTCAGCAAGCGTCGTTTCAGAGTCCTTGTATGTCACTCCATTTCAGAACGCTCCATTCCAGAACGCTTGCACGGGCTGCACCAGTCAGCATAGAATCCCCACACGTCCTCAGGCGCCACGTCCGCGCCACCCGCCCCCCGAGGATGTTCCGCCGTCGAATCACGCTGACACCGGCCCTGCCCCTGCTCATCCACGTTCTCCTGCTGACTTCTGAAGGAGGTCCCGCATGGCGCAGAGCCTGACCCACGATGTCCTGATTATGGGCGCGGGGTTGGCCGGGTTGCGGGCTGCGGTCGAACTCTCACAACGCTTCGATGGGCGCGTCGACATTGGCATCGTGTCGAAAGTGCAGCTCATGCGGGCCCACTCGGTCTGCGCGGAGGGCGGCACCGCGGCCGTGCTCCGGACAGACGAGGGCGATTCGCTCGATCTGCACGCGTGGGACAGCGTGAAGGGATCCGACTTCCTGGCCGACCAGGACGTGGTGCGGCGCTTCGTCAACGCGATGCCCCGCGAGATCCGGCTGCTCGACCACTGGGGCATCCCGTGGACGCGCGAGGCGAACGGCCGAATCTCGCAGCGGCCATTCGGCGGCCACTCGTTCCCGCGCGCCACGCTGGCGGCCGACAAGACCGGCTTCTTCGAGATGCAGACGCTCTACGACCAGCTGCTGCGCTACCGGTGCTTCCGGCGCTACGACGAGATGTTCATCACCGACATCCTCGTCGAGGACGGCCGGTTTGCCGGCCTGCTGGGCATGTTCGCGCCGACCGGCGAAACGGTGGTGATGCGCGGCAAGGCGCTGCTCATCGCCTCGGGCGGCGGCGGCACGCTCTACGGCTTCACGACCTACTCCGAAACGGTCACCGGCGACGGCATGGCGATGGCGTATCGGGCGGGCCTGCCGCTCGAGGACATGGAGTTCCTCCAGTTCCACCCGACGGGACTGGTGCCCTCCGGCATCCTGATGACCGAGGCCTGCCGCGGAGAAGGCGGCTACCTGAAGAACAACAAGGGCGAGCGGTTCATGGAGCGTTACGCGCCGAGCAAGATGGAACTGGCGCCGCGCGACATGGTGTCGCGCGCCGAGACAACCGAGATCCTCGAAGGCCGTGGGTTCCCGGGCTCTGATGGGAAGGACTACCTCCACCTGGATCTGACGCACCTCGGCGCGGACCGCATCAATCAACGGCTTCCGCTCATCCGCGAGGTCTGCATCAAGTTCATCGGCCTCGACCCGATCGAGAAACCCATTCCGATCCGCCCTGTGGCGCACTACTCGATGGGCGGCATCGAGTGCGACATCAACGGCCTCACGCGCATCCCCGGCGTGTGGGTGGCCGGCGAGGCGGCGTGCGTCTCGCTGCACGGCGGCAACCGGCTCGGATCGAATTCAACCGCCGAGTGCCTGGTATGGGGCGGCATCACCGGCGAGGAGATCTCGAAGTCGCTCGCGACGCTTCCGGAGCCGCTGCCGGTGCCAGAACGCCAGGTCCGGGCCAGGGCGGACAAGATCGCCGCGCTCCTCGCGCGTGACGGCAAGGAGAACCTCTACGACCTGCGGCGCGAACTGCGGACGATGATGGACGACCGCGTAGGCGTGTTCCGCAAGCGAGAGGACCTCTGCGCGGCGCTCTCGACGATTCGCGCGATCCGCGGGCGATCCGCGTCTGCGCCGGTGCAGGACAAAGGCACGATCTACAACTCGAACCTCTTCCACGCGCTCGAGCTCGACAACCTGCTCGACCTGGCGGAGGTCACGGTGACGGGCGCACTGGCGCGCGAGGAATCTCGCGGGGCCCACGCCCGCCGGGATTTCACGACCCGCGACGATGAGAAGTGGCTGAAGCACACGCTGGCGTGGCACACGCCGGATGGGCCGCGCCTGGACTACAAGCCGGTGACCATCGACACCTGGAAGCCGGTCGAACGCAAGGTACTGAGCGGGGGGAGGTCATGATCGAAACCAAGGGGCACCCAAACCGCCTCGGGATCTGGGGCTGGCTCGGCGGAGGACGCTGGGGCGTGGAGCGCTACCTCTACGCGCTTCACCGGCTCACGGGCCTCGGCCTGCTCGCGTACTTCCTTCTGCACATCCTGGTGACGTCCTCCCGCGCGTCCGGCAAGGCGTCGTGGGACGCGGCGATGGGGCTGGTCAAGGGCCCGATCTTCACGCTGGGCGAGTTCCTGGTGTTCGTGGCATTCGCGTTCCACGCCATCAACGGCGTGCGCCTCGTCCTGGTGGAGCTGGGCATCGGCATCGGCAAGCCGATCGAGCCGGTGTATCCGTACAAGACGTCGATCGACGTCCAGCGCCCGATTGCGATTGTCGTCATGCTGGCCGCCGCGGTCGTGGCCGCGCTTGGCGGAGTCAACTTCCTGAACCAGCACTGAGGGGAGACTGGAGCCATGCGCGATCAACGACTCTGGACGTGGCACCTACTGGCCGGCGTCACGATCTTCGTGTTCCTCGGTCTCCACATGGGCGTGATGCACCTCAACACGCTCCTCGGACTGTTCACTGTCGCCCCCGACAAGGCGCCCATCGACTGGGACAATGTGATCGCCCGCAGCCAGTCCGCGTTCTTCGCGGTGACCTACATCGTGCTTCTCGGCGCGGCACTCTTCCACGGCCTGTACGGCCTGCGGAACATCCTGCTCGAGCTGGGACCGGGCGCCGGGCTGAAGAAAGCCATCAGCGCGGTGCTGGTCCTCCTTGGCGTCGGACTGTTCGGCTATGGCGCATGGTCGGCGTGGGCCGTTCGCGCCATACCGGGGGCGTAAGGTGTCGAGGCCGGCACACGGTCTGGCTGAGGGAACGCGAGGACAACGATGGCGACCAACACCGACGCTGAAGTCATCTTTCGGATACGGCGATTCGATCCGGCGACCCACGCCCGGCCGCAGTGGGAGGATTTCCGGCTGCCCTACTGGCACGGGATGACCGTGCTCGATGGCCTGCGCCGGCTGAAGGAGACGCAGGCGCCCTCGCTGGCGTGGCGATCGTCCTGCCGCATGGGCGTGTGCGGGTCGTGCGGGATGTTCATCAACGGCCACCCGCGGCTCGCCTGCAACACGCAGGTGACCGAGCTCGGCACGAACCTCGTCACGGTGGCGCCGCTGCCGAACTTCAACATCATCCGCGACCTGGTGCCGGACCTGGTGCCGCTGTTCGAGAAGCACCAGAACCTGCATCCGCACATCATCCGCGACGACACGAAGGAGTTCACCGAGCCGACCTTCGAGTACTGGCAGTCGCCTCACGAGCTCGAGCAGTACCTCCAGTTTTCTTACTGCATCAAGTGCGGGTGCTGCATGGCGGCGTGCCCGACGGTGGCCACCGACGCGAGCTACTCGGGGCCGATGCCGCTCGGTCAGGCCCACCGCTACAACGCCGACGGACGGGATGGCGGATTCAAGACGCGCAAGCAGGTACTCGCCACCGCCGACGGGCCGTGGAAGTGCCACTTTGCGGGTGAGTGCTCGAAGGCGTGCCCGAAGGGTGTCGACCCGGCGCGGGCCATTCAAATCATGAAGCGGCAGATGGTGCTCGACTACCTGCACCTCTGGAAGGGGCAGCACCCCACGGCTGTCGTGCCGACCCCGGTGGAGATCAAGCGGCGGGCTGATGTGCCGGACGCGCCGGCCAGAACGATTCTAGGGGTCGGGACGGATTTCGCGCATTGCAGAATTGTGTTACGAAATCGAAATGCGCTAAATCCGTCCCGACCCCTTCTGCCTACTTGAACAGTCCCTCAACGGACAAGTAGCGCTCGCCGGTGTCGTAGCAGAAGGTGAGAATGCGGCTCGCCGGCGGGGCCGTCTGCAGGGTCTTGGCGACGGCAGCCAGCGCCGCGCCCGACGAGATGCCGACCAGCACACCCTCCTCGCGAACGCACCGCGAGGCGTAGGTGAATGCCTCATCCTTGGTGATCTGGACCACGCCGTCGAGCACCGCCGTGTGCAGGTTCTCGGGGACGAACCCGGCTCCCAGGCCCTGGAGCGGATGCGGGCCCGGCGCTCCCCCGCTCAGGACCGGCGATGCCGCAGGCTCGACCGCCAGCACCTTCATCTTGGGAAAGGAGCGCTTGAGCACCTCGCCGCACCCGGTGATGTGCCCGCCGGTGCCGACACCGGTGATCAGGTAGTCGAAGCCGCGCGGAAAGTCGTCGAGGATTTCCTTCGCCGTGGTCTGCTGGTGGATCCTGATGTTCGAGGGGTTGTCGAACTGCCCGGGAATCCACGAGTTGGGGATCTCCCTGGCCATGGCCGCCGCCTTCGCCATGGCGCCCTTCATGCCGATTTCGCGCGGGGTCAGCTCGATCGCGGCCCCGTAGGCCGCCATCAGCGCCCGCCGTTCGATCGACATCGAGTCGGGCATCACCAGGATCAGCCGATAGCCTTTGACGGCGCAGACCATCGCCAGGCCGATGCCGGTGTTCCCTGATGTCGGCTCGATCACCACCCCGCCGGGCTTGAGGACGCCCTGGCGCTCGGCATCCTCGACCATGGCGAGAGCGATCCGATCCTTGATGCTGCCGCCCGGATTCTGCCGCTCGAGCTTCATCCAGACTTCGGCTCGCGCATCGAACAGGTGGTTGATTCGGAGGTGGGGCGTCTTCCCGATGACATCCAGGATGGACAGAGCGTTCACGTCTCGACTCCTTGGCTGGCCGCTCCGGTCAGCCCGACTCTGCGGGCCCGCGCTCCAGGTTGCGGACCCGGACCTCGTGTTTCTGATAGACGATTGAGAAGGGCGGCACGCTGTCGGTCAGCCACACGTTCCCGCCAATGACGCTGTCGTGCCCGACGCGGGTCGTCCCGCCCAGGATCGTCGCATTCGAGTAGATGACGACCCGATCCTCGATGGTCGGATGGCGCTTCGATGCCGACATCGATTTGTCGACGCTCATCGCCCCCAGCGTCACGCCCTGGTAGATCTTCACGTGATCCCCGATCTCGGTCGTCTCGCCGACGACGATCCCCGTGCCGTGATCGATGCAGAACGAGTTCCCGATCCGTGCGCCCGGGTGGATGTCGATGCCGGTCCGCTGGTGGGCGTACTCGGTGAGCACGCGGGGAAACAGCGGCACCTCGAGGCGGTGGAACTCGTGGGCGATCCGGTAGATCGCGATCGCGAGGAAGCCGGGTACGCCAGGATCACCTCGTCCACGCTCTCGGCGGCGGGATCGCCGTCGTAGATGGCCTGGGCGTCCATCCACAGCTTGTCGTCGATCTCGGGGAGCGTGTCGGCAAACGACTGGACCGTGTCCGGAATCGGCCGCGGGATGCGCGGGGCGAGCGGATGCAGGATGACGGTCAGATCGCGCAGCAGCAGGTTGATTTGTCCCGCCACCTCGTCGGCCGAATAGTACGGGTCCGCCGAGAAATGCGGAAACAGGAGCCTGAGCAGATCGTCGGCAAACCGGGTGGCGCGGCCGTTCAGGGGTACCACGGCGGCGGGATCGCGCCTCCGATCCAGGATTCGCTGCGGAAAGGAGGACCCGACCAGTTCCGGCCCGCCTGCCTCGGGTCTCTTCATCACGCGTACGGCCCGCTGCCTGCTCACGGAGATTATGACGCCGGCCGAACCCGGAGAGGTTCCCGGGCCGCAAGGGTCTCCACCAAAGAAAACGCCCGGGCCAGCCTGTGGTTCGGCCAGCCCGGGCGTCCGGGGTTCGGGGTCGTCCTCCCGGCGAACCGGGATCTCGCCTACTTGGCGGCGAGCACCTCGTCGGTCGTCTTGCGTACCGCCGCGATCGACTTGGCAAAGGCCGCCTTCTCGCCTTCGTCCATGTCGATCTCGATGATCCGCTCGACGCCGTTCTTGCCGAGCACGACCGGCACGCCGACGAACAATCCCTTGACGCCGTACTCGCCCTCGAGCAGGACGCAGGACGGGATGATCTTCTTCTTGTCGTAGACGATCGCCTCGACCATTTCCATGGCCGCGATGGCCGGCGACCAGAACGCCGACACGCCCAGCAGGCCGACGATCTCGCCGCCCGCCTTGCGCGTGCGCGCCTCGATGGCGCTCAGGGTCTTGTCATCGACGAACTTGTCGACCGGCATGCCGGCCACGCGGCAGCAGCTCCGGATCGGCACCATGTCGTCGCCGTGGCCGCCGAGCACGAGCGCCTCGACGTTGTCGACCGACACGCCGGCCGCCTGCGCCACGAAGTAGCGATACCTCGCCGAATCGAGCGCGCCGGCCATGCCGACCAGGCGCTGCTTGGGCGGGCTCATCTTCTGGTACAGCCGGTACACGATCGCGTCGAGCGGGTTCGCGATCGAGATCACGATGGCCTTCGGGCACTGCTCCTGAATCGCCGCGGCCACCTGGTCGGTGATCTTCAGGTTGACCGCGAGCAGCTCCTCACGGCTGGGATAGGTGCCATCGGGCCGCACGGTGCGCGGGACGCCGGCTGTGTTGATGATGAGGTCGGCGCCCTTCAGCACGCCGTACTCCTTGCCGGCTTCGAACTTGACGTCGCTGTTGATGATGGGGGTGCCCTCGACGATGTCGAGGAGCTTCCCCTTGGCGACGTCGGGGCCCTTCACGTCCACCAGCGCGACGGTGGCAGCCAGCTTGCGATGGAACAGCTCCTGCGCCAGTACGCCGCCGATATTCCCGCCGCCGATCAGGCCGATCTTGTTCAGCATGGTTCAGTCCTCCACCCTGCGCGCCAGGACGACGTCCCGACGCCGCCTCCCCGTTTATAAGTGTCCGATGATGGCGTCTGCGAACTCCGAAGTCCTGACTTCCGTCGCGCCCGGCATCTGGCGAGCCAGATCGTAGGTGACCTTCCGGCTCTGGATCGCCTGCGCGAGGCCCTTTTCGATCAGGGCCCCCGCTTCCTTCCAACCAATGTATTCGAACATCATCACGCCGGACAGCATCAACGATGCCGGGTTGATGACATCTTTGCCCGCGTACTTCGGAGCCGTGCCGTGGGTCGCCTCGAAGAACCCGATCTCGTCGCCGATATTCGCGCCCGGCGCCATGCCCAGGCCGCCGATCTGGGCGGCCGACGCGTCGGACAGGTAGTCGCCGTTCAGATTCGGCGTGGCCAGCACGTCGTATTCATCCGTGCGGGTCAGGATCTGCTGGAACATGCTGTCGGCGATGCGATCTTTGACCACCAGCCGGCCCGAGGCGGTCGCACCGCCCGTGATCTCGTCCTCGGTCACGATCCGATCACGAAATTCGGCCTTGGCCACCTCGTAACCCCAGTCGCGGAACGCGCCCTCGGTGTACTTCATGATGTTGCCCTTGTGCACCAGGGTCACGCTCCGCCGGTTGTTGGCGAGCGCGTACTTGATAGCCATCCGGACCAGCCGCTTGCTCCCGGTCTCGGAAATCGACTTGATGCCGATGCCCGAATCGACCCGGATCCGCTTGCCCATCTCCTTGGCGATGAACTCGATGATCTTCTCCGCCTGCGGGGTTCCCTTGGCCCACTCGATGCCGGCGTAGACGTCTTCGGTATTCTCGCGGAAGATGACGATGTTCATTCGCTCGGGCGCCTTCACCGGCGAGGGCGTGCCGGCGTAGTACCTCACCGGCCTGACACATGCATAGAGATCGAGGACCTGGCGCAACGTCACGTTCAGGCTTCGAATCCCGCCCCCGACCGGCGTCGTCAGCGGCCCCTTGATGGCGATCTTGTACGCCTTCACGGCCTCCAGCGTGTCGGTCGGCATCCATTCGCCGGTCAGATCCTTTGCCTTCTCCCCGGCGAGCACCTCGAACCAGGCCACCTTCCGGCGGCTCCCGTACGCCTTCGCCACGGCGGCGTCGAACACGCGGACGGACGCTTTCCAGATATCCGGTCCAACTCCATCGCCTTCGATAAACGGCACGATCGGATCGTCAGGAATGACGAGCTCGTCGTTCTTGCGCGTGATGGGTGTGCCTTCAGTCGGCGGTTTCAGAAACGTGAATCGCGGCACAGGGGTGATCCTTGCAGACGGGCTCGATTGTTAGGGCACCCCCCGGAGCATCAGGGGCACTCTTCAACAGGAACTGTGGAAAACCCTGTTGAAGGCCGCCCGCTTAACGGCGATCAATCCGCGTCAATCCGGGGCGAACAGCGGTTTGCACCATCATGGTGCGACGACGCCACGCAAACGCGTCGTATCGGAACCGCCCGCGATTATACCGCATGGCAGCCGATCGGCCTGCCGGGTTTTCAGCGCGGCTTGAGGCTCAGCGTGAGGATGGAGCCGTTTGTGAGGTCGCGTAAGTCGACTGTCTCGGATTGGATACGCGTCACTTCGAACTTGCCGGCGAGCCGCCCGCCCTCCTTCACCAGGAACACGTCGTGCGCGCCGCTGATGATCGCCGTTCGCGCGTCGGATTTCGGCGAAGGGTCGTCGGCGATGCCGACAAGCCGCCACTCGGGCGGCGGCGGCGGGGTGAACAGCGTGGCCGCGGCCGAGGCGAACGCCGACACGACCTGTTCGGCCGCCGCCGGAGTGTTGGCCGGCGCGGGCTCGGCCCGATGGAACTGGAACAGGTTGCGGTGCGAGAGCGGGGCGGGATCCGCGCCGTCGCGGGTCGAAGCCAGTCGGGCCTCTTCGAGCGCCGAGGCCGGCGGCGGCAACGGTCCGTCGGCGTAGACGTGGCGATCCGGCGGGCGCGGGCACGTGCGAACCGGCGCTGCCGATGACAGCGGCCAGCCAGGCGGCCACCAGGCCGCCCCCGATGACCATCGCGACACTGCTGGAGGTACTCATTCGAGCGTCGTGCCAAATCGTACCATAGTCAGGCGATCTTGTGCCGCCGGTCCCGTGTGCTATGATTCGTCGTGCACCCCCGATCCGCTTCAGGTGCCCGATCACCCGATAGTCCGCTGACCGCCGTCGCGATCATTCCCGCCCGGTATCACTCGACCCGTCTCCCAGGAAAACCATTGGCCGATATTGCGGGCCACCCGATGATCGAGCACGTGTACCGGCGGGTATCACGTGCCCGCGGCATCGCGCAGGTCCTGGTCGCCACCGACGATCCGCGCATCGTCACGGCGGTGGAGCGATTCGGCGGCCGCGTGCGCCTGACGCGGCCGACCCACGAGACGGGCTCGGACCGGATTGCCGAGGTGGCCCGCGACCTGGAGTGCGCGGTCGTGGTCAACGTGCAGGGCGACGAGCCGTTCATCGAGCCGTCGATGATCGAGCAGGCCCTCGAGCCGTTCGCCTCCGACGCGTCTGTGGTCATGACCACGTTGCGGCGCCGGATCACGGATGCCGCCGACCTGGCGAACCCACACGTGGTCAAGGTGGTCGTCGACAGTCGCGGCGACGCCCTGTACTTTTCCCGCGCGCCGATCCCGTTCGAACGCGATCCGGCCGGGCCGGGCCGCGCGGGCTCCGGCCCCGCCTATCGCCATGTCGGGCTCTACGCCTACCGGCGGGAGTTCCTGCTGACGCTGACCGCGCTCGAACGGACGCCGCTCGAACGTGCCGAGGCGCTCGAGCAACTGCGCGTGCTCGAGCACGGGTACCGCATTCGGACAGTCGAGACTTCATTCAATTCCATTTCTGTCGACACCTCCGAGGATCTGGACTGCGCCCGCCGCATGGCGGAGCGTGTCGCGACACTTTGAGCAGGCCCACATGGACACCAAGACTCCCAAGAAAACCAAGTACATCTTCGTGACCGGCGGCGTCGTCTCGGCCCTGGGCAAGGGGCTGGCGGCCGCGTCGATCGGCAGCCTGCTCGAAGGCCACGGGTACAAGGTGACGCTGATGAAGCTGGATCCGTACATCAACGTCGATCCAGGCACGATGAGCCCGTACCAGCACGGCGAGGTGTATGTCACCGACGACGGCGCTGAAACGGACCTCGATCTCGGCCACTACGAGCGCTTCACGAACACCAGGACCACGCGCAACCACAACTGGACCACGGGCAAGATCTACCTGTCGGTCATCCAGAAAGAGCGGCGTGGAGACTATCTCGGCCGGACCGTCCAGGTGATTCCGCACATCACCGACGAGATCAAGCAGGGCATCCGCGGCGTGGCGGACGATGTGGACGTCGTCATGGTGGAAATCGGCGGCACGGTGGGCGACATCGAGAGCCAGCCGTTCCTCGAGGCCATCCGGCAGCTGCGCCAGGACGTGGGTCGCGAGAACACGCTCTTCATCCACCTGACGCTGGTGCCGTACATCGGGACGGCCGGCGAGCTGAAGACCAAGCCGACCCAGCACAGCGTCCGCGATCTGCGATCGATCGGCATCCAGCCCGACATCCTGCTCTGCCGGACGGATCGGCGGCTTCCGCACGAGATCAAGCAGAAGATCGCGCTCTTCTGCGACGTCAACGAAGAGGCCGTGATCACCGCGCGCGACGTCGAATCCATCTACGAAGTGCCGCTCGCCTTTGCCGAGGAAGGCCTGGATCTGATCGTCCTGAAGTATCTCCACCTGCCGCCCACCGAGCGGAACATGGCGACGTGGGAGAACCTGGTCGAGCGCATCAAGAACCCCGAGCGCGACGTGACCATTCACATCGTCGGCAAGTACGTCGGGCTGGAGGATTCGTACAAGAGCCTCAACGAGGCGCTCTACCACGGCGGGTTCGCGCACCGCGCGCGGGTGACGATCCACTGGGTCGAGGCCGAGGCGCTCGAGCAGGAAGGCGGCGACCAGCTCCTCGACGGGGCGGACGGCATCCTGGTGCCGGGCGGATTCGGCATGCGGGGCACGCGCGGCATGATGCGCGCCGCCCGGATCGCGCGCGAGCAGTCGATCCCGTACTTCGGGATCTGCTACGGCTTCCAGTGGGCCGCGGTGGACTTTGCGCGCAGCGTGTGCGGGCTGGAAGGCGCCGACTCCACGGAATGCGACGAGCAGGCGCCGCACAAGGTGATCTACAAGCTGCGCGATCTGCTGGGCGTCGAAGAGCTCGGCGGCACGATGCGGCTCGGCCAATACGCCTGCGAGCTCGAGCCGGGGTCGCTGGCGCAGCGCGTCTACGGGACGACGCTGGTGCACGAGCGGCACCGCCACCGCTACGAGTTCAACCGCCTCTACGAGCCCTCGCTGGTGGCCCACGGCGCGCGGATCTCGGGACGGTCGCCCGACGGCAAGTTCGTCGAGATCATGGAGCTGGTCAACCATCCGTGGTACGTCGCGGTGCAGTTCCATCCCGAGTTCCAGTCGAAGCCGCTGCGCCCGCATCCGCTGTTCGCAAGCTTCGTGGAAGCAAGCCTGGCGCACCAGGCCGCGCGCACCGGCGTGCCGGGCGAGCAGGCGCGGCTGGTTCACCACGCGGGCTGACGCGCGCGGCGGCACGTATGGCCGCGCCCATGCTCGACGTATAATGTCGGGCGTGACACCGGTTCCCATCGGACCACATCTCCTCGGCGGCGGCGGTCCCTTCGTGCTGATCGCCGGCCCGTGCGTGATCGAGGGCGAGGCCCACGCCGTCGAGCTCGGCGCCGCGATCCTCGAGGTTGCCCGGCGCTGCGGCGTGCCGTTCGTGTTCAAAGCGTCGTTCGACAAGGCGAACCGGACGTCGGTCCGCTCCTTTCGGGGACCCGGCCTCGAGAACGGGCTGCGCGTGCTCGCCAAGGTCAAGGCGGCGCTGGGCGTGCCAATCCTGACCGACATCCACGAGCCGCACCAGGCGGCGCCGGCCGCCGAAGTCGCCGACGTGATCCAGATTCCCGCGTTCCTCAGCCGCCAGACGGACCTGATTGTCGCGGCCGCCCGGACCCACCGCACCGTCAACCTCAAGAAGGGCCAGTTCCTGGCACCGCTCGACATGCGCCACGCGGTCGAGAAAGTCACGTCGACCGGGAACAAGCATGTGTTCGTGACCGAGCGCGGCACCAGCTTCGGCTACAACAACCTGGTGGTGGACATGCGCGCCATCCCGATGATGCAGGGACTGGGTGTGCCGGTCGTGTTCGACGTGACACACAGCCTGCAGCTGCCGGGAGGCGGCGACGGCGTCACCGCGGGCCTGGCGGAGTACATCGATACGCTGGCTCCATCGGGGCTCGCCGCCGGAGCGGACGGCATCTTTCTCGAAGTCCACGAAGACCCGCCGCGGGCGAGGAGCGATGCGCAGAACGCCCTGGCGCTCGACCGGCTCGAGCCGCTGCTGCGGCGGCTGGTCCGCATCGACGCCATCCGGCGCGAGGGATCCGCGACATGATCGATCTCGAGCTGGCCAGGCGGGTCATCCGCACCGAGTCGGCAGCCATCCTCGCGCTCACCGATCGCCTGGACGATCGATTCGTGCGGGCCGTGCAGTTGCTCCTCGAGTGCAAGGGCCGTGTGATCGTCACCGGGATGGGCAAGTCCGGCATCATCAGCCGGAAGATCGCGGCCACGCTGTCCAGCACGGGAACGCCCGCCTTCTTCCTGCACCCGGCCGAAGCGTTCCACGGCGACCTGGGCGTCATCCAGGCGGATGACGTGGTGGTTGCGCTGTCGCAGAGCGGCGAGACCGAAGAGCTCGTGCGGCTGCTCGAAACCGTGCGGCGGCTGGGCGCCAGGCTCATCGCCTTGACCGGCGAGACCGAGTCGAGCCTGGGACAGGCCGCTGACGTCGTGCTCGACTGCCGCGTCAGCCAGGAAGCGTGCCCGATGAACCTGGTGCCGACGGCCAGCACCACGGCAGCGCTGGCCATGGGCGACGCGCTGGCGATCACGCTGCTGGTCGAGAAGGGCTTCCAGCCCGAGGACTTCGCCAACCTCCATCCGGGCGGCAAGCTCGGCAAGCGGCTGCTGAGGGTCGAGCGGCTGATGACCCCGGCCGCGCAGATGCCGGCTGTCGGCCGCCGCACGCCGATGCCCGACGTCATCCGCGAGATCTCGGAGAAGAAGAAGGGGATGACCTGCGTGCTCGAGCCGGACGGGAAGCTGGCCGGCATCATCACCGATGGCGATCTGCGGCGGCACCTGACCGAACCGGATCTCCCCCGCCGTGCTGCAGAGGACGTGATGACGCGCAACCCGGTGACGATCGATCGCCACCAGTATGCCGTCGACGCGCTCCGCATCATGGAGGAACGCAAGATCACGTCGCTCGTCGTCGTGGACCACTCGCTCTGCGTCGAAGGCGTGCTGCACCTGCACGACCTCTGGCGCGTGCAACTGTTCTAGGCCTGTCGCGCACCCCGCTCGACCGGGCCCAGGCTGGAACGATGTTCCCTCGCGGAGAGACCTGACGCCGTGCCGGTGGACCTCGCAACCATTGAACGCAAGGCCGGGCGCATCCGGCTCGTGCTGCTCGATGTCGACGGTGTATTGACCGACGGCACCTTCCTGCTCGCCGACGATGGAACCGAGCAGAAGCGCTTCGACATCCGCGACGGTACCGCCATCGTGTGGGCGGCGAATGCGGGCCTCTCGGTCGGCCTGTTATCGGGCCGCCAATCGGCGGCGAGCGCGTTCCGCGCGGCGCAACTCGGGATCAAGATCGTGGTGCTCGGCGGCACCGACAAGCTCGCAGGGCTGAGGAAGATTCTCGAGGCCCACTCGTTCGCCGAAGACGAGGTGGCCTACATGGGCGATGATCTGCTCGACCTGCCCGTGATCGAGCGCGTCGGCCTCTCGGCCACGCCGGCGGATGGGGTCGCCGAGGTGCGCGAACGCGTGCATTGGATCTCGTCGAAGCCCGGAGGCCACGGTGCGGTGCGCGAGCTGGTGGAACTGATCCTGCGCGCGCAGGGTCGCTGGGCCGACGTGGTCGCGTCCTACACAGGGCGGGAGGTGTCGTGATACAGGACTACGGCCCGCTGATCGCGGCCACGCTCGGCCTGCTCATCGGCATCCTGGCCGGCAAGCTGTGGGAGCGGTACAAGATCCAGGAAGGCCGGTGGATCGACCGTCGCAGGGCCCGGGAATCGCCTCACTTCATCCTCGGCCTGAACGCCCTGGTCTCGAATCAGCTCGACCTTGGCATCGAGGAGCTGACGCGCGCGGCGCGCATGCAGGACGCACTCGAGATCCACATGATCCTCGGGAACCTGTACCGCGAGAAGGGCCAGGTCGGCCGCGCCATCACGATTCACCAGTCGCTGCTCCAGCGGCCGAAGCTCCGGAAGCTGGAGCAAGCCTACGTGCTGTTGTGCCTCGGCCTGGACTACAAGCGCGGCGGGTTCGTCGACCGGGCGTACGAGGCGTTTCACGAGGTCCTGAGGCTGGACGCCGAGAACAAGTACGCCCTGGTCAACCTCCAGAAGCTCAGCGAGGAGCAGCATCGCTGGAACGAGGCGTACCAGCTTCGCCAGCAGCTGGTCAAGACGGCGGACGAGTCCGACCAGCCGCGCAACCAGCAGATTCTCGCGTTCCTCGAAAACGAGCTGGGCAAGCAGGAAATGACGCGGAAGGATTACCAGGCCGCGACGGCCCGCTTCAAGGCCGCCGTCGACATGGATGTCCGCACCATACCGGCATATCTGAACCTGGGCGATCTCAGGTCCCACGAAGGCAATCTCGCGGCCGCGACCGAAGCGTGGGAACGCGTGCTGGAGGTTTCACCCGAGCGGGCGTACCTGGCGTTCGACCGGCTGGAGTCCATGTACGCCAACGCGCCCGGCCAGCGGTTCCAGGAGCTGTGCCGGCGGCTGATCGCGGCCAACCCGAGGGACTGGCGGGCACGACTGGCGCTCGCGCGGCACCTGGCGGCGCGCGGCGGAGAAACCGAGGCGCTGGAACTGCTCTTCGAGGCGCTGGCGCAGAACCCCCACGCGCTGACCATCCACCAGGCGATCTGGCAGACGCTCCTGTCGCTGCGCCTCGACCGCGGCCTGGTGCAACGCTACATCGAGCTGACGCGCCAGTCGGTGTTCTACCTCGACCCGCACGTCTGCCAGCGGTGCCACTACCGGAGCACGGAGCTGCTGTGGCAGTGTCCCCACTGCCACGAGTGGGACACCTTCGTCGAGGATCGGATCGCTCCCGCCAAGGAAGTCGAGGCGGGCAGCGCGGTCGAACAGCCTACTTCTTGAAGGCCGGTAGCCCAGGGTATTGGATAGTGTAGTTGCCGAAGTCGCTGTCGCACAGCCACCACTTCGCGTCGCGGTAGACGGCCGACAGATAGTCGATACCGATGGTCGTTTCGGTCTGCTTGTTCGAGATCCGCAAGCGAATGCCAGTACACCGGCACCGCGACGCAGGCGTCGCCAGGCCGGCTCCGGAAATCGCACACCCCTCCGATAGTTGATCGTCGCCGAACTCGGCGGGGAGATCGTGTGGTTGAAGATGGTGAACAGATTCCGGTTGTTCTGAACGTCGCCCAGCTCGCTCGACTTGCCCGGGCACCCGTCCCAGAAGTTGCGCACCACTTGCGGGGCGGGCATGGTCGAGTTCGAGAAGTCCTCCAGGAACAGCACCGACAGGTCCGACACTTCCTTGATCGAATCGTGAACGATAACCGAGGTGCTGGCGGTCACGCTGATGGTTGAAGCCGTCGGATACGACCGGACCACGTCGACCGACTTGGTGATTCTCAGCGTCAGCGTCGCATTCGTCGGGGACGTCGCGAGCTGTCCGCGCGCCGGCGCCCTCCAGCGAGCCGAGGCGCCAGTTCCCGGTGATGGTGCCCTTGTCCGCGCTCCATTCGAGAGTCAGGCGATCGAGCGGCGTGTCTGGCGTCAGCACGGTGGCGGTGACGACGATTTCGTCGCCGGCTTCCACGAATCCGCCCTGTGGCGAGCCGAGTTGGCTCCCCTGGGTGGCGAACGCGGTGACCTGTCGGCAACGTGCTCTCCGCAGGCGGCGCGTATGTGAACGCACCCGGCAGCGTGGCGGTCCTCCCGTCGAGCGAGACGGCGACATCGACCTGGCCGGCATCGTGCGGCCCGACCGTCGCCTGCACGGACGTGGAACTCTGAAAGCGCACGTTGGTAGCCGCCGTGCCGCCGATGGTCACGGTCATGCCGGCGGCGAAGGCCGTCCCGGTGACGGTGACGTCGGTCGTTCCAATGGTGGCGCCGCGGTTTGGCGAGACCGCCGTCACGGCCAGAACCGGGGTTGGCGGCACGACGGAGCCCGGTGTCGACCCGCCACAGCCTGAAACGATCAGGCTGGATGCGGCCAGGGCGAACACGAGTCCGAGGGAGCGCGGAATTGGGGGGTGCGTCACGTCCGAAACAGTATTACATAAGGCCGCGCGCATTTGGAGAGGCTATTCGCCGGCCGTCGCGGTGAGCGCCAGGAAGACCTCGTCGGTCCGCCGGTTGGTGTCGTCGATCGTCCCGTCGGTCCGGATCACGTAGTCGGCCAGCCGCGTCTTTTCCTCAACCGGCATCTGCGCAGCGATGCGCTGGAGCACTCGCGGCTCGGTCAGTCCGCTGCGCGCGATGACCCGCCGGACCTGCTCGGCCGCCTCGCACGCCGTGACGATGACGCGATCGAAATCGGACTGGTGCCCGGTCTCGTAGAGGAGCGGGATCTCGGCGACGCCGATCGTCTGTCCGGCCGCGGCCAGCTCGCCGAACCACCGTCCGATGCGTTCGTAGACGGCCGGATGGACGATGGCCTCGAGGTCCCTCCGGGCAACCGGATCGGCGAACACGAGGTCGCCAAGGCGGCCTCGATCGATCGGCACCGCCCTCCCCCGACACCTGCGGTCCGAACCGGCGACGCACCAGGTCGGCGCCTGGCGTGCCCGGCGCGATCACCTCGTGCGCCAGGATGTCCGACTCGATGACCGCGACGCCGTGGGCGCGCAAGCGCGCCAGCACGCACGTCTTCCCGGTTGCGATGCCGCCGGTGAGCGCGACGCGGAGCATTACCGGCTTCCGCGGGTCTCGGCCGCCCGCACGGTATTGGCGAGCAGCATGGCCACCGTGAGCGGTCCCACCCCACCCGGGACCGGCGTCAGCGCGCCGGCGACGTCGGCGACCGACGGGTGAACGTCGCCCACCATCAGCGACCCGTTCTTCGCGAACGTCGCCAGGCGCGGCGATCCCGCGGGGAACCACCGGGCGATGAGCGCCGGATCGGTGACGCGCGAGGTGCCCACGTCGATCACCGTGGCGCCCGGCTTCACGAATTCCGGGTGACGAAGGCCGGGCGTCCGATGGCGGCCACCAGGATGTCGGCCGTCCTCGCGATCGCCGGCAGGTCGCGCGTCCGCGAGTGGCACATCGTCACGGTGGCGTGGCGATGCAGCAGCAGCAGCGCCATCGGCTTGCCGACGATGTCGCTGCGGCCGATGACCACGGCGCGGCGTCCCTCCAGCGCGATGCCCGACCGATCGAGGAGTTCCATGACCCCGGACGGCGTGCACGCCGCCAGCCCGGGCCGGTTCTGCACCAGCCGCCCGACATTCACCGCGGTGAACCCGTCGACGTCCTTGTCCGGGTTCATCACCTCTACCACGCGCGCCTCCGCGTCGGGGCCCATGGACTCAGGAAGGGGCGACTGCACGATCATCCCGTCGATGTCGGCCCGCCGGTTGAGCGTGTCGACCAGCGCCAGGACCTCGGCAAGGCTGGAGGTGGCGCTCAGGCGCTCGAGCTCGGCGCGGACGCCGATCTCGGCAGCAGACCGGAGCTTGTTCCGGACGTAGACTTCCGAGCCGGGATCGATCGCCCGCCAGCACGATGCCCAGGCCTGGTGGCCTGCCGTGCCGGCTGGTGAAGGCCTGAACCCGGGGCGCGAGCTCGGCTCGAATCGCGCCGGCAACTGCGTTCCCATCAAGAATCCGTGCGGCCATACGTTCAGGATACTCACTCGTCCCGGGCTGCGGCCAGCTCGAGCTGACGCAGCCCGTCAACCGGGCCCAGGACGACCAGCTGATCGCCGGCCTCCATCCGTGCGTCCCCCGGCGGATTGAATTCCATGCGCCCCCGGCGGCGCTGAATGCCCACCGCGATCACGCCGAAGCGCTGGCGGACGTTCGCCTCGATGATCGACTGCCCTGCCATGGCCGCCCGCTCGGCGATAGTGACCTGCTCGATGGCGAGCTCGAGGTGCTCGGAGCTGTTGGCGACGGCGAAGAAGTCGACCACCGCCGGCCGGAACGCCGTCTGCGCGAGGTGCGAGGCGCCGATGCGGTAGGGCGAGACGACGCGGTTGGCGCCGGCCCGCAGCAGCTTGCGCTCGGCGTCCTCGGTTTCGGCGCGGCCGATGATGTACAGGTCGGGCCGCATCACCCGCGCGGTCAGCACGGTATAGACGTTCTCGGCGTCGGTCCCGACCGCCGCGATGAGCCCCCGGGCGAAGTCGATGCCCACGCGCTTGAGCACCTCCTCGCGGCTGGCGTCGGCCTCGACCGCGAGACCGCCGCGGGCGATCACCTCGTGCACGCGCTCGGGGTTCCGCTCGATCACCACGCAGGGCACGTGCTGACGCTGGAACTCGTCGACAATCGTGCTGCCGATGCGGCCATAGCCGCAGACGATGAAGTGGTCCTTGAGCTCGTCCAGCATGCGGGTCCGCCGTCGATCGGACAGTTTCTTGTGCAGGCCGCCCTCGACCACCACGGTGGCGAGCAGCGTGAAGGTGTAGAACGCGGTGCCGACGCCGGCCGTGATGAGCGCGACCGTGAACGCCTGTCCTGCGAAGGAAAGGGGATGGATCTCGCGGTAGCCGACCGTGGTGATGGTGGTGACCGTCATGAAGAACGCGTCCCACGCGTTCCAGCCTTCGATCACCACGTAGCCGAGGGTGCCCCCGGCCACAACCGTAACGAGAAGGGCGACGGCCAGCTGCGGCCCGATCAGCCGCCGTGGACGATCGCCCTTCTCCATGACTCCCGCCGGATCCCTTATTTGCCGCCCGCCAGGATCCGCTTGCGCAGCTCGCTGTGGCTATAGCCGTAGCCGAAGTAGATCGCGATGCCGATGATCATCCAGATGATCAGCCGTTCCCAGGTCGGGAGCGGCAGGCTGGCCATCAGCGCCAGCGACACCAGCGCCGACAGAATCGGCACCCACGGCACGAACGGCGTCCGGAACGGCGCCTTCACGTCGGGACGGTTCTTGCGCAGGAAGATGATCCCGAGCGACACGATGACGAAGGCGAGCAGCGTGCCCACGCTGACCAGCTCGCCCAGGATGGTGATGGGCGTGAAGCCCGCGGCGATGGCCACGGCGACGCCGGTCACGATCGTGGTGATGTGCGGCGTGCGGAACCGCGGGTGGATCTTCTTCGCCCAGGCGGGGAGCAGGCCATCGTGGGCCATCGAGTAGAAGATGCGCGGCTGGCCGAGCATCATGACGACCATGACCGAGCTGAGGCCCGCGATGGCGCCGAGCTTGACCATGAACGGCAGGGTGTTGATCAGGCCGGACCAGAAGGTGCCCTGCGCCGACACGCGCGCTGCGTCGATGGCCACCGCCATCGGGGCGGCGACGCCCAGCTCCGTGTAGGGCACGAGGCCGACCATCACCAGCGAGACCGCCACGTAGAGCACGGTGCAGATCACGAGCGATCCGAGGATGCCGATCGGCATGTCGCGCTGGGGGTTCTTCGCCTCCTGGGCCGCGGTCGACACCGCGTCGAACCCGATGTAGGCGAAGAAGATCACGCCCGCGCCGCGCGCAATCCCGCTCCATCCGAAGTCACCGAACGATCCCCGGTTCGGCGGAATGAACGGGTGCCAGTTGGCGGTCTTCACGAAGGCGGCGCCGGCGACGATCACCAGCAGCACCACCGCCACCTTGACGATCACGATCACGGAGTTGACGTTGGCCGATTCCTTGATGCCGACGACCAGCAGGATCGTCACCAGGACCGCGATGAGCATGGCCGGCAGGTTGATGATGCCGGTGATGTGCGCGAGGCTGGCGGGGTCGATGCCCTGGCCCCTCAACTGCTCGGCGAGATTCGCGGCCAGGATCTGCCAGTGGCCCGGGCTCGTCTCGACCAGGTCCGCGCCGAAGGGCGCCGTGTAGGCCGGCGGGATGAGAAGCCCGAAGTCGGCCAGGAAGCTCACGACGTAGCCGGACCACCCGACGGCCACCGTCGCCGCGCCCAGCGCGTACTCGAGGATCAGGTCCCAGCCGATGATCCACGCGAAGAACTCGCCGAGCGTGGCGTAACCATACGTGTAAGCCGACCCGGCGATCGGCACGCTCGACGCGAACTCCGCGTAGCACAGGCCGGCCAGCGCGCTGGCCACGCCGGCGAGCAACATCGACAGCACGATCGCGGGGCCCGCATATTGCGCGGCGGCCTGCCCGGTCAGCACGAAAATGCCCGTGCCGATGATCGCGCCAATGCCAAGGGTGATGAGGTTGACGGGCCCGAGCACGCGCTTCAGGCTGTGCTCGCCCGTCTCGGCCGCCTCGGCCCTCAACGTCTCCATCGATTTCACGGCGAAGAGCGATGACATCGAATAATCCTCCAGTGACACATTCAGCGACGGCCAGGAACCTGAGGCTCGGGCCATCGCACGACAGGCGCGCCAGAGATGACAGGTCGGGGCATTATACGGCCAATTGGGACAGATACAATCGAACTCTGGTCGCCGGATCGCCCGTCGACAACAGGTCGGAGATCACGGCCACAGACGAGGCGCCCGCCGCCAGGACGTCCGGCGCGCGGTCGAGTGTGATGCCGCCGATGGCGACCACCGGCACCCTCACCCGCCCGGCCGCTTCGGCGGCTTCGCGCGCCGACCGCGCCGCAAACCGCACGAGGTCGAGGCCCACCTGGTCGTACCCGGTCGCCTTCGTGCCGGTGCGATACACGGGGCCCACCGCCAGGTACGAAATGTCCTGATCGAGGGCGGCCCTGATCTGCGCCTCGCTGTGCGTCGACAGCCCGACGCTGCGGCCCGGTCCCAGCACGGCGCGAACGCCCGGCACGGGCACATCCGTCTGACCGACGTGCACACCCTCGGCTCCCGCCAGCAGGGCGACATCGGCCCGGTCGTTGACGATGACGGCCGCGCCATGGCCGCGCGAGAGCTCCATCACCTCCTCGCACAGCCTCAGCAGGGCACCGGCGCCGAGATGCTTCGCGCGAACCTGGAGCAGGCGGGCGCCGCCTTCCAGGTACGCCCGCGCAAGGTCAACCGCTCCCCAACCCGCGCGGAGGGCGACTTCATCGTCGACGATGCAGTAGAGCTGAGCGAGCGGGCGTGGAGGGACGGATTGAAAGGGAGTGATCGGCGGATCGGAATCGGGCCGGGTTACCACGAAGACACCATCCCGCTGGCGGCGGATCGGTCGAGGCCGGCCCGTCGATCGCCCCGCCGCCGGGTCGCGGCGGGCACGCGCGATTGCAGAGGAACCGGGCGCTCGACTCGGGCGACTACCCTGCCTGGGCCAGCTTGCCCGCGGCGGGCTCCTTCGACGCGAACCGCTCCATGAACGCCGTGCTGAAGCGGCCGGCCTGGAAGTCGGGATCGTTCAGGATCCGCAGCTGCACCGGGATGGTGGTCTTGATGCCCTCGACCACCGTCATCTCGAGCGTGCGGCGCATCCGCGCGATCGCTTCCTGGCGGTCGCGGCCGTGCGTGAGGATCTTGGCGATCATCGAGTCGTAGTACGGCGAAATCACGGCCTCCGCGTGGGTGGCCGTGTCGATGCGGGTCCCGGGTCCGCCGGGCATGCTGAAGGCGGTGATCGTGCCGGGCGAGGACATGAAGGTGACGGGATCCTCGGCGTTCACGCGGCACTCGATCGCATGGCCGGAGAAGGTCACCTCGCTCTGCTTGAACGACAGCCGCTCGCCGGCGGCGATGCGGATCTGCTCCTTCACGATGTCGATGCCCGTCACGAGCTCGGTGACGCCGTGCTCGACCTGGAGGCGGGTGTTGGCCTCCATGAAGTAGAAGTGGCCGTCGGGGTCCATCAGGAACTCGAAGGTCCCGGCGTTCGTGTACTGGACTTCCTTGGCCGCGTCCACGACGATGCCGCCGATCTTGCGGCGCATCTTGTCGGTCAGCACCGGCGACGGCGATTCCTCGAGCAGCTTCTGGTGTCGGCGCTGGATCGAGCACTCGCGCTCGCCCAGGTGCACGACGGCGCCGTGATGGTCGCCGAGGATCTGGAACTCGATGTGGCGCGGCGACAGCAGGTACTTCTCGACGTAGACGTCGCCCACGCCGAAGGCCGCCTCCGCCTCGCGCGACGCGGTCCGGAACGCGCGGGAGAGCTCGTTGGCCGCGTTGACAATCCGCATGCCCCGCCCGCCGCCGCCGGCGGTCGCCTTGATCAGCACGGGAAAGCCGATGTCGCGCGCAATCTTCAGGGCCTTCTCTTCCGACTCGACGATGCCCTCGGACCCGGGCAGCACGGGCACGCCGGCCTTCTTCATGACGCGCCGCGCCCGGGCCTTGTCGCCCATCAGGCGGATGACCTGCGGATCGGGCCCGATGAACTTGATGTGGCACGCCTCGCAGACCTCGGCCAGGTAGGCGCTCTCGGCCAGGAACCCGTAGCCGGGATGGATGGCGTCGGCGCCGGTGATCTCGGCGGCGCTGATGACGGCCGGCACGTTGAGATAGCTGTCCGCGGCCCGCGGCGGGCCGATGCAGACGTCCTCGTCGGCAAAACGCACGTGCAGCGAGTTCTCGTCCGCTTCGGAGTACACGGCGACCGTCCGGATGCCCATCTCGCGGCACGCCAGGATGACTCGAAGCGCGATCTCGCCGCGGTTCGCGATGAGAATCTTCTTGAACATTACTTGACCCGGATCGCGAACAGCCGCTCGCCATACTGGACCGGCTGGCCGTTCTCGACGTAGATCGTCACGACCTCGCCCTCGTAGTCGGATTCGATCTCGTTCATCAGCTTCATCGCTTCGATGATGCAGAGCACCTGGCCCTTCTTCACCGGCCCGCCGGTCTCGACAAACGGCGGCGCGTTCGGCTCGGGTGCCCGGTAGAAGGTCCCGACGATCGGCGACTTCACCACCGCCAGGTCGACGCCCTCTCCCGCCGGGGCCTCCGAGGAGGACCGCGCGGGCGAGGCCGGCCCCGCCTGGGGCGCCGGCGCCTGGGCGGGAAGCGCAATGGCCGGCAGCGGAGCGTACGCACCCGGCGCAGGCGCGGGCGACCAGGGCCCGGCCTTCTTGACCTTCAGCTTGAGGCCCTCGCGCTCGAGTTCGAACTCGGTCAGGTCGTGCTCACGTACCAGATCAAGGATCTCTTTCAGATCGTCTACATTCATCGTGTCACACCACCGAGAGCGCCCGCGAGGCGCGTGTCAGGACTTCACAGCCCTGGTCCGTCACCAGGATATCGTCTTCGATGCGCACACCGCCCCAGTCTGGCAGGTAGGCGCCGGGTTCGATCGTGATCACGATGCCGGGCCGCAGGATCTCGTCCCTGCCGGCCGGCGCGACACCCGGGACCCCCGCCTTGGCAGGGCCCACCCGCGGCTCTTCGTGAATCTCGAGTCCCAGCCCGTGCCCCGTCGCGTGGACGAAGGCGTGGCCCAGGCCGCGCCCGTTCAGGACCTCCCGTGCCGCCTGGTCCACGTCGCTGACGCGGGCTCCAGGCTGCGTGGCCAGGATGGCGGCCTCCTGGGCCGCGAGCACGGCGTCATACACGCGGCCGGCCTCGGCCCCGGGCGCCCCGACGCTGACCGTGCGGGTCAGATCGACGCAGTATCCGTCGAGAATGCCGCCGAAGTCCAATACGACCAGGTCGCCCGACTGCAGGCACCGGCCGCCGGGCCGGGCGTGCGGCAGCGCGCCGTTTGGGCCCGAAGCCACGATCGTGTCGAACGACGGGCCCTCGAAGCCGGCCGTCTTGATGGCCCAATCGATATCGGCCGCAATCTGTGATTCGGACAGCCCCGCGCGCAGCTCGGAGACGATGTCGCCGGCAACCGTGCTGATCATGGCGCCTGCCCGCCGGAGCGTCGCCTGTTCGAAGGTGTCTTTCGTGAGCCGTTCCGCCTCGACCAGTCGTGAGGTCTCGACCAGCTCGACTCCCGGCCCCTCTGTTCCAGACGCGGCGGAGAGAGCCGCCCTCAGCCAGCTGTAACGGCCAACCGGGAGATAGGCCGACTCGATCCCGGTCCTGGTTGCCTTCATCCCGCCCAGGACCGCGCAAATCGTCTGATCGTAGGTTGGCTCGACCTGCGCCAGCTCGAGGCCCGGGCAGTTCGGCATCAGGTCCCGTTCCACCACGGTGACGTAGCGGGAGTCGGTGATCAGGACGAGACGGCTCGGCGTGACAACCACTGCCGCTGCGCTTCCGGCAAATCCCGTCAGGTAACGGACATTGGGCAAGTGGACCAGAACCAGGGCGTCCAGGCGTTCGCGCTGGACGGCCTCTCTGACGCGAGCGTGGCGGGCCGAAAACAAGTCCGGCGACGGTAGGGTCATGAGGAGGGGTATTGTCGCACAAAAAGCGGCGGAAGGCGCCAGGCGCACTAGGGCAGACGACAGAAACAGGGGCTAGGGGCTAGGGGCTAGGCGCTAGCCCATCTTCGTCACGAAACGGGGATGTGAGCGGATTTCTGCGTCCCTGATCGCGCTAAGTCCTTTGTCCTGAGTGTCGGCCCCTGCGATTTGCGATGTAGTGCAGACCTACCCTCTTGCGACCGGTGATCACGCGTGCGACCATCGGTCGCGATGTTCCTGCGCGCCCACCATCGCGACAAGGATGGCAAGCGGCACACCTACTGGTCGCTGGTCGAGACGATCCGCACGCCGGATGGCCCGCGACAACGGATCCTCTGTCATCTCGGTGAGCTGAACGATTCCGCGCAGGGCCGCTGGCTGAAGACGATCGAGGTCTTCAATGAGGCTGGGGACCGCCATCAGCTGGCGTTGTTTCCCGCGGACCGTGTGCCGCCGTCCGACGACGAGGAGGTGGCGCAGGTCCTGGTGCAGCGCGTGCGGGTGGAGCGCCTGCGCCAACTGGGGCCGTGCCTGGTGGGGCTGACGCTGTGGCAGCAGTTGCAGCTCGATACCTTCTTCGAAGCGCAGGTGGATCAGACCCCGGCCGAGGTGCCGTGGTCGCGCGTGGCCGCGCTACTGGCCATCAATCGCCTCTGCGCGCCGGGCAGCGAATTGGCGATCGAGGAGCGGTGGTACCCGACGACCGCGCTCGACGACCTGCTGCATTTGCCTGAGGGCACGATCAACGACAGCCGCTTGTATCGGACCCTGGATCAGCTGCTGCCGCACAAGACCGACTTGGAGCGGCATCTGCGGACGCGCTTTGGGGAGTTGTTTGCGGCGGAATTCGACGTCTTGCTCTATGACCTGACGAGCAGCTACGTCGAGGGCGCCGCGCCGAAGAATCCGATGCTCCAGCGCGGCTACAGTCGGGATCATCGCGGGGACTGCAAACAAGTCGTGCTCGCGCTCATCGTGAACGTGGACGGGTTTCCGCTCAGCTACGAGACCTTTGATGGGGACCGGACCGATGTCACCACCCTCGAGACGGTGATGCGGATGGTCGAACGGAAGTACGGCCAGGCGCGCCGGGTCTGGGTCTTCGACCGCGGCATCGTGAGTGAAGCCAACCTGGCCGCGCTGCGCCGGCGGGGCGGGCAGTACCTGGTGGGCACCCCCCGCGCCAAACTGCGCACGGTCGAGCGCGCCTTGCTCGAAGGCTCGTGGACGCAGGTGCGCGACGAGGTCGAAGCGCAACTCGTGCCGATGCCCGGCGGCCAGGAAACGTATGTGCTCTGTCGTTCCACCGCCCGGCGCGAGAAGGAACTCGCCATTCGGCGCCGCTTTTCCACGCGGCTCGAGACGGCGCTCCGCGGCCTCGAGCGACGCGTGGCCGCAGGGCACCTGAAGGACCGCGCCAAGATCGAGCGCGCCCTCGGACGCCTCCAAGCCCGCTATCCCATGGTCGCCGATCTGTATGCGATGGCCGTCGAGGAGCGGGACGGCCGCCTGCACCTCGCGTGGCACCTCCTCGAGGAGCGGCGCGCCTGGCGCGAGGCGCGCGAAGGCGCGTATCTGCTGCGCACCAATCTCGAGGGCCAGCACGCGGAGGAACTCTGGACCAAGTACATCCAGCTCACCGAGGCGGAAGCCGCGTTTCGAACCCTGAAGAGCGCGCTCGCCATCCGGCCCCTCTTCCATCAACTCGAGCGCCGGGTGAAGGCCCACATCCTGGTCGCGTTTCTCGGCTACGCGCTGTGGGTGACACTGAAGCATCGGCTCCGGCAGAGCGGGACCGGTCTCACCCCGGCGCGCGCCCTCGCCCAGCTCGTCACGGTCCAGACGGCCGACATCATCCTGCCGACCACCGATGGGCGCGAGATTCGGCTCCGCCGGGTCGCCACGCCCACCCGCGAGCAGCAACGCTTGCTCGATCAGCTCGACGTCACCATCCCCGCACACCTGGAATGGAACGCCGAATGTAGTGCAGACTCAGCCGCGTCCTGAGCGAATTTCCGAGGATTTGGGAACCGCTGCCCCGTTTCGTGACGAACTTGGGCTAGGGGCTAGGCGCTAGGGGCTAGTGGGAATCGGATCACGCTGCTCGTTCTCCACTGCGACTCGGATTGTGGCGGTTCAGCAAGCCCCAACCAGCGCCTGGCGCCTATCCCTAGCCCCCAGCCCCTAGCCCCTAGTCCCCTAGCCCCTAGCCCCTAGTCAGGTTCTCATGAGGCGGGAGCGGCGATCGGCGAGAAGGGCCTCGAGCCACCGCTCGAGGTGCTGGACGATTCGCTCGGCCCGGCGGCTCTCGATCGCGGCCGAGGCGTCGGATGTCATCGGTGATGCCGGTGGTGGCGCCGCTGCGGACCCGGGTCCCGGAGGCGGCGCGACGGAGACAGGCCCGAGCGTAGCACCCGACGGAAAGCTCACCGCCGGCGCCGCGAGGGTCGGCTCGATCTCCTTGCGGATTTCGCGGACGATCTGGTCGATGCCCGGGTCGTTGCGGGCGAGCTCGAAAGCGGCCCGGTATTGCTCGAGCGCCTCGGGCAGCTCTCCTCTTCGCCGGTGTACTTCGGCCAGGCCGCGGATGGCGGCGAGGTTCTCGGGTGCCACCCTGAGTACGTCGGCCAGTTCGACGTAGGCGGCGTCCAGCTCGCCGCTTTCCAGCAGCGCGCGCCCAAGCGTGACGCGGGCCGAGAGGTAGCCGGGATGGTGCGCGAGCCCGGTGCGGCACGCGTCGATGGCGTCTTTGAACCGGCCGGCGCGTCTCAGTTCCTCGGCCAGCTGGGCGAAGGCGATCGACGCCGGATCCTTCTGGAGCCGGCGTCGAAGGTCTTCAATGCGGTCGTTCTCTGGTCCCGGTGTCATTTCACGGCGACGTTCTTGGTCGTCGTCGCAGTCCTGTTGCTGTTGTCGGTCACCGTGAGCGTGACGACGTAGGTGCGCGCGCCCCCGTAGTGGTGGACCGGTCTCGAGGTCGTCGAATCGGTGCCGCCGTCCCCGAAGTCCCAGGCGTAGGACTTGATGCCGACCGAGCTCGTCGACGCCGACGCATCGAAGGTCACCGGATCACCGACTGCCGGATCGGTCGGAGAGAAGAGGAACGAGACGAACGGGTCAGTCGACGGACCCACCGTGACGGTGTTGGTGGCCATCGCCGTCTGGCCGATGTCATCGGTCACCACCAGCGTCACGACGTAGTCACCGACCTTGTCGTAGCCACCTGTCTTGGTAACGGTCACGCCGCTGGCCGTGCGCCCGGTCCCGAAATCCCAGTCATAGGCAACAAGGTGCCGGCCCGTGGCAGCCGTCGACGTGCCCGCATTGAACACGACGTCGGCACCCACCCCGGGCTTGCTGGGCGAGAAGAAGAACGACGCCTTGGGGGTACCGCTCGTCACCACGGTCACCGTCTGGGTCGTGGACGCCGACAGATTCGTGGAGTCGATCACGGTCAGCGTCACCGTGTAGGTGCCCGGCAACTGGAACTGGTGCTTGACGACCACGCCGCTGCCGGTCGTGCCGTCGCCGAAATTCCACATCACGGAGGTGATCGGGCTGCTCGACGTCGTGGAGGACGCGTCAAAGGTGACGTCGCTCAGCGCGAGCGGCGCGCTTGGCGAGAACACGAACTTGGGCACCGGCGGCGTGCCGGGCGGCAGAATGACCCCTGGCGGCACCAGCCGGATGCTGACTGAGCGCGACAGGCTGTTGGCGTAGTCGGATCCGACCGGCGTCACCAGGAGGTCGATCACGCCTCCCTGGCTCGACGGGTCCGACGATGGTGCGGGCGCGGTGTAGGTGACCTGCGACGTGCCGTCGGATCCGGTCACGAGGTTCTTGGCCGACAGCTGCCCATAGTCGACCAGGACTCCGCCCACCGTGATGTCCAGCCGCAGGGACAGGTTCCGAACGGGCTGCGCGCCGGCATCGCGGGCCAGGATCGTGACCCGTGATTGCGAGGCTCCGTCCTGACGCAGGACGTCCGGGATGGCCTGTATCGACACGGACAGCGCCATCTCAGAGGGGCCGGTCAGGGCCGGCGCCGCCTGTTTTTTCGACGTGCAGGCGGGGATCAGCAGCGTGACGGCTGCGAACACCACAACGACCAGTTTCCAGCGCCACATATTCCGTGCCTCAATCGAATAAGAATAAGACCTTAGGGCCCCGAAAGCGGCCTGTCCGCTTCGACGCCTCACTCGCAAGAACCGCCTGCCCGCCTGCCTGGGCGCCACTCCGATTCAGCCGCCCCGGCCGCGCCAGGGCCGGCGAGGGATCATCAGAGGCGCCTGAGGAGCGCTCAGGCCGCGTGCCGGCTCCGGGCCGGCTACGCCGGGTCTCCCCAGTCGGCGAAGTTGACCGAGATGCTCCCGGTCACCGTAATGTCGTTTCCGTTCTGATCACGCCCGTAGATCGTCACCTCGGCGATCGTCGAAATCAGGCTCGCGCCGCCGCCGCCGACCAGCGCCTTGAGCGGGGCCTCGAGCTTGGCCTGCGCCCGCACGAGGATGATGGAGATCGTCCCCGAGCCGTCGCCGAGCGTCCCGGTCGCGGCGCCATCAAAGGCGTACGGCACATCGACGCCCTGGGTGTTGCGCCCGTCGGACCGCCTGAATTCCACGTGATACCGCGTCACCGTGATGTTGTTGGTCGGCGTGATGGTCGCTTCCGGCGCCTTCGGCGCGACGTGAAGCGCGATCTGGCCCGGGTCCTCGAACACCGTCGGCACCAGGACCTGCTGGCCGCCCACCTGGGTCTTGACGTAGGTCAGCACGTCCGAGTCGAGGATCGTGCTCAACGAGGCGGGCTTCGCTCCCGACGCAGCCTGGAGGCTGTCGATGATCAGGTACACCGGCGACCGGCCGTTCTTGCTGAGGTATCCGCACGAAGCGCTGAACATCAACCACGCCACGGCGAGGGCGCCGGCCAGAGGTCGGCGCGCCATGCCGACGATGGACTTCGATGTGCCGTGCATATCGTTCCTCTCCCTGTCGTGAGCGTCGCTGCCCTACTGCCTGACGATTCTCGGCGTGATGAAGATCAGCAATTCGCGGTCCGAGTCGTCCGCGGTGTCCCGCTTGAAGAGCCACCCCAGCAGCGGGATGCGGCTCAGGAAGGGAACCTTGTCGTTGGTCGACTGCGTCGAGTTCACCACGACGCCGCCGAGCACGGTCGTCTCGCGGTCGTTCACCAGCACCTGCGTCCGGGCCCGCTGGGTATCGATTGGCGGAATGCCGTTCACCTGGCGGCTGAAGTCAGGCGTGGCGTTCTCGAGCGCGATGGTCATGATGACGGTGTTGGACGCGGTAATCTGCGGGGTCACCTTCAGGCTGAGTGCCGCATCCTTGAACGTGACGGTGATCGTGTTGTTGGCAATCGTCTGGATGGGGATCTGGATGCCCTGGTAGACCTCCGCCTCGACGTTGTTCTGCATCATGACGCGGGGCGTGGAAAGAATGCGGCCCTGGCCCTTCTTCTCGAGAGCCGACAGCGCCAGGTCGAGGTTGAATGCGCCGGTAATCGAACCCATGGCGATGCCGACACCGCTGGTGGCTCCCGTAACCGGGAGGTTGATGGCAGTCGGCACGTTGGATCGCCCGGGTCCCGTCGGGTTGCCCTGGGTCACCGATCCGAGGCGGCCGCCAACGCTGCCCTGCGCGGGGAACGTGGTCGGCAGCGTGTTGCCCAGCTCGGAGTTCGCCCGCGCGTTGAGGCCCCACTGCACGCCCAGGGCGCGCGACGCGTCGCGCGTGGTCTGGACGATCCGGGCCTCGATCTCCACCTGGGGCTGCGCCTTGTCGAGCGTCGTCAGAAGCGTCTCGGCCGTGGTCAGCGAGGCAGGCAGGTCGCGGATGATGATCGTGTTGGTCCGCTTGTCCACCTGCACCTGGCCGCGGGAGGTCAGCGTGCTCTTGAGCAGCAGCTCGCTCAGATCCTCGGCCTTCGCATAGCTGAGTGACCGGGTCAGCACGCCGAGCTGCCCCGACATGGCCTGGGCATCGGCGAGCGCCTGGTGCTGCTTCTCTTCCTCGGCGAGCACGGTCAGCGGTGCAATGCGAACCACGCTGCCTTCGAGGGTGTATCCGAGCTTGTTCGATCGCAGGATCAGATCGAGTGCCTGGTCCCAGGGCACGTCGCGGAAGTTCACGTCGACCGAGCCTTGCACGGCCGGATCGAGGACGATGTTGAGCCCGGCATCTTCTGCGAAGGTGCGAATGACCGATCGCAGGTCGGCGCCGGTGAAGTCGAAGCTGACCGGGAAGCCCGAGTACCTGCTTCTCGCCCCGCGCCTGCGCCACCATCTGCCCCATGGCCGCGGCGGAGGTCTGGACGGAACTCGGCGCAGCGGCAGGCGCAGGCCGCACCTCGGCCCTCGGTGTCTCGGGTCGAGTGGCCTCGGCCGGCGCGGGCTCGGGCTTCGCCGCCTGAGCCTTGGGCTGTTCAGGCTTCGGTGCTTCCGGCTTCGGTTCCGCCGCCTTGACCGGCGCCGGCGTCTCAGCGCGGCGCTCGGGCGGTGCAGCGGCCTTGGTCGCGGCTGCCGGCGTCGCGACTGGCACGGTTGGCGCGGCTGGCACGGCGGCCGGCGCCGCAGCGCCGGTCTCACCAACCAGCAGCACGATCGAGTCGCCCTCGGTCTCGACCGAGTGCGAGGTCTTCTCGTTCAAGTCGAGGACCACGCGCGTGACGAGCGGCTGCTCGGAGAAGGTGGCGATGCGGATTTGCCTGACTGGTCCGCCGCCCTGGACCGGGAACACCGCAGGCACGCCGGGCCGGACATTCGGGAGGTCGACCACCAGGCGCGGGGGCGGATTCTTGACGGGCGCCACCGAACCGGCCACCAGGCGGCCGTTGCCGGCCAGCGTGATCCGCACGCCGCCTGCTTCGGGCGTGGCTCGAATGCTCGTCAGCGTCGTGGCAATCTTCGTGGAGGCGGCGGGCGCGGCCGGCTGGGAGGGCTTCTGGACGCTCGCAACCGCTGCCGGCTTGGCCGCCGTTGAAGCCGCCGCCGGAATCCCTGCAGCCTTGGGATACTCGGTCGGCTCGGGTGGTTTTGCCGCCGGCTCGGGCTGGGCCCGCGCCGGTTCGGCGGGTTTGGCGGCCTCGACCGCAGGCGGCGCCTGAGCAGCGGGCGGCGCCACGCCGGTCGCGGCGGCGGGCTGCTCCGTGGCGGAGGGCGGCGCGACGGCCGCGGCGGCGTCGAACTGCACGTAGATCAGGTTCTTGGCGCTTCGGACCATGAACCTCATGGGCTTCAGCAACACGATTCGCACCCTGGCCACCGTCGCCCCATCGTCGGCCTTGCCCTGTTCGATGGCGACACCAGAGATCTGCTCGAGTTCCTTCCGCGCCAGCGGATTCGAGGCCCGAGAGGCGTCCACGTTGCGCAACTCGACCAGGACGGTAAAGGGATCCGGCTGGGTGGCCACGTATGGCACCGGCTCGGAGACCTCGATGACGACCGTCGTGGTCTTGCCGTCGACTTTGCCCGACACCGCCGTCAGATGCGGCAGCGGAGCCTGGCCAATCGCCACTCCCGAGAGCGGCGAGGCCAGGATGGCAACGGTGCCGGCGAGTGCCACCAGCCAGCTCGAAAGACCGAGCCGGCCGGTGAATGAACTGGGGCGAGCCACCGCCTTCGACATTGCGGAATCCTTGTGTGCCATTACTTCGGCTCAGAAGCCACGCGGAGCGACTTTCGCACTTCGCGCTGCTTGGACACCGACAGTGGATCGTTGACTTCCTGGATCAACACGATCTCGTTGGACGTGATCGCCCTGACAAAACCATCGAAGAGACGATCGTTGACCCGGACGGTATACGACTTGTTGTCCGGCCCTTGCACAATCGCCACGTACCGCCCGCGGCTCTGGAAGACACCCTTGAGGATGAGATCGGCGACCGCCATGCCCGACACGCCTTCAGCGGGCTTGCCCGATCGCCGCCCGCTGTTGTCGAAGCCGCGCGAGATCAGGCTCACGAACGGGTCGCGCCGCCCCTCAGGGTTGTAGGTATAGGCTCCGGCCTGTGGCGCAGCGACGGGAGGTGCCGCGGCAGGCTTGGCCTGCGCGGCAGCGGAAGCGGGCTGACCGGGTTCGGCGGCCGCCGCCAGGCCGGCCATGCCGGCACCGAAGAACAGGGCGCACAACGCCCAGGCGCCCGCGCGCCGTGACGTTCGCCCGATGTGACGAGAGGCGCGCCTCATCAGTGGCCACCTCCTCCGGCAGCAGCGGCCGGGGCCGGGGCGCCGGGCGCTGGTGGCGCCGCAGCCTTGGCGGCGTTCTCGGGAAGCAGGACGAAGGTGGTCGCGACGCACGCCACCTGGATGGTCGCGTTCGCCTCCTGCCGGTCCCGGGCTTTGATGGCGATGTTGCCCACGTTGATGATTCGCGAGAACCGGCTGATCCGATCGAAGAAGAGACCGAGGTTGTGATAGGTCCCTTCGAGCTCGATGTTGATCGGCCATTCCGCGTGCAGCTGCCTGGTGACGACAGGCGCCGGCTTGAACACGTTAATCGCCAGGCTGGACTGCGTGGCCAGCGTCTGGAGATTGCGCAGCAGGTCGCCGAAGTCCTTCTCCTCGGGCAGCACGGCCTTCAGGCTGTTGAGGCGCGCCTCGAGTTCGGTCACCTGCGAGCGGAACTGCGGCAGCTGCCGCGCGGTGGCCAGGCCCTTGTTGATGTCGGTCCGCAGCGACTCCAGCTGCTGCCGGCGCGTGTTCATCTCGGCCATCGCGTCGGCGGCGTACAGGTAGTAGAACGCCGCGACGCCGCCGATGGCGATTGCGACGAACAGGCCCACCTGGGCGTACCACGGCATCTTGTTGAGGCTCAGTTCCATGGCTCCACGTATCGTATCGGGGTCTACCCCACCGGGCTTTACACGGTTGCACGCAATCTTGCCGAACGGCCCGAACGCAACACCCTCGCGCCAGACACGGCCTGGCGCCCGGGTTGTCTCACGGCTCTTCTACCCTGGCGGGGGGGCAAATTGCGCTTTGATGGAGAACTTGATGATCTCGGCCCCGGTCGCGGCGGTCTTCTCGACTTGGCTGTCGACAATTTCCACCGGCCTCTTGAACCAGCCGGTGTTCTCGAGGTTGCCGACGAAATCGGACAGCGAGGTCAGCACCGTGCAGCGGCCCGCGATCAGCACGTCGTTGCCGGTCTGCTTGAGGTCGGTCAGCCAGAGCATGTCGGGCAGGCTGCGGCTGATCTGGTCGAGCATGTGCACCGGGCCGCTCTGTCCACGCCTGAGCTGCTCGATGAGCGAGACCCGCTGCTGGAGCTGGCCCTTGCGCGTTTCGTACTGCCGCACCTGGACGATGATCGTCCGGAGGCGGTCGGTTTCCTGCTGCGCGGCGGCGAGCTCGTCGTTGAGCCGGGCCGAATCCTTGCGGAGCGACCAATACCACCAGCCGGTGCCGAGACCGGCCGCGAGCAGGATCAGCGTGCAGGCCACGGTGATCTGCTGGCCGGGCTGGAACGACGAGGTCTTCTGGCGGCGCGGCGCGCGCTGCTTCTTGTCCCGTGCAAGGAGGTTGATGCGAATCATCGGTCGCCCGCCCGTCTGAGCGCCAGGCCGACCGCCACGACCGAGGTCGCGGCGACCTCGTCCGGATCGACGCCCAGCTTGTGGGCATCGAACGCGATTCGCTGGAACGGCCTGAACGGCTCGACCGGCGCGCCGAATCGCTCGCTGACGGCGGCCGGGAAATCGTGAAGCCTGGATCCTCCGCCGCACATCACGATGCGATCGATGCGGTCGGCCGAGGCGGTGGCTTTGAAGAAGTCGAAGGTCTTCTGCGTTTCGAGCAGCACGTTCTCGGTGACCGCCCGCAGGACGGGCCCGACATCCTCGATGGCGGCCCCCTCGACCGGGATGCCGCGCTTGAGCTGCTCGGCGGTTTCGAACGGCAGGTTCAACTCCCGCTGGATCGCCTCGGTGTAGGCGTTGCCGCCGATCGAGATGTCGCGGGTGAACAGCGAGACGGCGCCCATCACGATGTTGATGTTGATCGCGCTGGCCCCGACGTTCATCAGCACGGTGACGCGATCGGGTTCCAGGTCGTAGTTCGCCTCGTAGGCGTTCTGCAGCGCGAAGGCATCCACGTCCACCACCACGGGCGAACGGCCGGCCTGGCTGATGACGCCCGTGTAGTCCGCGATCTTCTCTTTCTTGGCGGCGACCAGCAGCACTTCCATCGTGCCGCGTCCATCACCGCCCGCATCGAGGATCTGGTAGTCGAGGTTGACATCCTGGATGTCGAACGGGATGTACTGCTCGGCTTCCCACTGGATCGAGTCGGCCAGCTCGGCCTCGGTCATCACGGGCAGGCTGATTTTCTTGACGATGACTGCGTTGCCTGACAGTGACGCCGCGACGTCGGTCGTCTTGATCTTGCTGCCCTCGAAGGTGCGGCGGATCGCGTCGGCCACACTCGCCCCGTCGATGATCGCGCCATCGACGATGCTGTCGGGTGAGATCGGGTGGCTGCCGTAGGAGACGACCTTGAAGGATCGCCCCGCCGGCTTCAGCTCGACCGCCTTCACGGCGCTCGAGCCGATGTCGAGTCCGACCAGCGTTTTGCTTCTGCGGAACACCCTTCTGTCCCACCCTTTCCGAGGCCCGAGGCGGCCTCCCGCCCGATTCTCTACGCGCAAGGTTGATGCCACAGCGGCAAACCCGCTGAATCCGGGCTCCATTTCGTCAGCGCTGTGCGCACGACCGACCGAGGCCGAGGTCGTACGTGCAAAATCGTCGTCGGCGCCAGGTCTTTGACGGTGCCGAAACCGCGACGCCCGGCACCCGGGCCGAAGCGCCAAACAACTCCGGCCGCCTCTCTTATCGGCCGGTGTGTTCCGACTCTACAGGCAGAGGCGTGCACCCACGTGTAAGGCAGCCCGGTTCCGGGCACTTTCGCCGCCCGGCTATAGCATACGCGCGGTCCAACAATCTTGACAGAGCCCGGAAAGGCTGGTACGCTTTTGGTTTGCCGTTGTTGGGAATAACCCCGAGGTAGAGACGATCTGATGCGAACGTTCACGGCGAAACCTCACAGCGTCGAACGGCGCTGGCACGTGATTGATGCGGATGGCAAGGTGCTGGGCCGGATTGCGACCCAGGCGGCGCGCCTCCTCCAGGGCAAGCACCACGCCACCTATACCCCGCACATCGACACGGGCGACCACGTGGTCGTCATCAACTCGAAGAAGGCGAAGCTGACCGGCCGGAAGGAAGAGCAGAAGATCTACCGGCGCCACAGCGGCTTCGAAGGCGGGCTGCGCGAAGAACGGGCGAAGATCGTCCGCCAGCGCAACCCGAACCGCCTGGTGGAGGAAGCGATCCGAGGCATGCTGCCCAAGACCAAGCTCGGTGACGCGATGTACCGCAAGCTGAAGGTCTACGCGGGCCCGGACCATCCCCACGCCGCCCAGAAACCCTCCAAGCTCGAGGTTGCATAACTTGGCTGTGATCCAGTATTACGGAACCGGGCGCCGCAAGAAGTCCGCAGCCCGGGTGTTCCTGCGGCCGGGCGCAGGCGCCATCAAGGTGAACGACCGCGAGTTCGCCAACTTCTTCCCCACCGAGACGCTGCGGATGGCGATTCGCCAGCCCCTGTTGCTGACCGAGACCGCCGACAAGTTCGATATCCTCGCCACAGTCGACGGCGGCGGGGTGTCGGGCCAGGCAGGCGCCATGCGGCTCGGCATCACGCGCGCGTTGATCGAGTACAACGCGGAGCTGCGCGGTCGCCTGAAGAAGGAAGGCCTGGTGACGCGCGACGCGCGGGCCAAGGAACGGAAGAAGTACGGGTTGGCAGGCGCACGGAAGCGCTTCCAGTTCAGCAAACGTTAGTTTGTTCGCGAGGGCCGGCGCCGTCGCGACAGTCACGGAGGACGCTTGAGCGGGATCGCCATCAAGGAATTGCTGGAGGCCGGGGTCCACTTCGGCCATCAGACCAAGCGCTGGAATCCGAAGATGAAGCAGTTCATTTTCGGCGAACGGAACGGCATCTACATCATCGACCTGGGCAAGACCGCCAGGCTCTTCCGGGATGCAGAGGAATTCGTGACCGGCGTGGCCTCGCAGGGCGGCACGGTGCTCTTTGTCGGCACCAAGCGCCAGGCGCAGGACGCCGTCTCGGATGAAGCACAGCGGTGCGGGATGTTCTACGTCAACCAGCGCTGGCTCGGCGGCCTGCTGACCAACTTCATGACCATCCAGAAGAGCCTCGGGCGGCTCCGCGAGCTGGAGGCGATGGCCACAGACGGGCGCTACGAGACCATCACCAAGAAGGAAATCGCGAAGGTCGAGAAGGAGAAGAAGAAGCTCCAGAAGAATCTCGACGGCATCCGGATGATGTCCCGCCTGCCCGACGCGATCTTCGTCGTGGACACGAAGAAAGAGAAGATCGCCGTCGACGAGGCGCGCAAGCTGAAGATCCCGGTGGTGGGCATTGTCGACACCAACTGCGATCCGGAAGAGGTCGACTACGTGATCCCGGGCAACGACGATGCCCTGCGGTCCATTCGCCTGTTCACCTCGCGGGTGGCCGACGCGATCATGTCCGGCCGGAGCATGCGCGAGTCCGCCCGTGTCGAGCAGACCGAGGCCGAGAACGCCGGCGACGACGCCGCGCGCCGTGCGGGGCGCCCGCCGGCCCGCAGGCCTCGCCCTGAATCGGGGCCCGCAGCGGCGTCGGCCTGAGGCGTTCCCTGTCTGGCGGCCCCCTGATGCAGGGCCGGCCGTCCGGACGAACTGATTGGCAACCCGCGCCGGCCGGAACCCTTCCGACCGGCGCGTGCTGTGTACCGCGGAGAAGAGAGAGTCATGGCAATCACGGCAGAACAGGTCAAGGCCCTTCGGGAGAAGACGGGCGCCGGGATGATGGAGTGCAAGGCCGCGCTCGCCGAGAGCAACGGCAACATCGACGAGGCGATCACGGTGCTGCGCAAACGCGGGCTGGCCAACGCCGCCAAGCGCGCGGGCCGATCGACCTCGCAGGGACAGGTTGCCAGCTACATTCACATGGGCGGCAAGCTGGGCGTGCTGGTCGAGGTGAACTGCGAGTCCGACTTCGTGGCCCGCACCGACGAGTTCAGCACCCTGGTCCACGACATCGCGATGCACATCGCGGCCGCCGACCCCCGATACGTCAAGCGGGAGGACGTGCCATCCGACGTGCTGGAGCGCGAGAAGTCCATCTACCGCGCGCAGTTCGAGGGCTCGGGCAAGCCGGCCGCCGTGGTCGAGAAGATCGTCGAGGGCAAGCTCGGCGCCTTCTACGAGCAGACCGTGCTGCTCGACCAGGCGTTCGTGAAGGACCCGAGCATGACCATCGCGCAGATGATGGCGCAGGCCGTGGCCCGCACGGGTGAGAACATGGTGATCTCGAGGTTCTCGCGGTTCAAGCTGGGTGAAGGCGCCTGAGAGGCCGACGCCTGATCTATAATTCGATCCCGTGATGCAAACGGGAACCAAGCCGGCATACGCACGAGTCCTGCTGAAACTGTCGGGCGAAGCCCTGATGGGCGCGCAGATGTACGGGATCGACCGCGAGATCTCGCGCCAGATCGCCCGCGAGGTCGGCGAGATTCAGCAGCTCGGGGTCCAGGTGGCCATCGTGATCGGCGGCGGCAACATCTTTCGCGGCGTGGCGGCCAGCGCGCAAGGGATGGACCGTGCCCAGGCCGACTACATGGGCATGCTCGCCACCGTCATCAACGGGCTCGCCCTGCAGGACGCCCTCGAGCAGGAGAACGTGGTGTCGCGGGTGCTCACCGCCATCGAGATGCGGGAGGTGGCCGAGCCGTTCATCCGCCGGCGGGCGATCCGCCACCTCGAGAAGGGCCGGGTGGTCGTCTTCGCGGCCGGCACCGGCAATCCCTACTTCACCACCGACACGGCGGCCGCCCTGCGCGCGGCCGAGATCAAGGCCGAGGTCATCCTGAAGGCGACCAAGGTGGACGGCATCTACACGGCCGATCCCAAGAAGGATCCCGACGCCACCCGCTTCGAGACGATCTCCTACCTCCAGGTGCTCCAGCGCGGGCTGCAGGTCATGGACGCGACCGCTATTTCGCTCTGCATGGACAACCGCCTTCCGATCATCGTGTTCAACTTGCTCACGCCCGGCAACATGCGGCGGGCGATTATGGGAGAGACGATCGGTACGACCGTGAAGGTGTAACGGCAGACACACCCGGCCGCCGCCCTGAGTTCGAGATCGACTGCGGGTCGCGGCGAGCCAGAACGAGCGGAGTGGTCAATAACATGGATGTCACCGATCTGAAGGGCCTGTTCGCGGAAAGCAAGAAGCGGATGGACGCCATCGCCGAGCACCTGCGCCACGAGCTGGCCGGGGTTCGCACGGGGCGCGCCACCATCAACATCCTCGAACCGGTACACGTCGAGGCCTACGGGGCCCGCATGCCGCTCAACCAGGTGGCGACGCTCTCGGTTCCGGATCCGACGACGATCGTCGCGCAGCCGTTCGATCCGTCGCTGCTCGGCGCCATCGACAAGGCGATCCGCGCATCGGACCTCGGACTGAACCCGACCAATGACGGCAAGCTGGTCCGGATCCCGATCCCGTCGCTGACCGAGGATCGCCGCAAGGAGCTGTCGAGGCACGTCCACAAGCTGTCGGAAGACGGCCGGAACAGCGTGCGACAGGTCCGGCGCGACGCCAACGAACGGCTGAAGAAGCTGCTCAAGGAAAAGCTGGTCTCGGAAGACGACGAGCGCAAGGGCATCGACGAGATCCAGCGGCTCACCGACCAGCACATTCAGCTGCTTGACGAACTGCAGAAGAAGAAGGACGCGGAGCTGTTGGGGAAATAGGGGCCAGGGACCAGGCGCTAGGCGCGAGTCCGCTGCAGGCTGGCGGCCCTTCGGCTCGCGATGCTCGCTCAGGGCAGGCTGGCGGCTGGCGCCCGCCAAGGCACCTTCGGCCCTGCGCTGCTCGCCGGCCTCGCAGGAACCGGCAGGGTCCCCAACGTGCTCGAATCATCATCGCCAGAAGGCAGGCTCATCCGGGCTGGCGCCGGAAACTTCTTCAGGCCGGCTTGATCCTCACACGCCTCCAGGCCGTAAGGGAGCGGCCAACCCGTGTCATATTTCACCCATCTCGAATGTTCCGTGCCGTGCGGCGCGGGCCCGTTCGATCCGCGCCAGCCCCAGCACCTGTGCACGTGCGGCGCTCCCCTGCTCGCCCGGTACGATCTCGCGGCCGCGTCGAAGTGGTCGAAGGAGTCGCTGCGTGGACGGCCGTCCAACATGTGGCGGTACCGCGAAGTGATGCCGCTGTTCGACGGCGAGGAGCCCGTGTCGCTCGGCGAGGGCTTCACGCCGCTGGTGCACGCACGCCGGCTGGGAAGCGCGCTGGGCCTGACCTCGCTCTACATCAAGGACGAATCGCCCAATCCGACCAACTCCTTCAAGGCCCGCGGCCTCTCCGCGGCGGTGACCAGGGCGTCGTACCTTGGCGCCAAGGTGCTCTCGGTGCCGTCGGCCGGCAATGCCGCCAACGCCATGGCGGCCTACGCGGCATGCGCGGGCCTGGTGGCGAAGGTGTTCATGCCGCGCGACGTGAAGGTGCCGTTCATCCGCGAGTGCCAGCTCTACGGCGCGGAAGTTACGCTGGTCGAAGGGCTCATCACCGATGCCGGGCGGATTGCCGCCGAGAAGGGCAAGCCTCTCGGCTGGTACGACGTGTCGACGCTCAAGGAGCCGTACCGCATCGAGGGCAAGAAGACGATGGCCTACGAGCTGGCGGAACAGTTCGACTGGCGGCTGCCCGACTGGATCATCTACCCCACCGGCGGCGGCACGGGCATCATCGGCATGTGGAAGGCGTTCGAGGAGATGGAACGGCTGGGCTGGATCACGCCCGGCAGGCGGCCGCGCATGGTCAGCGTGCAGGCGGACGGGTGCGCGCCGATCATCCGGGCCTACCAGCAGGGCAAGGAGAAGGCGGACATGTGGGAAAACGCCCACACGTGCGCCGATGGGCTGCGCGTGCCCAAGGCGATCGGCGACTTCCTCATCCTGCGGGCGATCAGGGAGAGCGGCGGGACAGCGGTCGCGGTGAGCGACGCCGACCTGGTCCGCGACATGAAGGCCATCGGCGCGCTCGAAGGCATCAGCGCGGCCCCGGAAGGCGGCGCCACGCTGACCGCGCTGCGGAAGATGCAGGCGGACGGCCTCGTCAAGCCCAAGGACACGGTTGTGCTCTTCAACACGGGCGGAGCGCTGAAGTACCTGGACGTCCTCGCGTAGGACAGAGGCTTGGGGCCACAGGCTGGAGGCTGGAGGCTGGAGGCCAGAAGCCTGAGGCCAGAGGCTGGAGGCTTGAGGCGTGGGGCTTGAGGCCAGGGACTAGCCTTTAGCCCTATAGCCCCAAGCCCCTGAGCCTCAAGCCTCAGGCCCCGGCTGTACGCTATGATGCTTTGTGCCACAAAGCTCTCTGCTGCCCTCGAACGCCCTTCCCCGGCGCGACACAGGGGTCCGGATTCCGTTGATCTCGTCGTGGTTCGAGCGCGTGCCCGACGATCCGTTCTACCAGCCGCGACGCCCGTTGTGGCTGCCACCGGACATGATCGAGCCGCCCGCCTGGCCGCGCTCGAGCGGGCCGATCCGAATTGAGCCCCGCCGCGCGCTGCTCCTGAACCCGTTCTATCCGAAGGATCCTCACGGCAGCTTCGCCAAGCACGTATTGACGCCGTCCCTCGCACTGACGAGCATCGCCGCGGCCACGCCTCCGCATTGGCACGTCGACTGCTGGGACGAGAACCTGCTGCAAGGCCTGCCTCGGCTGGACGTCCTGCCGGAGGTGGTGGGCATCACCGTGCATCTGACCTTCGCCAGGCGCGCGTACGAACTGTCCCGGTGGTTTCGCGATCGCGGCAGCAAGGTGGTGCTCGGCGGCCTGCACGTGCAGTCATGTCCCGACGAGGCTGCGGCACATGCCGACGCGATCGCGCTCGGCGACGGTGTCCAGGTCTGGCCGGCGATCCTTGGCGACATCGATCGCGGCGCACTCCGGGCTCGCTACACGGCGTCCTTCGATCGGGGGTTCGATCTGGATCCTCCACCGCGCCGTGATCTCGTCCCCCGTTCGAGTTTCCTGACGACGACCAGCCTGATCGCGACGCGCGGGTGCCGCAATCGCTGCTCGTTCTGTTACCTTTCCAGCGATGGCCTCCACGTTCCGTACCGCGTGCGAAGCGTGGATGCGGTCCGTCGCGAGATCGAATCAGACGGCCAGCCCTATGCGGTCTTCATCGACAACAACCTCGGCGCGCGGCGTGAGTACCTGTCGGAGCTCAGTCGTGCGCTGAAGCAGTCGAAGGTCATCTGGAGTGCGGCGGTGACGCTGGATGTGACCGACGATCCGCGACTGGTGCGCGAAATGGCGCTCGCCGGCTGCATGGCGGTCTTCATCGGATTCGAGTCGCTCTCGGACGACAACCTCGTCTTCCTCGGCAAGCGCGGTCCGCGCAGCGGCGAGTATGCCGGGCGCGTGCGGGTGCTGCACGATCACGGCATCGCGGTGAACGGCAGCTTCGTGCTGGGCTTCGACGGCGACCGGGCGGACGTCTTCCAGCGGACCGCGGACTGGATCGACGCCAACCGGCTCGAATGCGCGACCTTTCACGTGCTGACGCCCTACCCGGGCACGCCGCTGTACCGTCAGTTCGAATCGGAGCGACGGCTGCTGCATCGCGACTGGTCGAAGTACGACACCGCGCACGCCGTGTTCCGCCCCCGGCACATGACGGCCGAGCAGCTGGAACTCGGGTACGACTGGCTCTACCGGAGGTTGTTCTCGGCCGAATCGGTGTGGCGCCGGCGCCCGGAGGAGATCACGGCGGTGTCTGCCGTACCTGGCGATGTCCATCCTCTACAAGCGATCGAACCGCCTCTGGCGCTTCCTCATCAAGCGGCGCCTCGTCCATGCGGTCTGGCGCCCGTTCGTCGAGTGGACCCGGCTGCGTCATGTCATGCTTCGCCGCCGGCTCGCGAGGCGTTCAGACACCCGGAGTGTGGCCGACCACCGGGCATGGGTCCGCTCGCAGCGTGATCCAGATTCAACCAGCCCCTAGCCCCTAGTCCCTAGTCCCTAGCCCCTAGTCCCTAGCCCCTAGTCCCTAGCCCCTAGCCCCTAGTCCCTAGCCCCTAGCCCCTAGTCCCTAGCCCCTAGCCCCTAGCCCCTAGCCCCTAGACCGGCGACCGTTCATGCTCGGCGGGATCCTCGTCGCCGAAACAGATCCCCATCGCCCGCGCGGCCCGCATCAGATCGCTGTCGAGCGGCACGGTTCGGATCTTGCGAACCACCTCCTCGAGCGGAATGGCCTCGAGCACCGGCGGCCGCGACACCACGACCTTCCCGAAGTCCCCGGCAAGTGCCACCTCGACGGCTTTGGCCCCGAACCGGGTCGACAGCACGCGATCGAAGCTGGTCGGGGCGCCGCCGCGCTGGAGATGCCCGAGCACCACCGACCGGCATTCCTTGCCCGCCAGCGGTTCGAGCGCCAAGGCCACCCGCTGCCCCATCCCGCCCAGGCGCTCGTTGACGCCAGGCCGTGCCTCCGAGAGCAGCGCCACTTCCCCGCCCATCGGCTTGGAGCCTTCAGCCACCACGACGATGCTGAAATGGGCGCCCCAGGCGTCGCGCTGGCGGACCCGCGACGCGACCGATTCGAGGCTGAACGGAATCTCGGGGATCAGGATCACGTCCGCCCCGCCGGCCACTCCGGCGTGCAGCGCAATCCAGCCGGCGTTGCGGCCCATGACTTCGACCACCATCACGCGGTGGTGGGATTCGGCTGTCGTGTGCAGGCGGTCGATGGCCTCGGTTGCGAACTGCACGGCCGTGTCGAAGCCGAAACAGTTCAGGGTGCCGAAGATGTCGTTGTCGATCGTCTTCGGAACGCCGACAATCGGGAGCCCGAGCTTCCAGAAATCGTGGCCGATGGCGAGCGAGCCGTCTCCGCCGATCACGATGAGGGCATCGAGCCCGAGGTCGTGGAAGGTCCGGACGCATTTCGAGGACATGTCCCGCGTTTCGCCGCTTGCGGGATCGGGGTACTTGAACGGGTCGCCGCGATTGGTGGTGCCGAGCACGGTGCCGCCGATGCGAAGGATGCCGGTCACGTCGCGCGCCCTCAAGGGCCGGCAGTGCGACGCGTCGATCAGGCCGCCGAAGCTGTCCTCGATCCCGATCACCTCGAGGCCGTTGTTGATGGAAGCCTTGACGACCGCGCGGATGACCGCGTTCAGGCCGGGGGCATCGCCGCCGCCGGTGAGCACGCCGAGACGCTTGATGGTTGGCATGGGAGTTCGCAAGACAGGTTTCTGCTTGATTGGCTTTCGGCTCAGGGCTCTCTGCACCTCGGCGCCACGAACGCCGAGACAGACGAGCCCGAGTCTGCGAATCTGGCGGCCTGCGTGACGAAATCGACGTTCTGCCGCTCCGCAGCCGGTTCAAGGATCTCGGCCCTCGGCCAGGATGGAACGCGCTCGGAGCGAGTCTAGCGCAGAATCGGCCCGGCCGGAAGGGGCGAGAATACGTCGCGTTCGCGCGTTGCCGCGCAGGCTGGTCGCGTGGTAGGATCTTTTGTTGTCTCAACGGGCGGCTAGCTCAGCTGGGAGAGCGCCGCGTTCGCAACGCGGAGGTCGGGAGTTCGAGCCTCCTGCCGTCCACCAGAATCCCGAAGGAAAGAGGCGGTGTCAGCCGCCTCTTTCGCTTGTACGGCCAGCCGGGCGACCCGGTTGTGGCCGGATTGTGACCACGCCTGAGGCCTCGACCGTTTTGCGCGCGTCGGCGGGCAGCTGACGGCAGGCCTGAAGCCCGAGTCGGCGACGCCTGCGCTCACCTTCTCGATTTCCTGTCGAATTGAAGCAACCAGTCGTAGAGATCCCGGCCCGGGTAGACCTGCCAGTGGATCGAGTGGCCGATGTCGGCTTCGGCGGAGAATCTCAGGTTCCGGTTCCTTCCCTCCAGCCTCTTCACGAGTCGAGCCTGTTCTCCTCCGATTCCTTCTGTCCGCTCTCGTACCAGGCGGTGCTCAGGCCGTTCAGCGTGCCCCGCGAGAAACGGCCCTCGAACCTCTTGCGTCCGTTGCGGTGCCATTCCGTATACGGCCCTTCCTTGGTATTCGAACGGTAGTTGCACTGATAGTCCTCCTTCACCCGCTTGTCGAAGGCGGTGTAGAAGGCTTCCATCTCGACTTGTCCGTCCTCGTAGTAGTCCTGGACGTGGAATACGTGGTTCTGGCTGTCGAAGCGGATGACGCGCCTGTAGACGATGGCCTCGCGATTCGAGATGGCCTGGTGCAGGAGGCAGGTTTCGGTTTCCGGAGCCTGCGCCCAACCCAGGCAGAACAGCATCGAGATTACGGCAGCAGTTCGTTTCATGGCCAGGCCGCGGACGTCCTGTGTCCTTCTACCCGAGCGCTCGATGAACACCCGATAGACAGTCGGCCACACCGCGAGGCAGCACTGGCGAACGTTCGCCTGGACGCTCGGAGTATCCAGGTATCCGGCGCATTCTCCCTTCGCAAGGCCGGGACAGCAAGTGGATTCGCCAGCCATCATTCAACGCTCTGGTCGAGGGCCGCTCAGGCGGCCCGACGATCCCGGCAGCGTTCGTTCAGGCTTTCCAGGATGTGCCGGCCCAACATATGATTCCCGCGGCCTTGCGCCGCCATCGCGGCCCGCTCGGCCGCTGCCTCACCAGTTGCCAAAGGAGTCGAGAGTGATCCGATCGCTTGTGCTCGCCGCCGTCCTCGTGTCCGCCCCGGCCATCGCACACGCCGGCCCGTCGGGCCGTGAACCATCGCCCGCGGCATCCGCGAACGAGGCTGCCGCGGCTCGCCCAGGCAGCCTCACAGCCGGACCGCAGGAGTCGTCTGACGAAGAAATCCTCAAGCGGATCGAGCGCAAGGTCGGAAAGGACAGCGCAGCGGCCGTGGCAGCCGTTCGCGCGATCCTCAAGACGCCGGTCCAGGTCGAGGTGCCGCCGTCGATCCCGCTCGAGTGCACCCCGGGCGAGTCGGACCCCGTCAACGGCAAGCCGGCCCAGGCGTACGTCGCTGCCGCCTCGGCGCCGGAGCTTCCCGCCATGCAGAAGCTGCTCGACGTCCAGCGGACGGCCCAACTGCTCGGCATCGGAGGCGACACCTACTTCTTCGAGATCAAGCTCCTCCGGAGGCAGCTGCAGAAGGTCGACGACCTGATCAAGAGCTACCGGAACAGGCCCGAGAAGATCGCGCCGATCATCGCCTTCGCCCTCGATGTCCACAAGCAGGTTCAGCTCATCGGGGGAGACGGGAACGACGAGCAGCAGCTGCTGGCGAAGATCGGCGACTACCTGGCCACCGCCATCGACAGCATCGCCCGGGAGCTGGTCTCGCAGCACGACTACCGGCGGGCGACGACGTTGATGCGGGTGGCGCGAATGTCGCGGCTCCTGACCGACAGCGGCGCCTCGAAGAACGCCGAGGCGGCGATGGAGGCCGCCCTGTCATTCAAGCTCCACCTCGTCTTCACCTTCACGGTCACGGGCGAGAACGGCCACGTCGAAAACTGGAAGCTCGAAGGCGAATTCCCGCTCAACGCCTCGTTCGATGCCGACACGAACCAGGAAGTCATCAAGGGAACCGGCGACGGGGCCTATATGAGCTACACCAACAGCGATCCCGTTCCGCGAACCAGGTTGTCGATGGAGGCAGGCAGACTTCCCGGTTTCAGCCCGGATCGAAGACTTCGATCCATGCGCGGGAATGGCCATGGTGGGCCTCAGCCGATTCTTCGGGGACAGCGAGTCGTACGACGCGCCGGTGACCCGCGGCGACCCGGCGGTGCTGCCGATGGCGAAAACCGGCTGGGCGCTGCTCTTTGGTGATCGGGAAGACAGGGGGTTCTACTGGGTCCCGGTCAGCATCAGGAACTTGAACGTGGAGGCGGTCGATTCAGCGCGCGATCAGACCATGAACACGTTCAACGGCCGCCTCGCCGTCCAGCTGACTCACACGCCGCGGGCCAGGAAGTAGCCTCAGCGCTCCACCCGCTCAACGCGCGCGCCCAGGGCTCGCAGGTTGTCGACAAGGCGCCCGTAGCCGCGCTCGACCGTTTCGATCGGCCGGACGCGGCTCTCGCCATCGGCGGCAAGGCCTGCCGCAATCAGCGCCATCCCGGATCGCAGATCCCGGCCGTCGAGGACTCGGCCACGCAGGCGCGTCGGGCCGCTGATGATGATGCGGTGCGGATCGCACAGGAAGAGGTCGGCGCCCATGCCGCTCAGCTGTTCGAGCGCAAACAGGCGCAGCTCGTACATCCAGTCGTGAATCAGGGTGCTGCCCGAGGCCTGTGTCGCCAGCACGGTCACCAGGCTGACGATGTCGCTCGGAAACCCTGGCCAGAGCCCGGTTGTGACGCGCGGAATCCCGCGAGGGGACGAGGGTTCGATCTTGATCACCGCGCCGTCCAGGTGGCACTGCAGGTTCATTCGCGCCAGGACCGAGACGATCGGCTCGACGTCCTCAGGCCGTGCGCCAGCCACCTCGGCTTCCCCGCCCGTGATCGCCGCGACGACGACCCAGCTGCCGGCCTCGATGTAGTCGCCGTTGAGCGTGTGGCGGGCTCCGCCGAATCGGGCGCAGCCCTCGATGGTAATCGTCGGCGTTCCGGCGCCGGCGATCCCGGCGCCGAGCTGCCCGAGGAACTGACACAGCTCGACGACGTGCGGCTCACAGGCCGCGTGGCGGATCTCCGACCTGCCCGGCGCGGCGGCAGCCGCCAGCAGCGCCGTCTCGGTTCCTGTCACCGACGCCTCGTCCAGATAGAGCGATGCCGGGCGCAGGCCGTCGGGTACCTCGAGCGGATGGCCTGGTCCATCGGCCACCCGCGCCCCGAGCGCGCAGAGGGCCTGGACGTGCGTGGAGATCGTGCGCCGGGCCGGAAAATCGCCGCCCGGCTGCGCAAGGCGCGCCGATCCCCTTCGAGCCAGCAGCGGCCCGAGCAGCAGGACCGACCCGCGCAGACGCCCCACCAGGGCCGGATCCGGCTCGTCGCTGGTGACTTGGGTGCAGCGGACCTTCAGCGTGGAGGTGCCCGCCCCGTCGACTTCGGCCCCGAGGTCGCGCAGAAGCGCCGTCATGACCTCCACGTCGACGATGCGGGGGACGTTGGTGAGCACGCACTCCTGGTCGGTGAGCAGACACGCCGCCAGCAGCGGCAGCGCGGCGTTCTTGTTGCCCTCGACGTCCACCCGGCCCGACAGCCGATGGCCGCCTTCAATCACCAGTGTCGACACGTAGCAGCTCCTATGCCCGAACAGTGCGCATCAATGCCATCCGAACAGACAGCGGCCAAGCGCTCGTCGCCCGCTCAATAGCCGGGTCTTAAGACCCGGCCTCCACCCGGAACACCGGGTCTAGAGACCTGGCCCCCACCGGGAACGCAAGGGCCCGGGATCGGGCGCCTGGCGCTCGTTCGATCGGCCTCAAGCCTTAAGCCTTGAGCCCTCAGCCCGGCTCTCGACCCACCATCAAAACTCTCCGAGGTACCGAATCTCCTCGTGCAGCTCGACGCCGAACTGCCGCCGGACTTCGCTGCGACACAGGTCGATCAGGGCCCGAATCTCGGCCGAGGTCGCCCCGCCGTCATTCACGATGAAGTTGGCGTGCACCTCCGAGACACGGGCCGCACCAAGGCTGCGCCCCTTGAGCCCGGCCCGATCGATCAGCGCGCCGGCAGAGGCGGGCACGCCCTCGGGAACCCTGTCGACCAGCGGGTCTGGATTCCTGAACACGCACCCGGCGCTCGCCCGGTTGAGCGGCTGCGTGCGCTTCCGGTGCGCCAGCGACTGTCGCGCGATCGAACGCAACTCGGCGGCGTCGCAGCCAGGCCGCACCTCGAATGCCGCCCAGACCAGGATTTCACCGGTGTGCTGGAGCCGGCTCCGATCGTACTCGAACTCCATCTGCCCGGCCGGCACGATCGCGACCGTCCCGTCGATCGACACCGTCTGCACCTCCGCGACGAGCTCGCCGATCGACCGTCCGCCGAAATGCGCATTGCCAGCCACCGCTCCGCCGACCTGGCCTGGCGTCCCGGCCCACGCTTCGAGCCCGCCGAGGCCGCGGGCCACGGTCCACCGAATCAGTCCGTTCAGGGACAGGCCGGCTTCGGCCCGCACCTGCCCGTCGGCACGCTGCACGATGCCGGTCATCCGGGGGCGCACGACGAGCCCTCGGATGCCGCGGTCCCCGATCAGCACGTTGGATCCGCCGCCGAGAATCGTCACCCTCATCGACGCGGCCCCGGCCGCCCGCACGGCCGCGACGAGTTCGTCGGCGGTCCGGGCCTCGAACAGCCAGTCGGCTGCCCCGCCCGACCTGAACGTCGTCAAGCCGGCCAGCGGGGCCATCCCCTGCACGCGGTGCGCCGCGATCGCGTCATGAAATGAGGGCGGCAGGTGCATCACGTCGTAGTCGTCCCGGGCCGATGAGCGTCACAGCTGGAGCCGCAGGCGCCGGCCTGAGCCGGCCGGCAGCGCACGGGCAGATGTACCCACGGAGAAGCTGATCTTACCGCATGCGGCGACGTCTTCTGTTGACACCCTGCGCGCGGGCCGAACACAATACGACCATGGCTGTGATGCGGATTACCAAAGAAGAGTTGAAGCAGAGGCTCGACGCCGGCGACGACAGCACGAAGCCGTTGCCCGTGGACGTCCGCCTGAAGTACCCCTTCGAACACAGCACGCTCAAGCTGCCCGGCGCCGTTCGCGTCATGCCCTCCGCGGCGTCGGCGTCCGGTCTTCCGAAGGACCGGGATCTGGTGCTCTATTGCTCGGATCCCGACGAGATTACGAGCAGCAAGGTCGCCGCCGAGCTTCTCGGTGAAGGTTATCGCGTCCAGGTTCTCAAGGGCGGAATCGGCGAGTGGATCGCGGCGAACCTGCCGACCGAGCCCAGGGACCCGTCGCGGAAGTCACCCTCAGGCGGGAACGCCGCGCCGGCCTGACGCGACAGGCAAGACCGGTCCGGATCCCGAACACGGATGATCGTGCTGCTCACACTCCTGCTCACCGTCGTCCTGAACGGGCTCGCGCCCCAGGGGGCCCAGCCTCCCGTGCCCTCCGCGACCGACCTGGCGCGCGCGGTGCAGGACAAGTACGACGCCGTCCAGGATTTCTCTGCCGACTTCGTCCATCGCTACCGGGGCGGCGTCCTGAGAAAGGAAGCCACCGAGCGCGGCACGGTGCTCATCAAGAAGCCCGGGTTGATGCGCTGGACTTACACCTCGCCCGAATCCAAGCTCTTCGTGTCCGACGGTCTTCGGATGTACGCCTACATCCCCGAGGACCGGCAGGTGATCGTGTCGGAGTTGCCGACGGGGAACCAGGCCACGACCTCGGCGCTCTTCCTTGCCGGAAAAGGCAGCATCACGCGAGATTTCGTGGCATCGTATCCCGCGACGCCGGACCCGGCGCCGGGGAGTGTCACGCTCCGGCTGACGCCGAAAACCCAGCAGGCCGAATACGACGCCCTGACCCTCGTGGTGGCCCGCGGCACGCTGCGGCTCATGAAGCTCGTCACCGAAGATGCGCAGGGGGGAGAGTCGACCTTCACGTTCACGAACCTCCGCGAGAACGCCCGCATCCCCGACAAGGAATTCCACTTCACGATCCCGCGCGGGGTCGATGTGATCACCGATGGCCAGCGCATCCGCTAGCGACCGGGCGACCGTATTCGCCCGTCGGGCGCGCCGTGCGCTCGCGCGCCTGGCGCTCGCGCTCACGCTCGGCGCCGGCCTGACGGGGTGCGCGGCTGCCATCTCGAACATCAGGCAGGGCGAGCTGGCCGAACAGCGGCAGGACTACGATCGGGCCGTGGTGGAATACACGGAAGCGCGCCGGCTGCGTCCCAACGACACGTCTGTCCGCCTGGCGCTCGAGCGCGCCCGGCTGCGCGCGGCCGATGCGCACTTCGCCAGGGGGCTTCGGGCGGCGTCGCTCGGCAAGCTGGACGAGGCGCTGATCGAGTATCAGATCGCGTCGCAGCTGAACCCTGCGAGCACGGCCATGGACGACGCGGTGAAGGACACGCGGACCAAGCTCCGGATCAAGGTGGCCGTGACGCGGGAAGGCAAGACACAGCTCGAATCGCTGGTGGAGCGCGCGCGGGAGCTTCCCTCGCCCGGCGTCGACGTGCCGCCGGACATCAAGCTGCCCGAATCCCTGACCTTCCGCGACGCGAACAGCCGCGACGTGTTCACGGCGCTGGCCCGCCTGGCCGACTACAACGTCGTGTTCGATCCCACGTTTCGCGACGCCCAGGTTACGGTCGATCTGCGCCGCAGCACCTTCGACCAGGCACTCGCCTCGGTGACGGCCAGCACGCGCAACTTCTACCGCGTCACCGGCACGCGGACGATCACGATCATCCCCGACACCCCTGCGAAACGCCGTGATTACGAGCAGGAGGTCGTGCGCACCTTCTTCCTGTCGAACGCCGACATCAAGGAGACCATCGACCTGCTCCGCATCGTCGTCGACGCGCGCCGCATCGCCCCGACCGCTGCCGCCAACGCCATCACGCTCAAAGACACACCGGAGCGGGTGGCCGCGGCCGGGCGCATCATCGCGGCGATCGACAAGGCCAGGCCCGAAGTCGCGATCGAGGTCGAGGTTCTCGAAGTCAACCGCACGAAGATGAAGGAGTACGGGCTCCAGATTGCCTCGCCGGGCTCTCCGGGCATCGACGGCACGATGGACGCCAATCGTTCCGGCCTGACACTGCGGGAAGTGCAGACGCTCAGCGGCGCGGGCGTGTTCCTGTCGAACGTCCCGGCGCTGTTCTACCGCCTCCTGAAGTCGGACACCAACACGCGGACGCTCGCGAATCCGCAGCTACGGACCTCGGAGGGCACGGCCGCTCAGGCGAAATTCGGCGATCGGGTTCCAGTGCCGAGCACGACGTTCTCGCCCATCGCCACCGGCGGCGTGGCCCAGCAGCCGATCACGTCGTTCTCCTACGAGAACATCGGCGTCAACATCGACATCACCCCGCGAATCCACCACGACGATGATGTGTCGCTCGCGCTGAAGGTCGAGATCAGCGCGGTGTCGGGGACCGGGTATGGCGGCCTGCCGACATTCGGCAACCGATCGGTCAGCTCGCTGATCCGGCTGCGGGACGGCGAAACCAGCGTGCTGGGAGGGTTGATCCGGGACGAGGAACGCCAGTATCTCGACGGCGTGCCCGGGCTGAGCGATATTCCGCTCATCGGGAAGCTGTTTGCGCACAACACGAAACAGACCCTGGAAACCGACATCATCATCACGCTCACGCCGCACATCGTGCGGGTGCTGGACCTGACCGACGCCGATCTCCGCCCGTTCATGGTCGGGCGCGATTCCTCCGGTGCGCCGCTCGATCTCCCCTTCCCGGAGCCGCCCAAGACAGAGCCACAGCCGCTCAAGCCCATCAAGCAGCCTGGCGATCCCGGCGGCATCATCAAGAACTAGGACGGCTGGCGGCCGGCGGCTTACGGCTCGCGGCTCGGAGCTGCAGACAGACTGCGAGGCGCCCGTGGTCAGGACGTGCGCCTGTTCAGTGCGTCGAGCAGTTTCCCGTGGATCCCGCCAAAACCGCCATTCGACATCACCACGACGAGATCGCCTTGCTGCAGCTCGGCCGCGGCGACCTCGACGATCTCGTCTGTCGTCGGCACGTAGCGGGCGTGCCGGCCCTTCGCGGCGAGGTCGGTCACCAGGCGCTGCGGCGACAGCCGGTCCTCCTCGGGGAGTGACGATCGATAGACGGCCGCGATGATGGTTTCGTCGGCAGCGACGAACGCGTCGGCGAACGCGTCCTGAAAGACCCTGCGACACGACGAGGCCGAGCGGGGCTCGAAGATGGCCCACAGGCGGCGGTCGGGGTTGGCCGCACGGACGGCGGCCAGCGTTTCTTTCACGGCCGTTGGATGATGGGCAAAATCGTCGTAGAGCGTGACGCCCTGCGAGGTGCCGACCTCCTCCAGGCGGCGCTTGACGCCGCCGAAATCGCGAAGCCCTGACAGGATCGACGGTTCGTCCACGCCAACGGCGGCGGCGACGGCCATGGCTGAGAGCGCGTTGCGGACGTTGTGCTCGCCAACCAGCGGGATTTCGAACAGCCCCCGCGGCTCTGCGCGGTGCTGCACGCGGAAGCGTATGCCCCCGTGGCCCGGCTCGAGATCGTAGGCGCGCCAGTCGGCCAGATCGGAGAGGCCGAAGGTCTCGACCGGCGAGCGCGAGAATTCCTTCAACGCGAGCGCATCGGGGCTGTCCGCGCCGAGCACGAGCAGACCTCGCCGCGGCACCAGGTTCACCAGCCTCCTGAATGCCAGTTTCACCGCGTCCAGATCCTGGTAGATGTCTGCGTGATCGAATTCGATGTTCCCGACAATCGCGATGTCCGGAAGGTACTTCAGGAACTTTGCCGTCTTGTCGAAGAAGGCGCTGTCGTACTCATCGCCCTCGATGACGAAGTCGCGGCCCGATCCGATCCGGTAGCTGGATCCGCCCTCGCCCAGGTCGGCCGCCACGCCGCCGACCAGCACGCTCGGATCCAGTCCGCCGACCATCAGCAGGTGCCCGATCATCGCGGTCGTCGTAGTCTTCCCGTGCGTGCCCGCGACGACGATCGATCGCGCGCCCCAGAGGAAGTGCTCACGAATGGCTTCGGGGAGCGAGCAGTACCTGATCTTCCGGTCGAGCACCTCCTCCAGCTCGGGGTTGCCCCGCGAGATGGCATTGCCGACCACCACCAGGTCGAGATTGCCGGTGATGTGGGAGCTCAGGTAGCCCGACTCGATGGGGATGCCCTCGCGCTCGAGAAATGTGCTCATCGGGGGATACACATCCTTGTCCGACCCGCGCACGTCGAGGCCCTTCCGCTTGAGCATGGCGGCCAGCGTGGCCATGGCCGTCCCACAGATGCCGATGAAGTGCACACGCGTCACCATGATCTCCTTGGAGAACTCGCGGAACCCGGACTCGTGCCGGCCCGCGAGCGAACCCGGCCTCCTTCGCGGACGACGGCTCAGCAGACCGCAGCTTCCTCGATGATGACGGCGGGACGGGACCCGCCAACCACGCGCGCCTGGACCCCGAGCGGCAGCGTCAACGCTGCGCCTGCGGCGTGCCCCGACGCCAGGCCGAAGAGCACCGGCCCGGGAAAGCCCCCAGTCACATCGGCGAGAACCTGTCGCGCCGTGGTGGCGCCGTCGGGCTCGTCGCAATCCGGCATCTCGCCGAACACGATGGCCGAGGCGCGAGAGAGTATTCCAGCCAGTCGAAGCTGCGTCATCATCCGATCGAGGCGATATGGCCGCTCGTTGATGTCTTCGACGAACAGCACGAACCCCCGGGGCGGGTCGAACACGTAGGGAGTGCCCAGGGAGGCCACCAGCTGCGTGAGGTTGCCCCCAAGAATCGGACCGGCAGCTTCCCCATCCGCGAACGATTCGAGGGAGTCCGCCGCCAGCTCGCCCAGCGGCTCGCGATCCATCACCGCGCGAAGGAACGAGAACCGATCGTAGCCGGCCTCCCCTCGGCCCAGCCGGCCCGCGACGGTGGGCCCGTGGAACGCCACGATGCCGCACTGCGTCGTCAGGTAGGTCAGCACGGAGGTGATGTCGCTGTACCCGATGAACACGCGGGGCTTGATCCGCAAGTCCGTGCGGCTGAGATGTTCGAGCACCTGGACACTTCCGTAGCCGCCCCTGACGGTCAGGATCGCCTTGATGCGGTCATCGGCCCACGCCGAGCGCAGCGCGGCGGCACGGCTCTCCGGCGAGCCGGCCACGTAGCCGCGCCGATCGAAGAGCGACGGTTCGAACACCGGCTCGAATTCGAGGCGGCGCAACTCCTCCAGGCCGGCCTCCATCTCTTCGCGAACGAACGGGCTGGCCGGTGCGATGACCGCCACCCGATCGCCGAACTCCAGGGCCCGGGGTTTCAGGAGTGCCACGACGTGAACTTCTCCATTTCTTCCGCAACCCGCCTGTGCGCTTCGCACCCGAGCGTGTCGCGCCAACGGGCAGGCGCCAGGCCCCGCAGCCGGCCTGTCCCCAGAAAGCGCTCCTTCGCCCGCCGCTGACGTGTGATCGCCTTCTCGATGGTGTCGAAGTCGATCTCGCCGTCCTCGACCGCGTGCACCAGCGCCTCGAGTGCCGCGACGTGGCTCGCGTAATCCGGCTTGCACAGCAGTACGCCATCGGTTCCGGCCCGGACCGCGGCAATGGTCGCTTGCTCGGGGCTGTAGCGGTCCGCGCAGGCCCGCATGCTGATGTCGTCGGTGAACACGACGCGGTCGAAGCCCATGCGCTCGCGAAGCAGTCCCGTCACGACCGCGCGCGACATGCTGGCGGGCTGATCCGGGTCCAGGCACGGCACGAACAGGTGGCCCGTCATGATGGCGGCCACGCCGGCCTTGATGGCCGCCCGAAACGGCGCCAGCTCGACGGCCTCGAGCCGATCCATTCCGTAGTCGACCAGCGGCAGCGCGAAGTGGGAATCGACGCTGGTGTCGCCGTGTCCCGGGAAGTGCTTGCCGCAGGAAGCCACTCCCCCGGCCTGCAAGGCCTCGATGATTGCGGTCCCGAGACCGGCGACCTCCCCGGGCGTTCCGGCCAGTGCGCGGTCGCCAATCACGGGATTGGCCGGGTTTGTCAGCACATCGAGCACGGGCGCAAAATCCAGGGTCACGCCCACCGCGCGCAGTTCGCGCGCGAGCGCTTCCCCAAATCGACGGGCCAGCGCCGGGTCTTCGGACCGGCCAAGCGTGGCCATCGGCGGCCACTCGGTGAACGGGCGCTTCAACCGGGCGACGCGCCCGCCTTCCTGGTCAACGGCCACCCACAAGGGCGGGTCCGTCCCAAGGCGCGCGGCCTCCTGCGACAACTCGGAGACCTGCTCCGGGCCCTCGACGTTTCTCGAGAAGAGGATGATCCCGCCGAGATCGAATTCGCGGGCGAGCGAGCGAATCTCGACGGGCAGGGCGAACCCCTCGAATCCCAGCATCGCCAGTTGTCCGAGCTGCCGGCGCACGCCAGAAGGTGACATCGAAACCCATTATAATGGCCCCGTGCTCATCGACACCTCATCGCCGACCCGCATCGACCTGGCGGGCGGCACCATCGACATCTGGCCGCTCTACCTGTTCCACGACGGCGCACAGACGCTGAATGCCGCGATCAGCCTCCGCGCGCACGCACGCCTCGAATCAAGGACCGACGGGCGCGTGTCGATCGTCTCGATCGACACCGGCAGCCGGACGACCGTCGCGAACTGGAACGCGCTCGAGGGCACAGGCGACCTGGGCCTGCTCGGCAGGCTGCTCCGCTACTTCCGGGCCGAGAACCTCACGCTCACGACCAGGGCTGAATCGCCGGCGGGCGCGGGCATCGCAGGATCATCGGCGTTGAACGTGGCGGTGTGCGCGGCGCTGGCGCGCTGGACCGGTCTCACGATCGAGGCGGAGCCCCTGCTCGAGATCGCCAAGAACGTCGAAGCGCAGGCCATCATGGTTCCCACCGGGGTGCAGGATTACCGCCCCGCCATGTACGGCGGCATCGCCGCGGTGGAACTTGGCGTGGCCGGGGTCACACGAGTGCCGCTCGACGTGGACCCGCTCGAGCTCGAGCGCCGGATCGTGCTCGCCTATACGGGCGCCCCGCGCCAGTCGGGCACCAACAACTGGGAGATCACGAGGCGCCACCTCGACGGCGATCAGCAGGTCGTGGACTGCTTCGATCGCATCCGCGACACCGCCGCGCTCATGCGCCAGGCGCTCGAACGGGGCGACTGGCCGGAGGTCGGGCGACAGGTCGCCGCCGAGTGGGCGAACCGGAAGCGACTGGCCCCGGGGGTGACCACGCCCGCGATCGACGACCTGATCGGCCGGGCGATGGCCTCCGGCGCCGTGGCGGCGAAGGTCTGCGGAGCCGGCGGAGGAGGCTGTCTCTTCTGTTTCAGCGAGCCGGAGGCCGCCGGCGCCGTGCGTGAGGCACTGGCCTCTGGAGGCGCGCGCGTGCTCGACTACCGGATCGAAACCGAGGGCCTGCGGTACAACTGAGGGGCGTCATGGATCCCATCGCCGAAATCAAGCAGCTCTATCACGCCGCGACCCGCACCACCATTCAGCGCGACCTGACCAGGGCCATCGCCCTGCTGAAGACGCTGCAGTCCGAAGAGGAGCGCGAGCGCGCCGCCGTCTACATGGACGGCCTGTCGCAGATGCGGTCGGAGTGGGGCGTGAACCCGGAGGGCCCATCCGCCGGCCAGGCAGCCGGCCCGCAGCCGCCCAAGCCCGGCAAGGCCGCCCGCGGCACTCGCAGCAGCAGGAAGTAGGGCCGGCCGACAGATCACCGCTTGCGCGACTGGCTGGCCTGCATCATCTTCCGCGCCAGGACCCGGAGCGGCTCCGGCACGTTCCGGTCCGTCGACAGCATCCGGATATCCCGCTCGATCAGGCGGTTGACGAAGCCCATGGAGATGCCGATGGGCGTCTTCGGATTGAACGTCAGGCCCGAAATGACCCCGTAGTTCTTGATCCACGACCGTCCGGTCCCGATCACCCGCAGCACGTCCTCACTGATGGACCCCATCCGGCAGAAGCTCTCGACTTCCTGCTCGGTGATCTTCGGGCTGCTGAGCACGGCGAGCGCCACCAGCTTGTTCGGATCGCGGATGAGCACCATCCGCTCCTCACGATTTCCCCGCATCGCGACCTTGATCCTGTCGGTAATGCTCATCAGTGACAGCCGCTGGACGGTCGGGATTCGCGCCCTCGCAGCGGCGATGATCGCGGCCTCGTGTTGGTCGGCTGCCGACTCTGCCGAGGTGTCGTCCGGGGTCACGGGTGGTGACGGCTCGGGTTCGTCGAGCGCGTCCTGATCGGAGGGGGCTTCGGCCACCTGTGCTCCGGGCTCCACCTCTTCCTCCACCAGCGGCGCTTCAATGTCCGGTGCCGGGATCTCTGAAGGCGCGACACCACGCTTCTCGAAGAACTCCTTGATGCCGGGGTCCACATCGGATCGCGCAAGGAACGCCGAGAGCACCCGGGGCGGGATGCGGTCGAGGGTTTGATTGGCGGTCAGCCGGATCGACGGATCGGCATCCGCGGTGAGCAGGACGAGCAGCGCCAGCTGCTCGTGGGCACGCGGCGCGAGCGCGCCGCGCGCGGCCAGCATCCTGATTTCAGGATCGACCTCACCGCGGCGAAAAAAATCGAGAAAAGGCGTGTGGTGAAGATCGTCCACGAACCCCTGGCCTATTGGCGCCCGAGGAGGGCCTTGTAGTTGTCGGGCGTGATCCGCGTCGTCACTACCGCGCCCGGGGCGCCGAGGGGCTTGGCCGGCGCGTCGTTGATCATGAGCGAGACCACGCCAGCGTCGCCGACATTCAGGACAACTTCGGCCTGCGCGGGATAGGAGATCCGCTCTCCCGGCTGCACAATGCGCGCGATGGTCCGCGTGCCATCCACGGTCATCGAGACCCAGCACGGCCCCTTTGTGGTCAATGTCACACGAAGTGGCGCGGATGAAGCCGCAGCGGTGGCTCCCGGCGCCGGCGGCGTGCCTGCAGCGGTGGCGCCTGGTGAAGAAGGAGAGGTCGAGGCGGAAACCGGCGCGGTCGTCGAGGCCGGAACCGCCTGGGAATCTGCCGGCGGAGCCGCACCCGCGTCGGTCGGCGGCAGGGGCTCCCCCGCCGTGACGGCCGGCGGAGGCGGCGTCGGCTCGGCGGCACGAGTCGTCGGCGCCCCCTGGTGCTGGACTTCAGGCGCAGCGGCGGGCTTGGCGGACCCGCGGAAGTTGAAGTAAATCAGGACCCCGACGACCACAACGATGCTCAGGCCGAGCAGCTGCAGCAGCGTGGTCGCGACCTTGCGGCCGCTCTCGAACTCCACGAAGTCTTCCGGCGCGACCGAGGGCGCCGCCTCCGGCGCCGACTCGGTCGGAAAGCTCCCGACGAACATCTCCACGGTCGCGTCAGGATCCAGGCCGATTTCGCGCGCGTAGGAGCGGACGAAGGCCCGCGAGAATATCCCGCCCGGCAGGATGGAGATGTCGTTCCGCTCGAGCGACGCCAGCACGCGTGCGGAGATCTTGGTCGTTGCGGCGATCTGCTGCAGCGTCAGGCCACGCTTCTCGCGCGCGAGCCGGAGATGAGTCCCGAAATCGACAGTCTGTTCGTCAGTCATGGGTCCTTGCGGAGCCTTGGGCCCTGTTCCGTGAGGTGCATCCGGGCGGGATCTTCGCTCTCGGAAGACCCTATTGTCGGAGAACGGCTTCCCCGGTGTCAAACAGCCGCCGCGACGTGTCGACGATGCGCCGCGCGCGGACCATGAACGCTGCTCCCTCGCCGGGCTCCGAGAACAGGCCGATCGCGGCAAAGCCTGCCGCGCCGGTCCGCGCGACCTCCGAGAGTCGATCCTCGGTGATGCCGCCGATGGCCAGCACAGGAACGCGGACCATTTCGACGGCACGCTGGAGTTCAGCCAGCCCGACGACGGTCTCGAGCGACGTCTTCGAGGCGGACGGGTAGATCGTGCCGAGCACGAGATAGTCGACGCCGCCCTCTGTCGCAGCGGCGCGCGCCTGGTCCGCGCTGTGAACCGATCTCCCGATCAGGAATCCCGGAGGTGCGACGGCCCGGGCCCCCGGCGACGGAACCGAATCACCACGCAGGTGGACCCCGTGGGCGCCAGCCGCAATAGCCACGTCGAGCCGGTCATTGACCAGAACCTTCGTCGGAAGACCTTTCACCGCCGCCACGCACCGCTCAGCCAGCTCCGTCAGCGCCCCGCCCTCCAGATCACGCTCGCGAACCTGCACGATGTCGATGCCGGCCTCGCCCAGCACGGCCGCACGCTGCACCACGGCCTCGAACGACGCGACCTGGGAGGCGTCGCCCGATAGCCGGTGCCGATCGGTCACCCAGCAAATCAATGGACGGGGCATGGCGAAGACCGGAATGCCGAAGGCGACCGCCTGCGGGCGGTTCCCGTGGAGGACCGGCCCATCATCGCGCACCCGAGCGCATCGAAAAGAGCCCCGTGAGCTCGACCAGCCCGGCGCACACATTGACGACACCCAGCCCGGAGACGGCGCCGCGGACGTAATAGTTGCGGATCACGGTTTCCAGCAACGGCCACGACTGGACGAAGTAGTTCCGTTCCCAGAAGCTCGACCAGGGCACCACCACCAGCAGAACTCCGGCCTCGATGAAGTAAGCAACCAGCAGCAATCGTGTCAGCCCGGGTATGGATCTCATGGTGGTTTGGTACCGTACGTCAGCGGCTCGCATGTGGACCCGCCAGCCAATCGACGCGAGTGCCCACGTCACGGTAGTCCGGGGAGGTGGCCCGCAATTCGATGAACACCGCCAGGGCACGCGCCCGCTCTCCCAGGCTCTCCAGCGTATCGCCCAGTTCGTAGAGCAGCGCGTGAGCGGCGTCCGGAGTCGGCGCAGGCGCTTCAGCCGCCCGCTCGAACCACTCCACGGCGCCGGCTGCGTCGCCGGCATCCCGCGCGATCCGCCCGAGCAGCGCCGCGGCGTCGAACCGGACGGCCGGCGATCGCACCGCGACCTTGAGCAGCTCGCGGGCCTGCTCCAGCTGGCCCATCCTGAGCGACACCTGCGCCTGTGCGAACTGTCGAGCGGAGTACTCGCGATCGTCCCCCTGGTTTGCCTCGCTTCGAATCTGGTCGAAGAGCCCGTCGAGCTCGAACTCCGGAGAAAGCTCGAATCGCGGCCTCGACGGCCTCGACCTCGGGCTCAACCTGCGGCGTCTCGATTCGAGGCACGACGGCATCAGCCTGTGGCCGCACAGACGAGTCCGCAGCTGCCGGAGGCACCGCGGACAACACCGCGCCTGATGGAGGCAGCACGGGCGAGGCCGCACCTGATGGAGGCAGCACGGGCGAGGCCGACTCCGTAAACAGCGCCGCGAGTGCCTCACTGAGGTCAATCTCGATAATCTCGGGGATCTCGGGCGGCTGGACCGTTTCTGCCGCGTCCCTTCTTTGCGGGGTCGCGCCACGCGGTTGTCCCAGCCCGCCTCCCGCCACAGGGGCTGGCTCAACCGGGGCAAACGGCTTGGGCCGCGCCGGCTTCGGGGCGGCCGGCTCAGCCGGAGGAGGCTGGGATCGCGACGGCTTGGCCGCGATCGGCTTAGCGGGAGTTGGCGGCTCGGCCTGCGGCGGCTCTATCACGGCGACCGGCTCGACCGACGTGAGTGGCTCGGCCTGCGGCGGCTTTATCACGGCGACCGGCTCGACCGACGTGGGTGGCTCGGCCGGAGCCGGCGGCTCGGCCTGCGGCGGCTTCGCCGCGGCGACCGGTTCGGCCGGAACAAGCGGTTCAGCCCGAGGCGGTTTTGGCGCGGCGACCGGCTCGACCGACGTGGGTGGCCCGGCCGGAACAAGTGATTCGGCCCGAGGCGGCGTTGTCACGGCGACCGGCTCGACCAGAGTCGGCGGCTCGGCCTGCGGCGGCTTCGCCACGGCGACCGGTTCGGCCGGGGCAGGTAGCTCGGCCTGCGGCGGCTTCGCCACGGCGACCGGCTCGACCGACGTGGCCGGCTCGGCCTGCGGCGGTTTTGGCGCGGCGATCGGCTCGACAGACGTAGGTGACTCGGCCCGCGGCGGCTTCGCCGCGGCAACCGGCTCGGCTGGAGTCGGCGGTTCGGCCTGCGAGGGCTTTGTCGCGGCGACCGGCTCGACCGACTTGGTGGGTGGCTCGGCCGCAGTGGACGGCTCGGCCTGCGGCGGCTTCGCCACGGCGACCGGCTCGACCGACGTGGCCGGCTCGGCCTGCGGCGGCTTCGCCACGGCGACCGGCTCGACCGACGTGGGTGGCCCGGCCGGAACAAGTGATTCGGCCCGAGGCGGCTTGGCCGCGGCGACCGGTTCGGTCTGGGCAGGCAGATCGGCCTGCGGCGGCTTTGTCACGGCGACCGGCTCGATCAGAGTCGGCGGCTCGGCCTGCGGCGGCTTGGCCGCGGCGACCGGTTCGGTCTGGGCAGGCAGATCGGCCTGCGGCGGCTTTGCAGCGGCGATCGTCTGACGATCCTGAACGGCGCCCGCAGCCTTCCTTTCCCGAATGAGCGCTTCGGCGTCGATCGCCGGCCGACGCCGCATCAGAGTCGGCGATATTGCTTTGTGCTCCGCGACGGCCGATGCTGTCTCTCTTGCCTCTTTGACGGTCGCCTTCGCGGCGGGCGGTTCCTGAGCAGCCGCCTTCGCCACCTGGGGCTCCGCCTCGATCGCTTTCGTATCGGGCGGCGCCTCGGCGACGACCTTCTCGCCTTTCGGCCCCTTGGCGATCGCCGTCGTTTCCCGGGGTAACTCGTCGACGCCCCACTCGTCCTGCTGCTCCGTCCCGATCGCCTTCGCCGCGGGAGGCGGCTGGACGGCAGGCTTCATCGCTGGCGGCGCCTGGGTGACAGGCTTCGCCGCCGGCGGCTCGATGGCGCCGGGCTCCGCCCGTCGCGCGGACCTGGGCGCAGGAGGCTTACTCTCCGGCTCGGCCGCGGCCGTCGTTGCGCCGGACGGACCGAAGTCGAAATCCGGACCGAGCGCAATGCCAGCGTCGCGATGACGGCGGCGCCTCAACCGATCGGCAATCGCCTGATCGGGATCGGGGATCTCGAGGTGACCGAGGGCGGTCCTCAACCGTTCCACGTTCGCGGCTTCATCGGGGCGTCGATCGACCAGGTCCTCGCTGAGGTCTCGCGCCTCCTGCCAGTGGCCGGCAGCCAGATACGCGTCGCAGAGCTGCACCTGGGTCCGGTACAGGTTGTGCTCGAAGTTACCGTCGACGCAGATATCCAGCAGCCTGAGCAGGGCTGGGATGTAGGCCTTCGCGCGAGCCACGAAGCGCTCCAGCACCGACAGCGCCAGTTCCAGGTCACCCGAAGCGGCGGCCCTGTCGACCACTGCGGCGATGCATTCGAATCCGGCCTCCGGGTCCGTTTCGCCAAGCGCGCACCCGAGCATCACAATCTGGGTGGTCTGGTCCTGATCCTTGAGCAGCAGGTTTCGGAGCACCCGGCCGGCTTCGGGGATGTGGTTCGCGCGGAGCTCGACTTCAGCCAGCGTCAGCAGGATCTGCGGGTTCTCGCCCGCGGCACCGTCCCACAGAACCCTGGACGCCTGGTCGAGATCCCGGCGGGCGACGTGGGCCTTGGCAAGTCGCAACCTGGCGTCGACGTCTTCCGGGTCCGCTGCGAGCACCTGCGACAGCAACTGCAGCGCCTCGTCCTCGCGGCCCAGCACCAGCAGTTCGGACGCGATGGTCCGCAGGTCTTCGGGGGCGGTGGCGAACTTGCGTGCTCCGTCCACGTCGCCCCGGGCGAGAAGCCCCTGGACCAGCATCTTCCGCGCTTCGACATCTGATGGATCCAGCCGGACGGCTTCGCTGAGAGCCTGTGATGCCTCCGCCGCCTGGCCTCGCTGCGCCATCTCGACCGCGACGCCCTTGAATTGTCTCGCGGCGGCGGCCCTGTCGCCCCACTCGGCGTTGGCCCTGGCCGCGTTGAGCCGTCCGGCGAGGTCCGACGGGTCGAGGGACGCGAGCTTCGTGGCAAGCGACGCGGCGCCGAACCGGTCACCGCGCCGGAGGCGCAGCTGGTAGGCCGCGCTGAGGTAGAACCGTGCGTCGGCGGTCAGGCCCTGGAGCGCCGACAGCTCGCTGGCGCGCAGCAGCGCGGATTCGTCCTCGGGGGTGATCTTGACGATCTTCTTGTAGAGCGCGGCGGCCTTGGGCAGGAAGCCTTCCTGCGCGAGATGCTCGGCGATCCGGCTGTACTGGGCGACGGCGGCCTCGGTCTGTCCCGATCGAATATAGAGGTCGCCAAGCACGTTGGCGGTGTTCAGGTCGCCCGGCTGGTGCCCGACCACGCGCAGGTATTCATTGATCGCCGCTTCCAGGCGACCTTGCCTGAGCAGCTTCTCAGCCTTCCGCAGCGTGTCTTCACGATCGAATGCCACTAGGGCCTCACCCCGCTCCGTCGTCGGTCCGCGTCTCCCCGATGGTATCAAAGAGCGAGGCAGGCCGGAACGAACGCCGGTGCGCCTGCGAATAGCCGAACCGCGCCAGGGCGGACAGGTGCTCGGGCGTCCCGTAACCCTTGTGGCGGTCGAACCCGTACCGGGGGTCCTGGAGGTGGAGCGCGACCATGTCGTGATCCCGGTGCACCTTGGCCACGATTGACGCGGCCGCGATCGCGCTGCAGAGCCTGTCGCCGTGGATCACGCCGCGTTGGGCCATTGGCAGATCCGGAATCCGGAAGGCGTCGACCAGCACGAAGCCTGGCAGGGGCTCCAGGGCCATGACGGCCCTGCGCATGGCCTCGAGGGAGGCATGTTGGATACTGATGAGGTCGATTTCGGACGCGGAGACCTGGCCGATGGCCCAGGTCACCGCGTCCCGTTCGACCTGGGCGCACAGCCGCTCGCGGGCAACCTCCGACAGCAGCTTGGAGTCGGCCAGCCCACGGATGGGCTTCAACGGGTCCAGCACGACGGCGGCGGCCACCACGGGCCCGGCTAGGCACCCGCGGCCCACCTCGTCTGCGCCGGCGACGTGCACGAACCCGGCACGCCGGTACGCGCTCTCGAGCGTCCGCCTGGCTGCGCTCCGGCGTGGCACGTTCGCCTGCGGCGTCAGGCCGACCGCTTGGTTTCCTTCATGCGTGCGGCCTTGCCCTTCAGCTTCCTCAGGAAGTAGAGCTTGGCGCGCCGCACCCGGGCCGACCGCACGATCTCGATCCGGTCGATGATGGGCGAGTGCAGCGGGAAGATCCGCTCGACGCCCTGGCTGAACGACACCTTGCGGACGGTGAACGACGCACGCGCGCCACCCCGATGCATCCCGATGACGATGCCCTCGAACACCTGGATGCGCTCCTTGTCGCCCTCGCGCACCTTCACGTGCACCTTCACCGTGTCGCCAGTCTTCATCGACGGCCGCTCGGCGAGCTGCGTCTTCTCCACCGTTTCAATCGCGCCCATGGTCGGCTCCCTTCTCACCCTTCAAGTCGCGCAAGATTTCGCGCTCTTCGTTGTCCAACTCCGCCGTCGACAGCAGGTCCGGCCGACGTTCGAGCGTCCTGCGCAACGCCTCCTGCATCCGCCACCGCCGTATCTGCTCGTGGTGCCCCGAGAGCAGGACCTCGGGCACCTTCAGGCCCCTGAACTCGGCCGGCCTGGTGTAATGCGGAAAGTCCAGCAACCCGCGGCTGAACGAATCCGCTTCGACCGACTGCTCGTCGCCTACCGCGCCCGGCAGCAGCCTGACGGCCGCATCCACGATGACCAGCGCCGGCAGCTCCCCGCCCGAGACCACGTAGTCGCCGATCGAAATCTCGTCGGTGACCAGCGCGTCGCGCACGCGCTCGTCGACGCCTTCGTACCGGCCGCAGATGACGACGACCCGTTCCATCGCCGCCAGCCTGGCGGCGTCGGCCTGCCGGAACGGACGGCCCTGCGGCGTCGTCAGGATCACCGCGCCCGGCGTCGGCGCGTCTGCCGCAATCGCCTCGATCGCGCGGAACATCGGTTCCGGCTTGAACACCATTCCCGGCCCGCCGCCGAACGGCACATCGTCCACGGTGCGGTGCCGATCGGTCGCGTGGTCCCTCAGGTCGTGAATCCTGACATCGACCAGGCCACGCTCGATGGCCCGGCGCACAATGCCTTCCCCGAGCGGCCCGTCGAACAGGCGGGGAAAGATCGTGATGACGTCAAATCTCACGTGTGCCTGCCGCGCCTGGTCCCCATCGTCCTCCGGGTCTGGTTCAACTCGAGCAGACCGTCGGGGGCGCCAATGATGATTCGCCGCGCCGCGATGTCCACCACCCGGCAGATGTCGCCCACGAGCGGAATCAGGATCTCGTTCGCGCCGTCCTGGACGACGAGGAGACTGGCTGACATGGTGCCCTCGACCCGCACCACGGTGCCGACGATCGAGGCCGCTTCCGTCTCCACGACGCACCCGACCAGATCGTGACGGTAGTACGTTCCGTCGGGCAGCGGGGCCAGGGCGTCGACCGGCACCCGCAATTCCTCGCCCGCCAGGGCCTCAACCGCCTCGATGGACTCGAGCCCTTCGAAGGCCACGACCGGGCGCTCCCGCTGGATCCGGCACGACCTCAATTTCAGCGTGCCAATCGATCCGGCGCGCCTGATGTAGACCGTGCGGCCCGGCTGAAACCGCTCCTCCGCGAAGTCGGTCTCGGGGTTGAGGACCACCTCGCCCCGCAAGCCATGCGGCCTCGCGACGCGGGCCACCAGCACCATCCCGTCCCAGTCCGGCGCCACGCCTAGCGACGGCCCCGCTCGTCGCGGATTTCGAGTGTCGCGCGCACGCCGTCACGTTCGGCGGCGGCGGCCACCAGCGTCCTGATGGCCGCGGCTGTGCGTCCCTGCCGGCCGATGACGCGGCCGAGATCATCGGGCGCCACGTACAGTTCGATCACCGACCCGCCACGGTGCTCCGTGTCGGTGACCTTCACTTCGTCGGGCGCGTCCACCAGCGCGCGCACGACGACCTCGACGACATCGCGCGCGTGGCTCACTGTGCCTCAGGGGCCGCAGCCGCCGTCACCGCGGCCTCGACAACCGGCTCCTTGTATTGCGCCACAAGGTTGCGGACGGTGTTCGACGGGCGCGCGCCCACCTTGACCCAGTGCGCGACCCGTTCGCGATCCAGCTTCACCGTGGCCGGCTTCGTCTTCGGGTTGTAGTAGCCGAGGGTCTCGATCACCCGGCCGTCGCGGGCCGACCGCGCTTCGAGCACGACCAGGCGGAACGTCGCGCGTTTCTTCGATCCGATCTTCGTCAAGCGAATGGCGAGCATCTCACTCCTTCCAGGCTGTCTACCGATATCCGGCCGAGATCAGGTCCCGAGGCCGCGGCCGCGAAGCATGCCCATGGCCTGCCGCAGCCCCTTGCGGCCGCCGGCTCCGCCGGTCAGGCCGCCCATCATCTTCACCATCTTCCGCATCTGCACGAACTGGCGCAGCAGCTGGTTCACGTCCTGCACGGTCGTGCCGCTCCCGCGCGCGATCCGCCGCCGCCGGCTGCCGTCGATCAGCTTCGCGTTGCGCCGCTCGGAGGGCGTCATCGAGTTGATGATCGCCTCGACGCGGCCCATCTGCTTCTCGTCGGGCTTGGCGTCGGCCATCTGCTTCAGGCTGCCCAGGCCGGGCAGCATGCCGAGCACCTGTTCAATCGGCCCCATCTTGCGCACGGTGTGCAGCTGGGACAGGAAATCCTCGAGCGTGAAGTCCTCGCTCTGCAGCTTCTGCTGGAGCCGTTCCGCCTCGTCGCGGTCGATGACCTGCTCGGCGCGCTCGATGAGCGACAGCACGTCGCCCATGCCGAGCAGCCTCGACACCAGGCGTTCGGCGTGGAAGGGCTCGAGGTCCTCGATGCGCTCGCCCATCCCGACAAACGCGATGGGCACGCCGACCACGGCCACCACCGACAGCGCCGCGCCGCCTCGCGCGTCCCCGTCCAGCTTGCTCAGCACGACGCCCGTCACGCCGATCTGGCGGTTGAACTCGCCGGCGCTCTTGATCGCGTCCTGGCCGGTCATCGCGTCGGCGACATACAGGGCATCGGTCGGATCGACCGCGGCGCGAATGGCGCGCAGCTCCTGCATCAGGTCGTCGTCGATGTGCAGCCGCCCCGCCGTGTCGACCATGACGACGTCGAAGCCCGTGTTCCTGGCCTCGGCGAGCGCCCCCGTCGCGCGCCGCACCGGATCCATCTCGCCAACCGGATCGTAGACGCGCAGTGACGCCTGCTGCCCCAGCACGTTGAGCTGCTCGATGGCCGCAGGCCTGCGCACGTCGGTCGACACGAGCAGCGGATGCAGGCCCTGCCTGGTCAACAGGCGCCCGAGCTTCGCCGCCGTCGTCGTCTTGCCCGAGCCCTGCAGGCCGAGCAGGAGGATCACGCGCGGCGTCTTCCCCGACGGCACCAGCCCGCCTTGCGCGTCGCCGAAGAGCGCGATCAGCTCATCGCGGACGATCTTGACGACGTGCTGCCCGGGCGTCAGGCTCTTCAGCACGTCCTGGCCCACGGCCCGGTCGCGCACGCGATCGACGAAGGCCTTGACGACCTTGAAGTTGACGTCTGCCTCGAGCAGCGCCATCCGAATCTCTCGCAACGCCGACTCGACGACGGACTCCGACAGCCGCGTCTGGCCGCGCAGGGTACGGAATACGTCCTGCAGGCGATTGCTGAGTGAGTCGAACATCAGGTTCCAGAAAGGGCCGGGGGTCCGCAGATGCCGGAGGCCGCTCGCCAAGGGGGGCGCCCCGCCACCAGCAAGAGCGCGTAACACCCTGTGGCGCAAACCCTTATCGTAGCGCCCCTGGCGCCAATCTGTCAACGAATCGCCGCGTGTCAGACCGTTGTCAGGTGGTGCCCGAGCTTGTCCTTTTTCGCCTTCAGGTAACGCCGGTTGGTGTCCGACGCGGGGACTTCCAGCGGCACGGTCCTTGTGACGGCCAGCCCGTAGCCCTCCAGCCCGACGAACTTCCGGGGATTGTTCGTCAGCAGGTGCATCGTCTTGACGCCCAGATCGCCGAGAATCTGGGCGCCGATGCCGTAATCGCGCTGGTCCGGCTTGAAGCCGAGCCGCTCGTTCGCCTCGACCGTATCGAGGCCCTGATCCTGGAGCGCGTACGCGCGAATCTTGTTCGACAGCCCGATGCCCCGCCCTTCCTGGTTCAGGTAGAGCATGACGCCGCGGCCTTCCTTCGAAATCCGGTGCAGGGCCTTTTCGAGCTGCTCGCCGCAATCGCACCGCGCCGAATGGAAGACGTCACCGGTCAGGCATCTCGAGTGCACCCGCACGAGCACATCCTTGCCCTTGCCGATGTCACCCCGCAGCAGCGCCACGTGCGTCTCGTGGTCGAGGATGCTCTCGTAGGCGAGCACCTTGAAGGGGCCGTAGCGCGTCGGGAGATCCGCTTCCGCCACGCGCCGCACCATCCGCTCGGTCCTCATCCGGTACTTGATGAGGTCGGCGATGGTGATCATCAGGATGTGATGGCGCCGCGCGAACCGGGCCAACTGGGGCACGCGCGCCATGGTGCCGTCCGGGTTCATGATCTCGCAGATCACGCCGGCCGGATACAGGCCCGCGATCTTCGCCAGGTCCACCGCGGCTTCGGTCTGGCCCGCCCGCACGAGCACGCCACCATCCCGGGCACGCAGGGGGAACATGTGGCCGGGCCTGGAGAGGTCCGACGGCTTGGTGCCCGGGTCGATGGCCGCCAGTACCGTGGTGGCGCGATCAGCCGCGGAGATGCCGGTGCTGGTCCGTCCGCGCGCTTCGATCGACACGCAGAAGGCCGTATCGAACATCGCCGTGTTGTTCGACACCATCAACGGCAGATCGAGTTCATCGAGGCGCTGGCCCGTCATCGGCAGGCAGATGAGGCCGCGCCCGTGCTTCGCCATGAAGTTGATGATCGACGGCGTCACGGCCGACGCCGCGATGGTGAGGTCGCCTTCGTTCTCACGGTCCTCGTCGTCGACGACGATGATCATCTTCCCGGCGCGAATGGCTTCGATCGCGTCATCGATGCTGGCAAACGGCGTCGCAGTCTGGCGCGGCCTCGGGCGGGCTGCACGCTTGGGAAGCGGAGCGGATTTCGTCATGGTGAGACCTGCACGGAGCCCGTCCCGCCCTTCCAGAGGCCGGTCAGTTCTGCCACCCGGACCACGTACTTGCCGATGACGTCGACCTCGAGATTGACCCGATCGCCGGCACGGCTCGCCTGCAGGTTGGTGTGCTCCCACGTGAACGGAATAATCTGCACCGTGAAGCCGTCTTCAGCCAGGCTCGCGACCGTCAGGCTGATGCCGTCCACGGCCACTGATCCCTTCGGAATGAAATACGGCGCCAGCGCCCGATCGAAGCTCACGCTGATCCACCAGAACTCGGCCTCCGGCACGATCGAGGTGAGAATCCCGGTCGCATCGACGTGACCGAGCACGAAGTGGCCGCCCATGTGGCCGTCGGGCCGCATGGGACGTTCGAGATTGACGAGCCCGCCGCTCCGGAATCCCCCCAGCGTCGTGACCCGCGCGGTTTCGGGGCCGATCTCGGTGACAAACGCGCCGGCATCCAGGCGAACGACCGTCAGGCAGACACCGTTGACCGCGATGCTGTCGCCGGGATGCAGCTCGCTCGCCAGATCCGTCTCGACTTCGAGGCGGTAGCCGCCCTCCATCGCCGACAGCGCCCGGATCGTCCCGACGCGTTCAATCAGGCCTGTGAACATAACCCTCGATGATGACGTCGGCTCCGCACGCCTCGACCGAAGGCTCGATCAAGCCGATCGCGGACAGCCTGGACAGTGGAACCCATGGTACTCCGGCCTCGCCAACGATGCGAGGGCTGATCACCATTCGCACCGAGTCGACCAGATCGGCCTGCAGCGCGGCGTCGTGAAGCGTCGCGCCGCCTTCGAGCAGGATCGATTGGATGTCGAGCCCCACCAGCTGGCGAAGCGCCGGCAGAAGGTCGCCGGACTCGGTGACGAGCACTCTGGCTCCGGCGCGTTCCAGGACGCACACGCGATCGACCCGGCGCGCCGCCTCTGAGGCGGTCGTGACCACGTACACCGGCCCCGCCGCCAGCGTGCCAAACAGCCGGGCGTCCGGCGCGATCCGCAGGCGGCGGTCGAACACCACGCGCGCCAGCGGCCGGTCGCGATAGATCTCCCGGACGGTCAGCAACGGATCGTCGGCCAGCACCGTTCCCGAGCCGACGCCAATCGCGTCGACCTCGGCACGCAGCCGCTGGCCCCGGCGATTCGCCTGTTCCGAGGTCAGGCCCGTGGGCGCGCCGGGCCGCGCGGCGATTCGGCCGTCGAGGCTCAAAGCGATCTTTGCGATCACGTAGGGCCGCCCGCTCCGCATTGCGGTGCGGAACGCGCAATTGAGCCGGATGGCCTCTTCGCGCCCGGGGCCGACCTCCACGGCGAGCCCGTGATCCCGCAGCACCTGGAATCCCCCGCCGGTCACCCGCGGGTTGGGATCCTCGACCGAGCCGACGACGCGGGCAATCCCGGCGGCGATGATGCGGTCGGTGCACGGCGGCGTGCGGCCCGTATGCGTGCACGGCTCCAGGGTGCAGTAGAGCGTTGCGCCTTTCGCCCGGTCGCCGGCCTCGTCGAGCGCGATGGCCTCGGCATGCGGCAGGCCTGCCCGCTCATGGTAGCCGGATCCGACCACGACGCCGTCGGAGGTCACCACCACGGCGCCGACCATCGGGTTCGGCGAGGTCCGCCCGCGGGCCCTGGCCGCCAGGAAGGCCGCGCGCTCCATGTAGATCCGGTCGGCGTGCACGTCCCTCTACCAGCTCTCTTCGAAGAGCCCGTCCACGTACTCCCGTGCCGAGAACGGCACGAGGTCGTCGATGCCTTCGCCAACGCCCACGTATCGGATGGGGAGCGTGAGGTCGTGCGCGATCGCCACCGCCACGCCGCCCTTGGCCGTGCCGTCGAGCTTCGCCAGCACGATGCCGGTGACGCCGGCGACCGCCGTGAACTCGCGCGCCTGCACCAGCCCGTTCTGCCCGACGGTGGCATCGAGCACGAGCAGGACTTCGTGGGGCGCGCCCTCGACCTCGCGCGCGGCCACGCGCCGGATTTTCTCGAGCTCGTTCATCAGGTTGACGCGGGTGTGCAGCCGGCCGGCGGTGTCGACGATGATGGGGTCGCGGTGCCGGGCCTTGCCGGCGGCGACCGCATCGAAGACCACCGCGGCCGGGTCGGCGCCTTCCTTCGCCCGGATGATGTCCACGCCGGCCCGCGTGGCCCAGAATCTCAAGCTGCGCGACCGCAGCCGCCCGAAACGTGTCCGCCGCGCAGACGAGGGGGCTGGCGCCGCCCCGCTTCAGCAGGTTCGCCAGCTTCGCGACCGTCGTGGTCTTCCCTGTTCCGTTGACGCCGACGACGAGGATGACCGTCGGCGAACCCGTTCGAGGGGCCTGCCCGTCGGCTCCCTCGAGGATCGTGAGGATCTCGTCCTTGACCAGCTCCCGGAGGCTCTCGCCGCGCCGGCTTCGAGCGGTCACCGCACGGACGATCCGGTCGGCCGCCGCGACGCCGACGTCGGCGCTGATGAGGAGCTCCTCGAGCGCGTCGCTGGTCTCGATGTCGATCGGCCGGGTCCGGCGTTCCGGCGCGTCAGCCTGCCGTACAAGCTCGTCGAATCGTCCTACCAGCTGCTCCGCAGTACGTCGCAGCCCTTCTCGAACCCTGCTGAGCAGACCCATCCGCTCATTCTACCATCCGCCATCCGCTTCGACCCGTTGCGGCCGGAGCATGAGTTCCTCGACGGCCAGCCGCGCCGTCTTGCGTCCGCCGAGCAGTTCCGCCATCTGCGCGGCAATCGGCAGCTCGACGCCGCGGCGTGCCCCGAGGGCCAGCGCCGCCTCCGTCGTCCTGACACCCTCGGCCACCATCTTCATCCCGGCAAGGATCTCGCCGAGCGACCGGCCCTTGCGAGAGTTCGATCCCGACGTGCCGATTGCGGCTGTAGGGCCCCGTGCACGTCAGCACGAGGTCGCCCAGCCCGGTCAGGCCCGCCAGCGTCTCGCGCCGCCCGCCTTCCGCCGCCGCCAGCCTCATGATTTCCGCCAGACCGCGGGTGATGAGGGCCGCCAGCGTGTTGTGGCCGAGACCGAGGCCTTCGACGACACCCGCCGCGATCGCGATCACGTTCTTCAACGCGCCGCCGATCTCGACGCCGGCGACGTCGGTCGTCGTATAGAGCCGGAACAGCCGTCCGCGCAGCTCGGCCTGGACGCGCTCGGCGGCGGCGAGATCCGAGCAGGCGACCGATACGGCGGTCGGCATCTCCCGCGCAACTTCGACGGCGAAGCTCGGCCCGGAGAGCACCACGACAGGATGCCTGCCCACCACCTCCTGCTCGATCACCTGCGACATGCGATGCAGCGTTTCGAGCTCGAGCCCCTTGGCCGCGCTGACGACGGTTGCCGAGGGACGCAGAAGGGGCGCCACCGCGCGCATGACGCTGCGCGTGGCATGAGAGGGCACCGTCGAGATGACCAGTTCGGCCCCGTCGAGCGCCTCATCCAGCGATGTCGTGGGCCGGACTGCCGGGGGCAGCCCCACGTCGGGAAGGTAGACGGCATTGGCACGACGCGTCACCATCTCCGCCACGATCTCCGCCTCGATCGACCAGAGGCGCACCGTGTGTCCGATCCTGGCCAGGTGCACGGCGAGCGCCGTCCCCCAGCTTCCTGCACCAAGCACGGTCACCGATTCGATAGCCACTCCGGTATACCCCCTCGATCGCCAGCGAGCCCCGGGCAGGGGCCCGCTCGGCGCTATTCCTCGTCAGTGATGTCCAGCCGGTCGTTCACGCCAAGCCTCGGCTCGCTGCCGTCGAGGAGCCGCGTGATGTTTGCGCGGTGACGGATCACGATCCAGAAACCCGCCACCGTCGCCGCGGCGACCACCGAGCGTGGCGCGTGGGCCACGTACACCAGCGGCGCCAGGGCGATCGCAGCCGTAATCGACCCGAGCGACACGAACCGGGTATCCATACCGTCAACACGAACACCGCGATCGCCATGGCCATCGCCGGAGGCGCCAGCACCGCGAACGCGCCGCACGCCGCCGCCACACCCTTGCCCCCTCGGAATCTCAACCACACCGGGTACACGTGGCCCAGGACCGCGGCAACTCCGGCCGAGGCTGCCACCCCGTCGCTCGCGCCCAGCCACCGCGCGACCAGCACCGCCGCGGCGCCCTTCGCAATGTCGAGGGCCGCAGTGAGGAAGGCCGCCGTCGATCCGCTGGTCCGAAGCACGTTGGTCGCGCCGACATTGCCGCTGCCCGCCGATCGGACGTCCACGCCGGCCACGCCCCACGCGAAGAACCACGCGAACGGAATCGAACCGAGCAGGTACGCCGTCGCCACGATCGCAGTGGTCGTCATGTCGCCAGATTCATTCGCGCCAGCGAAGTGTACACCGGACCATCAGGCTTCAACACACTGCGGTAGAGCGTCGCATGATCGATTGGGCGCCCCTCGCCCGCTTCGCACGCCAGGTGGCGGAGCACGTCCAGCGACGCCGGATTGATGAGCCGCTTGACCCGTCCGAGCGTCAGGTGCGGCTGGAATTTCCTGGCCTCGAGCGTGAATCCGAGGCCGGCCAGCCGGCGTCCGATTTCGTCGTGCATCGAAACGAGATCGGCCTGGCCCCGAACGACATCGACCCAGACGACGCGGGGCGGGCCAGCCGAAGGGAACCAGCCGATGCGGCCGAACCCGACGGAAAAGGGCGAACGCACCCATGGATCCGCCAGCCGCGCAGCCAGCGCTTCCGCGCGCGCCGCCTCAGTCTCGCCCAGGAAATGCAGCGTCAGGTGCAGCTGGTTCTCGCCCACCCACTTGATGGCCCTGGCAGCGTCTGGCGAGCGGCGCGCCAGTTCCTCGTTCGCCCGGCCTGCAAGCTCGACCAGGGCGTCTCGCATCGCCCCGTCGAGCTCCACGGCGATGAACAGCCTCATCAGCGTTGCGCCGGCGGCGACCAGTCACCGGGGTCGTCGTCGCGCTCCCCCTTCACCAGGAGCAGCCGCCGGACCATGTCGAGCGCTGTCTGCGCCGCGAAGGACTTGACCTGAGTACGGCTGCCCGGAAAGGCAAAGGTATGGACCCGGGATTGCCCGCCCGCGACGACCGCGATCGCGACCGTGCCAACAGGCTTCTGTGGCGTGCCACCTGTCGGTCCCGCGATGCCGGTCACGCCCACGCCAACCTGGGCGGCGGCCAGATCCCGGGCTCCCCGCGCCATCGCGAGGGCCACAGGCTCGCTCACGGCCCCGTGCTCGGCCAGGAGCGCCTCCGGCACACCCAGCACCCGGGTCTTCGCTTCATTGCTGTAGCACACCGAGTTGAATGTCACGTAGTCGGAGCTGCCCGCGACGTCGGTCAATCGGGAGGAGACGAGGCCGCCGGTACACGATTCGGCGACGCCAATTCGCCAGTGCCGCGCGCGCAGCTCGGCCCCGATCACCTCTTCGAGCGACGCGCCGTCGGCGCTGACCAGGTCGGGCCCGAGCGCGGCCGCCAGTTCCGCGGTCGCCCGATCGAGTCTTTCTCGCCCGTCCGGCTCGGTCCCCGCCGCCACGAGCAGGTGGAGATCGATCTGGCTCGGCGAGGCCAGCACGGTTGTCGTGACGGGCAACGGGCCGTCGGTCCATCGCGAGTAAATGGGCTGGGCGATCTGCTCGATGTGCGATTCGGTCCGGCCGGCGGTCCTGATGGTCCGACGGTACAGGCGCGTGCTTCCGGCCTGGGGCGCCAGGCGTTCTCGCACAACCCGATCGAACAGCGCCCGCATCTCGCGCGGAGGTCCGGGCAGCAGAACGATCACCCGTCCGTCGTGCGGAATCCACAGCCCCGGCGCCGTGCCGTTGTCGTTCTGGAGCACCACCGCGCCGCGCGGCACCTGCGCCTGGCGGCGGTTCACTTCGGGCATGGTCAGCCCCCGCGACTCGAATCGCCGCCGGATGCGTTCGACGATCGCGGCATCTTCCTCGAGCGCGAGTCCCGTCACCTCGGCGACCGCGTCTCGCGTCAGGTCATCATCGGTGGGCCCGAGGCCGCCGCTGACCACCACGAGCTCGGTCCTCGCGAGTGCGCCTCGCAATACCGACGCGAGATCGGCACGGACGTCGCCGACGACGGCCTTCGCCCGGACCTGGATTCCGATCTCGTTCAGGCGCTCGGTGATGAAGACCGAGTTGGTGTCGAGCTTGGGCGGGACCAGCAGCTCGGTTCCGACGGCGATCACTTCGGCCCAGCGCGGCGCGGGGTCCGTCTTCGTGCTCACACGAACCACCCCGGCCTGAACCAGACCAGGCCCTGAATCACGAGGTTGGCATAGATGCCCGCCATCACGTCGTCGGCCATGATGCCCACACCGCCATGGAGATGCTCCAGCCTGTTTGCGGGATACGGTTTGACGATGTCGAAGAGCCGGAACAGGAGGAACCCGGCCAGGAACACCTGCCACACCGACGGGAGGAACACCAGGGTGACCAGGATGCCGACAACCTCGTCGATGACGACCGGGCCCGGATCTTCGAGGCCGAAATGACGCTCGGCGACCTGTGCGCTCCAGATCCCCAGCACCAGCAGGACCAGGATAGCGCCGATCTCGAGAGGCAGGGATCCCGTCCATCGAATGGCGGCGATCAGAACCAGTCCGCCCAGCGTGCCTGCCGTGCCCGGCGCAACCGGCGAGTACCCGAGGTTGATCCACGTAGCGAGCAGCAGTGCGAGTCGTGTCGTCCTGGACGGAACAGTGGTCATGTGCCGGACTCGGGTGAAGACGGGAAGAGGTTGTCAGGATGTCCGGCGGAACACGCGGGTGCGCGCCAGGCGATCGTGCAATGCCCGTTCTTCGCCAAAGAGCGCCGGAAGATAGCCCAGGCCGCACGTCGCCAGCGTGAGCAGGCAGCCCAGGGTGCGCACGGCACTGCGCGACAGATCGAGGCGGGGCCGGCCTTGAGGAACCACAGCGATGCCCGTGGCCATCTTGCCGAGCGTCTGCCCGACCGTCCCCGTGAAGACCCACACGTATCCGAGATTCAGAAGGAAGAAGAACGCCGCCAGCGGCACTCGCGGCAGGATGCCGACCTCGGAGGGGGCCAGGCCGGCGATCCGAAGCGTGAAGTACAGCACCGCCGCGTCGATGGCTGCGATGAGCAGCACGTCGATCAGGACAGCCGTCAATCGGCGCGCAGGGCCGGCTGGTTCGCCAGGCACCATCTCCACGGGGGGAGCGACCGGCGGGGCCGGTTCGGAAAACGGCCCGGCGCCGTCGAGTGCCTGAGGCTGCTGGAACCCCAGATCCAGTTCGGCCTCGGTCGCACGTTCGAATCGCGGGCGAATTCGCGTCGGGGTCGGCGTCGCCTTCCGGACCGAGAGGGGTGGCCTGGCCGGCGGCGTAGGCCTCGGAGCACTGCCGGCATCAGGCGTGTCGAACAGCGGCAGGTCGAGCGGCCCGCTGTCGGGAGCAGACCGGAGCGTCCGGTCGAAGCCCGGGCTCTCGTCCGCGAACGAGGATTCCGAACGGGCTCGCCTGGCCCGCAATTCCGCGGGATCGGGCATCCGGCGGCCGGTAGCCGGCCGGAGCGGCGCCCGGTCTCGCGGGGGGAGGAGCGAAGCGGGCGTGTCGACAGACGACAACGCGAAGGTGTAGCCGCAGTTCTTGCAGCGTTCTCCGTCGTCGAATCCGATATAGCCGCACTTCGGACACTTCATTGGCGCCCTGCTCCACCGCGTCCAGCTTCATCGGGCGAGGGTCGCCCTGGCGCCTGGGACAATCGCGCCGTGTCGGCTGAGTCGAGCAAGGCGCGCTGAATGTCACTCCGCAGCCGCGAGGCCTCGGCATACAGGACATCGCCCTGCGGCACTTCGTCGAGAGCGGCCAGCGCGTCCTTGAGGCGGCCCGACCCGTACAAGGCCCGCACTCTCGACAGGACCATCTCGGCCGAACGCGGCACGGGCAGCGCGTCGATGGGGCCAGCCGAAGAGGCGGCCGATGTCGGCCCCCGCCACATGAGATCCACCGACAGCAGCGGGGCGAACAGGTCGCGCGAGGTGGCGAACACAATCAGGATGGCGAAGGCGATCGCCAGCCCCACCAGCGGCCAGACCCGAATCGGCCGCTGGCCGCCGCGCCTGAACAGCCGATCCGCGCTGCCGAGGCCTCTTCGCCGTGCGGGCTTGATCCCGACCGGTGCCTGTTCGATCGCGGGGACCGGGCCCTCGAGCCGATCCAGCCGGCCGAGATACGCGAGCGCGACGTCCTGCGGGCCGCCCTGGTCGACCGCCGAGGTCAGCAGTTCGCGCGCGCTGCCCCCGTCGCCGCGCTGGAACGCGGCCACGCCTTCGTGAAGCAGCTCTTCAGCCTTGCGCTGCCGTTCGGCCAGGGCACTTCGTGCGCGCTCGATGTAGGCGCGTGCCCGGGCATGTGCACGGTCCAGGAACAGGACGCGGCCCCAGACGTTGATGGCTTCCTGGTAGCGGCCGGCGAAGTAGTGATCGAGGCCGGCGAGCAGCAACTCGTCGATCTTCGCGTCGCGTTCGGCGCTGTCGTGGACCTGAGGTGGTCCTGCTGGTCGGCGGCTGATGGGATCGGACATGATCGTCAGGAGAACTGGTCGAGATTATCGGCCAAAGGAGAGAGACAGTCAATGCGGGCAGCCGCTTCGGAACCGGCACTCAGGCGGCCGAACACGCGGCGTGAACCGTGCCGCGCGGGGTTCGAGCGAGCGTGACCACGCACGCGGATGGCGCTTCGCGTCCGCGAGAGGCGACGCGGGGCGGTCAGGCCGGCTCGTCGTCCCGGTCGCCGGCCCTGGCGGGGGCAATTCCGAGCGAGCGCATCTTGCGGTAGAGGTTGCTCCGCTCCACGCCGAGCACTTCCGCGGTGCGGGAGATGTTGCCCTGCTGGATCGCGAGGGCGCGCAGGATGTAGTCGCGCTCGAAGTTGTCCCGCGCTTCGTGAAGACTGACCAGCTCGGGCGCCGGATCGTCTGCCCGGGCGGCGCCGGTCGAATCCAGGAACGCCAGGTGCGTGGCATCGATGATTTCACCAGGCACCATGATCATGAGCCGTTCGAGGACGTTCCGGAGTTCCCTCACGTTGCCCGGCCAGGCGTAATTGGTCAGGACCGACAGCGCGTCGGCGCCGAGCGTCTTCGGGCGGCGGCCGTACTCGCGCGCGAACACCCGCACGAAGTGTCCCGCCAGCATCGGGATGTCCTCGCGGCGTTCCCGCAGCGGCGGCACGAAGATCGGGATTACGTTCAGGCGGAAATAGAGGTCCTCCCTGAACCGGCCGGCCTTGATCTCGGAGGGCAAGTCCTTGTTGGTGGCGGTGAGCACGCGCGTGTCGACCTTGACCCTCGCGCTGCCGCCGACCGGCTCGACGACCTGCTCCTGGAGCACGCGCAGCACCTTGGCCTGCGTCTTCAGGCTCATGTCGGCGATCTCGTCGAGGAAGATGGTGCCGCCGTCAGCCAGCTCGAACTTGCCGCGTCGATCCGACACCGCCCCGGTGTACGCACCGCGCACGTGGCCGAAGAGCTCCGACTCGATCAACTCCTCCGGGATTGCCGCGCAGTTGACCTCGACGAACGCTCCGCCGCGGCGCTTGCTGAGGTTGTGAATCGTCCGCGCGACCAGCTCCTTGCCCGTCCCATTCTCGCCGCTGATGAGCACCCGGCCGTTGGTGGGCGCGGCCATGGCGGCCTGCTCCCGCAGCTGGTTCATCGCGTAGCTCTCGCCGACCATCGTCAGGTCCTGATCGACGCGCGCCCGCAGCGCCTTGTTCTCGGCTTCGAGGCGGCGCTGGCGCACGGCATTGGCGACCACCAGAACCGTCTTGTCGAGGGAGAGCGGCTTTTCCAGGAAATCGAAGGCACCGAGCTTGATCGCGCGCACCGCCGACTCGATGTTCCCGTGCCCGGAGATCATCACGACGGTGGAATCGACCTGGCGCTCGCGCAGCCGCTCCAGGGTGGCCAGCCCGTCGACGCCGGGCAGCCAGATATCCAGCAGCACGATGTCGTAGGCGGCACGCGTCACGCGGTCGAGACAGGCTTCCCCGCTCTCGACGGCCTCGACCGCGTAGCCCTCGTCCCGAAGCACGCCGGTCAGCGCGGCCCGCACTCCCGGCTCATCGTCGACGATCAGAACGGCTGCCTTCACATCACCTCGCCACGTGGTCTTCGGCCCGTGCGGCTCACACCGGCAACTCGACGGTGAACCGCGTGCCGCGCGGCTCGTTGTCCGCGACTTCGATGCTTCCGCCGTGCTCCGCCACGATCCTCCGGACAATCGCCAGGCCGAGGCCGCTGCCCCGGCGCTTGGTCGAGTAGTACGGCATGAAGAGCTTGTCGCGCTCGTCGGAGGGAATACCCGGACCGCTGTCGGCCACGATGATCCGCACGAGACTGTTCGCCGCGTCGTGCTGCGTTTCGACGACGATCTGTCCCCGCTGATTGAACGCCTCGATCGCGTTGTCGAGCAGGTTGATGATCACCCGGCGGACCTGATCGGGATCCAGCCGCACCATCGGCAACGAGACGGCGAACAGCGTGTCGATCTTCACGTCCTTGAACAGGCCGTCGTACAGCGACAGCGTTGTCCGCAGCAGTTCGTGGACGTCGGTCGGCACGCGCCGCGGCGACGGCATCCTCGCGAACTGCGAGAACTCGTCGACCAGGGCCTTCAACGATTCGACTTCCCCGACAATGGTGGAGGTGCACTCGTCCACCAGCGATCGCACGTTGGGCGGCGAGCCGGCGAACTGACGCTGAAGCCGCTGGGCGCACAGCTGGATCGGCGTCAGCGGGTTCTTGATCTCGTGCGCCAGCCGCCGCGCCACCTCCCGCCAGGCGGCCACCTTCTGCGCGCGCATCAGCGGCGTGATGTCGTCGAAGACGAGCACGCTTCCTTCGATCTCGCCGCCTTCGCCGTGCAGCGGCGTCGCAACGGCCGCCAGGTGCACTTCGCGGCCGTCGCGTGCGAGCGCGATTTCCTGCGCCGGCTGGTCGCTCTTCACCGACGAGGCGCCGACGGCCAGCCCCGCCAGGGCCTCGAGATCCGGCCGGCTGAACACGACAGAAGCGGGCTGCCCGATCGCGCCCTGGTCGAGCCCGAGCAGACGGGCGGCCGCCGCGTTGACGGTCGTGACCCGCCCGCCGGCGTCGATCGACACGACGCCGGTCGCGATCCGCTCGAGGATGGCCTCGGTGTAGCGGCGCCGCTCTTCGACCTCGACGTGCTTGCGCTGCAGATCCACGGTGAATCGTTCGAGCTTCCGGCGGCTGGCGGCCAGCTCGTCTGCCATGCTGTTGAACGCATCCACCAGCGAGCCGAACTCGTCGGCGGTCTCGCGCTCCACGCGGTGCTCGAAGTGGCCGGCGCCGATTTCCCTCGCGGCCGCCGCCAGCAGCAGCACGGGCCGCGTGATGCGCTTGGCGAGGTACAGCCCCATCCAGGTCGCGCCGACGAGAATCATCAGCGTGACCATCAGGAAGAACGACAGGTAGACGCCGGTCAACGGACGCTTCAACACGCGCAACTGCGTGTACGACTCGTAGGCGTTCGTCATCCGGCGCGACCGCGCCGCCAGATCGCCCGTCAGGTGATCGCTCGCCACGACCACGCCGACCACCGTGCCGTCGGCCTGCCGCACGGCCGCCGCGGCGCGAATCAGCTCGCCGCCACCATCCAGCGTTTCCCTCGCCCAGGTGTCCGGCTGTCCCGCGGCGGCCCGCGCCGCGATCCGGTCGGCCGCCGCCCGGCTCACCGCGTTCGGCATCGACGGAGACGCCACGTCCACCACCGGGACGACCTGCGGCAGCGCTCCGGGCTGCCGAATCACCCGGTAGACCTCGACCAGGCCGGCCCGCTGCTCGGTGACCTCGGGCGCGATGACGTCCCTCGCCTGGCGCACATCAGAGGCGGTCAGATCAACCTGCCCCAGCGTCTTCGCGAGCCTTGCCGCCTCGGCCGTCACCAGGCCCTGCCGTTCGTGGTAGTAATCGCTGGCAATCCGCCGGGCCGAATCGAGAACATCGTCCATCGGCGCATTGAACCAGCGTTCCACGCTGGTCCGGATGAGCTCGCTGCCCACCAGCAGCACCAGGAGCGCCGGCACCAGCGTCATCGCGAGCAGCAGGGTGACCAGCTTCGCACGGAACCGCGCGAAGGGCAGCGCCCGCCGTCTCTCGACCACCAGCTTGACGACGCTGCGCGCCAGCACGAATGTCAGCGCCATCAGCATCGACAGGTCGACCATCGACAGGGCGTAGAGCACGAACTCGCTCAGGAAGTCCGGGGCCAGCGTTGCCGAGCGGTTGGCGAGCGTCATCGTGCCGGCCAGCGCCGCGCCGAGCAGGAGAATGCCCAGCAGGAGCACGGCCGGCTTGTCGCGCATCGCGCGCCGCCGGCGAGGCGGGTTCGGCCTCCTGGCCGGCGCCGGGGCGGGAGGAGGGGAAAGCTGAAGCGACGTCAGCGACGAGCGGCTCTCGTTCATGGCGACGCGTGGCACCCGGTCATGGGATGAATGTGAACTGCGCGCGGCCCGAGGCCAGGCTCCGGTCCCACGGCCAGAAGAACCAGGTCACGCGGGGCCGCGTGCGGGCCCGCACCAGGATGTAGTACTCCGTGTTCGGCTCCAGATCCGAAGTGCTGAACAGGGGCAGACGATCGAACTCGGTCACGTAGCGGCGGACCTCTGCCCGGTCGTCGGTGACCCGGCTGTCCTCGAGGCGCCCGTCGATGCTGCGCGACAGGTGGTGGCGGCCCGTCAGCGTGTCGTACTGGTCGGTCGCGGTCACCACGGCGCTGCTGAGCGTGCGATCGAACCACAGGCTGACCGATTGCTTCAGATCGACCTCATAGCTGAACGTGGTCGGCAGGCCGGCCTGGATGGTGGCCTCCGCGTCGGTCATCGCCTGCTCGGCCAGCGCGAACGACACGTTAACGCGGCCGTCTCGAATGAGCGTGGAGACCTGGATCCCGTCCGGTCCGCTCGCATCGAACAGCGTGAGTGCCAGGACGAGGGGCAGAAAACGGATCGCAGTCATTCCTTCGCGGTGATGAGATCCTTCAGCTCGGTCATGAACTCCCCGATGTCGCGAAAATCGCGGTAGACCGAGGCGAAGCGCACGTAGGCCACCTTGTCGAGGCGCTTGAGTTCCTGCATGACGAACGAGCCGATCTCGGCCGTGGCAATCTCGCGCTCCGGCCGGTTCTGAAGCGCCTCTTCAACGCGGTCGGCGATCGCCTCGAGCGCGGAGACCGTCACCGGCCGTTTCTCGCAGGCCTTCAACAGCCCGGCCACGAGCTTCTGGCGCTCGAAGCGCTCGCGGCGGCCGTCCTTCTTGATCACCATGTAGGGGATTTCGTCGATCCGCTCGTAGCTGGTGAATCGGCGTTCGCACTCGAGGCACTCGCGGCGCCTGCGGATGACGTCGCCTTCCTTGCTCTCTCTCGAATCGACGACCTTGTCGCCCATGTGGCCGCAGTAGGGGCACTTCATGGCGCCTGTTCTCCGGGGGCAGCGTGCGTCATACGGCGAATCCCCTTGAGATTCAGCCCCTCGTGCGCCATCAGCGCCACGGCCGCGATCGCGACCGGCATGAACGAAATGGCGTGCAGCACGATGGCCGCCCCGACGGCCCGGTCGTTGGACACGCCATAGAAGGTCGTCACCCCGATACGGTACATCTCGTGGAAGCCGCCCACGGCGCCCGGTGTGGGCACCGCCACCCCAACCACCAGCAGCGTCATCAGCAGGTACGACCCGGTGTACGGCATGTCGATGTGGAACGCCTGGGTGGTCGCCCAGATCGGGATCGAGATCGACAGCCAGAGCGGGAACGACAGCAACTGCGCCATCGCCAGCCGCTTGGGCTGCCTGACGATGGCGAGGCCTTCTGAAAACAGCTCCAGCAGTCGAGCGAACCCATGAGCGATGCGCTTCGGCAGGAAGCGGTCAGCGCGCCGGGCGAGGCCGGCGAGCCGTGCCGGATGACCGGCGAAGAAGAACAGGACGACCAGGATCGCGATGGCGCCGGCCCCGACCGAGAGCCCCCCCACCTTGAGCGCGCGGAACACCGCCGGATCGAGCGTCGCAATCCCGGGGTCGAACAGCAGCAGGAACAGGGCGAACAGGATGAGCACCGTCAGCATGTCGAGCAGGCGCTCGACGATGACGGTGGCGAACACCGCCGTGGCGCTCAGGCCCTCGTGCTGCGCCAGCAGGTAGGGCCGGATCACCTCGCCGGCGCGGGCCGGCAGGAGGGTCAGGGCGCCGAACCCGATGACCGTCGCGCGCAGCGCGACCCCGAAGCGCGGCCGCCCGAGCGGGCGCAGGAGGTAGAGCCACCGCAGGGTCCTGAAGCAATACGTCGTCAACGTCATGCCGACCGCGAGGACCAGCAGCCACGGCCGTCCGCCCTGGATTTCGTGCGCGACGCCCGCAAGATCGGCGCCGCGCAGGAACCAGGCGAGCAGGCCCAGCGCCAGAACGATGACGAACGCGGTTCGGAGGTGAGTCCGCATGCTGATCAAGGCCTGTCGGGCAGCGCCACCGGGAAAGAGACGGACCTCGGGACAGGCTGCGGCCCGACTGCCGTAAGAGTGGCCAAATCGTTGGAACTCTACTACATCGGCCCCTGGAGGTCTACGCTTCGAGGGCCGCGGGCGGGCTTGCGTTGGCGTCCGGGCCGCCGGTAACATGGGCATCCTCTGACGCCACCACGCAAGCGAGCCGTCCCGCCATGCCTGAACCATTGATCGCCACCTCACTGGCCGGCCTCGTGCCGCACCGTAAGGGAAAAGTCCGTGACCTCTACGAGGTGGACGGCGGCCTGCTGATCATCGCCACCGATCGCATCTCGGCGTTCGACTACATCCTGGCGTCGGGCATTCCCGACAAGGGGGCCGTCCTGAATCAGCTGTCAGCCTTCTGGTTCGAGCTGATGGCCGACATCGTTCCCAATCACGTGATCAGCACGGACCCGGCCCGCTATCCCGAGGCCGCGAGGCCTTACGCCGACCTGCTGCGCGGACGATCGATGCTGGTCCGCCGGACGCAGCCGCTTCCCCTCGAGTGCGTCGTCCGCGGATATCTGTCCGGGTCCGGATGGAAGGACTACCAGCGGACCGGCAACGTTTGCGGGCTGGCGCTGCCGGGCGGCCTGCGGGAATCGGACCGCCTCCCCGAGCCGATCTTCACCCCCTCCTCCAAGGCCGAGTCCGGGCACGACGAGAACCTCACCCCCGCGCAGGCGGAACGGCTGATAGGGGCCGACGTGCTGGCGCAGGTGCGCGACTACTCGCTGCGCATCTATGCGCGGGGCCAGGCGCACGCCGAGTCGAAGGGCATCATCGTGGCCGACACCAAGTTCGAGTTCGGCCTGGCGGGAGCCCAGGATGGCCGCCCGACGGTGGTGCTGATCGACGAGGTGCTCACGCCCGACTCCTCGCGTTTCTGGCCCATGGACACCTATCAGCCAGGCGGCCCCCAGGCGAGCTTCGACAAGCAGTACGTGCGCGATTATCTCGAGTCGATCGGCTGGAACAAGCAGCCGCCGGCACCCTCGTTGCCACCTGAGGTGGTCGCCCGCACGCGGGAAAAATACGTGGACGCATTTCGCCGGCTCACGGGACGGGACCTGCAGTAGATCGAACGTCTGGCGCGAGTGAATGCGCTCCGGGGGCGACGAAGGTGCACGAACGGCTCGAACAGCTTGTCGACGAGATGGTGGACAAGGGAATCCTCTACGAGGAAGCGCAGCGGGAGTTCGAGCGGAAGTACATCGCGCGGGCGCTGCACCGCGCCGGCGGCAATCTGTCCCGGGCCGCGGCCATCCTCGGGATTCACCGCAACACCCTGACCCGCAAGATCGCGGCCTACCGCCTGAAGCGCCGGGCCTGACACCGCCCCGGCTCCTTCCGGGCACGAGGGGCTGCCTCCGGGAGCCGGAGGCCCGGGCGGCCCGCCTTGACAGGCCCGCCGGGGGCGTTCCATACTTGGCAGTCGGTAGTGACGAGTGCTAGCGCAGGCTCTGTGTGAGTGCCAACGCGGCCCCGATGCACTGTCGTCGTCAAGTCTCCTGGCCCCGACTCCGGGACGCTCCCGGGCTCATCGGGCCGTTACGTTACCATCGCTTCTCTAATTGGAGCAGGACCACGATGAAAGTCAGACCACTGCACGATCGAATCGTCGTCAAGCGCATCGAGGAAGGTGAACAGGTCGTAGGCGGCATCATCATCCCCGACACCGCGAAAGAAAAGCCCCAGCAGGGCAAGGTGGCCGCGGTCGGCGCCGGCAAGCTCGACGACAAGGGCAAGCGCATCGCGCTCGACGTCAAGGAAGGCGACACGATCCTGTTCGGCAAGTACTCCGGCCAGGAGATCAAGCTGGAGGGCGAAGAGTTCCTGATCATGCGCGAGGACGAGGTTCTCGGAGTGATCGAGAAGTAGACGGTTCGAATGGAATGCATCGCTCTCCGCGATGACTGGCCGCTCCCAAGCGGGCCGCATTGCGTCGGGAGTAGAAGGAGTTCAAGGACATGGCAAAGCAGATTGTGTATGGGGAACAGTCGAGACAGGCGATCCTGCATGGCGTGAACAAGCTGGCGGACGCGGTCAAGGTCACCCTGGGCCCCAAGGGCCGCAACGTCGTGCTCGACAAGAAGTTCGGATCGCCGCTCATCACCAAGGACGGCGTCACCGTCGCCAAGGAAATCGACCTCAAGGACCCCCTCGAGAACATGGGCGCGCAGATGGTCCGTGAAGTGGCCAGCAAGACGTCCGACATCGCGGGCGACGGCACCACGACGGCCACCGTGCTGGCGCAGGCCATCTATCGCGAGGGCGCGAAGAACGTGACCGCCGGCGCGAACCCGATGGACCTCAAGCGCGGCATCGAGCGCGCGGTCGAAGCCATCGTGGCGGACCTCAAGAAGCGCGCCAAGCCGGTCAAGGGCCACATGATCGCGCAGGTCGGCACCATCTCCGCCAACAACGACGAGACCATCGGCAAGATCATCGCCGAGGCCATGGAGAAGGTCGGCAAGGACGGCGTCATCACGGTTGAGGAAGCCAAGACGCTCGAGACCTCGCTCGAGGTCGTCGAGGGCATGCAGTTCGACCGCGGGTACCTGTCGCCCTACTTCGTGACCGACCCGGAGCGGATGGAAGTCGTGCTCGAGAACCCGGTCGTCCTGATCCACGAGAAGAAGATCAGCTCGATGAAGGACCTCCTGCCGGTCCTGGAGCAGGTGGCCCGCATGAGCCGCCCGCTGCTCATCATCGCCGAAGACGTCGAGGGCGAGGCGCTGGCGACGCTGGTGGTCAACAAGCTGCGCGGCACGCTGCAGGCGGCGGCGGTCAAGGCTCCCGGATTCGGCGACCGCCGGAAGGCCATGCTGGAAGACATCGCGACGCTGACCGGCGGCCGCGCCATCACCGAGGACCTCGGCATCAAGCTCGAGAACATCAAGGTCGAGGATCTCGGCAAGGCGAAGAAGATCACCATCGACAAGGACAACACGACCATTGTCGAGGGCGGCGGCAGCCAGCAGCAGATCGAGGGCCGCGTGAAGCAGATCCGGACGCAGGTCGACGAGACCACCTCGGACTACGATCGGGAGAAGCTGCAGGAACGGCTCGCGAAGCTGGTCGGCGGCGTCGCCGTGATCAAGGTCGGGGCGGCCACCGAGACCGAGATGAAGGAGAAGAAGGCCCGCGTCGAGGACGCCATGCACGCCACCAAGGCAGCGGTCGAAGAGGGCATCGTGCCGGGCGGCGGCGTGGCCCTGATTCGCTCGCTCAAGGCCCTGGCGGCGCTGAAGGCCGATGGCGATCAGCAGATCGGCATCAACATCGTCAAGCGCGCCATCGAGGAGCCGCTCCGCTGGATCGCGCAGAACGCCGGCCAGGAAGGCTCGATCGTCGTCCAGAAGGTCAAAGAGATGGACGATGAGTCCGGATTCAACGCCCAGAACGACACCTACGAGAACCTGGTGGCGGCAGGCGTCATCGATCCGGCCAAGGTCGTGCGCACGGCCCTGCAGAACGCCTCGTCGATCGCATCGCTGCTGCTGACGACCGAAGCGGTGGTGGCCGAGATCCCCGAGGAGAAGAAGGACGCGCCGATGCCGGGCGGCGGTGGCGGCGGCATGGGGGGGATGTACTAGAGGCTTAAGGCCTCAGGCCTAAGGCTTAGGGCCTAAGGCTTGGGGCTCGAAGCCGGGCGCGCCGGTTCGATCGACCGAAATGCGAAGGCCCGGCAGGCGTCACGCTTGCCGGGCCTTCGTTTGTACGGAACGCACGACCCTGATTCAACCTCAGCGCCTGCCTGCCGCGGCCGGCGCGATCGGGCAGGCGCGGAAAACGGGGGCGGTCGCTACGACGCCTGGGCTCGCCGGCCTGCCCCAACGCCGGGCACGTCCGGGTGCAGCTGCTTCCATCGATCGGCGAACAGGAAGAACACGGCCGGCCCGAACGACAGGAGCATCACCGAAATGCCAAGGGCGATTCCGGTGAACGTGTAGACGCCCGCGCAGCAGTAGCCGCGGCTGCGCGCCACGATGTGCGTCGGCACCGCGACGAGAAACTCGAGAAGGCTGCCCCGCAGCAGAAGACGGCACTGCCTGGAAATCACGTCGGCGGGGCTCGAGGTCCGGCTCATGCGATAGAACACGACGCTCCAGACGATCCACGTGAGGGCGCCCGCAGCAAGCGCCCCCATCGCCAGTGTCGAGGATTCGAACGCACGATCGCGCTGGATGAACTCGGTCACCGCCGCCACGGCGCCCATCACGAGAAGGCCGACCATCAGCCCCGACGCCACAATCGGCCAGGCCAACCAACGCCGAGTGGTCGGCCTGCGGCTCGCCACCTTCACGGGCAGGACGAGCAGCGCCGCCTGTCCGGCGATCATGACTGCCAGCCACGAGCAGAACACCCACGGCTCCATGCCGTTCACGATGGCCCGAGTCGACAGCTGGGGCCAGAACGCGGCCATCAGCACGGGCCACGTCAGCGCGAGCAGCGCGACAACGTACAAGAGCACCACGGCGAGGGCGATTCGTTTCACGGGCGATCCTCCACGGTTGCTGGCGGTGACGCTCTGGCCTGGTCGCCTCGCGAGCTGCCGAACGGGCGATTGGCGCCGCCTATCGTATCCCAAGCCGCGCCCTCGTTCCCTTGCGCAAGCGGCGCCGGCCGCACTTCGGGGTATTCTGATTCTGGCGCCTCGCCGCGCGCGGCGCTTCGCGGAAGGTGGCGCGGGCATCCCCGGTTGAGGAGGGTTGACGACGATGAGCACCAGCACGGGCCGGCGCAGAACGATTGTGGCAGGCGTGATGGGTCCGGTAGTCGCGTTGGCTGTCGCCGTCGCGGCCGATAGCCGGCAGCCTCCTCCCGGGGCTGTGAACATCAGCGCTACCGCCTTCGACCATTCGCGCCAGATGCTGCTTGTCGTCACAGGCTCGTGGGACGAGGTTGCCGGCACGATGCGCCGCTTCGAGCGGACCAGCTCCGCAGCGGCGTGGAGCGAGGTCGGGGCGAGCGTTCCGGTTGTCGTCGGCAGGACCGGGCTTGCGTGGGGACGTGGCGTGAGGGTCGGCACTGGCGATGGGCCGGTCAAGAAGGAAGGTGATGGGAAGGCGCCGGCAGGAGCCTACCGCCTCGGCAACGCCTTCGGATTGGCGGCGCAGAAACCCTCTCGGTGGTCACTCCCCTACCTGTACCTCGGCGATCAAATCGAGTGTGTCGACGACGCCGCCTCCGCGCAATACAACCGGCTGGTCGCGAGGTCACGGGTGACTTCCGTCGACTGGACGAGTTCAGAGCGCATGTGGGAGCAGCCGCTCTACAAGTGGGGCGTCATCGTCGAGCACAACGCCGATCCGATCCAGCCGGCGGGAGGCTCGTGCATCTTCCTGCACATCTGGTCGGGTCCGGCGCGAGGAACAGCCGGATGCACGGCGATGGCCGAGCCGGATCTGGTCGCCATAATAGACTGGCTCAATCCAGCCAGGTCTCCCCTGCTCGTGCAGCTGCCAAGACCGGAGTACGAGCGCCTCAAGGACGCGTGGCGCCTGCCGTGAACGGACGTTGGGAGGGGGAGGCGGAGCCTTTATCTGAGGGTGAAGGTCATTTCGAGCGTGACCAGCACGGGAACGGGCTGGCCCAACCGGCGGCCGGGAACGAAACGCCACTTCTTGGCGGCTTTGACCGCCTCCTGATCGAGACCGAACATCGCGTCGAGTGACCGGACGACGTTGACATCGCCGACGGAACCGTCGGCGTTCACCACGCACTCCAGCAGGACAACGCCCTGGACCTTCGCGCGCATCGCCTCGGCGGTGTACTGCGGTTGTTCCTTGTGGACCAGTTGCGGCAGTTCGATACCGGAACCCGGCCGGTAGGCTCCGCCGCCAAAACCACCGCCCCACCCCGGGCCGATTCCTGATCCCGTCCCCGGTCCGACGCCCGTACCGGTCCCCGTACCGCCGCCGCCGCCCGATCCGGATCCCTGGGATGTCGACACGCCGCCGTCCAGAGTGCCTGGCGAAATCAACTCGGTTGAGAGCACCTGCTTGAGCGGGACATTCAGTTCCGGCGCCGGAATGTCCTCGGGCGGCTTGAACGGCTGGATTTCGGGTGGTTTCGCGGGACGTATGACGGTCTTCCGAGGAGGATCGGGCGACTTGTTGCCGCCGCCGCCGCCGCCGCCGCCCGGACCGGGGGTCGCGAGCCAGGTGACCTGCGGGATCGGGTCCGGCTTCATCTGCGTGGCATCGATGATGGCAGGTCCTGCCAGCGCCACATAGAGGAACGCCGCCCCAATCGCGGCATGGACGACTCCCGATACGGCAAGGGAGCGCGACATCCGCGGGGCCTGCGACTCGAACGAGAAACGGACCTCCCGCGGATGCAGGCCTTCCAAGTGGACGGACACATGGCCAACCGGTTGAGCAGTCAACTGGCCTTCGGGCTTGGGTTCAGGCATACGCGAGGGGTTCTTCTGGTCCATTGTGGCGCCACCCTCAGAACGGCGCAAGCCCTATCGACGAGCCGTGTCTCCCTCGTCAGTTCCTACTGACATCGTTGGCCCGGTGTTTACCGCGCCGCGGTCGAGCGAATCTTCGGGCATCGGATCCCCCGGCGCTTGCGTCGTCATCCCGCGACGACGCTCCAGTCCGAGGTTGACCTCAAACCCGGTCGTTCCAGGCCCCGATCGCGGCGTTCCCGCCGCCATACGAGTACATCACCTGCAAAGCATCGGCCACTCGAGGCGCACCGCCAACCGCCACGCAAACCCCGCCGCGTTCGGTCAGGGTCTCGTAAATGAGGCCATCGTGCGGCTGGAAACCCACCCGCCGCATCGACCCTGCCACGCCAACGCGGGTCAGATCACGCTCAGCGCCCTGAAGCGCGTCGAGAAGGATGCCCTTGCCCACCGTCGGCCCGATCTTCGGCAGCTGGAGTTTTTCCGGAGCACCGCCAAGCACCCGCTCGACCAGGGCCACCGCTTCGGGAGTGTCCTTGGCCAGCACGGACATTTCCGCCGGGCTGAACCCCTGCTGCTTGAGCGCCTCGATGCCCCGCTCGGCGCACGCGATATCCTTGAAGACCCCGACCGTGAACAGCATTCGTTCGACTTCAGCCATCATGCCCCCACACTAGTAGTTTGACGTCACGGAGCGGCACATGGACTCACCGCTCCAGTCAATTGAGCCTCACTGTAGCTCTTTCGCACTTGGCCCCCGGGCGTGCGGCCACCTTCTGGCGGCTCTCGGCCGGTCACGACCGTCCGGCCCGGAGCCCGGTGCCCGGCCCGAACGTCGAGCGCCCGCGGGATGACTCTTCCGTATCTCCAACGGGCAGGAACGCCGTGCGCGGCCCGAAGCGGCAGCCCCTCTCCCTGCACCCCAACGCTTACTGTACGCTTGTTGGGAAGCCAGCATCAAGCGCCGATCGCCCTTCCGCCGTTCAGCGAGCGGCGGTATTCCGGCCTGCGTCCGCCTGCGACTTTCGGTCGTGGACCGCCAGCCGCTTGATGCTACAATCAACGGATGGGAAGACTAGGCCTACCGGAATTGCTCGTGATCCTCGCGATCGTGATCCTCGTGTTCGGAGCCAACCGGCTGCCGGAAATCGGGCGTGGCATCGGAAAAGCGATCCGTAATTTCAAGGACGCCAACGACGAGCCGACAGACAAGCCCAACGACCGGCGCGCCTGACGCCCGTCCCGGATTCCGTGTCAGATCACGACCCTCACCTCACCCACGCGTCGCGTGATCCGCTCCCGGTCCAGGTACTCGAGCAGCGGGATGGCGTATTTTCGCGTGATGCCGTAGCGCGCCTTGAACATCGCAACGTCGAAGCGCATGCCCCCCGGGGGGGCTGACGACTTCGACTCGACGATTTCCCGTTTCAACCGATCGAGCGTCTCCGAGTGGAACACCAGGGTGTCCACCTTGACGAGGACCTTCTGCCGCACCAGCATCGCGACCATGCGCTCGGCGGTCTCCCGGGGCACGCCCAGCGAGGCTGCCACATCCGCCATCGGGCCAGGTTCCAAGCCGCTCTCGAGATAGGCCTTCGCCACCCGGTCCTGTAACTCCGCGTCCTTATCGGACAGCGCGACCCGATGACCGGCGATCGCGAGACGATCGCGCGAGACGATGTGGCTCGCGCCGGCCAGCTCCTCCAGCACCCGTTCGAACACGCCCGGAGCAGCCCGGCTGCACAACCGTTCGCGGACCTCCTCTCGCGGAATGCCTTCCGACAGCGGTTGAGCCCGATGGTAGTCGCGCAGTGTGGCCATGACGGCTTGTTTCAACTCCTCGACGGCCGCGCGCGCCACCAGCGTCTCGCCAATCTGAACGGCTTCCTGCGACTGCGTGAGCGAGGCGACCAGCGCAGACGCCCGTTCCGGCGCGTATCCCGCCCGGCTGACGAGCGCCGCCATCGGCAGTCCACCGAGCCCTGCCTCTTCGAGCATGAGGCGCACCGGGTTGGGGCCGGCGGCCGAAGTGGCGTCCGCCTCACCCTGATCGAGGCGTCTGAATCGGGCCCGGCCGGCTGCCGTGCGAATGCCGGTTCTCGGCGGCAAGGGATTCGAGCACGACGCCCCCGGCGATGGTCGTTGGCGGAGAGTACGCGCGAATGATGAATCGGTCGCCGCGCGTGAGCACGTTCTCGGACTCGAGACGGATTCTGGCGAAGGCGGACTGCCCCGGGCCGACCTCCGACGCGACATCCGCGGATTCGCCGTCGCCGCGGCCGACCGAGGAGAGGGCGACACGGCCGAGCGCCTCGCTGGTTCCATGATGGAATCGGATCCTCGCGCCGTGCCGAAGGGGCTTGGCGGAGCCCAGCGTCTCGAGCCGCACATCGACGACGCGCGTGATGGCGAGTGTGCCCGGAACGGCCAGCGTGTCGCCTCGCGAAAGATTGGCCAGCTCGACGCCGCCCAGGTTGACCGCCGCGCGCTGCCCGGCAACCGCCGCGTCGGTCCGCTCGCCATGGACCTGCAGGCCTCGGATCTTGACGCGCAACGCGCGAGGCAGGACGGCCAGTTCGTCGTCAACCCGCAGCGAGCCCGACGCCATCGTCCCGGTCACCACCGTGCCGAATCCCTTGACGCTGAAGGCCCGGTCGATGGGCAGCCGGGCGCTGCCCCGGCTCGACCGGCCCGTGACGCGATCTCCGAGATCGGCGAGCGCCCCACGGAGCTCGTCCAGGCCGGCGCCGGTGCGTGACGACACGGCGATCATCGGCGCCAGCTCCAGGAACGATCCGCGCAGGAGCTCGCGAATCTCGAGCTTGACCAGGTCCAGCGTGTCGGCGTCCACCAGGTCGGACTTGGTGACGGCGACAATTCCCGTGGGCACGTGGAGCAGGCGGCAGATGTCGAAGTGTTCGCGGGTCTGCGGCATGATCGACTCGTCGGCGGCCACGACCAGCAGGACGGCGTCGATCCCGCCCACGCCGGCCAGCATGTTCTTGACGAACCGCTCGTGGCCCGGCACATCGACGAAAGCCACGGTCAAGCCGGCGGTCCGCCAGTGCGCGAACCCGAGGTCGATGGTGATGCCGCGTTCCTTTTCCTCTTTCAGCCGGTCCGGGTCCGTCCCGGTGAGCGCCATCACCAGGGCGCTCTTGCCGTGATCGATGTGTCCGGCCGTCCCGACGACGATGTGTTTCATTTCCGGCGCCTCCCCGGACGGGTCTGGCGCTTCGGGCGCCGCACCGGTCGGGCACGTCCGGCCGCAGCCCGGTGGCGTTTCGGAGCGGGTGCGGCCCGACTGGTGTGCAGGTTGTCCAGGACCTCGACCAGCCCGAGGTCGATGCGCCGCTGCTCCAGGTCCACCCTCACCACCTGCACCTTGATGCGGTCTCCGAGCCGGTACTCCTTGCCCGTGTGTTCGCCGCGCAGGGAGTGCGACACTTCGAGATACCGGTAATAGTCGTCGGCCATCGTCGACACGTGGACGAGCCCTTCCACGTAGTGTTCGACCAGCTCGACGAAGATCCCCATCGGACCCGCGCCCGTGATGTAGCCGCTGAACTGCTCGCCGACCTTGTCGGCCATGAACCGGACTTTCTTCCAGCGAACCAGCTCGCGTTCGGCTTCGACCGCGCGCCGTTCGCGCTCGGAGGCGTGACGGGCCAGTTCGGGCAGCGTCTCGGCCAACTCCTCCCGGCGGGCCGCACTGGGAAGGCCGTGTCGCACTTCACGCAGCAGCCGATGCACGATCAGATCGGGGTAGCGCCGAATCGGCGACGTGAAGTGGGTATAGGTCGGGGCCGCGAGGCCGAAGTGCCCGGTATTCGACGCATCGTACCGGGCGAGCGCCATGGTGCGCAGCATGAGGAAGGCGACCGGGCGCTCTTCGGGCTTGCCCCGCAGCCGCTCGATCAGCTTCTGGAAGTGACGGGGCCTCACCGCGCCGGGAGGCGCCGCCAGGCTGTAGCCAAGTCCGGCGACGAACGACTCGAACTCCAGCACCCGGAGCGGGTCCGGCGTGTCGTGCACGCGGTAGAGGGCCGGGCACCCGCTCGCTTCGAGGTGGCCGGCCACCGTCTCGTTGGCGAGCAGCATGAACTCCTCGATGATCCGGTGGGCGACATTCCGCTCGGAGGCAATCACCTCCTCGACCATGCCTTCTTCATCGAGGACCAGCACGGATTCCGGCAGGTCGAAGTCGATCGACCCCCGGCTGTGCCGCCTCTCCCTGAGAATCTCGTAGAGGTCCCGCATCGCTTCGAACAACGGGACCAGCGCCTCGTATCGCGCGATCGTCGCCGAATCACGAAGGGCCAGGATGGCATTGACGTCGGTATACGTCATCCGCGCGTCGCTCCGGATGACGCCATCGTGAAACTCGCACCGCACCACCTGTCCACGCGCGTCGACGTCCATGAGGCAGGACTGCACCAGCCGATCGACGCCGGGATTCAGGCTGCACAGGCCCGTGGCCAGCTCCGACGGGAACATGTGCACCGCGCGCTCCGGGAAATACACCGACGTCCCGCGATCGCGGGCCTCGTCATCGAGCGCGCTGCCCTCCTTCACGTAATGCGACACGTCGGCGATGTGCACGCCGAGCCTGAAGCGTCCGCCCGCCAGGCGCTCCAGCGTAATGGCATCGTCGAAATCGCGCGCGTGCTCCCCGTCGATGGTAACCGTCTGCGTTGCGCGAAAATCCGTCCGCCCGTCGAGATCGCGCGCGCCGACCTCACCACCGAGCCGGCGGGCCTCGTCGACGGCCTCGGGCCCGTGCTCGTCGGGAATCCCGTGCTTGCGGATGATGATCCTCGTGTCGACACCAGGCGCGTCCACCGGCCCCAGCACCTCGACGACACGCCCGAGAGGGCCGCGCGTGGCCGTCGGCCAGCGCGTGATCTCGACCATCACCATGTCGCCGGGGCTCGCGCCCCGGTCCTCGCCCCGCGGCACCTGGACATCCATCACCTGGCGCCGCTCGAACGGCACGACCACGCCGAGCCCGGACCGGTCCGACTCGAACCGGCCGAGCAGGACCTGGTTGCGCCGTTCCAGGATGCGCAGGATGCGTCCTTCGCGCCTCCGGTCGCCGCGGCGCCGCTCGACGCGCACCACCACCCGATCGCCGTGCATCGCTTCGATCAGGTTGGCGCTGGCCACATAGACATCGCCCTCCGGATCGGTCCGCTCCGGCGCGACGAACCCGTATCCGTCCGGGTGCATCACGAGTCGCCCCACGACGAGATCCATCTTCGCGGGCAGGCCGAACCGGTGGCCGTGAATCTGGACCAGCTCGCCGTCGGCCGCCAGCGACCGCAGCAGGCGCCTGAACGCGACACGGGATTCGCGCGGAATCTTGAGGAGCTGCATCAGCTCCCTCGAAGACGCAGGGTGGTTCACCCGCTGCCTGAGCGCGGCGAGGAGTTGTTCTCGAGTCAATCGACCGCCTCCGCGCGCTCGGCGGCCACGCCCGTCAAGGCGACCACCTGGATGTCACCGACGTTGGTGCCGGTCGGCCCCGTCACGATCAGGTCGCCAAGCGCCTGAAAGAAACGGTAGGAGTCGTTGTTTTCCAAGTACGCACCCGGATCCCCGAGACCTGCCGCGCGCGCCCGATCGAGCGTGGTCTCGTCCACCAGCGCGCCCGCGGCATCGGTGGGTCCGTCAATCCCATCGGTCCCGATCGACACGGCGGCCGACCCGGGCCCGAACTGTCGCAGCGTCGCGGCCAGGGCCAGCGCGAACTCCTGGTTGCGGCCGCCCGTCCCTGAGCCCAGCACCTTCACCGTGGTTTCTCCGCTCGAGATGACGCACAGCGGCCGGACGGCCCGCGCAGCAACATCGGCCAGCACGCGGGCGTGTTCGTGCGCCGCCTGTCTCGCTTCTCCGACGATCGGCGTCGCACGCAGGTAGACGTGGTATCCCCGGCGCTCCGCCTCGAGCCGCGCGCCCGCAACGGCATGGCGCGCCGCTCCCACGATCATCGTCGTCGAACCCTGCAGCGCCGGCTCGCCCGGCTTGGGCGTCTCGGGCAGTTCCCCGGCCGCACCGCGTTCCAGCACGCGCACAGCCTCGCGCGGGTACGACCCTCTGCCGCCGCACGAGTCGAGAACCGCCAATGCGTCGTGATACGTCGTCGGATCCGCCACGGTTGGGCCCGATCCGATGACCGAGAGATCGTCGCCGACCACATCCGAGATGATCATGGTGAAGGCCCGTCCGGCGGCTGCCGCCGCGAGCCGTCCGCCCTTGATGCGTGAAAGGTGCTTTCTGACCGCATTGAGATCCCGGATGCCTGCTCCATGGACGAGCAGCCGGCTCGTCGTCGCCTGTTTGGCTTCGAGCGACAGACCGTCGGCAGGCACGGCCATCATGGCTGAGGCTCCTCCCGACAACAGGACGACCAGCGTCTCGTTCGGACCGACCAATCGGGCCGTTTCCAGGGCCGCCAGCCCGGCCGCGACGCTCGCTTCGGTCGGGACGGGATGCCCGGCCGGATGCCGCACGATGCAGGCCGGCCACTCACTCCCTGCGTCGACGCCGATGATGCAGCCCGAGGCGAGACGCCACTCGCGCGCAGCAAGAAAGGCCCGCGCCATCCGGACCGATGCCTTGCCCGCGGCGATCATCCGGATCGGCCCGCCGCCGATGCGGACGCCGGTCTCGGGCGTCAATGCGCGCTGGATGAGCGAGGAGGGATCTACCGCTTCGATCGCGGCGCGCGCGATCGCGAGCACATCATGGCGAAGGGAGGCTTGGTCGGACCTCAGTTTGCCTTTTTCGGATCAGACAACGCCGATACGCCCGTGACGACGTCGAAGCTCCTCAAGAGGCGGCTGACCAGCCGTTGTGCGTCCTGCTTCTTGCACAGCACCTCGATCTGCTCGAGGATGCGATCGAGTGCGGCTTCCGCATTGGCCACGGCACGCTCCGAGTAGTACTCGCGCTGGGAATGCAGAAAATGCTGCTGCTTGAGGAATTCTTCCTTGTAGAAATCCGTGATCATCGTCATCGCGGGTAGGGCGCTGGCAGGTTGCCTTCCGAATACCCAGGGTGGCATGCGACTCCTTTGACGACAGAAGATAAGGCAAGTCAAGTGTAGTGCCGCCCCCGCAGCCTGTCAATCTCGCCGCCCCACCGCAGCCGCGCGGGGACCTACCGCACGCGGCGAGCCGCCGCCAGTCCGCCGAGGCACCCCACGCTCATGCCGCCGACAAGGAGCAGGATCGAGGCCGTTGGCGACAGGAAGTTCATCACGGAAGAGTCGACGAGCCCCGCCAGGTTGGCGGCGTATCGCACACGAACCGCGTGAAGCGCGCCGAACAACAACGCCAGGGCCAGCGCCGCGCCGATCCCGCCGTGCATCAGCCCCTCGGTCACCAGCGGCCCGCGCAGCAGCCCGAGCGGCGCACCCATCAGCTGCATGATTTCGATCTCATCCTTCCTGGCGTGGAGCGTGAGCCGGACGACGGTCGCGACCGTCAGGATCGCGGCGAGGATCAGCACGCTCGACAGGGCCCACCCCGTCCAGCGAGCGGCCGCGACGATGCTCCCGAGCCTTTCCAGCCACCGTCGATCGAATCGAACGTCGGCCACGCCGCCGACCGCCGTGACCTGCCGCACCAGCTCATCCACGGCAGGGCCCCGGGCCGACTGCGGCCGCAACCGGACCTCGATCGAGGCGGGGAGCGGATTCTGTTCGAGCCCTTCGGTGCCGCGGGCCAGGTCGGGAAAGTCCCGGCTGAAACGCGCGGCCGCGTCGGCCTTCGACACGTAGGTGCGGGACAGGACGATGGGGCTTTCCGCCAGGAGGCGGTTCAGGCTCACGCGTTCGGCGTCGGTGATTGCGTCGTTCAGGTAGATCGATACCTCCGAGGCAGCGCTCCATCGCGTCACGAGGCGATCGACGTTCTCGGTGACGAGGATGAAGCCGCCGAGAATGGCCATTGCGGAGGCGATGGTCGCCACCGCCATCACCGTGGCCCCTCGCTGCCGCCACAGGCTGGCCACGGCTTCCTCGAGGCAGTAACTGATCCAATGCATCGGAAGACCTCTACCGGGCGTCGACCAGCCGGCCGTTCTCGAGGCTGATCGTCCGTCGGCCCACTCGCCGGATGAGTTCGCGATCGTGGGTCGCCACCACCACGGTCGTGCCCCTGGCATTGACATCACGCAGGAGGTTCATGATCTCGAAGGCGAGGTCCGGATCCAGGTTGCCGGTTGGCTCGTCAGCCAGGATCAGCGCCGGCTCGCTGACCAGGGCGCGCGCGATCGCGACCCGCTGCTGCTCGCCGCCGGAGAGCTCCAGCGGCGCGGCGTTCATGCGGTGCTGGAGGCCCACCCATTTCAAGACCTGGAAGGTGCGCCGCTGCTGCTGCACGCTGGTCGCGCCCAGCACGCGCGGCACCAGGCACACGTTTTCGTGCACGGTCTTGGTCGGGATCAGCTTGAAGTCCTGGAACACGAACCCGACGCTGCGCCGGTAGGCCTGGACCTGGCGAGGCGTCAAGCCGGCCAGGTCGCGGCCGGAGACGTGCACGTGCCCTTCGCTCGGCAGTTCCTGTCGAAGCAGGATGCGGAGGAACGTGGACTTGCCGGCTCCGCTCGGGCCGGTGAGAAAGACGAACTCGCCCTTGTCGATCGACACGGTCAGGTCGCGCAGTGCGTACACGCCCCGGCCGTACATCTTGGACAAACGCGAGGTCTCGATCACGTTGCCTCAGTCGGGTGATCTGGCGGCATCGCCCGGGTGCTCTTTGGGCGGAAAGCGGGTCGAGTATAACACACGGTCGCGGGCCCTCCAGCCGCCCTACCGCGCCTTTGCCGGCCCCGACTGGTACTCCGTGAGCGTGAGGCGGAAGGATCCGAACTCGGTTCCGATCTCGATGACAAGGGGGATCCTGCGATCGTCCTGGCTCAGCCAGATCGTGGCCCGCGGAGCTTCACGGGCCTCCGCGTCATACGTGATCAGGACCTCGACCGGCAGCGCAGTCTGGCGCCGATCCCCGACGCGGATCTCCTCGAGATTTCGCGCAAGGAGATCGACGTGCATTCCGCTACCCACGTGGTTCACGGACATTCGCAGCCGCCCGCGCGGCGCAATCACGCGCGTCCTCGCGTAGAACAACGCGCCGAGCGGGTCCCGCGTACCGGCCGGAAGGGGCGACACTTCCTCCGCGGCTCCGCTGTCCTCCGGGCCACGGAGAATCCGCACCTGGTGCGTGGACGAATCGAATCTCGCCTTCAGCTGGACCGTTCGATTGCCCTCCTGCAGGTGCTCGACGTGCAGCAGGGGCATGAAGCCTGCGTCGGTCCAGGTCGTGAAGTGATCCTGCGCCTGGAAGTACCTCGACACCCACGCGGCGGTCGTGAACATCGCTTCGAGCCGGTGCGCGGCGCCCGGGGGCGCCCCTGCCCCGCCGGGGCCCAGCGTGATCTTCGCGTCGCCCGCCGGAAGGTTCACCCCGCTGCTCGCCCACGCAAGCTCGTAGCTGGCCACCTCGGTGTCCGGCAGCGATACTTCCGGAGACCTGGGTGCCGGCGGCAATTCCGGAGGAACCAGCGCCGCTCGGGCCGACACGGTCCAGGACAGTTCGTAGATCCTGACGTCGCCGAACGAGGCGCGCTCGATGAGCGGCCCGGACGGGGGCGTCGCGATGGCGTGCGTCGATACGACATATCTGACTTCCAATCGCCGCAGCGCCCAGAGAGATTCGTTGCCGGGGAACCCTCGCAACGCCTCGCACAGTTCGGGGTACGAATCGGGGCTCCCCCAGCCGTAGCCGTTCAGGATCGGCCGCCGGTGCTGGAGCGACTCCAGCATGAAGGACGCGTTGCGTGCGTCGAACGCCAGCGGAAGATAGATCACGGGTCCGGGAGCCGGCGCCGCCGCCAGCCATGCCGCAGTCTCGCTTCGACCCGAAGGTGACGCGGCAACCGCGATCGGCAGGTTCACGTATTCGAGCCCGGCGGCTGCGAGCGCGACCAGCCAGAGGCCTCCGCGCGGAGACAGGCGATCGATGCCGAGCGCGGCCAGGCCGGCGAGGCCGAATGCCACGAGCACGCCGAATCTCGCGGGCGATCCCGCGACCTGCGACCCGAACAGATCATCACCGAAGGCTGAGGCCACCCGCTGCTCGGCCCCGAGTCCGAGAGACAGCACGAAGCCCGCGGCCACGATCGCACCGAGAGGCCAGACCACGGCCTTGAACCTGTGGCGACCGGAACGCCAGATGCCGGCGGCTGCCAGCGCCGCCACGACGAATCCGACAAACAGCACCTGATCCGGATCGGACTCCCCTGCGGCTCCGGTCCGGAGGATCCGGGTTGCGCCGTAGATCGCGTTGGAGGACGTGACGGTCAGGTAACTGGCGAGATGGGCGGGCTGCGGTGCAGGACGATCGGAGGCAGGCGTGCCCGCGCTCCGGCTGTGGATCTGCAGGTAGGGCCAGACCATTGGCGCGGCGATGACCCCGGAGACCAGCAGCGCGAGCGCCAGGCGTGTCAGCACCGCGGTGCTTCGCCAACGTCCGACCGACACCAGCAGGCCCAAGGCGCCGACCGTCAGGCCCACGCCGCCGACGACCAGGCACGAGAACGACGAGATCGCCTGTGCACCCGCTACCACACCAAGCAGCAGAGCGTCGCGCAGTCTGCGCCCGGCGATCAGGCGATGAAGGCACAGGAACGCAAGAGGGAGCAGAAAGAGCCCCTGCTGCGGAAGGCTCCCCAGATGCGCGGTGTGATAGGGCCAGAACCCCCAGCACAGCCCGGCTACCAACGCGCCGGCGTCGGAACCGGTGATGGCGCGCGCGAATGCGAACATCGCCAGCGCTCCTGCAACGAGCGAGAAGACGAGCACGGCGTTGTAGCAGGCCGCGATGCTTCCCGTTGCCGCGTAGACAGGCCAGGCCAGCACGGCCTGAAGCAGCAGGTGATCCGTGTAAGCGAGGGCATGCGGCGCCGGAAAGAAGATGTTGGCGTCGAAGACACGGCCGGTCAGCAGGCCCATCGGAGACCTGCCAATCGCGCCGAGGTCCCACGCGAGCGTCCAGAGGCTGAGGTTCGGATTATCGAGCCCACCCGGTGCCGGTATCGTCGACAGCGGATGAAGCGCCAGGGGCCAGGTGTAGATGAGCGCGTAGACGAGATACAGCGCCGCCGCCAGCCACAGCCCGCCCTTGATCCGCCGTCGACCTCCGGCCGCTCCGCGCGCCGCGATGTCCCGCGTCGGGCCGGTCGTGGGGAGGCTCATGATTCGGACGAGGCGTCCAGCTTCGCGCGAAGCACCTGCTCGGCAATCTTTGGATTGGCCCGCCCGCCGCTCGCCTTCATCACGGCGCCGACCAGGAAGCCGAGCGTCGCGGTCTTGCCGCCGCGATACTGCGCCACGGCGCGCGCCTGCTCAGCCACGACGCGATCGACCACCTCATCGAGCGACTCGGCATCGGAGACCTGACCAAGCGCCTCCCGCTCGATGATCGCCTCTGGCTCGTCTCCCGTCGCGAACATCGCCGCGAACACCTTCTTCGCGGACTGCCCGCTGACCGTTCCCGCTTCGACCAGGCGGATCAGCCGGCCGAGTGCGGCCGGAGGCGTCCGAATGTCGGCGAGGTCGAGGCCGGATTCACCGAGGCGCCGAAGCACTTCCCCGCGGATCCACTCGGATGCGGCTTTCGGATCACCGGATTCCCGCGCTGCCGCCTCGAAATAGTCGGCGAGGCGTTTCGACTCCGCCAGGATCGCCGCTGATTCGGCGCTCAGGGCGTACTGGCCGATCAGCCGCAGCCGGCGACCGGCCGGAAGTTCCGGAATGGCCGCACGCAACGCATCGACGCGTGCCTGGGCGAGTTCGAGCGGCGGGAGATCCGGCTCCGGAAAGTAGCGGTAGTCGTGCTCGCCCTCCTTGCCTCTCATCGCCACCGTCCGCCCGCCCGCCGCGTCCCACTGGCGCGTTTCCCCGGCGACGCCGGCGCCGCGCCCGATCAGGGCGCCCTGTCGCGCGACTTCGTGCTCGATCGCCTTCTGAAGAAACCGAAACGAGTTCAGGTTCTTGATCTCGACCTTCGTCCCCAGCGCCGGCCGTCCCTCCGGCCGAACCGACACGTTTGCGTCGCACCGCAGGCTGCCGTCCTCCATGTTGCCGTCGTTCACGTCGAGCGCCATCAGGATCGCCCGCAACTGCCGGACGAATGCCGCGGCTTCGGCTCCGGACCGAAGGTCGGGAGCCGTCACAATCTCGACGAGCGGCACGCCGCTGCGATTGAAGTCGACCAGCGTGGCGGATCCGCCGGATTCATCGTCGTGGATCGACTTGCCGGCATCCTCCTCGAGGTGCAGCCGGACGATCTGGATCTCGCGCACGCCTCCGGTGGTCGGCACGGTAAGTCCGCCGCCGCGCGCGAGGGGCTGGTCGTACTGGGTGATCTGGTAGCCCTTCGGGAGATCGGGATAGAAGTAGTTCTTGCGTGCGAAGCTGGACGCCGGTCCGACCGAGCACCCAAGCGCGAGGGCCGCGGTCACGGCAAGATCGACCGCCCGTGCGTTGAGCACCGGCAGTGCGCCTGGGAGACCAAGACAGACAGGACAGGTCAGGGCGTTTGGCGGAGCGCCGAACCGCACCGGGCAGCCGCAGAACAGCTTGGTGCGCGTGCGGAGCTGCGCGTGAATCTCCAGTCCGATGATCGCTTCAACCATCTCGGGTCTTTGTCGGAGGCCGCTTCCCGATGCGCCCGTCACGATTGACGAGTATAACAGCCGGCCCGAGACAAGCCGCACCCGCGATCACGCCGTACAACACGAAGGCGCCCGGTTCCGGTTGCCGGAGCCGGGCGCCTCGCGGTCGCGCACATCCGGCGCGAACCGCCTTGTGGGGACCTGCTCTACCCCCCTGACGAAACCAGCGCAATGATGTCATCGCCGCCGGCAACCGTGCCATCCGCTCGATACGCCGTCTCGACGCTTCCGTTGGCGCCTGCCGTGAGCACAATCGTGTCGAATTCCGCGCCCGCCGCCAGCCAGTGCACGTTGACCGCATACCGGTGACCCCAGGGATCCGCACCCACGCCGGATTCGAGGTACGGTCCATGCCACCCCTTGATCCAGTTCACCATGGTCGCCGGGTGAGTGGGATACGCCGGACCGTTGACCACGAGTTGATCCATTAGAGCCCCGACCTTTCCGGCGCTCGCTGAGGATGTCCACGCCGTGTCGCCGCCTGGCCCGACCTCCGGGATCTCCCCCAGGCCGACCAGAAGGTCGTAGGTCGCCCAGCCGCCGGTCTTGTCGCCCTGCGCGGCGACGTCGCCGACCAGCCGTACGAGCGCGCTGGCAATCGCATGGGTGTCCTGGCGTGCCCTGGCCAGCCGCGCATCGGTCACGTAGTCCTGGATGGCCGGTGCGGCGGCCGCTCCCAGGATCGAGACCGCGCCGAGAATCGCGGTCGCCTCCACCGCCGAAAACCCCTTTGCCCCCAGCAGTCGCCTCAACATGATCGGTTCCTCCCTGTCTGTTCCGTCCGCTCAGTGAAGAGCAAACTACCTGCCAAATCGGCCAAGCCTCGCGCCGTGACAAACAGCCCGTAAACACAGGCAGAATCCTCATCTCCTCCTGACCTCGTGCGCGCTATCGCCGCCTGGGAATGCGCCTTCCGCTCGCGCACACGTGCAGGGGGCACACATCCGGCGCGATCCGTCACGACCGGGCCCGCCCGCAGGAACCCACTCGAGCAGCGCGCGGTGTGAAGAGGATCTCGGCAGCGAGACGAGGGTGTGGAAGAAGAAGCGGGCTGGTCGGGTCGGACCAGCCCTGGAGGTGTCGTGGGGAGATCGATCAGGCCATCACGCTACTGGACCGAGATCAGGGTCACCAGGGCATCGACGACAGCGGGGTCGAAATCCGTCCCGCGTTGGCGGGTCAGCTCGAGCAGCGCGTCGCTGCGTGCCACCGATCCTGGAATGCTCTCGACCTGCGAGAGCATATCGAACGCGTCGGCCACCGCGATGATGCGGCTCTCCAGCGGAATGGCATCCCCGCTCGATCCGGCGGGGTATCCCGTGCCGTCGAATCGCTCGTGGATGGCCAGGACGATGTCGGCCGACTTCGACAACACGGCGACGGTCCGAAGAACTTCGTAGGCGAACCGCGGGTGGTCCCGAACGAGATCCCGCTCATCGGGCGAGAGCCCCGTCACCTTGTTCGCGAGATCGTCGGGCAGCGAGAGCCGCCCCAGCTCGTGAAACAGCGCCGCCGGCTCGAGGCGCGCCATCATTTCCGGACCTGCATCGAGGGCCAGCGCCAGCCGGTGCGCGAGTTTCGCAACCCGGTGGGCATGCTCGTACGCCTCCCGGTCGCGCAACGTCAACATGAGGAGCACGGCGTCGATTTGCTCCGTCGAGTCCAGCTGCAGCCCGCCAAGGGCCTTGACGAGGTGGCTGTAGCGGACTTCCGCCTTCTGATGCAGCGCCTCGCGCCGGCGCCTCACTTCCAGTGCGGCGTGATGCCAGTCGATCCCGCGATCGACGGCCTCGCGCAGGCGTTCGCGGCTGTACGGCTTGACCAGGTAGTCCAGCACGCCGAGCCTGAGGCTGGCGATGGCCGCGTCCAAATCCTGGCCGCCGGTCGCCATGATGACCGCCGTGTCGGGGTAGCCCTTGCGAAGCTGTTCGGCCAGCCAGAGTCCGTCCCGGCCGGGCATCCGCACGTCGCACAGCACGACGCCGGCCGAGTCGGTGGCCATCGCCTCGAGGGCTTGTTCCGCCCCGTTGGCTGCCCGGGCTGCGTAGCCGATGATCTCGAGCCAGCGCGACGTCAGCGCTCTGACCGCAGGCTCGTCGTCGACGACAAGTACGGAGTGCATTACCGTCCTCCTGCACCGAGCAGACCGATCACATCGTCACCGCCGAGTGCCAGCCCGCCGCGCGTGAACGAGGTTTCGACGACGCCGTTTGGACCCGCACTGAGGACGATCGCAGAGGACCCGGCCGCGCCGGACAGGCTCCTCGCATTGACCGCATAGCGGTTCCCCCAAGGGTCGGGCCCGACGCCAGCCTCCACATACGGCCCGCTCCAGCCCTTGGCGAAGAACCAATCCTTCGCGCCTCGCGTGTAGCCGATCGCGTTGGTCACGAGGTAGTCGTCGAGCAGCACGGCGCGCTTGCCGTCCACCGGGAGCGCCCATTCAGCCTCGGCCACCTTGCCGAGCCCTGGCGCCGCGCCGGCCCCGACCATGATGTCGACCGGGGTGTTGCCGGCAACCGGCCTGACCTCTCCGCCGACGTCGAAGAGGAATCTCGCGAAGGTTGACGCGATGACGCGGACGTCGTTCTGGGCCTTGATGCGGCGGGCGTCGCTGACATAGTCGTTGATTGACGGGCTGACGACCGCACCGAGGACCGAAAGCGTCGCGAGGATGATCGTGGTTTCTGCCAGTGAGAAACCCGCGTGTGCTCGACGGCTGTTCATCGTAAACATGACGTGCTGCCCCTCTCTTGCTCCGAACCAACCACGCCAGCACATAGAGCAACCCCGCTGCCAAGGACGGCGCTCGCCGGATCTGCGTGATTTCCCAGGCGTTTCGGCTGTCTTGCCCCATTGCCTCGCGCTGCACGTGTGTGCGTTCGGGCGGGGACTGTGCGCGCGGCGCACACGATAGCGGGCGCGAAGAGTCGAGGGCCGGAACCGTTGCCCCTGCAAATCAACGACGGCGGCGATCGCGAGCCCGTCGACCCGGCCGAGCCGCAGTCGAGGCGATCTCGCCACCGGGGAAGTCAGCGTTGGGAGTGGGATGTGCGGAAGAACGTCGCAGCAGAAGCCTGGCGGGTGATCGAGCTGCCTGTCTGCCGCGTGCGCCAGGGCCGACTGCACAGCCCGCGGAAATGGTCCACGGAGTGCCGGAGGGGCCGACGTGTCAGCTCGCCAGGGCCAGCACCTTTCGCGGAGAGATGGTGTCCTGCAGGTTGTGCCGCTCGAGACGCCGGTAGAGCGCGCGACGGCTCACGCCCAGCAGCTGCGCTGCCATCTTCTTGTTCCCGTTTGCACGCCGCAGCACGCGAAGGATATGGTCCCGTTCGAGCACTGACAGGGCCTCGGGCATCATGGGGCTCGGCGTCTGTACGGAGGTTGCCTCGAAGATTGGCGCCGGCACGTGGTTCGCGGCGAAGGCCGCCAGGATGTTCGACGACAGGTCGCGTTCGGTGATGAGCTCCCCGTCTGCGAGGATGCAGGCACGTTCGATCACGTTGCGCAGCTCGCGCACGTTCCCGTCCCACGGCGCCGCTGAGAGCACGCGCTCGGCGGCCGCGCTCACCCCGTTCAGCGACTTGCCCAGCCTGGACGCGTATTCCCGAACGAAGGCGGCCGTCAGATACGGCACGTCTTCGCGGCGTTCCCTGAGCGCGGGCAGTCTCAGATCGACGACATTCAATCGGTAGAACAGATCCGCGCGGAAGCGGCCGCCCGCAATCTCCGCACGGAGGTCCCGATTGGTGGCTGCAAAGATGTGGACGTCGACCCGGCGCGCCTCGACCGACCCGACCCGCTGCACGTCGCCGGTCTCCAGGGTCCGCAGCAGCTTGGCCTGCACCGAGAGCGGGAGCTCCCCGATCTCGTCGAGGAACAGGGTGCCGCCGTCGGCCAGCTCGAACATGCCGGCCTTGCTCTCGACGGCGCCCGTGAACGCCCCGCGCACGTGTCCGAACAACTCGCTCTCGAAGAGCGTCTCGACCACCGCCGAGCAGTTCACCGGGACGAATCGCCGATCGCGGCGCGGGCCCAGCCGATGGAGCGCGCGCGCGGCCAGCTCCTTTCCCGTCCCGGTCTCGCCGGTGATGAGAATCGTACGGACGTGGGGTGCCAGCCGCCGGATCATGGTGAAGGTCTCGTGCATGGCCGGGCTTCGCCCCAGCATCCCGCAGAACTCGAGACGACGGGCCACGTCGCCCTCGATCTCCATCAGGCTGCGTCGCCGCTCTGCCTCGGCGCGAACGTCATTGAGGACGTCGGTCAGGCGCTTGAAGTCCAGCGGCTTGGTCAGATAGTCAATCGCCCCGAGCTTGATGGCTTCGACGGCACTGCTGATCGCGGCATACCCGGTCATCAGGATGACCTCGCAGCTCGGCACCGTCTCGCGAATCACGCGCAGCACGTCGAGCCCGTTGACGTCGGGCATTCTCAGGTCGACGATCGCCAGATCGGCGCCCGTCTGCTTCAGACGCGCCAGCGCGTCTCCGCCCCCCGCACACGACTGAACGTCAAATCCCGCGTCCCGTCCGAACCGGCTGATGACATCGAGCAGGCTCGCGTCGTCGTCGACGACGAGCAGCTGGGGACGGGTCGACACTTGAGATCTGACGGTCATGGCGCTCTCCAGGAAGCGGGAGCCAGGCACAGGGCACAGGCGAGCACACGGTTCGCCCGCACACTTCATGAATCGGCAGGCGCCCGGAAAGGTTGAGTCGTCTGGACTTAGCGTCTCTTCCCCGAACGCCGCGACCAGGACGCGGCCGCACTAACGGGCCGGCACCGAGCGACCGATAGGGCGTTCATGAGCAACCTTGCCGTGGCGCGCCCGATGCTGTCCGGGTCCAGGCCGGCCGCACGCGCAAGGCTGGCAGGCCTGGCGCTCTCGGCGCTGACGGCCGCAGCGTGCACATGGACGGCCGCGTCGAACCCTCCGAAACCTGTCCCGGTGGCTCCACCTCGCGGCCCGGTCCAGGTCGCCCCCCCGCTGCCCCCTGCCGGTCAGGCGCAGCCCATTGCGACCGCATCGCTGCGCATCCGGGTGACCGACAGCCGAGGCACGCGCATTGTCTCGATTCCGATCGACGAGTACGTCGCCGGCTGTGTCCGGGCCGAACTCGATCCCGCGACGACACGCTCGCCCGCAGCGATCAACATCATGAGCGTGCAGGCCATCGTCTCCCGGACCTATGCGCTCGCCAACCGCGGGCGGCACGCCGGCGAGGGGTTCGATCTGTGCGACAGCACACATTGCCAGCTCTACCGGGCGTCGGCGCCGGGCTCCCCTGCCGACGAAGCGGCACGGGCCGTGGCGGCAACCGCGGGGCAGATCATCACATTCGGAGGCAAACCGATCCAGGCCCTGTTTCACTCGAACTGCGGCGGCCACACGGCTGACGCCGAGGACGTGTGGGGCGGCCCTGCGGTGCCGTACCTCACGCCGGTCGACGATCGGTTCTGCCTGACGGCCCCGGGCGCGCACTGGGAATTCGCGGTCCCGGCACGACGGCTGAGGGATGTGCTGAACGGCGACACGCGCACCGCGGTCGGGTCGCGGCTGGATCGAATCGATGTGCCCGAGCGCGACACGGCTGGCCGCGCGATCATCGTGGCGGCGGTGGGTGAACGCTCGCCGATCGTGCGGGCCGAGGAGTTCAGGGCCGTGATCAGCCAGGCGTTCGGGCCGCGTTCGCTGAAGAGCACGTGGTTCACGGTGACCCGCAGGGAGGATCAGTTCGTGTTCAGCGGCGTCGGCTATGGTCACGGCGTCGGCCTCTGCCAGGCTGGGGCAGCGCTCCGGGCCCAGGCCGGGCAATCGGCCGACGTCATCATCGGTCATTACTTCCCCGGCACGCGGCTGCTCGCTGCTCGTTCGGAACCTGCTGCAGGAGTGCCCGGCTCCATACATCCCTGACGCGGGCGCCGGCGTCCCGGTGCTGACTCCCCGGTCTTCAGGATCCTGCCTTCCTGCCGATTCCTAGAACGGTGCCCCCTGCCGCACCTTCGATCTGGCGCTGCCCCCGCCTGCTCGTCCGTCCTGATGACGTGCGGATCGGGTCGGCTCCTGCGGCCGGCCGCGCAGGATGGAGCCGGCCAGGACGGGTTGCGGCGCAGGGCCGCGCACCTGGAGCCTTCGTGATGACCGTCAAGAAAGTGCTGATCGCCGAAGATGATCCCTACATCCGAAGGGTGTCGGAGATCGCGCTTCGCCGTGACGGCTTCGAGGTGGCAGCGGTCAGCGACGGCTCCGAGGCGTTGCAGATTCTGGAGGGCCCGTTGCCGGACCTGGTCATCCTCGACGGGATGATGCCGAAGATGGACGGGCTCGAAACCTGCCGGCGACTCAAGCACAACCCCCGGACGGCCCACCTTCCCGTCATCATGCTCAGCGCACGATCGCAGCAGGCCGACGAAGACGCCGGGCGCCAGGCGGGCGCCATCGGGTACATCCGGAAGCCGTTCGATGCTCCGACGCTCGGCCGCGAGGTCCGGCGCATCTGTGACGCGTACGAAGCGCCATGAATTCCGCCATGCGCAGCCGTCGTCAGGCCAATGCCCACGCCATCGTCTCGTGCGTGCTGAGCGCGGCGCTCGGGCTGTGGGGGATCTTCGCCATCGGCCTGGCGTGGGCGGGCGGCAAGTCGAAGCCTGCCCTTGCGATGTACATCACCGTCAGCGGCGTACTGTGCATCCTCGCCGTGGGGACCTCCGTGCGATCGCTTCGGTCCTCGCGGACACTTCGGAACCACCTGGACAGCCTCGCGTCGGTAGCCGACGCGTACATCCAGGGCGACCTGTCTGCGCGGGTGTCGCCTGATGGCGTGGACGAGCTCGGGCCGATTGCCTACGCCGTCAATTGCATGGCCGACGAAGTGGCGCTCAGGGATGAGCAGCTCGAGGCGGCCCTGGTCGACGCCGCTCGCCAGCGCGATCGCCTGTCGGCCATCATCAATGCCACCAGCGACGGGCTGCTGCTCTACGACCCGTCGCGCCGGATCATGGCCGTGAACGATCGATGCGGGGAGCTGCTCGGTTTCACGAGAGATCGGCTGCTCGGCGAGCCCCTGACCGTTCTCGAGTTTGAGCTGCAGGCGCGGTGCCGTCACCCGGAGACCTACCGCGAGCGCCTCGAGCGGCATTTCGCCAGGCCCGGCAGCACGTACCAGGACGTGCTCGAGCTCGAGCGGCCGCAGCGGCGGATGCTGCGGCGCTATTCCGGGCCGCTGCTGAACGACCACGTGCTGGCCGGCCGGGTCTTCACCTACACGGACGTCACGTCGGAGACCGATCTCGATCGCATGAAGAGCGAGTTCGTCTCGATGGCCAGCCACGAGCTGCGCACGCCGCTCACGTCCATCCATGGAGCCCTGCAGCTCGCGCTGGCGGGGAGCGGCGACGCCGTCGCGACCGAGGACAGGGAACTGCTCGAGATCTCCCTTGCCAGCACGGAACGGCTGGTCCGGCTTGTCAACGACCTGCTGGACCTCTCGAAGATCGAAGCGGGCCGCATGCCGCTCGACGCGAACCCGATCGACGCGGCCGGCCTCATTTCCGAAGCCGCCCGCAGCATGCAGGGCCTGGCCTCGACCCGGGGCACGCGGATGGTTGTCGAGTCGCATGCGCCCCTGCGCCCGCTCATGGGCGACCGGGACCAGATGCTTCGAGTCCTCGCGAACCTGACGAGCAACGCGATCAAGTACTCGCCGGAAGGCACCGTGGTCACGATCGGAGCACGGGAGGTTCCCGACGGAATCGAGTTGAGCGTCCTCGATCAGGGTCCCGGCATTCCGCCGGATCAGCTCGATCGCCTGTTCAAGCCGTTCACCAGGGTCGGCTGCCACGAGCGCCAGATCGCGGGCGGGACGGGGCTCGGGCTGGCGCTGTCGCGGGCCATCGTCCTGCAGCACGGCGGCCGCATCTGGGCCGAGCGCGGCGCCAACCGGGGCAGCCGGTTCGCACTGATCATTCCCGTCGCGTCGGCGCGGGCCGATCCAGGCACTTACATTTTCGAGGCGGTGGCGTGAACCATGGCTACGATTCCATTTCCGAGCAGGCCGGACCAGCGTGCCGAGGAACGTCGGGTCGTCGACGAAGGGGGCACGGGCATTCCGTCGGGCCGGCGCATCTTCAGTGAATTGCTGCTCGCGAGTTCGCTCATCAACCGCCACGACCTGGTGATCGCCGTCGAGTACGCCGAGCGGGAGATGATCCCGCTGGTCGACGCGGTGGTCGCCCTTGGATTCGTGTCCGAGATCGATTCGTATGCCGCGCTCGCGCGGGCGACCGGGCTGCCCCTGCTGGATCTGGCCGATGTGGCGGTCAGCCCGCTCGCCATCAAGCTGGTGCCCGAAAAGGTCGCGCGGCGGCACGGCATCCTCGCGCTGCGCGAGGACAACCGGACGCTGACCTACGCCATTTCGCGCCCCTTCAACGACGAAGCAGAGCGGGACGTGTCGTTCGCCTCGGGCCGCCAGGCCCGCGCCGTGCTGATGTGTCGATCGCAGGTGATGGACGCCGTCGAGCAGCACTATCCCAAGCTCGGCCAGGTCGAAGAGCTGCTGACGCGCGTGAAACGCGACGCGCGCGTCGAGCAGATCGACGCGATCGCCCCGGCCAGCGTGCAGGCGTCCCCGGTCATCCAGCTCTGCAACCAGATCATCGGCGACGCGGTGGACGCCCGCGCCAGCGACATCCACATGGAACCGTCGCCAGCCGGGCTGACCGTGCGGTTCCGGCTCTGCGGCATCCTCGAACACATCCTCGTCGTCCCGCGTGAGGCCTCCGGGCCGGTCATCAACCGGTTCAAGATCATGGCGCGCACCGACATCGCGATCTGCCGGCGGCCGCAGGACGGCGCGTTCCGGGCCATGGTGAACGATCGCGCGATCGATGTCCGCCTCTCGACGCTGCCGACCGTGCACGGCGAGAAGATCGTGATGCGCATCATCGACAGCCAGACCGAAATCCGCGATCTGGATCGGCTCGGCCACGATCCGGCCACCCTGGCCAGGATCAAGCACGCGCTGCTCAGGCCCGACGGGCTGGTGATCGTCACCGGGCCGACCGGCTCGGGCAAGACCACCGTGCTCTACTCCGCCCTGAATCACCTTCGAACGGGCCACTCCAACATCGTGTCGGTGGAGGACCCGGTTGAACGGCGCGTCGAGGGCGTGAACCAGATCGCGGTCAACGCGCGCAGCGGCAATTCGTTTGCCGGAGTCCTGCGCTCTTTGATGCGGCAGGATCCCAACGTCATCATGGTGGGCGAAATCCGGGATGGCGAGGTCGCCCAGATCGTCGGCCAGGCCGCCGACACCGGGCACCTGGTCCTCAGTTCGGTTCACGCATCAGACGCCGCATCGGCCATCACCCGGTTGATGAATCTGGGCCTCGAGCCGTTCAAGGTGGCCGAATGCCTCGCGGCGATCGTGGGCCAGCGGCTGATCCGCCGTCTGTGCCCCGACTGTCGCGTCGCCACCACGGCCTCGGAAGCGGTCCAGATCGAGCAGCGCTACGGGGTCGCGCAGGTGCCTTTCCGGCCCGGCCCCGGCTGCCCGCGTTGCCGGCACACGGGATACGCGGAGCGGATGCCGGTTGCCGAAGTGCTGGTTCCCGACGACGAACTGCGATCGACCATCGCCCGCGGCGCCAACGCCGCGCAGATTCGGGCGGCGATGCGGGCCGGAGGCCAGCGGCTGATGAGAGACGTGGCGCTCGGCCTCGTGAAGAGCGGCCACACGTCGATCGACGAGGTCAACCGGGTGCTCGCCGACGACCGGGCCCCTGCGGCGGTCAAAGGCGATCGGAAGCGCGTCCTCATCACGGACGACGACCGGATCATCCGCATGCTGGTCCGCCTCCTGCTCGAACGGGAAGGGCTCGACGTGCTCGAGGCCGAGGACGGCAACCAGGCGGTGATGTTCGCCAAGCGGGAGAAACCGGACCTGCTGATCATCGACATCATGATGCCGACCATGGACGGCTTCGAGGCGATCGGACACATCCGCCACGACCTGTCACTCGCCAACATGCCCGTGATGGTCCTCACCGCCGAAAGCGGGCCAGGCACCCAGGAACGCGTCCTCGAGCTCGGAGCGGATGATTACCTGGTGAAGCCGTTCGAGCCTGCCATTCTCTTGTCACGCGTGCGGGCGATGTTCCGCCGGATGGATCGGGCGGCCGCCTGAGCCATACGCCGGCGGCGAGCATGGAGACGGTCATGATGCAGAAGTCCGGTGGCGTGTGGCGAAACGCCAAAGCCATTGACGAGCTGGAAGACGTCATCGCGCTGATGAGCGAGGACTACATGCGGAAGGCGCCGGCCCGCATGCTCGATCTGGCCAGGCTGGCGGCCAGCCTCGAGATCGCAACCGACCCACTGGATACCATTCAGCGTGTCGTGCGGGAGGCGCACATGATCAAAGGGTCGGCGGGCACCCTGGGCCTGCACGAGCTCAGCCGGCTGGCCGGAGAAGTCGAGCGGCTGGCACGACTCGGTACCCCGGCGGGCTGGCCGTCGGACATGCAGGGAGCCCTGTCGGCCCTTCGAGCGGCTGCGGACCGGTTTCCCCACTCTCAGGCAGCCTGATCGCCCCTTTTCTGCCTGCGTGGCGGGGTCGGACCCGCTGCCAGAGTGGTTAAACCCTCCATCTGGAGCTACTATGGGACAGACAGCCCCGTGGCCCCCGGCGTAAACAGGCGCCCGGGAGTCGTCGTAACTCCCAATGGATACCGTGATCGGCCTGAACGGCAGCACTTCGTCGACCCCCTCCCGGTCCGAGTGGACAGGTACGGACCGGCCGGCCCCGGAATCCGCCAACTGGTCGGCTGAAAGCCCGTCTCGGGGCGAGGAATCGGGTGAAGCGCGCCGGGTCAAGGCGCTGCTTCTGGCCGGCCAGCACGAAGAGGGCCGCGACGCATTCGCCAGTCTGGTCGCCCGCCACCAACGACAGGCATCGCGGCTGGCCTTGTACCTGTTGCGGGACGCGGCCGAAGCCGATGAAGCGGTGCAGGATGCCTTCGTGAAGGTCTTCACGCACATCGGCTCCTACCGGGAGGATCTGCCGTTCGAAGCGTGGTTCACGCGCATCCTGGTCAACACCTGTCGGGACCGGCAGAAGGCACGCCGGCGGCGGGACCGCTGGCAGGTCGGCGGCCTCGACAGCTCGAGCGACGGCACGCAACTGGTGGAGACGGCCGCGGACCCTTTGCCGTCGCCTGAAGAGCAGGTTCTGGGTGAAGAGCGGCGCCGGACGATCGCCGCGGCGATCGACGCGCTGCCTGAACGGCAGCGGGAGGTGTTCTTGCTGTGCCATGCCGACGGACGCTCGTCGCGCGACGTCGGGAACCTGACCGGACTGAACGAGTCGACTGTTCGCGTGCACCTGTTCCGGGCGATCCGGAAACTGCGTGCTGCGCTGGAGGGCACCCGTGCTCGGCGCTAGACGTCATGCCACTGCGGATCGGCTGATTCGGCGCTACATGGCAGAGCGCGGCTGGCGGGCGCTGGCGGCCCGTGACGAACGGGTCGTCCGACACCTGGCCGCCTGCGCTGCCTGCGAGAACCGGTATCGCGAAATGGTCGAGATGCTCGACATCGCCGGGTGCGATGCGGCGTCCCGGGCCGATGCCGCGTTCACCGTCGAGCGTCTCGCGCATCAGCGCGATCGGATCCTGCGCAGGATTGACGCGCACGGCCAGCGCGCGCGTGTGCTCTCGTTCCCGGTGGCCTCGGTCGACCAGCACGCCGAGGGCCATTCACGTCCCGCGCTTCGCTGGGTGGCCGCGGCCGCGCTGGTGGGCCTGATGGTTGGCCTGAGCGCCGGACGCGTGCTCGACGATCGTCCCGCCTCTGTTCCGTCGGCAGCCGCGCCGCGGATGGCCGCCGCGCGACTCACGTCTGATGGGGCGATCCGCGCGCGGCCGGTCACGCGCAGCACGCCGCTGTCGGACGAACAGTTCCTGTCGGAGTTGAGCGATGCCGTGGCGGGCCCGCGCACGCCTGAGCTCGAGGCGCTCGACGCGCTGACGCTCCCCAGGGACGCGGGGCCCATCGTCCCCGCCAGCATCAGGTACCAGCCCTAGCCCGCGGTCCCGGCCTCTCGAAGCGAGCTGACGCCGAACCACTCCTGGGCGCGGGCGCGGTTGTAGACGATGGTCTCCTCCCTCGCCTTTCCGGTGGATATCAGCACCACAGGCACGCCGGTGAGTCGCTCGAGGCGCTCGACGTAGCGCCGCGCCTCATCCGGAAGCAGCGCGGCTTCGGAGACGCCGGCGGTCGGTCTGCTCCACCCGGGCATCCACTCCAGGATGGGCCGGCACCGCTGAATGGTACTGAGGCCGGCGGGAAACTCGGACCTCGTCGGTGGTCCCGTCGGCATACCCGGTGCAAATCGGCACCCGCGGCAGCGAGTCGAGCACATCGAGCTTGGTCAGGATCAGCCCGTCGAGCCCGTTGACGCGGACGGCGTGGCGAACCTGCACCGCGTCGAACCAGCCGCAGCGCCTCGGCCGCCCGGTCACCGCGCCGTACTCCTGGCCGCGGTCGCGCAGCAACGTCCCTTCCTCGCCCGTCAGCTCGCTCGGAAACGGCCCTTCCCCTACGCGCGTGGTATAGGCCTTGGCGATGCCGATCACGGCGTGCACGGCGCGCGGCCCGATTCCAAGCCCGGTGGAGATGCCCCCCGCGGTGGCATTCGACGAGGTGACGTACGGGTAGGTCCCGTGGTCGATGTCGAGCATGGTGCCCTGTGCGCCCTCGAACATGATCGAGCGGCCGGCAGCCATGGCCTTCGAGAGCTCCACCGACGCGTCGACGACCCAGGGCGCCACGCGCGCACCCAGCGCCTCGGTGCGAGCCAGGATGTCTTTCCAGTCCAGCGAGTCGGTACCTTCCAGCCGGTTGCACTCGGCGACCCGCTCGCGCACCAGCTCGGCGAGGCGATCAGGTTCGGCCAGATCGCAGATTCGGATGCCGCGCCGGCCAATCTTGTCCTCGTAGGCAGGCCCGATGCCCCGCGAGGTCGTTCCGATCTTCCCGGATCCGCGGGCCGCCTCGCTCAGGCGATCGCGATCGCGGTGGTACGGCAGCACCAGGTGGGCCCGATCGCTCACCAGCAGCCGGCCCTCGACGCTGATCCCGGTTCGGCCGAGTTCCTCGACCTCCTCGAAGAGCGCCTGCAGATCGACGACCACGCCGTTGCCGATGACGCAGGTGATCGTCGGGTGCAGAATGCCGGTCGGGATCAGCCGGAGGACGAACTTCCGGCCGCCGACATACACGGTGTGTCCTGCGTTGTGACCGCCCTGCGACCGGGCGACGACGGAGAACCGCGGCGCGAGCAGATCGACGATCTTGCCCTTCCCCTCGTCTCCCCACTGCGCGCCGACAATGGCAATATTCATGAACGCTGATGCTCCGAATCGGACTGCGAGGCGCCCGCGCGGCGCCCAACCCGCGGATGTTAGCACATCGTCACATCGACACCCTCCGCGACGCCGCGCAACCCGGCACTGCCGTGGCGACCTCGAGTGCCCGAAGATGTGTCACGATCGGACGCGGCGAAGGACCGGAACTCTTTTTTGGATTGACAACCACCGTGGCGCTTCATACCTTCTAGTCTTCGGCGGCCGCTTCGACCCTGGCCCCGCACGCCTGACCCATGAGCACTTCACTCGCCCCAACGATTCGCGCGCCACGCGGCACCGCCCTGTCCTGCAAGGGCTGGCCCCAGGAAGCCGCCATGCGCATGCTGATGAACAACCTCGATCCCGACGTGGCGGAGCGTCCGGATCAGTTGATCGTCTACGGCGGCACCGGCAAGGCCGCGCGCAACTGGGAGTGCTTCCACGCGATCGTGCGCAGCCTGCGCGGGCTCGAGCACGATGAGACGCTGCTCGTCCAGTCGGGCAAGCCCGTGGGTGTGTTCCGCACACACCCGGGCGCGCCCCGGGTGCTCATCGCCAATTCCCTGCTCGTGCCGGCCTGGGCGAACTGGGAGACCTTCCGCGATCTCGAGGATCGCGGCCTCACCATGTTCGGCCAGATGACGGCCGGCAGCTGGATCTACATCGGGACGCAGGGCATCCTCCAGGGCACCTACGAAACCCTCTCGTCGGTCGCGGTACGGCATTTCGGATCCGATCTGTCGGGCCGCGTCTTCGTGTCGGCCGGCCTCGGGGGCATGGGCGGGGCGCAGCCGCTCGCCGCCACGATGAACGGGGCGGCGGCGCTGGTCATCGAAGTCGATCCGCACCGGATCGAGCGCCGGCTCGCCACGCGCTACGTGGACGAAGCGACCGACAACCTGGATGAGGCCATCGAGAAGGTGTGGCGCTGGCGCCGGGAGAAGGTGGCGCGCTCGATGGCGCTCGCCGCCAACGCCGCCGACGCCCTGCCCGCGCTCGTCGCGCGGGGCCTGGTGCCCGACGTGCTCACCGACCAGACCTCCGCGCACGACCCGCTGAACGGGTATGTGCCCAACGGGCTGTCGCTCGCAGAGGCCGACGCGCTGAGGCGGGACGATCCGGCGCGATACGTCGCGCGATCGATGGAGTCGATGGGCGTTCACGTCCGCGCGATGCTCGATCTCCAGACCCGCGGTGCCATCGCGTTCGACTACGGCAACAACATCCGCGCCCAGGCGGTGAAGGTGGGCGTCGGCAACGCGTTCGACATTCCCGGGTTCGTGCCTGCCTACATCCGCCCGCTGTTCTGCGAGGGCAAGGGTCCGTTCCGGTGGGCGGCCCTGTCGGGCGATCCCGCCGACATCCATGCGACCGACCAGGCGGTGCTCGAGATGTTCCGCGGGAACGCGGGCCTGTGCCGGTGGATCAAGCTTGCGGCCGAACGCGTGGCCTTCCAGGGGCTTCCGGCTCGAATCTGCTGGCTTGGCTACGGCGAGCGCGCCAGGTTTGGCCTCAAGATCAACGACATGGTGCGCCGGGGCATCATCAAGGCGCCGATCGTGATCGGCCGCGATCACCTCGACACCGGGTCGGTGGCGTCTCCCAACCGCGAGACCGAAGGCATGCGTGACGGCAGCGATGCCATCGCCGACTGGCCGATCCTCAACGCGATGCTCAACACGGCCAATGGCGCCACCTGGGTCTCGGTCCATCACGGCGGCGGCGTCGGCATCGGCTACTCCATCCACGCCGGGATGGTCATCGTGGCCGACGGGTCGAAGGACGCCGACGAGCGGCTGGAGCGGGTGCTCACCGGCGATCCGGGCATCGGCGTCGCGCGACATGCCGACGCCGGGTACCCCGAAGCCATCGCCACCGCCCGCGAACGCGGAGTGCAGATCCCGATGCTGGCCGGACAGCCAACAGGCGACCGGCCAGGCGGCGGGAGTTGATGGCCGCTCCGGCTCCGGCGCTCGACGCGCGAGTCGTCTCGGCCCTTGAAGCCGATCCCTCGCGCATACCCGTCGTCCTTGGAGGCGACGGCACCGGCCGCTCCTCCCTGCTCCGCCGCCTGCGGGACGCGGCAGGAATCGAGCGGGCGCAATACATCGATCTCGAGCGCACCCTGACGACGCCCGAACGGCTGCTTAGCGACGTGATGGACGGGTCGCGGTTCGACTGGGCCGCGCGAGGCGCGCATGAAGACGGCCCGGGGTGGGCCTTCGCCCAGGTGCTCTCGTTCCTCTCGACGGCGCGCGCGGCCCGGGGCGGGCCCGCGCTGGTCCTGCTCGACGAGCTCCTCGAGCTGCGCACGTTCGACAGCTTCCCCGGCCTGCGGGGCATCACCCGCCGCACGCTCGACGCCCTGGCGGCATCCGACAACCGCTTCGTCCTCACGTCCCGGTACGTGTCGAGGGCCCTGCGCCTGCTGAGGGACGCGAGCGAACGATTCCTGGTCCTTCACGTCCCGCCGGTTTCCGCGGCGGAGGCCGCACGGGACATCGCCGAGACGCCCGGGCTCCGGCCGGCCGAGGCCGAGGAGTTCGCTCGCGCGGCCGTGATGCTGACCGACGGCCGGCAGGCGTACGTCGCGATGATCGCGCGGCACCTTCGCAGCGATGCCCGGCGCGGCACCGATCCCATCGCGGCGCTCGCCGCGCTGATGTCCGAGGGCGGCGAGATGGCCGTCCGCTGCTGCTACTCGTACGAGATCCGCCTGCACCGCGCGCGGGGCTACGGCGCCCTGAAGGCGATCCTCGACATCCTCTCGGATGAGGAGCCGCTGACGCTCACCGCGATCGCGACGCGGCTGTGCCGGACCCCCGGCTCCACCAAGGACTATCTCTCGTGGCTGGAGGACGTGGACCTGGTGAGATCGCACCAGAAACGGTACGCAGTCGCGGATCCGATCCTTCGCCTGTGGATCCGCCTGCACTGCAGGACCGAGCCTCCGAAAGATGAGACCGTCGCCCGCGAGGTCCAGCGCTACGCGCTGTCGCGGCTGCCAGCCTCAGAGCCGCAGCCGGCCGATCCGGTGCTCGCCGCACGCGGTCCGCGCAGCCGGACCCGGGACTCCAGCATCATCGAGTTCGACTGAAACCCTCGAACTGTTCGATCGCGATGCGCGCGACTTCCTGCTCCGCCTGCTTCTTGCTGTGCCCTTCCGCCGTTGCGACGATCTCGCCGCGCAGCACCAGCGCCACGCGAAACTGGCGCCGATGCGCCGGACCGATTTCCGCCGTCACGCGGTAGTCCGGCAGAGGTTCGCCGCGGGCCTGGAGCAGCTCCTGCAGGGCGGACTTGTGATCCTGGCCTGCCGACGCCGACTCGGCCAGATCGTCCACCGCGGCGGAGTACTCCCGGGTGAGAAACGTTCGAACCTCGTCCAGGCCCCCGTCCAGATAGATCGCCGCGATGAGCGCTTCGTATCCGTCGGCCAGCAGCGCCAGCTTTCGCCGGCCGCCGCTCTTCTCCTCGCCGCGGCCGAGCAGCAGGTGCGGGCCGAGGTCGAGCTTCTCGGAGAGCCGGGCAAGGGTCGGCGCCGAGACCAGCGCCGACTTCAGTTTCGACTTCTGTCCCTCGTTGTAAGTCGGAAACCGGCGGAACAGGAGCTCGGCAATCACGAAACCCAGGATGGCATCGCCGAGGAACTCCAGCGATTCGTTGTCGGCGACCCCGCCGGTCACGTCCTCGTTCGCCTTCGACCGGTGCGTGAGGGCGTGCTCGAGCAGGCCCCTGTCGCGGAAGCGGTACCCGAGCGTGCCCTGCAACTCCTCGAACTCGTCCCGAAGTCTCACCAGCTGTCCTCGCTGATCATCGTCCCGAAATCCCTCGATCAGGCGCATGGCCTCGTCGGCCTCCTCGGCGCTGACGGTGATCCTGACCTCGCCCAGACCGTTGATGGTGAGGGGCAGCACCGAGTGCGTCACGTCGGACGACAACATGGCCTTGATGCCGTGAGCGTCGAGCAGGCTCTTGACGACGCTCGCTTCGACGTCGGAGTGCGTGCGGAAGATCACAATCGGATCGGCCATGGCGGTATTCGATCAGGGAATCGTCGACAGCCCGTCCGGCGAGGCTCAGGCCCCGCCGACTGGAAGTTTCACCAGGATCATCGTCATGTCGTCGTGCTGCGGAGCGCCTCCCACGAAGGCGTCGATCTCCCTCAGGATGCGCTCCCGGAGCTCCTCGAACGGCAGGTGGCCGTGCTCCTCGACGAGCTGGCAGAGCCGGGGCTCGCCGAAGCAGTCGGAATCGACGTTCATCGCCTCGCTGATGCCGTCGGTGAAGAACACGAGGACGTCGCCCGGCGCGAGGTCCAGGGTCTCCTCCTGCAGCAGCGCGTCGAACCGTTCGCCGTTGTCGATCCGGAGCCCGAGCACCATCCCGTCCGGGGCCAGCAGTTGCGCGTGGCCATCGCGGCCGTTCGAGGCGGGCAGCACGATCAGCGGCGTGTGGCCGGCGCGCGCATAGGTCATCTTTCGCGCGGCCGGGTCGACGACCGCATAGGTCATCGTGATGAAGCTGCGGCTGTCGAGGTGGTGCGAAATAATCCGGTTGGCGGCCACCAGCAGCTCGCGGGGCGACTGGTGGATCTCGCTCAGCGACAGGATGAGCCCCTTCATCTCCGCCATGTAGAGCGCGGCAGACATGCCCTTGCCCGACACATCCGCGATGAGCACGCCGACGCGGCCGTCGCGAAGCGGCAGCACATCGTAGTAGTCGCCGCCCACCTCCCGGGCCGGGACGCAGACCGCCGCGATTTCGAGCCCCGGGCTCGACAATGGGCCGCTCGGCAGGAGCGAGGTCTGAATGTCGCGCGCCAGGCGCATCTCCTCTTCGAGCCGCTTCTTCTCCTGCTGCTGGCGCAGAAGGTCCTCGATGCTCGCTGTCATCGAGTTGAACGAATCCGCCAGTTCCCCCAGCTGGTCACGCGCCCGAACCGCGATCCGGTGCCCGAAGTCCCCCTGACGCACGCGCTCGGTTCCCGTGAACAGCTCGTGGACCGACCCCGTAATGGACCTGGCGAGCGCCATCCCCATCCCCAGGGCGCCCGCCTGGATGATCAGGAACAGCCCGCCCACGATCAGCACGACGATCATCAGCAGGTCGCCGAAACTGGTGTTGACCAGCGAGCCCTGCGCCGACGAGAGGCGCTCATAGATGTCGGGAATGTTCATCCCGATGGCGACCGTGAGGCCGTGGCTGCGGCCGGTCTGCCAGTCGACCAGGTCGAGCACCGCCACCCACGGAAAATGGTACTTCCGTCCGGGCGCTGACGAGTCGGTCGACGACACGACGCGCCCGACGCTGATGGCGCGGCCTCGGTTGGCCACGACCGGATCGTTTCCAGCCAGGCTGGCCCGGCCAATGTCGATGGTGGTCTCGTCCCGCAGCCGGGCCTTCACCACTTCTGTCACCGGGAGATCCACGACGACGGCAAATCCGGAAGACGCCGCGTCTTCGACGGCGACACTCCTGATGAGCATCCGCATGTCGTTTTCGCCGCCCGATGGCGTGCCGTCCGGATTGACTCCCTCACTCGCCTCTGGAATCTGGTAGGCCAGCAGGCCGCTGAATCCCGCACAGGGCACCCAGGCCGGCAGCGTGCGCGGCGCATCTTCGTGCTCCCACGGGCCGGATACGACCGGGGCTCTCGCGATCGCGGTCGCCACGGGCGTTGGAGGGCGCGCAGGCGGCCTCTGTGCCGGCGTTTCGCACCGGCCGGCCCCGAGAGGCACCACGGCCATCGACAGGCCGGGATAGGTCGCCTCCGCCAGGGCCCGGCGCCGATCGATCACGGACTGCACCCTGGTGCGGTCCCCGGCCTGGCCGATTTCGAGGGCGGCCGACCGGGCGACGAGCATGGCATCGGTCCCGAACTCCTTCAGCTCGGCGCGGATCAGGTAGGAGCTGAGGTTCGCGAACAGCAGCAGTCCGATCAGCACGAAGAAGGTGGCGATCAGCAGGGCCGGCACGACCCCGATGAAGATGTAGGACAGGATGAGCTTGCGCCGGACGCGCCACAGCAGGTGGCGTCGCGCCACCGACACCAGCCCGTAGAGGACGATCCCGACGCCGACGGCCAGGCACGCCCCGCCGACCGAGCTGATGAGCTGCAGCGCCCGCCCGGTGCCGGTCCCCGCCAGGTTCAGCCCGAGAATGATGAGCTTGATCGCGACGCCGGCGGCGATGAGCCGCCCGGCCCAACGCTCCACGAAGAACGCCCGCAGCTGGTCCACGCGAGTGGATTTCGGCGCGGATGAGGGCTCCGGGGCGGGCATCGCAGGTGGCATCGCGGCGTTCCGGACAGCATCATAGCTCAGGGGCCGTCGACTCGCGCAGCCAGCGCAGGTAGGCCTGGGCTCCTGACGAGACGTCGAGCACCAGGAATTCCGGCACTTCGTACGGATGCATGGCCCGCAGGCGCGACTGGAGCGGGTCCAGGCACTGGCGAGTGGTCTTGATGATCAACTGGCGCTCGCGCGCCGATTCGACACTGCCCTGCCAGCGATAGGTCGAGTCCATCCCCGCGAGCACGCTCACGCAGGCCGCCAGCCGCTCCTCGACGAGCATGCGGGCCAGGTCGAGCGGATCACCGGATTCGGGCAGGGTCGTCAGCACCACCAGGGCGTCGGTCTGTTCCATGGCTGCCTCGAGTCGATCTTGGGGCGCGCACGCATTTCGGCCTGTACTTTTTTTCCGACTTAGGGTACAACAGATGGTGTCGTGGGGAGGCCTGTACCTTTACGGGACTCGGACACCAGCTGATAGAGGCCATGCCAGCTCCAGAGAGTCCATCTCCAGCCGCGCGAGTGCCCGCCGCCAAGGGGGGCCGTGCCCGCCGCACGATGTACGCGGTCATGGTCTTTCTGTTCTGCCTCTTCGTGATGGACAGCCTCGTTGGTGACCGGGGACTTCTGGCACTGGTCCGCACCCGCCAGGAGTACGCGCGCCTGGTGGAGCGCAATGCGCGCACCAAGGCCGAGAACGCCCAGATGCGGGATCAGATGCGCCGCCTCCTCAACGACGCCGCCACGATCGAGGAGATCGCGCGGCGCGACCTGGGCATGATCAAGCCCGGCGAGAAGCTCTTCATCGTGCGCGATGTGCCAGCGCCGGGGAAGGCCCGGTAACGATCGCCCGGCGCCTGCAATTGCTTCAGCCGGTGGCGACGTGGTAAGATTAATTGGTTGTGAGGCGTTCAATCGCCTCCTTGTCGCGGGGTGGAGCAGTCCGGTAGCTCGTTGGGCTCATAACCCAAAGGTCGGGGGTTCAAATCCCCCCCCCGCAACCATTTGTACCGGCACGAGAAGGTCGCCCGTATCTGGCGACCTTTTCGTTTGTTGGGCAGCAGTCAACATCGCGGCCAGGTTTCCTCTCAGCTCGATCCGGAGCTGGCCCTCATCCGGAATCAAGACGATCGAATCGATCAGCCCTCGGAGCATCTCTGAGGCTGCGAGGCGGGTGTCCTCGCGCTGAAGCGCGGCGGCGAGTTCCTCGACCTTGCTCCGGTAAAGGTCGGCCATGCTCGGGTGCAGGAGTGGCGGAGGTTCGGTCGCGGCTTTGAGCTGAGTCTCGAGCTCTTTGCGTCGGCTGTCGAGCGCCTTCATCTCCACCTTGCCCTCGTCCACGGCGATCTCGTCGTCGAGCATCAGGTCCAGCAGCTTCTTGATACGCCTACCGATCCGCTCGACCTCGCGCTTTGCCGACGTCAGACCGGCGCGCTGTTCTATCCGGAGGCGGTTCATCTCCTTGGCGAACTCGCGGCAGAACTCCTCGAAGAAGTCCTGGCGCATCAACTTCTCCTGAAGCGCGTTGAGGACTCGCCCCTCGACCTCCTGCCTCCGGATCGTCAGCAGGTTCGTGCAGGTGCCGCGGGCACGTGCTCCGAAGCATCCGAGCTGCTCGCGCGAGTACGTGATGAAGCCGGCGCCGCATTCACCGCATTTCGTCAGGCCGGAGAACAAGTACTTCGGTCGACGGAATTGGTTGAAGCGCTTGCCCTCTTCTCCCGACTTCCACTTGTGCTGCACGCTCGCGTATCGCGCCTGCACTCCGGTCCAAAGCTCGTCGTCGATGATGCGGAGCTCTGGAACGTTCTTCATGATCCACTCGGATGGTGGATTCATCCGGGCAATTCGCTTTCCGGTATCGGGATCCTTCAGGAACCGTTGCCGATTCCAGACCAGGCGCCCGACGTACAGCTCGTTATGGAGGATGCCGTTCCGTCGCCTCGGGTTGCCGTGAATCGTGCTGGGGCTCCACAGCCCGCCCTGTGGCCCACGCACTGCTTCGGCGTTGAGCGTCTTCGCGATCTGCTTCGGTGAGCTGCCGGCCAGATAGTCGTTGAAGATGCGCCGAACGATTGCGGCCTCCTCGGGTACGACCTCCCGCTCTCCTGTCGTGACGACGCCGTTCTCGAAACGGCGGACAATGCGGTAGCCGTAGCTGATGCCACCACCGGATCGGCCCGCTTCGACCCGACCACGCAGGCCTCGTCGCGTCTTCTCTGCGAGCTCTTTCAGGAACAGCGCATTCATCGTCCCCTTCAGGCCGATGTGCAGGTGCGTGATGTCGCCTTCGGCGAGCGTGACGATGTTCACGCCGGCGAACGTGAGGCGCTTGAAGAGGCCGGCAGTGTCTTCCTGATCGCGGCTGAAGCGATCGAGCGCTTCGGCCATGACGATGTTGACCTTCTTCTGGAGCGCCTCGCGCATCATCGCTTGGAAGCCGGGCCGCATGATCGTCGCGCCCGAGACCGCATGGTCCGAGAACTCGGCGGCGATGTGCCACCCCTGGCGCTGCGCGAACTCGCGACAGACGCGGAACTGGTCAGCGATCGACGCGTCCCGCTGGTTTTCCGACGAGTACCGGGCGTAGATGGCGACTTTCATTCGCGACCCTCTTCGGCAGAACGACCCGATTCCGCAGCGGCTTGCGCGAACGCTTCGCGCGCGGCCTGCTGTGCGAGCAGGCGGACGAGCGCGAGCATCGCCTCGTCGGCCTGCGCGTCAACATCAGGACGCGAACCGCGTACATCACGAGCGACACCTCGCGCTCGCGTTCGCCTTCGGGCCGGCCGGAAGAGTAATCCCCTTCGTCCACGCATGATAACCCCGCGTTGACCACAACGATGACCTGCTGTTGTTGAATCAACTCGAGGCGTGCCGCTGGTCCTGAGAACCGAGCGGCTTCTCAGCGTGGAACGATACGGACGATGTTGACGCGTATCGTGCCGCCGAGCCTGACGCCGTGCGGCCTCGCGATCAGCGATCGCCCGCACGGCTCGTCTCCGCGCCAGGAGCGCGGACGAGTGCAGGGCGTGACGCGAGGTGATGATCACGACGCGTCAAGCGCACGCCCTGCGCACCGGAGGGCGGGCTCTCCTGAGGAGGAACCCGCGCGAGGTGCATCTGACATTGGGGATTCCGGCAACTCGGTCGGCGTTCTGTCCGCCGCGACTACCCTGAGGGCAAACTCGCGTGTGGTGAACGCGCTCTCGTGCTCCGTCGCGCTGGTCCGATGACCCTGGGGTCAATCCTGACGAGCGGGACCGTCCAAGCCGAGTGATCCGACGCCGGAAATGGGTGCTCGCTCTCGTGCTCATGAGGGCGACGAGAGGTGAGCTGCCTCCAGGGGCCTGGGACCGCGTGGAGGGGGTGGCGAGAAATTCGCCACAACGAGATGAAGTTACGCTACGCCTGTTGGCGACGGCTGTCAAGAACCTCCTATTGCTCAGCTCCTATTGCTCCTATTGCTCATCGGCGACCCAAGTGGGCCAATGGGCCATTCGCGCGTTGCTGATCGGAGTGATCGTCGCTGGAGGTTGGAAAGCACTGAGCCGCAAATCCTGACCGATTGCTCGAAGCGAAGGGAGGGTGATGGCGATCCTTGGTTTTGCTTCGTCAGCGGACTCTTGCCGCCACGGCCCATTGACGCGGTTCGCCGTGCATCTGCTGCTCGGCAAAGCCGTGCAGGCCGCCACAGCTCGGTGTCCGAGCCTGGGTAAGAAGCGCGTTTCACCGCATGTGATTCGACACGGAACCGCGATGGCGCTGCTTCAGGCTGGTGTCGACATGGCGGTGATCGCCTGGCTCGAACACGAGAGCATCGAAACGACCAACGTGTAGGTCCACGCGAATCTCGCCATGAAGGAAGAGGTGCTCGCGAAGGTGCAGCCGATGGGCATCACCTTTCGCGGATTCCGTGCGGACGACACCTTAGTTAGCGCTTCTGTAATCCCTCTGACCGTACTGAGGCTGGGGCGCACGCGATGCGCCCCAGCCTCCCTGCGGCCGGGCCAAGAACGGAGTGCGGGGCCCCGGTGACGGTCACGGATGCCGTCGAGCGGCTGGCCAAAACTCGACACTGCCGGCCAATTCTCGGCCGCGGGTTGGTGATCGACGACTCGAGCGATTTTCATTGCATAAACCGTCCTCGGATGACGCAGTTCACCGCCTTGGAATGTTCGGCCACGGCCAACGGATTGGCTCGGTGCAACGAATCGACAATGTGCGGTTCCGTCTCACATGGCCGCACAGAAAACGAGATGGCGGCTGCTTATCTCGCCCGCACGGAAGCCTTCGCGATCGGCATGTGTGTTGCAAAGGTCAGGGCACCCAGATCAACCTACCTTTCAAGGGGTCAGACTGTGCCCGGAATTCATCATCTATTGCGTACCGCTGCTCCTATCCTTGTCGCCGCACGACGCATGACACATCGAGCACTCATCGCGGTGCTGGTCACGGCGCCGTTCGCGATTTCAGCCGAGGCGCAATCTGTCGTTTATCATCTTCATGCCGAGGCGTCGACGACGGCCGGCTTCAAGCAACTCAAGACCGCTGGCCCCGACGCCGCCCAGAGCGTTCTTCAGACCGCGGCGCTGCAAGGGGTCGCGGTAGGCGAGAAGCAAATCGCACAGTTCGACACGGCTGCGGGTGTACCCAACACTGCTGGCAAGATCCCCACTGGAGCCACCGTCGGTGCGGTCGTGTGGATGCGCAAGACTGCCAACCTCGGGACGATGTTTCCGCGCATCAAGGTGCGCCTGAACTCCGGCACGGGCACGTCCCTGTGCACAGCCACGGGCACGACCGCACTCACGACCACGCTGACGGCGTATAGCCTGAACTGCACCACGACGGCCAATATCACGATGACGGCCTCAAGTCGGCTGTACGTATGGGCGGGTGTGAACCTCACGGTTGGGTCGAGCTCGGGCGCTTTTCGTGGAGAGTTGGGACTGGAAGGCACGTTGGATGGCGTTGCAGACTCCCGCGTCGACGTGCCCACCGCGCTTCCCGCACCAACTATCTCCACCTTGACGCCGAACGCGGGACCGGTGGGCCAGGCGGTGACGATCGCCGGCAATAACTTCCGCGATCAGCAGCTCACCAGCGCTGTGAAGTTCTTCAACAACCGCACGGCGTCCGTCACGAGCTGGTCCAATACGAGCATTGTGGTCAACGTGCCCGCGAGCTCCACGACCGGCAACGTAACGGTCACCGTGGCGGGCACGACCAGTGCCGGCGCGCCCTTCACCGTCGGTGCCGTGCCGAGCGTTACTCAGCTCTCGCCGAACGTGGGGCTATCTGGCACGCCGGTCACGATTACTGGCACGAACTTCGGCGCAACGAAGGGCAGCAGCACCGTGAAGTTCAACGGACTGACCGCGGCGACTACCGGCTGGAGCGCGACGAGCATCACGGCAACGGTACCGTCAGGAGCGACCAGCGGCAACGTCGTCGTCACCGTTGGTGGGATTCCCAGTAACGGTGCCGCTTTCACTGTGCCGACGTTGACCTCGATCTCCGTCACGCCCACCGCGCTGACGGTGCCTGTCAACGGGGAGCAGCAATTCACGGCTTGGGGACACTATTCGGATGGAATCGACCGCAACATCACCGCCAGCGTCGCGTGGGCGTCATCCGTGCCAGATGTCGCCACGGTGAGCGCGACTGGCTTGGCGATTATCGTAGCGGCTGAAGGCACGACGACGCTCAGCGCGACGATCGGTGGCTCCAGCGGCGCGACAGACCTCAATGCGGCACCATCGAGGATCAAACCCGTCGGCGCATTGCGAACAAAGCGGGCGTATCACACGGCAACGCTGTTGGCCGATGGACGGGTGTTGATCGCGGGTGGCCAGGACAGCGCTGGCAACATCACGGCCACGGCAGAACTCTATGATCCGGCGACAGGTCGATTCACGCCCACCGGGAACATGCGGAAGCGGCGTTACCTTCACGCCGCGACGCTCCTGCAAGACGGTACGGTTTTGATCACTGGCGGTATCAGCTTCTTTCCCGACGAGTACCACGCCTCCGCCGAGATCTACGACCCGGTGTCGGGAACGTTCAGTTTTACCGGTTCGTTGAGTGTCTCCCGCTTCTTTCACACGGCGACGCAGCTCGGCGACGGCAGAGTTCTCGTCGAGCACGGTTACACGGACTTCACGCAGCCGACTCCGCCGTCCGAGATCTATGACCCGGTCGAACACACGTTCACGTTCACTGGCGGTCCCCTTACCCAGCGTGCGCTGCACACCTCCACACTGCTGAATGACGGACGAGTGGTCGTGACGGGAGGTTCGGACGAGAACGGTGTTGTCGTGGAGACGACCGAGCTCTACGACCCGGTTACCGGGAGCTATTCGGCGAGTGCGCCACTCGCGCTGCCGCGCAGCGCCCACACGGCGACACGCCTCATGGACGGCCGGGTGTTGGTCGTTGGCGACTCCGGCGAGTGTCCAGCCGCCTGCACCAGCGAGGTCTTCGACCCGGTCGCGGAATCGTGGTCGCCGACGTGGCCGATGTCGATTGCGCGCGGCGCGCATACGGCGACGCTGTTGAGTGATGGGCAGGTACTCGTGGTCGGTGGCCAAGGGAATAGTGTGAACACCGCGACGGCGGAACTCTTCGACCCGGCCACCAACGCCTTCGTGGCTGCCGGCGCCATGATTGGCTGGCGGTTGGTCCACACGGCCACGCGGCTGCAGGACGGCAGTGTGCTGCTCGTTGGCGGTGCCGGGCCGTTTGCATCCAACGGGGAATTGTACATGCCGGCCGCGATTCCACCGCTATCGCTTTCGGTGACTCCTTCAGGTGCGACGCTGCAGGCTGGCGAATCCCGTCTGTTCACCGTCGTCGATCACCTGGGACAGCCGCGTACCGACGCCATGTGGTCGGTGGACAACGCGAGTGTGGCCACAGTGGATCCGGATACTGGAGTCGTGACGGCGGTTGCGAGCGGCGGGACCGTGCTCACCGCCACGGTGGGCGCGGCGATGGCCACGGCCCAAGTTACGGTCGCGCCCTCGGGACCGCTACCCGAAGGCACCATCCGCTGGTCAGTTGCGGCGCCCTCGGGCTTCACGTCACAGCAGATGGTGCAGAGCGTCAGAAACGGAGGCGGAGGCCCCGCCCTGTTCTCGGTGAACACCAGCGCCACAGAGACGCACGTGCAGGCTCTGACGCAGGATGGGCAGCAGGTGTGGCAGACGTGGCTGCCGGCTCAGGCCAGCGACGTCGGTCCGAACGGCGCGGGTGGCCTACTGTTCACGATGTACAGCGGCAGCGGGTGTAGCGCTGGGAACCCGCTGCAGATCGTCAGTCTCGACGGCGCCACCGGGATATGGGCCTGGCAGGCCGTCGGCGCGTCAACGTGCACCGGCGACACGCCTCAAATCGCCCTTCGGTCCGACCGCGCCGTGGTCGTGGCCACCCCCGGGAATCTTTCGGGCTTTCCGAGCTTGATGATGCTCGATGGCCTGACGGGCACGCCGATGTCGGTCCCCGCGATTCCACCGTCCACCTTCACGAGCATCAATGGACAACAGACATCCGGCTACTCGCGGGTCGGCCCACCGATGGTGGACCCAGATGGCGTTGTCCACCTGCTGTACGAGAAGCGCTTCCTGACGTACCCGCCCGCGGTGGTGGATACCGGTATCTGGCTGATGACCGTTAACGTCGACCAGACGTGGACCACGACGCAACTCAACACCACGACGGAGAACACGAACCTGTTCCCGGGGCGCATCATCCCTGACGGAGACGGCGGCCTGCTGGCGACGTGGATCGACAGTCCCATCGTTCCGGTAGGTCAGCCACCCGCGCAAAGCACTTTCCGCGCGGCCCGGATCTTCTCGGGAGGCGCCATCACAGTGTTTGACCTTCCGCTCACGCCTCCCTTGCAGCTCTTGCTGCAGCCCAACAGCCAGCTCCCGGTCAATCCAGAGCTCACGCTCGGTCAGGACAACACTGCGTTCGTCTCTTATGGCGAGACGCTCCGTGCCTTCAACATCAACAGCGGTGCGCCTGGATGGGAGTACCTTGCCGCGGGGCAGACTGTCAGGACCGTCGTTTCGGACGTCGCGAACGGGGTTGTGGCGAAGTCGACGTTGCAGGGCGCGGACTCGGTTCTACGAATTGATTCAGCGGGAGGCGTGACGACCGAATCGTGGACCGGCACGGGTCTGGAGTATTTGGTCGGCGAGGGCTGGTTCGGACTCGGGGGAGGTTCTGGGGCCACCGCCTATTCAGGCGTCCCCGTGGATGTCAGTACCGCCGGATGGTTCGCGCCCAGCCAAGGAAAGACCAACGCGGGCACGCCCGTGTACAGGCTGATTAGTCCACTACAGACCGACCCGGAGCAAAGTGTGATACGCAGTGTGTACGAACTCGCGAAGCTGAAGCTCGAAACTGACGCGACGCTGCCAACCCCCACCTGTTCGACATGGTTCAACACGGGCATGGCTTTGGTGCCGAGCGCCGCCGAGTTCATAGGCCAATACGTGTTACCGAATCGCTTCGCGCATGCGGAGTTCAGCTACGGAGGAACCGTAGTCGGCGGCGAAGACACCGCTGCGTTTACCGGACAGATAAATGCAGATGGTAAGACGCCTGTGGGAGCTGTGGCTGACACGGTGATCAGCTTCAACCGAAAGGGCGCGTTTTTCCAAACGTTCTACTCGCTGGCCGCCCACAATCCGCCAAAGCAACACAAAGAGGGTCCGTATGCGGGTACCAGCATGAGGGCGCGGCTCACGATTGCTCTCCACGAACTGGCGCATCTGTTGCAAGATCCCGGCCCCGTTTCCGTCACCACGGTTCCCGGTTTCGTCCGTGACGGCGGAGATCCGACGGGACAGCTCAGCCAGAAGAACTCGCAGTTGATACTGACTAAGTGCAAAGTGATGATTGAACGGACTCCATGAACCAACGATTGGCACGGCTCGCAACGGCCAGTCCGGTGGCGTGCGCGGAATCACGACCGTGCAGGCTGCAGGGTGCAGGCCCTTGGATCGAGCCGGCGACTCGGTAAGGAAGATCATGCGCTTACTGGTGTTGATGGTCGCGCTGCTGGGGGCGCCGGTGTTTGCACAGACGGCTGCCTCTGTATCCTGGCCCAGAGTGCCGCCAGCAGTGTTTGTAGATCTGGCGTACCCGCCCGAAGCGCTGACCGGGCGGGTCGTAGGACGCGTCGTGGTCCGTGTGAAGACTGACGCTGCGGGACGCGTGGTCGGCGCCGAATCATTGACGGGGCCGGACGTGCTCGTGCCGGCGGTGCTCGCCAACGTCCGGCTCTGGACGCTCTCGCCGGGCGTGAGTACCGGGACGATCGTGTATCGCTTCGAGATCGATTACGGCGCCTGCAATGACGATAGCCGCAGCCTATTCCGACTCGCTAAGCCGAATCTCGCCGTCATCACCGCCTGCAGCGGTCCAGGTCGCGCCCCGGTGTCGTCGCCGTCTTCTGAGTTGGAGTTCGTATCATGGGGCGACCTGCCCCGATATCCGGCCATTGCAAGAAGTGCGCGTCTGACAGGCGTAGTCGTGCTGGAACTGTCGGTTGACGCCAGCGGCGTGGTCGTCGAATCGCGGCCACTGACGGAACTTCCACTTTTGACCGAGGCCGCCGTCGCCCACTCCAAGACGTGGAAGGCGCGCGCGGGCGCGCGTCGTCGGGGCATCGTGGTGTATGAGTTTGCCTTGGACAACCCAGCCTGTGACCGCCGGGATCAGACGGCGTTTTGGTGGGTAACGGCAGACTACATGCGGCTCAGCGGCTGCGAGATGCTCATCGAGCGTTGATCTCATCGACGGTGGCCGTACCATCAGCAAAGGGCTTCCACCGTAGGTGTTGTGAATTGCAACCTGTTCGACATTGTTCAACACGGGCCTGACTTTGGTGCCGACCGGAGCAGGTTGGCCCAGGGAGCAGGGGTTCTTCAGGACAGAAGTTCTCGACACAACCATTCTCGATTCGGCGATCAATCAGATGGTTGATCAGGCCGCTGCTCTCGGCGCCGGACGACCGAGACTAGCGCTACAGATCATCGCCGAAATGTTCCGGGATCGCGATTGGAGCAGCGACAACGCGCCGAACATCAAGAAGTTCACCGAGGGCGCGAGGACGGAGAAGGGCAGCTGGCGCTTGACTGATGCTAGTGCGCCTCACGACGTCGTCCAACCAACTCGATTCGCCGGAACCGGTCCGACGGTGGACGCAAAGGCATTGACGGACGAGCGGATGCGTCTGGGTTTGGAGCAGTGGTTCCTGGAAGGTGTGCTCTGGGGCATTGGCAATCCAAAGGCATTCGAGACGTGGTATCACGCACACTCCGAACGCCAAATAAAGAACCTTGAGGGTGTGCGCCAATCCGGCCTCGCGGTGGACGCGCCACCCGACTTGCGGCGGTTCTTGGCGGACAGTGAAGAGCTCTTGAGAAGCTACGAGCGCGACGTCGGTGCACTCCCTGCAATTCCCGAGAGCAATTTCCCGAGAGATTGCTCGCAGATGTGCGAGCGCTTGGGAGACATGTGTGAGTTGCGAATCCCTCCGTCGCTCCGGTAATTGCCAACTCACGGGAGCACGCCGGGCGGGTCAAGGCTGCGCATGCGGCGAGCGGAGCGAGCGAAGCCTTGACGCGCGCGGCGTGCTCCCGAAGAATCGGATCCGGAGCGACGCCAGATTGCAGCCCGCGCGGTGAGCGATGCGTGCCGGAACCCGCCGAAGGTTCGAGGAGCGATCTAGTGGTAAATGGGTCCGGAAACGATCGCCATTTCCGTGGCCGATCGCAGACGCGATCTTCCGCTGGCCGATGCCAACGCCCGTCATCGACAACGACAGAGACCGCGAGAGGCGTGCGCGACCCCGCGGAAGGGCGCCGGGCCGGGTCTGCGCGCCGCAGGCGGGGTCGCTCACGCCTCTTCTCTGCTGCGACACCTGCAGTCGGGCGCTCGGCGGGCGGCACAGAACGCCGCTCGACAGCGACCATGGCGGTCGCGCCAAGATCGTGGTGCCCAAGCGGTTGCCAGGCGCGCGCAGGCCGGGGCTCGTGTGCACGGCGGTGGGACCGACGCTGCGGGGCTGACGCACGAGGGGGGCCAACCGCGCCCCGAGACATGTTCCCCCTCCTCGGCCCCTTCTGACTGCGGCTACTTGAAGGGATTGACGACGCGCATGCCCTGGAGATCGTCCAAGCCCGGCAGTCCTCGGAGTAGAAGGCGGAGATGAATTCGCAGGCCACCCGCCACAGGAGGACGCCCTCTTGTGCGTTGGTGATGAGGTCGGGCGCGACCTTCCTGCACTTTGGGACTGCCTGATCGCAGACGTGGATCAGGACGTTGGTGTCAACGGCGATCATGCAGTTCCTCTCGGCTGGGAAGCGGTCCCTCCGAGAAAAAGCGCATGCTTGCGATGCCGGCCTTCAGCCGCGCAATGGCGGCCTCGCGATCCCCGGCCGGTTCGTGGATCGTCTCCACCGTCAGGCGCACGCGTTGCTTGTCCTTGAGGGACAATTCGCGCGTTGGCTTGAGGATGCCGTCGGTGTAGACCGCCTCGACCTTCTGAGTCATGCTCTGCCCCACAGGCAGATTACGGCGGGTCGCAGATGGATGCAACGTCGGGCCGATCGGCGGCGGTTCCGCGCCAATGCCCCCCAACCTGAGAACCCGGAAGCCGTTCGTTCACGCGACGGCAACCAGGGGGGAGAGATGGCCGTAGCGGTGACCGAGCTCGAGGGTCTCGACACGCCCCGCGCCGGCGTTGACCGCGTCGCTGATCGCCCGGGAACTCGCGCTAGCGAGAACGGATTCGCCGTCCTGTTTCCAGGCTCCGTACACCGCCTTGAATCGAGGGGCGGAGAACGCCTCGCGGGCCTCGTAGAACCGCTCGTCGAGGTCGTCGCTGCGTGACGGTGTGGGGTGCGAACGGAGCTGCCCGAAGTACCACCGCAACTCGTCCAGCACCTCGGTTCTGAGAGGGGTCAGGAGCTGGTTCCAGACGACCTGTTTCGCGCGCTGGGCGATGTCCGGGAACTGCGGCGGCACGACGATCCGGAGCGCCCATGCCGGCAGCAACCGGAGCAGCGCGGCGTGACGTTCGAGGAACTCCCGGAGCTCGTCGAGCGTGGGGTCGGTGACGACGTAGACGACCACGCCGCGGCCGGCGAGGTGGATGCCGATCGGCAGGCGGTCCGGGAAGTATCGGACCCTGCGCTGCTCTCCCTCGCCGACGGCAACGTGAGGCAGGTCCGCTGTCGTGATCCGGGTCAGTGCCAGGAGGTGCGCCGCCTTCTCGTCGGCGGTACTGAGCCATACGAGGTCCGGGTCCTCGACGATGGCGTCGAGCACCATCAGGCGTTGGATCGCATGGTTCAGCGTGACCGGTTTGCGAAGGCGGCTGTCGGCCTCGCCGATGGCTGCGTACAGAGCTCGCTGGTTGACGTGGTAGATCCGCGCGCGGTTATGGCGGCAGTCGTACATCGACGCGTACTCGAGCCGCACCAGCTTGGCGAAGAACTTCCGGGTCTTGTCGCCGTAGACGATCCCGCAGAACCGCGCGTACTGGCGCGGGACGCAGACGCCGGTGTGGAGCATGACGGTCGTCAGAAACCGCGCCTGGCGCTCGGTGAAACCCTTCTTGGCAACAGCCCGGACGCGTTCATCGAAGGTCATCAGAGCAGCTCCTCGATGACGCTCGGTGTCCGGCCACCGCTGCGTCCGCGACCAGCGTGGGCGGTGAAGTAGAGGCGGAATCCGGAACCGGATTTTGCTGCGCCGTGGGCGCCTCGGTAGTGCGGCGTCATGACCTCGACGTCGAGCGTGTGATCGCGTCCATCGATGTCGTACTCAATGCGCACGTCCGGGAACTGCACGTGCCCTTGGTCGTCGCACGGCAGGTCGTGCTGTCTCGCCCAGTCCTGGATCTCCAGAGGATCGCGATCGGGTCGGCCATCGCTGTCGTCACGATCGCGATTCCGCTCCTGCAGGAACTCTTGATACTCGCGTTTCAGGTCGTTCTCGAGGACGATGCGATGGAGGTTCGCGCCTTCGTCACGAAGGCGTTCGGCTTCCTCTGTGTAGGCGCGATAGAGTTCCGCGTCATGCTTCAGTTCGCGCGGCTTCGGTACGCCGGCATAGAAAGCCTGGCGGTCGCGCGAATCTTCATCCAGACGCCGAGATTCCAGCAGATCGCGCCCCTCCTTTGTCAGCGTGACAACGGTGTGGTCGCGGTCGAGGCGGACCGTCTGAACCAGCCCTGAGTCGCGCAGATGCCAGAGCTCACCGTGACGCGGGTCGAGCGGCTGATCGAAGCTGTCGCGGAGATCGCTCGCGGGCACGGCGCGGAATGCGCCAACCGTCGTCAGTGTGCGCGTTTCGGAGCCGCGGAGGGCGTAGTCGTGGCCGTGGTAATGGACGTGTTCTCGTTCGAGGCCACGAGGCAGGTTGACGCGCTCCATGAACACGTCGCGTGGGTCGGTCCGCTCCCGCTCGCGTGGGTCTAAACCGCCGCGGCTTCCGCGGCTGAGATCGCCGGAGTTGTCATCGCGCTCGCGGGGATCGTCACCCCAACGAGGGTCGTCGAACATTGCGCACCTCCGTCAGAAACGCCAGCGTTTTCACGTTCACGCTGCCGCCCAACAGAGTTGCCGGTACAACTTGTTGCGGGCCCCCGCAACCATAAAGGCCACGAGGATCAACCTCGTGGCCTTTTCCATTTGCGCTCAGGGGATTTGAACCCTTGCCTGCCGGCAACCACGGCCCTGAGCCGCACTCGACGCGGGGCCGCGTTGCCTTTCCCCCGCAACCACAAGGGCCGCACGGTAAATCGTGCGGCCCTTTCCACGTACAGGGGAGTTGAACCGCCCTTCGCCGGCTCCGACGGCACCACTGGAGCCGAATGCGAGGCGCAAGCAGCTTCAGACAGGCTGCCTTCCTGTTCTATGCTGGCCTCTTGGATAGAAAGGTTGGATGCAGCCGGACGCACTGGATGACCAGGGGAGGATAGGGCCATGCGCATCGCAAGCGCAGGTCATGCGGCCTTTGCGGTGCTCCTGATAGCCTTGGGAATCCAGGGCCTGATCAAGGGGGAATTCACCGCCGTCTGGCAGCCGGTGCCCAGGGGTGTGCCGGCACGCGAGGTGCTCGTTTATCTCTGCGCCCTGCTCTCTCTCTCGTCGGGCATCGGCCTCCTGTGGCGGCGCACGGCAGGCCTCGCTGCCCGCGTGCTGCTCGGCTCTCTCGTCGTTTGGCTGCTTCTGTGGAGAGTGCCCGCCGTCTTCCGCTCGTCCCTGTTGGAAGGGTCCTGGAGTTTGGCAGACACCGTGGTGATAGCGGCGGGCACCTGGGTGCTCTATGCCTGGTTCGCCACCGCATGGGACCGGCAGCGCCTCGAATTCGCGGCGGACCAGAAGGGCCTGCGCATCGCTCGCGTTCTCTACGGTCTTGGCATGATCCCCTTCGGCTATGCCCACTTCGCCAATGTCAACGGGACCGCCGACTTGGTGCCGGGCTGGCTTCCATGGCATCTGGGCTGGGCGTATGTCACTGGCGGTACCTTCATCGCGGCCGGCGTGGCGATGCTCATCGGCCGGCTTGCGCGGCTGGCAGCCTCGCTCTCGGCCGTCCAGATGGGCCTGTTCGGGCTGCTGGTCTGGGTACCCGTGTTGGCGGCAGGGTCGACGAACGCGTTCCAGTGGATGGAGTTCGCGACCACCCTGGCGTTGACGGCCGCCGGCTGGGTGGTGGCGGATTCCTACCGCGGCACGCGCTGGCTATGAGCATGCGCCGAACTACAAATCGGCTCAGATGTGCAGGATATCGTGCCGGGGAGCCAACGGCGGCGTCCCGCAACGTCCTGGACGCTCGGCACTCGTGAAGCCATATACTGCCGCCGGCAATGCGAGCACTTGCTGGCGGCCAGCCGGGGCGCGCAGGCGCCCGGCCTGAACCGGCCTCTCCGCTCGGGTATGCTATCGTCTGTTGGAGCCGCAGGAATCGATGGTCGAGTTGTCGGTCACGGCAGCAGACCGGCGCCGGCCTGGAGTTCGATGGTGATTACCAATTACATCAGCGAGGCGCTGCACCGGGCGCGCTACTCGGTCGTCGACGGCGGAGTATTCTGCGCCACAGTGCCTGGGCTCCCTGGTGTGATCGCCACGGCCGCGAGCCTCGAGGCCTGTCGGGACGAGCTCGCGCAAGTTGTGGAGGAGTGGGTGCTGGTCCGGGTCTCTCGCGGCCTCGCGATTCCCAGGCTGGGAGCCGCTCGGGTTCAGGTCAGGCGAGCCGGCTGATGCCGCTATGGGGGCCGGTCAGCCGTCGGAAACTGATCACCTCACTCCGCCGGCTCGGCTTCACTGGACCTTACTCTGGCGGCCGCCACCAGTTCATGACTCGGGGCGATGTCCTCCTGACGATTCCCAACCCGCATTCGGGCGATATCGGCGTCGGCTTCCTCGCGATTATCCTGCGCCAAGCGGGCGTCACCCGTGCCGCGTGGGTAGACGCGTAGCTACGCATTACGGCGCGCCTCGACCGCCCACGGATACAGCTACGTAAGGTTGCGGTCCGAGGCGCTGAAGCCGCCAAGTGGCGGACTTGCACCACCGCGTGATCTACTACTACCTCGCTTCCGACCAACAGATCTGGTTGATCACCGTCTATGGCAAGGACGAACTGGACGACGTGAACGCAACTGAGAAGCAAGCACTCAAGGCTGCCATCGATACGAGCTCAAAGTGCGCGTGCGGCGCCGGTCGGGAAGGAAGTGATTCATGGCCAAGATCAAGAGATCCAAGACGACCAAGGAACGGAGCCTGTTCCGCGACTTGATGGCCGGCGTACGCGACATGCGCGAGCACCGGGAAGGTCGATTGACGTTGCGTACCCATGCGGTGGAGCTAGTCACTCTTCCCCGGGTCGATCCCGATTTCGTTCGTGAGACGCGGGAGGCCCTCCATATGTCGCGCCAAGTGTTCGCCTTCAAGATCGGAGTCAACCCAAGAACGCTCGAGAGGTGGGAGCAGGGCCGGAGTAAGCCGAACGAGCAGGCGGTCTCACTGATCTGGCTGGTGCGCAAGTTCCCCGACACTCTTGAGCGACTTGAGTCATTACGCCTCGCCTGACGTGACTGGCCACCAAGGCAACAGTCGCGGGTATCCTCTGAGTCACGGACGATCACCAAACTCGCCGTGCTGGTGGGGCCGCGGCAAGAATCTGAGGACATGCCACCGAGGGACTCCTCTGGAACCCCACTAGGGATCTATTCTGAACTCCGGCCGGCCAATCGCGCCAACGCGCGTAGGACCCGACCGCGACTTCGGCCGAGTTCGCTGGCGCGGGCTGCCGGGCAACCGGCTCCACGAATTCGCGGCGGCGACAAGAACGGGAACTGGACAGATTTCTACTTCGACCTAAACCCCGAAAGATCCACTTCCTCATCCGCATCGTCTGCGGGGGCCGCTCCGAAAAGGAAGGCGCCACGCAGTTCATCGTCGTAGTCATCGGCCGTACGGCTCACGCTGGCTATGGCGCTCTGAAACTCGAGGTAGTCCATCCCGATCACGTCCCGGGTAAAGGTCACGATCAAGTCGCCGGCGCGAATCGCGAATCGAGCTTCGCCAGTCGACCGGTGGTTGAGCTCCAAAACCCTCTCATAGAGTGCATGGCGCCGGGCGGCGGCGTCTGGAAGCGGCATGATTACGGATTCCACCGTTAGATCGTTATCTTGCGCGTCAAACGCGATCTCGATCCTGGCGCTGCCCCGCTGGAATATCCATCGGTCGGCAGAGGCTACGGAACCGAGCTTGATACCCTCTTCTGCCACAAGCCGCTGCACGTACTTCGAGACCATGGCGGGTGCCTCCACGCACTCGAACTGAGGAATCACGAGAACGTCACCACAGCCACACTTCACGAACGACCCTGGATCCCGGCCGGACACGTCGAACTGAGCATCGCAGTGGCCGCAGCAGAGGATCATGCCTCACCCGTCACTTCCTGGAATGGGACGTCCTTCCAATTACCCAAGATGCGCGACCTTCTCTGGACACGAACAGGGGCTAGATCGCCCTTCTTGAGCACGAGGCGCGCTTGGTTGAAGGTGCGGGCAAGTTCCAGGTTGTAGATGTCGCGCGTCTCGGAAACCGCCCACCTCGGCCAATCGCCAAGCCTCGGATAGCAGGCGATCACACGTTGGATACGGGCGTCCTCCCGCTCCGCCGGGATCCGCTCCGCGCACGACCGACACACGCCTCCATTCATGGCGAGGGGGCCAACGCGCTGTCGGCAACCTGGGCACTCGACCATCTCTGCTCGGTATACCAAGGCTAGGCCGATCGGACACTGCAGTAGGAATTCCTGGCAGTAGAGCTTACCCGATACCGAGCATCGCCCGAACTCGTCTCGCGGCATCACCCGCCTCGAATGCTGGCACGTCGCCACAATGTCAGCGTCTACGAAACGCCCGTCGGCCGTGACCGCGATTCGATGGATACCTCGTCCGGTCTTCGCACATGGGAAAGGCGGCGCCGAGCGCTGGAAACTCGGCACCGAGACAGAAAGACGCGCCTGGCTTCCACTGCCTTCTAGAAGGACGGTCCCCTCCAGGACTTGGAGTCCGACCACAAGCGCACCGGCCAGCCTCGTTTCAGTCCTCACCGCGAAGCGGGCTTGGAGCTCGTCGAGGCGCTGCGCCAGCTGGCGATCGACATCCTCGATCTGTTCCCGAACGGATGTGCGCTCGGCAGGGTTGCTCACGATCTCCTGCAAGCCATCGATCTCCCGGCGCATCGTCTGAAAGTAGTCCCGCAGCTGCTGCTCCTCCGCCGCGAGCTTCGGCGAGATGGATTGCCGCAGCTGGCGTTCGCGCTCCTCGCTGATCGCGGCGATCATCTTCGTCGCGGCGTCCATGGCAGGCTTCAACTGTTCGACGCTCAGCTCCGGCACAGCTGACGAGTCCAGCAGCATTGCGGGTGAGATCGTCCGAGCCTCCTCCGGAGTGATTGCCACGCCTCGTTCGTCGAGAAGGATCGAGATTATCTCGTCCCGGCTCTCTAGACCGTGAAGCCGAAGCAGGTAGTGAAACTGGACCGCTAGTCCCGGTTTCCAGACCGGGTCGGTCATGGATGCCGAACCACTGGCCACCTGGTACTGCGACAGGATCGCGTTGACCTGCTCCGACGCGCGACTCTGATCCCAGGACAGCTCGGCGTAGAAGACGCTCCCGAGCCCGCGGATCTGCTCAATGATCCAATTGAGGATCGGGCTTCCGGGAGTGATGAACTCCAGGCTGGCCTCGTCCGCCTTCTGAAAGCGCTCCTTGTCGAAAGTGACCGGAACGGGGATTTGATTCGCGACAAGATCGCGCTGGAAATTGGGTGGAACGCTGATCAGGCAGCGTTGGTCGCCATCCGCCGAGATTGGCACCCCGAGCTGCTCGAGTGCCGCGAAGACGAAGTCTCGGAGGTGTTCCGCCTCAGGCATTCGCAGGGCTCCCTTGGCTGAGGCCGCCGAGCAGGACGACATTGTCCTGCTTGCAGCGCTCGTACTCGGCCCTCATCGCCACGATCTCGTCGCCGAAGGCGCTCATTCTGAGCTTGAAGTCCTGGTCGTTCTTTGATTCGAGGAACAACTTGGCGATGTGCTCATCGAGCTTCAGCTTGCCCAGGATGCCGTCGACCTCTCCAACGACTAAACGGAAGAGATTCAACTTGGATTCGAGTAGCGCGAGCAAGTAGTCCTCGATCGTGTCGCGGCACGCCAGGCTCGTGATGAACACATCCTTCGTCTGGCCCATCCGGTGGACCCGGCCGATACGCTGCTCGACTCTCATCGGGTTCCACGGGAGGTCGTAATTGATGAGGCGGAACGCGAACTGCAGATTCCGCCCTTCGCCACCAGCCTCGGTGCAGATCAACAGCCGGGCCCCGCGCTTGAACTCACCAATTGCGCGGTCCTTCTCCTCGGCACTCATCGAGCCGTTGAAGACGGCGTGGGGCAAACCTTCGGCTCTAAACCGAGCCGCGATGTAGTCCTGAGTTCCACGATACCCAGTGAACAGCAGGACCTTGTCATCGTGACTCCGCACCTCCTGCATCAGGGCTTCGAGCTTCACGTTGGCGCGCGCCGTATCCGCCAGGGCCAGCATCCGCTCAGTCGCCAACAGGATGCCGCTGCCGGCCGCTTGAGCCCGCGGCAGAACGTTGTTGACCAGCGACTCGCGAAAGGAGAAGGAACTGCTGCTCAGCTGTTTCAGATATTGGACCGCAACGAGCCCGGCGGCATTGCCGTAGAGGGTGCCGAAGTGTTCGCGGCAGAACTGAGTCGCGGCGTCGTAAAGGCGCCGTTCGTCTTCGAACATGACGAGGTGTTTCGTCTCGGGAATTCGCGAGGTGAACTTCACCCCGACCTCGCCTCGACGGTTGCGAACCATCACCTGCTTCAGGAGGGTCGTTAGAAGTGCGGGATCACGAGCCTCGCGCTTGTTCCCGCGCTTGAGGAAGCGTGTGCGGAATTCCCTTTCGGTGTAAAGCTGGCCCGGCCGAAGCAGCGTGACGAGATTGAACAACTCCATCAAATCATTCTGGAACGGGGTCGCCGACAGCAACAAGATGTACCGCTTCGGAATGGCATTGACCAGCTTCCAATTGAGAGTCTTCTTGTCCCGAAGCTTGTGCGCCTCATCAACCACCAGGAGGTCCCACTTGGTCGACTGGATCGTCGCCATGTTCTGGGCGCTCTTGGCCGTATCGATCGACGCGATGATCCTCGGCATCGCCACCCAATCGCCAGGCGCCTTTCCGAATTGGAAGGTCAGGTGGAACTTGGCCGCCAGTTCGTCACGCCACTGGCTGGTCAGCGAGGCGGGCGCCAGGATCAGGATCTTCTTAGCGAGACCGCGGACATGCAGTTCCTTGATGATAATTCCGGCCTCGATCGTCTTGCCCAGGCCGACTTCATCGGCAAGGAGGGCACGTCCTCCCAACTCGCGCAGGACATGCCGGACAGTCCGCTCCTGGTAGTCGAAGCTATCAACGCCCTTGAGGTGGGCCAAGGCGACGAGGTTGTCGAAGCCGCTCAACAGCGCGTAGTCCTCGGCCTGCCGGCGGAGGTCGAAGAGGCGGAAGGGCAGCAGTCGGCCACTTTGGAAGCTGGCCAGAAACGTTGCGACAGAACCTCCAGCGCTGACATCCGGAGCTGACGGGCTGGCAGACTGAGCAGGGGGCAAGGTCGCTGGAACCGCCAAGTCGGCCCGCGGTGACAGCCGGCGTGACGAGGCCGGTTCGTCGACTGAGGCAACCGCGGTGAGTCCGATCCGCACCGATAGACGAGAGATGGCTGGCGCCGCAACAGGGTCGTGTTGACTCGGAATCACCAGCTGATATCCGCAGCTACAGCGGGCTCGCTTTCCAGCCGTTAGGGCCGATACGTCGTAGCGCTGGACGCAAACGGGGCACTGCAGGAAGAGAGCCATGTTTGCCGAAATCACCTAAGGGGGCAGATGGATCTTACGGAATGGTGTCCATGCGAGGCGCACCCTTGCTTCGCCTCCCGAGAGGCCGAGCGCGTCATCACCGTTAGACGCAACTGAGCAGGAGGAGCATCATTTCCCGGCTGCCGTGTCAGCCAGGGCGTCCCAAAAGTCCAACTCGTGAACGATCAGAACGCCGTGCCCCTTCTTCCTCAAGTTGTAGGCCTGCTCTACCTTGCGCCCGTAGCATGCAAACGCCCAAAACGGACTCCCGTAGTCGCAGACAATGAGGTAGCTGGTATCTGCGGTTACTCTCGGCCACGGAGTGCCACCGCGTTGAATCACCAGATCCTCGAGAGCGCTGCGGTCAGCCCTAGATGACTCGCCGGTAAAGACAAACTGTGAATTGAGGAAGGTGATTGAGGGATCGACCGCGCATATGCCCTTGATCAGCAGCGGCGGCAATTCTCCCGTTTCTTCGTCCAGCTGGCCGGCGACTGGAAACTGCCTAACCAAGTCGAATAGATAATCCCTATATTCGTTGACCTTCCCGGTGGCCAACATCTTCGTGACTATTGAATTGCATTCATCGAATGGCCACACGCCCTGCAGGTGGCTCCAGTCCTCAACCCACTGGCTTAGCGCCTTGACCTCGGCGTCACTTAGCATCCCGTCAGCGGAGACGCCGGCCAGGAGTCCCATGAGCACCTGCGTACCTGTGCGCAAACCGTCGAAATACGGGTTTGCATTTGTCAGTTTTTGGACGACGAACAAGAGGTCATCGCACTCATCGAGAGTGATGACACCGTCACGCAACGCCTGTCGGAGATGCACGGCGATCTCCGAGAACGGGTAAACCAAGGCGTGTTGTTCGTTCTCTGAAAGCCATCGCTCGACACGTGCGAATTCTTGCTGGCCAATTGCTCCGTCAGCCCGTATGCCCGTGAGAATGCCTTCGAGTTCATGGGCAAGGCGAAAACCGATAGGTCCGAGCGGTCTCATGTGGCCCCCCATAGTCTGACTGTCAACGGGCCCAACGAGCGCGTGCCGCGTCGCGGTTCGCAAAGGAAGGCGCGAGGCGCGAGCGAGTATAACTCAGCTGTATACCAAGGGCATCTCTGACTTCCAGGCCTTGGCCTCCAGTCCCTGGCTGTCAGTCCACCTTGGCTTCCAGGCCAGCAATGTCACAAGGCGCACGTGTAACTGCGGTGTCATCCGAGGCGACGACTTCCTTCGATGGCGGATCGGTGGCTCACCGGCCTCCACGGCGGGCTGGGCATGTCCCCGCCCAGCGACTTCCACAGGCGACCGCGTTATCGATTCAGGCAGCTCGAACGTCTGCAACGCGGGACGCTGAGGATGTTTGTAGCAGGCTTTAGTCCGCCCCCTGCCAAAGAGAACCCAATGTCCGTTGCGAGCCCCCGCAACCAGAAACACCGCATGGTGAACCGTGCGGCCCTCGCCATAGGCCCTCCCCCTCCCCAATCGCCGTGAGGATTGCCTTGACGGCCGCCAGTGGCGGCACGGATGATGGCACGGTGCCCGTTGACGCGACCTCTGACGCCTGTGCATAGTCCCGCACACTCCGCCGAGCCTCACACCCGCGCTGAGAAGCCGGCGATTCGTCCCCCGCTGAAGTGGGCGGGCGGCAAGCGCTGGCAGGTGCCGGTCGTCCAGCCGCTGTGGGCCCCCCACGCAAATCGGCGGCTGGTCGAGCCGTTCTGCGGTGGAGCCGCGCTCAGCCTGGCGTTGAGGCCCACTCGCGCCCTGCTCAACGACATCAACCCGCACCTCATCAACTTCTACACCTGGCTCAAGCGCGGACTCCGGATCGAGTTCGCGATGGAGAACGACCGCGAGGCGTTCTATCGACAGCGCTCGCGCTTCAACGAGCTGCAGGCGGCGGGTGCATCTTCCGGTACCGAGAGCGCGGCGCTCTTCTACTACCTGAATCGAACGGGCTATAACGGGCTCTGCCGGTTCAACCGGCGCGGCTCGTTCAACGTGCCGTTCGGCCGGTACTCGTGCATCAACTATCAGCGCGACTTTGGCGAATACCGAGCGGTGTTCAGGCGCTGGAAGCTGGCGTCGGTCGATTTCGAACGGCTCGCCCTCGAGCCCGGCGATTTCGTGTACGCCGACCCGCCATACGACGTCGAGTTCCGGCAGTACTCGCAGGGCGGATTCACGCTGGGACGATCAGGTCCGCACGGCGAAATGGCTGGCACGCCACACCGGCCCCGTCGTGCTGGTCAATCAGGCCACCGCACGGGTGCGCCAGCTCTATCAACGCCTCGGCTATCACCTGACCGACCTGTCAGGTCCCCGCCGCATCAGCTGCAACGGCGATCGCACGCCGGTCCGCGAAGTCCTCGCCACCAGAAACCTCTGAACCTCGTGCTCCGGTCAGCCGGGCGTGCGCCCGGACTGCAGCCCCAGGGCTCGCTCCGCACGCTCGACTCCTGCGTAGTCAACACGCGTAAGCCCCCCGATTACGCCCCTCGCTCCGGCGCGGTCATCGGCCATCGGTTCAAGCCGCCGGCACGAAGGCCGATTATCAAATCGATTCACCGCTGCTTGCCCGTCGGGTTGTGAGCCCGCGCGTGGTTCCACCGCGCGGGCTGCCCGGAGGGCTGACGCCACCTGAATGGAGGATTGACTCATGCGACGTGTTGCATTCCTGTGTGTCCTGGCGGGTGTTCTGTTCACAGCAGGCACCGCCTCTGCCCAGTGGAAGGGCATGGGACAGATCACCGGCAAAGTGGTCGACGAATCCGGCACTCCTGTCTGGGGTGTGACGATCAAGGCAGATCTGGAAGATCGGGGCAGGTACCGAGGCCAAGACCGACGCCAAGGGCGAGTGGATTATTGGCGGCATCGCCAGAGGCGATTGGACGTTCACGTTGACCAAGCCCGGCCTGATCGGCGTGCGGATGAAGTTCCCGGTCCGGGAGATGGAAGCGCTTCCCGTCCTCCGCGTCGTGATGAAGAAAGCCAGTTAACCGGGGCGGCCGGCCCGGGATCAGGCGACGCGTCGCCTGGGGACCGGCCTGACGTCGAGTGCGGAGGAGAACATCATGAGTTGGACGATTGGCAAGCGCCTGTTCACCGGTTTCGGAGCCGTGCTGTTCCTCGTGCTCGTCATCGGAGTCAGCGATCGGCTGACGACGGGGCGGCTGAGCGGACAGGTCGCGCGCATGAGCAACGTCACGGCCGCCGGGCTTCGGCTTTCGGGCGAAATCGAAACGGCGGTCGCCAACGTGCGAGCGTCGACGCGGACCGTCTCCATCGCAGCCGCGCGGCAGCAGGGCGATGTCGTGAAGCGCGAAATCGAGGAAACCGGGCGGCAGTTCGATCACGCCCTGACCGCCGTCGACGCGCTCGCCAAGCTGGCCGATTCCGCCGAGAAGCGCGCGATGTGCGAGGGAATCAGGACGGCGCTGGTCAACTGGCGGGATGGCGCGAAGAAGGTTCACCAGCTGGCCGCCGAGTTCCGGGGCGCCGAGGCGATGGAAGCCGGTGATGCGATTGACGCCGAGGCGAACCGGGCGCGCGATCTGTCGGCCAAGATGGCGCAGCTCGAGACCACGCAGCTGTCGGACGATCGCGACGCCGCCGCCCGCACCGGCTGGTGGGCCCAGATCGCGCTCTTCGTGAGCTTCGGCCTGGCCTTTCTCGCCGCGGGCGTGGTGGCCTATACCGTCGTCGGCGTCGTGCGCGATCTCAAGGCGGTCGCCCACAACATGCAGGAAGGCGCCCGGAAGATGGCGGGCACCTCGGCGCAGGTCGCCGACTCCGCCCGGTCCCTCTCGACCGGCGCGAGCCAGCAGGCCGCGTCGATCGAGGAGACGTCCGCCACCATGGAGGAGATGTCGTCCATGACGCGGCGCAATGCCGCGAACGCCCAGGAAGCGGCCAAGCTGATGGTCAGCGCCGAGCACCTGGTCAAGCGGTCGAACCAGGCCCTGGGCCAGATGCTGTCGTCGATGGCGGTGATCCAGGAGTCGAGCGGCAAGGTCTCGAAGATCATCAAGACCATCGACGAGATTGCGTTCCAGACCAACATTCTCGCGCTCAACGCCGCCGTCGAGGCCGCACGCGCAGGCGAGGCCGGCATGGGCTTCGCGGTGGTCGCCGAAGAGGTGCGCAACCTCGCCCAGCGCTCGGCGCAGGCTGCCAAGGACACGGCCTCGCTGATCGAATCGTCAATTGTCAGCGCGAAGGACGGCAACGATCGCGTGGGCCTGGTGGAACAGTCGATCAGGGAGATCACGGCGAATGCCGAGCTGGTCAAAGGCCTGGTCGACCAGGTCAGCGAGGCCAGCACCCAGCAGGCGGGGGGCTTCGATCAGGTCGCCCATGCCATCACCCAGATGGAAAAGGTGATCCAGACCACGGCGGCGACCGCCGAAGAGAGCGCGGCCGCCAGCGCCGAGCTGAACAGCCAGGCCGAGGTCGCCATGGAACTCGTGCATCACCTGCAGTCGCTGGCAGGCCGAACGGCAGCCGAATCAATCGAGGTCGAACCATCCGCGAGCGTGGTCGCCATCGACTCGGCCCGCCGTTTCCGATCCCTCAAACCCGGTCCGGCCAGGCCGTCGCGCGCCGCTGCGGCCTCAGACGAGTCGTTGTCCGGCAGGACGGGGACCTACGGAGCTCAATAGTCCCCTTCGATCAGGACGGGCGCACGCGCCGGCACGCCGGCCGCGTGCGCCTGCCGCCGCGCATCCCCGCCGGACGGCACCGGCCGCTCTCCGGCGCGACGCTACGGCGACCTCCGCCGCAATCCTTTCTCCAGGACCTCGGCCACGTGCCAGACACGTCGTCCAGTGGTCTGCTCGACCTGCTCGCGACAGCTGAATCCGCTGGCGACCACAAGCGTCTCGGGCGCAGCCGCGCGCACGGCGGGCAACAGCACGCGCTCTCCTGCCCCGATGGACACGTCGTAGTGCTCGCGCTCGAAGCCGAACGCGCCGGCCATGCCGCAGCATCCGGAATCCAGTACCGTCACATCCAGTCCCAGATCCTTCATCACGGAGATCTCGTCGTCGAGGCGGAGCACGGCGCGATGGTGGCAGTGCGGGTGCAGGACGGCCGTGGCCTCGAGATGCGCCGGAACATGAACCCCCGACTGCCTGAGAAACTCGGTCAAAAGGAATGTCTGGCTGCTCAGGCGGCGGGCCAGCGGGTTGTCCGGAATGAGATTGAGCAACTCGTCGCGAAACACGGAGACGCAACTCGGTTCGAGCCCGACCAGCGGCACCCCGGCCTCGATTTCCGGTCCGAGGCTCGCCAGGATCTGCTCGAGCTGGCGCCTGGCCGCGCCGAGCATGCCGGAATCGTATAGCGGCCGCCCGCAGCACAGGTGGGCCCGTGGAATCTCGACGTGACAACCGGATGCTTCGAGCACGTCCGCTGCCGACCGGGCGATCTCCGGATGGAAATAGTTGTTCCAGGTGTCCGGCCAGAGCAGGACGCGCCGCCGCGACTCACCGCCAGGCGCGGGCCTGAACGTGCGGCGGAAGCTGCGCGGGGCGAACGGCGGAATCCGCCTACCGGGATGGAGGCCCAGGACGGCCTTCACCAGCGTGCTCAGCGGCGCGACCTGGGTCACCGCGTTGGCCAGCCAGGGCACGTACTCCACCAGGCGGGCCCATCGATGCATGTAGCCGAACACGTAGGCGCGCAGCGGGCGGCGCGCATGCTCGTAGTAGTGGGCGAAGAACTCGGCCCGGTAGGTCGCCATGTCCACGCCGACCGGGCACTCCGTCTTGCAGCTCTTGCACGACAGGCACAGGTCGAGTGCTTCCCGGACGGCCTCGTCTCGAAACCCTCCGCGGACGATATCGCCCTGCATCATTTCGAAGAGCAGGCGCGCGCGCCCTCGCGTGGCATGGCGTTCGTCGCGGGTCACCATGTAGGAGGGACACATGGCGCCCGAGTCCGTCTTGCGGCACTTCCCGACCCCGACACAGCGGAGCGCGGCGTTCGAGAAGTTCCCTTCGACCGGATAGGAGAAATGGGTTGCCACCTCTGCCGGGTGGTACCTGCGGCAGCCGCAGATCCTCATCGAGCCGGTTCGGCCTGACGACTTTTCCGGGGTTCATCCGGAACGCCGGGTCCCAAATCGACTTGAACTCCTCGAACGCCGCGACCAGTTCAGGCCCGAACATCCTCGGCAGCAGCTCGGCGCGGGACTGCCCGTCGCCGTGCTCGCCGGACAGAGACCCGCCAAATCCCACCACCATGTCGGCGGCCTCTTCGACGAAGCGTCGATACCGGGCGATCCCTTCCACCGTCTTCAGATCGAAGTCGATGCGCGTGTGGATGCACCCCTGGCCGAAGTGCCCGTAGAGGGCGCCCTTGAAACCGTGCTGAGCGAGCAGCTTCCGGAAGGATCTCAGGTAGTCACCCAGCCGCTCCGGCGGAACGGCCGCGTCTTCCCATCCTTCCCAGTTCTTCGCCTCGCCCGGAACGAACGAGGTGGCCCCGAGTGCCGACTCCCGCACCGTCCACGCGTGGGCGGTCTCGATCGGATCGCGGAACAGCCGCATCGACGGAGCGCCCGCCGACGATCCGAGCGCGTCCATCAGTCTCCGGGCCTGATTCTCGGCTTCGTCCAGTGTGTCGGCCCCGAACTCGACATACAGCCACGCCCCGCCCTCGGGCAGAAGCGCCAGCCCCTTGGCATTCAGGCCCTTCCTTCTCGTGTGCTCGACGAGAAGCTGGTCGATGCCCTCGAGGCCAATCGGTTTGAACGAGACCACCTGGGGGACGGCGTCGCCGGCCTTGTAGACATCCTGATACCCGAGCAGCAGCAAGACCCTGGCGGACGGGCTCGGCACCAGCCTGAGAGTGGCCTCGAGCACCGTCACGCAGGTGCCCTCCGAGCCGACCAGCGCACGGGCGACATGGAAGCCGCGTTCCGGGAGAAGGTAGTCGAGGTTGTACCCGGAAACGCGCCGCGGGATCGCCGGAAAGCGCGAGCGGATCAGGTCCGCGTAGCGATCGCGCAACCGCACCAGGCGGCCGTAGATCTCGCCCCGGGGCCCGCCTTCCCGAATGATCTGATCGAGATCGGCGGCACTGGTCGGACCGACGCGGAGCCGAAGCCCGCCGTAGGTGAGGATGTCCAGTTCATCGACGTTGTCGTCGGTCTTCCCCGCCATCACCGAGTGGACGCCGCACGAGTTGTTGCCGATCATGCCCCCGACCGCGCACCAGCGGTGCGTCGCCGGGTCCGGCGCAAACGTCAGGTGATGGCGCTCGGCTTCGTCTCGAAGCCGATCGAGCACGACGCCGGGCTGGATGCGCGCCTGTCGGCGCCCGGGGTCGATTGCGAGGATGGCGTCGTAGTACCTCGAGGTGTCAATGACCACGGCCACGTTACACCCCTGGCCCGCCAGGCTGGTGCCCGCTCCCCGCGGCAGAATCGGCACGTCGGCCCGCCGGCACTCCTCGACCGCCGCGACGATGTCGTCGGCGTCGCGAGGCATGACGACCCCGATCGGAACCTGGCGGTAGTTGGAGGCATCGGTGGCGTAGAGCGCGCGCGTGCCCGGGTCGAATCGCACGTCGCCGCGGAGGCGGGACCTGAGGGCGGATTCCAGCGCGTCACTCGTGTGTGATCCGGGCGTCGAGGGGCGGCCGGCAGGAGTCGAATGGGCGTGGCTCATCGCGACATCAGCATACCAGAGCGTTGTATACTTGACGGTCCGGCGGTCGGCCGTTCATACGACACTGTGAGGAGCGTTCGTGGACCTGATTCAGGAATTCTTTCGACTCGTGTACAACGTGCCCGAGCTCATCCGGCTGGTGGGCCTGGCGGGGCTGATCTTCATCATCTTCGCGGAAACAGGGTTGATGGTGGGGTTCTTCCTGCCCGGGGACTCGTTGCTCGTGACGGCGGGGCTGTTCGCCGCCCGCGGTGATCTGCAGATTGCGTGGCTGATTCCCTGCCTGATGGCCGCGGCCGTCGTCGGTAACGGAACGGGGTACTTCATCGGGCATCGGGCAGGCCATGCCCTGTACAGCCGGCCGAACTCGTTCTTCTTCAGGCGGGAACACCTGGTCCGCACCCACGAGTTCTACGAACGCCATGGGGGGAAGACGATCATCCTCGCGCAGTTCATGCCGATTGTCCGCACCTTTGCGCCGGTGGTGGCCGGCGCCGCGGACATGACTTACCGCCGGTTCGCCGTCTTCAACCTGGTGGGCGCGGTGCTCTGGATCAACAGCATGACGCTGACCGGCTTTTTTCTCGGCCGGATCGTGCCGAACATCGAGAGCCGCATCCACATCGTCGTGGCGGTCGTCATCTTCCTCTCGCTGCTTCCGGGACTCTTCGCGTATCTGAATTCGTGGCTGCGCAAGCGGCGGGCGGCGGAGGGCGGCGCGGTGACGAAGGACTCGGTCTAACGCTCCCGCATGGCGCGGATGAGCGCCTCCATGTGATCCAGGTACCGGTCCAGCGCGCGGCGGCCCGCCGCAGCGAGGCGGTACTCGGTGCGCGGGTGTCGACCTTCGAACGACTTGGTGCACGTGATGTAGCCGGCATCTTCGAGCTTCCGCGCGTGCACGCTCAGGTTGCCGTCCGTCGTATCGAGCAGCGCCTTGAGCTCGGTGAACGTCAGCGCGTGGTTGACGGCCAGGGCGGACACCACGCCCAGGCGGATCCGTTCGTGGATCACCCGATCGAGCTTCGGGACCGCCGCTTCGGCAATGCCCGCGACGCGCACCGGATGGTCTGCGCGGTCCTCGGAGCCGGGCTTGCGTGAATGATCACGATTGGTCGCGCCGTGTCTAGCCACCGTGCCTCGCTGCGATCAGAATCCCGAAGACCACGTGCATGACGCCAAAGCCCAGCCCCATCAGCAGGTCACCCCAGCCGGCGGGCGCCAGCGCTGCCAGCGTACCCAGCGCCAGGAAGCACGCGCCCATGACCGGCACGGGCGGAACCGAGTAGGCGCCGCCCGCGATGACGGCCGCACCGAACAGGAGCAGCCACGCGGCCGGCAAGGCGCCGTAGAAGCCTGCGCGTGCAAGCACAAGCGTGAGCACCGCACCCGCGAACAGCGGCGGCAGAAAGCTGAGAGCGAACTTGCGGCCCGGCCCGCTGAAGAGCGAAACGCCCAGCGAGGCTGCCTTCCGCCACAGCCCGGCGCCTGCGACCGCCGCCGACAGCACGGCCGCCGCCAGCCACGTTTCCAGCCAGGCATCCCGGCTGGTCTGCTTCCACGCCGCCAGCGCGGCGCCGACGCCGATCAGGCCGACCACCACCAGGGCCTTGCCCGATATCGCCGTGAACGACGCCGCCCGCTCCATGGTGTCGCGGATGTACCGCAGGTGATCCAGCGCATACGCGTGAAGCGTCTCCGGATCCCGGGCAGGCTGTGTCGGTGACGAATCGTCCACGGGTCTCTGCCGGCTAGTGAACCACCGGGGCGGGAATTCTGTCAAGTTCTTTGGACAGCAAAGGCGGCGCGGGCCACACGCCGGCGGCCGAGCCAGGCCACCACGCGGTAGGCCAGCAGCACCGCGACGATGGCCGCGTAGATGCGCGGCCGGCGGATGTCGGCCTTCACGAGCCACCAGTAGTGGACCACGCCCGCCACCGCGACGGCGTAGACCAGCCGGTGCACCCGCCGCCAGAGCTTGCCGCCCAGCCGGCGGATCATCCCGGCGGTCGACGTCAGCGCCAGCGGCACCATCAGCGTGAGGCCGGTGAATCCAACCGTGATGAAGGGCCTCTTGTAGACGTCCTTCACGATTTCGTCCACCGCGAAGAACTTGTCGAGCCAGATGTAAGTGAGGAAGTGAAGCGAGCCGTAGAAGAACGCGAACAGCCCCAGCATCCGGCGGAACCTGATGAGGTCGTTCCACCCGGTCACCCGCCTGACCGGCGTCACCGCGATCGTGCAGACCAGCAGGCGAAGCGTCCAGATCCCGGTCTCCCAGGTAATGGTCTCAATCGGATTGGCGCCCAGATCTCCGTTCCACGCGGCCCAGCCCAGCCAGGCCGCGGGCCCGAGTGCCGCGAGGAACGCCAGGATCTTGAGAATTCTGATCAAGAAATCACCAGTCGATCGGGCGGGCCGGGTCAGAAATTCCGGCGAAGGTCCATTCCCGCGTACAGCGACGCCACCTGGTCGCCATAGCCGTTGAACATCAGCGTCTTGCGCTTGAAGAACTCTCCGATTCGCCGCTCGCGCGCCTGGCTCCACCGCGGGTGATCGACCTCAGGGTTGACGTTCGAGTAGAACCCGTACTCCCGCGGCGCGTAAAGCTGCCAGGAATTGACGGGCTGCTCTGCCACGAACCGGATCCGCACGATCGACTTGATGCTCTTGAACCCGTACTTCCATGGCACCACCAGGCGCAGAGGAGCCCCGTCCTGGTTGGGCAGCGTCTTGCCATAGAGCCCCACGGCGAGCAGCGTCAACGGGTGCATGGCTTCGTCGAGGCGCAGGCCCTCGACGTACGGCCATCGCAGGATCGGCACGCGCTGGCCCGGCATCTGTGAGGGATCGTTGAGCGTCGTGAACTCGACGAACCGCGCGTTCGCCGTGGGCTGGACACGCTTGATGAACTCGCCGAGCGGGAACCCGACCCAGGGAATCACCATCGACCACCCCTCCACGCAGCGGTGGCGGTAGACGCGTTCCTCGAGGGCGTGGGGCTTGACGACATCCTCGAGGCTGTAGGTGGCCGGCTTGCCGACCTCCCCGTCCACGACGACGCTCCATGGCCTCGTCCTGAACGCGCCCGCGTTGCGGGCGGGGTCCGATTTGTCGGTCCCGAACTCGTAGAAGTTGTTGTAGGTGGTGATATCTCCGTAGGGCGTCTTCGATTCGTCCGTGCTGAACGGCCCCGGGCGGACGCCGGGAATCACGTCCTGCCCCGAGGCTGCCTCGACGGCACCAAACCCGCCGACCGCCGCGCCAACCAGCGGCACGGCCGCCAGGCGCAGAAACTCCCGGCGCCGAAGGTACAGCGACTCGTCCGTGATCTCCGATGACCTGATGTCGGGAGCCGTCCAAATGACCATGGGGCCTCCTTCTCTAGCATACCCTACTTGATTGGTCGGCGCTTCCAAAAGCGTGCCGGGACTGGCAGATCTCACGCCGGCGCGCTACACTCGTCCCCGGCTCAATCGACCCTGGAGGATTGTCGTGTCAGCTCGGACCCTCGTCGATCGCGAGAAACCCGGAACCCGCGCCCCCCGCTTCTCGCCCGCCTCGCTGGCCTTTCTGCGCGCCCTCGCCCGCAACAATCGCCGCGAGTGGTTCGCCCCCCGCAAGCAGCAGCACGAGGAGCTGGTCCGGGCGCCGATGGTCGCGCTGGTCGAACACCTCGCCGAGGCGTTCAAGGAGTTCGCACCCGACCTGGTGGCATCTCCCCGCGTGTCGCTGTACCGCGTGTATCGGGACACGCGATTCAGCGCCGACAAGTCGCCGCTCAAGACGCACATCGCGGCGATCTTCCCTCATCGCCTGCTCCCCAAGCACGAAGGCGCCGGGCTGTATCTCGAAGTCTCGGCGAAGCATGTCTGGCTGGGCGGCGGGATGTACATGCCCACCACTTCTCAGCTCCACCTGGTGCGGGAGCACATCGCTGAAGACTATCGGCGCCTCCAGCGCATCGTGTCCAGCCGGCCGTTCAAGCTGAGCGTGGGTACGCTCGACGGCGAAACGCTGCAGCGCGTCCCCCGGGGATTCCCGGCCGACCACCCGGCGGTCGAGTTCCTCAAGTATCGACAGTTTCTCGCGGGCGCGGAGCGCCCCGCCGCAGTTCGCCATCGCCCCGGGGTTCTCGCGCGGCGTGGTGCGGGTGTTCAAGGCCATTGCCCCGCTGGTGGCCTTTCTCAACGAACCGTTGCTCGCCAATCTGGACCTTCTCAGGCCTTCGCGCGCGCAATGGTCCGGCCTCGACGGCTAGCCGCGGCGCTTGGTCTCGTCGCGTGGCTCATCGCCGCCGCGGCGCCCGGCCAGATCCGCCTGGCCGACGAAACCGACGCCCTGGCGTTCCGCGCCTGGTTCACCTTCCTGGTCGATGCGCAGTTCTACCACCCGACCCCTGAGGTCACCGACTGCGCGGCGCTCGTTCGATACGCCTGCCGCGAGTCGCTGCGCGCCCACGGCCCCGAGTGGTACCGCCAGGCGGCGCTGCCGCTGGCGCCGGCCATCCCCGATCTCCGGCATCGGCCCGCCCCTGGACCCAACGGGTGGCCGCTGTTCAAGATCGCCGAGGGACAGTACGCGGAGTTCGCGGACGCCCGGACCATCATCCGTCTCAATGCACGGCTGGTCGGGCGCGATCTGAAGGCCTTGCGGCCGGGCGACCTGCTCTACTATCGCCAGGACACGCAGGACATGCCCGATCACCTGATGGTCTTCATCGGGCCGTCGCGATTCGAACCGTCAGCCGTTGACTGGGTCGTGTATCATACGGGGCCGATCGACGGACATCCCGGCGAGGTGCGAAAGACGCGCCTCGCGGACCTGCTTCGTCATCCAATCGGGCGCTGGCGCCCGACCCTTTCGAACCCGGCATTCATCGGCGTGTTCCGACTGAACCTGCTATGAAATCGACACGCGCGCTCCTGTGCCTCGGAGTCGCCCTGATCCTCCTCGCTCCCGCTGTGTGCGCGGCCCAGGCTGAAGATGACAGCCCGGCCTTCAGCCTGTGGAGCAGTGAGATCTTCACGACCCGCGACAGTCCGTCATTCAGCCTGAACTTCCGGCGCGTGGATCACCTCGACTTCCGGATCTACCGGGTGGAGGACCCGCTGAAGTTCTTCGCGGGGCTGCGCGACCCCCACCAGCTGGGGAGCGAGAAGCCGGTGGTCCCGCAGGAGCGGACGTGGCTCGAGCGGATTGCTGAGTGGAAGGCCGAGCAGCGCGACAGCATCCGCGAATTCGTGCGGCGCCAGTTCAGCGCGGACTACCGTCACCAGCGCCGCCTCCGGCAGGACAAGCAGCAGGTCTCGCTGCGGCAGACCCAGCAGTTCAACTCGTTCGCCCAGGTTCCGCTGCTCAACGCCTCTCACCTGGTCGCCTCCTGGCGGGAGATCCTGCCACCGGTCCGCGAGGCGGAGTCGCGCCGGATCCCGCTCGAAGTCAAGAGCCCGGGCGTCTACGTCGTCGAAGCCGTGAACGCGCCGCTGCGGGCCTACACGATCGTCATGGTGTCGGACATCGGGCTCGTGACGAAGACCTCGCCCGGCCAGCTGTTCGGGTTCCTCGCCAACCGTTTCACGGGCGAGCCGCAGGCCGGGTGCGAAGTTCAGACGCTCGTCAATCGCAAGGTCGCCGCGACCGGATCCACGCTCGAGGACGGCACGATCACGACCGAGCTCGCGACGGTGCGCCCGGATTCGGTGATGTCGGTCGCCCGCTGCGGCACGCAGGTGACGGCGACCGATCCCGGGGCCTGGTCGTTCCAGGATTCGCCCCGGGAGCTCGTCGGCTACGTGTACACCGACAAGCCAATCTACCGCCCGGGCCACACGGCACGTATCAAGGCGGTCCTGCGCTGGCGGACGCGCGGCCAGATCGTTCCGTTCGATCGCAAGCAGGTCGAGATCGTCGTGTCGGACAACAGCGACAAGGTCGTCTTCAGGGAGTCGCGGGCGGTCGACGCGTTCGGCACGGTCAACGTCGCGGTCACCCTGTCGAAGGGCGCGGCGCTCGGCTACTACACCGTGGCGATCAACAGCGACGACGACAAGGCGACCGGCAATTTCGAGGTGCAGGAGTACCGGAAGCCCGAGTTCGAGGTGGTCGTTTCGGTGGCCGACCCCTTCATCGTGCAGGGCAAGCCGGTCACGGCGAAGATCAATGCGCGGTATTACTTCGGGCAGCCCGTGGCGGGGGGCCAGGTGAAGTACGTCGTGCACCGCCGCTCGTACTACTCACCGCTTCGGTGGCAGGACGAAGACGAGGAGTCCGGCGGCGGCTCCTGGTACGGCGGCGCGCAGCAGAGCGAACAGCTGGCGCGGCTCGACGACCAGGGCAACGCCGTCGTCAGCATTCCGACTCCGCCCGATGAGAACGGCAAAGACTACTCGCTGCGGATCGAGGCGAGGGTGACCGACGCCAGCAGCCGCGAAGTGTCCGGCAGCGCGACGGTTCACGCGACGTTCGGCCGGTTCATGATCACGACCGACACGAATCGTTACGTCTACCCCACCGGGAGCGAGGCCACGCTGTCCATCAAGGCCATCGACTACGCGGGCGGCCCGCAACCTGGCCTGACCGTGAACGTCGTGCTCGAGAAGCTGACCTATGAGGAAGGCCGCTGGAGCGACCCGACCGCGACCGAGGTCGGAAAGGGAACCGCGCAGACCGATGCGACCGGCCGGGCGTCGTGGGTCACGACGCTCCCGAAGGACCCGGGCACGTACCGCTTCACGGCGAGTGCGCCGTTCGAGGATCGTCTCATCGAGGACGAGTCGCGAGTCTGGATCACGGGAGAAGCGCTGGAGCCGTCGGAGGAAGGCGACACCACCCTCGAATTGATCGCCGATCAGCGCAGCTACAAGCCGGGCGATACCGCGCGGCTGCTGGTTCGAAGCGGCCAGATCACCGCGCCGGTGCTGGTCACGAAGGAAGACCAGGTGGTGTCCTATCACCGCCTGGTCCGCGTCAAGCCGGACGAGGCCATCGAGGTCCCGATTGTCGAGAACGACATCGGCGACATTTACGTCAACATCCTCTTCCTCAAGGACGACCGGCTGTTCCGCGCCGAGAAACGCCTCATCGTGCCGGCGACCTCCCGCCAGCTGAAGGTATCGGTTGCCGCGCTTCAGCCGGTCTCGAAGCCGCGCGAGCCGGGGCAGTTCACCGTGACGGTGACCGACCAGTCGGGCGCTCCGGTGAAGGCCCAGCTCAGCGTGGGGGTCATCGACGAAGCGGTTTACGGCGTCAAGGTCGACGACACGCCCGATCCGCTGCGCTTCTTCTATCGCCGCGAGTACAGCCACGTGTCGACGGAATTCTCACGCGGCTACTCGTTCGTCGGGTACGCCGGCACGCAGCAACTGCTGCTCGCCCAGAGACGCCGGCCGCTGACGCTCGCCGACTTCAAGAGCGAGCGCCAGGCCAAGCCGCAGGTCCGGAAAGACTTCCCTGACGCGATCTTCTGGGCCGCCGACCTGGTGACCGATGCCGCCGGGCAGGCAACGGTCAAGGTCCCATACCCCGACGCGCTGACGACCTGGCGGCTGACGGCGCGGGCGGTGACCGCCGACACCATGGTCGGTTCGGGCATCGGACGGACCACGGTCACCAAGGATTTGATCCTGCGTGTCGTGACTCCGCGGTTCCTCACCGAGGGCGACAACGTCGACCTGCCGCTCATCGTCCACAACTACCTGCCGTCGGACAAGACGGTCAAGGTGACCGCGAGCGCGACGGGCCTGACCTCTGTCGCGGCGGCCGACGGCCGGGCCGCCACGGCCCAGGATTCCACGCTGCGCGTTGCACGCTCCGGCGAGGCGCGGATCGACTGGCGATTCAAAGCCGACCAGGTGGGCGTGGCGACCGTCACCGGCTCGGCCACGACCGATGTCGACTCGGACGCCGTGGAGCTGTCGTTCCCGGTGCTGCCGTTCGGCCTGAAACGCGAGATCGGATCGGCCGGATCGCTGGTCGGACAGGGCGAGCAGTCCGCGGAGCTGGTCATTCCCGACAGCGCGAACCCGGCCGCGCGGACGCTGCATGTCTACCTGGCGCCGTCGCTGGCTGGTCCGCTGCTCGGCGCGCTCGACTTCCTCACGTCCTACCCTTACGGCTGCACCGAGCAGACCCTGTCGAGCTTCGTCCCCAACATCCTGGTGAAGCGAGCGTTCGACGCGTTGCACCTGCCGGCCACCGAGGGCCTGAAATCGCTGGATCGCCAGGTCACCGAAGGCCTCGCGCGTCTCTATGACTATCAGCACGAAGACGGCGGGTGGGGATGGTGGAAGACGGACGAGAACCACCCGTTCATGACGGCCTACGCCCTCTACGGCCTGCTCGAAGCGAAAACGAGCGGCTACAAGGTCGAGGAGTTCGCGATCGAAAACGGCGTTCGCGCGCTCCGTCGACTGTACCTGAAGTACCCGCGAGCGGTTCCCGAGCTCAAGGCGTACGAGATCTACGTGCTCGCACTGGCTGCCGCCCGCGGCATCCAGGCGCAGGATCCTGGCGCGGACGGGCCTGAGTACGATCAGGCCTCGGCGCTCAACGAAGCCGTCGCTGCGCAGGGCCGGATGAGTCCCTACGGGCAGAGCCTGCTGCTGCTCGCGCTCGACCTGGCCAAGGACCGCCGCGGTGACGCGCTTGCCGGCGCGCTCACGGCGGCGGTGCAGCGCAAGGGCGACCTCGCGTGGTGGAAGAGTGACAACGACCCGCTGCTCGAGGATTTCCAGGACACCAGCGTCGAGGCGACGGCCTTCGCGTTGCGCGCGCTGGCAGCCCGCGACCCGCACAGCCCGTTGCTCGAGCCGGCCGTGCGGTGGCTTCTCCTCAACCGCACGTATGGCGCCTACTGGGCCAGCACGAAGCAGACGGCGATGGTGCTCTACGGGCTGCTCGACGTCATGAAGGCCCGCGGCGAGACGGCGCAGGATTCCGAGGTCGAGGTGTTCGTCAACGGCGCGTCGGCTGGCGTGAAGACACTCAAAGGTACGGACCTGACCTCGCCCGAGCCTGTCGAGATCACGGCCGCTGCCACGGGCGGGAAGAACAGCGTTCGACTCGTGAAGCGCGGCGCCGGTACGCTCTATTGGGCTGCGAAGGCCGTCTACTTCGATACCTCATCCGCGTCCGGGCCGACTGGCTCGCGCAAGCTGGCGCTTCTCCGCCAGTACTTCTCCCTGTCTCCGGTGAGCGTCAAGGGCCGGATCGTCTATCGCGAAACGCCGTTCAACGGCCAGTCCAGCCCTGGTGATCTCCTGCTGGTCCGCCTGACGGCTGCCGGGGCAACCGACTGGCGCTACCTGATGATCGAAGATCCCATTCCCGGCGGCACCGAGTCGATCCGGCAGGACAGCCTCTACGAGCTGGAGCGTGCCAAAGAGTGGCAATGGGGCAGCCAGCGCGAGTACCGGGACGATCGCGTCGTGATCTTCCAGGAGCAGTTCGAGCGCGGACGATACGAGTTCAGTTACCTGCTGAAGGTCGTCACCCCCGGTACCTTCCGGGCGATGCCCGCCCGCATCTCCGCGATGTATGTCCCCGGCGCGACCGCGTCGAGCGAGGTGCAGACGCTGAGCGTTGAAACCCCTGCTGCTGCGGCGCGTCCCGGTGGAGGCCAACAGTGAAACTCAGGTTTCTTGTCGTGCTCGGATGGATCGCGCTCGGGCACGTCGCGATCGGCGGCCTCTACTGGGCGCTGCTCCAGGTGCCGGAGTCGAACGTCTTCATGCTCGCCCTCTCGGTCATCGTGGCGCTCCTGCTCATTCTGTCAGCCGCCATCGTCGAGATCGGCGGGCTGTCGCTGTGGACCGGATCGATTCGGGACGCCCTCGCGCGGGCCGTCCGGCGCGCGGCGTGGATCGCCCCCGCCGCCGTGCTCTTCCTGGTGGTCTGGCAGGTGTTGAGCACCATCCATGGGAGCTACCAGTCGCACGCGACGGAGCTCGATGCGTGGCTCCTGCTGAAGGCGGGATGGACGCGAACCGCCTGGATTCATCGAACCGTTGCCTGGGTGTTCTGGTTCCTCAGCTACGGGGTCGGACTGTCACTGGCGCTGTCGCTGCTGGCGCGAACCTGCAGTGAGGGACCTCAGGCCCTGGCACGCCTTGCCTGGCTCCGGCAGGGGCTGTGGTGGCGGCAGGTCCTGGTGATCACGGTGGCTGTGCTGATCGGGATGGTTCTGCCCTGGCAGTACGTCTACTGGCGTCCGAGGCGCCTCCCCGCCTCGTGGGTGGAGCCCGCATTCCTGGCCGCCAAACTGTTCGTGCTGTATCTCACGGCAAGCCTGGCCTGGACCATTGTCCTGAGAACGGTCGGAAAGCGAGCCGCCTCGGCGTAAGCGCAGCCCACCGGCCGGGCTCGACTACCTGAGGTCTCGCCACCCCAGGCCGCGTGCCAGCTGGCGGCTCACGCACTCCGCCGCGCGCGCGTATGCATCGCCCAGCTTGTCTGGCGTCGATCCCTGTGCAAACTCCTTGTCCGCGGGGCAGGAGGATGCGGCAGTTCCGCCAGGGCCAGCCGGACCGGCCGTCGAGGCCGTCTCCCCTGCCAGGTAGGCCGCCAGGCCTTCCCTCACCCACATCGGCCGGCCGGCCAGGGCATCGTTCGTCAGGACGTGCACGAGCTCGTGTCGAAGCGTCGACTCGAGAATGCCTCGTCGACGCAACACGGCGAGGGGCAACAGATCGATGCCGCCTCCGCTGGTCGTGCCTGCAACCCACCAGGGACTTCCGGTCGCATCACGATTGCTCAACGGGGTCGGGTGGAAGCGCAGCGTCAAGGACCCGGGCGGCTGCACGCCAAGGCGCGTCGCCATCTCGTCGAGGAGGCGTTGAGCGAGCTCGCGGGTCGTCGTCAGTTGCGCCAGATCGGCCTCGGGCAGGACGACCCGGATCGCCACCGGCTGGATTCCGCGCGAGGCGGGTCGAGTCGTGGCAGATGAAGGACGCGGACCTACGCGCAGGCCCGGGAAATAGAACGCCAGGATGGCTTGCGCGTCGGAGCCCTCGGCGGCGCGGCGGTCCGCCCCGACCAGGCACAGTCCTACGCCGTGCCCCGACCCGCGGCCGACGAACACATAGCCGGTCGCCGACCGTCGGACATCGAACATCGTGCTCTTGAGCACCTGCCAACCGAGGAGACGATCCACACCCTGGCGGAAATCGCCGGCCGAGACCTCTCCCGGCACAAGCCCGTCGACGCGGATTCTCTCCGCACGTCCCGAACCGGTCCGCGACGTGACCTGGACATCCCGCACGCTCTGACCTTTGAGCCCTGTGGCGCGCAGGGCGTCGAGCAGGCGCGGCGCGGACACCTCGCTCGTCCAGGCCTCGCGCGTCGCGCACGCGGCGTCGGGCTGCGCGGGAAGAAACGGCGGATCGGCGGCACCAGGCCAGACCGAAGAAGGCTTTTCCGTGTGGCCGCCGCACCAGGCGCTGAAGAAGACCTGGGCAGGATGGCCGGCGTCGAGCAGGACCTGCCCCGACGTCTCCCGCGCGGCGCGGCGCGAAAGCGGGGTCGCGCTCGCCAGCGCCTGGCAGTGCGTGAGGTCGCAAAGGTCGAACCCCTCCGCCTGGTGGCGCCCAAGGTTGGCCAGCGCGAATGTCCTGGCGGCGATCGCCAGGGCAGCCCGCGACGCCGTGTGCATGGAATCTTCGGACTCCCCCGCCACGGCTGCCGCCACGTACTCCTCGAGCGACATCGACTTCGCGTGGGTCCCGCCGTTCCGCAGGCGCTCGCCGACCCGGATCTGCACATCCTGTGCGCCAACTGCGTCGGGCGAGGCTGGGGCCGGTGACCGCGGGGCCAAAAGGGCGCGTTGCGACACGATCTTCGCCGCGATCTCAGCCGCGTCGGATCCCGCTCCCCCGGGCACGAGCACGACGATGCCGAGACGGGGGGTGAGGCCGGGAAGGATCGCCACGACGAGGCCCTGGTAGCCGCCGCCGGGCATCGGAGCCGTTCCGGTCTTGGCCAGGGCGACGAGGCCGGCCTTGCCGAACGACGAAGACGTGCCATGGCTGGCCGAGGCCCTGAGACCATCGAGCAGCATGCGGCGGGTGTCTTCGCGCATTCGGAACCCCGACCCAGGGCCCGCGACGCGCGTCAACGCGCGTAACAGATCGGCTGGCGAGACGCGCACAGCGCCCAGGCCGTCGGCGGCAAGCACCAGTGCTGTGCCGGCCGGTGTCGGCGAAAGGCCGAGCCGGATCAGCACCCCGTCGAGCGCCGATCGCGGCATCCGCGAGGCGACCGTCGCGAAGAAGTAGTTGCAGGAGTATGCCAGCGCATCCACCGGCGTCAGGCCGCGATGCAGGTCCGGGTGAACACAGGCCAGCGATGTCCCTGCCACCTTCAGCGTACGCCGGCACACGATGGACGTACTTGGCTCAATCAACCCGGCTTCGCTTGCGGCGATGAAGGTGGCAATCTTGAACACCGATCCCGGCGCGACCGGCGTGTCGATGATGTCTGCGCGTGACTCCTCCAGCGTGCGGTTCGAGTCGAGATCCACGACGCGATAGGCCGGGCCCGATGGACGTGCAGCCGACTGGCTTGACGGCACGGCGGCGGCAGACGCGCAGAGCACCAGCGCGGCGAGGACGTTGCTGCGAAAGGAACGGTGGTGAAACATCACGGCCAGCGGTGTGCCGGGCCTGGCCTCATACCAGGCCGAGGAAGTTCCTGGTCTCCTGCCAGATCGTTTCCAGGCTCGCGGTCAGCCGGTGATCGTCGGCCAGGAGGCGGAGCGACACGTGCGGTCTCGACGCCGCGAATCGCTGCACCATGGCCGGATTGACCAGCTCATCGCCGAGCCCCTGGAAGATCAGCGTGGGCACGGGGACCCGCGCGCTGAACGAATCGTACTGCCGCGCGTCCTGGTAGAGCCCGAAGCCCACCGGCCGCATGACTTGGTCTCCGTGATGGTAGACGTCCAGACTGCCGGTCGTGCGCCAGCGTTCGAACGCGGCGTCATCGATTCCGCTCACCGTGCCGCGGCAGAAATCGAGCGCGGGCGCGAGCAGCACCAGGCGATCGATGCGCGCCGCTGGCCTCACCCGACGCAGGGTCCCATCGGCGGCCATGCACTGTCGTGCCGCCGCATGAAACGCCACCAACCCGCCGAGACTCGAACCAATGAGGGCGACCGGCCCGGGCTCGAGCCCGGCGAGATCCGTCTCGATCTGTTCGATCATCCTCGAGACCGTCAGGGTCGAGAAATCCGGCTGGTTGAAATCCGGACAGGAGAAGCCGACGCCCGCACGATTCAACCGGTCCGAAAGGAATTCGGCCTTGGTCGACCTGGGTGACGAGGCAAACCCGTGAATGTAATAGACGTATCGTGTGACCGGCGTGGCGCCGGACCCAGGGCGAACGCTCACCTGAAACCTCCGGGCCTCGACTTATACCATGACGGGGCGACATCCGCGAGCCGGCCCCGGCCGCGACGGAGGTCACGACGCCAGGGTGTAGAATGCCGACAATCGCCATCGGAGGAGACATCTGATGAATAGAAGGCTGCTGTCACGCGTCGGCCTGATCGCGGTGCTGCTTTTCGCGGCGATTCAACTCTACCGGCCGGACCGGTCCAACCCTCCGTTCGACCCGGCGCAGGCGCTGGAAACCGGCGGCCGCGCGCCGGCGGATGTCACGGCGATTCTCGAACGCAGCTGCTACGACTGCCATTCGAGCCGGACACGCTGGCCCTGGTACAGCAACATTGCCCCGATGTCCTGGTTGATCGCCGATGACGTGTCGGAGGCCCGAAAGAAGATGGATTTCTCGCGGTGGACCACCTACCCGCCCAAGCTGATGTCCCGCAAGCTGACGGGCATCAACGACGAGGTGATGAAGGGCGACATGCCGCTCAAGCAGTACCTGATGCTGCACAGCGACGCGAAACTCACCGATTCAGACAAGATGGTCCTTGGCGACTGGGCCACCGCGGAGGCCGATCGGGTGCTGGCGCCGCCTCCGCCGCCGTTGCCGGAGGCCGCGGCCTTCACCTCCAACGGCCCGTTCGTGCACGTCTCGATGATCCTTCCCGGGAAGGCGGCGGGCTCGGGACCGAACGACGTCGGCGATCAGACGACCCGGGTGCTCACCGCCCTCGACGCCGCGTTGAAGAAGGCCGAGTCCAGTCTCGCACAGGTCGTGACCGTCAACGTCGTCCTGCGGAGTGCGGACGACTTCAAGGCCATGAACGACGCCTATGCGAAGTTCTGGCCCGAGGAACCGCCCTCCCGGACGACCGTCGTCGCCGGCCTGCCGGGTACGGATGCCCTGGTCGGCATGTCGGCGGTGGCCATTCGTACCGGGTCGCGGCGGGAGGTCATGCTCCCCGCCGGGTGGAAGCGCCCGGACAGCCCGTACAGCTACGCGATCCGCGTCGGGGACACGCTCTATCTCTCCGGCCTGGTGTCACGGCGAGGCCTGGATTATTCGCTCGTCAAGGGTGACATGGCCGCGCAGATGAAGGTAATCGGCGAGAACGCGGCGGCCATTCTCGGCGCGGCAGGAATGTCGCTTCGCGACGTCGTGAGCGCGCGGGTGTTTCTGACGGACACCGGGCTGGCCGAGTCGATGAACACGATGTACCGGACGTGGTTCCCGCGCGACCCGCCGGCGCGTGCAACAGTAAGGGCGGCGCTGACCGGCTCCGATTATCTCGTTGAGGTCACCCTGGTCGCGGTCAAGGCCGCGACTCGTCAGGTCATCACGACGCCCGAGGCGGACGGCAAAGCGGGCAAGCCCAATCCGAACCTCAGCTCGGCCATCCTGGTCGGCAAGCGGCTGTTCGTGTCGGGCATGCTCGGTAGCGCACCCCAATCCAAGGGCGACGCCGCGGCCGAGACCGCCGATATGCTCGCCCGGATCGGCCGGACGCTGAAAGCGGCCGGATTCGAGTGGACCCAGGTGACGACAGCGTCGTCTACGTCACGGACCTGTCAAAGGCGGCGCCGATCCTCGAGCAGTTCAAAGCCGTCCGCGGCGGTCACCTGCCGGCCGTGGCGCTGATGGGTGTCGGCTTGCTGCGCCCCGACGCGAAGGTCGAAATCATGGTTTCGGCGGCGAAGTAAAGTCCGGCCTCGGATCGTGGTTTTCGAGGCCGCGTGCGCCGCCCGTCGCGCTCGATTCCGCGAAGTCGAGCATCAGCGGCCCGCCCTTGTAGTACTCCGTCAGGTGGATGTCCTCCATCTCGCGGAGCCGTCTTGCCACCTCGGCGATTCGATTGGCGTTCGACTTGATGGTCTCGACGCGGCCCGCGCAGGCGGCGTCGAGACCGGCGAGAAGAGCAGCGACTCCGCCGATCCCAGGATCGACATCAGCGGATTGTTGATCTCGTGGTTGAGCGCCAGGGCCATCTGGCCGAACAGGCCCAGGCGCTCCTTCCTGACGAGCTCGGTCTCGAGCGTCACCAGGCGCGTGACGTCTTCCGACACGCACATGGCGCCGTGCGCGAGATTCGGTTCATCGATGGGAACCACCGTGATGATGTAGTACCTGGTGGGATCTGCATCGAGGGTACCCGATCTTCGTCCACTTCACCGTCTCGTGGCCGCCACACACCCGCGAGTAGATTCCGTCCCACTCGTCGCGGGTGAAGACCGGGTAGAGATCGGCGATCGGCTGGCCGATCGACTCGAACAGCGATCCGGGGCGCCCATCCGGGTCATCAGGCCGAGCTGCTCGGTGTTCATCAGGTTGACGGTGAACGCAGTCGTCGAGAACGACGACCGCCACCTTGAGCTGATTCAGGATCGTCTCGAGGAACCCGCGCGCCTGATGATGGATGGCGTCGACGGCCGTCTGGCCTGACACGTCGTCGAGCGACACGACCCACTCGTCGTCGGCGGCCCGGGTGACCTGCACGCCGTAGATGCGCTCGGCCTGCCCGGCCGGGGTCCACCTGAATCGCGCGGTGCGGCCGTTGATGCGCAGCCGCGACATGGTGCGAACCAGCTTGTCGTGCAGCTCGCCGGAGCTTTGCAGGGCCTCGGTGGCGGCGCCGGCATCCATCGACCTCATGCCGAACACGCAGGTGAACGCACCATTCGCGAAGCGAACCACCCCTCCGGGCCCGAGCACGGCGAAGGGGCGCGGGAATACGTCGAGCCAGGCGCTGGGGTTGCTCATGCGGCTGCCTCCTCGCGGAATTCGACGTCGAGTTGCAGACAGATGTCCTCGATATCGTCCATCTCGATGCCCAGCACCGCCCACGCACCGCGGTTGATGGACGGCAGCAGCGAATCGCCCGGGCACCCGATGCCCTTGGCCCGCGCGATGACGTCGGCCACGTGGACGACGGCCGTGCACTGCGCGAACTCGCGCGACGGATGGAAGGCGTGATGGTAGGTGATGGGGTAGATCAGGCGCGAGGGAAGGGCCCACCGCCGCACCAGCCAGGTGGCGACTTCGGGGTGTCCGACGCCGAGCACTTCACGTTCCGCGTCGTGAATGAGCATCCGCCTGGTGTCCACCGCGTCCCGGATCGAGGCGTACTCGGCCGGGCAGACGTGCGCGATGATGACCTTGCCGATGTCGTGCATCAGGCCGGCGACCGCCACCTCTTCCGGATTCATGCAGCCCACGCGCTCGGCGAGCAGCGAGGCCGCCCTGGCCGTGGCCAGCGAGTGCTCCCACAGCCCGTCCAGCGCGTTCTTCATCATGTCGATCACGTCGAGGACCGCCGAGGTGAGGACCAGCGTCTTGACCACGCTGAACCCCAGGATCACGGTGGCCTGCGTCAGCGTGGTGATGGAGCCCCGATAGCCGTAGAAGCCGCTGTTGGCCAGCTTGAGCGCCTTGGCCGCCAGCACCTGGTCCTCCCCGATGGCTTCTCCGACCTCGATGGCCGACATCGAACGCGACGCCAGGATGCCGGAGAGGCGATCGATGCTGGCGGGTGCGGCGGGCATGTTGACCAGCCGTTCCACCTTCGTCCGGAGCACATCCGGGGTCATTGCTGGTGTCCTCGTCCTGAGAATTGAGCCATCACCACCTGCTTGAGGGCCATCATCAGGTCGTCCTGCTCGTGGCCGGCGAACCGTTCATCCATGCTGGCTGCCGAGATCGACGGGAGCTCCTGCGAGTCCCCGGCGGAGTCCACCACCAGCAGATCGACCCCGAAGTTCTCGAATCGCTCGATGAGAACGTCCGTGAGCATCGTGCCTGGTTGACAGAGAAGCGCGCCAGACTGACCGTGGACCGGTCGACTGATGACTTGCCCGGCCTGAGCCTGCCCAATCGGTATCTTCCGCATGAGTCGATCCTGGGGGTGATCGGGTTTGCCCGACGCGGGCGCGCTGCGACCCACGACGCCGGGATGTGCGCACCAGCGCCTCGCGAGCTGCAACTACAGGTGGAATCGGCAGAATCGCCGCCGGCTTCAATCGCGGCGTCTGTTATGCTGACAATCGCACCCGGGCAGCCATGCCGACCTCTCAACGACCTGATCCCACGCCCGACGCGGTGCCGCCGCCAGCACGCCCGATCTCCGTGCCGTCCGTGAGCCGCGCGGTGCGTGCCGACTCGCTACTCGTCACGGCCGGTCCGCGAACGGACAACCTCGGACGGCGAGCGGCCAGTGCCGCAATCCTCATCGTGCTCGGCACCATTGCCGGCCTGATCCTGTTGATCACGGAGGTGACGCTTGGCACGGCGGTGCTGGCCTCGGCGCTCTCCGTCGCGATCGTTCCGCTGCCCGCCTACCTGGCGATCGTCCTCCTGATGGACCGGTTCGAACCTGAGCCCCGCTGGATGCTCGCGATCGCGTTCCTGTGGGGCGCATCGGTCGCGGTATTCGGTGCGGGGGTCCTCAACGGGATCGTCGAGATCCTGTTTGGCGAACAGGCCTCGGCCGTTGTCGGGGCGCCCATCGTCGAAGAATCGGTGAAGGCGGTCGTGCTGTTCGCCTTCTTCTTCATGAAGCGCGACGAGTTCGACGGCGTTGTCGACGGCGTCGTCTATGCCGCGATGGTGGGCCTCGGCTTCGCGCTCATGGAGAACGTGGATTACTACAGCACGGCGCTGGTCAGGGAGGGGCCCGCCGGGCTGGCGGTCAGTTTCGGGCTGCGCGGCGTGATGTCCCCATTCGCGCACCCGCTGTTCACCGCGATGTCAGGCATCGGCCTCGGGCTGGCCGAGCAGACCGGGAACCGTTGGATGCGTTGGCTGGCTCCACCAGCGGGGCTCGTGGCGGCGATGGGCCTTCACGCAATGTGGAATGCCGGAATCGAAGAGGGGCTCGCGTTCTTCGCCGTGTACGCCATCGTCATGATTCCGCTGCTGGTCGGCGTGTTCGCGGTGGTGGCGTTTTCGCTGCGACGCGAGGGGCGGATTGTCGCGGCGCGCCTCGCGCCGGAGGCCAGGAGCGGCCTGCTGCACCGTGCCGAGCTGCGCCGGCTGTCGAGCATGAGCGATCGCATTCTGGAAACCCTGGCGGCCTGGGGCCGTCACGGAAGACCGGGCCTGGAGGCCAGCCGTGCCTATCACCACGCGGCGAGCGAGCTGGCCTTTTGCCGGCAACGGGCGATTCGAGAACAGCGCCCCGACCAGGGCGGCGAGGCCAGGCTGGTCGAGGCCTTTCAGAGCGCGCGACAGCGGTTCCAGCATTTCGCACCGCCGGGGCACTAGCTCTGTTTCGCGTAGTGCTCGCTGAGATAGAAGTCGCACTTCAGACAGTTGGCCAGTTTCGACGCGAACGTGCCCTGCACGACGCCGCCGCACAGCGTGCCGGCCGTTCGTGCGCAGGTGGTGCCGAAGCTCGGATAGGCCGGGCACTGACCGAGCTGCCTGACCCTGGCTCCACCGGCTTCACGGCCACAATGCTTGAATTCCCAGCAATTCATCGGCTCCTCCACCAGATCGACTCCGGTCCGTCTAGAAGCAATCGGCAGATCCACCGACTTGCTGCAAGCGCGCCCCGAGCGCTCACCGCTTCCGGAACACCACCACGCGGTTCGTGTTGGTGCCGAGCCGGTTGTTCGAGACGCCCCAGACGTTGGAGGTCTTGGTGAAGCGCTGCGCGTTGATGAGGATGAGGGCTGGCTCGAGCCCGGCGTCGATGCCGCTCGGCACCACGGTGTCTTCGAGCCTGACGCTGCCGCCACGGACTTCCCCGACCTCGAAGGCCACCCACCCGCCAGGGGCGAGCACCCGGCACAACTCCGCGAGCGCCGAAGTCATCGCCCGTCTCCACGTGTTGATGCTGACAGGGACCGTCAGGTTGACGCTGTCCGGGTCGATGTCGCAGAACCAGCACCGCAGCCAGTTGTCGGCGCTGTAGTTGACCACGTTGAGAAACGGCGGCGAGGTGACCACGAGATCGACGGACCCTGTCTGGATCTCGGGGGTCGAGTCTGCCTGGCCGGTCAGCAGGCGCGCGGAACCCGAGACCTGCTCGAGCGCCTCGCGGACTGCCCCGTCGCAGTCGGCGAGCAGCGTTCGCGTCTTGCGCAGGATCAGCTCGCGCACGTCACGCCGTTCCGGCGTCTGCTTTCTCGTGCGGTTGATCTTCCGCTGCGACTCCACGGAAGTCGCCTGGTTTGGGGGCAACGTGTAGACCGAGAAGAACCCGGGCGAGTGACCCGTCAGCCTGTTGACGGCCACCATTCGGATCCAGCGGTCGACGTTGTCGAGTTCCGCTGCCCGCTCGCGGTCGCGGAGGTACGCCCGCAGCGCGCAAATCTCTCCAAGCGTCTTTGGGTGGTAGAAGACGAGCAGGTCTTTCGGGACATCACCGGCGCGATCGAGCGGAATGGCGTCGAGGCGTTCATCGACCTCGGCAAGCGTCGGCGGAGCGAGCCGAGGGGCCAGCAGCACGGCGCTCAACGGGTTGGCATCGCAGCCGAGCGGCACGCGGCCGTAGATCGCCGCCTCGAGCAGCGTGGTCCCCCGTCCCATGAACGGGTCGTACACGGTGTCGCCGGGCCCGGTCAGCCGCTCGATGAAGAACCGCGGCAGCTGAGGCTTGAAACACGCGCGGTACGAGATTTCGTGCAGGCTGTTCGCCGCGCGCTGGCGGCTCGTCCAGAACTCGTTGGTGAAGGTCGGGACTTCGACGGCTCGCCCGTCCTCCATCGTCGCGAGGGCAGAGCCGACCACCGTCGGTTTGCCCTCCCAGCGAAACGTGCGGAGATCGTGTTCGAAATCTGCGCCGGAATATGATGCGGGATCCGTCTCGTCAGGGAACAGTGGTCGAGACTCCGGCTGTGAGGTTCGACGTGTCATGGCGCCAGTCAGGCATCGTGTGTCACCTTGACGAGCATGTCAAGGAACGGCAGGCTGATCAACCAGGGCCCAGGGACTGGGCGCCAGCCGCCAGCCTGTCCTGAGCGAGCATCGCGAGTCGAAGGGCCGCCAGCCGCGAGCCGCGATGTTCGATGGCGCCTAGTAGTAGTACGGCGTCTTCTTCGCCCACTCGCTCGCCGGGTAGTTCCGGTGCAGGAGCGTAAACGCCTCCTTCGAAAACGCGGTCGTCCCCTTGTCGGCACATCCGAAGCGGGTGGAGCGAACCGCCAGATGCAGCGCTTCCGGCACGCGCGCGTCGGCCGGGTGTCGCTTGGCCCAGGCGATGGCGGTCTTGCTCAGGTAGTTGGGCGCGGCCGGAAGACTCTTGATGCGGGCCACTTCAGCCTCGCCTGCCTGCCGATCGACTTGTGACAACACCGTGGGCAGCGGAAACGTCAGCTGCGGAGGAGGCGTATCGCCAGCGGCGCACCACCAGTTGTCCCGGTAGTTGTCGATCTCGTCCAGGGCCGTCAGGCGTCCCAGGTTGACCGTGAGTGTCGGCCGCAAACCGGGAAAGCGAAGGGCGGCGAAGACGGCCGCGAACATCCGCGCCTCGTCATCCTGCGCGGCGGCGTACTGATCGAGCAGCGGTTTCAACCCGGGATACGCACCGCCCAGGACGCCGGAGACCTCCGACGCCACCCGGGAATCACCAAGCACCGCCGAGCGAAACCACGCCGCCACGGCCAGGTCCTGGCGCAGCGCCTGCGGCAGGAGCTTCGAGCGCACCGCGTCGGCAATCCGGTTGACGGGCAACCGATCGTTGACGAGCCGGCCGAAGTCGTTGTCGAACGCGGGCTCAACCTCTCTGCGCGAGAGCGCAGGCACGGCACCGGGAGCCCGGACTTCGTAGGCAGGCAGTTCCCTGGCGTCCTGGTCGTCGGTCTCCCCCGCTGGGCGCCGCGCGGCGCACGCGAGAGCCTCGTCCAGAGAACGGGCGAGGCTCATTCTCATCTCGAGCAGCGCGTTCAGGGCGTCACGGGGCCACGAACCGCGGGCATCGGGTAGAAGGCGGTCGAGCGCGGTGCGAGCCTCGTCCTGTTGCCCGCTCGCGATCCTGAGACGCAGGACGTGGTAGATCGCCGTCTGGTAGCCAGGCGACTTCGGAGCGACACGCGACCCGGCCTCGATGAGCGCGGGCACATCGGCATCCGACGCGCTGGATTTGCTCAAGGCCGCCAGTAGCCAGTGCAACGCCGAAGTCGAGCGCCAGCGCTGGACCGCGTAGCCACGCGCCGGCGCGCCGCCGTCCTGGAAGCCGAAGATCCAGTCGGTCATGTCGTCTTGACGCGCCGTCGATCGGCCCAGAGCCGGGTCTTTCTGCGTCGCGTAGAGTTCAGGGGTTTCACCGATGGCCCGATCGAGCAACAGCGTGTAGTCGGTCAGGTCCCGCCTGAAATCGGCCGGATCGCCCGGCCGATGCAGACGTGCTGCCAACTCGACGGTTCGCCCGGCCGGATCCTTCTGGCCACGAACATAGGAAAGCAGGTCTGTCGCCCATCGATGGATCGCAGACTGGGACGCGTCTGCGAGGATGCGTTTCAGCTGAGCCTCGGCCTGGTCGAGGCTCTCGTCGACCCCTGCGATTGTTCCACGCCGGATCATCGCGCGCGCGACCAGATACGGTGCGATCTGGTGCCAGGGTGATGACGCGTCGGAGGCGATGCCACGGAAGGCCTGCTCGGCCCCGGCGTAGTCCGTGCCGTAGAACTTCGCGGCGGCCATCTGGTATTGCCGATCAGCCTTGAGCCAGTCGGGCGCGCCGGCTGGGACCGGCTTTGGCATCAACACGACGGGCGGAAGCTCGGCGGATTTAGCGGTTGCTCCGCCAGATCCAGATCGATCTCCACCGCAGTTGCTGAAGACGGCATCCTGTCCCTCGGCCCAATCCCGCACCATCTCCGGCTGATCGCCGTGGCGGACGGAGCGGTCCGTCAACGTGGCGGTCGCCGTGCGAAAGGCGGCGGGACCGCAGTTGAGCCAGCTTTCGAAATACTTCTGTTCGTAGCGGTCTTCGCTAATCTCGTCGATCTTCGGAAGACCTGGAATGCGGCTGCGGGCCTCGAGCCACTGCCTGGTCGGATTGGGACCCGCTGAGTCCCACTCGCGGAGGTAGCGTGCGTTCCACAGGCCAACTGCGCCAGCCTGTTCGGCCGGGGCCAGCGGTGTACCGGTCAGGTACCGGTAAGCCACAACCAGCTGAGACCTGGCCCAGGTCGGCGCCAGGATTCCGAGGCTGCCTGCGGCGTAAGGCTCCAGCGGGAACTCGGGGTGCGCCGTGTACCTGAACACCGCGCGCGGAAAGAACGGGCCGCAGGCTCGCAGGGGCTGGTCGCCGCTCGAGAGGCCAATGACGGCGATCACGAGGGCGAGTTGCGTCGTGCGGCGAATGCTGACGTTCATCGGTTCCACTCCATGGCCAGGCGTTCCACCTCCTCGGCTCCGAGTGTCCGAGGGCTGAAGACATACACGCGCCGGTCGTTCGGCACGCGCGGCGAGGGTTCGTCGGTGGACAGGCCCACCGAGCCGCGGCAAATCGCCGGCCCGAAGTCGCGCCCATCGTCGAGCCACCGCCTGATCTGCTGGGCATCCGTGCCCATGCGGAACAGCATGGGTATCGCCTCGTCGACGGGCAGGCCGGCGATCCACGGATCGCCCAGGCACCAGGAAGCCAGTGCCGTCATCGACAGGCGCAAATCAGGTGGAAGCGCGCGTCTCAGATCTCTCAGGAGCGCGGCGTAGAAGTCGCGCGCCGAGCGTTCGGCATCGAAATCGATCTGGACGCCGCCAATCCGTTCTCCAACACGTGAGGCGAGCGCGACGACTTCATTGACCACACGGGCGCGCTGATCACCGCTCAACGTCGGCGCCGCGCCGGGATCGACGTCGATGCGCACGACCATCGTGAGCGGGGTCGCCGCGTTCACGCGCAATGGCTGGCGCCGCGGGCGCACGACGATAGTGTCGGATTGCAGCAGGAGGGTTTCGCCGAGATAGGCGACGCCGACGTCGGGCCTGTTGAGGGCGGTCAAGTCGGTCGCTCGCTCCCACGCCCACACGACGAAACGGGGCTGCGCGGCTCGGGCGCCGGCAGGACCTCCCGATGATGAGAGTGGAAGCATGGCGGCCGCCACGAGAAATCCAATTGAGATGCAGCGGCGCGACATGCAGCGGATGCCTTCTTCGTGCGTTCGTCTTCGGGCGCCACCGTGCGACGGTCAGCGATGTCGGAGGAGAACATGATACACGTCGCCCGAGGAGCGGGCGCATCAGCGCTCGAGCCGGGCTCCGCAGTCCGGGAAACCTCCTCGCTTGGCGTCGGTTTCCGGCTCTCCCCGTCCGGCTGGCGCTATCCGCGCCTGATCAACCGCTACGCGCTGCGCCGGGGAAACCTCCACCCGCTCGTCGGTTTCCGGCATTCGAGCGCGGACTGCTCCGCACGGCTCGTTCGCTGATGCGCCCGCTCCTCCGGCCACCGGCCCCCAGCCGCCAGCCGCGAGCCGCGAGCCGGGAGCCGGGTGAGCGTCAGCTCCTTAATAGAAATCGTGGGAGTCGATGTCGATGGGCACACCGGCAATGCCCTCCAGCCGTTCGGCCCGCACCGAGACCACGCCTTCCTGGTTCTGCAGGACGCCTTCCACCAGCAGGAACGCTTCTTCGAGGATCGTGAGGCGCTGGCGTGCGAACAGGTCCGGCCGGACGATGATGTTGGCGATGCCGGTTTCATCTTCGAGCGTCAGGAACACGAAGCCCTTGGCCGTGCCGGGCCGCTGCCGGGTGATCACCGTGCCCGCCACGCGCACGCGCCTGCCCTGCCGCTCGCGCGGAAGATCGCCCGACCGCAGCACTCCGCGCAGCGCCAGTTCCTGCCGCCGCAGCGCCATCGGATGCGGCCCGATGGTCAGGCTGGTCCCGGCATAATCGGCGACGAGCCGTTCCGACAGGCTCATCGGCGGCAGCGGGCAGAGGCTGGCACCTGAAACGGCCGGCGGCTGGCGGCTGGCGGCCGGCGCCTGGCAGCCGGCGCCTGGCGAGTCCCCAGCCTCTCCGCCGAGGGCCCCGCCTGCATCTGATTCCGGCGCGCTCTCGCGTCCCTCCTCGAACAACTCCCCCGCCGGCCGCACCGCCCGCTCGATCTGCCACAGCGCGTCGCGCCGATGATGCCCGAACGCGTTGAGCGCGCCGATCTCCGCCAGGACGGCCAGCTCCTCCCGGTTGATGCCGGTCCGGCGAATCAGGTCCTCGATCGAGCGGAACCGGCGGACCTGGCGCGGCTCCTCCCAGTCGTGCGCGCAGGTATTGCAGAACCACGCCACCGCAGAGCCAGTCTGCACGCGCTCGAGCATGGACGGATCATCGCAGCCGCACTTGGGGCAGCGGACGATGCTAGGGGCTAGGGACTCGGCGCTAGGCGCTGGTGGGATAGGCCCCAGACAATCGGCTCTCGGCTCTCGGCTCTCGGCCCCAGGCTCTCGGCCGGAAGCAGACGACGAACCAGCGCCTAGCGCCGAGTCCCTAGCCCCTGCCCGACCAGCGCCTGCGCCGAGTCCCTAGCCCGCCGACCAGCGCCTCGCGCCCAGCCCCTAGCCCCTGCCCGACCAGCGCCCAGCGCCCAGTCCCTAGCCCCTAGCTCAATGGCCAGCCCCACGTTCTGCCGCAGCCCATTGACATACCGCAGCCCCAGGCGAATGGTCCCATCGGCCTCCACCTGGCAGTCCCAGCCCGAGCGCTGCACGTCGATGCTCGCGAACCGCACGCCGTGCCGCTGCGCGTCTTTCACGAGCGAGGCGGGATGGTAGAACCCCATCGGCTGGTTGTTGAGCAGCGATGCGTAGAACGCGCCCGGGAAATGCGCCTTCAGGTACCCGCTCGCATAGACCAGCAGCGCGAAGCTCGCCGCGTGCGATTCGGGAAAGCCGTAGAGCGCAAACGAGCTGATCGACTTCACGATCGCGTCGGCCGCATCATGCGTGATGCCCTTCCGCGCCATGCCCTCGCGCAGCTGCACCTCGATCTTCTTCATCCGCTGCTCGGACCGCTTGAAGCCCATCGCGCGCCGCAGCTCCTCGGCCTGCCCGCCCGAAAACCCCGCCGCGACCATCGCGATGCGCAGCAGCTGTTCCTGGAAGAGCGGCACGCCCATCGTGCGCTTCAGGATCGGCTCCAGCGACGGATGCGGATACGTCACCTCCTCGCGGCCCGCCCGCCGGTTCAGGTACGGATGCACCATCTGGCCGACGATGGGCCCGGGGCGGATGAGCGCGACTTCGACCACCAGGTCGTAGAAGTGCGCGGGCCTGAGGCGCGGCAGGGTCGCCATCTGCGCGCGCGATTCGATCTGGAAGACGCCCACCGTGTCGGCGCGCTGGAACATGTCGTAGACGGCCGGGTCGTCGGGCGGCAGCGTCCACAGCTCGAGCCGCGCCCGCCCCTCGTCGACATGCGCCGGCCTGTCCGGCCCAGCCCGTCCGCTGATCGGGTCAGGACGGGCGAAGGCCGAAGCCCGCCCGACGATCCGATCAAGGCAGGCGAAGGCCGGTTGATCATCTCGAAGGCGTCCTGCAGGGCCGCCATCATCCCGAGGCCCAGCAGATCGATCTTGATGAGGCCCATGTCGGCGCAGTCTTCCTTGTCCCACTGCACCACCACGCGGCCCGGCATCGACGCATTCTCCAGCGGCACCACATCGTCCAGCCGGCCCTGGCAGAGCACCATGCCGCCCGAGTGCTGGCCGAGGTGGCGCGGCAGATCCTGGATGCGCCGCCAGAGATCGGCGAACAGCTTCACCTGCGCGTGATCGGGATCGAAGCCGGACGCGCGTAAATCGCGAGGCAGGCTGTCGTCCTGGTCGATGAACTCGAAATGGCCGAGGATCTTCGAGAGGCGATCGATCTGCGCGGCCTCCATCCCCAGCGTCTTCCCGACCTCGCGCGCGGCGCTCCGCCCCCGGTAAGTGATGAGGTTGGCCGTCATGGCGGCGCCGTGCCGGCCGTACTTCTCGTAGACGTGCTGGATGACGCGCTCCCGCCGATCCCCGCTCGGCAGATCGAGATCGATGTCGGGCCACTCGCCGCGCTCCTCCGACAGGAAGCGCTCGAAGAGCAGGTCCATGCCCACCGGATCCACGGCCGTGATCCCCAGGCTGTAGCAGACGGCGCTGTTGGCCGCCGAGCCGCGGCCCTGCGCGAGGATCTGCTCCTGCCGGCAGAAGTTGACGATGTCCCAGACGATCAGGAAGTAGCCGGCGAGGTTGAGCTTTTCGATCAGGTCGAGCTCGTGCGCGATTTGCGCCCGCGCCTTGTCGTGGAACGGCCGGTAGCGTTCGCGCGCCCCTACCAGCGTGATGGCGCGCAGAAACGAGGCGGCCGTCTCCCCTTCCGGCACCGGGTAGTCGGGAAAGCGGTAGCCGAGGTCCGCCATCGAATACCCGATGCGATCGGCCAGCTCCCGCGTGGCGGCGACCGCCTCGGGGCAATCACGGAACAACTCGATCATCTCGGAGGGCGGCTTCAGGTATCGCTCGGCGTTGCGGGCCAGCAGGCGGCCGGCCCGATCGAGCGTGGTCCTGTGGCGAATGCAGGTGAGCACGTCGTAGAGCGGACGCTCGACGGGATCGGCGAACCGGACGCCGTTGGAGACGATGAGCGGCACGTGAAACGCCGAGGCCAGATCGCGCAGCACCTCGTTGTCGGTTTCCTCGTCCCGCAGGAAGTGACGCTGCATTTCCAGGCAGACGTTGGCGCGGCCGAACATCCCGACCAGGCGATCGAGCAGGCCGCCCACGCCGTGGCGGCTCGCGGCGAGCACCTCGCGGCCCGCGATCGCGATGAGGCCGGCGGTGTGTCCCTCGAGTTCGCCCAGGTTGAGCGCGCCTTCGCCCTTGGGCGATCGCAGTTTCATGAGCGTGATCAGGCGGCAGAGATTCCGGTAACCCTCGCGGGATTCGATCAGGACCGGCAGGCGCCACGCGGAGGCTGGCGCCTCCCGGCTTGCGGCTTGCGGCTTGCGGCTGGCGGCTGGAAGTTCGGTTTCCGTCGTGCGTGGGCCACCAGCCTCCAGTCCCCGGCCCCCAGCCTCGATCGTGAGTTCGCACCCGATGATGGGCTTGATGCCGGCCGCGCGGGCCGCCTTGTGAAAACGCGGCGCGCCATAGACCCCGTCGCGGTCGAGCAGCGCCAGCGCCGGATAGCCCAGGGCCGCCGCGCGGTCCACCAGCGTTTCGGGCAGCGACGCCGCCTCGAGAAAGCTGAAGGCAGATGAACAGTGGAGTTCGATCAATCCAGGATCCCCTCGATGAACCATCGCCCGAGATCCCGATCCTCGAAGATGCGATAGACGCCGCCATCACTGAGCGCGACATCCCATTCCTCGCGATTCCAGCCCGGGCGTCCCCTCCATCCGTCCGACTGTCCTGCACGCGCGCATTTCGACTCGCCTCGACCCTCGAGGGCCTCGGGTCGCCCAGAACTCATCGAAGGGCCCGCGCTCAGGGCGGCCTGGGATCCTCCAGCGCCATGCACCATCCACCACTCGCCGGAGGTGCGCCACGGTCCCGCAAAGGACTCCACGCGCCCTCCGCGCAATCCCTGCCGATCCGCCCTGACGCTGACCGGACGGCCGTGATCGACCACGACGGACACGGCAACGGGCAGGCGGAAGCGGCGAAGGGCGACGCAGGGAACAGGGGCTAGGGGCTCGGCGCTAGGCGCTGGTTCGTCTTCTGCTTCCAGCCTGTCGCCTGGAGCCGGTGGCCATTTGCCGCCACTTGTCCTTGCGCCGACGAAGCCGTCGGAGCTGGCTTTCGGCGAAGTCGTGAGCCGCCGGTCACCAGCCGCCAGCCGGACATCGTTCTTACGAGTGCCGAGCGCCGAGCCTGCCCTGAGCCTCTCGACCGTGCTCGAGGCTCCCCGAGCGACAGTCGAGGGGAGCGGAGTCGAAGGGTCCCTAGCCCCTGATTTGATCCCACGTCCCTCCTCCGGCACACGAAAGGGCGCGAGCGCGCAGCCGTCCGGCCTGTGTGAATCCAGCACGACCGGCGCGCCGATGCGGCGCTCCCCCATCAGCGCGGTCAACCGCGCCAGCAGGGTCGACATCTGCTCGGGCGTCGGCAGCGCGCGCGTCAGCAGCGACTCCTGCACGATGCGCCCCGGGGTGGGCTCGATCACGACGGTGACCGCATCGATACCGGCCGGAGCGGGGTGCGACTCGAGATCCAGGAGCAGCAGCGTGCGCAGCACGCGCGGGTCGCGCATCGGCGCGGGCAGCTGCAGGCTGCGCGCGTGCGTGGCGCGCGTCACGAGCCGCAACCTGACGTGCAGCACGGCGGCGCCGCGATCGCGCCGTTCGAGGCGCTGGCAGAGCGGCTCGAGCAGCCGCCCGAGCACGAACGACAGCGGCTCGAGCCCTTCGATGGGCCATTCCAGCTCGAGCGTGTCCTCGAACCGCTCTTCGTCCGGCGTCGGCACCAGCGGGCCGGCGTCTTCGCCCCGCGCCACGCGCTGCCACCAGATCCCCTGCTGCCCGAGCCGCTCCGACAACTCGGCGGACGGCAACGCGGCAAGATCGCCAAGTGTCGCCAGGCCCCAGCGGGACAGGGTGGCCAGGCTAGGGGCTAGGGGCTCGGCGCTAGGCGCTAGAGGCTGGGCGCCAGGGGCTCGTGGATCACGGCCGCCGGCTTCGGGCTTCAGGCTTCGGGCTTCAGGCTGGGAGCGAGTGGCGAGTGTACCCGCTTCTTCCGGCCTGTCGCCTGTCGTCGATGGTGAACCAGCGTCTGGCCTCCGGCCTCCAGCCCCCAGCCTCCAGCCTGTTTCCAGCTCTAGAAAGACCGCGAGCGTGCTGAGCGGCAGCTTCGAGAGCGCCGAGGCTTCCTGGCCTGGAGGCACCACCGTGATGCCCACGCGTGCTCGCGCCAGCAGGATGGCGGCCGTGCGCGTCCCGGCCACCGCCACACGCACCGGCAGAATCCCGTGATCGGCTGCGGTCCGCCGCAAGCGCTCCGCCACCTCTTTCCCGTCACCGATCAAACGCGCCAGCCCGGTCACGTCCAGCGTGACCAGGTCGTCGGTATGAACCTCGACCCGTGGTGACACGCTTCGGGCAATGGCGGCCAATCTAGGGGCTAGGGGCTGGGCGCTAGGGGCTAGGGGCCGGGCGCTAAGGGCTAGGGGCTGGGCGCTAGGGGCTAGGGGCTGGGCGCTAGGGGCTAGGGGCTGGGCGCTAAGGGCTAGAGGCTGGGCGCTAGGGGCTAGGGGCTGGGCGCTAGGGGCCAGGGGCTGGGCGCTAGGGGCCAGGGGCCGGGCGCCAGGCGCTCGTGGGCTGCGACCAGAATCTCGAGGCGACGGCGGCACGTAGAGACAAGCCAACACGAACGACCCCCAGGCATGAGCGTGCAGGTTTCAGGCTGCAGGCTTTAGGCTTTCGGCTGCAGGCTCTCGGCTGGCGGCATACGACGAACTAGCGCCTAGCCCCTAGCGCCCAGCCCCTAGCCATTCGCCGCCATCTGCATCAGGTAGCCATCGCGCCCGGGAACGATCCGCGCACGCTGGATCCTCACCTCGCTTTCCAGGCCACGGAACATCCGCACCCCCAGCACACTCCCCGACCACCGGCCGACGGAGTTCAAGGACGGCCGCGCCACGGATTCAGCGTGAAGCTCCGGGGTCCGTGGCCCGGGCACGCAGGAGGCCTGCGGCTCCCGCTTCGGCTCGAGCACGAGGCTGACACCGCCGGCGCTTCGGCTCAGGGGCATCGTGCCCACCACGAGCCCCACGGTGTCTTGCCCTTCGAGCACGCGCTGAAGCCGGATCCACGTGCTGTGCGGCACGTGGCGCAGCGACGGCACGGGCGCATCCGCCAGATCGAGCGCCACCACACCGAACCCCCCCGCCTGCAGCACCAGGTTCAACGCCTTCAACGCGCGTTCAATCACGCGATCGGGCCCGCCCTGGCGGCTGGCCAGCGTGGGAAAGGCCGGCGTGCAGGCATCTCCGCGGATCCACAGCAACCGCTCCAGATCCACCCCCGCGGCGGCGGCCGAGTGGGGGTCGAACATGTCGAAGGTATCGATGAGCGCCACCAGCTCCCCACGCCCCGTGGCCGCGGCCAGCACCGCCAGCAACAGGCCGGTTCGCCCCGAGGATCGGGCACCGGTCAGCTCCGACAGCTGCCCGCGCGGAAGCCCCCCGCCCAGCCGGCCGTCCACCTCGGCCACCCCGGTCGACACGGCATTTTCAGTCACCGCAGGCGCCTGTTCCCAGGCGGGAACCAGCGTCCGGTCCAGCTTCCGGGCACGCAGCAGGGCTTCCACCTCGGCACGGCAGGCAGCAGGCATCATGGGCCTCCCGACGAGTTTCGCTTTATCTTCGCTATATGAAATATAGTGCACCGAACGGGCGGGCGCAAGAGGAATTCGCTCGAGCATCGGTGAATCGAGATGAAACGAAAAGAGCCAATTCGGCATCCTGATCGAATAATGTCTTTGCCCGAAGGAGAGCTGATGTCATTGACTCGACGCATGTATGCCCGCCACGCCGGATCACGGCGCCCCAGCCTGCCGGCCACGCTGGCCGCAGCCGCGCTGGTGCTGATATCAACCGCCTGCGCCTCGACCGAGGCCGGGTCGCCCTCCTCGGCGGAACCCTGGGGCACCAATACGGTTGCGCCCGCCGCGTTCGACCAGGAGATCGCCAGCTCCAGGGGAGCCGACAAGCCGGTGATCGTCTGCACCGCTCCGGAGTTCATGTATCGAATGGGCCATATTCCGGGCGCCGTGCTGCACGGCCCGACCAACTCGCCCGAGGGGGTGACCGAGCTGACGAACTGGGCCCAGAGCCTGCCGCGATCGACCAATCTCGTGATCTACTGCGGGTGCTGTCCGCTCGAACACTGTCCGAACCTCCGGCCTGCGTATACGGCGCTGCACGACATGGGCTTCACGCACCTGCGCGTGCTGATCCTGCCGAACAATTTCGGAACCGACTGGGCCGAACGGGGCTATCCCGTCCAGAGGTAGGCGGGCACGAGGACGGCTTGGGCTTAAGGCTTGGGGCTTAAGGCTTAGGGCTCGCCTCAGGCCCCAAGTCTCAAGTCTCAAGCCCCAAGTCTCAAGCCCCACGCCCCAAGCCGCCGCCCCAAGCCCCCGCCCCACGCCCAACGCCCCTGAACCTCCGGCGCTGGGATAAGATCGCCGAACGCATGCAGGTTCCCAACGCCGTCCGGCGCATCGCGACGGCCTTCACCTACCGCGACTTCCGCGTCATCTGGAGCGGCGCCTTCCTCTCCAGCATCGGCACCTGGATGCAGAAGATCGCCCAGAGCTGGCTGGTCCTGACGATCACCGGCTCCCCGTTCTACCTGGGCCTGGATGCGTTCCTCGGCGAGCTGCCCATCCTGCTCTTCACGCTCATCGGCGGCGTGGTTGCCGATTGGATCGATCGCCGGCGCGTGCTGCTGGTGTCGCAGTGCATCCAGATGTCCTCCGCGCTCGCCCTGGCGGCGCTCGTCTACTCTCAGACGGTGCACATCTGGCAGATCCTGGCCCTCTCGTTTCTGACCGGCACCGCCCAGGCCTTCGGCGGGCCGGCCTATCAGGCGCTGCTCCCGTCGCTCGTTCGCAAAGACGACGTACCGAACGCTATTGCGCTGAATTCGATCCAGTTCAACCTGGCGAGGATGCTCGGGCCGGTGCTGGCCGGAGTCGCGCTTGCCGAGCTCGGCTCAGCGGCCTGCTTCAGCCTCAACGCGATCTCATTCCTCTTCGTCATCGTCGCGCTCCTGTCGATGCGGATTGTCTTCGTCGCGCCGCCGGTGCGGCATGCGCTGCTGACCGAGATGCGCGGGGGGTTGTCGTATGTGCGGCACGAGCGCGCGCTGCTCATCCTGACGGGGCTGGCGTTCGGCGGCGCGATGCTCGGGTCGCCGGTGACGACGCTGATGCCGGTGTTCGCCCAGCAGGTGTTTCACGCCGGAGTCGAGGGCTACAGCTGGATGATGGCGTTTTCGGGCGCCGGCGCCGTCGTCGGCGGAACGCTGGTGGCCTGGCTCGGGCGATTCCCACGCATGGATCGGGTCGCACTCGGGGTGCAGATCTCGCTGGGCGTGCTACTGGTGGCCTTTGCGTCCTCGCGCGTGCTGTGGTTGAGTTACCTGCTGATCTTCCTGACGAGCATCGTGCTGATGATGGGGTTCTCGCTGCTGATGTCGCTCGTACAGCTGGCCGCGCCCAACGAGCTGCGCGGGCGCGTGGTGAGCATCTACATGATGGCGTTTCGCGGCGGAATGCCCATCGGGAGCCTCGGGGCCGGATATCTGGCGAACCTCACCTCGGCGCCGGTGACCCTGTCGATCACCGGCGCGCTGCTCGCCGTGCTCGTCGTCGGTGTCGCCGCCAAGGGCCACGCTTTGCGCGCGCTCGCGGACGGATGACCATTGTCAGGCTGGCGCGGCCTTCGCACCTGCGGTGCATCGGCGCCCGCGGGCTGGGGGCCTGATGCGACGCGCCCGCGTTCGCCGACAGGCTGCCGGATCTCGGCCTAGCCTGTGCACCTGCGGACAGGCCACTCGAACCGCCTGGCTCCATGTTCGTGCCATAATCGGCCGCCCCCTTTCCCCGTGATCCGGAGGACTGCATGAGGATGAGCAAGCGCGTCGGGATCCTGGTGGTGGCGCTCGTGGCGGCATTCGCTGGCATGGCCCGCGTGGCGCAGGCGCAGCAGCCGTTCACGATCGGAGACAGGACGGTGGCGCCCGGCACGAGTGTGTCGGGGGAGTTGAAAGTCGCAGCGGGATCCGGCGATGAGGGAACCATCATCCCGTTCACCGTCCTGAACGGCGCGAAGCCCGGCCCGGTGCTCGCGCTCATCGCCGGCACGCACGGCCACGAGTACCCCCCCATCCTGGCGCTTCAGCGGCTCCGCACGACGATCGATCCGCGGACGCTCACGGGCACCGTGGTGATGGTGCACGTGGCCAACATGCCGTCGTATCTCAAGCGCACGATCTACTACGGCCCGACCGACGGGAAGAACCTGAACCGCGTGTTCCCCGGGAAGAAGGACGGCACGCTTTCGGATCGCATCGCCTGGGTGCTCACGAGCGAGGTCATCGATCGCGCGACGCACCTGGTCGACATCCACTGTGGCGACGGCAACGAATGGCTGCGCCCCTACGTGTATTGGGAAACGACCGGCACGCCCGAGGTCTCGGCCATCGGCCGTGACATGGTGCTCGCCTTCGGCATGGACCACATCATCATCGACACGTCGCGCCCGACCGATCCGAAGACGTCGACCTACCTGTCGAACACCGCGATCACGCGGGGCAAGCCGGCGTTCACCGCGGAATCAGGCGGTTGGGCACGCACGAGCGAAGAGGATGTCGCGCGCATCGAGCGCGGCGTGGCCGGCCTGATGAAGTACCTGAAGATGAAGTCCGACGGCCCCGACCCGCTCGGCCAGCCGGTGTGGCTCGGCCGCAATCAAGTGATGACGAGCAACTTCACCGGGATCTTCTATCCCGCCGTCGAACCGGGCATGAGCGTGGCCGAGGGCACGCTGATTGGCCGCGTCACAGACTTCGCAGGGAAGACGCTCGAGCAAATCCGATCGCCTTTCGCCGGCGAGGTTCTCTACATTGTGGCCACCCCGCCCATCAGCAAGGGTGAGCCGATCGGATACGTGGCTGAACGCGTCTCGAGCCCGGAAGCGTATCTGAAGAAGTAGAGCCCCTGCTTGGCACACCGGCGATCCGGCGGTAACCTTGCTAGGTGACGGCTTCGACGCTCCCTTGCCGTTGGGGGTCACTGATGCACGCTCCAACCCTGAAGCGCATCCTCCGTCAGTCCGCCAGGGTGGCCCTCGGCGCGTGGGTCGGCCTTGCGCTTGCTGGCGCCGCCCCGGCCGGCTCGGCCGCGCCCGCCATCACGGTGCGAATGGCGACGCTCGCTCCCGAAGGGTCCTCGTGGGACTTGATTCTGAAAGAGGTCGCCGACAAGTGGAACAAGATCTCGAAGGGCCGGGTCCGGCTCATCATCTACCCGTCCGGGACGCAGGGCGACGATCCTGACGTCGTGCGGAAGATCCGCCTCGGCGCGCTGCAGGCCGGTGTGCTGACATCGGAAGGACTGGCCGAGATCGACCGCGGCGTGTTCGGCGTCGGCATCCCGCTGGCGTACTCGGACTACGACGAGGTCTACTACGTCCTCGAGAAGCTGCGCCCCCGGCTCGAAGCCGCGATGGAAGCCAAAGGGTTCGTGGTGCTCAACTGGATGGATGGCGGATGGCTGCGGTTCTTCACGCAGAAGCCGGTGGTCACACCCGAGGACCTGAAGCCGCTGAGGATGTTCTCGTGGGCCGGCGACAACTGGGCGATCGAAACCTGGAGGAGCGCCGGTTTCACGCCCGTCCCGCTGGCGTCCACCGAGTTGCCGGCCGCGCTGCAGACGGGCCTGGTCCAGGCGGTCGCGGTCTCGCCGCAAATCGCGGTGATCACGCGCTACTTCGAGACGGCCAGGTACATGACCGATCTCGGCTGGGCCATGCTGCTCGGCGGCACGGTCATCTCCAAGGACACCTGGGAGCGCATTCCGGCCGACATCAGGCCTGCGTTGTATCAGGCCGCCCGCGATGCCGGCGAGAGGCTTCAGGCCGAGGTCCGCAAGAGCGGCGAACAGGACATCGAATCCATGCGGAAGCGCGGCCTGCACGTGGTGACCGTCGACGCAAAGGCGCGGGAATCCTGGCAGCGGCTCGCGGAATCGCTGTACGGCAAGGTCCGGGGAGGCCTCGTGCCACCCGACGTGTTCGACGAGGCGATGCGGTATCGCGACGAGTACCGCGCGTCGCACCCCGTCCCCAGAGGCGCGGAGGCGCGGTGACGCGGACCTCTTCGATGGGGACTTAAACGCGGATCGCGGCCAATTCGTTACACGTTTCTTACCTTCGCGACACACGCTCGACACACCGCGCCACTACGCTGGATTGCGGGGTGACATATGAGCAGTGTACCTGTACAGCTTTCTGCCCTGATGATTCGGAGCGACTACGTCGCACTACCCGGCCTCCGCCTGACGGCGGGGCAGGTTCAGCGACTCTACGCCCTCGACATGCTGATGTGCGAGGCGGTGCTCGCGGCGCTGGTCGACGTGCGGTTCCTCACGCTCACGGAAGACGGCCGCTACGTCCGCCGCGATCGTGCATTCGTGCCCGCCGCACCAAGCCGACAACACGAACCATACACAGCGTAGCGTCGCGCGCGGGTCCACAGTCGCTCGCGAGCGGCCATCAATGTAGCGGCATCGGTGCTGTGGTGAGCGGGTAAACGACCGCGCGAGCGTCGGAGTCAGGCAAGGCGCAAGCCGCCGGCCTCGATTCAAGCCGTGACAAGCGTCAGGATGGAGTCGGGGCGCCATTCAGAACGCCGAGCATTCCTTTGATGAAGAATCCAAGCGCGATCACGCCGAGCAGCACTGAGAGCCCGCGGTACACCACACGAACGCTGCGCACACTGTGGAACCGGTGCGTCCTCCGCAGTATGAACGTGAGGACCATCAGATAGCTGAAGAGCCCCGCCCCGCCGGCCAGCACGAATCCGGCCGTCAGGGACGGGTGAAACGAATCCACCATTCGCATGCCTTTCACCAACCCCGCTCCCAACAGCCAGCTCAGCATGATGGGCGGATACGAGATCCCTACCATGAGGCCCGTGAGGTAGGACGTCCTGTGCCCGCTCCAGTCCGCACCCAGGCCGGATGCGAAAGTGCCCGCGGACTGTCTCCAAGTGAGGCACGAGAGCGCGGCAAGAATGGCGGAGGTCGTCCAGTGGAACCCGACGAGGATGCTCGGATCTTCCAGGAACCGGGCCACCCCGAACAGGGCCAGAAATCCGTACGTCATATCCGAGGTGACCGAGCCCGCGGCTGACAGCAGGGCGGAGCCGTACCGCTGTGCCAGCGCCCGCTTGACGACCTCCACCTGCGAGGCGCCGATGGGCATGGCGGCCAGGAATCCCAGTCCGTACGCGAAAGGAAGGACGAGCAACTGGTGGCTCATGCCGGAACGCGCAGTGGTCGTGAGGCGCCCACCGTGATCGCGCCATCAAGGTAGGCGAGGACCGCATCCGCAACGGAAAACGGTGAGCACGTCTCGAAACACCGGACGGTGCCGCAGGTCTTGAACAGCTTGTTGACGCACGTGATATTCAGGCACGTCGCATGCGATTGGAACGCCGCCGACGGCGCGTCCTGCCAGGCCGGGAGGAATCCCGATTGCGAAGAATCGTAGCCCGACATACGGGCCGGAGTGGCGCCGAACAGGGAGAACACCGCCGTCCGATTCCGGAAGAGGCGCCTGCCTGTTCGGGAGATCTTGCGAGAGGCACCCCAATGAAGGGGTCCCGTGTCGCCGGAGATGAAAGCGTCCATCCGATCCAGCAGCGCCGCATACGCGGGAGCGGGCAACGAGGCCGGCACGAGCCGGGTCCTGTCGAGAAACAGGGCTGGCACCCTGTCGCGAAGCCGGACGCCCACACCGCGATCGGTATGGCCCTCCCCGACCAGCACGAATGCGCCCCCTTCGACCAGTCGGCGCAGCACCGCGGCGAGCAGGTCCTCGGGCGGACGCGTGTAGGGCGAGGCGCCGTCCGGATTGAGCAGCACCAACGGCTCATCCTGATCGACACGAAGCGTGTCGAACAGCGCATCGGCGGTGTCCACGGCCTGGTCATCCAGGAGAATGCGAGCACCCGGCATGGCGCGCGGTCGCCGAGACGGCCATCGCTCGATGAACAAGTCTGCCAGGAATCTGTGCCCCTGGAAGAGGAAGTGGTTCGGCTCGGTCGGTTCGGCCTCGTTGCGGAGCAGGCGTGGCGTATGCGTCAGAAAGTCCAGGACGACCGGCCCTCGTGGCAGCGGGCGGCCCGGCACGAAGGAGGGGCACGCGTTCACGACCATCTCGCACCTGGTCCTCGAGATGAGCTCTGCCACTGCCCGGAAATCGCGCTCGGACGGGAGGGGCGATCCGGTGTAGACGGGCCACAGGTGAGACACGTCGGGATGTCCTTCGATGAACGGCTTGGCGGCGCGCGACACGACGTAGTGGATCTGCGCTTCGGGGAAGAAGTCGCGAGCCGCGACGACCAACCCTTGCGAGTTCAAGGCGTCACCGAGATGGATGTCGGACAGCACGACAACGCTGCGTGGCGTGCCGATCTTGTTCAGCGCGGCCCGATTACGTCGCTGGAATGCCGCGTCGAGCCACCGGTGGCTCGCCAGGGGCCTGATACTCGCGTCGAGCAAGCGCGCCCCGGCCCGGGGAAAATGCGTTGTGAGTGTGCTGGAGAAACCGAAGAGCACCTTCTGAGTTGTGAGATCCATGTCGACATCTTGAGTGGTGGGTATGACGTGGACGTGACGGACAAGTCAATTCCGCGTAAATCGAGCACCCGCGACCGCCGGGCTCCTCTCGAGGTCCGACGGGCGACATCATGCGTTACACCGCCGGCAGCAGGGGCACAGCGGATCGGCGCTGGTGCGGCGCCTCGCGGCCGGTTCCTGCCGGCGCGACACCAGGCTTCAATTGGGAAAGACCGGGACTACCGGCGCGAAGCTCTGCCACGCCAGTTCGAGCTGCACCGAGACGCCGGCGTGATCCGATACCGATACGGTCCCCCGGGGACCTGCCAGCCTTCCAGGCGGCACCCGAACCGCGCGGGCTTCCTGCCAGCCCAGACTGTGCACGAAGATGTGATCGAGCTTGGGAAGCAGGCGCCCGATGCCCGACGGATGGAGACCTCGTGCCACGTCTTCGACGCGTTCAATCGCCATCCGGTGAAACGGGGTGCCCTCGGTGAAATTGAAGTCGCCAGCGATAACCGACGGCCCGAGGTGCTCGACCCTGTGGAGCAGCTGATGCAGTTGTGCTTCCTGTTCGGTGTCGTGGACGAAGCCGTCGGACTCCCGGTAGGTTGAGACCAGGTGGGTGTTGACCAGCGTGATGCCCCACTCGGACGCCTCGGCCTCGAGCCACCCCTTGCCCAGGAAGCGATCGGAGAGCTGGCGATTGGTCCATGCGCCCTGCGCGGTGAACGGGTGAAACCGGACTCGTGAAAGCGGCACGCGGCTGAGCGTGAGGAGGCCGCCGCGGTTGAACATCCCATTGGGGAGGCATGCCGTGTGGTAGCCCTCGATCCGAAGCATCTCCTCATCTCCGCCAAACAGGACTTCCTGCAGGAATACCAGGTCCGGGGCCAGATCGCGGATCAGTTTCGTGAGCGCGCGGAATCGCCGGGCGCGACCGGTGAACGGCAGCCCAAACGCGTTTTGCGTGTAGATGTGGAGCTGGCACGGCACCTTGTGTGACGGGTAGGCGATGGTGCCGTCTGCGTGGGCACCAGGCAGTGGATGCGCGAATGTGTTCATGTCTTCATGAAACACCTCCGGCGTTACGGCGGCGAATGCGGAATGCTAACTAGCTGTAACACTTTTCGGGAACAGGGAAGGCTATGGATGCCACCGTCGCGTCAGGCTCAGGACGTCCTGCGGGCGTGGAGGGAGGCCGAGGCTGACGCGCCATCGGCACGGCCGCTGACGCGCCAACCTCGGTGCTGTCGATCAGATTCCAGGCGTCGCCTGTGCCGGACTCACATGGGCCCGGCACAGATGGCGGTCGCCTACTGCACGACTTTCACGAAGATCGCGTTCGAGTAGAACCAGAGGTCGGACCGGGCCTTGAAGGCGTCGTTGATTCCCACCAGGTCGTCGACCAGCGGGTTCCCCTGGTTGTCGATTTCGTTGGGAGTTCCAACAGCCAGGTTCGTTCCCCTGAGACGGACATACAGGTCCTCGTGCACATCGCGGAGCACGTAGGTGACGACGTACCAGTCGCCGTCACGCTCGAGCGAGGCGCCGGGGAACCGGGCCGCCACTGCGGTCGTCGGATTCGTGTCGGATGCGTACGCCGGGTTGAGCGTCCCGTCGAGCAGCGTCTTCGGGATCGAACCGGTCACCCGCCCCGAAATCAGGTCCACGTGATCCACGCTGACCGCATCGCCGAGCGCGTTCAGATAGGGACTCTTGAATCGGATCGAAATCCGCACATTCGTGCCGCGCCGGACTTCAAGGGTCTGCCCCATCGTCGCGACCTCATCGCGGGACCGGGCGGTGAAGTCCAGGGCATCGATCAGATCGCCGTGGACCGCGAACGAATTGCCGGATCGCATGCCGTCCACCACATCGGCGGCCGACCAGCACCGGCGCCCTTCCTCCGCGCGGCGCCCTGCGTCTTCGTGCCGGCATGTCGCATACGTGTAGGACTTCGCGTACTCGCCAGGATAGAAGTCCGCGTTGGCCCCGCTGGAATGGAAGTCGGAATTCGCGAACACCCAGAAATGACGGCCCTCGCCGAGCAGCGAATCCCAGAGCCCCCCGAGGTGAGCCAGCATGTAGTCGGCGCCGCCGTAGGTCCGTGCCGCGTAGGTCAGGTCGTTGCCACTCGCGTCCTTGAGACCCGTCGTTCCGTAGCCGCCCCGCGAGGTCTCCTTCTGATGGCCCGGCATCCCTTCCAGCCCGAAGACCACGTCCGGACCGGCGTTGTTCAGGTCCCGGATGTCGGCCGCCGAGTACAGGAGCTTGCGTGAGGGGTGATTGAGCAGAACGTAACTGCTCTGCCGGGTGCGGGCGTCGGCCTGGAGCGCCTGGACGCAGGCAACCGCGTCGAGATGCGTCCTGTTCATCTTGAGCGTGCCCCACGACGTGTCGCTATCCGCCGCATCGCAGGCGTACTCGAAATTCACCACCGCGGCCGGTTCATCGGCCACGAACCCGACGCTGGCGTGCTCGTGCTTCGGTACGTTCCATTCGACGGCCTGCACGATGACCTTGTCGCGGTAGAGATGGCGGGCCGCCTGGATGATCGGAAACGAATAGTCCCGCAGCGACTGCCAGCGATACATCGACGGTGCCGGCCAGGGCGTGCCCAGAAACACCGTCGGAGGCTGGATCAGGGGGTCGGTCCACAGCAAGCCGAACGAATTCCGCGCGCCCAGTCCCCCGTGTTCGGAATTGGCCATCCAGTCGAGCCCGAATCCGGGCACGTGAACGATTCCGGACGCGCTGGAGTAGCTGCCGCCAAACGCGTGGGCAAGCACGTCAGCCTCCGTGTGCGAACCGTCGGTGAGATACGTGTGGGTATGAAAATCGCCGGCGACCCAGGTACCGGCATGCTCCCCACGATCCTCGCTCGGCGTCGCGATCAGTAACACCGAGGCGATGACGCAGGCCGCCACCGTCACGTAGAACAAACGCCCCATCCTCATAGGTCTGTCTCCCTCTGAAGTGACCCGGTGCGCGGTCCGTGCTGCACCGGCGCAGGAGACCCGAGGTTACAGGGCGGCTATTTCGGCGATGTGAAACGTCGGCAAACAGTGCGTGATCTTTGTCATGGGCCTTCACGCCATGCATCGGCCCAGCGCGTTCGAAACGTTACCGGGCCTTCATGGCGGCGTCACGCGGGTGAAATCCCGTGCATCTTGCCGGCGGGATGCCTCCAAAACGTCGAGCAAGGGATCCATCCACCCGCGGCAGCGACGTCCCACCGGTTCACGGGTCGCACCGGATGTTGGATGACAGGCTCCCGGTTGCCGGGAGCCTGGGGAGGATGGACGCTCGGTCGGCGTCGCTGACCGGCAGGAGCCCGGCTGAACCAGGGCGGAGAAGAACAGGCTCCCGTATACCGGGAGCCTGGGGTGGAGGGTGTGCCCGCCACCAGCGTCCATCTGGCCGGAGCGCGCCTGATGCACGGCCGCCTGGCGCTGCCTCACGGGCATCACCAGTACACCGCACGGGTGGGGCAACACTGTTGCAGGCGGGTGACTTCCATGTGAATTCGTGGCCGCACGCGCACGGCTCACCCGTATCTGCCCTCGATGTAGTCGGCAGTCCTCTCGTCTCGGGGCGTCAGGAAGAGGTCCTCGGTCCGCGCATGTTCGACGAGCTCTCCCATCAGCATGAAGGAGCATTCCTGGCTGACGCGCCTGGCCTGAGCCATGTTGTGGGTCACGATGAGGATCGTATAGCGGCCCGCCAGCGTCTGCATCAGCTCTTCGATGCCGAGTGTCGCCTCGACGTCCAGGGCCGAACACGGCTCGTCCATCAGGATGACTTCAGGTTTCAGCGGGAGCAGACGCGCGATGCAGAGCTTCTGCTGCTGTTCGAGTTGGAGGGAGGTGGCACGGGTGTGAAGGCGGTCTTTGAGGTCCTTCCAGAGCGACACCTCAGTCAAAGCCTGCTCGACCGCCTCATCCAGCCCGGATCTTCTGAGTGATCCGTATCCGCTGTGGATCCGCAAGCCAAACACGACATTCTCGTAGACCGAGATGGGAAGCGGGTTGGGTCGCTGGAAGACCATGCCGACGGCCTTGCGCAATTCGACCAGGGATACGTCCGGCGCGTAGATGTTCTGATTGAGGATCGCAATCTCGCCGGTGGTCCTCACGTAGCCGTAGCGCTCGTTGATGCGGTTGAAGCACCGCAGCAGCGTGGTCTTTCCGCAGCCGGACGGACCGATCAGCGCGGCGATCTGACCGTGGCGGATCCCCAGATCGACGTCTTTCAGCGCCTGGAAGTCGCCGTACCAGAGGTTGAGGCGCCGGGTCACGATGCAGAGGTCTGTGGACGCGCTGGGGATCATCCGAATATCCCGTTCACGTAGTCATAGGTCTTTCGGCTGACAGGCTTGTCGGAGAAGACCGCCTCGGTGGTGCCAATCTCGACGAGCTCGCCGTTGAACAGGAACGCGGTACGGTCGGCCAGCCGTCGTGCCTGCTGCACCAGATTCGTGACGAGGACGATCGTCACCGTCGAGCGAAGCTCCCGCAGCACGTCCTCGATGCGCATCGTGGTGACCGGATCGATGGCGATCGAGAACTCATCGAGACAGAGCACCTCGGGGTCGTGGGAGAGCGCGCGGGCGATGGTCAGCCTCTGCTGCTGCCCGCCAGACAGCTTGGTGCCGAGACTGTTGAGCCGGTCCTTGACTTCGTCCCACAGCGCCGCCTGGCGCAGAGAGTTCTCGACCCGCTGTTCGAGATCAGCCCGGTCCCGAACGCCCGCCATCCGCGGAGCAAACGCCACATTGTCGTAGATCGACATGGGCAGCCCGACCGGCAGGGGCGCCACCATTCCGATCTTCCGCCTGAGGCCGAACAGGTCCCGGGTCAGTCGGACGTCCTCGCCGTCGACGCGAACCGATCCCGACACGACAGCGCCAGGCACATGGTCGATCGTACGGTTGATGGTCCTCAGCAAGGTGGTCTTGCCAGATTGTGCGGGACCGATGACGCCGAGGATCTCGTGATGGCGAACGTCGAAGGTCACGCCCTTCAACGCCTCACGGCGTCCATAGCGGACCCGAAGATCCACGAACTCAACTTTTCCGTCGGGCATCACCATTTCTTCCGCGCGCGCAAGTAGACACGCAGCACAATCGCCATCGCATTGACGAGCAGGACGACGCCGAGCAGCACGACTGCGGTCCCGTACGGGAGCGCCTTCGGGAGATCAGGCACCTGGGTGGAAATCGTGAAGAGATGCATCGACAGCGCCATGCACTGGTCGAACAGCCCGTAGGCGAACAGTTTGCCCTCGGGAATGGCCTTGAAGAACACGGCGCCGGTGAACATGATGGGCGCAGTCTCCCCCGCGGCGCGGGAGACCTGCAGGATGACACCCGTGAGAATGCCGCTGATGGAGTTGGGGAGCACGACGTGCCTGACCGTCTGCCACCGGGTCGCGCCGACGTTCCAGCACGCTTCACGAAATGCCATCGGGACCGAGGCGAGCGCCTCTTTCGTGCTGGCGATGATCACCGGCATCGTCATGATCGCGAGGGTCAGCGACGCGGCCAGGATCGACTTGCCCAGGTGGGCGAACAGCACGAATGCGCCGAGACCGAACAACGCGTGAACGATGCTGGGCACGCCCGCCAGGTTGACGACGGCGAGGTTGATGACGCGCGTGAGCCAGCTCTCGCGGGCGTATTCGTTGAGGAAGATCGCCGCCAGGACGCCAATCGGCGTGGCGATCACCAGCGAGAGCACGACCAGGTACAGCGTGCCCAGCAGCGGCGACCAGATCCCTCCCGCCCGCATCCCATGCTTGGGAACCGACAGCAGGAAGTCCAACGACAGGATCGGCCACGCCTGGTAGAACAGGTACCCCACGATGAGGACCAGCGGCAAGACCATCGTCAACGTCATCGCGAGGAAGATCGCCTGAGCGACGACCTCGCTATAGCGCTTGCGACGGCTCAACCGGGTGGCTTGGAACACGCTCGCGACTACCCCCTCACCGCATGGACGCTCATCGGCGTCGAATCCCGCGCACGACGAGGTCGGCCGTCAGGTTGACGACAAAGGTGATGGAAAACAGGAGGATGCCGATGATGAACAGCACCTGGTAGTGCTCGGACTTCACCGGGGCTTCCCCAAGCTCGGCGGCGATCGTCGCGGTCAGGGTCCGCACCGAGTCCATCACGCTGGTCGGGATCTTCACGGCGTGCCCGGTCGCCATGAGCACGGCCATCGTCTCGCCCACGGCCCGGCCTACGCCGAGCAACACCGCCGCCAGCAGCCCGTTCTTCGCCGCCGGCAGCAACACGCGGTAGACCATCTGCCACCGCGTTACGCCGAGCGCGAGGGCGGCCTCGCGATAGGAGTCCGGCACGGCTCGCAACGCGTCCTCACCGATCGAAACGATGATCGGCACGCTCATCAGGGCGAGAACCACGCCGCCATTCAGCACGTTGAGACCAATGGGTACGCCAAACGTGCTCATGATGAGCGGATTCATCACCGTGAGGCCGATGAACCCCCACACGACCGAGGGGATGGCCGCCAGGAGCTCGATCGTGATCTTGAGCGTTTCCTTCCAACGCGGACCACAGAACTCGGAGACGAAGATCGCAGCCCCGACACCGAACGGGACGGCGATCGCCATCGCCAGGGCCGTCACGCTCGCCGTGCCTGCGATGAGCGCGAGCACACCGTAGCGCACGTGGCTCTGGGACGTCGGATACCACTCGGGACTGGTGAAGAATTCGAGAGGATTGAAGCCGGAAAACAGGAAGCCGGCCCCCTCGCGAAACACGAAGAAGAAGATCCCGAAGACGAACAGGATCGCACTGACGCCGCACAGGCGGATCAGTGCCTCAATCGCTGTTTCGACAAGGATTTCCCACCGGCGCCGAGTCTGCATTGAGGTTGAAGGTCGAATCGCTCAGGTTCTACTGTTTGGCGCCAGCCTGCGGCAGCGGCACGTAGCCGGTGGACCGGACAATCTTCTGCCCGGCGTCGGAATGCACCCAGTCGAGATACTTCTTCACTTCGCCGGTCGGTTCACCCAATGTGTACATCAGCAACGGGCGCGCGATGGGATATGTGTGGTTCAGCGTGTTCTCGACCGTCGGTGCGAACGCGGGCTCGCCGGCTTTTCGGGCGACGCGGAGCATCTTGACTTCCGGAGTCGCGTACCCCATGCCGCTGTATCCAATCGCACCCGGGGTCTTCGATACCAGCTCCACCACGTCCTTCGATCCCTGCATGTCACGCGAGCCGAGCTTGAAATCCCGTCCTTTGCCGAGCACGGCCTCCCGGAAGTAGGCATAGGTACCCGAATTGGACTGCCGGCTGACACGGATGATTTCGTCAGCACCGCCAGGCATCTTCACGCCGATCTCCGACCACTTCGTCGCCTTCCCGCCTTCGGCGTAGATCGCGGCGAGTTGCTCGAAGGTGATCTCCTCGATGGGATTGCTCCTGTTGACATACACGGCGAGCGCATCGAAACCGACCATGAATTCGCGGGGTTCCTTGCCGGTGTTCTTCTTGGCCGTCGCCGCTTCCTGTGGCTCGACCTGTCGACTGGCGTTCGCGATATCGACGGTGCCGTTCTCCAGCGCGGCGATTCCCGTCCCTGATCCGCCTCCAGATACCTCGACGGACACCAGCGGCGCGACCTTCGCATACTCCTCCGCCCACGCCTGGGCGAGATTGACCATGGTGTCGGACCCGGTGTTCTGGATCACTGTCTTTTCCGGCTGTTTCGAAGACGATCCTGAGCACCCCGTTGCCCCCCATGCGAGCGCGGCGACAAGGCTGATGCCGACCACCGGGATGATGACCGAACCGTCAGAACGACGATGTGCTGTCTGCATGGGTTTGACGCTCGTCCTTTCCGAGAATCGCCTGGACCAAGTCCCGGACGTGGGTGTTCAGTGTCTCAAAGGCCTGTTCGTAGGCCGCCTTCACTTCGGTGGCGGTCCCGCGGGCCTTCGACGGGTCCGGCAGGATCCAGTCGAGGCCAACCGTCTTCTTCGCCGGCCGCTGCGGGAGCGCACGCGCTCCGCCCTTGCAGAGGCTGACAATGACCTGGGTCTGATCCAGCTGGGGCACATCGTCAACGGCCCTTGATGGCTGATGCGAGATGTCCACACCTTTCTCGGCGAGGAACCGGATCGTCTGGGGATCCACCGGCCCCGCCGTCAGGCCGGCGCTGGCGAACGAAAAACGCTTCGCCTCGAGGCCGTTGCCGATAGCCTCGGCCAGCCGGCTCAGACACCCGTTGGTCTCGTCGACAAACAGGACGCGGAATCCCTCTCTCGGCATGTGCCGCAGGTATTCGCCGGTGGCGAAATAGAGCGCCTCTTCACAGATATTGGTCGCCTGGTCGGAGACCCGTTCGAACCGGCGCGCGACGTTGATCAGTGACGGCAACGCCTCCAGCGGCAGCAGGCCCTGCTCCCGCCACTCGACCAGTTGCGTATTCAGGCTGTCGCGCACCTGGTTGACCCGCGGTTCGATTTCCATCGTCGTCCGGGCCAGGTCCGGGTTTCGCTCGACGAAGGCTCGCACCGCGTTGTGCAGCATGGGAATCGCCAGGTTGGCCATCTCGCTGAACTGGTCCAGCGCCACGTCGAACTTCAGGGAGCTCAGCAGGAGCACCCCCCTCGCGATGCTTTCCGCGTAGTCACCGCAGCGCTCCAGCTCGTTGACAATCTTGCTGGCCGAGTAGACGAATCGCAGATGGCTGGCGGCGGGCTGATGCCGGACGATGAACTCCAGGCAGAGCCTGTCCAGCTCGGTCTCCAGCGCGTCCACGTCCTGGTCGCAGAGGATGACCGAGTACGCGAGTTGCCGATCCCGTGTCACGAGGGCCGAAAATGCCTTCGTCAGGGCCTGCTCATCGAGAGCCGCCATCTCCAGGACTCGCGTGCGAATGAGATCGATGTCGCGCGCCAGCGCGGCTTCGAGATGGGACGTTGCAGGGTTAGTCACAGCCAGCATTCCTCAGGCAGGATGGGCGCGACCCGGGCCCTCTTCGGAGGCTCGCCTCCCGGGCGTCGCCACCATCCGCATCACCAGCCAGAAGTTCGCTCCGGCCGACCGGGCCGGTGGACTCGCCAGGACGCACTCCGGCGAGCGCAGACATTCTATCAATTTAGTCGTCCAGTAACATTGCCGTCACGTTCCGGCAACGTTGGTGTACCGAACTGGAGGTAGACTCGTGCGCGCGGCCGGATTCGACTGCGCAAGGGAGTCAAACGTGGCGGACCTGCTGGAATGCCTCCTTCAAATCAGCGCGCTCCGGCATACGACGAGCTGCCTGGCTGGCGTGTCGGGCCAGGCTGGACCGGCAGGCCCTGGTGCCGAGATCGACCTGGCGCCCGGAGTCGGAACAGGCCTGGTTGAGGCCGAGCAGGAGCTCTCCGACCGGCTGAGGGCGGTACTGCCCAACGGCCCGTCGCTCCCGTCGACCATCGGATCGCCGCCCGGCACGAATCGGGATCCGGGTCTCCAGGACGACAGAACGTACCTGGGCCGCTTCCTGCTGCTGCGACACGCCAACCTGGCCATCCTCGACCGATGCTCGGCGGACGATCTCTCGCGAAAGGTGGCGTCGGCCGGAAGCGGGGCCAGGACGGTCGCCGACCTGGTGGCGAGTGCACTCGCCCGGGACACGGACACTCTGGGGACGCTGCGCTCCAGGCTCGGCAAGGCGCCGATCGCACGAATGTGACGCCGGTCGTCGTCAGATGGTACGCGGCGGCAACTTGTGCGGGGTAGATTGTCGACGAGGGCCTCGGGGCGCCGGCCGCAGGGATACACGTTCTTTCCTTGCCGCACGATCGGGGTTCGCCTAGGCTAGGTCTCATGCAAGACGCGCTCGCCATCGTCCTTGGTGGGGGTCGCGGACAGCGACTTCACCCGCTGACGCTGATGCGATCGAAGCCGGCCGTGCCCATCGGCGGCAAGTACCGGCTGATCGACATTCCCATCAGCAACTGCCTGCACGCCGGGCTGCGGCGGATCTTCATCCTGACGCAGTTCAACTCGGCGTCGCTCAACCGCCACGTGTCGCAGTCCTACCGGATGGACCTGTTCTCGGGCGGCTTCGTCGACATCCTGGCGGCCGAGCAGACGCCCGACAACCCCAACTGGTTCCAGGGCACGGCCGACGCGGTCCGCCAGGCCGCACGCCACTTCGTGGGCTACGACGCCGAGTACTACCTGATCCTGGCGGGGGATCATCTCTACCGGATGGACTTCGCCCAGATGATCGACCTCCACGTGGAACGGCGCGCGGACGTCACCATCGCCGCCCAGCCGATCGCGGCGGCGGATGCCGGGCAGATGGGCATCTTCACCTTCGCCCGCGACGGCCAGATCAACGGCTTCGAAGAGAAGCCCAACCCGGAACGGCTGTCGCAGATCGGCCAGAGCGTGCCGGACGGTTCGCTGTACAGCAAGGCCACGGCCGACAAGCCCTTCGTGGCCTCGCTCGGCATCTACGTGTTCTCACGGGACGTCCTGCTGGACATTCTCGACCGCAACCCGGGCATCGATTTCGGCCGCGAGATCATCCCCGAGGTGCTGCGAACCCACCGGGTCAGCACCTATCTGTTCAACGGGTACTGGGCCGATGTCGGAACGATCGACTCGTTCTACGAATCCAACATCATGCTGACCCGGGATCATCCGCGGTTCAGGTTTCACGACCCGAAGAAGCCCATCTTCACCCGGCCGCGGTTTCTTGCCGCTTCGCGGCTCATCGACTGCAAAGTCGATCACGCGATGCTCGGCGAAGGCAGCTACCTCAACCGTTGCGACGTCCAGTCCAGCATCGTCGGGATCCGCACGATGATCGAGGCGCATTCCAGGATCAGCCGCTCGGTGCTGCTGGGCGCGGACTACTACGATGCCGATGACGATCGCCAGCGGGATGGACGATCGATCCCGCTGGGCATCGGGCGGGACTGCGTGCTGGACCGGGTCATCGTGGACAAGAACGCCCGAATCGGCAACGGCGTCCGGCTGGTCAACGCGCGCGGCATCGATCACGCCGATGCCGGCACCTATTCCATCCGTAACGGCATCATCGTCGTGCCCAAGGACGCCGTCGTGCCCGACGGCACGGAGGTCTAGCCGTTGCTGCCCCGACTGGCGGCGGGCGGCCGGAGGCTCGCGGCCCTTCGACTCGCCGTGCTCGCTCAGGGCAGGCTGGCGGCGGAGCGCCATCTGGCGAGACCCCGGGTGCGAGAACGCTCGCGGCGGGTTGCCGACGGCCGGTGGCCGCCAGGCGATGAATCAGCCGGCGATGATCTTCATGATCTTCGGCGTGAGGAACCAGCGCAGCTCGCCGGGCGCGGCGGGCGGCAGGCCCTCGACATCGATCCGGCAGACGGCGCCTTTCTTGAACGGAATCGCGGCCGATCCGCCAATCAGGCGCGCCGCCAGCGCGCCCATGCCCGGCTCGTGGCCCACGAGCGCGATCTGCGTGTCGCGGCCCGCGCGCGCGATCGCGTTCATGACGTCGTTGAAGGTCCCCCCGGGCGCGAGCGCGTCGATGACCTGCACCGGCGGATGGCCAGGCACGCTCTCGGCGAGGATCTCCGCCGTCTGCCGGGCGCGGACGAGCGGGCTCGAGTAGATGCGGTCGATCGCCGCCTCCATCGCGGCCAGCGCGGGCGCCTCCTTCCGAAACTTCGCCATCCCCTCGGGCGTCAACGGCCGCAGGGAATCGTCCGGGTACTCCCGGCCGGCCTCGGCAGCCACCGCGTGTCGCACCAGGTACAGCGTCACCGAATCAGGCATCGCATTCCTCCATTGAACGTGCAGATCTCGGCCGGGTCACGCTCGACGCTCCACGGCTGCCCTGCTGCCCCGCCCGGCCTTCTGCGGCGGCGCCACGGCAGACCTGATGTGCCTGCAGCGATCGTAGACGACATCCAGCGTGGGGCGCAGCTTCAGGAACTCGCCGTGCATCAGGCGCACCCGGTGGTCGAGCAGCATGGCCAGATCTTCGAACTGGGCCTGGCGGCGCTCGGGGCCGGACTTGGCATCCCGTATCCGGCGCACGAGGACCTGCAGATCGTGCAGGCCGCCGAGCAGGTCCTGCGCGATCTTCAGCCGGGACAGGACCCGCGCCGCCGCTGCGCCACGCAGCTCCTGGGCGATCTCGACGGCATAGCGAAGCTTCTTCACGCTGATGCGCACCGCGTGGATCCGATCGGCGGCGTAGAGCAGGCCCGCGGCCTCGACCGAGGACGCCAGCATCGCGGTGCGAGCCGCCAGGCGGCGCGCGAGCAGCATCCGGCATCGGCGCAGGGCCGTTCGCGTTGCGGCCGCCTCCGCCATGGCGAGAGACGCTTCAGACAGTCGATCGAGGCTGATGACGTCGATGGTGGCCAGCATCCGGCTGAACGCCTCGGTGCGCTGCCGCTCCAAGACGCGGCGCACGGCGTTCACGGCGGCATGGGGCGGCGTGCCGGCCGAGGCCAGATCGCCGAGCAGGATCAATGACACGTCGAGTTCGCGCACCGGCCCGAGCGCCCGCGTAATCTGCCTGACGTCACGGCGCAGGATCCTCGCGACCACGTGTCCTTCGCTCGGCGGGAGGATCGGGAGGAGCTCGCGAAGCCGGCGCGACGCGACGCGCGCCTGGTGGACGCCCTCGACCGCCCCTGACAGGGCCGCGGGCAGCTGCTGGTGCAGCGCCTGGAGACGTTTTTCGACGAGGACACGCGGCGCCTGCACAGTCATGAACGGATCGCCTGTTCGAGCCGGATCAAGCCCGGGGGAAACAATCAGGGTAGCGCAAGTGCCTGGACTCGCATCATTATATTCAAGCCCGGCGCCGGCCATCGCCCGGACGCGAGGGCCTTGAAGGGACTGGTCGCCCGATGCAGATCGCGGCCATCGATATCGGCACCAATTCGCTGCACATGATCATCGCCCGGCTCGGGGCCGACGGGTCGTTCGAGATCGTCGGCCGCGAGAAGGACATGGTCCGCCTCGGCGCAGGCGGCCTCGATGGCCGGCCGCTTGGCGACGCCACCATGGCCGCCGCCATCCAGACGCTCACACGCTTCAAGCGCCTGGCCGACTCCAGGGGCGTCGACGAGGTGGTCGCCGTGGCGACCAGCGCGGTGCGGGAGGCGCCAAACGGGGGGGATTTCCTCAAGGCCGTCGAACGCCAGACTGGGATCGAGGCGCGCATCATCTCGGGCATCGAGGAGGCCCGCCTCATTCATCGCGCCGCCATGCACGCGGTGGAAACCGGCCCCGGCAACGCGGTCGTCATCGACATCGGCGGCGGGAGCACCGAAGTCACCCTTGGCACGGCCGCGGGCGTGCAAGCGGCACGCAGCTTCCACCTCGGCGTCATCCGTCTCGCCGAACGGTTCGTGCAGAGCGACCCGCTCTGCGAAGATGACGAGCGGCGCCTGGTGAGGCACATCAGCCGGCAGCTCGGAGACGGTCTCGAGGAGCTGGTTAGCACGGGATTCGATCGCGCGATTGGCACCTCCGGCACGATCCTCAGCCTGGGCGCGCTGGCGCTCTCCGGAGGCGGAAGCCCCGTCCTGGGCGAGCAGCAGCTTCATCATGCCCGCGTCAGCGCCAGGGCCCTGCACAAGCTTCGGCGGACCATCGCCCGCCTGCCGCTTGCCGATCGATTGCGGCTGCCGGGACTCGATTCACGACGAGCCGACCTGGTCGTGTCGGGCGCGATCCTCCTCGACGCGCTGCTGCGCCAGCTTCGGGTCAGCGACCTCACCTTGTGCGACGTGTCGCTTCGCGAAGGCGTGGTGCTTGACTACCTGGACCGGCACCGCCCGGAGATCGAACGCCGCGAACGCTATCCGGACATCCGCCGGCGCAGCGTCATCGAGCTGGCGCAGCGATGCCGCTACGAGGCCGATCATGCGCTGCATGTCGCCGCGCTCGCCCTCTCGTTGTTCGACCAGACACGAGCGATCCACGGGCTCGATCCCCGCGCCCGGGAGTGGCTGGAGATGGCGGCGCTGTTGCACGATATCGGCATCCACATCAGCTACGGGAACCACCACCGGCACTCGTACTACCTGATCAAGAACGGGGGCCTTCGCGGATTCGAGCCCGGCGAGATCGATGTGATCGCCTCGACCGCCCGGTACCATCGCCGCGGCACACCGAAGAAGACGCATCGGGAGATTGACGATCTGCCGCGCGGGCATCGCGGCGTGGTCCGCTGGCTCGCCGCCATGCTCAGGGTGGCCGAAAGCCTGGATCGCACGCACGGCCAGGTGGTTGGCAGTGTCGCGGTGCAGATTGCCGGTCCGGACCGCCGCCTGCGCCTGTGGGCGCGCGGCGACGCCGAGCTCGAGGCGTGGGCCGCAGAGCGGAGTGTCGGGGCCCTCGAGCCCCTGCTCGGCGGGCCCGTGAAGATCGAGATTGCTCACGGGTCGCGCCCGCGCGCCGCGGTGCGACCATCGAAGCCGCCGCGTTCCGGGCGTGGAACCGGATCGCGGCGCGCGTCCAGCCGGAAGATGTGAGCCCGTCGGTCGGGCACAGGCAGAGCCGACCGCCGCGAGCCGCCAGCCGATTTGCCGCTTCGAGGCTAGAATAGGTGGGTGCACCCCGAGCCCGACCGTCCGCTTTGCGTGGTGTGCCGAAAGCGTGCCGCCACGCCGCCGTGGTCGCCTTTCTGCAGCGAGCGCTGCAAGATGGTCGATCTGTCCCGCTGGCTCGACGGCGTCTATCGCGTCCCGTCCGATCCGGATCCCGACGAGCCTGACGGCCCGCCAACCGAGGAACCAGACTCATGACCTTCATTGCGCCGCCTTCCTGGATCCGCCCGGCCGCAACGGCGTTCTGCCTGGCCGTGGCCGCTTTGCCCGGCATCGCCCACGTGTCGGCGGTCCAGGGCCCGGTCGCGTTCGACGGCGGACGCGCGATGGATCATCTTCGCGCGCTGGTGGGCTTCGGCCCGCGGCCCGCTGGGTCCGCGGCCCTCGAAGAATCGAGGAAGTACATCCGCACACAACTGGGCGCGCTCGGCATCACGGTGGCCGACCAGGCCTTCGAGGCGGACACGCCGGTGGGCAAGGTGAAGATGGTCAACCTGGTGGCGAGCATCCCGGGCACGAAGCCCGGTCGCATCATCATCGCCGGCCACTACGACACGAAGCTGTTCCGCGAGTTCCGCTTCGTGGGCGCCAACGACGGCGGGTCCAGCGCGGCGTTCCTCCTCGAGATCGCGCGGGTCCTGAAGCCGCGGGCCAACGCGTTCACCGTCGAACTGCTGTTCCTCGATGGTGAGGAGGCGTTCGGGGAATGGGCCGGGACCGATCACACCTACGGCAGCCGCTACTACGTGGACGCCGCGAAACGCGCCGGAACGCTCTCGTCAATCAAGGCCCTGGTGCTGGTGGATATGATTGGCGATCGGCAGCTGAACATCCGGCGCGAATCCTATTCGACACCGTGGCTGACCGACATCCTGTGGTCCACGGCCCAGAAGCTCGGACTCGACAACGCGTTCGTCCCCGAGGTCCTCGCCGTCGAGGACGACCACCTGCCCTTCCTGCAGGCCGGCGTCGCGGCGGTCGACATCATCGATCTCGACTACGAGCCCTGGCACACCGCCGGTGACACGCTCGACAAGGTCAGCGCGCGGAGCATGGAAGTGGTCGGCAAGGTCCTGATGGAAGCGTTTCCGAAGATCGAGGCCAGGCTCGGCGGGAAGTAGGAATCCCCTTTTTGTCAGGCGTCCGGCGGAGCATCGGACCGGGCATCTCCGCGCCGGGTCACGTCCCACGCCAGCCTTGCCTGTTCGTCCCGCCTGGCGGCAAACCAGACGGCGCAGAGGCCGATGAGCGCAATGGGCAGCGACCAGAGGCTGGCGACGATCACCCCGCGGACTGCCGCGGGCCGCATGATGCCGAACACGGTGACATCGCTGGCGAGATGGCGCTCGGCGAGGGCCTTCCTGCTGAGGTAGTCCCGCCCGGCGTTGATGATGGTCGAATCGAACACGTCGTTCCAGACCACGAAGGCCAGCGCCAGCCACAGGCAGATGGCGAGGCGCCGGCGTGCCCGTGCCGGAGATCCCGGAACGGGATCAGGCTGATCCATACCGGAGCACCATCACCGTAATGTCGTCGCTCTGGGTCGCGCCGGCCGTGAACTCGCGGACCGATGCCACCAGGCGGTCCCGGATTTCGGCGGGCGTCGCGCTGCGGTTCGCCTCGACGCTCGCCAGCAGCCGGTCTTCGCCGAACTCTTCGCCGGCCGCGCTCTGCGCTTCCGAGACGCCGTCGCTGAACACGACCAGCGTGTCGCCAGGCTCGAGCGTCAGGGATTCCTGCTCGTAGGTGGCCATCTCGAAGAGTCCCACGATCATGCCGCCCGTTTCCAGCCGCTTCACGCCTTTTTTCCCGATCAGGAACGGGGGGTTGTGCCCGCCGTTGCTGTAGGTCAGCACGCCGTCCGGCCCGAGCGTGCCGTAGAGCAGCGTGGCAAAACGCGACTCCACGCACCGGCGCAGCAGGGCGCGGTTGATCGACCCCAGGACCGCGGCGGGCCCTTCGGCCGCCACCGTCTGCGTGGAGAACATGCCCTGAATCATCGCGGTGAGCAGCGCGGCGGGCGCGCCCTTGCCGGCGACGTCCCCGAGCGCGAACCCCACGCGGTCGCCGGGCAGGTCGACGTAGTCGAAGAAGTCCCCGCCAATCGATCGGCACGGCACGGTGGTGCCCGCCGCATCGAAGAAGGCGCCCCGATGCTGGGGTTGGGGCATCAGCGCCTGCTGAATGTCGGCGGCTATCCTCAACTCGTGCTCGAGCTTGGCCTTCTCGGCGGCCTCCTTGTAGAGCCGGGCATTCTCGATGGCGACGGCCGCCTCGGTCGCCAGCGTCTCCAGGCCCCCGCGCGTCACCGGGGCGAGCAGGGATCCCTTCTCGCGGCTGTCCAGGTAGAGCACGCCGATCCGCTTCTGCTCGTCGGAGGCCTCCGCCTGTTCGACGTACCGGACCAGGACGAGCGGCACACACAGCACGTGGCGGATGCCGAGTGCGACGGTGCCCATGTGGGCGCTGGCGAGATCGCCGTCGAGCAGGTCGGCCACAATCTTGGTCTCGCCCGTCTCGAAGACCTCTTCGGGAATCTTCCGGCTGGTCTGGAACGAGCGGCCCGGCAGCGTCACCTTGCCGCGCGCGCGGCCCAGCTTGAACTCGAGCACGCCGTCCGGGCCGGCCAGCATGATGAACCCGCGCTCCGCGCCGGTCACGTCAATCGCGGAATCCATCACCATCGCCAGCACTTCGTCCAGGACCCGCCCCGACCCCAGCGCGCGAAGGCCGACCAGCAGCGAGGCGACCTGGCGCAGGTCCCCCACCGCCGAGCTGGCCCGGCTGATGTTGACCGTGTCCTCGTCGGCCAGGAAGATGACCTCGCTGCCGCCGCTCCGGCCGAAGCGGATCGTATCGCCGTGCTTCAGCTCGCGGTCGGCGACCTGCTCGCCGTTCACGAAGGTGCCGAAGCGGGAGCCGTGGTCCTTGACCACGAAATGCCCGGCCACCCGGACCAGCTCGGCGTGGTCGCGCGACACGTCGGTGCCCGTCAACCGGACGTCGGCCTCATTGCGCCGGCCGATCGTGACCGAGTCCCGATCGAGCGGCACGGTGCGGCGGCCAAGCGGATCGTTCACTTCAAGGCGTGGAGAGGCCATGATCATCTTCTCCGGAGTAGACGCCAGCCGAGGATCAGCACACCGAGCGCCGCCAGGCCCCAGACCACCACGCGCGGCATCTCTCCGGTCGCCGCCGTGCCCATGAACAGGCCCGCAACGATCAGGACCAGGATCGACGCGATCGACACCAGGGTCCCCCAGATCGACCGGGCCGGCGGGCCGCCGGGTGGACGCACCGGCTCGGTGGTCGAGCGGCCACAACGATAGCAGACGATTGCCTTGTCGGCGATCTCCGTTCCGCACTGCCTGCAGATCACATCGCCCCCGGAAGGACTGCCGGCCCTGCGCCCCGATTGAGCGGCAGGCCGCCTGTCCGGGTTGGATTATACGTGCCGCTCGCGGGTCCGGGCAACGGGCTCCGGAGCAGGCTGGCGATATACTGCAGGGATGATCCCGTTGCGGGACATCATTCCCTCGCGGACCACGCCGTACGTCACGGTCAGCCTCATTGCGGCCAACGTTCTGGTATTTCTCTACCAGCAGACGCTTCCGCAGAGAGACTCGATCGACTTCCTATACACGTGGAGCATGGTGCCGGCCGGCTTTGCCCTGCCAACGCTCGTCTCGTCAATGTTCCTCCACGGCGGGTGGATTCACCTGATTGGCAACATGCTCTACCTCTGGATCTTCGGCGACAACGTCGAAGACCGCGTCGGACACGCGCGTTTCGTGGTCTTTTATCTCGGCTGCGGCATCGTGGCGGGACTGGCGCATGTCCTCTCCAACCCGCTCTCGACGGTCCCCACCGTTGGCGCCAGCGGAGCCATCGCCGGTGTGATGGGCGCCTACTTCGTGCTCTACCCGCGGTCCCGCATCCTCACGCTCATCCCGTTGTTCGTGTTCGTCGAGCTCATCGAGGTGCCGGCCATCCTCTTTCTCGGGTTCTGGTTCGTGCTGCAGCTGCTGAGCGGCATGGGCACGATGGGACGCGCCGACGCCGCCTCTGGAGGCATCGCGTTCTGGGCGCACATCGCGGGATTCCTCGTCGGCGCCGGGATGATCTTCGTGTTCCGCCGGCCCGAGCGCGTGCGGCCGGAATGGTGGAGCCAGTGAATCGGCACATGGTGCTGAAAGGAGTACGGATGCGGATCTCGCGGGCCGTCGTGTCGCTCTTCGTGCTGGCTGGCCTGGGAGGGCCGGGCCCTGAGCAGGTGCTGGCCCAGTGGCAGCCCGAGCCCGGCGACCTGCTGCATCACGTCCTCGACGTCCGGATCGACCCGGCCACACACCACCTGAGCGTCACCGACCAGATCATCTTTCCCAGGGGCAACAGGGTCGATCAGTGGGACTTTGCGCTGAACGACCAGCTGACCATCACCAGGTCGACGCCCCCGGTCGAGGAACTGCGCGGAACCGCGGGCGCACCCGGCGAGGTGCCCGGCGGCGACGGCCGGCTGAAGGTGAAGCACTACCGCGTCAAGAACGGTCTCCAGTCACCGACCTTCACGCTCACCTACGAAGGGCCCATCAACGTCCCGCTTTCGGATGAGAAGGAACAGTACACGCGCGGGTTTCGCGACACGCCCGGCCTGATCGACCCGAAAGGCGTGTACCTGGCCGCGTCTTCATTCTGGTATCCGAAGTTCGACGACTCGCTGGTGACCTTTACGCTGAGCGTGTTCGATCCGCCGGACTGGCACCTCATCAGCCAGGGCAACGGGACCTCGCGCGACGATCAAGGCCGCGCCAACTGGGACTCGGCCGGAGCCATGGACGAGATCTACCTGGTCGGCGGACCGCTGCAGATCTTCCAGGACAAGGCCGGGGCGGTCGAGACGCTCGTCTACCTTCACGAGCCCGACGCCTCGCTGGCCGGGAAATACCTGGCGGCCACCGCCCAGTACCTCGAGATGTACCGCGCGCTCATCGGGCCCTACCCGTACGGCAAGTTCGCGCTGGTCGAGAACTTCTGGGAAACCGGCTACGGCATGCCGACCTTCACCCTGCTGGGGCCCGAAATCATCCGTTTCCCGTTCATCATCAACTCGTCGTTCCCCCACGAGATCCTGCACAACTGGTGGGGGAACTCCGTCTTCGTGGACTATCAATCCGGCAACTGGTCCGAGGGCCTCACCGCCTACCTCGCCGATCATCTCATTGCCGAGCAGCGGGGCACGGGCGACGAGTACCGGCGGTCCACCCTTCAGAAATACCGGGACTACGTGAACTCGGGACGCGATTTCCCGCTCTCGGAATTCCGCGCCCGCTCCAGCGCGGCCGAGGAAGCGGTGGGCTACGGCAAGGCGCTGATGGGCGACCACATGCTGCGTCGCGCGATCGGCGACGAGGCCTTCCGCAAGGTGCTGGCGCGCTTCTATCGAGACTTCCTGGGAAAGAGGGCGACGTTCCGCGACCTCCAGCACACGGCCGAGGAGGTCACCGGCACGTCCCTCGGCTGGCTGTTCGACGACCTGATCACGCGCCCTGGCGCTCCCGAGCTGGCGGTGACGCCAGGCACCCCGGCCGTCGAAGGAGGTCCAGGGTATTTCACGGTCCACGCCACCCTCCGCCAGACCCAGAAGGGCAAACCGTTCATCCTCCAGGTCCCCGTTGTCCTCCAGACCGAGGGCAGCGAGGTGACGCAGATCGTGCGGCTGGAGGGCGCCGAGCAGGCGTTTACGATCGCCTCGGCCGTCCGGCCGGTGGCGCTCAATGTCGATCCCCGCTTCGACGTGTTCCGCCGGCTCGATCCTCGCGAAACACCCCCGTCCATCGGTCAGCTGTTCGGCGAACCGACGATCCTGGCGCTCCTTCCGTCGATTTCCGATCCGGGTGAAGTCAGGGCATACCGCGAGTTGATGGCGGGCTGGCAGAGTCCGGGCCACGCCATCGAGGTCAGGCTCGACTTGGAGGTCAGCGCTCTACCTCCTGCGCGGTCAGTGTGGCTGCTGGGGCGGCTGAATCGATTCGCAGAACGACTGTTCTCGAAACAGGCAGGCCTGCGGCTGACGCCTCAAGGCCTCGAGATGGACGGGGATCGGGTGGCCTATGCCGGCCACACCCTGGTCCTCACGACGCGTCACCCGTCGGGCATGGACAAGGCGGTCGGCTGGATCGTCGTCGATCCGCTGAAGGCGGGGCCGGGCCTCGGACGCAAGCTTCCGCACTACGGCAAGTACTCGTTCCTGGGTTTCGAGGGTGATGAGCCGGTCAACACGGTCAAGGGCCAGTGGCAGGAATCCGACTCACCGCTTCGCGTGGACCTCAGACCGGCTGATTCGCGAACGACTCCCCTTCCCGCTCTCGCTCCCGACAAGCGAAAGGCGCTGGCGGATCTGCCGCCAGTCTTCTCGCAACGGGCCATGGCCGAGCACGTCAACTATCTCGCCTCGGACGAGTTGATGGGACGCGGGCTCGGCAGCCGTGGACTCGAGGCGGCCGGGAAGTACATCGCGGAGAAGTTCGCAGCGGCGGGGCTCGCGCCAGGCGGAGATCAAGGCACCTATCTCCAGTCGTTCCAGGTAGCCCGTGGCGAGGACGGACAGCCGCACCAGGTGGCCAACGTCATTGGCATCCTGCCCGGCACGCGGCCCGAGTGGAAGGGCCAGACGGTCATCGTCTCGGCCCATTACGATCACCTGGGTCTCGGATGGCCTGACGTCCGCAAAGGAGACGAGGGCAAGGTCCACCCCGGGGCGGATGACAACGCAAGCGGTGTCGCGGTGATGCTCGAGCTGGCCCGTGCGCTTGGCGCCGCCGAGAAGCCGCAGCGGACCGTGGTCTTCGTGGCGTTCACCGCCGAGGAAGCGGGAAGGCTGGGATCGAAGTACTACGTCGATCACCCGGTCGGGCCGCTCGACGGGATCATGGGCGTCATCAACCTGGATACCGTAGGCCGGCTCGGATCGCAGAAGCTGTCGGTGCTCGGCACCGGGTCGGCGACTGAATGGCAGCACATCTTCCGCGGCGCGGGATTCGTGACCGGGGTGGACAGCCGCAATGTGCCCGAAGCGGTGGACGGGTCTGACCAGGCCAGCTTCACCGAGCGGGGCGTTCCCGCGGTCCAGATCTTCACCGCCGCTCACGCCGATTACCACCGGCCGGGCGACACGCCGGACAAGATCGACGCGGCCGGTCTCGTGAAGGTCGCCGCCTTCGTCCAGGAAGGGGTCGTCTACCTCGCGGAGCGGGTCGAACCGCTGACCAGCACGCTCAAACCCGCCGCCGCGCCGTCGCGGGCGCCTGGCGCCGTCCCGCCGGCCGCCCCCGCAGGGCAGCCCCCCGCCCGCCGCGTCGCGTTCGGTACCGTTCCGGATTTCGCGTTTGCAGGTCCCGGTGTCCGCGTCAGCGGCACCACGCCGGACTCACCTGCGGCGAAGGCCGGTCTGCTCGAAGGTGACATCCTGACCTCGATCGCGGGGAAGGCCGTTGCCAACCTGCAGGGGTTCTCGGATATCCTTCGTACACTGACACCTGGTCAGACGGTCGATGTCGTGATTCAGCGGTCGGGCAAGGAAATCCGGCTGTCGGTCACATTGGCCGAGCGGTAAGGTCCACATCCCCGAGGAGCGCATGCGCCGAAACTTCTTTCGCGGACTGACAACGATGGCGGCTGTTTTCGCGTGTTCCGGGATCGCGAGTGCCCAGGATGCCCTGCATTTGCCCATCGGCGACCCGGCACGCAAGGACAAGACGGTGTCAATCGCGCTCGATGCGATCACCGACACCTCGTCTGGAAGCGTCCTGACGCCCAGTGAGCTGGCGGCGAAGCTGGACGATGTGAAGGTCGTGTTCATCGGCGAGAGCCACACGGACATGGCGTTCCACCGGGTGCAGTACCAGGTGATCAGCGAGCTGCAAAAGCGCGGCCGCGACGTGCTCATCGGCCTCGAGATGTACCCGTACACCGAGCAGGCCGCGCTGGACGTGTGGAACAGGTCCAAGGAGAGCGAGTTCGACTTCCTGGTGAAGTCGCACTGGTACAAGAACTGGGGCTATCACTGGTACTACTACCGCGACATCTTCCTGTTCGCGCGTGAACACAAGATCCGCATGTTCGCCGTCAACACGCCGCGCGAGGTCGTGACGGCGGTCCGCAAGAAGGGCTTCCAGAACCTCACGCCGCAGGAGGCCGCGGCGATTCCGCCGAAGATCGACACGAACAACGACGAGCACAAGCGCCTGTTCAGGGCGTTCTTCGCGGGCGATGACAGCATGATGCACACCATGAACGCCCAGATGTTCGACGGCATGTTCGCGGCCCAGTGCACGTGGGACGCCTCGATGGGCTACAACGCCGTGCAGGCGCTCAAGAAATACGGCGGGCCCAAGACCATCATGGTCGTGCTGATCGGATCGGGCCACGTGGCATACGGCCTGGGAATTCAGCGGCAGGCCGCGCTCTGGTACGACGGCAAGATGGCGTCGGTGATCCCGATCGCGGTCGCTGATGCGTCGGGACACCCGACCGGCGACGTCCAGGCGTCCTACGCGGACTACATCTGGGGCCTTCCGCCCGAAGAGGATCCGCTCTATCCCTCGCTCGGCTTCTCGACCCGCGACCAGGCGGGACCGACGCCGATGGTCGTCATCGACGTGCCCAAGGACTCGACCGGGGCAAAGGCAGGCGTGAAGGTCGGCGACGTCCTCGTGTCGATGGACGGTACGCCGCTCAAGGATCGCGAGACCCTCAATCGCCTCATGTCGGAACGCCGGTGGGCCGATTCCTCCGCGCTCGTCGTACGGCGTGGCAGCGAGAACCTCACGCTGACGCTCGTGTTTCGCCGTACGCTGCCAAAGCCGGATGGCGACATGAAGTAGCGCCCGACCGGGGTTTCGGAGGCGACATCCCGAAGGCGTGCCGCAGGCCATGGCCGGACAGACCGCCGTTTTCTACATCTCCGGGCACGGGTTCGGCCACGCCTCGCGCGCGATCGAAGTCATCAACGCCCTTCAACAGGAGGCGCCCGGCCTCCGTGTCGTGGTGCGGACGTCGGCGGCGCGCTGGCTCTTCGATCTCACCCTGCGCGGATCGGCCGCATACCAGCCGGCGCGCTGTGATACGGGAGTGATACAGACCGACAGCCTGCATCTCGACGTCGAAGCGACGCTGCGCGAGGCCTGGCAGTTTCAGGAGCACCTCGCCGACCGGGCGGCGGTTGAAGCGCGCCTGCTCGAGGATGCCGGCGCCACCGTCGTGGTGGGCGACATTCCGCCGCTCGCCTTTGCCGCAGCCGCGCTCGCCGGGGTTCCTGCGGTCGGTGTCGGGAACTTCACGTGGGACTGGATCTACGAGGCGTATGCCGAAGTGCGGCGGCTGGCGCCTGACCTGGGTCCGGGCATTCGCCGGGCATACTCGAGCGCTGCGCTCGCGCTTCGTCTGCCGATGTGGGGAGGGTTCGAGGGCTGGCGGTGTCCCGTCATCGACGTGCCGTTCGTCGCGCGCCATTCCACCCGCGCTCCCGATCAGGTGCGCGACCAGATCGGCGTCAGGCCCGGCTGCCGCATGGTGTTGGCGTCCTTCGGAGGCCTCGGCATCTCGGGGCTCGATCTCCGATCGCTCGGAAGCGTTCCGGGGTACCATGTCGTCACCACGGGTCACGCACTCAGGATCGACGGCAGCGTTCCGGACGGTGTGACCGTGCTGCCGGACCGTGAAATCTACGCGTCCGGCCTGCGGTACGAGGATCTCGTGCGGGCCGCCGACGTAGTCGTCACCAAGCCGGGCTACGGCATCATCGCCGAGTGCCTGGCCAACGGCGCCGCGATCGTCTACACATCCCGCGGACCGTTCGCGGAATACGACATCCTGGTGGAGGCCATGCCCCGATTCCTGCGCTGCGAGTACATCGACCACGACCACCTGCTCGCGGGGCGCTGGGCCGGCGCCCTGGACCGTGTGCTGGCACAGCCCGCTCCCGCGCACGCTCCCGCCACCAATGGCGCCGAGGTCGCCTCCAGGGCGATCCTGCGCGCGGCGGGGACGCGGTTGTGAATACGCCCCGATCCACGCTCAGGCGATTCGCGTGGCTGTCGATCGCCGCGGCCTGCACGACTATCGTCCTCAAGACGTTCGCGTACCTGCTGACCGGATCGGTCGGTCTCCTGTCGGACGCCCTGGAGTCGGTGGTCAATCTGATCGGCGCCATGATGGCCCTCGGGATGCTCACCATCGCGGCCCGTCCCGAGGACGACGACCACAAGTTCGGCCACGGCAAGGCGGAGTACTTCTCGAGCGGCGTCGAGGGGACCCTCATCCTGCTTGCGGCGATCAGCATCGCCTTCGCGGCGGTCGAACGCCTCATCTCGCCCCGCCCTCTCGACCAAATCGGCCTCGGCCTGGCCGTGTCAGTGGGCGCGTCGGCGATCAACCTCGGGGTGGCGCTGATCCTCGCTCGGGCGGCCAGGCAGCACGACTCGATCACGCTCGAAGCCAATGCCAAGCACCTCCTCACCGATGTGTGGACCTCGGGTGGCGTGCTGGTCGGCGTCGGCCTCGTGTGGATTACGGGCTGGCAGCGCCTGGACCCGCTGACCGCCATCATCGTCGCCGGGAACATCGTCTGGACCGGTGTGAAGATCGTGCGCAAGTCGGTGCTGGGTCTGATGGACACGGCCATCGCCCGGCACGAGATCGACGCGCTGACCGCCGCGCTGGCGGGCTATCACGAACGCGGCATCCAGTTTCACGCCATCCGCACACGACAGGCGGGGTCGCGGAGGTTTGTCTCGCTGCACGTCCTGGTGCCCGGCGGGTGGACGGTGCAGACCGGCCACCAGTGGCTGGAGCGGATCGAGGCGGATATACGCCGCGCGCTGCCCGGCGTCAACGTGGCCACCCACCTGGAGTCCCTCGACGACCCGGCAGCGTGGGATGACATGGGGCTCGACCGGGCCGAGGAAGCGCCGCCATCGGAGGAAACCTCGCGCGGCACGACGAGCTGAGGAGCCGACGGGGATTGTGCCGGCGGCCCGGCCGGCGACCGGGCACCCAGGCTCGCGGAACCCGGCTGGAGGCTTGTGGCTTGTCGGCTGGCCGCCGTAGCCCTGCCCTGGCGTGGCGTGGGCGATCGGCCCTGGCTGGCGCGGCGGGACCGTCAGTCCTTGACGCAGGTCACCAGCGACCACATTCTCGGAATGTTGACCTTCTCGATCGAGACCGGCTTCAGCTCTGCCTGCGCGAGGAACCCCGGCAAATCGAGATCGGACTTGAAGCCCGCGTGGATCGTCATCGGCGAAATCAGGCGCTCGACGCGGGACACCACGGCGTTGCGGCTGCGGAAGTGGTTCAGCACGATGATCCGCCCGCCCCGACGGCAGACGCGGCGCATCTCTCGCGCCACAGCGACCGGATCGGGCACGACACTGATGACGTACGGCGCGTAGACGATGTCGAAGGAGTCATCGGCGAACTCGAGATTGGTCGCGTCCATCTCGAACAGCCGGACATTCGTCAGTTCCTTCTTCGCCACCCGTTCGCGGGCTTTGTCGAGCATCGACGCCGAAAGGTCGATGCCTGTCACCGTGCAATGCCTCGGGTAGAGTCCCACGTTGATTCCCGTGCCGACCCCGACCTCGAGCACGCGATCGCGTGGCTGAATGTTCATGCGCTCGATCGCACGCAGCCGGCCCGGATGAAGCGAAGGGCCAAAAATGAGGTCGTAAACCGACGCGAGCTTCTCGTATACGCCAAAGACGAAATCCGTCTCGACTTCGGTGACGGACAAGGTGCGGGACATGGCATCGGCGGTCGACAGCAACTCGCGGTTGCCGGGTGGTGTCGGTTGCTCAAACAGGGCCATAGTGCGGGTACTCCCAGGCGAACCTGTCGCGGCCTATTCGATGATCCTGTTGGACTATATACTGAGCCGCCCCGTCGAACAAGGCCGGCACCCCGCGGGACCGCGCGGGGGCTCGAGGCAGCCGGCGCTCCGACCTGCTTCCGTCTCGCGTCCAGAGCGCTCTGGTGCGCGTCAGGTGGCTATCCGTTCGTACTTCCAGTTCTCGAGATTGACGACTAGATAGGATTTTGACACCGGGTCCAGGCCGATGGACCGCACACCCTGCCGGACTTCATCACTGTATTGATGATGATGCCCCGAAAGGTGAAGGCGCGGGTGCATCGAGGCGAGCACTTCGTTGATCGGCGTCTTGCCGACATCGTGCATCCGTCCCCTGACTTCGACGTAGAACGGCCGCGCGGCCTCGTGAGTGAGCAGCAGTTCAACGCCTGACTGTCGCTTGCAGGCCTCGACCTCCGCCCGGACGAAGTGGCGCCGCTTGTCGTCCCGAACGAGTGGCGGGTACCCGTCCGGCCCCGGGGCGGCCACTCTCGGCCGCGGCAGTTCGTGCGGCGCCTTGTCGTACCAGGTCGGCGCCAGCGTTCCGCCGAGCCCGACAACGCGGATCGGGCCTACCTGCACGACGACGCCATTCGGGATGTGGTGCAGGTTGAGGATGCTGCGCTCCCCGGCCACAATGCCGGCGATGACCTCGAGGTTGTCGTTGTTGCCCTTGATCCAGTAGAGCGGAAACGGCATCGGCTCGTAGCGTCCCTGCTCGTCCCCGAGATCGCCAACCGACACCCAGTACTCCACGTCCGGATGGCGACCGGCAATCGCCCGAAGCGACGCGAAGTCGCCGTGCACGTCGCCAAAAGCCCCAAGCTTCATCTCGCCGGATCCGTCGGGCGTGACCTCAGTGAGAGGCCGATGCAAGCGCCGGCACGAGCAGCTCGGACTTGTCCCAGACGAAGTCCGCCTTGCTGTAGACGGCCAGCTCGTAGTCCTTGCCCATGAAGATGGCAGAGACCGGGCAGGCCTCTTCGCAATAGCCGCAGAAGATACAGCGCACCTTGTTGATCTGATAGGTGCTGGCGTAGCGAGGTCCGGCCGCAACGCTGCCGTCGTTCTCGGCCGCCTCGAGATAGATGGCGTCGGCCGGGCACGCCACCGCGCACAGGCCGCACGCCACGCACTTCTCGAGTCCGTTCTCGTCACGCATCAACACCTGCTTGCCCCGGTACTTCGGGAACACCGGCACTTTCTGCGCGGGATAGTTCACCGTGACCGTCGGCTTGAAGATGTGCTGCAGCGTGGTTCTGAAGCCCACAAGAAATGGACGGATCACATCAAGTCTCCGTGCCTCGAGCCATCCCGACATCTGGCCGCCATTGCTGGCATGACTCTTTCGATGATAACACGTTCGACCTGCGTCCCTGAGGCGGCCCGCGCCCGCACGGACCTGCGCGCTGGTGTCCCTGCTGATGCGGGGGGTTCCTCAGGGTCGACAGGGAATCGACTCGCGGGACCTGCGTAGCCGGCACTCAAGATTCCAGATGGCTTCAACCTGTTCCAGAGACTGAGTTGATGTATGCATCGCTCGAAGGCGATACAATTCAGGGAGTGACGAGCCAAGCCGTCGATCGTCTAAGTAATGGACGGGCGATGGGTTGCCTGCCCGGCTCAACGCCAGGACGTTCTGGCGGGTGCGCTGCTCGTATCTCGTGAATATCAGATCGATCAAGGAGAGAGTGCCTTGGCTCAGTCGGACCTTAGTCCTGAGGATGCGGGACGCCCAGCAGACGGAGATGCCGGACAGCCGGTCGCGGACCACGCGGTTCACGCGGATCCAGCCTCCGCAGCCCTGCCCGGAGAACTCGACGGCGCGGGGCCTGGTCAGCAGCAGGTGGCGGAAGGGGGCTTTCAGCCTGTGACGCCGCTCCCGGCCGGCGCTCCAGGCTGGACGGGCGGAATCCCTGGCGGGAACAATCCGGATCTCGCGCCCCCGGCTCCCGGGCCAAAGGCGTCATCGACGCTCGACAAGTTCGTGGTGTTGCGCGATGAACTGTTCGCCTGGGTGAAGACGCTGTTCTCGGCGGCGGTCTACGCGACGCTGATCGTGACCTTCGGTTTCCAGGTCGCCCGCGTCGAGGGCCTGAGCATGGCGCCGACGCTGCAGGATCAGGATCGGCTGATCGTCAACAAGCTGATCTACCGCCTGAGCTCGCCGCGCCGCAACGACATCGTGATGCTCTACTATCCGGCCAACCCCGACAAGTCGTTCGTCAAGCGGGTGGTCGCCGAGGAAGGCGACACGATCCGGATCGTCGATGGACGCGTTTACGTGAACGACATCCCCATCGACGACAGCTACGTGCCGGAAGAGTACCGCAGCCACGACAACCTGGGACCGCTGGTCATCCCGGAAGGCTATTACTTCGTGATGGGCGACCACCGGAACAACAGTTCCGACAGCCGGCATTGGGGAATGGTCCCGAAGAAATACATCATCGGCAAGGTGCAGGTCCGCTGGTGGCCGGTGCCGAAGGCCACCGTCTTCCCCTAGCACGCTCGTTCACGGACTGGTCGTCGCGTCCCGGCTATAGAGCGCTTCGATCGTCGACGCCCACTGCCGCTCGACGACCTTGCGCCTCAGCTTCATGGTCGGCGTCAGTTCTCCCCCTTCGACGGTCAGCTCCGAGGTCAGCAGCGCCGTCCGCTTGATCCGCTCGAACTGCGCGAGGTCGACGTTGATCTCGTCGATCAGCGCCTGGTAGAGCGCGACCACGTCGGCGCGGCGCACCAGCTCGTCCCGCGTGCCCGACGCGGCGCCACGCTGCCGCAGCTTCGCTTCGAGCGCATCGAAGTCCGGCACGATGAGCGCCGCCGGGAAGTTGCGCCGGTCGCCGACGATGATCGCTTCCCGCACGATCGGGCTGGCCTTGAGCCGCATCTCGATAGGCTGTGGGGCGATGTTCTTCCCGCCCGAGGTGATGATCAGGTCCTTCTTGCGATCGGTGATGGTCAGGTAGCCGTCGCTCGACAGCTGCCCGATGTCGCCCGTATGGAACCAGCCGTCGCGCAGCGCCTCCTGGGTGTCCTCGGGCCGGTTGTGGTAGCCCGACATGACGTTGGGACCGCGCGCCAGGATCTCGCCGTCCTCCGCGATGCGAAGCTCCACGCCCGGCAGGGCTTTCCCGACCGTGCCAAGACGAATCGCCTGTGGTGCGTTGAGCGTCAGCACCGGCGAGGTCTCCGTCAGGCCGTAGCCCTCGTAGACGGGCATGCCGACCGTGAAGCAGAACTCGGCCGTGCGGCGGCTGAGCGGGGCGCTCCCTGAAAGCACGAATTGGAGCCGGCCGCCCGTTCGGGCGCGGACTTTCCGCATGACGAGCAGATCGGCGAGCGGCACCTGGGCCGCGAGCCATGGCCCCAGCCGCCGCCCTTCGAGCCTGGCGATGCTGGCGGCCCGGCCAATCTCGAATGCCCAGGCGAAAAGCCGCTGCGTCAGCGGCGAGGACCGTCCGACGACCTCGAGCACCGCGGCCTGGAACTTCTCGAACACGCGCGGCACGCCGGTCATGATCGTCGGGGCCACTCGCTCCAGGTCGCGGGACACGGTCTGGAGGGACTCGGCGAAACAGACTTCGACCCCGTCGTAGAGGTACCGGTAGAGCGCCGTGCGCTCGAGCGTGTGACTCAGCGGCAGGTACGAGAACGCCACGTCTCTCTCATCGAGTGCGAAGACGTGCCTGGTGGCGAGCACGTTCGACAGCAGATTCTCGTGCGTCAGCACAACGCCCTTGGGCGAGCCGGAGGTTCCCGAGGTGTAGATGATGGTCGCCACATCCGAGGGCTGCGTGGAGGCGACCATCCCGTCGAAGCTGACCTCGGAGGCGGGATCGGCCTGCAGCCGCGCGCGTCCTTCATTCCGGACCTGGGTCCAGCTCCGCACCGGGAGGGCCCCGGACGGTCGGACGCCGTCAAACGGTTCGATCACGATGACCGACTGGAGGCCCGGCAGCTCAGGCGCGATGCTGTCGATTTTGGCGGCCTGGACCTGATCGGAAAGGATCGCGATGCGCGCGCCGCTGTCGGCCAGGATGATCTGGGTCTGTGCGGCGGACAGCGTCGGATAGACCGGAACCGTGATCGCGCCAGCGGTCAGTATCGCCAGATCCGACAGGCTCCATTCCGGGCGGCTGTCGGCAATGATCGCCACGCGGTCGCCGCGCTCGATGCCCATCGCGCGCAGCCCGAGGCTCAACTCGCGCGTCGCCTGGAATACTTCGAGGCCGGAGAACTCCTGATACCCCTCCGAACGGCACCGGCGCAGCTGGACAGGCCTCCGGCGCGCGGCAATGCTCGCCGGCAGATCGGCGAGCGTCCTGACTCCGGTGGGAGTGTCCGCATTCGTTTGCATCAAATGAAACGGCCAGCTTTAACCTAAACCAGTTGCCCGAAGGCGTCAACCCGGGGCACCCCGCAGATGCTCCCGTGCCCGTGCTTCAATATCCCGCCTCGCGATCGACCAGATTGGCGAGCGTGCCGCCGGCGAGAAAGGTCGCGAGGTTGGCCGAGAAGACCTCCACGGCTGCGGCCCAGTACCCTTCACGGAATCCCGCAACGTGCGGGCTGATGACCACGTTGGGCAGCGTCCACAGCGGGCTCGCCGCATCGAGCGGCTCGTGCTCGAACACATCGAGACCGGCCCCGGCAATGGTCCCGGACCGCAGCGCCTCGACCAGATCCGCCTCGCGCACGAGCTTGCCCCTGGCGACGTTGATCAGCCACGACGACGGCTTCATCTGCTCGAGCTCGCGCGCGGCGATCAACACGCGCGTCGCCTCGGTCAGCGGCGCGGCGAGCATCAGCACATCCGCGTCCCGGAGCAGGCTCGCCAGGTCGGAGGGGGTCACCACGCGCTCGACACCCGGCGGGTGAGGCAGGCCGGCGCGCCTCCTGGCGCCGACCACGCGCATGCCGAAGGCGGCGCCGAGGCGGGCCATTTCTGTTCCGATCGAGCCCAGTCCGACCACGCCCAGGCATCGTCCCTGCAGCGTCGGAAGGCTCGAGAGCTCATCCTGCGCCCACCGCTGCTCGTGTTGCCGGCGCACGGAGATGGCGACGCCTCTGGTCAGCGCGAGCAGCAGCGCGAAGGCGTGCTCGGCGACGGCCACGGCGGCGATGCCTCGTGAGTTGCTCAGGATCACCCGGCTGTCGCGCATCGCCGGAAACAGCATGCTGCCCACGCCGGCAGCCGGACTGTGGACCCAGCAAAGCCTGGTCGCGGCGGCGAACGCGCGAGCCGTCAGGCACGAGGTGAACGCCACGTCCGCCTCCGGGATGAGGCGCACCATCTCGTCGTCGTTCGCCGCGTAGACGAAGGTCACCGCGGGAAACCGGCGCCGCAGCTCATCGAGCTGGCTCGGCGGCAGGGTCCAGGCCGGATTGTCGCTGTAGATGGCCACCAGGACGCGCATCACCGCTCCCGCCGCCGCTTCCACACGCCGGATCGGCCGCCGCGTTTCTCGATCAATCGGATCCTGCCGATGACCACGCCCCGGTCGACAGCCTTGACCATGTCGTAGATGGTCAATGCCGCCACGGCCACCGCGGTGAGGGCCTCCATCTCGACGCCGGTCGGCCCGGTTGTCCGCGCCCGCGCTTCGATCTCGTACCCGTCGGCGCGCGCCAGCAGCTCGACGTCACAGTGGCTGAGCGCAAGCGGATGGCAGAGCGGAATCAGCTCGCTGGTGCGCTTGGCGGCCATGATGCCGGCCAGCCGCGCCGTCTGCAGCGGGTCGCCCTTGGCGATGCGTCCCGCGCGGATCAGACGAAGCGTGGAGGGAGCAAGACGGACGTAGCCGCGCGCGACCGCAACCCTCGCGGTGGACGGCTTTTCGGACACGTCCACCATCCTTGCCCGGCCGGCCGGGTCCAGGTGCGAGAGTCGGGGCTTGGGTGTCTTGGGAGGTCCCATGGGCACGGCGGCCCATCTTAGAGTTGCGGCATCCGGAGCGTCAAGGGCGTCGGCCATTCGGACCATGAGAACCCCGGGCGGGGGCGGACCTTTCCTGTTGAGACGCCTGATCGGGCGCTGCGGGTCCTCACGCGAACCGCGCCGATGAAGGCCGCGGCTATTCGTCGCCCTCATGTTAAGATTCGCCGCATGAGTCAGACCTCTAATACCCAACCGGCCCCCTCCGACGAGGGTTTCAAACCCTACGTCAGCGCCGACATGAGCCAGACCGAGTTCACCATGCGGGCGCTCATCCTTGGCCTCCTCATGTGCGTGATCCTGGGGGCGGCCAATGCGTATCTCGGCCTTCGCGCCGGGATGACCATCGCCGCCACCTACCCGGCGGCCGTCATCGGGATGGCCGTGCTGCGCATCTTCAAGGGCAGCGTGCTCGAAGAGAACTTCGCCCGAACCGTCGGCTCCATCGGCGAATCGGTGGCCGCGGGCGCGATCTTCACGATCCCGGCGTTCGTCATCCTGAAGATCTGGAAGTTCGATCGCGCCCACATGGTGCAGGAGTACCTCCTGTCATCGGCCCTGATGATTCTCGGCGGCATGCTCGGCATCATGTTCGTCACCGTGCTGCGCCGGGTGATGGTCGAAGACAAGGGCCTCCCGTTCCCGGAGTCGGTCGCGGCGTCCGAGATCCACAAGGCGGGCCAGAAGGGCGCTGAGGCGGCGCTGCAGCTGTTCCGCGCGATGGGCATCGGGGCCCTGGTGAAGCTGCTCGACGGCTTCGGCATCTTCCGCGCGTCGAACGAGGCCGCGGTCGGCATCGGCACCGTGAAACAGACCTTCGTGCGGCTGGGAATCGGCGAGGGTGTTCCGAAAGTCGTCACCGGAGGGGTGACGCACTTCTCGGCCCCCGACATCACGCCGGCGTATTTCGGCGTGGGCTACATCATCGGTCCGGAGCTCGGGTCCCTCAACTTCGCCGGCGGCCTGCTGGCGTGGGGCCTGCTCGTGCCGACCCTGGTCTACTTCCTGGGACCGGGACTGATCGATCAGTACGTCGCAAGGACCGGCGGCGAAGACGCGGCCTGGGCCTCCATGGTCGGGGACCTCTGGAAATTCATCGTCCGCCCGATTGCTGTCGGCGGCATGCTGGTCGGCGCGTTCAATACGCTGTACAAGATGAGGAAGAACCTCATCGGCGGCGTCAAGCGCAGCATCGCTGACGTCAAGAAGTCGGCGACCGTGAAGATCGAGACCAAGCGGACCGAGCAGGACCTGAACCTGAAGGTCGTGGCCCAAGGCGTGGTTGTCATCGTCATCCTGATCACGGCGCTCTACTTCTACTTCACCCAGGCCATCGGCGCCGCGATTCTGGCGGCCATCGTGATGCTCGTCACCGGCTTCTTCTTCTCCGCGGTTTCGGGCAACCTGGTCGGGATGATCGGATCGTCCAACAACCCGCTGTCCGGATTGACGTTGACGACCACGATCATCGCCGCCCTGACGATGGTCATCGTCGGGATGAAGGGCGTGGAGGGCGTGGCGGCCGTGCTGGGGGTGGCGGCGGTTGGCTGTGTCACGGCGGCGGTCGCCGGCGAAATGCTGCAGGACCTGAAGGTCGGGCACATCCTGGGCGGCACCCCGTGGAAGATGCAGGTCGGCGACCTGATCGGCGTCGTGGTGGCGGGCCTGGTGATGTTCTTCCCGCTCTACATGATGCACACCTCCGACGTCGCGCAGTTCGGAGACGCGGGCGGGTTCGGCGGCAGAACGTACGCTGCGCCGCAGGCCGGCCTGATGGCCGCGCTCTCGGCGGGCATCGTCGGCGGCGAGATGGCGTGGCCGCTGGTCGTCGTGGGCATCCTGATGGGCATCTCCCTGATCCTGATCAAGGTCCGCAGCCCAATGCTGTTCTCGGTCGGGATGTACCTGCCGCTTGGCACGACCTTCGCGATTTTCTGCGGCGGCATGGTTCGCGGTCTCGTGGATAAGATTCGAAACAAGAGGGGCTATAACGACGCCCAGAAGGCCCGGGTGGAGAACGCGGGCGTCCTGGCGGCGTCCGGCCTCATCGCGGGTGAAGCGCTCATCGGGCTGTTCATTGCTGCGGTGGTCGGGGCGCGATCGTCGCACGCGTTCTGGAGCGTGCCCGGGTTCGCCGATATCGCGCCCTGGATGGCGATACCGGTCGCCGCCTTCCTGGTGTGGTACCTGATAGCCGTGCCGCTTCGCAAGGCCGGCGCGGCCGACGAGCCGGCGCCTCCGACGGCGGTGATGTAGAGACGGGAGTCGGGGCCGTGCCCGACCAGCAAAAGTCGATTATCGGTTCGCACCGGTTCCTTCAGCGGGCGTCGCGCCGACTTGGCGCGGCGCCCGTCCTGGTTGTGCTGTGGTTCACAGCCGGTCTGCTGGCGCAGGGCCCGGCCCTGATCGCCACGCACGTTGCCGCCATCACGGCGCATCCCGCGTTCTACGGCGGGCACACGGTCAGAATCCAGGGACTGCTCGAGGCCACCAACGACCAGTGGCGCCTCGAGGGTCTGGGTGACACGTCGCTTCGGATCGTGTCACCTCGAATTCCGCTGACGGCTGGACGCATGGAAGTCGTCTGCGAGCTGCTCGACCTGGGCCGTCTGACCCGCGACGACTCCCGCCTGGCGGAGCCCTCGATCAAGGCCCTTCTGCCCGCGCCCGGCAGCGACACGTGGCCGAAACCTGGCGAGCTGATGGTGTGCGTGGCCCACAGCGTCGCACCGGCCGTGAACTTCATCGCGCCGTCGATACCCGCGATCGTGCTCGATCCGGCCCGCTATCTCGACCTGGACGTCACCGTCACCGGCCAGTTCCGAGGCCGAAACCTCTTCGGCGATCTGCCGCCGGCCGCGGGATTCGATCACGGCGAATTCGTTCTGGCAAACGGAGGAGCCGCCCTGTGGGTGACGCGGGCGAAGCCGAAGGGACAGGGGTTCAATTTCGACCCCGCGACCCGCGCCGACACCGGCAAGTGGCTGGAGGTCGAAGGCACGGTGCATCATCGAAGCGGCATCCTGTGGATCGAGGGGCGAGCGGTCCGTGTCACACAGCCTGCCGCGCCCGCATCGAATCTGCCTCCGGCGCCTGCCGCGCCTCGCCCGAGTCCCGAGGTCCTGTTCAGTGTCCCGACCGAGGGAGAAACCGACGTCCCTCCCGGCACGCCGGTGCGAATCCAGGTCTCGCAGCCGCTCTCTCCGCTGAGCTTCGACGGACACATCAAGGCGGTGTACCTGGGCGCGCCGGTCCCGGGCGGCAACGAGGCCACGAACGAACCGCCGCCGTTCTCGACGACCTACGATCCGGTCAACCGGGTCATCGAGCTCCGGTTCACGCACCCGCTCCAGCGTTTCCGCACGCTCCAGATCGACCTGACCGACGGGATCACGTCGCCCGACAAAGCCCCGTTGAAACCCTGGAGCCTGAAGTTTACAGTGGGAGGATAGGCACGATCCTCGGCGCCCCGGACCGGTTCAGCGTCAATCCACAATGACCGACACATCCATCGAGCGGTTGCGCGAGCAGAACGCCGAGCTGCGCCGGAAGGTCGCACACCTGACCGAGCGCGTCGACGAGCTCGTGAAAGCCAAGCGGGACCTGCGCGAGGCGCGCGAGCACATGCGGCTGATGCTGGACGCCCTTCCGGATCTGCTCTTCGAGCTGGACAGCCAGGGGCGCATCCGGGATTTCCGCGCCCCCCAGGCCGACACGCTGTTCATGCCGCCTACCGCGTTCCTCGGCAAGCGCTTCTCCGAGGTGCTCCCGGCCGAGGTTGCCGAGGTCCTGAACGGCGCCATCAGCCGCGCGCAGGCGACCGGGCGCGACACCGGGGCGTGCTACCCGCTCCAGATGCCGGGCGGTGAGCATTGGTACGAGCTGTCCGTTGCGGCGACCACGGCCCGGAAGCGCACCGACCACCGGGCGATTCTCCTGGTGCGCGACATCACGAAGCGGCGGCGTTTCGAGGAGGAATTGCGCCGAAGCGAGCAGCGGTACCGGCTGCTCTCGGAGAACACCGAAGATGTGATCTGGCTGCTGGATACGAAGTCGCTGAGATTCTCCTACGTGAGCCCGTCAGTACACGGGCTACGCGGGTACACCGCGGACGAAGCGATGAACCAGTCGCTCGACCAGGCCGTGACCCCGGAAGCGTACCGGATGATTTCGGAGGGGCTTCCGCGCCGCATCGCCGCATTCGAGGGCGGCGACGAGTCGATGCGCGTCGTCCGATCCGACGTGGAACAGCCGCGGAGAGACGGATCGCTGGTGCCCACCGAAGTCGTGACGACATTGCTGAAGGGACCCGACGGCCGCGTGAACGAAGTACTGGGCGTCTCGAGGAACATCACCGAGCGCAGGCAGGCCGAGGACGCACGGATCGCCATCGAGCGCCAGCTCCTGCAGGCGCAGAAGCTCGACAGCCTGGGCGTGCTGGCGGGCGGGGTCGCGCACGACTTCAGCAACATCCTCACCGCGATCCTCGGCAACGCCGACCTCGCGCAGATGGAGCTGCTGCCGGGAAGCCCGGCACGGGAATGCCTGGCGGACATCACGGCTGCGTCCAGGCGCGCCGCCGAGCTGTGCCGTCAGATGCTCGCCTATTCCGGCAAGGGCCGCTTCATCGTCGGGCCCGTCGACCTGTCGCAACTGGTCGGCGCCATGACCTCGCTGCTCGAAGTCTCCATCCCGAAGAAGGCTGCGCTGCAGTGCCGGCTCGCCGAGCTCGTGCCATCGATCGAAGCGGACGCGACGCAGATTCGCCAGATCGTGATGAACCTGGCGGTGAACGCCGCCGAGGCGATCGGGGATCTGCCCGGAACGGTCACGGTGTCCACCGGCGAGATGTACTGCGACCGCAGCGATTTGGCGGATGCGATGCCGGACAGCAACCCGGCGCCGGGCCGATACGTGTTCATCGAGGTCTCCGACACCGGGTGCGGCATGGACAAGGCCACGCTCGCCCGGATCTTCGACCCGTTCTTCACGACGAAATTCACCGGGCGTGGCCTTGGGCTCCCGGCCGTGCTCGGCATCGTGCGTGGCCACAACGGCGTCATCAAGGTCAGGTCCGGGCCGGGCCAGGGTTCCACGTTCCGCGTGCTCTTCCCTGCCTGCGATTACCCTGCCTACGCCGATCGAACCGCCAGGACGCCCGTCCCCTGGCGGGGCTCGGGGCTCGTGCTGGTCGTCGATGACGAAGAAGGCGTGAGGAAGCTGGCGAAGGCCATGCTGGAGCGGCTGGGCTTCACGGTGATGGCGGCTGCCGATGGCGTGGAGGCCGTGGATCTGTTCCGCCAGCACCACGACGAGATCGCCTGCGTGCTGCTCGACCTGACCATGCCGCGCATGGACGGGGCCGAAACGTTCGAGGCCCTGCGGATGCTGAAGCCCGGCCTGCGCGTGATCCTCTCGAGCGGCTACCTTGCCGAACAGGCAACCGGCGACATCCCCAGCCAGGATCTCGCCGGGTTCGTGCAGAAACCGTATCAGCTGAGCGTCCTGTCGGAAGCCCTCGAGCACGCCTTCGCGTGGAATCCGCCTACTGGATGACCCGGAACGGCGCGAGCACCTGTTCCTGCCTTCCATTGGCGGTGGCGCCAAGCCTGATCACGTAATCGCCTGCCGCGAGCGGCGAAAGCGCCACCTCGGCCCGAATCCAGCGCGAGCCGCCTTCCTCGCGGCTGCTGACGGTGACGGGCACCTCGATCGGGTGCCCGGTCCGATCGAGCAGCGTCGCCGAGGTCTGATCAAAGGCATCAGAGGCGGTCACATCCACCACGACGCGCTCCGCGCGACGGTAGCGCAGGTCCGCGGTTGGCTGCTCCTTCGAAACCGCAGCGCTCCCCCGCCGAAGGTAGATCGGCTGACCCAGCACGGGACGTGCAGCCGCGGGCGGAGCGTCGAGCGCGAACCGAACCGTGTCGGTCGAGGGAAGTCCGCCGCCGGCGGCCGCGCGAATGCGTACCCGGACGGCGTATTTGCCCGGATCGAGCCACACATCGTCGCTCGTGCGGGGAAATCGCGCCAGGAAGCGCCCGGCGCCCGGCTGGATCTCGACGCGGAACGTCGCAACCTGGTCCCCGGCCTCCCGCGACACGATCACCTCGGCCTCAGCGCCCTTGCTCCAGTCGTCACCGGGCCGGCGGGTGTCAATCTCTCCAACGATCCACACGGCCGGTTCCGGACGCCCGGGTTTCGCAGCGGGAACATCCGGCGCGGGCTTCCACCAGCCCGGCGCGACCCAGAGACGGAAAGGCGTGTCCGGGCGAATGCCCGCCAGCGTGCCGACCGCGCGCCTGACGGGCGCCGCTTCGTCGGCCTCGGCCGAAGATGGGGCCGCCGTGCGCGCGGCGACTTCATCCGCGGTCGGCGCCTTGTAGCCGCGCCTGGCGCGGATCGCGATGCCGGGGCGTTTCGATCGGACCTTGATGGTGCGGTAGCGTCCGTCCAGCTTCGGGTTCGTCGAGTTGTATCCAATCAGATAGTAAGACGTCAGATCCGATACGACCCGTTTGATCCCGCCCTGCAGATCGTTCGTGTTGACGACCGCCACGCCGTCGGTGGCATCGGCGAGGGTGAGCAGCGTGTCGAGCCGCGTCTTCAGATTGGCCATGTCGACCGAAGGCGGCAACGGCGGCGCCGGGCCCATGTCGGAATCGAACACCGCCAGCCCGTTCGGGTTGATCGGATAGAAGCTGGCGTTGGCGCGGTTCGCCACCTCGGTGAGGTCGCGGAACCGGGTCAGGTCGTCCAGGTTGGCCAGCATCAGCCGGTCCTGGTCGCATTGGGCCGAGTAGCCGGAACCCGGGTTCCTGGTGTCGGTGGTGGACAATCGCCCCGTGGGGCCGACGTAGATTCCCGGCGGCGCGGGGATGCGGGCTTCCGCCAGGTTGCGATCGGGCTGAAACAGTCGCCAGCCCTCGCTCACGGTGAGGATGGCCTTGCGCTCGTCTCGCAGCCCCTCCAGATGCGTGACCACGTCTTCGAGCGCGTCGAGCGTCATGCGTTCCCGGCGGCGATCGATCATCGCCTGCGCAATCGGGGCATCGTTCCCCGGGTAACACATCTCGTAGAGTTGCTCGGTCTCGTCGGTCTTGATGAGGTCGTTACGCTGGCCCCACCATTGGCTCCGCTCCAGCATCCTGCTGATGCTGTCGGTGCGGCGCGTGAACGTCATTTCGGCGGCCGACATCAGCGGCGTCATCAGCGCCACCAGGTCTTCGGCGCCGATCACCTGGTCGAGCAGACGGGTCAGCGCCGTTTCGACGGTCCGGGACGAGGTCTTCCGCACGTGCAGCGTGTCGAGGAACAGGACGAACACGCGGCTGCGCGAATCGCCGGCCATCTGGTTGCCTTCGGCGACCGATCGGGGCTCGACGCGTTCGGCCGTCGGCCCGCCGCCGCGGACAACCACGTGCTCGAAGGTCTCGATGGTCTGCGGCACGCCGTCTTCGAGGACCTCGAACTCGTCCTTCCGCATATCCTGGACGGCGGCGTCCTTTTGCGTGGCGTAGACGTCGACCCGAACGAAGTTCGCGCCGGCGCGAAATACCGGCTGCTGCCCTGCAGCTGCAGGCTTCTGTGTTGCGGGTTGCTGGGTCGCCGCCGGCGCCTGGGCGCCCGTGGCTGGCGGTTTGGTCTGTGGCGGCCTGGTGGATGGCGGCGCCTGCTGAGCCAGGATGGCAGCATGCCCGGCCAGAGCGATGCCGGAGGCCACGATCAGGCCGGCCCCAATCAGCCGGGCACGCGCCAGCCGATCGTGGAGAACGTCAGCGCGGGTTCTCTGGTTCACGGTCACCATGGTATACCCCGCAGACCGTGGCGTTCCGTTCGTGTTGATGACAGGCCGATAATGAGAAGGCCCGAGCCGGTCGGGCCGGGTCGGGCCTGGTCAATGACGCGATGCGATACCTGCAGGTCGTCCGCCTGACTGGCGCCCGGGGCCCCTCTGGTCCCGGTGCCCGTCTGTGGCCTGGCTACGAAGCGCGGACGGGACGACGGGCTGCGGCTGCAGGCTTGGCGGTGTCCTTGACGGCCTTGGCGCGCGCGGCAATCTTCACGCGGGTCGACAGGCAGCGATCCAGAGCCTGGTCGAGTCGAGTTTCGATGGTCGGGGCGGACTCGCGCACGACCTCGGACACCTCGGTGATGATGAGGAACCGGGCGCGGTCCAGCATGCGCTTCTCGCGGAACGAGAGGCTCTTGGACTTGCTGAGGAGAGTCAGACTTTTCAGGACGTCGGCCACATCGTAGATGGAGCCGGTCCGCATCTTTTCAGAGTTGTCCTTGAAACGGCCCTTCCAGTTCTGCTGGGCGTCGATCTTCCCATCGCCAAGCAGCTTGAAGAGGCGGTCGACTTCGCCATCATCGATGGCCCGCCGCAGACCGACGCCGTCCACGTTGCTCAGTGGCACGAGCACGGTGGTGTCGTTGGCGGCGATTCGCAGATGGTAGAAGCCGCAGGTGGTGCCCAGAATGGTCTTTTCCTCGATCCGCTCGACAATGCCAAGACCATGATTTGGGTAGATGACCTTGTCGCCGATCTCAAATGTCACGGGGAATCCTCGCTTCTCTGGAGAGTTGGCAGACGGTCGTAGCGCCGAGGGTGCTTACAACTTCCCTATTATACCTGAGATATCGGCGAATCGCAACGGAATTGGCCTGAAAACAGCAATGCTTCGCTCTTTCTTCCCCGTGTCTCAAGTCGCGCAACCTGTCTCAAATCAACCCTTTACCCGCGACGCCGCACGGGGTGCGCACCCGGGCGAACTCTGATCGAGGCATCGATCGATTGGCACGCCTTGCGCACGGCAGTGACAATAATCGTCCACGACCGGCTCAGGATTTCCGCCCGGGCCGTCGCCCTCAAGGATGGCCCGAGGTTGTGGCCGGTCTGCCAGAACGTCACTCTGACAGGCTCGATCGCCGCCGACCTGCTGACCGCTCGACCAGGTCCCGCCGGGCCGGCGATCGAAATCGACGGCCAGACTCGCGTCTGACCCTGCTGCCTGACAACCTGTCGGGTCCCCGATGCCCGAAGGGGCGGCGCCTTGATCCGACCATATCAGTCGGTTTAGAATCGTGCGACACCCAATACATCAGGAGGCTCCTATGGACCGAACACGCCGTCGCGCAATCGCCCCGATGCTCGCCCTCGCCGCGCTCGTCGTCGTTGGAGTTGGTCCGCTCGCCGCGCAGCAGCATGACGCCAACGCACCAGCGAAGGCCGCCAAAGAGCGCACCGCGATGATGGAGGCGATGACGAAGGCGATGACACCGGGCGAGAATCACAAGCTGCTCGCCTCGCTCGAGGGCAACTGGACGTTCGCCACCAGGGTGTGGACCGATCCGACCGCGCCGCCAACCGAGTCGACCGGCACGGCAACCTACGAATCCATCATGGGCGGCCGGTTCGTGCGAAGCACCGCCAAGGGCGAGATGATGGGCATGCCATTCGAGGGAGCCGGCATGGACGGCTTCGACAACCTCACCGGCAAGTTCGTCTCGACCTGGATCGACAACTTCGGCACGGGCATTGCGACCTTCTCGGGACGCTATGATCCCGCGACCAGGACGATTACCTACATGGGCGAGGTCCCCGACATGGCCCAGCCGGCGGCGAAGGTGAGGATTCGTGAGACCCTTCGTATCGTCGACGACAATCATCACGAGCTGGCGTGGTACGAGACCCGTGGCGGCAGGGAAGCCAAGACGATGGAGATCGTGTTCACGCGGAATCAGCAGGAGCGGTGACCGCGCCGGATCGGGGGTGCGTGCGGCGCGCCCTCGATCCGCCCGCATCGTTCCGTGCGTCGGCGAGGCCGCCGGGTGCGGAGTTCCGGCCCGACGCATGTTCCCGCCTGGCGCGACTCCGGCGTGGCGTGCGTCCTGAGGGCTGCGATATACTGGCCATCCTGTCTGCACGCGCACCCCTGATGTGCCGGAGTGGCGAAACTGGCAGACGCGCGGGACTCAAAATCCCGTGGGGTTCACCCCCCGTGTGGGTTCAATTCCCTCCTCCGGCACCACACCGAACAAAGCACTTATGCGGATTTCTTCGTCTCCGCATTCGGCGCCGGTTGGCCCGTTTTTTCGCCGAGTGTGCCCGAAAATGTGCCCGCCGCCAAATCGATCCGCTCCGCGGCGTCCTTCAGCGCGCCCGCGTCGACGATGGCGTAGCGCCGGTAGATCGCCTCCGTCTTGTGCCCGACCAGCGCCATCGCGGTTGACCGCGGCACGCCCGCGCGCTCGAGGTTCCGAACCGCCGTCCGCCTGAAGTCGTGCAGGATGCGCCCGGGCACGCCCGCCGCGAGACACGCCGCGGTCCAGGCGCCGCGGAAGTTCTTGATGCGCTCGCCGTCTCGGTGGAACACGTACGGCACGATCGTCCCGGCCTCGCGGAGCCGATCGCGCTCGGCCTTCTGTTGCTCGAGTAGGGCGCGCAGCTCAGCCGTGAACGGAAACACGCGCCCGTCGCGGTTCTTCGTGCGCCCGACGTCGAGCCGCACTTCCCCGGCCTTCATGTCCACCTGTCGCCATTCCAGCGGCAGGATTTCCGACGACACGCGCCAGCCCGTCAGGTAGGCGAATTCCACCACGGGCCGGAGCGGCGCCGGCAGGACGTCCCGGACGCCGACGAACTGGTGACGCTCGAAGAACCCGCGCCGCACGTTGTCTTCGGCCAGCATCGGAATGTACGGGCGCGTGTGGAGCTTCCCCGCATGGATGGCCAGCGTGTACATCCGCTTTAGCAAGGCCAGTTCGCGGTTGATCTCCGCGTTGCTGGCGCCGGCCAGTTGCCGGGCCGCGGCGAAGGCCCGCACGTCGGCCGATGTGATCCCGATGAGGCGCCGGCCGCGAAACACCGGATCCAGGTGGAGCTTGATCCGGCGCTTCGCGTGCGCCAGCGTCTTCTTGCGATTGATCGTGTAGTCGTTCACCAGATCGTCGGCCGCGTCCTCGAAGGTGATGCGGCCCATCTTCGGAACGATCGGGATCCCGCGCTCGACGTCACCCTCACGCGCCCGCAGCATCCGGCGCGCGACGGTCTCTTTCGTCGTGCCCGTGCTTTCGCGCACCGCTCGGCCGTTCTGGTAGTACTTGATCCAGAGCGTCGGCAGTTCCTTGAGCGTGCCGTTGGCCTGCCGTTGCTTCCGCGTGTAGATGCTGCCCATCATGCCTCCGGGTCGACGTCGGGCGCCGGGGGGTTCACCTGGGCCACTGTCAGCGCGTGGTTGGCAGCCCGAACATCAGCGAGCGCCTTATTCGCCAGCCGCGCGAATCCCTCCCACGCGGCGGCTTCGTCCTTCTGGCTGAGCATGGTGTCTTCCGCCGACGACATCGCGCGGGCCACCTTGAGCAGCATGGCGAGCGCCTGCTCGGTGTCCAGTAGTCGGTCTTCGACGGCCGGGATGTGTGGCGCGCTCATCGGGCACCCCCGGTTCTGCGCGAGCGGATGTTGCGGATCTCGTTCGCGACGGCGATAACGAGCCCGAGCTCGACGTCGTCAAACTGGGCCAGCCAATTCGTGAAGCGTCTGACGAGTTTTTCTGTCTTCAGGCCCATCGCTCTGCGCGGCTCATCGGGCTTGGGCGTGACGTCGGGAATAGCTGTGGGGGTCCGACGTGTCCGTGCGGGTTTCTTCATGGTCGCCTCCAGGAACGGAGGCCGGCGGGAGGCTGGTAGAATGCCAGCAGCTCGCCGACCTGGCTACACAGGTTGACGGGTTAGGAGCGCTTGCGCGTGGCTGCGCGCGGGCGCTCCGCCTTCACTTCGACGCCCCGCTGCGCCAACCACGCCCGAATCGCCCGCCGCACCTGCTCCGTGATGGCGACCCCGTCGCGGACCTTCACGTCTTGCAGGCCGTTGAGCAACTCGGTTTCGAGCCGAAACGTGATGGGCTTGAGCGTCATGGTGTGTATTGTAGCGTATTGCGTACTCATGTCAAGCCCTATCTGGTGACACCACGCGCGGGCGCGCCAGCTGACCCGCCGTCTCTCCCCAGAGCCCACGGATCAGCCAGCGCACCTGCGACGCCTGGCTACAGCGGGACCGCGGCGAACTGGAGATACCGGTCGGAGAACGTCTGCCCGATCTTCTTCGCGAGGTCGTCGACCGCCTGATCGTTCTCGAACCACGCCCCGCTGGCGTCCACCGCCACGTGCACAATCGGTGGCCCCTGGCGATCGGACGGCGCGCCGAACAGCCCGCTCAACGCCGGACCGATGACCTTGCCGCCACCGACCGACTGATACGCCAGGCCGACTTCCGCGAGCGCCCCGGCCAGGGCGGTCTTCATGAACGACACCGGCCCGCCCAGCTCCGGCTCGCCGCCTTCCCCGAATACGCGCAACAGGGGCCGACGCGCGAAGACGCCGCCGGCGGCCCCCTCAATCGGCGCCGGCGCGCCATCGAGTCCGCTGGTCTCGTAGTTGACGGGGATGGTGATCTCGACGCCGTCGAAGGCGTCCTGCACCCCGGTTGCAGCCGTGGACGCGGTGCCCGTCATGGCCGCCATCTTGTCGAGCATGGCCTGCAGGTTCGTCGTCAGGGTCTCGATCGCGGTCGCAATCTTGTCCGCCTCAGTCACGACGGGCGCGCCGAACTTCAGGCCGGTGAGGTCTTTGAACTTCGCCCCGTTCGCATCGACTAGTTGTCCCTGGTCGAAGAGCGCCTGCACGACGGGCTTCATGTTCTCGGGCAGCGCGGTGCCGTACTTCACGCTCTCGTTGACCAGGGCCGAGATTTCCTCTTTCATCCCCTCCAACATGCCGCCGGTGTCGACGCCGGCCTTCTGCATCATGTTGAAGTCGTTGATCATCTGGGTGGCTTCCTCGGTCGTTTTCAGGCCCTGGATCTTCGGGCCCATCTGATCGAGGGTGATGCCATATTTCTCCGCCACCGACTGCACGTCGGACCAGGATCCCTTCTGGGCCTGGAGCGCGGTCAGGTCCGCGAGCGCGCCCTGGGTCGTGGCGATGTCCTGCTGTAGCGCGGCCTGCTTCTGGAGCTGGGTGTTCAGGTCGGAGACTTTGCCCTTGAAGTTTTCGAGGCCCCTGACACCCCTGTCGCCCCAGGCTGCCGCGAGTTCGGCGCCGGCGGGGCCAAGCGCTTTGATGTTGGCCACCGTGCCGTAGACCTTCAGGAGGTCGGCCTGGATCGCCTGCAGTTCCTGGTCGGCCGCGCGGTTCGCTTTCGTGGCCGCGGTTGTGCCCATCAAGCCGCCAATCAGGCCGCCCACGCCACCGATGACGCCGCCGATGACGGTCCCGAGGCCTGGAATGACCGACCCGATCGCCGCCCCCGTCGCGGCCCCGGTTGCCGCCCCCGCAAGTGCGCCCTTGTTCTTGGAATTCAAGGCCGTCGTGTAGCCGCTGCCCGCCATATAGCTGCCGACCCCGATCCCAGCCCCTCCGACCGCCGCCCCGGCGCCAAACCCGCCCCCGTTCGACACGAATTGCCCGTTCTGCATGACGGGTCCGATCTGCCCGGCCGCCGCCCCGGCGCCGTTGCCGCCCGCCCCGCTGAAGAGCCCCGAGAACGCCGACGAGAGGGCGCCTTTCTTCCCCTGCATCGCCGCGAGCAGCCCCTTGAGGAACTGATTCGTGAAGGTCTGGAGGATCTGGTTGAGGACGTTGCCGAGCGCCGCTTTGATGGAATTCCAGATGTCCACGAACCCGTCCTTGAAGCCCTTCGCGCCGAGTAGCATCTGCGCGAAAGACCCATTGATCGCGGTGCTCAGCGTCTCGATAACGCCCTTCACCTTCGGGAACACCTCGGTCTTCCAGAGGGACGGCACGGTGCGCGTGGCGGCGTTCTGCGCGTCGATCATCGCCTGGTAGGCGGTCTTCAGGTCCTCCGTGCTGGCGGTGCCGCTGGCGCGGAGCGTCTCATAGGCGTCCTTCGCCTCACGCGCGACCTTCTGCAGCTCGGCGGGCGTCTTCAGGCCGAACTGGTGGTAGACCTCGGTCAACCGGGCGGTTCTGGTCGCCAGGACTTCTTGCTCGCCGGTCGTGGTCTTCAGGCCCTTGATGAGGTCACCAATCGGGACGATCGGGAGTGACCGCTCCCAGTTGATGAACGGGATCGCCGAGTCCTCGGCGGCCTGGCGGGACCACCGGATCGCCTCGCCCAAGCCCCAGACGGTGACCCCGCTTTCCTTCGCGAGGGTCTGGAGATGCTCGAGTTCGGGCAGCATCGTGATGAGCGCCCGCTGGAATTGCGGGGTGTGCTGGTCGCCGAGCAGCTTCAGGGGCTTCAGCAGCTCTTGCAGCTTCTGCGATCCGGTCTCCTCGGATACGACGCCGAGCTTGAACAGCTCTTCGGCGAGCTTCTTGTGCTCCTCGGTGGCTTTCTTCGCGGCGTCGAGGGCGCCCTCGTGCGCCTTCTTCACGAGTTCGATCGCCTCAGACGAGATCCCCATCGCCTTCGCGATGTCGGTCGTGGAGATGCCGACCTCGACCGCCTTGAGAATCTGCGCCCGCTCAGCGGAGGTGAGCCCGTCGACCTCGGCGCGCACCTTTGCGATCGAGTCGGCCAGCGTCTTCTGGACGGCCGCGAGACCCTCAACGGCCGGCTTGGTCGTCTGATGCGTGCCCCGCAGTCGGGCCGCTTCGGTGTTGAGGATCTTGTAGGCCTCCGCCGCGTCCGTGATGGTGCGGCCGGCGATCTTGGTCGCCTCGGCCATCGCCCGCTGGTCCTGGGCGACCTGTTGCGCGTCGTCGACGGCCTTCTGCTTATGCTGCTTGTAGAGGTCCCAGGCAATCGACCCGGCATAGAGCACGGCCGTCACCGAGCCCACCACGACCGCAATCGCGCCGAGCGCCACGGCCACGCCGGCCGCGGCCGCCGCCGCCCCGGTCATGCCCGTGCCCAGCATCACGAAGCCGGTGGCCGCCTTGACGACACCAGCCCAGACGGCGCCGAGCGGGGCGAGCCAGCTGCCAATCGTCACGGCAAAGCCCGAGGCTCCGAAGGCCGCCGTCATCAGCCATAGCTCTTTGATCCCACCAGCGAGCCGGCCGATCCCCGCGAAGAGCGCCGATCCCGACAGGGCCACAAACGCCGCGTGTGCCGCCCAGACCGCCAGCGCCACTTCCCCGGCCGTCTTGGCGACTTCACGAAACCAGGTCGGCAGGCCCTGCCAGGTCTCGATGATGGTGCGCGCGGCCGTTCCGGCGGCCACGCCGACGTCCGCGACCACGGCCGCGAGGCCTTTCGCGATCGGCGTCAGGCTGGTGAGCACGCCGAGAAACTGATTCCCAAGCGGCACGAGCGCGCCCTCAACCCCGTGGCGCAACTCGATGAATCGCTCGCCCAGCGTCTTGGTGTCCTCTTCGGCCTTATTGACCGTCTCGCGGCTCGACCGAAGGGTCTTGAGAAGATCGTCGATGTTAAGCCGACCTTCGAGAATGGCCCGGCCCATGTCAACGGCCGCGCGCTTGCCGAAGGTCGAGAAGGCGATTCCGGTGGCTTCGGATTCCGTCTTGGCGTTCTTGATCTGATCGACGACTCGCGCCATCGCCGTGCGCGGGTCCTCCCCGGCCGCCGCGAACTTCGCCAGGGCGAACCGCAGGCCCGACAGCACCGTCTCAAGGTTGACACCCTCTTTCTCCCACTTGCCCATCAAGGCGGCGCCCTCTTCGAAGCTGTAGCCGAGGCTGCGCAGTGGGGCCCCGAACTGCACCATCAACTCGGTCAGCCGCGTCACGCCGATACCGGTGGTCTGCGAGGTCTTGTGGAGGTAGTCGAGGGTGTCGGCCTGGTTCTCCGTCGCGACCGACCAGTCGCCGAAGAGGCGCGTGGTCGCCGCGATGAGCGGCCCGAGTTCGAGCTTGTGAATGCGGGCGAGGTTGAGGGTCTGCGTGGCGAGCTTCTCGAGCCGCTCGCCGCTGGCGCCGGTGCGTGTGCTGAGGTCCCCGATGGCCTTGGCCACGGTCGCGGCGCTATCGGGCACCTCCGCATAGACCCGTCGAAAGGTCCCCATGAGCGCCTCGAGCGCCGTGCCCGTGGCGCCGGTGGCAATGCGGATGGTGTTCTGGGCTTCCTTCGCGTCATTGGCGGCCTTCAAGGCGATCCCGCCAATGGCGAGCATGGGCGCGGCGATGGCGGCCTGCAGGCCGATGCTGAGCCCCTTGAAGGCGCCCACGGTCTGGCCGACCGCGTCCAGGACCCCCTTGGCTGACCCGCCAATCCGTAGTGTGAGATCGTCCGCCATGGGTGTCCTCGCTACGGGCAAATCACGAGTTGTCCGTTGGCCGTGGCGCAGACGTGCAGGTACGGGTAATCGGCCCCCACCAGACTCGGCACGTACAGCGCCGCGCCGTTCTCGATATGCACGTTGCCGTCGAAGAACGCGCCATTCTTGAAGCGGCCCGTGGCGTCGACGTAGAACGGCGCGCTCGCCTTCGTGCTCCCACCGATCGCCAGCTCGCCGCTGCCACTGTCGTTGAGCCAGAGCTTATTGGTACTGCCGACGATGAGACTGCCGGCGGTCACGGAGCCGAGATCCGCAGCGATCGCTGAGAGTGACGAGACATTGAGCCGATCCGCTGTGATGGTGCTCGCGGCGATCTCGGTGGCCGTGATGGTGCTCGCGTAGATCTGATCCGCTGTGATCGTGTGGCTCGCGATCTCGGTCGCCGTGATCGCCCCGGCATAGATCTGGTCGGACGTCAGCGTGTGGCTCGCGATCTCGGTCGCCGTGATCGCCCCGGCATAGATCTGGTCGGACGTCAGCGTGTGGCTGGCGATCTGCGTCGCCGTCACCGTCCCGGTCTGAATGTTCCCGCCGTCGATGTTCGTGATTCCGTCGCCGTCGCCGACGATCGTCAGCGTGCCGGTCGACCCGTCCCAGATCCGGTGGCCGGCCGGATCCCCAACGCGGAAATCGTAGTTGCCGCCGATCGTGTCCTTGCCCATCCAGATCCCGGCGCCTGTCGTCAGGTTGGTCGGGACGGGGGCACCGATGGCGAGCGACGGGGTCGCGTGGTTCAAGAAGAACGTCCGCGTGCCCGCGTCCCACAGGCGAGAGGTCGATCCCGTGCAGCTCGAAGGCCGCATCGCTCGCGCGGAAGTACCGGCCGTCGGTCGCCGCGTAGGTGCCCGCGAGCAGGCCATACTCGGTCGAGGACGTGATCCCGCGCAGATTGCCGAGCCGCGTCCGCACCGTGCGGTTCGCCGCCACCGGTGACGTCGCCCAGGTCACGACCTGCGAGTACGGCGATTGATGCCGTACGCGCCATCAATCGCGTTGACCTCGTAGTAGCCATTGCCCGACACCCCGTAGTCGAGCGCCAGCCCCTTCGCCGGGACGACCGTCCCGCCCGCCATCGTGCCGGCGTTGCCGCCCGACTCCGCGCGTGAAGATCCACGTCTGCATCCCCGCGTACATGCCGGACCCGTCGGTGTAGCCGGTGACGACGCCCGCGCAATCGCCGATCGTGAGACTCCCCGCGAGCCGCTCGAACGACCGCAACACGACCCAGTCGTTCGCCTCGAACGCCGCCATGTTCGCCGCGCTCGGCAGATCCTCTACCGTGAGGTTGACGCCGTCCCTGCGGTCGGGCAGGTAAAGGCGAGCGCCACGACAGCCACTGACTTCGAGATGATCTGCCCGCCCGCCAGCGCCTGCTCGAGATCCGCGATGAATCGCTTGGCGTGCATCTCGTCGACGAACAGGTACCGGAAGTCCGCCCCGCCCGCGTCCGTGACCCACCAGGCTGTCGCCTGCGAGGCGTAGTCGGTGCTCCCGATCCCGCCGGTCAGCTTGACGCTGTCCGCATCGAGCGTGACAATCCGACCGTCCGCGCTGATGACGGCCGTCTCGAGCCGGATCACGCTGTAGTTGTTAAGCGTTTTGTCTTGGGCCAGCACGGACGCCGAGAGCATCAGGAACCCGATGATTGCTGCGAATCGCTTCATACACACCCCCAATTCCGTCATTACTAACCGGGAGTCCGGTGCGGGTTTCAAGTTCGGAAGTTCCGACCTGTCACCCGCGCCGGCTCGACCGGTTCAGGCGGTACCGTCCAGGGAGAGGAAGCCCTGGAGACGGTTGAGCGCGCCATGCCTAACGCGCCCCGCCTGACCATCAGAACCGCTCGATCCCGTCGCGCTCGTACTCGAGATCGCCCTCGTCGAATTCCCGAAACCCGCCCACGTCGACGTCGCCGGATGCCCGATCGTGGCGCTGCTCGTCGCGCTCGAAATCTTCTGACGTCGTGAGAATGTCCGCTAGGTTGGTCAACGCGCCGCCGTGCCGCGCCACGTTCACCACGGCGCCGGCTACCGCATTGGCGACGTCATCGTGCGATCCCGGCGGATGGTCCACACTGTCATGCCCGCCCCGCGCCGTTCGGCGTTCGAGCGCGCCCACCTGGGCCAGGAGCCGCGGATGGTCCAGGATCTCAACCCGGCCGGGCGTGTTGAGCAGGGGCAGCATCTCCAAGTAGATCTCGCTCTTGCTCAGCTCCGAGACGTCATAGACGATCCCGCCCTTCCGGAACTGCTCGCGCGGAAATTCCCCAGCATATCTGTCGCCTTTGACGCGGGTCACGTTGTAGGCCTTCAAGGTCTCCACGAAGCTCGACACCGTGGTCTCAGGTGAAAACGGAGGCCGCTGTTCCCTCACCAGGTCGACCGTGATCGTCCCCCGCGGTTCGCGGTGCGCGATCGCGAGCGTCATGCTGTCGCCGCCGGAGCCGCCGGCCGGATCCGTGAAGGCCAGATACCGGCATCCAGGGATCACGCCCAACTGCTGACGGCCGGACACGCGCGCGGCCTCGAGCGTCTCGGCCGACACGAACGTCTCAACGTCGCGCCGAAACTCTGCCAGGTATTCCGCCCGGGCCCGGGGTTCGTCCGCCTCGAGCGCGTCCGTGATGACCTGCTCGGGCACGGCGGCGTTCATGGTCCGTGTAGCCGCCGTCCACACAAGCACCCGATCGCCATCCTTGGCGAAGTGCTTGCGGTAGGTGGTCCACAGTTCCCCGCGTCGGGCGTGCGGCGAGCTCAGCGCCAGGAGCAGCGCGTTCTCGACGGTCGCCATCGCCGGCCGCAACGCCGCGAGAATCTCGCTGTCGGGGTTGGCTGAGTCGTCCGTTCGCCAATACGCGAGTTCCTCGCAGATCGCCGCGACGACGGTCCGGCCGCGCAGTGAACGAAACGAGCTGGTGTGGATCTCGATGTCGATGCCGTTCGCCAGCTCGATCCGATCGACCGTGGGCCGCCCGACGATCTCCTTCGCGAGCGTCGGGTGCGCGAGCAACAGCGCTTTGATGTAGCCGAAGGCGATCTTCGCCTGGCTCCGCGTTGCGGCGAGCACCATCACGACGCCGCGCTCCCCGGGCGCGGGGTGGTAGGTTCGGAACAGCGCCAGGAACACCGCAATCAGCGCCACGATCCGAGACTTCCCGCCGCGACGCCCGACGATCAGCCACGATTCACGCGCCGGCGTGTCCGGGGCCGACGTGCGACCCGTGCACGCGCGGAAGACCTCGAGCTCCGTTGCGTCCATCTCGAGCGCGAACGTGGCGCTGAGGAATGCCCGCCACGCGCCCCAGCTCGGTCCGAGAAACTCGGGCACGAAGTCCCGCACGACGTCGCGGATCGTCGGCTCACTCATCGGAAGCTCGCGCCAGAATCTCAGCCCTAATCGCCCGCGGCCCCTTCGGTGTAGCGATGCGCGTGAACGACACACGGGCGCCGATGGCAGGGTCACCGCCCATGAGGTCGAACATGTGGACGAAGAGATGGTCGCCGCCCTCGTCGGGCCGAATGAAGCCGAAGCCCCGATCGGGCACCCATGTCACCAGCGCCCCGTGTTCGCGATCGTCCAGCATGGCGCTCCCTTGTCCTCAGACCGTGACCGACGTGCGGTACTGCTCGTAGAGCGCGGGGTTCTCGCTGAACACCTGATTCATCGCGTCGGCTTCCGACAGGTCCGGGTCGACCTCGCGCTTTGCGGCACAAAGCCGGAACACTTCAGCGGTCGGGTTCGACGCCACGCGCCGGTCCTCCGCGGAGAGCTCCATCGCTTTGATGTAGGCGTCTCGCAGATCGGGTCGAAGGACGAAGGTCTTCACAATCGCGGCCTCAGCGCTGAGGCCTTGCGCCAAGTACGGCGCCGCGAGCCTGCGAACTTCCTTGTCAAGCTCCTGCAAGGTGTGGATGTTCATGAGCGTTCTCCTTTCGCGCGTAGCGCGTGTGTGACGGTGACGGTCGGGGGTTCGGATTCGTCGCTTACGAGGGTGGTGCCCTCAAGGGCCGCAAGCCGGGCGGTCGCTGATTCCCGGGCGGCACGGTCCGCCGAGGACTCCGGAATCGTCCAGACTTCGCGAAGGTTCGCTGGCTGGTGGTGGACGCCGAGTTCCAGGTGCAACGCCTTGAGTTCGTCGACCGCCGCCCGCCAGGGCGTCGGCACAACCGGCGGCTTCGCGAAGCGGGGCCAGAGGATCTTGGCCCGCGCGCTGTGATGCGCAAGCAGGCCACCGAGATTCCAGCCGCGCCGGAATCGTTTGCCGTCCGGAAGGATGGCGCTCAGCTCATCGCCGAATGTGCTCACCTGCCGTGCGAGGACATAGACCTCGCCGATCTCGTCGTCGCTCGCACCGAGCTTGGACACAAGCACCGAGGACCGCTCGGCCAGGTTGACCTCGAGCCCCTGGAAGTCTCGCGGGAGTTCTACCTCCAAGGCCGTCATGCGGCTGCGTTTCGCCTGGGTCTCGCGTTCTTCTGCGACTTTGATCGCGTCGGCGAGGGTAGCGAGCCTGTCATCACACTCACCAATCAATCGCCTGGTCTCCGCTGGGGCCTCGGCCGCCCCGGGCTCACCGGCCTCGGCCGCATAACGTTTGAGCGGCAACTGGCGCTGAAGGTCTTTGAGTGCCTTCGTCGTCTCAGCCGCGCGTTTCCGTAGTTCATCAGCGGTTGGCCCGGCCGTCGACGTGGTCGGCTGGGCCGGCTGCTCGGTTGACCTCGTGTTCGTTCCCTTCATCGGTCCTCTCCCACTGCACGAGTTGCGCGATACGTGCCGTTTCGATAGTCCTCAATGGTCCCAATGGCCCGGGGCACGCGCTTGAAACCGACGGCCTGCAGATGACGCAGGAGTCGATCGGACGCAGCCAACCACGCCGTTAGGCAGCGCCGGCCGCGTCCCTTCGAGGTCAACGGCCCGCCCGATTCGACCATCCGATCGAACGCGCTATCACGCACGATTGCCGCCTGTGCGATGCCCTCTGCCGCGATGCACAGGGCGCGTGGCGCGTCATCGGCGGTATGGCCGCTGTCCTGGAGCACCGCCTCGACGATGTCGCGCCTGGTGCTCTCCTGTGCCGCCCAGAACGCGGCAGAGCGTTCACCCACGACGAGCGCCGCACGGTTACCTGGGGTGAAACGCCCGGTCTGCTGGTCGTGTCCGGTTTCGGGTCCAACCACGCCAGACGGGTCAACGCTCGCGGACGTGCTTGTCGAGGCGCCAGGGTCCGGGCACACCCCGGGCACAGGGCCCGCGGATTTGCTCAGAAACACCCCGGGCACCGAGGATGGACAATCCCGTGCGTCGCCACGGTCGCTACTCATCTGCTTCACCTACCAGAGGCCCCGATTGGGAAAAACGGCCATGCAAATTTGCTCCGGGTTTTCGGACAGCCTTTCGGCTCTCAACGAACGCATCGAGGTCGACGCGATCGACCAGCACGCGCCGCAGGTTGGTCCGCTGGCGCTCCCCTTCCCGGGCCCTGAGGGGTGGCAGGTTCACGGTCGGTATCAAGCCAGCCAGGACGTAGTCTCTGACCGACCAGAATGAGAGGCCGAGATAGGCCGCCGCCTGCCGCAGGTTGTAGAGTCGAGCGCCCGCAGGGCTCGGGTACTCCACTTTGGGACAGGGGACAGAGACAGGGACACCCCCTAAAGGGGGGGGTTGTCCTGTCCCTTTGTCCCTAGGGACGTCTGTCCCTGATGTCCTGGACAGATGTCCCCTCATGCGGACCTCCGTTCAACGAGGGCGATCCGGGTGACGCCATCGGCGCCCGAAACGCGGGTGAATAGTCGCCCTTTGGACCTGTCGATGGTCTTCTTGAGCGTGTCCTGCTTGGCGTCGATCTCGTCGGCCAGCGCGGCGAGGGTGAGCGGTCCGCCCCGAAGGGCCGATTTCATCCGTTGCCAGGTCGGGATGGCGGCGGCGAAGTCCTCGCTGTCGGCGAGGTCGGCCTGACTGATGGCGATCCGCCCGGCCTGAAACGCGAACTGAAGACCTCGGGCCGACAGGAGGGGGCCGCTGTTGCACTTCCGGTTGAACATGGCGACGGTCATGTGTCCGCCGTCCCCGTCAGCCGCGGAGCGTTTGACGAACCAGGTGGAGCGGCAGCCGTTGTGCCAGAACGCTGAGCCGAAGGGACGCTGGTCCCCGTTGTCCCCTTTCGTGATGTGCGCCACGAGCAGGGTCCCGACGCGCAGCCGACGCACCGCCCGGAAATACTCGGCCGCGGCTTCCGCTGATTCGGGCGGCCCGGAGCAGCCGAACGCGACGCTGTCGAGCACGACGTATTGGATGTTGTGTGAGAGGATGACGCGCCGGATCCGGTCGACTTCATGCGAGAGCGGCCACTCAGCCCGGACATAGTGAACGGCCGGCATCGGCAGACCGAAGATCTGTTCGAGACGCTCCCGGTGGTCGGCCGCACTGGTTTCCCAGTCGCAGTAGAGCGTCGGGATGTCGCGCTGGGCGAGTTCTCCGGCGATTGAGAGCGCCAGAATGGATTTCCCGCTGCCGCCGTCGCCGAAGACGATCTCGGGTTGCTCGCGAAGGATCGGCAGGCCGTGCACCACCCACGCGGCATCGGGCAGCGGTTTCGGGACATCGCGAAGTAACACCGAGGGGGCCCCGGTGCGCTCGGCCTGGATCACACGCTGGCAGAGCGATTCGATCGCCCCGAACCAGTCGATGGTCTCAGCCTGTGAACGCTTGGCGAGCAGTGAGGCGCGGTCCTGCCGGGCGCGTACGCTCGATAGGTTGAGGTCGGCGGCCGAGATGACGCCCGTATCGTCCACGCGCTGCGCGCCGGGGAGATCGCACGTCACGGTCAGTTCGCCAAACAGCTCTTCGTATCGACGCCGGAGGCGATCGACGGTGAAGGCGATCCCCGCGTCTGGAATCTCGAGCCGGTAGGCACCATCGCCGAGCGCGAGAAAGTCGCAGGCCGGCTTCATGCGGCCCGCCCACTGCCGTCAACCTGGCTGCCGGTGTAGCGCTCGAGTTCGTCACGGAGGGCGCGGTTCTCTTCGTGCAGCGCGGCGACGGTCCCGCTCTGGTGTCGGACCAAGCCGGTGAGCCGACAGATCTCATCGAACGCGGCGTGCGCGAGTTCCTGAAAAGCCTTGCCTGTCGCGCGCGCATCGTCCAGCGCGACGCGGAACGCGAGTTCGTCAGCGGCGAGTCCTTCGATCACGAGATCGCGGTAGTCGCGAACGGGCCGCGGGCTGGACGTCACGCGGCGACCCCGCGGCGACGCCGGTGACCGGGATTCTTCGTCGCGAACGCCTCAATGTCTGAGCCCGCGAAGAGCAGTTGATTTGATTCGGTTCGCGCGAACGGAAATAGCCGCCCGCGGTCCACTGCCTTGAGGATGGCCGAGCGCGAGACGTGCGCAAGGCGTGCAGCTGAGCTTGTCGTGAGAAGTCGTTCGGGCATTTGTCCTCAGTCGCGTAATTCGGCGACCGAGAACAAGGTAGCTATAGCAGGTGGATCCACAAACGTACAAACACGGGGTGCAGCCGTGTTCGGTTAGGCTCTATGACTGGCAGCGCCTAGCGGTTGCTCTCGCAGCTCGAGCCCAATGATTCTAGCGAGGCGGTCGACGGCAACGCGAACGGCGTCCGGCCCGCGAGCCTGGCTGAGCGAGTCCTGTATGTCTTGGTATCGTTCGCCACCAACCTGCACACGGGCGAGCCACACGAAATGGTCGCTCTCGCGCGTAATCGTCACTGGTTGGTACTCGCTCGCCTTGAGGAGATCCGTCTGAGACTTCCAGAGGTCATTTGCTCGGCGCAGAAATCCTTTCTTGTCCTCGTGTAGCGGGTCCGGGAAGATCGGGTCACGGTCGACAACGGGCATAACGGAGTCGGAGGTGAATAGCCAAGTCGTCCGTGGGCAACCGTCATCCCTCACCCATCGACGCAGGGTCGTCTCCGCGATGTCGAGGATGGAACTGGCGACCAGGTGATGACTGCGCGCCCACTGTTGGCAGATTTTGCCGGCAAGGTACCTGTCCGCCAGTTCAGCGGCCCTCTCACGAGAGCGACCGGGTTCGAGGGTGAGTAATTCACGGGCTTTCACTCGACACCGTTTCACCCATTCACCAGCGCGTGGCGCCGCGACTGCGAGTTCCTGGAAGACCTCGGGATAGGTCGTTTGTACGGCTTCGAGAAACCGAAGTGCGGCCGTGTAACGGCTGAACCACCGTGCGTCTCCGGGAAGATCCAGGGCGCCGATACCGGGCGGAGAGGAATCTGAATCCACGATCCGCTACCTCCCTCGTAGCGTCCCAAGAGGTTCGGCGGCAGGCGTTGGGATGACGCCGTTCGGGAGCGACCCTAGCCGCCGAATGCCGATTGTACGCCTGTGCCCGCAAATGTGCCCGATGACCTTCCGGGCTCGCTCACGTCACACCCAACGCCACCCAAGATACCGATCGAGAACTCGGCCAAGAATCGCGGGTTTTCGGCCTGTTTTCGCTCGCCGGGATAGACTCAAAATCCCGTGGGGTTCACCCCCCGTGTGGGTTCAATTCCCTCCTCCGGCACCACTCGACTCAGTCGCTCCGCTCCTTCGCTCGTGGCAGGCCATTCGACTGAGTCGAGTGGTGTCCCGAGCGGAGTATCGAAGCCAGGGAGTCGAGGGACACCATCATCAGCCTCCCTCATGACAGGCCAGGAACCTGGCCGAGGCGAATGCCGCGAGCTTCGGCCAGGCAAGCCATCCAGTCTGCGGGAAGAGCTGTGTCGCCAGACCAGCGCGAGGACGATCGCAGACCGAAGCGTGGCGGAGGCGGACTCCAGCCAGCCTCCCCATCGGATGCTGGCTCGCCCAAACGAGGGCAATTCGGGGCGTGAGCCCGCTGCGGGGCTTCCGTCGAGGAATTCGTCGAGGAATCCGTTCGGTCCGAGGCGCACCGAGTGCTATACTCCGCCTTTCGTCCCAATCTATTCACAGAAAGGATCACTCCCATGCCTCCTATCAGGAAGCCCCTTGCACGGGCATTTCGCGGATCCGTGGCGATCTGCGTCGCCGTGCCACTGTTTTCATTTCTGGCTGCCTCAGCCAGCTACGCTCAGCCCTCCCAGAACACAGGGAACGTGAAAGACGGGCATGGGGTGCTGGAAGAGCGCCGGGTTCGCGCCTACACGATCGCGCTCGGCGGAGATGAGAACATCATCCGCCAGACCGTCGCGCGAATCACCAAGCAGGACGGCGATGCCCCCGGTTCCTGGGTTTACGAGTGGCGGGTGCTCGGCGAGTACTACGAGAACCTCGGCGACAAGTTCGTGAAGTCCGGGCCGCGCCGGGCAGCCTGGGACGCCTACGTGGCGTCGGTCGCCTACTACGCACTCGGCTGGTTCCCGAGGATCACCAACGCCGAGGAGGCGAAGGACTACGATCAGCAGCTGCGCGCGTATCAGAAGCTCGGAAAGCTGATGGACGTTCCGCTGGAGGTGGTGAAGATCCCGTTCAGGGACGGCTTCATCACCAGCTATCTGCACAAGCCGGTGGGCGTCGAGAAGCCACCGCTCGTCCTCTACGCCGGGGGCGTCGATCAGGTACAAGGCGAACCACTTCAAGCCCGTCCAGGACTTTCTTGCCCAAGGGCTGGCCGTCGCCACCTTCAATCTGCCCGGATTCGGCGAGAGCAGGAATTGGGAGCGAGACACCAAGACGGACGCCCACCTCGCCCTCTTGGACGGTTACCTGAAGCGAACGGATATCGACACCAAGCACATCAGCCTGTTCGGGCAGAGCTATGGTGCGGGCGCTTCCCTGCGTGCAGCCTTGAAGAACGACCCGCGCGTCACCGCGACGGTGGCCTTCTGCGGGGCGCTGCACCTCGGTGGGAAGAACTCGCTGGCGCCTGAGTCAAAACCCGGCGACAAGCTGATCAACGGGCCTCTGCTCGTGGTCAACGGCACGCGCGATCCCGGCAGCACGCCGGCCGACCTGATGTCGACCTGGCAGGCGGCGAAAGCCGGCGATCTGTGGCTGCTCGGCCTCGGCGAGCACTGCGCGGTGGAGTACTACCCGACCGTGATGCCGCAGGTGGCGCGGTGGATCGTCGAGCAGAACGCGAAGAGGTAACGGTTCGAGCTTCGAAGACGACCGTGTGCTGCCGGCTCCTGGCCGGCAGCACACGTGCACGTCAACATCGACACCGTGTGGAATCGAGTAGCCCGGTGTCAGCCCACTGCTCATTCAGAATAGAGCCCAGCCATCTTATCGAAGCACTGCTCCACTCCCATCTTCGACATCTCCATCATTGGACCAACCGTCCAGCCAAGTTCGACCACTGGCAGGTAAAGCCGGTTAGCACCCACCACTACATCACGAGCGCGGGTTCGCTCCAGACGTTCCACACTTCCTTGACGGGTGCGTTGAAGGCCCGGGTAACGACGAGTGTGCGTTTCCCTGGTTCGGTGGTCATTTGGATGTCAGCCGCCGCGAAGCCTGACTCTTACCGCTGCTGACCCATTGCAGAACCAGGTCGCCAGGGGTCAAGCACACAGTGCGAAGGGAGACTCCCCGGCGGGTTGACGGACGATGACGCCAGAAGATCGTCTGGACGAAAAGAGGGCGGGTCGCGGGAAATGTGGCCGAGAAGCGTGAGCGGCGGCATCCTTGTCAGCTGGAATTCCGATCGCGACGGCAGTGGTCGTGAGGTGCGACGCCGGCGATAAGGACTTTCGACATCAGAAAGGTCGAACCGACGCAGGGTGTTGCCGATCATGAGAAGCCAAACCGGAAATGTCGGATCATAGGACGGAGCAACTCAAGGTTGGCTGACCTCCTGACATCAGGGTGACTCTGGCACCTGAGCCGCGGCACGCCAGATTCGTTCGCGCTGGCGGGCGGGGATCTTCACTGGCCTGGCAGGTGGCGATTCCTCCGGGAAAGAGCGATGCAGGCAACGACGCCGCCGACGCACAACCACGCGAACCAGTCACCCGTCCGACTATAGAACGTACCGCCAGGCCCAACCGGCACGTTCGCGGCCAGGCGCACGTCTGGCTCTTCGCTCGAAGTCCGCTCCGCCACGATCCTGCCGTAGGCGTCGCTGACCGTCAGCAGGCCCTCGGCGGCGCTGCGGGCCACGGCGAAGCCTCCCTCCACACCTCGGAGCACGGCCATCCGGCTGTGCAGCCAGCCGTCGTTCACGAAGTCCCATGCGGGGACGAGCAGCAGCCCGACGCCCGCGCGGGCGTACTCGCGGCCGAGGGGGACGAAATCGAGATCCTTGCAGATCGCAACTCCGGCGGGAGGGGTCGTGCCGGCGATGAGGCCGATCGCCTCACCTCGATGATAGCCCGCCTCGAGGCCGGTAACGAGGTGTTGCTTGTCGTACTCCAGCTCCGTCTTGCCGTCGGCGCCGAAGACGATGGCGACGTTTCGCCGCTCCGGCCTGCCGATCAGATTGAGGCCGGCAACGATCGTCACGTGCTGATCGCGCGCCGCGTTGCCGAGGAGGGTGCGCGCCGCATCCTCATACTCCGGCGTGACACCGACGAACTTCTCCGGTAGCACGACGACCTGGGCGCCATCCTTCGCCAAGGCCATGGCGCGATCCACGTGGGCCTGAACGACGGGCAGGCCCTCGACTGAAGTCTCGGCGGAATAGTGCCGGCCGAATTCGACGTCGCTGACCGCCAGTCCAACCCGCACGTGAAATGCGGGTGCCGATCCGGCAAGGCGCACCGCGCCGAACAGGAAGGCTAGCGCGAGAGGCGAAAATCCCAGCGCGATTGCGGATATCGCGATTCTGCGCTCGTGGCGACTGCGCCACGCGATAGCGAGCGCCGCAGGAACAAGAGTGAGAAGAAAGGTGACTCCCCAGGGTCCCGTGGTTGAGGCGATCTGGAGGATCGCCGGAACGTCGCCCTGCGTGTACGACAGGCTCCCAAACGTCCCCTGGGCGGAGAGCAGTGACATCAGGTATTCCGCCGACGTGACGAGCGCCGGATACGCCGCGACAGCCACCGGAAGCCCTGCGCGTCGCGAGATCGCACGCCATACCAGGGCAGTCAACGTGAACGGCACGGCAAAGAGCGGTACCATCGAAGCAAGTACGAACGGCGGGAAACTGCGGTAGGTCAGGACGAAGCTCAGCGCGCCGATCGCCGAGGCGACGAACGCCGACGCCGCGGCGCGTCTGGAGTCGAGATCCAACACCACGACAAGAATCGGGATGGGCGCAATCCAGGCGAGAATCCAGACATGATGGATCCCGGCGGAAAGGAACGACATCGTTCCGCTGAGCAATATCGCAAGGACCATCGTCCACGAGCTTCGAAGAAAGGACATGCCCTCTCCCGCCGGACACCAAGACGCTCGTGAGCCGAGCGAGCGACGTGTGTCCGCCGCCTGACGATGGGCGCTCACCCACAGCCGCGGTCCGTCAGGCCGGTGCGACCCCTTATTAGTCCTCGCCAGGGTACGGTCGGGCACAAGGGTAACAGAAGAGTCCAGACGAACTGATCTGTTACGTATCTCCCCGGCCGTTCACTCCCGTCGTTGTTCGAGAGACAGTCGATCAGGCCCTCTCTTACCAAGAACTCTGACGATGCCGGTGATGGTATTCCAGTTGCGCGTGGTGACCGGTACACCAAAGAGGCGGTCGATCGTGCCCAGGTAGCCGATAACCTTCATGTGGCGCCGGTACAGGCCGAAAATGAACCGGCCGTCCCTCGCGAGGATTTTCAGCAGCCAGGTGCCCCTTGAAGGAAAGCTGATGGGCATCGACGGCGCCAAGCGTGAGCGTCGAGACAGGACGCTCACGAAGCGGACCGTGTCGGATCGCGTGGGCTGGCCCGCGAAATGATTCTGAGCCATCAACCTGACAATCTCGCGGCCCTGGCAGATGATGACCTCCGCTTTGAACGGAAGCCTGGATGTCAATTCTGCGCGGAGTTGCGCCCGAGTGACAGGCCGCCTGATCACAAAGGTGCCCGCCGCGCCGATGTTGACGGCGTCGAGGTGCTTCAGTTGCTCGGCGAGCCGGGTCGGTCGAAAGGTCTTATGACCACCGACATTGACCCCTCTTAGAAGAACCACGAGGGCCACGCGTCCCTCCAGCTGATGGCGCCCTTCTGCCGTGATCCACTCGACCGGTTGATAGCTGATCCGCAGCCGTCCTGCCTGCCCAACGATCCGCGGTCACCCGTCGGCGCTCACCATGGGCCGTCAGGGTGCGGCCGGAGCACCATGATGGATACCCGGCAGGAGGCGCTCCGCCGTCCCTCTACTTCCGTCGTGACTTCCCTTCGAAGGTCCGCTCGCGGAGGACACTGGTCGCAGCGAAGTGGCGTTGTTTCGACTCCATGGCCGACAGCTGCTCTTCGAAACCGTCGGCTTCGAGCCTCATGCGCTCGCCGATTTCGCGCACGGCCTCGTCCGCGCCGGCTTCCCGAAGCACCAGTTCCGCGGCGACGCGCATCGCCCGCCCGGCGTCGGCGTAGCGCCCGCTTCTGTTCAGCGCTAACGCCTCGAGACGCGCGCGCGCCGATACGCGCTCCGCCCAGGCCCGCACCACCACCCAGTCGCAGGGCTGGTTCTTCACCGCGTCATCGTCTGCGACCATCCACGTGAGGGTGCCAAATCCCGCAGGCGCCTCGATGCCCTCCGCCGAGAGGACGAACTCCACGGGGATGATCTGGCCGGGATTCCCGCGCTCGAAGTGGAACTCGACGACAATCGCGAGTTCCTGCCCGGATACGAGGTCCCCGATTCGGACGACGGGCCCGGCCGGCTTCGGCTCGACGGGAAAATCGTTGAGGCACGCCATCTTGACCCCGGCGGGGCCATGGACATCCAGCACGACGTCGCGCACGGCAACCTCGAGGGCCTCGCCCAGTTCACTGGTCAGCAGGTCGGGAATCTGCACCGCCTTCTCGACAAAATAGAAATGCCCGCCGCCGGCGGTGGCGATCTGCTGCAACAGGTTCTCGTCGAAGTCCGCCCCGATGCCGAACGTGGACGTCACGATGCCGCGCTGGCGCAGCGCCGTCGCATGCTCCGACAGGACTGCCGGATCGGTGATTCCATGGTTCGCCAGCCCGTCGGTCAACAGCAGGCAGCGGCCGATGCGCGCTGCCTCGAGGCCGAGCGCAACCTGCTCGCACCCCCGGAGCCAGCCGCCGGAGAGATCGGTGTTGCCCCTGGCGTCGATTTCGGCGAGCTGGCGCAGGGCGTTGTCGACTGCCTCTCGCGACGCCGGCGCAGTCTCGGTCAGCACCGTCACCTCGTGGTCAAAGGCTACCAGGGCGAACCGGTCCGTCGGATGCAGCATGCCCAGGGCTTGCTGCACCGCTGCTCGCGCGAGGCGGATCTTCTGACCGCCCATCGATCCGGAGCGATCCAGCACAATCGCCACGTTGACAGGAATCCGCCCGGCCTTCGGCGGCAGATCTGGAGCGGTGATGGTCGCGAGCGCCAGGGCTCGGCCACCTTCTGTGGTTCCGACAAGGGTCCGGTCAGCACGAACGTTGAACGTCATGAATGCTCCTCTCCGAAGACCTGGCGCGCGGCCGACAGAAGCCGCTCGATGAGACGATTCTGGTACCGGCTCTGCGGCCGGCGGACATGCAGTTCCACGTCCGGAGCGAGGACGATCCGGTCCCATTGAGACCGCTCCCCGCCAGGGGTCGCTGGAGCCTGAGGCACTGAAGGTCCAGGCGCGGACCTGATCGATGCGCTCGCCAGCGTTGATGGCCGCGTGCGCCCTGTCAGAGTGTCCCCTCCCGACAGTACGCCGTGGATGTACTCCAGGGCCGACCCACCGGTCTGCGGTTTCGCGCGGTGTGACTCCCGCAGCAACTCCGCCGCATCTTCATCGGTCAGCCCCGAGAGCCTCGTGCGAATCTCCGCAAGCGGCACGTGGTTCTTCTGCAACTCACGGATCAGCAGCAGCCGGTTGAGCTGGCCCCGGTCGTACTTCGAACCGGGGCCTCGCGAGCCGGCCCCCTTCAGCAGGCCTTGCTGCACGTAGAAATGGATGGTCCTGGGACTGACGCCCGACTGCTCGCAGAGGCCGCGGATGTCGAACTGGTCCTCGGATGGCATGACCTAATTATGACATCGTCCATGTTCACTGTCAATAGCCTGAATCGCTGGAATGCGACGCGGCCGATTGCGAATGCCTCTCACTTCTTGGGGTTGAGGTCGCGAGACAGCATCAGCTTGAACGTGAGCTTGTCCGACGCCGGGGTCAGGCCGACGCCGACGCCGGCCTCGACATCCAGGTACTTGCCGTCGTGGTCCACGGCGCCAAACAGCATGTGCGCCTGGTCGCGGCCCGCGCTGAAACGATGCACGGGACCGAAATCGGCATACTCCTCGAGAGCCAGATCCCAGGCTGGCGAGACCTTGCAGGCCAGGCGCACGGACGGTGCGAAATCGAGCTTCCCGATGCCGTCGTAGGCGGTATCGAAGATCGGGTTGACGATGAGGTCCAACCGCTTGAAATGCCACCCGACGATCAGGCGAACCTCGGAGGTGAAGCGCGTGGTGTTCCATCGCCGCGCGTTGTAGCTGAACTCCAGGTTCACGGCGTAGAAGAACCTGCGCTCGTCCGCATTCGGCGTGGCGAAGAGCGCACGCACTTTGAGGCCGTCGACTCCCCATCCGGTGTTCTTGTCCCTGCTGAGCACGGGAAGGTAGAGCCCGGCCTCGAACCATCGGCTGACGCCGTACGCCCATTCGGGGACGCCGTTCAAGGACTTGTCGGCGACGACCGCGCCAGGAAACGCTGGAATGCTCACGCCGCTCGGCGTGAAGTTGGAGTGGAGGGTCAGATTGAAGACGCCTGGTTTGGCCAGACTGCCGTCGTACACCTGGATTTCGTCGGTCTGCGCAAACGCCAGGTGAGGTGTCGCGATCAGGGCGACAACCAAGGCCCCCAGGCAGCTTCGTCCAACGACCTGATGCATCGGGAACCTCATGCAGGCAACCCGACTCCCCTCTCACAGCCGGGCGGCCGGGCCGCAGTCGAGGATGGCAGAGTGCACTGCAGGAATTATACTGTCGCTCAGTCTTCCGAGTTCCCGGGTCAATCGGGATCGTCGTCCAACCGCGGTTCAGATCAGTCGTCGACCGGCACCGGGCGGAGCCGTCCGGCCGCCTCGAGTATCTGCCCTGCTCAGCCGTCCCGCGCCTGTGGTGCCCGCCGATGAAGAACTTGGAAATCAAAGCGATCGCCGCCGACCTCACGGCTGCCCGACGCACCCTCCGCAGGCTCGGCGCCAGGCGCGAACCGAAGCCGCTCGTCCAGGCCGACTGGTACTTCTCGGTCCCGCGCGGCCGATTGAAGCTTCGCCAGCGCAAGGGCGAGCGAGCGGCCGAGCTCATCTTCTACATGCGCCCGGACGCCACCCGGCCAAGGGCGAGCGAATACCAGAAGCTGCCGACCGCCGATGCCGCGCATACGCTGCGCCTGCTCAGGGCGATGTTCACGCCCGGTGTCTGCGTGCGGAAGCGCAGAGAGCTCTGGCTGCTCGGTGACACCCGGATTCACCTCGACGCTGTCGACAGGCTCGGCAGGTTCCTGGAAATCGAAGTGCCCGTCACCGCAGGCCTCGGTCAGGCCCGGCACACGATGCAGACACTGATCGAGCAACTGAAGATCGAGCCGGCGAGCCTGCTCGGCGTGTCCTACTCCGACCTGCTGGCGCGCCGCACGACCCCGCCTCGACGCCACCGATGATGCCGGAAAGAGAATCCCCCACGTTGTGAGTCAGGCGGCCCGGAGCAGCGGGCGTGGCTCGCCTTCCGTTGGTATAAACTTGTGGCCCGGCCGGCCAGTGGGCCAGAGCCGTCGGGGGCATTGATGAAGCTGAACTTTCATATCGGCATCATGGGCAATCTGTTCTCGGGCAAGACGACGCTGATGCGCGCCCTCGCCCGCGATCCATATAGGCAGGATCTGGAGACGCTGCTTGACGGAGCCGAGCTCCACTCCTTCTCGGAGCGGGTCGAGAAGGGATCGCTCATCGACGAGTGCCTCGCGCTCTTCTACCACGACCGCGTCGCGAACATCTTCCCCACCGAGCTCGCGTTCCTCCACATGCGCACGATGCAGCAGCGGGAAATCCGCCACTTGATGACCCGCGAGAGCTCGCGAGGCGTCATCATCATCGAGGACCGGCCGTTCATCGACGGCCCGGAGGTGTTCGTCGCGCGCATGATCGACTCCGGCGAGATGCCGCCCGCGCACGCCAAGCTCTACCGCACGCTGTTCCACCAGACGTTGAGGGCGGAGCACATCCGCCTGCCCGACCTGACCGTGTACCTGCGGACCGAGCCCGATCTGCTCGAGCGCCGGCGGGCGAAGCGGGCGGCCGAGGGCGATGCCTACGCGGAAACCATTTCGGTGGACTACCTGCGCGAGATTCACCAGAGCTACGAAGCCGTGGCCGCCGATTGGAAGCGGACGCTCGTCCGTTACCAGGAGCACGCGATCGTGCCGCCAGACGCGGACCTCATCACGCTGCCTGCCGAGATCGACATGATCGAACATCCCGACTACGTGCACGTCGCGGCGGGAACGATCCGCGAGAAGGTCCGCCGGATGATCATCGCCAGGCGCCGCGCGGCGTCGTAGGGACCCGCGCCGATCTGCCAGGCCCTTCGCTGGTCGGTTGGAGGTGGCGGGAAAAGAGGCGGGGACCGATCCGTCCAGAGCGGGCCGGAGGCCCGCGGCGCGACACGCCGCGGGCCTTCCATGCGGACGTCTTCAGGCTAGTAAGTGCCGTGAACGCGGCACCCGGGTACCGCCGCGCCCGCGGGTGCGAGGGCGGGGACCCGGAACCGATGCAGCAGGCGCGCGGCCGGGCAGCCTCGCACCCTCTCAGCGACGCTGACTTATCCGCGCACGCGCCCGCTGATGAGAAACACGGGATAGTCCCGATCGTTGCGGTGTTGGACGAAGGCCGTGGTATCCGCAAGGTCCTCGAAGCCGGCCTGCGCCAGCAAGGCCTTCAGCGCGGACCGGTCGAAGCCGCGGTGGAAGACATCGGAGACCCCGGCGTCGTGGAAGGTGCCATCCTCAGTGTCCAGATCTGCGAGCGCGATGTGACCGCCCGGGCGCAGGTGCTCGCCGGAATCGTGCGAACAGGCGGCCGAGATCCGCCACGTGGTGCAGGGTCATGCTGCTGACGATCAGATCGTGCTCGCCGGAAAGCGCGTAGTCGTCTTCCTGGCGGAGAAGGACGGTCTTCACAGACGTCAGCCGTTGCGCCCGGACCTTTCCCTCGAGCACGCCCAACATGCCCGACGAGGTGTCCGCAGACGTCACACTGCGCACCTTCGGCAGCAGGGCCATGCTCAGCAACCCCGTCCCGCACCCGAAATCCAGCACGTCCATCGTCGGCGCGAGCACGACCTGTCGTTCGACGGCATCGGCGATGGCGCCGGCGAGCCTGGCTCGCATGGGGTCCGCATCCCACGTGGCAGCAATCTCATCGAAGCGGCGCGTGTCAGTCATATCCACATGCTACAACGAGTGGAGCGTTCCGGGGCCGCTGTGCCCCTTGTGCGGACGGAAGGCCGACCATCCCGGTAGAATGGTTGGTGACAGGGCCGACTGAGGAACATCGCGCCGGAGGCCTGCGTCGAAGAAATGTGGCATGGCGCGGGGGTTCGCCCCGAACGACTGGCTCAGGCCAGGGAGGTCTTGATGAAGCGGATGATTGCGTGGTGCGTGCTGGCGGGGATGGCGGCGATCTCGACGGTGGCAGCCCAGAAGCCGGCCGCGCCGCCGCTGGTGTCGGGCATCGATGTCGCGGCGTTCGACAAGTCCGTGCGCCCGCAGGACGACTTCTTCCGCTACGTCAACGGCGCGTGGCTCGACAAGACACCCATTCCCGCCGACAAGCCCTCCTACGGCAGCTTCGAGATCCTGTACGACAAGGCCCAGGACGACCTGCGCGCCATTGTCGAAGAGGCCGGCAAGACAGGCGGCGCGCCCGGATCGGACGCCCGCAAGATCGGCGACTTCTACGCCAGCTTCATGGACGAAGCGAAGATCGACGTCGCTCGGCATCACGCCGCTGCAGGCCGAACTGGCCGCGATCGACGCGATCACGACCAGGTCCGACCTCGCGAAGGCGTTCGCCCACATGCTCACGCTCGGCTGCGACACGCCGCTCGCCGCCTTCACCGAGGGCGACTTCAAGGATCCGAAGACCAACGCCGCCTTCGTCTATCAGAACGGCCTCGGCCTGCCCGATCGCGACTACTACATGAAGGACGATCGCGAAGCTGGCCGAGTACCGAACGAAGTACGTCAGCTTCCTCGCCGCGATGAACAAGCTCGCGGGCCTGCCGTCGCCCGACGCCGCCGCCACCGACATCATGGCGCTCGAGACGCACCTGGCGAAGAACCAGTGGACCAACGTCGAGACGCGCGACATGGTGAAGATGTACAACAAGGTGGCGACCGCCGATCTGGCCGCCCAGTTCCCCGGCTTCGACTGGGCCGCGTGGACCGGCGAGCTGAAGCTCGCGTCGGCGCCGGCCCTCATCGTCGGGCAGCCGAGCTACGTGAAGGCCGTGGCGGCCGCCGTCAGCGACTGGCCGGTCGATCGCTGGAAGCCGTATCTCAAGTCGTCGCTCGTCCGCGGCTACGCGCCGTACCTGTCGAAGGCGTTCGTCGACGCGCGCTTCGAGTTCTACGGCAAGACGCTGAGCGGCACGCCCGAGCTCAGCGCCCGCGCTGGAAGCGGGCCGTCGCAGGCCATCGACGGCAACCTCGGCGAGATGCTCGGCAAGCTCTACGTCGAGCGCCACTTCCCGGCCCAGGCCAAAGCGCGCATGGAGCAACTGGTCGCCAACCTCCGCCTGGCCTACAAGGACGGCATCGATCATCTCGAGTGGATGAGCCCGGAAACCCGGGCGCAGGCGCAGAAGAAGCTCGCCGCCTTCACGCCGAAGATCGGCTACCCGAACAAGTGGCGCGACTACTCGAAGGTGCCGATTGTCCGCGACGACCTGGTCGGCAACATGATGCGCGCCCAGGCGGCCGAGCTCGCGTTCCAGCTCGCCAAGACGGGCAAGCCGATCGACCGCGAAGAATGGGGCATGACGCCGCAGACGATCAACGCCTACTACAACCCCGTCCGCAACGAGGTGGTGTTTCCCGCCGCGATCCTCCAGCCGCCCTTCTTCAACATGGCGGCCGACGATGCGGTGAACTACGGAGCGATTGGCGCGGTGATCGGCCACGAGATGGGCCACGGCTTCGACGACCAGGGCCGGCGGTTCGACGGCACCGGCACGATGCGCGACTGGTGGACCGAGCAAGGACGCGGCCGAGTACCAGAAGCGGACCGCGCGCCTGGTGGCGCAGTTTTCCGGCATACGAAGTGCTGCCCGGGCTGAAGGTGAACGGCGAGCTGACGCTCGGCGAGAACATCGGCGACCTGACCGGCCTGACGATTGGCTATCGCGCCTATCAGATGTCGCTCGGCGGCAAGCCCGCGCCCGTGATCGACGGGCTGACCGGCGACCAGCGGTTCTTCATGGGATGGGCGCAGGTGTGGCGGTCGAAAGAGCGCGACGACGCGCTGCGGCAGCAGGTGCTCTCGAACGTGCACGCGCCCGTCGAAGGTGCGCGGCAACGGCGCCGCTCGGAGACATTCCCGAGTTCTACGCCGCGTTCGGCGTGAAGCCCGGCGACAAGATGTATATCGAGCCGGCCCAGCGCGTGAAGATCTGGTAGGGCCTGCCGCCACCGACGGCCGGAAGGTGTTCACAACTGCACAGAAACCTGGACCGGGTTGATCGAGAATGGTTGCGGTGCCGGGATTCGAGCCTGGGGCCAGTTCGCCTTTTGCCCGGGCCGGCCCGCTCCCTGAAACCGGTTAGCCGTTTGGCGCCTTCGTACTGCACGACACTCACCAGGAGGACAGCATGATTCGTCGAGCATTGGTCTCGGCCGTTCTCATTGCCACAGCTGCCGGCTCAGGCTGGGCGGCCGAATCTGCGACTTTCGTGCTGACCAACGGCCAGCGACAGAGCGGCAGCCTCATCTACGGCCAGGGCAGCAACAACATCGTGAACCTCCAGTTCCACGTGAACGTGGCAGGAAGCGACGTCGCCATCCCCATGAACCAGGTCGCCGCCATCGACTTCGTCGGCGGCAACCCGTCGAGGGCGGAACTCGACGCCCTGCCCGGTGACAGCTCGACAGGCGTGATGGTGATGCGGAATGGTACGACGGTTGTCGGACGCCTGCACAACATCATCGGGAACGACAACGTTCAATGGGTCAACCAGTCCGGGCAGCGCCTGGACTACCCCATACGCGACGTCGCGCGCCTCTACTTGAATCCGCCGGTCGCGCGGTTGGCCTACAACGCGGCTGCGCCGCAGGGCCAGACGGTGGGAACGGGGGGGCAGGGCCAGACGAGGGGAACCGCCGGTCAGCGGCAGAGGCCTGGAACAGCGGGCCAGCGGCAAAGGCCCGGAACGGCGGGCCAGCGCCAGACGGGCGACGCGTCCGGCGACCGTATCCGCGTCCAGGGAAACCAGGAGTGGGTCGACACCGGATTCGACGTCCAGCGCGGTGATCGCATCGTCTTCAGCGTCAGGGGAACGATCACGGTGTCGGAAGGGGGGGCCGCGGTCGGACCGGAGGGGACCTCACAAGCGAGAGGCTCGAGATATCCCCTGCGAAACGCGCCGCTCGGAGCGCTCATCGGCGCAGTGGGCAACGGCGCGCCATTCCTGATCGGCTCCAGCTCGCAGCCGATCTCCATGCCGGCGTCGGGCCGCCTGATGCTCGGCATCAATGACGATTACCTGGGCGACAATGCCGGCACCTTCGTGGTCACGATCGTCTGGCAATAGACGCGAGGACGATCGGGCCGCAGATTCATCGCGCAGTGGCTACTCGGCCAGCAGTTGCCGGACCAGCCGGACGTAGAGGGGGACGGCCGCGAGCAGCTCCGCGATCGCCACGTGCTCCTGGTCGGTGTGGGCGGTGTGGATCGAACCCGGGCCCAGCAGCAGCGGGATGCCCCACCGATTCAGCAGCGGCAACGTCCGTCGTGAACGAAAACGCCGCACTCTCGAAGCCCGGGAGCGTCTTCATCCGCACCGGCGGGATCTCGAGCACGTCCTCAACGGACACCCATCGACGCAGGGCCTCCAGCGCCTGTCCTGTCGTCGATGCGTCTTCGATGGTCCGAAAGACCACTTCCGCCTCGGCCGAAGGCGGCATCACGTTGGGCGCGATGCCCCCGGCAATGAGCCCGACCGAATACGACGTCGGCCCGAGGTCGCCGTCGACCGGGAGCGGTAGCCTGCGCAGCGCGACCAGTGCGTCGACGAGCTTCTCGATGGCAGACTCGCCGCGCTCCGGATACGCCGAGTGGGCCGCGCGGCCCGTGGCCTTCAGCTTGACCCGCAGGACCCCGCGCGTCGCGATGCCGAGGCGGCTGTCGGTCGGCTCGCCGTTGACGAGATAGCGCGAGCCCGGCGCGATCTCGTTGGCGCGGCGGGCGCCGTCGCTGCCGCGCTCCTCCCCGACGACGAACAGGAGCCCCACCCGCGACTCCCCGGCGGAGGCCAGCTCATCGGCTGCCGCCAGCTGCGCCGCAAGAATGCCCTTGGCGTCGCAGCTCCCCCGTCCGAAGATCTTCCCGTCGCGCTCGGAACTCGCGAGAAACGGCGGCACGCAGTCGTAGTGCGTTGACAGCACCACGACCGGATCGTCGAGCGTCGCGAACAGGTTGACGCGTCCGCCATCCACCTCCTGCTCGATCACGTGGTAGCCGCGCTCGCGGAGCCAATCCCCGAGGAACGCACCCACGGCCTGCTCGCGGCCCGTCGTCGAGTCGATGTCCACCAGCGCCCGCGTCAGACGCGCGACGTCTATCGGAGCCATGCTTCGAGCTCGGTCCGTGTGTCGGTGCGCGAATCGCGGTACTTGACGATCACCGGCGTCGAGAGTGAGAGCCCCCACGCCGCTCCCGCGCCGGTCTTGATCGACCTTGCGCCCGGCACGACGACGGCCGACGGCGGAATCACGAGCGGGGTGGACGGGCCCGGCTTCAGCACGACTTCCTTCACCAGATCGTAGACGGGCGTGGATCCGGTCAGCACGGTCCCGGCTGCGATCACCGCGCGCGACTGGATGATCGCCCCCTCGTAGATGCCGGTATTTCCGCCGACCAGGACGTCGTCTTCGATGATGACCGGCAGCGCGCCAACCGGTTCGAGCACGCCGCCGATCTGTGCGCCGGCGCTCACGTGGACCCGCCGCCCGACCTGCGCGCAGGATCCGACCAGCGCGTGGGAGTCGATGAGCGAGTCCTCGCCCACGTAGGCACCGATGTTGATGTACATGGGCGGCATGCAGATCACGCCGTGGCCGATGTACGCGCCGTCGCGGATCGAAGATCCGCCCGGCACGAGGCGAACGCCCATCGCCACGTCCAGCCGCCTCAGCGGCAGCGTGTCCTTGTCGAAGAACGGGAGGCGCTCCGGGTGCACCGACGCGTCGCTGATGGCTCCGCACCGAAAGCCCAGCAGGATGCCGCGCTTGACCCACGCGTTGACCCGCCATCCGCCCGGCGATGCGGGATCCGGCTCGGCGGCGCGAACCTCGCCACGCGACAGCGCGTCACGCAGCCGTGCGAACGCCGCGCGTGCGGCGGTGCGGTCGACCTCAGCGGCCTGATCGGCCAGTCGCTCGATCTCGGCGCGCAGATCCGAATTCGTGGTGCCCATCGATGTTCCTGTCTGGCGGTCGCCGTTGTTCACGCGGCGCTCGCCGATTGGATGAGCCCATGGCTGCGCAGCACGGCGGCCAGGCGGGCCCGGGATTGTTCGGATGGAGAAACCAGCGGCAGGCGGTAGCGCTCCTCGAGCAGCCCCATCATCGCCATCGCGGCCTTGACGGGGATCGGATTGGCCTCGACGAAGTTGATCTGCATCAACGGCATCAGCCGCACGTGGAGGGAGCGAGCCCTCGCAAAGTCGCCCGACTCCGCGGCCTCGACCAGTTGAGCCATGTCGGCAGGCGCCTCGTTGGACGCCACCGAGATGATGCCCCGCGCCCCGACCGCCATGGCGGGCAACGTCAACGCATCGTCGCCGGACAACACCACGAAATCGTTCGGCACCGATCGGCACACTTCGCAAATCTGGGTCATGTTCCCCGAGGCTTCCTTGACCCCCACGATGCCCGGCAATCCCGCCAGCCGGATCAGGGTCGCCACCTCAACGTTGCACCCGGTCCGGGCCGGCACGTTGTAGACGATGATCGGGAGGCTCACCTGCTCCGAGATCGCGCGGTAGTGCTGGAAGAGCCCTTCCTGGCTCGGCTTGTTGTAGTACGGGGTGACCGAGAGGATGCCGTTGGCCCCGGCCCGTTTCATGGCTTCGGCCGCCTCGATGACCTCCGCGGTGTTGTTTCCGCCGGCGCCCGCGAGCACCGGCACGCGTCCCGCCGCCTCTTCGAGCACGAGCTCGACGACACGCACGCGTTCCTGGGGTGTCAGCGTCGGGCTCTCGCCGGTCGTGCCGCACGGGACGAGGAAGTGAATCCCGGCATCGACCTGGCGGCGCGTCAGCCGGCGCACGGCCGGCTCGTCGAGGGCTCCGGACTTGGTAAACGGGGTCACCAGTGCGGTTCCGCACCCGGTCCAGTAGGCTCGCTTCATCGGGGGCTCTCCTTGGCTGGCGTAATCGAGCAGCCCGTCACCGTCCCGGGCTCGTGCGATCACACATCATGTCGTTTCCGTTGTCAGACCGAGAACATCGCGAATGCCAAACCATCCCTTGCGGCCGTGGACCCACCTGGCGGCAAGCAGTGCGCCGTGCGCGAAGGTTGCCCGATCGCGGGTCGCGTGAGACAGGGTCACCGTTTCGCACGGGCCGTCGAAGCCCACGGTGTGTGTGCCTGGCACCGATCCCGCCCGGCTCGACGCCACATCGATCGTACGCGCATAGCCGGCCTTTTCCATCGCCTGCTTGATGACGAGGGCGGTTCCCGACGGCGCGTCACGCTTGGCGGAATGGTGAATCTCGTGCAGCCACGCGCCGTACTGCGGCTGCTCGGCAAACAGGTGCGCCGCGTAGCCGGCGATCGCCTCGAACAGCGCCACGCCGATCGAGAAGTTCGGCGCCGCCACCACGCCAATCCCCGCCCGCGCTGCCACCGCGCGCAGCTCCTGCTCGTGGGCCTGCCAGCCGGTCGTGCCGACGACCACGTCCATTCCAAGCGCGGCCAGGCGCGGGAAATTGTCCACGAAGGCCGGCGCGATCGAGAAGTCGATCGCCACATCCGCTCCGGGCCACGTATCGGGCCGCAGGCCGGCACCACCGATGTTGTTGGTGTCGTCGAGCCACTTCACCGCCTGGCAGCCGTAGGACGGGCACATGGCCTCTACCATCTGTCCCATCCGCCCGTAACCGACCAGCACCACGCGAAGCGGATTGCTTTCAGCCGTCATGATGCCCTCAGCTGAGCGTCCACCCTGTGATCATCGTCCCGGCCAGGCCCCGGAGATTCGAAGAAGGCGCCGTGAAGCCGCTGCATGGCGGTCACCAGGTCGGGCTGCGCCACCACGAAGGTGATGTTTTGCCGCGATGCCGCCTGCGACACCATGCGCAGCGGTAATCCGCCCAGCGCGTGGAGGATGCGGGCGCAGAGGGTGAAGTCGGTGCGCAGCCGTTCCCCGACCGCGCAGACGAGCCCCAGGCCGCTCTCGTATGACACCTCGGCGATCGTCCTCAGCTCCGCCACCAGTTCGCCAAGGGAGCGGACATCGTCGATCGTCACCGAGACGCTCACTTCGGATGTCGTCACCACGTCGACCGCCGTCTCGTGGCGGTCGAAGACCTCGAACACGCGCCTCAGGAACCCGTGTGCCATCAGCATCCGGGTCGACGTGATGTCGATGACGGTCACATTCCGCTTGCACGCAATCGCCCGAAGCGGGCGCACCGAGGCGGGCGCCCGCGCGGTGATGAGCGTGCTCGGCGCGCCGGGCCGGTGCGAGTTCAGGATCCGCACTGGAATATCGCGCGCCATCGCCGGGATGATGGTGCTCGGGTGGAGCACCTTGGCCCCGAAGTACGCGAGCTCCGACGCCTCGGCGAACGAAAGGTGGGGCACCAGCTGCGAGTCCGGGATGATCCGGGGATCCGCGGTGAGCATGCCGTCCACGTCGGTCCAGATCTGAATCTCGCGACATCCGAGAAGGGAGCCGATCGCCGCGGCCGAATAGTCGGATCCGCCCCGCCCGAGCGTGGTCGTCGCCCCCGTTACGGTCGCCCCGACAAATCCCCCCACCACGACCACCTGCCCCTTGTCGATCTCGGGCCTGACCGTCTCCGAGAGTTGAGCGTGGGTTTCGGCTTCGAGCACCGCAGCCCTGGTGTGCTGGGCGTCGGTGACCACGACCTTCCGCGCGTCGATCCAGACCGCCGGGATGCCGCGCCTGTTGAGGGTTTCCGCAACGAGGCGGCTGCTCATCAGCTCGCCCAGGGCCATGACTTTGTCCCGGTCCGATCGTGACGCCGAGGCCCGCCCGAGGATGCCTGCGAGGAGCCGTTCAAGTGTGACGAGATCCATTTCGACGTGCCGGCAGACGTGCTCTCCCACATCCAGATCGAGCCCCAGCGTGGTGTGCCGCGCCCGAAGCAGCGCTACCAGCCGTTGGACCTCGCCCGCCTGGCCGGCGGCCGCCGCGTTGAGGCAGGACACCAGCTGGTCGGTGGCCCCCGAGAGCGCCGACACCACGACGACGCGGATTTCGGGCTGGCTGGTCACGATGCCGACCAGCCGCGATATCGCCGCCGCGTCAGCCACCGAGGTGCCGCCGAACTTGGCTGTGATCATGACAACATCCCTTCAACCGACATCAGCTCCGCATTCAGGAGCGCGGCCCCGGCCGCGCCGCGGACGAGGTTGTCTCCGAGCGCGACATACTTGACACTCAGCACCGGGCACGGGCGCAGGCGTCCAATCGAGACGGTCATCCCGTCGCCCAGGCCGACATCGAGCCGGGGCTGAGGCCGTGCGGGACCCGGATGATAGACGACCGGGCGCGCCGGGGCGGACGGCAGGGCCAGCTGCTGCGGCCGGCCCGAGAACCCGACCAGTGCGTTCCGCACTTCGTCGATGGAGGGATGCCCGGCGAGCTCCACCGACACGGTCATCGTGTGTCCGTTCGACACGGGCACTCTCGTCGTCTGGGCGCTGATCACGGCCGGGTGAGGCTCGACCTGCGCGCCGGTGAGGGTCCCGAGGATCTTCAGCGTCTCGGCCTCGATCTTCTCCTCTTCCCCGTCGATGAACGGGATCACATTGCCCAGCACGTCGAGCGACGGCACGCCCGGGTAGCCCGCGCCCGACACCGCCTGCAGCGTCGTGACCATGACGCGCCGAAGGCCGAACGCCACCAGCGGGGCGAGCGTCATCGCCAGTACCGACGGTCGAGCAGTTGGGGTTGGTGACGATGGCGCCGCTGCGCTCGCGCGAGCGGCGCTGGACCGCGACCAGGCCGAGGTGTTCGGGATTGATCTCGGGGATGAGCAGGGGGACGTCAGCCGACATGCGGTGGTTCTTCGCGTTGCTCACGACGATGTGGCCGGCCGACGCGAAGGCCGTTTCCAGCTCGCCGGCCACGCTCGAATCAAGGGCGGAGAACAGGACGCGCGGCGCTGCCGGCCCCGGCACCGCGGCGGCGACGGTGAGGCCGGAGGCAGCCTCGGGCAACGGGCCGGGCAGGCGCCAGGCGACCACATCGCCATAACGGCGACCCTCCGATCGGCCGCTCGCGGCCAGCCACGTCAGGCGAAACCACGGATGTCCGGCCAGCCTCGACACGAAGTACTGGCCGACCATCCCGGTTGCGCCGAGTATTCCGACCTCGATGGGGGCTCCCATGAAACGATCCTCCTCCGGCCTTTGCCTGTCGTCCGCGGCGGCAAAAAAAAACCCGCCGACGGTTTCATGCGTCGGCGGGTTCTGCTGTGGCTACTTCTTGCTTCGATGCTATGTAGACATGCAGGCATCCTCCGACACCACGCCCCGCTTGCGCATCATTCGCTTTCGACGATCGGCGAGGTTCGCTGTGAGCATGCCCGTTACGAGTATAGGAAACACCCGCGTCGCGGTCAAGAAGAAGACTTACGCCGCGAGTCGTGCGATCCTTAGATCGCCATGACGGAGGAGCGAGCCGGCCCTGGAGAATACGTCCGAGGCCAGGCGCCGCGGCCCGCGACCACCCGTCGATTCTCATGCCTGGGCACCGAACCGGACCGGCGGCGCTATTCGGCCGGCATCGCGACTGGAGCCATGCCATCGAGCCGTGGTACGCGGCTTACGCGCTCCAGGGCGCGGCCGTGGCCGGCATGATTCCGGTGCTCTTCCCTGTTGTCGTGAATACCGGCGGAGGCGCGGCCCGGGTCGGGCTCGTCATGGCATCGCTGAGCCTCGGCGGCCTCACGGCGCCCCTTTGGGGATGGATCGCCGATCGCCTTCGCGCCCATCGATGGCTGCTCACGAGCGGACTTGCGGCAAGCGCAATCAGCCTGGCAGCGTTTGCGGCCGCCAGTGCTCCGGGGATCCAGGTTCTTCTGGCCGCCATCGCGGGCATCGGATCGGCCGCTACGGGAACCATCGCGAATCTGTTCATTGTCGAGCGCCACCCGTCCGGCGAGTGGGAGCAGCGCATTGGTGCGCTGCAGACCTTCTACGGAGGCGGCCAGGTGGCAGGCCTGATGGCGGCGGGACTGGTCGCCTCGATGGCGCCCCGCGCCGGGCTCGCCGTCGCGTCGGCCCTCATCGCAGTTGCCGTTCCGGTCGCGTTCGTGGCGGCACCGACTCCGCCGCGCACGGCACCTCCCAAGCCGCTGCTGCGCGTGGCCGTGCGCCATGGCGAGTCGGCCGTCGGGTCGCCGGTGGGCCTGTTTCATCATGCGGGCTGGAGCACTCCGAAGGCGCCGGGCCGCGCGCTCACCTCGCCGTTCGGCGTGTTCCTGGCGCTGTGGGCGATCTCCTTTGGAGGATCGGCCGCGGTGTTCTCGCTGTATCCCGTGCTCATGAATGGGCTGTTCGGCGTGCCGCCCGGACCGGCGTCCGGCGTGTTCGCGTTCGCCGCGATGCTCGGCCTGCTGCTCTACTCCGCGGCAGGCCGATGGGCTGTGCGGTACGGCTCCCTGCGGGTACTCACCGCCGGCCTGGGCCTGCGCCTGGCTGCGCTGGCGGCCATGATGCTCCTCGCCGCGAGCGGGACCTCATCGGGACGGTGGCTCGCACCCCTCTGCTTCATCGTCGTCGTGCTCGCCTGGTCGCTGCTCAGCGTCAGCGGCACGGCGCTCGCCGCCGAACTCTCGCCGTTTGCACAGGGCGAGGCCATCGGGCTGTTCAATGCCGTTACGGCAGGCGCGGGCGTGGTCGGGTCAGTTGCGGGAGGGTCCGTTGCAGCCGGCCTCGGCTACGCGGCGGTTCCCGTGGTGGCCATGGCGGGATCCCTGATCGGGCTGCTGCTCGTCTTAGGCATACGACGTCATGTTCCGATTCTGCCGCCAGGATTGAAGCCGGCCGTGGATCCAGACGTCTCTGTCGGTGGAGACGCCCTCGCCAGCAGGGAGAGGCACACGTGAAAGCAATTTCGGTGGTTCCCGGATCGACGACACTTCGCCTGGTCGAGCGGACAGATCCGCTCATCAGCGCGCCGGATGACGTCCGGCTGAAGGTGATTCGCGTCGGCATCTGCGGTACTGATCGGGAGGAGGCCAGCGGCGGCCGCGCCGAACGCCCGCAGGGGCACGACGATCTGATCATCGGGCACGAGATGTTCGGCCGGGTGCTGGAAACAGGCCGTGATGTCACTCGCGTGAAGGCCGGCGACTTCGCGGTGTTCACGGTGCGTCGGCCGTGCGGGGCGTGCCCGCCGTGCATGATGGATCGGCAGGACATGTGCGAAACCGGGAAGTACCTCGAGCGCGGCATCTGGGGCCTGGACGGTTACCAGTCGGAATACGCCGTCGATCGCGAGCGCTACATAGTGCGCGTGCCTGGAGAGCTCGCCGAGGTCGGCGTGCTGACCGAGCCGCTGTCGGTCGCGGAAAAGGCGATCGACGAGGCGATCCGAATCCAGGCCGCCAGGGTGCCGGATCCGGCCGTGGCTGCCGACTGGCTCACCGGTCGCCGCTGCATGGTCGCCGGACTTGGCCCGATCGGGCTGCTCGCGGGCGTGGCTCTGCGCCTGCGGGGCGCCGACGTCTACGGGCTGGACATCGTGGACCAGTCCAGCGCGCGGCCACGCTGGCTGACGGCCATCGGGGGACACTACGTGGACGGCCGCCAGGTCGCACCCGGCCGCGTCGACGACGCCATCGGTGCGATGGAACTCATCATCGACGCGACCGGCGTCGCACAGCTCGAGTTCAACCTGATGGCCGCGCTGGCGCCAAACGGCATCTACGTGCTCACGGGCATCCCGGGGGGCCATCGACCCGTGGACATCCAGGGCGCCGACCTGATTCGGGGCCTGGTGCTCGGCAACCAGGTGATGGTCGGCAGCGTCAACGCGGCACGCGTGCATTTCCAGATGGCCGTCGACGATCTGGCCTCGGCCGAGCGCCAATGGGGCCGTCATCTCGAGCAGCTGATCACGCACCGCTATACAGTCGCGGAAGCCCCGAGCGCGATCGCCAATCACCCGGACGACGAGATCAAGGCGGTCGTCGAATGGTCAGCCGGAGTGTGAGGAGCCGTCATGAGGACATCCGATCGTATCGCCCCGGGCGCCCCTGGCATCGCGCCCCGATGGACATCGAGCGCCAAGGACGGGGTGGGGACGGCGCTGAATCGATCCAGCCGGGTGTGGTTCACGCTCAGCCACGGCATCCTCAACGAGGTCTACTATCCGCGGGTCGATCGCGCGTGCACGCGTGACCTTGGCCTGATAGTGACCGACGGGGCGGGATTCTTCTCGGAGGAAAAGCGACACTCGACCTGCGCGGTGGCGCAGCTGGCCGATGGCGTGCCCGCCTACCGGCTCACCAACACCTGCGTCGACGGACGGTACCGCATCGACAAGGAGATCGTGGCCGATCCGGTGCGGGACACCATCCTGCAGCGTGTCCGGTTCACCCCGATGCAGGGATCGCTCGGGGACTATCACCTCTACGCCCTGCTGGCGCCGCATCTCAACAACCAGGGCGCCGACAACACGGCGTGGGTCGGCGACTACAAGGGCGTCCCGATGTTGTTTGCCTCGCGCGGGGACATCGCGCTGGCGCTGGCCTGCTCGCCGGACTGGCTGCTCGGGTCGGCCGGCTTCGTCGGGATCTCGGACGGATGGCAGCAGCTCTCGAGGGACGGCGTGCTCAAGCAGACATTCGAGCGCGCCGAACACGGGAACGTCGCGTTGGTCGGGGAACTGAATCTCGCCGAATCCGGCGGGCTCTTCACCCTCGCTCTCGCCTTTGGCAGCGGCCCATCTGAAGCGGGACAGCGCGCGCGATCGAGCCTGCAGAGCGGGTACGATTCCGCCGAGAAGAAATTCGCCGCACAGTGGACCAAGTGGCACGAGGTCCTTGCGAAGATGGTCGAGCCCGCCAGCTCGGATGGGCGCCGCGACCTCTACCGCATCAGCACCGCCGTCATGCGCACGCACGAGGCCAAGCGATTCCCCGGCGGCCTCATCGCCAGCCTGTCGATCCCCTGGGGTCAGGCCAAGGGCGATGAGGATATCGGCGGATATCACCTCGTGTGGCCGCGCGATCTGGCCGAAGTGGCCGGCGGTCTGCTGGCCGCCGGTGCCGGAGCCGACGCACATCGCGTCATTCACTACCTGGAGTCGACGCAGGAGGAAGACGGCCACTGGCCCCAGAACATGTGGCTGGATGGCGATTCGTACTGGTCAGGCCTGCAGATGGACGAGACCGCGTTTCCGATCCTTCTCGTCGATCTCGCCCGCCGCTACGGAGCGCTCGAGCCCGACGATCTCGGACGCCTGTGGACGATGGTCCGAAAGGCCGCATCGTTCCTGGTGTCGGCCGGCCCGGTCACGCCGCAGGATCGATGGGAAGAGGATCCAGGGCTTTCCCCGTTCACGCTGGCGGTCGAGATCGCCGCGCTGCTGGCCGCCGCCGACCTTGCTGACAGCAACAACGAACCGCAGACGGCCGACTTCCTTCGCGAGACGGCCGATTCCTGGAACGACGGCGTCGAGCGCTGGACCTACGTGACCGGTACGGATCTGGCCCGCCAGCAGGGAGTCGACGGGTACTACGTCCGCATCGCGCCGCCGGATGAAGCCGAGTCCGACTCTCTGGCCGAGGGGTTCGTGCCCATCAAGAATCGGCCTCCAGGTGAAAGCGGCGCTCCAGCCTCGCATCTGGTGAGCCCGGATGCGCTGGCCCTGGTTCGATTCGGCCTGAGGGCCGCAGACGATCCACGAATTCTCAACACCGTGAAGGTGGTTGACGCGCTGCTCCAGGTGCAGACGCCGCATGGTCGATCGTGGCGGCGCTACAACGGCGACGGATATGGGGAGCACGACGATGGCTCGCCGTTCGACGGAACAGGGGTTGGCCGGGCGTGGCCCCTGTTGACCGGAGAGCGGGCCCACTACGAGCTGGCGGCCGGAAGAACAGACGCGGCGATCGAGCTGCTGCACACGATGGAAGCCTTTGCCAGTGATGGCGGCATGCTGCCTGAGCAGGTGTGGGATGCGGCCGCCATTCCCGAGCGGGAGCTCGCGCCGGGACGCCCCTCCGGATCGGCGATGCCGCTCGTGTGGGCTCACGCCGAATACGTCAAGCTTCGCCGCTCGCTTCAGGACGGCCGGGTGTTCGATTCGCCTCCTCAGCCCTTCGCCCGATACGTCGTCGGAAGACAGCGGGCCGAGGTCGTGACCTGGAGCACCCATCAGAAGATTCGAAGAATCGGGAAGGGTCGAAATCTGCGCCTGCTGTTCCCGGCGAAATCGCTGGTCCACTGGAGCCTTGACCGCTGGGCGACGTCGCGCGACGTCGAAATGCGCCAGAGCGGCCTGGGCCCGTGGCTGGCCGACCTGCCAATCGCCAACTCCACGCCGGGAACCATTGTCTCGTTCACATTCAAGCGGATGGACGACGGCCAGTGGGACGGCCACGACTACCAGGTCGTGGTCGAGGACTGAGCCGTCGCCCCGCCGATCGATCGCCGGCGGGCCGGCTACCTGGCGTAGATCGCCGAATTGAACACCACGCGGAAGGTGCCGAAGGACTGTCCGCGCCACTGCGGACGGAACCCGAGCAGCACGACGTGGCCCTGGCCGAGCTCGACGTCGAGGGCGGCGGCCTTGCCCTGGAGATATTTCTCGCCGATCAGGTAACCCGACAACAGCGGCGATCCGGAGTCGCGGTACTTCGCGAGAATGGTTCCGCTGAAGCCGACCTGGGGCTCGAACACCGGGCTTCCGTCCACGAAGACCGGCGAGTTCTCGGCCATGCCCGCCATCACCGGTTGGCTCGGGTCCGTGCTCACGCTCACGATCGATCCTCGCAGGAAGAACTCTTCCGGCTTCAGCCCTTCGACAACGTTCTTCACCGGGAGTTTGAACTGCTGAATCGCGAAGCGGCACGCGCTGCTGAAGCACACGACGGTCCCTCCGCCCCGGACGAACGTTTCGAACGCCTGAATATCGGCCTGCGTCAATGTGTAGGCGTATTCCGGCCTCGTCGCGCGGGCCGCACCGCCGCCTCGGCCACCCTGTCCGCGCCCGGAGACCACTGCGCCGCCGCCCTCACCGCGGCCGCCGCCTGGCGCGGCTTCCACAGGAATCCTCGCATCGTCGGCAAGGATGACGACGTCCACCTTGTCGCGAAGAGGCTGATGGAAGTCCTCGGGGTGCAGGCTGATGAAGTCGAAGCCGTACTGGATGAGGATCCACCGCGTCCAGCCCTCGTCCATGCTGCCGCTCCACGGCTGATAGAGGCCGATGCGCGGCTTCTTCAGGACGGCGCCCGCGCCTGCAGTCGTGCGCTCGGCGACGAGCGACAGCGATTGGACCAGCTCCTGCTGCGCGGCGTCCGACAACCCGGAGATCACATAGCGCGATCCTGCCGCAGCCTTGCTCGCGACCAGCTGGACGCTCGCCCCCGCCTTCCAGGCGCGGTTGATGGCGCGGAAGGCGTTGTTCTGTGCCGGGTTCACGGCGAGCGCCGGCCCGCTTCCGGTCAGCGATCCCTTGGGCGGCACGATGGCGGCCGCCAGGGGACTGGCATCGAACCCGACGCCGGGTACGCTGTCGAATGGCGCGGGATCGGCCGGCGACGACGCGTACGGCGATGGCGAGACGCGAACAACGGGGGCCGGGCCGAGCGGCTTCAGCGCCGCTCGCATCTCGTCGGTGAGGGGCGTGGTCACAGCAGCCACCTCGACGCCCATCTGGAGCGGCAGAGTCCAGCCGGCGGCATCGTAGGGCCGAAGCGGCGGCCCACCAGGGAACTGACGAAGGTCCGGGTATTTCTGGACGTCGAGCACCTCGCGCGCCATCGCGGCAAATTCCTGATCGGTCGGCACGATCCAGCTTCCAGCCGGGTAGGTGGAGCCTCCCACCGTCAGCGGTGCGGTGAGCTGAGAGACCCGCACGCCGCCGAAGGCCAGCCGGCGGAGCATTTCGACCGGCGCGACCGGATCGCGCTGGCCCTGTGGAATCACGTAGGCATACGGAGCGGTGGTCTTGCCACTGGCAATCTGATCCCGTCCGGCCTGGTAGCGATTGTAGAGAACCGATTCCCGGTATTTCGCCGCATATTCGAGCGTCGCAAGCGCCGCCGTTTCGTCGTAGCCGACCGCGTCGGCCAGGCGCCACCACCCTGGTGCCCAGGGGCTCGAGTAGAGGCTCTGCGGCCGCAGGTCCCGGTACGACTCGGGGAAGTCGGCCATCGTGTACTCGCGGGGCGCCGCCATGTTGCCGGCCGTTTCGGTCCAGAACGCCGGGACGTTCTTGAAGACGGGCGCGTAGTCGACATATCCCGGATACCACGCGTCGAAGGAGGTGCCCATGTGCGTCGCGCCTGCCTGGCCCCGCTCTTCGAGACCCTGCGCGATCGCCATGCCGATCATGTTGACCTCGCGCGAGACGAGGAACGGCGCGTGCAGGCCAACCGGCTCGGAGAAGGGCGGCAGCCAGATCCGCGTCGGGAACGGAGCCGACTGGTGGAACACGTAGATGATCTGCGGTTCCCATTGCCGCCAGAAGTACTCCATCACCCGCGACTCGATCATGTTCAGCATGTACGCGTCACGGTTGTTGTCGTGACCGACGAACTCCTGGTAGAGACGCGGCAGGCCCGACTGCTCGAAAGGCGTTCCCGCGTTCTTCGCCAGCCACTCCCCCACCATCTGCTGTCCATCCGGGTTCATCGTCGGCCACAGCATGACGATGTCGTTTTCCAGGATCGTGCGGGTCAGCGGATCCGACGCGCGGCTGAGCAGGTCGTAGGCGAGTTGCGGCGCCATTTGCGCGCCGGCCACCTCGGTCGCGTGACAGCCGCCGTCGAGATGCACGAACACCCGGCCCTCGCGTGCGAGCGCGCGGGCCTCTGAGTCGGTCAGGCCCTGCGGGTGTGCAAGGCGCCGGGCGATCTCGCGGTTGCGGTCGAGCCGGGCCAGGTTCTTCGGGTCGGATATCAGCGCGAAATACATCGTGCGACCGAGCGTCGTCTTGCCGGCTTCGACAAGCCTGATCGACGGGCTGGCTGCTTCCAGCTTCCTGAGATAGGCGATCGTCTGGTCGTAGGTGGCGAGCCTGTTGTCGGCGCCGGGCTTGAACCCGAACACCGACTCCGGCGTCGGCAGGCCTGGCGCACCGCCAAGCAGCACGGCCTGACCCACGAGGCAGACGAAAATCAGCGTCGCGATCCTGCGCATCTGAAGCACTCCCCCTGGAACGAGTGAAGGTGCGAATTGGTCCTCAGCCTGAGCGACTGATGCGCGTTACCGTACCGCGCGAATGGCACCGAGTGCAAGCGCGATCCTGTCGCGCAAGCACGCGGGTGCGGCGTGCGGCCGCACGACGACGCGCTTCGCCCGCAGACTCAATCGCCCATTGGAGGCCGGACTCACGGGGTTGACAGAGCGGACCCTACCGTGGCGCCATCCTCAGATCCCACGTCCCGACCAGACGAAGGGGTGACGCCGGATCGCTGCCAACGGCAACCGCCGTCCCGCGCAGTTCGAAATCCGACACGTTGATGCCGGCGAAATCCACCCGCAGCCCGGCAACGGCTGGCGACTTCGCGGTGGCGAATCGAATCCCGTCGTCGCCGAACCTGAGGTCAATGACCTCCCCGGTCTCGAGGGGAATGTCCGCCGCCGGGTACTTGATCTCGAGTGTGCCTGACAGCCCGGCGCTGTCCCGGCGCAGCGTCAGGACCATGTCGGCCGGTCCAGAGGGGTGAAACCGGAGCTTGCCCACCCACCTGCCCTCCGGGGTCGAGGGCTCGACGTGCATGCCCGAAGGAAGGGGCGCGACCGTCGCGATTGGAGGGGGCGTTGTGACCAGGTAGCCGCCTTTGCGCTTCAGATCCTGCCACGCGGACCAGGCCGCGGTCTGGAGTGCCCGCGCGTCAGATTCTGAGAGGCTGGCCAGCGTCACGATCTGGTCCGCCATGATCTGTTCGGTATCCGGATTGACGGGTCGCCCCTTGATGACACTCGGAAGGCCCTTGGGGTCCCGGTCGAAGATCGCCGCGAAGAGGGTGCAGGCTGCCAGGTACGTTCCGGCGGGCGACGGATGCGAGCCGTCCGAGGCGAACAGTTCGATCGCGGGAGACGTTCGCCGCACAAGGCTCCACGCCAGGCCAACGGGCGCGACCACCGCCCTGCCCGCTCTTGCCGCGCTCATGTACGCGTAGGTGAGCCGGCCCTGATCTTCCGGCATTTCCTTTCGCGCCCATGTGAGGTAGAAGAGCGGTGTGGCGCCCGCCTTCCTGATGTCGGTGATCCACTCCTCCGCGGCCGGCCGGAAGATTTCGTCGCCGTCAACGCGAACAGAGCCGTTCACGTAGTAGTTGACGCCGAGCGTGCTCTGATCCTGGAGCACCACGTAGTCCCACTTGCCGTCGCCGAGAGCCTTGCGCGCGTCTCCTTTTTCCAGGTGGTCGCGCAGCCGCCAGCCGCCGGGCGCGACCATCCGGGTCTCGACGCTCCGCCGATCCGAGGAGGCGAGTTCACGAAACATGTCAGGGAGATTGTTGACGTACGTGTAACTGTTCCCGATGAACAGCACCCGCGTAGGCGACGGGCCCTGCGCAAGCAGGCCCGCCGCGCAGAGCAGCGCGAGGCACGAGGCCCAAAAGGCCATCTGACTCCTGATCGTTCGCACAGCCATTCTCCTTACACAGATCTGCTGCTCCAGCATGACAGGGCCGTTCGGCCGGCATTCACGAACATCAATAACCTCCGAACCGTCAGTGGGCTACAATGCCTCCCGGAGGCCCTATGGCGAAACCGGTCTTCTACTGGAAACCTACCTGAACGACCTGCCGCAACGCCAGGAGTTACCTGGCTGAACTCGGCATCGAGGTCGAAGAACGCGATCTGATCAAGAACCCGCCTCCGAAGGCCTTCCTCGAGGAACACGTTGACAGCAGCCGGGTCGGCGACTTCCTCAGCCGGCACAGTCCCGTGTGGAAGCAGCATCCGCTGCCCAGGTCCAAGCGCGACGCCATCGACCTGATGCTCGAACAGCCAACCCTGATCAGGCGACCGATTCTGATCAAGGGCGCAACGGTCATCTTCGGTTTCGACAAGGACGCCTACGCGAAACTGCTGAAGCGCTAGTCGGCGCGCCCCATCGGCCCAAGCGATGTGCCGGGATGACATGCGGCCGCCCGGCCCGCCCGGAATTTTTGTGCAAGCGAAGCTGAACCTCCCCGAGGAGTTCAAATACAATTCGGGCAACAACGACCGTTTCGTCCCCATTCGTCCGTTCGGGTGAGTTCATCAATGTCCACCGACAGTCAGTCGTTCCTTCCTCGGGCAAGGGTTCTCGTCTACGGAGATTGCGGAAATATCGGAGACGCGGTTCAGACCGTCGCACTCACGCGGCTGCTCGGCGGGGCGACCGCCGGGGTCTGGCGTGACGCACCGATGTCCGACCTGCACAGCGACGTGCCGTTTGTCGTCAACGGGTGGTTGGGCAAAGGGACTCCCCTCCCGGACAGCAATTGCCTCTTCGCCGGGTTTCATCTGGGCTATCGGGAACCCGACTACATCAGCTGGATTCGGCAATCGAAATATCCAGTCGGCGCGCGGGACCCGTTCACCCGGGAGTTGCTCGCGGCCAACGGCATTGCGTCAACGCTTGTCGGCTGCGCGACGCTGACGCTTCCCCGTTATCGCGGGCCCCGTCACGGCCGCTACAGCATCGACGTGGAGCAGGTCGCCGGCACCACGTTCGAAACCAGTATGATTCCCGACCTGTCGTGGAAGGACCAGTGGGAGCTGGCTCTTCACAGACTCGACCAGCTTCGCAGCGCAGAACTCGTCTACACCCGGCGCCTCCACGTCGTCCTGCCCTGCCTGGCGTTTGGGACGCCCGTCGTTTTTCCGTTGAAGGAGTTCCGCGACCTGTCGGACAAGAGCCGGCTCGGATTGCTCCACAGCCTGGGATTTGTTTACGACGAGGCGGTTGAACTGGACGTCACCTCGTTCGCCGACACGTTCATCGGGTTCCTGTCCGGCGCCCTGGGAGAGCCGATCGAGCCGATCGACGTTCCTGTCATGCCTGTCCCGATCATGCCTCCTCCCGAGGAAGGGGCCCAGCAGCTGGAGGAAAGTCTCGATACGAAGGTCATCGCCAACTTGGCCCGGGCTGCGACCATTTCCGTCGGACGGCCGACGCCCACGATCAGCTGCCTACTGTTCAGCAAGAATGGCGCTCGGCTGCTCCCGGAATGCCTCGAGTCGATCCGACAAGCCGGCTTCGTCAGCGAGATCGTCGTGTGTGTCGACACGGATTCGAGTGACGCATCGGTGGATGTGGCGCGTCGCTACACGCCCGATGTCTACCTCGCGCCAAGTGGGTACCCGGAAACGGGAACGAAACTCGCGCAAGGCGTCGCGCTCTGCCACGGAGACTTCGTGCTCCGAATGGACGATGACGAACGGCTCGGTGGAGACTGGAATCGGGAGAGATTCGAATGGCTGGTGAGATTCAACGATCTCACACACTTCTGGGTGCCACGCCGCTGGATCGTCGAGCCGGGTGACCGGTTCATCGCCTCGCCTCCCTGGAGCGAGGACATCCTGATGCGGATCTTTCTCAACGACCCGCGCCTCCTGTCGTTTCCCAAACGAATACACGAGAACCTGCGCGTCACCGGCCGATCGCTGGTTCTCTATGATCGGTGGCTCGACCACCATGTCCTGGCGATGTTCTCTCGTGAGGAACGCGAGGCCAAGTCCCGGACCTACGCGAAGCTGCGCCCGGAACACCACCTGTCGGAGTTCTACCTCCATGAAGGCGTGGATCTCAGGCTGGCGCCGCTCGACCGGTCGCCGCTCTCGGTCGCGACCCGCCCGACCGGGGGCCCTCACCGTTTCCGGGCCCGCACACCGTATGCTCCAGGATCGGTGATCGACTTCACGACCGGCGGGAACGCGGCCGCCTTCACCCTCAAGGGCTGGAGCTCAGCCGAAGAGTGGGGCACCTGGACCGTCGATGAAGAAGCCGGCGTGTGGCTTCCGCTCGAGGAGACGCTCGACGAGGGCGCCACGCTGGTCGCGGTCGTCCGGGGATTCGTCAAGCCCGGTCACCCGGTGTGCCGAGCACAGGTGCTGTACCGGGGAGACGTGGTCGACCAGTGGAGCCTGGTGAGCCCGGACCCCGCCGAAAGACGGATCGCGATTTCCTCCAGCCGAATCGCCCGGGACTTCGCCCCGGCCTTCACGATTCGGATCCTGAATCCGATGTCACCCTTCGACTTGAAGGAGTCGTCGGATCATCGGCGGCTGGGGCTGGGATTCACCAGCCTCAAGCTGGTGCCGGGCAACGGCACGCCGGCACCTCAACTCGCACGGCCGTCGGATGAATGAACCACGCCCTGCTCAGTCAGCCCGCTTGACACCGGGGATCAGGCGGCGAAGCGCGTAGACCCGGCCCTGCCCCTCCACGTGCACGAGATTGAGCCTCGTCGTGAATCGCCCGATGAGATTCTCGACCCTGGCCCACTCGCCTGGCGGGTACAGCTCGGTGTGCACGACGATGTACGTCACGTCGAGCCGGGAGAGCGTGTCGAGCACCTTCTCGTTCGGAAAGTCCTGCATCTCCTGATACAGGGCCTCATGCAGCGGCGTCCGCCAACCGCTGTAGCCCTGCACGGTCTTCTGCCAGTGCGCGGTCGAGTGGATCATGTACGCCGCCTGCTGGCGTTCGAAGGGACCCATCAAGCTTGGCCGGGGCGCAGGAACTTCCGCCACCACGAACGGCTTCGGCTGGGTGTCGAGCCACCGGTCGACGGCCGGTACGATGGCGGTGGTCGGCTGCACGGCGAGCGGCATCGCGGCGAACTCGGCGAGAAGGCACAAGCCTGTCAGCCAGGCCAAAGCGGCGCTTCTCCTCGAACTCAGGTGAACGGTCAGGCGATCGAACCCGATCCCCGACAGGATGGCCAGGCCGAGCAGGCCGACAATCGTGAATCGCGAGCACTCGCGGATGAACGTGAACCCCGGCAACCAGTACACGAACTGCCAGAGACCAAACGGCGGACCAACCGCGAGCCAGTAGCTGACGATGGCCAGCAGGCCGTAGAAGATTGTCACGTCCCGGCGCTTCGTGGCCGCCCAACGCCGGATGGGGGACAGCCGCACTGACAGCCTTGACGCACGGCGACGGACCGGCTCGACCGCGCGAGCGAGCGCCGCGACGACCCTCTGCACCCTGGCTACGCCACGACGGCTCGCCTCGACGAGACGATGCCCGAACGATTGAACCCTGCGCCATGACCCAGCCACCGCTGGCGGGATTCGATCGGCTGTCCGCAGGCTGGCGCCGCCCAGCCGGCGAATCCATCGCAGGGTCGCCGGCGGCGAGAATGGCACCAACGCCAGCCGGGCCACCAGGAACGCGGCGCCGGCGACCAGGAGTCGCGTCGCCTCCCGGGCAGAAAACAGCAGCACGCCACCCAGTCTGACCCTGACCGGTCCGGTTCGAGCAACGATGACAGCAAGCACCAGGCAACCGAGCGCCAGCAGATTGAGGGTCACCGCGGTGCGGCCCCACCACGCGGAGAACGGCGAATCATGCGGAGCCGGGCCCGGCGGGTCCGGTTCAATCCGACGGTCTGGACGGGCTCGTCGAGCACTGACCTCTGAGGCGGCGACCGGCGCCATCGCACGACGTTCAGGTGAGGACACGGGCGATTCGGCCCGGCCTGTATCGCGGCGATTCACGCGTTCCACGGCCTGTCCTGTTCGCGACACGGGGGACGCGGCCCGACCCGGCTCAACAGCCGCATCCGGACCAGCAGAGCTTGCCGTTGTCCCCGCGACGATCGAGCGCCGGCGCCACCCCAGCGCAACGGCTGCGAGAAGTAGAGGCAGATAGCCCGGAAACAGGAATGCATCCGCCAGCTGGTTGACTCGTCCTGCGCCAAGCTCCGCCAGAACGAACTGCTGCAGGTGTGAAGGCGATGCGATGAACGAAGCCGGGGTCACGCCCCAGCCGCCCAGCCCGCGTCGCAGGCCCACATCGAGTTGAACGGCGCGATACTGGAGAAACACGTACACGGTCGGTGCGAGCAGCGCGGCGCCGGTCAGACCGAGATCACGAAGCCGCCTGATCGGCCGCATCGGCTCGCCGAGTGCCACGCGGTAGGCCAGCAGTCCCGCCATCGAGAAGCTCATGAACACGGCGCCGTAGCCGCTGGACAGCGCCTGGAGCGTGAAGAACCCCGCGGCAAGGCGAAGGTCACGCTTGCGTCCCCCGTCGAGGTACGCGTGCAGAGCCGCCAATCCGAATGGAATCCACTGGACTGCCGCAAGATGCAGCTGGCCGATGCGGAAGAACCGCGGCGGCGAGAACGCGAAGATGAGCCCGCTCAACACGGCACCAGCCACCCCGACGCCGACCCGCCGCGCCAGCACATACGCACCGAGCCCGCACAGCACGCACGAGAGCAGGCCGATGAAGTTGCTGGCCAGGGTGAGGTTGCCAGTGAGCCAGACCACGGGCGCCGCGAACAACGCGCTGCCGATCAGGTTCTCGGCGTAGGCCAGCGTGAGGTGCTGGGGGTAATAGATGTTCGCCTCGAAGATCGACAACGGCTGGTGGATGAAGGCGTGGGCGTCCCACCCGAGAATCCACATGCACAGATCGCCATCAGGGCCGGTCGGCAGCCTGAGCGTGGTCATGTTCAGCGACAGCGGGTATGCGAACAGCAGCGTGAGCGACGCGTAGAGAAGGACAATGAGCCCGATGCGACCGCCGCGGGAGCGGCGACCTGCTTGATCCTGGGTGGGGCTATCCATGCGTGGCGACCATTGTAGCGTGAAGGTCAGGGGCCGCATTCCTCTCTGAGCCTCGTCTTCAGATCGCTCATGTGGATGCCGAGCTTCCACATGGCGGCGAGACCCAGGATGACGGTCGGCCCGAGTTCGGCCGCGTGGAGGATGACCGCAAAGCCGAACGCGGTGTCGGCGGGCACCTGGTGGATGGACACCGCCAGCACGGTGGACAATTCGAACACCCCCACATTCGCCGGCGTGCTCACGGCAACGACGCCCAGGATGATGATCGTCAGGCTGGCGCCGGCCGCCACCAGGGACAGATCGAATCCGAACGCCCTGAACATGGTCCAGACCACGAGCGCCTTCACGATCCAGGCCACGACGGACACCACGCAGGCCGGACCCAGATGTCTGGTGGATCGCAGGCTGGAGAGCACGCGATCAATCGCGGCGTGGATGCGCGTGGTCCAGGGCCTGGCATGGCCGAGGCCGAGATGCCGGAGTCGACCGAGATGCCTGCTGACGACCCAGAGCACACCCCCGAGGAAGGCGAGCGCCACCAGGCAGATCAGGACCGGGCGGAACACGCCGCTGGCCGGCGGGTAGGTTGCCGCGACCAGCAGTGACAGGACGAGGAACACGCCCGCGTCGATCACGCGATCGGCGATGACGGTCGGGAACGCGCTCGAAAACGGCAGGTTCCCCAGCCGCGACAGCGCCCAGGCGCGCGCGCCCTCGCCCAGTTTCAGCGGGAGCACGATGTTCCCGACCGTGCCGATCGACAAGGCCACGAACGCGTCCCGTAGCCGAGGGTGCGGCATCACGCTGCTGATGATGACGTTCCAGCGCGCCGATTCGACGATCGTGCTGAGGATGTGCGCCAGGGCCGAGGCCGCCACCCACCACCAGTTCGCCTGGGCCAGCGCCCGCGCGACATGGTTCAGGTTGAGACGCGTGGCCAGCACGCCCAGCGCGACCAGCGACAGCGCGAGGCCCGCGACCGCCCACCGATTCCTCATGCCGGCCATCTGCTTCCACGGGCCGGGGTTCGTCGCAGGCGGAATGCCGCTCGCGCCGACTCGGCCCAGAACACCAGGGCCCGCCGCGGCTACCTGATCAGCCGCAGCGAGGTTGGTCGATCATGGATGAAGGATGCGCCCGCGCGCGTGAAGGCCGCATCCTGTTCCAGGGCAATTCTCACTTCCTGGTTCCCCCACTCAGGTACGCCAGAGAGGACGTTCAGCTCGATCGAGTGTACCGTGTCTTCGAACAGCGGGTAGTCGCCCCAGCCCGGCACGCCGTCCTGTTTGTCCCAGAGCCCGATGGTCGGTCCGGCGGCGTGCCCGTGCACCCCGAGCGGGTGTGTGTAGATGCTCGGCTTGAGACCCTCGCGACGGGCTCGTGCAAGGGCCGACAGGAGGATCTCGTTCCCCGAGCGTCCGGTCTTCATCTCTGCGAGGAGGATGTCCTGCAGGCGGTTGCCCTGCGCCATCGCGTGCTTCAGTCCGTCAGGGGCGTCCGCCTCTCCCGGTTTCAACACGTACGCCATCTGTTGCGTGTCCGTGCACAGCTTCAGGTACGTGATCCCGAAGTCGCAGTGCAGCAGATCGCCGTCGTGCACGACCGGGCTGTCCTTGAATGGACTCTGCTTCGGCCGCTGGACGTCGACCGATGGGTGGAACCAGTTGGTCAGGCCGAGCTGGCGTGTCCGCTCGCGCATCCACCAGGCCACGTCATCGGTGGTCGTCACGCCAGGCGTGATGACGGCCCGCGAGAACCCTTCGGCGATGATCCCGTGGGCGATGGCCACGATCTGCGGGTAAGTCTCGAGCTCCTCGGTGGACCGCCGTTCCAGCCAGCGAAGCGCAAGGCGCTCGGCCGAGGACACGCGAGGCGCGAATTCGGGACCGAGCGCCGACATCAGCCGGGTCTTCAATGTCGCGGTGAGCCCGTCCCCGTAATTGAACGTGTCGGACTCGTTGATGCCGATGCGCTTCGGATTCCGCTCCTTGACGATCTGCGCCAGGCGCGCCCACTGGTCGATCTTGTCCGGGTCCCACACGGCCTTGTAGAACGGGTTGCCCGATCTGGCAACCGTGAGGCGCTCGATCGTCCCCTCGCCAGGGTCCGAGAAGACGATGATCGACGTCCGGCTGGCGTAGAGCGTCGTGAACGGCATCAGTGAGAAGAAGACCGGGTCCTCGTGGTTCTCACGGCAGACCACGATCCACATGTCGAACCCTTCCTGACGCATCACCTCGGGCAGGATGCGCTCGAGCCGCAGCTTGAGCCACGCGTTGTACACGGCAGCCTGTTCGCGAAGGGTGAGGATGGATGGCCGGGACTCCGACGTGGCTGGAGAGAGACCGCCGCCTTTCGCCTGAAGTGTGCCCGTGGCCAGCGGCTGCGACAAGAAAAGCATCGAAGCCGCCAGTGCGATGAGCAGAGCGATTGCTCCCGGCTGTGCCTTCCGAGACGGACTGGACATGTTGCCTCCTCGAAGAATCGTCAGACGCCGGGGGCGGACCGATTGTAGTCCCGATCGCGCCAGTTGCCGGGCGCCGACCGCAGCGGCCGATTGCGCCGCATGCGGCGAAGACGCGGCGACTTCGGGCCGGTCGCGCGCCGCCGAACCGCTGCAGCCGGAGTCCGGCCCGGCAGCTGGCCCTTGACGCGGCGGTCCGCGATCCTGTAGGGTGTTGCAAATGTCACAGCGTTCCACGATTTGCCCGGCGGGCATCATTATCGGCATGGGCATGCACATGCACATGCCCATGTGCCAGGCTGGTGGAGCCCCGCTCGAGACATAGACAACACGACATCGAGCTGACAAACCCGCCGACCTGGCACGAACCAGTCGGCGGGTTTTTTCTGTACCTCCATCGGTGCACCTCGAACCCGCCGAACCGGCAATGGCCGGCCGACGGGTTTCCTGCTTCAGAGGAGCGCATCGAATGGATTCGCGGATCGCCCCACGCTTACAGCTCGAGGTGCCGAATGCCTGCTGAGCCCCTGTCGGTGGCGCTGGTGGGCTTCGGCACGGTCGGCGAATCCGTCGCCCGGCTGCTCGTCGAGCGCCGGCACCCGGAGCTTCATCTCTCGTGTGTCTGCACGCGGACCCTCGCGCGCACCAACCTCGAGTGGCTGCCCGCTGATGTCGTGCGCACCACCGATCTGTCGGCCGCGCTCGGAACGCAGATTGATGTGGTGGTCGAACTCATCGGCGGCCTGAGCCCGGCAGGCGCGCTCATCAGCGATGCGCTCTGCGCCGGCAAGTCGGTGGTGACCGCCAACAAGCAGCTGATCGCCCAGCAGGGCAGCGCACTGCTCGCCAAGGCCCGCCTCTCCGGCCGGCAGCTTCGATTCGAGGCGGCGGTCGGCGGGGGCATCCCCGTCATCCGCGCCATCCAGGAAGGCCTGGCGGGCGACCACCTGCAGCGCGTCATCGGCGTGCTCAATGGCACCTGCACTTTCGTGCTGTCCCGCATGGAAGAGGATCGGATTCCCTTCGCGCACGCGCTCGCCGAAGCCCAGTCCCTGGGACTGGCGGAGGCTGATCCGAGCGCCGATATCGACGGGCTCGACGCGCGCGCCAAGCTCAGCATTCTCGCGGCCATCGCGCTGGAGCGGGTTGTTCCGCCGTCGCTCATCCGGGCCGACTCGATCCTGGCGCTCGACTCGTCGGACTTCGTCGCGGCGAGGGCTCTCGGGTGCGCCATTCGTCAGCTCGCGTGGGCCGAACGGCGGGGCACGGGAAACCCCCTTGCGGCTGGTGTCGGGCCGGCGCTGGTTCCCCTGAGCTCGCCGCTGGCGCACGCACGAGGTGCGCAGAACGTCGTGATGGTCACCGGCCGTCGCGGCGGATCAACCATCCTTGCCGGGATCGGCGCGGGCGGTGACGCCACGGCCGTGGCGGTGGTGTCCGACCTGCTCTCGGTCGCGCGCAGCCCGGGCGCCCCAAGCGGGGCCTGGCCCGCAGAAAGCCATGACGCCCGCACCGTGGATCTGCCGGCGCGGCAGTATCTCCGCGCACCTCGCGAGTTGCAGGAGGCCATCCCGGGCGCGTTGCACGCCGCCCGCCTTACCTGCAGCGCCGCGTCCGCCCACGACGCCCGCCGACCCGTGGCCGCGCCCTGCTGGTGGATCGTCGAACCCTGCACGCGAACACGGCTCGATGCGGCGATCGACCGGCTGGGCCTCGAGCCGCACAGGCGGGCCGCAATCCTCGCGCTCCCCTACTTCACCCAGGCGCACCTCGATTCGGCGTCCAGTCACATCGACCAACCGGCGGTCCACCATGGGCCGCTGACGTATTCAGAAGGAGCCCTCCATGTCTGACACCACAACCCTGACCGCGCCGGCCTTCGGCCTCTCGACGCGCGCACTCCACGCAGGCCAAACGCCCGATTCCCAGACGCACGCCTGCGCCGTTCCCATCTACCAGACGTCGTCTTTCGTGTTCTCGTCGGCGGAGCACGCGGCCAGTCTGTTTGCCCTGGAGGAGCCTGGTTACATCTACACCCGCCTGGGAAATCCGACCACCGACGCGCTGGAACAGCGCCTGGCGGCGCTCGACGGCGGCATCGGCGCGCTGGCCACCGCGTCGGGCCAAGCCGCGATTACGTTGGCCGTCCTGACGCTTGCTCGGGCCGGCCAGAACATCGTTTCGACCTCGTCCCTCTACGGCGGTACGGTCAATCTCTTCAAGCACACGTTCGCACGGTTTGGAATCGAAACCCGGTTCGTCGACTCGTCCAGGCCGCAAAACGTTGCGGCGGCGATCGACCAGAACACGCGACTGGTGTACACGGAGACCATCGGGAACCCGCGAAACAACGTCGACGACATCGAAGCCATTGCTGACATCGCCCACGCCCGCAACCTGCCGCTCATCGTCGACAACACGGTCGCGCCCAGCATCTTCCGCCCGTTCGAGCATGGAGCCGACATCAGCGTCTACTCCCTGACGAAGTTCATCGGCGGCCACGGCACATCGATCGGCGGCGCGATCGTCGACTCGGGCGGCTTCAACTGGGCGAACGGGCGGTTCCCGGAGTTCACCGAGCCGGATCCGTCGTATCACGGGCTTCGGTTCTGGGATCAGTTCGGCCTGCACGACGGCGCCTCGCTTCGCGGCGCGGCCTTCATCGTCAAGGCGCGGGTCCAGCTGCTGCGCGATCTCGGGCCCTGCCTGTCGCCGTTCAATGCGTTTCTCTTCCTGCAGGGCCTCGAGACGCTGCCGCTCCGGATGCGCGCACACTGCGAGAACGCGCTGCAGGTTGCGCACTGGCTCGCCTCGCGTCCCGCAGTGAACTGGGTGAACTACCCGCTCCTGCCGTCGCACCCCGACTACACGCGCGCGTGCCGCCTGCTTGGCAGCGGCGGCGGTGCGATTGTCGGCTTCGGGATTCGCGGCGGCATCGAAGCCGGACGGAAGCTCATCAATGCCACCCGCCTGCTGAGTCACCTGGCGAACATCGGCGACGCCCGCAGCCTGATCATCCACCCGGCGTCGACGACTCATCAGCAGCTCTCGGCCGACGACCGGATCAAGGCCGGAGTGACCGATGACTTCATCCGTCTCTCAATCGGCCTCGAGGACGTGGCCGACGTGATCGCCGACCTCGACCAGGCCATCCTGGCCTCACAGGAGTAGCGCGCCATGGAAAGCCCCGGCGGATCCGTCGGCATCACGAGCACCGAATCGGTCGTGGTCTGTGAAGAGGGACTGCGTCTTCGCCGCGGGGGCGTCCTGGGCCCGATCACGGTGGCCTACGAACGCTACGGCCGCCTTGCCCCTGCGGGAGACAACGCGATCCTGGTGTGTCATGCCCTGTCGGGCGGCGCGCACGCCGCCGGCCGGCATGCCGGCGACGATCGGGCCGGCTGGTGGGATTCGATGATCGGTCCGGGCAGGGCCTTCGATACCGATCGCTACTGCGTCATCTCGTCGAACGTCGTCGGCGGCTGTTACGGGACCACCGGGCCGGCGTCGATCGATCCGCAGACCACAAGTCAGTTCGGGCCACGTTTCCCGCGCGTGACGGTTGCCGACATGGTCGCGGTCCAGCGCCACCTGCTCGATCGGCTTGGCATCGGCACCCTCGCGGCGGTGGCGGGCGGATCGATGGGCGGCATGCAGGCGCTGCAGTGGGGCGTCTCGTATCCCGATCGCGTCAAGTCGGTCATCGCGATCGCGTCGACCTCGGCGCATTCGCCCCAGCAGATCGCGCTGAACCAGGTCGCACGCCGGGCGCTCACGGCCGACCCGGACTGGCTCGGCGGCGACTACTACGGCACGCCCGGCCCCCGCCGAGGTCTGGCAGCCGCGCGGATGCTCGGGCACATCACGTATCTCTGCGATCAGAGCATGCAGAAGAAGTTCGGCCGTCGCCGCCGCGACGTCGCTGCCTCGTTCGACCTCGAACCGGAGTTCGAGGTCGAGCGCTACCTCGACCACCAGGGCGCGCGTTTCGTCGATCGATTCGACGCCAACTCGTTCCTCTACATCACGCGGGCACTCGACGATTTCGATCTCGCCGAGGGGTTCACCTCGCTCGCCGACGCGTTTCGCACGACCTCGGCGAAGCTGCTGGCCCTGACGTTCTCTTCGGACTGGCTCTACCCGCCGGGACAGCTCGAGGAGGTTGCACAGGCCGCATCACGGGCCGGCCGGTCGGTCGTCTATCACGAGATCCCGGGTGAGCACGGCCACGACGGCTTCCTGGTGGATGCGGAGCAGCAGGCGCCCTTCATCCGGAGGTTCCTCTCGGATTGCGCTGCGCCGAACCGGCCAGGCCGGGCACGCGGCAAAGCCGCGGCCGGCCGGACCCGCCTGGCGGAGGAGCGACTCGCGTAAGGGCAGGCCCGGCATCGCTCGACCCGGCGCGGCATCAGGCCGTGTGCACGAGGTAGGCTTCGACAACGAGCAGGCTGCGATCGCCCGCCGTCTTCACGACCTTCAGGAGGTTCTCCATCGTCGCGACTTCTTCGACCTGTTCGGTGACGAACCAGCGCAGGAAGTCCTGGGCCGCGTAGTCCTTCTGCTCCACCGCCAGCGTCATCATCGCGTTGATGCGCCTGGTCACCTCGAGCTCCCAGTCCAGCGAGAGCTGGACCGCCTCTTCGGCCGACTTGAAGGTGGCCTTCGGAGCCTTGACGGCCGGAATCTCGACCGCGCCTCCCACCTCGTCGAGGTAGTGGAGCAGCTTGATGCCATGACCGCGCTCCTCGTCTCCTTGCTTGTAGAACATCCCCGCCAGTTTCTTGAGGCCCAGGGTCTGGAAGTACGACCCGATACTGAGATACTGGTGTGACGCGAACATCTCGAGACCGATCTCCTCATTGAACGCCGCTGCGAGTTCCTTGCTGATCAGCATGGTCGTCTCCGTGGTGTGAAGGGGGAGGCTTCTGCTCCACGCTACCACAGCTCGGCCTGAGTCGGCCCCCCCCGACGCGCCCCTTGAATGGCCGCCGCGTGGCACACTTTTTCTGGGGCCCGAGTCCGGCCCTCGCGGCCCTGAACCGGCTGGCCGCGAGCACGCCGGCTGAGCTATTCTTGTCGGGCATGCCCGATGTCCCCACCTTCCCCGCCAGGCGGCGCACGACCGGTGCGCGCCGCGTTCCGGCCGTGTTCCTGGCACATGGCTCTCCGCTGACGATCCTCGACGGGGAATTCGGCAATGCCTTGAGGCGCTTTGCCAGCTGGCAGCAGGAACTGGCCGCCATCGCCATCGTGTCGGCCCACTGGGACACCGTGCGTCCGGTCCACGTGACGTCGAGCGCTCGACCGTCGATCCTCCACGATTTCAGCGGATTTCCAGCCTGGCTCAACGCGCGCACGTATCCCTGTCCGGGCAGCCCGGCGCTGGCCAGCGAGATTGTGGCGCTGCTTGGCACCGGGGGGATCCCCGCGACGCTCGACCCGGCCCGCGGGCTGGACCACGGCGTCTGGGTCCCGCTCAGCCTGGCATACGAGCACGCGCAAATCCCCGTGGTTCAGATCTCGATGCCGGCACCCGCCAGCCCGGCGGACATGATCCAGATGGGCCGCGCGCTCGCGCCGCTCCGATACAAGAACGTCCTGCTGATTGGCAGCGGCGGCATCGTCCACAACCTGTATCAGGTCCAGCTCGATCAGCCTGGCGTTCCTACCCTGCCGTGGGCGGTCGCGTTCGACAGCTGGGCCCGCGACATGGTTGGACGCAACGAAATCGACACGCTGGTCGAGTATCGGCGGCACGGGCCACAGGCTCACGCCGCGGCCCCCACTGCCGAGCATCTCCTCCCGCTCTTCTTCGTCATGGGCGCCTCGCTGCCGGGCGACACGGTCCATGACATCTATGAAGGATTTCGGTACGGGACGATGTCGTTGAGAAGCTTCGCGCTGTCCGGGCGCCGCAAAGGGGATCTGCGGAACAGAGGAATCGAGACCGCGAAGGCCGCACCCGTCGCCGCCCCGTTGAAGGGTCCTCGTCCACGCTGACGATCGGCTCGTCGTCCACGCTGACGATTCGGAACTGGCGGATACGGTGGAACAAGAGATCGAACGAACGTTCGAACGTCAGGTTGGGATGCGTGCTCTGGCCGGGCGTACAAAACAGTAGCCCGTCGCCCGGTTCCGAAAGCTTCCGGCCCCCATCGGAAACCCCCGAGCCCCAGGCGGCGGGCTGCTGCCGTATGTTCCTTCAATAGGGGTGCCAAGTCAATCGTGATCCTGGCAACCCGGAATCCTCAGAGTTACACGGGTTTTCCACCGTCGCGACGTAACGTCCTTTCGGAAGTTTCCGAATTTCCGTCACCTGCCGGAACTCCGCAAGCGCCCCTGGCGCTACGGCGCCGGCGTCCCGCCAGGACCGGAGTCGTCCCCCTCGGGCCCGCCGCCCGGCGGACCGGCACCGTCTCCGGAAAGCGGATGGCGGAGTATGAGGTAGTCCTCGACGATCCGTCCGCCGATGAGGTGCTCCTGGATGATCCGCTCGAGAACCGGCGGATCGCACCGGGAGTACCAGGCGCCTTCCGGGTAGACCACCGCAATGGGTCCCCCCTCGCACACCCGGAGACAGTTGGCCTTGCTGCGCAGCACGGTCCCCGTCGTGCCTGAGAGCCCCAGCTCGGCGAGGCGGGACTTCAAGTAGGTCCAGGCGGCAACCGATCGGTCGCGCTCGCTGCATTTCGGCGTCGTCTGGTCGCAGCACAGGAAGATGTGGCGCCGGGCGTTGGGGATGCCCGCCTTGAGTGCCCCCTGATGCCCAGGGGCGGCACTTCCGCCTTCGCTCCGCGTCGGTTGATCCATATCCAGGAACCTGGCCTCGCTCAACGTATCACATCTGATACATGTGTGTTTCGAGCTATCACACTCCGGGCCGGGCGGCCGCTTCCGCCCCCGCGCCTCGATGACCGTCTCGTGCGGCCGGGACGAGATGGCAGGAGCTTATTCTATCCGCGGCCGAGCGCGTCGACAGCCAATCGACAGCCAATCGTGGTGGAGTTCGGACTTTTTCGCGTTAGAATCCTTCGACCCGGCCATCCCCCCTTCGGGCCGATCCCGTTCCCGCCCCTGCAACCCCGCCGTTCGACTGTCGTCGTACGGATCCGCCGCCCAATCGAGGAGTGTGATGATGCCCGAGAGTCAGCCGCGCGCCAGTTTCCCCAGCACCTTCTGGGTCGCCAACGTCATGGAGTTGTTCGAGCGGGCGGCCTACTACGGCATGAACTCCGTGCTCGCCGTCTACCTGACCGGCCGGCGCGAGGACGGAGGCCTGGGGTTCGGGGAAGGAGCTGTCGGTTTCCTTCAGGGTATCGTCTACGCGATGACCTACGTGCTGCCGATTCTCGGCGGTGCGCTGGCCGATCGCTATGGGTACCGGCGGATGCTGCTGGTCGCGTTCTCATTCCTCACGGCGGGCTATTTCCTGGCCGGGTATTCGTCGACCTACATGCTGGTGTTTCTGGCCCTGCTCGTCATGGCGACCGGCTCGGGCCTGTTCAAGCCCATCATCTCGGGCACGATTGCCCGCACGACCGACGACAGCAATTCGGCGTTCGGCTTCGGCATCTACTACTGGATGATCAACCTCGGCGCGTTTCTCGCGCCGCTGGTGGTCAGCTACCTCAAGGGATTCTCCTGGCACTACGTGTTTGCCGCCTCGGCGCTCTACACCGGCCTGATGCTGCTGCCGACCCTGTTCGTGTTCCGCGACCCGCCCCGGCCCCAGAGCACCAAGACGCTGAAGGAGGTGCTGCTGGGAGCGGCCGAGGTGCTCGGCGACGCGCGATTCATGCTGATGATCGTCGTCTACTCGGGTTTCTGGATCCTCTACTTCCAGAACTTCGGTTCGGTCCTCTGGTACCTCCGCGACTTCGTCGACAAGGCGCCGGTGAGCGCCGCGCTGACGTCGGCCTTCGCATCGCTGGGCCTCAACTGGACGTTCACGTTCGACGCCGAGCACGTGACGAGCATCAACGCCGGCACGATCATCCTGCTGCAGGTGCTCGTCAGCCGGCTCGTCAAGACCAAGCCCGCCTTGCCGACCATGGTGACCGGGATGTGTATCGGCGCGCGTCGGGTTCCTGCTGCTCGCGCTGTCGAGAAATCCCTGGGTCTTCATCGCCGGCATCGCCGTCTTCTCGATCGGCGAGATGACGGCCCATCCGAAGTACTACAGCTTCGTGGGCCTGGTCGCCCCGGCGGACCGCAAGGCCGTCTACATGGGCTACGCCTTTCTCTACGGCGTGCTCGGCTCGCTGCTCGGTTCGAACCTCGGCGCATTCCTCTACGAGCTGATGCTCAAGCCGGTGATCGGCGTGGCCGGGCACCGAAGCGGTCACGCGGAACTTCTGGCTCATCTTCATGGCGCTGGACATCGTGGCGGCGATCGGCCTCATGTTCTTCTACCGGACGTTCGGGAACGACACGCCCGACACGCGGCGCAAGGCCCGGTTCGTGATGATCGGGGTCTACATCCTGATCCTGGCGCTCGGCGCCTTCTTCACCTACGTGGCGTTTTCGGGCACCGAGGTCAACTACCGGCAGGCCGTTCAGGCGTTGATCTTCCTGGCTCTGGGCAGCGGCGGGCTGGCGATGAACCGCCCCGCGCGCAAGGCGTAGGATTGCAGCTGGTGGCTGGCGCGCGCGATACCGCCGCCAGTCACCAGCCGCCAGACGCCGGCCGGCCTACCTTGCCGGCCGCTACAGGTACTTCAGCTCGATCGCCTTCTGCTCGAGTTCCGCGCGGAACTCGGGCGCCGCGACGTCGATGAGCGCCCTGGCCCGCTGGCGAATGGTCTTGCCGTACAGGTCGGCCACGCCGTGCTCGGTCACCACGTAGTGCACGTGGTTGCGGGTCGTGACGACGCCGGCGCCCTGCTTGAGCATCGCGACGATCTTGCTGATGTTCTGCCCCTTGATCGACGGCCGTCGACGGCAGCGCGATGATCGGCAGGCCGCCCTTGCTGCGCGACGCGCCGTAGATCATGTCGACCTGGCCGCCGACGCCGCTGTAGAATCTTCGGCCCGATGCTGTCGGCGCACACCTGGCCGGTCAGGTCCACCTCGATCGCCGAGTTGATGGCGACCATCAGATCGTTCTGCGCCACGACGAACGGATCGTTCACGTACTCGGTCGGGTGCATCTCGATGATCGGGTTGTCGTTCACGAAGTCGTAGAGCCGCTGCGTCCCGACCATGAACCCGGCGATGATCTTGCCGGGATGCAGCGTCTTCGCCTCGCCGTCGATGACGCCGCGCTCGACGAGGTCGATGATGCCGTCCGAGAAGAGCTCCGTGTGGACGCCGAGGTGTTTCCGATCGGTCAGCTGCTTGCAGCACGGCGTCGGGAATCGCGCCGATGCCGGTCTGCAGCGTGGCGCCGTCCGGGATCAGTTTCGGCCACATGGGTGGCGATCTTCACCGACAGGTCGGAGGTCGCCGCCATGTTGACTTCCGGCAGCGGGTAGTCGACCGGAACGATGTAGTCCAGCTTCGAGACGTGTATGAATGCGTCGCCGAGCGTCCGGGGCATCTTCGGATTCACTTCGGCGATGACCATCCGCGCCGACTGCGCCGCCGTCTTGGTGACGCCGATCTCGACGCCGAACGAGCAGAACCCGTGCTCGTCGGGCGGGCTGACGTGGATGAGCGCCGCGTCGAGCGGCAGGTTGCCGTTCTTGAACAGCCCCGGGATCTCCGACAGGAAGCAGGGCGTGAAGTCGCCGCGCCCTTCCTGGACGGCCGCGCGCTGCGTGTCGCTGATGAACAGCGTGTTGATCCGCAGGTGGCCGACCAGCTTCGGATCGGCGTATCGCGCCTTGCCGAAGGTCAGCACCTGGCACGAGCTCGACATCCTCAGGCCCATCGCCCGCTCACCAGGGCCCCGACCACGATCTGCGGCACCGAGCAGTTGCCCGTCAGGAACACGCGCTGGCCCGACTGGATCTGGCTGACCGCTTCCTCGGCCGTCACGATCCTCTTGCGATAGGTATCCATCCAGTTCACAGCGTCACCTCCCGCACGCCCAGGTGGGATGCCAGCATCGGGATTGACGACGTGCCCCTGGTGCGTGGCGACGCCGCGTCTGAGGGCCGGCGAGCGACGCCAGGGCGACGTCGAAGCCGTGGTCGGCCACTTCGGAGATGAACGGCCAGGCCGCATTGGTCAGCGCATACGTCGCCGACCGGGCGACGACCGACGTCATGTTCGGCACGCAGTAGTGGATGACGTTCTCCGCGACGAAGGTCGGATCGCGATGCGTCGTCGGCCGGCTGGTCTCGACGCAGCCGCCCTGGTCGATGGCGATGTCCATGATGACCGACCGCGGCTTCATCGCCCTTCACCATCTCGCGGGTGACCACGATCGGGCTCCGCACGCCGGGGATGTGAATCGCGCCGACCAGCACGTCGGCGAACGCCGTGACCTTCCGGATGTTCGTGGCATGCGCCACCATCATCACGACGTGGCGGCCGAGCCCGAGCTTCTCTTCGAGCTTCTGCAGCCGGCCGAGATCCTGGTCCAGGCATGTAGACGCTGGCGCCGAGCCCGAGGAAGGCCCTGGCGGCGGCGGTGCCGAACGTGCCCGCGCCGAGGATCGCCACCTCGGCCGGCGGCACCCCGGGAATGCCCGAGAGCAGGATGCCCTTGCCGCCTCCGGTCGTTCTGGAGCAGCGTCGCCGCCACCTGCGGCGTCATCAGCCCGCCGAGGTGGCTGAACGCCGACAGCACGGGCAGCGTGCCGTCGTCGCTCTGGATGGTCTCGTAGGCGATGGCCGTCACCTGCTTCTCGATGAGGCGCGTCGACGCGGTCCCGGCGTCCCGGCCGCCAGGTGCAGGAACCCCATCAGCGTCGAGCCTTCCCGCAGCCACTCGACTTCCTCTTCGGTCGGCTTCGACACTTTGACGACGAGGTCGGCCCGCCCGTACGCTTCCTCGCCCGAGTAGACGATGCGTGCGCCGGCCCTCTCGTATTCGAGGTCGGCGAAGCCCGCGCCGCGTCCGGCGTCCTTCTCGACCGAGCAGACATGGCCCGCCGAGGTCAGCAATTCGACCCCGGCAGGCGTCAGTCCGACCCGATGCTCGTCGGCGCGCCGCTCGCGCGGTACACCGATGTTCATGAGTCCTCCTGCTGAATCCGCCTATCGCACTCGCAATGGCGGGACGGTTGTTCGAAAGCCGGGGACGAGCTGGCTGGAATCGAGCAGTCTCATGGCACGGCTGATCGGGGGGACGGGTTCGCCAGGCGGGGCTCCCGGATGCCCGGGCATGTGCATGCCCGGCGCAAGGGACACCGTATTCTACCCCCAAGACCCCGTGCAACGGCATGCCGCCCGTTTCGCGGAGTATTTGCGCTGATTTTGGGAGCTGCGTCAGGCCCGAGCGCTGTTCGCCGCGACCAGCCGCTCGACCTCTTCGAGCGACGGCACCCCCGACATCGCCCCGAGGCGGGTGCAGCTGATGGCCGCAGCAGCACAGGCAAATCGAAGCGCCTCGGCGGCAGCGAGGCCCCGAAGCAGGGCGTGCGATCAGCCCGCCGCGGAACACGTCGCCCGCCCCGGTCGTGTCGATCGCGTCCACGCCGAAGGCCGGCACGCGGTGGATCGTGTCCCCTTCGATCGCGATGGCTCCCTTCGGCCCGAGCGTGACGCAGATCAGCCCGACGTGCTGCCGCCGAAGCGCCCGCAGCGCCTGCTCATGATCCCTGGCGCCGGTCAATTCCAGCGCGACGTGGTCGGCCAGGATCGGCACGCTCGAAAGCTCCAGCAGATCGACGGTCCGCTCGGTCACCCGATCGATGTCGCACGTGACGGGAATCCCGGCGTCGCGGGCCAGCCACGCCGCGGCGATGGCAGCCTGATAGTCGACGTCATCCACGTGCACGAGCCGCGCCGATCCGATCGCGGCGAGCGGCAACGCTTCCGGCGGCAGGACAAGGCTCTCATCACGATGCCAGATGACCAGTCGATCGCCGCTGTCATCGACCAGGACGACCGACGAGGCGGTCTCACCGTCGCCGACGACGAGGTCGGCCGAGTCCACGCCGTAGCTGGCGAGCGCGTCCTGGATCATCCGCCCCCGCCGGTCACGCCCAACGACGCCCACATACTTCGAGCGCAGGCCGAGACGGCTGCACGTGGCCAGCGTTGTCGCAGCCTGGCCCCCGCAGCCGACCTGGTGGGATCGCACCCGGACCTTCGAGAGGGACGAACCGGCCTGGGGAAAGGCAGGAACCCGGTAGATGTCGTCGACGCAACTCGCGCCCACACCGACGACATCCCAGCGGGTGGAGGCGCCGGGAAACTGGTGAACCGTTGCGCTCATTGGGTCCTGATGGAGAGCCCTGGTCGCCGACCTCGATGCATCTGCACATCCACGGAAGGCCGCCTCGGGGTGGTGCGGCAGGTCATAGGCCGAAGGCGATCGGATCCCATCTCAGGCCGAGGTCGTCGGGCGGCGCCATGTAGCCGAGCAGCGCCGAGGCCGCCACCACCATCGGGCTGGCGAGGTAGCCTTCGCCGCCGACCCCCATGCGATTCTGCCAGTTCCGGTTGAACGACGTGATGGCGCGCTGGCCCCGGGTCAACGCGTCCGGCCCCTGGCCGAAACACGGCCCACACCACGACTGCCTGATCTCGCCGCCTGCCCGGCGAATCACCTCGGCAACCGACACGCCGTCCAGCCGGGCGTCGGGATGCTCGATCTGCCTGCCGACGCCGCCCGAACCCGGAAAGACGACCAGCGGCGCCTGCACTCGCGTGATGCCCAGCCTGGCAGCTTCCCGAATCACCCGGGCGGCCGACAGGAGATCGTCGTAACTGCCGTTGGTGCAGGATCCGATCATCGCCTTGTCGAAGGTGATCCGTTCAGCGGCCACCTCGGAGGCAGGAAACGCGTTGCCCGGGCTGAAGGGCTTGGCGATCATCGGCAGGACATCGGAGAGCGCCATCGTCTCGTCCAGCTCGTAGCTTGCGTCCTCTCCGGGCGCAGTGATGGGGTACGGCAGCGTGTCCATGCCCTTGGCCCGGTACCAGTCGAGCGTGACCGAATCGGGCGCGAACACCCCGTTCAGGGCCTCCGCTTCCGCCATCATGTTGGCGATCGTGTTGCGGTAGGTGATGGGCAGCTGCAGATCCCGATCGACGAGCTCGACCGACATCCCCTGAGCCTGCTTCGCGCCCCAGCGCCGCAACAGCTCGAGCACGATGTCCTTGCCGGTCACCCACGGCTGAAGCCGCCCCGCAAACACCACGCGCCGCTGGTGCGGCACGGTGAAATAGACATAGCCGGTCGCCCACCCGAAGCCCAGCGTCGTCGACCCCACGCCATACCCCACCGCGCCGTATGCGCCGTAGGCCCGGCTGTGTGAATCGGCGCCGGGAATGAACTGCCCCGGCACGACCAGCCCCTGCTCCGGGAAGAAGAAGTGAAAGATCCCGTCGCCGGGCGTCGCGTAGTACGGGTGCTCGAGGTGATGGATGCCGGCGAAGGCCCTGCCGATTTCCGTCTGGCGGTTGTCGGCGTCGTGCCCGGTGAAGACGAAGTGATCGTTGGCGATCGCCGCCTGGCGGGGCGCGATCGTGCTGCCCCCGGTGATCTGGTTGAACGTGTGGATGGCGAAGGGCGCGGTCCCATCCGATGCCGGCAGCAGATCCGCGTAGACCCGAAGCGTCGATCCCGGCCGGACATCGGCCTGCCTGTCGACCCGGTGCGCCCATACGATCTGCTGTGTTGTCGTGAGGCGGCGTGACGTCTCAGGGTCCGGCCAGGCGATGTGCGGCGGCACGGCGGCCGATTTCCGGAATTCGCGCCGTCCGACATCGAAAATTCCGCCGCCCTGCCGGATCTCCTCTTCCTTCGCCGAGAGCGGGACCGGCTGATACGTCAGATTCTGTGTGAGGTTCACCAGCTCGCGCGACGCCGGGTTGAAGCTGAACTGGTCACCGTCGCGCGCATCTGCCACCGCCTCGGGCGACTGGACCACGTGCAGGCCGAGATTGAGGGCGTTGCGGCGGAAGATGTCGCCGAGGTTGCGTCCGCACACGATCACCAATTCGAATCCGGCCTCTTCGGCGACGCCCTGCAGGCCCGCCGGGCTCATCTCGCGCGACGATCCGATCGCAAAGCGGTCGCCGGCGATGACGAACGTCTCGCCGCGGTGCACCCGTTCGCGGAAGTCCGGAACCAGGAACCGGAACGCCCCGGCTTTCCACCGCTCGTCCAGCGTCTCCAGACTCTCGGAAACGCAGTCGGCCGACGGCGTGATCTGGTCCGTGTCGATGGCGTCGAGCTTCTGTCCCGGCCTGCGCGGGTCCCAGATGATGAGCGCGCGGCCGCGGACCAGACCGTCTGCACCGCGTGCTTGGGGGCTCGCGGGGCCGGACGAGCCCGGGCCCGGGAGATCTTCGAGTCGAACGCCGGGACGAAGCACCGCCGGTCGGGGGATCTGCATCGCTGCGGACTCCAAAGGCACGCGCTCGGGTCAGGCCGCCTGAGGTGCGTCCCCGAATCGGGGACCCGCGTCCCACGCCTGGCGGCTGGCGCCGCCGGGAGCAGGACGCCGATGGCCGAACGCCGGAACTAATACCCGATGGCTCCTCCGTCGGGCGCGCGGCGGTCACAGCCGCCCTCGAGCTTGTTGTCCTTCCAGTTGACCACGATGGCCTCTGCCACGCCTTGCGCGCCGCCGGCAACGAAGGTGTGGCCAAGGGACTTGAGCAGCGCCAGCGTATCGGGCGACAGGCCGTTGCGCTCGAAGGTGACGCGGTCGGGCAGCCACTGGTGATGGATTCGCGGCGCGTCAACCGCCTCCTGGGCGTTCATCCCGAAGTCCACGACATTCAGGATCGTCTCGAGGACCGTATTGATTATGGTACGGCCGCCGGGGCTCCCTGTCACCATGAACAGCTTGCCGTCCCGCGTGAGAATGGCCGGCGTCATGCTCGACAGCATCCGCTTGCCGGGGGCGGCCATGTTGGGCTCGGTGCCGATGAGCCCCGCGGCGGTCGTGAGGCCGGGCCCCGCGTTGAAATCGCCCATTTCGTTGTTGAGCAGGAAGCCGGTGCCCGGTGCCACGATGAACGAGCCGTATCCTCCCTCGAGTGTGAAGGTGAGCGATACCGCGTTTCGATCGGCGTCGACCACCGAAAGCTGGGTCGTCTCATCGGGCTCGGCGGGCCACTCGAAGCTGGACGGCGTCGAAACCGACGCGCGATCGAGGCTGATGGACTTGCGCAGCTCCGCGCTGTGCTCCTTCGAGGTCAGCATGCCGATGGGCATCTGCGGATTGAACGCCGGATCGCCCAGGTAGCGCGCCCGATCGGCATACGCCCGCCGCATCGCCTCGACCATCAGGTGGACGGTTCGCGCCGATCCGAATCCGCTGGCCGCCAGGTCGTAGCCCTCCAGCACGTTCAACATCTCAATCAGTGCCGTTCCGCCGGAACTGATCGGCGGCATCGAGATCACGTCGTATCCGCGATATGTCCCCCGGACGGGCGTCCGTCGCTCGGGCTTGTAGGCCGCCAGGTCCGCTCGCGTGATCAGCCCGCCATGCGCCTTCATCTCCTTCTCGACCAACGCGGCCGTCTCGCCCGAGTAGAAGCCCGCCGGGCCGGACTCGGCGATCAGCCCAAGTGTCCGGGACAGGTCCGGCTGCTTCAGCGTTTCGCCGGGCTCGTACGGCACGCCGTTCTTCGAGAATTGCGACAGCGATGCCGGGTAATTCTTCATCTGAGTCAGGGCGCCGCGCAGCGAGCGTGACAGCCCGTCGCTCACGGTGAATCCATCCCGGGCCAGCCGGATGGCCGGTTCGACCAGACGTTTCCACGGGAGCTTCCCCTGTTCTTTCCACGCCAGGTAGAGGCCCGCGACCGTGCCGGGCACACCCACAGAGAGGTACCCCTGGTGATGGATCGTCGAGTCGTACTTGCCGTCCTTCATGAACATGGTCGGCGAGGACCCGGACGGCGCCATCTCCCGGAAGTCGTAGGCCACCGGATCGCCCGCGTTCGGACGGAAGACGATGAAGCCGCCTCCGCCGATGTTGCCCGCCGTGGGATGCACCACCGCCAGGGCGAGCGCGGTCGCCACGGCCGCGTCGATCGCGTTGCCGCCCTCGCGCAGCACGTCGGTGCCGATCGCCGACGCGATGGCATTCTGCGACACCACCATGCCCTTGGCGGCGCGTGTGGGCACCGATGCGGTCCATACGGGGGTCACCAGCAGCGCCGACAACATCAGGACGAACAGCACACGGATCTTCATCGACACCCCTCCATGGCCCTCGAGCCCCGCGCCTACTTCCCGGCGAATGCCGGCCCGTACAGAATGCGCCCGGGCCGCTCGGCCGTCATGGTCTTGCCGTCGAACGCCACAATGCCGTTCACGATGACACAGTTGACACCGAGGGCATATTGGTGCGGCTTTTCGAAGGTCGCTGTATCCAATATGCGTTCCGCATCCCATATTGCCACATCCGCCTTCATGCCGGGCCGCAGGATCCCCCGATCGGGCAGGCCGAGCCGGGCGGCCGGCATCGACGTCATCTTGCGGACGGCTTCCTGGAGCGTGAGGACGTGTTGTTCCCGCACGTACCGGGCGAGCACCCGGACGAAGGTGCCGTAGCTCCGTGGGTGCGGCGCGGCCTGGCCGAACTGCACGACCTCCCCGTCGGAGGCCACCATGGTGTTCGGGTCCCGCAGGATTCGAACGACGTCGTCTTCGCTGATGGCGTGAAAGATCGCCCCGGCGTCTCCGCGTTCGACGATCCACATTGCGGTGTCCGCGGCACTCTCGAGCGTCGGGGACGAGCCCCTGCCTTGCGTGATCTCGGCCAGGTTCCTGCCTTCCAGGCTCGCGTCCCACCGGCAGTTCGAGATGACGACGTTGCGCGGATCGCCGCCGCCGCGCTCGTTCTTCAACGCGCCGACGACCGCGTCGCGAATCTTCGACCGCTGGGCGGGATCCTTCAGCCGGGCCACGACCTTCGCCTCTTCGCCTTCCAGGGCCCACGGCGGCATCAGCACGCTGACGCTGGTCTTCGAGGCCGTGTACGGGTAAGCGTCGATCGTCGCGTCCACGCCACGTGCCCGGGCCTCGGCAATCAACTTCAACGTGTCGGCGCTTGTCCCCCAGTTGCCGGCGCCAATCACCTTGTGGTGCGTCACCTGGGTGGGCATCCGCCCTTTCTCGCCGACGGCGATCGTTTCGCGCACACTGTCGAGCACGCCGGCAGCCTCGTTCCGCATGTGCGAGATGTAGATGCCGCCCATCCGCCCGGCGACCTCGGCCAGCGCCTCGACCTCCTCGGGCGGAGTGAAGATGCCCGGCACGTACACCAGGCCGGAACTCATCCCGAAGGCGCCCTGCAGCATGCCTTCGCGCACCAGCACTTTCATCTTCGCGATCTCGTCGGGCGTTGCGCGCCGATCGGTGCGGCCGATCACCGCTTCGCGCACACTACCCTGCCCGATGAACATGCCGAAGTTCGGCGTCATCCTGCTCGCCGCCAGGCGATCGAGAAACGGTTTGAGCGGAACCGGGGATCCCCCGTCCGGCCCCTCGAACACCGTCGTCACGCCCTGGCGGACGTAGTTGTCGGCCGTCGGTACCTGGAAGATGCCGCGCCGCGCATGCGTGTGGATGTCGATGAATCCCGGGGAGACGATGAGGCCGGCGGCGTCGATCTCGCGCTGCCCCTTGCCCGGAAGCGTCGGGCCGATGGCGGCAATGGAATCGCCGGCAATCGCCACGTCTGCCACGACCCAGGGGTTGCCCGCGCCGTCGAGCACGCGCCCGCCCCGGACGACCAGGTCATAGCGAGCCGGCGCCTGGCCGGCGGCCATGCTGACGGCACCGAGTGCGAGAACCAGCCCCAGACCGACCCGCCTGAGCTTGACCACGGATCCCTCCTCGCAGCGTTGGTCCATCCGGCCCGGTCGGGGATTATAGCAGCGCGATGACGTGGCGCGTGAAGAGCCCGCAACAAAGAGCCCGCCCGCGGCCCGTCGAACGGGCTGGATCGAGACCGCCTGTTCAAACGAGAATGACGGTCAAGGAGAACTCATGTACGCATTGGCTGTTATCCGATACCGGCGTCCGCTCGACGAGGTGCTGATTCACTACGACGCGCATCATGCCTACCTGCAGAAGCTCAAGGCCGAAGGGACGCTGATCGCCGCGGGCCCGCTGGATCCGCGCTACGCCGGGGCGCTGCTCGTGCGCGTGCAGGACACCGAGGTCCACGCGGCGCTCGACCGGATCCGCGACGGCGATCCTTACTGGAAGGCAGGCGTCGCGCAGTACGAATTGCTGCCGTGGAACGTGCGGACCGGGCGCGAGGATCTGGACAGGATCTGAGGCGGGTCAGGCTTGAGGCATGAGGCTTGAGGCCTGAGGCTTGGGGCCTGGGTCCCTGCCTTGAGCCTTAAGCCTAGTGCTTGGAGCGACCTTGGCGAAGCAGACCCGCCAGAGAAACGGTCAATACGGTGCATAGGTCACCACATTGGCCACGTTCTGTGTAGCATAACGACCGGCCTTCACCCGCGCCGGCTCACAATGGCACCAGACGGCGTCGGGGGCAGGGCCTTGTTAGGCGGTCACCGATGCGACATTGACGTGGAATTCGTTGTCCGATTCCCAGACTTCCCAATGCACGATTGTGCGGTCGTCCGTCGGAAACAACTGTTCCTTCCTCCGCAGCAATTCAACGATCATCTCGGCTTGGTGTTGAGCATTCTTGACCTTCGCGTGGCGGAATGCTTTCCGTAGAGCCTCAGGGCGTTCGCCCTTCGGCAGGAGACTCAAGTTCCACGCGATCGCCGCCGCAGCGATCAGGGTTTCGTAATCCTCTCGGTTGAGCCCTTCCTCGCGGTAGGGTGCGATTAGATCGACGAGTCGCTCCGATACGCGCAGGTCTTCCTTGCGTGGCCGGCGCGCTGGCACTGTGTCCGGATGCCCGCCCCTTACCCCTTGGCCCGATCGAAGCCGACTCGCCCAGCCCATGCGACCTCCGACAGCCCGCCGCCGTGATCGTAACTGTATGACAGGTAATCGATCTCGCAGCGTGCTGTTCCAAGAGCGGACAGTTGTCTCGAGATAGCCTTCCTGTCTATGTCGTCACGCACGAACTGCGTTTCGATGCCTCCCTGCCCGAGCACTGGGGCGATGGCACGCACGATGGACCCGCCCAATTCCCCGACAGTGTAGCCGACAACATTGGCGCGTCCGACCCGCCGTGTCAGGACTAGTCGAGCACGGAACCGTACCGCTGCACGACCTGATTCGACACTTCACCGCCCAGACTGCGGAGAGTGCTCAAGATACGGCGAATCGTAACGCGGAGCTGCAACGCGAACTTGGCATCTACATCGTGCCCCGTCGGGGACGTGGCAGCCACATACGGAATCCAGCGCTCGAGAGCATGGACCAGGGACGGGATCGTCCGCCGGTCCCCTATTGTCTCGGCCTCCTTGACGGCTTGCAGGCAACGTTCGATGCCATGGCATTCCAACGCGACGAGAACCTTGGCTAATGGAAGACGTGCCGTGGCTTTCGGGCTACTGAGTCCGCTGAACACCCGAAAGGTCTCCGAGCTGGCCTCCGGTTCAGACCGGGCATCAAAGAGCGGCTCGATGACGCTCTCGTCCTGGAGGACAATCAACGCGAGCCGCGCTCGTTCCCGCGCCTCGTTCGCACGCGTGGTGTCCCTGAGAACCCGGACGAGTGATGCGGGACCATGCTTCGCGAGGACCTCTTCAGCCTCATCGCCTCCCACACTGCGGAGCGCGTTCACAATCGCGCAGAACCCAGTCCTTTTGCTTTTAGATACCGTCGAGGCTCTCCTGGCCGCACCAGTCGCTATCGCCGGAATTCGGGGCGAGGATACTCTGCATCGCCCGTTCGAGATCGAGGGACAGGGACGGAATCGTGCGAGGGTGACTATCGCTCATCGCCATACGACTCGCAGTATACGACGGCGGCCGGCGCCATCACCCCCGACGGTCGCTGACCGTCGCGTGTGTCAACGCAGGTCGTGTGCCGCCTAACGTTGGCGTTCACCCGCGACGGCTCACGATGGCACCAGACGGCGCGGGTGCAAGCCATCGTTAGGTTGTCCGTAGCTCTGCCAAGATGGTCGTGGCCAGAGCCTCACACGCCGCGACGACGTTGGCCGCGTAGGTGTCGAACGACTGGTGACCGACGTGCGGCGGAACGACCCGGTCGCACAGCAGCGAGTTGTCCGCCAGCTTCATTTCCAGTTCCCACATCACCTGCGGCGCTCCTCGCGTGGGATGCCCCAGGTAGTCGCGGGCCTCAACGGCTTGGTCAATCCAGACGCCTTTCTGCTCGAGCAGGAGTTCTCGGATCTTCTCGGCTGCCTCCGCACGCAGTGGATTGCGCTTGTGCGCGAGTGCGTGAAGAACTTCGCCACCCACGACGTGGCCTTTCTTATGAAAGCCATGTAGTTTCGTGTGGACCACCCGCTCGGTGGAAAGCAACTGCGCCATCAAGTCGAGCAAGGTCTTGACGGTGACCAGGAACGCCTGGATCGACAGATGGGCGGAAGGCACCTCTACGAAATAGCGCAGTCCGCCAACAGGCCACCGGCTGGTACGCCACTGTCTCTGGAGCTCCCCGATTCTCTGCTCGCAGATCTGTTGGACTGTTGCGTGCGCCAATGGCAGGCTGGTGATTGAAAAGAGCAGCAACGCAAACTGTGCAGAGCACGACGCGATCACGGCCCTGCTCTCGTCGCCCCACTGATTGGGATTGAAGACGGAGTGGGCGGGCGTCGTGCCTTCGAACACGAAGATGGCGGGCACCCTCTCTTCGCCGTGGTCCATCGTCGCCTCTGATCGTCGGTTCTCCGGTCGGCCTAACGATCCGCGCTGAGTCGCAGCGCGAACTCAATGCTCCGCTGTTCGCGCTGTCGGCACCAGCGCGTGCTCAGCCGGCCTTGTGCTTGCCGACCGCACGTCCCTGTGGGAACCGCGAGCACCGTGCACCCTGCGCAACCCTCCGATCCGGTCAGTGCAACACGTCTCCCGTCCACCGGTCCCGGGACGCCCAGTACGGGCAGGCCGGGTACTTCTGGCCGTGCGGGTAGTCGATCCCTTCCTCGTGGGGGCAGCCGATTATTCGGTCGGCCATTATGACCGTTTTCGCTCCGTGATTCGCGATGAATGCACCGATGGCCCCTGCGATCGAGACGTCTTCTCGGACGTCCTGGTCGTCAGACAGCCACCGCTTGAGTTCGACAGGTTCCGCTCCTTCCGTCAGCACGACGCCCACGGCTACCTTCGACGCACGCCGATCGTCGGGTCCGTAGAAAGCAATTGTCGCTATCGGGTAGCCGCGGAACCCGCGATTCGCGGTCTTGGTCAACGGCCACAGGGCTTTGTAGTGCATGTGTCTGATCCGCGGTCTTCGAGTCCGGCTAACGTCCTATAGGGGGATGGAACCAAGATGCCTGTGGCGCCCCCCCGCAGGCCGCATGGTATCCGCGACCCTCGTGCTGTCGCGCGCATTATCAGCCACGGGATCGCGTCCTGGCAAGGCACTGCACAATCATGTGTTGGCGACGCGCCGTGCGGTGGCACCCGCGAATTGGTGCCGGCGGCATAACGAGCGTGCTGCCGGTGATCTCGGTCGGAGCCAATTCGAGGAATGGCGGAAACCGCGGTTGCTCAACTGCCAACCCGCGGCGACGTGAAGCCCGGACAAGGCCCGCCTCCCACCTCGAATCCGCCCCCTCCCGAGGGTTGCATGGACATGGTCAGCCCGCCGGCGTGGCACGCGAACTGCCCGCAACGAGTCGGAGGGATCTTGTGCGAGAGTCGGAAGCGTCGCTTCAGGAGTTCGCCGAGTTTCTGCTCAAGGCCCAGTTGGTACGGGACATGGGGAATCTCCCAGCCCTAAGCCCAAGCCTTGAGCCTTATGCCTTAAGCCTTAAGCCGTCTCGATGCCAGCCCCTACGAATGCGGGTCGTCATCCTTCTGGAGCGGCGGGGACGGCCACAACTCGAACCGCTCGAGGATGGACCCGCCCGTGAACTCGCGCAGGATCGAGTTGTCCGGCACCAGGTCGGGCGGAGCGGGCCGGAACCACTGCAGGAACGAGAGCAGCCGGTTCGCTTCGAGGTACTCGGGCGTGGTGGGCCGCACCTGGAGCAACAAGGGCTCGGCCATCGGCCTGAGCACGGCCAGTTCGTGAATCAGGGCCGAGTTGAAGATCGCGTCGGCATTCTCCTGGAAGCAGAAGATGTGCTGCTTTTCGCCGCGCACGACCGACGGCCACCGGCGGAGGGTTTCAACCGACGTGTAGCCGCGGGCGCGGGCGTCGCGCACGATCCGGCGAATCAGGCGGCTGTCCGAGGTCGACACGCGGTTGTGGCGGTCGAGGTTCAGTTGCGTGAGCGCTGACACGTAGACGCGATAGACGGATTCCGGCGCCAGGTTGGGCACCAGTTCGGGGTTGAGGCCGTGGATGCCCTCCACGATGATCACGTGGTTGGGCCCGAGGGTGATGGTCGGCCCGGCCTCGCGATTGCCGGTCAGGAAATTGTAGTGCGGCAGCGTCGTCGGCCGGCCGGCGATCAACGACGCGAGATGCTGGTTGAACAGTCCGATGTCGAGCGCGCCGATGGTCTCGTAATCGTACTCCCCCTTTTCGTCCCGGGGAGTCAGGTCGCGATCGACGAAATAATCGTCGAGCCCCATCGGGAACGGCCGGATGCCGTTGGCGAGCAACTGCACGCCCAGCCGCTTCGCGAAGGTCGTCTTGCCGGACGAGGTCGGACCGGCCACCAGCACGACCTTCACCTCGGGCCGGCCGGCGATATCGGCGGCGATCCTGACGAGGTTGGCCTCGTGAAAGGCCTCCGCCACCAGCGAGACTTCGCGGCCCCGTCCGGCGATGATGGCGTCGTTCAGCGCGCCGGCGCCTCGGATGCCCAGGCGATCCAGCCAGTGCCCGGCCTGCTCGAACACCGCGAACACCTTCGGATACGGTTGGAACGGGCCGATCTCGGTCGGCGCCGACTGATGAGGGAACTGCAGGATGAAGCCCGGCGGAAACGCGCGGAGTGCAAAGTACTGCAGGCAGGCCGTCGAGGGCACCATGTAGCCCTGGAAGTAGTGCATCCGGCCGCGAAGGGTGTGCAGTTCCAGTCGATCCTTCAGCCGGTGAGCGAGCAGGCGCGCCTTGTCGTCCTCGCCTCGGCTGCGGAACAGCGCGACCGCCTCGGATCGCGCCATCGGCTGGCGCGCGATCGGATCGTCGGCGGCCACAATCTCGCGCATCCGGCGTTCGATCACGTCCAGGTCTGCTTGTGTGAACGGCGGATGGCCGCGCACTTCGCAGTAGTAGCCGCCGATGGTCGTCGCCGAGTGCTCGATGAAGATCTCGGCCTCGGGAAACACTTCCGCCGCGGCGACCAGCATCACGAACGAGAGCGAACGGCGGTAGACACGGGCCCCGTCGGTGCTCGCGGTGTCCAGCGGAATCACATCCGCGTCGAATTCCAGCCGGGTCGTCAGCTCGCAGAGCAGGCCGCCGACAATCGCCGCCATGACCGGACAAGGTCGCCCGCCGCTGGCCACCCGGATGATCTGCGAGAGCGGCGTCCCGATCGGGGCCTCGAACACCCGCCCGTCCGCCAGTCGCGCCTGCACGGTCGTGCGCCGCACGCCCGGCACGATTGGCCCGGGCTTCGAACCGTCCATCTCTGAGGATTTCACGTTGCTCACGACTCCCAGCATGCCTCGACGCGGCCGGAAAAATCCACTCGCCGGCCTTGCGCCATCCCCTCACGCGCCGCGCCGGCCCTGGCACGTCGATGGACCGTCGCTGCGGGCGCGCGTCGCGACCGAGTGCGACCACGCTCCTGAGAACGCCAGGCTAACCCTCACGCACCGCGCGCGTCGAGTCCCACCAGAGATAGACGCACAGCCCGGTGAACAGGATCGCCGATACCAGCTGCGACACCAGATCGATGTGGAAGAACGGCGTGGTCACCAGGCCCTCCTTGAACCACGGGAACAGGCGAAGGGCCGACCCGAACACGCCACCGAGCGCGCCGCCCGCCATGAAGCCCGACGCGATGATCGTGCCGCGCTCCCGCATCCGGGCGCCTGTGCGTCCGCCGATCCGTTCCGACCTGCCCGTGAGATAGTGGGCCAGGAAGCCGCCCACCAGCGCCGGCAGATTGAGCTCGAGCGGCAGATACATGCCCAGCGCGAAGAGCAGCGCGGGCACCCCGGCCAGCTCCATCACCACCGAGACCAGCGCGCCGACGCCAAACAGCATGTAGGCAACCGGCTGCCTGCTCATGAAGCTCTCGACCAGCGACTTCATGATCGAGGCCTGCGGCGACGCCAGGATCGGCCTGGTGTCGCCCACGGCCGATTCCCCGAATTGAAATACCATGGCCAGCATGACAATGGCCAGCCCGGCCGCCAGCGAAGAGGCGACGACCCCCAGCAGCTTGGCCCGCTGCTGTGCGGCCGGCGTCGAGCCAAGCCAGTAGCCCGTCTTCAGGTCGGTGATGAACTGTCCCGACACTGACAGCGCCGTGCAGACCATCCCCGCGATGGCCATCACGAAGAACATCCCGGTCTGACCCGAGAGACCGAACCGAAGCAGCACCACTGAGGAAATGATGATGGTCAGCATCGTCATGCCGGACACCGGGTTTCGCGCGGTCGTCGCGATGGCATTCGCCGCCACCGAGGCGAAGAAGAACGCGAACACCACGGTCAGCACGACGCCGGCTATGAACACCGCGGGCGACGACTCGAGGCTGCCGAAGAACGCCGCGATCCCCAGCGTCGTCGCGACAATGCCAATCAGGATGGCCACCAGCGATACGTCAGTGTCCGTGCGGTCTTCGGACGCTTTCGTGCCCGACCGGAACGCGCGCGCCGCGATGGAAAACGACCCCGCGACGATCTTCAGTGACTTGATGATGCCGAAAATCCCGGCCGTCGCAATGGCGCCGACGCCGATGAACCGCACGTAGTTCCGAAAGATCTGCGTGCTTGTCATCCCGACGATGGCATCCGGGACCAGGCCGGCCGACCGCAGCAGGTCTGGGAACGAGTTGCTCCCGACCCAGATGAGCGGCACCAGGATGAAATTGGAGAGGAAGCCGCCCAGGCAGAGGATCAACGACGAGCGCAGGCCCATGACGTAGCCCAGGCCCAGGATGAAGGCCACGGCGTCGAAACTGGTCGCGATTCTCGCCTTCTCCGCCAGGTCCTTGACCACAGGAATGAACCGGAAATCCACGTACTCCTTCCAGACCTGGAAGGTCGTGACGAGGAAGTCGTAGATGCCGGCCACGAAGGTCGCCAGCAGCAGCAGCTTGGCCTGCGAGCCGCCCTTCTCTCCGGTGACCAGCACCTCGGTGATGGCTGTCGCCTCCGGGTACGGGAACTCTCCGTGCATCTCGCGCACGAAGTACCGGCGGAGCGGAATGAGGAAGAGCATCCCGAGGCAGCCGCCCGCCAGGCAGATGAAGATCGTCTGCACCGGGTGGGGGTCGAGTTTCAGGATATAGAGCGCCGGCAGGGTGAAGATCGCGCCCGCCACGACCGCGCCGGAGGTTCCGCCGATGCCCGTGATGATGACGTTCTCGAGCAGCGTCGAGCGGCGACGATACATGCGCGCCAGTCCGATCGCGAGGATCGAGATCGGGATGGCGGCCTCCATGACCTGGCCGACCTTCAGCCCGGAGTACGCGGACGCGAGCGTGAAGAGCACGCAGAGAAACAGGCCCCATGAAATGGAACGCCAGGTCCATTCCGGCAGCCGCGCATCGGGCGGCACGATCGGCTGGTAGCGTTCGCCTGGCGGCAGACGCTGGTAGGCGTTGGCTGGGAGGGTGCTCGTGTCGAGTCCGGCGTGGATGTCAGGCATCACGAAAGGTCCTCCTGCGGACTGGCAGAGTCTATCGCAGAATCGAAACGGTCCTCATTTTCCGCACGCCGCAGGTCGGGGTACGCGATCGGCGCGGGAGCGAAGTTTAGGCCCGCGGCACGGTATGATATGCCTCCCGCGCCTTTCTCGAGGAACGGCCCCGATGATGCACGAGCCTCACAAGACGTATCCGACCTCCGATCCGGCGACGCCGGGCTGCGAGTCTGGCCCCCTCGGCAGCGAGGGCCGGCGCGACGCATCATGTCCAACGCCGGGCGAGCCATTCGCGACCCATGCGCGTTGCGCGTGGCCCGGTCAGGCGCTCCACGGCGCCCGGCCGGCCGTTGAAGAGGCCCGCACGTGACGCCAGGAGCCTCGCTCGAGGAGCGGCGGCGGTTTCTGCTGCGTGCGCTGCGCCTGGGCGGCGCAGGCCTGGCCTCGGTCGGCATGGGCGCGTTTCTCTCCTCCAGGAGCGCCCGGCCGCGCGAGACGGCTGCAGCCGGCCTCATGAGGGATCACGCCGTCCCGGCCGACGCCGCCAGGCCCGACATGGTCGTCCTTCGCGGCACCGACCCGCGCGCGCTCGTGCAGCGAGGCCTCGCGGAGGCCGGCGGCATGACGAGGTTCGTGAGTCGCGGCGAGGTCGTGCTGATCAAGCCGAACATTGCGTGGGATCGCTCGCCAGAGCAGGCCGCGACCACCAACCCGGAGATCGTGGCCGAGCTGGTCCGGCTGTGCCGCGAAGCTGGAGCTGGATCGGTTATCGTGACCGACGTCCCGTGCAACGACGCGCGGAGCACGTTCGCGCGCAGCGGTATCGCGGCCGCGGCCAGGGAAGCGGGCGCGGATGTAGTGTACCCGGAACCCCGGCTGTTCAGGCCGGCGGACATCAAGGGACAGGTGCTCAGCGAATGGCCCGTGCTGGAGCCGTTCCTGCTCGCCGACAAGATCATCAACGTGCCCATCGCAAAACATCACAGCCTGACTGGCGTCACGCTTGGGATGAAGAACTGGTATGGCATGATCGGGGGCGATCGGAACCGCCTGCACCAGCGGATCCACGAGAGCATCGCCGACCTGGCGGCGTTCGCGCGGCCGACGCTGACGGTGCTGGACGGCACCCGGGTCCTCGTGCGCAGCGGCCCCACGGGGGGCAGCGTGGCTGATGTCGAGGAAAAGAACACGCTCATCGTGAGCACCGACCAGGTGGCAGTCGATGCGTACGCGGCCAAGGCCTGGTGGAACCTCGACCTGGCGCAACTCCGGTTCCTGCGCCTGGCGGCTGAGCGCGGCCTCGGCCGGACCGATTTCGAGGCGCTACGCGTCCAGGTGGTCACGCTGTGAGCGTGTTCACCCCGGCCACCCTCCGTCGCGTGCGGCTTGGATCGCAAATCGCGTTCTTCGTGCTGTTCCTGGCGTTGCTGCTCAACACGCAGTTTCCCGGGTCGGTTCGGGGCGTCACCGGCGATATTCGACTGCCCTACCCGGTTGGCATCTTCCTCGAAACCAGTCCACTGGTCGCGCTGACGACCTCCCTGTCGACCTGGTCGCTCTATCGCAACCTCGTGTGGGCCGTTCCGCTGCTGCTCGTCGCCCTCGTCGTGGGCCGGGCATTCTGCGGCTGGATCTGCCCGATGGGGTCGCTCCTCCACTTCTTCAGCAGCCTCAGGTCGGAGAGCAAGCGCGGCGCACGCCTGATCGAGTCGAACCGCTACAAGAGCTGGCAGACCTTCAAGTACTACCTGCTCGCCGGCGTGCTGGCGCTCTCCGTCACGGGTTCGGCGGCCGGCATCCTGCTCGACCCGATATCGGTGCTGGTGCGATCGCTGGCCCTGTCGGTGCTGCCGGCGCTGAACTATGCGAGCCGGGCCATTCTCGACGCCGGGTACTCGCTGCCGCTCGGGCGCGGCCGGATCGTACTCGATGGGGTGACCTACGGCCTGAACCGCGTCTTTCTCAGCTTCACGCAGCCGTACTTCAGCCAGGCGCTCGTCATTGGCGGACTGTTCGTCGTGGTCGTCGCGCTCAATTTCCGGATCACACGGTTCTGGTGCCGTGCGATCTGCCCGCTCGGCGCCCTGCTCGGCGTCACCTCCCGCTGGTCCCTGGTGCAGTTGCGCAAGCACGACAAAGAGTGCGACGACTGCCGGAGGTGCCTGCTGCGATGCCAGGGCGGCGATGACCCGATGCCTGGAACCGCGTGGCGCAAGTCCGAGTGCCACCTCTGCCTGAACTGCCTGTCGGAGTGCCGTGCGGGCGGCATCAGCTTCAGCTGGTCGACACGTCCGGACACCGCGACGCGCGAGGTGCCCCAGCTCCAGCGCCGCAGGGTGCTCACGGGGCTGGCCGCCGGCGCGGCGCTCGTCCCGCTGATGCGCAGCGCGCCCGGCTTCAGGAGCGCCGCCGACCCTCTGCTGATTCGTCCGCCCGGCTCGCTCGACGAAGCGCACTTCCTCGAGCGGTGCGTCAGGTGCGGCGAGTGCATGAAGGTCTGTCCAACCAATGCCCTGCACCCGGCGTTGACCGAGGCGGGATTCGAGGGGCTCTGGAGCCCCGTTCTCGTTCCGCGAGTCGGGTTCTGCGAACCCAACTGCACCTTGTGCGGCCAGGTCTGCCCGACAGGCGCGATCTGGGAGGTCACGCGCCTCGAGAAGATCGGCCACCCTGCGCGGCCGCACGAGCGGCCGCCGGTGCCCGAAGCGCCGCCGATCCGAATCGGCACGGCCTTCTACGACCGCGGCCGCTGCCTCCCCTGGGGCATGGCCACCGAGTGCATTGTCTGCGAAGAGTGGTGCCCCACCTCGCCGAAGGCCATCTACCTCGTGCCGGCGGAGGTCCCCGATGCCGGAGGAGCCTTGAAGCCGGTCCGGCAGCCGTACGTGGATCCACACCGGTGCACCGGGTGCGGGGCCTGCGAATTCGCGTGCCCGGTCAAAGGCCGGCCGGCCGTCTACGTGACCAGCGTGGGCGAAACTCGGTCCAAGTCGAACCAGATCCTCCTGGCCCCTGCGGCGGCCCCGCCGAGGCCGGGGACGTAGCGCCCGACGGTCGCGGCTGCAACCCTGGAGGCCTTCGACACGTTCGGATCTATGATGAGCCGTGTTTGCGGCCCGATAGGCCGTAGTCGTACAATCCCAACCCGACAGGCGCTGCCGTCTTTTTCGGTTTCCTCCAGTTTTGCGCGATCCGACATGAGATCGCGCTGGTGTCATCTGCCATGAGCGACAGCAAGAAGAGCTGGGGATCGACCGTGCTCGGCTGGTTCGTCGTCCAGGACGGGGAGCCCGGCCCGGACGCTGACGCCAGCTCAACCGCCACTGCGACGGACGGCGAGGTGGCGCCGGCGGCCGGCGCCGAGCCGTCGCTGTTCGTCAAGGAGCCTCCGGCGGCGACGGGAGGCAAGGTGGATTTCGACGGGGTGTTCGACGCCGCGGGCATCGCGAGCGAGGAGCGCCAGCGGGTCGCCAAGGCCACGGACCTGCTGGGCAGCCTGCCCGCCGACACGCCCGTTCCGGTCAAGAAGCAGATCGTCGAAGCCTCGCTGAAGGCGTTCGGGGTGCCCATCGACAAGATCATCGAAGCGGGCGTTGGAGAGATCCAGGCCCTCGAGGGCTACATCCGCACCGGCGCCGCCGACACCCAGACGCTGCTCTCGGAGTCCAGCCAGCGCATCAAGCAACACGAAGACGAGATCCGCCAGCTGCGCACGGTCATGGACGATCGGGTGGCCGAACAGCAGGCGGTGGTGAAGAGCTGCAACGACAGGAAACTCGGCATCCAGCAGATCCTGGAATTCTTCGGCCAGGAGGCCGTCGCGCGGGTCGTGCGGGACTCGCCCAAGCTGCGGACCCCGCCGGGGCAGGCGTAGATACCGAAGAGTGTTGACTGGCTTTCGTAACGAAAGGTGGCGAGCATGGCTGATGGCGGTGGATTCTTCCGGCGGATCGGGAATCTGTGGCGCGGATTCCTGTCGCTCTGGATCGCAGACGTGGAGAAGGCGCATCCCGAGATCGCGTACGAGAACGCGATCAACTCGATGGTCGAGAAGTACTCGCGCCTGAAGAACGCCACGGCGGCCATCATCCGCCAGCGCGAGGACTTCGACGCGCGTAACCGCCACGCCATCTCGGAGATGGCCGACGTCGATGCCCAGCTCAACGCGGCGGTCGAGACCAACCAGGACGACCTCGCCGTGGTGCTGCTCCAGAAGAAGAACGAGCTGACCAAGGAACTGGCCGATCTGCGCGAGGAGCTGGACCGCGCGCAGAAGGATGCCGACTCGGCGAAGACGTCGCTGCTGAGCGTTCAGTCCGAAATCAGGAAGCTGAAGGCCGAACGGGACGCGCAGCTGGCCAAGCTGCAGTCGGCCGATGCCCGGATCAAGATCCAGGAGCAGCTCGACGGCCTGTCGGTCGATGCCGAAGTGAAGGCGCTCGACAACGTCCGGGAGCACATCAAGACGAAGATTGCGGAAGCCAACCTCGGGCGCGAACTGTCCGAGTCATCGCTCGACTCCCGCCTGGCCGCGCTCAAGACGCAGGCCGGCGACGTCCAGGCCCGCCAGCAGCTGGCCGAGATCAAGGCCAAGCGCGCGGCGCAGCAGGCGGCGCAGGGTCAGAAGACACTGTAAAGGATCAGGATCATGAAGCTAACACCGTTCGCCAAGTTGTTCATCACGCTGGTCATCGTCGGCGTGATCGGCTACGCGTTCTATCACTACAAGGGCGCGGACATCCGGAAATGGGCGGTCGGCGACAAGAAAGCCGGGACGGCCGCGTCACAGGACGTGAGCCGCGGCGATTTCGACCCGCTCCGGACCGCGCCGGCCGATCCCGCCCGCAACATCGGCGCCACCGGCGTGACGGGCACGACGCTTGGCAGCGGCGGCCGGCTCTCCCGCCCGCTGGTGGTCGGCATCAACACGTGGGCCGGTCACGCGCCGGGCATCGTCTTCAACGGCGGTCTGGATCCGGGCCCGGCGTCGAACTTCCGCAAGCGCTACGGGTTCGACGTGAAGTTCGTGCTCCTCGAGGACCCGGCCGCCAAGCTCGCCGCCTTCCGCAAGGGCGACGTCGACATCATGTGGAACACGGTGGACAACTGGGCCCGCGAAGCGTCGATCCTCTCCGAGCAGAACCAGAAGGCGAAGTCGATCATCATGCAGGACTGGTCCCGCGGCGGTGACGGGATCGTGTCGCTCTCGAGCATCAAGTCCATCGAGGAGCTGAAGGGCCGCAAGATCGCCTGCACGCAGTTCACCCCGTCGCACTTCCTGCTGTTGTACCTGCTGGCCCAGTCCGGGCTGACGACCGAGGATCGGATCGCCGTCGAGAAGAACATCATCTTCACGCAGGACGCACCTGCCGCCGCCGCGATGTTCAAGGCCGGCCAGGTGGACGCCGCCGTCACCTGGGAACCCGACCTGTCGGCCGCCGTCGCCGCCAGAGGCGATGCGGCCCGGGTGCTGGTTTCGACGATGGCCGCCAGCAACATCATCGCCGACACGCTCTGCGCCCGGCAGGACGTCATCGATCAGGCGCCCGAAACGATCCGGGACTTCGTCCGCGGCTGGTTCGACGGCATCGACATGATGAAGGCCGACCCGGCGTCCTCGTACGCGGTGGTCGCCAAGGCGCTCAAGCTGGACAGCGACACGGTCTCCGGCATGCTGTCGGGCCTGAAGCTGACGCCCTACGCCGACAACGCCCAGTTCTACGGCCTGACCGGCGGCAAGGCCCACTACGAGACGCTGTTCGACACGGCTTTCGTGATCTGGCGGAAGAAGGGCCTGGTCACGCGTCCGGTCGAGGCGAGGGACTGGGCCGACACCCGGTTCATCTCGGCCCTGGCCTCCGCGTACCCGGGGCAGGCGGTCGAGGAGCCGAAGATCGCGAGCCGTCCGGCGTCACCCCAGGATCGGGCGATCATCAACAAGCAGATCCAGATCCACTTCACGCCCGGATCCGACGAGATCATGGCCGGATCCTACTTCGTGCTCGACGCGCTGGGCGAGACGATGACCTCCTTCGGCAACACGTACCTGCGGGTCGAGGGCAACACCGATTCGACCGGACCGGCCACGGTGAACCTGACGCTCTCGGAGCGCCGGGCGCTGGCCGTGAAGAATTACGTGCTCAAGAACTTCCCGAATATCCAGGCCACGCGGTTCCAGACGATCGGCCGTGGCTCGAGCAACCCGGTTGCGCCGAACGAAACGGAAACCGGCCGGCAGCTCAATCGTCGGACCGACATCAAGGTGATCCTGGCAGCTCAGTAACCGCGGCGTGACCCAGTCCTGTCCATGGCCAAGAAGTCGAGCGACCTGTTTGCGTTGAGAACTCCGCTGCCGCGCATGACGAGCCTGTTCCTCGGGCTGGTCATGCCGGCCTTCGTCCTGGGGGCGTGGTGCGCCGCGTCCTACGGAGGGCTGGCGCCGCCAGACTTCCTGCCGTCGCCGACCGAGGTCGTCAAGGGCACGCTCCAGCTGTTCATCGAGCACGATCTGGCCAATGCGATCCTCGTCTCGACCCAGCGGATCGTGCTGGCATTCCTGCTCGCCGCGGCGGTCGCCCTGCCGCTCGGCGTGCTGATGGGCGCCTTCGAACCGGTGAACCGGCTCTTCGAGCCGATTGTCGCGCCGCTGCGCTACATGCCCATCTCGGCGTTCATTCCCCTGCTCATCCTGTGGTTCGGCATCTACGAGAAACAGAAGATCGCGTTCCTCTTCCTCGGCGTCTTCGTTTACCTGCTGCCGGTGGTCATCTCGGCGATCAGGGCCGTGCCCGATGAACTGGTGCAGACGGGCCTGACACTGGGGGCCAGCCGCGGCCAGGTCATCCGCACGATCCTGCTGCCGGCCGCGCTCCCCGAGATCTTCGACTCCTTCCGCGTGATGAACGCGATCTCGTGGACCTACGTCATCCTGGCCGAGGCCATCAACGCGCAGGGCGGCCTGGGCTACATGGTCGATCTGGCGTACCGGCACCAGAAGGCGTCGTGGTCGTTTGCCGGGCTTCTCGTGATCGGCGGGATCGGCTTGCTCACCGACTTCCTGATTCGCGCGGTGTCGAGCATGGCATTCCGGTGGCGGGAGAAGGCAGCATGAGCGACGCCAAGCACGCAACGTCTCCTGCACAAGCGGGCGAACCAGGAACCGTCGCGGTCACCGTCGAGGGCCGCAAGGCGACGACCGGCGCCACCTACCGGGCCGACCTGGCGGGCGCGGCGCCGAAAGTCCGCATCAGCAATCTGTGCATCACCTACGTCGGACGCGACGGCCACGAAACCGAGGCGGTCCGCGACGTGTCGATCGACATCGAGGACAAGCCCGGCTGCGGCGAAATCGTCGTGTTTCTCGGCCCGTCAGGGTGCGGGAAGTCGACCATCCTGAAGGCCGTTGCCGGCCTGCTCCCCCCGACCAAGGGCGAGATCCTCGTCGACGGCAACGTGGTGACCTCGCCCGGGCGAGAGCGGGGCATGGTATTCCAGGCCTACACCTCGTTCGGCTGGCTCACGGTTCGCGACAACCTCGAGTACGGCCTGCGCCTGCGGGGAACACCGAGGGCCGAGCGCCGCCGGCTCTCCGACAAGTACCTCCAGGCGGTCGGCCTGGCCGAGTTCGCGACGCGTTACCCGAAGGACCTGTCGGGCGGCATGAAGCAGCGGGTGGCCATCGCCAGGACCCTGATGAACGAGCCGCGCGTCGTGCTGATGGACGAGCCGTTTGGCGCGCTCGATCCGCAGACGCGCTGGGGCATGCAGGGTCTGCTCCTGGACGTATCGCGGTCGGAAGACAACACGATACTCTTCGTCACCCATGACGTGTCAGAGGCGGTGTACCTGGCCGACACGGTCTATGTGCTCTCGGCCCGTCCCGCGCGAATCCTGCACCGCGTCAACGTGCCGTTCTTCGCAAACCGCGACATCGCCCTGAAATCGTCGAACGAGTTCAGGCTCGTCGAGAAGCAGCTCCTGGACCTTCTCTACACGTCCGCCGCGCCGGGCGCATAGAATAGGCGCATGGCATCGACTGACAGCAAGGCCCGCCCGGTCAAGGAGGCACCCGCCGCGCGGACCGCCGCCCCGCTGCCTGAAGCGGCGCAGGCCTCCTCGCCGCCGAGCACGCTGAAGATTGCGTCGACTGCCATCAGAGACAGCATTCTCGAGAAGCGCCCCTACCTGAAGTTCGCCTTCGCCAACCCGTATAACCTCTCGCTGCTGGTTGGCGGGCTGGCTGCGGCCGTCCTCACGCTGAACCCGCTGCTCGCGCTGGTCGCGCTGGGCGGCGAAGCCATCTGGCTCCTGAACGCCCCGGGGTCGGCGCGCCTGAAGCACCTGCTCTGGGATCCGAGATTCGAGCAGTTGAGGCTCGCCTACGAGGAGCAGGCCCGCGCCGAGCGGATGCAGATCCTGGCCCCCATCGAACGGCAGCGCGTCGATCGGCTGGTCAGGCAGAAGCGCGACATCCAGCGCCTGGCGTCGCAGAACCCGTCGTTCACCGCCGATCTGCTGCGGGGCGAGCTGGTCAAGACCGATCGCCTGGTCGACTCGTTCCTCGACATGGCCGTCACCTGCGCCCGATACGAGCAGTACCTCGGGACCATCGATGTCACCGGGCTCGACCGCGACCGGGATCGATGGGACAAGGCCGTCCGGAGCGGTGCGGCCGGGGAACAACAGGTCGAGATCGCCCGGAAGAACCTCGCGATCATCATGAAGCGGTTCGAGAAAGTGCAGGAGATTCGGAAGTATCTCGACGTGGCCCGGGGCCAGCTCGATCTCATCGAGAACTCGTTTCAACTGCTCGCCGACCAGATCGTCACCATGCAGTCGCCGCAGGAACTCTCGGGCCAGCTCGACGAGATGCTCAACGGCGTCCAGGCCATCAAGGACACCACCGCCGACACCGAGCGCCTGCTGGCCAGCATGGGACTGCCAACCAACGTGTGACGGCTCGATCGATGACACGGTCCGGCCGGCCGCGCCCCCGGGGTCTGACGACCCCGGGCTCCATCAGTGAGAGCCGAGGGTGAGGCCGAGTCGGTCGATCGCAACGCGGGATAGACATGGAGGCCGGGGTCTGAAGACCCCCGGCTCCATCAGTGAGAGCCGAGCGTGAGGCCGAGTCGGTCGATCGCAACGCGGGATAGACATGGAGGCCGGGTCTTTAGACCCGGCGCGCACGGCTGGCGGCCGGCGGCTGGCAGCTGGCGGCTCGCGGCTGGAGGCCTTGAACGGTACGATGATGAACGAACCTCGTCTGCTTCCGGCATGGGCTGAGGATCTGCGCCGCCGCTACCTCAGGGGTGAAGCGTCCATGTTCGTGCTCCACGGCAACGTCTACGACGTCGTGGTGCACGGACAGCAGACATCGAGCCTCGTCGAGTTCCTGAGCGAGGTCCTGCTCAAGGACACGCGGGAGACGATCGCCACCTACAACCTCGCCACCGGGGCCCGTTTCGCCAAGCGGGCCACGACGCTGCCGGGCACCGACGGTGTGCTGCTCGAAACGCAGAAGGAGAAGGTGCTGCCGGCGCTCGAGCGACTGCTGGTCGGATCGATGCGCGTCGCGGTCATCCTCGAGTACGCCGAGGCGCTCGCCCCTGCCGGCGATCCCGCGTTCCAGGCCGACGCCGACCGGGCCGCCATCATCACGCTGCATCGCTGGTCGTCGCTGCCCGCCATCGAAAAGGGCGACAACATCATCCTGATGGTCGCCGAGAACCTGAGCGATCTCGCGCCGAAGATCGTCTCGAATCCCCGGGTCGCCGTCGTCGAGATCCCCATGCCCGATCGCGACACGCGCTTCACGGTGGCGCGGATTTCCGACGCCCGGCTGACCGACAAGGACGCCGATCGCTACGCGGAGATCACAGCCGGTTTGAAGGCCATCCAGATCGCGTCGATCCTGACTCCCCCGCCGGCCTCGGAGGAAGAGGCCGCCAATCGCGAGGCGTTCATCGCTGGCATCCTGGGACCGGGCGCCGACGTGCCGGCCCGTGCGAAGAAGCTCGCGGCCCTGACGGCCGGCCTGCCCCCGGAGGAGATTCGCCGGCTAATCGCACCCTCGGCGGCGACGCCCGCGACGGAGGCCACCGTCGCGGCGGATCGGGCGCGCCAGGACGTGGACAGGCTCATCGCGAGGCGGAAGCGGGAGATCCTCGAGCGTGAGTGTTTCGGGCTCGTGGAGTTCGTCGAACCGGAACACGGGTTCGAAGTCGTCGGCGGAATGGAGGAGGTCAAGAAGGACCTGAGGGTCATCGCGCAGAGCATCAAGGACGGCCTCACCTCCCGCGTGCCGATGGGCATCCTCTTCACGGGCCCGATGGGCACGGGCAAGACGTTCGTCGCCGAGGCCTTCGCGAAAGAATGCGGGCTGACGACCATCAAGCTCAAGAACTTCCGTTCCAAGTGGGTCGGCGCCACCGAAGGCAATCTCGAGAAGATCCTCACCGTGATCCGGGCCATCGGCCAGGTGGTGGTCATCGTCGACGAAGGCGACCGCGCCTTCGGCAACACCGACGGCGAGGGCGACGGCGGCACCTCGTCCCGCGTCATCGCCCGCATCAAGGAGTTCATGTCGGACACGTCGAACCGCGGCCGGATCCTGTTTCTCGTCATGACCAACCGGCCCGACAAGCTCGATGTGGACCTCAAGCGGGCCGGCCGGCTGGACCGGAAGATCCCGTTCCTCTACTCACAGACGCCTGAAGAGGTCGAGAATGTCGCACAGGCGAGCATCCGCAAGAACCGGGTGCGCACCAAGGTGGATCTGACCGCGATCCGCAGCGACTTTTCCGCGAAACTGGTCGGCTACAGCAACGCCGATGTCGAAGCCGTCGTGCTGATGGCCAATGACGATGCCGCCCGCGAGGCCGGCGGGGATCCCGAAGTGGAAGCGCGGCACCTGATCACTGCGGCCACTGACTACTTCCCGAGCCGCGATGCCGAGCTGCTCGAATACATGGAGCTGCTTGCCGTCTTCGAGACGTCGAGCCGGCGACTGCTGCCGCCGAAGTATGCCGTCATGACGCCCGACGAGCTCGACGCCCGGCTGCGCCTTTTGAGGGCGACGGTCGGCAGCCGGCGATAAACGACGCCAGGCGGGCGATTTCCCGGTCCACACGCGCCTCTGGCAGGACTCCAGCCGGCACGAGCCCGCGCGCGCCGTGGAACGCGCGTTGCTGGACCATCTACGTGGCAAGCGCCCGCGCCAGCCGATCCCACTCCTGCTCCATTCGAGAGAGCACCCCGGCCACCAGGCCGGGGTCGCCGGTATGGCCGGCCTCTTCCAGCTCGGCTGCGACCGAGGCGAGTGCCTGAGCGCAAATCGTAGTGGCCGATCCCGTAATCGTGTGACTGAGCCGGACGAGCGTGTTCATGTCTCCCGACTTCGCGGCCAGGCTCATGCCGATCCGAATCGGACCCGAATCATCCACGAACACCGAGAGCAGATCGGCACCCAGCCGCTCGTCGCCGTCGAGCTTCGCGATGAAGGCCTTTCGATCGAACACGCTGGCGTCGGCTGGCGCCCGGGCGCCCTCCCCGGGGCCGGCGCCCGCCGACGCCCCCTGTTCGGAGGCGGCGCCGGCCTCGCTCGTCCGGGCGCTTTCGAGAATCGCCGTGACCGTCGCGGCGAACTGGGCGAGATCGAACGGCTTGGGCACGCAACTGTCCATTCCGTGCTCCGCACACCAGCCGCGACGCGCGACCGCGCTGTCGGCAGTCATCGCGATGATGGGAAGATGGCGTCCTGTTTGCGATTCCCTGCGACGGACGGCCATGGTCGCTTCGAGACCGTCCATTTCCGGCATGTGCTGGTCCATCAGGACCAGATCGTAGGACCTCATATCGAGGCGGCCAAGCGCCTCGAGCCCGTTGTCGGCGACATCAGATCTGACGCCAAGCCTTGCGAGCACTTTGACTGCCAGGCTTCGAATGCTGTCGTCATCATCCACGACGAGCGCGTTGAATCCGGTCAGCATGGCACCCTCCCGATGACTGCCGCACGATCGCCGGCTCGCGGAACCGCGCGTCGCCTCGGGCGCCTCCGGCGGCCGATCGGCGAAGGTCGCGCATTGCCGGCGCGAAGGAAGAGAGCGAGAAGCGACGGACCCGGCGGCAGTCCCCGTTGTCGACAGCGTCCCTGGCCCGAGCGCGGACGGACTGGGCGGTCCGCATCGACACCGGTGCTCCAGCAGCATGGAGGAGGCCTGAAACGTGCCTGCACGTCGTAGGGGAGAACGGCTGACCGATGGACGCGATGACGAGAATTCTGGCCAGATTACTCCAAGAACCCGCCGGCACTGCCGCCGCACGGTTAGCGGAGGGGCGCCTAGCCGAGTGCGCGCACAGGTGCGCGCCGGCCTGCTGCTTCGTTGACGCTGAGCACGTCGGGCGGAAGGGAGTCACTCGACCACCCGCACAAGCTCCCAGACAGCAAAGGGGGCGGGCCCTCTTGTGGACCCGCCCCCTTTCCATCGATTGCCGGCGCACGCCGCCGGACGATCAATCGAACATTACCCGGCCTTCCGAACTACCAGGTCAGGCGCACGCCGAACCGCAGCACGCGCGGCGCGAGGATGGCCGAAACCGTGTTCGCATTGGTCGAGTTCTCCTGGCGCCGCTCGGCGAGAATCGTATTGGCGTTCAGGAGATTGAACGCGTCGATACTGAGCGTCGCCTTCACGCGCGAGATCGTGACCGGCCGATCGATCCTGAAGTCGACCTGCGTCACAGTCGGCAGACGCACGGAGCCCTCGGTCGCCAGGTAGACGTTGGCGGAGCCCAGGCCGAACTGGGGCGCCCGCGATGGGGTCGTCACGTACTGCAGCAGTGGGAACCCGCTCCGGACGTTGACGAAGGCCGCCACGTCGGCCTTGACGACGGGCACCTGGTAGACACCTGACAGACGGGCGATCCACTTCGCGTTCACGAACACGTTGTCGATCCCGCTCGATGTCGACTGCGGCGAGTACTGGCCGCCGTTGAGGTTACTGACGTTGGTGGGGTCCTGGTACGACCCGGCCGGGTAATACTCCGGCGCGTTGTTCCACGACAGGCTGGCATTGGCCATCCAGCCGTGTGACATGCGCTTGCGGACGGTGAAATCCACCCCCTGGTACACCCGGTAATAGCCGGGCTGATTCCGGTACAGGCGGTAGACAGGGATCGTGCTGGTGGCCGCGTAGTACTGAACCGGGCTGCAGGTAGCGCCGGCCGGACAGGTCGAGGCGGCCGGCGTGTATGTGATTGGCCCGGAGTAATTGGCCGACGTCCAGCTGTTCGGATCGTAGGTGCTGTCGGTGATCCAGTTGATCCTGAAGTTGGACGACCTCCGGGCGATGAAGCTGGCTTCGGCCGCGAAATCGGATCCGAACTGCTTCTCGAAGCCGACCACCGCCTCGTCGGTGTGCTCGAGCTTGATGTTCGGATCGTTCTTCACGACGGGAGTCGCGATGGCCGTCGGGTTCCGGTAGTCGTAGTTGCCGCCGGAGCTGAGCGGCGTCGGCGTGTAGACGATCTCGTTGGCCTGGACCACACCGTCACCGTTGAGATCGACCCAGGGATAGGTCACGTTCGAGTTCGACCCGGTCAGCGTGTACCAGCTCGACAGGTCGCCGGTGCCCTCCTGTGCGATATACCGCGCATAGTTCAGCTTGACGACGTTGTGCCCGTTCCCGGTCAGGTCGTAGGTCAGGCCGACGCGGGGCGACCAGTTCTTGAAGGCATACCCCGTGCTGCCGAGCGCCTGGGCGCCATTGAACTGCACCGACGGGAGCTGGTCGAAGGGCTTGCCCGTTCCGACGTAGGCGATCGGAGCGACCTGGCAGCCGGTCGGCGTCGGGCTCGGACAGTAGTTCATCACGCCGTTGAAGGTCGACTGGCCCACGAACGGCACACCGGGCACCTTCCCGGGTCGCGACGAATCAGTCTGGTAGTCGAAGCGGAATCCCGCGTTGATCGTCAGGCGCTGCTTCGAATAGCTGTCCTGGATGTAGAAGTTGCGGTTCCTCAGCTGGTACTCGCTGTACGAGTCCCGGTAGATCTGCACTCTCCAGGGGAGGCCGTACGCCAGCTGATCCACGGCGTTGCCGCCGTAGTGCGTCTCGGAGTGCGCCACGTCGTCGCGGTACTTGCCGCCGAACTTGATCGAATGATCGCCACCGAGGAACCCGGGCACGAAGTAGTTGCCTGAGAGGTCGATGCTGTCGGTCGGCCGGACGAAGACGCTGCGGTCCAGCGACCTGCCCCACAGCCCCGCCGGGCTGTACTGCTCCTGGGTGGGCTGGACGTTGGCGAGCGACGGGTCGTGGAAGTCGAGGATGAAGTTGTTCGCCACGTGGGTGTACTGCAGCTCCATCATGAAGCGGTCATTGAAGACGTGCCGATCGCTCCACTTGTAGGTCTTCGGAATGCCCGTCTTCCACAGCGACGAGCCGAGGCCGAGGGTCGAGGGCACGTCCTTCTGACGGAAGGTCGATTCGATCGGATGGAGATCGTCCGCCCCGCGGGCATTGCGGACCTTGCCCGCCATGTTGAAGAAGAACTCGAACTGGTTGCTCCTGAACGGCGCCACGGCCAGCTTGCCGTTGTAGTTGGTGAGCGTCGTCAGATCGGTGCTCAGGCATCCCCAGATGTCCTTGATCGAATGCGACAGCGGATTGGCGTGAAGATCCGCCTTCATCGCCTGGCACGTCGAATCGGGCTTGTAGAAGTTGTTGACGCCGGCCTTGATGTTCTGGACGCCATAGGCCCCCCAGTACCAGGCCCGTCCGAGCACGATCGGCCCCCCGAGCTCGAGCCCGTAGTCCTGGATGTTCTGGATGGGATTGCCCGAGGTCGCCCCCTGCTTCCGCAGCGCATCGGTGATGTTGACGGACTCGACCTTGTCTGACGTCAGGTAGAAGCGGCCCGAACCCCTGAATTTGTCGGTGCCGCTCTTGGTGACCAGGTTCAGACCGACACCAGGCGTCATCATCGTGACATCGGCGCCGCCGGTGGAGATCTGCATTTCCTCGAAGGCGTCGAAATCAAAGTACACAGGCGACCCGCCCGTCGCCGACATGTCCGTGATGTCGACCCCGTCCAGGTTCCACTTCTGCTGGCTGAACGCCGCGCCTCGCGCGATGAAGTTCGACTGCTGGCCGGATTGGCTGCCCCCGACGTTCGAGCGGTCGACCACGACCGACGCCGTCTGCTCGAGCATGACCCAGGGATCACGCGCAGAGGGGATGCTCTGGAGTGTCTCCTGGGTAAGACGCGCTGTCTTGCTCGTGTCCTTCATGTCGACCAGCGGCGTCTCGCCGGTCACCGTGACGGTCTCCTGGACCGTGGAGAGTTCGAGCGTCTGATTCACCTGGACGTTCAGGCCGATCTCGAGCCGGTAGTTCGACTTGAGGACCGACTTGAATCCGGGCAGGTCGAACTTCAGGCTGTAGAGGCCGATGGGCAATTGCGGGAACCGGTACGTTCCGGTCGCGGTGGTTACTGCGGTCAGCGGCTGGAGTAGAACCGTGCTGTGAAGGGTCACCGTCACGCCAGGTAGCACGGCTCCGGTCGGGTCGGTCACCTTGCCATAGATCTCGCCCGTCTCTTGAGCGAACCCGGTCGAAGCCATGCACACCACTGCCAGGGCGGCCGTCACAGCCAATCGGACTTTCATGGGAGCCTCCTCAACACCTCTTGCAACGCGATCCCGCATGCGGCCCCTCGGGACTGGCGAGTCCGGGCGGTAGGTGGCCTGATCCGCCCTTGATGCGGAGACCGCCCCCACCCTGGTGGGACCTTGAACATGCACTGCGGGTCAGTTCCACAGAAAGCAATCCCTGCACCAGAGAAGGCATGGCTCGTTTGGGCTGAAAATCGAGAGAAGCGGCCTCAGAAACGGGGCGATATCCAAGCGGTTGGAATCACCTATTCAAGTACTCGTATTTTACGCTGGCCCGATGGACCGGGCCCCACGCCTGTGACGGGCACGCCAGGACGAGTTATGTCTCTTTGGACCGGCGGTACCACCGCAGTGCAGGTGTGCGGGCGGCGACCCAGGCCACGGCCGCGAGACAGCCCACCCCCCCGCTGACGACGGAGAAGGGCGCCCCGAACCAGTTGGCGACAAGCCCGGCTTCGAGCTCTCCCAGCTGAGGGCCTCCCATGAAGAAGACCATGTTGACGCCAACCATGCGGCCTCGAAGATGATCGGGCGTCTCCATCTGGCGGATGACGTTTCGGAACACCATGCCGACCGTATCCGTCGCACCCGTCATCGCCAGGCACGCGAAGGTCAGCCAGAACGCATGCGAGAGTCCGAAGGCGACCGTCGCCAGGCCGTAGCTGGCGACCGCCCACAGCAGGACCGCGCCCCGTCTCTCCACCCGATCGACCAGTTGGACCATGGCGGCGCTGGCTATCAGGGCCCCGGCCGAGGGGGCTGCGTAGAGCCAGCCGTAGCCGTTGGCACCGACCCCGAGAATGTCCTGAGCGTAGATCGGCAGCAGGGCCGTCGCCGACGAGAAGAATGTCGCGAAGAAGTCCAGCAACATGGACGATCGGATGATCGGCGCACTGAACACGAACCGCAGCCCCTCCCAGGCCGCACGAAGGCTGACGTCGGGCGCGGGCCCCCCCGGCCGGTCCTCGCGAGGCGCGAGCTCCCGCATCGAGATCAGTGCTCCGATGACGAACAGGAAGGATGCGGCGTTCAGCCAGTAGACGGCGGCCACCCCGGACATGGCGATGAGGAGTCCGCCGATTGAGGGTCCCACCACCGACGCCACCTGGAACATGATCGTGTTGAGGCTGATCGCGTTGGCCAGATGCTCGCGTGGTATCAGGTTCGGGATCAGCGACTGGCGCGCGGGGCCGTCGAAGGCCCCGGCCGCCGAAGAGAGCGCGGCCAGCAGGTAGATCGGCCACACCACCGTCAGCCCGCGCACCGTCAGGACGGCGAGCGCGGCCGCCAGGACGGCCATCAGACTCTGGGTGACCAGCATGACGCGGCGCCGATCGTAGACATCGGCAATGACGCCGCTCACCATCGAGAAGCCGACAATCGGGAGAATCCGGGCCAGTCCGACCAGTCCGAGCGCCAGCCCCTTGTGTTCAGGCGCCACGAGCAACGACACGTGCCACAGGATGGCAGCGGTCTGCATCGTCGATCCCGACATCGACACGATCTGCCCGAGCCAGAGCAGGCGGAAGTTGCGATGCCGCAGGGCTACAAGGGGCGAGGACTCGCGGCTCATGTTCTGCGTGGAGAGGACGCTGACGGGGCGGGGCCGATCGGCGCGCCCGCGGCCAAACATGTCAGCATACCGGACGGGCCGGATGGAACTCAATCGTCCCGTAGACGAGGCGGGGGATCGCGACGATTACATGCCGAGCGGCGGCTCCTGGAATGGAACGAACGGCGACTCGGAGATCTGCGTCGCCTCGAGAATTTCCGGAAGGACCCGCTCGAGCGCGTCGACTGCTGCCGGGTCGTACAAAGTCCCGCTGCAGGAGATCAACTCGCCGATGGCATCTTCGGGGGATCGGGGCTCCCGATATCCGCGATCCACGGTCATGGCGTCGTAGCTGTCGGCCACGGCGAGAATCCGCGCACCGATCGGGATATCCGTACCGGTCAGTCCGCGCGGGTAGCCGGACCCGTCGAATCGCTCGTGTGACGAATCGACGACCGCCGCCGAATCGGCCAGGAACGGCACCGATCGCATGATCCGGCCACCCCAGTCGGCGTGGGTGCGCATCACAGCCTTTTCGAACTCGGTCAGGCGCGCCGGCTTGCCGAGCACGGCGCATGGCACGGCAATCTTGCCGACGTCGTGCAGCAGGGCGCCGATCTCGAGCTGGCCCAGTGCAGGCTCACCGAGCCCCAGGCCCCTGGCAATGACGGCGGAGATGGCGGCGACACGGAGTCCATGCTGGTATGCCGCCCGGTCGTGAAGGGTCAGCATGGCCAGCAGGGCCCGTACGGTGGCCTGCGAGTTGATTTGCGCCATGCCCAGCGCCTCGGCCAGCTGCTGGCGCCTGAATTCGGTTTCGTGCTCGAGCCTGGCCAGGCGCTCCTCGGCGGCAACGGCTTCAAAGTGCCAACGAACGCCGCGTTCGACGGCCCGCACCAGCCTCTGGGAATCGAACGGCTTGATGAGGTAGTCGAGGACGCCCGTTCTGAGGCTGGAGATGACGCAGTCGGGATTGTCCTGGCCCGTCGCCATGATCAACGCCGTTTTCGGATAGGTGTGCCGCAACCGTTCGGCAAGCCACAGGCCGTCGTGACCGGGCATGGCGATGTCGCAGAGCGCCACCGGGGCCGGGTCGGCCGCCATCATGGCCAGCGCTTCATCGGCGCCGGAGGCTTCGCGCGGCTCGAATCCGGCACCGTCCAGCCACCTGCCGACCAGCGACCGCACTGCCTGATGGTCATCTACGACGAGCACACTGGTCATCCGGGCCTCCAGAACGAAACGGATCGCAAAGGAAATGCCAGGAGGTGGTTCGATGACCAGGGCAGAAAGTTCGGTGTTTTCGGGTCAGGGGCTGCCGTGCGCCCTCGCGCTGCACACGTGCGCCTGCACAGCCCCAAAGTGGAGGCGCCCGGGCGTCGTGCCCCGTCCGGCAGGGATTCGACTAGAGCTCTCCCACGGGCCGGCGCTGGATGGACGAGTCGAGGTTGTGACGCTCCAGCAGGCGATACAGGGCGCGGCGGCTGATGCCGAGGCGATCGGCAGCCAGCTTCTTGTTTCCGCGGACCTCGGTCAGCACCTGCTCGAGTCGATCCTTGTCGATTTCGATTGACGCCTCAGGCGCACTATCGGGCCCGCCCTCGGCCGGAACGGGCCGTCTCGCCGGCGCAAGCTGCCCCGTCCTTTCGAGCGCGTTCAGGTCTCGCTCGGTGATGAACTCGCCTTCCGCCAGCATCGAGGCGCGCTCGACCGCATTGCGCAGCTCGCGGATGTTGCCCTTCCATTCCGCTCCGGCGAGCAGGCGCTCGGCGCCAGGCGTCAGGCCGACCGTCCTCTTGCCGAATCGAGCCGCCGCGTCCCGGACGAACGCGGCAGTCAGGTACGGGATATCCTCTCGCCGGTCCCGCAGCGGCGGAAGGACAACCTCGACCACGTTCAACCGGTAGAACAGGTCCGCCCGAAACCGCCCGGCGCTGACCTCGGCCAGCAGGTCCCGGTTGGTTGCGGCGATCACGTGGACGTCGGCCTTGCGGGTCTCGAGGGAGCCGACCCGCTGGACATCTCCGGTCTCCAGCACGCGTAGAAGCTTTGCCTGTACGCTGGACGGCAACTCGCCGATCTCGTCGAGGAACAGCGTGCCGCCGTCGGCGAACTCGAACATGCCCACCTTGTTGTCGGTCGCGCCGGTAAACGCCCCGCGCACGTGGCCGAACAGCTCGCTTTCGAACAGCGTTTCGACAACCGCCGAGCAGTTGACGGTCACGAATCGCTTGGTGCGTCGCGGGCCGGAGAGATGCAGGGCCTTGGCCGCCAGCTCCTTCCCCGTACCGGTCTCACCCGAAATGAGCGCCGTTCTCACGTGCGGCGCCAGGCGCCTGATCAGCCCGAAGACCTCCTGCATGACGGGGCTGCGGCCGATCATCCCGTGAAACTCGAGCTGGGTCGCCACGTCCTGCTCAGCGGCGCGAAGCCGGCGCTGACGCGCCGCCTCCTCGCGCACGCTTTTCAGAAGCGCGCCCACCCGGTCGAGATCCAGCGGCTTGGTCAGGTAGTCGAGCGCGCCGAGCTTGATGGCCTCGATCGCCGAATCGATGGCGGCGTACCCGGTCATGAGGACGACCTGGCACTCCGGGGCCTCCTGCCGGATGACCCGCAGGACGTCGAGTCCGCCGATATCCGGCATCCTCACGTCAATCATGGCGATGTCGAAACGTTCATGCTGCAGTCGGGCCAGGGCAGCTTGCCCCCCGCCGCAGGCGACCACGTCGTACTGCAACCCGCGGGCGAAGCGCTCCAGCAGTCCGAGCACCTGGGGTTCGTCGTCAACAAGCAGGATCCGGGCTTCGGTGTTGGCCATGGAAAACTATCCTCGGGACGCGGTGCGTGGCGAGCGCGCCTCCACTACCTCTCGAACGGCACGCACGAGAGCCTCCGGCGAAAACGGCTTCTGCAGGATGGCTCCCGACGGCTCCGTCAATCCCGGGACATCGTCGAGCCGATCGGCATAGCCCGAGACAAACAGCACGGCCAGCTCGGGCTTCAACTGCGTGAGCTCGCGGGCAAGCTCCGGGCCCTGGCGGCCCGGCATCACCACATCGGTAACCAGGACATGGACCGGCCCGGGATACCGCCGAACGGCCTCGAGGGCCGCCGTGGCATCTTCGACGCTGATCACAGTGTAACCGTGGCGTTCAAGGATTCGGCGCATGACCTCGCGGACGCCCGCCTCATCCTCAACGAGAAGTACCGTCTCGGTGCCCGGACGCTGATCGGGGACCTCGGCGTTCACCGAAACCTGGTCCGGGACTGGAACATCCAGCGCGGGCATGTAAATGGTGAAGACCGAGCCCGAGTTGGGAGCACTCTCGACATACACGTATCCGCCGCTCTGCTTGACGGTTCCGTAGACGGCCGAGAGCCCCAGCCCCGTGCCCTGTCCAACGGGCTTCGTCGTGAAGAACGGCTCGAACACTCGAGGAAGGATCTCCGGGCTGATGCCGACGCCGGAATCGGCGACCGCAATGCACACGTGCCGGCCCGGTCTCAGGCCCACGTAGCGGTTGGCGGCCCGGTCGTCCACGTCCACCACCGAGGTGGTGATTCTCAGCGTTCCGCCCGAGGGCATCGCATCGCGCGCGTTGGCGGCGAGACTGACCAGCGCCTGTTCCAGCTGCGCGGCGTCGGCTTTCACGGCAGGAATGCCGGTGCCGAGCTGCATCACGACGTCGACCTTCTCGGACATCAGGTGCGCCAGCGCACTCTCGAGATTGACCACGATGGCGTTGACGTCGACCACGCTCGGCTCGAGAATTTGCCGCCGGCTGAAGGCCAGCAACTGGCGGGTCAGCGCGGCAGCGCGTTCGCCAGAGGTGTAGATCTCCCCGATGTCCGCCCGGTTCGGATCGTCAGCCGGCAGGCGATCGAGCAGGATCCTCCCGTAGCCGAGAATCGTCGTCAGCAGGTTGTTGAACTGGTGGGCGACGCCGCCGGCCAGTTCACCCACGACCTCCATCCGTTGAGCCTGGGACAGTCGGCGATCATCGGCTGGAGCCGGCGCCTGTTCCCGGCCCGCGGATGACAGAATCTGCGCCCAGTGGCTGCGGACGACGGCCGTGTCTCCCACCACGAGGTCGTACGGCCCGCGCTCGAGCGCATCGCGCCACGGTGCGGACGAACGCACGACCGTCACCTCGGCCCCCGGTGCTTCGCGCAGGGCCTCGCTGGCAATGTCCTGGGGGTTCACACAGTCGTCGGCAACGATGAGGATTCGCCGCTTCTGATTCACTGGATCACCCGGAGTGCGCAGGAATCGTGCCGCGAGGGTGCGGCTGGAAGCTGACCGAACGGCAGCATATGCCAGATGCGGGCTCTGGCGCCAGACCCCACCCGTGCCCGCCGGCGGTTCACGCCGAGGATGAGCGGGGCCGAATCGACCTGCCGACGCAGAGCGGGCCGATCGAGGCGGCGGTTCGTACTTGATTACGGACCGAATTGGTCCTATATAATAGAAGTCGCTGTGAAACCAAGAGGATAGAACCATGAACTCAGCCATCAAGGACCGCGGTTACGCCAATCCAGACGTGCTGGTGGACACCGACTGGGTGCTCGCCCACGCGAACGATTCGTCCATCCGGCTGGTCGAATCCAATGAAGACACGCTGCTCTACTCGTCGGGACACATTCCCGGAGCGATCCAGATCGACTGGACTCGCGATCTCAACGATCAGGTTCGGCGCGACTACATCGATCGGGCCGGATTCGAAGCTCTCTGCGCGCGCAGCGGCATCTCGCCCGACACCACTGTCGTGTTCTACGGAGACAAGAACAACTGGTGGGCGTGTTATGCCTTCTGGGTCTTTCAGCTCTTCAATCACACGAAGGCCAGGGTCATGGACGGGGGCCGGTTGAAATGGGAGCGAGAGCGCCGGGCGATGACGCGCGAAGTGCTGCAGGTTCCGCGCACAGCCTACGCCAGCGGCGATCGGAACGACCGCGTGCACCGGGCGTTCCGGGGCGACGTGCTGGCCCATCTCGAGGTCAAGGGCCAGCTGGTGGACGTCCGAAGCCCCGAGGAGTACTCGGGCGAGCGGTTGCACATGCCGGGATACCCCAACGAGGGCGCGCTGCGCGGGGGCCACATCCCGGGGGCCAAAAGCATTCCGTGGACGCGTGCGATCAACACCGACGATGGCACCTTCAAGACGAAGGCGGAGCTGAAGAGCATCTACGTCGAGGACCAGAAACTCAATCCCACACTGGAGACGGTCGCCTACTGCCGAATCGGCGAACGCAGCAGCCACACGTGGTTCGTCCTGAAATACCTGCTGGGCTTCAACAAGGTGAAGAACTACGACGGCTCCTGGACCGAATGGGGCAACCTCGTCGGCGTTCCCGTCGAGCGGTAGCGGCATTTCCGTGTGCCGAGGTTCACGTGAGCGGGGCCTCGGCGTGGCATCTTCCGATTCGAGTCATTCGCCATGGCAGAATACCCGGAGTCTCTTCAGGATCTCCTTGACGTCTTCGCATCGGTGGACGACCCGACCGAACGCGTCAACCTGCTCATCAACTACGCAGACCAGTTCCGCGAGGTCCCCCCCGAAGTCGCCTCGCGGCCGTTTCCGCTCGATCACCTGGTCCCCTACTGCGAGTCGGAGGCCTATGTCTGGGCCACCCGCCAGGCCGACGGAACGGTGGCCCTGCATTTCGCCGTCGACAATCCATCGGGCGTGTCGGCCAAGGCCCTGGCGGCCGTTCTCCAGCAGACGCTCTCCGGGCTTCCTCCGGCCGAGGTCGAGCGCGTATCGCCCGAGATCGTGCCGCAGATATTTCGCCAGAACATTTCGATGGGAAAGGGCATGGGGCTGACGGCCATGGTGCAGACCGTCAAGGCCCTGGCCCGGCAGCTGCGCGAGACTCGAGCCCGGGAAGCCGAAACGGCCTGAGGTTGGGGCCTCAGGCCGTTACTGGTCCCTTGTGACGGGTCTGCCCAGCAGGATTGGCTAGTACCCGATAGTGCGCGGGCTTGTACGGCCCTTCGACCGGCACGCCGACGTAGTCGGACTGTTCCCGGCTCATGACGGTGAGCTTCACGCCGAGATGGGCCAGGTGCAGCCGCGCAACCTCCTCGTCCAGGTGCTTCGGGAGCATGTAGACCTTCTTCTCGTAGCTGGCGCCGTTGGCGTGCAGGTCGAGCTGTGCCAGCACCTGGTTCGAGAACGAGGCCGACATCACGAAGCTGGGGTGGCCGGTTGCGCACCCGAGGTTCAGGAGCCGTCCCTCGGCCAGCACCATCACGCTGTGGCCGTCGGGAAACCGCCATTCGTCGTACTGCGGCTTGATGTTGATGTTCTGGATGCCCGGCACCTTCTTCAAGCCCGCCATGTCGATCTCGTTGTCGAAGTGGCCGATGTTCCCGACGATCGCCTTGTCCTTCATCCGCGCCATGTGTGTGACATCGATCACGTTGTAGTTGCCCGTGGCCGTGATGAAGATGTCAGCGCGCCCGATCCACTCTTCGACCGTCGACACCTCGTATCCTTCCATCGCGGCCTGCAACGCGCAGATGGGATCGATCTCGGTGACGACCACGCGGCAGCCCTGCCCGCGCAGCGCCTGGGCGCATCCCTTGCCGACCTCCCCGTACCCGCAGACGACCGCCACTTTCCCGCCCAGCATCACGTCGCTCGCTCGCATCAGGCCGTCGGGCAGCGAATGCCGGCAGCCGTAGATGTTGTCGAACTTGCTCTTGGTCACCGAGTCGTTGACGTTGATGGCCGGGAACAGCAGCGTGCCGGCTTCGACCATCTGGTAGAGCCGATGCACGCCGGTTGTGGTCTCCTCGCTCACGCCCTTCACGTCGGCCGCCACGCGCGACCATCGTCCGGGATGCGCCGAGAGCTCCCCGCGAATCAGCTCCAGGATGACGCCCCATTCCTCGGGATCCTCGGCGGGCTTGAACGCCGGGACCACCCCCGACCGCTCGAACTCGGCGGCCTTGTGCACCAGCAGCGTCGCATCGCCGCCATCGTCCACAATCTGGATGGGACCCGATCCGTCGGGCCAGATCAGGGCTTCGCGCGTGCACCACCAGTATTCACCGAGCGATTCGCCCTTCCACGCGAACACCGGGGTGCCCTTCGGGTGCTCTGGCGTGCCACCCGTTTCCGGCCGTCCGACCACGACGGCCGCAGCCGCATGGTCCTGGGTCGAGAAGATATTGCACGAGGCCCACCGCACATCCGCACCGAGTTCGGCCAGCGTTTCGATCAGGACGGCGGTCTGGACCGTCATGTGGAGGCTGCCTGTGATGCGCACATCCGCCAGGGGTTTGTGCCCCTTGTAGCGCGCTCGAACAGTCATCAGGCCGGGCATCTCCTGCTCGGCCAGACGGATTTCTTTCCGACCGTATTCGGCCAGCTTCAGATCGGCAACCTTGTACGGCGCGCGCCCAGCCCGGGTGGCGGCCACGAAGGCGTGCGTCGCGTCAGTCGCAGTGCTCATGATTCATGTTCTCCGGCAAGACGATGTGCGATGTGATCGGACCCGGGGCCTCGCCTGCTGCGCCGCGGGTCGCGTGGATCGGCAGGATCCTTTCAATTCTATCTTGGCTTCCCGCCCTGCGCCAGCCTGCGGCGCCCCGCCGTCCTTCTAGCGCACAAACTGCACCCAGCGGTCGACCAGTGTCGAACTGGGGCCTCCGGCGGCCTTGTATAGCCCCGCATAGCGGGTCATCAGCTGTCGATCCTCGGATGTGCCCAGGATCGTCGTGCCCTCGGCATGCGCATCGTAGATGAGACGCATCGCCAGGAAGAGCGCCTCCGGAGCGTCGTGATGGCGATCGAGGTACGGCACGAGCGTCTCGAGCGCCGCGTTCCTCCGGCCGGCAGTCGCCAGCGCCGCACCCAGGCGCGGGAGGAGCCTGTCGTCATCCGGCCAGCGCTCGCGCGCTTCGCTCAGGATGTCGATGGCTGCCGTGCTGTCGAGGAGCCGCATCTGAGCGTCGGCGATGAGCTCATAGATGATGCGCAGGTCACTTTCTGTAACCAGCGATGTCTGCCACGCACCAACGGCCTGCTCGTCCTTGCCGCCGGCGGCATAGCAGGCCCCGACGTAGAACGCCGCCGGCAGAAACTCGGACGAGATGCGCAGCGAGGCGCGGAACTGCTCGGCGGCCGCGTTGAGGTCGCCCTTCGAGAACAGCGCAAGCCCCATGAGAAACCTGACCGAGAGCTGCTCGGAATCCGCTCCAGAAAGGCCGCCCATGACCGAATCGAACCTGCCGAGGCTGGCGTTTTCGATCGCGGCGGCCACCGCCGGGGACTCCGGGGCCCTGTCGAGCGCCCTCATCCTGCCAAGAAAGAACCCCAGGACATCCGGGCGAAGGACGTCACTCCGGCTGAACGGCATCAGCAGCGCTCCGGTCGCGCCGACGGCGAGAGGCGCGCGGGGGTCCGATGAATCGGCCCGAACCGCTGGGCGCTCGATGCTGAAGGGCCGGCTCACCCGCGACATCCGCGTGTTTCCATCAGTGACCAGGGCCACCGCGAAGTAGTCGCCCGGCGGCAGCAGCCTCAGAATCGAGACGCGCCTCGGCGGCGACTGCTCTGGTCTTGTCCTTCGACGTGAGCCGACCGGGCACGGTCACGAGCGGGGACCCGTCGGGCGTGTCGCTGACGCCGAAGGTGACGCCGGAGATGGACCCGTTGCGAGCGGGCACCGCTTCGACGTAGGCCGAGACGGCGCCGGCCCTGACGCGGCCATCGCTGAGCGGTGCGATGGGATCCTCGGGCCCGCGCGCGATATCGGCCAGCAGAAGCTCGCCGATGGCCACCCCCGGCGCCTCGGTCATACGGACCTCGAAGCGGTGTTCCACGCTTCCCAGCCGTCCGGCAGGATCGACGGCCGCCATGCGGACCACGTAGGAGCCCGCCTTCAAAAGGAGGGCGGCCACGTAAGACACCGACCCGACCGGTCCTGACGGACGCGAGGTGACTCGCCTGGTTTCGATCACGGGTTCCGATGAACGGCCCGTCGAATCGGTGAGCCGATAGGCAATCCGCAGATCCACAGGCCCCGAGAGATCCATTCCGATGTCCGCGCTCAACAGCACATGGAAGGTGTCGCCTGGAAGTGGCGCGGCGGTGGAGGTCGTGGCGCGAATGGGAAGGGCTGTCGACAGGCGCGCCGCAGTGAGCGCGCCGGCCAGGGCCTGGTCCGGAGCGGCCGGTTCTGCTGACGCAGGCGGAAGCAGGACTTCGCTGCGGCTGCGCACGGCGACGCCGGGCATCTTCACGGCGACCTTGATCCGATGGGTCTTTCCGTCCCGATCCGCATCCGCCGGCTCGACGCCGAGCAGGTAATACGCGGACGTCTCGCGCAGCACGCGCTCGAATGCGAGTTCCGGGCCTGCGACCACGCTGAACACGGTGCCGCCGGCTCCATCGGCGATCGCGTCGAGGCCCATGGACGCGATCGCGGAGTCCCGGAACAGCGTCTGGCTCATCGAGCGCGACTCGACCGAGAACGCGTCGAGGAAACTCGAATCGAAGTGCAGGACGTAGATGCTGGTGTTCGAGGCGGCGGCCATCCGGCCGATCCGGGCCAAGTCTCCTGCGAAGGACGCACGGCCGGCCGGGCGATCGCTGGTGATCAGGCCCGCGCTGACGAGCACCAGTGTCTTGTGCTCGCGCATCCCGGCCGTGGCGGCCAGCAGGTCGCCGATGCCCTCCACGCTCCTCTGGCTCCTCCTCTCCACCGAGAGGGCGATGCCGTCAGCGGTCGTCTGAACGTCGATCCTGCAGGACTGCAGCTCCATCGCGCTCCTGCCGTTCGCGCACTCGCGGGCCGCCACGTACTGGAACTGGCTGGCGTCGCGGTCCGCGATGTCGAGCGCCTCCGACACGCTGACGTTGTACTTCGATGCGCCAGACAGGGATGACAGTGCGTCGGCTGAACCGGCCACGCTGTCGAGGGCCTTTCCAATGACGGCGTGCTCCCGGGTTGGAGCAACCTCCACTCCAGGCGACGGAAACGCGATGAAGCCGACCCGATCTCCCGCCTGGATCCGGTCCAGGAATTTGCGGGCGGACGCCACCGCCGCCATGGCCCCGGCAGGGCGGAAACTGCTCTGATCGAAGGCAATAATGAGGAGGCGGCCAGGCGACGACGGGCCGCGCTGCTCGGTGTTGTCGCTGTAGACTCGCCGGGCAGGCCCCGCCGACCTGGCCGAGGAGCTCGACGAGGCCACCGGGGAGTCGAGGCCGACCAGGTCCGCCGACACGACCTTCCGGGCCTTCCCGTCCAGCGTCACTTCGAACTGGTCCGGCCCCAGTTGCCGGACCGGCTGTCCGGTCTTGTCCACGACACTCGCCTCGACGACCACCAGCTCGACGCCGGACTTGAAGACCGGAGTCTTCTGCGGATGGGCCAGCACGGCGACGGCCATCACGGTTGCGAGGGCCGCGGCCAGGCCGATCGATCGCGCTGAGGTGGCATGGCGTGTCATCGCGGCTCCGCTCGATAGCCCAGGCGGGCGCGCACGCGCAGGTTCCGATCGACCGTTTCAACTCTCAGCGTGCGCCAGCGTCCGTCGCGGCTCAGGTCGCCAGGGGCATACCCGAGCAGATACTGGTTCGAGAGCTCGTCGAGGATTTCCCCGAACGCCGAGTCGAGCTTCTCCACCCGATCGCCGAAGAACGCCCGGCCTCCGCTCTTCTTCGCAAGCCTGTCGAGAACGTTCTTCAGTTCCTGCAACTGGGGAGCGCGGCCCATGCCCATCGGATACAGAACCACGTCGGAGCCTTCGAGCCGCCGTTCGGCGACGCCGATCGGCACCCGGCTGTTGAGGTCCTCGCCGTCGGTGAAGACCACCAGGGCGCGCCGGCCCGTTTGCCGCCCGAGCTGGTCTATCGCCTGCACGATGACATCGTAGAGCGCCGTTCCGCCCCACGGAGCCAGCCGGTCGATGGCCTTCAGCCGGGTCGGCAGGTCGGCCGAGGGCCGCACCAGCGTGAACACGCTGTCGTTGAAACCGAGGATGGTGACCCGGTCGGAGGGACGCAGCGCGCTCAGGAAGCGCTTCACCGACTCCTTCACGCGCGGCATCGCGGGCTTCATGCTGGCGCTCACGTCCACAGCCACGATGATTTCCAGCGAGGTATTCTCGGACCCGAAGTTCGTCAGGTCCTGCCGGACGCCATCCTCGAAGACTCGGAAATCCCCGCGGCTGAGGCCTTTCCTGAAATGGCCTTGATCGTCGGTGACCGTGGCGGTGACCTGAACCACGTCGACATCGACCGTCTCGGCGTACGACACGCCCTTGGTCCGAATCGACGCCGCGACCCGGCGCCCATCGGCCAGGACGGCCACGGCACGCAGCAGGTGCTCGACCACGCGCGGACCGGCGTCCCACCGGCACTCGAGGGGCGGGCGGTTCACCGTGCACACCAGGCTGCCGTCGGCGAACAGGCTGATGCTGGTCAGGCCGGCACCGGCCGGATCCAGGCGAACCCTCAGCGCGGTCGGCCCGCTGGCGTACTCCCCGTCGGCCGGCGACTCGAAACTCAAGGCGGGCCCGGGCGCCTGCGCGGATGCCCCGATGCCCGCCAGCACGATCAGGGCCATGCGCGCCACGCGGCGACGGGCTGAGAGGTCAATGGCGAACGACATCCGGTCCTTCCCGCGCGGCCGGCACCAGGGGGCCGGAGGTCGTCAACGCGGCGATGAAATCCTCCATCCGCGTTCTCGGCAGGCGCCGGATCTCTCCGACCAGCGTGCTCCAGTCATCCGCGTATGCCGGGTGGAGGAGGTCGAGCAGCTCCTGGACGGCCAGGCTCATCACGGCTCGCGTCAATCGCGCGGACAGGCCGAGGTCATCGAGGGTCTCGGCGACCTTCAGCGCCAGGTCAGGCACGCGTGAGACCACGAACGGCCGGCCTCGGACGCCCGCGTACGACTCCCAATCGATTAAGTCCGGATAGGACTGACAAAGACAGCCGTCCACGGTGAGCCCGAACGCTCCCCAGTGGGCCAGGCGCGGAACAGAGACACCCTCGGCCTCGGCGATTCTGATCAGATCGACCGCGGAAAAGTAGTCCAGCAGACGCTGCGGCTCGTGGTCGAGCGCCCACGGCAGGATCTGGCTTCGCCAGTTGCCGACTGGTGCGGCCGCGATGACCGCGGCCAGGCGGTCCGGCCGCAGAGGGAGATCGGCCACAAGCGCGCGCCCGCGACGAAGCGCATCGGCCACGGCGCGCTGGTCGACGTCTGCAAGGTCGAAGGGATTTCCGATCGCCGCCATCGCCTCAATCTCGGCGCGTTCGCTGTCGTTCACGGTCGGCGCCGCGGGCATGCTCTCCGAGGGCGCGCGCCGGAGCGACAATCGCGCCAGGCTGACGTCCAGCGCAAGCAGCGACCCGCTCGCTCGCCAGCCGGACTGTTCGCCGGTCTGCTCCTCGGCAAGCTGCCACGGTGATCCCACGCGCAGCCGATCGACGACCTGGTCGATTCCGTAGTCGTGTCGCAGGGCCGGGTCGCCGGCCAGCAGCGCAGGGCTGTCAGGATCCCCAAGGTGCGGCGCATAGGCAATCGAAGACAGAACCAGTGCCAGCAGGCCGTCCCCCGCGCGCTCGAGCGGCTCGATGGCAGGCCCGAGGCGGGTGAAGTCTGACTCCCGGATCATTCCTCGCAACGTGCCGACGACCTCGACGGCCGCTCCGCGAGCATTCGGCATCACCAGGCCACCTTTGCCACCGGAGACCGCCGTTGACCCAAGCTCGCCGACAGCAGCCTGTATCGCCGCGATGGCCTTTTCAGCCGACGCGGGACCGGTGACCAACGAGGGAAGGTTCCTTACCAGCAGGCAGAATCCAAGCACCGCATCGAGCGAAGGCCCTCCTTGCTTCTCACGCACCCTGGTCAGGCGGGCGAATTCGGCTGCTTCGATGTCGACGCTGTACCTCAGCCCCTCCCACACGACGACCGGCGCCGGCGTGCGCGTGGCTTTCAGTCCTGCGATCGCCGCGATCACCCTGGACTCGATCGGCCCGTGCCCCTGGCTCAACCCTGGCGGCTGCGCCGGGGGCTGCCCCAGCGCCGGCAGCAGTTGCGAATCGAGCCACCCCGCAATGGCCCCCGCATACTCTCCACGGGCCGTGAGCGGCGATTTCGACAGCGATAGCACAAGACGGCTTGCGTCGTTCTGGCTGAGAACCCGGCTGAACCGGGCCCGTTCCACGATGGACAGGGCGCCCTGGAACAGCGTCAGCTGCGAGATGAGGCGCTCATGGTCGGTACCCTCGGAGAGTTGCAGGGCGTGCCAGGCAGCCGCCCCGTAGACCGAGGCATCGGAGATGCCCATGCGTTCGAGCGTCAGCATGAGCAGGCGGAACCTTGGAAATGCGCGAAGGGTCAGAAGAGCGTCCCGCATGCCGCCGGGCGGGGTTCGCCCGAACACGCGGTGAGCGAACAGCCACGTATCGACGCGGTCGCGCCTCTCGATGGCATCGGTCACGCAGACGAGCCGGACCATGTCCGCCGGATCGAGCGGCACATCGTCACTTCCCGCGTTCACCAGTCGCGGCGCGCCGTTCCTGATATCGCCGTTTTCGAAGACGGCCTGCCAGAATTGACGGCCCGAGGGCGGCGACAGGACGCCGCTCCCCTCCGCATGCGTACGGAGCAGCAGCTGACCGGCACCATCGGTGACTCGCACGAACGGCCGGCTGCCGACGTCCCAGTTCTCGAGCGTGGCGGTAAATGCCTGGTTGAGGCGGCTGAGCGCCTCGATGCGGGTTCGGCCATCCAGGGCCCGATCGACCATCATCGCTGCCTGCATCGGGCGATCGAGATGGGCCGCCGTGTCATAGAACAGCGCCAGGCGGCCCTGGCCGCGTTCCATCAGGGCCAGGATGAACCGACCAGGCTCGGTGACGCTCGTGCCTGCAAGCGCCTCCCATGATTCAACTGCCGGTGCTCCGCCCGGCACGTCCACGCGACCGTCACGGACCTTCACGCTGCGACCGAGGGTTGCGAAGGTTCCGGGCCTCGAGCCGGAGGCCAGGCCGGCCAGCACGTCGCGATGTGCCGCAAGATAGGCTCGCGTAGGGGCGTCAACGCTCGACAGCCCGTAGTACAGCAGCGCCGCGCGGCGGTCGCCCATCAGGGCGGTGAACAGGCATCCGCCCAGCTCCTCCGGCGGGCGCGCGATCGATCGCCAGCATTCCTCGGGCAACGGTGAGGGCGCCTCGTCTGCCGGTAGCGCGGGCGGCACTCGAGACCCTGCGTTCACGGCGCGCAGCAGCGACTGGATGTCGAGCCCGGCGGCCCGCAGCAGTTCGCGGCGCCTGGCATCCTGCGCGCTGGCGGACGCGACCAGGCCGGGGAGTCCTTTCTCACGAACGAGGACGGCGCCGATAGCCCGGGCGAACTGCTCGGCGGGCCGGCGATCGCGCCTGCTGGCGAACAGTTCAATCGAGATCCCTGTGGCGGGCAACGCTGCGCGTGCACGTTCGAAGCGCGAGACCGCTTCCAGGTATTCCAGCAGACGCGCCCGGCGCTGGTCGACCGACTTGTCCTTGCCTTCCTCCACCTCGTACGCGACGCGGATCACGTCGAGCAGCACGAGGCCACGCGGTCTCGTCGCGTCGAGGCCGAGGGCCCTTTCCAGGTTGGCGGTCCCGCCGGGCACCAGGAGGGTCGACCATCCTCCCAACGCGGTATCCGAGTCCGAAGACGATCGGGCAGGCTGCGCCCACCCCGAGTTCGAGACGAGCAAGACGAGCAGGGACACCGCCAGTGTCCGAAACCGCCAAGACATCCGGTTAGTGTAGCCGAGTCGTTACTTCTTCGCGCCGCTCTGTTGAACGAACTGCACCCAGCGCGCGACCAGCGTGGCGTTCGGGCCTCCCGTCGCCTTGTAGAAACCGGCGTAGCGACCCATGAGATCCCGATCGGCGGACTCGGACAGGATGGCCCCGCCGGCGGCGTGGGCGTCGTAGATGAGGCGTAACGCCAGGAACAGGGCCTCCTGTGCGTCAGTGTGGCGATCGAGGTACGGCTGCAGCGCCCGGAACGCCTCGTCGCGGTTGTTGCCAATGGCGTGGGCGGCGGCCAGACGCGGCAGGAACGAGTCGGCATCCGGCCACTTTCCGCGCGCCTCGTTCAGGATCGCCAGCGCCGCCACGCCATCCTGCAGCCGTAACAGTGCGTCGGCGAGGACTTCGTAAACGACCATCGCGTCGCTTTCCGTGATGAGTGACGTCCTCCACGCGCCCGCGGCTTCGCGATCACGCCCGCCCGCCGCGTAGCACGCGCCGAGATAGAAGGCAGCGGGCAGGAAGTCGGGCGAGATGCGCATCGAAGCGCGGAACTGGCCGGCGGCCACCTCGAGATCGCCCTTGGCAAAGGCGGCGAGGCCCCGGAGAAACGCCACCGACAACTGGTCCGATCCCGCGCCGGCGAGATCGGCCATGATCGTGTCGAACTTCGCGCCTCGCGCACTCTCGATCGCCTGGCTGACGACGGCGGAGGGGTGGGCGGTGTCGATGGCCTGGAGGCGCGTCACGAAGAACGAGACAATGTCCGGCCGCAGCACGTCCTCCCGCCGGAACCGCCGCAGCAAGGCGCCGGTTGCGCTGAACGCGGGAGGTGCACTCGGACCGCCGGCGGTTACGACCGTGCGGCGATCGACCCTGAACGGCCGTGCCACGCGCGCTGCGATCTCACTGCCGGCCCGAATGACGGCCACGGCGGTGTACTCACCGGGTGGAAGGGCGCCGAGATCCATATCGCCAGACGATGTCCATCGCACGCCCGGCGTGACCTCCTTCAGCGGCATGCCGACCGTCAACAGCGGAGAAGCGTTCTCGACTTCGACGATTTGGATCTCGACTCCGGTCGGCCGCTGCCCGGCGCCCGGATACATTTCGAGGTACGCGCCGAGAGACGGGCCTGTCAGCCGCCCGTCCGGGATGAGCGCCAATTGATCAGCGCTCGCGGCACGCGCAGGGTCGTTCAGCATGAGGTCGCTGACGAGCATTCCCGCGCCGGCGGCGAGTTGGGCGTTGACTGGATGGTCGACCGAGCCGAGCCGGCCCTCGGCGTCGATCGCCGCAAACTTCAGCAGGTACAGGCCAGGGTTGACGACCACGACCGACGTGTAGTTCCACGCCGCATCCTCGCCAACCCCCTGCAGGGCGAGCGTCTGTCTTTCCACTGCGCGTCCCGCGGGCCGGCCGTTGGCGTCGACGAGCGAGTACCCGACGTACAGATCAGCGGGCCGTGCGACGCCGCGGCCGAGCATCGCGCTCATCACGACCTTGACCCGGTTGCTCCCCCCTTCGCCGAGCGTGGTGGTCGCCAGGCGCAGCGGAAGGTCGGAGGCAACCTGCGTGGACCGGAGGGCGTCGCTGACGAGGTCGGCGTGCGAGCGGCCCGGGGCCGCGGCAAGCGGGACGACCAAATCCTCTCGACTCCGCACCAGGACGCCGGGTTTCAGAACGCGAACCCGCAGCCTGTGGGCCTTCCCGTCGAAGTCCGAGCGGTTCGCTTCCACGCCGAGCACGTAGGACCCGGACGTCTCGAGCGCGATGCGGTCAAACGCGGTGTCGGCTCCGGCGAGCAGCTTGAACACGGCGCCTCGCAGGCGCCCCGCCAGCGTTTCGAGCCCGGTCGTGCGCAGCGCGTCGTCGTCCCAGGGCGTCGTGTTGATGCGCGTGCGCGACATGTCGAAGCCGCCCAGGTAGCCCGCCGACATCTGCAGCACGTAGAGATTGACTTCGGCAGCGGCGGCCGCCTCGCTGATCGCCGACAGATCGCTCTGCGAATTCGAACGCGACGTCACATCGCCGACCACCAGGCCGCCGCTCACCAGCACCATCGTCTTCGGGCCGTCGACCAGGCGCAGAGACTCCATGTACCGGCGCAGCGCGATCAGCGATTGCTGGGACTGCCGGGTGCTCGTCTGCACCATCTCCCGCGACTGCTCCCCGAGGACCTCGCTGCAGCTGCGCGCTCCCGCGATCGGAGCAGCTCCCCTGGAGACCGACGGGGAGCATTCCCGCTCGATCACGGTTGACGTGGTGGACGTGTCCCCGCGGTCGAACGCAAAGGCCTCCGACAGGCTCAGGTTGTAGGTCCCCCCGCGGGGCGCCTCGTACCGACCCGTGACCGCATCGAGCGCGGCTCTCACCTCGTCGTGCCGTCTCGTGAATCCGACAGAAGGGCCGGGTGGCGGCACGCTGACCAGGGCCACCCGGTCGTCCGGGCCGAGGCTGTTGATGAATCGTTTCGCCGCCGCCACGACGGCGCGAGCCGCCTCAGGTCTGAAGCTGTCCTGATCGACCGCGACGACGATCCGGCGAGCCTGCGGGCCGGCCCTGCGGCCGCCCTCGTTCGAGCTGTAGATGCTCAGCGACGGCGCAGCGTCTTCTCCGCCCGACGGGAGCGGTGATGTCCTGGTCGCAAAGGCGATGAACTCCGCCGACACGACCTTCCGCACCCGGCCGTCGAGTGTGACCTCGAACTGGTTCGGCCCGAGGTCGGCCTGCGGGCGTCCATCCCTGTCGACCACGCTGACGTTGATCGTCATCATGTCGACGCCCGCCCGGAACACCTGCGTACTCGCCGGCTGGCCCTGGCCGGAGAGCACCCCGCCCGCAGCCACCATGATGATGAGTGCCGACGTCGCTTTCATGATTGTCCTCGCGCGCGTGTCACGGATGAAGGATTGAACGTGCCCGGGCGTCAGGCGCCTCAGCGTTGAACCGTTCGATAGCCCTGTCGGGCGCGAATGCGGAGGTCCTTGCCTGGAACCTCGACTTTGATCGTGCGCCAGCGCCCGTCCCGCCGGGAGTCCTTGGAGACGTACCCCAGCAGGTACTGGTTCGAAAGTTCCTTGATGATCTCAGCGAACGCGTCGTCGAGCTTGTCGACCTTGTCGCCGAAGAACGCACGCCCCCCGCTCTTCCGTGCGAGACGCTCCAGCACTTCCTTCAGCGAACGCAGATCGGGTGCGCGCCCCATGCCCAGGGGATACAACATCGCGTCACTGGACTCCAGCCGCAGTTCGGCCACCTCGATCGGGATGCGGCTGTTCAGATCCTCGCCGTCGGTGAACACGACGAGCGCACGACGGCCCGTCTGCCGGCCCAGCTGCTCGAACGCCTGCACGATGACGTCGTAGAGCGCGGTGCCGCCCCACGGCGCGAGACGGTCGACGGCGGCCAGACGCGTCGCGAGGTCGGCGGTCGGACGAGCGACGGTGAAGATGTTGTCGTTGAATCCGAGCACCGTCACCCGGTCGCTCGGCCTGAGCGCGCCGAGAAAGCGCTTGACCGATGCCTGGACCTCGAGCATCGCATCGGTCATGCTCCCGCTGACATCCACCGCGACGATGAGCTCGAGCGGCACGTTCTCGGCGACGAAGTTCGAGATATCCTGCGGAACCCCGTCCTCGGACACGCGGAAATCCTGGCGGCGAAGCCCCTTGGCGAAGCGGCCCGCGCTGTCGACCACCGTCGCCGTGATCTGCACCACGTCCACGTCGACGCTCTCCGCGTAGGCGACGCCCCGCGTCCGAATGGCGTGCGCCACGCGGCGGCCGTCGGCGAGCGTCGCCACCGCCCGCAGCGCATGCTCGGCGACCTTCGGCCCCGCGTCCCATTGGCATTCGAACGGCGGGAGATCCAGTGTGCAGACCAGTCGCCCGTCGGCAAAGATGCTCAGGCTGGCAACCCCGGTATCCGGCGGTTCAATGCGGACCGCGAGCGTGATTGGGCCGCTGGCGTAGTCACCATCCGAGGGCGTGACGAACTTGACGGATGGGGCGGGCTTCTGGGCGGAGACCACCGTCAGGCCGAGAAGCGCGACGGTCAGGATGGGGGCCCGTCGAAGGTGCCGGACAACTGCGGAAGGATTCATTCTCGTGCATCTCGTTCGACAGGCACCAGGGGCCCTCCCGTCGTCAACGCGGCCACGTAGTCCTCAATGCGGGCCCTCGGTATGCGGCGCACCACGGCGACCATGGTCGTCCAGTCGTCACCATAGGAGGGTCGCAGCCCGTCCAGCAGGTCCTGAGTCGCGTACAACATCACCGGACGTGCCAGGCGCGCCGGCAACCCGAGTCCGGCCAGCGTCTCGGCCACCCTCAGCACGAGATCGGCAACCTGGGATACTACCAGGACTTTGCCCTTCATGCCCGCGTCATTCTCCCACGGTTCGGCCGCCGGAAAGCGCACACAAAGGCATCCGTCGATCACATATTGCGAAGTGCCCCAGGCGTCGAGACTCGGCAGCGGTGCGGATTCCAGCTCGCCGATTCGAAGAAGTTCGACGAGGGAGAGATACTCGAGTACGCGGTCCGGGTCGTGGTCGAGCACCCACGGCAGCACCTCCCGGGTCCACTCCCCCGCTCCGGCCACGCGGATCACATCGTCCAGTCCAGGCTGGTCCGGCTTGAGCGCCCTCACGCGCGCCCGACCGCGGCCGAGCGCGCCGGCCAGCGCGGTTTGCCCCGCGTCGGTCATATCGGTTGCGCTGAGCAGGACGGCGGACTCGGTGATCGCCCTCCGTTCGTTGTCCGACACCGTGGGCGGATTCGGCAGGCTGTCGCTGGCCACGCGCCTGAGCGCCAGCCGCGCAAGGCCCATGTCCAGCCCGAGCAGCGATCCGCTCACGTGCCAGCCCCCGGCACTTCCGGTCTTTTCCTCCGGCAGGCTCCACGCGACCTCCGCCCGACGCTCCATCGTCGGTTCGTCGACCCCGAGATCGTGGCGAGCCGAGGGATCTCCGGCGAGCAAGGCCAGCCCGTTGGGATCACCCAGATGCGGAGCGTAGGCGAGGGACTCGAGAGACGAGGCCAGCAACCGGTCGGACACACGGAGGAGCATTCCGGCCACCAGGATCCGGTCGCGGGGATTCCACGACGGCCGCCTGGCATCCAACTGGCCGAGGGCGGCGTTGAACATCCGGGTCAAGGCGCCTGTCTCCGATGTCCGGGCAGCCCCGGGGCCGGGATCGCGCACCGCATCTTCGAATGCCGCGCGGATCGCCTTCAAGGCGTCCGGCACCTGCCTGGAGGCCTTGACCGCCTCCGGCAACGAGATGGCAACGCGATAGAACCCCAGCGCGGCATCGAGCGACGTTCCGCGCTGCTTTCTTCTCATCGAACCCAGGCGGTTGAATTCCGACGGTCCGGGAGCCACCCGGTACTGCTGCCCCTCCCAGTCAATCGTCCCGGCCTCTTCTCCCACGGCAGGGCAGCCCGCGATCGCCCCGAGCACGCGACTCTCGATGGGTCCAAGATCCAGGGCGGCTCCGGCAGACTCGCAGGACGTCTGAGGCAGGACAGGCAGGAGGCGTAACTCGATCCAGGCGGCGAGCATGCCCTGGTACCGGGACGTGACCGGCACTGCCGACAACGACCGGATCAATTCGCCGGCGGTTTCTGCCGTGATCGCGCGGCTGAATCGCACTCGCTCGATGGCGGCCAGCACGCCCTGGAACTGGCCCAACGACGCGGCGAGGTCGTCGCGATCCCCGATCAACGACAGACGATGCGCCTGCCGGATGGCCGACGCGTAGATGGACGGGTCCTGAATTCCCATCCGCTCCAGCGTCAGGAGGAGCATCCGAAACCTGGAGAAGCCACGCAAACATATGAAGATGTCGGGCAGATCCGCAGCCGGCCGAGCCGGGAAGGCCCGCTGCGCGAACTGCCACGTTTCAGTTCGGCGCATCCTCACCGCGGTATTGGTCACCGAGATGAGATCGACCAGGGAGGCAGCATCCAGCGCTTGATCGCGGTCCGGAAGACGCCAGACTCCCGATTGATCGACCGGCACATCGGAGCCCGCGAAGACGTTCTGCCAGAACTTCCGCCCACCGGGGGCCACCAGTTCCCCGCCTGAGGTCAGGCGCGTCACCATCAGCAGCCGTGCGCCATCGTCTGCCGCGCGGAAGAACGGACGGGCTCCGGCGTCCCAGTCGGGCGTCGAGCCTTGAAAGGCCAGGTACAGGGCTCGCAGGCGCGCGAGGCGGTCGGCTGGATCGGTCCGCGAAAGCCCGAGCGCGAATCGCTGGCGCGGCGCATCGAGGTGGGCGATGGTGTCGAACAGCAGGGCCAGCCGCCCGGCATCACGATCGAGCAGTGTCAGGACGAAGGTCATCGGATCACGGACGGACGCGCCAACGACGCCTTCCCACAACGGAATCGCCGGTTCGCCGCCCGGCACGTCGACCCTCCCATCTCGCACCCGCAGGCTCCTGCCCCTCGTCGCCAGGACGCCGGGCCGTGAACCGGACGCCAGCTGTCTGAACGGCGCCGCCGCCGGCGCCAACTGGCGCCGCGTCTGCGGATCGACGCTCGAGAGGCCGTAGTAGAGGAGCGACAGTCGCCGGTCGCCGAGCAAGGCGGTGAACAGGCAGCCGGCCATCTCCCCTGTCGGCTCGACCAGAGGGGTCCAGAGCCCGGCCGGCAGCGGCAGTGGCGCCGCCTCCGTCGGCAGGCCAAACGTAACCGTCTCGCCGCGATTGAGCTGGCCGATGAGCGCCGGGATATCGAGGCCGGCTTCCCGCAGGAGTTGCCGGCGCCTGGAGATCGGCGGCGAGATCCGACGTGACCAGTTGAACGGATTGCCCCGCGACGGCGGCCCGGGTATCACGCGCCCGCGCCGGCCGGTCCGCAGTCAGCCGCGGTGATTCGTCGAGCCGGCAGCCAATCGCTCGAGCGAGCCGGTCGACCAGTTCCTTCTTCCCCGCCTGGTCCAGCCGGCCCAGGTCGATTTGGCCGTTCTGGAGCTGCGCCCGGACCGCCTCAACGCGGGACACCGCCTCCAGGTACTCGCGCATGCGTGAACGCTTCGCGTCGAGCCGCTTGTCGACTCCGTCTTCGACTTCGTAGATGACCCGGATCACCTCGAGCAGCGCGCGTCCGCGCGGGATCGTGTCGTCCAGACCGGCCACGCGGGAGAGCGCAGCGGTGCCACCGGGAACGGGCAGCGAGTCGGAGATGCCACCTGGAGAAGCGGGCGCGGATGCTGTCACCCCGGCCTGTGCCGGGGCTGAGCTCAGCACGGCGAGGCAGCCGATCACGCCGAGGAGGAATGGCACGGATCCGCGCTGCGACATGACCCACCCTTGTGTGCGCACCAGTCGGGTCCTTGACAAGGGGGGCGTCGGAGACGGGCTCAACGCGACGTGGCCAGGGCGTCGAGCTCCCGCTCGAGCTGGGAGACGAGGCCGTCCAGCTGATCGACCACGGCCTGGACCGTGGCGGGTTCGCTCAAGTCCACGCCGGCCCGCTTCAGCTGCTCCATCGGGTAGTCGTTTCCGCCGGCGCGAAGCAGGTCCAGGTACCGCTCCACGGCGCGACCGTGATTCGGCCCGGCCGACCCGGTGATGGAGCGGACCAGCCTGGCCGCGGATGCGAAGCAGGTGGCGTATTGGTACACGTAGTACGGCGTGTGGTGGAAGTGAGGCACCCGCGCCCAGGTCAGGCGCGCCAGCGGTTCGTCATCGAGCACGTCGCCGTGGTACTCGGCCAGCAGCCTGCCGTAGAGCTGACGCAATCCGGTGGCGGTGATCGGTTCGTCGCGCTCCACCTGCCGGTGGACCTCCACCTCGAAGTCCGCGAACAGCACCTGTCGATAGAAGGTGGAGACGATGTTGTCGATCGCGTGCTGGAGCAGCACGACGCGCTCGCGGGGATCCGTCGCGCGTGCGAGCAGGTACTCGAGCAGCAGCGCTTCGTTGAGCGTGGAGGGAACCTCGGCGACGAAGATCGTGTAGTCCGAGTAGACGAACGGCTGATGGGCGTGCGCCAGCACGGTGTGCATGGAGTGCCCCATCTCGTGGGCCAGCGTGAACACGGCGTCCAGCGTGTCGTTGTGATTCAGCAGCACGAAGGGATGCACGCCGTAGACGCCGGCAGAATACGCGCCGGATCGCTTCCCGTCGTTCTCGTAGACGTCGATCGCCCTGCTGCGGAAGCTGTCGCGCATCGCCTGCTGATAGGCCGGCCCGAGCGGCGCCACCGATTCGATGACCCACTCGCGTGTCTCGTCGTAGTCGTAGCGGCGATCGAAGTCGATGAGCGGGATCTGCTCGTCGAACAGGAAGTACTGATCCAGGCCCAGGACCTTCCTGCGAAGCCGGTGGTAGCGTCGCAGGGGCCCGGAGCCGGCGCGGGCGACATCAATCAGCGTGGTCACGACGCGGGACGGGATGTTGTTCCCGTGCAACGCCGCGTCGAGCGTTGTCGTGTAGCCGCGCGCCTGCGCCAGGTACCAGTCTCGCTGGCACACCGCGTTGTAGAGCGTCGCGTACGTGTTCTCCGACGCCTCGAAGGTCCGATGGTAGGCGCGAAACGCGTCGGCCCGATCCGACTGCCGCCGCTCGGTCGCAAGGATGGATCGGTACTCGCCGTAGGTCACCGTCACCGTGCGTCCATCCGACAGCGTGATCTCGGGGAACTTCGCATCGGCAGTCGACAGGGCCGAGTAGAGCTCGCCCGGCGCCTCGTCGAACCGGCTGGCGAGCGACAGCAGGCGCTCGCCCTTCTCGTCGAGCACGTGTTCCTGAAGGCGGAAGAGATTCTCGATCGCAAACCGATACAGGCCCAGGCCGGTATCCGCCTGCATCCAGCCCCGAACGTTCTCGAGCGGAATCGCCAGCAGCTCGGGACTGAACCACGAGGTGGCCTGCTGCCATTTCGCGAGCAGGATCTGCACCTGCTGTCGGCGCGCGTCGATCTCGTTGTTCCGCTGGTCTTCGTCGTGCTGGAGCGACGGGAAGTACCAGACCCTGTAGGCGAGCTGTCCCAGCTGGTCAGCCGCCCGGTAGGCGGCCAGCAGCGCCTCCGGACCGGTGGAGAGCGTGCCGCGCAGCGCCGCGAAACTGGCAATCGAGGCGTCCAGTTGGCGGAAGCCGTCGGCCCAGGCCTCCCAGCTCGGGTAGATGCTGCCGGTGTCCCATTTGTACTCGGCCGGGATCTCGGCTCGGTTCCGGGTCTGCGGTTTCAGAAGCGTCTCCCCCGGCCGCTCTCGGGCATGGGCCAGCCCCGGCCGGTGCCTGTCACCGGGTCAGCCTACCGTGAAGGCCCTGCAGGCTTGCGTCTCGAATCGCGCTGTTTGAAGAACCGGTTGCACGCACGCTGGAACCGGTCGTGCAGCTCATGCGCGACCAACTCGGGCACCGGCCCGATTCGCTTCCAGGCGGCCTGCGCTTTGCGGATCTCATCGGCCGCATTGCGCCACTTCGCCTCGTCGTCGACGCGCCCGCCGATCGTGTTGGCCGCCAGAGCCTCACGCCATTGCATGGCGAGAATTTCCGCCGGCGATGCGTTGGCGAGCGCCGGATCGTCGGCCGAGACGTAGCTTTCGACCTGGGTGCACAGCTGCTCGAGCTTCTTCCGGTTGGCCTCGGGGTCGAGATCGGTGCCGCGGAACACGTCGGGGTGCAGCTCACCGAGCCGGGCCAGTGTCGCGCCAAAACGGGCCGCGAGCGGCTCGGCCTGGGCGAGAGGAAGCGACGGAGCCTGATCCCACTGGCGTTTGAGCGCCTGCACCTTCTTCGACAGGCCCTCAGGCGGTGCGGAAGCTTCGGTGGGCTCCGCCTCGGGCAGCAGCGCCTCGAGCTCCTGGCAGATGCGTTCCCGGGCCGCCGCATGCTCGGCGAACTCCATCTCGTTGCGGTGAGCGTAGCGCTCGAAGAAATGCTCGCACGCGGTGCGGAAGCGCAGGAGGATGGCCTCCGCGCGGGTGCGCTTGACCGGGCCGACCATCCGCCAGTCGGCCTGGAGCCGCTTCACATCGTTGAGCGCCTTGTCCCAGTCGGTCGACCCGGCCAGTGCCTCGATCTCGGCGCAGATTGCTTCCTTCTTCTGGAGATTGGCGGTCCATGCCGTCTTGCGCTGGGTCAGGTCGTCTTTCCGCCGCGTGAAGAACCGATCGCACGCCTGGCGGAACCGCTCCCAGACGGCCTTCTCGTGGCCGGGGGTGACCGGACCGATCGTCTTCCACTGCGCCTGCAGGCCCTTGATGGTCTCGGCCGTGCGGATCCAGTCGGTCGACTCGGCCAGGGCCTCGACTTCGACGCACAGGGCTTCCTTCTTTTGCAGGTTCTCGCCGCGCTCGACGGCCTGCTGCTGGAAGAAGGTCTCGCACCGGCTGCGGATGTCGGCCTCGATCGTCTTGTAGCGCTGCCAGAGTTCCCGGCCCTTTTCGCGCGGAACCGCGCGCACCTTGTGCCATTCGTCCTGGGCCGCGCGCAGCTGTTTGGCGACCACGCCCAGGTCCGGCTCCTCGCGCAGCGCCTCGAGACGGCGGATGATCGATTCCTGGACGCCGGCGTTGGCCCAGCGCTCCCACTCGTCGGCTTCGCGCAGATCCTGGACCCTGGGGAACAGCCCCGCCTGAACCGCCTTCAGGCGGCTCACGATCTGCTGCTGGTCCTGGCGGCTCGGCAGGGGCCCGGGCGCGTCCAGCGCGGCGCGCGCATCGCGCAGGCCCTGCTCGGCGTCGCGCAACGCGACGTGGTCACCCTGCGCCACCTGCTCGAGCCTCTCGCACAACTGCTGGAGTCGGACCAGGTTCTCGCGTTGCTGCTGCGACCGCAGCTCGCGCAGCTCGGCCTCGCGGGCATCCAGCTTGACCTCGATGCTCCGGATCCGGGCCGATACCGCTTCGTCCAGTTCCAGGCTGCTCGCCAGGGAGCTCCACTCGCGGCGAAGCGCGGCCCATCGGGCGCGCACGTCGGGCAGGTCGTGCGCGTCGAGCAGTTGCTCGGCCCCGCCGAGCACCTGTTCCAGCCGTGCGTGCCGCTCGGCGATCTCTTCCGCCGTGAGCGGCGCGGGGGCCGCTGGGCTCTCCGGCGCACTCGCGTTCTCGACGGGCTGTGCGGCTTCGGCGGCTTCGGTCGCCTCCGGCATCTCGGCCGGGGTGGCGGCCTCGACCGGCGGAGGCGTCTCGACCGGCGGCGCGGCCGCGCGCAGGCGCAGCGCCGTCAAGGCGGCCTGGAAGCGCTCGGCGAGGACCGCCTCAGGGGCCTCCGCCGCCGCCAGTTCCGCGAACTCGCCGGCTGCCGCGTCGAGATCGGATCGGGAGGGGGCTGCCGCCTCGTCTCGAACCTGGGCTTCCAGCCGTTCACACAGCTCGGTTTGGGAACGCCGTACATCGTTGTGGAGAGGTGCCACGGATGTCTCGCCAGCCTCATCGGCCCGCCCCGCCGGATGGGAGCTTTCTGGGGGACCGACTGGCTGTTCGGGCTCGTCGGGAACGCGCAAGATCGCCTTGGCCCGACGAGCAACTATTTTGTGTTTCGCGCGGACCGCGATGGCCCTGAGGCTGTCGGGATCCGACACATGTTCGAGCGCTGCCAGCGCGACATCACGGTGTTCGCTTTTCAACGCCACTTGCGCCAACTCGGCAACGTCGAACAACCGCTCGGCGGCTGCCCGCGCGACCTTCTCGTGCAACGCCTGGCGCGCCACCGCGCTCAGGGTCTTTGCCTCGTGCAGGTCCTCCACGGCCGCCAGACCGGCGGCTTCCAGCTTTGCGCTCTTCGCAATCGTCGCCAGCGGCCGTTGATCCCCGACCGTCCGAAGCGCGGACACGGCGGCCAGCACCCGGCCGACCTCGTCCTCCTCCACCGCGATCGACTGCAGACGGGCCCGCAGGTCGTCGCGCACCGCGGCGTCCGCCTCCCGGCCGAGCATCTCACCCATCGGCGCAGGCTCGTGAAGCTTCGCCACGGCAGCCCGCCTGACACGCGGGTCCTGGTCCCGGCCGGCCAGTTCGACCAGCACGTCCTGATCACCGGCTCCCAGTTCCCGGATCGCGTCGAGACGGGCCTGAGGATCGGAGCTCTTCCAGCGGGGCGTCGGACGCAGTCGATCGATGATTCCCACGTGTCCTCGTTTCCCCGCCATCCCGTCGCGGGGCGTCTGTCTTCAGCGCTTCCTGGCGACGTTCAGTTCCGCCAGCCTGGCGGCAATGTCCGGGCCGGCCGTCTCGGGATTGACCTTCTTGTCGATGAAGAGGATCTTCCCGTCGGCGCCGATGTAGAAGGTCCAGCGATACGCCCAGGCATGCTCGGGTGTGACGACGCCGTACGACGTCGCCACCTGCTTGCCGGGGTCGCTCAGGATCGGATAGTCCACCCCGAGCGACTCGGCAAATTTCCTGTTCTCGTCGGGCGTGTCCACGCTCGCCGCAAAATGCACGACATCGAACGCCTTGATCCCGTCGCCGCTCGCACGGAGCGACTTGCACTCGGCCGTTCACCCACCGGTGAACGCCTTGGGGAACCAGGCCAGGACGACCGCCCGCTTGCCCTTGAAGTCGGCGAGATGATACGTCCGGCCGTCGGATCCGGCCAGGGTGAAGTCCGGGGCGAGATCGCCCGGCTTCAAGTCGGCTGCGCCTGCAGGATTCGCCATGATCATCGCCCCCATCTGCAACGCGACAACCAGTGTGCCGATGAGCTGTCTGCGCATGGAAACCAGTCTCCCTACCAACGCTGATATGCCGGGTGTCCCGGCTTCACGGCTACGAACGTGCCCCGGCAGCTGGCGCATAGCGTGCCGCCGGCTTCGAGCGTGGATTCCACAACCGCGCGATCGTCGGTCGATTCGACGACGTGAGCGCGCACGTGCAGCGGTCCGGTGCTCGGCGTCGGCTTCTTCAATTTCACGCTGTATTCGGAGGTCACCGTGACCGGTGGCGACTCGGCGCCCGCCCTTCTCATCAGGTGGTACGCGGCGGTCCAGTTGCTGTGGCAATCGAAGAGCACGCCGATGATGCCGCCGTTGACGACTCCGGGGAATGCCTCGTGGTACGGCTTGGGCGTCCAGTCGAGAACGACTTCGTCGCCCTCGACGTAGCTGCCGATCTGCAACCCCTGAGGGTTGGCCGGCCCGCACCCGAAACACGTGGTCTGCGGAGCGAAGCGTGCTTGCAGACTCAAGGTGTGGTCACTCAAGATTCCGGAGTTCCTCGTCGACGCGATCGGCTTCCGTCCCGTTCAGGTCTGCCGGCTGGGCGCTGGGCCGAAGCTCAGGCTCCGGCGTTTTCAACCGGCGCACGATGAACACGACCAGGCCGACGCTTCCGGCGAGGAAGAACCACGGCAACACGTAGAGCGAGGCCGAGAACCCGCGAGCGGGCGGTTCGGCGAGGATACGATCGCCGTAGCGGGCGACGTAGTAATCCAGGATCTGCTGGCTGGTCTGTCCCGAGGCCAGCATCACCCGGATGTTTTCCTTGATCTCATCGGAGGCCGCGGACTGGTGCAGCGAAACCTGCTGCATCCAGCAACAGGGAGCGATCAACTTCGTCTCGAGCTGCCGGGCCTGCTGTTCGAGGACCTGCGGATCGGGTCCGGTGACAGAGGCCATCGATAGCGCGAGCGCAAATGCGGTGGCAAACATACACGCTACCTCGAGGCCCTGGGAGCGGCCGGGGGGCCTACGGCCCGGGGATTTCTTCAGTGTAATGCAAGCGGGCCGGTTCGCTCCACTCCCTGCCGGTTTGGCGCCCGGGCAGGGCCGGATTCAGCCCGTGCGTCCGAACAGGCCTTTCACGTCGGGCTTGGATACCTTGCCCATCAGATTGCGGGGCAGCTCCCCGACCATGATCAGGCGTCCCGGCACCTTGTAGCCGGCCATCCGGGCCCGGGCCCATCCCCGGAGATCCTCGAGCGGCACCGCCGCGCCCGACCTGGACACGATCGCGACCGACACGCGTTCGCCCCAGTCCGCGTCCTCGAGCCCGACCACGGCGCAGTCCGAGATGTCGGGATGCTCGCGAAGCACCTCTTCCACCTCCAGCGCCGAAACCTTGTACCCGCCGGTCTTGATGATGTCCACCGAGCTGCGTCCCAGGATCCTGTACATGCCCCGCTCCCGGACGGCGACGTCGCCGGTGCGGAACCACCCGTCGAGAAAGGCCGCCGCGGTGACGTCGGCCCGCCGCCAGTACTCCAGGAAGACGCCCGGCCCCTTCACCTGGATCTCGCCGGGCTGGTCATCGGTCGGCTCCGCGCCCGATTCGTCACGCAACCGGACGTCGACCCGCGGCAGGGGCACCCCGACGAAGCCAGGCCGGCGCTCGCCTGCGAGGGGATTGGACAGCGCCATGCCGATTTCGGTCATGCCATAGCGCTCGAGGAGCACGTGGCCCGGTGATCTCCCGCCACCGCCCCAGTACTCCGACGGGCAGTGCCGCCGAGCCCGACACCATCAGCCTCAACCGGCCGGCCCCCGCCGACCAGAGGCGCTGCTGCCCGGCTGGCGCAGCCTCCCACGCCGCCACCAGCCGGCGGTAGATGGTGGGCACCGCCATGAACAACGTCAGGTCCCCGCTGCCGAAACGGTTCCAGATCGCCTCGGCGTCGGCCCGGGGCAGCATCTCGCAGGAGGCACCCGCCCACAGTGCACAGCCCAGCACGTTGACGACGCCGTGCGTGTGATTGAGCGGCAGGACGTGCAGGATCCGATCGTCCGGCGACCAGGCCCATGCCTCGGTCAGGCAGGTGATTTCAGCCTCGATGTTCGCGTGCGTCAGCACGACGCCCTTGGGCGTGCTGGTCGTTCCGCTCGTGTAGAGGATCATCGCGCGCCGCCCCGGCGTGACCTCGGGCAGCCCGGATCCCGTCTCGCGGCCGGCGGCGGCATGGACCACGCGCAGGCCACGCGCCCGCGCCAGATCCGCGAAGGCGCCGCGCGAGTCGAGGACCAGGGCCGCAGACGCGCCGCTGTCGTCGATGACATGTGCCCACTCGCGTGGAGCCTGGGCGTCGGTCACGGGAACGACAATCCCGCCCGCGCGCCAGATGGCCCACTGCGCGGCGACGTGGCCCGGGCCGGGGGGAGCGAGCAGCACGACCCGCTGCTCGTCGAGATCGGCCCTTTCCGCCAGCAGCTCCCGGGCGAGGCGCGCCGAGGTGTCGAGCAGATCGCCGTAGGTGGAGACGCTCCCGCCTGCCACGATGGCGGCACGCCCGACCCATGCACGAGCACGTTCAATCAGCTCGATTCCTTGATTTGCCACCCGCCTACGGTGGCACGGCTGGCCTGGCACGATCAACTGCGGCCTGCCGGGCGGGCCCGCCCGGCAGGCGGCGGCTTCGACCGCCGCCCCGGCCTCATCGGGGTGGTATAGTTCCCCGACCCGCAGAAGCCCCTGGCGTGCGGGTGCTGTGCTGTCCACTCCTCAAGGAGACCGCCCGATGCTCTCTCGACGCCTCGCCCTCGCCTCTCTGCTTGCCGTGTGCCTGATCTCGACGCCGTGGTCGTCGTGGCACCTGCGTGCCGCCGTCCCGGCGGCCGCGCTGCAGACGCCCGAGCAGTTCCTGGGTTTCAAGGTCGGCGCCGACACGAAGCTGGCCCGCTGGGACAAGATCGTCGAATACATGAAGCTGGTCGCGGCCTCGTCAGATCGCGTCCAGGTCCGCGAGCTGGGCAAGACGACGCAGGGCAATCCGTTCATCGCGGTCGAAATCAGCGCGCCGGACACGCTGAAGAAGCGCGACTACTACCGCGGACTCGAGCGCCGTCTCTACTTCCAGGACGGCACGCCGACCGACGAGCAGCGCGACGAGATCTTCCGGTCCGGCAAGGCCGTCGTCGCGGTGACGTGCAACATCCACTCGACCGAGATCGGCGCGTCGCAGATGGTGCTCGAGCTGGTCTACCGGCTCGCCACCGACCACTCGCCGCGCGTCCAGAAGATCCTCGACAACGTCATCCTCGTGCTGGTGCCGAGCCTGAATCCCGACGGCCAGATCATGGTGGTCGACTGGTACAACAAGAATCTCGGAACCGAGTTCGAGGCCGGTCAGATGCCGTGGCTGTATCACCGGTATGTCGGCCACGACAACAACCGCGACATGTACATGTTCACCCAGAAGGAGAGCGAGCTGACGGCGAAGCTCCTCTGGCACGACTGGTTCCCGGCGGTGTGGCTCGACGAGCACCAGCAGGGATCCGAGCGGCTCCCGCATCTTCGTGATGCCGGCCACCGACCCGATCAATCCTGAACGTGCACCCGCTCATCTACCGCTGGAACGGAATCCTCGGCCAGAGCGCAGGCGCGCGGCGCTCGAGGCCGCCGGCAAGGACGGCATCATCTACAACGCCACCTACACGAACTTCTGGGAAGGCGCGATGGCGTGGAGCGGATGGTGGCACAACCAGATCGGCCTGCTGACCGAGGTGGCCTCGGTGCGCGTCGCGTCTCGCCGACCGATCAGCGGCGGGCCGAACTGGGGCGGCCACCGGCGCGCGGCCGCCGACGAAGGGCGGGCGGCGGAGGCGGCGGACGAGGCGGAGGGAGCGCCAACGCGCCGCTGGCCGCCCCGCGCGACGTGATGCCGCGCACCGAGTATCCGCGGCCCTGGCTCGGCGGCCGCTGGACGCTCCGCGACATCGTCGACTACGAGCTGATCGCGACGATGGCCCTGCTCGAGACGCCGGCGGATCAGCGCGAGACGCTGCTGCGCCAGATCTACGAGGTCAATCGCGCGACCATCGACGCCGGCCGGAAGGGCGATCCGTCCGCCATCGTCTGATCCGGCCCGTCGCGCAGCACGATCCGGCTGCGGCGTATCGGCTCGTGGATCGCCTCCAGATCGGTGGCGTCGCAGGTGTACCGGGCCGACGCGCCGTTCCAGGCCGACGGCAAGGACTAGCCCTGCCGGCACGTTCGTCATCCCGATGACGCAGGTGTTCGCGCGTTACGCGAAGGACATGCTCGAGAAGCAGACCTACCCGGAGGTGCGTCGCTCGCCAACGTCGCCGCCCGAGCCACCCTACGACGTCACCGCGTGGTCGCTCGGCATGCTGATGGGCGTCGAGATGACGTTCGTCAAGAAGCCGCTGCCCGAGACGCTCCGCCTGACGAAGGTGACCGACGCGCCGCGTGCTCCCGGAGAGGTCGATCGGCGCGGGCCAGCGATTCGCATTCGACTACCCGGGGCCAGCCGGCGCCATCGCCATCAACCGGCTGCTCAAGTACGGCGCGAAGGTCAGCCTGGTCACCTCACAGGACGCGAACGGCCGTGTCACGCGAGTCGAGGTCGGCGGCGCGCCCCGGGCAACGCTCGACTCACTCGCCTCGTCGCTTGGACTCACGATGCGGTCGCTCGACGACAAGACGGCACCCGTCGCGGGCACCGTCCAGCTGAAAGCTCCGCGCGTGGGCCTGTACCAGTCGTGGACCGGCACCATGGACGAAGGCTGGACGCGGTGGGTCATCGAGCAGCACGAGTTCCCGATACGTCACCCTTCACAACGCGGACGTCAAGGCGGGCAAGCTGCGCGACAGGTTCGACGCGATCATCCTGGCCGACCAGCAGCCGCGCGACATCCTGTCGGGCAGCGAATCCCCGTCGGTCCGTCCCGAGTACCGCGGCGGCATCGGCGACGACGGGATCAAGGCGCTGCAGGAGTTCGTGGCGCAGGGCGGCACGCTCATCACGCTCGGCGCCGCCTGCGATCTGGCCATCGACCGGTTGCCGTTGCCGGTCAGGAACGTGAAGCGCGGCCTGACGCGCGACCAGCACTACGCGCCGGGCGCCATTCTCAAGGTGCAGGTCGACACCGCCAATCCGATCGGCTTCGGGATGGACGCCGACACGTACGGCTTCTACATCAACAGCCCGTTCTTCGCGATGATCGAAGGGTTCTCGTCGCAACGGGCCTCGGTGGTGGCTCGCTACCCCAACACCGACATCGTCGCGTCGGGCTGGTTGAAAGGCGAGGACCTGATGGCCGGCCGCGCCGCGGTCGTCTCGGTGGAGATGAACCCTGGACGTGTCGTGTTGTTCGGCCTTCGGCCGCAGCATCGCGCCCAGACGCAGGCGACCTTCCTGATGCTCTTCAACGCGCTGTACCTGTCTGCGTCCAGCGCTGGTCCCATGGCGCGGTAGTCCAGTCTTCAGGCCGGCGGTCGGGGCTCGCCTTGTCGGCGGGCCCCGGCACTACTCTCGCGGCTTGAAGTCGCGGGCCACTTTCGAAATCACTTTCCAGCGCCTCTTTCGTTCAATCTGGACGCGCTGGTCCTGCCGAGCCGCAACGTAGTCGGATTCCCGTTGAAGCGCCCGGAAGGCTTCGAGCCGGTCGGCGGGCAGCCGCCCCTCGTCAACGGCCTGCTTGACCGCGCACCCGGGTTCGGTGTCGTGCCGGCAGTCCCTGAATCGGCAGTCAACGCCGATGGCCGCGACATCATCGAAGGTCAACGGGACCGAGGATCCGCCGTCCCACAACTGCAGTTCGCGCATCCCGGGCGTGTCGATGAGCAGCGCGCCACCCGGCAGGCGAATCAGCTCCCGGCGCGTCGTCGTGTGCCGTCCGCGCTGATCGCTGTCACGCACTTCGCGGGTGCGCTGCACCTGCTGGCCGATCAGCCGGTTGACGAGCGTGGACTTGCCCACGCCGGAAGATCCGAGCAGCGCAACCGTGCGTCCCGGTGAGAGGTGCGGCGCCAGGATGTCGAGCGAGTCGCTGGTCCTGACGCTGAGCGCAAGGACCGGCGCGCCGGAGGCGACGGCCTCGACCTCCGTGATGCAAAGCGCGACATCGTCGCACATGTCCGTCTTGTTCAGGACGACAACAGGCACCGCCCCGCCATCACGGGCCGTCACCAGGTAGCGCTCGATCCGCCGCAGGCTGTAGTCCCGGTCCAGCCCCATCATGAGGAAGACCGTGTCGACGTTGGCCGCAACCACCTGCTCCTCGGTCTCGTCGCCGGCGACCTTGCGCGAGAACTTGCTGTGACGCGGAAGCACGGCCTGGATCACGCCGCGCGAGCCGCCCTGCAGCGGGTCCATCACGACCCAGTCTCCGACAGCCGGGGACTCGTGCTTCCAGGTCGTGCGATGTCTCATGCGGCCGGCGACCGTCGCGAGCAACTCGACGGCTCCGTTGTGGACCGTGTAGATCTGCTGATGGTCCAGCGTGACACGGGCCGGAAACTGGCCTGGTGTCGCCACGCGTGCGAAGTGATCCTCGAAGGACGCGTCCCAGCCGAAATCTCGCAGGTCCACCGAGCGAGCGTACCACACGACCGGGAGCATCGCCGACCGGCGGTCCGCCCGAACGGACCTTGCGCCGGGCGCACGGCGTCCTATCGTGCAACGGCGGCACCGGCTCGACCGACCTCCGGGGGGCGTCCCGACGCCCCCCGATTCGTGTACGACCGCGCCCGGCACGCGGGCCCCCTTAGCGCGACGTCCTGCGGTAGACTTTTCGCGTCGGCTACCGTAACGAGCCGACGTCTTCCATGAGGTTGGACATGTACAGCGCCTACGGGACTTACGGCACGATTCTCGGCATTCATTCACTGATCCGCTGGGCCGTCGTCGTGCTGGCGCTCGTGGCAGTGGCCCGGGCGCTCTCTGCCCGGGCGGCACGCCGGCCGTGGTCAGGAGCCGACGGGCTGGTCGGCCGGCTGCTGGTCATCTCGCTCGATGTTCAGCTCCTGCTCGGCATCGGGATGTACCTCGGGCTGAGCCCGATCGTCAAAGCCGCGATGATGAACGTTCAACTCGCCATGCGAAATGGAATGATGCGCTTCTGGCTCGTCGAACACCCGATCGCAATGGTGGCCGCGGTGGTGCTGGCCCACGTGGGACTCGCGAAGGCGAAGCGCGCAACGGGCGTCATCGCCCAGCGCCACGCGCTTCTCTTCTATGGGCTTTCGCTGGTCATCATCCTGGCGTCGATCCCGTGGCCCTTCTTCTCCTACGGACGGCCGCTCTGGCCGGCGTCGTAGCGCCGGCGGATCGTCAACGTCCGTTCTTCATCATCGCGTCCCGGCGCGCCTTGAACTCGCTTCCGGGCTTCCACTGGGGGAACGAATCCGCCTGCGCCAGTCGATACGCCATGGCGTAGTAGATCTGGAGATCCTGGAGCGCTCCACTCAGGTCCCATTCGGGCCGGATGACGTCCGACGGCTTGTGGTAGCTCCGCGCGGTGTACTCGTCCTTCGCCTTCCGCCCCCAGTCGGCGGGACGGCCCGGAAAGACGTCGCCTCCGCCTGCGTTGATGGCCGGCACACCCTGCTTGGCGAACGGGAAGTGATCGGAGCGGAAATACCCGCCGCTCTCCGGCTTGGGATCGGCGCTGAGTACCCGGTGCTGTTCTGCCGCCGCGGCCTGCGCGTAGTCGTCGAGCTCCGAGTTGCCCAGGCCGACCACACTCAGATCGCTGGTTTTGCCATAGATGTTCAACGCGTCCATGTTGATGACGCCCAGCGTCCGGGCCAGCGGGTATGCCGGGTTGCGGGCGTAGTAGTCGGATCCGAGCAGGCCCTGCTCTTCGCCGGTCACCGCGAGAAACAGGACCGAGCGCCTGGGCGCGACGCGCAGCCCGGCAAACGCACGGCCGAGTTCGATCAGGCCGCCGATGCCGGTCGCGTTGTCGAGCGCCCCGTGATAGATCCGGTCTCCGTCGACTGCCGGCCCGATGCCGAAGTGATCCCAGTGCGACGTGAAGATCACATACTCGTGCTTGAGCTTCGGGTCGCTGCCTTCCACCTTGCCGACAACGTTGCGTGAATCGATCGTCCGGATCCGGCTCTTGAGCACGAGCGACGCGGTGACGCCGAAGTCGACCGGCTTGAAGTTCCGGGTCACCGCCTGTTTCTTGAGCGCCTCGAAATCCTGCCCTGCCAGCGCAAAGAGCTTCTTCGCCTGGTCGAGCGTGATCCAGCCCTCGACGGCGCACCGGCTCATGTTCCTGTCCGGCGCGACCAGGTCGAACTGCTCGGTGACCTTTCCCTGTACGACCGAGAACGGATACGCCGCCGGACCGGTCTCGTGGACGATGAGCACGGCCGCCGCCTTCTTCTCCGCGCCCATCTCGTACTTGTAGGTCCAGCGCCCGTAGTAGGTCATGGCGCGTCCGCCGAACACCTTCGGATCGAGCGTGGACGGATCAGCCGGATCCGCAACCGGCGGATCGCCCACCAGAACGACCATGGTCTTGCCGGCCAGGTCGACCCCCTTGTAGTCGTCCCACTGATACTCGGGCGCCTGCACGCCGTATCCGACAAACACGATGTCGGATTTGTCCAGGCTGACGGTTTCGGCCACGCGTTTGGTCCACACCACCGCATCGTCCTTGAACTCCAGCGTCTGGACGGCGTCGCCTTTCCGGAAGGTGAGCGAGGCCGACGGATCGGCGGTGATACCCACCATGGGAACCTTCTGGATGTAGCTCCCGTCAGGCATCCCGGGTTTGACGCCGGCCTTCCTGAACTGCTCGGTGATGTAGGCGACCGTCAGGTCCTCGCCCTTCGTGCCGGGCGCGCGTCCTTCGAACTCGTCGGACGAGAGGACCTTCACGTGCGACATCACCGCGGCGGCCTCCAGGGCGGGTGGAGTGACGGGGATGGTGAGGTTCTGCGTCGAGGACTGCGCACAGAGTGTGGTTCCGGCGGTGACGATGGCAAGAACGAGATGAGTCAATCGGCACGTCATGATGATGGGTCTCCTCAGTTGGTTTCCTCGAACACGCCTGTCTCCCGGTTCTTCCTGACCCGTTCGGACGGAAAGTAGCGGCCGTTCATCGCCACGTATACGCCGGGCGGCAGCACCTGGACGAACGACATGGCGCTGCCGAGGTTGAACATGCCGTCCGAGCTGCCAAACGCATACGGCACCATCGCGCCGGTGAGCACCACCGTCTTGCCGGTGACCGCGGCGGCGAGCGCCCTGGCCGTCTCGCACATCGTATCGGTGCCGTGCGTCACGACGATGCGCGACTCGGGCGCCTGCCGGCACGTATTGACGATGAGTGCGCGATCCGCCTCGGTCATGTCGAGGCTGTCGACCATCATCACGGTCCGGATCGAGACGTCGAGCCGGCAGCGTCCGAGGCGCAGCATCTCGGGCACCTGGGTGTCCTTGAAGTAGAGCTTGGCGGCGATCTCGTCGTACAGCTTGTCGAAGGTTCCGCCGGTCACGAGGATCCGGATGGGCATGGCTGAGGGCTCCCGGGCGGTGAGTGGGGTCGGTAGGTCGGCCACCCGGGCATTGTAGATCGGCAGGGCGATCACGTCCGTTCGTCGCGCGGGTTGCCATACTGACATCACTTAATGTAGATTTCTGGATATGAACAGTGCCGCCTCGCTCTATCGCCTGCTCGGCGACGACGTGCGGCTCCGGATGCTGCGGCTCCTGAGAACCGACCGGCTGAACGTGACCGAGCTGACCGCGATCCTCGGCCTCGCGCAGTCGGGCGTGTCGCGCCACCTCGGGCTGTTGCGGGAGGCGGGGCTGCTCCGCGAGGAGCCCGCCGGAGGGTTCACCTACTACCGCCTGGCTTCCGGCCAGGGCGACGGGCCGCTCGGACACCTGCGGGATCTGCTCGAAGCCCAGTGGGCGGAGGCGGCCTCGAACGCACAGGTTCGCGCAGACGAGGCGCGGCTGCAGGAAATCCGGCGCCTTCGAAAAGAGAACTTCGACGGCCACGGGGCCCAGGATGGACAGCTGGTGCCGGGACGGAGCTGGGCGGCGTGGGCCCGCGCGCTCGGGCACCTGCTGCCGGCCGTCACGGTGGCCGACCTGGCGTGCGGGGAGGGTTACCTGACGATCGAAGCCGCCAGGTGGGCCGGCCGGGTCGTTGCGGTCGATCGCTCGCCCGACATGCTCCGGCGCGCCCGGGAGCTGGCCAGGCGCCGGCGCGTCTCGAACATCACCTGGAAGCGGGGTGAGATCGAGCGCATCCCGATCGCGGACGGCGCCGTCGACATCGCCCTGCTGTCCCAGGCTCTCCACCACGCCGCCGATCCGGCCCGGGCCCTCGCCGAATCGGTCCGGATCCTGCGCGCGGGCGGACGCCTCCTGGTGCTCGACCTGCGAACGCACGATCAGGCATGGGTCCGCGATCGCCTCGGTGATCGCTGGCTGGGCTTCGGCGAACGGGACCTCAAGGCGCTGCTCCAGGCGGCGGGGCTTCGAGAGGTGCGCGTGCAGGTGGGCGCGCGCAAGACCGGCGATCCCTTCACGGTCCTGGTGGCCAGCGGGCGCAAGCCCGGCCGGACCCGGGCCACAGAGGTGAAATGATGGCGACAACGACCGTACGCGAGACGCTCGATCAGATTCTCGATCGCCGCATCATGGTGCTCGACGGCGCGATGGGCACGATGGTCCAGCGGCACGGGCTGGTCGAAGCCGACTTCAGGGGATCGAGATTCGCGAATCACCCGCGCGACCTGAAGGGCGACAACGACGTCCTCGCGCTGACACGTCCCGATGTCATCTCCTCGATTCATCACCAGTACCTCGAGGCCGGGGCCGACATCATCGAGACCAACACGTTCAACGGCACGTCCATCGCCCAGGCCGACTACGGCCTCGAGGCGGCCGTGTACGACATCAACCGGGCCGCCGCGCAGCTCGCGAGAGAGGCCGCGGGCCAGTGGACGGCGAAGACGCCGGACCGTCCGCGGTTCGTCGCCGGCGCAATCGGGCCGACCAACCGGACGTTGTCGCTGTCGCCCGACGTCAACAACCCGGCGTTCCGCGCCGTGTCGTTCTCGCAGCTCAGGGACGCCTACGCCGAGCAGGCCCGCGGCCTCCTCGACGGGGGCTGCGACGCACTGCTGGTCGAGACGATCTTCGACACCCTGAATGCGAAGGCCGCCCTGATCGCGATCGAAGACGTGTTCGACCAGCGGGGCGCCCGGGTGCCGATCATGATCTCGGTCACGATCACCGATCGGAGCGGACGCACCCTCTCGGGCCAGACCATCGAAGCGTTCTGGGTGTCAATCAGCCATGCGCGCCCGCTCAGCGTGGGCATCAACTGCGCCCTCGGCGCACGCGAGATGCGGCCCTACCTCGCCGATCTCGCCCGCGTCGCGCCGTGCCGCGTGAGCGCGTACCCGAATGCCGGCCTGCCGAATGCCTTCGGCGGCTACGACGAGCAGCCGAACGACACCGCGGAGTTCGTCCGCGAGTTCGCCGAGGCCGGCCTCGTCAACATCGTCGGCGGCTGTTGCGGGACGACGCCTGCGCACATCGGGGCGATCGCGCGGGCCGTCAACGGGCTTCCGCCGCGCGGGGCGCCGCGCCCCGGCGCCCCCGCCCGCGAGTCCGAACCCGCGGCCGGTCCGGCGCTCTCCCAGGTCGCCGGCCTCGAGGTGTACACGTTCCGCCCCGACAGCAACTTCACGATGGTGGGCGAGCGGACCAACGTCTCGGGATCCAAGAAGTTCCGGCGTCTCATCAAGGACGGAAAACTGACCGAGGCGGCCGGCGTCGCACTCGACCAGGTGCGCGGCGGCGCCAACATCCTCGACGTCAACATGGACGAAGGCCTGCTCGATTCCGAGCGCGCCATGCGCGAGTTCCTGAACCTCATCGCCTCGGAGCCGGAAATCGCCCGCCTGCCCTTCATGATCGACAGCTCCCGCTGGTCCGTCATCGAGGCCGGGCTCCAGTCGATCCAGGGCAAGCCCATCGTCAACTCGATCAGCCTCAAGGAGGGCGAGGCCGACTTCCTGGGCAAGGCGAGGTCAATCCGGCGATACGGGGCCGCCGCCGTTGTGATGGCCTTCGACGAAGCGGGCCAGGCCGACACCGTCGAACGGAGAGTCCAGGTGCTCCAGCGGGCGTACGGCCTGTTGACGCGAGAGGCAGGCTTCGATCCTGCCGACATCATCCTCGACCCCAACGTGCTGGCCATCGGAACGGGGCTCGAGGAACATCGCCGCTACGCGATCGACTTCATCGAGACGACGCGCATCCTGAAAGCCACCTGTCCGGGCGTCAGGGTCAGCGGGGGCATCTCGAACCTGTCGTTCGCGTTCCGGGGAAACGACCGCGTGCGCGAGGCCATCCACGCCGCGTTCCTGTTCCACGCGATCCGGGCCGGCCTCGACATGGGCATCGTGAACGCGGGCCAGCTGATGGTCTACGAGGACATCCCGGCCGATCTGCTCGAGCGGGTCGAAGACCTGATCTTCAACCGCCGCGCGGACGCGACCGAACGCCTGGTGCAGTTCGCCGAGTCGGTCAAGGGCGAGGTGGAACATCGCGGCGCCGACCTGGCGTGGCGGGCCGGCCCGGTCCAGGCCCGACTCGCCTACGCGCTGGTGCACGGTAACGTGGACTTCATCGAGCAGGACGTCGAGGAGGCACGCCAGGCGTATGCGCGGCCGCTCGAGATCATCGAAGGCCCCCTGATGGACGGGATGAGAGCGGTCGGCGAGCTGTTCGGCGCCGGCAAGATGTTCCTGCCGCAGGTGGTGAAGAGCGCCAGGGCGATGAAGCTCGCGGTGGCCTACCTGCAGCCGTTCATGGAAGAGGACCAGCGCCGCCACGGCGGCGAGGCGCAGGCGCGCGCCACGATCGTGCTGGCGACCGTCAAGGGCGACGTCCACGACATCGGCAAGAACATTGTCGGCGTCGTGCTCGGCTGCAACAACTACCGCGTCGTCGATCTCGGAGTGATGGTGCCGGCCGCCCGGATACTCCAGGCCGCCGCCGACGAGAAGGCGGCGATGATCGGCCTCAGCGGCCTCATCACGCCGTCGCTGGACGAGATGGTCAGCGTGGCCCGCGAAATGGAGCGGCGAGGCCTGCGCGTGCCGCTGCTCATCGGCGGGGCCACGACCAGCCGGCCTCACACCGCCGTCAAGATCGCCCCGGAATACGGCGCGACCACGGTCTACGTGCCCGATGCGTCGCGCGTGGTCGATGTGGTCTCGAGCCTGCTGAGCGACACGCAGCGTGTCGGCTTCGAAGAGAGCAACAGGCAGCTGCAGCAACAGGATCGGGATCGCTACGCCGGACGGCAGGCACGGCCGCTGCGCCCCTACGACGACGCCCGGCAGCGCGCGCTTCGGATCGACTGGACCCGCGAGCGCCCGCCGGTTCCTGCCTTCACCGGCCGGCGCGTCCTCGACGACGTGTCGCTCACCGACCTGACGGGCTTCATCGACTGGACCATGTTCTTCTCGGCGTGGGGCCTGAAGGGCCGGTATCCGGCGATCCTCACTCATCCCGAGTACGGGAGCGCGGCCCGGGAGCTGCTCGACGAGGCCCAGCGATACCTGCGCACGCTCATCGACGAAGGCACGCTGCAGGCGCGCGGCGTCTACGGTTTCTGGCCTGCCGCCAGCGATGACGATGACATCGTGCTGTTCGAGGACCTGTCACGAACCGCTGAGGTCGCGCGGTTCCCGATGCTGAGGCAGCAGGATGTCGAAGACGACGACCGCCCAAGCCTCTCGCTTGCCGACTTCGTCGCGCCGCGAGAGGGCGGCGCGGTCGATTACATCGGCGCCTTCGCGGTCACCGCCGGCCTGGGCGTCGACCAGCTCGTCGCGCGGCTTGACGCGGTGCACGACGACTACCACGCCATCATGACGAAGGCGCTCGCCGACCGGCTGGCGGAGGCGTTCGCCGAATACCTGCACGCACGCGTTCGAGCGGAGTGGGGCTTCGGCGCCGCGGAGCACCTCGCACCCGAGGAGCTGTTCGCTGAACGGTACCGGGGCATCCGGCCCGCGTTCGGATATCCTGCCTGCCCCGACCACAGCGAGAAGACGAGCCTGTTCGCGCTGCTCGACGCACAACAGGCCGGTCTCAGCCTGACGGAAAGCTGCGCCATGACGCCGGCGGCCAGCGTCAGCGGGCTCTACTTCTCGAGCCCGCAGGCGAAGTACTTCACGGTTGGCAGGATCGGCCGCGACCAGGTGCAGGCCTACGCGGAAAGAAAGCGAGCCAGCCTCGCCGAGACCGAGCGATGGCTGGCTCCGAACCTGGCGTACGACGCGGAACCTTCGAAGGTCGGTCGTTAGCCGGCCTTCACTTGGCCGTGTAGACGACGTGGCCTCCGACGATCGTGTAGAGAACCTTCGCTGTCGGTATCTCGTCGTCGGGGATCGTCATGATGTCTTTCGACAGGATCGTCAGGTCGGCGAGCTTGCCGGCCTTGAGCGAGCCCTTGACGTCTTCTTCGAACGCCGCGAACGCACCGTTGATCGTGTAGGACCGAAGCGCTTCCTCGCGCGTCATCTTCTGATCGCCGAAGAACACGGTGCCGTCCTTGAGCTTCCGGGTGACGGACGCGTAGAAGTTCGGGATCGGGTCGACGTCCTCAACCGGGGCGTCGGTGCCGTTCGCGATGAGCGCGCCGCTCTTCATCAGCTTCTGCCAGACGTAGGCGCCTTCCTCCGCGCGTGTCTGACCGAGCCGCGCCACCACGTATGGTGCGTCCGAGGTGCAGTGGATCCCCTGCATCGAGGCGATGATGCCGAGCCTGCCGAAGCGCGGAATGTCGTCGGGATTCAGATGCTGCGTGTGCTCGTCGCGCCATCGCAGGTCCTTCTTGCCGGGGTTCGCCTTGAACGCCTCCTCGTAGACGTTCAGCACCTCGCGGTTCGCGCGATCCCCGATCGCGTGGGTGTTGAGCTGGTAGTCGTTCGCGATCGCCAGCTTCGCGGTCTCGCGGAACGACTCGAGCGACACGGTGTTGAGCCCGGTGCTCTCAGGCGAGTCCGAATAGGGCTCGAGCATCCACGCGCCCCGGGACCCCAGCGCCCCGTCGAGGACGACCTTGACGGCCCTGAGCGTCACGTGATTCCCCGCCGCGCCGATCACCGCGGTTCTTCGCGAGGCCCGTGGCAAGGCTGGCGTTCGATTGCCCGACCATCGCGTAGATGCGAATGCCGAGATTCCCTTCGGCGGCCATCTGCTTGAACCGGTCAATCGTCACAAACGACGACCCCGCGTCGTGGAACGTCGTGACCCCTTTCGACAGGCACTCCCGGTCGGCCAGCTCGACGATGCGCCGCTGCTCGGCATCGATCTGCGCGGGGGTCATGGCGGCGCGTGCGACGGCGTCGGCTCGGCGCAGCAGGCCCGATGCCGTCTCGCGAAAGACGCCAATCGGGTTGCCGACCTTGTCCTTGAGAATCTCGCCGCCCGGCGGATTCGGCGTGGCGGCGGTGATGCCAGCCATCTGCATCGCCTTCGCATTGCCGATCGTCGCATGTCCGCTGGCGTGCGTCAGGATCACCGGGTTGTCGGGCGAGACCCGGCTCAGGGCATCGTGAATCGGGAAGCCTTCCTGGTTCGGCTGCGGCGGCCTGGTCCATTTCTCCTGGTGCCAGCCACGGCCGAGAATCACCTCACCCGGCTTCGCTTTCTTCACCGCGGCTGCGACCATCGCCACGATCTCGTCCCAGTCCTTGACCTTGGTGAGATCCAGCGCAAGCTTGGCCTGCCCGATGCCCGTGAAATGGCCGTGACTGTCGATGAACCCGGGGATGGCCGTGGCGCCCCGCAGGTCAATCACCTGGGTGGCGGGCCCGATGTACGGCTTGATGTCGCTTTCCGACCCAACCGCCACGAGCCGGTCGCCCCTGGCGGCGATGGCCTGAACCCGGGGCAGCGACTGTTCCACCGTGTAGATGGTTCCGTTGTGAATGACGAGCGTCGCAGGCTCGACGCGGGCCGGAGACTGGCCTTGCGGAGCCCCATTGAGCCCCGGGCCGAATCCCACGAGCAGCAGAAGGCCTAACGGCAGCAGCCGGCGGGCGGCAGCAGGCACAGGAACACCCTCCTTCAGCGCCCGGGTCGCCAGGGCGCCACGTAGTTCTAACTCATTACGGGCTTCCACTCAAGCGGCCGCGCCCTCCGTGTTAACCTTGAGCAGTCCGTGAAGGCGCGCCTTCTCCTCGATCCGGGACAACTGCCTGCCATGCGGTCCGTCGCGCGGCTGAGTTGACCGATGGACGCGAGCCGAGGGATCTTGCGCTGCCCGTTGATCGTTCCCGGAGGAGGTCATACATGAAGTCTCATCCTGCCCTGATGACGGCGTCGGTCGCGCTGATGTGCGCAGCGGCTTTCCAGATCGCGGCAGCCCAGGAGCCCAAGCCAGCGGATCTCCGGACCGAGGTGCCGGTGTACACGAAGATGCACGACGTCATCGGACCGATGTGGCACGACGCCTGGCCGGCGAAGGACATCAAGGCTTTGACCAGGATGCTGCCGTCGATCGAGAAGCACACCGCGGCCCTGGCCAACGTCGACCTGCCGGGTATCTTCCGCGAAGAGGTCAACGCCTGGATGGCCGGCGTCGGACAACTGCAGGTGGCGGTGAGCGAATACAGGGCCGCCGTCCAGGACGGCAACGTCGACGCGGTGCTGCGCGCCGTCGAGGCCGTCCACACGCGGTACGAGGACCTCGGGCGCCTGATTCGTCCGGCGATTCCGGAACTCGGCGACATCCACGCCACGCTCTACGAGATCTCGACCTACCAGACCAACCCTGTGCAGCTGGCGAAGATCATGACGTCCGCGCCCGATCTCCGGCGCGACATGGACAAGCTCAACCAGGCGCAGCTGCCGGAGCCCCTTCAGCCGAGGCGGGCGGAATTCGAGGCGCAGCGCGAGAAGCTCTCGAAGTCGGTCGACGCGCTGCTTGCCTCCCTGCTGGAAAAGAACGAGGCAAGAATTGTCGAAGCGATCGAACTGGCGCGAATCGAGTACCAGAAGCTGGTGAAGTCGCTCCAAGGATAGCGATCGGTTGGTATCTCCCTGAGCGTCACGCGCAGGGGTCGTTTCGGGGCGGTCCGACGAATCGGGCCGGGCCGACCCGGAACTGCCCGCCCGGTGGCGCTTTTTGCGACGTTTCGACTCGAGACCGTACGCAGACCGGCCGCGGTCGTCGCCCCCACCTCTTTCCATCCGCTGTCCATCCGCCGCGCGCACAAACGCCCTGTCAGCATGTCGTCGGTCCGACACGCCGGCGCGGCACCCGGCCACGCACATGGGCGATCTCCTCCCGATCAAACGCCGACAGGCAATTCGCCTCGATCTTCCGGCGCCTCCCGGCAGGCATCACTCTTGCTCTCTGCCTGAAGGGCGGCCGTCCTGGTCGCACAGATGTTTGCTCCCGGTGGCCGGTGTCAAGTCGACGGTTCGGGCCAGCAGGCCCGGTGGGGGTGACCGATGTCAGACCGCGACGATCAGTACGCGCATATTCCCAGCCTGGCGGCACGGACGCTCGCGCGCGCCGTGATCAAGCAGGCGCTGGACGACGCGCTCGACCCGACGACCCCCGGCCAGGTCCGGGCCGACGCTCGGGCATTTCTCGAGGGGGACCAGTGGTACCGACTGTGGTGCGACGCCGCCGACCTCAGTCCTGACCCGCTCATCCACCGGCACGCAGCCTGAGATCCTGCCTGGTCCCGCCTGGATCTGTCCGGCCGCGCGCCTGATCACGCCCTGGGTCCGCTCCGTGATCGCGCGTGGACCACGCGAGGCCGAAGCCCCCGGGGCGAATCCGGCCGGTCCGCCGCCGAATCCGCGATAGACTGACGCCCCATGAACGGTCCGCGGACCATCCGCACGGTCTGCCCGCGCAACTGCTACTGCACCTGCGGCTTGATCGTCACAGTCGACCAGGGCCGTATCGTTCGAATCGAGGGCGATCGGGCCAACCCGGCGACCGGCGGACACCTCTGCCTGAAAGGCCTCAGCTACGTTCAGCGCGTGAACGATTCCGCGCGCCTGCTGACACCGCTCAAGCGTCGACCGGACAGATCGGGTTTCGACCCGGTGAGCTGGGAGGCGGCGCTCACGGACATCGCCGGGCGGCTGGGCGGCATCCGTGACGCGCACGGGCCGTCTGCCGTTCTCTACTACGAGGGCTCCGGGTCGCACGGCGCCCTGGGCGGATTGTCGATGGCGTTCTGGCGGCAGTTCGGCGGGTGCACCACGACTCACGGCGATCTGTGCTGGCCGGCGGGCCTCGAAGCGACGCGTCTGACTTACGGCGACAATCGGCATAACCATCCGCGCCTGACACGCGAGAGCCGGTTCGTGCTCGTCTGGGGCCACAACCCCGCCGAAACGAACATTCACCAGTGGCGCCTGATCCTCGATGCGCAGGAGCGCGGCGCGCGCATCGCGGTCGTGGACCCCCGGAGCACCGACTCGACCGACGCCGCCGACCTGCACCTCCAGCCGAGGCCTGGCACTGACGCCGCTCTCGCACTCGGCATGGCTCGCATCATCGTCGACGCGCATCTCGAAGACGAAGGCTTCCTCGCCGCCCACGCGACGGGTTTCGATCAGTACCGAGCCAGCCTCGCCGACTACCCTGCCGATCGGGTGGCGGAGATCACGGGCCTTCCGCGCGCCGCGATCGAGGAGCTGGCGCTGGCCTATGCGCGAACCAGGCCTGCCCTGCTCATCGCCGGATTCGGCCTGCAGCGTCACCACCACGCGGGCCAGGCGATGCGCGCCGTGTCGCTGCTGCCGGCGCTCACGGGCAACGTCGGCGTGGCCGGCGGCGGCTGGCAATACGCCAACCTGGCCAGCCACTGCCTGCGCGAGCTGCCGCTGCCGCCCGTGCCGGCGTCGATGCGCACGGTTCCGGTGTCGCAGCTGGCCACGCACCTCGAGAGATCGGACAATCCGCCGATCCGGGCGGCGTGGATCGAACGCGGTAACCCCGGCAGCCAGAACCCTGCCGCGCATCGGGTCCGCCGCGCACTGTCGCGTCTCGATCTCGTGGTGGTCGTCGATCAATTCCAGACCGACACATCTTCGCAGGCCGATTACGTGCTGCCGGCCAAGACGTTCTTCGAAGAAGAGGATCTTGTCACCGCGTACTGGCACCCCTACCTTCAATGGCGCGCGAAGATCTTCGATTCCCCCGGCGAGGTGAAGCCCGAGAGCGAGATCTGGCGGCTGATGTGCGATCGCTTCGGCTTCGACACCCGCTACTTCCCCCGTGATCGGTCCGCGTTGCTGCGGCGCCTGCTCCCGGATGGCCATACGGATGCGATCGAACGCCTGCAGGACGGCCCTCTCGATCTGTCGGGACAGGGCGAGGTGGCGTTTGCCGGCCTCCGCTTCCCGACGCCTTCGGGCCGGATCGAATTCTTCTCCGCGGAAGCGCACGATCGATGGGCCGTCGCTCCTGTTCCCGCCTACGAGCCGCTTGAAGAGGGCCACGCATCCCTGGCGGCCGGCCGATATCCGCTGCAGCTGCTCTCGTGCAAGACGCGGGAACGGATCCACTCGCAGTTCGGTAATCTCGCCTGGATTCGGGCCGTCGAGCGTCGTCAACTGCTCGACGTGCACCCGTCCGATGCAGCGGCCCGAGGCGTGATCGATGGCGGGAAGGTCGTTGTCTGGAACGACCGGGGACAGGTTGAGCTGACGGCGCGGATCACGCCCGGCATCCGGCCCGGTGTCGTTCACGTCCTCGAGGGCCGCTGCACGCCGGGGGATGCCGACATCAACGCGCTGGTGGACGAGGGCATCACCGACATGAACCACGGGGCGACGTTCTACGAGTGCCTGGTGGAGGTGAAGCCCGCATGAGCGGCACCGGGTTCCTCGTGGACCTGCATCGCTGCGTCGGGTGCGCGGCGTGCGTGCTGGCGTGCCGGATCGAGAACCAGCGCCCGGCCGGGGAGTCGTGGCGGCGCGTGCTTCCGCTCAACCTGCGCCGGCCCGAAGGTGGTCCAACCTATTTCCTGTCGGTCGCCTGCCACCACTGCGAGGATCCGGCGTGCCTCCGCGGGTGCCCATCCAGAGCGTACGAGAAGCGCCCGGACGGCAGCGTCGTGCACCACGAGGAACGATGCCTCGGCTGCCGGTACTGCGAGATGACGTGCCCCTTCGGTGCGCCCAGGTACGACGAGGCGCGGGGCGTCGAGTCCAAGTGCCACCTCTGCTACCACCGGCTCGACAAAGGTCTCGAGCCGGCGTGTGTGGCGGCGTGCCCGACCGAAGCCCTCCGCCTGCGTCGGCCCGACGCGAATCCTCGGGACGAGCGGCCGACGGTGCCGGGCTTCCTGGATCCCGGCCACTGCGCGCCGAACATCCGTTTTCTGCCGCCGCGCGGGAGCAGGCGGGAAACGTGGTATCGGACCCTCGAGGAGTTGCTGAAGCGATGAGCCGCACGTCCACGGACGCACCGCTTGTTACGCTCACGAGCCTCGCCATCGCCGGCAGCGGTACGATCGCGGCGTCCATCGCGGCCAGCCTGATCTGGCAGGCACCCGTATCGAGTGCCCTTGCCGTCGGCACAGGCCTGCTCGGCGCGGGAATGGCCGCCTCGCTGACCCATCTCGGCCGCCCGGCCCGCGCTCCCCTGGCCGGCCGAGGCGTCGGACGGAGTCCGCTCAGCAACGAAGTCGCGCTCGCCATGGTTGCCATCGGATTCGGCGCGGCCGCCGCGAGCGGCCTTGGCGGCGCGGCACTCTGCCTGGCGCTGCAACTCTGCGCCCTCGCCTCGTCGCTGGCGGTGCTGATCTTGGTCGGACTCGTGTACCGTATCGAGGGCCAGCTCAGCTGGCGCGGCGCGGCCGTCTGGGCACCGATCGCCTCGGGGCTCCTTGCCGGGACCTGTATGGCAGCGGCGATTGTTCCGGGAGTCGGAACTGCCCTGGTCGGTCCGACGCTTGTGCTCGTCGCTGTTGACGGCGTGGTGACCGCTGCCAGGTGGCGTACGGTGTCGCGCCTGAGTCGCGGGACGCTCAGCCGCGAGGACCGGATGCTCGGAGGTTGGCGGCGCATGCTGACCTGGAGAGTGGTGGTGTTCGACATGGCGACCGCCGCGCTCACCCTGCTCGGCGCAAGCGCCGTGGCAGCACTTGCAGCTGCCATCGGCCTGTTGATCGATCGGGTCGCGTTCTACCAGTCCGCCTGCCCGCTCACCACCGAAGCGGAAATCGATCGCGTCGAAGGTCTCATCGATCCGTCCCGGAGCCGGTAGACCGGCTGGCTTCTGGGCAACGCGGTGTCGCGCACCTGGCTTCGCGATCGGTGGTGACCTGGCATACGATCGCCCCATGTCTTTCTCAGGCTCTCTGCCCCGCGCATCGATGTACGCGCGACGGCTTGCCCTCGTGCTTCTCGGCACGGCGCTGGGGGCGTGGACGGAATCGTCTCGCGCCGGCGTGACGCTGCTCGCGGCCGAACCACCGGTCCTGCGCCTGGCCACGACCACCAGCACGGCGGATACCGGGCTGCTCACGTTCATCCTGCCCGACTTCGAGAAGGCCTGCCAATGCCGGGTCGACGTGGTGGCGGTCGGGACCGGACAGGCCATCGAGATCGGCCGCCGGGGAGATGCGGACGTGCTTCTCGTGCACGATCGCGAGGCCGAGGAAACGTTTCTGAAGGAGGGTCACGCCAAGGCCCGCACCGAGGTGATGTCCAACGATTTCGTGATCGTTGGCCCGAAGACCGATCCCGCGGGCGTGCGCGGCGCGATGCGTGCGGCTGACGCCTTGCGGCTCATCGCAAAGTCCCGGGCGCCGTTTGTCAGCCGGGGCGATCGATCCGGCACCAACACCCGCGAGCTTGCGCTTTGGGATGCGGGTGGCGCCCGGCCGGCGGCTACCGAGCCCTGGTACCAGGCGGTTGGCCAGGGCATGGGCGAGACGCTGGTGTTCGCCAACGAGCGAGGAGCCTACACGCTATCCGATCGCGCAACATGGCTCGCCATGCGCGCGCGCCTGCCCCGCCTGGACGTGCTGGTGGGAGGCACCAGGCCGACCGACAACCCCGACCCGGCGCTGCTGAACATGTATGCCGTCATGGTGGTCGACGGGACACGGCATCCAGGCGTGCGCGAGGATCTCGCGGCGGCATTCGCCACGTGGTTGATATCAGCCGACACCCAGCGCCGCATCGAATCGTTCGGTGCCGATCGGTTCGGCCAGCCGCTCTTCTACGCCCAGGCCGACAGCATGCGCGTCACGCGCGAGGTCACCGTCCGGATGGGCAAGGCTGCCCGCACATTCACCCTCGCCGACTTGCGCGCCCTGCCGCGCGCGATTCTGAACGACTACACCGTGTTCGGCGTGAAACGAGGCAGGGTCGGCACGTATTCGTTCGCCGGCGTCGCACTCGCCGATCTGCTCAAAGCCGTCGACCCGTCGTGCTCGCAGCCTGCCCGCGCGGCCTCCCGTATCCTCGTGGTCAGCCGCGATGGATGGACCTCGACGCTGAAATGGGGTGAGGTCTTCTCGAAGCTTCCGGCCGGCGAGGCCCTCTACAACGCCAAGGGCTGCAATGAGTGCCACGGCGTGGATGGCGAGGGCAGTTCACCAGCCGGGAAGCGACCGGCGCCTGCGCTTGCCGCGGGATCCGCGAAGCCATTCGACCTGGTAAACGGGATCCTGCGCGCGGGGGGAAATCGACACGCAGGACTCTATCCGTACACCGACGCCCAGTTGACCAGCGCGGAGCTGAAGGCGATGCTCGCGTGGCTGGCGAATCCGCACGCGGCGAAGCCAGCAAACCCGCCTGCGCCGGGCCGCCCGCCGCGGGCGGTGTTGCTGGCGTACGACCGTGACGGGCGCGCGCTGGACGGCGCCGGGGGGCTCATCCAGCTCGTGGTCGGCACAGACGAATATGCCGGGCGCTATTCGCACTGGGTATCGGCCATCTACGTGCAATGACGATCGAGGATCGCGAGCCGGAGTCGAAAAGGCTGACGGGGTGCGCGGTGAACCCTTGCGCACCGACAGGTCGGCGGCGCTGGGGTGCACCGCGCCGCGCGCGATTCAGTGCGCCGCATCGGGATTGAACCGTGGGGAATGCCATCAGCTCCATCGCCGAGGCCCTTGCCACGCCCGCCCTGGAACAGATCGTTGCCCTGACGTTCCGGGTCACGGGCACGGCGCTGCTCATCAGCACGCTGGTGGGCGTGCCGCTGGGCGCCCTGCTCGGGTTGAGGCCGTTTCGGGGCCGCAGACTGGTGGCCCTGCTCCTCTACACGGGGATGGGCCTGCCGCCGGTGGTGGTCGGACTCGCCGTCTACCTCGTGTTGTCGCGATCGGGACCGCTCGGCGGGCTGGGCTGGCTGTTCACACCCTCCGCGATGATTGCGGCCCAGACCGTGATCGCCTTTCCGTTGGTGGCCGGCCTCACGATGAGTGCCGTTGCGGGCGTGGACCGGGAGCTGCGGTTGCAGGTCCTGGCGCTCGGCGCGACCCGGTGGCAGAGCGCGTGGACGATTCTCAGGGAGGCGCGCGTAGGGGTGACCTCGGCGATCGTCGCAGCCTTCGGAGGCATCATTTCCGAAGTCGGCGCGGTGATGATGGTCGGAGGCAATATCGAAGGCAGCACGCGAGTCCTGACGACCTCAATTGTCATGTCGACCCGCCAGGGTGATTTCGGTCCGGCCATGGCACTGGGCATCGTGCTGATTGCGTTGACGCTCGGAGCCAACGCGGTGCTCATCCAGCTTCAGGGAAGGCTGCGCTGAGGATGGCTGCGACGACCCCTGTCTACGCCATCGCGGATCTCGTCCAGCGCTACCAGCAGCGGACCGTCCTCGAGATTCCGCAGTTGAACATCGAGTCGGGTGAGACGCTCGGCATTGTCGGGCCGAGCGGCGCCGGGAAGAGCACGCTGCTTCGGCTCCTCCAGCTGATCGAACCGCCGACATCCGGACGGATCACGTTCGACGATCGCCCTGTGGCGGCCCCGGCTCCCGTCACAGTCCGGCGCCGGATTACCACGGTCTTTCAGCGGCCGCTGCTGCTCGACCGATCGGTCCGCGCCAACGTGACGTTTGGCTTGCAGCTGCGCGGCCAGCGCACGCGGTCGGCGCGGATCGACGATCTGCTGTCCCGGCTCGGCCTCGAATCACTCGCCTCCACTTCGGCCCGGACGCTGTCCGGCGGCGAGACTCAGCGAGTCGCGCTGGCCCGGGCCCTGGCGATCGGGCCGGACGTCCTGTTGCTCGATGAGCCGGCCGCGAACCTCGACCCGGCCAACGTGGCGCTGGTGGAACGACTGGTGCGCGAGGAGCAGCAGCGCGGAACGACGATCGTCCTGGTCACGCACAATGCGTTTGAAGCGAAGCGCCTGGCGGACCGCACGGCCCTGCTGATCGGCGGCGCCATGGTCGAGATTCAGCCGACCCAGGCATTCTTCAGCCGCCCGGGCGATGCCCGGACGCGAGCGTTTCTCGATGGCGAGATGGTCTACTGAACGCTCAGATGTGCTTCGCCAGGAACGGGTCGATGTCCTCCAGCCGCCCGTACCCCAGCACCGTCGCATGTGGACTCACCAGGCCGGTGATGAGGCGGGAGATGCGGCCGGCCTTTGCGAGATCGTAGAGCACCAGGGCTTTCTGCCCGGATCGATCTGCGCGTCCGAGGATGTACCCCACTTCGAATCCGACGCCGTAGGAAGATCCCGACGCCTCGGCCACCAGCACGTCGCAGCGGTCGAGCCACTCCAGATCGCGCCGGTAGACCGCCTCGTTGGCCAGCGCCTGCTCGGATGTCTCGACGTCATCGGCGAGCAGATGGGTTGTGAGAATCGTGTGCCCCGACGTCTGCAGGCGGTCGCTGATGTGACGGACCGCCGTCGCCGAACTGCGGTCACCCCGGACGGTGCAGGCCAGGTAGATGTTCATGCGGCAGTCAACCTTCCTCGGTATCGATGACGAGGGCGCGATCTACGGCCGGCCCATGATTAGATCGATCACATCGCGGATCGGTTCCAGGCTCGAAATCTCGGCGACCGGAAGCGACGGGTCCGGCCGGCGTGCTCCGACTCGGTTCAGCCAGACGGCGCGAATGCCGGCCCCCACCGCGCCGGCCACGTCGGTCGCCCACGCGTCGCCGACCATCACGGCGTGGGCCGCGTCGACGTTCAGCCGGCCGAGCGCGACGCGAAAGATCTCCGGGTCGGGCTTCATCACGCCGACTTCTTCCGAGATCACCAGCGCGTCGAGGTAGGGCCTCAACCCGCACTTGCTGACTTTGTGCACCTGCTCGGTCACCACGTTGTTGGTGACCACGCCGGTGCGGACCCGCCCGTGAAGCGCGGCGAGCAACTCGACCGCTCCCGGCACGGGCTTCCAGCTCTCAACGTAGGCCGCGCGGTATTCGCGCGCGATCTGCTCGACCAGATCCGGCGCAGGGGTTTCGCCGACCGCAGCAAACAGGCGCCGGATACGCTCAAGGCGGGCGTCGTCGACCGAGAGGCGCCCGCAAAGCACCTCCGCGTGCAGTTCGTCGAGCAGCGCCGTATGGACCCGCTGGAACGGCTCGAACTCCTGCCGGCGGAACGCTTCGTAGCGCTCGTACAACCCGGCCAGCACGATGCGGGTGCTCCGCGAGTGATCGAACAGCGTGTCGTCCAGATCGAAGAGAACCGCGTAGGACTCCGGCGGGCTCATCGCGACGGCTCTCCCGGAACGCCGCGCGCCGACAAAGGATCGGCAGCCTGCAGGCGGCGGCCAGTCCTGCCGGACCGGCGGTGAAGATGCGGTTCGACTCTCAATCGGAGGCCCACGGGGCGGCAGTCACCATCGAAGCGATCGACTCGACGGCCGCGTCGATATCGCCGCGGGTGATGCCGCGGTAGGTCACGAACCGGATGGAGGTCCCCAACCCTGGCAGGCCTCGGACGCCGCGTGCGTCGAGGTGCCTGGCGAACACAGCCGCGCTCAGGCCGAGGCCCTGCACATCGACGTTGACGATGTTCGACTGCACTGTTGTGAGATCGACGGCCAACCCGCGCACCCGGGACACGGATTCGGCGAATGCGCGCGCGTTCCGGTGGTCCTCGCCGAGCCTGACCACCATGGTTCTGAGCGCGACCAGCCCGGGCGCGGCGATGATGCCAGCCTGGCGCATCGTGCCGCCGAGTGCCCGGCGGATGGCCCGTGCCCGATCCACGAACGTGCGCGAGCCGGCCAGCAGCGACCCGACCGGCGCCGAGAGCCCCTTCGAGAGACACAGTGACACCGAATCGGCCGATCGCACGATTTCGCCGGCCTCCACGCCGAGGGCGACCGCAGCATTGAAGATGCGGGCTCCATCAAGGTGCACCGGCAGGCCGGCCTCGTGCGCAATCGCCGCGCATTTCTCGATGTGCTCCACCGGGATGACGGTCCCGCCCGCCGCGTTGTGCGTGTTCTCGAGGCAGACCACGCCCCTGGCCGGGAAACCCGTGCCGGCCTTGCGAACCGCCATCCGCAGCGCGTCAAGCGCGGGAGCGCCGTGATGGCCCGCGACCGGCATGACGAGCAGTCCGCACGCCGCGGCCACGCTGGCGAACTCCATATGGTAGAGGTGGGCGCTCGCCTCGACAATCGCCGTAGCGCCCGGTTCCGCGTGCGTGCGCAAGGCGACCGTGTTCGACATCGTGCCGCTGACGGTCAGCAGCGCCGCCTCCTTGCCCATCAGCCTCGCGGCCTCTGCCTCGAGTTCGACGACGGTCGGATCTCCGTCACGGGAATCGTCCCCGAGCCTTGCCGTCAGGATGCTCTCGAGCATCTCAGGGGTGGGCAGACTGAGCGTGTCGCTTCGCAAATCGATGATGGACACCGGCACAACGACCCTCCCCTTTGGGCGAATGATGTCAACGGTCGCAATAGGACACGGCTCGATCCTGCCCGGGATGCTTCGGTGATTCCACGGATCGGTGACGGTCAGCTCCCTGCGAGCACACGCGTCAGTTCGTTCTCGAGAACCGTCCGAATCCGGTCCTCACCAACGAAGGCCGCAACCAGTCCTGGCACCTCTGTCTCCAGGGTGGCCAGCCGATCGGTGACAAGCAGCGTACCCGACATTTTCGTCTCGAAGAAACCTTTGACGAGCGAGAACGACAGCGTCAGGCTGTTGCCATTCCAGGTCTTGCTCGGGTTCCTGACCTTGGCGCCGCCAGGGAAGTCCCGTCGCGCGAGTTCGTCGAGAAACCCGTCAATCCGTTCAATGGCCTTGGCCTCACCCAACTGGTGAGCGACTTCGATCCGCATGGCGTCATCGTACTACGGCTCGGGCGCGCGAAGGATCAGCGGCCCGGCCGATGGCCCGGCGAGTTCATCCGCAGGGCCTGACTCTGTTACGATCGGCCCACCATGACCATCCGCGCTGCGCTTCGTTGGACCATTTCCGGTTCGGCCCTCCTGGTGGCGGCCATGGCCGTCCTGGCAGGCCGGCAGCCTGGGCCGGTGGAATTCGACGTCGTCATCGCCGGCGGCCGGATCGTCGACGGCACCGGTGCGCCGTGGTTCGCAGGCGACGTCGGCATCCGTGGTGATCGGATCATCGCGATCGGAGACCTGTCAGGCCGCCAGGCCGCGCGGCGGATCGAGGCGCGCAACCTGGTCGTCGCACCCGGCTTCATCGATATGCTCGGCCAGTCCGAGTTCAACGTACTGGTCGACGGTCGGGCGGCGTCGAAGATCATGCAAGGCGTGACCACCGAGATCACGGGCGAAGGGTCGGCCATCGCGCCGGTGAACGACCGGATGGTCCAGGCAGGCCGCCCGCTATGGGATCACTTCGGACTCACGGAGGATTTCAGGACGCTTGCCCAGTACTTCTCGCGGCTCGAGACCAGGTCGAAGCCGGCCATCAACCTCGGAACCTTCGTCGGGGCGGGCGGTCTGCGCGAATACGTCATCGGCCGCGAGAACAAGCCCGCCAGCGCGGACGACATGGCGCAAATGAAAGCGTTAGTCGCGCAGGCGATGGAGGATGGCGCGCTCGGCCTCAGCACCTCGCTGCAGTACGTGCCGGATCGGTTTGCCGCCACCGACGAAATCGTCGAATTGGCGAAAGTGGCGCGCCACTACGGCGGCGTCTACCTGACGCACGTGCGCTCGGAGAGCGGCGGTATTTTCGAATCCCTCGACGAGACGTTCAGCGTCGTGGAGCGCGCCGGGATTCCCGCCGAAATCTGGCACCTCAAGACGGCCTACAAGGCCAACTGGGGCAGGATGCCAGAGGTGCTGCGCCGGATCGACGCGGCGCGCGCACGCGGGCTCGACGTGACGGCCAATCAATACCCCTACACCCGTGCCTCGAACGATCTGGCGTCGTGCCTGCCGCTGTGGGTCCGGGAAGGCAGTCGCGACCAGATGCTCGCACGGCTCGCGGACCGCTCGCTGCGGGATCGCATCAAGCGAGAGATGGACGACCCGAACGTCACCGGCTGGGAAAACCAATGGTTCGGATCCGGAGGCGGGGACGGCGTCATGGTTTCGTCCGTCCTCAACACGGGACTGCGAAAGTACGAGGGAAAGAATCTGACCCAGATCGGCCAGATGATGAAGCTCGATCCTCGCGACGCCCTCATCGAGCTCGTGATCGCCGACCGCGGCGAGACATCCTGCATCACGTCGATCATGACCGAAGAGGACGTGAAGACGGCGCTGCGCAACCCGCTGGTCTCGGTCGGCACGGACTCCGGCGCCAGGGCCGAAGACGGGCCGCTCGCCGAGTCGAAGTCTCATCCGCGGGGCTGGGGCTCGTTCCCCCGGATTCTCGGCAAGTACGTCCGCGAGGAGAAACTCCTGTCGCTCGAGGAGGCCGTTCGGAAGATGACCTCCCGCCCCAGCGCACGCGTCGGATTGAGCGACCGGGGCATCCTGCGTCCCGGGATGGCCGCCGACATCACGGTCTTCGACCCGGCGACCATTCGCGACGTCGCGACGTTCGAGGATCCAAACCACTACTCGATAGGCGTGATGTACGTGTTCGTGAACGGCCGGGCGGTGGTGGCCAAAGGAATGATCACGAACGAGCGGCCGGGCCGCCCGCTACGGGGACCGGGGTACCGTGCGCCTGGCCTCACGCAAGGTCAGTGAGTCTGCCGAAGTTCGGGATTCCGCGCGCCCGGCCTCGCTCAGGGCCAGTGAGCGGGCGCGTATCGATAGTCTGCGCGGTCTGTCGTGCAGGACGCTCGTGATGACGATCGGGCTGGGCTGGTGACGCAACGACCGCCTGAGCGACGGCAGCCGTCACGGGATCCTCGCGCCCGCTGGGCTTCTACTCACCCAACTGGCGCGTCCGGTTTCACTTCTGCTACAGCTCCACTGCCGTGCGTTCTCGATCGAGGTGGGCCGGCCCGTGCAACGGCCCGCATCAGATTCTCGGCCAGCCGCCTCACCATCAGCGCCGTGAATGTCAGGAGGAGCGCCAGCGCCTGCGGCCGGCCGCCTTCATCGTTCGTACGATTCGCGCCTGCCTGCGGCAGAGAGCCGGATCAAATAACGGTCGGGCCGCCTTCGGAATCGCTCCTGGAATTCGGACAAGGTGCGGGCTCCTCCGTAGCTGATCGACGAGCAGAGGTGCTTGAGCATGTCCAGGACCACGAGCCGGGCGGTCCCACGGGCCGGGACGCTCACCTCCATGCCTTCCGCGCCGAGCGCCTCCAGGTCGAGTTCATCGGCGTCCTCGACGTCCAGCCGGTCCTTGATGGCCTGAATCGAGGCCATGCCGCGCAGAACCTTGAAGGGCACCTGCACGACTTTCTGGGACTCCGGCAGGACGACGGGCTTGTGGACGATCTCGCCGGGGGCCTCGGCGGTACCGGCAAACGCACTGCCCAGCATCACCGAGTCTCCGCCGAACAGGAGCGCCTCCGCGATGCTTCCGTCTCGGCGAATCCCGCCGTCGGCGATGATGGGAATGCGGTCGCCCAGGGCGGTCCGGCATTCGACCAGGGCCTGCAGCTGCGGCACCCCGAACGAGGTCGTGATCCGGGTCGTGCACCCGCCGCCGGGGCCGATTCCCACTTTGACCCCGTTGACGCCGCGGTCGGCCAGGAACAGCGCTCCCTCGGCGGTGGCGACGTTGCCGGCCACCAGCTCGACGTCGGGAAAGCGCTTCCGGAACTGATCCAGTGCCCTGCCCATCACCACGGAGTGGCCGTGGGCGATGTCGATGACGATGACGTCGACGCCGGCCTTGATGAGCTCGGCCCCGCGCTCGAGATAGTCGCCGGTTGCGCCGATGGCTGCGCCCACGCGCAGGCGCCCGAAGTCGTCGCGTGTGGCGGCCGGCAGGCGTTTCAGGTGCAGGAGGTCCCTGGCGGTGATGAGGCCCTTCAGCACCCCGCGACGGTCAGTGAGCGGCAGCTTCTTGATCTTCTGATCGACCATCAGGCGTTCCGCCCGATCCGGCGACAGCGTGCCGACGTGCACGACCAGCTTCTCGCGCGGGGTCATCCGGTCGGCCACCGTCACCGGCCTGCCCCGGCGCGACGGTGCCACGAACCGCACGTCCCGCTGGGTCAGCAATCCCAGGAGCCGATGCTGGCCGTCGACGACGACCAGCGTCCCGACCTTACGGCGCTCCATCAGCGCCACCGCGTCACCGATGGTCGCTCCCCGGTCGATCGTGTAGGGATCGGCGATGACCAGGTGCTGCGTCCGCTTCACGGCGGTCACTTCGACGACCTGCGGCTCGATGTCTCCGGGCCTGAACCCGCGGTCGATGATCCCGAGCCCGCCTTCTTCGGCCTGGACGATGGCCATCGGGGCGCGCGTCACCGTGTCCATGTTGGCCGAGACGATGGGGCGCTTCAGGATGAAGATTCGACGAGAACCGGCAGGACAGGTCGATCGCGGCGGGATCGCGCCGGGTGAGCACGCTGAACTGAGGCGCGAGCAGGAAATCGTCGAAGGTGCATCCGCGCGCCTCGGCCCGAAGCTTCCGCCACCACCGGCTGTCGTAGACCGAGTCGGATCGCCTCACCCGCGTGGCCATGCTCTGCCTCCGTTCACATTCCCGCAAGATCCGCCATCACACGCCGGGCGATCTTCTGTATCATGATCGCGTGAGCACCCAAGCCAGCAAGCTGCAGCGGACATGGCGCGTCGGCGATCCCTGGACCACGTCCGACGCTGCCGAATTGTACGAGATCGCCCGCTGGGGACAGGGTTACTTCGCCATGGGCGACGACGGCAACGTCCACGTCCATCCGACGAAGGACCCGCAGCGGTACATCGATCTCAAGGATCTGACGGACCAGATGCTGCTGCGCGGCATCGACCTGCCGATCCTCATCCGCTTCAGCGATATCCTGCACCATCGCGTCAAGGATATCCACGACGCATTCCAGAACGCCATTGCGCAGCACGGCTACCAGGGCGTCTACCAGTTCGTCTTCCCGGTCAAGGTGAACCAGCAGCGCGGCGTCGTGGAGGAAGTGCTGAGGTACGGGCAACCCTTCGGCTTCGGACTCGAAGCCGGATCCAAGCCCGAGCTGCTCGCCGTGGTGGCGCTGGCCTCCAACGAAACGCCCATCATCTGCAACGGCTTCAAGGACGCCGAGTTCATCGAGATGGCCATGCTGGCCGAGAAGATGGGCCGGCACATCATCCCGGTCGTCGAGAAATACACCGAGCTCGGCCTGATCCTCGACTACGCGGCCAAAGTCGGCGTCCGCCCCAAGATCGGCATGCGCGTGAAGCTGGCCTCGCGGGGCAGCGGGCGCTGGCAGTCCTCGGGCGGCTACAAGTCGAAGTTCGGCCTGACGGTGAACGAAATCCTGAAAGGGCTCGAGGAACTGAAGTCGCTCGGCATGGGCGACTGCTTCAAGCTGCTGCACTTTCACCTCGGCAGCCAGATCCCCAACATCCGCATCGTCAAGGCCGCCCTCAACGAGGCGGCCCGCATCTATGTCGAACTGGTCAAGGCGGGCGCCGGCCTGGAATACCTGGACATCGGCGGCGGCCTCGGCGTGGACTACGACGGATCGCAGACCAACTTCGAATCCAGCGCCAACTATACGATCGAGGAGTACGCGGCCGACGTGGTCTACCACGTGCAGACGGTCTGCGACGATGCAGGGGTGAAGCATCCGACGATCGTCTCGGAGAGCGGGCGCGCCATCGCGGCCTACCACAGCGTGCTGGTGTTCAACGTGCTGGGCGTCTCGGGGTACCGGGAGCAGGAAATCCCGCCGCCGCCGGCCATCGAGGAGCAGGAACAGCCGCTGGTGGACCTGCGCGAGACCTTCCAGAACATCAGCGTGCGCAACGCGCTCGAGAGCTATCACGACGCCCAGCAGGCGCTCGACATGGCACTCAACCTGTTCACGGGCGGTTACCTGCCGCTCGAACAGCGCTGCCAGGCCGAGACGTTGTACTGGGCGATTTGCTCGCGCCTGCAGCGGCTGATTCGCCAGATGGACGAGGTGCCGGAGGACCTTCAGACCCTGGACGAGATGCTGGCGGACACGTATTTCTGCAATTTCTCGCTCTTCCAGTCCATCCCCGACAGCTGGGCCATCAAGCAGCTGTTTCCGGTGATGCCCATTCACGGGATGCTCAAGCCGCCCACGGTGCACGCGGTGCTCGGCGACATCACGTGCGACTCGGATGGCAAGATCGACCAGTTCATCGACCGCCGGGACGTGAAACGCACCCTGCCGCTCCACCCGATGAACGGCGAGCCGTACTACCTGGGCGTGTTCCTGGTCGGCGCGTACCAGGAGATTCTGGGCGACCTGCACAACCTGTTCGGCGACACGCACGCGGTTCACGTGCGCCTCGACGACAGCGGTGCGGTCGTGCTCGACGCGGTCATCAAGGGTGACACCGTTCGAGAAGTCCTCAATTACGTGAACTTCAACGTCGACGCGCTCGTGAGCAGCCTGCGGACCGACGTCGAGACCGCCGTTCGCGAAGGCCGGATCACCTACGAGGAGGCCGGCCGCCTGCTTCGGTTCTACGAAGAAGGGCTGCAGGGCTATACCTACCTCGAAGACCCCAAGGAACACTAGGGAAGGTTACAGGTTACAGGTTACAGGTTATAGGCCACCCGCCACAGGCTTCCGGCCGTGCACGCAGCCAGGGCGAGACTTCCGCAGGCCGCCCCCTCCTCCTTCGCTCGGGACTGGTCCGAGTGGGATCTCTCCCCCTGGAGAGTTACACTCCAGAAGAACCCAACCACTTCACGAAGGAGCCGCGGCATGGCACCGTCACTCGGGTTGCTGCTCGCACTCCCGCTGGGGGTGCTGTCGGCGGGACTCACCATTCCATCGCACCAGGCGAAGGAGGTTCACATGGTCATGACTGTTCTCGACGCGCATGTGGCTGCCGAACGGGTTCCGGATCTCGAACGCGCATATCGCGAGGCCGTCACGAACCTGGAGCCCGGCATCGTCGAGACCTTCCTGGTGCGCGACACGAAAGACACGACCGAGTTTCGGATCATGACCGTCTGGGTAAGCGGCGAGGCTCTCGAAAAGATGCGCGCCTCGGGGCAAAAGCCCAAGGGCGTGCAGATCTTCGAGGCGGCGGGGGCCAAGCCGACGCTGTCCATTCTAGAGGTCGTGGCGCGCGCTACACGCTGAGCCCGGCGCCGGGTCGTGCGGCCCTAACCGGGCCGTTTCCCGAGCGGCTACTTCCCCAGCTGCGCGATCGCCCGGTCCACCTGCCCGGTCAACTCCGCGGTCGGGCCGTGAGGCGGCAGTGCCAGCACGGCCCTCAGCGCGTCCGCGTACCATTTCGTCCACGCGGCCCGAATCGCCTGTTCACGCGCCCTTGCGGCCCCCTGGTCCCCGTCGCTTGCGACCAGCAGAGCGCCCTGCCTGTCTTCGAGGACAAGGCGGCCGCGAGAGGCTGCAACCAGGAGGCGAACCAGGGCCTGGGCGTCGTCGGCCGACGGGCCAGCCAGCAGCAGCGCGGTCGCCGCCAGGGCCACGCCGACGCGACGCATTTCGAGCGGGCTCGTCTTGTCGGGGCGATCGAGATTGGTGTGATAGAACCGGTCGGGAAAGTGCCACGCCAGGACTGCCGGCACGCCTGCCGCCAGGAAGACCGAATGGTCGCTGCCCCCCTCATACGGGTTGGTGCGCACCACCCAGCCGGTCTGGCGGGCCTGGCGAAGGCACACCGCCAGGAACAGGTCGTTCAAGAGCGTGCCCGTGAGCGTGTCGGCCTTCACCTCGCTCTCGCCCCATTCGGTGTGGGGATCGGACGGGCGTGTCCAGACCGCGCTCGGATCGGGCGCCTTCTCGATCAGGAACGGACCGCCGGTCTTCGTGGAGTCTTCGCCCGTCATGTCCAGTGAGAACATGTAACGGACCTTGTGCGCCTCCTCCGGGTGGTCCGTCATCCAGCGTCGGCTGCCGCGGATTTCGTCGAGCCACAGAAACGTCAGCGTCCGCGCGGGCGGCGGGATCGTGCCGTCCTGGATTCCGGTTCGAATGGCGCGCGCCAGTTCCATCAGGGTGCCGCATCCGCTGGCGTTGTCGTTGGCGCCCGGCTCCTGGATATGAGCCGCCAGGACGATTCGCTCGTCGGGGATCACGGCTCCGGGAATCTCGGCGACCAGCGTTCGCGCCGGGCCGTTGACGAATCGAGACGTGATCTCGACCTTGACCTGGGCCGGACCCGCCTTCAATCGCCGGCGAATCGTGGCGGCGGCGCGCGGAGTCGCCTTGAACCCGAACCCGTGCCGGGCCTCGTCGTACGGCACGCTCCCCCACTGCAGCACGTCCCAGGTTTCGCGAGGCGCCGCATTGTCGGCCTCAGTCGTACCGGGCCGGACGTACGGCGCCATCGACGTTGAGACGACGCCGATCGCCCCCCGCTTCACGACGCCGAGCTGCCACAGACGGCCGGTGCCTCCGTCGCCGAGCACGACGGCGCCCTTGACGTCGAAGGACTCATAGTCCGCGTCGCTGCTCCCGTTGCCGACATCGATGATCGGCACCGAGATCCCGCCCGGCGGCGTCGAGAACGAGTTGATGCACAGGGCGACGCGCTGGTGATCGCGCGACAGCAGCACCTGGTCGGCTTCGCCGTGCGCGCCAAGCAGCGTCAATGACCCGATCGTGTATTCCCAGCCGTGCCCGCTCGCGGGATACTCTTCGTTCCAGACTGACGCCTTCATCACCGGCGCGCCAGCCTTGCGCTCGGCGAAGCCGGCCTGCACGAGCCGTTCGCGTATGCGTTCGCTCGATGCGTCGAAGCCCGTGTTGCCCGCATTGCGCCAGAACCCGTCCATGAACGAGACAAGATCCATCGCGGCCCGCTGGCCGAAGCGCTGGTCGAGCGCCTTGAGCAGAGCGGCGGTCCGAGGAGGAAGAAGATCCGGCAGACTGCTCGCGGCGGTGATGGCCGCCTGATCGCCCGCCTGCGCCAGGATCGAAACAGAGGGACCACCCGCCAACCCCGCCATCAAGGCGGCCGGTACAACAACGCGCCAGACACGACTCATCAACATCCTCCCCGCATCTCAACAGGATGGGCAAGTGTACCAGAGGTCAGCTCGAGGCCAGGCGGGAACGGCCGTCCGGATCGGTCCTGGCGCCGCCAGAGGCTCGCCGGGTCTGATGACCCGGCCTCCATCCGGAACGAGCCAGCCGCCAGCTTGCCCTGAGCGTCGTCGAAGGGCCGCCAGCGGCTCCTAGTATGCAACCAGCGCGCGCGCGGCCCGCTCGATCTCCGCCTCGCTCGGCAGGAACTCCGCCTCGAGCGGTGGCGCGTAAGGCACGGGGGTGTCGAGGGCGCCAACGACGCGCACCGGCGCATCGAGCGCCTCGAGCGCCTCCTCCTGGATGATCGCAGCCAGGCTCTCCCCGATTCCGCCAGTCCGCGAGTCCTCGTGCACGATCAGCACTCGACTGCAGTGGAAGGCCGCAGCGAGGATCGCGTTCCTGTCGAGGGGCACCAGCGACCGGAGATCGATCACGGTGGCCTCGATCCCGTCGGCGGCCAGCCGATCGGCGACCCGCAATGTCACGTGGACGTACGCGCCGTAGCTGATGATGGCCAGGTCGCCTCCGATTCGGCGCACGGCCGACTTGCCGAGCGGCAGCGGAACGGGAGGCTCGTCGGAGAGGACCTGCTTGATTCGAGGATCGCGGTAAAGCGCGATGTGCTCGAAGTAGAGGACGGGATCGGGATCCAGGACCGCCGACGCCATCAACGCCCGGGCATCCTGCGGCGTCGAGGGCACAACGATCTTCAGTCCTGGCGTCCGGTAGAACCACGCCTCGGTGTTCTGGCTGTGGTACGGACCGGCGTGGCGCAGGCCGCCCCATGGCAACCGGAGGACCATCGGGACCGCCCCGTTCCAGCGATATCTGATCTTCGCCGCGTTGTTGACGAGCTGGTTGAACCCGGCGGCCACGAAATCGTTGAACTGCATCTCGGCGATCGGCCTCAGGCCGGCCAGCGCAGCGCCGACAGACAGGCCGACGACCGCCCCTTCTGCCAGCGGCGAGTTCAGGATGCGATCGGCGAAGCGGTCCAGCAGCGGCCGCAGCAGGAGGAAGGCGTTTCCATATCGTCCGCCGACGTCTTCGCCGTAGACGAACACCCGTGGGTCGGCCTCGAGGGCGTCGCCGATTCCGCGCATGACGCCCTCGAGAAACGTCTGGCCCTTCGGGTCGAAGGGCCCGCCGGTCTCGAGCGGTGGCAGCGGTGGAGGCGCCACAATTTGGCGACGCGATGTCGCGGCGAGCAACTCGACCCGCGGCCGTGCCGAAGTGCCTTCAAAGACCCTGTCTCGGACAGCGGCCCCATCGGGCCACGGCGCGCTGATCACGGTCCGCGCCTCGGAGTCGACCAGCGCGTCGACTTCCCGCTCGAGCCGCTCGACATCGCCATCCTCGATCACGCCATCGGCAACGAGCCGCTCCGAGTAACGCTCAACCGGATCGCGTGCCGCCCAGTAGGCATAGCGATCCCGATCCGCGTACGCCTGGCCGTTCGGCACCGGGTACTTCCACGCCGGCTGCGGGTCGCGGCCGAGGTACAGCATGTCGTCGTGGTGCGCATGGCCGCACATCCGCATGCAGACGAGTTCGATCAGGGTGGGACCCAGGCCGGATCGCGCAACCTCGGCGGCCCACGCGAACGCGGCGGCAATCTCATCCGGATCCGTGCCGTCGATCGTGATCCCCTGCACGCCGTAGCCCAACGCCTTGTCGGCGAATACGCGCGCGGCCGATTGCTCCTCGACCGGGGTCGCCAGCGCCGTCTGGTTGTTCTGCACGCAGAAGATCACCGGCAGCCGGCGGACGGCGCACGCGTTGATCGCCTCGTGCCACTCGCCAAGCGAGGTCCCTCCTTCGCCGATGAATGACAGAGCGACGCGCCCCTTGCCTTCTCGCGCGAACGCGAGCGCCATGCCCGCCACGGTCAGCGTCGGGATGGCCAGCGGCGCCGACGCGGGCAGGATGCCCCACGAGAAGTCGCCGACATGGAGGTCCCGTCCATCCATCGGAGGTCCGGCCTTGCCCATCTGTGCCGAGAGCACCATCCTGACCGTCTCGCGATTGGGCCGCATGCCGAGCGCGACGCCGAGGTCGCGGATGAGCGGGGCGACAATGTCGCCCGTCCAGGTGCCGTTCGGCGCGCGGTAGGCCGGGCCGCGCCGAAGCCGGATGGCGGCCGCGTAGATCGCTTCCTGGCCGAGCGATCGGAATCCCTTGCCCTGGAAGGCGGTCGCGCCATAGCGGACTTCTCCGCCGCTGAAGAGCGACTTCAAGCGGTTGTCAGTCGATCGCGTCAGGAGGATCCCGCGGAGAATTTCGCGCCGTTCGTCAGGGGTGAGTGACCAGGCAATCGCTTCCCGCCTCAGAAATCCGTCACACGCGTTTACCAGCTCCCGCCTGGCCGAGGCAAGCCGGTTCGCGGCGGCGACTCCCGGGGTCGTGTCCAGCTTCACTGCGGGCGAGGGAGCGACGCTCTCGGCGATGGCTCGACACACGCCGGGCCGCGCGGCGTCGAGCTGGTCTGCGCTTTCCATCCGGGCCCCCGCCAGGACCCGCTCGAGGGCCGGTAACGCCGCCTGCAGCGCAAACGGGAACCGCTCGGCCAGAAACGCGCCGAACCGGTCCCTCAGTGACTCCGCTCGCGTGCGTGTCCGCTCGTGCCCCACGTGCCCATCGTAGCCGGGAATGACGTCAGCATCCAGCCGGCAGGGCTCTCCGGCTCTCCCACCCGCCCGCGTCGACTCCCGGACGCCGGGCGCCCGGAGGTCACCAGGGTAAAGTCCGGCACCGGCCTGCCGATTCATGGGTGACCGCAAAGGGGATCCCATGGACGACGCTCTGCAGCAGTCTCGGGCCACGCTACAGCAAACGATGGTGTTCCTCGGGGCGATCGCCGCCGGCATCGAGGACGCGGTCGGCCAGACCGCCAACAGCATCACGTACCTGGCCGGCAAGGACCTCGGGCGACAGTTCTCCGAACATGCCGAGCGCACCGACGACATCGAAGCCGCGCTGGCCGAGGTCCGACGCGTGCTCGAGGAGAACAACTGCCTCTGGGACTTCGAGTGTTTCAAGCCGGTCTCCCGCCCGACGCTCGTCGAACAACCGCCGACGGCGACTCCGTCATGCTGGTGTTCCGCGACTGCATGATCCGCCAGTCGCTGTTCATGTTCGGCCACCACCAGAAGGGCTCGGTCTGCACGATGATGTTCGGCTTCTTCGCCGGTGCGCTCGAGATGATCATGGGCCGCCAGTCGACGCTCGACATCGTCCACGCCGGCGAGAACGCCTGCTACAAGAAGCTGACTGTCACACCGCGCCGGGACGGCGTGCCGTCATGAGCACACCGCCGGTCCGCTCAACAGCGAATGGCTGAGCGTCTGCGGCGGCTGCGAAGTCGCCATCGTCGACCTGCACGAGCAGATCCTCGACGTGCTGGGAGCCGTGCAGATCCAGCGCTGCCCGGTGCTGACCGACATCAAGGACTACCCGAAAGCCGAGGTCGGTCTGGTCTCGGGCGCCATCCGCAACGAGCACGACCGCCATGCCGCCATCGAGATGCGCGACAGCTGCGACATCATCATCGCCTGGGGCACCTGCGCGGTCTATGGCGGCATCCCCGGCGCGGGCATCGTTCACACCCGCGAATCGATCCTCGATGCCGTCTACGCCGGGAACCGCACGACGCGAGACGGCCACCCTCCTTCGCGGAGGGTCGACCCGCTCGAGGTGAAAGTCGTGCCGCTCGACGAGGTCATCGCGGTCGATCTCTACCTGCCGGGATGTCCGCCTCACCCGGCCTTCATCCTCGAGGCCCTGCTGGCGCTGGTGAAGGGGCGAACGCCCCGCGCCAAACAGGAGAGCGTGTGCGCCCGGTGCAAGCGGACCATGGTGAAGACGGACGTGGCGCGCGTCATGGCCAACCACGAAGGCGTGCCGGACGATCGGCAGTGCCTGCTCAGCCAGGGCTACGTCTGCCTGGGATCGGTGACGCTCGATCGCTGCGCCTCGCCCTGCCCGAACAACGGCGTCATGTGCACCGGCTGCGCGGGCCCGACCATGCAGGTGCTGACGGAACCGAACCGGGACATCCGCACCGAAGTCGCGGAACGCATGTCGCGGCTCACGGCCATCGAGCCCCGGGTGATTCAGGAGGCGATCGAGCGCGGTGCCAAGTCGCACTACAGCTACGCCATGGCGACCTCGATGATCGGCAGCAAGCCGACGTTCCTGATCGAGCAGTGGATCGCCGACGCGGAGGCCGAAGGATGAGGCAGACCATCACCATCGACCCGGTGACGCGCATCGAGGGCCACGCGCGGGTGTTCCTCGATCTGAACGACGACGGGAGCGCTGGCGGACGCCGGCCTCGTCGTCAACGAGCTGCGCGGCTTCGAGCGGATCCTGGTCGGCATGGAAGCCGACCGGATGCCGCTCATCACGGCGCGCATCTGCGGCGTCTGCCCGTCGGCCCACCACCTCGCCGCCTCGAAGGCGCTCGACATGGCCGCCGGCGTCGAGCCGCCGCTGGCGGCACGGCTGCTCCGCGAACTGCTCTACATGGGCCACTTCATCCACTCGCACGCACTGTCGCTGTTCGTGCTGCAGGGCCCGGATCTGGTGCTGGGCCTCGACGCGGATCCCGCGCATCCGCAACATCGTGGGGGTGGTCGCGGCGGTGCCGGAGGTGGCGAAGAAGGCCCTGCGGTGCCGGACGCTCGGGCAGCGGATCAACGAGCTGGTGGGCGGACGCGGCACGCACCCGGTCACCTCGGTCGCCGGCGGCGTGACGTTCAGGCTCGACGACGGCCACCTCAGCACCCTGCGCGGGTGGATCGGAGAGGCGGAATCGCTGGCCGGCGAACTGGCCGGCGTGGCGCGGGACCTCCTCATGCGCCAGCTCGATCTGCATCCGCGGCTGCTGACGGAGTGGACCCAGCACACGTGGTACATGGGCACGGTCGCCGGCGACACCCTCAACCTCTACGACGGGCGCCTGCGCATCATCGACGAGACGGGCCAGGTCCGCTACGAGCGGGAGTCGAGCGACTACGACACGTTGCTGCGCGAATCGTCACTCGACTGGTCCTACATGAAACCGGTCTCGATTGTGGCCGATGGCGCGCCGCAGGTCTACCGGGTCGGCCCGCTCGCCCGGCTCAACTGCGCCGGATCGACCGGCACACCGCTGGCCGACGAGGCGCTCGCCGCGATGCGGGCGAGCTTCGGGCGCCCGGTCCACGAGGTGGTGCTCCAGGTCTACGCGCGCGTCATCGAGCTCCTGTACGCGTGCGAACGCGCCAGGCAGATCGTCGATGACCCGGCCATCACCGGGCCGACGCGCGTGCCCGTCTCGTTCAAGGGCGGCCGCGGCGTCGCCCACGTCGAAGCCCCGCGCGGCACCCTCTTCCACGACTACACCATCGACGAGCACGGGATCGTCCGTGCCGCGAACCTCATCGTCGCGACCCAGCAGAACTACGCGGCCATCAACCGGTCCATCGCCCAGGCGGCCGCCACCCACGTGATCGGCCGCGACGACGGCGGCCTGCTCAACGCGATCGAGTTCGCAATTCGATGCTACGACCCGTGCCTCTCCTGCGCGACCCACGCCGTCGGCCGTATGCCGATGGAGGTGGTCGTCCGGCACCACGGGCAGATTCTCCGGCAGGTCAGGAGGTAGCGCGGTGCTGCAGATCGAAATCAGGGAACAGGCATGCCGCGGATGCCGCATGTGCGTCGACGTCTGTCCGACCCAGGTGTTCGACTTCGACGAAGCGGCATCAGTCGCCACGCTCCGGGAAGTGCAGGACTGCATCGCCTGCCTCTCGTGCGCGTACCTGTGTCCATCCGGAGCACTCACCCACTCGGATTACCCCGTGGCCAAGAATTTCTATCGTGACGTGGAGTTCAGCCAGCGCCTGGAGCGATTCCTATGAACCCCAGGTCCGAGCTCTCACTGACCGTCGGCGACCATCGAGAAGGCGTTCACGGAAGTGTCGTTCCTGCTCGACATCTTCGCCCGGACGGTCGCCGATCTGATGGGCGGCGCCACGGCGTCGGTCGGACGGATCGCCGGGCGGCACTTCGCGCGCAAGATGCCGGTCTACCTCGACTCGCCCTCGCTCTCCGAGGTGCTCGACGTGTTCTCCGCGCACCTGCGGAAGGGCTTCGACATCCAGCATGCCACGACCGAGTCCGGCGTCGAGTTGACCTTCGAGCGCTGCGCCATGAGAGACGTCTGCCGCTCGCGTGGGGCCAAGCCAGGAGGCGAGGTGTGCCGCCTGTTCCACATGTTCGTCGACGGAGTGGTGAACGAGCTCTACGCACGACCGACCAAGTCCACCATGACGTCGACAGGCGACCGCTGCGTGGCGCGGATGGAAGTCCGGGAGTGACGCGCGACGTCTTTCGAGCGGTGGTGGCCTGCATTGGCAACGGGCTGGTCGCGGATGACGCGGTCGGCGGAGCCATTGCGGACCGCCTGACCGGCGACGGGCTGCCTCCCAACGTGCGAGTGGAGCGCCTCGAGACCGGCGGCCTGGCGATGCTCGACCGTCTTGATGGCGAAGACCTGTTGATCGTCGTCGACGCGGTGCAGCTCGGTGCGCCCGCGGGCACCGTGCACGTACTGGACTGGGACGCGGTCCCCCCGGCCCCGGGCCAGGCCGTGTCCGCCCACGGAATCGGGGTCCGCGAAGCCATCGACGTCGGCAGGATGATCGACCCGGCGCGCATGCCGAACGCCGTGATGCTGGTCGGCGTCGAGGGCGCGTGTTTCGATCGCCTGGGCGCGGCGATGACACCCAGCGTGGCCGCCGCGGTCCCTCGTGCAGCCGCAGAGGTGCGCCGGCTCGTTTGCGAGTGTGTCGCCGCACGCCCGTAGAACCGGCGCATCGACGGCTCTCGAGCCGTACCGATGCCCCGGAGGCTTCACACTTGCAGTTGTTGCGCCGGCGAGGACCGATTGAGCCCGCCCGGAGGAGAGACCAGATGGCCGCCACGACAGGTCCGATCAGACAGCGACACTCCAGCCGCGCAGAGGCTGAAGGCCCGGCCGCCAGCCGCGACACGGACCGCGCGGTCGAAGAAGTCATGCGTCTGGTGAACGAGGTCACCTCGGGACATCTCGACGCGCGCGGAGACGTGAGCCAGTTCTCGGGACAGGCGGCCGAGCTGGTCGCGGTGGTCAATCGGATGGTGGACGCCCTGGTCCGGCCGATGAGGACCGCCTCGCGCGCCATCGATCAGATCGCGCACGGCCGCATTCCCGAGTTCATCATCGAGGAATACCCGGGCGAATTCAACGACATCAAGCGCAACGTCAACACCTTTCTCGCGACGATGTACGGCATGCACCATGAGATGCAGAACCTGGTGCGCGCCATCACCGAAGGCAAGCTGAACACGCGCGGCAACGACTGGGACTTCGAGGGCAACTGGCAGGAGCTGATCCGAGGCGTCAACCAGGCCATCGACGCCTTCGTGGGTCCGTACCGGGTGGCCGCGACCTACGTCGATCGGATCTCGGACGGCGACATCCCGGACCCGCTGAAGTCCGCATACCGCGGCGACTTCAACCAGATTCGCAAGAACCTCAACCGGCTCATTGCCACGCTCAACAGCTTCGCGTCGGACATGAAGGCGATGTCGGACGCGCACAAGGCGGGCGCCATCGACGCCGTAATCCCCGAGGAACGCTTCGACGGCGCCTATCGCGCGATGGCGATCGGGGTCAACCAGGGCACGCGCCTGCACATCGACGTGCTGTTCCGGATCCTCGACATTCTCACCGCCTACGCTGATGGCGACTTCACGCCGGTGCTGGAGCCTCTCCCCGGGAAACAGGCCGTCGCCAACGAGAAGATGAACCAGCTCCAGCACAACCTCCGGACGGTCGCCGCAGAGCTGGCCGACCTGGCTCGCGCGGCGGTCGAAGGCCGGCTGGACACCCGGGTGGAGGCCGACAGGTACAGCGGCGACTGGCACACGCTCGCCGCGGGGATCAACGACACGCTGGACGCGGTGATCAACCCGATCAGCGAGGCCAGGGGCGTGCTCGACCGCCTCTCGGCGTACGACCTGACGGCTCGGGTCCTGGGCGATTACCGGGGCGACCACGCGCAGATCAAGGACGCCCTCAACCTCACGGCGTCGGCGCTTCACGACGCGCTGGCGCAGGTCGCTGAGCTGGTGAACCGGGTGTCGGTCGCCGGAACGCGAATCGCCGAGATCAGCCAGGGGGTGGCCTCAGGGGCCGCCGAACAGGCGCGGTCGGTCGGCGAGACATCGACCAGCCTGGATCAGATCGGCCAGGGATCGGTGTTGAACGTCGAAAAGGCCGGACAGGCCCTCCTCATCACCCGCAATGCGCTCGCTGCGGCCGAGGCCGGCACCTCGGCGGCAGGCAGGATGATCGAAGCGGTCCAGGAGATCAGGCACAGCACCGGGGACAGCCTGAGCATCGTGCAGGACATCGACGGGATTGCGCATCAGACGGACGACCTGGCCCGAAACGCGTCGATCCAGGCCGCGCACGTCGGCGAAGCCAGCCGCGGCTTTGCCGTGGTGGCGCAGGCCGTCCGGGATCTCGCGGCGCGCTCGCGGGAGACCGCACAACAACTCGATGCCTTCGGCCAGGCGAACGCCGGGCCCGCCCTCGCATCTGGCAGAACCAGTCAGCCGGGCAACCGCGATGACACGGCGAGACGGGTGGCCCACGAGATAGACCAGATCGCGATCCAGACCAACGTCCTGGCCGTGAACGCGGCGATCGAAGCCGCGCATGTCGAAGCCGCGGGGATCGGCCTGGAAGCCGTCACCGAGAAGGTCCGGGAACTGGCCAGCCGCTCCAAGGAATCCGCCCTCAAGACGGGCGCCCAGCTCGAGGCCTCGGCGAGGCTCGCCGCCGATGGCAGCGCGATGTCGGACGAAATCGGCATGCAGCTGATGAATCTGGTCGAAGCCGTCCAGGAAGTCACGACCCTGGTCGAGGAGGTGGCGAACGCCAGCCAGGTCCAGAAACGCGCCGTCGAGTCGGTCGCCGAGTCCGTCGGCATCATCAGCGCGGTGACACAACGCAACGCCGACGGGGCCCGCGCGTCTTCAGTCGCAGCCGAGGACCTCGCCCGGGAGGGGCGGTTGCTCGAGCAGTTGGTGGCGCGCTTCACGCTTCGTCCGACGGGCGATGGGGAACCCGAGGAGGCTCGCGAGGCGGCGTGAAGCGTCGACACGTGCCGATGCCCTCGCAGGCGAGCGCCCTCTAGCGCGGGCCGGAGCGATCGATGACAAGCAGCCATCCCTTTCCGGGGTCGATGGGAATCGATGCACCCGGCAGGAACGCCCGGCCGGGCTGGAACCCGGCGATCTCCGGCGCCGTGATGCGGGCGGTGGATGGGTCGATGCCGAGAGCCTTCCAGTCAATCGACAGCCTGGCATCCACCTTCCCGGTCGCCCAGCTTGCGATGGCCACCATCGCGCGTCCGTCCCGGACGTAGGTCGTCGCCAGCACGGCGGGCCGGTCCGCTTTCACGGGGTTGGCCGGCACCCAGTACCCGAGCATCTTCGCCTCGGCGATGCCGAACTCGTCCCACGCCTTCCACATGGACCGCGGATCGCCCGACCACGGCAACCGGCCGGTCATGCCATAGACCATTCCCCGCCACGGGTTGCCGCCCCCTTCGAGCATTTCGCCCATCAGGCCGAAGGGAATGCCGGAAATCTCGGTCATCCAATAGTCCGGCTTCGAGTTGTAGTCGAAGTACTCGCCGAACCACAGCCGGTTCAGGAACGGAAAGTGCTCGAGATACAGGTTGGCGCTGCTCGCAAAGCCGTCCCGCGGGTTGTACTGGTTCGCGGAATGCAGATCGATGACCGCGCCAGGCCTGCCCCGATCGAGCACCTTTCGCACGCGTTTCATGGTCAGCCGATCGAACGCGACATCGTCGATATAGAGTCCGTCGATCCCGACGTTTCTGACCAGCCAGGCGAGACCTTCGACGTAGAAGTTGTGCCACCGCGACACGCCGCTGTTCACCACGGCCGCGTCCTTCAGCTCGGGCACGAACCAGGCCGCGATGTAGTTCGAGCCGAGGTGTTCCTGCAGCCACGAGAATCCCCCGCCGGGACCGCCCGACGAGCACCTCGTCGCCCAGGGATCGCAGGGCGAACAGCTCCGGCGCACGATTGGTCAGCTCGCGCACGGTGTAGTAGATCTTCACCTTCATGCCGAGCTGGTGCGCCTGGTCGATGTAGGCCTTCATCTCGGCCGGCCGCAGGAACGGGTAGTTGATGTACGGATTGATCTGAGTCGCGTGATGGACGTTGATGACGTTCGCGCCGAGGCCCAGCACCTCGTCTGCCGGCTTGAAGGCGTGGTAGAAGCGCGTGGTGAACTGCGCTTTCGTGTCGATCGGTTTGAACGGGGTGAGAAGCAGCCGAAAATTGAAATAGAGCGGCTGATCCGGGGCGAGCGTGCGCGCGCCGCTGTAGCAGGTAACCAGGACGGTGGCCGCGTCCTTCTCGGACAGGCGGCATCCGCCCTTGCCGTCGTTGACCCATGAGGAGGGCGAGACCAGCGGCTTGAGCGTGTAGAAATTCGTGTTGAGCGGACGGACGTACTTGTCGTCCTTCAAGGTGAACTGGAGACCCGCGTTGACGTCGCCGAGCCAGGCCGAGTCCTGGTTGTTCTTCAGAACGTCCCACTTCCAGTCGAAGGCCGCCGGCCGCACGCCTCCCTTGTAGCCGAGCCCCATCATGAACTTCGCGGTCTGCCGATCGAGCGGAAGCTCGAGGCGGATGTCATCCACGGCGGTCGCGCGTGAACTGCTGACGCGAACCGTGTATTCCATGTTTCCATCGAACTCCAGCTGCGCGCTCGTCTCCATCACGACCGGCCCCGTCGTGCTCCTGGATAGCCAGGCGGCGACCCCGCGCTCCTGTTTCACGAATGAGAGGCCTCCGCCCTGGAGGGGGCCGACGTCCGCCTCGCGGCTCTGGATGACCAGCGCGATCGGGGCCGCAAGGACCTGGCGCCCGCTCGGCGCCAGGTGCGTCATCTCGATGGCGAACCGGCTCTCGATGCGTTCCGGAAATCCGTTGGCCCCCAGGGTGACCGACCTCCCGAGCACGGACACGGTCCGGCCGCTCACCTGGACCGGCGTATAGGGCGCCACCAGGTCAGCGTCAAACGCCAGGGTCGAATCGAGCCACCGCAAGCGCGACAGTCTCCACGGCTCGTTGTCGCCCGACGCTGCGATCGCCGTCTTCGACACGGCAAGCGTAAAGCGAATCGGCGTCTTCTCCAGCCCTCGAGGTTCGACGCTGAGCGTGGCGGTGTATTCGCCCGCCGCGGCGTCCTGGGGCACCTGCACGCCGCACCAGAGCGCCTGCACCTTTCCCTTCTCGACCCGCACCTGGCGCGTGAACCCGCGCCCCGCCGAATCGACACCGCCCTGGTTGATGCACCGGAATGCCGCGGCGGCGATCGACCCGCCACCTCCCGATCGCCTCATGTCGCCGAACCGCACGGTCACAGCGTCGAGCGATGCACGCAGGGCATGGATCCCCAGCTGAAACGAGTAGTATTCCCCGCGATCGGCCGCGCCATGGAACGGGGCCGCCGCGCCGCTCCTGATCCATTTGACCGGCAGATCGGCTGTCATCCTGATCGGGTTGGTGCGATCCTCGGGAAACACCAGGTAGCTGGCGCGCGGGTTCTTCTCGCGCAACGCCGTCATCTCGCCTTCGGTCGCGATGACCTCCATGGGGAAGACACTGTTGAGCTGATCGATCGCCTGCATCTCGATGACCGCGGCGCGCGGGAACGCCCGCCACGACGCCTTTGTCAGATCTGCCTTCGAAAGGCCGTTCGCCTCTTCCCAATGCTGGTCAGCAGTCGCCTCCGGTTCCGGATAGGTCACCTTCGGGTAGTTCGACCTGCCCGCCCCGACATTCGGCAGGTAGTACACGTAGTAGAGTCCGGCCGAAGGCGCCTGGAACGCCAGGTCGCCGGTCTCCCGGTTGATGTCGAGCCGCGCGAGATTGCGGACCCTTCCGCCGGTAGCGCCCTCGACGATGACCAGGTGCTTCTGTTCGGGCGAGAGATCGCGCCGCCGCCACGGAATGTGAGCCCACACGGCGTCTGCGGGTTTCTCGACACGAAGGACCACCCGGTGATTGCCGAGCGTGTCCGCATCCCACGAACCCGTGGTGTAGGGAATGTCGGCGGACGGTTCGGTACCCCCGCAGGGCATCCTGGCCCCGGCGACCAGCGTCGTGAACCGGGCCGTTCCGAGAAACGCGTCCAGGCCATCGCGCGTGAAAGTGAGGTCCGGCACCGGCGTAGCGAGCGTGTTCACGATCTCGAGCGCCTTGCGGCAGTCCCCGGATGAGGCGAGCGCCTGCGCCCTTCGTAGTTTCACCTCGAGATAGACCTGCCGGACGTTGACGCCTCCCTCTTCGCGCGGGAAGAAGCGCCCGAGGAACTGCCGGTCAGCTTCGTCGAACCGCCCCGTTTCGGCCAGCGCGAGCGCCAGCTTGTAGACGAGCGACGCCGGGAGCGCCCTCGGGTCCGGATAGCTCTGGATTGCGCGAACCCGGTCTGCCGCCGGACGGCCGGACAGCGCCAACGCCTGTTCGAGCCCGACGTAGAGGCCGACATTGGCGGGATCGTAGGCGGTTCCCTCCTGGAACAGCTCCGCCGCACGCGCCGCCGACGCGCCCGTGCTGAGCAGCGTGTAGCCCATGTTGCGGTGCAGGGTCGGGATCCGCGAATTGATGGCTCGCGCGACCTCCCAGGCCTTCATCGCATCTTCGGTCATCCCGCCAGACAGGTACAGGGACCCGAGCAGGAAGTGTGCAGTGACTGTCGGACGGATTCTTCTCGATGGCCTGCTTCAACACGACCAGCGTTTCGGGTCTGTTCGGAAAGACGTACGTGGTCGGCAGCTTCGACGCCGCATCGAAATCCGCCTGCCCGTTTCCGCCCGACGCGAATCGACAATGGCCGCGGTAGTACGCGATGAGCGGGTAGGACTCGGGCCTCGGCATCCCGGGCTCGCTGACGACCATCGATCCAGCGGGGTACGGACGCGACAGGAGCGCCAGACTTTCGGCGAACTGACCGAGACGCATGTAGTCGACCACGAGTTCGAGAATGCGTTCCGGGTCGGCAGCGAGGTGGGTCCAGAGATTCTCGTCCCGATCGCCGAGCAGGACGCGTTCATGGCGCAGGAACGTGCTCGTGGGATCGAGACGCATCACGTCCTCGAGGCGGGATCGCGCGGCCCCGGTGCGTCCCGACGATCGCAGCATCGCCACTTCGAACGCGCGTGCCCGGATGGAGGCCGGCGACTCGCGTCCGACACGCTCCAGCATTTCGAGCGCCTCGCCGATTCGGCCCTCGCGGGCCGATGCGGTGGCGAGGTTCATCAGAGATGCGGCGCGGAGCGATCCAAACTGCTGTGACGATTCCCAGTTCAGCCGCGCCCGGCGCGTGCGACCCAGGGCCGCGTCGGCCAGCCCGAGGTAATAGGCGGCCTCGTGGTCGTTGCTCACGCGCGCCAGCGCCCTGGCCAGCAGCGGGGTCGCCGCTTCGAACTGCTTCAGGCCGACCATGAGCCGGCCCGCGGACCGGTTCAGTTCGACACTGTCCGGATACTTCTTCAGGCCATCGCGGTAGGTCCCGAGCGCGATGAGCAGTTGCCCGTCGAGCTCCTGCTGCATGCCGAGCATACTGAAGTCGCCTTCGGCCCGGCTGTTCGGCGCAGGGATCTCGTAGGCCTTCTGCTCGCCCGTCCGGACCTCGCCTCGTCCCGCGAAGTCGTATGAGCCCTCCGTGTGGGACAGGACGCTTCTTCCGGATTGATCCAGCACCGTGACGGTGTAGGTTCCGGCGGACAGCTGACCCGCAACGCGCCTGCGGAAGGTCGCCGAGGGCGAGAGGTCCGCCGTCTCGGCCACGACAACGCGCGACCCGTCGGCGATCGAGACACGAGCTCCCGGACGAAATGAGGTCACGTTCAACGCCAGCTCGAGCGTGACAAAGCCTGGCTTCTCGGGAGTGCGCGACAGGTTGACGAGCGCATCGGGGTTGGCCCGCGAGAGCCCCCCGAGATCCAGCATCGGCATCCAGTACTCGGTGAAGCTCAGCGACTGCTGCGGGTCGAGGAACCCGTAGGTCTCCTGGTTCCGGAACAGGCCGGCCTGGATCTCGACATACGCGCTGTTGTCGTCGGACAAGGCCCGCCGCCAGTCGAGGCCGTCGGCATCGCTGCTCCACGACCACAGTTTCTTGGCGGGCGCCTGGTCGGGAGCCGAGTAGTGCACGACGCCCGACCTGGTTGCCGGGTGGTAGACCGCCATGAACGGCTCGCGGCTGAGGTGCGCGAAGCGGGACACGGGTCCGTACTTGTGATTGCCGACCCGCCGGAGGTCGTGACCGGCCGAGTCGATGGGCCAGGTGTCGACGAAGGTGAATCCGTGGGACGCGGTGTAGTCCATCGGGTAGACGATCTGTGAGTCGTCTTCGACCTGCACCCCGGCGTTGGTCCACCAGTAGAACCGGTGGCGGACATTGTTGCGGTTGTAGAGTGTGGTGGCCTGCTCGAGCACGGCGCGGCCCGGCCGCAGCGTCAGCTGCACGCGCCATTGCATGCCGTACGGACGGTCGATATTGCCGACCCAGACCGAGGCGCTGCCATCGGAGGCTCTCGTGACGGCGAAATCCACGGGCGAGACCGTCATCCAGTTGTGCGATACCGGAAAGTTGAACTCGACGCCGAAGGCGGCCCAGGCTCCTCGATACGCGATGGCCGCGAACTTCAGCGACGGGTTCGCGTAGAACATCTGCCTGCCGTTCCGCTTGTCGATGCAGCCGTACAGGTGGCCGCCCACATCGGGCAGCACCGTGCATTTCAGGTACTCGTTCTCGAGGAACAACGCGCGATGAGCCTTGTCGGCCCGCCGATCCGTCAAGTGTTCCCGCAAGGTGTAGGGATAGTCGAACCGGTTCGTCCTGAAGAGGTCGAACGGCGGGTTCGGGTCGGGCAGCCCTTCTTCGTAGGTGGGAATCACCATCTCGGCCTGCCACGCCCGGACGGCGGCGGGGGCCGACTCTCCCTGCGCGACGACTGCAGGGCCGGCCGGATCGGCCGACATCAACGCCGCGACGCCGAGCGCCAGCAACGGCAGGCGTGAGGGCCGAATCGCTCCGAGGCTCGCCATGACTTGAGTCTCCCCGTCAACGTGCCGGCGCGCGAGCCGGCATGTCAGCGCTACTCTACCGCAGAGCTCCGGGCTTCAGTCAGGGCAGGCAGCCTGTCCGGCTCTCCGTGGTCGTCGCGTGCTATCGTTGCGGGATTACGTGTCCGGCAGCGAGGAGACATACGCGGTGGCGATCAAACGGGTTGGTGTGTTGTCCAGTGGAGGCGATGCCTCCGGAATGAACGCGGCTGTGAGGGCGGTCGTGCGAACCGCCCTGGACCGGGGACTCGAGGTCTACGGCATCTTCGAGGGGTACCGCGGACTGATCGAAGGCGGCGATCGTGTGCGTCCCCTCACCTGGAACTCGGTCGGCGGCATCATCCATCGCGGGGGCACGTTCATCGGCTCCGCGCGGTCGGAAGCGTTCCAGACCCGGGAGGGGCGCCTGCGCGCCGCGCGCACGCTCGTTCAGAAAGGGATCGACAGCCTCGTGGTCATCGGCGGCGACGGCAGCCTCACCGGCGCCGACATCTTCCGCCGCGAATGGCCGGGCCTTCTCGCCGAACTGGTGGCGGGCGGCGGCATCGAAGCCGCTGATGCGGTGCGCCACCCGCGGCTCACGGTGGTCGGCCTGGTCGGGTCCATCGACAACGACGCCGCGGGCACGGACATGACGATCGGCGCCGACACCGCCCTCCACCGTATCACCGAGGCCATCGACGCGATCAGCAGCACCGCATCGAGCCACCGGCGCACCTTCGTCGTGGAGGTCATGGGCCGCCACTGCGGGTACCTGGCCCTGATGAGCGCGATCGCCACGGGCGCCGACTGGGTCCTCATCCCGGAGTATCCGCCGGCGTCGGACAACTGGGAGGAAGAGATGGTCAACGCGATCACCGCCGGCCGTCAGGCCGGACGTCGCGACTCCATCGTCGTGGTCGCCGAGGGAGCCACCGATCGCCGCGGGAATCCAATCACCAGCGAGCACCTGCGCCAGGTGCTCGAAGCGGGTCTCACCGAATCGGTACGGGTCACCGTCCTCGGTCACGTCCAGCGCGGGGGATCGCCCAGCGCGTTCGATCGCATCCTCGGCACCATCATGGGCCATGCCGCCGTCGACACGCTGCTCGGGGGCGAAGCCGAGCCGGAATCCCAGGTGATCGGCATCCAGGGCAATCGAGCCGTCAGAATTCCCCTGGCCGAGTGCGTGTCGAGGACGCGTGAAATCAACGCGCTGCTCGAGTCGCAGCACTACGACCGGGCGCTGGAGCTGCGCGGCTCGAGCTTCAACGCGGCGCTCCGCACGATGCAGACGCTGCTGCGCGCCCTGCCCCATCCGCCGCAGCCCGGGCAGCGGCGACTGCGCCTGGGCATCCTCAATGTCGGCGCGCCCGCGCCCGGCATGAACGCGGCGGTCCGCGCGGCGGTCCGCGTCGCCATCGACCAGGGCCACATCCTGTTTGGCATTCGCCGGGGGTTCCAGGGACTGGCCGCCGGCGATATCCAGGAGATGGACTGGATGAGCGTCAACGGCTGGGCACCGACGGGCGGATCCGAACTGGGCACCGATCGTGTTGTGCCCAACGGGCGAGACCTCTACGCCATCGCGCGGTCAATCGAAACCAACGCGCTCGAAGGGCTGCTCATCATCGGCGGGTGGGAAGGCTACCAGGGGGCGTATCGACTCTTCCAGGAGCGCTGCAACTACCCGGCCTTCGACCTTCCCATCGTCTGCCTTCCCGCGACCATCGACAACAACCTGCCGGGCACCGAGCTGAGCATCGGGGCCGACACCGCGCTCAACAACATCATGGGCGTGGTCGACAAGATCAAGCAGTCGGCCGTGGCCGAGCGCCGGTGCTACGTGGTCGAGGTCATGGGACGGCACTGCGGGTACCTGGCGCTGATGAGCGGGATCGCCACCGGCGCGGAGCGGGTCTACATCCACGAGGAAGGCATCACGCTGAAGACGATGATGCACGACCTCGACATGCTGGTGCGGGGGTTCCACGAAGGAAAGCGGCTTGGCCTGGTCATTCGGAACGAACACGCCAACCCGACCTACACCACCCGGTTCATGTGCGCCTTGTTCGAGGAGGAGAGCGGCGGCGTGTTCGACGTCAGGCAGAGCATCCTCGGTCACCTGCAGCAGGGCGGCGACCCGTCACCGTTCGATCGCATCCAGGCGACCAAGCTCGCCAGGCGATGCGTGGGATTCCTCGTCGAACAGGCAGCCGAGCGCAAGCCCGGCGCTGCCTGCATCGGCCTGATCGCCGGCAAGGTCGAATTCCAGTCCCTCGAGGATTTCCCCCGGCTGATGGATGACGAGAACCGGCGGCCAAAGAGCCAGTGGTGGCTGGAGCTGCGCGGTATCAACGATGCCCTCGCCCGATCGTCGCCGCGGCGTGCCGAAGTGCCGGTCGAGCAGCACTGAACCCTCATCAGGGGTCGGGACGGATTTCAGGCGGGGCCGATCTCGCGTTACAGTTTTGGACTATTCGGCACCCCTCGATCGACAAGTCTGCAATCGGACGGACGCATGCGCGCAAATTCGTCCCGACCCCTGTAGAGCTTGTGGGTCTGCAGGCAGTACGGCTGCTTGACTTCTGAGCGGTAATGGTCAAGAATATGACCATGTTGGTAGTCAACATCGCGGAGATTAAGGCAAAACTGTCCGAGTACCTGGATGCCGTATCCCAGGGCGAGCGAATCGTGATCTGCAAGCGGAACCGGCCGGTCGCCGAGCTGCGTGCCGTCGAACAGGCGCGCACCGAACCTCGCCCCATCGGCATGGCAAAGAGACGGCTCACGATCCCTGACAGCTTCTTCGAGCCGCTTCCCGACGACGTGCTTGATGGTTTCGACGGGGCTGGCACGTCGGCACACGAGCTGCGAGTCGCGGAGACTGCTCCGGGCGGTGGCTACGCGGCGCGCAAGCGGCGCGCGAAACACACGTCGTGAAACTCCTGATCGACACCTGCACGTTCCTGTGGATTGTCGCCGACGCGCCGGCTCTGTCCAGGCGGGCGCGCGAGTTGTTCGGATCTGCCGAGCACGAGGTGTTCCTGAGCGCAGCCTCGTCCTGGGAAATCGCCATCAAGCACGCGCTCGGCCGGTTGCCTCTGCCGGAGCCACCCGAACGGTTCGTCCCTGAGATGCGCGAGGCGCACGGGATCGCGCCGCTCCCGATCGACGAGGAATCCGCGCTCCACGTCTCGCGGCTTCCGGTGCTCCACCGCGATCCGTTCGACCGCATGATCGTCAGCCAGTCCATCGTCCACGGCATGACGATTCTCACGCCCGACCCGCTCGTCAGACAGTACCCCGGCCGAACGGCCTGGTAGGCAGGGCCCGCGCTATCGCCGGCCGAACAGCCACACCGACACCACGAGGCCCACGACGATGACGAAGGCGCGGAGGATGCGCTGGTCGATGTGCAGGGCCATGCGGGCCCCGAGGTAGCCGCCGGCGATTGCCCCGGCGGCCATCAGCACCGCGAGCGGCCACACGATCAACCCGCTGGCGGCGAAGAAGACGAAGGCGATCACGTTCATGAGCGTCCCGAGAATGGTCTTGAGCGCGTTCATCCGGTGAATGTCGCGCAGGCCCATGATGCTCAGTGATGCGAGCATCAGGATGCCGATCCCCGCTCCGAAGTATCCGCCGTAGACCGCGACGCAGGACTGAAAGCCGAAACCCCAGACGCGGCCCAGTTTTCCCACCTGCTCCTCGCTGCGCTCCTTGATGCCGGTCCAGCGGGCAATCCAGTCGCGGAGGGCGAACAGCGCGGTGGCGAACAGGACCAGGTACGGCACCACGTGATCGAACAGCTCGGGGGGCGTGTGGACGAGCGCGAAGGCCCCGAGCAGGCCGCCGAGCACGCTCGGCAGCGTCAGCGTGATGAGCAGACTGCGATTGACGCTCGTGTGCCGCTGGTAGGCCACGGCGCTCGACAGCGACCCCGGCCAGAGTGCAGCGGTCGACGTCGCATTGGCAAGAATGGCGGGCTGGCCGAATGCGACGAGCGCGGGAAAGGAAATCAGGCTGCCGCCGCCGGCAACCGAGTTGATGGCGCCGGCGACAAACGCCGAAACGAACAGGCCGAATCCGGCAAGCAGGTGGATCATGTTGCGATCGATGAGGGTTCGAGGGGGCTGAGGTGCGGCGACCCTTGCAGACACCGTGGGATGGCTGCCGGCCGCGAGGCGGATACGGGTTGTCCGATAATGATCATGTCGTGACTATCGTACACAAGGAGTGCACCATCCCGCGACACCCTTCCCGCCCGACAACGACGCGAGCGCATCGGACGCGCGCTGAGCCCGTGATGGCCGTCGCCCGGCGACGGGGCGAGGTCAGTCTCGATCGCGCACTGTCGAAGCTCGGGCTTGCCTCTCGCACGCAGGCACGAGAGTGGATTCTCGGCGGGCGCGTGTCGATTGACGGCGTCGTCTCGATCGATCCCGGGCGCGCGGTCGTCCCGGAGCGCGTGCGGATCGAGGTCGGCGGCGAGCCAGTAACCCGCCAGTCCTCCCTGACAATTGCCCTGCACAAACCACGAAGGGCCGTCACAACCAGGACGGATCCCGAGGGCCGCCCGACGGTGTTCGACTCGCTTGCTGGCGTCGACCGCCACGTGATGCCGGTCGGCCGCCTCGACCTCTCGACGAGCGGCCTGCTGCTCCTCACGAACGATACGCGCCTGTCGGCGTGGCTCACCGATCCGGCGAACGAGGTGCCGAGAGTCTACGTGGTCACGGTGCGGGGTCGATTCGACCAGGAGGCCGCGCGGCGCGCGAAGGAGGGACTGGTCGATCGCGGGGAGCGCCTGTCAGCGCGCGGGGTCGAGGTCTTGAAGATCTCGAACCGCGAAACACACTTGCGCCTGGAGCTCATCGAAGGGCGCAATCGCGAGATCCGGCGCCTGATGGCCGCGCTCGGTCACGAGGTGACCCGGCTGAAGCGAATCTCAATCGGCGGGATCGAACTGGGCAGCCTTGCGACCGGGGCGTGGCGCATCGTCGGGCCGGCGGAATTGCGGGACGCATTCCCGGCTGCTCCAATGCGGGACGCAGTGGGCGGCCCGGCCCGCGGCTCGGGCGCCCGATAGTCGTCCGTACAGCAAACAACCGCAGCACCTGCCGCGCCCATCGAGGAGATCGACTCCCCTCGTTCACGGGCCCGGCGGATCCTGCGGTTGCCTGGCCGTCAGCCGACCAACGAAGGCTGGCGGTGCGGGCGCGGTTCGCTCACGGTCCGATCTTGAACCGGATCCGGAGGCCGGCGCCCACCTTCACGCCGCCGAGCTTCATCGAGATCGGCGTCGCGGATCCTTCCGGCTTCAGGTCGATCGTCGTTCCCGCGTATTTCACGAACACGCCCACGCCGATGTTCGACAGGATCGAGACCGAGACGTTCGAGAAATACGACAGGTCCGCGCCGAAGTTGAACCCGGTCTTGCTGGCGGCCGTCGTGATCACCTTCGGATTGACCAGCGTGATCGTCGTGTACGGCGCCACCTCCGGTCCGACCGCCACGTCGCCCATGGTGTCCTGCGAGACCTTGAAGAAGCTCGGGCCCGCCGACAGGGCCACTTCGAAATTCTTCGGCAGCTTGGCGACGTAGACCGCCGACACGTGGAACGCAGATTCGAAGTGATCCAGCCCGTCCAGCGTGCCGCCGGCCGTGCGCGACATGCCATACACCAGCGGATGCGGGACGCTCGCTCCGATCGTGCCGGCGCCAAGGGTGGACGAGCTCGAGTATCCGACGCCGACGCCGAGGTTCCAGAACACCCGGACGCCGCCCGACACGTCAAAGGCCGACGGCTTCTTGAATGTCACCGTCTGGCTGCTCGTCGTCGATCCCGTCTCGTCGTAGATGGAGAAAGTCGATCCGCCCGTGAGCTGAATTGGCGACCGGGACGGGACCGACCCGACGTTCAGGTTGACGAAAATGCGGTCGGTCCACGGGCTCAACAGGCCCTGGCTGGCACCGCTCTGCGCGACCACGCCGGTCTGCGCCTGCACCGCAGGGGCCAGCACGAGAACAAAGGCGCCCAGGAGCGCCGACATCGTCACTACACGCTTCATCATGCATATCCTCACGGCTGGTTCACACAACCGGACGCCGTCGTGGCCGAGCCCCCTTTCCGGAGGATCCGCCACGCCACCATCAGCTCGCCCGCTCCTGCGGGATGAATCCACAGATTCTAGCACAACGCAATGGCCAGTCGTCCGGGCACGACCGGCGGACAAGACGGACCCTGTCCGCCGGCGTCACGGGGCTTGCGAAGCGAGCCGCCGCCAGCCCGAAACGGGGTGGCTGACGAATGGCCCGGCAGGCTACTGAATCGAGATGAGCTCGATGTCGAACACCAGCATGCCTTTCGGCTTGCCGTCCTGTCCGTCATAGGCGAGACGTTCGGGAATCCACAACCGGCGCTTCTCGCCGACCACCATCAACTGCACACCCTCGGTCCATCCGGGAATGACCTGGTCCAGAGGGAATGAGGCAGCCTGCCCGCGGGCCACCGAGCTGTCGAACATCTTGCCGTCTGTCGTCCACCCGGTGTAGTGAACCGTGACCGTGCTCGACCGCTTCGGATGATCAGTGCCGCTACCGGCAGCGATCACCTTGCTGACGAGCCCCGACTTGGTCTTCTGCCCGTCCGCGGGAGCCTTCGCCACGTCGGCGGGCGGCTTCGGCGCTTCGGAAATCGCCACCAGTTCGACGTCGAACACCAGCGTGCCCTGCGGGCGGTTCGCCATCCCCTTGTAGGCCAGCGTGTCCGGGATCCACATGCGACGCTTTTCGCCGACCACCATCAACTGCACGCCTTCGCTCCAGCCCTTGATGACGACTTTGAGCGGGAAGGTGCTGGCCTTGGCGCGGGCGTACGAGCTGTCGAACATTCTGCCGTCGGCTGTCCATCCGGTGTACTGCACGGTGACGGTGTCGATGTCGGCAGGCTTCACCGTTCCGGTTCCGGGCGTCACCACCTTGGTGATCAGGCCGGTCGGGCTCTTGATGGCATCGGCGGGAGGAGCTGTCAGATCAGGAGGCGGCGGCAACGGACGCGCCAACGGCACCTGAGCCGGAGCAGCCTGTTGCGCGGGCGCCTGCTGCGAGGCCGCCCCTGGAAGAGCGAAGCCCGCCACCAACACGGTCAGGCAAGCCAGGATGAACAGATAATCGGTGCGAACGCGAATCATTCTTCGTCCTTTCCCTTCTTTTTCGTGATCGCCGTGCGGGCCCGCGGCTTGCGGGGCGCTGCTGTCTTCGGTACCGCCGCTCCGGTTCTGCGCCGACGCCGCGGCTTGACGTCGGGCAGTGCTTCATCTTCTGCGTGTGCGGACGCGGTCGCGCCAGTCTGCGGCCCGGATTCTTCCGGCGCCTGAACTGGTGCGGGCCCCGCCGGGGAAATCGGCTCGGACACCGCCTCGGCCTGGGCCTCCGGAATCGAGGGTTCAGATGTCCCGGTGCTGGAGGAAGCCGGCTCGACCGATTCTGCCGGCGCCGGCATCGGTGCCGGGCGGCCGTGCGATCCCTGGAACACCCTCAGCACGCCCTGCCGGTCGCGCTCGATGCGGACCCATCCCTCGCGCTGGGCAGCCCGTAACAGTTCGACCAGGCCGCCGTAGCGCCGTTCGTCGAAGCCCGGCTCGATCGTGCGGAGCATCTGCTTCACGTTGCGGATGTACATCGGCCAGCGGGTCACGGCTCCCGGCGTCTGGAGGGCTTTCTCGAGCAGCCGAAGGCCGTCGACAAAGGTCACCGGCGTCGCCGGCTCGGCCTGGACAGGCGCGGTGGCGACAGCGCCCTCCCCGGAAGGCTCAACATGCGCCGGCGGCGGCTCGGCCGCGTCCGCAGCCGGGGCGGACGGCAGATGCTCCGCCGCATGCGGGGCCGGCCCCTCACTTTCGCGGAGGTCGACGAGCAGGCTGCGTCCGGAGCTGCGAACGTTGACGAGGCCGGCCGAGGCGAGTTTCTCGACGAAGTCCCGGAAGCTCGACGCGCCGTAGTCGCGTTCGGAGAAGGTCGAGTCGAGCTGGAGCAGCGTGCTCTTCAGCAGGCCGAGCTGCGGGGTCACCTCGCGGTCGGTCAGGACCTGGAGCGCCCGGGTCACCAGCGGGAACGCCCGGGTGAGCGGCGCCGGCTGCGACGAGGCCTGTGTCGAGGCAGCGGCCTGGCGCTCGCGCCCCTGGCCCTGCGGCTGTTGCTGTTGCGGCGGCCGCGATCCGCCGCGCGAGATGCCCACCAGGTTCTCGTAGGCGATGAACTCGTAGCAGTTCTTCTGCAGCACCATGGCCGTGAACTGGCGGCCGCCGACGACGAACACCTTGCGGTCGTACTGCTTCAGTTTCTCCACCAGGCTGATGAAGTCGCTGTCGCCGCCGACGATCACGAACGCGTTGATGTGATCGTGGGTGAACGCCAGCTCGAGCGCATCGAGCGCCAGGTTGATGTCGGCGCCATTCTTGTCGCCGCCCGGGGTCATGTTGCGCTGCACCATGCGGACCGCGTGCTGGGTCAGCATGCGGCTGTAGTCGCCGGCCCGCTTCCAGTCGCCGTAGGCCACCTTGGTGATGACTTCGCCGCGCTCCTTGACGGCCTCGAGCACGGCGCCCACGTCGAACTCGCGGTTCAGGGTCGTCTTCACGCCGATTTCGATGTTGTCGTAGTCGATGAAGACGGCAATCTTCAGATTTTCTTCGGACACAGCAGTTGTTCCTCTCGCTAGACGTCGAGTTCCCGGGCATCCTCGGCCCGTTCCATGATGAAACGGAACCGGGCGGAGGCATCCTTGCCCATCAGTTCGTTGATGACGCGATCGGTCACGAGGTGATCCGCGATCTCCACGCGGAGCAGCCGGCGCGTCTTCGGGTTCAGCGTGGTCTCCCACAGCACTTTCGGCATCATCTCGCCCAGACCCTTGAAGCGCGTGATCTCGGGCGTCCCCCGGCCCCTGGCATGCTGCGTCAGGATCTGATCGCGCCGTACCTCGTCGAGCGCCCAGTGTGTCTCCTTGCCGATGTCGATGCGGAACAGCGGCGGCTGGGCCAGGTACACCTTGCCCGCCCACATGAGCTGCGGCATGTGCCGGTAGATGAAGGTCAGCAGCAGCGTGGCGATGTGATTGCCGTCCGAGTCGGCGTCGGCCAGGATGATCACGCGGCCGTAGCGCAGCCGCGCCAGGTCGAACCCCTTGCCGAGCCCGCAGCCGAGCGCCGTGACCAGGTCGGCCAGCTCCTTGTTCTCGAGGACCTTCGCCAGCGACGCGCTCTCGGCGTTGAGCACCTTGCCGCGCAGCGGCAGGATGGCCTGCCGGGTGCGATCGCGCCCCTGCTTGGCCGATCCGCCCGCCGAGTCGCCCTCGACGATGAACAGCTCCGAATCCTCGCGGCCGGCGCCGGTGCAGTCGCTCAGCTTGCCGGGCAGGTTGAGCCGGTTCGACGTCGCGCTCTTGCGGTTCACCTCCGCCTGCGCCGCCCGGCTCGCCTCCCGTGCCCGCGCCGCCAGGATGATGCGCGCCACGATCGCCTCGGCCACGCTGATGTTGTGGTTCAGCCAGTGTTCGAGCGCCGGACGCACCATCGAGTCGATGACCGAGAGCACCTCGGGATTGTTCAGGCGATCCTTGGTCTGTCCCTGGAACTGCGGATCCTCGAGGAAGATGCTCAGCACCCCGACCACGCCCTCGCGAATGTCCTCGGCGGTCAGGGTGACGCCCTTGGGCGACAGATTGTGGGTCTCGATGAAGTTGCGCACCGCCTTGCCCAAGCCGGCCCGCAGGCCGTTCTCGTGCGTGCCCCCCGACCCGGTGGGGATGCCGTTGACGTAGCTGCGGATCTGTTCGTCGGTCGACTCGGTCCAGCGCATCGCGAGATCGAGCCTGACGCCGTTCTCCCTGGCCAGGATGAACGGCGCTTCGTGGACCGTGCGCATCCCGGCCTCGGTCACGATCTTCTCCAGGTACGCGACCAGGCCCTCCTCGTGCGAGAACACCTCGCGCGATCGGGCCGCTTCATCCTCGAAGACGATCTTTACGCCCTTGTGCAGGTAGCTGGCGATCTCGAGGCGCTCCCGGATGGTCCCCGGATCGAGCTCGACCTTCGGGAAGATCGTCGCGTCGGGCCGGAAGAACACCTGGGTGCCTGTCCCGCGTGCGGGTCCGGTCTTTCGAACTGGCCCGGTCGGCTTGCCCTGCCGGTAGGTCTGCTCCCAGGTCGCGCCGTCGCGCTTGACCGTGGCGATGAGTTCCTTCGACAGCGCGCAGACCACGCTGGCCCCGACGCCGTGAAGGCCACCGGCCGTCTTGTAGCTTCCGGGCTCGAACTTGCCGCCGGCATGCAGCGTGGTGAAGACCACTTCGAGCGCGCTGGTCTTGCTGTGCGGGTGCTTGTCCACGGGGATCCCGCGCCCGTCGTCGGTGACCGTGACCGACGAGAGGTCGGCGTGCAGGGTGACGCCGATGTTCGACGCGAAGCCGTTCATGGCTTCGTCGATGGCGTTGTCGACCAGTTCCCAGACCAGATGGTGCAGGCCGGTGCTCCCGACGCCGCCGATGTACATCCCGGGACGTTTTCGGACCGGCTCGAGGCCCTCGAGTACGGTGATGTCCTTCGCGGTGTAATTCGCCATCTGATAGGGGGTCCGATCCGAGGCGGACCGGGGGTTTCGGAAAGTCGTCTGACTCTCCGCCCGAGGCCGTTCGAAGGAATGGCCCGGACGGGATGGGATCCGATCCCCGGTCGGCACCAGGCTAAGCGGCTCGGCGCCCGAGCCCGCCAGACTCGCGGTCCGTCAGGTCGCCGGCTCAACGCTCTCTCAGCAGGCCGCGCGCGGACACTCTGCCACGCCAGGGCTCACCCACGTGAACCACGAACTGCCAGAAGTAGTCTATCCCGGCCGAACGCCTCCCGTCGAGCAAAAGGCACACCCCGTCGAAAGTGCCGGGGGCATCGCCGGAATCGGGTGCCGTGCGGCCGCGTTGCGGGTTGCGGAACGTCTTGCTACGATAAGCACCGCGCGTCGAGCTGACTTTCCTTCCTCCGGTGACCGCCACACATGCGCAAACTGCCCATAACCCGATCGGTGCGAATCGCGTCGCGCGGCATCCGCAACTGGAGTGCAGGCCGGCCAATCGTCGTGTCGTTCGAGGTGACCGATTCCTGTTCGTGCGACTGCGTGCACTGCGACCATGGCGGCCTGGTGGCCGGCGACCGCAATCTGCAGCCGTCCGACTACCGGCGCTACATGGAGGCGCTGCGGCCGCCGGTCGTGCAGGTATCAGGCGGAGAACCCATGCTGCGCAGGGATCTGGTCGAGATTGTCCGCCAGATCAAGGCCGGCAACGGCCTCACCTACACGATCCTCGTGTCCAACTGGTCGGAGATGACGCTCGAGAAGTATCTCGAGTTGCGCGAGGCCGGGATCGATCAGTTCTCGGTGAGCCTCGATTTTCCGGACAACCGCCACGATGAGTTCCGCGCCTACCCCGGGCTCTTCGACCGGCTCCAGCGTCTGGTGCCGGCGCTTGGCGCGCTCGGGCACGACGATATCGTGCTCAACTCGTGCATCACGAGCAGCAACGTCGGCGAGATCAACGCCATGGCCGACATGGCCCGATCGTGGGGCGTCAACATCTCCTTCAGCGCGTACTCCGCCAGGCGCACCGGCTGCCGGGACTATTCCCTGACCGAGCCGGGTCAGCTTGCCACGCTCAACGCCGAGCTGGACCGCGTCGAACGCCGGCGTGACTCGACCAACTGGATCGCCAACTCGACGGTCATGATCGACGCCACCCGGCGGTTCTTCGAGAAGGGCGAGGCGCCAGGCTGCCCGGCGGGCCATCGCTTCCTGGTCGTCACGAGCGACGGGATGCTGCAACCGTGCTCCATGCAGTTCCACCGCTACGCCCTCGACGAGCGGAAGCGCCTCACCGGCGAATTCTCGCGGTCCAACACCTGCGGTGAGTGCTACGTGTCCATCCGCGCGTACCTCGACCAGGGCGTGTTCCAGCTTCTCCGGGAGTACACCGGACGGTTCATCGGGCTGAAGTCGGCGGCGGTCCGCGCCGGGGCCCCTCGCGCATGACGCCGGCGGCGGAGCCACGCCCTCGTGTCCGGACCCGCTCGCGTGATGCGGACCGAGCGGCGTCCACCCTCCGGACAGCAGCGCTGTGACGAAACTGCTCGCATACGCCCAGGCGTTCGCGCTGGCCATCGGCGGGCCGGGCCTGTTCCTGGTCGCGGTGCTCGACTCGTCGTTCCTGTCTCTCCCCGAGATCAACGACATCCTGATCGTCCTGATGGTGAGCAACCGCAAGGGGCTGCTCCTCTATTACGTCTGCGCGGCGACACTGGGATCGGTCACCGGCGACCTCATCCTCTATGCCATCGCGCGGAAGGGCGGGCGGGCCCTGATCGAGAAGCGATTCAAGCCGGCGCAGGCGGAACGAGCCCTGGCCGCATTCCGGCGGTATGGCGCGGTGGCGGTTGCCGTACCGTCCGCCTTGCCGCCTCCCATGCCGTTCAAGCTGTTCGTGCTGGCGGCTGGCGCCGCCCGGATGAAGGTCACCAGCTTCGCGCTGGCCGTGGTGGCAGGGCGCGGTTCGCGTTACCTGTTCGAGGGCACGCTCGCGTACTTCTACGGCCCCACGGCGCTCGACTGGATCCGGGCCCACGGCGCGACGGTGGGCGTCTCGCTGGCGCTGGCGATTGGCGTCTGCATCGCCCTCTCATACTGGTGGAACCGGCGTCAGGAACATCTGGCGCGGCCGTGACGCGACGGCAATCGCGGCGGGTGCGCCCCCCGATTCGCGGCCTGGCGCGTCAGAGGGCTGATGGAGACTGCGCGCGCGGGTCAGCCGGTGACAGTGGGACGGACGCTGATCCTGACCGACTCGGCGAGCCCGAACCACCGAAGGCCCTCGTGCACGAGATCGACGCACAGCAGGTACTCGCCGGGTTCCGGCGGCGTCATGACTTGGAGTTCAATCGTGATGCTCGCCCCGGGGATCAGGCGGCACGGAAGCGGCGACCGCATCCCGTCCCAGATGGCCGGCGAGCCGTCCGGGTGCAGCCAATGGTAGGCGGCCTTCACGGGATGGCCCGAGCGATCGAGCGCGCTGGCCTGCCAGAGATGGCCGCCCGTGTTGGTCACGTCCACTTCGAACGTGATCCTCGATGAACCCGCCACGACAGACGGCACCTGGCGAGCCTGGGCGCGCGCGGAATAATCAGCCTCGTCGAACGGCTTGCCCGGCCAGTACCGATCCACCTCGTCCTGCGACGCCACGGACGGTCGCGAGGCCAGGGGCCATCGTTCGCCGGACAATGCCAGAATCTTCTGGATTCGAAGCGCATCGGATTCCGGCGTGGCCGCCACGGTGATCGAGGGTGAATCCTCCGGCAGCTCGCACGCCCGCCTGCGCAAGGTCCCTTCTCGATCCGGTCCGTCGTGAGACCCGCTGTCCGATGCGGCGACCCTCGCGCGCCGAGTGGCCTCGTCATCGATGAGCAATCCAAGATGAAGGATGGGCGCGCCGGCGATACGGGTCGGGGGATCGCAGATGGCGCTGCCGTGACCGCCCTCGGCGAACCGGAGCCTGCCGTCGTTGCGGACCAGACGAAGGCCCCGATCCAGGTCCCACGGCGCGCACGACAGGAACAGGCCAGGCGCGCGATACGACCATCGGCGCGGGAGGGAGTAACCGGCCACGTTCCGGTCCTCGAGAAGCGCCGGCAACTGCCGAAGCAGCTGCTCGCTGACCGTGTCGTCGCCGTCGAGCAGGAGGAGCCAGTCGCCCGCCGCCTGCTCGCGCAGCCACCAGCGGAACCCGTCCGGCCGGCCGCACTGGTAGCCGACGATCCGGTCGGCGATCGACTCCAGCGGTCCCAGCTGCTCGGGATCGGTCCGGGCATCGAAGGCAACGATGATCTCGTCGGCGCACCCGCGCAACGGCTCGAGACAGCCCGCGGCCAGGGCCCCGTTGCGGTGGATGCCACACAACACCGACAGGCTGGGCCTCGTGATGGCGCGCATCCGCGCGTGCCGGATCGGTTCGGTCATCGATGCTCCGAAGTGCCACCATCCCCGTCGGACAGGCCGTGCGGCGCTCGCGCCGCCGCGGGAGGTTCGACGGGGAGACGTGCCTCGTCAGGTCGTGGGACCATCAGGGGCCAGCCCGGCGGAAATTATAACGCGGTTGCAGGCTGTCCCGCGGGCCAGAGTGGCCTCGACGGGCCGCCGCATCGGCCACCGGTCAGCAGCCGTCCCCCGAGATCACGCGGCATTCGCGAGGCGGCATGCAGACTGACCCGCCGTTGACTACACTGGTGGCAGCTCCTCAGGTTCGGATCACTCGGATGGATGGTCAGATGAAGATCGTGGTGACTGGAATCGGAGTTCAGACTTCCATCGGCTGCACGCGGGATCAGTTCTGGCGCGCGCTGGTCGCCGGCGTGTCAGGCGTCGAGACCATTTCCTCCTACGACTGCTCGGGCCAGGCCTGTCGCATCGCGTCAGAGGTCCATCATTTCGACCCGCTCGCGCACATCCCGAAGAAGCTCGCCGGCCGCATGGGGCGGACATCCCAGCTCGCCGTGTGCGCGGCCATCGACGCCGTCCAGGACGCGGGGCTCGATCTCGGCCGCGTCAATCCCCTGCGGGTCGGGTGCGTCGTCGGGTCGGCCGCGGGCGACTACCAGACGATCGACGACCAGGTACAGGAAGTTCCTGGACAAGGGCCCGAGCGCGCTCAGTCCGTTCGCGGTCCCGAAGATCATCCCCAACATGCCGGCCTGCAACGTGGCGATCGTGCTCGGCGTTCACGGGCCCAACTTCGCGGCCGTGTCGGCGTGCGCCACCGGGGCGCATTCCATCGGCATGGCCCTGAACGTGCTGCGGGCAGGACAGGCCGACGTGATGCTGGCCGGCGGCGTCGAGTCGACGATCACCGCGTTCGTGGTGAACGGCTACGCATCCATGGGTGTGCTCTCGCGGCGCAACGACAATCCCGCCGGAGCGTGCCGCCCGTTCGACAAGGACCGCGACGGCTTCGTAATCGGCGAGGGCGCCGGCGTCCTGGTGCTGGAGACACTCGACCACGCGAACGCACGGGGCGCGGAACCCGTCGCCGAGCTGGCCGGATTCGGAATGACCTGCGACGCATTCAGCATCGCGCTGCCCGAGCCCGACGGGAAGTATGCGGCCGACGCCATGAGGCTGGCGCTCGATGATGCGCATCTCAATCCGGACCAGGTCCAGTACGTCAACGCGCACGGCACCTCGACGCAGGCGAACGACCGGACCGAGTCGCGCGCGATCGCCGCGGTCTTCGGCCGCCCCGTTGCGGTCAGCTCGAGCAAGTCGATGATCGGCCATACCCTGGGCGCGGCGGGCGCCATCGAAGCGGCTGCCGCCGCGCTGGCCGTCAGACACGATGTCATTCCGCCGACCATCAACTACCAGACGCCCGACCCGGAGTGCCCGCTCGATGTCGTCCCCAACGTGGCCCGGGAGACCCGTGTGGAGGCGGCCATCTCCAACTCGTTCGGCTTTGGCGGGCAGAACGGCGTGCTGGTGTTCAGGAAAGTCTAGAACGGGTCAGGCGGGCAGCTGGCGTTCATCGCGCGCACGGCGGACGAACCCCACCGATCGGCTGTCGAGCGCAACGGCCTTCACCAGGACCCAGATCGGCTGGCCGACCTGCAGCCCGAGCCGCTCCCACGATTCTCCCGTGATCAGTGCCCGGATGGTCGCCGTGCCGAGGCTGACCGTCACATCCAGATAGGGACCGTCGCGGGCGATCACCCCCGAGACGACGCCCGGCAGGCGGTTGCTGATACTGATCTCGTCGGTCCGGGTACGAGACAGCGACACGTCCCGCGCTCGCACCCGGGCCCGCACCCGCGCGCCTTCCGGCACGTCGATGAGCGGCACGCGCAACTCGCCGTCTGCAAAGGCCAGCGTGGTGAGCTGATACACGAGGTCGTGGCGTTTCACGCTGCAGTCGAGCACTGATCCCGTCTCGAACCGGCCGAGCAGGTGCTGCAGGTCCGCGCGGGACATGATCTCGGTCAGCTCGCCGCAGGCGGCCACCTCCCCCTCGGACACGACGACCAGCGTATCGGCGAGCCGAATCACCTCGTCCAGCGAGTGGCTCACATACAGGATGGGCGTGTCGAACTCGTCCCGGAGCCGCTCGATGTACGGGAGGATCTCGGCCTTTCGGGGCGCGTCGAGGGCGGCAAGCGGCTCGTCCATCAGCAGCAGGCGGGGCTGCGCCAGCAACGCGCGCCCGAGCGCGACTCGCTGCCGCTCCCCTCCGGACAGCCCGTGCGGCCTGCGATTCAGAAGGCCTCGAATGCCGAGCACTTCGACGACGGGATCGAACGCAATGGGCCGTTCTCCGGCAGGGCTGCGCTCGAGGCCGTATCGCAGGTTGCGTTTCACCGTGAGGTGCGGGAACAGGCGGCTGTCCTGGAAGACATAGCCGATACGGCGCCGCTCGACGGGCACGTCCACGCCGCGCTCGGCATCGAAGTACACGCGCGACCCGATCCTGATGTGTCCCCCGTCCGGCCGCGCGATGCCGGCAATCAGGTTGACGATCGTCGTCTTGCCGGACCCGCTGCGGCCGAACAGCGCCGTGACGCCGCGGTCGGGCACGGCGAAAGCCGCGCGCACCGAGAACGAGCCAAGCCGCTTCGAGATGCTGACGTCGATCATGGCCGTCCCAGCATTCGACGCAGGCGCCGGTCCACCACGTCTGCCACGACGAGCGCGCTCAGCGCCAGGACCAGGGCGACCACCACCAGGCGAATCGCGACCTGGTCGCCGTCGGGTGTCTGGATCGCGGTGTAGATGGCGAGCGGCAGGGTCCGCGTTTCGCCTTCGATGTTGGACGCGAACGTGATGGTGGCGCCGAACTCACCCAGGCTCGAAGCGAAGGCCACGATGCAGCCCGAGAGAATCCCCGGCAGCATCAAGGGAAGCGTCACGGTGAAGAATGCGTCCAGCCGGCTCGCGCCAAGCGTGCGGGCCGCCAGCTCGAGCCCGGCATCCACCGTTTCGAGCGAGAGGCGAATGGCCCGAACCATCAGCGGAAACGACATGACGGCGGCTGCCAGCGTGGCGCCGGCGGTAGTGAAGATCAGCCGCACGCCGAACGTGCGATCCAGGAAGCCGCCGATCGGCCCGCGTGTGCCCATCGAGATCAGCAGCAGGTAGCCGACCACGACCGGCGGCAGCACCAGGGGAGCGTGCACCACGGCGTCGAGCGCCTGCCTGCCCCACCACCTGGTGCGCCCGAGTATCCATGCGATCAGGACCGCCACGGGAAGGCTGACGAGCGTGCTGACGGCCGCCACGTGGAGGCTCAGGCGGACGGCCTCGAATTCGATGGGCCCGAGCAGACCGGTCATGGAGTCGAGAACCCGTGTGCGCGAAACACGGCCAGTGCGCGCTCGCTTTGCAGGAACCGGTAGAAGTCGCGCGCCTCCGGCCCGTCCCGACCCGCGACGATCACCAACGGGTAGACGATAGGCCGGTGCGAGCTCTCCGGGAACGTGCCGACGGTCCGCACTTTGCGGCTCTCGCGCGCGTCGGTTTCGTAGACGATGCCATACGGCACTTCGCCGCGTTCGACCAGGACCAGCGCGGCGCGGACCGAGTCGGCGCTGACGAGCCGGCGTTGCACGCCGGTCCAGGCGCCGAGCGTGGTCAGGGCCTCGCGCGCATACCGGCCGACCGGCACGTGCGAGGGATCGCCTGTCGCCAGGCGCCCGTTGCCGAGCAGGCGCGCGAGATCGAACCCCGGCTTGATGTCGACCGGCGTGGCCCGATCGGCCGGAGCGACCAGCACGAGCCGGTTCCCCAGCAGGGAGACACGGCTCGATTCCACGACCAGGTGGCGAGCGACGAGATAGTCGACCCAGTCCTGATCGGCCGAGATGAACAGGGCCGCTCCCGCCCCGGATTCGATCTGTCGCGCGAGGGTCGACGACGCCGCGCACGACAGGTTCACGTGGCGGCCCGACTGCTGTTCGTAAACGGCCCGGACCTGCTCGAGCGCCGTGGCCAGGCTGGCCGCGGCGAACACGGTCAGCGGCGGCGCGCCCGCGCTCGGAGCCGTCCCCAGCAGTCCGGCCGCCAGCACCGTACAAATCCCGCGCACCATGATTCCAGCGAGCCCTCCAGGGGGAACGCGCCCATACTAGCAGATGGCACGCCGGCTCCGATCGTCCGAGCACCCGGGCAGCGCGCGATCGGCTCCCGACTCCAGGGCCTTCGCTCGGGGCTTGACAGCCCGCGCCGCCGCTCGGCACAGTAGAAAGCGATGTGCACGGCCCGCGCCAGGACTGCGGCGCCGGCCTGAATACGCCCGACCGCAGACAAGGAGTCTCGATGCCGCCGGTCATAGATTTCGCCAGGCTCTCGTTGCAGGACGCGCTGGACCTCGCCATCCTGATCGAGGAAGAGGCCAGGGATCGCTACGAGGAATTCGCGCACCAGCTCGGAGAGCACCACACGCCCGAGGCCGCATCGTTCTTCAAGACGATGGCTGCCAACGAAACCAGGCACGGAGAGGACCTTTCGCTGCGGCGCCAGGACCTGTTCGGCGACAATCCGACCATGGTGACCCGCGCCATGCTGTGGGACATCGAGGCGCCTGACTACGATCAGTCGCGGATGTTCATGTCGGTCCGCCAGGCCATGGAGGTCGCACTCGATTGCGAGATCAAGGCGCACGACTTCTTCGCTGACGCGGTGAAGTATGTCAGCGACGCGGACGTGAAACAGCTGCTCGAAGAACTGCGTGAAGAGGAGAAGGAACACCAGCGGCTGGTCAAGGAGGTCATGGCCCGCCTGCCCCCGGCGCAGACGATCGGCGAGCCCGACGACTTCTCCGACGAGCCGGTCGGGCACTAAGCCCGGCGCTCGGTTGAGTTGGTACACGCCGGGAATGGAGCACGTGGGCTTCAGCCCGCGTGCCCGGGGCCCACGAACTCAATACCAGTGAGCCCCGGGACCAGGCGGGCATCCGCACGGTCCCGCCCGACGGCCGGACCGACTCGGGGTGACCCAGACTGGCGATGGGGGCCATGCCACTGCAACCCGCCTCGCGCCTCGGCCCATACGAAATCCTGAGCCTGCTCGGAAGCGGTGGAATCGGAGAAGTGTACCGGGCGCGCGACACCCGGCTCGGACGCCATGTCGCGGTCAAGGTACTCGCCGATCGCCTGTGCGAAGACGACGAGCTGGTCCGGCGATTCCAGCGCGAGGCGCAGGCGGCAGGCGCGCTGAACCACCCGAATGTCGTCTCGGTCTACGACGTCGGATCGCACGACGGGATGTTCTTTGTCGTCTCCGAGCTGGTCGAAGGCGAAACGCTTCGCGACCGTCTGCGGCAGGGCCCGATCGCGCCTGGGCTGGCCGCCGACCTGGCGAAGCAGATCGCCAGCGGCCTGTTCGCCGCTCACGAGCAGGGCGTCGTCCACCGGGACCTCAAGCCCGAGAACGTGATGGTGACCCGCGACTTCCGGGCGAAGATACTCGACTTCGGCGTCGCGAAGTTCGACTCGCCCTTCGCGGCAATCGATGCCGACACCATGACGCCGACCGGCGCGAGCCCCACGCGCCCCGGCATCGTGATGGGCACCATCGCCTACATGTCGCCCGAGCAGGTCCGCGGCGACAGCGTCGACCACCGCAGCGACATGTTCAGCCTCGGCACGCTCTTCTATGAGATGCTCGCGGGCGAACGGCCGTTCCGCGGAGGGACCTCCGCGGAAATGATTGCGTCCATTCTCCGGGATGATCCCCAGCCGATTCCGCAGGTGTCTCCGGCGATCGACGCGGTGGTTCGCCGGTGCCTGGCCAAGGACAGGAACGATCGATTCGAGACGCTCGGCGAGTTCGTCGGCGCGCTCACCCGGGCGATGGGGCCCGACGCTGGGTCCTCAGCGCCGGTTTCGGGAAGGCCGACCGGGCATGCGCCAATCGCAGATCCGGCGCGAACGATCGCGGTCCTGCCGTTTGCCGACGTCGGGCCGGGCCCCGGCGAGGAATACTTCAGCGACGGGCTGACCGAGGAGCTGATCCACGAGCTCACCCGCGTGCGGGGCCTGCGCGTGGTGGCCTGGAACTCGGCGGCCAAGCTCAAAGGCCGCACCGACGACGTGCAGGCCGTGGCCAGGCAGCTTGGCGCGGGGGCCGCGCTGGTTGGCAGCGTGCGACGCGCGGGCGGCCGCGTGCGCATCACCGTCCGACTGGTCGATGCGCCCTCCGGAATCCATCGATGGTCCCAGGCGTACGATCGGCAGGTGCAGGACCTCATCGCGGTGCAGGAAGAGATTGCCCGCGAGATCGTCAGCACGCTGGCCGAGTCCCTGTCGCTGGGCAGGCCGGCGCCGGCCACGCGCCGGCCCGGAAGCGCTGAAGCGTACAACCTGTATCTGAAAGGCCGCTTCCATTGGAACAAGCGGACCGATGAAGGACTTCGGACCGGGGTCGAATGCTTCGAGCGGGCGATTGCCGCCGATCCGAAGTCGGCGCTGGCCCACGCGGGCCTGGCCGACGCCCTGTGCCTGCTGGTCGACTACGGCTTCATCCGCCCGGGCGAGGCGATGCCCCGCGCGCGAGACGCCGCGCTGCGGGCGCTCGAACTCGACCCGCAATCGGCGGAGGCTCACGCGTCGTACGGCCTCATCCGGGCAATCTACGACTGGGAATGGGACGAGGCGGAGGCATTCTTCCGCCGCGCCCTCGAGTTGAATCCGGGCTACGCATCGGCCCACCACTGGTTCGCCATCGACTTCCTCTCATCGGTCGGCCGGTTCGACGAAGCGCACGGCGAACTCGATCGGGCGCACGAGCTCGATCCGCTCTCGCAGATCATCCTGGAAGGACATGGCTATCTGCTGATGCTCGAGCGCCGGTTCGATGACGCGATCGCCGCGTACCGCAACCTGCTCGAGTTCGATTCGACCTTCTACAAGGCCTACACCTCGATGGGACGCGCGCTCGTCCAGACGGGTGAGTTTCACGACGGCATCGCGATGCTCCAGAAGGGACGCGAGCTGGTCGGTGACGTGCCGAGCATCCTCGGCGCGCTGGGTCAGGCGCACGGGCTCGACGGTCGACCGGACAAGGCCCGGGAGCTTCTGACGATCCTGGGAACGCTGTCGGCTTCTCGATACGTTCCGGCCACGTGCTTCGCCCTCGTCCATACGGGCCTGGGCGAGCACGACCAGGCGCTGGGCTGGCTCGAACGCGGGTGCGACGGGCGTGAGCTGTCGCTCTCGGCGCTCAAGGTACATCCCGCCTACGATACACTTCGCGGCGAGCCCCGCTTCGCGGCGTTGCTCGCGCGGCTGCACCTGGACAGATAGCATGCGGCCGGGCCGTCCAACATCGGCGAGGATTGGCCGCGCGGGAGTTCAGCTCGACCCTCACCTTCCGGAACAGGCTGGTGACATGAGGTACACGTTCTTCGCTCTGGCTCTGGCGGCGCTGGCCGTGATTCCGTCAACCGCCGCTGCTCAAGCGCGGCCGGGGCAGGCGCCGGCAGGCGCGAAGCGACCGCCTGCCGAGGCGCAACAGCCCTTCGTCACCCCGCTCACCCTCGACGAGATGAAGGGCAAGCAGGCCGTGATCGAGACGACCAAGGGGCGCATCGTCATCGACCTGTTGCCCGAGCAGGCGCCCAATCACGTCGGCCTGTTCATCAAGCTCGCCAGGGAAGGCGCGTACACGGGCACCACGTTCCACCGGGTCATCAAGTACGGCATCATCCAGGGCGGCGATCCCATTTCGAAGGACCCCGCGCGCAAAGCGTCGTACGGAACCGGCGGCCTCGGGTTGCTGAAGGGTGAAGCCGGCGCGGGTACGCATGGCCGGGGCGCGGTGTCCGCGGTGCTCGTGCCGGGCAAGCGGGACAGTGCCGGCGCGCAGTTCTTCATCTGCGTCACCCCCCAGCCGGCGCTCGACGGGCAATTCACCGTGTTCGGACAGGTGGTCGAAGGCCTCGCCGTGGTCAGCGAGATTTCCGAAGCCCCGGTCGACGAATCGGGTCGCGTCGTCGATCGCATCGAGATCTCGTCGGTGACCGTCAGGGATGCCGCCAAGCCCGCTGCTGCGCCGTTCTCGACCGAGACCGCGGCTGAGCTTGCGCGCTACCGGGCGATTCTCGAGACCAGCCTCGGCAACATCACCATCGAGTTCCTGCCTGACAGGGCGCCCAACCATGTCCGGCGCTTCCTGCAGATGGCGCAGGCCGGGGTGATCGATCGGACCTCGTTCCATCGCGTCGTTCCCGGCTTCGTGGTTCAGACCGGCTACCTTGGGTCGAAGACCAGCCCGCTGGACCCCGCTCAGCAGGCCCTCACAACGCCGATGGCGCCGGAGTTCAACGACACGCCGCACGACCGGGGCATCGTCTCGATGGCGCACGGAGACGATCCGGCCAGCGCCACGACGTCGTTCTTCATCGTGACGGCGAGGGCCTCGGCGCTCGACGGCAAGTACACCGCGTTTGGCCGGGTGGTGGACGGCATGCAGGTCGTCGATGCGATCGAGCAGGCGCCCCGCGATGGCGAGGCGCCCAGGAGCCGCATCGAGCTCGTTCGGATCCGAATCGAGAAGAAATAGGCGAGCCCGGGACGCGCGCGGCCACGGCTGCCTGGTGCCGCCGGAGCCGGACGCGCTACGACTCCTTCTCGCCGCCTTCCAGGGGGACTGGCGCGGCCAGGTCGGGCCAGCTGATGCGCGTGAACTGCCCGCGCTGCAGCAACTCGCGGCCCTTGCCTCCCCGGCTGGTGATCTGGTACTTGGCCGTGCTGATGGTCTGCTGCGCGCCGCGGCTGGTCTCGACCGTCATGAGGTCACGGTCCCCTGTCGACGCCAGGAAGCCGAGCACGCGATCCTCTTGCGGGTTCAGCTTGATGAGAATGACGCCCTTGCCCGGGCCTGACAGGTAGTTGACCTCGGAGGCGTGGCAGAGCATGGCCCGCGCCTGCGCCGTGGCGGCGATGATCGTCTCGCTCCCGTCGATCTTCGACGCGCCAACCACTTCTGCGCCGCCGGCCGGCCTGGCGAATCGCCGGCCCGTTCGCGTGCTGGGTTCGAAGAGCGGCTGGAACCCGAATCGCAGGCTGTAGCCGTCACTGGTCACCGCGAGCCCGTGAATCGGCGGGGCCTCGCCCTCGCGAGCGGCCTCGATGCCCGGAGTGACGCGCGGATCGAGGCTGATGGCCGCAATGACCTTCTCGCCGTCCTTGAGCTTGAACAGGCGCTGGATCGGTTCCCCGTAACCGGTCGACGCGGGCACGTCCACGATCCGGGCCGTGTAGGCCACGCCGAAGTTGGTGAAGAACACCACCGTGGACCTCGTGCTTCCGGGCAGCACGGCCAGCACGCCGTCGCCTTCGCGCAGCCTGGTCGTCGACAGGTCGCGCACTTCCTTCTGGCGCTTGACCCACCCGTCGCGGGACACGATGACGACGTTGTCCTCGTCGACGATGAAATCGTCGGCCGAGAACTCGACCTCTTCGGCGGATTCGATCAGGGTGCGCCGCGGATCGATCTTCTGCCCGCCGTGCTGTTTCGCGATCGACTCCAGCTCCTCGCGCACGAGCGTCCAGCGCGCTTCCTCGCTTCGCAGCAGCGCGCCGATCTGCTTCGCCCGTTTGCGCCGCTCCTCGAGCTCGGTCCGGATGGCGAGGATCTCCAGGCGCGCCAGCCGGTAGAGCTTCAGCTCGAGAATCGCGTCGGTCTGCTCTTCGTCGAGCTCGAATCTCGCGATGATCTTCTTCGCCGCATCCTGCTTGCCGTCCGATTTCCGGATGAGCCTGATGATGTCGTCGAGAAGGTCGAACACCTTCTCGAAGCCCTCCAGCACGTGAATGCGCTTCTTGAGCGCGGCCAGCTCGTGATCGAGGCGCCTGGTGACCACGTCCAGCCGAAAGTGCAGGAAGTGCCACAGGATCGACTTCAGATCGAGGCGTTCGGGCCGCCCGACCTCCGCAATCTCGGTCGGGATCAGGCACGTCAGGTTGACGGGGAACGTCGTCTGCAGCGGGGTGTGCTTGAAGAGGTACGCCATCACCATGCGCTCGTCGGCGTCGCGCTTGAGCTCCAGCTGGATCCGGACGTCATCGGTGGACACGTCCCTGACGTCGACAAGCGGCGGCAGCTTCCGGCTGATGACGACCTCGGCGATCCGCTCGACCAGCTGCGACTTGTTCACCATGTACGGCACGCTGGTGATGTTGATGATCTGCCCCGCCCGGGTCGGCGTACCCGCCTCCCACGTCGCGCGCAGCCGGATCGAGCCCGATCCGGTCTTGTAGATCTCCCTGATCTCGTCGGGGCTGTTGAGAATCTGTCCGCCTGTCGGGAAGTCGGGGCCTTTCACCCATCGGCAGAGCTGCGCGCTCGTCAGGTCGGGGTTGTCGAGCAACTTGAGCAGCGCCGCGCACACCTCGTTGAGGTTGTGGGGAGGAATGCTCGTCGCCATGCCGACGGCGATCCCGGTGGCCCCGTTGATGAGCAGGTTTGGCAGGCGGGCCGGGAGCACGACCGGCTCCTGTTTCGTGCCGTCGTAGCTTGGCCGGAACGGCACCGTGTCCTGATCGATTTCCTGCAGCATCTCGTCGCTCAACCGCGCCAGACGGCACTCGGTGTAGCGCATGGCCGCGGGCGCGTCGCCGTCGAGCGATCCGAAGTTTCCGGAGCCGTCGACCAGCGGATACCGGAGCGAGAAGGACTGGGCCATCCGGGCGAGCGTTTCGTAGATCGCGGAATCTCCATGGGGATGGTAGTTCCCCATCACGTCGCCGACGACCTTGGCGCACTTCCGATGGCGCTCGTCCGCGGTGAGGTTCTGCTGCCACATCGTGTAGAGGATGCGGCGCTGGACCGGCTTCAGCCCGTCGCGCACGTCGGGCAGCGCGCGCGCGGTGATGACCGACAGGGCGTAGTTGAGATACTTCTCCTGCGCGGCCTCGTGCAGCGCCACCACATCGTCGCGGCCGTCACCGCCCGGCCTGCCGAGCTTCGCCACCGGCGGCCACGCGCCACCGCCGTCTGCGGTCTGCTGCGGCACGGGGTCCTGGTCGGCGACCGACTCGATCACGTCGAACAACGAGGGATCATCAGGCTTGTCAGTTGGAGACAACGGAGCGTTCCTCCTCACAGCGGCGCCCGGGAGCGTTGGAGTGGCGCCCGATGCCGGTCCAATGCCCATCGCGGCGCAAGTCTCACAGGTGTCTTCGCGTCAGGCGACCCGCTCACCCCACGGATCCGGCGTGTGCCCCAGCAGCGCGGCGAACTCGGAGAGCACCATCGCGGTGGCGCCCCAGACGGTTTCCCCATCCAGATCGAAGTACGGCACCTCGATCTCCGCGCCGTCGCGCATCCGGTGCGTGCGGTGGTGGCGCGAGGGATCGATCACGTCGCCGAGCGCGATTTCCAGCACGCGCGCGACCTCCTGCGCCTCGGCCTTCAGGTTGGGGCGGACCGTCGAGGTCCCGACAATCGGGTGCAGCGTGAATCCGCTGACGGGAATATGCACAGGCGTCAGCGTCCCCTTCACGGTGACGGTTGCGGGGTCGATCCCGACCTCTTCCTGCGCCTCGCGAAGGGCCGCTTCGATCAGCGTCTCGCCCGGCTCGACCATTCCGCCCGGCAATGACACCTGGCCCCCGTGCTGCGGCAGGTGGCCGGCGCGCAGCGTCAGCACCACCGTCACCTCGCCATCCCTCGGATACAGCAGCAGGAGCGCGGCCGCCGGCCTGGAGTCCTCGGGCGAGAGCCCCGGCTTCCAGCCGCGCTTCGGCCTCGGCGCCATTCGCACCTGCGCATCCTGGCCGGGCAGATCCCGAAGCCCGGCCTCAACTCGTCCGACCACTTCGTCCCACGTCACAACAGGCGCCGCTCCTTACTCTATGGTATCGCAGACCCGTGCGCGCCGGGTCCGTTGACCGGACCCTCTCATCAATCACGTACTCGAGGAGTGTCGTGCGGTCGGCGTAGGCCGCGAGCCGCCCTTGCCTCGCCGCAGCGCGCCGGCGCGAAGGTGGGAACTCAGTCGCCAGCCGCCAGCCGCCAACCGATCAATTGACCGATGCTACAGATCGTTGCCGGTGTACGACTGGTTGAACGACTTGTTGCAGAGCGGGAAGTCGGGAACGATGTTGCCGAGCAGCGCATACGAGAGGGGCGGCCAGTTCAGGAATGACGGGTCGACAATCTTGACCCGATGCAGCCGGCCGTTCGCGTCCGCCATCACCCAGTGAGTGATGGCGCCTCGCCAGCCCTCGACCAGTGAGAACGCCGGCTCGAACGCCGGGAGCGGCGAGACCGGCCCTGCCAGTGCACCACCAGGAAGCGCGGCGACCGCCTCCCGGATCAGGCGAGTCGACTCCCGGGCTTCCTCGACGCGCACCAGGGTTCGCGCCTTCACGTCGCCCTCGGTGTGAACCGGAACGCGAACCTGCAGATCGCCGTAGGCCGCAAACGGGTGATCCCGTCTCACGTCGCGATCGATGCCGGAGGCGCGCGCGACATAGCCGAGCACGCCGTGATCGCGCGCGGTCCGCTTGAACAATCGCCCGGTGCCCTCGAGACGGTCCATCAGCAGCGTGTTGTTCAGGCAGATGTCCACGATCGACTCGAAGTCTGTCAGGACGGCCGTCACCTCGCCAGCCAGGTCGAGACCGGCCGGCATGTCGAGGCGCACGCCGCCCACCGTCAGCGCGCCGCGCAGCAGGCGGTTGCCGGTGAGTTGCTTGTTGAGGACGAGCAGGCGCTCGCGCATTCGGAGGCAGTGCGACTGCGCCATCGCGAACCCGGTGTCGTTGGCGATCGCGCCGAAGTCGCGCAATGTGGTTGTAGAGCCGCTCGAGCTCGAGCAGGATCACGCGCAGGTAGCGCGCCCGGGCAGGCACCTCCGTGCCGGCCGCCGACTCGATCGCCTGGCAGTAGGCGAGCGCGTGCCCGACGGTGGTGTCGCCCGAGATGCGCTCCGCCAGCTCGACGCCCTCTTCCGGGTGGCGCCCCTCGAACAGCTTCTCCATGCCCTTGTGCGTGAAATAGAGGCGCGACTTCATGTCGATGATCGTCTCGCCCACCACGCTGAAGCGGAAGTGACCGGGCTCGATCACGCCCGCATGGACGGGTCCGACCGGGATCTCGAAGACGCCTTCGCCGCTGACCTGCCCGAACGGAAACCCGCGGCCATCGTCTTCGATCGACGGCGTCTGCGCGTCCTTCCGGAGCGGGAAGAAGTCCTCCGGCCAGAACCCGTGTCGCACGAGGGGCCGGGGATCGGGGTGCCCGGAGGCCGGATGCCGAACAGGTCGAAGATCTCGCGCTCGAAGCGCGAAGCCGGATAGTGGAACGTGGCCAGCGACGACGATGGACGGGTCGTCGTCGAGCACGGCGGTCGCGTGGACGAACCAGTTCTCGGCCGCGTGGGCGAACAGGTAGTGCACGCGGAAGCGGTCGGCCTGCGGCGATCGGTCCTCGCCCAGCATGATCCACGGGTCACAGCCGAACTGGTCGCGAAGCAGTGCCGCAAGCGCCGGCACATCGACGGCCGGAAGCTGCACGTGCAGCTGATTCGACGCCGACATTCCGCATCCGGTCGACGCGGCTTCCGAATGCCTCGGTCAGGCTGCCAGTGAGACGAGAGCAATCCGCTCATTTCGCCACGATCTCCGCGCTCATCGTCAACAGTCGCACCAGCGCGGCGGGCACGGCAGATGCCGAGAACGACCACGGCGGCCAGGCAGGCGAGAGCGGGACCAGGGCCCGCCGTCGTCCTCGCCGATGACGTCCCGGGCTGCGGCTCACCGTGCAACATTCGGTTCAGGTGCCAGATGAGCGACACGAACACGAGCAGGAGGAGCCCCAGGACCAGGGCCATCAACGCGTAGTGACCGCTCAGGAAGCCCGCCCGCAGCAGCGCGAGCTCCGAAATGAACATGCCGAACGGCGGCAGGCCGACGACGGCCAGGATCCCGCCCGCGAACAGGCCCGCCGTCACCGGCATCGCGCGCCGCAATCCCGAGACGCCGGCCACATCTGCGGTGCCGTACCGACGATAGATCCGGCCGCTCAGCAGGAAGAGGACCGACTTCGCCAGGCTGTGGTTGACCAGGTGCAGCATCGCCGCGAACGCCCCGGCCGGACCGAGCGCGACGCCGAGGCACATCAGGCCCGTGTGCTCGATGCTCGAGTACGCCAGCATCCGCTTGTAGCTGCGCTGGGCGACGAGGCTGAACGCGGCGATGGCGAGCGACAGCACGCCGAGGCCGATCAGCAGCGTGTTCGTGAAAGACGAACCGACGCGAGAGGTCCACGACCGCTTTCCACCGCATGATCGCGTACATCGCCACCGCGAGCAGCACGCCCGACATCATGGCGGACAGCGGCGCCGGCGCCTCGGAATGGGCGTCGGGCAGCCACGTGTGCATCGGCGCGAGACCGGCCTTGGTCCCGTATCCGACCAGCAGGAACACGAACGCCAGGCGCATGACGTCGGGATGCAGGTGCGTGGCGGCGGTCATCAGCACCGTCCAGTTGAGCGCGCCTTCCGGCAGGCCAGCCTGGTGCACGAAGTCGAAGTAGGCCAGCACGGTGCCGACAAACGCCAGCGCGATGCCGACCGACCCGATCAGGATGTACTTCCACGAGGCCTCGACCGACGCCTTGCTGACGCGCAGCGGAATCAGCATCGCCGACACGATGGTCGTGGCCTCGATGGCCACCCACATCAGGCCGACGTTGTTCACCGTCACCGCCAGGAGCATCGTGAAGCTCAGCAGGTTGGTGAACACCACGAAATGGCGCACCTGGCGATCGTCGAGCGCGACCCGGCCTCCGTGGTCCGGGCCCAGCCACGCGGCCAGCGCGGCAACCAGGCTCGTGCACACGGCCAGCAGCGTCGACAGCGCGTCGGCCCGAGGAACCCGCCTGCCGCGGTGGTGGTCACCCCGGCATCGACGGCCTTCCACAGGCTCAACGCCGCGACAATCGTGACCAGAGACAGCCAGCGTCCAGCGCGCGCGGCGATCCGCGCAGCCGATGCCGGCAGCAGGCCGAGCAGGGCCGCGAACAACGGTGCGCCGAGCAGGACGACAAGTTCCATGAGGCTGACCCGATCCGGAGGAAGCGACCTTCAGTGTTTCAGTTGGCTCAACTGCTCGACGTCAATCGACTCGAACGTCTCGTGAATGTGGTACACGAACACCTGCATCGACAGGAATCCCATCAGCGCGTCGAGAAACACGCCGAGCTCGACGATGAAGCGGAATGCCGTAGGTGCCGAGCACGGCCAGCAGTGCGATGCCGTTCTCGAGCATCAGGAACCCGATGATCTGCGTGAGCGCCTTCTTCCGGCTGACCACCACGAAGAGGCTCACGAAGACCAGGCCCATCGCCAGCGGCATCCCCCCGCGCGTCGGCAGGTCACTGACCGCCAGCAACGGCCGGGTGACGAACGTACGCCACAATCACGAGCACCGTCGCGACCAGCAGCGAGGCGGTGGTGTTCACGTACGGCTGCCGCTCGCGTTCGCCTCCGAAGCGAGCCTCCATCCGCGAGAGCAGCCGGGGGATGAAGATCACCTTCAACCCGACCAGCAGCACCGCGACGACGTAAAGCCGCCGGTCGCCGCTGAACGACGCGACCGTGCCCGTGACGCCGACCAGGATCACCGACTGCCACGTGAACGCCGCGATGTAGGCCGGCACGCCGCGCCGCCAGAGCACGATGAACGCGCACAGCAGCGCCATGCTGGAGCCGAGGACGGTTATCTGCGAGAAGGTGTCCACCGCTACCTCAACAGGAACGACGACGTGACCGCGAGCAGCGCCAGCACGAACGACGCGCTCAGCAGCTCCGGCACCCGGAACAGCCGGAGCTTGGCCACGCGCGTCTCGAGCACCGCGACGGCGACGGCCAGCACCAGCAGCTTGATCACCAGCGCGACGATCGCGACGCCCAGCGCCGACGGCGCGAGCGTCGTCGCGATGCCCCAGGGCACGAACAGGTTCGCCAGCAGACTGAAGAACACCAGCAGCTTGAGCGCCGATGCCCACTCGATGAGCGCCAGGTACCGGCCCGAGTACTCCAGCACCATCGCCTCGTGGATCATCGTCAGTTCGAGGTGAGTCGCCGGGTTGTCGATCGGGAGCCGGCTGGTCTCGGCCAGCATGACGATGAACAGCGAGGCGAAGGCGAGCGCGTGACCTGGCGACAGCGCCACCGCCGGAATTCGATCACGTGCAGGGTCATCTGCCCGAGATTGGTCGACCCCGCTCCCGAGGCCAGCGCGAAGATGGCCACGGCGATGGTCGGCTCGGCCAGCGCCGCCACCGTCATCTCGCGGCTCGATCCCATGCCGCCAAACGGCGAGCCCGGATCGAGGCCGGCCAGCGAGAGGAAGAAGGTGCCGAGCAGCAGCAGGTAGACCACCACCAGCAGATCGGCCGCCTGGCCGAAGGGCAGCTGGACCGTGACGAGCGGCACCACCATGGTGACGGCGAGCGTACTGACGAAGACGACGTAGGGCGCGGCGCGGAACAGCCACGAGGCGTTGGTGGACACGACCACCTCCTTGGCGAACAGCTTCCGCAGTTCCGCATACGGCTGCCAGACGGGCGCGCCGTACCGGTTCTGCAGCCGGGCCTTGATCTTCCGAATCGTGCCGACCAGCAATGGCGCGATGAGGAGCCCGAGGACCGCCTGTCCGATTTCGATGAGCCAGCCGGTCATGGCATCCACCTCGCCGCCACCAGCAGCACGACCAGCGCCAGGCAGAGATAGGCGACGTAGAGATGTACCGATCCGCCCTGGACCGAGCGCACCAGGGTGCCCAGCCGCTGCACGACGGCCAGGGACGGCGCATACACGAGCCGATCGAACAGCGGTGACACCTGGTGCCGGTAGTTGATGGCGCGGATGAAGTACCGGGAGTCAGGGTGGAGCTCCACCGTCAGATCCTCGGTGGGCCGGAACAGCTGGCTGAACACCCGCCGCAACGGCTCGGCGAACGCGGTGGCCGTGTACTGCATCCGAGGCGTCTGCACGAGCCGGCCACAGCCCCACGTTGCGTCACGCCGCATGCGAAACGCCGGCGTCAGCAGCTTCAGGGCCAGGGGGACGACAATCGCGAGCCCGACGAGCCCGGCGGCGACCAGCGGAGTGGACATCTGGCCCAGGCCCGATGGCAGGCCTGTGAAGAACAGGTGAGCCGATCCCAGGCCGGCTGCCGCGTCCAGGCCGGGCAGCCGTGAAACGACGCTTCCAAGCAGAGGCACCACGATGACGGGGCCGAGGCCAAGTGCGACGCAGGCCACCACGAGGATGAGCATCGCCACATGGAGGGACCGCCCGACTTCTTTTGCCTGCTCGGCGGCGGGCGAGCGCGGAATGGCCAGGAACGTGATGCCGAACGCCTTCACGAAGGCCGCGGCGGCAAGGCCGCTTGTCAACGCGAGCAGACCCACGCCGATCGGCATCAGCAGCGCCACAGCCGGGTCGGGTATCCGCACACCGCCGAGCAGCGACTGGAAGAGCAGCCACTCTGACGCAAAGCCATTCAGCGGCGGGAGGGCCGCAACCGCCGCGGAGCCAATCAGGAACGCGAACGCCGTGCGCGGCATCCGCGTGATGAGCCCGCCCATCTGTTCGATGTTCCTCGAGTGCACCGAGTGCACCACCGCGCCGCCCGCCATGAACAGGAGGCTCTTGAACACGGCGTGGTTGATCACGTGATAGAGCGCCGCAATGAGCGCAAGCGCCGCCAGCAACGACAGGCCGTAGGTGTGGAACAGCAGCGCCGCCCCGATCCCCATGAAGATGATGCCGATGTTCTCGATGGAGCTGAACGCGAGCAGGCGCTTGAGATCCTGCTGCATCAGCGAATAGAGCACGCCGAACAGCGCCGAGGCCGCACCGAGCAGCAGCACGGTGGCGCCCCACCACGCCGGCCCGGCCCCGAGCAGATCGAAGACCACCCGCACCAGGCCGTAGACGCCCATCTTGAGGACCACGCCCGACATCAACGCCGACGCATGGCTCGGGGCGACCGGGTGCGCGCGCGGCAACCAGATGTGCAGGGGGATGATGCCCGCCTTGCTCCCGAATCCGATGAGGGCCAGCACGAAAATGACGTCGCGCATGCCGCTGGCGAGCGGCGCGTGGCGCAGTGACCCGAACGACGCCGAGAGATCGCCGCCCGACAGCAGCAGGAACATCGCGACCAGCGCGAGAAAGCCCGCGTGGGTCACCCCGAGGTACCAGTTGGCGGCCGACACCGCATCGGGCCCCTGGTGCTCGACGAGCACCAGCAGGCAGGCGGAAAGCGACACGACTTCCCACACGAAGAGGAACGTCAGGGGGTTGTCGGCCATGACCTGCAGGCTCATGGCGAGCACCAGCAGATTGACCAGCGCGTCGGCGCTCCGCCGCACGCCCGCCTTCGACTCGCGCATGTAGCCGAACCCGTACACCCCGGCCGCAAGCGCAATCAGGCCGATCACAGCCAGGAAGAGCGCCCCGAGCGGGTCGAGCTCGAACCTGAGCGGCACCAGGCTGAACCACGGAATCGCGACGACGGACACGGCGCTGCCGGCCATCACCATTCCTGCGAGCACCATGCTGGAGATCGCGCCGACCGAGGTGGCCGCGGTCGCGACCGCCCGCCCGCGCTGGCCGCCGGCGAAGAGCCCGATGAGCGACGCGCAGGCGTAGGCTCCGACCAGAATGCCGAGGAGGAGCTGGACGACGCTCACGGCCGCTCCTGTCGCGCGGCAACCGCCGCACCCGCCCGGCCACCGGGCTTGGGCACACGATCGAGAGCCGTGAGAATCCCACGCAGGATGTCGGCAGGCTCAGGCGGACAGCCGTCGACCCACGCGTCGACCGGGATCACGGAATCCACGCTGCCGGCGACTCCGTAGCCGCCGCGGAAGACACCGCAGGTCCGGGCGCAGTCGCCTACTCCCACCACCAGCTTCGGGTCCGGCGTCGCCTCCCACGTCTTGCGAAGCGGCGCCGCCATGTTCACGGTGACCGGACCGGTGACCAGCAGCAGGTCGGCGTGACGCGGCGAGGCCACGAAGTGCAGGCCGAACCGCTCCATGTCGTAGACGGGCCCCGCCATGCCGCCGATTTCGAGCTCGCAGCCGTTGCACGAGCCCGCGTCCACCTCGCGAATCGCCAGGGCGCGCCCGAAGAGGCGCCTGCTGCGCTCGGCGATCGTGCTCACGAGACGAATCGCCTCGTCGTGCCGGGCGGTGAGCGGCGTGGTGACCAGGCCGGTCTTGAGGATCTTCGCGAAGAGGTGCATCAACGGGTTCGATTTTCGCGCCGGAGCTCGCGGAGGAGGTTCTGTGTCCCGATGAGCTGGCTGTTGAAGATGCGGCGTGCCGCGTCGAGCAGGTCGGCAATCAGGGGATCGCGCAGCGAGTAGCGCACTGTCGTGCCCTCCTTGCGCGCGACCACGATGTTCTTGGCACGCAGGACGGCCAGTTGCTGGGACATCACGGGCTGATCCACGGTCAGGTCGTCCTGCAGTTCCTGGACGCTGCGCTCGCCATTGACCAGCCGCTCCAGGATCCGGATGCGGATCGGGTGACCCAGGGCGCGGAAGAACTCGGCCTTGAACACCTGGAGCTCAGCAATCGGCATATATAGTAATATCTTAATATTGCACTGTTACGATGTCAAGCGCCGCCCCGTCCGCCCCGCCCCCGGCGTGCCCGCCCTGCCCCCTCCAGCGTGCTCCCGCCTGAGCCGGCCGCAAGCAGGGCTGCCACGCCGTGGCGGGTTGGCGCCGGGCGCCGGGATGAAGGAGCCGGGCCGACAAGGCAGTAACTGCACTCGTACCAGCACGTTACACGCTTTGGGCGTTTTCCGACCCGTGGCACGCCCCTTGCGTTTGGAGGCAGTGTCACCTGGCGGCGCAGTTACGCGATCGACCAGTTCAGTTTGTCAATACATACGGAACCGAAGGAGTGGAAACGATGAAGAAGTACACCGTCGCGGCGCTGGCGCTGCTCATGTCAGCGACATTGGCTTCAGCCGCGCAGACCCCCAAGACGACCACCGTCGCCGCCAAGGCCAAGACGCACATGGTGGCCGCCGACGTGGTCAAGGCTGATGAAGCCGCCAAGACCCTGACCGTCAAAGACGAGAAGGGCACCGAGATGACGCTGCCGGTCCAGGGCAAGGCAGTCGCCGAACTCAAGACCGTCAAGGTTGGAGAGAAGGTCGACCTCACCTGCAAGGACAACGACAAGGGTGAGCACGAGGCCATCCTGAACATCAAGGCGGCCAAGCCGATGATGATGCATCAGAGCGCCAAGAAGTAGCCGGCTCCGTTTCGAGTTCGTCGCCCGGATCGCGTAGCCCCTCCCCCGATACCTCCTCTGACGCGATTCGGGCGGCGTCGTTCTCCCCGCCGTCCGGTCCCTCCACCACTTGCAGCCCCGCGCACACGACGACGCACCGGCCCGGGCGTCCCTCGCGCGCGCGCCACGCCCAGGCGCCAGACTCCTCACAACCCGTCGAAGATGTCGGCTGATGGTCGATCGGCCAGGCCCGGTCCCCACGCCTGGCGGAACAACTCGACGCCCAGCAGCTGGAGGTGATCCGGCTTCGAGAAGAAGATGCGATCGGTGCTGAGATGCTGGCTCCGGTGGGCACGCAGCGCGTCGGCCTTCCGGGCGGTCCATTTCGAGACGTCGAGGATGAAGTCCACGCCAGGCTCGGAGGCCGGGTCCCCCTTGCGGACCACGTCCCACGGCCGCACAGGCAGCGTCCAGAGCAGGCGGCCAACCCGATGCGCCGGGCCTTCCCCCGGGAACCAGCGGGGATCGGCCGCCGCAGCGACGGCGTCCGCCGTGAAACGGCTGACCGCGATGTGATCGGTGTGGAGGTTCGAACCGTTCGGATCGAAGGTGATGACGACCTGCGGGCATGCCTCGCGAATGACACTCACGAGCCGGCGGCGAATCTCGTCATGGGGAACTGATTCGAGCCGGCCGTCCGGATAGCCGAACGTGTGCGCGTGCTGGATTCCGAGGATGCGCGCCGCCTCCGCCAGCTCGGCGGCCCGCACGCGGCCGAGATCCCCTGGCGCGCACACCGGCGGATCGCCAACCCTGCCCCGCTCGCCGTTGGTCGCCGACACGAGCGCCACCTGGCCCCCCGAATCGAGGCATGCGCACGAAACCCCGGCGGCAAACACACTCTCGTCATCCGGGTGCGCAAATATCAGTAGGAGGCTGTGCGACATGGCTCTCGTCCGGGTTGGTTCGAGCTTACCACGGCCGCCACAGCGGGGGCCTGCCCGCGTCGGGCCACGGGTCGCCGGAGGGACGCGGGCCGCCAGCGGGCCGCGCGCCCCCGAATCCCATGCGTTCAGCCGCCGGCAACCTGGGTGATGGTGCGTGCGTCCAACTTGAGTAGGACGACGAGGATCGATACGACACCGTCCGTCGGAGGAACCCGGCCATGTTCAGCCCCCAGCGCGACTCATCAAACGTCGTCTCCATCGCGTCCGCGCAGGCCGACCGCCGCAACGAGGAGCCGCTGCTCGATGCCTACTCGGCGGCCGTCACCGCCGCGGTCGAATCCATCACGCCATCGGTCCTCGCCATCGAGGTGGTCAAGACCCGGGGCGCCGGCGCACGCGCGCGGAACGGCGGAGAGGTGGCTGGCGCGGGAAGCGGGTTCATCTTCACACCCGATGGGTTCGCCCTGACCAACAGCCATGTGGTCCATGACACCGATCACGTGCGCGTGACGCTCACCGACGGCCGGCGGCTGAACGCCGAGCTGATCGGCGATGACCCGGACACCGATCTCGCCGTGATCCGCATCGACGCGCCGGACCTGGTGCCCGCGACCCTCGGCGATTCCGATCGCCTCAGGCCCGGCCAGGTCGCCGTCGCGGTCGGCTGCCCGTTCGGCTTCCAGTGCACGGTCACGTCCGGCATCGTCAGCGCGCTCGGGCGATCGCTGCGCGCCCAGTCCGGACGCCTGATGGACGGCATCATCCAGACCGACGCGCCGCTCAACCCCGGCAATTCCGGCGGACCGCTGGTCACCTCGCAGGGCGCGGTGATCGGCGTGAACACGGCCGTGATCGCCATGGCGCAGGGGCTCTGCTTCGCCATTCCGATCAACACCGCGAAGTTCGTCGCCGGGCGCCTCATCAAGGATGGCCGAATCCGGCGTGCGTACGTCGGCTTCGGCGGTCAGGCGGTGCCGCTGCTCCAGGCGGTCACCAGGTTCTACAGGCTGCCGTTGACGAGCGGGATCCTGGTTGTGACCACCGAGCCGGATTCACCGGCGGCAGCCGCGGGCCTGCGTGATGGCGACATCATCGTCCGCTTCGGCGGCCTGGCCGTCGACAACGTTGAAACGCTCCAGCGCATGCTGACCGATGCCCGGATCGGGCTGGAAACGTCGATGGCCGTGCTGCGCGGCACCGAGCTTCGCGAGCTCAGGGTGGTCCCTGCCGAACGACCGAGCTGACGGGGGTGGAGCGGAGACACGAGGCGATCCGTGAGCGGCTGGAGGCTCGCGGCCGGCGGCTGGCGGAGTTCGCGACGAACACGCCTGGCGGGCGATGCGGGACGCGTGGCGTGGTGCCGAGACCGCCGCCGGCCGCCAGCCATCGGCCGACAGGCCACCGCCGCGTGTTTCAGATGAGGGCCGGCTTGCGAGGGTAGTGCCCGTCCACGTAGTCATCGACCAGCTTCTGAAATGCCGTGGACAGCTCCGCGTAGCTGCCGCGGAGGGTCGTGAAGTGCTGGCCGTCGATGAATACCGGGCAGGTGGGCGCCTCCCCTGTTCCGGGCAGGCTGATGCCGATGTTCGCGGCGCGCGACTCTCCCGGCCCGTTGACCACGCAGCCCATCACCGCCAGGGTCATCTGCTCGACACCCTCGTAGCGTTCGGACCAGGCCGGCATCATCTCGCGGATGTACGCCTGGATCCGTTCCGCGAGTTCCTGGAACGTCGTGCTGGTCGTCCGCCCGCATCCCGGGCAGGCCGTCACGCTCGGCGCAAAGGCGCGAAGGCCGAGCGCCTGAAGCAGCTCGCGGGCGGCATCCACCTCGTCGCGGCGATCCCCGTTCGGACGCGGCGTCAGCGACACGCGGATCGTGTCGCCGATGCCTTCCGCCAGCAGGACGGACATCGCCGAGGCGGACCACACGAGGCCCTTGATCCCCATTCCGGCCTCGGTCAGGCCGAGGTGAAGCGGCTGGTCGGTCTGCCTGGCCAGCTCGCGATACACCGCAATCAGCTCCCGCGGCTTCGACGCCTTGCAGGAAATGATGATCTGGTCGCGGCCGACGCCCGATTCCAGCGCCAGCTCGGTCGACTCGATCGCCGAGAGAACCATGCACTCCTGGATGATCTCCTCGGACGACTTCCCGCCGCCCCGATCCGTGTTCTCTCGCATCTTCCGCACGACCAGCTCCTGGTTGAGCGACCCGCCGTTCACGCCAATGCGGATCGGCTTGCCGTGGTCGACTGCGACTTTGCAGATGGTCGAGAACTGTTCGTCGCGGCGGCGCCCTGTGCCGACGTTGCCCGGATTGATGCGGTACTTGTCCAGCGCCCGGGCACAGTCGGGAGCGCGGGTCAGCAGGAGATGACCGTTGTAATGGAAATCGCCGATGAGCGGCGCCGTGCAGCCCTGGTCGACCAGCCGGCGCTTGAGCTCGGGGACGGCCGCGGCCGCTTCGGGCAGATTCACCGTCACCCGCAGCAGCTCGGATCCCGCACGCCACAGCTCGAGGCATTGTCGAAGGGTGGACTCGACATCGGCGGTGTCCGTGTTGCACATCGACTGCACGGCAACCGGCGCATCGCCGCCAATCGTGACGGATCCGACCTTGACGCCTCGAGTTCGATGTCGCAGCACCATGGCGCTCACTTCGTACCCGAACCTGGGGCCCCAGCTGCCGGGATCATCACCTTCGTTCCCCAAGGGCCACCCGTTCCGATCATACCATCCGGGCTTTCTCACGCTCCGGCGCCGGGCTCGGCCCGCGGGCTTCATCATAAATCCTACTGGTTTTGTAGGAGTCGTAATGTACAATCCTTCAATTCGAACAATCCGGCGCGCCGGCCCCGGCGCGTGCCACAGACCGGAGGAGTCGATGTCAGTCCGTGCCCGGGAACTGCCATGGACGCTGGTGGGGACGTCCTGTTGCCTGCTTTCTCTCGCCGCGCTGACGCTTCCTGTTGCGGGCGCGCAGGTTCGGCCTCCCGAGGCCGCCGCGGTCGGCAAGCCTGTCTACGATCGCCTGTGCGCCACCTGCCACGGTGCTCGAGGCCGCGGCGACGGACCGGCAGCCGAGTTCCTTTCGCCCGTGCCGCGCGACTTCACACGAGGGGTCTACAAGTTCCGCACCACGACCGTCAACAGCCTTCCGGCTGATCGGGACCTGGATCGAATCGTCGCCGACGGCCTGCCGGGCACCGCCATGCCAGGCTTCCGGCGCCTGCTCTCCGACGGCGAGCGCCAGGACGTCATCAGCTACATCAAGCGGTTTTCGCCCCGTTTCGACGCGGAGAAGCCGAGTCCCGTGAAGGTCCCGGACCCGTGGGCCTCAACACCTCGAGACATCGCCGCCGGACGGAACATCTACGAGCGGCTTGCGTGTGCGACGTGTCACGGCGAGGACGGGTCGGCCAACGAGGAGCTTCCGGATGACTGGGGCCACGCCATCAGGTCCACCGACCTGACCCAGCCGTGGACATTCCGCGGCGGGGCAACGGCCCAGGAGATCCTGCTGAGGGTCAGGACGGGCATCGCCGGCACCCCGATGCCGTCGTTCGACGATGTCGCGAGCGAGAAGGAGCTGGAGCAACTGGCGGACTTCGTCGTCTCGCTCGCCAGGCGGCCGGTATGGGCGATGAGCGCCGATGAACTGAAGGCCTTCTACGCCCAGCAGGCGCGGCGTGCAGCGGACAACCCGGTCGAGCGCGGACGCTACCTGGTCAACTCGCTCAGCTGTGCGCACTGCCACTCGCCGGTTGGCACCGACGGAAAGATGATTCCGGGCATGCGCTTCGCCGGCGGGATGCGCATCCGGATAGCCCCGTTCGGGGACTTCGTCTCGTACAACCTCACCTCGGACAAGGACACGGGCCTCGGCGACTGGTCCGACGGCGAGATCAAGGCGGTCCTGACGCGAGGGACACGGCCGGACGGCACGCGGATGCTTCCGTTTCCGATGGGTTGGCCCGCGTACGCGCGGCTGTCGGAGAGCGACCTCAATGCGGTGGTCGCGTTCCTTCGGAGCCTTCCCCCGGTCGTCAACAAGATCCCGCCGCCGCAACCCCCGAACATCCTTCAGTTTCTCGCGGGCAAGTTCCGCTGGCTGATCCTCAAGCAGGATCCGCCGATGACCTTGTTCGCCGGCAACGCGGGAACCTCTGGCCCGGCGACCAGCGCGGCCAACCGGGCGTACTGACGAGGAGGAATGATGAGAGGGCTACTCAAGTGGGTGATTGCCGCGGTCATCCTGCTCGCCGGGGTCGGGTTCCTGGCGTTTCTCTACTACGTTCCCCCGTTGACGAACACCTCTCCGGAAGAGTTCGTCAAGGCGGTGGACGCCGGCGCGCCGGCAATCGAGGACATCAGCGATCCTGCCCAACGCCTGCTCGCCGAACGTGGGAAGTACATCACGACCGTCAGCGACTGCCTCGGGTGCCACCAGACGCCCGGTCAGAAGGGACCGGACCCTACACGGTATCTTGCCGGGGGCGTCACGTTCGTATCCGCGTCTGATGGGAAAGTCATCACGCGGAATCTGTCGCCGGATCGTGAGACGGGCCTGGGCGGAGTCACCGACGAGGAGATCCTGCGCGTGCTGAGGAGCGGGATCCATCGCTCCGGGCGCCAGATCTCGCCGGCCTTGATGCCGTGGGCGCTCATCTCGAACCTGACCGACGAGGATCTGCACGCGGTCATCGTCTACCTGCGCCACCTCAAGCCGGTGCCGCACGCCATTCCCGATCCGGTCCCGGGCGCCGCACCGCCGGCCGGGGCGATCGAGCAGGTCTACAGCACACGCGACGCCGGAAAGCCGCCCGGCAGGTAATGACGCGGCCGCCGTCGATCTGCTCTAATAAGCTCCGTGGGCATCCTGACACCTGACCAGCGGGGCTTCCTGCTGGCGCTCGCGAGGCGGATCGTGCCCGAATCATCCGCCCTGACGCCTGCGGAACAGGGCGCGTTCCTCGAGCTCGTCGACGACGGCCTCTCGGAGAGGCCGGAGTCTGTGCAGCGGCAGTTCTCGCTCTTCCTGACCATTCTCCGCTTTGCTCCGCTCGTTCGATTCGGCCGCCGCCTCGACGCGCTCGACGCTGCGCGCCAGGACGCGGTCCTCAGATGGTTCGAGGATGCCCCAATCATGCTGGTGCGATCGGGGTTCTGGGGCCTGCGGACCCTCATCTTCATGGGCTACTACGGCAGGGCCGAGGCCGGACCGGCGATCGGCTATCGCCCGGCGCGCCATGGGAATTCCTTCCTCCATGATCGATAAGGAGTTCGACATCGTCGTCGTGGGAACAGGTGCCGGCGGGGGCACGGTAGCCAGGGAGCTGTCGGCGCTCAGCCGCGACGGATTGCGCGTGGGCGTGCTCGAGTGCGGCCCGAAACTCCGGGAGGACGAGTTCACGGGCCGGGAGTCCGAGATGGCGAGGCGCCTGTATTTCGAAGCAGGCGGCGTGCTCACGAAGGATCGGAGCATGACGCTCGCCATGGGCCGCGCCTACGGCGGGTCGACCGTCGTCTACACCGGAACCTCACTGCCGATTGCGGAAGCGACGGTCCGCAAGTGGAACGTTCACGACCTGGACTTCGACGATATTTCGCGGCGGTCGCAGAAGTACCTTGGCGAGAACAACGTCCACCTCCTTGCGCCGGAATTGCTGAACGACAACAACCGGCTGTTCGCGGCCGGCTGCCGCAAGCTGGGCTACCGGGTCGAGCAGTTCCCGCTGAACCTGAAGGATTGCCAGGGGTCGGGCCTCTGCAACCTGGGCTGCCCGAACGCGGCGAAGATGGGCACCCACCGCGTGCAGCTGCCCGAGGCGGAGCGCAACGGCGCCGCCATCATCACCAACTGCCGTGTCGACCGGCTCGAGGATCGGACGGTCTTTGCGCGCGTGACCGAGCGCGGGTTCGGCATTCCTTCGGCCTGGGCGGCCGGAGACTATCGGATCAGGGCGAAGGCCGTTGTCGTTGCGGCCGGTGCGGTCAACTCGCCCGCGCTGCTGCTGCGGTCCCGGCTGCCGGCCGCGTTGCCGGCGCTCGGCCGATACTTCACCTGTCACCCCGCTCTCATCCTGGTCGCGCAGCATGGGAAACGCATTTCGAACTACCACGGGCACCCGAAAAGCTTCTACTGCGATCAGTTTGCGGGGTCCGACGGATTCCTGCTCGAAACCTGCATGTACTTCCCGTTTGTGACAGCCAAGAACCTGACCGGCTTCGGTCCCGATCACAGCCGGCTGATGAAGTCGATGGACCGGATGCAGATGATTCTCGTGCTGGCGCTCGACCCGGCCACCTCCGGCAACCGGGTCACGATCGACCGGATGGGCAATCCCGTCGTGGACTACACCCTGTCGCCCGCGGTGCGGCGCGCGCTCATCGCCTCGATGCGCGAGAGCGCCAGGGTCTTCTTCGCGGCCGGCGCCGAGCGCGTGCATGCTCCGGCCGGCACGCAGCCCTTCATCGAGGCGCGCGACGCGGCTCGAATTGACGAGCTGATTCCGGAGTCGGGACTGAAGCTGGGGAAGGTCACGATCTCGAGCGCCCATCTCATGGGCGGCTGCCGCATGGGCACGAATCCGGCAGATTCGGTGACCGACGGCTGGGGCCAGGTCCACGGCGTCCCGTGGCTGTTCGTGGCCGATGCCAGCCTGTTCCCGCAGTGCGCCGAGATCAATCCCTATGTCACGATCATGGCGCTGGCCGATCGTGTGGCGGAGAACGTTCGCCGGCACCTGCCTGGGCTGTTGACATCATGAAGCGAAGAGGTGCCGACATCGTCGTTGCTGCGCTCGAGGATGCGGGCGCGCGGTTCACCTTCGGCATTCCCGGCACGCACAACATCGAGCTCTACGACGCGCTCGACCGATCATCCATCGTGCCGGTGCTGGTGACCGACGAACAGAGCGCCTCGTTCATGGCCGATGGCGAATCCCGGACGTCCGGCGGAGTCGGCGTCGTCAACGTCGTGCCGGGCGCCGGCGTCACGCAGTGCCTGTCGGGCGTTGCCGAAGCGTTCCTGGACGGGATTCCGCTGGTCGTCCTGACATGCGGCATCCGGACGGACACCGGCAAGGCGTATCAGCTTCACGACATCGATCAGGCCGCGCTGCTGCGCCCGGTCACGAAGGCCGTATTGACTCCCGGTTCGCCGGGCGAGATCTACGGGACGGTGCGCCGCGCCTTCGACCTGGCCCGAACGGGTACCCCGGGGCCGGTTGCCGTCATCATCCCGGCGAATTTCTACCTGTTGATGCACGAGGTGGCGCAGCTCGAGTACGACCCGCTTCCGACCGCTCCGCCGGCAATCGGGGAGGCCGAACTTCGACGTGCCGCCGACATCCTGAACGCGGCGCGCCTGCCCGTGATGTACGTGGGCTACGGCGCCCGAGGGGCCTCTCCCCTGCTGGTGGAGCTGGCGCAGCGGCTCGGATCGCCGGTGGCGACGACGATCCAGGGGAAGGGCGTGTATCCGGAGACCAACCCGTTGTGGATCTGGAACGGCCTCGGCCCGTCGGCCCCGTCGTTTGTGCGCGACGCCACCCGCGAGTGCGACGCGATGATCGCCATTGGATGCCGGTTCGGCGAACTGGCCACGGCCAGCTACGGCTTCACGCCGCCATCCAACCTCATCCACGTCGATATCAATCGCGACGTCTTCAATCGCAACTACCCGGCCCGGCTCGCCATCGAAGCCGACGCGGCCGACTTCGTGCGGGCCCTGCTGCCGCTCGTGACGCCCCGGCTGGAGGATCGGCCGTACCTCGAGCGCCTCCTCTCGGGACACCGGGACCTGCGGGAATCGTGGCAGAAGTCCCGGAGTCACGACCGCGTGACCCCCGCCGTGTTCTTCGACGAGATGCAGCGGGTGGCGCCGCGCGCGATCTATACGACCGACAGCGGGAACGGCACGTTCCTGGCCATGGAGCACCTGCGGCTCGCCGAGCCGGGCTGCTTCAACGGCCCGATCGACTTCTCGTGCATGGGGTACTCCGTGCCCGCAGCCATCGGGGCGAAGCTCGCCAACCCCGATCGCGACGTGGTGGCGCTTGCCGGAGACGGTGCGCTGCTCATGACGGGGCTCGAGATGCTGACGGCCGCGTCGTACGGCATCGCCCCGGTGGTGTGCGTGCTGCGCGACGGCGAGCTGGCGCAGATCGCGCAGTTCCAGCGCACGTCGTTCAATCGCAACACCTGCAGCGTGCTGGCGCCGTACACCGTGGAGGCCTTTGCCAACGGTGTCGGGGCCGAGTTCATTCGCATCGCCAACGACGATCACATCGAGCACGGGCTCGGCCGGGCGTTCGACCTGGCCCGCGCCGGCAGGCCGGTGATGGCCGAGATTGCCATCGACTACTCGCGCAAGACCTACTTCACGCGGGGCGTGGTGGCCACCACCTTCTGGCGGCTGCCGTTCGAGGACCGGATGCGGATGCTGGCCCGGGCTGTCGGACGCCGGCTGACGGATTGAAGGTAGACTACCCCTCGTGAACCCCGCCCCTCTTTCGTCGTTGTCCATCATCGTCCCGGTCTACAACGAGGCCCGCACGGTGGCATCCGTGATCGAGCGGCTGCTCGCCGTCGATCTTCCGGTGCCGCGCGAGATCGTCGTGGTGAACGACGGCTCGACCGACGGCACGCGGGAAGCGCTGGACCGGATCCCGGGGCGTCCCGGCATACTGAAGATCGTCCATGCCGAGCGCAACGCCGGCAAGGGCGCCGCGGTCCGGCTCGGCCTGGCGCAGGCGAGCGGAGCGATCATCGCGATCCAGGACGCGGATCTCGAGCTGGACCCGGCACAGCTGGCGTCGCTGGTCGCGCCAATCGTCCAGGGAACGGCCGAGGTGGTCTATGGTTCGCGGTTCCTGAACGGACGCGCCTCGGCGCCGTGGATCAGCGTGGCCGCGAACCGGTTCCTGACCACCGTCACCAATCTCCTGTTCGGCGCCAGCCTGACCGACATGGAGACCTGCTACAAGATCATGCGGACCGACATCGCCCGGTCGTTGGCGCTCGAGTCGAATCGTTTCGACATCGAACCGGAGATCACCGCGAAGCTCCTGCTGCACGGACATCGCATTCACGAGCTGCCGGTGACCTTCCTGCCCCGCCTTCGCTCCGAAGGCAAGAAGATCAACTGGAAGGACGGCATTCACGCCGTGCGCGTCCTGCTGCGCTACCGGATCGCCGGGCTTCGAGAGCCCCGCTCCTGACGGACAGCCGTGGGGTTACGGTCCACCTTGCCCACCCGCCGCCTCGCGTCCGGGCTCGCCTCCGCGTGGGCCATGCTGCCCGCGGCGGCCCCGTGGGTGGCCATCGTGGCGACGGCAGCCACGCTGGGGATCGGCTGGCATTGGAGCACGCGCGCGGTGGGCGGATCGGATTCGCACTGCTACGTCGGCCAGGCGCGGATGTTCGCGGACGGCCGGCTCTCGCTCGATCCTCCGTTTTCCGGTCCTGTGCCGTGGCCCAACGCGCCCGCCACGTTTGCGCCAGCCGGATTCATTGCGAAGCCAACGCTGACGGGCGAGTCGGTACCGATTTGCCCGGCCGGTCTGTCGTTGATGATGGCGGCCGCGTTCCGGACCACGGGCGAGTGGGGCGTGTTCCTGATCGTGCCCCTGCTTGGCGGCCTCGCCATCTGGTGCACCTACCTGCTCGGCCGGCGCCTCGACGGTCCCGTCACCGGCGCAGTCGCCGCCATCTGGCTTGCCTGCAGCCCGATCGCGCTGTACCAGCTCGTGCAGCCGATGAGCGATGTCCCGGCCATGGCCTTGTGGACCGCGGCGCTGGCGTGCGCCGTGGGTCGGCGCCGGCCCGTTGCTGTCGGGGCTCTCGGCCGCCGCAGCCATCATGATGCGGCCGAACCTGGCTCCGCTCGTGGTCGTTGTCGGCCTGCTGCTGGCCTGGTGCCGCGTCGCCTCACCGGAACGCTCGAACGGCTCCGCTGCTGACCGGGGCGTTTCGGCAATGAGCGCGTGGCGCCTCCTCACGTGGTTCAGCCTCGGCGTGGCTCCGGGCATCGCGGCGGTCGCCTGGTCGCAGTTCGTGATGTATGGGTCCCCGCTGAGGTCGGGCTACGGCTCCCTGGACGTGCTGTTTTCACTAAGTCACGTCGCGGCGAACCTGCGGCGGTACCCGGCGTGGTTGCTGAGCACGCACGGGCCCGTCGTGCTGCTGGCGGTCCTCGCACCGGTGATGGCGGCGCGGCGGCGCGAGGCCCTGGTGCTCGGCGCCTTCGTGCTCGCAACCTTCGCCATGTATGTCCCCTACACCAACTTCGATGACTGGTGGTATCTCAGGTTCCTGCTGCCCGCGATGCCGGCGCTCATCGTCCTCGCCTCCATCCCGGTCGCGCGCTCGGTCGAGCGCCTGGGCCCGGCGTGGCGGGCGCCGGTGCTGGCGGCGCTGGTCGCCGTGGTCGCCGCGTTCTGGATCCACACCGCGCGCGAGCGGCTGGTCTTCGATCTCTACTCGCTCGAACAGAAATACCCGGTGACGGGCGACTACGTGCGCACGCACCTGCCGCCCAACGCGATGGTCGTGGCGGGCAACCAGAGCGGGAGCGTTCGCTACTATGCTGCGCGTCCCACGCTGGCATGGGATCTCCTCGATCCGCGTGCCATGGACGGTGCGATAGCCTTCCTGCGCCGGGCGGGGTACGAGCCGTACTTCGTGCTCGAAACGTGGGAGGAGCCCCGATTCCGGGATCGGTTCGCCGGGCAGAACGCGCTTGGTGCGTTGGACTGGCCTCCCATGGCGCAGGTCGGCGCGGCGGTCCGCATCTTCGATGCCGCCGATCGCGATCGCTACCTCGCCGGCGAATCGGTGCGGACCGATCGGGTCTGGCTGGGACGCCGACCCGGCCGGTAGTCCGCTGAACGTATGATAGAGTTGCGGACCTGGGAAGACGGGATCTGCAAACCATGCCGCACGAACGACCGGAAGTCAGATGGGCAGTCCATGGTGAATCCGACGTTCCAGAGGGTTCTGTTCGACGCTACCAGTCGGCTGACCGATCACTTTCCGCGAGCCGGAGCCCGGCTGCTCGATGCCACCTTCAAACCCGCGGTCGGGAACCGCGCGGTCTCGTGGGTGTTCTCCGCGAGGAACCGCTGCAGAGTTCGATCGATATCGTCGTTCCGGCGATTCATCGTCGTCCCTGACATCCACATCGGTGACGCGCTGTTCGCCCAGGCCATCATGGTGGCGCTGCGCGATTTCTTCCCCGACGCACACGTCGATTTCGTCGTGAACCACACGGCGGCATCGGTGGTCATCGGGCATCCGGACGCCACCAATGTGATTCCCCTGTTCTCGGGAGGCCGGTTTCCGCGGCCCGACGACATCGAGCGTCTCAAGTCCATCATCCGCGCCGGACGCTACGACCTCTGCGTGAACCTGAGCCCGTTCATACCGGACTCGGCGTTGTCCGGGCCGGGACAGGCGGTGCTGAACTTCATGTCCCACGGGTCGGCCATCGTCAAGAACGAGCGGGATGGCACGGAGATCAACCACTTCATCTACCAGGGCTACCATTTCCTGCGGGATCTGCTGGTCGCGGTCGCCCCTCCCGCACGGAACGGAACGTTCAGGGGCGTCCGCACGATCCTGAGCGACGAGGCGATCGATCGCGCCTGGCAATTCGCCACCGGCGTCGGAATCGGGTCGGGCGCCCGCGTGATTCAGTTGAACCCCGACGCGGCATCGCCGTTCACCACGGTACCGTTCGACACGCAGGCCGCCCTGCTCCTTCGCCTGGCGCGCCTGGACGCCACGATCCTGGTCGGCGCGGGGCAGACATCAGCGGGGATCGGCGAGCGCCTGGTCGAGTCGATGCCTGCAGAACTCCGGTTGCGCGTGCACATCATCCCGGCCGACATGCCGCTCGACGCGTACACGGCGCTGATCGACCTGTCCGACGTCTTCATCTCGGGCGACACGGGCCCGCTCCACCTGGCCGCCGCGCGCCGCTCGTCGCGCTCGGGCACGCGTCAGTTCCGCAATCGCACGGCAGTCCTTTCACTTTTCGGCGCGACAACTCCACGCATGTCAGGTTACGATTCGTCGCGACCCGGCTATCTGCCGGCCAACCAGGAGGCGCCGTCCTGGTGCTACATCGCAGGCAGCCCGTGCCGGAACATCACGTGCCTGAACAAGATGTTCAAGACTTGCGCGTCCGTCCGGTGCTTTGACAAGGTCGACACCGACCTGCTGGCGAACCTGATCGGAGGCTACCTGGCCTGCCTCCCCACGCGACCCGGCGCCTGATGGATTTCATCCTCCTCTTCCTGCTCGCGTTCGCGCTGGGGTTTGTCGCCGCGATCCCGATCGGCCCGTCCCAGATCGAGATGGCAAAGCGAGCCATCAAGGGGCACCTTCGTGCCGCGCAGATGGTGGTGCTTGGCTCGGTCAGTTCCGACGTGGTCTACGGCGCGGTTGCCCTGTTCGGCATTGCGCCGTTCCTTGAGATCCCCGAGGTCCTGGCGGCATTCCACGTGGTCGGGGCGGTCATCCTGTGGGTGCTCTGCTACCTGACGTGGAAGGAATCACGCAAGCCCCACGATGTGGACCTCGATCAGTCGGCGCTCAAGAGCAAGCGGTGGGCGTACCTGACGGGATTTTCCGTCGCGGCGAGCAATCCGCCGATGATCCTGTCCTGGCTGGTCGGCGCGACGCTGGCGAAGCGCCTGGGGCTGGCGACGCCATTTTCGGAAACCGCGAAGATCGTCTTCATCAGCGGAGGCGCACTCGGGCTGGGCGGATACCTGTCGGCGCTCGGAATCGTGATGTATCGCGTCAAGCACGTCATTCCGCTGCGAGCCATGGGCACGATCTATCGATGGCTCGCCGTGGCGCTGTTCGTCCTCTCGTGGCTGTTCGTGTACGGCGCGGCGCGCTTCATCCTGCACGGAGACTGATCGGACCGCACCGGGCTATCGGACGCCCGTCGCACGCCCGGCTATTTCGGCCCGCGCGCCCGATCCTGATACAGCGACGGCGCCTGGCCGGTCTTCGTCAGGCCAAACGAGTCGATCAGCCCGACATCCAGCCCGTAGCTCTCGTACGACAGCCGATCGCCGCTCGTCGAGATGATCTGGTACGTGGACACGCCCGCCAGCAGTCGCGCCATCAGGGGCTCGTGGCGCTGCGAGATTTCGTACATCTTCGAGCCGGCAACCGAGATGACATAGACCGTGCCTGGCCCGTCCGGCCGGGCCAGGGCGTCGGCGAACACCTTGTGCGTGCGCGCGTAGGCGTGGTCGTGGCCCTGCAGCACCAGGTCCACGTGGTAGCGATCGTAGAGCGGGCCAAGGGCCGCGCGCATATCCCGGTAGTCCCGGTCGTTGGCCACCGCATAGAACGGCTGATGCTGGACGACGATCGTCCAGCGATTCGGATTGTTCGAAAGCAGGTCCGACAGCCAGGCGAGCTCCCCGGTCTGGACCCTCATCCGCTCCGAAGGCACGAACTCTTCGCTCGCAAACGCGGCGACGTCCAGCGCGATGAACCGCACCCCCTGGTAGTCGACGTGGTAGTTCTGCCCGGCCAGCCTGCCCAACGAAGCGGGCCCGTTGATCGGCAGCGCAAAGCGGTGGTTCCAGAGACCGGACACCTCGAGCTCGTGGTGCGAATCCGGTGAGGCTGGCGGCCGGTGCTCGTCGTGGCTGCCGGGAACGGGCAGGCTGGGCATGAAGGGGCCAATTACCGACATTGCGCGCGCCCAGTCGCCCCAGAGCGTGTCGTCATATCCTTCAGCCAGCAGATCGCCTGCGTGCACGGCAAACCTGGCATCCGGTGCGCGGTCGTGCGCGGCGGCCACGGTTCGCGGCCAGACATCGCGCAGGCCGGTCTGCGCGTCGCCGAAGTAGATGAAACGGAATGGCGCCGGCTCCGCGCTCGCGGTAACGAAGCCGAACCACTCGCTCCATGCCGTCGCGCTTCCGACCCGGTACATGTAGCGCGTGGACGGAAGCAGCGCGTCGATGTCCACGCGGTGCTCGACCACCTGCCGCCCGCCGCCCAGGTCGAGAACCGTTGACCTGGCGGGGACGGCTCTGACAATCGCGTCGGCCGCCGGAACGGCCGACCCTGCCGCGATCTGGCCCAGTGGCGTCGATGCCATCGTCTCGGTGCGCCACGTCACGGCACGACCGTTCGCGGGGTCGTTTCCCCAGCCGAGCATGACGCGAGACGGCGCCGCGGTTGAGAGCGCCGCCCGTGACGGCAACTCGCCCGGCCAGCGCACGATGCCAAGCCGCCACAGCAGGGCCGGCGCCAGCACGAGGGCGAGGGCCACCACCACGACGAGCCTGCGGCGATTGGTCACGTCAACTCCAGCCGCTGCGACACGCCGGTTCGTTCCGGGGTGTCGAGCGCGCAACGTAGGTTCTACCACACTCTCCCGCCGGCCATGGCTCGGCTTCGGCAGGTGGATCCCACCCCGCCTGCTGCCGATGACGTCGCCGCACCCGGGGCCATCGCGGTGTGTTGACCCGTGCGAGGTCTCGGCACTACTGTTGCCGGTGATGGGCAGCCATGTCACAGAGTTGGTGTGCATCACCTGTGGGAAGCCGTACCCGGACGGAAACCTCCTGACCTGTGCGGTCTGCGGACCTGCCGGCGTGCTGGATGTCCGCTACGACTACGATCAGGCGCGGACGACGCTGACACGCGAGACGCTCGCCGAGCGTGCGTTGAATCACTGGCGCTACAAGGAGGTCCTGCCCATCGACACCGACGCCGGCGCGCCGCCGGTGAGCGTCGGCTGGACGCCGGTGCATGCGGCGCCTCGCCTGGCCCGCCACGTCGGCCTCACCCGGCTCTTCCTCAAGGACGATGGAAGGAACCCGACCGCATCGTTCAAGGACCGGGCGAGCTCGGTCGGCGTCATCAAGGCGCGCGAGTTCGGCTTCGACACGATCGCCTGCGCCTCGACGGGCAATGCCGCCTCGTCGCTGGCCGGCATGGCCGCGTCAACCGGGATCCGGGCGGTCATTTTCGTGCCCGAGCGCGCTCCTGAACCGAAGATCGTGCAGCTGCTGATATTCGGCGCCACGGTATTCCGAGTGAAGGGAACCTACGAAGAGGCGTTCGATCTGTGCCGGGCGGCGTGTGAAGAGTTCGGGTGGTACAACCGCAGCAGCGGGATCAACCCGTTCCTGGTGGAAGGGAAGAAAACCGCGGGACTGGAAATCGGCGAACAGTTCACCACCAGCCCGCAGTTGAATGGCGGCGCCCTGCCGGACTGGGTCGTGGTGTCGGTCGGCGACGGGTGCACGATTGGGGGCATCGGAAAGGGCCTCCACGAATCCAAGCGCCTTGGCCTCTCGTCGGCGCTGCCGCGACTGCTCGGTGTGCAGGCCGAAGGCGCCAGCCCGCTGGCACGCGCATTCGCGGCTGGCAAGGATGTCGAGCCTTCGCCGGCGCGCACGGTGGCCGACAGCATCGCCGTGGGGACGCCGCGCAACTGGCGCAGGGCGATCGCGTGGACGCGCGCTTCCCGGGGTACGATGGTGACGGTCACCGACGAGGAGATCCTCGATGCGATGACGGCGACGGCCCGGCTCGGCGGCGTGTTTGGCGAGCCCGCGGGTGTGGCGGGAGTTGCGGGACTGAAGAAGGCCGTGCAGCTCGGCCTGGTGCGGGCCGAGGAATCGGCGCTCGTGGTGATTACAGGCAACGGGCTGAAAGACGTTCAGTCGGCCCGACAGGCGGCAGGTCAGCCGCACGACATCGCCCCCAGGCTCGACCAAGTGCGCGCCGCGATAGCCCCCAGGTAGCGGCGGTCCGAGCGGAAGCGCATCGAGCGGCGCCCCGCCGGCGCCGCGGCCGATCGATGCGTGTTTCGGGCAACCCCGGGATTACTGCGACCTGAAGCCCATGCTCATCAAGAACGCGCGCGTGGTGTCGCTCTACCCGTCCGGCGTGGAATCGGCCGATCTGCGGATCGAGGGTGGCGTGATCCGCACGCGGGCCCGCCACCTGGTCGCCGATCGCCGGGAGCCCGTCGAGGACCTGGCCGATGGGCTGATCCTGCCCGGTCTGGTCTGCGCCCATACCCATCTCTATTCCGCGTTGTCACGAGGCATGCCCGCGCCCGGGCGGGCGCCCCGGACCTTCCCTGAAATCCTCGGGCGAATCTGGTGGCAGCTCGACCAGGCGCTCGACCCGGAGGCGGTCTATTACAGCGCGCTTGTCGGCGCGATCGATGCCGTGCGTTGCGGCACGACGACCGTCATCGATCATCACGCGTCGCCCAACGCGATCCCCGGCTCGCTCGATCTCATCCGGCAGGCCCTGGCGGAGGTCGGCATCCGCGGCGTGCTGAGCTACGAAGTGACCGAGCGGGGCGGCACCCGCCGTCTCGATGCGGGCCTCGCCGAGAACGACCGGTTCCTCACCGCCAGTCGCGCCGATCCGTTCTTCCGCGGGCTGGTCGGGGCCCACGCGTCCTTCACGTTGGGCGACGGCGCGCTCCGCGCCTGCGCGGAACTGGTTCGACGTCATCGGACGGGCATCCACATCCACGCCGCCGAAGCGATCGACGATGTGCACAACGCCCGCGCGCGCCACGCCCGCACGGTGGTGGACCGGCTGGCGGATGCCGGCGTGCTGACCGGGCGATCGGTGCTGGCGCACGGCGTCCACCTGACCGAGCGCGAGATCGCGCGCATCGGCCGCTCCCGCTCGTGGCTGGTCCACAACCCGCGTTCGAACATGAACAACGGCGTCGGCCACGCGCCTGCGCACACGTTTGGCCGGCGCGCGGCGCTTGGGACCGACGGGTTCCCCGCGGACATGCTCGCCGAAGCGGGCTACGCACAATTCCGCATGCGGGAGCGGCTCGGCCCGCGGGGTCGGTTCGACGCGCTGCGTCTTCTCTCAGGTGGCCATGAGCTCGCCTCGATCCTCTTCGGATTTCCGATCGGGGAACTCCTGCCCGGGTCTGCCGCCGATCTGATGGTGCTCGACTACGCGCCGCCGACCCCGCTCGACAAACGCAATGCGGCGGCCCACCTGCTGGGCGGCCTTTCGTCGGCCAATATCCGTTCGGTCATGGTGGGCGGCCGCTGGACGATGAAGGACCGGCGAGTGGTTGGCGTGGATACCGGCGAAGTCTGCCGGCGCGCGTCCGATGTGGCGGCCCGCCTGTGGAGGAGGATGCGTGGCTGAGCTCGAGCCTGTGCCATTTGCGCGGCTGGCGCACCGGGCCTTTCACGAGTTCACCCTGCGACAGGCCGTATTCGACCTGCCGGCCAGGCGATTTCACAAGGAATCGGGCGAGGTCAATCTGTCGGTGCCCTTCGGCGGATCGGTCGCAGACAATCCCATCGGCCCCGCCGCCGGCCCGCACACGCAGCTCGCGCAGAACATCGTCCTGTGCTGGCTGGCCGGTGCGCGGATCATCGAGCTGAAGACCGTCCAGGCCCTCGATCGACTGACGCTCTCGCGGCCGTGCATCGACATGGCCACCGTCGGCTACAACACGGAGTGGTCCCAGGAGCTAAGGCTCGAGGACTCGGCTCGCGAGTACGTCAAGGCGTCGATGCTGATCGACCTGCTCGGTGCGTCGGGACTTGTCGGCGTGAAGCCGAGCCGGGTCGTGTTCGACATCAGCGTCGGGTACGACCTGGCGGGGATCCGCAGCGACCGGATCGTGCAGTGGCTTGCCGTGATGCGGAACGCCTCGGCCCTGGTCGAGGAGCTGCGAGGCCAGATTCCTGAGGAGTTCGCGCGATGGCGCGATGGCGAGTTCAGGACCGAGATTTCCCGGAGCATCACGCTGTCGACCTTCCACGGAACCACGCCAGGGGAAATCGAGCGCATCTGCGAGTTCCTGATCGGCGAGCTCGGCGTCCACGTGATCGTGAAGCTGAACCCGCCCATGCTCGGCCGGGATCGGATCGAGTCGCTCCTGCACGACACGCTCGGGTACACCGGCATCGACGTCAACCCCGGCTGCTACGAGCGCAACATGGCGTTCGAGGACGCGGTGGACATGGTCCGACGGCTGCAGACCCTGGCTGCGGCGAGAGGCGTCAGCGTGGGCGTGAAGTGCGGCAACACGCTCGAGGTGATCAACCGGGGAACGTTCCTGAAGGAGCCGGTCCAGTACCTCTCAGGTCAGCCGCTGCACCTGCTGCACCTGGCGCTTGTCGCGCGCTGGCGCAGCGTGTTCGGCGGCAACCTGCCGATATCGTTTTCCGCCGGGGTGGACGCCTCGAACGTCGCGGACTGCGTGGCAACGGGTCTTGCGGCGGTCACAGCGTGCACCGATCTGCTGCGGCAAGGCGGATACGGCCGGCTGCCCCGCTATATCGCCAACCTCGAGTCACGGATGCGCCAGGTTGGCGCCACGACGATTCGGGAGTTCATCATCGAGACCGATCGCGCAGCCGGCCCCTCGCCGTCCGGCGACGTGTCCATCGACGCAGGAAGGCCGGCCAGCGTCGATGACGCGATCGTGCGGAACACCAACCGGCTGCTGGCACAGGCTCTCGTTGACGAGCGGTATCGCGAGGCGTCCAACCGGAAGCCGCCGCGCAAGGTCGGATCGCACCTCGCGTTCTGGGACTGCCTCAACTGCGACAAGTGCGTCCCCGTCTGTCCGAACGACGCCAACTTCGCCATCGAGGTGGAGCCGCTCAGCCGGAAAGTCCCCGTGATCGAGGTGGATGCCGCCGGCTGGCGCCGTGTCGGGCAGCGGCCCTACCGCGTGTCCAAGCGCATTCAGATGGCGACCTTCGCAGATGCGTGCAACCTGTGCGGGAACTGCGACGTGTTCTGCCCGGAGGACGGAGGCCCTTACATCGAGAAGCCCAGGTTCTTCGGCAGCATCGACGCGTGGGAGCGCGCGGCCGGCATGGACGGCTTCGTCATGACGCGCGAGGCGGATGTTGTGGTGCTGCGAGGCCGCTTCGGCACGGACATTTTCGCCCTGGCCTACCGCCCTGGTGCGCCACTCGCGTCATTCCAGAGCGGCGCCGCAACGATCGAGGTCGAGTGGCAGACGCACAAGCCGGTTTCGGCGACGACCAGCGACGCGACGGCGAAGGCGACCGTGGACCTGTCATACTACATTTCGATGCGGCTGCTCCTGGACGGGCTGATGCGGCCCGAGCGGGTGAACTTTGTGAACGCGGCGTTGTTCGAGTGAGTCATGCGGAGCGACCACCCCGGCACCTCGATCGATTTCACCCTCAATGGCAGGCCGTTCTTGGCCCGGCTCGACCACGACGAGTCGCTGATGGACGTGCTGCGCGAGCAGGCGGGCCTGGCATCGCCGAAAAACGGCTGCGCGCCGCAGGGGTCCTGCGGGTGCTGCACGGTCCTGGTGAACGGCCGCGCCCTTTCCTCGTGCGTGGTGCCTGCGCGCAACGTTGCCGGCGGCAGTGTCGTGACGCTCGAGGGGCTGACTCCGCGCGAGCGGCACATTTTCGCCAGGGCGTTCTCCGTCTCCGGAGGATTGCAGTGCGGCTTCTGCATCCCCGGGATCGTCATGAGCGCGAAGCGGCTGATCGACCACACGCCCGCTCCCACGCGCGCCGAGATCGCCCGCGCGCTGAACAACCATATCTGCAGGTGCACCGGGTACGTGAAGATCATCGACGCCATCGACCTGGCGGCGCGCGCGTTCCAGGGCGAGTCGCTGCCCGAGCCGGACTGGTCGGGCAAGGTCGGCACGAGCCTGCCCCGGATGGACGGCGAAGCCTTCGTCCTCGGCGAGCGCCCGTACATCGACGACATGCGCGTGCCGGGACTGCTCTTTGGCGCCTTCGTGTTCTCGCCGCACCCACGCGCTCGTATCGTCAGGATCGACACGACTGCCGCGGCGGCCCGCGACGGAGTCGTCCGCTGCCTCACCGCGTCGGACGTCCCCGGCGAGCGATTCCAGGGCCTGATCTACAAGGATTGGCCGGTTATGGTCGCCGAAGGCGAGATCACGCACTGCATCGGCGACATCCTGGCGTGTGTCGTGGCGACGAGCGACCGCGTGGCGCGGCAGGCCGCCTCCGAGGTCCGGGTGGACTCCGAGGAGTTGCCCGGCGTGTTTTCGCCGGAGGAGGCCATGGAGCCAGGCGCGCCTCGCGTCCATCCCGATCACGAGAATCTCCTGTCCCGCTCGGTGATTCAACGCGGCGACGCCGATGGCGCGCTCGCCGGCTCGCCGATTGTCGAAACCCGGACGTTCGAGACGCAGGTGATCGAGCACGCCTTCCTCGAGCCCGAGTCGTGCCTGGCGATTCCGGCTCCGCCGTCGGGGAATGAGGAAATTTCGCCGGCCCTTGGCGCGCCGAAGCGCGAAGCGCGCGAAGTCGGCGCCAGCCGCCAGCCTGCCCTGAGCGAGGTCGGCCGAGTCGAAGGGCCGCCAGCTTACCCTGAGCGAGGTCGGCCGAGTCGAAGGGCCGCCGCCAGCCGCCAGCCGCCGGCCGCCAGCCGTCTTCATGTTTTCTCCCCCGGTCAGGGTGTTTTCGACGACCGCGCGCAGATCGCCTCGTGCCTTGGACTTCCCGTCGATCAGGTCCAGGTCACGCTCGTGTCCAACGGCGGAGCCTTCGGCGGTAAGGAGGACCTGAGCATCCAGGCGCAGGTCGCGCTTATGGCCCACCTGACCGGCCGGCCGGTCAAGGCGACGCTCACTCGCGAGGAAAGCATCCGGCTCCATCCCAAGCGGCACCCCATGAAGCTGACCTACACGGTCGGTTGCGACCGCGACGGCCGGCTCACCGCTATTCGCGCGCGCATCCTGGGCGACAAGGGTGCCTTCGCGTCGGTCGGCACCAAGGTGCTCGAGCGTGCGGCGGGCCACGCAGGCGGACCCTATCGTGTGCCCAACATCGACGTCGAGGCGCTCGCCGTCTACACCAACAACCTGCCCTGCGGCGCCATGCGCGGCTTCGGGGCCAACCAGGCGGCATTCGCACTCGAGAGCATGATCGACATCCTGGCGGAGCGCGCCGGCGTCGACCCGTGGGAAATCAGGTGGCGCAACGCGGTCGATGTTGGCGACACGTTTGCCACCGGGCAGGTGTTCAACGAGTCGGTCGGCATCAAGCCCACGCTGCTCGCCGTGAAGGATGCGTTCTACAGCAGCCCGTACGCGGGCATCGCGTGCGGAATCAAGAACGTCGGCATCGGCAACGGCATGCCGGAGCACGGCCACGCCCTGGTCGAAATCCATGAAGACGAGCGGCTGACGATTCACACCGGCTTCACGGAAATGGGCCAGGGGTTCTACACGGCCATGATCCAGTGCCTGTGCGAGATTGCCCCCGTCGACGCGCGGAAGGTCCGGGTTGACGTGGACACCAGCTTCCCGACGCCGTGCGGCATGACGACGGCGTCGAGGGCGACCGTACTGGGCGGGCGCGCGGTTCAACGCGCGGCTGAACAGCTGCGGCAGGACCTGGAGAGCGGAAAGAGCCTGCGCGAGCTGGCGGGCCGGCGCTATTTCGGCGAGTTCGTGGTGGACCACACCACGGCGCTCGACGCCGGCGTGGCGAATCCCGTCACGCATCTCACCTATGGGTTCGCGACGCAGGTGTGCATCCTCGACCAGCACGGGCACCTCGCGCGGTTCGTGGCGGCGCACGACGTCGGTCGCGTCATCAATCGCAAGCTGGTCGAAGGCCAGATCGAGGGTTCCATCCACATGGGCCTCGGCTACGCGCTGACCGAGGAGCTCCGGCAGGAAAAGGGCGTGCCGACCTCCTTCAAGCTGCGGTCGCTCGGGCTGCTCCGCGCCCGCGACATGCCGGAGATCGAGGTCATCCTGGTGGAGGTTCCCGAGCGCGAGGGGCCGTTCGGCGCTAAGGGCGTGGGCGAGATCGGGCTCGTGCCAACCGCTCCGGCCGTGGCCAACGCGCTCTACCGGTTCGATGGCATTCGCCGTCTCCGGTTGCCGATGAGAGACTCGCCGGCCGCGCGCGCCATCCTTCGAGGCGGCGCCGGAGCCGCCGCGGCAGCCGCCCCCCCGGAGCATCAGGATTCGATGTAAGTGTCACGCCCCCAACGCGTGCTGGATATTGGATCATCTCGTCCTTCGTCTTCAGGAGTCATCACATGTCCATTAAGTGGAACGCGGCCCGGAAGTACCACAAGAGCATTTTCGACGCCATCGGGCGGACACCGCTGGTGCAGCTGAACAGCATCCCGGCCGCCGAGAAGATCAAGGCGAAGATCCTGGTCAAGGTCGAGTATTTCAGCCCGTCGGGCAGCCTGAAGGACCGGATCTACTGGAACATGTTCACGCGGGCCGAGAAGCGCGGCGCGCTCAAGAAGGGCATGACGATCCTCGAGTGCTCGACCGGCAACGCCGGCATCGGCTGCTCGTTCGTCTCGGCGGTGAAGGGCTACCCGTGCATCATCGTCATGCCCGAGGGCATGTCGGAGGAGCGCAAGAAGCTCGACATCGCGTACGGCGCGCAGATGGTCTACACGCCCGGGGGCGAGAGCGACGTCGATCTGGCGCTCGAGAAGCTGGACGAGATTCGCAAGAAGAACCCGAAGAAGTACTTCGTGCCGGCCCAGTTCGACAACCCGGACAACATCGACGCCCACATCAAGACCACCGGGCCCGGAGATCTGGGAACAGACGGGCGGCAAGCTCGACGCGTTCATCATGACGCAGGGAACCGGCGGCACGCTCACCGGCGTCGGACGGTTCGTCCACAAGCACAAGAAGCGCGTGAAGCTCTACGCCATCGAGCCGTCCGAGTGCCCGCTGCTCTCCCGCCGCGCGTGGGGCCCGCACGGCATCGAGGGCATCGGTGACGGCTTCGTGCCGCGCAACCTCGACGTCAGCCGCCTGAACGGCATCGTCACGACCACGACGCCCGAATCGATGGAGATGGCGCGCCGGCTGGCGAAGGAAGAGGGCATCTTCTGCGGGATCTCGTCGGGCGCCAACGTCGCCGGGGCGATCAAGCTGGCGAAGGCCCACCCGGAGATGAAGATGATCGTCACGCTCATCTGCGACACCGGCCAGCGCTACTTCTCGACCGAGCTGTGCGGCATGCCGAAGCACGTCGAGATCCCGGAGCGCGAGCACCCGATGGATCCGTACACCGTGCAGCAGCTGGACCGGTACCAGGCGAAGTGGGAGATCATCGACTGATGAACCACATTCTCGATCGCGCACGGGCGCACGAACGCAACGTGGCGGGCTTTCTCCGCGACCTGATCGCCATTCGCTCGGTCAGCTCGCAGGAGGAAGAAGTCATCCACCGGATCGAGCGGGAGATGCACGACAGCGGGTACGACGAAGTCCGCATCGACCCGATGGGCAACATCCTCGGGCGGATCGGCAGCGGGCCGCGAGTCATCGCGCTCGACGCGCACGTCGACACCGTGGACGTGGGCAATGCGTCGAACTGGACGGTCGATCCGTTCAAGGGCGCCGAGCGCAACGGCATCATCTACGGGCGGGGCGCCTGCGACATGAAGGGCGCGCTGGCGTCGATTGTCTACGGCGGCCGGATCATCAAGGAGCTCGGCCTGGAGCACGACTGCACGGTGTGGGTGGTCGGCAGCGTGCAGGAAGAGGACTGCGACGGCCTGTGCTGGCAGTACATCATCAACGAAGACGGGCTGCGGCCCGAGGCCGTGGTCATCACCGAGCCGACCAACCTCGCCGTCTATCGCGGCCATCGCGGCCGGATGGAGATCGAGGTGCGGACCCGCGGCGTCTCGTGCCATGGGTCGGCGCCGGAGCGCGGCGTGAATGCCGTGTACCGGATGGCCCCGATCGTCCAGGACATCGAGCGACTGAACGAGCGGCTGGGCGGCGAGCCGTTCCTGGGAAAGGGCACCGTCACCATTTCCGAGATCCGCTCGACCTCGCCGTCGCTCTGTGCCGTCGCTGATTCGGCGACCATTCACCTCGACCGGCGCCTGGCCGCAACCGACACGCTCGAGTCCGCCGTCGATCGAAATCAAGGCGCTGCCGAGCGTGCAGGTCGCCGGAGCCGAAGTCGTGGTACTCGACTACGCGGTGCCGAGCTGGCGGGGACTCACCTACCCGACCAAGAAGTACTACCCGACCTGGCTTCTGCCCGAGGACCACCGCGTGTTGACGGCCGGAACCGACGCGTACCGGCAACTGTTCGGCGAGCCGCCGGTGGTCGGCCGCTGGGTGTTCAGCACCAACGGCGTCGCGGTGATGGGCATGCATGGCATTCCCTGCATCGGCTTCGGACCTGGCAACGAAATCTACGCGCACATGGCGACCGAACAGATCCCGGTCGATCATCTCGTGAAGGCCGCGGCCTGGTACGCCGCGTTTCCTGGCGCTTACGGCTCACGCTCCTGACCACTGACAGACGAGGACCAGCACATGCCAGCCAAGCGACTGACACTTCCCAATACCGTTCGGGGCAAGGACTACATCGAAACCCGGGACTGGAGCGACAAGCAGATCGAGCTGGCGCTCAAGACGGCCGCCGATCTGAAGAAGTCGTTTCGGGCGGGCAAGCCCCATCGGTTCCTGCCGGACAAGACGGTCTTCCTGTTCTTCTTCGACAAGTCCACGCGGACGCGCAACTCGTTCGAAGCCGGCGCCACGCAGCTTGGCGCGCACGCGCACTTCATCTCGGCGGAAACCTCGCAGGTCGCCCACGGCGAGTCGCCCAGGGACATGGGCATCATCCTGTCGAGCTACGGCCACGCCATCGCCATCCGGCACGACCTCGTCCCCGGCGAGGGCAACGCCTACATGCGCGAAGTGGCCGAGCACGCCCGGGTGCCGGTCTTCAACATGCAGTGCGACATCGACCATCCGTTCCAGACGCTGGCCGACCTGATGACGATTCGCGAGGAGTTCGGGAAGAACCTGAAGGGCCGGAAGATTGCCGTCAGCTGGGCCTACGCGCCGAGCTACGCCAAGCCGATGTCGGTGCCGCAGGGGCTCATCACGCTCATGCCGCGCTTCGGCCTCGACGTGGTGCTGGCCCACCCGCCCGAGTGGAAGCTGATGAAGGGCCCCATGGAGTACTGCGCGAGCCGCCGCGAAGGAACACGGGACGTCCTTCGAGGTCACCGACGACATGGACGAGGCGTGCCGCGGCGCGGACATCGTCTACGCCAAGTCGTGGGGCATCGAGGAGCTGTTCCACAAGCCGCAGGAGGCGCTCGAGCTCTCGAAGCAGTACAAGAGCTGGATCTGCGACGAGCGCCGGATGAAGCTGGCGAAGAAGGACGCGATCTACATGCACTGCCTCCCGGCCGACCGCAACAACGAGGTCAGCGACCAGGTGCTCGACGGCCCGCAGTCGCGCGTGTTCCCGGAGGCCGAGAACCGCCTCCACACGTGCAAGTCCGTCATGGCGCTGACGATGTAGCAGAGGCGGCCCTTCGACGACGCTCAGGGCAAGCTGGCGGCCCGCGGCCCTTCGACGACGCTCAGGGCAAGCTGGCGGCCGCGGCCCTTCGACGGCGCTCAGGCAAGCTGGCGGCCCGCGGCCCTTCGACGACGCTCAGGGCAAGCTGGCGGCCCGCGGCCCTTCGACGACGCTCAGGGCAAGCTGGCGGCCCGCGGCTGGCGGCTGGCGGCTCGAGTTTGATAGAGTGATTGCTTGCGGGCCGGGTGGTTCGGCCGGCTCGCGCTTCCGAGGTTCCCCCCTCCAACACGAACCACGCGGTTCTCTCCTCGGGTTCCAAGCTGCCTGATTCTCCCGGGGCAAACCGTGGCCTGAAAAGTGCCTCCGTGACCAGGAGTCCACTCGTGACCGACCACCGTATCCACGAACATCCGATTCTCGCCGTGCCGGCGTCGGCGGCGTTCGAGTTCACCTGGGCCGGCGAGGTGCTGTCCGGCCATCCAGGCGAAACCATTGCGTCGGCGCTCTTCGCCAACGGCGTGCGCGTGTTCGGCCATCACCACAAGGACGGCGCGCCGCAGGGCATCTTCTGCGCCAACGGCCAGTGCGCGCAGTGCACGGTCGTTGCGGACGGGCTGCCGGTGAAATCCTGCATGGCCCCGGTGCTGCCCGGGATGCGCGTGGGCCCGCTCGATGGCAAGCCCGTGCTGCCCGACGTCGCGGGCTCGGTCGAGATGCGGGATATCGAGACGGTCGAAACCGAGTGCCTCATCATCGGCGGCGGTCCGGCCGGCCTGACGGCGGCGATCGAGCTGGCGCGCGCCGGAGTTCGCACCCTTGTCGTCGATGACAAGCACCGCCTGGGCGGCAAGCTCGTCCTGCAGACCCACAAGTTCTTCGGCTCGATTGACGCATGCCACGCGGGCACGCGCGGCATCGACATCGCCACGCGCCTCGAGAACGAGGTCCGCGCGTTCGAGCACGTCAGGGTGTGGCTGAACAGCACGGCCCTCGCCGTATTCTCGGATCGGCGCGTCGGCGTGCTGCGCGACGGCCACTACTTCATCGTCAGGCCCCAGGTGCTGCTGGTGGCCGCGGGCGCCCGCGAGAAGTCGCTCGTGTTCGGCGGCAATACGCTGCCGGGAGTCTACGGAGCCGGAGCGTTCCAGACACTCGTGAACCGGGACCTCGTGCGATCGGCATCCCGATTGTTCATCGTCGGCGGCGGCAACGTGGGCCTCATCGCCGGCTACCACGCGCTGCAGGCGGGAATCGAGGTTGCCGGCCTGTGCGAGGCCCTGCCCGAGTGCGGCGGCTACAAAGTCCACAGGGACAAGCTCGTCCGGATGGGCGTTCCCGTCTACACCTCGCACACGATTCTCAGCGCGAACGGCGCGGAGGAGGTGCGGTCGGTCACCATCGCCAGGATCGACGACAAGTGGAAGCCCATCGCCGGCACGGAGAAGACCTTCGCATGCGACACGGTGCTTGTCGCCGTCGGCCTCGATCCGGTCGACGAGTTCATCCAGAAGGCGAAGGAGTTCGGGCTCCCGGTGTATGCGGCCGGCGACTCGGAGGAGATCGCCGAGGCCTCGGCGGCAATGTTCACCGGGCGCATCCGCGGGCTGCAGATCGCGCGCGCGCTGGGGCGCGACGTGGGAGAGGTCCCGCCCGAGTGGCATCGCATCGCCGAGGTGCTCAAGTCGCGGCCTGGGGCGACGGTCACCGAGGACATCCCGGAGGATGTCACGGGCGCTTTTCCGGTGTTCCATTGCTCGCAGGAGATTCCCTGCAATCCCTGCACGTCGATCTGTCCCCACCAGGGCATCCGCATCGAAGGCGACGACCTCTGCGGCCTGCCGGAGTTCGTGGGCGACCAGTGCGACGCGTGCGAGAAATGCGTGGCGATTTGCCCCGGCCTCGCCGTCACGCTGGTCGACGCGCGAAAGGACCCCGCCAATCCCATCGTCACCATCCCGCACGAGTTCACGTCGAAGTCCATCAAGGCCGGCGACAGGGTGACCGTGCTCGACACCGAAGGAATGATCCTCGGCAACGTCGAGGTCACGCGAGTCCGGGCGGCGAAGATCGCCGACCGCTGCCTGCTGGTGCGCGTCCGGGCGACCCACGACATCGCCACGCGCATTGCGGGCATCCGCGTGCAGGAACCGTGGGCCGCTGATTCCGGGCAGGTGTCGGCCGGCGAGCTTCCTGACGATCAGATCGTGTGCCGCTGCGAGCGGGTGACCGTGGGAGAGATCCGCGCGCTCATCCGGGGCGGATTGCGCGACATGAACCAGCTCAAGGCCGCCACGCGCGCGGGGATGGGCGCCTGCGGCGGCAAGACGTGCCCGAACCTGGTCAAGCGGCTGTTTCGCGAGGAAGGCGTGCCCTCGAGCCAGATTACCGAACTGACGCGGCGGCCGCTCTTCATGGAAGTCCCGCTTGGCGCGTTTGCGGGCGTGATCACTGAGGGGGGCCCGCCAAGGGATGTCGAACCCCGCCACGCCACCGATGCCGACAAGGGAGGCCTCTGATGTCCACCGAGACCTTCGACGTTGTCATCGTCGGCGCCGGCAGCGTGGGACTTCCAACGGCCGTGTTCCTGGCGGAAGAAGGCATACGCCCGCTGGTCATCGATCAGTTTCCGAGCGCCGGCCAGGGGAGCAACAAGGCCGCCATCGGGGGGATCCGGGCCACGCACTCGACGCCGGCCAAGATCCACCTCTGCCTGGAATCGCTGCGCGTGTTTTCGACGTGGGAGCAGGCGCACGGCGACTGCATCGAATGGGCGCAAGGCGGCTACGTGTTCGTGGCGTACCGCGAGCGCGAGGAGATCGCGCTGAAGAAGCTGCTCCAGGTTCAGCAGCGGGCCGGGCTGAACATCAACTGGCTCGATCGCGACGAGCTGCTGGCGATTGTTCCGGACCTGAATCGCGCAGGCCTGCGAGGCGGCACCTACTCACCCGAGGACGGGTCGGCATCGCCGATGCTCTCCTCGCACGCGTTCCATCGCCGCGCCGTCGAACTGGGCGTCGCATTTCGATTCAATGAGCGCGTCACGGGACTCATCCGGCGCCGGGGCACCGTGGTGGGCGTCAGGACCGACAAGGGCGGCTACGCCACCGAGACCGTCATCAACGCCGCCGGACCCTGGGCTCGCGCGGTGTCCACCATGGCTGGTGATGACGTGCCTGTCGTGCCCGACAGCCACGAAGGCGGCATCACCGAACCGGTGGCGACCTTCATGCAGCCGATGGTAGTCGATATCAGGCCCGCCGACGGGTCGGCCAACTACTACTTCTACCAGCACAAGCCCGGCGGCATCGTCTTCTGCATCACGCCGGAACCACCGATCGCCGGCACCGATCGTCGCGAGACCTCGACCTACCTTCCGATGATCGCGCGGCGGATGGTCGACCTGATGCCGAAGCTCGCCAACGTCAAGGTCCGCCGCACGTGGCGGGGCCTCTATCCGATGACGCCGGATGGATCGCCCATCATCGGCCGCTCGAAAGAACTCGAGGGTTACATCCAGGCGGTGGGCATGTGCGGCCAGGGCTACATGCTCGGGCCCGGCGTCGGGAAGCTCCTGACGCGCATGCTGCTGCACAACGAGCTGCCGGAAGACCGCGTCGCGCTCGACGAGCTGACCCCGTATCGTCCCTTCGGCGGCCAGGAAGCGCTGAAGTAGGGCGGGGCCAAACCGGGTCGACGGGCGGTCCGAGCCCGAATTGGCGTGCTAATGGGCTCGGCTTCCGATTCCGTGTGGACGCCGTCGACGGGCCCGTGCGAGACCGACTTGGATGCGTCCGCAATGCCTCGGGTCACCGATCGACTCCGACCTCAGGCTGCGTCTCCCTCATGATCGGGGCTTCTGGGACTTCGACCGAGATAGAAGCGTGGGCCTCTGACGCCTTGAGGTGGAACTCGAGCGTCAGCGTGTCACCTGCCTCGGCCGCTACCCGTCGGAATAAGGTGCCCAAGCCCCACCCCTGCGCGCCCCTGCAGCGCAGGAGTCCGACGTCGTTTCCTTGCCGAAGCAAGCGAAAGTCTCCCCGGAGAAACTTCGTGAATGACGCCGGAATCGTCACGATCCCGTTCGATACGCAGCCCTTCGAGAGGCGGTAGACGAGCCGTACGCGCCCGTCTCCCACCCAGCCGGAGTCCACTAACAGTCGCCCATTTCGTCTCCAGCGCAGAGGCTGAATCGAATCGACGGTTCCCAACGGGATCGCCAACCCTCGAAGTCCATAGACTTGTGGCGCGTACCGGATCACGATAGGAGAATAGGTCAGCGCAGATTGGAGACTCGGACGGCCCAAGGACGTAGTGAGGAATTCACGTTCCAGCAGCGATCGCTCCATGACCGATCCGTTTTCCAGGAGCACGCGCCTAAGCGTCTTTTCCGTAGGAGATAGCGCCGATTCGACATCCGCGCCGTCACGCTTGGCGACAATATCGCCTTGGACCTCGAGCGCGGGATCAAGACCACATAAGCTCAGGAGAATCGCTTTGGGTGGCACGGTTCCCTTCAAGTGGTAATCGCGAGCAATGCCGCCACGGAGTTCCACGACGCGCACCCGTCCTGCAACCGCAACCACTTTGTGCACACGACGGAGGAGTGCGTTTCCCCTAATATCCCTCCTGCAGAACCAGAAATTCACATCGTCGAGCCACAGCAGATCCCCTCGAGTTCTGATCAGGCCTGCAACGTGTTCGACGTGCAGCGGACCGATGGACTGGCCTCCAATCGCATCGCACACGTCCGCGGCGCAGGCCACCCCGTACTTGTCTGCTATTCGAGAAGCTTGCCGATGCGCCTTCCAAACGAACTTCGCGCCATCTCGTGTCGATACTAGGCAACAGTGCTCTTGGTCGTACCAAAGCGCCTTAGGCCGGTCGAGCGCTGGCCCCAAATCACAAAGGAACCGTATATCAGTGCCGTTTGGCAGTATCTCTTCGCGGACAAGTGCGTCCGCCGTCTGCGAGACAGTCGCGGGCAGGACCCCTTGGACAATCTCTAGGGCGTGTATAGCGGCCGGCGCGAAGATCTCTCCTCTCGCCTCTAGCCGCTTCTTCGCTCGACTAGTTATCTGCCGGACCCGTTCTCGGGTGATGCCGTGCTCGTTTCCAACTTTCTGAAGCGTCGCCCCACCAAGGCCGTCCCAGCCCCAGAAACGCAGGACAATGGACTTTTGGGCGTCGGTGCAGATCGAGCCAGCGATCGCGTCGAGCTCTGCCAGAAGAGTGAGCGTTCGGGCTTCCTCAATTCCTGCACAAAGGTTCCGCAGGGCCTTCAGCCGGTCCAAGTGCTCACACCCCGCTCGCCCGAGTCTTGCAGCGAAGGTCGCTATCAACTCCGAGGTGTTGCAGGCACCGGTGCCGAGGGCTCGGACCAGCCTCCCGAACCTGGGATCCTTTGCCTGAACGATATCCGGCCCGAGCGCCTGTTCGAGTTTCATCAACTCGACCGCCAAGTCGAGCATCCTCGGGTCATCCAATTTCTTTAGTCCCGAATCGTATTGAAGGCTCAGTTGTTCTCTGCGAGCGCCATCCTTGCCAATGAGCTGAGTTGAGGCACGTCTGAGACCGATGCATGAACGCCCGGCAGTTTCGTGAAGCGCCGTCAGCAAGTCACGAAGCGACTTCCTACCGAAGTTCTTGCTGCTCATCAGATCACCGACGAGCATTCCATTAAGCGCCGACGGCCGTGTTAACCGCCGACGTACAGCTAGGGCATTGAAGGTGCGAATCCCGATATTAAGGTCGTCCCATTCAAGCCGCTCTTTGATGTCGCGCATGAACGCAGAGAGAGGAGGCCCTTGCTGCAGGTCGAATGACAAGACACCGGATGCCTCATCGTTCCCGCTGTGTTCGCTCCCGGTTCCCGGCGTACCTTCCTGAGCAGTACCGAATCCTCCGCCTTCGACGATGCAGCGAAGCCCCGTGGCGTCCTCTAGTGCAACCAGCAGATCGACGAGCGATCTCACGCCGAAGGCGTTGGTCTTCATCAATTCTGCGAGGGGCCATCCGTTGAGGCTCGCTGGTCGAGCGAGCTTCCGACCGGATGTGAGCGCGTTGTAGGCTCGTACACCCAGGTCTACGTCGCCCCATTCAAGGTGCTCCGGAAGCGCGGAAATCTGCAGTCTGCCTACGTCCCTAATTCTCCGGGCCACTGCTGCGACGACCGCGCAAGCCAAGTTTCGGCCGTCCGAGACCCCGAGATTGGTCCAAACCGATTCATCGAGGTCCTTCAGTAGGAGAAAACCTCTGTCCACCGAAAGGACGCCAGCCGGCAGGGGTTCTTCCAGGAACTCCGCGAGTGAGCTGGGTGCGATCCGCCTGCCGAGTCGGGGATATCTGTCAATCGGCATTGGCTGCTAGGCGACCGGCTGAGTACCGTCCCGGAACAGAGAAGCTGCTCTGCGACTCAGCCTGTCGATTGAGTCCCGGACGTGGAATAGCGCCTCGCTGGGCTCGACTAGTTCGTCGCTGTCTGCGAGCAGCTGGGCCAGCGCCACCGAATACTCTGTTAGTGCGACCTCGAGAGCCAAACGCCGGAATGAACTCTGTTCGACCGTCCCTGCGCCTCTTGCCGCGGCGATCTGTGGATGGTCCAAGTTCACCACAATGGTCCGCTCGAACTCCACGTACTTAGCGCGCCTCTCGCCCTGGCCGACGGAGTCGAACTTAACACTGAAGCCTCCGCCTGTCCCTCTCCGGCGGCCGCGAGTTGCCGGATTCCCCTTGGTATTCCCAGCGTCTTCCGGCTCCAGAATGGGGCCAAGATGCCTGGGCGCTCCGCCGTCGCCACCCGCCTCGCCCTCGGCCCCCGGGGAGCCATCAGGATTGACCTCAACCCCGGGCGCCGAATCTCCGGGCGTGAGCAAGTCGTCGTCCAACGAGCCGGGCCGAGCTCCGGCCGGGCCCGGCGCCGCTGAGGGCCTCCCCCGGGCGGCCGCCACCTGTCGACGGAACTCCCGGAAGTCATCGTTGAGGAGATCAGCAATCTCGGCCGCCTGGCGAGCGAGCCTCTTCGCCTCTTCGGTCTCGCGCCGCTCCCTGTCAGCCCGGACGAGTTCCCTTCTGACCTCCTCAATACACGGACCGAGGAATGAGGTACAGGGCACGGACCGTAGGGTTTTCTGTGTTCAGCAGCATGGACCGGCTCATGTCGAATGCCGGGGGCAGGGACGGATCGAGTCTCGAGTCGCGGAATGTCGATCTCACCAAAGATGTACTGTGCACACTCCTTCCCCTCCGCCCCTGCCAATGTATTCTCATGCCAGTTTCCATTCGAGTAGACTGCTATGCCTCGCGATTCCTCATCTAAGGACGCCCGCGCGATGAGCACCCGGAGTTCGACATCTCCGAGTACCGCCGCGAGAGATGCGTCCGGGTGGTACGAGCGCTCCCAATTCACCTCTGGCTCGGCCACCTCGCATAGACGGTTGCTCACAAACACCTGCGCACCTCGATCCGGCCAATGCGCGAGATGATGTTCCACGTACCTAATCACCTTCGCCTGGTCGAGGTGGCGGAGGCGAATGTCCTCCACGAACACTTCAGTGCCATTCGGCTGGTCCGTCTTCACCTCCTTCTCCACTGTCTGGACGGGGACCGGATCCCCAGAGGCCATTCCTTCGATGTCGCGCCGGTGGAGCACAACCTCCGACCGACGGCCCCCGCTCACTGTTCTCACCCTCAGCGTCTCGCCAATGCCGAACGCGGCCGACTTGCCGGTCCCGAACATCCCACGCCCGGGACGGCCCTGCCGGCGATCCTGATTCTCGCCGTGCATAACGAAGAACTGCTGGAGACCCTGCCAGTCCATTCCCCGTCCGTTGTCCGCGACGCGGATCGTCTTTCGTCTGTCCTCGAGGTGAACCCGAACCTCTGCGGGCCTCCCTGGATCCACGTACTGCAATCCGTTGGAGACATATTCCCAGACGACCAACGCCTCGCTCTTGAACAGCGCTGAGCTCTGGAGAAGATCTCGCCCGACGTGGCTAACGACAAATAGGCCCGATGTGTTTGCTGGGGTCATGGCCTTACCTTCTTCCAAGGGACCGGACTCGCTCGGCTGCGGGGCCGAGCAGCGCAACAAGGTCGGAATCGCCGGCGACGGCATTCATGACGCGGGCTATTCGCCGTTCGCGCGCCGCTCCGAGGATGTATTCGTCCACGCGGAACAGCGATTCGAGGTCTCTGGGCGAAAGCGCGCTCGCTCCTCCCACCCGAAGGATCGCTAGACCGGGATGCCCGAGAAGCCAGGTGCGCTCCGCTCGCTCGCGCTGAGTCGTCGCGGTGCTCGCCCGGGGGCTGAGAAGGCTAGGCAGTCGATTTGTGGAGGTGAGATGGGCTGCCCTCGCGCTCCCCCGCGCCGTGAGCATCCAACCTGTGCGGCCTGAGCCTATGGTGTACGCCCCCTTTCGCCAGTTTCTTTGCATCCGATAGGAACACGCGGACAAGTTCCAGGTTGATCTGGTCCGGGGTACTTTCGCCAGACCAGTCGTCCAGGAGTCAGCTCGTTTGCCCGTTTCGCTACATCCTCGGTGTCAACACTCTGCGCGTGCCCCCCGAGTGAATACAAGGCGAGCGTTACAAGGTCGACATTGGACACCGCTCCGCCGTCCTCCTTGGGCGAATGCGGTCGTATTGGGTGTAGGTCCGTATTGCCTGACCGAGGAACGGATGGCACTGGGAGTGGCGGATTATCGAGGCCGGCTCGAGATCGCATCGGCTCGGCAACATGTCGTTGGCCAACGCCTCGGGAATGCCAACCCAGAGCCCTCCCCGTCTTTGATTTCAACGGACGGGCCCCGCCCGCGCCGCCCCTCTTCCGGGCCATGCTCATCCAGCCTTAATCGTTGGCGTCGGACCAGCCGGGTCCGTCGGGGATTGCAGCCGATCAAAGCCTCGATTCACAAAGCCAACTCCTTACCTCACGGCCACTTCAGTTCTGCCAACCCCCGCGGGTTGCGACGGGAGCTTGTACGTGGCGCATTATAAGCCCGCGGTCAGCGATGCTGCACCTTCTGGAGAATGATCCTGTACGCTGATAGCGTGTAGCGCTTCGCTTCGGGCCAAGAGACGGCTATTGACGGAGCTTGGCGACGGCAGACGGAAGACTCGTGGCCTTCACGAGCGGCGCCAGGAGTTCCGGCACTTGCCGTCGCCGTTCGAGCCGGGCGCCCCATTCCCCAGGCGCGTTCGCGAGCCACGCGAGAATCTGGCCGACGCGAAAGACGTTGTCGTTCGGCGGTTGGCTCCCCGGCACGGTCTCGGTGGGCGTCATGGCCCGCCGGCTCGCCGGAGCCTTCTCCGTCGCATCGCTGAACCGTCCGTCGACTCCAGTTCAAGCAATGTGCAGCGTTCGAGCGGCTGCGAGCACACCCCATTGTTTGGTCACGACCTGGTCGGCCCAACGCTCCAGCGCCTCACTTGTGACTCCCGTTTGCGCTCGAGTCCGCCATGCGAGAGCGTCAGCCTCGGCTGCCTTGAAGCCGGCGGCCACCAGCGCTGGAACACGTCCGACGTGAAGTGACTCGATGTGCGGACGACGCATCGACGCAGTGACGCGTCCGACGAAGAGCCCGTTGCCGCAGACCAACCGAATCCAGCCCATGCCGACCCTGAGCGACCGACTCCCGTCCACCGAGTTCAGGCATTCGATTGTGAGGTCCAGGCCGTCGTCGTCGATGGGCGCCCGGAATTTCTCCGGCAGATGAACGGTGAAGTGCAGGCGGCTGCCGAGCTCCGTGATCCGCACGTCGGTCTCGAGTGGTTCCCATCGCAGTCCGGCCGCTTCAAGACCTTGGATGACTCGGTCCAGCAATTCACCGTGCTGGACGAGGCCATAACGCTTCGACACAACGCCAAGCGGAATCTCCAAGTCCGTCGCGCCGTCGGGGAGACGAACGACGAGATCGTAGTACGGGTGTTCTCCCCTCACGCGCTCGGGCCCTTGCCAAGATCCCTCGTCTGGAGGTGCCGCCGGGGGGTGAGCGTGAAGGGGCGCCGCACGACCCGCGGTAGTTCCGCGCTCAGCTCGCCGAGACAGCAGCGGTAGGTCAGTAGACGCTCGCCCTGCCAACTCGATGCGATGGCCCGGGAGTCGATACCGGAGCCCGCCTGAACCGTGGTTGCGTTCATGACAACCTCCCCCACACCAGTTCAGCAGCAAGCAGTGACAAGGTAGGTCACATAAAGCACGACGCTTGACCGAAGCAACTCGTCGCCCCCGTCCACGAGCGGCCGATTGCGGATCGGGAAGCTCGGCCCGTCAGGCCGGCGCCGCGGTCTTTACAGGCCCACACCCGTACAAGTCCATCCAGGTGGTCGACGTGAAGAACCCACGCGACCCGAAGGTCATCGGGGTGGTTCCGCGGCCGAAACCGTCCGCGGACGCGCCCTACGCCGACTTCTGCCTTTCACGTGGACGTTTCGGCTCACGTAACATCCAGCGCTGGATCGCACCCGGACCGGCACGCCCGGAGATCGTCGTGCTGTCGTTCTTCAACGCGGGCATCCGGGTGTTCGATATTTCCGAGTCCACGCAGCCGAGAGAGCTCGTCTATTTCATCCTGCCGCGCGGCGGCAAGATGGAAGACTACAGCACGTGGTTCAGGGGGGATTCAGAGACGGTGTTCGTCGAGTGGGATCGCAACCTGATCTGGCTGGGTACCCATGCGGGGTCGCATTGCCTCTCCTGCCCGGACCTGGGTGAGCCGGTGTTGGAGCCGCGGGCCATCCCCCACTGGACCCGGCCCCATCTCAATGCCGGGTGGGACGCCTGACGATGCCCGCGGCTGGAGAACGGTCCACGGCTCATCGAACGGCTTGCGGGTTGACTACCCATTCGAATGCATCGCGGCCGATCTGCTCTGGAAGGACGTGTTCCCCGTCGAACTCCCGGTAGCTCACCTCGTAGCCCTCGGCTCTCAGCCGCGGAACGATCACTCGGCTGCTGGAGTCAATCGGCAAGGTGTGGTCGTTTGTCCCGTGGGAGATGAAGACTCGCGGCTTCCCGTGGCGCGGATCCTGCCGGACGAATCCCGGCGAGAACCCGATCACGCTGCCAAACACATCCCCGTTGAGAAGGCCGAGCGACAGCGCGTAGGAGGCGCCGTCGGAGAACCCGGCGATCGCGATCCGCCCGGGATCCACCGCGCACGTCCTGAACGTCTGCGCGAGTGCGGCGTCGATGAACGCAACATCGGGGCCGTAGGGGCCGAAGAATCGCTTCCCACGTGTTCGTTCTCGAATCCGGGTACAGCAGGAACATCCCCAGCGCTTCTGCCCAGACCCACATGTACTCGACGTTCGACCAGTTGCCGTACGCCCCATGCAGCATCACGACAAGCGGCAGTCGGCGTCCAGAGGTCGACTCGCGCGGGACGTAGATCCCGCCGTCGCGGTCAACTCCAATGCCGAGGATGTGCCCGCCGGCCGCGAGCGTCGTCGTCCCGGCGCCGGGACGCGACTGGAGGCGGCCCTGGGCCTCCGGATTGTCGTCCGGCTCGACGAGTCGATCAACTCGGTGGCATGACGGCACCACGACGGCCGAGGCGAGCACCATGAATTCCCGGCGCGTCAGAAAGGACTGCCGCTCCCCTGGGACAGATGCCATTGGCGGCCTCGCGAGCGATCCGGGCCTTGATGAAGAACGGCTCGAGTGAGTTCAGGGGCAGGCCGTCGGCATTGTCGCACGGGACACTGCCGGACGACCACGCTGCGCGCGAGGAGCTGACGCCGCGTCCTCCCTTCGGCGGACAGGAAGCGCTGAAGTAGCGCCGGGGCGCACCGAGCCGGCGGGCGGTCCCGGTGAGACACATCTTGGCTTGGCGCCAGTCGGACTAACCCAGCAGCATGCCGACTAGGTCAAGGTACCAATCCGATCTCGCCCATCAAGCAAAGCCAGTTAGCTCGCAACCGTTCTTCGACGCTGTCAAGACAAGGGCACCTTCGAATGTGCCCACTCGTTTGTCTACGACGTCACACCTCGCTACCCGACTTGGGGGTCGAGATGTCCGCGTTCAATAGTCGATGCCCGGTGGTGCGATTGATCGCCACGCGAGTCCTCAGCCCGGCTCGAAGAATTCCAGAAGGACTGCCTCGATCGCCTCGCGTTCCGTGAATGCCTTCGAAAAGTCTTGGGCCCGGCGGATCGTGAGCCTCGTCGTGACCTCCCACTCTCGCGCGAGTGGTTCCCGAAGCACAATCGAGAGCTCACCTCGCCCGACCTTCTTGACTGCGACGATCTTGACCTTGACACCTACGGGGAACGTGAGCAAACGTGCTTGGCCGGACGGAGACGGCCGAGCCGCCTCGGGTCCACCAGTTGCAGTGATCGCGCTGACTTCGTCACATAGTCGCTGTAAGTCGGGGCGACGCTTCTTGCCTGGTCCACCTTCGTAGTAGATCCCCAGCGTCTCGTCGACGACCACGAGACTGTCTCGCTTCGCGATGGCGGTCCCCATCATGTTCTGATTGGTGTACAGCAGTTCATAGAGCGGCCGCTTGAGAGTGACGGTCTGACCGGTCCACGCATCGCGGAATTGCTCCCATGGGCTCGGGCCCGTTGCCAGGCCACAGATGGCTAGGCCGACGACGATCAGGCGGTTCATCCTGACTCTCCTCCTAGGGGCTCAATAAGTGCGCCAGAACAGCGGCGCGGATAGCATATCGGGCTCGTACCCCGCTGGGAATGACCATGTCGCGGTGCGTCTCTCGTGACGACCACCGGTAGCGCGCACCGCGACCTCGGTCGCCTCCCGACGAGGCGATTTGCAGTCAGCAGGCAACAAGCCGACACACGCGCCACCGTGGTGTTGGAAGATCCCCGAGCAGCCGTTCCGGTGCAGTACGGTGTGCTGGTGTCCGAGAACGCCGCGGCAACGGAACTCTGCGCCATCTGGCCGGCCGTGAGGCCAATGGAACCGCTGGCCCTGACGGACGTCAGGGTCGCTATAGAGGTGGGCGAGGCTGGGGCGTTCGATCATTCACCTCCGCAGGGAATCAGAACGGCCGTCAGGCAGCGCGGCCACTTCACTTTAGCCTCGCAGCAATCTGGTCGAGCTTCGAATCGATCTGTTCAAGACGCGCCTCGAGGCGGGCGATCTCGGGGCTCTTCTCCTGCTCAAAGAACAGGCTGGCGAGCGTCGCTGTGAAAGCCCCGATCACCGCGATACCGACTAACATCAGGACCACTGCTATCACCCGGCCTTCTCCGGTCGTCGGTGATATGTCGCCGTACCCCACCGTCGTCGCCGTGACGACTGACCACCAGAGCGCGTCTCCCAAGGTCACGATCGAGGGTACTCGTCCCATGCTCGACCGTATAGATTGCTATCGCTCCCAGACCGACTGTGACGACGGCGACCAGCACTACATAGTTGAAATGCCGATGTAGGAGCACGCGGCGGGACAGTCGAAGACCGAGCAGCGCCACCCCGAATGCCCGCACGAGCCGAAGCAAGCGCAGCAAGCGAATGGCTCGGAGCGATCGAAGAAACCCGAAGTTCTGAGGTACGAGGAAGGGAGGCGAGATAGCGATGATGGCCAAGTCGAACCAGGCACGACGCAGGTAGCTCCAGCGTTGAGACTCAAGACCGAATCTCAAGAAGAACTCCGCGCAGAATGCGAGCCACACCACCCAGTTCGTGATCTCGGCAGCCTGCCGGATAACTGGATCCGTCGCGTGGTCTTCGAGGATTAGCACTACCTTGTCAGATTCAAGGAACCGTACAACACAATCCAATATTTCGTACTTGTACAAATGATCCGGGTTTTCTACGATAACGGGCGTGGACGATCGCACGGCCCGCGAGATATTGGAACGGTTCGGCACGTTTGCCGATCAGTTCAGCGGCTGCTTCAGCCGCCGACCCCAGCGCGAGGCGGCGAGCCGGTACCTCGACGGGCTGTTCAACGACAGCGAGCGGAAGTCGATGCAGGCCATGCATGGACGGCTGAGCGATCCCGCCAGCTACCAGGCGCTGCAACACTTCGTGACGCACTCGCCGTGGGACGCCGAGTCGGTGTGGACGCGGTTGCGCGCGGTGGTCCCGGTGCGCACGGGCATCCTCGCGGTGGACGATACGGGACTGCCCAAGCAAGGCCAGCATTCCGTCGGCGTGCAACGGCAGTACTGTGGGGCGCTGGGCAAGATCGGGAATTGCCAGGTCGCCGTGTCGACGCTCTTGGTGGGCGAGCGCTTGGCGTGGCCGCTCACCTTCGAGTTGTACCTGCCGCAGGCCTGGGCGACCGACGACGAGCGACGCACGCGCGCGGGGATTCCCGGGCGGTTGCGGTTTCGCGAGAAGTGGCGCATCGCGCTGAGTCACGTGCGACGCGCGGTGAAGGCCGGCTTCACGATCACCGCCGTGGTGACCGATGCGGATTATGGCTCCACCGCGGCGTTTCGGCGCGGCCTCGAACAGTTGGGGTTGCGCTACGGCGTCGCGATTCGGGGCTGCGTCACGGTGTGGATCGACGGGGCGTCGCGCGCGTTGCCGGTCAGCGAGGTCGCCACGGCGGTGCCGGAGGCGGCGTGGGAACGCATCGAGTGGGCCACGGGGACCAAAGGTCCGCTGGCGGCGCGGTTCGTCGCCTATCGGGTTCGGCCGGCCAAGAGTCGCGGCTCGCGGTGGTTGCTGTGCGAGCGCGGGCTGGTCACCGACGAGCGAAAGTACTACCTGCTCAACCTCGACGAGACGGCCACGCTGCGCGACTTGGTCACCATCGTGCGCAGTCGCTGGCCCATCGAACAACAGTATCGCGAACTGAAAGACGAACTCGGCTTCGATCACTTCGAAGGACGGAGCTATCGGGGCTGGACGCATCATGCGGTCCTCACCGCCATGGCGTTCACGTTTCTCCAACTCGAACGCCAACGGGACACCGCCGCTGCGCGTCCGACGTTGCCGACCGTACGATTCTGGGTGCGGGAGATCATGGCGGTGCTCTATATCGTCAATACCCGCAACGTGCTGAATCTAATCGACAGCTTCCGGCGGAATCCACCGCTCCGAAGATGACAAGGTAGTGTTAGAGCCGGCACAATGGCGAGGGCAAGCAACCCCATCACCAATTCCGTCGACAGGACCCATCGGCGGCGCGGTTTCACGCCGTTCTCCAGTTGGTCTATTGGCTCAACTGGACGCGTTGACGATTCCATATGAGAGTGTCCCCGATCACACCCAGCACGAAGAACCACGTGATCTGCAGGTTCCTGAATGAACCGCGGGAATACTCCCTGCCCCTGCTCCACACCGAGTCATGAGATTGCCGCAGGACTCCGTCGGCGTGTCGGTGGCGGGCCAGATTCGTCCGCGACGACGGTAGGCCCGTCAGCGCATGCCGTTCCGAAATAGAAGCGCCACTGAACGACGGACGCCGCCGAGTGCACCCGGTTCTTCAGGTGACTTAGCCATCGTCATTCCTGATACGACTGAGTTCGGGCGCATTCTACACCCTCGGACCGTCTCCTGCGATCAGGGCAACGCACCGCCGGCGAGCGTGCGCGCCGAGATTGGCGTGGGACGTCTACGGCGTGCCCGAGGCGTTGGACCCTTGGCGTGCGACCTGATTTCCAGAAAGGAACCGCGATTTGTTCGCGGTTGACTCATAGGTGCAGAACCACGCGAGGATGGTCCAAGTCTGGCGCGACCGCACCACCTTCGGTGAAGAGCGCCTTGCCTCCTGCGGGGGAGCACCGACTCGGTTCCTATCTCAGATAGGAGTGGTGCGTCCGATCAGTTTTGACGCACCATCGTCTCCCAGGGAAACGTGCGAATCCAATTCCTCGTGAGAAACGCCTTTGTCGGCTTGCCCAACCTATCGGTACAACTCCTTGTATTTCTCAAGTACGGACGCCGTGCTGTCACGGTCGGATCGAAGGGCGCTGAGAACGCTGTCTCGGCTCGCTCCAAATCGACTGGGACTGCTCTCGATGGCAGACAGCAGCGATTCGATTTCAGCTAGCCGCCGCTCATACAGCCGTGCGGCAGATGACATCTCATCCGCTTGAATGAGTGATATCGCCTCACTGGTCAGCGCCGCTGACTTCTGCTTTTGGCTTGCCAAGAAGGCGTACGCTTCGGAGCTGGCCGCTTCAGGCGCAACGGGATCACCGGCGACGACTTTCGGCGAGGTCGTCTGAGTGCTAGCAGGCTGATGGCTCAATGATGAACCGGCTTCTGGCCGAAGCATGGGCTTCTCCGCCGTGGTCGGTACTATCGAAACCGCCATTGTAAAGAGGATGAACGCCCCCCCGAATCCGACCATCAGTCGCTTGAGAAGTGGTCCCTTCATAACGGCGGTCGCGCCAGACCAGGCGATCAGAATGCCAAGTCCAGTAGGCGGGTGCGGTTCGGCGCGGACGAACATGAGGGCAAACCCACTGAGCAAGGCGAGTGAGGCGATAATCCGCTGGACTCCGCTAGCGAGTGCCAGGCCTGCCTTGGCTGGTCTCCTCGCACCCTGAGAGGGCCTTTCGGGTTGCCTCACATTTTGCTCACCGTTGGCGATTGGCGCAGAGTTCGTCACTGGTGCTGCGATTCCCGACGGGTTCTCCCGGATCCGGCCTGACCGAACGAGTTCCGTCCGTTAGCATCTCGTGGCAATACCGGCACTTGATCGCGTCGTATTGAATCTCTTCTGCGCAGTACGGGCATTTCTTTGTCGTCGGCGGCAGTCGAGATGGCGCTCCCTGCGGTGGAAGCGTCGACTCTGTCGGCGGCACTTGGGCCATGCCTGCCCCAAAAGGAAACAACTCCTTCCGGCAGTGCTTGCACACGCGCGCGACATCGTTGATTTCTCCACGACAGAACGGACATGTCTTCATTGGGCGCTCCTTGCCGGGGAGATTGTAGCCTCAGCGGAGTCCGCGGTGCACGAACCGTGAACACACGGGACCGTGATGACACGCCGGTCAGGCTGTTTCTGGAATTAGGCCGTCAGGCTCCGGCCTTGAAGGTCGCGTCAGCGTACCCCGTCAACTTGAGACCGATCCCATCGCGGAGTCTCGCCAGGAGCCAAATCGCGCACGAGTCAGATCAGGCGGGAACTAACAGGCAGCACGCCAGCCAGGGCACGATCTTCCGGCTGCCTCGTCAAGGCGCCGGCTTCCATCAACGCGCACGGTCAATTCATGCGGGCTAGGGCTTCTTTCGGTACACCCCGATCAGCGCGACGGCGACGAACACCAGCATCATTCCCACGACACCCGACATCCAGAGTCGCGTGACGGTCAGCTCTTCCATTCGAACTCCTCCCGGACTGCCGGACCTGCTTCCCGGTCCGAGCAGCCCTCCCCTATCCGCGAAGCACACGCGATGTGTCTCAGGACGCTCACGGCGGGCTACCGCGGCGGGGCCGGATGAAACTTCGTGATCAACCAGCCGACCGCCATGGCGGCCGCGATGACCGACAGGCTCTCGATGAAGATGTTCCAGAACACGTGATACCTCCAGGCGGCGGAGCGTTGAGTGCCTCGACGAATCCCGGGGCTCACTTGTGATGATCGGTGAGCCCCGGGCACGCGGGCTGAAGCCCACGTGCTACATTCCCGGCTGTACTAAACCCAACCGGGCGCCGGGACTAGGCCCCGGGCGATGTCGCTTCAAGTCCGGCCCGATACTCGTCCGAGTGAAAATAGCCGCGTTCGCCGCCGAGGAAGGTGTTCATCGTGACGCTGACGACGAGCGTGACGACCAGCGTGACATATGCATTCGGGATGTCGGCCATGTGGAGCGCCGCGGGAAGCGAGGTGAACGACCAGGCCGAGTTGGCGGTCCAGGCCGCGATCAGCGTGGTCATCGCGGTTGTGGCGTTGCGCTTCCACAACAACCCGAACACGACGATCCAGAACACCGGGACCAGCCACGCGAACAGCCAGTTGATGGCGGCCAGGATCGGCGGCAGGAATGACGCGACGCCCATGGCGATGACCGCCAGCACGACAATCGCAATCCGCGTCACTCGCGTGATCTGGGCCTCGGACGCGCCCGGATTATAGAGGTTCTTGTAGATGTCCATGCTGAAGATCGTCGCGGGGCTGAGCGCCGTCATCGCGAAGGTCGAGAGAATCGCAGCCAGGAACGAGGCGAGCACCAGCGCCGAGAGCCAGACCGGCACGAACTGCACGATCATCGTCGTCGCCGCAACCTTCGGCCCGAGCGCGTGGAATTCCGGTATCGCCTTCGCGGTGAGCCCGATGACCACCGTGAACACGCCGAACAGCCCGTTGACCGGCGCCGCAATCCAGAGGGCCTTGCGAATCGAGGCTTCCGAGTCGGCCGACATGGCCGGCTGCAGCAGCATCTGGTTGATGCCCTGGCTGAATACCACTGCCACGATCGTCCCCAGCGCGAAAGTCAGCAGGATCTGCGGGGTGCCGTAGATGCTCAGCATGTAGTCGGCGCCCGACTGCCGGTAGTAGTCGGCAACGATGTGAAAGTCCCCGCCCGGGAGCTTCAAGGCGAGAAAGATGGTCACCAGCACGATCCCGACATACATCACAACGGCGTTGATGAGGTTGATCCAGCCGACTTCCTTCATGCCTGCGAACACGACGTAGCAGACGCCCAGCGCGCCCCCGACAATCGCGCCGGTGCGAATGCTCCAGCCGGTCATCGCGGAGAACACGATCCCGACCCCCTGGGTCTCTAGCGTGAGGATCCCGAAGATGACGCCCGCCATGACGCAGCTGACGGCGAGCCTGGTGCTCTTCCCGTAGAAGCGCTCCAGGAGCTCGGGCACGGTGGTCGCCTTCAGACGCCGCACCCAGACGCCCGTCGCCAGGCACACGACGACGAGCAGGATGACGTGCGCCAGGCCAAACCAGACGGCCGCGGCTCCCATGAACCACGACATCTCGAAGATGCCGAGGATGTGCGCGGTGCCCAGGACGGTGAGCGCCAGTGTCACCGCGACGATGCTCGTCGGCAGGCTCCGGCCGCCCAGCGTGAATCCGCCCTCGCGGTGGATGACCCGTGCCTCGCGGCGTGCCAGCCAGAGACCCAGGCCGACGGTGATGAGCAGTTCATAAGCGAGGTACTGCGATGAGGATGCCAGGGTTCATGGGGTTGATTTACCACACCCGGCAGCGGTTCTCCTTCACCATCGGCTGGCCGGCCTTGCACGAGAAGGCCTGCTGGAACTCCGGCATGTTCACCACCAGGCCGTTCACGCGGTACTTGCCGGGTGAGTGCGGGTCGGTGATGGCGCTGACGCGCAGGTTCTCGGGGCGCTGGTTCTCGCAGGCCCACTGCGCGTAGCCGACGAAGAAACGCTGCTCGGGCGTCAGGCCGTCGCCCGGCACCAGGCGCTGGTCCTTCGTCTGGTCCTTCCACGCCATCCACGCGAGGATCAGCCCGCCGAGATCCGCAACGTCTTCGCCTTCGGTCAGCTGGCTGTTGATCTTGATATCGTCAACAACCGTGTAGTTCGCATACTGATCGACCACGCACTGCGCGCGGCTCGTGAAGTTCTTCGCGTCCTCCGCCGTCCACCAGTCCTTCAAGTTGCCCTTGGCGTCGAACTGCCGTCCCTCATCGTCAAAACCGTGGGTCAGCTCGTGGCCGATCGTCCCGCCGGTGTTGCCGTAGTTGGGCGCATCGTCCATTTTCGAATCGTAGAGCGGAGGCTGAAGGACGCCGGCCGGGAAGTTGATGTCGTTCATCTGCGCGTCGTAGTAGGCGTTCACCGTCGGGGGCGTCATGCCCCATTCGCCGCGATCGAGGGGCTTGCCGATCTTGGCCAGCTGGCGCTTCGATTCGAACACCGTCGCCCGTTCAACGTTGCCCGCGAAGTCGGCGCGGTCGATGCCAACCGCGCTGTAGTCGCGCCACTTGTCCGGGTAGCCGATCTTGTTGACGATCGAGTGGAGTTTCTCGAGCGCCTTCGCCTTGGTGGCAGGGCTCATCCAGTCGAGCTGGTTGATGTCGTCCTGCATCGCCTGCTCGACCTGCCGGGTCATCGTCAGCGCCTTCTGCTTGAGCTCGGGGCTGAAGGCGCGAGCGACGAATTCCTGCCCGAGGGCATCCCCAAGCTGACCATCCGTGAGGCCGACGCAGCGTTTCCAGCGCGGAGGAAGCTGCGGGACGCCCCGAAGCGTCTTGCTGAAGAAGTCGAAGCTCTCGTTCACGAACGCGCTCGAGAGAAATGGCGCTTCGGCGTGGACGAGGTGCCACCGCAGGTAGGTCTTGAGGTCGTCGAGGCTCCTGGACGTGAGTTGCTTGTCGAGCTCCGCGAAGAATACGGGCTGTGTCACGTTGAACGTATCCTGCGCGGGCAGGCCGGAGCCCTTGAGGTAGGCCGCCCAGCCGAAGCCGGGCGTCAGCGCCTGAAGGCCCTTGAAGTCGACCTTGTGGAAGAGCTTGTACGGATCGCGCTGCTCGACACGGGTCAGAGAAGCCTTTGCCAGGTTCGTCTCGATGTCCATGATGGTGGCAGCTTCGCGCTTCGCAACGTCGGGCCTGTCACCCAGCAACTGCAGCATGTTCTGAACGTGGGCCACATACTTCCGGCGCAGTTCGACGGAGTGCTGATCGTCCTTGGTGTAGTAGTCCCTGTCGGGCAGACCGAGGCCGCCGGCGGTGGCGAACGCGATGACCGACTCCGAGTTGGCGAAGTCCTGGTTCGACCCGAAGCCGAACAGGAAGCCGTTGCCTGATGTCTCGAGGTGCAGGGCGGCCAGCACAGCCGGCAGGTCACGGATCGACTTCATGGCATCGATTCGAGCGAGGGCCGGCGCGAGCGGCTTGCTCCCGAGCTTGTCGACCGCCGGCTCGTCCATGCACGCCGCAAAGTAGTCGCCGATCTTCTGCTGCGTGGGTGTGCGCCCGGTTGTCTTCCTGGAAAGCTCGTCGAGGATTCCCCACAGGAACCGCTGATTGTCCTGGAACAGCTTGCCGTAGACGCTCCATCCGGCCTGATCGGCTGGAAGAGGGTTGTTCTTCATCCAGCCGCCGCACGAGTACTGGTAGAAGTCGACGCAGGGATCGGCCTGCCGGTCCATTGCGGTCACGTCCAGGCCGGGCGTGTAGGGCAAGGATGCTATCGGCTTTTCGCCGACACTCTGTTTCTGCACGGCGCCGGCCGGCGTCTGGGATGGTGACGATACCCCGGGTTGGGGGCCTTGGGCCTGGGCCGACGAGGCGCAGATCAACAATCCGGCTGCGAACGCTAACGGTTTGTGGCGCATACAACCTCCGGTGAGATCTGAGCCAGTGTAATGGCAAGGCGGCGCACGGCAAAACTGCCCGCCTTCAGGACGTGCCGGGTTCGAGAAATCCCCCCCGATCTCGCGTTCCCAGTCCGCGCGGTGGCTGGAGCCCAGCAGCTCCAGGCCCGCTCGCCGCCGGATGCATGGCCACCCATCTGACAACCCCGCTTGATCCCGGGGCCCCCTTGTATTGATCTCGTGAGCCCCGGGATTAGCGGGGACCGGCGAATATCAGCGCGTCAATCGAGAAGCGCCCCGGACCAAGCAGCGCGATCACGATGCCCGCCAGCACGTAGAACGCCGAATTCTCCCAGCTGTGGCCGGCCGGATTGATGAACGGCTCGCCTTTCCGGCGCAGGATCACCGTCGCCACAGCCATCGTCGTCGCGATGCCCAGGCCTGCAACGGGCGCCAGGAACCCGGCGATCAGGAACACGCCGCCGATGATCTGAGTCAGCTTCGCCGCCAGGGCCTGCCCCCACGAGATGTGGTACAAGGCCGCGAAGCCCGTCAGGTCACGGATGCGGCCCATCCCGTGAAGGATGAACGCGACGCCCACGAACAGCCGGAGTACGAGGAGTGCCGCTCCAGCCCGCCCTGCCGGGAATGAATCGTAGGCCAGATCAATCAACGTCTGCATGGCGCCGTCCTTCTCCCCCGCTGGGCTGCCAGGAATGGCTGCTGCCCGTCGCGCGACAGGCTGTGACGCCACTACGATACCCGCGGCGAGGGCTTGGGCGGAACACGATTGTCATTCGCCGCAGTCCTGGCGGGCTCGCCGGGAGGCCCCGGGTTGACCGTGAAGCGGCCGCCCCGATACGATGCGATCCATCACCGGCTCCATCACGGAACGCATCTTCAAAGGCGGGAGTACGCCCATGCTTCGTCGCGTCACGCTCCTTCTGGCGCTCATCTGTCCAGTCGTGCTGCAGGGGGTTCAACCTCGGCCAATCGGCGCGCAGGCCCACCCTGCCGCGCAGGCGCAGGTCAACGCGGAGGTCCCGCGCGCCATCCGACGCGACGTGCCGCTCACCAACTCCATCCGTCGTGCATTCGAGGCCGGAACCCGCGACACGTCGGGCCGGCCGGGGCCCAACTACTGGCAGCTGCAGGTCGACTACACGATCAGCGTGCGGCTCGACCCGGAGATCGACACGCTGACGGGCACCGAGACGATCCTCCTCCACAACACGAGCCCCCAGGACCTGACCGAGATCGTGCTCCGCCTCGATCACAACATCTTTCGCGGGCTGGTGCCTCGCGGGATGTCCGTCCCGGCCGAGAACACCGACGGCATGGTCGTCACGCGTATCGCCGTCAACGGCGAGGCCGTGGATCTCGCGCTTCCGCCCTCGGGCGGGAGAGGCCGGGGCGGAGCCGGCGCACGAAGGCTTTCCGCGTCCGGCCTGGATCAGACGGTCGCGCGGATCTCGCTCGCGACGCCGGTCGCGGCCAGGTCGAACGCGACGGTCGAAATTGCCTGGCACACGAAGCTGCCGGGCGGCCCGAACGGGCGCGGTCACCGCATGACGCAGCGATTCGACCACACCCTGTTCCAGCCGACGCAGTGGTACCCGCGAATCGCGAAGTACGACGATCTCCGCGGATGGGATACGAGCCTCTACCTCGGGCCGGCCGAGTTCTACAACAACTTCGGACGCTTCGACGTGAAGATTGACGTGCCCGCTGGCTGGATCGTCAGTGGCACGGGTGTGCTCCAGAACCCCCAGGAAGTGCTGACGGCGAAATCACGCGAGCGCCTGTCGCACGTCCTCGAGTCGGACAACGAAACCACGATTGTCGGGGAGGATGAAGCGGGGCCCGGCCAGGCGACTGCGGCCGGCGACCGGCTCGTCTGGCACATGGTGGCCGACATGGTGAACGACTTCGCGTGGGCCACGGCGAAACAGTTCGTGTGGCATGCGACGCGCGCGACGATTCCCGGCAAGGGCGCCGTCCCGATTCACATGCTCTATCAGCCCGACGACGCGAACCTCTACACCCGGGCCGGTCAGATTGCCCGGCACGCGCTCGAGTTCTACTCCAGGCTGTGGGCGCCATACCCGTTCCCCCAGTTGACGCTTCAGGACGGGCCGAGCGCGGGCATGGAGTACCCGATGGTCATCAACTCCAACCAGGGCGCGGCCGATCACGAGACGGGCCACCAGTGGTGGCCGATGATGGTCGGCACCAACGAAACCTGGTACGGCTGGATGGACGAAGGATTCAACCAGTACATGAACATCCTGTCGGCCGCCGATGCACGGGGCGTCCCGCCGGTTCTGGATTCCCTCGGTCAGAGCTACGGCCGCATCAGCGGCAACGAAGAAGAGCCGCCCATGATGTGGATCGCCAACTACGCAGGCAACATGTACAGCTTTCAGACCTACGGAAAGACACCGCTCATGCTCTCGATGCTCGGCGGGATTGTCGGCGACGCCGAGGTCCAGCGCGCGATGAGCGAGTACACGAAGGCCTGGGCGTTCAAGCACCCGTCGCCGTGGGACTACCTGTTCTTCATGAACCGGGCGCTCAAGCAGGACCTGAACTGGTTCTGGTATGACTGGCTCTGGACGACCGAGTCGGTGGACGGATCGATTGCCGCCGTCACGACCACACCCGGCCTGACGACGGTGACGGTGCGGCAGGACGGGCAGATGCCGTCACCGGTCGTGCTGAAGGTGAAGTTCGCCGCCACCGGTCCGGCCATCAAGCCGATGAAGAATGCGAAGATGGTGGATGCGACGACGGCCCTTGTGACATGGCCGGTCGATGTGTGGTTCGGCGGGAGCCGCACGTTCCAGGCGAAGCTCGACTTCGGAGCGCGTCCGATTACCTCGATCGTCCTGGATCCCGGCTGCCGGTTCCCTGACAGAGACCCGAGTGACAACGTGTGGCCCAGGCCGGCCGCGCCTGCGGCGAAGGCACCGGTCGCGACCTCGACGGGCACTCGCGGCGGACAGATGGCGGTGTGCCCGGGCTAACTCTGCCGGTTCGCCAGCTGTTCGGGCTGGATGCCGTACTTGCGGAGCTTGTAGCGGAGGTGGCGCTCGCTCATCCCGAGAGTCCGGGCGGCCCTGGTCTGCACGCCATTCGCCTCACCAAGGGCCTCGACGATGAGCGCGCGTTCGAATTCGCCGACGCGCTGAACGAAGGCGACGTCGCCGGTCCGTTGTTCCGCCTGCAGGTCGGCGACATGCACGGGCAGGTCGGCCGTCGTGATCATCGTTCCGCGGGCGAGGACGACCGCCCGGTGGATCAGGTTCTCGAGTTCGCGGACATTTCCCGGATAGTGGTACCTGGACAGGAGGTCCATCGCTTCCCGGGAGATGCCCTCGACCCGCGATCCGCCTTCCGCCTTGAACCGCCTCAGGAACTGGTCGACCAGCAGCGCGATGTCTTCGCGGCGATTTCGGAGGGGCGGAATCTCGATGGACACGACGTTGAGGCGATAGTAGAGGTCCTCCCGAAATTCGCCGGCGCGCGCCATGGCATCGAGGTCGCGATGGGTGGCTGCGACGATTCTCACGTCCACCTTGATCGTTCGCGATCCCCCGAGGCGCTCGAGGGTCTGCTCCTGCAGCACGCGGAGCAGCTTCACCTGGGTCCCTCGCGGCAGGTCGCCGATTTCATCCAGGAACAGCGTGCCCCCGTCAGCCAGCTCGAATCGCCCCCGCCGTTCGCGATCGGCGCCGGTGTACGCCCCGCGCTCGTGGCCGAACAGCTCGGATTCCAGCAGTGTCTCGGGCAGGGCCGCGACATTCACCGCCACCAGCGGACCCTTCGCGCGAGGGCTCGCGTAGTGAATGGCCCGTGCGAGCAGTTCCTTCCCGGTTCCGCTCTCGCCGCGAATGAGGATGGTCGCGCGGCTGGCGGCGGCCCGTGCGGCCGTGTTGATGGCCTCGGCCATGGCCGCGTTCGACGTCTCGAGCCCGGCCAGTCGGTAGCGGGTCTCGACCTGCTGACGCAATTCCCTGTTCTCGGACACCAGGGCCCGGCGCTCGAGGGTCCGCGCGACGAGCACCTCGAGCTCGTCGAGATCGATGGGCTTGGTCAGGTAGTCGGCCGCCCCACGCTTCATGGCATCGACCGCGCTCGCCACCGTGCCGAACGCCGTCATCACGATCACCGGAACGTCGGCATTGATGGCGTGAACGCCCTGCACCAGATCGATCCCGCTCCCACCCGGCATCTTGAGATCGGTCAGTACCATGTCGATGGTCCTCACCGACGCCGCGCGGAGCGCTTCGTCCACGCTCGCCGCCTGCACCACCTCGAACTTCCGCTTCCGGAGGAATCCGGCCAGCACCTCCCGCTGCGTCGCTTCGTCGTCGACAATCAGGATGACCGCTTCAGACACGCCCCACCTCCGGTCGGGACACCGGAAGGCGCAGGACCATGCAGGTCCCGGCCCCTGGCGCCGACTCCACCTCGATTGTGCCCCCGTGCGCACTGACGATGTGCTGGGTCACGGCCAGCCCGACGCCGGATCCATTTGCCTTGGTCGTGAAGTACAGGTCGAAGATCTTCGGAAGGGTGTCGGCGTCGATGCCGGGCCCGGTGTCTCGCACCTCGATCGCGTAGCTCTCCCGCGTCGAGCGGCCGGCGACCGTGACGCGTCCGCCGGGAGGCGTCGCTTCAATCGCGTTCCGCACGAGGTTGTCGACCGCCTGGCGAATCTGGCCGGGATCGATGGCCAGATCCGCGCTATCGATACTTGTCTCCTCGAGCGTCACCTCGCGAGCGGCGGCGTAGTCGGCAGAGGCCCTCACAGACAAGCGGACAATCTCCGCCGGGGCGGCGCGCTGCAGGACCAGGCGGGGCGGGCGCGCGAACTCGAGGAACTGCTGCACGATTCCGTTGATCCGCTGTGTCTCCTGTTCGACCACGCGAAGCAGCTGTCCCATGTCCTCGCGATCCTGCTCATTGGCCGGAGGCGCGACTTCCAGGTACTCGCGGCGCAGACGCTTCGCGCTCATCGCGATCGCATTGAGGGGGTTTCGCACCTCATGGGCCACCGTCGCGGCAAGCTCGCCCATGGCAGTCAGCCTGTCCCGCCGGCGCAGCGCTGCCTCGGCGAGCTGATGCCTGGCGCTCAGCCTCCCGTAGGCCTTTCGCAACCAGAGCGACCACAAGGCGAGCAGGGCCAGCCCGAGGGCGCCCAGCAGCGAAATGCCCACCCGCACGGCCTGTCGGCGCTCCGCCTGTCGCAGGGTGTCGAGCCGAAGGCCCAGCCTGATCACCGCCGTCCCCGTCGATCCAAGCTCCAACGGGCCGGACAGATCGAGCACGGGTCGCTCGTTCACGACGATTTCGCGTTCGACCGGGGTCGCCGGCGGGCGGCTGACCGCGTCGGGCTGGACGGAGCTGTCGGAGTCCGGCGGCAATTCGCCATGCGCGACACTGAGCCCCCGACCGTTGACCATCAGGTATGCGAGGCCGCCGGTCGAGGCCACGATGTCGTTGACGAGACTGTCGAGCGAGGTCTGCCGCTGCAGGGCCGCCACGTCGGTGGCGTCTGCATTCAATACGATGGCGCCGCCGCCCGAACGACGGACACCGGCCGCGATCCGCGCGCCCCCGCCCCACCGCGCGTCGTGGAGCTCGCTCACGGCCTCGGGCTCGCGGCCATCGAGGAGCCGTTGGACGAGCGCGCCGCCGAATCCCCGTCCTGCCGGCGGGCCGCCCGGTCCGCCGGCGGGCCCGCCCCACATCTCGCGGGACCCGTTGGGACCGATCACCGTCGCCCGAAACAGACGGTTCTTTGCGGCGATCTCGTTTAGCACGCTGGCGTTCAGGAACCCATGGCGGTCCAGCTCGACGAGCAGGCGAGCGTTGTCCAGCAGCCGCTCGACGACCTGCCGCTCGGCCTGCGCGCCTGCCATTTCATTTGATCGTGCGGCGGCAGCCACCGTCTGCCGAAGTGACGTCGCCTGGTCCCTCAGGAGCCTCAGCAACTCGGTCCGCGTGGCGCTGTAGTCAAACCATCCGACCAGCACCAGGCCGGCAGCCGTCACCAGGCTGGCCGCCAAGAGAGGCGAGATACCACGCAGAAATTTCGGCATGCGGCTTGCCCAGTCGGATGACGCCGGAGGCGGCGAACACGAACCTCCACGCGAACTCGCGCCAGCCTACGTCGCGAATGGATCTTCGTCAAATCGACGGCGAGCGCTTGAATCGGCCCGCCGCTGGATCCTGGAGCTCACACGTGGCCAGGGTGAGCCCGCGTGCGACGCCGGGGAGAGCGGGTGCCACAATCCTGCGCATCATCAGTAGCTCACCGACAGCCCCAGCCCGAACGAGTGCCACGAGTAGTTCGCCGCCGCGTCATTGGACCGATGCCTGATGAACTGGTAATCGAAGTGGAGTTCGACGCCGAGCGGACCGGTCTTCTGCGGCAACACCGGTACCCGCCACAAGGCACTGAGGCGCGAGAGCCGATCGCTCCGCAGCGGCTCGCCAGGCAGAATCTCCCCGCTCGAGGTCAGAGGGACCAGGTTGTTGAAGTCGCGTCGTACTGCGCTGACGCTGCCTTCAATCGCCATTCCACTCGCAAAGTGGTGCTTGAGGGCTGCGGTGAGTTCCGACTCGTTCGACGCAAATGGATCGTCGTAGACGCCGTCCTCCGAGAACAGCGCCGGGGTCACGAGCACCTGGCCCGGCAGGCGTCCGAAGGTGGTGCGCCTCGTCGCCTGGAAGATAGCGCCGGTCCGGTCCGACAGCGATTGAGCCACGCGCCCCATCCACGTCACCTGGCCGGAGGGCCCCGATTCAGCCGGCGGCATCGAGATCGGACTGCCGGATCGCCAGCCGATGCTGCGGCCCGTGCCCGTCCCACGTCCTGGCGCGGGGTCCGTGATGCTCGCAGCCGGGCTGGATTCACCCGTCGATCCGTACGACTTGCTGCCGACATGGACCTCGCCGATAAGAGTCGTTCGGGTCGGAAGGCTCGCCAGCACGCTGATGAATCCGTCCTGCTCGGTCTGAGACTGGGCGCTCAGCCCCGGAAAGATCCTTCGTTCGACCCGATATCCGGCGCGGCCGGTGAAGATCTCGCCAGGCTTCAACTCCAGGCTGGTGCGAATCGCCGCCGACCTGTAGTTCGCCGTTGCCCACGCTGCCCCATTGGAGCGCCAGCTGCCGAGCGCTGACACATAGATCGTGTGCGGGGAATCCTTGCCCAATCGCTGAGAGTAGGTGGCGCCGCCCGTGTGCAGCAGAAACTGCCAGTCCCCATCGACGGCATAGTTCCCCGCCTCCAGCCCGTAGAACAGCCTGAGTCGGCTGTCTGCCAGCAATTGTTCGACCTTGATCGTGCCGCTTCTGGCTGGCAGGGCGTTCTCGGCCTCCGCGTTTGCAGTGACCGAGCCGAAGCTCTGTCCGAGCGAAACACTGATCGCCGGCTGTGCAAACGCCAGTCGAGCCCCAACGGCTCCGATTCCCAGGCACAGGACAAGCGCGCGTGCTGCGGGTAGTAACGTGCTTCGATCGGTTCGGGCGAATCCAGGAATCATGACTGCGTCCCCTGCTCCCTCGGGCGGGTCGCTGAACCCGCGGTGCCGGCAGGGGGTGAGGCCGAAGCGACGGCCTCGCCCCCCGAAATTCGCAATGCTAACGACGGGGCCCCCGGCCGCGGCCAGGTCCCTTCGGTCCGGTCCCGTCGCACAGCCCGGCGGCTGCGCCGGGCCCGTGACCGGCGCCGAAGCCCGTGCCGTCCTTCGGCCCGATGCCGCGGTTGCCGGTGCCATCGCCCGGCCCGAATCCGCCGCGGGCAGTTCCCTGGCGTCCCGGGCGGGTGCCCGTCTGGTAGAAGTCGCAGATGCCGTCACCGTTGGCATCGACGAAGTTCGGCCCGACATGAGTGCCTGGCTGCTGCGGAACGGCCGGCTTCTGCGGGGTCTGGGCCATGGCGGTCGCTGCGCCGAGCAGCAAGACCACCAACGCGAGCACAACTGACTTTTTCATGGCTTTCTCTCCTCGCTCAACTTCATGAGCACCGCCCAGCGCGACGGCGCTGGATGCGACTGGTAAGGGCAAGAGAGGCGCCAGATGTGCCCCGCTCCGGAAGACGCGCGTAACTCTCTGGGCCGCGAGACGTTATCGTCAAACCGGAGGCGAGCCGGCCGGCCGCGATCGAGCGACATCTCGACCACCACGTCGTTGTCTTCGACCAAACGGTCGAAACGTTACGTTCCCGGGATCTGCTGAATCCATCAAGTACGACACAGGAGGTCGATGATGATGGGACTCATGAACGAAGCCGGATGGGATCGGGCAATCCGCGTGGCGATTGGAGTCGTGATGCTCTATCTGGGATGGGCAGGGGTGGTGGCTGGCACCTTTGGCACCGTCCTGAAGGTCGTCGGGTTCGTCCCGCTGCTGACGGGTGCCCTCGGCTGGTGCCCCGCCTACACGCTCATTCACATTCGCACCAGGCCCGCGCCTGACGCGTAGAAGCCGAGTCGGGACACTCGCCTCCATTCGAACCCGCTCGGAGGACAGCGGGGTCAGGGGCCATATCACCCCGTCCGTTGTCCGACGCTGCATCCCGGCCGGCGCGCTGTAACAATCCCCCGGCAGAGCCGGGGGGGCTCCCGTTGTAGCTGGAAGGCTTGGGGCCAGAGGCTAGGGGCCTGGCTCCAGCTCAGCGCGCGGCAGGAAACCGGCTGAGCTTGCGCTGGAGCGATCGGCGATGGATCCCGAGCAGGCGCGCCGCCTTCGAGACGTTGCCGCCGCAGTCGACGAGCACGCGGTTGATGTGCTCCCACTCGACCCGCGCCAGTGACGGCACCTGGTCCTGTCCGCCGGGAGCTGGCGGAGTCGTCGCCGAGCGCGACAGGGCCGCGATGATCTGGTCGACATCGGCAGGCTTGGTCAGGTACTCGGACGCCCCGAGCCGCAAGGCTTCCACCGCCGTCGCGATCGAACCGTACCCGGTCAGGACGACCACGACGGTGGTCGGATCGATGGCCTTGATCTCGCGGATCACGTCCAGCCCCGTCAACGGACCGGGCATCCGAAGATCGACCAGCACGTACTCGGGGCTGTCCGCCCGGGCGGCCTGGACGGCACCGTCGAAGTCGCCGGCTTCGCGAGTTTCGAATCCTCGGTCGCGCAGCGCCAGCGCGAGGCGGCCGCGCAGACGATCGTCGTCTTCGACGATGAGCAGGGAGCGCGCCGATTCAGGAAGGTTGGTCATGGTCACCGACGCCTAGCGGCAGGTCCAGGTGGGCGGTCGTGCCTTGCCCAGGGGTTGACGCGATGTCGAGACGGCCGCCGAGCTGCTCGGCGAAATTCCGCGCCAGGAACAGCCCCAGGCCAAGTCCCTGGCCGACGGGCTTGGTCGTGAAGAACGGCTCCTCGGCGCGGGCCAGCACGTCGGACGACATGCCGGCTCCCTGGTCGTGCACGCGCACGTGAAACTGGCTGTCCGCCCGGAATTCGACCTCGACCTGCTGCCCGGACGTCGATGCGTCCAGGGCATTCTGAATGAGGCTGACGACGACCCGAGTCAGTGCACGCCGCGGCAGGAAGGCCTCGACGCCGCCGCCGATTGTCGTCAGGCTCACGCGAGAGGCGGCGGATGGTTTCAGACGCTCGATCACCTCTCGCGCGGCCGCGTCGATGGAAAAGCGGGCCGGCATCTCGCCCGCCGCGTTCCCGGTTTGCCGCCCCAGTTCCTCGAGGATGTCCCTGCAGCGTTGAACCTCGGCCCGGATGAGGCGGACATCGTCGCCGAATTTCCCGTCCGGGCCGAACGGCGCAGATCCGATCGACCGCTCCAGTTCGCCGGCGACGACTGCCACGGTCGTCAGCGGCGTGGCCAGCTCATGAGCCGCTCCGGCCGCCAGCGTCGTCAGCGCCGCGAGACGTGCCCGGCGGGCCGCGCTTTCGCGCATCGCTGCGATTTCGCTGTCCCGCAGGGCAAGGCTGCTCGTCAGCCGCGTGACGAAGAACGCCGTCAGGGCAGCAGCGAGCGTCAAGGCAACCCACATGTTCGCGAGATGCCGGCTGAAGGGTCCGCCGTGGCCGACGTCCATCTGCGGGCCCATCGTCGCCATGGGCGCGGCAAAGAGTGCCGCATACCCCGACACGCCCAGCACCGTCAGGAACCAGGTCCACCGGGAGCCGAGCGTGACGGCGGCCGCCGTGATGTCGACGAGATAGAACACGCTGAACGGGTTCGCCGCTCCCCCGCTGAAGTGCAGCAACGCGGTGAGCTGCAGCATGTCGAAGGTGAGGATGGCCCCGGACCAGGTGATGGAGACCGCCCGCCGCCTGCGCAGCCAGAGCCACAAGGCGACATTCGATGCGACCATCGCGAGCGCCAGGCCCGGCAGCACGATGGTCGCCCCGGCCATCTGCACGCTCTGCCACGACGCCAGGATGATCAGGACCCTGCCCGCGACCGAGCCCCAGCGCAGTCGGACCAGCCACCACGAGCGGACTTCTCCGCCTGGATCTTCCGCGCGGGTTGCGCCATCCGGTGCAGTCGGGTCGTCAGCGATCATGGCCTTTCGACCGGTCGGGGCGCCTACAATCTCAACCAGTTGGCCACGGCCAGTGCAATGGCCAGCGTGGTGTTGGTGGCGAGGTTCCAGCTGACATTGCCCGCCAGGCTCGGAATGGATACGGGCTCGCGGGGCTTGACGAACGCCCATCGCACGGCGGGAAAGCAGAACTTGAAGGGCAGCACGGCGATGAGCGCCAGCGGCGGAAACGCGCCGATGAAGACGGCCGCGATGATGGAGGCGGGCGTCGCGATCGCCGCCAGCGCGTAGATCAGCGCTGCCGCACGGCGGCCGAACAGCAGGACCAGGTTCCGGCGCCCGCCGGTCCGGTCAGCCGCCTCGTCCGGGAACTCGTTCAGCAGGAGAAGATTGAACGTCATGAAGAAGGCCGGCGCAGCGGCCATCCAGGCGGCGGGCCCGATCTGCCCCCGCTGAACGAGCGCCGTGCCCACCACCGGCAGCGCACCGAGCCCAAGCCCCGCGAAGAATTCGCCCAGGCCGATTCGCGCCAGCACGTTCGTATATCCGAGCACGCCCAGGCCGCCGATCACCATGATCGGCACCAGCGGCCAGCCGATGCGCGTGAGGAGCCACAACCCGACGCACAGACCGATTCCGGCTCCTGCCAGTCCGGTCAGGAACGCGGCGCGCGTGGTGAGCGCGCCCGAGGGCAGCGTGCCGCTGCCGCCGCTGAACGGCGTGCGAATGGTGTGCTGGTCGATCCCGGTGCGCATGTCGCTCGCCTCGTTGAGCGCATTGACCGAGGCATGAAGGGCCATCAATCCGACCAGCGCCAGCAGGGCCCGCGAGGCCACCACGCTTTCGTCGTACGCGGCCGCAGCCGCACCGGCGGCAACCAGCGTGACCGGCAACAGCAGGAACGGAGCTCGAATCACGCCGAGATACGCGGGCAGTTTCGACACGAAGGTTCTCCCCCCGAGGGTACGCGCGCCCCGACCCGTTGTCGCCGGCGCCCGCGTCATTCTACCGCGACCCGCACATGGCGTCTCCATCGGGGATGAAGCGGGGATGAAGCGAGCTGGCCCATGACCGTATCGGCGCGACGAGATGACACCACGACAGACCGTACGACAAGATGAAAGGATGTATGCCGCGCTGAAAGCGGAACTGCGCCCCATGGCCACGCTGGCCGTTCCCGTCGTGCTCGCCGAGATCGGCTGGAGCATGATGGGCCTGGTCGATACGCTGATCGTCGGCCCCCTGGGCCCGGCGGCCATCGGCGCAGTCGGCCTGGGCAGCATCGTGTTCCTCGCGTTCGGCATCTTCGGCATGGGCCTGCTCCTCGGGCTCGACACCCTGGTGGCGCAGTCCTATGGTGCAGGACGGATCGATCGGTGCCATCACTGGCTCCACCAGGGGGTGTACCTCGCCCTGCTCGTCAGCCTCCCGCTGATGGGGATGCTGTACGCCGTCACGCTCTCGATGTCGTCCTGGAACCTGGCGCCGGAGGTCGCCTCGCTGGTCGTGCCTTATCTGCGCACGATTCTGCTGAGCGTGCCCCCGCTGCTCCTCTACACGGTCTTCCGCCGGTACCTCCAGGCGATGAACGTCGTCCGCCCGATCACGATCGCCCTGCTGTCCGCCAACATCGTCAACGCGGCCGTCGGCTGGAGCCTGGTTCACGGCCGGTTCGGGTTGCCGACGCTCGGGGGCGTTGGCACGGGATGGGCGACGCTGCTCTCGCGCATCTACCTGGTGGCGGTGCTGTGGCTCGCGATCAGGATGCGAGAACGGCGGCAGGATACGGGCCTGGCACGAACGCCCAGGCGGATCGACTGGCCGGGAATCCGGCGGATGCTCGAGCTGGGGGTGCCCGCGTCGTTTCAATTGAGCTTCGAGGTCGGCGTGTTCGCCGTCGCGACAGCCCTGGTGAGCCGGCTGGCGCCGGCGGCGCTGGCAGCCCACCAGATCGCGCTCAACCTCTGGTCGGTCGCCTTCATGATCCCGCTCGGCTTGAACTCCGCGGGAGCCGTGCGGGTGGGACAGGCCGTGGGCCGCGTCGACCCGGACGGGGCACGGCGCGCGGGCTGGACGGCGCTGGCGCTTGGCGCAGTCTCAACCGGCCTGGCCGCGCTCGTCTTCCTCACAGCCGGCCGTTCCCTGGTCGCCGCCTTCACGCGCGACGCCGCGGTCCTGAGCCTCGGGCCCTCGCTGCTGACCATCGCGGGGATCTGCCTGATGTTCGACGGCACTCAGACGATCTCCACCGGCATCCTGCGCGGCAGCGGCGAGACCCGGATCCCGATGGTCGTCAATCTCGCCGGCCACTGGGCGATCGGCCTGCCGCTGGGCTATGCGGCCTGCTTCTGGTGGGGGTGGGGCGTGCAGGGCCTCTGGGCGGGGCTGGCGACCAGCCTGACGCTGGTCGGCCTGACGCTGATGCTCGTGTGGGCGAGACGGACTGCGCCCTCAGCCGCAAAAGGCCCGCCGGGCGCCGCGTGGCGCTCTGGCATCCGATCGATCGGACCTAAGCCCGGCGCTCGGTTCAGTCGAGTACACGCCGGGGATGGAGCACGTGGGCTTCAGCCCGCGTGCCCGGGCTCACGATCGATCAGGAGCCCCGGGATCAGGTCAGCCTCGGCGGCCGCCATCACCCTTGGGACACCGGACCGCCATTGCCGAGCGTGAACTCCCACGTGCACGCGCCGCTCGCGTTGGCGTCAGGCGGGCAGTTGACGCAGTGCGTCACGATGCGCGAATCGATCGTCGTCGCGAACGAGGTGAACTCGACATCTCCAACCGGGCGACAGGGAAAATCGGGAAGACCCTTCCGGCGCCTGGTGTCCTGGACCCGGCACCCGTCGATGACGAGGCGCAGCGTCCGGGAACTGTCGGCCCAGTCGATATGCTGCTCGTTGAGCAGGGCATACATCCGCAGGGACAGCCCGCGCTTCAGCGCCTGCAGGCCCCCGCCGTGCGGGACTCCGAACAGCTCGATCAGCCGTCGCGCCTCGGCCACCGCGAATCGCTTCCAGGCTGCGGCGTCGAGCTCGATCGCGGCATCGAGCCCCAGGCGCTCCTCCGCTGCAAGGAACCAGCACCCATCGTGCGCCAGCCAGTTCTTGGCGAACGCCTTCAGGGCGTCAAGGAGTTCCTCGCGCGACATGGTTTCATACTGCGTCATGCGATTGCCCTCGGCTGCACTTTCCGGATCCCATGCGGGATCTCCCAGGAGTATCGGCATCATGTGCCCCCGTCTGCACGGAAGGGGCCTGTTATGATAGCCCGGCTTCTGCCCTGCTGTCCGCTCTGCGGCGAAAAGCCCGATCGCTTGCGCAGGTACGCTCGAACGTCCCCGACCGGCTCCATCACCACCCGGGGTAGAATTCAGCGATGGCCGACGCGACTCAGCCTGGCCCGCTTGCCCGGGCTCCTCTTCGGCGGGATGGCCGCTCGCGCCGAATCGTGCTCAAGCGCCTTGTCGCGCTTGGAATGAGCCTGCCGCTCATCGGCTCGCTCGTCGCCATGCTCCGCCGCGTGGAAACCATGAGCGTGCCCCAGTCGGTCACCATCCCGCCCGACGTTCCCGCCGGTCTGTCCGTCGTCGCGTCTGCCATCGTCCACCGCGAAGACAACGGCACCCTCCGCGTCTTCTCCGGACGCTGTACCCACCTGGGATGCCGAATCGACCGCATTGTCGGCGAGGAAGCCGTCTGCCCGTGTCACGGATCGCGCTTCCGGGCCGACGGAACGGTGTCGGCGGGTCCCGCGGCCCGGCCGCTCCAGCCCCTTCGGATCGAACCGGATCCGGCCTCCGGCGGATGGATCGCCCGTGCGACCTGATGTCCGCGAGCCCGCCGCGGTCCTCGCGTTTCGATGGGGCACCCTCGGCGAATTCGCAGCGGCTTCCTTCGTCGTGGCCGCGATTGCCGGCGTGGTCGTGGCCGTACCCTACGATTCGAAGGACGCGTACGGATCGGTAGCCGCCCTCCTGCTCGCCAACCCGGCGGGAGCCTTCTTTCGCAACATCCACTACTGGGCCGGCCAGCTCTGCCTGGTCCTGACCCTGCTCCACGTCTGGGACCACCTGCGGGCGCGGACCGAGCAGCGCGTCGGCCGGGGCGTGTGGGTGCGGCTCACGCTGACCGTGCCGCTGCTCCTGTTCATCATGCTCTCGGGTTTCATGCTGCGCGGCGACGAAGAGGGACGCCAGGCTCTTCGGATCCTCATCGGCGTCACCTCGCAAGTGCCGGTCCTGGGGCCGCTGGTGGCCACGATGGTGTTCGGCTCCGGTGAGCGCCTCGACCTGATCTACGTCCAGCACGCGGCCACCGCGACCATCGCGGTATGGCTGTTTCTCATCGAGCACTCACGACGAGTGTGGCCGCGCACGACCTCCATGGTGGCCGTCACGGTCGTCACCTGCGGCCTCTCGCTCTTCCTGTCACCCGGCCTGCACGACGGACTCGATCCCATCGTCAAGGGACCGTGGTATTTCCTGGGCCTGCAGGAAATCCTGCACTGGGCGAGCCGGCCGCTTCTCGTCGTCGTGGCGGGTGCTGCGGTTGTCGGAGCCCTGTATGCCGTTCGAGTGCTTCGCCCGACCGGTGCGGCGATGACGAAGGCCGCGCTGCTGGCGCTGGCAGCCGGCTACCTGGCCGTGTGCGGCGTGGGCGGGTTTCTCCGGGGCGAGAGCTGGGCGTGGAAGCCCGGCTGGCCTGCCGGGTCGGGCAACCTTCGCGTCGGGTTGATCACGCGATTCGGGGCAGGCGCCGCGACGCCGGTTCCTGCCGTGCTTCCAGTGGTGCTGGGACGGCCCGAGGGATGCCTGATCTGCCACCGTGCTGTCACCGGCCTCGGCAACGCTCATCGCCCCGAGGCGGTCGGGTGTGCGTCGTGCCACGGCGGCGACGTGTTCACGATCGACAAGGATCGCGCACACCGGGGGATGGATCTCATCGCGGGCAACCTGGCGAACGCGGTGCGGCGTTGCGGGCAGTCGGTGTGCCACGCGCCGATCATCCCGCGCGTCGAGCGGTCGGTCATGACCACGATGAGCGGGATCGTGAGCGTCGATCGCGCGGTGTTCGGAGAGACCGCACGGATGGCCACAACCGAACCGCCCAGGGTCGAAAGCCTCAGGCAGTCGGCCGCGGACACCCACCTTCGGCAACTGTGCGCGTCGTGCCACATCGGTGCGGCAAAGATCGCGCTCGGCCCGAACGACGAGCGATCGCGCGGCGGGGGCTGCAACGCCTGCCACCTCGTGTACAGCCAGGAGGCGAGGGAGGCGCTGGTCCGCTACGAGGCTCAGAAGACGCGCGAGGCCCCGGAGGCCCCCACGGTGCATCCGGCCCTCTCGCTCGAGATCGGCAATGCGCAATGTTTCGGTTGTCATAGCCGCTCGGGCCGTATCTCGACGAATTACGAGGGATGGCAGGAGCTGTATCAGCCTCCCTCCAGCGCCGGCGGCTCATCCGCCCTGTCGCCATCGCGGTTCCGCACGCTCGAGGACGAGCGGGTGTTCGAGCGCGTCGTGCCCGACATCCACCAGCAGCGCGGGCTGGATTGCATCGACTGCCACACCTCGCTCGAGGTGATGGGCGATGGCGTGGCCCACGGGCGCAAGAGCGAGCAGGTGAAGATCGACGTGTCAGGACTGCCACGCGCTTCCCGGCACTACGCTGCCAGTCGTCGCTGCGGCCGGCATCGATCCCGAGTCCCGCCGCATCGTGGCCCTGCGCGGCTGGCCCGGCCCTGCCGCCAGCCGGTTCGTCCGGGCGGCTACGGGCGAGGTGCTGGTCAATATGGTAGTCGACGCGGCTGGAGCGCCACGCCTCGTGCGCAAGCGCACCGGCGAGATGAGAGAGGTCAAGCCGGCGGTCGCCGTGTGCGTCGAAGGCAAAGGCCACCTCAGGCTGTCGTGTGGCAGCTGCCACACCGCGTGGGCGCCGCGGTGCCCGACCTGCCACACCGCGTTCGACCCTGCGGCGCGCGCCTACGACTGGATCGCCGACGCCGACGTCATGGGAGCCTGGGTTGAGAAGGCTGGAGCGTTTGCCGCCGACCTGCCGACGCTTGGCGTTCGGCGCGTCTCGACGCCGTCCGGCGCGCCTCGGGAAGTCATCGAGACGTTCGTGCCGGGCATGATCCTCACGATCGATCGCAGTCGCGAGCCGGGGTACCCATCCGACGTGGTCTTCCGGCGCCTCTACGCGCGCGTCGAACCTCACACAACCCGGCGTGAGGTGCGCTCCTGCGAGTCGTGCCATAGCGACCCGGTCGCGCTCGGATATGGGCGTGGCACGCTGCGCTACGAGCCGGGCGCCGCGGGTGGGCGATGGATTTTCACTGCGTCATCCAAGTCGATGGCCGAGGACAACCTGCCGGCTGGCGCGTGGATTCCGTTCCTGAAGACTCGCGGTGGCATGGTCTCGACCCGGGACGACGTCCGGCCGTTCACCGCGGAGGAACAACGCCGGATCCTGCGCGTGGGGGCGTGCCTGACCTGTCACCCTTCGACGTCGCCGGTCATGCGCGACTCGGTGCGCGACTTCGACGCGCTGCTCGCCCGACGCAGCCCGCGCTGCGTGCTGCCGATCTGGGAGTGAGCGAGCCGCGTCGAAATCGACCAGCGGCAAGCCGGAGTGAAGGGTCGGAGGTGTTTTGCCGGCTGAAGGCTCCGAGGTCTTCGGCCGCTCAGTGCAGGATGGTCCGTCGAACCATGCTGCCTTCGGCGCCCGCCAACGGGTGGTAGACCACGAACGCGTTCGAATCGACGTCCCGGATGATGGCCTTGACCCGCCCGATCTCGAGCCGCGTCACGACACAGTAGAGGATGTCCTTTTCGGCGCCGCTCTTCCCGCCATACCCCTTGTAGACGGTCACGCCGCGGGCCAGCTCGCCGACGATCCGATCGCGAATCGTGGCATTGCCATCCGAAACGATCGTGATCGCCGTGAACTCGTCGATGCCGTGGATCACGAAGTCGAGCGTCCTGGACGCGGCGACGTAGGTCAGGATCGAGGTACAGCGCGGCGTCGACGCCCAGCACGGACAGGGCCGCCAGGAACAGCACGGCATTGAATCCGAGAATGACGTCGCCCACCTTGAGGATGGCGACGCGCTTGCTGATGAGCAGCGCCGCGATCTCGGTCCCGTCGAGCACGGCGCCGCCGCGGATGGCGAGCCCGATCCCCGCTCCGAGGAAGAACCCGCCAAACACCGCGGTCAGCACCAGATCCGGCGTCACGTCGGGGTAGGGAACGAACACGAGGGCAAGCGCAAGACCGGCGATGCCAAGTACGCTTCGAAGGGCGAAGGCACGACCCAACTGGTGCCAGCCCACGGCCACGAACGGGAGATTCACCAGGGGCAGGAGCAACGCCAGCGACAGTCCCGTCGTCTTCGAAAGCAGCATCGACACACCCGTCACGCCGCCGTCGATGAAGTTGCTCGACAGCAGGAATCCTTTCAGTCCCATCCCGGCGGACAGGATTCCCAGCGCCAGCAGCACGCCGTTGAGCACTCCGGTCAGGAGTCGTTTCACGAGCCGGCCTCCGTGTCCTCGTGAGCGGCGGACATATCGAGTGCCGCGCTCACTGTGCGGTAACCGCTATCGGCCTGCACCGTCCTGTCGTCGGTACACGAGAGAGCCGGTTCTCGTTTCGGAGCTGGAGATCCTGTCGGTGACGGCGATGACAAGGTTGCCGGCCGAATCGAGGCGCCAGTCCTCTTCGTGTTCGGTGAAGGGTCCGGATTCCCTTGTCGGCCCCGAGTACCTCGCGGTCCAAATCACGAGCGCGCCGCCCTTCCATGCCGCAGAGATATGCGTCCACGTCAGTTCGTTCTCTGCGGCCGGCCTCGTAACGCCTCGTTCGGGAAGGCCTGGAACCACGCCGCCCGAGATCCCAATCTGGTAGTGATCGGTTTCGGTGGCGCCGGTGTCGAAGCGCCGTTCGACCGAGAAGGTTCGTATGAAAGGCGTCATCTGCGTGCCGCCAGCGGTCGTGCTCACCGGGCTCCCTTGGCGAACCGTCATCTCTCGAGCGGTCCTCGAGTCGACGCCTTCCGCCTTCACAAGGATCCATCGACCCGAGAAATCGGGCCTGTCGGGGGTTTGAGCCGAGCCGGCGATCGAGAAGACGAGCAGGCAGGACCACACGGTTGCTCGCATGACCGTACCTCTCCATTCGACGCCGCGGGTGTCAGCCAGCAGGTTCCCCGATGGCTCGCAAGAGGGCTAGCACCCTTCCTTCTTCTTCCGGCCCACGGGGCTGGCCGGGCCCGCGATCGACGCTGGGGCCTCGACTTTCGGAAGGGTCAGCGTCTGCGAGGCTATCTTCTCGTCGCCAGCCGCCCGGATCGCTCCGCCGAAGAATGCGCTGATCGACTTCAATCGCTCGACGCTCGCGGCGTCTGACGACGATACGCCGGAGGGGAGGGTCGGCCAGAGCACGTCGCTCCTCCAGCCCGCCATTCCGCCTCTCAGCACGTAGACACCCGTGTAGCCCATCGCCTTCAGGAACATCCAGCCTTGCGCCGCGCGCTCGCCGCCCTCCGAACAGAGCACAATCTTATCCTGCCTCCCGAGCTGGGCGTCGAGCAGGCCCGCGACGGAAACATGCTCGGCGCCGGGGATGTGGTAGGCCCCGAACTCGACGTCGGTTCGCAGGTCGATCAGCCGGTAATCCGATCGATTCGCGATGATCCACGACGCGAGATCGAGCGGCGTCACGTGGTCCTGGTCTCGCTGCACGAGGGCGGCGAGTTCCTTCATGTCGAGCGTCACGCGCGATCCGCGATAGGGCGAAGCCGGCAGGGCCACCGCGCCAAGCAGGGCGGCGAGGATCGCCAGTTTCTGATTGAGCGTCCGTCGAGTCAGCCAGTTGCTCATCGCCTACGCCCCCGTGCGGGTCGCGAATTTCCGTTCGAGAAGCCCCGCTCCGTAAAACCCGCCAATCGCCATCAGCACGACCGCGAAAACCACGACACCGAACGGCAGGCCCAGCGCCTGCGGCAGGGTGCGCACACCCATGGCTGAGCTGTTGTAGAAACCCTTGATGAGCGGGAAGCCTTCTGCAAAGAGCAGCGTCCCGAAGACGATGCCTCCAAGAAACACAACGGCGTCGACCTTGCCCACCGCGGTCGCCGCCACTGAGGTGCCCGGACAGTACCCGCCGATGACGAATCCGAATCCGAGCACCAGTCCTCCGACAATCTGCGGCCAGAGGAACGTCGGCGTCAGATACACGAGCGACAGGTCGAGCCAACCCATCCATCCGAGATAGGTCACGCCGAGCATGGCCGTGACGATCGCGGTGAACATCACCTTGAAGACCGCCAGGTCGTTCAGGTAGAACTGCGACACCAGCTTGCGGGCGCTGCCGAAGCCCGCGCGTTCCAGGAAGAATCCGAAGCCGATGCCAATCAGGAACGCGACGACCAGGCTCGTTTCGTCGCCAAACGCGCCGAACTTGAGAAATGGTGCCATCATCGCCATTGCCACCTTACGAAGTACGCCATGGCGTAAGCCCCGGCGAAAATCATCATCATGGCGGCCCAGCTGCCCAGGTTGAGCAGCGAGCCCCCGGTGAGCGCCTGCCCGCTGGTGCATCCCCGCGCCAGTGCGGCCCCGATGGCCATCAGCGCGCCGCCCGTGAAGGCGCCGGCCAGCCGGGGCCCCGTCGAGACGTGCGGACCCTTTTCCACCATGATCTGCACCCGGCGCGCGAGGATCCCGGACACGAGTGCGCCGAAGAAGACCCCAACGATCTCGAACAGCAGCCACGCCTTGAGCGGCGACGCGCTGCCATCGCCGAGATAGCCCGCGAGGAACTCGTTGCCCCGTGCATGCGCCGGGGCCACCGAACTCACGATCCAGGCCACCAGTGAATTGAACGCGCCCGAGGCGCCCAAGCCCCGACCGACCAGCACGAAGGCCGCGAGCAGCGTCAGGCCGAGGCCGATGCCGGCCAGGTACGGATTCATGTAGGGCTGCGCCGATTCGACGGCCGACTCTCGCGCCTCCTCCAGGGGAACGCCGATCCCCTCGGCGGTTGTCGTAGTCATCGCGTGCTCCTTGGATTCCACATGTCTGCCGCCCTCCTGCCAACACCGCCCAGCCCCTCGGCTCTAGCCCCTAGCCCCTAGCCCCTAGCCCCTAGCGCCTAGCCCCCAGCCCCTAGCGCCTAGCCCCTAGCCCCTAGCCCCTAGCGCCTAGCCCCCAGCCCCTAGCGCCTAGCCCCTAGCCCCTAGTAAAGTCCCATCACCCCACGCGTCCAGTGACTCATCTGCCCGGCCGACACGATCACCCAGCGGAGCGCCAATCCCCCCGCCATGACCATCAGGGGCGCGATGGGGGTGTGCTGCACGAGGTGGCGAGCGGCCAGGATCTGAATCACCAGCGGAATGACGATGCCCAGTCCGATCACCAGGACCCAGAACGGAGCGGTATAGACCCCGCCCAGGATCAGCCGTACTCCCTCAATCTGGGCGGCACTGCCCGAGAGCAGTCCGAACATGAACAGCGCCAGCACCCCCAGCTCGGATGCCAGCACGATGTTGTCGATGCGGACCGTCAAAGCCCGCTCTTCGAGGCTGCGCGTCACGAGGTGGGCGAAGGCTGAAGCCGTGGATACTCCTGAAGCCAGGAAGAGCACGCCCAGTGCTCCGCTGTTCCACAGGGGCCGCGCGCCGAGCGAGCTCAGCAGCACCCCGGTGTAGACGCCGAGCGCGGCACCGAGCGCGATGTTGGCCGCACCAATCAGGCTGACCGCACGCGGACGGCTGCGAAGGGAAATCGAGGCGTTCTCGATCGTCAGGCTCAGGTCCGCGACAATGGCGGGCGGCCGAACCAGCCAGCTGAGCACGAGCACCGGGTAGACGAACAGCAGGATCCAGGCGCCCCACGACATCGGTGAACTGAGCTGGATGGTCGTGTAGAGCCGCCACACGTAGCGCTTGTGCTCGAGGTCGAGGAACAGCGCGAGCATTCCCAGGCTCAGCAGCACCAGGCCGACGCCGGGCAGGGCCGACAACAGCGGGGACGGGCGCTGGTGCCGGCCGCCCAGCAGGAAATACCCCGTCAGGATCATCATGCCGGCGACCCAGCCTCCGAGGAACAGGTAGACCGGGATCTGCCAGCTCCAGACCCGAAGGAACGGGTCAACCAGCTCGTTGTGCCGAGTGATGAACAATTCAGGCGTCACCGCGGTGCTCCTAGTCGAGGTAGAAAATGCGCGGCCCGGTGCCCGCCGCCGGCAGGAGCACGTGCGCCCTGCGCGACGCCAGCAGGCGGCTGATCGGCGTGTTCGGATCGTCGACATCGCCGAAGGTCATGCACCGGGTCGGACACACCATCACGCAGGCCGGGTCCAGGCCCTGGCTGAGCCGGTGATCGCAGAAGGTGCACTTGTCGGCGTAGCCGTCCGGATGCACGAACCGTGCGTCGTACGGGCACGAGGCGATACAGGCCTTGCACCCGATGCACGCCTCGTGGGTGACCAGCACGATCCGCCCGTCAGGCTCGACGTGACTCGCCCCGGTCGGGCAGCACGCCACGCACGGGGGGTTATCGCAGTGATTGCAGCGCTCGCTCCTGATCTCCATCTGGATGGTCGGGAACCGTCCGGCGGCTTCGGTGGCGATCCAATCGCGGTTGAAGCCCTCGGGCACACGATTCTCGGTCTTGCAGGCGACCACGCAGTCCATGCACCCGACGCACCGGCGGGTGTCGATTGCCATGCCGTACCGCGCCATTGGGGTCAGGCCTCCGCTTCCAGCGTGACGAAGTTCACGTTCATCCCGGTGCCGCCCATCAGCGGGTCGACCGCGTACCGTGTGACGAGCTGGCTGTCGCTCGCGCCCTTGCCGAACGCCCGCCGCAGCCGAATGGCGGTATGGCCGAAGCCGTGAACCATGAACACGCAGTCGGGCCGGATGCGGTTGGTCGCCTTGAGCCGAACCGGGTTGCTGATCACGCCGTCCTGGTTCTTCAACCGCACACGGTCGCCATCGTGGAGGCCGACGCGGGCGGCGATGTCAGCATTCACCCACACCTCGTTCTCGGCCATCATGTCGTGGAGGATCGGGTTCGACTGCGTGCGCCCGAAGGTGTGCACCGGCGCGCGCCCGAACAGCAGCCGGAAGGATCCCGGCGGCGGCTGCGGATGTTTCGTGTATTTCGGGACCGGGTCGAACCCGCGATCCCGCAGGCCGGTCGAATAGAACTCGATCTTTCCGGACGGAGTCGCAAACTCGGCCGGAACGCCTTCTTCGAAGTAGATCGGCTGGGGCTGCCCGAGGATGACGCCCTTCCGCTTCAGTTCCGGGAAGCTCAATCCCGCCTTCGAGAGCCGGGCGCCGAGGTACTCCTCGATGTCGGCCCACGGATAGTACGCCTCGAGACCGAGCTTCCGGGCCAGCTCGCGCGCGATCCACCAGTTCGGCTTCTGGTCGGCCGGGGATTCGACGACCGGCTGACGCAGGGCGACGAACGGCTGGCGGAACAGCTCGACGTTCAGATCGTCGTGGCGCTCGAGGAAGACGGACTCGGGCAGCACGACATCGGCCCAGCCTGCCATCTCGCCTGGAAGCACGTCGACGACGACCAGCAGATCGAGCGCCTGGATGGCCTTCACCGTCTCGGGCTCGTTGGGCATCGCCATCATGAGATTGGTGGCGTAGGTGATCCAGCCCTTCACCGGGTAGGGTTGGCCGGTCAGGGTCGCATCCCGGATGCCGGTGGTAATCGCCTCGGAGGCGAACGGATGCTTTGCGCCGCTCTTGTCGGCCCTGCCCTTCACCGGCTTCGGGTAAGGCGGATACGGATAGCCGGGAACGTCCATGCTGCCCGGCTGGTAGAACCCGCCCTTCCGTCCCCAGCTGCCGAGCAGCGCGTTCAGCAGCGCCACGGCGCGGCTTCGCTGGGTATCGTCGCCGTACCACGCCACGTGACGCCCGGGGTGCACCAGGGTGGCCGGGCGATACCGCGCCATCTCGCGGGCGGTTTCGCGAATGACCGCGGCTTCGATGCCCGTTTCCGGGTACGCCCAGTCGGGCGTGAACGGCGCAATCTCGGCCGCGAACGCGTCGAACCCGAAGCCGTGCCGATCGACGTACTCCTGGTCGTAGAGCCGCTCCGAGACCAGCACATTCATCCAGGCGAGCACCAGCGCCAGATCGGTGCCGGGCCGGATCGGCAGGTAGAATTTCGCCTTGCTCGCCGCGACGGAAAACCTCGGATCGACGACGATCACACTCGCCCCGCTGCCAACCGCGTCGGCGAATTCCTGCACCTGCGTGTTGTGCATGTTCTCGCCGAGGTGCGATCCGATCAGCACCAGGCACCGGCTGTTCCGGATGTCGGTCCGTTCGGGCGACCCGATTTCCTCGCCGAAGGTCAGGCTGAACCCCGCGTCCCTCGCCCCCCGGCACTGCGCGAAGGACGGGGCGGCGATGTTGGGCGATCCAAAGGCCTTGAGTGTGTGCTTGAGGAAGGTTCCGCCGATGCCGTGCGAGAACAGCGCGACCGACTCGGGCCCGTACTGGGCCTTGATCCGCTGCATCCGCTCGGCCACGTAGTTGAGCGCCTCGTCCCAGGTCGCCTGCGACCACTCGTCCTGCCCTCTCGCCCGCCGGCGGATCAGCGGCACCTTGAGGCGATCGGGATCGGTGTGAGCGCCGACGCTTCCCGTGCCTCGCGGGCAGAGCCGGCCCCGGCTCAACGGATCCTCCGGATTGCCCTCGACCTTCCACAGCTTTCCGTCCTGCACGTAGGCGATGGCCCCGCACTTCCAGAAGCACATGTCGCAGAAGGTCGGGATATTCTGAAGCTCGGCCGGCGATGTCCCGCGCCCGTTCGACTGGCCGGCCAGCCGCGACAATGAGCCGGCTGAGGCCGCAACGCCGATGGAGGCGGTCGAGATCTTGAGGAATCGTCTGCGGGATAGCGTATCCATCTGAACCTCAGAGGGTCGGCCCGGTATTCCTGGGGGCTTGATGAGGCCGGACCAAAGGGGCGGCGGGGGGTTCGCCACACGGAGGCAGGGGCCGTTGAGTATGATTCAGGAACTGCGCGAGCGGTTACACCGCCTGTGCCGGGCGCGCCCTCGACACGCGTCAGAATCCCGCGATGCTGGTCGCTCCCAAGACCGGTCTCCCGCGCCTAACCTCACGAATGCCAGTCGGTTACCCGGAAGCGAAACCTGCGCGCCACGGCTGGCATGCTCTCTGCTCTATCTTCGTGCGAGGGTGACTGGATGAGCGGATCCGTCACACGGGCATCACGGTTGCCCCCGAAGATTCCGTACTGCGAAGGACTGCGAGATGCAGATTGTCAGCTCGAGCATCGTCGAAGATTGCACCACGGCCGGGCGCACGTGGCGGTACCGGTTCGACTCGCCCGTGACGCGGGGGGCCATCCTCAGTTTCGCCCGACTGGGCGAACTGGAGCTGTACTCGGAGTTCCCGCATCCCTTCTACCGGGTGACGAGCCCGCAAGGATTTCGACTGAAGGGGACCGAAGGCGAACACTCGTGCCTGGTGGCGTTTCCCACGTGCGAGACCGAGACCTGGCGCGAGTCGTTCGAACAGCTCGCCCTGGCGGCCTGATCGACCTCACCCGGTCCAGAGCGGCACCAGCGCGCGTGCGTGGGCAATCAGGGATTTGAGGTCCATACCCGACCCTGCCGCGAAGCCGGTGCCGTTGTCGGCTGGCCCCACTGCCGCCTCACCGGGACACGGAGTGCGCCGGGGCCTGAGGGGTGGCGTAACGCTGACGGATGGTCGGGATCAGGTATTCGGAGAAGGCCCGCTCGAAATCGTAGGCGGGCACGAACCCGAAGTCCTGCCGGGCCGCGCTGTCGTCCACGTCCGCAGGCCAGGAATCGACGATGCCCTGGCGCTTGACGTCCTTCTCCCATCCGATGACCGCGTTGGGGAACGACCGGAGCACCACGTCTCGAATCTCTTCCGCAGACGGGTTGAATGCCCCGACATTGTAGGCGGTGCGCGTGAGCCGCTCGCGCGGGGCCGCGGCCAGCTTGAGCAGCGCCTCGACGCCGTCGGGCATGGCCATGAACGGAATCCTCGTGTCGGGCCTCACGAAGCAGGCGTAAGGCTGGCCCTGCGCGGCGGCGTGAATCATCTCGGGCGCATAGTCCGAGGTGCCGCCGGAAGGCACGGTCACGGCCGAGATGAGGCCGGGGAACCTCACCGCCCGGAAATCGACTTTTCCGCTCAGCGGCTCCGCCGCGAGCTGCTTGTAGTGATGCGCGTAGTAGTCGCCAAGCTGCTCGCAGTACAGCTTGTTGCAGCCGTACATCGTCGTCGGATGCGTGAACCGGTCCTCCTTGACCTTCCCCGCGCGCGCCTTGGTCTCGAGATCCGGGATCCCGTAGGCGGCGATCGACGACGGATAGAGGAAGAGGACGGGCCGCCCGTGCGATTCGGCCTGCTTCTGTGCGAACTCCAGCAGGTTCAGCGTGCCCTCGACATTGACGTGGTGCGCGGTCACCGGGGTGAACTCGCTGCGCGTCGAGAGATAGGCGGCCAGGTGATAGACGTGATCGATGTCGAACTCGGCCAGGATTCGATCGAGCACGGCGCTGTCGGTGATCGAGCCGATGACCTCGCGGTGCACGAGCTTTGCGAGATCGGGCTCGAGCGCGCGCACGTCGAGCGTGATGATCGACACGTGATTGGCGGCCGCGAAGCGGGTGATGAGGCCGTGGCCAATCTCGCCGCTGGCCCCGGTAATGAGCACGCCAGGTCTTCTCACTGTCGGACCCCTTTCAGGAACACGGGTATGAAGACGCGAGAGCGGAAAGATTCTATCTCCAACGCGGCCGTTCGGCACACGGCCCCAAGCCCCTAGCCCCTAGCCCCTAGCCCTAAGCCGTAGGCCGCCAGCCCCAATCACCGCGTCAGCTTGCGGTACTTGATCCGGTGCGGACGGTCCGCTTCGGCCCCGAGCCGCCGATGCCGATCGGCCTCATAGTCCTGGTAGTTCCCTTCGAACCACACGACGGAGCTGTCGCCCTCGAACGCCAGCATGTGCGTGGCGATGCGGTCGAGGAACCAGCGATCGTGGCTGATGACGACCACGCACCCCGCGAAGTTCAACACGGCCTCTTCGAGCGCGCGCAGCGTGTCGACGTCCAGATCGTTGGTCGGCTCGTCGAGCAGCAGGAGATTGCAGCCCTTCTTCAGCAGCTTCGCGAGGTGCAACGCGGTTCCGCTCACCGCCGGACAGCGATCCGACCGTGCGCTGCTGATCGCGTCCCTTGAAGTTGAACCACGACACGTAGGCGCGGGAGGCGACGGTGCGCTTGCCGAGCACGACCTCGTCGAGCCCGCCGCGAGATCTCCTCCCAGACGGTCTTGCCGGCGCTCGAGCGCGTCGCGGCTCTGGTCCACGTAGCCGACCTGCACGGTCTCGCCGATGCGCAGCGTTCCCGCGTCGGGCTGATCCTGTCCGGTGATCATCCGGAAGAGCGTCGTCTTGCCGGCCCCGTTCGGACCGATGACGCCCACGATGCCGCCGCGCGGCAGCGTGAAGTTGACCCCGTCCATCAGCAACACGTCGCCGTAGCCCTTCTTCAGGTTGCGCGCCTCGACGACGATGTCGCCCAGGCGGGGGCCCGGCGGAATGTAGATCTCGGCCGTCTCGATCTTCTGCGCCGTCTCTTCGGCGAGCATCGCCTCGTAGGCGTTCAGTCGGGCCTTGCCTTTCGCCTGCCGCGCGCGCGGCGACATCCGGATCCAGTCGAGTTCGCGCTGCAGCGTCCGCGCGCGCCTGGCCTCCTGCTTCTCTTCGATGCTCCAGGCGGTGCGTCTTCTGCTCGAGCCACGACGAGTAGTTCCCTTCCCAGGGGATGCCGGAGCCGCGATCGAGTTCGAGGATCCACCCCGCGACGTTGTCGAGGAAGTAGCGATCGTGTGTCACCGCGACGACCGTGCCGGGGTAGTCCTTGAGGAAGTGTTCGAGCCAGGCCACCGATTCGGCATCGAGATGGTTGGTCGGCTCGTCGAGCAGCAGCAGATCGGGCGACCTCAGCAGCAGGCGGCACAGCGCGACGCGGCGCCGTTCGCCGCCGGACAGCGTCGAGACGTCGGCGTCGGCGGGCGGAAGACCGCAGCGCATCCATCGCCAGCTCGAGCTGCGAGTCGAGCTCCCACGCGCCCGACGAGTCGATCCGATCCTGCAGCTTCCCGAGATCTTCGAGGACCTTCTCCATCTGGTCGGGGGTCAGATCCTCGCCGAGCTTTGCGTTCGCCTCGTCGTATCGCCTGAGCAGCTCGCGGGTCTCGGCCACGCCTTCTTCGACGTTTCCGAGCACGGTCTTCGACGGATCGAGCTGAGGTTCCTGCGGCAGGTAGCCGACCGAGATGCCGTCGGCGGGAAAGGCCTCGCCCAGGAACTCCCGTCTCCACGCCCGGCCATGATCTTGAGGAGGGTGCTCTTGCCGGCGCCGTTCAGCCCGAGGACGCCGATCTTCGCGCCCGGGAGAAAGGAGAGCCAGATGTCCTTGAGAACCTGGGCGTCGGGGGGATAGACCTTGCCGAGCCCCTTCATCGTGAAGATGTACTGCGCCGCCATTCGTTGTGAGTCCTCGCGTTGATGGGGTTAGGGTGCCCGCGGCGACCTGCAGCGGGGAGATTCGCGCCGCCCTGCCTTCCTAGCGTATGCTCCTTGGCGGGAATGACTCAAGGGGACCGCGATGGCGGATGAACGAACCGTCGCGCTCGACCACGGGCGGCACGTGACGGCGCTGCACTACCGGGCGGGCTCGCAGCCGTCCACCGCCACGCTGGTCCTCGCCCACGGGGCCGGCGCCGGCCAGACGAGCGAGTTCATGGTGGAGTTCGCCACCAGCCTCGCATCGCACGGCCTCGAGGTGGTCACGTTCAATTTCCCGTTCACCGAAGGCGGGCGCCGCCTGCCGGATCCGCAACCGGTGCTCGAGTCCTGTTACCGCTCGGTCCTGGCGCAGGTGGCCGCCAATCCCGTGCTTGGAGCCAGACCGCTGTTCATTGGCGGCAAGTCGCTCGGAGGCCGAATCGGTTCACACGTGGCCGCGGCGCCGGATGCCGACCAGGCCGACGCGCCGCCCTGGTCGGCCCGCCTGCGGGGACTCGTCTTCTTCGGTTATCCGCTTCATCCGCCCGCAAAGCCGCAGCAGCTCCGCGTCTCGCACCTGCCGCGCATCACCGTCCCGATGCTCTTCGTCCAGGGCTCGAAGGATGCGTTCGGCACGCCCGACGAACTTCGCGCGTTCATCGACGTGCTGCCCTCCCGCTGCACGCTCCACGTAGTCGAGGGCGGAGACCATTCCTACACCGTGCTGAAGCGGTGGCCCGTGCCGCAAGTGGTGGTCTACGATCGCGCCGTCACCGGGGCGGTGGCGTGGATCAGACGGCGGGCGTCGGAGCTGCCGGAGGCGTCGACTTCAGAGGAAACGGCCCGAAGTCGATGAACCGGCAGCGGCCGCGCCCGGCGCCTGGTTACTCGCTCTCCTTGCCGCCGGAGGACGGCGCGGCCTGCAGGCCGAGCAGCGCCTCCTCGACAATCCCGCGCACGAGACTGACCTTGTAGCCGTTGCAGGCGAGCGGAGAGGCGCCCTTCACGGATGCCACGCCGGCGGCGGCAATCGTCCTCGGATCGAGCCGTTGCCCGGTGATCACTTTCTCGACCTCGAGCGCCCTCCAGGGGATCGGGGCGACCCCGGACAGGACAATCCGGGCCCGCTCCACCCTGGCCGCCTTCGACGAGACGGCGAACGCGATTCCGGCCAGTGCGAAGTCCCACGACCCGCGCGCCCGGACCTTCCGGTACCCGCTGACCTGCCCCGCCACCGGAGGCGGCAGCAGAACATCTGTGACGATCTCGCCAGGCTCGACCACGGTTTCCCTGGTCACCGACGAGTCCGGCTGCACGAAGAACTGATCGAGCCCGACATTTCGGCTGCCCCTTGCGCCGGCAATCCTCACCTTCGCGTCCAGCGCCATCAAAGCGGGCGCCACGTCGGAGGGGTGCACGGCCACGCACGCGCCTCCGCCGAAGATGCAGTGGTACTGGCTCTGCCCGCCGACGGCGTAACACATGCTGCCGCCCTTCCGCGAGCAGTCGTAGTCACCGCGGAAGTACCAGCACCGGGGACGCTGGCACAGATTGCCGCCGATGGTCCCCTGGTTGCGCAGCTGGGGGCTGGCGACGACGGCCGCTGCCTGGGCGATCGCGCTGTACTTCTCTCTGATGATCGGGTTGGCGGCGATCTCGCTGATCGTCGTCAGGGCGCCTATCCGCAGCCCCCCATCGGGCAGAGCGGCGACGCCCTTGAGATCGGCGAGCTTGCTGATGCTGACGACCTTCTGCGCCTGCATCACGTTGTCGCGCAGGCACCCCAGCAGATCCGTGCCGCCGGCATGGACGCGTGCGGCTGGTCCCTCGAGCTGCTTGAGCGCCTCGGCGAGGGAGTTCGCCCGAACATATGCGAAGTTGCGAAGCATTACTCCCTCCCCTTCTGGCCCTTCGAGGCTGACTTGGGCGCGGCGAGCGCGTCAAGGATTCGCGCCGGGCTCATCGGCGCATCCGTCATCCGGACACCGATGGCGTTGAACACCGCGTTGGCAATGGCGGGCGCGGTCGGGATCGTGGCGGGCTCCCCGACGCCCTTTGCGCCGGTCGAGCTGAACTCGTTGTCGTGCGGATCCACCACGACCACCGTCTTGTCCGGCGGCGCATCAAGCGCCGTGGGCAGCTTGTAGTCGTGCAGGTTGGCGCTCAGCAGGCGTCCGAGCTGCCCGCTGTCCAGGACCCGCTCCTCGGTCAACCCGAAGCCGATACCCATCGTGATGCCGCCGAATACCTGGTTCTGGAACGTCTTCAGGTTCAGGATTCGGCCGCTGTCGTGGGCAGCCAGGAACCGAAGCACCCTGGTCTCGCCGGTCTTGGTGTCGACCTCGACCTCGGCAAACTGCACGACGAAGGGATTGGTCACCTTGCCGGGCGGATTCGGCAACCGGTAGCCGACGCCCACCAGCAGTCCTCGTCTCGCAAACTGCTGAATCTGACCGAGCGCGACCTTCTTGGCCGGGTCGGTCCTGGACACGACGTCCGCGCCTCTCAGCTCGAGATCCCCTGGCTGCAGTTTCAGCTGCTCGGCGGCCATGCCGAGCAACTGCTGCTTCACCTCGAACGCCGCCGCGCGGATCGCCGGCGACTCGGTGGGCGCCGTCTTGCTTCCGCCGCTGGCCGTGGCGAACTGCGTCGTACCGGTATCCGCGTATTCGATCGAAATCCGGTCGACCGGCACGCCGAGTTCCTCGGAGACGATCTGCGCGCCCCAGGTCTTGGTGCCGCAGCCGTTGTCGCTCGCCCCAAGGTTGAGGTTGGCGCTGCCGTCCGAGAACAGCTTCACGATGGAGGTCGACGGCGGGCTGCCGCCTCCGCCCTGCCACATGCCTGCCGCGACGCCGACGCCCCGCTTGATGTGACCGGGGAGCGGCGCCCGCTTGCGTGCCTCCGCCCATCCGAAGGCATTGGCGCCCTCACGCAGGCAGTCGGCGAGCCCGGTGCTGGTGTACGGAAGGTTGCCCTCGCGCACCTGGCTGACCAGCGAGATGTTCTTCAGGCGAAGCTCGATCGGGTCCATGCCCAGCTTCAACGCGAGCGCGTCGAGCATGCCCTCGAGGGCCCACGCCCCCTGGGGATGGCCCGGCGCCCGGAACGCCCGCTGCGGCCCGGCATTCACGAAGAAGCTCTGGCTCTCGCACTTCACGTTCGGGCACTTGTAGAGCTCGCGGATCACGAAGTCCGCGCCGGCGCCGCCCTCGGAATAGGCGCCGCCGGTTCCGGTGGTCGATGACTGAAGCGCGACGAGGGTGCCGTCCTTCTTCGCTCCGGCCTTCAACGTGATCGTGTTCGCCGGCCGGTTGCCCATCGTCATGCAGACCTGCTCGCGCGTGAGGAACAGGCGGACCGGGCGGCCGGTCTTCCTCGCCATCAGCGCGGCCATCGTCGCGTACTTGCCCGTCTCGAGCTTGCTTCCGAACCCGCCGCCCATGTAGTGGCCGATCACGCGGACGTTGGCAAGCGGCAGGTTCAGGGCGCGGGCCAGGCCGGCCTGCACGGGATAGACGCCCTGGGTCGATTCCCACACGGTCAGCCGGGGCCCATCCCACTTGGCCACGGCGCCATGCAGTTCCATCGCGTTGTGCAATTCGCAGGGCGTGTGATACGTGGTTTCGAGCACGACATCAGCGGTCTTGAACGCCGCGTCGACGTCGCCTCGCTGGTAGGGCGGCGGGGCCTGCGGCTTGTTGCCGCCATCGCGAATCACGGGCGCACCGGCCTTCTGAGCCTCGTCGATCGTGACGGCATTTGGCAGCACGTCGTACTCGACCGTGATGGCGCGCACCGCGTCCCACGCCTGGTAGATCGTGTCGGCTGCCACCACCGCCACCTCGTCGCCATGGTAGCGGCAGTGGGCGTCGAACAGGCGGCTGGCGAAGCCGCCCCGCCCGCCGAACCACGGGATGTTGGCGCCCGGCGAGCCGTCCTTCAGCACCGCCTGCACGCCGGGCATCTTTTCGGCAACGCTGGTGTCCACCTTCTTCACGGTCGCGTGCGCGTGCGGGCAGACGAGCACGGCGGCGTGCAGCATCTGCGGCAGGATCACATCCGACGGGAACTGGGCCGTTCCGCTCACGCGGTCGTACGCGTCCACGCGGACCAGGGGCTTGCCGACGACCTTGGTCTCGCCCCAGGCGGGCGGCGTGGCCGCGCCGGCAGGGCCCTGCGCGTCGGGAAGCGGGCCATCAATCCAGTACATGTCCTCGGGTTTCATGGCTTACCTCCCCTGCCGTTTCAGATCGGCGGCCTTTGCCACCGCCCTGAAAATATTCGCGTACGCTCCGCACCGGCAGATGTTGCCCGCCATCCCCTGGCGAATCTGGTCGAGATTCGGCGAGGGATTGACCTTGAGAAGGCCCTCGGCCGCCATCACCTGGCCCGGTGTGCAGTAGCCGCACTGGAAGCCGTCTTCGTCGGCGAATGCCTGCTGGGTCGAACCCAGCTCCTCGCCGTTCATGAGGCCTTCGATGGTGGTGATGGCGCGCCCGTCGGCCTCCAGTGCGAGCGTCATGCAGGCGTAGCGCGGCTGGCCGTCGATGAGCACCGTGCACGCCCCGCACTCGCCGCGTTCGCAGCCGACCTTGGTGCCGGTCAAGCCGAACTGATCGCGGAGCACGTGCAGCAGCGACCAGCGTGGTTCGACCAGCACACGCTGCTTGCGGCCGTTCACCATGAGCGTCACCGGGCTCATCTCGCCGGCCTTGACGACCTCCGGACCGGCCTGCTCGACCGGCGCGGCATTCACCAGCGCCCCGGCGGCGGCGACGCCAATCGCTCCGGTTCCCACGCTGGCAATGAACCCGCGTCGGCTCACGCCGTGGAGGGGTTTCTCGTCGTTGTCTCGCTCGTCATGTCCCATGAATGCCTCCGAATGCAGTACCGCCCGCGCGCGGGCCGGGGGATCACCTCTCGAGAAGAAATCGCATGCAGGCTGGAGCAAGGTCCCGATCGTGACGTCGAATGGCCGAACGGGACAGCCGCCCGGATTATACGACGGGAGCGGGAACCCAGGGTCGGGAGATTCGGGAAGATCAGGTGACGTCGTGGATTCGCGAAGCTCGGGAACCAGGACAGCACCGGTCCATCGGTCTCAGCATCCGTCACCAGGCCGCTCGAGCCGCTTCCGCGTCCACCGTGGAAGTCGTATGTCACGGTTCCGAGCTGCACGCTGGCTCTCGCCGGGTGGGGCCGAAGCTGCATGCCCCCCGGGAGCCGTGAGCCATGGCCGGATGCCGGTCAAGGTCAGTTCGGACCTTACTGGTTCGGTCGGAGCAACTGCCGGAAGGTCAGCGTGTTGATGTCACGGAACATCGGCGTCCGCGGCGGCAACAGCGAAGGGGTCAGGAAGTCGGTGTCGAACTTGTAGCCGCGGGCCGGGGGCGAGTAGACCACGTCGCAGCACTTGTAGGTGCCCACCGCCTGCCGGCTGGAGTAGAAGCTGACGATCGAGCCCCGGAAGTTGAGCGTGCCGTTCCAGTCCTCGATATAGCGCAGGAAGTTGTGCGCCCCGCCGTCCGTACCAAAATCGGTGTGATCCTGGGCGTTGCTGGTCGGCCTGGGAAAATTGAGCCCCTTGCCCGAGATGACCGCGACGCGGTACCACGTGGTCGAGCCCGACCGGTCCGCCACGGCTACGGCGTGCGGCGACCTGAAGGACCCGATGTCGTTGAACGCGTTGGACAGCAACGTCACGGCGTCGGCGATGACCGAGGCGGAAGCGTGGTCGGTGCCCGGCGTCGTGCCGAAATCGGTGCCCGCCGCGTTGGGTGCGTTGAAGTTGCCCTGCAGATAGAGCGGATTCTCGGCCACGACCGAGAGCCCCTGCGATCCGTTCCGCGGGAGCCGGAGCAGGCCGGCTGCGTAGCCGCCGTTGACCACCTTGAGCGCGCGGCGGAAGAACACCGGGGGATTCACCCGCGCGTCTCCCACCACCACGGGCGTCATCAGGGTCGTGGCGGCGCCCGCCGCCCAGGCGCCCGTCGCGCAGGTCGCGCCCGCCGCACAGGTTGCGGCGGTCGCGGTGGCCGGATTCAGCCACGGGTACGCGGTCACCACCGCCGGGAAGAGCCGCGGGATGCCACCGTAGGTGTCCAGCACGCCATTGCCGTTCATGTCCTCGCCGGCATCGAGGACACCGTTGGAGACACTCTGGGCGGAGGCGGGGTTGATGAAATCCTCGAATCCCAGCTCCCCGGTCTCGCGGTCGTCGCCCGCAAAGTCGTCAGCCGTGTAGAGAACGCCATCCGGGCCCACGCGCGAAGCGGGCGCGTTGTCCCCACCAAGATCCTTGTTGCCGCGGCGATCGGAGAAGTACACCACGTAGCCGGTCACGTCCATCGTGTCGGGGTGGGTCGCAAGCCAGAGCCGCAGGTTGTTGACGTCGAGTTCGACGTAGTGCATCACGCCGCCCATCAACGGCACCGTGCCGGTGCCCGCCGAGTCGTCACGGCGAGCGCCCTCGCGGGCGTCGTACAGCGCCAGCGGCAGATAGTCGGTCCCGAGTGTGGACCACACGCCGGCGCCCGAATGCCCGCAGCTGGTGAAGCCGGCCGACGCGTTGTCGCGCACGCGCTGCAGCCGGATCACGGCATTGGGGCTGGGATCGTCGGCGGCTGCAGTCGCGCAGGTCGTGCCCACGGTGTTCCACGCGTTGGCGGCCGCGAGGTTACGGCCGGTGAACCCGCGGTTGAGAATCTCGACCGTCACATCGGACCAGGCCCCGTCGCGCGTCTGTCGCTCGATCTTCAGGTAGCCGTCGGCGATCGGGGTGCCTGGGGGAACGCGATAGCCTTTGCCTTGGGCGGCGGCCGTGGGGGGGTCCTGGACCGGCGGGGTTGCTCCGGTCACCGGGTAGGCCCCTGCCAACGCCAGCGGGACCCCATTCACCCAGTTCACGCCCAGCCCGGCGCGGTAGACTGCGTCGCGCGCCAGTTGGGCCAGATTGACCGGCGCGGTCGCTGTGACCGTCTGCAGCCCGGTGATGTCGGCCGCCCGATCCGACAGCAGGACGCGAAGGCTGGCCATCGAGAAGAATCGCTGGTCGAGCACGACCTGGGCATCAGGCGCCGCGAGGGATGGCCGGCGAATCAAGTCCACCGGCAGCGCGCCGTCGGTGACCAGGGGCAGATCCAGCCTCTTGGCGCCGGTCGCACCGTTGCGGATCCGGTTCGAGTAGTTGCCCGTCGAGACGCTGGTCCACGTCGGCTCGTTCGCGGTGTTGCCCGCCACCAGCACCATCGTGGGCCGGCCATTCACGGTTTGCAGCGTGCTCGGGGGAACCGTGGCGACCCGGACGCTGCCTTCCTGCGTGCCGCCTCCACAGGCGCCACCCGATGCGCCGCAGCTCAGGCGGCGAAATGTGGGCGTGCTTCCGCTGGTCGTCGCCAGGCTGACGTAGCCCTGGTGACCGCTGGTGGTAATCGAGAGCCCGTTGGGCAGGTGGGTCCTGACGATCTCGCCCACCGCCGTCACCACGTCGCGCATGGTCAGGGTGGCGCTTCCATCCTGCGCCAGGTAGATGTTCTGATTCGAGTGGACGCGCCCCCCGAAATCGAAATCGGGCCCGGCAAAAAAGCTCAGGTCGTTCTCGGAGAAGACACCGAACTGGAACACGGGCACGGCCACCGTCTGGACCTCGCGCCGCATCCGCACCTCGGCGGCTCCCGTGGTCGCGCCTCCGCTGGCGCGCGCGGTCACATTGATGACGTAAGGCGTGATGAGCGCATTCAGGCCCTGGAACGGCCCGTTGGGAATCGTGGAGGTGACCACCGCTCCCGGCGTGATCGTGTACCCGGAGCCACCGCCTGGCGCCAGGAACTGAAATCCGGGCAACGTTGGCGGCGTGGCCATCAGCGCGTTGAGTTCGGCGGCCGAGGGGCTGTAGTTGCCTCCGACGAACAAGGCGCCGAGGTCGGCCGTGAGCGTCTCCAGGCCGGCGTGGGCGGCCGCGTACGCCTGCGTCTGATCGCGAGTCACGCCGGTCACCTGCTGGTCGGCGATGATCACCGCGAAGAAGGCGACCAGCAGCGCCGAGAGCAGCATCATGATCAGCAGCACGGATAACAGCGCCATGCCCGACTCGCGATTCCTTCTCATTGTCGTGCCCTTCCTTGCCTCGCTCGCGGCGGTGCGAACCCTGTCGGCCCCGACGGGCCTCGTGACCCGACTACCGGTACCGATCCACCAGCGCCAGGCTGCGCAGGCTCACCTGTGTGCTCAAGGTGTCGCGGAAGAACCGGTTGGTCTCCGAAAACACCTGTGCGGATCGTCCGGCGATGAACAGATTGACCTTGCGAATCTGGTTCGGCGAGCAGGGACTCGGTGCGCAGGCGCCCGCGTTGGTCAGATCGGCCGCCACCATGCGCACGCTCGACGGGTTGGTCACGCCGTCCAGCATGTCGTACGTGAATTGCAGGTTTTCGATCGCGAACGCCACGGTCTGCCCGCGCCGGTTGACAGCTGCGGCCGGATCGCCCCAGTTCATGTGACGGATCAGCCGGGGCGTCGTCGGGTCGAGCGTGTTGTCCAGGTAGTAGGTGATCATCCGGACTCGGGAGACGCTGGTCGAATTGGCGCCGGTCGGGGCCGTCGTCGCCAGGTCGTCCACGGTGCCGTTCAGGATCGCGGCGAACTGGTTGAGGTTCATCGGATCGCCGGTTCCGAAGGTGAAGGACTGACCGGCGTTGACCGCCGTCACGTAGACCAGCGCGCTTCCGCTGCCCTTGGTGAACATCATCAGGTCGCCCACCCGCACATCGTCGTTTCCGCCGACGCTGATGTCCCGTCCGAGCGGTGACTGGGCCGCCGTGGCGATGGTCGCCGTGTGACCCGGGAGATTGAAGCTCCAGACGGGAAGGGCCTCGAGCGCCGAGTCGACGGCCAGGGTGGTCAGCATGCCGGTCGCCACGCCGTTGACCAGGGGCCCGCATCCCGGCCCCGCGGTGACCGCAGAGAGCGTCGTCGTGCCGGCAGGCCACTGCGTGCACGCACTTCCCTGCGGATGGGGCCGCTGAATCAGCAGGGCGCCGGCGCCGCTGGGCACCTGGACCGTGCGCGCGGGCGGCAGGCCCTGCCCGACCTGGATCAAGTCGCGAACGAGCAAGTCGACGCCGATGCGGAGATTGTTGTTGAGGCCGAGTATGCTGGTCGCGGCTTCAGCAGACCGGTACCCGTCGTTCAGAACGCGGAGCGTTCCGCCCATGATGACGAGCACGATGGCCATGGCGACGAGCAGTTCGACCAGGGTGAACCCGTCGGAGCCGGAGGCCGATGCGCGAGCGGTGGTTCGCATGACGAGGCCCTAAGAGAACGCGGAAATAACGGTGCGCAGCGTGTAGGTCCGCCGCACGCGCCCCACAGTGTAGGTGATGGTGACCACCAGTTCGCGAAGGTCGGGTTTGGCCGGGACCAGCTCGCTGATGCGGATCTCACGCTGGAACCCGCTCAGCGGCGTCACCAGGTCGTCGCCGTCGCCCAGAATGCCGTTGGGCCCGGGCTCCCGCACCGTCTCCACCCCGGCCGCTGCGTCGTCAGCGGTGTTGACCAGGCCGTCGGCCCCGGCCGCATTGAGGGGCTGCGCCCCATCGAGGAACACGCCGCCGGCAGAGACGTTGCGAATCTGACTCCAGACGATCGTGCGGGTATCACGCGCGGTGTGCACGCTCTCGACCGCCTCGCGCGCTTTCTCGCGGGCGGTGAGGGCCGCCGTTGACGTGGACATGTGCTGCATGCCCACGTAGAACGCCTCCGCGAGGCCGAGCAGCCCGACGGTCAGAATCGCCATGGCAATCACGACTTCGATCAGCGTGAAACCCGCGGCGACGCGCGAGGCCGGCTTCAGCGAACCCATCGGCTTCCATTCCAGCGCCAGGTGCTGACGAGCGCGGTAGGTCCGAAGATCGAGACGGCCCGCGCGCTCAACGGCTCGCTCGCCTTTCCGATGAATGAGGTGCCGTTCACGGGATCGCCGTTCTGGTCGACAAACCAGCCCTCGCTCGTGAACGAGATGGTGGTCGCAACGCCAAACGACGTCGCCGTGGCGTTACCGAACGCATCGGGGGTGTCGGGAACGCCGGGGAAAAGCCGATACTCCATCCCGTCCTCGAGCACGACATCGCTGATGACGGTCGTACCAGGCCCGGGCACTTCGACGCGGGCCGTGACAATCCGGTTGGGCGGCGTGAAGGTCACCCGCACGCTCCGCCGCTGGGAGATGGACTGTTCTCGGGCGGTTCGAAGGATCGAGGCGACCCGGGCGGCGCCGCCGTCGGCCTTCGAGGCCAGGATCGCCTTGGGCATCATCATCACGCTGATGGCAGCCAGGACGCCGATAAGCCCCACCACCACCAGCATTTCGATCATGGTGAAGCCCGACGCAGAACTCCGCGCACTCGGTGGACCCAGGCCTGTACGTCGGCTGAGAGGTCGGGCGTGGATGTGCATCGACTCAATGCCCCCCCTCCGGACCCTGCAAGAGCAAGGCCCGGCGCCGGGCGCGGGATTCATGACTAAATCCAAGCAATCAATAGACTTGTCAGTTCCATGTTTCATTATTGACGCGTCGCCCCTGCCGAAATTGGTCCGAGAGGTAACGATCCTGTTATCGGCAATTTTCGCAAGACCCTTAACGGAAGGCACGACAAATTGGCTGTTGTGCCTTCCAGGCGGGTCACGCTGTGCTCGACCGCGGACTCGACGGCACCCTCGCCTTCCCGCATCGGTATCCGGGACATTCAGCGGCTTGGAAGAGGCGGAAGACCGTCCAAGAAGGCCTTGAAGTGCGAGCCCCACACCGCGGGCAGGGAGTGCGTGCCGTGTCCCCGCGTCTGGTCCGTGATTGGGAGCAGCACGTAGCGGCCGCGCTTGACGCGCGGAATCAGCCGCTCCATCAACCCGAGTTCCGGAGGGTTGACCTGGTCGTCGGCCGAGTTGATCGCAAGCAGCGGCGCGATGATGGACTCGAGTTTCGGCGACGGGTCGTAGTTGCGGGACGCATCGAACTGATAGAGCATGTCGTTCGCATCGTTGCCGGCCATTCGGCTTCGCACCTGGTCGGCGAGGAACCTGTCGGCGGCGTCCCTGGTGGGGGCGCTCTTCTGCCACTGCAGCGGGCTGCTGACCATGAAGAGCAGGATGTGCACGGCGTTTTCGAGGCCGCGGGGCTGAGAGCTGTACTCGCCGTTACTCCAGCCCGGATCGTTGCGGATGCTGTCCTGAATCATCTTCCGCATCATGCGATTGCGGCCCGCGATCTGGGTCGGGACCGAGGCCAGCGGCACGAGGCCGTCCATGAAGTCCGGATACCGTTCGCCCCAGACCCACGTGTGCATGCCGCCCATCGAGGTGCCCATGACGATGCGGAGGTGGTTGACGCCGAGGTGCTCGGTCAGCAGACGGTATTGCGCGTCGACCATGTCGTCGTAGGTGTACTGCGGAAACCTCATGTGCAGGCCTTCACTCGGCTTGCTGGACGCCCCGTGGCCGATGCCGTCGGGAAGGATGATGAAGTACTCCCGCGCATCGAGCAGCCCGCCCGGCACGAACAGGACACCGGCGAAGCTGGCGCTGAGGAAGCTGCGCCCGCTGCCGCCGGTGCCGTGGCCGATGAGGACCGCGTTTACGACGCGGCCGGAGGCGTCTTTTCTGGGCGTGCCGATGGTGAGGTAGTGCTGGCGCAGCTCCGGCAGCACCTCCCCGCTTTCGAACTTGAAGTCCTTGATCACGTAATCGCCGGCGACCGGCGCCGGGTACTGCTGCTGGCGCGGGAGAGGGGGCGGACCCGGCGGTTGAGTCTGGCGGGGAGATTCGGCCGCCGCGGATGCCGCCATCGCCAGCGCGAGCGCGACCGTGGACACGTTGCGGATGAAGCGAGTGTTCATATCGTGTAATCTCTCGCGGCGCTGTGGCGTCCCGAGCCATCCGGCCTGCCAGCCGGCCGTGGGCGGCTCGAGGGCTTGCCTGAGCACTGTGCGCCGTGCCGCTACGCCGCCAGCCTGTCCTGAGCCCCTCGACCTTGCTCGCGGCTCCCTGAGCGACAGTCGAAGGGAGCGAGCGGAGCGAGTCGAAGGGCCGCCTGCTTTTGTCCGCTAGACGAGCAGCTTTCCGCCCTCCATGACCTTCCGATCATCGAACCACACGGTCGGGGCCTTCACGAGACCATCGAGGTGGCTGGCCACGCGAACGCTGCCTCCCATCGACTTGTTGTCGCCGAAGGCGATGTGAATCGTGCCCATGACCTTCTCGTCCTCGAGGATGAGACCGGTCAGGATCGCCTTGTCGTTGGTGCCGATTCCGAATTCCGCCACGGTGCGGGCGTCGATCCCGTGCGGCTCGAGAAGCGCGATGAGCCGCTTCGCCGACTCTCCGCCGGTGATGTCGGTGGCATAGCCGTTCTTCACTGCGATGCGAATCGGCTGGTCCACCATCCCGACGCTCGCCATCGATCCATCCACCACGACGACGCCGTTCGACTTCCCTTCGAGCGGCGCCAGGTACGCCTCGCCGGTCGGCAGATTGCCGAAGAGCCCCTTCTCGGTGAAGACGCCGGAGCTGGCATGGGCCTCGCGGCCCTCGATGGGCAGCACGATATCGGTGCCCGACGGTGCCGTGACGCGCACGGTCTTGGTGGCCCGCATCAGGGCGCAGATCCGGTGGGTGCGCGCGGCAATCTCGTGGTAGTCCGCGTTCATGCAGCGGACCATGACCTCTTCGGTGACGCCGGGCAGCGTGGCCACCCGGGCCCCGGCCGCGCTGGCGGCACGGCGCGAATCGGTATGGGTGAGCGATTTCGACGTCGGGCAGAACACGACGTCGAACGCCTTCATCAGGCCTGCAACCTCCGGCGGCGGCTCCTCGCCGTTGGTCGTGCGGGGGATCATCTCGACCAGCAGGACGTCGTTGCCGAGATCGCGGGCGGCCAGGCGAAGGGCATGGCCGATGGTGCGCAGCGGCTCGTCGGTGACCACGAGCACGCGCTCGCCCGGGCGGAGGCCCATGCAGTCCCGGACGGCGATGAGGGCGGCGGAATGAAGAGCGGATGAGATCGACATGGGGGCATTCTACAGCCTTTCTTCGGCGGTCCGTGGTGGCGGTCCGGCGTGCTACAGTAATCGGGTCGCGCCCCTGCCGGCCCGCACGTACCCGGGCGACCCACCCCGTTTCCAAGGAGTTCAGGACATGCCAAATGCGATCGAAGGACTCAAGCCGGCATTGCTCTGGAAGTACTTCGCCGAACTGTCGAAGATCCCGCGAGGCTCGAAGAACGAGAAGGCGGTCGCGGCCTGGGTCGTCGGCATGGCGAAGAAGTTCGGCCTCGAGCACCAGCAGGATGCCCACATGTCCGTGGTCGTCCGCAAACCCGCGTCGGCGGGGTACGAGAAGGCCCCGATGGTCTGCCTCCAGGGCCATCTCGACATGGTGTGCGAGAAGCGGCCGGACAAGGTGCACGACTTCCTGAAGGATCCCATCACGCTGGTTCGCCACGGCAACGCCATGATGGCCGACGGAACGACCCTGGGCGCGGACAACGGCGTGGCCGTCGCCACCAACCTGGCGATCATGGAGGACAAGTCGCTCGTGCACGGGCCGCTCGAGTTCCTCTTCACCATCGACGAAGAGACGGGCCTGACCGGCGCCAACAACCTGGAGCCGGGCTTCCTCAAGTCCATGACGCTGATGAACCTCGACTCCGAGGAAGAAGGGGCGCTCTACGTCGGGTGTTCCGGCGGCCGCGACATGACGGGCACCTGGAAGCTCGAGTCCGATCCGGCCCCGGCCGGGACCGTCGCCGTCGAGATCAAGGTGGGCGGCCTCAAGGGCGGGCACTCGGGACTGGAGATCGACAAGGGCCGCGGCAACGCGCTCAAGATTCTCAATCGCGCCGTAGCCAAAGTGGGTGCGCTAGGTGGCCGTCTGGCACGCATCGATGGCGGCAACAAGCGGAATGCGATCCCCCGTGACGCCTCGGCGCTGTTGTTCATTCCCAAGGCCCGCGTGGAGCACGCCATCAAGGAGATCGCCTCCTTCAACGGAGTGGCCCGAGCCGAGCTGCCGACCGTCGAACCCGGCCTGCAGGTCACCGCGCAGGTCGTGAAGATCCGCTCCAAGGTGTTCAAGCGCGGGCTTCAGAAGAAGATCATGCAGGCCATCACCGGCCTGCCGCACGGCGTGATCAAGATGAGCGCGGAAATCCCGGGGCTGGTCGAGACCTCCACCAACGTCGCCGTGATCACGACCTCGAAGAAAGACATCGCGCTCGCCACCAGCCAGCGCAGCTCGGTGGCCTCGGAGATCGTCGAGATCAACGACACGGTCAGGACGATCTTCGAGCTTTCGGGCGCGGCCGCCACCGGATCGGACGGCTATCCAGGCTGGAAGCCGAATCTCGATTCGCCGATCCTGAAACTGGCCAAGGCGACCTACCACCAGCTCTACGGCAAGGAGCCCGAGGTCAAGGCCGTGCACGCGGGGCTGGAGTGCGGGATCATCGGCGAGAAGTTCCCGGGGATGGACATGGTGTCGTTCGGCCCGTCGCTCGAAGGCGTGCATTCGCCGGACGAGAAGATCTTCATCGACACGGTCGAGAAGTACTGGAACTTCCTGCTCGCGATCCTGAAGAACGTCAAGTAGACAACATCTCGTGGGGCCCGGGCGCGTGACCCGGGCCCTGTTCTCCGCCGCCTCGAGACGTCGGACCGCGGCAGGCTTCCTACTGGCGTGAGAACAGGGCGATGCCGTGCAGCAGCGAGGCGGCGATCGCCGCGACCGTGGCCAGGATGCACACCACCGCCATCAGGAGATGGTCGATCCGCTCCGGCTTGAGCGGATCGAGGATGCGCGCCACGAGGTAGCCGCCGACAAAGCCGCCGGCGTGCGCCCAGTTGTCGATTCCCGGCATGATCAGACCGAACACGGCCATCGCCAGCGCGTAGCCCAGCGCCTCGCGGCGGATGAGGCTGCTGCCAGACCGGTTGCCATAGTAGACGAGCGCGCCCAGCAATCCGAAGATCGGTGCCGAAGCGCCAACGGTGAACCCGGCGCCTCCCAGAATCGGAATGCCGCCAAACAGCAGCCACGCGAATGAGCTCGCCGTGAATCCGCAGACCCCGGCCAGGGTGTAGATGATGACCATGCGGCCGGCGCCGTAGAGTTCGGCGCACGACGGACCGAGCTGCCGCACCCACATCATGTTGAACAGGATGTGGAGCAACCCGGCGTGCAGCCACCCCGCGCTCAGCACGGTCCACCACCGCCCGTACTCGAACACGGGCAGCCCGCCGCTGGCGCCGAACAGGAACAGGCTCGACGTATTCGGAGACAGGAACGAGAACAGACCTCCCATCCGGACGCTGCCGCCGGAGGCCAGGAGCATCGCGGCGTACAAGCCAATGCAGCCCGTCACGAGCAGCGGGACGAATCCCATGTCGTTTCCAAGGCTGCGCAGCACGGGTGAGAAGCCCCACAGCCCGGGATTCCTCCGGCCGCAGGTGTAGCACACCTCGTCATTCACACCCACCAGGGATCCGCACGAGGTACACACGACCGAACCGCTGGTTTTTCGTCCAAACATGTCTCAGGTCCTTCCCGGGATCATACCCCGAGCGGCGCCTGGACTCGCCTCAGGTCGAGATTCGTGAGGCGAATGGGCGGCGTCGCCCGCGGCCGAACGCCGCACTATACTGATTCGGTCCATCCCCCGCCCCTCCGATGCTCCCGGAGTCATGCCATGACGTTGCGCACCCGGATGCTGCTTCCGATCCTGTGCCTGGCCGCGCTCGCGATCGCGCCCGCCTCGGTCATGCAGGCGCCCGCACCCTTCGATCAGGTCTTCATCGACTCCACGATGCGGGTCGACTACTTCCACACGGGAGGGCTTGGCACCGAGGTGGTCGCGCTCGATCGAATCGTGGACGATGGTCCGTGGCCCGGCAGCCGCGCACGTCTCATCGACGACACCAACCTCGGCAAGTACCTGTTCGAGGTCATCGACCGGGACACGAACCGCTGTGTCTACTCGCGAGGCTTCGCGTCGATCTTCGGCGAGTGGGAGACCACCGACGAGTCGAAGATCGCCCACCGGACCTATCACGAGTCGATCCGGTTCCCGTGGCCGAAACGGCCGGTCCAGGTCGTCCTGAAGAAACGCGTGGCCGATCAGAGCTTCCGCGAGATCTGGACCACGATTGTCGATCCGCAATCGCGCAGCGTGAACACCGGCCGCCTGGCTCCGATCGGCAAGGTGTGGACGGTCTTCGAAAGCGGCCCGTCCGCGACGAAGGTGGACCTGCTCCTGCTCGGCGACGGCTACACCGCGGGTGAGATCCCGAAGTTCCACGCCGACGTCAAGCGACTTGTCGACATCATGTTCGCCGTCGAGCCCTACAGGTCGAGGCGCGCGGACTTCAACGTGCGGGCCATCGACTTCGCGACATCCGAGAGCGGCATCCACAATCCCCGGACCGGCAGCAACCGCCGGGGCGGCCTGGGCACCGAATACAACATCTTCGACAGCGAGCGATACGCGCTGAGCCTCGACAATCGCACCTGGCGCGACGTGGCCGCCGCCGCGCCGTATGACGCGGTCGAGATCCTGATCAACAACCGCTACTACGGGGGAGGCGGAATCTTCAACGACCAGGCCACCGTGGCGGTCGACTCGGGCTCGGCCGCGTACATCTTCGTCCACGAATTCGGCCATCACTTCGCCGGCCTCGGCGACGAGTACTACACCTCGGACGTGGCGTACGAAACCGGCGGCGCCGAGAAGGTGGAGCCGTGGGAACCCAACATCACCGCGCTTCACGATCCCGCGAGGCTGAAATGGAAGGACCTGGTGGAGCCTGGCACCCCGCTGCCCACGCCGTGGGACAAGGAGGCGTACGAGAAGAAGTCAGCCGAGATCCAGGCGGAGCGCAGGAAGATCCGGGCCGAGGCGCGGCCCGAGACCGAGATGGACGCGCTGTTCGCCAGGCAGCGCGACTGGGAGGCGACCTTCCTTTCGTCGATGAAGTACTCCGGCAAGGTCGGGGCGTTCGAAGGAGCTTCCTACGAACCGAAGGGACTGTTCCGTCCCGAAGCCGACTGCATCATGTTCACCCGATCGACCAGCTTCTGCCGCGTGTGCCAGCGCGCAATCTCCCGGGTGATCGATCTCGACACGAAACAGTGAGCACGTTCCGGCCGTCGTCGCTTCCGTGATGTCGCCCCGCCAGGGCGCCGCACATCAGGCATCGGGTTTGACGATCTCCCGCCGCAGGTCCTCCACCATGCGCTGGATCGCATCGAGCTTGTCGACCAGCTCGTGGTGGTGCCTCATGCGGGTCGTGTGCTTCCTGGGCTCGAACACGACGAAGCCCCCCGGCTCCAGCACCGCTTTCTCCACGTCGTCAACCGACAGGAAATTCTGGCGCCGAGCGGCGATCTCGAGGTCGCTCATCGTGATGAGCTCCTTTTCGAGCGCGCCCTTCAGCACCTTGCCGTGCTCAATCAGCACCGCCGGAGAACCCTCGACCAGCCGCGCGACCTTGGGGTGACCGTAGGTCCATCGCACCACCAGGTAGTTGACCAGCAGCAGCGCCGTCGCGCCAACGATGCCCCCGGCCAGGCTGTTGTCGTTGCCGATGATCGCGTTCTGCACGGTGTTCGACAGCGTCAGCAGCACGACGAGATCGAAGGGATTCAGCTGCGCCAGCTCGCGTTTCCCTGCCAGCCGGATCCCGACGATGAGGAACACGTAGACGGCCACCGGGCGAAAGATCTTGTCGAGCAGCGGGATGCCAGGCACCAGCAGGTCGTTCAGCATTGAATCCATGGTGGTTCCTCGTCTCGGGCACGCGTTCCTGAAGGGACGGTGGCTGGCGCTCGAGCGCCTCCCGTTTGGATTATAGTGCCCGATTCGGGCTATTGGCCGGCGAGGTCGGGCCCAATCAGCCGCCGCCCGACTCGCGCACGCAGGCGCGCGCGTCTGGAAATACCGGTCGAGGAGCGCACGATGGGATGGGTGCAGGTCTACGAGCCGGTTGGCAGCCTTCTGAGCCCGCTCTGTGCGGCGCTCCCGGTGGTCCTGCTGCTGGGCTTGCTCGGCGTGCTGCGGTGGCCGGCCCATCGTGCGGCGTCTGCCGGCCTGGCGGCCGCCCTGGCCGTGTCGGTGGTCGTCTTCGAGATGCCGACGAGCGCAGCCGCGGCCACCGCAGTCTACGGCGCCATCTACGGCCTCTTCCCAATCGGCTGGATCGTGGTCTCGGCGATCTTTCTCTACAACCTGAGCGTGCGATCGGGCACCTTCGAGATCGTGAAGGGCTCGGTGGCACGCCTGTCGGGCGATCGGCGCATCCAGGCGCTGCTCATCGCCTTCTCGTTCGGCGCCTTCATCGAGGGAGCGGCCGGGTTCGGAACGCCGGTGGCCATCTCGGCCGCGCTGTTGATCGGCCTCGGGTTCGCACCGCAGCAGGCCGCGTTGCTCACGCTCATCGCGAACACGGCGCCCGTCGCCTTTGGCGCGATCGGCACGCCGATTCTGACGCTGGCAGCCGTGACGGGCTTGCCGGCCAACGTGCTCGGGGCGATGGCCGGCCGCCAGCTGCCCTTCTTGTCGCTGCTCATCCCGGCGTGGCTCGTCGCCGCGATGTCGGGGATGGGCGGCCTGCGGGGCGTCTGGCCGGCGGTGCTCGTCTGCGGGGGGTCGTTCGCCGCCGTTCAGCTGCTCTGGAGCAACCTGGTCGGTCCGGAGCTGGTGGACGTCGTCGGCGGACTCTGCTCGATCGCCAGCCTCGGCCTGTTCTGTCTCTGGTGGCGGCCGCGCGATTCGGATGCGCCCGTTCTGGATGACAGGCCGGCGGCGGGATCGCCGGAATCAGACATGGCCGATCGGCCGGGGTCGGACGGCGCATCCGGCGCCCTTGCGAGGGCCGGGCAGGTCCCGGGCCGCGTGGTGCTCCGCGCCTGGATGCCGTGGATCTTCCTGAGCGTATTCGTGACGTTGTGGGGCATGCAGCCGGTGCGTGCGCTGCTCAATGGAGGGCCGGCCGGCCTCGTCTGGTACGCGCGAACGCTCCAGGCACCGCCGATGTCATCGTGGCTGTCGCCCCGGATCGATGTTCCGGGCCTTCACCGCGTGGTGTTTCGCGAGTTCCCTGTCGAGCGCACGAAGGTGGACCCTTCGCGACTCGACGATCCGGCGTATCGCGCGGCCAGGGCCGAGGCAGCCACCTTCGTGTTCAACTGGCTGTCGGCGACCGGCACGGCCATATTTCTCGCAGGGCTCGCCACCGCATGGTTCCTGGGCATCCCGCCGCGGAAGGTCCTGACGACCTTCGGTGACACCCTTCGGCAGATGCGGCGCTCACTGCTGACGATCGCGCTGATGCTGTCGCTCGGATTCCTCACCCGATACGGCGGGACCGACGCCACGCTCGGGCTGGCCTTCACCAGGACGGGTTGGTTCTATCCGTTCTTCGCCGCGATGCTCGGCTGGCTGGGGGTCGCGCTGACGGGCTCGGACACCAGCTCGAACGTCCTGTTCGGAAGCCTGCAACGGATCACGGCCGAGCAGCTTGGCCTGAACCCGGTGCTCATCGCGACGGCCAACAGCACCGGGGGGGTCATGGGGAAGATGATCGACGCGCAGACGATCGTGGTCGCCACGGCGGCGACCGGCCTCCACGGACACGAGGGCGACATCCTCCGGTCGGTCTTCTGGCACAGCCTGGTGCTCGCCTCGATCGTCGGCCTCATCGTGATGGCCCAGGCGTACCTGGTGCCGTGGATGATCCCCGCCTATTAGTCCTTGGGCTTGGGGCGCTGGTTGGAGGCGAGGATGCGCTTCCTGATCCGGCTCGATTTCGGCGTAATCTCCACCAGCTCGTCGTCGTTGATGAACTCGATGGACTGCTCCAGGTTCAGCTTGCGCGGCGGCACCAGCCGAATCGCCTCGTCGGCGGTCGAGGCCCGCATGTTGGTCTGCTTCTTTTCCTTCGTGACGTTCACGTCCATGTCGCGGGCGCGCGCGTTCTCGCCGATGATCATCCCTTCATAGACGGCCGTGCCGGCTTCGATGAAGATTTCGCCCCGCTCCTGCAGGTTGAAGATCGCATAGGCGGTGGAGGCGCCGGCTCGATCCGCGACCAGCGCGCCGGTCAGCCGGGCGGGAATCGGCCCGTGCCACGGACGCCAGCTGTGGAACAGGTGGTTCATGATCCCGGTGCCGCGCGTGTCCGTCATGAACTGGGAGCGGAACCCGATGAGCCCGCGCGTGGGCACGAGGAATTCCATGTTCACCCGTCCGCTTCCGTGATTGATCATCTTGGTCATGCTGCCCTTGCGGGTGCCGAGCTGGGCCATGACGACGCCCTGGTAGTCCTCGGGGACGTCGATCATGAGCTCCTCCACGGGTTCGAGCGTCGTCCCGTGCTCTTCCCGCGTCACGATCTCGGGCCTCGACACCTGCAGCTCGTAGCCTTCCCGCCGCATCATTTCGATGAGGATCGACAGCTGCAATTCCCCGCGCCCGATCACCTTCATCTGCTCGGGCGAATCGGTCTTCTCCACGCGAATCGACACGTTGCCGAGCAGCTCGCGGTCGAGGCGCTCGCGGATCTGTCGCGACGTCACGAACTGCCCTTCCCGCCCCGCCATCGGCGAGGTGTTGACGCCGAAGATCATCGAGACGGTCGGCTCGTCGATGGCCAGCGGCGCAAGCGGCGTCGGATGCTCGACGTCCGTGATCGTCTCGCCGATGGTGATGTCGGCGATGCCTGCCAGGCAGACGATGTCCCCGGCGGCCGCGCTTTCGACCTCGATCCGCTTGAGACCGTCGAAGGCATAGAGCTTCGTCACCTTCGTGGTCTCGAGCCGCCCGTCCAGCTTGCTGACGGCCACCATGTCGCCCAGGCGGACCTGACCGTTGAACATCCGCCCGACGGCGATCCGGCCGACGTAATCACTGGCGTCGAGATTGGCCACGAAGAGCTGGAGCGGAGCCGACGGATCCCCCTTGGGCGGGGGCACGGCGCTGATGATCGACTCGAACAGGGGGCGCAGATCGGTGCCCGGCGTCGCAAGATCCGTCGTGGCGGTACCGGTCCTGGCGTTGGTGTAAATGACCGGGAAGTCGAGCTGGGACTCGCCGGCATCCAGATCGATGAACAGGTCGTAGACCTCGTTGAGCACTTCCTGGGGCCTGGCGTCCTGGCGATCGATCTTGTTGATGACGACAATCGGGGTCAGCTTGCGCTCGAGAGCCTTCCGCAGGACGTAGCGGGTCTGCGGCAGCGGGCCTTCCGACGCATCGACGAGCAACAGCACGCCATCGACCATCGACAGGGTACGCTCGACCTCACCGCCGAAATCGGCGTGGCCGGGCGTGTCGACGATGTTGACCAGCGTGTCGCCGAAATGGACGGCGGTGTTCTTGGCGAGGATGGTGATGCCTCGCTCGCGTTCGAGATCGGTATTGTCCATCGCGCGCTCGGCCACGCGTTCGTTGGCTCGAAACGTTCCGCTCTGGTAAAGAAGTGCATCGACAAGCGTGGTCTTGCCGTGGTCGACGTGCGCGATGATGGCCACGTTTCGCCGATTGGGGTTGGCGATCATCGGCGGGGCTTGATCGTGTTCAGACATCCTCCCAGTATACCGGACCTTTGGGAGGCAGGCGGGAACCAATCCGTCAGCTGTCGAGCACCTCGCGCACCCTGCCCGCCAGGCCGGCGGCGGTGAACGGCTTCTGCACGATCTGCAGGGCATCGCCGATCACGCCCCGGCCGGCGATGACGTCGTGGGCATAGCCGGAAATGAACACGACTTTCAGCGCCGGAAACTGTTCGGCCAGCTGGTCATAGAGCTGCTTCCCGTTCATCCCGGGCATGACGACATCGGTGACGAGCAACTGCGCCGTGCAGCCGTGGCCGGCCACATGACGCAGGCACGAGTCCGGCCCGTCCATTTCGAGCACGGCGTAGCCGCGCTGCCTGAGGATCGCGCAGGTGAGCGTGCGGACCATGGCATCGTCTTCGACAACCAGGATGGTCTCCGAACCGCGCTCGCTCACCGCGGGGAGATCGATCGAGGCCGGTTCACAGGATTCGACGCCTGACGGCAGATAGACCCGGAACGAGGTGCCGTGACCGGGCGCGCTCACGACCGTGATGCCACCCCGATGCTGGCTGGCAATGCCGTAGACAGTCGCCAGGCCCAGGCCGGTGCCGCGCCCCTTCTCCTTGGTCGTGAAGAACGGCTCGAAGATCCTCCGTACCGTCTCGGCGTCCATCCCGGCCCCGTCATCTGATACCTCGAGCACCACGTACGCGCCGGGCGCCACGCCATCCGGCGCGTCCGAGGTGTCCGGTCCGACCGTGACGTCGGACGTGCTGACGCGCAGGTGGCCACCCTCTGGCAGCGCATCCTGGGCGTTGCTGGCCAGGTTCATGATGATCTGCTCGACCTGGGAGACGTCGCCCTGCACGACGGCCCTGCGGGCGGCGAGGTCGACTTCGATGTCGATGTCTTCGCGGATGGTGCGCCGCAGGATTCGCTGGAACTCCGCCACGACCCGGTTCAGATCGATCGGCCTGGTCTCCAGGACCTGCTTGCGGCTGAACGACAGGAGCTGCCGCGTCAGCGTCGCGGCTTTTTCGGCGGCCTCCCGGATGAACGTCAGCTGACGGAACCGGGGATCGTCGAGGGGAAGCCCTTCCAGCGCCATCTCGGAAAAGCCGAGGATCGGCGAAAGCAGGTTGTTGAAGTCGTGCGCCACGCCGCCGGCCAGCTGGCCGATGGTCTCCATCTTCTGTGCCTGGCGCAGCCGATCCTCCAGGGCCTCCCGCTGATGCAGCGTGCGGGTCCGCTCCAGCTCGGCGGCCGCCCGCACCGCGAAGATCTTCAGGATCGATTGCAGCTGAACGACGCTTCGGAACGGGCGACGGTGCATGACGACGAGCAGGCCGGCCGCGCTCCCGTCGCCGTGGAACAGGGGAACGCCCGCGTACGCCTCGACCCCGCGACGGGCGAGGTCGGCGTCCTGGGGAAACAGGCGCTGGACGCTCCGGGGGTAGACCAGCATCGAGTGCCCGACGATGGTGGAGCACGGCGTGCCGGCGAGCGCGTACTCGAAGTCCGGGCCTTCGGCCCCATCCGCGTAGACCGCGATGGTCCGAAGCCGCGTGTGGTCATCGACGAACTGGGCGACGAAGGCAAAATCGACTTCGAGCCCTGACGCCAGGTGTTCGACCAGGGACCGGAAGAAGCGTTCGCCGGTCTGCGCGGCGACGCCGCCTGCGATGGTCAGCAGCAGTTCATCGGTTCGCTGCCGCTCCGTGACATCGCGAACGGCCGACACCTGGACCAGCCGTCCCTGGAATGGAATCGTGCGGGTCCGGACCTCCACGGGAAACAGCGTGCCGTCCTGGCGGAGGGCGTGTCGCGGCAGCGGGTCCTCGCCCAGGGATCGCGGCCTGTCGACGACGATCTCGTCGGAGTCGGGCGGAATGAACTCCGACAGGCGCCGCCCGATGACGTCCGCCTCGCGCTCGAACCCGAACATCTGCGCCAGCACGAGGTTCGCGTCGATGAGCCGATCGTGGTCGCTGACCGCGATGCCCTCCAGGGTGGCTTCGGCCAGGCGCCGGAACCGCTCCTCGCTTTCCTGCAGGGCCTGCTCGGCCCGGCTCCGCTCGGTGATGTCCTCGATCGCCGCCACCATCCCGTCGAACTGCCCGTCCTCGGTCCAGAGTGGTGCCGCGTTGATCGACAAGGTGGCCTGGCGCCCGTCCGGCCGCGTGAGCGCCTGCTGGATTCCGTGAACGGGAAGACCCCTGCGGCGCACTCGCTGGAACGGCAGATCGTCGTCGCTGATGCTGCCGCCGGCCAGATCGCTGATTCGCCACGTCGCGCTTTCGCCCGGGCCCGCTGTCGCGGGAATCGCGGGGCCCATCAACTGATCGGCATACCGGTTCGCCGCGATCACCTGGCCTTCGCGATCGAACACGGCAATCCCCACCGGGCTGGTCTCGACGATGCGGCTGCTGAGCGACTGCGCGCGATGCAGCGCCGATTCGGTGATCCGGCGCTCGTCGAGTTCCGTGCGCGCGCGCTTCATGGCCTCGCCGACCGGCGTGGTGCTCAATCGGACCGTCACCCAGCACACCACGAAGATGAGCGAGTGGATGAACCACGCCTGAATCGGCGCGACGATCGACGAGGCGGGCGTCCATCGGCCGGTCGTTTCGAGCAGCGCCATGGCGAGCCCGGAGCCCGAGCAGAGGCCGACCACAGCCAATCCCCAGTTCGAGCCCATCAGGAAGGTCGCTACCATGACCACGACCACCGACACGGCGTAGCCTTCGCCGCGGACCCCGTGCCCCATGAGGGAGATCGTGGTGACGACCAGCCACAACCCGCCTGTCAGAACGAGCGCCGCCGTCCTGAAACTGCGGCGCTGCAGCGTGAAGAGCGCCAGCCCCCCGGCAACGGTGACCATGGCTGCCAGCCACAGCCGGCGTCCGAAATCGCCCGGGTAGATCGGGACCACGGCGGCGAGCAGCTGCACGCCGACAACCGCCGCGACGATGCCGTGGATGATCCTCGCCACCCGGGTGCGGTCGGGATCTCCAGGGAACACAGGGGGACCGATCCAGGAGCTGACGGCATTCTGCATGGTGGTCACGCGCCGGGGACCTATGGCCAGCTCGAAGGACTCGAGGCGAACCAGGACTCAGCAGTGAGTGGCAGCAAACTACTCGCGCAGCTCACGCGCTGTCAAGAGGGAGCGATCCGGGGGCGGCGATCCGCATCCGAACATCCAGCCGGATCGAGCGGGCGTCGTTGTTCCGGACATGGACGTGCGGCGCAGCCTTCCGCGGCGGCCAGGCGCCAGGTACCAGGCGCCTGTCGACTGGCCGGTGCAGAAGGCCGCTCCTCAGCGAGCATCGGATAAACTGGGTCAGATGAGCGAGCCCACGGCACGACGAACGGCACTGGTCACGGGCGCCTCGGCCGGTCTCGGCGAGGCCTTTGCCCGTGTGTTCGCGGAACACGGCTTCGCCCTGGTGCTGACCGCGCGGCGGGAGGAGCGCCTCCGGGCGCTGGCCCTCGAACTGAGCGAGAAGCACGGCGTGAGGACGCATGTCGTGGTCGCCGACCTCTCTGACCCTTCGGCGCCCTCGCGGATCATGGAGGAGGTGTCCTCGGCGGGCCTGTCGATTGACGTGCTCGTCAACAACGCCGGATACGGCCAGGCCGGCAAGTATATGGATAGCACCTGGCGTGAGCACGCGGCGTTTCTCCAGGTCATGGTGACGGCGTTGGCCGAGCTGACGTACCTGGTCCTGCCCGGAATGATCGAGCGGCACTATGGCAGGATCATCAACGTCTCGTCGGTCGCGGGCATGTTGCCCGCCGTCGCAGGCCATACGCTCTATGCCGCGAGCAAGTCGCTCGTGCTCAAGTTCTCGCAGTCGCTGGCCCCGGAGGTGGCGCACCTGGGCGTGAACGTGACCGCGTCGTGTCCGGGCTTCACCCATACCGAGTTCCACGACGTGAACCGCATGCGCGAGGTCGTGGATCGGATGCCGGGATGGATGTGGCTCGACGCGCGGCGAGTGGCGCGCGCCGGGTACGACGCCGTGATGAGCGGGCGCACGGTGTCGGTGCCCGGGGGGCTCTACAAGATGATCGTGGTGCTGGCGCGTTACGCGCCCGAGTGGCTCGTCGAGTACGTGAGCCGCCGCCAGGCCCGGATGTACAGGAGACCGTAAGCGTGGGTTCGACACGAACGCTTCCGAAGGCGACACGCTTCGTCATCGCGGGCGCGGGCTTCGCCGGGGCCGCGACGGCGTGGGCCCTCGGGCGCGCAGGACTCGGTCCAGGCATTCTCCTCGAGCGGGAAGAGACCTACGGCGTGCACGCGTCAGGCCGCAATGCCGGCCTGATGAAGCTGGGAGAGGACGACCCCTTCGTCAGGGCGCTCGTCGTCCGGTCCCAGGCGGCAATCGGAAGTTTCGGCGACTCGGGCGAAGGCGTCCTGCGGCGCACCGGCGGCCTCTCGATCGCGACCGGCGAGGCCGCGCGGCACCTTGCCGTGCCATGTGCCGCCCTGAGGGAGCGAGGCCTCGAGGCCACGCTGCTCTCGCGCGCCGAGGCCTGCGCCCAACTGCCCCTTCTCGAGGGCGTGAAGTTCGACAGCGCCCTCTGGTGCCCGGGCGAAGGCGTGGTGGACATACATGCGCTGCTGACGCTGTACCTTCGGTTGGCGCGCGACTCGGGCTTCACCCTTCACACCGGGACGCCCGTGCTCGACCTGGTCATCGAAGGCGGCCGGGTCACCGGCGTCGAGACACCCGAAGGCCGGGTCCAGGCCGATGTCGTCATCGACGCCACCGGCGCCTGGGCCGGCAGGTTGAGTCCGCCCGGACGGCAACTGCCCCTGCAACCCAAGCGCCGGCACCTGTTCGTGTCCGGGCCGGTGGCGCTCGTCAGCCGCGAGATGCCGTTCGTCTGGGTCGAGGACGCCGGCTTCTACTTCAAGCCGGAAGGAGACGGTCTGCTGCTCTCGCCGTGCGACGAGACGCCGATGGAGCCCTGCGTGCCGCCGATCGACCAGGCGGCGGCCGAACTGCTCGCCGACAAGCTCAGCCGCCACGCGCCCGCGCTCGCCGATGTCCAGATCAGGCGCAGTTGGGCCTGCCTGCGGACCTTCGCACCCGATCGCCGTCCCATCATCGGTTTCGACGCCGGCCTCCCGGGCCTGTTCCACGTGTCAGGACTGGGCGGATTCGGCATGATGACCAGCGCGGCGGTCGGTGAGCTGGCCTCAACGGTCCTGATGTCGCAGGTCCCCGACTGGATTGACGCGTCGGCCGCGAGCCCGTCTCGCGACTCGGCGCTCCCCGGCGGCTCGAGGTGAGGCGCCCAGGGAGAACGGGGCCGTGACGGATACCGGCGTGGTCCTCGCCTGCCTCGGCCTGCTCGTCGGCCTCGGCGGCCTCGAGCGCTGGCGCCGTGACCGCGACCGGCGAGCGGTGCCCATCCGGATTCATGTCAACGGCACGCGCGGCAAGTCCACCGTCACGCGCCTGATTGCCGGAGCCTTGCGCGCGGCCGGAATCGCGGCGATTGCGAAGACCACCGGCACCGCGCCACGTCTCATCCTGGCGGACGGGACCGAGCGCGAAATTCGACGGCGCTCCCCGGCCAACATCCGCGAGCAACTGTGGCTGCTCCGCGTCGCCGCCCGCCACGGCGCCCGCGCGGTCGTCGTCGAGTGCATGGCGATCGATCCCGCGCTCCAGTGGGTGTCTGAACATTTCATGGTGGGCGCAACCATCGGCGTCATCACCAACGCGCGCAGCGATCACGCCGACCTCATGGGATGGAGCCGGCGTGATGTGGCGCGGGCCCTGTCGGCAACGATCCCGCAAAGAGGGATCCTCGTGCTGGGCGAGGCCGATTCGAGCGGCGACATCACCAGGCAGGCCGATGCGCTCGGAACGAAGATTGTCGATGCCACCGCCCTCCCGATTCCCGGCCTCCAGCCACCGGTCGCGCCATGGATGCTCGAGAACATCCGGATGGCCCTGGCAGTCACCCGGGTGCTGAACATTCCGGACGGGACGGCCATCGCCGGCATGCTCGCCGCGGCTCCCGATCCGGGCACCGCGCAGGCCGGCAGGCTGTCGCTGGGCGATCGCGATCTGGCTTACATCAACGCCGCGGCCGCCAACGATCCGGAGTCGCTCCAGTCGCTGGTCGAGGCACAGGCCGGTAATCCGGCGGCCAGGCGCGTGTTCGTCTTCAATCATCGAGACGACCGTCCCACTCGTCTGGCACAGTTCGGGAATTCGGGCGTGTGGTCGAGGCCCGGGGATCTCGTGGTGGTCACGGGCAATCGGCCGGACGCGTTCACGTGGCGACGTCTCGTGCTCGGGGGGGCGCGCGACCGGGTGCAGTACGTCCCCGCCGCACGTCTCGCCTCGCGCCTGGCCGCCTCGGATCGGGACGACGTCGTGGTGTTCTGCGGAAATACCAGGGGCCTCAGCCTGAGCGCGCTCGCGCGCGGGGAGCGGGGATCATGGTCGAGACAGCGCTGGCGCTCGGCATCACGTTGAACCTGATCTTCACCGAGCTCTTCGGTCTTGCGTCGGCTGGCCTCGTGGTGCCGGGCTACCTGGCGCTCTATCTGCACCAGCCGACTCGTGTGCTCGCAACCTTCGCGGTGGCGTTGGCCACCTGGGGGCTCGTCCGGTACGGCTTCATGCGCATCGCCGTGCTCTACGGGCGGAGGCGCTTCGGCGTGACCGTGCTCGCCGGGTTCGCGCTCAACGCACTCTGCACCCGGCTCGCCGGCGAGTTCGCGGCCGGCCCGGTGGATCTGCGCGCGATCGGCTACCTCGTGCCCGGCCTGATTGCCAACACGGCGCTCACCCAGGGCATATGGCCGACCCTCGGCCTGACGCTGGTCGCCTCGGTGCTGGTGCGGCTCGCATTGACCGTCATCATGGGGTGGACGACGTGACGACGATCGGCGGGCCGCCGGGCCCGCCCTCCGGCCGGCTGAAGGTGCCGCGGCCCGTTTTCGACGGGATGGGAATCCTCGCGATGGTCGTGCTGTGTGCCGCCTCGGCAGGCATCGTCCCGCACCGCGGGTGGCTGCCAGATGCGACACCCTCTGTGCCGGCCGCGATTCTGGACGCGTCGGCGCGCGCGGAACGCACCATGGCCGGCGCGGCGCGGCTGCTGCGCGAGGCCAAGGCCCAGGCCGGCGTCGTGGCCGAGCCCGGTATCGCCGATGAGAGCAAGGGCCTGGTTGGCGACGAGCTCACGCCGCTTGTGACCACCCTGGGCAGCCTCGAAGCAAAGTCGCTGGCCAGCCGCCCGGCGTGGGCGCGCGTGCTGGTCCTGCAGCTGCATCGGGCAGGCGTGGGCTCGGGCGACGTGATCGCGGCGTCCTTTTCAGGCTCGTTTCCGGGACTGAGCCTGGCGGTTGCGGCAGCCGCCGACGCCTTGGGAGCGCGGGTGATTGCCGTGTCGTCGGTGACGGCGTCTTCGTGGGGTGCCGATCAGCCGGGGTTCACGTGGCCGGAAATGGAGGCGCGCCTGGTTGAAGCGGGAATCATCAGGCGCGTGACCGTGGCGGTGACAACGGGGGGCGCCGGTGATCAGGCCCTCGATCTCGAACCCGATGGCCGGGAGCTGGCCGTCCGAATCCGGGATCGCGCGGCGTTGCAGCTCGGGGTGCCGGTGCTCCAGACTTCGACGCTCGAGGACGCCATACACGCGCGGCTCGATGCCTACGCGCGGGCCGCCGGCAACCGGCCAATCGCGGTGTACGTGAACGTCGGGGGCCACCTGGCGAGCCTTGGCGACTCCCCCGCCATCCTGCGTCAACGCAGCGGCTGGCTGGCGAGACTCCCCTTCGACCTTTCGCCTGGTCGAGGGGTGACCGCACGATTCGTCGAACAGGGAATCCCCGTCCTGCACCTGCTGAACATCCGCGAACTGGCGCTGAGGTGGGGCCTGATCTAGAGGTCCGTCGGACCTGGCCGGGGTGTCGGGCCCTCGCGACGCGCAAGGGCGGCGCAGGGTTCGTAGCGGAAGCAGTCAACCAGATGGTCGTTCACCATGCCGGTCGCCTGCATGTGAGCGTAGCAGATCGTGGATCCGACGAAGGTGAAGCCCCTGGATTTCAGGTCGCGGCTCATCTGGTCGGACTCGGCCGTGCGCGGTGGAACCTCCTTCAGCGACTTCCACCGGTTCACGAGCGGGCGCCCGTCCACGAAACGCCAGATGTAGGCGTCGAAACTGCCGAACTCTTTCTGGATGGCGAGGAACCGTTTGGCGTTGTTGACGGCGGAGGCGACTTTCAGCCGATTGCGGATGATGCCCGGATCGAGCAGCAGCCTGGCGATCCGATCGGGGGTGAAGCGGGCAACCTTGCGGGGTTCGAATCCAGCGAACGCACGCCGATATTGTTCGCGCCGGCGCAGAATCGTGATCCAGCTCAAGCCCGCCTGTGCGCCCTCGAGCACGAGCATTTCGAACAGCGCGCGGTCATCGTGAAGCGGGACGCCCCACTCTCGATCGTGGTAGTCGACGTACACGGGATCGCTGCCTGCCCAGGCGCAGCGCGACCCGCCGATCACCGAGCCACGGCCCCTGTCACTTGACGGGCATTGGCGGGCTTGATACCGACTTTCCGCTGAATTCGGACGGGTTCCTGCGGACCGCGGTAGAGCGACCAGCCGTCGGAGGTTCGACCGCACGTCGCACAGCGCAGATACATGCGACCGCCCTCCGACTTGATGCCGTAGTCGTGACCAGAAAGATAGCACCCGAGTCGATTGAACATCGAGCCTACGCCCCCTGACCCTGGTATCACTTATGATACCGAATGGCTGTTGATGGCCCCGAACCGAGAGCCCTTGCAAAGGTCGGGCCGGTGGCCGCATCAACCGAAACGCAGTGTCGCGCCTTGGAGATCGCTTGTCAAGCACTTCCAGCGTATAGGCTTACTTTTCTGTGCAGTCCTGTGACCGCCTCCCTGCAGGCACCACCCGCTCGGCGATGGTCCAGCCGCGCCGTCGCCCCTCGGATACGATCATGGCGCCTGAGACGCTTTCGACCGCATTGACCCCAGGAGGTATCCGGCCCTGCACGGCAAGATGCGCGACGATCGAGGCGTGCCAGCCGGTCAGCCGCTGCATGGCCATGAACCCGGTCGATTCATCGAACCGGTCGACCAGTTCCACGATCGCCTCAGTCGGACTTCCCTGCAGCAGCCCGGTCGCTTGGACCCGCATCACGCACGTATCGCGGATGCACGCATTCGACGGTCCGATCCGCGGCTCGAGCAGCGCGTGGAGCATCTCCCTCGGCACGACCGGCTGACCGTTGACGATCACCTCGTCGAGCCCGAGCAGGCCAAGCTCCTCGTACGCCTTGAACCGGCTGCAGTGACCCGGATACCGAAGGGTCTTGTTCTCGAGCCGTTCGAGCGTGCCCTGCCACGTCCACGGTGCTGTCGACAGTCCGCCGGAGGTGACGAACGCCTCGAGACGGCCGACGGGCGCGTCGAACTCGACGGTTTCGAGGTCCTCGAAACACGCTACCTCGGTAACCTCGCCTCCCCGGATGAAGAACGCGTGACCGGCGTACTCGTTGGTCAGGCCGCTCATCGCAAACGTCGAGCGGTAGTTCCAGGGCGGCTCCGGATCCTGCGGCAATCCGCCGTCCCAAATCAGGACTTCGCGCGGCCGATCCAGCATCGACATCGCGTAGGCCGCCAGCGAGACGTTCAGCCCGGGGCCCATGCCCGTGTCGGGGACGATCGCAATGCCTGCCCGCTGTGCGGCGGCGTCGAAGGCGTGTTGCTCTCGGACCACGCCGGTGTGGCCTCCCAGATCGCACATGTGGGCGCCGAGATGAATCGCCAGCTCGGTCAGGCCGAGGTTCACTTCGTAGTGCGCCGCGCTGACGATGGCCTCTGTGCCCGCCAGGATTCCGGCCAGCCTGGACGTCTGGCGAGCGTCGCATGCGGCCGATTCGGCGATTTGGCGACCTGCCAGGCGATTGACCGTCGCGGCTGCAGTTCGCGCAGCCGCTTCGCTGGCGTCCACGAAGAGCACACGCGTGGCGTCTCCGAACTTCGCGAGGTCGTAGCCTGCGGCCACACCTTGCCTGCCCGCACCGATGACGGCGTACGAGTAGCCCATGGGTACCTCCGGGAATGTATGAATCGAGACCCGAGCGGATGAGATGAACGGATTAGGAAGAGCCCGGCAGTCTGACCCTCAGAGCCCCGCGCTCAACGCGCCGAGGCGCCGGGGGGACCAGGCCAGTCGGAAGGAGAGCACGAAGATCATCAGGACAACTCTATCCCGAGTCAGTCGGGTGCGCGCGCGAATCCAATCCGGAGCGCTCCCGCGCGTCCCCCCGCGCCCGTCGCCCGAATCAGGCTTCGTCCCGCGCGGGCGGACCAATTCGCGGCGCCTCAGAGGCCGGGCGAGCGGCCTCTGCACTCGGGCGGCCCGCACGCATCTCACGGCGCGAGGCGGGCGCCCGGGCCTATCCGAGCAGTTCGTTGACCTTTCTCATCACGGCGAACGCGTCGGCCACGTAGAGCACGTCTGCCTTGCCGCGCGCCCAGCCGCAGTTGGGATCGATGTTGACCGCCCGCCGCTCGGTGATGAACCGCCATCCGACCACGTGCGGCTCTTCGCCGTGGCAGCAGGTCGAGAGCCCCTTGGGGTGACGCGGCGTCGCGCCGGTCTGGCCAATCTGGTTCATGTGCGTCATGAACCGAAGAATGTCCTGCCCCTCGCCGCTCAGGTCGACCAGGGACTTGCTGCTGCCAAGCGAGGCACGGGTCTTCTCGAGGAAGTCGAGAATGAGTGTCTCGGCCTCGTCGGCATGGGCCTTTCCGTCGGCCTGTTTCTTGGTCCAGCCGGCGCCCGCGACGAACAGGACCTCCGCGTCAGGACGAATCGTCTGCTGTTCGCTGGCGGGAGCCTCGATCCCGACAACGGTCGTCCGCGACGGCGTGCCCAGCGGCTCGACCGGCACCATCTCGATCGTCACGGGACGCGAGGCGCCTTCCCAGGCGGGCTGCGACCCGGGGTCGAGCAGAATCACCCACGGACGTTGCTCACGCTGCAGCATGCCTTCCATCCGCTGTCGGTAGAACCAGCGGTTCACCGACACGGTCCCGCCCGTCCCGGCCAGGCCGGTCACGTGCGTGTCCACGCGGCCGCCGAGCCGGAACGCCACGCCGGGAAGCGTCCGCGCCATCCGCGACGTCATCGGCGCGACGATGACGGTGGCGCCGGCGGCACGGCCGATTGCCTCGACGGCGATCGCGTCGGTCGCGTACCGCGACTTCGCGAACTCGCTTCCGGCGACCGCAAGGAACCTCGTCGCGCCGCAGCCGCCCAACGTCTCGACGACCGCCCCGGGCTTCTCGCCGACGACGCCGACCGAGAAAGCGGCCTCGCCGAGTTCACCGCACACGCGCGCGGCGGCACCGACGGCCTCGAGCGCCGGCTTGCCCAGCGTTCCATCCTTTCCGTGTGAACGACGACCAGGACCTGTTCCATCACGCCCCCCGCACCCACGCGACGATCTCGCGCGCGATCTCGTCGACGCTCATGTCCGTTCGACGCGCGTCTCGCGCATCTGCTTCGGCTGCGTGACGCTCGTGAAGGTCAACCCCTGCTGCGCCTGCGGCGCGGGCCTGGCGCGCTGCAGCGCCGGCATGATCGCCCGCATGTTGGCCATCCCCACCTGCGGGTTGTTCGGCGGCTCCGGCAGGTGGCCCGTGGCCCAGCCGATCAGCGATCGGCGCGCCGCTGCAGGTCGACACCTGGTGACGGCCGCCCTCGATGCGCTCGAGCACGCGCAGCGACCCCTCGTCGCCGACCGTCAGCTCGATCGACGCCCTGGAACTGATCGACGATGCCGAGTCGCTCCCCCACCATCTGCAGCGTCGCGCCGGCGCAGCGGGTGGCCGATTCCCATCCGCCGAACACGAGCAGGCGCGATCGGTCGAGGCCGGGAATGCCCTCGATCGCGTCGGCCAGCGCTGGCCGCGGTCTCGAACGCGTCGGTGAATCCGCCGGCCGGCCCGTCGAGCGCCACCAGCTCGAACGGCACCTTCTGCGCGACCGTCATCATCACCTGCTGCAGCTTGGCCTTCGGCCCGAGGCTGACGAGCCAGACCTTGCGCCGGGCGCCTGCTTCGCGAGATGTGCCGCCTCGTACAGGGCGTGCGCGGCCCACGGATCGAGCACGTTCGGGCAGCAGCATCTCGTTCTTCAGCCCCGGCCCGGCCGGCCCGGTCAGACCGGCTCGAGCGTCTGCAGCGGGTCGGGCACGACGCTGCCGCACACGACGATGTGAAACGGTTGGCTCAAGGACGTGTCTCCGTCTTCAACGTACCAGCTCATCAGTTCTCCGTCGAGTGCAGCCCGCCGGCGCCGGCGCGGAACTCGAGGTTCGTCCGGTTCGGGCTCGCCCGGCTGAGGCCGCGTGCAGTTCCAGTAGCACGCGCCGCAGTGGATGCACTTCTCGCGATCGAACGCCGGCACGCCGTCCTCGCCCGGCATGAGCGCCTGGCCCGAACACATCTCGATGCACAGCCTGGTCTGGCACGCGCGGCAGAGCGCCGGATCGGTGAAGACCACGTGGTCGGCGTAGCCGGCCGGCGCCTGCACCTTGCCGCCCATCAGCAGCGCGTCCTGGTGCGACACGAGCAGCGTGCCGTCGAAGGGGATGGCGGGCCAGCCGCGCGATCCATCAACGCGTCGTGCAGCGGCTGCCCGGTGGCGGCGCACTCCGCGCGATCCTGCTCGAGCTCCTCGCCGCTGATGCGCCCGAGAAGTAGTCCTGCGAGGCCTGCGCACCCGCTCGTACGGGCGCTTCGGCTCGACGGCAGCGACAGCCGGCCGCCGGTCAGGCCCGCGAGCCCCATCCCGATGAGCCCGGTCACGACGCCGCGGTGGAAGCCGTCGCGCGCGCGCTCGGCGACGCGCCCCTCGTGCTCGACCCAGCTGGCGCGGCGGCGGCCGACGTAGGCCGCCTCGAGGTTCTCGCGCGTGAACGGCTTGCCGGCCTTCACCAGCTCGGACACGGCCTGCGCGAGCAGGCGGCCGGTCATCCAGGCCTCGTCCACGCCCGATCCGGTCAGGACGTTGGTGCTGCCGGATCCCTCGCCGATCCGCGCGTAGCCGTCGCCCGCGAGGAACGGCTCCCCGCGCTTGCCGGATTCCTGCAGCGACTTCGCGCCCCACGATCGCAGCCGGCCGCCCTGCAGGTACCGCCACAGGTACGGGTGCAGCATCCAGTGCTGCAGGTACCGGTAGGCCGTCCGCACCGGGCTGTCGAACCACGACGGCACGAAGATCCCGAGCGAGGCCGTGCGGGCGTCGTTGACGTAGAGGAAGCCGAAGATCTCGGGCTCGGGATACCCGAAGGTGTGGATCACGGTCCCCGGCTCGAGGCCCGAATCCTCGCGCAGGTCGACGACCATCTTCATCCCGACGGCCCAGTCGCGGACGTCGTGGCCGGCCGGCATGCCGAAATGCGAATCGAGCTGGCGCCCGACGGCGCCCACCGGGCCGTCGGCGACCACCGTCAGGCTGGCGTGAACATCCATGCCCGGCATGTACCCGGCGGCGGGCGTCCCGTCGCGATCGACGCCCTGGTCGACCAGCCGCACGCCGGTCACGCGGTCGCCTTCGATGATCGCCTGCGACACCGGCGTGCCCGGCCACACCTGCACCAGGCCCGACCCCATCACCTGCGCGCCGACCCACTGCATGAACTGGCCGAGCGACAGGATGAGCCCGGGCTCCTTGCGCAGGAATCCGGGAATGTACGGCAGCGCGAGCGCGTCGCGCTCGTACGGCAGCACGCCTCTGAGCGCGCGGATCGCCCCGTCGGCAAGCTGCAGCGCGGTCGACCGCCGGCTCGCGCCAATCGGATCGAGCAGATACAGCACGCGCTCGTGCCGCACGGGGGTCGCCATCGGAATCTGCGCGGCATCGAGATCCGGGAACGTCTCCCGAATCGCGCGGGCGCGCGTCACCACGCCCGAGACGGCGGTGCCGATGTCGTCGGCGCGCTCGAAGCAGGTGACCTGCAGGGGCACGCCCGGCATCACGCCGCTCTCGAGTGCCGGCGTGCCGTCCTCGTTCGACGCGGCACGCGCGATCGTGGTCAGGAAGCCGGCCGCCGCCGGGCCGAAACCCACGCACACGATGTCCACGTCCATCGTCTGGCGGGGAGTCTGGTCGCTCATTCAATCGATTCCAGCACACGCACGCTCCATGCCTGCCACCGGAGATCTTGGTCTCGGTGGCACGGGCAGCGCGACAACAACGTCGCCCAGATTGCCGGCTCCCGGGCCGGCAGTCGGAACAGGCTTCCAGCCGCTCGAATGCGCTGGAGGTCGGGTCGGAGCTCTTCCTTACACCGGATAGGCGAGCGCCTCGGGAATCATCACCTTCGTCAGCGCGTCGGCCGCGCGATCCTTGGCGAGCCGCGCGCCTGCGAGGCAGCCGTCCAGCTTTGCGCGCAGCCGGATGAACGGCTCGAGGCCATCCACGTTCACGCACGGACCGGCCTTGACCGGGTGGGTTCCATCCGCCTCGATCACGTCGCCATGCAGGTGGGCCGTGGCCGCGATGCCGGGCATCACCATCTCGAGCGCGTCGAGTTCCTCGGCGCCGTAGCAGGCGGCGCAGCCCTGCTCGTCCCACGCCGGGTGGCTGCGGTACCCGAACACCAGCTCCGCGCAGATGCGGCCGACCTCGCCCGCCGCGCGCGCGCTCTGCACGTGACAGAGGTCGGTCAGGAACGGCAGCAGCCCGGGAAGCTGCTCGGCCACCACCGGGTTGCCGGGGCCCTTCTCTTCCAGTTCGAGCACGTCGAGGATCTGCTGGCGCGACGCCAGGACCCAGCACAGCGCGTCGGCGATCGGGAAGGTCACGCCCTGGCGGCTGCTCTGATAGAGCTTGTTGCCGTCGGCGTCGGTCGACCGCTGGAGGTACCGGAGCGTCCAGAGCCACATCTGCATCGCCGTCGCGAGCGTGCAGGCGCCGGTCCCTGGCCGTTCGGTGGCGATCCGCCGCATGTCCTCGATCCACAGCCTGAACTGCGCCAGGAACAGCTCGTGGGTCATCGTCATCGAGAGATGACGGCGCTGCACGGCTTCAGGCCCCTCGTAGGTGGCCTCGAGCTGCGCGTCCATCCACTTGTTGCCCAGGAATCCCGGGCAGTCCTCGGTGATGCCGTACCCGCCCATCATGCTGACCGCTTCGCGCATCATGTTGGCGCCGTGCCCCGTGTTCCACAGCTTGGTGGCCGGGCACACCACCCTGGCCTCCGCGTCGAGCAGGACGAACTTGACGAGCCAGTCACCCGACAACGCGTCGTACCGCTCGCGGTTGCGTTTCGCCTCGGGCTTGGCCCGCTCGGCGATGAGTTCCAGCGCATCGCTCGAGATCTTCTGGAGTGCGCGGAGCTGCTGGCGGCCGCGATCGACGCCGGCTTCGGCGAAATGGGCGTCCTTCCTGCGCTCGAGCGGATCCAGCTCATCGAACAGGCGCGCGGTGGCGAATCCGAGCGACGAGCCCGCCTCGCCCATCGCCCACACGTCGACCAGGCGATGCAGGACGTCTTCCTTCTGCTGGAGGCCGAGCTCGAAGCGGGGCGATCCCTCCGCGATCTTCTCGCCTCCGCGGAACCGGCCGCGGTGGTAGCGGATGACCGGCTCGACGGCCGACAGCAGCTTGGCCGAGGTCATCAGCCCGACGGCGACGCGCGTCCGCCGGAACACCGCCTCGATGACCTCTCCGTGGCCGAAGTTCGGGACGATCTGGCCATTCTTGACCGTGTAGCCGCCGATGATGCGGCTGGCCGGCACGCGGAGATTGAACACGGGGTCGCGCGTCGACGAGAGCTGGTGCACGAGCTTGCGCGTCGGGACGCCGCGATCGAACACGCCCGGATCGTTGCGCTCCAGGATGATCATGCAGCTGCCCTTGATGCGATCGTCGCTGGATTCCACGGCGGCCGAGACGAAGTCTGCGAACCCCATCCCCGTGATGAAACGCCCGCGCTTGTCCACCTGGAGGATGGGCTCCTTGCCTTCCTCCCATTCGGCGATCCGCAGCTTGCCGCCGAGCAGGCCGGTTTCCACGCCGACGTAGGGGATCGGCTCGGTCAGCGCAAAGGCGCCGCGCATCGGATCCTTGCCTGGCTCCGGCGCGGAGGCGCGCATGTAGGTCGCTCGCTGCTCGTCGGTGCCGCGCTCGTGAATCGGCGCCAGCGCCAGGAAATTGGCGAGGTTCGACGTGGCCGCGCCCGCGTCGACCCACGCGATCTCGAAGGCGGCGAGCGCCAGCGCCAGGTTCTTCGGCCCCTCGAGGAATCCCCCGTGCTCGATGTCGAGTCCGACGGCCGTCAAGCCGGCGTCATCGCAGGCCTTCAGCAACTCCGCCTTTTCCGGTGTCCACTCATGCGTCAACCGTCCGCCCTGGGCGACCAGCCGGGCCACGGGGCCGCGGGCGACGGATCGAGCCGATTGCACGAGCATCTGCAGGTCGTAACGGTCCGCATACCGCCATAAGATCTGCCGCACCTCATCGTCGGGGAGCGTACGGAGGGTCTCGACCTTGCTGGTCACGCCGGATGCCATCAGACAGTCCTTTCTCGCCGGGGGCTCTGGTGCCGCTGGAATGGAGTGGAACTTCTTTAAGTACTTCGCTTTGAGTCGATCTGTCAATGGGCGGGACCACCAGAAACGCCGACAATCGCCCTCGGTCCAACGGGCATCGGAGGCGATCTCTTCGTATAGTATCGCTACACAATTGACCCTCTTCATGTGACAGGACAGTCGAAACCGGCAGGCCCGTCGAGGCGCAGACGTTGCTCAGCAAACTGACCGGGATTGGATTGGGCGCGGTGGGCACGATCGCGGCGCTGCTGCCGGCTCGACACTGGGAGCGCTTCCCGCGCGTCCCGATCGCGCGGATGGTGGTGCTCTCGGCGGTCCTCACGTCGACGATCGGCGCGTGGGCCGGCGCCCTCGGGTTTCTGTCGTACGGGGCTCACGCCGCCGACCTCGCCAATCGCGCCGTCCTCGACACGGCTGAGCGCCAGGTCCGCGGCGAGTTGAATGGCCACCCCGACATCACGACGGCCACCTCGGTGACGATCGGCGGGTTCTCGCTCGTCGCCTTCGCCCTGTTCACCCCGCTCGGGCTGATCTCGCTCTATCTCGTCGCGAGCGGCGTCGTTCGCGTGGCGTCCAGCATCGCGGGCGAGGCGATGGGGGATCCGCTGCTGACCGGTTTCGATACGCTGATCTCGTTGAGCTGGCGAAGCCGGCGCGCCAGGCGGATGGCACGCGAACGCGCGCGGCGTGAGGGTCGAGCGCTGCCCGATCGGCTGTTCCCCGGCGCGTGGGCAGGGCTTCCGGAGGCGGACTACGTCGTGGTGAGTTCGCGCCGCAAACCGGATTGGACCAAGGGCACGACGGTCGTGACGCCGGAGCGATGGTACACGCTCGGCGAGCCGTTCGACCTCGAGCTGCCGATCGGGCTCAGAACCATCTACCCGCTCACGGCGCAAACCGCAGTCGAGGTGCTGCGCCGCAGCGTGCTCTACGACCTGCCGCCGCTCGAGGCGGGCCCCAGGCGCCCGGCGTGAATTCGGCGGCCGCGGAGCCCTCCGCCTGCGTCATCTCAGGTCGGCCTTCACACGACGCGACAATCTCGCTGCTTACTTACGTCCGCCCCGTCGGGCCACACCCAGTTCGGCGAGTCGGCGCGCGACTTCTTCGCCGGCATTGGCTGGGCTGACGGTCTTATCGATGTAGAGGATTCGTCCGTCGATACCGATGTAAAAGGTCCAGCGAGCCGCAAACGACTGGGCGTCGCGGACCACGCCGTAGGCGATCGCAGTCTCCCGGCTGGGATCACTCAGGATCGGAAAGTCGACCCCCAGCTTTTGTGCAAAGCTCCCGTTGTTCTCGATCGTATCCACACTCGCCGCAAAGTACGCGACATCGAAGGCCCGGATTGAGTCGCCGCTCGCACGGAGCGACTGGCATTCGGCCGTTCAGCCCCCGGTAAAGGCCTTTGCGAACCACGCCAGCACGACCGCCTGTTTTCCCCGATAGTCCGCGAGCCGGTAGGTCCGTCCATCCGAGCCCTTCAGCAGGAAGGGCGGCGCTGCGCCGCCCGGCGCCAAGGCTACGAGGGACTGCGAGATCCGAGCGGTCGGCCCGTCAACGGCGAGCAGCGGTCCGCCCGCGAACAGGACGGCGGCCAGTGCAATCGAGTACCACACGTGATTCTCCACCGCGGTGATCCGACGACAGCGTGTTCCAGCCCGATACTACACTATACTGCGTCGACCAGAATGAGCATGCAGCCCGGCTCTCCGTGCGGCAGCTACGAAATCGTCGAATTGATCGGCGAAGGCGGCATGGGCTCGGTCTATCTAGCCAACGACACGCGCCTGGGCCGCCAGGTTGCGCTCAAGTCGGTTCGGCGGGAGTTCATCGAGGACCCGGGGGCGATGGCGCGGCTCACTCGGGAGGCCCGCCTGCTCGCTGCCCTCAACCACCCGCACATCGCCACCATTTACGGGTTCGAAGAAGCCGCCGGAGAACCCTTCCTGATCCTCGAGCTGGTGCCGGGACCCACGCTGGCCGATCGGCTCGTCCAGGGCCCCCTTCCGACCCGAGAATGCCTGGTTCTTGCCGCCCAGATCGCCGCGGCCGTCGAAGCGGCGCACGCTCAGGGCATCATCCACCGCGACCTGAAGCCTGGCAACATCAAGGTCACGCCGGATGGCAGCGTGAAGGTGCTGGACTTCGGCCTTGCCAAGGCGCTCGAACCCGATCCGTCCTCGCGCGCGGCGTCGAACGGCTCGACTGTCGGCGCGTCGCGTACCGCGCTGGGGACCATCCTCGGCACGCCGGCCTACATGAGCCCCGAGCAGGCCCGCGGTCACACGGTGGACACGCGCACCGACATCTGGGCGTTCGGCTGTGTGCTGTACGACATGCTCACCGGCAAGCCCGCGTTCGACGGCGGCACCTCGTCGGATACGATGGCCGCCGTTCTGACGCGCGATCCCGACTGGTCACTGCTGCCCTCCGATCTCCCCACGCCTGTTCGATGCCTCCTCCGGCGCACCCTGGTGAAGGACTCGCAGCGTCGACTGCGCGACATCGGCGATGCGCGCATCGAGCTCGAGGATGTACTCACTTCTCCGCCTGACGCAGGCACGTTGTCGTCCGAGGCACGGTCGACCGCCCTGAGAAGCCCCGTCGCATGGTGGTGGATTGCAGCGGGCGCAGTGGCCATCGCCGCGCTCTCGGCCGCCGCGACCTGGGTCGCGAAGCCGTCCCATCCGGCGGCCGGGCGGCCGCCGGTTCAGTTCGGGATTCCCCTGCCAGAGGGACACCACCTCGACGGCCTGGATTTTCCCGCGGTCGCTTTGTCGCCCGCCGATACGCACGTGGCCTATGTGGCCTCTGGCGGCGGGCCGCAGCAGATCTTCGTTCGGAGCCTCGCAGGGCTGGATGCGCAGCCGATCACGGGCACCGAAGGCGCGCTGAGCCCGTTCTTCTCGGCCGACGGGCAATGGATCGGGTTCTTTGCCGGCGGCAAGCTGAAGAAGGTGCAGGTGACCGGCGGTCCGGTCCTCACCATCTGCGACGCATCTATCGGATTCGGCGGCACCTGGACGCCGCGCGGCACGATCATCTACGCGCCGGACAACGGTTCGGCGCTGCTGGAAGTGCCGGCCGACGGCGGCACGCCGCGACCCGTCACGAAACTCGATACCGCCCGCGGCGAGTTCAGCCACCGATGGCCCGAGCTGCTGCCGGGGGGCCGCGCGATTCTCTACACCGTCGGCACGGAGGGCAGCTGGGACGATGCCGAGATCGTCGCCCAGTCGCTCGAGAACGGCGAGCGGAACACGGTTGTGCAGGGCGGCACCAATCCCAAGTACCGGTCCGACGGCACCCTGCTCTTCGCCCGCGGAGGATCCGTGCTGGCCCTGCCCTTCGATCCGGGGACGCTTCGCGCGAAGGGCGCGCCAGCCCAGGTCCTGGCCGGCGTGCTCGAGTCGAGTGACGGCGCCATGGAGCTCGGCGCCTCACCGGGCGGGAGCATCGTCTATGTGGCAGGCGACGCCAGCGGGGCGTCGCGATCGCTCGTCTGGGTCGACAGACAGGGCAACATTCAGCCGCTGGCTTCTCCCAGACGCGCCTATGCGGCGCCCCGAGTCTCGCCAGACGGACGAACGCTCGCGGTCTCGATCGCCGGGGGGCTGCAGGAAGACATCTGGACCTACGACGTCGCGCGGAACGCGCTGACTCGCGTCACCTCCGAAGGGGGTAGTTCGCCGGTCTGGTCGAGCGACGGCGATCGGATCATCTTCAGCGCGAGCCGTGGCGGTCGGCCGAATCTGTTCTGGAGAAGATTCGGCGTCGACGCCGCCGACGAGCGCCTGGCCAACAGCAACCACGCGGAGGTCCCGTCCTCGTCGTCTTCGACCGGGCGGAGACTCGTCGCGCTGGTCGAGACCGATCCGAACTACGGCCGCGATATCGTGCTGCTCGATCCGGTCGATCGCACATCACGCCGGTTCCTCAGCACCGTCGCCAACGAGTCCGCGCCCGCCTTCTCACCCGACGGCAGGTGGCTGGCGCTCGTGTCGGACCAATCGGGCCGCGACGAGGTGTATGTGACCGCGCTCAACGGACCGGCACGCCTGGTTCGGGTTTCGACCGACGGCGGCTCGGAGCCGGTCTGGCGGAGGAACGGCGCGGAACTGTTCTACCGTCAGGGCAACCTGATGATGGCGGCCACGGTGACATCGACTCCGGCACCGAGCGTTCAGGCGCCCCACGTCCTGTTCCAGGGCACCTTCGACGCCGGCGTGGCGGCGCGCCCGGCGTACGATGTCAGCGCTGACGGCGCCCGGTTCCTGATGGTCGCCAACGACACCGCCGGACGCCCTCGTCAGGAACTGCGCGTGGTACTCGGATGGACGGTGCAGCCGGGTGTCGCACGCTGAAGACGGTCGGCCCGCTCGGGCCGACGGGCGATTCCGTCCGTCCTTCGCCTGACGCCTCGAATGCCTATCGCCACGGCGGTTTTGGACCATACGTTACGAAGCACCGGCCGTCGATGCAGAGCATCGGGTCGTTGTTCTTCGGGTGGTTCCGCTTGACCAGGTTGTAGGAGACCGGCCCCTGCGTCCGCGAGTTCACCTTGAGCGTGCTGCCCTGCAGGCTCCACGTTCCGCTGTCGTCCTGGCTGGAAGCCTGGGATCCGTAGGCGCCCGACGCGTACACGCTCATGCTGCTTTCGCGGTGGTACTGATACCTGCCGTTGGCGTAGATCGTGAAGCATTCATCAGTCATGCTTCCGCCTCCGCTGGTCGCATTGAAATTGCTGAAATAGCACCATTTTCCCGAGAGCTCGACCGGCACGTTGGTCCCGGCGGCTCGACCTCCAGGGTCCGCGCCTGCGGCCACCCGCTGCATTGTCACGACCTGCCCGGCAAACAGCACGGTCAGACGATCGCCCTCGAGCTTGAACGGCACCTGCATCGAGCCGTCGTAGCCGATGAGCGTGATCTCGTTTCCGGCGACCGTGTAACGGTAGCGCGTCTGGTCGATGAGCAGCGTTCCGTCTGCGTTGATCTGCAACACGGACTCTTCACCCTGCCACCGTCCGACCAGCGGCTGGCCCGTCTGAGCCGAAACTGGACCCATCCCGAGCGCCACCAGGGTGCCGAGCGCCGCCAACCCCAATTCGATCGTGCGACGTCCACTGCTCTTCATGCTCTGACCTCCAGATTCGTCCACGCCCGGGCGACCGATTCCGGTCGGCGGTCCACCCGTCCGGTCCTGGCGTACGGCTGACGGAATATCTTCGGAGCGGTGACAGTAGACGGCCTCGAAGCCCGCGTCGTCAAGCAGGAAGTTGCGCGTCACGGCCGCCGGCCCGGCCGTCACGGAGATCGTCGCCAGGCTCCTCGCCGCGAGACGTCCTTCCCTTCCACGGTCTGGTGATCCGGGTCACGTCGATGAGGAGCGCGCCCCCAGAGCGGAATCGAAATTTGTGTCCGCCTGCAACCCAGGGCTGTAGCGGCCGTAGAATGACGGGAAATCGTCCCAGCCGGAAGAGGAGCCTCAGATGACATGCGAACGATGTGGCAAGGAATACCCGTCGGTCTACTACTTCGCGTCGCGGAATGTGTGCCGCGAATGCTTCGGGAAGCTGACGCCCACTGAGCAGGCCGAAGCCAGGCGGCCGCCGAAGAAATACCAGATGACCACAACCGCGTTCACGATCGACGGCCATCGCATCGTGTCGTCGCTCGGTGTGGTCCGCGGCATCACGGTACGATCCCGCTCAGTCATCGGCACCATTGGCGCCGCCCTGCAGACCATCGTCGGCGGCGAGATTACGCTGTTCAGCGAGCTGTGCGAACAGACCCGCCTGCACGCGTTCGACATGATGGTGGACCACGCCATCGAGATGGGCGCCAACGGCGTCATCGGCGTCCGGTACGACGCGACGGAAGTCATGGACGGAGTGACCGAAGTGCTCTGCTACGGCACCGCCGTCATCCTCGAGCCCGTCGCTGCCGCTTGAACCCCTCGGACCCGCAGGACTATGCTGGCGGCGAGGTCGCCCCGTTTATGAATGCCATAGTCCTTCGCGAAACGGACAGGCCGGAGAAGATCGCCGTCTCCCAGGTGCCGGACCCGATACCGGGACCGGGGGACGCGATCGTGGGTTTGCGCGCGGCGGCGCTGAATCACCGCGACGCGTGGATCGCGCAGGGCCGATATGCCGGCATCACCCTGCCGGTCATCCTCGGCTCCGACGGAGCCGGCGAAGTATTGGAAGTCGGCACTGGCGTCCCCAATTCATGGCTCGGCACGAGGGTGGTGATCAACCCGAGCCTCGACTGGGGCGATGACCATCTTGCACAGGGCCGCACCTATCGCATTCTCGGCATGCCGGATGATGGGACCTTTGCCGAACGGGTGAAGGTGCCGGCAACGAACCTGGTGGCCAAGCCGGAGGGCCTCTCGTGGGAAGAGGCCGCGGCGCTCCCGCTGGCGGGGCTGACCGCGTACCGCGCGCTGGTCACGCGGGCACGGGTGCAGCCCGGGGAGTCGGTGCTCATCACCGGCATCGGCGGAGGCGTCGCCACCTTGGCGCTCCTCATCGCGCGGCACCTGAACGCGAGAGTCTTCGTGACCTCCGGCAGCGACGCCAAGTTGGCACGAGCGCGGGAAATGGGCGCTGCCGGTGGAGTGAATTACAGGCTCACCGACTGGGGCAGGCAGGTTCAATCGCTGACCGGCGGCGGGCCCGACGTGATTGTCGACGGCGCGGGCCACGACGCCTTCCCCATCCTTCTCGAGATTGCGAAGCCCGGAGGACGTCTCGTCAGTTACGGTGCGACGACGGGCTCGCCGACCGCCGTCGAAATCCGCCGCGTCTTCTGGAAGCAGCTGTCGGTCCTGGGAACGACCATGGGCACTCCCCAGGAATTCGCGGCAATGGTGAAGCTGTTCGAAGGAAGTTCGCTGCGACCCGTGGTCGACCAGGTCCAACCGCTGGCGGAGGCCTCCCGGGCGTTTGCGCGGATGGATGCCGCCGAGCAGTTCGGTAAGATCGTCCTCTCGGTCGGATGAGCCGGCGCGCTACTTTTCGGCCGGGCGCGACGCCTTCACACCCGTGCGCTCTTCGAGCGCGCTGAGAATCTGCTCCACCGCGCCCTTGTCGATGCGCAGCACGAGCATGTCGCCGCCGGCATCGATGCTCAACAAGTGCCTCGTGCGCTTGCTGAACAGGCCTGTCTCCTGCTTTTGCGAATACCCGATCGACGCCACGTCACGATAGAGAATCGTGCGGATCGGGGATCCGGTCCGGGGTGGATCCAACGTCAGCTCAGCCGCACCGAGCGACAGAATGGCGTCCGATTCCCTGGTGCTCTTTCCGCTCTGTGTCACGACTTTGATATTGGGAAACGCCCTGTCCGGCAGAGCCGGCGGTTCTTCGCGCCGGATGGGTCCGGTCTCGGCGGGCACCGGCGGAGGAACGGCCGCCTCGATCAAGGGTCGGGACGCGAGCGGAGCGGGCGCCTTCTTCGATGCTGCGCTCTTCGGCGACGGCGTCACCTGAATTGCGGCCTTCGCAGGCGGCGGTGCGGGTGCCGTCGCGACCGATGGGCCTGCGCCCTCCGGCCTGGACGATTCGACGGCCGCCGGAGCGGAGACAGGCGCCGAGGGCGCGGCCGGCGAGGAGACCGGCTCCGCAGCGGCGGCACTGGCAGCCTGCGCGGGAGGCGTCGACGCGGCAGGGTTCCACGGGCCGGGCAGCACACCGAGCCGGATCAGCACGACACCCGTGACGGCGCCGAGCGCGGCTATCGCCACGGCCACCCACACCGCGCGGACCCAGACAGGTCCCTTTGGCGCAACCCGTTTGACCGCGCTGGAGGTCGGCGTGGCCCCCTCAGCGGACGCCGGTGGTGGAGCCGTCGCGACCGGTGGCGACGGCAACTCGGCCCCGGGAACCAGCAAGACTGTTCGATCGGGATCAGGCGACTCGTGCGCCTCCGCCACCGGAGCCGGAGATGACCCGGGCCCGACGAAGACGGTGTTCTCTGCCGCGAGGAGCGTCCCTGCCGGGCCTGCCGGCTCGGCAGTGCGCGCAGCACCACTGGCTGACGGTTCCATGACCAGCACGGTGTCGTCCGCAGCCTCACCAGGCCCATCCGGCTCGGGTGGCACCATCGAGGGTAATGCACCAGTCGCGGCCTGTCGCCGCCGGTCGGCCGTGCGAGTGGGAGCGCCCTGCTCCACCACAGTGACCAGGACTCCCGGGTCTCGCGAGGTACCATGCGAAGCGCTGCGAAGTCCGACGTCTACGGCGGCACGAAACTCCGCCGCCGTCTGAAACCGGTCTTCCGCGGCGTTCGCCAGACCGCGCAGGACGACTGGCTCCAACCACGCCGGAATGCCAGGCACCAGGCCGCGCAGGCTCGGCGCCGCGCCCGAGGAGACCGCCGCAGAGAGGGCCTGGAACTCCTCGGCGACAAAAGGCGGACGGCCGGATACCAGCTCGATGAGCGTGCTGGCGAGCGCGTAGAGATCGGAGCGCGGATCGCCGGGTTCGCCTTTGAACTGCTCCGGAGAGAAATGGCTCAGGCGCGCGCCGATGCGGCCTCCACCCGAGCGGGCCTGCTCCAGCGCCAGGTGCGCCAGGCCGAAATCGATGACTTTGACGCGCCCGCTTCGGGCGAGGAGCAGATTCGACGGCCTGATTCCGAGATGGGCGACCGCGACCCCATGTGCCTGCTCCAACGCGCGCAGCACCTGGATGAGGTAGTCGATCGCGACGCGCCATGGGAGCCGGCCAACCCGGCGCAGCACGCCGGCGAGCGACTCCCCTTCCACGAATTCCGCCATGACGAGGACGTCGGCATCCAGCCGGTAGACCCCGACCGGCGTCGCGATTCGAGACTCGTTGAGGCGCCCCAGTTCAGCCGAGATGCCCGCCAGCGAATCAACCAGCCCCGAGTCCTCGGCAAACTCCGGCCGAAGACGCCTGATCGCCACGTCACGAGAGGTGATCTGGTCGACCGAACGGTAGACGGTCCCCGTTCCGCCATCTCCGAGTTCCTCGGTGATGCGGTAGTTGCCGACCACTGTGCCGACCGTGAACGGCGCCATATAGGGCTCGTGCCTCACTCGCGATATCCTAACAGGGATCGTGGCCCGCGGGTTCGGGCGCACGGAGCTTTTCAGGAGATGCCACTCGTGCCAATCCCGCACCTCTTTTCGCCGCTGACCATCCGCGGCGTGACCCTCCGTAACCGGATCGGCGTGTCACCGATGTGCCAGTACTCGTGCACCGGGGGCCTGGCGACCGACTGGCATCTCGTGCATCTCGGCAGCCGGGCCGTGGGGGGCGCCGGCCTGGTCATGACCGAGGCGACCGCGGTCGAGGCGCGCGGGCGAATCAGCGCGGCCGACCTGGGCATCTGGGACGACTCGCACATCAGCGTTCTCGGACGGATTGCGGAGTTCGTCAAGGCCAACGGCGCGGTCGCCGGGATTCAGCTCGCACATGCCGGCCGCAAGGCCAGCACGGCGCCGCCGTGGCTGGGCGGTCACCCGGTTGAGCCTGCAGACGGTGGCTGGGAGGTTGTGGCGCCGAGCGCGGTGAAGTTCGACACGAAGTACCAGACGCCGATTGCACTCGACAGGACGGGAATCCGCGAGGTGATCGAGTCGTTCCGGCAAGCCGCGCGGCGGTCCCGCGATGCCGGATTCCAGGTCATCGAGATTCATGCGGCGCACGGGTACCTGGTCCATCAGTTCCTGTCGCCCCTCTCCAACCACCGCGACGATGAGTACGGCGGGTCGTACGACAATCGAACCCGGCTGCTGAAGGAGATCTGCCGGGCCGCCAGGTCCGAGTGGCCCGATCGGCTCCCGATGTTCGTGCGAATCTCCTCCACCGACTGGATCGAAGAAGGCTGGAGGCCGGAGGACTCGGTCGCCCTCGCCCACCATCTCTCGCGCGAGGGCGTCGATCTCATCGACTGCTCATCGGGGGGCATCGCGCCAGGCATCACGATTCCGGCCGGTCCGGGGTACCAGGTGCCGTTCTCGCAACGCATCAAGATCACGGTGCCGATGCTGACGGCGGCCGTCGGCTTCATCACCTCGCCCTCGCAGGCCGACCAGATCGTCCGGACCGAGCTGGCCGACGTCGTGCTCCTCGCCCGGGAATCCCTGCGCGATCCGTACTGGCCGTTGCACGCGGCGAAGGCCCTCGGACACGAAGGGCCGTGGCCGAGCCAGTATCTCAGGGCCAAGCTGTAACGCGCGCCGCTCCACGCCACGATTGCCGCCGCGAGGCGGGCCGAAGCCCGCTCAAAAGCGCAACGTGTAGGACAGTTTCGCCGACGCCTTGTCGAAGCTCCGGGCCCACCGCGAATCCAGGTCGCGGCGCCACCCGCGATTCAGCACGAGGAACACGTCGTTGCCGGGCTTGAGAATCCAGCGGAACCGGCTCTGGACGCCCAACTCGCGCGACTCGGTGTCGTACTGCACCAGGTTGGCCCAGAACACGTTGGTGGAAAAGTTGTAGTTGGCGAGCACCTCGAGGACCTGGGTGTAGAAATCTCCGCCCGGCAGCGAGACCTCGTTCCGTTCGGCGTTCACGCCCAGCGCGAGGTTGGAGTTGGGCTTGACGTTGAGCCCGAGCTCGATCGTCCGTCGCGTGCCGTTGTAGAACCCGCCCCACCCGTAGCCGCCTTCCACGACCACTCGGCGCTTGCTCGCCGTCTCGCCGCGGATGTCGTAACGCGTCCATCGATACGCATCGCTGCCGACCACGATCCCGTCCGAGATGTCGAATGGCTCGGGCAGGCGTTCGAACTGCCGCTCGATTCCGAATTCGATCACCTCGCCCGAGTCCCACTCGATGTTGAGCGGCGTAATCTGCAGGTACCAGTCCTGGACCCTGTTGTGCAGATCGGTCACGACCTCGGGCCGCAGCTCGAATGAAATCTGCCGGATGCTCCACTTCCCCGGCCGCGGCCGAAGTTCGAGGCCGCCGTCGAGCTTGCGGATGCCGCGCCTGGGCACGAAGCCGAGGGCCGGCTGGAACCCATCCCCGATCTGTTTCACGCTGAGGTCGGCCCCGAACAGGTCGTTGGGATAGTCGAGACTGAATCCGCCGGCGTAGTCGATCGTCCGTGTCGCCCGGTCGTCGGTGCGCAGCAGGAACAGGTTGAGGCTGAGGTTCTTGTTCTCGCGAAAGCTCGAGGTCGCCATCCGGGCGTCGATCCCGACGAGGGTATTGGCGCCGGTCCCCGCGGGATTCCCGTGCGTGACGATCGCGCCGATCGACGACTGCCGCCCGAGGTTGCGTGCCACGCGCGCCACCAGCAGGTTCTGTCCCCGGAGGTCCGCGGCGGCGAGGTCCGCCCCGTCCCCGCCCGCCAGGTCTGACGCCTTCACCCGCCGGGTCTGCACATCGAGCACGCCGATGTTGAAGTCGCCCTGTCGTCCGGTCATCTTGGCGCCAACCAGGATCGGCACCTCCTGTCCCTCGTACAACCCGATGCGGCGGCTGAAGAACGGGATGACGTCCTCGGACCACCCGCCGGTGCCGGCCACGTCGAACACACCGGCGCCCTCGAGGAAGAAGGCGCGTTTCTCCGGGTAGAACAGCGGGAACCGCGTGAGGTTCACCTGCCTCGAATCAGCTTCGGTCTCCGCGAAGTCGGTGTTCACCGTCAGCGACACGTTGAGGTTCGGCGTCAGGTTCTGAGAGAGATCGAGACCGGCTGCCAGACGGCCGTCGCCGTCGACACGGCCAGCCGACGCATACGGCCGGAGGTCGAGGCCCCTGCCCTGCTGGATCCCGACCAGTCCTTCGAGCCGGCCCGCTTCGGCGAGGTTCGTGAACCACACGTCGCGGCGGGGTGACGCCCAACGGGCGATCTCCCGGCGGCGCTTGATGGTGCGCTCGATGTTGAGGCCCCACGTGCTCTGGCCCGGCGTGAAACGCAGCGTCTTGAACGGAATCGCGATCTCGGCGATCCAGCCTTCCGCGTTCGTCCTGGCCACGGCCGACCAGATGCCGTCCCAGTCCCGGCTCGGATCATCGGCGTTGTTCGCCACCTGGCCGTCCACGCGGGCCCCGGCCGGGTTGGTCTCGAAGAAGAAGCCGTTGCGTCCGTCGAGGAACGGGTCGATCACGATCCGAATCCGGTCGTCGACGTCGAGATCCGCGTCGCGTGTCAATTGCGTGGAGACAATGGCCCTGGGATCGCTATCGAAGCACTGGATGCCGAAGTAGAGATTGGACGCGTCGAACATCACCCGCACCTCGGTGCGCTCGGTCATGGGGCGTCCCTGGTCGGGTTCGGTCTGGATGAAGTCCGTGATCGGCGACGCCTGCTGCCACTGACGCTCGTCCAGCCGGCCGTCGAGGCGCATGGCGGCGCCGGCGGGCAACTCGAACGCGACGACCTGCTTGTTCGAACTCGGCGAGAGCGGGCGGGAACCCGGCGGTTGCGCGCTGGCGAGGCTGGCCAGGCAGAGCGTGCCGACCGCGAGACTGAGAACGGACCGCATGGATCCCTCGTTTCGGGGGCATGGTATGGTAGCCTCTGACCGCCGAGGCAGCAACACGTGAGTCAATCGTCCGAGACCGATCTGCCAACGAAACACTCGATCACCAGGGTGCAGCTGTTTGCCACCTGCCTGGTGGACCACCTGTACCCGGAGGTGGCCGAAGCGACCGTGACGCTGCTCGAGCGCCTCGGCATCGCGGTCGAGGTGCCTGCTGGTCAGACCTGTTGCGGGCAGCCGGCGTTCAACGGCGGCTTCACCGACGAAGCCTCGGCGATGGCGCGCCACACCATCGACGTCCTGTCGAAATCGGATCTGCCTGTCGTGGTGCCGTCGGGCTCGTGCGCCGACATGATCGTGCACCGCTACCCGGAGCTACTTTCACACGATCAGACATACGCCGCGCGTGCTCGAGCCGTTTCTGCGCGCACCTACGAGCTGACGCAGTTCCTGGTCGACCAGCTCGGCCGCACCGACGTCGGGGCGTCGGGGACGGGCCGCCTGGCCTATCACGCCTCGTGCCACGCTCTCAGGGGACTGGGTCTTCGCTCGCAGCCGATGGCCCTGCTGCGACGAGTCGCCGGCGCCGAGGCGGCGCCGCTCCCGGACGCCGAGACCTGCTGCGGATTCGGCGGGCTGTTCGCGATCAGGATGGCGCCCATCTCGGGCGCGATGCTGAACGAGAAGCTGGCCGGGATCGAACGAAGCGGCGCCGACACGGTTGTTGCCACCGACGTGAGCTGCCTGATGCACATCGCAGGCGGACTGCACCGCCGGGGCAGCCGCGTTCGGACGCGCCATATCGCTGAAGTGCTGGCGGGGACGCGGGATGATTGAGGCCCGGCACGGCACCGCGTCCGCTCGGCCGCACGCTGAGGCGCCCGCGCCGGGCGTCCCGTTTCTCGCACGGGTGGAGAAGGCGCTCTCCGACGCCAGGCTCCACGGCGCGCTGGCCGTCGCCACCGATCGCCTCGCGGTCGCCCGGGCGCGGGCCTTCGCCTCGCTGCCCGACGGCGACGCGTTGCGGCGGACCGCGCGGCTCATCCGCGCCCACACGGTGGCCAATCTCGATCGGTACCTGTCCCAGTTCGCGGAGCAGGCCGAGCGCCGCGGTTGCGTGCTGCACTGGGCCGAGACCGCTGAGGACGCAGCCTCGGCGGTCGTGTCGATCGCACGGGAGCGGGGCGTGACGCTCGCCGTGAAATCCAAGTCGATGGTCACCGAGGAGATCGAGCTGAACCGCGCGTTGGAGCAGGCCGGCGTCCGCGTGGTCGAATCCGATCTCGGCGAGTTCGTCGTTCAGGTGGCCGGCGACCGCCCGTCGCACATCATCACCCCGATCATCCACAAGCGCCGGGAAGATGTGGCCGCGCTGTTCAAGGAAAAGCTGGGCGCCACCGATGCGGAGGTGGCGGACGTGCCCGCCATCACCGCGTTTGCGCGGCGCGTCCTGCGACGAGAGTTCCTGAACTCGGGCATGGGCGTCAGCGGAGCGAATTTCGCCATCGCCGAATCGGGAAGCCTCTGCGTGGTCACCAATGAGGGCAACGGCCGCCTGACGACCACCGTGCCACGGATTCACGTGGCCCTGGTGGGCCTCGAGCGGATCCTCCCGCGGGCCGCCGACCTCGGGGTCATGATGCAGCTCATCGCCCGAAGCGCGACGGGCCAGGCCGCTCCGGTCTACACCAACGTGATCACGGGGCCCCGGCGCACCGGCGCGGCCTCCGAAGGCATTCCGCCGGGCGACCCCGACGGGCCCTCAGAGCTGCACATCGTCATCGTGGACAACGGCCGCAGCCGCATGCTCGGCAGCGATCTCGCGGAGATCCTCTACTGCATCCGTTGCGGGGCCTGCCTCAACGTCTGCCCCGTCTACCAGCAGATCGGCGGTCATGCCTACGGCGGCGTGTATCCCGGTCCGGTCGGCTCGGTGGTGAGCCCCGGGCTGTTCGGGCTCGAAGCCTGGGGCGACCTGCCGCACGCCAGCACACTGTGCGGCGCCTGCCGCGACGTGTGCCCGGTGTGCATCGACCTGCCGCGCCTGCTGCTCCAACTGCGGGCTCGTGGCAACCGCGAAGGCCTCGGTCCGCTCTGGCTCAAGATGGGGATGGTCATCTTCAGCGCGGTTGCCAGACGCCCCGCGCTCTACCGGATGGCAGGCGCAGCGGCGGGACGGATGTCGCACCTCTTCGCACACAACGGCTGGATCACGAAGCTGCCAGGCCCGCTCGGCGCGTGGTCGGCCGCGCGGGATTTCCCGGCGTTCCACACCCGCTCGTTCACGAAGCGGTGGCACGACGCACGCACGCATCCGACGGAGGGCCGGTGAGCACGGCGCGCGAACGGATGCTCGGCGCAGTGCGGAGCGGCCTGCTGCGAGCGTCGTTGCCCGACGCCTCTGCCGATCCGCCGGATCTGTCGTGGATCGACGCGGACGCACCCGCTCCAGGCGGTGATCGGCTCGCGTCGCAGTTCAAAGATGCGGTCACGGCGCTGACCGGCGTGCCGCACGAGGCCGGGTCGCGAGACGAGATCGCCGCGCTGGTGGCCGGCATCGCACGCGAGCATGGCGCGACGCGGTATGTGAGCTGGGATGAGAGCGAGCTGGGATGTGAAGGCCTGATCGCGAGACTGGCGGAGCTTGGCCTCTCGCGTGTGCCGTACCATCTGGCGCTGACACCCGACGAGAGGCAGCGCGACGTGATGGCGCTCGACCCGGTTCCGATCGGACTCACCGGCGCGCTGGGAGGCCTGGCGGATACGGGCGGAATCGTGTTGACGAGCGGAAGCGGGCGCGGACGCCTGGTATCGCTGCTGCCGCCGGTTCACATCGCGCTTGTGAGGCGCCGGCGGCTGTATCCCTCGCTGCCGGCCTTTCTGCGCGCGATGCCTCGCGCGGTCGCCGAGTGCAGCAATTTCGTCGTGGTCGCCGGACCGAGCCGGACGGCCGACATCGAGATGACGATCAGCCACGGCGTGCACGGCCCCAAGGCGGTCCACGTGGTTCTCATCCCATGAGCGCTTCGATTACGATTCCCGGTCTCGGCGCATTCCCGGCGGACGCCGGCCTGCATCTCCTCGAGCGGACCAGCGACGGTCGCTTCTGCGTGGGCCGGGATGGGGTGGAGGTGATTGCGACACCCACCGATCGAAGGGTCGAGTTCGTCGCGTTCGAAGACCGCACGCTCGCCTACGTCACCTCCACGATGGGCTACGGGGCGTACTATCCCGTGCACCCGGTGCGGCTGGACAGGCCCGTGCGGGCGGTCCTGATGGATCTCGACGGCACGACGGTCCGCAGCGAGCATTTCTGGGTCTGGATGATCGAAATGGCGACCGCCTCCCTGCTCGCCAGGCCGGGATTTCAGCTGGAGGCGGCGGACCTGCCGTACGTGTCGGGATTCAGCGTGTCGGAGCACCTGCAGGTACTGCATCCGCAAGTACCTGTCCGGACAAGAGCGTCGAGGAAGCCCGGCGCTACTACTACGAACACACGCACCGCGAGATGCGCGCCATCCTCGAGGGCCGCGGCCGCGCCGATGCGTTTGTGCCGGCTCCGGGCCTGAAGGACTTCCTCCTGGCGTTGAAGGCCGACGGGATCCTGATCGGGCTGGTCACCTCCGGGCTCCACGAAAAGGCGTACCCCGAGATCGTGGCCGCCTTCCGGACGCTCGATCTCGGCGATCCCCGCCAGTTCTACGACGCCATCGTCACCGCGGGATTCCCCCTGAGGCGGGGTGAGATCGGCACGCTGGGCGAACTCTCGCCCAAGCCGCACCCCTGGCTCTACGCGGAAGTCGCACGCGTGGGCCTGGGGATTCCCTTCGAGGATCGTCATCACGTGGTGGGAATCGAGGACAGCGGTGCAGGGGTTTGCGCCATCCGGCTGGCCGGATTCGCCGCCATCGGCGTCAGCGGGGGGAACATCCTGACCAGCGGAACGCGGGCGCTGTGCCAAAACTACTGCGAATCTTTCGATAACGTGATCCAGATGATTCGGGGTTAGACGCGCCGACCGGACGTTTCCTGACGCGGCCCGATGGTTGTGCTTACGTGGTGCTTTGCTTTACGATGCGGCATCCGACTCGAGCTTTGTCGCCTGAGTCACCACAGCGCCCATTCATACAGGGTCAGCCATGAATCTCATTCTGCTGGGTCCTCCGGGAGCCGGAAAGGGCACGCAAGCGGAGGCACTCTGCCAGGCCTGCAGAGTTCCGAGTGTCTCGACCGGCGATATCATCCGCAACGCCATCCGGACCGGCCATCCCCTTGGCGCCCAGTTCAAGGCGTACACGGACGCCGGGTCGCTGGTGCCCGACGCGCTGGTCAACGCGCTTGTTGAAGATCGGCTGGCGGAACCCGACTGCCGGAGCGGATTCCTGATGGACGGCTATCCGCGAACCGTGGCCCAGGCCGAGTGGCTCGACGTCATGCTCGGACGCCACGGGAAGAGCCTCGACCACGTCCTTTTGCTCGAAGTGGCTGACGAGCACATCCTCGATCGCATCACCGGACGGCGAACCGATCCGGTCACCGGCATCATCTACCACGTCCGGTTCGACCCGCCTCCCTCGGAGATCGCGGGCCGCCTCGTGCAGCGAGATGACGACACGGCCGAAGTGCTGACCAGGCGGCTGCGCGAGTTCCGGGAGAAGACCGCGCCGCTCGTGCCGTACTATGAACGCCGCGGCCTGATCCGGCGCATCGACGGCCTCGGGGCGCCCGACGAAATCCGGCAACGCCTCCTCGCGGTCATCGGGTGCGACGCCACCCGGACCTAGCGCCCGCCTATTTCCTGACGGGCGATTGCGGGACGGCCCGCGCAACCGGGCGCACCGGGGGAGGAATCGGGCCCGCCAGCGCCTCGGTCAACACCTCGCCATCGGGCTTGGGCAAGGTGACACGGCAAATCTCGGCCAGCGTCGGCGCGATATCGACCGGCGCCACTCTCCGCCAGTACTCGCCCGGCTTGATTCCCGCGCCGAACAGCAGCACGGGCACGTCCTGATCGTACCTGTAGAGCGTCCCGTGCGTGTCGGCCAGCCCGGGCTGCGGCGCACCGTCATCGCCCACAATGAACCAATTCGGCCTCGGCACGACAATGATGTCGCCGCTTCGGCCGGGGAAGTAACTCCTGGAGACGGCCAGCGCGTCGCGATCGCCGGCGGCAATCAGCGGGCCGAGCGAGTCGCCGAAGTACGCCTTCTCGACGCCCGGCACGCCAGTGATGGCTTTGATCAGCCCGTCGCGCGCCTCGGGGTTGCCGTGAAGTTTCGCAAGCGCCGCCGGCGCCAGGTAGAGATCGGACTGGTCCATGCTCAGGAGGTTGTCGCCAGGGCCAACCGAGCGATCGAGGGCCGCGGTCGCAGCGGCGACCATGGCGCGGGCGCTGGCTCGCCCGGCGTCGTTCCCCTGGCTCTGCTGTTGCTCGGGAATCTCGGCCACGCCGTGATCGGCGCTGAGCGCGACCACGTAGTTCCCCTCGCCCACCTTCTGGTCGAGATAGGACAGCAACGTGCCGAGGGTGTCATCGAGCCTGACCAGCACGTCCTGCACCTCGAAACTGTTCGGCCCGAACGAGTGGCCGACCAGGTCGAGTGACGAGAAGCTGATGCCGAGGTAGTCGATTCCGCTCCCCTGCCCCAGGTGCAGCGCATCGACGGCGGCCATGGCGAGCTTGCCAAGGTAGCGATCCGAAAACGGCGTCTGCTCCCAGGCCACGTACGGCTCGAGCTCCGGCGCGCCGGGTTTGCCCTTGATGGGATGCGGAAATGTCGAGGTCCAGAACGGCAACGGCGTCTCGCCAACTCCGGCGTCCACGTACAGATACTGGTCGGGCGGCAGCGCGAGGGTCCACGGCGTCGAGAAATCCGACTCGATGGGATTCGCCTTGGCAAAGGCCTGAACGAAGGGCACCGGCTCCTTGGTGTATGCCGAGGAGGTGACCAGTCCGTGGGCCGCCGGATTGAACCACGTGACGGCGTCGCCGCGCCGTCCGGCCATTGTGATCGCGGTCCGTTCCTTCATCGACAGGGTCACCACGCGCGTGGGACCGGGGTTCTGGACGCGAAGCTCATCGGCGAGCGTCGGCATCCGCAACCGGGCGGGGCTGTAGCCGCCCTCGACCGGCCGGCCGTAGGACACCGTGGTGGCCGTCGGATCCTCCACGCAGGCCACGCGCTTGCCGGTGTCGCGATCGTACCAGGTGTTGCCCACCATGCCGTTCGACGCCGGATACGTTCCCGTGGAGATCGCAGTGTGGCCTACGCAGGTCAGGGTGTTGAAGTAGGGATAGGCCGCCTGCCTGAACCAGGCGCCGCCGGTCACCATCCGGTGCAGCCCCTTGGTCCACTGCGGGCTGAAGCGGTCGACGTAATCGGCGCGCATCTGGTCGACCACCAGCACCACGACCAGTTTCGGGCCGGCCCCCGGCGGAGCCGCCAGGGCGGGCTGCAGGGCCAGCACCGAACCCCAGCCCGATGACGGCGGCGCGACGGACCCAGGTCACCAACGCAGGACGACATGCCATGAGGCACCCCCTATGCAAGACATTCGATGCAACAGGGCCCTGACACCACGCCGCGACGCCCCCCCGGCCGCGCCGGTTTCGCCGCTCCACTGACTATAGAATACTCGGAGTCTTCACTCGGTATGTTCACCCGGGCACGAAGGACCCATGCCACGATACATCCTGACGATCGAGTACGCCGGCACGCGCTACAGCGGCTGGCAGATCCAGAAGAACGCGCGGACGGTGGCCGGCGAAATCGAGCGCGCGATTGGCGCCGCCACGGGAAGAACCACCTTCGAGCTCTACGGCGCCGGACGAACCGACGCGGGCGTTCACGCGATCGGGCAGGTGGCGCACCTCCAGCTCGACTGCCGGGACTCCCCTGAAACGCTCCTGGCGCGGATCAACGACGAGCTGCCCGCCGACATCAACATCCTGACGCTGGAGCGGGCGCCGGTCCGCTTCCATGCCCGCCACGATGCGGTGGCGCGGAGCTACCTCTACCAAATCGCACGCCGGCGGACCGCCTTCGCCAAGCCCTTTGTCTGGTGGGTGCGCGACGACCTGGATATCGCGGCCATGAAAACGGCCTGCGCCGCCTTCGTCGGCATGAAGAACTTCGAGTCGTTCACGGCCGAGGACCGGGACGAGATCTCCCGCACGGTCCTGGTCGACAGAGTGGAGCTCGCCGAGGACGGCCCGCTGCTCCTGGTGCGCGTCGAGGGCTCGCATTTCCTCTGGAAGATGGTGCGGCGGATGGTCGGCGTGCTGGTCGAGGTGGGTCGAGGGGGCCTGTCGCCGAGCGATGCCGCGGCCTTGCTGACCGGGCGATCGGACCTGCCCGCCAGGCTGACCGCTCCCGCTTCGGGGCTGTTCCTCGACCGCGTCTATTACCGTGGCGAGGCCCGCGAGCCCGGCCTGCGCGCCGTCATGCGTATCGGGAGGTAGCCCCGAGCGCCCCGGCCAACGCGACGCAGGCCGGCAGGCGGCACGGGCAACCCGGGCGTCGAGCCTGGCACTGGTCGTTCCTGCTAGACTACGAGTAGAGATGTGCGGGTTCCGATCGGTGCAGCCGATCGTGTGCGCCTGCCGATGCCTCTCGCCACGCGCCCGGGACGCGTTCCAGGCCCGCCACGCGAGTTCCTCGGGCAATTCTGGTTCCCTGGTTCCGGAGGACGTATGGAAACCCTGTGGGCGCAGCGCTTCGCCCAGCGAACACAGCGCATGCGCAGTTCGGCCGTCCGTGAGCTGCTGAAGCTCACGGAACAGCCCGACATCATTTCGTTTGCAGGCGGCCTTCCGGCACCCGAGACGTTTCCGGTCGAGCGATTCGTCGAAGCCTCCAACCGCGTGATGTCGCAGTTTGGAGCCCAGGCGCTCCAGTACAGCACCACCGAAGGCTACCTGCCGCTGCGCGAGCTGATCGCGCGCCACGCAAACCGGTACAGCATGCACATCGAGCCCGACAACGTGCTCATCACGAGCGGTTCGCAGCAGGCGCTCGACCTGATCGGCAAGGTGTTCATCAATGGCGGCGATCACATCCTGATGGAGAGCCCGACCTATCTCGGCGCCCTCCAGGCCTGGAATGCCTACGGCGCCGAGTACGTCGCGGCCGAGACCGATCAGGACGGATACCTGATGGAGTCGGTCGAACGCCAGATGCGGACCGGGCCGAAGTTCGTTTACGCTCTGCCGAACTTCCAGAATCCAAGCGGCGTCACCCTGTCGCTCGACCGGCGGCATCGCCTCATCGAGATCGCCGACCACTACGGCGTGCCGATCCTCGAGGACGATCCGTACGGCCAGTTGCGCTACGAAGGCGAGCACCTGCCCTCGCTGGTCGCGATGGACTCCGCGTTCCGCGCCACCAATGGCGCCCAGTACTCCGGCAACCTGATCTACCTGAGCACCTTCTCGAAGACGCTGTCGCCGGGCATTCGCCTGGGCTGGATCGTCGCGCCGGCTGAAGTCATCAGGAAGCTCGTGCAGGCCAAGCAGGGCACCGATCTGCACACGGGCACGCTCACCCAGATGGTCGCCTACGAAGTGGCGGCGGGGGGGTTCCTGGATGAGCACGTCAAGATCATCCGCGCCATCTATCGCGAACGCCGTGACGCGATGCTGCAGGCGATGGCGGCCCACTTCCCGCCCGGCGTCAGATGGACTCACCCGCAGGGCGGCCTGTTCCTCTGGTTGACGCTTCCCGACTGGATGGACGCGACCGAGCTGCTGCGCCTGGCGGTGGAACGGAAGGTGGCGCTGGTGCCCGGCCAATCCTTCTTCGCCGACGGGTCAGGCCTCAACACCGCCCGGCTGAATTTCTCCAACGCGCCGCCCGACAGGATCGCGGAAGGTATCCGTCGCCTTGGCCGCGTGATCGAGGCTATGATCGCTCGCCGACACTCGTCGGTCACCGTGGGCGTGAAGTAAGTGGAGGTTGATGTGAAGATGTCAGGGCCTCGACGCGTGTCCTTCGCCGCCACCTTATGCCTGCTGATGACAGCGCTGGCGGGCGTGACCTGCGCGCAGCCGCAGAACGATCTCGCCGCGATCAAGAAGGACATCGAGGCCCTCAAGGCCGGCCAGGCCGCGCTCGAGAAACAGGTGCAGGAGATCAAGAACATGCTGCGCCCCGCGCAGCCGGATCCGGTGATGGACGCGCCGCCCAACGCGACCGTTCAGATCTCCGGCGCGCCGACCAAGGGCGACGCCGCGGCGAAGCTGGTGATGATCGAGTTCTCCGACTATCAATGCCCGTTCTGCGGGCGGTACATCCGGGACTCGTGGCCTTCAATCGATCGGGACTACATCCAGACCGGCCGGCTCCGCTACGTGTTTCGCAGTTTCCCGCTCGAGGCCATCCACAAGCAGTCGTTCAAGGCCCACGAAGCGGCGGCGTGCGCCGGAGCCCAAGGCCAGGTACTGGCCCATGCACGCCCAGCTGTTCGCTCACCAGACCTCGCTCGAGGTGCCGGCCCTCAAGCAGTACGCGCAGGCGATCGGCCTGGACACGGCGGCCTTCGACAAGTGCCTCGACTCGGGCCAGATGACGGCGCAGGTCCGCCAGGATGCCAATCTCGGCGCCTCGATCGGCGTGACCGGCACGCCCGTGTTCCTGATCGGAACGCCGCGTTCAGACGGAACGGTTGCCGTCGCGAAGGTGATCACCGGAGCGGTGCCCTACGCCATGATCAAGCAGACGCTGGACGCGATGGCGGCCGCCAAATAGCGCAACCATCGATCCCGGGGGGCCGGCCTTCGCCAGTCTCCCGCCGCGACCTGTCTCCTCATCCGTCGCTGAGCGCCCGGCGCACTTCGTCGAGCAGCTCGGCCGGGCGGTACGGCTTCTGGATGAATCCGGCCAGGTCGGGCACCGGCACATCGAGCAGCGCCACCTCGGCGCGGTAGCCGCTGGTCAGCACCACTCGCACAGACGGCTGGATCTTTCGCATCTGTCTGAAGGTCTCCGCTCCGCTCAGCCTTGGCATCGTCGCGTCCAGCAGCACGAGGCTCACGCCGAGGGGATTCTGGCGGAACAGGTCGAGCGCTTCGCGGCCGTCGGAGGCGAGCAGCACCTGGTAGCCCGCCTTCTTCAGGACGGCTCCGGCAAGCTGGCGCACGTTCACTTCGTCGTCCACGACCAGCACCGTGGCCGGCACCGGGACGCCGGCCTCAGGCGAGTCGAGGGCATCGCCCGCCTGGCCGCCCGGCATGATCGGGAAATAGACTCGCACGGTGGTGCCGTGTTGCGCAGCCGACTTCACGCTGATGGCGCCGCCATGGCGGCGGGCGATGCCGTGCACGGCCGCAAGCCCGAGGCCGCGCCCCATGAACTTGGTGCTGAAGAACGGTTCGAACGCACGCGCGCGAACCTCCGGCGTCATCCCGGGGCCCGTGTCGGCAATCTCGAGGAACGCGTATCGCCCTTCCGGCAGCCCTTGCCCGAGCTCGCACTGGTCGAGGCAGGCGCGATCGCAGTCGCAGGATCCGGTGCGAACGGTGATGGTCCCGTCGGTGTCGCCAATGGCCTCGGATCCGTTCGAGACGAGATTGACGGCGGTCTGACGAATCAGCGCCGAGTCGCCCTGGACCGGCGGCACCGATCCGTCCAGCTCGAAGACGAGGTTGCAGCGCTTCGACACGGACACACCGAGCAGCCCCGCGACCTCGCGAACGACGTCGTCGATCCGCAGCGCCCGCGCCACCATCGGGCTGCGGCCGGCATAGACCAGCATCTGGTTGGTCAGCTCGGCCGCCCGGCGGCCGGCGACTTCTACCGCTTCGAGGCTGCTGCGGGCGCTGGAGTCCGGCGGGAGCTCGCCGAGCGCGAGATCGGCGTGCCCGAGGATCGCCGTGAGGAGATTGTTGAAATCGTGGGCGATGCCGCCCGCCAGCTGCCCGAGGCTTTCCAGCTTCTGCGTGGCCAGGATCTGGCTCTCCAGCCGCCGGCGCTCGTCGGCGGCGCGCTGGGCTTCGGTCGTGTCGCGCCCGACGGCCTGAACCTCACGCAGCCGGCACCGCTCGTCCCAAATCCCCCGGTACGTCCAGTGTTCGCTCCTCGTCGTCCCGTTCGAAGCCGGTACCCGAAGCTCCACCGCGAAGACTGGATTCTCCCGGTCGAGTCCCGCAATCCGGCGGAAGATCGACTCGCGTTCCTCCGCCGGCACGTCGGGAAGCGCGCGGCTCCCGACCAGCGCTTCTGCCGGCTGACCCGACGCCAGGGCGTACGAGCGATTGACGAATGTCACCGCCCCGTCAGGCTTGAAACGCACGATGTAGTCGGTCTGATCGTCGATGACCGAGCGGTACCGGGCCTCGCTCTCGAGCAGCGCGCGGTCTTGCCGGCGCTTGCGGACGGCCGACGCCGTCACCACGACCAGCAGTGTGGCAGCCGCAAGGATCAGCGGAACGTAGAAGGCCGGCCTGCGGTAGTACGGCGCTTCAATGGTGATGGAGACGGATTGGCCAGCCGGGTCAAAGTGGCCGGCCAGGTCCTTGGCCTGCACTTGGAAACGATGATCGCCCGGCACAAGATCCGTCAGCGTCTGCTCGTTTTCCGGGGACCACACGCTCCACTCGCCGTCACCGAGCCTGTAGCGGGTCTGGACCTCCCGGGACTCGGTTCCTTCCCAGAAGGCAAACGCCTGCCACCTCACCAGCGCAGAGTCTCCTTCGACCCGCGGCCGGTCGACGATCAGCCGCGGCAGCTGCGACCCGATTTCAGCCATCTTGAGAATGGCCGTGCCGCCGCCATTTGTCCCCGCATAGACGACACCCTCTGCCGGGAGCACGGGCCAGACCCGCCGGTGACGGATCCCGCTGGCGCCGCCGAAGGTGCCCCAGGTGCCATCGAGATACCGCGACACACCGCCTCGCGTGCCGACCCAGACGGCGTTGTCACCGTCGATCCGGACGTCCCAGACCGAGTCGGACACCAGGCCGTCCTGGGTCGAGAGGTACCGCACCCGGTCCCCGTCAAGGTATCCCAGGCCCTGGCTCTGGTGGCCGAACCATGGCCGTCCGTTGCGGTCCACGTCGAGGCAGAACACACGATCGAGGCGGAGGCCGTCCGCCGTCGACCAGTGGCGCCACGTCCCGTCGATCCATCGGCTCAGTCCCTCGCTGCTGCCAAACCAGCGGGCCCCGTCCGGCCCTTCCGCAAACGCGTAGAGCCGGGCGCCTGGTTTCAGCACAGGCACGGGCCACCGATCGAACCGGCCTCGATCGTAGATGGGCGCCGAGACGGCCTCAGAGGCCGGCTCAGTCGAGTCGCCACCCACTGAGAGGAACCAGAGCCGGCCGGCCCGGTCTCGTCCGATGCGATGGTAGTGATCGTCCCTCAGGCCCTCGGCACTGCCGTATCGTCGCCAGCGGTGGCCGTCCCACCGGAACGCTCCCGTGAAACCCGAGCCGCTCACCACCCAGATCCCGCCCTCCCGATCCTCTGCGAGGCCCGTGACGGCGAGCAGCAGCGTGTCACCCACGCGATCGAAACTGTTCACGGTGCCGTCGGGCCGGTGAACCTCCACCCCTTCGCCCTTCCCCACCCAGATCGACCCATCCGCCGATCGCAACAGGTCATTCACGCGATCCACGGGCTCGCCGCTCGACCCGCCCCAGTACTGCCAGCGGCGGGAGGTTCGAGAGTGCAGGTAGAGGCCCGATTGGGAGGACACCCAGAGGTCGCCGTTCTCGCGGAAGGACAGGGCGTTCGCATCGGCAAACGGCAGCGGAGCGGACGGAAGCGGCCTGCGGACTCCGCCCCGGATGGTGTCGACGTCCCCGCCGTCGCCGACGACGAGGATCTCGCCGCTCGGCGCGACGTCCATCCCGGCAAACAGCGAGCCGTCCACCTGGGACAGGCGAACTGGCTGTCCGCGTTGAGGCACCGCCCACAGCCCGCGCGCGTCGATGGGGCTGGCAACCTGCACATAGGCTTCACCGGACTTGCCTTCGACGACGCACGGGATCGAATAGCGCAGGCCGCGAAAGGACATCCGTACTTGCCAGCTCCCCTGCTCCCCGCGCTGTATCCCTTCCGGGGTCACGGCCCAGAGCGCTCCGGAACGCGTGCCGAACAGTCCGACGAGCCGAGCAGGCGGCTTCTCCTCGGGGCGGCATGCGCGTACGGCCCCTGCGTCGAGCACGAAGCACGTCCCGTCCTCGCGCGGGATGATGAACCGGGATCCGCCCAGGTGGACCAGCCACAGGTAGCGCGCCGCGTGCGGCGATTCGGCCACCCGCCGAAATCCGTGGCGATCCCCGATGAAGATGTCCGCGCCCATCATCGCGGCGATCTGCCCGCCATCGTCGGCCGCCGCCAGCAGCGGGCCCTCGGGCAGGCCCTCCGCGACGCTCATGGGATGCCACTGATACCCGTCGTACCACGCCAGTCCCCGGGACGTCCTCGCCCACACCTCGCCGCGGGGCGTTTCGAACACGCCCAGCACGCTCATGGAGGGAAGGCCCGAACGGGTCGTGAACGTCGTCCAGCGCCAGCTCTCGCTGAGCGGATCGATCTGGGCGAGTGCCGCGATCGGGCAGCTGCACAGGACAGCCAGGCATGCCAGTCCGACGCGCGCTCGGTGAACGAACAATGAGGAACGAGGTCGGCTGGTCATGGGCGTCCGTTTGTCAGGCGGCCAGCGTTCCAGTCGCGGGTGGGCGCGGCGCGCGCACTTCAGCCGGACCGGGTGGCCGTCGCGAGATGGTCACGCAAAGGCGATGCCCTGGTCCCGGATCGCTGGATCAGGCGCAATCCTACGGATTCGGCGGGAGTCGGCCGGGCGCGGTGTGCGATTGCGGCACACCGGATCAGCACAGGGAGCCGTGAAGGTAAGGGCCGGAACCGAGGAGTGTGGCTACAATTCGCGCAGCGCGGTCACGATCGGAAGCCGGGCGGCCCGGATCGCGGGAAGGACGCCGCCGATCGCGCCCATGAGGAGCGCGTAGAGGACGCCTCGCACGACAAGTTGAGGAGTCACGGCGAAGGCAAACGCGACCTGGCTGAATGTCTGCCAGTTGATGGTCGACGTGTGGTAGCCATTGAACGCCACATAGGCGATCGCCCCGCCGATCACGCCGCCCACGAGGGCGAGCAGGAGGGACTCCGCCAGAACCGAGACGACCACCGGGCCCCCGCCGAACCCCAGCGCGCGCAGCGTGGCAATCTCGCGGGTTCGCGACGCGACGGCCGAGTACATGGTGTTGACCGCGCCGAACACCGCGCCGATGCCCATCAGTCCGGCGATGAGCGTGCCGAGCGTCGTGATCAGCATGGAGACCATCGTGGACTGTTCGGCGAAGTAGTCGGTCTCGCGGACGACCTTGAGGTTGAGGCGCGGGTCCGTCGTCAGTGCATCCTTGAACCGGGTGAACGCGGCTGGCGATTCGAGTTTCGCGTAGACGGTCTGGTAGGTACTGCCCCGCCGATAGGCCGGGGCGAGCACTCCGGCGTCGCACCACAACTCCGAGTCGGACATGGTGCCGCCCGCGTCGAAGATGCCCACGACGGTCCACTCGTTCTCGCCCCACTTGAGCTGATGTCCGACCTCGAGGCCCGAGAACTGGCGCGCCGCCCCCCGCCCCGCGATGATCTCGTTTCGCCCGGTCTGGAACGTCCGTCCCTCCACGATGCGCACGCGTGGCCGCACGGCGAACACCGTCTCGTGCACGCCGCGCAATCCGACGTTTGCCGTCGTGCCCGTGTCGCGCTTCTGCAGATCGACAATGACGAAGAGTTCGGCCGAGACGAGCGGGCCCTGGGCCGTCCTGAGCACACCCGGCGCATCGCCAATGATGCGCGCGTCGTCACGGGTGAGGAGGCTGACCATTTCACTGTCGGCGCCCGACCGCATGACGATGGCGTTGTCGGGCGAGCCGGTGGTGGCCATCGTCGCGCGGAACCCCTCGGCCATCGACAGCACGGCGACGAACACCGCGACCACCCCGGCGATCCCGACCACCGCGACCAGCGAGGAGGTCAGCCGGCCGGTCAGTGTCCGCAGGTTCAGCCACGACACCACGACGACCTGGAAGATCCAGCCGGTCAGCCACCTCACGTCAGTTCCTCCTCAGCGCATCGACGATGCGGAGTCGCATGGCCTGCACGGCCGGCATGATGCCGGAGATGAATCCCAGGACGAGCGTCATCAGCGCGCCGAGCGTCAGATCGCGGGCGGGCAGGAAGAAGGCCGGCAGCAGGCCTCCGGTCGGATCGCCCCGCATCGCGATCAGCCAGGCCACCATCAGCCCCAGGCCGCCGCCGACCACGGCAATCGCACACGACTCGGCGAGCACCAGTACCAGGATCAGGCCGTCCGATACCCGAGCGTCTTGAGCACGGCCAGCTCGCTCGTCCGCTCCCTGACCGCCTGGGCCATGGTGTTGGCAGCCACCAGGAGGATCGTGAAGAACACCGCCGTGACGATGGCGCGGATGATCGAGGCGATGTCGCCGATCTGCTTCGCAAACGCCTGGACGAATGCCTTCTCGGTCGCCGTCTTGGTCTCGGCAAACGAGTTGGCGAAAGTCGCATCGACTGTCGCCGCAATCTGGGCCGCTCTCGACGGATCGTCGATCCGGATGACGTACCACCCGACCTGGCCCTGGCCGAACTGGCGTGCCTCGTCGAAGTACTTGTAGTTGAAGAACAGGGTCGTGGTGTCGGTGCCCTTCTTCGCCCCGTCATAGATGCCGCAGATATTGAATTCCCAGCTGGTGCTGCCGTCTCTCTTGCGCCAGATCGTCGCCTGGATGGGTATGCGATCGCCGACCTTCCACCCGAACCGCGTGGCGGTCTGCCGGCCGACGATGGCGCAGGTGCGATCGGTCAGCCATGCCTTCTTCTGGTCTTCCGGAAGCAGGAATTCCGGGTACATGGACAGCAGCCGATCAGGCTCGACCGGCGACTGCATGAAGAAGTTGCTGGGCTTCTGGTAGATCCCGCCGAAGTAGGTCTGGTGGAAGACGCCGATGACCCCGGGAATCGCCTCCAGGCGCGCCTGGTAACTCTCGGGCAGCAGCTGGATGATCGACACCTTGTGCGTGATGACGAGACGGTCGTTGCCGGCAAGCTCGACGCCGATGCTGAACCCGGTGTTCAGCGCGGCGAGGACCCCGAACAGGATGAACGCCACCAGGATCGAAAGCACCGTGAAGAGGGTCCGGACCTTCCGGCGAAACAGATTGTGCCAGACCAGCGGCAGGAACTTCATGCGACCGGCTCCGTCGCGAGTGCGCCCTTGTCCAGGTGCAGCGTCCGCGTAGCGCGAACGGCGGCATGCGGATCGTGGGTCACCATGACGATCGTCTTGCCGTGATCGCGATTCAGTGCCTGCAGCAGATCCAGCACCTCGTCGCCCGCTTTTCGATCCAGGTCGCCGGTCGGCTCGTCGCAGAGCAGCAGGGTCGGATCGGTCACGATCGCCCGGGCGATGCCGACCCGCTGCTCCTGCCCGCCGGAGAGTTGCCGCGGGTAGTGCTTGGCGCGATCGGACAATCCGACCACTGACAGCGCCGTCCCGACGTGCGTCCGCCGCTCGGTCCGCGACAGGCGGGTCAGCAGGAGCGGCAGTTCCACGTTGCGCTCGGCAGTGAGCACCGGGATCAGATTGTAGAAGCTGGAAACACGAACCCGACATGGCGGGAACGCCAGGCCGCGAGCCGTCCTCCGGACATCTCATCGATCCGCTGCCCGTCGATCGTGATCCGGCCCTGCGTCGGTCGATCGAGCCCCCCGAGCAGGTTGAGCAGCGTGGACTTGCCCGACCCCGACGGCCCCATCAGCGCCAGGAAGTCGCCGCGCGGGATCTCCAGATGAAGGCCCTGGAGCACGTCGATTCGCTCCCCACCCCGGTAGAAAGACCTTGTGGAGGTCCGACACCTCAACCAGCGTACCGGATGCGCTCGCAGTCATGTCTGCATCTGCCCCTTCAGCGAACCGTCAGCTTCCGACCTCCCGCGAGTTCGGGTGGTCCGTCGACCACCACCCGCTCGCCGGCCGACACGCCCGAGACGATCTCGACCCGCTCGCCCTCGGTGGACCCGACCCGCACCGCCCGCCGCTCGGCCACGTCGTCCTTGACGACGAAGACGACGGACTGGCCTTCTTCGTTCCGCACGGCGCCGCGAGGCACCACCAGCCGGCTCGCGGCCGAGCATCGGGCGGAGGTGTCACGCCGAGAAACGTCACCTTGACGCCCATGTCGGGCAGCAGCCGCGCGTCGAGCTGCTCGCCCTTCGACGTGCTCGGGCGACCCCGAGCCAGTCGAGGGGTCGAACCCGATGCGCACCAGCACGGTGGCTTTCTGGCGATCGGCGGTGGGCACCATCGTGATCACATGCGCGGGGATCTTCCAGTCGGGATAGGCGTCGAGCGTCGCCTCGACGCGCTGGCCCGCCGTCACGCGGTTGATGTAGCTCTCATTGACGTCGACCTCGATCTCGAGCGACGTCATGTCGACGATCGTGCAGAGCCCCGTTCGCGTGAACCCGCCGCCGGCGGACATCGGCGACACCATCTCGCCCGGCTGCGCGTCCTTCGAAATCGCCACGCCCGAGAACGGCGCCCGAATGATCGTGTCGTCGAGATCGTTCTGCCGGACCGCGACCTGCCGCTCGGACACGAGCACCTGCTCGCGGGTCAGCTCCAATCGGGCTTCCTGGGCGCCGACCTCCGCGTCGGCCTTGTCGAGATCGGCCTGCCCGGTGATGCCGTCCTTGACGAGCGCCCGCGTCCTGCGCCTGCGTCTGGAGCGCTTCCTTCAACCGAACCTCGGTCTCGGCCGCGCTGCGGCGCGACGCCGACAGCTCGGCCTCTGCCAGGTCGAGATAGCGCCGCGGCGTCGAATCATCCAGGCGGGCCAGGACCTGGCCCCGGGTGACGGCTTTGCCTTCCTCGACCAGGACCTCCACGACTTTCCCCGTGACCTTCGACGACACCGTCGCCCGTCGCCTGGCGGTCACATAGCCCGAAGCATTCAGCACCGCCTGCGCGCCGCCCGACGCGCCGGCGCCCTGCTCGATCACGGTGTACGCCTGCACGACCAGCGGGCGCAGGTCCTCGCGCTGCAGCCATCCATGCCCCGGCCGCAGCCCGATCAGAAGCACCGCGAGCAGACCCAGATTCCAGTCGCGCCCGCCCGCGCCCTCCCGGGACGCGTCGTCGATTCGTGAGATCTCTCAGTGATGGTTTGTCGGTCGGCATGTCATCCTCGAAGCCTGTCATGGACGGCGATCGGCCAGGCGCCAGGATCCTCGGGCGGCGAGTCAGGGCACCGGTTCGCCCATCCCGTGGCCCGTGATTCCGCCGGTGGCAAACGCGATACGATGCACACCGCGCCGGCAGCGTCCGGGCCCGAGTAACTCCAATGCAACGCATCACGTCACGCCAGCCCCGGTCAGCGCCGCCGTGAATGGCACTTCGCCGCGCCATCGGGTTGATCGTCGCGACCGCAAGCGTGACTGGATCATCGCCACGCCTCGGCCGTCGCGCTCTGAGTCACCACGAAGAGGGTCGTGCAGGCCGACCGTGAGACCCGACGCCGCCATGCCGGTTCGATCGGCGCCGGCGCTGGTCACCGCCCGATAGGTGACCGTTCGTGGGCCGCTGCCCGACAACCCGACAGGACGATCAAGCCAGGATGCATCGGGCGATGCCGTCCAGCTGCAGTCGCCGGGCTGGGTGGAGACGATGAAGGTCCCGGTGCCACCCGCGGCGGGGAGGTCGCCTGCGTCGGCGCGACGGAATAGAGGCAGGTTGGCAGCCTCCTGAGTGACGGCGTGGGTCGGCCAGAGGCTGGGCTGCGTGCCGTAAAGCAGCAGCCGGCCGGTGCGGGACTGGAACGTCATGTTGGGACGGACCGTGTAGGAGACCGTGGCGCTGCCGACCTTGCGGCCCGAGAACAGCGCGCGGAATCCAGTCCTCCGCGTCCGCCGCGCGATCGATCGACCAGCTGCAATTGGGCCGGTGGTCACCGTCAACGAGCCGCGCCGCCCGCCGGCGTGAAGGTGGCACTCGACGGCGACAGCGCAGTAACTGCACACCGGCCTCCCGGTGCCGTCCTGGAGCACCGTCAGCGTCTGACCAGCGATCGTCGCGGTGCCCTGTGCGCGTCGCCGGTCTCGTGGTCGGACGGACGGCCACCTCGAGCGCCATCGGCCCGGTGGCGCGGTGACCGCCGCCCGCCGTGCCGCCGCGGCGGCACCAGCCGGCAGAGGCGGCCCGACCGTCAACCAGCTGCACCCACTGTCGTAGGACCACGGGCATCCGGCGCCGGTCGTCACCTGAACCACGAAGTTGCCGCCCGCGGATCCCATCGAATAGCCGGCGGGACTGATCACGTACGAACACCCCGCGGGCGCGCCTTCCTGGAGCAGCGTGACCGTCTTGTCCGCCACGGTGGCGGTTCCACTTCGGGCCGCACCGGAGTTTCCGCGGATGGCGAAGACGACCGTGCCTGGTCCGGTCCCGGACGCCCCGCTTGTCACGGTGACCCAGGGGATGGAGGTTGATGCCGTCCACGTACAGCCGGCCGGTGCGGTGACCGTCGCGGTCGCCGTGCCGTCAGAGGCGTTGACGCTCACCGTCGGCGGCGAGACGGTCTTCTGGCTGCAATCGGTCGGCTGGACCGTGCTTTTCTCCTTGCAGCCGCCGATGGCGGCCACAATCACGACCGAGAGCGCGACACGGAGCGACGTGCCAATTCGCATCTCGCACCTCCACGCGGCCGTTGGATACCTCGGGCCGGGCGCCGGTCCCCTGGCGCCGGGTTGCACCGGGGCCGGTTCGCCGCCCCCATCGACGACGGTAGTTTACCGCGCTCCAATCCAGCCGGACGATCTTTCATCCGGAATGCTGCGCTTCGCAATTGACGGCGGCCGCTGGGCATACTAATATAGGACCGTATTGGTCCGGTATAGACATTTCGTCATGAGGCCCGACTGATGAGCACGTCGCAGGACACGATTGAGGCGCTGGCCGGACAAGAGTACCGCTACGGGTTTGTCACTGACGTCGAGGCCGACGCGCATACCGCCGTGGCCTCAGTGAAGACACCGTCCGGCTCATTTCAGCGCGCAAGCACGAGCCCGAGTGGCTTCTCGAGTGGCGCCTGGGGGCGTTCCGCGTGGCCTGACGATGACCAATCCGAGCTGGCACAACCTGAGGATTGAGCCCATTGACTACCAGGCGATGACCTACTACTCCGAGCCGAAGGGACGCAAGCGGTACGATCGCCTCGAGGACGTGCCTCCCGAGATTCTGGCGGCGTTCGACAAGCTCGGCGTCCCGCTCGAAGAGCGCAAGCGTCTCTCGGGCGTGGCGGTGCGACGCCGTCTTCGACAGCGTGTCGGTCGCCACGACGTTCACCGATCAGCTCGCCGAACTCGGCATCATCTTCTGCTCGTTCTCCGAGGCGGTACAGCGCCACCCCGACCTGGTCAGGCGCTACCTCGGCTCGGTGGTGCCGCACACGGACAATTTCTTCGCGGCGCTCAATTCGGCGGTGTTCAGCGACGGGTCCTTCGTGTACGTGCCGCCGGGAGTGCGCTGCCCGATGGAATTGTCGACCTACTTCCGCATCAACGCCGCGCAGACGGGCCAGTTCGAGCCGACGCTGCTCATTGCCGATCCCGGCGCGTATGTGAGCTACCTCGAAGGATGCACCGCGCCGATCCGCGACGACAACCAGTTGCATGCGGCGGTGGTGGAACTCATCGCCCACGACAACGCCACGATCAAGTACACTCGACCATCCAGAACTGGTATCCGGGTGACAAGGAAGGCAAGGGCGGGATCTACAACTTCGTGACCAAGCGCGGCAAGTGCGCGGGCCACCACTCGAAGATCACGTGGACCCAGGTCGAGACCGGCTCCGCGATCACGTGGAAGTACCCGAGTTGCATTCTGCAGGGCGACGACTCGGTTGGCGAGTTCTACTCGGTGGCGGTGACCAACAACTACCAGCAGGCCGACACCGGCACGAAGATGATCCACCTCGGCAGGAATTCGCGCAGCACGATCGTGTCGAAGGGAATCTCGGCCGGCCACGGCCAGAACACTACCGGGGCCTGGTGCGAATCGGGAGGAACGCGACGTCCGCGCGCAACTACTCGCAGTGCGACTCGCTGCTCATCGGCGACCAGTGCGGCGCGCACACGTTTCCTGGGACCTCGAGATTCACAACACCTCGGCGCGCAGTCGAACACGAAGCGTCGATCTCCAAGATCGGCGACGACCAGATCCTCTACCTGCGTCAGCGCGGTCTGGCGACCGAGGACGCGGTGAACCTGATCGTGAGCGGCTTCTGCAAAGAAGTCTTCCGCGAACTTCCGATGGAGTTCGCCGTCGAAGCCCAGAAACTGCTCAGCGAGCCTGGAAGGGTCGGTCGGATAGGCAACTACCGACTCGAGGCGGGATTCGTCGCGGACGGGCAGGCAGGAACACATGCTCGAGATTCGCGACCTGCACGCGAGCTTGGGCGACAAGCCGATCCTTCGCGGCATCTCCCTGACGATCCGGCCCGGCGAGGTCCACGCCATCCATGGGTCAACGGGTCCGGAAAAAGCACGCTCGCCAGCGTCATCGCCGGGCGCGACGGCTACCGGGTGACAGCAGGGACGATCACGTTCCAGGGGCGCGACCTGCTCGCGCGCTCCCCGGAGGACCGTGCCCGCGAAGGCGTGTTCATGGCGTTCCATACCCGTCGAAATCCCCGGCGTCAACAACGCCTACTTCCTCAGGTCGGCCCTCAATGCGATTCGAAAGCACCGAGGACTGCCGATGACGATCCGGTCGCCTTCATGAAGTCGGCCAAAGCCATCGCGAAGCGGCTCGACATCGACCCGGCGATGCTGAACCGATCGGTGAACGAAGGGTTCTCGGGCGGCGAGAAGAAGCGGAACGAGGTGTTCCAGATGTCGGTGCTCGAGCCCGTGCTCGGCA
>CAWFQE010000011.1:0-65177 GCA_963817885.1 uncultured Acidobacteriota bacterium | reverse complement strand
GCGCCGGTTGGCCGACCCGCGCTTCCAGCGAAGGGCGGCGATTGTTCAGGAAGCGCTCGCCAACATCACCCAGCTTTGCGGCATTGTCCGCCAGCAATGCTTGAGGATGCCTTCGCGGGTTTCGAAGCACAGGTTCAATCCGTCGAATTCGGCATAGCGCTCTTCCAGCTTGTCCACGACGCGCAGCGATTGCAGGTTGTGCTCGAATCCGCCATATGTTTTCATGCAGGCGTTCAACGCGTCCTGCCCGGCATGGCCGAACGGGGTATGCCCCAGGTCATGCGCAAGCGAGATCGCTTCGGCGAGGTCTTCGTTCAGGCGCAAACGCCGCGCGATGGAACGCGCGATCTGAGCGACTTCGATGCTGTGGGTCAGGCGGGTGCGCCGACGCACTTGCAGGCACCGTTGCTCCTCGGGTCAGGACCGCCTGTTGTGACCGGCGCCGGTCTCAGTGTTCGCGCCGGGGGAGACCGGGCAGGTCCCTGGTCTTTGGCGGCCGGGGGCGGCTGAGGCCGAGCGTCACCCCGCCCCAGAACGCGTCACGCTGGCGATCGATCGCGTGGTCGCCCTCCACCAGGTAGCGCAGCTGCGCTTTATCCCATTGTAGTCCGGCGCCGGCCACCAGGCTCATCCAGGGCCCGTAGGCCGGCTCATCGGGGGCCTCGGTGGTCCCGCTCCACACGGTGATGTTCGGCTGGCGCACCATCGGGTCGGCGGCAGTCGGGCTCGGGCGGGGCGACAAAGCCACACTCTTGTACCGATCCGCCGTGCGGCCGTCAAATGGCCGCATCAATGGGCTATAGTGCTGACCGTACCCGGATCCGGCCCCTGCCCGAGCCGCCGGCGTGGAGGCGAGGACATATGCGCGCACGAATCGACCTGAATTGCGACATGGGCGAGAGCTTCGGTGCCTACACGTTGGGCCACGACGCCGAGGTGCTCGCGCATGTGACGTCTGCGAACATCGCCTGCGGTTTCCATGCAGGCGATCCGGGCTGGATGCGGCGGACCGTGCGGCTGGCTGAAGAGCGCGGCGTCGGCATCGGCGCCCATCCTGGGTTTCCCGATCTGCGCGGTTTCGGCCGGCGGAACATGCTGGCCACCGCGAACGAAGTCCGGGACGACGTGGTGTACCAGGTCGGAGCGCTGACGGCCTTCACCACGGAGAAGCGGCTGCAGCACGTGAAGCCGCACGGCGCGCTCTACAACATGGCCGTCGGTGGCAACGACCTGGCGGCGGCGATCTGCGACGCCGTGCTCGAGGTGGACGCTTCGCTGATTCTCGTGGTCCTGGCCGGCTCTCCGTGGGCGGAACTGTCCGCGCGGCGCGGGCTGCGGGTCGCGCGCGAAGTGTTTGCGGATCGGGCCGTGAATCCCGACGGGACGCTGGTGCCGCGATCGAATGCCGGCGCGGTGATTCACGATCGATCGCAGGTGGTCGAGCGCAGCCTGCAGCTGGTCACCGAGCGCCGCGTGAAGGCCGTCACAGGCGAGACGGTAGAGCTTCATGCCGACACCCTCTGCCTGCACGGCGATACGCCCGGGGCCGTCGATCTGGCGTCGGCCATCCGGCAGGCGTTCGAACAGGCGGGTGTGGACCTTGTGCCGATGAGTTGCTTGCTGTCGCGGTAGACCGCCATGTATTCCCGCCCGCGATATCTTCCGTCCGGCGAGCGCGCGCTCGTCGTGGAGCTTGGCGATGGCATCGATGTCGCCACCAATACCCGCGTTCGCGCCCTCTCCATCGCCCTCGCCCGCAGCGGCCTCACCGGCGTTGTCGAGACCGTCCCGACCTATCGATCGCTGCTGGTCCATTACGACCCGCTCGAGGTGTCCCTGGCGGCTCTGACCGACCGCCTGATGGAGGTCGAGCGCCACCTCGGCGAGGTGGAAATGCCGCCGCCGCGGCGCGTGGAGATTCCAACCGTGTATGGCGGGGCCTTCGGGCCGGACATGGCCGACGTGGTGGCGCACACCGGGATCTCCGAGGACGAGGTGATCGCAATCCACTCCGGGACCGACTACCTGATCTACATGATGGGGTTCATCGCTGCGTATCCGTACCTCGGGGGCATGTCAGAGCGGCTCGCCACGCCGCGGCTGTCGACGCCGAGGACCAGAACGCCAGCCGGATCGGTGGGGATCGCGCAGACTCAGACGGGACTCTATCCGGTGGACGCGCCTGGAGGATGGAGGCTCATCGGCCGGACGCCGGTGCGCTGGTTCAATCCATCACGCCACCCGCCGGTCCCCGTCGAAGTGGGCGACTACATCAGATTCGTACCGGTGTCGGCGGACGAATTCGAGCGGATACGCGCGAAGGTGGAGGCCGGGACCTTCGAGCTGGCGGCTCGGCCGCTCGAGACGTGAGTCGGCCTCGAAGGGCCCCGAGGCCGCCGCTCTCCATCGCTGCTACAGGCTGGAATCAATGAGCGTCATCGAAATCCTCGACGGCGGCATGCTGACCACGGTGCAGGATCTCGGGCGCACGGGCTATCAGCGTTACGGCGTGCCGGTGTCGGGTGCGATGGACAGGTGTGCGTTGCGCATCGCCAACCGGCTCGTCGGCAACGAGGAGAGCGCGGCGGGCCTGGAGTTGACGCTGCAGGGGCCCGAGGTGCGGCTGCCTGGCGGGGCCGTGCTGGCGATGACGGGGGCGGATTGTGCTCCGCGCCTGAACGGGCGGCCGATGCCCCAGTGGCGGACGATTGCCGCCCCGGCCGGATCGACGCTGGAGTGCGGGACTGCGCGGGACGGATTGCGCGCGTATCTCGCGGTGCGCGGCGGAATCGACGTTCCCGTCCTTCTCGGGAGCCGCTCGACCTTCATGCGATCCCGGTTCGGCGGATTCCAGGGCCGGTCACTGCGAGCAGGTGACAGCCTGCCTGTCGTCGGCCTGGGGGCTGGCGAAGCGCTTTACGCCCGCGGACCGCACACAGCTGGCCATCCGCCCGTCGGCGAATCACGAGGAGGTGCGGCTCCGATCCTCTCCCTGCCGCGCGATCGAATTCCTCTCTACGGTCATGTACATCGGCTGCGGGTCATCATGGGCCCGCAGGACGACGCGTTCACAGACGAGGGCGCGACAACGTTCTTTTCGTCGGAGTACGAACTGAGCCCGCAATCCGATCGGATAGGATGTCGGTTCACCGGGCCGCCGGTGCAGCATCGCGCGGGCGCCGACATCGTGTCGGATGGCATTGTCTGGGGCGCGGTACAGGTCAGCGGCGACCGCATGCCGATCGTCCTGATGGCCGATTGCGGCACGACCGGTGGCTACACGAAGATCGCGACCGTTGTCAGCGTCGACCTCGGGGATCTCGCGCAGGCCGTACCCGGGGATCGGGTAAGATTCGTCGCCGTCACGGTCGAGGAAGCGGTCGAGGCGATTCGAGACCAGGATCGGTGGATCGCGACGCTCGGTGCCGGTGACACCATGACACCGGATCGCTCAACCGATGCAATCTACGACGAAGATGCGGCGGGCTCCCTGGCGGCCGAGACGCTCGGCGATCTGGCCGACGCATTGCGCGCGACCGGATTGCACAACCGGGAACCGTGAGCCGATGGCCGCCAGCCACCGGCCGCCAGCGAGGCGTGATCAGTTCAGGGGATGAGGTCTGTGATGACATCTGTTCCTTCCGATTCGGGCGGACTGTTGGGCTGGTGGCGTGCAGGAACGCCGGAGGGACGGCGAGCGCTCGTGGCCGGCGGGATGGGCTGGATGCTCGACAGCTTCGACGTGATGCTCTATGCGCTCGTCACCGCCGCGCTCATCACGGAACTCGGCATCAGCAAGCCGACGGCCGGGCTTCTCAGCTCGGTGACACTGGTGGCCTCAGCCGTCGGCGGCCTGGCGTTCGGCGTGGTAGCCGATCGCTACGGCCGGACCCGCGCGCTCATCTGGAGCATCCTCATCTACTCCGTGTTCACGGCGGCCTGCGGATTTGCGCAGACCGTGATGCAGCTGGCCGTCTTCCGCGTGTTTCTCGGACTGGGCATGGGCGGGGAGTGGGCGAGTGGCGCCGCCCTGGTCTCCGAAACGTGGCCGGCCGAGCATCGCGGCAAGGCGCTCGGGTTCATGCAGAGCGCGTGGGCGATCGGCTACGGCGCCGCGGCGCTGGTCACCGCGATCGTGATGCCGATCTGGGGCTGGCGCGCCGTGTTCTTCGTTGGCGTGCTCCCGGCGTGCGTCACGATCTGGATCCAGTCGAAAGTCGAGGAGCCCGCGATGTGGCGCGAGCGAAAGGCTGCCAGGTCCGTGACGCGCGGGCGCTTCACGGACATCTTCAGGGGCGACCTGTTGTGGCTGACCGTGCCCGTGACCCTGATGAACGCCTGCACGATGTTCGCGTGGTGGGGATTCAACCAGTGGATCCCCGCGTACCTGTCCCTGCCGGTTGCCGATGGCGGTATTGGGCTGACAACGCGCGTGATGTCCGGGTTCATCCTCGCGATGCAGGTCGGCATGTGGTTCGGGTATGTCTCGTTCGGCTTCATCGCGGATGCGATCGGGCGCAAGCGTGCCTACGTGATCTACGTCCTGGCCGCCGCCGTGCTGCTGCTCGGGTATGCCACGACCAGGAACCCAGCCGTGCTTCTCGTTCTCGGGCCGGTCACGGCATTCTTCGCCACCGGGTATTTCACGGGCTTTGGCGCCGTGACGGCGGAGATCTACCCGACCGACATCCGCGCAACCGCACAGGGCTTCACCTACAACATCGGCCGCCTGGCGAGCGCCGTTGCGCCGTTCGTCGTCGGCTCCCTGGCGGCATCGAACGGGTTCGGTGCGGCGTTTTCCGTGACGGCCGCGGCGTTTGTCCTGGCGGCCATCGCGTGGCTGTGGATCCCCGAGACGCGGGGACGGGCGCTGGTGTAGCGACACGCGCCTCTCCGCTGCCGCAACCGTTTCACTGGCTTCAACTGACAACGTGATGCTGCCGCGCGGTGGATTCCGGCGGCGCGACCCGCGCGCGGCCCGGTAGTGACGGCACACCGCGCCGACGTTCTGTGACAGAATCCGTGGACGAGGTCGCCGCGCCTGACGCGCCCTCCGTAATTCCGACGCACTGAGCAGCGTGAATCGATGACGCACGAGAGAACGGTTGCGATCGTGCGAACGAGCGTGATCGAGGTGTTCGCGGAGGTCGACGGCTGGTTCGAGCGGCCGGTTGACGAACGCGCGTTCCGGCCCGCGTCGCAAGGATGGACGATTGACCAGGTGCTGGAGCACATCAGCCTGACGAACCATTTCCTGATGGTGACCTTGCGGAAGGCGGTCGAGAAGGCGGTTCGTCGCGCCGCCCTGGGGCCACGCGATTCCGGCGGGCGAGAGCGACCTGCAGCGGTTGGAGGCGATCGGCCAGCGAGGCAGCTTCTCCTGGGTGCGTCCCGAGCACATGGAGCCGACGCAGTCTGACGACCCCGGTCGAAGTCCGTGCAATCCTGCGGCGGCAGCGTGAGGAGTGCCTGGCGCTGCTGGAACGGCTGAACCACGGTGAAGGCGCCTTGTGCCAGGCTGCGCATGTCGGTCAATGCCCTCGGGCGAATCGATCTCTACCAGTGGCTGTACTTCCTGGCCCAGCATGTGCGGCGGCACCTGCTGCAGATGGCATCGATAGAAGACGAGTTCAAGTCGGTCGGAGGAGCGTGACGTGACTCGAGCGACCTGACGAGCTTCTGGCCCCGACGGCCGCGCAGGCCCGAGCGCGGCCGCGGGACAACTGCCGCCGTCGGGCGGCGAAGGGTCTCGAGATCCTGGAGGGACCGCGGAGATGGAACAAACGGTTCAACTGCCGCCGGTGCGGCGCACGGCGGCAGCGTTGTCCGTGCTCTTCCTGGCCGACCTGGGCTTTGCCGGGCAAGGGCTTTTTTCTCTTCTCGTGGCCTGTGTCGGCGTGGGTCTGCTGACGTTGGGTGCGCTTTGGGCCATCGCCAGAGGCAGGGAAGGAACTGGCCCCCTGGTCCGCAGCAGATTCATCCGCGCCGGCATGTACCTCCTCCTCGGGATCGCCACGGTCGCCACGATGCAGTTCCACTTGGCAACGGCTCGGAATCACGCCGCACAGGTGATTGACGCCTGCCGCGCGTATCAGGCACGGCACGGGATGCTGCCGGATCGTCTCGAACAACTGGTCCCCGAGTTTCTTCCGGCGGTGCCCCGAGCGAAGTACACGCTGCAATGGGGAGCGTTCACGTACGGGGCCTCCGGGACGGCATCCCACACGTTGATGTACGTGGCGCTCCCGCCTTTTGGACGGCAGGTGTATCACTTCGAGGAAGCACGGTGGAGTCAGCGCGATTAGGCCTGCGGTCGCCGGATGCCGGACACGCCCCCGAGCAGGCGGCTGCCCCCGGCGACCGGAGCCGAGCGGGCTGAGAGGGCGGCCTGGCCGGCGTCTGGATCGATGACAGGCATGCGTAGGCTGACGTGGCCCATCGCAAAGGAAGGCGCTGCGATGAAGAACATCGATTTCGGGCCTGTCGCGGATCTCTACGACGTCTACGTCCAGTGGGATGCCGACGTCCGGTTCTTCCAGGCGCGGTGCGCATGCGTCACCGGCGAAGTCCTCGAGCTCATGTCAGGCACCGGTCGGCTCTCCATCCCTCTTCTGCAGTCAGGGGTTCGGCTGTCCTGCGTCGACTACTCGGCGGAAATGCTGGCGGTGCTCGGGCAACGCCTGCGGGCGCAGAACCTCGCGGCCAGCCTCTACGAGCAGGACGTCAGGGAGTTGGATCTCGGACGCTCGTTCGAGCTGATCCTGCTGCCGTTTCACTCTCTGTCGGAAATCCCTGCCTCGGCCGACCGTGTAACGTCCCTTCGCCGCATCAATGCACACCTGGCGCCGGGCGGCCGCACCGTGGTCACGTTGCACAATCCGGTTGCGCAGATCCCACGGCTCGACGGGGTGCGCCGCCAAATCTGCGATCGCCAGATACCCGGCCGCGAGGCGACACTTCGCGTCTGGAGTACCTCCCGGTACCGGCCGGACGAGGCAATTTGCGACGCCCTCCAGGAATATGAGATCTTCGCCCCAGGTGGCCGGCTGGTGGAACAACGGAAGCTGCCGCTGCGATTCGCGCTCATCGAGCGCGCAGGCTTCGAGGCGGAAGCCGCCGAGGCGGGCTTCCGGGTGGTCCGCCTCTGGGGGGACTACGCCGGCGGTGCGTTCGAACCGGCTCGAAGTCCCCACATGGTTTGGGAACTGGCACCAGCGGTTGCCTGACTGAAAGAGCGCCTCCGGCCGACCGGCCATGACGAGCAGCGCGAGATCTTCGGATCGAACAACTTCGCCTGGAGACAGGAGCTGTACCGCCCGAACCAGGTGGCGGAATCACAGCACCGCTGATCCTCGGCGTTGAAACGTCGTCGCCCCCGTCGCGCCGTTCTTCGCCGTCCCATGCCCCACGACGCTCGTGACGGCGGGGCTGCTTCTGATCACTGCGGGGACGCCACGGTGGGTCAATATCGTGCCGATCCTCTGGGCCGTCACGGCCAGTTCAGCGGCCTTTGCCCTGGGCATCCGGGCGGACCTGGCACTGGTTGCGGCGGCCGCACTGCTGGCGCTCGACGCGCTCTGGCCGTTCGCGCTCGGGGCGAAAGTCCCTGCCGCCCGGCCGAGCCCGGGTGCCGGGGCGTGATGACGACGAACACGTCGCGCGTCCTTCGTCGCGGAGCAACGCACGCATTCAGAGGCAACCTTGGCGTGTAGGATCTTAATCCGCGGAGGTGAACCATGGGGAGAGGTCGCGCACCGCTTGGCTACGATCTGAAAGGCCACGTCGCGGTCGTCACGGGCGCGAACCATGGCATTGGCGCCGCCACCGCGATGGCCCTCGCCGAGTGCGGTGCGTCGGTGCTCGTGTCGTTTCTACGCCTGTCGGACTCCGAGGACTTCCCTGAACCGCTGCGATCGAATCGCGCAGCAGGCGCCGGCGCCGTGCTTGACGCGATTCGAATCAAGGGCGGCCGCGCGATCGGATTGGAGGCGGACCTCAGCGACGTGACAGTACCCGCGCGCGTCTTTGATCTTGCAGAAGCGCAGTTCGGGCCCGTCGACATCCTGATCAACAACGCCAGCGGCTGGTTGTCGGACACCTTCGCAACTGGTGGCCGGCACACCACCGGCATCAGCATGGGGACGGTCTCTGCGTCCGCATACAACCAGGTGTTCTCGGTCGACGCTCGTGGAGGCGCCCTGATGATCGCCGAATACGCCCGTCGGCACATCGAGCGGAAGGCAACCTGGGGGCGGATCATCGGCTTGACGTCGGGCGGACCTCTCGGGTTTCCCGGTGAGGTCTCGTACGGCGCCGCCAAGGCCGCGCTCGAAAACTACACGATGGCGGCGGCATTCGAGCTGGCGCCATTCGGCATCACGGCCAACATGGTGTATCCCCCGGTCACCGATACCGGCTGGCTGACCGATGCGGTTCGGCAGCACGTGGCGCAACGCTCTGATCTTCTCCACGTCGTCGAGCCAGGGGAAGTGGCCGTCGTCATCGCGTTTCTGTGCTCGGACGATGCCCGGCTTGTGACCGCGAACATCGTCCACTTGCGGTGAGGCGTGATCTCGAGGCGCCGATTTCGGGCGATGGGTCGGGACGCGCGCCGCCCTCGATGGTGCGAGCCAGGGGAACCCGGCGACGCACCGCCTGGACGCCTCGCACCAGTTCCCGTACGACGAGAATCGGGCTGGTACAGGTGAATCTCGTGGCCGCTGTCAGTGGCGATGACGTGGATGCTGTTCGACGACAGGAGAGCCAGCCCGTCCTGCTGGCGCTTGCGATCGGGGTCATCCGCGTTGCGGCCTCTCGACAAGACGATCACCGGAAGATTGCCGAGGGGGTGTGGCCGCCCTCCGGCGGACTCCTGAAACTCCCGCAGGAACTCCCGGCGCCATGACAGCAGCGACTCGGGTCCTGCCTTGGCCGGGTCGCTCTTCTCCCACATTCGCAGGTCTAGCCACAGGCGGACTGCCTGCAGGGCGGGCGGCAGCCGATCGAAGGGCTCGTCTTCCCGTGTCGGTGCGGGTCCTCTCGTGATCGAGGGCGGCAGAGGGAATGCCGATCGCAGTTCGTCCTCCGACAGATCCCAGATCAGGCCGTTCTTCCCCTTCACGTTCATAGCCACCTGGTGGCTGCTGTCCACGAAGACCAGGCCGGCAACCTCGTTCGGAAAGGCGCGCTGGTAGGCCCGGATGAAGATCCCGCTGATCGATGCGCCCACCAGGATGAACGGGCCCTTCTCCCCGGCAGTCCGCAGGAGGAGGCGCAAATCGCCGATCGTTTCTTCAACCGTCTCCTCCGCCGGACCAGGATCGCTCCATCCGTAGCCAGCCCGATCATAGGAACAGACGCGGGTCGTCTGGGCGAGCTTGGGCTGCACCAGGGCCCAATCGATCGAGAACGCACCGGCACCGGCCGACAGAATGACGGCCGGGCTGCCAGAACCTGTGCAATGGAGGTGAAGCCGGCGGCCGCCGATGTCGATCAGCCGGCCCGGCGGCGGGTACTCCGACGCCGCGCTGCCTTGCACACTTGGCGTCACGATTGAGAACCCGAGGATCACGGCGAGATGGATGCGCATGCGACCGTTCCCCTGCGATGAGACGGCGTGCCGATACCCTGTTGGACGCAACAGCGAGTCTGCGGTTGGGTGGACGTCGATGGGTCGTAGCATTGATGGCGATCATCCAGCAACCGCTTGCAGCCGATGTGCGACAGGCGCGAAGATAGGCCGTCCGGGGAGAAGCACGTGTGTCGGACGGCGCTCACGAGGCCGCCGCGGCGGACGTTGAGCGGACCAACGGGAGGGTGACATGCCAGCTGCCAGGCGGCAGATGCCGAAATGGACGAAAGCCCCGGAGCCGCTGATCGAACTGTTCTCGCGGAGGTTGGAAACGATCCCTGACGCTTCAGTCAGAAAGATGTTCGGATATCCGGCCGCGTTTTCCTCGGGCCAGATGTTCGCGGGGCTGTTCCAGACTGAGATGTTCCTGCGTCTGTCCGATCACGACAGAAGCGACTTCCTTTCGCAAGAAGGAGCCAGGCCGTTCGAGCCGATGGCGGGCAGACCCATGCGGGAGTACGTGGTCGTGCCTGAACGCATCGTGCAATCAACGTCAGCTCTGGATCCCTGGCTCCGCAAGGCACGGGACTTCGCCGCATCGCTGGCATCCAAACGCGACAAGGCGCCGACGCCCTCCCGCAGTGCGAGCGCCCGGACCGGCGGGCCCGGGGCGCCGAAGGCTCCGTCGGGAGGCAAGGCTCCGGCTGGCCGCCGGATGAAGCGCTGACTGGCTCAGGTCTGCCGGGCCCCGCTGGCCGCCGCCTCTTGCACGCCTTCCGAGATGCGGGCCTTGTAGGCATCCAGGGCGCGGGCGGAATACGACATGGCCGCCCCGGCGTTCGCCGCAATCGCCACGCCGAGCGTCTCCGCAATCTCGTCCTTGGTCGCGCCTTCCCTGACGGCCGCGTCCGTGTAGACGGTGATGCATCCATCACAATGCGCGGTTACCGCGACCGCGAGCGCAATCAGTTCGCGCGTCTTCGGGTCGAGCCGTCCCGTATCCTTGCCCGCCTCGGCCATAATCCGGTCTCCGCGAACGGTCTCAGGGCTGACACTCGCGATGTCCCCAAGAGCCGCGCCGAGCTGTCGACGGTAGTCGTTCCAATCCATCATCATGGTGAGCCTCTCCTGACGGATAGTCTCGCGCCACCGTCTTCGCGGCGGCCGTGACAGTAACCTCGCGCGACGCTACTGCCACCCGCCCGATCCACTCCCGGGCTGTCGCTGCATTGCGGAAGCGTCCAGGCAGGAGGCGGTCATGGTTTTGAGACGCGAGTCCTCCACCCTCAGATCCCAACGGGGGTGCCGCAGCAGATCATGTCCGCCCACGGTCCGGCCGGGACCTGTAGAATTGACACAAGCATTGAGCGATTAGATCGGCGAACTCCTGACCGGTCGTGGCAAGGGAAGGGGAGGCGTGTCTGATGATGCAGAAGAAGATCACCATGGAGCACCAGAAGCAGATTGCGCTCGTCGCGCATGACAACAAGAAGCGAGATCTGCTCGAGTGGGCTCGATTCAATCGCGACTTGCTGGCGGGTCACAGGATCTACGCGACCGGGACGACGGGTGAAATCCTCGAACAGGACCTCGACCTTGAAGTCACCAAGCTCCAGAGTGGTCCGTTGGGCGGCGACCAGCAGATCGGCGCGAAGATCGCAGGCGGCGAGGTCAATTTTCTCATCTTCTTCTGGGATCCGCTCGAACCGATGCCGCACGACCCGGACGTGAAGGCCCTGCTGCGCATGGCCGTCGTGTGGAATATCCCCATCGCCTGCAATCGGGCATCGGCGGATTTCATGATCTCCTCGCCGCTGATGGAAGGCGATTACGATCGCCTCGTGCCGGACTACGATGTCTACCGAACCCGCAAGATCGCCGGCGAGGATGCGGTCTGATCGTTCCTGTCGCTGGAGCGACCCGAGTCCGGCGTGTGAGGAAGGGAACGTGGTAGTGCCTTGTTGCGGACTCGCAGAACATTCATCCTTTGTCTCGACGCGCTTCTGCTGCTCACGTTCGTACTGCTGCTGTCGCCGAGGATGACCGGGCTTCCCCTGCATGAACTCATCGGAATCGTGTTCGCCGTGCCAGTTCTCGTCCACCTGGTGATCGCCCGGGCGTGGATTACCCATGCGACCAGGCGGCTCCTCCGACGCGCCGATCGGCGTGCCCGCGTCAACTACGTGCTCAACGCCGCGTTGTTCGTTCTGATCGTGGTCGAGATCGTCTCCGGCCTTGTGATTTCCCAGGTTGCGCTTCCCCTGGTTGGCGTTCGAACCATCAACGATCGATCATGGCGCGCCCTGCACAACCTTGCGTTGAACTGGACCCTGCTCGTGGTCTCCCTCCACGTCGCGATGAACTGGGGATGGATTGTCTCGGCGATTCGACGGGACTCCCGGCAGCCCGAAACAGCCGGTACCGCCCGGCCGCTTCCCGCTCCGACAGCTGGACGCACGTTGCGGTGGATCGGCCTGGTCGTGGTGGCGGCCGGCGTGATCGCCGCCGGCGCACTGGCGCTTCTTGGATGGCCTTCCCTCACGCGCGTGTACGTGCAGGACGAGATTGCCCGTTTCGCCCCTGCCGCGGGCCACGGACTGGGACAGTTCTCGGGGGAGGCGTTCCTCGTCGCCGTGGTTTCCTATGTGGGCCGTCGGTGGCTGGGCATCCGGCTGTGAACCGGTGCGCCTCGATCCGTCCAACGGACGGATCCCGACCTCCGAGGCCCCGGCGCGGGATTTTCACCGTGCCCGCAACAGGCCAGGTGCGCGGCTCGTAGAACTCGGGTGTAAAGCCGACCTTGTCCCAAGACCGCTCCCGATACGACCCCCGATTCGAGATCAGGCAAGGATCCGATCCTCTATGACCACCGGGAGGTGCGCAATGGAAAGTCCAACAGACAGGCACCCGACATGGGTTCGGGCGCTGCGCTGGACCGCAAGGATCTGGAGTGTTGCGACGGTTTCCCTGGTCGTTGCCTTCATTGTGGGCGAAGGCGGCCCGACCAGGCTCAACGAATGGCTGGGTTTCCTCTTCTTCCCATTCGGGATCTGTGTCGGAATGATCCTCGCATGGTGGAAGGAGGGACTTGGAGGCTGCGTGACCGTAGGAAGCCTCCTGGCATTCTACGGAATCCACGCGGCGACCGCGGGCGGCCTCCCAAGAGGTTGGGCGTTCCTGGTGTTCGCCGCTCCCGGGTTCCTCTTTCTGCTGACTTCCTTGTCGTCTCACCGGGGGACGGTGACGAGGGCCTGACAGGCAGTCGCGCCTGGCGGAATGAAGGCGGCGTATCGTTCATACGCGCGAGCCTCCAGAGCGACTCGCCGATCACGTGAAGCTGCATGCGAAGAACCCGAACAGTGGCCGCCACGCTCTGTGTCGTTCTTGGACTCTCGGCGTGTGGCCAAAAGGCGGTACCTGTCCTTACGCGTGCGGCAGTCGATGGCGACCTCAGAATTCACGAGCTTTCGAGCCGGGTGTTCGGCAACAGGCGGGCGATCCGAGTGCTCGTGCCGCAAGGATACGATGCCCCGGAGAATCGCGCCCGGCGCTACCCGGTCCTGTACCTGAACGACGGGCAGAACCTCTTCGACCGCGCCACGGCGACTTGTGACCACCGTGCGTGGGCGCGGCGTCTGCCGGGCGCGCTGCAGTTCCTCTATAGCCAGTGAACCCGCGCAAGGTCCGAACCGGCCGCCTGACACGCTGACGGCCAGACGGCGCGGCGATGCACGGCCGCGTGAGGTTCGATGCCTGCCACCATGAACTTGCCGGCCCCGGCTGGAGCCGGCAGGAGTGGATCTCATCCCAGCGAAATCGATTATACTCCTACGGTATAGCTATGAGAATGGGGCGAGTTTTCCTGCTGGGGGTCCAATGGATCGCCGGCGGCGGTTCGGTTCACTCCGCAGTGCGGGTCGATCGCACCACGGGCTACAAGGCTCAGGAAGGAGACTGAGATGGGTTTGGTGCGCGTACTGGTCGGCACACGCAAGGGCGCGTTCATCCTGACGTCGAATGCACGTCGCAAGGACTGGGACGTCAGCGGCCCCCACTTCGCAGGGTGGGAAATGTACCATCTCAAGGGGTCTCCTGCTGACCCGAACCGGATCTACGCATCGCAGTCGAGCGGCTGGTTTGGACAGCTCATCCAGCGCTCCAGCGACGGCGGCAAGTCGTGGGAAGCGGTCGGCAACCGTTTCGCCTACGATGGCGTCCCTGGTACCCACCAGTGGTATGACGGAACGCCGCACCCTTGGGAGTTCGCGCGGGTATGGCACCTGGAGCCGTCGCCCGACGACCCCGACACCGTCTACGCGGGCGTCCAGGATGCCGCCCTGTTCCGCTCGACCGACGGCGGACAAAGCTGGCAGGAACTGCCCGGGCTGCGCACCCACGAGACCGGTCCCAAGTGGTCGCCAGGCGCCGGCGGCATGTGCCTTCACACGATCGTCCTCGACCCGGCCAATTCCGGCAGGATGTTCGTCGCCATCTCGGCCGCGGGCGCCTTCCGCACCGACGACGGGGGCACGACCTGGCGGCCGATCAACCGTGGCCTCCGGTCCCAGGGCATCCCGGATCCGGAAGCCGAGGTCGGCCACTGCGTGCACCGCATCGCGATGCACCCGTCGCGCCCGAACGTGCTGTTCATGCAGAAGCACTGGGACGTGATGCGCAGCGACGATGCCGGCGAATCGTGGCATGAGGTCAGCGGGAACCTGCCGACCGACTTCGGCTTCTCGATTGACGTTCACGCGCACGAGCCCAACACCGTTTATGTCGTGCCGATCAAGAGCGATTCGGAGCACTTCCCGCCTGACGGGAGGCTGCGCGTGTTCCGCAGCCGCACTGGCGGCACTGAATGGGAGGCGCTGACCCGCGGACTGCCGCAGCAGGACTGCTATGTCAACGTGCTGCGCGACGCCATGGCCGTGGACCTGCTCGACTCGTGCGGCGTGTATTTCGGCACGACCGGCGGGCAGGTCTACGCGTCGCCCGACGCCGGCGATACCTGGGCGCCCATCGTCCGGGACCTTCCGGCCGTGCTCTCCGTAGAGGTGCAGACACTGCCATGATCCGAGTGGTGCTGCCGGCTCATCTCATGACGCTCACGCAGGTCAGCGGCGAGGTCGTGCTTCCGGTCGAGGGGCGGGTCACGCAGCGGTCGATCCTCGACGCACTCGAAGCCCGCTATCCCGTCCTGCGCGGGACGATCCGCGACCAGGACACGTTCAAGCGGCGGGCATTCGTGCGGTTCTTTGCGTGCGAGGAGGACCTGTCGCACGAACCGCCCGATGCTCCGCTCCCCGACGCCGTCGCGAAGGGGACCGAGCCGTTTCTGGTCGTGGGGGCCATGTCCGGCGGATAGCGGCGGTCCGGGCGGGGGCGACGATCCTGGATTCTTCTGGGCCCTCCCGATCACACGTGTATCTAAGATGATACAGGCCGTGGGCGCCAAAATGTGGCGCCGACACCACGGCTGTCAGAGAATGCGACAATACGCGGACGCTCCGGCGAAGCTTCGACGAGCCACGCCGAGTTCGCGCGACTTTTCGGGGGCTCGAGCCGCCCGGCCGGGGCGTGTGCGCCGGCACGTCGATGGGGTGGGATGCGATCGAGGAGGGACGAGTGAACCGACCAGCCTGGGGCCCCGCCGGATCGAGGCATACCGCGGTGGTTGCCGCCATCTGCGCGGTTGTAGCAGTCGCACTCACGCTGGCCCAACAGCCATCCGGGCCGCCCACAGGCGGCGGTCCGTATCGCGCCAGCGCGCTGGTCGAACTGGTGAAGCTGGATCCGACCATCAAGCTCGACATCCGTTACGCCACGCCCAACAACTTCGTCGGCAAGCCGGTGTACCCGGAGGCGCGCGCGTTTCTCCAACGGCCCGCTGCCGAGGCGCTGTTGTCGGCGCACAAGTGGCTGAAGTCGCAGGGCTACGGGATTCTCGTCTACGACGCCTATCGGCCGTGGTCCATCACCAAGCTGTTCTGGGACATCACGCCGGCTGACAAGAAGATCTTCGTCGCCGATCCGGCGAAGGGCTCGGTGCACAACCGCGGATGCGCCGCCGATGTCGGGCTCTTCGATCTCCGCACCGGGCGCGAGGTCGAGATGCCGAGCGCGTACGACGAGATGACCGACCGGGCTTTCATCACCTACACCGGCGGGACGCCCGAGCAACGTGCGATGCGGAACCTGCTGCGGAAGGCGATGGAGCGCGAAGGCTATTTCTTCCCGTACCCGGAGGAGTGGTGGCACTTCGACTACAAGGACTCCCGGGAGTACGCGGTCCAGGACATTCCTTTCTCGGCCATCCCGGCTCCAGCGCAGACCGGGCGGACCAAGTAGGATCCAGCGGTCGCGCCCGGGCGCTCAGCCACGGGCCCAGGGCATCCGAAGCCAGGCGCTCCGGCGCCGGTCGCGTGTGGCCGCTTGTCGGTCGTGTGGCGCATGGGGAGTCCGATCATGGCGACCGCGAAGGGCCAGTGGTGGCGGGGAGCGCGCGGCGAATGGTTCGTGGTCGTGCAGGTCCTCTTGATCGGTCTCGTCGGCTTCGGACCCAGGACGTGGAACGGGTTTCCGAGCTGGCCGTTTCCGTTTCCGCGCGAGTCCGGGATCGCCGGTGCGCTGCTGGTCATCGCGGGAGGCTCGTTGTTCGTGGCCGGCCTGGCCCGGCTGGGCCCGGCCCTGACGCCGCTGCCCTACCCGAAAGATGACGCGGCGCTGGTCCAGATAGGCCCGTATCGATTCGTTCGTCACCCCCTTTACGCATCCCTGCTGGCCGCCGCGCTCGGCTGGGCGCTGCTCGTCCAGGGCTGGCTCACCCTGGCATACGTCGGGGTGCTGTTCCTTTTCTTCGACGTGAAGGCGCGCAAGGAGGAACAGTGGCTGGCGAAACGGTACCCTGACTACGAGAGCTATCGCCGGCGGGTGCGCAAGCTGATTCCTTTCATATACTAATCCCGGCGCTCGGTGGAGTTGAGTACGCGCCGGCGGCGTCGCCAGAACCCTGAGCTGACTGACAACGTAGTGCCTGTACGGAGGGACGGCGCGTGGACAATTCCATCATCGGCTCCGTGATCACTTTCCTCATCTTTGGCGGTCTGGGAGCGGTTCTGTCGGCAAGGCTCGCGCTGCCCGTGCGGCTGATGACCTGGATTCTGCTGGTCATCGGCATCCTGGTCGGCGCGTACGTTGGCGTGGGTACACGTCTCGTGTCGGTCTTCGGCGTGGCCATTCACGTGAATTGGGCCATCCAGTCCTTCCTGATCGGCATGGCGCTCGCGCTCATCGCACGAACGGTCGCACGGCGCCGGCTGCGAAAGAGCATGGCGTAGGAGCGTCCCTTCTGCCTGGTGCGTTCGCCAGCCGCCGAGGATGTCGCCGGTGAGCGAATCGATGAACCTGTCTGAATCCGACGTCGCGGATCTCGAGTACGCCCGGACGCTCCTCGACAATCCAAGCCTGGCGGCCAGGATCGCCAACGCCATCGGGGCGCCGATCGACCGGCTGCTGAACCTGTTGCCATCCGGAGCCTCCGACTTCATCAATGCCGCCTCGACCCGGGCGCTCGAAGCGGGCCTGGGCTTCGCCCTGACGACAATGGGCGAGCGGCATCACACGTCGACCGAGTGGCTTCACAAGACCGCTGTGACGCTGACGGGCGCGGCAGGCGGAGCCTTCGGCCTGCCGGCGCTCGGAATCGAGCTGCCGCTCTCGACGGTCATCATGCTTCGCTCGATTGCCGACATTGCCAGGAGCGAGGGCGAGCCCATCAAAACTCCCACCGGCAGGCTGGCCTGTCTCGAGGTCTTCGCGCTCGGGGGCCGTCGTCGCGGTGAAGATGCCGCCGAGTCGGGCTACTTCGCCGTGCGCGCCGCCCTGGCCAGGGCGCTGTCCGAGGCGGCCGAGTACATTGCCGAGCGGGGCGCCGCGCAGGAAGGGGCCCCCGCGCTCATTCGCTTCGTCACCCAGGTCGCCGCCAGGTTCGGGATCCCGGTGTCGGAGAAGGTCATGGCGCAGTCGGTTCCGGTCGTCGGCGCTGCCGGAGGGGCCGTGGTCAATGCGCTCTTCATGGACCATTTCCAGGACATCGCACGCGGTCACTTCATCGTGCGGCGCCTCGAGCGCACCTACGGCGCCGATGCGATCAAGGCCGCGTACCTCGGTTGATCCCCACAAACCGTCGGAGATTCGCGCCATGCCCGATGCCGGGGCCGATGCGCGCATGACCCGCCCCCCGGGCGTGGCAAGGCTAAACTCCAGCCGACGATCTGCCGACACTCCCAACACGGTCACGTCCGCCCCGGGTTTCGCGCTGTCCTGACGCGCCGGCCCGCCCGAAGCTTCCGCAGGAGACTATCGATGTTCACTTCGACCAGGAAAGTTGGGGAACTTCGTGTCTTGATCGAGCAGGCCCAGCACGAACAAGGTGCGTTGAAGGAGTTGCTCAAGAATCTCGACGCCAGCCGGGGAAGTGTCGAGGAGCTGGTGCAGTCGCTCCAGCAGGCCAGGGGCGAGGCGAAGGCGATGAGCTGGAAGCTCGACGCGCTCTCTCAGCGCATCGACGAAATCGACAAGCGGACCGCCGGGCACACCGATCTGGACCAGCGCGTGGGGCGGCTGACCGAGGTTGTCACCGAGGCGGATCGCCAGGCCCAGACCCTTCTCGGGCCCGACGGCGAGCTTCAGAAGTGCCGCGTGACGCTGCAGCAGCTGGCAAAACAGGACGTCCAGGCCTGCGCCACGCTCGACGCCCTGAAGAAGGATCAGCAGAGCCTCGACGACCTGCGGGACCAGCTTCGCCAGGCGAACACCGAAGTGCGTGACGCCACCGAGCGCGTGGGTGCCATCAAGGGCGACTTCGACCAGGTTCGCGCCCTCGGCGCGCAGCTCTCCCAGGACTACAGCCGGATCCGCGACACCTCCCGCGAGGCGCGCGAGCTCTCCAACGCCACCATGGAGGCGACCAAGGAGATCGAGAAGAAGCTCGCGTCGTTCGGCGCCCTCGAGGAGATGAGCAAGACCGCGAAGGAGCGCCTCGCCTCGCTGAACCTGCTGGCCGAGCACATCGCGCAGAAATCGAAGTCGCTCGACTCGCAGAAACAGACGCTCGAGCACGCGATCGTCGAATCGAACCGCCTCAACGAAATGGTCTGGGCGATGGACGCGCAAGTGGCCAAGCTGGCCGACAGTTCGCGCCACATCGCCCGCACCGAGGAGACCGCAGACCGCCTCGAGAAGCTCGCCCGCGACGTCAGCACCCAGGTCGACTCGGCGATGGCCGCCAAGGAAGCGTTCCAGCAGGATCTGACACGGCTCGACCGCGACCGGGTGTCGCTTGCCGAGTTCATCCGGACCTACGAGGAGCGACTGAGCCTCGAGCGCAAGCAGCTCGAGAGCTTCGACCAGCGCCTGCGGACCGTGCAGGGCAGCGTGGCCGATGTCGAACGCGCCATCGAAGGCGTGACGGCCAAGGATCGCGTCCTGGCGGCGATGTCGCAACAGATCACGTCCATCGAGACGCAGAGCACGGCGCTCGGAGAGCAGCTCGGCGAGCTGCAGCGCCGGCAGGCGCCGCTCGACGCCCTGCGTGACCGGCTCGACGAGGTCAGCGACCTCTCCACGAAGACCCAGGTTCAGTACGAGGGCCTCACGCAGCTCCGCGGGGAACTCGATCAGCTGAAGGGCGACATCGGAGAGTTCCACAAGGCGCACCAGGCCGCCGCGCAGCTGGCCGATCGCCTCGACGGCAACCGCGTGTCGCTCGGCACCTTCATGGAGCGGATGGACGCGTTCCGCGCGATCGTGCCCGAGCTCGACGCCAAGATGGAGACCATCAGCTCCCGCCTGTCCATCGTGGACGAGGGCGTGCACAAGGCCTCCAACCTGGTCGCGCTCGCTGACGAACTCGATCGGCAGATGTCGCGGATCGCCGCCAGCCAGAAGTACGTCGAGAAGGTCGAGCAGCGGGTCAACGCCCTCCACGCGCTGGCGACCGACGTGGGCACGAAGCTGGCCGAGCAGCTCACCCGCAACGCCGAGGTCGAGAGCCTTCGCAGCACCTGCGACAACGTGGGTCTCCAGGTGTCGGACGTGCAGCAGAAACTTGCCGCGGTCTCCGCCGTGCAGCACGGGCTGCTCCCGTTGCGGACCGAGATCACGGCGCTGAAGGCGCAGATCGAGAAGGCGCACACCCGCTTCAAGGCGGCCCAGAAGGAAGAGGCCGTGGTGGCCGAGCAGGAGCGCCGGCTGTCGGAACTCTTCACGTCCTCGCGAAACGTGGCGGCCGACGTGAGCGCCAACCTCAAGCAGGTGCAGTCGCTCACCGAGGAGCTGGGCCGGTCCGTGGCGTCGAAGGACGATCTGATCGAGGAGCTGAGCCGCGTGCAGGCACGCCAGCGCGACGTCACCAGCCAGGCCTCCACCTCCGACGACCAGCTGAAGCGCCTCGAGGCGGCCCTGCGCCAGCTCGAGCAGCGGCGATCGCAGTTCACCTTCATGGAGAAGACCATCGACGCGTTCGAGGCCCGGCTCGACGGCCTCCGCCAGATCTCGGAGGATCTCGATCGGAAGACCGAAGCCGTCGGCAACCGGTCGGCGGTGGTGGACGCCGTCAAGCGCGAGGTGGAGAGCATCCACGAGGTGGCAGCCCGCAGCCGGACGGACCTCGCCCAGCTCACCGACCAGCGGCACGATGTGGCCGAGCTTCGCGAACGCGTCGACGCGCTGCTCGCTACGGCCGCCCAGACACAGGAACAGCTCGGACAGGTCGAGCTGCGCAAGCGCCAGGTAGACGACATCTACGGCCGGGCCAACTCCGTGGTCAATCTCCTGGAGGACGTCCGGCTCAACCTCGAACTGGTCAACGAACAGAAGGCTGTTGTCGACCACGTGGCGCAGGACCTCGGTCGCCTCAACGACCTCGTCAACTCGGGGCAGCGGACGCTGCGCGCCCTCGAAGCCGAGCGCGAGCTGGCCGAGCGCATCGAGCGCAGCATCAAGTCGCTGCGCGCGCACGCCGGCAACGGCGAGGAAGAGCGGGAACGGCAGCGCAGCGCCTAGGCGCGCGGGTGGCGGGTCCTGGTGCGCGTCAGGCGCGCCCGCCGGGGCCGGGGCGCTATTTCACGGGTTCGGAGAGCGGCTTTCCCTTTTCGACGATATACACCGCCAGCAGCCTGGCCGGAACGGTGCCGGAGTTCCTGGCATCGTGCACGCCGACATTCTTCAGCGCTTCGCCCGCCTTGACGGTGACTGGCGGTTGTCCATCGCGCTCGATGACTACGGATCCATCGAGAACGTAGGCCAGCTCGACCCCGTAGTGCCGGTGCTTACCGATGCTTGCCCCCGGCGCCAGCTCGGCGACGGCCATCAGCGCCTCGTATCCGGGCCCGGAGGGATCGTCGGCCCTCATGAGGACGGTGCGCTTGATACCCTCCTGCCTGGCGAGCACGGTCCGGTCGACACCGATGCCGATCGTTGTGCCCGCGAGGACGGCCAGGAACACGAGAATCGCGAGGGTGGGCCGGGTCGGAGCAGGGGCCATCGAGAGACTCCTCTGGAGATTTCTGGCAGTTGATTCACTCAGGTGACAGGGGCCATGCTAGTGCCGGCCGCCGGTCCATGGCAACCCGCGGGCAGAGTGCCCGAGGAGCTGAAATCCATTTCCTGCCGGCCGCGGTCAATGGGAGGGACCTCGCATGGCACAAGGTCGCGTAGGTTCGGTCATCGAACAATCTCGCATCATCGCCGCGCCGCCGCGTGAGGTTTACCGCGCACTGGCCGAAGCGAAGCTGCACTCGGCTGTCACCGGCGCGCCCGCAAAGGGTGACGCCCGCGAGGGTGCGGCATTCACCGCCTGGGATGGGTACATCACCGGGCGCACCGTGCGCTGCGTACCGGGCCGCCTGATCGCCCAGGAGTGGAAGACCACCGAATGGCCGGCCGACGTTCCGCCCTCGCGGCTCGAGTGGCGGTTCACTCGTCATCCCCGCGGATCACGGGTTACGCTTCGCCAGACCGGTGTCCCCCGATCCCAGGTCGCGTCGTACCGGAAGGGCTGGATCGAGTTCTACTGGCGTCCGCTGCGTACCTACTTCGCCTCGAGGCATCAACCTGGAGCAGAGGGGATCGCACATGGCTGAGACGAGCAATGCTACACGCGCTCCGCGACGGTCGGAATCCGCGCCCTGGTTGATCGGGTCAGGAGCGGTCACGCTGCTGGTGGTCGTGCTGTCGTTCCTGGCATTTCATGACGTCCACGCCGGCGAAACAGACCTGACGCTGGAATACACGATCCTGATCGCGAGCGCCGCCTGGGCGATCGTCCTGGCGATCGCGCTCTTCAGGCATGGTTGGCGTGTCTTCGCGTTGGTCTCACTCGTTGCGCTGGCGACGATCGCGTGGCTCGCTCGCGACGCAGGACCGTCGGCGCCGGTCAGCACGGCGCGCGACCTCGTCGCCAGCGCGGTCTACATCTGGTTCATCGTCCTGTCGGGCACCCTGTTGCGAACAGGGTTCATCCTGCTCGGCGAGAGCGACCGGGATCGCGCGCAGTAGACGCCGCTCCAGATGACCGGACTCCTGCAGGCGGCAGCAGGCGGAATGCATCTAATGCGTGGTGCTCGACACGTCCAGAGAGCCGTGAGTGCAGGCTGACAGATCGGTCGGAATGATTGCCCGGTCCTCCTGGAATGCCGTCGCTCGTGGCGACGGTTCACGGCTCCCCGCGCTGCCTGTAGAATGAGAGGTGGATGCGGGTCCTCCTGATCTCAACTTATGAACTGGGCCGACAGCCCTTCGGGCTTGGGTCGGCTGCTGCCTGGCTGCGCCGGGCGGGGCTGGATGTCGCCTGTGCAGACCTGAGCCGCCAGAGCCTCGACGAGGCCGAGGTGCGGGCGGCGGGCCTGGTGGCCTTCTCACTTCCGATGCACACGGCAACCCGGCTCGCCCTTCCGGTCATCGAGGCCGTTCGCCTGATGAACCCGGGCGCGCACCTCTGCGCGTTCGGCATCTACGCACCGCCCAACGCCGGCCTGCTCGAGGCGCGAGGCGTGGGAACGATTCTGGATGGCGAATTCGAAGCCGATCTCACGGCGGTCGCCGGGAGACTGGCGACTGGCGAGGCGGTGACGGGCAACTCCGCGCACGACGCAGGGGCGGCCCATGGCGGGCCCGCCGCAGGCGACGCACACCAGGGCGACCTCCGCTTCAGATCGGCCGTCACGCCGCATCCTGGCGGTCAGCCTCGCCTGGCGTTCGTCACCCCGGATCGCAGCACGCTGCCCCCGCTTGGGCAATACGCGGGCCTCCAGGCGGCGCCTGGCGACACTCGCGTGGCCGGGTACACCGAAGCCAGCCGAGGCTGCAAACACCTGTGCCGTCATTGTCCTGTCGTGCCGATCTATGGCGGGATGTTCAGGATCGTCCCGGTCGATGTCGTCCTGGCGGACATCCGAAACCAGGTCGAAGCCGGCGCGCGCCACATCAGCTTCGGTGATCCCGACTTCTTCAACGGGATCGGCCACGCCCTGCGCATTGTCGACGCGTTCGGCCGGGAGTTCGCGAGCGTGACCTACGATGTGGTCATCAAGATCGAACACCTGCTGAGATATCGTCAGCACCTGCCGGCGCTGCGCGAGACGGGGTGCCTGTTCGTGACGAGTGCGGTGGAGTCGGTGGACGACCGCCTGCTCGCGCTGCTCGACAAAGGTCACACGGCGGCGGACTTCGCGCGGGCGGTCGAGCTCTGCCGGGACGCGCGCCTCGCGCTCGCGCCGACATTCGTGCCGTTCACGCCGTGGACGAGCCTGGCCGGATACTGTGAATTGCTCGATACGATCAGGAGGCTGGACCTGGTCGACGAGGTCGCGCCGATCCAGTGGGCCATCCGGCTGCTGGTGCCCGAAGGCTCCCTCCTGCTCGGACTTGCGGAAATGCGCGATCGGATCGGGCCGTTCGATCCGGAGATGCTCGCCTACCCATGGACCCACGCCGATGCACGAGTTGACGCGCTGCAGCGCGACGTGCAGCAGATCGTTGCACAGCGAGCGCGAGGGTCACGGCGCGAAACGTTCGAGGCCATCTGGCGGCTCGCCTGTCAACGGGCAGGAATCGACGATCCGGCCGCGATGAGACACGATCCGCCGCGACTGGACCGTGCGGCCGTGCCGTTCATCACGGAGCCCTGGTACTGTTGAGCGGAGCCGTCTGAAGGGCAGGTAGCCCTTCTCTAGCGGCGGGGCTAAGGGCTGGAGGCCGGCTGAAGCCTTGGGCCTTATGGCTTAAGGCTAATGGCTAGAGGGCAGAGGCTAGGGACTAGCCTCTGCCCCGATGTCTCCGGTTGCACCCCCTGGCGCCTCGCGAGGATGCATGAGACGAGTGCTGCTGCTCTCGACAACGACCGGCTATCAGGCCCGGTCATTCAGCGAAGCCGCCGAGCGGCTGGGCGTAGCTTTGGTGTCGGCCCGGGACCACTGCTGCTCGGTGGATGACCCGTGGGGCGATCACGCCCTCGCGGTCCATTTCTACGACGATCCGGAGTCGCTCGACGCGATCATCAGCGCGGCCACGGAACAGGCCTTCGATGGCGTGCTGGCCGTTGGCGATCAGCCAACGGCGCTGGCCGCCAGGGCGGCCGCAGCGCTGGGGCTGCCCTTCCATGGGCTGGAGGCAACGCTCGCCAGCCGCAGCAAGCTCGAGACACGGCAGCGCCTGCGCGACGCCGGGCTGATGGTGCCCTGGTTCGAGTGCGTCAGCCTCCGCGCCGAACCGCGGGAACTGGCCCGGCGCGTGCCGTATCCCTGCGTGGTCAAGCCAGTGGCATTGTCCGGGAGTCGCGGCGTGATCCGGGCAGACGATCGTGAGTCGTTCGTCGCCGCCTTCGAGCGGATCAGGCGCATTCTCACGGCGCCCGACGTGCGTGTTCAGCGCAACACGCTGCACGACCAGGTGATGGTCGAGTCGTATATCGACGGTGCCGAGTTCGCCGTAGAGGGCCTGATGACCCGGGGCGGGTTTCGCGCGCTCGCCCTGTTCGACAAGCCGGATCCGCTGCAGGGGCCGTTCTTCGAGGAAACGATCTATGTCACGCCCTCGGCGCAGCCGATCGTCGAACAGGATCGCATTCTCGAGGGCGTGAGCGACGGCGCGCTGGCCCTCGGGCTCTGGCATGGTCCTGTTCACGCCGAGTGCCGTGTCAATGCTTCGGGGGTCTTCCTGCTCGAGGCTGCTGCCCGGCCGATCGGAGGCCTCTGCGCCCGGGCCCTGCGCTTCGAGTCGTTACGCGGTGAACACGCCCCGTTCGAAGAGGTGTTGTTGCGTCACGCACTGGGCGAATCGGTCGCCGATTGGCATCGCGAGCGCGACGCTTCGGGTGTGATGATGATTCCGATTCCCAGCGATGGGATCTACCGAGGCGTCGAAGGTGTCGATGCCGCGTCGGAGATACCGGGCGTGGTCGGGGTGATCATTACCGCGAAGCAGGACCAGGCGCTGGTCAGGCTGCCCGAGGGAGCGAGCTACCTCGGGTTCGTCTTCGCGAGAGGGGAGAGCAGCGCGGGGGTGGTATCCGCGCTGCGTGCGGCGCACGGAACACTGCGGTTCACCATCGACCGTCCGGTTCCGGTCGTCGTGAGAACCTGACCGGCTATTTCTGCCGGGGGGGCACATACCCCTCGGGCGCCTTACTACCCTCCCCGAAGAAGAAGTCTTCCATCTGTCGAGCCATCAGCTCCTGCGCCTCTTTCTGGAACGGCAGGAGCCGGTACTCATTGAGAATCATCTTCATCCGCTCTTCCCACATCTTCCAGGCGTCGGCCGAGACATTCTCGAAGATCCGCTGCCCAAGCTCTCCGGGCCAGGGCGGCGCCTCGAGGCCCGGGAGATCCTTGCCGAGCTTGACGCAGTGCACGATGCGAGCCATCACTCCTCCAGTTTCGCCACCTCGACCCGCGCGTCATTGAAACACGCGCCGCCGCCGATGTCGCTCAAAGTGTCCGGCGCCAGCGCGTTGGCCGTCGCGCCGTTTTCCGTACTCCGACACCACAGTCCCTTGGGGATCGCCGCCACCCCGGTCCTCACGTTGCGGTCCACCGTGAGCACGCACCGCATTTCTCCGAGACCGTTGAACACTCTCACCCGATCTCCATCCTGCAGCTTTCGAGCGGACGCCTCGGTCGGGTGAAGCGCCACCGAGGCCTTGAGGTGTCCCAGCTCCCCGAGCGTCGAGCTGATGGTTTTCTCAGTCGCCGGCGAGATCAACGCGAGCGGATACGCCTCGGTTGCCGGATCGGGAAGATAGGCGTAGAGCCCGTGCGGCGCCTCGCGTTCCAGCGCCTCGGGAAAGAGATCGACCTTCTGGCCCGGTGTCCGAGGGAACACGTCGACAAACTGCACCGGTGTGCCTCCCCATGGAGGCTCGGCGCGGGCGCTGCTTCGAAGGCCGTCACTGACGGCGGCTGGCATGTCGTTCAGCATGCGCAGCATCATTTCGAGCTCGTCAGACGGATCGGACTCCAGGCTGAGGCCGAGACGCCGCTCCAGATCCGCGAACACATCGACATTCGGCCGCGCGAGGCCGAGCGCGTCGATGACGGGCGGCGCCAGCTGCAGGCTGATTGGACCATACGCCCTGGCGAAATCGTAGTGTTCCAGGAACGTCGTCGCAGGCAGCACGACATCGGCGTAGCGCGCCGTGTCGGTCATGACCTGGTCGAACACGATCGTCGCGAGGTCCTCGCGCTCGAGCCCCTTGCGCACCCGATTCTGGTCCGGCATGGTCGCCAGCGGGTTGCAGTTGTACACGAACAGCACCTTCACCGGCGGATCGGCCGTTTCGAGCAGCGTACGCCCCAGATGGTTCATGTTGACGCTGCGCGTTGGCGGCTCCTCGGCGTCGATCCAGGTCGGCGTCAGGTCCCAGGCCGCGGAATTGCTCATCGAGTAGCCGCCGCCCCGTACCCCGAACTTGCCAGCCACGGCCGGAAGCGAGAGCACCGCCATGGCGGCATTACCACCGTTGCGATTCCGTTCGAGACCCCAGCCGCAGCGAATGATCGCCGGCGAGGCGTCGGCGTACAGTTCGGCGAAGCGCTTCAGGTCCGCGGCCGGGACGCCCGAGATTGAGGAGGCGTCGTCGAACGTCCACCTGTCCGCGCGCTGGCGCAGCTGCCCGGCCCCCAGGGTGTGTGCCGACAGGAAGTTCTCGTCTGCGCGGCCCGTCTCGAAGAGGAATCGATGAATCGAAAGGGCGACGGCCACGTCGGTTCCGGGCTTCACCGCCAGGTGCAGGTCCGCAAGACGGGCCAGTTGGGTGCTTCTCGGATCGATGACGACCAGGGTCGCACCCAGCCGCTGTGCCTCCAGCACGTACGGCACCAGGTGGATGGACGATGCGGACGGGTTGGCGCCCCAGATCACGATCAGCCGTGCGTGAACGTAATCCTGGTACGACACTGACGGCATCTTGCCGTAGAGCGCCAGGTTGGCAGCCGAGGTCGGCGCCGCGCAGACCGTGCGCTCCAGGCGCGATGCTCCGAATCGTCTGAAGAACCTGGCGTCGGCCGCGTTCTGAGTCAGCAGCCCGTTCGATCCGCCGTAGAAGAACGGCAGCACGGATTCCCCGCCGAAGGCCGTCTTGGCCTCGCGCATGATCGTGGCGACGTGTTCCAGCGCCCGCTCCCAGGACACCCATTCGAACGTTCCCGCGCCCTTGGGTCCCGTTCGGATGCCCGGTGAGCGCAGCCGATCAGGCCCGTACACCCGATCGGCGAACTGGCGCACCTTGGCGCAGATGAACCCGCCGGTGACGGGATTGGCGCGGCTGCCGTCGATGGTTTCGATCCTGCCGCGGTGGATGGTGATCGTCAGCGAACACGAATCCGGGCAATCCAGCGGACAAGCGGCCTCGACGTGGTGGTGTGTCGCTTCGGTCACGGCAATCTCGTGCGCGTTCGAGCGCCTTTCAATCCCACTCTACCATGCGCCAGAGGGCGGGCCGTACCTGCCCGGCACGCCCTATCGCCCTGGCGAAGGTCCCCGAATCGATGTTGATCTGGCCGCGTTGGCGGTCGCGAGGGAATCGCGGGGCAGGAAACAGTCCTGGCTGGCAACGGGCCTTAGGCGGATTGACACCTGACGGACGGGCCGGCGATCAACCCCGGGCACTTCAAGCACGACGCTCCGGCCCGACCGTGCGCCCGCCCCTACAGTTGATGCATGCGTCCGGCCTTCGCGTCCCAGTACTCCGTGCGTGTCAGGTCGATCTTGATGAGCGACATCTCGGCGTCGTCCGGTCCGGCAGGGAACCACTTCGCAAAGGCCGGGCTCCACAGTCGTGCCGCTGCCGCCGAGTCGCGAACGACCTGCGCTCGTCCGCTGACCGAGACGAAACGGTCTTCGGGGGCCGACACGTACGCGACGTTGACGTGCGGGTTGGCGGCGAGTTCACTCGTGATCGGCGCCGTCGTGCGGGTGAAGAACCAGAGCATCCCGTCGGTACGCGTCCGCCTGCGCCACCATCGGGCGGCTGCGCAGGGTGCCGTCCGCCATGACGGTGGTGAACATCGCGAACGGGATGTCTTTCACCAGGTCGCGGAACGTCTGGGGATCGACCCGGTTTTTCAGTTGATCCTGCATCAGTCAACCTCCTGCGGGAGCGGCGCGCCACAGAAACAGGCCTCGCGCGTCCTCTAGATTGGACGCGCAGGCCCATGAATAGGTCCGGCCTGCTAGCCTAGCATTTCCCGGGCGTCAATCCACCTTGAACAGCGATGTCAGCACCCAGCCCTCGAGGGTGAGTTCGAACAGGGCCATCGACGTCTTGACCTCGTCGGCGGCGCCGGCCGTTCCCGGGGAGGCATTTCTCCAGCGGAATTCCACCTCGGTGTAGCGTCGCGCGACCTTGCGCACAAAGGTCACCTCGACCAGCTCGCGACCGACCGGGCTTCCGGCGCGTGTCGTGAAGTCGGACGACGATTTGAGCAGCGCGGCGGCCCGGCCCGGGGTCAGATCGCCGCCCCGGCACGCGAACGAGGCGCCGCTCGAAACGAGCAGCAAGAGCGCGAACACGCGACGGCTCATCGATCCTTTCGTCATCGACGGCGCGCATCCTGTCGATCTGCGATGCCGCCGGCCTGTCGGACATCATATCCGGCCGCACGAGTCACGCTGAACGGATTCGCACCGGCGCCCCGGGCGCCTTGGAAGCGGCGTCGCGGCGTTATAATGCGGCGTTCGGTTCGATCGCGCGAACGGAAGGCCCCTGGATCCGGTGCAGAAAGGATCGACCCATGAAAGCGACACAGGCCGACATCACGGGTTTCCTGGCCGAACGCACGCTGGCGATTGTCGGCGTCTCCCGATCCGGGAAGGGGTTTGGCACCGCCGCCTATCGCGAGCTGAAGCAGAAGGGATACACCGTCTATCCCGTGCACCGCGAGGCGACGGCGATCGATGGAGAGCCCTGCTATCCAAGCCTGAGCGCACTGCCCGCGCCGGTCGGAGGCGTCGTGGTGGTGACGCCCCCGCGCGAGACCGAATCGGTGGTGCAGGATGCGGTCAAGGCCGGCATCAAGCGCGTCTGGCTCCAGCAGGGAGCGGTCTCAGAGCAGGCGGTCAAGACCTGCCAGGATCACGGCATCAGCGTGGTTCCGGGTGAATGCGTGCTGATGTTCGCGGAGCCCGCCGCATCGTTCCACAAGCTTCATCGGTTTGTCGTCCGGATCTTCGGGCGACTTCCGCGGTGAGGCGGCCGTCGGCCGCTGCCAGGTGACAGGACATCGCCCCGGGGGAGGCCTGCGCCCTACCGGTTCGTCATCCGGCTGGCGCAGGTCCCCGAGGCGTAAGCCTATTTCCTGACCGGCTTTCTGGTTCCCTTGACCGGCTCTTCGGGCTTCTCGGTGATCTTGAGCTGGCCGAGCTTCTCGCCCGCTCGCACAAATGCCATGACGTCAGAGAGCGCCACGGGTTCGAACTCGCCCGACACGAAGTCGCGCAGTTCGAGCACGGTCTTCTTCTTTGCGATCATGGCCGCAAGTTCCCCGGTGACGTGACCGGGGATCTTCCGGCGGGCCTCTTCGACGGCAGCACGGTCCGCCGCCGGCAGGCTCAGCAGGGCCGCGCTCTGCGCGCCGCGACCGCCTCCGCCTCCGGCTCCTCCCGGAGCTGCGACGGGTTCGACAACGAGCCGGGCCGCCAGGCGCTCGAGCTCGGTCACCGGCGGCTCGAGGGTCGGCGTCTCCTTGCGCTGTTCGGCCGCCAGCTTGTAGTAAGCCGCGACCTCGTTCTGCAGGGCCGCCGCCCGCTGGTCGATGACGGCGCCAAGGCCCGCCAGCCGCTTTTCGCCGGCTACGGGGTCGACAAAGAGCAGCGCCGCGGACTTCACGACGGCCTTTTCCACTCCAGCCTGGTGCCGAATGGCATTACGCGCTTCCTTGTAGGCCTCGGTCAGCGTCAGGTTGAACGGAAGATCGGCCACGTAGGACAGGCCTTTTCGCTGGGCGTTGCCCATCCGCATGGTGCCGCGGCCGAGCGCTTCAGCCGCGACCTGCAGGGCCGTCTCATCGCCGGCTGACGAGAGCAGGCTCATGCATCCCACGCCCACCACGGTCGCGCGCTTGAACTGCGTGGGATCGAGCTTCTCGGGCGTGTCTTCCGACGAGTGATAGAAGTGATCGGGCCAGGTAATGAACATCACCGCGGGGATGCCCTGGCCGATGAACACCACGTGGTCGCTGGCGCCGTAGTAGTTCTCCACCAGCACGTTGAACGGTTCCCGGGTCCCGCTGGCGGCGACGACCGGCCAGGTGAAGCCATAGCCGACCGACCGGTAGCGGATCCGCTCCCGGTTCGTGTTGGCCACGAATTCGAGCACGCTCGCGCACAGATCGTTGAGGAAGGTCGGCAGGCTGTCGGGCGTCCGGTGCATGACCCAGGCGCTGCCGCTCAGGCTCAGCTTCAGGCCGTCCATGTCGTAGTTGAGGTTTGCGATAATCGATTTCGTCACGTCGTCGTGCGCGCTGAGCCAGGCGGTGGTTCCGCTGATCTCGGGGACCCACAGAAAGTGAATCGTGCGCCTCGGCTTGGGCAACGATCCGTCCGCGATCAGGCGCGCGTAGGTGCGACCCATCTCGAGCGAGAGCGCGCATCCGGAGTTGTCGTCGTTGGCACCCTGCTTGAGGACACCCTCGTAGAGGTGCGACGTCACCATGACGGTCTGCGCGCTGCTCCCGTCGCCGGGGATGGTGGCGTGGACCATTTCCATCTCGCCTGGGAACGTCTCGGCCTTGACGCTGGAGCGCGCCTTGAGCTTCTCGCCGCGCCCGAGCCGGGCGGCAAGCTCGCGCCCGAGGCGTGGGGCGATCGACCAGCCGAAGCCGGCCTTCTTGCCCGCGGGCGCGACGGTCCCGACGCTCTGGGACATCAGCTGATCAGGGAAGTCGTCGGCCCGCAGCGCGTTGTAGCTGATGACGCCCACCGCGCCTCGCTCGAACACGCCGAGGCGCTGGAGCTGGCTGGAGCCGGCCGACCCGAGGACAATCCTGCCGGCGACGTCCTTGCCGGCGTAGTCTTCGGCCCGCCCGCCCACGCCGACATCGACGATCTCGGCCGTCACATCACCGCTTTCGCTGCCTGAGGCGATTGACACCGCGGTCTCGTTGAAGTCGTACAGCTTGCGCAGTTCCGGCTCGACCAGCCACAGCTCGGCCTGGGAGGCCTGCCACATCCTCTGCGCCGCTGGAAAGGACTCAACGGCGACGTTGCTGAACCCGGACTCCTTCGCGAGCCGGGCAACGACCTCGGTTTCGCGGAATTGGCCTTCGTCCTCGGCCCGCGTCCGGACCCTGGGATACGGCACCATCTCGAGGACCGCGTGGGTCGCGCGCTCGCCGGAGGCTTCGTTGGCGATCGCGCGCATCTGCGCGTACGACAGCAGCGTGCGATCCTCGCGTTCCTGCGCGGCGACGATGGCGAAGGCGGCCCCGAGCGCCAGCACAATCAGGCACAGCCGAGTTTTCATGAGTGCTCCTTGGGATGATGTCATGGTGACGCGGTGACGCGGCCGATTCTATCCCACCGCGGAACGGAGCGGCCACTCGCCGGAAATAATCGTGCAAGGGGGCCCGAGGTGGGACACGCGCCGCTCGTGGTAATCTTCGGCTAGGCCTTGCGAAACGCGGCGCCGGTGATCCGAACCGTATGAATCTACGCGTTTCCACCCGCATCGGCATTCTCGTGGCGGCATCCGGCGTGTGGGCCGTTGCGGCCTTTGCAGCCCCCGGAGCCGCAGGGCCCCACGACCCGGCCAGCCAGGCCCAGGCCAATCCCCGGGACGATGTGGCCACCGCGCGGCAGCTGGCGACGAGCGGTAAGCGTGCGGCAGCCGTCACATTGCTCAAGGATCGGCTGGCCGTCCGTCCCGATGACAACGACGCCCGCACGCTGCTGGGCATCGTGCTGTCATGGGAGGGCCGGTACGACGAGGCACGGGCCGAACTGCGGACCGTGCTGATTTCCAGCCCCGCCGACGCGGACGCACTCCCCGCGCTGGTCAGCGTGGAGTTGTGGTCGGACCATCCGGAGGAGGCTGCCGCGCTGGCGGAATACGGCTTGCGCGTGCGCCCGGACGACTCGGTCCTGCTGGTGTCCTATGCGCGCGCCTGCAAGGCGATGAACCGCGACCGGGCGGCGCTCGATGCGGTCGACCGCGCACTCGAATTCGATCCCCGGAACCACCAGGCCCTTCGGCTTCGCGAATCGATCCTCGAAAATCGCCAACACTGGTCGGTCGCCTACGGCTACGCGTACGACTGGTTCAGCGACGGCCGCACCGGGTGGAGCGAGCACCAGATCAACTTCAAGCGGACCGCGGGATGGGGAGCGGTCCTGCTGAGGGCGTCGCAGGCGGAACGCTTCGGCCTCCGCGACCAGCAGGTCGAAGCCGACTTCTACCCGCGACTTCGCCGTGGAACATACATGTACCTGAACGCGGGCTGGACGCCGGACCATCGCCTGTATCCGGACCACAGGTTCGGCCTGCACATCTACCAGTCCCTCGGCCATGGATTCGAAGGCTCGCTGGGCTACACCAGGCTGGGCTTCAGCACACCGGTCAACATCTACGTCGTCTCGCTCAGCAAGTATGCAGGGGAATGGCTGCTCACCGGTCAGACCTTCATCACGCCCAGGCCCGAAGGAACCACGGCGTCGTATCATGCGGGATTCAGACGGTACGTCGGGGACAAGAGCTACTTCGGTCTTCGCTACCACCACGGCTGGGCGAATGAACGGGTGAACAGCCTGAACGACATCGAAGTTCTCAGCGCAGACGGCCTCAACGGCGAGCTGTTCGCTGATTTCGGGCGGCGCTTCGAACTGTCCCTGCGCGCGGGGTTCGACCGCCAGCAGCGAATCCTCAGCGGCGCGCTCACTCAGTATTCCGCGAGCGGTCTTCTCGCCATCCGATTCTAGTGTCCCCCAACCCTGCCGCGAATCGCGATTCCGGGACACCAGGCCCGACGATATAATCCGCGTGGCGGTTGGGCGCTCAGGCAGGTGACCGCGCGGCGTCACTTCTGAAATGGGAGTGTGACGCTATCGGTCGCGGTCAATCGGAAGCGATCGACGGCCACAATCGAGGTGTCGGGCGTGATGAGCGAAGAGGTGACCGATGATCGTCCAGTCCGTGTGGCGGTCATCATCAATCCGCGATCGGGATCGACGAGCTCCCGTCGCTCAGCCGAAGAACGCCCGTCGGAAGCCTCGCGCCTCTTTCGCGATCATGGGGTCGATCCCGTCGTCTGGGTGACCGAGCGGGCCGGCCACGCCCGCGAGCTGGCGCAGCGCGCGCTCAGTGAGGGGATGCAGTGGGTTGTCGCCTGGGGCGGTGACGGGACGGTCAACGAGGTGGCGTCGGCGCTCACGTATTCGCCCGCAGTGCTGGCGGTCATCCCGAGCGGATCCGGAAACGGCCTCGCCCGGGAGTACGGGATTCCATGGGCGCCGGCCGACGCTGTTCGTGAGGCCATCAGGGGACGCGAGGTGACGATCGACGCCGGTGAGATCGACGGGCGCCTGTTCTTCAACGTCGCGGGGCTGGGATTCGACGCGCACGTGGCCCTGCACTTCAGCACGGCGGTCGGCGGGCGCCGAGGTGTGATTCCCTACGTCTGGACCACCCTCCGGGAGGTGGCGCGGTACAAGCCGCAGGACATGGTCATCGAGACCGAGGGCGAGCGCATCTCCATCCGGCCGCTGCTGATCGTCGTGGCGAACGGACGACAGTGGGGCGGCGGCGCCTGCATCGCGCCACGGGCGAAGCCGGACGACGGGCGTCTTGAACTGGTGATGGTGTCGGGTCATCGGCGCATCAGGACGCTGCTCGGGGGGTGGCGCCTGTTCACGGGAACCTTCGATCGGGCCGCATCAGCCCGGCGCATGTCGGTCGAGTCGATCACGATTCGCTCAGAGGCGCCGGTCGCCCTTCACGTGGACGGCGAGCCCATCGGCGAGCGGACCGAGATCAGCGTGCGGGTCAGGCCTGACGCCTTGAAGATCAGGATTCCCCGCCGCCCGCGCCGCTGACGCATGGCAGCCGACTGATCGGTCCTGCAGCTTCATGCCGCGGCCGCAGCCGGGAACGACTGTTGCCGGTCGAGTGCCTCGCGGACCTTCCGCGCGATCGCCTCCGGCGTGAACGGTTTCTGCACGAACGGGGCGCCTTCGGCGATCAGGCTGCGCTGCACCTCGTGATCCGTGTAGCCCGACATGAACAGTGTCTTCAGCTCCGCGCGCATCGGGACCACCCGTTCCGCCAGCGCCCGGCCGTTGAGGCCGGGCATCACGACATCGGTCAGCAGCAGGTGAATCGGGCCGGGGTAGCGCTCGCAGACCAGGAGCGCTTCCTCGGCGTCCTGCGCCAGCAGCACCGTGTACCCGAGGCGATCGAGCACCTCCCGCAGCAACTGCCGCACGCCGACTTCATCCTCGGCGATCAGGACCGTCTCCGATCCCCGCGGGATCTGCTCGAACGCCCGGCGCTCGACCGATGACCTGACTTCGGCCTCGACCCTCGGGAAGTAGAGCCTGAACGTGGTGCCGCTCCCGGGTGCACTCGAGACGCGGAGCTGGCCGGCGCTCTGCGTCACGATGCCGTACACCATCGCGAGGCCGAGCCCGGTTCCTTTGCCGGCCTCCTTGGTCGTGAAGAACGGCTCGAAGATGTGTTCCCGGGTTTCCTCGTTCATCCCGTGACCGGTGTCGCTCACGGCGAGCAGCACGTAGCGGCCGGGCTGCATGTCGGTCCGGGGCTCCCCGTGGTTCGCGTCGAGGTCGGCATTGGCGGTCTCGATGCTCAGGTGGCCGCCCTCGGGCATCGCGTCGCGCGCGTTGACCACGAGATTCATCAGCACCTGCTCGATCTGGCTCGAATCGGCCTTCACGCGCCCCAGGCCGGGATCCCGCGACAGTGTCAGCGAGATGTCTGCCCCGATGAGCCGCCGGACCATCTGTTCGACATTGGAGACCGTCTCGTTGAGGTCGATGACCTCTCTGGCAGCGACCTGCCGGCGGCTGAACGCCAGCAGCTGCCGGGTCAGCGTCGAGCCCCGTTGCGCCGCGTCGCCGATCGCCTCGGCGGCTTCTCGCAACGGAGTGCTGCCAGAAGACTGCTCGCGCAGGACATCGACGTACCCGAGGATGATGGTCAGCAGGTTGTTGAAGTCGTGTGCGACTCCCCCGGCGAGGCGGCCGATCGCCTCCATCTTCTGGGAGTGCTGGACCTGCGCATCGATTTGGCGGCGCCCGGCCAGCCCGGACAGTGCCTGATCGAGGAGGCCGGGCCCGTCGCGACCGGCCTGGGAGGCCGGTTCAGGAAGCGCCGGTGTTCCGCCTGGGTCCGCGTTCCCGAGCCTGGCGGCCTCAGCGATTGAATCGCCCGGCCGGTCGATCCCGGCGGAATCTGGGCGACGACGATGCGTCCAGGACCTGGCAGCCGGTTCGAGCACCGCGAAGAACAGCAACTCGAGAAAGAGCGTCCACACCAGGACCGCGTCCCCCGCAAGCAGCGCTGGCGCCAACATCAGCGTGGCGAAGACAAGCAGGGTCCTGCGGCGGAGCGTCATGGTTGCGGTCACGGTCAGCGCATTCGTCCAGGTTACAGACCGGGACCGTCCGTACGATTGTCCGCACGTCCGTCCAGGCCCGGTTCCCGGATGAGAATCCGTCCCATGATCAATCGGACGCGGGGAGCGGTTCCTTGAATTCAGGGCCCGCCAGCGCCGCATGGTTCGGGCCGCACAAGCAGTCCAGCACGCGCCGCGGACAGGGCACCGGGTCCAATCGCCTCAGGTGCTTGGTGAGTCTTCCTCGTCGAAGGGCAACAGGATCTCGGGGTCTTCGCTCGGCTCATCGACGGTCGAGTCGGTGAGCCCGTGCAGCGACACGCCGAGAAGGCGGACCGGGCGGGTCCCGGCCTCGGTGCGATCGAGCAGCGAAACCGCTCGGGCTGCCAGCTCGGCGGCCTCGCGGGTGGGCGGCGCGGAGTGACTGCGCGTGATCGTGACGAATCCTGCGTAGCGCACCTTCAGCGTCACCGTGCGGGCGAAGCGGTTCTTGCGGGCCAGCCATTCCGCACCGTCGGCCGCCATCGACGCCACTTCGGCGCGGATTCGCGAGAGATCCGTCAAGTCCTGGACGAATGTGTTCTCGGTGCCCACCGATTTCCGCGGTCGATTGGGGACCACCGGGCGGTCGTCTTCGCCCTGCGCCAGCTGCACGAGCCAGTCGGCAGAGCTGCCGATCGCCTGGCGGAGCGCGGCTGGATCGGCAGACCGCACGTCCACCAGCCGCTCGAGCCCGATCCCACGCAGCTTGCGCGCGGTGACCGGGCCGACGCCCCACAGCGCGTCGATCGGCAGGCCATGGAGGAATGCTTCCACGCGGCCAGGTGCGACGACGGTGAGACCGTCGGGCTTCTTCCAGCCCGACGCGATCTTCGCCAGGAACTTGTTCGGCGCGACGCCAGCCGATGCGGTCAGGCCGGTTTCGGCCTTAATCGATTCCTTGAGGCGGATCGCAACGCGCATACCCAGTGGTTCGTTCCAGGCGTTTTCGGTGACGTCGAGGTAGGCTTCGTCCAGGGAGAGCGGCTCGACCAGCGGCGTGGCCTCGCGGAACAACGCGAAGATCCTGGCGGAGACCGACCGGTACTTGCCGAAGTCAGGAGGCACGATGACGAGCGCGGGGCATTGGCGAACGGCTTTCGCCATCGACATGGCCGACCGGACACCGAAGGTTCTCGCTTCGTAGCTCGAGGCGGCGACCACGCCGCGCTCATCGGGACGTCCGCCGACGACGACCGGGCGCCCGCGCAGGTCCGGGTTGTCCCGCTGCTCGATCGACGCATAGAACGCGTCCATGTCGATGTGAAGGATTCTCCGGATCGTTGATGGCACAGTCGGAGTCTACTACGCTAGGCGCTGCAGGGCAGGGGCCAGGGGCCGGGCGCCAGGCTGACGAGCGCCGGGCCCCTGGCCCCTGATCCTTCGCACGGGCGGGGTCCACGTTTCGAGGGAGTCGTGAATGGCTGAGAAGAAGAAACGGCCGCGGTGGTCGGATGTGTGGGAAGAGGCCCGGGGGCTCGTCTGGACGCATCGCTGGCGGCTCGGCATCGGCTTCGTGCTCATGCTCGTCAACCGGCTGGTCGGCCTCGTGCTGCCCGCGAGCTCGAAGTACCTGATCGACGAGGTCGTCGGCAAGCACCGGGGCGATCTCCTGCCTGTGATCGCCCTGGCCGCCGGCGCGGCCACCGTCGTCCAGGCGGTCACCTCCTTCGCCCTCGCACAGATCCTCAGCGTGGCAGCGCAACGAGCCATCACCGACATGCGCAAGACCGTCCACGGCCATGTCATGCGGCTGCCGATCAGCTATTTCGACACCACGCAGACCGGCCAGCTCATCTCGAGAATCATGACCGACGCCGAGGGGATCCGAAACCTCATCGGCACCGGGCTGGTCCAACTGGTCGGCGGGTTCGTCACGGCCGGCATGGCCCTCGGCATCCTGTTCTACCTCAACTGGCGCCTGACATCGATGACGCTTGTCGTGCTGCTGGTGTTCGCGGGCACCATGGCCGTCGCCTTCACCCGGCTGCGTCCGCTGTTCCGCGAGCGGGGCCAGATCAATGCCGAGGTGACGGGCCGCCTCAATCAGTCGCTCGGCGGCGTCCGCATCGTCAAGGCCTATGTGGCGGAGAAGCGGGAGCAGATCGTCTTCGCACACGGCGCGCACCGGCTGTTCCGCAACGTGGCCAGGTCGATCACCGGCGTCTCGACGATGACCGCGGTGTCGACGGTGATTGTCGGCATCATCAGCGTCATCATGATCGTGATGGGAGGCGACGCGATCCTTTCGGGGGCGATGACGCTCGGCGACTTCGTGATGTACCTGTTCTTCACGGGCCTCACCGTGGCGCCGCTGGTTCAGATTGCCTCGATTGGAACGCAGTTGAGCGAGGCGTTCGCCGGCCTGGACCGCATCCGCGAAATCAAGCGGATGGCGACGGAGGACCAGGTGGACGGTTCGCGCCGCGAACTGGCCGACGTGGCCGGAGCGGTGCAGTTCGACGGGGTCTGGTTCGAGTATGCGCCGGGAGTGCCCGTGCTGAAGAACGTGTCGTTCGATGCGCCGGCCGGCACGACCACGGCGCTGGTCGGGTCGAGCGGTTCCGGGAAGAGCACGCTGATCTCGCTGATCATGACGTTCAACCGGCCGACTCTCGGGCGCGTCCTCGTGGACGGCCACGATCTCGAATCGGTTCGGTTGAGGGACTACCGCGAACGACTGGGCGTGGTGCTGCAGGACAACTTCCTCTTCGACGGAACCATCGCGGAGAACATCGCCTATGCCAGGCCCCACGCCAGCAGAGACGAAGTCCGGGCGGTCAGCCGCGTGGCCCACTGCGAGGAATTCATCGAGGGGTTCAAGGAGAAGTTCGAGACGGTGGTCGGCGAGCGGGGCATCCGCCTGTCGGGAGGCCAGCGGCAGCGAGTTGCGATCGCCAGGGCCCTTCTGGCCGATCCGCGAATCCTGATCCTGGACGAAGCGACGTCGAGCCTCGACAGCGAGAGCGAGGCCCTGATTCAGGACGGACTGCGATCGTTGCGCCTGGGCCGAACGACCTTCGTCATCGCACACAGGCTCTCGACCATCCAGAGCGCCGATCAGATCCTGGTGCTCGAAGCCGGCGAGATCGTGGAGCGAGGTACGCACCAGGAACTGCTCGCGATGCGGGGCAGGTACCGTCAGCTGTATGACAAGCAGTACCGGTTCGAACAGGACCGGTTCATCAACCCCGGTGAGGATTTCACGCCGGAGCCGCCCAAGCCGGAACTGCCGAAGGTGCCCGCTGCAACCGGGTTCCGCTCAGGCGCGCTCTGACCGCTGCGGTAACGATTCCATCGAGCCTTCCGCCGGCAACCGGGGGCGGTTCTCTCGCGTTTGGTCCATCGGGGGTATGCTCGGAACCATGACTCAACCTGCTGTCACCATCCGCCGGGCCGAGGCCGCGGACCTGGCCGCGTTGGGCGTGTTCGGCGCGGCCCTGCTCCGGGCGCACTACCAGTTCGATCCACTGCGGTTCATCGCGCCCAGACCGGATTCCGAAGCCGGCTACGCCTGGTTCCTCGGCACGCAGATTACGCGGGACGACACGATCGTTCTGGTGGCCGAGCAGGGTGGCTCGCCGATCGGATACCTCTATGCGGGCATCGAGCCGATGTCGTGGAAAGAGCTGCGTGAGGAATGCGGCTTCGTCCACGACATCTTTGTCGATGAGACTGCCAGGGATGCGGGCGTTGGCAGGGCGCTGATGGATGCAGCGGCAGCGTGGTTCTCCGAGCGGGGCATGCCCCGCGTCGTGCTCTGGTCAGCGGCGCGCAACGATGCCGCCCGGCGTCTGTTCGAGCGTCTGGGCTTCAGCCACACGATGAGCGAAATGACGAGAGAGCTGACCCGATAGGCCGCCGGATCAGCGTTGGCGGACAGCCCGGGGACGTGCCGGCCGCCCGAGTTCAGACGCGTTAGCGCCTGAGTTTGAATCCTTCGGTCAGAATCACCGTCGGCCGTCGGGCGTCGCCGGCGACTTCGCGCATCACCGGATCGTAGAAGCGAACGATCTCCCCGGCTCGAACTTCGGCGGACGGAGTCCAGTCGAGCTTGCCGAACTCACTCTTCCCGCCGAATCTCGCGCGGAACGCCGGCTCTTCCCACGCCTCCAGCGCAATATAGGGATGATAGCCGGCCGCACGGACCGCAGCGATCGCGCGATCGAGCCATTCCGGCAGGATCTCGTCGTAGCGAAGGGTCGGGCTGCCGGAGTAATAGCGAAGGCTGCCGCTCTCCTGCATGGAAAAGAAGACGCCCGGACCTGGCAGAACCACGCGCGCCGCCAACCCTGCGACCTCGTATCGCGACTCAGTGCTCCGGAGATTCCGGACGTCCAGTGTCCCCCCGGGTCCGATCTGAAAGGCAACGACCGCCACGACGATCGCGCCGAGCACCGGGATCCGCACCGCCACGGGGAGCAGGCGGGCGAGTTCGACGGTCACGCCGACGCTGAGAATCACGAGCAGCGGCAAGGCTGGAAGCAGGAATCGGAGATACGTCCAATCTGCAAAGACCAGGTACGGCAGGTAGCTGCAGAACACGACGAGGATCGTTCCGAGCGCGAGCGCCATGGGCCCCACGCGCAGACTGCAGTCGGCTCCCCACCGGCCGCGTCTGGCGAACCACAGGAACACCGGCGCGCAAAGGCCCACCAGCGGAAAGATCGTCTGCGTCTGGATCAGCCACTTCGGATACAGGACAAGATTGTCGGGGATGTGTGCCAGCGCGAACAGGTAACTGCCGGGGCCGTAGCCGCTTGCCAGCGGGCTACCGAACCGGTAGTTGTTCAGCCACAGGATGAACGCGAGGCCGCCGGCGACGGGAATGCAATAGGCCACCACACGGCCGATGATCCGCTGAGGCGGAGTTCCGCGCCTCCACTCGCCGACCACGATTCCCAGGGCCAGCCACGCGGCGAGGGGCGTGAGGTTCGGGCGCGTCAGCAGCGCCGCCGCGGCGCACGTACCTGCAAGGACAGGCCTCCGGACGGCCAGCAGCGCGATCGCTCCGAGCCACCACGCCGTCGTGGCCACATCGCTCATGGGCACGACCAGCTGGCGTACGAAGATCGGGCTCGACGCCACGATGATCGCGGCGATCGCTCCGGTTGTCGCGCTGTCGACCCACCGTCCCAGGACGTAGGTCAGCCAGACCACCGCCAGGCCAAACAAAGGGAGCACCCAGAAAACGGCTGATCGGCCTCCGAGCGTGGCGGCAGCGGCCATGGCCAGCGGCAGTCCGGGAGGGTAGAACGGGACGATCGCGCCAGGAATGGTGGCCGGCTTGTAGCCCAGGGGTGAGACCGTCCACTCCCTGCGCGGCCACGTCGCGATCTTCGTCAGCGGTTGCGGGATGCGAAGTTCTCCGCGCATCCAGTCGTCGGCCTGGCTCAGATAGCCGAATGCATCAGCTCCGGAGGCTATCCACGTCTCCCACTTGAGGCTGACGGCCAGCGTGGCCACAAGCGCCAGGATCGTCCCCCATGCCGCCAATCGGTCCCGCCGATTCCACAGCGCGCCGCACGCTCTGGCGATCGCTCCGGGTTGGCCAACATGCGCAAGCTCCATCGAGCATCTCCGGACCGATCGGCATCCATCGCTCACGCGAACAGCTGGACGGGCTGTTCGACGTCAGCGGCCCGGTCGGCTCACGCCTCGGCCCTAGCCCTAGCCCTAGCCCCGCAGCACCGCGCCAAGCGTGTCCTGCAGCGTCTTGACGATTCTTGCGCGGACCTTCGCACCCTCCGCGTCGGTCAGCGTCCGGTCCGGGGCCTGATAGGTCAGGCCGAATGCCAGGCTCTTCTTTCCGGCGCCGATCTGGTCGCCCCGGAACACGTCGAAGAGCGTCACCGCCGCCAGCAGTGCTCCGCCCCCTTCGACAATCGCCTGGCGCACCTGGGCCGCCGGCGTGCCTTCGTCCACGACGACGGCGATGTCTTCCTTGATCGGCGGGTACGCAGGCACCAACCGGACCGAATGCCTCAGCTTCACCGGCGCGAGCAGCTTCGCCAGGTCGAGCTCCGCCGCCACGACGGTGCCGGCGTCCAGCCCGAATCGCCGCGCGACATCCGGGTGGATATCGCCCATCCATCCCGTCGCCTCGCCCTCGACGCACAGCTCTGCGGTGCGTCCGGGCGTGCAGGACTGGTGCACGGCTGGTCGAACGGTCACCGCGTCGATGTGGAGCGCCCCTGCCAGCGACTCGATGATGCCTTTGAGGTCGAAGAAATCGACCGGGGTGCGGTCGGCGCCCTGCCATCCCTGCAACTCGCGCGGGCCCGCCAGCAGCAGGGCCACCCGCATCCGCTCGTCGGGCAGCGGCTGTCCCGGGCGTGCCAGGTAGACGGCGCCGATCTCGAAGATCGCCAGCCTGTCGGTATGACGCGCATTGGAGGCTGCCACCTCCAGCACGCCCGGCATCACGTCGCGCCGCATGACGACGCGGTCCACGACGATCGGGTTGGCCAGGCGAACGTAGGGCTCAGCCTCGGAAGCGTCCGTGGCGGACGTTCCCCGGAACTTTGCCTCGCGTTCCGGTGAGGTCAGGCTGTAGGTCACGATCTCCTGCAGCCCAAGGCTGACCAGCAGGTCGCGGACCTGCTCCTCGAGGTCGAGTGCCGGGTGGGCGTGCGGCGGAGGGAGCAGCTCGGAGAGCTGCGTCTCCGGGATTCGGTCGTAGCCGTGGATACGCGCGATTTCCTCGACGAGATCCGCCTGGCCCACGACGCCGGTGCCGATATCCAGCCGATGGTCGGGCGCCTTCGCCCGAATGGTGGTGTCGGGAGCGTCGGGCGCGCCGATGATCTCGCACTCGAAGTCGAGTGCCCGCAGGATCCGCACGATCTCGGCTGCGCCGAGGCGCAGGCCGAGCTGGCGTTCGACCAGCGCGGGCGTCACCTCGACGACCACCGACGCGGGCCGGCCGGGATACTGATCGACCACGTCCTGCGCCACCGTCCCGCCGCTCCAGCGCCGCATCAGTTCGAGCCCCCGCCGCACGCCGCGTTCAGCCAGGGCCGGATGGACGCCCCGCGAAAAGCGATATGACGCCTCCGACGGCAGGTTCTGCGCCTTGACGGTTCGCCGGACGTTGATGAAATCCCAGGCCGCGCCTTCGAGAAGCACGTCGGTGGTCCGGTCGCTGACTTCGGACTCGGCTCCGCCCATCACGCCTGCGATCGACAGGGCGCCCGACTGGTCGCATACGAGCACGGTGAAATCGTCGAGCTTCCGGTCCACGCCGTCCAGCGTCTTCAGCGTTTCGCCCGGCGTCGCCACGCGGGTCATGATCTTCGGCCCGCCTCCGGCGGCCCGCCGCTGCAGCACGCTCCAGTCGAACGCATGGAGCGGCTCTCCGATCTCGAACATCACGTAGTTGGTCGCATCGACGATGTTGTTGATCGGGCGGGTGCCTGCCAGCCGCAGACGCCGCTGGACGAGGTAGGGGCTCGGCGCGATTGTCACGCCTTCGATCAGGCCCGCCACGAACCTCGGATTGAGCGACGCGTCGCGAATGTCGATCGACAGCCGCCCCGTGATGGAGGGCCCCGCGGCCAGGACCTTGTCGTCGATCGGATGGAGGCTCACGCCGGTCAGCGCCGCGATTTCCCGCGCAATCCCGTGGATGCACGCGTTGCGGGCCATGTTGGGATTGATCTTCACCTCGAAGACCACGTCGCCCATGTAGTCAGCGGCCGGCATGCCGACCGGAGCATCCTCGTCCAGGATGATGATGCCGTCGTGGTCGTCCGAGATCCCGAGCTCCTTCTCAGAGCACACCATCGACCTGGACTCGACGCCCCGGATCTTCGCGCGCTTGAGCGTCATCAGCTCGCGGCCAGGCTTGTGGCCGTCGTAGAGCACCGCGCCCTCGCGTGCGTACACCACCTTCAACGGTGTCGCCAGCGGGCCGGTGCCCTTGCAGGCGAACAGATTGGGCGCGCCGGTCAGCACGATCTGCTCGGCGCCCGTTCCATCGTCCACGCGAAGCAGGGTAAGGCGATCCGCGTTCGGATGGGGCATCACCTCGAGGACCCTGGCGATGACGATGGTGGCCGGGTCCCAGGCGATGCCCTTCGCGGGCGCTCCGCTGGGCTCACGGCGCGTCAGGCCGGCGATGGGCCGATCGGCGGGCGCCAGCCCCACGTATTCGAGGTCTTCCACTTCCATCCCCCCGAAGGTCAGGCGGGACGCCAGCGCCTCGGGAGTGTCGGAGATCGCGACGAAGTCGCGGAGCCAGCTCAATGGGACACGCATGATCGTCGCTCGCTCAGAACTGTTCGAGGAACCGCAGGTCGTTGGCGAAGAAGTACCGGATGTCGTCGATCTTGTGCATCAGCATCGTGACGCGCTGCGGACCCATGCCGAAGGCAAAGCCCGAGAAGATGTGCGGGTCGTACCCGCCGTTCTCGAGCACGACCGGATGGACCATGCCGCAGCCCAGAATCTCGAGCCACCCGCTCTGCTTGCAGACCGGGCAGCCGTGCCCGTCGCACACGAAGCACTCGACGTCCATCTCGGCGGACGGCTCGGTGAAGGGGAAGTGGTCCGCGCGGAACCGGGTCCGGACCTTCCTGCCGAACAGCGACTCGGCGAACGCCGACAGCGTGCCTTTCAGGTCCGCCATCGTGATGTGCCGGCCGATCGCCAGCCCTTCGATCTGGTAGAACTGGATGTCGTGGCCCGCAGTGATCTGCTCGTAGCGATAGCACATGCCCGGCAGGATCACGCGGATCGGTTCGGGCGCCCGCTCCCGCATCACGTGTATCTGCCCCGGCGAGGTGTGCGTCCGGAGGATGACGTTCGGCGTGGTCGTGTAGAAGGTGTCCCACATGTCCCGCGCCGGATGATGGGGCGGGATGTTGAGCAGCGTGAAGTTGTACTCGTCGGACTCGACTTCGCGCGACCGGTAGATCTGGAACCCCATCTCCGCGAAGATCGCGTAGATCCGGCGAAGCGTCTGGACTGCCGGATGCAGACGGCCTCGCGCGCGGGGACGGCCCGGCAGCGTCACGTCGATCGTGCCGGCGGCGATGGATTGCTCCATCTCCGCGGCGCGGAGCCGCAGAACGGCCTCCTCGTGAGCGAGCTCCAGCGTCTGCTTGGCCTGGTTGCCACGCTGGCCGACCGCTTTCCGATCCTCTTTCGGCAACGATCCCAGCCCGCCGAGGACGGTCTGCAGCGCGGAGCTCTTTCCGAGGTACGTGGTGCGCCACTCGGCGAGCGAGGCCGAATTCACGACGCCGGCCAGCGCGGCCAGCGCCTCGCGCTCTATCTGATCGAACTCGATGGACATGGTGGCTCCCGACTGAATCCCTTAGGTTATCTCAGTCGGAGCCAGGAGCGCACGAGGATAGGGCGTTCGCCGTTCGCGAGCCGCAGGCAGCGAGCCAGCCGAATTACTTGATCCGCGCCCCGTCCGCCTCGTTGATGAAGACCCACGCAGCAATGGCGCCGAGCGAAATCGGCGTCGCCCCAGGCTCGCCCGCAGGGCTGTCGGAGAGCTCGGGCATGTTCTCTTCGAACAGGTATGACGACGCCACGATGGCGGCCGAGCCGCCGCCGGGCGTGTGCGGCTGATCCAGGATTCGCGCAAACCGCTTGCGCCAGCGATCGAAGCATGCGGGCCTCAGGTCGACCCATCCCTTGCGGGCCCACTCGTTCAACGCGGCCGCATCGACGTTCACCGGCTGTCTGGGCCTGACCTTGGGGATGCGCACGAACGGGCCGCGGCGCAGGGTGCTGCCGTCTGGCGAGAGGATCGGCAGTCCCACGGCACAGATGAAGTCGGCGAGCTCCGGCCGGCGTTCGAGAAGCGCGCTGGTTCGTTCGGAGATCTCCTGCGAGGTGTGCTGCAGGACCCGCTCGAGCGTCTTGTACTCGAGACGCAGCAGGTACGCCTCCCAGAGCAGCTTCCCGAGCTCCGGCGGGCCCAGCTGCCCGTGCGCCACCGATGGACACATGGTCGGGTCGTTCTCGACGCGCCGTTCCTCGGCGGTCAGGTGGCGCATGGCCACCGGTCGAAGGTACGCCCCTCGATAGGTCGGATTCATGACCGAGCTGTCGATCGCGGCGATCACGTCATAACCCGTGTTGCTGCCCTTGATCTCCATCACGGCCTGATCGGCAATCTCCTCGGGCGTGATGAACTCCATCTGCCGCAGGTGGGTGATGGCCTCGAACTCTGCGCGCCCGAACACGCCGTTCTCGCCCGTATCAACCGTGATCATCTGCAGCGGATCCGGCCGCGCCTGTTCGAACCCTTCGGGCGCCTCGTCTGGCGTCAGCCGGTCGCCGATGGGGATCGCGCGGCTCCGATAGACGTAGACAGGCTTTCCCGCGCGCGTGATCGATCGGGGGCCCACCGCCTTCCAGCCAATCATGGCGCCGGGCTTCAGTTCCTTGACCACGGGGCTTCCAGGAGTGCGAGCCATGAGGAAGAGCAGGCCGGTCTGCGCGAACGCGATGGAGGATTTCGCCATCAGGTTTTCCGACGGCGTGTCCTCGGAGTGTGTGTATGGAATGTTGAGTCCCATGCCGCCCGTGCCGGTGGTCCCGACCTTCAGGTAGAGCCGGGGCTTCACGCCCCGCGTCTTCGCCTGCAGCTCCTTCATCACCCGGTGGATCAGCAGCACGTGCCGCACCAGCTCGGGCACCGATTGCGACAGCACCAGGGCGTCGATCTCGGGGCGGACGCGATCGAGCGCCGCCTTCGGATCGAGCCGGCCGGCGCTCAAGTCCGTGGCGGCCTGCGCGAACGCCTGCCCGGTCGCCCGCGACAGGTCCGGGAGATCCTGGTAGCTGATGCCGGTCGCGGTGTTGATGCTGTCCACGATCACGTCGGGCACGTGCCGCCGGATCATCTGGACCAGGTGCGACCGCTCATAGCAGGCGTCGAGATCGCCGAACAGATCGTCGAACAGCCTGGCGCGCAGCTCGGGGCTGGCCAGCAGGTCCTTCCGCCGGATGGGCTCGCCGGTGTCGGACGGGTTCCACTCTGCTCGGATGAAGATATCCCCCCAGTCCGCGACGAAGCGGTCAGAGTCGGGGTCGGGGTCGGGATGGCGGCGCCTGAGTTCGGCCACGGCCTGATCGGATTCGCGCCTGGTCAGGGCCGCGACGACGACGCGGTGCGGATGGAGGTCCCTGGCGATGGCGTCGGCAACCTGGAATCCCGTCATGCCGCCGCCGCCGAGAATCAAATAGGTTTCTTCTCGCATGGCAGTCCTTCGTGTGGCGGGGGCGACGGATGCGGGCGCCGGTGGGGGAGAGGAGATGGGCGGCACCCTGGAGAAAAGCAGGCCGAGTGTGGATCGCGGCCACCGTGGTGTCAAGCCAGGCGAGGCCGCGGTCCTCGCGCGAAGGCCGCGACGCGTCCCGGACGGCCACACGAACCGCCCGGGTGACCTCGCCGCTCCATCGTGCGGCACGCCTCCGCCCGCGATCGCCGCCGTTGAAACCGCGGGGGACCTGCACTAAGGTTACGACAGCACGATCCGACATGTCCCGTCCTGCGGGAAGAGGAGATGCACGCTGATGAGACGTCTTGCGCTAGCCATCGCCCTGACGATCGTCTGTCGGATGTCAACCCGCTTCCCACGTGCCGGCGCAGGAAACCGGACCCGTGCTCAAGGCGGTGGGTCCCGTCGGTCGGCTCGACGGCGCCTATCGGTTCGATCGAAACGGGTGGATCTTCGTGCACCTGGAAGGGACGCCGGACCGCGTGGGCTACCAGCACGGGACCCTGCTTTCCGCCGAGATCGCCGACCTGCTGCGCGTCACCGGGCCGCTGCTGCAGCACTCGACCGGCAAGGACTGGAACTTCTACCGCGATGCGGCCGAGAAGATCATGTGGCCCGGCATCGACGCCGAGTACCGCGAGGAGATCGACGGGATCGTCGCGGGCATGGTCGACAAGGGTCAGAAAGTCGACCGCTGGGATCTTGTCGCCCTCAATGCGATGGAGGAGCTGCCGTACTACTACGTGCCGTGGCTCGACAAGAAGCAGGCCAAACAGCCGACCGTGCACAGCCCGGGCAACTGCAGCGCCTTCATCGCCACCGGTGACTGGACCGCGGACCATAAGATCGTGATCGGCCACAACGCCTGGACCAACTACATCGTCGGCGAGCGCTGGAACATCGTGTTCGACATCGCGCCTTCGCGAGGCCACCGGCTGCTGATGGACGGGTTGCCCGGGGTCATCACGAGCGATGACGACTTCGGCGTCAACGACGCCGGGATTGTGATCACCGAAACCACCATCACGCAGTTCGAGGGATTCGATCCTGCGGGCACGCCGGAATTCTACCGGGCCCGCAAGGCCATGCAGTACGCCGAGTCGATCGACGACTACGTCCGGATCATGCTGGAACGCAACAACGGCGGCTACGCGAACGACTGGCTGGTCGGCGACACGAAGACCGGCGAGATCGCGCTGTTCGAGCTCGGGCTGAAGAACTGGACCGTCGACAGGTCGAAGAACGGGTACTTCGTCGGATCGAACTTTCCTGTGAAGCCGAAGCTCACCAGGGAGGAGACCACCTTCAACGTCAACGACAAGGGCAGCTCACCCAACGCCCGGCGCACGCGATGGGAGCAGTTGATGGCGAAGCACAAGGGGGCAATCGATGCCGAACTCGGCAAGACGTTCGAGGCCGACGCCTTCGACGTGATTGCGGGGCGCGAGCAGCCGAGCGAGCGGACCTTGTGCGGGGTGGTCGATGGCTCTCCCCGCGGCGTCAAGGAATGGGACTGGGCGCCATACTTTCCCGGAGGCACGACGCAGGCGAAGGTGATGGACGCCGGGATGGCGAGCCGGCTCGAGCTGTGGGCGGCGATGGGGCATCCGTGCGCACCCGACTTCAAAGCGGACGAGTTCCTGTCGAAGCAGCCGCAGTACGGCTGGATGAAGGGGCTGCTTCGAGACATGAAGACCGAGCCGTGGACGCGCTTTGCCTCGGGCATGAAGGAAGGCGGACGGTAGGCGCCTGGATCGGCCGATCGATCGACCGCGCGCTGATCCGGCGAGCCAGAGAGTAGCCAGTTCGAGATCCCGGAGAACGTTCGTGCCTGCTCATCGAAACCTGGACCTGAAGTTCGTCGTCTTCCTCGCGGTCGTGGCCTTCGTCTCGTGCACCGAAACGATTCCCTCGCCGCAGCCGATTGCCCTCGGGCAGGCCACCTGCGCCCGGTGCCAGACTGTCATCCGGAGTCTCGATGCAGCCGCGGAAGCGATCTACCCGGATGGCCCGCCTCGCTTCTACGACGATCTCGGTTGCCTGGCCACCGACCCGTCGGCCGATCGCCCGGGCGCGCAGTTCTACGTCCAGCAGGCCGGCGGCAAGGGGTGGGTGCGGGTCCAGGACATCACCTTTGCCTCGCCGCCCGGAGTGCACACGCCCCACGGCTACAACTACCTGGCCTACCCCGAGGAAGAGGCGCGCAATCTCGCGCCCGACCACTGGGCGCGCGGCTGGGACGACCTCAGGCGCGAACTGCTGCAGAAGCGCTGAGTGCTTCGGCTCGCAATGTCGGTGACGTCTCCTCATGTGAGGAGTCGGTCATCACGCTCGCTCAGCACTCAGTCCTGAGGGAATGAGTTCGTCGTCGAACTCATGAATCGAAGGACTGAGCGGCCTGTTATGCCGGCCGCAGCAACGGGCGTGAGCCGGTTTCCAGAATCTGTACGCGGGATCAGGCTCGGTGGTAGTCCGCCTGCCAGTTCTTCACCATCCGCTTGATGACCTTCTGATCGTCCAGCTTCTCGTCCAGCACCGTTCGCGCCAGGGCGGGCAGCTCATCGTCGCCGGCGAACCGGAGCGCGACCAGTTGCCTGACCGAGAACTCATTGATGCGGGACTGGAGATCGGCCGGCAGGACCTCCTTCATGCGCAGCCGCATTTCCAGGCGGATGACGCGATCCTGTACGGTGATCGCCATGACGCGGGCGAGGAAGAACAGCAGGACCAGCCCGACGGCCAGGATGAATTCAACCAGGTTCGACCACGAGAAGTGGACGACGACCTGGTAGAGAGCCCAGAAGAAGTTGATGCCGAACAGCGGAAACGCCACGTAGTGGTATGCGGGCAGGACCCGGGTATGGTTCTGATAGGTTTGCGGGACGTTCACTGCCATGAATGAGCCTCCGAGCGGGCGGACAACGGTGCGCCAACGTCGTCCGGGATGTATCCGATCCGAGTGGCGAGTCACCCCGAGTATACATCGCGCGATCGTGCCTGGACGGGCGTCTCCCGCTCCGGACGGGCCGATGCCCTGGTGCGTCTACGCGAGAGTGCGGCGGAAGTGGAGGATGAACGAGAGCGCGAAATAGTATGCCGGGAACAACGCCGAAGCCCAGAGGAGCCGTCCATCGACCTGCGGGAGCTGCCAGATCATCGCGATGGCGGCGACGGCCCACGCGGCGCCCAGCACGAGCGTCAGGCCTCTCAGCGCCCGTGTGCGTGAGGGGTAGACATAGCCGATCGGCACGAATGTCAGCGCGACCAGGCCCGCCACGATCGCGGTGTTCCCCCACCGCGGGAACTCGGCCGCGAACAGATAGAGGGCCACGATGTTCCAGTAGGACGGAAAGCCGGTGAAGTAGTGATCGTCGGTCTTCGCATCCGTCCGGCTGAATGCGATTCCGCTCGCGACGATCACCGCGGCAGACGTCACCCACTCGACGCCGGGCGGGAACAGTCCCGCATGAAGCATCAGCACGGCAGGCACGAACACGTAGGTCAGGTAGTCGACGATGTTGTCGAGCAGGGCGCCGTCGATCTGCGGCACCACCTGGCTGACTCGCGTGCGCCGCGCCAGCCACCCGTCGGTCGCGTCGATGAGGGTGGCGGCGGCGAGCCACAGAAAGGCCTGGCGAACCTGGCCCTCCATCACCGATGTGAGGGCGAGCAGTCCGACGACAGCGCCCATGGCGGTGTAGAGGTGAACGAGCCATCCCGCTCCGAGGCGGAGGCGGTCCATCATGCGTCATCAAGGTAACATGGTTGCCGGCGCGGCGTGACGATCCCGGGACACCGGGCGGACCCGACAGGTGGTCCGCGTCACGGGCCGGGTCGGACCCCGGGCGGGAGCGGTTCCACGGATATGAAGGAATGGACGATCTCGGAGGAGGATGCCGGCGCGCGGCTCGACGCCTGGCTCGCGCGCCAGCCGGAGGTGCACTCCCGCGGCCGCGCCACGGAATGGATTGCCCGCGGAAAGGTGTACCTCAACGGGAAGCCCGTCAACCCGTCATCGGCCGGACGCAGCATCCGGAGCGGCGACAGCGTGGGATTGTGGATCGATCGTCCGGGATCGTCGAGCGTTGTGGACCACGCAGTGCGGGACGCCCGGCCGCTGCTCGACGTCCTGTTCGAAGACGCGGCGATTGTCGTCGTGAACAAGCCGCCCGGCCTGATTGTCGAGCCGCTTCCCGGGGCCAGAGACGACGAGGTCACGCTGGCGCACCTGCTCGACGACCATGGCCGGCACCGGATTCGAGCCCGGTTCTACGTGGTTCACCGGATCGATCGTGACACGAGCGGCCTGGTGCTCTTCGCCGGAAGCCCCGCGGCGCGGGACGTGCTCAAGTCGCAGTTCGAAGCGCACACGCCGACCCGCGTGTACGAGGCAATCGTCCGGGGACGCGTTGAGCCCGACTCCGGCGAGTGGCACGACCGGTTGTCCTGGGACAAGGACCAGCTGGTACAACGACGGGCGCACGGACGGGATGCGAGAGCGAAGGATGCGATCGCCGGCTACCGGGTGCTCGAGCAGTTCGAGACTGCCGCGGTCATCGAAGTGTCGCTGGTGACGGGGAAGCGGAACCAGATTCGCGTGCAGGCCGGGCTTCGAGGGTATCCCCTCATCGGGGAGCGCCAGTATCGCTTCGGGGCGCCGCCCGATCCGCCCGGCGCTCCCACCCTGGACCGTCAGGCGCTTCACGCGTGGCGGCTCGGGTTCGTTCACCCGACGACGGGGGCATCGGCCAACTTCACGGCGCCCGTTCCGGAAGACATGCGGAGGCTCATCGCGGCATTGCGCGGAGAGGGCCGGTGAGCCGGAGCCGCGCCGATTCGATTCACCGGGCCTACTGTTGACCCTCTGCGGCGCGCGCCGCAGTGGGCCCGATGTCGACCGTAATGTGGCGCCACTTGCCCTGCCTGAATCGCGCCACGCTGAGGGCGCACCGAGTGAGGTGCCCGAACACAATCGCCAGCCAGATGTCGGATGGCTGGAGCGCGCGCATCGAGGACAGCACGAAACACATCCCCAGTGGCACCACGATCTGCGACACGACTGAGATGTAGAACGGGCTGCGCGTGTCGCCGGTGCCCTGGAGCGCGCCCGTGTGCGTCAGGGCGACGGTGACGAAGAACCCGGACACGCTCAGGTAGCCGAGCAGTTCCGCGCCCAGGCGCACCACCGTCTGGTCGTTCAGGCCGAAGATGCCGAGCAGACCCCGCGGGATGGCGAGGAACATCGCTCCGACCACCGCAGCCACGCCCAGGCCGATCCGCGAGGCGACCCACGCCGATTCGAGGCTCCGCTCAGGACGCCCGGCACCAAGGTTCTGTCCCGCCACGGCCGCGGTGGCTCCCATCAGTCCGACGGAGGTCCACGTGATGAGCGAGAACAGCTCGGTGTAGCCGACGGCGTAGGCGGCCTGCGCCTCGGCGCTGGTCGGCAGCGATCCGATAAAACGCAGCAGGAGCACGCCCGCCACGTTCATCGCGATTCCCTGCATGCCGGTCGGCAGGCCGAACCTGAACAGCGATCGGATGATGGTCCAGTCCGGTTTCCACGTTTCTCCGGGGGACACCTTCACGACGAGCCGGCCCCTGAACATCAGCGTCAGGCCGATGGTCGAGATGATCGCGTTCGCCGCCGTCGTGCCGAGCGCGGCGCCGAACGCGCCCAGCCTCGGGATCGGCCCAAGCCCGGGGATGAGCACCAGATTGAAGGCCGCGTTGAGCACCGTGGTCGCAATCCCGAGCCGAAGCGGCGTGCGCGCGTCACCGGCTGCGCGCAGCGCTCCACCGAGCATGAAGAACACCAGCGAGCCGATGCTGCCGACGAACATCGTCCGGAGGAACGGCAGGGCAGATGCCTTCACGGCAGCGGTCGCATGCACCATGTCGAGCAGCGAGGGCGCAAGGAACCAGCCGGCCGGAGCGAGGATGAACACCGAGAGGAGGATCGAGGTCAGGAACGCCTGGTAGACGACGCGATTGACCTTGTCGGGCTCGCCGGCGCCGGCAAACCGCGCGACCAGCACGCCCATGCCGCTGTAGAGCGAGGCGATGAACACCACGACGACGAGGTAGATCTGGAGGCTGATCCCGATGGCGGCGTTGGCGGCGAACCCGATGAAGTGGCCCACCATCGTGTGATCGATGATGCCCTGCAGGCCGGCGATGACATTCTGGAGCATGGTCGGCCAAGCCAGCTTCCAGACGGCGGAAGCGAGCGGCCCTTCGACGATCGAGCGATCGAATCCCTGGTTCGAGGTGGCGGGCGTGGCCATCGGATTCTCCTATCTTAGCCGCCTTGTACTGATTCCGTCAGTGTTTCCTTGACGGCTGGCACCCGCGCGCTGCGTCAGGCCAGGACTGGCATCGCGGCCGGGGGCCGCGTGCTAGGATGCTCGCTATGCCCGACAGTCTGCGACGCGCAATCTTCTGGACGAGCGATGCCGTCTGGGGGCCATGGCACACACCCGTCGGCCCGGTGCCGGGGCCCCTGATGGTGCTGCTGATCCTGACCGGACTGTTCCTCACCTTCCGGACACGGTTCGTGCAGGTGCGCCGGTTCCCGGAAGCCGCGCGCACGATGATCCCGGCTGAAAGCGCGGGCGCGAGGGGCGCGCTGTCGCCGTTCCAGGCGTTCATGACCGCGCTGGCGGCCTCGATTGGCACAGGCAACATCGCCGGTGTCGCGACGGCCATCGTCTCCGGAGGGCCGGGCGCGCTGTTCTGGATCTGGGCGTACGGGTTCGTCGCGATGGCGATCAAGTTCGCCGAGGCGGTGCTCGGCATCACCTTCCGGGTGGCACGCGAGGGCGCCAGTTCGTCGGGGCCGATGTACTACCTCCGCGACGGCCTGCGTTCGCGGTGGCTGGCCGGGGCCTACGCCGCCGTCGCGGCGCTGGCGGCGCTGTTCACGACGCCGTTCACGCAGCCGAACTCGATGGCCATCGTGCTCAAGAGCCAGTTCTCCATCCCGACCTGGGCGTCGGGCGTGGTGATCGCGATCCTGACCTGGCTGGTCATCATTGGCGGTGTGAAGACCATCGGCCGCGTCGCCGAGCGGCTGTCGCCGTTGAAGGTGGGACTCTACCTGGCCGGGGGCCTGTTCGTCATCCTGTCCCACGCGGCGGCGCTGCCGCAGGTGATCGCGACGGTGTTCCGGGAGGCCTTTTCGTTCAAGGCCGCCGTCGGCAGTTCGGCGGGCATCGGGATCATGCTCGCGATGCGATACGGACTCGCGCGCGGCATCTACGCCAACGAAGCCGGCTACGGCACCGCGGCGGTGGCCTACGGCACCGCGCGATCGACACAGCCCGCCCAGCAGGGCCTCAACGCGATGATCGAAGTGTTCGTCGTGTCGTTCGTCACCTCCTCGGTCAGCGCCTTGACGATCCTGGTGAGCGGCGTCTGGCGGTCCGGCGAGACCAGCACGGCGGTGGTGGCCCAGGCGTTCAACACTTCCATCCCCGGCGTGGGGGGCTGGATCGTGGCGTTCTGCGCGTTCCTGTTCGGCTATACGACGCTGATCGGCTGGGCGTACTACGGCGAGCAGTTCTTCGAGTATCTGCTGGGGAAGCGGATCGCGCTCCCGTACCGCTGGATCTACTGCCTGCTCATCCCGCTCGGCGCGACGTTGAGCGTGGAGACGGTGTGGGCCTGGGGCGACCTGATGAACGGCCTTCAGGTGTTTCCGAACCTGATTGGGTTGATCGGGCTCAGCGGAATTGTGGCGGTTGCGGCGCGGACTTCGCTTCGGGGGCCATCGGCGCCGGCCCGGAAATAGCCGTGCCCTCGACGTGGTCGCGATGGGGGCAGGTGCCGGCACGCCCGTCCAGCACCTCCACCACCTCGCCGCTGTAGGTCTCGTAGACACCCGTCAGGCAGCCGCACTCCAGCCGTTTCCCCGCCAGGCCGCGAAGAATTCGCATCGGACGGATCCCTCCGGTTGTTTGACCCGCCTGGCCGGCTCGAAGTTACAAGCTGACAAGAAAGTCGCGGAAGGTGTGCTCGCGCCCATCCGGCAGGTCGATCGAGAGCAGCGGGCGGTCCCGCCATCCTCGTTCACCAGGTGGCAGATCCGGCTGGAAGCCCAGTTCCTGCTGGATGGCGTCGCCGAACTTTGCGGGATGCGCCGTCTCGAGGATGATGGTCGGCCCGTCGAGGGTCGGGGCGGATTCGGTCCAGCGTACGGCCGCCGCATATCCGACCGCGCCATGCGGGTCGAGGACCTGGTGATAACGGGCGTAGGCGGTACGAATGGCGCGGCGCGTCTCATCCTCATCGACGAGGATGCCCTCGACCTGCGCCCGAACGCCTTCGACCGAGCCGCCGCAGAGATGGAGGACCCTGGAGAAGTTGCTCGGGTCGCCGACGTCCATCGCGTTCGAGAGCGTAGGGACCGACGGGCGCGCCCGATATACTCCCGTTGCGAGGAACTCAGGGAGCACGTCGTTGGCGTTGGTCGCGGCAATCAGCCGCCGGATCGGCAATCCGATGCGGCTGGCAATCAACCCGGCGGTGAGGTCTCCGAGATTGCCGGACGGCACCGAGAACACGGCGCGCGCGCCAGGCGCACGGGTGGCCGCCAGGAAACCCGCCACGTAGTAGAAGCTTTGCGGCAGCAGCCTGCCGATGTTGATCGAGTTGGCCGACGAGAGGCGCAGCTTCGCCAGGGCTGGATCCTGAAAGGCGGACTTCACCAGGCGCTGGCAGTCGTCGAACGCCCCCGGAACGCGGACAGCCGTGACATTTCCCCCGAGCGTCGCCATCTGCGCTTCCTGGAACGGCGAGACCTTGCCCGCGGGGTACAGAACGACGACGCGCACACCGGGGACGCCGGCGAAGCCGTGCGCCACCGCGCCACCGGTGTCGCCGGAGGTGGCCACCAGGATGGTCGCGCGCTCGCCGCGGGTGGCGAGCAGGTGGCCGAAGAACTGTCCGAGGAACCGTGCGCCGAAGTCCTTGAACGCCAGGGTCGGGCCATGGAACAGCTCGAGGATGAACAGGCCGTCGGAAAGCGGGACGAGCGGAACAGGAAAGTCGAGCGCGGCGCGGACCAGCCGCTCCGTCACGTCCGGCGCGAACTCGTCAGTGAGGAACTTCTGCGCCAGGCGAGCCGCCAGCGACGGGAAAGGCAGGGCGCGCCACGACTCGAACTCGCCGGGCGACACCTCCGGCCACTCGATCGGAATGTACAGCCCGCCGTCGGGCGCAAGGCCCTGCAGCAGGGCTTCGCGGAAATTCACTCGCGGGGCACGTCCATTGGTACTGATGAGCTGCATGGCCATTAGCTCGATGCGCGGGCGGTCGGGGGCACCACCTGTGCGCCGTCAGGGTTGACCGCTCCGGTGTAGGCCTCGCTGCCAATGCCGGCCTCGTCCATGAATGTCCTGCGCATGACCTGCGCAATTGCAGCGGCTCCCTCCAGCGAGTCGGCCAGCGCGAACACGGAGGGGCCCGAGCCCGACAACGAACAGCCGAGCGCGCCCTTCTCGAGGGCTGCGCGTCTGACGGCCGGGTAGCCAGGCACGAGGGCGGCGCGAACCGGCTCGACCAGGCGGTCTTCGATGCACCGGCCGAGCAGCTCGAGGTCACCACGGTGCAGAGCGGCGATCAGGGCCCCGAGATTCCCGCTGTTCGAGACGATGTCGGCGAGCAGGAAGTGCCGGTCCGCCAGCAGGCGCCGGGCCTCGGCCGTGGAAACCTCGCAGTGAGGATGGACCACCGCCACGAAGAGCCCATCCGGCACGGGCAGCTCCACGATGTCGAGCGGCGTGTAGCTGCGGATCAGCACGAAGCCCCCGAGAATCGACGGTGCGACATTGTCGGCGTGTGCCGAGCCGCAGGCCGCCAGCTCGCCGGCCATCGCGCTCGGGACCAGCTCACGGCGCGTGAACGGCCTGCCGAGCAACTCGTTGACGGCAACGGCGCCGGCGGCCGCCGACGCGCCCGAACTGCCGAGGCCGCTCGAGAGGGGCATCTGCTTGTGCAGCCGAAGGCGGAGGCCCGGGCCAGATTCGCTGCCTGGCCCACGCGAGCCCGGGTCCCGGCGGCGCGTGCGGGCAAGAACGTCGTGGGCGGCCACGCCTGCGACGTTGCGCGCGGGGTCGAGGCTCAGGTGTCCGTCATCGCCGGTCACCTCCGCGATCTCGATGCCAGGGCGATCGATCCACTCCGCTTCGAGCAGATCGCCCGGCCGGTGCAGGCAAAACCCGAGCACGTCGAAGCCCGGACCGACGTTGGACACCGAGGCCGGCGCGAATACAGAAACGCGGTTCAAGCGGGCGGAGGCGCTCACTGTAGGAAGCTCATCACGCAGCGACACCAATCCTTCAAGCGACGCGCTGACCGAAGACGACGGGTCTCAGCGCGGCTCAACCGTGTGAATGCACGTCTGGTCGTAACCGGCAACCTCCACGTCACCGGGCCGCCAGGTAAAATCGCGATGCTCCGAGCGCAACCCGAGTTCGAACACCCGATCTTCGGTGCCGCTCCGTCGGAAGGGCGGTCCGAACATGAACTCCCACTCGCTCGTCACCGCGACCCGTTCACCGCCGCGGTACAGGTTCAGGAGGACGCCGGCGGCATCGCCCCACTGGCTGCGAATGTCCAGCAGCGGGCGCCGGATGCCCTTCTTCGCCATGTACAGCCGCAAGCCGTCAGAGAGTCTCGCCACGGTCGGCAGCACGCGCAGGCGATGCTCTGCCAGGTTTCGCTGATTCCGGAATTCAGCGGCACCAAGGACCGCGACTGCGACGAGCGCCGCACCGGCCGCCGCGTGCACCAGCCATGCGGCGCTCGGCACGGCTCGTCGAGGGTACCGCGCCGCCAGCCACGCCACCGCGAGCCCGCCGAGCACCGCGACCCCGAGGACGCCAAGCGAGGCGATCCAGAAGACACTGTATCCGTTGATGGCGTCCTCGATACGCGTGCAGGACCACAGCGCGACCAGCGACGCCACCACCACCAGGATGGCGAGCGAATGCAGCAGCGGGTTCTCGCGGCTCACGTTCGTGTTCCGCGTGCCGTAGAGCAGCCCGACGATCCCACCCGCCCAAAGCGTGGCCGGCCAGCCTGACGTCGGCATGAAGACCGTGCCCCAGGGAACGACCGGCGTCGAACGGAGGAACTGCGAGAGGCTGTCCGCCCATGCCCGCCAGGCGTCGATGGCGACCTGTCCGCGGTGGCTGGGATCGGTGAAGAAGGCCAGCAGCAGTCCGAGGTTTCCAGGCCGGCTGCGGATCTGTTCGATGAGCGGCGGCGCCCACAGGACGAGGCTGACGATTGCGGCCATCGCCAGGGGCCCGCGGGTGATCGTCATCGCCGACACGAGGCTGCGGTGTTCGCCCAGGACGAGGCGGCGGTACAGCAGCACCACGCAGGTCAGGACGACGGCCGCCGAGACGGGCACCAGCGCCACGTTGGTCTGCGCGACGAAGGAGGTGACGAAGGCGAGGGCTGGAAGATACCACGCGCGTCCGGTGCCCGCCGCCGCTGCCAGCACGACGCTCAGCGCGAAGGGCAGGACGATGACGTGCCCGGGTTCCACACGCTCGGCAGAATGGCGACGCTGCGCGCCGCGAACAGGCAGATGGTCCCGATGACGACCAGCCGCGGCGCCAGCCCGAGGTGCTTCGAGGCAATCCACGCGATGAGCACGAGAGAAGTCAGGTTGATCAGCAACGCCCCGAGCTTCAGCGCCGCCGAGGTCTCGCCGCCCAGCGCGTACACCGGTGCGAGCAGGTAGAAATAGAGCGGGCCGGGGTGCCGCCAGACGTAACGTGAATACGGTCCGTAGGTCCAGAACGCGCCGATCGATCCCGCTGTGAGGCCCCTGATGGCGTGGAGCGTATCGATTTCGAGAATGGCCTCGTCAGAACCCTGGTACCAGTCGGGAATCGAGGCGACCAGCCGGGCCGCCACGACGACCGAGGTGAGGATCACCGCCGCCAGCACGATCGCGGTTCCCACCCGTCCCAGGCGGCGATATGATCGACCGCTGGATCCCAGCGTATTCATCGTGCGATCTTATGTGGCGCCGGCCGACACCCGCAAGCCCGCCACGTCAGGATCTCGCAGGCTCGGTCCACTGGCCGCTCACCTCCCTGGGGCACTCGATGATCGAATGGCTGGCCAACCCGCAGACCTGGATCGCGCTCGTCACGCTGACCGCGCTCGAGATCGTCCTCGGCGTCGACAACGTCATCTTCATCTCGATCCTGGCCGGCAAGCTGCCGCCAGGCGCAGCGATCGCGGGCGCGGCGCGTCGGCCTGTTCCTGGCCATGTTCATGCGCATCGGCCTGCTGTTCTCGCTCGCCTGGATGATCCGGCTGACCGACCCGCTGTTCACGCTGCTCGGGCAGGGATTTCGCGGGCCGCGACCTGATCCTGATTGGCGGCGGCCTCTTCCTGCTCGCCAAGAGCAACGTCGAGATCCACGACAAGCTCGAAGGCGAGGAGGGGCACGCTCGGCGCGCGTCGCGCCCGTCGTTCGCCGGCGTCATCGTCCAGATCATGCTCCTCGACATCGTCTTCTCGCTCGATTCGGTGATCACCGCCGTCGGCATGGCGAACGATCTCGGCGTCATGGTGGCGGCGGTCGTGCTCGCGGTCGGCGTGATGATGTGGTCGGCGGACGCGATCAGCGGCTTCGTCGACCGGCACCCGACGGTGAAGATCCTGGCCCTGAGCTTTCTGCTGCTGATCGGCGTGTCGCTCGTGGCGGACGGATTCGAGCAGCACATCCCGAAGGGCTACATCTACTTCGCGATGGCGTTCTCGGTCTTCGTCGAGATGATCAACCTTCGAGTCAGGCCGACGTCGCAGCCGATCTCACTCCGGCGCCCATTACATGGACGAGAAGGCACCGCCCGGCTGAACGACGGGTGTCGTTTAGCGCCGCGGCAGGCGGCACCCGCCGGTGGCCCCGCGGCGCCGGAAGTCAGTGCGCGCCGCTGGCGCCGCCGCCGGCCGCGCCAGCCGACGCCCCTGCGTCGACGTGGCCCCCCGCCGAGGTGGCGGTGCTGAGCACCGCCGTCGAGGCCACCGAGCCCGCCGTAGGACGCGTGGCCCATTGCGCGCATCCACGGCGGCGCGACTCCGACGCCCTGCTTCTTCAGCTGCCGTGCCCATCCCAGGGCCGACCCGAACGCGGCTGCATACGGCAGGTACTCCGCGAAGCGCTGAGGCTCGAGCGAGGAAGTGCCCCCACGGCCCACCTCGCGCAGATATCGCTTGAAGGCCCGCCAGCCTGCGGCCTGGCGCAGGCCTTCATCCGACGGGGCGTCAGGCTCGTCGAGATCGCGAGAGCGGCCACGGCGACGAGCGTGATGCTGCCAGGAACGAACAACGGCCAACCCTGGAAGCGGCCCACCGCAATGGCTGCCGCCGCGAACGCTGCCGCGGCGACGACCACCAGCGCGATGCCGACGCGAAGGAGGAATTTCACAGATCCTCGCGTTCGGCGCTGATCAGGCCGCGGACTGGGAATCCTCCCGCACCTGCCGGCGGAACGCCTTCCAGTGCCGGGGGACCGAGCGTCTCGATCAAAAAGGTGGCCGAGGCGGTCGGGCCTTTGCGCGACGTGAACAGCATGTCCATCACGATCCGCTCGTGCGCCGGGAGCGCGGGCGCGTCGCCAAGCTTCACGACCCGGAACTGCCGCTGTCCGAATCGCTTGTCCGTCTCGTCGATCCGGATGATGCCGCGCCTGGCCAGATCCAGCATGGCACCGAGTGCCGTCAGCCAGACCGGGCACGCACCGGGGCGCGTGAGGACGCCGGCAAGAGCGACCGGGAGATCGCTCGGGGGAGCCGGCTGCTGCCCGCTTCGCTCGGACACACCGACCCGCAGACGATGGTTGTTCGCGTAGAAGAACGGGCCATCAGCCCGGTCGCCAGGAAAACTCCGGCGACAGTCAGGAAGACCGGGGCCCATCGGCCGCCCCGCACTTCGGCCTGCTGCCAGCGCGGCGCAACCTGGGCAAGTGTCCGGGAAGGGTATCGCAGGGTAACCTGCCACGACCGATTGACGTCGAACCCGCAGCGTTTCGAGAACCTGGTCTGAGCGATGTCCGCGGGATCGCTCTGTGAAGGCGGGTCGAACTGCGCCGGCTCGACGGGCTGGACATCGGACGGAGATTTGACGACGAGCTCGCTGCATCCGATCTCGTACTCGTGCCTGGTCGGCAGGATGCGCCACGCAAGCGTGTCTGCGCCGGGGGCGTGCTCGGTGACGCCTGCAACGCGATACCTCAGCTCGAAGAAGTGCGACGATTGGGTGATTGGCGCGAAGTACAGCTTACGCGGGGTTGGTTCTGACTCTTGTCGCTGCGCCTCACGTCATACTGGCCCGGGCCCCTGCCGCGCTCGAGCGCCCGCCCGTCCATGTTGGCCGACAGAACGGTGATTCCGTCCGTGCGCCGGGTCGGCAGGTCCCTGAACACCGTAGTGAACGAGTCCGGCCCGAACTCGAACACGACACGCTCGGTGACGACGATCGAGCCGTCGGCCGCCGCCTCGAGCGTGACGTCGAACCGGGACGCACGATACGCCTTGGCCGCCGCCGCAGAGGTCGAATCCCGAGCACGCCGACCAGGGTGCGACTCAGGACGAGACGCCAGCCACGCATGATGTTCTCCTCGGCCGCTCGGTGGCGGCCAGGGCGCCACAGGGTCCGCGACGCCTGCCCGTGATGCTTTCGAAATGATATCAAATAGCAATCGGATGTCAAGGGTCGAACCTCTCCGGGATGCTGCCTGCCCGGGGCTCGATGACGGCCCGCAACGTACTCCGGCGTGCCGACGCCTCGGCCGGTGGCCGGCTGGTCGATCGGCCTCAGGATCGGTCCACTGCGGAAGGGGACGTGAGAGAGGAGGGGATACCGCATCCTCAGTTCCACCACCAGGCCGAAGTACGCCGACTTCAGGAAACTGGCGAGCAGGCGATGCTTGAGTTGCCTCAGCTCGTAGCGGTAGAGGTCGTTCAGATAGGCCCGGACAAGGGCGGGCGAGGTGGTTGGGACTGGCCGGATCCCGTGTTCCACCAGTTGCCTGAGCACGTCATCCCGGTAGCGGTTCGGCATGCGGCGTCCACCCGCGATGATTGCAGCCACAAGGGGTCTCCGCGCGCGCAGCCGCGAGGCGCCAGAGCCCGCTTGGAGCGCCGCCTGCCTTCCGCTAGAGGAGACCGAGCTGGAGCCTGGCGGCCTCGGACATCCGCGACTGATCCCACGGCGGATCCCAGACGACCTCCACCGAGGCGTCGGTGACGCCGGGAATGCTGAGCACTTTGTATCGCACCTCGGGCGGCAGGGTCTGAGCGGACGGACACGACGGCGAGGTCAGGGTCATCCGGATGAGCACAGCGCCCGCCGGGTCGATCTCGATGTCATTGCCACGAGTCCAAGTTCGTAGATGTTGACCGGGATCTCCGGGTCGAACACCGTCTCGAGGACCTCGACGATCCGGGATTTCAACTCGGCTTCCCTGGTGACGCCGGATGCGATGGGCTCCTCGGTCACGATCCGCCCTCGATTCCCGGCTCGATCATCTGGTCCAGCCTGGACTTCAATGACGTCTCCAGCGCCGCCCGCAGCGTCGGGATCCGGACCCGGCCCAGCACATCGCCCACGAACGCCTCGATCAACATGCGCCGCGCCGCGTCGGAGCCGATGCCCCGCGCTCGCAGATAGAACACCGCGTCGTCGTCGCGCTGGCCGACGGCGGCCCCGTGGGTGCACTTGACGTCGTTGGCGAAGATCTCGACCTGCGGCTTCGAATTGATCTGAGCGTGGTCCGACAGGAGCAGCGCCTTGTTGGTCTGTTTGGCGTCGGTCTTCTGCGCGTCGGGCCGCACGACGATCTTCCCGTGAAAGACGCCGCGGGCGTGGCCGCCGATGACGCCCTTGTAGAGTTCGTGGCTCTCGCCGTGCGGCATCGCGTGATCGATCGTGGTGTGATTGTCGATGAGCGTTTCGCCGTCAGCCAGGTAGAGCCCGTTCAGGATGCATTCGCGCCTTCGTCGGCCAGGACCGTCGAAATCTCATTGCGCACCAGCGCACCGCCCAGGCTCAGCGAGTGCGACGAGAACGTGCTCTGCCGTTCGCACCGGACCCGCAGCGAGCCGATGTGGAACGCCCGCGAGCTCTCGCGCTGCACCCGGTAGTGATCGACGTTGGCCGCCTCCGCGACGAAGATCTCCGAGACCGCGTTGGTGAAGTACTCCTGGCCGTCCTGGCCGATGTAGCTTTCGATGATCCTCGCTTCGCTCCCGCGCCCGCCGCCACCAGCACGCGCGGATAGACACTGATTCTCGAGCCCGGGTTGTCGGCGAGGAAGACCAAGTGGATGGGATCCACCAGGCGGGTTCCCGCCGGGATCACCACGACGGCCGCGTCCGCGAAGGAAGCCGCATTCATCGCCTCGAAGGCATGATCGCCGGTCTCGGCAAGCGCGCCCAGCCTGGCAGCGAGGCCGGCACCGTCAACCCTCAGGGCGTTGGACAGGTTCTCGACGCGGACACCCGCCGGGAGCCCCTGGGCTGAGGGGATCGAGGATGCGAAGACGCCGTTGACGAACACGAGCTCGGCGGCGGGCCTCAACGCGACGATATCCGCGGGCACCGCCGTCGGTGTCTCGCCTGCGGGCGCGACGGCCCGGGGAATCGGCATCGCCGCGATGGGCGCGACGCTGGTGAAGCGCCACTCCCTGCCTGGTCGTCGGGAATCCGAGCCGTCCGAACGCTCGATGGCGGCCAGGCGCTTCTCGCGCAGCCAGCGAGGCTCGCGGGCGAGCTGCGCGCGGCGCTCACGGAATTCGCCCAGGTAGAAGTCGACCGGGCGGGCGTCTGTGCCGGAGGGATGGTCCGTCATCAATTCGGGCATTGCCACCTCCTCAGGCCTGGGCCGACTGCGGGTGCTGCGAGCCATCCGTAGCCGCGCTGCTCGACTCCAGGGCGAGTTCCTTGCGTGCCGGAGCGCGCGATTCGGCCGTCGGCGAGGACGTGCACGAAATCGGGCACGATGTATTCGAGCAGCCGCTGGTAGTGTGTGACGACGATGATGGCTCGCGCCGGGTCGCGCAGCGAGTTCACGCCGGCGGCAACGACCTTCAGCGCGTCGATGTCGAGGCCGGAGTCGGTCTCGTCCAGGATGCCGAGCACGGGCTCGAGCACCGACATCTGGAACACCTCGTTGCGCTTCTCTCCGCCCGAGAACCCCTCGTTCACAGATCGGTTCAGCATGGCCGGGTCCATGTCGAGCCGCTTCGCGATGGCCTTGACCGACTTCATGAAGGCGACCGGATCAATCTCCGGGTGTCCGCGGTGCCTGCGAATCGCGTTGAGGGCCGACCTGAGGAAGTAGGCGTTGTTGACGCCGGGGATTTCGACGGGGTACTGGAACGCCATGAACACCCCTTCCCTGGCGCGGTCCTCCGGGGAGAGCGCGAGCAGGTCGCGGCCCTGGAACGTGACCGTCCCTGCTGTCACCCGGTAGCCGTCGCGCCCGGCGATCACGCTGGCAAGCGTGCTCTTTCCCCGAGCCGTTGGGACCCATGATGGCGTGGACCTCGCCGGCCCGAACCGTCAGGGAAATGCCCCGCAGGATCGGCTTGTCGCCCACGCTCGCGTGAAGGTCGCGAATCTCCAGCATCTGTTCCATGCCTGGCCCTTCTCCGACGGATCCCGCCTCGGGTCCGGTTGATTGCCTAGCCGACCGAGCCTTCCAGGCTCACGCTGAGCAGCTTCTGGGCTTCGACGGCGAACTCCATCGGAAGCTCGCGGAAGACTTCCTTGCAGAAGCCGCTCACGATCAGGCTCACCGCGTCCTCGGTCGACAGGCCAGCATGGCGCAGGTCGAAGATCTGGTCGTCGCCAATCTTGGAGATCGACGCTTCGTGTTCGACGCGCGCCGAGGTGTTGTGAATCTCGGTACGGAAACGTGTGAGCGCCGCACTGGTCGCCGATGAGCAGCGAGTCGCACTGCGAGTAGTTCCGCGCGGACTTCGCGTTCCGGCCAATCCGCACCAGGCCCCGGTAGGTGTTCTGGCCGTGGCCTGCCGAGATTCCCTTGGACACGATCGTGCTGCGCGAATTCCGGCCGATGTGGATCATCTTCGTGCCCGTGTCGGCCTGCTGGTAGTTGTTGGTCACGGCGACCGAGTAGAACTCGCCCACCGAGTCGTCGCCCTGCAG
>CAWFQE010000010.1:0-281367 GCA_963817885.1 uncultured Acidobacteriota bacterium | reverse complement strand
GCCAGCCCATCGTGATTGAAGCCGAAACGCCCGGCACCGTGTTCCTGGACGGTCAGCACCGCTCCAGCGTCGGTCTGTACCTGACGGAGGTCTCGCACGTCGTCGTGAGAGGGCTCGTGGTGCAATGGACGAAACGGCGAGGTATTTCCTGCTGGAAATGCAGTGATGTGGAGATCTCCGGCAACGCATTCAGAAACGCCTTCGTGGGCGCTCACAACAATCTCGGTACCGGCCTGACGGTGTCGGCGAGCCAGGGCGTGTGGATTCACCACAACCTGATCAGGAACTGGTGACGAAGGCGCCAACATCGCCGCCAGCTCGAACACGCGGTTCACGAACAACACGGTCGTGGGAACGGACCTGACGGGAGCCACCATCGGGGCGGGCTGCCAATCCACGGTCGTCACCTACAACTCGATCAACTTCGCGGGGAATCACGCACTGCAGCTGCGCTTTGCTGCGTCCGAGGCGAAGGGGCTCGAGCTGGACTACAACAACTACGGCACGACGTTCGAGCCCGACACGCTTCCGAAGGTCGACCAGAACACGATCATCGAGGCGAACTATCCTGGGCTTTCGCCGTCTCGCGAGCTGATGCTGTACCCGGGTCGCCCGACCAGGTGTTCTACTCGTTCGCCAAGTGGAAGTCGGCCACCGGCTACGACGCGCACAGCCTGTTTGCAGATCCGTTGTGGGTGGACCCCCTGAGCGATCGGTTCAGCGTCCAGGCTGCCAGCCCCAACCTGCTCAGGGGCGGACTGTACATCGGTGCGTGCGGGACGTCGCCAGACCTGCGCCGGCCTCGGGTCCAGGTAGCGGCGTACAGAAAGAAGGCCCCGCGGGAACGCCCCGCGAGGCCGTGACGAGGTGGCGACGGGGTGAGCCATGCTACCCCGCCGCCACGCAATTCACTCAATGCACGTCAACCCCTTCCACTACTGAATCTGGAAGGTCGTCGTGAACAGGGACCTCCAGGTCCCTGCGTTGTCCCGGACATAGACGCCGACCTGGTAGAACCCAGCGCTGCCGAGAGGCGGTGTCCAGGTATACGTGTTGCTCGCGCCCAGCGCCTGCACGATTGTGGTAACGCCAGTCGCCTGCGACCAGCGGACGAAGCGGTACTGGAGCGGCGCGGCGCCGCCGGTTGCCGTCGCGGTCCAGGTGATTGACGTCGTGCCGTTCGCCGTGAACGGGAACGTCTGATTGGGCGTCAGCGAGGTGATCGCGAGCGCGTTGCTGGCAATGGTGAACAGCGGCGTGAACAACGAGACCGTGGCGCCGATCGGCGTCACGGACATACACGCCGATCTGGTAGTTACCAGCATTCGCACTGGTTGGCGTCCAGCTGTACGTATTGCTGGTGCTGTAGTTCTGAACCGTGGTCGTCGTGCCGGACGCCTGCGACCAGCGGACGAACCGGTACTGGAGCGGCGCCGTGCCGCCCGACGCCAGGGCGGTCCAGGTGATCGCCGTCACCCCGTCCGCCGTGAACGGGAACGCCTGGTTCGCCGCGAGCGACGAGATGACGATTGGCGTGTCGATGATCTGGAAGACCGCCGTGAACAAGGACGCCCAGTTGCCGTTCGAATCCCGGACATACACGCCGATCGTGTAGAAGCCCGCATCGAACCCGGTCGGAGTCCAGGAATACGTGTTGCTCGCACCAAGAGCCTGGACGGTCGTCGTGGTGCCTGTGGTCTGGTTAAACCGGCTGAACCGGTACTGGAGCGGCTGTCCGCCACCGCTCGCTGTCGCGGTCCAGGTGATCGCCGTCGTGCCGTTCGCCTGGAACGGGAACGTCTGGTTCGCGGTCAACGACGCGATGACGGGCGTCGTGGTCGTCGAAACCACATTGGACGGCGGCGAGACCACGGTGCCCTTGATGGCGACGACGTAGTACGAATACACCGTGCCACCGGCCAGCAGGCCAGTACGTGTCAGGGTCGTCACGTTCGGCCCGAGGACTCCACCCACCGGAACGCCGTTCTCGTACACCTGCTGTCCCGTGACCGGGGGAACAGGCGTCGCCGACAACGTCCAGTTCAAGCGAATCGAACTGGCGCTGAGCACGGTTGCCCCGAGGTTGGTCGGCGCGACAGGCGGAACCAGGATCTGCACGGCCGCCACGGCCGAGTCACCCGAGGCGTTGTACGCGTACACCCGCCAGTAGTTATCCCCTCCAAGTGTGACGGTGTCCTGGTAGAAGACGGCGTTGGCGAGCGCGTAACCTGCGACGGTGAAGTTCGTACCGTCAGTCGAGTGCTCGACGCGGAATCCGATTTCGTTCTGTGGATTCCCCAGGTTCGCCGGGATGAGCGGATTCGCTCCGACGGGTGTCGGATCCGTCCAGGTCAGCAGACCCGTCGCATCGACTGCCAGTCCGATGGGTGAGGCCGGCACGGCCGTGACCACGTTGAAGACCATGGGCCGCATCATGTCGTTCTCTTCGTGGCCCAGGATGTGGCAGTGCCACACATACTCCCACCCGAAGTTGGCGGGCAGGATCGTGTTCAACCCGGGAAGATTCGGGTTGTTCGCGCTGACGGCTGCAACGGCCGGGTCGTTGGGCACGGTGACCGCTGAGCCGTCGCGCGGGTCGAACGTGTTGATCAGCGCCGACGCCGGCTGCGTGACGTCGTAGTTACGCACGCTCACCGGCACGCCGAACGGCAACTGTGGCGCCACCGGCCGCAGGGCGATGATGATGTCCTCGAGCGGGTTCATCTTGATCGTTTCTTTCCAACCCAGCTCCTCAGGCCCGGGCAGCCGCACCGCGCCGTCCCAACCCACGCGGTTGATGATCTGCGCGTTGAACAGGTGCACGTGCACGGCGTGCGTATCCACGCCGTTGTGCGTGATCTTCCAGATCTGCGTGCTGTCGCCCAGTCTGACGGGCCCGTCGACGATCGAGTCGTTCAGGATCTCGGTCGGGATTTCCGGATACCCCATCGGGATCGTCGTCTGGTTGTTGCCGTTGGTGAACGGCAGTTCCACGCCCAGCGTGGCATTCATGCGCCCGTAATTGAGCTCGAACAGCTCCTGGATGGCCTTCGGCTGCATCGGGAAGTTGAGCAACGGCGTCGGAGCCGGGAACCCGGTCCACGCGAGCGGCGTGAACGACACCGACGTGTTCTGAATGGGCACGTAGACCCGCGGGAACGCGGTGCCGCCGTACGCGACGTTGTACTCAGGCTCCGGCACCAGGATTGGATCCTGATCGGTGGCAAACGCAGAAGAGATGGCTGCCGCCAGACCAGCATTGATCCCGGGGCCCGCCCCCGCTGCCACGTCGAACCGCATGATCGTGCGGGTGTTCGGCCCGTAGCCGACCAGCGTAGTGGGCGAGCCGCCGACGGCCGAATTTTCCAGATCGTCGGTGTAGTAGTCGAGGCGCGGATCGAAGGCCGGCACCGGCGCGGGCGAGTCGTTGTAGAGGATGACTTTCGACCCAGCCGGGACGCTCGTGAAGTCGATGAGGATGTCGGAGCGCTCGGCAGGCCCGAGGAACATCGAGTGATCGCCGACGTTCAACACGACGATGTTGCGGCGATCGTAGATGTAGTTGACCGGCTGAGCCAGGATGGTGACCGGCGCCGGCAGGAAGCCGCCCTCAGTGCCGATCTGCGTGATCGAAGGCCCGGCCAGCGTCGGATCGGGCACGCCGCCATCGCGGCCGTCGGTCGGCCACTTGGACGGCCAGCAGTTGGTCGGCAGACCGGAGACCGGGCTGATCACCGGAATGACTCCGACGGCGCTGCAGTCCAGCAGGCCGTCGAGCGTCGTTGCCGGCAGCTTCTTCGCATGCGGCATCGACGGGACCAGGCGCACTTCAGCGCAGCTGGTCGGCGCGCCCGTGCCGTTGCACGGAATGTCGTCAGCGGTGCCGACGACGCCATCCGGACCCGGATCCACGGCGTAGAACAGGCTCAGGTTGAACATCCGGTCGTTGGCGCCGTTCAACACCCGGAATCGATACGCCTTCTGCGTCACGTTCATCACGGGGTACGCCGTGCCGTTGACGAGCGGCGTGTCGTGGAACGTCTCAGGCGTCAGCGACGGGTTCGGATAGCCCGGCGCGTCGGTGGTGCCCGGAGCGTTCAGGCCGTTGTTGTAGGGGTTCGTGATCGGACCGTTCTTGATCGATCGCCAACCTGCGGCCCGACCGGGAAGGGCGGCCAGAACCACGGGCCGTAGTCCCACCGGCCAGTTCCATTGGCGCCGCTCATGTCGTACGGGTTCTGGTTGACCGCCGCGACGTGCGAGAACCAGAGGCTGCCTGTCGACTGCAACCATGGCGGCGCAGTCAAGCCGGCCGCGGTCCAGCGGGTCACGTCCCAGGTCGGATCGGTGTCGACGGTCAGCCGGCCGGCAGGTGTCGCCAGCTGCGGGAACGGAGACGGAACCTCACCGGGGCCGGCGGTCGGCGGCGCGGGCGGCGCCTCCGGGACCGGCCACGAACGTCTTGTCCTGGATGATGAGCGGGACGCCGAGATCCGGCAGGATGCCGGCAGGTGATCATCGCCTGCTCGGTCGCATCGGTGATCAGGTAGCCTGCGACCTCACCAGCATAAACGTTGGTGCGGGTAATTCCGTACGCGTGGTCGTGGTAGAACTGCAGGCGGGCGGACTGCTGGTTCGGCCAGTAGAACGTCATCTCGCCAGGGTTGGTCGGCGGCATGTCCGGAACATCCTGGGTCGATTCGCCCTTCAGGAACGGCGTGAACGTGGCCGACTCACCGATCGGCGTCGTCCACTGGTGCGGCGTGCCGTCGCTGATCCACGGATTGAATCCGCCGTGCAGGTGCAGTGTCGCGCGGTTGTCGCTGTACGAACCGCCAATCCCCACTCCCGCGCCCATGATCGTGTGATCCGACGGGATGAAGAGATCGCCGGTGGTGCCCGTGCCCACTCTGTTGAACAGTTTCACGCGGACCGGCTTGTTCTTCTGCGCGATGATGACGGGTCCGAGGTACTGAAAGGAGCTATCACCGGCCGTGTTCAGGTCCCGGTACCCACCCGAGCCGCGCAGCGTGGTGGGCCCGAGGTCGGAGTGCATCTGCTTCGTGTACTGCGCTACCTCGATCTCGTAGTAGTCGGAATCCGGGGTACGGCTCGAGGCCGTTCACCAGGATCGGCGTCGCGACCGAGATGTACTGCCCGAGCTCGTTGGCCACCGCCGCGCCCTGGTGCAGCGCATCAAGCACCGGCAGGTGGTTGACGAACTTCCGCAAGGAGCGGCGAGTTCGCCCAGTTCGAGTCGGTGCCGAAGTAGTCCGGGATCAGGCCCAGTTCCGGTCGGCCCGGGATGCCGACGTAGGAGGCCTGCGACGTCTTCGGCGCGCCGATGGCGCCAAGCAGCCCAGGCGTTCCCGCCCTCTTGGCGAGTTCGCCCTTGGCCGCGCGAATCCGCTCGGCGGCAGCCCTGCGCTGCGCCATCGTGATTCGGCGCATCATGCGCGCCAGAGCATCGGCCTTCGCGTCACTGATCTGCGGCGCCTCGGCGGCGGCCGAAACCGAGACGGGGAGGTTGGCCAGCGCCATCGCGCCGACCAGCCGCGACGCCAGCGGCGCCGGGCCGGCGTCGTTGCCGGGCGCCAGCGACGGGACCAGACTCGCTGACTGCGCGAGAAGACTCGTATTGAGTCCCCACGCGATGGCGGCCACAATCAGGGCCGCCGCAATTGCCACACGCGTCACAACTTTGATTCCATGCATACTCACTCTCCATCCCCCCTCGGAAGATGACGCCGACTGCTAATGGATCCCTGACCCGGATCCCCCATGTGTCCGTGCCGCCTTGGCGAGAGTGCGGCTGTGGACAGGTGCTTCAACGAGCGGACATTCGCGTCACACTGCAATGTGCGACAATTTGCCCCAGGCCCCAATGGGAGAGGAGTCCCGAATGGGCCGACCATCGGTACCGAGTTCACCAGTACCCGAAGTACCAGTCGCCTGATTTCAAGGGTTGATGGGGGCTGTTTCCAGACCGCCCGGGGCTGCCAGCTGAGGGCGATTCAGGCATCCGATTCGGCTCGCGAACATTCACTGGCGGTGCGGGTCCACGTCCGACTCGAAGCTCGCCGCCTCGTCGGGCTTGAGGAACCTATACTGGTCGATGGTCGCGGCCATCGCGATCTGCCTGTCCGGTGAGGACGCGACGGTCCGAACAATCCTGCCGGTGCCGCGGATCCGAGAAGCTCCCACCGCACCGAAGTCCGGCAGCACGATCACCATCTCGAGCGGCGTGTCATTTTCCAGCACCGGGGGCGGCCCGGTGAACAGGACGCCACTCCGGCTGACGTTGATCGTCCAGCCTTCGCGCCAGACGGTCTCGCCAACCCGGCGGTACCTGATGACCGCCCCGAACTCGTACCTCGTTGCGCGGGGGCGGACGTCTTCCGCTGTCATAGGAACATCGCCGGGATGAGAGCCAACCTGTTTTTCGACGGCCATGCCGACTCCGAACCACGTCGACGGTCCACAGCGGGCATCGCGAAATACTGTCTCCGACCGCGTCGACCCTGTTTGAATCACGCCTCGCTTCGGACGCACACGTGCGTTCAGTCTTGTCCCCGAGCAGGGGGATTGCCATCGGCCGAAGGTACCGGGAGGGGGGGACGGAGGTACTAGGCAGGTTACAGGTTACAGGGAACAGGTTACAGGAAGAGGGGACAGGTTACAGGGAACAGGTTACAGGAAGAGGGAACAGGTTACAGGGCACAGAACAGGGATCAGATGGTCGAGGTGTCGGGTCCAGGTTCGGGCATTCGGCGTCCCGGCGCTGGTCTTCAACTCCCAGCGCCATCTCCCGCGTCCTATAACCTGTAACCTATAACCTGTAACCTGCCCTCACTTCCTCTGGTCCAGCAGCCGATGGTGCAGGGCGTAGAGGGCAAGCTCGAGCCGGTTGGACACGCCCACCTTGTCGAAGATGTTCGACAGGTGATTCTTCACGGTCTGCTCGCTCAGCTTCAGTTCCTGGGCGATATCCTTGTTGCTCGCCCCGCCGACAATCGCCCCAACCAGCTGCAGCTCGCGCTTGGTCAGCATGCTGGCCGGCGAGGGGGCCTGCGGTCGGCGATGCTCCTCGGCGACCGACTTCAGGATGTCGGCCACCCGGTCGTGGCCAATCCAGTACTCGCCGCTGGCCACCGAGTGAATGCACCGGTAGAGCAGCTGCGTCGCCGACTCCTTCAGCACCACGCCGTGCGCGCCCGAGGCGAGCGCCTGCACCGCCTCGTCACGCTCGATCGCGGCCGTCAACAGGACGGTTCGCACGCCGCTGCGCATGTCGTTCAGCTCGCGAAGCACGTCGAGGCCGCTCATCTTCGGCATGGCCAGATCGAGCAGCAGCACGTCGGGCTTCAGCTCCTCCACCATCTTGAGCGCCTCGTGGCCATCCCCGGCCTGTCCAATCACGGTCAGCCCGGGCTCGGCTTCGAGCAGCCTTCTCAGCCCCTCGCGAAAGATCGGATGGTCGTCCGCAATGACGATGCGAATCGGCTTCGTATTCGTGTCCACGTCACCCTACCTTGGGATGGTGATCTCGAGCCGGCTTCCCTGGCCCGGCTGAGAGAGTATATCCAGTCGGCCGCCGATTGAGGTCACGCGTTCCTTGATGAGCACCGGACCGAGGCGTCGTGCGTCGAGCTCGTCGTGTGTCAGCAGGCCTTCGAACGGGAACCCTTTTCCGTCATCGTCGATCACAATCTGCCACCCCGTGGCCGTTTCGCCAAGCCGAACCAGGACGTTGCTGGCGCCGCTGTGGTTGCGGACGTTCGCGAGCGCCTCCTGTACGACTCCCGCCAGCTCGTTGCAGGTTCGGACCGGGAGGTCGATGTCGCCACGATCGCACACCAGGCGCGCCTGGATGCCGGAGCGATAGCGAAAGCGCTCCACGATTCCGGCCAGGTGTTCGACGAACCGGCTCGGATCGACATCGCTCGGCGCCAGGGTGTGCATCAGGTCGCGAACCGTCAGAATTTCCTGCGAAAGAAGGTGTTGAACGCTCGCCAGACGGGCGCTGATGGTCTCGTCATCCGACGCGGCGGATTCCCGTTTCAGCACGTCGAGCTCCATCTCGATGCCGATGAGCGACTGGATGACGCCGTCGTGCAGCTCGCGCGCGATGCGCATGCGTCCGACGATGCCGTCGTCCGAGTGCAGCCGCCGCTGGAGATAGAGGTTGAACAGCGCGGGCCCGACCTGCCGGACCACGGTCTGCAGGAAGCGCAGATCGTGGACGCCTGTCGGGCGCGGGTCGAAGATGAACAGCCGTCCGCTCCACCCCGGCCCCGACACCCCCGCCACCGACAGCGCCGTATTCCAGCTGAACGGCGCGGCCAGGAGCGGAGTCGTGACGATGTCAGGAGACTTGCGCCTGGCGCCACTCTCGTCCACCACCAGCAACTCGGGCTCGCCGGCCTCGTCGCGGCGGACCAGCCTCACCGCGTCGACCGCGCGCGGCAGCGGGAACATGTAGGTCCCAGCCGACTCGGCCTCCTCGTGCGTCAGGCGCACGCTCAGTCTTGCGCTGTCGGCATCGCGGCTGACGTGCCACAGAAACACCTTGTCGCTGCCCTCTTCTTCGATCGCGAGCACTCCCCGCGGCGAAGAAAAATACTCGAGCAGGTCCTCGAACACGGCGCGGACGCTGGCGACCATGCCCGAATCCACACGCACGTGGCTCATGATCCGCGTGACCGAGAGGGACCGCAGCCGTTGCCGCCGTTCCTCCTGCGCCAGGATGCCGATGAGGGCCGCGCCGAGCGCGAGGTAGGTGCCGCGAATCAGCACCGTGTTGAGATGAATCGGGGCGCTGAACGGCCAGATCATGTTGACGACGGCTTCGCCGACGATGACGGCAATGGCGCCGGCGCCGGTGGCAAGCGTCGCCAGCAGGCCCCAACGAAAACCTGCCGACAGCAGCGTGTAGGTGAACAGCGCCGCAAACGGGCTGTCGGCGCCGCCGGTGACCGTCGTCAACGTCACGATCCAGGCGAAATCAGCGAGATGCAGCCGCAGCCCCTGGCGAAGCACTCCAAGGGGCGAGCGGCGGGCGGCCACCATGATCGCGACGCTGTAAACCAGGAACGAAAGCAGCAGCGGCGTGAGGATCACGTGGGAGGGAAACTGCGTGAGCGCGGGCGGATCAACCGTGATCGCCACCAGGGCCATCGTGACCAGCGCGAGACGCGCAACAGCCAGCGTCTGGGCCACCGAGGCCGCCTGGTCGCTCACCGTCGGGAAGGCAGAGGCCAGCTGTCGGCTGAAGAAAGACTCGCGAAGCACGGCGTGCCCTCCTCCTGGAATCGCGCCCATTCGGGCCGGGGGAAGTCGGCCCATTATAACGGGTTCCGCAGCCTTCTCCCTGCTCGGGCGGGTCCGAAGTCCCCCTGGACCCTACAGGCAGGCGCTGAACGGCCGATACGCTTATTTGCGGAGGCAAAGGCGTGGAACGAAAGGCTATCTCAATCATGAAGGCGTGCGAGCTGGTTGGCGTCAGCCGCCGCACGATTTACAACTGGATCGCCGGGGGCAAGGTCGACTACGTCCGGACCGCCGGCGGATCGATCCGGATCTTCGTCGACTCGCTGTGGCGGGACCCGCACGAACTCGGTCAGCAGGTCATCGCCGCACCGTTCCAGTTCGAGGCCAGAAAGACGCTATGATGCCGCGCACCTGCGACCAGGCCGCGGTGGCGGGACCGCGGGACACGCCCATGGAAGACGCCGAGTTGCGCCAGCTGTTTCACAAGCTGAACAACCAGCTCGGAATCATCCTGTCGCACGCCGAATTGCTCGAACTGAAGTCTACCGACGCGAGCAACAAGTCGCGCGCCACACAGGTTGTCGCCGGCGCCCTGGAGGCGCTGGCAACCGTGCGGCTCATCAGGGCGAAGGCCATTCCGAGCGAGCAGTAGCAGCGCGCCTGCAGTCATTCAACTCGAACGACTCGCCTGAGGACCCGCTCGAGGCCTGCGGCTTCGGCGACTCGCAGCGCCCTGGGACACCCTGGCTCTGTCCCAGGCCGCTCACGGCAGGTCCTCGACCCGCCGCTGCCACGTGGGCCCACGACCGGCCTGGCACGCAAGCCGGCTGACCTCAGCCATCCCGCGACCGACAACTCACCGCCCATCTTGCGCCGAGACTCCCGGCCGCCATGTCCCAACCAGCCGCACCCAGCGTCGAACCGACGTCCAACGGCCGCTCCTTGTCCGTGCGCCTGCCCCGGTCACATGCAGCCAAACTCACCCTAAAGTTTCGGCGATGTCGATTTCGGAGTTGTCAAAGGATTGACGAGCCCTGCTGCCCGCGCGGTCAAGGATTTGACGCACGGAATGGCTCGCGCCTCGGCGCCACTGCACACTGATGCGCGTCTGAACACACGCAAGTCATTTCCTTACAGTAAGTTACGCTGACGAATCTGGCGGGTGCCGGCCCAGGCCCTGAACCCTCGATGCTTGGCATCCCCGGTGCAGTAGCCTGAGTCCGCGAGCGGCCCGGCCGGGGTATTCCTGAGTCCAGCCGTTCGTCAACTGGCCACGCCCGACCGCGCGGTCAGGACCTTCCGAGGAGACGCGATCATGCACGCTCATACAGCCGTAACCGATCCGCACAGCCGCCTGATCAAGACGCTGCCCTTCGTGGAGGCGCTTGCGCGGCGGATGGCCGCTTCGATGCCTCATTCGATCGACATCGGCGACCTGGTGCAGGACGGCGTCATCGGTCTCATCGACGCGGCCCAGCGGTTCGACGAGGGCCGCGGGATCAAGTTCGAGACCTTTGCCGAGCGGCGGGTGCGCGGGGCGATGATCGATGCGCTGCGCCGCGAAGCCTGGCCGCGCGGCGTTCGCCGGGTTCGCCGGGAGCTCGAGGCCGCACGCGAGGAGTTGCGCCGCGAGATGGGCTGCGAACCCTCAGTGGCCGATCTCGCCGCCAGGGTCGGGTCCGACGAGAAGCGCCTCAATCGCACGATCGTGCGCATCAACACGATCGAATCCACCTCGCCGCATGCCAGCTTCGAGAACGTGGACGAGTCGAGCCTGCCGGCCGCGCTGATTCCCTCCGAGCCCGAGTCGCCGCACCGAGCCTACGAGCGCACGGAAACCGAGGACCGGGTGCGCGCGGCGATCGCCTCGCTGCCGTGGCGCGAACGCAAGGTCATCAGCCTCTACTACTACGGCGAAGTGACGATGAAGGACATCGGCAACTCGATCGGCGTGAACGAATCGCGAGTGTCCCAGCTGCACGCGCGCGCCGTCCAGCGGCTCCGTGCGGCGCTCGGATCGGAAACCTCTCCGGTCTCTGCCGCGAGCATTCTCCAGAACGCCGTCGTGGCCTTCCAGCAGAAGCCGAAGACGTTGAAAGGGCAGCTGGCCACCGCATCCACGACCACGATCCGCGCCTTCGCCGGGCCGAAGTCGACACCCTCGGCGCCATCCGAAGAGCTGGAAGCGACCTGGGCGCGGATGCCGCTGGCGATGGCCGCCGAGAAGCCTCGTGCGAAGAAGGCGTCCAAGGCGAAGAAGATCGTGTAGCTTCCTCGTCACCCCGGGAAACACCCCGGGACTCGATCGTCGACAGACCAGGGGCCGCACGCGCGCGGCCCTTGCCGCGTACGTGCACGGCACTCCGGATCCTCCTCCCGGGAAATCCTCCGCAACAACACTCCACGCACGGACTCCTTTCATTCGATTGAGCGCTCGTCGCTCATCAGCGTCATGCACTCATCTTGACCATCCCATCCGACGATGGCATCGTCGTCGTTCGGGCTGTTCGAGAAGGGAGGTGCACGATGTGGCAGGCATCAGAGGCCTTGGTATCCCACACACAGTATGCGCAACTCGATGATGGTCGCTGGAGGGCGACCTATCGGGGATTCGTCACGGTCGTCGCCGACGGCGAATCACCCCGCGATAGCCAGGTTGAGATGGAGAAGTTGTTTGACGCGAACCTCGCAGACCTGATTCGGCGGACGTCCCGAACACGCAGCAAGGCCGCCGCTTCCAGGCAGGGCAGGGCGGTGCCCCCGATGAAACAGGCCGGAAACGCTGAGCCGACACGTAGTGTTGAACCGGCACAATCCGCCGAGGTAAGAGCGCGCAGAGCGCCACGACGCGCGGAGAAAGCTCGCGCCTCACGCAGGAGTTGATCGGAACAGAGCGAAAATGCATCCCGGCAGCAATTGCAGCACTAGCCGACCGCTGAGATGGCAGTTGCTGCCGGGTTCTTCCGGTGCCTCATGTCTGCGCGATGACGTTCCGGCCGACTATTCGAAGGAATCGTGGCGACGGGAACGGCTGGACGTATGGCACAATCGTCGCAAAGGTCGTCTCCATGGACTCGAATCACACTCCTGAGATCGTCGTCGCTTTGAAGGGCATCGATACGCACCTGTCCCGTATCGACAGCAGGCTGGCGAGCGCGGAGGGTACCGCGTCCTCGCTCGACGCGAAGGTGACCTCGCTCGACGCGAAAGGAACCTCGCTCGAGACGAAACTCGCTGATGTCCGGCTGGCTCTGGTCAATCTGTCGCTCGATACGCGGGAGCGCTTCGACAAGGTGGACCAACGCTTCGACAAGGTGGACCAACGGTTCGTCAAGATGGACCGCCAGCTCAAGTCCCTGGCAGCTCAAGTCGAGACCAGCCGGGCGGACGTGGTGAGCCATATCGATCGTGTGTACGAAGAAGTGTCGGCCCGGCTCGGAGATGTGGAGGGCCCGGCCAGACCCCACTGAAACGCTCAACCCGGGGTATGATGGCGCCGCGAGGCGCCTGTCATGCCCAGAACATCCTTTCTTTCGTTCTCCCCGCCCAATCTCGGCCCCGAAGAAATCGCCGAGGTCGTCGACACCCTCAAGACGGACTGGATCACCACCGGCCCCAAGGCCCGGCGGCTCGAAGAGGATTTCGCCGCGTTCGTCGGTGCGGAGGCCGCCCTTGCGGTCTTCTCGGCGACAGACGCCATGCAGGTCGGCCTGGCGGCGCTCGGCGTCGGCCCGGGAGACGAGGTCATCACCACGACGATGACCTTCTGTTCGACGGTCCACGTCATCGAACATCTCGGCGCCAGGCCGGTGCTCGTCGATGTCGAGCCCGACACGCTGTGCATCGATCCCCGGGCGGTCGAGCGGGCAGTGACGCCCCGCACCAAGGGCATCATGCCGGTGCACCTCTACGGCCACCCGTGCGACCTCGACCCGCTGCTGGACCTGGCGCGTCAGCGCGGCCTCTTCGTCCTCGAAGACGCGGCGCACTCCCTTCCGGCGCGCTACCGGCAACGCATGATCGGCACGATCGGCACGGCGACGGCCTTCAGCTTCTACGCGACCAAGAACATGACGACGGCCGAGGGCGGCATGCTGACCGGTTCGCGCGAGCTCATCGATCGCGCGCGCATGTGGAGCCTGCACGGCATGAGCCGCGACGCGTACAAGCGCTACAGCGCCGCAGGGTCGTGGTACTACGAGGTCGTGCTGCCCGGATTCAAGTGCAACATGACCGACGTGCACGCGGCGATCGGCCTTCAGCAACTGAAGAAGCTGCCGGCATTTCAGGCGCGGCGCCGGGCAGTGGTGCAGGCGTATCACGCGGCGTTCTCGAAGATGCCGGAAGTGCAGATGCCCACCGAGCGCACCGAGGTCGAGTCTGCCTGGCACCTCTATCCGCTCCGGCTGAACCTGGACCGGCTGGCGATCGACCGCAACCGGTTCATCGAAGAGCTCAAGGCGCGGAACATCGGGACCTCGGTGCACTTCATTCCGGTCCACGTGCACCCCTACTACCGGGACAAGTACGGCTTCGCGGCCGAAGCGTTTCCCGTCGCGTGGCGCGAGTTCCACCGGCTGATCAGCCTGCCGCTGCACCCGCGCCTGACCGATCAGGACGTGGAGGATGTCATCGAAGCCGTCGGCGACGTCGTGCGTCTGCACCGGAGATAGGGTCGATTCACGCGGGCCGGTGACGGGCGGTCCAGGGTGGCGGCTGGCGGGGGAGGCCGGTGGTAGCAGCGATGCGGGTCCCTTGAGCCGAGCCGAGCTTCGTCAGTTCGGCAAGTCGCTTCGAAGGGGCCGAAATCGCCGTGGGGTCTCGGGGGCCCCACGGTTCCGCCGACGGCACCCCGAAGATGCGACTTGCCGGCGAGCGCGAGTGGGAGCCGCGTGGCTGCTTCCACCGGCCGCCCGACAATCGGCTGCGCGGGTCAGGCCGCGTTGATTGGACGGTGACAGATGGCATGGCCTGTCCTTCTGATCGTGGCGTGGGGATGCCTGGCGTTCGGCGCAGTCTACCCGTGGGCCTATTGGGGACTGCTCGGCGCCTGCACGCTGGTCGGACTCTGGGGACTGGTGCGGCCCGCGCCCCGCGTGCGCCGCCGTCCGAACGGGCCTGTCGCCCTGGGCCTCGCGCTGCTGGCCCTGGCCATTCTCGCGCAGCTCGTTCCTGTCTCGCGCTACACGCTCTTGTGGGCAAGCCCGGCCACCGACGATGTTCTTCGCAACTACGACCTGAAGTACGCGGTGCAGGTCACGCTCAATCAGCAGGCCGCCGCCCGCGGCATTACGGCGCTGCCGGGCGCACCGAATCCAAAAGCAGGCGCACCCGACAGCAGCCCTTCCATTGTCGAGATCAGGCACCCCCTCTCCATCAATCCCGAGCAGACGCTGCGAGGGCTGGGCTTCGTTCTGGCTTTGGGAGTCTTCCTGCTGGGCCTCGCCCGGGGATTGGACGGATTCGATCTTCGAACATTCGCCCCCGGGCTGGTCGCGCTCGGTGTCGCGATGTCGATCATCGCCATCGTCCAGAAGGCGCTGTGGAACGGCAAAGTCTATGGGTTCTGGGAGCCAATCAACGCCGGCACGATGGCGTTCGGCCCGTTCATCAACCGCAATCACTTCGCGGGCTGGATGCTGCTGGCCCTGCCGATCGCCATCGGACTGTTCGCGTCACAGATCGCCAGGGGCATGCATGGTGTGAAACCCGGATTTCGACAGAAGGTCCTCTGGTTCGCCACGCCCGACGCGAACCGCGCCGTCCTGACCGGCTTCAGCATCCTGGTGATGGGGCTGGCGCTGGTGATGACGCTGTCGCGTTCGGGGATCTCGTGCTTCCTGGTGGCGCTCCTGCTGAGCGCGTTCCAGGTGATGAGGCGCCAGGCCACCCGGAGCCGGCGCAACTGGCTTGTCGCGTACCTGGTGCTGGTTGCGATTGTCTCGGTGGGCTGGGCCGGGGTCGACGCAATCGCCGCGCGGTTCGCCGAGGTCGACTCGCAGCTTGGCGGACGCACCGGGGCGTGGAACGATGCGTGGCGCATCCACAACCTGTTCCCGGCGTTCGGCACCGGCTTCAACACGTACGGCACGGCCACGTTGTTCTATCAGACGCACGACGTGGAATCGGCGCACTATATCGAAGCACACAACGACTACCTGCAGTTGCTCGCCGAGGGCGGCTACCTCGTGGCGATCCCAGCGGCGCTGCTAATCCTCCTTTTTGCCCGCCAGGTCTACCGGCGGTTCAAGCACGGCAGCGACGATCGCGTCGGGTATTGGCTGAGGCTTGGCGCGGTGACCGGCATTGTCGCGATGGCCTTCCAGGAGATCGTCGAGTTCTCGCTGCAGATGCCGGGCAATGCGGCCCTGTTCGCGGTGCTCTGCGCGATCGCCGTCAGGAAGTCGAGCGGCGGCGCGGCTCACTAGCGCGCCCGCGTCCATCGGCTCTCCGCCGTATTGCACGAGAAATTTGGGCCGGCCCGGGGCAGAGGACTTGGCCGCTGGTACAATGTCGGCGGAGTTCAGCAATGGCGTTCTGCCCGAAGTGTGGGTCCCATCGTCTTCGGCGCATCCATCACCCGATGTCGCCGATCGTGAAGAGAGTGGCGGGCCTCCATCGATTCACCTGCAGCAAGTGCCAGTGGTCGGGGTGGCTGTCGCGCGAAGACTTCGAGCACGATTCGTCCGGCCCGGAAGGTCACGGGGCGGCGCGGCACCACCGTGTGTCGGCACGGCCCCACGGCGAACCCGCCCGCCCGGTGGACGATCTGGGACTCTCGGAAATCGTCGGCGACCCGGCCGAAGATCGCGTCGTGGCGATCGCCCAGCCGATCGCGGCAGACGAGGTGCCCGCACCACTCGACGCCGCGACCGAGCCGCCTCCAGGCCCGGACGTCAACACGTTTCGGCGCACCCGGCACTACGGTGGCCACCGCCATCGCCACAAGCACCAAGAGGCATCGGCGTCGAGACGGCGCCGGAACGTTTCGAGACGCCGGCAGGGCCGCCGTGCTCGCGCTGGTGCTGCTGGTGCTGATGTGGATTGGGACCAAGGCGTGCGCGATCATGGCGCCGCCGGCGCAATCGAGCGCAGCCGTGCCGCATCCAGTCAGCGGGGACTGACACCCTGCCAGGTCGGGACCCGTCCAGGCCGCGGCCTTCCCTCTAGACTCCGCCCATCCTTTTCAGCTTTTCGACGAGCGTCGTGCGCTTGAGATTGAGCAGGCGCGCGGCCTGGCCGCGGTTCCCGCCCGTCTTGTCGAGGGCCCGGTGGATGAGCTCCCGCTCGATGGAGTCGATGTAGCCGGCGAAATCGAGACCTGCGTCGGTCAGCGGCACCTCGGCGGGCAGCACCGCCGCTTCTCCCGCAGCCCGGACCGCCGGCGGCAGGTCGCTGACCTCAATCTGGCGGCGTCCGCCGCTCAGGGCCACCGCGCGCTCGAGGACGTTCTCGAGCTCGCGAACGTTACCCGGCCAGGCGTGCGCCATCAGGTGCCGCATCGCGTCCTGGGAGACGACGCGCGGCTCGAGCGCTCCCGGGCTGCGCGGATCCCGCGACGGCGAGTTCTTATCCAGTTCACCGAGGAAGTGCTGCACGAGCAGGGGGACGTCCTCCTTGCGTTCGCGCAGCGGCGGCAGGTGCACGGGAATGACGTTCAGCCTGTAGTAGAGATCGTCGCGGAACTGGCCCTCGGCCACCAGCTTCGACAGGTCGGAATTGGTCGCGGCGACGATCCGCACGTCGACCTTGATCACGTGCGTGTCGCCCAGGCGCTGAACCTCGCGCGTCTGCAGGACGCGCAGCAGCTTCATCTGCAGGGCCGGGCTCATCGTGCCGACTTCGTCGAGGAACAGCGTGCCGCGATGCGCCTCCTCGAACTGCCCGGCGCGTGAGGCAACCGCGCCGGTGAACGCGCCGCGCGCGTGGCCGAACAGCTCCGCTTCGAGCAGCGTCTCGGGAATCGCACTGCAGTTGATCGCCACGAACCGGTGGGCCCGCCGCGGGCTGTTGTGATGAATCGCCCGCGCGACCAGCTCCTTGCCCGTCCCCGTCTCCCCCGAGACCAGGATGGTGCTGCTGGTGGAGGCGACGGTCTCGAGCAGCTGGAACAGATCGCGCATCACCCGGGCCTTGCCGACGATGCCCTCGAATCGATAGCGCACCTCGAGCTGCCGGCGCAGGTAGGCGTTCTCCGAACGCAGCCTCCGCTGCTCGAGCGAGGTGTTCAGGACGTGCAGCAGCTCGTCGAACTGAAACGGCTTGGTGATGAAGTCCGCGGCTCCGCGCTTGATGGCATCCACCGCGTCTTTGACGGTGCCATAGCCCGTGACGACAATGCCGATGATGTCAGGGTAGAGGGCGCGCGCATCCGCCAGGACCCGGTTGCCGTCGATGCCGTCGCCAAGCCGCAGGTCGGTGATGACGATATCGAAGGCGAACTCGGCAATCCGGGCGAGCGCCTCCTCGCCGCTGGCCGCCTGCTCGACCTTGAAGCCATGATCGGACAGGCGTTCAGCCACCGCCTCGCGCAGCGGCGCTTCGTCTTCGACGAGCAGCAGGTGCTTATCAGCCATTCAGGTTGCCGAAGAGGAACCCCGGCAGCGTCAGGATTTTGACGAAGCCGGAAGCCTTTGTCAACTAAAGGGTTGCACAGAGACTGGAGCCAGGCCCCAGGCCCTGACCCTCAATGCGTAGGGCCTGAGGCCTAAGGCTTGAGGCTCAAGCCCTGAGCCCTAAGGCTTAAGGCCTAAGCCCGCGACCTGTAACCTGTAACCTGTAACCTGTAACCTGCCCCATGCCCCTCACGACCCTGCCACTTCCTTGGCGGTACGCAGCAGATCGCCGAGGCGGAATGGCTTGGCGAGCCAGCGGCACCCGCTCTCGGCCAGGAAGCGCTCGGCCTCGGTGCCTATGACGTCGCCCGTCACGAACAGCACGCGCTCGGTCATGCTCGGCACCTGTTCGACCAGCACCGCGTAGAATTGCATGCCGTCCATGCGGGGCATCTTCAGGTCGCAGACGATCACGTCGTAGTGGCCTTCCTGGACGCAGGCCAGCGCCTCCTCCCCGTCGCCGGCGCGATCGACGAGGAACCCCGCATCGGTGAACGCTTCCGCCATGGCGGACGCGAGCTGGGCTTCATCCTCGACGATGAGAATGGCGCGGCCATCGAGCCTGGGAATGGCCTCGGGCTGGGCCGCGGTCGCCGGGGCGGGCCTGAGCTTGCCTCGGGAGGCGGGCAGCTCGACGAAGAACGATGCCCCCTGGCCGATCTCGGATTCGACCCAGAGCCGGCCGCCGTGCTCCTGCACGATGGCGTAGGCCACGGTGAGGCCGAGGCCGGTGCCCTTGCCGACTTCCTTGGTCGTGAAGAACGGATCGAAGATCTTGCTTTTCACCTCGTCCGGTACGCCCGGCCCATCGTCGTTGACCTCGAGGATGACCGATTCGCGATCGGAATCCTGCCAGGTCCGGGCCACGATCAGCCCGCGGCCGTTCGAGGTGAGCATGGCCTGCTCGGCATTGATGATGAGGTTGAGCAGCACCTGCTGGATCTGGTGCGCGTCGGCGAAGATCTGCGGAAGCCCGGCGGCCAGCGCGTCGATGACACTGATGTTGGTAACGCGCTGTTCGTAGGCGCGAAGCGCCAGCGTCTCGCGCACGACCTGGTTGATGTCGACCATCGTCCGGGTCGTGTGACGCTTGCGGGCGAAGGTCAGGAGGTTGCGCACGATGCGCGCGGCGCGTTCCGACTCGCTGAGAATCGCCTCGAGGCCGCGACGCGACTGCGGATCCGTGTCGCGTCCCGACAGCCGTTCGGCCCACGTGAGGATGGTGGCGAGCGGGTTGTTCAACTCGTGGGCGACCCCCGAGATGGTCTGGCCCAGGGCGGCCATCTTCTCGGCCTGGAGCAGCTGCGAATAGAGGTCCCGGGCCTGGTCCTCGAGCTTCTTCCGGTCGCTGACGTCGCGGACCAGGGCCTCGATCGCCACCGAGTCGTCGTGCCGGCGCGCCGCGTGGGCCGTCACCTCGACCCAGATCGCGCTGCCGTCGACGCGCCGCAGGCGCAGCAGATAGTCGGTGACCGAGCCTTCGCGTCCCAGGCGATCGACGAACAGCCCGCGCGCGGCCGGATCGGTGAAGCGCGAGGGATCGAACGGGCGCAGGGCCTCTTCGGGCGTATCGCCGGCGTAGCCGAAGATGAGGCGCAGGTAAGGATTGGCGGCGATGGTCGCGTCGCCGAATGGGCTCAGGACGCCGATATAGACGCCTTCGTGGACCGACTCGAACAGGCGGGCGAACGCTTCGGGTCGTGTGAGGCGAGACGGGTCGGCCGGCTGATTCACAACAGGGATTATAAGCGCAGCTCCGGATACTGGTAGCGGGCGGCTCGGGGAGTTCCCAGGCCCGGCCTGGCGCGCCGACCGGTATAATCAGTGCCGGATGAGGCCCCGTCGATTGCCGACCGGATGTCGGGTCACGAGATGAGAATCGCCTTCGACATGGACGGCGTGCTGGCCGACATGGACGGCGCGCTGACCACGCTTGCCGAGCAGATGTTCGGCCGCGATCGGGCCGGGAGGAAATCCGGCGCGCGGCGGCAGGCCGGCATCAACCCTTCCTCCGGCGACGTGACGACCGACGACGCCGAGGCCCCGGCGGAGCCGGGAGGGGACGCGGGTCCTGGTTCTCCACCATCCATTCCCGTCCAGGAGAAGTTACCTGTTCTCGCGCGGCTCAGCCAGCGACAGCAGACGCAGCTCTGGCGACGCGTCGAGGACACGGCCGATTTCTGGATGAAGCTGGACGAGACGGAAGCGGGCGTGGTCGCGCACCTCGCACGACTGGCGAAAGACCTCCGGTGGGATGTGATCTTCGTGACGCAGCGCCCGTCGACCGGCGGCCAGACCGTGCAGGTGCAGACGCAACGCTGGCTGCGCAAGCACGGCTTCGACATGCCGAGCGTCTACACGACGCGCGGATCGCGGGGAAAGATCGCGGCGGCGCTGACACTGGATGCGCTGGTCGACGACCGGCTCGAGAACTGCGTCGACGTGGCGACCGAGTCGCGCGCGTGGGCCATTTTCGTCGCGCGAGGGACCCCCGATGTGGCGTCGATCGAGATCAAGGCCGGACGGATGGGCATCGCGGTGGTGCCCACGGTCATGGACGCGCTCAACAAGATCGAAGCGGCCGGGCGTGCGACGCCTCCCGAGCCGGGTGAGCCCGGACTGTTCGCGCGGCTGAAGAAATCGTTCGGGGTGAGCCGCCGATAGCGGGCGGCCCGAGGCATGCTACTTCTGCGGTTCAGCCGCCTCGCGGTCGGCGGGTTGCCTGGCCAGCTCGTCGAGCTCGGCATCGAGCGCGCGCAGGTCGGGCGGCGGGAGGCCATTGGTGACCTGATCCTCCGGCCTGGCATCGGTTTCGGTGTCCATTCCCCATCCGCGCCAGCCGCAGGTCTCGCACCGGAAGAGCCTCTTTGACGAGAACTGCCGCCGAAGACGCTCGACGAACGTCCTGGTTCGCGACCGGTGAATTCTGTTCGACTCACAGCTCGGGCAGTTCCGCATGGCTCGGCTCCTTTCTACCCCTTTCGGGCTCGTTTTCCAAGCCCCGATGCACGTGGAGCCCGGGCACCTTGGAGGCCCGGAGTGCGGGGACCTCGCGCCAGGGGGGCGTTGACCCGATCGGCTGGGGACGCAACGATTCCGCTTGCGCCCGGAATTCTTGACACCATACTTGAGCATGACTAAGCTCGTTTTCGCCGCATCTAAGGAGGCTGACCGTCTCTGGCCTGCCCGGCCTGACATGCGGGCGGTTTCGCTGCGGGCGATAACTTGATGGGAGGAACTCATGCGTAGGTGGCTTGGCGGCATCGCAATGGCCACGGTCGCCGTCTGGGCGATCGCGGGCGCCGGCACGGCGACGGCCCAGGAAGGCAAGAGCACTCGGCCGACCGTGGCGGTGATTGACTTCGATTTCGGTTCGATCCAGCACTGGTGGAGCGGCAACGACGACATCGGCAAGGGCATTGCCGACCTGCTGGTGGACGAGCTGGTGAACGATGGCGCTTTTCGCATCATCGAGCGCAAGAAGCTCGGGACGCTGCTGAACGAGCAGAACTTCTCGAACAGCGATCGCGCTGATCCATCCGCGGCCCAGGTCGCCAGGATCGGCAAGGCGCTCGGCGTGAAGTACATGATCGTCGGCACCATCACCAAGTTCGGCATGGAGAACAAGAACCTCGGCGTCAACGCCGGCGCGTTCGGAGGCGGCAAGCTGGGCCTCGGGCAGGTCGGGACGTCGAAGGGCAAGGCGACCGTCGCGATCACCGCGCGCATCATCGACACCAGCACCGGCGAGATCATGGCCAGCGCGAAGGGTGACGGCACCTCCTCGCGAAGCGGCCTCCTGCTCGGGGCTGCCGGCTCGGGCAGCGGCAAGGGCGGGAGCGGGTCGATCAACATCGGTTCGTCGGACTTCCAGGACACCATCCTCGGTGAAGCCACCGAGCTGGCGGTCAAGGCTGTCTCCGCAAAGCTCATCGCCGCGAAGACGCGGCTCGAGTAGCGGGGGCAGCGACGCGGGAATCAGGACCGGCAGCCAGGAAGGCGCGATCAGACACGCGCCCGCCCGGCTCCGGTCGCTGACCGTGACGAAGCCGGTATGCGGCAGGATGTTCCACGAGCGTGTCTCCGCCATCCGGCGGGTGTCCCATGAAGCTCTACAGCCGCAACGACCTGATGCTGATCGCTGGGCTGACCGCGGCCGTGTTCGTGGTCTTTTCCCGGCCCCTCTCGCGGGTGATCGAGTTCGCGAGCAGCATCGAAGAGAACTGGGGCCTGAACCTGCTGTCGGGCCTCATCATCCTCACCGTGGTCATGATCCTGCACGCGCAGGGCCGTCGCCACGAGTCCCGCGCCCAGGCGCTGGCCGCTTCGACCGAAGTCCGGCAGGCTCAGGCCAGGGCTGCCGAACTCGAGCGCCTCGTCGCGTTCAGCGGGGCGCTGGCGCGCGCGCTCGACGTCACCGCCATCCACAACGACGTGCTCCGCTACCTCCCGCAGCTGCTCGGCCGCGAGGACGGGTGGGTGGTGGTGCGGGTCGGCGGGCACTGGGAGTCCCTGATCGGGGCGACGGGAGCCGACAAGGAGACGGTCGACGCGCGGCGTGAGCGGCTGGCCGAGGATTTCTTCACGTCCTGGAAGGGACAGGAACACGATCGCGAGTGGACCACGTGCGAACACGACCTGTGCCTGCCGCTGACGGCAGCCGGCCAGCCCATGGGCCTGGTGGGCCTGCCCCTTGGCGCCTCGGCGCCGACCGGGGGCCAGAAGAGCGTGATGGCGGCCGCCGGGTCCGTGCTGGCGATCGCGATTCGGAACGCCGACCTGTTCCGCGAGGTCCGCGAGAACAACCTGCGCGACGGCCTCACCGGCTGCTTCAACCGCACGCACTCGATCGACACGCTCGCCTCCGAGCTGCGCCGGTCGTACCGGTCCCACCTGCCGATCTCGGCCATCATGCTGGATCTTGACCACTTCAAGGAGGTCAACGATCAGCATGGACATCAGGCGGGCGACGAGCTGCTGGCCGCCGTGGGACGCAGGCTGCGCGAGGTGCTGCGCACCAGCGACATCAAGTGCCGGTACGGGGGCGAGGAATTCATGGTGGTGCTGCCCGAGACGCCGCTCGAGGGCGCGCGGCGCGTGTCGGAAACCGTGCGCCGAGCCGTCGCCGATCTCCGGGTCACCTGGGGCGGAAGCACGATCTCGGTGACGGCGAGCGTCGGGCTGACGGTCGCCGCGCCGAACGAGATTGAAGTGTCGTCGGTGATCGGGCGCGCCGATGCCGCGCTGTATCGGGCCAAGGAAGACGGACGCAACTGCGTGCGCGAGGCGCTCCCGCGCGAGCTCAGCCAGCCGGTCTGATCAGTTCCGCTAGTCCACCACCGACAGCTGGTCGTCGCCCTTCGGGCCGAGGGCGAAGGTCATGGTGCCTTCGGCCATCACCTCGCCGTTCACGCGCGCGATGCCGTGCAGCCAGCCCATCTTGCTGCGCAGGCGCCTGATGGTCGCCTCGATCTCGACCTGGTCGCCGGCGAACACGGGCTTCCGGTACCGGACATGATCGATGCCCATGAAGAAGATGAGCTTGTCGGCGTTCTCCGGCTTGGCGAGGATCATGATCGCGCCGACCTGCGCCACCGCCTCGGTCAGGATCGTCCAGGGCAGGGACGGCTGCTTGCCGGGCTCCCGCCACAGGAGCTTCTCGTCGTAGACCACGTTCTTGACGCCGACGATGCGCTTGTCCGGCTCGAACTCCGTGATGCGATCCACCAGCAGGAACGGATACCGATGGGGCAGGATGCGCTGGATGAACGACTGATCAAGGGGCAGTGAATAGTCCACGAGGATTCCTGTCTGGCCCGGGGTGCGGCCCGTCCCGTCGCCGGTCCCCGGAAGGGGGACGGCCCCTCAAGTATAATTCGATCCGTGATGGACCCAACCCAGGTTGACATGTCCTCGGCCGATCCCGCGCTGATCGCCGAGTTGAAGAGCGAGCACCAGCTGCTCACGACGCTCTTCGCGCTGGGGCGCGAGGTGGCGTCGGTGCTGGATCTCGACGAATTGCTGCGGAAGCTGCCCGAGCTCATCGCGCGCGTCACGGATTTCCACGCGTTTGCCATCTATCTGCTCGATGAGCGTCGCGGAGACCTGCGGATCGCGTATTCGACCGGCTACCCGGAGCACGCTCGATCGCTGCGGCTCACGCTCGATCAGGGGATCGTCGGCGCCGCCGTCGCGGCCGGGCGGCCGCTGCTCGCCAATGACGTGACCAGGGACCCGCGCTACGTCGAGGCCGTTCCCGGCACGAAAGCCGAACTGGTCGTGCCGCTGCGGCGCAAGGGCCGATCGATCGGCGCGCTCAACCTCCTGAGCCGCAACCTCGGCGAGTTCACACCCGCCGAGGTCGAGACCCTTCGCAACCTCGCCTCGGCCGTCGCCATCGCCATCGAGAACGCCCGGCTGTTCGAAGCCGAGGTTCGCAATTCGGCGGCCCTCGAGACCATGGCGGAGATCGGCCGCGAAATGTCGTCGATCCTCGATCTCGACCAGCTGCTCAAGCGGATCGCGCACCTGCTGAAGCGGATCATCGAGTACCGGACCTTCGGGATCCTGCTCCTGGACGAGGGCACCAACGAGCTGGTGATGAAGCACGCGGTGCGATACGACGAGCGGATCCTGATCAAGCGCATCAAGGCCGGCGACGGCCTGGTCGGGCGCGCCGTCGTGACCAAGGCGCCGGTGCTCGTATCCGACGTCACCACGGATCCGAGCTACATCAAGGTCGTCGAGGACGCCCGATCCGAGCTCGTCATCCCGCTGCTCGTGAAAGACCGGTGCATCGGCGTGCTCGACCTGGAGAGCCCGGAGGTCGGCGCCTTCTCGAAGCAGCACGTGGAGCTGCTCACGCCGCTCGCCGGCCACGCGGCGGTGGCCATCGAGAATGCGCGGCTCTACGAGGAGATTCGGGCCAACGAAGCCCGCATGGAAAAGGAACTGCGCTTCGCCCAGCGCGTGCAGGCGGCGCTGCTGCCCACCCAGCTGCCGAAGCGGCTGAAAGGCGTCGACGCCGCGTGGCGCTTCGAACCGGCGCGCGAGCTGGGCGGCGACTTGTACGAATTCATGGCGGTCGAGTCCAACACCCTGTCGGTCGCCGTCGGGGACGTGTCCGGCAAGGGCGTGCCCGCGGCGCTCTACAGCGCGTTCGCCGGTGAGCTGGTCCGATCGCGCACCTACCGCCGCCGCTACACCACGGTCCGGTCGAGCCCGGGCGGCGTGCTGGCGGCGATGAACGACATCCTGCACGAGCGGCAGCTGTTCGAGTACTACTGCACGCTCTGCTACACGCAGTTCGATCTCAAGCGGCGCACGGCGGTCCTGGCCAACAGCGGGCTGCCCTTTCCCATCCGATGGCACGACGGCGAGTGCGCCCAGGTGGCGCTGGCGGGCATGCCGCTCGGCTCGTTTCCGAACGTCACCTACGACGAAGTCACGCTCGAGCTGGCCGTGGGCGACGTCTTCGCGCTCTGCACCGACGGCATCTTCGAAGCCATGGACCACCAGGGCCGCGAGTTCGGAGCCGAACGCCTCATCGAGACGATCCGGGCGACGCACCACCTGCCGGCCAAGGGCATCGTGGCGGCCATTCACGACGCGGTCGAAGCGTTCTGTGACGGCGCCCCTCCCAATGACGACAGGACGACGGTGGTGGTCAGAATCACGGCCTAGTCAGGGGCTAGGGACTGGGCGCTAGGCGCTAGTCAGCAAGGGGGGACTAGGGACTGGGCGCTAGGCGCTAGTCAGCGAGGACAGGGGCTAGGGACTAGGCGCTAGGCGCTGGTCGGAGCAGGGGCTAGGGACTAGGCGCTAGGCGCTGGTCAGCAGGGGCTAGGGACTAGGCGCTAGGCGCTAGTCAGCAGGGGCTAGGGACTAGGCGCTAGGCGCTAGTCAGCAGGGGCTAGGGACTGGGCGCTAGTAAGTGGATTCTCTTCGGCAATGTCGGGATGATCCTCGATGGGGTTCGGAGGCCAGCTCGAACCGGCGCCTAGCGCCTAGCCCCTAGCCCCTAGCGCCTAGCCCCTAGCCCCTAGCGCCTAGCCCCTAGCCCCTAGTGAGGGAGGTGCCCGGTGCGCATGATGTCCGTCGTGCTCGCGGTGACCGTCCTGGCCGCGTCGCCGGCCGCTTCCCAGGCCCCCAAAAGCGCCGGCCAGTCGGCCACGCTGCAGGATCTGCGCGAGAAGACCCGGGCCGGTCTCGACCAGGTTGCGCGGGGTCTCGACGGGGTGATGGGCTACACCATCATCGACGTGACGACCGGCGAACGGTTCGCCCGCCTCGAGTCACAGGTATTTCCGACCGCCTCCATCATCAAGCTGGGCATTCTCTACGAGCTGTTCAAGCAGGCCGATGAAGGGCGCCTGCGCCTGGACGAAGAGCTCCGGCTCAACCGGAAGCGGGCCGTGCCGGGCGGCATCCTGTTTCAGCTGGGCACGCCGGCGCTCTCGCTGCTGGACTACGCGAACCTGATGGTCATCGAGAGCGACAATACGGCCACCAATGTCCTCATCGAAAAACTCGGCATGGACGCGGTCACCGCTCGAATGGCTGCGCTCGGTCTGCCCGCAACGAAGCTGCGCCGCTACATGATCGACGCGCCTGCTGCCAGAGAGGGCCGCGAGAACGTGTCGACGCCGTCCGAACTGGCCCACCTGCTCGACGTGCTCCGGAAAGGTGACAGCCTCAAGCCCGAGAGCCAGGCCGAGGCCATCCGAATCCTCGAGAAGGAGAAGTCCAGCCCGATTCGACGCGCCGTGCCCGCGCAGGTGACCATTGCCAGCAAGTCGGGTGAGTTGGAGGGCGTCCGGGGCGATTCCGCCATCGTCTACCTCCCGAACCGGCCATTCATCCTTGTCGTCATGACGAGCTGGCTGGCCGAGGATGCGGCCGGTGAAGCCGCCATCCAGGAACTGGCGCACGTCGCGTATGACTATTTCGCGAGGCTGGCTGCAGCGACCGAGTATGGCCGGCTGATCGATCGCCGGTAGGCGCCGAAGGTGAGGCTCCCGGGTTCGAGTCGCCGTGAGGTGAGGTACGGGCCGCGCCGGATCGCCCTGCCAGACGGAATGCTGATGCCAGAGCGCCTGCCTGTTGTGAGCACTCCGTTGATCCGACGCGGCTACCGGCCATGACTTCAAGAGGCGTGCCGCCGGAATCCCCCCGAAAACCCAACGATTCGGCGGACCTGCCGCCAGGGCTGACCCCTTTTCTTGGCCCGTCCGTCCTTCGCGGTGGACGGTCGGATGGCCGAAAAATCGATGGGACTATAATGCGATGTCGGTATGTGACTCGGCCCTGGTGGCCGGTCGCAACGCGCCCTCAGGCATCATGTCCAAGCCGCTCGAAAATCTGCTGCGCCGTGCCGGCCTGCTGACCGAGCGCCAGCTCCAGCGAAGCCTCGAGCAGGCCCGCCGGCGGAACGTACCGCTCATCGACATCGTCCTCCGGGACGAGAACGTTCCCGAGGACGTGCTGGCCGATGCCTTCTCGACCAGCCTGAACATTCCTCGCGTGCGGGTGGCCGCTGCCGGCATCGATCCCGAGGCCGCCAGGAAGCTGCCGGAGAAGATCGCGCGCAAGTACACCTGTCTCCCGCTGAGCATCGAGGGGACCACGCTCGTCCTCGCGATGGCCAACCCCTCCGACTTCGCCGCCATCCAGGACGTCGAGTTCTCCTCGTCGCTGAAGGTCAGGCCCGTGGTGGCCACCTACTCGGAGGTCACCGACGCCATCGAGGCTCAATTCGATCCGGAGGATCGCATCGGATCGTTCATCGCGAACATCCCCGATGTCACCGATCTCCGGATCGTGGACTCGGGCGCGAAGGACGTCGAGCTCGACGCGGACTACTCCCGAAGCGCTGCCGAGGTCGCACCCGTCGTCAAGATGTGCAACCTGCTGATCTCGGACGCGATCAAGTTCGGGGCGAGCGATCTGCATGTCGAGCCGGCGCTCAACGACGTCCAGGTGCGCATCCGCGTGGACGGCGTCCTGCGGGACTACACGCACCTGCCGAAATGGATCCACGGGCCGCTGGTCTCGCGGCTGAAGATCCTGGCGAAGCTGGACATTGCCGAGCGGCGGCTTCCCCAGGACGGACGAGTCGCCGTGTCGTACCAGGGCAAGTCGCTCGACTTGCGCGTGTCGACGCTGCCGATGAACTTCGGCGAGAAGGTGGTGCTGAGAGTCCTGGGCGGCGGCTCGCTGCCGTCACTGGCCAAGCTCGGCCTGACGCCGTCGGCTGCCTCGCTGCTCGAGTCTGCCGTGGCGCAGCCGCAGGGCATGATCCTGATCACGGGGCCCACCGGTTCCGGCAAGACGACGACGCTCTATGCGATGTTGAATCACCGGCGCTCGCCCGAGGTGAACATCGTCACGATCGAGGATCCGATCGAGTACCAGCTGCCTGGCATCAACCAGGTGCAGATCAACACGAGGGCCGGGCTCACCTTCGCCGGAGTGCTCCGATCGATCCTGAGGCAGGACCCGGACGTGATCCTGGTGGGGGAGACGCGAGACCAGGAAACCGCCGAGGTCGCCTTCCAGGCCGCGATGACCGGCCACCTGGTGTTGAGCACGCTGCATACCAACAGCGCGATCGCCACTATCACGAGGCTCTACGATCTCGGCCTCGATCCGAACATCCTGTCGAGTTCGCTCACCCTGATCGTCGCCCAGCGCCTGGTGCGGCGCATCTGCGATCAGTGCCGGGAACGGATCGTCCCGGAACCCGAACTGCTCGACCGTCTCGGCCTGACGCCGCGAGAGACGATGCCGATGTTCCGCGGACGCGGGTGCCCGGCGTGCGGGCAGACCGGGTACAGCGGGCGGACGGGCGTGTACGAATTCCTCAAGCCGACTCAGGCCATTCGCCGATTGATCCACGACCGGGCCGGGGAAGCGGAACTTGCGAAGGCGGCCAGGCAGGCGCACATCAAACTGCTTCGCGCCGATGCCTTCGACAAGATCAGGGACGGGATCACGACGCCCGAGGAAGTGCTTCGCGTCGTGCAGCTCGAAGAGGAGGATGTTCGCTGCCCGAAGTGCCACAAGCTGGTCCAGGCCAACTTCGCGACGTGCCCGTTCTGCCTGCACAGCCTGAGGACGCTCTGCCACGGATGCGGGCGCGAGCTGAGCGTTGAGTGGCGCACCTGTCCCTTCTGCAACTCGAACGGGCTGGTCCAGTCCCTTGCCGAGCCCATCGGGCCGGCCGACGATGCGCTGGCAAATGTCGAGGTTGCACCCGCACCGGTGGAGGCCCCGGCGGTATTTCGGATGCCGCCTGATGAACCTTCGTCAGATTGGTATCCCTCCATGCGCGTCGTGGATTTCGACCTCGCGCCGCCGGCCCCCAATGCGAGCGAGTTGTTGATCGCGCAGCCGTCATCGGCGCAGGCAACGCCCACCCTGTCCGAATTGGTCTCCACCGCCGGAGCTCGAGCCGATGTCGAGGCGGCAGCCGACGCGGCAACCGGAGCGACCACGTCTGCACAGGCGCTCATCGATGCCCCCGCGCCCGCTGTCGCAGCGCCTGTCGTTGAGCCGATGCCGCCAGTTGAGGCACCGGTGGCTGTCGCCCTGGCACAGGCCGGTCCCGGCGTCGCGCCGCCGGCGCGCTCGGAAACTCCACCAGTTCCCGCTCCGCCGGCACCGATGGCGACCGTGCCTGAGGAAGTCCCAGTTGTGGCACCGCCACCGCCGATGGCAGCCGAGCCTGAGGAAGTTCCAGTCGTGGCACCACCACCGGTGGCAGCGAAACCTGAGGAAGTTCCCGTCGTGGCACCGCCACCGCCGATGGCAGCCGAGCCTGAGGAAGTTCCAGTCGTGGCACCACCACCGCCGATGGCAGCCGAGCCCGAGGAAGTTCCTGTCGTGGCACCGCCACCGCCGATGGCAGCCAAGCCTGAGGAAGTTCCTGTCGTGGCACCGCCACCGCCGATGGCAGCCAAGCCTGAGGAAGTTCCTGTCGTGGCACCGCCACCGCCGATGGCAGCCGAGCCCGAGGAAGTTCCTGTCGTGGCACCGCCACCGCCGATGGCAGCGAAGCCTGAAGAACTTCCCGTCGTGGCACCGCCACCACCGGTGGCAGCCATGCCTGAGGACGTTCCTGTCGGGACGCCTGCGCGGCCGCCCGTCGTGGCAGTTCCCGTCGTGGTACCGAAGCCGCCTGCCGCAGCGCAGGAGCCGGCCCGGCCGAGCGCCCCGCCTCCTGCTGCCGGAGCGGTTCGTCCGGACCGCTCCCGCATCCCGGTACCGGCGGTGAAGCCTCTGCGGCCAACCGGCCGCGCAGGCAAGCCCGCTGTCGCCGCCGGCAAGCCCGGGCCGGCGAAGCCCCGAACCGTGGGCCTCGACGAGGTCGAAGAGCTGTTGCGGGAAATGGAGGGAGTCACTCCGGAGTCTTCTGCCGCCGCTCCATCACCGGCTCCGGCCGTCTCAACGGCGACTCCGGTCCCGCCGGCCAGGCCCGCTCCGGGACCCGGCCCCCGCGCGGGCGCCACCGACACCAGGTTCACCGTCGAAGCCAAGCGCCTGCGTGTGCTGGTGGTCGACGACGACGAGGACATCAAGGAAGTGGTGAGGCTGACGCTTCAGCGCCTGCCAATCGAGATGGACATCGACATGGCGTCCGATGGAGTGGAAGCCATCGAGAAGGCAAATGCCCGGCCGCCGGACCTGGTCATTCTCGACATCATGATGCCCCGGCTGGATGGGTTCGAGACGTGCAAGCAGCTTCGGCGAAATCTCCGGACGGCGTTCGTGCCGATTCTGATGCTCACGGCGAGTGCCGACGAAACGAGCCGTACCAAGGGATATCTGGTTGGCACCGACGACTACATGGGCAAGCCTTTCCATCCGATCGATCTCAATCTGAGGGTCTCGCGCCTGCTGAGACGAACCTACGGGATTCTAAGCCCGGCGATCGGTTGAGTACACGCCGGGAATGGAGTTCGTGGGCTTCCGCCTTCGCACCTGCCGGTGCGGCGGCGTGCCATGGGCTGGCGGCTCACGGCTGGCGGCTGACGCAACTACATGCGGTTCACGTCGAGGCCGAGTCCATGATAGCCCGCACGCGTTCCGCGAGTGCGCGCGGCGCAAACGGCTTCGCAATCACATCCACGACACCCAATCGCTTCCACCGTTCGTCGTCTCGAGAGAGAGGCTTCGCGGTCAGGAAGATGACCGGAATCGACGCGGTCGCTGGATGCTCTCTGAGCGCGTCGAGCGTGGCGTAGCCGTCCATGTCGGGCATCATCACGTCCAGGACGACCACCGCGGGCTGCTGCTCGCGAGCGATGCGGAGTCCTTCCGGCCCGTTCGGAGCGGTGAGCACTTCCATCCCGGCCGCGGTCAAGCCGACCTGCGCCACCAGCCGGATGTCATCTTCATCGTCGACGATCAGGACCTTCATGGTCGAGTTCATTGCCTCTCATTGCACGGGCCGCCGGCCTCCCCTGGGCCCATCGAGCCGGCTCGCCCTTCGACGCGGCCCCTATCCAGCCATCGGCAGCGTGATCGTGAAGGTCGAACCACGGTTGACCTGGCTCTGCACGCTGACGGTTCCGCCTTGCGCTTCGACGAGCGCCTTGGTGATCGCCAGCCCGAGGCCCGTTCCGCGGACCTTCCGCGAATCCGATCCGTCGAGTTGCTGGAACTTCTGGAACAGGCCCGCCAGCTTCTCCTCCGGAATGCCCCGCCCGGAGTCCGACACGGCAAACGAGACCCGGCGGCCGGCCTGTTCCGCAACGCTGAACACGACCTGCGAGCCGGGCGGCGCATACTTCAACGCGTTCGACAGCAGGTTGACGATCGCCTGCACGCTCCGATCCGGATCGGCCAGCACCTTCGGCAACCCGGCCGGCACTTCGCACTGAAGTGTGACCGACACGGCGTGCGCGATCTGCGCCACGCTCTGGAGTGAATGGCGTACCAGGTCGTCCACCGCGCACGGCTTCGGGTTGAGTTCGAGCTTGCCCGCCTCGATCTTCGAGATGTCGAGGATGTCGTTGATGATGCGAATCAGCCGATCCGTGTTCGACAACGCCACGTCCATCAGGGTCCGATGGTCGGGGTCGGGCAGGGTCACCTCCGAGAGCAGCAGCTGGAGTGCGCCCTTGATGGAGGTGAGGGGCGTGCGCAGTTCATGGCTGACGATCGAGACGAATTCGCTCTTGAGGCGGTCGACCTCGTAGAGGTTCGTGATGTCCTGGAAGGCCGACACGGCCCCGGTGATTCGGCCCTGATCGTCCCGGAGCGGCGCCGCGCTGACCAGGATCGGGATCGTCCGTCCGTCGGCGTGGCGCACGATCAGTTCCTGCCCCACGATCACCTCTCCGCCCAGCGCCAGGGCCGGCGGCCACTCGGACAGCGGGCACGAGGTGCCGTCGCGCAGGGTGACCTGCAGTCGTGCCCAGTGTTCTTCGCGGCCCGCTTCCTCGGCGGGCTCGCGCCCGATGAGGTCTTCGGCGGCCTTGTTCTGCAGCACGATACGACCGGTGGCGGCGTCGAGAATGATGAGCGCCGCCGGCACTGTCGAGATCGTGGCCAGCAGCCGGCCGTGCTCCTGTTCCGCCTTGGTCCGCAGCGCCGAGTACATCTGCGAAATCTCGCGCTCGCGGGTGAGCGCGTCGGTCAGGTCACGCTGGCGGCGCTGCACGGCCGAGGTCATGTCCCTGAACGCACGGACCAGCGCGCCGATTTCGTCCCGCGAGTGCTTGGGCAGCGTCACGTTGAAATTGCCGCTCGAAATCTGGCGTGCCGACTCGGCGACCGCTGCCAGGGGGTCGAGCACGATTCGCGCCAGGACCGCCACCAGCGCCAGCAGCATGACGATCGCCACGGCGGGAATGGTGAGGGTGAACAAGGTCCTCACCATCGCCTGGCTGTTCGATCGGTTCCGCAGGTCGGTCAGCTGGCTCGACGTGAGCGTTCCGATCTGATCGAGGGTCGCTTCGATCCTCTGCCGCCGCGGCTCGCTCAGGCGTTCGACCGCTTCGGTGATGTTGCCCGAGTCCTCGCGGAGCCTGAAGAGCGGAAGCGAGGCCTGCGTGTGCCACTCTCTCACCTGGCGATCCAGCGCGGCGACCAGCGGCTGGGAATTGGTGCTGACCGCGGACTGCGGCAGGGCCGTGACCGTCCGCTCGTAGACGGCGAGCAGGCGGTCGTAGTCGCTGCGCTGGGCCTCCGCCCCGGTCAGCAGATACCCGCGCTGGGCGTTCTCGAGGCTGATGACGAGCTGGCTCACCGCGGACAGGCTCGTGAAACGCTGAAGCGCCTCGTCGAGCTCGGCATTGGTCTCTGCCCGCGATCGCTCCAGATACACCACGATCAGCGTCTGGACGAACGCCGCGGCAACGACGATGCCGACCACGGTGAAGATGCGGTTGCGGATGCTCACAGTCCGATGATCGACATCACCTGGGTTCCCAGCGAGAGGGCATCGAAGGGCTTTCCGATGCAGCCGACCGCGCCCAGGTTGAGCGCCTTGGCGACCTCGGACTCCTGGACCTTGGCGGTCAGGAAGATCACGGGGATGCCGCGCGTTTCGGGCGAGGCCTTCAGCCGCGTGCACGTTTCGAATCCATCCATGTCGGGCATCATCCAGTCGAGCAGGATGACATCGGGCCGATCGACGGCCACGCGTTCCAGCACCTCGACGCCGTTGTTGACGGTGGAGACCTGGAACCCCGCCTTCTTCAGCGAGAGCTTGGCGATGAGCTGGACATCCGGTTCATCTTCAGCCAGGAGCAGCTTGATCATGATGCCGTTTCGAATCCTTTCCGCGTGCTATTGCCCCAGTCCCGCCGGCCTCTCAGGTACTGCACCACGCCTCGCGCCCGCCACCACGACGCGAGCTGGCGATACCCGAAGTTCTCCAGCACACCGAACAGACTGAGCGTCAGCAGGTCGGCCAGCCGGGGATACCGCCTGAACGACACTTCCTCGAGCACGAGCGACGACAGCGAAATCAGCACGCCGTAGAGCACCGCGGCAAGGAACAGCAGCTCGGCAAATCGCCAGTCGACCACGCCGAAGCCGATCGCCACCGCCGTCAGCTTCCAAGTCTTCGCCGACCGTGTCCTGGCGGAATCCGCCGACTTCGATGACCGGCTTCCGCTGGAACAGCCCGAAGGCGCCCGAGCGTCAACAGCGCCTGGTCAGGGCTCCCGGGCCCGACCAGGCGCGTCGATTGTAGCCCGATACTTCGCGATGATGGCCCTTCGCCGCTGGAACATCGACTCGTCCACCCCCCGCTGCACGACCAGGAAGGCCAGCATGGCGAAGATCACCAGCGCAACGCCGGCGAGGAATGGCCGCAACACCGCGATGAGCAGGTTGGTGAACTGGACCATCGGGACCGGGCACCCTTCTATCGCAACAGCCGCTTCACGCGCGCGAGCAGTTCCTGAGGGCTGAAGGGCTTGGTCACATAGTCATCCGCCCCGAGAGCGAAGGCCCGGGTGACGTCCTGCTCGCGGCCGCGCGCGGACAGCACGATGCAGGGCGGCCGTCCCGGCGATTGCGCAAGCTTCGCAAGCACCTCGAGGCCCGTCATGCGCGGCATCATCAGATCGATGACCATCGCGTCAGGCTTGTGACGTTCCACCGCCGCCAGCGTCTCGGCGCCGTCGGCCGCGAGCAGGGTCTTGAAGCCCGCCGCCTTCAACTGCGCCTCGATCAGCCGCGACACTTCCGGATCGTCGTCGGCCAGCAGGACGGTGAACGAGCGGGACGACGGCGCCCGGAAGGCACTGGGGACGCGCGCGCCGGCCGATGCCGCCGCGGGCCGCGGCCAGACCGGGGGGGCCGCGGCGGGCCCGGCCTCGGCAGGCGGCGGCGCGGGTTGGGCCGGCTCCGGTTCGCCTCCGCTCGCCATGAGCTCCCCGCGCTCCACGGCCAGCAGGATTCCCTCATCGGCTTCGGTCAGCAAGGCGTCGAAGGTCTTCGAATGAGGGATCGGCGACGAGGCCAGTCCGACGTGGATTCGCGACGGCACGCCGGATTTGAAACGCGCCAGCATCTCCGCGATCCGCTCTCGCGCCTTCTGGGGCGACATCTCCGCCATCAGCAGGACGATGTGCGAATCGTCGTACCGCGCGACCAGATCGCGCCTCCGCGACTCGGCGCGCAGGACAACGTAGGCCGGCTGGTGCAGATCCGCCGGCGTGCGCACCAGCACGAGGGTTGCCGGCAGCATCGCCAGCTCATCGTGCGCCGCCACGGAGAAGGACTCGAAGTCCAGCTCCGGTGACTCCTTCCCCATGCGGTCCTGCTCTGCCGCCTCGGCACGCGCCCGCTTGGTCAGCAAGAGCTGCATTCGCAACAGGAGCTCGTTCACCTCGACCGGCTTGACCAGGTAGTCGTCGGCGCCGAGCATCAGCCCGACCAGCCTGTCGTCGAGGCCCGCCCGAATCGTCAGGAAGATCACCGGGATGCCGGAGAGGAGCGGGTTCGTCTTCAGCAGCCGGCACACGGCGAAGCCATCCATCCCGGGCAGGTTGGCGTCGAGCACGATGATGTTCGGCTGGCGCGAGGTGGCGATCTCCAGGACTCGATCACCCGTCGCGATCGCCATCGTTTCGAATCCCGCCGCGTTCAGGTGAATGCTCACGACCTCCCGCTGGTCCTCATCGTCTTCGACCAGCAGAACCAGCCGGCCTTTTCCCTCGATCCGGGGCGTGGAGGCGACCCAGTCGGGCGGGTGCGAGAGGTCGTGCGCGAACGCCGCCTGGATGGCCTCGAAGGCCTGTTCGGTCGCCTGGGTATCGACGTCGTCTTCCTCGGCGTTCTCGAGTTCATCTTCGAGTTCGCGCGCGCGGATTGACACGGTGGGGAACCCGAGCGTGCCGGCCAGGCCTGCAGTCCGGTGGACGATCTGGCGCAAGGGCGCGAGAGGGCCACGCGGGCCGAGCGTCGCCACCATGCCAAGCAGCAGCCCGATCGAATCCGACCGTTTCGGAAACGCGGCAATGAACCTTTGACGGGCATCGCGCAGCGCGGCCTCCGGATTATCGGGTTCCGGACGAGCCTGCTCAGAGGCCTTCGGATCCTGTGGCTGCATCGTCGATGTCCTCTCAACCGCCTGGGCACCGAATAGGGCGAGGTCACCAGGCTTCCGGGTCGTCGGGCGCGCTTAGCGGGGCGACCCCTGGCAATCTGACGACCTGCCCGAGGCACATTCGGCGCGTACGATGAGGTCCGCCGCGGCCCCTCGAAATCCCGGAAGGCTTGATGCACCAGGGGCGTCTGCCAGATAAAGTAAACAACAACAATAAGTTACGGACAGATGCCGTTCACGCTTCGGACTCCGGCCCGAGGTTGCGCAGGCCGGCCTCGAGCGACGAGACGGGCCTTTAGGCTTATCGGCACCTCACGTTATCCAGGCCAGTGACCGCCTGGGTAGCGTCCCCGGCAACACGGGGCGAGATTCGAGGTCTGCCTTCGAGCGCCCAGGCGAGGCGACCCCGTGCGAGGCATCGGTCCTGTCCGACCATGGGACGGACTCTCTCGTCTGAATTCTCTGGGAGGCCGGAATCCAGCCCTCAGGCGGCATACGGGTCCGGGAGTGACCCGTCGCGGGTTCCAGAGTATTGACGACGGAGGAAGTTGCCATGCGCCTGCACAGGACATTCGTCATCATCGCGTCCGCGCTCTCGGTCGCGGTTGTCGTAGTGCTGACCGAGACAGTCGTGAACGGGCAGTCGGCCGGGTCCGCGGCGACCGGCGATCGCCGGTCGACTTCTGAAAACCAGGTCCAGAGACAGATCTTCGACGTCATGCGCGGAGGCGGCGGTCGCCTGGGAGTGACAGTGAAGGATCTCGCGGCAGCCGACGTGACCAGGTTGAAGCTGACCGGTCCCCATGGCGTTGTCGTCGATGAAGTCGAGAAGGACTCGGCGGCAGCCAAGGCCGGGTTGAAGTCCGGCGACGTGATCATCCAGTTCGATGGCGAGACCGTACGGAGCGCGGAACAGTTCGCGCGCCTGGTCCGGGAAACCCCCGCCGGCCGTGCCGCGAAGATCGGCGTGATGCGCGACGGCAAGAGGACCGACCTCGAGGCCACCCTTGACGAGTCCGCCGGCGCTTTCCGCTTCGATCGCGGCGAGCTCGTGATGCCGGAGATCCAGGGATTGCGTGAGACGCCGAATCTCGACGCCCTCCGGGAGAATCTGAACCGCTGGCGGGACAGGACGCCTGGAGCTCCGGCTGAGCCCGGGCCCCGCGGCAACCTGTACTACTTCCGCACGCCCGGCGGACCCTTTGAACGGGACGCTCCGAACGCGCGCGGGCGGCTGGGCGTCACGGTGCAGGACCTGACACCGGAGCTGTCTGCCTTCTTCGGCGTGAAGGACGGCGTGCTGGTCGCCAGCGTGAGTCCCGACAGCCCGGCCGCGAAGGCGGGGATCAAAGTCGGCGACGTGATCACGACGGTGAACGACAAGGCCGTGACCGGCACTGATGAGTTGATCTCGGCGCTTGCCGACAAGGACGGTGACGTGACCGTCGGCGTGGTACGCGACAAGAAGGCGCTGAGCTTCAAGGCCACGCTCGAGGGCCGTGCGCTCAGGCCCAGGCAGCCGGTGCGGCGAACGCCCGTGTAGGGATCACCGCGGCCGGGCCCCGGGTTCGACCTGCGGACAAATCCAGCAGACCTGGCGGGAAAGTGGGCTGCTGAGACCCGGACCAGGGACCCTCTCCGGCTGCACTGGCGTGCTCGGGGGTCCTCGGCTCCGGGGTGTGATCGCTCTTGTCTGCTTGCCCCCTGAGGGCGAGGCTGGTGCTACTGCGCCGGGCGGTCGCCGGCCTGGAGCGCATCGAGCTCTTCCATCACAAGCTGGAACTCGATCTCGGCGAGCGCCATCACCGTGCGCGCGGCGTCGAACTGTGCGTGTTCCCCGTGGCCTTCGAGATCGAGACAGTGGGCGGCCATTCGCGAGGCGCCGAGCATCGAGCAGTTGCTCTTCAGCGTGTGGGCCGTGTGTTCGAGCAGGCGGCTGTCGCCGGCGGCGATGGCCGCGCGGATTTGCTCCATGCGCCGCGGGGCATTGGTCCTGAAGATCTGGATCAGTTGCTGCAGGAACTGCGGATTGGCGTATTCGTCCTGCAGCCGACGGAGGTCGCCGAGAATCTGGCTATCGAGGGCAGGCGCAGCCGCCGTGTCGGCTTGGTTTCCCGGATCGCTCACGAATGCGCCTCCGCGGCCGGCGTGAACAGCGTGGCGAGCTGGGCGGCGACGATGGCGGCCAGCGATCGGGTGGTCTGGTCGGTTTCGCGGCCGTGCCGCAGCTCTGCCGCCAGCGCCCCTGCCACACCGACCGAGGTCGACAGCGGCACGACCAGGGCGCCGTTTGTCAGCGGATCTCCGGCGACGGCCTGGATGGTGCCGGTCCGATAGGCGATCGCGGTCGCGTTGTCGGCCCCGGCCTTGATGATGCCGAGCCGTCCGATCATCGGAGCCGTGTAGCCGTGCGAGACCGCGGGGTGGAGGTCGCCGCCGGGCGCATCGGCAACCCAGACGATCAGGCCTGACGCATCCAGCAGCCCGGCTGCCTGTTCGAGCAGGGCGGGGAGCTCGGACATCTCGCGCACGCAAGCCAGCGCGGCGCATACGCGAGCCGCACCGGCGAGATCCGGCGCGGCCGAGGGGCTCGCGGCGTGGAGGGCAAGGTCGGTGAACGAGTCCGGTGCCTCAGCGGCCTTCTCGCTGCTTTCGGCAGCGCCGCGGCTCAGGCCGAGGCCCGGGCCCTCTTCGGCGGCGTCCGCCGCATCGACATCCCGGGAGGCAGACCGCGGAATCGGCAGGAGCAGGATCATGGCGAGCAGGGCGACGATGGCGCCGCCTCCCGCCACGTACGCCTGGAGCAGCTTTCGCGCGGCCTGGCCCGAGGCTCGCGCCGCGATCTCCTTGGCCTGCGCGTCACTGACGAGCGAGGTGATCCGGTTGATGGCCTGGGCGCAGTCGGTGAAGATGAGGTCGGACCCCGACAAGCGCTGGCCCGACTTGATGAGGTCGCGGGCCCGCTGGTCGAGTTGCGAAAACGAGGCCAGCTGCTCGACCACCGATTCGAGCGCGCCGCCGGCCTCCGGCGTCTGCGTCACCTGGCGCAGCGCGGCCAGGCGCGTATTGACGGTCTGCAGCGTGCTGGTGAATTTCTGAAACCAGTAATCCTCACCCTGCCCGACGGCCACATACGCCTGCTCGGCAGCGCCGAGCTCCGCCAGGCCGGCAACGATCTGGCGCGCCGGGCCATCGAAGGCTGCGGCGGAAGCATGACCGGAGGTCATCTCCTGCTCGAGATCCCAGACCTTGTAGCCCGCGGCCCCCATCGCGGCGAGCCCCAGGAACAGAACCAGCGCGCGTGCAACTCGACTCTTCATCGGTTGACCCCCTCACGGGATGCCGGCAGTCTCACAAACGCCGGGGGCTCCTCTGGAGCATGTAAACCACACCGCCGGGAAGGCTTGCGACGAAGGTAACGGCGAAATACAGGAACGCCATCGACACGGCGACTTGAGATGGAATCCCGATCTGGCCGAACAGCAGCACGTACGACACCTCGCGGATCCCGAGTCCGTTCACACTGACGGGAAGCATGCCAACCAGCGAGATGAGCGGTACGAACACCGCGAGCGCCGCCATTGGAACGGCCTGATCCAGAGCTTTGGCATTCAAGAATACCACGAGGATCACGATGGCCTGGAAGAGGAAGGACAGGGCCACGCCCGCGGCCACGATCGGAAGGTCCTGGCGGTAGGGCACGACCGCCTCATACAAAGACGAGGCGCGTGACCGCATGCGGGCGAGCGGCGTCATGGCGATGACGTAATCCACCAGCCGGTACGCGCGCGGATCCGCGAGTACGAGATTGGCAACGATGAAGCCCGCGAAGAGCAGCAGCGTGAGCGGAAACAGCGCCAGCCCGAGGATCTGGATCGCAGGCGCGAACCACGCGGCCACCGCCGCAATGGTCAACAGGGCCAGCAGGCCGGTGTTGCGCTCCATGAAGACCGACATCGTGGCGCGCGCCGGGGCGCCGGTTTCGCGGGCGAGCAGGACGGCCTTCACCGCGTCGCCACCGACGATGGTCGGGAGGAAGTGGTTGAAGAACATCCCGATGAAATAGAACGAGACCATCCGCAGATAGGCGACGGCCAGCCGGACCGGCCTCAGCATCAGCTGCCACTTGAGCGCCGACAGCCACTGGCCGGACGCGTAGACGAGCACGCCAAGGGCCACGTACGCCAGATTCGCCGTGCGCAGGCAGGCCCAGATCTCGTTGACGGGGTTCTTGTAGAAGATCAGGCCGTAGAGCGTAACCGTGACGAAGACCTTGATGACGGTCGAACGGAGGCTCGATCGGGGCGCGCCGGCGGCCACCTGCACGGTCGCGACAGAATCCGAAGACATTGCCCGGTACTATATCGCAGTCATGGGGCGCGACGGGTCCCTCAGAACGTCGGCAGGTAGGGCTGGAGGAATCGCGCGATGATGGTGAACTGGTTCGTGAAGATCAGCACGCCGACAGCGACCAGCAGGACACCCGAAGTGACCTCGATCGCGTGGTAGTGCTTGCGGATCCGTGCGAAGGCCGAGAAGAACTGGTTGATGGCGAGCGAGGTGATGAGAAAGGGAATGCCGAGCCCCGCCGAGTACGCCGCCAGCAGCTTCACGCCGTCCATCATCGTGTCCCTGCTCGCCGCAACGGCCAGGATGCCGGCGAGAATCGGGCCGATGCACGGGGTCCAGCCGAAGGCGAAGGCGATGCCGACCAGCACGGCGCCGAACGGCCCGGCGGGCTTCTTCTGCGTCTGGACCCGCTTCTCGGAGTAGAGCCAGCCAATGCGCAGGACGCCCATCATGTGCAGGCCGAACAGCACGATCAGGACGCCGGCGATCTTGCCGATGATCGCCAGCCGCGTCATCAGGAACTGGCCGACGGCGCTGGCCGAGGCCCCGAGCGAGATGAACACCAGCGAGAAGCCGAGCACGAAGGCCAGCGAGCTGACGAGCACCCTGCCTCGAGCCCGGGTTGGCGCGACCTCGCCCTCGCCCCGCATTTCCTGCAGCGTGACGCCCGAGACAAATGACAGGTAGCCCGGGATGAGCGGCAGCACGCAGGGAGAGATGAACGACAGCAGTCCCGCGCCGAAGGCTGCGACCAGGCCGATGCTCTCCATCTGCTACCTCCTGACAGAAGGCTGGAGTCCGCCGCGCTCCATCGGCGGGTTGGTCTTCACCGGCGGCAGGTCCTGGAACATGAAGTCCCACTTCCAGCGCTCGGCCGGGTTCGACGACTGGAACCAGGTGCGCGCGCCGATCGGCCGGGCGAAGCTGAATCGAGACAGGTCCTCGTAGCCCGCCTTTCCCTGCAGTACGGCCGCGGCGTCGCCCCGGATCTGGTCGGCGTTCTCGTAGGGAAGCGGCAGGCCGAGCGCCGCCGACAGCACGACGAAGGCCTGCCAGTCCTCCATCGCTTCGCCCGGAGGCGGCATCACGCGCGAGGTGCCCTGCAGCAGGCCCTTGCCGTTGGTGTAGGTGGCGTTCTTCTCGACCCACGCGGCGCCCGGCAGCACGATGTCCGCCTCCGCTGCCAGCGCGGTCATCAGCACGCCGTGCACGATGAGCAGCGGCAGCTTGCCGTTCCTGCGCGCCTCGAGGATCCAGGACACCTCGCCGATCGATCCATCCGGGCCAGGGTCGAAGACGTAGAGCGCGTTGACCTCGCCGGCCTCGACCGCGCGGCGCAGCCGCGTCAGATCAGCGCGAGGCGACGGGCCGTCGGGCACGCCAAACCCCAGGTCGCGCGCGCCGGTGACGTTCGGGGCATCCACCGCGGGCACCGGGAACTTCGTCGATTGCGGCTGGACCTTCTCCTGGTAGCGCCAGCTGACGGACACGCCCGGCGCCGAGCCCTGCCCGGAGAGCCGCGAGGTCAGCTCGCGGACGAGGAAGAGCTCCTCGATCGAGGCGTGCGCCGAGATCAGGAGCTGGAGGCCTGACGGTCGCGCCTGGACGACGGGCTCCAGCCGGTCGCGAAGCGTCTTCATCACCTCGACCCACGGCGCCGCCTCCAGCGTGCCCGATGTGCCGCGCGCCAGCGCTCTCGTCAGGCGCTGGTCGCTTTCGACCCAGTGGTACTGGAAGCGTCCGATGTCGCACATCCAGTAGTCGTTCACCTGGGGGTTGTAGCGCGGCGTGAACCGGACCAGGCGGGCGCCCTTGGCCCACTCGGGCTTGGCCTTGAGCCAGGCCGTCTCGCTGCAGCCCTTCTCGCACAGGGTGCAGGTGGTATCGACCACGGCCGGGTTGTCCCACGGACGCGCGGCGAACCGGTAATCGCGCGTCGTGATGGCGCCGACCGGGCAGACGTCCATCAGGTTGCCCGACAGCAGCGAGTGCACGCCCTGCTCGCGGAAGGTCGAGATCTGGCTGCCGTTGCCCCGGTCGACGATCCCGATCTGGGCATCGCCGTCGACCTCGCGCATGAACCGCACGCACCGCGTGCAGAGGATGCAGCGATTGCGGTTGAGCATCAGCGTCGGTCCGAAATCGACGTCGGCCCTCACGCCTTCGCCGTCGAAGGTCCGTCGCGGGAATTCCATCCGGCTGGCGGCCGGGCCGAACGCGTAGGAGAAATCCTGCAGCGGACACTCGCCGCCCTTGTCGCACACCGGGCAATCCAGCGGATGGTTGATGAGCAGGAACTCGAAGACCGACGCGCGCGCCTCGACGACTTCGCGGCTCGACGTGTCGACGACCATGCCGTCGGTGCAGACCGTGGAGCACGCGGTCTGCAGCTTGGGCATCTTCTCGACCTTGACGATGCACACCCGGCAGGAGCCGTCGACACCGAGGCCCGGGTGAAAACAGTAATAGGGAATCGCGATCCCATTGTCGAGCGCGGCCTTCAGGATGGTGCGGCCCTTCTCGACGGTGATCTCGCGGCCATCGATCTTGAGGGTGACGGTATCCATAGGGCGATCATACTAGGGGCTAGGGACTGGGCGCTAGGCGCGAGTTCGATTGGGGATCACGTTGAGACCGCGTTCACGGGCGAAGAGGGACTGGGCGCTAGGCGCGAGTTCGATTGGGGATCACGCTGAGACCAAGTTCACGCGCGAAGAGGGACTAGCGCCCAGCGCCTAGCCTTTAGCGCCCAGCGCCTAGCCCCTAGCGCCTAGTCTCTAGCCCCTGGCGCGCCCAGGCGCTAGTTCGATTGGGGATCACGCTGAGACCAAGTTCACGCGCGAAGAGGGACTAGCGCCCAGCGCCTAGCCTTTAGCGCCCAGCGCCTAGCCCCTAGCGCCTAGTCCCTAGCCCCTGGCGCGCCCAGGCCCTAGTTCGGCGACAGTTCACTGCCGGGAGACATCTGCAATCGAGAGCCCGTCACGGTTGACTTCGACCTGCCGCAGTCGGCCCTGGAGGGGAATCCTGACCTCGGTCGTCTCGTCCTGAAGCGCCACCATCTGGTCCACCGAGGTGCCGTCGGCGTACCGCAGCGTGACGGTGAGCGGAAGTTCGAAGACCCGGCCCGGCTGGCTGAACTTCACCACGACGGATCGGTCCTCGGCGCCTGTCTCCTGCCTCCAGGTGTATCGAATGTTCGGGACGCCCGACGTGTAAATCCACCCCTCGAAGAAGCGAACCAGGGAACGCCCGATTTCGTGTTCGAACGCCGCCTGCACATCCGGTGTCCCGATCTTCTTGAACCGTCCCTCGAGGTAGAGGCGCTGCAGCCCTCGCGAGAACGCCTGGTCGCCAATCAGCCTGCGCAGCATGTCGAGAACCGCGGCCGACTTGTTGTAGACCAGGGCGCGAAAGACCTTCGGGTCGCCGCGGATGTGCCCCAGGCGGTACCCGAGGCTGACTGGTCCCTGCGAAGAGGTGTCGTGGGCCCACCGCACCATCCGCCGCATGATGCTGTCGAACGCCTCCTGGCCTCGACTGCGGCGCGCATAGAGCGCGGCGTAATACTGGGCGAAGCCCTCGCTGATCCACTGCTCGTGGTAGTTTCGCCACCCGACGGCCTGGCCCCACCACTGGTGCGCGACTTCGTGGGCGACGAAGAAGTCCGGGTAGTTCGGGAAAGAGGCGGGATCGTTCGACCACGTCACCGGCGCGCCGGCCGGCGGCTGGGTGACGATGGAGAGGTAGGCCGGACTGTGGCCGCCCGGCGTCTCGTGCTCGATGAGCGCCACCGCCAGGCTCGGGTACGGGCAGTCGCCGACGATCGACGCGTAGTATCGCACCACGGCCTCCGCGGTGACGGCCACTTGGCGGCCGCTGCCCTGCAGGCGTGGATTGGCATCGATCGACAGGAACAGGTGGTCGAGGAAACCCGACCCTGGCGAGGGCGCGCCCCCGGAAGCGAACGCGCCCGGATTCCCCTTCCGGGCCCCGCCCACCTCCGCGGAGAGATCGAGGCTGCCGCTCGAGACCTTCCCGAATCGGCTGACGATGCACGCCAGGTACCGCAATGGCCGCTCGGCGACGAACTCGAACCTCAGCTGCCTCGGTTGTCCGGCACTGGCCGGAATGATTTCAGGCGACCCCGGATCCAGCGTGCCGCTCGCGAGGACGGCATAGCCGGACGGCACGCTGATTCGCATCCGTGCGGTCGCGTAGTCGGCCGCCACACCCGCGGCGTGCCAGTAGCTCTTGGTGCTGTAGATGAGGCTGGGTTCTCCGGCGAAGGCCGGCGAGTCGGGTGATTCGGCCGGTTGAGGAAACTGCGACTCGCCGTCGGGCCTGGAGGGCTCCAGCGGACCTGCATAGCTCACGACGAGCGTCAGCTCGGTCCCGCCCATGATCGTTCCGGGCAGGCTGACCACGACCGCGTTCTGGTTCCGGACCCTGAAGGCGAACAGGCGGCCGAATTGCGTGCTGTAGACCGACTTCACCTTCAGCGACTCGGCCAGCCGCACGGTCAGCGTGGACGCCGACGAGGCGCTGATCCTGAGCCTGAGAATGGTCCGGCCGTCGATCCACCGGCGATCGGGATCGATGGCGGTGTCCACGTCGTAGTCGACCACGTGGTAGTCGGCGAAGGCGTCCTCGTCGTACGAACGCCCGACCTGCGCGAGTCGCTGCGGCGAGGAGTAAAGCGAGATGTTGCGCCGGCGCCGGCGGTCGAACACGCCGATATCTTCCACTTCGGTGGCGGACTTGGTGTAGGTCAGCGTCTGGAATCGCCTGGTCCGGATCTCGGCGAGCAGCTCCCCTTCGCGCGGGGCGACCAGCCACGTGTCGCGAGACAGATCCCCGAGATCGACAGAGAAGGACTTGACGACTTCGTCGCGAAACACGGCGTCGGCCCGGCGCAACGCTGCCGGATCGACCGGCTCCGGGACGAGCTCCGATTCCGGGAACCGGCGCTCGAATTCTCTCGGGCTGAAACGGAGGAAGACCTCTTCGTAGCGCCCCTTGATCTCGTCGGACCCGGCATACTGCCTGACCTGCTCGCGCTCGGCTTCCGGCGTGGGACGGAACACGAAGCTGTCTCCGGACGGAGGCAGCAGGACGGCAGCCGTCGGCCCTTCCGGGCTCTCGGCCACGAACATCAGGCCGCGGGTGAGATGAATTTCGAGGTCATCGGAGGTGACCACCAGATTGCGCGCCCGGTACTGCTGCTTCTGAGACAGGCTCAGGCGGAACAGCCCGTCCAGCGTGGAGACCGGGCGGTCGGCCGCGATGAGCCACTGGTCGGGCGACTGTTCGGTGGGGACGCGCTGGACATCCAGGCTCCGCGTCACGACGCGTCCCCGGTCCCCGCGCTCGATCAGGATCTCGAGCATGAGCCGGTAGCCGTCGCCGGGCAGCGTTCCTTCGAGCGGCGTCCGGTCGCGCTCGCGGACGACCGCGCGCGTCGTGTCCGGCAGGATGAAATCGTCCGTGGATTCGCGCGCCGCCTTCAGATCCGTGCCGGCGATCATCAGGCCGAGGTAGGGCTCGACCTTGCCGCCCTGCACGATCTGTTCGATTCTCTTCACGAGGCGCGCGATGCCATCCTCGCCCGCCGGCTGCCTGGCGGCTGCACGCCACGGCGGGAGAAGCGCCAGGGTGGCGCCGAGAGCGAGCAGGGCAAGACGACGGCGCGTCATCACGTTGCTGCATATAGCCTACTGCCTCTGGCAAGAGGTCGCGCAACGGCATCTGAACCCGGCCCTCACGGTGGCGCACCAGCCGTCGCCTCGACCCGCCGGACACGGGTGGTCACCTTGGCCGTCAACAGGGATGCCCGAGGGCGCCCCCGGGTTTCCGCGATGCCAGAGCGGAATCCGCCTGCGGTCTTCCACCGGCGCGGCCCGAGGCGGCACCCGAGGCGGCACCCGAGGCGGCACCGCGGACCACAGGGTTGATTCTGTGCTAGACTCGGCTCGTTTTTCCTCGGGTCTGCCCCGGAATTCGCCCCCCAAACAAAGCGTCGCCGATCCCCTAGAGCGCCGCTGCCAGCAGGTAATTAGGGAACCGCAGGCTTGGTCCTTCGATTCACAAGTTCGGTGACGAACTTGCTCCCTCAGGACTAAGTGCTGAGCGAGCGTTTTACCGGTTGCCGAGCATGAATACGCAACCGTCATTGCGAGTCGAAGCACTTCGACATCGTGCGCGTGTCGCGTTTCGAGCGAATACTCATCCGTCGCGGCGAAGATCTGCTCGACCATGCGCCCCCAAAGGGGCGACGAGCCGATCCTGCCGCCCCAGGGCGAACAAAGGAGTGCTGAATGGAGACGGCGGCGCAGTCGATCGACTATGTCAGGCTCAGGCGGGACATGTCCTGGGACGTCGCCAAGCGTGAACTCGGGTACGCCGAAGGCGATCCGGTCAACCTGGCCTACATCTGCGGCGACCGTAACGTGGAGCTGGGACGCGGCGACAAGCTCGCGCTGATCCACGAGAACCACGAGGGCGAGTTGCGGCACTTCACCTATCGCGACCTCCAGGAGTTGACCAACGGCTGGGCGCATTTCCTTCGCGGCAACGTGTTCATCCGGCCGATGGACCGCGTCTGCCTGTTCCTGGATCGCGTGCCCGAGCTCTACATCGGCTTCATGGGCATCCTCAAGACCGGCGCGGTGGTCGAGCCGCTCTTCTCCGCCTTCGGCGAGGACGCCCTGATCGCCCGGATGCTCGACAGCCGGGCCATCGCCGTCATCACGCAGCGCCAGCACCTGGGCAAGGTCCGCAAGGTCCGCGAGCGGCTGCCCGACCTGAAGACGGTCATCGTGGTCGATCACGACGAGGCGGGAAGAAGCTGCGCGACGGGGAGGTCGACTTCCACATGATGGAGCACCGCGACGACGGTTCCCCGTCGTCCCGACCTACGCCGAGAGCCCGAGCGTGCTGCACTACACGAGCGGCACGACCGGGCACGCCCAAGGGGGCGCTCCACGTCCACGCCAGCATCTTCGCGCAGTACCTGACGACCAAGGTCGTGCTCGACCTCAAGGACGACGACATCTACTGGTGCACGGCCGACCCGGGATGGGTCACCGGCACCAGCTACGGCATCATCGGCCCGTGGGCCCTCGGGCGTGACCCAGGTCGTGCTCGACGCCGGGTTCTCGAGCGACCGCTGGTACGAGACGATGGAGAAGCACCGGGTCACCGTCTGGTACACCGCGCCGACCGCCATCCGCATGCTCATGAAGGACGGGCTCGAGCCGGTGCGAGCGGCACGATCTACGCCAGCCTTCGCCACATGTGCAGCGTGGGCGAGCCGCTCAACCCCGAGGCCGTGCACTGGGGCCGCGAGGCGTTCGGCCTCGACTTCCACGACACCTTCTGGCAGACCGAGACCGGCTCGATCATGATCACCAACCTGCCCGGGCATGCCGGTGAAGCCGGGGAGCATGGGCCGCCCCTTCCCGGCGCTGCGCGGCCGCGATCGTCGATCCGATGACCGGGGAGCCGATCACCGAGCCGGGGCGCGTCGGGCTGATCGCGATCCGGCCGCCGTGGCCGAGCATGATGCGGACCTACTGGAACAACACCGCGACCTACTTACTCGAAGTTCCTCAACGGGTGGTACATCTGCGGCGACCGGGCCAGCCTGGACGCGGACGGATACTTCTGGTTCTCCGGCCGCGACGACGACGTGATCAACACCGGCGGGCACCTGGTCGGGCCCTTCGAGATCGAGAGCGCCCTGCTCGAGCACCCGGCGGTGGCCGAGTCGGCCGCCATCGGCAAGCCCGACCCGGTGAACATGGAGGTCGTGAAGGTGTTCGTGGCGCTGCGGCCCGGGTTTCGCCGCCAACGTGGACCTCGAGCTCGACATCATGAACTTCATCCGCAAGCGGCTCTCGCCGCTGGCCATGCCGCAGGAGATCGAATTCGTCGACAAGCTGCCCAAGACGCGCAGCGGCAAGATCATGCGGCGCGTGCTGAAGGCGCAAGGAGCTGGGGCAGGAGATCGGCGACACGAGGACGCTGGAAGACGACTAGGCGGAAGCGACTGGCGAGGACCGGTCGACCGGCCGGAAGGGATGAGTCGAACCTGGCTGAAAGAGCCTGAGTCGCGACGAGGAGCAGGCAGATGAAGGAGATGATCCTCGAGTACATCCGAACGAGTACCTGGACGAGAGACGACGACATCGAGCTGGACGAGAACACCCCGCTGATCTCCAGCGGCATCGTCGACAGCTTCAGCATGGTCAGCCTGAAGCGGTTCCTCGAGAAGAAGTACAACATCAGCATTCCGGACGACGAAGCCTCTCCGAAGGCGTTCGACACCGTCGACAGCATCATCGCGCTGGTCAACCGGCACCTGGCGAAGAAGGGGGCGTGAGCATGGCCTATCCGGCGGCGGTGCAGGAGGCCTGGCGCGCCGACCTGGAGAAGATCCGCGAGAAGGGCTCTACAAGGAGGAGCGGTTCATCCACTCCCCGCAGGCGGCGCGCATCCGGTCGAGTTCCCGGCCGGGGTCGGCGCTGAAGTCGGTCATCAACCTCTGCTCGAACAACTACCTCGGGCTCTCGAGCCATCCCGAGGTCGTGGCGGCGGCGCACCAGGCGCTCGACGAGCGCGGCTACGGCATGTCGAGCGTCCGCTTCATCTGCGGCACGCAGGACATTCACCGGCAGCTCGAGCGAGAAGCTGACGGAGTTCCTCGGCACCGAGGACACCATCCTCTTCCCGAGCTGCATGGACGCCAACGCCGGCGTCTTCGAGGCGATCCTCGGGCCGGAAGACGTCATGATCTCCGACCGGCTGGTCCACGCCTCCATCGTCGACGGCATCCGCCTCTGCAAGGCGATGCACGACACCTACAAGCACTCCGACATGAAGCACCTGGAGCAGAAGCTGCAGGAGCACCAGGACAAGCGCGTCCGCGTGATCATCACCGACGGCGTCTTCTGCATGGACGGCGACCTGGCGCCGCTCGACGAGATCGTGCGCGCTGGCCGAGCAGTACGACGCCCTGGTCTTCGTCGACGACAGCCACGCCTCCGGGTTCATCGGCAAGACCGGCCGCGGCACGCACGAGCAGTACGGGGTGTTCGGCAAGATCGACATCATCACCACGACCCTCGGCAAGGGCCTGGGCGGCGCGAGCGGCGGCTGCGTCTCGGGCCGCAAGGAGATCGTCGAGCTCTGCCGGCAGAAGGCGCGGCCCTACCTCTTCAGCAACGCCGTGCCGCCGCCGATCGCCGACGCGGCGATCAAGGTGCTCGAGATCCTCAGCGCGAGCACCGAGCGGCGCGACAAGCTGGAGGAGAACGCGACGTTCTGGCGCAAGGGGCTCATCGACGCCGGCTTCGTCGATCAAGGAAGGCGACGAGCCCGATCGTGCCCGGTCATGCTCTTCAACGCCAAGCTGGCCAGGACGTCGCGCGCGACCTCTTCGACGAGGGCGATCTACGTCGTCGGGTTCTTCTTCCCGGTGGTGCCGGCGGGGCAGGCGCGCATCCGCACGCAGCTGTCGGCGGACCACGACATCCCGATGCTCGAGCGGGCCGCTCGCGGCGTTCAAGAAGGTCGGCGCGAAGCACGGGATCCTGGGGCTCGACAAGAAGGGGATCATCGAGAAGTACGGACTATAGGTGGGGCCTGGGGCCTACGGCTCGCGCGGCCCCTCGACTCGCGAAGCTCGCTCTGGGCAAGCTGCACGACGTAGGCAGGGTCTTCAGACCCGGCGATCCGATCACGTGGGCAGCGGGCGAACAACCCGGGGTCTGAAGACCCCGGGCTCCGTCAGTTAGAGCCGAAAGGAAGGCCGCGTTCGGCGATCGCATCGCTTGGGTTCAGCTGGAGGCCGGGTCCTGAGGGGCTGAGGCTGGCGGCGGAGAGCAGCTGGAGGCCGGGTCTTGAGACCCGGCGCCGCGGTCAACAGAACGCCGAAAATCCGACGTGCCGGCCAGCGCGACGGTTGGGAAACGGATCCCTCGCTCGAAGGAGCCCTCGAGGACGGATCCTGTCTGCGGCACCCTTCAGAATCTCAATTTCAAATCCCAGCTCTCGTCGGCGCTGAACCTGTCCATCTTCAGGCCCATCTTTTCGAAGACGCGAAGCATGGGCTCGTTTTCCTTCAGGACCTCGGCCGTCAGGCCGAGCAGGCCCTGGCGCCGCGCGTTCTGGATGAGGAAGCTCAGCAACTCGGTGCCGATGCCGCGATTCTGGAATGCGTCGCGCACGGCGAACGCGACATTCGCCCACAGGCCGTCTTCCTCCAGGTAGTACTCGCCCAGGCCGACCACGACCTGCCGCTTCTCCTCCTCGACCACGGCCAGGATGATCATCTCCTTCGTGTAGTCGATGACGACGAATTCCTGCAGCCGCTCGTGGGACATCTCCCAGGTCGGCGTGAGGAAGCGGCGGTACATGCTCCGGTCGGAGAGCGAGTAGAAGAAATCCTTCAGGATCGGCTCGTCGCTGATGCGCACCGGCCGGAGCAGCACCGGCAGGCCCCGCCTGGTCGTCTTGCGCAGCTCGAGGTGCTCGGGATATTCCCCGCGTTCGCCGGCCAGGTACTCCTGATCGTGATAGACCAGGTTGAGCCGCCGCGCCTCCTCGACCAGCCACTCGCGGAACTTCGGGTGCGCAATCGCGATCAGATCCATCGCGCGCTCGCGGATGTTCCTGCCGTGGATGTGCGCCATGCCGTACTCGGTGACGACGTAGTGGACGTCGCTGCGATTGAGGGTGACGCCGGCGCCCTCCTTGAGGAACGGCACGATGCGGGAGTGCTGGCCGTCGTGGGTGACTGAAGGGAGCGCGAGGATCGACTTCCCGCCTTTGGCGAGCAGCGCGCCGCGCATGAAGTCGGCCTGGCCGCCGATGCCGCTGTAGAAGCTGCGTCCCACCGATTCGGACGTCGCCTGCCCGGTCAGATCGATCTCGAGCGCGGCGTTGATGGCCGTCATGTTCTCGTGACGGGCAATTACGAGCGGGTTGTTCGTGTAGTCGATCGTCCGCAGCTCGATGGTCGGGTTGTTGTCGATGAAGTCGTAGGTCTCGGCGGCGGCCCATGCAGAAGGACGCCACGGTCTTGCCGGCATCGAAGGACTTGCGCGAGTTGTCGATCGCGCCCTGCCGGATGAGGTCGACAATGCCGTCGGTCAGCAGCTCCGTGTGGACGCCGAGGTGTTTCTTGCGTCCGAGCGCGGACATGATGGCATTCGGCATCGAGCCGTAGCCGACCTCGATCGTGTCGCCGTCCTGGACGATGCGCGCGGCGTACTTGCCGATGCGGGCGGCGATCTCGTCCGGCACCTCCGGGACGGTACTCGAGCAGCGGCTCGTCGTGGTGGACCAGGTAGTCCACCTCGTCCACGTGCAGGAAGCCGTCGCCCTGGACGCGCGGCATCTGCCGGTTGATCTGCGCCACGACGAGGGACGCGGACCTGACGGCGGCCTTCACGATGTCGACGCTGACGCCAAGGCTCAGGTAGCCGTGCTGGTCGGGCAGCGAGGTCTGGATGAGCGCGACGTCGATATCGATGAACCGGCGCTCGAACAGGTCGGGGACCTGGGACAGGAAGATCGGCGTGTAGTCCGCGAGCCCGCGATTGACGGCGCCCCGGGTCGGATTGCCGACGAAGAACGAATTGTGGCGGACATTTGCCTGGAGGTGTTCGTCGGTGTACGGAGCGACCCCGAGCGACCAGACGTGCAGGATTTCGGCCCCGAACAGGGCCTTGGGGTTCGACCTGACGTAGTCGGTGAGCGCGCTCACCAGGTACTGGGGCTCGCCGCAGCCGGTGCCGATGAAGATGCGGTCGCCGCGCCGGATGTTGGCGAAGATCTTCTCTTCGGGCTGGAATTTCGCCGCGTGCTTTTCCTTGAACTGCTCGAGATCGACGTCGACCATGCTGGACTCGCCTGTCTGGCGGGGGCGAGCGTGCAGACCTTATGGATTATTGTCCGTTCTGCCTCGCGCGTGGTAGTGTCGAAGGCTGTCAGCATGAAGATGGACGGCGCCATGGGCGAGACCTCACCAGCAGTCAAATACGCCGACGAATTGATGGGCGGCGCCCGCGCCGCGGCGGCGGCCTTCCGCGAGTTCGACCAGGATCGCGTCGACCGCGTGGTCCGCGCCGTGTTCGAAGCGGCGTTCGCCGCCCGCATGGATCTTGCCCGTCTCGCCTTTGAAGAGACCGGCATGGGCGTCTACAAGCACAAGGTCGTCAAGAACGCCTGGGCGAGCCTGCTGGTCTACGACGACATCCGCTTCCGCAAGACCGTCGGCGTGCTGTCGCACGACCCGGCGGCGGGCGTCACCGAGGTCGCGCAGCCGAAGGGCCCGATCCTGGCGACCATCCCGGTGACCAACCCCACCTCGACGACGATCTTCAAGGCGCTCATCGCCCTGAAGACACGCAATCCAATCATCTTCAGCCCGCATCGGAGTGCGCGGAGGTGCATCGGGGAGGCCGCGAGGATTCTCTCGGATGCCGCGACCTCTGCCGGCGCGCCCGAGCACGCCATTCAGATGATGACTCGAGGCCAGACCGGGTACATCGAGGCCCTGATGCACCACCCGGACCTCGCCTTGATCCTGGCCACCGGCACCTCGTCGATCGTGAGGCTCGCGCAGCGATCGGGCACGCCCACCTTCGGCGTGGGTCCCGGCAACGTGCCGATCTACGTGCACCACACCGCCGATCTGCCGTTTGCCGCCCGTTCGATCGTCCACTCGAAGACCTTCGACAACGGCACGGTCTGCGCGAGCGAGCAGGCCCTGGTGGTGGAGTACGACGTCGAGGCGAAGCTGCGGCCGCTGCTCGAGGCGCGCGGCGCCCATTTCTGCACGAAGGATGAGATGCGCGCGCTCGGGCCGGTCTGCTTCGACATGGAGAACATGCGGATGCAGCCGATGGCCGTCGGTCAGCCCGCCCGCGTGCTGGCCGAGCGCGCCGGCTTCACGGTGCCCGAAGGCACGCGCCTGCTCATCGCCGAACCGGACGGCGTCGGACCCGATCATCCCCTCTCGCACGAAATCCTCATGCCGGTGCTCTCGCTCTACCGCTGCCGGACCTACGACGAAGCGATACAGACCTGCGAGGCCGTCAACCGGCGCGGGGGCATCGGGCACACGGTCGGCGTCTACACGAACGACGAGCAGGTCGTGAGCGATTTCGCCCGCATGGACGCCGCCCGCATCCTGGTGAATCACCCGTCCACGCAGGGCGCCATCGGCGGCATCTTCAACAGCCTGAGGCCGTCACTCTCGCTGGCGTGCGGCACCGGCGCGGGCAACATGACCACCGACAACATCTCGACCGAGCACCTGCTCAACATCCACCGCGTCGCGCGCTACCGCCCGAACTCGCGCTGGCTCAACGTCCGCACGACCTCGCTCGATCCGGCGATCGACGCGAACGCGATCCTCACGCTGTACAACAAGAACTACTAGAACGGCGACAGGCCTATTGGCTCTTGGCCGTGCCACTCACCCGGGGTCTGAAGACCCCGGGCTACATCCTTCACGCAAGCGGGCGACATCCTTCACGCAAGCGGGCGACATCCTTCACGCAAGCGGGCGACATCCTTCACGCAAGCGGGCGCATCCTTACGAACCGGCTCAGGGCCGGGTCTTGAGACCCGGCGAATCCGGCGGCTCTGAAGAGCCGCCCTCCATCAGGCGGGCGCCCCAACTAGTGCCGTGGCAGCTCGAATACGCGGTCGGGCCCGAACGTAGCCAGCAGGCGGGCGCCGTGGCCGGTCAGCCATGCGCTGACCTTTGCGCCGTCCTGGTTGAGATAGATGCCCTCGTGGACGATGGCGTGGGTGGCGCCGGACCTGGTCAGACGGTTCCACGCGGTATCGGGATCCCTCAGAACCCGCCCGAGCGCCGCCTTGTTGACCCCGTAGCTGGCCGGAAACCCGCCGCTGTACCCGTTCACCAGCGGCCGCCAGTGACTCGCCGAGTACACCATGTAGCGCATGTCGTACTGCTCGTCACCGAACGGGAATTCGGCCAGGACCGCGTCTGCAGGCAGGCTCCGGATGTACGGGTAGACGGGCGGCACACGGCTCCCGGTCAGAATCACCCGATCGGGAACTTTCAGGTCGGAGGGCTGCCACACGCCGTTGAGCTCGATCGGCGCGGCGGTGGACTCCACCAGGAACAGCAGGCCGGCGATGAGCGCGATCATGCCCCCGCGGCGCCATCGACGCTCGATTTCCGCGCAGCCATACCCCGCGAGCACCGAAAGGAACAGCGCAACCACCATGCCCATGCGCGCGGGAACACGCAAGCCATCGAACCCCGGCACGTGCCAGTACAGCCACCCGTAGGGACCGTCACCGGCGACGCGGATGCCCCTGCTCATGATGATCGGTCCGAGCGACAGCCAGAACGCCATGAGCACGGCCGCCAGGTAGAAGAGCATCGCCGATCGCGGTATGCCCTTGACGAACCGCCGGGCCCTGGACGACAGCAGCAACAGGACGATGCCCGCATAGACCGCCGACCGCAGCGTCCGCGCCATGTTCTGGACACGCAGGCTGATTGGCCCGAGCGACAGGACGAACCCGCTCGTCGCGACGATCACACCGCTCAGCGTGGTGTACAGCACGAGCAGGCCGAAAGCCGCCACCGCCGCGAAATGGCGCAGCGTGTCTCTAATCCGCTGGTTCGGAATCGCCCGCTCGACCAGCCGGCCGATCCTCGCCCCGGCGCCGGCGATCACCGCGCCCGCCATCCCGGCCATCCGCCCGGGACCCGGCGATGGGGCCGTCGCCGCCGCCATCCCCCCGCCCGGAGCCTGAGCCTGTCGCGTCTGTCGCCACACGGTGGATGCGTGCAGCAGCAGGCCGGCGATCGCGAGCAGCACGGGCGTGAATGACGGGAACAGATCGCCCTCGGGCTTCGGAAACGCACGCAGAATATCGCCCCAGACGCGCACGGCTCCGTGCGCGGTGAGGTAGCTGTAGACATCGGGCGAGAACTGCAGCACTTCTCCGAACGGCCGCGCTTCGGCCCCGTGCGCCCGCAGCTCCTGGTACGGCAGCAGGAACGGCAAGGTCGCCCCGATCACGACAACGGCTGCCGCCGCGAGTTCGCCCCATAACCGCAGGTCCGACCATCGCCCCCGATCGGCGATCTCGTAGATGACATAGGCCGCGACGAACGGGGAGAAGTAGAACAGGAAGTATCCGCAGGAGAGGTTCTCGGCGACCAGGGCGGCCGCCGCGCCGAGGAGCGCGAGCCGGCGTCCCGTGTCGAAGTAGCGCCGGAACGCGAAGAGCGCCATCGGCATCCACTGCGAGCAGAGCACCTGGACGTGCGAGAACTGGCCGATCCGGTACGGCGCGAACGCGTAGATGAGCCCCGCGACGAACGCCGCGCGCCGGCTCCCGGTGAGCTCCCGCACCAGCAGGTAGGCGCCGAGGCCGGAGAGCACGAAGCTCGACAGGAACAGCACGTTGAACGAGAGGACGATGTTCCTGGAGAGGGCGTAGACCGGGAGGATCTGGATCGTCTCGGCGATCATGTGCTCGGAGTACGCCAGCGCCAGCGGCTCCGGGTAGAAGATGTTCGCGTTCCAGAAGCCGGTCACCGCCGAGAAATCACCGCCGAGGATCCTCAGGATCCGATCGGCGTCCCACTGCATGATCCAGCAGTTGAGCAGCGAGTCGCCGAGGTCCCACGGGATGTCACGGCCGATCCCGGCGATGAGCGGCCAGGTCATCGCCAGTGTCGCGACCAGGTACCAGAAGGTCGCACCGCTCGCCGTCTGTATGCCAGGCAGGAAACGCTTCAAGGTGCGATGTCCAGGCGAGACCCGCTCTGAAGCGGGAAGTACGCCCTCACGCCCTTCCGGAGGTAGTCAGCCGTGAAGGCGGCCATTTCGTCGTAGATCGCACCCAGTTCCTGCGGAGAGGCCAGGAACACGACCCGGAAGAATCCCTGCTCGGCGGGCGTGCCAAACCCGGATCCGTGCACGCACAGGATCCCGGCCGTTCGAAGCAACGACAGCACGTAGTCCTCGTCGGTGCGCCCCGGCGGCAGGGTGACCTGCGGCATCGCGTAGAACGCCCCTCCCGGGGCCGTGCAGCGCATGCCTGGCATGGCGTTCAGCCTCGAGGTCGTCAGCTCGGCCCGTTCCCGCAGCGCGGCCCTGAACACGGCCTGGTGGGACCTGTCGCCCGTCAGGGCGGCGGTAATCGCAAACTGCATCGGCACGGTGGAACACAGCCGGCCATCCGCCAGCTTCATGATCGCGGCCTTGACGTTCTCCAGCCGCGGGCTCTGGCCGATGGCCATCCACCCCGCCCGCCAGCCCGGCGCCAGATACGCTTTCGACAGGCTGCCGAACGACAGGATCGGCGCGTCGTGATCCATGCCCGAGAGCGGCGGTGTCGGGCCGTCGTATCGCAGATCGGCGTACACCTCGTCGGCCAGCAGCACGAAGTTGTGGCGGTTGGCCAGGTCGATGAGCGCCTGCCGCGTCTCGGTCGAGTAGATGGCGCCGGTTGGATTGTTGGGATCGATCATCACGAGCGCCCGGGTAGCGGGCGTGATGAGCGACCGGATGTGCTCCACGTCGGGCATCCATCCGCGATCCGGATCGGTCCGGTAATACCGTGCGCGCGCCGCGATCTTGGCCAGCACCGCCGTGTAGAGCGGATAGGTCGGCATCGGGACGAGCACTTCCTCGCCGGGGTTGGCGATGGCGTTCAGCGCGATCTCGATGCCCTCCGACGTGCCGGCGGTCAGCACCACCCGGTCGGGCGTCACGGGCACGCCACGCGCCACGAAGTCGGAGGCGACCGCCTCGCGCGCCGCCATGATGCCCGGCGACGGCCCGTAGCCGTTCTGGTTGTCGTGCATCGCCCGCACGACGGCTTCGATCAGGTGCGGCGGGGTCTTGAACCCGAACGGGATCGGATCGCCGATATTCAGGTACTTCACCTTGCGCCCGGTGGCCTCCACCTTCTTGGCCTCGACGACGATGTTCCGGATCGCGTAGGTGAAGCCGGCCACACGGTCTGCAGCGGGGATGGCGTCGAGTACTTGAGGCATAAGCGTGATCAGGCCCATTTCCTTGCCCGGAAAGCGGGCAATCAAGTATGCCATACGGGAGCATTGGCCACGAATCGTCGGCTTGGGGCTTAGGGCTTGGCGCTAGGGCTTGAGGCTGGAGGCGGGCGGAGGCTCAGGAGGGCGTCGCGCCTTGTCGCGCCGCCACCGGCTCGGTCCGGATGAGCCGATGACAGCGCAAACAAGGAGCCGCGGGCTGCCCCGGCCGTTGGGGGCTTCGGACGAGACTGCCCGCGAACCAGGTCCCTGCTCCTGCCGGTCAGTGACCTGATATCGTCTGGTCGGGCGGGGCGAAGGCCTCCGAGGCTGCCGCCACCATCACCGACTCAACCGTTCGTTTTCCCCCGTCGTCCACGTAACGGACCTTGGCCCTGGAACCCTTGTGTGCGGCCAGATCCTGCGGTTTCAGCACTTTCGAGCCCAGGCGAATTGGTGTGGCATCTGTCAGCACGAACTTCAGGGTGCCCGATTGCGCGCCGAGGCTGAGCGTGTGTGATGCCGGGTCGTACTTCAAAATGGTCCCCACGACGGACCGGGACACGGTTGGCCCAGGGGTGGGGCTGCTGGCTGACGACCGATTCTCAACGGTGCCAACCAGTGCCAACGCGAACACCGCTGCTGCAAGCGCGGCCAAGCGGAACATCGTGATTACTCTTCATTCACCCCGAGCGGCCTCTGGACCCTCCACACACAACGGGCGTGCCATCTGGAAGGGGGAGGCGATAGAATGGGACAACTCGCTGGCTGTCAGGAGGTTAGATGGCGTCAGGTGAGTCGCAGCCACCCGCCGGATCGACGCAAGAGCGCCCCGCTGCGGCACTTGTGCGGACCGGGGTGTCGCTGCGGGCCCGTCTCACGATCTTCATGGCGCTGGCCACCGTGCTCATCATCAGCGTCTCGATGTGGTTCGAGACGAGCATGTTCGAGCGCACCGTGGAAGCCGAGTTGCTGAGCACGACGCAGGCCACCGCCCTCGCCATCTCCGACGACTTCGAATTGCGTCCCGACCCCCCCCAGCCGGAACAATTGAGCGCAATCCTGCACGACTTCAAGCGGGAGGTGCCGGCGCTCCAGCGGGCGTCCATCATCCGGATCGAACAAGGGGTGCCAACGGTATACGCCAGCACCTCAACCGCCGAGAACCCAGAGGACCCAGGGCTGACTGCCGCCGCCGTCAGCCGCAACGACCCGGTGTGGGGAGCCGAGCGCGGGTCGGTGCGCACCGTCGCGGTGCGCACGATGCACGGGGGCAAGGTGTTCGGTGTCGTGGCGGTGACCGTGTCGCTCGACGCTCGCGACCAGGTCCGCAACACCGGGCGGACGATCGCCATGTGGTCGGCCGTCGCCGCGATATTCCTCCTCATCGGCGTCATCGAATGGGGCATCCGGCGGCTGGTCCATCGTCCGCTCGACTCGATCCGGGACACGATGCGGATGGTGGCCGGCGGCACGCTGCAGGCGCGGGCCCACGTGTTCCACCGGGACGAGCTGGGAAGCGTTGCGGCGGGATTGAATCACATGCTTGGGGAGATGGAGGACATGCATGCCGGGCTCCAGCAGCGCGTGCAGGCCGCCACCGCGGAACTCAGGCAGCGAAACCGTGAGCTGGTCGAGACCAACCAGCACCTCTTCAAGCTCCGGCAGGAACTTTCCCGCGCCGAGCAGATGGCCGCCATCGGCCAGACCGTCTCGAACGTGGCGCACCAGATCGGCACGCCCCTCAACCTGGCGTCTGGCTACATGCAGATGATCATCGAGGAGGAGGGCCCCTCCTCGGCCGTCACGCGGCGCCTGCACATCGCACGCGACCAGATCCAGAAAGTCACCGAGGCGGTGCGCCGGCTGCTCGACCGGTCCCGGCGCCCGCCCCAGCACGAGCCGACCGATGTCGTGGCGCTGGTCACCAGGATGTGCGGGCTGGTCGAGCCGGCTCTCGCCAACCAGGGCGTGGGCCTCGATCTGCAGGTCGCTGGCGCGTCGCCGCCGGTCGCCGCCGACGCCGTCCAGCTCGAGCTCGCCCTGCTCAATCTGATCAGCAACGGCATCGACGCCATGCCGGAGGGAGGCCAGCTGACGGTGAAGGTCGAACCGTCGCCGGGCGGCGTGCGCGTCGAAGTGGCCGACACGGGAGAAGGCATTGCGCCTGAGTTGCTCGGCCGCATTTTCGAGCCGTGGATGACCACCAAGCCCGAAGGCCGCGGAACCGGCCTCGGCCTGAGCATTACGCGCGAAGTCATCGCCGAGCATGGCGGTACAATCAGTGTCCGAAGCGAGGTGGGAAAGGGCACCGCGTTCACGGTGGATTTGCCCGCGGCCCGGCCGGTCGGCGCGGCGGTGGCAGGCTGAATCTCCGGGAGGACGCAGTTGGGTCGGTTCTCTTCTGCCGGTGAGGCCACACGATGTCCCGTATTCTGATCGTTGACGACGACCGGGAGACCTGCCAGTTCATCGCGGAGCTGCTGGCGGCGCCGGGCCGCGAGATCGGGTGGGAATCCGATCCCCGCGACGCGCTGGCGCACGCCGAGAGCGCGCCGGTGGACCTGGTGATCTCGGACATCAACCTCAACGCGAGGGAGAGCGGCCTCGACATCCTGCGAGCCGCGAAGAAGACCAACCCGCAGGTGCAGGTGGTGCTGATCAGCGGCTTCGGCACGCTCGAGACGGCCATCGAGGCCGTCCGCGCCGGCGCCTTCGACTACATCAGCAAACCGTTCGACATTGGACAGGTCAAATCCGTGGTGGAGCGGGCGCTGGCCCAGGCCGCCGTGCCCGACGCGCCGGAGGGCCACCTGCCGCGGGAAACCCTGCCCGGCCTGATCGGGCGGACCTCCGGGATGCTGGAGGTCTACAAGCAGATCGCGCACGCGGCCGACTCGAAGGCGCCGGTCCTGATCGTCGGCGAGAGCGGGACGGGCAAGGAGCTGGTCGCGAAAGCCATCCACACGCATGGCAAGCGCGCCAGCCGGGCGTTTGTCGCGGTCAATTGCGGAGCGATCGCCGAGACCCTGCTCGAGTCGGAGCTCTTCGGGCACACGCGCGGCTCGTTCACCGGCGCCGTATCGGACGCCAAGGGGCTCTTCGAGCAGGCGCAGGGCGGCACGGTGTTCCTCGACGAGATCGGCGAAACCTCGCCGGCGTTGCAGGTCAAGCTGCTGCGGGCACTCGAGGAGGGAGAGATCCGGCCCGTCGGCGCGAGCCGGCCCGTTCGAATCGACGTGCGCGTGCTGGCCGCCACCAACGTGGAACTGGAGCGTGCGGTGGCCGACAGCCGGTTCCGCCAGGATCTGTTCTACCGCCTGAGCGTGATCGTGGTCCGCGTGCCGCCGCTGCGCGATCGGCGCGCGGACATCCCGCTGCTGGTCGAGGCATTCCTGCGGAACTCCTGCGCGCGGGCCGGCCGCGAGCGCCGGCTGGCGCCCGAGGCGCTGGAGAAGCTGCTGGCGTACGGCTGGCCGGGCAATGTTCGCGAGCTCGAGAACACGATCGAGCGCCTGGTGCTCTTCAGTCCGGGCGTGACCATCGACGTCGCCGATCTGCCGCCCCTGATGGGCGGCGCGACGCCCAGCGTCGAGGATCGCCTGTTCGCCGACCTGCCGACCCTCGACGAGGTGGAGCGGCGCTACCTGCTGCACGTGCTCGACGCCGTGAAGGGCCACCGCACGCGGGCGGCCGAGGTGATGGGGATCGACCGGCGGACGCTCTATCGGATGGCCGAGCGGTTCGGCATCGAGTTGAAGGAGGGCGGTTAGCTATCGTCCGCCACGCTTGATCCAGTCCATGGCTTCGAGCAGGCGCTGTTCGAACTCGGTTTCGTTTCCGCTGAACCGGTGATTCGACGCGCGGACCACCCAGAGGCGCTTGGGATCCCTGGCACGATCCATCAGGCGCTGGATCTGATCGAGCGGCACGAACTCGTCGTTGGTCGAGTGGATCGCCGCCAGCGGCACCGGCGCGATCTTCTCGACGAACTCGGACGCCCGGAACGTGGGCTCGTTGGGAATGCCCTTGGTGATGTAGATAATGGCGTCCCGCCAGTGCCACCCGAGCTCGTTGATGTCGGGCAGCCCCAGCCCGATGACGCCCCGGATCCTCTCGCGTGTGCGCGGATCGCTGGCGGCGAGCACCGACAGCCCGGCGCCCTCGGATACGCCGATCAGGATGACCTTGGTCTTCCTCGTGCGGCTGGCGTAGTCGCACAGGACCGCGAAGTCGCCGGGCTCGTCCTTTGCGTCCAGCGTCGTTCGCCCCGAGGTGAATGCCTCGAGATACTGCTTGCTGTCGAGGCCGACCACGAAATAGCCGTTGGCGGCGAGCACTTGTGCGGCATGGGGGGCGAGGTGCACCCATCCGCCGTCGCCGCTCGACATGATGACGGGATCGCCCGAGGGCGGACCTGACAGGCGCAGGGTGAGGGTGGCGCCCCTGAGGGTGAACGGCACCGTGGCCTGGCCCGAGAGAGCCACGGACCCGGCCAACAAGAGGACAACAAGGACAGCTCGTGTCCGTCCGGCCATGACGACACTATACTAATCCCGACATGCTCGAGCAGGAGATCCTGAAATACGGGTATGCCCTCCTTTTCATCGGAGGCCTGTTCGAGGCCGACGCGTTCCTGATCACGGCCGCTTTCCTCGCCCACCGCCACTATCTCGACATTCGCATCGTCATCCCGATCTCGATGGCGTCATCGTTCATCGCCAACCAGTTCTGGTTCCGGCTGGGGCGGGCCAGGGGGCGGGCGTACTTCGAGCGCCGGGCAGCCGCCGATCCGAGGTTCGCGCGGATCCAGGGCTGGCTGTCGCGCCAGGGGCCGGTGATGCTGTTGTCGTCCCGGTTCCTGTGGGGGCTTCGCTCGGCCATCCCGGCGGCCTACGGCGCAGTGGGGTCGGAACTCTGGCTGTTCACCAGGCTGGACGGCCTGGGCGCCGTGGTCTGGGGGATCGTCGTCGGCCTGGCGGCTTACGTCTTCGGCGGCGCGCTCGGCGTCATCGTGCATGACATCCGGCGCTACGAAATCGGGATCGCGGTCGCGCTGGTCGTGGGCCTGGCGGCTGTCGTCGCGTGGCGGGCGCAGGACCGCGTCGTGTTGCGGCTCTTCCGCCGCCCCGTTGAAATCGGCGGCGAGACCATCGCCTCGCTGCTGACCCTGGTGCAGTCGGCCGGGCGACTGGCGATTGTCCATCCGCATGGGCGCCTGGCGCTGCTGGCCGTCCTGCTGGGCGCGATGAACATCGTGACGGCCGTCGCCGGGACCCGCATGGTCCACCTGCAGGGACTGACCTCGGCGCTGCCCTTCGAGGTGCGGCGGGGCAGCCGCGTGCTGATGCTGCTCGCCGGCCTCGCGCTCGTCTACATCGGCCGCGGCCTCTCGCGGCGCAAGCGGATTGCGTGGTCCATCTCGGTGGGCCTGGCGGCCGCCTCGGTGTTCCTGAGCCTCGGTCACAACGGCGCCATCATCCGTGCGGCGTTCTCGGCCGTGATCGCGCTCGAGTTGTGGCGGCAGCGCAGCCGGTTCCACGCGCGGTCGGATCCCTTCCGGCTTCGCTTCGCGATCTACTCGGTGCCGGTCCTTGCCGTGGCGCTCACCGCGTACGGCGTGGTGGGGTTGCGCGAGTTCGGGCACATGACGACCGGGCTGCTCGACCTGATCCGCACCACGTGGCAGATTGCCTGGTTCCAGGACGTGCCGTTCCTGCCGATCACGGCGCGGACGCTGCGGTTCGAATGGTCCCTGCACCTGCTGTACCTCCTGTCGGCTGCCTTCGTGCTGGTCGCGGCGCTCGCGCCGGTGGCCTGGCGCCGGGAAAGCGCCGAGGTGGACGTGCGCGTGCACCACCTGGCCTGGAGCGCCGGCATCGACTCGATGTCGTTCTTCGCGAAGCAGTCGGACAAGAGACATCTGCTGATCGACGATCGGGCCTTCCTTGGCTACCGCGTCAAGGGGCGCGTGGCCGTGGTCGCCGGCGACCCTGTCGGCGCGCCGGAGGCGATCGGTCCTCTCATCGATCGATTCGTGGATCTGTGCCGGCGCAACGACTGGGTCCCGGTGTTCTACGAAACGTCCGAGCGCCACCTGGACGACTACCGCCGCAACGGCCTCCGCTGGTTCAAGGTCGGAGAGGAAGCCGTGCTTCCGCTCGCCACCTGGTCGCTCGACGGAGGCAAGGTGGCCAAGGTCCGCCAGTTCATCAACAAGGTCCGTCGCGAGGCGCCCGACCTGCAGGTCCGGGAGTACCGCAGAGTCGAGCCGGATCCGGAGATCGACGACCAGCTCGAGGAGATCTCCAAAACGTGGCTCGCGGCGAAGAAGGGCCGGGAGATGGGGTTCAACCTCGGCATCTTCTCGGTCGAGGAACTTGCCGACAAGCGCACGATGATCGCGCAGCATGATTCGGGCGTCGTCGACGCCTTCGTGACGTGGCTGCCGTATCGGGCAGGCCGCGCGGTCGTGCTCGACGCCATGCGGCGGCGCGACACCGCACAGCCCGGCGTCATGGACCTGCTCATCGCGCATTCGGCGATGAGCTTCAAGCGCGAGGGGCTCGAGGCGGTGAGCCTCGCGGTGGCGCCGCTCGCCAACGCCGACGAGGCGGCGGCGCTGTCGCCGTACGATCGCGGCGTCAAGCTGCTGTTCGACCACCTCTCCACGATCTACGGCTACCAGTCGCTGTTCCAGTACAAGAAGAAATTCAATCCCACCTGGGAAGCGCGCTATCTCGTCTTTCCGCGGCCGGATCAGCTGGTCCGCATCGCGTACGCGCTGGTGGCGATACACTACTCCGGTGAGTAGCCCGCCAGGCCGAGGCGCCGATCCATCAGCAGAACCGCACCCGCCAGCATCGCGGAACCGGAAACCCATGAAGAACCGACTCATCGCGCCGTTATTGACCATCGCCGTCCTCGGATCGCTCGGCGCGCTCGTGACGCGCGCGCAGCGGGGGGCTCCGCCTCCGCCACGGCCCGGCAGGCTCGCCGCCGGCGTGACCCTGCTGCCGAATGGATGGCGCATCGATCCGGCCGGCAAGCACGTCACGGTCGGCGACCTGCCGCTCAACATGGTGCAGTCACTCGACGGCCGCTTCGTCATCGTCACCAACAACGGGTACGCGACGCCGTCTCTGGCCGTCGTGGACACGGCGAGCTGGACAGTCGTGTCCAGGATGACGCTCGACGACGGGTGGCTTGGGCTGGCGATGAGCCCGGACGGCCAGCGCGTGTACTCTGCCGCGCGCACCGCCGTGGAGGAGATGGCCTATCGCGACGGCGTGCTGACCCCGTCGCGCACCTTCACCCTGCCCGCCGCACCGGGACCCGGATTTCCCGGCGGCCTGTCCATTTCGCCCGACGGCAGGAAGCTGTTCGTCGTGCGAGTGCTGGCACAGAGCCTGGTGTCGATCGACATCGGCAGCGGCCTGGTCGACAAGACGGTGAGTCTGCCCGCCGAACCCTACACGTCCCTGGTGTCGGCCGACGGCAGGATCGTCTACGTGTCGGGGTGGGGAGAGTCGAAGGTCCGTGCGTTCGACGCCGCGACGTTGCAGCAGGTCGGAGAGTATCTCGTCGGCGAACACCCCAATGCGATGGTGACGTCGAAGAAAGGCGATCGGCTCTTCGTCGCCTGCGCCAACACCAACGCCGTCTGGGCCGTGGATCTGGCGACGGGCAAGGCCGCCGAGCAGATATCGGTCGCGCTCTATCCTGAGGCCCCGCCGAGCACCACGCCCAACGGCCTGGGGCTTTCACCGGACGGCAAGACGCTGCTCGTTGCCAACGCCGACAACAACACGGTGGCGGTCGTCGACGTTCAGTCGCCGGACAAGAGCATCGTGCAGGGGTTCGTCCCCGCCGGGTGGTATCCGACCGCGGCCGCCTTCAGCAAGGACGGAACGCACATCTACGTGTTGAGCGGGAAGGGGCTGATCTCGCGGGCCAACCCGAACGGTCCCTCGCCGGTCAAAGACGAGCGAGGCCCCGAGTACATCGCCGGGCTGCTGCTCGGATCGCTGTCGACGCTTCCGACGCCCGGCCGCGCCGAGCTCGCCTCGATGACACGCCAGGTGTACGGCCTCACGCCATATTCGGACAAGACGCGTCTCGCTCCCGGGTCCGCCCCGGTCGCATCCCCGATTCCGAAGAGCGTCGGCGGCGCGTCGCCGATCAAGCACGTCTTCTACATCATTCGCGAGAACCGCACCTACGACCAGATACTGGGCGACGTGAAGGCGGGCAACGGCGATCCGTCGCTGTGCCTCTTTCCCGACACGGTCACGCCGAACGCGCACGCGATCACGACGGAGTTCGTGCTGTTCGACAACTTCTATGTCGACGCCGAGGTCAGCTACGACGGACATGCCTTCTCCACGGCGGCCTATGCCACCGACATCGTCGAGAAGATGTGGCCTGCCAACTACGCCAACCGGGGCGGCGAGTACCTGAGCGAGGGCGGCGGAAAGATGCGGACCCCGTACGGGAACATCGCGGCGCCCGCCAAGGGCTACATCTGGGACTACTGCCACCGGGCGGGGATCAGCGTGCGCAGCTACGGCGAGTTCGCGGAACCGGATCGCGCGGTGACCGCCCGCCGGTCGTACACCGCGAGGGTGCCCGGCCTGAAGGGGTTCATTGCCGAGGAATACCCGCCCTACGATCTCGACATCACGGACGCGGCGCGCGCTGAGGCGTGGGAACGGGAATTCCGCCAGTACGAGGCCAACCTCAGCCTGCCGGCCCTCTCGATTATCCGGCTGCCCAACGATCACACGCGCGGGATGCGGCCTGGCGCGCTCACCCCGCGGGCGATGGTGGCCGACAACGATGCGGCGCTCGGGCGGATCGTGTCGGTCATCAGCACGAGCGCCTACTGGAAGACCTCGGCGATCTTCGTCCTCGAGGATGACGCGCAGAACGGGCCGGACCACGTGGACGCGCACCGATCCGTTCTGCTGGTCGCGAGCCCGTTCGCGAAGCGACGATCGGTCGACAGCACCTTCTACACGACATCCGGAGTGCTTCGCACCATCGAGCTGATCCTCGGCCTGGAGCCGATGAGCCAGTACGACGCCGCCGCCACGCCCTTGTACAACGCCTTCACGCCGATGCCGGATGCGGCGCGCTTCGATGCGCGGCCGGCGAGAGTGGCGCTCGATGAGAAGAATCCCGCGACCGGACCGGGGGCGAAGGAATCGATGGCGATGGATCTCGACCAGGCGGACCGCGCGCCCGACCTTCTGCTCAACGAGATCATCTGGCTGTCGGTGAAGGGCCCGGGCGTGCCGATGCCGCCGCCGAGGCGAACGGCGTTTGTGAGGGCCATCGACGACAGGCGCTGAGCCGCCAGGGAGGCGCGCTGGCGCTGCCCGCGCTCTTCAGACCCGAACTCACCCGTCTTGAGCACGTTCCGTCCGGGCCGTGGGCCGAGAGCCTTGAGCCGACGACGGAGCGAGCGTATCGAGTCGAACGAGCTCCGGGACAGATCGTTCCCTTCTTCGCGATGTCCTCGACAACCTGCGTGAAGGTGTCGAGCTCGTCGAGCGTCGTGTAGACGTTGGGCGTGACGCGGATGCCCTTGAAGTCGTCGCGGATGATGGGCGTCACCATGATGCGGTACTTGGCCCACAGCTCCGAGCCGATCTTGCCATTGTCCATTCCGGTCACGCCGAAGTTCGCCAGGCCGCAGGATTGCGCCGGATCGAACGGCGTGAAGATCTTCACGTTGGGCAGCTTCTCGAGGCGGCGGGCCCAGCGGTTCTTGAGGTAGCGCAGCCGCGCGGCCTTGCGATCGAATCCGATTCCCTCGCTGAAGGTCAGCGCCTCGGCGATGGCGTTGTGGTTGGCCGCCGGGTGCGTGCCGATCTCCTCGAACTTCCTGATGTCGGCCGCCTGGCTCACGCCGGCCGGCTGCATCGGCCACAGCCCCGCAATGTTCTCGCGGCGGACATAGAGCAGCCCGGTGCCGATCGGCGCCAGCAGCCATTTGTGCAGGCTGGAGCCGTAGTAGTCGCACTCGAGGTCGCGTATGGCGAACGGGAAGTGCGCGATCGCGTGCGCGCCATCGACGATGGTCCTGATGCCGCGCGCGCGGGCCATCCGGCAGATGCGCTGCACGGGGAAGATCTGGCCCGTGAGGTTGGTGATGTGGCAGAAGTGGATCACGCGGGTTCTCGGCGTGATGGCCTTCTCGAAGATCTGGAACAGGTAGTCGACGCTCGGCGGCGGAACCGTGAACGGCACCTGCGTGAGCTTGATGCCCTCCCTGCGCACGCGCTGATCCCATGTCGTCAGCATGCGCGGGTAGTCCTGGTCGGTCGTCAGGACTTCATCCCCCGGCTTCAGGTCGATGCCCAGCTGCGCGATCTGCAGCGACTCGCTGGCATTTCTCGTGATCGCCAGCTCCTCGGGATCGCAGCCGAAGGTCGAAGCCAGCCGCCGGCGCACGGTCTCGACGTTCGGCTCGAGGATCTGCCACATGTGATACGTCGGCGCCTGGTTGGAAATGTCCAGGTACCGCTTGAGCGCCTCGTGCACCACGCGCGGGCTCGGCGAGCAGCCGCCGTTGTTGAGATTGGTGATGGTTCGATCGAGCGTGAACGCGCCCTGGATCTCCCGCCAGTAGGATTCGTCCTGGGCCACTTCTTCGGGCGACTGATTCGCGACAGCCGCCGACGCCTCCAGCACGCGGAAGATACCGTCGGACCTGAATGCGGCAAGGGCTGCCGACCCGGCAACTCCGCCGCGGACGACTTGTGACAGGAAGGTTCGACGGGTGTGCATCGGGCATCCTCACGATGAGCGCCTGGGGCGGACCGGACATCAGGCTCAGCCCGCCCGTGCGGCAGGATTGCACGAATCATAGCGCGGGATCACGGGCCCGGGGCGCCTGATTCCAGGCAAATCATCGCCAGCCATGCTCACGAGTACCAATTGCCGGATGGATCTCACAGACCGCGTCGCTCTCATCACCGGGCCGCGGCGCATCGGGGCCGTGGTGGCGCAGGCGCTGGCCTCGCGCGGCGCCGACGTGGCCATGAGCTACAACCGGTCGCAGGACGAGGCCGAGCGGGCCGCAGCGGCCGTGCGCGCGCTGGGGAGACGGGCCGTCTGTCTTCAGGCGGATCTCTCCCAGCCCGCCGCCTGCGACACGCTCGTGCAGGACGCGATGAAGGCGCTCGGGCGGCTGGACGTGCTGGCGAACATGGCCTCGCACTACGCCGCCACGCCCTTCGACACCCTGACCAGCGAGCAATGGGACGCCGGCCTCTCGGTCGACCTGCGGGCCGCCTTCCTCTGCGCGCGGGCGGCGGTTCCCCACATGCGCGCCTCCGGCGGCGGACGCATCGTGAATTTCGCGGACTGGCTGCCGCGCAGTGGCCGGCCCCGGTACACGGGATTCCTGCCGTACTACGTCGCCAAGGGCGGCGTGATTGCACTGACCGAGGCGCTGGCGCTCGAGCTGGCGTCGAGCGGGATTCTGGTCAACGCCATCGCGCCGGGCCCGATCCTCCCGCCGGCCGGAGCCGGCCAGGACGAGATCGAGGCCGCCAGGCAGGCGACTCCGCTGGGGCGCTGGGGCGGAGAGCAGGAAATCGTCAAGGCCGTCCTGTTCCTGATCGAAACCGACTTCGTCACCGGTGAGGTCATCCGCGTCGACGGCGGACGGCACCTGAAGTAGAGGAGAAGATGGGAGCGTTTCTCGACTCGGTTCCAACCTCGGGGATCATCCGCATTCGCGACCTGATGTACTCGGTCGAACAGCCGTTCCGGCTCGACCAGGGCGATCTCAGTTTCGATGCCCCCGAATCGTTCAAGGCGGCGGCCAAAGCCGCGATCGACGCCAATCACACGCACTATCTCCAGACCTCCGGCCTGCCGCGCCTGCAACAGCTGCTCGCGGAGAAACTCAGGTCGAAGAACCGGATTCCGATCGGCGATCCGGACGAAGTGATGATGTCCAACGGCGGTGTGCACGCCCTGTATCTCGCGTGCCAGGCCCTTGTCGAGCCTGGCGACGAAGTGCTGGTGCCGGATCCCATCTGGCCGCAGATGTACAGCTCGCTCATGGCCGCCCGTGCCGAACCCGTCCGCGTGGCGCTGCACGAGTCGCGCGGGTGGCGCTACGACTTCGACGAGTTCGCGTCGCGGGTCACGCCCCGGACGCGGGGCATCTACCTGAACTCGCCGCACAATCCGACCGGCGGCGTCCTGACGCGCGAGGACATGGAGCGCGTGGCCGCCATCGCCCACGCCCACAATCTCTGGGTGATTGCCGACGAGGCCTACGAGGATGTGCTGTTCGACGGAACCGGGCACGTCAGTCTCGCCTCGTTGCCCGGCATGCACGACCGCACGGTCTCGGTCTTCACCTTCAGCAAGACCTACGCGGTGACCGGCGTGCGGATGGGCTACCTCGTCTCGAAGGCGGGGCCGATCCAGAACCGCATTCGCAAGCTGCTCGGCCTGACCACCAACAACGTGTCGTCAATCGTGCAGTACGGCGCCATCGGCGCCCTCGAAGGCTCGCAGGAGGTGGTGGAACGCTACCGTCAGGAGCTGCAGGCCCGGCGCGACATCTTCTACGACGGCCTCAGGAAGGCGGCGGGGCATGTCTTCAGCGGCACGCCGCCCCGCGGAGCCTTCTACGCGTTTCCGAAGATCGATGCGGCGTGGCAGATCCCCGCCGGCGTCAAGGCGGAGTCGCGCTCGTGGGCGATGGTCGAACACCTCATCGCGCGCGGCCGGGTCGGCTGCGTGCCGGGCGTCGACTTCGGCCCGCACGGCGAGGACCACCTGCGGTTCTGCTTCGCGCGCAGCCGCGCCGAGCTCGAAGGGGCGCTCGAGTCGATTCGAAGGGTGTTTGATCGCGCGCCGTAATCAGCCCGCGCGTGCCGGGGAGGTCGAAACCGTCAGCGGCCGGCCGCCGGGAGCGTGCCGCCGCGCCACGTCACCACGTCAGCCGGGCAGTCGAGACGGCTCCGTCCGACGCTCCGGCTGACGCGATTGGCGCCGCTTACTTGTTGATCTTCGTCTTGAAGCCCATCGGAACCGTGAAGGTGTCGTCCGGCAGGGGATCGAGCGACACGCCGGTGACCGTTGTCGACATGGACATGCCGCCCACCCTGCTCATGATGCCGCCCATCGGGCCGCCGCCCTCCATCTTGATGGCGATCTCCTGGCCGTAGGCCAGGCCGCTCGCGGCGATCATCGATCGATACATCTCGTTGTACGCCTTGACCTGCGCCGGCTGCGCTTTCGCCTGCTGCGGGTTGTTGAACACGAAGCCCAGCTCGATCGCGGCCTTGTAGTAGGCGGCGAAGTCCTTCGTGCCCGGCGCGTCCTTCGCGATCCAGATCGGTCCGGCCATGACGATGCGCATGTCGTCGGGGCCTTCCTTGCCGGCCATCATCGGAAGCGTGATGCTCAGGTCGTACCCGGTGCAGTTGCGGCCGGCGATTTCCTTGGTCTGGCCGTTCGGCTTGAACGACACGGTCGGGACCACGGTGCCGACACCCTTCTCGACGTCAGCCGCCATCTTGCTCAGGTCCCAGATCTCGGCTTCCTTCTTCTTGACGTTGATCTGGATCATCTTCTGCGCGTTGAGATCGGTGATGGTCGCGATGACCTGATCGCCGTTGATGACCTCGGTGCGCATCTTGGTGCCCTTGATGTAGGTCACCATCTGCATGTCCTTGGACATTCCCAGGCCCTTGCCCGATCCGGCCGCCTTCATGGTCACGTCGGCCAGGGCGGGAGACGCCAACATCATCGCTCCGCAGAGAATTGCTGCACACCTCTTCATGAGTCCTCCTTGCCTTCGTACCGTGCACCGCCACCGCGGCGTAAATTGCGGGATGCGGATTTGTCGAACACCCTTCCCTGAAGGCCGCCGGCCCGCCCGAGGTCGGAGCCATCTGGTGAGTATACAATACCGGCCATGAGCACTCACGGAGCCGCCGTCGACCGGTTGCGGGCGATACCCAGTCTCGATCTCTGGCGGGACCCGTCGCCGGTACAGAAACTGTCGCGGCTGCGGGACGCGCTCGGCGGAGGGCCCCACCTGCTCATCAAGCGCGACGATGCGCTTCCATTCGGATTCGGCGGCAACAAGGTCAGGAAGATCGCACTTGTCGTTTCGAAAGCCGTGGCCGAGGGCGCCGACACGCTGCTGTCGGTCGGCGGCGTCCAGTCGAACTCGGCGAGGGTCGTCGCCTGCGCGGCGGCGCGATGCGGCCTCGAGTGCGTGCTCGTCTTGAACGGCCGCAAGCCCGACACCCTGACCGCCAACGTGCTCATCGACGAGATGGCGGGTGCCCGCGTGCACTACGTCGCCACGCGCGACGAACGGGCGCCGGCGATGGCCGCCATCGCGGCCGACCTGCGGCGAAAGGGCCGCAAGCCCTACGAGATCCCGCTGGGCGCCTCCACGCCGCTCGGCGCGCTCGGGCTGGCCAGGGGCGTGCTCGAGATGGTCGATTCCGGCGTGATTCCCGATCTCATCGTGCACTCGACCTCCTCGGGCGGCACGCAGTCGGGACTGCTGGCCGGCTGCTCGCTGCTGCACCTGCCGACCCGCGTGCGTGGGGATCAGCGCCGACAACTCTTCCAGAGACATCCAGGACGAGGTCAGAACGATCATCGAGGGCATGGGGGACCTGCTCGGCATCGATGGCAAGCCGCTCGCGGCCGATCGCCCCATCGAGGTCGATGACGGCTTCGTCGGCGACGGGTACGGCATCCCGACCGCCGAGTCGAAGGAAGCGATCGCGCTGCTGGCGCGAACCGAGGCGATCTTTCTCGATCCGGTCTACACGTCCAAGGCGATGGCCGGGCTGCTGGCCCACATCCGCCGGGGCGCCTACCCGGATCGCATGACGATTCTCTTCTGGCACACAGGCGGCCAGGTCGGACTGTTCGCCTGATGCTCGAACTTCCTGGTGGACGCCGGATTCGCCCGAGATCGGCCCCGTCCGGCGTCCGAACCAACACATTCTCCTGAAAGGACATCATGGCAACCCTGACGTTGCTTGGCGCGGCCCGGACGGTGACTGGCTCGAAATACCTGGTGAAGACGGGGTCCCGCCAGTTCCTCGTCGATTGCGGGCTGTTCCAGGGGCTCAAGGAACTGCGGGAACGCAACTGGCAGCCGCTGCCCGTCGATCCGTCGAGTCTCGACGCGGTCGTCATCACGCATGCCCACATCGATCACACGGGGTACCTGCCGAAGCTGGTTCGCGACGGATTCAGGGGCCGGATCTTCTGCACGCCGGGCACCGCGGATCTGTGCCGGATCCTGCTTCCCGACGCGGGCCGGCTCGCGGAAGAAGACGCGCGAGAGGCGAACCGCCAGGGCTACACCAAGCACGCGCCCGCATTGCCGCTGTTCACCGAGATCGACGCGCAGCGGGCCCTCGGGCACCTGCAGCCGGTGGGATACCTGCGGCCGATGCCGATCGGTTCCGGCGTCACCATCGAGTTTCTCGACGCCGGGCACCTGCTCGGATCGGCGTTCGTCAGGCTGACCTTCGAGGGCCAGGGCGGCCGCCAGGTGCTCTTCAGCGGCGATCTGGGCCGCTACTCGCGGCCTGTCCTTCCGGATCCCACGCAAGTCGATTCCGCCGACGTCCTGCTGGTCGAATCGACCTACGGCGACCGTCTCCATGAGCCCGACGATGACGGAACGAAGCTGGCGGAGATCGTAAAGGCGACCGCCGAACGGGGCGGGAAGCTGATCATCCCGTCGTTCGCCGTCGGGCGCGTCGAAGAGGTCATCTACTGGCTGAAGACGCTCGAAGACGAGCACCGCATCCCCGTCCTGCCGGTCTACCTCGACAGCCCGATGGCCGTCGACGCGATGAAGGACTACGCGCGCAGCGAGGATCTCGATCCCGACATGAGGGCGCGCCACGGTCGTGTGTCGGCATTCTCGACGCGGCGTTTCACGGCGATTTCGACGCCGCAGGCATCCAAGGAGCTGGTCGCCTCCACCGCCCCGTGCATCGTCATCTCGTCGAGCGGCATGGCCACCGGCGGGCGGGTGCTGTACCACCTCAAGGCCGCGTTGCCCAATCCGCGCGACTCGGTCCTGTTTGTCGGCTACCAGGCGGCCGGCACCCGCGGGCGATCGCTCGTGTCCGGAGAAAAGCAGGTCAAGATTCACGGGCAATGGATCACGGTCGCGGCCCAGATCGCGCAGATCGACTCGATGTCCGCCCACGCCGACGCGAACGAGATCATGCGTTGGCTCCATGGCTTCTCGAAGGCCCCGGAGATGACCTGCCTCGTGCACGGCGAGCCGGCCGCGCAGGATGCGCTGAAAGCGAGAATCGAGAAGGAGCTTGGATGGCCGCTGCACGTGCCGGATTACCTGGAAACGGTGACGATCTGACGGGCGCGACCGGGCGCCCGTACCTGCTCGAGCGCGTCGGCGAGGCGGCCGTCGTGCAGGTCTACGCGGACGGCTTCGACGCGCTGACACTCGCCGAGCGGGCCCTGATCTATCACCTGTACGCGGCCGCTCTCGCCGGCCGCGACATCTACTACGATCAGCGCTACGCGCACAGCCTCGAGATGCGCGAGGTGCTCGAAGAGATCATCACTCACCCGGCGGGCGTCGAGCCCGGCGTTCTGTCACGCGTCACGCACTACACGAAACTCTTCTGGCTCAACAGCGGACCCCACAACAATCTGACCGCGCGCAAGTTCGTGCTGGACTGCACGCCCGACGAGCTGGCCAGGGCCGCCCGGGCGGCTGCGGGCGGCGGGGCGAGGTTCCCCCTGCAGCCGGGTGAGACGCTCGACGGGTTGATGGCGCGCCTCGCGCCCTGTTTCTTCGACCCCGACCGCGACAGCAGCGTCACCAACAAGACGCCGGGCAACGGGCGGGACATCCTGGCGTCGAGTGCCAACAATCTCTACCAGTCCGTGAGCATGGCGGACCTCGACGGCTTCGAAGAGCGTTATCCGCTGAACTCCAGGCTGGTCAAGCGGGATGGACAGCTGGTCGAGGAGGTGTACCGGTTCGACGGGCGCTACGGCAGGGAGATCGCGGCGATCGTCGCCCACCTCGAACGGGCCATCCCGCTTGCGCCACCCTCGACCGGCGATGCGCTGCGCGCGCTGGTCAGGTTCTATCGATCCGGCGAGGATGCGGACAGGCGCGTGTACGACATCGCGTGGGTGCGGGACCGCCATGCGCGTGTGGACACGATCAACGGATTCGTCGAAGTCTACATGGACGCCCGGGGCCGGAAGGGCGCATGGGAAGGCCTGGTCTACTACGTCAACGAGACGAAGACCGAGGCCATCAGGTCGCTGGCCCGTCACGCCCAGTGGTTCGAGGACAGGATGCCGTGGGATCCACGATACCGGAAGCAGGGCGTGACCGGCATCTCGGCCAACGCGATCGACGTCGTCATCGAGACGGGCGATTCGGGGCCCGTGACGCCCATCGGGATCAACCTGCCGAACGACGAGAGCATCCGCCAGCAGTACGGCAGCAAGTCCGTGTCGCTGACCAACGTGATGGAGGCCTACGACCGATCGACGCCCCAGGCGCTCTGGCACGAGTTCGCGTGGACCGAAGAAGAGGCCGAGCGCGCGGCGCGATGGAGCAGCGCCGCCTCGGAGCTGACCACCAACCTCCACGAAGTCATCGGCCACGCGTCCGGCCAGATCGACGAACGGCTGACGGGCGGCCCTCAGGCCGCGCTCAGGGAGTGTTTCTCGACGATCGAAGAGGCCCGGGCGGACCTTGTCGCGCTCTACTTCCTGCCCGATCCGGTCATCGCCGAGCTTGGGCTGGTGCCGATCGAGCACCACGCCGACATCGCCCGCGCGGAGTACGAGGCGTACTCGCGAAACGCGCTGGTCCAGTTGCGGCGGGTGCGGGAGGGCACACAGATCGAAGAAGACCACATGCGGAACCGCCAGCTCGTGGTGCGCTGGCTCATGGCCAACACGCGCGGCGTGACCGAGCGCCATCGGGACGGCAAGACGTATTTTGTCGTCGCCGACCTCGACGCGTTCCGAACCGGCGTGGGGCGCCTGCTGGCCGAAGTGCAGCGCATCAAGAGCCAGGGCGATTACGCGTCCGCCCTCGCGCTGGTGGAGACCTACGGCGTGCACTTCGAGGCGGCGCTTCGAGACGAGGTCGTGGCGCGCGTCGAACGCGCGGACATCCCCTCCTATACGGGGTTCGTGATGCCGCGGCTCGAACCCGTTCTGGACGCGACCGGCGCAGTCCTCGACGTCAAGGTGTCGCATCCGCTCGATCTGACGGCGCAGATGCTCGAGTACTCGGGGAAGAGACCGCCTCGAAGTCAGGGCTGAAGGGCGATCTGCACCAGGGTCGATGAGATGAAACGCATTGCGGTTGCGATCCTCGCAGTGGGCTGTCTGGCTGGAAGTGGCGCACGACTGCGGCCTGCGCCGCAGAATCCCGACGCCGCCCGTGAGTTGCGCTCCGCAATGCTTGCGGCCGAAGATGGCCGGCCCCTCACGCGCGAGCAGGCGGCGCCGTTGCTGTCGGGCGCGAAGAGCGCGTCTGCCGGGATCCAGCGCATGGCGGCGCGTGCGCTCGGACGGCTCGAAGATCCGCAGTTTGCCGCGGACATCGCGCCGCTGCTGACGGCCGAGTCGGCCGACGTGAGGGCCGAAGCGGCGAACGCGCTTGGGCAAATCGCGGCGAAACAGACCGAGCTGCCCACCGAGGCACTTCTCGATCGCCTGTCCGTCGAACAGAATGCGATGGTCCGCGGCGTGCTGTGCGAAACGCTTGGCCGCCTTCCCTACGCCGGCGTGCCGGACATGCAGCGCGTCGAGGCCGTGCTGGTCGGCGCCGCGCAATCGGCAACCGGTCCGGGCGCACTGCGCGTCGGGGCGATCAAGGGCCTGGAGGCGCTCGTTCGCCGCGGGTGGAGCAGGCAGTTCCGCGCCGCGAAGCCGACCATCGACCTGCTGATCGGCATCGCGGCCGGACCTTCCGGAGCCGGCACCAGCATCGATCAGCTGCGGGCGCGGCGCATGGCGATGCTGGCACTCAATGCCGGACGCGTGCTTGGAGACGTGCAGCTGCGTGCCCAGGACGATGCCGACCCCCAGGTCCGCCGGCTTGCTATCGTCGCGGCCGTCGCCGATGGGACATTCGAGCGCCGCGCGGCCATGGTCGAGCGTGCATTGAAAGACCCGGACGCGATGGTTCGGTACGAAGGATTGCGAGCGCACGGGCGGCACCTGGCGACCGTGTCGTGCGTCGTCGAATTGCGAGCGGTCAACGACTCGAATCCTCACGTGAGCTTGCTGGCGATCGACCTGCTCGGAGCCTCGGGCAACTGTCCGACGGACCGATCGGTGACGCCGGCTCTCGTCGCGATGGCACGATCCCTTCAGGCGCCGGCATCGACGGTCTCACAGGCGGGCGAATCACCGGCCGCCGCCAGGGCCGGTCGCCTCGCGCCGGGCATGCAAAGCGCCTGGACCGTCAAAGACTGGCACACCCCGGCCCACGCCATCGTGTCGCTCGCCAGGCGGGCGCCGGCCGAGGCGAGGCTGATGCTCCCCGGTCTGGTTATGCATCCCGTGTGGCAGGTCAGGATGTATGCCGCGCGGGCCGCTGATGTCCTCAACGATGCGGAAACGCTCACAACGCTGTCGGCGGATCGCAGCGCGAACGTTCGAGAGGCGGCGCTCGCCGCGCTTGTCCGCGTGAAGGGCCGGGGCGCCGATCCGGTGCTGGTCGGCGCGCTCGATCGTCCCGCCTACCAGGTCGTGATGCAGGCGGCACGAGGGCTGAAGGGGACGCCGCTTCGCGCCGACGCAACGCGCGCCCTGCTGAGCGCGCTGGCTGTCATTTCCGCCGAGCGCCGCGAGACATCGCGCGATCCTCGACTCGCACTCCTGGAGCGGATTCAGGAACTGGCAGACCCGCAGCAGGCGCCGGCCCTGGAGCCCTACCTGGGCGATTTCGATCCTGCTGTGGCGAAGCGCGCCGCAGATATCCTGTCGGCCTGGAGTGGAACGCGCCGGGATCCAGTTCCAGGGCGGCCGGCAGGGGCGCCCGCCCCGACGCCGGAGGACGTCGACGCGCTGCCGCCAGGCATTCGCATCACCATTACGGGCGGGCGCAGCTTCGATGTGCGGTTCTTCATCCACGACACGCCGATCTCCGCCTGGCGCGTGATGCGCCTGGTCAAGTCGGGTTACTACAACGGATTGACCTTCCACCGGATCCTGCCGGGGTTCATCATCCAGGGCGGCAGCCCGGACGCGAACGAGTTCGTTGGCGACGGGCCGTTCATGCGCGACGAGCTGGGCCTGCAGACCAACGCGCGGGGCACGGTCGGGACATCCACACGCGGTCGCGACACGGGCGACGCGCAGTTCTACGTGAACACGGTCGACAACCCGCGCCTCGACCACGAGTACACCGTGTTCGGAGAGATCACGCGCGGCCTCGAAGTGGTCGATCTGATCCTCGAAGGCGACGCCATCGCCAGGATCGAGCCGTTGCCCCGTCAGGTTCCCGGCCGCGACATGTCGAACGGCGCTTCCGGCGGCGGACTATAATCCGGCCGAATGACCGGATCGGCCAGCGTCTATCGTTTCGGCCCGTTTGTCCTGGAGCGTCCCTCCTTCCGCGTGCTCCGTGACGATCAGCCGCTCGCGCTGTCGCCGAAGCTGGTCGACCTCCTCCTGTACTTCGTGTCGCGGCCCTCGCTGCTCATCACGAAGGACGAGCTGCTCGGAGCGATCTGGCCCGATGTCGCCGTCACCGAGAACGCGCTGACGCAGGCGGTGTCGGACCTGCGCCAGGCGCTTGGCGACGACCCGTCGGCGCCGCACTATATCCAGACCGTGGCGCGCCGCGGGTATCGATTCATCGCCCAGGTCGAGTCGGTCGACCAGATCGGCGACAACGCGCGCTCCGATGCCGCGACCGGGCAGGTTATCTCCGAACAAGGCGGATTCCGGTCGGTCGCCGTGCTGGACTTTGCGAACCTCAGCCACGACGCGGATCTGGCGTGGCTGTCGACCGGCATCGCGGAGACGGTCACCAGCGACCTCGGCGCCTACAAGGTGCTGCGCGTGGTGGATCGCGTGGGCGTCGGTGAGGCGGGCCGTCGGACCGATGGATCCCTTGCCGCCATCGCGCGCGAGCTTGGGGTGCAGCTGGTCGTGGTCGGCAGCTACCAGCGCGCCGGCGATCGCTTGCGAATCAATGCCCGGATCGTCGAAGTGGCGACCGGCGCTGACCTCGCCGACGCCAAGGTCGACGGCCGGCTGGAGGATATCTTCGAATTGCAGGACCGCATCGTGCGGCACTTCTCGGCGAGCCTGGGCGTCGAGACCACGCGCGGCGCCGCGATGCGCGCCGGCGTCAGGGAGACTTCGAACCTCGACGCCTTTCGCGCCGTCTCGGAAGCGCGCATCAAGCTCGACAGCCTCGATCCGCGGCAGATCGCCGCGGCCATCGAAGGCTTCGAGCGCGCGGTCGCGCTCGATCCCCGCTACGCGGTCGCCTACGCCGGGCTGGCAAACGCGCACTTCTTCCTGTTCGAAGCCACCAGGTCGCGCAACCGCGCCGACACGGATCGCCTCACCCAGGCGATCGGCTACGCCAGGCGCGCCGTCGATCTCGACGATACCCTGGCCGAGGGGCACGCCACCCTGGCGTTCCTGCTGACGAGCGTCGGGAAGTACGCAGAGGCAGCCGCGGCCGGACGCCGGGCCGTGTCGCTGGATCCGTCGAACTGGCAGCATCTCTTCCGGCTGGGCCACGCCGCGTGGGGCAGCGAGCGGATCGAAGCCCTCCGGCGGGCGCTCGCACTCTATCCGGACATCGCCTTCGCCTACACCTACATGGCGATGGTGCACATCGCCCGCAACAGGCTCGACCACGCCACCGGCGTCGTGCACCACGGCATCGAGCTGCAGGATCAGCAGGCGTTGCGATCGTGGCGCTACCCCGGGTGCGGGCTCCACTGGCTGCTGGGTCTCATCCGGCTGGCCAGAGGCGACGCAGCCGGTGCGATCCGGGAATTCGGCCGCGAGATCCAGACCACGCCGACCTGGCGGCTCTATGGAGCCGAGGTCGTGATGAATGCGCACGACGGGACGGGATTCGCACACCTCGCGCGGCGTGAGTTCGATCGGGCCCTCGAGGCGTTCGGCCGGTCGCTGGACCTCTTTCCGGACCATGCGAGGTCGCGCATCGGCATGGCTGCGGCCCACCTGGGCCTCGGACGCAGGACGGAGGCCGGCGCCGACCTGAACGCTGCCGACACGCTCATCGCCGAGCTCGAACGGGGCGGACGGATGAGCGAAGCGCTGCTGCTCACCGCTTTCGCCGATGGCGTGCGCGGGCATCCGGTGGACGCCCTTGCGACCCTCGACCGGATGCTCCTCGAGGCTCCTTCCGGATCGGTCGGGTGGAGCCTGCCGATCGAGCCGCTGCTCGCACCGCTTCGCGGGCTGTCCGGATTCGAGCAAACGCTGGCCCGTCTGGCCGACCGCGCGAGATAGGGCTGATCCCCTCCCCGCTTCAGCGCCTGGCGGCGAAGTCGATCACGTATCTGGCCACTGCGGGTGACGAATGGCGATAATAATGGCAACCTGACGATGGGACATTTCAGAGCCAACGCTCGCCGCGCCTCCGTCAGGGTTGCGTGGCTCATCGTCCTCGCCGCCTCTGCCGCGGGCTGCCGGTCCGAGACCTCCCTCCAACTCGGCAACCCGGAACGCGTTTCGGACGGCGTGCTGCTGTACCGGCTCAACGACACCAGCCTGCTCGATCCGCCCGGGCCCGTGGCGATCCAGATTCTCCGCCTCGATCCGTCGCGCGTCACGCTGCAAAGCGCGCTCGCCGCCGGCCACGTGATGGGACTCGAGACGGTTCCCGACATCGCCCGGCGGTATCCGGCCATCGCCGCGATCAACGCCGGGTTCTTCGTCGTTCGAAACGGCGACCCTGCCGGCCTGCTCAAGGTGCACGGGGAACTGGTCAGCGACACGCCCCAGGTGCGCGGCGCGGTCGGCATCATCCAGGCCCCCGGCCAGCCGGAACGCCTGGTGTTCGACCGCGTCAGCGCGTCGGTCGTGCTGCACTACAGGAAGGGCGAGGAGGAATTCACCGTTCCGATCGACGGAGTGGACACGACACGAATCAGGAGCCGCCTGATGCTCTACACGCCGAGCTTCGGCCCCGATTCCGACACGGCTCCGGCCGGCGTCGAGTGGCAGCTCTCCGGCAAGCCCCTTCGGGTGCAGGAACGCCGCGAGGACGAGGGCAAAACACAGATACCGCGGGACGGCGCCGTGTTGTCCTACGGGGGCACGATCCTGCCGACCGGACTCGAGGCGCTGGAGCGAGGGCAGGCGGTGACGCTCGCGCCTCATTTCCAGACGGCGCTCGGCACGCTGTCCGATCAATGGGCCGAAGCCGCCGACGTCATCGGCGGCGCAGGGCTGCTCATCTACCGCGGCCGGCGCCTCGAGGACTGGACCGAGGAACAGCTTCGCGCCGCCTTCGATACCGAGCGCCATCCTCGAACCGTCATCGGGACCGGCGCGAACGGCACGGTCTGGATCATCACCGTGGACGGCCGCAACCCCGGTCTCAGCCTTGGCATGACCTTCAAGGAACTGCAGAGGCTGGCCGCCGGACTGAACCTGACCAACGCGCTCAACCTCGACGGCGGCGGATCGACAACGATGGTCGTGCGCGGCCAGGTCGTCAACCATCCATCAGACCCCACGGGCCCGCGCAAGGTCAGCGACGCCCTGGTCGTCATCCAACGGGGCAAGTAGATGAGTCCATCCGTGCTTCGCAACGAGATCGCCGAACAACCCGACGTGATGAAGCGGCTGCTCGATCGGGGTTACCCGTCGGTCGAGCAGATCGCCAAACGGCTGGCGGCAGCCGATATCAGCCACGTCGTGATCGCCGCGCGCGGATCGTCGGACAACGCCGCGCGGTACGCGCAGTACGTCTTCGGGGCGTTCAACCGCCTGGAAGTCACGCTGGCAACGCCATCGCTCTATACCCGCTACGCGGCGCCGCCCCGCATGAAGGGCGCGCTGGTGATGGGGATCTCCCAGTCGGGCCAGTCCCCGGATCTGGTGGCCGTGGTCGAGGAGGGCCGCCGCCAGGGCTGTCAGACGCTGGCGATCACGAACGTGGCGGGATCCCCGCTCTCGGCCGTGGCGGACCACACGCTGGCGCTCGGCGCCGGCCTCGAGCGCAGCGTGGCGGCGACCAAGAGCTACACCGCCCAACTGCTGGCCCTGGCCATGCTGTCGACGGCGATGGCCGGCGACTCGGCGCGGCGCAAGGATCTCGAACTGGTGCCCGGGCTGGTGCGGCAGGTGGTCGGCCTGCCGGGCGATGTCCTGATCCGCGCGGCCCGCGTGCTGAAGGATGCCGGCAACGGCGTCGTCATTGGGCGGGGCTTCAATTTCGCGACGGCGTTCGAGATCGCGCTCAAGGCCAAGGAACTCGCCTACGTGGCGGTTGAGCCGTACTCGGCGGCAGATTTTCAGCACGGTCCGATCGCGCTGGTGGAAACCGGGTTTGCGGCGATCGTGGTCAACCCGGATGGGGCGGTCAGCGCCGAGGTCGACGAGCTGCTCGGCGTCATGATCGATCGCGGTGCCCGTCCGGTCGTGATCTCGAACCGTACACTCGTCTCTGGCGCTTGCGACGGCCCCGATCCCGCTGCCAGAGGGAATGCCGGAGTGGGTGTCGCCGATGGTGGCCGTCGTGCCCGGCCAGATGCTGGCCCTGGAGCTGAGCGTGATCCGGGGGTTCGATCCGGATCGGCCCCGCGGACTGAACAAGGTGACGAAGACGACGTAGCAGCGTCGGGCGGGAGTCCGGTCGCCTGTGGCTGGAGCCTGTGGCCTGTGGCCGTGGCCTGGGGCTTACGGCCTGCGGCTGGAGCCTGTGGCCTATGTGCAGCGTGCAGCCTGCAGCCTGTAACCTGTAACCTATAACCTATAACCTAGAACCTACGACCCGTCCGAGCACAGCTTCCCGATCACCCGCGGCAGGCGTTCGCACGCGGTCCGCAGCACCAGGCGCGAGGTGCGCGGCCTGATGGCCATCAGCAGCGGCACAACCTCGGCCGGCCGCACCGACCCCCACACCCGCAGCAGCCATCCCAGGCCCTTCTGCACCATGTCGTCCGGATCCGCCGCGAGCGTGTGAGTCACACGCGTCGCCCGATCGACGAACAGGCCTCGCTGGACGCCGCGAATCAGGCTGACGGCCGCCGCGCGGCGATGCCAGCGATCATTCGACCGCGACCACCCGGTCACCATCCGCGCACGCGCCGGGAATTGCACCAGCAGCGGGCCAATCAGGAACATGGCGAGCGCGTCGTGATCGGCCCACGTGACGACGTGGTCCAGCCAGGCCGACACTCTTAGCAACTCGCGTTCCCCCATCGTGCGGGGCGCCACAGATGGCGGCCTTCCGGCCGTTGCCGGCCGGGGCCTGTTCCCTGCGCCAATCTGAGCCGACCGAGCGCCGGGTTTCGGCAGCGAGCACTCCGCAATGACGACGCCAAGTCCCTTCTCCTCGAGCGTCTTCCCCATGAACAGGCGCTCGGCGACATCCAGCATCAGTGCCGGGCTCGACGAAAGCTCCTTGTGAATCGAGCGGCCGTACGCCCGAAGATCGGCGGTGTACCACCCGTACGAGCGGACCTCCTCCTTGAAGAACCGTTGCACGCCCGAGGCGTGCCCGGCCGATCCGTGTTCGACGAGATGCCCGCGGATGGCCTTCACCCATGCCGCAATCGTCCTCGGTTTGCCGCTGCCCATTTGTCCGCCTCATATGCCGCATTTCAGGTTGCGCGACCCGCCGATTCTAATTCGGAAGGGGAGCGTGTAATATCGCAGCCTATGATGACGCGTTACGGCCGCCCCTACTGGCTGGATCGGTTTCCCAGAGCCCGCCAGCCCGTCTACCCTCGACATCGCGGCGAACTCCAGTGCGACGTCGTCATCATCGGCGGCGGCCTGGCCGGCTGTGCGACGGCGTACGCGTTTGCCGCTGCCGGAATCCGGACGGCGCTCGTCGAGGGCGAACGCATCGGCCAATCAGGAACGGCGGCCGGCCCCGGATTGATCCGGCTCGACCCGAGCGCCGAGTTCCGGGCGTTCCAGGACGCCCACGGGCTGAGGATGGCGCGCCACGTGTGGCAGTCTTTCCGCCGGGCGGGGCTCGACTTCGCCGCCACGTTGCGCCGATTGGGCGTGCGATGCGAGCTGGCGCCGCACGACGCGCTGCGTGTGGCCGCCGACGAGCTCGACGAGAAGCGATTGCGGCGTGACCTGCAGGCCCGCCGCACCGCCGGCATCGACTCCACGTGGCTGACCGCCGCCCGTCTTCGCGTCGAGACCGGCATCGAGGGACGCGGCGCCATGCGATCGCCGGGCGACGGCCACGTGGATCCGTACCGGGCGGCGATCGGCCTGGCCGCGGCCGCCTCTGCGCGCCATGCCCAGGTATTCGAACGGTCGCCGGTGACGAAGGTCCGCGTGGGCCGCACGGGCGTCGAGATCGTCACCGACGGGGGCAGCCTCAAAGCGGAGACCGTCGTGGTGGCCACCGGCTACCCGCCGACCGCGTTCAAGCCCCTCCAGCGCCACTTCCGCCTGATCGACAGCTACTGCGTGCTCACGCCGCCGCTCCCTTCGTTCGTGCGCCGTGAGCTTGGGCGCGGCAGGGCCATCGTGATGGACATGGAGCACCCCGCGCACGCCTTGCGGCGGACCATCGACGATCGGCTGCTCTTCACGGGGGCCGACCAGCCGCACGTGCCCGCACGATCGCGCGACAAGGCCATCGTCCAGCGCACCGGGCAGCTGATGTACGAGCTGTCGAAGCTCTATCCGGCCGTTTCGGGGATCCAGCCTGAGTACGGGTGGGACCTCCAGATGGCGGAAGCGTCCGACGGCCTGTTCTGCATCGGCCCGCACCGCAACTACCCGCGCCACCTCTTTGCGCTCGGCGCCGGGCACAGCGGCTCGGCCGCAGCGTTCCTGGCCGCGCGGGTCCTGCTGCGGCATTACCAGGGCCATCACGATGCGGCCGACGACGCCTTCGGGTTCAGTCGAATCCTGGGGTAGGCGGCGGGATTCACCCCGGGGGTGACCGGCCGAAAGCCGCCAGCCGCCAGCCGAGAGCCAGACATTCGATTGCCTCGTTCGGGTTAGACTGGCAATGGCAATTGGCTCGCCCCGCATCGGGGGAGCGACAGCCCGCGATGAGCGTCGCAGCCATGGTCGACGGCCGGATTCCCGGATCTCATTCGTCCTCATACGACGCCATTGTCGTCGGAGCGGGCCCTGCCGGGTCGGTGGCTGCCCGGACGCTGGCCCTTGGCGGTGCGCGCGTGCTCGTGCTGGAGCGCGCTCGATTCCCGCGCAGCAAGCCGTGCGGTGGCGGGCTGACGATCCGCGCGTTGCGCAGGTTTCCATGGCTCGGTCCCGCGCTCGCCCGCATCACCACCGACGCGATCCGGAAGCTTCACATGGAGGCGCCGAGCGGTCGCCACGTCGTGCTCGACGGCGGCCGGCCGGCGATCCTGCTCGTCCGCAGGCTCGAATTCGACCACATGCTTGCGAAGCTGGCGCAGGAGGCGGGAGCCGATCTGCTCGAAGGCGTCGAGATCCTGCAGGCCGACCAGGATGCCGACGGCGTACGCCTGAAGGCCCGCGACGGGCGGATCTTCGAAGCGCCGTTCGTGGTGGCCGCCGATGGGGTCAACTCGGCGATCGCCAAGCGCCTTGGCGTCAACAAAGTCTGGCCCGCAGACTCGGTGGCCCTCGACATGATGGAGGAGACCACTGTCGAGCAGATGCAGTGCGCCGCCCCCGACACGATGTGGGTGTTCTTCGGCTATGGCGCCGCCCACGGGTACGGCTACATCTTTCCGAAACGCGGCCACGTGAACGTCGGCGTGGGATCGGTGCTCGACGTCCTCAAACAGGCGGCCGATGACGGGCCGTACCGAGCAGCATCGGAAGTTCGTGGGCTGGCTGCGCGACCGGCGCCTGATTTCCGGCGAGTCCGATCGCCGGAGCTTCACGCCCTTCCTGATCCCGGTCGGTGGTCCGCTCTCGACGACCTCGAGCGGCCGCGTGCTGCTGGCGGGGGATGCAGGCGGCTTCGTCAACGGGTTCACGGCCGAAGGCATCTACTTTGCGATGGTCACCGGGGAGCTGGCTGGACGCGCGGTGCTGCGTGGGGCGGCCCCCCGGGAGTACGAGCGCCTCTGGCGCCGGGAGCTGGGCGCAGAGCTTCGCGATTCGGTGCTCTTCCGGCGGTTCGTGTTCGCCAATCCGCGGCGGGTCGAATCGCTGGTGAAGGGCCTGCGCGCGTTTCCGTTCGCCGGGCGCCTGATCGTCCGGTATGCCACCGGAGAAATCGGATACAACGGGGCGCGGCTCAGGTTCGTGCTCCGTTTTCCCCGGGTCGCGGCGAAGCTGGTGGCGAGCCGCCTCGCGCTGCCGGCCTGAGATCGACGGTCCCGCCCCCGGAAGAGCCGCGCCGCGCCGTCAGGATCGGGCCATCGTCAGCCCCCGGCTGCAGCAGGTCAATTGGGCACGTATCCGGAATCACCCGTCGCGGTAAACTGAATCTGAAGCCATGCCTTCTCTCAAACGCACCAAGTTCAAGCTCAGCAACGAACAGTTGCTGGAGATCTACTACTGGCTCAAGCTCATCCGTTCATTCGACGAGCGGCTGAGCGTGCTGGTCCGGCAGGGCCGCGTGCGCAGCGGTGTCTACACCGGCATCGGCCAGGAAGCGATTGTCGTCGGCACCTGCTACGGGCTGCGGCGCGAGGACTTCGTCTGTCCTCTCCATCGCGACATGGGCACGTTCCTCATGAAGGGCGTCGACCCGGGCGTGATGATGGCGCAGATGTACGCGAAGGCGACCGGCCTGTCGAAGGGGCGGGACTCCGCGCTGCACAGCGGCGTGCCGGAGCTGGGCATCTTCGGCAACACGAGCATGCTCGGGTCGAACCTGCCCGTCGCGGCGGGCATCGGCCTGACCTTCAAGATGGAAGGCGCCGACAACGTCGTGCTCGCCTACTTCGGCGAGGGCGCGAGCAATGTCGGCGATTTCCATGAAGCGCTCAACTTCGCGGGCGTGCACAAGCTGCCCGTCATCTTCATCTGCGAGAACAACATCTACGCGTACTCGGTGCCGATCGAGAAGTCGATGGCCATCGAGGACGTGGCGGTGCGCGCCGAAGGATATGGATTCGAAGGCATCGCCATCAACGGCAACGACGTGCTGGCGGTGTACCAGGCGACCAGCGGCGCCATCGAGCGCGCCCGGTCGGGCGGCGGGCCGACGCTCATCGAGTGCAAGACCTATCGGTGGCACGGCCACTCCGAGCACGACAAGGCGTTCTACCGCAGCGACGAGGAGCTGGCGATGTGGAAGAGCCGGGATCCCATCATCACCTTTACGTCCTACCTGAAGCAGCGCGAAGCCCTCTCCGACGAGCAGGCACAGGAGATCGACGCGCGCGTCAAGCAGGTCATCGACGCTGCGCTGCGATTTGCGGAGACGAGCCCCGATCCGAATCCGGAAGATGCGCTGACAGACGTGTACGCCTGAGGACGAGACCGCGATTGTGACGAGTCTTGCGGGTGGCAGGGCATCCTGGCCTGGCACCTGTCGACGACCGGGTGGAAGGATGGGGCCGAAGACCATGGCGAACGAGATCACCTACCTGGAAGCCATCCGCGACGGCCTTCGCGACGAGATGCGCCGCGATCCGAAGGTGTTCGTGCTCGGCGAGGACGTCGGGGCCTACGGCGGCGCGTTCGGCGCCACGCAAGGGCTGTTCGAGGAGTTCGGCGAATACCGGTGCCTGGACACGCCGATCTCCGAGTCGTGCATCATCGGGGCGAGCATCGGTGCGTCGCTGCGCGGGTACAGGCCCGTCGCCGAGATGCAGTTCGGCGACTTCATCACGTGCGGCTTCGACCAGATCGTCAACCAGGCGGCCACGCTGCGCTATCGCTCCGGCGGGCGCACCGCCTGTCCGATCGTCGTCCGCGCGCCGGTCGGCGGCAATGTGGGCGGCGGCCTCTACCACTCTCAGAACCCGGAATCGTGGTTCGTTCACCGGCCCGGGCTGAAGGTGGTGGCGCCATCAACCGCGTGGGACGCCATGGGCCTGCTCAAGGCGGCCATCCGCGACGACAACCCGGTCATCTACCTGGAGCACAAGTTCCTCTACCGGCGGGCGAAGGGGCCCGTGCCCGAAGGCGACGAGATCGTGCCAATCGGGGAGGCCGCGATTCGCCGCGAAGGCCGCCATGTCACGCTGGTCACGTACGGAGCGATGGTGCTGCCCTCGCTCGAGGCCGCCGATCGCCTGTCGAAGGAGGGCGTCGAGGTCGAAGTCATCGACCTCAGGTCGCTCATGCCCTACGACAAGGCCGCGATGTTCGCGTCGCTCGAGAAGACCGGCCGCGTGCTGATCGTGCACGAGGATGTAAAGACCCTGGGCATCGGCGCGGAACTCTCGGCCGTGATCATGGAGGAGCGATTCGAATCGCTCGACGCGCCCGTACGCCGCCTGACGTACCCGGATACGCACTGCCCGTTCTCGAGCGTGCTCGAACAGCACACCCTGCCGAACGCCGAGAAGATCACCGACGCGCTGCGGAGCCTCGCGGCATACTAGGGGTCGGGACGGATTTCGCGCATGACAAATCTGAATTTCAGATCTGCAATGCGCGAAATCCGTCCCGACCCCTAGCTGAAGCTCGCTCCGAGGCCCCAGGGCCCGGCCCGAGACTAATGGGATCGCGCGCGCTTGGCGGTTCGCCCAGGATAACATCAACGTGAATCGTCAGCGATGACGGGAGGTCGTGCCATGACCTACCGGTGCAGGCCGAACCCACGTGCCCCACTGCGTATCGCCTTCGTCCTGATCGTCGGCGTGCTCGCGGCGTACGCCCGAGGCGCGCCGCGACCGAGTGTCTACGTCGTGGCGCTCAGGGACTCGGACCTCCTCACCATGTGTCCGGACGTCCGTGAGGTGAGGATGGCCGATGGTCGCACGTGGAAATCGGACGGGAAAGCGCATGTTCTTCCCGCGCCATACCAGGATATGCAATTCCTCTCGTTCCCTCCTCGGCCGTATCTTCGAGATTCACGCGACCGAGACCCGCGCACGCCGGTCGATCTGCGAACGAGCACAGAAAGAGGGCCCACGTTCGCTGTCCTCCGTCGCCCCGCGGTGAAGGGAGCAGGCGATTCGTCGCCGGGCCAAACCGAGCTCGGGCGCAACCGATTCGCGGCCGACGTGGACGTCAAGAACGCGGTCGAGAGGGAATTCGCGAAACTCGGTGTCTACGACGTACGACCATCGCCGGACGGAGCGGATTTCGTCTTCCTCGCTGAAAGCGTGTACCTGGGTCGTGCCGGCTGGAGCAGTGGCGAGATGAGTCCGAAGGACGAAGTGCCGTCTGAGTTTGGCGTGGTTGGCGCACTTGGCGACTGGCAGGCAAGCTTCCGTCAGTCCGCTCTCGCGATCGTCGTGCCAGCGAGTCTCTACAAGACAGGTCAGCTCGACATCGGCGCGCTCCTCACGGCCAGGGTGTGGGAAGGCTCGGAGGTGGCCCAGCAACCGGTTCAGCGAGTCATCGGCCCGCGCGCGGGATCCCAAGTCATCGTTGAAAGACGTTTGACGTTCGAACCAGCTTCGCCACAAGCGCTGGTGTGGCAGTTCCATGGACGGAAGCCGCGCCCGCCGAGCCACCCGCCTCTATGCGCGGCGTACAGTCCTGGGCGTGAGACTCGAATGGAGCTTCGGGAGCCACAGCCACCGGCGGCAGAGGTGCCAGTCGGCGAACCGGGCTCGAACTCGACTTCTGCGTCGGCGCGATTCAGCGCGGCCGTGACCTACGTATCGGTCCCCGTGCGCGTCGTGGACAGGGAGGGACGATCTGTCCTTGATCTCGCACCCTCCGACATCCATGTGTTCGAGGAAGATCTCGAACAGAAGGTCGACCGCGTGATCCCCTCTTCGGGACCATTCGATATCGGCCTCCTCGTCGACACGTCGACCAGCCTGCGTCTGCACGATCGCGAGATACAGGGCTCCGCGCGGCGCTTTGTGGATACGCTCAATCCGCTCGGCCGTCTGCTCGTGGCCTCGTTCGACCGGCGCATCCTCGTCTGCTCCGAGCTGACCGACGACCGCGATCGCTTGCACGCCGCCGTGGATCGGCTGGGCGGTCCAAGGGCGAGAGGCTGGACACGACTGTATGACGCGCTCGAACTGCTCCTCGCCGATCGATTGGATCAGGTTGGTGACAGGTCCGCCATCGTCTTGTTCACCGACGGCATCGACACGAGCAGCCGGTTGGTCGATGCGGCCGGCGCACGCACACGCGTCGAGGAGTCGCATACGCCGATCTATGCGGTTCAGTACGAGCCCAAAGTCGACGAGGTGCCAGCGGGGATGGCGCGTCAACCGAACTATCGTTCGAGACTCATTCCACCGGATTTCGGTGAGGGGACCCGCGATGCGTCTGCAAAGGCGACCGAGTTCCTCCGGCGCGTGGCCGAGACGAGCGGTGGACGGCTGTACTCGGCGCAGACCCTCGCCGACATGGACCCAATCTTCTCGGAAATCGACCGAGAGCTGAGCGAACAGTACACGGTCTGGTACTACCCCGCCAACCAGAATCAGGACGGCACGTATCGGAAGATTCGAGTGGAAGTGAACAGGCCGGGCGTCACGGTCCGAGCCCGGCCAGGCTACCGAGCCCCCAGCGCTGCTTCACGCTAGAAGCTGTGCGTGAGTTCTCGTGTTCGCCGCGCGTCGTGGTCATCCTCGACGACCTCGGGTGGGTCCAACAGAGCCCGGAGGAAGCAGAGGACCTGTTCACCCTGATCTCGGCGCGGTATGAGCGCCGGTCGCTGCCGAACGCGGACACGATTACCGAAGCACTCTGGGGGCTCGCGAAGTACTGACGGCTGGAGGCTTGGGGCCCGGAGTATGTCACGCCGCCATCGATGCGGGTGACCGATCGTCAGGCACCTTGGGCGGGCGGCAGGAGCCCGAGCAAGCGGGAGTCACCGGCGAGACCATGCGACGTCGCACGCGAGCCTCATCCGCGCGTCGAGGGCGTCCCAGCTATCACCGACGAGCTGTCGTCCGCACGAGTGTGCCTGATGATCGGGCAGGACCCGCCAGACCGGGCGGCCAGCCGCCGCCGATGCGGGAAACCGATCGTCAGGCACCTCGGGTGGGCGGCTGCCGGCGAGCGCAAGCGGGGCGACGGAACGACCGAGCCGGCACCGCAGAGCGAATGTGTGGCGCCAGCCCGGGCCCGATCAACGCAGAAGGGCAGCCAACGCTGGATCCAGGTGCTCGAACTTGAAGGTGAATCCCGCGGCGAGTGCCTTCGCGGGAACCACTCGCTGGCCGGAGAGCACGAGCGGATCGGCCATCTCTCCGAGGATGAGGCGCAGCGCGAAGGATGGCGCCGGAATGAACGCGGGCCGCCTGAGCGCCCTGCCGAGCGTCCTGGCAAACTCGCGGTTCGACACCGGGTTCGGCGCGGTCGCATTGACCGGGCCAGCGACGCCGGGCGTCTCGATCAGCCAGCGCGCCATCGACACCCAGTCCTCCCGATGAATCCACGACACGAACTGCCGGCCCGACCCGAACGGCCCACCGAGGCCGAGCTTGAAGGGGAGCAGCATCTTCGAGAGCGCCCCTTCACGAGGATCGAGGACGAGGCCGGTCCGGAGCATCACGACACGCGTGAGCTCAGCCGCTCGAGAGGCGGCACCCTCCCATTGCCCGACCAGGTCGGCCAGGAAGTCACTTCCGGCCGGTGCGTCCTCGGTCAGCACTTCGTCGCCATGCGCGCCGTAAAAGCCGATCGCAGAGCTGCTGAGCAGAACGGCGGGCGCAGGGCGCATCGTGCCGATCAGGTCGACCAGGCTCGCGGTCGCGTCAAGGCGGCTCCTCAGAAGAGCCGCTTTCTGCGCGTCGGTCCACCGCCTGGCAGCGAGCGACTCACCAGCGGAATTCACGATCGCGTCCGCGCCCGTGCAGGCATCGGCCCAGCTTCCAGGCGTGCCGCCTGGCGTCCACGACACGTGGATCAGACCCCGCGCCGGAGCGCTACCTGTTGGAGCCGCGCGGCGAGTGAGCACCACGACCTCGTGGCCGGCGCCCATCAGCGCGCCCGACAAGGCCCGCCCGAGGAATCCCGAGCCTCCTGCGATGACGACCTTCATCCGGACAGAATAACCGGTAACCGTTCGAATCGCCGCCGGCTGCCGCGCCGGCGTGCCGCCTACTGCTTGCTCACGTTCACGTAGTAGAGATCCGTCGCCACCTCGAAATCCGCCTTGTCGATCGTGGTCGTCATCGTCTGCCACTCGGTCGTCGGCCGCAGGATCTGCCACTTGCCCTTCTCGCCGGCCCTGATGGGCATCGCGAAGTCCTTCACCTCGGCGTTCCAGCGGTAGGCGACCTGTCCGCCATCCTGGAACTGCAGGTCGAGCGTCGGCAGCGCGGCGCGCCGCAGGTATTGGTTGAAGAGCGGCGTCAGGTTCCGGCCCGTCTTTTGATTGAAGAACGCCACGACGTCATCGGTCGAAATGTCCTGGTACTTGAAGCGCTGGTAGAACTCCCGCATCAGCTTCCACCACGCGACGTCGTTGTCGACAACGCTGCGCAGCGTGTTGATGAAGAGCGCGCCCTTGAAATACATGTCCTGGGACGGCGTGCGGTTGATGCCGGGCGTGGTGACGACAGGCTCGCGATTGCGGACCTTCGACTTGTAACCGTTCGTGTACTTGAGCGCCTCGTCCTTGCCGAACATGTGCTCGACATACACGCACTCGAGATAGGTGCCCCAGCCCTCGTGAATCCACTCGTCGGCGACGTCGGCGGCCGTGACGCTGTTGCCGAACCACTCGTGCGCGCTCTCGTGGATGATGATGAAGTCGAACTTCGTGCTGATGCCCACGCCCGTCCAGTCGCGCTCCAGGTACCCGTTGGCGAAGTGGTTGCCGTAGGTCACCGCGCTCTGGTGCTCCATGCCCGAATACGGCGCCTCGATCAGCTTGTAGCCGTCCTTCTTGAACGGGTATTCCCCGAAGTACTTCTCGAAGCACTCGATCATCGAGCGCGCCTGCGCGAACTGCTTCTTCGCCTTCTCGAGGCTCTCGGGAAGGACGTAGAAGTCGAGCGTCATGCCGTTGGCCGTGTCGGTGAAGTGCTCGTAGCGGCCGATGTTGAGCGACACGCTGTAGTTGTTGATCGGGTACTGGATGAGCCAGTCCCATCGCGTGTAGCCGTCGCCGAGATCCGTCTTGCCCATGAACTTCCCGTTCGACACGTCGACCAGGTCGTTCGGAATCGAAACGCTCAGGCGCATGTTCTCGACTTCGTCGCGCTGCTGATCCTTGTTGGGCCACCACACGCTGGCGCCCGGCCCCTGGCACGCCGTGTTGATCCAGGTCCGGCCCGCCGGGTCTTTGCGGAAGGTCATCCCGCCGAAGCGTCCCGTCTCCTTCGGATTGCCCGAGTAGTAGAAATCGATCGAATAGGTTCGGCCCTTGACGAACTTCTCGGGAAAGTCGACGAACACCGCGCCCAGCTCCCGCTCGAACTTCAACGGGCTGGTGCCGAGCAGGATCTTGTCGATGCTGAGGCTGTCCACCAGGTCGAGCTGAATCCTGGTGCCGTCCTGCAGCATGCGGAAACGGATCGTGTTCTTCCCGCTGATGAACTTCTTCTCGGGGTCCACGCGAATGTCGAGGTGATACGACAGCAGGTCGTTGTTCGCCCGGTACGGGCCCCATCCGCCGCGAAGGATGTCGGCCCTGGTTGGCTCACGCGGACCCTGTGGTCCGCCGGGTGTCTGCGCAGCCTGTGTCGCCCCAGGCGGCCGCGCGGCGGCCGGCGCGGCCCCGCGCCCCCCTCCGGGCTGCTGCAGCTGGTACTCCTTCGGCGGCTCGACGCCCATCAGCCACTTCACGAAGTAGTCCCATCGGCGGCGCATCATGTAGGCCGACGCCGATCCGTACCCGTGGTTCTGGTTCGGCAGCATCAGCAGGTCGAAGTCCTTGTTCGCCTTGATCAGCGCGTCGGCGATGAGCATTGTCTGATACGGCGGCACGTTGGTGTCCATCGTGCCGTGTGCGAGCAGCAGGTGGCCCTTGAGGTTCGCCGCGTAGTTCTGGTTCGCCTCCTGCGTGTAGCTGTCGGTTCCGTCGGCGTTTCGCGTGACGAGACCCTGATAGCGCTCTCCCCAGTCGTCCTCGTTCACGCGCTGATCGTGGTTGCCCGACTCGGCGATCCCTGCCTTGAAGAAGTCAGGAAATCTGAACATCGCGGTTGTCGTGGCGAAGCCTCCACCTGAGTGCCCCCAGATCCCTGCGCGATCGAGATCGATCCACGGATACTTCGCGGCCAGCTCCTTCATGCCCGCGATCTGATCCGGGATCGTGTTGTCTCGGCCCATTGCGCCGTAGTACGCGTCCTGGAACGACTTCGATCGGCCGGGCGTTCCCATCCCGTCGATGGTGACAACGATGAAGCCGAGCTCGGAGAGCGCCTGCCGGTCTCCGCGCGCGGGCGTGAAGGCCCGGCTGCCCGTGCTGCCGGTCTGCGGGCCCGGATAGACGTTGTTGACGATCGGGTACTTCTTCGCCGGATCGAAGTTCGACGGCCGGAACAGGAGGCCGTAGATGTCGGTCTTGCCGTCGCGGGCCTTCATCGTGATCGGCAGGGGCGGCTTCCAGCCCGTCGCGGTCAGCCTGGAGATGTCGGCCTTCTCGAGCATCATCAGGAAATGTCCGTCGCCATCGCGAAGCGCGACCGATGGCTCGGCGTCCGGCTGCGACGAGGTGTCGACGATGAATCGGCCGGATGGCGACAGTTGGATCGTGTGATCTCCAACGACGGGAGTGAGGGAGGTGTAACCGCGGCCGTCGAGGCCGACGCGGTAGTAGTGACGGAAGTAGGGGTCCTCGCCCTTCTCGCGCCCCTGCGCCTGGAACCAGACCGTCCGCGTCTTCTCGTCGAGCCGGACCATCTGCATCACCGGGCCGTCGCCGCTCGTGATCTGGTTCTTGAGCGATCCGGTCGCGAGGTCGTAGAGATACAGGTGGCCCCAGTTGTCGCGCTCGGAGTACCAAATGACTTCACCGGTGCCCCAGAGAACCTGGCAGCCGACGCGTGATTCGTACTGGGTGGCGACCTTCTCCTCCATCACCGTGCGGACAGCCCCCGTCGTGGCGTCGGCCACGCGCAGCACGGCCTGCTTGTGGTCGCGCGAGGTCGAGATGAACGCCAGTTGAGAACCGTCCGGTTTCCACTGCCAGTCTCTCAGGCTCACATCGTCACCAAGCGTCGCGCGGTGGAAGTCCGGAGGCATCTGGAAGCGGACCACGCGCGCCGTGTCGACCTCGATGACGACGCGGTGAAGCATGGCCATCGTCTTGTCGCCCGGCAGCGGGAACCTCCACCTGCTCAACGTGGGGTGGCCCGACCGCTCGACCGGCGTGCTGACGAGGTACATCTCGCCGACCTCGCGTTCGTCCTGCTGGTAGGTGGCGATCTTCTTCGAATCTGGCGACCACAACAGGATGGCGCGGTCGCTCCTGCTCCAGCCGGCGTTGTCCGTGGCGTAGCCGAAGTGTTCGATTCCGTCGGTCGTGAGCTGGCGTTCGCGATTGGTGGGAACGTCGCGGACCCAGAGATTCCAGTCGCGGATGAAGGCCGCCTGCTTTCCGTCTGGCGATGGTACGGCGTTGCCGACCGCGCCGCCCCGGCCTGCGCCGGCGCGCCCGCCTCCCGCGCCGCGTCCGGCCTCAGCCGCGCGGGGCGCTGCCGCGCCGGTATCAGTGCAGCGCGTTCCAAGGACCTCACACGACCAGCGGCGCCCGCTCAGGTCGAACGAGACGGCCTTGCCGTCGGCCGAGAGGTCGATCGACTGGAATGGCAGCTGGTTCGCGGCGTACTTCGAGCCGGTGGCGGTCGAGAGCGCCGCGGCGAGCCTGGCGTGATCGAACGCTGGCTTGCGCGTTCGGGCCGCCGGCGATACGAGGATGAACTCGAAGCCGTCGGCGGTCTGCGCGCGGTACCAGAACCGTTCGTCGGGCAGCCAGTTGGCGGCCGCTGAGCCGCCAATGACGAGGCCGGCGAGCGCGGGCTGAAGGAAACGCTCGGCGCGCGCGTAGTCGGCGGCCGTTACACCCTTTGGCGGTACGGGCGGTCGTTGATCCTGGGCGCTCAGAGATCGGTTGGCGAGCGCCGCGATGAGCAGCACGACAAAGAAGAGGACGGCCTGAACGGGCCGGCGAGAGGGAAGTTGTCTTCGATGCGACACGGTATGCTCCTGGTTGGATCGGGCCGACCGGGCGGGCCCCGGCGACGGGCGCGACGATCATACTCGGGCTCGCGGCCGGCGTCGCGCGGCGCGGGCCATCGCCGGCCGGCGGTAGCCGCTTCGGCGCGCGTCGGTCACAGGCTCCTCAATCGACCATGGGTACGTTCCGGCGGCCGGGCTGCCGATTCTGGCGGCGGTGCTCGGCGCCGTGGCCGGCTTCGGGAACCGCGTACGAGGGTCGCCGCCCAACCGGCGCAGGCACCCGACGACCGCCCGGACCGGCCAGGGGGCGCCCTTGACACCGTGGGGCGGCCCATTGTACTAACTAGTTAGTTACCTCACTTGCCCGATGACCCGACCAGCCACCCGCGTCCGCCGTTCGCGTTCCGCACCCGATTCGCGCAATCGCATCATCGCCGCCGCCTGCGCCGAGTTCGCCGCCCGCGGCTTCGACGGCGCCAAGGTCGACCGCATCGCCGCCCGTGCCCGCGTGAACAAGGCGATGATCTACTACCACTTCCACAGCAAGCGGGCGCTCTATCGCGAGTTGCTGCACGGCATGCTCTCGGAAATGGTCGAGCGTATCCGGCCCATCGCCGCGGCCGACCTGTCGCCGTTCCAGAAGCTCGACGCCTTTGTCGAGGAACTCGTCAGCGCCGGCCTCGCGAAGCCGCACCTGCCGCCCATCATGCTGCGCGAGATTGCGGAGGGCGGCCGCCACGTCGAACAAGAGACGATGGCACCCATGCTCGGCATGCTCGACGTCATGACCAGGATCATCGCGGAGGGGACGGCACGGAGAGAGTTCCGGCAGGTGGATCCGCTGCTGATACACCTGACCACGATCTGGCCGGTGATGGTCTACCTCACCTCGAAGCCATTGCGGAGCAAGGTCACCAGCTTCGCCCGGGTGGATGCCTCGCGGCTCTCCACGGGGGGCTTCGTCCGTCATCTTCAGCACATGAACCGGCGTGCGGTCGCGCAAGACACTCCCGCGCGTCGATCGCCCGCACGCCGCAGGTCCCCGGAGAGCGCATCATGACCGCACCCACGCAGCCCACGACCGACACCGGACGACCCGCTCAGGCGCCCGACCGCCTGACCGCCGGCACCCACGGCGTCCACCCGGAGTCGACTGCCCATGGCCACGCCGCCCCGGCGCCTCCCGGCGGTGCGACCCGAAGACGCGCCGCCGGATCGATGTCCCGACTCCGGTGGTTCGCGCGCGTGCCGGTCGCTCTTCTGCCGGCGGCAGTCGTGCTGGCGGCCTTCGCCCCGGGATGCCGGCAGAAGGCCCCAGTCGATCGCGTTCGCGTCTCCGGCTATGTCGAGGCCACCGAGGTCCAGGTGTCGTCCGAGGTCGGCGGCCACCTCGTCAACCTCGCCGTGGTCGAAGGCACGCGCGTGTCGGCAGGACAGCTCATCGCCAAGCTCGACACGGCCGACGTGGAGCTGGCGCTTCGGCGCGCGCAGGCAGAGCGGCAGACCAACCAGGCCCAGCTGAACCTGCTGCTCGCGGGGTCCCGCCAGGAAGACATCCGCCAGGCCGACGCGCAGCGCGGCGCCGCGGTCGCCGACCTTGCCGCCGCCAACGAAGACCTCGCCTCGGCCGGGCGCGACTTCACCCGGTTCCAGACGCTGCTCTCGCAGAACTCGGGCACCCAGAAGGCCAGGGACGATGCGGGCAGCCGCAGGGATGTGGCGAAGGAGCGTGTGAAGGGAGCAGAAGAGCGCGTGCGCGCCGCCTCTGAAGGACTGGCACGCCTGAAGGCTGGCGCGAGACGCGAGGAAGTGGATGCCGCCCGATCGCGGGTGGCCGTGGCCGACGCCCAGATCGCCACGCTCGAGAAGGCGCTCAACGACGCGACCGTCACCGCGCCTCTCGGCGGCGTCGTGACGCAGAAGCTGGTGGACCAGGGCGAACTGATCGCCCCGCGCACGCCGCTGGTCATCATCGCGGACCTCGACAACGTGTGGGCCAATGTCTACCTCGACGAGCCCTTCGTGCCCCGCATCGCGCTCGGCCAGAAAGCCACGCTCTATACCGACGCCGGGGGGACAGGCATCGAAGGCACGATCACGTTCGTGTCGCCGAAGGCCGAGTTCACCCCGCGCAATGTGCAGACCGCCGAGGAACGCTCGAAGCTCGTGTACCGAATCAAGGTCTCGGTGGACAACCGGAAGGGCGTGCTGAAGCAGGGCATGCCCGTGGAGGCCGACATCAGGCTCGGGACGCAGTAGACGATGGAAGACCCGAAGTCCGGCCCCGCACTCGCTCTCGACCATGTCTCGAAGCACTTCGGCGCAACCGAGGCGTTGCGCGACGTGTCGTTCGAGGTCCGCCGCGGCGAGATGTTCGGCCTCATCGGCCCCGACGGGGCCGGCAAGACGACGACCATCCGGCTGCTCTGCGGGCTGCTGCGCGCCGACGCAGGAGCCATCCGAGTCGCCGGTCGCGATCCGGTTCGCGACCACGCGGCCATCACGCGATCGGTCGGGTACTTCTCGCAGCGATTCACGCTTTACGGCGACCTCAGCATCGACGAGAATCTGGCGTTCTTCGCCGAGATCCACGGGCTGAAGGGCTACCGCGAACGCCGCAACCGCCTGCTCGACATGATGCAGCTGACGAAGTTCCGCGACCGGCTCGCGGATCGGCTCTCGGGCGGCATGAAGCAGAAGCTCGCCCTGGCCTGCACGCTCATCCACGAGCCCGAGATCGTGCTGCTCGACGAACCGACAACCGGCGTGGATCCGGTCTCGCGCCGCGAGTTCTGGCGCCTGCTCTCGGAGTTCCTCGGCCAGGGCATCACGATCCTGATGGCGACGCCTTACCTGGACGAGGCGGAGCGCTGCGCCAGGGTCGCCCTGATGAGCGCGGGGCGGCTGCTGGCGGTCGACGATCCATCGGAGCTGCGCACCCGGTTCAAGGGACGCCTCATCGAAGTCATTGCCGAGCCCCTCATCGCCTCTCTCGAGGTGATCAAGGGGCTCGCGTCCGTCGCCGACGTCCAGGTGTTCGGCGAGCGCCTGCACGTCCGGCTCGCCGCGGGTGAGAACGGCGACGCCATCGCCACGCTGCGGCGCGCGCTGACGGACAGGAACCTCGAGGTGGCGAGCGTGCGCGACATTCCCGCCTCGCTCGAGGACGTCTTCATCGAGCGCGTCAGCGGCCACGAAGAGGACACCGGTCCGGCACTGGGGATCTGACGGCACGGCACGACTGGACTACGGAGAAGACACCGTGACACGCATGGGACAACGCATCTTCGGCGCGCTGGCGATGGTCGCCGCGCTGGTTTCTCCTTTGCCGGCACACGCGCAGGCCTCGCCGCCCGGCGGCGCGGACACCGTCCGGCTGACCCTGGACGAGGCCATCGATCGCGCGGTCAGGTCGAGCCACCGCATCGGCGAGTCCGCAGCGCTCCAGGACGCCGCGCGCGCCGCCGTGGCGGGCCGCGCCGCCGCCGACATGCCGATCGTGTCGATCCTTGCCGGCTACACGCGGACCAACCACGTGCAGGAATTCGGCCTCCAGCTTCCGGGCGGGCCGCCGAAGATCATCTACCCCGACGTGCCCGACAACTGGAGGAGCCGGCTCGACCTGCAGTGGCTCGTCTTCAACTCGGGGCGAACCTCGGCGCTCGAGCGCGCCGCCCTGTCGGACCTGAACGCGGCAGGGAAGGACAGCGATACGCTGCGGACCGACATCCGGTTCGAAGCCGCCGTAGGCTTCTGGGGCGTGGTCACCTCGGAGGAGGCCGTGCGGGTGGTGGGTGAAGCGCTCAAGCGCATGGACGCGCACGTGAACGACGCGAAGAACATGCTCCAGGCCGGCCTCGTCGCGCAGAACGACGTGTTCAGCGCCGAGGCGCAGCGCTCCCGCCAGCAGCAGCTGCTCATCGAAGCGGAGAACGCGCGGGCGCTCTCCGAGGCCAACCTTCGCCGGCTGGCCGGCCTGCCGCCGGACACGACGATCGAGATCGTCGCCGCGATCGAGGAACCGGTGCCTGAGCCGCCGCCCGTCGATCGGCTGATCGAACAGGCTCGCGCCGCGCGTCCCGAGCTGATGGCGCTGCGGCAGCGCATCAACGCGATGAAGGAACGTCGCGCCGCCGCCGCCGCCGCGCTGCTGCCCACGGTGGGCGTCGCGGCCGGTTTCGACTACGCAAGCCCGAACCCGCGGATCTTCCCGCGCGCGGCAGCCTGGAAAGACTCGTGGGATCTGAGCGTGAACGTGGGCTGGCAGCTCTGGGACGGGGGCCGCGCCAGGGCGGATGTGGCGGGACTGACCGCCAACGAGAAGGCCCTCGAGCAGCGCCTGGCGGAGTTCGATTCGGTCCTGGACCTCGACGTCCGCCAGCGCTATCTCGACCTGCAGTCCGCTCGCGCCTCGATCCAGGCGGCGACCGATGCCGTCCGTTCGGCCGAGGAAGCCCATCGCGTCGTCACGGACCGCTTCGAGGCCGGCGTCGCGCAGGCCACCGATGTCGTCGATGCGCAGGTTGCGCTGCTGCAGGCCGAACTCGACCGCACCCGTGCCCTGGCGAACACCCGCGTGGCGCAGTCGCGGCTCGACCGCGCGCTGGGAAAGTAGGACGGCCAGGATGGCGACCGACTTCGCAGTTACCGCGCGCGACCTCACCCGCCGATTCGGCAGCTTCGTCGCGGTGGACCACGTCTCCTTCGACGTGAAGCCGGGGGAAATCTTCGGCTTCCTCGGGAGCAATGGCGCGGGCAAATCCACGACCATCCGCATCCTCTGCGGGCTCCTTCAGCCGACATCCGGATTCGCATCGGTCGGCGGCATCGATGTCCGCAAGGATCCGGAGGGCGTCAAGCGCCGCATCGGCTACATGTCGCAGAAGTTCTCGCTGTACGAGCTGCTCACGGTCGAGGAGAACATCGAGTTCTTCGGCGGCCTCTACGGTCTCGACGACAGGCGCCTTCAGGAGCGCAAGCGCTTCGCCGTCGAGATGGCCGGCCTGCGGGGCCGCGAGCGCACGCTCGCCCGCGACCTGGCGGGGGGCTGGCGCCAAAGGCTCGCGCTCGGCTGCGCCATCCTCCACGAACCGCCGATCCTCTTCCTCGACGAGCCGACCGGCGGTGTGGACCCGGTGTCGCGCCGCCAGTTCTGGGCGCTGATCAACCAGCTCTCCTCGCAGGGCGTCACGGTGTTCGTCACGACGCACTACCTGGACGAAGCCGAGTACTGCCACCGGCTCGCGCTGATGCACGCGGGGCGAATTGCCGCCTCGGGGACGGTCCACGAGCTCAAGCGCGTCTTCGAAGCGCGCGCGGTCATCGAAATCAGGACCTCGCAACCCATGGTGGCGCTGCGCGCCCTCGATGATGTGCCGTCGGTCGAGAAGACGAGCCTGTTCGGCACCAGCCTGCACGTGTGGCTGAAACCCGGCGAGCGCGACGTCGAGCCGCTGCGGCGCCGGCTCGAGCAGCAGTCCCTCCGTGTCGACAGCATGGAGCCCGTCACGCCGTCGCTCGAGGACGTGTTCATGGACGTGGTCGAACGATCGGGAGCCGCTGCCGTATGAGGAAAGCCCTCGCGGTCGCCCGGAAGGAACTGTCGCAGATCGTGCGCGACACGCGCACGCTGGCGATCCTGCTCTTCGTGCCCGGCCTTCTTCCTGGTGCTCTACGGCTATGCGTTGAACTGGGACATCCGGCACGTGCCCATCGCGGTGGTCGATCGCGAGCACAGCCGCGAGAGCCGCGAGCTGGTCGCCGCGTTCACCAACTCGAGCTACTTCGACCTGTTCGGCAGCGCCAGCTCCATGCAGGAGGCCGAAGGCCTGGTCGATCACGGGGACGTGCGCGCCATCCTGGTGATTCCCGAAGGGATGACGCGGGACTTGCGGGATGGGCGGGGATCCACCGTCCAGGTGATCGTCAACGGCGACAACGCCAACACGGCCACCATCGTGTTCGGCTACACGCAGGCGATCGTGCGCGGCCTTTCGGCGGAACTGCAGGTGGAAATGGCGCTCGGGCGCCGCCTGCAGTCGCCGATCAACGTCGAGCCGAGAATCTGGTACAACCCTGAGCTGAAGAGCACGCTGTTCCTGGTGCCCGGGCTCATCGCGTTCATCGTGATGATCAGCTCCGTCGTGTCGACGTCGCTGTCGATCGTGCGGGAGAAGGAGCGCGGGACGTGGGAACAGGTGCGCATGGCGCCCATCAACACCGTGTCCTACGTCGTCGGCAAGACCATCCCCTATTTCGTGATCTCGCTGGCGTCCGCGTTCCTCATCATCTTCGCGGCGATGGTGCTCTTCGGCCTGCCGGTGCGAGGGTCGTGGCCGCTGCTCTTCGCGGCGGTGTCGCTCTTCCTGGTGGGCGCTCTCGGAACGGGGCTGCTCGTCTCGACGGCGGTTGATTCTCAGGCGCTGGCATTCCTGATCAGCCTGCTCCTGTCGCTGCTTCCGACGTTCCTGCTTTCGGGTTTCGTCTTTCCCATTTCGAGCATGCCGGTGCCGATCCAGATCGTCACCTACGTCGTTCCCGCGCGGTACTTCCTCGGGGCCCTTCGCGGCATCGTCCTGAAGGGGGTGGGCCTGGATATCGTGGGTCCGCAGTTCGCGGCGCTCGGAATCTACGCGGTCCTCGTGCTCGGCCTGGCGTCGATCCGGCTGGCCAGGGAGCGAGGTTAGCGATGAGACGCCTGCGTTTCCTCGTGCGAAAGGAGTTCCAGGAACTGCGGCGCAACCCGCGCATGTTCCCGGTGATCTTCCTGGCGCCTGTCCTCCAGCTCGTCGTCCTGGGTTACGCGGCCACCACCGACGTGCAGAACGTGCCGATTGTCGTGGCCGACGGCGATCGCAGTCCCGCCAGCCGCGACCTGATCGGGCAGTTCTCCGGGTCGCCGTACTTCCGCGTCGTGAAGGTCGTCACCACCGTCAGCGAAGTGGCCCACGATCTCGAGACGCGGGACGCCTGGATGGCGCTCGCCATCCCGCCCGAGTACGGGCGGATGATGGCGGATGGCACGCCGGTGACCCTGCAGCTGGTGGCCGACGGGACCGATTCGAATTCGATCAACATCGCGCTCGGCTACGCGTCGAACCTCCTCGCGGAGAAAGCGGCCGACCTCGTGTCGAAGCAGCGGGCGCCGGCCGGACCCGTGCCGGCCGGCCTCGATGCGCGAGTCCGGGTGTGGTTCAACCCGCTGCTGTCGAGCCGCAATTTCATGGTCCCCGGCGTCCTGGCCCTGCTCCTGATGGTCGTGACCGTCGTGCTCGGATCGATGGCGATTGTCCGCGAGAAGGAATTCGGCACCTTCGAGCAGCTCAACGTCACGCCGCTCCGGCGCTGGGAGCTCACGGTGGGCAAGCTGCTGCCGTTCGGCCTGATCGGGCTCATCGACGTGTTCCTCGTCAGCGGCGTCGCCGTGTTCTGGTTCCAGGTCCCGCTTCGAGGCAGCTTCCCGCTGCTCGTCGGCCTGTCGATCATCTACCTGCTCTGCACCCTGGGCCTCGGGCTGCTCGTGTCGACCGTGTCGCGGACGCAGCAGCAGGCGATGATGACGGCGGTGTTCTTCTTCATGCTGCCGATGATCTACCTGTCCGGCTTCCTGTTCCCGATCGAGAACATGCCGGCGATCATCCAGCCCTTCACCTACCTGATCCCGCTGCGCTACTTCCTGGTGATCGTGCAGGAGCATCTTCCTGAAGGGCGTCGGCCTGCACGTCTTCTGGAGGGAGGCGCTCTACATGCTCATCTGGGGCGTCTCCGTCATGGTGCTCGCCACCGCGAGATCGCGGAAGACACTCAAGTAACGTTGCATCATCCGCGGCTGGCGGCTGGCGGCTGGCAGCTGGCGGCTGACGGCGAACGGCTTCCGGCCAGCGGCTTCCGGCTATCGGCGTCTGGCGTTCGGCTAACGGCGGAGGGCCGAGGAACCTGATCGCGGAGGAGCCTGCCGACGGCGTTTCGAAGCAGCTGGGGCCCGGAGCGTCGAGGCCTGCGGCGGCCCGGGACGCACCTTGAAAATCCATCATCATGTGATGATAATTCAAGGTATGACGGTCGCCCGGGACGGACACGTGTCCGAGGTCGCCCGCCTGCTCCGCTCCTATCCGGTGGTGGCCATCCTGGGAGCGAGGCAGGTCGGCAAATCCACGCTTGCCGGCATGGTGGCACGGGCCAGAACAGGCCCGGTCGCGGCCTTCGACCTCGAGAATCCCGCCGAGGTCGGCCGCCTCTCCGATCCGATGCTGGCGCTCGACAGCCTCCGCGGGCTCGTCGTTCTGGACGAGGTGCAGCACCGGCCTGAGCTCTTTCCGTCGCTGCGGGTGCTGGCTGATCGTCCCCGGACGCCGGCGAGGTTCCTCGTCCTTGGGAGCGCCTCCCCGGGGCTGCTCCGGCAGGCCTCCGAGTCGTTGGCCGGCCGGATCGCCTTCCACCACCTGGCTGGCTTCTCGCTCGCTGAAACCGGCGTGGCGCGTCTGCGCCGGCTCTGGCTGCGAGGCGGGTTTCCGCGTTCGTTCCTCGCCCGATCGGATCCGGCAAGCTCCGAGTGGAGGATGAACTTCAGCCGGACCTTCGTCGAGCGCGACCTGCCGCAACTCGGCGTACAGGTGCCAGCGGCGACGCTCGGGCGATTCTGGTCGATGCTGGCTCATTACCACGGCCAGACCTGGAACGGGGCGGAGCTCGCCCGGGCGTTCGGCGTGTCAGACATGACGGTTCGGCGATACCTCGACCTGCTGGCTGCCGCCTTCGTCGTCCGCGTCCTGCCGCCCTGGCACGAGACCCTGAGCAAGCGGCAGGTCAAGTCCCCGAAGGTCTATATCTCGGACAGCGGCCTGCTTCATTCGCTGCTGGGCATTCGCACGCCAGACGATCTGGAACGGCACCCCAAAGTCGGGGCGTCATGGGAGGGATTCGGCCTCAGCCAGGTCGTGGAACGTCTCAAGGCTGAATGGCACGAGTGCTTCTACTGGCGAACGCACGCCGGCGCGGAACTCGATCTCCTGGTTGTCCGAGGCAGGACGAGACGCGGCTTCGAATTCAAGCGGACAACCGCGCCGTCTGTGACGCCGTCGATGCGCCAGGCGCTCGAAGACCTGAAACTGTCCTCGCTCGACGTGATTCACGCCGGCACCGAGACCTACCCGCTCGCCCGCTCAATTCGGGCCGTCCCACTCGCTCGCCTGAACCTCGACGTGGAGCCGCTGCGCTGACCGCGCGACGCGCCGGGGTTGGAAGAAGTCGCGGCGTCGGCCTGCACGTCTTCTGGAAGGAGGCGCTCTACATGCTGATCTGGGGCGTCAGCGTGATGGTGCTCGCCACCGCGAGATCGCGAAAGACACTCAAGTAACGTTGCATCATCCGCGGCTGGCGGCTGGCGGCTGGCGACCGCGATGATTGCGGCGCCTGTTCCGTTGGCCACGCGACGGGACAGGGCCGCACCAAATGGGCGGGGAGCCGCATTCTTGCCGCAATTCTTGCTGGCCAGCTCAGGTCGCCAGTGATATCGTGCGCAACGACCATGCGACAATCAGTGCCGACCTCCACGGCCCGCCGTGAACTTCTCAAGTTCCTGGCTGCAAGCCCCTATGTCGCGGCGCTTGGCGGCGTCGCCGCGTTCCTCGAGCGAACCGGCCTCGCCCAGAGCGCTCCAGTGAAGTCCGGTGTCATCGCCGACCCGTCCGGTGCGCTGGACGTCTTCGATTTCGAGGAAGCCGCTCACCGCAAGGTCTCGCCCGGGCACTGGGCCTATCTGGTCAGCGGCGTGGACGACGACGGCACGCTTCGCGCCAATCGCGAGGGATACCAGCACGTCCAGTTGCGTCCGCGCCGCCTGCGCGACGCCACCAAGGTCGACATGCGCGTCGAGCTGTTTGGTACCGTCTACAGCAGCCCGATCTTCCTGTGCCCGACATCGGGCGACAAAGCGTTCTTCCCCGACGGTGAGCTGGCTGTCGCGCGGGCAGCCAAGGCGCGCGCCACTCTCATGGTGCTATCCACCATGACTTCAGTCGCCGTCGAGGACGTCAACAAGACCCTCGGCCGCCCCGTGTGGCAACAGTTCTACGCTCCTAACTCGTGGGATGCCTGTGAGAAGATCCTGCGACGCGTCGAAGCCGCGGGCTGCGCGGTCATCGCCCTCACCGTTGATAACACCACCGGCCGAAACAGTGAGACCTTCCTGCGCACGCGCCCGAAGGACGTGAGCCAGTGCACCGGCTGCCACCAGAGTGCGGCGGGTCCTTCCCCCAAGGAGCGCCCCATGTACGATGGCATTGACATGACCGGCCTGAGTCCGACGGATCCGGCCATGGACTGGGTGTTTGTCGACCGCCTGCGGAGATTCTGGAAGGGCAGGCTCATCGTCAAGGGAATCGACACGCGTGATGACGCCCGGCTCTGCGTGGAGCACGGCGCCGACGGCATCGTGGTGTCAAATCATGGCGGACGCGCCACGGAGACCCTGCGCCCGTCCATTGAAGCGCTGCCCGAAGTGGTGGCCGAAGTCGGCAATCGCGTTCCCGTGTTCGTCGATGGGGGCGTTCGCCGGGGGACCGACATCTTCAAGGCGCTCGCGTTGGGCGCCAAGGCCGTGGGGATTGGACGTCCCTATATCTGGGGATTGGGGGCGTTCGGCCAGGCGGGCGTCGATCGGGTGATCGAAATCCTGGAGGGCGAGCTGAAACTGGCCATGGGCAACTGCGGCACGCTGACGGTCGCCGACATCACCCGCGCCTACGTCGCCACGCCGGATTGGAAGACCTAGCGGGGTTAGCTGGACGTCCTACCAGCTGAAAGCGCGAAGCGGCCGCAGACACCGCAAGTCGTGTCCTGTCTCAGGAATCCTCGACGCCAAGGCCGCGGCGTAAGCTTCCCCTCTGGATCGACAGTCGTTGGCAGACTGCTCCTGGCTCAGGAGTGGTCACGCGGAAATCGAAGTTTGGCGAGAGCCAGGCCGCCCTTGCCCGCCGCAGCGTGCAGATCCGAACCGCCCAAAGCCCCAGGCCTCAAGCCTCCAGCCGGCGTGCCTGGTCGCGATTGGCTGCTATGATGTCCCATCCGAGGAGGACTGACATGGTTGTGGCCGAACGTGTGTGCGTGAAGGGGTGTGGCAGGATCGCAGCGGGCATCCTGGTTGGCGTGATCATCGCGGGCGGCCTGCTTCGTGCCGCGCCTGGCGCGCCCGCTCCCGCGAAACTGCGCGTCGAGATCGCGTTTTCGGACAACGCGCACAAAGATCCGGTCACTGGCCGCGTCTACGTCATGATTTCGCGCACGGCCGAACGCGAGCCGCGCCTCCAGGTCGGCCGCACCGGCGTGCCGTTCTTCGGCCACGATGTCGACAAGCTCAAGCCCGGCCAGGCGGCCGTCATCGACGAGTCGGACCTCGGATCGCCCCTCGACAGCCTCAAGGACCTTCCCGCCGGCGACTACTTCGTCCAGGGCTTCGTGAGCGTCTACTCCGAGTTCCGCCGCGCGGACGGCCGCGTCCTCTGGATGCACGACGACCAGTGGGAAGGCCAGCAGTGGACCCGCTCGCCCGGCAACCTCTTCAGCGAGGTCCAGAAAGTCCGAATCGACCCCGCCAAGGGCGGCACCATCCGGCTCGTCGCCAACAAGGTCATCCCGCCCGTTCAGGTCCAGCCCGACACGAAGTGGGTCAGGCGGATCAAGTTCCAGAGCCCCATGCTCACGAAGTTCTGGGGCCGGCCGGTGTTCCTCGGGGCCACGGTGCTGCTGCCGCGAGATTACGACCGCGAGACCACCCTGTATCCGGTTCATTACGTGCAGGGCCACTTTTCGCTGCGGGCCCCGCTGGGGTTTGACGAGGGGAACGACGTCTACAAGGAATGGGTCAAGGACGACTTCCCGCGCATGGTCATCGTGACCTTCCAGCACCCGACGCCGTACTTCGACGACTCGTACGCGGTGAACTCGGTGAACGTCGGGCCCTACGGCGACGCGATCATGCAGGAGCTGATCCCGGAAATCGAGAAGCGCTTCCGCGTGATTCGCGAGCCGTACGCGCGCGTGCTCTCAGGCGGATCGACCGGCGGGTGGGAATCGCTCGCGCTGCAGGTCTTTCACCCCGACTTCTTCGGCGGCACCTGGTCGTACTGCCCCGACCCGGTGACCTTCACCGATGTCGAGGGCGTCAATATCTACCAGGACACGAACGCCTTCTACAAGCAATACGACTGGCGGCGCGAGCCGACCATCAACTCGCGCGAAACCGACGGCCGCCCGCGGCTCACCTCGCAGCAGCGCAACTACTTCGAGCTCGCCAGCGGCACGAAGGGACGATCGGGCGAGCAAATCGATATCTGGTCGGCCGTGTTCGGCCCAATCGGCAAGGACGGCTACTTCGAGCCGCTCTTCGACAAGCGCAGCGGGGTCATCAATCGCGAGGTCGCCAACTACTGGCGCGACAACTACGACATCCTGCAGTACCTGAAGAAGAACTGGTCGACAATCGGCCCCAAGCTCGTCGACAAGGTCCACGTCTACACCGGCACGATGGACACCTACTTCCTGAACAACTCGACGCGCGAGCTCGAAGCGTGGATGAAAACCACCGAGAATCCGCACTACGAGGGCTACTTCCTCTACGGCGACGGCAAGCCGCACTGTTGGAGCGGGCCGGGTTCGCAGACGGATCGGCTGAAGGAAATGGCGCAGCACATCGTGCGCCACAAGCCCGACGGCGCCGGCTCGCCGTGGTGGAAGTACTAGGTTATAGGTTACAGGTTACAGGTTACAGGTTACAGGGTACAGGGAAGCCCGGCGCAATTTCGCCGCGAGGACGGGTGGTAGACCCGCTCGCTATCAGGGCGGACGGATCGGACTGACCATGCTGGGGGCGCTCGCCGTCTCGATCGGTGTCCTGTCGGCCGAGACGGCATCGACGTGTTCTCGGAGACGGATGCCACGGACAAGGTCGTCGGCAATCAGAAGGTCGGCATGATCGGCCTGCGGCTGGCGGCTTCCGACTCTACCCGCGCTCCTGCTGGCCTGCTATGCGGCCGAACGGTCCTTCGCGATTCCGGATCCGGTGAGCTTGCCGATCCACGAGCCGATCTTCGATCGCGTCCGGATCGCCACGCGGTTCTTGCCCGCGCGCTTGGCGTCGTAGAGCGCATCGTCCGCGCGCTTGATGAGATCCTCGGGCGTGTCGCCCGCCGCGAACGGCGCCAGGCCGCAGCTGACCGTGAACTGCACGCTCGCGCGCTCCTGGCCCTTGTCGTATTCGAAGCGCGTGGCCGCGACCTGCCGAATCAGCTCAGAGAGCCGGTTCTCGGCTTCGGTAACCGGCATGTCGGGCATCACCAGCGCGAATTCATCCCCGCCGATCCGGGCCATGAAGTCGGATTTCCGCACGCAGGCCTGCACCTGCTGAACAAGGCCGATGAGCACGCGATCCCCGACCTGGTGGCCGTGCGTGTCGTTGAGGGCCTTCATCTGATCGATGTCGAGCATGGCCATCGAGAGCGGCCGACCGCAGGCGTTGGCCGTCGCAACCAGGCGCTGCACCGCCCGCTCGAACGCCCGGCGGTTCGCCACGCCGGTGAGCGGATCGCTCGCCGCTTCCTGCTCGGCCTCGGTCAGCCGTGTCTGCAGCAACTCAACGCGCCGTGTCAGCCTCGCCTGCGACACCTCGTCCCGTTTCTGCTTCTCGACGACGACCTTCCGCAGTCCGTCCACGTGCTCGGAGACCCTGAGCTTGAGCTGGCGGATGTCGCCCGTGTCGAGGATCTTCGTCATCCGATCCGACTCGCCCAGCAGGTCCGCCCTGAAGGTCTGCGAGTCGCCGAGCAACTGGTTCACCGCCTCCATCGTGACGGCGATGATCTCGCGCAGCCCGCTCTCGCGCTCGCGGATCGCCGCCCTGGCGCGGCCGAGCTCCCGCTCGCAGAGCGCCGAGCAGCCGTGCGCGTCGGCCTCGAGGCCGTCGGCCTGGTCGGGGTCGACGATGCGCTTGCGGTAGCGCTCGACGGCGTCTTCGAGGCCTGCGCGCTCGGATTGCTCGATGTCGCCGATGGTCGACACGGCCAGGGTAATCAGCCGGCCGGCCAGCCAGCGCAGCACCTCGAGCTGCTGGTCCGGGGAGGGGCGGGGCCTGGACAACCCGAGTTCGATGACGCTATCTGCCATTGAGACACGACTCCCTTCGACCTGTGGCACCAGAGCGATCCAACAGGAGAATCGGCATGTTGGTCGCAGGGCTTGAGCGCCACGGGATTCACGCCGGAAATCGATGCTCACTGCGGGGTGGCTCCGGTTTCAGGGCTCGCAGACCCAGAACACCCCGGCGACCACCTCATGTCCGGCAGATGCCACGCACGGCACTTTCTGTATCAACACAAGTTCCTTGCGATGGCTTTCTTCCTCTGCCTGGTACTGGCTGATTCGCGGGTGTTCGCTGGTGGCCACGTGGACGCGCTCGCCAGACAGAAACGTGACGTGGTACGCCGTCCAGTAGTCGCTTCTGGCGAAGCTGATTCGGTGGGCTACCAGGTAGTCGGCGACTTGCCGGAAGGCCGTCGGCTGGTCGTAGTTCATACTCACTCGAAGCAGGCCAACATGCGCAGACGCGCTCACGCCGGCCCAGAGCAGCATCACGCCGCCGAAAGACCAGCGGAATGCTCGGCGCCTTTCGATCACGAAGAACATGGTAGCGACACCCACCCCGATCAGAACCGATAGCAAGCAGTATCGGAGTGAGTGGGCGGCGACTTGTCCGCCTTGCGCCAAGACGTAGACGAGGGCACTTTGAAGGCCGACCAGAAACAGGTAGAACCCAACGGCCGACTGGTGTCGCCACGGAGGAGTTCGTTGGTGGATGCTCAGCCAAACGACACGTACGAAAGCGAGGACCAGCGTACCGCCAAGCAAAGGCCAGAGCCCCTCAAGGCCCTCCCACGCCACGCCTCCACCGCCACCCACCTGAAGGGGACGACGAACGGCACCGAAGAGAATGCCGAGCAGCGTGCGAAACATCTCAATCAACCCCCAACACACGCCCCCAGGATCCCAGTTGAAGCGGCTCAACATCTCATCGACATTGCTGTACCGAACAGCTTCACCTGGAACCGCCGAGCCCGGTCCGGTCGGAGTCGAATAGAGATACAGGATCTGAACCACTTGCCAGACGCCAAGGAAACCTACCGCTGCGAGGCCGACCGCTCTGAGCTGCGACCCAGCCGGCTTGGGGCGATCGAGCATGCCCATTACGCATATCGCCGCCCCGCCATAGGCCGCAAACTCGCGGTGGAGGAATCCGGCGCCTAGAACTGCGCCAAACCAGAACGGACGACGCCTAATAACCCACAGAAGGAGCACATACAGAAACGGCTGCGGATTGATATCCGATGCCACGAGCAGGTGCGTCGCAAGTTCCGGTGGGGCAAGCACGACGAAAAGGGAGGCAGTGAGCGCAGCGACCGGTCCGAGCTCGGCATCTCGGTACAGCACCCAGACGAGAAGACATCCGATGCTCACGTTGATGATCAGCACCGGTGCCCGAAGTGCGGCTACCGACGGACCCAGGATGGCAAATAGTGGCGCCGCCAGCCAAGCTTCGACGCCCAGCAGGTAGTGCTGTCCATAGTAGTGCAGCGGAAACGCTCGGCCTTCGCTCAAGTGCTTGGCCATCAGACCGACGATAGCCTGATCGGAATCGAAGAACGACTCCGCTCGGAGCATGAACACTGCGCTCCGGGCGAGCACGAGGACGCCAGCAAGTATCAACGCCACCCGCAGCTTCAGCGGTTCAGACGGTTCTTGAAGAGACGTCGATCCGATCGGGTGGGGCGTCACTGTTTTCAGGAGACGGAAGAAGGTCGCTGGCGCTAACGTCCGGAAGGCATATCTTGCCAGCCGCGGGTTCTGCCGAGCCAATGCCGCTACAAAGTATAGTGTACGGGGTGGTGGCTCAGCATGTGTCTTTCGGCTCTCGGCTCATCTCGTCCCCCGCGACGATCGCTATGCTGTGCGCCGTTGGCGTCCTGTGCGCGTACATCGCGGGAGGAATTCTTGGCGTCGGGACTGCCGAGCACGAATTCGAGTTCTCCCCGCTCGATGAGCCCTGGTTCCAGTATTTAAGCCCGGCGCTCGATACACCATTCTCATTATCACGATCTCCCTCCAGTCTGGTCGCTCGAAGCGTACTGACTCGAGCCTCCGGCCGACGCGGCGTGCTGCGCGAACTGGCGGCGGCGTGCGGAGCCGCGACGGCAGGTCTGGCCATCTCGGTACTGTGGCGATTGGGGATCCCCCTATTGCCGTCCGCACTTGCCGTTTTGGCGATGGCCCTTGGACCAACATTCTGGTGGCGTGGTGTCGTGTGGACGCCGGGCGGCTGGGCGCCCATCTTCGGCTTGCTGGCGGCGCTGGCCGTCGCGCGCTGGCTTGAGCGTCGCACAGCAGCAGCAGGCATGCTCGCAACATTGCTGGCAGGCCTTGCGGTAGCCGACGATGCCACCTGGCTGGTGTTCCTTCCGCCGGCGGCGATATTCCTGTGGGATCGGCGACGTACCTCTGCACAGCGGCTCGGCGTCGCGGCCGTCGGTGCGCTCATTCTATGCTGCGCCGCATTTCCGATGTTGTCGATCGCGGACCTCATAAGCCGTGCGCAATGGGGCCCGGAAGCGCCGGCGAACCCACCTGCGATCTGGGCCGTCGTGACAGGACGCGCTGCGAATGGAACTAGCTGGCGTGTCGAATCGCACGCTGGTACGCTCACTGCGTCAATCACAGCGCTCCCGAGGGCATTGAGCCGAGAATGTGGCCCGCTCGGGATTGGACTCCTGCTGGTTGGGGTGGCGTGTGTGTCGCGATGCAGGCAGCATCGACTTGTCGCGTTGACACTCCTTAGTGCCCTGATTGTGCGGTACGGATGCTTTGCGTCAAGCAATCCCGGCGTCGGGGGCGTACCTGTCGCGCTGGCCCTATGGGGATGTATTGGCGTTGGATTGCGCTTCGTGCGGGACTCAATCGGACCGACCGCTGGTTCACTAGTGATCGCCGTCTTGTCCATGCTCATGGGGGCCTTCCCGGTCATCTCCGCGTCGCACGATTCTCACGGGAGTTCACCCGAGAATCAATTGTCGCCTGTGAGTCAGGCCTCAAAGCTCACGCTCGATCAGTTGCCGCCGAACCTGGCGTTCGTCAGTTACAGCCGACGCGCCGATGCGGCCCTGGCCGTGACCTCGGAAATCTGCAAACGGCCACTAGTGATCTTCCCGCAGCATACGCCGGAGTTGGATCAGGCGCTCGCATGGGGTCAGCCGCTGCTGGCTTGGGTTGGCAGCAGGGCCCTTCTTGAACCGATCGGATTCTTGTTCGCGCGCGATCCTGACGCAAACAGTCAACTGGTCCGAATGGTCGGCAGGCGACCATGCACGTCCTTGTCGTCATCGGGTTGGACCGACGTTTCAGCTGTGACCGACGATGTAGCGATTGGCGTTTGGGTCACCTCCTATGACGAGCGGCAGGGGCGTACCGTGCTCTACCTTTCGGGACCTGACCGCATTGAGGTGCACCCGCTCGATCGTTACTCGCGAAGAGTCACGGCCATCGTTCTTCAGCCCTCGGTGGCGCCTCCCGACGAGGTGAGGGAGGCCGAGGCCGCACTTGGCAATTCGGGCGATGCCTCCCGAGATTGGCCGGTCACTCGGATCACCATTCCAGCGGCCCTGCGACCGGCAGTCTATTCTCTTGGGCTTTCGGCGACGCCGCGTAGGGCCGTCGCCCGGCCCCAAGGTACCGCTCCGGTCGAAGTGTGCGGCAACGCAGCAGGGCATGACCCAGTTCTTTCGGGGTCGATCCCTGCGACCGCCGTGCTGGACATGTCGCAGAACGACCTGTTCGGCCCGGGCTGGTATACACCGGAAGGTGCTGGTACCAGTCCGTGGAGGTGGACGTCCATGTCAGATTCGTGGATCCGCGTTCGGCTTGCCAGGCCCGGAAGAACCTGGGTCGCAGTCACCGCGTCAGCTCTCGCACCGCTCAAATTCTCCCCGAAGATAGGAATCACCGTAAACGCCTGCCAGATTCCCGCCAAACCAATGCAAGACGGCCCGACCGATACCTCCTGGTTGGTTGAGGCAGGCTGCTGGCGAACCGGGATCAACGCTCTACGGATTCGATCGAACCCCATCCTTTCGCCATCCGCCCTCGGAACATCAAGAGACGCGAGATCCATGGGCGCAGCTGTCTCCAAGATCCAACTCGAGCGACGCTCCCGCTGACCGTCAGAGGGGCGCGTTACGAGCTTGCCGGGTTCGTCGAGGGGCTCTGCGCCGGGTGCCGCTGTCCGTGACCCTGTTAGACGTGCGCTCATCCGCCAGGTTGGTGCCAAGCCGCGAGCCGCTTGCCGCGAGCCTGTCCTGAGCCCCTCGAGCTTGTTCGCCCTTCGACTTGGTTACTGGGCTCGCTGAGCGACAGCCAAAGGGAGCGAACATCCCGAGTCAAAGGGCCGCGCGCCATGCGCCACGCGATTGGTGTCTAATACGTGTGTCTTTGGGAGGAATCATGCGAACCATGCAGTCTCTCGTCTGCGCGATCGTCGTCGCCGCCTCCGCCGTCGGCTTCGCCCAGCAGGCCGCTGCGCCCGCCCAGGCTCCGGCCCTGGCCCAGCCGGCCGGCCAGACCGCCAACCGTCTTCCGATCAAGCGCGTCGTCCTCTACAAGAACGGCGTGGGCTTCTTCGAGCACCTCGGTCCGCGTGCGCGGCAATCAGCTGGTCGCCATCGACTTCACGAGCGGCCAGCTGGACGATGTCCTGAAGTCGCTGACGACGGTAGACCTCGGCAAGGGAAAGGTCACCGGGATCAGCTTCAACTCGGACGATCCGGCGAGCCGCAAGCTGGGCGCGCTGTCGATCCCGATTGGCGAAGAGACGACGATGCCGGCCTTCCTCGGGGCGCTGCGAGGCGCACGCGTCGAGGTGCAGAGCGGCGGCGTGGTGACGGCGGGACGCCTGCTGAGCGTCGAGCAGCGGGAACGGGGCGAGGGTGACAAGCAAGTCGAGCTGCGTGAGATTTCGCTTGTCACTGATGCCGGCGAGCTGAGGACCTTCGACCTGAACTCGAGGCCGTCGGTCCGCTTCGTCGAAACGGAGCTTCGCAGCGACGTGCGGCGCTACCTCGACATCGTCGCCTCCACCAGGCAGCGCGACCTGCGCCGCATGTCGATCTCGACCGCGGGCAACGGCGAGCGGCAGCTCTATGTGAGCTACATCAGCGAGGTGCCGATCTGGAAGAGCACCTACAGGCTGGTCATCCCGGCCAAGGCGGGCGACAAGCCGCTGCTCCAGGGTTGGGCGATCGTGGACAACACGATCGGTGAGGACTGGACCAACGTCGAGTTGTCGCTGGTCGCGGGGTCGCCCCAATCGTTCATTCAGCAGCTCTCGCAGCCGTACTACGCCCGCCGGCCGGTGGTTCCGCTGCCGGCGAGCGTGCAGACCACGCCGCAGACGCACGAGGCGATGATCGAGGAGAAGTCCGAGCCCCCGAGCGCGGCGCCCATGATGCGCCGGCAGATGGCGCAGGCTGGAGTCGCCGGCGGCGTCGTTGGTGGTGTGGCTGGCGGCATGGCGGAGCCCCTTCCGCCGCCCGCGCCCGCCCAACGTCTCGACACCGTGTCCGAGGCGATCGCCCGAAGCTCGACTGAGGTCGGCGCCAGCGTGCAGGCGCGCGAGCTCGGCGATCTGTTCGAGTACCGCCTGACCGAGCCGGTGACGATCCGCAAGAACCAGTCGGCGCTCGTGCCGATCATCAGCGCGCCGGTCGAGGCCGAGCGTGTGTCGGTGTGGAACCCCGCGTCCTCGCGACGGGCGATGTCGGCCATGTGGATCACCAACTCGACGCCCAATTCGCTCGACGGCGGGAGCATGGCCGTGCTCGAGGCAGGCACGTTCACGGGCGAAGGGTTGATCGACGCGCTGAAGCCCGGCGAGAGGCGGTTGCTGTCGTATGCGACCGATCTTGCGCTCCAGGTGGAGGCCCGGTCGGAAGGCGGAGGGCCCGAGCAGGTGATGAGCGTGCGGGTCGCGCGCGGAGCGCTCCTCGTGCAGCGCGAATACCGCGACAAGCGGATCTACACGGCTCGCAACGAGGACTCGAAGCCGCGCGTGCTGGTCGTCGAGCACCCGAATCGATCGGGCATGGGCTGGAAGATCGTCGGCGCGACCAGGCCGGATGAAACCGCCTCGAGCGTCTACAGGTTCCGGGTCGCGGTGCCGGCGCAAGGCGACTGCCACGCTGACCGTCGAGGAGATGCGGCCGGACGTCGCGTCGTACCAGGTGGCGAGCCTGAGCGACGACCAGGTGGCGCTGTTCGTTCGGCAGCGGGCCATCACGCCGGAGGTCGAGCAGGCGCTGCGGCCGATCCTGGCGAAGAAGCGCGAGATTGCCACGGTGAACTCCGAGATCGCGCTGCGCGAGGATCAGCGGAAGGAGATCTTCTCGGACCAGGAACGGCTCCGCGAGAATCTCAAGGCGCTGAAGGGCACCGCCGAGGAGAAGGCGCTCGTGGCCAGGTATACGCGCCAACTCGACGAGCAGGAAAGCCGGCTCGACGCGCTGAAGAAGGAAACAGCCGATCGCGAAACGCTGCGGCAGAAGCTGCAGGCCGAGCTCAACGCGATGATCGACGCGCTGAGGGTGGGGTAGGTGCCTTCGCTGCGTCGAGAACCATCTGCTTGAGCTGGGGGTGCGTCAGGTCGAGGCCTTCGGCTTCCGCAACCGCCTTCTCTGCGCTCCATCCGTCGATCTTCACGCGCTTGAGCGCCCAGATCGCGGACGCGCGGTTTCCCGACGCGCAGTGCAGGTACACGGGCTGGTCGCCCGCACGTGTGATGGCTGCAATGACCTTGTCGACCTCCGCAGCGACGCCGACATCGGCTACCCGCATCGGGATGCTGACGTACTTCAGTCCGGCTGTCTTGGCGTCGGCGGCTTCGCCCTCGATGTTCGCGCCGTTCTCGTCGGGCGCCCTGAGATTGATGACGGTCGCGTAACCCCGGCGCTTCAGCTCCGCCATTCCGTCTCCTGTCACGGGGCCGCCGACGGCCACCTTGTCGTCAGCTTTCGCGAATGCCGCAACCCCGGGAACAGCCTCGCGCGTGGTCGCCGCCTGGCCGGCCGCTGCGGGCGCCACGCCAGCCGGGCTCGCCGCCGCACCGGTCGCAGGCGTCACCGCACCTGCCTGCTGGGCCGCCGCCGCGCCCGTCCCGAACAGGTATCTCCCGAACCAGTCGAGGTTGTGCTCCATCGCGGCGCGATGCGCCTTCGGCTTGGTCAGCCCGTGTCCGAACCCCTTGTAGACGATGAGCCGGGCCGGGACCCCCTGGTCGAGAAGGCCCTGGTAGAGCTCGTAGGCGTTCGGGATGGGCACGCGGCGATCGTTCTCGCCGTGCTGGATGAGCGTCGGCGCCTTGGCTCGCTTGATGTAGGTGATGGGCGAGGTGTCGGCGTAGATCTTCGGGTCGTCCCACGGGTTGGCCTTCAGGTACTGGCGCGTGAACGGATGGATGTCGGTGTTGACGTAGTAGGTCATCCAGTCCGAGATCCCCGCCCCAACCGACACCGCCTTGAACCTCGCGCTGTCGTGCGTCGTCAGGAACGCGGAGATGTAGCCGCCCTGGCTCCATCCCATCGTGCCGACCTTGTCGTTGTCGGCCAGGCCCTGCGCCACCAGCGCGTCGATGCCCGAGATGACGTCCCACGCGTCGCCGATGCCGAGGTTGCGGACGTTGAGCGATCTGAACTTCTCGCCGTATCCCGCGCTGCCGCGGTAGTTGGGCTCGAGGACGATCGCGCCCATGTTGAGCCAGATGTCGATCGGGTAGGTCGAGGTCGAGTTGAACGGGACCGGGCGCGACACGCCGGTCGGCCCGCCGTGGATCACGACCAGCAGCGGGTAGCGCTTGCCGGCCTGGAAGCCGGCAGGCTTGTGCAGCACGCCCTCGATCGTCGTACCGTCGGTGCTCTTCCACGAGAACACCTCGTGCGTCGGCTGCGGCCACGAGGCGACCTGCGCGCTCATGTCCGTCAGTTTCCTGGCCGCCATCGTCTTGAGCGGCGCGACGAACACCTCCGGGAACTGTCGCGGGCCGCTGCCGATAAACGCCACCGTGGCGGCGTCCGATGTCAGCGACATGCCGGACATGATCCAGTCGGCGCCGGGCGTGATCTTCGTGATCGCTTTCGTCGCGGGGTCCGCGCGGTAGAGGTACGACCAGGTCTTTGCGGAGGCGCCGAAGTAGATGCCGTCGGCTTTCCACTCGATGAGACCGGGCGATTCGTCGAAGCTCCTGGTGAGGACGTCGATCGGGCCTCCGGAGGTTGCGATGATGGCGATGACGCTGTTCGTGTAGTAGTACGACGGGTTGGCCATGGCCGTCCCGAACGCGATGCGCTTGCCGTCGGGCGACCATTCGGGATTGGTGTCGGGGCCTTCCTGCGTGACGAGCGGGCGGACCTTCGCGTCGGGAACCGACACGATCGAGATGTCGGCCGTGCCGCCGTTGGCCGGATCGGCGTTGATCGTGTGGTCGAAGGCGATCTCGCGTCCGTCGGGCGACCACGCGAAGCTCCCAACGGTGAAGCCGCCCTGCGTCAGGCGGCGCGACTTCTTCGTCGCCAGGTCGATGACCCACAGGTGGCTCATCGTGTAGTCCTGATCGACGATGTCGAACTCGCCGTACTTCTTGTCGCGGTCCTTCAGGGCGTCGGGTTTCGGATCGGGCGACGTGTAGGCGATCTGCTTCCCGTCCGGAGACCACGAGAAGCCGCCGACACCCTCCTCGCCGGAGGTGAGCAGCTCGGCCTCTCCGCCATCGAGACTGATCAGGTAGATCTGGCGCTTGTCGGTCCGGTCCGACACGAAGGCCAGGCGTTTCCCGTCTGGCGCCCACGCCGGCGACATGCTCGACTTCTTCGCGTTGGAGAGCTGCAGCAGCCTGCCCGAGGTGGTGTCGGCCAGCCAGATCTCGGTTTCGTAGGCGTTGTCGTCCCAGTTCGTTTCGCGGACGGTGTAGGCCACGTACCGGCCGTCGGGCGAGATGGCGGGCGAGCCCACCCGCTTGAGCGCGATCAGCTGATCGACGGTCGGCGCGGTCTGGGCCGTTGCCAGGGCGGCCACCGCCACCAGGAGCCACGCTCCGATACCTGCGACTGTTGTGCGACGCATGCGATCTTCTCCCGTCTCGAGTGCGGCAGCGGGAGGGCATTCAGCTCCGACGCTCCGCCTATGCTACCGCTTCACGAGCGCAGAGTCGTCCACCGCCTGCTGGCGAGCGGGTGGGACGGTGCGTCGGGGCCGCCGCTGGTCCGAAAAACGTAGGGCGGTCCTTCAGGGCCGCTGGTTCCGAAAATGTAGGGCGACCCCTTCAGGGCCGCCGTAGGTCGCGATGCTTCAGCGTCGCGACGACGGCCTGCGCGGGCCTGAAGGCCCGGCGCAAACGGCGCCCTTCGACGATGCTCAGGGCGTGGTGAGCATGTCGAACCACGGGTCTGAAGACCCGCCCTCCATCTGACCCGAAGCCCCGCCCCCGGTCTGATGCGGCGGCGGTGGGACAGGAAGGCCGGGTCTTCAGACCCGGCGATCCCGAGCGTCGACCGGTTCTGCGACTGCTTGACAGTACCAGCCGTACTAGTGTAGACAGTACAGCTGTCGACGCCATGCTGCCTTTCACCCTGACGCTTCGCACCGGCATTTCGGTCCACGAGCAGGTGACCTATGCCGTGAAGAAGGCCATCGTCTCCGGCCGCCTGCAGGCCGGCGACACGTTCCCGTCGGTGCGCGTCCTCAGCCGCGAGCTGCGCATCAACCCGAACACGGCGCACAAGGTCGTCGCCGCCCTCGTCAACGACGGGCTGCTCGAGGTCAAGCCGGGCATCGGCACGGTCGTGGCGAAGAGCCAGGCGTCCACCGCGGCGCAGCGGCGCGGGCTGCTGCGCGAGGACGTCGAACGCCTCGTCGTCGAGGCCAGGCGGCTGTCGCTCGAGTCGCAGGACGTGGTCGACGCCGTGATCGAGCAGTGGAACAAGCTCGACGGGCGCGGCAGGTAGCCCTGCCTTCGCCGGCATACGCCGCCGGGCAGATGCCCGGTTGGGCTGCGTGATGTTGAGGGACGCCGGGCAGATGCGCGGTCGGAATACGGGACGCTGAGGGACGCCGGGCAGATGCCCGGTTGGGCCGCGCGACGTTGAGAGGCGACAGGCACCGGGAGCGATGTCTTCCAGAAGGACCGGATCAGGAGCCGCCATGGACTACGCGATCGAAACGCGGGAGTTGTCGCGGGCGTTCGGCAAGACGGAAGCCGTTCGCCGGCTGACGCTGCAGGTTCCCACCGGGAGCCTGTTCGCGTTTGTCGGGCCGAACGGAGCAGGCAAGACGACCACGATCAAGGTGCTGATGAACCTGCTCACTCCGTCGTCCGGCTCCGCGGCCGTGCTCGACCGCGACTCGCGCGCCCTCCGGCCGGCCGATCTCCAGCGGATCGGCTACGTGTCCGAGAACCAGGACCTGCCCCAGTGGATGACGCTCGAGGACCTCATCGGCTACTGCCGCCCGTTCTACCCGACGTGGGATTCCACCTTCGCCACCGATCTTGCGAAGCAGCTGGACGTGCCTGCGGGCAAGCCCATCAAGTCGATGTCGCGCGGCATGCGCATGAAGGCGGCCCTGCTGGTGTCGCTCGCGTATCACCCGGAACTGCTCATCATGGACGAGCCGTTCGCCGGTCTCGACCCGCTCGTCCGCGAAGAGCTGGGCTCGGGCGTCCTCGAGCTGACGCAACAGAAGGCCTGGACGGTCTTCGTCTCCTCCCACGACATCGACGAGGTCGAACGCCTCGCAGACTGGATCGGCATTCTCAACAAGGGCCGGCTCGAGCTGGCGGAGCCGGTCACGAGCCTGCTCGGACGGTTTCGCCAGGTTGACGTCGCCATCGACCCGATCGGCTCGCTTCCGGCCGGCCTGCCGTCTTCCTGGCTGCTCCCCGCCGCCGAGGGCCGTGTCGTCCGATTCGTCGAGAGCCAATTCGTAGAGGCCGGCCTCGGCGAGAAGGTGCGAGCGGTCTTCCCGGGCGCGCACGACATCACCGCCCAGCCGATGTCGCTGCGGGCCATCTTCGTGACACTGGCGCGCGTGTTCCGGATCTCGGAGTGACCGGGGAGGGGATGTGAGACAGATTCTCCATCTCGTCTGGTTCGACGTGAAAGCGCTGAAGTGGTGGCTTGCCGCGTGGGGCGCCGTTCTGCTCGCGCAGGTGATGGGCGACGCCGTGCTGTCGAGTCAGGTCTACTCGCCGACAACGAGTGCCGCTGCCCTAGCCAAGGTGGGGTCGGATCTCGGGATTGCCTCACGGATTGGCCTGCCGGTCGTGCGGATTGGCCTGGTGGCACTCATCACAGCGCGCCTCGTGCATCGGGACCCGTTGCTCGGCACAACGGCACGGTGGATGACGATGCCGATTGCGCGCTGGAAGCTGCTGACCAGCAAGCTGCTGACCGCCTTGGTCACGCTCGTGATACCCCCAGCCGTCATTGCGGCAATTGCCGTGCTCCTCTTCGGGTTGTTGCCGGGCGATGCAGCTCGCGCAGCCTGGCCCGTCGCGGCCGAGCACGGCGTTCCCGTTCTCATTGCATTCGTGTTGGCAGTTGTCACAGCGACGCTGACCCACTTCGTGATGGCCATTGCTGGAGTCTTCGCCCTGTCGCTTCTTTTCGCGGTGTTGCTGCCCTTGTCGTATGGGTGGTGGCCGACCGCGGGCATCGACGTGGGAGGATGGCGAACGGCCATCCTGGTCGTTGTACCGCTGCTCGGCGCCGCCGCGGTCATCATTCACCAGTACCTGACGCTGAGAACCAGGCGCTCCGTCGCGATGGTCGTGTGCGCCCTGGTCCTGAGCGTGGGCGCGCTGCGGTTCGTACGCGCCGAACCCTCCATCGCGCCAGCCACGAAGGTCGACCGCACCGTGATCGACCCCGACTCGGTCGCAGTCACCATCGGGCTGGACGATGTGCAGACAATCACACGGCAGCGCGGGTACGAACAGGTTGCGACGACCTACGCGTACATGAAGTCGAATGGGCAACCTTCCTCTGTCATCCTGCGACCCGTGTGGATCGACAGCGAGGTCCGCTACCCGGGTGCCGCCACAATACGGTCAACGCCGGACCAGCAAGGAACTCCGCTGGTTCTCGACCGCGCGCACGCCGACGACGTCGTCCACCAGAGCGTTCAGGCTGCGCTGGAGGGCACCAGGTTGCTGCGCGACAACCCCCTGTGGCCGGGACCCGCGGCTTATCGCATGTTCGTCATGGAGATGCCTTTTGCCGACTACAGCCGTTTCGCTACACAGGCAGGCTCGTTCAGCGCGCAGGTGACCTTCAGGGCCTATCGCTACCGGGTGCAGGCCGCCATTCCCGTGAGTCCCGGCGAATCGCTCACGCTCCCGACGACGCATCTCACCATCGTTTCGGTCGGCCGACGCGACAAGCCCTCGCGCGGGCGCCGCGACACCCTTCAGATCCGGGTTCGCATTGCCTCGCTGATGGACCCCTTGGTCTGGGGCAGCCCCCTGTCCTACTACGTCCTGCGAAACACGGCTCGGCGCCAGGCGGTGTACCTGACGCTGTCCTACGGAGCGGGGACCAATCGCTTCGTCCCGCTCGGGCGGTTTGGCGAAATCCTGCGCCTCGTGACCGACGCGCTCGAACCCTGGCGAACCGCACCCGAGGGCGGCGCGAGCCTGTTCGACGACGAGTGGATGAAGGGCGCCGAGCTGGTCGTCGTGGGGCCCGAAGACCTCGGCGTCCTGACGCGCCCGGTTCGCGTCGACAACTTCAGCCTGCCGGCGGCTCGAACCACTTTGCGGTAAGCCATGAACCACATCATCCACATGATCTGGTACGACCTGAAGGCCACCAGGAATCTCCTCGTCGTCTGGGGCCTCCTGATGGCGGCGCAGGCCATCCTGCTCGCCGTCGGCCCGGATCGGATCGGCGCCGATTCGGTGACCCGCTCGGTGGCGTGGGATATCGGCATGATCGTGATTCGGCTTTGCGTCAGCGTCGCGATCGCCGTGGCGCTGGTTCAGCGTGACCCGCTGGTTGGCACGACCGCGTTCTGGCGGACGCGGCCGGCGAGCCGGCTCGCATTGATGATGAGCAAGCTCGGGACGATGCTGATCGTCCTGGTCGCGCTCCCTGCGCTGGCGATGGGACTCCTGTTGGTCTCGCTGGGCTTGAGGCCGGCCGACGCGTTCACGGGGGCGACGAGCCTCGGGGCCGAACAGATCCTGGCGGTGGGGTTGACGCTGCCTCTCGCGGCCGTCACCGCGAATCTCGCGACGTTTGCGATGGTCCTGGCAGGCTCTGTATTCTCCGTGTCGCTGGTGGGCGGAGCCGTGCTCTCACTGCTGGCAGAGCAGTGGCCGGGCGTTGTCGGTCTGCCTGGCAGGTGGGGGGCGGTCATTGCCGTCGGTGCGATTCCCGTTGGCGTCGTGCTGGTGCTCCTCAATCAGTTCCTGACGTTTCGCACAAAGCGGTCCGTCGCGATCATCGCGTCCGCGCTCGTGTTTGCGGCATACGGGACCCGGTTTCCCCCCGGGTCGCCCGCGCGGGTGTCGCCGGCCGTCGCCGTTGATCGTGCGATCCTGGATCCGGAGTCGGTGGAGGTTCACGTAGATCCGGGGACGATTGAGCCGCGAACCGCCAGCCCTGCAGAAACGGGAGGATCCCGGCAGCTCATGAGGATCTCCGGCTTGTGGACGACAACAGGGGAGCCGGACGCCGTGATTCTCGAACCCGCCAGCCTCGCGAGTGTTGTCCGGCTCGCGGACCGCACCGAGATTCACACGCGCAAGTCCCACCTGAGCTGGCGGACCGCGAACAGTGGAATCACGACCCCGGGCGATCAGCCCTATCGAAGTATCCGCGCGGCGCTCGGCGGGGGCGCGCTCGTTCTGCCAGCGCGGCAGCCGGGCTTCGAATTCTTCGCGGACCTCGCTGAAATGCCTGCCGACGTCTACCAGCGCAGCGGCGGCGGCACGGCCGGGCTCGATGCCACGGTTGGCCTGCGCGCGATACGGTATGTCGTCAAGGCCCGCGTTCCGCTGAAGCCGGGCGCCAGCTTCACCGTTCCGTCGCGGCACGTGAGCGTGGTGGAGGTGTCGCGCTCTCCGGTGGGCGCCTCGATCGTCTTGCGCGATGCGACGGTTGAAGGGGCCATTACGTTCTTCCGGATGCCGTATTATCTCGTTCAGAACCGGGCACATCGCCAGGCCGTGTTCGTGACGAGTGAGACCTGGCGCCAGTACAGCGCGACGATCGGCGTGACCGGGCGGCGCCTGCGGGTCGGCAACGGCAGGCTCGATGTGGCGCTCCCGCCTGGTGAGGGCGAACGCATCGGGTTCGACGATCAGTGGCTGAAGGACGCGGAACTGGTGTGGCTCGTCGCCGAAGATCTCGGGGTCATCACCCGGCCGCTTCACGTGGACGGGTTCAGCCTCCACCCGAATCCGCGCGAGGCGAAATAGCCAGACACGTACGCGACCCGGGGTCTGAAGACCCCGGGCTACATCACGAGCACGGGCGCCGTCCTTCGGATGTCGGCCGGGTCTTCCCCCTTCGCGGAACGCTTCGGCGGACCGCCGTAGCCTTGGCGTAGGCGGTCAGACCCGGCGAGCGTCTGACGCGGGACAGGACGTAGGCCGGGGCTTCAGCCCCGGCGTTCACCGGGTCTCAGCTTTCCTCCATCGCAATCGCCAGCTGCTCCTCCAGGATCTCCCACGCGCGCCGGACGTGGTGCCCGGTCGTGCGGATGTTGCCGATCGCCATGCGCAGCGCGAGCTTTCCGCGCAGCACCGTGTGCGACAGGAATACTTCGCCCGTGTCGTTGACCGCCTTCAGGAGGCGCTCGTTCAACGCGTTCAGCTCGGCGTCCGAGTAGACCCGCGCCGCCGGGTTCACGCGAAAGCAGACCACGCTGAACGGGGTCGGCGCCATGCGTTCGAAATCGGGGTGGGAATCCACCCACCCGGCGAAGCGCTGCCCGAGCGCGATGTGTTCGGCCAGCCGCGCACGTATTCCGTCCGCGCCGAAATAGCGCAGGATCATCCACAACTTCAGCGAGCGAAACCGGCGGCCGAGCTGGATGCCCGTGTCCATCAGGTTGCGGGCCTCGTCGGGCGTGCGGAGGTACTCCGGAGTCAGCGAAAACGCCGCCCGAATGACGTCCATGCGACGGCAGAAAAACGCGCTCAGGTCGAACGGCGTGAACAGCCACTTGTGCGGATTGACGACCAGCGAGTCGGCGCGCTCCGCGCCATCGAGGATGTGCCGATGCTCGTCGAGCATCGCCGCCGCGCCGGCATACGCCGCGTCGATGTGCAGCCAGAGACCCTCGCCCTCGCAGATATCCGCGATGGCGGCAACCGGATCCACGCTTGTCGTCGATGTCGTTCCCACCGTGGCCACGACCGCAATGGGCAGCCTGCCTGCCTTGCGGTCCTCTGCGATGGCCGCGTGCAGCAGGTCCGGCCTCATCCGGAACTCATCGTCCGCCGGGATCTTTCGCAGCGCGTCGTGGCCCAGGCCGAGCAGCATCACGGCCTTGTCGATCGAAGAGTGCGCCTGGTCGGAACAATAGACGCCGACCGCCGGCACCTCGGGGCGGCCGGAAAGGCCCAGCTTCCGAACCATCGGGACCGCGGCCTCGCGCGCGGCCGCCAGCGCGTGGAGGCTCGAAATCGACGCGGTGTCGTAGATCACGCCCTCGAACGCCGGGGGCAGGCCGATGAGTTGTCGCAGCCATCCGAGGGCCACTTCCTCGAGCTCGGTCGCTGCCGGCGATGTTCGCCAGAGCATGGCCTGGGCATTCAGCGCCGCCGAGAGGAACTCGGCGAGCACGCCCGGGCCGCTGGCCGATATCGCGAAGTACCCGAAGAACCCGGGATGATTCCAGTGCGTGATGCCCGGCATCAGCAGCCGATCGAAGTCCTGCAGCACCTGCTCGAATCTCTCGCCGGATTCGGGCGCACTGGCCGGAAGGGAATCGCGAACCTCGCCGGGCTTGACGCGCGAGAGCACGGGATACCGGTCGGCATGCTCCATGTACCGCGCGATCCACTCGACGATGTCGTGGCCGTAGTGGCGGAAGGATTCGGCATCCATGTCACCGAGCGGCGGGTTGCGGGTGTCGGGGTCCACGAGTCCTCCTCCTGAACAGAGCGCGGGTGTTCTCGTGGATTGTACTGCTGAGGAGGATTCGGACGGCGGGCGGCCCTTCGACGCGTGCCCTTCGACGCGCCGGCGGCTCGCTCCCTTCGATTGTCGCCCGAGGGCGGGCTGGAGGCTGGCGGCGAACCCCGGGATCTGAAGATCCCGGGCTACATCAGACTGCTGCGGCTCGACGAGACTCTACCGGTCCACCACGATCGTCACCGGCGCAATCAGGCGCACCGTGACCGGCGTGCCGGCCTGCAGCACGGCCTCGCTGCGATCACTCGACAGGGTCGCCGCCGTTCCGCCGGCCGCGCCGATGGCGCCGCCGAGGGCCGCACCCTTGCCGCCGCCAAGAATCGCGCCCAGCAACGCACCGCCGATGGCGGCTCCGCCGATCTTCGCGGCCGCACCTTTGCCGGGCTGCACGCCTTCACGGTAGACCGGGTCGGTTCTGATGGGGACCTGCGTGCCGTCAGCAAGCACGAGCGTGTGGAACCTGACGGTCAGCTTGCCTTGCGCCTTGACCCGTCCGCCCCGCTCCACCTGAGTGACCGATCCAAGAACCCTGGTGCCTTCGGGGATCGCCACCCGGCCGCCCACCATCACCACGCGGACGACGCGCGCTTCAACCGGGTCCTCGATCTTCGCCTTCTCGGATGTCGTCGTCGATTCGAGCTGCATGCCAAGGACGGATTCCGCCGATACCACGACCTCCTCGAGTGTCGGCGGGGTCGCAACGCCGGTTGCCTCCGGGGTGACGGGAGTTGGCAACGCCTGAGGGGACGCTGGCACGGGCAGGCTGGTTACTGGCGTCACCGGCTGCGGGGGATTGGAGAAAGCGTCCTGGCCGGCCGCCGGCGACATGGCGTCTCTGGCCGCCGCCGCGGGCACCCTGGCGATCGGCGGGTCGAGGCGGCTCGGGTCTGACAACTTGACCGGGCCTTGCGGACGCCTGTCGACCGGCGTGGTCCTCCGGGCGACTGGTCTCTCTGTATCTATTGGCAATGGGGGAGTTACGCTCGGCTGCGAGGATGAGGGCACCGCTTCTGCGGCTGTCGAACCGTCCGCCAAGGCAACCGTTTGTGGCCCGGCGATTGGCGCCTGGGACGACGGGTCGGAGCCTACGGCGGCGCTTGCACCTGGCTGGATAGTCTGAGACGGCGGACTTCCGTGGAACGCCCCTGTCTGGAGCGCAATGTAGGCTCCTCCGACTCCAGAAGCCACACACGCCGCAGCCACGAGTACCGATTGCCACGGGTTTGGAAATCATGGACTTTCTCCTGGCCCCGTTCGAAATCTCAGCAATTGCCGTACCCTTGTCCCGGCCGGGAAATCTGCTCATTAGTCCCGTTCAGCCTTGGTTTCCCGTCCGGCGGCCAGAAAAACGGTGTTTCCGCAGGGGGACAGTCGTCCTATCGGCGCCACACGAGAACTGGACCATCGGCCCGTCCGGGGCCCGGTTCACGTTTCCCGGGGCAGCGATCTTGACGACACCCGTTAGAATGTCGAATTGACCAATTTCGCGGGGGCCCGATGCGCATTACGCGATCGATCATCGCCGGAACAGGCTCGCATATCCCGACCGTCGTGGTGCCGAATTCCCACTTCCAGGACTTCGAGTTCCTCGATTCCCGGGGAACGAAGCTCCCGAAAAGCAACTCGGAGATCCTCGAGCAGTTCGAATCGCTCACCGGGATCCGCGAGCGGCGATACGCCGCCGACGACCAGGTGGCATCCGACCTTGCGACGTTCGCCGCCGCCGCCGCGCTCGACTCGTCGGGCATCGACGGCGAGTCGCTCGATACGATCATCGTCGCCCACAATTTCGGCGACATCAAGGCGGGATCGCGCTGCTCCGACCTGGTTCCCTCGATCGCGTCCCGGGTGAAAGCCCGGCTTCGCATCAGCAACCCGCGATCGGTCGCGGTCGATATGATCTTCGGCTGCCCGGGCTGGCTGCAGGGAGTCATCCATGCCGACGCCATGCTTCGCGCGGGGGACATCCGTCGCGCGATGGTCATCGGCGCCGACACCCTGTCGCGCATCTCCGACCCGCACGATCGCGACACGCTGATCTACGCCGACGGAGCCGGAGCGGTGATTCTCGAGGCGCGCCCGAGCGACGAGCCTGTGGGCATGCTCTCGTGGTCGGCGCGCTCGGACACGCTCGACCATTCCGGAATGCTTCACATGGGGCATTCGTACAAGGACCACGCGTTCCTGGAGGCGCTCTTCCTCAAGATGGAGGGGCGCAAGCTCTACAAGTACGCGCTCCACACCGTTGCCGGCGCGATCAAGGACGCGCTCGAGAAGGCCGGCGTCGAGCTTGCCGAGGTCGCGAAGGTCCTCATTCACCAGGCGAACGGCAAGATGGACGAGGCGATCCTGGTGGCGCTCTACGAGTTGTACGGGCTGGAGCCCCCGCCGGGCGTGATGCCGATGACAATCTCGTGGCTCGGTAACAGTTCCGTCGCGACGATCCCGACGCTGCTCGACCTGGTGCTCAAAGGCCAGATGCCGGAGCACCGCATCTCGTCCGGCGACGTGATCGTGCTCGCCTCGGTCGGAGCCGGCATGAACATCAACGCGGTCGTTTACCGGATGCCCTAGACCTAGGGGCTAGGCGCTGGGCAGACACGGACGACGATGAGGGGGCTGCGCGCTTCGCGGTTTCCACCCGCCCGGTTGACCTCGACCTTCGGACGGGCGGGGAATCGGAGCTACCATTTCATCAGCTGGGTTTCCCCAGGACGGGAGCCGAAACCCCAGGAGGTCCTGGTGCCGTCGCTCGCGGCCGCGATTGTCGCTTCACTGGCCGGGTGGATTATGGACGGCCTGCTCGAGCCGTTCGCTGGTCCGGCTACAACGTTCATGCTGTCCTTCGCCGGCTCGACGGCGCTCTTCTTTCTCACCCGAAGGTGGCTGATCACGCTTCGGGGCCGGTAGAGCTTCGGCTCGAGGCCACTGAGCCTCGGCCGGCGCTTCGAAGGTCGGGCCCCTTCCGTTTGCTTTCCCTCAAGTCCCCGCGGCAGAATTGGTGCGCCATGCGGATTCTCGACCAGTTCCTCGCCGACGGCGACCGTCTCTTCAAGTGGCGGAGCTACTTTCCCATCCTCATGGTGCCGGTTCTGCTCCTTGGCATCGCCACGACGCCGTCTCCCTTCGCGACCCGTTCAGGCGAGCGTGCTCTGGGAAGGCTTCAGCGTTCTGGTGGCGCTTGCCGGACTGGCCATCCGCGCCTGGGCTGTCGGCACGGCCCCGAGCGGCACCTCGGAGCGCAGCACGGTCAACCCGCGCGCGTCCGAGCTGCGGACGAGCGGCCTCTACTCGGTCGTCCGCCACCCGCTGTATGTCGGAAACGGGATGATGGGGCTCGGGCTGGCCATGTTTCCGGCCGTGTGGTACCTGCCGGTAATCCTGGTGATCGCCACGCTCGTCTACTACGAGCGGATCGCGGGGCGGGAAGAAGCGTTTCTCGAGGAGCGGTTCGGCGACGCGTTCAGGCGCTGGGCCGACACGGTGCCGGCGCTGCTTCCCCGTGTTGGCGCGTACCGCCCGGCGACAACGCCGTTTTCGTTGAAGAAGGTGATGCGCCACGAGTTCCACGGCCTGATGGTCATCGCCGCGGGCGCGCTGGTGCTGGATCTGGTTCAGGAGTCGATGCGCGCGGGACGGCTGGAAGCCGATCCGGCGTGGCTGTGGATCGGTGCCGGGTGCGGGGTGGTCTTCGTTGTGATGTCGGCGATCAAGAAGACAACGCGCGTGCTCGAGATCCGGGACGCGGATCCGGCACCGCCACGCCAAGACTGCTGATGCAGCTGAAAAAGACCTACGCCTCGCGTGAAGTGGTGGCGTTGACGGGGCTGACCGCCAGGCAGCTCCAATGGTGGGATCACCACGGCCTGCTGCCGGCCTCGGTGGCCCCGCATCGGACCGAAGCGGGAGGATTCACCGAGCGGCGCTACTCGCCGATGGACCTGCTCGAGCTGCTGGTGCTGGCCGATCTGCGCCGCAAGGGCTTCAGCGTCGCGCGCATACGCCAGCTGGTCGACACGCTGCGCGAGCACTTCGGCCTGAGACTGTTCGAGGCAACCGGCGAGGAAGGAGATCTGACCCTGCTCACCGACGGCTCGGAGGTCTACGCCCGCACCCACGACGGGCGGTTCTTCAACATCCTGAAGGATCCGACACAGCCGCTGCTCGTCATCGGCGGCGAAGACGGCTTCAAGAAGCTGAACTCGCGCGCCCGGCCGCGGCGCAGGCGGAAGAAGTCCCCCCAGGCGCGATAGTACCTCCGCGGGCCGGCACCGGAAGCGGGTCAGTCGTTCCGTGGTCCCGCTCGCGCTCGCCGGCAAAGCGCATCTTCGGGGTGCTGTCGGCGGAAGAGTTGGGTCCCCGGCCCAACTCGGATTTCGGCCCCTCCGATGCCCTTTGCAGACTGACGCCGTCGGCTCGGCTCAAGGTCCCACTCCACGACCGACCGCCTCCGGCCGCCCTGGCCCGCGTCCTTGCGTGCTTTCCGCAGCCTCAGTGTGCTATAACGCGCCATTGCCCAAGCGCAACTCCCGCCCGCCGGTCATGAGCGCCCCCCCTCGATGACCCGGGTACGTCCGTTCACCGTCAAGGAGGCAATCCCATCATGATCGCGGCCACCAGGCGGATTCTCTGCACGCGTGTGCTTCTCGCTCTCGCGCTGGTCGCCACCATCGGCACCGGGCCGATCGGCGCCCAGGCGAAACGGCCCGTCCCGCCCCAGAAGGTCGACGAGGCCTACACGAAGCTCATCAAGGACTACACGCAGGATCCGCGGGTGACCACGGAGCTGGTCGATCACATGCCGCTCTCGGACAAGGTCCCCTCGCCGCTCAAGTTCTTCGGGCGGATTCCCGGGACGCCCGACGAGCTCACCTACTACAAGGACATCGTCCGCTACATGGAGGCGCTCGAAAAGGCGTCGCCGCGGGTGAAGCTGTTCCGGATCGGCAAGAGCGACGAAGGCCGCGACATGATCATGGTGTTCGTCGCCGACGAAGCCACCATCAAGTCGCTCGACAGCTACAAGAAGATCAGCAACGACCTGAGCGACCCGCGCAGGCTGACCGAGCAGCGGGCCAGGCAGCTGATTGCCACCGGCAAGCCGATCTACTGGGCCACCGGCAACCTGCACACGGGCGAGACCGGCAGCGCCGAGATGGAGATGGAGCTCGCGTATCGGCTCGCGGTCGAAGAGACGCCGTTCATCCAGAACATCCGCAGCAACGTCATCGTGGCGCTGACGCCGGTGCTCGAAGTCGACGGCCGCGAGAAGATCGTCGACAACCTCAACTACCGGAAGAAGACCGGCAAGCAGATTCCGCTCATCTGGTGGGGCAACTACGTCGCGCACGACAACAATCGCGACGGGATCGGCATCGGCCTGAAGCTGACGCAGAACATCCTTCGCAGCTTCCTCGAGTGGAAGCCGCAGGTCCTGCACGACCTGCACGAGTCGATCCCGTACCTCTACACGTCGACCGGCGCCGGGCCCTACAACCCGAACCTGGATCCGCTGGTGGTCGACGAGTGGTGGATGCTCGCGAAGTACGAAGTCAGCGAGATGACCAAGCGCGGCGTGCCGGGAGTCTGGACCGGCGGCTTCTACGACGGATGGGTGCCGAACTACCTCTTCTTCATCGCGAACACGCGCAACTCGATCGGCCGCTTCTACGAGACGCAGAGCTACGGGCCGCAGAACCAGGAAGTGCGACTCGGCGCCACGCAGACCAGCCGCGAGTGGTACCGGCCGAACCCGCCGCTGCCGAGCATCAAGTGGGGGCCGCGCAACAACACCAACATGGAGCAGAGCGCGCTGCTCTTCGCCCTCCAGTACGTCGCGAAGAACAGGGAAACGGTGCTCGAGAACTTCTACCTCAAGGGCAAGCGCGCCGTCGAACGAGGGAAGACCGAGGCGCCCTACGCGTGGGTGATTCCGGCCGGCCAGTACCGGCGCGGCGAGGCGGTGGCGACCGTCAACATGCTGCGGACGCAGGGCGCCGAAGTCCACACGGCGAACGCGCCGTTCAAGGCCGGCAACATCCAGGTCGCCGCCGGCGACTTCGTGGTCCGGATGGATCAGCCGTACAGCGTGCTCGTCAACACGCTGCTCGGCACCCAGTTCTACCCGCCGGCCAACCCGTCGCCCTACGACGACACCGGCTGGAGCGCAACGCTGCTGAGGGACGTCGAGGTCAGGAAGATCGACGACAAGTCCATCCTCGACCAGCCGATGACGCTGCTGACCGCCGACGTGAAGCCGGCCGGCGGCATCTCGGGCACCGGCAGCGTGGTCGTCGTCGAGCACAACGTCGACAACAAGCTCGTCACGCTCCGCTTCGCGCTGAAGGACGTGAAGATGCAGGCCGCCGAGGATCCCTTCGAGGTGGCCGGAAAGAAGTTCGAGGCCGGCGCGTTCATCATCCCGAACGCGGACGCCGCGAAGATCGACCCGGTCCTGAAGGAGCTCGGCCTGAGCGGCTTCGCCATGGCGTCGGCGCCCCCGGTGAAGACGCACGACATGGACGTGCCGCGCATCGGCTACGTCCACTCGTGGCAGCGGACCCAGGACGAAGGCTGGGTGCGCCTGGCGCTCGACCAGTTCAAGGTGCCCTACACCTACTTCGGCGACACGAAGCTGCGCGAGGGCAACCTCCGGCAGAAGTTCGACGTCATCATCTATCCGCACGTCGGCGGCACGTCGCAGTCGCAGGTCAACGGCGTGGCGATGGCCGGCGACCCGATTCCGTACAAGAAGTCGGACCTCACGCCAAACCTCGGCGTGCAGGATTCAACCGACGACATCCGCGGCGGCATGGGGCTCGAAGGCCTCTCCAACCTCGTGAAGTTCGTCGAGCAGGGCGGGCTGCTCATCACGGAAGGATCGACGACGACGATCTTTCCTGACTATGGCGTAACGACAGGCATCACCGTCGAGCAGCCGACCGATCTCTGGGTGCGCGGAGCGGTGCTCAAGGCCGTCTTCGCCGATCGGAAGAGCCCGATCGCCTACGGATACAACGCCGACCAGCTGCCCGTGTACTTCAGCACGGCGCCCGTGCTGAGCGCGGGCGGCGGCGGTGGCGGCCGGGGTGGCGGCGGGCGCGGCGGCGCGGAGATCCCCGGAGTCGGCATGAACCTGACGCCGAATGCCGTACCGGAGAAGCTGGCCACGATCCGGACGCCGCGCGCAGAAGGTGCAGCTCTGATGGCGGGCGCCGGCGGCGGGCTCGGCGGCGGCGTGTACAGTGCCGGCGGCGGCCGCGGGGGCGCGGGCGCTGCCGCCGCGCAGGCGCGGCCGCGAGTCGTCCTGCGCTTCCCGACGGATCCGGACGACATGCTGCTCAGCGGCGGCCTCGTCGGCGGGCAGGCGCTATCGGGCCGGGCAGTGGTCATCGACGCGCCGGTCGGCCAGGGACACATCGTGATGTTCGCGAACCGGCCGTTCTGGCGCTGGGAGACACACGGGAACTTCTTCCTCGCGTTCAACGCGATCCTGAACTGGAACGATCTGGGAGCTGGAAGAGCACAGTAGCAGGGGACAGGTTACAGGTTACAGGTTACAGGGAACACGGTACAAGGAACACGGTACAAGGAGAGCGGGCGGTGCCGCGAGACTGCCCGCTTTTCCTTTCCTTCGTGCGTGCAGCGCACATCTTCTCGGTTCCCCCCCGAACGTCACAAAGGCCGGTATTGGGCCGGCCGTCAGAGCAGCCCACCGAACCTCTTTGAAAGCTTGCGTCCGGGACTATAGTTGGAGCGGGTACCAGCCATTGCCTGGCGAAGATCCGATTGCCGCCTCGTCGCGGGAACCGGTCTCGCCACGACGACACGCCGGAGGAGCGGACATGGACAGTCAGCGGATCAGTTTTGTGCCTTTGGAGAAGATGGACGACGGGATGAAGGCGGAGATGGATCGGTGTGCGCGGGAAGGAACGCCCCGGCCGGAGAGCTCGGCGGTCCGGGCGCACGTGCCGGCGTGTTTCTGGTCGTTCGCGAACTCGTGGCGGGACATCTTCAGGAATGGCGTCTGCGATCACAGCCTCAAGGAGCTGTGCCGCGTCTACGTGTCACGCACGGTGAAATGCGAGTACTGCGGGAACCAGCGGTCCATCAAGGCCGCCGGCCAGGGGATCCAGGAAGTCCAGTACGACGAACTGCTCAACTTCGAGAAGTCGACCAAGTACAACCCGCGGCAGAAGGCTGCGCTGGCCTACGCCAAGGCCATCACCTGGCATCTCGACACGGATGATGCCTTCTGGAGCCGCTTGCGAGAGCACTTCAGCGAACCGGAGCTGGTCGAACTCGGGTGCTGCATCGCGCTGACCTTCGGGCAGCAGAGCTGGCTGCGGACCTTGAACATCGAGCATCACCAGTTCATGGCCGGGACCTCCGCGTCGATGGCGCCGGGGTTCGAAACACCCGAGGCGCTCGCGCAGACGAAGGCTTCCCCCGACTACTGGGCGAAGGAGCCCGCGGCTTCGACCGAGCGCGAGCCCTAGGCACACACCACCTCCGTGACGTTCGTGACATTCCGTCGCGCACGAGCGCACGTGCCGCTGGGACGTTCGGATCGGGGACGCGATGAAGACACCCAACGAAGTCCGCCTTGGCGAGTTGCTCATCAAGGAAGGCCTCATCACCAAACGCCAGCTCGACGCGGCGCTGGCCGATCGGCACGCCCGCCACGACCGGAAACCGCTGGGGCTGACCCTGGTCGAGCGGAAGCTCGTGACCGAGCAGCAGCTGACGCTGCTGCTGGAACGGCTCGAGAAGCGCCCGCGGCTCGGCGAGGTCCTGGTGCGCGCCGGGTCGCTGACCGAATCCCAGCTCGAACTGGGATTGAAGCAGCAGAAGGTCAAGCACCGGCCGCTCGGCGAGTTGCTGGTCAGCCTCGGGTTCGTCAACGACGAGACGATGCGCCAGGCGCTCTCTCTGCAGTTGAACATCCCCTACATCGATCTTGATCGGGTCGAACTCGACCGGACGCTCGCACGAATCATCAACCCCAGCTACGCGCGGCGCCACTCGGTGATTCCCGTCTCGCACCTTGGCCAGATGCTCACGGTCTCGATGGATGACCCGACCGACACGACGGTCATCGAGGAGCTGAGCCGATCGACGGGCCTCATCGTGAACATGGTGACGTCGAGCGGAGACTCGATCCGGCGCGCGTTCAAGCGGCTCTATGACGAAGCAGCCGAGTCCGAGCCCCTCAGCGTGGGAATGGACGTCATTGACGTGGGGAGGGGGGACGGCGCGCCGGGGGCGGCGAAGAAGAGCAAGTACGTCGACGAGTACGCCCAGGACAAGAAGGCGGATGCCGCACTGCGGCAGCTGATGGCGATTGCGATCGAACGGCGCTGCAGCGACATCCACCTCGAGACGCTGTCCGGACGCATGCTCATCCGGTTCCGCGTCGACGGCGTGCTGCAGGCGCTCGATCTCGGACCGTTGCAGGAGACCTGCGACCAGAACCCGCGCGAGATCATCTCGCGAATCAAGATCCTGGCGAAGCTCGACATCTCGGAACGGCGTCGGCCCCAGGACGGATCGTTCCGGGTGCGCGTCGACCGGTCGGGCGAGGAAAAGAACGTCGATTTCCGGGTGTCAATCGTTCCGAGCTACTACGGCGAAAGCACCGTCCTGCGCATTCTCGACAGGAAGAGCGCCCCGAAGTCGATCGAGCAGCTGGGTCTCCGGCCGGCCATCGCGCTGAAGCTCCGGCAGCTCCTGCAACGTCCGTCGGGCGTCCTGCTCGTCACCGGGCCGACCGGATCGGGCAAGAGCTCGACGCTCTACGCGGCGCTGATGACCCTCCATCGGCCCGGAATCCGGATCCTGACCGCCGAGGATCCGATCGAGTACATCTACGAGGAGTTCAGCCAGTCCGAGATCAACGATCGCATCGGCAACACCTTCGCCCGGTACCTGCGCGCCTTCCTCCGTCACGATCCGGAAGTGATCATGGTCGGCGAAATCCGGGACGAGGAAACCGCCGAGATGGCATTCCGCGCAGCCCAGACAGGGCACCTGCTGCTCAGCACGCTCCATACGAACGACGCCGTCTCGGCCGTCACGCGGCTGACCGACCTGAAAGTCGACCCGAACCTGATCGCCGCGTCGATGATCGGTGTGCTGTCGCAGCGCCTGATGAGGCGGCTCTGCCCGGACTGCAGCAGCGAGTACGAACCGCCGCCAGAGCTCATCCGAGAGTTCTTCCTGGAGCGGCCCGCCGGGATGACGTTCTACCACGGGTCGGGATGCACGCAGTGCGGCTTCACCGGCTATCGAGGGCGCGTGGGGATCGCGGAGCTGTGGGTCCCGGACGAGGAGGACGTGATCCTGATTACCAAGGGCGCCCCGCTCGAGGAGATCCGGGCCTCCAGCACCCGGACCACGATGTCGATGGCGGAGGACGCGCTGGAGCGCGTGAGGGCGGGCCGGGCGAGCCTCGAGGAACTGATCAGGGTGTTGCCCTACGGCAGCGTGTGCCAGTTCCGCCAGCTCAGCACGCATCCAGAAGAGCCCACCCGCACCCCATCTGCCTGAACGCGGAGCTGGAGCCACCGGCGCGGGTCCACCGATGGCGCCGGGAGCGGGCGCACTGGACGAGATATCAACGTCCGCCCGCGATGCTAAGATCGTCTGCCGTGTCCACCCGGGACGGCCAGCCGGGATCGACTGCCTCGGTCGGCAGCCGAAATCTCACGGGCGTCCCGAATCGGTCTCGCCCGGCCGTCCATGACGTTTCGCATCCGAACCGGCGGGGAAGCATGTTCCACGTCATCACCATCGCCACGGCAGGTCACTTCACAGAGGCCAGGCGCCTCTGGGCTTCCCTTCGGAACTCGGGCAACGCGTGTGACATCACGATCTTCTGTGATGATGCCGGCGCCTTTCGCGCCCTCAGCCGTGAGGGATATGGCACCGTCCGGGAATTGCCCGAGATCAAGACGCTTGGCGTGAAACGAGCCAAGTTCACCGCCTACGACATCGCCATGCGGGAAGGCGATTTCCTCTACCTCGACGCCGACACGATCGTCCTTAGACCCATCACGGAATTGACGGCGCACGAGCACGTCACCGGCTGCTACGACGATCTGAGCGCGATCGTGGGCATCGGCGACTTCACCCATCCGTGGCCCGACGATCGAGATCTCGAGAATCGCCGCTCAATCAACACCGGGGTCTTCTTCGCCCCGTCGTCGCGGCGGGCGTTCTTCCAGGAGCTGTGCGCCCGCAGCCTCGATGATGCGGTGTGGAATCGCTATGTCCTGCCCGGGATGCTCTACGACAACGCGTTCCTGTGCGCCCACCTGAATCTTCTCGACGAACCGGTGGACTACGTTGACGCCGCCGTCTACAACTGGCAGGGCCTGATCGTCAACGGGCGGCTGCAGGTCAGGCGGAGCGGCGAGACGCTCGTGAATGTGAGCAGCGGAACGCCCCTCTCGATTGCGCACTTCGCGGGGATCCCGCATCCCCGGGATACCGCGCTGTGCGGCTGGCCCGTGGAAGTGACGAGCCTGCTGTCCGCGATGGGCACGCCAGAGGAGACCCGTCGCGACACGGCGTTCGTCGATTTCCTGGGAACCCTCAGCGCAGACTTCAGCGATCCTCCGGCGGATCCGCTGCCGTCGACGATGTTGAATGCGGTGGCCCGCGAAACGGTGGATCTGTTCTCGACCGGGCTTCGCCGGGACTACTCCACGAGACGGTCGTACTTCGCGGATCCGGCCACCATGGTGTCGATCGCCCACTCGCTTCCGTACGGCAAGTACCGCTGGAATGGGCTCGCTTGCGGCAACGCGTACCTCGATGGCGAGGAGTACAACTTCCTGCAGCGGGTTGTTCAGCAGCTGGGAATCAAGACGGCGATCGAAACCGGTGCCGGCGAGACTTCGATCCTGATGAAGCATCTTGGCGTCGATGTGTTGTCCATGGAGAGTCAGGCCGGTCCATGGCTGGACCGGGCGCGGAATGAAGGCTGCCGGTGCCCGCTGGTCCACTTCGACCACGAGCGGGCAGAGTTCGATCCGGCTGTTCTCCGGCGGGAGGTCGAGCTGTTCGCGTCCGGCACGTTCGACCTGCTGTTGATCGACTCCCCGCCGGGAACCCGCGCCCGAAGCCGGGTGATGGACCAGATCGCGGCTGTTGCAGCGCCCGCCTTCGTGATGGTGCACGATGCGCTGCGCGACGCCAGGAACATCTTCGCCATCCAGCAGCGATATGGGCTCGAGCTTGCTGCGTTCCTGCCATCGGAGCGCGGATTCGTTCTGCTGGCATCCAGGTCTGCAGGCAGGAAGGGAGATCCCGGTCATCTGCTGGCCTTTGACGCCGGGATCACGGTGCGTTCACCTCGGGTCCGTCTCGAGCTGTCGACCACCGAAGTCACGGAGCTTGATGAAGGGACCGTTGGCCTGACCGTGAGCGTGACCAACCTGGGACCTGAAACGCTCTCGTCCCGCTATGCCAACCCGATTCAACTCGGCTACCACTGGCTGACGCCCCGTCGCGACATGTTGACGTGGGATGGGCTGAGGACTCCGCTGCCCTTCGATATCCTCCCGGGAGGATCGGCGGAGTTCCAGGCAGGCGTGGGAAAGCCTCCCGGCACCTCGGACGCCTTGCTGAGCCTGACGCTCGTGCAGGAAGGGCTCGACTGGTTCGACAGCGGCAATTCAGAGAACCGGCTGGTCGTCAGGATGATCGTGCCGGAGGATGGCCCATCCAGGATCGAGCCCATCGAGGACGAGGCAGGCGTCGGCCCGCATGCGGGCGAGTGATTCGCTGACCGCCTGACAAACCGCGGGGACCAACCGGCGGCCTTGGCGCCTTCCAGACGCGATCGAACCGCGACGTTGTCCGCCAGCGTTCATTTGCGCTAGAATCGGCCCGGTACCTGAAAGACCTGGTTCTCCTCCTCACTGCCGGCATGCGAATGACTCGGGCCGCTACCCTGCTCCTTATCGCGGCGCTGGTGGTGCCAGGCGGGACGCCATCCGCGCGGCAACTCTCCGTCACCGATCTGCTGGATCGCTACGCCGCGGGCGAGTTCGATGCGGTCGCCGGGATTCTGGCGACGATGACTGACACGAGCGACCTGCTGCGCCAACTGAAGGCCGACGGTCCAGCGTGGATTGCCGCAAAAGGAAGCGAGGAGCTGGAGCGGCGCGTGCTGGCCGCCGCGACGTTTGCACTGGAGGCTGCGCGGGCGGATGAATGGAACCAGTGGCGCCAACGGGTGGCGCAGCCGGTCATGAAGCTGCCGGTCGGGGCAACCTACACCCCGCCCGATGTGTTGCGCTGGTACCCGCCGCCGCTCCTGATCGAGTGGGGCTGCCAGCTGTTTCGCCGCGATCCGACCCCTCGGCCTGTTGAGCGACTCTGGCAGCTGGCGGCTCTTGCCGTAGCCGAACGCGCCGAAGACGCCGATTTTCTCATCGGCACCGACCTCGCTCCCCTCGGGAAGAGCGAGGACGAAATCTATCACCTGCAGCACGTCCTCGCTCGTTTTCCGAACGAGCCTCGGCTCAAGCTCGCCTACGGAATCGCCCTCGATTGGCGCACATGGCCGCAGGTGCCGCGCAAGCCAGGTGCCGCGGGCGGTCCACGGTCGCTCGCCGCGAAGACGGCGTTCGAGGCCCTGCTGGTCGAGGAAGACATCGCAGCAGAGGCATCGCTGCGGCTCGGCGTACTCGAGTTGCGAAGTGGAGATCTAGATTTGGCGCTGATGCGCTTTGAGCGCGTCGAGTCGTCCACGCGCGAGCCTTACCTGATCTACCTCGCGCGCTATTTCATGGCGCAGGCGCTCGAAGCGAAAGGACGCGAGGCCGAGGCGATGCGCTCGTATGATCGCGCGCTGGCCGCTGTCCCGCACGCGCAATCCGCGGCGCTGCCCTTCGCCGCGTTTCTCTTCAAAGCCGATCGCCGGGCCGAAGCCTACGAAACCGTGGCGGGCGCACTCTCACGCGATCCGCTTTCTGCCGATCCCTGGCGCGGCTACGCGGACGCGGACGATCGGTTCTGGCCGCTGCTGCTGGCGCAGTTGCACGGGCTGATTCGACCATGACGCGTCGTGTGCTCCTCATCGCGACGATTGTGGCGGCGTCGGGAACGGTCGGCCTCAGTCAGGCCGGATCCGGCGGCCAGGGTGTCGTCTTCCGCACTCGCATCGACGCCGTGCCGGTGGAGGTGTCCGTCCGATCAGGCGGAACGCCGGTCGGAGGGCTCACCGCCAGGGACTTCGTGCTCCTCGACAACGGTGTCCGCCAGCAGATCGAGGTGGTCGATCCCGAGGAGGTTCCGCTGGATGTGTCGCTCCTCATCGACACCAGCGGGAGCACGGCGCCGTTTGTCGAGCAGCTGAAGGCGGACATGCGGAAGATCGCCGCGCTGCTCAGGCCGGACGACCGGCTGCGGCTCCTCACCATCGACACCAGCGTCAACGAGATCTTTCCGATGCAGCCCGCTGCGCGCCATCCGGCCATTGACCGGATGACGGTAAGCGGGCTGACGTCCCTCTACGACGCGCTTGCGGCCTCGATGCTCCGCCCGGTCGGGGCCAATCGCCGGCACATCGTCATCGCCATGACCGACGGCGTCGACACCATCAGCGCGCTCGACGCTCGAGCCTTTCGTGAGGTCGCACGGCGGTCCGAGGCGACGCTTCACATCGCGCACGTGAATCCAGGCGGAGCCAGCAATCTGGCGGCGTTTCAGTGCCGGTTGATGGGATTGTGCTCGCTTTCCCAGCGCTTCTGGATTCCGTTTCAGGACCACGATCCCGCGGTGCTTGCGGACGCCGCGCGGCTGACCGGGGGCGACCTCTACGAACCGGGGCTCTTTTCAGGGGGTCCGGTGAGCATCTTCAAGCAGATTCTCGACGATTTCCGCCGCAGCTACGTCCTGCGATACATGCCCCGGAACGTCGCGCCAACAGGCTGGCACGAGCTGAAGGTCCGGGTTCCTGCGGCGCCCTCATACTGGATATGCGCGCGGAGCGGATACGCGATTGGCGTCACCGGCCCGCCGCCTGGCGGAGCAGACTCCGCGCCCGTCTGGGCGGCGACCGCGCGCCCGCTGGCGACGGCGATCGAGTCAGTCGTCGGTTTGTACGACCGCGGTGACTACAACGCCGCTGCCGACGCATTGCGGCGGCTTCCCAATCCCGCGCAGTTCATTCGCGACTTCAGGGCGGTGGGCAACCCCTGGCCCGCGAACCCCAGGCGGGAAGCCGCGCTCGTCATCGAGATCGCCGAGGCGGCCCTGTACCGACACGACGTCGCCGCCAGGGACGAGGCGCTCGCGCTTCTCGAGAGCTACAACCGCCTGGTGCGCAACCCGCTCGGAGCCGATTCCTTCGAGCGGCTGTGGTACTGGGCGGAGCTGACAACGGTTGAAGGCCTCATTCGCCCCGAACTCGCCAGGCCCTTCGTGGTCAACGCGTTGAAGCGCTGCCCGGACGAGCCGCGTTTCGTGCTCGCGCAGGCGATCATCTCCGATCAGACCACTCCGCTCGGGACGCCTGACGGTGTTGTCGCCGAGGAAGCGATGGGCCTTTACGACGCCGCCATGCGGTTTGCGATCACGGCGTCGGAGGCACAGCTGCGCAAGGCCTACCTGCTGCACCGACGCGGCCGCCATGAAGACGCCGTGGCCCTGCTCGACACGATGCGCGCGCGGGAGACCGACCAGATCCTGGTGTACTTCAGCCAGCTCTTGCGCGGTCACTTCAACGACGCGCTCGGTCACGTCGACCAAGCCGCGAACGCGTACCGGGCAGCGCTTGTGACTTGGCCCAACGCGCAGGCTCCGCGGGTCGGGCTGATGGCGCTGCTTTTCCGCAATGGCGATCGGATCGCGGCCGAACGCATGGCCGACTCGATCCAGACGGCCGCGGCAGACGCATTCGATCCGTGGTGGCAGTACTGGCAGGCGGATTACCGGTCCTATCCGGCGGCGATGAGCGCGCTGCGCGAGGCGGCGCGATGACCCGGACGGAGCTGCTCGTGGCCGCGATGATGTCGGGCGCGTTTGGGCCTGTGGCGCTGTCCTCCGATCCGCCAGTCGCGCTGCCCGCCCAGCGCGTCTCAACGCCCAGGCCGCTCCCAGCTGACGGGCACAATCCCGGACGAACGGGAGAGATGCGGAGGTCGGCCCGGCAGATGGTGTTCAGGTCGAGCACCGATCTCGTGACCGTGGATGTGTCCGTCCGTGCGGGGAATCGTGCGGTGACCGGCCTCACACCGGCAGATTTCGAGATTCTGGACAACGGTGTCCCGCAGGAGATCGGGACCCTGAGCTATGAGAAGCTCCCGATCGACGTGACCGTCGGGCTCGACGTGAGTCAGAGCGTGAGCGGCGTATTGCTCGATCAGCTCCGCACCTCTGTGCGGCAGCTGGTGGCCGACCTGACGAAGCAGGATCGCCTGAAGCTCATCACGTTCAATCAGCGAATCACGCGCGTGTTCGACTTCACCTCGGACATGCCTGCTGTCGGCGCGGCGGTCACGCGGGTGACTGCATCGGGCGGCACATCGCTTCTCGACGCCATCGCGGTCGCGCTCATCAGCGCGTCGGACACGACCCGGCGGCAGCTCGTCGTCATGTTCAGCGACGGCAGCGACGGCCACAGCATCTCCGACGAGCCGATGATCGCCGAGGTCGCGCGCCGCGGGAACGCCACGTTGAACCTGGTTCGATCGAGCCCCGCGCGAGGCCGGTCCGGCGGCGGCAGCGGCGGTGCCCGGCAGAGCGCGGCACGAGGCGCCACGCCGGCAGAGCAGTTCTACGCCACGCTGACGCTGGACACCGGCGGCCTCGTGGTCCCGATCGTCGCGCCGGGAGGCGACGTGGCCTCGACCTTCCGCCGGCTGTTGAGCGAATTCCGTTCCTGCTACGTCCTGGGGTTCACCCCGCGCGGCGTCGATCGAGGCGGCTACCACACGCTCGTGGTCCGGATGAAACGCCCGGATCGACTCGAGGTGCGCGCCCGCCGCGGCTACTTTAGCGGATAAGCGTCCGTCTCGATTCCCTCAAGGCGAAATCCCGCATATAGCCTCCCGGCAGGAGCAGGGCTGCGAACCGGCGATGGTTGGAAACGTCCTGCTGCTGAAGCACGCGTCGAACGTGCCGCAATCCGCGCTGCGCATCGAGGACCTGTCACGTCACGCGGGTTTCGCGAAAAGGGTTCTCCACACGTGGCCGCGCTCGTGCAGTCGCGGGACGAGCCGTCCGAGTAGGTGGCGCTGGCGGTGAGGGTGGCCGTCGCGCCCACCTCGAACGTCGCGGGGATGCCTTTGACCGCGACCGCGGTCAGGGTCGCGCTGGGCGCCACCGGCGCAGGCTTGTCCTTACACGCGATCAGGAAAACGAGGCACACGAGCGGCAGCGTCAACGCAGCGAGGCGACGCCGAGGCGGCGTGTTCATCGCATTCATCGTGGCACTCGTGTCCATTTGTTCTGTTGTCGCGTTGCCAGATTGCCGAAGTGCAGGTACGCCTGGCGACCGATGGCGCTTCGGGGAGAGGCGCGCCATTCATCCTGGAATGAGTGGCGCCCACCTCGTTGCGTATTCAACCTGACTGAGTCTGGCATTCCGAATCGCCGCTGCCGAACCGAACTCGATGACGCGAGCTGATGCCGGACGCTCGCGCAGGCCTCCACTCGGAATTGGCTTCAGTACGGGTCGTGAGGGTAAAACGTCACGGTCTTCCCGTCGTCTGGGCCGCCTCGCACACGCAGCAGAAGAGAAGTATTGAAGGTGCCCTTGATGCTGACTGTCCCAGTCAGTTCAAGCGCACCGTCGCTGCTCTGCAGATGTATGTTTCGATCGGCGTTGACGGTGCCACTGATGTCCCGTGAATAGCTGCCGCTCCAATGGAAGTAATTCCCGGACAGGCGAGTCGGATTGGCGGGATCTTGCGAGAGGCGCATTGACGCAGATACACCGACGGCATCTTGCACAGATATATAGGCGTCCATCAAGAAATTCTGCAGTCGCAACAGGTGGTACTGCGCGGGGGCGGTGCTGGTCCTCCCCCAGCGGTCGGTGACCGTCAGACGGCCGCCCCACCCCATCTCGGACCATCCGTCATTGTTCCAGTCCAGGAGCGGAGTGTGCCAAACCGTCGTCGCGGTCGAGGTTTGGCCGTCGCCGAATTCGATAAAGTACGTGAGCCCGACGCCGGTGGAGCGCGAGGCGTCGAACCAGACAGGGGTTACGTTCCATAACGCCTGGAGTTCACCGGCCGCATACCCAGTGGACAGGAGTGAGGTTGGCGGCGGCGGGAGGGGCGCAACTCTGACGATGGTCATGCCGAACCAACCGTTGCAGGTGACGCGGATCTCCGTGGCCCCGGCCGCGACCGCCGCGAGAACACCGCCGGGCGCCACGGTCGCGACGTCGGCATTCGACGAGACCCACGTCCCGGTGCTCGTGCAGTTGGCCTTCTCGCCCGTGGAGTAGCTGGCCGTCGCCGTGAGGCTCGCGGTGTCGAGAGGCAGGAACGGATCGGCCGGCACGCCGGTGACGGCTACGGCTACGACCGTCCGCCCGAGGGTGACGTGCACGCCGCCGCTGCCCGTGACGCCGGAGCAGCTCGCGGCGATCTGGGCATCGCCTGCCCCAACGGCGGTGAGCGCGCCGCTACTCGACACCTTCGCGATCGCGGCGTTGGACGAGGTCCAGGTGGCGGCGGTCGTGCAATCGCGCGCGGTGCCGTCCGAATAGGTGGCGCTGGCGGTGAGGGTGGCCGTCGCGCCCACTTCGAACGTCGCGGGGATGCCTTTGACCGCGACGGCGGTCAAGGTCGCGCTGGGCGCCACCGGCGCGGGCTTGTCCTTACACGCGATCAGGAGAACGAGGCACGCCAGCGGGAGCGTCAACGCAGCGAGGCGACGACGAGGCGGCGTGTTCATCGTGGCCATCCTGTCGACGTGTTGTCGAGTTTCACGATCGCCGAACGTGCACGACCCGGCGCCCGTTTGCCGGCTGCATCGACCACCCGCCGCCCCTGCCAGGCTGCAATCGATCCGGTCGCGGCGATGCGATCGCCGACAAGGCCGAAGTCGGCGGGAAACGCCAAGGCGACGCCCGCGCACGAGGCGAGCCGGGTGGAGAGTACCCCCCCTTCTTTGGATGGGTCAAGCGGGGCTGCACCAGAAGCTTCGTTGCGGACCGGCGACGCTGGAAGACGCCGGCTCGGCCAGCGTCGTTCGGCCCGACGGCCTCCTCTCCCCGCGGCGCCAGCCCCGAACACCGGCATGGACCTCTGCAGGTTGATGCCGGCACAGCCAAGATGAGCTAGGCCATGCGTAATTGCCAGCAATTATTAAATGGTATGATGGTCTACTGGTATGATGGTTAGACCAATAATGCCATGGGGACGCCAAGGCCACTCTTGGCGTCCTTAGGTCCAGCCGGAGGACGCATCGATGCCTATCGCCACCATCAATCCCGCAACTGGAGAGCTGATTCGGTCCTTTGAGCCCCTTTCGGCCGGGCAGCTCGAAGAAAAGCTGGCACTGGCCGCTCGAGCGTTCGCGACCGAGCGCCTCAGCTCCCGTAGCGAGCGATCGGAGAAACTCCTCCGGGCGGCGCACCTCTTCGAATCCGAGAAGGAATCGCTTGCCCGGATTGCCACGCTCGAAATGGGCAAGACATTTCGATCGGCCATCGACGAAGCCGTCAAGTGTGCCTGGGTCTGTCGCTACTACGCCGAGAACGGGGAGCGGTTCCTCGCCGACGAACCCCTGGACACCCCGGCCGCGAAGAGCTTCATCCGATATCAGCCGCTCGGTGTCGTGCTGGCGGTCATGCCGTGGAATTACCCCTACTGGCAGGCGGTCCGCGCTGCGGCGCCGATCCTGATGGCTGGAAACGTCCTGCTGCTGAAGCACGCGTCCAACGTGCCGCAATCCGCGCTGAGCATCGAGGACCTGTTTCGCCGCGCGGGCTTCGCACAAGGGGTTCTCCAGACGCTCCTGGTCGGCGCCGACAGGGTCGAGAGTATTCTCGCCGACCCGCGCGTTGCCGCCGCGACGCTCACGGGGAGCGAAGGCGCAGGCGTCGAGGTGGCCGTTGCCGCCGCCCGCCGCGTGAAGAAGGTCGTGCTCGAGCTTGGCGGGAGCGACCCATTCATCGTGATGCCCAGCGCCAACCTGGACGAGGCCGTGGCTCACGCCACCAAGGGCCGCATCACCAACAACGGCCAGTCCTGCATCGCGGCCAAGCGGTTCATCGTGGCCGCACCAGATCGCCGACAGGTTCGCGCAACGGTTCGTCGGCGCGATGGAAGCGCTGCGTGTCGGCGATCCATTCGATGCGGCGACCGACGTGGGCCCGCTGGCAACCACTCGCTCGGTGGACGATCTCGACCGCGCAGTCCGCGAATCGGTGGCCGCGGGAGCCAGGATTCTCACCGGCGGCAGGAAGCTCGTCGGCCCCGGGAACTTCTACGCGCCGACCGTGCTGGCAGACGTCCCACGGGGCTGTCCCGCCTACACTGACGAGCTGTTCGGCCCGGTCGCGAGCCTGTTCCGCGTCAGGGATCTCGACGAAGCCGTCGAGGTTGCGAACGACACGCGGTTCGGCCTCGGCGCCAGCGTGTGGACCGCCGACGAGCGGGAGCGCGACCGGTTCATCCGGGACCTCGAATCCGGCATCGTGTTCGTCAACCGGATGGTCTCGTCGGACCCGAGAGTGCCGTTTGGCGGTGTGAAGTGGTCAGGCTACGGACGGGAGCTGGGCGTCAACGGCATCCGCGAATTCACCAACGTCAAGAGCGTGTGGATCCAGTAGCGGCGTTCTACAACCCGATCGTCACACCCAGCTTCACCTGCCAGCCCGAGAGACTCAGAGAGAACGGGCTTCCCTGGCCCCCGATGGCTGGGTACCGTGCCGTGCCAGGAGCCCGCGGCCGACTGGTAGGTGACAGGCTGGTTCAGCCAGCGGCCGTCGGCCTGGCGCGTCTGCGTGAGCTCCACCTCAGTCGCCTCGCCGTCCTGCGTCACCGATGTCCATGTTCCAGACCCTGTGACGTTCTTCACGTCGTGCCACGTGCGTCCGCCCTCCACCAGCAGGCCCAGCCGCCCGGTGATCGAGACTCGTGCGAGGAGCCATGCGCTCCCTGCGAGGCTGCTGCCCTTGCCGGTCATCTCCTGCGTGCTCGTCCGATTCACCGGGTAGAACCCACCCAAGATGGACTGTGCCTGCTCGAGCCGGCAGTCCGCGAAGACCCATCCGGTATGTAGTGACGCTCCCACCCTGACACGTCGTCCCAGGGGCCTGTCGTAGCGGACCAGCAGGTGCGGCATGTATTCGCGAACCCTCAGCAGAAGCGGATCAACGGTGATCGCCTCGTCGAACGCTCGCTGGAACTCCTGCGCATGCGGGTCCACCACCGTGTACTGGTACGAAGCCTGGGCGGCCGAGCGCTCCCGGGCGCTGAAGAACGTGAACCCGGCGCCTGCCGACCAGTGATCGCCGAGCCTCCTCACGACCCGTCCGCCGATCGGGAAGGCCCGATCGAGCTTCACAAGTGCGCCCTGGTGCGACTGCTGGATCTGAACCGTGCGGAGTTGGTCGAGCAGCGCCGTCTCGTAGTCGGCCTGCGCATTCAGGTCGCCAGCTCTGAGGCCCGTCAGGCCTCCAACCAACTCGATCTGCCAGCGGCGAGACTCGCCCGCCGGAGACTGGGCAGACGCGAGCCCGGCCAGGCAGAGCAGCCCTCCGGTCATCAGCACGATCTGAAGACGGAGGAGGAAGAGCCGATTGCCGCGCGTTCGGGGGCTCATCGCCGTGACTTCCTGACCCAGGATCGGATCGAGATCGAGGGTCTTCTCGTTTGTGGCCGGTCCGGATGCCGCGACGGCCGTTACGGCAGGCTCCCGTCCGTTGTAGAGCCACGTCAGGAACTGCGCGCGAAGGTCGATGCCAGAGTACGCGGCGAGGTCGCCGACGAACTCCAGCGTGGTGAACGGGGCAAACGTACGCCGCTCGACCAGCGACCTGAGGAAGTCCGTCATGCGATCGGTGCCGCCCAACCGGTTTGCGATGTCCTGCATGATCGATGCGCCGTCGGTATACGCAATCACGCTGAACCCCACCGATACCGGGGACCTGGCTCCAACCCAGTTGCCGCGATACGTCGTCGCAAGCACCGGGTGGAACACGCCGCGCGACATCTCCTCGAACCAGGACGTGATCGCCTCGTCCATCCAGGAGTCGGGGTAGGTCCGCATCACCACGGTGCAGCCGAAGTAGCTGTGCACCACCTCGTGGCGCAGCGCGCTGAGCGACGAGATCGTGCCCCCGTAGTACTCCATGCCGCCGCCCGTGTCGCTGAACAGGAACAGGCTCAACCCGTGCAGCGCCGGGAAAGGTCCGAAGCGCCGGCGCAGTTCGGGCAGCCAGGCAGTCCAGCCGGTTCCTGGCCTCGGAGAGGCTGACGTCGCGATAGGCGAGAACCCGAACGGCCACGCCGTCGATCGACCACTCCTGGTAATCCGTGTCAGCGGCCGGCAACAGCACGAACATAACCGAGTACGAAGACACGGCACGCTGGGTGTCGAGCACCCACTGCTGCACAGCGCCGTCCTGCGTGAACTCGACGCGGCCGGAGCCGACGAACCGGAACGCCTGGCTGTCGTGCACGCGAAACGTGAGCACGTGATGCGCCATTTCGTGAGGAGTGTTGAGCGTGGGCCAGACGGCTTCGTTCCCCCTGCCGACAAGGTCGTTGACCTCGCTCGAGAAGCGCGGATAACTCGCCGGGACGCTGAGCCGATAGTCGACCGTCAGAACGTGAGACACGCCCGGATCGAGCGCGTACTGCATTTCGACGAACTGCTGGCGGGTGCCGGCTGGCGTGACGATACGGACGTCGGCGTCCGACTGGGTGCTGAACGCCCGGCCGTCGAGAACCAGGCGCGTGACCGAGGAACGGGACGAAACGAAGGGCGTGAAGTTGAACGCCGCGCGCGTCTGCCCGGGGCGCATCCGAAAGACGAGCGTCGCGGTGCCGTCGACGCCGCCGGATGCGGGGTACCAGTCGAGGGTGGCGGTGATGTTCTCGATGTCGATCCGGAACGTCTGGTCGAGCAGCGAATCGAGGCTCGACTCGTCGATCGGGCCCGGCGCTGCCAGCGGGTTGGCTCTTTGCCTGGAGGCGGCGTTCGATGGCGAGATCAGCAGGGCCAGGAACACGAACCAGGACACGACCGAGCGGAGCAGAAGAGGACGAAGCCGCGTCTGCATGACCGGGGCCCTCCTGATTCCGAGTGGACCAAAGGGGCCTTGCGTCCAGCGGCACTTTGACACAGGGGAGAACGACCTGCAAGGCTACAGACCCAGCGCCCCGAGCGAGGTCGAGGGGCTCGGGGTGTCACCGGCCCCGCCCCAGGTGCCTGGCCACCCGGTCACCCGCTCGACGGCTCACCATCTTGCCCGCCTGGCTACAACCTGAAGAGGTAACTGATCTTGAGGAAGAACCCGTCGTTGAGGCGGCGGAGGTTCCGCAGCCGCAGCGCGTCCGGCTCGGTCGACATGCTTCCGTATCCGGCGAAGATGACGGTTCCGGGCGTCGGCTGATAGGAAAACAGCCAGTCAGCCCGCAGCCTGTTTGTCCGGAACCCAAGCGCGGGCTCGAAGAGGCCGGTCGCACCATTCCGCACGAGCAGCGGAAGCTCGGTGCGCGAGTTGTCGCGCAGGTCGTCCTGCCGGTAGGCGTCGTACTCGCCGACCACCCGCAGGAAGATCGATCGCGTCAGCTGGTACTCGACCTTGACGCGCGGGATCCTGCGCTGGCCGGCGATCGAACCGCCGTCGTTTGCGCGCCTGTATTGCTGCAGCTGATAGCTGGCGTCGACGCGCACCTGCTCGGTCGGCCGCCAGCCGAGGCTGCAGTTCAGGAAGAGAATGTCCGAAGGGGCCCACTCGTAGAAGTTCTCGTCGCGCCCCCACAGCCAGAACACGCTTCCGGTGAATGTCTTGAACTGCGGCGTCGTGAACTGCACGACATAGTCGAGGTTCGCAATGCGCGGTGTGCCGACAAACGGCCGGACGTCGCAGCCGCCGCCCTCGCGTGGAAAGCAGATCGCGTAATCCTTGTAGAGGCCGGTATCGTAGCCGAAGGTCTCGATGAACACCGATCCGCCGGCCTGCCAGCCGCCGCGCAGGCTGGCGGCGGTGTTGAAATGAAGCTTCCTGTCCTGGGCTTCCCTCCCGCCCACGAAGTTCTGATACTTCCACACGCCTTCGACGACGATGTCGTTGTCCCACCGCTCGAACAGGCTCCCGGGAGCACCGAATACGCTGACGCGATGGGTCAGGCTCACCTGCGCGATCCCGTTGCGGGAGATGAACCCGCTCTCCGTGTTGAAGTCGCCCGAGATCGCGCGCACCTGGTAGCGCGCCCCGAAACGCCGGCCGTTCCGGTTGAAGATCGCCTGCCACAGCGGGCCCGACACGGACGCGCCGGAGGCCGTCGTCCGGCTGCCGGCCGCCTGCGCCTCCAATGTATAGATGCTCCCGAACGCGAACCGCGCGTCGATCCCGGCCACCTGGTTGGAAGAGGCGCCGTCGACTTTCCCGGTGTACACCAAACCAACCCGCGACTGACTCCCCACATCGTGCTGAACCCGGAACATGCCGTAGAAGGGGCGATCCGAACCGGTCGCCGACGTATTGCGGCCGTCGATCGCTGAGAGCACCGCCACGCTGGTGGCGCCGACCTTGCCGGTCAGCTTCACCGCACCGAGGGGATTGACCACGCGCCTGGTGTAAATGAGCTGGTTCGGCGCCGAGAACAGCTCGAGTCCGTCGAGAAAGAACGGCCGCTTCTCGGGGTAGTACAGGGCTTCGCGCGGGTCGTATTGAAACTGCCCGGCGTCGGCCTCGACCTGCGAGAAGTCCGGCTTCACCGTTCCGTTGAGCGTCAGATTGGGTGTCACGCCCCACCGGATGTTCGCCCCGAACTCGGGGCGCTCGGTCCGGTACTGCCACGTTCCACCCTCCCGCGCCGACCCGTCCGCCTTCGCGGTGGCGGCCGGGTTCAGGTCCAGCACCAGGCCACGCCGCAGGTCGGTCAGCCCGGCAAGGGTTCCACCCTGCCCGAGGAACGAACTCGCGGCACGGCGCGCCGGCGACCAGCTGTATTCATGGCCCAGGCTCCTGACGCTGCGCACGATGCTCAGGCCCCAGGTCTGCTGGCGGGCCGACGGGAACCTGAGCGTCTTGAACGGAATCCGGATCTCCACCTCGTATCCGTCGGCGGTGACACGTCCCTTGGACTGGTAGACGAAGTCGGGGCTGAGATCAGGGGACTCTCTTCCGATGCTCTGCCCCTCGTGCGCGCCTCCGGATCCGCCTTCGACCAGGGCCCCGTCAGCCTGGACGCCGAGCGGGTTGACGGCGAACATCCACGCCTGCCGGCCATCATTGAAGGTTCCCAGGTAGAGCTGCACCTGGTCGTCGGTGTCGATGTGGTCACGCGTCGACAGCGTGGCGCGCACCGAACCCGGCGTGGCGCGGGCCTTGATGCCGAAATACAGCGCCGTCGGGGAGTACCAGACCAGGACCTCGGTCTGCTGGTCCGCGGGCCTGCCGTCCGCGGGCGCGTACTGCGAGAAACCGGTCAGCACGGCCGCTTCGGACCACACCGCCTCGTCCAGCACGCCGTCGACGACGACTTGCGTGTCGACCCGCGGCACCTGCACCGTCAGCTGATTCTCGGTCCCGCGGTAGGTGGCAGGCGGCGGGGCCGCTGCCAGGACCGCTGAGAGCGCGATAGAGATTGGCAAGGACATGATCGGTAGTACAAATCCGGCTTTCGACAGCCTGTGCCATCCTGATGGAGGGCGGCTCTTCAGAGCCGCCGCGCTCGCCGGGGCTGAAGCCCCGGCCTACATCTGTAGAAAGGCCACGGAGAACCAGTCCCGACCCGTGGGCCGGTTGAACGCCGACGCACTCCGAACGGGACCCGGACTACAATCTCTGACTCGGGACGAAGAACTGGCAACCCTCGCCCTTGTCGGCCTGCCGGTTACCGTTTGCCGCGAGCCGTCCGCCGCTCGCCGATAGCCGTCAACCGATTATGCCGGTTACCGTTCGCCGTCAATCGATTATGCCGTATCGGGTCCGCCGTCTGCCCCCCGAGGAGTCTGCTTCATGACACGCCGCCTTTTCGTTCTCTTCATCGCTGCACTTGCCTGTACCGGACTCGTTGGGCTCGCAGACGAGGGGATGTGGACCTTCGACAACGTGCCGAGGAAGCTCATCAAGGAGAAGTACGGGTTCGACGTGACCGACCAGTGGCTCGAGCACGTCCGTCTGACCGCCGCGCGGCTCGGCGACGGAGGGTCGGGTTCCTTCGTGTCTCCCGACGGCCTCGTGTTCACCAACCAGCACGTCGGCCGCGGACAGGTCACCAAGCTCTCCACGAAGGACAATGACTACGTCAAGAACGGCTTCTATGCGGCGACGCGAGCCGAAGAGCTGAAATGCGCGGACCTCGAAGTGAACATCCTCGTCGCCTACGAGGAGGTGACCGCGCGCGTGCAGGGCGCGGTGAAACCCGGCGCGACCGACAAGGACGCCGGCCTGCAGCGCCGCGGAGAGATGGCCGCGATCGAGAAGGAGTGCGCGGCCACGACCGGATTGAAATGTGAAGTCGTCACGCTTTACAGCGGCGGCGAGTACTGGCTGTACCGCAACAGGAAATACACGGACGTCCGCCTCGTGTTCTCGCCCGAGGAGCAGATCGCGTACTTCGGCGGCGACTACGACAACTTCACGTACCCGCGCTACAACTTCGACATCACGTTCTTCCGGGTCTACGAGAACGGCCAGCCCGCGAAGACCGAGCACTTCCTGAAGTGGTCAAAGAACGGCGCCGAGGAGGGTGAGCTGATCTTCGCACCCGGCTACCCGGGCTCGACCGCCCGGCTCCTCACCGTCGCGCAGCTCGGATATCAGCGCGACGCCGGCAACCCGCTGCAGATGCAGGCCTGGACGTCCCGGCGCGACGCGCTGGTCCGATACGCATCGCTCGGCGAAGAGCAGGCAAGGCGGGCGTCGGCCGGCCGGCTCGGCCTCGAGAACTCCATCAAGCGCCTCGTCGGCCAGCAGCAGGGGCTGATGAACCCCCGGATCTTCAAGAAGAAGGAGCAGGACGAAACGGCGCTTCGCGCGAAGGTCGCGGCCAATCCCGAATGGCAGAAGGCGTATGCGCCGGCGTGGGATCAGATCGCGGCGGCCTACAAGGTCCTGGCGACGTTCTCCCGGCGATCGTCGTTCTCCAATCTCGCCGCCTCACGGCTCGGGGGCATGGCGTCCACCATCGTCCGCTTCGGCGACGAAATCCAGAAGCCAAGCGGCCAGCGCTACGCCGAGTTCGCCGACGCGCGTCTCGATGGCCTGAAGTTCAATCTCTTCTCGACCGCGCCCATCTACATGGACATGGACGAGTTCGTCCTGGCTGCATGGCTCGACGAAGGGCTGAAGACGCTTGGCCCGGCGGACCCGTTCATCAAGGCAGCGCTCGGCGGCCAGGCGCCTGCGACCGTGGTGAAACAGGCGTTTGCCGGCACGAAGCTCAACGACGTGGGCGTTCGCAAGACGCTCATCGAGGGCGGTCCGGCCGCGATCAAAGCCTCGACCGATCCGCTGATCGAACTCGCGCGCCGCGTCGAGCCCGTCATCCGTGAGCTTCGCGCGTGGCAGGAAGAGAAGATACAGAGCGTCGAGGCGAGTGCCGGGGAGAAGATCGCGCGGGCCCGGTTTGCCGTGTATGGCAAGTCAGCCTACCCGGATGCGAACTTCAACCTCCGGCTCGAGTACGGCCGCGTGCTGGGATACGAAGAAGGTACGACGCTGGTGCCCTTCAAGACCACGTTCTTCGGCCTCTACAACCGGGCCGCCGGCTTCAACGAGAAGCCGCCGTTCAATCTGCCGGCCCGCTGGCGGGAGGGCCAGTCCAAGGTGGACATGTCGACCCCGTTCAACTTCGTCTACACGGCCGACACGATCGGCGGCAACTCGGGCACGCCGATCATCAACCGCAATGCCGAGGTGGTCGGCATCAACTTCGACAGCAACATCCAGAAGCTGCCGAACCGCTACATGTACATCGACGATGCGGAAGGAAGCCGGGCAGTCGGGGTGCACTCGGCCGGAATCATCGAGGGGTTGAGGAAGCTGTACGGCGCCGACGCGCTCGTGAAGGAGCTGACGGGCGGACAATGAGGGAGCGCAGGATCCGGCTGGCGGCTTGCGGCTAGCGGCCGGATCACGCGGCTCACAAGTCAGGCTTTGGTGGCGGCTTCTGGTCCCGGCCTCCGCGCGCACGCGACAAGGCCGATCGCCGCGAGCCTGTAGCCTGTGGCCCGTGGTCCGTGCCCCTGTCTATAACCTGTAACCTGTAACCTATAACCTACCTGATCGGCAGCTTCCGCTCGAGGTCCTCGGCGGGGTAGGGGATGACGTGGACCGCCACGAGCTCTCCGACCCGCCGGGCGGCGGCGGCGCCCGCGTCGGTCGCCGCCTTGACCGATCCGACGTCTCCGCGAACCATGGCGGACACCAGGCCGGCGTCGATCTTCTGGTAGCCGACGAACACGACGTTCGCCGTCTTCACCATCGCGTCGACCGCCTCGACCATCCCGATGAACCCGCGCGTTTCGATCATGCCCAGCGCGTCGCCGAGCGGAGTGTTCTGAGCCATGAAGTGTCCTATGTGATCCTGCCGCGTGCTGCGATGTGCAGCGGTCCAAGCACGGTCCGGCCGTCCACCAGCGTGACCGTGTCCATCAGGTTCGACACCACGCACGCATGGTTGGGCAGCACGCGGACCAAGTCTCCCGGCTCCAGGCGCGTCGAGCCCGTTCGCACCCCGACCGTGGCGTGCTCTTCGGACAATCGTTCGATGACCAGCGCGGGATCCGGGGCGATCCCGCGGAGATCGGAGCACACGACGCCGAAGCCTTCGGTGGCTCCTGGCGCGCGTGTCGTGTCGGTCGAGAGCGTCTTGCTCCCGCAATCCAGGATCACACGGTCCGGCGCGGGCTTGCTGACCACCCGCGCCATGACCGTCATCGCGCAGTCCTCGAACTGCGCCGCCCCAAGGGCGACCTGCGTGCGATCGAAATACGCGTAGTTGCCGGGGCGCACCTCGGTCAGACCGGGCTGACTGAGGCTGAACCGGGCCGTCGGGGTCGCGCCCACGCTCAGCTCGTCGATCGCGATGCCCTCGCTCCGGGCAGCCTTCGCGATGCCGTTCAGGATCCCGGCCTCCGATTCTGCGATTGACCGAAGCTCGGTCTCCGATTGGGCGGCGTAGCTCTGGCCGGCGTGGCTCAACAGGCCGGCAAGCTTCAGCCCGGGCAGCTTCGAGATCGCCCGAACCACGTCGAGCGCATCCGGCAGGCTCGGGTTGATTCCACAGCGGTGGAACCCGACATCGACCTTGATCAGCACCTCGACGCTGCGGCGCGCCTTGACCATCAAGGCTGACCACGCGCGGGCGACAGCGAGGTTGTCGACGATGAACGAGAGCTGAATGCGGTCCGAGAGGGCCGACACCCGGTCGAAGTTCGCCGGGGACAGCGGGTACGGCAGCCGGATGTCTTCGACCCCATGGTCGGCGAACACCTCGGCCTCTCCAAGCTTGGCGCAGCAGATGCCGCCGGCGCCGCGATCCAACTGCCACCGGGCGATCTCGGGGCACTTGTGGGTCTTCGCGTGAGGGCGCAGGCGGATACCGGCCGCCGAAGCGGCCTGCTGCATCCGGTCGAGATTGGCCAGCAGCCGCGACTTGTCGATCAGCACCGCCGGCGTGGCGAGCTCCGTCATGAGCACGGCCGGTACTGTATCACGTGAGCTCGGCGTGCTGCGGCGAGGGCGGCCCTTCGAGTTCCGCCCGAAAACCGCCCTGAACGGGCGACAGCTCAAATGGGGCTCGACAGAAGCTGGAGGGCGGCTACCTCGGCCCCGGCGTTTTCAGCTAAGCTCAAAAGACTGCCCACAGAATCGCTCGACAGTGTCGAGCACCTCGCGGAGGCCTCCATGGCAGACAACGGCGCGCGCGGGCGGTTTCTCTGGTACGACACCCTGACGCCTGACATCGACGGTGCCATCGCGTTCTACACCAGCGTCGTCGGGTGGGGAACCCTGACGTGGAATTCGTCGGGGACGTCCTACCAGCTGTGGGCCGTTGGCGACCGGCCGGTTGGCGGGCTGATGCCGATGTCGCCCGACGATCCGAACCCGCCGCACTGGCTCGGCTACATCGGTACGCCTGATGTCGACGAGACAACCGCGCGCGCCGTGGCGCTCGGAGCCAAGGTCTCGCAGAACCCGACGGAGATACCGTCGGTCGGCAAATACTCGATCATGTCGGATCCGCAGGGCGCGGCGTTCGCGGCCTTCGCGCCCAACGGCGCAGCGCCGCCTGACACGACGGGCCCGCAGGTTGGCGACATTTCGTGGCACGAGCTGGCGACGACCGATATCGACGCCGCCTTCTCGTTCTACTCAGAGCTGTTCGGCTGGGAGAAGAAAGACGCGATGGACATGGGCCCCGCGGGGCTCTACCAGAATTATGGGATTGGGCCGGACACGCTCGGCGGCATCTACCTCAAACCGAACGACATGCCCGGGCCAGCGAGTTTCATGTTCTACGCACGCACCGCTGATCTGGACGCTGCAGTGGCGAGCGTCACCCGCAACCGCGGCAAGGTATTCATGGGGCCCAACGAGGTGCCGGGCGGCGACCGGGTCGCCGGGTTCTTCGACCCGCAGGGGGCAGCATTCGCGCTGCACTGGAAGAAGGGTTGAGCGGAGGTCGTCATGACACCAGCGCGCCGGCTCGTCCTCATCGGAGTCGCCCTCACGCTTTCCGCGGCGGCGCTCGCCGATGTGGCGGCGAAGCAGGAAACGAGGCAGGTGCCCCCGGACCTGTTGAAGGAACTGCGCTGGCGAATGATCGGTCCGTTCCGAGGCGGGCGGACCAAGGCGGCTGCGGGCGTGCCCGGCCAGCCCAACACGTTCTATGTCGGAGCGTGCAACGGAGGCGTCTGGAGAACGACCGACGCCGGGCCGGACCTGGATTCCGATCTTCGACGGCCAGCCTACAGGCTCCATCGGCGCGATCGCGGTTGCGCCGTCTTCGCCCGACACCATCTATGTCGGCAGCGGCGAGGGCCTGCAGCGGCCGGATCTCTCAACCGGTGACGGCATCTACAAGTCCACCGACGCCGGCGCAACGTGGATCCACCTCGGCCTGCGCGACGGCCAGCAGATCCCGCAGATCATCGTCGATCCTCGCGATCCCCGGAAGCTGTTCGTCGCGGTGCTCGGCCACCCGTACGGTCCGAACGAAGAGCGCGGCATCTTCCGCTCGACCGACGGCGGCCAATCGTTCAAGAAGGTGCTCTACAAGGACGAGAACACCGGCGGTGTCGATCTCGCCTTCGATCCGAAGAACCCCGACACGCTCTACGCCGTGCTCTGGGAATCGCGGCTGGGCCCGTGGGAAAACGGCGAGTTCAAGGGGCCAGGCAGCGGCCTCTACAAGTCGGACGACGGCGGCGACAGCTGGCGTCAGCTCACCAGGGGGTTGCCCACCTTCGCCGACGGGCTCGGCCGAATCGGCATCACGGTCGCACCGAGCGCCCCCAACCGCCTCTTCGCGACGGTCGCAGACCGGGGACGACGGATGGGTCTATCGCTCTGACGATGCCGGCGAAAACTGGTCGATGACGAGCGACGATCCGCGGCCGGCCGGCAGGCCCGACGACTTCGCCGAGATCAAGGTCGATCCGGCCAATCCTGACGTTGTCTACAGCGCGAGCGTGGTCACGTGGAAATCCACCGACGGAGGCAGGAGCTGGACTGGCTTCCGCGGCGCGCCCGGCGGCGACGACTACCACCGGATCTGGATCAACCCGACCGATCCGAAGATCATGCTCCTCGCAAGCGATCAGGGCGCCATCGTCACCGTGAACGGCGGCCAGTCGTGGAGTTCCTGGTACAACCAGCCGACCTCCCAGATGTTCCACGTCAACGCCGACAACGCGTTTCCCTACCGGGTCTGCGGAGGGCAGCAGGAAAGCGGCTCGGCGTGCGTGCAGACGCGCGGGGACGACGGGCAGATCACGTTCCGCGAGTGGCACCCGGCCGCTGTCGAGGAATACGGCTACGCCGTCCCCGATCCGCTCGATCCCGACATCGTGTACGGCGGCAAGGTGAGCCGGTGGGATCGACGCACGGGCCAGTCGCAGAACGTGGGACCGAGGCCGAGTCCAGGGCCCGACTCGCGGGCCGTTCGAACCGCGCCACTGGTCTTCTCCGAGGTGGATCCGCATGTGCTCTACTTCGGCACCAACGTCGTGTGGAAGACCTCCAACGGCGGCCAGTCATGGTCGGCGATCAGCCCCGATCTGAGCCGGCCGGCCTGGGATGTCCCTCGCAACGTCGGGAAGTACATCGGCACCGAGGCCGCCTCGCCGTCGCAGCGAGGCGTCGTGTACGCGATTGCGCCCTCGCCGCTCGACGGAAGCCGCATCTGGGCCGGGACCGACGACGGGCTCATCCAGCTCACGACCAGCGGCGGGTCCCGCTGGCGTGACGTGACGCCGCCTGAGATGAAGGCGTGGGCGAAGGTGTCGATCATCGACGCGTCGCACTTCGACGCGCAGGAAGCCTACGTCGCCGTCAACACGTTCCGCCTCGATGATCTGCGGCCGCACATCTACCGGACCCGCGATTCCGGCAAGACGTGGACTCACATCACCAACGGGATTCCAAACGGCGGCGTCGTCAACGTGGTGCGCGAGGATCCGAAGCGCAAAGGGCTGCTGTTCGCCGGCACCGAGCAGGCGGTCTACGTGTCGTTCAACGACGGCGACGACTGGCAGTCGCTGCGTCTGAACATGCCCGCGACGTCGATTCGCGACCTGATCGTCAAAGATGACGACATCGCCGTCGCGACGCACGGACGCGGGTTCTGGATCCTGGACGACATCACCCCGCTTCGCGAGATCGATCCGAAGATCGTCGAATCGCCCTTCTACCTGTTCGATCCGGAGGGCGCCTGGCGGTTCCGCTGGGACAAGAACACCGACACGCCGCTTCCGCCCGACGAGCCGGCAGGCCAGAATCCGCCGGACGGCGCCATCCTCCACTACTACCTGAAGTCGGAAGCGCAGGGCGGCGTATCGATCGACATCATCGACTCGTCGAAGAAGCTCGTCAGGAGGTACACGAGCGAAGACGCGCCCGAGCCTCCGGTTGAGGGCCGCAATATCCCGGACTACTGGATTCGGCCGCCGCAGGTCCTGTCCGCGCAGGCCGGCCTGCATCGGTTTGTCTGGGACCTGCACTACCCGCCGCCGAAGGCGCCCGAGTTCAGCTACCCGATTGCCGCCATCTACAAGGACACGCCGCGTGTGCCGCTGGGGACCTGGGCTCTGCCGGGCACCTACACGGTGAAGCTGACCGTGAATGGCAAGATCCAGACCCGGCAGCTCACCGTGAAGATCGACCCCCGCGTCAAGACGCCCGCCGCCGGACTGCAGCAGCAGTTCACCGTCTCGATGCAGGCGTATGACGCTCTCGACTCGATCGCGACCACCGTGGCCGACGTGCGCGCCCTCACGGCTGCAGCTGAACGCGGTCCGCGGCAAAGCGCCGGCCGGGGCCGTGGCGGTCGCGGTGAGCGCGCTCGCCGCGAAGGCCGCGGCGATCGAGAATGGCGGCGCGATCACGCGGACGCGCCGGGAAGGCAAGGCCCCCGAACCGGGGCTCAACCAGGTGCGCGGGCAGCTGGCGTCACTGTTCGACATGCTGCAGGAGGGCGACCTGGCGCCGACGCCGCAGATGGTGGACGCGGTCGAGGAGACGCAGAAGGCGCTTGGGGCCGCGAACGCGGCCTGGAAGGACCTGAAGTCGAAGGACGTGCCCGCGCTCAATCGCCAGCTCGAGAAGGCCGGCCTGCCGGCGATCACGGTAAAGCAGTGACCGAGCGTCACGAGACGTTCGAGTAGTCCGATCCGATCTGTCGCGCGAGGACGGCGCTCCGGCAAGCCGGGTCGCCCGCGAACTGGCGGAGGACTTCACGAGGAGTGGCGCCATCATGTCCACCACCCTGTCGATCACGCTCGTCAACGACCGCTCGGAAATCGAGAGGCTCGGTCAGCTCGTCGACGCATTCGTCGAGGACAACCACCTCGCGTCGGAAGTCGCGTTCCACGTCAACCTGGCGCTCGACGAGATCGTCACCAACGTCATCATGCACGGCTACGCAGAGCCCGGCCGGCACGACATCGATGTCCGGCTTGCGCTGGAGGGCGATCGGCTTCGTGTCCAGGTCGAGGATGACGGCCTGGCGTTCAACCCGCTCGACGTGCCGCCGCCAAACCTGGACCTGGCCCTCGACGATCGCCCGATCGGCGGCCTCGGCGTTCACTTCGTCAAGTCGGTGATGACGTCCCTGGAGTACCAGCGCGAAGGTGGCCACAACGTCCTGACGATGGTGAAGAAGATCTGACCGCGGTTCGACGCTAGAGCCTCAGCAGCTTGAACGCGTGGCTCCACTGGTTCTGGCGCAGGCCCGGGATGCACCAGAGCTGGCAAAGCGGCTCGATGGCGCGCGCAGCGGCCGCCGTGCCCATGTCGGCGCCTTCCCACCCGAACTTCTGAATGATCTTCGCGACGGTCGCCTTCGCGCCCGCGTCGTTGCCGCAATAGAACATGGTCGGCGGACCGCCGGGAAGCGCCGGGTCCACCATCAACGCGTGACCGACGCTGTTGAAGGCCTTGACGAATCGCGCCTGGGGAAACGCGGCCTGGAGCCGCTCCATCAGCGATTCATTCGGGCCCGTGAAGAACTGGACGACGCCGTCCACCGGCCGGTCGGAACTGATGGGATTGGTGACGTCGATGACGAGCTTGCCCTTGAGGTTGTCGGGCCCGGCGAGCCTGAGGGCCTCCAGCGCGGACGCGCCGTGAACGGCCAGCACCAGCGACTCGGCCCAGACGGCAATCTCGGTGAACGTCCGGATCGGGATGCCGTTCTCCGAGGCGAACGCCGCGAGCTTCGACGGGTTACGGCTGCCGATGCGAACCTCGAAACCAATCTTCTTCAGTCCCCTGGCGAGATCCTGTCCAACCTGGCCGGAGCCGAGCACTCCAAACGTCGCCATGAGTTCCTCCTTTCGTCTGCAGATACCTACTTTGGACTACCAGCGGAGCGGGAGGGTTCCGCCCGAGGCCAGGGCGGCCCGCCCGAGGAGTTCTGCAGGAGCGAACGTGGCGGCTCGCGCCCGGGTCAGGGCCGATCGGGACTCTTCTTCGGCGTGCGTTCGCGACTGCGTGGCGGCGCGACCTCGAAGGCAATCGTCTGTCGCTTCTTGTCGCGTTCGAATTCGACGCGCAGCGGAATGGCTCCCGTTTCGATCCGCAAGGTGAGGACGCGTTCGTCCATCTGACTGGTCCCACCCTCGCCATCGACCTTGCGGATGCGGTCGCCCTGCCGGAGCCCGGCAAGGCCGGCTGGACTGTCCGGGTTCACCTCGGTCACTTCCAGCCCGTCGCCGATGATCAGGAGCTTGTGCTTGATCTGATGACGGAAGCCCGGATCGGGCCCGTCTGGCCGCAGGGACTCGATTCGTGAGAGCAGCCACGTGCGAACCTTCGTTCCGAGCTCCTTTCCCGCCCGCTGGAATCCCTCGCGGTCGTCACTCCGGCTGGGCTCCATCCTGGAGGAGTTCGACGAGTAGGTTTTCGTCACCATTGCCTCGGCGTCGATATCATCCTTTTCACGCCTGGTCGCGATCGCCGCGCTGACCTTGTAGGTGAAGGTGATCGTGGTGTTCTTGCCGTCCCTCGATCGGCTCTGACTCCCTCGGCTCCGCTGCTGCCAGCGGACGGCGACGGCGACCTCGGGGTTTTCGTCGGTCAGGTCGATCCATTGGCGGCCGACCAGCGAGTCGGCCAGGGCGCGCTCGGTCGGCAAAATGTCGCGGTCGGAGAACGGGATCAGAAGATCGAGCAGGCCGCCGCGATCTCTGCCTGACTGCCCGATTTCGACGGTAATCGGGTTGAGGCTCGAGGATCTTGCGGGCTGAGGGGGTGCGTCCGGCACGGCGAGGCCGGCGAGCGCGCAGAGTACCGGCACGATGATGATCACGGCGTTCCTCCTTGCCCATCCAACATCGGCTGTGAGGCGGCCGGCTCACGGCCGCCGAGGCCGGAATCCTCCACTCGAGGACCCACCGTACCCGAGGGGCCTGTCCCGTCGATCCATCAGTCCTGAATCTCGAGTCGCCTGAGAGGCGCGGCTCGAGGCCGTTGACCCGTCGGGTCCGAATTGGGCACGCAGAGAATACCGCAGATTTGATCAGGGGTCGGGACGGATATTCACGCTTGCAGGAATGTCATACAAGTCTGTAATGATGAAAATCCGTCCCGACCCCTGTCGCGGGGTCCGATGCCGCGAATGATGTAACTTTGGGCGTCGTCCGGGATAGATCAGGCAGGAGGCGCTGAAGAGATGACGCTCGCCCGGGAGGAGACGGCCTCGGCGATAGTGGACTTCGGCACGCTCTACAGCGTCCACGCGCCGCACGTGCGCCGGTTCGCATACTACCTGTCGGGCGACAGTCAGCTGGCCGACGACCTCGTTTCTGAAGCGTTCATTCGCGCCTGGACTGTGCGAGACCGCATCAAGCTGCCGACCGTGCGGGCCTACCTGTTCGCAATCGTGCGGAACCAGTTCCTGCACCACCTGCGCCGGGAACAGCGCCACGCTCCGCTGCACGACAGCACGATCGACCATCAGCCCGGGCCGGACGATCGGGCAAGCGATCGAAGCGAGCTTCGCGTCGGTACTCAACGCGCTGGCCCGACTGCCCGAGATCGACAGAGCGGCGCTCCTGATGCGGGCAGACGAAACGTTGTCATACGAAGAAATCGCCGTGACGCTGGGCATCTCGGTTTCCGCAGCGAAGGTGAAGGTGCACCGCGCACGCCTGAGGCTGGCCGAAGCCAGGCTGACACCGCCCAGGGACTGCGCCGTGCCCGCTGGAGTGTGACCCATGAAGATTACTCGCGACATCGTCAAGGACTTGATCACGGTCTACCTGGCCGGGGAAGCCTCGGCAGACACGCGCTCGCTGGTCGAGGACTGGCTGCGGTCAGACCCGGATCTTGCCCGCCAGGTCGACGAAGCGCGCGGCGGCAAGCTGCCCCCCGTTGTGCTGCCGGAGCCCTCCGCCGACAAGCTCGCGCTGACGCGAACCCGGCGCCGGCTGAAATTGCGGATGGTCGTGCTTGGTGCCGCGATCTATTTCACGCTGATGCCGTTCTCAGTGGTGTTCAACGTGCACGGATTCACCGGCTTCCTGATCGAGGACTGGACAGAGCGCATCATCGTGCTCGCGGTGGCTGCCGTGCTGTGGATTGTCTACTTCGCCCAGACCCGGCGACTGCGCACATCGGGGCTTTGAGGGCGCCGTCCCTGAGCCTGCGAACGCAGCCAAAGTAGGCTATCCTCCTCGGTGGCCCATGAGCACGCAGGACACCGCCGCCGACCACCACAACCTCCCGGGAGTGACCTCGGCTGATCGGGCGGACCGGCCGGCCGCCGGAGGGATTTCTCCGGTCGGCGTCCGCCGCGACGGCGGGTGGCTGCACGTCGGGTTCCGCGTCAATCTCATCGTCCTTCTCGAGGCGGCGCTCTGGCTCGCGGCCCTCACGCTCGGCGCGCGCCAGGCATGGGCATCCCGCTTCTATCCGTCGTCAATCGACGCGGTGGCCTACCTGGACGTCGGAGATGCGTACATGCGCGCGGACTGGACGCATGCGATCAACGGCTGCTGGAACCCCCTCTACTCGTGGTGCCTTGGCGTTGTCGTGAAGCTGGTCGCTCCGCCGCCAGAGCTGGAGTTCGCGGTCGCCAAGTCCGTCGATTTCGCGCTGTTCGCGTTTACCTTGGCTGCGTTCGGCTGGTTCCTGCGCGAGATTCGATTGAGCGGCCAGAAGGCTTGCGCCGAACGCCCGGCCATTGCCGCGATTCCAGACTGGCTCTGGATCGGCGCCGGCTACACCTTGTTCATGTGGTCGTCGCTGAAGTGGATCACCCTGACTGGCAACACGCCCGACATGTGTTCGGCCGGACTCGGGTATGCGATCTGGGGGCTGGTGCTTCGGCTCGAGCGCCGCGAGCGGCGGATCCATTACCCGCTGCTCGGCGCGCTGCTCGCCCTGGGCTACTTCGCGCGCACTCCGATGTTCATTGTCGGCTGGGCGCTGCTCGCGCTCCTGTGGGTCGGCCGGACGGAACCTCGCCGGAAACGAGGCCTGATCGTCGCCGGCGTCGTGTTCCTCGTCCTGACGACGCCGTTCATCGCCGCGCTGTCGGTGGCCCGGGGACACCTGACCATCGGGCAGAACGGAGCCCTGAATCATGCCTGGCTGGTCAACCCGGGATTCCTCATCATTCCGAACCGCTACTGGCAGGGCGGGCCAGAGGGCTACGGCACGCCACTTCACCCGGTGAGGAAGCTGTGGGACGCGCCGCCGGCGTATGAGTTCGCTTCGCCGGTTGGCGGAACCTATCCGCCATGGACGGATCCCTCGGTACCTGGTACGAGGGGCTCAGGTACCGCTTCAATGCGCAGGCGACGTGGGCGGCGATCGAGAGCAACATCCGCTTTCTCTCCACGATGTTTGGCGTCTTTGCGTGCGGCGCCCTTCTGGTGGTGCTCGCTCTCGCAGGAGACATCCGGTCGAGCGTGCGCGCGCTCGGCCGCCATCTCCGGTACATCCTTCCCATCGCGCTCGGCTTGTCGATGTACGTGGTGGCCACCAACCTGCGCCTCACCGGGCTTCCGACGCAACCGGCTGAACGATACGTCGGAGGATTCGCCGTCCTGCTGTGCACGATGCTCGCGGCATCCGTTCGACTGAAGGCGTCTCGCTCGCTCGTGAAGGCCGCACTGGCGCTTGGGGCCGTTGCGGTCTGCGTGTGGGGCCTGGTGATTCTGGCCGGCGACTCGTCGAAACCCATTCCTCGACCGACTGTTGACAGTCCATGGACTGCTGCCCGCCTCCTGATCGAGAAGGGAATCACCCCGGGCATGAGCGTTGCGACCATTGGCCGGCCGGATCGCCATGTGTTCTGGGCACGGCTCGCCCGGGTCCGGATCGTCGCCGACGTCCCCGATTCCGAGATGTTCTGGTCGGCGTCAGCGGAGGTCCAGCACGACGTGCTGGTACAGCTGGCGCGATCCGGCGCGCAGTACGCGGTCGCCTGGGCCATGCCGGAAGCCGCCGTTTCTCGCGGATGGGCGATGGCCGACCGGGAGTACGCACTGATCAGCCTCGCCAACCTGCCGTAGTCCCAGGCAAAGCGCCGTGTGAACGGCTGGCACGCGGTGATCGAAGCGCTGGGGCCTCGATTGGAGGAGGGCGCGACAAAGATCACGTTACGGCGAATGTGTGTGGCGCCTGCCAAACAGCAGACGGCCGGTGATGCGGAACACGACCCAGATGCCGGCTGCAATGAAGGCGAGGCAAAGGACCGGGGCGTAGATCGCCAGCAGCGATGTCGCCGCCGAACCGCCCAGTTCAGCGGTCGCGACGATCGGGTTCCCGAGGCCGCCTGTCAGAGCAGTGGACTTGAGGCGCGCGAGCACTGTGGCTCCCTGCACCAGCCCGGCAATGCCGCCCCCGCCAATGAGTGCCAGCGCCCACCTCAGAAGCGGAGACATGTCTTTGAAGACCGACGCGCTGGTCACGACCCCGGCAATCACCGCCGCCGGAGTGGCGATCGTGTCCAGCAGGTGGTCGAGCCACGGAACGTAGTAGGCCAGGATCTCGAGGACCGTCGCGGTTCCGAATGTGATGAGCGCCGGCACCGTTCCGATCCACTCGAAACCCGGCGCGAGCGTGAGGTGGCCGGCGTGAGCCGCCACGCCCATGAGGAGCAGCGGCACGAAGACTCTGAAGCCGCACGCGGCGCTCAGGCCGATGCCCAGAGCTACGCTGAAGGCCGTCTCCATGTCGGGCACAGGATCATCCTCCGCCGCTCCGCCTGTGCGTCTACCGCACGAATCGCCAGACGAGCAGCACGACCACGGCACCCAGGATGGACATGAAGAAGCCGGCCGGGTGGAACTTCGCCCCTTCCGCAGGCTTCTGCGCCATGTTGCCGAGAAGGCCGCCGACGACCGAGCCCAGCACGCCGACCACGGTCGTCGCGAAGAACCCCATCGAATCCGCCCCCGGCAGCAGGGCCCGCGCAATCAGGCCGACGAAGAACCCGACGACGATCGACCAGAGGATGTGAATCATTCCACGCTCCTTGGGACAGGGGCCGTGGCCACGATTCTACTCTTCGACCCGGTGAACAGTAAGAGCGTGATTCCCGGCGCCGCGGCCGGACGGACTCGAGCGGGGGACGCGGAAGCCCGGGACGAGCGGTCCAGCGACCTGGCGTGACGTCGACGGGAAGGGCCGGAACCGCCCCGGCTCGCCGCGCATGGTAGAGTCGATACTCGAAGGCGACCCGGGCCCGATCAGCCCGATACTCAGGACAGAGGCATCGATATGGCAAAATCCGAAGAAGCATCATCGGCCGACACGTTCGCCGGCGGCAACGCGCTCGAACTGGTGTCGTACCAGACCGGCTCGGTCGTGAGCCGGACGATCGTCAAGGAGAAGACCGGCACCGTGACGGTGTTCGCGTTCGACAAGGGGCAGAGCCTCAGCGAACACACGGCGCCCTTCGTGGCGCTCGCGCAGGTGCTCGACGGGGTGGGCGAGATCACGGTCGACGGCAGGCCAAACCGCCTCGGCAAGAACGACCTGATCCTGTTGCCGGCCAACGTGCCGCACGCGGTCAAGGCGATCGAGCGGTTCAAAATGATGCTGGTGATGATCCGCGACGCCGCGAAGTGAAGGGCGGCAGGGGCCTGGCGTCAGCCGAAGACCCTCAGGAAGCGGACCAGGATCAGCGCCAACAGGACAGTCAGGTAGACGCGAAGGAAGTAGAGCGCGATTCGCGTCGTTGTCGGCGACCATCACGATGATGCCGGGCCCGGTAACACTTACTTCTGGCTCGACAGGCGGGGTCCGTTGACCAGTTCTCGAGGCGAGGACCAGGCGGAGACGGGACGTCGCCCTGCGTGACGCCGAGGGCCGGCGGGGCGTCTCTGGCGCGGCGGCTGAGCCGGGCGGCGCGTCAGCCGCCCGCGATCATGTGGAGCACCTTCACCTCGGCGCCGTCGGGCACCGGCGCTCTGTCGTAGGTCCCGCGGGCCACGAACTGACCGTTCACCCACACGGCCAGCATCCTGAAGATGTAGTTCTTCTTCTTCAGGACGTCGGCCACGGTCATGCCCTCGTCGTACTCGAGGGGCTCGTCATTGACGATGAGCATCGATGCCACTGCCCCAGCCTTAAGCCCCAGGCCCCAAGCCTTGAGCCTCAAGCCTGTTGAATGTGCGGCTTGACCAGCTCCACCACGTCCGGGAAGTCGATCCTGAATTTCTTCAGCGTCTCCATCGTCGGGACGCCGCCCGGCGTCCACCCGCGCCGCTTGTAGACGGCATCGACCAGCTGGTTGTAGCGGGCCATGCGCCACTCGCGGTGCAGCTTCATCTTCTCCTCGGTGGACTTGCCCGCCGGATCCACGCCGACACTGTCCTTCAGCTGCTTGTCGTACCGTTCCGCGCGCGACTCGTACTCTTCCCGGGTGACGGGGCCCACCGCACGATAGGGCGGAATGTCGAATGGCCGCGTGCCCTGCCCCATGCGCAGGTTGAACACGCGCTGGAAGTTGTAGACCGCTTCCGACTGCAGGATCAGCGTCGTTTTGTCGAGCGGCTTGCCCGTGATGCCGGTGTAGAGCTTCAGGTAGTTCTCGACGTGTTCAGGCACCTTCGCAGCCTCGGGGCCCGGGTACTTCTCGTGATTGTCCGGCGGTTCGATGTCGTTCCACGGAAGCTTGCAGAGGCCCTGCAGGCCGAACCAGGTGCGGAAGAGCGGGAAGTAGTGCAGGGCCTCGGCCTTGTCCTCGAAGGTCGGGATCTGGTTGTTGACCATGTCCATGAAGATGAGCCAGGCCTCGTCGTGCTGCGGGCCCTTGTTGGCCAGCGCGTACCCGCCCTGCTGCGCCAGCGACTCCTTGGACATGTACTGCGACACTTCCAGGCCCTTGATCTGCATCCCGATGTCGCGGATGAGCTGCGGGTCGCCCCACCCGTTCCTGATGAACAGCTCCTGCATGTTGCGGACGCCCTTGCCGACGATGGTGCCGAAGCCCGAGCCGCGCCACATCTGGTGCAGCATCTCCGCTTCGGACGCGCCGTTGCCCCACGTGAGGTCGAGCCCGCCGGTGCGCTCCTTGTTGAGGATGCCGCGCTCGAAGCACTCCATCACGAACGCGCACGCCGTTCCGTAGGAGATCGTATCGATGCCGTACGTGTCGCAGTAGAAGTTGACCTCGAGCAGCCACTCGGGATCGAACAGCCCGCAGTTGGAGCCGAGCCCGGCGGCATTCTCGTACTCGGGGCCGTCGACCGTCACGACGTTGCCCTTGTAGGGGCCGGTCATGACCACGTGGCCGTCGGCGCCCTTCGAGCAGGCCATTCCGCATCCATACCAGCAGTGATCGGGAATGCCCTGGGTGAAGCGCTTGTCCCAGACCTGCGAATCGATCTTCACCGTGTCGACGTGCTTGCCGTACTGGAAGTTGTGGACAGGCAGCAGGTCGTAGGCGTCCATGACCTCCACCAGGTGTGCCGTGCCCTGCCGCCGCATGTGGCACTGCTCATCGTCGTGATCGTGGATCTCCTTGTTGATCTTCCGGCCGACCTCGACGGTGACGGGGAAATTCGCTGCCTGGTTCATGTCGGACTTCATCTTGAAGCCGTGCACGACCAGGGCCTTCAGTCCCTTGTCCCGGAACACCGTGCCCGTGCCGCCCCGGCCCGCCTGCTTGAGGCGCACGGCGCCGCGCCGCGGGTCGTACCACGAGAAGTTCAGGCAGCCGATGTAGGCCGATTCGGCGGCCTTGCCCGCCGAGACGACCGACACGTTCACCAGGTCCTTCGGCCCGTCGGCGTACATATGCGTGAACAGCTCGGCGGCGATGTGGCTGTCGGGCGTTTCTTCGGGCGCCTCTTCGATCGTGATCATGCCTTTGGGGCCGTCGATCACGAGAACGACCTCGCGGCTGGACTTGCCCCGGATTTCGAGCGCATCGAAGCCGCAGAACTTGACGAGGGGACCGAAGTAGCCGCCCACGTTGCAGTCGATCGGGATGCCGGTTTCAGGCGAGATGGTGACGACCAGCGACTTGCCCGACCCGGCGTACTGGGTATTGCCCGCCAGCGGCCCGGGGCTGATCACCAGCTCGTTCTCGGGGTCGTTCCACTTCGTGGTCGGCTTGACCGCCTGCCAGAGGTAATAGAGCCCGAAACCTCGCCCTCCGACGAAGGTGTCGATCATCTCGTCCGAAATCGCCTTCTCCGTCACCGACAGCGTGTCGAGATCGATGAACAACGATCGCCTGGTGTAGCCGCGCACGGGCAGGCTTGGCGTGAACGGGACCTCCACCAGCACCTTGTGAGCAGCCCGCAACTGCTCCAGGTTGCCCGTGTAGTCCGTACGCGTGGTGTAGTCGTAGGTCGCCGCCATCACCGTCTCCTCGCAACACAGGAATCACACGAGCGACTGCTTGTCGAACGCATGTGATTCGAAGAACTGGCAGGGTGGAAAATGCACCGAAATCGGGCGCCAGGAACCTGACTCGTGAGGGGCAGACATCGCCTGTCAGGCCCGACGGCCAGGGGCAGCATCCAGTCTACCAGAAGAGGGTGGGCGGGAGGCGCGATCCGGCGGGCGGAAGCGTCCGCCGGATCGCCTGATCGGCTACTTATCGGCTGTGAACGTGACCGTGACGGTCACCTGGCAGTCCTGCAGGATCCCGTTGAGCTTCGCCGGTGAGAACCGCCACCGTTTGAGCGCTTCGAGCGTCGCAGCGGCGAACTGGGGATCGGAGCCCTCCCTGGGCTTGAGATCCTTCAGCAACCCGTCCGTGCCGAGCGTCGCGGCGACCTCCACCTCGCCCGATACGCCGCTCGTCGCATGCGCCGGCGGATAGATCGGCTTCACGTCGACAAGCTTCCAGGGCGGCGTGACACATCCCCCGGCCGTCGAGCCGTCGCAGGGATCCGGCGGAAGCGTGCCCGCCGGGGCCCTGGGCCGGGGAGCAGGTTCGAGCTGAACCTCCCGTTCCCGACCCGGCCGACACGTGGATGGTCTCTTTCAGCATGCCCAGCTGCGCGACGAGGTCCGCCCTTGCCGCCTGACCTGCCGCGATCTGGAGCCGAACGAGGATTCGCTTGAATCCCGGCTTCGAGACGTCGACCAGGTAGGCGCCGGCGCTGAGGTCGTTCACCACGAATCGGCCGCTCGTGTCGGTGCGTGTGGTATACACCAGCCCGCTCACCTCGTTGGTGATCTTCACCGGTACGTCCGGTATCTCACGTCCCGTCGCGTCCACCAGCGATCCTGAGAACGATCCGGGCGCCTGTGGCTCGGGTTTGCGCGCCACGCCGGCGCCGGACGAAACGAGTGCGGGGCGAGCCCCGGGTTCCTGAGCCGCCGGCAAGACCGCGTCGCCAGGCACCGCTCGCATCGTCACGGTGACGCCCGGCACCATCACGGGCCCGTTCGGCTCAGGCGGCGCTGCCGACATGCCCGCGATCGGGATGGTCAGAACGAGCAGGGCCAGGATCGCGCCCGCGCAGGCGGAACGCGTGAGTGGGGAACGATTGACGTTCGCATTCAACATGGCGTGGACCCTCCGTTCGAATTGAGATGGCCTGATCATGGCCATGCCGGCCAGTAACGATCCGCGCAGAGCCGGCCTGACGGCACGCGCCACATCGAGCAACTGCGCTGCGTACTCCGGCGCCTCCATTCCCGACGCCAGCACCGCATCGTCACACGCGAACTCGCTGTCCCGGCGCAGGCGGCGAGACGCGATCCACATCAGCGGGTTGAACCAATAGACCGAGCGAATGAGCTCCGCGACCATCTGAACCGCCCAGTCGGCCCTCCGCACGTGCGCCAGCTCATGGGCCAGCACCGCGCGGATGCGTTCGGCCGGCCACTGGCGGGCACCGCGCGGCAACACAACCGTCGGCCGCCGGATGCCCCATGTGACCAGGAGGCTGGCGTGGTCGCAGAGCAAGAGCCGCACCTTTGCGTGGCGGGGCAGCGTTCGCTCGAGATCGGAGAGCGCGTCGATCCAGGCGCCGGTGCTCAGCCGGCATGAGCTCGACGCGATGCGGCGAAGCCGTGCGAACCCGGCCGCGAGCGCCAGCAGGCTAATCGCGGCGCCGAATGCCCACGTCAGCGCGAGCAGTCGACTCACCCTGTCATCCTGGCGTCCGGAACCGGTGGCTTGCGCCTTCGAGACCGCCAAGTTGGCCTCGTGTCCAGGATCCTGTCCGCCGAACGTCGATGAGTCGCCTTGCTGCTGGATCCACGGCAGGCTGACCGGGACGTGCCAGGCCGGCACGATCTGTTCGAGGGCGGGCGTGAGCGCGGCACACACGAGCGCCGTCGCGAGAACCCAGTGGCGGAGCGAGGCTGATCGACCGCGCAGGAGCACGGTCGCCGCGAGTCCGGCCAGGACGATGAGCGAGACCTTGATCATCGCGCCCCGCCTTTCTTGGCTTTCGCGATGAGGCCCGAGATGCGGTCGAGGTCGTCTTCCGAGAGCCGTCGCGCATCGGGACCGATCAGGGCCGCTACGACTTGAGACACCGAGCCGTCGAAAAAGGTATCGACCAGGTGATTGAGGGCCGTCTTGCGGGCGGTGTGCCGCGGGACGGCGGGCTCGTAGACGTACCGGAGTCCGACTTCCTCGTGCCGGACGTGTCCCTTTTCCTCGAGGACCCGCAGCTGGGTTCGGACCGTTGAGTAGCTCGGATTGCCGGCCAGGTCGTGCATGACCTCGGCCGCCGTGGCCCGGCCCCGACGGTAGAGGATGTCGATGATCTGACGCTCGCGGCGGGTGAGTGAGCTGTGCGGGATGTCGGCCATCTGTTACTCCTATAACAGAGATGCTATAGAAGTAACACCACCGGCCGATCCTGTCAAGGGAGACATTTCCGGAAGGGCTGAATCGAGCGAGGCGGACTCGCCGGGTCTGACCGCCTACGCCAAGGCTGCGGCGGTCTGCCGAAGCGTTCCGCGAAGGCGGAAGACCCGGCCTCCATCCGACGCCGTCCGTTGAAAGCCGCCAGCCGCCAGCCGGGTCTACCGCATCCTCACCCTGCTCTGCTCACGCATGAACTGCTGCACGTAGTAGGGTCCGCCCGTGCCGCGCCCGCTCAGGCCGCTCGCCTTCCACCCGACGAACGGGTTGATTCCGGGCCACGCCCCTGTCGTCGCCCCGGCACGCCGGTTCGCATAGGTCACGCCCGACAGGATCTGGTCGAAGAACGTGTCGATCTCGGCCTCGTCCTCGCTGAAGATGCCCGCGGTGAGCCCGTACTCCGACCGGTTGGACCAGTCGATCGCCTCGCTGAGCGACTGCACGTCGGCGATAACCAGGATCGGAACGAACAGCTCCTCGTAGAACAGCGGATGATCCTTCGGCAGGCCGTCGATGATCGTGGGCTCGACGAAGAACCCGTGATCGAACGGTTCGCCCGAGAGGTGATGGCCGCCGAGGATCACGCGACCGCCGTCACGCTTCGCCTGCGCGATGGCCCGATCGAAGGTCGCCACCGCAGCCTTGTTGATGACCGGGCCCATCCACACGTCGCGCTCGAGGGGATTGCCGACGCGGATCTGCTTCGTCCGTTCGACCAGTTGCTCGACGAGCCTGGCCCGCACGTCCCGATGCATGTAGACCCGCGAGCAGGCGGAGCACTTCTGGCCCTGGTTGCCGAACGCCGATCGCATCACGCCCTCGCTCGCCTTGTCGAGGTCGGCCGACGCCATGACGATCGCCGGGTTCTTCCCGCCGGTTTCGATGACCAGCGGCCGGGGCAGAGGCCGGGTTGCGTCGTTGCGCACCAGCTGGAACCCGATCTCGCGCGAGCCGGTGAAGACGATTCCATCGACGCCCGGGTTTTCGATGATCTCCTGGCCCACAGTCCCGCCGCCGCCGGTGACCAGGTTGAACACACCGGGCGGGACCCCGGCCTCTTCCATGATCTCCGCCAGCCTGACGCCGGCGTACGGCGTGTCGCTCGCCGGCTTGAAGACGACGGTGTTGCCGGCCACCAGCGCGCCGCCCGCGGGCCCGGCCGCCAGCGCGATCGGGAAGTTGAACGGAGAGATCACGGCCCACACGCCGTAGGGCCTGAGCACGCTCAGGTTCTCCTCGTCGGGCCCAAGCGCGTTCATCGGTCGCGTGAAGCCCTCGTTCTTCTCCATCTGGTCGCAGTAGTAGGCGATGAGATCGGCCGCCTCCTCGACGTCGCCGATGCTCTCGAGCCGGCTCTTGCCGGCCTCGTAGGTGATGAGCACCGCAAGCTCGAAGCGACGCTTCCGGATGATCTCGACCACGCGCCGCATCGCGGCCACGCGCTCCTCCCACCTCAGGCGGCTCCATCCCGGAAACGCCGCGCGGGCAGCATGAATCGCGTCTCGAACGTGGCCCCTGGTTCCGCGGGCGAACCTCCCGAGGAGGATACGCGTGTCGAACGGGCTCACATCGTCGAAGTGCTCGGAGGCCTGCACCCGGTGCCCGTTGATGAGCATCGGATGAGTCGTTCCGAATGCGCCCTGGACGGGATCGATGGCGGCTTCGAATGCGCGATGGACCTGGTCGACTTTGTCGTCGTTGGTGGTTGCGTAGGTGATTTTGACTGAGGTGTCCGATGTGGCCGGAGTCATGACGCGCCTCACTTCAGAAAATCGAAGAACCCGAAGCACCGGAGCGGACAGATCCCGCCCCACGGCCCCAACTTCTAAGACGCCTGGAGGAGCCGGAGGGTGCCCGAACAGCCACGCTGCCGGGGGCCTCCTCCGGGCTCCAACTGTCTCGCGCGCTACAAACACGGCGCCGGGACTAGAACCCGGCGGCGCTGATGGACTTCCTGTCGACCTGAGAGGCGTATTTCTTCGCGATCCCTTCGATCTCCGAGGCCTTGCCGATGAGCGTGAACACCAGGTTGTCGAGCGGGAAATACTGCTTGATGACCCGGGTGACGTCGGCCATGCTCACCGCGTCGACCTTCGAGTAGTAGGTGTCGATTTCCCTCTGGTCGAGCCCGAAGAACTCGAGGTCCGCGATGAGCGCGGCGAGCTGATTGGTCGTCTCGATGTCGGGCGGAAACTGACCCTTGATGTACGCCTTCGCCGACTTCAACTCCTCGTCGGTGACGCCCTTGTCGTGCAGGCGCTTCAGGACGTCGAGCGTCAGGTCGATCGCCTTCTCGGTGTTCGCGTTAGCGGTGTAGGACGAGATGGCGAACGGCCCGCGCGCCTTCCACTCGGCGAACGACGACCCTGCGCCGTAGGTGAGGCCGGACTTGATCCGCAGCTCGGTGTTGATCATCGACGTGAACCGCCCGCCGAACAGCGTGTTGACGATGTCGATGGGGATCCGATCCGGGTTGGTGCGCGAGATCCCGACGTTGCCGATCCGGAAGAACGTCTGGGTCGAGTCCGGCTTGTCCACCAGCAGCAGTCGCTTTCCGGACGCCGGCGTGGCGTCGGCGAGCACGACAGCTGGCGCGGCTTTCGCCGCCCACGCGCCGAAGATGCCGGTGAGCTGCTTTTCCATGTCGGCGGTGGCGAAGTCGCCGACCACCGCCAGGATGGTGTTGCCAGGGCCGTAGTGCGACCCGTAGAACTTCGCCACGTCCTCGCGCGAAATGGCCGCGAGCGATTTCTCGTCGCCGCCGCCGGGCCGTCCGTAAGGGTGTTTGCCGTACAGGTAAGCGTTGAAATAGATGCTGAGCACGCCCTGCGCCCGGTCCTTCGCCGACTTGATGCCGTCCACGCGCTGTGCGACCAGCTTGGTGAACTCGCCGGCAGGGAACGTCGGCCGCAGAAGGGCGTCCGACAGCAGGTCGAGGCCCTTGGCGATGTCCTTCTTCATGAACTCGGCAAAGATCGAGGTGGCATCGACCGAGGCGCCCGCGCCGAAGTTGCCTCCGACGAAATCGATCTCGTCCGAGAACTGTTCGGCCGAGCGCGAGGTCGTGCCTTTCCTGAGCAGCGCGGCCGTGAGCGAGGCCAGGCCCTCCTTGCCGGCCGGATCGGCGACCGAGCCCGCTTTGACAACAAGGCTGAACGAGATGATCGGAACCTTGTGCTGCTCCATCAGCAGCACGGTCATCCCGTTGCCGAGCCTGGCCTTCTTGTAAGCAGGGAGTTTCAGATCGCCGGTTTGCGCCGCCGCTGGAACGGCCAGGACCAGCGCGAGGAGCAGGCTGCCAACCACGTGGTGTGTGCGCGTCATGGTGCCTCCTCCTACTTCTTCTCGGTTTTGGCGGGCGCCGCTTCCGGTATCAGCGTCGCGACGGTTCGGTTCTTCTCGGTGAAGTAGGTTCGGGCGACCCGCTGCACGTCGTCTTTGGTGACCTTTGCGAAGTCGTCGGCCGCGGAGAACAGCTTCTTGTAGTCGCCGAAGAACACCTCGTAGGTGCCCAGCGCGTCGCTGCGGCCGTTGATGGTCTTCATCTGGCGGTAGAACCCGGCGAGCAGCATGTTCTTGGCCTTCTCGAGCTCCTGGTCGGTGATCGACTCGCTCTTGATCCGGTCGAGCTCCTCGTAGACGGCCTTTTCAATCGCGGCGGGATCCACGCCGGCCTTGGGCTGTGCGGTCACCTCGAACAGCGTCGGATCGAACGCGTTGTCCGAGCCGCCGCTGACCGAGAGCGCGAGCTGGTCCTTGTCCACCAGCCGCTTGTACATCCGGGAGCTCTGCCCGTAGAACAGGACGGTTTCCAGCGCCTGCAGCGGGTAGTAGTCGGCGTTCATCGTCTCGGGGACGTGGTAGCCGATCATCAGGAGCGGCAGCTGCGCGAACTTGCGGACCACCACGCGCCGTTCGCCCATCTGCTCCGGTTCAATGGTCGTCACCTTCGGCGGCGGCGGAGAGGACGGGATGGGCTCGATGTATTGTCGGGCGAGCTTGACGATCTCGTCGAAGGTCACGTCACCGCTCACGACCATCGTGGCGTTCGAGGGTGAGTAGCCCATCTTGAAGTGATTCTTCAGATCGGCCATGGTCCAGTTCTCGATGTCGGACATCCAGCCGATGACGCCCCACTGATACGGGTGCGCCGTGAAGGCGGCGGCCCAGAGCTGTTCGTTCAGGATGCCGAAGTTGTTGGAGTCGACGCTCGTGCGGCGCTCGGAGGCGACCACGCCCCGCTCCGACTCGACCATCTTCGGATCGAACGAGAGGTTCTGGATGCGATCGGACTCGAGATCGAAGATCAGCTCCAGCGCGGACCGCGGGAACCAGTCCTGGTAGACCGTGACGTTCTGGCTCGTGTAGGCGTTGTTGGAGCCGCCGTTGGCCTCCATCGCCCGGTCGAATTCACCCGGGCCGTACTTCTTCGCGCCGTTGAACATCATGTGCTCGAAAAAGTGCGAGATGCCGGTTGTGCCAGGCCGCTCGTTGCGGGAGCCGATGCGGTAGAAGATGTACATCGCGACGTTCGGGATCGAGTGATCCTCCTGCACGAGGATCTTCATCCCGTTCTTGAGCGTGTAGGTCTTGACGTCGAAATTCTGGGCCGAGGCCGTGAGCGCCACGGCGAGCGTCAAGGCGAGGGCGGCGACAAACGGCGGAGACTTCCATCTCAGCATAGGCACCTCAGTAATGCGGCTGGCGGCTCCCGCCATCGCGCCTGCGCGCGACGGCGGGCAAGGGCGGCTGGCGACGGATTGACCGTGTGGTACACCAATTCATGCGCGGAGTAACCCGATCACGCGGTCCAGCATGTTCGGAGTGAAGACGCCGCCGGCTTCGAGCACGCCGCGCCGGGCGGCGAGGGCATCAGCAATTTCGACGAAGGTGAGCGGCACCCGGTTCTCGGTCGTGGCCTGTCCCTCGACCGTGATGGTCGTTCGCGCGAGGAGGGCGTCCAGATCGGGAACCAGGCGGCCTGCGACGAGCGCCTGCGCGACCCCGGCCAGCAGCAGGTGCGGGTGCGCCGAGCCATCCGGCAACCGGAACTCGATCGTCTGGGGACTGGTCGGGCGGCCGTCGGCATCTGTCGGCACGATCGGCAGCCTGACGAGGGCCCGACGGTTGTACCGGCCCCACGTGATCATCGTCGGCGCCTCTTTGCCCTGGCTCAGGCGCACGAAGGAGTCCCTGCTCCTGTTGCCGAACGCCATCAGCGCCGTGCCGACCTCCACCAGACCCGCGATCAGCCACTTCGCTTCCCGCGTCAGGTTGCCACCCGCATCGGTGTGCGGCCGGTATTCGCCGTTCACCACGGGGGCAAAGTGGATGTGCATGCCGCTGCCGGCGTGTCCCTTGCGGGCCATGGGCGCGAAACTGCAGAGCATGCCCTGGCGCAGCGCCAGGTTTCGGAGCACCCACTGCGTCAGGATCGCCGCGTCGGCGGCTTCTGGAAGCGGCTGCAGCCAGAGCTCGATCTCGTGCTGTTCCCACACGCGGGGGTCAGCCGCGTCAGCCTCGACGTATCCGACCTCCGCGTGGCCGTACTTCACCGGAACGCCCATCTCGGCCAGGTGCACGAGCGCCTTGCGGCGGAGCGCCTCCCCGAACACAAACGGCGAGCTGGCGTGATAGCCCCGTTCGTTGGCGCCATACGTCTCGGCGGACTCGCCGCGATGCCCGAGGAAGAACTCGATCTCCGCCAGGGCGTGCAGCTCGATGCCGGTCTCGTCCACCATGCGCCGGTACGCGGCGCGCGCCAGCGTGTCGGGCGATTCAGGGAGCGGCCGGCCCTCGCGATTGAAATGGCCGCACAGCACGGCCAGCGTCGGTTCAGAGGCGAACGGATCGACGAACGTCGTCGAGATCCGCGGCCGCAACACGATATCGGAAGCTCCGACCGGGATGCCCAGCTCGCCGAAGAGGCTGGATCCGTCCGCACGCTCGCCGCCCGCCAGCACATCCGCCAGGTGGCGGTCGTCGCGGGGGACGAAGTCGAGCGTCTTCAGCCAGCCGTCGCCGCCGACGTGCATGAGGGACAGGATGCGGATGTCGCGATCGCCGACGAACGAGACGAGATCGTCGATGGTCCACTCCGACGCGGGTTTCCCGAGGTGACGGGCGATCGTCTGAGCCGGCGCGCGGCGCCGCGCGGGTGTCGCCAGGAAAGCGTTCGAGGATTCAGGCATGAAGACACTCCGGATATGAATCGGGCGTGCGGGGGGACCTGCAACCGGTTCCAGGACATGCGTCGAGTGGGGGGAACCCGCCGCGAGAAGGGACTGCGACACCGCCTCTCGTTATCTTACTTCGTGCCGCGGCGCGGCGCGTCCGGCCGGTGCGGCGGTCACGGCCGCCAGGAACAGGGAACGGGGGTGTTGGAATCCTGGACGTCCCGCCATAGGATCACGGGCTGGAGTGATGGATGAAGAGACTGGCACTATTCGACCTCGACGACACGCTGGTGGCCGGCGACAGCGACTATCTGTGGGGACAGTTCCTCATCGAGCAGGGGGTCGTCGACCGTGAGGAATACGAGGCGAAGAACCGCGAGTTCAACGACCGATACCGGGCGGGCACGCTGAACCTGGACGACTATCTCGGGTTCCAGCTCGTCCCGTTGGCCCGATTCGGCAGGGCGCAGCTCGACGCGTGGCACGCCCGGTTCCTGGCGTCCAAGATCCTCCCGATCATCCGTCCCGGGGCGAGAGCATTGATCGCCAGGCACGCCGGCGCGGTGCAGGTCATGATCACCGCCACCAATCGGTTCGTGACCGGACCGATCGCGACCGCGCTCGGCATCCCCAACCTGCTGGCGACCGAGCTGGAGGAGATCGACGGGCGCTACACGGGCCGGGCCCGCGGCACCCCGTGCTTCAAGGACGGGAAGGTCGAGCGGCTCGAGGAATGGCTCGCCGCCAGGGGTGAAACGCTGTCGGACTTCGACGAGAGCTGGTTCTACACCGACTCGATCAACGACCTGCCCCTGCTGATGCGTGTCACGCACCCGGTCGTCGCGTATCCGGATCCCGGGCTGAAGATCGAGGCCGCGCGCAGGAACTGGCCTGTGATTTCCCTGGACTGACCTCCGGTGCGAACGGGCCGCGCCCCGGGCGGAATCGGGCGCGGATACGCTATGCTACTCGCGGTTTCACTCGACAGCCGGAGCAGACCCATGATCGCGACAAGGACCCGGACCGCTGCCTGTCTTCTGTTGCTCTTCGGGGCCGGATCGACACCGGTGCTCGGCCAGCCGGCCCCCGCCCCGCCCGGGGCCGCCGCTGTTCAGCCCGGTCCGTCGCCGCAGTCGCTCGCGGAGGTGTGGGATCGCGAGCACGTCTCCTGGCCCGTGCCGCCCCTTGTCCGCCACGCGGAGGTCGAAGCCCGGCTGCGCGAGGTCCAGCAGGCCACGCCCAACCTGTTCTCGCTCGAGCAGATCGGACGCTCAGTCGAGGGGCGGTCGATCAGCCACATCTGGTTCGGCCATGGTCCCTTCCACGTGCTGCTCTGGTCGCAGATGCACGGCGACGAGCCCACGGCGACCTCGGCGCTGTTCGACGTGTTCGAATACGTCCGCCGCCATCGATCCGAGGAGCAGGTCCGGCGCATGCTCGATGCGCTCACGATCCACGTGGTGCCGATGCTCAACCCGGACGGCGCCGAGGCGTACCAGCGCAGGAACGCCCAGGGCATCGACATCAACCGCGACGCGCTCCGCCTGCAGACGCCGGAAGGACAGATCCTCAAGGCGCTCAGGGACCGCCTCAACCCGGCGATCGGCTTCAACCTGCACAACCAGAACTGGCGCACCGAGGCGGGCAGGACGGGCCAGCCTGCGACGATCTCGCTGCTGTCCGTCGCGTTCGACGAGCCGCGCACGGAAAGCCCTGGACGGCTGCTCACCAAGAAGACCTGCGCCGTGATTCGCGACGCCCTCGAGGTGCTCGCGCCCGGCCGCATCAGCCGGTATGACGATGAGTTCGAGGTGAGAGCGTTTGGCGACAACCTGACCAAGTGGGGCACCAGCGTCGTCTTGATCGAGACCGGGGCGTGGCCCTCGGCCGAGCCTGACCCGTACCTGGTCCGGTTGAACTTCGTCGCGATCGTGACGGCCCTCGATGCGCTGGCGACCGGACGCGTGCAGCAGGCCGACAAGGCGCGGTACGAGTCGCTGCCGATCAACGAGTCCGATCTCTTCTACCTGCTGATTCGCAACGCCACCGTGATTCCGGGCACCGGTGTCGCTCCGTTTACGGCCGATGTCGGCATCGCCGCCAGCCGCGTGGTTCGCGGGAATGGCGGCGAGCGGACGCTGCAGCTGGCGGCCCGCATCGATGATCTCGGCGACCTTTCCACGATGAGCGCGCTCGAAAGCGTCGACGCAACGGGCCTGGCCGTCGCGCCGCTCTACGACGCGAACCTGAAAGTCGGCGAGACGATCACGTTGCCGGACTGGAAGGCGGCGCGGGCCACTCGGGTTGTTGCCCCTGGTCAGCCGGCGGAACTGCTGCTGCTCCGGCCGCTGGACGGGGGGCAGTATCGCGTGGAGAGGATCATCAGATACTAGGGGCTAGGGGCTAGGGGCTAGGGGCTAGGGACTGGCGGCTAGGCGCTAGGCGCTAGGGACTAGGGGCTAGGGACTGGCGGCCAGGCGCTAGTTGGGTCTGGTGTCACGCTGGTGCAGTACCCGCGAAGATCTCCTGAGGGCGTCACCTTGGAGTCGAACCAGCGCCTAGCGCCTAGTCCCTAGCCCCTAGTCGAGCTAGCGCCTAGTCGCCTAGTCGAGCTAGCGCCTAGCGCCCAGTCCCTAGCCCCTAGTCGAGCTAGCGCCTAGCGCCTAGCCCTAGCCCCTAGTCGAGCTAGCGCCTAGCGCCTAGTCCCTAGCCCCTAGTCGAGCTAGCGCCTGCGCAGTCCCTAGCCCCTGCTAATGAGGTGTCACATCATGTCCACTCGCCGAGCCGTCGCCGTTGCCGTCGTGCTGGTCCTCGTGATCGCGTCGCCGGTGCTGGCCCAGACCGCGGCCCGGCCGGACCCGCATCCAACCTTCAAGGTCGGCACCGCCGTGGCAGAGCGCGGAAAGATCGCGACCGGGGTCATCGCTGTTCCGGCGGGGTCTGACGCGGCGACCAACATCGCGGTGGCGGTGGTGCACGGCGCAAAGCCCGGGCCCGTCGTGGCGATTGTCGCCGGCGCCCACGGCACCGAGTACCTCGTCGATCCTCGCGGTCGTGCGGCTGATCAGCCTGCTCAATCCCGCGCAGATGTCCGGCACGGCGATCCTCGTGCCGCTCGTGAACGTCGCGTCCTTCGAGCAGAAGATCGCGCACGTGAATCCCGTCGACGGGAAGAGCATGAACCGGTTCTACCCGGGGCGCCTGGACGGCACGCAGACCGAGCGCGCGTCGTACCTGATGACGAAGGAAGTGGTCGAGCAGTGCGATCACCTGATCGACCTGCACGGCGGCGACCTCGACGAGAGCCTGCGGCCGTATTCGTATTGGACCGTGACGGGGAAGCAGGACCAGGACGCGATCTCGAGGGAGATGTTGCTGGCGTTCGGCCTCGACCACATCATCATCTCCGCGGATCGTCCCAAGGACCCCGCCGCATCCCGGTATCTCGAGAACACGGCGTCCACGCGCGGCAAGCCCTCGATCACGGCAGAGGCCGGCCACGCGGGCACCACCGATTCGGATGACATCGGCCTGCTGGTCAACGGCTGCGTGAACGTCATGCGGTACCTGCACATCCTGCCGGGCGTGCCGGTGACAGTCGAGAAGCCGGTCTGGATCGAGAAAGTCGCCACGATCGCGAGTGAGACGACGGGCATCTTCTACCCGATGGTGAAGCGGGGCATGTACGTCGAGCAGGGATCGAAGGTGGGATACATCACGGACTACCTGGGACGCACGATTGCCGAGGCGCGGGCGCCGGAGGCCGGCGTCATCCTGTTCATCCGGGCGGTGCCGTCGATGACCAAGGGCGAGACGATTGCGAATGTCGGGGTGGTGAAGAGGTAACGTTGCCGCAACATACGGTAGGAGCAGCTGAATGCATTTCGCGATTCTTGGGTCGGGAGCGGTAGGCGGGTACTACGGGGCGCGGCTGGCCCGGGCCGGCCACCAGGTGACATTCATCGCGCGCGGGGCGCACCTGAAAGCAATCCGCGAGCGCGGGCTGCTCGTCTGGAGCGTGCTCGGCGACTTCCTTGTGCGCGCGCCGGTCGAAGAGGACCCGTCAAAGGTCGGACCGGTGGACGTTGTCATCCTGGCGGTGAAGACCTACGACAACGTGACCGCCCTGCCCATGCTCCGGCCGATGATGGGCCCCTCCACGGTCGTCCTGACACTGCAGAACGGCGTCGACAGCCCGGACTCTGTCGCGGAGGTCGTCGGCCGGGAGGCGGTGCTCGGTGGCGCAACTTACATCGCCACGGCCCTCTCGATCCCCGGGGTGATCGAGCAGACGGGCGTTCACCGTCGCATCGTGTTCGGCGAAGTGTCAGGCGAGGCTGGAGCCAGGACATCGCCGAGAGTCGATGCGATCGCCGCCGCCATGCAGCAGGCCGACATCCAGGTCGAGGGCGTCGCGGACGCGCGCGTGCCGCTGTGGGAGAAGTTCGTGTATCTGGCGCCGTTCGCCGCATTCACCGGCGCGTCACGCCTGCCCATCGGGCCGCTGTGGAGCGATCCCGTCATCCGGGAGCAGTTTCTCGAGGCCGTGCGGGAGGTGGAACGCGTCGCCCGGGCCGAAGGCGTCGCCATCACCAGCGACGTGATGGGCCACGTCAGCAAGTACGTGGACGTGCTGCCGCCCTCGACGCGCTCGTCGCTGCTCATCGATCTCCAGCAGGGCAAGCGGATCGAAGTCGAGTCGCTGGCGGGCTCCGTCGTGCGCCGCGGAAAGAAGTGCGGCGTCCCGACCCCGATCATGGCCGGACTCTACGCCGTGCTGAAGCCGTACGCCGACGGCACGCCGGCCTGATCCCGGCGCTCAGTTGGGTTGAGTACACGCCGGGAATGGAGCACGTGGGCTTCAGGCCCGCGTGCCCGGGGCTCACGAACTCAATACAGGTGAGCCCCGGGATTAACGCGCCATCGGCGCCTCGAAGACGAGGCTGCAACACGTCACCGCGCCCTCAGCCTTCATCAGCTCCGACACGTCCACGACCAGGAGCCGGATGCCGCGGGCTTCGAGACTGCGGCGCGTGCGGGGAAACGACGCCGGGTAGACCGCAACGCCCGCCGCCGGGCTGCTGCCCGGTGCGTCACTATCCGTTCCCCGGCCCGTCCGGAATGCGGGCACGTCTCGAGCCTCGCTGCGATTCTCCGCAGCGGCGCGTATCAGCAGCGCATTGGCCGCGTAGGGCTCGGCGGGGTCGGTTTCCACGACATCGACGCCTTCGAACAGGCATGGCTCGACCCAGGCCGGATTCACGAGGATCACACCGGGCGCGACCTCGGTCACGGCCGACTTCAGGTGGAGGCACCCCGACACCGGCACCGTCGTGACCGAGTAGCCCAACGGCCTGACCAGCGCCGCAAACTGTGCGATGCCGGACTCGTTGCTGCGCCCGGACCGCCCCACGAAGATGCGGCGGCCAAGCCGGAGGACATCACCTCCCTCGAGGGTCCCCGGCTCGTCGATCTGAGCGATTCGCCTGTAGCTCCTCAACACCTCCGCGATCGAACGGGTTTCCCCTCGGCGAGACTCGGCGCCCGGCCTGGTGACAATGGCAAGTTCGTCCAGAACGATGGCCGCGTCTTCGACGAATACCGCGTCAGGAAACTCGTCCGCCGCAGGCAGGGAGAGGACCTGGCAGCCGAGTCGTCCGATCGCGTCACGGTATCGCTCGTGCTGCAGACGCGCGAGCGGCAGGTCGATGCCGGTCCTGGGAAGGTGCGTCAGCTCGCATGCGCTCAGGGATCGGCTGACCTCGCGGATGATGGCGACGAGCATAGGCGGGCGCATTATAGCCCGCGCGGTCCCGTTCCATCGTGGCAGGGCACGGGCCTCGGGCCGATCCGCGCATGCTTCACCGGCCGGTCAGCGCCCCTCCAATGGCATGATGTCTCTTCGCCAGCCACTCGCCTCGCGATGTGGACCTCGAGTCCGGCGCCCGTCACTCGGCTCCATGGCGTATCATCGAAGTGAAAACGAGACTGGAGCCGCACCGTGAGACTGTTCTCATCTGCGCTGGTTCTGCTGCTTTCGTACGGCGTTGCCCCTCAGGCAACCCCCGCGGCGCCTCCTGCGACGCTCGTCGCCGCGGTGCAGGCGTACCTCAACGCGAAGGGCGGGGGCGAGATTCCCCGCCTGCGCTGGGCGCTGGTCGATCTCAACGGCGACAAGCTCGACGACGCGGTCGTGCTGCTGGAAGGATCGGAATGGTGCGGGTCTGGCGGATGCACGTTCGAGATCTTTCGCGGCGTTGCGAAGGGGTTCACCCGGGTGTCCGGCGCCACGATCACCAGCGAGCCCATCCGGGTGTTGCCGGACACGCAGCACGGCTGGCACACGCTCATCGTCCGGACGCGGGAAGGCGACATGTTGATGCGATTCGACGGGACGCGCTATCCCGGGAATCCCAGCATGCAACCGCCGGCCTCCCCGGCGCAGGTGAAAGCCGCCAGGACGGTCATCGACGAGTAGAGACGCAATCCACAGCCGCCGTCAGCAGTCGAACGTCGCGCGATGAGTCCGCCTCGCAGGTGCCCTGAGAGGTTCCCGTGGTTCCCGGTCCGCTACGATCCATAAGCAGTCCTTATCATCTGACGTCCGTGGTATCCCTCTCGTAATCGACTTCCGATCTTGAAACGCGGCCGGCCTCGTGTAATATGATTGATGTTCCGTGAATCAATCCCAAAGGGAGTGAGGCGGCGTCAGGCGTTCGGCCTGCGCCCTGGCGCGAGAATCTCTCTCGCGTCGCCGCGGCCGACTGTGTCCGGGAGGACGAGAGGAACTGCCATGGCTGTCAGCACGAATGGTCATCCGGTGGATTCGATTGCGCTTGGCGGAATCGTGACGGTGCGGGATCGCCTTCTCGAGCAGCAGGCGCGAGGGAAGAAAGTGTTCAGGCTGGAGTCGGGCGACCCATCCTTCTCGATTCCCGACCATGTGCGCGAGGCGATCAGCCGCGCGCTCGAGAACGGTCAGACGCACTACACGGCCGGGGCGGGGATCAAGCCGCTGCGCGAGGCCATCGCGCGCAAGCTCATCGAGACCAACCACATTCCCGTCAAGGATGCGAACCACGTGCTGGTGACCAACGGCGCGATGCACGGGCTCTACGTCGCGTTCCGTGCGCTGCTCGACCCGGGCGACGAAGCGATCATGCCCGATCCGACGTGGACCGAGACCGCCGACAACGTGACGCTGGCCGGCGGCAGGGCGGTCCGTGTCCCGCTCGACCCGGCCTCCGGCTACAGCTATGCCGCCGATGCGATCGAGGCGGCCATCACGCCGCGCACGCGCATCATCGTGATCAATTCGCCTCACAACCCGACCGGGCTCGTCGTCGACGGCCCATCGCTCGCGGCGATAGTCCGGGTGGCGGAGAAGCGCGGCCTGTGGGTGGTGAGCGACGAAGCCTACGAGCACGTGCTCTACGACGGCGCCACCCACATCAGCGCGCATTCGCTCGGCTACGATCGGGTCCTGAGCATCTTCTCGATGTCGAAGAGCTATGCCATGAGCGGGCTCCGGCTCGGCTACCTGGCGTGCAACGACGACCAGATTCTCGAGCGGATGACGAAGCTGCTCCGTTGCACCATCAACGGCGTGAACTCGGCCACCCAGTTCGGCGCGGTGGCCGCGCTCACCGGGCCCCAGGACGCCACCAGGGTGATGGCGGCCGAGTACCAGAAGCGGCGCGACGCGCTCTGGGCGGGCGTGAGCCGCGTCCCGGTCCTCCGGCCGTTCAAGCCGCAGGGCGCCTTCTACATGTGGGCGCGGATCGACGACGGGTGGACCGGTCCCCACGGACAGAGGGGCGGGTGGGCCATGACCGAGTACCTCATCGACACGATGGGCATCGGCAGCGCGCCGGGCGAGGTGTTCGGCGACGCCGGCGCGGGCCACATCCGGTTCGCGTTCTCGTGCTCGACCGACCAGGTCGTGGAAGCCGCAAGCCTCCTGGGGACGTTACTGGGATCCTAGTCCCGGAGCTCACCTGTATTGAGCTCATAAGCCCCGGGCACGCGGGCTGAAGCCCACGTGCTCCACTCCCGGCGTGTCCTCAACCGAGCGCCAGGATTAGGAGGAACGCCGCGAGTCGGGGTCGGCCTGGCGTGCAACTGGGAGTGCGGCGAGCCTGCGCGCCCGCCTCGATCGGAACATGGCTCCGTGATGCGCGAGGCCGCGCGCGGATCGGCGTGGCCCGCCCGCGGCGCAGAGAATGCGGCGGAACGGGCCACTATTCTGTCCGTCTATCAATCCATCAAAAGAATTACCTTTTCTTATCGGCTCGGATCCGGCTAACTCTCAAGGGGTCACCCAACGACGGCCATGCCGCAACCGAATTCCGGGACCCCCCCCCGATCAGGGGCTCTATCGTCGTCGCGCGAGCACGACGCCTGTGGTGTCGGCTTCGTCGCGCACATCAAGGGCCACCGCTCCCACGCCATCGTCCGCCAGGCGCTCGAGGTCCTCATCAACCTGCTGCACCGGGGCGCGTGCGGCTGCGAGGCGAACACCGGCGACGGCGCGGGCATCCTGATCCAGGTTCCGGACGCGTTCCTCCGCAAGGTCGTCGTCCTTCCGATCTGCCGGCCCCCGGCGCGTACGGCGTCGGCCTGGTCTTCCTGCCGCGGAGCCGGGCGCCCGCGAGGCGATCCAGGCCTGCATCGAGCGGATCGTCGCGAAGAAGGGCAGCGCCTGCTGGGCTGGCGCGACGTGCCGAGCCGACGACGGGCGGCTCGGCGCGAGCGCGCGTGGCGGTCGAGCCGGTGTTCCGGCAGCTGTTCGTCGGGCACGGGGCCCGGGCGTGGACGGGCCGGACGCCCGCGTGCGCTTCGAGCGCAAGCTCTACGTGATCCGCAAGCGCATCGAGCAGGCCGTCGCCCTGCTGCCGCTTCCCGAGCGCGGCCAGGGCCTCGTTCTACGTCGTCAGCCTGTCGTCGAACACGCTCATCTACAAGGGCATGCTCGACGGCCGACCAGATCGAGGGCATGTTCCCGGATCTCGCGGATCCCGACCTCGACCTCGGCGCTGGCGCTGGTCCACCAGCGGTTCAGCACGAACACGTTCCCGTCGTGGCCGCTCGCGCACCCGTACCGCTACGTGGCGCACAACGGCGAGATCAACACGCTCCGCGCCAACATCAACTGGATGCGGGCCCGCGAAGGCCTGCTGAAGTCGAACGTCTTCGGCGACGACCTGCAGAAGCTGCTGCCGGTCATCCAGCCCGGGCGGCAGCGACTACGGCGGCCTTCGACAACGTGCTCGAGTTCCTCGTGATGGCCGGCCGCCCGCTGGCGCACGCCATCCTGATGATGATTCCCGAACCGCTCGGCGCCGACGAGAGCATGAGCCGCGAGCGACGCGCGTTCTACGAGTACCACTCGTCGCCTGATGGAGCCGTGGGACGGCCCGGCCTCGATCGCGTTCACCGACGGCACGGTCATCGGCGCGGTGCTCGACCGGAACGGCCTGCGGCCGTCGCGCTACTACGTGACCCGGGACGACCTGGTCGTCATGGCCTCCGAGGTGGGCGTGCTCGACATCCCTCCCGAGCACGTGCTGCTCAAGGAGCGCGCTGCACCCCGGACGGATCTTCCTGGTCGACACGGCCCAGGGCCGCATCGTCGACGACGAGGAGATCAAGCGGGAGCTGGCCGCGCGAGCACCCGTACGGCGAGTGGCTGAAGCGGCACCTGGTGGACATCGAGGACCTGCCGCCCGCGCACGCCGAGCGGCCCGGACCACGCCACGGTCTTCCAGCGGCAGCAGGCCTTCGGCTACACGCTCGAAGACCTGCGCCTCGTGCTGGCGCCGATGGCCGAGCGGGGCGAGGAGCCGATCGGATCGATGGGCACCGACACCGCGCTCGCCGTGCTGTCCGATCGCCCGCGCCTGCTGTACGACTACTTCACGCAGCTCTTCGCGCAGGTCACCAACCCGCCGCTCGACGCCATCCGCGAGGAACTGGTGACGACGATGGAGTCGGTGCATCGGCCCGGAGCGCAACCTGCTCGAGCCCGAGCCGGAGTCGTGCCAGCAGATCAAGATCACCTATCCCGTCCTGCACAACGACCAGGTGGCCAAGCTGCGTCATCTGCCGCCGGGCTCGCCGTTCCGGTCGACGACGCTCCCGATGCTCTTCGACGCGGCCGGCGACGGCGCCGGCCTCGAGCGTGCGCTCGATCAGCTGTGCCGGCAGGCGAGCGAGGCGGTCGCCTCCGGCTACAACATCCTGATCCTGTCGGACCGCGGGCGTCGACGCGGCGCATGCGCCGATTCCGAGCCTGCTGGCCACGGCCGGCGTGCACCACCACCTCGTGCGCGAGGGCAGCCGCACCAAGTGCGGCCTGCTCATCGAGACCGGGCGACGCGCGCGAAGTGCACCACGTGTCGCTGCTCATCGGCTACGGCGCGGGCGCGGTCAACCCGTACCTGGCCTTCGAAACGCTCGACGACATGATCCGGCAGGGCATCCTGGTGGGCATCGACCACGAACACGCGGTCAAGCACTACATCAAGGCGCTCAACAAGGGCATCCTCAAGGTGATGTCGAAGATGGGCATCTCCACGCTGGCCAGCTATTGCAGCGCGCAGGTGTTCGAGGCCGTCGGCCTCCGCCAGGAGTTCGTCGATCGCTACTTCACCTCGACGCCCTCCCGCATCGGAGGAATCGGCGTCGAGGTCGTGGCCGAAGAAGTCCGCCGGCGGCACGATCAGGCCTTCGGGCCGAAGCCCGCCGGGCCGGTCGACCTCGATGTCGGCGGCGAATACCAGTGGCGGCGCGACGGCGAGCACCACCTCTTCAACCCCGATACCGTGAGGCTGCTCCAGCATGCGACGCGCAGCGGCCGGTATTCCGTCTTCAAGGAGTACACGCGGGCGGTTGACGATCAGACCCGCCGCCGGGCGACGCTGCGCGGGCTCTTCGAGCTGAAGCCCGCCGGGCCGCCGCTCGATGTGGACGAGGTCGAACCGGTCGAGTCCATCATTCGGCGTTTCGCGACCGGCGCGATGTCGTACGGATCGATCAGCCAGGAAGCGCACGAGACGATCGCCATCGCGATGAACCGTCTCGGCGCCAGGTCGAACTCCGGCGAAGGCGGAGAGGACCCGGCCCGCTACATTCGCGACCCGAACGGCGACTCGCGGCGCAGCGCCATCAAGCAGGTGGCGTCGGCGCGATTCGGCGTGACCAGCGAGTATCTCGTCAACGCCGACGACATCCAGATCAAGATGGCCCAGGGCGCCAAGCCGGGCGAAGGCGGCCAGCTGCCCGCCCACAAGGTCTACCCCTGGATTGCCGAGGTACGCAACGCGACCCCCGGCGTCGGGCTGATCTCGCCGCCGCCGCATCACGACGTCTACTCGATCGAGGATCTCGCGCAGCTCATCTACGACCTGAAGAACGCCAATCCGACGGCGCGGGTCCACGTCAAGCTGGTGGCGGAGGTCGGCGTCGGGACCGTCGCTGCGGGCGTCTCCAAGGCGCACGCCGACGTCGTGCTCATTTCCGGGCATGACGGCGGCACCGGCGCCTCGCCGCTCACCAGCCTCAAGCACGCGGGCGTTCCGTGGGAGCTTGGCCTGGCGGAAACCCAGCAGGTGCTCCTGCTCAACAACCTGCGCGACCGCATCGTGGTGCAGGTCGACGGCCAGATGAAGACCGGCCGCGATGTGGTGGTGGCGGCGCTGCTCGGCGCCGAGGAATTCGGTTTCGCCACGGCGGTCCTGGTGGTCCTGGGCTGCGTGATGATGCGCGCCTGCCACCTGAACACGTGTCCGGCAGGCATCGCCACCCAGGATCCGGAGCTCCGCAAGAGGTTTGCCGGCACACCAGAGCTGGTCGAGCAATTCTTCCGCTTCCTCGCACGTGAGGTCCGCGAGTATCTCGCGAGCCTCGGGTTCCGCACGGTGGACGAGATGATCGGCCGGGTCGACTGCCTGAACGTCGCGCCGGCCGTGAACCACTGGAAGGCGTCCGGCCTCGACCTGTCGGCGGTGCTGTACCAGCCCGACGTGCCGGCCCACGTGGCGCGGCGCGCGGTGGTCGCGCAGGACCACGGCCTCGACCAGGCGCTCGACCTCTCGATCATCGAGCGGTGCCGCGAGGCGCTGGAGCGGCAGACGCCTGTCGAATTCTCGATGCCGATCCGGAACCGGCACCGGACGGTCGGAACCAGGCTGGGGTACGAAGTCACGCGGCGCTTCGGTGGAGCGGGACTGCCCGACGACACGATACGCATCGACTTTTCCGGATCGGCCGGGCAGAGCTTCGGGGCCTTCCTGCCCACGGGGATCACGCTGAGGCTGGAGGGCGACGCCAACGACCACTTCGGCAAGGGCCTGTCGGGTGGACGGCTCGTCGTGTTTCCGCCCCGTGACGCCACCTTCGTGCCCGAGGAGAACATCATCGTCGGCAACGTCTCGCTCTACGGTGCCACGGGCGGCGAGGCCTTCGTTCGAGGCGTCGCCGGGGAGCGCTTCTGCGTCCGAAACAGCGGCGCCAGCGCCGTCGTGGAGGGCGTCGGCGACCATGCCTGCGAGTACATGACCGGCGGCTACGTGGTCGTGCTTGGTCCGACGGGCCGTAACTTTGCCGCCGGGATGAGCGGCGGCATCGCGTACGTGCTCGATGGAGATGGCGGGTTCGGCCGGCGCTGCAATCGGGACATGGTCGACCTCGAGCCCCTGGTCGACGTGGAAGACATCAGGCTCGTCTACGACCTCGTCACGCGGCACGTGGCCCGGACCGGCAGCCGCCATGCCGCGAGGCTGCTGGCCGATCCGACAGGCTGGCAACGGCGGTTCGTGAAGGTCATGCCGCGCGATCTGAAGCGCGTCCTGAGCGGCGGGGCGAGTGTCGGCACCGCCGTCGCGTGGCCGGGACCGGCACCTGGTGGGGACCAGCCATGGGTAAGGCGGGAGGATTCCTCGAGATCCGGCGCAAGAAGGCGCCCGTGCGGCCTTCCGACCTCCGCGTCCACGACTGGCAGGAGATCGCCCTGCCGTTTCACGATGCCGACTTGCGCCAGCAGGGCGCCCGCTGCATGGACTGCGGCGTGCCGTTCTGCCACCAGGGCTGCCCGCTCGGCAACGTGATACCGGACTGGAACGACCTCGTCTTCCGCGATCGATGGCGCGGCGCGATCGAGCGGCTGCAGGCGACCAACAACTTCCCGGAGTTCACCGCGCGGCTCTGCCCGGCCCCCTGCGAGGGCTCGTGCGTGCTCGGGATCGACGCCGAGCCGGTGACCATCAAGGACATCGAGCTGGCGATCGTCGAGCGCGCGTTCGACGAAGGCTGGCTCGGGCCCGAGCCACCCGTCGTGCGCACCTGGAAGAAGGTGGCCATCGTGGGCTCGGGACCGTCGGGACTGGCGGCAGCCGATCAACTCAACCGCGCCGGCCACAGCGTGACCGTGTTCGAACGGGCGAGCGGGATCGGCGGGCTGCTCCGCTACGGCGTGCCGGGATTCAAGCTGGAGAAGCGGATCCTGGACCGCAGGCTCGCGTTGCTGGAAACGGAAGGCGTGGTGTTCCGTCCCAACACGACCATCGGATCCGACGTGCACGTGGCGGACCTGCGACGGGCCTTCGACGCGATCGTCCTGGCCTGCGGCGCCGACCGGCCGCGGGACCTGGCGATACCGGGCCGCGACCTCGCAGGCATTCACTTCGCAATGGACTTCCTCTCGCAGGAGAACCGCCGGGAAGAAGGCACCGCGAGCGCGGAACGGATCAACATCACCGCCGCCGGCAAGCGCGTCGTGATCATTGGAGGGGGAGACACCGGTGCCGACTGCCTGGGCACGGTGTTGCGCCAGGGGTGCCGGTCGGTCCACCAGTTCGAGCTGCTCCCACGGCCGCCGGACAGGCGGGCGCCCGGCAACCCGTGGCCGGAGTGGCCGAACGTCTTTCGCATGTCGGCGGCGCACGAGGAAGGGGGCGAACGCGTGTACGGCGTCGCCACCGAGTGTTTCATCGGCGACACCTCGGGGCACGTTCGACGCCTGCACGGGGTCCGCGTCGATCGTGTGTCGGCCGATGACGTCGTCACGTTCGTGCCGGTGCCTGGCGGCGCCTTCTCGATGGAGGTCGATCTCGTCCTGCTGGCCATGGGTTTCGCCGGACCCGTGCCAGGTCCGTGGCTCGGCGAGCTGGGCGTTACGCTCACTGAGCGCGGCACCGTGGGGTGCGACGAGCAGTGGATGACGAATGTCGAGGGCGTGTTCGCCGCCGGGGACATGCGGCGCGGCGCATCGCTGGTCGTCTGGGCCATCGCCGAAGGGCGAAGCGTCGCACGCAGTGTCGACACGTACCTGATGGGACGATCCAGGCTGCCCGCGCCCCTGCGCAGCACCCGGCCGTGAGGTCGCGCCGCCCAGGTTGCGGCCTGTCAAATGGCGGCGGTGCCCCGTTCGCCCGTGCGGATGCGAATGCACTCTTCGAGCGGCGTGATGAAGATCTTGCCGTCGCCAATTTCCCCGATGCCGTTCGATCGTGCGCTCGCAACGATGGCCTGCACCGTCTTCTCGACGTAGGCGGCGTTGACGCAGATGGTGATCCGCGCCTTCGTCACGCGACGAACGCGCACCAGCTGGCCGCGGAACAGCTCGACCTCGCCTTCCTGCCGCCCGTGGCCCTCGACGGTGTCGACGGTGAGACGGTAGCTGTCGCCCTCGTCCAGGACGGCGCACAGCGCCTGCTCGACCGCGTCGATCCGCTCGGGGCGGATGATGGCCGTGATCATCTTCATGTCTTCGTTCCCCTGTCCGTCCCGTTGCTGTCAGGCCTGTTCGAGGTGGTAGCCGCGCTCGCCGTGCACGTGCAGATCGAGGCCGTCGCGTTCGACATGCGCAGGCGCCCGCAGGCCCCACACCACCTTGATGGCCGAGCCGATGACCAGCGTCCCCGCGGCCGCGAACGCGGCCGCGATGGCGACGCCGATGGCCTGCTTGCCGAGCTGTCCGAAACGGCCGTGCAGCGCACCGAGCACCGGAGTGAAGCAGAACACGCCGGTCAGCAGCGCGCCGACCATCCCGCCCACACCATGCACGCCGAACACGTCGAGCGCATCGTCATAGCCGAGCCGGCCCTTGACCTGCACGGCGACATAGCAGGCGATTGACGCCACGCCGCCGAGCAGCAGGGCTGCGGAGGGGTGAATGTAGCCGGCTGCCGGCGTGACGGCAACCAGGCCCGCCACGATGCCGGAAGCCAGCCCGAGGCTCGTGACCTTGCCGTGATGCCAGCGCTCGACGATCATCCACACCAGGCCGGCCGCCGCCGCCGCGCCCTGGGTGGTCGTGAACGCGAGGCCGGCGATGCCGCCCGCCACCGGGCTCTCCGCGCCGACGGCCGATCCGGCGTTGAAGCCGAACCACCCGAACCAGAGCAGGCCGGCTCCCGTCAGCGTCAGGATCAGGTTGTTCGGCAGCATCGTGGCGCGGGCGCCGTAGTCGCGCCGGGGCCCGAGCAGGACCGCCAGCACCAGCGCTGAGACCCCGGCCGAGATGTGGACCACGGTGCCGCCCGCAAAATCGAGCACGCCGAGGCGGCACAACCAGCCATCGCTCGCCCAGACCATGTGCGCGAGCGGGCAGTAGATGAAGGTGGACCACAGGACGACGAAGAGCACATAGCTGCGGAAGCTCATGCGCTCGGCCACCGCGCCCGAGATGAGCGCCGGCGTGATGATGGCGAACTTGCCCTGGAACATCACGAACACCAGCTCGGGGATGAGCTTGTCGGAGTACAGCCGGGTGTGATCGATCCCGGCAAGACCCCACAATGAGGGATCCCACCCGACCACGCCGCCGAGGGACTTCCCGAACGCCAGCGAGTAGCCGATCAGGATCCACTGGACGCCAATTACCGACATGGCCACGAAGCTCATCATCATCGTGGTGAGCACGTTCTTCTTGCGGACCATGCCCCCGTAGAACATGGCGAGGCCAGGCACCATCAACAGCACGAGCGCCGAGCTGGTCAGCATCCACGCGGTCGAGCCGGCATCGACAGCGTTGTGGAGGTTGTTCACGACCGCCCCTTCATCGCGGCGGACCCGCCCGCGTCACTTCCGGGGCCAGGCCGCACTGCGTATGTGTGATAAAAGCTATTTGAGGAGTCATATAAACACGCTAGGGTAACGTAGTTCAATGCCTATTTATGTTATAGAGCTGCACATATAGACTAATACACGCATGGAATGACTACGGGGACCCGTGCGGAAACGTCTCCGCCCTTGCCTGAGACGCGGCCGTAGATCCGATCGCCGCCCCTGGTCTCGGGCGGCGCGTGGCGATGAAGGTCGAGGATCGCGGCGAGCGGTTTCAGGCCAGGCCAGCGCTGGCGTGGGCCTGCGCTGGCCTGGGCCTTGACCTCGTGCAGGCACCGCGAGTAGTTTCCTGATGGGAGATTCGCCTGTGCCCGCAGCCGCTCCGAAAGCGGTCGAATTCTCCAGAGCCTGACGTCGAAGCAGCGCTCCTCGAAAGCCCCCACTCGTGCCAGTTGTCCCCCGGAGTACTCGGGGCCAGGACCTGTCGGTCCTGCGGTCGCATCATTTTGGCCGGATCGGTCAGAGCTACTGGAGGCTGGCCATGGAGTCGCGTGTGGCCGCACCGCCTGGTGACACCAGCCGCTCATTCGTTGGTGACATCGAACGGGGTCTCAGGAGAAACACCGCACTTTTCCTGGCCATGCTGGGCGTGCTGGTGATTCTTGCTGCGCTGGCCGGGTACAAGCTCGCAGAGTACATCTACGTCGACCCGCGCAGGCTCTGGCAGCTCGACACCGCCGTGGTCCTGCTGTGCTCGCTGGCGGCCCTTGTCGCGCTCCGGCGGATTGCGAAGGAATACCGCGGGCTCTATCGATTCTGGTCGAGCGAGAATGCCCGGCGGATGGCGGCCGAGCGGGATCTCCAGGTGAACCAGGTCCGTCTCCAGGAAACCGTCGCGAAGCTCGGCGAGGCGAACCGGCTCCTCGAACGGACGTTTTCCAGCGTGAGCTTTCTCGTCGCCTACCTCGACACCGGCTTCAATTTCCGCTGGGTCAACCCGGCATACGCCGACGCCGACGGCCGGAGCCCGGAGTTCTTCGTCGGGAAGAACCACTTCGATTTGTATCCGGACCAGGAGAACCTGGCGATCTTCAGCCACGTCGTCGAGACCGGGGAGCCGTTCGTCACCGTTGAAAAGCCCTTCGAGTATGCCGAGAATCCCGAGCGCGGCGCCACGTACTGGGACTGGAGCTGCCATCCGGTCAAGAACGCGAAGGGCGAGGTGGAGGGGGTGGCCCTGTGCCTGATCGACCGCACGTCAGCCGTCAAGGCCCGGGAGGAAATCCGCCTGGCGGCTGAGGAGTGGAGCCTGACGTTCAATGCCATGCGGGACGCGGTGTCGATCCATGGCCGCGACATGGTGATCCTCAAGGCCAATCAGGCGTTCGCCGACATGACCGGCACGAGCGCCGACCAGCTGGTCGGCCGGCACTGCTACGAGGTCGTCCACGGCCTGGACCGTCCCTGGGACGACTGCCCGGCGTCGCAGGTCCTCCGCCACCACGCCGCGGCGACCTCCGACTACTTCGAGCCGCGTCTCAAACGGTGGCTTTCCGTGTCGGCGTCTCCGGTGCGCGACAGCGGAAAGGACTCCGTCAAGGTCGTTCACGTGGTCCGGGACATCACCGCGCAACGGGCCGCCGAAGAACACTTGCGCCAGGCACAGAAGATGGAGGCAGTCGGCCGGCTCGCAGGAGGCGTGGCGCACGACTTCAACAACCTGCTGTCGGTCATCCTGGGCTTCTCGCAGATGCTGATCGAAGACGCGCCGGGCTGGGAAAAGGCGCGTCCCGACCTCCAGGAGATTCACCAGGCCGCCACCCGGGCCGCCGCCCTCACCCGCCAGCTTCTCGCGTTCAGCCGGCAGCAGGTGCTGCAGCCGCGGGTCGTCGATCTGAACGAGGTCGTCACCGGGATGGAGAAGATGCTGCACCGCCTGATCGGCGAGGACATCGATCTTCAGATCGTGGAAGGAGGCGCGGGCTCGAGGGCCCTGGTCGATCCGGGACAAATCGAGCAGGTGCTGATGAACCTTGCGATCAACGCGCGCGACGCGATGCCAGACGGCGGCCGGCTTGTCATGGAGCTTTCCAGGGTCGATCTGGATGAGGAATTCGCGCGCGATCGCGCGGGGATCCCGCCAGGGGCCTACATCATGCTCTCGGTCTCCGACACGGGCGTCGGAATGGACGAGGCGACCACCAGGCGCATCTTCGAACCGTTCTTCACCACCAAGGAGATGGGCAAGGGCACCGGTCTCGGGCTCTCCACGGTGTTCGGGATCGTGCGGCAGAGCCGCGGCGGCATCTGTGTCGCGAGTGAACCCGGAAAGGGCACGACGCTTCCGGATCTACTTCCCGCCCGTGGCCGAAGACGACGCGCCGATGGCGCGCACCGACGCCGGATCCGGGACGTTCCAGGGATCCGAAACGATCCTGCTGGTCGAAGACGATGAGCAGGTGAGGATGCTGGCCAAGGAAATCCTGGAGCGGAACGGATATCGGGTGGTGGCGGCCGGCACGCCTGTGGAAGCTATCGAGGTGGCGCGCCGCAAGACGCGGCACATCCACCTGCTGCTCACCGATGTGGTCATGCCCGGGATGAGCGGACGCCATCTCGCGGATCGGCTCACGGCCGCCGACCCGTCGCTCAAGGTGCTCTACATGTCCGGATATGCCGGCGACGTCGCGATCCAGCAGGGCATCTTCGAGTCGGGGTCGGCCTTCCTCCAGAAGCCGCTCACGCCCGACGCACTATGCCGCACGGTGCGCGAACTGCTCGACGGCCGGACACGGTGATCTCCCCGAAGGCCACCGGTGACGCACGACTCCGGCGAGCCGCCGGCCCGCTCCCGTCGTGACGGCGCAGGAAGGTGAGGGTGGCCGGCGTGTCAGATGGAGGCCGGGGCTTCAGCCCCGGCGCTGGAGTTTCTACATTTGAGTCGGTCGGTCATATATAGTGTTGACAGACCGACGTTGATGTGGCATCCTGGTGCGGTCACATCAGGAGCCGCCGATGCCCGACGATGATCTCAAAGACCTGATTCTCGGCACTGTGGAAGCCTCATTGGACGCCCAGTTGCGAGCCGTGCGCCGCCTGCGCCACGGGGAGCCCACCTCGAAGACGCCGCGTGTTCGCAAAGGTCTGTCCCAAGTGGACATGGCGCATGACGTACTCAAGAAAGCCCGCGGCCCCTTACATGTCTCGGAGATCCTCACCCGTATCGCGGCCCAGTTCCACGTGACCGTGGATCGCGAGAGCCTGGTCTCCTCGCTCACCAAGAAAGTGGCGCGAGGTGATCGCTTCACCCGCCCGGATAAGAATACCTTTGGGCTGCGCCCGGAGGGGCGATGATCGCCGCGCCGCCGGCGACGTTGCTGGGCACGTTCCTGGGCATCGTCGCCCCGTGGCGCGACGTCTTTCCGCAACGGCGCACCTATCGGCGCGCCGTGCGCCAGGCCGTGGGCTCGTTGCTGTGTCTCGGGCGCCGCTGTTTGTCGCGGATCATCTGGACCCACGGCGGCCAGCACCGCAGTTGGAGCGCCGAGTACTTCCTGCACTCGCGCTGTCACTGGGAGCCCCAGGCGCTGTTCCAGGCCATCCTGACCCGCGCGCGGCCGCTGTGCCGCGGTCGGTTGGTCGGCGTTGCCGTCGATGACACGCGGGTGCACAAGACCGGGCGGTGTATCCCGCAGGCGGCCTATCACCGCGACCCGCTGTCGCCGCCCTTCCATGTCAATCTGATCCGCGCGATCCGCTTTCTCCAAGCCTCGGTGTTGGTGCCGCTGCACAGGCGCGCCCCGTTGTACACGCGGGCGCTGCCCATCCGCTTCGAGGAGGTATCGTGCGTCAAGAAGCCCCCGCGAACGGCCGACCCCGCCGCCTGGATCGCCTACAAGGCGGCGGTCAAGATCCACAATCTGTCGGCCCGCTTCGTCACGATGGCCCACGGGCTGCGCACGGACCTGGATCTGGCCGGGGGCGCCCGACAGACCTTGGTGCTGGCGGTCGATGGCAGCTTCTGTAATCGGACGTGTTTGCGGGCCGAGGTCGCCCGCACCGAGGTGATCGGCCGGACACGCCGGGACGCGAAACTCTGCCGCCACGCCCCGACCGGGGAGCGGCGCGTCTACGATGTCACCAAGTTCACGCCCGAGCAGGTGCGTCAGGACGACACGATCCCGTGGCAGACGACCAAACTCTGTTATGGCGGGAAGCGGCGACGGATCCGGTACAAAGAAGTGCCGGCCCTCTTGTGGCAAGGCGGCGCCGGCCGTCGGTCGCTGCGCCTCTTCGTGGTCGCGCCGACGCCGTACCGCAAGCGCCACAGCGGCAAGACGTACTATCGACAGCCCGCGTATCTGCTGACCACCGACCAGACCAGCTGGGCCCACGCCCTGCTGCAAATCTATTTCGATCGCTGGCAGATCGAAGTCAATCATCGCGAGGAGAAGGACACCTTGGGGATCGGGCAGGCGCAGTTGTGGAACGCGACCGCCGTCCCCAAGCAACCGGCCTTGTCGGTCGCCGCATACAGCGCGCTGTTGTTGGCGGCCCTCGTCGCCTTCGGCGCCGAGCGGGGAACCGTCTACGCCGCGTTGCCGAAGTGGCGACGACACGCCCTCCGCCCGTCGTGCCTCGACCTGATCACGTTGCTGCGACAAGAAGTCGTGGACCATCCGGAGCTCGTGACAGAATTCCACTTCGCGCCCACCGATCGTGGGCTCACTCATGCCGCTGCGGCGTGACAATATGTAGAAACTCCAGGGCCGGGGCTTCAGCCCCGGCGGGTCTGGCGGCTCTGAAGAGCCGCCCTCCATAGAGCGTGTGTCGGCATTGACAGCATGGTCTGCACGTGTATGATGGCGCCGTGCCCCAGGCGGGTCGCACGGCAGCTGTGTTGCCTTGCGCCACCTCGGGATCAGAGATTTCGGAACATCGCATTCGTGTCTTCCCCCGGAACTCGAGCGGCGGAGAAGAAACCTGTCATCGCGCGTTCCTGGCGGGCTCGCATCCGGCGCCTCGACGGCGCCTGTGATGACGGGTTGCCAGGCGATCAGGTCGACCCGTAGAGCCGCCCCCAAGACATCTCGCCGGCAACACGGCGCGGCGCCTCGACGGGCCGTGGCTCTGCTCAGCAGTGACCAGACCATGAGAACGCGACCAACCTCAGCCCGCCGCCACGAAATGGCTGGCCTTGCCAAGTGCCCGACCGGCATCCGCGGTCTCGACGAGATCACCGAAGGCGGCCTGCCGAAGGGTCGGCCGACGCTCATCTGCGGCGCGGCCGGCTGCGGCAAGACGCTGCTGGCCATGGAGTTCATCGTCCGCGGCGCGCGCGAGTTCGACGAGCCGGGCGTCTTCATGGCCTTCGAGGAAACCGGCAAGGAACTGGCCGACAACGTCGCCTCGCTGGGCTTCGACCTCGCCGGGCTCGTCCGCCGGAAGAAGGTGGTCGTCGACCACGTCCGCGTCGAGCGCAGCGAGATCGAGGAAACCGGCGAGTACGATCTGGAGGGCCTGTTCGTCCGGCTCGGCAGCGCGATCGACGGGATCGGCGCCAAGCGCGTCGTGCTGGACAGCCTCGAAGCGCTGTTCGCCGGCCTGCCCAACGAGGCCATCGTGCGCGCCGAGCTGCGCCGGCTGTTCCGCTGGCTCAAGGAGAAGGGCGTCACCGCCATCATCACCGGCGAGCAGGGCGAGAAGACGCTCACCCGCCACGGCCTCGAGGAGTACATCAGCGACTGCGTCATCTTCCTGGACCATCGCGTCAGCAACCAGGTCGCCACGCGACGGCTGCGCATCGTCAAGTACCGCGGCTCGGCCCACGGCACCAACGAATACCCCACGCTGATTGACGAGCAGGGCCTGAGCGTGCTGCCGATCAGTTCGCTGGGCCTGAACTACCCGGTGTCCACCAGCCGTGTCTCCAGCGGCATCCCGCGGCTGGACGCCATGCTCGCCGGCAAGGGCTACTACAAGGGCAGCAGCATCCTGGTCTCCGGCACGGCCGGCGCGGGCAAGACGCAGCATCGCCGCGGCCTTCGCCAACAGCGTCTGCGAGCGCGGCGGGCGGTGCCTCTACTGGTCGTCCGAGGAAGTCGCCCGAGCAGATCATCCGCAACATGGCGTCCATCGGGTTCGACCTGGGCCGTCACGTCCGCAAGGGCCTGCTGCGGTTCCACTCGGTCCGCCCGACGCTCTACGGCCTGGAGAGCCACCTGGTGAGCCTGCACAAGCTGGTGACCGAGTTCCAGCCCGAGGCGCTCGTCATGGACCCGATCACCAACCTCACGGCCGATCGGAGACGACGCGGAGATCAAGGCGATGCTGACGCGGGTGATTGACTTCCTCAAGAGCCAGGGCGTCACCACGATCTTTACCAGCCTGACCTCGGGCGGCAGCGCGACTGGAGCAGTCCGAGGTGGGCATCAGCTCGCTGATGGACACCTGGCTGCTGCTGAGCATGGTCCAGTCGGCCAGCGAGCGCAACCGCGTCCTCTACCTGCTCAAGAGCCGCGGCATGGCGCACTCCAACCAGATGCGCGAGTTCGTGCTGAGCGACCAGCGGCATCGACCTGGTGGACGTCTATGTCGGCCCCGGCGCCGTCTACACCGGCGCGGCGCGGGTGAGCCAGGAGGCGCACGACAAGGCCGAGGCGGTGGTGCAGCAGGACGCCGCAGCCGGCGCCGGCGCGAGCTGGACCAGGAGCATCGCAGCCTGCAGGCGCAGAGTCGCCGCCCTGCAGGCCAAACTGACCAGCGTCGCCGCCGAGCTCCAATTCGCCGACAAGGTGGAGAAGCAGCGCGGCGAAGCGGCCCGGCGGTCAGAAGCGCAGCTGGCGCGCGCGCGGCGGGCGGACTGAACGGAACGAACATGCCCAGTGCCAAATCGACCACGCCGGCAGCCGACCGCTGGAAGCTGCGCCTGTATGTCGCCGGTCAGACTCCAAAATCGATCACGGCGATGGCGAACCTCAAGAAACTCTGCGAGAAGCACCTCGCGGGCCGTTACGAGATCGAGGTGATCGACCTGCTCAAGAACCCGAAGCTGGCGGCCGGCGACCAGATCCTGGCGATCCCGACGCTGGTGCGCAAGCTGCCCGAGCCCGTCAAGAAGATCATCGGCGACCTGTCCAACGAACTGCGCGTGCTGGTCGGCCTCGATTTGCGCCCGGCATGTAATTGCGACTGAGAGCCACCATGACCAGGAAGCTCAGCGTCTCGAAAGCGCAGGCGGAGTTGGAGAAGGCTGCCGCCGCGCAGGCAGGCTCAGCGCTACGTCCTGCGACTCTACGTCGCCGGCATGACGCCGCGCTCGACGCTGGCCATCCAGAACATCCGCAAGATCTGCGAGGAGCATCTTCGCGGCCGGTACGACCTTGAAGGTCATCGACATCTACCAGCAGCCGGTGCTGGCCGAGGGCGAGCAGATCATCGCCGCTCCGACGCTGGTCAAGAAACTGCCGCTGCCGCTGCGCCGGTTCATCGGCGACATGAGCAACACCGAGCGCATCCTGGTCGGCATGGATCTGCGAACGGCCGGCGAGAAGAAGACGCGCCCTCGAGAAGACTCCAGCGCGATGATGAAGACGCCTCCGACCGACGCCGCGATCCTGCTCCTGGAGAACGTCGAGCTGCGCGCCCGCCTGGAAGAAGCCGAAGACACCCTGCGCGCCATCCGCGCAGGCGAGGTGGACGCGCTGGTGATTGGCGAACAGGTCTACAGCCTCAAGGGGGCTGAGACACCCTACCGCATCCTCATCGAGGCCATGAAGGAGGGCGCCGCCACCATCCTGGCCGACGGCACCATTCTCTACTGCAACAGCCATCTGGCCGAGATGGTCAAGGAACCGCTCCAGCATGTCATCGGTTCCTCGTTGAGGCGATTCGTCGTCCCCGACGACCTGCTGGCTTTCGACTCGCTGCTGGCTGCGTGCAGGCAGGCCCCCGGCAGCAGGGAGGTCTACCTCCGGTGTTCCGACGGGTCCAGCGTTCCGGTGCAGCTGTCGTTGAGCGGCCTGGAGGTTGGAGATGCGCGCGGGGTCTGCGTGGTCGCCACCGATCTGACGGACCGCAAACGCGCCGAAGCCGCCTTGCAGAAGGTCCGGGACATGCTCGAGCAGCGGGTGGCCGAGCGGACCGAAGAGCTGCAGCGGCAGCGTGAGTGGCTCCGCGTGACGCTCTCCAGCATCGGCGACGCCGTGGTCGCCACCGATGCCGAGGGGCGGGTGAACCTCCTCAATCCTGTCGCCGAGGCGCTGACCGGCTGGAGCGAAGCCGACGCCTGGGGCCGGCAGATCACCGATGTGTTTCGCGCCATCGACGGGGCGACCCACGAGCCCACCGAGAACATCATGGCCAGGGTCCTGCGCGAGAATCGTGTCCTCGCCGCTGCCGATCCCTCTGCCATCGTCACCCGCGACGGACGGGATATTTCAATCGAATACAGCGCCGCCCCAATTACGGACCACCCGGGTCACGTGAGCGGCGTCGTGCTGGTGTTTCACGACGTGACGGCGAAGCGCCGCGCCCAGGATGAACTGAAGTCGAGCAACCAGGAATTGACACGATTCAACCGGGCCATGGTCGGACGCGAACTGCGCATGATCGAGCTGAAGAAGGAAATCAACCAGCTGTGCCTCGCGGCCGGCGAGCCGCCCCGCTACGAAATTGCCCCTCCGGCCGAGACGCCATAGATCGGCAGTCCACTCCGCGCCGGGCCGCGACGGTCCGGCTGGCTGAAGTCCGCAAATACTCGGAACAGGTGGGGGGCAGCCCGGGAGGGCAACGGGCCCGGCGGCCCTGGGGGCAAGGCGCGTCGGGCCTATCGCTGATGGCTCTTCGTCGCGGCGGACGCGATCGGACGGATCGTCCGTGCGGCGGCGCTGCGGCGGCTACTTACCCTGGGACTTCACGATCTGGTGAGTATGGGCCTCTTTCGTGGTGCCCACCAGGAACCCGTCGACATCCCTGAACCAGACCTCGGAGGCGACATACTTGTCGCCGATCTTGTCGAAGACAACCCTCGACACGTCTTCCGGCGCATCTCCCGACCTCGCGAGCCGCGTGATCACCGGGGCCTCGACCACGGTCTTGGACTTGAGTTCACGGAAGACCACGAGTCCCGGAATCGGCGACTCGACTTCGTACTGGCCGGCTGGCAGTGCCTTTCCAGCCACCGTGAACCCGAAGCTCACATCGATGATGCGCGGGGCGATGGAGAGATTCGCCCCCGGGGTGCCCTGAGCAGAGGCCGTCGCTGCCACGGCACAGAACACGACGAGCGCAACGAGAGTCAACAACGCCAGGTGTCTCTTCGTACTCATTGCATGCCTCCCATTTCCGCCGCTTGGTCCGTCCCGACGCCGGGATGGGCCCTTCGTCGTGAAGGGCGCTACACCAAGGCCGGCCAGCTGGGGGCCGACCCGTGCTGCCAATCACCAACTGGATTCGCAAGATATCTGCCAACTCCGCTGCAGACCGCCATTCGCGGAATTACGGCGCGAAACCTCGCAATTGTCGCTGTCGGCTCTTTGTGTGTGTCTGCGGGTGCGGTGTGGAAAAGGCAAGATCGCCCCACCGCGAGGCGGCGATGAACACGGGCCACGGGCGTTTCCGAACCCCTTGGGCCCGGATGGAGAGCTGCAATCCGTGACTTGGGACGCTTACGGGGCGCGGCGCACGATGACGCCGTCCTTGACGACCATCCAGATCTGTCTCGTGGAGTGAATATCGACCAGCGGGTCGCCGTCGACAAGGACCAGATCTGCCGCCTTGCCGCCATCGATGGTTCCCACGCGATCCTGAATCCCGAGCAGCGCTGCGGCTCCGGATGTTGCCGCCCTGATCGCGTCGGATGGCGCCAGGCCTGAAGCGACCAGCAGCTCGAGCTCGCGATGCAGGCTCGCACCCGGCACCACGAACTGCTGCGGCGTGTCGGTGCCGGCCGCGATTTTGCCGCCCTCTCGGGCGAAGGTGCCGACGAAACGCTGGAGGATTGGCAGGACCTGCTTGAACTTTGCCAGCACCGGCTTGGTCCAGTGTGCCCGGGTCATGATGTCGGCAGGGTCCCACGCCCCCTTCAGCACCGTTCGCGGGACAGAGGCGAGCGACGGATCGTCCATCAGGTCCGGGTCCGCCAGGCGGGCAAACGCTTCGTGAAGGGCCAGGGTTGGAACCAGCACGACCTTTCGAGCGGCCAGCTGCCTTGCCAGTGCGTCGAGGCGAGATGGGGGCAGGCGAAGCCACTCGAGCTCGAAGGCGGTCCAGCCCGCGAGAAAGTCCCGGTGCGCGGCAAGCAGGCGTTCCGCATTGTCGCTCACGGACTCGGGAACCCCGCTCAAGTGCTCGATGCTCGTCACGCCCTGGTCCGCCGCCTGGAGGGCGGTGGTCATTCCGAGGTGGGCCGCCACCGGTATCGCCCGGGCCTGCGCCTCGGCCACGATGACCGACAGCAGCGCCGGTTCAATCCGCGTGTAGACCTTGATCACGCGGGCCCCGCTCTCGATGTTGCGCCGGACCTCGGCGCGCGCCTCCCCGACGGTTGCCACCTGAATGGCGTTGCGCCAGAAGCTGCCGGGCCCGTCGATGAGGGCGCCGGCTGCGATGACGCGGGGGCGGGAGGGGGAATCCTCGCGGGTCAGCGGCATCACGTAGTCCGGATCGTTGTGCAGATCGCGGACTGTGGTGACGCCGTATTCGAGGAAGATCGGGAGCGTCCAGGGCTCGATGTGCACGTGCGCGTCGATGAGCCCGGGCATGATGGTGCGGCCCGCCGCGTCGATCTCGCGCGCCGCGCGGGGTCGCGAGGGAATGGGTGGGGCCACCCCGTCCAGCGAATCGACCCACGCGATGAGCCCGCCGGCCACGGCGAGGTTCGCGCGCCGCGTGATGCGGCCGTCTCCGTGCACGACGCGCACGTTTCGAATGAGGAGGTCGGGAGTCGGTGCTGGCATGGACTCGTTGCGGGCGGCCATCGACGCCGCCATGGCCGCGGCCACGACGACCGCCACAATCCAGGGGTCGGGACGGATTTCCTGCAGGCGCCTTCGGAACATACAAAATCGTAGCTCGCCGCGGGCGGCTACGATTCTGTAAGCTCCCGCAGGCTGCTCCGGAAATCCGTCCCGACCCCTACTTACTGCTTCTTCACGCGAATCGCGTAGTCCGGCCAGCAGATCATCAGCCCCAGTGCCGGCCAGTCGTCGTCGTCGGCCAGGCCCGGCCGCGCGCCGCCCGCGCCGGGGCCGGCGGCCGCCGGCAGGGGCAACACCTTGGGATCGAGCGCCCTGGCGATCTGATCCCGCGCATCATCGAGGTGAAGCCTGGTGGCCCGGTCGGTGACACTCGCGGCCGATGTGGCAATCTGCCCGGCCAGCGCCCGCAGCTCGCCCCTGATGAACGCGCGCGCGTCGTCGGTGACCGGCGTCCGCCCGTTCAGCTTGTCGTACATCACGTCGAGATACGAGCGCTGCAGCGCCCGCCGCGAGGCGTCGATGACCGCATTCGGCTTCTGGATTTCGCTCCAGATGCCCTTGCGGAGATCGGAAAGGAAATCGACGGCCCTGTACGCGTTGACCTTGTCGACCGATTCCTGCTCGACCAGCCGGGTGAACCGCGCCGGGTTCATGAGGTTGTTGAGCACGCGGGTCTGGGCGGTCCGGATCCGGTCGAGCGCCCCTGCCGGCTCGATGCGCCGGAGGATGTCGGCGCGCAGCAGGAACGTCGGGGTGGCAAACGCCTTCTCGTTCAGGAACTTCACCGCGGCGGCCTGCCGTTCGCGCGGCACGGGCGTGAAGACGACGCCCGGCTGCCCGCCCGTCTTCTGCTGCGAACTGAACCCGCCAACGATCGGGACCACGTGGTTCAGCTCGAGTGCCCACTGGCCGACGAGGCGGTCGTACAACTCCTGCAGATCATCGAACGGCTCTCCGGGCTTGACGGTCGCCGGAATGAGCATGTTGGCGACCCGCTCCAGGTTCTTGATTCCGAGGCCGGTGGACATGACGGCATCGGCATCGCCGACGGCTTCCGTCTGATCGCCGGGATCGGATCCGCGCTGGTTCGCGGTCGAGAATCGCAACGCGGGAGTCGTCTCCTGCACGCTCGCCCACTCGTCGAGCGTCTTCTTCTCGTCCTCAGGACTCTTCGCGCCGGGAATCGGCTTGTAGCCCCACATCGTTGCCCACTTGTCGTACGGGCCGATCTTGGGAATCAGATCCTCGGCGTCAATCCGGTCCTCGGGCTGCGCCACGTAGTTGAACCGCGAGTAGTCCATCAGCGTGGGCACGTGCCCGTTCGCCTTGACGAACGCGCGATCGCGAATCTTGTCGACGGGGTAGAGCGAGCTGGCCTTCATGTTGTGCTGAAAGCCCAGCGTGTGGCCAACCTCATGCGCGACGACGTACTCGATCAGGCGACCCATGAGATCGTCGGGCAGCGGCAGCTTGCCGGCGCGCGGATCCAGGGGCCCGACCTGGAGGAAGTACCAGTCGCGGGCCAGGTTCATCACGTTGTGATAGAGCTGGATGTCCGATTCGAGAATCTCTCCGGTACGGGGATCGTGGATGTGCGGTCCGGACGCGTTCTCGGTGGTTGACGGCAGCCACCGGATGACCGAGTACCGCGCGTCTTCCGGGGCGAAATTCGGATCCTGCTCGGGCGTCGGAGCCAGCTTGCCGATGATGGCCTTGCGGAACCCCGCCGCCTCGAAGGCCGGCTGCCACTCTTCAATCGCCTTGATGATCCACGGCACCCACTTGGCCGGTGTCGCCGCGTCGACGTAATAGATGATCGGCTTGACTGGATCGGAAATCGCAGCGCTCGGATCCTTCTTCTCCAGCCGATACCGGGTGATGTACTGGCGCTCGGGCGCGCGCTGCTCGTCCTTGCCGTAGTCCATCTGGCGGACGGTGAAATAGCCCACCCGCTCGTCGAACACCCGCGGCATCATCGGCTTCTCGGGCAGCTTCACCATGCTGTAATGCATCAGCACGGTGGCGCTGCCGGCGCGCATTCCCGCCTGGCCGAACGGGCTTGGCGCGGTCGGAATCGGCGAGGGATCCTGCCGGGCGGTGAAGGTATGCGTCGCTTCCACTTCGATGTTCTCCGGGAACGCCAGGACGCGCTCGAGGAACGAGCGGCCCGCTTCGAACGTGGTGGCTCGCAGGCGGGTGCGCGCATTGAACTCGGGCACCTCGGTCGTGAAGAGCCGTGTCACGTCGATGACCGGGGCTTCGTCCTTGCCGACGGCTTCGACGTTGAACGCCATGATGATGGCGTTCGAGTTGGCCGCGGCGACGGCCCTTGCGACCGGGAGCGACGGATCGGCCACCACCTCGTAAGACACGCCGCGCAGGAGCACGCGGTTATCCTTGCGCTCCCACCGCACGACCCGGTTGCCGAGCGCCTGCCCGCCGTATCCGACGCCGAGCGTTGTCTTTGCGATCTGGCTGACCCACAGGAAGTCCTTGCCCAGCTCGCTCTTCGGGATCTCGTAGTAAATCCTGTCCTTCAGCCGGTGTACCGCGAACACGCCCGGGCTGGTCTTGAATTCCTTGGTGATGACGCGGTCGTATGGCCGCGGATCGGGCGGGCCTTCCAGCGACGACGGGCGATCCGGGCGTTGGCCGGCCTCGGGTGTGGCCTGATCTCCAGGACGAGGCGTGGGCTGCTGCGGCGCGGTTCCGGGAATCGCGACGGGGGCCGGACCTGCGGGAGTCCTCGCCTGGGTCCCCCCTGCGGGTGCAGCCTTCGTCGATCCCGCGGTCGCGGGTGCCGCTTTCGCGGGCGTTGACTTGGCCGGCGCGGCGGTGGCCGGCGCTGATTGCGATGACGGTGTCTGCCTGGTCGGCGCGCTCGCGCATCCGGCAATCGCCAGCGCAACCGAAATGATGACGAGACGTTTCATGGATCAACTCTCCTCTGTCTCGCGGCTCGACGTACATCTCTCGCGCCGCGAGGCGTCCCTGGCGTCGGTAAAGCACGGTCTGGGGCTACGCTCCGTGCTCGGCCCGGCAACACTGGGCGTGGGGCCAGGAGTGCAGCGATGAGTCTCGAAGTCTGTCCGGTAGGGTCCTCGGTGTCAAGCAACAGGACCGTCGCACCGGGACGTCAACGCAGGACGTCACACGGCCTTCCTGGCTGTCACGGAGGGCACGATCTACCCCATCCTCGCTCGCCTCAGCCGCCGCCGCGCTCCGGCGTCGAAATGGCGGCGAGTCGAGGGTCCGCGGCTGCCTTTGCCGTCCGAAATCCGACTACGGCTGGTAGCCCGCCGTGACTCGGATGCCCGCAAGGTCTCTGTGGAACTGGTTCACCGAACCGTAGCTCCAGGAGTGGGCGTAGTCCGCGGACACGGCGAGACGCAGCCTGCCGATGCGCCACCTCGCCTCGAGCATCGAAGCCAGCGACGGCCCCCTGGCCACGAACACAATCGGCGGCTGGCCCGGGTACTTGTCCGGCAGGTTCGTCGTCAGGCGCGCGACGCCGAAGGGGGTGACCTCGACGCGCCCGCCGATCTGCCAGGTATCCGAGAGCCGGCCGGTGCGGCCGGCTCCAAGCTTCACCTCGTGCACATCCGAGATCGTCGTTTCGCGGCCGGCGTTCCAGAACGAGGAGAACGACGGCGGATTGCTCTGTGTCGTGGTGCTGTCGCTCGCCGGAAACACGGCCCGATCGCGCCTGAAGCTATACCCGATCCACGTGTCGAACCCCGCAACCCGGGCGAGCGCGACGGATTGGCGGATGCGCCACGACCTGATCGCAGCCTCGGCCCTGGTGCCGTAGACGATGATGTTGTCATTCGGGTTGAAGAATGTGTCGTAGTCGTCGCCGTAGCCCACCTTGTCGGCGGTGAGCCCGACCTCGGTCTTCCACAGCCTGCGAAGGACCCGGTAACGGCCCCGAACGACGAGCCATCGGCCGTCGACCCGGTAGGACTGCTCGAAATAGTGCGGAACCGAAAAGGAAGTATTGAAAGACGAGGGGCTCTCGAATCGATAGCGGTATCGATCGCGGCGGATCTCGAACCCGACGTCGACGCCAGGCGCGTCGGTTGCGGGGACGCTCGCGCGAGACGGTGTCGGTTGGCTCGCGCCAGAGGGAGCGGGCGGGGCTCCCGCCAGCATCAGTCCGGCCAGGAGCGTCAACAGGTCCAGCACTCCTGCACCACCTCGGTCATTGCCGAATCGCGTCGAGAAGCGCGTTCGCCTGGGTGCGGGCTTCCGCGTTCATGACGATGCCGGCGACTGCCGACTCGAGAATCGGAAGACTCTTCTTCAGGGAGATGAGCTCGTCAATCGAGGTGGCCGGTTTCATCGACATCCGGTTGCCCGTCTGCACGAGGTTCAGCAGTACGTCGGGAGGAATCGCCTTGGGCCAGCCACGGTTCACCAGGTTGTGAAGGTCGTGAAGCCGTCGCTGGATTCCGGGGAAGCGGTCGACCAGCCCCGTCACATCTGGAGGCGCGGCCGCGGGCGTTACGCGAATCTCGACAGCGCTCGACACGGCGGCCGGCGGAACGGCGATGTAGGTCGTCATGGCCTCGCCGTCGAACCACCAGCGCGGGACGCTCAGCGGGCCTGGCACGTTGGACTCCGCCCTCCGGGCGGCGTCGTAGTCCACGCGCGTGGCCGGACGGCCGCCCACGACGATCTGCTTCGGCGGCAGTGTGCCGCGGAGCCGGATCTCGTATCCACGTTGAGCCGGCATCCCGGGATACGCGCCCTCCGCCGCGAGCACCTCGATCATGCGTGTCAGGCCGGCATCGGTGCGATGCCGCACCGGCGTCCACGCGCATTCGCCTTTCTGGTATCCAATCGAATCACCCTGATCCTCATAGACGCGTGTGCTGCCTTCCGATCCCGGGAACACGGTCAGGATGAGAGGATCGACCGGCCGTTCGCCCGACCGGCGCATCGGCGGCTGCATCGGGATGACCGCGCCGGCCTTGACGTAGATTGGGATCTCCTCGAGCGAGAAGGACCGCTCGATCGTCCTTGCTCCCTCGAACCTGGCCCCTGAATACCATTCGATCCATGATCCGGCCGGCAGCCACACCGACTGCGACGCCAGGCCCGTCTCCTTCGCGCGTTCCCGCACGACGGGAGCGACCACGAGGCTGTCGCCGAACAGGTACTGATCCTTGGCCCGGTACGCGTCCTCGTCGCCCGGACTGTCGTAGTACATCGGCCTCAGAAACGGGATGCCTGTGTCGTAGGTCTGGCGCGCCGCGGAATAGATGTAGGGAATCATCGCGTAGCGCAGCAGGAAGGCGTCGCGCATCGGCGTGGAGAACTCCGGGGGATACGCCCAGATGCGGCGCTCCGCGTCGGGGTTCTTCGTGGTGTGGGTCCGGAGGATCGGGCTGAACGCGCCGAACTGGATCCACCGCGCGTAGAGCTCCGGCTGCACCGGGCCGTTCATGTGGCCGCCGATGTCGTGGCTCCAGTACCCGAACCCGACGTTGGCTGCCGTGGCGGTGAAGTACGGCTGGAACGCCAGCGACGGCCACGTCGAGTAGGTATCGCCGGAGAACCCGACCTGGTAGCGATGGTTCCCCAACCCGCCCCAACGGTGAAAGATGAGAGGGCGGTGCTTTCCCTGCCGCTCCATGTCGGTGAAGAAGGCGTAGTTGAGCCACCAGGTGGGGTTGATCCCTTCGAGCTTTGTCTTGTCGCTCTGTTGCCAATCCAGCCACCAGAAATCCACGCCCTGGGCTTCGAGCGGGTGAATCACCAGGTCGAAGAAGTTCACCGCGAACTTCTTGTCGACGACGTCGAAGGGGACGTATCGGCTCGTGGCGGGGTCGATGCCCATGGCCCGGGCCATCGCGGGGTACTGCGATTCCCACGGCTGTATGCCCGCGGCCGGATGCAGATTGAGTGGCGTCCGGAGGCCCCGTTCGCCGACCCACCTCAGGAACTCCTCCGGATCGGGGAAATAGTTCCGGTCCCAGGTGAAGCCCGTCCATCCCTTCGTATGGCCGGACTGGTCTTTCTCGTTGCCCCACGCGCCGCCGAAGGTCTGGTGCCAATCCATATCGACCACGAGCACGTCGAGCGGCACGCTGTTGTTGTCGAACTGGCCGACGAGGTCCTTGAACTCGCTGTCGGTGTAGGCCCAGTAGCGCGACCACCAGACGCCGAATGCAAAGCGCGGGGGCAGGGGGATCTTCCCCGCAACGCTCGTGAACTCCGAGAGCGCGCCCCGATAGTCGTGTCCGTAGCCCATGAAATACCAATCCTGCCGGCCGCCGGCGGGCCTCGGGGTCACCCATGGCCAGTCGCTGTCGTCATAGAGCAGGCGCGAGGTGTCGTCGACGACGACCCAGCCGTCACGCGAGACCAGACCGGGCTCGATGTTCGAAGGGCCATTGACGCCGTCCAGTGTCCTGGTGGTCCCGCGCAGATTGCCGGTGTCGGGCATGCCAGGCCGCCACGTCGCGGGCTTGCCGTCCAGCCGGAACTCCACCGACAGATTCTTCTCCGTGAACATGCCGCTGCTGCGCCGGTAGCGGAGGACGAGGCTGTCGGTCGTGATGGTGACCCATCCCTGCCGCGTTTCGATCGTGAACCGAGGCACGGGTTGCCGCCGGTTGATGAACACGAGGGAGGCGCGGTCCTCGAACTGGCGGGTCGCCGACCACTCCATGCGAATCATCCGCGGCGTCAGCACGGTGAAGCGCACGTTGCCCGAGACGACCATCGCCTTCGAATCCGCCAGCGGCGCCATGGACTGCGCGGCGGAGACTGCAGGGAGAGAGGTTGCGAGACAGGTGAGGGCGGCCATCAGGAGGCGACAGGCGGGGTTCACGCGCATGGCGGTTTCTCCTCCAAATCGCGCTTATCGTAGCAGCGTTCGCGGTATTCTGGACGGTGCCCGATCGCCTCCGCCCCGGGCCCGAACGAGGTTGCCGCGATCTCGCGGAGTGATGGCGGAGCGGAGCCCCACGGGAAAGACCGCAATGGGCAAAGTATTGCTGGTGGGAGCCGGAGGGTTCGTGGGGTCGGTCCTGCGCTACCTGATCGGCGGCCTCGTACAGTCGCTCGTTCCGGCATCCACGTTTCCGTACGGAACGCTGGCCGTCAACGTGACAGGCTGTTTCGCCATCGGCCTCCTGTCGCAACTGGCGGAAGCCCACAGCGCGCTGGGCGCAGGATCGCGGACATTCCTGATCGTGGGCCTGCTTGGAGGCTATACGACGTTTTCCGCGTTCGGCAACGAGACGGTGAACCTCATCCGCGAAGGGCAGCGCCTCGCTGGATCGATGAGTGTCGGCGCCCACCTCGTGCTGGGGCTGTGGGCCGTCTGGCTCGGCCGGCTCGCTGCGAACGTCGTCTGGAGGTAGGGTCATGGTGATCCCGCGCGAAGGCTGCCTGCTGCGGATTTTCATCGGTGAGAGCGACCGCCACGAAGGGAAGCCCCTCTACGAGTGGATCGTGCTCAAGGCGCGCGAGGAAGGCCTGGCGGGAGCCACGGTCCTCCGGGGCATGATGGGCTTTGGGGCCCACAGCCGGCTGCACACGTTCAAGGTGGAACGGCTGTCGCTCGACCTGCCCATCATCATCGAGATCGTCGACTCGCGGGAGAAACTCGAAGCGTTCCTGGTCAGGATCGACGACAACGTGACCGAGGGTCTGGCCACCATGGAGAAGGTCGACGTGCGTCTCTACAGGAGCGGCCGGCCCGGCGAGACTCTCGCGTGAGGTCGAACCCGCGTGCACGCGCGCGGCGATCCGGCGATTGAGCCATGGGCCCGCGTGTCTTCGCGCTCGACCTGCACGCTGACTACACATGCCATCACGCCGGGGCGTGCTGCACGGCCGGCTGGATCATCCCGATCGAGAATGCCGCACATCGCCGCGTCACCGAGGCCATGGCCTCGGGCCGGCTCAGACTTTCAGCGAAACCATCGGCGACGCGTGACTCCGGCGCGCCCGGCGCGCCTGCAGGCGTCCAGGCGTCGGGCTCGACGCGAGGCGAAGCGCCGTTCGTCTACCCGCCGGATCCTCCACCCGATGCCGTGGCCGTTCTCGGGTTCGCTCCCGGCGGCGCATGCGCGTTCTTCGATCGCGCGGGCGGCAACCTCTGTGTGATCCATCGCGACATCGGGCACGACAGCCTTCCGGTCTCGTGCCGGCAGTTTCCTCGCATCGCGCTGACCGATTCGCGCGGGACGTTTGTCTCGCTCTCGCACTACTGCCCGACGGCGGCCCGGCAGCTGTTCCGCGAGGGCTCGGCGCTCGAGCCGGTGGGCGACCCGCCGCTATGCGTGGACCGGCCGCTCGAATCCTTCGACGCGACCCGCACCTATCCCCCGTTGATCCGACCGGGCGTGCTCTTCGATCTCGACTCCTACGACGCATGGGAACGATTCGTCGTCCGCACGTTCGCGCGGCGCGATCTCACACCGGAGAGTGCGCTCGGGCTGATCGCGGGATCGGCCGAGCGCATCCGATCGTGGACACCGAGCCGGGGCCCGCTGCTGAGGTTCGTACCGACAATTCACCGAGTCGCGACAGGCCGGAGATGACGGCCTGATGACCGGAGTGGACGCCAGTGGCCGCCTGTTCCGCCTCATCACCGGGACCATCCCGGCCGGTCTGGCCGGGCCCGTGCTGCCCGAAGGCCTCGAGGCGACCGACGCACGATTCGTGCGGCCCGTGTGGGGCGATTTCGCCAGGCCCGTCCGTCAGTTCCTTGCCGCCCACGCGTTTGGAGCCTGGATCGCCTACCAGGGCGACGGTCTCCGCACATCGGTGCGCGCACTGGCCGGGTCGCTCGCGGTCCTGAGGGTCGAGGCGAACCGGCAGGCAGCCAGGGCGGAAAGGCGGCTCGATGAGACTCTTCTGCTCGATGCCATCCGTGCCGCGGATCATCTGCTCGTTCACCTTGCCTCTCGTGAGAGAATGGCGCGGCAACTGAGCACAATAGAGCGGAGGTCCGGAAGCGGCCTGCACGCCTTGTTTGGCAGCTCCTCGTAAAACCCGGCCAGCGCTGGCGCCAACGCGACAACCCCTCGGGATCGCACGAGACTCGACACGGGGAATGTCGGCGCTTCGATCGGGGCCGAAGCCCTGGCGGCTTCCGGCACACCCGGCGGAACGCGATCGGGCGCCCGCAGGAGGACACCAGTCACGTGAGCGCCGATCGAATTCGCAACGGCACGGTCAGTGTGCTCGTGAATCGCCATGCCAGGCGGGCCGGCCATTCCAACTGGGAGCGCGAGGTTCGCGATCGCCTGTCCCGCAGGTGGAACTGCGAATTCGCCTATCCGGAAAGCGTCGACGAGATGGTGCGGCTTGCCTCGTCGGCCATCGACCGCCGCTCGGGGGGAATCATCGCAGCGGGTGGCGACGGGACCGTCGGCCGAATCGCCCACGTGCTGTCCGGCACCGGAGTGCCCTTCGGCGTCATCCCGCTCGGCACCGGCAACGACTTCCAGCGCTCGCTCGGGCTGCCGAGGAAGCCCGGGTCCGCTGCTGAACGGATCGTCAACGGCCCGACGCGCCGGCTCGATCTCGGCTCGGTCAACGGCCGGTGCTTCACGACCATCGGCGTGATGGGCGTGCCGGCCGACGCGGCGTTGACAATCGACCGGCTGACCCGCCGCGGCTCGCGCGTCCGCCGCCTCGTCCAGGCCGCCGGCTCAACCTCGTATCGGGTCGCCGGGCTGGCCGCACTGGCCCGGGCCTCCCTGTGCCGCGCGCGAATCACCGTCGCAGGCTCAGACCGCCGGCCGGCCGTGACCCGGGAGATCCCGATCTTCGGCGTGTGCGCGTCCAACGGACGCTACTTCGGCGGCGGCCTCGGACTTCCTGTCGACGGGGAGATGAACGACGGCCTGCTCGACCTGTGCGTCGTGCCGGCGCTCTCCAGGGCCAGGCTGATCTGGGCCTTCCTGTGCCTGGTGAACGGCTGGCGGATTCCCTCGTGGGCGCTCGAAATCATCCCGGCGGTTCACGCGGTCATCGAATGCGACCGCCCGCTCGAATTTGCGGCCGACGGCGATCGCATCTGCCACGGCACACGCTTCGAGTTGCGTGCCCTGCCGGGCGCGCTGTCGGCGTTGTGCTGAGGCGAATCACGTCTGGCCGGCGGCTGACCGCTATTGGCAGCGATGACGATTCGAATTCACGAGACAGGAAGGCGCGTGTGACCATGCCCCCACGGAAGGTCCCGAAGGCGGCGCAGGGCTTCGGTTGTCCCGCCGTCGTCGAATTCGAACGGGCCACGGGCAAGGCCGACACGGGTGCCGCCGATATCAGCTCTTCTAGACGACGATCGGATCGATGTCCATCTGGCCCCGGCGGAAGGCCCGCAGGAATGCCTCGACCACGGCCGGGTCGAACTCGGTGCCCGATCCTCGCTCGATCGATTCCTTGGCATCGATCGGCGAGATTCCCTTGCGGTACGGGCGATCGCTGACCAGCGCGTCATAGGTGTCCGCCGCGGCGATGACCCGCGCGCCGAGTGGAATCTCCTCGCCAGAGGCCGGCCGGTAGCCGTTGCCGTCGAACCGGTCGTGGTGCGCGAGCACGATCGGCAGCACCCTCCGGAGCGCTCCCCGCGTCGGCTCGAGCATCTCCGCACCGCGATCGACGTGCGTCCTCATCTCGTGCACTTCGTCCTCGGAAAGCCGGGCGGCCTTGTGGAGCAGATCGCGGCTGACCTTCAGCTTGCCGATGTCGTGCAGCAGCGCCGCGGCCCGGATGTCCTCCACCTCGGCGTCGGCGAGCCCCATCTGCGTCGCGATGATGGACGCGTACATCGAGACCCGGTACGAATGACTCTCCGTGAATCCGTCCTTCGCGATGAAATGGCGGAGGATGAGCAGGACGCCGTGGTAGGTCTCGCGCAACTCGGCGACCTGCCTGCTCCGGTGCTCGTAGAGCGTCCCCATCAGGTACGCCGTCAGGATGAGCGCGCCGCCCCACGCCGTGAGGTCCAGCCATCCGCCGATCGCGTCCCGAAACACCGGGGCTTTGAGCCCGATGTCCGGATCGAACTGGAGCAGCAGCACGACCAGCAGGACGCTGCCGAGCGCCGTCAACGTGGCGTGCCTGCGACCGTATCGGTAGGCCGACACAACGGTTGGCAGGGAGTAGAGACTCAGGACGGCACGCCCCGATGCCGATTCCATGACCAGGAGCCCGCCCAGGAGAAAGAGTGCCAGGATGAGCCAGATTTCCGTGTTGCCCCGCCGGACCCGCCGGAGCAGAAACCTGAGCTGAGCGAGATTCCAGCGGTGCAGATCGTTCGCGCGGAACCCAAGCGCCGCCGAGACGCTCCCATCCATCTGGCCCTCCTTCGGGCAGATCCACGTGTGAACGGCCGGTCACGGCCAACCAGTGTTCACTATCGGCGGCTGGCGGACCGTTCCACAGACCGGATCCGCGATCGGTGTGAAATCCTGTGAAACCGCGGCGCCTGCCTGGAGATTGCCCGGCAGGCGGCGGAGGCAGTACGCTGATTCCCAGATGACGGCTGAATTCCTCGCCGCCGCAGGCGTGATGGGCATCGTGGCCGGGGTCCTGGGTGCGATGCTCGGGCTGGGCGGCGGCGTATTCCTGGTGCCCTTTCTCGTGCTGGCCGGCGGCCTCCCCATCAAGACTGCCGTTGGTGTCAGCCTGGTCACCGTGATCGCGACGTCGAGCACGGTGTCGGCCCACTCCTCCGGCAAACAACTGATCAACCTCCGCCTGGGCATGGCGCTCGAGGTGGCGACGGCCATCGGAGGCGTCGCCGGCGGCGTGACCGCCTGGTACATTCCGGATGCGACACTCAAGGTCCTCTTTGCGGTGATGTCCATGTCGGTTGCAGCCGTCATGCTGTCGAGACTCGATACCCGCAACGTCATCCTCGACCCCGCGGCCGAGCCCGGAAGGCTGGGCGGGCGGTTCTTCGACCAGGAATCGGGCCGCGACGTCGTCTATCGCATCAGGCGGCTTCCCCTCGCCCTGGGCGCCTCGTTTCTGGCCGGCAACATCTCGACGCTGCTCGGCGTGGGCGGGGGCATCGTCAAGGTGCCGGTGCTCAACGCCTGGTGCGGCGTGCCGATCCGGGCCGCCGCCGCGACCAGCGCATTCATGATCGGCGTGACCGCCACGGCCGGGGCGCTCATCTACTACGGAAGCGGCGAGATTGTCGCGCCGCTGGCCGCGTCGACCGTGCTCGGTGTGCTTCTCGGATCACGGGCTGGAATCAGAATCGGAGAGCGATCCAGCGCCAGGTGGCTCAAAGTCTTCATGGCTGTCGTGCTGGTGGTCGTGTCGGTGCTGATGCTGGTGAGGGCGTTCCGATGACGGTCGATGATCGTGCCGAAATCCAACGCCTCGAGCGGATGATCGGCTGGGTGCTGCTCGGCGGGGTCACCGTCAGCGCGGTGCTGCTGAGCATCGGCCTGGCCCTATGGATTGGCGTGCCCTCCGCACGGGCGCGCAACATCCCTCTGCAGGCCGGCCTCATCGTGCTGATGGTGACACCGGCACTCCGGGTGCTGATCTCGTGCGCCGAATACGTTCGTGACCGGGACTGGCTGTTCGCGGGGCTGACGGGCATCGTGCTCGCCGTGCTCGGGAGCAGCATCCTGGTGGGTTTCCTGAAATGACCGGCGGATGCGGATTCAGTCGAATTGGACGGATCGCTTCGTGAAAGCGCCTTCCAGCCAGAAGCCGGTGATGGGAAAACTCGTGGCCGGCCGATCCTCGCCGACTGCGCCCGCCGACACGAGAACCGGCGCGTAGTGCTCCCAGGTGGGGAGTGCCATCCTTGCCCCGGGCGCGCGCGACTGGAACTGCCGGAGCGCGTCCACGTCGAATCGCTGAAGCGCCTCGGCGGCCCACGCATCGAACTCCCGCGCCCAGGCCGGCGTGCCCGGCCGGAACGCATAGCTCATGTTGTGCGTGAGGAAGCCGCTGCCGAAGATCAACACGCCCTCTGATCGAAGCGGCGCGAGTGCCTGCCCGAACTCGAAGAGCACGTTGGGGTCGAGGCCGGGCATCGAGACCTGCAGCACCGGCACGTCCGCCGCGGGATACATCGCGACCAGGGGGACGTAGGCCCCATGATCGAGGCCTCGATCCGGGTCCTGGGCGAATGGAATGCTCTTGTCCCGCAGGAGCTCGCGCACGCGCCCGGCCAGCTCGGGGGCCCCAGGGGCCGGATATTCCGTCTCGTAGAAGCGCCCGGGAAAACCGTAGAAGTCGTACACGAGCGGCACCTGCCGTGTGGCGCCGAGCGTGGTCGGACGTTCCTCCCAGTGAGCTGAGATCATCAGGATGCTCGAGGGCTTCGGCATGGCCGCCGCCCACGAGGCAAGCTCGGACATCCACGCGGGATCTTCGAGCAGGATTGGCGCGCCGTGCGCGGCAAAGATCACCGGCATCCGCGAGAGGCGGCGGCGCTCGGCCGACGAGATCTGTGCAGCCATGGGGTCCACCTTGCTTGAGACGCCGGCATCGCTCCGCCAGGGTCCCGGCGACGGGCGCGGTTTGGCGTGTGGCGGTCTCCTGATGACGGGACCGCCGCGGGGGCATCTCGAGTCTACCCGTTTCCGCTGAGGGCGGAGAATGCCGCGAGAGCTCGATTCCGCAGCCCCTGTGAGACCAGCGGAAACGACTCGAGCACGTGCTGGAATTGGTCGTCCGACAGCTCGTACAGCCGCGCGACCTCCGCCTGCAGCGTGACGTACGCGTCGGCATCCGCTTCGCCGGTTCCAGCCAGCGTTCCGGCCAGAGCAACGATGCGGCGATATGCCGTCGAGGCCAGTGAGGGCCGCGGGACTGGCAGGCGTTCGACACCTGCCACGCCAAGGTGCGTGGTGACCCGGAGCCGCGCGAGGAAGTTCGCGACGAAGGAGTTCAGCACTCCGCACACGAATGCCTGATCATCCTGACCGAGCGGCGTGTTGAGACAGAAGAGCGTGTGGACGGTTATCGCACCGGCGGGCACGATGGCAGCGATGAGCGTGAGGCGATTGCCGGAGGCGGCGACGTCCCGGTAGGCGAGGCGAGGTCGCCGGACCGAGTGTCGCAGCCGGGCCGATCGCAGGCACCGCACCCCGGCCAGGAATCGTGCGCACCGGTCGATGTGGACCAGGAAGGGCTCGACGTGCTTGCCCTCGACCACGGGAAGCGGGCCGCGGGTGAGAAAGAGCGAACGATCGTCGGTCGCGTTCAGCTCGCGCCCGAACCGGGCCCCCCAGCCGGGATGATCGTCGGCAAGCGCCGGATACGACGCGGTCGTCCTCTCGAGGATGGCAAGATCGAGCCGGTCGCGCACGTGAGGGACCACCAGGGCCGGCCCGCTCACTCTCCTGATCAGGTCAAGGGAGAGCGACAACGGGAATGGCCCTTCCTCGCTTGCCTCGCGCAGGTCCGGAATGGTCTCGAGAACCGCCGGATTCCTGGCTCCGAACAGGCACGGGACCCGCCTGGTGGGGGAGCCGGGAGATGCGGTCAGCAGGGCAAATCGCAGGCCGCGGTGGATGGGAAAGATGCCGTCGGTGTTGTCGAAGCTGACGATCGCATCGGTCCGGCACCTCTCGAGCAACATCCCCCGCAGACCCTCACAGCCATGATCGGACATGAGGCCCCACGGCACGACGAGCCCCACCATGCCGCCGCGCCTGACGATGCGAAGCGAGCGTTCGACGAACAGCTGGTAGCGATTGCGATGTCCGTGCCCGACGGCGGAGTACACGCCAGACTCGCGTGCGAATCTCGTCAGCTGCCTCGCAAGCCGGGCCGTCTCGCTTCGTCCCGCGGCGTCGCCTGTATCGCCGCGGATCATGTCCCAAGGCGGGTTTCCGATGACGGCATCGAATCCGCCGTCGGCGCGCGGTTCGCCCTTCGCATCGAAGAAGACCTCCGGGAACTCCAGCGACCAGTGGAAGAACCGCCGTTGCTCCGCCACCAGCCGGGCCCGGTCCAGATGCGGGCGGGCGACATGGTCCGGCAAGCCCGACGCCCTGCCCACCAGGCGCGAGATCAGGTCTCCCACTTCCTGCGCGGACGGCGCCGACTTGTCATCCACGTCCGGGAACCATCTCGCACACCAGAGGTCGGCTGCAGCCCTCCAGCGCGCGAGCACGGGATCGACCGCCTCGATGTTCGCCAGGAGCCGCTCCTTTTCGCGCACGACCGACACGTTGTCGTCCGGTTCACTGAGCCGACGCCTGATGGGCAACACGGACTGCAGTGCGGATCCCACGATCGAATTGTCGAAGAAGGGGAGGGTCGTGTCCGGCCCGGCCCGGCCTCTGCGACTGGCCGGCCGGCGCACCAGATCGTCCAGTGACGCACCGACCAGGCTGTCGCCCACGGCGAGGTGATGATCGAGAAATGTCAGCGGTCTCTCCGCCGCGAGCGTCGTCAGCCAGATCGACAGCCTCGCAACCTGGACCGCCATCGGATTCAGATCGACGCCGAACAGGCACCGTTCCGCGACAAGACGACGGAAACCCGCGCGATCGACGTCGGTGACCTCGGACGAGCTGAAGATCCCCTCGCGGACCATGGCAGCCTCGTACGCCGACGCGAGATAGCGGCACGCCGCGACCAGGAACGCGCCACTGCCCATGGCGGGGTCGAGCACCCGCAGGCCGAGAATCGCGCCTGAGCCTGCGCCGTCCACCAGCGGGCGCAGCGTTCGTCGCACGAGGTACTCCGTGATCGAGCGGGGTGTGTAGAACGTGCCGCTGGCTTTCCGCCGGTCGCCCCGGCCGACGAGGCCGACCCGGACAGTCCGGGCGCGACCGCGGGCAGCTCCCGAAGGTGCGGCCGGTGCCTCTTCGAGAGACGGTTCGAAGTCGAGCACGCTTTCGTAGACCGAGCCCAGCTGCTCGACGCCCAGGTCGCGAAAGGCGACGCGTTGCCGCCCCGATCGGCCGGGCTGCGTCGCCACGGCGAGCACCGCCCGCCGGATCTGTTCGTCATCGATGCGCCGGGCCTCGACGAGCGGGGTTCGACCAGGGGCGAACAGGCGGCCGTTGAACGGCGTGACGCGCAGGTCGCCGGCCACGCACCCGGCGTGCGCGAGCCGCGATATCGCCTGAAGCGCTTCCCACAGCCCGGCCGCCCTTCCCGGCTTCTCGGCCTGCTCGCACAGCGAGGTCACCGTGTAGCCGTCGCGGTAGATCGGGTGCCACATGGGGACCAGTCCGCGCGCTTCGGCGAAAAGGAGGAACAGCACGCGATAGACGAGCGTCAGCGCCTGGTCGTAGGTCCACCAGAGCCGATCCGGCGAGATCGAGTCCTGGCGACGACCCCGATCCGGCGGGACCAGGCCGTTCAGCAGGTGCGTCAACGACTCACGAACGCCTGCCCGCAGCGACGCGCAGACGCGGACCGCGTGGCGCGCTGAGTCGGTGACGATCCTGTCGAGCAGCGACTGGCAGGGTGCGGGTGCCGGGCCCGGGACAACCGCCGGCGGGACGAGTGCGCTCGGCCTCAACAGGCTCCACAAGACGGCGAAGACGGCCGGGTGGTCCGGGCTCGTGGCCAGATCGAAGGCGACGTGCCTGCGCGCGTGAAGACGGCCGCAGTCCGAGAGCCGCAGTTCACGGCCGTTGAACGAGAAGACCCACGGCGCGCCGAGGCGCACGGCCTCTCTCGCGACCTCCGACCAGACGTGATCGAGCGCCTCGCCCCACGCCGTCACAACCAGCGGCACGCGGCTTCCGAGCGCCGCAAGATCGACCGACACTGCGGTCTCGTGGCGGGACGGCCGCGGATGCGACGCCTCGTAGCCCAGTGCCTCGAAGACGGGCACGGCGCCGAGGTCGACCACCGCGCGAATGCTCAGGGCCGGGCCCATCCGCGAACCCGATCCCTTCCACCATCCGGCAAGGAGCCGGCGGCCCTTCTCGCAGGTTGCCTCGCCAAGCTCGCCGGCAAATGAAGCGGCGAGCAGCTCTTCTGCGAAATACTCGGAAACGAGATTGCCGCTGAATCCAGGGAGCATGGCGTGCGATCACCGGCCGCGCCGGGCAGGCCATTGCGAAACCGGCGGGCGCCATGTCATGCGCGATGCCCGCGCCTCGATCTTCCTGGTCATCGTCGCCCGAAGCTCCGACACCAGTCGGCCAAGCTCGCTGATGCGAGCCAGCAGATCGTCGAACGCGGCATCACCGAGCAGGCCGCTGTCGGAGGCGACGTAGAGCAGCGACCGCAGCTCCACGCACGATGCCCGGGCAGCCGACAGGGATCGAAGACATTCGACAGAGGTGTCGCGCTCGAAGCTGTCCGCGACACTCGACATGGCCGACAGGGCCGCCCGGCGCATCTGGCCGGAGAGAACGTGGTCCCTGGCGACGGGCCGGGAGCGTGTGAACTCGTAGATCCGGCGAGCCAGCTCGCGCCCCATCCGCCACGCGACGAGATCCTCGAATCGCCCGTTGGGCTGAGGGGCGTTCTCCCGGCTCCAGGTCGAGCCGCTTCGTGCACGATCCTCCTTCCCGTGCAGGCGCGCGTGGAACGGCCGCGAATCAGCCACCTCGCGCACCTTCACCCCGACACGACCAGGAAGAACGCCAGCTCCGGACCAGCCGCAAGCGAGACCACCGAGGCAGCGTCGAGTGCGCAAAGGCGGTCGTGGCTCGCCCGGCGACGCGCCTCGAGGATCGACAGGAAGTCCTCCCGGTCGCGATCGGCCCTGCGATCGAACAGCCCGATCTGTTTCGGCCCCGCGAGACGAGATGCCTGCCGAACCGATTGGGCCAGGGCGATTTCCCGATCCCGCGGTGAGGCGGCTCCGGCCCGGCACGAAGCCGCGATCTCTGCGAGCCGGAGCTCTGCGGCGCATCGAGCCCTGGCGCACAGGGCCGGTCCGTGCACGGCGAGGATCGAGGCGATCGCGTTTCGTTGATCCGCACGCGTTCGGATGCACGGCACGGCGCCGCGACCCTCGAGCGGAATGAGCGACTCCTCGACGAGCCGTCCGCCGCGGTCGACGTAGCGCGCGACGAACACACACACGACGCCGGCCGAGGCCGCCACCCCGCCGAAGGCGCCGGGTTCGTTCCCGGCGCGCCCGAGCCCGCGCAGCAGCCGGCGTCGCGGTATGACGCACACCTGCGTCCGATCGCCAGCGCTCCAGGTAACGCGATCCGGGCCGCATGCCGGCCCGAGGCGCCATGTCCGCCACTGGGCGGCACGAGCGCACTCGGCCCTCGCGCGCTCGAGAAGACGCGGAACGACGATCGGCACACCTGAAGAACCGGGCGGGACGTCCGTCTCGCCACGGAGGTCAGGCAAGTCGGTGTCGCGGATGACCGCATCGGCGATGGCGATCTCATCGGTGACTCCGAGCGGATCCTCGACGGATCCGAGCGCAGCCCTGGCCCGACCGACCCGCGTTGCCAGTTTCGCCATGAGCGAAGTCTCGAAGGTCGCATTCGCCACGAGGTTCATGGCATGCACGGTCCGGCGCTGCCCGATGCGATCGACCCGCCCGATGCGCTGTTCCAGCCGAATGGGATTCCACGGCAGCTCGACGTTCACGACGATCCTGCATCGGCTCTGCAGGTTCAGGCCCTCACCGCCTGCATCGGTTGCGAGCAGCACGCGGGCGCTTCCCGACTCGAACCGGCGGAGTGCGTCCCGCCGCGCGTCGCGGTCGAGACCGCCGTGCAGCAGCGCACACTCGACCGACGGTGCGAGCAGCCCGGCGATCCGCCGCAAGGTGTCGCGAAACTCGGTGAACACGACGACCGGCTCCGAGGTGCGGCCGAGCAGGCGCGAAAGCGCGCCCAGCTTGGACTCCCGGGACGCTGCACGGGCGGCCGCCTCCGACAGGCGTGCGAGCCACGCGCCTTCCTCTGCGGCGTCGGGCAGCCCGGGGGCTTCGAGTCCCTCGCCGGGCTCATCGTCTGCCCGATCCTCGTCTTCGAGCGGCAGCCCCAGCTGAATGGGTTCCCACGGTGCATCCCCGGACAACCGCGCCCGCCGGTATTCCACCGACCGCTCGAGCGATGAGGCGCTGGACGCCGCGCGCTTGAGGAGCACCACGACGGCCAGGCGGCCGCCTCGAGACCGCTCCGGCCACACCGCGTCCCACACGCGCGAGGCATATGCGGCCAGCACGTCGTGCATCTCCTGTTCTTCGTGCGTCGGCCGGACTCTCAGAACGTGCAGATGCCTGCGCACGCGATGGCCTGCGTCGCGTGTCCGGCGAAACAGCGCGATCGGCTCACCCGGACTGAGCGCCCCGATGCGGCACAGGTCCTCGAACGCGCGGCCCTCGCCCGAGTGCGGGGTCGCGGTGAGCAGCAGGTTCGTGCGCGCGCGACTGGCCAGCTCGGCTGCCGCGGCGCCGCGATCGGTGCCACGGGCTGCTGAATGCGCCTCGTCCAGGATGAAGAGATCCCACGTCACGGTGGAGAGCGCGCCGAGATTCTCCGGCCGCTTGACGAAGTCCAGGGACGTGATCACGACCGCCGGGATCGTCCACGGGTTGACCGTCGGGGGCCACTGCTGAGTCGACTGGCGCAGCCACTGCGCATCGACAACGGTCGACTCGACGCCGAACCGCGTGCGCAGCTCTGCGGACCACTGATCGCGCAGGCCGGCCGGCGTCACGATCAGCGCGTGATGAATACGGCCCCGCGCAATCCCCTCTGCCAGCACGAGCGCGGCCTGGATGGTCTTGCCCAGGCCGACCTCGTCGGCCAGCAGCACGCGCGACGCCAGCCCGTGGAGTATCGCCAGCGCCGGCTCAACCTGATACGGCAGAAGATCGATGCCGGCGGCGGCCAGGGCCGTCAGGCTGTCGCCCGGTCCCGTTCCCCGCAGCAGCCGGAGCAGATGCCGGCTCCACCTTCGTTTCGACACGAGCCGCCACCCGGACGTTCTCGGGACGACTTCGGGCCGATCGAACGGGAAGAGCAGGACGCGCCGCACTCCTGCCGCCCCGGCATCGAGCTGGTCCAGATTGAGTGCCCGGCAATCGGCATACGCGGTGACATCCCGCAGGCGCCACAACGCGCCTCGCACCCGGACGATGTCGCCTGGGCCGGCGCCGTGACTCGGATGCTGCGATCCGTTCTTCGGTCCGGGTACGCAGTCTTTGCCAACCCTGTGCCCGGTGATGGGAAGATCGGCCGATTGGCGTCCCATGGGTATGGAGTGTGGCAAGGCCGATGCCGGAATCGGCCTGCCATCCGGGCGCCGGGTGAGCGTGCTATCCTCACGAGGTTTCGAGGGAGCGCCCGTATGTCGGGCGCTTCGGGGGAGGTCACATGATGCGTTTCCGCCGTTTCGCAGTCATCCTCGTGTTCGGCTCGATCCTCGGCTTGCCTGAAGCGGCCCTCCCGCAGACGGCGGCTCCGCCGAAGTTCACCGTTGAGGAGATGCTGAAGCTCCGGCGCGTCTCCGACCCGCAGCTGTCGCCCGACGGCACGCGCGTCGCGTATGTCATCACCGAGGTCGATGAGACGCAGAACTCCCGCGTGAACCACATCTGGATCGTGCCGATCACCGGCGGAGAGCCGGCACGGCTTCTCGCAGGCGACAAGGCCGAGGATCGGCCCCGCTGGTCGCCCGACGGGAAACTGATCGCGTTCGTGTCGGCGCGGGACGGCAGCTCGCAGATCTGGGTGGTGGCGGCGGGCGGCGGGGAGCCCCGAAAGGTCACGGCGATCGCCACCGAGGCCTCCGGCGAGACGTGGTCGCCCGACGGAAAGTGGATCGCCTTCGTCTCGGATGTCTTTCCCGAATGTCCGGACGCCTCCTGCAACGAACAGAAGCTCAAGGCCCGCGAGTCGAGCAAGGTCCGCGCGCACCTGGCTGACGGATTGCTGTTCAGGCACTGGACCGTGTGGAAGGACGGCCGGTACAGTCACCTGTTCCTGGCGCCGTCGGACGGGTCCGGGGTGCCGAGAGATCTGACTCCCGGCGCGGCCGACGTCCCGCCATTTTCCCTGGGGGGACCGGAAGACTACGCGTTCTCACCCGACTCGAAGGAGATCGCGTTCGTCAAGAAGACCGACAAGGTCGAGGCGCTCAGCACCAACAGCGACGTCTTCACGCTCGATCTCTCGGACGCGACAGCCACGCCGCGCCAGATCACGACGACGCCCGGCGCCGACAGCGGGCCGTTGTACTCACCCGACGGGAAGTACCTCTCGTTCCACTCGATGGCCCGGGCCGGCTACGAGGCCGATCGATTTGAGCTCCAGGTCTACGACCGGAAGTCGGGCGAACGACGCCCGGTCACCTCGGGGTTCGATCGTTCCGTGGACGGCTGGACGTGGACGCCGGACTCCAGGGCGTTCTTCTTCACGGCCGAAGACCGGGCCTCGGTGCGAGTGTTCCGCCAGGAGCTCGCCGGCGGCACGCCCCGCATGATCATCGCGGATGGCTCGAACGGCGACGTCCAGCTCACCCCTGACGGTAAGACCATCGTCTTCTCGAGGAATTCGCTGACGGCCCCGACCGAAGTCTTCAGATCGGCTGCCGACGGAACCGGAGTGGCGCCCATCACTCGGACCAATACGGCGGCACTCGAGAAGTTTGCGCTCAGGCCGGGCGAGAGCGTGACCTACGCGGGTGCGGGCGGCACGACGATCCAGGCGTGGGTGATCAAGCCGGCCGCTTTCCGGGACGGCCAGAAGTACCCGCTGCTCTACATCGTCCACGGCGGGCCGCAAGGCGCGTGGACCGATGGATGGACCTTCCGCTGGAACGCCGAGGTGTTCGCCGCGGCGGGTTACGTCGTGTTCATGCCGAACCCGCGCGGCTCGACCGGTTTCGGGCAGCAGCTCACCGACGAGATCGGCGGCGATTGGGGCGGAAAGCCGTTCGAGGACCTGATGAAGGGGGCCGACTTCGCCGAAAGCCTGCCCTACGTCGACAGGACGCGCGTCGGCGCGGCGGGCGCATCCTACGGCGGCTACATGATGAACTGGTTCCTGGGGCACACGAACCGGTTCAAGGCGATTGTCTGCCATGCCGGCGTCTTCAACCTGACCAGCATGTACGGCGCGACCGAAGAGCTCTGGTTTCCGGAATGGGACCTGAAGGGCACGCCGTGGACAAACCCCGAGGGCTACGCGAAGTGGTCGCCCCACACCTACGCGAAGAACTTCAAGACGCCGACGCTCGTCACGCACGGCGAGATCGATTACCGCGTGCCGATCGGAGAAGGGCTCCAGCTCTTCACGACGCTGCAGCGCCAGGGCGTGCCGTCACGGCTGCTGGTGTTCCCGGACGAAGGGCACTGGATCAACAAGCCGCAGAACTCCGCGCTCTGGTATCACACGTTCATCGAGTGGATGGACAGGTGGGTGAGGTAGAAGGAGATAGGTTATAGGTTACAGGTTAAATAGGTTATAGGTAGGAGGGAACCAGGAACCAGGAACCAGGAACCAGGAACCAGGAACCAGGAACCAGGAACCAGGAACCAGGAACCAGGAACCAGGAACCAGGAACCGGGAACCAGGAACCAGGGAGAGGGGGACAGCCTGGCCGACGCGGTTCGTAGTGCCTGAGGAGCGGTCGGCCGGCCGAGGCTGCGATTGTTGGCGCCCGCGCGGCTGTCGAAATCTGCAATCGGACCTCGGTGCCCGACGCGATTCTGCCCGTTTCGCAGCGGGGTCTGCCTGGCATCACCCGTGCGAGACGACGATGTATGATGCAGCCGATGCCGCGAGTGCCTCCGTTCGATCGCGCCGCCACCTACGACGATCTGATGCAGATTCCCGACATCATGGTGGCGGAAATCGTCGATGGTGAGCTTCACGCCTCGCCTCGGCCCTCGCCTCGCCATGCCCTCACAGGGGCCGTGGTCGGTGGTCGGCTCGTCCAGCCGTTCCACGAAGGCCGCGGCGGTCCGGGAGGCTGGTGGATTTTCTACGAGCCGGAACTCCACTTCGGCGGAAACGTACTCGTGCCTGACTGGGCCGGCTGGCGACGAACGCGGATGTCGCGTCTGCCTGAGACGGCCTACTTCCCGCTCGCCCCGGATTGGGTGTGCGAGATTCTGTCCCCCTCGACGGCGAGGCTCGATCGTGCGAAGAAGCTCGCGATCTACGCTCGCGAACAGGTGGCGCACGCCTGGCTGATCGATCCGGTCGCGCGGACGCTGGAGGTCCTTCGCCTCGATGCCGGGCGATGGACGATCCTCGCGACGCATGAAGGATCCGACGTCGTGCGCGCGGAGCCGTTCGTGGAGATCGAGCTGGAGCTCAACGCGCTGTGGTCCGACCCGTCTGACCCATCGCCATAGCCGTAACGGCGCGCGGCGTTGCGGCAGCCGATCCCGTGGGCTGACCGGGAATTCCAGGAGGCGCGCGGCCGCTCTGCGGTGCCGCACCCCCGCCTGCACTGTCGCTGCGCCAGGTCACTTCGCGCATCACGCCGCGGGACGCGTCTTGCGCGGCGGCAGGCGCTGAATGCGCCGGATGGCTTTTGCGGCTTCCGAGTGCGATGCCCGGTACAGATCCCAGGCGAGCTGGAGGTTCAGCCAGAACTGGGCTTCCATGCCGAAGAGGCGCTCGAGCCGGAGCGCCGTGTCGGGCGTCACTCCCCGCCGGCCCTGCACCAGCTCGTTGACTCGCGGGTAGGAGACACCAAGCCGAACGGCCAGTTCGCGCTGCGTGAGGCCCAGCGGGACGAGGAACTCCTCGCGCAGCATCTCGCCTGGATGCGTCGGCGGACCGTGAGATGGAATCCGCACCATGACAACTCCTAGTGATAGTCGACCACGCAGACAGCAGCGGGGCCAGCGCTGGTCCAGTTGAAGCAGACGCGCCACTGCCCCGAGATTCGAATGCTGTATTGACCGGCACGATCTCCGCGAAGCGCTTCGAGGCGGTTTCCCGGCGGAATCGCAAGGGACGCCAGGCTGACGGCCGCATTGATCTGGTCGAGCTTGCGCCAGGCCACCGGCCAGCACTCGCGCGGACACACCCGGCGAGCGGCCTTTGTATCGAGCCGATTGAACAGGTCCGCGGTGCCACGATCCGCGAAGGACACGATCATCGAACGGTCCTGCCTCCAACCGGCTGTCTCAGCGCCAGTATAACGGAACACGTTATACGTGTCATCAGGCGCCTGTCACATGCGACGTGGGGCAAGGTTCGCTCACACGTCGGCGCATTGACAGGCGGCCCCACGCGTCGGCCGCAGCCGACAGCTTGGCCGACGCGCCCTACAGCTCGCCGTTGAACGCCTTGTCGAGGACGGAGGGGAGGAGGGCGTCAAGTCCGGCGAATGTGTCGTCCTGCAGCCGTTCTAGCGTGTCGACGTGCCCGTGTAACTTCCCCAGAGGCGCCACAAGTCGGCGTGGCTCCGGGCGTGATCGTTGAGGGAGTGGACCCCGAACACTGGACAGTCAATTGCGTTAAGGTCGTCGCGCCGCGGGCAAAAGGATGCGAGATCGCAGGCCGCGCAAGAGTGTACACCGGTCTTGCACTTTGCCGGCTGACTGGCGGATGGAACGTGATTCAGAGGGTCGGCGCCAGAGGGGGGCAGGGTCACGGGGGAGGGGACCGGCGGGGCGGATTGCCACCGGTCCGGACATCCTGACCAGGCTGCGACCGCCGGCTACTTCGTCAGCACCTGCTCGATAAACGCGAGCGCGCGGGCGTCTTTCGACTGGCCCAGCCAGAAGACCGCCTGCTTGCGGACCGCCGGGTTCCTGTTCGTGCGCGCGATTTCGATCAGCAGCGGAACGCCCTCGTCTTTCGGCATCCGGGTCAGCGCGAAGACCGCGCGCTTCTTCACCTCGGTGTCCGGGTCGTTCGCGATGGCATCGGCGATCACGCCGGCGACCTTCTGGCCCGCTTTCTGCGCCAGCCAGAAGATGGCCTGGCCGCGGACACGCGCGCTCGAATTGCGGTGAGCGATGTCGACGAGCTGCGCCGTGGTGTCTCCGGCCTTGCTGATCGAGATGGCGAAGACCGCCTGCTCGCGCACACGGTCGCTCGCGTCGTTGTTCACAAGGCGCGTCAGCGTCTCGAGGCCGTGTTTCCCGCGGGCGCTGCCCATCCAGAAGAGCGTGCGCTCACGGACCTTCTCGGGCTGGCCCGGCTCGACCAGCGCGTCAAGTACCGGCCCCGACGCCGGATCGGCGTGCCAGGCGATGGCCCTGACGGCGCCGCTGCCGCGCCGATCCTGCTCGCGTGTGCCGGTTCCTTCGCGTAGCGAGAGAGCACCGCCACGCTCTCGGCTGGCGTGACGCCTTCGAGCCAGGCGACAGGCCGCCCGCCGGCGTCCAGTTCGCAGTCCGCCGAGAAGGCCGTCACCCGCTGGACGACGCCGGCTTCGGCGCGCATGAGCACAACAAGCCGATCGCTGCTCTCCAGTTGAACGGCCTTGCCGGCCCCGGTCCGGGCTCTTTCGCTGACGCTGTGGCTCTCACTTTCGAGTTGACACCCGCAGGACCAGCCCGTTCCGTCGCGGTCGTTCATGCAGCAGTTGTCGCGGCCGGCTTCGTTGGCCGGCACCGACCAGGCAATCCACACCGGAGATGAAGCCGATGCCGCCACCGCGCGGATTTCGCCATCGAGAGAACCGGCCAGTGTCCGCGTCGTGACCTTGGCATCCGAGAACCTGGCGGGCTGTGCGCTTGCCGCCTCGGACGCTCCGAGAACGAATGTGACGGCAGAGAGCAGCGCCAGCGCGAGCGTCCCGCACGTTGATCTCCGGCTCGCCCGGGACCCGTCAATCGGCCCGCGCGGACACGTTTCAACCACCGCTGATCTCAGCGCGAACATCGTCTTGCTCCTCTCCGGTTCAACATTGAGACGGCACGATGCGCCGCTCGGGGCATGGCCGGCAGGCGGCGCCGAGGCCGGTTCTCGTGAGAGGCCAGGCCGCCCGCCAGCCCTTGGACGCCGAAGCACACAGTCCCGGGGCTCATTGGTATTGAGATCGTGAGCCCCGGGCACGCGGGCTAAAGCCCACGTGCTCCATTCCCGGCGTGTAGTCGACTGAATCGAGCGCCGGGATCAAGGTGCGAAGGCGGCGCCCGCCGAATTCGGCTCTCGACGCTACTTGTTGATGATCTCCAGCAGGTAGTCGGTGGCTTCCTTCGCCTTCATCGTGGCCAGCCGCGAAACCAGCTCCCGTTTCATCTGCGGGTCGGTTTCCTTGCGCGCAAGCTCGACCAGCGCCTTGGCGTTGCCCTGGATGAAGAGGCCGTTGATGGCTTCCTTCTTGACGTCCGTGTTCTGTCCGGCGCCGGTGTAGATTCCCACCAGCAGTGCCCCGGTCGCATCGGCGTGCAGGATGCCCAAGCCCCGAATCGCTTCGCGGCGAAGGCTCGGCTCGGTTTCGGTCTGGGCCAGCTGCTTGATGTGCTCGACATCGGACGAGACATACATCGCGCGGATGATGTCGCGCTTCAGCTCGACATCCTTCTCGGCCTGGTACATCTGCCAGAGCTGGGCGCTGGCCTGCATCACCCCGAGCTGATTGATGGCGGACCGTCGCAGCTGCACGTCGCCCTCGCCCCGCGCCACGACATACACCCGCTCGCGCTCGCCGGCCATCATGTAGGCCTCGAGGATGCGGCGCTTCACTTCCTTGTCAGCGGTCGCGGCGTAGATGTCGGCCAGGACCTGGCTGTTCTCCTTCGATCGGGAAAGGCCGAGAAAACGAATGGCTTCGGCCTGCAAGTCCGGATTGGCCGAGCCCTTGGCCACAGAAATGACGATCTCTCGCGCTTTCGGCGACTTGCTCTGGCCGAGCACGAAGAGCGCGCGCTTCTTGATCTTGAGCGGCTGCTGGCTCTGAAGCATCTTCTGCAGCGCCGGCAGCACCTGCTCCGGGTCGGTCGACATCAGGCTGTTGAGCGCCAGCAGCTTCAGCTCTTCGTCGGTTTCGGCATCGGGACGCACGGGCTGACCCGAAGCTCCCCGGACTTCCACCTCGAGCGCCTTCGCGTCGGAAAGCCACCGGCTGTTCGGATACGTCTTCAGCAGTTCCTGGATCGTGGAGATGGCCTCGGTGCGCTGGCCGAGCTTGTTCTGCGAGTAGGCCTTCCAATACAGCGCCGCATCCGCCCGGTCGCCCTTCTGATCGACGATTTGCGAGAACAACTCCAGGGCCTTCGCATAGTCGCCCTTGTCCATGGCGGCGGTACCCGCCGCGTAGAGCGCGCGCCCACGGTCGTAACGAAACACCTGGGCCTTCGTCACTGCGATGTCCTGCGCGGCCCGGGCCACATCCCTGGCGGACTGGCCGATGTCCTGGCTCGACAGTTGTCCGATCGAATCGAGGCCCGCCAATGCCTCCAGCCCGGGGAGCGAGTCGAGCCGCGCGAGCGCCTGCGACGAGGCGAGCGAGGCCAGCTCGGCTGAGAGGGCTTCGAGCGTGCCGCTCGTCATCGCTGTCTGGCGTCCGATCGCGGAGAGCGCCTCGGCCCGGGCCTTGACCGAGGGCTCGGTCCTGGGGCTCGCCGGGGTCTGCGCGACGGCGCCCGATGCCAACACGCTTGAAACAAGAATTCCTGCGCCGACCAATGAAATCCACCTGGTCATATCGCTACCCAGCCTTCGTTTGTGACGTGCGTGATGCCGAGGGCCGCGTCGCTTCGCGCTGGCGCTGCCGCACCTGCGACTCCGTCACGCGGACCTTGAAAAGGAGCTCCGTGTCGTCCACGCGCTGGCGGATCAGGTTCAAGTCCGCCTGCGAGATGGAGGAGGGGCTGTTGGCGATTTCCGCAAAGACCCGCTCGACGTCGTCGAGCACGCTTGCCACGCCGCCCTCGCCGGCCCGCAGCGCGGACTGCCGGTAGAGCCGGTTCGCGGCGATCAGGTCGGCTGCCTGCGCCCGCTCCGTCGAGATGTCGACCGTTCCGCCCCCCGATTGGTTCGTGAGCTCGACCAGCATCCGTGCGGCGCGGTCGAGGTGCTGCGCCACGGCGACCATCAGCATCCGGTCCTGGCCCTGCAGTGCCACCTCCGCCGCGCCCGGGGCCGGTGCCGACGGCCCGCGCTGCCAGACACGGCCGGCCAGGAATGCGCCGATGAGGAGAACCGCCAGGCCTCCCGCCAGCGCCAGTCGAGGCCAGGCGGCCAGCCCCCAGGGCATCCATCTCGACCGGGACGGCACGCCGATCGCCTCGACCTCGGGCCGGATCTTCGCCCAGACGCTGCGGCCGTAGGACTCGTCGCGCTCGGGGACAGGGCTCGAGGCAATGACGCCCAGCGTGCGATGCAGCGCGGCAAATCGTTCGCGGCAGTGATCGCAGGTCCGCAGATGCTCCGCAATTTCGGCGGCAGCCCCGTCCTCGTCGTAGTAGTGCAGCACCATGTCGTCATCCGTCATGTGCGTCATCGATACGTCCCCATCAGCGGTTCGACGTTGCGCCGCATCTTCTGCACCGCCCTGAAGATGCTGTGCTTGGCCGCACTTGGCCCCAGGCCGAGCGACTCTCCGATCTCCGCGATCGACAGGCCCTCGAAGTGCCGCAGGATGAACGCCGATCGCTCCAGGTCGCTGAGCGTGTCGAGGCCTTCGCGCACCCGGCGATCAATCTCGCGGCTGGCCAGCACCCGCTCGGGGTTGGCGCCGGCCGAGACATCCGCAATTTCCGGCGCTTCGCCTTGATCGTCAGGGCCCGACGATCTCGACGAGAATCGAGGGCGTGTCCGGATCAGGTCGTGCGCGCAGTTCACCGCGATCCGGTAGAGCCAGGTGCCAAAGCTGGAACGGGACTCGAACCGGCCGATCTGCCGGTACGCGCGCAGAAAGGCTTCCTGCACCACGTCCTCGGCATCCTGTTCCTGGCCCGTGATCCGGTAGGCCAGACGGAACACCGCCCGGCTGTGCCGCTCGACCAGGACGCCGTAGGCGTCGTGGTCGCCGTCTCTAGCCCTTTCGACCAGGGCGTGTTCGCTGGCCTCCATCTAGGGGATTAGACGTCGGAGAGGGGGATTGGTTAGGGAAGCGGGCTAGGGGCTTGGGGCAGGGGCTGGCAGGGAGGGACTAGGCGCTAGGGACTAGTCAGCATGGGATCCCGCTGCATTCGCGCGTCGGGGGTGTCGCTGCGGGCAGGGAAGAGGGAACTAGCGCCCGGCCCCCAACCCCCAGGGCTTCTCTGTATCCCGACCGTGCGGCTGTGTTGTCGCTGCGGGCAGAGAAGAAGGAACCAGCGCCTAGCGCCCAGTCCCTAGTCCCTACCCTTCCCCTAGCCCGGGTACTGTCTTTCCAGAGCGTCGATCAGCTGGTGGAATCGCTCGTGTTCGCCTGGACCGGTGACTTTTCGCTCGTACTCGTCGAAGGCTTCGACCAGCGCGGCATCCTGATCCGGGGCCAGGTAACTCTCCGACATCGGAAACAGCACGCCGTTCTCCTTGGAGATATGGCTCGACAAGAGCCTCGAGAACGTCCTCGCCGCCTGCGAATACGCCGAGGCTGCGCCCGGATCCGTGCCCGCGGCGGCTGCCGCCTGTGCCATGGCGCGGACAGCGGCCCGACCCATCTCGTGCTCGTGCAGCATCACCGCCACCGGTCCGCCGCTCGACGGAAGCCCGGCCGCCTCGAGGGCGGGGAACAGGACCCCTTCCTCCTTGGCGTGGTGGCACGCGTCGGCGAATGTCCTGAAGAATTCGATGAGCTGATCTGCCGCCGGCTCCGGCACCGGCCGGCCCGCCTCCACCCTGGCGGCCAGGCGATCCAGAACGGTCAGGGCGCGAAGGATCAGGTTGTGCTCGGATATGAGGATTTCTGTGGCTCTCATATGGATAGAGATATCACTTCGCGGCGATTCCGACCATGACGATGGTCATGGTACTTTTTGCCGTGCAATTCCCGGCGCAACCGGCACGGGCCTTGCGCTCGTCAGAATCGCGTTGAAGAGCAGCCGGAATGTGGCGAACGACTGCCCCCGGTGCTCGGCCCGGAAGCCAATCAGGATCGCGCGCCCGGCGCCGGCGCGGACCTCCACCGCCGCGGGGCGGCCCGCGATCTCCGATTCGCCCTCGAGCCACCCGCTCAGAAGAACGTCCTTGCTTCTGTACCGCGCGATGATGCGAACTCTGGCCGCGTCGGAGATGTCGAAGGCCGCGCCGAACGAGAAGTACGCCGCGACCTCGTCGGGAATGCCGAATCCGAGGGGCTGATCCCGCTCGATGTTCAATCGGAGCAGCGAGCCCGGGCAGAAGAACCTTTCCGGCGGCAGGAGGTCGAGCGTGTTCCTGACCGGCAGCTTCATCGCGTCGATCGCAAGCTGCACGGACGCGTCGAGGCACACGAGCGTGCCTCCTTCTTCGACGAACGCCTCGAGCGCCGCAACGCCGGCCGCTCCGAGGCCCCCGGCATACTGTTCGGGCACCGTTCCCGCGGGGTTGCCTTCGATCAGAAGCCTGGGCGCGATCGAGGGCAGGACGATGACGTCGAACGACGCGCGCAACCCGCCGGCCCGAACTTCGGCATCGTGCAGGGTCTTGAACGGAAACCCGTACTCCTCGAGCAGCCAGGCGGTCCATCCGCCGCCGCCCGCTTCGATCCACGGAAGGTACAGCCCCGTGCGTGCGGACACGACGGGAGACGAGGCCGGCGGCGAGCCTCTGGCTCCGTAGACTCGAGCGCCATATGCCCGCGCAAGCTTCTCTGCCAGATCGCGCATGCTCTTGGCCGGCCGCAGCACCAGCGTACCCGCAGGGTACCGATAGCCGTCGAGGTCCAGGCTGTTGAGCGACCATTCCGGCTGGACGCCCGCGGAGAGCGCGGCGGCGATCAACGCCGTGCCCCCGCTCCCCTTCGCGTCGACCAGGTAGTAGTCCGGCCTTGATTGCCCGACCACGAATTTCGGGGACACGACGACCGCATCGACGCGGCTGAGGATCGACACCTCGAGCGGCTTGTCGACTCGATCCACGCGAACGCCCATCTGCACGGGCAGCATCGGCGCGGCGGACTCGCGGGGGCGCCCCGCTCCGGCCCGCTGAACGGGACGGCCGAACGGATGGGGCTGCGAATCGAGAAGGCTCATGGCGTACGCCCGGAGCGGCTGCGCCATCAGCACGAGCTCGGTGCCCGCCGGGTACACGGTATCGCCGGCAACCACCGGCTCCTGCGCCAGCTGCACGTCGACGCCGGCCTGAACGAGGAGATACACCAGCTTGCGCGCCGCGGACGGATCGAACTGATCAGACGGAATGACGAACCCGTACGGTGCCTCTCGCCGCCCGAGGTCGATGGCCCGCCGGCCCGCCGTGTAGAAATTGAGCAGGAGTTCGTCTCGATGGCGCGAGGCCGCCGCGATCAACCCTCGCATGGCCACCAGGTCGTATTCGACCATGTCGCGCCACCGCCACGTGCCACCGGCCTCTGGGGGGCGCCTGGCGGTCGCCCCGGCTTCCCCCTGGACGGGCGAGGCGATCCGCGCGTCCGCGCTCGCGGTCAGCACGCAGGCGATGTTGCCTCCAGGCGACGCGGCAGCCAGCTGCGGCGGCCAGGCGCTGCCGCCGGACGGATCCGACACGACGCCCCCGCGATTGTCTGCCTCGAGCGCAAGCGAGACGGCGCTGGCGAGCAGGCTCGCCTCGCGTGCGATGAGAGGATCCTGGCTCGCGTCTGTGGGTTCCACGCTCGCCGCCACGATCATCCGAGCGCCAGGCTGTCCGGTCTGGCGCATCGACATGAAGACCTGCGGCCGCCATTCCTGCGAGATGAACCTGGCGAGCGCCCGGCTTTCGTCCGTGTTCAGCATCACCATGTCGCGAGCGAGATCGCGGCCCGCGTACTTGTGATCCGGCTCGGGATTCGCGCTGCCCTCGAACGCCGTTCCCCGTGTCTGCCGATGCCAATCGACAGTCCTGGCGAGTCCGTCCGGGTCGAGTGAGGGGAAGAGGATCAGAACGACGTCGCCAAGGGCCGCTTCGACCTTCGGATCGGCGGAAGCCGCCAGGCCATAGAGCAGCTCGCTCGCAGCCTGCGACGCGCCGAGCTCGCCGGCGCTCGTGCCGCAACCGATCGCGACGACGACCTTCTGGTCGCGAATGAGGACGCGCGCCTGCTCGTCGTTGACCAGGCGCCGCGGGTCGGCGAGCAGGCGGTTGACCTGCTGGATCTCGGCGAGGCGGCGGATGTTCTCGGGGGCGCTCACGATGGCCGCCATGAGGGGGCGGCCCCCGGTGCCTGGACTGGCGGTGACGAGTCGCACGCGGCTGGACTTCGCGGCCACTGCTTCGAAGTACTTCTGGATCGACGTCCAGTCGGCAAGCTGGCCGTCCGCGCCCATCTTGAATCCGTAGAACGATTCGGGCGTCGGCACCTGCCCCGGCGGCGCAGCCTGGCTGCGGGCGGTCGCCGGCGGCGCCACCTGGACCGGCGTCTGAGCGGCAGCGGGCGCCATCAGGCAGGCCGGCAGCGCGATCCAGGCGAGTGCGCGCACTGCACACGGCGGCCCGTTGCGCCGCGTGCCACGCTCAGGCTGGCGGCTGGCGGTTGGCGGCTGGCGGTACAACCTGTGTTGCATGCGGTGACTTCCGTTGGTGGCTCGATCGTGCCGTCGTTTCAACCGCAGATGCTCTCTGGGTCGGGAACGGTCCGTCGCTGATGGCAGTGTTTCCTGACGGCGTCGCCAGCCGCCGGCCGCCCGCCGCCTGCCGCGAGCCTGAGACCGATCTCCTCTCGCTGCGGCCAGCCTAGCAGCGTCAGGCCAGTCTCACAATGGTTGCGCCCAGGTGCGAGTCGTGATCATCCCAGAATGCGGCGACCAGCGGAGAGGCCTCGAGTGTTGCCTGCACGATGCCGCGCTGGACGCCCGTGCCTCGTCCATGGATGACGCGGATCTCGTGCAGCCCTCCGGCGCGTGCCGCGCTGAGGTATTCCTCGACGACGGAGCGGACATCCTGCGGCCGGAACGCGTGAAGGTCCAGCGTCCCGTCGATGGGCAGGTGGAAGGGCTCGTCGCCGCTCATGGGGCCGCGTAGCTGGCTTTGACTTCCGTCCTGATGCCGCCGCGTGGTGTGAAGCTGCCGACGACGGTCATCCGGCGGGGCTGCATCGCCGCCACCAGATCGTCGAGGATCTGGTTGGTGACCTGTTCGTAGAAAATGCCCCGATTGCGGAAGGCCTGGAGGTAGAACTTGAGCGATTTCAGCTCGACGCACCGTTCGCCCGGCACGTACACGATCCGGATTTCGCCGAAATCGGGCTGGCCGGTCATCGGGCAGAGCGTGGTGAACTCGGGGCAGGTGATGGCGATCTCGTAGTCGCGCCCCGGGTTCGGATTGGGAAACGTTTCGAGTGAGGTGCTTGACATCTGGCCAGGACCGGTCCAGGAGCCGCCGGGCCGGCCGCCCCCGGGCAATTGACAGTGAATCGACGCGCGCGCTAGCATACCACGGCATTTCGGCCCGATTCCGCGTAAGCCGTTGCGCGCACGGCTACGGCGCGGTTCTTGTGACGCGCGCAGAAAAACCTTAGGGGGAAGAGCGATGGCTGAGGCCCGCAGGATGGGCAAGTCCGAGCTGTTCGCGCACTTCGCGGAGCGCTTCGAGATGAAGCGCGCGCAGGCGCGTGAGCTGTTCGACGAGCTGACAGTGCTCGCCGAGAAAGAGCTGAAGCGGTCGGGCGAGTTCGTGCTGCCCGGCATGGTGAAACTGGTCGTCCAGAAGCGGAAGGCCCGGATGGGCCGGAACCCGGCGACCGGCGAGCCAATCAAGATTCCAGCCAAGACCGTCGTGAAAGCTCGCATCGCGAAGCAGCTCAAGGACGCGGTGTTGCCGCGCAAGTAGGCGGCCTGCCCCGGTCCGCTTTGCGACCGGACCCTGGCGCGCGCCGGAACGAGACCGGCGCGCGCACCAGCGGGAACGACCTGGACCTGGGACCGCCCGGGCGGCGACGTCCCTGCACGATGACGCTTGCAGCCTCGCCGCGAGCCGGTCTCTCGCGGCGGCAGGCTACACCCTTCGTGCAGCGTCCGGCACCCGCGCGAATTCCAGCACGAAGCTGGTCCCCCGGCCGACCTCGCTCTGCACGCTGATCGTCCCGCCCAGCTGATCGACGATCTTCTTCGAGATGGCCAGCCCGAGTCCCAGGCCCTGGCGCTTGGTCGTCACGAAATCCTCGAACACCGTCGGCAGGCGATCCGCCGGGATGCCGCATCCCGTGTCGATCACACTGGCACGGACGGCGCCGTTGTCCGCCTCGGTCGCCACCAGCACGCGGCCGTCCGGCAGCGTCGCCTGGATCGCATTCAGGATCAGGTTGCGGAAGACCCGCCCAAGCGCAAAGACGTCACCCTCGACGTAGAGTGGTTCGGGCGCGAGCGCGAGGTCGAGCGTGAGGCCCGCAAGCTCGGCGTTCGAGCGCATCGACTCGGACACTTCCCCGAGCAGCCGGTTCAGATCCAGCGGAAAGTGCTCGAGCGGCAAGGGCCTGGCGATGTTCCGGAGATCCTCGAAGACACGCTTGATGGTGCCGAATTCGCGATCCACCGTCCGCCGGAACGTCTCCCGGTACTCGGCGTCTTCGTGCATCTTCAGCATGAGGCGGCAGTTGTTCTGGACGTTCTTGAACGGATGCGACAGGTCATGCACCAGCCCTGCGGCCACCCGCCCGAACATGGCGTGGCGCTCCTGCTTCCGCACGTCTTCCTGCAGCTCGACCAGCCGATCGGCCATGCGGTTGAAGGCGCGTCCCAGCTCGCCGAGCTCTCCGCCGTGCGCCACGTGCACGCGCTCCTCGAGGCGGCCCTCGGCAATCGCCCGGGTTCCGCGAATGAGCTCGCCGATGGGCCTGATGAGCGAGCGCCCCCACAGGACGCCGACCGCCACCATCACCAGCAGCGCCAGGCTGATGGCGGCGAGAAGGGCGCGTTCCTGTTTCCTGGCAATCGCGTAGGCCTCGTCGACCGGCTGCTCGACCAGCACCATCCAGTCGAGCTGGGGGATCCACACGCCGACGCCCAGGACCTGCCGGCCTGATTCGTCGGCGAACTCCCGCACGACCGGTGCGCTGCTCCGCTGCTCGCGCAACTCGCGGACAATCGCGCGGTTCGCCAGGTTCTCGCCCCGCGCCACCCGCGCCCGCTCGTCGGGGTTGCCGTGCGCCAGCAGCTCGCCGCCGGTGGCCACCACCAGCGCGACGCCCCGCGTCCCGACGCGGATGCGCGCAACCATCCGCCAGAGCTCCTCGATGCTGAACTCGGCAGCCAGCCATCCGGACTGGAGCTGCTGGCGCCCATACGGAACCGACACCACCGTGGTCGGCAACAGGTCGTCATCGACGAACACCGGAGACATCATGACGCCGAGGACTTCGATCGTCGCCCGTTCGGGCCGCACGCCGGGCGGGCCTGCGCGGCTCGATGCCACGACCCTCCGGCGATCGTCGAACACCGTCAGCTCGCGGAACTCCGGGAATCGCAGCACGTAGTTCTTCAGGATGCGGTCCTGCTGCTGCAGGTCGAGGTTCGTGTTCTCGAGGTCGGCGGCCAGCGCCTGGAAGATCAGCAGGTTGGTCGAGATGTACCGGCGGATCTGCTCTCCGGCCTGCCGCGCCACGTTGAGGTTGGCCTCTTTGACCGACTCCATGGTGCCCCCGCGCAGCGAGTAGACCGACACCACGCCGTAGGTCAGAAGCGGCACGATGGCGGCGGCGGCCAGCATGACGGCGAACCTCACGCTGAGGGTCTTCATCGGCGCGCCTCGAGGAGCTGGTGCGGACGGGCCCGGCCAAGGCCCGAGAGCGCGTCCCGACCCTGCTCGGTGGGCACGTCGAAGCGGCGGCTGATCGATTGCGCCGTTTCGCCCCAGGCCAGGAACAGCGCCGGCGGGTCCTCACGCTGGGCCTGCTGGAACCTGCGCACCGCCGCCCTGATGGCCTCATCGTCCGGGGCGTCGCGCAGCGCGTCGAGTGCGGCATCCACGCCGGCGTCGCGGTAGCCCCAGTAGTTCCACCGCTTGGACTGACCCGGCGAGTGCCAGAAGCGATACGCCGGCGACACGTAGGGCCCGCCGATCAGGTGCATGAGGGTGGCGTCGAAATCGCCGGCCTCGATGCGGGGGTTGAGGACGTCGGGCGGCAGCGACTCGAGGCGCATGTCGACATTGATGTCCCACAGTTGCTGCTGCACCAGGAGCGCGAGCCGTTCGTAGAGCGTGAAGTTGAGCGGAATCAGGCACGTGAACCGCAGGCGCGGGGAGGTGTTCTGGCCCCGCGCCCCGCGGCTCGGGCCGCCGAGCGAGGCGTCGAGCAGGGCTAGTGCGCCGCGCGTGTCGTAGGGGACGGGGGGCAGCGATGATGCCGCGATCCAGTGCCGCGGCCAGATCGGGTCGTATGCGGGAATCCCCTGGCCTCTCAGGCCCTGATCGACCACCGCCTGGCGGTCGAGCGCCAGGCTCAGGGCGCGTCGGACCCTGGGGTCGCGAAATTCCGGGCGCGCCGAGTTGAACATCACCGCGTAGACGTAGGAATTGAGGTACGAGTGGACCTGGACGGCCGACTGGTCCTGAATGAACTCCACCGCGTCGGGTGAGATCTCCGAGACGAAATCCACGCGGCCGCGGAGCATCTCGGCCCACGCGGTCCGCAGCGTGTCGTAGGGCCGCAGCACCAGGCGATCGATGGCGGGTGCGCCCAGATAGTAGCGCGCGTTGGCCTGCATCACGATCTCATCTTGGCTGGTCGAGACAATCGAGAACGGCCCCGTGCCGATGCGCCCGCCTGACGCATCAGGCTTGGTGATCGAGAAGTCCAGATCGTCGAGCAGGTAGGAGGACCTGCGCCGCAGCCGGATGACCAGGTCCCATTCGCCCTCGACCGTGATATCGATGATGTCGGCAAGCGCCGCCGAGAGCCCACGAGTGGTGGGATCGGCCACGCTCGCATCGAGGAGGCTCTTGAGGTAGATCGATGTCAGCGGGCTGCCGTCCTGGAAGAGCACATTGGGACGAAGGACCAGGCGCCAGGTCAGGCCGTCGGCCGACACGGTCCATCGCTCGAGCAGCTTCGGCGTGATCCTGCCGTCGGGGCCGTTGCCCGTCAGCCGTTCGCTGCTGAGGAACCCGGCGAGCACCGGCGCGCCATGTGTGGGATCGACCTGCCGGCTTTGAGGAATGCCGACCGAGAAGGTGATCGGCGCCGGCGCGGAGGGAGGCGCACTCGCACTCGTGCACGCAAGGGCAAACAGCCACCCGCTTAGCGCCAGCGCCGCCTTCCCCGACAGGACCCAACGGGGAATCCGGTCGCGGAGCGGATGAGCGCGCGCAAAGCGGCTGTCTGCCCCTTCCCAGGGTGTGTCCGAGCGGGCTATTTGCCGCCCTCGGGCGGGACTGCGATCATCCACGGGCAGTAGTCCCTGACCGGTCCGTTCTTGTCGCCCTTCTTCACAACTTCGAGCTTCATTCTAACCTCCTACGAGAGCGTGGCGGAGGATTCCGCCAGGCAGACCAACGCCGATTCCAGCGAACGCTTGTGACACGACGGCGCCTTCATGTCGCCAAGTTCCGCTCGAGCAGCCACCGCACATCCGCCTCCGCATACCGGAATGAAGGCGCAGTCGCCGCACCGCCGCCACGGGGCCAGGTCGCCGGACGGCGACAGATCAGGCCCGCGCATAGAAGCGAATCCGTCCCTGATGTGTCCGACCTCGAGCGCCTGACCCCCGGTAAAGCCGGGGCAGGCGTAGAGCGATCCGTCGGGGCCGATCGTGTGAGAGTGCCTGCGATAGAGCTCGCACGGGCCCATGTGGACGCCGTCGGAGGTCGGCAGCCCCCGCCGCACGGTCTCGTTCCGCAGGAACGACATCGCGCCGTCGACGAGGTGGCAGCTGTCGCACATCGATCCGCCAGAGGCCCCCGCCGACCCGCACGGCCCGGCTGGAGGCCGGCTCGCGAGGGTGCCCGCATCGATCGGATGCACGAGGTCGGGGGCCGACTGCCTGACGACCGGCTTGAAGCCGATCGTCGATATCGCGGCGGAGAAATCCTGCGACGCCAGGAAGTCCAGCAGCGCGGGGTACCGCTCGACGTCCGCCGCGTCGAAGTTCCCGCCGATGGCCACGGGCACCTTGGGTGCGACTTCCCGAATCCGCTCGATGATCCGGTCGAAGGTGCCCTGTCCGCCGCGCAGAGGCCTCAGCCGGTCGTGGGTCTCGCGGTCGCCATCCAGCGTCACCTTGACCCCGGTCAGGCCGAGCGGCAGCAGGCGATCGACGATCTCCGAGGACAGGAGCAGGCCGTTCGTGATCAGGTTGATGATCTGCGTGATGCCGCGCGCCTGCGTGTGCCGCCAGCAGCGTTCGGCGATGTCGAACATCGCGGTCGCGTTGAGCAGCGGCTCGCCCCCGAAGAAGGTGAGCACGAGGCGCCTGGCGCCGATCGCGTCCAGCTCGCACCCGATCCGTTCCGCCACCAGCGCGGCGGTGGCCGGGGTCATCTTCTGGCCCGTGACCTGCGCCGCGCTGCCTTCGCCCTGGTAGCAGTATTCGCAGGCGAAATTGCACTGGAGCGTGGTCAGGATCGTGATCCGAAGTTGCGTCCGGTCCTGGTGAAACTCCTCGAACTGCGCCTCGAGCCTCTGCATGTCCGCCGGGCGGTCCGGCACGAGGAATCCGTTCTCAGCCAGAACCGTGATCGCCTCGCCGCAGCCTTCACCCGCCTGCGCCTGAGATTCGCCTGTTTCCAGCCGATCGAGCAGCGCCACGACGTCGCGCGATACCCGTAGCTGTGCGTCCGACAGCGTGTTCATCAGAAACACGTCGCCCGACGGCAACGGGACGCGCACGTTGAACATCGAGGGCCGCATGGTCGAAGGCTCCACGACGAGCCTGTTGTGCAACGGGTATTCCACGCTGAAGGGGCGGGCGAAAGAGTGTGCAGTTCCGTGCAGTTCTGTGCAGTTATGGCAATGGAAGGCCGGGCGGTTTCGAGGGAAACCCTACCCGCAGTGGGGGGCGAAACTCGGGGCCCCTACACCGGGCAGAGACTGGGTGCATCCTCGCGCAGAAGTGGTAGCAGGATTACCGGCTGCGTAGGTCGTACGCAAACCTTCAGTCGCCGCGAGTCGAGATGTACGCAGGAATTGCGTACCGCGATGCTCGGCGGCACGCCACGCCAGGCCCGGCAAATCGTCCCGGAAAGCCCCGGACGGGCGCTAGGTAGCCCGCAGTTTCCTGGCGATTTCCCGGACCTCGAGCCGTTCCATCTTGTGCTTGAGCGTGCTGAGGGGGATCCCGAGGTTACGCGCGGTGGCGGTCACGTTCCAGGCCGCCCGCTCGAGCGCCTTCAGGATGAAATTTCGCTCGAACATTTCGCATGCACGGTCGAGCAGCGCCTCGGTGGTCTGCTCGGATTTCACCAGCGGCGCCAGGTAGTACCTGGTACGGCAGGTCTTCGGCGCCAATCCACTCCTTGTCGATGACCGCGACGAGCCGCTCGAACAGGTTCTCGAGCTCGCGGATGTTGCCGGGCCACCAGTACGCCCGCAGGGTGCGCATCACCGATTCGTCGATGCCGCGGATCTGTTTCCGGAACTTGGCGTTGTAGCGCTGGAGGAAGAAGCCGACGAGCTCGGGCAGATCGTCCATCCGCTCGCGCAGGGGCGGCAGCGCCACCGGGATGACTTTGATCCGGTAATAGAGATCCTCGCGGAACCGGCCCTCCTTCACTGCCTTCTCGAGATCGATGTTGGTCGCCGCGATCAGGCGGAAGTCGACCTTGATCGCCTTGTTCCCGCCGACGCGCTCGATTTCGGACTCCTGGATGGCGCGCAGGAGCTTCGCCTGGACCTCCAGCCTGAGCTCGCCGATCTCGTCGAGGAACAGCGTGCCGCCGGAGGCGAGCTCGAACTTCCCGATCTGCTGGCGAACCGCGCCGGTAAAGGCGCCGCGCTCGTGGCCGAACAACGTGCTCTCGACCAGCTCGCCCGGTATCGCCGCCAGGTTGACCGGGACAAACGCGTCTTCGCTGCGGCTGGATTCGCGATGGACCATGCGCGCGAGCAATTCCTTGCCCGTGCCGCTCTCTCCCAGGATGAGCACGGTGGCAGATGTCTTGGCGACCTTCCGCACCAGGTCCACGATCTCGCGCATCGCCTTGCTCGGCCCGATGATGAACGGCCGTTCCCGCTGTTCGGCGACCTGCGCGCTCAGGCTCATCACGCGGCGGTTCAGGTCGCGCCGCTCGAAGGCATTGCGCACGAGCGACACGACGGCGTCGTACTCGAAGTCCTTCGTGATGTAGTGATACGCGCCCAGCTTCATGGCCCGAACCGCGGGCTCGACGTCGACGATCGCCGAAATCATGATGATCTCGACCAGGGGCTGCGAGTCCTTGACCGCCCGCAGGACGCCGAAGCCGTCGATGCCCGGCAGCCGGACGTCGAGCAGCATCACGTCCACCGCCTCGCGGTTGAGGGTCTGCAGCCCGCTTTCGCCGGTGGAGGCCTGCAGCACGCGGTAGTCGTGCCGCAGGATCGCCGTCAGCGTGTCGCGCATGCCTTCGTCGTCGTCGACGATGAGGACTGTGGGCCTGGTTGAGCTCAAGGTGGACGTCCCCGGAATTCGGTGGCCATTGTAGTCCAAAGACCCCCGGCCGAAGCGGCCCCGTCCGCCCGGCCCTTCAGCGCGCGCGCCTGCGGCGGCGCCGGGCGGGCGTCGAAAGTCGGCCGGGCGATTGGTTGACACTTCAACGAGCGTGTCGGTAACGTAAGATTGTGAGGCAGGGGTCGCGGGCCCCGGCATTGGACTCTCAACGCGGCCAGACCGAGACCTCGCTCTCTCAGGAACCTCAACGATGAACCGAGGGAACGACGCCCGCCGGGCGCTGATCGAGAAGGCCCGCGAGCTGTTCCAGAACGCGTACGCGAGCCAGGCCGACGGCGACCTGGACGAAGCGGTTTCGCTGTACCAGGCTTCGATCGAAACGTACCCGACCGCCGAGGCGCACACCTTTCTCGGCTGGACCTATTCGATCCAGGGGCGGCTGGACGATGCGATTGCCCAGTGCCGGATGGCGATCGACATCGATCCCGAGCTGGGCAATCCCTACAACGACATCGGTGCGTACCTGATCGACCTGAAACGATTCGACGAGGCGATTCCCTGGCTCGAACGCGCGTTGAAGGCCACGCGCTACGAGACGTATCACTTTCCGTGGTTCAACCTGGGGCGGGCCTACGCAGCCAAGGAGCTGTACAACCGGGCGGCGGAGTGTTTCACCCAGGCGCTGGCGATCGCCCCGGACTACGTCCAGGCGAAGGACGGCTTGACCTCGGTGCGGCTCAAGGTTCATTGAGGAGGAGACAACACGCGTGGCGAACGACTTCGACGTAATCGTCATCGGCGCGGGCACCGGCGGCTATCCCGCTGCGATCCGGGCGGCGCAGCTGGGACTGAAGGTGGCCGTGGTCGAGCGGCAGAAGACACTGGGCGGGACGTGCCTGAACTGGGGCTGCATCCCGACCAAGGCGCTGCTCGAGCACGCCCACGCCCTGAAGATCGCGAAGGCGGCCAAGGAGTGGGGCCTCATCCTGGGCGGAGAGCAGGTCGGCATCGACATGACCCAGGTGCAGGCCCGCAAGGACAAGATCGTCACGATGCTGACGCGGGGCGTCGAGTTCCTGTTCAAGAAGAATTCGATCACGTGGGTCAAGGGCAGCGCCAGGCTCGCCGGTTCCGGCCAGGTGGAAGTGACCGGTGACGAGACGGTGATGCTCCACGCTCCGCAGATCGTCATCGCCTCGGGGTCTGTACGCTCGCAGCGTTCCCGGGATCGAGCTCGACAAGAAGCGCATCATCACGAGCGACGAAGCCATCGGCCTGAAAGAGGTGCCGAAGTCGATCATCGTGCTGGGCAGCGGCCCCATCGGTGTCGAGTTCGCCACCGTGTTCAAGCGCTTCGGCGGCGAGGTCACCGTGATCGAGCTGCTGCCGCACCTGGTCCCGCTCGAGGACGAGGCGATCTCGATCGAACTGGAGAAATCGTTCAAGAAGCAGGGCATCGCGTTCCACACCTCGACGCTGGTCACATCGGCCCGGGCGACCGAGTCGCAGGTCGAGATCGACGCGAAGATGCCCGACGGGTCGGTCCAGAAGATGCGGGCCGACTACCTGCTGGTCGCCACCGGCCGCGGGCCGCTGACCTCGGGCCTCGGCGCGGAAGCAGCCGGCCTGAACATGGACCGCGGGTACGTCGTGGTCGACGAGCAGTTCCGGACGAATCTCCCCGGCGTGTCCGCTGTCGGCGACGTCATCTCGTTCGGCAAGCCCGGACACCTTCAGCTTGCCCACCTCTCGACGGCTGAAGGGGTGCTGGTGGCCGAGCGGCTGGCGGGGCAGCAGACCCAGCCGCTCAACTACGACCAGGTGCCGAAGTGCACCTACTGCGACCCGGAGATCGGCAGCGTCGGCCTGACCGAGGCGCAGGCGAAGGAACGCGGCTACGACGTGCGCGTCGGATCGTTTCCGTTCGGCGTGCTCGGGCGTGCTCGCATCGCCGGTGAGACGGAAGGATTCGTGAAGATCGTCGCCGAAAAGACATACGACGAGGTGCTGGGCGTGCACATCATCGGGCCTCGCGCGACCGAGCTGGTGGCGGAAGCCACGCTGGCGCTGCGGCTCGAGAGCACGGTGGAGGAACTCATCCGCACCATTCATGCCCACCCGACGATGTCCGAGGCGATGGGGGAGGCCGCGCACGCGGTGCACGGCTCGGCGATTCACATTTAGGCCCGGCGGCCGGCCGCGGAGCGTCCGCCGGGACTGGAGCACGTCTGGCGTTGGCCCGCGTGCCCGGGGCGAAGACGCTCGGAACTGATGAGCCCCGGGAGTGGGCGGGCCCCGCAAAGCAGCCTGAGGTGCCTGTATGGCTGACGTGGTGATGCCCCAGATGGGCGAGTCGATTGCCGAGGGCACGATTGTACGGTGGATTCGCCAGGTCGGCGACCACGTCGATCGGGACGAGCCGCTGTTCGAGATTTCCACCGACAAGGTGGACGCGGAGATCCCGTCACCGGCCGCGGGTGTCCTGCTGGAGATCCGCGCGAAGGCCGGCGAAACGGTCCCCATCAACTCGGTCGTCGGGGTAATCGGAGACCAGCCTGCCGCAACTGCGCCGAAGCCCGTGCCAGGCCCGGCCGTGGCGGTCTCGCCGCCCGCTGCTCCGCCGCCCGCTGCTCCGGCGCCCGCTGCTCCGGCACCCGCTGCTCCGACGCGCGCTGCTTCGGCGCCCACTGCTCCGGCGCCGGCCAGCCCGTCTGCCCCGTCGCAGACGCAAGTGCCAGCCTCGCAGCCCTCCGGCGCGGCCACGCTCGACGCGCTGAGGAGGCAGAAGACCTCACCGCTCGTGCGCCGCATCGCCCGACAAAACCAGGTCGACATCTCGCAGATCTCCGGCTCGGGGCTCGGCGGCCGTGTGACCAAGAGCGACATCCTTGGCCACCTCGAGCACCAGGCGGCGACGCCACCCGCGGCCAGGCCCGCAGTACCTGCAGCGCCGGCAACACCGGCTACCCCGGCCACATCCGCCGCGCCGGCGGTTCATGTGCCCGCGTTCACGAGCGGCGAGAACGTCGAGATCGTGCCGATGTCGGTCATGCGCCGAAAGATCGCCGAGCACATGATCACGAGCCGGCGGACCTCGGCGCACGTCCACTCGGTATTCGAGATCGATTACACGCGCGTGGCGAAGATCCGGGAGGCGAATAAGGCGGAGTACGAGGCGTCGGGCGTGAAGCTCACCTACATGTCCTTCATCATGAAGGCGGCTGTCGACGCGCTCAAGGCCGTTCCCGTGGTCAATGCCTCGATCGATGGCGACAACATCGTCTACAAGAAGGACATCAACATCGGCGTGGCCGTGGCGCTCGACTGGGGACTGATCGTGCCGGTCGTCAAGCACGCCGACGAGAAGAACATCCTCGGCCTGAGCCGCGCCATTCAGGACCTTGCCGCGCGAGCGCGGGCCAAGCAGCTGAAGCCGGAGGACGTGCAGGGCGGAACCTTCACGATCACCAACCCGGGCGTGTACGGCGCGCTGTTCGGGATGCCGATCATCAGTCAGCCGCAGGTGGCGATCATGGGGGTCGGCAACATCGAGAAGCGCGTGGCGGTCATCGACGATGCCATCGCGATCCGCCTGAAGGGCTACCTGAGCCTCGGCTACGATCACCGGCTGGTGGACGGCGCGGTGGCCGACCAGTTCATGTCGCACGTCAAACGGTCGCTCGAGACCTTCGACGGCGGCAGCGTCTAGCGCGGGTTTCCACCGTGTCCCACGATCGGTCCCGTCGCCTCGTCATCCGCCGGCTCGGCCTGGTGCCCTACGGAGAGGCGCTGGAGATGCAGCAGCAGATCGCCGCCAGGCGCCTGTCGGGCGACATCGACGACACCCTGGTCCTGCTGCAGCACCCGCACGTGCTGACCGTCGGCGCCAAGATCGCCGCCGGGCGCGAACACATCGTGGCCACGCCGGCGCGCCTGGACGAGCTCGGAGTCGAAGTCTTCGAGACCGGCCGCGGCGGCGACGTCACCTACCACGGGCCGGGCCAGATCGTGGGCTATCCCATCCTCGATTTGAAACCGGATCGCTGCGATGTCCACCGCTACGTGCGCGACCTGGAAGAGGTCATGATCCGCGTGGCGGCCGGGTACGGCATCACGGCAGGACGGATCAAGGGGTTGACGGGCGCCTGGGTCCAGGCCGAGAAGATCGGCGCGATCGGCGTCCGCATTTCGCGGTGGATCACGAGCCACGGGTTCGCCTTCAACGTGGGCACCAACCTGGATTTCTTCCGGCTGATCGTCCCGTGCGGGATTTCGGACCGCGGTGTGACGTCGCTGGAGCGCCTGCTGGGACGCGAGGTGTCCATCGCGGAGGCGGAGGAACAGTTCGTTCGCCACTTCTGTGACGTGTTCGAACGGGAACCTGTGCTGGAGCCCGCCGGCCGCCCTCCGGACCACGCCATCGCCTGAGCGGGCGGCCCTTCGACCCGCCTGCGTGCCCATCCAACGACAATCGACGCGGGACGCGTTCCGGCGCGCCCTCCGCTCAGGCCACCGCCTGATCGGGCTGATCGGGAGGCTCGCCGGCCGGCCGGCCGTTCTGCGACTGGAACAGCGGACGCAGCTCCGCGAGAGACGTGATGCGCGGCGCGTCCGAGTAGCCGGGGTAACGGTCCTTCCGGTCGATCAGGATCGGGCGCAGGCCGGCGCGCCTTGCCCCTTCCACATCGTCTGACAGTGAGTCGCCGACGTAGACCGACTCGTCCGCCGTCAGGCTGTGCCGCGCGAGCGCTGAGCTGAAGATGGCCGGATCCGGCTTGGCGGCATGGGCCGTGGCGGGGACGGTGACCGAATCGAGCAGACGGCTCAGGCCGAGGTTGTCCAGCAGGGGCATCACGCGCAAATCGAAATTGCTGATCAGACCGACGACGTAGCCCTGCCGCATCAGGTCTTCGAGGCAGGAAACGACATCGGTGTGGACAACCCACGCTTCGGCGAGCGTGAAGTGGCGGAACAGCCGCTTGAAGAACACATCGAACTCGGGAACGGGCTCGTTGGGCGGCAGGTGCGCCTTCTCCACGATGCGCGAGACGACCTTGTGCCACGAGATCTTCTCGCGCAAGGCAATCTCCTCGATGCTCTGGTCGACACCCCAGTCGACGAGCGGCACGCTGCGCAGCGCCTGGGGGAACTCCAGGTCGACAATGGCCGGGTCCAGATCGAGGCTTTCACGCTCGGCAAGCTGAGCGTACTGGTGGCCCACCCCGCCCTCGACCTCGACGAGGGTCCCGACCAGGTCGAAGAACACGCCTCTGACTGATGACATAAGTGCTTCTATACCAGATGTTTGCCGGAACACCTAATATACGATGCTAATAGTCGGAATAAAACAGGTGGGTGCGGGGTTCCTGAAACTAGAACGGGCCAACCTGAACTGGCCAACTACATACGGGGATGCCATGCAGGACCTCAACGCAGACAAGGCTCTCGTCGGGCGGATGCGTGCGCGGGACGAATCGGCGGTGGCCGATCTCGAGGCGATCTACCGGTCGCGGATCCAGCAGCTTGCGCTTCGGTACGTGAAGAATCTCGAAGACGCGGAGGAGGTCGCCCAGGACGTCCTTCTCAAGGTGTACCGCAAGATCGAGGCCTTCCGAGGCGACGCGGCGCTCTCGTCGTGGATCTATCGCATCACGTTCAATACGGTGATGTCTCGCCTGCGAAGCCAGAAGCAGCGCGTGCAGTTCGAACTCCGTGAGGACGACCTGCTGTCGCTCGACGACGAAGCGAACGGCCGCGGGCGCCCGCGCGAGGTGGCCGACTGGTCGTCGCTGGCCGACGAGACGATGCTGCGGTCGCAGCTTCGGAGCAAGGTGAACCAGGCCCTGCACGAGATGCCCCCAATCTATCGCGTTCCCGTTGTCCTGCGCGACATCCAGGGGCTCTCGACCGAAGAGGCGAGCGAGCGGCTCGGCATCAAGGAGCAGACGCTGAAGTCGCGCCTGCACCGGGGACGCCTGTTCCTGCGGGCGAGACTGGGCGAGTTCACCGACGGCGTTTCGCTTCACAGGCCGGCCCAGGCGTACTGACGGCCTTGATCGGCGAGCGTGCCACCCCCTCCGGGGGGCACGGCGCGGGCCCGACGCCACGTAGTCCCGGGGCTCACTCGTATTGAGTTCGTGGGCCCCGGGCACGCGGGCTGAAGCCCACGTGCTCCATTTCCGGCGTGTACTCAACTCAACCGGGCGCCGGGCTTAGGGAGTGCTGTGCCCGGCTGAGCGGACGCGCGGCGCAAGCCTGTCCGGTTTCGCCTCCCTCTGACTGCGCGCCGCCTCGCCCAATTCGACACCGCCTCGCCCAATTCGACACCGCCTCGCCCGGCTCGGCACCCGCAGCGCCCAATTCGACATCGCCTCGCCCTGCCAGGCACCGCAGCGCCCAATTCGGGACCAACCCTACTGCGGACCCCCCAATCGGCCGAAAAGCAATCAATATGGCTTACTCCTGGCGAGTTCAGGCGGAGAGCCCGGGAACTGACCGCCCCGTTTTCGCACAACGGGCCATCGTCGCCGCGAATCGAACATGATCGAGTCCATCGGACACTACAGCATCCTCAGCCTGCTTGGCGCCGGCGGACGCGGCGAAGTTTACCGGGCGCGCGACACGAAGGTCGGACGCACGGTGGCCATCAGGGTCATCGGCCAGCAGTCGCCCGACGCGCTCCAACGCGACAGGTTTCTCCACGCGATCGACGCGCTGACCCGCGTGTCTCACCCGCACCTCGCCGCGCTGTTCGAGACCGGCCAGCAGGACGGCCAGGTCTACCTCGTTTCCGAATTCGTGCCCGGCGAGACGCTCAACGCGATGCTGGCAGGCTCGCCGCTGAACCCGCGTCGTGCGGTCGACCTGGCCGCCCAGATTGCCGGAGGCCTCGCCGAAGCCCACGCAGCCGGGCAGATTCACCAGGAGCTGACGCCCTCGAACATCATCGTGACCCCGAAGGGGCACGCCAAGGTTCTCGACCTTGGATTGTCGGCGTGGCAGGACAGGAAGCAGGACCACCAGACCGCAGCGCGCCTGAGTACCCGAGGCACGGCGCTCGGTGGCGGCGCGGCGGCCTACATGTCGCCTGAGCAGGTCCTTGGTCAAGGCGTGGACCAGCGATCGGACCTCTTCACGCTTGGGACGATCCTGTTCGAGATGCTGACGGGACGCCGGGCGTTCCCGGGAAAGAACGACAGCGAGACTGCTGTCCAGGTGCTCCAGTCCACGCTGCCTCCGCCCAGCACGCTGAACCCGGAGGTTTCTCCTGCCCTCGATGCGATCGTCGGCCGGGCGACGGCGAAGACCATCGGAGATCGGTTTCCGAACGCGGCAGCGATGGCCGAGGCGCTGAGGGCCGCATCGGCCGCGATGCAGAGCAGCAAGGGAACGGTCGACGTGCCCGCGTCCGTCGCGCGCCGGGATCGCCGGCTGCCTCGCGCGGTGCTGCTGGCCCCCCTGGTGATTCTGGTGCTCGCCTCGCTGGCCTGGACGTTTCAGGAGGGCCTTCGCCAGGCCTGGCGATCCCGTTTCGGACCGCTGCCGTCGCCCGTCGTGGTGGTCACTCCATTCCAGCTCGAGGCAGAGTACGCGTCGAAATCGTATTACGGAGCCGGCCTGGCGGAAGACCTGGCCATGCGGCTCGGCCAGGTTCGAGGGCTGAGCGTGATCGGCCGACCGTCGATCCGCAGCCTGGCCGGGCGCGATCCGGTGGAGCTTGCGCGCGAGATGCAGGCGGGCATGGTCATCACCGGCACGCTCACCCCGCAGGACGCCGACTGGACCGGGCTCACGGTGCGCGTGACGCTGCTGGACGGGCGGGACGGCACGCGGGCCTGGAGCGGGCAATATGATGCCACTCCGCGTGACGTGCTCGCGCTGCAGGTCCGCATCGTGAACGACCTGGTCGCCTTCATGCGGATTCCCGACCAGTCGCGGTCGGCCCACGAGCGCACCGCGCTGCGCCTGGCCGAAGCCGGCGCCTACGATTTGTACCTCCAGGCGATGCAGGCCGCTTCGACCGGCGACTCGACGCGCGCCGCCGAGCTCTACACCAACGCCATCGTGCGCGACCCGGGCTCGATCGAGGCGCAGGCGGGCCTGGCGGCGGCCCTCTACGCCAGCTCGACCGAGGACGAGCGCGCCTCGTTTGGCGACGTCGAACCACGAGTGCGACATGCGGCAGAGCAGGCCGCGACCTCGGATCCGGATCTGCCGGCCGCACGTCTCGCAACCGGGCTGGCCGCATCCACGCTTCGTGAGGCCCTGGTTCAGCTTCGCGCCGCCGCCGAGATGGATCCCTCGTCGGCCGCAACCTTCACCGCGATCGGCGACGAGATCCGGGACGTCGATCCGGCGCGAGCCCTCACGTTCTTCCTCCGCGCGCAGTCTCTCGATCCGACCCAGGCGCTGATTCACCTTCGGAGCGCGTCCGCCAACATGCTGGCCGGGCAGTCCGATGCCGCGCAGCAGGAGATTGCCCGAGGCCGGGCGCTCGCGCCGGGCAGTCCCTGGTGGGACGGCGCGAAAGCCCGAATCGCCCTCGGATCGGCACGCCGGGACGTGCTCGCGCAGGGGTCAGCCGGGAAGGACCAGGAGTTCGCGGCGGGCTGGTTCGTCCGCGCGCAGGCGCTTCACGCGCTCGGCCGGAAGGGTGAAGCGCTCGCAAGCGCGACGGGATTGGTCAACGCCTTTCCCGGTTTCTGCGAATCGCGCGCTCTGCTGGCCGCGCTGCGATGGGACGCAGGCGAAGAGGCAGAGGCCCGCCGCCTGGCCGACGCCATCTTCCGGGCAGCCGATGCGCCGGGCGGCGCCAATGTCTGGTGCCGTTGCGCGGCGATGGCCGCAGCAGCCATCGCGGACGGCGATCGGGCCGCAAAATGGCTCGACCGCGTCGCCTCCGACGACACCATGCTCCATCGATGGACGACGGTGAACGGGTTGCTGAGCGCGCAGGGGGCCATCGGCCAGCGCCTCTTTCCGTGGAGCAACGTGACCGGCCACCCGATGGTCGTTCAGGCGCTTGCGGCGCTGGGTCGCGCCATCGCCCGTTCGCGGGTCGAGGTGGCGCGCAGTCTTGACGGCCTGCTCGAAACGTCGAAGATCGCGGACAACCGGAAGTAGGTTCTCCCCCCTCGTCAGGCGCCCGCCGAGGCAAGCAGTTTCGACAGCTTGCCGGCGTCGATGTTGGCCCCCGACACCACCACCGCCACGTGCCTGGCGTTGAGCTGAAGCCCCGTTGTGAGCGCGGCGATGGCCGCCGCCCCCGCCCCTTCGGCGATCAGGTGTTCGTTGGTCGCCAGGCCGCGGATCGCATCCTCAATCGCGCGCTCGGGAACCAGCACGATCCGGTCCACGAGCTGCTTGACGTATTCGAACGTGATCGTCTCCGGATCCATGTTCCCGGCCAGGCCGTCGGCGATGCTGGGCAGCACTTCGACTTCGACCGGGTGCCCGGCCGGCAGCGACCGCGAAAACGCGGGCGACGCCTCGGTCTCGACGCCGATCACGGCAACGCGATCGGACACGGCCTTCGCCACCAGGGCCACGCCGCTCACCAGCCCGCCGCCTCCGACCGGGACCAGGATCGCCTCGACCTCCGGGCGATCTTCCAGGATCTCCATCGCCACCGTCGCTGCGCCGGCGATGACATCCGGATGACTGTACGGTGAGATGTAGGTGACACGCTCGGCCGCCGCGAACTGCTTGGCGAGCGACTCGGCTTCCTCGTAACTTCGGGCCTCGGCCCGAAGGTCCGCTCCGTGTGCGGCGATCGGGTCGAGCTTCGCCCGCGGCGCGTCCCGCGGCGTGAAGACCACCAGGCGCAGGCCCAGCCGCTCGGCGGCGTAGGCCAGCGCGCGGCCGTGGTTGCCGGCCGAGGCGGTCACGAGAAGGCGCGACCGATCCGGATCGCCGCTTCCTCGCTCGAGCCCCGCGACGGCCACGTTGACCGCGCCCCGGGCCTTGAACGAGTTGGTGATCTGCATCGACTCGAGCTTCAGCCACACCGACCGTCCGGTCAACGCCGACAGCCAGGGGGACTGGACGAGCGGCGTCCGGCGGATGTACGGCGCGATCCGCTGACGCGCGGCCAGCACATGGGCAAGTCTCATAGGCAACAGTGTCGCGCCGCACGGTCGGCAGGCCAAAGTCAGCCGCGGCGCTCGATGGTTCATTGTATGCTGAGACGAACCGTCAGGAGTGGCTGGCATCGGAGCAGCGTCCCGGTCGATGCCGGGAACGGGTGGTCGTGTCCATGATTTTCGAGACCCGTGCGGTCGGCCCGTTCTACAAGAACGGATTTCTCCTGGGATGCGAGCAATCGCACGAGGGGCTGATCATCGATCCGGGTGACGAGGTCGACCAGTTGCTGGAGGCCGCTGACCGCCAGGGTTTGACGCTGCGGTATCTCCTGCTGACCCACGCCCACGTGGATCACCTGAGCGGCATGAAGCGCGCGAAGGACTCGACCGGCGCCAGGATCGGCCTGCATCGCGACGACCTCTTCCTCTACGAGCGCGCTCCGCTGCAGGGAGCGGCGTTCGGGTACCAGGTCGACACACCGCCTCCGCCCGACTTCTTCTACGATCCGGGCACTCCCCTCATGTTCGGCGCCTACCGGATCGACGTTCACCATACGCCGGGCCACAGTCCCGGCGGGGTGTGCCTGCAGGTCTCGGGAGGCGACGAAGGCGGAGTCCGGCTCTTCGTCGGCGACACGCTGTTCGCGGGATCGATCGGGCGCACCGATCTGCCTGGCGGGAACTACGACACGCTGATCCGCTCGATACGGACCACGCTGTTCCAGTTCGAAGACGAGGCGGTGGTCTATCCCGGCCACGGACGGGAAACCACCATCGGTGAGGAACGGCAGACCAACCCGTTCCTGGTTGAATAGGATCGGCCTTACGGGGCCTTTTCAACCGCGAAGGTGACTCGCCCGACGCGGAGCAGGTCGTGCTCTTTGAGCGAGGCCTGCGTCTCGCGCTGGCCGTTCACCCACGTGCCATTGGTGCTCGCCAGGTCTTCGACCTCGATCCGTCCGTCGTCGTCCACCACGGCGCGGCAGTGGAGCCGCGACACCAGCGGCCGGTCCACGACAAAATCCGCGAGCGGCGCGCGTCCGATTGTCCTGGCGGAACCGGGCAACAGCCGGAAGGTGTAGCCCTCGGCGTCACCATCTTCAAGCGATTTCAGAATCCACATCATGCGGGAGGGGGCGCTCCATCACTTCGCCTTGGCGGCTGCGGCCGCCGCCAGCTTGACGCCGTCGGTCAGCCACCATGTCAGCTTGTCGAGCACGTCCTTGCTGACCTTCCTGTCGGGCAGCTTGGCATACTCGTCCGCCTCGCCGGTCCGGGCGGGAACCAGCAGGTGGTTGAGACCGGGAAACACCACGACTTCGACGCCCGCATTCGCCTTGCGGCGCCGGGCGAGCGCTGCCAGGAGCTCGGCGTGCCCCACGGGCACCTGCCGGTCGAGCTCGCCCTGAAGAACCAGGATCGGGCAACGCACTTTCGGCATCACGCGCGCGGGATCGAACTTGAGGAAGCTCTGGAACCACGGCGTGTCAGCCTGGCGGCGAATCTCGGGCGGCACGCCGTCCCAGCCCGCGCCGGTGATCACCGCGCGCTGAATCTTCTTCTGGAGCTCGATTCGCGACGTCTTCTCTGCGTCGGTTATCTTCAACCCGGCGAGCAGGTGCTGCTGCTGCTCGAGCACCAGCTCGGCGCCCGTCGTGCCGGGAGTCGCCACGAGCGCAAGGGCGGAGATCTTCCTGTCCTGCGAGGCGGCGATCATGGCGATCATGCCGCCTTCGCTGTGCCCGAGGACCGCAATTCGGGCCGCGTCGACGTCGTGGCGCCTGGACAACATCGTGACGACCGCCCGCACATCGTCGGCATAGTCGGCGAGGGTTGCCGCTTCAGCGCGCCCGCCGCTCTGGCCCACGCCGCGCTTGTCGTAGCGCACGACGAGGAAGCCTGCATCAGCCAGCGCTCCGGCCAGTTGCGCGAAGATCGGAATGCCGGCCACGACCTCGTCCCGGTCCACCTGGCCCGAACCGGGCACCAGCACGACGGCCGGCAGCCGGCTGCCGGCCGGCCTCGGGGCGGCCGGTTTGGAGATGGTTCCCGCCAGGCTGAACCCGTAGGCGGGGATGACGACCTTCTCGTCGTTGTCACGGGAGAGGTGTTCGACCCGCGCGCTGATGACGGCCACGTCGTTGCGCGCGACTTCGAGCGCCTGAGAGGCGACCCGGAACCGCAGGAGCCGGCCCCGATCGCGCTCGAGCCACAGCTCGGCCCCGCTCGGGCCCGAGGGACTGACCAGGACCAGCGTGAAGTGGCGGGAGTCGATGGCACCCGTCGGCGTCTGGACGCGCTCGTCTTCCACCGTCTCGACCTTGACGTCGATCTCGGCCTGTGGCGCGATCCAGGCCTTGAAAAGCGCGCCGGGCGCAGCCGTCCTGAGCCTCAGCGCCATCGCTTCGTATGCTGCGAAGAACATGTTCGGCGCGATGATCGTGTCGGGCGCCACCTGGTCGGTCTTCTGCGAGATCTTCCCGGCCTGCGTGACCTCGGTGGTGGCGGTGCCGTTCTGAATCGTTGAGTGCATCAGGAGGGGCTGACCGCGCAGCGAGGCGTCGACGTCTATCCCGAGCGCCTTCCACGCCTGGTCGTACCGGACCTCAAATCGGGCCGTGACCAGGTTGACCGGCGCGCCGAGACGCCCGGTCGACGAAATGGTCCAGCCCTCGGGGCCGGACTTGACGATCACCTGTTCGGACCCGATCGGCACGCCCTGGAGGAACACCGTGAACGTCACCGGCTCTTCGGTCGCCGCGGCCTGTCCTGGTGCGGCGCCAGGCGCTCCGGCAGCCGACGCGCCCGAGATGGCCAGCACGATGATGGCGACGGTACAATACTTTCCGAACATAGTGCTTCTGAGCATATCAACAATTCTGCACGAGGCGATCGAGACGGGGAAGAATCCGCCGTCCTCAACCAGAGGGCCGAGGGGCCGGGCGCCGGGGGCTGAATCAGCCCGGAATCACGTTCCGGCGCGAGCGCGCGGGGGCAGGGAAAAAGATGTTCAATCCGCACGAATACGATGTGGTCCGCAACAGTACCGGCATTCTCGACCGCTCGGACCGCGGCTGCATCGCCGTTCACGGGAACGATCGCCAGAGCTTCCTGCACGCGCTGCTGACCAACGACATCGCAGGACTCGGCCCGGGAACCGGCTGTTACGCGGCACTACTGAGCGCCCAGGGACGGATGGTGGCCGACATGCATGTTCTCGAGCTTGGCGACGTCACGCTCATCGACGTGCACCGCGAGGACAAGGACGTGCTCCTCGGCAAGTTCGACCAGCTCATCTTCAGCGAGGACGTGCTACTGGCCGACGCGTCCGAGGCGTGGATGTCGCTTGGCGCCCAGGGCCGGACCTCGGCGTCGGTGCTTGCCGGCGCGCTGACCCGGGTCGGAGCGCCCGCCGACTCGGCAGGGGACCTCGAGAAGTGGGCGCCTTACCAGAACGGGCGCTTCGTGATTGGCGACGAGACGGTGATCGTGGCCAGGATCGACGACTTCGGGCGCCCTGGATTCTCCCTCTACTCGGCCCCGGGCATGGCCGCACGGCTGCAGAATGCGCTCGCCGACGCCGGCGCGGCCATTGTCGGCGCAGACACGGCGGAGGTGCTGCGCATCGAAGCAGGACGGCCGGCGTTCCACGTGGACATGACCGAGGAAACGATCCCCCTCGAAGCGGACATCGAGGCGCGTGCGATCAGCTTCACCAAGGGGTGCTACCCCGGCCAGGAGGTCATCATCCGCATCGTGCACCGGGGCCAGGGACGGGTGCTGCGCAAGCTGACCGGGCTCGCCATCGACGGCGAGCGGGTGCCGAGCCCGGGAGACGGTCTGATCGCGAACGAGAAAGCGATCGGCCACCTCACCAGCGCATGCATGTCGCCCTCGCTTGGGAAGCCGATTGCGCTCGGCTACGTGCATCGCGATTTTCTCGTACCGGGGACCGACGTCGCCGTCACGCATGGCGAAGAGCGGATGCCGGCGAAGGTCACCGCGCTGCCGTTCACGACGTAACCGCGCGGAGCGCCTGCCTGCTATGCAGGGGCTAGGGACTCGGCGCCAGGCGCTGGTATGCACTTCGGTCGCGCCGGGTCTCAGGTCCTTCCTCGCGTGAGTGCAGCGTGATCCCAAGCTGGCTAGCGCCTGGCGCCTAGTCCCTAGCCCCTGATTGGAGCCGCCAGTCTTCTGACCAGTTCCTCGTCGGCCGGCGGGACGTCGAGAGCCGCCAGATCCTCGCGCCGGACCCACTGAAGCTCCTGTCCAAGCATGGGTCGCGGCTCGCCCAGCAGCTCGCCGGTGAAGAACCACAGTTCGATGGTGCGCTCGGCGTAGTCGTGAGTTGTTTCGAGGATCATCGGCCCGATCCGGATTCCGACGCCAAGCTCCTCGAGGATTTCCCGTTCCAGGCACGCTTCCGCCGTCTCACCCGGCTGGCACTTGCCGCCAGGAAACTCCCACATTCCCTCCAGGTGCGTGCCGGCGAGTCTTCGCGCGACAAGGAACCGGCCGCCGCGCTCGACGACGGCAGCGGTCACGATGACGTGCGGCTTTGCGGGCCCAGGCAGGCTCATCATTTCTTTCTCGCGCTTTCGAGCCGCAGCGCCCGGCACGATCGGCTCATTGGACACGCCCCGCACTTGGGGCTTCGCGCCGTGCAGACCATTGCGCCGAAGTCCATCAGACCCTGGTTGAAGTCGAACGCCCGCCGGACGGGCACGAGCAAACGCGAAACGTCCCACAGCCGTCGCCTGGTGGCGTGGGCCTTCGGATCGCCATGTCCCAGGAAGACGCGGAACAGCACCCGCGCGACGTTGGTGTCCAGTATCGCAGCCCGCTGCTTGAACGCGAAGCTGAGGATCGCACCTGCCGTGTAGGGACCGATGCCCTTGAAGGAGCGGAGTGTGTCCGGATCGGACGGCAATTCACCGCCGTAACGCTCCATCGACTCGCGCGCAATGGCGTGGAGCCGCCGCGGCCGGATGTTGTACCCGAGCGGGTACCAGGTCCTGACGACGTCCTCCTCGGGCGCAGCCGCCAGCGACGCCAGTGTCGGGTACTTCCGGAGCCATTCGCCGTACTTCGGAAGCACGCGGTCGACCTGCGTCTGCTGCAGCATCATTTCCGATACGAGGACGTTGTAGGGCTCGGCCGTCGTCCGCCAGGGCAGATCCCGGCCGTTCCGGTCGTACCATCGCAGGAGGCTCCGGCGGAATCGCTGGCGCGCCCCCGGCGCCGGAAGGGCACGGGAGGAGCCTGTCGCACGTGTTCGCTTGGGTCCGGGACTTTGCGCCACTTATAATCCTGAAGTCATGAAGATCTACACGCGGACCGGCGATCGGGGCGACACGTCCTTGTTCGACGGCACGCGGGTGCCGAAGTCCGACGCCCGGATCGACGCATGCGGCGAGCTCGACGAGCTGAACGCGCTTGTCGGCTCGACGCGCGCGACGGGCGTCGACGCGGATTTCGACGCCATCCTCGATCAGCTGCAGCGCGATCTCTTCGCGTTGGGCGCGCGCCTCGCCGATCCGGGCCATCGCATCGCGGGCCGGGTGAGCAAGGTGATCATCGACCAGGAGGCCATCGAGCGCCTCGAACACTGGATCGACGGGTTCGAGGACGCTCTTCCGCCGCTCCGGCGATTCATTCTGCCAGGCGGGTCGCCATCTGCCCGCCATGCTGCACCTTGCCCGGACGGTCTGCCGCCGTGCCGAGCGCCGCATCGTCGCGCTCGGCGTCGAGACCCTCGATCCGGCCGTTGTCGCCTACGTCAATCGCCTCTCGGACCTGCTGTTCGTTCTCGCGCGGGCACTCAACGCGCGAGCCGGCCGATCCGAGGTCGAATGGTGACGCTCGCCGAAGCGTATGCCGCTTGTGAGCGGCTCGCGACCGCGCACTACGAGAACTTCCCCGTGGCCTCGCGCCTGTTGCCCCGCGCGATGCGGCCTCATGTGGCCGCGATTTACGCCTTCGCCCGGGCCGCCGATGACTTCGCCGACGAAGGCCAGCGGACCGATCGCGAACGCCATCGACTGCTCGACGACTGGCTGACGCGCCTGCAAGCCTGCGCGGGGCCCTCGGCTTCACTTGACAGCGCGTTGCCGCGCCCCGCCAGCGAGGTCGATCACGCGTCGGCGAGTGACGCGGCTTCCGACAGCGTGTTCCTGGCGCTCGGCGAGACCATCCGCGTGTGCGGGCTGCCCATCACCCTGTTCGAGGACCTGATTGACGCGTTTCGGCAGGATATCACGACCGATCGGTACGACACCTGGGACCAGGTGCTCGACTACTGCCGCCGCTCGGCCAACCCGGTCGGCCGCCTCGTGCTGCGCGTGGCGGGATACGCCGATCGTCACCTCTGGACGAGGCCTCCGACGCTGTCTGCACGGCGCTCCAGTTGACCAACTTCTGGCAGGATCTCGATCGCGACTACCAGCGAGGGCGCCTCTACGTGCCTCGTTCCGACCTCGACGTGTCGGGCGCCGCGGAACGCGATCTGGCTGCGCGCGCGCTGACGCCGGCCTGGCAGTCGGTGCTGGGGGAACTGGCGGCGAGGACCCGCTACGCTGTTCGATCGCGGGCGCCCCGTCTGCGACCTCGTCTCGGGGCGCCTGCGCTACCAGTTGCGCTTCACGTGGCTGGGCGGTTGCCGTATCCTTGAACGTCTCGAGGAGTCCGGATTCGACGTGTTCAATGCCCGGCCCGCTCTCGGCGCCGGCGACCTGCCCATCCTGCTGTGGCGCGCGGTCGGCTGGCGACGAAGACCAGCGGCCTGACGGGAGACATTTCATGGCCCGTCGGCACACGAGCTTCTACTACGCGTTCCTGCTGCTGCCCTCAGCCAAGCGTCGCGCGATCATCGCGATCTGGGACTTCTTCCGCGCTGTCGATGATGCCGTCGACGAGACGGCGGGGAAGGACGGGGAGAGCGGCGCCGGCTCAACCCCGGGCGAGGAGCTGTGCCGATGGCGACGCGAGCTGGACGCCGCCTTCGGTGATGGCAGTCCCCGGACGCCGCAAGGCGCGGGCCTGGTGCCTCACATCAAGGCCTTCCGGCTTCCCAGGCAGCCGTTCGACGACGTGATCGACGGCGTGGAAATGGATCTGGTGAAGCACCGCTACCAGACCTTCGACGAGCTTTACACGTACTGCCTGCGGGTGGCATCCGCGGTCGGCCTGGTCTGCATCGAGGTGTTCGGCTACCGGAACCCGGCGACGCGCCAGTATGCGACGGACCTCGGAGTGGCGCTCCAGTTGACGAACATCATCCGCGATCTGGCGCGCGATCTGGACTCGGGGCGCCTGTACCTGCCGCAGGAGGATCTCGAACGGTTCCGGTGCACCGAGGATGAGCTTCGTCGAGGTGTGGTCACGCCAGGCGTGGAGCGGCTGCTCGCGTTTGAGACTGCCCGGGCGCGCCAGTACTACGACCGCGCCAGAGACGGCCTGCCGCGCGAGGACCGGAGGGCACTGGTCGCGGCGCGCGTGATGGGTGCGATCTACTTCGACCTGCTGCGCCGAATCGAGCGATCTCGCTTCGACGTCTTCTCGCGCATCGTCCGCGCGCCCGGGCCCCGCCGTGCCTGGATCGCCGGGATGACATGGACCAGGACGATGATGGGGGGATGATAGCGGGCTCGGCAGGTCTTCTGAGGCTGAACGTGCCAGATGTGATCGTCGTCGGAGCGGGATTTGCGGGCCTGAGCGCCGCGGCAGCGCTCGCCGAGCGCGGGGCGCGGGTGCTCGTGCTCGAGGCACGCCCGCGTCTTGGCGGCCGCGCAACCTCACATGCCGATCAGACGACGGGCGAGCGCGTCGACAACGGCCAGCACGTGCTCCTCGGCTGCTACTGGGAGACATTTGCGTTCCTGAGGCGAATCGGCGCGGAGTCGCGCGTGCGCGTCCAGCCGGTCGCTGGAAGTCCCCTTCGTCGACATGTCGGGCGTTCGCTCGACCCTGCGTTGTCCCGTGTTGCCGGCGCCGTTCCACCTGCTCGGCGGCCTGGTGGAGTGGAGCGCTCTCGGCTTTCGCGACAAGATCGCCGCCTTCAAGCTCGGTCCGGCGATTCGCCTCGAACAGAAACGTATCGCGGGCCGCACCTCCTTCCGGGCCGCGTCGATCGACGAGACCGTTGAAAACTGGCTCGTGCGCAACGGCCAGACCGATCGGCTTCGCGAGATGCTGTGGACGCCGCTCGCGCTCGCCGCCCTCAACCAGCAGCCCGCCGAGGCGGTCGCGGAACCGTTTGTTCGCGTGCTGGCCGAGATGTTCCGCGCCGACCCAAGGGCGTCCGCGATCGCGCTCCCGACCTGCCCGCTCGACGAGATGTACGCGGAGCCGGCCCGGGGCTTCATCGAGGCGCGTGGCGGTGAAGTCCGGACGAGCGCGCCGGCTCGAATCACGATCGAGGAGGGCCGGGCCTCCGGCGTGATGCTTCGAGGCGGAGAAACCCTCCGTGCCGATGCGGTGATCTCGGCGGTGCCGTGGTTCGATATCGGCGGGCTCTTCGACGATCCGCCGGCGGCGCTGGCCGACATCGTGGCGAGGGCCGCCGGCACCGCGTCGAGCCCGATCGTGACCGTCAATCTCTGGCTCGACCGCCGGGTGTCGGACGCGCCGTTTGTCGGCCTGCCAGGGCGCACGCTGCAGTGGCTGTTCGAAAAGGCCGCGATTCTCGACACGCCATCGTCTCACGTGTCCCTGGTGTCGAGCGGCGCCGAAAGCGTGGTGGCCTGGACGAACGAGGCGCTCGTCGAGCTGGCGCTTCGCGAGATTCGAGAGGCGATCCCGGAAGCCCGCCAGGCCGGCGTCCGGCACGCCAGCGTCGTGCGCGAGCGCCGCGCCACCTTTTCCCTGGCCCCGCGCCAGCCCTCGCGTTCCGGCACCGAGACGCCCGTCAAGGGGCTCGTCCTGGCAGGAGACTGGACCGATACCGGACTACCCGGTACTATCGAAAGCGCAGTCGTCAGCGGACACCGTGCCGCAAGCCTCGTTTCCCGCAAGATTTCCGGCCATTCATGAACTCCATCATCGTCCACTACCAGGAAATTGCATTGAAGGGCCGGAACCGGCCGTGGTTCATCGGCCGCCTCGTGCGCAACCTCAGGCGGCTCACCTCTGATCTGGACATCAAGGAGGTGAGAACCCTGATGGGACGGCTCGAGGTGGTGCTCGGCCCCCAGGCGGACTCCGAGCAGGTTCGCGAGCGCATTGCGCGCGCCTTCGGCGTCGCCAACTTCTCGATGGCCGGACGAGCGCCGATCAACCTGGACGTGCTGACCGAGCGAATCGTGGCCGACCTGGAGGGCGTCGAAACGAAAAGCTTCCGCGTGTCGGCCAAGCGCGGGGACAAGAGCTTCCCGATGACCTCGCCCCAGATCGAGCGCGAGATCGGCGGGCACATCAAGCTGGCGCGCGGATGGCAGGTCGACCTCGATCATCCTGAGTTGACCGTGAATGTCGAGATGCTGCCAAAAGAGGCCTTCTACTCGTGGGGCAAGCAGCGCGGGGCGGGCGGCATGCCGACCGGCGTGAGCGGCCGGGTCGCGTGCCTGCTCTCGGGCGGGATCGACTCGCCGGTAGCCGCCTACCGGATGGCCAGGCGGGGCTGCTCGGTGATGCTGGTGCATTTTCACAGCTACCCGTTCCTGTCGCGGGCTTCGCAGGAAAAGGTGCGGGAGATCGCGCAGATCCTGACGCGCTTCCAGATGCACACCGTGCTGTGCCAGGTGCCGTTCGGCGAGCTGCAGCGCCAGGTCGTGCTGAGCGTGCCGCAGGGGCTGAGGGTCGTCATCTACCGGCGCATGATGATGCGCATCGCCGACAGGCTGGCGCGCGAGTGGAATGCCGGCGGCCTGGTCACCGGCGAAGCGATCGGACAGGTGGCCTCACAGACGCTCGAGAACCTCTCCGTCATCGGGTCGGTGACCGTGCTTCCGGTCCTCCGGCCGCTCATCGGCATGGACAAGGACGAGATCATCGCGGAAGCCCAGCGGATCGGGACCTACGAGACCTCGATCATCCCCGACCAGGATTGCTGCCAGCTCTTCACGCCGCGCAATCCTTCCACCCGCGCCAGGGCGGAGGATGTCGAGGCGGCGGAGCGGCAGCTGCCGATCGAGGAGATGATCGCCGCGGCCATCCGGGACCTGGTGCGCGAGGAATTCTTCTTCCCGGATCGGCGGGCGGCCGGACCCCTGGCCGAAGAGGTGGCCGCGTCCGCGTGAGTGGTGCCTCGGGCTACAATAGCGAAGTTACCTCGTTTCAGTCGGGAATCACGACCTCCCGAAGGTGCATCCATGACCTATCAGTCGACGTCGCAAGTGCTGGACGCGGTGAAGCCCGCCATGACCGTGTCGGGAGACCTCGCGCAGGTCACCGGGACGGTGTCCCCGGCCATTCTCGACAACCTCGCGTGGACCGCGGCGTTCGGCCCGACGCCTGAGGTGAAGGGCGTCTCGCGCTGGGCGATTCGATCGCTGGCCGCCCGCGCCGGGACCGGCGTGGCATCGATTCACGACCTCTACCTCGCGATCGGACGCGGTGAGGCGAAAGGCTTCACCGTGCCGGCGATGAACCTGCGGATGATGGCCTACGACACCGCGCGGGCCGTCGTGCGCGCCGCGAAACAGGCGAACGCCGGCGCGTTCATCCTGGAGATCGCGCGGTCCGAGATCGGCTACACCGAGCAGCGGCCGCACGAGTATTCGGCCATCATGCTGGCCGCGGCCATGCGCGAGGGCTTCACGGGGCCGCTCTTCATCCAGGGCGATCACGTCCAGGTGAACGCGAAGAAGTTCGCCAGCCCGGAGCGGGACAAGGAGATCGCGACGCTCAAGGCGCTCATCCACGAGGAGATCCAGGCCGGCTTCTACAACATCGACATCGACACCTCGACGCTGGTCGAGCTCGAGAAGCCCACGCTCGCCGAGCAGCAGCGCCTCAACTACGAGATGGCGGCCGACTTCACCGCGTTCGTCAGGTCGCACCAGCCGAACGGCGTGACCATCTCGGTCGGCGGCGAAATCGGCGAGGTCGGCCACAAGAACTCCGACGTGCACGAGCTGCGCGCGTTCATGACGGGCTATAACGCCTGCCGCGGCGGGGCCGAGGGGATGAGCAAGGTCAGCGTCCAGACCGGCACGGCGCACGGCGGGTTCGTGATGCCCGATGGCACGGTGCGAACCGACGTCAAGATCGACCTCGACACGCTCCGGGAATTGTCACAGGTCGCTCGGGTGGAATTCGGAATGGCCGGCGCCGTCCAGCACGGAGCCTCGACGCTGCCTCCCAACGCATTCGATGCGTTCCCCAGGGTTGGCGCGTGCGAAATCCACCTGGCGACGGATTTCCAGAACATGGTCTACGAGCACCCGAAGCTCCCGCCCGATCTCAAGGCCGACATGTACGCGTGGCTGCGCGAGCACGCGACCGAAGAGCGTAAGCCGAACGACACCGAAGGGCAGTTCATCTACAAGGCGCGCAAGAAGGCCATCGGGCCGTTCAAGGCGAGGCTGTGGGGCCTGCCCGAGGACGTGCGCGCGGCCATCGGAGCATCGCTCGAGGAGCGGTTCGCGTTCCTGATGAGCCAGCTGAACATCAAGAACACCGCGGACACGGTGCGGAAGTTCGTCAGGATTCCGGAGACCGCGTTCAGCCGCGCCGCGGAAGTGGCAGCCGCCGGCGGCCTCATCACGGCATCGGAGCGAAAGGCCGAAGGGCTGGCGGACTAGTTCTTCTTGATCAGCCCCGTTCCTGTGAGCGGGCCGAAGCAACTCGATCCGTTGTAGGCCACGCGCACGCGGCCGCTGCTTTCAGGCACGGCGGATCCATCCAGGCTGTACGGGCATGTGGATCCGTCGGGCCCGGTCGCGGTGCCGGCCGACGTGAACCTCACCGTGACGCCGATCGCGGCTCCCTGCACCGTCCCTGCCAGCGTCACGTTGCCGTAACACGTGGCGGCCACCGTGCCGGTCGCACTGTCTGCAGTGCGGCCGGAGATGTGCCCCGACGCGTTGCCGCATTGTCCCGGGCTGAGCGTGCCCGAACTGGTGGCGGAGGTCCACGATCCCGACACGATCTCTGAATTGTCGCCAGGGGAAGTCGGCTGAGTGGTCTTCAGCTGGGCACAGGCGCAGGCGCCGGCTCCGGCAAGCGCGACCGCCAGCGCCGCTGCCATCTGCCGCATTCCGCGCATCGCCACCTCCTGCTCCCCGTCATGTTCGCCGGCTCTGGTCCAGCCAGCTCACAGTAAATCACAGGTTCGATGCCCGGGGGGGATGTCCGGACTGCAGCCGGCGCCGTGCCTGCTCTTCTCTCAATCGTGGCATGGCTTCCGGACGGCTGACCTGGGCGGGCGCCCAATTCTCCGTCGTATAATAGATATCCATGTCTATCCTGAAGGTCGCACGGATGGGGCATCCCGTCCTGCGCATCAAAACCGCTGTCGCCTCCCGGACCGACATCGCCACTGCGGAGGTCCAGCGACTCATCGACGACATGATCGACACGATGCTCGAGTACAACGGCGTCGGGCTCGCTGCACCCCAGGTTCACCAGTCCGTCCGGCTGTTTGTCGCGCACATCCCGCCCAACGAGGACGAGGACGACGATGAGGCCGATCGCGCGGACCGGCGGGCCCACGTGATTACGGTCATCAACCCGGAAATCTCTGCGGTCAGCCGGCACGTCGAGGAGGAATGGGAGGGATGCCTCAGCATCCCCGACCTGCGCGGGCAGGTCCCGCGATACCGGGACATCCTGGTGAAGGGCCTCAACCGGCATGGCGAACGCCTCGAAATCAAGGCCGGCGGCTTCGCCGCGCGGATCCTCCAGCATGAATCCGACCATCTCGACGGCGTGCTGTTCCTCGACCGCATGAAGACGCTCCGGAACCTGTCGTTCATCGACGAGTATGCCCGGTATCACGTGAAGCGCGACGACGAGTGAAAACCTCACCGCTCATCGTCATCTTCGTCACCGTCTTCATCGACCTGCTGGGATTCGGCATCATCATCCCGCTGCTGCCGTTCTATGCCGAGACCTTCGGCGCCAACGCGCTCCTGATCGGCCTGCTCTCGACCTCCTTCTCGCTGATGCAGTTCGCCTTCGCGCCGGTCTGGGGCCGATTGTCGGATCGTATCGGCCGGCGGCCGGTCATCCTGCTCGGGCTGTTCGGCTCGTTCGTCTCGTACCTCGTGTTCGGCCTCGCCAACTCGCTCGTGGTGCTCTTCGCCTCGCGCATCTTCGCGGGCATCGCCGGGGCGAACATCCCGACCGCCCAGGCCGTCATCGCGGACAGCACGACGATCGACAACCGGGCGAAGGGCATGGGCATGATTGGCGCCGCGTTCGGGCTCGGGTTCATCTTCGGCCCGGCCATCGGCGGATTCCTGAGCCGCTGGGGCTTCAGCACGCCTGCCTTCTTCGCCTCGGCGCTCTCGCTCGCGAATTTCGTCGCCGCGTGGTTCCTCCTGCCCGAGACGCTCAGCCCCGCGCACCGTGCCGGCCGGCCGGCCTCCGGCCGGCTCCAGGCGTTCGGCCGCGCGCTGGCGCGCCCGAACCTGCCGCTCCTGCTGGTCATCTACTTCATCGTGGTCGCCGCGTTCTCCAACTTCGAGGCCATGTTCGCGCTCTTCGCGCAGAACCGGTTCCAGTTCGAGGCGGCGACAATCGGGTACGTGTTCGCGTTTGTCGGAACCGTGCTGGTGATCGTCCAGGGAGGGCTGGTGGGCCGGGTCGTGCGGCGGGTCGGCGAGCGCCGCGTGGTCCCCATCGCGATCCTGCTCGTGGCGATCGGCCTGGGGCTGCTGCCGTTGAATCACTCGGTGGCCACGCTACTGGCGACGCTGGCGGTCATGTCGGTCGGGATGGGATTCAACAACCCGTCGCTGGTGTCGTTGATCTCGCAACACTCGGCCGCCGAAGATCAGGGATCGATCCTCGGCGTGTCCCAATCGCTGTCGAGCCTCGCCCGCATCATCGGACCCGCATGGGGCGGGTTCGCCTTCGATCGGTTCGGTCCCGACGTCCCTTACGTGAGCGCTGCGGCCGTGATGGCCATCGCCGCGGTCATCGCCGCCGTCGGCCTGCAGAAGATGCCGCAGCGGAAACCCCTCACCGAGTGAGTCCCGCCGCGGGATCTTGCCGGGAAGGATCACGCCGGGAGTGACGCATGCCGTTTCGAGTGCACTGTCCAGTGGAAGTCCGGTTTCGTGACTGTGACGCGATGGGTCACGTCAACCATGCCGTGTATTTCACGTACCTCGAGGTAGGCCGCTTCGCCTATTCGAAGGAGCTGGAGTTCCGGAACAACCCGTCCTACATCATGGCCCGCGCCGAGTGCGACTTCCTGTCGTCAGCCAGGACCGGCGACCGTCTCGTGGTCAGCCTGGGGGTGACGAAGATCGGCCGGACCAGTTTCACCATGGAGTACGAGATCACAGGACAGGACGGGCAGCTCGTCGTCACCGCCAGGACCGTCCAGGTGGTGTACGATTATGAACAGAAGAAGCCCGCGCCGTTTCCAGCGGACCTGCGCGCACGCATCGAGGCCTTCGAAGGGCTTCGAGCAACCGAGCGCTCCGATATCGCCTAGTGTCCCGGAACCGTGCCACGAATCACGATTCCGGGACATTAGCACCCGCTGAGAGATGACCGGTCGAGCCGCAAACCTGATGTTCCGGTGTCGCAACCCGCGAGAGGTAGGACGATGAGCGATCCAGGATCCGCACGCGTGCTGATCTTCGGCAAGGATACGTGACCCTACACCCTGGCCGCCCGTGAGGACTATGAAAGGCGGCACATTCCGTTCGAGTACGTGAACGTCAAGAAGGATCCAGCCGACCTCCAGCGGATGCTCACCTACAGCCAGGGCAGCCGCCAGGTGCCGGTGATCGTCGAGGCCGACGGCCGCGTCATCCTTGGCTTCGGCGGAACGTGAGGGGTGTAGCAGGCCATCGGTGATGGCCACACTGGGGCTTGGAGCTAGCGGCCAGGGGCACGGGGCAGGGCGCTGACCCGGCAGGGCTCGGGACCATGCACTGGTCCGGCAGGCGCTGGGCGCTCGGACTGGCGCTGGGCGCTGGTCTGGATGTAGGCCGGCCCTTCAGGGCCGGCGGACTCGCCGGGTCTAAAGCCCCGGCCTACATTCAGTGACAAGAGCCTCAAGCTTGAAGCCCTGAGCCTCGAGCCTCAGGCCCCGAGCCTGGTCGAAGTTACTTGCCCGGCGTCCCCTGTCCCGCCGCGAAATAGCCCGGCCGCGCCCGGATCTCGCCGCTCGCGCCTTTCAGGCGCACGTCGAGCTTGTGCCAGCCCTGCTGATCCACGCCCTGCGGGTAATAGGTCAGCACATACCGCGCCCGGATTTCCTGCAGCGCCCGGACGAACACGTCCGTCAGCTGCCCGCTCGACCCGACCTCGAACAGGCGTCCCCCCGTGTGCTCGGCCAGGTTGAGAAGCAGCTCATTCCGCTGGATGCGCCAGGTTTGAGCGCCGGGCAACGTCGCGGGCACATCACTCGACAGCGTGACCCCGTAGACAATGAGATCCGACCTGCGAGACGCCCCGACAACCTCTTGGTCGGTCAGCCAGCTCATGTTGTCGAGCCCATCGCTGAATACGATCGCCACGCCGCGATCGGCGGCGGGACGGCGCAATCGAAGCGCCGCGTAGACGGCGTCATCGAGCGCCGTGCTGCCCGCACCGGCCGTCTCGTCCACCGCTCGTCGCACGGCCTGGATGTCGGCGGTCAGCGCCTGCCGGAGCATGAGCTGATGTGAGAAGGTCAGCAGTCCGGCGTGATCGCCAGGGTGGAGGCCGTCGAGAAACGCGCGTGCCGCCGTCTGCAGGTGACCGAGTTTCTGTCCAGCCACGCTTTCGCTGGCGTCGAGCACCAGGAGCACGCTCAGCGGGACCTCGTCGACGAGCAGGCGTTCGATTCGTTGCTGCTTCCCGTTGTCGCGGACCTCGAAGTTCGCCGCGGTGAGCCCGGAAATCGGGAGGCTGCCGCGCGTCACCGAGACGTCGACTCGAACGAGCGTCACGCCGGTCCTGAACGTCACCTGTCCGGCCAACGCCGCGATCAGAGGCAGGACCAGCAGCAGCCCGGTGACGCCGGCGCGGTTCGTCATTTCTTCAGCACCGACGCGCGCAGTGCGTATGAGAGCTGCTTTCCCGCCTCGAGCTGGCCATATGGGTATATCCACCAGGGATCGGCGGCATCGTCCTTGGGCTTGCGGCCCTCGAAGACCTGGATGAGCTCCATCTCGGCTGCCTTCTGGTCACCGAGGCCGTCGAGCGCATGGGCGAGCGCCACCCGGCAGGCCTGGCAGCCGGGTTGAAGCTTGAGCGCATCACCGTACCGCGACTCCGCCTCGATCAGCCTGCCCTCCGACTCGAGAATGCGGCCAAGGAACATGCTGCCCAGGTACCGCAGATACGCGTCGCTGGTGGCAGAAAGAAGCAACCGCAGTTCGCTCTCGGCCTCGGCAGCCCGTCCGATCTTCGCGAGAACGCGGCCCAGCCGCAGGCGGGCTTCCGCCATGGCCGGATCCAGCTTGAGCACTCTCCGGAAGCCCTGCTCGGCCGAGCGGAGCAGCTCGGCAGCTGACATGGTGAGAGACGATGCGGCAAACTGCTCACGCGCCCCTCTGACCGTCACCTGGCGAGCATTCAGCTCGATGATGCGGGCCGCCTGTTCGCGCGCCGTGCCCTGCGCCAGCAGGAGTTGTGCATCGTCCGGGTAACGCTCGAGGGCGATCCTGAGCAGACTGAGCGACGAGTCCGCTTCCATCCGGCCCGTCAGCAACAGGGCCATCGACAGGTACACGTCGCGATGGTCCAGCCGGGGAACCGACGGGTTGACCCGATCCGTTGCGAATGGCTGAATCCACGCGAGGATCGCGACGGCCATGTCCATGTGAAGACTGACGGCCGTGCCTCTCCCTTCCTCCCAGGCCAGCAGGGCCGCATCGCAGTGCAGGAGAACGGCGGCCTCGACATCCGCCAGATCGAGGTCGTCCGGGACGCCCGGCGGCGAGGCCACACGAGACGACAGTGTCCGCATGGTCGCCACGGCCGTCTTCACGGTTGCGGAGTCCCAGACGAGGAGCGATTGCGCCGCTTGCGTGAAGTCTCCACGCCGGTAGGTGCTGACGAGATCCAGGTAGGGAGCGACCTCGATCCGCGCTTTGATTTCGGCGACAGATGCGGTCTGGCCTGCGCAGGGTTGCGCCAGTCCAAGGGCAGCCGAAGCGACAACCACCGCGCAGGCGATGCGCATGGTCATTGGATAACCTCGACGACTTTGAGTCGCAGGGCGATGATCCGGCGCGGCGTGCGGCCGCCACGTTAGCATCGGAACCACCGCATGTCCAACCGCACGACCCGCCGCCGCAGCCTGCCGCTGGACATGCCGGGTCTGAAGACCCGGCCTCCGGCTGATTCACTGAGACCCGGCCTCCGGCTGATTCACTAGAGATCCGGCTTCCAGCTGATTCACTTTCGTCGCCAGCCCTTGGGCGCCGTAGCACCGTAGATGCGAAGGCGGCGCCAGCCGCGATCCTCGAGCCGCTCGTGTCCTTCCCTCGACGCGCTCCCGGCCCGCATGGCAGGATAATGGTGCCAATGATTCATCTTTCCGATGTTTCGAAATCCTTCGACGGCAAGCGCAAAGTCACCGCCCTCGACCGCGTCGACCTGCAGGTTGCACGCGGCGAGATGGTGTCGATTGTCGGACCGTCTGGCTCCGGCAAGTCCACCCTGCTCAATCTCATCGGCGCGCTCGATCGGCCCACCTCGGGCTTCGTCGAGATCGACGGTCAGCGCCTCGACGGGCTGGATGACGACGGGCTGACCAGGGTGAGGCGCGACAAGATCGGCTTCATCTTTCAATTCTTCAACCTGCTGCCCACCCTGACCTGCACCGAGAACGTCGCCTTGCCGCTGCACCTGCGCGGCTGGAACCGGAAGAAGGCGACCGATCGCGCCACCGAGCTGCTCGAGCTCGTGCAGCTGGGCAACCGCGTCGATCATGTGCCGGACGAATTGTCCGGCGGCGAGCGCCAGCGTGTCGCGATCGCCCGCGCCCTGGCGGTGTATCCGCCGGTCCTGCTCGCCGACGAGCCGACGGGCAACCTCGACACCGCGACCGGACGCGACATCCTGGGCCTCGTGCAGGGCCTGCACGAGCGGCTTGGCGCCACGGTGCTCATCGTGACCCACGACCAGCAGGTGGCGCAGAGTTGCGGCCGCATGTTGACGCTGCGCGACGGCCGTATCGTCGGGGACGAACGCCGATGATGATGCTGCGGCTCATCTCCTGGCCGTACGTCCGGCGCCACGGGCTCCGCACCCTGCTGACCACGCTTGGCATCGTGCTCGGCGTCGGCGTGTTTCTCGGGATGCACACCGCCAACCGCTCGGTGCTCTTCGCGTTCGAGCAGACGGTCGATCGCATCGCCGGAAAGGCCCAGCTGCAGGTCACCTCGGGCGAGATGGGATTTCCGGAAGAGATCCTGGAGAAGGTGCAGGCCGTACCCGAAGTCCGTGTAGCCGTTCCGGTCATCGAGGCCCCGGTCGACACGCAGTTGAAAGGGGAAGGCAACCTCCTGATCCTGGCCGTCGACATGACGGGCGATCGGTCCCTGCGGGATTACGATCTCGACAGCGGCGAAGAGGCCGTGGTGGACGACCCGCTGGTGTTCCTGGCCCAGCCCGATTCGCTCATCATCACGCGCGAGTTTGCCGACCGGAACGGCCTGAAGGTCGGCAGCCGCGTGCCCATGCGCACCATGGTCGGCGAGAAGCAGTTCACCGTGCGCGGGATCATGAAGTCGGGCGGCCTGACCGCGGCTTTCGGCGGCAACGTCGCGGTGATGGACATCTACGCCGCGCAGAAAGTGTTCGGACGCGGCCGGAGATTCGATCGCGTCGACATCGCGCTCCAGGAAGGCGTGACGCTTCTGCAGGGCCGGACCTCCGTCGAGATGGCGCTCGGGCCCGGGTACCAGGTCGAGCCGCCTTCCTCCCGGGGGCAGCAGCTGGATTCGGTCCTCAGTGTCTACTCGTTCACGGCGAACCTGAACAGCGTGTTCGCGCTGTTCATCGGCATGTTCATCATCTACAACGCCTTCGCGATCGCCGTGGCCCAGCGGCGCCGCGAGATCGGGATCCTGCGGGCGATTGGCGCCTCGCGCAATCAGATCCGCAACCTGTTCCTGCTCGAAAGCGGGCTGGCCGGCCTGATTGGATCGCTCGTCGGGCTGGGATTCGGCATGCTGCTGGCGCGCGGCATGGCCGGCTACATCTCGACGATGATCAAGGGGATCTACGGAGTGGCCGAGCAGTCCGTCGACATCGCCACCGATCCGCTGCTGATGGCCGTGTCGGTGGCCATGGGTGTGGCCACCAGCCTGGTCGCGGGCTACCTCCCGGCGCGCAACGCCGCACGCGTGGATCCGGTCCAGGCGCTGCAGAAGGGACGCTACCAGGTCCTGTCAGCCGGCGAGAACAGGGCGCGGAGAATCGCGGCGATCGTACTGGGCATCGGCGCGCTCGTTGCGCTGACCTTCTCGTTCAGCCACTGGGTCTTCTATGCCGGCTTCATCATGGCGCTGCTGGCCATGCTGCTCGTGAGCCCGAGCGCGGCGCTGTGGCTGACCCGCGCGCTGCGCCCCGTGCTGAAGTGGCTGAGGCCCGTCGAAGGTGCGCTGGCGGCCGACAGCCTCATCCAGGCCCCGCGCCGGACCTCGGCCACCGTCACGGCGTTGATGCTGTCGCTGACGCTCGTGGTGGGCCTGGGCGGCATTGCGCGGGCGAGCTTCGAGTCCATCATGGACTGGACGACCACCGCGCTCAATCCCGACCTGTTCGTCAGCCCGTCGGATTCGCTGAGCGAGCGGAACTTCCGTTTCCCGGAGTCGATGGGCGCCCAGTTGCGCCAGCTCGACGGCGTCGACATCGTCCAGATGGTGCGGACCCAGCGGATCTACTACCAGCAGACGCCCGTGATGATCGTCGCCGTCGAGGCGGATTCGATGGGCGACCGGGGACGGCGTCCGCCCATCGAGGGCCCCGCCGACATGTATACGCTGGCCGCGCAGGGCAAGGGCGTCATCCTGTCCGACCATTTCATCGGCCGCTTCGGGTTGCACTACGGCCAGTCCATCGACCTGGCGACGCCAACCGGAATCCACCGCTTTCCGATCGTCGGCGTGGTCACCGACTGGTCCGACCAGCAGGGCGTCGTCCTGATGGATCGGAAGACCTTCAAGCAGTATTTCCTCGACGACACGGTCAACATCTTCCGCATCTACGCGAAGAAGGGCGCATCGGTGCCCGACCTGCGCCGCCGGATCATCGAGCGGTTCGCGGGCCAGACCCGGTTGTTCGTGCTGACCAACGCCGACGTCCGCGCCTGGATCACCGGCCTGACCGAGCAGTGGCTCACGCTGGCGTACGCGCAGATCGCCATCGCCGTGCTGGTGGCGATTCTCGGCATCGTCAATACGCTGACCGTGTCGATCATCGACCGGCGCCGGGAGCTGGGCGTGCTGCAGGCGGTCGGAGGGCTGCGCAGCCAGATCCGCCACACCGTGTGGATGGAAGCGCTCGCGATCGGCGCGGTCGGGCTGGTGCTCGGGCTTGCTGTCGGCGCGGTGGCGCTGGCATACCTGCTCGAGATGGCGCAACGTGACATTTCCGGGACGGCGTTGGCCTACCGGTACCCGTTTGGCATCGCGGCCCTGCTGGTGCCGCTGATTCTCGGCTCGGCCTTGGTCGCGGCGCTCTGGCCGGCCGAGTCGGCCGTGCGGGGATCGCTGGTGGAGGCGCTGGAGTATGAATAGGATCGGCGTCGCGCTGATTGCCGCTGTCGCGTTTGTCTTGCCGGGCATGTTCCCGCGCGCGGCTGCGGCGCAGGATGCCCGCGCCATCATGGAAGAAGCGCAGCGCCGGACCGACACCACGTCCCAGCACTACGAGGGCCTGCTCCAGGTGTTCGACTCGGCCGGGAAGATCTCGGACAAGCGGTGGACCTTCGACCGGATTGGCGCGCACGGGACCAGCAAGTCGCTGCTGAACTTCACCGCGCCGGCCGAGGTCAAGGGCGTCGCGCTGCTCGTCATCAACCACGGAGAGCGGGCCTCGGACCAGTGGATGTGGACGCCAGCCGTCGGCCGGGAGCGGCGCATCGCGCTGCAGGATCGATCGCAGCGCTTCTTCGGGACCGACTTCAGTTTCGAGGATCTCGAAGAGCGGGACACCGGGCAGTACGACTACTCGATCGCGGGCGAGGAGACGACTGGACGGCGTGGCGTGCTGGAAGATCGAGTCGCGCCCGAAGAAGACGAAGGTGTCGCAGTACACGCGGTCGCTGGTGTGGGTTCGCAAGGACAACTATGCGCTCGCGCAGATCGAGAACTTCGTCAGGAACGATCTCGCGCGGCGGCTGAAGTACCAGCGGATCGAGAACGTCCAGGGCATCTGGACCGCGCGCGTGCTCGAGATGACCGACGTGCACACGCAAGAGCCGCACCGTGCTGACCCTCGACAAGCTCCAGTACAACGTGCCGATGAAGGACGAGGACTTCACGCTGCAGGCGCTGCGGCGCGGGCAGTGATGCGTCTGCCGGCCCCGCCTCGAGCCGTGCGCTACGGGCGGGGTCGCGCCTTCCCGTGGATCGCTGCCTGCCTGGTGTCCGGCCTCATGTCCGCCAGCGCGCTCGCCCAGGGGGTTTCTCAGAAGGGCTTCGTCGAAACGACCGTCATCTGGTACCCCCAGCCGTCCAGCAGCGAGACCGCAGGCGTCATCAACGAGTACCTGGCCCGCTACGAAGTCTCGGTGAAGCCGGAGCCCTGGCTGCGCCTGACCGGCTCGCTCGATCTGCGCGCCGACACCCTGATGCAGACCGAATACGCCTGGAGCCTCGACTGGTTCGATCGACGCATCAAGCGATCGGCCCTCGGGTCGCGCCGGCTGGACATCACGATCAGCCGCGGTCCGATCACGCTGGAGGTGGGAAAGCAGAACGTCAGGTGGGGCAAGACCGACATCCTCACGCCGACCGACCGGTTCGCGCCGCGGGACATGCTGTCGGTGTTCGACACCGATTTTCTCGGCGTGACGGCCGCGCGCTTCACGGCCGGCCTCCAGGCGAACACGCTCGATGTCGTCTGGGTGCCCGTGTTCACACCGAGCCGCGTGCCGTTGCTCGATCACCGGTGGGCCGTGATGCCGCCCGACGCGGCAGGCGTCACGATCCGCGATGCCGGGGCACGCTATCCGCACGGTTCACAGACAGGCGCGCGCTGGAATCACGTCGGCGAGGGGTACGAGTTCTCGGTGTCCGCTTTTCGAGGATTCAACACGCTTCCCCGGTTCGACGCACAGGTCAACTTCCTCGAGTCGAGCGTCGATCTCACGCGCGTGTACCCGCGCATCTGGATGGCCGGCGCCGACGGCGCGGTGCCGCTGTCAATGCTGACGCTCAAGGGGGAGGCTGCCTATTTCGGCAGCGTCGACAAGAGCACCGACGACTACGTGCAGTTCGTCATTCAGCTCGAGCGGCAGGCCGGCGAGTGGTTCTTTGTCGGCGGGTACGCGGGTGAAGTCGTGACGAAGAGGAGGACACTGGACGTGCCCGCCTTCGACCGGGGACTGACCAGGACTGTCCTGGGCCGGGCTGGGTACACCATCGACACCAACCGCAGCCTCGCCTTCGACGGAGCGATTCGCCAGGACGGGCGAGGCAGCTGGACGCGGGTCGAGTATTCGCAGGCTTCAGGTCAGCATGTGCGGGTGACGGCCCGCCTCACCTGGATTCGCGGCCGGGACAGCGACTTCATCGGACAGTTTCACAGGAACTCGCACGCGACGGTGACGGTCAGGTATAGCTTCTAGGCGGCTTAAGGCTTAAGGCTTAAGGCTTAAGGCTCAAGGCTTAGGGCCTGAGGCCTGGGGCGATGCGATCCAACTACATCGGTGACGATTTCCGCGAAGCTGTGAGGTGCCGGTCGGCGGCGCCAGCGCGACCTGGCGCTCCTGGAGCAGGCGGGCGTCACGCACGTCCGGCAAGAGTGACCCTCGGCACGTCTTCCTCTGACGATGTTCCCTCTCAAGCGACTTGCCTTCGTCGTCGTCGGGGTGCTCGTCCTGCTCGCATCGGGCGGCTGGTTCCTGCCGCGCCATGCGGTGGTGGAGCGCTCGATCCTCATCGCGGCGCCACGGGAGAAAGTGTTCCAGCAGGTGAATGGATTCGGCTCGTTCCGCCAGTGGTCGCCCTGGGCCGAACGCGACCCGAGCATGCGACCCGTGGCAGGGACCCCGGCCAGTGGCGTCGGTGCCAGGTTGGCGTGGGATGGCGATCCGGCAGGCGTGGGATCGGGGACGCTCGAGATCGTCGAATGCCGGCCGCCGGACCTCGTCCGGATCGACATGGACTTCGGTCCGCAGGGCCGCGCGATCTCGCGCTTCAAGCTGGCCTCGGTCGATGGCGGGACGCGCGTGACTTGGGACTTCGACATGGACCTCGGCTTCAACCCCATTGCGCGCTACTTCGGGCTCTTCTTCGATAAGCAGATTGGGCCGGACTACCAGCGCGGCCTGGCCGGGCTCAAACAGTGGTGCGAGCGGCACGGAAGTCTCCAGGGCGCCGCCCCTTCGAAGCGGGGGAGGTATGATGGAAGTGGACGCCGCGCATTCCCGGCTCGTTGGCGGGTACCGCGGGCCATTGTCCCGGTCAATTGCTGCGGAACTCATAACATCCTGTCTTCCGGAATCGTGGAGGAGCGATGAACAAGCCCGTCTATATCGCGGCGTATCACCAGTCCGAGTTCGGCAAGTTGATGAGCCTGACCCTGCCCGACATCATCGCCAGGTCGGTTGCGGGCGTCTGCCAGGAGATCAAGACCGACCCGACGCTCATCGACGTCGGATCGGTCGGCGCGACCTGCCACTTCTCGCTGCACCAGCAGGGCCTGCTCGCGGGCCTGCTCGCGGCGGTTCCCGGCATGGGCGGGAAGCCGATCGAGTCGGTCGAGAACGCCTGCGCATCGGGCGGACAGGCCGTGCTGTCGGTGATCTACAAGCTGCTGCTCGGCGTGGGAGATGTCGGCATCGCGGTCGGCTTCGAGAAGATGCGCGACAACGAAGGCAAGATGGACGGCAAGCTGATCGGCCAGGCCCTCGGCACGTTCTCGCACCCGGAGGACCGGGCTGGAAAGACCTACATCTTCCCCCACATCTTCGCCGAGGTCATGGCGGACTACATGCGGGCGCATGGCGTGACCGAGCGGGAACTGGCGCAGATCGCCGTCACCGAGTATGGCAACGCCAACAAGAACCCGTACGCGCAGATGCGCAAGATCACGGTCACGCTCGATCAGGCCGCCAATATCACCGAGCGCAACAAGTACATCGTCGAGGGTCTGCCGCTCAAGACCTACGACTGCTCGCAGATCACCGACGGCTACGCGGCGCTCATCCTGGCGACCGAAGACGGCCTGAAGCGCCTGGGCGTGGCGAAGGCTGATTGCGTCGAGATCGTCGGATACACGCAGGCCACCGATTCGCTGTCGCGGGTCGGCCGCGACGTGCTGAAGCCGACTGGCGCCTACAGCGCCATGAACAAGGCTTACGCGATGGCCGGTGTGTCGCCCGCCGATGTGAACGTGGCCGAGATCCACGACTGCTTCACCGTTATGGGCGCGATCGGGACCGAGGTGATTGGCAAGGCGGCCTACGGAAAAGGCGCGAAGTACTGGGTTGACGGCAAGGCGAACGTCGAGGGCGAGTGCGGCATCAACACCTCCGGAGGCCTGATCGCCAAAGGCCATCCGGTCGGCGCCACGGGCGTCGCGATGGTGGGCTGGTCCGCGTGGCAGCTGCTCGGCAAGGCGCCGCAGGGACTCCAGGTGAAGAACCCGAAAGTCGCCGCCACCTTCAACATCGGCGGCCCGATCTGCGCGTCGGTGTGCACGGTGCTCAGGCGGGCGTAGGGGCGCGCCAGGTCCCGCCGGCCCGACTGTCCGATGCAGGGGCGACCAGGTGGTCGCCCCTGGTGAAATCGAGCCAGATCCCGCCAGCCCCGAGCGCCGGGGCTGAAGCCCCGGCCTACATCCGATGGTGAATCTTCAGCTGTAGCCCGGGCCTGAAGCCCCGGCCTACATCCGATGGTGAATCTTCAGCTGTAGCCCGGGGCTGAGGCCCCGGCCTACATCCGATGGTGAATCTTCAGCTGTAGCCCGGGCCTGAGGCCCCGGCCTACATCCGATGGTGAATCTTCAGCTGTAGCCCGGGCCTGAGGCCCCGGCCTACATCCGATGGTGAATCTTCAGCTGTAGCCCGGGCCTGAAGCCCGGCCTACATCCGATGGG
>CAWFQE010000009.1:0-279815 GCA_963817885.1 uncultured Acidobacteriota bacterium | reverse complement strand
CTAGCCCATCTTCGTCACGAAACGGGGATGTGAGCGGATTTCTGCGTCCCTGATCGCGCTAAGTCCTTTGTCCTGAGTGTCGGCCCCTGCGATTTGCGATGTAGTGCAGACCTACCCTCTTGCGACCGGTGATCGCGCGTGCGACTATCGGTCGCGATGTTCCTGCGCGCCCACCATCGCGACAAGGATGGCAAGCGGCACACCTACTGGTCGCTCGTCGAGACGATCCGCACGCCGGATGGCCCGCGACAACGGATCCTCTGTCATCTCGGTGAGCTGAACGATTCCGCGCAGGGCCGCTGGCTGAAGACGATCGAGGTCTTCAATGAGGCCGGCGACCGCCATCAGCTGACGACTGTTTCCCGCGGACCGTGTGCCGCCGTCCGACGACGCGGAGGTGGCGCAGGTCCTGGTGCAGCGCGTGCGGGTGGAGCGGCTGCGCCAACTGGGGCCGTGCCTGGTGGGGCTGACGCTGTGGCAGCAGTTGCAGCTCGATACCTTCTTCGAAGCGCAGGTGGATCAGACCCCGGCCGAGGTGCCGTGGTCGCGCGTGGCCGCGCTACTGGCCATCAATCGCCTCTGCGCGCCGGGCAGCGAATTGGCGATCGAGGAGCGGTGGTACCCGACGACCGCGCTCGACGACCTGCTGCATCTGCCTGAGGGCACGATCAACGACAGCCGCTTGTATCGGACCCTGGATCAGCTGCTGCCGCACAAGACCGACTTGGAGCGGCATCTGCGGACGCGCTTTGGGGAGTTGTTTGCCGCGGAATTCGACGTCTTGCTCTATGACCTGACGAGCAGCTACGTCGAGGGCGCCGCGCCGAAGAATCCGATGCTCCAGCGCGGCTACAGTCGGGATCATCGCGGGGACTGCAAACAAGTCGTGCTCGCGCTCATCGTGAACGTGGACGGGTTTCCGCTCAGCTACGAGACCTTTGATGGGGACCGGACCGATGTCACCACCCTCGAGACGGTGATGCGGATGGTCGAACGGAAGTACGGCCAGGCGCGCCGGGTCTGGGTCTTCGACCGCGGCATCGTGAGTGAAGCCAACCTGGCCGCGCTGCGCCGGCGGGGCGGGCAGTACCTGGTGGGCACCCCGCGCGCCAAACTGCGCACGGTCGAGCGCGCCTTGCTCGAAGGCTCGTGGACGCAGGTGCGCGACGAGGTCGAAGCGCAACTCGTGCCGATGCCCGGCGGCCAGGAAACGTATGTGCTCTGTCGTTCCACCGCCCGGCGCGAGAAGGAACTCGCCATTCGGCGCCGCTTTTCCACGCGGCTCGAGACGGCGCTCCGCGGCCTCGAGCGACGCGTGGCCGCAGGGCACCTGAAGGACCGCGCCAAGATCGAGCGCGCCCTCGGACGCCTCCAAGCCCGCTATCCCATGGTCGCCGATCTGTATGCGATGGCCCTCGAGGAACGGGACGGCCGCCTGCACCTCGCGTGGCACCTCCTCGAGGAGCGGCGCGCCTGGCGCGAGGCGCGCGAAGGCGCGTATCTGCTGCGCACCAATCTCGAGGGCCAGCACGCGGAGGAACTCTGGACCAAGTACATCCAGCTCACCGAGGCGGAAGCCGCGTTTCGAACCCTGAAGAGCGCGCTCGCCATCCGGCCCCTCTTCCATCAACTCGAGCGCCGGGTGAAGGCCCACATCCTGGTCGCGTTTCTCGGCTACGCGCTGTGGGTGACACTGAAGCATCGGCTCCGGCAGACGCGGGACCGGTCTCACCCCGGCGCGCGCCCTCGCCCAGCTCGTCACGGTCCAGACGGCCGACATCATCCTGCCGACCACCGATGGGCGCGAGATCCGGCTCCGCCGGGTCGCCACGCCCACCCGCGAGCAGCAACGCTTGCTCGATCAGCTCGACGTCACCATCCCCGCACACCTGGAATGGAACGCCGAATGTAGTGCAGACTCAGCCGCGTCCTGAGCGAATTTCCGAGGATTTGGGAACCGCTGCCCCGTTTCGTGACGAACTTGGGCTAGCCCGGGCCTGAGGCCCCGGCCTACATCCGATGGTGAATCTTCAGCTGTAGCCCGGGGTCTTCAGACCCCGGGAGCGGCCTGTCGGGCCTTCGGGCTTGGTTCACTCCCTGATTGCCAGGATTTCCCGCAGCGCGTCGGTCAGCAATCCCATGAAGAGATCGACTTTGTAGCGGTTCTCCTCGAGGGGTTTCGCCGGCGCCAGCGCCGCCTTCGCGGCCTCCGCGACGGCTGCGCGGGTTGGAATCGCGCCGGCCAGGACGGCCTCTCCATCGTAGCTGCGCCACGGAATGGCCGCGGCGGCGCCAAGCACGATGCGCGGGTGGGCGATGCGGCCCTGTCGCACCACGGCCGCCACCGACACGTTGGCGACGGCGAAGTCGACGCCCGGCTCGGAAACCCGCCGGTACAGTGTCCGCAGCCCGTTCGGCGCCGCAGGGATCAGGATGTCGGTCAGGATCTCGGCGTGCCCAAGGATGTTCTCGCGCTCGGGGTGGCGCGTGGGCAGGAGGAAGAATTCATCCATCGGCACGACGCGCAGACCGCTGGGCCCGACGATGCGCGCGCGCGCGTCGATGGCGACCAGGGCCACGGCGGGATCCGACGGGTGAACCATGTGACACGGCCCGGCGCCGAAAATGCCGTGGTAGCGATTCTCGGCATCCGCCGCCAGGCACAGCGCGCCGCCCTTGCGGATGCAGATCGCCTCGCTTCGAAGGTACCAGCATCGGGGCCGCTGGCAGAGATCCCCGCCAATCGTCGCGCGCTTGCGAAGATCCGGGTTCGCGAATGCGGAGGCCGCATGAGCGAGAGCCGTAAAGGGTCCCTTCACGAGCGGGCTTCCCGCGATCTCGGCGAGCGTCGTCAGGGCCCCGATCCGGATGCCGCCGTCGCGCAACGGCGTGATGCCCTGCAGCTCCTCGAGTCCGGCGATGCTGACGATCTTCCGAACCCGATCGCCTTCGATCTCGAGAATGCCGCCGAGATCGGTTCCCCCCGCGACGACACGGGCGCCCCCGCCGGACAGAAGCGTAATGGCTTCGCCGACCGAACGAGCCCTGACGAAGGCGAGATCCTCGGGAACCGTCATGTTGAAACCGAAGTGACGACAACCGGTTTCAGGACCCGTGTTCGCGGGGGGATTTCACCTGTGCGCGCGGGTCCTGAGAAACCGTTCGGGTAACTGGCTGGCACGGGAGTATAGCGCGAACTGGCCGAGGCCCGTACCCTTCAGGGATCTTTCCAGCTTCCGGTCGCCTGTCGTAGTCCGACATCCCGTGTATGATCACCCTACTGCCCCCGACCGCGCGCCTGGAACGGCTTCCAAGGCGTCTCGGGCCGGTTCAACGTCTCGCTTCGGGAACTGAGGAGTGCCGCGATGAATGACGTGATCGATTTCATCAACATCAACCGGGACCGCTACATCCAGGAACTCACGCAGTTCCTTGCGATCCCGAGCATCAGCGCGCTTGCCGAGCACAAAGGCGACATAGAGCGATGCGCGCAGTGGGCGGCCGACGAAATGACCCGCGTCGGCCTCGAGAATGCCCGCGTGATCCCGACACCCGGACATCCCGTCGTCTGCGCCGACTGGCTCCACGCGCCCGGCGCACCCACGGTCCTCTTCTACGGCCACTACGACGTGCAGCCGGTCGATCCGCTCGACCAGTGGACCTCGCCGCCGTTTGAAGCCACGATTCGCGACGACGAGATCTACGCGCGCGGCGCCTCCGACGACAAGGGGCAGGTCTTCGTCCACCTCAAGGCGATCGAGGCGCACCTCAAGAAGAAGGGGCGGCTGCCGGTCAATTTCAAGGTCGTCCTCGAGGGCGAGGAAGAGGTCGGCAGCGCGAATCTCACGCCATTCGTCCACGACCACAAGGCCGAGCTGGCCGCCGACCTCGTGTTGATCTCGGACACGGAGATGTTCGACCGGGGCATCCCGTCAATCTGTTACGGTCTGCGAGGCCTGTGCTACATGCAGGTCGACCTGCGGGGAACCAGGAGCGACCTGCACTCGGGCAGCAACGGCGGCGCGGTGGCCAACCCCGCCAACGTGCTGGCGTCAGTGATTGCCCAGCTCAAGGACCGAAGCGGTCACGTCAGGATTCCTGGATTCTACGACGATGTCCGGCCGCTGCGGGACGAGGAGCGGGCGGAGTTCGCGCGCCTCGGGTTCAACGACAACAAGTTCAAGAAGCAGCTGGGCGCCCCGCGCCTGTTCGGCGAGACCGGTTTCACCACGCTCGAGCGCCTGTGGGCCAGGCCGACGCTCGACGTGAACGGGCTGCTGTCCGGATTCACGGGTGAAGGCAGCAAGACCGTCATCCCGGCCGTCGCCATGGCGAAGATCAGCATGCGCCTGGTGCCGAACCAGGATCCGACGAAGATCGCCGAGCTGTTCGAAGCGCACGTGAAGAAGATCACGCCCAAGACCGTCGAGCTGAAGATCACGCGCATGCACGGCGCAAAGGCGTGGATGACCGACTTCGACAACCCGTATGTCCAGGCGGCGGGCCGCGCGCTCGAGAAGGGCTTCAACAAGCGCCCGGTCTACACGCGCGAGGGCGGGTCGATCCCGGTGGTGGCGACATTCCAGGAGGAGCTCGGGATCCCGACGGTGCTCTTCGGTTTTGGACTGCCCGACGACAACCTTCACGCCCCGAACGAGAAGTTCAACCTCGCGAACTTCTTCAACGGCATGGCCGCGTCGGCGTTCCTGTACCGAGGAACTGGCGGCTGTCCGCAAACCCTAGGAGCGGGACTCATTCCGGCTGGCGGCTCCCAGCCGCCAGCCGTGAGCCGCCGGCCGCCAGCCTGACACTCCGCTACTTCTTTTCCTCTGCCTTCTTCGTCTTGTAGATCTCGCTCATGTCCCGCCTGCCACGCTCGAGGTACGGCACGCCCTTGTCCATCCACTCCGGCCGCGGCGCGCCAAGCAGGTAGTGATCGAAGAACTCGGTCATGTGCACGGTCCAGTACTTCTGGTTCTCGCGCTCGCGCAGGCCGTGCTTCTCGCCGTTGAAGATGAACATGTAGGCTTCCTTGCCCAGCCGTCGCATCGCGGAGAAGAACTCGATCCCCTGGTACCACGGCACCGCATCGTCGTCGTCGTTGTGAATCGTCAGGTACGGCGTCTGCACCCGCTCGACCCAGAAGATCGGCGAGTTCTCGATGAACTGGAGGGATTTCGACCAGGGCGGACCGCCGATGCGGCTTTGCGTGCGCTCGTACTGGAACGCGCGCGACATGCCCGTGCCCCAGCGGATCCCGCCGTAGGCGCTCATCATGTTCGACACCGACGCGCCCGCCTCGACCGCCCGGAACATGTTCGTGCGCGTCATCATGTAGGTGATCTGGTAGCCGCCCCAGCTGTGCCCCTGGATCCCGACTCGCGCGGGATCGATGAAGCCCATCTCGACCACCTTCTCGACGGCCGGGATGACGCAGCGCATCGCGCTCTCTCCGGGATAGCCGATCTCGTACTCGATGTCGGGCTGGAGCACGACGTAGCCGTTGCTGACGTAGCGCGTGACGTTGATGCTGGTGCCGGGCGCGGGCGCGACGTAGCGGTGCAGGTTGTCGGTCAGCCCCTCGTAGATGTAGACCATCAGCGGGTACTTCTTCGACGGATCGAAGTTCTCGGGCCTGGTCAGGATCGCGCGGAGCGGCTTTCCGCCGGCGTTGCGGAATTCGATGAGCTCCGAGCGGCCCCAGATGAACTGCGACTGCTGCGGGTTGGCGTCGCTGACCTTCCTCATCCCCGCGAAGTTCGCGTCAGTCACCCACAGATCCGGGAACTCGTCGAACCGCTGAGCCGTCACGACCAGCGGGCCGCCCGCGTCGCGCGGCTTCAGCACCGAGGCGCCGCCACGCCCTCCGCCTCCGGCTGGCCCGCAAGCGCCTTGTCGAGCATCACGAGCTTCACCGGATCGGCGAAACCAGTCGGCAGCGCCGGCGGTGCAGGGGGAGTCGCCGCCTTGCCCTTGGCGGCGGCCCGCGGCGCCGAAGCGGCAGGGGCCAGCGTGGGCGTCACCCGGTAGTAGCCGGTGGCCTTGGTCTCCTCGTTGGTCGCGAACACGAGAATCGGCTTCTCGATCGGAATCGTCTCTTCCTCGGGGTTCAACCGCACGTAGCGGAGCTCGAGTCCGCTCTTCCGCCCCATGCCGTTCGTGAGGCATCGCGCCCCGGTTCCGTCCGGGCGGACTTCCCAGACGTCGTACTGGTCGTAGACGAGCACCGAGCGATCGAACGACGTCCACCCCGCCGTGCCGTAGGCCCGCGGCGGCTCCGGCGTGTCGGTTGTCTCGTCATCGAACCGCACGCCGAGCGTCTTCGTCAGATTCGTCCTGACGCCGTCACTGACGCGGACCGTGTACCACTGGCTCTCGTCGGCGTCGAATGTCAGGGCGTAGGTGCCGCCCGGCGAGAGCGACGCGGAGAACCGGGACTTCTCGATGAGCTTCTTCCGCGATCCGTCCTGAAGGTTTACCGCGTAAGCGTCGTTGTAGTCCGAGTCCCACGAGATGGCCTGCTGGTACGGCACGTCTGAGAGGCCGAGTGCGATGTTCGGATCGTCGATGACCGTCAGCTCCGGCATGTCCTCAGAGGCGAGCTGCACGAACCGCTTCTCCTTGACGTGGACGACCGCGCGGTAGCTGCGCTTCTTCTCTTCGTCGGCGCGGACCTTCTGCATCGGCTGCAGCAGCGGATCCTTCCAGTCCAGATATCGACCTTGACCGGCTCGGGGGCATCCTCGGGCTCGGCCTTCGGCGCGGCGGCCGTCCCGAAGAAGAGTCGCGCCCCGTCCTTGGAGAACTCGAGCTTGCCGTTCTCGCTGGGCGCCCATCCCGCGCGTCATGCCCGGATGTCGCGGCCGAGGCCATCTCGGTCGCGGACTCCCCTGCCGGCGGTCCACGGGTAGAGCTTGTAGGCGGGCGCGTCGGCCGTGTAGTCGTCGCGGTCGCTCACGAAGGCGAGCTCCGTCGCCTTCTCGTCGAAGGCCAACCCCTTGTAGTGACCCTGGCCCGACGAGCAGCGTCCTGGTCGTGCCGTCGGTCGCGCGCCTGACATACGCGCCGTCCTTCGCCGGTGTCTTCCGCCGACGACACCGCATACGCAATCCACGCTTCCATCCTTCGGCCCACGCGTACTCGACGACCTCGCTGAGGGTCGTCATCGCACCGGTCGCAAGCTCGCGCAGGATCAGAATCGGTGCCGGGCTCCTTCTTCTTCTCCTTCTTCTTTTCCTTGGCCTCCGGCCAGCTTGGATTCAGGCTCCTTCTTCTCCTGCACGGCATCGCCCTTCTTCTCGGGCGGCTCGAGCAGGAATGCCACGTAGCGGCCGGCATTCTCGGGCGACCTTGAAGCTCTTCACGCGGTCGGCCGTGAACACGGCTCCGTCTGCGAGCGTCATGATGCCCATCCCGGACTTGGGCAGCTCCTCCGGCTTCTTCTTGTCCTTCCTGGCCTTGTCGACGTCAGCCTTGAGCGGAGCGATGGTGAAGATCACGAACCTGTCGTCGCCGGTGATCACCGCGTCCTTGCCGCGGGGATGACGGCGCTCTGCGCCGGTCGTCAGGTTGCGGACGACCAGTTCGCCGTCACCGTCCTGCGGCGCCAAGGTGTAGACGAGCCACGTGCCATCCCGGGAAATCTTCGTGCCCTGAATCGATCGCCAGCCGTCGTAGACGTCGTGCGTGATGGGCCGCCTGGCCGCCTGCTGCGCCGATGGCGCCGCGGCCGCGATGTAGACGCACAGGACGATGGCGATCCAGCGAAGTGACCGAACAGGCTGCCGCATAGGTTCTCCTCACGTGAAGGGTCCCCGGATCGTAGCACGCCGGTGATGGGGGAATGCGGTCGCAGGCTTGGGGCCTATGGCTTGGGCCTATGGCTTGGGGCTCAAGTCCGGACCCTCTGGGCGCTTCGTGATGGCGTGACCCGGCCGTATGCCCCAGGCGCCAAGCCTCGAGCCCTAGTTCATGTCTGCGACCCGGCGGCGAAGCACCTTGACGTGCTCCCAGACCCGCTCGTGCTCTTCGCGGGCGGTCTCATCGAGTTCGGCGGGACCGGAGGACGAGAGATACTTCTCCAGGTCTCGCAAAGCCGCCTGGAAATCGTTCAGGTGGTACGCCAGCAGGCCCCGGTCACGCAGTTCGATGGCGCAGGTCGGATCGAGCCCGATGAGCATGTCGGCCACGGTGCGGGCCTGGGGGAACGAACGCATGCGCACGTAGATCCGCTTCAGGTTGTGCAGCATGCGAATCAGGATTTCCTGCGTGGTGGCAGGCGAGACGAGCGTCCGCTCGACCAGGCGGTCGTCTCCCAGGCCCTCGGGCATCAGCCGCTTGCAGTCCTGGACCGACAGCGCAATGCCGCCGTGGAACGGGTCGATGACGATGCGGTCGCAATCGCGCTCGCCGGAGGCGAGCACCGGGTGAACCAGGAAGTACCCCGGGAAGTTCAGCCCGTGCACGACCATCCCGGCGCGCCTGGCAACCTCGATGTAGAGCACGGACAGCGTGACGGGGATCCCGACCTGCCGATCGAGCACCTCGTGCAGGAAGCTGTTGCGGGGATCGTCGAAATCGCGCGTGTTGCCGGTGAACCCCATCTCCCCGAACAGATAGGTGTTCAGCGCGTCCACCCAGGCCCTGTTCGCGGGAGCGGCCGTGCCGCAGCAGGCAGCCACGTGCTGCTTCGCGCCGATGCCGATGTCGTCCAGGCGCCGCAGGTACGGCGCGGGATCGAACTGCGGATGCTCGATCCTCGCGATGAGCAGCGCCGCGGTGGCAAGGTCAACTTCTGGGCCCGTGGCGGCTGTGAGGAAGGCGTCGATCACGGCATATCCAGTTCGTGCGGGGGGGCGGCCACAGTTGGCTAGTTGAAAGGACGCTCGGTTCCCGGGGAAAGATCCCCGCACGGCTGATGGGCCTGCCAGGACGTCTACTTCCCGCCGTGGCCGGCGGAAGGGATGTTGGACTGCCGGAGCTTCTCTCCGGCTCGCACGGGTATTGGCAGACGATTTGCCGGAGGCGGGTACGGGCAGTCGTAGTCGGGGTTGTAGTAGCAGTAGGGGTGAAATGCGCGGTTGAAGTCGATGACGTAGACGCCGCTCGGGCTGCGCTCGAGCTCGAGGTACCGTCCCGCCGAATACGTCTCGGTGCCCGAAGTCAGGTCGGTGAACGGGACGAACAGGCGGTTGGGGGGATCTCCGGCCTCCACGAACGCGCCGAGCGAGAGCTGCCGTCCCTTCAATGTGAACTCCAGGGTGCCGACCAGCTGCATCTGTCGCATCTTTCCGCCCGACGACGGCATCTGGACCACCTGGCTTCCCGGCTCCTCTTTGAACGTTGCCGGGACCGCGTACGACGGATCGACGGGGAAGTACCGATAACGGAAGAAACTCCTGCTGCTTGTCCACCAGGATGGGTTCATTCGGCTGATTGCGGAAGGCCTGGTCCTTGTGCTGGCGGTCGAGTTCGATCGATTTGACGTACTCGGCCCCGCTGCTGGCCGGAGGGTTGCCAGACGGGGCGCCGCCGCCGCACGCCACGGCCAGCACGGCCAGCCCCAGCGCCGCCGCCCCAACCCAGGTCACCTGTCCGTCCGAACGCATGCGGGAGCTCATTTCTCCCGCGTCCTCACCTGAACACATATGCACCCTTTGCGATGGTGGCGTCTGCGATTCGTCGCCTCATGCCGATCGTATTGACCGGCGCGACCTTCAGCAAGCGCCGCAGCGCCGCCAGGTGGGTGCGCAACACGTCTCCGCCGGCCATCGCGGCCAGCGCCTGCCTGGCCGACGCGTCGACGCGGTTTGCCGCCCCGCTGACGAACACGCGAACCGCGTCCTGCTGAAGTTCGGCTGTGGGGTGATTCCGCCGCCTGCTTCCCCGGGCTCTCAGCAGCGAACTCTCCGCCTGGTAGGTGTCGATCAGGATGTCGGCGATCGACATCAACACCTCCTGCTCGTCGCCGATCTTCTCTCCATACCGCTGCATCCCGACGCCGAGCACGGCCAGGGCCACTTTCTTGAACGCCTCGACCGCCCGTTCCTCGTCTCGGAGCGGATCGTCGCTCGGGGCCAGGCTCCCGGCGGGCGTTGGAGGCGCGAGCAGATCGTCCTGGAGCTTCTTCGCAGCCTGGATGATCGGGAGGTCGCCCTTGATGGCGCGACGCATGAAGAGGCCCGGGATGAGCAGGCGGTTGATCTCGTTGGTGCCCTCGAAGATCCGGTTGACCCGCGCGTCGCGGTAATAACGCTCGGCCGGGTAGTCCCGGACGAACCCGTTGCCGCCGTGGATCTGCACGTTCTCGTCGATGACGTAGTCCACCATCTCGCTGCCGGCCACCTTCGCGATCGACGACTCGATGGCGTAGTCCTCGGCGGCAGTGAGCATCGCCCGCACTTCGTCCTGGGCCTTCTGCCCTTCGACTATACCGGCGTCGATCAGGCCGGCGGTCCGGTAGATCGCGCTCTCGACCGCATACAGCCACACCGACATTTCGCCCAGCTTGTGCTTGATCGCGCCGAAGCTCCCGATGGACTGACCGAACTGGCGCCGGGTCGCGCTGTAGCGCGCGGCTTCGCCGATAATCCATTCCGCGCCTCCCGAGCACATCGATCCGAGCTTCAGCCGGCCGAAGTTCAGCACGTTGAACGCCACCCGGTGGCCCTTGCCGACCTCGCCGAGCACGTTCTCCGCCGGCACGCGCGCATCCTGCAGAACGATCGACGCGGTCGACGATCCGTGCAGGCCGAGCTTGTGCTCTTCCTTGCCGCTGCTGACGCCGGGAAACGACCGCTCGACGATGAACGCCGTGAATTGCTCGCCGTTCACCTTGGCGAACACGATGATCACGTCCGCGAACCCGCCGTTGGTGATCCACATCTTCTCGCCGGTGATGGCGTAGCTTCCATCCGGCTGCCGCACCGCCCGCGTCCTGGCGCCGAGCGCGTCGGATCCGGCCCCGGACTCGCTCAGCGCGTAAGCGCCCACCAGCTCGGCCGACACCAGCCGCGGCAGGTAGCGGTTCTTCTGCTCCTCGGTCCCGAAGAGCAGGATCGACAGCATCGCGAGGTTGGTCTGCGCGCCGAACGTCGTGGCGAACGATGCGTTGCGGCCGAGCCGTTCGCTGATGAGGAGCGACGACACCTTGTCGAGATGGACGCCCCCGAGGGATTCGGGCAGGTCGGCGCCGAGCAGGCCGAGGCCGGCACAGCGGACGAGCAGCTGGCGGGACAGTGCCCAGTCCTTCTGCTCGAGGCGATCGAGATTCGGCAGCACCTCTTTCTCGACGAACTCGTCGGCCGTCCGGCTGATGAGCTGGTGCTCCTCGGTGAACTGCTCGGGCGTGAAGACGTGGTCGGGATCGTCGGCCTCGAGCAGCCAGTACCCGCCGCGGCGTCGGACCGCTTCCATCTGAGGGCTCATGGTGTCCGCCTTTCTTCGTCTACCTCACCGCCTCGAATATTCCGGCGGCGCCCATCCCGCCGCCGACACACATCGTCACCATCCCGTATCGCGCCTTCCGCCTCCGCATCTCGTAGAGGAGCGAGGTCGTCAGCTTTGCGCCGGTGCAGCCCAGCGGATGTCCGAGCGCGATGGCGCCGCCGTTCACGTTCAGGCGATCGTCGTCTATCGGCAGCTCGCGCAGGCACGCCAGCACCTGGGCCGCGAACGCCTCGTTCAGCTCGACCAGGTCCATCTGGTCCAGCGTCATGCCGGCGATCTTCAGGACCTTTCGAATGGCGGGCACCGGGCCGATGCCGAATCGCTCGGGTTCGACTCCGGCCGTTGCGAACGCCACGAACCGGCCGAGCGGCGCGAGGCCGAGCTCCTTCGCCCGGTCGCCCGATGTCAGGACCAGCGCGGACGCGCCGTCGCTCATCTGCGACGAATTGCCGGCGGTGACCGTGCCCTTGGCGTGGAACGCCGCCCGCAGGCCCCCGAGGGCCTCGATCGACGTGTCTCGCCGCGGGCCCTCGTCGACATCGAAGGTGAACTCGCGGGGCCGTGGCGCGCCTTCCTCGGACGGCTCGGCCACCACGACCCGAACCGGGACGACTTCGTCCCGGAAACGTCCGCCGTCGATCGCCGCGATGGCGCGCGTGTGGCTCCGAAGCGCGAACTGGTCCTGCTCCGCGCGTGTGACGTTCGACTCGCGCGCGTGGTTCTCGGCCACCAGGCCCGTTGTCAGGTAGACGTCCGGGTAGGATTCGACCAATGCCGGGTTCGGGGCGATCTTGTTGCCTCCCATCGGCACGAGGCTCATGCTCTCGGTTCCGCCGGCGATGATGGTGGTGGCCGAGCCCAGCATGATGCGCTCGGCTGCGAACGCCACCGCCTGGAGGCCCGACGCGCAGAACCGGTTGACCGTGACGGCCGAGGCGGTGACCGGCACGCCGGCGCGCAGGCTCGCGATGCGCGCGACGTTCAGCCCCTGTTCGGCTTCAGGCATCGCGCACCCGAGCATCACGTCCTCGATCTCGGAGGGCAGGATCCCCGGGGCGCGCCGCAGCACCTCGGCGATGACGATGGCGGCCATCTCGTCGGGGCGCACGGTCCGCAGCGCACCCGAGGGCGCCTTTCCAATCGCTGTCCTCACGGCAGAAACGATAACCGCATCGCGCATGGATGATTCTCCGTGGCGCCACTTCAGCGTGGCGCGAGCCCCGACCAGTCTCCCAGAAGGTCCTCGACTGCGTCGGCCACCTCGGCGGTCTTGCCGTCGAACAGGTGGTCCGCTCCGTCGATGACGACCAGTTCCTTCGGGTCGGGGACGCGTCCGTAGAACTCCCGCATGGCGCGCAGCGGGCTGATTTCGTCGCGCTCGCCCTGGAGGAAGAACTTCGGCTTGAGGCTGTCGAGAACGGCCGAGAAGTCGTACTTCGTGACCGGCGGCGCCACGCCGATGAGCGTGGACACGCGGTCGTCGGTCGCCCCGACGGTCATCGCAATCCACGAACCGAACGAGAACCCGGCCGCCCACAGCTCCACGTCCGGGTAGCGCGCGGCCATGAAGTCGAGGGCGGCCCGGAAGTCCTCCATCTCGCCCGGGCCGTCGTCGAACCGTCCCTTGCTCCTGCCGGTGCCCCTGAAATTGAAGCGCAGCACGGCAGCGCAGGTCCGGCAGAGCCCCTTGGCGATCTGGTAGACCACCTTGGTGTGCATCGTGCCGCCGGCGGTCGGGAGCGGGTGGGCGAGCACGACCGCGACGCGAGGCTGGATCTGCGCCGAGCCCTTTGGGCTGTAAGCGATGGCGGCTTCGGTCGGCGAACCGTTCGGAAGCACGCACAACGACTCGTCGAGCAGGGCTTCCAGCCGGCCGGCTGGACCGGGGATTTCACATATCATTCCGTGCCTCTGATAACTGCAAGCGCAAATCTGACGCTCATATGACGCCCGGATGGGTGGAAACGAATCCGCCAACCAGCATTGCGAACTGCTCCGGTCGCGTGACCAGGCCGACGTGTCCGGTATTGGCGAGCGCGGCGCTTCGGGCGCCGGGAATCAGATCGACGTACTCATGGGTACCTTCAACCGGAACCACCCTGTCGAGGTGCCGCTCGCCGGTGACCACGAGCGTCGGCGCAACAATCGCACGGGACGCCTCCACGAAGTCGACCTCGGTCGCAAGCCCGAGCCGCTGGCGCATTCGCGCGAACGAGAACGGTGCTCGCACCATGCGGAGTCCATGCCCGGCGACGAACTTCACGCGATCGGAAACCGCCGGCAGGGCGGCGCGAATCTCCGGGTAGACCCTCCCGCGCGCGGCAAGCGCGAAGACGGGCGCCATCATCCGCGGACCGCGGACAAAGCGGAGCTGGCGCGGGTTCAGCTGCAGGCGCGGCCCCGGCGTCGAGACCAGCACGAGCGAGACAACGCGCGAGGGCCGCGACGCCGCATAGTGGACGGCCACCAGCCCGCCGAACGACACGCCGCACACCGCCGCGGCGGCAAGGCCCCGCTCGTCGAGCAGTCGATCGATCTGCTCTGCGAACACATCGAAGCTGCGCCCCGGAGGTATGGACATCCCGCCGCCAGGTTCGCCCGGAAACGACGTCGCCAGCACCCGGCATCGGTTCGCCAGCGCGCGCACCGCCGGTTCCATCCATTCCCAGCGTCCCTGGATGCCGGGAATGAGCACGACGGGCGGTCCGGACCCCGTGTCGATCATATTCAACCCTGATCCCGGCGCTCGGTTCAGTTGAGTACACGCCGGGAATGGAGCACGTGGGCTTCAGCCCGCGTGCCCGGGGCTCACGAACTCAGTACACGTGAGCCCCGGGATTAGTTCCGCAACGTCTTCCCCGACTTCAGCGTGTAGGCGATGCGCTCGAGCGTCTTGGCTTCACCGCACAGGCTGAGGAAGGCCTCGCGCTCGAGATCGAGCAGGTATTGCTCCGAGACCGTGGTCGCATGCGGCAGTGAGCCGCCCGAGAGCACCCACGCCAGCTTGCGCCCGATGACGGCGTCGAAGTCGCTGATCCGGCCGGCCCTCCACGCGAGGTGAACACCGAGCGAGAGTGCCGCCAGCACGCTGTCGCCGCCGACCGGGATGGCGGTCTGCGGCGGAGGAGGCTGGTAACCCTCTTCCACGCGCGCCAGCGCCCGCGCCTTGGCGTCGGCGAGCAGGCGATCCCGGTTCATCGTGAAGGCGTCGGTCGCGCGCAGATAGCCCAGGCGCACGGCGTCGAGCCCGCTGGCCGACACCTTGGCGAACGCGATGGTCTCGAAGGCGCGCTGCACGTGCGGCAGCATGTCCGGCTGGGCCGGCGTCCGCGACGACAGGCTCCGCACCAGCATCTCCTTCGTGCCGCCGCCTGCCGGTATCAACCCGATGCCGACCTCGACAAGGCCCATGTAGGTCTCGGCCGCGGCCTGGACCCGGTCCGCGTGCAGCGCCAGCTCACACGCGCCTCCGATCGCCAGGCCCGCCGGCGCCACGATCACGGGCACGCCGGCGCGCTTGACGGCTAGGCTCGCGCCCTGGAATGCGCGCACCATCTGGTCGATCTCCTCCCAGTTGCCCTCCTGCGCCTCGAGGAGCACCAGCATCACGTTGGCGCCCGCCGAGAAGTTCGGCGCCTCGTTGCCGATGACCAGCGCCTGGAAGTTCCGGCCGGCCTCGACCAGCCCCGCGTGAATCATCTCGATCGCGTCGCCGCCAAGGGCGTTCATCTTCGAGTGGAACTCCACGGCCAGCACGCCATCTCCCAGATCGACGAGGCTGGCGCCGGTGTTCGACCGGACGACGGCGTTGCCTGCCCTGGCCACCTTCAGGATCTCGAGGCCCGGGCCGCCGACCGGCAGCGGACCGTCGCGCAACGACGTCCTGCCGGAATCGAGAATCTCGCGGACGACACGCGGCGGCGGATCTGCGCTGCCGCCGGCCTTCACGACCTCAGGCACGCCGACGGCATCCATGACTTCGAAGGGACCGAGGTCCCATCCGAAGCCCCATCGCATCACGCGATCCACGTCGTCGAGCGAATGGGCGATGTCGGGACCGACGCGCGCCGCGTAGAGCAGCGTCGGACCGAGCGTCGAGCGCAGGAAATCACCCACCCGGTCCTTTGCGCGGAACAGCGTGCGGAGGCGCTCCGGAAGATCTTCGATCGAACGCGCGGCTTCGAGCGCGGGCAGATTCACGTGGCGCGTGGGCCGGTACTCGAACGTGGCGGGGTCGAGCGCCAGGATCTGCGACTGGCCGTCAGCCCCTTCCACGCGCTTGTAGAACCCCTGTTTCGATTTCTCGCCCAACCAGCCCCGGGTCAGCATCTCGCGCACCAGGGCCGGCAACTCGAACGCCTGGCGCGCCCGTTCGTCCTCCAGGCGTCCGGCCAGGTTGGCCACCACGTCGGCGACCACGTCGAGGCCGGCGATGTCGAGCGTTCGAAACGTCGCGCTCCTGGGCCGTCCGATGATCGGCCCGGTCATCGCGTCGATTTCCTCAATCGAATACTGTCCGCCTGCAAGCACGTCGAGGATGCGGACCATCCCATACAACCCGATGTGGTTCGCGATGAAGTTCGGCGTGTCCTTGGCGACCACGACGCCTTTGCCGAGGCGATGGTCTGCATAGCTGCGAACCAGCTCCAGCACCCCCGCATCAGTGTCAGGCGTCGGCACGATCTCGAGCAGGTGCAGGTAGCGCGGCGGATTGAAGAAGTGGGTGCCAAGCCAGTGGCGCCTGAAGTCGTCCGATCGGCCCTCCGCGATGGCGGCCACCGACAGCCCCGACGTGTTGGTCGAGACGATGGAGCCGGGGCGCCGCGCCAAATCGACGCGGGCCAGCAGGGCCTGCTTGACGTCGAGCCGCTCGACCACCGCTTCGATGATCCAGTCGCACTCGGACAGGGCGGCAAGGCCGCCGTCGAATCCGCCGGTGCGGATGCGCTGGACGGCCTCCGGCGTGAAGAACGGATCGGGTTTCAGCTTCCTCGCCCGATCGAGGCCTTCCTTCGCGACCTTCGGGTCGAGGTCGAGCAGGCGCACTTCGACGCCGATGTTTGCGAAGTGCGCGGCGATCTGTGCACCCATCGTTCCCGCGCCGAGGACGGCGACCGTTCGGATCATGGGATGTTGCCTCTCGAGGCCCGGGTCCCGCGGCCCCCGGTCCGGGAATCCGGGCGAGCACGAAAGTCTGTCCTGCGGGCCGGCGACGCGGCGCGCTCGCCGTCGGTCCGGCCCGGGGCGGTGTGGCTGCTCCGCGCGAGGGCGGGATCGCCCGCCAGGCCGTGGACCAGCAGATCGACCACCGTGTCGGCGTCGGCCGTCAGCGGATAGCGGCGCCGGCTGAGCATCCAGTTGGTGGCCATCTCGTCCAGCGCTCCGAACACGAGCTTGGCCGCGAGCGTGGGGCTGACCTGGGTCGTGAACACGCCCTCGGCCTGCCCGTCGGCAACGACCGCGCGGATCATGCCGAGGTACTCCCGGAGCAGCGTGGTCGAGAACTCCTGCATGTGCTTCGTCGAGCGGCGCAGCTCGACCTGGAAGACCACCGCCATGTCGCGGTCGCGGCCGAGGCGATCGAGGTGCTGGCGCGCGATCACCCGCAGCCGTGCAACCGGATCGTCGACGCCCGAGAGCGCCGCGCGTCCCTCCGAGATCGCCTCCCGCATGACGCGATCGAAGATCGAGACCAGCAGGTCGTCCTTGCTGCGGAAATACAGGTAGACCGTGCCGGCGGCCACGCCCGCCTCGCGCGCCACGTCGGCCATCTGCGCGTTGAAGAAGCCGCTCCGGGCGAACACCCGGGTCGCCGCCCTCAGGATGTGAGCGTGCTTGTCGCTTCGCGCGGCCGGAGTCTTGGCGGCGCGCAGACTCTGATCTTCACCCTGACCCGTTCCGGTCGGTCGTCTTCGCACGGACGGAACCCCTCACTGAATGGCTATTCATTCATTATGGAGACCTTCCGGCGCCTCGTCAAGATGCTCGCGCGTCGCCTGCCCGCGCGTCACCGCGAGGCCGATCGTCGCCGGGCAGGCCAGGCCTGCCCGTCACGCGGGACCGGCGCCGGCTCCCTGGCGGGCGCACATGGCAGAGATGGTGTGACGGAGGGCGGCGTGGAGTACATTTCGTGTGCTGGCTGATGCCGTCACGAACCTTGACCGTCCTCTTTGCTGCCGCCCTGTTCCTCGGGTCGGCGTTGCTCTTCCTGCTGGAGCCCATGTTCGGCCGCATGGCGCTGCCGCTGCTCGGCGGAGCGCCGGCAGGCTGGACCACCTGCCTGCTGTTCTTCCAGTTCACGCTGCTCCTTGGCTACGTCTATGCCTGGGCGATTGCCCGATGGCTCGCCCCGCGCGCGCAGATACTCGTGCACGCGCTGCTGTTCGTCTCCGCGCTGCTGGTGCTGCCGATCGGCGTCTCGTCACACTGGATCGCGCCTTCGGACAGCTCGCCGGTCGCCTGGTTGCTCGGCCTGCTCGCCGTGTCGATTGGCCTGCCCTTTCTCGCCGTCTCCACCACCTCGCCCGTGCTCCAGCTCTGGTTCTCGCACGGCGAACATCCGGAGGCCAAGGACCCGTACTTCCTCTACCAGGCCAGCAACCTGGGCAGCATCGCCGCCCTGCTCGCGTATCCCGTCATCGTCGAGCCGTGGTTCGGCGTCCGGATCCAGGCGCTGGGCTGGGCCTGGGCCTATGGCGGGCTGGTGCTCCTGGTCGGAGCCTGCGCGCTGGTGACCCGCACGGCTTCGCAGCACCGGATGAGGAACGCGGGCGATGACGCCAGCCCGCGAACGCCCGTCCCGTCGTGGAGCCGGCAACTTCGCTGGCTGGCGCTCTCGGCGGTGCCGTCGAGTTTGCTCCTGGGCGTGACCAGTTACATCACCACCGATGTGGCGCCGGTTCCGCTGCTCTGGATCATTCCGCTCGTCATCTACCTGGTGACCTTCGTGGTCACCTTCGCGCGGCGGCCGATCGTCCCGCGCGGACTGGTTCTGCTCGCTTTGCCGGTGGTCGTGACGGCCGAGGTGGCCACGATCGTGATCGACGTGGCTTCACCGGCCTGGCTGCTCGTGTCTCTTCACCTGGTCGCGTTCGCCGTGATCGCAATGGCGTGTCATCGCGAGCTCGCCGACGACAGGCCGGCGCGGGATCACCTCACGCTGTTCTATCTCTGGCTGGCGATCGGCGGGACCCTCGGCGGGCTGTTCAACGCCATCCTCGCGCCGCGCATCTTCTCGACGATGCTCGAGTATCCGATAGCCATTGTCGCGGCGTGCCTCGTGATGCCGAGCCGCAAACCCGCCGTCACGGGCCCGAACCTGAGAGACCTCCTGTTTCCCGCGCTGCTCGGGGCGTGCGCCGTGGGGCTCTTCATCGCGGTTCCCCGGCTTCCGGGCGGGGACTCGTTCGGCGTCCTGATTGCCACCTGCACCGTGCTGGGGCTTGTGGCCGTCAGCTTCTCCGGGCGGCCTGCACGATTCGGGCTGGGCATCGCCGCGCTGCTCCTGGCCTCGGGTGTGCTCCCCAGCGGATATGGCGAACTCGAGCACGTCGAGCGCAGCTTCTTCGGCGTGCACCGCATCGCCATCGATCGGGTGAACAACCTGCGCCTGCTCTATCACGGGAGCACGCTGCACGGCGTTCAAAGCCTGGATCCCGCCCGGGAACGGGAGCCGCTGTCCTACTACGGGCGCCAGGGACCGGTTGGCCAGATCTTCGGATCGCTCGCGCAGCGCCGGCTGCGATCGATTGCGGTGGTGGGGCTTGGAACAGGGTCGCTGGCGAGCTATGCGACTGCGAACCAGTCGTGGACCTTCTACGAGCTCGACCCGGTCATCGTACGCCTCGCTGGCCCGACGGGGTACTTCAGCTACCTGCGGGAGTGTCTGGCTTCACCGAAGGTCGTTGTCGGCGACGCGCGCTGGTCGCTGGCGCGCGCGACCACCGCCAGGTATGACGTGTTGATTATCGACGCGTTCAACTCCGACGCGATCCCGGTCCACCTGTTGACGCGGGAGGCGCTCGGCGTGTACCTGTCGCGCCTTGCACCCGACGGCGTGATCGCCTTTCACATTTCCAACCGCTTCATGGCGCTGCAACGGCCCGTCGCCGACCTGGCTGACGATGCGGGCCTCGAGTGCCTGTGGAAGGCGGAGCCGAAGCTCCCGGCGAGCGATGAACTCGAGGGATACGCCGCCTCCGATTGGGTGGTGATCGCGCCTCGCCGTGCGACGCTCGGCCCGCTGTCGGCCGCCTTCGGGTGGGGACGGGTGCGCGGACCGCATGGGCGGGTGTGGACCGATGACTACGTGAATACGTTCAGCGTGCTGAGCTGGAAGTAGCCCTGGTCCAGGCTGCCGCAGCCAGGTAAGCGCCAATCGCGGCCAGCAGCCCTGCCGTCGCGGGGGTCCACAGGCCGGATGCCGACTCTCCTCCCACCACGCGCACGACCACGACGGCTATCGCTCCCGCTCCAAGTGACCAGCCGACCTCAATGCGCCGGTCCCGCCGTCCAAAGAGGGCAACCAGGACCGGCACGAACACGCAGGCTCCCAGCATTGCGTAGAAGATGCTGAGCGCGCCGACAATGGTCGGCAGAAGCGTCGCGAGCACGACGGCGAGCGTGCCGCCGCAGAGCGCCGCGACGCGCGCCATTCGGAGAACCTGGGCATCTGTCGCGTCGGGCCTGACGAACCGGCGGTACAGGTCCTGCGAGAGCGAGGTCGAGAGCATGAAGAGCGCCGCGTCGCTGGCGCTGAGTTCCGCCGAGAAGATGGCGGCGAGCAGGAGACTGCCGAGGCCGACCGGGAGATCGCGCGCCAGGAGGGTCGGCAACGCCAGCTCCTGCGGCATCCCGGGATGATGGAGCTGGGCGGCCATTCCGAGCAGCGCCGGCATGAACCCGAAGGCCATCAGTGCCAGGCCGTTCAGGCCGACGCCCAGGCGGACCGCGCGTTCGTTACGGGCGCCATAGGCCTTCTGCAGCAAGCCGGGCGAGCTCATGAAGGCCGGAACCAGCAGCACCAGGAACGAGGCGGAGGTCGCGCCGTGCCAGAACGTCCCGTAGTCGGCCGACGGAGCCGTCCGCATGAGACCTTCCCATCCACCGGCGCCGAACCAGATTCCCGGGAGCGCAATCGCGAAGCCGGTCAGCTTCACTGCCAGCTGAACCATGTTGACCCACGCGGATCCGTGCAGGCCCCCGGCCGTGAAATAGCAGGTGACCAGGACGCCGCCGACCACGCATCCGGCTGCCTTCGGCAGGCCCGCCACCACGTTGAGGATGAGGCCGATCCCGATGATCTGACCGGCGAGGATGGCGAGCGTGGCGAACCAGAGGATGGAGGAAATCGACGCCCGCACCTTCGGCCCGAAATGATGTTCGAGCAGGTCGCCGACCGTGAGGAACCCGAACTTCGACGCCTGGCGCCAGATGCGCGGGCCAATCCAGAGCGCGAGGATCAGCGACCCGATTCCTGCCGAGCCGTTCCACCACCACGCGCTCAGCCCGTACCGATAGCCAAGACCCGTGGCGCCGACCGTTGACCCGGCACCGATGTTGGCCGCGAGGAACGTCGAAAAGATGAGCCCCGCGCTGAGGCCCCTGTTCGCGACGAAGAACCCGCTGGTGCTCCTGACCTTGCGCCCGAGGAACAGGCCGAGGGCGATGAGCCCGGCAGAGTACAGGGCAATCAGCAGAAGATGAGGGGACATGCCAGGGCAGGGGTCCTATCGCGGTGGACCCGGCAGATCGCGAACCGAAGGATAGCCGGGGATGCCGGTCGCCATGCGGACGGCCCGGAGCACCGCATCGGCCACGATCTCGGCGGCGAGCGTGCCGACCGTGGTGACGTCGGCCGGCTGATCGCTGGTGCCGGTCGCCATGACGAAGATCGTGTCGCCGTCAAACGGCGTGTGGACGGGGCTGATCGATCGGGCCAGGCCGTCGTGAGCCATCTGGGCGACGCGCGTCGCCTGTGTCTTGGTCAGGCGCACGTTGGTGGCGACCACTCCGATGGTCGTGTTCTGGCCTACCGCACCGGGAAGCGTGGCGCCCGCCCGGATCAGCACCCGCGCGTCGGCGAATCCCTTCCCGTCGGCCGTGCGAGCGCCCGCCACGACCCGGCCCGTTGACGGATCGATCACGTCGCCCAGGGCGTTGACGGCGACCAGCGCTGCAACCGTCAGCCCGCCTTTGAGCGTGATCGCCGAGCTGCCGATGCCGCTCTTCATGGCGAACGCGACGCCTCTGAGTTTGCCGACCGTGGCGCCCGCGCCCGCCCCCACATTGCCTTCCTGCACCGGACCATCGGTGGCCGCCAGCGCCGCCCGGTACCCGCAGTCGGGGCCAGGCCGGATCGAGGGATTCGATCCCACCCCGAGATCGAAGAGAATCGCGGCCGGCACGATAGGCACCGGCCCGTAGGCCGTCGGATATCCCAGCTTGCGCTCGTCGAGGTACCGGACCACGCCCGAGGCCGCGTCGAGGCCGAAGGCGCTGCCGCCGGCGAGCACGATCGCCTGGACCTTGTCGACGAGGTTGACCGGATTCAACAGGTCGGTTTCCCGGGTGCCGGGCGCGGCGCCGCGCACGTCCACGCCCCCGACGGCTCCCGCTTCAGCCAGCACGACGGTGCAACCGGTCGGGCGTTCCGACAGCGTGAAGTGGCCGACCTTCAGGCCGGCGACGGCGGTCAATCCGCGATTTTCGGATGTGGTCATGGCCGGAGCCTGCGACCAGGCGCCTGGCGCCGCCGCCAGCAGGATGCCGATCGCAACGGACGCAAGTGTGACATGTGTTCGCACGCAAGCCCGATCGTACCACAGGGACATGACTCGCGGCTCGGGCAAGCCGGCGCCGCGCCCCAGGTCGGACCACCCGCCCGCCCGGCATCGCCAGCGGGCGGGAACGATCACGGGCCGGAACGATCACTTGTCAACGGTGCCTGGATTCAGGACACTTAGCCTCGCGGAAACACTTCCTGCTCGAGGCCAACATGCGCGTTCGAACTGCTGTCCTTGCCCTGTTGCTGCTCGGACTGACGCCCGTTGTCCATGCCCAGCGGAGGCCGGCGATCGCGCCTTCATCGAAATCAGCCGGCATCGATGTCAGCCGCCTGGCGCGAGCCGATGAGCTGGTCCGACAGGCGATCGCCGACAAGATGCTGCCGGGCGCCGTGCTGCTGGTCGGCCGGGGCGACGACATCGTCTACGAGAAGGCGTACGGGAACCGTGCCCTCGTGCCGGCGGTCGAGCCCATGACGCCGGACACGATCTTCGACATGGCGTCGGTGACCAAGGTCGTGGCGACCACGACGAGCGTCATGATCCTGATCGAGGAGGGCCGAATCCGCTTGACCGACCGGGTTGCCGCCTTCATCCCCGAGTTCGGACGATACGGCAAGAGCGAGATCACGATCCGTCACCTGCTGACGCACGTGTCCGGCCTGAGGCCGGACATCGATCTGAATGAAGAGTTCCACGGGACCGCCAGCGCGATCGAACGCGCCTGCGAGGAGGTGCCGGTGGCGGCGCCCGGCGAGCGGTTCATCTACAGCGACATCGGCTTCTTCCTGCTCGGGGACATCGTCAGGCGCGTCAGCGGGAAGCCGCTGGACCAGTTCGCCCGCGAGCGCGTGTTCCAGCCGCTCGGGATGATCGAGACGATGTTCAACCCGCCCGAGTCGCTGCGGCCGCGCATCGCCCCGACCGAGCCCTGCTCGCCGTTCGGCTGGCCGTGCCAGGGCCCCGGCCAGGCGATGCTGCGCGGCATCGTGCACGACCCGACGGCCCGCCGCATGGACGGGGTCGCCGGCCACGCGGGGCTGTTCAGCACGAGCCGCGACCTGTCGAGATTCGTCAGGATGCTGCTCGGCAACGGCACGCTCGACGGGGTCCGCATCCTCTCGCCGCTCGCGGTCGCCAAGATGACGGGCAGGGCGACGCCCGACCAGATGCCCAGCCAGCGCGGCCTTGGGTGGGATCTCGACACGTCCTACTCGTCGAATCGCGGAGAGCTTTTCCCGGTCGGATCGTTCGGGCACACGGGCTTCACGGGAACCTCGCTGTGGATCGATCCGGTGACGCGCACCTATGTCGTGTTCCTCTCGAACCGGGTGCATCCGGATGGCAAGGGAGACGTCACGCCGCTGCGGGCGCGAGTCGCGACCGTGGTCGCAGCCTCCCTTCGCGATCCCGCGCCGGCTGCCGTCCTTCGCGCGCAGATCATGACAGGCAGGGATTTCGGCGCGAGCGGCGCCAGGGCGCGCCCGGCGGCAGGCGAGGGACGGGCGCTGAACGGCATCGACGTGCTGCAGGCCGACGGGTTCAGGATCCTGCAAGGCAAGAAGGTCGGACTCCTCACCAATCACACGGGGCGAACGCGCACCGGGGCCGCGACGATCGATGTGATGGCCGCTGCGCCTGGCGTGAAGCTGGTCGCGCTGTTCAGTCCCGAGCACGGCATTCGGGGGACCTTCGACGAAAACGTCGAGTCGTCCCGCGACGAGAAGACCGGGCTGCCCATCTACTCCCTCTACGGGAAGACAAATCGGCCGACCGAAGAGATGCTGCAGGGCCTCGACGTGCTGGTGGCCGACCTGCAGGACATCGGGGCGAGGTTCTACACCTACACCACGACGCTGGCCTACGCGATGGAAGAAGCTGCGAAGCGGAAGATCGCCGTGGTCGTGCTCGATCGCGTCAATCCCGTCAACGGCTTCCGGATCGAAGGTCCGTCGCTCGAGCCGAACGAGCTGGGTTTCACGGCCTATTTCCCGATGCCCGTCCGGCACGGCATGACCATTGGCGAGCTGGCGCGCCTGTTCAACGCCGAGAACAAGATCGGCGCGGACCTGACCGTCGTGCCCGTCAAGGGATGGGACCGCGACTGGTGGTTCGATCAGACGGGGCTGGCCTGGGTGAATCCTTCGCCCAACATGCGGAACCTGAACGAGGCCAGCCTCTACCCCGGAATCGGCTCAATCGAGGGGACGAACCTGTCGGTCGGCCGGGGAACGGACACGCCGTTCGAACACGTCGGCGCGCCGTGGATCAATGGCGTCGAGCTGGCCGCGGTCCTCAACGGGCGCGCACTGCCCGGCGTGCGGTTCTACCCGGTAGGCTTCACACCCGTGTCGAGCAGGTACGCGAACGAGGCCTGCCAGGGCGTGTTCATGGTGGTCACCGACCGCGACGAACTCAGTCCGGTGCGGGCAGGAGTCGAGATCGCGTCGGCGCTCTACCGGCTGTATCCGTCGCAGTTCAAGATCGATCAGGCGACCACCCTGTTCGGGGCGCGGACGGTTGCCCGGATCAAGGCTGGCGACGACCCATCGGAGATTGCTGCAGGGTGGGCGAGCCCTGAAGCCAGATGGCGGCTCCTACGGGCGAAGTATCTGCTCTACCGATGACGACGAGGCCCGGCCGCGCTCGGACCTCGATGCGTCGCTGACACCGGGTGATGGCTCGCAACGCGTGGCCGACCGTCGGCTTCAGGCTCTCGGCGTTCGGCTTTCGGCCAAGACGGACCGTGACCAATACAGGTGGGCTTGAGTCTGAACAGGAGACGACGATTCGGAGTCGTCGGAGGATAGGCTGCGGCACTCGCGCGCCGGACTCCGCAGGCCGGGAACCCTCCTCGGCTTGGCGTCGGGTTCCGGCTCTCCCCGTCGGGCTGGCGCTACCCGCGCTCGATCGACCGCTACGCGCGGCGCCCGGGAAAGGCACCCCAACGCGGCTGCCTCGTTGGGGGCCCCGCCACGAGGTGCCCGCTCGTCGGGTTCCGGCACGACCTGCGCGGCCTGCTCCGTACGGCTCACTCGCCGTCGCACCCGCTCCTCAGCCGGTGATCCCGAATCGCGGTCTGCTATCTAGTAGATCCGGTAGAGCATCAGGTAGATCACGACACCGGTCACCGAGACGTAGAGCCAGATCGGCAGCGTCCAGTGCGCCAGCCGCCGATGCCGATCGAAGCGGCGCTTCAACGCCAGGACGAGCGTGGTGACCGCCAGAGGCGGGACCAGGGCCGCAAGCAGCGTGTGGCTGATCAGGATCGTGAAGTAGATCGGCCTGGCCGCTCCCGTACCGGGGAAGTGCTTCGACCCCGTGATGGCATGGTAGGTGAGATAGGTCACCAGGAAGAGCGCCGAGGTCACCAGCGCGCTCAACATGCAGAGCTTGTGCTGCGGCACCATCCTGCGGCGGATGAAGACGTACCCGGTCGCCAGCAGGACGGCCGAGATGCCGTTCAGCGTCGCATTCACCGCCGGAAGAATTGCGACGTTCATCGATTCACCCTTCGCGTCGCACCCTCCAAGGCCGGCAACTTCTCCGCCTTCGGGAATGACCAGGCAGGTCCCGCCCGATCACCTCTCCGCCTGCCACAGCTGAGTGGCCTTCGAACGGTTCCGAGGCGGACTCACCGTGTGCGGCCGAACATCATCAGACCCCAGAGCAGCGGCAGGTAGGCAAGCGTCCAGAAGAACAGCCTGCGCGCCACGGGCGCCGTCCGCCGGACGGCAAACTGCCAGGCCAGCGCGACGAAGACCACGTCCGCCGCGGCGGCGCCGGCCAGGTACAGGCCGCCGGTCAGTCCGACGGCGGTCGGCGCCAGGCTGATCGGCACGAGGGCCACCGTGTAGACCAGAGCCTGGCGTCCGGTGCTCGCCCCGTCGGGCTCGAGAATCGGAAGCATGGGAAAGCCGGCGCGCTTGTAGTCCTCGCGGTACATCCACGCGATGGCGAGGAAGTGCGGCATCTGCCACAGGAAGACGATGGCGAACAGGATCCAGGCTTCGATCGAAAGCGAGTTGCGCGCGGCGGCCCAGCCAATCATCGGGGGCAGCGCGCCCGGCGCGCAGCCGACGACGGTGGCGAGCGAGGTGCGCGTCTTGAGGGGCGTGTACAGGAGCGTGTAGGTCAGCAGCGTCACCGAGGCGACGGCGGCCGCGAGAAGGTTCGCGCCAATGGCCAGCTCGAGCACACCGCCTGCCGACAGCACGGTGGCGAAGATCATCGCGGGCAGCGATGTCAGCCGGCCGGTGGGCAGGGGGCGGTTCCGCGTGCGCCGCATCCGTGCGTCGAGATCCTGTTCGATGAGCTGGTTGAACGCCGAAGCGCCGCTGGCGACCAGCGTGGTCCCGATGACGGTGTTGAGCAGCAGGGCGATGGTGCCGTCCGGCGTGGCGCCCATGAAGTAGCCGAGCACCGTGGTCGCGACGACCAGCACGTTGACGCCGGGCTTGGTCAGCTCCAGGTAGTCGGCCGTCCGGCTGCGGGCCGTGTCGGTCGCGCTTCCATGCACGCTGCGGTGCGCCGCCGCCTCACCGGTTGAGTCGCTCATAGTCGCCGGGCCGTCCTCATAGTACACGAGTCCGCTACGGGAATCGTGCCGCCAGTGCACGGGCCTGCGCGCTTGACTGTCTACCAGTGATAGACAATAGTGTCTATCAGTAGTAGGCAAAAGGAGCCGTGCCATGGTCCTCACCCCGGAACTCCTGGAAAAGGCGAAGACGGCCGGGACCAGTCTCGAGTCCGCCGAGACGAGCGCGCTGCTCGCCCGCGCGGAGTACCACGCCGCCATCCGGCGGCTCCACCTGGCGGGGGCGTCGCTGCGCGAGATCGCGCAGGCGCTCGCCATCAGCCATCAACGCGTGCAGCAGATCGTCAGCGGGGCGGGAGGCAGCTGGTGGCGGCGGGTCTGGCGCGCGCGAACGGTCCGGCCCGATGCCATCTGCACGTGGTGCGGCCGCCCCCCGAGCGAGGTCGCCAGGCTGATAGCCGGACCGCACGTCTTCATCTGCGACAGGTGCGTCACCTCAGCCGAGATGGCCGCGGGAAACCGGCCGACGTCCGGCCCCTTCGCCGGGCCCCAGAGCGCTTCAGCGCCCGGCAAGTGCGCGTTCTGCGGAAAGCGGCGCTCCAGCACCCGATCGCTGGTGCAGGCGCGCGAAGGCCAGGTGTGCACGGAGTGCCTGCGGGTGTGCCGGGAGATTCTCGATGTAAACGCTACTTCGCAGCCCGCGGACGCTTGACCCGGGACCGGGGCCGGGTCCGGGGCTGAGGCGGGTCCTTCACCGGGGTCCGGGCTTCGACGCCGCTTCCGGGCGCGGCCGCCCCTTGGGCCTCTGCGAACTTCCTGAGAATGCGGTCGTTGATCCAGTGCTGATCCCACCACTCGATCGAACTGACCGGCCTGCCCGCCACCAGCATCGAGAAATGCACGTGGTCGCCTGCCGCCAGGCCGGTCTTGCCGCTTCGGCCGATGGTCTCGCCCGGCTCCACCCGATCGCCAGCCTCGACGTCGATCGACGACATGTGCGCGTAGAGCGACTGCAGGCCCATGCCGTGGTCGATGATGACCGCGTTGCCGTAGATGCCGAGGAAGCCCGCAAACAGGACGCGCCCGGAGTTGGCGGCCGCGACCGGCGCGGAGCGTGTCGAGGCCAGGTCGAACCCGAGGTGGATCTGCTGGTCCACCTCCTTGCCGTCGTAGAAGTAGGTCCGGTGATCGGCGAACGCCGACTCGGTCTTCGTCCGCCCCAGGCGCCGGAACGCGGTCTTCCAGAGCATCTCAGGCGAGGTCGCGGTCGCAATCTTCTCGATGGTCGCCGCGTTCCGGATTCGCAGCTCGCCGTTCAGCACGAGGAACGCGTTCAGGCGTTCGCCCGAGGTCGCCGACGGCAGTTTCAGATCCGGGGTTTCCTTCAGGATCGCCGGCACGACCCGCGCCAGGAACCCGTCGTCGACGTTGACGCGGCTTCGCAGGATGCGCTTGGTGGTCACCTTGCACTCGAAGTCCATCGAGGTCGAGTTGCCGGCCACGTCGCGCGCCACGACCCGCATCGGCGTCGCGGCATCCTGGTCCTGGAGCAGGGCGAAGAACGCAATTCTCAGCGTGGCATCGCCCTTCAGGCCCGCGCCAGATGCCGGGAAGCCAGGGTAGAAGAGGTTCCCGACCTGCACACCCGATGCTGCGTCGGGCGGGTTGACGCGGTAGAGGACGACCTCCGCTCCTCCCAGGATGATCCGATGGCCCGTCGAGACCAGGCTCAGCGTCGGCTTCTTCAGCCGCACGTTCACCGTGTAGACCATGCGCGTCTGCGCATCCCGCAGGCCGTAGAACACGGGGCGGGTCGCCGTAATCACGATGCGAGCCGGACCGTCCTTCAACCCGGCGAGCGCCGAGGCGGGTATCGCGCGGACGATGCGCATGCGCTCGGGCGTTTCCTGGGTGAGGGTGGCATCCTCTGGCGACGCCAGCGAGACGAGCGGAATCGACTGGCCGTTCTGTTCGAGCAGGGCCTCGAGACGCTTGATGCGCCCGAGCGGCGCGGTCGCGGCGATCTCGACTGTCATCTGGTGGCCGATCGCCGCTCCGGGGCCCCTGAGCTGAAGAACGGGTCCCGGCTCCTGGCCGGCAAAGTACCACGCTCCGCCTGCGACTGAGGCGGCGAGCACGACAACAGCGATGAGGACGGTCTTGACGGACATCGGGGGGAAGCTCTGTAGGGTTGACGATCAGCAATATCAGGCAGTAAGATCAGAAGTTCGTAGTCGGCGTGTGCCGGTATCGTCTAGGGGTCAGGACACGTGGTTCTCAGCCACGGGACCGGGGTTCGAATCCCCGTACCGGTACCATTCATCATACATCTCCCCGGAACATAGCGGCCCGGCTCGGGTGGCGGAGCGAATCCTTCACCGCGTAGCTGTGCCCCGCTTCCACGCGAGCGCCGCAATCGCCGTGTCCTGGAATCCGACCCCGGTCAGATCGCACACCGTGATCTGCCGATCGCCGGAGCGCCCGGGCTTGCGGCCCGCGACAATCTCCCCGAGCTCGCCGTGAACCTGCCCGGCGGTGAATCGGCCTGACGCGATCGCTCGCGAGACCTCGCCGAACTTCGCGCACTGGCTGAGTCGATCGACCACGACGAGATCGGCGGTCTCGATGCACTCCGCGTCGAGTTCCTGCTTGCCGGGAGCGTCGGCCCCGAGCGCCGTGACGTGGACGCCCGGCCGCAGCCAGGCTGCCCGTACGAACGGCTCCGTCGACGGAGTTGCCGTCACCAGGAGGTCCGCCGCACGGCAGACCTCTTCCGGGCCCGCCGCGGCGGCCACGTCGATCCCAAGGCGTTCGCGCATTTCCGCGCAATACTGCGCAAGTCCGCTCGAGTCGGGGCTCCACGCGACAAGCCGTCGAAACGAGCGAACCTCCCGGAGGCACATGACCTGGTGGCGGCCCTGAACGCCCGTGCCGATGATGCCCACCGTGTCGACGTCCCGGCGGGCCAGGCAATCTGCCGCCACCGCCCCGGCCGCCCCGGTGCGGACGTCGGTGAGAAACCCGTTGTCGAAGAGCAGGCCGAGGGGCATCCCGGTCGTCTCGTCGAACAGCGCCATCAGGCCCGATCCTGTCGGCAGCCCGCGGGCCGGATTGTCGTAGAATCCAGAAGCCACCTTGACTGCGACCAGGCCGGCGCCCTGCACCCAGGCCGTCTTGACATGAAACTCGCCGCGGGTTCCCGGTATCGGCAGGTTGATGACGTCCGGAACGCGCGTGCGGCCTTCCCCGTCGGCGCGAAACGCCTCGCGTACCGCAACGACGGCGTCGGCGGGAGAGACGGCGGCGCGGATGGCAGGCTCGTCGAGGTAAGGCAGCGACATGGCGCCATTGTGGTGTCGCGGCGGGCATCGGTGCAAGGCGGGAAATCGTTGCCCGGGCGAATTCCCGCTGTGACGGCCCCGGGCGGCGAAATCGGTCCCGGATCGAATTGTCCGGAAACGGAGCCATCGTGAAGCGATCCCGACAGAGCCGGATCCTGACCGGCGTGGCACTGGCGCTTGCGGCCGCCACGGCGGCCTGGCTGCTCGGCCTCCTGTCGTTTTTCGAGACGGTCGAGCTGAAGACCTACGACCTGCGCGTCCGCCTGACGGCCGACCCGGCGCAGGCGCGCAGCGACATCGCGCTGGTGGCGATTGACGACAGCAGCATTCGCCGGCTCGAGCCCAACGTCGGCCGATGGCCCTGGCCGCGAATGGTGCACGCCTCGCTCATCGACTTCCTGTCCCGTGCGCCCGCCCGCGTCATCGTGTACGACGTGCTGTTCACCGAGCGCGACAAGCGCTCGTTCAAGGTGGGCGACGAGACCTGGACCGGAGAGGAATCCGACCGCGCCCTGGCAGCATCGGTCCAGAAGGCCGCCAACGTCGTCTTTGCGGCCGACGTCACATCAGACGCGCTGGCGCAGACCGATCGCACCGCGGTCGAGGTGCTGCAGACGGGCCAGCCATTCGCCGCCGACACGGCGTTCGAGCAACGCCCGGGTGTGATTCTCCCTTACGCCGAATTGACGAACGCTGCCGCGGCCGTCGGCCACAACTTCATGATTTACGACCAGGATGGGCCCGTGCGGCGGACGGCGCCCTTCGTGCGGGTCGGCCCGGTCGATGTGCCGTCACTCAGCGTGGCGGCGGCCCTGCTGTCGTTGCGGCTTGGCCCGGAGGGCGTCCGAAGAACGGGCCCCACGCTGCGTGTGGGCGAGGCGGACGCGCCGCTGGTCGATGCGAGCATTCCCAGCCTGTATGGGCCTGACACGGCCGCACGCCGGCTGCTCGTTCGCTTCACCGGTCCGGTGATGACGACCAGGGGGAAGCCCACGTACCCCGACTTCAGTTTCTACGATCTCTTCTATTCGGAGCAGCAGATCCAGGCGGGCGAAAAGCCGACGATCGACCCGCAGGTGTTTCGCGACAAGATCGTCGTGATCGGCACGACGGCGGCGGGCCTCAGCGACCTCTTCACCGTGCCGTTTGCGAGCGGGAAGATGCCGGGCATGCAGGTGCACGCCAACGTCATCGACAATCTCCTGTCGCACCGATTCATGCGGCCGATGAGCCCGGCGGCGGGGATCGCGATCCTGCTGCTCGTCACACTCGTGGTCGGCGCGTGTGGCGTTGCCCTCAGCGTGTGGCGGACGGTTGCCGTCTCGTCGTTCGTGCTGGCGCTACTCGGGGCCGTCTCGCTCGTGCTCGCGACCCGGGGCCTCTGGATGGAGCTGACGCGCCCGGTGCTCGGCGTCGTCTTCGCGACCTTCAGCGCCACCGCGTACCAGTACTTCGTGGAGGGCCGCGAGAAGCGCCAGGTGAAGCAGGTGTTCTCCCGCTTCGTGTCGCGCGACGTCTTCAACGAGCTGATGGCGGATCCGACACGAGCGCGCCTTGGAGGCGAGCGGCGCGAGATGACGGTGCTCTTCTCCGACATCCGCGGCTTCACCACGTTCTCGGAGAAGGGCCGGGCCGAGGACGTCGTCGGCCAGCTCAACGAGTACTTCACGCGGATGGTCGCGGTGCTGTTCCGCCACCAGGCGACGGTGGACAAGTTCGTCGGCGACATGGTGATGGCGCTGTTCGGCGCCCCGCTGGCCGATCCTGATCATGCCGATCATGCCGTTTCTGCAGGCCTCGAGATGCTGGCCGAACTCGCGAAGCTCAACGCGGGCTGGGCGGCCGAGGGCCGGCCGACGCTCGACATCGGGGTGGGCGTCAATACGGGCGAGATGGTGGCCGGCAACATCGGGTCCGACACCATCATGAGCTACACGGTCATCGGCGACGCGGTGAACCTCGGCTCCAGGCTCGAGTCGCTCAACAAGCAGTACAAGACCCACATCATCATCAGCGATCAGACGCGAATCCGCCTGAAAGGGCGCTATGATATTGAGTCCCTCGGCAGTGTTGTCGTGAAGGGCAAGTCCGAGGAGGTCGCCATCTACGAGGTGCGGCCCCCGGCGGCCGCGAAGGTTGATACCCCCGTTCATCGGGATTCGAAGGTGGGGCCGTCATGAAGCTACAGCGTGTCATCGTCGTGTGCGGGGTGATGATAGCCCTCGGCTGTGCGTCGGAACTCCAGGCCAGGCCCAGCGATGCGCCGCAAATCGGGTCCATCCTGAAGCGCGCGAAGCAGGTCCGCGATCTCATCATCACCGAGGACGACGAGATCCGGTTGGGCGCCGCCGTCAGCGAGAAGGTGCGCGTGCGATACGGCGTCGTGCAGGACCCGAAGGTCCACCGGTATGTGAGCCTGGTCGGCGCGCTGCTGGCGCAGGCGAGCACCCGGCCGAACCTGCCGTATACCTTCATCGTGCTCGACACCGACGGCGTCAATGCTTTTGCTGCGCCCGGCGGCTTCATCCACATCACGCGCGGAGCGCTGGCGCTGATGTCGAACGAAGCCGAGCTGGCCGGCGTGCTCGCTCACGAGCTGATTCACGTGACCCAGAAGCACACCGTGAAGTCCATCCAGGAGGGCAAGCTCATCCAGACGGCCGGCGAAGAGACCCTCAAGGGGAACTCGGCGCTCTTCAACAAGCTGGTCGACAAGGCCACCGAGCTGGTCATGGCCGGTTTCGGGAGGAAAGAAGAGCTCGAGTCCGACCGCCTCGGCATCGCCCTGGCCAACAAGGTCGGGTATTCGCCCTCGGGCCTCGATGAGTTCCTGCACCGGCTCGCCGACCGCAACAAGAACTCCTCCGAGAAGCAGGGCCTGTTCGCCTCGCACCCGGAGATGCAGGAGCGGTTCGACAAGCTCGAGGCCCAGGTGAAGAGCGAGAAGCTCAACGCCTCGGCGTTGCTCGCAGATCGGTTCAAGGCCAACGTCACCTACAAGCCGGTAGCGATCACCGAGATTCCGACCGTCGTCGGCGGCGCGGCCGGCCTGGCTGGCGGGACCACGAAGAAGACCGACACCAAGAGCGATGAGAGCGCCGAGCCGCCCAAGAAGAAGGGCGGGTTCGGCCTGGGCAGCCTGCTCAAGCCCGGCGGCTCCGAGAAGAAGAATGCCGAGGTCACCGGATCGGGCGCATCGCGAGGAGTGGACACCGAGCGAAACGCCAAGGGCGGTCCCGTATCGGCCCTTGTCGTGGTCCAGTTGAGCCCGTCGGATATCGAGGCGTTCAGGAAGCAGGGCAACCTCAAGTAGGAGGCGGCCCGGAGGCCCCCGAGGCCAGTCGAGCGATGAACGAACACATCGTCCACCTTGGCGTCGGCCTCGGCCTGCTGATCCTCACGCTCGGCGTGCGCGCGTGGAGCGTGAATCGGCTGGTCCGGCGCAAGCTCCGGATCTCGGTCTACCTGTCGCTCGGCTACGCCCTGGTGAGCCTTGCGCTCTGGCAGGGCGTGCTGCCCGCGGACAAAGCCACCAGCGTGCAGTCCTATGCGCTGCTGCTGGTGATGCTGGCGGGGATCAATCTCGCGGTGGTGGCGCTACTCAATCCCCTCCGCGCCGATCGGGTTCCCGAGCGTTTCCCGAACATCGTGCAGGACACCATCATCACGGGGCTCTTCCTGGTGGTGGCGACCTTCGTGCTCCCGGAGAAGCTGTTCACCACCTCGGCGGTGGGCGCGGTGGTCGTGGGCTTCGCGCTGCAGGACACGCTGGGGAACACGTTTGCAGGCCTGGCGATCCAGGTCGAAAAGCCCTTTCGGGTGGGCCACTGGGTCTCGGTGGGGCCCTTCGAGGGCATGGTCTTCGAGGTGACCTGGCGCGCGACCAAGCTGCGCACCAAGTCCGGCAACCTTGTCGTGCTGCCGAATGCGTTCATCTCGAAAGAGGCCATCATCAACTTCTCGGAGCCCGAGGCGCCGACGCGCCTCGAGGTGCTGGTCGGGGTCACCTACGATGCCACGCCGGAACGGGTGAAGAAGGTCATCCTCGACGCCCTCGACAGCCTTCCGCTGCTGCTCAAGAGGCCCGGTCCCGAAGTGCACGTCGTGGACTTCGCCAACTCGGCGGTGACCTATCGGACGCGGTTCTGGATCACCGACTTCGCGCAGGACTCGGCCGCGCTCGACAGCGTCCGGTCGGCCATCTACTATGGGCTGCGGCGGGAACGGATCGAAATTCCTTTCCCGATCCAGGTCCAGTACAAGCGCACCGACAAGCCGGATCGCGATCCGGCCCGCCAGCCCGAGCTGGCGCGGCTGCTCGAGTCGATCGATCTGTTCGCACCGCTGACCGAAGGCGAGCGCCAGCAGATCATCGCCGCCTCCTCCGACCTGCTCTACGGCACGGGGCAGGCCCTCGTGCGGCAGGACGAGCGCGGCAGCTCGATGTTCATCATCTGCAGCGGTGCGGTCCGGGTGGTCGAAGCGTCGGGCCGCGAGCTGGCCGTCATCTCGGCGCCCGGCTACATCGGCGAGATGTCGCTGCTCACCGGTCAGCCGCGATCGGCATCGGTGTATGCGGCGTCGGAATGCGAGGTGCTCGAGCTACGGGCCGAGTCCCTGCGCGCGATCGCGCGCGGCAATCCAGATGTGCTCGAACGGATGAGCACGGTCGTTGCCGCCAGGCGAGCTGACCTCGACCGCCAGAAGGCCGAAGTCGCCGCACTGCCGGCCCGCGCACCGGAGTCTCCGAGGTCGCTGCTGGCGCGAGTACGATCGTTTCTGGCCCTGGATTGACAGCCCCACCAGGCCGGAGCGGACCACAGGCTGGAGCGATACGGAAGGGACACGGTCGAGTCGTGATGCGGGTTGGCGGAAAGACGGTGTTCTTCACAGGCCTCGCTGTACTGTGCGCGTGGCCTGGCATCGACACTCCGGTTGCGCTCATTGCAGGCATCCTGTTCAGCCTGTTTCTCGGCAATCCGGCACCATCCCAGACAGCCCGCTGGAGCAAGCTGATCCTCCAGCTTTCAGTGGTCGGCCTGGGGTTCGGCATCGGGATCGGGCAGGTGTTGCGCGAGGGGCGCCACGCCGTCGGCTACACGGTTGTCGGCATTGCCTTCACGCTCCTCGCCGGCCGCCTGATCGGCAAGCGGCTCGGCGTCGATCCGCACACCTCGCAGCTCATCTCGTTTGGGACCGCCATATGCGGGGGCAGCGCCATCGCCGCGATGGCGCCGGTCATCAAGGCAAAGAACCAGGATATCGCCGTCTCGCTCGGCACGGTCTTCGCGCTCAACTCCGTGGCGCTGCTGATCTTCCCGCCGGTTGGCCGGCTGTTGCACCTCAGCCAGCAGTCGTTTGGTCTGTGGGCGGGGCTGGCCATTCACGACACGAGCAGCGTGGTCGGTGCGGCAGCCTCCTATGGAGCGGCTGCGCTGGCCACGGGCACGACCGTCAAGCTGACCCGGGCGCTCTGGATCACGCCGTGCGTGATCGCGGCCGGCTTCTTCACCAAATCCGGGCGACGCGCGACCATCCCCCTCTTCATCATCGGGCTTCATCGCCGCCGCGCTCATCCGGGCGGCGCTGCCGTCGCAGGCCGCGGCGTGGGACATGCTGGCCTTCGTCGCCAAGCGGCTGCTGGTCGTGACGCTGTTCCTGATCGGTTCGGGCATGAGCCGGTCGGTCCTGCGCGCGGTGGGCCTGCGCCCGCTCGGCCAGGGAATCATCCTCTGGCTGATCGTGTCCACCGTCACGCTGTTGGCCATCACACAGGGGCTCATCGGGTGAGGCTGCGAGATTTGAACCGCAGACCGGCAGTGACGGCCGCGTCTTCGGGCACTTTGAGTTAGGATTGAAACACCTCGGGAGAGACACGATGTTTCTTGGTCTTCGAACGGCCGTCTACTATGCCCCGAACCTGGACTTGGCGCGGGAGTGGTACACCAAGGTCCTGGGAATCGAACCTTACTTCGTCGAACCGTTCTACGTCGGTTTCACGATCGGCGGGTTCGAGCTGGGCCTGAATCCTGAGCCGCAGGGTGAACTCCAGGGACTTGGCGGCGGGGTGGCGTACTGGGGAGTCGACAACGCCGAGGTCGCGTACGCCCGCCTTCTCGAGGCGGGAGCTTCCGAACTGAGCGCGGTACAAGACGTGGGAGGGGGCGTCAAGGTCGCCGTGGTCCGCGACCCGTTCGGGAACGCGCTGGGCATCATCGAGAACCCGTACTTCGGCGCCGGACCCCACATCAACTGAACCGGGGATAGGTTACAGGTTACAGGTTATAGGTTATAGGGGGCACAAGACACGGGCTCTGCGCTGCGCCCTGCTGACGACAGACAACAGACCGCAAACCGCTGACAACAGACAGGCCACTCTCCGCGGACCACTGACCGCGGCCCGGCCCGCCCATCCGACTGATAACGGCCCTGACGGCTCAGAAGTTCCACGCATTTCCCCGTCGCCGCAGAATATTTTTCCGCGCCGCGTGCGCGCTTGACACCTTGTCGAACCGCGGCGCATGGTAGCTCTATTCACCACGTGATCGCGTCTCGCGGCCTCCCGCGAGGTTGCATCCAGGAGCTACTGTGACCAGACGGGAAAAACTCAATGTCATGATGCCCATCGTCAGCGGGATGGCCTGCGCGGTGAGTGCCTATACGACGCAGCAAGGGCTGGCGACGTCCACCTCCGACCTGCTCGTGTCGGCCGGCGTGGCCATCACCGGCGGCGCGTTCCTCTTCGTGTTCTCGCTGTTCCTGATGTGGCGGTTTCCCTACGCCGACCGCCATCGGCAGGTTGGCTACGGCATCGTCGCCGTGCTCGTCATGGCGCTCGCCTTCGGGTTCTCCACCCAGTGGAGCGTGATCGCGATGGGCGGCAAGGACGCGCTCAGCATTCACATGCAGCGGGTGCTCGACCAGGCCGACGCGCAGGCCCTGCGCCTGCTGAGGCAGGCCGCGCTCGAGGCGAACCTGGCGCCCCAGCTGGCCAGCCTGGGCCAGCAGTACGAAGACCTGGCGAGCCGCGAAACGCGCGGGGCGTTCTCGGGGCTGCGCGGCGAGGGCAGCGTCGTCGCGACGCTGCGGAACATGTCGCAGATGTTTGCGAACCTGAGCCGGACCGTGAAGGGCGTGGACACCGAGAAGAAGGCGCTCTACGACCAGTACAAGGACCTGACCGCCCAGGCCAGAAAGGTCGCCGCGGAAACCGAGGCGGCAGACGTGCAGGAAGGCGACAAGATCCGCCGCAACAACCTGGCCTTCAGCCGCATCCTGGGCGAGATCAACGACGTGATGACGCGCATGAGCGAGGCCTCGTCTGCCTCCTACGTGCGGGTTGTGAACCAGAACATCGGATCGCTGACGACGACGGCGCGATCCGACGACACCGCGGAACAGAAGGATGCGCTGACCCGGCTCGAGGGGCTCAAGGACGCCGCGGTCAAAGTGGTCGCGCAGATTTCCGGCGGCCGGACACCCGAAGAGGAGACGCGAGCGCAGACCTTCACGATGATTCCGGCCGCCCGCGCGGTGTGGGTCTACAAGGGCGACGTGTTCTACGCGTGGGCCGGCGGCATTGCACTCGACGCCATCCCGACCATCTTCGTGATTCTCCTCTCGCTCGGCATGCCGCGGGAGGAGGAAGAGAAGGCCGAGGAGGCGAGAAGTGCCGCCCTGCCGCACACGGTACCCGTGCCTCAGGGAGCAGCCGTCGCCCGGCCGGTGGCTCGACCCGGGGCCTGGCCCGGCGCCAGCGAATCAGGGAGAACCTAGAAGTTATCCGCCGGGAGCAGGTACCACTCGGCCTGCTGCGGATCGCGCGGTCCGGCCAGGGCAGCGGATGGGCGTGCGACCAGCAGAGACGAGGGCTCCGCGTCGTCGTGCCGCAGGTGAAAGCCGAAGCGGCCGACTCGCCGTGCAAGCCATGCCGGCCGGTTCGACAACAGTGAGACCGTGGTCGCACCGGCCCCCCGCGCCCACTTGATGACGCCGGCAACCACCACGTCGAATTCCCTCGCGGAGTTCTCGCAGATCAAGTCGAACACGGTGGCCTGGCGGCCCTGCACGACACACACGGCATAGCCGTGCAACCGGTCCTGCCTGGGCGAGAGCACGCCGAGCGTGACGAAGCGCATGTACGGGCACCTCGAGAACCGCCACTGCAGGAATGCCGAGGTCCGTTCCGTCGTGACCCGATATTGGCCGCGGGCGCGTTCCCACAGGCTGTCGAAGCGCTCGTCGAACTCGTGGAGCTCCCTGACCGCCAGCCCGCCGGTCCCGGCCCATGTGTCCCTCGACACGGCCCGCAGCGCGATGTTCCCTGGTACCGACAACGCACGTCCGAGCACGCCGTTGCCGACTCGTGCCTGGATGTGAGGTGACACGTCGAGCGCCTTGGCGTCGCGTGCGAAGTGGCCGACCTCGGTGTATCCAACGCGCCTGGCGACCGCCGCACCGTTTGGCGGCGCCACCGTGAACACCAGATCCAGGCCGTCCCGGCCGATCGCGGCCACCACGGCGCGTTGAAGCATGACCGCCGGCCCGAGAAACCGGTGCTCCGGGTCGACGGCCAGCGTCGAAGCGCGGCCGGCCAGCACCGACTCTCCGGCACACTGCATTCGCCGCGGGACCAGGCTAATCACTCCCACGCGCTTGTGGCCGGGCTCCGCGACCAGGAACCAGCAGCGGCCGGGCCCGGCCGGATTCTGCCGGTACTCCCAGTCGATTCGTTCGGCTCCGCCCACCATCCCGGCGAGATGCCGGCCCCAGAATCCCAGTATCTCGTCCCGATCCCGCTCGATGTCCGCGCATTCCACCGAATAGATGTGCGCGGGCGCCGAGACGGCTCCCATCAGCTGGCCCTCCGCACCGAGTGTGACGACGCCTCGGGGCGCAGCTCGTCGAACAAGCTCTCGTACCGATCCAGATGCGCGTCCCAGCTGTGATGGCGAATCACGTGCTCGCGCGCGGCCTGGCCCATCGGGGTGAGCTTCGAGGGCGATCCGAGCACGGACTCGAGTTCTGTTGCGAAGCCGGATTCGCCCTCGGCGAGGATGCCGGTTCGCCCGTGCTCGATGATCTCGTCGTTCACGTTCCAGCTCGACTTCCCGTCGGACCGCAGCGCCAGGCACGGCACGCCATGGCTCATGGCTTCGAACAGCACGAGGCCCAGGCTTTCGGACTGGGACGTGAACACGAAGAGATCGGATTCCGCGTACCAGCGATTGGCGCCTGGCTGCCGTCCGTGGAAGCGCACCCGGGACGACAGATCGAGCCCGGCCGAGAGGCTCTCGAGCTCGACGCGAGAAGGTCCGTCGCCAACGACATCAAGGGTCCAACCGAATCGCTGGCAGCGCGAAAGGGCGCGGAGGATGACGTCGACACGCTTTCGAGGAATCAGCTGCCCGACATACAGCAATCGCAGCGGCTCAGAAGTTCCTCGTGTGCGTGGCGTGGGCTCCGGAATCCGGACGCCGATCGGGTTCACGACGAATCGGGAGGCAACCGGCCCCCTCTGCGCCGCCTGCAGCATGTCGCAGGCCCCCCGCGTGAACCGCAGCGTCGCCGCCGCATTGGCGAGGGCCCACCGCTGCGTCCGCGTGTACACCGCGAGTGTTGACCGATGCATTGCGGGCAACAGGCCGTAGCTTTCGATCTCGTGCGATACGAGCAGGGAATGGGGCAGGTAGATGATCGGCGTGGCTGGAAACCGTTTCGCGTGGCCCCTGATGAACAGGTGTTCCGCCGCGATGACGACATCCGCCTCGTCCATCGGCGCGCGTCCGATCTCCCGCCCGGCATGGATCCACTCGAGCCACGCGGCGTATCGCCACACCAGCCTGTATCCGGAGTAACCGTGCCGTGGAATCTCGATCTGCCGGGCGCGCTCGCGCAGGCTCTCGTGCCCTTCGAAACACACGACCGACACGCGATGTCCGCGCGCGGCCAGCCGGCCGGCGAGCTCCCGGTTGTAGTTGTGGCTGCCAACCCCGTCGCTCAATCGCCCTGCGAGGATGCGGATCCGGCGGGGCATCATGACGTGTCCTCCGTTGCCCGGGGCTGAAGCGACAGCCGCCAGAGCGTCCGCAGGCCTGACGCCAGCCACGCCCGGTCCTCAGCCGGGAACAGCAGCCAGGCAACCGCGGCCGCGGGCGGGACGGTCAGTGCGGTCTTGGCCGCCAGCATCGCATACGACGTGTCGCCGGCGAGGCGGCCGAGCACCCACTGAACGACGCACGTCACGAGCAGCAGCACCGCCGACGGCACGAGAATGCGCCGGATGGCGGAGGCCGGGACCTCCAGTTTCTTCCACAGGAACGGCGCCAGGACGAAGCACCCGATGATCGCCGCCGGGATCAGGGTCCCGAGCGCCACGCCGGTAATGCCGAGGCGCGGTGCCAGGAACAGGCTCAGCGCGAGGTTGGCCACCGCCTCGATGAGCAGCACCAGTGCGGGCACGCTCAGGGTGTTCATCGCCTGGTAGAACCCGAGCGGCGCGGTGATGACGAAGATGTGCAGGAGCGTCGAGAAACTGAGGAAGACGATGACCCACTGCACCTGGTCGCCGAACTCCGGCCCGACCCACAGTCTCAGGAACGGCGCCCCGAGGAACAGCACGTTTCCGACGATGAACGACGCAATGAACAGCGTGAATCGGGAGACCTTGATGTAGGCCGTCCGAAGCCCGCCGACGTCCCCTCGCGTCGAGAGCACCGTCAGGCGGGGCAGCAGCACCCCGCTCGCGCCGGCCGCGGCCACCCGCACGTAGTCGACCAGTTGCTGAGGCAGTGAATAGAGCGCCACGCTCGAGGCGCCCAGCGCGACGGCGATGACCGTCGTGTCGGTGTAGCTGATGAGCGTCACCGCGAAGATGATGAAGAAGGACTGCACGCCAAAGCCGTACAGGAACCGCAGCTCGCGGCGCGTCGGGATCGTCGGCTTCAGCGACAGCTTCCGATCGATCGAGAAGGCCAGGGCCGCGACGCCGACGGCTTCGATCGCGGTCGTGGCGCAGGTGATCCCTGCCATCGTGACGAGCGCGCCGGGGCCTCCCAGCAGCAGGATCACCGCGATCGACCGCCCCGCGATCGACACGATGCGCACCAGGTTGACCAGATCCATCCGGTCGAGGCCGACCAGGACGCCCGCAAACGCGCTGCCCACGAAGCTGAACAGCAGCTGCACGCCGAGCAGCACGCACGTGGTCGTCGCCGCCGCCGCGGCGCCGCCCGCGAGCGGGTGCGCGAAGAAGCGCGGGACCAGCGGGCTGAGGCCCGCGAAGGTGCCGAGACAGATGAGACCGAGCACCAGGTAGATCGACAGCACGACGGAGGCTGTCCGGTTGAGCGCGGCCCGGTCGGAGGTGGCCTGCGATTCGGCCACGCTCTTGATGAGCGCGGATCCCAGGCCGAGATAGAGCAGATCGGAATAGACCAGCAGCCCGTTGAGAAACGACCAGACGCCGTACTGCTCCTTCTGCAGGACGCCGACGACGATCGGGGTGATGATGAACGTCGAGACGATCGCCAGGGCCGTGACCGTCCAGTTCGACAGGACATTCCTGGCGAGCGAGGCGTGGTCGCTCGTGATCGCGGGTTCCGGCACGATGGCCCCAGCACTCGACATCGGGCTACCTGCCCCTGAGCACTTTCGCAGGAACGCCTGCGGCGACAACCGCGTCCGGGACGATCGTGGTGACCACCGACCCCGCGCCAACCACCGCCGCTCGCCCGACATCTGCCATGACGACCGCCGCGGCGCCGATCCACGCCCCGGCACCGATTGTGACGAGCGCCTTCACGCCGTCCTGCTCGCGAATCGGCCGATCCGGATCCGTGGTGCCGTGCGTCGCCCGGCCGCTCGGCACGTGAACCGCCGGGCCGATGAGCGCGTCGCGCTCGATGTGCACGAGGCCGAGATGGCACCGCGGGCCCACGTACACGTTCTCGTCGATCCGCGCGCCGGCCTTCGAGAAGAGCACGCCGAACCCGATCGTCGCCGACCGGTGGAATCCGGCCAGGGTGCGCGCATAGAACGCCCGCCGCAGGTATTGGCCGGCGATGCCTGGCAGCCTCGACAGCGCCTCGCTGGACCCCTCGATCGCACGGTCGCGGCCGAGCAGCCGCGCGCGCACCGCAAAGGACACGAGCGCAGGCAGCACCACCAGCGTGGCGAGCCAGAACGCGACGTCTTTTGCAGCCTGCCGCAAGACAGCACTCATCCTGCCGAAATTCAATTCAAGTCGCGATCCAACTTCAGTCGAGGGAGCCTGCGGCCGGGCCTGCAGGCCAAATCGGGTGAAAACCGCCTGGTCGACCTTCGCTGGCGAGCCTCTTGCTAGAAGTCTGGCGTGCAGCGGGAGACCTCTGTCGTTCGGACCGTCGAACCCTTCGCCGTGCCTCGTGCCGAGGCGGCGGCGGGCCCGCGCCGTCCGGGGATTCTGCTCGTGACCGAGCTGTTTCCTCCGGCCTTTGGCGGGAGCGCGGTCCTGTTGCACGAGGTCTACTCCAGGCTTCAGGGCTGGCCGATCACGGTTCTCACCGATGAAGCCACCAGTCCGGGGCCGGACCTGACCCCGCCAGGCGGGTTGACCATCCTGCGAAGGCCCATCGGGACCAGGCAGTGGGGCTTCGCCCAGGCCGCCGGCACGCGGCACCACCTGAAGGTCGCGTCGATGATCCGGCGAATGAGCCTGCGGCGCGGCACGATCGTGCACTGCGGGCGGGCGCTCCCCGAGGGGATCGCCGCCTGGCTGAGCCACCTTTCTTGGGGGTCGCCCTACATATGCTGGAGTCACGGCGAAGACGTGACCATGGCCGGAACCTCCCGCGAACTGACGCTGGTCATGCGCCGGGTCTACCGGGGCGCCGCCGGGGTCATCGCCAACAGCGAGAACACCCGGCGCCTGGTCATCGAGCTTGGCGTTCGGCCCGCCAGGGTCCACGTGGTCTATCCCGGAGTCGACGCGAATCGGTTTCACCCGGGAGTGGACGGGCGGAGGCTGAGATCGACGCTCGCATCCGAGGGTGACACCGTCCTGCTCTCGGTCGGGCGGCTCCAGCGCAGGAAGGGCCACGACCTGGTCATCAACGCGCTCGCAGCGCTCGCCCGCACCTGCCCTCGACTGAAGTACGTCATCGTCGGCGACGGCGAGGAGCGCGAGCGGCTCGAGCAGCTTGCGACCGCACAGGGCGTTGCAGACCGCGTGGTGTTCGCCGGACAGGTTGCCGACGATGTGCTGCCTGAGTACTACGCGGCGAGCGACGTGTTCCTGATGCCGAACCGGGAGGAGCAGGGTGACATCGAGGGGTTCGGCATCGTGTTCCTCGAGGCGGCGGCGAGCGGCAGGCCGGTCATCGGCGGCCTGACCGGCGGCGTCAGGGAAGCGGTCGAGCAGAACGTGACGGGCGTGCTGGTCGGCGGCGCCGACGTGCTCGAGCTGGCGGAGGCGATCCGACGGTTCGCCAGGTCCGCCTCCCTCCGCGATCAGATGGGCCGTGCGGGGCGCGATCGTGCCGTCGAGCGGTTCACGTGGCAGCGCGCCGCGGCCGAGGTGGCGGTGATTCACGCGGGCGTGTCGGCGGGTCCGGCGGGGGCACGCTGATGCTGCGCACGCTGGTGGTCTTCGCGATCCTGATCCCCGGCCTCGCGGCTGCCTGCACGAACCGCTTTGCGGCGCTGCTGCTCTATATCTGGTTCGCCGTATTCAGGCCGCAGGACTGGGTCTGGATCGACATCAACGGCCTGCGCCTCTCGCTGGTGTTGAGCGTCCTCATGATCGTCCCGTGGGCGTGGCTGGCCTCGACCGGTCCGACGCGTTCGATCAGGGAGCGGCTGGCGAACGAAGCGCTGCCGAACCTCACGCATCCCCTGTCGATCGGGATGGTCCTGTTCATGATCACGGCCCTGGTCGCGCAAACCAACGCCGTGAACGCGGATGTCGGGTGGCTGTGGATCGATTACCTCTGGCGCGTGCTGCTCGTCAGCCTCGTCACCGTCACCATGGTATCGACCGAGTGGCGACTGACCGCGGTCGTGACCGTGGCGGCCGGCTCGATGGGCTTCCATGCGGCCAAGGCCGGCGTCGCGTCGCTTGCCGGCGGCGGCGTTCGGTTCTCGGACGGTCTCGGCGGCGCGTTCATCGACAACAACGGCTACGCGCTCGGCGTGGTGATGATCATCTTCCTGCTCGTCGCGGCGAGCCAGAACGTCAGGCAGAAGTGGATGCGCTGGGGGCTGCTGGCAGCCGCGGTCCCGAGTGCCTACACCGTCATCAGCACGTTCTCCCGCGCCGGGTTCCTGGCGATCGTCACCGCCACGGTGGTCTTTGCGGCGCTCCAGAGGCGGAGGGCCGCCGCGTTGCTGGCGCTCTCGGCCATCGCCGGCCTGGCGTACGCGTTCGTACCGATGCCGAAGGGCTATCTCGACAGGCTCCAGACGATCCAGACCTACGATCAGATCGACGAGTCGTCGGCGCAGAGCCGCCTTCATTTCTGGAAAGTGGCGATGGTGATGGTCGACGCCAACCCGCAGGGCGTGGGCCTGCGCAACTACGACGCGGCCTTCAACACCTACGATTTCTCCGGCGGGCGGTACGGCACCGGACGCTCGGTGCACAGCAGTCATTTCCAGGTCCTGGCGGAACAGGGCTATGCCGGCGCAGCCGTCTGGGCGGGCATGTTCGCCTTCGGCTTGTACACCTGCCTGAAGGTGCGGAACCGGTCGTGGCATCCCGCGCTCGCGCCGTCGAGCCAGCGCTGCTATTTCACGATGGCCAACGCGCTGGCCGCGTCGATGATGGGATTCGTCGTCGGAGGCGCGTTCATCGCGCTGTCGCTCAACGACCTCACGTGGCTGACCTTCGGCCTGGTGGCTGCGCTCGATCGTCTCCAGACGAAAGCCCTCGCCGCACCCGCGCGCGCTCCGGCCAGGGTGGAGCCTGCCGCGTCATCAGGCGCGCGTGACTTGGGGATGGCGATTCCGGCGTTCCAGGGCTCGTACCGAAAGCGGATTCCGGCGGCCGGCGGATCGGCCGTCGCCTCGCTGACCTCCGCACCGCGGGTGACGTCGTGAGCGGGCGGGCGCTGCGCGTGCTGCACGTCGTTCACAACCTCTCGCCCGGAGGCGCGCAACGGCTCGTCATCGACATCAGCCGGCGCATCCACCCGCAGATTCCCACGCGCGTGTGCTGCCTCGACCAGGCCGGCGATTGGGCACACGAGCTGCAATCTGTCGGCATCGACGTCATCGCGCTCGGCAGGCAGCCGGGCTTCAGACCGCTGGTCGGATGGCAGATTGCCCGCATCGCAGCCGAGTGGAACGCCACGGTGCTGCACTGCCACCAGTACTCGCCATTTGTCTACGGCAGCCTCGCCAGCCTGCGGACATCCGGTCTTCGCCTGGTGTTCACCGAACACGGCAGAAACTCGGATGAACCCGCTACGGCCAAGCGCATTTTCGCCACGCGCCTGCTCGCGAGCCGGCCGCACGCCATCGTCGCGGTATCCGACGACCTGCGCCGTTTCATGACGACAGCCGGGTTCCCGGAGGATCGCATCGAGGTGCTCCACAACGGCATCGATCCGCTCACTGAGCCTGGCGCAGAGGATCGCCTCCGGGCGCGGCGCGATCTGGCCATCCCGGATCACGCCTTCGTCGTCGGCACCGTCGCGCGGCTCGACCCCGTCAAGAACCTCGGAACGCTGCTCGAAGCCTTCGCCACGTTCCACGCACAGGTTGCGGAGGCAAGGCTGGTCGTGATCGGCGATGGGCCGGAACGGACGCGGCTCGAGTGGATGATTTCGGAGCACGGGCTCGCCCCGGCCGTTCACCTGGCCGGCCACCGGTCCGACGCTCGCGCGCTGCTTCCCTCGTTCGACGTGTATGTGAACAGCTCGGTCACCGAGGGCATCTCGCTCACGCTGCTCGAGGCCATGGCCGCCCGCCTTCCCACCGTCGCGACGCGCGTCGGGGGCACCCCGGAGGTGGTGGTTGATGGCATGACCGGAGTGCTCGTTCCGGCGCGCGAACCGGCCGCCATGGCGGCGGCACTGGCGGACCTGCACGATCGGCCGGACGCCCGCCGCGCTTTCGGCGAGGCCGGGCGGGCGCGCATCGTCGACCAGTTCTCGATCGACCGGATGATGCAGGCTTACCTGGCCGCCTATACCGGCCTCCGGCGAGGCGACTGATATGTGCGGCATCTGTGGCGCATTCGGCCTGGACGGCGCGCTGGACCCGGCAGTGCGGGCGGCCCTGCCTGCGATGACCTCGGCGCTCAGGTTCAGGGGACCGGACGGCCAGGGCACCTTCGCCGACGCCCGGGCCGCGCTCGGCCATCGGCGTCTCGCGATCATCGATCTCAAGCGCGGACGCCAGCCGATCGCCAACGAGGACGGGACGCTGCACATCGTCTTCAACGGCGAAATCTACAACCACCGCAGCCTCAGGCGCGACCTGGAATCGCGGGGCCACCGGTTCAGCACCGGCTCGGACACGGAAGCCATCGTCCACGCCTACGAGGAATTCGGGCCTGGCTGTCTCGACCGGTTCGAGGGCATGTTCGCCTTCGCCCTCTACGACGCGCGCCGGGGTGAACTGTTCGCTGCGCGTGATCGCCTGGGCAAGAAGCCGTTCTACTACGCCGTGCTCGGCGGCATGTTCCACTTCGGCAGCGAGATCAAGTCCATCGCGCAGAGCCCTCTCTGGAATGATGATCTCGATCTCGACGGCCTGGAAGGCTACCTGTCGCTCGGCTACTTCCTCGCACCGCGCACGTTCTATCGCCACGTGCAGGTGCTCGAGCCCGGGCATTGCCTGCGGGTGGCGAACGGCCGGATCGAGACACGCCGCTACTGGGACGTGACCCGGTTCGACGACGACAGCAGGGAAACGCCCGCACTCGCGCCGGAGCTCGACGGACTGCTGTGCCAGGCCGTGGCGGAGCGGCTCGAAAGCGAGGTGCCGCTCGGCGCGTTCCTGTCCGGGGGCATCGATTCTGGCCTGGTCGTGTCCTACATGTCGGACTCGCTTTCCTCGCCTGTGACGACAACCACTGTGGGATTCGGCGATCGCGCGCACAACGAGATCGACGCGGCCGGACTGACGGCAGCACGACTCGCCACGCAGCACCACGCGGAAGTCGTGCAGCCGAAGCTGGAGGAGGTGCTCGACCCTATCGTCGAAGCCTTCGATCAGCCCTTTGCCGACTCGTCGGCCATCCCGACCTACTACGTGTCCGCCATGGCGCGGCGCCACGTGACCGTTGCGCTCAGCGGAGATGGCGGCGACGAAGTGTTCGGCGGGTACGACTTCCGGTACGTGCCGCACGCGCTCGAGGCGCGCGCACGCCGGTTCGTCCCTGGCCGGGCGGGCCGGCGCGCGGCCAGGTGGATCGGGAGGTCCTGGCCCCGATCCCGGCGACTCCCGCAGGCGCTCAGGCTTGCCACCGTGTTCGACAACCTCGCGGACGACGCCGCTACGGCCTACTTTTCGGACCTGTGCTTCCTGAAGCCTCGCGACGCGGGCAGATTGATCGGCCGCGCGCCGGAACACGCGCCGCGTGACAGCGCCGTGTACTCGCAGGTCACCGACGTGTATCGAAGCTGCCCGTCGCCAAGCGACCTGCAACGGGCCCAGTACGCCGACCTGAAGGTCTATTTGCCGAACGACGTGCTCGTAAAAGTCGATCGGATGAGCATGCTGAACGGGATTGAAGTCCGCTGTCCGCTGCTCGATCGGAAAGTCGTGGAGTTCGGATTCCGCGTGCCCACCCCGTCGAAGATGCCCGGGTTGTCGCCCAAGCACCTGCTGCGGACGCTGGCGGGACCGCGGCTGCCGCCGGAGCTGCTGCGGATGCCGAAGCACGGGTTCACGGCCCCGGTCGGGCACTGGATCACCAGGGCGTACGCGGATCGGTTCGTCGACGAAGTCCTTGCGCCGCAGGGGTTCGTGGCGGGCCTGATCGATCAGGCGCAGGTGCGACGGGCATTCGAGGAGCATCGGCGCGGGAGCGCGGACCGGTCCTACCTGCTCTGGGCCGTGTGGGTGCTCGAGCGGTGGGGGCGCGCGTGGACGCAGCGTCGCGCCGCCATCGATTCGCCAGCGCGGATCGGCGCCATGGCAAGTGTGGAGGGATCGTGCTGACGGGCCACGCCGCGATTCGTGACGCGTATCGGGACGAGGGCGTCGCCGGCACCTATGTCGAGCAGCGCTTCAGCCAGCCGCTCGGGGCGCTGCTGCACGATCGCCAGGCTCGTGCGCTGCGCGCGATCCTGCAGTCGCGCTCCCCTGCACGAGTCCTCGAGATCGCGCCCGGGCCCGGCAGGCTCACGCGCGAGGTGGCCGATCTGCCGGGCGTTCGCGGCACCCTGATCGATGCGAGCCCGCAGATGCTCGCGCACGCGCGCCGGCATGTGGCTCCCCGCGCCGGCGGCCGCTGGAGCTGCCTGATCGGCGACGCGTTCGCGCTTCCGCTGGTTGCCGAGTTCGACGTCGTGTTCACCTTCCGATTCCTGCGGCACTTCGAGGACGCCGACAGGATGCGGCTTTACGGCGAGATCGCGAGGGTGCTCAAGCCCGGCGGGCTGCTGGTCTTCGATGTGGTGAACGAGATCGTGTCGGAGCGGCTGCGGAAACGCTCCGCGCCCGGAGAGTACGTTCACTTCGACGCGCTGCTGACTGCCGGGACGGTTCAGCGCGAGCTTCGCGAGGCGGGCTTCATCATCCGTTCGATGGAGGGCGTGCAGCGCAGGTACGAGGTGCTGCGCCGCCTGCAGGTGCTCGTGGCGCCGCGATCCGGCGCGCTGGCCCGGGCGGCGATGGAACTGGTGGATCGCGTTGGCGGCGGGGAGCCGCTGGAATGGATCGTCACGTGCAGCCGCGCCTGACCTACTGGACCGGGACGTGGCATCCCTCCACGGAGGCCATCTCGAAGGAGGTGGAGATCCTCCGGAGGCAGCCGGGGCACCTGGGGCCGGTCGTGTCGTTTTCGGCGCGCCAGCACAGCGGCCTGCACGCGAGGGACGGCGTCATCAAGCTGGCAGGCAGCCGCCACGGGCTGCTGCACCTGCTCGCCGCGCTCATCGAGCCGCGCGGCCGGATTACGCATGCCTTTGGAGCCGCCAACGCCTGGCACCTGCTGCGCGTGCTCGGGCGCCGGCCTCTGCTGTTCACGGTCGCGCTGCCGGGCTCCGCGCTCGGACCGACGCTGTACGACAAGGTCTCGATCTTCGCCGCCGAGAGCGAAGCGATCGCGGCGACGCTGCGGGCCGCCGGCGTGCGCGAGGACCGCATCGAGGTCGTGTACCCGGGCATCAATCTCGCGCAGTTCGTGCCGGCTCCGCTCCCCGCGGCGCGGCCGTTCAGGATCCTGTTCGCGAGCACGCCGGCCCACGTCGAGGAACTGGACGTGCGGGGCATTCCGATGATGGTCGAGGCCGCGCGCCGGCTGCCTGACGTCGAGTTCGTGCTGCTCTGGAGGAGGTGGGGCGACGAGTCCGCCGCGCGCCGGGCGCTCGAGTCGCTCGACCTGCCGCGGAACGTGATCGTCGATCGGCGTGACGCGGCCAGCATGGTCGAGGAATACCAGCGCGTGCACGCGACGATTGTGTTCTACGCCGAAGGCTTCGGCAAGTCCTGCCCGAATTCCGTCGTCGAAGGCCTGGCGTGCGGCCGCCCCGCCCTGTTGAGCGACACGACCGGCATCGCGTCGCTCGTCGAGGAGCACGGCGCCGGCGTCGTGGTTCCGCGAACCGTTGACGGGATGGTGGAGGGAATCGAGCGCATGCGCGCCGAAGGCCAGGGCCTTGGCACGCGGGCGCGGCAGCTGGCCGAGCGCGCGTTCGGCGTCGACCGCTTCAGGCAGCACTACGCGGCGCTCTATCAGCGCCTGCTCACCGCGCCGGCCAGGAGCGTCACGAGGGCCGCTTCCGCGACACAAACGCCGTGAGGCGCGCGATCGAATCGAGATTCTCGGGCACGATCTCTTCGTCCTCGACCGTGAAGCCGAACTCCCGCTCGATGAAGCTGATGAGCTCGAGCACCCCGGTCGAATCGACAATGCCCGCGTCGAGCAGCGAATCGTCGTCGGAGAGCGTGCCCGCGTCTGCGACGTAGAAGTTGGTCGTCACGAACTGGCGCAACTGGTCCGCAATCATCATCGGGTCTGCTCTCTCCTCTGCAACATGGCACAGCTGCCGGATCCGGACATTACGACAGCTCCATCCTTGCGATCTTGCCGGAAGTCGTTCGTGGAAGCGACGAGGCGAACACGATGTACTTCGGCACCATGTAGCTTTCGAGCCTCGCCTGGCACTCGACCCGCACGGCCTGCTCCGTCATGCTGACTCCGTCCTCGAGGACGACGAACGCCTTGACGGCCTGGCCGAGAAGCTCGTCCGGCACGCCGATGACGCCCGCCTCCTTCACGCCCAGGAATCCTGGCGAGCGCCCGTTCGACTTCTTCGGGGGGGACCTTCTCCCCGCGGGACTTGATCACTTCGTCCATCCGGCCGACGAAGTAGAGGTAGCCGTCCTCGTCGAGCTTGCAGAAGTCGCCCGTGTAGAGCACCTGCTCGCCCGGCAGCGGCCCGGGCCTGAGCTTTCTCGCGGTCGCTTCCGGCTTTCCCCAGTACCCCCGCATGACGGTTGCGCCGCGGATGACGAGCTGGCCCACCTGTCCGGGCCCGAGCCGGTTGTCGTGATCGTCGACGATCCACAGCTCCGTGTTGGGGATGGCGATGCCGACGCTTGCCGGCTTTCGATCGATGTCCTCAGGCGGCAGGTAGGTGCATCGCTTGCACTCGGTCAGCCCGTACATCGAGAACACCCGCGCCGACGGGAAGGTCCGGCGGATGAAGTCGATGTGCCTGAGCGACAGGGCCGCGGCGGTATTGGTCACGTAGCGGATGGCGCCGAAATCGTAGTCGCCGAGGTTCTTCATGTCGGCGAGCATCGCGAACACCGTGGGCACGCCCGGAAAGCCGGTGACGCGTTCGTCCACCATCGTCCGAAGGATCTGCGCGGGATATGCGAAGGACCTCTCGAGCACGAGCGTGGCGCCCATGCGAAACGCCATGATCATCTGGTACAGGCCGTAGTCGAACGACAGCGGCAGCCCGCACAGGATGACGTCGTCTTCGACATTGCCGATGTAGGCCGTGATCGAGGTCGCGGCAGCGAGCATGTTGCGGTGGGTGAGCATGATGCCCTTCGGCTCACCCGTGCTGCCGGACGTGTAGATGATCGCCGCCAGATCGACGTCGATGTTGCGGCGCGGCGGGGGCGCGTCGGCAGGCCCGGCGGCGATCGCCGCATCCCACGACACCACAGGAGGCAGGAGGTCGGTCTTGACGCGGCCTGCGTCGCCGCAGACGACCAGGGCCTTCAGCCCAGGCGCCTTCGACGCGGCTTCCACGAACACCCTTGCCAGCGCCGCGTCCGTGATGAGGGCGGACGCCCCGCAGTCGTTCAGCAGGACCGCGAGCTTGTCGGCCTTGGTCAGCGGGCTGACGATTGAAACGACCGCGTTGGCCTTCAGCACGCCCCAGAAGGCGATGGCCGTCCCGATCGTGTTGTCGGCAAAGACCACCACGCGATCGCCGCGCGTGATCCCGTGGCCGACGAGCGCGTTCGCCAGCGCGTTCGACTGGCGCCTCGATGTCGGCGTAGGTGAGCCGCCGTGTCTGGCAGACGAGCGCCACCTTGTCCGGGAGCCTGAGCGCGGACGCCCGCAGGTAGTCCTGCAACTGTGGAACGGCGTCCACGAAACGCTGTTCGTCTTGTGACCAAGCCACGTCAGTCATGACCTCCGGCGCCTGTCGATGAGCCGGGTGAACGACGCGGACTGGCCTTGGCCGTCCTGTTCCCGGATGAAGTGACGGTGGACCAGCTGAGTGGAGAGCAGCCCCACCAGCGCCATGTTGTCCGCGTTCGAGAACTGGGCATCATCCTTGCGCGCCACGCACTTGGCGTGGAGCTGCGCCGCCGCGCGGAGGTCGAATACGCCTGCGTCGGCGAGATTCCGCTCGCTCAGCACGTCGCCTATCCATTCAGGCGCGTGCGGCCCGATAAACGACAAGGCGTCAGGAGCACGGTAGGGCTGCTTCTTGCGCTCCAGGATTTCGACGGGCACCAGGTCCGCCGCCGCGCGCTTCACCACCTGCTTTTCGTCGAGCACGTGCACCTTGTAGGAGTCGGGCAGCGAGTTGGCGAGCGCCACCACGTCGCGGTCGAGGAACGGAAACCGGCCTTCGACCGAGTTGGCCATCAGCATCCGGTCGCCCTGCGACGAAAGCAGGTACCCGGAGAGCAGCGTCTTGATCTCGATGAACTGGTCCTGCGCCAGCGCCGACCACGCGGGGAAGTCGGCGGGCAACCCGGCAAGCAGGTCCGCGACCACGTCATGACCGGCGATCTCACGCCGGAGATCGGCAGAGAAGAGGCGCTGCACGCCGCTGGTGGTGTGCCACCTCGTGTCGTGCGTGAACCCCGGCCGCTGCCACGCGTCCAGATGCCGGCCGAAGAACTGGCGCGCCATCGCCTGCTGCGACACCGGAGATCGGGCCAGGTAGGGGTACAGGCGCTCGAGCAGCCGCGGGCGCCAGCGCGACGCGGGCTGGCGCGCCCAGAAGCGCCGGACCTTGCCCTCACGAAACAGGTCGTACCCGCCGAACATCTCGTCTGCGCCTTCGCCCGTGAGCACCACCTTGATGCCGGCCTGGCGCACCAGCCTCGACAGCAGGAAGAGGGGCGCAGGCGCCGTGCGGAGGATCGGGCGCTCGGTATGGGCGATCACGTCCGGAAACACCTCGGCGATGTCGCGCCGCGACACCACGACCTCGTGATGGTCGCTGCCGAGCCGTTCCGCCATCAGGCGCTGATACCGGGTCTCGTCGTACTCCGCGTCCTCGAACCGCAACGAGAAGGTCTGGAACCTGCTGCCCATCGCGCGCAGGCCAAGCGCGGCGACCAGCGAGCTGTCGAGTCCGCCCGACAGGTAGCTGCCAACCGGCACATCAGCCCGCAGCATCCGCAGCGCGGTCGCCCGCTCCAGCGAGTCCCGTACCGCGCAGGCGGCATCCTCCCGGCTGCCGGCGAACAACCCGGCGCTGCCGATCGGAAAGCGGGCCTGCCATGAGCACTCGTCCGTGACTGCTCCATTCGCGTAGACCCGATGATGGCCAGGTTCGACCTCGGACACTCCCTTGAACACGCCGCGAGGCGGGACCACGGTCCAGAAGGTGAACGTCTCGGCGAGGCCGACCGGATCGAACTCGCGTGGAATCGACGGGTCAGCCGCGAAGATCGCTTTGACTTCGCTCGCGAAGAACAGGCGCCCCGCATGCTCGCACCAGTACAGCGGACGGACGCCCAGCGGATCCCGGGCGAGGGTGAGACTCCGGTTCCGGTTGTCCCAGAGCGCCAGGGCCCACTGCCCGTTGAACCGATCGAATGCGCCGGCACCCCACGATTCGTACGCGTGGACGATCACCTCGGTGTCGCTGCGCGTGCGGAAGCGGTGGCCGAGGCCTTCCAGTTCCTCCCGCAGCTCGAGGTAGTTGTAGACCTCGCCGTTGAACACGATCCAGATGGTCTCGTCTTCGTTGGCCAGGGGCTGCTGGCCCGTGGACAGATCGATGATCGACAGCCGCGCGTGCCCCACGGCGATCCGGTCGTCCTGGTACGCGCCGAACTCGTCGGGGCCGCGATGGCGGAGCGCTCCGACCATCCGGGCAATCTGCGCCCCCTCCGGAGCGGCCAGATCCTCCCGCAACGCCAGGACACCGGCGATTCCGCACATCAGGCCTTGACCTCGTCCAACGGCTGCACGAGCCGCGGCGCGGCGTGCAGGCACCCCGTGGCCTGGCGCGTCTGCTCGATGTCACGTGCGTGCTGCGAGAACATCCGGACTGGCTCCTCCCCCGAGGCCGCACCCGCTTCTGGGCGTGCGAACACACTCCAGGCAACGCGTGGGCAAGCCCCCAAGTATAGTCTCGGCATTGCCGCGCAAACGTTTAGGACTACGACGATCCGTCATTCCTTGCCCAGCGCCTTCTCCAGCCGATCGCCGATGGTCTTGAGCACCTTGAGACGCGCAAGCGCCTTGTCGTTGGCCTCGACCAGCGTCCACGGCGCAAAGCGGGTGCTGGTGCGCTCCACCATCTCGTTGACCGCCGCCTCGTAGGCGTCCCACCTGGTCCGGTTGCGCCAGTCCTCTTCGGTCAGCTTCCACCGCTTGTGCTGGATGGCCTCGCGCTCCTTGAAGCGGCGCAGCTGCTCCTCCTTCGTCACGTGAAGCCAGAACTTCACCAGCACGATGCCGTGCCGAGCGAGCTGGTCCTCGAACTGGTTGATCTCGGCGTACGCCCGCATCCACTCCTTCTCGGTCGCGAACCCCTCGACGCGTTCGACCAGCACGCTGCCGTACCAGCTGCGATCGAAGATCGTGACGCGGCCCGCGCGCGACAGGTGCCGCCAGAACCGCCACAGGTAGTGGTGCGCCCGCTCCTCGTCGCTCGGCGCGGCGATCGGGAAGCACCTGGTAGTCCCTGCGCGTCGAGGGCCCCTGTCACGCGCCGGATGGTCGCCGCCCTTGCCGGCTGCGTCCCATCCTTCGAAGACCAGGATGGTCGAGACGCCCCTGCGCACGCGCCTTTCGCTGGAGCAGGTTGAGCCGGCCCTGGGCCAGCGCGACTCGCTCTTCGGCCGCGTCTTTCGGGGCGCGCTTCGACATGTCGAGGCTCGAGAGGATCGAGACGGCTCCGGCCGAGCGCTTCGGCCTGGGTCTCGTCGCGGTCTTCGCGTTGGGCTGGCCCGCGGCTGCTGATGGCCGGCTGCGCTCCGCCTCGACCTGCGCGAGACGGCCTCGAATGCCGTCGAGAATCATCGTGCCGACCGTCAGGCTCCGATACCTCGGCATCCGCGCCCTCGACGATGGTCCACGGCGCGTTGCCACGGCTGGTCTGGCGGATGGCGTGCTCGGCGGCCGCGATGAACCTGTCGTACATCCGCCAGTGCTTCCACTCGAGCGGCGGTGACCTTCCAGCGCAGACGCGCGGTCCTTCTCGAGGCGCTTCAGGTGCTTCTTCTGGCGGGCCTTGTCGAGGTGCATCCAGAACTTGAGAATCAGCGCGCCGTCGTCGGCCAGCGTCTGCTCGAACTCGACGATGCGGTTCAGGCGCTCCTCGAACGCGTTGGCATCGATGCGGCCGTACACGCGGTCGAGCACCGGTCGCGAATACCAGCTGCTCAGGAACAGCCCGATGCGGCCGCGCGGCGGCAGCGCCCGCCAGAACCGCCAGTACTCCGGGCGCTCCTGCTCCTCGTCGGACGGCTCGCCGAACGCGCGGGTCACGATCCACCGCGGGTCCATCCACTCGTTGAGGAGGTTGACCGTCTCGCCCTTGCCGGCCCCGTCCACGCCCGCAAAGACGACGATCACCGGAAACGCGGCCGCCGCGCGGAGGTCGTTCTGCGACTGCAGCAACTCGCTCGCGCAGCACGGGCTCGCGCTCGCGGTATTCCTCCTTCGACACCGTCCGGCCGAGTTCCGCAGCTTCGAACATGACCTCCTCCGTCCGAACCGGTGTGCGCGCTGTCTCGAAATTCGCCCGTAGCGGGGTCGCCCCGGTCCGTCACCAAAGCGGGGCGGGGCAAACCCGGGCGCGCCTGAGAGTATACGGCGGCCCGGGAGGCGCCATCAGATTTCGGTATATGATGTCGATCAAGTCTTCGCGCCCCCACGCACGGTCCCCCGCGGGGCGCACGCGTCAATTCTTCGGCCACAACCCATCGGAGGCGTCATATGGCCACCAGCATCGACAATCTCAAGGAAGCGTTTGCCGGCGAGAGCCAGGCCAACCAGAAGTACCGCACGTTCGCCGCCAAGGCCGAACGGACGGGTTCCCGAACGTCGCGCGGCTGTTCCGCACGACGGCCGAAGCCGAGCGCATCCACGCCGAAGGACACCTGAAGGCGCTCGACGGAGTGGGGTCGACCGCCGACAACCTCAAGGCCGCCATCGGCGGCGAGACCTACGAGTTCACCAGCATGTACCCGCCGATGCTCGAGACGGCCGAGGCCGAGGGCCACAAGGCGAAGCGGATGTTCGGCTACGCGGTCGAAGCCGAAGCCGTGCACGCGAAGCTCTACCAGGCTGCGCTCGACGAGGCTGGCGACAGGGCAAGGACCTGGCCGAGACCAAGTTCTACCTGTGCCCGGTCTGCGGCCACATCGAGTTCGGCAAGCCCCCGGACGAGTGTCCGATCTGCGGCACCAAGGCGTCCAGGTTCGTGCAGGTCTAAGCCCGGCGCCGGCGTTCGGCCGGGCTCGCGCCGGAAGTTGGGCGGGTGGGCTGTGGCCCGCCTGTCCGGGGCGGGCCTCTTGGCGGTGCACGTGAGCCCCGGGAGTGACCATCGACTGCGAGGTCGGGGCCCGCCGCCCATCGGGAGGCGCCCGCAACGCGGCTGGCCCCCGGCTTCCTTTGCCCCGAAGTAGGATCGGCGAGTGACACAACGACTCTCGCGCTTCGCCTGGTTCGTCCTCTGTTACAACGTCCTGGTCGTCCTCTGGGGCGCCTACGTTCGCGCGACCGGCTCGGGCGCCGGCTGCGGCCGGCACTGGCCGCTCTGCAACGGCGAAGTCGTCCCGAGCTTCGCCGACCACGGCGATGGCGATCGAGTTCTCGCACCGCGTCTCCAGCGGCCTCGCGCTCGATCCTGGTCGCGGCTGCTCGCGGTCTGGGTCTGGCGCGCGTTCCAGACAGGACACCCGGCGCGCCGCGGCGCCGCGCTCTCGGTCGTCTTCATCGTCACGGAGGCCGCGGTCGGCGCCGGCCTCGTCCTCTTCCAGCTGGTCGCCGACAACGCCACGATGGCACGCGCCATGTTCATGGCCGTGCACCTCATCAACACCTTCGCGCTGCTGGCGTGCCTGACGTTGACCGCGCACTGGGTCTCGGGACGGTCGACGCGTCCGCCTCGCCGGGCGTGGAGCCGCTCGCGTGGTTGCTCGGTGCGGCATTGCGTCGGGATGGTGGCCGTCGGCAAGAGCGGAGCGGTCGCCGCGCTTGGCGACACGCTCTACCCGCCCTCGATCGCTCAACGCCGGGCTTGATGGCCGACCTGTCGACGACCTCCGACGATCCTCATCCGGCTTCGCGTCCTGCACCCGGCCATCGCGATCATCGTCGGTGTGGCGCTGATGGCCGGTCGCGTCGCGAATCCCGGTCCCTGCCGGCGACGCCGTCGGCGTGCGGGCCCCGCAAGGCGCTGCTCGTGCTGGTGGTGGTCCAGCTCGCGGCCGGCGCGCTCAACGTGTGGCTGCTCGCGCCCGTGTGGATGCAGATGCTGCACCTGCTGCTGGCCGACGGCGTGTGGATTGCCCTGGTGATGGTTTCCGCCGCGGCCTTGTCGGAGCGGACAGCCGCTTGACGGGCGGGCCGTCATCCCCGCCGATCCGGTCGGCCAGCCTGGCCACGCTCAGCGAGTAGGTGTGGGCGCAGTTGTAGTCGAGAAGCGCGTGGTAGTTGACGGTGACGAGGTAATACTGTCCGTCGACCTGGAGCAGCGAGCCCCGCACGTCCGTCTTCGGCAAGGCCTTGCCGTCAACTGCCTTCACGCCGAGGGCTCCCCAATCGGAGTACGGCAGCGGTTCGGTCATCTCCCGTTTCGCCTCGCAGCCGGACGGGCCTGCCGGCGGCACCTTGTCGGTCAGTCCCTTGGCCGTTGCGCGATCGACCCGCACGGGTCGCCCCCACCTGAGGCTGCCGTCCCAGCCATGCTCCTTCAGGTAGTTGGCGACCGACGCAAAGATGTCCGCCGGCGAGCCCCAGATGTCGCGTCGTCCGTCGTGGTCGAAGTCCACGGCGAACTTCAGGTAGCTCGACGGCATGAACTGCGGCTGGCCCATTGCCCCCGCCCATGATCCCGTCAGTCGCTCCAGCGCAATGTCGCCGCGGTCGACGATGGTCAGGGCCGCGAGCAGCTCTTCGCGAAACATGCCTGGCCTGCGGGGATCGTATGCGAGCGTGGCCAGTGCAGACACCGTGGGACGTGAACCCTGGAACGCGCCGTAGTTCGATTCCTGGCCCCAGATGGCCAGGATGACGGAAGCCGGCACGCCGTAGGCGGCCGACACCTGCCGCAGCACCGATGCGTGCAGGCGCGCCAGCTCCCGGCCCTTCCGGACCATCGCCGTCGTCACGCGGCGATCCATGTACTGCTTGACGGTCAGCTTCAACTCGGGCTGCGTCCGATCGCGTTCGACGACAACCGGCAGCAGTTCAATTCCGGCGAGTGCCTGGTCCAGCGTCCGCGCCGAAATGCCCCTGGCCAGCCCGTCACTGCGCAGGAGGGCGAGCCACTCCGGAAACGACTGCGCAGGCGCCTGCTGGCCCGCCAGCCCGGTTTCCAACATGCAGACCGCGAGCACGATGACGAGTGGAAGCCGAATTGGCACGAGTTTCCGGGTCACGCCGAACCGACCAGCCGGTAGTGGAAATGGCAGGCAGCAGACGAACGTGGTTGAAGGTGGTCTATCAGATCATGTGAACGCGACCGGGCCACTCAGGCTCCCCTGGTGATGTATTTCGACAGCTCGTCGATGGTGAATTCCTGTTCCGCCAGCTTCGCCCGGACCATTTCCCGCATCGAGACGACGCCGACGGCCTGATCGTTCACCGTGACCGGCAGGTGACGGATCTGCTGCTTGTCCATCAACGCGAGACATTGATCGACCGTCCAGCCAGGATCGACGCACACCACTTCGGTCGTCATGATCTCCCGCACCGAGATCTCCCTGGACGAGCGGCCCATCAACATGACCTTGCGCGCGTAGTCGCGCTCGGAGAGGATGCCGACCAGACGGCTGTCGGCCTGTACGAGTACCGCGCCGATGTTCTTGGCGGCCATCAGCTCCAGCGCTTCGAAGACCGTCTGCTCGGGTCTGACGGCGTGGATCTCTCCCCGGCCGTTGAGAATCTGCCCCACGGTCGTTGCCATGATGCTCTCCCTCCGAAGGCACCGCGCCAGGATGGGCGGCCGGCATGAACCGCGATGCCGGCAGCGTTACCAGACACGTGTGCCGTTCCCCCGAAACATGCGGAAAGCCTACTTGAGGATACTCCCGATCCGACCCCCCGAGAAGTGGCCGGCCCCGCCCAGTCGCCCGCCTCGAGCGCCCTGATTCTTCGACGTAGCCCGCCCGGAGACTGTCTGGAATCCAGTCCCTTCCGCGAATCGGGCGGACTGCCCATTTTGGGACCTTCAACGGCCTCGGCCAGAGCGGGCTGGTGACCGGCCCGGTGGCCTCTGATCCCGGGGCTCACCGGTATTGACTCGTGAGCCCCGGGCACGCGGGCTAAAGCCCACGTGCTCCATTCCCGGCGTGTACTCGACTCAACCGAGCGCCGGGATCAGGGATGCCGGATCACGGCTGATTTTGCCTGTTCCCTGGCCCCGACGACCAGCGTGACGACGTAGCGCCCCTCGGCTGCCGGGCGGCCCTCCCCGTCCCGCATGTTCCAGGCCACCTGGTTCAATCCCTTCAGGGCCGTGCCGTCGAGGGTTCGGAGGAGCATGCCCGCAAGGTCCGAAATCTTCACGGTGATCTTCGCCGCGCCCGGTTCGCGGAGGTAGTAGTTGACGATGACCGCGTTCGGCTCGTTGGGGGTCGAATGGTAGCGGTCGCCGTAGAGATCGTAGTTGCCCCAGCCGCTCTCGTTGAAGGGCGTGCGAGGCTCGATGTCGAACAGCCGCACGTCATCCGCGAGCACCTTGTCGTCGAGCTGCTGGAGCACCGACACGTCGGCAATCCAGATGCCGCGGCCGTAGGTCCCGGCGATCAGATCGTTCTCGCGCGGGTGGATGATCATGTCGTGCACGGGCACGTTCGGCATGTTGCCCTTCATCCAGGCCCACCGCGATCCGGCGTCGATCGACACGAACACGCCCGCGTCGGTCCCGGCGAAGAGCAGGTTCCGGTTCTTCCGATCCTCCACGACGACGTTGATCGGCTGATCCGGAAGATTGGCGTGGATCGGCGTCCACGTGCTGCCGTAGTCAGTCGTCCTGAAGAGGTACGGCTTGAAATCATCGTTTCGGAACCCGGACTTGGCTGCATAGGCGGTTCCCGGGTCGTGGTTGGAGGCGAACACGCGGCTGACCCAGCGATCGGCGGGCCCGCCCGCCTTGACGATGGAAGCGGTCACATCGGTCCACGCGGCCCCGCTGTTTCTGCTCACCTGCACCTTGCCGTCGTCGGTGCCGATCCAGATGACGCCGGGCGTGACCGGGGATTCCGAAATGGTCGTGATGGTGCAGAACTGGATGTTCCCGCGTCCGAACTGCCTGCCGGCGTCGTTGGCCGTCAGATCGGGACTGATCTCCTGCCAGGTGTCGCCGCGATCGAGCGAGCGCAGGAGCACCTGCGCGCCGGTGTAGATCGTCAGGCTGTTGTGCGGTGAGATGACGATGGGCGTGTTCCAGTTCCATCGCAGCGGCGGCTGGCCGATGGGGCGTCTCGGCATGATGCCGGTGCGCGTGCGCATCTTCTGGTCCACGCGCTGGTGGTCGCCGAACTGCGACGTATTGTAGAGCCAGCGGGAGTCGGTCTGGTCGACGCGGTTGTACATCCCGTCGCCGGCGCCCACCGTGATCCAGTCCGCCACGGTCACCGATCCGGACCAGCCGTTGCTGGGGCCCCGCCAGGAGTCGTGGTCCTGCAGGCCGCCGTAGACGTTGTACGGATCCTCCATGTCGGCGTCGATGGCGTAGAACTCGTCGACCGGCAGGTTCAGGTAATGGTCCGTTGTCCTGCCGCCGTCGTAGGAGACGTGGAGTCCGCCGTCGCTCACCATGATGATCCGGTCGGGATTCTGCGGATCCCACCAGAGGTTGCGCACGTCGCCGAACGCCTTGGCGAACATCCGTTTCGGCGGCCAGCGGGTGTCGAGCCAGGTCTTGCCGCCATCCTCGGAGCTCGGGATCGTGTCGCTCGTGATAAGGACGTGGTCCGGGTTGGCGGGGTCGATGCGAATCATGTTGAACGAGTACGCCGCCTTGCTGCCGACCACGGTCTTGTCGTCGTGCGTCTTCTTCCAGGTCCGCCCGGCATCGTCTGTCCGGTAGATCTCGTTGCCAATCACGCGTTCCGGCGGGCGCGGGCGGCCCTTGTCCGACAGCGCTTCGGCCTCGGTGGGCTGGCGCGGGTTGGCGTTTTCGATGATGGCGTAGAGGATGTCCGGCCTGGCCTGATAGATGTCGAGGCCGATGCGGCCGAGGCGGCCGGATGGCAGGCCGCCGGAGAGCTTCGTCCACTTCCTCCCTGCGTCGGCCGTCCGGTAGATGCCGCTGCCCGGGCCGCCGACGTCGAGGTCCCACGCCGTCCGGGTCTTTTCGTAGGTCGCCGCGTAGAGGATGTCGGGATCGCGCCGGTTCATGACGAGATTGATCGCGCCCGTGTTCGCGTCCACGAACAGCGCCTTCTGCCAGGTCCTGCCGCCGTCAACCGTCTTGAACACGCCGCGCTCGTCGTTTCTCGAGAACAGGTGTCCCATGGCGGCCACGTAGACGATCTCCGGGTTGGCCGGATGGATGAGGATGCGCGCGATGTGGTGGGAGTCGGCGAGCCCCATGTGCGTCCACGTCTTGCCGGCGTCGAGCGACTTGTAGATCCCGTTTCCCGAGTACGAGCTTCGAGCGTTGTAGGCCTCGCCCGTTCCCACCCAGACGATGCTCGGGTTCGAGGGCGCGACGGCGACGGCGCCGATGGACAGAGCGCTCTGCTGGTCGAAGACCGGGTCGAAGGTCGTCCCGTTGTTGGTGGTCTTCCAGACGCCACCGTTCCTCGTGCCGACGTAGAACGTGTACAGGTGGGCCTTGGCCGGTGTGTCGGGCACCGCGACGTCGGTGGCCCACCCGCCGGCGCGAAACGGTCCAAGGTTGCGCCACGCGAGGCGCTCGAAGAACGACTCGTCGAACCGTGCCTGTTGGGCGGAAAAGGACGCCGGGCCTGCAGCAAGCGCGACCAGCACGGCCACGAGGCAGGTGTGGGTTGCTCTCACGGGATGACCTCCGTCAGGTCTCCGGGGTGGCTGGGGGCCCGTATGTTCTCGGCGATTATAGTGTCCGTCCTGATGGAGCGGCGCGCGTTTATGTACAATCTGGGGATGAGCAGCAACGACCGCCCCAGTGGCGGCGCAGGGGCCGCCGGGGCGGCCGATGCGCAGCCACTCGATTTCATCCGCGCCATCGTCGCCGAAGACGTCAGGACCAGCAAGCACGGCGGCCGCGTGGCGACGCGCTTTCCGCCCGAGCCGAACGGCTACCTGCACATCGGCCACGCCAAGTCGATCACGCTCAATTTCGGCGTCGCCCTCGAGAACGGCGGCACGTGCAACCTGCGCTTCGACGACACGAACCCCGCCAAGGAGGACGTCGAGTATGTCGATGCGATCAGGGAAGACGTGCGATGGCTGGGCTACGACTGGGCGGACCGCGAGTTCTACGCGTCGGACTATTTCGAGCAGCTCTACCGGTATGCCGAGATGCTGATCGAGGCGGACAAGGCGTATGTGGACAGCCTGACCGCCGACGAGATTCGTGAGCATCGCGGGACGCTGACCGAGGCCGGCCGGGAAAGCCCGTACCGATACCGCCCGGTGCAGGAGAGCCTCGACCTGTTCCGCAGGATGCGCGCGGGCGAGTTCGCGGACGGCACCCTCATCCTGCGCGCGAAGATCGACATGGCATCGCCCAACATCAACCTGCGCGATCCGACGCTGTTCCGGATCCGCCGGGCGTCGCATCACCGGACCGGCGACGCGTGGTGCATCTACCCCATGTACGACTTCGCGCACGCGATCTCGGACGCGATCGAAGGCATCACGCATTCGCTCTGCACCCTGGAGTTCGAGGACCACCGGCCGCTGTACGACTGGTGCATCGCCAACCTCCCGGTGCCGAGCCGGCCCAGGCAGATCGAGTTCGCCCGGCTGAACCTGACCTACACCGTGATGAGCAAGCGGCGCCTGCTGTCGCTCGTTCAGGAGGGCGTGGTCAGCGGCTGGGACGATCCCCGGATGCCCACGATCTCGGGCCTCCGGCGGCGCGGCTTCACGCCGGAGGCGATCCGCGACTTCTGCCAGCGCATCGGCGTTGCCAAGCGCGAGAACCTGGTCGACGTGGCCCTGCTCGAAGACGCCGTGCGCGACGATCTCAATCGGCGGGCGCCCCGGGCGATGGCCGTGATCCGGCCGCTGCGCGTGGTCATCGAAAATTACCCCGAGGGGCAGGTCGACCAGATCGAGATGGCCGTCAACCAGGAGGATGCGGCGGCCGGCGTGCGAACGGTGCCGTTCTCGCGCGAGCTGTTCATCGAGCGGGACGACTTCATGGAGGATCCGCCGAAGAAGTTCTTCCGGCTCGCTCCGGGACGCGAGGTCCGGATGAGGGGAACCTACCTCGTTACGTGCCAGCGCGCGGTGAAGAACGAGGCCGGCGAAATCGTCGAGCTTCGCTGCACCTACGATCCGGCGACGCGCGATGGCAACGCGCCGGACGGCCGGAAGGTGAAAGCCACCATTCACTGGGTGTCTGCCCGGCACGCGATCCAGGCCGAAGTGCGGCTCTACGATCGCCTCTTCCTCAACCCGACACCGGGCGACGAGGAAGACGGCGGCAACTGGCGCACCTCGCTCAATCCCAGGTCGCTCGAAACCCTCATGTGCCCTGTCGAGCCCGGCCTGGCCGGCGCGCAGGCAGGCGACCATTTCCAGTTCGAGCGCCTCGGCTACTTCTCAGTCGATCCGGATTCGAAGCCGGGAGCGCTGAAGTTCAATCGCACGGTGCCGCTCAAAGACAGCTGGGCCCGGACGCAGCAGAACAAGGCCGCGCGTTGAAGAGGACCGTACGAGGGGATTGGGCGCCGGGAATGAGTAGAAGGCAGGCCGCACCGTCTTCGCGTGATGTTGCCAGCGTCCCGGGAGTCCGCGCCGGCGCGGCCCGTGACCTCCTGATCTACTTGTCGCTGCTGGCCGCAACGGCCCTGGTGTTCGTTCAGGTCCGTCACTTTCCGTTGGTCGACTTCGACGACCTCCTGTACGTGACCCACAACCCGAACGTGACCGCCGGTCTCACCCTCGAAAGCGTGACCTGGGCGTTCACGAAGGCGTACGAAGGCTACTGGTCGCCCCTGACGTGGCTGTCCTACATGGCTGACGTCCAGTTCTTCGGACCAGCGAGCGGCCCGCATCACGTCACCAATGTCCTGATTCACGCGGCGAGCGCGTGCCTGCTCTTCGCGCTGCTCAAACGCGCGACGAAGGTCCGCTCTCTGAGTGCGGGCGTGGCGATGCTCTTCGCCATCCACCCGCTGCACGTCGAATCGGTGGCGTGGGTGGCCGAGCGAAAAGACGTATTGAGCGGGTTCTTCTGGTTCCTCACATGCTGGGCGTATCTGCGATATGTCGAACGTCCGGCCGCTGCGACCTATGCCGTCGTCGTCGCATCGTTCGCCTGCGGCCTGATGTCGAAGCCGATGATCGTGACCTTGCCGCTTGTGCTGCTGCTGCTGGACGCGTGGCCCCTGAACCGGCTATCGATGGTCGGACACGCCGAAAGCAGAGGAAAGACCGTACCGCGGCCCGGAGTGAGGCAAGTGAGCCTCGTAAAGGCGCTCCTGGAGAAGGCGCCGCTGGCGGCGATGGCGATCGCCGTGTCGGCGGTGACTGTCGTGACTCAACGGAACGCTGGAGGGATCTCGTCTCTCGACGTCATTTCGCCTCTGACTCGCGTCGAGAACGCGCTGGTGTCCTCGATCATCTACCTGGTGCAGATGGTCTGGCCGAGCGGCCTTGCGGCGCTGTATCCGCACCCGCTTCAGATCCCGTTCTGGCAGGCCGCCGCCGCGGCACTCGTGCTCGCGGGGATCTCGATCCTGGCGGTGCGCGCGGCCCGGACGGCGCCGTACCTTCTCGTCGGGTGGCTTTGGTACCTGATTGCGCTGCTGCCGGTGCTCGGGCTCGTCCAGGCGGGCGTGCAGGCTCGGGCCGACCGTTACACCTACGTGCCGATGGTTGGCATTGGCATCATGGTCGCCTGGGGGCTGGCGGCGCTGGCTCGACGGGCACAAGCAACACGGCGGGCGCTGGCGGTCGCCGCATGCATCGCCCTCTCGATCTACGGGGTGCTGGCCTGGCAGCAGGTTCAGTACTGGCGCAACAGCGAAACCCTGTTCCGCCGGGCCATCGCGGTGACGACCGGGAACTACGTGGCCCACGCGGCCCTGGGCAAGGCGCTCAGACAGGATGGGCGCATCGACGCCGCCATCGCGGAGCTCCGAGAGTCGATCAGGATCACACCGATGTACGCCGACGCGCACGACGCGCTTGGCGAGGCGCTGCTTGCCGAGCAGCGCGCAAACGAAGCGCTGCCGTATCTTGCGGAGGCCGTGCGGCTCAGCCCCGCTTCCGCCGCGTTCCTCGTGAACTTCGGAGCCGCACTGAACGCCGTCGACAGGGTCGACGAGGCGGCGGTGTCGTACCGCGAGGCGATCCGCCTCTCGCCCGACAACGCCGAGGCCCATTCCGGGTTGGGCGGAGTCCTTGTTGAGCAGGGGCGGTTCGAGGAGGCGCAGGCCGAGTTCAACGACGCGATCCGGCTCGACCCCGGCTACGCGCCGGCTCATCACAACCTCGGAGCATTGCTGTCCCGCACGGGCAGCGGCGACAAGGCCGTGCCTCAATTCGCCGAGGTCGTCAGGCTCGAGCCCGATTCCGCCGAGGCACATCTCGACCTGGGCACGATCCTGGCCGCGCAGGGCCGCATGGAGGAGGCGATAGCGGAGCTCACGATCGCCGCCCGCCTGAAGCCGGACGATGCGGCCGTGCGCAACAACCTGGGGGGAGCGCTGTTGGTGGCCGGGCAATTCGACGCGGCCATCGTCCAGTTCACCGAGGCAATCCGCCTCCGGCCGGACATGCCGGAGTTGAAGAACAACCTGGATCTGGCGATGGCTCGGCAAAGGAACGTCGTCAGGAAATGAAGCGCCACTGGGCCCGGCAGCCCGCTGTCCTACGCGTGCACGCCCGGGGCCTCGTGGCCGGTGCGCTGAACGTAGTCGACGTACGAGCCGGGGTAGACGTGCGGATGCGCGTCGTGGCCGCTCTCGCCACCAAGCTCGAGCACGCGGTTGCTCAGGCCCCGCAGGAACGCGCGATCGTGCGACACGAACAGCATCGTGCCCTCGAACGAGCCGAGCGCCTCGACCAGCATCTCCTTGGTGGCGAGATCCAGGTGATTGGTCGGTTCATCGAGCACGAGGAAGTTCGGCGGGTCGAGCAGCATCAGCGCCATCACCAGGCGGGTCTTCTCGCCGCCTGACAGCGCGCGGATCTTCTTGTCCACATCGTCGCCCGAGAACTGAAACGCGCCGGCGAGGTTTCTCAGGGCGCCAATCGACTCGTGCGGAAACTCCTTCTGCAGCTGCTCGTCAATCGTCAGGTCCGGGTCGAGGATGTCGAGCGCCGACTGCGCGAAGTAGCCCATCTTCAGGCTGGCGCCGAGCCGGATGGTGCCCGAGTCGGGCGAGGTGACCCCGGCCACCATCTTCAGGAGCGTCGTCTTGCCGGCGCCGTTCCTGCCCATCACGCACCAGCGCTCGCCCCGGCGAACGGTGAGATTGAGCCCGTCGTGGACGACGCGGCTGCCGTAGGCCTTGGTCACCCCTTCGATGGTCGCCACGAGGTCGCCTGATCTCGGCGGCTGCCTGAAGTCGAACCGCACGACGCGGCGCTTCTTCGGAAGTTCGATCTTCTCGATCTTGTCGAGCGCCTTGACGCGGCTCTGCACCTGGCCCGCCTTGGCCGCGTGAGAAGCGAAGCGCTCGATGAAGCGGCGCTCCTTGGCCAGCATCGACTGCTGGCGCGCGTACGCGGCCTCTCGATTGGCCTCGCGGATCGTGCGCTCGCGTTCGTAGAAGTCGTAGTTGCCGGAGTAGACCGTGATGTCGCCGTCGTCGATCTCGGCGATCTTCGACACGGAGCGGTTCATGAACTCGCGGTCGTGAGAGGTCATGAGCAGCGCACTCTGGCGCGATTTCAGGAACGCCTCGAGCCAGATGATCGACTCGATGTCGAGATGGTTGGTCGGCTCGTCCATCAGCAGCACGTCGGGATTGCCGATGAGCACCCTTGCCATCGCGACGCGCATCTTCCATCCGCCCGAGAGCTCGCCCACGTCGCCGTCGATACGGTCGTCCTCGAAGCCCAAACCGCCCAGCACCTCGCGTGCCTGCGCCTCGAGGGCGTAGCCGCCGAGGTGGTCGTATTCCTCCTGCACCTCGCCGAACCTGGCGAGGACGCGATCCATGTCGTTCGCGCGCTCGGGGTCCGACATGGCGTGCTGCAACGCCTCGAGCTCGTGGTGCAGGTCGCCCACGCGGCCGCTGCCGGCGATGGCCTCGTCGAGGACCGATCGGCCGGACATTTCCTCAACGTCCTGCCGGAAGTAGCCGACGGTCAGCTTCTTCGGGATCGAGAGCGTGCCTTCGTCGGGTGTTTCTTCGCCGGCGATCATCCGGAACAGCGTTGTCTTTCCGGATCCGTTCGGGCCGACCAATCCGACTTTCTCGCCGGGATTGAGCTGAAAAGAGGCCTCGACGAACAGAATCTGCCGTCCGTACTGCTTGGAGATGCGCGAGAGGGCAATCATGGTGTGCCCTCAAGCGTATCACTGCCGGAAAATCTTTCCGTCCTTCATCACGAACTTCACGGCGCGGCACGCGCCGATGTTCACGGTGGGATCCCCGGTCACGGCGATCAGATCGGCAAGAAGTCCCGTACGGATCTGGCCGACCCGATCTGCCCAGCCCATCACCTTCGCATTCACGGCCGTGGCCGCGACGAGCGCCTGCGCGGGAGGCATGCCGTACTCGACCATCAGTTCAATCTCGCGGGCGTTGGTGCCGTGCGCGAACACCCCGACGTCGCTGCCAAGGCCGATGATGACGCCAAGCTTCATGGCCGCCTGGAAGGTGCGCTTGCCCTCTTCCATGCTGCGCGTCGGCTGTGACACCCCGGGCTTGTACCCCTGGTTGTAGATGGACGACGCTTCCTGCGCGGCGAGCGTGGGGAAGAGGGCGACGCCCCGCTCGGCCATCAGCTTGAGCACCTCTTCGCTGGCGCTGTAGCCATGCTCGATCGTGTCGGCGCCTGCCAGCACGGCGCGCTTGATGCCCTCGGCTGTCGACGCGTGCACCGCCACCGGGCGGCTCGCACTGCGCGCCTCGTCGACGGCAACCTTCATCTCGGCCTGGGTCAACGTCGGGACCGTCGAGCCGCCTGGCCCCCGTCGATAATCGGCGTAGAGCTTCACCCAGTCGGCCCCATGGCCGATTTGATCCCGCACGGCCCACAGCATCTGGTCGCCGCCGCTCACTTCCTGGGCGCCCTTCGGCGTCAGGAAGTTGGACGCGAATCCCGCCGGTCCGGGCCCGTAGCTGCCGGTAGCCACGATGGCCTTGGTGGCCACCTGGAGACGCGGCCCGGGAATCCGGCCCTCGTTGATCGCCTTCTTCACCTGCACGTCCGCGTACTCGGCGCCCTCGGTGCCCAGATCGCGCAGCCCCGTGAAGCCGGCCATCAGCGTCCACTCGCAGTGCAGGACCGCGGCGATGGTCCGGTAGGCCAGGTCTTCCTTGAGGACCTGGTCGTTCCAGAGCGCCTCGTTGTACGGATGCAGGAAGACGTGGGAATGCGCGTCGATCAGGCCAGGCAGCAGCGTCGTCCCCGGCAGATCGATGGTTCGGGAGCCGGCGGGCGCCTTCACGTCCGCCGCCGAACCGACGGCCGCGATCCTGTTCCCGGTGACCAGCACCACCCAGCCCTCGTGCGACACCTGGTCGGTGGCGGTGAACACCCGGGCGGGCTTCAGCAGGGTGCTGGCGGGCGGGGCCGTCGCGGGCGACTGCGCACGGGTCACCGCCGCGTCGGTCGACAGCATCACGGCAGCCACCAGCGAGCCCAGCACCACGGAGGCGATTCGCGAGCGCTTCATACTTTCGGCTCCTTCAGGATCCTGTGAATCAGTCATCGAAAGCGCCCCGCGAGCAGTCCGTCGACGAACTCGCTGAACGAGGCGACGCGGGGACAATCGGCACCTTCGTACAATCCGGCCGCATCGATCAGGACGGCTCTCAGTCCTGCGCCCCTTGCCCCGACGATGTCGATCTCGTAGAGGTCGCCGGTGTGGATCGTCGTCTCTGGGGATGCGCCCGAGCGATCGAGCGCCCGCAGGAACAGCCGGGGGTCGGGCTTCTCGATGCCCTCCTCGCCCGAGTCGATGACAAGGTCCAGGTAGGGGAGCAACCCGACGCGATCGAACATCGTCCTGACGGTGCCGTTGGAGTTCGACACGACGACCAGCCGGAGGTTCGCGTCGCGAAGGCGGCGGAGGGCCGGCACGACATGGTCCGGCACATAGTCCCACAGCCCGTAGCGCTCGTGGTACCCGCGCAGTTCTGCCAGCGCCGCGTCGGTGGCGGGGCCGGGCGGAATCCCTGCGTGCTTCAGGATCAGGTCGAAATACAGGAACCCCCGCTGGTCGTCGTTCGTCGTCTTGACCGTCGGCGCCACGTCGAGGGCTCTCTTGGTCGGCGGATCGGCAGCCTCGAGGCGGGACGGAGAAGCCTGGACCCCGTGTCGCGCAAGGGCGTCGCTGACCAGCCGCCAGTTCGGGTAGACGAGCACCCCACCGGCATCCAGGAAGACGGTGGTAACCTGAAAGTCGGACATCAGTTCACCTACTATACTTCTGCTCGATGGTCCTTCGAGGGTATCTGGCCGGCTCGGCGTACGTCATCAGCGTCAAGGGGCACTCGCTCGCCGTGATGGTGGACGATCACCTCGTGGTCTCGTACGACCGCGGCGGCAGGCTCTACAGTTTCCACCTCGACAGCCATACTTACAGGCGCGGCCTGAGCGGAGCCGTGATCGAGAAGTGGCACGAGGGATCCGCCAGGTTCCGCCGGGTCGTTCCTGTGAGGGACCGCGACACGATCATCGACCAGGGCGCCGGCGTGATCGCGCGCCTGCTTGCGTCGCTCGACGGAGTCCGCTGGAGCTGGGACGAGCCTGCAGGCGTTCGAGACCTCTCCGACCTGCGCGAGTTCGCCGGCCGCGCGGCGCGGTTCGATGCCGCGTCTGCCCGCCAGGACGAGCACGCCTTCGAACGGGTCTACCGGCCCGTCGGCATTCTTCCTCCGGATCAGTACCTGTCGGTCGTCGTGCAGGCGACCGAAGGCTGCTCGTTCAATACCTGCACGTTCTGCGATCTCTATCACGACGGGTATCGCGTGAAAACGCCCGGCGAGTTCGAGCGGCACGTCGACGAGGTGCTCGAGTATCTCGGCGAGTCACGCAGCCTGCGGTCCCGCGGAGTGTTCCTTGGCGCGGCCAATGCCCTGGCGGTGCCGATGGCCCGGCTGCGCCCGATGTTCGAGATCCTGTCCCGGCGCCTTGGACCTGGGGCGCCCGGCGTCTTCGCGTTCGTCGACGGTTTCACCGGCGCCCGGAAGACGGCAGCCGACTACGCGGAGCTCCGGGCGCTCGGGCTCCGCCGGGTCTACCTCGGCCTGGAATCGGGGCACGATCCGCTGCTGGAGTTCGTGCGCAAGCCCGGCACCGCCCGCGACGCGATCGACACGGCACGCGCGATCAAGGCGGCCGGCCTCTCGCTCGGTGTGATTGTCATGATCGGCCTCGGCGGCAGCCGGTTCGCCGGCGGGCATGCGAGCGACACGGTGGTGGCGCTCAACGAGATGAATCTGGACGAACGGGATCTGCTCTACTTCAGCGACCTGGTCGAGATCCCCGGAACCAGCTACCCGATTCACGCGCTCGAGCAGGACATCGGCGCGCTGACGGCGTCCGAGCGGAGGGCCCAGGAGCTAGCGATTCGATCGGCTGTGAGATTCGCGGGTCCACCGCCGCGGATGGCCGAGTACGACGTGAGAGAATTCGTCTACTGACCTCGGCGCAGTATCGTGGCAGCCAGCCGGCTCGCGTCACTGGACTCCAGCCGTCACCTCGAACCGCGCCTTCAGGACCTGCGTGGTCGCTGCATCGGCGCGGCCCGTGAAGCCGGGTTGCTTGCCGCCGACCGCAATTTCGAATCCCCCTGGTTGAAGAACTCGCCGCCCTGCGTTGTCGACGACCGCCAGCTGGTGAGGCGTGAGCACGAACCGGACGGTTCGACGCTCGCCCGGCGCGAGCCTGATCCGCTCGAAGCCTTGCAGCGCCCGCACGGGCACCGGGACCGATGCCTCCTCATCGGTGACATACAGCTGGACGACCTCGTCGCCGGCGACCTTTCCCGTGTTCTCGACCTCTACCGACACCGCGAGGTCCTGCCCGCTGAGCACATGGGACGACACCATCAGCTTGCGATACGCGAATTGCGCGTAGCTGAGGCCGAAGCCGAACGGATACAGCGGGACGCCCGTGAAGTAGCGGTAGGTTCTGCCGGCCATGCGGTAGTCCGAGAACGCCGGCAACTGGTCGATCGACTGGTAGAAGGTGACCGGCAGGCGCCCGGCCGGGCTGTAGTCGCCGAACAGCACGTCGGCGATGGCCGTTCCCGCCGCCTGTCCGGGATACCAGGCTTCGACGATCGCCGGAACGTGATCGGCGGCCCAGTTCACGGCGAGCGCACTCCCGTTGAGCAGGACGAGGACAACCGGCTTGCCCAGGGCCACAAGCTGCTCGAGCAGCTGTTGCTGGGCAGCCGGCAGGTCGAGCGTCAGCCGGTCGCCTCCCTTGAAACCCGCCACCGGAACCTCCATCTCCTCGCCCTCGAGGCGGGGAGACAGCCCCATCATCGCGACAATGACATCGGCCTGCCGGGCGACCGAAAGGGCGTTCGCCTCGAGCTGGCGGTTGGGACGTGTCCACAGCAGCTGGAATCGTGCGTCGCTGCCGCGGTTGAAGTACTCGATGCGCAGCTTGTAGCCCCGGCCTGCTTCGAGTGTCACGGCCTTCGCCTTCTTCGATGGCTCGTGGTTGCTCTTGTACTCGACGAGCAGCGCGTCGTCGAGATACAGCCGGAACCCGGTGCAGCCATATCCGCCAACCTGGTAGCTGCCTGAGACCGGGGGCAACAGCAGCCCGGTCCAGCGGACCGCGAATTCACTGCCGCGCAGGCGCGGGTCGGGGGCAGCGTCGAACCACTTGAGATCGAGCCGGCTGTCGACCTTGCTGAACGCCGGCGCGCCCGACAGGTCCGGGAACGTGAGAGTCGCCGAATCCCACGACGGGCCGGCCTGCGTCTGCGCCACTGGGCCGAGATTGAAATACTCGCCGGTCAACCCCGCGACCACGCGCCGGTCCTTGATCGTCCGCAGCGCGGAGGCGGGCACCACCTCGAAGGCCGGCAGACCCTCCGCCCAATCGGCGCCCTGCGCGTAGAGCACGCGGGACGCTGCGCCGACTTTTCGGCGAATGCCCTCGAGCGGTGTGACGCTCCTGCCCGGGGTCCCGTTGTAGTTGCCGAGCAGCACTTCCGCGTCGTCGGCGTTGGGCCCGACGACCGCGATGGTCTTCGTGTCCTTGCCGAGAGGGAGAATCCTGCCTTCGTTCTTCAGGAGGACGATCGATTCCCGGGCCGCTTCGAGCGCCAATGCCTGATGCGCCGGCCCGTCGACGACGGTGATCGGTGTCTGCGCGAACTTCACGCGGCCCGGCGGATCGAACATGCCGAGCCGGAAGCGCGCGGTGAAGAGGCGCTCGAGCGCCGTGTCGATTTCGCGTTCGGTCGCCAGGCCCCGCTTCACGGCGTCTGTCAGCGCCGCATAGGTTGTGCCGCAACTCAGATCGCAGCCGGTCTTGAGAGCCATCGCCGACGCCTCGGCCGGGTCACGGGCGACCTTGTGTGTCTGGGAGATGTCGTCGATCGCTCCGCAATCCGACACGACGTATCCACCGAAGCCCCATTCCCGCCGGAGGATCGTGTCGAGCAGCAGCGGGCTGGCGCACGCCGGCGAGCCGAGCACCCGGTTGTAGGCGCACATGACCGACCAGGCGCCACCGTCACGAACGGCCATTTCGAACGCCGGCAGGTAGGTGTCGCGCAGGTCCCGTGAGTCGATCTCCGCATCGAACACGTGACGATCCGACTCCGGGCCGCTGTGGACCGCGAAGTGCTTGGGCGTGGCGATCGTCTTGAGGTACTTCGGGTCGTCGCCCTGCATCCCCTTGACGAATGCAACAGCGAGCCGCCCGACCAGGTACGGATCCTCGCCGTAGGTTTCCATGCCCCGGCCCCACCGGGGGTCGCGGAAGATGTTGATGTTGGGCGACCAGAAGGTCAGGCCCTGGTAGATGCCGCGCTGGCCTCGCCGGGCAAAGTCGTGGTGCTTGGCGCGGGCTTCGTCCGAAATCGAGGTCGCGACGCGGTTCAGCAGTGAGAAGTCCCATGTGGCAGCGAGCCCGATCGCCTGCGGAAACACGGTGGCCCGGCCGGCCCGGGCCACGCCGTGCAGTGCCTCGTTCCACCAGTTGTAAGCGGGGACACCGAGGCGGTCGATGGCGGGCGTCGAGTGCTGGAGCTGCGCGACTTTTTCTTCGAGGGTCAGGCGGGAGATCAGATCCCGCACGCGCTCGGCAGCCGGCACGTCCGGGTTCGTGTACCTGGCGTTGGCCGGCTCCTGATCGTTCCCGGCCGTTCGCGCGAACGAGGTCAGCGACAAGAGCATCGCGGCGCACGCCGCGAGGACCCCAGGCCCTGGCAACTTCAATCGCATTCGAGACTATTTCTTCCCGGGGCTCGCGTACTTGACCGAACAACCGTAGGGCCTCGATGTGGGCTTCGAGACCGGCCTGCCCGCCATCGCCTCGACAAGCGCCGCGGAGACGAAGTTGAAGGCTCCCGCCACGTCGCTCTGATCGGTGGAGGGCTTGTCGTCGATGGCGCCGTTGTAGATCAGCACGCCCCTCGGATTGATGACGAACATGTGGGGCGTCGTCAGGGCGTCGTAGAGATGGCCGAGATCGCCGTCGGGATCCAGCAGCACGGCCGTTGGCTCGGCCTTCTGGGCCTTCACGTACGCGTCGGCCTCTTCGGCGGTGACATGGCCCTGCATGCCTGGCCCCGACGAGATGACGGTCAGCCAGACCACGCCTTTCGCGGTCCACGTCTGCTGGAGCCGCTGCATGTTCCCGCTGTCATAGTGCTTCTTGACGTACGGACAGCCCTGGTTGTGCCACTCCAGCACCACCCACCGGTCCTTGAGATCGGCCAGCCTGTAGATCCGGCCGCGCGTGTCCTTGGCGGTGAACTGGGGTGCAAGATCTCCGACCTTCGCCGCCAGCGCGATCGCCGGCGCCGTGACGAGCATCAGCGCGATCAGGCACGATTGAGCCGTCCGCGGTTTCATGGCGCGCTCCCTCGCTTTCCTCCCGATGAAGGAACCACAGGAACCGTCACGAAGAACGCCCGCCCGCCAGGCAGAGTCACGACGCCTCGAAGCGCAGTTGGATCTTTGGTCAACTGGGGGGAACGGTGCAACTTGAATCGGAGCCCGCCCGGGATTGCCGTCACTTCCTGTGCAACGGAGTCCTCGATCTGGCCGGGATCGACCGGGAAGAAGACGCCGGTCGACATGCGTTCGCCGGTCAGGACATCCACAAGAAATGCGTCCGGCGCATTCCTGGCCGTGGCGGTCCATCCGCGCGGGGCCGGACCAGGCACCCTGGCCCGGGCCTCCCTCAACGCCGAGCTCCAGGTGGGGACCATGCCGCGATCGGCTGCGCCAAGCGGAAGGCGCAGGGCGAGCTGCGCCTGGCCCGGCAGGCACATGTCTTTGCAGATGAGCCACTTGACTGAGGCGGCGATCGTCTCTCCCAAGATCCCGGGGCGAGCACCTGCCGGTCTGCTCGTCCTGATCTCTGCCGGCAGCACCGCCACGCCTCGGTAGCCGTAGCTGACGATTCCGTCCGAATCGATCCGCTCCGGCGCCGGCCACTCGAAGGCGCCTGCAGTAAGTCCCGGCGGGAGCTTCCACACGGCCTGCGGAGGGCCTCCGGAATCGCCGGGGTTCTGCCAGTAGATGTGCCACTGGGGCTCGAGCTCGAAGCGCAATCCGACCCACATCGATCCGCCCGGTCCGGGTGCCTCGCTGTCGACGATCAGTTCGACCGACACGTGTGGGGCGGCAACACGGCGCGAGGCCTCAACCTGGGCCACAACCGGCGATGCGGACAGAAAGAGCGCGAGGCCCGCAGAGAGCGGGACCCCGGCACGAGAGGTCAACCTGTGCATGCCGACCATTCTACCCGCGACGCTGCTAGTCTTCGAATGTGGCGATGACCGGGCCGTGATCGCTGGTGCCCACTTCGCGGAATGCCGGGCAGGCCACGGCCCTCTCGGCGAGACCTTCACTGGCTAGAATGTAGTCCAGCCGCCACCCGATATTGCGCTGGCGCATGCCGCGCCACGGCGCCCACCAGGTGAAATACTGGTCGTCGGCCGGATTCAGCGTCCGGCCGACGTCGACCAGTCCCTGTTCGAGAAGGCGATCGAACAGCGCCCGCTCCTCGGGGAGCTGGCCGATGGCGGTCGGCTTCCGCTCTTTGGGATGCACATCGATGTCGCGGTGGGCGACGTTGAGGTCGCCGCACACGACGAGCGGCCGGCCGGCGGCCTTGTGCGTCGCGGCCATGCCGGCCAGCGCTTCGAGGAAGCGAATCTTCGGAGGGAATTCCTTCCCGCCGTTCGGGACGTACACCGACGCAATCGCCAGGCCCCGGACATCGGCGACGACGATGCGCGTTTCGTGGTCGAACTCGGGGTGGTTGAATGACGGCCAGTCTGGCGCGAGGGACTTCCGAACGAGAAGGGCCACGCCGGAGTACGCGCGGGTGCCGTGCCAGTATCCCCAGTAGTCCTCGAGGGCGAGCAACTCCGGCGGGACCTGCTCGGAGGTGGCTTTCAACTCCTGCAGGCACACCACGTCCGGCCGTTCACCGGCGAGCCACTCGACCACCTGGGCCGCACGCGCCCGGATGCCATTGACGTTCCAGGTCGCGATTCTCACGAGGTTCCCTGTCTGCGTCAGAGCGGCCTGGACAGGCCGCTAGTACCCTCTTCCCTCGGTTCGCGGCAGGCCAGGTCCCCACACCGAGCCGTGCAGGCCGTGGCAGGACGCGCAGCTGCCGATGACTTCGCCGTAGATCGCGACTTTGGCGGCCTGGTCGCTCGCTTTCGTCGCGCGCTCGGCGATGTCGTGCACGCGCGACTCCGACAACAGGACCTCCTTCGTCAGCTTCGCATCCTTCGGCAGATCCCGATCCGCCAACGGCGAAGCCCGCATGGCTTCGGCGCCCTTCTTCCACAGTTCGTCGGATGGAATAGCGAGCCCCTGGTACATCAGGTCGACCGCGTACTGGTGCATCAGCATGTGGCTCTGCGTTCCGGGAACCATGACGGGCATGATCACGTCCGGGAACTTCGGTGTGGCCTTGCTGCCCGCATGGCACGTCCCGCAGGTGGCCACCATCGCCGCGGTGGCGGTCGCCCCGTTGGCCACGGTCATCGCGGCAGCCACGGCACCGGCCGATTTCTTCATGTCGGCGACGTAGACCTCGGACCCTGTCGGCAGGCCGGCGCCGCTCCCCACCTGGGCGATGGCCAGAGCCGGCGCCTTCATCCCGTCAAGGTCGCCTCTGATCGCCGCTTCTTCGATCTCGCGGACCCTGGCGAAATGGTCGTCCATTTCCTTGAGAATCGCCTGCGCGGACTTCGGCTGCTGTGCGGCCGATGCTGCGGCCTTTGCCTGGTCGGCGGGTGCCTGGGAGCTGCCTCCGCACGCCCCGACGGTGACAACGAGCGCCGTTGAAAGAATTGCGAGCGTCAGGCAGGTATGACGACGTGACATGGGCAATCTCCAGGGGGACTTGGGAATTGTCGGCCCCCTGCCAGCCGGGCGTCAAGCCATCGCCCAATCCATCGAGGCGTGCCGGCGCCGCGAGTTGAGTTCAGCGACCTTCGAGACGACCCTCCGAGCGTCGGCGACCGCCTGGCCCAGGCGCATGTCCGGATAGACGCTGCTGCACGTTGGCGCGGATGAAACGGCCGGGCCCCCTCCGTCCGACCGGCCAACGATGCCCCGAAATCCGGCAGATCCGCCGATTTGACGGTTTCAGACACCAACCATTCGTGAGATCGTGCCATCTTATTGAACAGAAGATGTTTACGGCCGTGACACGAGGTTCACTTCGATCTCCGGCTCGGGTCGGCCCTTTAGTAAGCATGTGGCGCACCACACTGTCCACGCGGGAGCTCAGCCAGAGGGGAGGCCGCGCTACCGTCGTTGTAAGTCATGTTGTGTCTTATGGTTACAGGCTCACTGGTGCAGCCAGCGGAACGGCGCGCTCTGGGCTCGAACAGGGTCGGGCTTCCGATTTCGGCCGGTTTCGGGGCGCGGCAACCGGGCAGGCGCGACAAATAACGATTGAGATTGTCGGATACGGGCCGTAGAATCGGCCATCTTCGATGGGGTACCGTTGAGGCGTAGCCTGTAGTCAGGATTGCTCACGCAGCAGGGACGGCCATGATCAGTGTTTCTGCCATCCGGATGCAGCAGTTCGGCGTTCAGTTCTACCAGGCGTCACTCACCGCGCGCGACATCGACAAGCTCGTCCGCTTCGAGGTGTTGAGCTACGGCGACCAGCAGCAGCCGCCGGTCCGAGGGCGCAAGCGCACCGGCGCTGTGTCCAAGATCAACTGGGACCTGCTCGAGCGCCGGATTGCGGCAAGCGAGAAGGCGTACCAGCGGCACATCATCCGCCGCAAGATCGACGAGCTCGTGCAGGTACTACGAGCAGTGCCGCCAGGCGCGAGATCTGCCTTCCATCCCGGGCGCGGTCATCATCTCGTGCGACGAGAAACTGTCGTTCGCGCCGGTGGAGGATGGATCGGCGCTTGGCACGCTGAAGGTTCCGGAGCGCGAGGGGATTCTGCGCGCCATCGATGGGCAGCATCGACTGCTGGCCATGCACGCCGATATCGAGCGCTTCGGCACGGAAGGCTTCACGGTGCCGGCGGTGATCTTCGATCAACTCGCCGAGGACCATATCGTCCAGATGTTCGTGACGATCAATGCGAAGCACACGCGGCTGAACGCGTCGCACCTGGTCAGCCTGTCGGGCCGCCAGTTGTACCGGGACGAGAGCCTGGCCGCTGCGCACGACGTGGTCCGCGCGTTGAACGACCGCGACGACTCGCCCCTCTTCCAGGACATCCGGCTGCTGGGCGTGGGCAAGGGAAGCGTCGCCCAGGCGCCGCTGGCGCAGGAGCTGAAACGGCTGTTCCAGGCTGACGCGTTCGGCGGCGCCCGGCGGACGGTCGAGTTTCGAGAAGAGGCGAAGAAGTTCTTCGTGAATTACTTCAAGCAGATCGCGCTCGTGTTCGGGGCCGCGTGGAGCGGGCGCAGGTACGCGATCAAGTCGTCCACCGCGCTGCGCGCCTTCGTGCGCGTGGCGCCGGAGGTCGTGCGGCGGCTCGACCAGGAGCACGCCGACCGCTCGGATTTCCGCGCGATCGGCCGGGTCATCGCGCCGTGGGGTCACCGGATCGGCGACCTGCGGTTCGAGATCAACGGCGCCTGGGGCCGCGGGACGTCGGTCGACGTGGTCGCCAAGGAATTGAGGCTCGCGCTGCAGTACCCCGAAGGCGCGATGGTCTAGACCCGGAACTCGGTTGGGTTGAGCACCGTCGCCCCGGGCACGCGGGCTGAAGCCCGCGCGCTACGTCCCCCCAGCGCACACCGGACTCAATCGAGCGCCGGGGATAGCGCTCGCCCCGCGTCACTCCTCCGTGCCGACGATCACCGAACGGTACCGCTGGTACAGGTACGCGCCAAGCAGCAGCAGTGCGCCCATCCCGATGAAGCCGATGATGCGGTACGCGCCGCCCAGCTCGGACAGATCGACGGCCAGCACCTTGCCCGCCGTCAGCGCGAGCAGCAGGATCGCGAGATACCGGATCGGCCGGTAGCGCTCGATGATGCCCACCACCACGAGCGCCGTTCCGTAGAGGCCCCACGCCAGCGACAGCGACATTCCCCTGGCCAGGTCGGCCGTCGCCTCCTCCGCTTCGCGAACGTGAAAGTACGACGTGATCTCGACGGTCACCAGTAACAGCGTGACGATGTTCGCCGCAACGACCAGCGCCGCAATGTCGGAACCCGCGCGATCCGGAAGATGGGCGCCCGAACGCCGATGGACCAGCGCCAGCAGGTAGAGCATCGCCACGATCACCAGCGTCGACCCGACTCTCGGATTCACCACGGCGGTGAATCCGGCCGGCGTGTCGAAAAAGCCGAGCCCGAGAAGTCGCAGCAGGGCCACCGCCAGCACGACGGCTCCGCCCAACCTCATCCACTCCTTGCGGATAATGAGCCCCGTCCAGATGATGGCGGTCGCTTCCGCGGCCCAGCCCACCGTTGCCCACCTGTCGTCGAACTGCAGCCCGATGGCGAACCCAACCATGCCGAAGGCGAGCGCCAGGCCCTGGGCCGGCGCCTCGCGGCTGATGCGGCGGCTCACCGCCGCGAGCACTCCGCTCCAGCCGGCGAGGGCCACGGCGACAAGCGCCGTCTGCGAAGGCATGGTCTTGTCGGCCAGGATGTAGAGGCCCGCGAACAGGCCGAGCCCATTCAGGTGGAAGAGCGCGATATCGAGGGGATTGGGCTCCTCGCCGCGACGCCAGAGCCGCTCGATTTGCGCCAGCAGGTGCGTCGCGTAGAGCGCCACCAGTACCGTCACGCCCTCGGTGCGCCACTGCGGCAGCCCGTGGTCGCCGAACCAGGCCAAGAACGGCAGGACGCAGGCGAACCAGGCGACCAGGCGTACCCAGGGACGCTCGGCGCGAATCGCCGCGGCGACGGTGACGGCGGTGGCGATCGTCAGGTAGATGAGAAGCGCCTCCGAGTGCCTGAACAGGTTGTTGAGCGAAGCGACGTGGGCAATAGCCACGCCCGTCCACAACACAGTGCTCACCAGCGTCGCGGCGCCGTCGCTCTTTCGCTGGTTCTCTCGCGCCACGTAGACGAACATCGCGCAGAAGAGGACCAGGAACACCTCGGTCGGCAGGTATTTCGCGGATGTGTACCACCGGTCGGCCCATCCGAGAAACGTCACGCCGGTGAGCACGAGGCTCGCCAGGTTCAAGAGCGGCCACGAGCGCCGGTGGGCGAGGTACATCGTCCCCGCCACCAGCAGTGCGTCGTAACTGAGCAGAGTGACCTGCGCATCGGTGTCCCCGCCGATCAGGAACGGCGTGAGGAAGCCGCCGACAATCGCCATCAGCGCCAGCCCCGGCGAGTCGAAATAGTCGGCAGAGATGGCGGCGGCGGCGGCCGTTGCCGCGAACAGGAGGAAGGCGGGCGCCCGGTCGATCAGGCCGTAGAACGCAAAGGCCGCGTAGAGGGCGATGAAGATCGTCGCGTAGCCGGCGCCCGTCAGGATCTGGCCGTAGAGCCTGTACTCGCGGCGGATGAACCAGGCGCCGCCGCCGACGAGTCCGAGGCCGGCCAGGCCGCCAATGACGACGCGTGCCGTCTCGTTGATCCAATGGTTGTCGAACGCGAACTTCACGAAGAATCCGAAGCCGAGCACGAGGACCGCAGCTCCGACAAAGAGGAACCATTGCCCGCCAATCTGCGATTCGAGCGTGTCGCTGCGGCTCGTCCGCGTGGCGGCCGCCGCGCCCGCCGAAGGCTGGGGAGCCGGCCGGGCGGCGGGTGCAACCTGTCTTCCGGCGATCGCCGCCGCGCCAGCAGCCGGCGAGGCCGGCGCCAGACCCGCAACCTGCGAGTCGAGCGCGCGCACAGTTATCAGGGACGACGCCGTCGATGTTGGCGCAGCCGGCCCGAACGCCGCCGTCGTCTTACCCGCAACATCCGACTCGGGCGAGGGAGATGGTGGCGGCACGACCGCTTCCGCGCGATCCTGCCGGCGCTGAGAATCGCGAACCGCACGGCTCAGTGACTCGAGTTCGCCGTTGAGCTTCCGGATCTGATTCAGCGCGTCGTTGCTCCGGCGATAGGCGAGCACGGCCATCACACCGGTGGCGACCGCCCCGAACACGATCGTCAGAATCGCCAGCGCGATACAGCCTCCCATCGGTACCCCCTCGTCCCAGGTTTCAGGACTGCACGCGCATAACATACGTGGTCAGCGCTGAAATGTCGTGTTGGGGCGCTGAGGAATCGTGATAAACCTCTATTTCGCCATTCTGGCGCGACTTCCATGGCCCACACGCACGCTTCGACCGTCGGCGCCCGGCTCGGCCGGATGGTTTCCACGGCCGCGCTCCTGGTCGCGGCGGCCTCGGCCAGCGGCTGCCTGGTCGTCAGCCTCCAGCCGTTCTACGACCAGGGCACCATCGAGTTCGACGACAGGCTGATCGGCACCTGGCTCAACGCCGAGGATGGCGTTACGGTGACTCTGGAGCGGGGATCGTGGAATTCCTACCGGCTGGTCTACAAGGAGGGAACCCGCGAGAGCGTCTTCACCGCGTACCACACGAAGATCGCGGGCGTGTCACTCATCGACCTGTGCACGGAAACCGGCATCGAGACGACACCGGTGATGGTGCCGGCCCATTCGGCATTCAGGATAGAACTGGCAGACCAGTCGCTGAAGGTGTCGGGGTTGAGCTACGACTGGTTCCTGGAAGCGACCGAAAGCAAGCGCCTCGGCGGACTGACATTTGGTCTCGACGCCAAGCGGAACGTCGTCCTGACCTCGCCGACGCGGGTGCTGCGGGAGTGGCTGGCGGCGCACCTGAAGCAGCCTGGCGTCTTCGCGGATCCCGTCGCGCTGACGCGCGGGAAGTAGGACAGCCTCAGCACTGGCCCGCGCGACGGCAGACGGGCCCGCGGCGTTTGCCGTCGCCCTTGGGCGCCAATGCGCCCTGAGGTGCGAAGGGCGGCGCCAGCCGCCGGCCGCGAGGACCGTTCTCCGCTACGTCCTGTAGTCCGCGTTGATCTTCACGTACTCCGCGCTCAGATCGCAGGTCCAGATCGTCGCCTCGTGCGTTCCGCCGGCCCCGAGGTCGAGCGCGATTTGGATGTCCTTGCCCTGCAGGTACGCGGCGGCCTCGGCGGCACGCTCGTCGTGGGGCTGACCGTCACTGAAGAGCGTCACCGGCCCGATGCGCACTTCGGTGCGGCGAAGATCGAATGCCACCCCGGCGCGGCCGGCGACGGCCACCAGGCGTCCCCAGTTCGGATCGCCGCCGTGAATCGCGGTCTTGACGAGCAGCGAGTTCGCGATGGCGCGCGCGGCACGCCGCGCGTCCGCCACGGACTGCGCGCCCGACACGGTCACGCTGACCAGCTTGGTCGCGCCCTCGCCGCCCCGCACGATCTCGCGCGCCAGCACGCCGCACACCGCCTTCAGCCCGGCCACCAGCATCGGGTACGAGCCCTCGTCGACGACGAATCCCGACCCGGCGCTCGCCAGCGCGAACACGGTGTCGTTGGTCGAACACTCTCCATCGACCGTGATGGCGTTGAAGGTCACATCGACGGCCTCGACCAGGGCGCGCTGGAACATGGCCGGCTCGACGCCGGCATCGGTGGTCACGACGCCGAGCATGGTCGCCATGTTGGGCTCGATCATCCCTGAGCCCTTCGCCATGCCCCCCACGCGGAACTCGCCGAGCGCGGAGGTGACGCAAACCGCCGTCTCCTTCGGGAACGGATCGGTCGTCATGATGGCTCGCGCCGCCTCATCACTGGCCTTCGACGACAGGCCGGCCACGGCCTGATTCAATCCCGACGTGAGGCGCTCGAGAGGCAGGTCCACGCCGATGACGCCGGTCGATGCGACCAGGACCTGTTCCGCCCCGCAGCCGATTGCGGCGGCGACCGCAGCGGCTGACCCGCGGGCCACCTCCATGCCTCGATCCCCGGTGCAGGCGTTGGCGCAGCCGCTGTTGACGATCACGGCGGCGGCGCGGCCGCCCGACCGAACCAGGTGCTCGCGCGAGAGCGTGACCGGTGCGGCCTCCGCCAGGTTGGTCGTGAACACGCCGGCGGCACTGGCCAGGCCGTCGGGCACGACCAGGGCCAGATCCAGAGCGCCGGTCTTCTTGATCCCGCAGGCCACGCCCGCTGCCCGGAATCCGGCCGGGGCGGTGACGCCCCCTTCGATCCGCGTGACGGTGAACGCCGCCTCGCCTGCCGCGGTCACGACACGAGCCTTTCACCCGCTCCCGACAGCGCGCCCTCGGCGTGTTGCCGATCGACGACGGCGTATTGCCCGCATTTCCTGAAGAGCGGACAGCTCCAGCAATCGGCCGCGACCTTCTCGGGCAGCCAGGAGTGCGGCACGATCGAGAACCCGAGCCGCACGAAGAACCGGGGGTCGTGCGTGAACGCGCAGAGCGTCCGATACTGTTCGACGCGGGCCCGCCGGCGCAGCTCGTCGATGATCCGCCGCCCGAGCCCGAGGCCTCTCGCTCCCTCGTCCACGACGAGCGACCGCACCTCGGCCACCGCGGGACTCAGGTGCGCGAGCTCTCCGCAGGCCAGCAACTGATCGTCCAGCACGGCGACGCGGAACCGCGCGATGCACGCCCCGATCTCTGAGAGGCTGCGCGGCAGCAGGTGCCCGTTGCTCAGGTTGGCGTCGATGAGGGACTGGATGGCGGGGGCGTCGTCCGCGCACGCCTGCCGCACGACAACCTCGTGCCCGGGCCCGATGGTCAGCCCGGGGAGGGCGGGTGCCGGTCCGTTCACCGCGTTCGACGGCCCAGCCGTCCGGGTATTCGTCAGGGACGGACCGTTCGGGACAGGCGAGTTCATGACGCGTGCTCCGTTGGAACTTCGGCAAGTACGGTGTTCAGAACGGCCAGGCCTTCGTCGACCTCGGCCGATGTCACGACGAAGGGCGGAAGCAGGCGAATGACCCGCGTCGCCGTCCGGTTGATGAGCACGCCGCGCGCGAGGGCCGCTTCGACGTACGGCGTCGCGTCGACGCCGAGCTCAAGGCCCCGCATCAGGCCTGCGCCCCGGAGTTCCCGGACGACTTTGTGACGCGCAGCCAGCGTCTCGAGCCCCTCGCCCAGCCGCTTGCCCGCCTGCCGGACGTTCTCGAGCAGCCCGCCGTCGATGAGCGCGTCGAGAAACACCAGGGCCGCCCGGCACGCGAGCAGGTTGCCGCCGTACGTGCTGCCGTGATCACCTCGCGAGATCGAGGCGGCCACCTTCTCGCTGACGAGCGCCGCGCCAATCGGCACGCCGCCGCCCAGGGCCTTGCCAATCGCGATCAGGTCCGGCTCGAGCCCCAGCGCCCGGCTTGCGAACGGCTCCCCGGTGCGCCCGAGCCCGCACTGCACCTCGTCTGCAATCAACAGCACGTCGGTCCTGGCTTGAACATCCCGGATTGCGCGCGCGAACTCGGGGCTGAGAGGCCGGACGCCGCCCTCGCCCTGGATGGCTTCGACGATGACGGCTGCGGTCTGGGAGGTGACGGCTTCGCGCAACGCGTCCGGCCTGGCCGGCGAAACGAACGTCACCCCGTCCAGCAGCGGCGCGAACGGCGCGCGGTAGTGTTCATCCCAGGTGACCGAGAGCGAGCCGAACGTCCGGCCGTGGAACGCGCCTTCCAGCGCCACGATGCGCGTGCGCGAGGTCTGGCCGGCGGTATGCCAGTAGCGACGCGCGAACTTCAGGCACGCCTCCACGCCCTCGGCGCCGCTGTTGCAGAAGAACGTCCTCGAAAGCCCCGACAGCTTCGCGAGCCGCGAGGCCACCTGGCCCTGGAGCGGGTGGTAGTAGAGGTTCGACGTGTGGACGAGCGTCGACGCCTGATCGCCGATGGCCTTCGCCAGCGCGGGGTTCGCGTGGCCCATCGATGCGACGCCGATGCCGGACACCAGGTCGAGGTACCGGCGGCCGTGAGTGTCGAACAGGCTGGCGCCGGCTCCCCGTTCGAAGACGACCGGCAATCTCGCATAGGTCGAAAGCACGTGACGCGCTTCGAGCGCCTTGATGGCATCGTCTGTTCCGGGTTCCGCTCGTCGAGGGTCGCTCATGACACCACCTGCGTTGAATTCGCGTTCGTTTCAGCGCCCTCGCGCGTGAGACGCGCGTAGAGCGCGCCCGCGCCACGGCCGTCCACGATCGACACGTCGGTCACGCCTGCCCCGAGCGCCGTCCGGCAGGCCTGGAGTTTCGCCAGCATGCCGGCGCTGACGGTGCCTGATGCAATCAGTGCCTGTTCCGTGGATTCATCCAGGCGCGGGATCGTCCGTCCGGCGGCGTCGCGCACGCCCGCGGTCGCTCCGGCGATGACCAGCCGTCCGGCGCCGGTCTGGATCGCGATCGAGGCCGCCAGCGTGTCGGCATTCACGTTGAACAGGCGTCCGTGGCGGTCCACGCCGATGCAGGCCACGACGGGCGTGAACCCGCCCGATAGCAGATGCGCGAGCAGCCTGGGCGGGGTTTCCCGCACGGGTCGGCCCACCATGCCGAGCGATACGACGCGCCCGTCGGAGGCGTGATGAGCCGGGGCGGGCTCGACCAGGCCGATCGTGCCGTCTGCGCCGGTCAGGCCCACCGCCGCGCCGCCGGCGGCGCCGATGGCGGCCACCAGCCTCGTATTGATCGTGCCGGCCAGCACCGACACCACCACGGCCAGCGTGGCCTCGTCGGTGAGGCGCAGGCCGTCCACCTGGTGCTTGCCGATTCCGGCCCGGGCGAGTGCGGCATCGATCTCGCGGCCTCCGCCGTGCACCACGATGAGCGGCTCCCTGCCCGCGACATCGGCGATGAGCTGCGCGACCGCCGCGACGCTCTCGGCGCTCTCGAGCAGTTCGCCCCCGAGCTTGAGGATGGTCGGTGTCGGGGCGGTCACGGGCGTAGTCCGGTGCGCTCGTCGAAGCCGCACATCAGGTTGAGGTTCTGCACGGCCTGACTGGCTGCGCCTTTCAGGAGATTGTCGAGGCACGAGATCACGACCAGCCGGTTCGACGCCTCGTCCACGCGCCAGCCGATGTCGCAGAAGTTCGTGTGGGCCACGTGCTTGATTTCGGGCAGCGCGTCGCCTCGCAGTCTGACGAACGGCGCGTCGCGGTACGCCGTCTCGAACGCGTCGGCCACCTGGGCAGAAGTGGCGCCCGGCGCGAGCCTGACGTAGATCGTCTCGAGGATTCCGCGGTTGAGCGGCACCAGATGAGGGACGAAGGTCACCCTCCGCGACAGCTCTTGCTCCATCTCCGCGGTGTGGCGATGATTGAAGACCGCGTAGGCGGCGGTGCTGCCGAAGTTCTCGGAGAAGTGCGTGCGATCGGTCGGGGTGCGGCCTGCGCCGGAGATGCCCGACTTGGCATCCACGATCACGTCGCCCTCGACGAGCTTCGATTCGACGAGCGGTTCGAGCGCCAGCAGCGCCGAGGTCGGGTAGCAGCCGGGGCAGGCGACCAGCCGGGCCGACGCCACCGCCGGCCGATTGCGTTCGGTCAGGCCGTAGGCGACCGATTCGGGAAGATCCTCCGTGTCGGGGTACCAGCGCCGGCGCAGTGCGGGATCGAGGATCCGAAAAGCCCCGGACAGGTCGACGACCCGGCGTCCCGCTGCGAGCAGGGCGGCGGCGATCGAGGGGGCGGCTTTCTCGGGCAGGGCGAGCACGACGATGTCCGCCTCGGCGGCCAGGCGGTCGACGTCGAGCGGCCTGACCTCGTCGTCCCAGATCCTGGCGAGGCGTGGCAGCCTTCGCGAGCCTTCGCTGTGTGCGGACGACATGGCGCAGGTCAGGCGGACGGCGGGGTGGCCGGCCAGCAGGCGGACCAGCTCCTGGCCGGCGTAGCCGGTTGCGCCGGCGATGCCGACACGCACGCTGGGGGAGATCGAAGTGAGCGGGGTCGTCATGGTTATGAGTGTATAAGTATGCATCACGGTCGATGCGCGGGTCAACCCCGGGCCCGTCCGATCGCGGCCCATTGCTTGTCCGGCCCTCCGTCGCTGATGTATAGTAATGCCAGTTAGTGTATAACCATGAAGACTCGACGCCAGGGCACGATCCTCAATCTGGTCGACCGTCACGCGGTCGTGAGCCAGGAAGACCTGCGGCGCCGCCTGAAGGGGCTGGGCTTCTCCGTCACCCAGGCCACCCTGTCGCGCGACATCGCCGAACTCGGGCTGGTCAAGGCCGCCGGCGACGGGGCCTACCACCGGCTGGGGCCCGACTCGGCGAACCCGGCGATGGCGGCGGTGCGGCTCCAGCACGCGGTGGCCGAGTACCTGGCCAGCGTGGACCGCGCCCAGCAGCTGGTGGTGCTCAAGACGGGCCGCGCGCAGGCCCAGCCGCTCGCCGAGGCGCTCGATCGCGCCGCCCTCCCCGAAATCGTGGGCACCATCGCCGGTGAAGACACCGTCCTGGTCGTGTGTCGCAGCGCCGGGATGGCCGCGAAGCTCGCCGAACGGCTCGAGGCCTCCACCACGAGATAGCAGCAGGCAGCCTGGCGCTCCGGCGCCCCCAGGGGAACAGGCATGGAACGAATCGTTCTCGCGTACTCGGGCGGACTCGACACGTCGGTGGCCGTGCCGTGGCTGAAGGAAACCTACAACGCCGAGGTCGTGACCGTCACCCTGGATCTCGGCCAGGGACGTGAGCTCGACGCCGTCCGCGAGCGGGCCCTCGCCGCCGGCGCGATCCGTGCGCACGTGCTCGATGTCCGGGAGGAGTTCGTCCAGGACTACATCCTGCCCGCGCTCCAGGCCGGCGCCATCTACGAAGGCGGCTATCCGCTGGCCACCGCGCTCGGACGCCCGCTCATCGCGCGCAAGCTGGTGGAGATCGCGCACATCGAGGGCGCGGGATCGATCGCCCACGGCTGCACCGGCAAGGGCAACGACCAGGTGCGCATCGACGTGTCGGCGCGCGCGCTCGAGCCGGCGATCCGCGTGATCGCGCCGGCCCGCGAGTGGGGCATGACGCGTCCCGACGAGATCGAGTACGCCCGGACGCGCGGCATCCCGGTGCCGGTGACCCGGGCCAGCCCCTACAGCGTCGACTCGAACCTCTGGGGCCGCTCGATCGAATGCGGCGTGCTCGAAGACCCGTGGGTCGAGCCGCCCGACGACGTCTACGCGCTCACCAGGGATCCGTCGCAGTGCCCCGACGAGCCGGCCTACATCGAGCTCGACTTCGAGCGCGGCGTTCCGATCGCCGTCAACGACGTGCCGATGAGCTTCATCGAGATCATCGGCAGCGTCAGCACCATCGCCGGCGCGCACGGCGTGGGCCGCATCGACCTGGTCGAGAACCGGCTGGTCGGCATCAAGTCGCGCGAGATCTACGAGGCGCCCGCCGCCGTCGTCGTTCACCTGGCGCACCGCGAGCTCGAAGGCCTGGTCATGCCTCGCGACCTCGAGCGCATCAAGCGCGACCTGGGCGTGACCTACGCCGACATGGTCTACAACGGCCTGTGGTATTCGCCCGTCCGCGACGCGATCGACGCCTTCGTCGCCAAGACCCAGGAGAAGGTGACCGGCTCGGTCCGCCTCAAGCTGTTCAAGGGCACCTGCCGTGTCGTCGGCCGCAAGTCGCCGTATGCGCTCTACGAGCACGCGCTTGCGACCTACGACGCCGGCGACACGTTCGACCACCGGCCGCCGCAGGGTTCATCAAGATCTGGGGGCTGCCCCTCGAAACCGTGGCGCGCAAGTCGATCACGGCCGCGCAGCCGGCCCCCTCGACGCAAGGAGCCCGATGACGCACCTGTGGTCCGGCCGCTTCGATGAGAGCCCCGATCCCGACGTCTTCGATTTCGGCGTCTCCCTCTCGTTCGACGCGCGGCTCTTCGAAGAAGACGTGACCGGCAGCCTGGCGTGGGCCGAGGCGCTGGCGAAGGCCGGCGTGATCAGCCCGTCCGACGGCGAGGCCATTCGAGAGGGCTTGACCGCCATCCTCGATGAAGGCCGGCGCAATCCGTCGTTCGTCCACGGCGCCGACGAGGACATCCACGCGTTTGTCGAGCGCGAGCTGGTCGAACGCATCGGCGAACCGGGCAAGCGCCTCCACACCGGACGATCCCGGAACGAGCAGGTGTCGCTCGACCTGCGCCTCTACATGAAGCGGCGCATCCCCCGGATCTGCTCGGGGATCTGCCGGCTGGTGGCGGCGCTGCTGGCGCAGGCCGGGCAGAGCGGCTCGCACCTGATGCCGTCCTACACCCACCTCCGCCGGGCGCAGCCGGTGCTGGTGGCGCACTACCTGCTCGCGCAGGTCGCCGCACTTCGCCGCGACCATCGCCGCATGCGGCACGCGATAGACGAGGCCGACGAGATGCCGCTCGGATCGGGGGCCATCGCCGGCAACAGCTATCCCATCGACACGGCGGCGCTCGCAGAGCGGCTGGGGTTTTCCCGCGTGGTGGCCAACAGCCTCGACGCCACGTCGGATCGCGATTTCGTCTCGTCGTTCCTCCACGCGGCCGCGCTCACGATGGTGCACCTCAGCCGGCTGGCGGAGGACCTGATTCTCTTCTCGGGGGAGGAGTTCGGGTTCTTCGAGCTGCCCGACCGCCTCGCCACGGGCAGCAGCCTGATGCCGCAGAAGAAGAACCCGGATCCGCTCGAGCTGATTCGCGGGAAGAGCGGCCGCACGATCGGACACCTGACCGGCTGGCTCGTGACGCTCAAGGGACTGCCCGGCGGATACAACCGCGACCTGCAGGAAGACAAGGAACCGGTGTTCGACACCGAGTCCACGCTCGATCGGTCGCTCGAGGTCATGGCAGCCGTCGTCTCCGGCATCCGCCTCGTTCCCGAACGTGCGCTGGCCGCCTCCGAAGGCCTGTTGCTGGCAACAGACGTCGCGGACTATCTCGTGGCACGCGGCGTGCCGTTCCGCGAGGCACACGCGATTGTCGGCGCCGTGGTGCGCAGGCTGGTCGCCGAGGGCCGTGGCTTCAACGACCTGAGCCTGGCCGAGTGGAAATCCCACAGCGATCGGTTCGACGCGGACATCGTCGGCTCCATCACGCCGGCCGCCTCCGTCGCGGCCCGCCGCACGCCGCAGTCGACCGGGCCGGCCGCGGTGGCCGCCGCGCTTGTGGAGGCCAGGCAGTGGCTCGAGGCTGTCGCCCGGCAGTGACGGCCCCGGTGACGCCGCCAAGGAACCGCGATCGCGAGACCGGTTCCAGTTCAGCCGCATCAGACGGCCACGGCCCGCCAGAACGTCACACGCCGCTTGGGCCTCGCCCGAGCGCCGGACTATGGAATAACCGCGATTCAGATCCGTGCGCTTTACGCTTTGTTGCCCTTGCCAAGAGAGCTTTGTTACAATCAGGTGTCCTACAGCAGTGATTCTTCCCGCCCAAGTGTAAGAGGATCCTTGCATGCAGCAGCGCCAGCCACGGGTTGGTGACATCGTCGATGACTATTGTCCGCGCGAACGACGCATCAGCGACCACGCCATTGTCGCGATGGTCACCGACGCGATTCGCCTGGTGCGGTGCACCACCTGCGACGCCGAGCACGAGTACAAGCAGGCCAAGGTGCCGCTCAGCCGAAAACGCAAGGTCGCCGCACCGGCCGCGCAGCCCGCGGCCGCCGCACCACCGGCCCCTCAAGCCGACGGCGCGCTGGTCATCGACGCGGAACCCGACAACCCTGCCAACGCGTCCATCGCCGGTCAGGCCGCCGAAAGCGCTAACCCGCCTGAGGTGCCGGATCCCGATTCGTCCTCGGACGAGCCTGCTGGGCGCGGGCCCGAGGGATCGGTCCATCGCAGGCTGATTCGGGCGACGCTGCCGCGAGTCGAAGGGCAGGTGCCGGTTCGCCCGATCCCCGAGTTCACCATGCATCGGCCAACCTCGCCCGGGAAGTCGTTCCGAGGCAAGGGCGGCCGGCCCCAGCCGGGCGGGTCCGGCGCGGGCCCTCATCGCGGACCCAAGGGGAGCGGCGCACACATCCGGCATGCCGGCAACGATCGGTCGCCTTCGCATGGGCAGCCGGGCTCGTTCTCTCCGCACGGAGCCCGCGGATCGCACGGTCCGATGGGCCAGCGGCCGCCCCACGGTCCGCACGGCGACGGCGGACCGGGCCGTTCCAGGAAGCACTGAACCCGTCTCAGATGAGCGACCTCGCCGGGAAGCACGGTCTCATCGTCGGCATCGCCAACAAGTGGTCCATCGCGTGGGCGATAGCAAGAGCGGTCGCCCGCGACGGGGCGCGCCTCGCCGTGACCTATCAGGGCGAGCGATTCGCGGACAGCGTGCGCGAGCTGACGAGCGAGCTCGATCGGCCGCTGCTCCTGCCGTGCGATGTCACGTCCGACGCCCAGGTCGCTGACCTGTTCCAGGAAGTGGATCGGGAGTTCGGCGGCCTGGACTTCGTCCTGCACGGCGCCGCGTACGCGCCTCGAGAAGAGCTGTCGCGCCCGTTTCTCGAGACCTCCCGCGAGGGTTTCCGGATTGCCCTGGATGTGAGCGCCTACTCGCTCATCAGCCTGGCGCGTGGCGCGGCTCCGCTCATGGCGCGGCGGGGCGGAGGCAGCATCGTCACGCTGACCTACCTCGGGAGCCAGCGGGTCTTTCCCAACTACAACGTCATGGGTGTCGCCAAGGCTGCGCTCGAATCGACGATGAGGTACCTGGCGGCAGACCTCGGCCGGCAGAACATCCGCGTCAACGCCGTGTCGGCGGGCCCGATCCGGACGCTCGCGGCCTCGGGGATCTCCGGCTTCTCGGGAATCCTCCAGGTCTACCGCGACCGGTCGCCGCTTGGCCGCAGCGTCGAAGTCGACGAAGTCGCCCAGGCGGGCCGCTTCCTGCTCGGGCCGGAAAGCCAGGGAATCACCGGCGAGATCCTGATGGTAGATGCCGGCTTCCACGCGATGGGAATTTGAAGTCCAGGTGACTGCAGCGCATCCGCTGGTTCTCCGCGTGGCCGATATCCGGCGCGAGACCCCCAGGGCCGCATTGGTCTCGATCGATCTTGGTGGCGCCAGTTTCCGCTTCAAGGCCGGTCAATCGGTTGATGTCGGCCTCGAAGGCCGGGACCTCCGGAAGCCCTACTCGATTGCCTGCCCGCCACAACGGGTTCGCGAATCCGGACGGCTGGAACTGCTGGTGAGCCAGGATGCCCGCGGGCGCTTTGGCGGCCACCTGGCCGGCCTGAAACGGGGATCGCGGGTGGAAGTGGCCGGCCCATCGGGCCGATTCGTCCTGCCGCCTGGCGCATCGGCGCATCCATTGATCTTCATCGCGGGAGGCGTCGGCATCGCGCCCTTTCGCGCGATGATCGAATTCCTGCTGGCGGAAGAAGACAGGCCCGACATCACGCTCGTCTACAGCGCGCGGACGCCCGACGAGTTTGCGTTCGCCGGCGAGTTTCGCCGCCTGGCGCGGCAGGGCAGGGTCCGGCTTCGGCAAACCGTGACTCGCGGAGCCGGGCCTTCATGGAACGGCCGGCGCGGGCGAGTCAGACCTGAGCTGCTCGCTGAACTGATCGACACGCCGGGGGTCACCTCGTGTTTCGTGTGCGGCCCCGACCCGCTGGTTGCCGAGGTGCCGGTGATGCTGCACGACCTCGGCGTCGCGCTCTCGCGCATTCACTACGAGCGGTTCTGAGACGGTTCTGAGACGCATTCGACACCCGGCGCCGGAATAGTGTATCGTCCCGGCACCTGTCGTACCCGCTACGAGATCGGCCGCGTGTAAACAAGCCACCAGATAGCCTCGTATTGCGGAACGTGGCAGCGACCCCCTGATATCCTGACCCAATTGGTCTCGTCATTCCTTTCCCGACTCGAAGAATCGGTTTCATCGGAGGCATCATGAAGATAGGACCGCGCAAGACCCACCGCGACCTGGCGGCTTACGTCGTCATGGCGGCGGTGGCGCTCGTTCTCGCGCTCACCCCATACACGCTGACGGCGCAGGCGCCGCAGGCGACCCAGGCCAGGCCGGCCCAGGCGGGTCCGGCTGCGCAAGCCGCCACGCCGCCGGCCGCGCCCAAGAAGGCGCCACTCGGTGCGGCTGACCAGGTCCTGCAGCGGGAATCCTATACGGCGCCTCCGCCCGAGCTGGCCGAAGCGGTGCTGGCTCCCCGGCACCTGAATACCGCGCTCGCCAACCCGAGCCCGGACAAGAAGTGGTTCCTGAACGAAATCGGCGACGGTCCGGTGCCGATGGCCACCTTTTCGAAGCCGTTCCACGAGCTTGGCGGCGTGTTCGTCGACTTCAAGGCGAACCGGTCGCGGACATTGACCATTCGCAGCAACGTCGGCATCCAGCTGATTTCCGCCGTCGACGGGTCGAAGAAGGTCATCGAGTTCATGGCACCGCCCGCACCGGGCGCCAAGAAGCCCGCGACGCTTCCGCCCGCCTACCGTGTGTCGAACGCGACCTGGTCACCCGACGGAAAGACCATCGCGTTCTTCGTGCACGCCGACGATGCGACCAATATCTGGGTTGCGGATGTTGCGACCGGCAAGAGCCGCCAGATCACGCCCAGGCCCGTGCTCGCCACGCTGGTGACCAGCTTCGACTTCACAGCGGACGGCAGGCAAATCGCGACCGTGCTCGTCCCGGACAATCGTCCGCCCATGCCGCAGGCCCCCGTCGCCCCGGCGGGGCCGCAGGTGAAGATCTCGGAGGACGCCGAGCGCCACAGGCTCCGCACGTTCCCGAGCCTGATGACGACCGACTACGAGCTGCGGCTGCTCGAATGGCACGCCACCGGCCAGCTGGCGTTGATTGACATCCAGGCTGCCGCGGCGGATCCGAAGGCTCGACCGGCGAAGGGCGCGCCCGCCAGGGGCGTGAAGTACATCGGGCAGCCCGCGATGATCCGGGCGATCGACGTCTCGCCCGACGGGAAGTACGTGCGCGTGACGCGCATCACCAGGCCGTTCTCGTACATCGTTCCCGTCTCCAACTTCGGGTCGGTCGAGGAAATCGTTGACGGCGACGGCAAGGCGCTCGCCAAGCTCAGCGATCGCCCGCTCAATGAAGGCGTTCAGGATGACACGGCCCCTGATCCGGCGGCCGGCGGCGGCCGCGGTGCGCAGGCCGAGCAGGGCAAGCGCGAAATGGCATGGCGCGAGGACGGCCAGGGCATGACCTACCTCGAGCAGGATCCTCCGCCCCCCGGTGAAACGGCGGCGAGCGGTGGCCGGGCTGGCGGCGGACGGGCCGGCGGCGGCCGGGCGGCCGGTGCGGGCGGCGATCAGGCAGCCGGTGCAGGCCGCGCGCAGGCCCCGCAGCGGAAGGACAGGCTCTATCAGTGGCTGCCGCCTTTCGAAGAGAAGGGCGCAAAGGTCCTCTTCGAGAACAACACCCGGATGACGAATCACCGTTTCTCGCCGGACATGCAGACGCTGTTCTGGAGAGAAACCGCGGGTCAGAACACGGTCGAATACGCGGTGTCGCTGAAGGCGCCGGCGCAGAAGTACACGCTCGTCCGCTTCCGGACCGACGACCAGGCGGCCAGCCCGGGATCGATCGTGATGCTGCGCGGCGGCGGCGGCGGTGGCCGCGGGGCGGGTGCGCCCGGCGGTGGCGGCCGCGGCGGCGGTGGCGCGGGCGGCGGCATCGTGCTGCTGTCGGCAGACGGCAGCAGCGTGTTCTACCAGGGCACGATCAACGACAAGAACCCGGAACAGGTCGGCCCGAAGTCGTTCATCAGGAAGGTCGCCATCAAGACCGGCGAGAGCAAGCCGATCTACGAAGGCGACAACAACGGCGTGTTCGAAACGGTCGTGGCGCCGATCGACCTCGACGCCGGCAAGTTCGTCGTCGAGCGTCAGAGCCCGACGCAGGTGCCGCAGTTCTTCCTGGTGGAAGGGGCGATCCGGAAACAGCTGACCGAGAACAAGGACCTGTTCCCGGACCTGACCGGCGCGGCCAAGATCCGGGTGCCCATCGAGCGGGCCGACGGCTTCAAGTTCAGGATCACCGTCATGCTGCCGCCCGGCTACAAGGAAGGCACGCGGCTGCCGGCGCTGTTCTGGTTCTACCCGCGCGAGTACGCCAACCAGGAGGCGTTCGATCAGCCCGACCGCACGTTCAACAAGAACACCTTCACCAACTACAACGCGCGGTCGATGCAGTTCTTCGTCCGCCAGGGCTACGCGGTGGTGGTCGACTCCCCGGCGCTGCCGATCGTCGGGCCGCAGGGGCAGCAGAACAACAACTACGTGAACGACCTGCGGAACGATCTGTCGGCCGTCATCGACGAGCTGGACCGCCGGGCCATCATCGACCGCACCAGGCTCGCCATCGGCGGCCACAGCTACGGCGCGTTCACGACGGTCAACGCGCTCGCGCACACGCCGTTCTTCAAGGCCGGCATCGCGGGCGACGGCGCCTACAACCGCACGCTGACGCCCATCGGGTTCCAGAGCGAGCGCCGCGACCTCTGGGAAGCGCCCAACGTCTACCTCGGTATGTCGCCGTTCCTCTATGCGAACAACCTCACCGGGGCGCTGCTGATGTATCACGGCCTGGGCGACCAGAACGTGGGCACCGATCCGGACAACTCGATCCGCCTGTTCCATGCCCTCAACGGCCTGGGCAAGCCGGTCGCGATGTATCTCTATCCGCTGGAGGATCACGGGCCCGCCTCGCGCGAGACCCTGCTCGACCTGTGGGCGCGATGGGCCGCGTGGCTCGACAAGTACGTGAAGAACCCGCAGACGGTTGAGAAGAAGGCGGCGCCGGCTGCGCCGTCCGGCGGCGGCAACTAATCCCGGGGCTCACCTGTTCCTGAGCTCGTGAGCCCCGGGCACGCGGGCTGTAGCCCACGTGCTCCATTCCCGGCGTGTACTCGACTCAACCGAGCGCCGGGATCAGCCCGGCTGGCGACATCGGGCTGAAGGCTGGCGACAGACGGCTCGCGGCCGTTCACGCCAGCCGCCAGCCGGCACTTCGATCGTGGGGCGATGGTCCCGAGGGGCCCGTCGCCCCCTCTTCTTCCGACGCAAGGCCCCCGCAGGTACACCGATGTGGCGTTCGTGCTCTCTTCATTCTTCGCGTAGCGCCACGGTGGCCGCCAGGCGCGGCAACCTCCGCGGTCCGAGGATCGGCACGTGGCGGGCGCTCTCTGGCGCCGCAGTCCTCGTCGCGGGAGGCGTCGCGCACGTTTTTGCCGGCCAGGCGCAGAAACCCCAGGTGCCCGAGTTCCGCGGCGGGGTCGAACTGGTCGCCGTCGACGTGCAGATCATCGACCGCGACGGCAAGCCCATCCCCAGCCTCGGCCCGGCCGACTTCGAGGTGTCGATCAGCGGCGGCTCGAGGAGGGTCGTATCGGCCGAGTTCATCCGCTACTCGGCGACGGCGCCGCAGGGCGATCCGGCAGCGCAGAAGAGCGCGCCGCCCTCCGATCGGCCGGCGGTGCCGCGCGCGCCGTCCGGCCGCGTCATCATCCTCGCCGTGGACGAGCACAGCTTTCGCCTGGCCGCCGCACGGGCAGCGATGCAGGCAGCCGCCAGGTTCATCGATCACCTGGAGCCGGAAGATCTCGTCGGGCTGTACGCCTATCCGACCGGCGCATCCGACCTCAACCTGACCCGCGATCACGCGGCGGTCCGGAAATCGCTCGATCGCATCGTCGGCCTGCTCGACGTGCCGAGCAGCCGGTTCAATCTCAGCGTGACCGAGGTCGTCGACATCTCGGCCGGCGACACCGAGGTCGTCAATGCGGTCGTGGCCAGGGAGTGCCCGCGAGACGCGAGGACCTGTGCGCGAGAGATCCGCATGGAGGCGATCTCGCTCGCCGGCATGTTCGAGATGGAGGTGTCACAGAGCCTGAACGGCCTGCACGTCCTGCTGCAGAGCCTGACGCGGCTGCCCGGACGCAAGACGCTGGTCATCGTGAGCGGCGGGCTCCTGGCGACCGACCGGCCCGGAGGCCGGCCCGACCTGACGATGGAGACGCTGGCGCTCGGGCACGAAGCCGCCGCGTCGAACACGAGCCTGTACGGTCTGCACATGGACTCGAGCTTTCTCGACGCGTTCTCCGCGGACAAGCGCGGGATGACCTCATCGCTGCTTCGCGACAGCTCCGTGCTCGGCCGCGGGCTCGATCTGTTCACCGGCGCCGCAGGCGGGACGCTCATTCGCATCGAAGCCGGGACAGGCGACTGGGCGTTCGAACGGGTCCTGCGAGAGACCTCGGCCTACTACCTGCTCGGCGTCGAGCCGTCCGAAGGCGACCGCGACGGCAAGACCCACAACATTCGCGTCAAGGTCAGGCAGCGGGGCGCCACCGTGCGAAGCCGGGCGTCTGTGGTGATCCCGAAGCCGAAAGCCTGAAGCCGTGCGCCATCCTTGCCACATCAAGATTCGACCGAAAAACGCAGAACAACAAGTTCGAGGGACCTGATGCGTAGACGATTGCTGCTCTTCGCGATGGCCGTCCAGCTGGCGGGCGCCACATTCAACGGATTCGCTTTCGCGCAAGCCGCGCCGCCCAGGACCGGTTCGGCACAGGCCGCAGCGCCTCAGGCCGCGCCGGCGAAACCCGCGTCCCAGCCCGCATCGCCCCAGGCGGCTCCTGAGTACGGGCCGGCCAGGGGCACGCTCGTCATCGTCGGCGGCGGCGCGACCGAGGGCACGGGCATTGTCGAGAAGTTCATCCAGCTGGCAGGCGGGCCCGATGCGAAGTTCGTGATCGTGCCGACCGCGGGGGGCAACAAGAACCAGGACGGGAGCATCAAGGTCTACAAGGAGGAGCAGGTCATCGCGTCGTGGATCAAGCGCGGCCTCAAGAACGTCAGGATGCTGCACACCCACGATCCGAAGGTTGCCGACACCGAAGAGTTCGCCAAGGTGCTTCGCGACGCCAATGCCGTGTGGTTCGACGGCGGGCGCCAGTGGAACATCGTGGACTCGTACATGAACACGCTGACCTACCGGGAATTCCACAAGGTCCTCGAGCGCGGCGGCGTGATCGGCGGCAGCTCGGCGGGTGCGACGATCCAGGGCGACTACCTGGTGCGCGGGGCGATTGCCGGCGCGCAGATCATGATGACGCCGGAAAAGGAGCACGAGCACGGCTTCAACTTCCTGCGGAAGGCGGCCATCGACCAGCACATCAACACCCGCAACCGGTGGGACGACCTCACGCAGGTGATTCAGAAGATGCCGGCCCTGCTCGGGATCGGCCTCTCGGAAGGCACCGCCATCATCGTTTCGGGCGACACCTTCGAAGTGATGGGCAAATGGAAGGTCGCCATCCACGACAACACGCGGCTCTATCAGCCCTGGGAGAAGCCGTTCTACGTGCTGTCGGCGGGCGATGTCTACAACATGAAGACGCGGAAGATCGAGAAGCTCGGAATCGGGGCGACGCCGCGTCCGCCGGCCGCCGGCCGGGGAGCCGGTGGAGGCCCCGGAGGGAGCCGCTGAGGCGGGTCTACAGCACCCCCGAGGCCGCGCGCTTCAAATCCTCGGGGCTGAAGGCGGAAGCGCCGGCGTCGTGGCCGTCCGGGCGCGAAATCCAGTTCTTGCGCAGTCCCTTGTCGCGGTACATCCGGATGTCGGCGGCGGCCAGCAGCGCCTCGTAGCTCTCGCCGTCCTGCGGGAACACCGCCGCCCCCACGCTGATGCCAAGCTGGACGCGGCGCCCGCCGCGGGCCTCGAAGCTCAGCGCCTCCACGGCCCGCTGCAGCTCGGTCCGCTTGGCCTCGCACTCCCCCGTCCCGCACTCCGACAGCACGACGATGAACTCGTCGCCGCCGTATCGGACGCAGATGTCGTACGGCCGGATCGCAGCCCGCAACACGGTGGCCACCTCGCGCAGCGCACGGTCGCCGACGTGATGGCCGAAGCCGTCGTTGATGTCCTTGAGGTTGTCCAGATCGAGCACGAACAGGGTCAGCGCCGAGCCCAGGCGGCTCGATCGGGCCAGCTCGCGGCCCAGGTGCATGAACAGGAACCTCGTGTTGGGAAGCCCGGTGAGCGGGTCGGTCAGCGAGTCTTCCTGCGTCTGCTCGAACACGATCGAGTTGAAGATCACCGCGGCCACCTGTTCCGAGATGCGGCTCGCCAGGCGGCGGTGATCCTCGGAGAAGTGCTGCGGCTCCAGGTGGTAGAGCGCCAGCGTCCCGATTACGCGCTCGTTGAACACGAGCGGGCAGATCAGCACCGAGTGCAGGCTGGTCGCAGGCGGCTGAATCCCGGCGGCCTCGAGATCGTCCGCCGGGCGGCCGTTGACGACCGGCTCTTTGTGCAGCACGGCCCAGCCGACGTTGCCCCGGCCCTGCTGGACGGTGATCTGGCGCAGCCGATCGGCTTCCGTGCCCGTCGCGAACCGGCACCTGACGGATTCGGATTCCTTGTCGGTCATGAAGAGCGCGCAGGCGGAGAACGGCACCAGGTTCCTGAGCTTCGAGGCAATCATCGTCATCGAATCGGCGACCCCGAGGCTGGTCCCCATGGCCTGCGAGAGCTCGTAGAGCCGGTAGATCTCGTTGTGCGCGAGCGCGATGTTGTGGAGCACCTCGCTCTGTTCGGGCGCCGCCGCCGCGTGGCCCTCCGAGGCCGGCACGCTGGCCGCTCCATCGGCTGCGCCGGTTCCCCCAATCAGGCTCGGGGCCGCCTCCTGCAGCGAGGGCAGCAGCTCGACGAAGTGCGCTACGGCCACCGGATCGAGCGCCTTGCCGGCCTCCTGCCAGAGGATGTTGATGGCCTCCGCTTCGGAGATCGCGAGGTGGAACGGCCGGTCCGAGGTCAGCGCCTCGAAGTAGTCCACCACCGCCAGCACGCGGGCGCCGAGCGGAATTTCCGTGCCCCTGAGGCCGGCGGGGTAGCCGGTCCCGTTCCAGCGCTCGTGGTGGCAGAGGACCAGCGGCGCGACCGGATAGGGAAATGGAACGCCCGCGATGATCTCGGCGCCGACCTGCGGGTGGATCCGCACCTTCTGGAACTCTTCGAAGGTCAGCGGCCCGGGCTTCGACAGGATGTGCTCGGGAACGGCCAGCTTGCCGATGTCGTGCAGCAGGGCCGCCGTCTTGACGCCCTGGATCTCGGGCTCTGACATGCCGAACTCGCGGGCGAGCGACGCCGCGTACAACTGCTCGCGGCGGATGTGTGACGGAGAGGACCGATCCTTGGCATCGATCGCGATGGCGAGCGCCTCGATGGTGGCGAGGTGCAGGCTCGACGCTTCCTTCAGCCTCGTTTCCTGCGTTGCGAACCCGCGCACGTAGAGCCGATGAGCGAGATAGGCCACCAGCAGCGGCAAGGCGGCGAGCGGAAACAGCCACAGGTCTGACCGCGACAGCAGGATGGCGCAGGTCGGCGCGACGCCGCTGCCGAGCAGCCACGCGGGCACCGACCATCCCAGCGATCGCTTCCAGGCGCGGGTCAGGCCGGCGCTGGTCATCACCGACTTCAGCGCCGCGCGGGCGACGGTGGTGAGCGCGAAATAAAGCATCGTCGCGCCCAGGTAGGGCACGACCCACGACCAGTCGCCAAAATTCCCGACGCGGCCGCCCAGCGCAAGAAACAGCCGGCCCGCGGCCTGCATCGCAATGGCATGGCTGGCCATCCTGAAGAGGATGCCGAACGCCGGATTGTCGACCCTGGCTCGAAACGACGCGCTGCTCCACGCGCCTGCCGTCGACACCAGCATGGCCGCGTCGGGTCCCGCCACCAGCAGCGTCGTCAGGTCGATCCCGCACGACGCGGTCGCCGCCAGCGTCCGCGTCGTGGCAGAGGCCGGCAGGTTGACGAGGATCGCGGTCACCACCGCCAGGAAGAGAAGCACGACCAGGAGGGAAGGATCCTGGAACGTCGCGAACGCCAGCGAGACGCCGACCACGCAGGCGCCCGCACCGATGATCCCTGCGACGAAAACCCTGGCCTTGACCGGCAGTTGGTTCATTGAGTTCGATGCGGCGCCGTCACGAAGCCGGCGTCGGCTGCGCTGGGGGCGCAGGTGATGCCACAGGGACCTTGGTTCCGCCGGCGGCGTAGTACGAGGTCTGGTACTGCTCGATGAGCTGCTTCATTCGTACCGCGTCGCCTTTGCGATGGCCTTCGCACTTGATGGGCGCGGCCCCGCCGGAGGTCTCGATATACAGGTCCGAGAACAGGATGTGCGTGTCGATCCCGACCGACGCGATGTGCGCCATGTGAATCGAGTGCTGGTACTTCCCGAACCACTGCGGCGTGTGCTGGACGACGTTGGTCGGGGTGATCTGAACCTGGGTCGGGAAAAGATGATTGCCCTTGCTCCATCGGCTCGCACGGAACACGTCGCCCGGGCCGAACGGCCGGCCCTTGCGGTAGATGATCCACCCGAGCGCCAGCAGCACGATCGCCACGACGCTCCCCGCGATGATGCCGACCTGCTCCCACCCGCTGAAATTGACGCTGTTCATGCCGGTTACCTTCGCTCGCCGCGCCTGCCGTGTCAAGAGCCAAAACGATGTTAAGCTAACATCGATGAGTCGATCCGGCTGGCGGCTGGCGGCCCGCGATGCGCGCCGCCCGAGCGTTCGCCTTCCGTTCTGACTGTCTCACTGTCGAGTAGCGAGAACACCAATCGGGAGGTTCGTTCGTGCCGCATCGCGCCCCGGGACATAGCGCCAAGACCGCCAGAGATTATCTCTCGGGAAAGCCGATTCGGTACTATCGGCCGCAGGGCAGCCCGGAGATACGCCGACTGATTGACGACGGATTCCAGGCGTTCAACGCCGCGAGGCTGTCGGAGGCGTGCCGCATCTACTCCGAGAGGATGCTCGCGCCCGAGAGCGACACGACGATCGGCCTGACCATCGCAGGCGCCATGACGCCGGCGGGCCTGGGCGGATGCGTGATCGAGCTCATGAATCGCGGCCTGGTCGATTTCGTCATCAGCACCGGCGCCAATCTCTATCACGACCTCCACTACGCCCTGAACTTCACCCTCTTCCGGGGCACGCCCTTCGTCGACGACGTGGATCTGCACGACCAGGGGGTCATCCGGATCTACGACGTGCTGTTTCCGTCGAAAGTCCTGCTCGACACCGACACCTACGTGCGGGGTTTCCTGGAACGCGAGCGCTTCGACCAGCCCGTGTCGTCGGCCGAGCTGCACGAGCGGATGGGCCGCGACCTGATGGCGCGCTTCCCCGGTTGCGAGGAGTACTCGGTTGTCGCGAGCGCCGCCGCCGCCGGCGTGCCGATCTACACCTCGTCGCCGGGCGACAGCTCGATCGGGATGAACGTGGCCTACCACGAGCTGATGAACGGCGGGCGCGCGATGATCAACCCGAACCGCGACGTCAACGAGGTCTGCGCGATCATCCTCGCCGGCAAGAAGAACGGCTGCGTGATTGTCGGCGGCGGATCGCCGAAGAACTTCTACCTCCAGGGCCAGCCCACGCTCTGGGAGGTCTACGGGATTCCCAAGGGCGGCAACGACTATTTCATCCAGTTCACGACCGACCAGGTCGTCTGGGGCGGACTCTCGGGCGCGACGCCGTCCGAAGCGGTCAGCTGGGGCAAGGTCAACCCGGGCGTGCTGCCCGATACGGTGGTCACCTACTGCGACTCGACCATCGCGTTTCCGCTGTTCTGCGAATACGCGGTGGGCGCAACCCACAACCGGCGCCCGCGGAAGGAACTGCTTCGCCACCGCGACGCGCTCGTAGCGGATCTGCACAGCCAGGCGAAAGCTCGCCGGCAGGCCACCTAGCGGACCTGCCGCCTGCTCCCGCTCACCCGTGCAGGGGGAGGCGCGACTCATGGGTACCCTCACATCCGAGCTGGCGCTGGTCGCCGAACGCCAGTCACGCCAGCCTCGCGTTTACGCCGACGCCAACGTGCCTGCAGGGGTCGTCGAGTTCATGAGAACACGCCTGCACTGGGACGTCCTGTTCGTGATGGAGCACGATGATTTGCGCCGTGCGCCCGACGGCGAACACTTCCGGCGCGCCCGCGAGATGCGGCGGACGCTCATCAGCCTCGATCGCGACTACCTCGACGACCGGCGGTTTCCCGTATCCGACAGCCCCGGCGTGCTCGTGATGAATGCGCCCGACGAGCGGCTGCTCGTTCGCCTGCTCGCGCGGCTCGATGCCGGCGTGTTTCGGCGCGGTCCATCCCCGGAGGGGGCCGCAGAGCCCGAGCCCCCCGGCCTGCCGCTGGCCGGGCGGAAGCTCCACGCCAATACGGACTGGACATCGCCGGCGCCCGAGGTCCGGCCATGAACCTCCCGCGGCAGGTGCTGTCCGGGGCCGACCTGGTGCTCCCGGATCGCGTGCTGAGCGGAGGAAGCCTCGTCCTGGAAGGCGGGCGGATCGTCGAGATTCTTTCGAAGGCCTTGCCGGCGGGCGCCGGCACCGGGGTAAGGGACCTCTCGGGCCGGTTCGTCGTGCCGGGGTTCATCGACGTGCACGTGCACGGCCTCGAGGGGATCGACGCGATGGACGGCCCCGGCGCGGTCGCGGCTCTCGCCGCGCGGATGCCACGCTACGGGGTGACCTCGTTCTGCCCGACGACCGTCGCGTCTGCGCCGTCGCTGCTTCGGCGGACGCTGGCGGATGTCCGGGCGGCTCGCCTGTCACCCGCCCCTGCTGCCGCGCGAGTCCTGCCGGCCCACCTCGAGAGCAACTTCATCAACCCGGACTTCAGGGGCGCCCAGGCTGCGCGATGCCTCCGTGTTCCGGGCGGGGCGGCGTCCGCGCACGTGTCGCCAGAAGGCGATCGAGCGGGCCATCCCAGTGAGCCGGCGGACGAAGAAGACAGCTTCGAAGCCGGTGACATCCTCGCCGCGATCGAATCCGCACGGCCCGACGTCGCCATCGTGACACTGGCGTCCGAGATCACCGGCGGCCTCGAGCTTGTCGGCGAGCTGGCCCGATCCGGGTGCATCGTGTCGCTCGGGCACTCCGGGGCGACGTTCGACCAGGGGCTGGCAGCCGTCCAGGCGGGAGCGAAGCAGGCCACCCACCTCTTCAACCGCATGTCGCGCATGGGACATCGCGAGCCGGGTCTTGCCGGGGCCGTGCTTCAGTCGGCCGATCTCGCGGCGGAACTGGTCTGCGACGGATACCACGTACATCCGGGCATGATGCGGGTGGCGGTTGCCGCGAAGGGCACCGACCGCGTCATGGCCATTACCGACGGCAGCGCCGGCGCCGGCCTGCCGCCGGGCGCCCGTGCCCGGCTCGGCGGGCGGACCATCTTCGTGACCGCCCAAGCGTCGTTTCTCGACGACCAGACGCTGGCCGGAAGCACGGCGACGATGGACCGGGTGTTCCGCGTGCTGACGGGAGTCGTGGGATTGAGCCTGGTCGACGCCGCGGTCCTGTGCGCCACCACGCCTGCGCGCGAGCTGGGTCTCCATGGGCACGGTGTCATCGCCGAGGGTGCGATCGCCGATCTCGTCGTGCTGGACCAGCGGATGCAGGTCGTCGACACGCTCATCGGAGGCCAGGCGTGTCTGGGACAGGCTGGCCGGGAGTGACGTTCGGCTCTCCTCCCCGAACCCTATCGCCCCGGCGCGCGTATTAGCAGGAGTGGAGGCTTCAATGCGCACGACCCGCAGATCCGCTCTCATTTCCCTGACAACTTCGGTGCTTCTCGCGGTCCTGTCGGCAGGCTGCGAGCTCACCCTTGCGACCAACCAGTTCGTGGTCCGCGAAGAAAAGCGTTTCGCGGTCACCGGCACCCCGCAACTCGACCTGACGACCTTCGACGGATCCATCGAGATCCGCGGCTGGGATCGACAGGAAGTCCTCATCGAAATCGAGAAGAGGGGACCGGACAAGGCCGCAACCGACGCGATTCATGTCAGCGCGGTGCAGTCCGGCGACACGATTACCGTCAATATCCCGAAACCCGGCACGGGCGTGCAGATTCGGGGCCTCGGGCTCAATGTGTCACCGAGCGCCCACATCGTCGCCTCGGTCCCGAAATCATCGAATCTGGTCGCACGCAGCGGGGATGGGTCGATCAGCCTGCTGGGGCTCTCCGGACGAGCCAGCCTCGAGTCCACCGATGGCAGCGTGAAGGCTGACGAATTCACCGGCGAACTGATCGTCCGATCGGGCGACGGATCGGTCAACGCCCGCAACGTCGACGGGCGCGCCGACATCCGGACCGAAGACGGCAGCGTGCTGCTCGAGGGCCGGCTGAAGGCCGTTCAGCTCGAGACCAGGGACGGATCGGCCACGCTTCGGGCGAAAGACGGCAGCGTGATGGACGCGGACTGGGAGGTTCGGACCGGCGACGGCAGCGTCCACGTCGAGCTTCCGTCCAGGTTTGACGCGGACATCGACGCGCACACGGGCGACGGGACGCTGCACGTGGACGGGGCGGTGGTCACAGACGGCGGGCGGCAGGACAAGCACACTCTCAAGGGGAAGCTCGGCGCCGGCGGCAAGGCGCTGCGCCTCGAATCCGGCGACGGGTCGATCACGGTGCGAAGCCGGTAAACAAGACGCCACCCTGTCTGATGCAGCCTGGGGGTCTTCAGAGGCCACCCTGTCTGATGGAGCCCGGGGTCTTCAGAGGCCACCCTGACTGATGGACCCCGAGGGTCATCGAGACCACCCTGACTGATGGACCACGAGGGTGATCAGAGACCACCCTGACTGATGGAGCCCGGGGTCTTAAGACCCCGGGTCGGGGATGCCTGGTCACCCGCCTGACGATCCACAATCGCCCGTGCCTGCGCAGAACGTCGCGGAGTCTGGTGTCCGCGGCGCGGGTGGCCCGGGTGAACAGATGCACCCGACAGATGCGCTCAGGGTTTAGAATGCTGGCATGTACTCTGTCACCAAGCGCATCGACTTCTGCTACGGGCATCGCCTGCTCGACTACAACGGGGTCTGCAAGCACCCGCATGGCCACAACGCGGTGGCCGAAATCGACGTGCGCAGCGGTTCGCTGGACGACCGCAACATGGTGGTCGATTTCAGCGACATCAAGCGGGTCATCAAGGGGTGGATCGACGCCGAGCTCGATCACCAGATGATCCTGCGGCACGACGACCCGCTGGTGGAGCCGCTGCGCAAGCTTGGCGAGCCCATCTTCATTGTCGACACCAACCCGACCGTCGAGCATCTCGCCAAGCTGATCTACGACTTTGCCAAGAGCCAGGGCTTCCCGGTCGAGGTGGTTCGCGTCTGGGAGACGCCGACTTCCTACGCCAGCTACAGCGGGGAATAGCGAGCCGGGATCAGGCTGGCGGCCGGCGGCTCTAAAGAGCCGCCCTCCATCAGGTCCGGAGGCGGCCGTGTCAGGTGGATGCCGAGTCAGATGGAGGCCGGGGCTTCCGCCTTCGCGGGACGCTTCGGCGGACCGCCGTAGCCTTGGCGTAGGCGGTCAGCCCCGGCGAGTCTGGCGGCCCTGAGGAGCCGCCCTCCATCAGGCGAGCGTGTTCAACCCGGGGTCGTTCTGGAGACCACTTCGCGCGGCATCGTTCCAGCTCGAGCTGAGGTCAGGACTCATGCGGGTCTTGCGCAGGCCGTATCGTGCAGATTGACCGAACCGCGTGGTCCGGCGACGGCGACTTCACCATCAGCCTTGTCGAGGCGCTGAAGGGGCTCGACGGGATTGAATTCCTGAAGGTCGAAGACGCGCCGGCTGGCCGCAACGAGCCGAGCTACGCGTTCATATCCAACGAGTTGTTCGTGGGCTTTGGCACGCGCGTCCGCCAGGTGCCTGTGCGCCGTCTTCTCGTCTTCTCGGGAACCCGCCGGGTGGCCGAGAAGGCCATGACGTTTGCCGATTTCGGGCGCAGGCTGTCCGGGCTGGAGGGCATCGGCGAGCCCGACTACGCAGACGACGGGATGATCCAGTACCTCCGCGCGCACCGCATCGTCGCGCCCTACCAGACGCGTGGGTTCAAGCTCGTGGAAATGGTGCGAATCTACGAGGTGGGCGGCGAGCCGAGACGGTAGCCGGCGCCAGCCTCCATCCTCCGGCCCTCGGCCTTCACCCGAGATCCGGACGCCGAAATGTCCCGTCCTAGCTAATGCCGGCCCCTGTTTCGGCCGAAACCAGAGAAGGCTGGCTCTGGAGGTGTCTCATGTCGAAACACCAGGGGCCCGTTTCGTCCTGACCGGCTCGTCGGAGACCACCTCGTGGCGCTTCTCGACAACCTGATCGCGGCCGTCTTGAGGTCCAACGGGGACGGTCTCGTCATGCACGTCGGCGAGCAGCCATACATCCTGACGCCGTCGGGCCCCCTCACGATCTCGCGCATCCCGCTCAAGCTGGACGCGATCCTGGGGCTGGTGCGCGGCATCCTCCCGGCCGAAGCCCTGGCGACCTTCACCAGGGCCGGCTCGGCCGAGGCCGAGGTGCGCGCCGCGGGTGCGCCCGCCGATTCGTTTACGATCGTGGCGGCCTGCGGCAAAGACGACGTCTGGATCGAACTGAGGCGAAGGCGGAGCGCTATCGAGGCGCCGAACCCGGATCCGCACGTTACCAGGGAGGCGCCACCCGCCGCGACTCCATCTCCCACCTCTGCGATGCCCGGGCCGCGCACGGCGAGATTCGCCACGCCGTCTGTGACGCAGGCTCCGCGCGCCGAACTGCCAGCGCCATCCGCGGTGCGCGCGGACGCACCGTCGACCCCCGCGCCACCGCGTCGAGCCGCGGACCGCACGATATGCCACGCCGTCTGTGACGCCCGGGCCACGCGGCGCGCCGCCCTCGTCATCGCCGGCGGCTCCTTCAATTCCCGCGAGCACCGCGCCGCCTGTCGCGCCGGGCACCTCGGCGCCGGCGCCGCATACGACACGGACCTGGTCGCCCTCGGCGGCGCCCGTCACGCCAGCCGCGTCTCGCCCGGAAGCACCTGCGGCGGCCGTGCCGCCGGCGCGCCCGGCAGGTTCTGCGACGCCTGTGCCGCCGATGCGCCCGGCAGGTTCTGCGACGCCTGTGCCGCCAATCGCGCAGCGTGCGCCAGGCAGCGTGACGCCTGTGCCGCACACGACGAGATATGGCTGGCCTGTTCCGCCGCCCGCGGCGCCTGTCGCGCCATCCGCTGCGCGCCCTGTGGTCCCGCCGACGCCCGCGCCGCCGGTGGCGCCGCCATCGGTGCGTCCGCCGGCTCCCGTAATCCCTGCGCCTTCGGCATCGCGCCCTGCGGCGACCTCGCCGTCCGCCTCGACACCTGTGTCCGCCGCAGGAGGTCCTGGGCCACGCGTTTCATCGTCCGGACCGGGGCTGGCACCACCCGCGCCGCGCACGACCGTTCCGGCGACTTCTGCGCCCCCAGCCGGACCACCCGCGACACGAGCATCGAGTCCCGCGCTCCCCGCGTCACCCCAGACGCGGCCGGCGCCCCCTGTGCCGCTCGTGGCGCCGCCACAGGCTTCAACACGGACACCAGAATCTGGCAGGCCGGCGCGACATCGCGGCAGGCGAATCCGGCGTCAGGCGTCCGGGCGGCGATCTGGACGACGTGGAACTGGGGCTGCCGCTGGACCGGAGGCTCGCCCCTCCCGATGAGGCTCTTGCAGCCCGGGTTGTCTCGCTGACCCGCAGTCCGATCGAGTCCGAGGGTACCAGGACGCCGTCGCCTTCGCCGCGATTCATGGGCGTTGGACGGCTGCTTCGCACGGCCGCGGCCCGCGGCGCGTCGACGCTCTACCTGATGACCGACGCGCGGCCAGCCATCCGGATCGAAGACGAGGTGGTCCGGCTCGAGACCGAGCCAATCCTCGGTCAGGCGGACGTCGACGCGCTCATTCACGAGCTGGCGCCAAAGAACAAGAGCGACGCGCCCACCGGCGGCCCCGGCGCCGAGTGGGTGTGCGAATTTCCGGACATCGGGCGCATCCGGTGCCTCAGCTTCAGGGACCATCGCGGGCCTGGCGGCGTGTTCAGGCTGACTCCCGCACGAGTCGTGTCAGCCGACCAGCTCGGGCTGTCGCGCGACATCCAGGCGCTGGCCGCCGAGCGCGACGGGCTCATTCTGATCGCCGGCCCGCGGCAGAGCGGCAAGTCCACCGTGATTGCCGCCCTGGTGGACCTGGTCAACCGGGGCCGGGCTGACTACGTGGTCACGCTCGAATCCGAGATCGCGGTCGTTCACGAAAGCCGCAAGGGCATGATCAGCCAGCGGGAAGTTCGCGGCGACGCCGACCAGGTGCTGGCCGCGGCGCGGGCCACGCTGCGTGAGAACCCCGACGTGCTCGTGATCGAGGACTTGCGGACGCCCGAGTTGATGGCGCTCGCGCTCGAGGCTGCCGAGTCCGGACACCTGGTGATCGCGTCGGTCACCGCCGGAGCGGCGTCAGCGGCCCTGGCGCGCCTCCTCGACCAGGCCCCGAGCGATCGCCGCACCCAGGTGGCGTTGACGCTGAGCGAGACGCTGCGCGGAGTCGTGGCCCAGGTGCTGCTCCGGAAGACGGGCGGCGGGCGCGCGGCGGCCCGCGAAGTCCTCCTGAACACGTCTGCCGTCTCGGCGCTCATCGCCGACGCCAGGATCGCCCAGCTGCCGCGGGCGATTGAATCCGGCAGAAAACAAGGGATGGTGCCGATGAACGATGCGCTGGTCGCCTTCGTTCAGAGCGGCGCGGTCGACGCGCGCGAGGCGTATCGGAAGGCGTACGACCGCAGCGCGTTCGTGGAGCAGTTGCGCAAAGAAGGCATCGACACCTCCTTCACCGAGCGCCTGGCCTGAGCACGGGTGTCTCCTCCCGTATGAGTTACGACGATTGGTCAGTCGTTCCGCGGTCCCGCTCGCACTCGCCGCCCCTCGGCCTTGCTCGCCCTTCGACTTGGCTCAGGGCGTGGTGAGCTTGCCGAACCACGGGGCGCCCTGAGCAACGTCGAAGGGCGGCAAATCGCGTCTTCAGGGTGCTGTCGGCGGCAGGGACGGGTCCGACCCATCCCGGATTTCGGCCCTTGCGTTGCGTTTTGCGACCTACCGCCCTCGGCTCGGCTCAAGGGACCGACTGCACGACCGACCCGTCGTCGCGCCGATCTCTGCCACCCTGAGCCCGGTCTCCCGGCGGAGTGAATCAGGCCTCCAGCCTTAAGCCTCAAGCCTCCAGCCTGTCTGTCTCACCGCTCCACCAGTTCCCCGATCGCTTCGAGAAGCAGCGCCAGCACGTCTTCATCGCTGATCTCACTGATGGTCTTGCCCTCGCACAGGGGCTTGTCATCGGCCAGGATGTGGCTGCCCCGTTCGCGGCTGATCTCGGCCATGACCTGCGGCGTGTCGTGAGACGTGTCGAAGCGAAGGTCGACGTAGGTGTGCGCGGACCGATCCGAGGCCAGGCGGACCCCGCCCGCCGGCGTATGCACCTTGTAGGGGTACCCCTCCGACGACAGCACGGAGGCGACGGTCCGAAACACGGGAATGGCCGTGTTGGTCAGAAACGGCTCGAAGAGCCGCTCGGCCTCGGCCACGCGCGTCCGGCGCGCGCCGGCCGCCTGCTTGATCTGTTCGAGACGCTGCTGCACCTGACGCTTGATCGCGGACACTTCAATCGGCATGGCGGACCTGCTCATGGAAGAGGCGGAAGGAGTTCGATCACCCCCTCGCGCGCAAGATCGGTGATTTCCTGCGACGACAGGCCCAGGACGCCTTCGAGCGCCTGCGCCGTGTGCTCGCCGAGACGTGGCGGAGGACTGACGATCCGGCCCGGCGTCGCCGACAGCTTCACCGGCACGCCCAGCATCGAGATCAGGCCGGCCGATGGATGGGACATCTGCTGCACCATCGACCGCGACAGCAACTGCGGATCGGTCAGCACCTGGGCGAGATCGCGCACCGCGGTGCACGGCACTCCGGCCGGCACGAGCGTGTCAATCCACTCCTGCCGGGGCCGCAGGCGGATGACCTGCTCGATGAGCGGCCGCAGCTCAGCCTGCCGCCTGACGCGATCGGCGTTGGTCGCGAACCGCGGATCGGCGGCGAGGTGATCGAGGCCGGCCGTTTCGCAGAATCGCACCCATTGTCCGTCGTTGCCCACGGCCAGGATCAACGTGCCGTCGGCTGCCGGATAGGCGTCGTAGGGCGCAATGCTCGGGTGCCTGTTGCCCATCCGGACCGGCGCCGACCCGGTGGCAAAGTAGATTCCCGCCTGGCTGGTCAGCACGGAGGCGACCGCGTCGAGCATGCTCACATCGACGTGCTGCCCGCGGCCCGTCCTGTGTCGCACCAGCAGTGCCAGGGTGATGCCCTGCGCCGCGAACATCCCGGTGGCCAGATCGGCGATCGGCACGCCAAGCCGGAACGGCTCGCCGTCCTCCGCGCCGGTCAGGCTCATCAGGCCGCCCTCGGCCTGGATGATCGCGTCATAACCCGGGCGATCGTAATTCGGCCCGGTCCGGCCGTAGCCCGTGATCGAACAATAGATCAGGCCCGGATGCCGCTCCGACACGTCGTCGTATCCAAGGCCCATCCTGTCGAGCGTGCCGGGATGGAAATTCTCGACCAGGACGTCGGCCTTTTCCACCAACCGGTCGAGCAGCGCCCGTCCTGCGGGGTGCTTGAAATCCAGCGCGACGCTCTGCTTGTTTCGATTGATGCTCAGGAAATACGAGCTCTCGCCGCTGATGAACGGCGGCCCCCACTGCCGGGTGTCGTCGCCGCGGCCCGGACGCTCGATCTTGATGACGCGCGCGCCCATGTCGGCGAGCATCATCGTGCAGAACGGCCCCGAGAGCACCCGCGACAGATCGAGCACCATGACCCCATCCAGCGGCCGCGGTGCCTCCGGCGACGGACTCGGCTCCGCACTCATGAGGGGCGGTTCATGGCAGCCTACGCTTCATCCTTCCCGAAGTGCCTGGCGATGGACACCAGGTCGCTGATGAGCGCGTAGGCCGTCTGCTCCAGGCCGCCGTCGTGCTGCAGCAGCCCGATTTCGCCGAGCACATCGGTGCGCAGCATCAGGAGATTCTGCACGCCTGTCAGCGACGCCAGCGGGCTCGACTCGTCGACTTCGACCGGCGCGACGCGCCCGACCAGTTGACCGGATTCCCGCTGGCCGCTCGCGACCAGGCGCAGCCGCTTGCCGCGGCGGACGGCGTCCTGCACGCGTTCAGGCGTGATCCCGCCGATCCCGGCCCGCTCGATCGTCTGGGGCGTCTGGGTGCCGTGCATCAGCACGTTGATGAGCGCGGCGCACTTGGCGGCGGCGTCCCATCCGTCCACGTCGAATGACGGATCGGCTTCCGCGATGCCGGCCGTCTGCATCTCCCGGAGGGCCTCGTCGAAGGTGCGGCCATCTTCCATCGCCGTCAGGATGTAGTTGGTCGTCGCGTTGATGACGCCCTGGAATCCGAGAATCTCCGCCACCGGCAAGGTCTCGCGCACCAGGTTGAAGATGGGCACGCCGTCCATCACCGCGCCTTCGAACAGGAACGAGAGCCGCGCGCTGGACGCCTGGGCCTGCAGTTCCCGGTAGGCGAACGCCACCGGCCCCTTGTTCGCGGTGATGACGTGCGCGCCTCCGCGCAGGGCCGCCGTCACGTGGCTGGTCGCCGGCTGGCCGTTCTTGATGTCCAGCACCGTCGTCTCGCAGACGACCAGCTGCTGCAGGCGGCGCCGGGGCAGTTCCCCCGTGGCGTGCCGGATGAGTTCCAGGCCCGTGGCGTCGGCGCGCAGCGAGCGATCGACCTCGTGTTCCGACAGCGAGTTCAGGCTCCGTCCCGCCTCGACGATCTGGAGCGAACGCTCGAGGTCGACGCCGTGCGAGTCGAACACGCACCCGTGGCTCCGGGTCGAGATGCCGACCACGCGCCAGCTCAGGCCTTCCTCGCTCCGCAACCGCACGGATCGCTCCTGCAGGAGCCTCGCAAAACGCCGCCCGACCTTGCCGAACCCGACCAGCAGCAGATCGAGATACGAAACCCGGTTCATGTTACGCGCCCCTCTTGGTCTGCAGGGACCGCAGCAGGTCTGCGAGGCGGTCGAGGCCGTCCCGAAGGTACCGCGTCTCGGATCCGAATCCGATTCGGAGATACCCGTCCATCCCGAAGTGGTCACCCGGCACGATCAGCACGCTCTTCTCGATGCGAAGACGATTGACGAGATCGGTGGAGTTGATCGAATCGTGATACTTCGTGTACACGATGGCGCCCGCCTGGGGCAGGGCGTAGCTGAAGTAGTCGGCGTGCGCGTTGAACCACCCCAGGATCACCGGCAGGTTCGTCGTCAGGATCTTCCGGGTCCGATCGAGAATCTTCCGGCGGGTGGCCGGCTGCAGCGCGATGCGCGCGAACCGGTCGCTCAGCGTGCCGGGGCCGATGGTCGTGTAGTCGTGATACGACCACGTGTTCTCGACGACCGCCGGCGTGCTGACGATCCAGCCGATGCGCAGGCCCGGCAGCCCGTAGGCCTTCGACAGTCCGCTCGTGACGATGACGCGCTCGTATCGTCCCCACACGGAAGGCGTTTCCTCGCCGTCAATCTCGGCGCCGCGGTAGATTTCGTCCGAGAGCACCCACGCGCCGTGCTTTGCCGCGATCGCGCAGATCGCGTCGAGGTCCTTCGCGTCGAACCGCGCTCCGGTCGGATTGTTGGGGTTGCAGATCACGATGAGCTTCGTTCGCGCGTTGACCAGGCGGCCGAGCGCGTCGAGGTCGACGCCCCATCGGCCCTGCCCGGGGGAGAACACCAGCGGCCACTCGCGCATGATGCCGCCGAAGCCGCCCGCGAGCCCGAGCGTCTGGCCGTAGTTCGGCACCATCATCACGACCTCGTCGCCCGGTTCCACCAGCGACCACATCGTGACGAAGTTGGCTTCCGAGCCGCCGTTGGTGACTTCGACGTGGTCGGGTGTGGCCCCGGGGTACATGGCAGCGACGAGGGACCTGAGCTCGATCGTGCCGTTCGACTGCGGGTAGACCAGCTCCTGCGCGAGCATCGCGTCGCGGTCGGACGGATCGCCCAGCAGCTCGGACACGCGCATGGGATGGACGCCGCTTTCCGAGAGGTTGTACTCGACCTGGTTCTCGTAGGTCGACTGCATGCGTTCCATCGCGAAGCGCTGAATCTTCATCCGATCCTCCTCCGGACATCACCCGGGGCGTCGCCCGGAAGCCGACGACACGCGGCATCGAGGCGGGCGCAGCCAGAGCATTCAGTGTACCTGACACCGGTCAGAACGCGGCAAACTCCAACCGCACAGGCCGTCGCGCCCGGCGCGGAAATTCCGACCATGTATCGCATCGCGTCCGCCTTGAAGATATACTCGCGGGTCGTGCCCGCCGTCACCCTCCCTGAGATCGTGCGGATCCCACCCGGTCCCTTTTCGATGGGGTGCGATGACGGCGACGAGAACCAGCGCCCGAAGCGCCGGGTCACGCTCGACGGGTTCTGGATTGGCGCCTGCCCCGTCACGCACCTCGAGTACGAGCGGTTTGTGCAAGCCACCGACCATCGCGCCCCGGACGTCCACTACCTGCCGGCTGTCGTGCCCGGGGACCGTGCCCACGAATTCAGGCACCTGTGCAGACCCTACTGCTGGTCGGGCGGCACGCCGCCCGAGAAGATGGGCGCCCATCCCGTGGTGCTCGTGACGTACGACGATGCCAGCGGCTATTGCCGGTGGCTGGCGGGGGAGACCGGCCGGCCGGTGCGGCTGCCAACCGAGGCAGAGTGGGAGAAGGCGGCCCGTGGCGGGCGCGAGGGCGCGCGATACCCCTGGGGCGACGGGCTGGAGGCGACGCGTGCGAACTATCTCGCTCCGGGGCGGACCAAGCCGACCGCCGGCACCAGCCCTGTTCGATCGATGCCTCCAAACGACGTCGGGTTGTACGACATGGCCGGAAACGTCTGGCAATGGGTGTCCGACTGGTACCGCGCCGACTGCTACGGGTTCGGCGTGACCAGGAACCCGACCGGGCCGCCGACGGGCACGTTGCGCGTGCTTCGCGGCGGGTCCTGGACCAATCACGACCCGGCGCAGCTCGGCTGCGCGCATCGGCTTCCCGTCCCGCCCGACACGTTTTCCTACAGCGTCGGCTTTCGTATAGCCGTTTCGGAGGCATAAGCCTCCGGCCCCTGGGGCGGTAGCCATGGCAGTGGCAGGTGCGAGGGCGACGCCGGCCGCGAGCCCCTAGCCCCTAGCCCCTAGCCCCTAGCCCCTAGCCCCTAGCCTTGGTACAGTAGTGGTATGTCCCCAGCCAATCTCCTCGCTGGCCGAGACCTTGCCGAGCTGTCGAACCAGGAGATCGCCCGCTACAGCCGCCATCTGATCCTGCCCGAGATTCGCGTGGACGGGCAGAAGCGCCTGAAGGCGTCCCGGGTGCTCTGCATCGGTGCGGGCGGCCTCGGGTCACCAGTGGCCATGTATCTCGCCGCAGCCGGCGTCGGCACGCTCGGGCTGGTCGACTTCGATCTCGTCGATTTCAGCAACCTCCAGCGACAGATCCTCCACGACACGACCCAGGTCGGCCGATCGAAGCTGCTCTCGGCGAAGGACCGCCTGACCGCCCTGAACCCCGACGTGAAGATCGCCCTCCACGAGGTGACGCTCGACTCGACCAACGCGCTCGACATCCTGCGCGGGTACGACGTCATCGTTGACGGGACCGACAACTTCCCGACGCGGTACCTCGTCAACGACGCGTGCGTCATTCTCGGAAAGCCCAATATCTACGGTGCGATTTTCCGGTTCGAGGGGCAGGCCTCCGTGTTCGCAACCGCCGACGGCCCCTGCTACCGATGTCTCTACCCGGAGCCGCCGCCGCCCGGCCTGGTGCCCAGCTGCGCGGAGGCCGGCGTGCTCGGCGTGCTGCCGGGCCTCATCGGCACGATCCAGGCGACCGAGACGCTGAAGCTCATCCTCGGGATCGGCGACTCGCTGGCCGGCCGCCTGGTCGTGATCGATACCCTGAAGATGAAGTTCCGGGAACTGAAGCTGCGGAAAGACCCGGAGTGTCCCGTCTGCGGCGCGAACCCGACCATCACGACGCTCATCGACTACGAGGAGTTCTGCGGATTGCGACACCACGACGAGCCACAGGCAGGGCCGCCGCCGCCCGATTTCCACATCACCTCCGAGGACCTGAAGGGCCGGCTCGATCGAGGCGAGTCGCTGAGGCTGGTCGACGTGCGTGAGCCGCAGGAATTCGAGATCGTGCGACTGCCTGGCGCGCAGCTCATGCCGCTCGGCGACCTCGAACGCCGCCTGGCCGAACTCGACCCCGCCACCGAGTTCATCGTGTACTGCCACCGGGGAGTCCGCAGCGTGCGGGCGGTGGCCTACCTGCGGCACATGGGCTTCACCCGCGCGCGTAACCTCGTGGGCGGAATCACCGAGTGGGCCGACAAGGTCGATCCAAGCTTGCCGAGATACTAGTCAGGACGCCCCGATTACGACGGGGCGGCGCATATTGTGCGGGTGCGGTCCAGGCGGCGGCACAGTGGCCGCCGCGCAGGCCCGCTTGACCCTCGGCGCCCCCGGGCCTTAATATAGGACTCTAAGGGTCGTATTTAGCGAAGCTCATTATGTTGAGGCTGTCGAAGAAGACGGATTACGCCCTGATCGCGATGAAGCACCTCGCCCTCAAACGCGGCTCGTCCAGCGCGCGCGAGATCGCCGAGGCCTACGACATCCCGATCGAGCTCATGGCGAAGGTCCTGCAACGGCTCACCCGCCGCGGGCTGCTCGTGTCCCAGCAGGGGACGCGCGGCGGGTACCAGCTGGCGCGTGCGGCGATCGCCATGTCGGTGGCGGACGTGATCCAGGCCATCGACGGCCCGGTGGCCGTGACCGCGTGCTCGGCGCACGCCGATCGGTGCGGGCAGTTCGCCAAGTGCAACGTGCGGGATCCGCTCTGGCGGGTCCGGGAGATCATCCTGTCGGCGCTGGCGACCTGCACGGTCTCGGAGCTGGCCAACGACACGCTGCCCCTCGAGCGCCCGCATTCGTCGGTTCGCGCCGCCGTGGTGCAGCCCCGCGCCTGAGGCCGGCGCGGCTCTGGACGAGGTTGGGATGTGATGCTGAAGTTCCCCATTTACATGGATTACCACGCCACGACGCCCGTCGATCCGCGGGTGCTCGAGGAGATGCTGCCGTTCTTCTCCGACCGGTTCGGAAACGCCGCCAGCCGCAATCATCGATTCGGGTGGGAAGCCGAGGCGGCCGTCGAGAAGGGGCGCCAGCAGATCGCCGATCTGATCGGGGCGAACGCCAAGGAAATCATCTTCACCAGCGGAGCGACCGAGTCCGACAATCTGGCGATCAAGGGCGTGGCCCAGATGTACCGGGACAAGGGCGATCACATCATCACCGAGGTCACCGAGCACAAGGCGGTCATCGACACCTGCAAGCGCCTCGAGAAAGAAGGCTTCAGGGTGACCTACCTGCCGGTGGGCAAGGATGGCCTGATCGACCTGGATCGGCTGAGCGACGCGATGACCGACAAGACGATCCTCGTGTCGATCATGACCGCCAACAACGAAATCGGCGTCGTCCAGCCCGTCGCCGAGATCGGGGCCCTCACGCGCCAGCGCGGGATCCTGTTCCACACGGACGCGGTGCAGGCCGTCGGCAAGCTGCCCTTCGATGTGAACGCGTCGAAGGTCGATCTTGCCTCGATTTCGGCGCACAAGATGTACGGCCCCAAGGGCGTGGGCGCGCTGTTCGTGCGCCGGCGCAATCCGCGCGTGCTGTGCGCTCCGATCATCGACGGGGGCGGCCACGAGCGGGGCATGCGCTCGGGCACGCTGAACGTGCCGGGCATTGTCGGCATGGGCAAGGCCGCCGAGCTGTGCCGGCTCGAGATGGCGTCGGAAATGGGCCGCATCGGCGCGCTGCGCGATCGGCTGAACCGGAAGCTGCACGACGGCCTCGACCAGATCTTCATCAACGGCTCGATGGAACACCGGCTGCCGAACAACCTGAACATCAGCTTCGCGTATGTCGAGGGCGAATCGCTGCTGATGGGCATCAACGACGTGGCGGTGTCTTCCGGCTCGGCGTGCACCTCGGCCAGCCTGGAGCCGTCCTACGTGCTGAAGGCGCTGGGGACCGGCGACGACCTGGCGCATTCGTCGATCCGCTTCGGACTTGGGCGGTTCAACACCGAGGAAGAGGTCGACTACGTGGCCGACAAGGTCGTGTCGGTGGCGAGCCGGCTGCGCGAGATGTCGCCCCTCTACGAGATGGTGAAAGAGGGCGTGGACTTGAGCAAGGTCCGTTGGGCCGCAGAGCAGCAGTAGGCCGGGGGGCCGCCGGGAAGGAACGACGCGGCTGTTGACGGCTGGCGGGCTGACCGCCGGCTTTGGCGGTGCATGAGGGCAACATGGCGTATTCGGACAAAGTGGTTGACCACTACAACAACCCCCGCAACGTGGGCTCGATGCCGAAGGACGACAGCCGGGTCGGAACCGGCCTGGTCGGCGCGCCGGAGTGCGGCGATGTGATGAAGTTGCAGGTTCGCGTCAACCCCGAGACCGGCATCATCGACGATGCCAAGTTCAAGACCTTCGGGTGCGGATCGGCCATCGCCAGCTCGAGCCTGGCGACCGAGTGGCTCAAGGGGAAGACGGTGGACGAGGCTCTGGCCATCAAGAACACGGATATCGTGGCGGAGCTGAGCCTGCCGCCCGTCAAGATTCATTGCTCGGTGCTGGCGGAAGATGCGATCAAGGCGGCGATCGCGGACTACAAGCGCAAGCAGGCCGCCGACGACGCCGCGGCGGAGGCGGGCGCGGCTGCGCAGCCGACGGTATAACGGGGAACGGCCATGATACAGATTACAGAGACGGCAGCCGGCCACATCCGGAAGCTGATGGCCAAGCAGGGCATCACGAGCGGCGGGCTTCGTGTCGGCATCAAGGGCGGCGGCTGTTCGGGTCTGAGTTACACCTTCAGCTGGGAACAGGAAGCGCGCGCAGGCGACCAGGTCTTCGAAGGGCCTGACGGCACGCGGATTTTCGTGGATAAGAAGAGCTACATCTATCTGCAGGGAACGACGCTCGAGTACGACACGGCGCTGATGGGCAAGGGGCTGCATTTCATCAACCCCAATGCCAAGAGCACGTGCGGGTGCGGCTCGTCGTTCCAGGTGTAGCTCGATCGGACCAGATTCGACCGGATGTTCCGGTCAACGAGGTTGCGTTCGAACCGGCGCCACCCGACGGCCCCCAGACCGGCTCGAGCGCAAACGGGCCCCGCCGCTTCGGCGGCGGGGCCGTCTGTCGCCGCGCGACTCCTGTCGGCGTTGCACTCGGAACTCGCCTCATCCCAACCTATGCAGCCAGATACTTCTGCCGTACCGATCCAGCCCTGCAAACACTGTGGCACCAGCGCGCCGCCCGACGTCCACTTCTGCCCGCGGTGCGACAAGATCCTGACGCTTGGAAGGCACGGAGACTACTTCGCCTTCTTCGGCCTGCCCCGCAAGCTCGGCATCGACCAGCGCGACCTCGAGCAGCGATTCCGCGACATGAGCCGTCAGTTCCACCCGGACTACTACTACAACGCGAGCCCGGCCGAGCGGATCGCCAGCCTGGAACGCTCGTCGTACCTCAACGACGCGTTCCGGGTCCTTCGCGACCCCATCGTGCGCATCGAGTATCTGATGAAGATCGAGGGGGTCGCCCGGAAGGAGTCGCGTGAGGCCTCGGCCGAACTGCCGCCGGGCCTGCTCGAAGAGGTGTTCGAGCTGAACGAAGAGGTCGAGCGCATCCAGGATCTGCAGCGCAAGGGCGGCCCCGCAAGCGAGATCGCCGCGCTGCTCGATGCCGCACTCGCGCCGATCGAGCGGAAGGTTGCCGAGCACGATCGACAGCTTGCCGGGTTGTCCGAGACGTGGGACGCCCAGGTCGACGCGGGCGATTCCGCGCGCCGCGCGACGCTCGACAGCCTCCGGGCGGTGCTGCTCGAGCGCAGCTACCTGTCCACCCTGATTGCCCAGGCGAGGCGCCAGCCACAAGACGAGGGGACCGCGCGGCCATGAGCAAGGTGGTCGGCATCGATCTCGGTACGACCAACAGCCTGGTGGCCTGCGTGGTCAATGGCTCTCCCGTCGTCATCGCCGACGAATCGGGCGACCGGCTGCTGCCTTCGGTGGTGTCGGTCGACGGAGACGCCATGGTGTACGTCGGCCGCGAGGCGCAGCGGCGCCTGCTCGTCGACGCGTCGCGGACCGTCTACTCGGTCAAGCGTTTCATGGGCAAGGGCATCGAGGACGTCGGCGAGGAGACCGTGTGGTTCCCCTTCGCGCTCGGCGGGGATCCCGGCGGCGTCATCCGCATCACCCTTGGCGACCGCGTGCTGACCCCGCCCGAGGTTTCCGGGTTCATCCTGCGGGAGCTGAAACGGCGGGCCGAGAAGTTCTTCGGCGCCGAAGGCGAGTTCGACCCGGAGGTCGACCGCGCGGTGATTACGGTCCCTGCCTATTTCAACGACGCCCAACGAATCGCCACCCGCGACGCCGGACGCCTGGCAGGCCTCGACGTGCTGCGGATCATCAACGAGCCGACCGCGGCCTGCCTGGCCTACGGCCTCGACCGCCGCCACGACGGCACCATCGCGGTGTACGATCTCGGCGGCGGCACCTTCGACATTTCGATCCTCAAGGTGGAGCAGGGCGTCTTCCAGGTGCTTTCCACCAACGGCGACACCCATCTCGGAGGCGACGACATCGATCGGCTGCTGGTCTCGCAGATCATCGCCAGTCTCGGTATCGACCCGGGAACCCACGCCGAGGCCGTGCAGCGGGTTCGAAACGCGGTGATCCAGGCCAAGTGGGACCTGTCGGATCTCGAGTCGTCGGAAATCCGCGTCGACGGCGTGCCGGGCCTCGACGGCGGCTTTCGCCGCGTGCTGACCCGGAGCGAATTCGAGTCGATCATCGCTCCCGTCATCGCCCGCACGCTCGCCCCCTGCCGGCAGGCGCTCGACGATGCGGGACTGACGCCGGACCGGATAGACGAAGTGGTGCTGGTCGGCGGCTCCACGCGCATTCCGGCGGTGCGTCGCGAGGTGGAACGGCTCTTCGGCCGCAAGCCTCACACGGACCTCAACCCCGACGAGGTCGTCGCGATAGGAGCGGCCGTGCAGGCCGACATCCTGGTGAGCGGCCGGCGCGAGATGCTGCTGCTCGACGTGACCCCGCTCTCGCTCGGCATCGAAACCATGGGCGGGATCACCTCCAAGATCATCCTGCGCAACTCGACCATTCCGGCCAGCGCGAGCGACATGTTCACCACGTTCGTGGACAACCAGACCGCGGTGGACATCCACGTCCTGCAGGGCGAGCGCGAGATGGCGGACGACAACCGATCGCTCGCGCGCTTCAAGCTGCGCGGCATTCCGCCCATGCCGGCCGGCCTGCCGCGCATCCAGGTGCGGTTCCAGATCGACGCCAACGGCATCCTCAGCGTCGCGGCGCGGGAGCTGCGCACCAACATCGAGCAGTCCATCGAGGTGAAGCCGTCCTACGGCCTGACCGACGAGGAAGTCGAGCGCATGCTGCTCGAATCCTTCGAGCATGCGCAGGATGACGTCGACGCGCGTCTGCTCATCGAGGCCAGGAACGAGGCCGAGACGATCATGCACGCCACCGAGAAGACGCTCCGGCGGCCCGATTTCCACCAGATTGCCGAGGCCGAGCTCGAGAGCCACGAAACTCCGGCCATCGAGGCGGCCCTCGGCAATCTAAAATCCGCCATGGCGTCCGGGGACCGGGAACTGATCCAGGCCAGGACCGGCACCCTGAACCAGGCGACGCGTCACCTGGCGGAGGTCATGATGAACTGGACGGTCAGGGCGGCGCTCTCCGGCCGGGCCGCCGATGACGTTCAGGTCGAGGGAAGGTAGGCGCCCGATGCCCAGGGTCGTCTTCATCGTCGACGGCGAGGCGCAGACGGTCGAGTTCGATCCCGCAACGCTGGCGTACTCACATCATGGGCGCCAGGGCTCGCTGCTCGACATCGCGATCAACTTCCACGTGCCGCTCGATCACGCATGCGGCGGCAGCTGCGCCTGCACGACCTGCCACCTCATCGTGAAGGAAGGCATGCAGAACCTCAGCGAGATGCAGGAAGACGAGGCGGATCGCCTGGACACGGCGTGGGACGTGACGCCGCAGTCGCGCCTGGGGTGCCAGGCGGTGGTCAGCGGCGAGGTCGTCTGCGAAGTTCCGATGTACACCCGTAACTACGTGCAGGAGGGCGGCGGCATCTCGCTCGGCAAGGCCGCGCATGGCAAATCGCCTCTCGAGGAGGTGAAGCCGTGAAGTGGACCGACAGCGAGGAGATTGCCCTGGCGCTTTGCGACGCCGATGAGAGCACTGATCCCCTGACGGTGAGATTCACCGACCTGCGCGAGCGGGTCATCGCACTGAAGGGTTTTGACGACGCGCCGCGTGCGTCGAACGAAGCGAAGCTCGAAGCCATTCAGATGGCGTGGTACGAGGAATGGAAGGATCGAGGCCGCGCATGACTCCAGCGAAGACGGCCCGGATCTGCGAGCGACACGGCCGCCAGGCCCGCCAGTGCGTCTTATTCGACATGCGCAAAGCGCTGGCAAGCCTGCTGTCGGTGATGATGGCCTCCCAGCCGGCGCTGGTGTACGCGCAGGCGGATCAGTCCGCGCCGGCCAGGCCGGATGCGAGCGCGTCGGCGACGTCAAAGAGTCCCGGACTGAATTACGACCTGCTGTCCGCCTCGCTGGTGCGCCTGCGCCGCGAGCTGGCGGAACAGCCGCCGTCGAAGGCTTACACGCCGCTGAAGCTGGACTTCTACGTCGAGGTGACGGCCGAGGCCCCGACGATCATGTTGTTCACCCCGAAGGACCTCGCGGCCGCCGGACCGGTCCCGTGGGGGGCACCGACGCACCAGGACATGCTCGACGTGATGACGCCCCAGGAATTCCGGTCGCCGACCATCCCGATCGGATCGATGGTGCTGTACGGGATCAAGCAGCTCATCCAGTGGGAAGCGGAGAAGGCCAAGAGGCAGCGCGAGGCCGAGCAGCGGAAGAAGGAAGCCGAGGCGCGGGCGAAGCTGCTGTACGGCGCGCCCGTTCCCCCGCCCAAATAGGACAGGGCCTGCCCCACCCGGGAGCGGGGCGGCAGACGTGGTACACTGAAACTACACATGCGCATTGCCGTTGCACACAGTCCGGATTCGGATGATGCATTCATGTTCTATGCCCTGGCGAAGGGCAAGATCGACACCGAGGGTCTCGAGTTCGAGCACGTGCTCTCGGACATCGAAACGCTGAATCGCGCCGCGTTCGAGGGCAAGTACGAGGTCACGGCGGTGTCGTTCCACGCGTACGCGCACCTGACCGATCGCTACCTGCTGCTGCCTCACGGCGCCAGCATGGGGTCGAACTACGGTCCGGTCGTGGTGGCGAGAGAAGACGGGCCGTCGACGCTTGCCGGCGTCACCGTGGCGGTGCCCGGGGAGCTGACGACGGCCAAGCTGGCCCTGCGCCTCTACGATCCGAAGGTCCAGACCGTCGTCATGCCGTTCGATCGGATCCAGGAGGCGGTGACGGCCCGCGAAGTGGCGGCCGGCCTGCTGATCCACGAAGGCCAGCTGACATACCGGGAAGACGGTCTCAAGAAGATCGTCGATCTCGGCGAGTGGTGGGCGGCGCGGACCGCCGGCCTCCCGCTGCCGTTAGGTGGTAATCTCATCCGGCGCGATCTGGGCCCCGAGACCATCGCGCGGGTCAGCCGGCTGCTGCACGCCAGCATCGAGCACGGTCTCACGCATCGTGAGGAGGCCCTCGAGTACGCCATGCAGTTCGGCCGGGGACTCGATCGCGCGAAGGCCGATCGGTTCGTCGGAATGTACGTGAACGATCTCACGCTCGGCTACGGCGAGCACGGCCGCACCGCGTTGCGGAGGCTTCTCGACGAGGCCTGGACAGCAGGACTGATTCCCAGGCAGGTTGCCGTCGAGTTCGCTTGACCGTAACCGCGCACTCATGGAGACACGATGACCGAGGGCGATCCTCGCGCGACTGAATCGAATACGCCGTCAACCGCGCCCCGGCAGGCCGGGTGCCCCTACTGCGGAGAACGGGTCGACGCCGACCGGCTGGCCGACCATGTGGAGGAGACGCACAAGCGGGCGGAACTCCTCAAGTCGCTTGTCTCGTTCCCGGATTCACACGTTCAATCGGTACCGCCCCTTGTCCCGCACTCGGAACTGAAAGGTAAAACCGTGCCCCGCCGAGCATCAGCCGACCCGACAACCAAACCAGCAACGCCCCGCCGGCCGCGCGCCCCGCGCGCAGGAGCGGCGGCCAAGACCCCGAAGGTGCCCGAGCGGGAATACCAGCTCCAGGTGCCGGCGCCGAATTCGCCTCCGTTCCTGACGAAGGCGGACTTCGAAAAGGAACGCGCGGCCAAGGAACGGGCACAGTCCGAGCCCGCGTCCACGCACGAGGGCTGACGCGGGTCGACCCCGGACATCACTCCCGGGAGTGATGTCCGCGCCTCCGCTCCCCGCCCTGCCGTGCGACTCGCCCGGGCGCGAGTGATCGTCGAGAGGGCTATCGGGGATGAATGGCGCGGGCGAAGACCTCGGCGGTGTGAGCCACGCGAGGTCCGGGCACCACCAGCTCGCCGCCGTAGAGCAGCACGACACGGCCGTTCCGCACGGCCGGCAGGGACGGCAGTCCATTCCACGCGCTACCTTCGCGAGCCACCACGTCCGGAGCAGGCGGATCGGTGAAGTGCAGCTCGATGATGAGATCGGGCGCGCGAGCGATCAGCACCTCGGTCGAGACGGTCAGCGACTCCCGGTGGACATCCCCGAAGACGTTGTCCGCGCCGGCCGCTACGAGCAGGTCGTTGAGGAAGCCGTAGCCGCCGCTGACGTCGATGGCCCGCAGTGATCCCGGCTCCCGCCCGATGACCAGGACGGCGCGCGGACGGGGCAGGCCCTTGACGCGATCGCGCAGGCGCGCCAGGTCCGCTTCGACGGATGACACCACCCGCCCGGCCGCCTGCTCGAGGCCGGTCAGCTTCCCCAGATCGCGAATCGTCCCAAGAACCTCGTTGAGACCGCCGTGCCTGTAGGGGTAGGTCCGGATGCCGGCGTGAGCGAGCTGCGCATTCAGATCGTCCTGGCTCGCGTAGGTCACCACCAGGTCGGGTCGCAGGGACAGGATCCGCTCGACGTCCGGATCGATCAGCGCGCCGACCCTCGGCAGACGTTCCACCTGAGGAGGATACCGGTCGAAACTGCTGACCCCCACGACCCTGGAGCCGGCGCCGATCGCGAAGAGGCTCTCGGTCGCAGACGGGACCAGCGACACGATCCGCTGCGGCGCCTGCGCCGACAGCGGCACGAGCGCCAGCAGCCACGCCACCGCGACTGCGACGGCTCCCGCCAGCCGCGAGCCGCGGGCCCGTCCTGAGCCCCTCGACGTTGCTCGGGGCTCCCTGAGCGACAGTCGAAGGGAGCGAGCGGAGCGAGTCGAAGGGCCGCCAGCCGATCCTACGTACTCCGTATGAGCAGCCATAGGAAGAAGGGTCCCCCGACAATGGCAGTGATGATCCCGACCGGCAGTTCGAGCGGAGCCATCAGCGTCCGGGCGGCCACGTCACACGCGACCAGGAACGCGGCGCCCAGGAAGGCCGAGGCCGGCAAGACGATGCGATGATCGGAACCAAGCAGCCGCCGGACAATGTGCGGCACGATGATGCCGACAAACCCGATGGGCCCGCCGAGCGACACGGCAGCCCCGGTCGCCAGCGACGCGCTGAAGAAGGCGACCTGCTGAACGCGCTGCACGTCGACGCCCCGCGAGGCGGCCGCATCGGCGTCCAGCGAGAGCACGTTGAGCGCGCGAGGCAGCCACGCGAATCCGATGCACGCCACCGCCGCAAAGGGCAGCGCGGCGAGCAGCGCGCTGTAGCTGGCGATGTCGAGGTTGCCCATCAGCCACCGCATCGTGCGGAGCGCCTCGGACGAATCCGCGAGGTACTGCACGAAGAGGATGAGCGCGGAGAAGAACGAGTTCAGCGTCACTCCAGCCAGCAGCAGGACGCTCGTCGAGAATCCCTGTTGGCGCGCCCGCGCGAGCGCGTACACGATGGCGACCGCGCCCAGTGAGCCGATGAAGCTGGCCACGGTCACCGCCGACACGCCCCACAGCGTCAGGTGGAGACCGAGCGACATCGCGAGCATCGCGCCGAGGGCGGAGCCCGACGACACGCCCAGCGTGAAGGGCGACGCCAGTGGATTCCTGAGGAGCGCCTGCAGCACGACGCCGGCCATCGCCAGCGTGGCGCCGACCAGCGCGCCGGCCAGCGCCCGCGGCAGCCGCGCGACGAAGAAGATCTGGGCGTCCACGTTGTCCGCAAACGGGATGGAGCGATCGAACACGCGGCCGAAGTGAATGGAGGTGGTGCCGATGAGCGGCGCCGCCAGGCAGGCGGCCACGGCGATGAGGAAAAACCCGCCGGCCTGCAGGACCAGTCGACGCCGGATGCCGGGCGGCAGCCGGCGATCGGCTGCGATGCGATCCGCAGTGGCCGCGTTACCGTGCGGCATGGACGGCTGAATCCCCGGTGGCCGACCTGCGCAGCGGGACGACGGTCAGATGGCCGGCCGCCTGGCTGAACTGCACCTCGGCGGCGACGCCGTAGAGGGCGGCAATGCGATCGGGCGTCAGCACGTCGGCGGTCGGCCCGGTGGCGAACACGCGGCCTTCCCGCAGGAGCACGAGATCCCGGCACACGCTCGCCGCGAAGTTGAGATCGTGCGTGGCGACGACCAGCGTCAGGCCCCGTTCGCGATTGAGTCGCGCGAGCAGCGCGGCCACCTCGAGCTGGTAGCCGAGGTCGAGCGACGCCGTCGGCTCGTCGAGCAGCATGATGTCGGCGGCCTGGGCCAGGGCGCTCGCGATCACCACGCGCTGCTTCTCGCCCCCGGACAGGGTCGAGAACCGCCGGTCTTCGAGATCGAGGGTGCCCGTCGCCTCGAGCCCGTCCCGCACGGCCGCCAGATCGCGCGGCCCTTCCAGCTCGAAGGCGCCGAGATGCGGGTAGCGGCCCATCAGCGCGACCTCGAGCACGGAGTAGTCGAACGCGAGATGCGTTTCCTGCGGCACGACCGCGATGCGGCGGGCCACTTCTTTGCGGGCCATCGCGGTCAGGCTGACGGCGTCGAGCCGGACATCTCCGCGTTCGGGGCGCAGTGTGCCGGCGAGCAGCCGGAGCAGCGTCGTCTTGCCCGACCCGTTCGGGCCGAGAAGCCCGACAATCGCGCCGTTCTCGACGCTGAGCGTGACCTGGTGGACGCCCGGACCGGTCGTGGACGGCAGAGCGTCCGCCGATGCCGCGAGCGGGACGCGGCGACGGCGTCCCGCAGAGAGGTGCCCGTAGGTGACGTTATCGGCCTGAAGCAAGGCGGACACCCACGGAGAAGGTCCGGCCGGGCGAGGGATAGCCGAGGACGTCCTCGTACCGCCGCCCGAGGAGGTTTTCGATGCGCGCCAGCAGGTCGATGCGGGTCGAGAGCCGGAACGTGGCGCCCGCATCGGCGACGACGAACCCGGGAGCGTAGAAGAGCCCGCCGGATGCCCCGTAGTTGGGCTCGACATCCAGCTCGCGCCCGCGGCCGCCGACGCGCAGGAAACTCGACCATCGGTGGCGCGTCCAGGTCACGTCGAGCGTCGCGTGGTGGCGGGGACGACGGATGAGCGGATCGCCAACCGTGAACGGCGCCGGGGCGATGCCGTTCGACCGATCGACGGCCAGCACGGCCGTGTCGAGGAACGTGTAGGCGAGTCGCGCGTCGAGGCCCCACCGCGTGCGGAGCGCGCCGGATGCTTCGACGCCCGACGCGCGCGCATTGGCGATGTTGTCGGTGAGGAAGCGGCTGTAGTCCGCGAGCGCGTGGCCGACGGCGACAATCAAGTCCTCGTATCGATTGACGAAGCCCGTGACGTCGAGCACGACCCGCCCGCCGGCCAGGGCCTGCTCGAGGCCGAGGTCGACGCTCCGGCTGCGCTCGGGCTTGAGATTCGGATTGTCGGTGAACGCGATCTCGAAGCCGTCAGGCGCGCGGATGCCAGTGCCGGCGCTGGCGTGAACCCGCGTCCAGTTGCCGCGTGCCGCATCCGAGGTGCGCAGGTAGTAGCTGGCCGCGAGACGCGGGTTGGGAGAAATCACCGTCGACGCCGGAAGGGCCGGCCGCGGCGCGAACGCCAGCGGGTCGGCCTCGAGCGCCTCGCGGGCGATCTGCTCGACGCGCAGGCCGGCCGTGACGAACAGTCGCGCGCCGGCCTGGTAGCGTCCTTCGGCAAAATAGCCGATCACATGGCGCGAGACCGGCACCGGCCCGGCAAGACCCTGGATGTAGGAGCTGTCGGCGCGTTCGAGCAGAGCCTCGACGCCGGCCGAGGCCGACAGCGCGTCCGACAGCGTGCGATCGATCTGCGCGCGCAGAGTCGCCCGCCGGGTCCTCGAATTGCTGGGGCCGAATGGACTGACGAAGGTCGAGCGCAGGTCGCCGAAGCTCGCCTGGGCGCTCATCCCCGTGAGAGCGTTCCACTCGTGTCGGACATTCAGCGAGAACAGAGCCGTGTCGTTGGTGCCGCGCGAGACGGCGTCGATGCCGGGGAACGCGCCGATGGGATTGGAGCCGTAGGGCCCCGGGTTGCCTCGGCGATTGGCCCCGAGCTGGACGTCGGCCCGAATCGACGAGCGGGCCGACGGTGTCCAGGCCGCGCTGATCGTGCTGCTCAACGCGTGGTAGTCGTCGTTGGACACTCGCTCGGTGCCGGCCGGAGTGAGCCCGGTGAAGCCGTTGCTGGCCACGCGCTCGACACCGAGTCCCCAGGCGAGGGCGCCGGCGGATCCCGAGGTGGACGCGGCCAGCCTCGAGGTGCCGCGGCTGGCGCCCTCGATCAGGCCGGCCGCCCTCGGAGCACCGCCCAGGCGCGTGCGGAGCTGGATGACCCCGCCGATCGCGTCCGAGCCGTACTGCGCGCTTTGCGGGCCGCGGACGACCTCGATGCCGGCAAGATCGAACAGCGCCAGATGCGCGAAGTCGAAGGCGCCGCCGAAGCTGTTCTGCCGCACGCCGTCGATGAGGACCATCGTGTAGTCCGACTCGCCGCCGCGCGGAAAGACGGAGGTGACCGCGCCGGCGCCGCCCGTGCTGGCCACGGCGAGGCCGGGAATGAGGCGAAGCGCGTCGCCCATGGTCCGCAACTGCCGGGCGCGCAGATCGTCCCCACTGAACACCGACGCGCTGCCCGGCACGCTCGACAGCGGAATCTCGACCTGCGAGGCCGACACCACGAGCGATTCCGCGATGGCGGCCATACGAAGCTGGATTCGGATGTCCTTGGACTGGTCGGCCAGAAGGTCCACGGTCAGCGGGTCGGCACGGAAACCGTCCCTGAGCGTCACCACCTCGTAGCGGCCCGGCGGAACCGACCGAATGGAGAAGTGGCCTTCGCCGTCGCTGACGGTTTCAGCCGCGATTCCGCGGGACGACCGCAGCGCAATCCGCGCGCTGGCGACGGCGGCGCCGGCCGGGTCGTTGATCGTGCCCGAGAGCGACGCGCTGCCCGATCCCGGCGGGATGGACGCGCCGGCGGGTGCGGGCGACCAGAGGACGAGCGAGAGCGCCAGCGGGGCGCAGCAGAGCGACTCGGACAGTCGAGGGAGTACGCGAGACATCAGGAGCCTCCTGTCGGTGTGACCACGCACCGAGCGGCCGCTTCGCTCCGATCGGGTCGGAACGGCGCGGCGGAGTAGTACCTAGTGGTCTGGTCGACGGGTGTCCTGACTTGCGGATCGTCGCATCGGGCGCTCGCGTCTTCCCATGCCTGTCAAGGCAAAGTGACGGGGCCGCTTGAACGGCCCTGAGGATCGCCCGGCTCCCCGCTTACAGTGGCGGGACCGTGTGGGCTTCGCACCCAGCTTCCCTCGGTCGACCGACCGGGGCATCATTTTACTAGCGGCAGTATAGCATGGCAGAATCAGACATCGCCCGAGACGAAGGTGGGATTGCCGCGGCGCAATCACTCCCGGATTCCGTTCAACACCGATGGGAATCTCTTCGGGCGGGCCGGCCCGATCCGGCGCCGGCACAAGTCGAGGAAGGCATGAGCAAGAGTTCGACCGTCACGGCGCGAACGACCGGGATGACCGTGGGTTCCGCCTCCGTGTCCATGGGTCTCGTGGTACACGGGGAACTGCTGACCGTGCAGACCAGCGAGCGCGTCGAACTGGTCGATCTGACCGATCGCGTCATGGACCTGGTCCGGCGGGCCGGCGTGCGAGAGGGCATGATCAACCTGTGGTCACTGCACACGACCTGCGCGCTGATCGTCAGCGAGAACCAGCAGGCGCTGGTTGCCGACATCAAGGTCGCGCTCGAACGGATCGTGGCCCGCGACGGGAACTGGATGCACAACGATCCGGCCCACTCGGACTGCGACCGCATGAACGCGGATTCTCATCTTCGGGCGATGCTGCTCGGCCACAGCCTGACGCTGCAGATCGCCGGCGGCGAACTGGTGCTGGGGCACTGGCAGCGAATCCTGATGGGCGAGATGGACGGTCCGCGCGAGAGGAGCGTCCGGGCCCAGGCGTGGGGAATCTAGGTGACACCATCGTTCACGTCCCGGATCGAGCGGGCCGGGCTCTTCGATATCGCTGAAAAGGCGGCGGCGCGCGAGCGGCTCAGCCAGGCCGACGGCGAGCGCCTGTTCGAATGCGGCGATCTGCTCGCGCTGGGGTGGCTGGCGAACCAGGAACGCGAGCGCCTCCACGGCGCGCGCACCTACTACAACCAGAACATCAAGCTCGAGGCCACCAACGTCTGCGTCGCCAACTGCCTCTTCTGCTCCTTCGCGCGCCTCAAGCCCGGCGATGCCGATGCCTACACGCTGTCACTCGAACAGGTGTTCGACAAGCTGCGCGTCCGGGCCGACCAGCCGCTGACGGAAATCCACGTCGTGAACGGCCTCCATCCCGACCTGCCGTTCAGCTACTACACCGATCTGCTGGCGGGATTGAAGCGCATCAAGCCCGGCATCCACCTCAAGTGTTTCACCGCCGTTGAAATTGCGTTCTTCGCCGACCTGTACGGCAAGACCGACGAGCAGGTCCTGCGCGAGCTGATGGCCTCCGGTCTCGACTCGCTGCCCGGAGGCGGAGCGGAAATCTTCGCCGAGAGGGTCCGGCGGAAGATCTGCGACGACAAGTGCGGTACCGAGCGCTTCCTGCAGATCCATCGGACGGCCCACCGCCTGGGCCTGCGGACCAACGTGACGATGCTTTACGGCCACATCGAGACCCCGGCCGAGCGTGTCGATCACATGCTGCGGATTCGCGCGCTGCAGGACGAGACGGGCGGGTTCCAGGCGTTCATTCCGCTGGCGTTCCATCCCGACGGAAACCAGATGCGCAAGCTGCCCGCGCCCAGCGCGGCCGACACGCTGCGCGTGCACGCCGTGGCGCGCCTGATGCTCGACAACGTGCCGCACGTCAAGGCTTTCTGGGTCGCGACCGGCGTCGAGGTCGCCCAGACGTCGCTCTGGTTCGGCGTGGACGACCTGGACGGGACGGTCCAAGAGGAAAAGATCTACCACATGGCCGGCGCACGCACGCCGGAGCGGATGACGCCAGCCCAGATCCAGCACCTCATCCGGGCGGCGGGCCGCGAAGCCATCGAGCGCGACACGCTGTACCACGTCATTTCGGCGGCCTGATAGCTGCACCCGGGGTCTGAAGACCCCGGCGCTCCGATCGGTCACTGAATGCCGATCTCGGCCGCAAGCCTGTCACCAATTTCCCTAATCCTGCGTCATATCAGTAGCCCACAGGGGGGGCCAAAGGGCGACAATTGTCCGTAGGACCGGGGATTGGAACCCGGCCGGCACACTGAACCAGGAGGAATCGATATGGCGCATGTTCTACAACCGCTTCCGTATGCGTACGACGCACTGGAACCCTACATCGACGCGCAGACGATGCAGATCCATCACGGGAAGCACCACGCGACCTACGTGAACAATCTGAACGCGGCGCTCGAGCCGCACGCCAACCTCATGAGCAAGAGCGTGGAGGACCTGCTGCGCAGCCTGTCGAGCGTCCCGGAATCTGCCCGGACCGCGATTCGGAACAACGGCGGCGGCGTGGCGAACCACAACTTCTTCTGGTCCATCATGGCGCCCAAGGCCGGCGGCGAACCGAGCGGCCCGCTCTCTGCTGCCATCAAGGCGGCGTTCGGGAACTTCGACGCGTTCAAGGGCGAGTTCAAGAAGGCGGGCCTGGGACGGTTCGGCAGCGGGTGGGCGTGGCTCATCAACACCGGCGGGAAGCTCTCCATCGAGAGCACCGCGAACCAGGACAGCCCGATCTCGGAGGGCAAGCACCCGATTCTGACCGTCGATGTGTGGGAGCATGCCTACTACCTGAAGTACCAGAACCGCCGCGCCGACTATCTCGATGCGTGGTGGAGCGTGGTGAACTGGAGCGAGGTCGCCCGGCGCTTCGCGCAGTAGACGAGGCCCGGCCGAGAGAAACTGGCAGCAGCCCTCGAGTGTGGCGCCCGAGCCGGGAGTGAGAGATCCGGATGGATCTTCACTACCCGCTGCTCAGGCGCCGCCGGCCTTCATCCTGTCTATCGCTTCCATCACTTCTGCGCGTTCCGGGAATTGCGTCTGCCAGGCGGCAATGTACGCGTAGCGGACCAGTCCAGCGGTGTCGACCAGGAAGAGCGCCGGGCGCGCGATGTTCCAGGCGTCGATGCCGATCCGATGCCACACCCCATAGGCCTTGACGACCGTCCGGGCGTCATCGACGAGAATGTCGAATGGCAGCCGGTGATCTTCGACGTAGCGGCGGACATGCTCCGCGCGCTCGGCGACGATGGCGGCCACGCTGAGACCGCGAGCGGCGTAGTCGGGCGACGAGCTGGCCAGTTCACCGAACCGGCGCCGGCAGTTGGGTCACCAGGTTCCCCGGTGGAAGGCCAGCAGCAAGGGCCCCCTGGCGAGATACGCGCCCAGTGAACAGAGGTCGCCCCTGGTGTTGCGCAGCGAGAAGTCGGGGGCCCGACTGCCGACGCGGACCACTTCGGGAACGAGAGACACGCACCACCTCCCGCCAGCATTCGCACGTCGCCTGGTCGCTTGTTTCGCGGCCCCGCTCGCGCTCGCCGGCAAAATGCATCTCCAGGGTGCTGTCGGTGGAACCGTGGGGCCCCCGAGACCCCACGGCGATTTCGGCCCCTCCGACGCATTTTGCGAACTGACGCCCTCGGCTCGGCTCAAGGGTCCGACTTCACAAGCGACCAGTCGACGAACCGGGCTGGCCTGAAGCCGTCAATTGTCAGAAGAGTATGACCTCCACCATCTGTCCCTTCTCGACGATGTCGGTCTGCGCCGGGATCTCGATGTAGCCGTCCGCCTGCGACATGCTGGTGATGTCGCCCGAGGCCTTGAACGCCGGATGAGCCAGGCCGTCGATGACGCGAACCGTGTAGAACTGGTGCCGGCCGGTGGTGGACACCACGCGCTGGGCCACCGGGAGCTGCACCGTGCGAGGGGCCGCCGGCGGCAAACGGGCCATGCGGCGCAGCGGCGGCACCAGCAGCATGTAGGCGTTCGACAGGCACGAGGTCGGGTACCCGGGCATGCCGAACACCGGCTTCCCGCCGATGAGGCCGAACAGCGTGGGTTTTCCAGGCTTGACGGCAATCCCGTGGAAGAGCACGTCGCCGATCTTGCGCACCACGTCCAGGATCAGGTCGCGCTCGCCGACCGAGCTTCCGCCTGAGAAGATCACGAGATCCTCCGCGAGGCAGGCCGTCATCGCGCGCTCGAGCTCGTCGAGGCTGTCGGCGGCGATGGGATAGGCCACCGGCACGCCGCCGTTCTCGCGGATGATCGTGCTCAACGTGAAGCGGTTGATGTCGTAGATCTGGCCTGGCGCAAGGGGCTGTCCGGGCTCGACGACTTCGTTGCCCGTCGAGAGAATCGCCACGCGCGGCCGGGCGTACACCTCGACGCCATCGAGCCCGAGCGCTGCGATCGCGCCGATGCGGCTGGGGTTGAGCACCTCGCCCGGCGAGAGGACCTGCCGGCCGGCCTGGATGTCGGCCCCCTGCCGGGTCACGTTCTGACCCGGGTAAACGGGCCCGAAGATCCGCACGCGTCCATCCGCGTCCTTGTCGGTTTCCTCGACCATCACCACCGCGGTCACGCCCTGCGGCAGGGGCGCACCCGTCGCGATTTCCGCGCACTGCCCCGGCTCGATCCGCAATTTCGGGATCTGCCCGGTGAAGACGGTCTCGACGCAGGTCAGCACGCGCGCCTCCATGCTCGACGCGCCGAAGGTGTCTTCCGCGATGACGGCGAACCCGTCCATGGCCGCGCGGGCGAACGGGGGCACGTCGAAGGAGGCCACAATCGAGCGACCCACCACCCGGGAGTCCGCCTCATCCAGGGAGACCCGCTCGAGGCGGTCGATGGGGGTCATCGCCTGGCCGACGATTGTCCGCGCTTCCTCCAGGCTGATCGTTTCGCGGATGGGCCGCATGCGTGTCGGGCTCATCGAGACGCCTCCCGGACCAGGTGCCCGAGCTCGGGCAAAATGAGTTTCGTCATGGCCAGGCGCACGGCCGCCTCCGACCCGGGCAACGCGAGGATCACCTTGCCCCTGGCCAGGCCGCCGACGGCGCGGCTGAGCATCGCGGCCGATCCGATCTCCTGGTAGCTGATCATCCGGAACAGCTCGCCGAAGCCGTCAAGCCGTTTCTCGAGCAGGGCGCTGATGGCCTCGTACGTGGTGTCGCGCGAGGTGATGCCCGTTCCGCCCGTCGTGATGATGACCTGCACGCCCGGGCTCGAGAGTTGCTCGGTGATGGCGGCGCGGACCTGGTCGGGTTCGTCACGGACGAGCCTGCGCCCGTCGACCTGGTGGCCTTCCGCCCACAGCAGGTCGCAGATGGCCCTGCCGCTCGAGTCGGTTGCCTCGGTACGCGTGTCGCTGACGGTGAGAATGAAACAGTGCGCAACGGCCGGCGACGACTGTTTGTGCTCGATGTGGGACATTGCTCGATTATGGATCAGGCTGGAGGAGGTGGGCTGGAGGCGCTGCGGAGCGGCCGGACGGGTTTGGTGTACGATGCCGACAACCGTGGGGGGGCATCGATGACGCGAGGAATCCTGACAGCCGGATTGATTGTCGTGGCAGGCGCCCTGCTGATCTCAGCCGGCGAGCCGCAGACCTCCCGAAAGGACCGTGAGGCCGCGGCCAGGCGCCTGCGCGAGGCCGACCAGTGGGTGCAGACGACCCTCAAGAAGATGACGCTGGACGAGAAGATCGGGCAGATGCTGGTGCCCTCGCTCAACGCCGTCTACCTCAGCACCGACTCCGAGGAGTATGAGCGGCTCAGGCACCTGGTCAGGGACCTGAAGATCGGCGGCATTCACGTCTTCGGTGGCGGAGAGGCCTCGCCAGGCGTGCTGCTGAATCCGATCTGGAGCGGTACGAACATCTCGCGAAAAGGCGATCCCTACGGGGCGGCCGTGCTCCTCAACCGGCTGCAGTCGGAATCGGCCGTGCCGCTGCTCGCGACGGCCGACTTCGAAGGCGGTGCCGGCTACATCATCGAAGGCGCCACGCGGCTGCCCCGCGCGATGGCGATCGGCGCCACCCGCGACGTGCAGTTGGCGACGTCGGCCGGCGAGCTGTCGGCCATCGAGGGCAGGAGCCTGGGCGTTCACGTCGATTTCTACCCGGTCGTGGACGTGAACAACAACGCTCGGAACCCGATCATCAACATCCGATCGTTCGGTGAAGACGTGGCCCTGGTCTCCGAGATGGCGCGCGCCTACATCGCCGGCATCCACGCGGGCGGCATGCTCGCGACGGCCAAGCATTTTCCCGGCCATGGCGACACCACGGTCGACACGCACCTTGGTCTTGCAGTTATCGAGCATCCGCGCGAGCGTCTCGACCGGATCGAGCTGCCGCCCTTCAAGGCCGCGATCGACTCGGGTGTGGATGCGGTGATGTCGTCCCACATCGTGCTGCCCGCGCTCGATCCGCGCCCGGGCATTCCCGCGACGCTCAGCCGGCCGATCCTCACCGGACTGCTTCGCGACGAGATGGCATTCAAGGGTTTGGTGTTCACCGATTCGATGCAGATGAACGCCATCACGAAGGCCTTCCCGCCCGACAAGGCGGCGGCGATGGCCGTGCAGGCCGGCACGGACTTCGTGCTGCACTCGGACGATGACGCTGCGGCGTTGCGGGGAATCAAGGCGGCGGTCCAGTCAGGCGAAATCAGCGAGGCGCAGATCACGCAGTCGGTCGAGCGGATTCTCCGCGCCAAGGCACGGCTCGGGCTGCACGTGAATCGCCTCACAGATGTCACAGCGATGGCTGCGAAGCTGGGCGGGCGGGCGCACCAGGACGTGGCGGATCAGATCGCCAGCCGTGCGCTGACGCTCATCAAGGACACGGGCGACAATCTGCCGCTCAACGCTGGCCGCGGATCGAACCTGCTCTATTTGTCGGTTGTCGACTACACGGCGGGTTGGCGCGAGGGCGCGCCAGGACGGGTGTTCGTGCCCGAGCTCCGGCGCCGCTGGCCTGGCCTGACGGCGGTCGAGATCTCCGACAGGACGACCGCCTCGGAATACGAGCTCGTCCGTGCGCTCGCCCGGCGCGCCGATGTGGTGGTGGCCGGCGTGTTCGTGCGCATCGCGTCGTTCAGCGGGCGGATGGACCTGAGCGCGGCGCAGGTGTCGCTGCTCGAGGGCCTTGCTGGTTCAGGCCGCCCCGTGGTCTCGGTGCTGTTCGGCAATCCGTACGTCGCAACGGCTCTCCAGAAATTGCCAACGCTGCTGTTGACCTATGAGTTCACCGAGGCCTGCGAGCGGGCGGCGGCGCGCGCGCTGGCGGGTGAGATGCCAATTGGCGGGAAGCTGCCAATCACGTTGCCCGGGATGTTCCCGTTCGGGCACGGGCTGACCAGAGCGGCAAGGTAGTTTCACAGGCTGGCGGCTGGCGGCTGGCCTGTGGCTACACGGCTTCGCTCCGGCGCGAAGGCGATGCGCGGCGATTGGCCAGTCGTGGAACTGGCCCTCGAGCCGAGCCGAAGGCGTCAGTTCGGCAACTCGCATCGCAAGGGCCGAGAACCGCGACGGGTTGGACCCGGCGCTGCCGCCGACTGAACCCTGGAGATGCGAGTTGCCGCCCTTCGACGTAGCTCAGGGCGCCCCGTGGTTCGGCAAGCTCACCACGCCCTGAGCGAAGTCGAAGGGCGAGCAAGGTCGAGGGGCGGCGAGCGCGAGCGGGACAGTGGAACGACCGGCCGGTTGCCGCGCGATTCGACATCTCTCGAGGCCGAGTCGTTTAGATTGCCCAATCAGATTGTCCGCAGGTATAATCACTTTTCCGGCGAGCGCGAGAAAGCCTCGCCGATCTGCTCCGCTCGTGCGCCCATAGCTCAGCTGGATAGAGCGTCTGGCTACGAACCAGGAGGTCGCAGGTTCGAGTCCTGCTGGGCGCACCATCCTCCGTCCTTTCCGTCATCGCCCAAGCCCTGAGCGAGTGTAACGAGTCGAAGGGCAGGGTGGGCCACCTCCATCCCTCGGTCTGAATCACACGCCTATCGCCACAGGCACAGCCCTCGGTTGCTCAGCCTGCGTGCTCGCCGTAGCCCGCGAATCGCCTCGGGCTTGTACCTCCTGGGGCATCTGCCCTCGGCCCAGGTTGAACTTTTCCAAGGGTTTCCGCGTCATACCTTGTGACGCAAGATATGGTGTTCCACCATATTTGGCGCGGAACCGATATCAGCAGGACTCCGAAGTCGAATATCCGCCGCAGGACACACCAGGTCCTTCGATTCATATGTTCGGCGACGAACTTGTTCCTTCAGGACTTGGTGCTGAGCGAGCGTGTTGACCCAAATCCTCACCTGAGGGTACGTCACCGACATTGCGAGTCGAAGCACTAAGAGGCCGGTCATGAGGTCGAACGGACGAAGCGACGAAAACGCGGAGTTCGAAGTGTGGCGCGAACAGTTACGCCGAGGGGGCCTCGAACTCGCCATCCTGCTGACCCTCTCCCACGGACCGCGCTACGGCCTGGAAATCATCCGCCACCTCGAAGAATCGACTGATCTCGTTGTCACCGAAGGCACCATCTACCCCATCCTCGCGCGCCTTCACCGTGACGGGATGCTCGCCGCGGATTGGCGCGAGGAAGGGACGCATCCGCGCAAGTACTACCAGCTGACCGGTCGCGGGCGCGCGCGGTTGTCAGAGATGACCGGGCTGTGGGAAGCCTTTGCGGGCAAGCTGACGCGGCTCATCGCCGCCGCCCGCAAGAATGACGGTCTTGCATAGGATCGGCGCGCAGTAGCGTTGCGGATCATTCAGCAGACGCGGAGAATGACGATGAAGCTGACCGAAACCGGCGAATCCCGCATCCGCGGCTACCTGTTCGTGCTGGGACGATCGCTCAGAACGTTCCTTCCCCGCGAGGTGGCCGACGACGCGGTGCGCGAAGTGGAATCGCACATCCACGACCGCGTCGAGCAGGTGGAATCCGCTGACGGGCCCGGCGGCGAGCGTGACGTTGTCGAGCGCGTGCTCGCGGAACTCGGGCCTCCGCTGCGTGTCGCGCAGGCCTACTCGAGCGAAATGACACTGGACGAGGCGGTGACGACCGGGCGTTTCGTGCCGATGCTTCGCGCGCTCTGGCACATGGCGACGACCTCGGTGTACGGCTTTGTCTGGGGAATGCTCGTCTTCGTCGGGTGGACGCTGGGAATCTCGTTCCTGCTGATCCCCGGCATCAAAGTGGTCTTTCCGAACAACGTCGGCATCTTCACGCTGAATGGCAAGTTCTACGGCGCCGGCGCCGAGTTCGGCCTGCCGCCAGGGATCGAGGCGCACCCGTTCGGCTACTGGATCATTCCGGTCTCGATCGCCGCCGGCCTGGCGATCCTCATCGGCACGCAGCGGGCCTCGCGCCGGATCCTCGGGTGGATGCGCTCCCGCAGGCCGGCAGCGCGCCTTCGTGTGAGAGTTGAGGTCCGCGAGCCGTAGAACGCGACTCTTCTCCCTGGCAGCCGCAGCCGTTTGCGTCTCAGTGCCTGCAGGGGTAAGCTGCGCGCGGGTTGTCGTGGCGTAACCGCCCGGGATGCTGTCGTTGCCGCCAGTATCAGCCCTTTGCTCGTTTGCCCCATGGGGGTTCCATGGCCTGGAGGGTTCGACTCGCCTTCGTGATGGTCCTCCTCGCCGTTGGCGCAGTTCACGGCGATCAGGTCACCCCGCCATTCGGGCATGTCTACTTTGGCGAGATCGCACTCGGCAAGGGCGCACGCGCCTGGGGCATGGGAGGCGCACAGATCGCGCTCGGGGCCGATCCGGAGGCGGCAGGTGAGAACCCGGCCGCACTGGCCCTGGTCGCGCGCCCTGTGCCCACTTTCTCGTTCGTGCACGAGAACCTCCGCCTTCAGCCCCGGACGAGTGAGGTCGCAGGAACGGACCTCGCCGGGAGGCCGGTCACGGCGGGGAAGATCACTGGCCTGAGTTCCGGATCCTCGGGGCTCGCGCTCGGCCGGCTCGCATTCGCGTATCCCTTCCCGGTCGGAAGACGGACGCTGGTCGCCGCCGTGAGCTATGAACGACGAGTTCCGTTCTCCCTGTCATCGACCTACGCATTTGACTTCCGCGGGACCCCGACGTCGTATGGCTACCACTACGGCTACGAGGCGGAGGGCTCAGGAGGCCTGGATGCGCTGTCTCTCTCGGCCGCCACTGACATCGTCCGCGGGTGGACCGTCGGCCTGACGCTCCACCGCTGGTTGGGCGCGTTCACCATTCCGGTTCGTGAGCGCTACGACTACCGGTACGACGGGACGAACTACTCGTGGACGGAGGAACTGCGCGACGACCTGCGGTTCCACCCGTCGGGCGTGAGCGTCGAGGTGGGAACGCAGATCGCCGTGAAGGGACAGTTCTTCGCGGGGCTCGTCTACAAGAGCGGCATCAACGCGCGCGTCGACTACTCGAACCGCTCCACCTTCACGAATACTGACTTACGGCAGATTGAGAATCTGTCGAGCACCCTCGACGGTCAGGGCACCCTGCGGCTGCCCTCGTCGATTGGGCTCGGCCTGGGTGTCCAGCCCTACGAGACGCTGACGCTGGCCTTCGACTACATCCGGACCGGCTGGTCTCACGCCCGTCTCGAGAACTACGCCCGCGGCATCGCATCCGGCGGCGCCCCGCTCCCCGGTACGTATTTGTATCCGACGATGACGCCCCCTGACGTGTGGGCACAGCACGACACACACCGCGCCCACCTCGGGGTCGAGTACGTGCTTCACGTGAAATCGATCGAGATCCCGTTGCGGGCCGGGACGTACTGGGCGGACCTTCTCGCATTCGACGAACATTTCGAAGTGCAGGCTTCACGCGGTTTCACGGCCGGCGCCGGGGTGATGGTGCGGGGCGTGGGCGTTGACGTCGCGTGGGTCAGGCAGAAGGTGGAAGGGACCTTCGTCCGCGACTCGATCCGCACCTCGCTCAGCTACGGGTTCTGACCGGAGGAACACGTTGAACCGGGCATCCATCGCAGTCTCGATCTTTGTCCTGGCGATCATCGGCGTGGCCTGCAACCTGACACCGGTCTCGCCGTCCCCGCCCGACGCGCGGCGGCCACTGCTGCTCCTCACCGAGCGACTGGAGACGGAGCACTTCCGGTTCTACTACTCGCCCGGTGATCGGATCGACGTGGAACGGTCCGAGGCGTACCACCGCTGGGCAACCGCCTACCTGGGCGTGTGGACGTTCGCCAGGATCGAATACTACAAGTTCCGCCAGGTCGAAGACATGGTACTGTGCCGATACCTCGCCGGCATCCGAGTGCCTGCCGGTCGGCGCCATTGGCATGTCCAATGCCTCCCTGAGCCGCATCTACACGTCTGAAACGTGGCATCCGCACGAGTGCTTTCACATCTACACCCGGCAACTCGGAGTCCCGCGGACGTTCTTCAACGAAGGGATGGCGACCGCGCATATCGTCGATCCCTACGACAACGACTTCGTGCCGCGGTCGAACTCGGCGCCGGGTAGTGAGCCGCTGGCCACCGCGGCGGCACGCCTGTACGCAAGCGGCGCGCTCGTGCCGCTGGACACACTGTTGGCCAGCTGGGGCCAGGTGTCATCCGGGATCAGCTATCCGGAGGCCGGCTCGTTCGTTCGGTACCTGGTGGACACCTACGGCCTCGAGCGGATGAAGGAGGTCTTCCGTACCATCCCGTACACCGATTCCCTCGACGTGCTCCGGGCGAAATTCGAGGGTATTTATGGCAAGAGCCTGCGCGCCGCCGAAGTCGAGTGGCGTGCCTTCCTGGCCGGGCGGTAGTAGGTCTTCCGCCGCTCCGGGGATGACAACCATCGACCGGGCCGTCTCAACGACCTCGTGGACGCCCCCCGGTGTGGCGATGTGGCACACGAGGGCATACGGCCGTCGTGCCCTATTCGTGCTACCAGTAGCGGTAGCTGCTGCCGCCGAAATTCGCCTGGGTGTTGAACTTGATCCGGTAGATCTCCATCATCCAGGCGTTCGTGCTCATGGTGACCTGATGGCGGCGGTTCTGCTCGGCCATCATTTCTGCGACTGACCTCTTGGCGCCGGCCGTTGTCGTCCCGACCGAAGGTGTCTCTCCCGCAGCCGCCAGCATCTCCCTCAACTGGCCAGCCCAGATCGTGCGGTACTTGGCTTTCACCTCGGCCGACAGCTCGGGCCAGGCCATCCGCATCATCGATGCCCACAACGGCATCCCTGCGATCTGCTGCTTGAGGTCGGCGGTCATTGTGGGATAGCCGGCCACGAGCGCCGCCGCCCAGTCGTCCTTCAGCTTCCGGTTGGACACGAGCTGCTGGCCGCTCACCTCGCCTGCCATGAAGAGCAGGGCGTCCAGGAAGGCATCGGTGCCTTGCCGGGTGAGCGGCGGCGTACCATTGGCAATAGGCCTGTGCGACGCTTCGTAGACTGAAAGCGCCCACTGAGCCATGAAGTCGTTTGGCTGGTCCCGCATCTGGGTCAGCAGCTCGGGCTCGATCTTCACGCGCACGTAGGTTCGCTGGTCGGCGGTGAGCTTTGCGAGTTCAATCTGCTGCTGGACGACCTGGACGACGTCGTTGATGTCGGTCGTCTTCTTCTGGGTCCAGCTGTCGACCATGTACTTGCGCACGACCTCCTGTTGATCGCTGGTGAGCCGCACGTCGAACGCCCATTCGAAGAACTCCGTGAACCGGCCGATTGTCTCCTGCGTCAGCGGCGGGTTCCCCGCAACGATCACAGGAATCTGACCGGCCGCCGACATGGTCAGCGCGAGGAAGGCGGCCATACACACGACCGAAACGCGATTGTTCATGCCACTGCTCCGGTCAGTTTTGCCTTCGCGGATGCCTCCGGAATCACCCACCCGTCACGCGACACGACGAGCGTGCGCCGCAAGTCGGGCGGATGCAATGCGGATCGTCGGCAGTGAGGTATCCCAACGTCGGCCGGGTTGCGAATTCAGCGTGTGCGCGCCGGGAGCGTAGCACGTTTCCAGCGCGCACGAGGACCCGTGATCCGGGAGTTCGGGCGCGGCGATCCAGACTTCTGCCGGCCGGCTTCGGCCGCGGAGTATTTCAGCGCTTCGGCACCGCGATCGCCGGCTGACCCGCCACCTTCCGTTTCGCGTTGAGCGCGGCGAGATCGATCGTGGCGAGCTTGGTCCACTGCGCCATCACCGTCGCGGAATGCGTTCGCGCAGTCTCGCAGGCCGCCACCTCGCGTGCGGTCGGTGCGATCTCCGCAGCCTGCATCGCCATCGCCGCGGCGAACATCTCCGCGCTCACGCTCGGAAGCGTCGGCGCCGCCGCACCGGCTTGCCCCGCCGCAACCCCTGGCGCAGGCGCGCCGCCCGGACCGCGCCCGGCTTGCTCCGCCGAAGCCGCAGGCGCTCCTCCCCCGGCCACCTCGTCCCGCTTGCCCCGCCGTAGCCCCTTGTGCAGGCGGGCCGCCCGCACCCCGCCCACCGGATGAGCCCGCGCCGGCCGCAGGTGCGACCGCCTCAACCGCCTTCTTGAACGCGGCAATGTCGTCTCCTGGCAGAGCGTCGAGCGCGGTCAGGAGTGCCCGCGCCTGTGCGTATGTTTCGCGCGCCGCCCGGGCGCCTTCGTACATCTCCCGCGTGAGCGAGGCCAGCGAGGCCAGGCCCGCCGGCGATGTCGTGACGCGAGGATCGAGACGAAGCGTGATCGGCTGCGTGTAGCTCTTGCCGTCAACCGTGAGGCGCACCGTGTAGGACCCGGGCGGTGCCCACGGTGAGTTGACCGACGGGTACGTCCGGTGCGGCACGGCGCCCGCGCCGCCGCCGCCACCACCCCTGCCACCCGCGCCGTCGCCGATCGGGTCGTAGTGCATGTCCCACCACACGCGGTGCATCCCCGCGCGCGCCGATACCACCATTGGCGGTGCCGGCCAGTACAAAGGCAGCCCGCAGTCCGGTGCGCTCGGCGTCTCCTGGCAGACCTTGTTGTAGGCCACCGGGTCGATCGCCGGGTGAACCGCCGCCACCGGGTCGGTGCTCGAGTAGGTGCGCACGACGCGTCCCGCGTTGTCGAGGATCTCAATCGTCACCGGGCCCGCGGCATCCGTCGCGAGGTAGTAGTCGAGAATGGCGCCCGGCGGCGGGTTCTCACCGGCCGGCACCTCGGGCGGCCACGGCGTCGGCGGATTCATGCCGAAGCGCACGCGCACCGCCGTCACCGGCTTCACGAGGTACGCCGCGCGCGCCGACTCGGCCGCACGCAGCGCCGCCACCTGCCTGAGCGGCGTCACATCGTCGAGGATCCAGAACCCTCGGCCGTGCGTGCCGGCGATCAGGTCGGCGCACATGCACTTGTCGTCATCCTTGACGGCGATATCGCGCACCGACACGGCCGGCATGTCGAGACGCAACGACTGCCAGTGGTCGCCGTCGTCGAACGACACCCACACCTGCGTCTCGGTCGCGGCGTAGAGCAGCCCCTTCTGCCGCGGATCCTCGCGAATCGAGTTGGCGACCGCGCCAGGGGCGAGGCCCGTGTTGATCTCCGTCCACGTCTTGCCGCCGTCGTGCGTGCGCCAGAAGTGCGGATTCTGATCGTCGAGACGCATCGTGTTTGCCGCGGCATAGGCGTCCAGGACGCTGAAATGCCCGGCTTCGATGTTGAAGATGCGCGTCCAGGGCTTGATCGCCGGCGGCGTGACGTTGGTCCACGTGCGCGTGACCCCGGTCATCACCTGGATGTTCCCGTCGTCTGTGCCTGCCCACAGCACATTCACATCCAGGGGCGAAGGCGACAGCGCGGTAATCGAGCCCGTCGGAGCGGGCGTGACGAGGCTCGCGTACTTCCCCGTGTTGGCGGGCACGGCCCATGTCTGGCGCGTGAGGTCCCCGCTGATGCGCGTCCAGATCGAGCCGCCGTCCGAGGATGTGAACACCGCGTTCTGCGCATAGAAGAGCACGTTCGGGTTCACGGGCGACCACTCGATCGGCATCGTGCGCACGTTCCGATTGAACATCGTGCCCTTGGCGTCAGGGGCCGCGAGGTTCGGGCCGACGTTCTTGATCTGACCGGTTCGCCGATCGAAGAGCGAGACGGTGTTGCGGGAGCTGCCGTACACGAGATTCGGGTTCTTCGGGTCCGGCGCGGCCTCACCGTATTCCTGGATGCCGACCGGGCGCCAGTCGCGGAACGTGATTTCACCGTCGTTTCCGCGGCTGTCGACGCACGCCGATCCGGAATCCTGCTGGCCGCTGCACACGCGATACGGGAAGGCGTTGTCGGTCGTCACGTGATACATCGCTGCCGTTGGCTGCGTGTACCAGTTGCTCCAGCTCGCGCCTCGATTGCCAGAGATGACGGCTCCCTGGTCGGCGACGGCGAGGATGATGTCGGTGTTGTTCGGGTTGATCCAGAGGCCCTGGTAGTCGTCGCCGCCGGGGGCCCCGCGAATCGCGCTCCACGTGACGCCGCCATCTTCCGATCGCCACAACACCACCGAGCAGCTGTAGACGACGTTGTCGTCTTTCGGATCGACGACGACAGGCGGCAAGTCGCCGCCGCCAATGCGCCCGAGCGGCCGGGGATCGGGCGAGCGCGTGCCGGCCCGGTCGGGCCCGCGAGCCGCGAGGAACCAGTGATCCCCGCCGTCGATCGACTTGTAGAGGCCGATGCTGCCGCCGCCACCGCCTCCGCGGCCCTGTCCCGCCGAAGCTCCTGGCGATGGCGCGCCGCCGCGGCCGGATCCGGCAGGCGCGGTGCCGGCCACCATGGCATAGAGCACGCTTGACTTGCCGGGGGCCACTCCGAGGTTCGCCTCGATGATGCCGGGCAATCCTTCAGTCAGCTGCTTCCATGTCGTTCCGCCGTCGGTCGACTTGTAGATGCCGCCGCCGGCCCCGCCGAACGCTCCGCCTTCGATGTAGCTCTGCTGCTGAACCCAGAGCGCGGCGTAGACCGTGTTCGGATCGGCAGGATCGATGCGCACGTCGTTCGCGCTCGTGTACTCGTCTTTGTACAGAACCTTCTGGAACGTCTTCCCGCCATCAGTCGATCGAAACACTCCGCGCTCGGCGTTCGGACCGTAGGGATGTCCGAGGACTGCGACGAACAGCCGGTTGGGATCGTGCGAGTCGACGTCGATCCAGGCGATCATCCGGCTGTCGGAAAGTCCCAGGTGCGTCCAGGTCTGACCCGCGTCGGCGGACCTGTAGATGCCGTCGCCCATCGACAGGTCGGGGCGAATGATCGCCGCCCCGGTGCCGACGTAGATGATCTTCGGATCGGAGGGCGCCACCGCGATGGCGCCGATCGATCCCGTCGACTCGCGATCGAAGATCGGCGTCCAGTTCGAGCCGTAGTCGGTGGAGCGCCAGACGCCGCCGTTGTCGAAGCCGACGTAGAACACGTTCGGCTGGCTCGGCACGCCGGCAAGCGGGCGGGCGCGGCCTGCGCGGGTGGGGCCGATCTGGCGCCAGTTCATCGCCGAAGCCGGGTCGACGCCCTGCTGAGAGGAGAGCGTCGCGTAGGTGACGAAAACAAGCGCGAGCCCGAAGCTCGCGAACAGGAGGCGATGTCGAGACAAACGCATGGGAATTCCCTTCGACATAGCGGGATTGTCGGAACTCGGATCTCGTGAATCTTACACTGAAGGGTCGCGGAGTCCGTTACTCGCCGGTTCGCGACGGGCCGCACCTCAATGCGACAGATGCGGGCTGAAACCCGGATTTGACGGTCGTCATAAACCCAGACCGCACGTGTAGGAGTAATCTAGGGGGCAGGGCACCTCAGGGCGTGGCGGACGCACACCCGGTGCAGGGGAGGAACAACGTGTTGATTTCGATTGGACGCCAGCCGGATCACGGTTTCGACGAACCGCTTGGCTTGATGAGCGACTGCCACCGCCGGGTTGAGAAGTTCCTGGGCGCCATGTTGACCGTCGCCCGCAGCGAACGAGGACAGCCGTTGAGCGATCCGAGCCGTCGTCTCCTGGAACAGTCGGTCCGCTACTTCACTGCAGCCGCTCCGCGCCACACGGCCGACGAGGAGATCAGCCTCTTCCCGAGGCTCCGGACCTCGCTTGATTCCCGCGCCAGGGAAGTGATGTCTGTCGTCGATCGACTGGAAGCCGATCACCGCGTGGCAGACGAGGCCCATGCCACCGCTGATCGCCTCGCGCGCCGCTGGATCGACCACGGCGCATTGCCGGATGAGGAGGCGTCGGAACTGGTGACGGTCCTGGAAACGCTCGAGCGGCTGTACGAAACACACATCGCGGCCGAAGAGAACGCCGTCTATCCCACCGCCCATCGCGTGCTCTCGCCATCCGACCTCACGGCCATCGGCCACGAGATGGCGGAACGCCGAGGCATTCCGTACGAGCCGCCTGCAGAGTTACGCCGCGCCTGAGCGGCGGATGAGACGAACGCCCGCGCGCAGACGCCGGCACCTCGAGGCCGGGACTGCCCTCGGGTCCGCATCCGTCGGGGACGTGATCAGCGGGTCAGCGTGAAGTGACCATTCGACATGGCGCCGCCACACGACTGCATCTGCGCCATCATCCCGTTCATGTTGCCCGAGTAGGTGCCCGTCAACGTGTGGCCATCCTCGGACATGGTCGCCTGGCCGTTCATCGACATCGAACAGGGGGCCATCATGCCGGCGAAGCCTCCGTTGGGAACCTGCATCTGGAACGTCACGCTATGCCCGTTCACCGTCCCGTCCATGAGCCCGGTGCCGGTCAGTCCGCGGCTCGTGTCGCCGATACTCGTCGTTCCGGCCAGGGCCGTTCCGAGCTGGGTAACGGTCCATGTCAGGGTTTCCTGTCCGGTGGTGTCCGATGACGGGCCGGACCACCTGCCGGCCACGCTGGACAGTTGCACGCCCGTCGTGGGGGCCGCCGGAGAGGACGATGTGCCGCAGGAGGCCATGAGAATGGCCGAGAGAATCGAGAGGCCCAGGCTTCGCATATATGGAACTCCGTCGGACAGGCGGGCCAGAAAGCCGCCTGTCGTCAATGAGGGTTGATTTCTATTGAACAGGGATTCGCGCCGCCGTGGATTGGTGACACTGCGGTCCAAACCCGATCCGTCGAGCGGCGACCATTCCAGTGGTCGCCGCCGGACTCTTCGTCGATTGTGCTGCCAGACGCCATCAGGGGCAAGTCGCCTGATGGCGGGCCCCTTCCCCTTTTTCGCGCCCCTCAGTGCACGTTCAGGTTCACCTTCAGCCACATCGTCCGGCCCGGCTCGTTGATGCGCGTGGTCGGCACAAAGCCCGGCACCATCGCACCCGCCTGGCTGATGTGCTCTGCATAAGTCTTGTTGAACACGTTGTCGATCCCAGCCGTGACGAGCACCAGGCCGTTGAGCCGATACCCGCCGTTGACCGAGTAGACCGAGAAGCCCCCGGTCGGCCCGAGGTCCATGCCGTTGCTCACGATGTTGCCGGACCCGATATCGACGCGGTGCTGCGCGCCTACCAGGCGCGCGACTGCGCCGATTGAGTAGACGCGGTCGTCATAGTTGAGCCCGAACCGCGCCTCCACCGGCGGCTGCTGCGCCAGCGGCTTGCCGTCCGTCCTGTTGTCGGCCCGCACGTAGGCGAGCGTCGCGTCGGCCTTGAGGCTCCGGGTGATGTTGCGGGCAACGCTCGCCTCGGTCCCCAATGTCGTGGCGTTCACGTTGCGCGCCGCCGCTGGGGTCGGCAGCCACCGCATGAGGATGTAGTCCCGGATCGAGCCGTAGAAGCCCGACACGGATCCTGACCACGCCGACGATCTCCAGACCATTCCGGCGTCGAGCTGCGTGGTCTTCTCGGGCCTGGTGGAGAGAAACGCGCTCTTGAGCGTGACCGGATCCTGCTTGAGCCGCTCCCAGTAGTCCGGGAACCGTTCGACGTGCCCGACCCCGACCGACAATCGGCCCGAAACGCCCGCGCTATCGAAGTCGCGTTCGAAGCGCGCGAACCCGCTGGGCAGCGTTTTGCGGTCCGTGGCGCCCAGGGTGTTGTTCTTGAGCGGCGACGATCCGGGACACATCGATGTCGCAACGCAGGCGCGGCTGTCCAGGGCCTTGTGCCAGTCGGTGCGAAGGCCGGCGACCAGCCGGTTTCGCCCGGTGACCGCGTGGGTGGCCTCGGCGAAGAGTCCCACCTGCATGAATCGCATGTCCTCGACGCGCGGCGCCGACGTATAGGTGGAGATCGCCAGATCCGCTGATGCTTTTCCCGATGCGTTGCGGAACGTGTGGACGTTCCGCAGGAGGTCCGCGCCGATCACGACGCTCGTCGAGTTCTTGACCGCCAGCGTCATCGCCGCGCGACCGCCCGTGGTGGTCCGATCGGGATTGTTCACGGAGAACGACGTTCCCGGCGTCCGCAGGCGGAAGTTGTCCATCACGTGATCGACGTAGTTGTGGTAGGCCTGCACCTCGACCCGCTGCAGGAACGACGCGGTGAATCGACGGTCGATCTTGACGGCGACGTTGTCACGGGCGAACCCGTAGCCGTCCATCGCGCGGTCGGCGTACGCGGCCTGGCCGTCGCTTCGGGCGGCCGACAGCTCGACGCGGGTATTGTCCCCGGGCGTCCAGCCCAGCGCCGCGTTGGTGCTCCAGCGCGTGTAGAACGAATGAACCGCCGCGCCGCTGCCGTCCCTGTAGTCGTCTGTATGCGACCTGGTCGCACCGCCGCTGATGTAGAAGTTCGGAACAGTCGCGCGCAGATCGACCATCTGATCGTTCCGTCCGAACGCGCCCCCGGTCAACGCGCTCGCCACCTGGACGCCAGGTGCACCGGCACGCTTCAGGTCGCGTTCGAACAGGACCGCTCCGGCAGACATGCCCGCACCGTACAGCACGGTTTGCGGGCCCTTCAGCACGGTGATGCGATCGTAGGCGGCCGGAAATACGTAGGCCGTCGGTGGATCCATGCGGCCTCCGCAGCCTCCGAAGATCTGCTGCCCGTCGAGCAGAACGCCAAGGCGCGAGCCGGCCATCCCTCGGAGCACCGGGTCGCCATCGGTCCCGCCCTTCCTGACGACCGAGAATCCTGGAATGGCCTTCAGGTAGTCGGCGCCGTCGTGCGCGGGGATGGGCTGACGAGGCGCTTTGGGATCGGTCTCGACTGACAGCGGGCTGCTCGTCGGGAGCGCGGTCACCACGACGAAGGACTGTTGACCGGCGACCGACAACTCGAAATTGACGACCACCTCACCGGCGGAACCGACAGTCACCTCATTCCGGGCGGACGATTCGAAACCGGGATACTCCGCCGTCACTCGATACCGGCCGGTGGGCAGCGACTCGAACACGTATCGTCCCTGGAGGTCTGTGACGGCTGACCGTGTCACGCTGGAATCGAGGCCGGTCACATCGAGCGTGCTTCCAACCACGACTGCGCCACTCGGGTCCCTCACGACCCCAACCAGGCGGGCTTCCGCCACCTCCACAGGCTGCGATGACCGTATTTGTTGCCTTTCCCCCGAAGCGGTCGTGATCGGCGCCTGCCGCGCAATTGCCTCAGGGCCGACGGTCAGCATCACCGCGGTCAGGATGAGCCACGAACAAGGGCCAGTTGCACGCATCATGGAAACCTCCGCCAGTCTCCGGGCCGCTCGCGCGATGGGCCGGAAGCACGATTGAACGGTCTCTGATCAGATCTGGGATCGACCTCTCGCGTGCACCATCCGCGCGCATGTCCGGCGGCGCCGGTTGGGCGCTCCACGCGCCCCGCGAGCGTCAGGCTCGCGCAGACCTCGCCGGATGCAACGCGGACGGGGCGGAGGCGGACCAGGGCGGAGGGGAAGGCGGAACGGGGACGAAGCTGATGGAGATCCTGGCGGCGGCGGCGGGCGCAGCGCCGTCGGCGAGATCGACAAACGCGACCATCTGTTCGGGCACGACCGCCAGCACGTCGAGGACGGCCGCGAGCGACATGTCGCTATGCCCGCACGATGCGCGGCAGCGGGCCGGTGCGTTCCGTATCCGGTTGCACATCGGACACTCGTCGTCGGAACCCTTCTGGCAGCACGTGCACGCGCTGTCGCCTGGGCCGCGGCAGCCGCATCCGGCAGGCGCCCAGGCGACAACCGCTGCGGCCTGAACGGCCATCAACAGCAGGGCCACACTGGCGACATAGCGTCGAATGGCGCGCATCTTTCGGGTTCCGTCCGGGCCGGGGCAACTTCCAGAAGTTTAGCCAGCCCTGCCGCCGGGGGGCATGGCAAAGGGGTACCTCCCCAACAGTACCGAGAGTACCACCCCTGGCGTGGGCCTACCGAATGGACGTGGGCGACGACTCGACCGCCGATGTCCGGCGAACACCCGGGACCTGCAGTTCCCGGGAACCTTCCAGGCGCGGCCGACTCCCTAAATGTGTGAGGCGCAACCCCGTCAGGCGACGAACGAGGTGTTCCCGTGAAACGTGGATACCGCGTCTCGGCAGTGCTGGTGGCACTGCTCGTGGCTGCACGCGCAGCAGGAACCGTCGCAGCCGCGGCCGGCGTCGATCAATAGAGAGGGGTGGGTTCGGCTGAGGGCCTGTCACGGGCGGAACGGATGAAGAAAGGTTCGACGACATGAAGGCTCGCCTGCACCACACGACGGAAGTTGCACAAGCGACCTCGTCTTTCTCTTTCACGGTTGACGAGGGGCCGTTCGAATTCACGCCCGGCCAGACGCTCGACATCTCCCTGCCCGATGCCAGGTACCAGGACGAGGAGGGGTCGCAGCGGACCTTCTCCATTGCCTCCTCGCCCTCGGACCTCCCGACGTTCCTGGTCGCGACACGGATGACCGGCAGCGCGTTCAAGCGAAGCCTGGCCGAGGCTCCGCCCGGCACGCCGGTCGAGATCGACGGGCCGTTCGGATCGTTCACGCTCCACCGGAACCCCGCGAAGCCCGCGATCTTCCTCGCCGGCGGGATCGGTATCACGCCGTTCCGGAGCATCATCAAGGATGCCGTGGAGCGCAAGCTCCCGCGGAAGATGGTTCTCTTCTATTCGAACCGGAATGCGGAGAGCGCGGCCTTTCTGTCCGAGCTCGAGCGCTGGGCCGCGGCGTGGCCCCAGTTTCGGCTCGTCGCGACGATAGACGAAGCCGATCGCGCGCAGTCGTGGCCGCACCGGACCGGGAGGATTGATGCGGAAACCTTGAGGCGGGAGCTTGCCGATTCCACCAACGCAATCTTCTATGCGGCGGGTCCGGACGGGTTCGTCAAAGCGATGCGATCGGTGCTCGGGGAATTCGGAGCCGACCCGGACGACATCCGCGCCGAGGAGTTCCCGGGCTACTGAGGCGTCGGGCCCGCCGCAGAGAGCTGGGGCGTGGCGATTTGCGTGAAGACCAGTTGAACCATGCGATCGCAGCGGGGCGCCTGGAAGGCGAAGGCCGTGCGCGCCGTCATCCCGGCGCTCTGGTACAGGCGCTGGCGGAGCAGGTGGCGCGCCCGATGCAGTCGGGTCTTGACCGTTTCTTCGGTCAGATCGAGGCACGCGGCCGTATCGATCGTGCTCATCTCCTCGACCTCGCGCATCACGAACACCGACCGGTAGTGCTCCGGGAGCGCCTCGATTGCCGACTCGAGCAGGCCGCGAAGCTCGATCGTCAGCGCCTCCTGCTCGGGGCTCGGCGTCTTCGATTCGGCTGATCCCATGACATCCCTCTCGGAATCCTGCGGCCCGTCCACGGCCACGAACCTCTTGCGGCGCCGCGCGCGCGCCTGCGCTTCGTAGACGGCGATCTTGGTGAGCCAGGTCGAGAATTTCGCCTTGTTCTCGAACTGTGCGAGATGCCGGTAGGCGTTGACGTAGGCCTGCTGCATGACGTCTTCCGCTTCGGCCTCGTCCCGGAGAATGGCAAATGCCACCCGGTAGAGCCGCCTGTTGTACCGGCGCATGATCACTTCGAACAGGGCGTGCTCCCCGGCAAGGATTCGCCTCACGACGTCCTCGTCGGACAGCGGCCATTCGCGACAGGCTTCTCCAAGCATGCGGGTTCTCCGGTCTGGACCCTCGCGTACCCCTTCACCGAACAGAGTCGCGCGGCCGGGAAAAGGTTACAGCAGTCCCGAAAGTCCACCGATTCGAGCCCAAAAAGGGTCCCCGGGCCCCTCTGTAGACGCGGCAGAGGGAGGAGGCCGGGTACCGGCCTGGGGCCCGGAGCGTGAACCGCGGGCAGGCGCCCGCTCGCTCCCGCCGGGGAGCGGGCGGGCGCCGGGACACCGGCATATGCTATGGGCTCATACGATTTGACGTCAGATGGTCACCTTGCTATAGTCGTGTCGAGGAGGATCGGGGTCAAGCGTAAGGTCACCTGAAGGAGGGTGACGACTATGCGCGAAACCCGCAAGACACGAAGCCTCCTCCTCACGGGTCTGTCGGTTCTGGCGCTCTCAGCCGGCATTGGCGCCTGCAGTCACCAGGTAGCGCCCACCCTCAACCCGGCACCCAAGCCCGCTCCGGCCGCTCCTCCGGCCCCGACGCGCGCCACCGCGCCGCTCGCACCGCACCCCGTCACACCGGCGCCTCCCGTCAAGCTGACCGAAGACGAGATCTTCTCGCGGAAGACGGTGGACGAGCTGAATTCCGAGACCCCGCTGGGCGATGCGTACTTCGCCTTCGACAAGGCGAGAATCACGCCAACCGACGAGGCCAGCCTTGCCAAGGACGCCGACTGGCTCAAGCGGCGGGGTTCGACCAAGGTCACCGTGGAAGGCCACTGCGACGACCGCGGCACGGTCGAGTACAATCTGGCGCTCGGCGATCGGCGCGCCACAGCGGTGAAATCGTATCTCCAGTCGCTCGGCGTGCCGGCAGACCGGATTGACACGGTCACCTACGGGAAGGAACGCCCGTTCTGCACTCAGGATGACGAGAAGTGCTGGGCCGAGAATCGGCGCGGCCATTTCCTGATCACGGCCAAGTAGCGCGGCCCGTGCCGTTCACGGCACGGAACGACGTTCTCGAGGCCTGAGACGCGTCACCACCAGCTTTCGGGGGGATGTTGGCGTGCGACGACCACTGAAATCACCGACGGCTGAGGCGGGGCCGGATTCCGCCGAGGCGCCAGTCCTTGGAGATGTACTCGAGTTCATGCGGCTGATCTGGGGGATCAGCCATGGCCTCCAGTCGGCATCCAAGCGAATGGAAGCCGAGGTCGGAATCACGGGGCCTCAGCGGCTGGTGGTGCGGATGGTGGGCCGGTATCCTGGCGCGACGCCGGGCGCGCTCGCCGGGATTCTGCGCCTCCATCCGAGCACGTTGACCGGGGTGCTCCGGCGGTTGGAAGATCGGGGCGTGATCGCGCGCGCGCGGGGCGACCGCGATCGGCGCCAGGCCAGGCTCCTGCTCACGTCGCATGGGCGCGCGATCGACCGGCGTCATGCCGGCACGGTCGAAGACGCTGTCCGCAAAGCCCTCTCCGGCATCCCTCCAGACCACCTCCAGGCGACGACCGCCGTGCTCACGATTCTGGCCTCAGCCCTCGGCGAGGTCGGGGCCGGGCGGGAAAAGTCCGGTCCAAGGCGCCGCCCTCGTCTGGACACGACGCCGAAGGCCTGACGCCGGTCACCGTACCCGTCATGACGCAAGTCGTCTAAGATCCGTGCCGATCGGGCGACTATGTCTACAAGGACCATGTTTCGCTCGCTTCGGCTCGCAGCCGCCAGCCCCGCCGCCGACCACGAGGGGGTGTTCCTCGCGCGGTACACCCGCCTGTACGACCGCGCCCTCGCCTTGACGCGCGACCCCGCCCTGGCCGAGGACCTCGTCCAGGACGCCTTCGTCCAGTTCGTCCTCAGCCGGACCCCGCTCGACGAGATCAAGAGCGTGGACGCCTACCTCTTCGCGATGCTGCAGCACATGCACGTGTCGCAGGTGCGGCGGGCAGTTCGCGGACGCCAGAGCTCGCTGGAATTGCTGGATCACGATTCGGCGGACATCGCCTTCAAGGGAACCGACGCCGCCTCGCGGTACCTGGCCGCCGAGCAGCTCGGCCTCATCTGCGAATATGCCTGCCACAGGCGCTGGACCTCGAAAACGGGAAGCGTGCTCCTGCTCAGGTTCTTCCACGGGTATTACCTCCGCGAGATTGCCCTCCTGCTGCGAACCCCGCCCTCGGGTGTCGACGGGTTCCTTCACCTCGCCAAGCGGGAAGCGCGCGCCAGCCTGGACAACCCGCCGGGTCTGGCCCTGATGCCGGCTCGGCCCGGCGAGCGGCCACTGCAGCGCGGCGGCCTCGCTGCCGCCAATTGCCTGAACCAGCTCCGGTCCCGGGTGTTCAATCTCGCGCACCAGGAATGCCTGTCCTCCGACTGGTTCGAACGGACGTACGGTGGCGGATCGCCCGATGCGGTCTCCTGCGATCACGCGGCGGAACTGGTGACCTGCCCGCGATGCCTCGATGCCGCGAACCGCCGGCTCGGCCTCCCGCTGCTCGCCGATCGTTTTCCGACCGACGTCCTTGGCCAGGACCGCCGGACCGGGCCAGGCGGAGGACCGGGCGCCGCAACGGGCGACGAGACGGGGGCCAAACGCCTGCGTCGCGCGGCCTCCGACGTCTACGAGCACCACCCGCGCGAGCTGATGGTCGCGGCCAACGGTTTCATGGTGGCATCGCAACGGGTTGGTTCCACCGAATGCGAGCAGCGCGTCAGCGTGAACATCGCGGAGCCAATCTCGTTTGTCGAGGTGTTCAGCGACCAGCAGGTGCGCCTGGCGTTTCTTCCCGTGCAGCCGGCCCCGGAAGGTCCGGTCGAGCAGGGCGCGCGCGTCGAGCTCGGCGATGGTCGATCGACGGAGGTCACCGTGGACGCCTCCGAGAGCTGGCCGCAGCTTCGCGTGCTCTACCGCGATCCGGCATGTGCGGCCGAGCCTGATGCCGCGCCCGCCGAATCGAGCCGATCGCTCGAGCCTGTGCGGCTCGAGCCGAAGGCCAGCTGGTGGCAGACCGGGGGGCGGCGCCTGCTGCGGCTGCTGACGATGACCGCAACCGCTCTCATTGCCGCTCTGGCCATCTGGGCTTCGGGCCTGTTCCCCGGTTTCCCGAGACTCAACGCTACGGAACTGCTCGACCGGGCGGCCGCCCTCGAGCAGACCGCGGGACCGGGAGCCGCCGGCGTCGTGCACCGCATCCTGCAGGTGGAGGAGCGCCGGCTGGAGGACGGGGTCGTGCTGAGCCGGACGCGGCTGGAGATCTATCGAGACGTGGCGACACGCACCAAGGCGATTCGTGCATACGACGACGGGACCAACACGCTGAAATCCCTCGAACTGGTGGACGGCGACGGCACGGTCACGCTCTATCGCCGGTCGGGCAGCCCTCAGAAGTTCACGAGCGAAGCGCTGGCCGTCAGCTCAACGGTCCAGGCGGACGAGCTCTGGCGCCTCGACCCGTCTCCCTCGACCATCCGTCGTCTAGCCGGAAGTTTCGTGAGGCTGGACGCCGGCCAGTCCGGGTCGGGCTACACCATCCGGTGCGAGGGCGCAGCTCCCGGACAATCTGGCGGAATCATCAAGGCAATCCTGACGCTCTCGAAGACCGACATGCGGGTTGTCTCGCAGGTTCTCACGGTCGGCCGCAACGGGAGGGTTCGGGAGTTCAGGTTCGACGAGCGCTCGACGAGCCGGCTGCCATCGAGACCGGTCGGTCCCGACCCGTTCACGCCCGATGACGGTCTCGTCCCACCGGCTTCGCGACCTGACACGGTGGGGAAGCCCCCCCTGACTGCGCTCGAACCGCTCGGCGGCGATGAGGTGGCGGAACTCGAAGTTGAAGCGTTGTATCTCCTGAATCAGGCCGGCGCCACCCTGGGCGAACAGGTGTCGGTCGCGGGAGACAGCGGCGGAGTCAGAGTCGAAGCCGTTGTCGGCAGTCCCGAACGTAAACGCGCGATCCTCGGATCGCTGGCGCCCTTGATGGGCCGCCGGTCCGTCGCCGTTGACGTGATGACGGTTCGCGAGGCCGCATCGCGCCGCTCAGGCGCTCGACGAACCGTGACTGTCCAGGACGTTGCGCCCAATCGGAATCACATCGCAGCCTATCAGGATCTGCTCGGTTACCTCCTTGAACACCCGGATCCTTCCTGGCCGGCCGAGCCGGGCCCGCGGCAGGAGCGTGTGGAGCGCGAGGTCGTGCTGTTTGCGACCCGCATGCTGGACAGATCCGGGCGGGCCCTGCAGCGCGCGTTTGCCCTCGAGCATCTCGTCGCCCTGGTTCCGCCGCAACAGGCGTCGCGCCTGGGCGAGGCTGCGCAGAACCGCTGGCGGTCGATGATCCGCGAACACGCCGCGGCGTTTCTCCAGGAGACGACCGCCCTGCGGATCGACCTCGCGCCCGTGTTCGGGCCTTTCGCGGATCGGCCGCCGGATGCTCCGGTTCTGCGCTCCGAGGGCGCCGGAATTGCGGATGCCATCCGGGCAGTCCTGCGCTTGGCCCAGGCAGAGGACGAAGCTGTCCGCTCTGCGTTCGCCGTGCAGACCGGCGCGTCGGCGCCGTCACTCGCACTGAAGTCGGCGGCATTCTGGGATGGCGTCCTTCACGCAGAATCGCTCGCAAGGAGCCTGGCCAATGTTCAGTAGGTCCGCCACGGTCCTGTGCTTCGCCGCTGCGCTGTGCGTCGGCTCGTCGGCTCCGGCAAGGGGCCAGGGAGGCGGCGCCACGCTGGCCGGACTGGTGGTGGACGAGACCAACGCGGTGGTTCCCGACGTTGAGATTGCGGCCATGAACGGCGAGACGGGCACCCGTCGCGAGACCAACTCCGCGGGTGACGGCCGGTTCGCGATGCCGATGCTGCCTCCGGGCACCTACATCGTCACGGCCCGGCGCCCCGGCTTCGCGCCGCTCGAGGTGCGAAACGTGGCGCTCGTGCAGAACGCGTGTCTCATGCTGCGCGTTCAGCTCCGTGTGGGCACGGTGCAGCAGTCTGTGGTGGTCACCCCCGCAGGCACGGGTTCGGGGCAGGCCGTCGAGATTCTATTGCCTGCTACAGGAGGCGCCGTTCAGGGCATCTGGATCACCGGCGAGCTGCAACGGCAACTGCCGCTCTCGCGCGACCGGGAATTCGCCGACGCGCTCTTCCTGACGAGCGGCGTGGTGGTTCGCGAGGGTGGCGGTCACTTTGTTCACGGGTCGGGCGCCGACTCGACCGTCGTGCTGGTCGATGGAGCCGACCTGACGTCGAATTTCCATGCGGGCACCGCGCTGCTCCAGTTCGGTCCCGAGACTATCGAGCAGGTCGAGATCAAGTCGGCGGGCATGGATGCGTCGCTGCCCCTCACGCAGGGTGCGGTCGTCCAGTTGAGGACGAGGTCGGGCGGCAGCCGGATCCATGGTGCGCTCGGTGCGGATTTCGCGGCGAGAGGGTGGTCGAGCAACAACGAGCCGTGGGGCTCGAGTGCGCGATGGAACCTGTTTCAGCCCGACGCCGCCATCGGCGGTCCGATCGTCAAGGACCGGCTCACCGCGTTCGGCGCGCTGCGCTGGTCGACGTCGCATTCCCCTGCACCCCGATCGGCGTTCGACATCGCGATGCTCACGGCACTGGTTCCCGGATGGACGCCGGACGAGTTGAGCACGGGCGGATACGACCTGCTCGGAAAACTCACGGGCCGCGTGTCGCCCGCCCATCAGGTGGCCGCGTTCTACCAGTTGGACTCGAGGTTCGCAACGGGCCCGGGCGGACCGGCGGCAGGGCCATACCTGCGCCAGTCGCTGGGCGGGGCCGCGATCGGAGGAAACTGGTCGGCGACCTGGTCGGACACGCTGGTGTCTCGATTGTCCCTGGCCTACAACAACAAGACAACGCGCAACGAATCGGACTATCTCGCGAAGACTGCGATCCAGGTCTATCAGGCCGTCTACGCGTCCGGCGGCAAGCTTCAGGGAACAGGCGTAGTGGCGATGCTCGACAGCATCGCCCAATGCTGCGACAGTCAACCCGCGAGCAAGCTGGCATTGTCGGGCGACGTGACGTGGTACCGGCGGGGGCCGATCGGGACACACGAGCTTCAAGTCGGACTGTGGGTTCAGCCGCGGCTGCGACTGGCGGCCATCGCCCGCTACAACAACAACGGCTTCATGAAGGAAGAGGTGCTGCTTCGCGACCCGGAGAATCCGGGAGCGGGATTCGTCCCGTTCCATCGCGAGGTGTACGAAGCTGCCGAGTCCACGCGACTGGACCTGACCGGACAGGATGGAGCCGTCTATCTACAGGATCGCTGGCGTCCAGCCAGCCGGCTGACCGTCGGTGCCGGCGTGCGGCTCGACTGGCTCAGGGACCGTGATCGTCTCTCCGGACGGGTGGTCCGAGATTCTCTGTCAGTAGGTCCGCGGCTGTCGGCGAGCTTCGCGGTGACGCCGGCTTCGGCGCTCTACGCGACCTGGGGCCGCATCCACGACGCGTCAATATCGAGCCGCTACGCTTCCGCCACGGGAGCGGAGCCGGCCAGTCATAACTACTACGACCTCGACCTGGACGGCTCATTCGAAACCGACTTCTACTTGCCCGGAACGAGGATCGGCTGGTATCCACCCGTCGACGCGCACCGCAGCCAGCCGTATGTCAACGAGCTCACAGCAGGATTCAGGCAGCAGCTTCCAGGCCGCATCGGCGTCGAGGTAGGCGTTGTCCGTCGCGAGTTCCGGGCTATTTCCGCAACCTACCCCCTGACCCCGGAGCTCCCGCATGGCGAGTTGACCTTGTCCGCCACGGACTGGCAGTCGGCGCGCTACGGGATCGGCGCGAATCGTTGGTACTACCCCGTCGTGACCGACCTTTCGATACAGGCCACGCGCCAGTCGGGCCGGGTGCAGGTCTTCGCCAGCTACATCCGCAACTGGCGGCACCTTTCCGGCACGTGGGTGCAAGGCGACCCGGCCTCGTTCCTTCAACCGTCGGCCTTTGCCAATGACAAGGGCATCGGGTCCACGGCCACGACGACCACCGACAGCCTGTACTTCGGCCGGGCCGATACTTCCAACGACGCGTGGATCGACCACAGCTTCCGCGGGATGGTCATCTGCAACGCTCCCTGGAACTTGAGCCTGGCGGCCGTCTACCAAGTTCAGTCCGGAGTCTGGTCGGGACCGATCGTCACCCAGATCGACTCGCCCGTTACCCCGCCCGGACCCCCGACCTACTTCGTGAACGGTGTCCCGACCACGAACTTCCTCTCGCTCTCGACGAACCTGCGATTCGCCTACCCGACCCGTGGCGAAGGCCAGATTCAGCTTCCACCGGTACAGACCCTGAATCTCCGCATCGGCAAGCGGTTTCAAACGCGCTGGGGACTTCTTGAAACGGCGGTGGACGTCTTCAATCCGACAAACCGGGGCGGATACGTGGCGTTCCAGTACGGGGCGAACCAGACCTTCAGCCCGTATTTCGGGAAGGGCGGAACCCGCCAGCGTCCACGATCGCTGCAGGGGTCGGTCAGATTCGCATTCTGAGCGTCGAGGCCGGGTTATGCAGACCCACCCGGTGCGTGCGGGCATCGAAGATCTCGTCGCCGCCCGAGTCTCACTTAGTCCCGGCGCTCGGTTGAGTCGGGTCCACGCTGGGAATGGAGCACGTGGGCTTCAGGCCCGCGTGCCCCGGGGCTCACGAGCTCAATACTAGTGAGCTCCGGGATCAGTAGCGTCCGATCTGCCGGAACGTCGTTGGCACGTCTATTCCCGACCGTGTCGGGCCTTCCATGAGGGTGCTGTGATGCAAAAGCGCGGAGTAGTCCTGCTGACGTTCTCCATCCTGATAGTCTCGGGCTCGTCCGCCATCGCGCAACAGAAGGGTCAGACGGGTCTCACCTTCGGGCTGCCCGGCATGGTCGGACTCGTCTGGCACGTCTCGGACAACATCGCGATCCGGCCAGAAGCAGCCGTGTCGATTGCCACAGGCCACAACGATCCGGACAGCACATTTGCGATTAGTAACTCCAGTACTACCTGGGGTGTTGGCGCGAGCGCGCTGTTCTATGTGCAACGTCGCGATGCGATGAGTGTCTATCTCAGCCCGCGCTTCTCATTCTCCAGGACCTCCAACTCGTCGACCCAGGTCGTCCCCGAAATGTCGTCAACCAGCAACGGCACCGGCTGGCTCTACTCCGGAGCCGGGTCCCTCGGTGTGCAGTACGCGCTCAGCCCGCGGTTCAGCGTGTTCGGCGAGTTGGGAATCGAGTACAGCAGACAGCGCAACTCCACCGTTTCGACCGGCCTCGACCAGCCGGTCACCGGGGGATACCACTCGACTTCGCATCGCTTTGCAACCCGGACCGGCATCGGCGCGGCGCTCTACTTCTAAATAGAACACCGCGATTCGGGATCGCGGCCGGAGGCGCGGGCGCATCGGCGAGCGAGCCGTGCGGAGCAGTCCGTGCACAACCTCCGGAACACGAGGAGAGCGGGCACCGGTTTCCCCGGCGCGGCGCGTAGCGGTCGATCAGGCGCGAGTAGCGCGAGCCGGCGGGAGGAATCCGGAAACCGGCGCCCCGCGACGAGTGTTCCCGGACTGCGCAGCCCGGCGCGCGAGCTGATGTGGCCGCGCCTGATCGGCTCAGAATCGCGGCCCCTTATCTAGCATCGGGAACATGTTCAGGCTGGCGGCCCCAATCTACATCCGGACGGCGAACCAGGCCGCGACAATCGCGAGCGTCACGATGGTCACCGGCACGCCAATCCGCGCGTGTGTCCGCCAGTCGATCACCACTCCGCACCGCGCCGCCGCGTCGACGACGATGATGTTGGCGATGCTGCCGACAATCAGCAGGTTGCCCGCCAGCGTGCTGACCAGCGCCAGCAGCGGTCCCGCCATCGGATGGGTCGCGACGGGAAGCAGCAGCATCACCGCCGGCACGTTCGACACGGTGTTCGACAGCAGGAGCGTGACCAGAAAGAGCGGGCCCGGACGATCGAGATGGATGCCGGTCGAGGAGAGCCAGGTCACGGCTTCGGCTGTCAGGCCGGTCGCCTGCAGCGCGTGATTGACGACGAAGAGCCCGACGAACAGGACGAGCAGCTGCCAGTCGACCAGGCCGAGCATCGTGCTCGAGTGCAGCCGCCGGCTCATCAGCAACAGGCCCGCGCCGGCCAGCGCGACGACTTCACGAGGCAACGACGTGAACAGGAACAGCACGAGGAGCACCGCGGCCAGGATGAGTCCCTTTGCCGATTGCCACCGATTCAAAGGCGTCGCGTCCTCGTCTCGAACCACCGCCGCCTGCCCGTTCGCCGGGGCCGTCGTCGTCCATCGGCCTCGCGACTGTACGACGATGACCATCCAGGTGGCCGCGAGCCCCAGCACGACCGGCACCGCGGCTTCGGCGGCGTACGGCCCGAAGGGAAGGTGCAGCGCGGACCCGATCAGCATGTTCTGAGGGTTCCCGATGATGGTGGCGGCCGATCCGACGTTGGCCGCGCAGGCCAGCCCGAGCAGGAACGGCACCGGGTTGAGTGCCCGTCGCGAGCAGGCAAGGGCGAGCACCGGCGCCATCGACAGGCAGACGATGTCGTTGCTGAACACCGCCGACAGGGCACCGGAAACGCCAATCAGGCCGCCGAGCAGGACCGGCGGCGAGACGGGGAGCTCCGCCAGCTTCAGCGTGACCCAGGGGTAGAACCCGCCGAGCCGGAGCTGCGCAGAAATCACCATGAACGAGAACAGCAGGATGATCGTGGGCAGATGAACCGATCTCGCCGCGTCGTCTGGCGTCACCGCCTCCATGCCGATCAACGCGATCGCCCCGAGCAATGCGACCCCGGTTCGATCGAGCTGCAGCACGCGCAACCCACCAAGAATCATCCCCGCGTAGACCAGCAGAAACACCACGACAACCATGGTGATCATGATCCGCTCCTCTGCCGGCCGCCGGCCCAGCATGACTCGACACCGGCGTTCGCCCGGGATGGGCCGTCAGGATCAGGGCTCTGAAGGATGTCGTGCCGGGGATTGTGAATCTCCGCTCGAAGCGCTATGGGTTTGCTTCCAGCGGGCCCGACAGGCCACAACAGGCGCATGTTTCTGCCTCATTCGAGGCGTGTGGCGCGCCCATCCGCCCGGTTGACACATCAACCATCAGGGGGGCACACTATCACGAGTCGCTCGATGCGTCCGCGCGCGGCGCCGAACCTGCGATGTCCCGCGCCATGCCGCTCCCACCCCCGGACGCCTGAAGTCAGTCCCCCAAGAACTGGTCACGCCGTTCGAACCTGACTGGCGACGGCCAGGGCTTTCCGTTTCCCGCCAGCCAGGCTCCGCGTGCCCGGTACTCCTCGTGCAGTACCTCTGTCCCTGGCGTCGAGGAAGGACGCAAACCGTGAAGCGGGCAGTTTACTCCGTGCTGCTGATCATCCTCGGCCTGCTGTGTCTGCGTGCGCTGCCGCCGCGGACCCTCGCCGCATGGACCGCCCAGGAGCCGGCAGGTCCGTCAGCGCGCCCCATCGACGCACCGGCTGTTACGCACATCAGGTCGACTGATCCTGCCGTGCACGAACTGCTTGCAGAAGCCGCCGCCAGCTCGTTCACCATCGCCAGGCTCATCGATTTCATCGAGCGCAGCGACGTCATCGTCTATCTGCAGATCTCGCGCGTATCGTCCTCGCTGCCGACCAGTCACACCAGGCTCATCTCGGCGGGCCCGACCGGCTTTCGCTACCTGTCGGTGTGGATTGATTTCCTCTTGTTGTCGCGGCAGCGCGTCGAGATGCTGGGCCACGAGCTCCAGCACGTCGCCGAGATCACCCGGGCGACCGATGTGAACACCGAAGAGGACATGCTGCGGTTCTATCAGGAAACCGGCTACCCGAGCTGGAGCGACCACGCGTTCGAGACTCGCGAAGCCATCCTCGTACAACTGCTGGTCAGCCAGGAGCTGCGCGCGGCCGACGAGCCTCGGACGCAGTTCGACGCCTATTGCGCCCCCTGTCATGGCCGGGACGGACGGGGCAGCGGGCCGGGAGCGCACGTCATGAAGGCACCGCCGCCGGATCTGACTCTCCTTTCGCGGCAGAACAGCGGCGCGTTCCCCTGGTCGCGGGTCGAGCGGTGCATCATGGCGACCGATCGAGCGATTCCGGCAGCGGTGACCGCGGGCATGCCCGTCTGGCGGCCGGTCTCGTCTCACGCCTCCAATGGGGGGCCCGCCGAACACGCACGCGACATCGCCGCCTATGTCGAATCCCTTCAGCGGCGGAACTGATTCCGGATGCCATCCGAACGGGCCCGAGATCGCCCCGTCTCGGTCCGGTGCGGAAACAGAAGGAGAGAACAGGCCCTCGGCCTGCGCCCCGGCCTGGCCGTGGCAGCGATCCTGCCGCCGCCCATCTCACCATCCGCGCGCGCAGCTTGGCGATTCCGCTGAAGGCCGCCTGTAGCAAGCCCAGGCGGCTACTCGGTGGCGCAAGAACTCCAAATTGAGTACGATACCTACCGGTCGGTAGTCGTATAACCGACCGGTCGGTAGCGATGGAACCTACCGGTAGGTAGTGCTCGTCTAATCGGCTATTGCGCCATGCTGACACCTGATTCACCGGCCCCGATCGACATCGCGCCTTCCGAGAAGGACGAACACACGCGGAATCGTCTCCTCCGCGCCGCCGTCGGCATCTTCGACCGGAAAGGCTACGCGGCCGCTTCGGTCCGCGAGATCGCCGAGTCCGCCAGTGTCGCCAAGCCCGCGCTGTACTATCACTTCGGCAGCAAGGAAGGCCTGCTGGTCGCGATCCTCGATCTGGCCGCGCGCGAGTTCACCGATGCGATGGTCCAGGCCGTCGCCCGCCCTGGCAGTGCCCGGGCGCGCGTCACGGCGCTCTGTGAAGACGTGTACGGGCTGTTCGAAAAGCACGTGCCCCTGGCGCGAGTGGCGTATTCGATTTCCCTTGGCCCCCCCGACATCAAGCCCCGGTTTGACTTCCGGGTGTTCGAATCGAGCCTTCGTGAGGCGTTGCTGCGCCTGATCGAGGATGGCCAGGCCGCCGGCGAGTTCCGCCGGGCGGCGCCGGGCGATATTGCCATGGCCCTCATGGGCGTGATCGACGCATCGGCCGGGCGCCAGCTTCACCCGGTGCTCGAACCGGTCGGCGTCGAGGGGTTGGCAAGGTTGCTGGATGTGATTTTCGACGGCATTCTCGCTGAGCCGAAGTCGTAAGGAGAAGATACGCAATGATACGGATGGCTCGTCTCGTTCAATCGCTCGCTCTCATCTCTGCGATCTTTGCAGTGACCTCCTGTTCCGGCGCCAAGCCCGCCGATCCCAAGGGCGGGCCCGTACCGCAGGAAGTCGGAAAGCCTCCGGTCGCCGTCACGGCCTCGCCCGTTGTCACCGCCGATCTTCAGGAAAGCGTCGAGGTGGTCGGGACGCTCGAGCCGAAGTTCTCGGCCGACGTCAAGTCGGAGGTCACCGGGACGGTCACGGCGGTGTATGTCACCGAGTGGGTACCGGTCCGGAAGGGCGACCGGCTGGCGCGCCTCGACACCACGGAAACCGAGGCGGGCATCGAGGCCATCAAGGCCGCCGCGGCGCAGGCGAAGGTGGGCGAGTCGCGGGCCCGGCGCGAGTACGAGCGCGCGCAGCAGCTCAGGCAGTTCGGCCTGATCACGCCCCAGAGCTTTGACGATGCGAAGTCGGCGGTGGAGGCCGCCGAGGCGGCAACCTCGGCCGTCAATGCGCAAATCAAGACCGCCGAGGCGCGGCTGGCCAAGTCGTTCATCTCATCGCCAATCGACGGGGTGGTGGCGCTGCGGGCCGTGAACGTCGGCGATCGGGTCGAAAACATGGGCGGCAACAGCCCCCTGTTCCGGATCGTCGACAACCGGATCCTGGATCTCACGATGCTGGTGCCGTCCTCGCGGCTCTCGCTGGTGCGCGTCGGGCAGCCGATCGAGTTCACAACCGACGCGCTGCCGGGGAGAAGCTTCGTCGGCACGGTCATGTTCATCAACCCGGCTCTCGATGAGGCGACGCGCTCGGCCAGGGTGGTGGCCGAGGTGTCCAACCGCGACGGGCTGCTCAAGGGCGGTGCCTTCGTGAAGGGGAACGTGGCGGTGGGGAGCCGGCGAAACGTGGTGCAGATCCCGCGCGACGCCCTGCTCAACTGGAACGTCGAGCAGCAGTCGGCGGAGGTGTTCGTCGTGCGCGGCGATCAGGCCGACAGGCGCAGCGTCAAGGTGGGCACCGCCAACGGTCTGCAGGTCGAGGTCGTGTCGGGGCTGAAGCCCGGCGAACAGGTCGTGACCCGGGGCGGCTTTGCCATCCGTGAGGGCGATCGGATCGCGGTGGAGAAGGGACAGGGAGCGTAACCCATGTTCCTCTCCAACCTGTCCATCAAGCGACCGGTGGTCGCGACGGTGATGATCCTCACGCTGATGACGCTGGGGGTGTTCTCGTGGCGGCGCCTGCCGATCGACATGATGCCGGAGGTCGAGATCCCGGTGCTGTCGATCATCACCGAGTTCCCCGGCGCGTCACCCGAGACCGTCGAGCGCGAGGTCAGCAAGAAGATCGAGGAGGCGGTCAACCCGATCTCGGGCGTGAAGCACGTCAACTCGGTCTCGCGCGAGGGCCTCTCGTCGGTGATCGTCGAGTTCAACATCGAGGTGAAGATCAACGACGTCTCGCAGGAGGCGCGCGCCAAGATCAACTCGATCCGCCGCGAGCTGCCCGACGGAATGAAGGAACCGGTCATCCAGAAGTTCGACTTCTCGGCGCTGCCGGTCATCTCCCTCGCCATCCGATCCAAGACGCTCGGGCCGCGCGAGCTGACCGACCTGGCCGACCGCAAGGTGAAGCGCCGCCTGGAGAGCATCCCCGGCGTGGCGAAGGCCAAGCTGGTCGGCGCGTCGAAGCGGGAGATCGCCGTCGACCTCGACCCGAGCCGGCTGGCCGCGCTCGGCATGGGCGTCGACGAGGTGGTGGCCGGGCTCTCGTCCGAGAACGTCAACACGCCGCTCGGACGCCTGACGCAGGGTTCGCGCGAGATGCCGCTGCGCATCTCGGGCAAGCCGAAGGAGCCGTCCGAGTACGCGGGCATGGTGATCAGCCGGCGCGGCAGCGACCCCATCCGCCTGGGTGACGTGTCGACGATCACCGACACGATCGAAGAGCAGCGGTCCCTCGCGCTCATCAATGGCGAGCCGGCCGTCGCGGTGGACATCACCAAGCAGACCAAGGCGAACGCGGTCGCCGTGGTCGACGCCGTGCGCGCGGCGGTCGAGGGGCTGAAGGCCGAGATGCCGGCCGGCACCGAGCTTCAGATCGTCCGCGACACCTCGGTGTTCATCCGCGACTCGGTCACCGACGTCCAGACCTCGCTGCTGCTCGGCGGCCTGCTCACGATCATCATCGTGTTCTGCTTCCTGAACTCGTGGCGTTCCACGGTCATCACGGGCCTGACGCTCCCAATCTCGGTCATCTCGTCGTTCATCGTCATGTACTTCCTGAACATGACGATGAACTCGCTGACCCTGATGGCCCTCTCGCTCGCGATCGGCCTGCTCATCGACGATGCGATCGTCGTGCGCGAGAACATCGTCAGGCACCTCGAGCGCGGGGAGGATCACTTCACCGCGGCGCGGGAAGGCACGACCGAGATCGGCCTCGCGGTGTTGTCCACCTCGATGTCGATCATCGCGGTGTTCGTGCCGGTGGCGTTCATGAAGGGCGTCATCGGGCGGTTCTTCTTCCAGTTCGGCCTGACGGTGGCGTTTGCCGTGATGGTCTCGCTGTTCGTCTCCTTCACGCTCGACCCGATGCTCTCCTCCCGGTGGCACGACCCGGACATCCTGCGCAAGGGCAAGCGCAACCCGATCCAGCGGGCGCTCGACGGCTTCAACCGCTGGTTCGAACGCGTGGCCGAATTCTACAAGCGGGTCATCGGCTGGGCGCTCGACCACCGGAAGACGGTGGTCGCCACCGCGATGGCGGCCTTCTTCGCGGGGCTCGGGGTGTTCTCGATTCTGCAGGCCGAGTTCATGACGCCGATGGACCAGGGCGAATTCCTGGTGAAGTTCAAGAGCGCGCCGGGATCGTCGATCAAGGAGACCCGCGGCCGCCTCGAGCAGGTGCTGAAGGCCCTCGCGGAGTTCAAGGAAGTCCAGTACACCTACGCGTCGATTGGGTCGGGCGACGCCGACACGGTGCGCGACTCGGCCGTCTTCGTCAAGCTGACGCCGAAGGAAGAGCGGAAGCTCGGCCTGAAGGACTTCGTGCACGAGGCGCGGACGCGGCTCGAGAAGATCCCGGGGCTGGTGCTCTCGGTGCAGGAAGAGCCCGACGCCTGGCAGAAACCCCTGCAGATCGCCGTGCAGGGCGACGATATCGCCACGCTGAAGCAGTACGCGGCGGCGCTGAAGAAGGAACTCTACACGGTGCCGGGCATCGTGGACATCGAGGCGGCGATGGAGCAGGACCTTCCCGAATACCGCCTCGTCGTCGACCGCGAGCGCGCGGCGGCTTCAGGCGTCGGGAGCGCGGCGGTTGCCAATAGCGTCGCCCTGCTGGTCGGCGGACAGGCCGTCTCGACCTACGAGGACGAGGAGGGCGAAGCCGTGAACGTGCGGCTGCGCCTGCCGGGCACGATGCGCGAGGACGTCGGCCAGGTCGCCAACCTGAAGATCTCGGTGCCGGGCGCGGAGGGCCCCGCGCTGGTGCCCCTCACGGACCTGGTGACGTTCACGCGATCCACCTCGCCGGCTGAAATCGGCCGGCGCGACCTGGCGCGGCAGGTCATGGTGGATGCGAACCTGGACAGGCTGCCGCTGGGCACCGCCGGCCAGCTGGCGACGGTGGCGGGCTCGAGGGTCAAGATGGCCCCCGGCTACAAGATGGTGATCGGCGGCGACACCGAGATGATGATCGAGTCGTTCGGATACCTCGCCGAGGCGCTGCTGCTGGCGGTGATCTTCGTCTACCTGATCCTGGCGGCGCAGTTCGAGTCGTTCATCGATCCGCTGTCCATCATGCTGTCGCTGCCGTTGTCGATTGTCGGCATGGCGGGCACCCTGGCGCTGACGGGCGACACCATCAACATCATGTCGCTCATCGGCTTGATCATGCTGATGGGGCTCGTCACGAAGAACGCGATCCTGCTGGTCGATTACACGAAGGTCCTGCGGGGGAGAGGGATGGACCGGCGCACCGCGCTCATCACCGCGGGGCGCACCCGGCTCCGGCCGATCCTGATGACCACCACGGCGATGATCTTCGGCATGCTCCCGCTGTTCTTCGCACTCGGCAAGGGCGCCGAGTTCCGCGCGCCGATGGCCCGCGCCGTGGTCGGCGGACTGATTACCTCGACCATGCTGACGCTGATCGTCGTCCCGGTCGTGTATTCGATCCTCGACGACATCGCGGCGAAGCTGTTCCGGAGCCGGCGCAAGGTCGAGGCCGCAGCCGTCAGCGCGGTGCTCGCTCTGGCGATGGTCGCCGGCGCGGCGACAGGGGCGACCGCGCAGCAGATCCCGGCAGGCCCCGCGCCGGCAGGATCCGCGATCGCGGATGGCGGCGCAGCGCCTGCCGCCGTCGCACCCGCTTTCTTTTCTCTTTCAACGCAGGTGAGCCAGGCCGCGGCAGCGACGACTCCGTCGAAGGGCCTCGTGCTCACGCTCGACCAGGCCCTGGAAATCGCGGCCAAGCAGAACCGCGACATCCAGAAGGCCATCGAGTACAGGGACTGGGTGCACGGCAAGTACCTCGAGGAAAAGGCCTCGGCCCTGCCGCAGTTGACGCTGACGGCCAGCTTCATGCGGACCTTCGACAACAGTCAGAGCAAGCTGTTCGCCGGGTTCATGCCCTCCGACGGGAGCGGAAGCTCGTCGACCAGCATCGGCGACATTTTCGGAGGGCGGCAGGACGTGGGCACCGCGGAGCTGAAGCTGTCGCAGGTCGTGTTCACCTGGGGCCAGGTCGGCGCAGCGGTGCGTGCCGCGAAGCTGGGGTACGACCTCAGCGATCATCAGCTGCGCCGCTTCAGGCAAGCAGTCACGAAGGACGTGACGACGGCCTTCTGGGACGTGATGGCGGCCCGCGAGATGCTGCGAATCGCGGAACAGGACGTCGCACAGAAGGAGCGGCACCTGCTCGAGTCGACCCGGCGGCAGTCGGCGGGCACCGCGACCGATTTCGACGTGCTTGCGGCGCAGGTCGTCGTCGGCAACGCGCGCCCCTCCGTGATCAGGGGGCAGAACCTCGTGCGGGTGGCGCGCGAGCGGCTGCGGTTCCTGCTGGCGGAGACCACGCAGGAGGTGGACGTGGACGGAGACCTCGCCACCACGACCGAGCCGGTGCCGGCCTACGAGGACGTCCTTGCGCAGGCGCTCAAGAACCGGCCCGAGCTTGGCGAGATCGACACGACCCGCGGCATCTACGACTCGCTGGTGACCATCGCCAAGGCCGGCGACAAGCCGCGCGTGGACTTCTCGGCGGCGTTCGGACAGCGCAGCCTCGCGCTCAAGACCATCTCGGCAACCGGCACCACGTGGAACGCCGGGATCTTCGCGACGATCCCGCTGTTCGACGGGTTCCGGACGAAGGGGCGCGTGGCGCAGGCCCGGACGGACCTCTCGCGGCTCACCCTGGACGAGCTCAAGCTTCGAGAGGGCATTGCGCTGGAAGTGCGGACCGCTGTCGACGCGGTGAAGGAGGCCTCCGAGATCCTCACCGCGCTCGGAGGCACCCTGAAGCAGGCCGAGCGCCTGCTGTTTCTCGCGGAGAAGGGCTTCGAGCTGGGCGTGAAGACGCGCCTCGACGTGCAGGACGCGGAATTGAACCTGATGAGCGCGCGCGCCAGCCTGGCCGGCGCCCAGCGGGACTACCGGGTCGCCCGCGTCAACCTCGAGTGGGTGACCGGCACGCTCGGCGGCCTCGTCGCACCGGCGCCCACCAAGTAGAAACCCGCGACGGCGCCGTTCCTTTTTCTTACAGGCCCTCTCGTCAGCCAGCATTCCCGCCGGGTCCCCGGTTCGCCGGGGACCCCGGGAAGCTGCCACTAACCGGGCGAGGTTGCGTCACGGACGCGGCCGGCACTCGCCTCGCCTGTGTCTCGCGATGCCGCGGAACTCGGGCGGTACCTGATCGCGACCACGGTGATGTCGTCCTCCTGCGGGGCGGCGCCCGCGAATCCATCGACGCGCGCGAATATCCGGCGCACGATGGCCGCGGCGGGCTCGGCCGGGCCCTCCGCCAGGCACTCCTCGATGCGCGTGGTCCCAAACGACGCACCTGCCGCGTCCAGGGCGTCAGACACGCCATCGGTGTAGATGACCAGCCCATCGTCAGGACGGAAGTCGAGGTCGGTGACGGGAAACTCCGACGTCTCAATCACGCCAAGCGCGGAGCCGTTGGCCACCCTCAGCTCGCGTGCAGCGTGATCGCGCTCCAGCGCATACGGAACGTTGTGACCGGCGTTGACCACCTGCAGGCGTCCGGTGGCGAGATCGAGACAACCGGCAAAGGCCGTAACGAACATCGAGCGATCGTTGTCGCGGCACAGTTCCCGGTTCATCCGGGACGCGACCTCGGAGAGCGACAATCCGGACGCCGCGATCGCACGGAAGAGCGTTTGTGCGACGGCCATCAGCAGGGCGGCCCCGATGCCCTTGCCGGACACGTCTCCGACGATGAACCACAGGCGGCCGCCGACCACGAGCATGTCGTACAGGTCGCCGCCGACGCTGCGGGCGGGCCGCAGCTCGGCCGCGAGGTCGACCTCGGGGAGGTGCGGGACGCGCCGGGACAGCATGCCCATCTGGATGTCGTGCGCGAGCGCGAGCTCGCGATCGAGCACCTGCCGCCTGGCGGCTTCCTCAACCAGCGCCAGGTTGCGGACGCGCAGTGCGGCCGCCGCGGCCAGCGACACGAGCAGCTCCAGGTCCTGCTCCGAGAACCGGCGGACGTGCATGCGCGAGTACAGGGCGATCATGCCCAGGCAGCCGTCCGCATCGAGCAGCGGCGCCGCCACGATCGAGCGCACTCCGGATGCGAGAATGCTCTCCGCCCCCGAGAAGCGGGCGTCCAGCTGCGCGTCGAGCACCAGGGCCGCCGCGCCCTTGACGGTGACCTCCTCGGCCAGCCGGCGGGACACGAGCAGGCGGCCGGTCGATTGGGGTGACTGGCGCTCCGCCGCCTTGTAGAGTTCTCCGTCGGATCCCCGCAGGAAGATGGCGGCGTCCTCGGGCTGCAGCACCTCGAAGGCCCGGTCCAGGATCAGGTCGAGCAACTCGGTGCGGGAAATCGGCCTGGCCAGCGCACGGTGCACTTCGTTGAGCAGGCGCAGGCGGGACGAGGCGCTTGCGTCGGACCCTCCGATTTGCATCATCTCGGCGGCCGGCCGCAGCGAGACCATCGAGTCGCCGGCGGCGGCGGGATCGATCGCCGCCCTGGCCCGAAGCACCTCGGTCTTCTGCCCGGGCGTGACGAGAACGAGCCTGGTGTCGCCGACCCGGATCGCGTCGCCGGGCTTGAGAGCGGCCGGATCGGTCACGCGCTGATCGTTCAGCAGCGTGCCGTTGCGAGAGCCCAGATCCTCGACCATCCAGGCCTGGCCCTGGCGGAACACCCTGGCGTGGCGCCGCGAGACGCTGTGATCGGCGATCGTGATGTCGACCTGATCGGAGCGGCCCATGACGATCGAATCCATGTTGAACGATCGCTCGACGTACTTCCCTCCAGGGAACTCGACCTGCAGCATCAGCGGCGCGGCGGCGTGCGCGTCGGCTGTCGCCGGGACCGAGGCGGCCGCCGTTCCGGAGATGGCGGCGCCGGTCGACTTGAAGAGCGGAAGAAAGCCCGCAAGGTCGAAGACCTGGCGCACCGATTCGCCGAGGTTCGCGAGCTCGAAGCTCCCTCGACCTCCGCTCAGGCGCTTGGCCGCCACGAGCAGAACTCGAAGGCCCGCGCTGGAGATGTAGTCCACCCGCGAGAAGTCCACCACCAGCTTGCGTTCACCGGCGTCGAGGACCGCGATCAGGGCCTTCTCGACCGCGTCGCTCGTGGTGCTGTCGATGCGCCCTGACGGAGCCACGACGACCGTGTCGCCTTGCTTGACCTGCCGGATGTCCATGCGAACACTCTTCCTGTCGTGTCCGGAACCCGCCCGGGCCGCCCCGCGCTCCCGGGGGTCACGTCGTCGGAGACGCCGCGGTGACGGGGGAGCTCTTCGAAAGCATGGCGAAGGCCATCTGCGGTGCCTGGGATGCGGGCGGCAAGTCGGCCAGTGGTACGACGGTAGCCCCGGAAATCGACCGACATCATAGCATTCCCGTTCATGTGATATAAGTTCGACGATTTCGCCCCAACTTTCTCGCTGCCAGAGTGTCATTTATGGTGAGCGCGGACGAAGACGGTCTTCTCGTAGCGCGATGCCTGGCCGGTGACACCTCTGCTTTCCGGCCCCTGGTCGAACGGTACCAGCGGGTGCTGTTCAACGTCGCTCTTCGGATGCTCGGCGATCGGGACCAGGCGGCGGACGCCGCCCAGAGCGCGTTTGTTCGGGCCTACGAAAAACTGGCGAGCTACGACCGGACGCACAAGTTCTTCAGCTGGCTCTATCGGATCCTGGTGAACGAATGTCTCAACGTGAAGCGCGGACAGCGCGGGCTGGAGCCGCTCGATCCGGGACTGGCGGGTCCCGGCAATCCGCTCGAGCTGCTGGAGGCATCCGAAAGACGAGCCAGGGTCCAATCGGCGGTTGCCAGGCTGCCGCGGGCGTTGCGTGAGGTGATCGTTCTTCGACATTTCGCAGCCTTGTCGTACGTGGAAATCGCTGAGCTGCTGGACGTGCCGGAGAAGACGGTGAAGTCGCGTCTCTACGAGGCGCGGCAACAGCTGGGCCGCACGCTCCTGGGCTGGGATGGCGCGCCATGAAAGAACCGCGTGACGACGAACTGCTGCACGCTGAGCTGGACGGGGCGTTGACGGCTCAGGAAAGCGACGAGTTGCGCGAGCGGCTGGCCACCGACAGCCAGGCCAGGGCGTTCGCCGCACAGCTGAAACGCCTGGCGGAGGTGGTCGACGATCTGGGCATCGAGGACACGCCTCCTGCCTTCACCGATGACGTCATGCGCAGCGTGGAGTCCGGACACCGCGCGCAGGCGGGGTGGACCCGCCGTCTGGCAGCGCTCATTCAAAGAGTATGGGGAGGATTGCGGGTGGGGTCACCGCGTGACCCACGTCGGATCGACGGGCACGGGGCGGCACCAAACTGGATTTCCGGCTGGTCCGGAGGAGGAGCTGTCGTGGCGAAGAAGGCACTTTGGATCGTGGCTGGTCTGGCGGTCGTGGTCATCGTGGTCGTCTTCAGCTACTCGGGCTTCCGGTCGGTGGACCGCGGAGCCGAGGGGACGATTACAGGCGCCAAGCGGTACCAGGCCCAGCAGATGTCCGACAAGGACGTCGTGCTCGACAACGTGTCGACACAGGACGTGATGCAGAGCGACGTGTGGGACCGCATGATGAAGGACAGCAACGTGCGGAGCCTGCTCGGCAACGCCCAGATGCGCGACGCGCTGGCGAACCCGGCGTTCAGGGCCGCCCTGGCCAGTCCGGCACTGGTCGCGGCGCTCTCGAACCCGAACTTCCGGGCGGCACTCGCCAATCCGGCGCTTCAGGCGGCCCTGTCGACGCCAGGCTTCGCCGCCGCGATGGCGGACGCCAGCCTGCAGAAGGCGCTGGCCAGTCCAGCGCTCCAGAAGGCACTGGCTGATGCGGACGTCGAAGCGGCGCTGCAGAGCGAGGACCTGCAGAAGGCGCTGATGGACGCAAACCTGCAGAAGGCGCTGATGGACGCCAATCTGCAGAAAGCGCTGCAGAGTGCGGACCTGCAGAAGGCGCTGCAGAGTGCAGACCTGCAGAAGGCGCTTGTCAGCGCGGACCTGCAGAAAGCCCTGGCGAACCCGGCCTTGCAGAAGGCGCTGCAGAGTGCGGACCTGCAGAAGGCCCTTGCGAACCCGGCCTTGCAGTATGCCCTGGCGCGGCCTGGCATGGCGCAGGCCCTTGCGAGCCCGGCCCTGCAGAAGGCGCTGGCCAATCCGGCGCTCCAGAAGGCACTGGCGGATCCGACCTTCGAAGCCGCGCTCGCGAGCCCGGCCCTGCAGAAGGCGCTGGCCGATCCCACCTTCGACGCGGCGCTCGCCAACTCGTCGCTTCAGAAGGCGTTGATGGACGCCAGCCTGCAAAAGGCACTTGCCAACGCGAACTTCCAGCGGGCGCTGATGGATATGAGCATCCAGCGAGCCCTGGCCAACGCTCAATTCGTGAAGGCCCTGGCCAATCCAGCGCTCTCGAAACAGTTCACGGACGCCAATCTCCAGAAGGCATTCCAGAGTGCCGATTTGCAGAAGGCGCTGCAGAGTGCCGATCTCCAGAAGGCGCTGCAGAGCGCGGACCTGCAGAAGGCGTTGATGGACGCCAACCTCCAGAAGGCACTGCAGAGCGCAGACCTCCAGAAGGCACTGCAGAGCGCGGATCTCCAGAAGGCAATGCAGAGCGTGGATCTCCAGAAGGCGCTGATGGATGCGAGCCTGCAGAAAGCGCTGCAGAGTGCGGACCTGCAGAAGGCCCTGCAGAGCACCGATCTCCAAAAGGCCCTCTCGAGCGCGGACCTGCAGAACGCGTTGATGGACGCGAGCCTGCAGAAGGCATTGCAGAGCGCGGACCTGCAGAAGGCCTTGATGGACGCCAACCTGCAAAAGGCGCTGCAGAGCGTTGACCTGCAGAAGGCGCTGATGGACGCCAGCCTGCAGAAGGCGCTGGCGAATCCGGCGATCCAGCGAGCCCTGCTCGATGCGTCCTTCCAGAAGGCTCTGGCGAACGCCGATCTCCAGAAGGCGTTTACGAATTCGGCGCTGGTCAAGGCACTCGCGAGCGTGGATCTCCAGAAGGCGTTGATGGATGCCAACCTGCAGAAGGCGCTCATGAACGCAGACCTGCAGAAAGCCCTGGCGAACCCGGCCTTGCAGAAGGCGCTGCAGAGCGCGGACCTGCAGAAGGCGTTGACGGACGCCAACTTCCAGAAGGCGTTCATGAGCGCGGATTTGCAGAAGGCCTTCGTTGATGCCAGCCTGCAGAAGGCCCTGCAGAGCGCGGACCTGCAAAAGGCCCTTCAGAACGCAGACCTGCAGAAAGCGCTGCAGAGCGCGGATCTGCAGAAGGCGCTCGCCAACGCGGACTTCCAGAAGGCGATGCAGAGCGCGGGCTTCCAGCAGGCGCTTTCCAGCCCTGCGATGCAGAAGGCGCTCGCCGGCATCCAGTAGGCGGCTTTCGGACCTCTCCCTGGTGATCGCGACGACGCGACAACCCTCAACATGCCCCGGCGGCCCGTCAAGCTGGCCGCCGGGGCCGTTTCCTGTACGGCGGCCGATTGTCTGAGGTAACATGCCGGGCCTGACGCACCCGCAGCCGCCGGAGGTTCGCATGAACCGACCCGCCACAGGCCGCAATCGGCCACGCGCTCTTGCCTGCCTGCAAGCCAAGTTTGCCCTTGCGTTCGTCTTCCTGCTGGCCGCTCCCCAGGGCGCCATCGGGCAGCTCGCAAAGATCGAGACTGACACGCTGCGGCTGGTCTACTTCGAAGGGAGCGAGTCGTACCTGGCGCCGCACGTCGTGCGCGCGTTCCTCAATTCGATGGCGTCGCAGAAGAAGCTGCTGGGCTTCGATCCCTGGGAAAAGGTCACGGTCCTGCTCGCCGATTTCTCCGACGCCGGGAATGCCGGCGCCGGCGTGGTGCCCGTCGACAACCTCACCGTGCAGATTTCGCCGCTCAGCTTCGCCTTCGAGACGCTCGCCGCCAACGAGCGGATGACCACCATCATGAACCACGAGCTGGTGCACGTGGCGACCATGGATCAGGCGGCGGGGCGCGACCGGTTCTTCAGGAGGCTGTTCCGCGGTAAGGTGATGCCGGTGGCGGAGCAGCCCGAGACCATTCTCTACTTCTACCTCACCGCGCCGCGGGTCGCCGCGCCCCGCTGGTATCACGAAGGATCGGCGGTGTTCATCGACACGTGGCTGGCGGGCGGCCTGGGCCGCGCGCAGAGCGGCTACGACGAGATGGTGTTCCGCTCGATGGTGCGGGACGGTGCGCACATCTACGATCCGCTCGGCCTCGCTTCGGAAGGGACGAAGATCGATTTTCAGCTGCAGATCAACTCGTACCTCTACGGCGCCCGCTTCATGACGTGGCTGGCGAGGCGGTACACCCCCGGGAAGCTGATCGACTGGTACACGCGCCGGCCTGGCAGCAGCGCCTCCTACTCGGGCCAGTTCAGGAAGGTCTTCGGCCGGTCCCTTGAAAGCGCCTGGACGGAGTGGATCGCGGCCGAGCGGGACTTCCAGGCGAAGAACCTGGAGGCCATCCGCAAGTACCCGGTCACGCCATACCACGACATCTCGTCACGGCCCCTCGGCTCGATCTCGCGCGCCTACTACGACCCGGCCAGCCAGAAGATCTACGCGGCGTTCAACTACCCCGGAGTGGTGGCGCACCTCGGCGCGATCCCGCTCGCCACCGGCGTCGTCGAGAAGATCGTGGACATCAAGGGCCCGTCGATCTACACGGTGACCTCGATCGCGTTCGATCCGGTCAGCCGCACGATCTTCTACACGACCGACAACAACGACTATCGGGACCTCGTGTCGATCGACCCGGTGACGCACAAGACGAAGATGCTGATGAAGGAAGCCCGGATAGGCGACCTCGCGTTCAATCGCGCGGACAACAGCCTGTGGGGCATTCGTCACCTGAACGGGATCTGCACGCTCGTCAGGATTCTCCCGCCGTACACCGAGTGGAACCGGGTCGTGTCGTTCCCCTATGGCCTCGTTCCATACGACCTTGACGTGTCGCCCGACGGCAGGATGATCTCGGCGTCGTTCGGAGAGATCAGCGGCCGCCAGTCCGTCCGGCTCTTCGACGCGGAGAAACTGCGTGCGGGCGACATGACGCCGGCGCAGCAGTTCGACTTCGGCGGGTCTACCGTGCCGTCGAACTTCACCTTCTCGCCCGACGGCAAGTATCTGTATGGAAGCTCGTACTACACGGGCGTCTCGAACATCTACCGGTACAACATCGCGACAAAGGAAACCGACGCGCTGACCAATGCCGAGACCGGCTTCTTCCGGCCGATTCCTCTCGGCGGCGACCAGTTCATCGTGTTCCGGTACTCGGGGCAGGGCTGGGTGCCCACGCGGATCACCGCGGCGAAACTCGAGGATCTGGGCGCGATCACCTTCCTGGGCCAGAAAGTGATCGAGGAGCATCCCGAGCTTCAGACGTGGATCGCGGGCTCGCCGGCGGCGATTCCGTACGACACGATGCCGAAGCAGATCGGCACCTACCGGCTGTTCGGCGGGCTGCGGCTCGAATCGGCCTACCCGATCCTCCAGGGCTACAAGAAGACGCAGGCGGTCGGCCTTCGCGCCAACCTGTCGGATCCGCTCCAGATCAACCGGCTGAGCCTCATGGGTTCGTATTCGCCCGGCGGCGACATCGGGTCGGTCGAGCGCCTGCACCTGAAGGCGGAGTACCAGCGCTACGACTGGACGCTGCGCGCGCAGTACAACAACGCCGACTTCTACGATCTGTTCGGGCCGACCAGGACAGGACGCAAGGGATACCTGTTTGGCGCGGGCTACAAGAAATCGCTCATCTGGGACGACCCCATATCACTCGGGCTCGAGCTGGACGCGAGCTACTCGGGCAATCTCGACGCGCTGCCCGCCTATCAGAACATCCCCGTCACGGTGACCAGGCTCGGGTCGCTCGAGGCGAAGCTGGTCTACCGCAACGTCCGCTCGTCGCTCGGGAAAGTGGACGACGAAAAGGGAGAGAAGGCGTCGCTCGTGGCGGCAGCCGATTACGTCGATCGCTCGTTCATCCCGGGCTTCCATGCGACGCTCGACAAGGGCATCGCACTGCCGGCTGGACATTGGTCCCTCTGGCTCCGCAACGCGGCGGGGTTCTCGCCCGCCAGCGCCGACAACGCGTTCGCCAATTTCTACTTCGGCGGATTCGGCAACAACTGGGTCGATCGCGGCGACGAGAAGCGGTACCGGGATTTCACCAGCTTCCCCGGCGCGAAGCTGAACCAGGTGCCCGGGCACAACTTCGTGAAATCGACACTGGAGCTGAACCTGCCGCCGTTGCGGTTCAGCCGGCTGGGGACGCCCGACTTCTACGTAACCTGGATGCGGCCGGCGGTCTTCGCGACCGGCATGGTCGTGAATCTCGACAACGCAGCCACCCGGCGGAAGGTGTACGACATGGGCGGCCAGCTCGACTTCCAGTTCGGCATCCTGGGCACGCTGGACATGACACTGTCGGTCGGGGCGGCGATCGCGTACGAGGACGGTCATCGCCTCGGGCGCGAGGCGATGATCTCGCTCAAAGTTCTCAAGTAAGATCCCCTTCGTGCTGCTCAACGTCGCGGCCGCGATCCTGCCGGTGCTCGTGTTCCTGGCCATCCTGTTCCTGATGGACAGCTTCAAGCTGGTCCGTCATGCCACGGTGGCCATCGCACTCGGCGCAGGCGCCCTGAGCGCGCTTGCCGCGCTCGGGTTCCAGTCCTGGTTTGCAGACCTCACCAGGGTTTCGTTCAATGTCCTGGCGCGCTATGTCGCGCCCGTCTCCGAGGAGACGCTCAAGGCGACATTCATCGTCTACGCTCTGAGGCACCGCCGGCTCGGGTTCCTGGTCGACGCCGCCATCGTCGGGTTCGCCGTCGGAACGGGATTCGCGCTGGTCGAGAACCTCGAGTATCTCAGGTGGTCCACCGATACGCGGGTGGCGCTGTGGCTCGTCCGCGGGTTCGGTCCGGCAATCCTCCACGGCGCGACGACGGCCGTCTTCGCGATGCTCGCCAAGAGCCTGTCGGACCGGCACCCGGATCGCACGGCGTGGACGCTGCTGACCGCGTGGGTGGCGGCAATCGTCATCCACTCGGCATACAACCTCTTCCTGCTCCCGCCGCTCCTGAGCACGCTCGTCCTGCTGGTGACCCTGCCGCTGCTGGTGACGTTCATCTTCGAGCGGAGCGAGAAGGCCACCAGAGCGTGGGTCGGCGAGGGGCTCGACCTCGACGTGGAAGTGTTGAAGCTGCTCACCTCGCCCGACTTCGGCGTCTCGCGCCTCGGCGCGTACCTGCGTGAGCTCAGATCGCGCCTTCCCGGGCCCGTGGTGGCGGACATGTTCTGCCTGCTGCGAATCGAGCTGGAACTGGCGATTCGAGCCAAGGGCCTGCTCATGGCGCGCGAGGCCGGCCTGGAGCTGCCGGAGGACCCGACGCTCAAGCCCAAGCTGCTGGAATGGCGATTCCTGCACGCGTCGGTCGGCCGAACCGGCCTGCTGGCGTTGAAGCCCCTGCGGGCAACGGCCGCGAGGGACGACTGGCAGCGCCACCTGCTCGAAGAGGCGGGCGGAATGACGACGGGCCGGATGCTGCGCGAGCGGCTTCGGTCGATGTTCCGCCGCTCGGGCGGCTGAGCGGACAGAAAGAAAAACCCGGGGCGCCCCGCCTTGCGGCGTGCGACCCCGGGTTGGAGAGAACGGAAAGGTCCGGCCGAACGCTAGACGTTTTCCTTCTTGTGGCACGTCGTGCAGGGCGGCGACAAGGGCGACTTCTTGCCGGCTGCCTTTTCCTTGATGTGGCAGTCGACGCAGATGCCCTTCTTGGCCATGGCGTCGTGGAACGCTGCACGCGCGTTGGTCTTCATCGGCGCGGTCGCCGTCTTCTCGTGGCAGTTCTGGCACCGCTCCTGAGCAGCCTTCATCGGTTTCTCAGGCTTGGAGGGGTGGTGACACGTCACGCACTTGTCCCCGACGACCTTCACGTGTGCGGCGTGGTCGAACTTGACTCCGCCGGTCGGGTTGCCCTTGAGGATGACGGTCGTTGGCTGCTTCACAGCCTGGGCCAGCGCCGAAGTCGAACCCGCGAGGAATGCGGCTGCAACTATGATTGCGACGACACTCAACTTCTTCATTCGATGCCCTCCTCCACCACAGCCGGCTCGCGGTCCGTGGGGGGCGCCACGCCGCTTGTTTGGGGGCTCCGTGCCCACCGCGGGAGGAACCCAATGCTCAGATGAGCCAAGCCGGAATCTACATTCATAGTGTAACTGAAGTGGAGCCGTTTTGAACAATGGTTCAGGCTAACCGGGACCCGTCCCTCACGCGCGCGGCGCGGATCGTAGTCGTGCGATGATGGGCTCGCTCCTTCGAGGCTGGCCTGAAGCGTGACGCCCGAAGCCCGGCACCGATCAGCCAGAACCGAGGTCCGTCAGTGACGCACGACGAGTTCATGCTCCAGGCGCTCCTGGAAGCGCGTCGGGGATTCGAAGCCGGTGAGGTGCCCGTCGGCGCCATCGTGACCATCGACGGCCAGATCGTCGGCCGGGGATTCAACCAGCCGATTCTCGCGACCGATCCCACCGCCCACGCCGAGATCGTGGCGCTTCGCGACGCCGCCCGCCGGGTCGGCAACTACCGGCTGACCGGGGGGACGATCTATGTCACGCTCGAGCCCTGCCTGATGTGCGTCGGCGCCATGGTGCACGCCCGGATTGGGACGCTGGTGTACGGCGCGGCGGAACCGAAGACAGGCGCCATCGTCTCGACCTGCCAGGCGCACGAGAACCCGTTTCTGAATCACCGGTTCGACGTGGTGGCCGGCGTCCTCGACGAGTCGTGTCGCGCCATCGTGCAGGAGTTCTTCAAGGGAAGGCGGGGCAAGGCAGCGATCCAGCCCGGGCGCGATGCGTAGAGCCGAGGGGGCTCGATCGAAAATCAGGGCTGCAGGTATAATGGCTGTTCTGCGGAGAGGTACCGAAGTGGTCGTAACGGGGGCGCCTCGAAAGCGTCTTGTCGGGTGACCGGCACGGGGGTTCGAATCCCCCCCTCTCCGCCATCTCCTCACTTCTGCCGGGTTAGCGAACCCCCAAGTCCACGAAGAGCTGTTCCGGCACGACGCCGTGCGCCGCGGGGATCTTGGAGCAGGCGGCCCGTCAGACGCCTGTCGACACTCAATCGAAGAGTCCGTTGGACCCGTTCGCGGCGCCGTTTCGTCGCCAGCACCGGTGGAACGGGGCCTCGGTGTCCGGAAATGGGACACGCCGTCCCGCCACAGCACGATTGGGCTGATCTCCCGGCTCTCGGGTCCACAGAATGGCGCGCGCCGCCGTGATTCGGGCCGGGCGCGAGTTTCTGGCACGATCCTGGCCAGGCTTCTGGCCGGCCGACTCTGCGCAAGGCGTGTTGGCTATTGAACCGATCCGCGACAAATCCCGTCGAAGAAACCGAGATGGATATCCAACGTCCCGCATCCGTCGCACGCGCCCGCCGCAATCGGCGCATCTTCTGGGCGCTGGTCGGCCTCGTCGCGTTAGCTTCCATCACCGCAGCCCTGGCGCGCCTGAAGCCGGCGGCACCCACCGTCGACCGGGCCACGGTATGGACCGACACGGTGAAGCGCGGCCCGATGGTCCGCAACGTCCGGGGCCTCGGCACACTGGTTCCCGAGGAAATCCAGTGGATCCCCGCCCAGACGGCGGGCCGCGTGGAAGGGATTCGGATACGGCCTGGCGCCACCGTGACGCCCGACACGATCATCCTCGAGCTGAGCAACCCGTCTGAGGCACAGGCGCTCTCCGAACTCGAAGGCCAGAAACGCGCGGCGGAAGCCGAATTGACAACGCTGCGCGCCCGCATCGACAACGACCTGGTGGCGCAGCAAGCCACCGTGGTGTCGATCGACTCTGAGTTCCGTCAGGCCACGCTGCAGGCGACGGCCGACGCGGAGTTGGCGAAGGAAGGCCTCAAGTCGACCCTCGAGACCCGTCTCTCCGCGTTGAAGGCCGAGGCGCTGAACGCGCGGGTCGACGCGGAACGAAAGCGCCTGGCGCAGATGCAGGGGTCGGTGGACGCGCAGCTTGCCGTCCAGCAGGCGGCCGTCGAACGCATGCGGACGCAGGTCGTCCTGAAACAGTCCCAGGTAGGGGCGTTGAAGGTGCGCGCCGGCATTGCCGGCGTGCTCCAGCTGGTACCCGTCGAGGTCGGCCAGCAGGTGGCGCCGGGCACGAACCTGGCTCGCGTCGCCAACCCGAGTCGTTTGAAGGCCGAGCTCAAGATCCCCGAGACGCAGGCGAAGGACGTGCAGATCGGCCTGGTGGCCTCGATCGACACGCGCAACGGCCTCATTGCGGGGCGGGTGGTCCGAATCGACCCGGCGGTCGTCGGCGGAACCGTTACCGTGGACGTGGCGCTGGAAGGTGAGTTGCCGAAAGGCGCGCGCCCCGACTTGAGCGTTGACGGGACCATTGAACTCGAGCGGCTGGCCGACGTGCTCTTCACCGGGCGCCCCGCTCTGGGCCAGGAAAACAGCACCATCACGCTATTCCGGATCGGCCCGGACGGCGTCACGGCCGAGCGGGTGAAGGTCACGCTCGGGCGCGCGGCCGTCAACACCGTCGAGATTCGCAGTGGCCTGAAAGAAGGCGATCAGGTGGTGCTCTCCGACACGTCGGCCTGGGATGCTGCCGATCGGATCAGGCTCAGGTAGGAGACGTCGTCGCGGGCCTGCGGCGGGCTCCGCCGCGCGCGACGCGACCATTCTGGAAGGGGCACGACGATATGGATGCGACGGCAGAACCGTTGATCAAGCTGGAGGGTGTGACCAAGGCCTTCTATACGGACGAAGTCGAAACCCACGCGCTGTCGGGCGTCCACCTCGAGATCCGCCGGGGAGAATACGTCGCCATCGCGGGACCGTCCGGCTGCGGCAAATCCACGCTGCTCTCGATCCTGGGCCTGCTCGATACGCCGACCGCCGGCGTCTACATGCTCAACGGCCATGCAGTTGCGGACCTGAACCTGGCACAGCGGGCGCGTATCCGCAACCGCGAAGTCGGGTTCATCTTCCAGAGTTTCAATCTCATCGGCGATCTCACGGTCTTCGAGAATGTCGAACTCCCGCTGACCTACCGCGGCATGGCCGCTGCCGAACGGAAGACGCGTGTCACCGCTGCCCTGGAGCGAGTGGGGATGGGGCATCGCGCGCGCCACGTGCCGAGCCAGCTCTCCGGCGGGCAGCAGCAGCGCGTGGCGGTGGCCCGTGCCCTGGTCGGAGACCCGGCGATCCTGCTGGCCGATGAGCCGACGGGCAACCTCGACTCGCGCAACGGCGAGGCCGTGATGGAACTGCTGAGCGAGCTGCACCGCGGAGGCGCGACCATCTGTATGGTGACCCACGACCCGCGGTTTGCGCGCAGCGCGGACACCACGATCCACCTGTTCGACGGACGCGTTGTGGATGAGGGTGTCGAGGCGACCGCCTAGCATGATCCGCCTCAAGGGCATCGAGAAGTACTACGAACACGGTCCGAGCCGGACGTATGTGCTTCGGCGCATCACGCTCGACATCGCCGAAGGCGAGTTCGTGTCGGTCATGGGACCTTCCGGCGCGGGCAAGTCCTCGCTGCTGCACATTCTGGGCATGTACGACGCCGCCTGGAGTGGAGAGTTCGAGTTCGAGGGGCACGCGGTGCACGCGATGAAACCAAAGGCGCGCGCCGCGCTCTCGAAGCAGTACGTCGGGTTCGTCTTCCAGAGCTACCACCTGCTCGACACGCTCACCGTCTACGAGAACATCGAGATTCCCCTTTCGTACCGGGACGTCAAGAAAGCGGATCGGCAGTCGATCGTGTGCGACACGCTCGACCGATTCGCCATCGTCGGCAAGAAGGACCTGTACCCGAGCCAGCTCTCGGGCGGACAGCAGCAACTGGTCGCGGTGGCGCGCGCCGTCGTCGCCAATCCCAAACTCATTCTCGCCGACGAGCCCACCGGCAACCTCCACTCCGATCAGGGACGCGAGATCATGGAGTTGTTCACCCGACTGAACAAGGCGGGCACGACGATCGTCCAGGTGACCCACTCCGAAGTGAACGCCGGCTACGGCCGTCGTGTGATCCGACTGCGCGACGGCTGGCTCGTCGATTACTGAGTGCTTCGACTCGACGTGAGCGCGGCGTCTTCCTCGACCACGCGGCCGTCGAACAGCTGGACCGTGCAGTCGGCGCTGCGCGCGAACCGGGGATCGTGCGTGACCATGCAGATGGTCGCGCCCCCGCGGTGCAGTTCGCTCAGCAGTTCCATGACGGCCTCGCCGTTGCGCGAGTCGAGGTTGCCCGTCGGCTCATCGGCCAGCAGGATCGCCGGGTCTCCGACCAGGGCACGCGCGACGGCCACGCGCTGCTGCTGTCCGCCGGAGAGCTGGCTGGGCAGATGGCGCGCGCGATGCGCCATGCCCACCCGCTCCAGCGCCGCGGTGACGCGCGTCTTGCGTTCGCTCGCGGGCATGCCGCGGTAGGTCAGCGGCAGCTCGACGTTCTCGAACACCGTGAGATCGCCGATGAGGTTGAAGCTCTGGAAGATGAACCCGACCTCGCGGTTGCGGATGCGCGCCCGCTCCGCCAGGTTCAGGTCCGCCACGGACTGGCCGTTGAGCGTGTAGGTGCCCTCGGTCGGGGTATCGAGCAGGCCTAGAATCGAGAGCAGCGTCGACTTTCCACAACCAGACGGTCCGGAGATCGCGACATAGTCGCCTCGCTTGATCTCGAGATGGATGCCCGACAGCGCATGGGTTTCGACGTCGTCCGTGAAGAATGCCTTGGTCACTCCTTCGAGCTTGATCAGCGGTGCTGCCGTTGCGCTCATTGTCTTGTCCCTTCCCGATCGACGGCCCACGCCCCGGCCGGCCGCGCGCCGGCGAACACCTCTCCCTCAGGATCTTCGACGGAAGAACCGGCCACTTGGTTCGCCGGGCATTCGAGATTTCAGGGCGGATGGTTTGCCGTCGGTGACCGTGAGAATCGAGCCCGGCCGGCACCGGCCAAGAACGTCTCTGAACCGGCCCCCTTCCTGCATCCATGGAATGTCTTCTGCTCTTCTCACGTTTTCCTCGCGGAACATCGTTCGAGTCTGCAAGACGCATGGCGTGCCGCTTCGCCGGTGAGGACCCGTTCCGGAGGAGAACTTTCGAACCCGGAGGCCCGTCTATGTCTTCGTCAGCCTCCGGATCGCAGGGACGGGCTTGGTGTGTTCCATGGAGTCTGGAGACGTCGCGATGATCGCCGAAGCATTCGTCCGGGACCTCCGCGTCGGGTTGCGCGTGCTCGTCAAGGAGAAGACGTTCTGCGCCCTGGCGGTCTTCGTGCTCGCGCTCGGCATCTGCGGCGTGACGACGATGTTCGCCGTAGTCAACGGCGTCATGATCCGTGGCTTTTCGTTTCCCAATGCCGCCAGGCTGACGAACGTCGCCTTCATCGATCCCTCGACCGCGACGTTCTTCGGCGTCAATCAACAGACGTTCTCGATGGACTTCGAAGAATATCTGCCAGCGCAGAAGTCCTTCGAGATGATGGCGGCGTACCTGAACGGATCGACGGTGAACCTCACCGTGGACGGCCAGGTCAGAAGGTATACCGGCGCGTACACGACCGAGAACTTCCTCCGCATTCTCGGGGTTGGCCCCGCGATGGGGCGGGACCTCACGGCGGCCGACAACAAGCCTGGCGCCGAGAAGGTCCTGCTCATCAGCCACGCTGTCTGGCAAAGGGATTTTGGCGGTACGGCGGACATTGTCGGCAAGGCCGTTCGGCTCAACGGCAAGCCGGCCACGATTATCGGCGTGATGCCCGCGGGGTTCAGCTTCCCGGTCAACGAGGAGATGTGGATCCCGCTCTATAGCGAATTTCCCGTCACGCCGCGAAACGATCCGCAGGCGAACAACCCGGCCGTGATCGGTCTCCTCAAGCGGGACGTCCCGCTGGGCCAGGCTCAGGCCGAGTTTACGGCGTTCGCCAGGCGTTTCGCCGCCGCCTATCCCGGCACGAACAAGCAGTTCAATGCGGCGCTGGTCGAGCCGCTCATCAGGACGTTCACCCCGATCCCGATTCGGGGGCTCCTGTTGACGATGCTGGCGTTCTGCGTGGGCGTCCTGCTCATCGCCTGCGTGAACGTGATGAACATGCAGTTTGCGCGCGCCACCTTGCGGGCCAAGGAACTGGCCGTCCGATCCTCGATGGGTGCCACGCGTGCGCAGCTCGTGCGTCAGATGCTGACCGAGAGCCTGCTCGTGGCCGCATTCGGTGCCGTGCTGGGCATCGGCCTCGCGTACCTGTCCGTCGATTGGGTGGCATCGTCGTTCCGCAGTCTCGAAAACGGTCCGCCCGCGTGGATGGTGTTCGAGATCGATGGCCCGGCGCTCGTTATCACCGTCGGCGCGACGCTGGTGGCGGCGATTGCCTCCGGGTTGCTGCCGGCATGGATGTCGTCGCGCGCCAGCGCCGTCTCGGTTCTCGCCGACAGCGGACGAGGCAACACCGGCGGGCGCGTCGGCCTGATCACCCGGGGTCTCGTGGTGTTCCAGATCGTGGTGACCTTCGTCCTGCTGGTGGGATCGATCCTGCAGGTCCGGTCGATTCTCAAGCAGCAGAAGATCGACTACGGGTACGACACCGGAAGCATCATGTCGGCGCGGATGGGGTTGATGGAGGGCGCCTATCCGACCCAGGAAGCGCGCAAGGCCTTCTACGATCGCCTGCTGCTCCAGCTCCGAGGTTCGCCCCAATTCGAGAGCGTGGCGCTGACGAGCCGCCTGCGGATGGTGTTCTCCGGATCCGGCCCGATCGAGATCGAGGGCAAGGTCTACCAGACACGCCGCGACCGCACCAACGCCAATTTCGAGCAGGTCACCGCCGGCTTCTTCAACGTCCTCGGCCAGCGGCTGATTGAGGGCCGCGACTTCACCGATCAGGATCTCGACGCGGCGCTGCCGGTGGCGATCGTCAACGCGGCCTTTGCTGCGAAGCACTTCGGCCGGGAGAGTGCCCTCGGCCGGCGCTTCCGCACGGGCGATGGCAGCACCCCGCAGTACGGCCCGTGGCGCACGATTGTCGGTGTCGTCACCACCGTGCGCATGATGGGGCCGTTCAACAACCCCAACGTGGACGAGACCGGCTTCTACGTGCCCTTCTACTCCAGCCCGTTCGGCCCGGCGCAGCCGGCGCCGGTGGCGAATCAGTTTGCGACCGTCATCGTCAAACCGCGCGGCGGGCAGCGCCCGGAAGCCCTGATCCCGGCGTTGCGGAGCGAGGTCAACAAGGCGGACCCGGACCTGCCTCTGTATTTCGTCGGTACGCCGGCGCACAACCTCGATGGATTCGTTGCCACCAATCGCATCATCGCCATCATGTTCTCGGTCTTTGGCGTGGTGGCCATCGTGCTGGCGGCGGTCGGCATCTACGGCGTGATGTCGTTCTCGGTCAGCCGGCGCACGCAGGAATTCGGCGTGCGCATGGCGCTCGGGGCCGACAGCCATCGCATCCTGTCGATGGTGTTCCTGCAGGGCGGTCGGCAGATTGCCCTTGGGCTGACGGGCGGACTGCTGCTCGCGCTCGGGATCACCACGGCTGCCGCTGACGGGATTGCCAACATGCTGTTCGGTGTCAGCGCCAGGGATCCGCTGACCTACCTCGCGGTCCTTTCGCTGGTGACGCTGGTGTCGCTCGTCGCGGTGCTGGTGCCCGCACAGCGGGCGACGCGCGTGCATCCCATGATCGCACTACGGACCGAGTAGCCCGAGGCCCGCCGCAACTGTCGGGGAGCCTTTCGGACGGCTTCCGCGTTGATCCAGATGGCCACCTTGGAGCGCTGATGTCCTCAATACTGTCAGACCTGCGCCATTCGATTCGCCTGCTCTGGAAGAACCCCGGGTTCACCTCGGTCGCCGTCCTGATACTGGCCCTGGCGATCGGCCTGAACACGGCCGTCTTCACCCTGGTCAACTCGCTCGCGCTGCGGCCGAGGCCGGGCTCCGATCAGCCCGGCGAGCTGGCGGGCCTCTACAGCTACGACACGTCGCGGCCCGACCAGTACCGCGAGTTCTCGTATCCCACGTACCGGGATATCCGCGAGCAGAACCGGGCGTTTATCGATATCACCGCGGCCGGCGCCAGCATGGTGGGCATCGGCGAGGGCGACCTGACGCGCCGCGCGTTCGCGTTCCAGATTGGGGCGAACTACTTTTCGACCTTCGGCGTGCGGCCCGCCCTCGGCCGGGCGTTCCTCCCGGAGGAGGAGGCCCCCGGATCGCAGCGCCAGGTCGTGATCCTGAGCGACGAGTACTGGCGCAAAACGGGCGCGGACGCAGGCGTGCTCGGCACGACTCTTCGCGTCAACGCGCGCGATTTCACCATCGTGGGCGTGGCGCCGCGTGGCTTCGGCGGCCCGAGCGCGGTCATCGCGCCGGCCGTGTACCTGCCGTTGGGCATGTACGAGACCATGACCAGCGACCTCTTCCGGCAGGGCAAACCCAGGAAGCTGGACGACCGCGCCAATCCGGCGTTGCTGCTGTTCGGCCGCATGAAGCCCGGCCTCACCATGGCAGCCGCCGAGGCCGCCCTCAAGCCGCTGGCGGCCCGGCTGGAGGAGGCCTATCCCGGCGAGCACAAGAACTTCGGCATCCAGGTGCGTCCGCTCGCGCGCGCCAGCGTCAGCAGCAACCCGCAGACTGACGACGTGGCCGGCGGATCGGCGCTGCTCCTCGGCACCTCGGTGCTCGTGCTCGTAATTGCCTGCATGAACCTGGCGAACATGCTGCTGGCCCGGGCCTCCGCCAGGCGCCGCGAGTTCGCCATCCGCCTTTCGATCGGCGCGAGCCGGGGCCGCGTGATCAGGCAGCTGCTGGTCGAGGGGTTCATGCTGTCGCTGGCCGGCAGCGCGGCCGGTCTCGTGCTGACCCGCTGGGCCCTTAGTCTCTTCACGGCGATGATCGATCCGATGCTGCCGCTCATGCTCGTCGTCGACACCCGCCCGGATCTCCGCGTGCTCACGGTCGCCCTCGGCCTGGCCATTCTCAGCACGATCGCGTTCAGTCTGGGGCCGGCGCTGGCGCTGGCGCGCACCGACGTGGTCACCGAGATCAAGGAAGGCCAGCGATCGGGTCCGCAGGCGCGGCGCCGGTGGTTCAACTTCCGCCACGCCCTGGTGGTGGGGCAGATGGCCCTCTCGATGACGCTGCTGGCGGCGGCCGGCCTGTTCGTGCGCGGCGCCGTCAAGGCGTCGAACGCGGAGCCCGGCTTCTCGCTCGACCGGAGCCTGCTCGTGACGCTGGACACGAGCCTGGCGGGCCTCGACGAGACCCGGGGGCGTGCCTTCTACGCTCGGGTACTCGATCGGGTGCGGGCGCTGTCCGGCGTGCAGGAGGCGAGCCTGGCGTCGGTTGTTCCGTTCGGCGACTTCACCGAGGGTCGGAAGGTGCGCCGCTTCGGCGACAAGCCGGGTGTCGCCGCCGGTAGTGCGACGGGCGACGGCAGTTCGGTCTCCTACGGCACCGGGGGCGGAGCGCCGGGCGACGGCCCCGACGGCGTCGGGGCCAACTTCTACATCGTCGGCCGCCGCTACTTCGAGACGCTCGGGATCCCGATCCTGCGCGGGCGCGGATTCGGCGAGACCGAGGAAGCGGCGGCTGACGGCGCGCGCGTGGCCGTCATCGACGAACCGCTCGCCAAACGCCTGTATCCCGACGGAGATGCGCTCGGCCAGCACATCTACTTCCCGGCACGCGAGGGGGCTGACGCCGAGGCGCTGGAGGTGGTGGGCATCGTGCGAGGCACGCGGCACAGCCTGTTCGACAAACAACCGGTACCGCACGTCTTCGTTCCGTTTGGTCGGACCTACCGGGCGGCCATGAACCTGCACCTGCGCACCGCCGCGGCCAGCGCCGAGGGGCAGGCCGCCGTGCTGCTCGCGGTGCGGCAGGAAATCCGCGCCGCCGACGCGCGCGTGCCGATCCTCGCCATGTCGACGATGGGAGAGTTCCGCGACCGCAGCCTGTCGTCCGGAGTCGTGCGGGCAGGAGCCAGCCTCTTTTCCGTGTTCGGCGGCCTCGCCGTGATTCTGGCCGTCATCGGCATCTATGGCGTGCGCGCCTACCTCGTGTCGAGGCGCACGCGCGAGATCGGCATACGCATCGCACTCGGCGCGACGGCGCGGGGCATCTTGTGGCTCGTCGTGCGCGAGGGGGCCTGGCTGGTGGCCGTCGGCCTGAGCATTGGACTGGTGATGTCGCTCGGCGCCGGGATGGCGATCTCGAGCGCGCTCTACGAGGTGAGCCCCTTCGACCCGTGGGTGTTCTCGATCGCGCCCGTGCTGCTAGCGGCGTCCGCGCTGCTGGCGTGCTACTTCCCGGCGCGCCGCGCGGCGCGCCTGGCGCCGACCGTGGCGCTGCGGACCGACTGATCGTCGGCGAGGTCTCGCTCTTCACTCCGCCCGCAGCGCCACCATCGGGTCGACCTCTGCCGCGCGCCGCAGACCTGACGCCGGGCACCCGGCGGACCGCCTCGAGCGCCTGATCGAAGACCGTCGTCGCCGGGCTATTCGTCCCTCAACACCGCGGTGGGATCGACGCGCATCGCGCGCCGCGCGGGGACCTGGGAGGCGGCCAGGGAGACGACCGTCACTCGTACCGCAAGGCAATCACCGGGTCGACGCTCGTCGCGCGCCGCGCCGGGACGTAGCAGGCCAGCAGGGCGGTTCCCACCAGGAGCAGCGTCACCGCGCCGAAGGTCAGCGGATCGGTGGGCGTGACGCCGAAGAGCAGCGATTCCACGGTTCGCGTCAGGGCCATCGCGCCAATCATCCCAACCGCAATCCCGATGAAAATCGTGCGCAACCCCTGGCCCAGGACCATCCTCAGGACGTCCCCTGCCGCCGCGCCGAGAGCCACGCGCACGCCGATTTCCCTGGTGCGGCGGCTGACCGAATACGCCATCACGCCGAACACCCCGGCCGTTGCGAGCAGCAGCGCGGTGACGCCGAAGAACCCGATGAGGATCACGTTGAACCTCCGCGACCCCAGCGACGCGGCATACACCTGCGAGAGCGTCCGGAACCTGGCCGGAACCTCGGGGTTGAGGTCCCGCAGGATGTCCCGCGCCGCCGAGGTGATCGACCCCGTGTCGGCCCCGGTCAGCATCGTGACGGTCATCGCCGCGCGCGGACGCTGGAACAGGTTCACGTAGACGGTCGGACGCGGCGGCACGTCGAGGCCATATTCGTGCGTGTCGCCCACGATCCCGACGATCGTCAGCAGGCGCAGGTCGCCGTCCATGTTTCCGAACTCCAGGGTCCGGCCGATTGGGTCCTGGTTCGGCCACCGGTCGCGCGCCAGCGACTCGCTGATCACGGCCACGTGTGGGGAATTCGCGCCGTCACGCCCATCGAGGCCGCGCCCTCGTATCAGCGGAATCCCGAGAACCTTGAAATACCCGTCCGTGGCGACGCAGAAGTCCGCGATCCCAGTGCGCTCTTTTTGCCGGGAAAGCGCTCTCAAACCGTCCGCGGTCTTCGGGACCTCATTCGCCGCCATCAGGAAGAACATCCCGTCAGGGTGACCGCCATCGAGCGGCAGGCCACTGGTTGCGCCGACGTTGCTCACGCCCGGGACCTGTCTGAGCCGGTCGATCAGGTTTGAGAAGAAGATCCCCTGACCGGCTCTTGCCGCGGGATCGCCCGTCCACGGAAGCGAGACGTCCATCGTGAGGATGTGGTCCACGCGGAAGCCTGGATTCACGTCGAGCACTTTCATCAGGCTGCGCCCGAACAACCCCGCGCCGATCACGAGCACCAGCGTAATCGCCAGCTGCGCCGCCACGATGACCCGGCCAAGGCGGTGGCTGCCGTGCGAACCCGCCTGCCTGTGCCCGCCCTCCGCGAGACCTCCACGCAGGTCGCCGGATGTCGCACGCGCCGCGGTAAACGCTCCGAGGCCGACGGCGATCGCGGTGGACACGAGGAGTGCGAACGTCAGGACTGGAATGCTGACCGAGACACTGTCGAGTCGCGGCAGATTGTCCGGCGCCAGCGCAATGAGTCCCCTCACGCCCCCGAACGCTCCGACCACGCCAAGCGAGCCGCCCGCCAGCGAAAGCAGAGACGCTTCGGTCAGCAGTTGCCGGATCAGCCGTCCCCGTCCCGCTCCGAGCGCGCTGCGAACGGCGAGCTCGCGCGCTCTCGCCGAGACTTGAGCCAGCAGCAGGTTCGCCACGTTCGCGACCGCCACCAGCAAAAGAAATCCCACGGCACCGAGCAACACCAGCAGCGGCGAGCGCGCCTTGCCGGTGATCGACTCCTGGAGCGGGACGACCATGCCGTCCTTGAGCAGATACTCGCCTTGCTCGCTCGATCGCTCGTGAATGCGACGGGCTATGGCGCTGATGTCCCGGTTCGCCTGCTCGACCGTAACGCCATCGCGGAGGCGTCCGATTGCACGGTAGCTATGCGACGTCCTGCTTGGGTTCTCGCCGTTCAGATCGGCCGGAAGCCACAGATCGACGTCTGCCGGAAAACGAAATCCGGCCGGGAGCACGCCGATCACGGAGAAGGCGGTGCCATCGATATTCAGGTGCGACTGCGAGAGGTCGGAAGGCGATCCCAGATGCTGCTTCCAGTATCCGTAGCTGACCAGGACGGTGGGGCCGGCCCCTCGAGTCGCGTCGCTGCCGCTGAAGTCCCGCCCCAGCATGGGCTGAGTTCCGAAGATCTCGAGGAAACGGGGCGAGACGACTGCAACCCTCGTGCGCGTGGGCTCGCGGCCTCCGGACACGGACGCGACGTCTTCGGCGTATTTCGCCATCGCCTGGAAGCTGCGGCTTTGATCGCGAAAGTCGTCGAAGTTCGGGTCCGCGATTCTCGACGGCCTTCCGGTCGAGGTGACCTCGAACACCGCCATGATCCGGTCGGGATTGGGGTACGGCAGCGGCCGCAGCAGCACGCCGTAGACCACACTGAAGATCGCCGTGGTCACGCCGATGCCGAGGGCGAGCGTCAGCACCGCGACGGCGGTGGAACCCGGGTTCTTGCGGAGTTGCCGCAGCCCGTAGCGGCAATCGGAGAGCACGGAGCGGAGCCAGCTGCCGAGGCGTTCGTCGCGCATGTTCTACTCGTACCTAAGCGCGACGAGCGGGTCCGTCCTCATCGCGCGCCAGGCGGGCACCCAGCAGGCCGCCAGCGAGATCGCCATCAGCACGACCGACACGACGGCGAGTGTCAGCGGATCCCTGGCATCGACCCCGTAGAGCATCTGTTGCCTCGTCAAGACCCACGTCGACAGCAGGGCTCCGACTAGTCCGATCCCGACTCCCGCCATCGCCATCACCGCGCCCCGGCCCAGCACACTGCGCAGCACATCCGCCCGCTGCGCCCCCAGAGCCATACGAATGCCGATCTCGTGCGTGCGCTCGCCTACGAAGTACGACACCACGCCGTAGATGCCCACACCCGCCAGGGCGAGCGCCAGGACGGCGAAGATCCCCAGCAACGTCATCGAAAACCGCCGGCCGGCCAGGTACTCGGCAATGATGTCGTCCATCATCTGCACGGCGTAGACGACCTGGTCGCTGTTAATCTGCGCCATGGCATGCCGGACGGCTGGCGCGACCTCGCTCTGCGGACCTCGTATTCGCGCCACCACGCCGATGCCGTTCGCCAGCAGCGGCATGAATCGGTCAGGGAGCTGCATGAACGGCAGGTACACCTGCGCCTGGATCGCGTAGGTGGCGTCGGCATCGAGCCCCGCGTGCTTGACGTGCCGGGCTATCCCGATGATCTCGGGCTTGATGTCGAGCACAGGGAAGTTCAACCGCTTACCGATCGGATCCTCTCCCCCGAAGTACTTGCGGGCAAACGCCTCATCGATCACGGCGACCTGCGCCCCGCGTTCGTTGTCCTGATCCGTGAAGAAGCGTCCGCGCAGCAGCGGCGTTCCCATGGCCTTCAGGTAGTCCGGCTCGACCAGGTAGAACAGGCAGTTGGGCATCTCCTGCACGGTCGCCGGCTTCGGGTGGCCCTCAATCCAGAACGGCAGGTCGGATTCGCCCTGCATCGGCAGTGCCCCGCCCTGCAGAGACGCGAACTGAAGTCCCGGAATGCCCATCAGCGAGTCGTGAATCTGGCGCAGCAGCGCTCGCTGTGCCTGGGGCCTGTCCGCCAACCCCCTCGGCAGCGTCGTATTGAACGTCAGGACGTCGTGTGGATTGAATCCCGGATCGATGTTCGACAGTGCGCTCAGGCTCCGAATCATCAGTCCCGCGCCCGCAAGGAGGATCAGCGCCAGCGCCATCTCCGCGGCAACGAACACCGCCTGCGTTCGGTGGCGCGGCCGGCTCGATCCACGCCCGCCTTCATTCATCCTCGCCTGCAGGTGTTCACGCGAGAGCCGCCACGCCGGCGCGAGACCGAAGAGCACGCCGACCAGCAGCGATGCGCCAAGCGTGAAGAGCAACACGTGCCCGTCGAGACGGATCTCTCCCGACCTCGGCAGTGCCCCCGGCAACAGGCCCAGCGCCGCCTCTACGCCCCAGTACGCGACGGCCAGGCCTGCCACACCTCCTGCGACCGCCAGCAGGGTGCTCTCCGTCAGCAATTGCCGGACCATCCGTCCTCGTCCCGCGCCCAGCGCCGCGCGAATGGCAAACTCCCTCGTCCGCCCGGTCGCCCGCGCCAGCAGCAGGTTCGCCACGTTCGCGCACGCGATGAGCAGCACGAAGGACACCGCCCCGAGGAGCACGAACAGCAGCGCCTGAACGTCGCCGACGATGCTCTGTTTCAGCGGGAGGATCGCGATTCCGAGGCCCTTGTTCGAGTCGGGGAATGACGCCGAGAGCGTGCTGGCAATCCTGCTCATGTCGGCTTGCGCCTGCGCGATGGTGACGCCAGGTTTCAGCCGGCCGACCACGTGAGTCCCGAAACTCACACCGCGGTTCCGAAATGTCGGGTCGGCCCATTGCCCAATCGGGATGTAGATATCTCGCGCGCGGGCGTTCCAGGCAAAGTTCGCTGGAGCCACGCCGACGATCTCGCGGGCTTGACCGTTCAGCGTCAGCATCCTGCCGACAGCCTCCCTCGCGCCGCCGAACTTGCGTTGCCAGAGCCCGGCGCTGATCATCACCACGGGTGTCCCGCCGACCTGATCCTCTTCCTTGCGAAACACGCGACCGGCGATGGGCTGCACGCCGAGGGTCGGGAAGAACTCCGCGGAGATCATGAGCGCGGAAAGCCGTTCGCCTTCTCCCATTCCGGTGAGCAATTCGTCCGTGTTGCGAAAGGCGGCGAATCCCGAGAACGTCGCGTTGTCGTTCTGCCAGTCCAGGTAGTTCAGGTACGAGACCGGGCCGCGCCCGACGTCGTTTGTGAAGCCAAACACCGCCATCAACCGGTCGGGCTCGGGATAGGGCAGCGGGTTCAGCAGCACGCCGTTCACCACGGAGAACAGTGCGCTGTTCGCGCCGATGCCCAGCGCGAGCGTCAGGACTGCCATCGTCGTGAAGCCCGGTGCCCTCAGCAACGTACGGAGTCCGAATCGCAGGTCCTGCAGCAATGCGGTCATGGTGCCTCACGCGCTCCTGCGGCTTCGAGCGACACACCACCCAGTTGGATGTCCCTGATCTTGGACGGCGTCGAGGCCAATCACGTTCCAATCGGCCGCGGGCAGAGGACTCGGGCACACATGCTGACTATCGTGGCCGGTACAGAGAACCTCCAACCAGCCTGCCCGACAGCACGACCGCAGAAATGCGGCGCGTATTGGCGATGTCCTCGAGCGGGCTGGCGTCCAGCAACAGGAGGTCGGCGGTCTTTCCCGCTTCGACGGTGCCTTCCGAGGCCAGTGTTCCCAGGAACTCGGCGGGGTTCCGCGTCGCGGCCTGCAGAGCTTCCATCGGCGTCATGCCCGACTTGACGAGCAAGACCAGTTCGTCATGGACCAGGGCGACACCCTCTCGAATCGGCAAGTCACTCCCCGTAAGAAACTTCACCCCGGCTTTCCTCATCCCGCCAATCATCTCGACATCACGTTCCCACAGCCTGTCACCGGACTGGCGGTCCTGCTGATTCAGCTCGTCCTGCAGGTTGTTCCAGACGTCGCGGATCGCGACCAAGGTCGGAACCTGCCACGTTCCATTCCTGGCGAACTTCGCGAACAAGGCGGCCGCCTTGCTCTCGCTGTACGTGTTTGCCAGACGGGTCGTGAAATCCGCCCGAAACAGGATTGTGTCCGGCGACGGGCCTCCCTTCATGGCGGCCGCCAGCGCGTCCTGGACAATTCGGCGCAGCTCGACTTCCTGCGTCGAACACGCGATCAGTACCCCGTGGAAGCGCGCGCTCCCAAAATGCTCGATACTCCGCTGGCCGGCGTCGGACGCCTCGGCCGCGCTGACAGAAACGGGCAGGTGCCCGCTGAATGGGATGTGGCGGCGCCTGGATTGGTCGGCGATGGCGAGATAGGCGTCGCGCGACACCGTGTCGCCAACCTTGATGAAATCGACCCTCCTCGCCACCAGGTCGTCGACGGCTGTGCGCGCCTCGACTTGATCGGCCACCGTCCGAACCATCGGCGGAAGCGCAAACGGCAACGGGCTCTGCAGGATTGGTCCGGACACGACCATCCTGGGCCCCGGAAAGACCATGCGGCGCGTGTCAGCCTTGAGTCGGAGAATCTCGTCGAGAGGCGATGCCATGTCGCGGACGCCCGTAATGCCGGAGGCCAGCAGCTGCTGGAGCGCTGCTTTTCCTTCCTCGTAGGCGCCGAGGTGTACGTGCATGTCCCAAAGGCCAGGAATCAGGTACTTCCCGGCACCCTCCAGGACCTGACTGCCGGCCGGAACCTGCACGGTGTCGCTCCGGCCGATGCGAACGATGCGGTCTCCCGCCACGACCAGTGTCATATCGGCCTTCGGGGGCGCCCCCGTACCGTCGATGATCGTCACGTGGCGGATCACCAGGATCCGCTCCTGCGAGTGGATATCAAGCTGGGCGACCGAAGACACCGCAAACCCGCCCAACGCCAGACACAGCCAGCTTCTGATCTTCATGTCATGCGTCCTTCCTCATGACGACAACGCAGTCTAACCCGCCCGATTGAGGCACGCGCCGCGGAGGCCGCGCCCGCTGGCGCGCCGCGAACAGCTGATAGGCCTGGTACGACAGCGGGCCCCGATTACTGACGACGACGCGATCGGCTCCGTGAACCGCAGGCAGCGGCCGGAGCACCAGCGCTTCGACCGGACTGAAGCCGACCACGTTGACGCCGACACCAAGAGCGAGCGTGACGACGGCGATCGCTACGAAGGCGGGTTGCCGCCGGACGGCGCGAAGCGCGAACACACTGTTCTACGGGACGGATGACATCACGATCAGGTCTCAGAGCCTCTCAGTGTTGCGGGCGCCACCGGAAGCAGTCGACGCGTCGCATCGCTGGTCTGGACTCATCGTCCCGCCTGCAGGCCGAATCCAGGGACGTCGCCCGCCATCGGCACGGCCAGTCACGAGCAGCGGTTCTCGACCTGTCGGGTGCTCTGCATGAGCCAGACGTAGCCGTCTTCCAGGCTTGGCGGAAGCTGGCGCGCATGCGGATGCCGGCTCGCACCGGTGCCGACCACGCGATGCTGGTCGCCTTCTGCCAGGTGCAGCGTGGAGACGATGGTGAGGCCATCCTCGGGCTTGCATCCGTCGTCGGTACGGATCTGCCAGACGACCCCTTCCGCACGCGAGATCAACTCGGCGGGGCTGCCCCGAAACCGCAGGTGGCCGCCGTCGAGCACCGCCATGTCGCGACACGTCTGACCGATGTCCTCGACGATGTGCGTCGAGAGCAGCACGATCCGATCGCGGGCCAGATCGACGAGGAGATTGCGGAAGCGGATGCGTTCCTCCGGATCGAGCCCGGCAGTCGGCTCATCCACGATCAGCAGCCGAGGATCATTGAGCAGCGCCTGCGCGATGCCCACCCGGCGCTTCATCCCGCCGGAGAAGCTCTTCAGCGGCCGTCCCGCCACGGCGGCCAGTCCGGTCGCTTCGAGCACCACCTCCACGCGTCTGTGGCGCTCCTCCCGGTTTGCGAGGCGCTTGAGGATCCCCATGTAGTCGAGAAACTGGCGCGCGGTGAGGTCGGGATAGAGCCCGAGGTCCTGTGGAAGGTAGCCCAGCATCGATCTGACCGCCACCTTGCCGGCTTCGTTCGTGACGTCGTGGCCGTTGACAGTCACGTGCCCCGCCGATGGTCTCACCAGTCCCGCAAGCGTGCGCATCAGCGTGGTCTTGCCGGCGCCGTTCGGGCCGAGCAACCCGAACATGCCTTCGCCAATCGACAGCGTGACGTCCCGCAGCGCGATCACTGCCTTGTGGCCCGTGCCGTATGTCTTGGTCAAGCCGTTGATGTCGATCTTCACAGTGTGTTCTCCTGAGTGCTTCGATGCGCGATCAAGGCCGCGTGTCGGTGCACGGCGATTCGGCGAACGGCGCACGCAGAGCACGGCGTCTTGATTGAACAGAATCGTCGCGCTACAAGAGCCGCTCCTCCCTTCGCAACATCAGGGAGGCAACCGCGACCAACAGAATGGCCAGCGCGACGAGCGCCGTCTGGTTCAGTCTCAGCTCGGGATGCTCCGGCTGACGCGCGCCCATGAAAAGGTAGACGTACCGGGCCCACGGACTGTCGCCGACCCGGGTGTCGAAGATGAGCTGGACGATCCACGTGAGGCCGACCAGCAGGGTGCCGGCGAGGCTGTACCTCAGCCCGAGGGCCACCACGCTGGAGAGCGCCATCAATGCCACGGATGGCGCCACCCACACCAGTTGCCGCGCCAGCGGGCCGCCCAGCCGGCCGAGGGGCACGCCGAGGGCCGCAGCGGCACACTGGAACGTCAAAGCCGCCACTCCCACGACAGCCAGCAGGACGAGCAGGCGTTCGAGCAGCGTGCGCCACGGCCTGCGAGGCGCAGTCAGTTGCAGTTCGATCGCAGGATCGTCCACCAGCGCAGGCGCGGCAAGCACGCCCGCGATGAGCGGCAGCACGATGCCCAGAAAGGCGGCGGCCACCCCGTAAGAGCGGCGCGGCTGGTTCCTGAACAGCCAGGCCATGAAGGCGAAGAGCCCCCAGAGCCCCGCCGGCACGACGAGCTGCTCGCGGCGCAACACGCGCAAGTGGTAGCCGGGCGCCGATTCGAAGAGTTCGCCGATGACGTGTCTCACGCGCGACGGCTCCGCCATTCCAGGTACCTCACGGCCGCGGCCAGCGCCGCGATCGAGCTGCCCGCGAGCACGCACAGGTTCAACACGACATAACTCAGCGTCGCCTGTCTGCCACCTCCGCCGAAACCGAACCACAGGCTGGCGGCGAACTGGCCCGAGGCCGTCAGCACGGTGCCGGCTATCGTCGGAAAGGCCTTGGGATTGAGAAAGTTGCCCCAGAACCAGTACCCGCAAAACAGCACCTGGTAGACTCGCACGGGCAGCACCACGGGGCACGCGATGGAGAAGGCGCTGACGAAGGCAAGCGCGGGGAAGTTGACAGCCGCGAATGCCAGCGCCGTGGTCGCGAACAGCGCCGGCGTTGCGCCTCGCGCCACATGGATGCCTGCCACCATCAATTCGAATGCGAGCACGGGCGTGCACACCGCCAGCAGTCCACCAAGGCATTTGCCGAGTATGCGCTGCCGGCGCGGGGCGCCGGTGGTTTCGAGCAACTCCCACGTCAGCAACGTGCGTTCGCGCGGCAATCGATCAGCCAGCGCGATGCCCGCGACAAGTGGCATCCACAGGCTCATGACGAATGCCCCCATTCCGGCGGTCTGCCAGACCGAACGACCGCCAGGCGGGGGCCCCGGGCTCATCAGCGCATTGAGAATCGGGAGAAGCGCTCCCAGCGCGAACGCCAGCCAGACGCCCCATCGTCGGATCGCCATGCGGTACTCGTACGAGACGATGCCTCGGAGCATCCCTCCTCCTCACGCGTCTGCGAACGGCAGACGGCTTCGCGGCGACCCGAGGCGGACCGGCCGTCACGACGCGCACTGGGCGATCCGCCGCCTGCCAGCCTTCCGCCGGATCGGCGCCTGTCAAAGTGGTTAAGACGGCTGGTCGGCCAGAAAGTTCACCGGATCCGCTCGTTCGAGTCCGGCAAGAGACATCCGCCGGGCAGTCGGTGGAACACGGGCAGGAAGGGCAGGAAGGTGGAGCGCGTCGCTCTGACCGGTGGACTCGCGGCAGACGACCTTCCCGAGGACCTTCCCGGAGCGAAGGGTTCGGAGGCGTCGGCGAAGGAGGATCCCGGGCCAGGCCACTCCGCTGCGAGGGCGGTGGCGAAGAGCGGCGTGACGCGCGTGTCGCAGGCGTGACGCACGTGTCGCAGGCGCGATGCCTCGTGCTCGAGGCTCGCCCGGCTACTCGTACCGCAGAGCCTCCATCGGGTCGACGCGTGAGGCGCGCATGGCGGGAATGAATCCGGCCCCGAGCGCCACCAGCGTCAAAGCGGCCGCTGATGCGGTGAACACCGACGGATCGTAGCCCCTCAACTCGAACAGCATCGACTGCGCGGCCAGTCCCAGTCCCACGGCCGACGCCAGGCCGATCGCGCCCCCGGCGATCGTCATCCAGGCCACGTGCCTCATGATCATGCGGCGCACGTTCTGCGGTCCGGCGCCGAGCGCCATGCGCAACCCGATTTCCCGGGTCCGCTGGGCGACCGTGTAGGCGAGCACGCCATACAGACCTATCGCGGCCAGCAGCGTCGCCAGGACCGCGAAGGCCGACGACAGCGTCGAGATGAGGCGGTCGACGAACACGTTCTCGCGAGCCTGCTGGGTCATCGTCTGCAGGTTCTCGAGCGGGAGGTTGGGATCTGCCTGTGACACCACCCTCCGGATGGTGCCGAGCGCCTGCTTGGCATCGAGCGTCGTGCGCACGTAAAAGGTCAGATACCCGAGTTCTTTGTCCTGCCGGTACGGCAGAAAGTACTGCGGCGGGATCTTCGCTTTGACCTCGCTGTACTTCGTATTCGGTACCAGACCGACGATCTCGATGTCGAGCTTGGCGCCCGGCGCGCCATCAGTGGACATCCGCTTGCCGACGACGTCGCGCCCCAGGTTGAACTTCTTCACGAACGCCTCGTTGACCATCGCCACCTTCGCGGTTCCCAGGACATCGGCCCGCGTGAACTCACGGCCCGAGGCGAGCGACACGCCCAGCGTCCGGAAGTACGCTGGGGCAATTTCGTTGACCGACGCAGTCGTGTTGGTGTCGGGGCCTGCCTGGAAACCCTCCACAGAGACGCTGTTGTTCCAGTTGCTGTCCCCGAGCAGCGGCACCGTGCCAGCAGTGACACCGCTCACGCCGGGCACCGCCGAAAGACCGTCCTCGAGGCGCTCGAACAGCGCGCGCGATCGTTCCGGCGTGTAGCCGTTCAGTTCGGGTGAAATGCTGAACATCATGATGTGGTCGATGTTCAACCCGAGATCCACCCGGCTCACGTTCATGAGGCTCCTGATAAAGAGACCCGCCGCCACCAGCAGCGTCATCGAAAGCGCCACCTGCGCGGTGGCGAGTGATGTGCGAAACCACTTGGCCGTACGCGCGCCCGAGGGTTGGCCCGCCTGGCCCTTCAGCGTCGAGGCGAGGTCGGGACGCGTGCTGTGCAGAGCGGGAAAGAGGCCGAACAGCAGCCCCGTGCCGAGGGTGACTGCGCCGGAGAACAGCAAAACGGACGTGTCGAGGCCGCCGTGAATCGAGGTCATCCCCTGTGCCGGCATGAGCGAGATGACCAGATCCAGCGTCCAGTACGCCACGACGAGACTGGCCAACCCTCCGAAGATCGCCAGCAGACACGACTCGGTGAGCAGTTGCGCCACCAGGTGCCACCGGCTCGCTCCGATCGACAGTCGCACGGCCATCTCGCCGGCACGCGTGGTAGCCTTCGCCAGCAGCAGGTTGGCAACGTTTGCGCAGGCGATCAGCAGCACGAGGCCGGTAACCGACAGCAGCAGCGTCAGCGGTTGCTTCGCCTCTTTGTGGAGGTTGCTCTGCCCTCGGGGATCGAGTTCGAGTGTCACAGTCCTCGCTCGAAACTCCTTCATCGTATTGTCGCTCATCCCCTTTTGAAGCGGGGCCTCCACTTCGTTGATGATGCTCCGGTACTGGACGTTGAGGGCCGCTCGAGCCTGCTCGACCGACACGCCGGGCTTCAGCCGCCCGAACAGGTAGGCCCAATACCACCGGCGATTTTCGAATGTGCTCGGCCGGCCCGGATCGGGCGTGATGCGCTCCATGATCTCGCGCATCGTGATCGGCACGTACACCTGCGGCTGGCCGCCCAGCGTCGTCCCGTCGAATCCCCGGGGCGCCACGCCGACGATGGTCATCTGTTCGCCATTGACGACGAGCACCTGGTTGACGACGTCCGATCTCTCGCCGAATCGCATTCGCCAGTATTCGTGCCCGAGCACTACGACGTGTGACTCGCCAACGGTCCGGTCGTCGCCCGGCCCGAGTAGCCGTCCGAGGGCCGGCTGGATCCCGAGGACGGGAAAGTAGCTGCCCGAGACGAAGACGCCCCTTCCGTTCAACGTTTCGCCCTTGAAGGCGAGATTCGCACCGAAGATGCGGTGGGCGCCAATCCCGGTGAACACCTGCTGCACTCGTTCGAGATCGCGGAACATCGGGTAGCTGAAGACGGTTTCGCAATCGCCCGCCTGGTTGCACGACTGGCTGCCCGGCTTCGGCCCCGGTGCGGCGAGATTGACAAGTTGTTCAGGCTGAGCCACCGGGAGGGGCCGCAGCAGCATCTGATCGAACAGCGAGAAGATCGCGGCGTTGGCGCCAATGCCCAGCGCGAGCGACACGACGGCGATGGCCGTCACAAACGGGGTCTTGAACAGCGTTCGTGCCGCGAGTTTCAAGCTGATCATGACGGAGGAAACTCCTTGATTGCGGACGGCAGCCCGATCGGGCAGATCGATCGGGATCGGCCGCACCCCTTCTTGGACGAGATTCCACGTCGAACGGTTGGCTGGCCCGGAGCGAGGCGGCCAATGGCTGACGGCCGTTCTCTCCGAGGCGAGAGCCACGGTCGCGAAATACCCACAACTTGTACGCGCGCCATTACGTCTAACGTCACATCGAGAGTTCCGCGTAGGGCATCCTGTTACTTGCTGAAGGTGGCACATGCGCGCTCTGCTCCAGGACATCGGGTACTTCGGTCGAACGATCAGGAACTCCCCTGGATTCTTCAGCGTCGCGGTGCTGACGCTCGCGCTTGGCATCGGCGCGAACACCGCGATCTTCTCGGTCATCAACGCGGTCCTGCTGCGTCCGCTGCCCTTCCACGAGCCCGACGCCCTCGTGCGGCTGTTCGAAACGGAGGCCGCACCGGGGAACTATCCGTTCGCTGGTCCCGATTACCTCGACTGGCAGTCGCAGAACCGGACGCTCGAGTCGACATCGCTCTATTCCTGGCCCCAACGCCGCAATGTCAGCGGGGTTGGCCAGCCCGAGACGGCGCGCGCTATCGACGCCGAGTCGAATCTCTTCGCGGTGCTCGGCGTCCAGCCCCTGATCGGACGGACCTTCGCCCGCGGCGAAGGCGCATCGGGCGGCGGCCGGGTGGCGATCCTGAGCTACGGGTTCTGGCAACGCCACTTCGGCGGCGATCTTGCGATCGTGGACAAGCCCGTGCTGCTGGACTCCGAGCGCTACACGGTCATCGGCGTCATGCCGCGGTGGTTCAACTATCCGACGGACACCGAAATCTGGACTCCGTTCGACATGTCCCCGCACGGCCTCGGGAACCGCGGAAGCCACAGCTACATGGCCATCGGCCGGCTGAAGCCCGGGGTCAGCGTGAGCCAGGCCCAGGCCGACCTGGCGGTCATCGCCGGCCGGCTCGAGAAGCAGTATCCCAACACGAACGCGAAGGTGGGCGCGGCGGTGGTCTCCATGAAGGACTGGCTCACCCGGCAGTCGCGGGAACCGTTGTTGCTCCTTCTCGGTGCCGTTGCCCTCGTGTTGTTCGTGGCCTGCGCCAACGTGGCCAACCTGCTGTTGATCCGGGCCGGCGGGAGGCGGCGCGAACTGGCCATCCGGGCGGCGATCGGGGCCGGGCGCTGGCGTGTTGTCCGCCAGCTCCTCACCGAAAGCGTCCTGCTCGCCTGTGTCGGCGGCACGGCCGGCCTCGCGGCGGCCTGGTGGGGGATCACCCTGCTGCAGTCGGTCAAGTCCATGCCGGTTCCACTGGTCAACCCGATCCAGATCGACGTGGCTGTCCTGCTCTTCACGTTCGCGGCCACTGTCCTGACAGGCCTGCTGTTCGGGATTCTCCCCGCGCTGCGGGCTTCGTCGGTGCAGCTGAGCGAAGAACTCAACTCGACCAGCCATGGGACGGGCGGTGCGGGGGGCCGAACCCGGCGGCTTCGAGACGTGATCGCGGTGGCTGAGATCGCGGTGTCGCTGGCCCTCCTGGTCGGCGCCGGCCTGCTGGTCCGCAGCGTCGACAAGATGCGCCACGCCGAGATCGGCATCGAGTCGACGAATGTCCTGACGATGGAGATCAACCTGCCGTCCACGAAGTACGGGACCGCCCCCGCGCAACAGGCGTTTCTCGATCGGCTCCTCGATCAGGTGCGTGCGACACCCGGCATCCGATCGGCGTCGTTCTCAAAACTCATCCCCCTGGAGGGCGGAATGAACGGTTTCATCACCGTCCCCGGGGAGGACAACGCCCGCTTCGCGAACCAGCTCTTCGAATGGAACTACGTGGCGGTGGACTACCTCCGCACGTTCGGGATCCCGCTGCAGCGCGGTCGGTCCTTCACGCCTGCCGATGAGGCGCGGACAGCGGACGTGGCCCGGAAAGTCAACGAGGTGTTCTCGGTACCCAACCCGCGACTCGACGCACTCAAGGGCCTTTCGTGGCCTGCCATCGTCAACCGCACGATGGCGCGTCTCGTATGGGGAAACCAGGATCCGATCGGGCGAACCTACGTGCTCGGAGGGGCGATTACCGTCCAGGTGATCGGTGTGGTCGCCGATTCCAAGGTGAGCGGGATTCGCGGCGAGGCCCTCCCGCAGGCCCTCTACCCCTTCGCCGGCACGCTCGGCGACGCCGGGCGAGTGTGCCTGTCGGTCAAGACCGACGGCGCACCGACGTCGGTGCTGGCGCCAATCCGCGCTCATCTCGCGGCGATCGATCCGACACTGGCCGTGGCCAATCCGCGCACGATGGAAGGCGTGCTGTCGGATGGCATGCAGGACGTGAACCTGGTGACGTGGCTGCTGGGCGGCTTCGCGGCGGTCGCGGCGGCGCTTGCGGCAGTCGGGCTGTACAGCGTGATGGCGTTCCTGGTCGCGCAGCGGCGGCGCGAGATCGGTATCCGGATCGCGCTCGGGGCCGGGCACCACCAGCTTCTGTGGCTCGTGCTGGGGCACGCCGCGAAGCTTATCGTCATCGGCGTGATCGCCGGACTCGGCGTGGCCCTGTGGCTCACGCGCCTGCTGCAAGGTCTCCTGTTCGGCGTCGCCTCGAACGATCTCCCGACCTTCGTCGTGGTCTCGTGCCTGCTCGTGATCGTCGCGATCGTCGCAAGTGTGATTCCCGCGAGGCGGGCCATGCGCGTGGATCCGATCGTCGCATTGCGCTGCGAGTAGGCGCGTCTACGCCTTACTCGGACTTGAGCGTCAGGACCGGGTCGATGCGCGCGGCGCGCATCGCGGGGATGAACCCGGCGACCAGCGAGACGCCCAGCAGCAGACTTGGCACGACGGCGAAGGTCAACGCGTCGTGCGAGCCGATCTCGAACAACAGGGTCTTCAGGAACTGTGAGAGCCAGAACGCTCCAACCAGGCCCACGACAACTCCGCCGCCGGCCAGCACCACGCACTGGCGCAGCACGAGTCCCATGACGCGGCTGCGGCTGGCTCCCAGGGCGACGCGAATCCCGACTTCCCGCGCGCCCTGGCCGACGACGTACGCCATGACACCGTAGGTACCGACCGCCGCGAGCATCAGCGCAATGGCGGCGAACAGCCCCAACACGACCACGGTGAAGCGGTGCCGCGCCAGTGACCGATCGCGATACGCCTCCATCGCTCTGACGGAATACATCGGAAGGCCGGCGTCGACCTCACGTATCGCCTGCTTGACTCCCGCGCTCAGGTGCGCGGGGTCTGTCGAGGTTCGCACGACCACGTTCAAAGCGCGCGAGGGCGTCTGCCCGTGAGGAAGATAGAACGCGATTCTCGGGTCGGAATCGAGCGATTCGTGCTTCACGCGCCCGACAACGCCGACGACCGTCAGCCATGGCGAAGTGGAATCGACGCCGCCCCGGCGCAGTCGCTTGCCGATCGGATCCTGGTTCGGCCAGTACTCGCGAGCCATCCGATCGTCGATGATGACGACGCCGGGTTGCCCGGCGGTGTCCCGGTCATCGAACACTCGCCCCTCGCGGAGGGGAATCTCCATCGTCTCGAAGTAGCGGCCCGCCACCACGCGTGCGTCCGAGTTGATGAACTTCTCCCCGGGCGGCGGCGTACGTCCCTCAATCGAGATGGGCGTCCAGGCGGGACTGTCCGTGAGAGGGAGATCCGACGCGCCGCCGGACGCGCGGACTCCGGGGAGCCGATCGAGTCGCTCCCAGATCTGCCGATACGTGTCGAGGACCGGCTGCGGGCCGTTGTACTGCCGGCCGCTCAGTTGAAGCGCGAACGTCAACACTCCGCGAGGATTGAAACCGGGATCGACGTTGCTCAGTCTCGCGAAGCTGCGGATGAGAAGCCCGGCCCCGACAAGCAGCAGGACCGACAACGCCAGCTCGCCGATCACGAGGAGACGGCGCGTGGTGTGACCGCGGCCCCACGTGGTATAGCCGATGCCCTGACCCGTCTGCTTGAGTGCGGCCGCCAGATCGAGTCGCGAGAGGCGCAGCGCAGGAACGAGGCCGAAGAGGAGTCCCGATCCCACCGAAACGAGCAGGGTGAACGCCAGAACACGTCCGTCGATCGCGATCTCCGCCAGTCGCGGAATGGTCCGGGGTCCCAAGGCGCGCACCCCCAAGAGGCCCCAGTACGCGAACACGACTCCGAGCACGCCGCCAGAGAGAGCCAGCACGATGCCCTCTGCCAGCAACTGCCTGACGACCCGGCCCCGGCCGGCGCCCAGCGCGGCGCGCAGGGCAAACTCCTTCTGCCGCACGAGCGCCCGCGCCAGCAGGAGATTGGCCACGTTGGCGCACGCGACCAGCAGCACCAGGCCGACGGCACCCAGCAGCACATACAGGCGCACGCGTACGGTGCCGACCGCCTGTTCCAACAGCGGAACCACGCTGAACGTGAGGCCGCCATTGGGGGGATACACGTCAGGATGGTCGCGACGGAGGCGGGCGGTGATCGTGTCCATCCCGGCCTGGGCCTGCGCGACGGACACGCCGATCTTCAGCCGGCCGACGATGTTGTAGTCCTCGCGGTTGCGCGTACCGGGCGCGGCAGCGCTGAGCGGCAGCGAGAGAACGATCTCGGTGATCTCGCCGCCGTACAGGAGCGGCACGACCTCTCGCGGCAGCGAGAACGATGCCGGAAGAATGCCGACGACCTGGACAGCCTGACCGTTGAGCGTGATCGATCGGCCGACCACGTCGGGGTTGGCGCCGAAGCGGCGCACCCACATGCCGTGCGTCAGCAGCGCCGAGGTTGGCCGTCCGGGCGCGTCGTCGTCCACCGTGAAGAGACGGCCATGATCGGGCTTGACGCCGAGCATCGGGAGCAGCGCGGACGAGACCCTGACCGCACCCACCCGCTCGGGCTCCCCGTCGCTCACCATGTTCACCAGCGCGCCGATCGCCATCGCGAGTTGGTCGAATCCGCCGTATCCGTCCTTGATGTCGAAGTACTGCGCGGTCGAGAACCAGTCCTCGGCGATGTTGAGGCCGGGAGAGCGGTTCCAGAGGATGACGAGCCGATCGGAGTCCTGGTATGGAACAGGGCGGAGCAGCAAGGCGTTGACGACACTGAAGACGGCCGTGTTCGCGCCGATGCCGATGGCCAGCGACGCCACCGCCGCAAGAGCGAAGCCAGGGGTTCGTGCGAGGCGTCTCAGCCCATGACGGACGTCGCGAACCGTGTCGGCCAGCGCGGCGCCCAGATGGCCTGCTTCGGTCACGCTCGCCTGCGCGGTGGTGGGTTCGTGTTTCGAGCCTGAGGGGCGTCGCATGCGCAAGAGTATCGCCGATCTATTCCGCACGCCACCTTGTCCCGCACCATCGGATACCTGGCTGACGAGGTTCCTCGAGCGTTTCACTCTTCCCGCAGCGCTTTGAGCGGCTCGAGGCGCGACGCTCGCCGCGCTGGGAGATAGGCGGCGCCGGCGGCGACCGTGATCATGATCACGACGGCGGCCGCGAACGTCGGCGCATCGAGCGGCGTCACGTCGAAGAGCAGGCTCCGAACGTAGCGCGCGCAGGCCCAGGCCAGGAGGGCACCGCCCGCCACGCCCGCGACGGCGATGACGAGCGCTTCGGTCAGTGCTGATCCAAGCACGCGGCCTCGCGCGGCGCCAAGCGCCATTCTGATACCGATCTCCCTGGTGCGACGGCCGAGTGCATACGACATGGTTCCATAGAGTCCGACGCAGGCAAGCAGGAGCGCCAGCAGGCCGAAGAAGCCGAACAGCCGCACGTACATAACTTCCTGGCCGAGCGAATCGTCGATCAACCGCGCCTGCGTCTTGACATCGCCGATCGGAACGCCCGGGACGATGTCGGCCACGGCGCGCCGGATGCTGTTGGAGAGCGCCAGCGGATCGCCGTCGGTCCGCACTTCGTAGACCATTGCGGCGAGCGGTGTCCGGCTCTGCGTGTACGGGACGTACGCGGTTGGTGGCGCCGGCGCGCGCAGGCTGGCGTACTTGGCGTCGCGGACGACGCCCACAATCTCAATCGGCGCGCCCGATCGTTCGCGCCCGAACCAGAATCGCCGGCCGATCGGGTGCTGGCCCGGGAAGAACTGCCTGGCCATCGCCTCGTTCACGACCGCGACCTGCAGCGCGGTTGCCGTGTCGCGCACGTCGATGCTGCGGCCAAGCAGCAGGATCATCCCCATCGTCTCGAAGAAGTCTGGCCCGACCTGGTTCCAGTGAATCCTCCGCGTCTTCGGATCGGTGGCAGGCGTGTCGCCCTCGAGCGATGCCGAGCCGTTGTTGACCCACCCGGTGATGAGGCCAAGCCGCGAACTCGTAACCCCGCGGACGCCCGGCAGCGCCCGCACGCGATCCTGGATACGCGCATAGGCCGCGAGCAGTCGCGCATCCTGCATGCCGGCCTTCGTCGGATCCACGTTGAACGTCAGGATCCGCTCGGGATTGAACCCGAGCGGCTGATGTTGCAGGTTGCTCAGCGTGCGGACGAACAGGCCGGCGCCAATCACGAGCGGCAACGACATGGCGACCTGCGCGGCGACCAGGAGCTTGTTGCCGCGAAGGCGGTGGCGGCCGATCTCGCCACGCGCGGTCGCTGCGTTCTCCTTGAGATCGACGGCGACATCCAGCCGGGTCGCGCGAAACGCGGGGGCCAGCCCGAACACGAGCGTGGTGAGAACCGAGATGGCGGCGGTGAACGCGAGGACACCGGGGTCGAGCCTGACGTGGATCGGAAGCGGATCGCGTCCCTGTGTCAACAGCATGAGCAGGGTCCGGCCGCCCCAGGTCGCAAACACGAGTCCCAGGCCGGCGCCGGCCGCCGCGTACACCGCGCTCTCCGTCAGCAGCTGCCGTACCAGGCGTGACCGCGGCGCGCCAATCGCCAGCCGCACACTCATCTCCTTTCGCCGGGCCGTGGCGCGCGCGAGCAGCAGCGTCGCCACATTCGCGCAGGCGATCAGGAGCACCAGTCCCCCGACTACCATCAGGACGTTCAGCGACGTCAGATACCGACGGTTGAGCGACTGGAACCGCAAGCCTTCCAGCACGGGAGTGAGGAGTCCCCGCGGAATCCTGTCGGCGGGTGGAGGCGAATCGATATCCACCAGCAGGCTCTCCCGGAACAGGCGGTCGATCTCCGCGCGAGCCTGATCGATCCTGACGCCCGGTTGCAGTCGGCCAAACACCTGAAGCCACCACCAGTCGCGCGATGCGTAGACCACCTGGGGCGCGCCCTGTGGCCGGCCGCCCCATGGCGTCAGGCCCGGCTGAGGCCCCATCTGCACCCACAGGTCCGGCGATCGTCCGGTCTCCAGGCCGGTGAAGGACGCGGGCAACACGCCGATCACGGTGACCGGGACACCGTTGAGCGTCATGGCGTTGCCGATCGCCCCGGGATCGCGCGCATACGCACGCTCCCAGAACCGTTCGCTGATCACGGCCACCCGCGGTGCGTCCGGCTTCTCGTCATCAGGCACCATGACCCTTCCCCGGATGGGCGCGACGCCCACCACGGAGAAGTAGTCGGAGGTCACCATGTCGCCGTCGACGAACATCGCGTCGCCGTTCACGACAGCCGCTGGCTTGTCCAACATCCCAAGGGGCACGAATCCGACCAGGGGCGCGAGGGTGCGTGAGTGCGCGCGGAGATAGGTGAACATTGGCCACGACACCGACAGTCCTACGCCTCGGCCTTCGCTGTCCTGGCTGCTTCGTCCGCTATGAGAATGGTCCAATACCGCGGGCAGCTCGCCCTTCGGTTCCAGGTACTGGAGCACCATCAGCCGCGCCGGCTCCTGGACTGGCAAGTCCCGCAACACCATGGCATTGACGAGGCTGAAGATCGCGGTGTTCGCACCGATGCCGAGCGCGAGCGACAACACGACGACGGTCGTCAGCGCGGGAGCGCGGCGCATCTGTCGAATGCCGTAGCGAACATCGTGAAGGAGTCCCGCGATCGCGTCCCGGCCGAATGCCATGGCTGATTCCCCCGTAAGCTCTTAGACGGAAGAACGAGCGGGTTGGTTGGCAGATCGGCGACGCGTGTCAGGCATGGCTGCGAGCAGGATGTTCATGATGCCGATGAGGCGATCCTCGTGATCGAAGACCTTGGTCAGAAGGAGCAGTCTGTCTTCATGGATTCCATGGAGCGGTGGGCGCAGCTGGGTTTCGCAGTGGCAAAGGACCCGACCATCGTCGGCGCCGCGAAGACGCCGGGCGAGCTGGCCGTGCCCCGTCCGCGAACTACCGCGCCAACCTCCGCAAGAACGTGATCATTGCGGATCCGAAGGCCTCCCAGGGACTCTATCCGAACGTGTTCATTGCTTCGGGAAAAGACCTGCCCGCAAAAGCTTCGGACGGCAGGGTCGTCCACCTGCCGTACACCGATCTCCTGAATGCCGATGCAACGCCAAAAGCCGCGAAGGACATCTGGAACGCGCTGACGAAGGCCGGCGTTCCGAGGTATGCGGAGCTTGTGTGCTTCTCGGATGATGCCGGCGAAGCGGCCGTGAACCACTTCATCCTGAAGCTGACGGGCTTTCCGGACGTCAAGGTGCTGGTGGGCCGGGGGAGAAACTAGCCAGCGCGAGCAATCCGGGGGCGGCCGCGTTGACCGCCCCCTGTTGCTGCCTCGCCGCGTCCACCGGGCCGATTCAGCCCGGCCCGGTGGATCATCGCCCGCTACGCCGGGCGAGCCTTTCAGACAGTCGCGCTACTTCTTCTTACCGGGCGCCGGCGGCGCCGGAACGGGCTTCGGCACGAGCTTGATCGAACCGTTCGCCTCGCGGGCCCTCAGGACCGCCAGCACGTCCTTCAGAGAGAGCGGCGTGAACTCTCCGGAGAGGAAGTCGCGAATCTCCAGCACCGTCATGTGACGGGAGAGCAGCTGCGAGAATTCCGAGTTGAACTCGGTCGGCAGGCTGGGGCCGCCCGCTCCTCGCCCTCGTTGGCCGCCGCCGCCGGCCCCTGCACCGGCCGCCGCACCACCACCTGCCGCCCTGCCGCCGCCACCGGCGCCCGCAGCAGCCGCCCCTGCGCCGCCCGCCGCTGCGGCGCCACCCCCGGCGGTCGCGCCGCCACCTGCCGCTCTGCCGCCGCCGGCCGCGCCAGCTCCGCCTGGCGCCCCGGCGCCCGCTCCGGCCCTGCCGCCGCCGGCTGGAGCCGTCTGTTCGACGATGAGGCTGGCGGCTTCCTTTTCCTCAGGGGACAACGGCGCCTCGCCGCTGCCGGGCAGCACCATCGGCGCGGCCCCGCGCTGCGCCGCCTGGAGCTTGTAGGCCGCCGCCACCTCTTCGAGCAGCGCGCCCGCGCGCTTGTCGATGAGCGGCTCGAAGGCCGCCGTCTTCTTCTTGCCGGCTTCGACGTCCGTGTAGAGGACGCTTGCCGACTTCACGACAGCCTTCTCGATGGACGCCGCGTGCTGGACGGCCACGCGTGCATCGCGGTATGCGGCCGAGAGCGCCCCGGCATCGGCGGCGTCGGCGAGATAGCCGAGGCCCTTGGTGTGGGCCTCGCCCATCCGGGAGAGCCCGCGGCCGAGGTTCTCGTTCACGACGCGCGCGGCCGTGTCGTCGCTGCCGTTGGAGAGAACGGCCAGCGCGCCGAGGCCCACTGCGGCCGCCCGCTTCGACTGCGTGGAGTCGAGCTTGTCGGGGGTGTCCTCGCTCGAGTGGTAGTTCATGTCCGGCCACGTGATGAACATGACGGCGGGGATGCCGTGCTGCATGTAGGTCGCGTGATCGGAGGATCCGTAGTGCTTGTCGATCTTGATGTAGAAGGCGTCCTTGCTGCCGCGCGGCGATTCGACCTGCTGCGAGGGCAGGTAGCCGTTGGCGCGGAACCGCACCCGCTCGCGCGAGATGTCGGCGACGTATTCCATCATGCTCTGTGCGATGTCGTTCAGGTACGACGGGAACGAATCCGGCGTCCGCTGCAGCACCCAGTAGCTGCGGCTGTTGGTGACGCGGATCGACTCCATGTCGAAGTTCAAATCGCCGATGATCCGCGCTTTCTTGTCGGGGTGCGCGTTGAGCCAGTAGTTGGTGCCGCTGATCTCGGCCAGCCACTGGAAGTTGATCGTCCGCTTCGGACGCGGCAGTCTTCCTTCCTTGATGAGCTTGATGTAGGCGCGGCCGATCTCGAGCGTGAGGGCGCAGCCTGAGTTGTCATCGTTGGCGCCCTGCTTGATCACGCCCTCGTAGAGGTGGCCGCCGATGGCCACTTCCTGCGTGGTCGACCCGTCGCCGGGGATCTCGGCGTGCACGACCTCGCTGCGGGTCGGCACCTGCACGCTCTTCGTGATCGACCGCAGGGTGATCTTGTCGCCGCGGGCCAGCAGACCCTGCAGTTCGCGCGCCGTGCGGGGCGACACGTTCCAGGCCGAGGTGCCCTCCTTGGTGGCGTTGACCGTGGCCGAGACGATCTGCTCCGGGTAGTCGAGCGAGCGCTGGAGGCCGATCTGGCTCATGCCCACCACGCCGACCGCGCCCTTGGCGATGGCCTGGTTGTAGATCTGGCCAAGGCCGCCCACCGCCTGTGCCGACAGCACGAACTTGCCCGTCAGGTCCTTGTTCGCGAAGTCGGCCGCCGTGCCGGCGCCGATGTCGACCAGCTCGCCGCTGAGGTCGCCGTTCGAGTTGAGCGAGGCGAGCGACAGCGCGAGATCCTGGATGTCGTACAGCTTCACCGACTTCGGGGTCGTCATCCACAGTTCGCCCTGGGTTGGCTGCCAGGCCTGCCCGGAGGCAAAGCTCTCGACTGTGACGTTCTCGAAGCCGTACTCCTTGGCGAGCTGGACCATCACGTCGGTCTCCCGGAAGTGGCCGTTGTACTCCTCGGGCCTCCGGACTCGCTGGTAGGGCTCCATCTCGAGCACGGAGTGGATCACGCGCTCGCCCGAAACTTCATTGATAATTGCCGTCATCTGTGCCTGCGGCAGCAGCGTCCGGTCCTCGCGCTCCTGCGCCGTCAATACGCCCGCCCAGACCATGGCCGCGAGTCCGGCCGCCACGAACAGCTTCTTCATTGGCATTCCTCCGGTATCGGTGTGCAGGGCATCTTACGGTACCCGCGCACCGATGGCTACACTGGTCGTCAGAAGGCACGACGAAGGGTTCGCTCGGTTGAGATGCTGAAGGACGACGATTGACCGCGGTTGTCCGTGATTCCCGCCCGAATCGGGGTGAGGGGGCTACAGGCCTCATCGAGAACCGGGACCTGAACGAGCAAGACTTTACGGCACCCGGCCGCGCGCCGCAGGCGATACTATGGCGCAGGAGGACTAATCCCATCATGCGCGCTGTGAGACTCATCGAACAGAAGAAGCCCGTCGCCCTGCAGGAGATCGACGTTCCCCGGCCCGGCAGAACCGACGTGCTCATCCAGGTGAAAGCCGCAGGCATCTGCCATTCTGACGCCCATTACCGCTCCGGCGTGACCAGGACGGGGCCTCTCCCGGTCACGCTCGGCCACGAAGTCGCCGGGACCGTGGTGGAGGTTGGTTCGGAGGTGACCTCGTTCAAAGCCGGCGACCGGGTTGCCGTCCATTACCTCGTCTCGTGCGGAAACTGTCACCACTGCCGTCGCGGCTTCGAGCAGTTCTGCAGCACCGGCCAGATGATTGGCAAGCACCGCGAAGGCGGATGGGCCGACTACATCTGCATGCCCGAGCGCAGCCTGTTCCTCCTGCCGCCGGAAATCTCGCTGGAGCACGGCGCGGTCATGATGTGCTCATCGTCCACCTCCTTTCACGCGTTGACGAAGGCCCGCTTGAAGGGTGGCGAAACCGTCGCGGTCTTCGGCATCGGCGGATTGGGGGCTTCGGCGCTGCAATTGGCGAAGGCGATGGGCGCGCTGGAAGTGTTCGGCGTGGACGTGAACCCCGTGAAGCTGAATCTCGCGGTCGCGCTGGGCGCCACGCCGATCAATGCAGCGGATGGCGATCCGGTTCAGGAGATCCGCAGGCTGACCCATGGGCGCGGCGTCGACGTCTCGGTGGAAGTGATCGGCCTTCCCGTGACGATGAGGCAGGCGGTGAAGTCGCTCGCAGTCCAGGGCCGTGCGGCCATCGCCGGGTTGAGCGACCGCACGTTCGAGATCGCATCCTACACGGAGCTTCTGGGAACCGAGGCCGAGGTGATCGGCGTGGCCGACCATCTGGCGCAGGAGATGCCGCTGCTCCTCGAATTCGCCCGCCAGGGCAGGCTGGATCTTACCCGGATCATCACGCGGCGGGTGCCGCTCGACGCAGCCGTCATCGACGGCGTGCTCGATGAGCTCGACGCTTACGGGGATCACGTCAGGACCGTGATCATCCCCTAGACCCGGAGCTCGCTTGAGCTGGTACGATCACTCCGCAGTCGGCTCAAGGCTCTCGGCCCGACGGCCAGGACGGCTCGTCCTCCATGCAAGCGAGCTCCGGGTCTAGGGCCACCTCCCGCCGGGTTAGATCCGGAGCCCGGCGTCCCGGCCCGTCCCGGGCTCGCGCGCCGCCTTTTCCGGCCTCGCGTCCTGACGGCCTCCTCCCGATGTAGCATCAGAGAGGCGATCGAAACAGGAGGAGCCTCCCCATGAACGTCGAGTACCTGCGCCGAGTGTTTGTACGGGACGCTGCAACGCTGAGAGACGAAGTGCTGGCTTACCCGGATGAGAAGCAGATCTGGGCCATGCCTCCGGGAATCAGGAACCCGGCTGGCTCCCTGCTGCTGCACCTGTGCGGCAACCTGCAGCACTTCGTCGGCGCGCAATATGGCAAGACCGGATACGTCCGGAACCGCGACGCGGAATTCAGCCGGCGTGACGTGTCACGCAAGGATCTGCTGGCCGAATGCGACGCCGCGCTGGATGCCGTGAAACGCGGGTTTGCGGGCCTCACCGACGAGGCGCTGTCCAAACCCTATCCGGTTCAGCTCGGAGGAGTCACGCTCACGACCGGCCTGGCGTTGCTCCACATGGCGACGCACCTGGCGTACCACCTCGGCCAGATCGATTATCACCGGCGAATCGTCACGGGGGAGTACGGCGCCATCAAGGCGCTGCCCATTCCGGTCTGACCCGCGCATCACCCGGGCGACGAGGCTCGCCCCCGGCTCCGGAAGCCAGCTTCCGGCAGGCGAGCCTCACCCGTCCGCCGCTACTTCACGGGCGCCGCGGTTTCCGGCAGCAGTGTCACCCGCACGTAGTTGTTCATGTCGAGATAACGGCGCGCGGCCGCCTGGACGGACGACGCCGTCAGGCTCGCGTACTGCGCAGGCAGCCCCATGAACACGCCAACGTCCTCCGAGTTTTCGTACGCGTCCGCGAGGGCCGCCACCAGCCGGCTGTTGACCGCCATGTCGCTCTCGTGGTCCCGGTTGAGCGCCGCGCGCGCATCGTCAACGTCCTTGTCGGTCGGCCCCTTGGACTTGAGCGCGTCGATCTCGCGGAACATCGCTTTGACCAGCTCATCGGTCCGGCTCGGGTCACAGCCGAAATCGATGGTGACGCTGTATCGCATCTCGGGAATCTTCGAAGCGTTCGCTTCCACCTGCACGCCGTAGGTGCCGCCCAGCGCCTCGCGCAACCTCTCGCGCAGGCGTGTCTCCAGAACGACCGCCAGCGCGTCGAGCGCGACACGGTTCTGGATGTCATAGTCCATCGATCCGGTGAACACGATGTCCACCTGGCTCTTCGGCTCGATGCCCTTCCGGACGACCTTCTCGACAACGCCGCGCGGCGGATCGATGCCAACGTCCTTCCATGTCTCCTTCCTCCCGAGGGACGGGAGTGCGCCCAGGTACTGCTCCACCAGCGGTTTCATGGCGGCGATGTCGAAGCTTCCGGCAAAGACGAACGTGAAGTCGCTGGCGTCGGCAAAACGGTCCTTGTAGAACGCGAACGACTTCTGCAGGTCCATTTCCTTGACGAGGTCCGGCGTCATCGGCCGTGCCCGGAAGTTGTTCTGCGCGAGCGTGGTGCGCAGGGTCTGCGCGAACAGCCATTCCGGGCTGGCCTGCTGGCTGGCCAGCATCGTCTTCATCTGGTCGGTGAGCACCTTGAAGACGGCCGGGTCGGCGCGCGGCTGCGTAAAGGTGAGGTAGATGAGCTGGAACAGCGTCTCGAGATCCTTCGGCGATGCGCCGCCCGCCACGCCTTCCTCCGACTCGCCGATGAAGGCCGTCACCGAGTCGGCCTTGCCCGCCAGCGCGTCGCGAAGCTGGATGGCGTTGAACGGGCCGAGGCCGCCAGCGCTGACGACCTGGCCGGCGGTCATGGCGGCAATGTAGTCCGCGTCACTCGCCAGCGAGGTGCCTCCAGGGCTCGTGGCCCGGAAGACGATCTCGTCCTGCTTGAACTGGGTCGGCTTCAGCACCACCCTGACGCCGTTGGACAGCACCCACTCGGTCAGGCCGTACTCCGGCCGGACCGTCGTCTTCACGACGGACCCCGGCGCGGGCGCCTTGTCGAGAAGGGGCCGGCTCGAGGCGACGTCGACATAGGGCCGGATGTCCCGCCCCCCGGCGCTCTTGATCACGGCGGCCAGCCTGGCCTCGGTCGGCATGGTCAGGCCCGGCTTCTGCGGGGCGTTCACCAGCACGACGCGGCTTCCGCCCGCCCAGTCCTTCGCGACCTTGTTGACCTCGTCCAGCGTGATCGCCGGGACGAATCGCCGCACCAGGCCGTACTCGAACGTGATGCCCGGGATGGGTTCCTTCTGCGTGAAATTCCTGATGAACTCGGCCGCGAGATCGGCGGACTCTTCTTTCTCACCCTCGGCGAACGCGCTCTCGTAGAGCCGAAGCGTCTCGCGTTTCTGCCGATCGAGCTCGGCGGGCGTGAACCCGAAACGCGCGGCCCGCGCCGACTCGGTGACCAGCGCCTCGATGCCGCCTTCGATCCCGGATTCCCCGACCAGCGCCATCAACGTCGCGGCCTCTTTGGTTCGCGTGAACAGCCCGCGATCGATCCCCGCCCTGAGGAACGGCGGATCGGGCTTGATCGTCAGCTCCGACAGCCTGGCGTCCATCATGTTCGTGTAGAGACGCTCCACCTGCATCTGCCGGTAGGCTCCGACCGTGGTCTGGTCGCGCAGCGGAAGCATGTTGTAGATGCCGACCGTCGTGGACGTGGCCTCGGGGTCGGTGGCGATGGCAAAGAGCGTGTCCTTGTGATCGGGCACCTGGAACTCCGGCCTCGGCCTCGGCTTGTCCGGCGCGGGGATCGCGCCGAACCGATCCTTGATGAGCTTCTCCACGTCCGCCGGGTTGAAATCGCCGACGGCGATCACGGCCATCAGATCGGGCCGATACCAGTCCGTATAGAAGCGCTTCAGCGCGGTGGGCGAGACGTTCTCGATCGCGTCCTTGGTCCCGATTGGCTGGCGCATCGCGTATCGCGAATCCTTCAGGAGGATTGGCGTCTGCTGATCCCGCATCCTGGCTTCCGCGCCACGTCCCTGCCGCCACTCCTCGACGATGACGCCCCGCTCCTTCTGGATCGCGTCGGGATCGAATGACAGGTCGTGCGCCACGTCGCCCAGGAACAGGATCGACTTGCGCATGGCCTCGGGGTTGTCGGTCGGGACGTGGAGCATATACACGGTTTCGTCGAAGCCGGTGTTCGCGTTCACACCGGGCCCGAGCCGCATGCCGATCGACTCCATGAACTGGATGAGATCCTGCTTGGGGAAATTCTTGCTGCCGTTGAAGGCCATGTGCTCGACGAAATGGGCCAGGCCGATCTGATCATCGTCCTCGACAACCGATCCGACATTCACGACCAGCCGAAGCTCCGCGCGGCGGAACGGGCGGTTGTTGACGCGGATGTAGTAACGAAGGCCGTTGGGCAGATATCCGATCCGAATGCGCGGATCGACCGGAACCGGCTGGTCCAGCGAAATCGAAAGCGCCGGGTTCGGCGGCTGCGGATCCTGGGCTCGGGCGGGGGAGAGGGGAACGAAAAGCAGCGGCAGCAGGAAGAGCGCAGTGCCGAATCTCTTGCGAATAGTCATGAGTCTCCTTCGTGCCCTGGCGCTCGTGAATGGCCCGAGGGTCCCGCCGGGATCCCCCAAGAGGTGCCGCCGATTCCCAGGATTCATCGATATCCTGTAGGACGATCATCGGTGTTGAGTTGGCCGTCGTCAAGGCGCCCGCCCCGGAGCTCCCGTCACCTGGGATCCGACCGGGCCTTGCCGGGGCCTTGCGCAGGATTTGTCGCTCTCCCGGGCTTCGCGCTACAGTCGATGCCAGGGGCCCCGTGGACGGGCTGAGGCGGCGCTCCCGGAGGAATGGAGGGTCGTCGCCTGGGCGCTGCCGCGCCAGGATGCCGGCGTCGTGCGGGATCCGCCGGATGATGACACAGCCAGGAAGCGCGATCATGACAGCCACCGCCGGACTCAGGCACGAAGTCGGCGCAGCCGTGCTGGCCATCGCGGTGCTCGCGCTCGGCGGCCAGCCGGCCGGTCAGCAACCGGCTGCGGGGATGACCCGGGCGCTCATTCGGGAGGCGGTCGAGACCATCGCGTCGGTGGTCGAGCGGGAGTACTTCGACCCGGAGGTGGCCCGGCGGACGGCTGCCTCGGTCCGGGCCCGGCTTTCGCAGGGCCTTTATGATCGCGCAGCCACCGTCGATGCGCTCGCCACGCTTGTGACGCGTGACCTGTTCGACGCCACCAAAGACAAGCACCTGGCCGTGACCGTGCTTGCGGATCGGGAGCCGCGGGCGGCGGCCCTTTCGATCGAAGACACCCGAGAAGTCCGGGGCCGTCGCGACAACTTCGACGTCCGTCGCGTCGAGATCCTGCCTGGCAATATCGGCTACCTCGACCTGACGTCGTTCTACCGCCTCGAGGAAGCTGGAGGCACCATCGCCGCAGCCATGCGCCTGCTGCAGCACGCCGACGCGATCGTCCTGGACCTGCGGGACAACGGCGGCGGCAACCCGGACACGGTGGCCCTGCTGGCAAGCTACCAGTTCAACGACGCCGCCCTGCCGCTGTTCGAGATCATCCCGAGATCCGGCGTCGGCGGTCTCAGGTATGCCACCGCCGAGCCGGCCGTCGCCGAGCGCAACGGAACACGGCCCGCCTACGTTCTGACCTCGGAGCACACCTTCTCGGCGGGCGAGGGATTCGCGTTCATCCTCCAGGAGCGGCGTCGCGCGGAGGTCGTTGGCGAGCGAACGGCCGGAGCTGCAAATCCTGGACGTCCGTACCCGGTCAACTCGCGTCTCGAGGTCACCGTGCCGAACGGGCGGGTCCGGACGGCGATTGCCGGGGGCAACTGGGAGGGCCGCGGCGTCGTTCCGGACGTCTCAGTTCCCGCCTCCGATGCGCTGCGTACCGCCCAGGTTCGAGCGCTGGGCCGCCTGATCGAGCTGGCGCCCGCCGGCGCCTGGCAGTCCACGCTCAAGCGTCGGCTCGACGCGCTCCAACGCGCGGGCAGCCGCTGAGCGTCGAGGCGGCACCCGCCTGGAGAACGCGCGCGGCGGACGCGCGTCATCCCGCCTGCCCAGGCCTCCATCGGAGCCCGAGATTGAGGATGAGCTGCAGGAGCGCTTCGTAGCTGATGCCGACGTGCTCCGCGGCCTCGGCGAAGTCCTCCCCGTAGGCGAGCTGCGGGTTGGGGTTGGCTTCGAGCACGTAGAGCCGCCCCCCGGCATCGAGCCTCAGATCGATCCTCGCGTAGCCGCTCAAGTCGAGCGTGCGGAACACGCGCTTGCAGACGCGCTGGATCTGCCTGGCGAGATCGGCCGGCAGGTCGGCCGGTCCGGTCTTGATGCCGTGCTTGTCGCGGTACGCGTCGTTCCATTTCACCCGCTCGCTCGCGATGCGGTGCGCGCGCTCCGGCATCTGCGCGAAGTCCATTTCCCAGACCGGCAGCACCCGCAGCCTGAAGTTCCCCAGCACGCCGACATACAACTCGCGCCCGTCGATGTAGCGCTCGACGATCGCATCGGTGTGGATGTTCTGGTGGACGAATCTGACGCGCTCGCGCAGCGCCGCGTCGTCTTCGACGATCGACGCCTGAGAGATTCCGATCGACGCCTCCTGCGTCAGCGACTTGACGATGAGCGGGAATCGCAGTCGCTTCTGGATCCGGGGCACCTGGCCCATCCGCACCACGGCGAACTCCGGGGCAGGAATGCGGTGATAGGCGAGCAGCGTTCGTGCAAGGGCTTTGTCTCGCGAGAGCATCAGGCCGCGCGGGTTGCACCCCGTGTACGGCGTCTTCATCAACTCCAGGTAACTGACCACGTGCTGATCGAAGACGCCGATCTCGCTGAAACTCTCCATCAGGTTGAAGACGATCTGGGGAGCGAAGTCCTGGATGGCCTGCCCGATGACGCTGAGATCGTCCTTGACGCCGACCTTCCGCACCTGGTGCCCCATGTCCTCGAGGTGCGAGACGACGTCGAATTCCATTTTCCAGGGTACCTGGACCACGTCGACACCCTCGGTGTCGTCGGGCGGGACGAGATAGTCGTGCATCAGCGCAAGGACCTTGAGCGCCTTCATATGACCAGCCTGTGCCTCCGGCTGTGCAGGTCGTTCACCGTTTGTGCCGTGAGCAGCGCCGTAAAGTCCATTTGCGCCCGGTCTTCCGGGCCCGCGAGGCGCAGGCCGAGCTCCTGGCTGCGCCTCATGATGTTCTCGATCACCTGATCGATCCTGTACTGCCGCTCGCCCGTGAAACGCGCGACGCGCCGCCGGACCGGCCTTCGGATTCGCGAAAGGAACGCGGCAGCCGTGACATTCGACGCGAACTCCGGCGCGTCCGAGAACAGCCGCCTCAGGTCCCGGTCGTAGAAGTTCGGGTAGTCGACGCCGTACCGGGCGCGCTTGCGCTGGTAGTGCGTGCCGAGCGTCCGGCGGATGCGCTGGAGCGGGTCAACGGGCTTGCCCCATCCGACGGCCGGATCGAGCGGGCCGATCTCCCGCATCAGCGTGTCCATGTACTCGAGCTTTCGAAGGGCCGGCCAGCCCGCGTACCGCGCCCGCCACTGCGAGTCCGGCGTGAGCCACACCGCGAAGGTCTCGGCAAAGTCCTCCGAGGGGTGGCTCTGCGCGTACCACGACTGCAGGTGCACCACGAAACGCCGGCTGTAGGGCCGCGGCGTGTAGTCTTCCGGGTACGGCTTGGACGAGCTGCCGAACAGCTCCTGCCGGCGCCGACGCCGCTGCAGGCGATAGGCGTTGTCGATCGCGTGGCCGGCTTCGTGGCGCAGGATTCGGAGGCACCACTCCGGGGTGCCTCCCTCGACCTCGAGCATCTGGCTTTCCTCGAGCCTGGCCAGCCGGGGGTGGGCGAGGTAGAAGGGAAGCGCGACTCCAGGTACGCCATCCGGCGTGAACCATTCGTCGGAGAGCCAGAAATGCGGGCGAAACTTGATCTGGCGCGCCTCGAAATCTCTCGAGAGTTCTTCGATTCTCTCGTGCAGCCACGGAGACGACTCGAGGCTCAGTCCCAGGTCGCACAGCCGGAGGCGGAGCAGCTGGTCGTCGGGCAGCGAGGCCCACTCGCCCGAAGCCGAGAGGGCGGGCTCGGAGGTGAGAGGACGGTCCCCGTGGCTGATGCCGGCAGACATGGCTGGTTCGATCCGCCGCCTTCAGCGGCGTTCCCTCTACTGCCGCACGTCCTGGAGAATCTGCGCCACGTTCACCGTGCGTGCCTTCTCCTGGATCGCCGGCAGGTACTGGCCATGCAGGCCTTTCGCCTCGGCCAGCAGGCTGTCGTAGGTATCCTTCAGCAGCTGCGCGCTGAAGGTGCGCCCGCCGGCGTAGTATCGCACGGCGAGGCGCCCGAGAGCATAGGTGGTGGCGAAGGAGAACCCCGAGCTGACCGACTGTCTCGCCACGCCGCCCAGCAGCCCGCCAAGCAGGCCCCGCCCGAAGATCCCGCCGATGAGCCTGGCGCCGATCTGCTCAACATACTGCGAGGCCATCCCGACGCCGGCCGTGGCCAGGAACTCTTTGATGTGCCCGCCGTCCAGCTCGAAGCCGTACGACTTGCCGATGCGGTACACCAGCTTCATCTGCAGAGGGATGATCGCCAGCGTCGCCAGCGAGTCGGGCAGCAGCTCGAGCGCGCCGTTGAGAATCGCGTAGTTCAGGATCACGCGGTCCAGCTCGGCGGCGGTCATGGCGCTGGTCAGCACGGGCGGTTCGGCCGCCGACACGACGGCCAGCGGCGCGGCGGCCAGCGCCTCGGCCTTCGCGGTGAAAGCACGTGCCGACGCCGCCTCAGCCGGGTCGAAACCCAGCCTGGCCTGGAGGTCCGACAGGAACGAGCGTTCCGCCTCGACCAGCGAACCGTCGGCATTGCACACGCCGACCGACAGGTCGTAGGCCAGCCGCCTCGCCTCCTGCGACGCCAGTGCGGCCGCCGCGTCATCGAGTGACGCGCGCTTCAGCAGCACGTCCTGGTACAGGCCCGCGACGTTGATGTCGCCCCCGCGTGTCAGCGATTCCGCGATGCGTGCGACTTCGGCCCGTTCCGCCTCGTCTTCGTTGCCGTCGGCGAACGCGGCCATGAGCAGGATCGTTACGATGGCGTGCTGTTCCTGGTCGGTCATGGTCTGCTCCTTGGTCTCACAATACCGCATCTTCGGCACGAGCGAGGTCGGCGCCGCAGGGATGACGAGGCTCCAGGCTGGGGCCCGTCAGCGACGGCATCGGGCGGGACATCAGCTACCATGTTCTCGATGTCCCCAGGGAATGACGAGCCATGACCGGCGATCCGCCTGCGCCCCACCGCCGGCGTCCGCGCTACTCGGGGACACATCCACGACAGTTCGCCGACAAGTACAAGGAACATTCGCCGGAGACGTTTCCCGATACCGTGGCCAGGGTCATCGCGTCGGGAAAGACCCCGGCCGGCACCCACATCCCCGTCCTGGTGTCGGAAATCCTCGAAGCGCTCCAGCCTCGGCCCGGCGAGATCGCCGTGGATTGCACGGTTGGCTACGGTGGCCATGCCAGGGCGATCCTGGAGCGCGTGCTGCCAGGCGGGAAACTGATTGGTCTCGATGTCGACCCGGTCGAGCTGCCGAAGACCGAAGCCCGCATGCGCCGGCTGGGATTCTCTCCGGATGCCTTCGTCGCGCGACGGTCGAACTTCGCCGGGCTGCCGCAGGTGCTGGCTTCAGCGGAGATCAAGGGAGCGGACATCATTCTCGCGGATCTCGGCCTCTCGTCCATGCAGCTCGACGCGCCGGACCGCGGGTTCTCCTTCAAGGTTCCGGGCCCGCTCGACATGCGAATGAACCCGAGCCGCGGCCAGCCCGCCTCCGCGCTGCTGCGCAGGATCGATCCGGCGGGCCTTGCGGCGATCCTCGAGGACCTTGCCGACCAGCCTGACGCCCGCGCCCTGGCCGACGCGCTGGCGGGATCCGTGATCGACGAAACCACCGCGTTGTCGGCCGCGGTTCGGGCAGCCCTTCCGCACGTCCCGGACGACGAACGGGAAAAGAGCGTGCGCCGGGTGTTCCAGGCCCTGCGGATCGCCGTGAACGAGGAGATGACGGCCCTCGAGACGTTCCTGAGGCAATTGCCTCAATGCCTGAACCCTGGCGGGCGCGTGGCTGTGGTGACGTTTCACTCCGGTGAGGATCGGCGTGTGAAGAAGGCGTTTCAGGCCGGACTCCGCGCCGGGGCCTACGAGGCGATCGCCACCGACATCGTTCGCCCGGGAGTCGACGAGTGCCGTCGAAATCCTCGTGCCAGCGCGGCGAAACTCCGATGGGCCAGGGCGCCGCGCCCCGCACGGGCCGACTCTCCGTAGCGCCTCGAGGCCGCCGATCGCTCGGGACCGCGCCGCCCGCCGCGACGGTGGCGCGACGGCGCAGCCGGGCCGAACGGCGCCTGGATCCGGAAGCAGTGATAGGCTGTTGATCCAACGCGCCTCGAATTGGCAAGGCGTCCGCACCGTTCTGGTGCGTACGGGTGCCTTTTCTTCAAGAGACCTGGACCAGTGGCGATCTACGCTGCGACCATCTTCGCCAGCGCCTTCCTCCTGTTCCTGGTCCAGCCGCTCATCGCGAAACAGATCCTGCCGTGGTTCGGCGGCACGAGCGCCGTGTGGACCACCTGCCTGGTCTTCTTCCAGGTGGTGCTGCTGGCGGGCTACGCCTACTCGGACTGGACGACCCGCAGGCTGCGGCCGCGGGCCCAGGCCGGCGTTCACGTGGCGCTGCTGGGGGTGAGCCTCCTCACGCTGCCGATCCTCGCCGCTCTCGCCTGGAAACCGGCGGGACACGAAGACCCGGCGTGGCGCATTCTCGGGCTGCTCGGCGCGACCATCGGGCTGCCGTACTTCCTGCTGTCCACAACCGGGCCGCTCTTGCAGGCCTGGTTCGCCCGCGCGTATCCGGGGCGCACGGTCTACCGCCTGTTCGCGCTGTCGAATCTCGCGTCGCTGCTGGCGTTGATCAGCTACCCATTCGCCGTCGAGCCATGGATCTCGACCACGAGGCAGGCCTACCTCTGGTCGGGTGCCTATGGCGCTTTCACCGTGCTGTGCGGCGCCACCGCTATTCGCAGCCTCCGCAGCGCGCGCCTCGCGCGCCCCGGACGTCGCGCCGTGCGGGCCGACGATGGCGCGCCGCCGGCCGGCGGCACAGTTCAGTCGGCTGGCCCCGAGGCCTATCCGGGCGACCCGGCTCCGGCGCCGGCCGTGCCCGGCGCGTTGGGTCCGAATCCCGGCTGGACGCAGATGGCGCTCTGGCTGGCCTTCCCCACGATGAGCACGTGGCTGTTGCTCGCCGTCACCAATCACATCACGCAGAACATCGCGTCGGTGCCGTTCCTGTGGCTGCTGCCGCTCACGCTGTACCTGGCGAGCTTCATCATCTGCTTCGACCACGAGCGCTGGTATCGGCGGTCGATCGTCATGGTCCCGATGCTCGGCCTTCTGGTCGCGTGTGCCTACGGACTTCAGTCGGACGACGTCACGCTCGATCTTCCCGTGGCGGTGCCCCTCTACGCGGCGGGCCTGTTTGTCTCGTGCATGTTCTGTCACGGCGAGCTCGCCCGGCTCAAGCCTGCCCCTCGCCACCTCACGCGCTACTACCTGATGATTTCAGCGGGCGGAGCGGTCGGCGGATTGATCGTCGGCCTGCTTGCGCCTCGCCTTCTCCCGTCGTACTACGAGCTCGGGATCGGGCTGTCGCTCACGGCCCTGCTGGCCGTCATCGTGCTCCGCGGCCTGTTCGCGCACAAGCTGTTGTTCGTGGTGCCGGCCGTGGCCCTCTCCGTCGCCGTCGCCTGCGGCACCTATACGTACTGGCAGATCAAGAAAGAGCGAAGCGACGTGCGGGTGTCCGAGCGGAACTTCTATGGAGCGCTGCGAACCTACGACACGGGTCCGGCCGAGGCGGATGACAGCGTCAGGCGGCTGATTCACGGCACCATCCTGCACGGAGAGCAGTTTCTGAACGAGACCCGGCGCCGCGAGCCGACCAGTTACTACGGCGAATCGAGCGGCATCGCCGTCGCCTTGCGCGTCGCGGACCCGCCGGGCCGTCGTGTCGGGATCATCGGTCTCGGCGCAGGCACCATCGCCGCGTATGGCAGGCCGGGCGACACGTTCCGCTTCTACGACATCAATCCGCAGGTCATCGACCTTGCCTCGCGCGAGTTCACGTTTCTGCGCGACTCCCAGGCGCGCATCGAGACCGTGCTGGGCGACGCGCGGCTGAGCCTCGAGCACGAGGCGCCGCAGCAATTCGCCGTCCTCGCGATCGACGCCTTTTCGAGCGACGCGATTCCCGTGCATCTGCTCACCCGCGAGGCCATGGGCATCTACCTCCGTCACATGAGGCCCGACGGGATCATCGCCATTCACGTCACCAACCGCTTCCTGAGGCTGGCGCCGGTCGTCAAGCAGATCGCGGATGCATACGGACTTGCCTCCGCGCTCATCGTAGACGAGGCGGCCGACAGCGACCTGTCGAGCTCGGACTGGATGCTGGTGAGCCGCAGCCACGACGTGATCGCCAACGCGGCCATCGCCAGTGCCGCGTCGGACATCGAGCAGATCCCCGGGCTGAGGCTCTGGACCGACGACTACAACAACCTCTTCCAGATTTTCAAGCGACGAGAGCCGTAGCAGCCTGTGGACAGGGGCCGGGTGCGCGAACCTACCCGCGCGACAGGCAGAACCCCGATCAGCAGGCTGCCCGTGCGGGCGAGTACGCAGGAACCTCCCGGCCCTCAGGGCAATCGCACGCACCTTTTCCGAAGGGATGTGGGATAATCCCGCGGTCGCCATGAACACCACGCCACTCGGTGTCGCCGTCAGCCTCGTTCTCATGCTGACGCCCTGCTCCCGCGCCTACGCCCAGTTCACCAGCTCGCTCGGCGGCAACTTCAACAACGCCGGTTCTGCCCTGATCGGGACGATGATCGCGAACCGGATGCTGGCCGACGCAGCCAGGAAGGACGTCGCCACTGAGCCGGTCTCCAGGCCGCCGGCCGCGTCTTCGAGCCTGACGTTTCGCCCTGTCGCAACTCGCCTGATGGTGACGGAACTGGCGGAGACACTGGTGCAGGAAGCCGACAGCCGCCATCAGCTGGCCGGCGCCTTCGAGCAATTCCTGCAGAACTTCGACGAGCAGGCCCGCCAGGACCGCGAGCCCGCGAACGACGTCGGCCGGGCCGCCGCCTTCTTCGTGATGGTGAACTACTACGCCGCGTCAGGACGCGAGCCGACCGACGCTCAGGCGGACGGCGCCCAGGCCATCTTCCGGGCAGGCCTCACGGCCAACCCGGGCTTTGCGCGCATCGGCGACCGGGATCGGCAGCGGCTCTACGAATCACTGGTCATTCTCGGATCGCTTCCGATTGCCGGGGTCATGGATGCCGCCCAGTCCCGGGACCGGGAGCGCGAGAAGATGTTCCGCGGGTTCGCGCGCGACCTGCTCGAAACCCTGCTCGGCGTGCCCGTGGAGAAGATCCGCCTGACGAAGACCGGCTTCGTCATCGAGAGCTGAGCCCCGGCCATACTCATGTCAGACCTGCGTTGTTTCCACGTGTCCCCTGACGGCCAGGTGACTGCCGCCGCCACCGCGGCTGCGGCGCGCGCGGCCAGGTCGGGCGGCGGTTACGTCTGGATCGACGTCGTCGATCCCACGCGCGACGATCTCGTGGCGCTCGCCGAACCATTCGGTCTCCACCCGCTCGCGATCGAAGACTGCCTGGACGACCAGCAGATCCCGAAGATCGAGGACTTTCCCGGCAATACGTTCGTGCTCTTCAACCGATTTCACTTCAGCGAGCGGGCCCTCCGGATCGAGGAAGTCGATTTCTTCCTCGGGCGGGACTTCCTCGTGACGGTGAGCGCCCATCCCGAGGCCCAAGCCACGCAGGCCCGGCTGGACGAAACAATCCGGATGGACAGGGCCGCGGTGGGCAAGGGGCCGGACTTCCTCCTGCACGTCATCCTCGACCACATCGTTGATCGGAAGCTGCTGGCGATTGAAGCCCTGCAGGACGACCTGGACACCGCCGAGGAGGACACGCTGAACCGGGGGTCGGCGGCCTTCGACCCCTCGGGCCTGCTGGAACTGCGGCGCAGCCTGCTGGCGATTCGAAAGAGCCTGTTTCACGAGCGCGAGATCCTGATCAAGATCTGCCGCCGGGACTCGCCCTACATCTCCGAAGCGTCGATCTTCCGTTTCCGCGACATCTACGATCACCTCGTGAAGTTCGTCGAAATCATCGAAGTGAGCCGCGAGCTGATCTCGTCGCTGCTGGAAATTCACCTCTCGCTCGTCAACAACGAGCTGGCGAGGCTGGGGAACCGGACCAACCAGGTCGTCCGGCGCCTGACCTTCATCACGACCATCTTCATGCCGCTCTCATTCCTGGCCGGGGTCGGCGGCATGTCGGAATGGAGCATGATGACCGGGCCCGCGAACTGGCGGATCGCGTATCCCGCCTTCCTGGCGGGCATGGCGGTGGTCGGCGTGGTCAGCTACTTCATCCTGAAGTGGCTCGATCGGCGGGGCGCGGGGGCAGAGCGATAAGGCAGGCCCGGGAGCGGCCTGCCTCGCCCAGGCGATGCGATGCCGTCGTCCGCGCCCGCTCGGCCGGGCGAATCTCGGGCCGGCGCCGCTCTTTCAGAAAATGATCGTCCGGCCCTGTGCGATCGTGCCGTGACGGGCGTTCCCGGCGGTGGATGCCAGGGCGGCCCACGTGCGGCGCGCGGGCACATCCCAGAGGAGCACCGGCCGCTCGGCCAGCGTCGTCTTGACGATCCGGGACTTGCCGTCCTTCACCGCCGTGATCGACAGCGTCGAACCGACCTTCAGGCTGCCCAGCGTCTGCATGAGCTTCCCGGAATCGTTGATGGGCACGCCGTTGACGTGCGTGATGATGTCGCCGCCGAGCAGGACCGGCTGGCCCTGGAGGGTGATCTCGAAGACGCCGCCCTGCAGGCCCTGCTGCTCGGCCGGGCTGCCCGGTTCCACCGACTCGACGAGGAATCCGTCCACCAGCGGGAGCCGCAACAGATCCTTGAGGCCCTGCGCGACGAACTGACCCTGCACGCCGAGCCACGGCCGCACCACGTGGCCCAGCTCGAGCAATTCAGGGATGACGTCCTTGACCACGTTGGACGGCACGGCAAACCCGATGTTCTGTGCGTCCGGCAGCATGGCCGTCGTGATGCCGACCACGTTGCCGCACGGATCGACCAGCGGCCCGCCAGAGTTACCAGGATTGATGGCGGCATCGGTCTGGATCAACGGCTCGGTGAGCGACCAGGCCGCTCCAGGCAGCGAGCGGTTGATGGCCGACACGATGCCGCGGGTCAATGTCTGATCGAGCCCGAGGGGGTTGCCGATGGCGTACACCTCTTCGCCGACCGGCAATTCATCCGAGTTCCCCAGCTTCGCCACCGGCAACGAGGTGCCGGCCGGCGCGGAAACCTTCAGGAGCGCCACGTCGAAGATCGGATCGGCGCCGACCAGCTTCGCCGTCAGGACCGAGCCATCGTCGAGCGTCACGGTGATCACCTGCCGGCCGAACACCACGTGCGAGTTCGAGAGGACAAGGCCCGAGGGATCGATGATGACGCCCGATCCCGAGACGCGCTCGATCCGATGGTCGGTCGCGTAGGGGTTGACCGAAATTGCCGATATCGAAACGACAGTCGGCGAGATGCGCGCGTACAGTGACGGCAACGGCTCGACGCATGCGGCGGGACGTTGCAGCTGCGCAGACGTCTGCCCGGGTGCGCCCGCACCCCAGGTGAGGGCCGAACCAGCAGCAACCGCAGCGACGACGACCAGTCCGGCAGTTGTCGAGAAACGGTGAGCGATATGAGTCATGGGAGTCTCCCCCGGGGTATTCAGGCGTCCAGCTAGGCACTCTTATTCTAGTGCCGCGTTCCCGCCATCGGCCGCAAAAAGCCCGGCCCCTATCGGGCAGGCCCGGCCGGCCGGCTGGCGCCAGGCTCCTGGCCGCCGGCCCTGGCTGCCCGCACCGTGAGGAGCCCTTGACAGACATAGCTGTGTATCATACAGTATGTATCGTACACCATATGACGCACAGCACAGACCCGCAGGACCCGTTCGAGAATCTCAAGCTCGAGTTGCGCCGCGGCTCCCTGGTCCTCGCCGTGCTCGGCGCGCTGCGCGCCGAGCAGTACCGGCTACACGCTGCGCAAGGTCCTGGCCGACCGCGGCATGGCCATCGACGAAGGCACGCTCTACCCGCTGCTCCGGAGGCTCGAGGCACAGGGCCTGCTGCAGAGCGAGTGGCGCGAGGAAGACCGGCGCAACAAGCGGTTCTACCGCGTGTCCCAGGCCGGCAGGGTCGTCCTCAAGCAGCTGATCGTGGAATGGCGAAGCCTCAGCGCATCGCTGGACGGCATTCTCTAGGGGGCGCGGCATGGACGTTCTCGATCGCTATCTGCACGCCGTCAAGTTCTGGCTCCCCCGGGCCCAGAAGCAGGACATCATCACCGAGCTCTCGGAGGACATCCGATCGCAGATCGGTGACAAGGAGGCCGAACTCGGGCGAACGCTCACGAGCGACGAGGTCGAGGCGATCCTGGTCCGCCTCGGGCGCCCGGTGCTGGTTGCCGGGCGGTATCTGCCCCAGGATCATCTGATCGGGCCCGTGTGGTTTCCCATCTATGTGTTCGTGCTGAAGGTCGTGACGGCCTGCTATCTCGTGCCGTGGATCCTCGTATGGGCGGGCGTGATGATCTTCAGCCCGGCCTATCGCGGCGCGCACTCCGGCGGGGGCTGGATTGGCATGGTGGGTGCCTTCTGGCACGGCTTCTGGCCCGTCGCCATGGTCTCGATCGGTACAGTGACGGTGGTGTTCGCCGTGCTCGAACGAGCCAACAGGAAGTCGAGATTCCTGGAGAAGTGGGATCCGCACAAGCTGCCCGCCGTGCAGGACCCGAACCGGATACCACGCGGCGGTACTCTCGTCGAGCTGGTGGTGACCACCGTGTTCTGCAGCTGGTGGCTTGCCTCCGTGTCGCCGGCGGGCGTCCTGGATCTTGGGGACGTGCGGATCACGCTGGCACCGGCGTGGCCGTACTTCTACTGGGGCTTCCTGGGGATCTGGATGGCCAGCCTCGCCCAGTCCGCGATGAATCTCGGCCGGCCGCGCTGGACGCCCTCTCGGGCCATGGTGCGGCTGGTCGTCGATGTCCTCGGTTCGGCGCAGTTCTGCTGGTTCACCACGGCAAACATCCTGGCAGGCTTCGCCGCGGACAACCTGACGCCCGCGGGAGCGCTCGACCTCACCATCACGCTCAACCGGTGGATCGCGCGGGCCCTCCCGATCGCGCTGGGCATCGCGATCGCGGTGCTCGTGGGGGACATCCGGCGGATTCTCAGGGCACGGCGGACCGAACCGCGAGTCACCGGCGGCGTGCCCGGGAGCGGGATGAAGAACTCGACCGTGCTGTGACACACCTCGCCACGGGCTGGGAGGACGGTTGCGATGTCGCGCGGACCCTCGGCCGTCTGCCGGGGGTAGACCAGGCATCACGCGTGAGGCCCGTGGACGGCGCTAGTCTTTTCGCAGCGGGCGACTCGCGTCCCGAAGCTGAGCGCTGACCTGCTCGCGCGCGGCCAGCCAGTCTTCTTCCTCGTGGCCGGGCGCAAAGTTCCGCTTCTCGGCGAGGTAGTAGGCCGCCTCTGCCACCATGCGGTCGATGGGGTGCGGCTCCGGCGACATCAGGTGTTCAGGGGCACCCGGCGGAACCGGGACGGCCTGCTTCTTTGCGCGGGCGCCGCCGGCCGTGCGCGCGGACGCGGGTCTTCCTGGGCCTGGCGATCGGATCGGCCGGGTCTTCTTCTCACGGTTACCACCAGCCGGACCCTTGGGAGCCTCGTGTGGCGTACTCATGTCGATATCTCCATGGGATGTGGGTGCCGAGTGAACCCGAATTTCGCTCGCATCCGGAGGAATTGGTGGGGGGCGATGGCGGACAGGCGGCCTGGACGACAGGGCGCTGACAACAAGTATCCGCCCAGGGAGGGTCGATATCAAAGCGGTCAATTCAGTGGTCAGGAATTCGCGGCGTCAACAGTTCACGGCACCTCCCACGAAACGAGTCCACAGTGGGACTCGCCGCACCCGATGACACGATGCCCCAAGGGCCGGAGTGACGCCCCTGACCAGGTGCAGCCCTGCGCGCCCGGGCAAGTTCAACGGCAGGCTTGACACCGACCAGTTCACTCGGGCATTCTTGCTCTACTTCACACTTCCACATGCGCGGGTCCGACCAGATCATCTTTCGGGCGGGCGGGCGCGATTTCACCTGCGCTGACGCGGTGCGTGCCGCCGAGTACCGGTCTGCACTCGATCCGGTCCGGGAGGATACCGCCGCCGGTATGGCGTGCCAGCGCTACGCCGACGAAGAGGGATTCGAACTGGGTCCGGACGAGGTCGAATCCGCGGCGAACGCGTACCGCACCCAACACGATCTCACGACTGCCGACGACACCGAAGCGTGGCTCGAGGCCCACCGGCTCTCACTCGACGATTTGTCCGACTGGCTCGCGCGTCGTCTCTGGCGTCGCCGATTCGTGAACCAGCTGCACGTCATCACACGCGACTACCGCCCTGACCCGGACGAGGTCGACAGCGGGCTCTGGCCTGCCGTCGTGTTCGGAGACCTCCTGCCGGGTTTCGAGCGCGATTTCGCGGCGCGCATCGCCGTCCGGCTCGCGGCGAACCACGCCGCGAACCAGCCCGAATGGGCGGACGATCTGGCGGCCATGGAGCGCTTGTTCCTCGAGCGATGCCGCGAGGCCCTGGCCGCTTCGCGCCTCGAGCGCGAGCTGGCCGTTCGCGGCCTGTCGCTCATGAAGGTGGATGTGCATCTCGCCTCCTTTACCTCGGACGCTGCCGCCCGCGAAGCATGGCTGTGCGTCACGCAGGATGGCGAATCCCTCGACGAGGTCTGCCGCCGGGCTGGAGGCGAGATGCAGCGCCTCGATCTGTTTCTGGACGAACTGCCTCAGGCGCTGCAGGCGCCAGTCCTGTCGGCGGCTCCCGCGCACCTGATCCCACCGCTCCGAATCGACGACAGGGCCGTCCTGTGCCGGGTGCTTGCCAAGCAGGCCCCCTCGATGGGCGACGACAGGGTCCGCGGACGAATCGAAACGGTCCTGACCGAACGCGCAATCGACGACCTCATACAGCGACACATCCAGTGGGCCTGAGGCACCACGGCAGCGGGCCGGTGCAGACGAGGCGGCAATGACAGCTGAGGCGGCGAAGGTCATCGAGGACAACACGTTCTTTCACTACCTGCCCCCGCCGGTCCGCGACCGGGTCAGGTCGACGCTGCAGGAAGTCGCCTACGGGTTCGGCGACAGCATCGTCCGGGAAGGCGATCCCGGCGACGCGTTCTACATCCTCACCTCCGGGCACGCGCGCGTCGTCAAGACCAGCGAGAGCGCCGGCGAGATTTCGCTGGGCGTGCTGCGTGCGGGCGACGAATTCGGCGAGACGGCGCTCCTGCGGGGCGAGCCGCGGAATGCCTCCGTACGCTGCAGTTCCGAAGTGACCGTCCTGCGGCTCGATCGCCGGCATTTCATGGCCCTCCTCGACGAGATCCCCGAGCTGCAGGAATCGATGACGCTGCTGATGCGCCATCGGACGCTGGAGGCGTTCCTCCGCGAGTACTCGGATCTCGGCGGGCTCCCGTTTCCGCTGCAGCGGGCCCTGGTCGAATGCCTGAAGCCGATGACCGCCTCTGCCGGCGACACCATCATCCGCGCAGGCGACCCGGCCGGGCCGATGTATGTGATCGAGGCAGGGCGCGCACGCGTCTACAGCGGGAATCACGGCAGCCCGAGGAATCTCGCCTTTCTCAGGGCGGGAGACTTCGTCGGCGAGCTGTCGGTCCTGCGCGGATTGCCCCGCACCGCCTCGGTCGAGGCGCTCACCGAGTGCAGGCTGCTGACCCTCGCGCCCGAATCGCTCGCGGCCCTGGTCCGGGAATATCCGGAATTCCGCACAGTACTCGATGAACGGTCCGCCCAATACAACGCGAAGGCTGAGGCGCGGATCCCGCTGGACTTCGCCGAGGAACTGCTGCCTGCCGAGCTGGCAGCCCGCAACAAGGTCGCGCTTGACGAAGACGCGGAGGCCGACAGAGAGAGGGCCGTGCCGGAAGGCGCGACCGAGGAGGACGCGGATCCGTTTGCGACCTCCGAGGGCCTCTTCAGGAAGCGGCGGCATCGCATCCGCCGCTTTCCCTGGATCCAGCAGATCGACGAGATGGACTGCGGCGCGGCGGCCCTCGGCATGGTCTGCCGGCACTTCGGACGCCGGGTCAGTCTCACTCGCATTCGCCAGCTCGCCCACACCGCCTACGACGGGACGAGCCTGCGCGCCCTGGTCCATGCCGCCACCGAGCTTGGACTCGCGGCGAGAGGCGTGAAGGTCTCGCGGCGGAACCTCGATCGCATGCCGCTGCCGTCGATCGTGCACTGGGAGGGCAACCACTGGGTCGTCCTGGTGCACGTCGGCAGGCGCTCGGTGCGCGTCGCCGATCCGGGCCTCGGACTGCGCACGGTCACGCGCGAGGAGTTCGACCGGAAGTGGTCGGGCTATGCGGCGTTGTTCGACTACACGGACGCCTTCGCGCGCGCCCCGGAAGGCCGATCGTCGATCGGCTGGGTACTGCCGTTCATCACGCCGTTCAAGAGCCTCCTGGTGCGGGTCCTGCTGCTGTCGATCGCGGTGAGCGTCCTGCAGATGTCGATGCCGGTGTTCACGCAGGTCGTGGTCGACCGCGTGGTGGTCGAGCGTGATCTGGATCTGCTGAACCTCATCGTTGCCGGCATGTTCGCGGTCCTCGTGTTCATGCTGGCCGGCAACCTGCTCGAACGCTTCATGCTGAGCTTCGCCGCGGTACGGATCGACGCCTCGATCCTCGATTTCCTGACGCGGCGGCTGCTGGCGCTCCCGATGTCTGTACTTCGCCGTCCGCCGGACCGGCGACATCCAGCGCCGGCTCCAGGGCGCCCGCCAGGTCCGCGAGTTCGTGGTCCAGAACGGGATCGGCGGCCTGCTCGCGGCGGTCCAGATCGTGACGGCCGTCGGGATCATGGCCGCCTACAGCCTGACCCTGGTCGGCGTCTTTCTCATCGTGGCACCCGTGTACGTCGGGTTCATGGTGTTCTCCACGAAAGTGCTGCGGCCGCTGTTCGCCGAGCTCGAGGAGAGCCACGGCAAGTACTCCTCGTTCCAGATCGACGCCATCAAGGGCATCGAAACGATGAAGGCGACCTCGGCCGAGCAGACTTTCCGCAGCGCGATGCTGAACCAGTTCGTCAGCGTGGCGGACAAGCAGTTCCGCGCGAACTTCATCATCATGGCCTACGACACCGCCGTGCAGGCGGTCGGGCTGGCGTCGGCGGCGATCTTCCTGTGGGCCGGGGCGCGGATGGTCATCGAGGGCACCCTCACCATAGGCGGCTTCGTCGCCTTCAACGGCCTGATGGCGATGGCCTACGCGCCGATCGTCAAGGTGCTGGCGCTGTGGGACGAGTGGCAGATGTCGATGGTGCTGCTGAACCGCCTGGGCGACATCTTCGAATCCGAGCCGGAGCAGGGGCACGACCGGTCGCGGCTGCGCCCGGTTCCGACACTGGAGGGCCGCATCGAGCTTCGGAATCTCGGCTTCAGGTACGGTGGCAACGAGGCCCCGCCCATCCTGAGCGCCATCAGCCTGGACATCCCGCCGGCCCGCACGACCGCCATCGTCGGGCGAAGCGGGTCAGGCAAGACAACGCTCATCAAGTGCCTGGCGGGCCTGCTGGAGCCGACCGAAGGCGCCATCTTCTTCGACGGCATCGACCTGAAGACGATGAACTACCGCGACGTGCGGCGGAAGACCGGCATCGTGCTCCAGGAAAACTACCTGTTCAATGACACCATCCTGCGCAACATCGCGTTTGGCGATCCGGAGCCGGACGTCGACCGCGTGATGTGGGCCGCCCGCGCTGCCAACGCCCACGACTTCATCCTCCGCCTGCCGATGCGCTACGACACGCGAATCGGCGAGAGCGGCCTGGCGATCTCGGGCGGCCAGCGCCAGCGCATCGCCATCGCGCGCGCCCTGTACGCGGACCCGCCAATCCTGATCTTCGATGAGGCGACCAGCGCGCTCGACTCCGAATCCGAACAGGCGGTGCAGCAGAACATGGAGCGCCTGCTCGGCGGGCGCACGTCGATCGTGATCGCCCACCGGCTGAGCACGATCCGCAACGCCGACTCGATCATCGTCCTGGAGAAGGGGCAGATCGCCGAGCGCGGCACTCACGCCGAGCTCATGGCGCTGCGCGGCCTGTATTTCTACCTGTGCAGCCAGCAACTCGGACTCTAGAGCGCCAGAGGGCGAGTCATGGACACACCTCGAGAGAGCCAGCCGGCGTGGATAGACGACAATGCACGAGGCAGCGACCTGTTTCCGACGAGGCTGCCGGTTTCCGTCGCGATGGGGCTTGGCCTCTTCTTCATCGTGACCTTCGCCGCGGCGATCACCGCCGCGGTGGTCGTGGCGGTCCCGGACACGGTCCGTTGCCAGTTCGTGCTGGTGCCCGAGGCCGGGGCCGATCCGGTTCGCGCCCCGCGCGAGGGCGTGGTGGCGGCGATTCTCGTCGCGGAAACCGCCGAGGTCAGGAAGGGGCAGGCCCTCTTCGTGATTCGGTCCCAGGAGCTGCGCAACTGGACGTCCGAGCTCAGCACACTCGAAGAGGATCTCGAATCGATCGGACGGCGGGAGTCGCTCCTGGACGAGGACCAGCGCTCAGCGCTCGAGATCCAGACGACGAAGATCCGGCAACTGGACAAGGACCTCTCCTACGAGCAGGACTATGTGAAGACCGTGCGCGACTTCCTCCATCGCTACGAGCTGCTCGACGCGGAGGGCCTGGTGTCGCTCGTCGATCTGAAATCGCAGCAGCTCGAGGCGTCGAAGGGCGAGCGAGACGCCGCCGTCGCCGCGCAGGCGCGCGAGATGGCGGTGCTCGAACTGGCGCGCATGCGGACCGATCACCGGAAGCAGGTGGGCGACCTCGAGCTCGAGCGCCGGAAGATTGCCGTCCGGATCGCCGCACTGCACAAGCTCCTGGAGGGCGCCCGGGAGGACGTCGTGCCGGTCACCGCGCCATTCGACGGCACCGTCGTCGCGATCCAGAAGCGGAACACCGGCGACGTCGTGACGTTCGGCCAGGAGCTCTGCCGGATTGCCAGGTCCGACTCGCCGCTGATTGCCGAGATCGCGCCGCCCGAGGGGGGCGTGTCGCGCGTGCGGGTCGGTCAGCGCGTGCAGCTCTTCTACGACGCCTATCCTTACGAGCGTTTCGGTACCGGGCGGGCCACCGTGCAGTGGGTCAGCCCGGCCGCCGTGGTCTCCGCGGGCGGCGAGGGGTTCGTCCTGCACGCGGCGCTCGACGGGCAAACGCTCGGCACGGCCTCCCTCCGGCCCTTGCGCGCGGGGATGCGAGGCGAGGCGCGCGTGCTGGCCGGGCGGCGGACCGTGATCGAGTACGTGTTCGAGCCGCTTCGAAAGCTGCGAGAGACGATCGGCGCGAAGCCGTGATCCGAGGGGGGTGTTCATGCGAGTCGAAGATCTGACCAGCCGGAACCCCACCATGCAGGCGTGCCTCAAGCGCGCCCAGGTGGCCGCCAGGTCGGAGGTGCCGCTGCTGCTGCTCGGTGAGACCGGCACAGGGAAGACCCTGCTCGCACGCGCGATCCACGACTCGTCCCGCCGGTCCGGCCGGGCCTTCGTCTCGTTCAACGCCGCGGCCATGCACGAGACCCTGCTCGAGAGCCAGCTTTTCGGCCACGAGCGAGGAGCGTTCACCGGCGCCGATCGGCCACTGCGCGGCAAGTTCGAGATCGCCGACGGGGGCACGCTGTTTCTCGACGAAATCGCGGACATGAGTCCGCTCGCGCAGGCGAAGATCCTGCGCGCGGTCGAATACGGGGAGTTCGAGCGGCTCGGATCCGAGATCGTGCGCCGGGCGGAGGTGCGGGTGGTGTCCGCGAGCAACGTACCGTTGCGGGATCGCATCCGGCAGGGCCTGTTCCGGGAGGACCTCTATCACCGCCTGAACGGCCTCACACTCGTTCTGCCGCCGCTCAGGCAGCGCCGGGAAGATCTGCCAGCGCTCATCGCATGGGAAATCCAGCACTGGGCTGACGCGCTTGCGCGCAATATCACGGCCATCGACCCTGGCGCGCTCGACCTGCTGATGGAACACGACTGGCCGGGAAACCTGCGGGAACTGGACCACGCGATTCAGGCCATCGTCCTGCTTGCCGAGGACGGAATGATCAGCCCTGAAGACATCACGCCTCGATGGCGGCCGGGTTGCTCCGGTCGACGAAGACACGCCCGCGCCTCCCGCCGCACCCGTGAACGGCCAGGACCTCTCGCTGGCCAAAGCCGTCGATCGCCACGTCCACCATGTGTATGAGTTGGCTGGCCACAACCAGCACCGCGCGGCCCGCCTGCTGGGGATCTCGAGGACGACGCTCTTTCGGCGCCTGCACCGGGTGGTTCACGGGATAACGATTCGACGAACTTCTTGCGTGATGGAAGGCGCCACCCATCCACGGTACCGTCCAGGCCGCCCATGAAGGACTCGACGGAGTAGAAGTGGATGTCGCGGTTCAGGAACCGCAGACCCAACGTCAGGATCGACCCTCCTTCATAGCTGCCGACCTCGACGTACCGGCGGATCCAGGGATGTGCGTCAACGAGCCTTATGACATCCGTCATACCGCCGCCCCCGAGCGTCAGCATGCGATGCACTCCGTCGATGGCCCGATCGATCATCGCGTCGCTCAGGGCGTTCCAGCGATACCGCGCCCGCGGATGCACCTGGAACACCTGCGGCAGGAACTGGACCAGGTCCGTGAAGAGGTGGCGGGCATCCATCGGCAGGTAGGCGGCGGGATCGACCGACCAATCGGCGCAGCGGCCGAACCACAGCATGGTCAGGAACCAGACGTAGGGATAGGTCTGCAACGAATGCCCGTCGAGCACACGGTCGCAGTGTTCGCGCACCCAGAAGTTCGCAAAGTCGGCGCAGTGAAATCCTCGCTGCGTCTGGCCTCCCGCCCGGACGTTGACGAACCTGCCATGCCGGAAATCGATCATCGAATCCCAGAAGCTCCCGCGCTGGCTCCAGAGGCGGTCGTCCAGTGGATCAACCTGGTCCGATATTTCGGCCCCGGCCGCAGGCCGTGCGAGCCGCTCAAGATTGCGCACGGTCATCGCGCAGACACCTGCAGAGGGGGCGTATGTCGGGCTGCCGAGGATGGTCCCTTCCACTTTGCAGCGCTCCACGACGTCGTCGACAGGAGAGCACAGGATGAACCCTGGCTCCAGCCACACGACGGCGTTGTAGCCCGACGGTGCGGCGAGTATGGCCTTGGCCCAGAGCGCTTTGGCATCGACCCCGGGGTGCGCCGCGGGCGAGTCGCACCAGTCGGCGAGCACCACCCGGTCGCTTGCCGAGAAGCAGCGTCGTTGCGGAGGTGTGAGCGGGTTCGACTTGTCGCAGAGAACGACGACGTGCGCATCTGGCTGGAATTCGAGGACGCTATTGACCGTCGCCAGAGCGGCGGGGAAAAGCGCCTGGTCGGCCGCTGTGACGAAGCCGACCCCGGTCATCTCGCGCTCCTCGTGCGTGCGCGCGACTCGAGGTCGACCAGTGCCGATTGCGCCAACGCGGCGCGCCGGCGTGCCCCTTCCCCGAGCACCCGGCGCTGTCTCACGCGAATGGCCTCTCCATCCGAGAACGCCTGTGTCAAGGCATCGGCGACCGCCGCCACACGGTCCGGCGTCGTGAGCGAGCACGCCTCGGCCAGGCAGGCCACGGCAGGCGAGGAGACGACGGGCACGTCAAGCTTCACGTGATCGGCCGCTACGTAGCAGTAGCCCTCGCACAAGGTCGCGCATAATCCAACGTCCATGGCTGCGACGAGCGAAAGGTAGTCGGCTCGCTCGAGCCAGCCGTGGTCGACGTACGGAATGCGAGCGGCCCTCAGCCACCCGGCGAACCCATCGTCGAGCAACGTCTGGCTGTTGAGATGAAGCGTCCAGGCTGCCGTGCCGCTGCCGCGCATCGCCAGGGCGAACGCGGCAGATTGGACGAAGAGGTTCTTTCGCCAGTGGGGTGCGCCAAAGAGCGAGATGTTCACGCCGTGAAGCGGCGCGGGCGCCACGCCAACGTAGTCGGTCTGGCACACCTCGGGCAGGTAGACCACTGCGTCCCGATCGAGCGCCGAGACGAACTCCGGATCGCTCACGGCCAGTCCGGAAATGACGCCCTCGTCGAGCAGATTCACGAGGCGGGCGATCTTCTGTGCCTCCTGTCCAAGCTCGGTCTGGAGGATGGTGGAGTGCCATCGGACGACAATCGGGCCGCTGCGGCGCTCGAGGATGGTCTCGTAGCGTCGATGCCAGGACGACAACACCAGAAGGTCGCTCGCGAAGACCTCCGGCGGTGGGTCGGCGTCACGGCAGAGCCTCGTCCATGATCCGCCGAGGACGGCCGCCGCGTTGCGGCACGACGCGTCGCAGCCGTCGAACTCGGCTGCGGTGGCAAAGCACACCGCGCTCGTTGATCGCCGCTCCACGGTGTCGCGGTCATCGTTGTCCGCCCGGCCTCGCATCACTGAACATTCGGCGCCACATTTGCTGTTGAACCGGTCGCAGGACCCGCAACCCGGGGCCAGGCAGCCGCCTGGCGACAATCCACTGGAGAAGACTCGGGACATCGTCCTCGAGGTCCGCCGGCGCTCCCGACGGGGTGCTGTGCTTCAGATACCGGATTTCGAATCCGTTCGCTTCGAGAAGGGATGGCAACAGTTCCGGGCTGAACGTGTGCAGGCCATGGAAGTAGTAGCCCTTGACCGGAACGTGGAACAAACAAAATCCGGCCGGCCGGACCGCGAGGAGGCAGTTCTGCAGCGCCATGGCGGTGTCGAACACGTGCTCGATGGTCCCGATGTCGAGGACCGTGCCGAAGCGGGCCTCCCAGGACTCCGGGAAGGGCTCGTTGAGGTCGTCTGACCGCGCGGCGCGCAATGCGATCGACCTCGAGCACGACCGCCGGCCGGATGCCCCGAGCGAGCGCCTCCTCAAACGGCGACGGCGGCGGCGCGGAGATGGCGACGCATCGAATCCCCAGTCCGGCGACGAGCGAAAAGAACTCCAGGATGTGGGCGTTGTGTTCAAGCGCGATCGCCGTGATCGCTGCCTCGGACAACGGCGTCTCTGCTCCCTCCACGTCCACGGACCAGGGAATGAACCCCCGCCACGTATCACGGCGCAGCAGCAACGTCGTCATCAACCCCATCGAGAATCCGAACACCGCGACCCGGTCCGCCGCACAGAGGTGTGGACGGCCCGTGACAGACGCGATGGCCGCGCGGGCACCTGGGTCGAGAAACCTGACATGGTCGGTCGCCCGGGTGCAGAACGGCGCCACCGAAGGTGATCCTTTGAACAACATGCAGACGCGCACATCCGGGAGGCCGCGCCGCTCGGAGGATGACATCGACGCGAGCCCCTCGTGCAGGGCCCAGGTGTGCGAGTCTCCGGTAATCACGAGCGTCATCGGACCCTCTGCCACGCCAGTCGCACTTCATCGCATCCGTCGGCCGTCTCGTCGACGGGTCGCGGGTTCGGCGGATCTTCCTGGCGATCCGATTCCGGTCGCACCGGCTCGCCGGTGCGAGCCGAGGCGGCGTGCTCGTGGAAAAAGTGGGACATGACGAAGTCCACCCCGTCCGGAGTGATGTTCCTGAGGTTCTCTGCGAAGAACATCCCGCGCAGCGCCGACGACGTCAGGATCTCGTAGGACGGGAAATAGTCGACACCCTCGAGACGCGAGCAGAGAAGGCCGCATGCGGCCCTCAGCACGGACTTGGAGTAACTGGTGGCGCAGAGTACATGTTGATCGGTGGCGGTGGCCGCCTGTGGCACCGGCGACACCGTCAGCACGAATCTCATCGACGGCGTGATGGCGCGCGCGCGACCGATGAACTCGGACATATCTGCGACGATCTCGTCGAACGGCGAGTTGACGAAGACGTGCCTTCCGGAATCGAACCGTCCTGCGATCGTCCCCGGGCACATCGGGTACACCGCGCCGTCTTCCGTGGATCGCCAGGTCTCGGTCAACCCGAGCGTGAAGATGAACACATCGCAGGCGCGGAAGAGCGCTCGCACCGCAGCGAGGTGAGCCTCGCGCAGCACCGCCACCTCCCGGGCGGACCCGAATCCGTCAGGCTCGATGGACGGGCGCCAGGGGTCGTAGTATCGCCCTCCGCTTTCCCAGACGCGGTCAGCCGGGCTGAACTCGCCGAACGCCTCCTTCATCAGCTGATTCAGCTGCCTCGCCGAGTAGATGTTCCCGTACCTGGCGGAGAACAGTCCGTAGCCAAGGCGGGAATGAAGGGTCTCGGGCAGTCCTGGCGGAGGCGGCTCCACGTCGACGAAGTTGAACCCGTGCGCCCGGAGCCGCCGGCCTATCTGGCGCGCAAAACAGCTGCCAGCCGTGGCGATCCGTGCGTCGACAGGGATGTCAAATCGCTTGCGGTAGACGTCGGACAGATCTCGCGGTGCAGTGTCGGTCACACCCGTCTGCCAGAAGTTCCTGGGCGGCAGGGAACGATATGGAGAGTCCATTACACACCTGCGACTCGACGGCGAGCGGTGAGCTCCCGGACCTGTTCCGAGTTCAGCATCGCCGGCGGCAACCTTGGAGGTCCAATGGCGCACCACTTGTGCAGCAGGTGGCCGATCTTCTCGTCTTCTCGAATCATCCGGATCTCGTGCAGCGGCCGTTCCGAGGGTGCCGTTTCGTCATAGCCTGAAGCCGGAGCGTGGCTGAACCGCGCCATCTGACGGTCGAGACTGTTCATCGGCCGGCGAACATATTCCACCGTCTCGAAATCGACGAGCCCTACCCGGAAGAACGTACTCAGGCAGTTCCCAAACGCCGTGTCCTCACAGCCTCTGAGCCGCTTGTAGATCGCCTCCTCGGGAAAGCCCTCGATCCACTCGTGGCACTCTCGCCTCACGCACAGATTGCTGACCACGCTGTTCCGGATGGCAGGGAGCCATCCGTCGTGAACCGCTTCCCTGATCCGTATTCCCGTGCGAATCGCCGCGAATGGGCGCGAAGCCGTGAATTCGAGATGGCCGCCATTACCCATCCTGAGCCAGCCCGAGGCCGGTGCTCCATCGGCCGAGTTCGAGGACCAGTCGAGCGCCGAGAAGCCCATGAACACGTGCTCAGGCGCGTACACATCATCGGCGTCGCAGTAGAACAGCACGTCACCCCGGGCCGCCTGCGCGGCGGTGTTGCGAGCCGCTCCCGCCCCCAGGCGCCGCGGGTGCACGATGATTCGCGTCCGGCCGTTCGCGCGAGCCCATCCACCGACGAGATCCGAGGTCTTGTCCGTCGAGCCGTCGTCCACGACGATGATCTCGCCGTCAATCTCGCCGCCTCGGGGATGGTGCTCGGCGAGAAACGCCATGCTGCGAGCGAGATTCCGAAGCGTTGCGATGATCTCGCCCTCCTGGTTGAGCGCCGGCACGATCATCGAGTAGGAGTGAAGCATGGTGACTCGCAGGAGGCTGGCGTTCTCCGGGCGTCAACAACGTCGAGCAGCGCTTCGAGCACTGGCTCCGGGCCGATGGCGTCCATCGATTCCGCGGAGATGTCGCGTGAACGCCGCGAAAACCGGAATCCCCACTGCCACGACTTGGTCGGGCCGAACAGGGCGACGCCGGGCACCCGGTTCAGGTCCGCCGCATGCAGGAAACAGGAGTCCACGCCGAGGAAGAGGTCGGCGTGCCGCACCAGCGCGAGCGTCAGCTCCAGGTGCAGATCGATCCGTTTCACGCGCCCGCCTCGCCACTCGTAGTCGATCGGGGCCAGGCTCGACACGACAGCCATGTAGTCAGGGCGCTCGGCGAGGAAGCGCTCGATCACCCAGGCGAATCTCGCGGGCTCCCACGTGCGCTCGGCCCCTGTCTCCGGATGCACGAACAGCATCCGCTCCCACGGCCCGCGAAGTCTCGCGGCCTCGCGCCCGGCGGCCGCCTCGGCGGCGGGCGCGAACATCGGCGGCGCCCTGAAGTCGTCGATCCGCAGCGACGGCTCGAGATACATGGGGAATCGCAAACAGCCTGTCGAACATGTGAGAGCCGGGGAGCGCAGGGAGCTGGCAATCCAGGCCATCCCCGTACCCAATCGTGCACGTCGCACCTATTCTGCTCGCCAGTAACCCGACGAAGGACTTCGGATCGGGAGACAGGCAGATGAACAGATCGCAGGGCCTTGCCCGGCGAAGGGTACGTGGCACGTCGATGCTCCGCATTTCGTCGGACGCCCACCAGACCCGCACGGCATCGCCGGTCGGCAGGCCACGGTAGAAGAGCGACAACATCGTCTCGCCGAGCAGGAGCTGAAGACCTTCCGGGAAGAGCCTGCCGAGGGCTCGCATTGCCGGCAACGCAATCAACTGATCGCCCAGTAGATTGATGAAGAAGACTGCCGGACGCCGAAACCCCAGACGCGGGCAGGTCGTCACGACGTCAGCGCACCCGTATCTGGCTGCCCAACCATGTCTGGACTGGGATCGTACGCGACCTGGTTGCCCTGTCGCGGCGCTCCAATGAGCGGGCTGAACTCGTCGTCCCAGATGCGTTTGAGATCCGCGTCGAAGCACGGATCGAGGTAGTGCAAGTCGGTCCAGGGCTTGTACCTGATTGATGAAGTGCAGAATCCGGATCCGATCATTGAACGCCCCCCAGTTCCCGAAGTGTCTTGCCCGGACCAGGACGTTGTAGCTGGCGTCCAGCTCCCCGAACGTCGCGCCGCCCCGCTCGACCAGTTCATTGAGCACGCCCTGGTCGCTGCCGTCGTAGGACATACCGCATCGGGCGAGTTCGAGGATCCCGTGATAGGTCTGATCGCACAGCATCGCTCGATTGATCACCAGGACCCCCGCGTTGAACTTGCCAAGCACCGGGGGCCGCGCGCCTGATTCGGCCGTCTCCCGCACGGCATAGAAATCCTCTGCCACGTACTGGTTCGGATCCCACAACGGAGAGATGTCGTCGAGGACCAGGGTGTCGCAGTCCAGATAGACAATTCGGTCATAACCGCGCAGTTTGAACACCTCGAGCTTGCAGAACTCTTCCGACCCGAAGTAGTGAAAGAACGCACCCATTGGCGGTATCGACTTGTACGGCGCCGGTTCGAACGGAATGACCTCGTCAACATCCGCCAACGTCAAGTCCTGGCCCTCCGGCCTGAGGACGAGTACCGGGGGAAGCGTCGCGTGCCGTCGCCTGAGGGACTGGACGCAGGCCCTCAGGCCGGCCGCGTACCCCATCCGCCGCGCCGGCGACCACCGCGGGGCGATGATGCGCGACATCCCCGGCACCTTCCGGAGCAGCCGCCGGGTCTCGCGGCCTAGTCGCTCGGCCGAGGATTCGGGTGGAGGAATCGCCAACACGAAACAGATCGCTGCGCGGCTAGCCGCCACTCGATCACCTCCAAGGCCATACCGACCTGCGGCGCGAATGCACCGAACGAGATCAGGCCTCTGAAACGTCGGTGCCAGAACCCTCAACCGCTGGTGTGCAAAAGCCGGCGCCCACCGACGATGGCGTCGAGGGTCTTGCGGCTCAGCTCCAGGTCGCCCACCTTGGACCGAGCACCGAGGTACTCGCGCACGGCATTCGACGTCGTCACCGTACGTCCAAGGGTCTCACCGACGACCGACGCAAACTCGTCGGGCGTGAACTCGAAGCCGACCTCACGCGCGATCCCGACCCAAGCGTCGACGCTCGTCCCGGCTTCACTGATGCGCCGGTTGAGCTCCGGGTTCTTCGAGATCGATCTGCTGAACAACGCGACGTTTTCCTTGGACATACCGCCTCCTGATCGTTACCGAATCGTTGGGCCGCACCGTGGCGGCCCGCGCTGCGAGTGAAGAGCTGCCCCCCCGGCGCATACCTGCGACGATCAACACTTCGGCGCCGACGCACGCTCGGAATGTCCTTGTGTCTCGAGCGGCGTCGGAGCGAAGTTGTACGCGTCATCCCACAGGCGCTTGAGCTCGCCATCGAAGAGCCAGTCGTGGCGGTGGTCCGGCGCCCAGGGCTTCAACCGATTGTTGAAGTGGAGGATCCTCATCCGGTCCTTGAAGGAGGTCCAGTCTCCCCGTTTCTTCACGAGCGACATGACGTTGTAGCCCGCGTCGAGCTCGCCCGCGGTGGCTCCGTATCGTCCGCCCAGGTAGTGGTTGATGACCCCCTGGTCACCTCCGTCATAGGAGATCCCCTTTCGAGCGATCTTCAGCATCCGCCGATGGACCGCGTCGCAGATCAGCGGCCGGTTGATGACCATGACGCCTGTGTTGAAGTTGCCCTGCACCCGTGCGGGCACACCCATCTCCGCGGTCTCGCGCACGGCATAGAAGTCGTTCGCGGCGTACTGGCGCGAATCCCACAATGAAGAAATGTCGTCGAGTACGAGCGTGTCGCAATCCAGATAGACGATGCGGTCGTAGCCCGAAAGGCGGAAGACCTCGAGCTTGTAGAACACTTCACGGCCGAAATAGAGATCGCGGCAAGGAATGGACTTGTACAGGCTCGGGATCGAAGCCGATGACCTCGTCCACGTCCGCCAGGGTCAGCTCCTGCCCGGCGGGTCGCAAGGCAATCACCGGAGGCAGGGACGTATGATGCCTGCGCAGCGACTGCACACACGCCCGCAGGCCGGCCGTGAAACCCATGCGTCGGGCCCGCGACCAGCGAGGAGGGACAAGTCGTCCGACGATCGGAATCTCGCCGAGGAGAAATCGGATCCATCGGTCGAGCGCCAACGCGCGCGTTTCTTTCGACGGCGTCGCGAGGTACGAAGCAGATCGCTTCTCGGCCAGGCATCGCCCCGGGCTCCGGTTCGGCGCAGACACCCATCCTGGTCGAAGTCGAGGATCGGCTCAGCGCCGCTAAGCCTCTTCGGCTTCGTCCGTTTCAATCGCCGCGCCGAAATATCACAGTTGATGCATCTGAATTGCAAGTCGCTTGCCAGCGACGCGGCGTTGACAGCCCGCGGATCCCCGCAACGAGGGGCGCGGCGCAGGATTCGAGGACTCGATGTGAACGGATCGCCCGAAAAGGCCGACCGCACCGCACGAGCGTCCAGGGCGGATGCTCGTTGTTCCGCTCACCTCGTCGACCTGATTCGGCCCCCGACCGTGCCTGCGCTCCGGGCGTCAATCAGGAGCGGCCGGCACCGATACTGAACCGAACCGGCATCGAAACGGTGCCGGTCATGTCGCGAAGTGTCCCGGGTGCAGAAGCGCCGCGCTCCGGTGCGTTTCGGCTCCGGGGTCGCGAGGCTCCACCGTTCGCCGTGATCGCGCCTTTCCGATGATGCCGCCTGTTCTGGCATCGTCCTTGCCAATGAACGGTTCCATCACGGCGATATCCATGGCAGCCAAGAAGACCGCCGACAAGACGGCCGAGAATCGCAGCGCACGGAAGGTCCCTTCGTCGAGACCGATCCGGCTCAACGACCTGCTGCCCGACACCGACGTGCGCGGGGGGGCACGCAAGGCCATCGTCTTTGGCCAGCGGCACTCCGCGTCGTTGCCGAAGAAATGAGCGGAAACATCAGAGGAGTCTGTCATGGCAAGAGACGCCAAGCAGAAGAGCAAGACGTCCCGAGCGGCGAGAGTGACGACCAAGGACCTGCGCCTAGGAAGAGGCGCCGCGGACAAGGTGAAGGGCGACAGGCTCTCCACCAACCACGATCTCACGGTGGGTTGACGGTGCATCAGGAATAGCGACCGGCGGGCCTCTGGGCAGTGAAGGTTACTCCGCCTTCTCCTGGGGGGCGACCCGTCAGTTCGCGCCTTTCTGTGGCGCAAAGACAGGAGACAGTCATGTCGAAAGAAATCAAGCAGAAGAGCAAGACTTCCAAAGCGCCGAAGGTCACCACCAAGGACTTGCGCCTGGGGAGAGCCGAGGCGGACAAGATCCGGGGCGGAAGACTGGCCTCCAACCACAATCTCACGGTGCGTTGAACAACGGGCCGACTCGGCCACCGGCACAGGTCATGAGCAGCCTCGAGTTCAGAGTTGCACAGGCGGCGCGAATTCGCTGCCAACGCCTGGCGAAGTCCGGTGCGGCCTGCCGCCAGCACGGTGAATACCCGCGTGCCGAACGGCACTTGAGACAGGCTCTCGAAGTTGCCGTCACCGCGTTGGGCGAGACCTCGGCGGAGGCCACCTCAGCGCGGAACGAGATCGGGATCCTCTACAAGTGCTGGGGCCGATTCGATGAGGCGATGCGACTGTACGAGGCCGCACTCGTCTCGACAATGTCGACCGGGGGAGAGGCCTCTCTGGATGCGGCGTCGCTCTACCACAACATCGCCGGCCTGCTTCATTCCCAGCTCGATTTCGTCCGGGCTGAAGAGCCCGCGCGGAGGGCGTGGACCATCTCGCGGCGGCTGCTCGGTGAGAACGACCCGCGGACTATGGCGGACGCTTCGGCGTATGCGGCTGTCCTGGATGGCCTGGGAGAGCCGCGCCGGAGCGCGGCGATCTACCGGCGTGCGCTGCGCGTCTTCCAGCGCGTGTATGGCCAGATGCACGAGGATGTGGCGGCGACGCTGCACAACCTGGGCGCCGCGCTCGCTGCGCGCGGCAAGCGCCGAGAAGCGCTGCGATGCTACCGCCGTTCGCTGTCCATCAGGACTCGCCTGTTGGGCGGCGGTGTCCCGGAGGTGGCGCTCACGCAGAACAACATCGGCAGGCTGCTGGTAGAGATGGGCCGTGCGGGGGATGCGGTCCCGCTTCTCTCGCGCGCGGTTGCGATCCTCGAACTCCGACTCGTTTCCGGGCATCCGCATCTCGCTGCAGCACGCGAGAACTGGCGGAGGGCAGCGGACGCGCTGGCTGGGCGCCGCTGCGTCATCCCGGACACGCCAGAAGGGCCGAAATTGGAATTTCAGCCACCGGGAAGGTGAGGCAGACATGAGCAAGAAGCAGGCGTCCAAGAAGACACGCAGACCCAAGGACCTCGACACCCGCAGTAACCCTACGGGTGGGGCGATCTTCAAGTATTAGCAGCTCATCGATGGAGGCGGGTATGGACAAGAAGCAGACGACAAAGAAGACCCGAAAGCCCAGGGACCTCGACACCAGGAACAACCCGTCGGGGGGAATGCTGCCGGTAAAGTGCTAGCGAGGCCGATGCTGCGAGCTGGTCAGGGACGAGACGCCTGGCGCCAGGCAGACACGCAAGCCCAAGGACCTGGACACCAGGAACAACCCCGCTGAGGGGACTCTGTAACAGTGGAACCAGGGGTCGCACAAGGAGACAGACATGGACAAGAAGCAGACCACGAAGAAGACCGGCAGGCCCAAGGACCTCGACACCAGGAACAACCCGTCCGGGGGAATGCTGAACAAGCTGAAGTAACAGTCCGCAGGCCAACCGCCTATGCCTTCTGCATGACGGCCACGGTGGCACGCACCGGCATGCCGCGCTCGTAGCGCGGGGTGCCGGTGCCGGTGTGCCGCACGACAAAGCCGGACGCCATGCCAGTCGCGCGGACGAACGCGGACGAGTGCGTGTAGCGTCCGCTGCGGGTGAGCGCATACCCGTTCCCGTTTCCGGCCTCGACGGTGAACGCCAGCAAGCCTCCGGGTTTCAACGCCCGCGCAGCGGCCCGGACTGGCAGTGCCAGATCCCCAAAGTAATTGAACACGTCCGAGCTGAAGACCATATCGAATTTCGCCCGGCTGGCTCCAAGGATCTTCACGAGGTCGCCGACGATGAGTTTGTCGTAGGCTTGGCGGCTTCGCGCCTTTTCGATCATGCCGGGTGACAGATCGACGCCAACCAGGCGCCGGGCTGCGCCCCTCAGGAGGTCGGAGGCGAGGCCCGTGCCGCAGCCAGCGTCGAGGACCGTCAGGTCCCGCGCCTTCTTCCCCTGTTTGTCGAGGACGCGTCGAACTGCGCGCCACAGCAATGCGGGTCCACGGTAGCGCAGCCGCTCGACCAGGTGCTCATCGTAGAAGACCGAGTAGCCGTCGAAGAGCCGGGTGAGGTACTCGGCCGGCGGCAGCGGCGGCGACTCACCTCGAAGCGCGGCTGTCCGGAAGCGCGCGGATTCGTGGTGCGGATCGATCGAGAGGACGCGCGCGTACGCCTTCAGCGCCGGGGCTTTTCGGCCCATGCTGGCGAGGGCGTTCGCGAGCTGAAACGCCACCTCCGCGTCGCGCGGAGCGATCCGAGTCGCGCGTCGCAACGTGTTCAGCCACTCTTCCGGGCGTCCCGCCCTCAATCGGGCTGCGGCGAACCTGGCCAGAGCGTGCGGGTCCCGTGACAACGCACGTGCCCGTGCTGCGGTCTGCCGCGACTCATCGATGCATCCAAGGCGCCGCAGGCTGGCCGCCAGTCGTCGGAACCCGTCGGCTGAATCCGGGTTGATCTCGGTTACTCGCGAGAACGCATTGACTGCCCGCTGGTGGTCACCGATTTCGGCGCACGTCAGGCCGACGTTGCTGAACGCGTCCTCCAGCGTGTGGTCGATCCGGCCTGCGGCGTCCCAGGCGCCGAGGGCGTCGCGCGTCCGTTTGAGTTGATGGAACAGGTTCCCGAGGTTCAGGAGATAGTCGGCGTTCTTCGGGTCCGCCTCCACCGACCGGCGAAGCAGGCGAAGGGCCAGGCGCGTCCGGCCCGACTGCTGCGAAACGAGGCCGAGATGGTGGAGAGCGCCGGCGTGCGCGGAGCTTCGGCCGAGCACCGCGCGAAAGTCGCGTTCGGCTGCAGCCAGCTTCCCGTCCGCGTATTCCGCAAGCCCGCGATAGTAGATCGTCGTCACGCTCGGATCGGCCATCGTCTGCCTCGGGCGACCCGGTGAGCCCATTATCGGGTCCCGTGAGCGCTCACCGGACGGCCGGGCGCACCGGTGCCGCCAACGGCCAGCTGGTAGCGTCCCTGACGCAGCGCTTCGATCTCGCTGGCTGCTGTGTCGAACTCGTCAGGGTAGTGGATCAGTCGCATCCTGGAGCGAAGCGACGCCGGCAGCCGTGCGAGATGCTCATAGGGCGTGTGCATGTAGCCCGGGCCGGCCTCGTGGACAATCAGGTCCGCCGCCGACAGCCAGTCGATGAGCCCCGGATCGAAGATCGTGTCGGCGCTGTACCCGAGGCTCGTCCCGCCGGATTCGACCATCACGGCTGTGCTCGGCACCGAGTGATGCGTCCGCCGGCACCGGACTCGGAACGGCCCGCACGCGACGGGAGCGACGTCGTCGAGCGGGATCCAGTCGAAGAAGTCCTCGAGTCGCCGTTCCACCGGTCGATCGGACGATTCCTGATTCGAGAACTGCATGCCCGCCGCCAGGTGCCCGTCCCACAATCGGGCGGCCACATGCGGGTGACAGAGCAGCGGCATCTTCCGCCCGAGCACAAAGCGGCAGTAGAAGCCCAGCGTTTCCAGTCCTGAACTGTGATCGGCGTGAAGATGGGTCAGCACGACGCCGGAGATCTCGTCGAGATCCACCGATCGACCGGCCTCGCGGGACGCGTCCCGAAGCATCTTGCGGATGGGATGCGGGCAGTCGACCAGCAGCCAGCGCTCCGTCGGCCTCGAGAGCCAGGCAACTCGAATAGTACCGCGCTGAAAACGCGTCGCCGACGCCGAGCGGCAGCAATCCCAATCCGCTCATCCCCGATGCTCCCCGCCTTAGACCGTTGCGGTCCGTCGCGCCTCGGTCCTCACTTCGTGCTGACGTCGACGATGGGCACGAACGGATCGGGACGCGTTTCAAGGCACTCCCACGCCCTGCGCAGCAACTTCAACGTCGGGATGTCGTACTTCTCCCGGGCCCCGTCCGACGGCAGGAGCGGCGCCACCGTCTGGCAGGCCTTCGACCATTCGCCGGCCTCGTAGAGTGCGAGGCCCTTCTCATAGGTATCGCGCAGGCGCAGCCACTCATCGGATGCGCGTTCGCCCTGCAGCTCGTACAGCACGGCCGGCTGCTCGACCCCGGGCAGGCGCACCTGGCCCAGCCGCCGCGTCTGCATCTCGTGAGGCAGCAGGTCCCTGACGGCCGCGGTGACCAGCAGCGGCAGACCCGAGGATCTTGGTCGCGTCCTGGACGCGGCTGGCCACGTTGACCGTGTGGCCGTGCGGCCCGTACTTGAACTTGCGGCTGCTGCCGGTGTTGCCCACCTGCGCGGGGCCGCTGTTGATGCCGATGCCGAGCGACAGCGCGTTGCCGGCTTCCTGTCCCCAGCGCTGGTTGATCTGCGGCAGCTCACCGAGCATGGCCAGCGCGGCGCGGCACGCCCTGACCGCATGATCGGGCTGCTCGGTCGGCGCGTTCCACATCGCCAGGATGCCATCGCCCGCGTAGTCGACAATCACGCCGCCCTGCGCAACGATCTGCTCGGACAGCCCCTCCATCATGTCGCGCACCATGCGGCAGGTGCGTTCCGCGCCGAGCCGCTGCGACAGGGCCGTGAACCCGCGCAGGTCGGTGAACACCAGCGTCACCTCCTGTGACCGGCCCTCCAGCAGGTTGGGGTTCTGCTCGAGCTCCCTCACCAGCTCGGGCGAGAAGAACTGCTCGAACTGGACGCGCGTGCGCAGCGCCGAGGACCGCGCGAGATTGGCGCCGACCGAGGCCGCCAGCAGTTGCGCCAGCTGGGCCTCCAGCGGACCGACCGGCCCGCGCGCGAAGATGCCGCGGCTGCGGGACCCGTACAGCACGCCCGCCACCTCGTTTTGAAGCCCGAAGATCGGGGCCGCCACGGCCGCCTCGACCCGCGCCAGGCTGAGGCTCATCCGGACCATCTGCTGCAGGTCCTGGTAGAAGGTCCGCCGGTTCTTCGCGACGTACTCGACCAGCGTCCGGCTGTAGCGGGCGCCGCCGTCGTGCCGGGTCCCGGCGGTGGCGGCGATGTTCCAGCCGTGCTCGCTCGCGAGCAGCACCATCCCCTGGTCCATGCCCAGCAGGTCGAGCATGGCCTGGGCCGTTCGCTGGAAGAACTCCGCCGATCCCGGCGCGGCCTGCTGGAGCTCGACAATCGCGTGGAGCCATTCCGTGAGGTGTTCGATGACGCTGCTGGAATTGGTCTGCGCGGCGGGGAAGCCGCTTCGGCGCGGAACCTCGGGCTCAGACTCGAGCGCCACCAGGCCGGCCTCGATTTCCTCCATCGGCGCAGCCAACGTGCCGTCGCCGGCCGGGGCTCCTGATTCCGGCAGCCTCGACGCTCCCGCATCCGCTGAGGAGCCCGGAGGCATCCGTCGCGCGTCGGGGACGGATGACTGCGCCATGGCCGCGCCATCGACCGGCGCAGCGAACGACGTCGAAATCGGGCCTGGTGGCCGCGCGGGTGCCGCGCCGGAGCCGTTCTTCGGTTGGATGACGATTTTCGTCCGGCGAACGGTCAGGCACAGCGGGGGAGGAAACGTGCGCCACTGCCTCATGGCCACGCGCTCGCCGTCCTCGACTTCAATCGCCTGGGTTGCGCTCAGGTTCTCGACGCGAATCAGCCCATCGGCCAGCTCTTCGATCCGCAGCTGATCGCGCGATATGGAGGCGTCGTCGAGGACGAACCGCGGAACGTCCCGTCGCGGTCCTCGGCCGAATTCGAGCGGGCCGTAGTCGTGTTCGAACTGGCCCTGCTGCGTGGCGCTGGTGACCTCGATTCGAAGCGGCATGAGCCGGCCCTCCGGACGTGCCTCTCTGGTTGCCGCTTCGCCGTGACAGCGTCACCTGGCCCCTGCGGCGCGGGTATCAGATGTGTGCCTTTCTTCCATCCTAAGACATTTCCGGCCCATTTGACACCGTCTTCCCAGTGAAATCCGGACCAGGCTTCCCGCGACCGGGGATGCCAGGCCTCCCGCCTGCACAGCCCTGATGAACTTCGGGCGGGCTGGCGACGTTGCATCGCCTGCCCGCCCCCGGCCGTGTCAGCACGCCGGAGAGCCCCCAAGCCCCCGGGCGCCAGACCTCAGCCGTCCGCTCGCTGCCCGTCCATCGCGTGTGTCCGGCGCCATGTCCTGCTCCCGCGCATCAGCACCGGTGGCGATCCTGCCAGGCCATCCTCTACTGTCGCCTCGTCCTGTCTATGAGCTTCCCCTCGGATGACAGCTGTAGCAGGCCGTGGAATCATATCGATATCCGGCCCGCCCAACGTGGTGGCTGTCCGTCGTGGCCTTCGAGTGGCAGCCGACCAGGCAGTTGAACACCTTGTAGTTGTTCGGGTCGGTGTGACACACCGAGCACGCGTTGCCCGAATGCCGGCCCGAAGAGATCGGGAATGCCGTATGCGTGAACCGGCCCAGCGTGAACGACGAGTCGGATGCCAGGTGGCACGCCTCGCAGGTCGTCGGGAACCCTGCTCCGCGGTGGTTCGGACTGGTCGTGGCGTTGTAAGCGGCCACATGGCACGAGTAGCAGTCGTGCGGCGTGCCCTTGTAGACGTTGTTGACGTGGCACTGCGCGCACGGCGCCGTCAGGTGGCGCCCGAGCAACGGGAAGACCGACGTGTGGTTGAAGCTCGACACCCAGGTTGCCGATGCCGGGTTGTGGCACGTGTCGCAGGTGGTCGGGAATCCTGCTGCCGCGTGAGCCGGGTTCTTCGACTGGTCGTAGTTGGCCTTGTGGCAGCCGTAGCAGGCCGTCGGCGTGCCCGCGTAGACGTTGTTGATGTGGCACGCCGTGCACGGCTGGGTGGCGTGCACGCCGACCAGCGCGTAGACCGCCGCGTGATTGAACGACGCGGTCCAGGTTGCCGCCGACGGGCTGTGACACTGCTCGCAGGTCGTCGGGAACCCTGCCGCCGCGTGGTTCGGATTCTTCGACTGATCGTAGTTCGCCTTGTGGCAGCCGTAGCAGATCCGAGGCGTGCCCTTGTAGACATTGTTGATGTGGCACGCCGTGCACGGCTGCGTGGCGTGGACGCCCACCAGGGCGAACGTCGTCGCGTGGTTGAAGCTCGACACCCAGGTTGCCGACGACGGGTTGTGGCACGAATCGCACGTTGTCGGGAATCCCGCCGCCGCGTGATTGGGATTCTTCGACTGGTCGTAGTTCGCCTTGTGGCAGCCGTAGCAGACCGTCGGCGTGCCCTTGTAGACGTTGTTGACATGGCACGCCGTGCATGGCTGGGTGGCGTGTGTCCCGACCAGCTGGTACACGGCATTGTGGTTGAAGCTCGCGGTCCAGGTCGCCGAAGCCGGGTTGTGGCACGAATCGCACGTCGTCGCGAACCCGGCCGCCGCGTGGTTCGGGTTCTTCGACTGGTCGTAGTTCGCCTTGTGGCAGCCGTAGCAGATGCGTGGCGTGCCCTTGTAGACGTTGTTGATGTGGCACGCCGAGCACGGCTGGGTGGCATGCACGCCCACCAGGGCGAACGTCGTCGCGTGGTTGAAGCTCGCGGTCCAGGTCGGTGACGCCGGGTTGTGGCACGAGTCGCAGGTCGTCGCGAACCCGGCCGCCGCGTGGTTCGGGTTCTTCGACTGGTCGTAGTTCGCCTTGTGGCAGCTGTAGCAGTCGCGCGGAGTGCCCTTGTAGACCCCGTTGACGTGGCACGCCGAGCACGCCTGGGTCGCATGCGTTCCGACCAGCTGGAAGAACGCGTTGTGGTTGAAGCTCGCAGTCCACGTCGCCGACGAAGAGTTGTGACACGACTCGCACGCGGTCGGGAACCCCGCTGCGACGTGATTCGGGTTCTTCGTCTGGTCGTAATCGGGCTTGTGACAGCTGTAGCAGTCTCGGGGCGTGCCCTTGTAGACCCCGTTCTTGTGGCACGCCGCGCAAGGCTGGGTCGCGTGCGTTCCAGCCAGCTGGAAGAACTGCGAGTGGTTGAACGTCGTGTGCCAGTTCGGATCGGTGGGCTTGTGGCACGAATCGCACTGGGTCGAGAAGCCCGCCCCGAGGTGGCTGGGATTCTGCGACTGCTCGTAGTTGGTGCGATGACAGCCGTAACAGTCACGCGGCGTGCCCCCGTAGACACCGTTCTTGTGGCATGACGTGCAGGCCTGTGTCGCGTGGACGCCGACCAGCTGGAACACGGAGTTGTGGTTGAAGTTCGCCGTCCAGGTCGCCGACGCCGGGTTGTGGCACTGCGCGCAAGTGGTCGGGAAGCCTGCCGCGGCGTGGTTCGGGTTCTTCGACTGGTCGTAGTTCGGCTTGTGGCAGCTGTAGCAGTCGGTCGACGTGCCCTTGTAAATGCCATTCTTGTGGCACGCCGAGCAATCCTGCGTCCCGTGCAGCCCGACCAGCGGGTAGACGTTGCTGTGATTGAACGTGGTGTGCCAGTCGGGATCGGCCATGCGATGACAGATGTCGCAGGTCGTGGAGAACCCGGCTGACTGGTGATTGGGGTTCTTCGTCTGGTCGTAGTTGGTCTTGTGGCAGCTGTAGCACTCGCGCGACGTGCCCTTGTAGACGCCGTTCTTGTGGCACGTTGTGCAGGGCTGCGTGGCATGCACGCCCGGCAACTGGAACACCAGGTTGTGGTTGAACGGCGAGGCATGCCAGTCCGAATCGGTGAAGCGATGGCAGCCCTCGCACGAGGTGGCGAAGCCGGCCGCCACGTGGTTCGGGTTCTGCGTGCGCTCGTAGTCCGTCTTGTGGCACCCGTAGCAATCGGTGGGCGTCCCCTTGTAGACGCCGTTCTTGTGGCACGCGATGCAGGCTTGCGTCGTGTGCACGCCCGCCAGCGGGAACACCAGGCTGTGGTTGAACAACCGGCCGTGCCAGTCGGGATCGGAGTTCTGGTGGCACGAAATGCAGGTGGTCGGGAACCCGGCGGCCGCGTGACTCGGGTTCTGCGAGCGGTCGTAGTCCGCCTTGTGGCAGCTGTAGCAATCGGTCGACGTGCCCTGGTACACGCTGTTCTTGTGGCACGAGGCACACGGCTGCATCGCGTGAGCCCCGACCAGCGGATACGTGGCCTGGTGGTCGAACTTGGCCTGGGACCACTGCGTCTGGGACGTCAGGTGGCAGGCCTCGCACGTGGTCGGGAATCCTGCGGCCTGATGGGACGGGCTCAGCGTCCTCCTGTAGTCGTTCGCGTGGCACGACATGCACAACACGCTGCTCGCGGTGAAGTTCTGGGCCTTGTGACATCCCTCGCACCCGAGCGCGCGGTGCGCCGCCGTGAGCTGGACACCGGTCATGCCGCCGTGGTTCCAGTTCACCGCGGTCCATGACGTCGGCCGGTGGCACTTGCCGCACTCGATGCCCAGGCGCGTCTGGTACCGATCGTCCTGCCGGCGCGACCAGTGGCACTCTTCGCAGGCGGTCGGCGTCCCCTTGATCGTCCCGTTCCAATGGCACGCGGCGCACTCGATGGTGAGGTGGCGTCCCTCGAGCGGGAACACGCCGACTTTGTGGAACGCCCGCGAAATCGATTTCCACCCGTTCGGCGTGTGACAGGTGTCGCACACCCGGCCCAATGCGCCATGGTGTTTGTCGTCGGCGTGGCAGCTCGCACAGACACCCTTCGATCCCTTGTATCGGATCGTCTTGCCTCGTCCGGCCGGGAAGTCGCCTTCCTCGACCTTGTGGCACTTCGCGCACTCCTTGGTGTCGTGCTTGCCGACGAAGAAATCCTTCCGCGGAACGTGCGTGTAGGCCGGGAGCTTGAATCCGGCCGTCGTGTGGCAGGTGTCGCACTTGCTGCCGAGCTGACCGAGGTGCTGGTCCTTGTGGCACGACACGCACGTCGTCGCCAGGCCCTTCAGGCGGACCGCCGTCCCCTGGCCCGAGGGGAACGTGCCGGTCTCCGACTTGTGGCACTTGCCGCACTCGACGGTCTCGTGTTTGCCCGTCAGCTGGAAGCTTGCCTTCGCGTGGGTGAACAGGGCCGGGGCGAATTTCACCGCCTCGATGGTGTGGCACTTCTCGCACGCGGTTCCGAGCTGGCCGAGGTGGACGTCGGCGTGGCACGAGGAGCAGAAGGTCGGCTTGTTCTTGAACGTCCACGCGTCAATCGACGCGGCCACCCGCTTGGGTTCTCCGGGCACCTGGATGATGTGGCAGGCAGCGCACGCCACGTTCTGGTGCTGGCCCCCGAAGAACTCGGGAAGCCGGGGGTGCTTGAAGCCGGGTAGCTTGAAGGTCGCCGGGCTGTGGCAGCTGTCGCACTTCGCTCCGAGCTCCGTCTTGTGGACGTCCGCGTGGCACGACACGCAGGCGGTCGACAGGCCGCGGAAGTCGACCAGCTTGCTCGGCATCCTCGCGCCGAGCGTGACGTTCTTGTGGCACTTGACGCATTCCAGCGACTCGGCGTGCTTGCCGGTCAGCGGGAACTTCGTGGTCTTGTCGTGATCGAAGTTCGCGCGGCGGAATCCCGTCTCGTTGTGGCAGGCGTTGCAGTCCTGCTTGAACGTGCCCTTGTGCGGATCCTGGTGGCACGTCGAGCAGCGCTCGAACTTCAGGGCGGCCTTGATCGGCGACTGGACGTGGCACTTCGCGCAGGCCAGCTCCGCGTGCTTGCCCTTGAGTGCGAACTTCGTCCGCGCGTGATCGATCTTCGTCGCCTTCCACGTCTCGTTCGAGTGGCACGTCGTGCACGCCTCGGGCGCGAAGGGCTGACGATGGGGGCTCCGGTGGCAGTCCACGCAGCGGGCGAACTTCAGGCCCTTGTACACCTTGTTGACGTGGCACTTGAGGCAGTCGACGCGCTGGTGGGCTCCGGCGAGCGCGAAGGCGGCCTTCGTGTGGTCGAACTGGGTGCGCGTCTGCTTGAACGGCGTCGCGACGGAGTGGCACTTGCTGCACTCGGTTCCGAGCGATGGCTTGTGGCTGTCGGCGTGGCAGCCCACGCAGGTGGTCGGCAGGTTCAGGAACGAACGGGTCTTGTGGCAGCGAGCACACTCCCGCGCAAACGTGGCGTGGCGCCCCTCGAGGGCGAACCCGGTCTCGGCGGCGTGATCGAAGGCGGCCTGGTTGAATGGCCGCAAGTCCCCGTCGGCGCCGCGGTGCTCGAGGTGACACGGCCGGCAGTCGTTCTTCACGTTGCGGTGCACGCCGACTTTTCGATCGATGCGATCCGCAATGGGCTTGTGGCACGCCAGGCACAAGTCCTTCATCGTCTGGCCGCGAGGGGAGTGGCACTTCCCGCAGTTCTCGAATCCGGAGAACTGTGTGTGAGCCTTGGCCAGCGGGCCTGGAGCAACCCATTGACCTGCCTGAGCCCGCGCGACGGACGCGCTGCCAATCACGCTCGCACAAATCAGGAGACCGATGCTCCAATGTCCCGCCCACGCCTTCCACATCGCTCGCCGCCCGGTAACCGTCATGGTGCCTCCTGGACTGGCGCGCGCGCGCCCGTCCAGAACCCTCTGGAAATGATTGCCGCTCCACCGCCTCTCGGGGACCCGATACGGCCCCGGTCCGACGAGGAAGCTGACAGCGGATATATCGTCTAATCCCGGGGCTCACTTGTATTGAACTCGTGAGCCCAGGGCACGCGGGCTTGAAGCCCACGCGCTACATTCCCGGCGTGTACTCGACTCAACCGATCGCCGGGATTAGAAGCGGAACACCAGGCCCGTCAGGAAGCGGTTCTCCGAGTAGGTCTGGTCTTTCGTGTGCTCGCCGGTGAACTGCAGCGCCAGCAGGCGCCCGAGGTTCACCATGCCGGAAAGCCCGAAGCGCTGGGTGTTCGGCCGGGTCTCGATGACGATGCCGTCGAACCTCACGAACTGCAGCACCGACAGCGACGTGTTGTAGTCGGCCGTGACGTAGACCCGGTTGCCGAAGCTCCTGCCGAGCGACACGTACCACGAGTCCCACGACGAGGCCGTCCCGCGCTTCATGCGGTTGTCGGTGACGTTGAGGTCCACGCCGGTCCCGAACACGTTGGACGAATACAGGCCGAAGGTGAGGCGATCGGTCTTGATGTCATCCTGGTTGTTCTTGTCCTTCGTGTAGCCGCCGAACACGCGCAGGTTCTTCAAGACGCGCACCGTCAGCCGCCCGCCGTACGACTCGTACATCAGCCCTTCCAGGCTCTTGGGATTGACCGGCCGGCCGTTGCGCATGTCGTCGGTGATCGATCGGACGTCGATCGAGCGGCCGTGGTGGAAGATTCCCTGGAGCTCGACGGCGTCGGTGACCATCAGCCGCGCGTTCGCGAAGAAGTACGTCAGCCCGCCTTTCCCCTGCCCGCCTGGTCCCGAGAGATCGAACTCGGCGACCTGGTAGACATACAGGCGCTTGCGCACGGGCACGTAGTTGGTGAGGCTGATGACCGACCGTTCGACCAGGCCCTGGTTGTGCACCGAGACGTACCCGATCGCGTGGCGGCGCATGTCGGACGACTCGATCGCGATGTAGCCGCCGAACTTCTTGATGTCCGGGAGATAGCCGGCGTCGAGGATCTTCGGCTCGACCCCCCCGAACAGGCCGACGCGCACGCGCGTGCCCTTGGTTGTCGAGCCCTGGTGGTACTCCACCTGCGCGCCGCCGACCGATCCGAGTGCCCCGAGATCATTGAGCCACAGCTGGCCGACCCGCACGAGCAGGTTTCCGTCCAGCAGGCGCTGCCCGATGTACCCGTCGTAGATCGAGACACGGGAGCTTCGGCCCTGCGACGACGGGTAGCCCGCGTACCGGAAATTGACGCCGTATTCGAATCCCGAGGCGTCACTGTGGGCGGACTCGGCGCTGACGTTGGTGACCAGCTCGTTGTAGGACGTCGAGACGCCGCCGGTCTGGGTGGTCGTCGCGCTCTGGGCAAAGAATGACACGCGGGCCCACGCCGGAATCGTCGACGACGCGGTCGCCACCGACTGGGCTGAAGCAGGATGTGCCCCGTAGAGCAGGGCACAGGTGGCGAGAAGTGAGGTCAGAACGAGATGTGGTCGCATGGGGGGCTCCGGATTTCATCAGGGGCTGCCATTCGGATGGCAGGAGCGGCAGCCGGCTGATGCAAGTCGATGTTGTACGTGAACAGCCTGCACGGACGCGGACGCCTAATCGCGTGCCCGCCCGGCGCCGCCACTTGCCGAAACGTCCTGATCGAAGTCCGGCGCCGTGCGGCCGGTGTCGAGACGAAGCTCTTCCCTGAGGTACTCGCGATATTCGCGAATGGCGCGATCGTTACGCCTGGCGACCATCTTGTCTTTCGCGCCGAACGTCCCTTCCTCGAAATACGAGTCGGCATTGAGCGACACCTCGTAGATGACGCGGCCCGCGCTCTTACCCGAGGGACCAGACGACTGGAACCCGGCCGGCACATCGGCGTCATCGTCGGCCGGGGCTGAAGGGGAAACGTCCCCGAGAGGAAGGTCTTCCTTGTTCCGGAACCGCCAATCCGCGGGGCTGCCCGGAATGCGGCCTGGCCGCATGAACAGCGGTTCCTCTGCAATCTTCGAATAGGCGAGGAACGGCGCCGCGACCGGTGCCGCGATCTCCGCGTTGCCGGCCGGCTGCTCGGTCTGATCCGACTCGCCGTAGAGCTCGTCGTACCAGTAGCGGTAGTGGTGTCGCGCCCAGTGCCGGTCGACCAGTCCCGAGATCATGCCCGACAGGCCCGCCCGGGTGTCCGGGTTGACCGTCGCCATGAAGATGTGGCCGATCACCAGGGGCGTCGCCACGAACGCCGCGGTGTAGAAGTGGACGAGCCACGGCATGTAGGGAACGGCCGAGAACCAGATCAGCAGGCCGGTGGCGATGTAGACCGGGTAGGTCGACATCTGGGCCATGAAGTTGATCTTTTCGCCCGCGTTGAACTTGCCCTGATCCGGCTGCGAGATCCGCTTGCTGAACGTGGCCGGCCCGACCAGCAACAGCCACTTCACATCGTCAAAGGACCATGTCCACGCGCGGAGAACGTTCTGCACGTGAAGTCTGAAGTCGCGCCAGTGCAGCAGGATCGTGAGCAGCGGCAGCACGGCGAGGCACACGCCGGAAACCCTGTGCGTCCACGACACCAGCCAGCGAAGGGGCCGGGTCGGCGCCGGGTTGTACACGAACACCAGGATCAGCGCCGTGGCGTAGCAGACCACGAACGGGATGGCGAGCGCCCAGTGCAGGTGCCGCTCCGAATTGCGGAACCGCAGGATCTGGTCGGACTCCGGCTGGGTCTCACTCATGGCGACCATCGCGGAGTTGGCTCGAACTGACATCACGCACCCCTTGTTCTCTTGCGCGGCCGACGATTGGGCGACCCTCGGCAAGCTCTGGTCCCCTCGCGCGGGACAGGAATCAGGAATCACCGGCGCCGCCACAACCTCTCTGAACCGCGCGGGTGATCACTCGCCGAAATGCCGGCAGGACCCGAGTGTTCGTGTTTCGGAGTGAGTGGGGGGATGGCCGCCGCCAGCGAGGCAATCCTTGAAGAACAAGGCGCCCTACACACGTCTCGACGTGGCCGTAGCGCTCGACGATGGCAACCGCTCCGCAGGAACGGTCGCGACGAGCGCAGGCGTAGCCGATGGCGGTGCTGTTGGGGGCTCCAGCATCACGGCTCCGAATGTTGAACAGGCCTGTTGCAGGTATGGGACAGCAACATCAGTGCCACTAACGCGGAGACCGGGCGTTGACAGCCAGATCGGCCTCAGCCTGGGCTCGAGCGGCGAAACTGTTGTCAACGCGCGAGATGTCTCGCGCTCATGGCATCGGGGTCCACTTGTGGTCGGAGTTCCGAGGAATGGCGACCAGATCAGGACGCATATCCATTCTGGGCGTTGAATTTACGCGGTGGGACGAAACTACAGGCCTGGCTTGAGTGTTGTCGTCGGGGAAGCTCATGGCGGCGAACCGCCGGTGGTTCGCCGCCATGAGCTCCGGCCCTGCCTATTGCGGATCGATGGCGGGGGTCGCGGTCTCTGAGGTCACAGGAGGCGTGTCGAGTGCGTCGCGTGCCGGGCCGGACGCCGGCTGAACCTCCGGCGCCGGAGGCAGCGTGTGCAGGTAGTAGTGGCGCTCGGCCCCTACCAGCGCCACGCGCAGGCCGGTCCGGGCGGCGAGGACGCCCTGCTGCACGAGCACCAGCGCGATGATGGCGGACCACGTGGCGCTCTGCGCGGTGTTGTCGTAGCCGAGCCACACACCAAGCAGGACGGCCGACATGATGGCGAGCGCGATGCCGATCGCGAAGGTCCCGAACGCGCGCCGCGCCACGAATCCCAGCGATCTGAACCAGGCGCCGAGCACGCCTCGCCGATCCTCGCTGGCGATGCGGACCCGTGCATAATCCTGCGCCAGCAGGAAGAAGCCCCACACGACGGCCAGGATCAGGAGATTGAACACTCCGACGAGGAAACCTGCGGGCTCCCAGTCGGAATCAGCGAGCGGCGAGGTTGCCGCACTGACCGCGGCGGCGACAATCCCGCTGACGATGAGCGCGCTGACGAGCGTCACGATCAACAGGCGCAGGTAGCGTCCGAAGAAGTGCCCGCCCCCGCGGAAGAACCGGTGGAGGAATGGACGCGGATCGCCCTCCGTGCCCAGGACCTCCAGGATCCCCCCGTTGATGAACGCGCCGGCGATGACGGCGAGCACGATCGCGCCAAGCGTCGCGCCGGACAGCATGGCGAAGCCCGACAGCTGATCGTACTTGGTGAGATCGGCGAGGACCGACATGTCGAATCGATCGCGCATCGAGTCGGCTCGCGGCGAGAGCGAGAACGCGGTGGTCCACCAGTTGTAGGCCGGCCATGCCACCACCAGGCCGACGAGCAGGTTCCACGCCCAGAGCAGCAGGACCAGGCCGGGCCGGCGCAGCGCCGACAGGATGCCAGCACCAATGCAGCGAGCAATCATGAAGTGCCTCCAGATCCGACCGGTCCTACATGCCCACGAAGGTCAGCAACGTCTGGACGAGCGTCAGCCAGCGTGTGGTCCAGCGCACGGCCGCTCTCGGGTCGGCCTTGAGGCGGTACCCGTTGTTCAGCCAGTCCGCGTCGAGGGTGACCTTGCGATCGGGATCGATTTCCACCCACTCGAGCCGCTGCGGCCTCGTGAACCGGAACGTTCTGGAAGGCGCCACGCCGTCCCACGTCTGCCGCTCGGAGGGCTGGCCCTCGAACTTGCACTCGATCTCCACCGGGAAGCTGACCTCGCCGCGGCGCTGCACGACGACCTCTGACAGGTAGGCCGCCTTGGCGCTACTCTCCGCTTCCTTCTTCGATGCGGCCTGATCCGACACCGTCTCGCGGCCCTTGGCGGTTTCCATTACGCCGCGCGCCTCGCCGACCCGCTCGCTGTACGCCGAGCCCACCGCATAGTCGAGCACGCCGGTGCCCCTGAACACCGAGTTCCAGTACCAGTCGAAATTCCGGCCCGTCACTTCGTTGACCACGTCGAAGAAGTCCTGGCTCGACGGGTGACGGAACCGCCAGCGTTCGTGGAACGTCCGCATCACGCGGGCCATGGTCTCCTCGCCGAGGTACGCCTCGAGCGTCTGGAGCGCCAGTTCCGGCTTCTGATACGAGTAGAACCCGTACCACCCGCGCGGCTGGTAGTCCCAGGCTTTCTGGATGATCGCGTTGTAGCGCGCCCCGGGGCCGTTGGTGAGGCGAAGCGAGTCCGTCTCGGACATGCGGACGTTGAGCACGTCGATCAGGTACTGGTACTCGCGGTCCACCACCTTGCCGGTCGAGTACGAGTTGATGCCCTCATCGAGCCAGGCTTCCTCGAACTCGTTGTTGGCGACCATCGCGTACCAGAACTGATGTCCGAACTCGTGGATCGTCACGTACTCCGCCAGTCGCGCCTTGTCGAAGGGCCAGCGGTTCGACAGCCAGGTCGTGCCTGCCGTGATGAAGGTCGGATACTCCATCCCGCCCGCCCCTGAGGCCCCGGCCGCCGGGTCGACCACGACCAGCGTCTTGTAGGGATACCTGCCGTACCACAGCCCGAACCACTTCAACCCGGCCTTGGCGGCCTGGATGTGCCGCTGCGCCTGCGGGGCGTGACCGGGCTGGAGCATCAGCGTGATCTCGACGTCGGAGAGTCTCACCTCTTCCAGCGTCCGCCCGAGCAGCCTGGCCGTCTGCAGGTATTCCGCCTCGGTCACGTCCCCGGTCGCGGAGAACTTGTCCTTGATGACGAGGTAGTGCGGATCGGCCGTCCAGGCGAAATCGTGGATGTCTCCCTGTTCGTAGATGTAGGTCGTGGTGCCGTCAGGATTGCCGTGCTCGAGCTTGCGCTCGCCCGTCGCGGCGACCTTGAAGGTGGACGGCGCCGTGATCTCGACATGGTAGAAGCCGAAATCCGCGTAGAACTCCGAGTTGGCGTGGAACTGGTGGCAATTCCAGCCGCCCGTGGAGCGGCCGCGCATCCCCGCCGGTTCGTACACGCCGATCTTCGGGAACCACTGGCCGACCAGGTAGAAATCGTTCTTGAAGCCTGTCCGCGCGAACACCTGCGGCAGCTGAGAGACGAACGAAATGTCGAGCGTGATCGACTCGCCCGGTGCGACCGGTGTCGGCAGCACGACTCTCGCCACGGTCTGATCTTCGGCGTTCGCATCGTCTGGATGCTCGAAGGTGATCTGCCTGGCCAGATCGGTGCCGTCGGCGAGCTTCATGGAGGTCACGTCGACCCACCCCCACTTGTCGGCAACCGCGCGATCGCCCCGGAGCTGGCCTCCGGATTCCTTGAAGAAGGTGGACTGCGTGTTCTTGAAGGCGTTCAGATAGAGGTGGAACCAGAGCTCGCCGACTGTGTCGGTCGACGGGTTCCGCCAGCTCAGGCGTTCGAAGCCTTGAAGCTGCTTCTTTGCCGGGTCGAGCCGCACCGTGATGTCGTAGCGGACGATCTGGTCCGACTTGACGGGAAGAGGATCCGCGAGCGCGGGTCCCGCGACCATGAAGAGACACGCGAGAACAGGCAGTGCTCGGCGCATGGGTTCTCCAGAAGACAGGGGGTCGCCTGGGCCAAGACCGGCGCTCGGTTGAGTTGAGCACACGCCGGGAATGTAGCACGTGGGCTTCAGCCCGCGTGCCCGGGGCTCACGCGCTCAATACAAGTGAGTCCCGGGACTAGAGGCCGCCATCAGGAACTGATACGAGATCCGGCGTCGTCCAGCTCGTGCCGAAGAGAGCGTTCGCGGGCTTCGCCGCGGACGATCTCGAGGAGAAGCCGGCGCCAGAGGCCGGCTTCCCTTCGAGAGTCGAAGGCGACGCTGACAAAAGGGGACGCTACTTGACGCGCTCGATGACGACCGTCTGGATCATGATTTCCTTCGCGGGACGGTCGCCGGGCAGCGTCTTGGTGGTGCCGATCTTGGTGATGACGTCCATGCCCTCGACGACTTCGCCGAAGATCGTGTGCTTGCCGTCGAGCCACGGTGTCGGCGCCAGCGTGATGAAGAACTGCCCGCCGCCCGTGTTCGGGCGCCCGGTGTTCGCCATCGACAGGATGCCGGCCTTGTCGTGCTTGAGCTTCGGTGTGAACTCGTCCTCGATGTTGTAGCCGGGCCCGCCGGTGCCCTGGCCGAGCGGATCGCCGCCCTGGATCATGAACCCGGCGATGACACGATGGAAGATGACGCCGTTGTAGTACGGCTTCTTGACCTTCTGTCCCGTCCTGGGATCGGTCCATTCCTTGGTGCCTTCGGCCAGGCCGATGAAGTTGGCCACCGTCTTCGGGGCCTCGGCTTCGAACAGCCTGATCGTGAAATTGCCTTCAGTCGTCGTGAACTTCGCGTAGACACCTGGCTTCAATGCAGCCTCCGTGTTCGTGGTGGCGGCAGCGACCAGGCCGAGGGCGAGGGCGAGCAGGCCACAGCATGTCATGATTCGACCCATAGACTGACTCCTTTGTTCTTGTCGATCCGCCGCACATCCTCCAGGAGGGTCATGGCGGGAACCGATCCGCTCGATCGTATAGCATGTTTGAAGTCCCCGGAGGCAGGAACCGTATCATGGCCAGACGCTACCGGTATCTGCACCTCGACGTGTTCACCAGCCGCACGTTCGGCGGCAACCAGCTGGCGGTCCTCACCGACGCCAGGGGGCTCTCAACCGAGACCATGCAGGCCATCGCCAAGGAGATGGCGTTCTCGGAAACCACCTTCGTGCTGCCCAACGAGCGGCCCGACACCGACATCCGGATGCGTATCTTCACCCCCGGCAACGAGCTGCCGATGGCCGGCCACCCGACGGTGGGCTCGGCCTTCGCCCTCGCCTGGGAGAAGACGATCCCGGCCGGCACGGCACGCTGGGTGTTCGGGCTGAACATCGGTCCGACCCCGGTCGAGATCGAATGGCGTGACGCAGCGCCGCGCTTCGTCTGGATGGTCCAGCAGCAGCCGGCTTTCGGGGCCGTGATCGGCGACGTTCAGGCGGCCGCGGCCATGCTCGGGCTCGACGCGAAGGACCTCCAGCATCCCGATCTGCCGATTGAGGAGGTGTCCTGCGGCGTGCCCTTCCTCTTCGTGCCGCTTGCGACGCGAGAGGCGGTCGACAGGGCCGCAGCCGACCGGGTGGCCATCTCGCGGCTGTGCCGGGCATGCGGCCTGGAAGACCGGGCCGTGTTCGTCTTCACGCCGGAGCCAGGGGCCGACAAGGCCACGGTTTACAGCCGGATGTTCGCGCCGGTCTTCGGCATCTACGAGGACCCGGCGACCGGATCGGCCAGCGGGCCGCTCGGGGCCTACCTGGTGCGCCACCGGGTCGTGCCGCGCGAGCGGGCGGACAGGATCCTCAGTTTTCAGGGTGCGGCGATGGGGCGGCCGAGCTGGATCCACATCGACATCGGAACGACGGGCGAGGAAATCACCCGCGTGCGTGTGGGCGGGGAGTCGGTGCTGGTGGGCGAGGGGGAGCTGATCATCTGATCGGGCGTGAAGGGCTGGCGGCAGGCGCCGCCTTCGCACCGACGGTGCTTCGGCGCCCAAGGGCTGGCGGCTCGCGGCAGGCGGCCCTTCGACTCGCGACGCTCGCTCCCTTCAACTGTCACTCAGGGAGCCCCGTGGTTCGACAAGCTCACCGCGCCCTGAGCCGAGTCGAAGGGCGAGCAAGGTCGAGGGGCTCAGGGCAGGCTGGCGGCCGGGTCTTTGACCAGTTGGAGGCGGATGGAAGAAGGCCGGGTCTTCAGACCCGGCGCGAGCATTTCCCCGTCCACGTCCGTGCTATCGTACCTTCCTGTGAACCGACCCCGGAACCCGGGTCCGGCCCTCATCTGAGGCTCATGGACACCATCCTTTCTGACCTCGACCTCCACCTGTTCGGCGAAGGCACACATCAGCGCATCTACCGCAAACTGGGAGCGCATCTCGCCGAGTTCGGCGGGGTCGCGGGCGTGCACTTTGCCGTCTGGGCGCCCAACGCCGAGCGGGTCAGCGTGGTGGGCGACTTCAACGCGTGGAGCGACAAGACGCACCGGATGTCGCCAGTCGGCGATTCCGGCATCTGGGCGACCTTCGTGGCGGGGCTGTCGAGCGGCGAGAAGTACAAGTTCGCGGTGCGCGGGCGCAACGGCACCGTCCAGCTGAAGGCGGATCCGTACGCGACGCGCTTCGAGACGCCGCCGCACACGGCCTCGATCGCATGGGACCTCGCCGACTATCCGTGGGGCGACGGCGAGTGGATCGCCGAGCGCGCGGGGCGGCAGTGGTCTCACACGGCGATGTCGGTCTACGAGGTGCACCTCGGATCGTGGCGGCGCGGCGAGCGCAACCGCTACCTCACCTATCGCGAGCTGGCCGACGAGCTGGTTCCCTACGTGAAGGACCTCGGGTTCACGCACATCGAGCTGCTGCCGGTGATGGAGCACCCGTTCGCCGGATCGTGGGGATACCAGGTCACCGGCTTCTACGCGCCCACCAGCCGCTTCGGCGCACCCGAGGACTTCAAGCACTTCGTGGACACCTGCCACCGGGCCGGAATCGGCGTCCTGCTCGACTGGGTGCCGGGGCACTTTCCGAAGGACGCCTACGGGCTCGTGCGATTCGACGGCACCGCGCTCTACGAGCACGAGGATCCGCGCAAGGGCGAGCACCAGGAGTGGGGCACGCTCATCTTCAACTACGGCCGGCACGAGGTGCGCAACTTCCTGATGAGCAATGCGCTGTTCTGGCTCGACGAGTACCACATCGACGGCCTCCGCGTCGATGCGGTGGCGTCGATGCTCTACCTCGATTACTCGCGCGATGAAGGGCAGTGGGTGCCCAACAAGTTCGGCGGGCGGGAGAACCTCGAAGCGGTCGAGTTCCTGCGACAGCTCAACGTGCTGACCCACGAGCAGTTTCCCGGCACGGTGACCGTTGCCGAAGAGTCGACCGCGTGGCCGGGTGTGAGCCGGCCCGTCTACCTCGGCGGGCTCGGCTTCACCTTCAAGTGGAACATGGGCTGGATGCACGACATGCTGGGCTACATGGGGAAGGACCCCGTGCATCGCAAGTGGTCGCACAACGACATCACGTTCGCGATGCTCTACGCCTATCACGAGAACTTCATCCTGCCCTTCTCGCACGACGAGGTGGTGCACGGCAAGGGCGCGATGCTCGCCCGGATGCCCGGTGACATGTGGCAGAAGCACGCGAACCTGCGCGCGCTCTACGCCTACATGTTCAGCCACCCGGGCAAGAAGCTGATGTTCATGGGCTGCGAGATCGGGCAGATGCGCGAGTGGAATTACGACGCGAGCCTCGACTGGGGCCAGCTCCGGCACCAGGCGCACCAGGGGCTGCAGCAGCTGGTGCGCGACCTCAATCGCATCTACCGGGCCGAGCCGTCGCTGCACGAGGTGGATCACGAGCCGGGCGGATTCGCGTGGATCGACTGCAACGATCACGAGAGCTCGGTCGTGTCGTTCCTCCGGCGGGCCCGCAACCCCGGAGACTTCACGGTGGTGATCGTCAACTTCACCCCGGTCGTCAGGCTCGCGTACCAGGTCGGCGTGCCGGCGCCAGGCCTCTACCGCGAGGTGCTGAATACCGACGCGCAGATCTATGGCGGGTCGAATGTGGGAAATGCAGGGGCCGTGCTCGCCGGCGACAGCCCCGCGCACGGGCACCCGTGGTCGATCAGCGTGACGCTGCCGCCGCTCGCCTGCCTGATGTTGAAGCCCGAACACTGAGACTGTCTTGATGTAGGGCGGCTCTTCCCCTTCGGCAAGCTCAGGGGACCCCGTGGTTCGACAAGCTCACCACGCCCTGAGCCGAGTCGAAGGGCGAGCAGCGTCGAGGGGTCAGAGCCGCCGGACTCGCCAAGGCGGAGCCTCGGCGCCAGTTGGTGCCTGCGCTTGATGGAGCGCGGCGCCTGAGGCTGTCTTGATGTAGGGCGGCTCTTTAGAGCCGCCGAACTCCCCGGCGCGGAGATTCGTCCCCCATCTCGTCGCCCGGCCGGCGTCCGGCGGTGGTCGCTGCGCGGGTCCCGCTCGCACTCGCCGGCAAACCGCATCTTCGGGGTTCTGTCGGCGGCACCGTGGGGCCCCAGACACCCCACGGCGATTTCGGCCCCTGCGATGCGTTTTGCAGACTGGCGCTGTCGGCTCGGCTCGAGGGACACGCTCCGCGACCACCGCCGGCCGCCTCCCCTAATGGTCGCGACGCGCTGACCCGGGGAAGATGCTGGCGGGTGACCGGGCGTCAAGCACCTGGACGGCCCGCGGTCCCGCGGAGCCCCTCGACTTGGCTCGGGGCTCCCTGAGCGATGGTCGAAGGGAGCAAGCGGGAGTCACCGGCGAGACCAGACCCGCGACTTGCGAGCCTCATCCGCGCGTCGACGCGCCAGACAGGGATGAGATAGACACGCCCGCGGCGCCGGCCATGGTGCTTGATGCCCGGGCAGGACCCGCCAGCAGCGCTCTGCGAGAGCCGGTCCTGATGGCGGCGCGGGGCCGCCATCCGCCTCCTAGTATTCCAGCTTCGTGTCGCCGCCGATCCGGTGGCGGAACACCCAGTAGGTCCACCCCTGGTAGAGCAGCACGACCGGGATCAGGACCAGCGCCACGACGCTGATGATGCCCATCGTGTAGGGCGACGCCGCCGAGTTGTAGATCGTCACGCTCCAGTCGGGGTTCAGGCTCGACACCATCACGCGCGGGAAGAGCGCCATGAAGATCGTGCCGGTGGCCATCGCCAGCGCGACGCACGTCATCGCGAACGCCCAGCCCATCCGCCCCGCGCGCACCAGCGCGCCCGCCCCGAGCATGCTCACCACCGCGAAGATCGGCACCAGCCCGGGATCGAGTCCGTGGCGCGTAAACGCGTCGGTCCCGGCGTAGGTCGCAACGACGAACGCGAGGACCAGCACGGTGGCGACCGGGCCCACCGCGCGGATCGCGGTCATCGCCCGCCGCTGGATGGGGTCGGTGCTCTTGAGGTGCAGGAAGATCGCGCCGTGCGTGGTGAACACGGCGAGGCCCGCCAGTCCCGTCAGCAGCGCGTACGGATTCAGCAGGTCCATCAGGCCGCCGACATAGTGCATGGCGGGATCGATGGGAACCCCCTTCAGGAGGTTGCCGAAGGCGACGCCCCACAGCAGGGCCGGCACGGCCGAGCCGGCGAAGATCGTCCAGTCCCAGGCCGCGCGCCACTCCGGCCGCGGGTCCTTGCTCCGGAACTCGAACGCCACCGCGCGCAGGATGAGCGCCGCCAGCATGACGACCAGCGCCGGGTAGAAGGCGGTCATCAGCGTGGCATACCAGCCGGGGAAGGCGGCGAACATCACCGCACCGGCCGAGATGATCCACACTTCGTTGCCGTCCCACACCGGCCCGATGCTGTTGAGAATCCGCCGCCGCTCCTCGTCGGTCTCGCCGACAAACGGCAGCAGGACGCCCACGCCGAAATCGAACCCTTCCAGGATGAAGTAGCCGATAAACAGCACGCCGACGATTGCGAACCAGAGCGTGTTGATGTCCATCGTGCGGCGCTCCTGTCCTATCCCCGAGCCGGCACGACCGGCGTCTTCGGGCCGGCCTGGGAGTCGGCCCGGTCGATGCCGGCCCTGGTGAACTTGGCGAACAGGTAGATGACCACGGCCAGGATTCCGCCGTAGAGCGCGACGTACACGAGAAGCGAGGCCGCCACGCTCGAGGCCGCCACGGTCGGTGACACGGCGTTGCCGATGCGCTGCAGGCCGTAGATCGCCCACGGCACGCGGCCGATCTCAGTGAAGATCCAGCCGGTCGTGTTCGCGACGTACGGCAACACGGCGGCCCAGACCAGGGCCTTCAGCAGCACAGGGTGATTGAAGCGCCTGCGCCAGACCCCGATCACCGCCACGCCCGCGATCGCCAGCATCAGGAATCCCGCGCCGGCCATCACGCGGAAGGTCCAGTAGGTCCACTTGATGGGCGGCGTGTAGTCGCCCGGCCCGAACTGCTGCTCGTACTCTTCCTGCAGGTCCCTGACGCCCCTCACCTCGCCGCCGAACTGGTTGTAGGCAAGGAAGCTCAGCAGGCCGGGAACCCGGACGGACCACACGTCGCGCTTCTCGGGCTCGTTGCCCCAGGTGAAGAGCGACATCGCGGCGGGGCTCTCGGTGTTCCACAGCGCCTCGGCCGACGCCAGCTTCATCGGCTGCGTCCTGGCCATCGACTGCGCCTGACTATGCCCGCCGACAATCACCGCCAGCGTGGCGACGAGCGCGTAGATGGCGCCGATGCGGAACGATCGGCTGAAGGCGTCCTGGCTGGCGGCGTCCTTCCGGTGCGCGAGCTGCCACGCGCTGACGCCCAGGACGAAGAACCCCGCCGTCGCCAGGCCCCCGGCCATCACGTGCGGAAACTGGACGAACAGGTGCGGATTGGTCACGAGCGCCCAGAAATCCGTCATCTCGAGCCGCCCGTTTCGCAGGACGTACCCGACCGGGTGCTGCATGAACGAGTTGGCCACCAGGATCCAGAACGCTGAGAGGGCCGATCCGATCGCCACCATCCAGATGGAAAACAGGTGCACCTTGCGCGGCAGGCGATCCCATCCGAAGACCCAGACGCCGAGGAAGGTCGACTCGATGAAAAAGGCGAACAGCGCCTCGATGGCGAGCGGCGCGCCGATCACGTCGCCCGAGAACCGGGAGTACTCCGACCAGTTCATCCCGAATTGGAATTCCAGGACGATGCCCGTCGGCACGCCGACCGCCACGTTGAGGAGGAAGAGCTTGCCCCAGAACTTCGTGAGCTTCTTCCAGGTCTCGTCGCCAGTCACCACCCAGGCCGTCTGCATGGCCGCGATGACCCAGGCCAGGCCAAGCGTCAGGGGGACGAAGATGAAGTGATAGGCGCTGGTGAAGGCGAACTGCCATCGCGCGAGCAGCAGGTGGTCCATTTCACGCTTCTCCGGAATGGACGCGATCGGACGGGAACACGTCGGGCGGCGGGTGAAGTCGCCGCCGAGGGGCGATCGTTACGATACCAGAATGTGTTGCGCGGTGTGCGGCGGCTCAACCATGGGTCCCGTAGCCTCGGATGGAGCCCTGGCCTCACCCTGATGTATCCTCAGAGTCACGGGCATTCCGCGGTTCGCTCCCGCCGCGTGACATCCAGGTGGCCGGTGCGGCCGGGCGGGAGAGCGCGAACGGCACACCGCCTTCGGCCCTCCTCCGGGCTTCGGCTCTGTATCAGGCACACTCTGGCGTGTGTTGAATTCTGTAAGTCGGCCCGGATGATTCGTCGTGCCCCCGGGGCTATGTACTGGTAGCATCGACACCTCTGGTCTTCGCCTGGGCTCCCGGGACCGGCGCCGACAGGCGTGACGACTCTCCGCCGCAGGTAGTCGTGCGATGAACGAGACTCCTTCACCGCTCGGACGCATCGTCGTGATCGACGACACCGTGGATGTCGCACGGGTCATGGCGAGGATGCTGACCAGTGCCGGGTACGTGGTCGACGTGGCGCACGAGGGCGAGGCCGGCCTGGAGATCGTGCGGCGCGTGCTTCCGGACGTCGTGCTCCTCGACGTCGTCATGCCGGGTCTCGACGGCTTCGAGATCTGCCGCCGGCTCAAGGCGGATCCCAGCACGCGCCTCACCCCCGTCATTCTCGTGACCGCGCTCGCGCAGCGCACCGACAGGATCCAGGGCATCGACGCCGGGGCCGACGACTTCCTGTCGAAGCCGGTCGATCACCTCGAGTTGCTGGCCCGCGTTCGATCGCTCGTGCTGCTGAAGCACTACACCGACGATCTGGAGAATGCCGAGGCCGTGTTCCTGGCGCTTGCGCAAGCGGTCGAAGCCAGGGACCCCTATACTGAAGGCCATTGCGAGAGACTGGCCGCGTATGGCGCGGCGGTGGGCCTGCGCCTGGGGCTGCGCGAGACGGACATCACGGTCCTGACCCGTGGGGGGTATCTGCACGACGTCGGCAAGATTGCGGTGCCCGACGCCATCCTGCTCAAGCCTGGGCCCTTGACGCCCGAGGAGCGGAAGGTGATCAACCGCCACACCGTCGTCGGCGCCGATCTGTGCTCCGGGCTCCGGTCGCTTCGCCCCGTCGTGCCCATCATCCGCCACCATCACGAGCGTCTCGATGGCAGCGGGTATCCCGACGGGCTCGTGGGAGACGGCATTCCGCTGCTCGCGCAGATCATCGGCGTCGTGGACATCTACGATGCACTGCGGACGACGCGTCCCTACCGGGCCCCGCTCAAATCCGAACAGGCCTTCGAGTACCTGGACGACAGAGTGCGTCATGGGCAGCACCGGGCGGACCTGGTCGAGGCGCTGGCGGCGGCCTCGAGCGAGGGCCGGCTCGACCGGCGGGCCGCGGTGCGGCAGAAGTAAGCTGACGGCACTCCCCGAAAGCTCCCACTCCCATCAACGCCTCCGCGCGCCGCGGCAGCGATGCCGGTGAGCGTGCGCGCCGGGTACGATCATTCAGGTGCCGACGCCTGATCCCGTGCGGGATCGCTTCCGCTGCGAGTCGGATCGGGTTCGAGGCCGTTCGTGATGCTAGAATAGTCGGGCCAACCAACCCGTGCGGAGAGATGGCCGAGTGGTTGAAGGCGCACGCTTGGAAAGCGTGTGTAGGGGAAACTCTACCGAGGGTTCGAATCCCTCTCTCTCCGCCAACTAACCTGTTCTACCGAAGCAACTTAACGGACTCGCCTTTCGCCGTCTCCAATATGTCTCCACGTTCTCGGCGGGAATCGAGCAGCTGAACGGCCGTGCCGAGCGCCGCGGGACTCAGGTGCATGTACCGCTGCGTCGTGATCAGGTCCTGGTGTCCGGCCAGTTCCTGAATCGCCCGGGCGGGTGCTCCGAGCATCGCCAGGTGCGAACAGAACGAGTGCCGCAGCATGTGCGGACCGTTGTTGACGAGGCCCGCCTTCCGCGCTGCCCGCCGGACCAACCCCTGAACCAGACCTTCGGTCAGTGGAGTTCCATCGTCCTGATACAGCACCAACGGTCCGCGAAGGTGCCGATTGTCCTTCAGTGCCGTCGCGAGCCGGATGGTCAGCGGCACATACCGAAGCCGGCCGCCTTTCGGTGACGCGACTTGCCCTTTCCAGGCTGACCGCTGCACGCACACCTGCCGCTTGGCGAAGTCGATGTCGGTCCACTCGAGCGCGACCATCTCACCCAGTCGTAATCCCGCCTCGCCCGCCAACAACACCAGCAGATAGGCGCGAGGGTCCGTCACCTTCGCGGCTGCGACGAGTCGCTCGAATTCATCGAAATCATAGAATCGAGTCGACCATTTCGACACTGGAAGCAATTTGATGGAGCACGGCATCCTCTCGATGACGTCCCACTCCACCGCCTTCTTCAGCATCACGTTCAGCACCGTCAGGATGTTGTTGACCGTCTTCGGGGCCTTCTTCAGCAGCCGGTGTTTCAGTCGCTGCACGTCCTCGTTGAGAATCGTGTTGAGCGACTTCGCCCCGAGTGTTGGCGAGAGATGGACCCTGATGATCATCTCTTTCGCCGCGACTCCGCTGGCCTTCTGCCGGTTCGCGCGTGCGTATCCGTCTAAGAATCGCGGCGCGAACTCACCGAGTGTGGGCACCTCCTTCCCCGACTGGGGCACGCCGTGTTGCAGCAGATGCCGCTCGCGATCTTCGCCCCATCGGACGGCCGCCGACTTGGACGAGACCGGGGCCTTGCTCCGCTCTCGCCGTCGCGACCCGTTGGGCAGGCGGACGGTGATGTCCACCTCCCAGCCGCCGTGTCGATACGGTCGGATCTTTACGCTCATCGCCAATCACTCCCTGGCGATGACGCGCGCTTCTGGTCCAGCCAGTTTAGCAGGTCGTCGGCGCGCAGGAGCACTCGTCGGCGGATGTGAATCACGCCCGGTAACTGCCGCCGTTCGGTCATCGCGTAGATCGCGCGTCGCGTCGTGCGGAGCAGCGTTGCGGCCTCGTCGACGGTGAGCAGGACGGGCAGCGTGCCAGTCGGTTCGTTCCTGCGGCCCGGTACGCGTCCACCTGGTGCCGTGCCTTCAGTGGCGGTCGGAACGGAACTCATCATGTGACCTCCGGCCGTGGCTTTCTCATGGGACCGTTCCTCCTGCTTGTAGCGACTCGGGCAGCGTTCGAAGAGGCCGGACGCCGCCCCGTGGCGGCGTCCGGATCTCTGCCGACGAGCGACTACGACGCCTGCTCTTCGGCCGTCTGCTGTTCGTATTCGCCGTACGCCTGCAGCATCAGGTCGCGGATGCGATCCTGGGCCACGGCGTCGACGATGGGCCGCAGCAGCGCGAAACTGCGGCGCTCGCCGTTGACGCTGTACTGGCGTGCCGGGAACGTGACGTTCCGGCCGGCGCTGTTGCGCCGCTCCCAGATCCCGAAGCCAATCAGCTTCAGGCCGTCGAGCGGGCCACTGGTGAAGTGCAATTCGGCATCGGCCAGCTTTCCTGGCGGGTTGCCGCGGTCGTTGGCGACGAACTTGACGATGATCCCGTCCATGATCGGACCTCCTGATTTGGCCCGCCTCTATGGCGGGCGGTTAGTGGTCTGCGGTTCACTCCGACGTCGTTGGCGCGCTCTCGTCGCCCGCGGAGTCGTCGGAACCGACGGGAGCCTGGAGACGCTGCCAGAGCCAGTGCTGGAGCGTTGTGAGGCCGACCAGCACGGGATCGGCCGGCGCGAGAATGTGGTGATTGCCGCGGCAGCGAGCGCGCTGCCATGCGAGCTCGCCGGCGTCGACGAGCACCAGCCGCGCGCGAGCTCGCCCATTCCCGTTGTCGTGCACAACAGGCGTGGCGGCGAACCCGCCGACATCGGCCAGGGTGGACAGGTAGAGCGTGAGCGTCGACGGGCTGTCGAGTTCGGCAGGCGCGGTCGTCACGAACGCGTGATAGAGGCGCGTTTGCCGGCCGATTGTCACCGCGATGCTCGGCGTGATCGCGAAGTCACGCATGGTTCTTCTCCTTTCGGTCGCGTGTCGCGCGAGTGGTCGGCGGTTGGAATCCCGGGGCAGCACGTAATGGCGTTCTTCGGGCGAGGCCGACGGTGCCGTCAAGGCCGCCAGCCCCGCTTGTCGGGGTCGAAGCGGAGCGGAGAGCCTTGACGGACCGGAGGCGAGCCCTAGATTCGTGAACGTGATGCCCCGGGTGTGGGTGGGTGGGCGGTCGAACGTGAACGCCCTTGGCGGTGCCCGGCGCTGAGGTTGCGCGGCGACGTGATGCTCGAATGCCGAGCCGTCGCAGCAGGCGTGAGAGTGCGTCTGGCCGCCAGCTGTGGCGAGCCGCCAGTGCGAGGAGCAGCACCTGCGCAAAGTTGACGCGGGCGCCGCGGCTCAGATCCTGCACGAGCTCGTGGAACGCGTCATCGGTGTGCAGTTCCTCGAGCAATTCGTAGACGAGCGCCGGCGACCACCGGAGATCGGCGGTTCGTTCCGCCAGCGCTCTGAGCGCGCGCAGCCGGCCCATCGAGAACCAGCGCGCGGCGTCGTCTCGGAGCCACGCGGTCGGCCGCGAGACGACGAGTGGTGTGTCATGGCGAGGTGAGCGGACCACACGGACCTCCAGCGCATCGCCGCTGGCTCTGGAGCGTGCGGCCGGTTGTTCGCGACGATCGGCGTCGCGAACGGGTGCGGGTGGCCTGTGCCGGTCCCGCGAGGTTGCAGAGTGGGAGAGGAACCGTGCGGGGATGTGCCCGCCCGGGCGACGGCCAGGGTCAGTTGACCGTGGTGAGGAGGCGGCTGGCGGCGCGGTCGAGAGCGAAGCGGCCGTCCTGCCAGGACGTGCGCTGGCTGAGTCGCGTCAGCCCCTGCACATAGCCCCAGACCGAACGCGGGTTCGTCTCGTACCGTTCTGCCAGGTCGTACGCCTCGACGGCCTGTTTGTGCGGCAGATCAATCCGCTGCACAGCCGTCTCGATCACCGCCTCGCGAGTGGGGCCCAGCTCCCGGGTCGTGGCGCCGAGGAGCACCGAGCGTTCGCGAGTGGTGTCCGCGTCGAGCGCCGCGCGCACGCCCTCGAGCGACGACGTCCACGCTTCCTGAATCGACGCACCGACGTGCCGGCGCCGGAAGCCGGCCACGTACTGGAAGCCCCAGATGATGTGGTTGCCGCACACGACGCGGAACAGGAACACATCCAGGGTCAAGGCGGCGGCGCCCACGTCACTGTTCCGGAGGATGAACCCGCGGAACAGGCCGGCATGGGTGGCATCTGTGGGGTCGTCCAGATCTCGGTTGCCGTCCACGAGGAACAGGAACATGTCTCGATCCCCCAGATAGGCGCCGGACGGGCCGCGTTCGGCACCGAAGACGCCGTCCTTGTAACCGAGCGGCAGGTGCCACGCCGGGCGCAGGGCCATGAGGTCGAGCACCCGGGCGGCCAGCTCGTCGTGGTGGACGCGTGCGTATCGCGACGATGTGATCGCGTGCACGGTCCAGGGTGCGGCGTGGTCCGCGAGGAGCAACTGTTCTTCGCGGTGTTGCCGCTGCAGTCCGTGGTTGATCGCGCTGGACGCGATCGCGGCGGGCAGCGAGCGGAGGTATTTGGGCGGCCCGCCGGCGATGGTGGCGAGCTGCTCAAAGCTCCAG
>CAWFQE010000008.1:0-237936 GCA_963817885.1 uncultured Acidobacteriota bacterium | reverse complement strand
GTCGTTCAGGTCGAACAGGAGGTTCCGTTCGGGTGAGGCGAAGACACCGAAGTTCGACAGGTGCGCGTCGCCGCAGAGCTGGGACGTCAGCCCCGCTCTCGGCGTGTCCTTGAGGTCGGCGGCCATCAACTTCGCCGCGCCCCGGTAGAACGTGAACGGCGAGACCATCATCCGGCCGTGGCGAACCGGCACGAGGTCCGGCTCACAGGTCGCGTTCTGCTGCTCCTCCAGCAGGGCCACCGGGTCCGGCCGACCCCCGGCCGGAGTCCACCCCGCATGGCTGGACGGGGGAACCTGCTCACGAGCATCCTTGCCGTGAGCCCTCCGCTTCTCCACGCTTGGGTGGTCGATCTTCGTCGCAACCATCGGATCCGCCTCCTGTTCGGGTGTGGCCTTATCCGCTCGGGGCGCCTCAGCGCCGGCTCACTCTCGTTACGGCTTGTAGTTGCTGAACGCTCCCCCGACCCGGTCGTAGGTGTTCCCCAGCTCGTCCTGGGTGATCTTCACGTTGCCATCATCCGCCGTGAGGACCAGATCCTTCTCGAGGATAACGGCCCTGAAGTTCCACCCCGGCGCGGGCTTCAGACGGCTGTCGAGGTCCTTGAGGTTCTCGTACGTCTGGCTCGGATCGACGATGAGGCTGGCTGACTTCATACACCACGTGTCGCCGTCGGGATCGTCGAGGAGGAAGGCCGGCGAACCCGCGTCGATCCCGAGCTGCGTGTCGCGCTTGCCGCTGATCTGTTTGTACGCGACGCTCTCGTGCTTCCGCATCTCTTTGGGCACGTCGAGCCACATGACCCACCGCGCCTCGAGACCGTGGAAGTCGCGCTCCGCGCCGACCATGACCTCGACCCAATCCAGGCACCAGAGCCTCGGACCGTTCTTGAACACACCGAGGAGCTCGTATTCCTCCTTCAAGGCATCCTCATCGACCTTGTCGAGCAGCGCCTGTGGACTGGTATCACCGGTCCCGTTCGGGTCGTTCAACCCAAGCGTGTTGTAGACACCGCCGACGAGGTGGTGCGTGATCGCGTGGCCACCGATGAGGAAGACCTTGGTGTACCGGTGGCCGCGGACCCCCTCGAAGCGCATTAGCTTCGAGCCCTGGTCGTCCTCCGGCAGCTTGGCAGACAGCTTATGATGTTGCCTCCTTCTCGTTCGACGCACCGGCGAGCGACATCACGGCAGATAGTTCGAGGTGCCATCGCCCAGGTAGTCGAACGTGTTCTCGAATTCGTCCTGCATGACCGTGGCGGTTCCGCCAGCTTTGGTTGGCGCGAGAACCAATTCCTTGTCCAACTCCGCCATGCGGAACTTCCATCCGTCAGGGAGACGCTCGTACCTCTCGCCCAACGCCTCGAGCGACCCGTACGTTTGATCGTGGCTGTCCCTGAACGCCTTCATCACCCACGGCTTGCCTTCAGGATCGTCGAGGATGTGGACCGGCGTGCCCTGCCGGAAGGTGATCTCGGTCTTCCGCTCGATCGGGGACTTCCGATAGGTGAGCCAGCCCGCTTCCTTCACGTTGGCATCCTTCGGGATCAAGCCGAGGCCCATCCAGTAACCCCTGAGGCCGTCGAATTCACGCACCGGCCCGACGGGCACCTTCAGATGGTCGTACACCCAGAACCTCGGCTTGTTGAGGTAGACGGCGAGCACGTTGTACTGCTTCTTGTACGCGGCCAGGTCCAACCGGTTCACCAACTCATCGGGACACGAGTTGAGTGGATCGTCTCGGTAGTTCAGCCCAGTGGTGTTGTAGACGGCCGCCTTGAGGTTCTTCGTGATGGCGTTGCCTCCGATCAGGAAGATCTCGCAGAACCGAAGGCCCCGAACGTTGTCGAATTCCTTCACGGTCGTTGTGGCGCCTTCATCTGGAACATGTTTCCGTAACAAACCCATGGTCTCTCCCTTCGTTCGTTAGAGGCGACGGCAGTAGAAGCCCGTCATGGCACGCGCTTCGCGGGCGGCGGCGTCCACGTCCCATCGAGGATCGAGGGCGGCGTGTCCTTTGGCCAGTAGAGCCGGAGCATCGGGACGAACTTGCCCTTGGGGGCGGGCAGCCAATTCGCCTCTTTGTCCGGCCCGGGTGACTCGGCCTGGAGATAGAGGTCCACCGAGCCGTCGTCGTTGGTGACGAACGTGTCCCGCTGGCTCAGGCTGTACCGGTCGATGGGGTTCGGCACGAAGAAGAAGTCCGGGTCGTACATCGTCAGCGACCAGAACCCCTTGACCGGCGGCATCTGCCCCTTCGCGAAGCGCATGACGTACGCATGTTTGGAGCCGTCGTAGTGCTTGCCGTCGATGTCCTTCTCAGAGAATGGGTACATCGCGTCCTGTGGGAAGTTGAGCCCCGGGCCGATCAAGGTGACCATCGCCCGCCGTTCGTAATCCATGCCGTACTGGCCGGCCTTGCTCGTCCAGTAGAGCCAGCCGTTGATGGGTTCGGTGGCCTTCACGGAGCGGACCAACTCCAGCAACGCCAGCTTCGGGTCGAGCCTGTGCCCGAGCTTCGGCAGCACGTGGCGATCGAACTCCTGCCCGGGCTCGAGGCCGATCTCCTTCATCCGCGTGACGATCTCGCCGTCCTCCGGCTTCGGGGGATTGGCTTCCAAGAGCCGGGCGAGGTAGGTGAAGAACTCGTCCAACGGCAGATCGTTGACCTGCTTCCGGACCTCCTTCTCCATGTCGAAGGTCTCGTCCACGACGCCAGCCGGTGGCGCGTAGGTTCCGCCGTAGGCGCTGAGAGGGACGCTCGAGAAGCGGTCCTGGAGCTCGCGCACGGCGGCGTAGTCCTCCGGCGTACCCTCGCAGTAGACGCGACCCAGGATCCACACGAGCGCGGTGGGCGACTCGACCTGCGTCGGGCCATCGGGAACGCGCCCGACCACTCCGGCCCCGTGACGACGTACTCCTGGGATCCGCCGCCCGTGGCTCGCGATCCGGCCACGAAGAACACCTCATTGAAGCCGCTCAGCATCGGCATGATGTACAAGCGATCCCCCATGTCGGGGATGCTGAACACCCACGGCTCGTGCGACACGTCGAGCCACGTCATCGTGTAGAGGGTGTCCGCATTGGGGGCAGCGGCCCCGTGGTCGTCGACCGGCGGGTACTCCTGCACACCTCGAACAGCTGTCCCATCGGAGCGTGCGCGCCGTCAGGCACACTGAACGTTCGTCTCGTGCTCTGCGCGTCATGTCCAACGTGACAAGCGGGTAGCCGTACAGGTACGCCTCGCGCACGATCTTGTGCTTCTCCATGACGACCTCTTTCTCGGTGTCGCGATCTCACCTTAGGTCGGGGTGCCCCTGCCACCATCCCCCTATCCGGATGAACCGCACGACCCTGATGCGGGCAGGTGCCGCAACCTTTCTCGCGGCGCCTGCCGTTGCATCGCCCAAGCGGTGAGAGCGCTACACCTCACCCATCCGCTCGGCCTTCTGGATGTCGCGGCCGTGCACCGTGAGCGCCCAGATGATCGCGAAGTCGATGGCGACGATCGTGATGCCCCAGATCGGGTAGACGGACATGTAGACGAACGCCGAGATCATGCTGACGATCGCCGCGATCACGCCGATCGTCCGCGCGAGCACGTTGCCCATGAACACGCCGAAGCCCGAGAAGAACACGATCGCGCCGAGGACGAGGTGCCACCATCCCCACGTGCTCGTGCTCACCTTGACCAGGTTGTCCTTCGTGACCACGAACGTGTCGGGGTTGATGATCCCGGCCAAGCCCGCCAGCATCGCGAACGACCCTCCGATGATCAACAGGATCCCCGCGAAGCTGATCCAACCGACCGCCGCCCCGCTCGGCTCGGCCCTCGAGACGTGCGCCCCGGTCCTGGCCGTTTCCGGCACTTGGACCACGTCGTTCTGCGTCGGATCTGTTCTGCTAGACATGACCCCTCCTCTCTACGCAGGTCGCTATCAAGCGCCCGCGAACTCACTGCCAGATTGGACGGGTCCCGTCCCAGGCCGTACGGCCGAACGGCCCCTTGCGTTGAGGACCGCCCGGGCAGATCGGATGTGGAGATGTTCGAGGTGCGCCCCCACCTGCCTTCACAGAGAACGATCTGTCGCCTCCCAGAAACGAGGCATCCCCCGAATCGGATGATTCAGTGGTTCAGCCGGTCGGCGCGCTCTGATCTTCGGCGTGGTAGTTCGCCAGGAGCTCCTTCTCTTCACGCGCCTTCGGGAACGCGAAGAACACGAGCACGCCGCCGAGCACGATCGCGACGATGCCGGCCGTGTACGCCCAATCCGCGCCTGAGAGGAACGACGACTTCGCGCCGGCGGTGATGGCGCTCGCGTACTGCGGGTACTGCGCGGCGACCTGCTCCGCGCTCGCGAACGACTTGGTGAGCGCGGACTGCGTGCTGTCGGTGATCTGGCTCCCGTTCGGCGCGGTCGCGATCGCGGCCGAGACGGCGGCAGCGTAGCCGGCCGTCAGCAACGCGCCGAGGATCGACTGCATCAAGGCGCCTCCGAGGTCTCGCTGGAGGTCGGCGGTGCCTGAAGCCATCCCCGCCTTGTCGACCGGCACCGATCCGGTGAGCGAATGCGACGCCGGCGTCCCCGCGAACCCGACGCCCGCCCCGACCAGCGCGTACGCGATGCCTACCTCCCAGTACGGGATGCCCTCCTTCCAGAACAGCAGCATCCAGACGAAGCCGAGCAGGCAGAAGGCGTAGCCGGTCAGCAGGGTGAACCTCGCGCCGCGCGCCTCGACGAGCTTCGCGGAGCGCGGCGCGATCAGCACCATGAGGAACGCGGCGGGCAGGATCGCGGCGCCGGCGTCGAGCGTGTCGTAGCCCAGGACGTTCTGGAGGAACTGCTGGCCGATGAACATCGCGCCCATCAGCGTGCCGAACACGATGATGCCGGCGCACGCTGCGACCCAGAAGACACGACGGCCGGCGATGTGCAGGTCGTAGAGCGGGTTCCCCGCGCGCCGCTGCCGGATCGACGAACGCGATGCCGGACGCGATCGCGATCGCCGCGAGGCCGAGCACGAGGCTCGCCTCGTTCGGCACGGCTGCGAAGTTGATCGCGAGGACCAGCGCGGCGACCAACAGGACGGACAGGACGCCGCCGAGGTTGTCGACCGGGTCGGTCGCCTCGTTCACGTGGGCCGGAACGAGTCGCGCGGCGAGGAACAGCGCGACGACCGCGAGCGGCAACGTGAGCAGGAAGACCGAGCCCCACCAGAAGTGCTCGAGCAGCAAGCCGGAGAGCAGCGGTCCGAGTGCCGAGATCGCGCCACCGATCCCCGACCACAGCGCGATCGACTTCGTGCGCGGTGGCCCGGACCACAGTGCCGTGATGAGCGCGAGCGTCGTCGGGAACGCCATACCCGCTGCGAGGCCGCCCAGGACCCGAGCGAGGAACAGGATCGTGTCCGTCGGGGCGAATGCCGCGAGGAGGCTCGCGGGGATCGCGAGCGCCGTGCCGACGATCAGCATCATCTTGCGGCCGTAGCGGTCGCCGAGCGCGCCGAAGTACAGCACCGACGCGGCCAGGCCGAGCGAGTACCCGACCGCGATCAGGTTGAGCATCGTCTGCGAGGAGTCGAATGCCGCGCCGATCGACGGGAGCGCGACGTTCGCGACCGCCAGGTTCAGGTTGGCGACCGCCGCCACCAAGATGAGAGCGAGCAGGACCAGCGTGCCCCGATCCGGAGCGGTCGAACCCGCCTGTGCGTCCCTCCCCGTCGCCACGGCGCGCAGCCTAGCGGGGATGCGGTTAGCCTTGCTCGCCGGTCGAGCCCGGTCGAGGAGGGGACGATTGGATCCCGAACGGAAGCCGTCGGTCCTGTTCCTGTACTACACGTACACGCAACAGACGAAGAAGGTGATCGACGCGATGGCCGGCGTGCTCCGCGATCGCGGCTGCGACGTCGAGCTCGGCCTCATCGGGTTCGTCGACCCCCGCTACGAGAAGCGGTTCGAGCAGTTCCCGATGCCGCACCCGCTCCGGGAGCTCGTCGGCATGATCCCGGTCGAGGTCATGCGCGGCACGGGGAAGATCACCATCCCGGACGTGGTGACCGACAGAGAGTTCGACCTCGTGGTCATCGGCTCGCCAACGTGGTGGCTGTCCACGAACGTGCCGATCCGCTCGTTCCTCGAGTGCGGGGTCGCCGGCAACGTCCTCAAGGGCAAGAGGTTCGCCGTCGCCGTCGCCTGCCGCCGGTACTGGAAACACAACCTGAAGACGGTCCGGAGGCTCGGGATCAAGCACGGCGGCGATTTCGTCGACGGGATCCACTTCCGCTACCAGGGTGGCCAGATCCGGTCCCTGTTGTCGCTGCTGAGCTACCTGGGGTCCGGCGAGTACAGGGAGAAGTACCTCGGGGTGAGGATCCCGCCGACCAACCTCCGGGACTACCACCTGGACCAGGCGCGGGGGTTCGCGGGCCAGCTGGCGGAGGGACTCTTCCCGACGTCGGCGCACTCATAGGAACGCATCCGACGTCGCTGGGTGCGGGGCCCCGCGGACACGTGAGAGACTCCCGCGTGTTCTGACACGCTCGGAAGGGGGAAGGGAGCCAATGGGTATCGGACCGGTCGAGTACATGGTCGTTGCGTTCCCCGGGAACCAGTTCAAAGGGGAGATCGTGCCCGCTCTCAAGGAGCAGGTGGACGCCGGAACGATCCGCATCATCGATCTCGCGTTCGTGATCAAGGATGCCGACGGCAACGCCGCCGCGTTGGAGGTCGAGGACCTCGATTCGGAGGTCGGTGCGGCCTTCTCGGAGCTGATCGGGAGCGAGTCCGGCGGTCTCCCGAACGATGAGGACATCATGGCCGTCGCCGAGGATACTCCGAGCCGAACAATTCGGTGGACTCCTCGTGTGGGAGGACGTCTGGGCCGCGAAGATCGCCGACGCCATCGTCAAGGCCGGCGGCGAGCTGTGGGACCTCGAGCGCGTTCCGCGCGACGTGGTGGAAGCGGCCGTCGAGTACGCGGCGTCCATCTGAACCGGAAGGAGAGGTGAACCGACCATGAGGCGTCGAGGACCAGGTCTCGTCGGGGTGGCGGCAAGGACCGCGGTTGTCGCCGGGACGGCGACCTCCGTGTCGGGGCGCACGGCGCGTCGTCAGCAGCAGAAGTACGCGTCGCAGGACGCCGCGGCAGCTCAGCCGGCAGAGTCGGCAGGAGACCCTTGCCGGCTGGCATCAACAGCTCCAGGCGGAGCTGCAGCGGCAGGCAGCCGCCATTTCTCTTCGCATTGCCGCCGGCGGGGAAGTGACGGGCACAGGGGGGGGAATCCCCCGGGCCGCTGATTTCGCGAATGCGGTGACGGAGGAGCTGCCGGGAAAGTTCCCGCAGGTGCAGTTTATTTCCATCGCTCCGTCGGTTCTGCGCATGCCGGATCCGGAGCTTTACGCCAAATTGAAGAGCGCCTACCTGCACGCCGTGGATCTGAAGCAAACCGCCCTTGCGGGTCTGGCGTCACGGCTTGCAGCGGAGGAGGCCACGCAAAGGAGCTCCCTGCAGCGTCAGGAGGCAGGCATTGCCCTTCTCACGCGCTATGGCGAGCTTTTCAGCAAATACCCTGCGCTCATCAAGTTTCTTTTTCTGGTCAAGTCCGAAAATCTGACGTCCAGGGATTTGCAGACGCTCGACCTTCTGGACAAGCTCCCGGCCGTTGAGTAAGCGCGTGGAAGACGGCGGATATTTTTTCAATTTCGACAAGATGGCCTATGTCAAAGGGCGCCATCCCCCGGGATGCATCTTCTGCCTGACGCGGGACCGAAGCTCCGACGTTGTGGACCTCAGCATCTGGCGGGACGAGCTGTTCATTGCCTCGGTCAATCTGTACCCGTACAATCCCGGCCACCTCCTGGTGTATCCGCTGCGACACGTTGAAGACGTCCGCGAGCTGACGGAGGGTGAAGAGCGCAGACTATGGCTGCTGCAGCGCTGGCTTCTTGGCATCCTGGACACAGCCTGCGCGCCCTACGCGTACAACATTGGCTACAACATGGGAGCGGCCGCGGGCGCTTCCATCAGTCACCTGCACCTGCACATCATTCCTCGCTATCCCCGTGAAACCGGGATAGCGGACCTGATTGCCGGCCGGTGCGTGCTTGTCGAAGACCCGCGTGAGACCACGCGGCGGCTTCGGGAGCTGGCCGCTCAGGAGCCGTTCTCCATCTCCAGAAGCTGATCCAGAAGCCTGAGGAAAGAGCCCAGGGCCTCGGCGCGCATGTTCAGGATCTGGCCGAGGGTTTGATTCCTCCCCCTGTACATATGCAGCGTTTTCAGAAGAGAGCGTGTATTTTCAAATGTGCTGGTGCGGATCTCGTCAAAAATCCTGCGCACACCCGACAGATATTCGCGCGCCTTGTCTATCAGGTCCCGGGCCTCATGGTCCTTCTGCATGATGAAACCACGGTAGCTTTTCTGCAGCAGAAGGTCCGTGGCCACGCTGAACCGGTACCGCCCCAGCTGCTTGCCGTCTTCCTCATCCGGTGAGAGTGAACGGTCGAAGAGCACGACGCGCGCCTCAAGATCCTCGATGCCTGAGATGTTTTGTGTGAGCCTGTTCTGCAGGATGCGGTTGCTTGCGAGCGCCGTACCCGCCACAATTTGTGCCGCGTCCTGCACGGTGCCTTTGAATTGCTGCAGGATGTAGTTGTAGACGATGGAGAGGCTTCGTATGCAGGAAAAGTAAGGAAGACCGAGCTTGCGAAAATCGAAATCGGGGTTTTCCCTGTAATAGGTGAACTCCACGAGCCGGGGGCCCTTCAGCACTTCCTGGATCTTTCTGTCGATCACTCTTTCCTTGATCGTGCCGAGCCGTTCATCGAGCTCCTGACCCAGGCGCTGCTTGAGCGTGGAGAAATAGAGGCTTCGCAGATAGAGCCGCGGGGCGTTGAACACGAGCTGAAACCATGGGTCATTGCGGAAGAAACGCAGCAGGTCCAGCAGGGGGACGGCGGCTTCAAATGAATCAATCTCCTTGGCCAGCTCGGTCACGTCATTGCGCAGGCGTGCGAGCTCTGCGTCGATCTTCCCCGCCTCTTTGCCTTCTCCCGGTTTCAGCCCCGCACGCGCAAAAAGATAATATGCAACGGGCTCCTCAGCATAAAGATAATCTGGCGCGGCAAGGTGGAACAGGCTGAACGAGACATGGAGCTTCTCCAGAAGGTCAAGCATGAGCATGACGGGCGCATGCTCGAATAACGGCTCCCGGACATCGCCGGCATCCGCGAGGGTATGGTTGAAATACCGGAAAAACGCGGAAAACGGAAATGATGCGAGACGGTCCAGAAATATGTGCAGCTTGGCCTGTTCTTCGAGCTGGAGAATGAAGCTTTCAGGGATGGCACGGACATAGTCGTTGAGACGAAGAGCAAGCTTCTTCCTGATTTCATCCGTCTGACCGGTTTGGGCGAAAATCTCCTCCATCTCCTCGACCCCGATGAACTCATAGACGGTGCTTTTCGACGCCTCCCAACGCTGCTCGATGTACCAGGTGTACGCGCCTCCCTTGGCCGCTTTGTCCGACCCCAGCGCGTGGTAAATACCGGCCATGGACTGCACCTTGAGGTAGACATCGTAGAGCTTCCGGGCGAATTTGGGCGAGTTCCCGGGGCGAACGCGCGGAACTCGAACGCGGGCTTGCAGTACATCGTATTGACCTGCTCCCACCACACGCCGTCATGTTCGTGAATGCGCTGGCCAAGTTTCTTCTGTTGCCGCGCGAATTCAGCTTCGCTGAGCATGCGGACGAAAGTGGCTTCGGCCCCGCCCTGGATGTCAACGGGCATGAACGCGACTCAACAGCGCTTCGGCGAGACTGCCTGCCACCAGGACGTGTTCGTCGGGCCAGGCATCAGCGGCCGGAGCGCCGGTCGAGTCGAGCACGTGGTCGACGAACGAGCGGAGAACCGTTACCGGTCTGGGGGCCAGCGCGGCGGCGACGTCCGGAATATCGGTGTGGCGCAAAACGGTCAGGATGGCCGGGCCATCTCGATGGGAAGAGGGCGGGCGGCGCAGGATGACGTGGCCAATGCGATGCTCGAGCAGCGCCGCGTACAGGCCAATCACACCGTTCTCGCCGCGGCCGTAGACGCAGAACGGCCCAATCTCGCCATCTGCCTCGCTGCCAACCCACGCCACCGTGCGTATCACGTCCCAGACCCTGAGCGCAGCCACTGTTCGACCCGTCAGCGCCGCCGTTCTCTCGATCCTCGCAAAGTCGTCCGGTTGGATCAGCATGTCGGCGAATCGCGGCGTCAGGATGATGACCGCGGTATGCGAAAGCAGCGGGAGGAACTCGTCGAGATCCACCGTCGATGATTGCTCGGACGGCCCTTTGATGTAGATCAGGACGGGCGCTCGCGGAGGCGAGGAACGTGGGTTCAGCCTGGTCGCCCGGATCCTCACTCCAGGCTCGGTTTCGAATTCGTAGTCGCCAAAGTTCGCGAAGCGGCCCGCGGATCCTCCACTGTTTCTGAGGCGCCGCGTGTTGAACGGCGCCTGTTCTGCGGGAAACCAGGAAAAGACTTCCGACAGGAGGAATGACTGCAGGTCGATTCGCACCGAGGCCTTGGGGCATTCGGCACGTCGACGAGCATCATTCGGCTGGTTGAACCACGTGTCGTGGATGTGAAAGTTCGTCGCGCCGGGCGGCAGCGCTCGAAGGCAGGCAAGGTCGCCTGGTGATTGTGGCGTTGGACTGGGATCTTCTGCCGGAGCCTGCGATTCCACGGTCGATGGTCGAAGCCATTTCCGCATGAAGCTCCGGCACTCCTGAAGGAACTGAGGAGGATCCGCGTGCGCGGTTGATGACTCAACCAGCCGGATTCTGGTTTCGTCTCCGGGCGCCTGTCGATACAGGTCGTAGATTCTGCCCGCGCGGCGGTACGCCCTTCGGAACCCGGCGGGTGGGAAGATCGGGTCCTTCCTTCCGCCAAGCACGAGCAGGGGGCGTGGCGCCACCAGCGCCAGAACGCTCGGGAAGTCGAGGCGATGCACGTTCGGGTAGTACGTACAATCGCACTGCTCCTGCACCAGGTTCAGCGCTGCCTGCGTGCCGATGGTGTAGGTCGAACACGACGCAGCCGTTGCGGCGATTCGCTCGTCGAGCGCGGCAAAGTACTGGGAGATGACGCCGCCGCCCGAGATTCCAGTCAGCCCGACCCTTGCCGCGTCGACCTCGGCCCGCGTCTCGAGCCAGTCGAGCGCCCGCATCGCGTTCCACACCTCGATGCCCGCCGGGGTGTAACCGAGTGAGAGCCAGTTCCAGAATCCGAGCGAGCTCGTCCCATGATGGATCCCGGGAATCTCCCCGAATCCGAGCGGATCCACGGTGAGGCATGCGAAGCCGTGAGCTGGATACCAGAGGTATCTGTCCTGGTACCCGGTCTTCGCGCCGTAGGGCGATGGCCAATGGCCGTTCAGGTAGATGACGCACGGAACCTTTCCGTCCCGCGTTCGAGGGAGGTAGAAGTTCGCCGTGACGTACAGCCCGGGCTGACTCTGGAAGATGAGCTTTTCGATCGTGTAGGCCGGCAGTTGCTGGCACCCGGCGAGCTCGGCCCGAAGCGGGGTTCGCTCCCGCTGGGGGTGCAATCCCAGCATGTAGGCGAGCTTCTGCTTCAGATCTTCTCGTTCCTGCTGCCACGCCTCGAGGCCCGCCATATTCTCCAGGCATGCGTCCGAAACGCGCTGAGCCTCGCTCACGAGCTGGCGTTCCGCTGCGGCGATCCTCTGCCGGATACGCCCCTGTTCGTATTGGGCCTTGGCAGCGGTGGGAATCCACTGCGGCAAGTATTGATGCCACGTCATTCGATTAGTGACGGCTATCTCTCGCGGGGTCCGGCGGGTCCGCCTGGGGCAAGCGCAGCCTCATCTGATCTTGGACGCGTCGGCGGATGAAGGCGCGGACGGCCTGGCTGAGAAACCGGCGTTGCCGGCAGGGCGTGCGGGCCACCCGGGCCGGCCAGGCATCCGATCGCGGATTGCCGCCGGGAGAGGTTGGGCCAACGGGGCGTGGAGGTATCGCAACCTTCGCGCTTCCCCCTCCGCAGCGTAGGAAGCGCCGACGACAACGGCCAGCAGGAACACGGTGTCGATGCTGATGTAGTTTGGCCGAAAGACGCGCCCCTGCCACCACCAGGACGATCAGGGCGAGCCGCGCAATGTTGGCACGGTAGCTGGATATCGGATCCCGTATGCCAGTGACCGCCCGGGCCAGTCGCCGCCAGACGGAGAAATAGATGCTCACAAACAGCAGCAGGCCCGGTACGCCCGTTGTGGCGGCAAGCTCCAGCCACTCGTTGTGGGCCTCCCACCCCTCCCCGCTGGCGATCGAAAACTGCCCGACACCTACGCCCGCGATCGGATACTGCCCGATCAGCCGAACCGCCGCCTCGGCGAGCTGGAGGCGCGAGCCGCGCTGATCTTCCTCGATCTGGGCGGCCTCAACGGTTGAGCGGGACCCCAGAAGCGTTGCCGTCTGGATCCACTGAACCACGCCGTAGAGCACGGCGCAGACCGCGAGCGTCGCACCAGCCGTCTTCCATGCGTTTCTTCGCCCGTGCGAGTAACACATGACAGGCCACAGCGTAATGGCCAGTACGAACACGAGGTACGCGCCTCTCGACCCGGAGAGAATCATACCCACGAAGGAAATGAAGGCGCCCGTGGCGCACACCGCCCGCGTGGCCTTGCGCCGTATCTCGCCAACAACGGCCATCGCCCCCAGGATTCCCAAGAAGCAGAAGAAACCAAGGGCGTTTGAGTTGCCGGCGAGACCCTCTTGCCGCTGCATGTCGCGGATCCCGCCCGGAAGGTAGACGTCGCCGGTCACCAGGACGGCGATCGTGTTGAATACGGCGACGACAATGAACGCCCACCACATCGGCATCAAAGACCCGCCATTGCGCACGACGGCCCCGAGGACCGCGACGACCACGACCAGCTCCAGGATCATCCTGAAGTAGTACCAATAGGCCGCCGAATCGGTCATCACAAAGCCGCCGAGCAGCACCCACGCTACGAACAGGCCGAGTCGCGCCGTCTCGGAAGGCATCGTGGCGAGCCTGCTCGCGAGGCTTCTGGCGGTCACGGCCAGCACGATCGGCGCGCCGATCCAGATGACGGGCTGCGTCCACTCTTCGATGCGGCCAACAGTCAGGATGGCCGTGTAGTAAACGGCCCACCATACAGACAGCTTTGTCCATATCCGCCGCGATCGATCGTCGCTCGCTGACGTCTCGAGGGGCGGAAATCCGTTTTGGCGTGTCAGCATCGGCATTCGAGCACCGACCGGAACGTGGCGTCGAGTTGACCGGCGAGCGACGGCCATGCGTACGTGTCGGCGCCTTCGAAACCGGGCCGCCCCTGGCCACGCGCCAACTTCAGCAGGTAGTTCGCCATCGCGTCGATCTGGTTGCCGGTGAATGACTCGCCTGCGTGTGCTCGGGCCAGCACGCCGCGAACGTCAGTGTCGGGCGGCGCCACGAGGAGGATTGGCGTGCGCATCCCGATCGCTTCGAAGATCTTTCCGGTCAGCACGCCCTTGTCCAGCTCGTCTGCGCGTTCCTCTACCGAGGTGATCACGACTGACGCCAGGGCCCCTTTTATCGCGGACCACGCTTCGTCTCGTCCGACGATGCCATGACATCGCAGGGCGTCGAGAATACCCGCATCCCTGGCCTTAGATGTCACGACGTCTGCGTCGGGACCAAAATGGTGGAATTCCAGGCGCGGAATCGCTGCGCGCGCAATCGCCACGGCCCGCAAGACGGGGTCCAGGACGCGTTTCGGCGGGTAGAACGCTCCGGCGTGCACGATCGCGGGCCCGTCGAAGGCCCGGGCTTTCACCGGCCCGGTCGTTTCCGGGTCGTACCCATTCGTCACGGTAGAGACGGACAACGACGGGTCCAGTCCCCTCAAGTAGTCGGTCCAGGACGGAGAAACCGTTGTCACCGCCGCGGCGTCCTTCAGGAGGCCGCGCTCGAGTCTGTGGACCCACGAGGGCTTTGACCGCTGGTGAGGCGATGCGGTCCAGGGATCCCGGTAGTCGAGGAGGAACGGACACCCGAGCCGCCTGGCGAGCTTTCGGGCCACTACGAACGTCATGAATGGGGATCCGGTCGCAAACACCAGGTCGACGTCCCCCGGCTGCACGCGCCGGCATGCCGCCAGCGCAGGCCGGATCCATCCGAGTCCCTCATCGAGTCCGGCGGTGCTGCCGAGCCGGCGGGCCACGCGTTTCACAAGCCGGGTCCACCGCCATCCGTTGTCCCGAAGAAACCCGGAGAGGAGGAACTTCAACTCGAACCCGGTCTCGATACGTTCGATTCCGGCTGTCTCAGCCTGCCCGGACTCGTCCGACGTGTAGTGCGGGCGAACCAGGCGTGGATCAAGACACACGACCCGCACGCGCCACCCCTGTCTCGCAAGGTGCTTCGCGACGTTCTTCGATCGGACTGACGCGATGGACGAGATGGGCGGGAACGCCGTGGCCAGGTACATCAGCGACGGTTTCCGCACACCCTTGCCCAGGGCCGTCATGACGCGTCGATCCCCGGCGCGTCCGGAGGTGGCAGGAGCAGCCCTCGCGCAAGCCCAAGCGCCGCCAGGTAGATCGAGCCCCGCTCCGCTCGCGTGCACGCCCAGCCTGAACGCCAGGGTGATCGTCTTTCCACCTTCGAGCACGGGGAGAAGTTGCTCGAGAACGGCTGAAGCGGCAATGGCTGCCACGAAGGAAAGACTCAGCAGCGTCAGGAGGCGCTGCACGGGAAAGAAATCGGTGAGCGATCGAGCGGTTCGCTGGCGGTAGGCGACGAGCAACAGCGCGGCGTTTGCCGCGGTGCCCAGCACGACCGATATCGCCATCCCAATCGGCCCGCCCAGCCATGCAAACACAGGCGCCGCCAGCAGGAAGAAGAGCGCTGAGACGATCGAGGCCCTGAGGATGATCCCGGTCTGGTCCAGGACCTTGGCCAGGCTTCCGTAGTCGATGAATCGAATGAAGGTGAGGCACGCGAAGACGGCGAACGGCCCGGCGCTTTCCCGGTACTTGGCCGAGAAGAGCACCTCCATGATCGGGCGCGAGTACACGACGCTGAAGGCGCCAATCGGGAAAGCCACCGCCGCGGACCAGATCGCCACCCGGCGCCACAGATCCAGCGTTCCGTCGAAACCCCTGGCGGCGTGCTCTCTGACGAAGCGCGGGACCGCGACGCTCGCAACCGACGAACCCAGCTGCCCGATGAGCGGAAGTTCTCGCGCGCCGTTGCTGTAGATGGCGAACTGTGCAGGCGACAGGGCGACCGACATCACGATCTTGTCGAGGTACGAGAGGACGAGCCCCGGAACCCGGCTGAGCTGAATGGGGCCCGAGAACGCGACGATCTCGTTGAATTCCTCCCGCCGCGGACGGCCGCCGGGACCAACCAGGTCGCGACCGAGGACGATGGGTACTGCGGTCAGACGAAGGACACACGTCGCGCTCCATGCAGTCAGCGCCGCAATGAATCCCCATCCCGCCAGAATGGCTGCCACGAGCACGATGAGCGGGCCGCAGGCGAAGAGCGTCTCGAGGAGCGTGGCCCGCAATCCGAATCCCCTGCAGATGAGAACCGGACGAAGTATGGCCAGCGGGACCGTGGCAAACGGGTAGACCGAGCCCACCAGCAGCGCCGCGCGAAGTTCAGGGTTCCCTTGCGCACTCGACAGGAAGGGAGCGAGCGCAGCAAGCACGATCGTCCCGGCGGCGCCGGTCACGCCCGACATCACCAGAAGCAGGCGGGCAAGCCGGCGCCGGCGATCGGCGCCCGCGTCCGCCCAATACCGATAGACCGCAGCCCCAAGCCCGAATTCGGCCAGCGTGGCCGTCAGCAGCGTCAGGTACTGGACCTCTCGATAGGTCCCCATGTCTGAGCGCGTCAGCGCCCTGGCAAGGGCGGCGCCGGCAAGTATCACCGAGATCGTCGTGATGCCGTCTCCCACGACGACGAGCCAAGCCTGGCGGGCGAAAGTGCCGCCAGCCACTCGCCGGAGATCCGAAAGATGTTGGCGGAAGGCGAGAGGCATCAGGCGCGGGCGCCGGAGGGGTGGCCAGAGGCAGCCGGCACCGGCCGGTACAGGGCGACAGCGCGCGCCGGGACCACGCGTCTGGGCCACACGCGCCGAACCGCGCGGCGGAGTGGGGAAGGCCGATCACCCGCGCAGCTCGTGCCGGGATTGGGCGAAGCTGCGGCCGGCAGGCTCTCGCTGCAGACCGGGCAAGGGATAGGAAATCGAAAGGGACTCTGTGTCGTCTGCCGCCTCGAGAACAATCTCACCAGCGGACCGCTCCCGACAAGCGTTTCCGATGAACCTTCGAACCCGATGCGGACGCACTCCCAGCCAGCCCTGTCGAACAGCGTTCGCAGGCGGCGCTTGTCGAAGCTCCGAACGTGGAAGTACGGATTGAATCTGGCGAGGCACGCCGGACAGGTGACCAGCATTCGTTCCAGGTCCTGCCGAAACGGCACCGCAACGAGCAGCCACCCGCCGGCGACACGCGCGAGTTCCTCGAGCGCCACGCTGAACACCGGGGCCGGCAGGTGCTCGAGCACTTCGAGGACGGTCACGGCATCGAACGTCCCGTCGGAAAACGGCAGCGCTTCCAACGACGACTGGACTCTCGGTCCGCTTCCCGCCTTCAGTGCGGCGGCGCTTCTGTCCAGGCAGACCACGCGCCCGATGTCCGGTCTCGCGCGCTGGAGTTCCTCGGCAAACAGGCCATTTGCGCCGCCCGCATCAAGCAGCGACCGCACGCCTTCAGGAACGAACCCCGCAACGACCTTCAATCGGGCGGACTCTGTCCGCCTCATCTCGTCGAGGTCCCAGCGTTCGCGGATCTCGTAGTGTTGCCGCTCGGCCGGTGTGGTTCTCACTGCACCCTGGTGAGGTCTGCTGCCAGTCCGCGGAGCATCAGATCCTGGCCGCTGCCGGGTGTCGCGGCCCGGCGGTGACTGGTGTCGCGGTGCGCAATCGGTGCGCGAGCTCTATCGACGGTCGAGCGTCGGCGATGCCGTGACCGCGGCCGGCCAGCGTCTCTTCGTACACACGGGTGTGCAGGTCGGTGAACCCTTCGGTGAAGTCGATTTCGTTGCCATCGACCGTGATCGACCGGTACGTCGAGCGCCCCCCTTCCCGCACGCCTGCAGGAAGGTCTGCCGGGCTCACGGAGAGAAACCAGCGGACGTTCGCTTTCGCCAGTTCGATGAACCCGCTCATGCGGGTGTTGTCGCGAACCTGGACCTCGCACCGGCCCGCCGGGCCGAAGAGCCACATCAGCAGGTCGAAGAAGTGGATTCCGATGTTCGTCCCGATGCCCCCCGATTGCTCCTCGATTCCCTTCCACGACACGGAATACCACGGACCGCGGCTCGTCACGTAGTTCAGCACGACCTCGGCCGACGAGGTGCTCTGTCTCGCCTCGATCGCGGCTTTCAGCTTGATGAGCGCCGGGTGAACGCGCAATTGGAGGACCGTGTTGACACGATGCCCGGTTTCGCGTTCCACCTCCGACAAGGCATCCAGGTTCCACGGATTGAGGACCAGCGGTTTTTCACAGATGACGTCGGCGCCATTCCGCAGGGCGAGCCGGACATGCGCGTCGTGGAGATAGTTGGGCGAACAGATGCTGACCCAGTGGACCCGGTCGGCCTTTGGACCGCGCCGGAGCTTGTCGAGGTGGCGATCGAAGCGCTCGATCTCCCTGAAGTACCGCACGCCGAGACTGAAGGAATCGAGGACTCCGACCGAATCGCTGGGATCGGCGGCTGCGACCAGGGCATTGCCCGTTTCCCGGATCGCCCTGAGGTGCCGGGGCGCCACATAACCTGCCACGCCAATTACCGCGAAGTTCCGCACGCTGTTGTGCTCCGGCATGATTCGCGCATTGGGGGACTGACTGTCCGTGAGCGTGGCGCCGCGTTGAGAGGGTTCCGCTGGCGTTCACCCACGACGGGTCGGTCCCTGAGGATGCGTCAGTTTCCTGCGAGAAGACGCCCGAGGATCGTCACGATCCGCTCGGCGGACTTGCCGTCCCACTTCTCCGGGATCGCGCCGCGCTTCCACTGCCCGGCCAAGACCCGGTCGAGCGCCGGCTTGAGCGAGCTGGGATCGGTCCCAATCAGCTCGTTGGTCCCGACCTCAATCGTCTCTGGCCGCTCGGTGCTGTCGCGAAGCGTCAGGCAAGGCACACCCATCACCGTAGCTTCTTCGGTGATCCCGCCCGAGTCGGTGATCACCGCACGCGCATGTTTCACAAGGAAGTTGAACTCGAGGTATGGCTGCGGCTCCACGGCGTGGAGGCCGGGCTTCAAGGATGGCAGGGCCCGCAAGCTCTTTGCCGTTCTGGGGTGCACCGGAAAGACGACCGGCAGGCCGCAGGCGCCGCCCACGATGGCCTCGAGGATCTTCGAAAACGAACTCTTCGAGTCGACGTTGGTCGGCCTGTGCAGCGTGAGCACGAAATACTGACCGGGCTCCAGCCTCAGCTCGTCCCAGAAGGCGGGTGGCCGCAGCCGGTCCATGTTCGCCATCAGCGTGTCGATCATGGTGTTGCCGACAAAGAAGATCCGATTCTCGTCGACCCCTGACCGGCGGAGGTTCCTGTTCGCCGTGTCGCTCGTGGTGAAGAACCAGTCGGTGACGGCGTCGGTCACAATCCGGTTGATTTCCTCCGGCATCGACCAGTCGCCCGATCGGATTCCCCCTTCGACGTGGGCAACCCGGATACACAGCTTCCGGGCCGCAATGGCGCACGCCATGGTTGAGGTCACGTCGCCAACCACCAGGCACAGGTCACTGCGCTGCTTGAATAACAGCGCTTCGTAGCGCGTCATGATCGCGGCGGTCTGCTCGGCCTGCGTTCCAGAACCGACTTCGAGATTGACGTGTGGCTTGGGTATGCCGAGCTGCTCGAAGAGATCACTCGACATGCGAGCGTCATAGTGCTGCCCGGTATGGACGAGCCTGTAGCTCAGGTCACGCTGCTGCGAATCGCGCGCATGGAGCGCCCTGATGATGGGGGCAATCTTCATGAAATTCGGGCGCGCGCCCGCGATCAGGTCGATCAGCATTGAGGAAGGTTCAACCTCGCCGGCGTTGACCGGCGAATGCGCGTTCGACGATCAGTTCCGCGTGGAAGAGAGGCCGTGATTCCTGGCTATTCGGCCTTGGTGTAGTAGTTCCGGTACTCGCGGCGGTAGTAGTGGGAGTAGTAGTACGGATTCCGGTTGATGTCCACGCGGTTGAGCACGGCCCCGAGTATGAGGCCCTTCGCCCCGGCGAGTTGTTCGATCGCCTCCTGGGCGGCGCGCCGATTGGTCTTGTTGGAATGGATGACGAAGAGCGCCGCACCCACAGCGTGGGCAATGATTGACGAATCGGTGACGGCCATCACCGGCGGGCTGTCGACAATCACCCAGTCGAAATGCGAGACCACGCTCGCGAGGACCTCCGAGAATCGGCGCGAGCCGAGCAACTCCGCGGGGTTGGGCGGGTGGGGCCCGGCCGGGATCATCCAGAGGTTCTGCACCTTCGTCTTGCGGACGACGTCCGCGCCCTTGGCCGCCCCGACAATCAGGCTCGAGAGGCCAGGCTCCTGCTTCTGCCCGAAGATCTCGTGGAGCCGCGGCTTTCGCAGGTCGCCGTCGATGATGAGCACGCGGTTGCCCGCCTGGGCGAGCGCGATGGCGAGGTTGCCTGCGACGAGCGACTTGCCTTCGCCGGGCGCCGTGCTCGTCACGACGATGGACCGGCGAGACTCCTCCGGAACGCTGAAGAGCACGTTGGTCCGGATCGTCCGGAAGGCCTCAGCGAATTGAATCGGGATGCCGTCCCCGTTCTGTGCCCCCCCCGTCGAGAGCTCGGTCGGGCGCACGGCGGGAACCAGGCCGAGGAACGGAACGTTGAGGTAGTTCTTGATCTCGTCCGGGGACTTGACGCTGTGGTCCAGGTACTCGGCAAACAGCGCCAGTGCCACCCCGCCAATCAGGCCGCCCAGCAGCCCGAGGAGCAGGTTCTGCGGCTTGTTGGGAGCGATCGGCTTGCGAGGCGTTTCGGCGGGATCGACGATGCGGATGTTGCTGGTCTTCAGCTCACCGGAGATGCTCGTTTCCTTCGTCCGCTGGAGCAGGCTCTGGTAGATCTGCTTGTTGCTCTCGGCCTCTCTCGCCAGCACGCCGTACTCGATGCCGGTTCGATTGAGCGCGAGGGCGTCGGCTTTCTGCGCCTCGAGCGCCGCGGCAAGTGTTCGCTCCTGGCTTTGCGCGGACAGGAACTCGTTCTTGACCGACTGCACGACCTTGTAGATCTCGGCCTGGAGCTTCGCCTCGGTCGACTGGATGGCCGAAGCGCCCTTGATCATGTCCGGGTGCTTCTCGCCGAGCCGCTCGGCCATCTGGGCCTGCTGGCGCTGAAGATCGGAAAGCTGGGTTTTGAGCTGCTGGATGAAGGTGTTCGAGAGGATGGCCGGAAACGTGTCGAGTGCGATCTTGTTGGCCTGGATGGCCTCGAGCTGGCGATAGACCGCTTCCTTCTCGATGCGATCGGTGCGCGCCTTGGTCACCGCCTGGTTGAGGTCGGACAGGCGCTGGACGACGATGTTCTGCCGATCCTCGAGCGCAATCGCGTCGCCCTTCTCGCGATAGCGCTGCAGGGCCTGCTCGGTGTCTTCCACCTTCTTGCGCTGCTCGGCAAGCTGCTGGCCCAGCCAGTCCGACGCTTCCTTGGAGGAGAGAAACTTGAACTCGAGATTCTGCTCGATGTACGCCTGCGACAGCGCGTTGGTCACGCTGGCGGCCAGGGCGGGATCCGTCGACTTGTATCGGACGTCCACCAGGCGGCTGTTCCGGATAGGGGCGACCGTGAGATGCCCGAGAAAGGCATCGATCATCTTTGACTGCGTCACCGTTTCGCCCGCGTCGGGCACAGGTGTGCCGCTGCTCGGCTTCTGGTCGGAACCGAACCAGGTCAGCGGATTCCAGGAGAATACTGCCTGCCTGAAGTCCGCTGGACGCTGGGTTGTCCCACAGCTTGAGGCTCTGTCAGCGTCCGCTTGGCCAGCGCCCGGCTCTTCAGAATGCTGTACTGGGTCTGGTAGTACTCATTGGTGGCCTTGTCGACTTCGACGACCTCCTTGAACGAGATGACGTTCGGGTTCTCCGGTTCGATCAAAAGCTGGACGCGGCCCTCGAAGATCGGGGTGGCCGTGAAGGTGTAGATGGTCACCGCCACGGTGATCACGATGAAAGCCGTCACCGCTGTCCACCGGTGGCGATACAGTGCGCGAAGGTAGTCGAACAGGTGCGCCTGACCGGCTGGCACTTCCGGGCCGTAGCCGTGACCATACCCGCCGTAGTTGCCGTAGCCACCATAGCCGCCGTACGGGCCGTAGGACCCGTAGCCCGGCCGGTGCTGCGCGGACTCGGTGGGGGCGGTCGGTTCCGGGCCACTCGCGCTGCAATGACGGTTGTGGTGAGGTGACGGTGCGGTCGGACTGATCAGCCATGGGTGGAAGACCTTTGGAGAATCGATCGGCCCCTGGACCAGGCTCTGGGCCGAGGTAGGTTCGGAATCACGAGAATCGCCCGGCCCTTCGACCTCGCCCAAGGGCGGAACGATTCACCACAAGATCAGAAGAAGCGTTCCGGCACGATGATCGTGTCGCCCGGCTTGACGACGTCGGTGAGCTTGGCCTTGACCTCGACCTTCTTGCCGTCGACGATGCGGACGATCTTGATGCGGCCGATGGCGCCGCGATCGGTGACGCCTCCCGCAAGCGAGAGCGCCTGCAGCACGCTCGTGTCCTTCTGCTGCAGGGCGTACGCGCCCGGATTCTTCACCTGGCCAAAGACGTAGATGGACTCGGCGCGCAGCACGAAGATCGTGTCGCCGTCCCGCAGGGCGATGTTCCGTGACATGGCGCCGCCCTGCAGGTCTTTGAGATCGACCTTGATCACGTCCGACTCGCCCTGGCCGGGCAGGACCGGACCCGAGGTGGTGTTGCCGGCCGGAGGCCTGACGATCACGGCCTCGCCGCTGGCGGATGTCGTGGTCGACCCCGCGCGGGCCAGCACCTCGATGAGTGTCATATCGCCGGTGAGCGGGTAGGTGCCGGGGCTTCGAACCTCGCCGACCACGAACACCCGCTGGCTGCGGTAGATCTCGATCCCGACGCTGACCTGCGGGTTCTTGAAATACCCGTCGGCCAGGCGCTTCCGCAGCTCGGTTTCGAACTCGCGCAAGCGTCAGCCCGCCCGCCTTGATGCGTCCGATGAAGCGGAAAGGTAAAGCTGCCGTCTGCCTCGACCGTGAACTTGCCCGACAGGTCGGCCTGATCCCACACGGTGATGGTGAGCACGTCCTGGGGGCCGATGACGTAGTTGCCCGACTGGCGCGCGCCGAGGCCGGCACCCGCTGCGAGCAGGAGCCCGAAGACCAGGGCGAGCAGAAGCACTGTCGGTGACGAACGTGCCCGGAACAACGTGATGGCCGTTGTCCGTCTACCCTTCGACTCAAGCATTGTGCGTTCCTGAGGAATCGTGACCACGGGTGAACTCAGGGCTCAGAACCCGTAGGTGACGACGAGCCCCCCGCGGAGGCCCTTGTATCCGCGATAGATCGTGTCTGACTGACGGCGGAAGTAGTCGAGGTTGAATCCAACGCGCGTGTCGCCCGAGAGGTGATAGCCGAAGCCTCCACCGAGCGTGTTGAAATACTCCAGGCGGTCGGGCGTTGCCGTGCTCGCATCGCCCGCACGCTGGTAGTCCAGCCTGTAGCGGCCACCCCGCACCTGGGCGTCCCAGCGCGTGACGATGGGCTGAGTCACCATGAGGTTGTAGCCGGTCTGGATGTAGAACGGCTCGGCCGGGTCGTAGGAGTACTGGAGGTCGCGTGTGACGCCCAGGTCGACGCGCGTGGTCCCCTGATAGGCATACGAAAGGCTGACCGCTGCGACGAGGCCCGAGAACTCAGGCATGCCCGGAGTCCGCGTGGTCAGCTTCTGGTATCCGATCGCGGCCTTGCCGAAGATCAGCGCGTAGGGATCGAACTCCACGCCCGTCAGGATGCGGAAACTGTCGCTGTCGCGAGCCACCGCGTGCGCGAATCGCTCGCGCCTGTTCTCGGCCTGCAAGCGTAATCGTCGTGAGCGGCGTGAGCGCGTCGCGGATCGTGGCGTTGTAGGTCGTCGATGTCCGGTTCAGCTGGTCGCTGCAGGGACGATCCCAGGAACACCTGGTCGCCGGTGAAGCGATAGACGGTCTGCGCGGCGCCGAGCGCCAGCCGGATGCGGCTGAGCGGCCGGAGCTCCACGCCGGCCTGGTAAGCCGGTTTCGGTGTGGCGGGCGCGCGCGTCGATCTCGTATCCGGGCCGATCGTTCGTGTCCAGGAACGAAACGCCCGCGTAGGGTTTCACGCGGAGGAACGGGTATTCGAACGTGACGCGATGACTGTGATTCACGGCGCGCTCGGTGGCGTACTTCGAAAAGTAGACGACGTCGGCGGCGCTCTTGCCGTTGAACTGTCCTGCCCCGAAACGCAGCCACCACTCGGCTCGAGGGCCGGCGGTGATGGTGAAGTCCTTCCTGGGATCGGTCAATCCGAGTTGAACACGTTGGTGTCGATCCCCAGGTTCGTGATCGCGAAACTGGGCGACACGGCCAGCGGCCCGAAGTGCCAGGCCGCCGAGGTCCAGGGATCCGGCACCTGAGCGGCGCTGGTCAGCACCGATGCGAGCCACAAGACTGCCATCACTGTCAGGCGGCGGCTCGCGGCTGGCGGCTCGCGGCTCGGCGCTGAAGGCCGGCGCGTGGCGACCGGCGGCTGGCGGCTCGCGACTGGCGGCTGACGCGGACCTCCGCGATCACGCAGCCCGCGGCACTACTTTGATCGATTCACTGTCGCGCACTTTTGATCCGTCAACGAGGGTTACTGGACAAGCAGCGGCTGGTCGATCCCGGCGCGGGTAGCACTGAATCGTGTGTAGGTTGGCACGATCTCGGCCAGCAGCTCGAGCACTTCGTCGTCCTCTGCCGGCCTGCGCAGCGACGATGGCGCGCTCGATCAACGCATTGACCAGCTTCATCCGATCCCAGTGGTTCGGCCGGACCCGGTGAATGCCCTCGATCCCGCTCGGCTCAGCCGTTTCGTCGACGCCGATCAGCTCCTCGTAGAGCTTCTCGCCCGGCCGCAGGCCCGTGAAGGTGATCTGGATGTCTTCGTCCGGCAGGTAACCGCTCAGGCGAATCAGGTTTCGCGCCATCTCGGCCACGTTGATCTGTTCACCCATCTCGAGCACGTAGACCACGCCCCGGTCCGCCTGCGCGGCAGCGTGCAGGACCAGCTGCACGGCCTCGGGAATCAGCATGAAGAACCGCTTCATGTCGGGATGCGTCACCGTGACCGGTCCGCCGTCCCTGATCTGCTCGATGAATCGCGGCACGACGCTGCCGTTGGACCCGAGCACGTTTCCGAACCTGACGGCGCAGAACGAGGTCGGGCTGCTTCTGGCCATGGCCTGGATGCAGAACTCGCCCGCCCGCTTGGTGGCGCCCATCACGCTGGTAGGGTTGACGGCCTTGTCGGTCGAGATGTAGACGAAGCGCTCGACGAGCGCACGCGAGGCCTCTTCCGCCAGGGTGCGGGTCCCGAGCACGTTGTTCTTGAGGCCTTCCGACGGGTTCATCTCGACCATGGGCACGTGCTTGTGCGCGGCCGCGTGGAAGACGATCTGCGGCGCGAACTCCTCGAGGACGGCCCTGATGCGGACCCTGTCGGTGACATCCGCGAGGAACGGCCGGACCGATCCATCGAGCCCGCGATCGGCGAGCTCGACGTGAATCGCGTGGAGGCTGTTCTCGTACCGCTCGACCAGGGCGAGGGATTCCGGCCCGAGCTCGGCGATCTGCCGGCACAGCTCGGATCCGATCGATCCGCCGGCGCCCGTGACGAGGACGCGGCGTCCCTCGACCAGCGCGCGGACTGGTGCGTAGTCCAGGCCCACTGGCGCGCGGGCGAGCAGGTCCTCGATGGCGAGAGGCCTGATGTGGCTCACCGTGACCGTTCCCTGCACCAAGTCACGAAGGCTCGGAAGGGTCGAAATCGGGATCTTGTACGGCTGGAGCGACTGCGCGATCTTCCGGATGGCGGCAGGCGACTCGCTCGGGATGGCGATCAGGATCTCGTCTGGCGGGTCCTTCGCCAGCACGTCCGCTATCCTGTCCCGTGGTACCAACCACAGGGATGCCGTGGATACGCTTTCCGACCTTGGTGGCGTCATCGTCGATGAAGCCGGTCGGTGTCATGCCGTAGGACAGGTTCTTCAGCATGTCACGGACGATCATCTCGCCGGCGTCGCCTGCGCCGAGCACCAGGACGCGCCGCGGGCTGTTCACGCGCTTGGCTTCCTTGTAGACGCGTCTCATCAGGCGGAGTCCGCCCATCATCGTCACGAGCAGCACGCTGTCGATCAGGTAGATGGAGTGCGGGTAGCCCGGCGTGTCGGAGCACCCCTTCGACCAGCCCGAGCATCATCGCGCTGCTCAGAAGGACCCCTGCGATGATTCGCTGCAGATCCCAGATTCCCGTGTAGCGCCAGAGCCCTTCGTTGAGGCGCATCGGGATGAACGTGAGCGAGCGGACGACGATGAGGATGAGCACCGTATGCCGCCACCCCTCGGCCTCGCGTGGGGGAATGGCGCCGTCGAACCTGAGCGCGAAGGCGAGGAAGTTTGCGCAGACGATGAGCGCGACGTGGATCAGGGTGACAGTCGTTCGGCGGTAGGTCAGCGCCTGGTTGATCGTCCAATTGACCAGCGTCGACAGCAGGCTGCGGATCGTCGTCGTGCCGTTGGGCGACAGCCTCACTATCGACGCCCGGGGCGCCGAGTTGCCCCAGCTCGAAGTGTCTCCGCAAGTACAGGCTGGCGGTCCATGCGTCTGATCGTGCGGCTCGGGCTCGTCACCAGGCCGCCTTCGGGCGGGCGGGCCGGTGTGCCGTAGCGGGCCGGTCCTACGCGGCGCAGGTGGCATGTCAGGCTCGGACGGTGGACCTCAATGTGCGCTGCGCCGACTACGACGCAGTCTCATGCAGGACGCTCGGAATGGCCATCCCCTGAGAGTACCTGGCGAGGATGGGACCGACGGTATCATCGGGATCTTGGGACTTGCGCGTGCAGAGGGAACGGGCCGGAGAGGTGGCCGGGCCGGCTTGAAGGCGGCCGCGAACGGCCCCCTTCAGCCGACGCCGGTTCACTGCGACTACTTCGAGGCGCTGGCGTCGCCGCGGGTGGCGATGATCACCCCGGCAACGGCTGCCGCACCGATGCCGCCGAGGATGAGCAGGCCGGTCGTGCTGGTCAGGAACGCGCCGCCGACGGTCCCCGACGCCGTGGCGACGATGACCACGCCGAGTCAGCGTCATCGCGGTGGCGGTGAGCTGCAGGCTGGCGCTGACGCCGATGATCTTGCCGTCGCGGTCGACGATCTCGACCACGTAGGTGCCGGGCAGCAGACCGGTGAACGAGAAGGCCCCGGTCGACGAGGTCTGCTGCGTCCCGACGATCTGGCCGGTCGCCGTGTTGCGGCACTGCACGATGACGCCCGCGAGCGGCTTCTGATTCGCGTCTTTGGCGATGCCCTCGATCTTGCCCGTGCCCTGCGGCGCGGCGATGGCAGAGGGCAGCGCCAAGCTGACGATTGCGAGCGCCATCAGGACGGGAAGCAGTTTCTTGATCATAGGAATACCCTTCAACAGACAAATCGACTCGCTAGTAATATCGGCCGGGTTTGCCCGAAGTCAAGCAGGCGGGCAATTTTCTGTATCGGCGGCGACACACCGTTCTCACGCCCGTGCCCGGGCCCTGGCCTGGAGGGCAGGGCGGATCAGCCTCAAGGTCCGGAGCTTGCGATAGAGGTTGGTGCGCTGGATGCCAAGGGCGCGCGCGGCATCGGGGATCTTGCCGTGGTGATGATCCAGCACGGCCGAGATGTAGTCGCGCTCGAAATGGGCCCGGGCTTCGCGCAGCGTGCCCTTCAGGCCCACCGGCACCTGCGCCTGCCCGCCTTCCAGGCTCACCTGTTCCAGCACGTCATCGAGATCGATGCTGGCGCCGCGGGCGCGCAGAACCAGCACGTCGACGACCGTCTGCAGCTCGCGCACGTTTTCACGCCAGGGCAGGGCCGCCAGCACGGCCAGGGCGGAGTCGGTCACGAGCCTTGGCGTGATGGTAGCCGTGCGACATGTGCTGTCGATGAAGTGCCTCACCAGTGCCGGGACATCTTCACGGCGTTCGCGAAGCGGAGGAAGGTCGATCTGGAACCCGGAGAAGCGGCGGTGGAGATCCTGCCGAAGGCGGCCGTCGAGCAGCTCGGCCGTGTGTGTCGGTCCGGACGCGGCGATGGGCCGGATGTCGAGTGGCGTCGGCCTTCCTTTTCCGCCAATGATCGCCTCCTCGTCGCGGAACAGGCGGGCGAGCCGCGCCTGGATCCGGTCGGGCAGCTCGCACAGGTGCGTGAAGTACAACGTTCCACCCATGGCCTGGTGGACGAGCGAGCCCGGCATAATCATCTCGTGGCCGAAACGATGCCTGGGTCTGGGGTTCAGGGGCACCTCGCAGCCAAGCAGCGCGTGCTCGAGTTCGTGCGGTGCGATGTGCGCGCACGAGACGAGGACAAAGGGCGCATGGTCCGGGCGTCCGCGCTCGTGGATGGCGCGAGCCACCATCTGGCGGCCCGTTCCGCGTTCGCCCGTGATGAGCACGCCCGTGCGGCCCCTGGCAGCCTCCTCGATCTTCGCGAGGACCTGCTGCATGCGCACGGACTGGCCAAAGATGTTGTTGCTGGACATGGGCGCTGCCCTTGGGTTGGCGAGGACGCGATCTACCTGAGTTGCTCGACGTGAACCGAGCCGTTGGGGCCGTAGACGATCCGGCGATCGGGCTTTCCCCGATGGAGCGTGTCGAACGCCACGCTCGCGAGTGCGCCATTGGCGTAGGTTTCCCACTTGTCGATCCGGCCGGAGGACTGGCTGTCTTCCTCGGCGCGTACGAGCTTGTCGTGCTCGTAGTATTCGGTCCTGGTCACCTTGCCGTCTCGCGCCGTGGAAATTTCCACTCGTTCCAGGGCGCCGTCGGGGGCGGCATAGGCCCAGGCATCGACATGGCCGTCATTGGCGCGTGAGAAACCGACCTTCTCGAGCGTGTTGTCGGCGCCGTAGTATTCCCAGCGGTCGATCTTGCCGTCGCCGTCCTTGTCGATCTCGATGCGGAGGGCGCGCGTGCCGTCCATGTAGGACCAGGTGTCGAGCTTGCCGTCGTGGTTCGAGTCGAAGGCGAGCTGGGACAGCTTGCCGGTGTCCTTCGAGAACTTCGCGTTGGCCGGGGGCATCGAGTCGTCGGTGGCGCGACAGCCGGCCAGGGCAGACAGGAGCACGAGGATGGCGAACAGGGGAGGCGTACGGCTCGCGGCTCGCGGCTCTCGGGCTGCGATTGCTGACTTCAGGCGGTGCATTGGGTGAGTGACCTGTATTACGCGAACAGCGCTTCGCCCCGTGACTTACAGCCGGGCCTGTTCGAACGAACGTCGTCCGATCGGAAGGGCTGTAAGCCTGGCGCCGGTGGGGTGGTACGGGGAGTGAATGAGGGCGGCTACCCCACTCCGGCACTCGACACGATTTCGCCAGAACGGCTTCGCCAGCGCTCTGGCGAATGAGGTAAGCGGTCATGATACTCCCCCGTCGGGGAGTGTCAAGATCAATACCTCACCATCCTCAGTGATACAAGCCGCACCAGAGCGGCTCCGATCCTCCCCCATTCCGCATGCCACGCACGCGACCCGGGTGGCAGGTTCCCGTTCGTACGGGCCTACCCGTCAGCTTCGGTTGTGTTAACTCGCGTCACAGGCGGCGGTAAACGTTTCGCCGCCGGTCGGCGCGGCGTCTGCCAGGCGCTCAGGTCCGGGGCGATCCCTCTTTCGACGGCGGCAGCCGATCGAGCATCGTCATATCAGGGTCGGGACGATGGTCCACGTAGGGCGGCGCACCTCCATCGGCTCGCCCCAGCCGCACGATCCACCCGCGCCACTGGCACGCGCGGCAACGGTACGCGCGACGGGCTGTGAGCAGCTTCAAAGGCTGTTCCCAGAACCGGGTGTGTGAACGACGGAGGTCCCTGGATCCGCACGCCGGACATACGTCAGTCGGCATGGTGGCGCCTCTCAGAACCGGACTCACCCAGAAGAGATCGGTGGCCGCGGCGGGGCTCGTGATTGCGAGCCTGGCCGGGCCGGCGTTCACGGGAGCGTGCCCAATACTATTCAATTTCTCCCGTCCCTCCAACATGTCCGAGCGCCTCGGGTGCCGCTGTATCTCCACCGACGCCTGTCGTCTCAATCGTGAAACCTCTCAAGGCGATCAGCGCGACTGATTCTTGGAGTCTCCGCCACGATTCGCAGGACTTCCATCGATCAAAGGTACCGAGCCGCAAGTACGTTGGTACCAGGTACTGGTACCGCCTGGAGGCGTGTTTTCGACCTGGAACTGCCGCTCTTCCGTTGAGCGCCCCTCCAGTGACAGCGCCCGCTGGGCCGGCCACTCAGGCCCGGCGGTGCGCGTCTGCCGAGCCCGGTTGGAGCCTTCTGGATGTCGATCAGGCGGTCGCTCAGGCGGGTGGCGAAGCACGCGCGGGCAGAACGGAGCGGGGTGTGGCTGCGATGAAAGGCAAGCGCCTCTGCGGAGCGCCCGCTGCGCGCGGCCGGACGAGCTGTCTATCCGGCCGCGACCTTTGGAGCTCGAGGCGGCGGCGAGCCGCTTCACCTACTGGATCTGGAAGATCGATGTGAACGAGGAACGCCAGACCCCGACGTTGTCCCGGACATACACGCCGATCTGATAGAGACCCGCGTCGCCCGGACCCGGGGTCCATGAATACGCATTGCTCGCGCCGAGCGCCTGCACGATCGTGGTGATGCCTGTGGCCTGGTTGAATCTGACGAATCGATTCGATAGCGGCGCTACGCCGCCGGTCGCCGACGCCGTCCAGGTGATGGAGGCCACGCCATCAGCCGTGAACGGGAACGCCTGGTTCGCCGTGAGCGACGTGATGCTGAGCGGCTGCCCGATGATCTGGACGAGCGCCGTGAAGAGGGACGCCCAGTGGCCGGTGGCATCCCGCACATACACGCCGATCTGGTAGAGGCCGGCGTCAGCTGGACTCGGGGTCCAGGCGTATGTGTTATTCGTGCTCAGCGCCTGCACCGTGGTGACGGTGCCCGTGGACTGCCGGTAGCGGACGAACCGGTACTGTAGCGACGAGGCACCGCCGGCCGCCGCGGCCGTCCAGGCGATCGCCGTGCCGCCGTCAGCCGTGAACGGGAACGCCTGGTTGGCCGTGAGGGATGAAATGGTCAGAGGCGTGCCAATGATCTGGAACACCCCCGTGAACAGGGATGCCCAGTGGTTGCTGGCATCCCGGACATAGACGCCGATCTGGTAGGCCCCGGCGTCGGCGGCAGTCGGCGTCCAGCTGTACGTGGTGCTCGGGCCGAGCGCCTGCACGATCGTCGTGGTGTTGGTAGACTGCTGCCACCGGACAAACCGATACTGCAGGGGCGCTGCCCCGCCGGCCGCGGTGGCGGTCCACGTAATCCCTGTTGCGCCGTCAGCCGTGAACGGGAAGGCCTGATCCGCCGTGAGCGACGTGATGCTCAGGGCCGGTCCAGTGATCACGAACACCGGCGTGAACAGCGACAGCCAGTGGCCGTTGGCATCCCGCGCGTACACGCCAAGCTGGTAGGTGCCCGCCTCGCCGGCGGTCGGTGTCCAGCTGCAGGTAGGACTTCCGCCGAGTGGCTGCACAATCGTAGTGGTGTTGGTGGATTGTTGCCACCGGACGAATCGATATTGAAGCGGCCCAAAGCCGCTCGCCGTCGCCGTCCACGTGATCGCCGTCCCTCCGTCCGCGGCAAACGGGAAGCTCACGCTCGGCGTCAGCGTCGTCAGCGCCAGCGGCGTGGTCTGGCCGTAGGTGTTGTCCCCCCAGCAGGTCAGGGTGCCATCCGTCCGAACCGCACAGCTATGCGCGCCCCCAGCACTGACCTGCGCGAACGGACCGGCCGGTGGCGTGGCTTGCCCAAACGTGTTATCGCCCCAGCAGACCAGGGTCCCGCTCGAATAGCTGGGATTCCCGCGCTCGCCGTTCTGCACGCCACATGCGTGACTGCCGCCCGTGTCGGGGTTGTATGTGCCCCCCGTGCTGACCTGGGCGAAAAGGCTGAGCGCCGAGGGCGCGTTGTTCACGGCCCAGCAGAACAGGACGCCGCCGGGCTGAATCCCGCAGGCGGCCGTGCCTCCAGTGCTGATCTGTCCGAAGCGAAGATCGGGTACGACTCGAATCCGGGCCACGGGCCGAGTTGTCCGTAGGTGTTGTCGCCCCAGCAGACCGGCGCCCCGCCGCCCAGGCTCTGGATCGCACAGGTGTAAGCATCCCCAGCGCTGACCTGGACGAAGCTGCCCGCTGGAGGCGTGGATTGTCCGGACGTGTCGCCGCCCCAGCACGCCAGGCTTCCGTCGCTCTGGATGGCGCAGGTGTGACGCAGCCCGGCACTGATCTGGGTGAAGGTACCAGCAGGTGGCGTGGATTGTCCGGTACGTGTTGTCGCCCCAACAGGCCAGCGTGCCGTTGTTCCTGATCGCGCAGGTGTGAGCGCCGCCGGAACTGACCTGAGTGAACACGCCTGATTGGGGCGTCGATTGCCCGCGCGCGTTGTCCCCCCAACAGGCGAGAGTCCCCAGAGATCTGGACCATGCACGTGTGGCGAAGACCCGCGCTGACTTGTGGGAGGCCGAACGGGACGGTGATTGGGTCGCTCAATGCGTAAAGTGGGTACAACGTCGCTGGGTGCTGGTACGGCATAGAGATCAAGCCATGAAGTAGCGTATCCCGGGACACCGCCCCCGCCAGAGCCACCTGTTTCAACCCCGTCAGTGTCTCCAAGGTAGAACCTGGAAGGGTTGGAATAGCCTGGTCCGTACGCGCCTGTCCAGACGTAACCCGAAGACGAAGGTTCGCCGAACTGATCGAGAATTTGGGTGAGGGGCATCCAGCCTGCGTACAAACCGGTCCCAGCCGGGACCAAGAGGATGCCGTGTGTATCGTAGACGGGCAGCCCCGAGGAGGGCGCATTGACGGGTGCGGATACCGAGGCGGTCCATCCGACGGCGTGCCAGGCGACGCCCGACGGGAGCGCCGGACTTAGGACCGCTTCGGCCGTAACAAACGCGTTGTAGTCCGCGATGTTGGCACTAAGTGCATCGCGCGTGCCCTGCGTGACAAAGAGCAGTTGATACTGAGAGCCTGGGGCGAGGCCCCTTGGCGGAACGACCTGGGAAGATTGCGCGCCGGCTTCGCCATACGCAAGGAAGATACCCAACAACGACAACGCACAACACAGACGAGGCGACAATAGACGAGAGTTCATATTTGTCTCCTCCAATAGGCCGGCCGATGGTAGCACGAGGCTTTACACAGCGACCGGCAATGTCTCGGCATCTTTCTGGAAGGAGGGTCGAGCCTGACCGTGGTGTTGTGGGTATTGCCGTTTGATCGCCCCATGTATGCAGGCGGCGAGGTAAGAATTGCTCTTTGTAGACAATCCCCACTGAATAGTCACCCGTATGAGTGACTTCTTTCGCTCCGAAAGCGTGGCCGGCCGCTCGTCTTCGTCGCTGAGGTGGAAACGGGGCCCAAGCGCGATGGCGGTCGGGCACGCAGGGTGTCCAACCGCCACGGCTGAAACTCGGCGCAGCGACGAGCCGTTCAGCTACTTGATCTGGAAGATCGATGTGAACGAGGAACGCCAGACCCCGACGTTGTCCCGGACATACACGCCGATCTGATAGAGACCCGCGTCGCCCGGACCCGGGGTCCATGAATACGCATTGCTCGCGCCGAGCGCCTGCACGATCGTCGTGGTGCTGGTGGACTGCTGGTAGCGGACGAACCGGTATTGCAGCGGTGCGGCGCCGCCACTTGCCGTGGCCGTCCACGTAATCGGCGACGCGCCGCTCGCGGCGAATGGGAAGGCCTGATTCGTCGAGAGGGCCGTGATGGTCAACGACTGACCGGTGACCTGGAACAACGAGGTGAACAATGACACCCAGTGGCAGTCGGCGTCGCGGACGTAAACTCCAATCTGGTAGTGGCCTGCATCGCCTGGCGTCGGCGTCCACGAGTAGGTATTGCTGCTTCCAAGCGCTTGCACCGTTGTGGTGGTGTTGGTGGCCTGCTGCCACCGCACGAACCGATACTGGAGAGGCGTCGAGCCGCCGGTCGCCGTGGCCGTCCAGGTGATCGACGCCGTGCCGTCCGCCGTGAACGGAAACGCCTGGTTCGCCACCAGGGAAGACAAGGTCAACGGCTGTCCCGTGATCTGGATCAGCGCGGTGAACATCGACGCCCAGTGGCACTCGGAGTCCCTGACATAGACGCCGATCTGGTAGAAACCCGCATCGCCGGCGGCCGGGGTCCATATGTATGAACTGCCTGCGCCAAGCGCCTGCACGATGGTCATGGTATTGGTGGACTGTTGCCACCGAACGAACCGGTACTGAAGCGGGGCGGCTCCGCCGGTCGCCGAGGCCGTCCACGTAATCGAGGTTCCTCCGTTTGCGGCGAACGGGAACACCCGGTCCACCGCAATCGAGGTCACCCTCGGCAGTGCCGGCGTGACGTCGATCGTGACGGTCGCGGTCGCGATGGTGTAGTTCGCCTGGTCGGTAGGCGTGAAGGCCGCCGACAGGATCTGGCCCGTGCCGGCACTGAGGACCGTCCCGCTCGCCGGCGTGTAGGCGAACGTCCCTGGGACAGTGGCCGTCGCGTTCAATTGCGTGGCCCCCAGAGCCGTGCCCTGCACGATGCTCGACGGAGCCGCCCAGGTGATGACTGGTGCTGCCTTCGTCACGTCGATCACGACGATCCTGGTCCCCACGCTGTAGGTGGCGCCGTCGGTCGGCGTAAAGGTCACTGACAGGGTCTGCCCCGCGCCGGCATTCAACACGGTACCGCCGGCTGGCGCATACGCGAACGTCCCGGGAACATTCGCCGTGGCGTTCAACTGCACGGCCCCCAGCGCGGTGCCGTAGACGATGGCCGCCGGAGTCGCCCACGTGATGACGGGCGCTGTCTTCGTGGCGTTGTAGGAGACCTCTGTCGAGTAGGGGGAGTAGAGTCGCGGGCTCGACGAGGTATAGGCCCTGACGGCGAAGTAGTAGAGGCTGTCTGACGTGAGGGTGAGCGGCGCGCTTGTCACGCTTCCGACGTCGACGGTCGTCGAATACACCCCGGACTGGGTTCCGTAGGACACTTCGTAACCAGCCACGTCCGGTTCCGTGTTGGGGTCCCAGGCCAGCGTGACACCCGTGGGCGCGAGCGCGCCGACGGACATCCGTCCACGTGCCGGACCATTCACGGTGATCGCGCCGGTGCCGCTGTCGCGGCTGGACAGAGCGCCTGCCGCTTTGCCTGGAGCCGCGGCGCACGACGGGAACCTGAATGCTCCGATTCGCGTCTGCCGGGTCGCGCTGCCCGTCGTGTCGACGTAGCCCTGCGTGAACCAGAACGTGCAGTCGTCGACCGGATCGATCCGCATCATGCCGTAGTCGTCCGCGCGCAGTGCCGACCGCGTCTGGGGCCCCGCGTCCGCCACCAGGGTGGCCTCGGCCTGCGGCAGCGTGCCGCAGCGGATCCCCGGCGAGCCGGCCCGCATAGCGGACCGACGGGTGCGTCGCGTCGTTCGAAACCGAGTATCCGAGCGCGATGTTGCCGCCGGCATCCATCGCGATGCTGCCCGTCCAGCGATCATCCACATCCGGGGCATACGTCCCGGCCTGGTAGATGGCGGGCTGCGTGCCCGGGGCCCGCAGCTCGTACCACCGGATCCCGGCGTGATCGGCGCCGTCAACATCCACGGTGTGACTGAAGACCAGCGACTCGTGGCTGCCTGAGTTGCGGTAGGCCAACCGGGACGTCAGGCGGTCCGACATCGCGTCGAATCCATACCCGCTGGATGTCAGGTCGATGAGCGTCGGCCCGGTGAAGGTTGAGCTGGCCGGCGCGGCCCAGTCCACGTGAAACTTGAAGATCTCGAGCTGGTCCGCTTCGTAGCCCCACGCGTCGTCGTCGAACTGCACGATGTAGTTGGGAGAACCGGAAGGCGGCATCGTGGCGCCTTCCATGTCGCTGGGCAGCTGGCCACCAAGGTTCTGATCCATCGCGGAGAGGTCGAAGTAAACCGCCCGAGCCGCGAGCCCGGCCAGCATCCTGTCCCGCTCGAACGCGACGACGCCGGCCCCGGCCCGAGGTCGACTTCCCGACGAACTGGTCGGCCGTCATGTAGTACCCGTCCGGCCAGATGCCGATGTGCGGGTCCAGGCTCATCTTGTTGCCGAGCGGCGCGAAGGCGTAGCGGTACCACGCTCCCATCGGGTCGCTCGGTCTGCGATATCGCGAAGCACTGCGTGAACGCGCCGCTCACGGCGGACCGGCTCATCAGCCAGCGTCCGGCCTGACGGTCATAGAGTGTGATCAGGTCGCCGCCGTTACTTGTCTCGCATTCCCCGCCGAACCCCTGCCACAATGTGCTGCCGCTGGCGAAACCAAGTCCTTGCGGATAGGTCTTCGCACCAGCCTTGTCGTAAATGGCGAACGCGCCGTCGACCGACTGCATGTAGTCATTGGGCCCGACAGCGGCCCGTGTCACCGGCGGCACAACGCCGCTGGCGCTGGTCACGCCATCGAAGCTCACAACTGGTGACGGCATCGGGCTGAAGCCGTGCTCCAGTTGCACCGCCGGGTCCTGCCAGACCTGGGGTGCCTGCGGCGTCATCTTCACGCGAGAGCGAAGCAACCCGTCGACGGAGATTCGGCTCGGGTCGAGCGCCAGCGGTTCGATCGGCTCCATCGAATCCAGTCGGGGGGACAGATCGTGATTCAGTGACTTGTAGACGACGGGCTGTACCCGGGCCTGCGTCTTCTCATCCTGGCTGCCACTGGCGTGCAGCGACTCCGGGCTGATCATCATGCCGACCGTAATTGCGGCCGAGAGTCCAATTGCGAATCCCACGACACCGACGTTTCGCCCCGCGTTCATGTCTTGCTCCTGTCGCGCGCCGGTCGTGCTGGCCTCGCGCCTGGTGCGGGTCGATCGCGGCCCGCGCAATCAAGAAACGGCAAGACACATGCCGGGCCCAGGGGTCGATTTGTCTAAGGATTTCGGTGTGCGGACGTGTAACCGAGTGTGCGGCGGGGCTGCTCGCGCACACTGCCCGGTCTGATGCTATGAGGTCATACGAATGTGGCGGGCGACGCTGAGGGCCTCAGCGCCAGGCTCTCTGGTGCATGCTCGTCGGGGAAGATCGAGGGTGAGTGTCGACGTCTATCGATGGGTCAACGAGAGGTGCGGGAGGAGGCTGCGGAATGATGTGGCGGCGAGGGGCGCGCCGCACTCATTGGCTGAGGGGCCGGGCAAGGCGGGCGACCGGATGAGCGGGCCATCCGGTCGCCACGGTCGGATCTCGATGCGACGGCGATCCCTTCCGCTACTGAATCCGGAACATCGTGGTGAATTGAGAACGCCAGATGCCGACGTTGTCCCTGACATAGACGCCGATCTGGTAGAGGCCCGCGTCGCCAGGGGTCGGCGTCCACGTGTACGTGTTGCTCGCGCCCAGCGCCTGCACAATTGTCGTGATGTTGGTGGACTGCTGCCACCGGACGAACCGGTACTGGAGCGGTGTGGCGCCGCCGGTCGCCGTCGCCGTCCATGTGATCGATGTTACGCCGTCAGCCGTGAACGGGAATGCCTGGTTCGCCGTGAGAGACGTAATGGTCAACGGCTCTCCAAGGATCTGGAACAACGGTGTGAACAACGACGCCCAGTGGCCAGTGGCATCCCGGACATAGACGCCGATCTGGTAGTGACCGGCGTCGCCCGGGGCCGGTGTCCATGTGTAGGTGTTGCCCGCGCCAAGCGCCTGCACGGTCGTCATGACGTTGGTGGCCTGATGCCACCGGACGAATCGGTACTGGAGCGGGGCCGCGCCCCCGCCCGCTGCGGCCGTCCAGGTGATCGACGTCACGCCGTCCGCCGTGAACGGGAATGCCTGGTTCGCCGTGAGGGAGCTGATGCCGAGCGGCAGTCCAACGATCTGGAACAACGGGGTGAACATGGACGCCCAGTGGCTGCTTCCATCCCGGACATACACGCCGATTTGGTAGTAACCCGCGTCGCCGGGAGTCGGCGTCCACGTGTACGTGTGGCTCGCGCCCAGCGCCTGCACGGTCGTCATGACGTTGGTGGCCTGATGCCACCGGACGAACCGGTACTGGAGCGGCACTGCGCCACCGATCGCCGTCGCCGTCCAGGTGATCGACGTCGTTCCGTCGGCCGTGAACGGGAATGACTGGTTGGCGGTGAGCGATGTCACGCCCAACGGCTGTCCCAGGATCTGGAACGAAGCGGTAAACAGGGACGCCCAGTGGCCGATGGCATCCCGGACATACACGCCCATCTGGTAAATCGCCGCCATCGGACAGGCGTCGGCGTCCATGTGAACGTGGTGCTCGAGCCCAACGCCTGAACGATGGTCGTGTTGTTGGTGGACTGCTGCCACCGGACGAACCGATACTGAAGCGGCCCTACCCCGCTCGCCGTCGCCGTCCACGTGATCGCCGTCACCCCGTCCGCGGTGAATGGGAACGATCGGTCAGGTGTGAGTGACGAGATGGTGAAGCCCGCCTCTGTAACCGTGAAGGTCTCGCCCGCGATGGTGAGCGTCCCCTCGCGACTCGCTGTGCCCGGGTTGGCCGCCACCGTGTAGTAGACAGTCCCATTGCCCGTGCCCGACTCACTGCCGGAGTCGACCGTGATCCAGTCCACGTTGCTGACCGCGGTCCAGGCGCAGCCGGCGCCCGCGGTCACGGCAACGCTGCCCGGGCCGCCTGCCGCAGATGGGGCCGCTGAAATCGGGTCAATCGTGTACGAGCACACGGCCAGCGCTGCCATGGCCGCCGCAGCGTTGATCCGCCCATAGCCGTACTTGTCGTTACGGCCCGACACGTAGGCCTCCGGTCCCACCTTGTCCGCGGTGTCCTGCAGGGCCTGCCGCACCTCTGCAACGGTCATGCTCGGTTTGAACGAAAGCAGCAGCCCGGCGATGCCCGAAGACAAAGGCGTGGCCGACGAGGTGCCGCCAAACGTCGAGGTGTAGTTACCGGAGGTGTTGTAGCCCGCCGTCCCGGTGCGATCCGTCGTCGTGATGCTGGAGTAGCCGCCATTGCTCGGCGCGACGAACGCAAGCTCCGGACCGTACTCACTGTAGTTGGCGCGGCAGCCAAAATCAGTGATGGCCCCGACGGCGATGCTCTCTGGATGCGCGGCAGGATAGGCGACGGGGGTTGTGATGGTTGGCACGCCGGAGGCCCCGAAGAATGATTGCCAGGTGCCGGTGTTGTTGTACAGGAAGTCGAGATAGAACTTGTCAAAGTTGGTTTCGGAAGAAACCCACGCGCGGAACAACAGGTTTCCAGACGACACTGTCTTGACAGTCGCGAGATACGTGGACTCGTTGTTGGCAATGGTTCCCGCCTTGGCTGTATTGGCCAGGCAGAAGCCCTCCTCCGCATGATCGGGATCTGTTACCACTGTCCAGTTGGCATTGCCGCCAGTGTCCAATCGGCCGGGATCCCCGATTCGAAGTTGACGCGCTCACCTCCCGGGAACTCCACCCACGCGAGCCACGCCGTGTCGTCGCCGCTCGCTAAGCTGATGTCCTTCGCATATCTCCACCGGAAACCATGCGTCCCCACGGGAATACCCGTCAGGCTGAAGGTCACGTACGCGCCAGCCCCGTTGCCGCTCGCGAAGAGGACGACCGACCCTTTGCCGCCCCGCCCGTTGGTGGTGGCCCATTGGATCGCGGACTGGAGCGTGCTGCTCGGCGCGCCGCCGCCCCAGCTGTTGTTCAGCACGTCGGCGAAGCTGGCCGCGTATCGGATGGCGTTGGCCGCCGCGGTGTCACCGGCGTAACTCGGCGAGAAGATCTTCACGGGCAGGATGCGGCAGTTCTGGCACGCTCCGGACACGCCGATGCTGTTGTTGCCTCGCGCAGCCGCCACGCCAGCCACGGCTGTACCGTGATTGTCATTGGTCGACATCGGCGACGGATCGTTGTCGTTGTTGCTGAAATCCCACCCGTTGACGTCGTCGATGTAGCCGTTGCCGTCGTCGTCGATCCCGTTCCCGGGGATCTCGCCAGGGTTCGTGAAGATGTTCGCGGAGAGATCCTCGTGGGTGCGCTCGACGCCGTCATCGATGATGGCAATGACGATGTCGGCACTCCCGGTGGTTGTGTCCCACGCGCCCGGCAGATGGGCGTCTGCGCCCGCGGTGCCCCCGCCCTGGCCCGTGTTGTTGAGATGCCATTGCGACGCAAACAGCGGATCGTTCGGCGTCGCCGGCTTCTGGTATTCCTGGATGAGATTTGGCTCGGCCCACTCGACCAGCCCGCTGGCGGCGATTGCGTTGGCGACGATGAGCGGGTCGGTTCCCTTTGGATCGCCGAGACGGAACACGTATTCATCCGCTGTCTTCCAGAGCGGGCCCACGACCTTCAGACCGAATCGCTCTGCCACTGCGGCAACGTCGGTGCCCGGACGGAGCTTGACCACCACCTCGTCGGTCACCAGGATCCGTATCCCCGTTGCCGGGTAGATGAACACCGGGTACGCGAATTCAACGTCTGGCGAGTCGTTGAGCGTGCGGCGGGCCTGGTCGAGCTGTTGCTGCGTCGACTCGGCTCGAGGGCGATTCGCCTTCTTGTCCAACGCTGGCGAAGGCAGAAGAACGATGGAGACACGCTGCGTGCCCGGGTCCCCTGCATGATCGAGAGATGCCTGAGGAACGAGCGACCGCACGTCAGTCGCGAGTGTGGCACTGGCCACTTCAGGGCGGAACCGCACGCCGAGCGCCTCCTGGCTGCGGTGAAGCGCGACGCGTTCCCCGCGGTAGGTATAGAAGTCGCCCACATCGTCGCCTGTCGTAACAGGCTTCGCGGAACCAGTCGGCCCGGCGGAGCTCTGTATCGCGCCCTGGGCCGATGGCACCAGGCGTGGCTCCCCGGTAGAGCTGATGACCACATGGACCGCAAGCAACACCAGTGATGCGGTCACCAGCAGTCGCAGCGTCGCTTTCACCCACGGCGGCAACGTGACTCGGATCTTCATGGCACATTCACCCCGCTTGCACGTCGGCTGTTACATCGATGGCCCTCCGGCGGCTGTTCCAGCGCGGAGCCAGCGCGGGCCAGTCCTCGACGACCTGCTGCTCAGTTAGCATCGCCCGGTCATCTCAACCTCGCATAGGGGGCAATGAGACCGAATTCACTAATCCGTGAGAGCTGCTGGCATCGCCACATCCGAATCGTGAAGTGAACGGTTGCGGCGTGCGCCGGCGATCTGTTGCTGATGGATGGCGGCGACGTTTGCGGTCGTTCGTCCCGGCGGACGCCGGCTCGGAAGAAAGCTGATACGAACAGCATGGCGGGAGCGATCGCGGACGGTCGTCCGATCGCGAATTGAGGCGTGCCGGCGTTTCGTCGCGCGTCCATGGCCGACTCCGGTCTCGGGCCACCGGCTCCGGTGCGTGCGGAACCGCATGCGCGATGAACGAACTCTCCGTGCGCTTCCTGCCCTGGCGCGAAGGAGAGCAACGAACCAAATCAGCGTCTGGGGATTGGCCGCTCCCGGCTGGGGGGCGGATTAGAGTAGCACGCAAGGCAGGGCCGCAACAGCGGAATGGTGATGTCGATAGAAGTCACCTGCCGCCCCGTCTCTACCGGGTCCGGCCGCAGGTTAAGCCCTGGCGTCATATGCGACTGGTCTGCTCAGCAGACCACGGGCTGGCGGTTGAGGGGCGGCGGTTGGGGCGGGAGTGACCGGCGAAGGGTTGGCGCGCCTGCCGAACGGGCCGGGCTCGGGTTGCGGAGACCGGGTGAGACAGCCACCCGGTCTCCGTGAGCAGAACAGGACGAAGTATGGACCCGCTCGCTACTGAATCTGGAAGAGCGTCGTGAACTGGGAACGCCAGACCCCGGCGGCATCCCGGATATAGACGCCAATCTGATAGAACCCGCGATCGGCGATGGTCGGCGTCCAGCTATACGACGTGCCCGTGCCCAGCGCACGCACGATCGTGGTGCTCCCCGTGGACTGCTGCCACCTGACAAACCGATATTGAATCGGCGCCGCACCGCCAGTCGCCGACGCGGTCCAGGTGATAGGCGTGACGCCGTTCGCCGTGAACGGGAAGGCCTGGTCCGGCGTCAGCGACGTGATGGTCAACGGCTGTCCCGTGATCTCGAAGAGCGTCGTGAATAAGGATGCCCACCGCCCGCCGGCATCCCTCACGTACACACCGACCTGGTAGGAGCCTGAGTCGCTCGGGCTCGGGGTCCATGTGTAGGTGTTGCTGGTGCCCAGTGCCCGAACGACCGTGGTGGTGTTGGTGGACTGCTGCCACCGGACGAACTGATATTGCAGCGGCACGGCGCCACCGATCGCGCTCGCGGTCCAGGTTATGGACGTGACGCCGGTCGCGGTGAACGGGAATGCCTGGTTCGGCGTGAGGGAGGCAATGCTCAGCTGCTGTCCAACGATCTGAAACAGCCCGGCGAAGAGGGAAGCCCAGTGGCCGTTTGCATCCCGCACGTACACGCCGATCTGGTAGAAGCCCGCATCGCTGACCGTCGGAGTCCAGCTGTAGGTGTTACTCACACCGAGCGCTCGCACGACCGTCGTGGTGTTGGTGGACTGCTGCCACCGGACGAACTGGTATTGAAGCGGCACCGCACTGCCGGTCGCAACGGCCGTCCAGGTGATCGCCGTGCCGTTGACCGTGAACGGGAACGCCTGGTTGGCGGTGAGGGATGTGATGCCGAGCGGCTGTCCCGAAATCTGGAACAACGAGGTGAACATGGACAGCCAGTGCCCGTCCACGTCCTTCACATACACGCCGAGCTGGTAGGAGCCCGAGTCGGAGGTGCTTGGGGTCCAGGTGTAGGTACTGCTCGTGCCCTGCGCCTGCACCGTGGTGGTGGCGCCGGTGGACTGCTGCCATCGAACGAACCGGTACTCAAGTGGCCCTGCGCCGCTCGCGGTTGCGGTCCACGTGATCGAGGTCGAACCGTCGGGCGAGAACGGGAACGTCCTGTTGGCGGTGAGAGACGAAAGGGTGAAACCAGCCTGCGTGACCGTGAAGGTCTGGCCCGCGACGGTGAGCGTTCCCACCCGGCTCGACGTGAGCGGATTCCCTGCCACCGTGAAGTGGACGGTTGCGTCACCCGACCCAGACTCGCTTCCCGAATCGACGGTCATCCACGCGACATTGCTGACCGCGGTCCAGCCGCACCCTGTGCCGGCCGTGACGTTGACGCTGCCGCCTCCCCCTCCGGCGACGACACTCACGCCAGCCGGGTCGATCGAGAAGCTGCCGCAGAAGGACGCGATCCCTTCAGTCGCGAACGCAGAGCCCGCGAACGCACCATCGACCGCTTGCACGCTCCAGTAGTAGGTGCCGGGGGATAGTCCCTTGATCACCGTCGTCGTGCGCTGACCCGCGTTCCCGGGCCGCACGACGCGGCGGTACCCGGTGTCCGAAGCCATGGGCGCGGCCTTCTGGATGCCTCCCGTTGTCGTGCCGAGCCGGACGTTGTAGGTGAGGCCGGCCTGTGGAGTCTCACCGTCGGTCGCCGCGGTCCAACTCAGCGTCACCTGGTCCGCGCCAACGATGGCGGAGAGGTTGGTCGGGGTCCCCGGGGCCGTGTTCGCGGTCGAAATGGAACTTCGATATACCCGCGTGACAAAGCCCGAGACGTTGCCGCCGGCCAGAAGGAAGTCCAAGCGTCCGTCGTTGTCGTAGTCGCCCCACGCCACGGACGAGGACATCACCTCGGGCAGATCTTCCGCCAAGTCGGTGAAGATGCCTGCCCCGTCGTTTCGATACACCTTCGTGAGAAGAGTCGAGGTGGTAGATCCTGTCAGCAGGATGTCCAGGTCGCCGTCGTTATCGTAGTCGCCCCAGGCGACCGACGAGTAGAGCACGCCGATCAGCGAGGCACCGATGTCGGTGAATACGCCGCCGCCGTCATTTCGGTAGACCTTCGGTCACCAGACCGGAGCCCGTATCCCCCGCCAGCAGGATGTCGAGGTCGCCGTCGTTGTCGTAGTCGCCCCATGCCACCGAGCAGTCAGACACAGCGGTCAACGCCGCACCAATGTCGGTGAACGTGCCGCCGCCGTCGTTGCGGTAGATCCTTGTCGTTCGGCTTGGTCCCGGCCAGCCGTAACCGGCGAGCAGGATGTCGAGGTCGCCGTCATTGTCGTAGTCGCCCCACGCCACCGAACCGCTGGGCGACGCCGGTCAGCGCTGCGCCAATGTCGGTGAACGTCCCGCCGCCATCGTTCCGGTACACCTTCGTTATGTAGCCGGAACCCGGGGCACCCGGCCAGCAGGATGTCGAGGTCGCCGTCGTTGTCGTAGTCGCCCCAGGCCACCGAGCCGGCAGCGACCCCGGTCAGCCCGGCAACAATCTCGGTGAATACGCCGTCCCCGTCGTTCCGGTACAGCTTCGTCACCCGGGTGGAGCCGGTGGATCCCGCCAGCAGGATGTCGAGGTCGCCGTCATTGTCGTAGTCGCCCCACGCTACAGAACAGTTCTGGACACCAGTCAGCGCGGCGCCAATATCGGTGAACACGCCGCCACCGTCGTTCCGGTACATCTTCGCGATCGACGGTCGAGCCGTCGTTGTCCCGCGACCAGAATGTCGAGGTCGCCGTCGTTGTCGTAGTCGCCCCACGCCACTGATCCGTCATCGACCCCAGTCAGGGCGGCACCGATGTCGGTGAACGTAGCCCCGGCCTGCGCGAGGCTGAACGTCTGGCCAGCAATCGTGATCGTGCCGCCGCGCGCCGGACCCGTGTTGGCCGCCACCGTGTAGTTGACGGTCCCATTGCCCGAGCCCGACTCGCTGCCGGAATCGACCGTGATCCACCCGTTGTTGCTGACCGCGGTCCACCCGCACCCGGCGCTGGCCGTCACGCTCACGCTGCCGCCGCCGCCGCCCGCTGCGGCGCTCGCACTGGTCGGATCGATGCCCCACGAACATCCCGAACCCTGATTCACCGTGAAGGTCTGCCCGCCGATCGTGATCGTGCCGCTGCGGGCCGGGCCCGGGTTGGCCGCCACCGAGTAGGTGACCGTGCCGTTGCCCGATCCCCGACTCGCTGCCCGGTTGACCGTGATCCACGCGTCGTTGCTCACCGCCGTCCAGTCGCACCCGGCGGGTCGTCACGCTCACGGTGCCGCTCCCACCGCCCGCGCCGACACTCGCGCCGGTCGGGTCGATCGACGTAGCTGCCGCAGAGGGTCGACGGTCACTTCGGTCGCGAAGCGTGAACCCGCGAACGCCCCGTCGATGGCCTGGACGCTCCAGTGGTACGTCCCGGGAGCGAGCCCCTTGATCACCGTCGTCGTGCGCTGGCCCGCGTTTCCGAGTTGCACGACGCGGCGGTAGCCCGACGTCGCGGAGGACATGGGCGGCGCGAGCTGGTTCCCCCCGCGGTCGTGCCGACGCGGACGTTGTAGGTGAGGCCGGCGGCCGGGGTCTCTGCGTCGCTCGACGCGGTCCAACTCAGCGTCACCTGGCCCGCGCCGACGATGGCCGAGAGATTGGTCGGCGTACCGGGGGCCGTGTTCGCGGTCGACACCGCTCCACTTCGGTACCACGCTGACCCGCCAGTCACAGGATGTCCAGCCGTCCGTCGTTGTCGTAGTCGCCCCATGCGACGGCCGATCTCCTCCACCGCGGGCAGGTTCTCTCCGACGTCCGTGAAGACGCCTCCGCCGTCGTTCCGGTACACCTTCGCGAACCCCGCCGAGCCGGTATCCCCGGTCAGCAGGATGTCGAGATCGCCGTCGTTGTCGTAGTCGCCCCACGCGACGCTGCTCAGCCGGCCACCGGTCAGCGCGGCACCAATGTCGGTGAACACACCGCCCCCGTCGTTCCGGTACACCTGCGACACTAGAGGAGGCCGGAATCCCCCGCGAGCAGGATGTCGAGGTCGCCGTCGTTGTCGTAGTCGCCCCACGCCACCGAACTCCAGTAGACGCCAGTCAGCGCGGCACCGATGTCCGTGAACACGCCGCCGCCGTCGTTCCGGTACACCTTCGAGACCCGACGCTCGAGTTGTCGTAGCCCGCGAGCAGGATGTCGAGGTCGCCGTCGTTGTCGTAGTCGCCCCACGCCACCGAACTGGCGTGGACGCCGGTCAGGCGCGGCCCCGATATCGGTGAACACGCCGCCTCCGTCGTTCCGGTACACCTTCGACACCATACCGGAGTCGGTGCCGCCCCGCGAGCAGGATGTCGAGGTCGCCGTCGTTGTCATAGTCGCCCCACGCCACCGACCCCAGTCGACGCCGGTCAGCGCGGCTCCAATGTCGGTGAACACGCCGCCGCCGTCGTTCCGGTACACCTTCGCGACGAGCTTGGCGCCAGCCGGTATCCCGCCAGCAGGATGTCGAGGTCGCCGTCGTTGTCGTAGTCGCCCCACGCGACCGAGACTGGCGTAGACACCGGTCAGCGCGGCACTGATGTCGGTGAACACGCCGCCCGCCGTCGTTCCGGTAGATCTTCGACGACCGCAGCCGATAGCCGTCGCCCGTCAGCAGGATGTCGAGGTCGCCGTCGTTGTCGTAGTCGCCCCACGCCACCGATCCGTACCTCGACGCCTGCCATGCGCCGCACCAATGTCGGTGAACGCGTTCCCGGCCTGCGCGACGGTGAAGGTCTGCCCGCCGATCGTGATCGTGCCGCTGCGCGCCGGAGCCCGTGTTGGCCGCCACCGTGTAGTTGACGGTCCCGTTGCCCGTTCCAGACTCGCTGCCCGCGTTGACGGTGATCCACGCGTCGTTACTGACCGCGGTCCACCCGCACCCGGCGCTCGCCGTCACGCTCACGCTGCCGCCGCCGCCGCCCGCTGCGGCGCTCGCGCTGGTCGGATCGATGCCCCACGAACATCCCGAACCCTGATTGACCGTGAAGGTCTGCCCGCCAATCGTGATCGTGCCGCTGCGCGACGGACCGGTGTTGGCGGCCACCGTGTAGTTGACCGTCCCGTTGCCCGTTCCAGACTCGCTGCCCGCGTTGACGGTGATCCACCCGTCGTTGCTGACCGCGGTCCACCCGCACCCGGCGCCGGCCGTCACGCTCACGCTCGCGCCGCCCCCGCCCGCGGGGGCGCTCGCGCTGGTCGGATCGATGGCATACGAACACACGGTTGCCGCCGCCACCGCGGCCGTCGCGTTGATCCGCCCGTAGCCGTACCGGTCGTTCCGGCCGGACGAATAGGGATAGGAACCGACTTTGTCCGCCGTGTCCTGCAGGATCTGCCGGACCTGGCTGACCGTCAGGCCTGGGTTGCGCGAAAGCACGAGCGCGGCGATACCCGAGGACAATGGAGTAGCTGACGAGGTGCCGCCGAAGGCGGATGTGTAGTTGCTGGCGGTGTTGTAGCCCGCCGTCCCGGTGCGATCCGTCGTCGTGATGCTGGAGTAGCCGCCGTTGCTCGGCGCGACAAACGCCAGCTCCGGTCCGTACTGGCTGTAGTTGGAGCGGCAGCCGAAATCGGTGACCGCCCCGACCGCAATGCTCTCGGGATATGCGGCGGGATAGGACACGGGGGTCGTGATAGACTGACCACCCCGAAGCCCCGAAGAACGACGCCCAGGTGCCGGTGTTGTTCTGGCTGAAGTCGAGGAAGAACTTGTCGTAGTTGCCCTCGGAGGAAACCCAGGCTCGGAACATCACTGTTCCTGCCGACACTGTCTTGACGGTAGAGAGATACGTGGACTGGCTGTCGGTGATGGTTCCCGCCTTGGCCGAATTGCTCAGACAGAAGCCCTCCTCCGCGTGAGCAGGATCGGTCACCACCGTCCAGTTGGCATTTCCGCCGGTCGTCCAGTCACCCGGGATTCCCGATTCGAAATTGACGCGTTCGCCCCCCGGAAATTCCACCCACGCCAGCCACGCCGTGTCGTCTCCGGCCGACAACGACGAGTCCTTCGCATACCGCCAGCGAAAGCCATGCGTGCCTGCTGGAATGCCGGTCAGGCTGTACGTCACATACGCACCAGCTCCGTTGCCGCTGGCAAACAGGACGACCGACCCCTTGCCGCCACGCCCGCTGGTGGTGGCCCACTGGATGGCCGACTGAATCGCGCTGCTCGGCGCGCCGCCGCCCCAGCTGTTGTTGAGCACATCGGCGAAGCTGGCCGCATATCGGATCGCATTGGCAGCCGCCGTGTCGCCCGCGAAAGCCGGGGAGAACACCTTCACCGGCAGGATGCGGCAGTTCGGGCAGGCGCCGGACACGCCGATGCCGTTGTTCCCGCGAGCAGCCGCCACGCCCGCCACCGCCGTGCCGTGATTGTCGCTGGTCGACATCGGCGACGGATCGTTGTCGTTGTTGCTGAAGTCCCACCCGTTCACGTCGTCGATATAGCCGTTGCCGTCGTCGTCGATCCCGTTCCCTGGGATCTCGCCGGGGTTGGTGAAGATGTTCGCCGAGAGATCTTCGTGGGTGCGCTCGACGCCGTCATCGATGATCGCGATGACGATGGTCGAGGTTCCGGTGGTGACGTCCCACGCGCCCGGGAGATGCGCATCAGCGCTCCAGGCGTGCCGCCGCCCTGGCCCGTGTTGTTCAGGTGCCATTGCGATGGGAACAGCGGGTCGTTCGGCGTCGCCGGCTTCTGATACTCCTGGATGAAGTTCGGTTCGGCCCACTCGACCAGCCCGCTCTGCGTGATCGTGTTGGCGACCGCAAGTGGATCGGTGCCCTTGGGATCGCCGAGACGGAAGACGTATTCATCCGATGTCTTCCAGAGAGGTCCCACCACCTTCAGTGAGAACGCTTTGGCCACCGCGGCCGGATTGGTGCCCGGACGCAGCTTCGCCACCACCTCGTCGGTTACCAGGATCCGAATCCCTGAGACAGGATTGATGAACACCGGGAACGCAAACTCCACGTCCGCCGACGCGTTGAGAGTGAGGCGCGTCTGATCGAGCTCCTGCGACGAAGCCTGCGGCGCGGCAACGTTCGTCTTGTCGGACGCCGCCAAGGACGGCAGGCGAACGATCGAGACCCCCTGCGTGCCAGGGTCGCCGGCCTGATCGAGAACGGCCTGCGGCGCGAGCGTGCGGAGGTCGGCGCGGACTTTCTCGCGGCCAGTCGTGTGGAAACGCACTCCGATTTCGTCTCTACTGCGGTGCAGGGGCACGCGCCGGCCCTGGTAGAGGTAGTAGTCGCCGGCGTCGGCGCCCTGCGACACAAGCTGGGGGGAACCCGTCATCCCGGCGCCTTGCTCGGCTCCGCTCTGGACAGACGGCACGGGGCCCGGCTCCCTGGTGGAGCTGATGACGACTTGGACCGCCAGAAGAACCAGCGAGGCGGTCGCAAGCAGCCGGAGAGCCGTTTTCACCCACGGTGTCGACAAAAGTCTGCTTTTCATAGCCCCTTCGTCACCTTTTTCGGCACGGCTGCGGGACGCATTGTCCCCTCGATTACTCCAACCCGGAACCGTCGAGAACGACGGCCTGACGGTCTAGCTCTGGTCTTGAACCGATCTAGCCACTCGGCGTTGAACAAGCCACCCGCGCGACAAAACTCAGCGAGAAACGGGGGCGCCCGGCGTCGCCACCTTAGTGGCCTGATTCGACATTTCGGAGCGTGGATTCGCAGCAAAGGGGACCGATGGGAGCGGGAGCGGACACCCCGCGCAGGTTACGCCAGGCCTGCTCACAGTTGAAGTCAATTCGCAACGCAAGGCCTCGGGTCAGACAGCGCCGTGCGCGTCCGGCGCCCATCCGCCGGGGGTGTCGGGCCCGCCGGCGAAGTCCACGAGAATTTTCCATGCGTGTCGGCACTCTCGGTGGGAGGGCCAAGCGGCGAGCATGAAATTACCGTGCCACCTTCGAATGCCCAGCAATCCACGCGATCCGCCGAACCCGGCTACCTGACTTGGAGATTCAATCTGAGGTGAGCCTCGCCCCGTGTGGTCCGGGACGAGCAGATGAGAGGTCCAGCCTCGAACCCATCACTCGATGCATGTTGCGTCGAAGACGGAATCCCTGCGGTGCCGGCCTCACCGCGCCTTGGGTTCGTCGTCGCTTGCCGGCTCGGTCGCCGCGGCTTGCACCGCAAGAACCTGCTCGAGCACCGGGATCACGAGCCGGTCTTTGGGTCGGTCGGCCGCGCGCTTGCTTGCCAGGATCCGCGAGAGGGGCAGGACTTTCAGCGATACGTCGCCGACCACCAGATCAATGGAGCGCGCCAGTTCATTGTCGAACGGTTCGAGCCCGTGCACCGTGAGGACGAGATCGAACAGTTCCAGGCCCGGCCCGGCCAGCATCGGCGGTGTCAGCGCGGTCGGCGGTACGTAGGCGCCTCCGACCTGCCGCAGCGCATCTCGAAACCTCGAATCTGACAGGTCCTTGATCCAGAGGTCGACGTCCTGCGTGACAACGGGCGCTCCCTGCAAGGCCGCGGCGGACAATCCCACGATCAGGAAGGGTGCACCCCTGGTGACCAGTTCCCTGAGGAAGCGCAGTTCACGCTCGGTAAGCGGTGGAGAGTCGGCCACGGATGAGGCTGCGGTTCAAGCGATCGAGCGGCGCCAGGAGAAGCAGCGCCAGCGTGTGGCGGACAGTATCGGGGTCGAACTCAGGGTGTCGGCGGAGTACTTCAGAGACCTGGGCGAGCAGGCCGGTCGTCTGTGCGGCGTCGAAGGGCAGTACCCCGTCTCGGACCAATGAGGCCCGCGTTGACGGGTGACGCCAGTTGGAAGGCTCCTTCGACATGATCATATTGTGGCGCCCCAATCGGGTGGCGTCAATCGGGTGCGGCGACGCTCGGGCGCACCGAGGTCCACGGTCGAAGTACTTTGGGCGAGGAGCAACACGCCGCGGGCCGCGCGACAACCGCCGCGAGGTATGATCGCTGCACCATGCCACCCCGCTACACCTACTGGACCATCGTCCTCGACGGCTCGGCGACAGCCTTCCGTTCGAAGATGCAGGAAGAACTGCTGCCGACGCTCAATCAGCTCAAGCGCAAGAACCCCGGCGCAATCATGAAGTGGTTCGCGAACGGACGGCTGTGGGATTCGCCCGAGGCGGCCGCGGCCGACAAGCAGCGCGTCGAGAATGAAGCCAGGCTTGAAGGGAGGCGCGGGCGCGACTGGCGACCGGGAGGCGAACACCGCGATCCCAAGCGCCTGCCGGCCGAACACGAGCCGGGCGCGCGGCGCAAGGCGTGGAAGGCGAAGTTCCTTGGAGGACGAGGCGGACCCAAGCCTGGGTTCAGCGGGCCACGCGACGAGGAACAGGGTCAGTCAGAGGGCGCCCCGAGGCCGGAGTGGAAGGACCCGAGGCCCGATCTGCGTGAACCGAAGCCTGATTCTCAGGCGCTTCCGCCCGAAGGAGAGCGGCCGGCGGCTGGCGGCTCGCGACCGGCGTGGAAGGACCCGAGACCCGACCTGCGGGGACCCGGGCCTGATTCGCGCGGGCCGAAGGCGGACTTCCGCGGCCCGCGTCCGGACTCGCGCGGCCCGAAGCCGGGGTTCGAGGGACCACGCTCTGGTGGAGATTGGCCGGCGGCTGGCGGCTCGCGACCGGCGTGGAAGGACCCGCGACCAGACTTGCGGGGACCCGGACCTGATTCGCGCGGGCCAAGACCCGAATTCCGGGGCCCGAAGCCTGAATACCGTGGCGCGAAACCCGACTTCCGCGGCCCGCGCCCAGACTCACGAGGTCCGAAGCCTGAATTCCGCGGGCCCAAGTCCGACTTCCGTGGACCGAAGCCTGAATACCGTGGCTCCAAACCGGCCTTCCGCGGCCCAAAGCCAGACTTCCGCGGTCCCAAGCCGGAGTTCCGTGGTGCGAAGCCCGAGTTCGGGGACCGAGTCCGGACTTCGCGCGGACCGAAGCCGGAGTCTCGGGGACCACGTCCGGACTCGCGGGGGCCGAAGCCCGAATACCGTGGCGCGCGGCCCGACTTCCGCGGCCCGCGACCCGACCTCGCGAGGTCCGGAGCCTGAGTGCGCGTGGACCCAAGTCCGACTTCCGCGGACCGAAGCCGGACTTCCGTGGTCCCAAACCGGACTTTCGCGGACCGCGTCCGGACTCGCGCGGGCCCAAGTCAGACTTCCGCGGACCGAAGCCGGACTTTCGCGGTCCCAAACCCGGCTTCGGCGGCCCGCGTCCGGACTCGCGCGGCCCCAAACCCGACTTCAGAGGACGCGCGCCCGAATCCAGGGGCCCAGGGACCAAACCCGGGTGGGGGCTCGGCGCGCCGGGCGGCCCCCGTCAGCCAAAGCCGCAGTGGAAGGAAGGGCGCCGCGGTCCGGCTCCGCAGAAATTCGATCGACCCGGGAGACCACCGGGCCGGGGCGGCCCCGGTCCACGCGGCCCCCGTAAGCCACCGCGCTGATGACGTTGCGGTATTGATCGGGAAGGCGATCGAGCCATGCCAATCTACGAATTCGAATGCCGCGCCTGCAAGCGCAAGACGACCGCCCTGGTGCTCTCGCGCGATCGCGTCGGTGAAGTGCGCTGCAAGCACTGCGGCGCCGACGATCTCGAGCGGCTGTGGTCGCGCTTCGCCTCTCCCAAGTCCGAAGACGCTCGACTCGACTCGCTGGCCGACCCGTCCGCGCTCGCGGGCCTCGACGAAAATGACCCGCGCAGCGTCGCAAAGTTCATGAAGCGGATGGGCACCGAAATGGGCGAGGACATGGGCGACGACGTGGAGCAGGCCATCGAGGAAGAAATGGCGGGCGGCAATGTCGGCGGAGAGGATGCCGACGGTGCGATCGGAAGCGCGCCGGGCATCGGTGGCGGCGGTCCGATGCCGCCGATGGGTGACGACGACTTCTAGACTCGAATCGCGTTGCCGAGCCCGTAGAACTCGGCAACCAGCTCACGCACAGCGGCAATCGAGCCCGCATGGTTGATGGCGAAGCGCAGCTGCGACCCGCCATCGATCCCCTTCGTGTACCACGCGCTGAGCGCTCGCACCTTGTTGACGACCCACCGCGCCCGGCCGGTCGGAGCCGACTCCCCGCCCTGCTTCTGGACACGCCGTGCCGCGGATTCATGGGGCGCCGTCCCGACTTGATCGCCTGCGCCCGGCAGGCGATTGTCCTCGGACTGCTGCTCCGCCGCCAGCATCGCGTCGTCGGGATCGTCGGTCCCCGCACCTGCCGCAACGTGACGGAACCCCTCCGCTTCGTTCACACCTTCGTTGAGCAGCAGGTCGATGTACTCGAGCAGGAACCGTCCGCGCTCCTCGAGCGACACCTCGCGCATGGGCCGGCCCTTCAGCAGGTCGGTCGCCTGCGCGAACAGCCATGGGTTGGCGAGGATGCCGCGGCCGACGAAGGCCCCGGCAATCGACGTGTCGCCAAGCGCGTCCACGATCTGTTCGGGCCGAACCAGGTCGCCGCTGCCGAACACCGGGATGCCGACGCCGCGCGCCACGCGCGCCACCATGCTCCAGTCTGCGAGGCCGTGATAGGCCTGCGCCGCGGTCCGCCCGTGCACGGTCACCGCCGAGGCGCCCGCCTGCTCGACCATCTTCGCCAGCTCGGGCGCGTTCAGCTCGGTGTCGTTCCAGCCCGCGCGCATCTTCACCGTGACGGGGATCTTCACCGCCCGGGCCATCGCGGCCACGATCCTCGCCGCGGTTTCAGGCTTGCGCATCAGGCTGCATCCGGCGCTGTTCTTCGAGACCTTCGGCACGGGGCAGCCCATGTTGATGTCGACGATGTCGGCGCCCAACCGCTCGACCACCTGCGCGGCCTCGGCCATCTTGATCGGATCGCCGCCGAAGATCTGGATCGCGACCGGTCGCTCTTCCTCGGTGAACTCCGCGTACTCGAGCGTGCGGCCCGCGCCGCGCACGAGGCCCTCGGAGCTCACCATCTCCGACACGACCAGGCCGCATCCTCCGTGGCGCTTGACCAGCCGGCGGAACGCCGTGTCGGTCATGCCCGCCATCGGGGCGAGGGCCAGCGGAGAAGACAGTGAGGGGAAGGACGGGCGGGTCATGGGAGATAGGTTATAGGTTATAGGTTACAGGTTATAGGGCAGAGGGCTGAGGGCACTGCGCCAGCGGCGTAGGGAATGCAGAGGCACCAACCACGGCGCGCCTTGATGTCAAGCTCCTCTGCAACCTGCACCCTCTGACGTGCACCCTGTAACCTATAACCTATAACCTATAACCTGCTAATAAGCCCGCACGTCTGCGGCATCGATGGCGACCGACACCGCGCGGTTGATCATGGTGATCGACAGCACCAGCCGGGTCTTCGGGCCCTTGCGGACCAGCCGCCCCGTGACGCCTTTCAGCGCGCCGTGCACCACTTCCACCAGGTCTCCCTCGTGCAGCGCCGGGCACGGATCGTATTTCAGCTCACTGGCAACCAGCGTCTGGACGGCCGTGATCTGGTCGGACGGAATCGGCGCCGGCAGGCCTTCGAACGACACCACCGAGACGACGCCCGCGCACTTGCGCACGTCGAGGATGTTCCGCAGATCGAACCGTGCGAAGCAGTAGCCGGGGAAGAGCGGCCACGCGATCAGCTTCTTGCGATCCTTCCACCGGCTCCACCTGTTCACGGTCGGCAGGAACGCTTCGATGTGCTTGCGTACGAGCTGATCGAACACGGCCTTTTCCGCGCGGGATCGGACCCAGAGTGCGAACCACGGCGCCTCGTGGTTCGAGTCCGGATTGAGGCTGGAGCCTGGCGCCTGAGCTTCGAGGCTGTCCACCGGTCCATTTTAGCGCGTCGCGGCTCGGGGCCGGCGCGGCTACTTCACGGGGACTTTCGGCAGGTCCTTCGTCGCTTCCTTCTCGAGCGCCGCGAGGCGCGCGTCGTAGATCTTGTGCAGGTCGTCATTCTTCCACTCGATGATCGCCTGCGTGCGCAGCCTGTTGAGGTACTTGTCCAGCTCATCGCGCCGCTTGTTCTCGGCCACCTTGTTGGCGATCTGCTCGCGCGCCTGGTCGAACCCGAGCACGACGGCCGGGGTGTGCGCTTCGACCTTCAGGATCGCCCATCCCTTCGACGTGCGGAAGACGTCGGTGACGCCTCCCGGTTTGAGCGGATCGACCATCTTCTGGATTTCGGGGCTCAGCTCGTCATGGTTGAGCGGCCCGACCAGGCCCCCATTCGCCTTCGAAGGCGACTCGGAGACTTCGGCCACCACCTTCTCGAAGGGTTCGCCCCCTCTGACGCGCTCGAGCGCCTGCTGGCACTTCGCCTTGGCCGCATCATCGAGGCCGACGTTGATCATCTTGCCGTCGGTCTGCACGTTGACGACCAGCTCGCGCAGGGTGAGCGTGGCCGGCGTGGTGAATTCGGTCTTGTGATCGTCGTAGTACTTCCGGGCCTCGTCCTCAGTCATGCCGATCTTGCTTCCCACCTCGGCCTGCTGCACCTGGTTGACGATCATCTGGCGCTCCAGCTGCTTCCTCAGGTCGGCCAGCGTCATGCCTTCCTGCTTGAGCGCCGCCTGGAACGCCTCGTCGGTGTCGAGCTTGTTCTCCTTGCGGATGTTCTCGAGGACGCGCTTGAACTGCTCGTCGCTGAGCTTGTAGCCAAGCTCCTTGCCGCGCTGCAGCAGCAGCAGCTCGTCGACCGAATCCACGAGCAGGTCCGGCGTCATCTCCTCGACGGCCTTCCGCAGCTCTTCGTCGGACAGTTGCTGCCGCCTCGCGCGGATCGCCGAGAGCTGCCGCGCTTCGAGGTCGGTCTTGGTGATGATGTCGCCATTCACCTTGACGATGATCTGCTCGAGAATCTCGGCTGGCGCGGTGGTGGAAGCCGGGGCCGGCGGTTGCTGCGCCGCGAGCGGCTGCTGCGCCGCAGGCGGCTGCTGCGCCGCGGCGGCTGCTGGGTGGCCGGCGGTTGCTGCGTCGGGCGGCTGCTGGGCGGCGGGCGGCTGCTGCGTTGCGGGCGGCTGCTGGGTTGCCGGCGGTTGCTGCGCCATCGCTGCCGCAGCCACGGCGAGCAGGAGCGACGACAGCGCCGCGATTCGAAACTGGGACATCAGAATGCTCTTTTCTTCGGGGGATTCTCTTCGCCAGGAAGACATCACACCCGGGGTGGTTTCCCGCTCTCGCCGCCTCGAGGAAGTCACTCCGGGTGTGATTTCATTCAGGCGGAATCCCCATTTTATCATTCAAGCAGGGCGTTCAGCAGCGAGTTGACCACGGTCAGCACGCCGCCACGCGCCCTGGGATCCTCCTTGGGCGGCCTCAGGATCTCTTCTTTCGTGAATCCCGGCTTCACTTCGCCCGAGGTCGCGCGCGTCGTCCACCACGACTTCGACACGCCACCTTCGCGCGGACCGGCGGTCCGGCCGGGCTGTCGAATCCCCCCGGTGCTGGTCGGGGGGGTGTCGGATTCCGGATGGCCTGCCGGGAAACGGCCGCGACGGCCCTGTCCGCCCACCCGGGTCCCTCCCCAGCAGTTCCCATGAACTGAGGGAACCACGCGGCGAAGACACTCCGCCGGTGCCAGCCGGACGGCCTTCTGTTCTCTCACCCGCCTGCCTCGGCTGAAGACCCGGTCGCGGAGCTGAACCCGGTATTCCAGGCCGGGACTCCCCTCCGCCCTCGCGCCTCGCCTCGCCGGCTCCCGGCCGGCCCGCCCGCGATCCAGCTCCCCCGTCGGGGGTTCCCAGTTTCAGCTTGATCGTCCCCGGCGGCACCAGCTGAACATCCGAGCGATCGCGAATGATCCTGATGAGTCTCGCCGGATCGGGCGCACGCCGGCCGTCATCCCTGAACTTTAAGACGACGGTGGAGCCCTGGCGGTCGAGCGATTCGACACCGAGGCGATCGGCGAGGATGCGAATCCGGCCGAACGCCTCGAGGCTCAGCACCGAATCGGGCGGCGGTCCGTATCGGTCCCGGATTTCGTCCATGACCTGGTCGAGCTCGCGATCGTTGCGTGCGGCGGCCACGCGGCGGTAGAGCACGAGACGCTGGGACATGTCCGGTACGAACTGCTCATCGATGCGAAGGTCGATGCCCAGGTTCACCGTCGCCCGCGTCTCGTCTTCGATCTCCTCGCCCTTCAGCTCGCGCACGGTCTGCTCGAGCAGCTTCATGTACATCTCGAAGCCGACGGCATCGATCTGTCCGCTCTGTTCGCCGCCAAGCAGGTTGCCCGCCCCGCGGATTTCGAGGTCGAGCGCGGCCACCCGGAACCCGCTGCCCAGGTCGCTGAACTCCCGGATCGCGGCGAGCCGTTTCTTCGCAACCGGCGACAGGTTCTCCTCGGGAGGAATCAGCAGGTAGGCATACGCGGGCCGGTCCGATCGCCCGACGCGGCCTCGAAGCTGATAGAGCTGCGCAAGGCCGTACCGGTCCGAACGATTGATGATGATCGTGTTGACGTTCGGGATATCGAGGCCGTTCTCCACGATCGTCGTCGCCAGCAGGACGTCGTATTCGTGCCCGACGAACCCGATCATCGCCTTCTCCAGCAGGTGCTCGCCCAGTTGCCCGTGCCCGACGACGACCCTGGCCTCGGGCACCAGCCGCGTGATCAGGTTGCCCATCGAGTAGATCGATTCGACGCGGTTGTGGACGAAGTACACCTGCCCGCCGCGGGCGAGCTCGGTGCGGATGGCGCGCGTGATCACCTGCTGGTCGAACTTGACGACGTTGGTCTGGATGGCGAGGCGGTCCTTCGGAGGGGTTTCGATGATCGACATGTCCCGGATGCCGACCAGCGACATGTTCAGCGTCCTCGGGATCGGCGTCGCGGTCATGGTCAGGACGTCGACCTTCTTGCGCAGGTGCTTGATGCGCTCCTTGTGCGCCACGCCGAACCGCTGCTCCTCGTCCACCACGAGCAGCCCGAGATCGCGGAACACGATGTCCTTCGACAGCAGGCGGTGCGTGCCCACGATGATGTCGACCTTGCCGGCGGCGAGGTCGGCGACCGTCTCCTTCTGCTCGGATGGCGAGCGGAAGCGGCTGAGGGAGTCGATCCGGATCGGGAAGCCGCTGAACCGTTCGCGCAGCGTCTTGACGTGCTGGAATGCCAGCACCGTGGTGGGCGCGAGAAAGGCGACCTGCTTGCCGTCCATCACGACCTTGAACGCCGCGCGCATCGCGACCTCGGTCTTGCCGTACCCGACGTCGCCGCACAGCAGCCTGTCCATCGGCGTCGACGATTCGAGATCGCGCTTGATGTCTTCGATGGCCGTCTGCTGGTCCGGCGTCAGGTCCCACGGAAACGCGTTCTCGAACTCCTCCTGCCAGTGCGTGTCGGGCGGGAACATATGCCCGGCGATGGCCTTCCGCGCGGCATAGAGCTTGAGGAGCTCCTCGGCCATGTCGCGCATCGCCTTCTTGACGCGCTGCTTGGCCTTTTCCCACGTCGTGCCGCCAAGCCTGTCGAGCGACGGCCGCGCGCCGCCCGTGTATTTCTGAATGAGATCGAGGCGATCGACCGGCACGAACAGCTTGTCGTCGCCGGCATAGCGCAGTTCGAGGAACTCCTGGACGGGAAGATCAGCGCGGCTGGCGGCCGGCGGCTGGCGGCCCTTCGACTCGGGGTGCCCCAGCGCCGCACCCTCGCTCAGGGCAGGCTGGAGGCCAGGGGCCGGCGGCGCCTGCATGGTCGTCGCGCCGATGCCGAGCTGCCGCAGGCCGACAAACGCGCCGATGCCATGGTCCACGTGCACGACGAAGTCCCCGGGCTTCAGATCGCGGAAGTCCGAGAGGAACGTGCGCGCCATGGCGGCGCGGCGCTCGCTCGGCCGGCGCTCTTCCTCGAAGACATCGGTCTCGGCGAACAGCTGCAGGCCCGCGGCCGTCAGCCGGAAGCCGCGCGACAGCAGTCCGGTCGTCACCAGGACGCCCGCGGCATACGCGTCTTCGGCGCGATCGATCTGCACCGCGCGCAGCTCGTAGTCCGCCAGCACTTCGACGATGCGCTCGGCGCGACCGGGGGTGGCGGCGACGAACACGACCGTGTCGTGTCGATCGCGCGCGCGCTTGACCTCGCTCACCCACTCGGACAGGCGTCCGGCGAAGGACAACGCCGGCTGGCAGGCGATATGGCTGAGGCTGCCGCTCGAATGCGTCGCCGCCGCCGCGGGCGCTCCCGCCTGGCCCGTGCGGGATTGGGGCGCGCCAGGTCCAGGCGAGGCGGCTTCGCTCGTGCGGGGTTGGGGCGCGCCGGGCTCGGCTGACTCCGGCTGCCCGGATGGGTCGTCCACGCCCAGTTCTTCGAGCGTCGTGGCGCCAGAGAGGGCCGCCTCGATCTCGGACCAGGGCGTGAGGATGGTGTCGGGCGCCGGCACCGGCGCCGCACCGGCGGGAGACGTTCGTCGCGGCTCTGATCCCGGCGCTGCGTCCGAGAGAGTCGGCGTAGCTTTCGGCGACCTGCGCGAGCCATGTCTCGATGCGTTCCCGCACCTCGTCCGGCTCGGAGACCAGCACGACCGGCCGGCGCGAAAGCGACAGGTACGAGAAGAACGAGGCTGGGTCTTCAGGATGCGGGGTCTCGCCCCCGATGGAGGCCGGGTCTTCAGACCCGGCGATCTCGTGCTCCTCCAGCCAATCCTTCAACGGCACGATGCGGAGCGCGTCGATGGGCGCGACCGATCGCTGCGTGGCGGGATCGAATCGCCGGATCATCTCGATCGTGTCGCCGATGAACTCGAGGCGCGCGGGCTGGTCGTCGCCCGCCGGGAAGATGTCGGCCACGCCGCCCCGGATGAAGAATGTGCCGTGCTCCTCGACGGGATCCTGGCGCGAGAACCCGGCCTCCACCAGTTTCCGGGCGAGCGCGAGCGGATCGATCTCCATGCCGGGCCGAAGTTCCAGAGAGGCGTCGATCATCTGCGCGGGCGCGGCCACGCGCACCACCAGCGCCGTGGCTGACGCCACGACCACCCGCGCGTGACCGGCTGCCAGCGCGTGCAGGGCGCGGGCGCGCGCCGAGGTGACGCGCATGTGCGGAGCCATGCCGCGGTAGGGATCGACTTCCTGCGACGGGAACGGGTGGACGGCCTGGTCCAGCTCGGCGGCGGTTGCGCCCTCCAGGCCGCCGAGGAAGAACCGGATGTCGGAGGTCATCTGGTCCACGTCACGGTCGGTCGGCACGACGAGCAGCACGACTTCCCCTCGTGCGTCGCGCGTGGCGGAGGTGGCTGCAAGCAGCGCCTTGGCGGAAGGGGTGAGCCCGGACACACGACCGCGGAGAGCGCCGAACCCGGAGCGGGTTGCGGCGGACCGGAGGAGTTCCTGAAGCTTCAGCGAAAGCATGCGGTCTCGAGTGTTCTGCGCTCGAACGGGGTCCTGGATTCGAGTGTACTCAAGTTCCGCCTCCGGTTGTCGATTCATCCGATAGGTCGGTACGTCCGCCAGGGCCGCGGGAAGGGTGGCGGGGCCGGCGTCGCTTTCGTCGCGGCCGCCGGTCACAGGCTTGCGCGATGGTCGCGGCGCGCACTCGGGAAGTCGTCAGGAGGCGTGGGTCGGAATGAGGGTTCTCATCGCGGAAGACGATCACGTCTCGCGGCTGGTGGTGGAGTCGCTGCTGGTCCGCTGGGGCTACGAGGTGGTCCTGACCGCGAACGGCGATCAGGCCCGGGCCGCGCTCGAGCAGGCCGATGCACCAAGAATGGCGCTGCTCGACTGGATGATGCCCGGCATGGATGGGGTCGACCTCTGCCGATTGGTCCGGTTGAATCCCACGCCGAACCCGCCCTACATCATTCTGCTGACGGCTCGCGGCGAAAGCGGCGACATGGTCGAGGGCCTGCAGGCCGGCGCCAACGACTACATCACGAAGCCGTTCGATCGCGACGAGCTGCAGGCCCGGCTCGCGGTTGGCGTCCGCGTCGTCGAGCTGCAGGATCGTCTCGCGGCACGAGTCCGTGAACTGGAGGAGGCGCTGTCGCGCGTCCGTCAACTGGAGGGCCTGCTGCCGATCTGCAGCTACTGCAAGCGCATTCGGGATGATCAGAACTACTGGCAGGCGGTCGAGAAGTATCTCACCACGAAGTGGGACGTCGCCTTCAGCCACGGGATCTGCCCGAGCTGCTACGCCGAACACGTCAAACCGCAGATCGACCGGCTGGCCGGCTAGCCCTTCTGCCTCAGTTTCTCGATGATGTTCGTCGTCGAGTAGCCTTCGGCGAGCGGGACGCGGACCACGACTCCGCCGCCCGCCTCGACGGTGTCGCGGCCGACGATCTGGTCGGCCGGCCAGTCTGCGCCCTTGACGAGCACGTCGGGCTGGATGACGGCGATGATGTCCTGGGGCGTGTCCTGATCGAAGACGACGGCGGCGTCGACGACCGCCAGGGCCGCGATGATCTCCGCGCGTTCGGCCTCGGGATTGACGGGGCGCTCCGGGCCCTTGATGGCGCGCACGGATCGATCGGAGTTGACCGCGACGATGAGCGCGTCTCCGTGGCGGCGGGCCTCGGCCAGGTAGCGCACGTGCCCGGGATGCAGGATGTCGAAGACGCCATTGGTGAAGACGACTCGCCTCCCTTCGCGCGCCTGGTTTTCACGCCAGTCGATCGCTTCAGCGGTGGTCAACACGGGCATCTGCCGCCTCCTGTCAGTGTCCCGAATCGGGGAGTCGCACCGGGGCGTCGCCCTCGGTGATCCTTTCGGGGCGACCCTCGCGGAGAAATCACTCCGGAAGTGATTTCGGAGGAGTGAATTCTACTTCGCCAACGGGCTCTTGAACCGCATGTTCGACGGGAACGTCCAGCTGTGGCGCGGCCGATAGATGCCGACGTCCTTGATGCGTGATTTCACGCGGAACGTGTAGAGCAGCCGGTGGTAATCGTAGGGATATCCATCCAGCTTGTGCAGCGCCACGTCGAGCTTGTACGAGCCTTCCACCAGATCGAGGGATTCGATGCAGAACCGCACCTCGCCCTCGCCCTGGAATTCCTCCGGCTGCATCTCTTCGACCTTCGAGTTGGTGCCGTAGCAGCAGAGGCCGTCCACATTGAACAGGCCGACACCGACCACAAAATCCGTGAGCGGCCTGGCCGCCCGCACCTTCAGTCGAATCTCGATGCGCTCGCCGGTGTTGAACACGTGCGCCGGGGTGCCGTCCTCGCCGCAGAGCTGAACCTCGAAGATTTCCGCCTCGCGCGAGCCCCATCGGCCCTCGCCCGCCTGGCCCGCACCGGTTGGCATGCCGCCCGGCCCCTCGGGCGCCGCCGGTGCTGGCGATGCTGGCGGTGGCACGACCGCGTCGGCGGCCATCGCGTCCGGCCGGGCTGTCGGCATGGCGGCCGCGGCTGGGGAGCTGACATCTGCGGGCGCGCCGGTCGCGACGGGGCCGCCGGTGGTGATGCGATCCGCCGGGACGCTCTTCGCCGCCGCATCGGCGGCGAGCCTGGCGCGCGCTTCCATCGTGGCGAGGTGGCGCTCCTCGCTCCGTTCAACGTCGGTGATGTAGGCCGACACGATGCGACGGGGATCGCCGACGCCGTGCGACGAGCCGGCGTCGAGCCACAGGGCCTCGTCGCAGAACCGCTCGACCAGGTTGAGCGAGTGGGTGACCAGCAGGATCGTCTTCCCGCGGCGGCGGAATTCCGAGAACTTGTCGAGGCACTTGTGCGTGAACGACTCGTCGCCGACCGCCAGCACCTCGTCGACCAGCAGCACGTCGGGATCGACGTGAATCGCCACGGCAAACCCGAGACGCATGTACATCCCGGAGGAATACGTCTTCACCGGGGCGTCGATGAAATCCTGCAGCTCCGCGAACTCGACGATTTCCTCGAACCGCCGCGTAATCTCGCGCTTGGTCAGGCCGAGCATGATGCCGTTGATGAACACGTTCTCGCGGCCCGAGATCTCGGGATGGAAGCCCGCGCCCAGCTCGATCAGCGCCGAGATGCGGCCGTCGACCGTCATCGTGCCGGAGGTCGGCTTGGTGATGCCGGCCACCAGTTTCAGCATCGTGCTCTTGCCCGATCCGTTCCGGCCCACGATCCCGAACGTGCTGCCGCGCTTGACCGTGAAGGACACGTCCTGCACGGCCGAGAACGTCTCGTTGGGCGCGAGGTCGGCAATCAGGGTCCCGGAGAGGATCGCGCTCTTGAGCGTCGCGAACTGGCGGCGGCGCGCGAAGCGGCGGTAGATCTTGGTGACGTTCTGGGCTTCGATGGCATTCATGGCCGGCATGGCAATCCCTACACTTCCTCTGCGAACGAGTCGCGCAGTCGATCGAAGAAGAAGTAGGCGACAAGCAACAGCCCGATCGACGCGACGCCCAGGGCGATCAGCCACTTCCAGTGCCCGAAGTCGCCGGGAAAATACAGGATCTCCTGGTACGACACCGCCAGGTGCGTGAACGGGTTCAGATTCAACACGGTCTTGCCGAGCGCCGGCGCGTCGTTCATCGAGTAGATGATGGGCGTCGCGAAGAACCAGAAGGTCACCAGGTTCGTCAGGATGTCCTTGAAGTCGCGGAAGTGCACCGTCAGGGCAGACACGATGAGCGACAGGCCGAGCGTCAGGATCAGCTGCACCAGCACGACCACCGGGAACCACACGAGCTCCGAGATCTGCAGGGGCGCACGATAGTAGATCAGGAACACGACCAGGATCGGAAGACCGAACAGGAAGTGCACCATGTTGGACAGCACGGTGACGATGGGGAGCACTTCGGCCGGAAAGAGCACCTTCTTGATCAGGTTGCCGCCCGAGATCAGGACGTTCGACGCCTCGAGCAGGGACGACGAGAACCACGTCCAGGGCAGGAGGCCGCAGAACAGGAACAGCGCGTAGTGGTCGAGGTTCGGCTGCCGGGCCGCCGACGGATCGAGATTCGGCTGCTTCGAGACCAGCACGTAGGAGAAGACGAACGAGTACACGAGCAGCAGCAGCAGCGGGTTGATGAACGACCAGAAGAAGCCGAGCATCGTGCCCCGGTAGCGCGCCTTGAGCTCGCGCGCGACCAGCGACTGGATGAGCGGGCGGTATCTGAGAAGGGTCTTGAGGTTGGTCAGCATCTTGAAGAAGGTTACAGGTTACAGGTCATAGGTTACAGGTTAGAGAGGATCACGCTGAGAGGATGTGCGGAGCGGTCGGCGGGCACATCGTGACACTCTGTAACCTGTAACCTGTAACCTGTGACCTGTAACCTATAACCTTTCATTCGTCACCACCCTACACGACCTCTACGACGACCACCGTGATGTTGTCCGGGCCGCCGGCGGCGTTGGCCGCATCGACCAGCATCTGGCACAACGATTCCAGATCCCCGTTGTGCGGGCGTCCCATGATCTCTCGAATCACCTCGTCGGCAACCACCGTCGTCAGGCCGTCGGTGCAGAGCAGGAGGCGATCGCGCGGCTCGAGCGACACCGGCAGCAGGTCCACGTCGGGATCCGGCCCGCCCGACAGAGCCCGCGTCACCAGGTTGCGCCACGGGTGGACGCGCGCCTCGCTCGAGGACAGGATGCCGAACATCACCTGCTCTTCGACCCACGAATGATCGCGCGTGAGGCGATCGAGCTGTCCGTCCCGCCACAGGTAGAGCCGGCTGTCGCCCACGTGCGCGACCAGGCCCGACAGCGTCTGGGGCTCACCGGTGCGGCCGGCCGCCCCGAACGGGCCGGTCTGGCCGGGATCGGACCCGGCGAGGCCAGGCGCGCGATCGGCATCGTGGGGCGCGCCGTTTGGCGGAACCAGGAGGACGACGGAGGTCGTCGCCATTCCCTGCGTGCCCGTGCGCACGGCGGCCTGCTCGCCGATTTCCCGGTTCGCGCGCCGAAAGGCCGTGGTGAGGCGCGTGCCGTCGATGCCGAGCGCCGGATCATAGCCGTCGGGCTGAGGCGCGTCGCGGCCGGCGGATGCGGAGCTCGCGATCGACGCCTCGATGGCGTCGATGGCCAGCCGCGAAGCGACTTCCCCGGCTGCGTGCCCGCCCATGCCGTCGGCCACCACGAAGAGTCCGAGGTCGGCTCGCACGAGGAGGCTGTCTTCGTTGGCGTCACGCCGAAGACCCGGGTCGGACAGCGCGGCGACAGTCAGGTGCATTACGGACGTATTCTGGCCTTGGTGGCCACCTGCAGGCGAATCATCGCCTTCATGAGCGACGCGCGGGCGCGCTCGAGATCGTGCTCCATCTGCACCTGGTCCCGCCGGGCGGAGGCGGCCAGGATGGCCTCCTCGGCCCGACGCTTCTCGGCTTCCGCGCGCCGCACGTCGATCTCTTCGGCGCGCTCCGCGATGTCGGCCAGTATGCGGACGCGGTCCGGGAGGATCTCCGCGAAGCCGAAGGCCACCGACAGGAAGAACTTCTCAGTGCCCTTGCGATACCAGAGCTGGCCGACCTTCAGGCTGGTGAGCAGCGGCGTGTGACCCGGTAGAACGCCGAGATAGCCCTCGGATCCCGGGATCTGCACCTCTTCGACCTGCTCGTGCGCGATGGCCCGCTCGGGCGTCACGATTTCCAGGGTCAGCGTGGATGGCAACATGCTATTCCGTCTTCAGCTTCTCGGCCTTCTCGACCGCTTCCTCGATCGAGCCGACCATGAAGAACGCCTGTTCGGGCAGCGCGTCGTGCAGGCCCTCGCAGACTTCCTTGAAGCCCCGGATCGTCTCCTTCACGGGCACGTACTTGCCCGGGATTCCCGTGAACTGCTCGGCCACGAAGAAAGGCTGCGACAGGAAGCGCTGGAGCTTGCGCGCGCGGGCGACCGAGATCTTGTCGTCTTCCGACAGCTCGTCGATGCCGAGGATGGCGATGATGTCCTGCAGATCCTTGTACCGCTGGAGAATCTGCTTCACCTGGCGCGCCACCTGGTAGTGCTCGTCGCCGATCACGCGCGGGTCGAGAATGCGCGAGGTGGAGGCCAGCGGATCGACGGCCGGGTAGATGCCCAGCTCGACGATCGCGCGCGACAGGTTGGTGGTCGCGTCCAGGTGCGCAAAGGTCGTGGCGGGCGCGGGATCGGTGTAATCGTCGGCCGGCACGTAGATGGCCTGCACCGACGTGATGGCGCCCTTCTTGGTGGACGTAATCCGCTCCTGCAGCTCGCCCATCTCGGTGGCCAGCGTGGGCTGGTAGCCGACGGCCGACGGCATGCGTCCGAGCAGCGCCGAGACTTCCGATCCGGCCTGCGTGAACCGGAAGATGTTGTCGATGAACAGGAGCACGTCCTTGCCCTCGGCGTCGCGGAAGTACTCCGCCACGGTGAGGGCGCTCAGCGCCACGCGCAGCCGGGCGCCGGGCGGCTCGGTCATCTGTCCGTAGACCAGGGCTGCGCGCGAGTGCTCCGGATCGCCGGCCTTGATGACCCCGCTTTCCTGCATCTCCGTCCAGAGGTCATTTCCCTCGCGCGTGCGTTCGCCGACGCCGCCGAACACCGAGACCCCGCCGTGCTTGAGCGCGATGTTGTGGATGAGCTCCTGGATGATGACGGTCTTGCCGACACCGGCGCCGCCGAACAGGCCGATCTTGCCGCCGCGCAGGTACGGCTCGAGCAGGTCGACCACCTTGATGCCCGTCTCGAACATCTGCAGCTCGGTCGACTGGTCCTCGAGCGAAGGCGCCGGGCGGTGAATCGGCCATCGCTCGGTTTCGCCGACGGGCTGGTCCGGGAAGTCGACCGGCTCGCCCAGCACGTTGAGCACGCGCCCGAGCGTCCGCGGCCCGACCGGCATCGTGATCGGCGTGCCGAGATCCTCAGCCGCCGTTCCGCGCTGGAGACCGTCGGTGGCCTTCATGGCGACGGCCCGGACGCGATTCTCGCCGAGGTGCTGTTCGACCTCCGCGATGATGTCGAGCTGCTGTCCGCCCGACGAGGCGTCCTCGCGAATCCGCAGGGCGTTGTAGATGGGCGGCAGGAAGCCATCCTCGAATTCCACGTCCACCACCGGCCCGATCACCTGCACCACCCGACCGACATGCTGACTGGCTGCTGTGCTCATAGGGTTCATTGACTCTTGACTGGGGGCCAGGGACTAGCGGCTGGGCGCTAGTTCGTCCTTCCCCTCCCGCCTTGTTCTGTCTTCCGCCGGATCGTTCCCGCCTTGGACCTGGTCCTGCTCGCGCTCACTCTCTCACGCCGGGTCTGAAGATCCGGCCTCGGTCCCCCTAGCGCCTAGTCCCTAGCGCCTAGTCCCTAGCGCCTAGCCCCTAGCCCCTAGCCCCTAGCCCCTAGCCCCTAGCCCCTAGCCCCTAGCGCCTAGCCCCTAGTCCCTAGCCCCTAGCCCCTAGCCCCTAGTCCCTAGCGCCTAGCCCCTAGCCCCTAGTCCCTAGCCCCTAGCTAAAGTGCCTGCGCTCCCGACACGACTTCGATGATCTCGCGGGTAATCGCTGCCTGGCGCACCTTGTTCATGTAGAGCGTCAGCGCGTCGATCATCTCGGACGCATTCTTGGTCGCCGAGTCCATCGCCGTCATCTGCGCCGCGTTCTGTGCCGCATTCGATTCCAGCAGCGCCGTCCAGATCCGGACTTCCACGTATCCGGGCAGCAACCCGGCGAACAGCGTGGCGGCGTCCGGTTCGTAGAGGTAATCCACCCTCGCGGCGGGCAGCTCGTCGTCGAGCGTCGCGCGCGGGATCGGCAGGAGCTTCTCGATCACCGGCTTCTGCTGCAGGACGGACTTGAACTCGTTGTAGATGAGGTAGACGGCATCGGCGTGCTGCTCGGTGAACTCGTCGACCGCAAAATGCGCGATGTCGCGGGCATCGTCGAAATGGAGCTGGTGGAAGAGATTCACGCGCTCGTAGCCGACCGTGAAGCCCCGGCGACGGAAGAAGTCGCGTCCCTTGCGGCCGACGAGCGACAGGGACAACGCCTTCTGATCGTCAGCCATGATGAACTGGCTGGCTGCCTTGATGATGTTCGTGTTGAAGCTGCCGCACAGCCCCTTGTCGCCGGTGACCAGGATCACGAGCGTCTTCTTCTCCTCGCGAACGGCGAGGAGGGGGTGGGCGGACGGATCGGTCCGGCTCGCCAGGTCCTGCAGCACGCGCAACATGTCACGACCGTAGGGCCGCGCGTTCAGGATGCGCTCCTGCGATCGCCGCAGGCGCGAGGCCGCGACCATCTTCATGGCCTTGGTGATCTGCTGCGTCGACTTGACGGCGCGGATCCGGCGACGAATATCAATCAGGGACGGCATTACAGGTTACAGGTTATAGGTTACAGGTTACAGGGCAGAGGTTACAGGTTACAGGTCAGAGGTTACAGGTTACAGGTCAGAGGTTTCAGGTTACAGGTCAGAGGTTACAGGTTACAGGTCATGCCTGCAGAAGCTTGGAACGGAGAGCGGTCAGCATCTTGCTGATCTCGGTGACGAGATCGAACGCTGGATTCGCCTCGACGTCCTTCACGTACCCCAAACGCACCGCCAGCATCAGAAACGTCTCTGCCTCCATCAGCGACCCTCTCGCAATCGCCAGATAGTTCGCGTAGTCTCTGCGGGAACCCCTCGCACTTCCCTCCGCAATATTTGCCGGTACCGACGCAACGGCTCGCGTAAGCTGCAGCGTGATGCCGTAGGTCTCGCTCTTTGGAAACCGCTGGCTCAGCCGATTCGCCGCAACGGCCAAGTCCATGGCCTTCTGCCAGACCATCAGGTCCCGATGGGATTGGATCCCCGCCACCTCTCCCCCTGTAACCTGTAACCTATAACCTGTAACCTGTAACCTACGCCGCCGCGCCCTTCCGGGCCGCGGCATACTGCTCCGCGAATTCCTTCAGCGCCCCGTGCATCTCGGCCCGCAGCCCGTCGTCGAACTGCTTCTTCTCGGCGAGCGTGCGGAGCACGCCGGGTCGGCGCGTCTCGAGGAACCGGTGGAGTTCCACTTCGTAGGTCTTGATTTCCTCGAGCGGGATCGGATCGAGGTACCCGTTGGTCCCCGCGAAGATCATCGCGACCTGCTTCTCGACAGCCAGCGGCTGGTACTGCAACTGCTTCAGGACCTCGACCAGGCGGCCGCCGCGGTTGAGCTGGGCCTGCGTGCCCTTGTCGAGGTCGCTGCCGAACTGCGCGAAGGCCGCCAGTTCGCGGTACTGCGCCATGTCGAGCCGCAGCGTGCCGGCGACCTGCCGCATGGCCTTCACCTGGGCCGCCCCGCCGACGCGCGACACGGAGTTGCCGACGTTGATGGCCGGGCGCACGCCCTGGTGGAACAGGTCGGTCTCCAGGAAGATCTGGCCGTCGGTGATCGAGATGACGTTGGTCGGGATGTAGGCCGACAGGTCCCCGGCCTGCGTCTCGATGATCGGCAGCGCCGTCAGCGACCCGCCGCCGAGCTCGTTGCGCAGCTTCGCGGCCCGCTCGAGCAGGCGCGAGTGCAGGTAGAACACGTCGCCCGGATACGCCTCGCGGCCCGGCGGACGCCGCAGCAGCAGCGAGATCTCGCGGTAGGCCTGGGCGTGCTTGGTCAGGTCGTCATACACGCAGAGTGCGTGCCGCTTGCTGTCGCGGAAGAACTCGCCCATCGCGCACGCCGCGTACGGGCTGATGTAGAGCATCGGCGCCGGTTCCGAGGCGGAGGCCGCGACGACGATGGTGTATTCCATCGCGCCGAATTCATCGAGCGTCTTCACCACCTGCGCGATCGTGGACTGCTTCTGCCCGATCGCGTTGTAGATGCAGATGACGCCGGCGCCCTTCTGGTTGATGATGGTGTCGACCGCGATCGCGGTCTTCCCCGTCTGGCGGTCGCCGATGATGAGCTCGCGCTGGCCGCGGCCGATGGGCACCATCGAGTCGATCGCCTTGAGGCCGGTCTGGAGCGGTTCGCGGACCCCCTGCCGATCGACAACGCCCGGGGCAATGCGCTCGATCGGCGCGAACTGCTTGGTCAGAATCGGGCCCTTGCCGTCGACCGGCTGGCCGAGCGAATTGACCACGCGCCCGAGCAGCTCCTCGCCCACCGGGACCGAGATGATCCGGCCGGTCCGCTTGACGACGTCGCCTTCCTTGATGGCGTGGTACTCGCCGAGCAGCACGGCCCCGACGCTGTCCTCTTCCAGGTTCAGCGCGATGCCGTACACGCCGTGCGGAAACTCGAGCATCTCGCCGGCCATCGTGTTCTCGACACCATGGACGCGCGCGATGCCGTCACCCACCGACACGACGCTTCCGACCTCGGACACGTCGACGTCGACGGCATGGCTGCCAATCTGGTCCCGGATGATCTTGGAGATTTCTTCGGCCTTGATATTCATAGGTTCGCGACTTGATCTGCTCGTGAATGATGGGCCCTGAGGGCGCGTCCCTCACCGGGGCGTGCACCTTCGCTCCCGGTCCCCTGCGCCCCGTGGCCTCTGGCCTCTGACGTGTATCGTGTTCCCTGTAACCTGTAACCTATAACCTGTAACCTAAATCCCCCGTCCCGACTGCTCCAGACGCGCTTTCATCTTCTCCAGCTGGCGCTTGACGCTTCCGTCGTACACCGCGCTGCCGATTTTCGTGACGACGCCGCCCATCAGGGCCGGATCGGCCTGGACCGACATCACCACCCTGCGGCCTGTGAGGCGGGCCAGGCTGTCCTGCAGCCCGCGCACCTGCGCGTCGGCGATCGGCATCGCCGTGGTGACCGTGGCGCGGACCACCTTCTGGTGGTCGAGCAGGCGGCCGCGGTAGGCATCGAGCAATTCGGGCAGCAGCTGCAGCCGATCGCGATCGGCCAGCAGCAGCGTCAGCTTGGAGACGACCGGGCCGGCTTCGAGTTTCGGCAGCAGGTCCGCGACGATGGCGTGTTTCTTCGGCGCGGCGACGGCCGGGTTGGTCAGCACCTGCCAGAGGTCCGCGTGTCCCTGGAACGTCGCGGTGATCGCGGCAAGCTGGGCCTCGACGTGCTGCGGGTCGTCTTCCTTGATGGCCACGTCGAGCAGCGCGCGGGCATAACGGCTGGCAGAGGTCCGGGTCGTCATGAGGTCATCCCGCCCGACTGGCCGACCTGGTTCACGTAGCGGTCAACCAGTCGGGTCTGGTCCGCCGCCGTGATCGTGTTCCTGATGCGTTCGGTGGCGAGGGCGACCGCCAGATCGGCCGCGTGCCGTATCAGGTCGCGCTCGGCCACCTTCAGCTGCGCGTCGATGTCGCGGCGGGCCTGCTCGAGGAACCGGTTGCGTTCGGCCTCGGCCGCGCCGCGCATCCGCGCCTCTTCGGCGGCCACTTCTTCGGCGCCCTCCCTGCGCAGGGACTCGAGCTCGGCGGGAAGCGCGGTCATGCGCCGCTCGATCTCCGCGATTTGCGCGGAGGCGGCAATCCGCATCTGGTGCGCCTTGTCGAGATCGCTGCGAATCTCCGTCTTTCGGGTGCTCAGGTAGTTGGCGGCCGGCGAGCGGAGGAAGTACACGAGCGTGGCGGCGAGGATGCCGAAATTGACCAGCCGGGCGATCGACTGCAGAAGTCCGCCCTGGTGCCCTTCCGTCGCTTCGCCATGCCCGGCGGCCTCGCTGGCGGCGGGCGCGGAAGGAGCGGGCGTCGCCGGCGGCTGAGCGGGCGCTTCGTGGGCCGGTTGCACGGCCCCGGCCCAGGCGCGGGACGCGCCGCCGCAGGGAACGAGAAGAATTGCCAGCAACGCCGTGGCGGCCAAGCTGCGACAAACGCGCACGCCCATGTGTCCGTGGTTCCTCTGCAATACAGTCCGGGACGCCCGGCTGCTAGTTCCGGCCGAGCACTTTCTGAACGATTTCGGCGCCGAGGGCCTCGGCGTCGCTGTCGAGCTTCGCGCGCGCCTCGGCGGTTTGCGCCGCGAGCTGCACCTTCGCATCCGCCAGCGTCGCTTCGACTTCCTGCCGCGTCCGGCCGACGAGCTCGTTGCGGTATTCCTGCGCGGCGCGGCGGCGGTCATCCAGTTGCCGGTAGGTTTCGGCGCGTGCGGCGGTCACCTTCGCATCGAGCTCGGCGCTGGCAGCCTGGGCCTTTGCCGCGGCCGCCTCAGCGAGCTGAATGGCGGACTTGACGGCATCCTGGCGCGCCCGCATCACCCTGGTGAGCGGCTTGAACAGCCCGCGGTCCAGCACGGCGGCCAGAATGAGGACCGCCGCGATGACCACCAGGACCGACAGATCGGGAAGCACACCGCCCTCCAACAGGCTCGAGTTTCTCTAACACCCAAAAGCGCAATTCTACACGATCGATGCGGGCGTCGGCCAGACGATCGGGGGATTCGCCCTCCGTGCCCGATTTGATCGGACATCGCGGAACCCCTGCTCCGGGGGTGCGGGCCGGTTATCGGAGCTCGATGTGGACGCCGGCTTTCGGCGCGACGACCTCGCCGATGCGCGCGGCGGCCACGCCCTGCGCGTCGAGGGCGCGCGACACCGCGTCGGCGTGCGCCGGGGAGGCGGCGATGAGCAGGCCGCCGGAGGTCTGCGGATCGAAAAGGATCAGCACCATTCCGGGATCGATCGCGTCGGCGCCCTGCACGTGCGAACCGAAATACTCCTCGTTGCTCACCATGCCGCCCGAACGGTTGCGACCGGCGAGATCGAGCGCGCCGGTCATCACCGGCACGCGAGACGCCTCGATGCGCAAGGCGACCCCGCTCGCTGCCGCCATTTCGCTGGCGTGCCCGATCAGGCCGAACCCGGTGACGTCGGTGCACGCGTGCACGGCGCCGATCGGCAGGGCACGCAGCGCTTCGGCGGCGGCGCGGTTCAACTGCACCATCGAGCGGACGGCGGCCTGCACCGCCGCGTCGGGCGCCCGCTCGAACTTGATCGCGGTGCCGATGACCCCGGTGCCGATCGATTTGGTCAGGAAGAGCTGGTCGCCCGTCTTCGCCCCGGCGTTGGTCAGCATCCGGGACGGATCGACTTCGCCGGTGATGGCATATCCGAACTTGATCTCGGCGTCCCGGATTGTGTGTCCGCCGAGCAGCGCAACGCCCGCCTCCTTGAGCTTCTCGAATCCGCCCAGGAACACCTGGCGGATGGTGGCGGGATCAAGATCCTTTGCCGGGAAGCCCGCGATGGCCAGCGCGGTCCGCGGGCGGCCGCCCATCGCGTAGATGTCGCTCAAGGCGTTGGCGGCGGCGATCTGGCCGTAGACGAACGGATCGTCAACGATCGGCGTGAAGAAGTCGACGGTCTGCACGAGCGCAGATCCACCGTCCCAGCGATACACGCCGGCATCGTCGGACGTCCTGAAGTCCACCAGGATCCGATCGTCGTGCTGCACGGGTATGTCGCCCAGAACCTGGGCGAGCTCGCCTGCGGCGAGTTTGCTCGCTCAACCCGAGCAGGCGACCATTTCGGTCAGTCGCTTGGCCACCGCTCACTCCGGTCGTTTAGGTTACAGGTTATAGGTTATAGGTTACAGGTTACAGGTTACAGGTTACAGGGCACAGGGCACAGGGCACAGGTTAAAGGTTACACGAGGCAGGTTAGAGGTTACACGGGACAGCGAACAGCGAGCGGGGAAGAAGCCTGCGGCTTCGAATGGCGCCTCGCCGGAATGCCCGTACCCCAGCCAGAACGCGCCGCAAGCCAAGAGCCGACGATATCGCTCTCTGCCCCTATCACCTATAACCTGTAACCTGTAACCTGCCTGCCTATCTCTCCGTCAGTATCTCGTAGATCCGCTGCAATTCGTCCTCGCTCTTGAAGGGGATCCGAATGCTGCCGCCCTTTCCCCGCCGGACGATTTCAATCTTGGCGCCGATGGCCATCCGCATCTTCTCGAGCGCGGCGCGGGTGTCCGGGTCGAGCGGGCGCTTGGCGGGCCTGGCGGGCTTGCCGGTCCCCGCCGTCAGCACCTGGTTGACCAGTTGCTCGGTTTCGCGGACCGAGAGGCCGCGCGCGATGATGTCGCGCGCCATGTTGCGTTGGGCCTGTTCACCTTCCAGGGCGAGCAGCGCGCGGGCGTGGCCCATGGAGATCGCGCCGGAGAGCACCTCGTCCCGGATGTCAGCCGGCAGCCGGAGCAGGCGCAGGTAGTTGGCGACCGTCGCGCGGTCCTTGCCGACCTCGGTCGCGATCTCTTCCTGCGTCAGGGAGAAATCGTCGATGAGCCGGCGATAGGCTCCCGCCTCGTCAATCGGGTTCAGGTCCTCGCGCTGGATGTTCTCGATGAGCGCCATCACGAGCAGGCTCTTGTCCTGCCCCGGCGCGATGTCGCGGACGATGACCGGCACCTTGCGCAGGCCGGCTTTCTGGGCCGCGCGCCAGCGCCGCTCGCCCGCGATGAGCTGGTACCCGCGGTCGACCCTGCGGACGACGACCGGCTGAATCAGGCCGGTGGACCGAATCGAGGCGGCGAGCTCGTCCAGGTTGGCGGCATCGGGGCGGCCGCGCGGCTGGAACCGGTTCGGCACGATCAGATCGATGTCGACCTCCATCGGCGCGGTGTTGACGGCGACCTCGGAGGAACCGGGAATGAGCGATTCGAGGCCGCGTCCAAGAGCGGGGCGTTTCTCTGCCATCACCATCTGACCTCGGGGCGGTATTCGAACAGTCGACTGATGCGGGTTGCTCAGCCTTCGCCTCAGCGCCGCGGCCCGGCGTCGGCCTCACCTGGGGCGGCTTCAGGGCCCGGCGTTGTTCGGGCCGGCGTTCCTGCTGCGATCCAGCATCTCGTTGGCCAGCGCCATGTAGCTTTCCGCGCCTCGCGACTTTGGATCATAAAGTATCGCGGGCTGCCCGTGGCTCGGTGCCTCGGCCAGCCGGATGTTGCGCGGGATGACGTGGTGAAGACCTTCTCTTTGAAGAAGGCGCGCACGTCGGCCGAGACCTGCTGTCCCAGGTTCGTCCGCTCGTCGTACATCGTCAGAATGACGCCGTCGATGTCGAGGGTCGGATTGAGTGCGGCGCGAACGCGCTTGATCGTCGACACACAGGTCGGCGAGTCCCTCGAGCGCGAAGTACTCGCAGTGCAGCGGGATGAGGATCGCGTCGGCGGCGACCAGGGCGTTGAGCGTGAGCAGCCCGAGTGACGGCGGGCAGTCGATGAGCACGTAGTCGTACGCGTCACGAATCGGACTTGAGCGACACGCCGAAGGCGCGATTCGCGATCGGCGCACCGACACCAGTTCGACTTCCGCGCCGGCCAGGTTGCGATCGGCGGGCAACAGCGAGAGACCTTCGACGACCGTGGGCAGGATGAAGAGGCTACGGGTCGACCTCGCCGCTCATGAGGGCCTCGTAGACACTGCCGCCCGGTCCGTGCTGCCCGGTCAGGCCGAGGCCGCTCGTGAGATTGCCCTGGGGATCGATATCGATGAGCAGAACGCGCTGGTCGGCGAGCGCGAGCGACGCGCCGAGGTTGATGGCCGTGGTGGTCTTTCCCACGCCACCTTTCTGGTTGGCGACTGCGAGGATTTTGCCCATCGGCTTGGAACCCGCGAAGGTGGCCAGGATCCGGACGAGCGCGGTCGGCTCCTTCGGCAACGCGCCGGGAGCGGACGCTATTTGGTCATTTAACAGAACTCGATTTGGCGTCCCGTGCGACATGTGAGGATAGCATGCTTTGGCGCAGGTCGCACGCGAACAAGCAGGGGCAGGGACTAGGGGCTAGGGACTAGGGGCTAGAGGCTAGGGGTTAGCAGGGCTAGGGGCTAGGGGTTAGTCAGACTTGGACGCGGCACAGGCGCAAGTTCTCGGCGCCAGGGTCGAGTTCGAGGGGCTTGGCCAGGAGCTGAAGGCACCTGCGGCGGGCGATTTGTTCCACGTGGAACACTCGCGGCAGGAACTTCTGCGGCGTCCTTGCGCTTGACCGGAGTGGCGGACGAATGTTCCACGTGGAACAGCAGGAAGGGAACAGCGAATTCTTGGAGTTCGTGAGGAGCGTTTCGCGGCGCTTGCCGCAAGCCTTAAGCCGCGAGCCGTAAGCCTTGATCCTTAAGCCTTGAGCCTTAAGCCTTAAGCCTCGAGCCGTTGGGCGCGAAGCGCCCGACGAGCTCGAAGGCGGCGCCAGCCGCCCGCCGCGCTAAAGCATCTTGCGGAGCACAACCAGCCGGCTGCGCAACGACTCGATAAGCGTGAACGTCGCCTCGTAGACGAGCGGCGGCGAGATCGACGGCGGCGCTTCGCTGCCCGGACCCCGAAACAGCAGCACGCGGCCACCCGTGTGCAGGAATGCCTGCAGGCGCATGAGCAGCTTCGCCTCGATCCGCACCGCCCGGACCGACACGGCGTCCATGGATTCGTGCAGCTCCGGCCGCGCCAGCAGGTCTTCGGCGCGTGCGGTCTCAACCGTCGCCCCGTTCAATCCGAGCTGCCGGACGACGTCGCGGAGAAACGCGGATTTCCGCGTCTTCGACTCGACCATCAGCAGCTTCATCTCAGGCAGAGCCATCAGCAGCGGGATCGCCGGCGAGCCCCCGCCAGACCCGATGTCCATCACGTGCAGGTGTGGCGAGGCGTGGAGATGCCGCGCGGCTATCAGCGGCTCGATGAGCAGTCGATCGATCGCCTCGTCCGGGGCGTCGCTCAGCGAGAAGGCGGTGAGATTGACTTTCTGGTTCCAGAGTTCGAGCAGGCGGTAATAGGCAGCGAGCCCCTCGGCCAGCTTCGGCTCAACGGTCAAGCCGGCCCGGCGGGCCCTCTTCAAGAGGCGATCGCTGAACTCGCGAGAGGTCATGCTGGTAGCGCCCCAGATACGCAGCCACCACCGCCACCGCAGCAGGCGTCACTCCAGGAATACGTCCTGCCTGGCCCAATGTTTCGGGCCGCACGTCCGTAAGCCGCTCAATCATCTCACGCGAGAGGCCGGAAATCCCGCTGTATTGCACCGCACGCGGAATCGCACGCCGCTCGTTACGTCGAGATCGCTCGACTTCCAGAGCCTGGCGCTTCAAGTATCCCTCATATTTCACGATTGTCTCGGCCGAAGACAGGTCGAGCTGCTCATTCCCGGGACTGACCGCCAGCTCGAGCCCGTCAATTCGCCACAAGGACTCCAGCCGTGTCTCGGGGCGCTTGAGGCTGTGAGCGGCCGACACGCGATCGCCTGAGGGGTCCCTGACCGTCGAGCTCGCCAGGGTCTTCAAGTTCGACTCGAGTCTCGCCCGCCGTTTCTCGAACCGGTCCCACCGTGTGTCATCGACCAGGCCGCAGGTGCGCCCGTGCGGCGTCAGCCGGAGATCGGCGTTGTCGATGCGGAGCAGAAGGCGGTGCTCGGCACGTGAGGTGAACATCCGGTAAGGCTCCAGGCAGCCCTTCGTGATCAGGTCGTCCACGAGAATGCCGATATACGCCTCGTCTCGGCCAAGAACGAGCGGCGCCTCCCCCTTTGCGCTCCGCGCGGCGTTGATCCCGGCCATCAGGCCCTGCGAGGCGGCTTCCTCGTAGCCGGAGGTCCCGTTGATCTGCCCGGCCAGATAGAGCCCGCCGACGCGCTTGGTCTCGAGCGTCGACCAGAGTTCGGTGGGCTGGACGAAGTCGTACTCGACCGCGTAGCCGGGTCGCAGCGACCACGGCATCCTCGAGCCCCGGCAGCGCATGGACCAGGTCGGCCTGCACGTCTCGCGGCAGGCTCATCGAGAAGCCGTTGAGGTAGATCTCGTCGACATCCAGGCCCTCCGGCTCCACGAAGATCTGATGGCGCTCGCGATCGGGAAACCGCATCACTTTGTCTTCGAGCGACGGACAGTAACGCGGTCCGATTCCCTTGATTTGGCCGTTGTAGAGAGGCGACTTGTCGATGTGCCGCCGGACCAGGCCGTGCACGCGATCGTTGGTGTGGACGAGATGGCAGTCGATCTGCTCCCGCGCGAGCAGGTCCGACATGAACGAGAATCCAACCGGCTCGTCATCGCCAGGCTGGGGCCTGAACGCGCCGCCAGTGATGGCGCGCGCGAAGTCGATGGTCCGGCGATCGAGCCTCGGAGGGGTGCCGGTCTTCAGCCGCCCCATGCGGAAGCCAAGGCTCGCGATCGACGCGCCGAGATTCTTCGACGCGGTCTCCCCCACCCGGCCCGCCGGCCACGTCTCGGGCCCGACATGGATGAGCCCGTTGAGAAAGGTGCCGGTCGTGACAATCACTGCGCGCGCGCCTATGCGTCGCCCGTCCTCAGTGGTCACGCCGACGACCCGGCCCGCTTCAACATCCAGGCTCCCGACCTTGCCCTCGATCCACACCAGGCCGGGCAATTCGTCGAGGGCCCTCCGGACCCACGCGCTGTAACGGCGCTTGTCCGCCTGCGCGCGCGGCGACCAGACGGCAGGACCGCGGCTGCGATTGAGGAGCTTGAACTGAATCGCCGTCGCGTCGATCGCGCGGCCCATCAGCCCGCCCAGCGCGTCGATCTCGCGGACCAGGTGGCCCTTGGCCGTGCCTCCAACCGCCGGGTTGCACGGCATGTGCGCGATCATCTCGCGCGTCAGCGTGCAGACGCCAACCTGGCACCCCATGCGCGAGGCTGCCCACGCAGCCTCCACGCCGGCATGCCCGGCCCCGACGACGAGAACATCGAATGTCGGCATGGATGTCAGGCAGACGAAGCCGTGCTATTTCCCCACGCAGTAACGTTCGAAGATGTGCTCGAGCAGATCGTCGGTCGCACGTTTCCCGGTCACCTCTTCGAGCGCCCCCTTGGCCACCTGCAGATCGGCCAGCAGGAACTCCTCAGACCACTTGGCGCCGGCCTCGCGCAATCGGTCCAGCGCACGCGTCACCGCGTCGCGCGCCTGGCGCAGGAGCTCCTCGTGCCGCAGGTTGGTGACCATGGGGGATTCCCGCGAGTCGCCCGTCAGGCCGATCGCATCGAGCAGCGCGCGCCGCAGCTCGGGCAGGCCCGCTCCGGTCTTCAACGAGACGCAGACGTACGGCCCGGCGGTCTCGAGCACAGCGGGGTCCCACGCTGCAGGGAGATCGCACTTGTTGACGATGAGAAGCCGGGACGGGGCGGCGCCGGAGAGCAGCTCGCGATCGGCGTCCTGCAGCCCTTCTGACCGGTCAAGTATCACAAGTGATACAGCTGCAGCATTCAGGACTCGCCTCGACCGGCTCACGCCCTCCCGTTCGACCACGTCGTCGGTCGCGCGGATCCCGGCCGTATCGACCAGTCCCAGCCTCACGCCTTCAAAGTCGATCGATTCGGTAATCGGGTCGCGTGTCGTGCCAGGCACGCTGGTGACGATCGCGCGGTCAGATCCTACTAAATAGTTGAACAGGCATGACTTACCGACATTTGGCCTGCCCACGATCCCAACCTGGATGCCTTCGCGGATGAGTCTCCCCCGCCCGGAATCGGCCAGCAGTCGATCGACGCCCGACCCGACCTCCTCAACCTCCCGCACCACCTCGTCGACCGACACGAAGTGAAAACCTTCCTCGGGAAAGTCCAGCGACGCCTCGAGCCGCGCGATCAGCTCGAACAGCATCTCCTCCAGCTTGCCGATCGCCGTCGTCAAGGTGCCGTTGAGTTGATCGAACGCCGCCCGCGCCTGCGCGCCGGTCGTCGCATCGACGAGATCGGCGATCGCTTCGGCCTGCACCAGGTCCAGCTTCCCGTTGAGGAATGCGCGAAGCGTGAACTCGCCGGGCCTGGCCAGCCGCGCGCCCGCACGAATGGCGGCGCGCAGGATCGCTTTCAGGACAACGGGGCTTCCGTGCGCGCTCACCTCGACGACGTCTTCGCCGGTGTAGGACTGGGGCCCCTTGAAGAACGTGGCGATGACCGAATCGACCGCGCGCCCGCCGGCATCACGCACGCGAACGAGCGAAGCCTGCCGCGGCGGCAGCGACTCGGGCCGATCGACAATGCCTCTGAAGACGGAGGTGGCTGCGTGGCCGCTGATGCGCACCACGCCGAGGCCTCCGCGTCCGAAGGGCGTCGCGATGGCGACAATGGTGTCGTTCGGAGAGAACACTGATCAGGGCGCCTCGTGGCGCGACGGGCCCGTTACTTGCGCGCGCTGATGATCACCGTCTTCATGAACGCGTCGCCGATGCTTTCCGAGTCCGCGTCGTTCCGCTCGGCAACCGCCATGTGCACGAGGCGGCGCTCGTACGGATTCAGCGGCCCCATTTCCTGAGGCGTGCCGCTCGTCTTCGCCTTCTCGGCGAGGAACAGCGCCATCTTGCGCAGCTCGAGGTCCTTGTCCCGCCGGTATCCGAGGCAGTCCACGGCCACGCGCTGACCTTCGGCGAGATCGTCGCGGAAGACCGAGGTGACGATCTGCTGCAGCGCGCCCAGCGCCTCGCCGCGCCGGCGAATCAGCAGGTCGCTGCCCTCGCCCTCGAGGTTCACGCGCGGGCCGTCGGGCGTGTCCTCGAAGGTCGCCGTCAGCTCGAGCCCCATCGCCTGCGTGACAGCGGACACGAAATCCACGATTTGGGTCTTGAGTTCCTGCGACATAGTCGAGCCGTTATCCTTCTTGGTCGCGCACGCGCCGGCGTGCCGATCCGGGTTGTCTACGCTGCCCCGCCGCTCTTGCCTGAACCCGCCGACTTGACGCGCCCGGCCATGGGCCGGGGCACCAGCTTGGGCGGACCGATGATGCGATTGGTGAAGTACTGCTGGGCGATGGCCAGCACGTTGCTCACGAACCAATAGATGACCAGGCCGCTCGGCGCCCAGAGGAACATGAACAGGAACACCGCCGGCATCAGCATCATCATCTTCTGCTGCGCCGGATCCATCGTCGACGGAGTCATCTTCTGCTGCACGAACATCGTGATGCCCATCAGCACGGGCGTCACGTAGAGCGGGTCGTGCACCGAGAGATCCTTGATCCAGAACGCGAAGGGCGCGCCGCGAAGCTCGATCGCCTGCGAGAGCAGCGAGTAGAACGCGAAGAGCACCGGAATGGTGAGCAGCGTCGGCACGCACCCGCTGGCCGGGTTCACGCCGCGCTCCTTGTAGAGCCCCATCATCTCCTGGTTCATCTTCTGCTTGGCGGGATCGGTCGCCTTCAGCTTGCCGTACCGGTCCTGGATGGCCTTGATCTCGGGCTGCAGCTCCTGGAGCTTGCGCATCGAGACGACGCTCTTATGGCGCAGCGGGAAGATCAGCAGGTTGATGAAGAACGTCAGCGCGATGATCGACCATCCGTAGTTGCCCAGGTACCCGTTGACGCCGTTGAGCGCGCGGAGCAGCGGCACCGCCAGAAACGCGAACACCCCGAAGTTGATGACGCGCACCAGCTCCTGGTCCACGCTGCGAAGCAGGTCGAAGTTCTTCGGTCCGAAGAAGAACCTGGTGTCTACCCCGGTGCCGGCCGGGTTCAGGATGAACGAGGCGAACTGGTGGCCCTCCTTGACGGCAGGATCCGGCACCGTTTCGGCCTCGTACTCCACGCGCGCGACCTTCGAATCGAGCAGCGCCGCGGCGAGGAAGTAGTGATCATCAATGCCCGCGAATCGCACGGAGCCTTCCCGCACCGGCTGCTTCACGATCGATGACGGATCCAGGCGCTCCACCTTGCCGTCCAGCTCCAGAATGCCCTGGGGCTTCTGGAGGTACTTGTTCGCCACGCTGGTCTCGACGTCGCCCAGGCCGCGGCCCCACATCACGGAGATGTTGGCCGGCTGGCCGTTGAGGGTGACCTCCGCCGAGAACTTGATGACGTACGAGTCGGGCGAGAGTTCGATCGTCTTGCGCGCCGAGAGCCCCGCCGAATCGCGGTACTCGGTACACCAGGCGCACCGGCGAGCTGGTGCCGTCGATCTCCTGCCGGCCTTCCCCGCTCAACCTGAAGAGCGCCGCGTTCAACTCGGATGTCCGTGCCGGGTCTTCGAGCCGGAGCATCAGCGGATGGGGCGCCCCGGGCGCGATCCGGCGCGGGATGAGCTCCACCGGATGTTTCTGATCGTCGAGGTACTTCTTGAGTTCCCAGCTCTTGATGTGCGCCCCGCGATTCGAGAAGACCGCTCGCACGACCTTGGTGTCGACCACCACGTCACGTTCGGCAGACTCGCTGAAGCCTTCCGCCGGCGCGGGACGTGCGGCAGCCGGGGCGGAGGTCGCCTTGACCGTGTCCTGCCTGGCCTCCGGCGCAGGGCCTGCCTGGGTGCCACCCGCGCCGCCCTGCTGGGCGGCCCCGGAGGGCGCCTGCACCGGCGGCGCTTTCTTCTGAGGCACCGGGCTCAGGAAAGACTGGTAGAGAAAGAGCACGAGGAAGGACAGCACCACCGCGATCAGGACACGCTTTTCCATCGGATCAGAACTTCAGGAATCGAGGCCGTTCAACAGGGACAGGATCGAAGCCGGAGCCACCGAGCGGGTGACACCGGCCCAGGCGTTTGACGCCGAGAAACAGACCGGCAACGGCCCCGTGGCGTCTCACGGCCTCGGCGGTGTAGTCCGAGCAACTGGGGAGGTAGCGGCAGGACCCGGCAAACAGCGGAGACACCAGCAGCTTGTACACGCGGAGCAGGCGCAGCAGGAATCCGGCCAGCAGGCCTGGCTTTGTCTCAACGGCGGATTGCGCGTCGCAGCAATGCTCGGTAGTCCGCTTCAAGGCTGCCGTAGTTGGCATCGAAGATCTCGCGCCTGGGAATCACGACGATGTCGAACCCCACGCCCACCTTGTTGTGCCGGTAGAGCTCACGGACCAGGCGCTTTGCCCGATTTCTCCGGACGGCATCGCCGATCTTGCGCGTCGCCGCAATGCCCAGGCGGTTTTCGGGCAGGCGATTCGCCAGCAGGAAGACCGTCATGAAGCGGCCCGACAGCCGGCGCCCCTGCTGGTATGCCTGCTGAAAATCCCGGCGGCGCCGCAAGTGTTCACGACGCGGGAACGCTTCCGAACCTCCGGCGCCCGCCATGCGAACGGGTCCAGGCGACTCGGTCACAGCCGCTCCTTCACCTGCGCTCCGGTCTAGCGACCCTGATCGCTGACCGTCAGCTTCTTCCGTCCCTTGGCCCGGCGGCGGGCGAGGACGTGCTGTCCGTTCTTGGTGCTCATCCTCACCAGGAATCCGTGGGTTTTGTGCCGATGCCGATTGTTGGGCTGAAACGTCCGCTTCATGCGCACACCTGAACGCTAGGGACGAGAAGGGCGTGTGCCGTCCTCGTCTCGTGGAAAGTAGAACTTCTAATACTACCGGGGCTGGAACCGACCGTCAACTGTGTGGTACATTCGCCCTTCTCCGGCGCACTTCGGCCGCCTCCAACTAGACTTTAGTGGCATACGAAGTGCCATACTTTTCCACAGCTGTGCAAAACATTGTGGAAAACGCCTCCAGGCGAAAGGGTGACGGCCGCGGCATCTCAACGGATTTTCAGTCCGTTTTCAGCAGGGGCCGCGTCAAACGGGCCGATGGTCCGGGGCGAAAGTTCGTAAGATGTTGACCCGTCGGTGTTTGTATCTTCCGAGGCGGCCATGAACAGCCCGAACGTCTGGGACGAGATCCTGGGTCGTGTCGAGACCAAGATCAACCGCCACAGCTTCTACACCTGGTTCAAACCGACCACATTTGTCCGCGACGACGGGCCTTCACTGACCGTGAAGGTCCCGAATCCCCTGTTTCGCGACTGGCTGACCAAGCACTATTCCGGGGTGCTCGGCGAAGCGCTGGCGGAAGTCCACCGCGAGGGCTTGAACGTGGTGTTCGTCTCGGAGATTCGCCCCGACGGCGGCACCTCCATCGAAGCCGCCCCGCCGATTACCAGCGCCGAGGACGAAGCCGCCGCCAGGGCCGAGCACCAGGCGCCGGTCGAGGAACAGCGCGCCGTCGGCCTGAACCTGCGGTATACCTTCGACACCTTCGTGGTCGGGCCGTCGAATCAGTTTGCCGAGGCCGCCTCGCGTGCGGTGGCCGAATCGCCCTCGCGTTCGTACAATCCGCTCTACATCTACGGCGGCGTGGGTCTAGGCAAGACGCACCTGATGCACGCGATCGGGCACTACGTCCTGCGGCAGAACCCCCACTTCAAGCTGACCTACATCTCGACCGAGCGGTTCATGAACGAGATGATCAACGCGGTGAAGAACGATCGCGTGATCGATTTCCGCGAACGCTATCGGTCGGTCGACGTCCTGCTGGTCGACGACATCCAGTTCCTGGCCGGCAAGGAAGGGACGCAGACCGAGTTCTTCCATACGTTCAACGCGCTCTACGACTCGCAGAAGCAGATCGTGCTCAGCAGCGACTGCCCTCCCAACGAGATTCCCTCGCTCGAGGAGCGGCTGCGATCGCGGTTCGAGTGGGGCCTGATTGCCGATATTCAGCCGCCCGATCTCGAGACGAAAGTTGCCATTCTGAAGAAGAAGGCTGAGGCCGAAACTGTGCCTCTGCCCGACAACGTCGCCATCTACATCGCAGAAAAGATCAAGTCGAACATCCGCGAGCTCGAGGGGTCGCTCATCCGGCTGCTGGCGTACGCCTCGCTCACGGGCCGCGAGGTCACCATCGGCCTGGCGCAGGACGTGCTCAAGAACGTCATCGGCCACGACGAACGCGCCGTGACCATCGAGATGATCCAGAAGTCGGTGGCCGACTACTACCAACTTCGATCCGCGGACCTCCGGTCGCGCAACAACTCCAAGTCGGTCGCGATGCCCCGGCAGATCGCCATGTACTTGTGCAAGGCGCTCACGCACGCGTCCCTTCCGGAGATCGGCCGCAGCTTCGGCGGCAAGCACCACTCGACGGTCATTCATTCCATCCGCAAGGTGGAGGCGCTCCGGCAGAAGGATCGTGATTTCAACACGGTTATGAACACCCTGACCGACGCGCTGCGCTAGCCCTGGATGGCCTCGCGGACCGCCGGCCGCCTCCTTCCACAGCTCGCCCACGGATTGGCTGTGCACCCAGGGTCACGCCAGCCCGGCAGGCTTCGCCGGATGCGCTTTCCCGCAGGTCGAGGCACAGGTTCTTGTCGTAACTAACTGGTTTTATTTCAACTATTTGCGGCTACATTGAAGGCTTTTCAACAGAGGATCTGATCCGGTATAATCTTCTGTCTCTTCTTGTTTCCTTTCTACGGAAGAATGCCCGGCACCTCGGCGGGCGGCTTCTTGAAGGTCAGGACTACATATGGAACTCGTCGTCCGAAAGAACGACCTCCTGAAAGAACTGCAGTTTTTCCAGGGCATCGTGGAGCGCAAGAACACGATTCCCATCCTGGCCAACGTTCTGATGGAAGCCAAGGGTGAGGATGTCCGCATGGCGGCGACCGATCTCGAGGTCGGTCTTCGCTGCCACTGCGCCGCATCGATTGCCACGGGCGGATCGCTCACGCTGCCCGCCAAGAAGCTCTACGAAATCATCAAGGAGCTCCCGGAAACCGACGTCCGGATCGAAGAGCACAAGGGCGGCGTGAAGATCGCCGCCGACCGGTTCGAATCCCGCATGCAGACGCTGCCGCGCGAGGACTTCCCCACCATTCCCGAGGCGGCCGGCGAAGGCGCGGTCACGCTGAACCGCAAGGCGCTGCGCGAGATGGTGGCGAAGACGCAGTTCGCGATCACCGGCGAGGACACGCGCTACTTCCTCAACGGCGCGCTGTTCGTCATCAAGCACGACGGGATGATCCTGGTGGCGACCGACGGGCACCGGCTGGCGTATGTCAGCGCGGCGCGCGACGGCGGCGGCAAGAAGGGCGAGGAAGCGCGCGTCATCCTGCCCAAGAAGACGCTGCTGGAGCTCGGGCGGCTGCTGGCCGAGGGCGAGGGCGACATCACCTACGAGCGCGGCGAGAACCACCTGTTCTTCGAGATCGACGGCCGCGTCCTGGTCTCGCGGATGATCGACGGCCAGTTCCCGGCCTACGAGCGGGTGATCCCGAAGGGGAACGACAAGCGCATCGAGTTCGAGCGCGATCGCATCATGAGTGCGATCCGGCGCGTGGCGCTCCTGTCGAACGAACGGTCCCGCGCGATCAAGTTCACGCTGGAGTCCGGACACGTGGAAATTGCCTCGAACAGCCCGGAGCTCGGCGAGGCGCACGAGCAGCTCGCGGTGGAGTACGGCGGACCCGCGCTGCAGATTTCCTTCAATGCCCAGTACGTTCTCGAATTCCTCAACGCCGTGCAGACCGACCTCATCGCCATCGAATTCAAGGACGAAGTCAGCCAGACCGTCATGAAGCCCGTGGGTGCGATGGATTACGACTACACGTATGTCGTGATGCCGATGAGGATCTGAAAGGCGACATGCAGCAGTTCGACACAACACAGGCTCCCGACGACAACACCCGGAATCATCAGCCAGACACCGAGCCACCCGCCGTCGAATCGACCGAGGACGCCGGAGGATCCGATCCGCGCTCCACGGCCGATGCGCCGGCCGGGCCCGGCGACGCCGGTGATGTCGCCGACTACGGGGCCGACAAGATCAAGGTGCTCGAAGGCCTCGAGGCCGTCCGCAAGCGGCCCGCGATGTACATCGGGTCGACCGGGCCGACGGGGCTGCACCACCTCGTCTACGAAGTCGTCGACAACGCGATCGACGAGTCCCTGGCGGGATTCTGCGACGAGATCAACGTCACGCTCCATCTCGACAACTCGGTCACCGTCGTGGACAACGGGCGGGGCATCCCGGTCGACCTTCACGAAAGCGGACGATCGGCCGCCGAAGTCGTGATGACCGTGCTGCACGCCGGCGGCAAGTTCGACAACGCCAGCTACAAGGTGTCCGGCGGCCTCCACGGCGTGGGCGTCTCGGTGGTCAACGCGCTGTCGGAAACGCTCGACCTCGAGATCTGGCGCAACGAGAACGTCTACCAGCAGAGCTACGAGCGGGGCAAGCCGACCGGAGACCTGGTCGCCACCGGCACCACGCACCGCCGCGGCACGAAGGTCACCTTCAAGCCGGACGCCGAGGTGTTCGAGTCGCTCGACCTGAGCTTCGACACGCTGGCGCAACGGCTGCGCGAGCTGGCCTTCCTCAACCCGGGCGTGCACATCACGCTCGAGGACGAGCGCGACGGCAAGCGCCACGATTTCAAGTACGAAGGCGGAATCGTGTCGTTCGTGACGCACCTCAACAAGAACAAGGTCGGCGTCACCGACAAGCCCATCTACATGCGGGGCGAGAAGGACGGCATCATCGCCGAAATCGCGCTGCAGTGGAACGACAGCTACTCCGAGACGCTCTACTCGTTCGCCAACAACATCAACACGCACGAGGGCGGCACGCACCTCTCGGGCTTCCGCGCCGCGCTCACGCGCACCATCAACGTCTACGCCGCCAAGAACAACCTCGCCAAGGACCTCAAGGAGAGCATCAGCGGCGACGACATCCGCGAAGGCCTGACGGCGGTGGTCAGCGTGAAGATCCCGAGCCCGCAGTTCGAGGGCCAGACCAAGACCAAGCTGGGCAACACGGAGGTCAAGGGGATCGTCGAGGCGATCGTCAACGACCGGCTCGGCGCCTTTCTCGAGGAGAACCCGGCGGTGGCGCGCCGCGTGGTGGCCAAGAGCGTGGACGCGGCCCGGGCGCGTGACGCCGCGCGGCGGGCGCGCGACCTGGTCCGCCGCAAGGGGGCGCTCGACAACAGCACGCTGCCGGGCAAGCTGGCCGACTGCCAGGAGCGCGACCCCGCCGAGTGCGAGCTCTACATCGTCGAGGGCGAGTCGGCCGGCGGATCGGCCAAGCAGGGGCGCGATCGCCGCTTCCAGGCCATCCTGCCGCTCAAGGGCAAGATCCTCAACGTCGAGAAGGCCCGCTTCGACAAGATGCTCGGCAGCGACGAGATCAAGACCATGATCGCCGCGCTCGGATGCGGCATCGGCGAAGAGGACTTCGACATCGAGAAGCTCCGGTACCACCGCATCATCATCATGACCGACGCCGACGTGGACGGCTCCCACATCCGCACGCTGCTGCTCACGTTCTTCTACCGGCAGCTGCCCGCGCTCATCAACCGCGGCTTCATCTACATCGCGCAGCCGCCCCTGTTCCGCGTCAAGCGGGGCAAGGGCGAGACCTACATCAAGGACGAGCGGGAACTGGACACGTGGCTGATTCACCGGGCGAGCGAGAGCCGGGCGGTGCGCCTCGCGGATGGCCGCGAGATCGCGGGGCAGGACCTCGAGCGGCTCCTCCACCGCCTGGTGGCCTTCGAGAAATACCTCCAGGTGGTCGAGCGCCGCGGCTACGCCCGCGCGATCCTGATGGCGCTGCTCGACGCCGACGCCCGCGACCGCCGGTTCTTCGCGGATCAGGCGACGATCGAATCCTTCGCGGCCGGCCTGTCGAACCTCCTGCGGTCGGTGGACGTCGAACTGGACGAAGAGCACAACCTGTACACGCTGGCGATCGAGGATCGCTCGACCGGGTATTCGCGGCCGACCAGCATCGGATCGGAGTTCGTCGTCAGCGGAGAGTACCGCACGCTGCTCGCCGCCTACCGCGACATCAGGGGCATCAGGGGCCCGATGACCGTCGTCACGCGCAGCACCCCTGCCTCTGATGCGGGCGCCGCCCAGGTGGGCGCCGAATCGGCCGAGGTCGTCCCATCGGCCGGCGGCGACACGACGCCGGCCGCCTCGACCTCACGCGCGGCCGAAGACGAGGGCCAGGGGCCGGCGGCCGGACAGGCCCCGAAGGAGAAGTCCGGCGACGTGCCCGTCGAAACGCTCGACGAGCTGGTCGCCTTCTTCCTCGCGGCCGGCAAGCGCGGCGTCGCCATCAACCGGTACAAGGGCCTCGGCGAGATGAACCCCGAGCAGCTCTGGACGACGACGATGAAGCCGGAGAACCGGACCCTGCTGCAGGTGAAGGCGGAAGACCATACGGAAGCCGACCTGATGTTCACCACGCTGATGGGCGACCAGGTCGAGCCGCGCCGGCGTTTCATCGAAGAGAACGCGCTGGATGTGAAGAACCTGGATGTGTAGACAGGGGCTTAGGGCTTGAGGCTCGAGCCTTAAGGCCCTTCAGCCCCAAGCCATAAGCCTCAAGCCCCCAAGCCTCGAGCCGCGAGCCGCAAGGAGACGATGGACTCCGCAATCAAGATCCCCGTCAACATCGAAGACGAGATGAAGCGCTCGTACATGGATTACGCCATGAGCGTAATCATCGGCCGGGCGCTTCCCGACATCCGGGACGGGCTGAAACCCTCGCACCGGCGCGTGCTCTACGGCATGCGCCTCATGGGGCTCGCGGCGAACCGGACCTACCGGAAGTGCGCGAAGATCGTCGGCGAGGTGATGGGCAACTTCCATCCGCACGGCGATCAGGCGATCTACGACACGCTGGTCCGCATGGCGCAGGACTTCAACATGCGCTACCAGCTCGTCGACGGGCAGGGCAACTTCGGATCGGTCGACGGCGACCCGCCGGCGGCGATGCGCTACACCGAGGCGAGGCTGACCGCACTGTCCGACGAATTGATGGCCGACCTCGACAAGGACACGGTCGACTTCGTCCCGAACTACGACGAGACGACCGAGGAGCCGTCGGTGCTCCCCGCGCCGTACCCCAACCTGCTCGTCAACGGGTCCTCGGGCATCGCGGTCGGGATGGCCACCAACATCCCGCCGCACAACATGCGCGAGGTCATCGACGGCGTCATCTGGCTCATCGAGCACCCGGAGGCGTCCGAAGACGAACGCACCATCGCGCTGCTGCGAGGGATCCCCGGCCCCGACTTCCCGACCGGGGCGACCATTGTCGGCCGATCGGGCATCGTGCAGGCGTACCGGACCGGGCGCGGATCGGTGACCGTGCGGGCGCGAACCTCGGTGGAAAAGGCGAAGAAGGGCGACAAGGAGTCGATCGTCATCTCCGAGATTCCCTACCAGGTCAACAAGGCGAAGCTCATCGAGAAGATCGCCGAGCTGGTCCGCGACAAGACGATCGAGGGCATCTCCGACCTGCGGGACGAATCCGACCGCGACGGCATGCGCGTCGTCATCGAGCTGAAGCGCGGCGAGCTGCCCGATGTCGTCCTGAACAACCTCTACAAGCACACGCCGCTGCAGTCCAGCTTCGGCATCATCATGCTGGCGATCGTCGCCGGGCGCCCGCGCGTCCTGCCGCTCGCCGAGATGCTGGACCTCTTCATCGAGTTCCGCCGCGAGGTCGTCCGGCGCCGGATCGAGTTCGAGCTGCGGAAAGCCGAAGCCCGGGCGCACATCCTCGAGGGCCTGAAGATCGCGCTCGATCACATCGACGAGGTGATCAGGCTCATCCGCGCCTCGCGATCGCCCGCCGAGGCGCGCGACGGCCTGACGACCACCTTCGGACTGAGCACGATCCAGGCCCAGGCCATCCTCGACATGCAGCTGCAGCGGCTGACCGGCCTCGAGCGACAGAAGATCGAGGACGAGCTGGTCGAGGTGCTGAAGACGATCGCCCGGCTGAAGGAGATCCTCGCCAATCACGCGATGCTGATGGAGATCATCGTCCAGGAGCTGCGCGCCGTGCAGGCCAAGTACGGCGATCCCCGCCGCACGACCTTCACCGACGAGAGCGGCGAGTTCCGCATCGAGGACCTGATCGCGGATGAAGAGATGGCGATCACGGTCACCAACACCGGGTACATCAAGCGCACGGCCATCACCAACTACCGGAACCAGCGCCGCGGCGGCAAGGGCCGGATCGGCATGCGGTTCCGCGAGGAGGACTTCGTCGCACACCTCTTCACGGGCTCCACGCACGCCTACATCATGATCTTCTCGGACCGCGGCCGGGCGTACTGGCTGAAGGTCCACGAGATCCCCGACGTCGGGCCAGACGGCAGCGGCCGCGCCCTGACCAACCTGGTCTCGATGGCGGAGGGCGAGAAGATCGCGGCGCTGCTGCCCGTGCGGGAGTGGGAAGACGACAAGTTCGTCTTCATGGGCACCCGGAAGGGGATCGTCAAGAAGACGGCGCTGTCCGCCTTCAGCAATCCCAGGGCCGGAGGCATCATCGCGATGGGCGTGGAAGCCGATGACGCCGTGATCGCCGCCCAGATCACGGACGGATCCGGCGACGTGTTCATCGGGTCGAGAGACGGGAAGGCCATCCGGTTCCCGGAACGCGACGTCCGCCCCATGGGACGGTCCGCCTACGGCGTCCGGGGCATCAGCCTCCGCGAGGGCGACGAGGTCGTGGCGATGGAAGCCGTGCAGGCCGGCGGCGGGACCCTGCTGACCATCTGCGAGCACGGCTACGGCAAGAGAACGGAACTTGACGAATACCGCGTGCAGTCGAGGGGCGGTGTGGGTATTATTAACATCCACACGACCGACCGGAACGGCCGCGTCGTGGGAATCGCCTACGTTCGGGACGAGGACGAGATGATGTTCATCACGCAGCAGGGCAAAGTCCTGCGCATGGTGACCGGAGACATCCGAGCCATCGGCCGGGCCACGCAGGGCGTGCGCCTGATCGAGATAGAACCCGACGATCGAGTGGTTTCAGCGGCAAGACTGGCTGAGAAAGAGGAAGACAATCCAATCGCGGAGTAAAAGGAGGCTGGCATGCTTCGGCCGAAACGTCCTACTTGGTTCCTGCTCGCCCCGGTATTTCTCGTCGCGGCCTTTCTCATGGCCAGCTGCGGCGGAGGAGAAGAGTACCCGATCCTTCAGAAGTTCTTCACGGCGTCGAAGCTGCGCGACAACGTGACCCTCGGCAACTTCGCGACCACTTCCTTCGACCCGACCAAGGACGGGACGATGGGCGGCTTCAGCATCACCGCTCAGGGTGCTGAACAGGTGAAGACGCTCGAGTTCAAGACGCGGGCCCAGGCCGTGAAGGAAGCGGCCGATGCCGACAACGCCTTCACCAAGAAGAAGACCGAATACCAGGACAAGAACACCGAGGCCATCGATCGCGTCCTGAAGATCGAAGCCAAGGGCGGGAAGGTCGGGGGCAAGGACGCCACCGTCCAGCAGGAATGGACCAAGTGGCGCGAGGAACAGGCCGCCTCCTCGAAGAAGCTCTCCGAGGCGCGCAAGGCCCTGAACGAGGGCCGGGGCGTCGTCGAGCTGAGCCTGCTCGATCCGCGCAACCCGGTTGACGTGACGGGCATGGACGGCGTGCTCGCCACCAAGGAAATCACCGTCAGCGGAACCGTCAAGGCTCCGGGCGGGGCCAACGAGAAGCGCACGTACATCTTCACGATGCAGCAGGCCCGGATGAAGAAGGCCGACGGCACCGACCTGAACGGCCGCTGGATCATCACCGGGTTCAAGGAAGCCAAGTAGGAGCGCGTCCGGCGCGTTGCCGGCCTCTCGACAAGCCAGAGCAGCACCCCGGGGCCTCGTCCTTTTGGGCCCCGGGCAGCGGCACCCCCCAAGCCGCGCCCGAGTCAGGCCCGCCCCCACACGCGAACCCGCCACACGAGATTGGAGCCGGAGGTCTGTCCGCCTCGATGTGACAGCTCCGGCCAACGGCCGGCTGCCCGCGACAGGCCCGTTCTGAATGGAGGCCGGGGCTTCAGCCCCGGCGTGACAGCGCCGGCCAGCGGCTGCCCGCGACAGGCCCGTTCTGGATGGAGGCCGGGGCTTCAGCCCCGGCGGGATCGTCCGGCTACGCGGGCGTCAGGCGCGCGAACTTCGCGAGAAGCCGTTTCACGCCGACACTGGCAAATCGGACGCTCAACTTGACGTCGTCGTGGAGATTTTCCACGTCGAGCACGGTCCCGACGCCGAACTGCGGATGGCGCACGCGCATCCCCGGCGCGAGCGCGCCACCAGACTGATCCTCATCCTCGTAACTGTAGGCGGGGGTCGACTCGCGGACGCGGCCGCGCGGAGGCCGCGCATACGGGTCCACGCGAAAATCCGATCGGCCGCCAGCCCGGCCGGCGGAGTAGCCGCCTGACCCGACGAAATCCACGCGCTCGACCAGCTCCGCGGGGACCTCGTCGATGAACCGCGACGGCTCGGTCGCCCGGTACTCGCCGAACACACGCCGGCGGTTCGCACTGGTCAGCACGAGGTGGCTCCGCGCGCGGGTCATGCCCACGTAGCACAGCCGCCGCTCTTCCTCGAGCTCGGCGATGTCATCCGTGGATCGAGAGTGCGGGAACAGTCCTTCTTCGAGCCCCGAGATGAACACGGCGGGGAACTCGAGCCCCTTCGCGCTGTGCAGCGTCATCAGCAGGACGCGCGCATCTTTGGCGCCGGCCGATTCGTCGGCATCCGAGAGCAGCGACAGCCGGTCGACGAACGCCGCGAGCGATGGCTCGGGATCGCGCGCCTCGTACTCGCGCGCCGCCGAGACCAGCTCCGAGAGGTTCTCGATCCGCCCGTCCGCCTCCTCGCTGCGATCCTCGCGGAGGTCCTGGACGTAGCCGGACTGATCCAGCACCTTGCCGATCACCGTGGATACCGGCTCGTGACGGGCCAGCTCCGCCAGGGCAAGGATCAGGTCGCGGAATGCCGCGAGCGATGCACGCGTCCTGGCAGGGAAGCGGCCCACTTCGAGGCCCCGGGTCAGGCCCGCCCAGAGCGACACCGCGGCCGGCGCGGCCGGCGTTCCCGCCGACAGGAGCGGGGTCCGCTCGCGCAGGGTCTCGGCGTCACCGCGATCGGCGGCCGCTTCTTCGAGCGCGTCCATCACCCCCTTGCCGATGCCACGCGACGGCACGTTGATCACGCGCCGCAGGCTCACATCGTCGTGGGGATTGAGGAGCAGCCGGAGATACGCGAGCGTGTCCTTGATTTCCTTCCGCTCGTAGAACCGCACGCTCCCGATGATCCGGTAGGCGAGGTTCGCCCGGCGCAGCGCATCCTCGAGGACGCGCGACTGCGCGTTGGTCCGGTAGAGCACGGCTGCCGTCTCGTCCGGGCCGGAACCGACCGAGGTCCGCAGGGCCCGCGCGATGAAGTCGGCCTCTTCGAGCTCGTCGCCGCAACGGGCGTAGACAATGCGATCGCCGCCCTTGCGCTCGGTCCAGAGCCGCTTCTCCTTGCGGTTCAGGTTGCGGCTGATCACGGCCGACGCCGCGTCGAGGATGATCTGCGTCGATCGATAGTTGCGCTCGAGGCGGACCGTCAGGGCCTCCGGAAAGTCCTGCTCGAAATCCAGGATGTTGCGGATGTCGGCGCCGCGCCACTTGTAGATGGACTGGTCAGGGTCGCCGACCACCGCCAGGTTCCGGTGCACTTCGGCGAGCCGGGTCATCAGCAGGTACTGCGGACGGTTGGTGTCCTGGTACTCGTCGACCATGATGAACCGGAACTGCTCGCTGTACTTGCGGCGAACGGCTTCGGCTTTCTCGAGCAGCTCGACGGAACGCAGCAGGAGATCGTCGAAGTCAAGCGCGCCGCTCGACGCGAGCGCATCGAGGTAGGCCTGGTAGACACGCCCGAACTTCTCGTCGCGGAAATTGCCGCTCGACAAGACGTCGGCCGGCGACTCCATCCGGTTCTTGCACTGGCTGATGCGCGAGAGGGCGGCGCGGGGCTGAAGGGAGCTTTCGTCGATCTGCAGCTCCTTGAGCGTCCGCTTGACCACCGAGAGCTGATCCGACGAGTCGTAGATGACGAAGTCGCGGGGCAGGCCGATCGCCGGGGCCTCGCGCCGGAGGATGCGGGCGCAGAAGGCGTGGAACGTCGACACCCAGAGCCGGCCGCAGTCGGCGCCGAGCAGCGACTGAACGCGCTCCCGCATCTCTTCGGCCGCCTTGTTCGTGAACGTGACGGCGAGCACTTCATTGGGTTCGGCAATGCCGCTGCCGACCAGGTAGGCCACGCGATACGCGATCACCCGCGTCTTGCCCGATCCGGCGCCGGCCAGGATGAGCAGCGGCCCGTCGCGGTGCAGCACGGCCTCACGCTGTTCGGGATTCAGGGAATTCAGGAAATCCATCGGTACAGGTTGTAGGTTATAGGTTACAGGTTACAGGGAGGAGTGAGCAGGGTACAGGTACAAGGCGCAATCTACAAGGGACGGTTGCGGGCTACAGGACGCACGAAGGGGTTACAGGGCGCGGGGTCAAGGGACCGTAGCTGGCGCGGTGAACGTTTCGTGGCCGCGGAAAAGGCTCAGGAAGACCCACAATTTCGGGTGCATCCGTCACGATCATTTCACACGTGGACAGAATCGAGATACCAGGCGAGCCATCGGAACCTGCAGCCGGACGCGAGCGGCTCCGGCCCGCCGCTCCCTCTCTCGTTGTACCGTGTTCCCTGTAACCTGCTCCGTCCCTGCTCCCTGTAACCTGTAACCTATAACCTGTAACCTATTCCACCGTCACGCTCTTCGCGAGATTCCGAGGCTGATCGACATCACACCCTCTGCGGACTGCGACGTGGTAGGCGAGCAGCTGAAGCGGCAGAACGTAGGCGACAGGCGTGAGCAGCCGGTGGAGCGGCGGCAGCCGCAGCACGAAATCGGTGGAAGGGTCGAGCAGTTCCTCGATGTGGCGATCGCCTTCGGTCGAGAGCGCCACCACGCTGCCGCCCCGGGCCTTGACCTCCAGGATGTTGCCGATCATCTTCTCGAGCACGTGGTCGCTCGGCGCGACGGCCACCACCGGCATGTTCTCGTCGATGAGCGCGATCGGCCCGTGCTTCATCTCGCCGGCCGGGTACCCTTCGGCGTGGATATACGACACTTCCTTCAGCTTCAGCGCGCCCTCGAGCGCGATCGGGTAGTTGATCCCGCGGCCGAGGAACAGGAAATCCGAGCGCGTGTAGAACCGGCGCGCGATCTCCTCGACCTGCGGCCCCAGCTTGAGGGTCTGCTCCAGCACCGACGGAAGCTGGACCAGGGCCTCGAAGTGCTCGCCGGCGAGGCCTGGCGTCAGCATCCCGCGAGCCTGCGCCAGGTACAGCGCGAGCAGCTCGAGCGCCACCAGCTGGCAGGTGAACGCCTTGGTGGACGCCACGCCGATCTCCGGGCCGGCGTGCGTGTAGACGGTCCCGTCGGTCTCACGGCTCGCCATGCTTCCGACGACATTGCAGATCGACACGCTGCGCGCGCCCTGCCGCTTCGCCTCGCGCAGCGCGGCCAGCGTGTCAGCGGTCTCGCCCGACTGCGTGACGACAACGGCCAGTGAGCGGACTCCGACGATTGGACTGCGATAACGGAACTCCGACCCGTAGTCCACCTCGACCGGGATTCGCGCGAGCTCTTCGATCAGGAACTTCCCGATGAGCGCCGAGTGCCACGACGTGCCGCAGGCCAGCAGGGTGATCTTGTCGATGTCGGCGAGCTCGGCCGTGGTCAGGCCGATTTCGTCCAGGAACACGCGGCCCGTGTCCAGTGAGACGCGTCCAAGGATCGTGTCCCGCACCGCCGAGGGCTGCTCGACGATCTCCTTGAGCATGAAGTGCTTGTATCCGGCCTTCTCGGCCTGGATGGGATCCCACACGACGTGCTGAGGAGTCGGGCTGAGCGCGGTGCCGCCGAAGGTCGAGAACGCCGCGCCGCCGCGCGTGATCACGGCCATCTCCTGGTCGTTGAGGAACACGACCTCGCGGGTGTGCTGGAGAATGGCGGGGACGTCGGAGGCAACGAACCACTCGTCCTTGCCGAGCCCCACGACCAGAGGCGGCCCGTTTCGCGCCGCGACAATCGTGTCGGGATCGTCCGCCGACATCAGGACCAGCACGAACAGTCCGCGAAGCTCGGAGAGCGCGCGGCGGACCGCCGTTTCGAGCGACGCGCCGCGGCGAGCCTCGCGCTCGACCAGGTGGGCGACAATCTCCGTGTCGGTCTCGGTGACGAAGGTATGGCCCTCGCCCTGCAGCTGATGCTTCAGGTCCTGGTAGTTCTCGATGATCCCGTTGTGGACGACGACGATCCGGCCGGTGCAGTCACGGTGGGGATGAGCGTTTTCCTCGGTCGGCCGGCCGTGGGTGGCCCAGCGGGTGTGCCCGATGCCGTAGTCGCCTTCGACCGGGTCGGTCGCGACGGCCTGCTCGAGCCGGGCCAGTTTCCCCGCACTTCGGCGCACCCGTATCTCGCCGTCGTGCACGACCGCAATCCCGGCCGAATCGTAGCCGCGGTATTCCAGTCGCCGAAGCCCGTCGAGCAGGACCGGCACCACGGGCCGGGGACCAAGGTAGCCGATGATGCCGCACATAGAGGACCTCCCATACTGCGACGAAAGGGCCTTAGGGCTTGGGGCTTAAGCCCTAAGCCCTAGGCCTCAAGCCTTAGGCCCCTTTCGTCGCCTGCTTCTTGCGTGCGACCCACCCCTCGACGTTGCGCTGCCGGGCCCGGCAGATCCCCAACGCTCCCGGGGGCACGTCCTCGGTGATGGTCGAGCCCGCGGCGACATACGCCCCTTCGCACACGCGCACCGGCGCGACCAGCTGCGTGTCGCTGCCGATGAAGACGCGGTCCTCGATCACCGTGCGGTTCTTCCGGACTCCGTCGTAATTGCAGGTGATCGTGCCCGCGCCGATGTTCACGCCGGTCCCCACGGTGGCATCGCCCACGTAGGCGAGATGATTCGCCTTGGACCCTTCCCCGAACACCGTGTTCTTCAGCTCCACGAAGTTCCCGATGTGGGCGCCGTCACGGACATCGGTGCCCGGCCTGAGATGCGCAAACGGACCGACCCGCGCAAGCGCCGCGACGCGCGCCTCGACGATCACGCAGAAGTTGTTGATCCGGACGCCATCACCAAGAACCGAGTCCGAGATTCGCACCCAGGACTGTATCTCACATTCCTTGCCGACCACCGTGCGTCCCTGAAGAACGACGCTCGGGTGGATCGTCGTGCCCGGGCCCACCACCACATCGTCTCCGACCCAGGTCGTTGCCGGATCGATGATCACGACACCCGAGGCAGAGAGCGCTTCGAGATTCTGTGCGTTTCCCATCTATGGTCACCCGCTATCAAGGGAGAAGACGACCGCGCTGCCGGGGGCACACCTCCGCGCGATGCGAGGCGATGCCGCCGTTCCCGGGTCCCCGCAGAACCTTATCGGTTCGGAGGCCCGGAGCCTGATGCTTTCAGGAGACGTGTCCTACCGCGACCCGCTCCGGGAACGCGAGTTGGCCGGCCTGCGGTCCTTGCGGTTGGCGTTCGGACCCTGGCTTGCCAGAAGATTCCTTGCGTCCTCCACCCGGCGAAGCATGTCGAGGTCGACGTCGCGCCGAGCGAGCTCGCGGTTCTCGGGATTCAGGTCGATCGCCTTCCTGAGGTGGGTCAACGCGGGAGTCAGGTCTCCCTTCAGCGTTAGGGCTACTGACAGAATATACTCGGCGTTCCCAAGATCCGGATTCGAGGCAAGAGCAGCGCTGGTCAGCTCGATGGCCCTGTCGTATGACCCCTCGTTGACGGCGAGCGTCGCGGCGTAGACCTGCTCATCAGGGGTCCTGGCCGTGGTGTCGACGGGAGTGAGGTGCCGATCGCACACGCGCAGGTAGAGCTGGACCCGCTCGTGGAGCTCCTTCTCGTCGGGGAACTGCGTGATGACCGAGCGCAGCGTGTCGGCAGCCAGCCGGTACTGTTTCTTCTGGATGGCGGCCAGGCCCCGCTCATAGGTCGCGATCGCCTCAGCATAGCTGCTGCGCACCACAGGGACCCGTTCCGGGGGATGGGGCGAGGGCTTTGGTTTTGGCTTTTGACCCATAGCGACGCGAGCCTGGGCCACCGCAGGCTTTCTGGATTTCGGCTTTGACTTGGACACAGCGTGCCGGGTCGGGGTTCGTTGCAGCTTCGCCATACGTCCTCTCCCTGGAAATATCCGGGGGGAACAAGTCGATCCGGGTAGACGGCGAGCGCGGTTACGTTAGCAGAACGTCTTCACGCGGTCAAGGCGTCCGTCCCCGCTCGACCGCCTGGTAAACCTCCCGCGACTGCAGTCGGTGCTTACGCGAGAGTGCCGTGATGGCCTCTCGTCTGCCGAGACCAGTTTCTGTCAAACAACAGAATTCGTGATAGAGCTCGCCATCAGCTGGAACATGCACATTTTGCTCATATTGTTCCTTGCTATGACCGGCAACGACCACCGTGAACTCGCCACGAGGCTCACCGAGCATCTCGATGATTTGAGAAATTGGTCCTCTGACCAATGTTTCGTGGAGCTTGGTAATCTCTCGGCACACCGCGCCCTGTCGATCGCCGAGGACGTCTAGGGCAATCGACAAAGTAGATGCAATCCTGTGCGGCGCCTCGAAAAATACCAGCGTTCGACGTTCAGCCCGCTCCTCCGCGAAAAACGCACGTCTCTCGGTTGTCCGCGCCGGCGGAAAGCCCAGGAACACGAACTGACCGGGCGGAAGGCCCGACACGACCAGCGCGGCCAGCACGGCACTTGGCCCGGGAATCGCCTCGACGATGATTCCGGCCCCGATGGCCGCCCGAACCAGCTCGAATCCAGGGTCGGAGACGGCCGGCGTCCCGGCATCGGACACCAGCGCCACCTGGTCCCCCGCACGCAGACGGTCGAGGATCGTCGTGAGCTTCCGGGCCTCGTTGTGCTCGTGGAGGCTGGTGGTTGGCGTGTGGATGCCGTAATGAGTCAGCAGCTTGGCGGTCCGACGCGTGTCCTCGGCGGCAATGAGCGCCGACTCGCGCAGCACGCGCAGCGCGCGCAGCGTGACGTCCTCGAGATTGCCGATCGGCGTGGAAACGAGGAAGAGGGTGCCGGCGGATGGTTCGGACATGAAACGCGTCGTTTATTGTACCATTGCAGGTGTCATGATAGCTTCGGAACCGCTTCACCATTTCGTCGACGGGTACCTGGCACACCTCCACGAAACCGGCCCCACGGCGGCCGCGATGGACGGGGTCCACGACTACGACGACCATCTTGAAGACTTCAGCCGGGCCGCCATCGAGTCCGACGTCCACAGCCTTGCCGGCTTCGCCCGGCGGCTTTCGTCGATCAACGCCGAGTCGCTGACCTCCACCGAGCGCGTCGAACGGACCGTTCTCGCCTCGCACATCCAGGCGAGGATCTTCGATCTCGAGAAGGTGCGGACCTGGGAACGCAACCCGCAGATCTACGGCGAAACGCTGGCGGCCAGCCTGGCAGCCCAGGCGCTGTTCGATCACGCGCCGCCCGAAGATCGCGCCCGCCGGGTCCTCTCCAAACTGCGCCAGGCGCCACGACTCGTGCAGGCGGCCCGCGACAACATCAAGGATCCGCCGGGCCTCTTCGTCCGTGTCGGCCTCGAAACGCTGCGCGGCACGCTGAAGTTCATCGAGCACGACATGCCCCGGGCGTTCGGCGGCGTCGACGACATGCACCTGCTGAGTGATCTGGCCGACGCCTCCACCGAGGCGACCGATGCGCTCGGCGCCTACATCGACCATCTCGAGCGGGAGGTTGCGCCAAAGGCCCGGGCCTCATTTCGCCTGGGGCGGGACCGGCTGGCCGAGAAACTGCGGCTCGATGAAGGGCTCGACATCGACCTCGGGCGCCTGCTCAACATCGGCCTGCGCGAACTTGGTGTCGTGCAGGAGGAGTTCCGCCGCGTCGCGGCAAGGCTCGACAGCGGCGATCCGCTCGAGGTCTGGCGCAAGACGAAACAGCAGCACCCGTCGGCCGGCGAAGTCGTCCCGGTCGCGCAGCAGCAGCTGCAGGACCTGCTGACCTTCATCGAGCGCCGCGACATCGTCTCGGTGCCGCAGGGCGAGCCGGTCGTCGTCGCGCCCACGCCGGACTTCTACCGGTGGACCTTTGCCAGCATGTGGACGCCAGGGCCCTTCGAGCCGAAGCCGTCGAAGGCGTACTACTACCTGACCGACGTGGATCCCGCCTGGCCCAAGGAGCGCCAGGACGATCACCTGCGCGATCTCAGCACCGCGTCGCTGTGGTCCATCTCGATCCACGAAGTCTACCCGGGCCACTATCTCCACTATCAGCACCTGCGGCGCGTGGCGTCGAAAGCGCGAAGGTCTGCCGTGCTGGCTCCCGCCTCCTGCGTCGAGGGGTGGGCCCACTATTGCGAGCAGATGATGATGGAGGCGGGATTCGAGCGCCAGGATGCTACCATTCGTCTGGGCCAGCTCTCGGAAACCCTGATCCGGCTTGCGCGGCTGGTGGTGGGCATCAGGCTGCATGCCGAGGACATGTCGGTGGAGCAGGGCGTGCGCTTTTTCCGGGAGGAGGCGTTTCTCGAGGAGGGCAGCGCCCGGCGCGAGGCCGAGCGGGGCACCTTCGACCCGACCTACCTCGTGTATGCGGCGGGCCGCCTGATGCTCCTGAAACTGCGCGAGGACTACAAGGCGATGATGGGGGCGAAGTACTCGCTGCGGGCGTTCCACGACGCCTTCCTCGGCAACGGAACGGCCCCGCTCTGGGCGCATCGCCAGCTCCTGCTCGGTGACGCCGCCGGAAGCGTGCTGGACTGAGATGGGACGAACGATCCGCCGGAGCGACACTCGCCGGCGGCGTGTTGACGCGACGGGCTTCGAGACGATGGCCGCGAGCCATCGGCCCGGGCCCTCGCATTCAGGTCAGGACCGAGAAGAAGGAAGATGCCTCTTTACGAGTACCGAATGCGAATCGTGCGGACTCCGCTTCGAGCTGATTCGCCGCTTTTCAGACCCGCCGGTTGAAGTCTGCAAGCAGTGCGGCGGGCCCGTCCACAAGCTGCTCTCGGCGCCGGCGATTCAGTTCAAGGGCACCGGCTGGTACGTCACCGATTACGGGAAAAACAGCGCCCATAGTCCCTCGACGCCGTCGAGCCACTCCTCGTCCGGGAAGAATCACTCGGACAAGAGCGACTCGAGCAGAAGCGACTCGGGCAAGAGCGACTCGAGCAGGAGCGACTCGAGCAGGAACGACTCGAGCAGGAACGACTCGAGCAGGAACGACTCGAGCAAGGGCGAGTCGGGCAAAGGCGAGTCGGGCAGCAGCTCGAACACCTCGACCTCGTCGAGTTCGGGCGACTCGGCGGGTTCGAGCTCGTCGAGCAACTCCTCCTCGAGCGCGAAGAAAGACTGAGGGTGGCTACATCCGGATGTTGCGGAGATACTCGGCGAAGGGTTCGGCCAGATCGGGCCGCTTGAGCGCGAAGTAGACGACGGCCTTGAGGTACCCGAGCTTGTTGCCCGTGTCGTGGCGCACGCCCTGGACTTCGTAGGCATACACCGGGCGCTTCTTCAGCAGGCGCCGCAGCCCGTCGGTGAGCTGAATCTCGCCCGTCCGATCGGCCGCGGTGGCCGCGAGCTCGGCAAAGATGTCGGGCGTCAGGATGTACCGTCCGATGATGGCCAGGTTGGAGGGCGCGTCCTTGACGGCCGGCTTCTCGACCAGGTCCCGCACCTCGTAGAAGCCATCCTCCTGCCGCTTCACGTCCACGATCCCGTAGAGAGACGTCTGCTCCAGCGGCACGCGCTCGACGGCGAGCACCGGCCCGCCCACCTTGTGGAACAGGTCGATCATCTGCCGCAGCCCCGGCGGCGCCGCGTCGATCACATCGTCGGCCAGCACGACGGCGAACGGTTCGTTGCCGACCAGCTCGCGCGTGACCAGCACGGCGTGCCCGAGCCCGAGCGGCTCGCCCTGCCGGACGTAGGCGACATTGATGAGGTTCGAGATCTTGCGGATTTCAGTGAGCTGATCGGTCTTGCGGCGCGACTCGAGGAAGGTCTCGAGCTCGACCGAGACGTCGAAATGGTCCTCGATCGCGTTCTTGCCGCGGCCGGTCACCATGATGATGTTGTCGATGCCGGAATCGACCGCCTCTTCGACCCCGTACTGGATGATCGGTTTGTCGACCAGCGGCAGCATCTCTTTCGGCATGGCCTTGGTCGCCGGCAGGAACCGCGTGCCCAGTCCGGCGGCAGGAAACACGGCCTTTCTGACCTGATCACTCGCCACTCACACCCCCGGGCGGATCGTATCGCAGGACCCCGGCGTTTGGATATACGATTTGAGTCATATGCTCGACGCAGCCTTCGTGCGTGACCACCTCGACGCCGTTCGACAGAAGATGCGCCAGCGCGGCGCCCAGCTCGACGCGACGCTCGACGAACTGACGGCCCTCGATCTTCAGCGCCGCCAGCTGATTCCGGAAATCGAAGGCCTCAAACGCCAGCAGAATGCCGCGGGCGAGGAGGTGGCGAAGGCGAAGAAGCAGGGCCTCGATCCCAGCCACCTGTTCGAAGCGAGCCGGGCCCGCGGCCAGCAGATCAAGCAGCAGGAGGTGCAGCTGGACCAGCTCGAAGAGGCACGGTCGCGAATCCTGCTGACCCTGCCCAACCTGCCGCACGAGACCGTGCCCGTCGGCGCCACCGCCGCGGACAATCGCGAGGTTCGCCGGTACGGCGATCCCCGCACCTTCGACTTCACCCCGAAATCTCACGTCGATCTCGGGCCGGCGCTGGGCATCATCGACTTCGAGCGCGCCGCCAGGATGTCGGGCGCGCGCTTCGCCGTGCTGACCGGCGCAGGCGCGCGGCTGAGCCGGGCGCTCATCGATTTCATGCTCGACCTGCACACGCGCGAGCACGGCTACACCGAGGTGGACCCCCCGTATCTCGTGAACGGCGCCGCGCTGACCGGGACCGGCAATCTGCCGAAGTTCGAGGCCGACCTCTTCAAGATCGCCGGCGAATGGGACCTGTACCTCGTCCCCACCGCCGAGGTGCCGCTCACCAATCTCCATCGCGGCGAGATCCTGGACGGCCGGGCACTGCCGCTGCGCTATACGGCGTACACCCCGTGCTTTCGCAGCGAGGCCGGGTCGTACGGACAGGATGTGCGCGGCCTGATCCGGCAGCACCAGTTCCACAAAGTCGAGCTGGTGAAGTTCGCGTTGCCGGACCAGTCGTTCGACGAGCTCGAGTCGCTCACGGCCAACGCGGAAGAAGTGCTCAAGCGCCTGGGCCTTCCGTACCGCACGGTCCTGTTGTGCACCGGCGACATGGGCTTCGCCTCGGCCAAGACCTACGATATCGAGGCCTGGCTCCCGGGCCAGAACACCTACCGGGAAATCTCGTCATGCAGCAACACCGAGGCGTTCCAGGCCCGGCGCGCCAACATCAAGTTCCGGCCGGCCGGAACCGGAAAGGTCGAGTACGTCCACACGCTGAACGGGTCTGGCCTCGCCGTCGGGCGCACGCTCATCGCCGTGCTCGAGAACTACCAGCAGCGCGACGGCAGCGTGGTCATCCCGGAGGCGCTCAGGCCCTACATGCGCGGCCTCGAGGTGATCGAGCCGCCGAGATAGACCACCGCCGCCGCGGCGGATTCCCGACGGCGCTCGCCCTGAGGACGACGGGTCGCATTCGCAGCGCGGGCCCGGCTCGACAAGCCGGCAAACCGCACCTTACCGGGACTTGTCGGCAAAACCGGCGGGTCCCGCTCCGCGGGAAACGCCACGCTGTGGCGTTTCCATGCGCACTTGGTCTTCGCGCATGCGCACTCGCCCAAGTGCGAAGCGGAGCCTCCCTCGCCGGCGCTTTCGGCCCTCACGGTGCGGTTTGCGAATGGCCTGATTGGCTTGCTCGCAGGGCCCGCGCTGCGAATGCGACCCGTCGCCCACCGTCGCCTCCACGAAGGGCAATCCCCGCCGCGACAAAGGTATAATCCGAGACGGTCCGGAGGGATGGCCGAGCGGCCGATGGCGGCGGTCTTGAAAACCGCTGTACGGGGAACCGTACCGGGGGTTCGAATCCCTCTCCCTCCGCCATTCGACTCGCCTGGCTTCACCGGCGCGCGAGCCGCCAGGCTCGCTCCCTTCGACTTCGCTCAGGGAGCCCCGAGCGGCGTCGAGGGGCTCATGGCAAGCCAGCCCATGGAGAAGGCCCTGAGCGAACGAAGTGAGTCGAAGGGCCGCTTCGCCTGACCCTCGGCTTGCTCTCCCCTCGGGTGAGCTACGGCTGGGCAAGCCAGGGAGCTCACCTCCGTCATCAAGTCGGGTTACTTTCAGCCAATCCTCCTCATCCTGCTGACGGCCCACTCCGAACCGCGGACCAGGGCCGCCCTTGACCGTGGCTCGTGCAGGACCCCCGCCGTCGCCGCCGGCGCGCGGGACGCGCTCTCGCAACAACCGTCAACCAAGGTAGAATCGATGGAAGTGTCGTACCTTCGTCAACGGCCGAGCTGGCGCTTCGGTCAACCGGCTCGTTCCTTCTCCGTGCTGGAGCTGAATCGTGAAACGCGTAACCCCCATTTTGATTCTCGCAGCGGCCACCATGCTCGCGCCTTCGTGCAAGAAGGCGTCTAGTCCGGTCAGCCCCTCTCCGGTCGCGTTCTCGACCGTCGACATTCGCGTGGGAACGGGCGCCGAGGCGACCACCGGCAAGGCCGTCACCGTCAATTACACCGGCTGGCTCTACGACTCGACCGCGGTCGACAACAAAGGACTCCTGTTCGACACGACGTCCGGCCGGGGGCCGTTCTACTTCGTCGTCGGAGCCGGACAGGTCATTCCGGGGTGGGATCGCGGCGTGGTCGGCATGAAGGTTGGCGGGTTGCGCCGCCTCATCATTCCGCCCGACCTGGCATACGGCCCATACGGATCCGGTGGCGTGATTCCCCCCAACGCGACACTGGTCTTCGACATTGAGCTGCTCAGCGTTCAGTAGAACCCTGCTGCCCCGGCTTCCTCCACCGCGCGGCCGCCATTCGCCACGGTGAACTGTGCTCGCATTCGTACTTCTGCTCACGACGCTCTCGCCATCGGCTCAACCGCCAACGACTCCGCCGCCCTCAACATCCGGGGTGGTGAGCGGACAGGGCGCCCCCACGGTCACCATTCCGCGCATCGAGGCCGTCGTCGAGATCGACGGACGCCTCGACGAGCCTGCGTGGGCACAGGCGGCCCGCCTCGGCGGCTTTTCGCAGTACCGGCCGGTCGACAGCCGGCCGGCCGAAGAGGTGACCGAGGTCCTGGTCTGGTATTCTCCGACGGCTCTCTATTTCGGCATCATCGCGCACGACCGGGATCCCGGATCGATTCGCGCGACGGTGGCCGATCGCGACAACCTCACGCGCGACGACACGGTCTCGATCTATCTCGACACGTTCAATGATCGCCGCCGCGCGTTCTTCTTCGGCGTGAACCCGATCGGCGCGCAGGCGGACGGAGTCCAGACGGAAGGCTCCTCCAACCCGGGCTCGATGTACGGCGGCACGACCGACCTCAACCCGGACTACAAGTTCGACTCCAAGGGCCGCGTGACGGAAGACGGCTACGTCGTCGAGGTGCGGATCCCGTTCAAGAGCCTGCGCTATCCCGCCACCGGCGTCCAGAAATGGGGCCTGAACATCCTGCGCAAGGTCCAGCGCACCGGGTACGAGGACACGTGGACCGATGCCCGGCGGGCGAACTCGAGCTTCCTCGCGCAGAGCGGCGCCATTGACGGCCTGCACGACCTCCAGCGAGGCATGGTGACCGAGGTGCAGCCCTTCACCACCACGGCCAGCAACGGGAGCCGCGCCGCCGACGGCACGTTCAGGCGCGAGAGGCTGGCGATCGAGCCGGGCGTAAACGTCCGGCTCGGATTCACCAGCACCTCGATCGACGCCACGATCAACCCCGACTTCAGCCAGGTGGAGTCCGACGCCGGCCAGGTGACGCAGAACCAGCGGTTCGCGCTGTTCTATGCCGAGAAGCGGCCGTTCTTCCTCGAGGGCATCGAGCTCTTCTCCACGCCGAACCAGCTCGTCTACACGAGGCAGATCGTCAACCCGATCGTCGGCGCGAAGTTCACGGGGAAGGTCGGGTCGGTGGGCATCGCGTACCTCGCGGCGAAAGACGATGCCTCGTCGGGCGGCGCGTGGTTCAACGTGGCGCGCGTTCGGAAGGATCTCGGAAGCAACTCGCTCGCCGGGTTCACGGTCACCGATCGGACGACGGCGACCGGCTACAACCGCGTCGCGGCAGCCGATGCGCGCGTGGTGTTCGCGAAGCTGTACTTCGTCCAGGGCCAGATCGGCCGATCGTGGAGCGCCGATCAGGGCGTCTCGAGCCATGCGCCCGTGTGGCTGGCCGAATTCGATCGCACCGGGCGCGCCTGGGGATTCAACTACAGGCTCAGCGCGTTCGGCCCCGGCTTTTCCGCCCGCGCGGGCTACGTGCCTCGCAACGACATCGTCGAGGGCCACGCGAGCAACCGATTTTCACTCTACGGGGCCCGCGGGGCGTGGCTCGAGCAGTTCACGGTGTTCTTCGGGCCGAGCAGAATCTGGCGCTATGGGTGGGTCCTCGGATCGGCGCCGATCGAAGGCAGCGACAGCGCCAACCTGAACTTCCAGATGCGGGGCGGCTGGACCACCAGAGTGACCATCCACAGCGATTTCGTGAAATTCGAACCCTCGTCTTACGCCGGCTACCAGGCCCTGCGCGCCGATGGGAGCATCGTTCCGTTCTCGCCCGGGCGCGGCCTTTCGGGACTGTTCGGGACGGATATCGCGGTGACCTCGCCGACCCTGCAGCGCGTCAACGGACAGATCGAATTCCAGCAGAGCGAGGTGGCCATCTTCCCGGAGGCCGCAGCCGGCAGGGAAACCCGGGTGACGGCGCTTGTCGGCCTTCGTCCGGCCGGTTCGATTCGCCTCGAGGCGACGGCCACGCTCTCGTCGATCGCGAGGCAACGGGATGGCTCGGAGTTCGCGCGCACCGTGATTCCCCGGGTGAAGGCTGAATACCAGCCGAAACGCTCGCTGTTTTTCCGGGTCATTGCGGAGTACCGGAACGAGCGCAGGGCGGCGCTGACCGATCCGCAGACCGGCGACCCGATCCTGCTCGGCGGGATGGGTGGCGCAGTGACCCTGTTTCGATCCCTCCGGATAGACTGCCTGGTGTCCTACGAACCGACGCCCGGAACCGTCGCCTTTTTCGGGTATGGCGATGCCCTCGAGTCCAGCCCCACCGAGCGGCTCTCGGTTCTCAGGCGCGCGAGCGATGGATTCTTCGTGAAATTGGCCTACCAGTTTCGACGCTAGGACACGGGGCGTGGGGCAAGCGGCCTAAGGCCTAGGGCTTGGGGCTTGAGGCTCAGGGCCGTGATTTCATCAAGATTCACGCTCGAGGCCCCAGGCCCCAGGCCCAAAGCCCCAAGCCGCAAGCCCCAAGCCCTAAGCCTCAAGCCGGCCCCAGGCCTCAAGCCCTAAGCCTCAGGCCTCCAGCCCCAAGCCCTAAGCCTCAAAATGCGCCATGCGTGGTAGAGTGGTCCGATCACTTTACCAGCTGGCCCTCGGACCGATTATGTGGATAGTCCGCCTAGCCCTCAAGCGGCCGTACACGTTCGTCGTCGTGGCCTTGCTCATCCTGATGCTCGGCCCGCTGACGATTCTCCGGACGCCGAAGGATATCTTCCCGAATATCGACATCCCGGTCATCGCGATCATCTGGACCTACAGCGGGCTGTCGTCTGAAGAGATCGCCAACCGGATCGTCTCGAACTACGAGCGGGCACTGACGGTCCAGGTTGCCGACGTCGAGCACATCGAATCGCACTCGCTGCGCGGCCTGTCGGTCATCAAAGTCTTCTTCCAGCCGACGGTCAGCATCGAGACGGCGCTCGGCCAGATCGCGGCGAGCTCCCAGTCCAACATCCGGTCGATGCCGCCGTCGACCAATCCTCCGCTCATCATCGTCTACAGCGCGACCACCGTGCCGGTGCTGCAGCTCGGGCTCGCCGGCGAGAAACTCTCGGAACAGCAGCTGTACGACATCGGTGCGAACTTCCTGCGGGTGCAGCTCGCCACCGTGCAGGGGGCGTCGATCCCGAACCCGTTCGGCGGGAAGCAGGTCCAGATCATGGTCGATCTGGACCCGGCCGCGCTCCAGGCGAAGGGGCTGTCGCCGCTCGACGTGTCCAACGCGCTCGGCGTGCAGAACCTGATCCTGCCCGCCGGTATCGTGAAGATTGGCACCTTCGAGCACGACGTCAGCATCAACGGCAGCCCGGACACGGTCGAAGAGCTCAACAACCTTCCGATCAAGATGGTCGGCCGGACCCCGATCTACATCCGCGACGTCGCGCACGTCCGCAACGGGTTCCCGCCGCAGACCAACATCGTGCGTGTCAACGGCCAGCGCGCCTCGCTGCTCTCGGTCCAGAAGAGCGGGAACGCGTCGACGCTCGACATCATCGATCGCGTCAAGAAGGAGCTTCCGCGCATCCTGGCGGGCCTGCCGCCCGAGCTGAGCGTGCGCCTGCTGGCCGACCAGTCGATGTTCGTCCAGGCGTCGATCGACAGCGTGGTCCGCGAGGGCGCGCTGGCGGCCGGCCTGACGGCGCTGCTGGTCCTGCTCCTGCTCGGGAGCTGGCGCAGCACCGTCATCATCGTGGTGTCCATCCCGCTGTCGATTCTCGCGTCGATCATGATGCTGCGGGCGCTCGGCCAGACGATCAACATCATGACGCTCGGCGGGCTGGCGCTGGCGATCGGCATCCTGGTCGACAACGGGATCGTCGCGATCGAGAACATCAACTGGAATCTCGAGCAGGGGAAGGATCTCGAGCCGGCCATTCTCGACGGCGCCGAGCAGATCACGGTCCCGGCGTTCGTGTCCACGATCTGCATCTGCATCGTGTTCGTGCCGATGTTCTTCCTCACCGGCGTCGGTCGGTACCTCTTCGTCCCGCTGGCCGAGTCCGTGGTGTTGGCCATGCTGGCGTCCTTCGCGCTTTCGCGGACGCTGGTGCCGACCATGGCGAAGTACATGCTGAAGGCCCACGAGGAGGACCACCACGCCACGCGCCGCGCGAGCCGCAACCCGCTGGTGCGGCTGCAGGCCTGGATCGACCGGGGATTCATGGGCCTCAGGGACCTCTACCGGCGGTCCCTCGAGGGCTTCATCCGGCACAACCGCGTGTACGCCTCGCTGTTCCTGCTCGCGTGCTTCGCCTCGCTCGGGCTGCTGCCGTACGTGGGCCAGGACTTCTTCCCCAGCGTCGACAGCGGCCAGTTCAAGCTGCACATGCGCGCGCCGACCGGCACCCGGATCGAGGAAACCGCGATCACCTGCGATCGCGTCGAACAGCTAATCCGCGGCGTCATCCCCGGCGCCGAGATCGACACGGTCATCGACAATATCGGCCTGCCGTACTCGCCGCTCAATCTCATCTACGTGAACTCGGCGCCGATCGGCTCTGCCGATGCGGACATCCTCGTGTCGCTCAAGCCCGGCCATCACCCCACGGCCGACTACATTCACGACCTGCGCCTGAAGCTGCCGCGCGATTTCCCCGGCGTGCTGTTCTCGTTCATTCCGGCCGACATCGTGACCCAGACGTTGAACTTCGGGTTGCCGGCGCCAATCGACATCCAGGTGGTCGGGCGCAACCTCGACGGAAACCGCCAGTTCGCGTCTGCGCTGCTTTCGAAGCTCGCCAAGGTGCCCGGCCTGGTCGACCTGCGGGTCCACCAGGCATTCGACCAGCCGCGCCTGGAACTGGATGCCGACCGCAGCCGGGCGGCGCAGGTCGGTCTGACCCAGCGCGAGGTCGCCAACAACCTGCTCCTGTCATTGAGCGGCAGCGGGCAGACCACGCCGACCTACTGGCTGAACCCCCGGACGGGGGTGAGCTACTCGGTGACCATCCGGACACCGGAATACCGGCTCGGCTCGCTGCAGCAACTCGGCAACATCCCGATCACCGGGGCGGCGGGCTCCCGGCCGCAGGTGCTGCAGGGGCTCGCCACGATCTCTCGAACGACCGGCATGGCCGTGGTGTCGCACTACAACGCGCAGCCGGTCATCGACATCTTCGGATCGGTCCAGGGGCGGGACCTCGGCTCGGTCTCCCGTGAGATCCAGCCGATTCTCGACGCCAGCGAGAAGGCCCTTCCGCGCGGTTCGCAGCTCAGTGTCCGCGGCCAGATCGAGACGATGAACTCGTCGTTCGCCGGCCTGCTCGGAGGCCTGGCTCTCGCGATCATCCTGGTCTACCTGCTCATCGTCGTGAACTTCCAGTCGTGGCTGGACCCGTTCATCATCATCTCCGCGCTGCCGTCGGCGCTGGCCGGCATCGTCTGGATGCTGTTCCTGTCGGAGACCACCATCAGCGTGCCGGCCCTGACCGGGTCGATCATGTGCGTGGGCGTGGCCACGGCGAACAGCATCCTGGTGGTGAGCTTCGCGAAGGACCTGGTCGCCAGGGGCGCGAGCCCGGTTGCGGCGGCCATCGAAGCCGGGTTCGCGCGGTTCCGGCCCGTGCTGATGACCGCACTCGCGATGATCATCGGCATGCTGCCCACCGCGTTGGGGCTCGGCGAGGGCGGTGAACAGAATGCGCCGCTCGGCCGGGCCGTGGTTGGCGGCCTGTCGCTCGCCACGGTGGCCACCTTGTTCTTCGTACCAGCGGTCTTCAGTGTGCTGCACAGGAGCCACGCTCCGGTGGAGCCGGCGACAGCGGTCGTCGATCAGAGGTAGCGCGGATTGTCCGGAAGAGGCAGGAGAACTGTCATGCAGGGAATAGAACCCGATCGACGGAGGACCGGAACCGCAACCAGGGCCGTCGCCCTCGTCCTGGTCGGCGCCGCCATCCTGGCCGCCATGGCGTTCTGGGGCGTCAACGACCGCGCGAAGGCCATGGTCGAGCTCACGAAGGAAACCGCGGACCTGGCGATTCCGACCGTGGCGGTCGTCAAGCCGAAGGCCGGTGCGCCAGCCGAGGAAATCGTCCTGCCCGGTTCGATGCAGGCCTACATGGACGCGCCCATCTACGCGCGGACCAGCGGCTACCTGAAGCGCCGGTACGTCGAGATGGGCGCGCACGTGAAGGCGAACCAGCTGCTCGCCGAGATCGACGCGCCCGAGCTCGAGCAGCAGCTGCAGCAGGCGCGCGCCGATCTGTCGACGGCCGAGGCCAACACGCGGCTCGCGCAGATCACGGCCGACCGCTACCTCAACCTGCGGAAGACCGACGCGGTGTCGCAACAGGATGCCGACAACGCGGCCGGCGGGCTCGACGCGCGAAAGACCGCCGTTGAATCCGCGAGGCACAATGTCCAGCGCCTCGAGCAGATGCAGTCGTACACGAAGATCTTTGCGCCCTTCGACGGCGTGATCACGGCCCGCAACACGGATGTCGGGGCCTTGATCGACTCGGGAGCCAGCGGGGGAGCTGCCCGCGAGCTGTTCCACATCGCCTCCACCACCAGGCTGCGCGTGTTCGTGAACGTTCCCGAGGTGTACTCGCGCGCCACGAACCCGGGCATGACCGCGGAACTCACCCTGGCCGAGTTCCCGGGCAAGCGCGTGCCGGCGAGGCTGGTGCGGACGGCCCAGGCCATCGAGGTCGCGTCGCGGTCGCTGCTGGTCGAGCTCGAGGTGGCCAACCCGACTGGCGAACTGCTGGCGGGATCCTACGCCGAGGTGCATTTCAAGCTCCCGACGGCGCAGTCCACCTACAGGCTTCCGGTCAACTCCCTCATGTTCCGCAGCGATGGCCTGCGCCTCGCCATTGTCGGAACAGGAGACAAGGTGTCGATGATGACCGTGACGCTCGGGCGCGATTTCGGCACCGAGGTCGAGGTGGTGTCGGGCCTGACCGGCCTCGAACGCGTCGTGGTCAATCCCCCTGACGGGCTCGTGCAGGGCCAGGTCGTCCGGATCGCGGCCGCGGCAGCGTCCAAGGGCGACACGAGCGAAAAGGGAGCGTCGTGAACGTGACACGCCGGGCGAATCCGTGGGCGCCTGCATCCTGTGCGCGCGGAGCGTGGCTGTGGCTCGCCGCCGGCTTGATCGGGATCTCGGCGTGTGCCGTCGCACCCCGCTACGTGCGGCCCGAAGTGCCCGCGCCGCCCGTCTACAAGGAGCTCGGCGACTGGAAGCCCGCCGAGCCCAACGACGAAAGCCTTCGCGGCAAGTGGTGGGAGATTTACCAGGATCCCCTGCTCAGCTCGATGGAGGATCAGCTCACCGTTTCGAACAACTCGCTGAAGGCGGCTCAGGCGCAGTTCAACCAGGCCCGGGCGCTGGTCCGCTCTTCGCGGGCCGCCATGCTGCCGGCGGTCAACGGGTCAGCATCGGTCATCAGGAACAGCCAGTCGGACAACAAGCCTACCGGGTCGAACAACCCCGACTACAACGACTTCATGTTGAGGGCCGACGCGTCCTACGAGCTCGACGTGTGGGGCCGCGTGCGACAGACCGTTCTTGCCAGTCGCGCCTCGGCGCAGGCCAGCGCCGCCGATCTCGAAAGCGTGAGCCTGAGCCTGCACGCCGAGCTCGCGCTGGACTACTTCCAGCTGCGAGCCCTGGACGCCGAGAGACAGATCATCGATCAGACCGTGGCGGCCTATGAGCGCGCGCTCGAACTGACGACCAACCGCTACAACGGCGGTATTGCGTCCGCCGTCGACGTCGCGTTCGCCCAGACGCAGCTGGAGTCGGCGCGGGCGCAGTCCATCGACATCCAGCTCCGGCGGGCACAGTTCGAGCACGCGATAGCCACGCTGATGGGGCAGCCGCCCTCGACATTCAGCGTGGCGATGGCGCCGCTCGCCTCGACACTTCCGCAGCTGCCCCCGGGGCTGCCCTCCGGCGTGCTCGAGCGGCGGCCCGACATCGCCGCGGCAGAGCGGCGCATGGCGGCGGCCCATGCTCAGCTCGGGCTGACGCGCACCGCCTACTTCCCGACGCTCTCGCTCATCGGCACCGCGGGCGCCGAGGGCTCTTCGCTCGGCAACTGGTTGAAGATGGCGAGCAGTCTCTGGTCTGTCGGGCCGGCCGCGGTGCTGTCCCTGTTCGACGGCGGGCGCCGCAAGGCGGCCTCGGAGCAGGCGTTGGCCGTATATCAGCGAACCGAAGCGCTCTATCGCGAGACGATCCTCACGGCGTTCCGCGAAGTCGAGGACAACCTGTCGACGCTCAGGATCCTCGCCGACGAAGCGAGGGTGCAGGACGCGGCCGTGGCCGCCGCCGAGCGCTCGCTCCGGCTCTCGACCGAACGCTACCGGGGCGGCGTGGCCACCTATCTCGAGGTCATTACCACGCAGAACACGGCCCTCCAGAACCAGCGCACCGCGCTCACTATCCGATCGCGGCGCCTGGCCGCGACCGTAACGCTCATCAAGGCGCTTGGGGGCGGATGGACTGTCGCCGCACTTCCGGGCCTGTAGCGCCGCGCGCCGCGTGAGGTAGCGGCCGCCGCGCCTCCGGTGACGAGGCGCCACAGGGCTGGCCGCGCGCCGCCGGAGTGCGCCTCCTGAGGCGACATCTCGCCGGCGATCAGCGCCAGCGTATAATCGCCATCTGGCCCCTTCACGCCGCAGTGCGGCATAACGACCCTTCCGTCGTATGACGAGACCAGTCCACAAGGTGGCCGTTGTCGTCCTCAGCCTCGCGGCTGTCGGCTATTTCTCGTCCCGCGCCGTGGCTCCAGGCCCGGCCGCCTTCGTGATCGAGCCGCGCACCGGCATGACGCTCGCCGTCATTCCGCCGGGGACCTTCATCATGGGCAGCCAGCCCGCGCAGCCGGGGCGCAACCCGGACGAAGTCCAGCGCACCATCACCATCACGCGATCCTTCTACCTCGGCATTCGAGAGGTGACCCAGGCCGAGTGGGCGATCGTGATGGGCGCCAACCCGAGTCACTTCCCCAACTGCAGCCACTGTCCCGTCGAAAGCGTGAATTTCTTCGACGTCGACCGGTTCCTCACCAATCTCAACGCGCAGTCGACCTCCTGGCGCTTCCGCCTGCCGACCGAGGCGGAGTGGGAATACGCGTGCCGCGCCGGCGTGTCGACACCGGATTTGGTCGAGCCTGAGCCGACGCCGGAACAGGCCAACATCGACGCCAGGGGCGGCACCATCGCGCGCACGGGTTCACGCGTGTTTCGAGGAACGACGGCCCCGGCAGGCAGCTATCCGCCCAACGCGTGGGGGCTGTTCGATATGCAGGGAAACGTGTGGGAGTGGACCAACGACTGGTACGGGGAGTACTCCCGGAACGACAGGATCGATCCGCGCGGGCCCTCGGCCGGAACCCGGCGCGTGATCCGCGGAGGGAGCTGGGCCTTCGACGGCAACAGCGCGCGGTGCGGACTCCGCTACTCGCACGCGCCTGAGGACAGCGGCTTCAGCCTCGGCTTCCGCGTCGCCGCAGACCCGATACAGCCGGCGAACTAGAGGGAAATCCTCCGTTATCCGGTTGCATATACGCGAGATCAACGATCGCGCTGGTGTGTCGGTGCAGCTCTCGCGGGTCCTGCCCGATCGTCGGCACGCTGGCCGGGCGCGCAGGGATTGTGTCCGCATTCCTGTTTGGCCCCTCGACGAGCGGCCGAAGCTCGCGAGCGCCACAGCGTCTGGTCTCGCCGACGACTCCCGCTCGCTCGGGGAGCCTGCGTCCCGTCCAGGTGCCTGGACGCTCGGTCACCCGCTCGAGCAAGTCGGTCGTAATCACTCATCCAAGGTGTTGCGCGTTGGTGTTGGTTCGATGAGCTGGGCCTCGAGCCGCCAGTCGCCAGCCTATGATCGCGTCAACCGCGCCGCCGCCGCGCCATCGACGAACCAGTCGACGCTGCCGGCGCAGTCGCGCAGGATCTGCGCGGGCAGCCGATCTCGATCATCAGGTCCTTCGAGTACCGCCTGCAGCGCCGCGGCCTTCTCGCCGCCGGCAGCCAGCACCATCAGATGCCGGGCGACGACGAGCACGCGCCCGGTCATCGTGATGCGGTGAGCCTGGAATTTCTCGACCCAGGGCGCGATGACCAGCCGCGACTCGTCACGAACGCCGGGCGAGCCCGGAAAGATCGATGCCGTGTGCCCGTCAGGGCCCATGCCCAGCAGGATCAGATCGAATACCGGCACCTGGCCCGGCTTCAGTCCGAACACCTCGCGAATCGTGGCCTCGTAATCGCTCGCGACCCGTTCCGCATCAGGCCATTCAGCCCGCACGCGATGCACGTGCGCCTCGACCACCGGGACCCGATCCAGGAAGGTTGCGCGCGCCATCCCGTAGTTGCTCTCCGCATCAGTCGGTGCCACATGGCGTTCGTCGCCCCAGAAGAGGTGCAGCTCCGGCCACGGCATGGCGGTTCGCAACGGCCCGGCCTCGGCCAGCAGCATGTAGACGGGCCTGGGCGTCGACCCTCCGGCCAGCCCGATCATGCAGCGTCCCCGCCTGCTTGCCGCCTCAGCGGCGACCCGGACGATGGAGGCCGCGGCCGACCGGGCCAGCTCTTCGAGCGTTTCGAACCGGCGAATCGTTTGCATCACAACTCCGGGACGCGCCACGAGCGCCCATCAGCCGTGATCAGCGCATCGGCCTCGGTCGGCCCCCAGGAGTACGCCGGGTACGGATGCAGCAGCGCGTCGGGCCGCGAATCGATCAGATCCAGGATCGGCGCCACCGCGCTCCAGCCCGCGTCGACCATGTCGGCGCGATGGAACAGCGTGGGGTCGCCGATCATGCAATCGTAGAGCAGCGTCTCGTACCCGGTCTCCGGCGCGACCGAGAAGTAATCCGCATAGTTGAACGCCATCTTCACCGTGCCCAGCCGCACTTCGGCTCCCGGCACCTTCGCCTCGAACTGCAGCGAAATGCCCTCGTGGGGCTGGATCCCGATCACGAGCTGGTTGGGCGGCAACCCCTCTTCCATCGGAGTCTTCCTGAACAGCGAGAGCGGCGGACGGTTGAACTGCACGGCGATCTCGCTGACGCGCCGCGGGAGCCGCTTGCCGGTCCTCAGGTAGAACGGCACGCCGGCCCACCGCCAGTTGTCCACGAGCAGCTTCGCCGCGAAATAGGTTTCGGTGGTCGACCCGGGAGGGACGCCAGTCTCCGAACCGTACGCCGGCACGGGCTCACCCTGCACGGTCCCCCCGGTGTACTGACCGCGCACCACGTTCTTCATCACCTCGTCCGGAGTGAACCGGTGGATCGCGTGGAGAACCTTCACGCGCTCGTTGCGGATGGCGTCGGCCTCGAACGAAAAGGGCGGCTCCATGGCCATCACGGCCAGCAGCTGGAACATGTGGTTCTGCACCATGTCCCGCAGGGCCCCCGCATGATCGTAGTAGGCCGCGCGGTTCTCAACGCCCACCGTTTCGGCGACGGTGATCTGCACGTTGTCGATGTAGCGCCGGTTCCAGATCGGCTCGAAGACACCGTTGCCGAACCGGAACGCGATGATGTTCTGGACGGTCTCCTTTCCGAGGTAATGATCGATCCGGTAGATCTGCTGCTCGGCCAGGCAGGATCGCAGCCGCTGCGTGAGGACGCGCGCCGACGCCAGATCGGTGCCGAACGGCTTCTCGACGATGATGCGGCGGAACCCCGCATGATCTTCGCTGAGCAGGCCCGCGGCGCCCAGCCGGCTGACCAGGTCCGCGACCGCGTCGGGCGGGGTTGCAAGATAGAACACCATTCCGGGCGGAGCCTCGCTGGACGCGTGAAGCTTGTCCAGCGTTGCACTCAGGGATTCGCAGCTCTTCACGCCCCCCAGCGTCTCGAAGGCATACGACACGCGAGGCGCGAACCATCGCCACCGTGCCTCGTCCGAACCAAGCGTGCCGTAAGTCAGCAGATCCTGCCTGACCTTCTGGCGGTACTCATCCGAGGTGCCGGGCTTGCGGCCCACGCCGACCACGTTGAACTGGTCTGGAAGCAGGCCCCGGCTGGCGAGATTGTACAGAGCTGGCAGCAGCTTGCGCTTGGCCAGGTCGCCAGTCGAACCGATGATCACCACGGTGCACGGGGGTGCTGCTGGCTGCGCCACGTTGGCTCCTCTCGAATCTCAGGTGAACAATGCCCCCTCGACGCTCAGGCCCGGCCCGAAGCCCAGCGCCAGGCACGGCCTCGGCGCCCCGCTTCGGCGCAGTTGTTCGAGGATGAACAGGATCGTCGGCGACGACATGTTGCCGAAATTCGCGAGCACCTCGTGCGACACCGCAAGGTCGTCCCGCGTGCAGCCGGTGACTTCGGCGCACGATTCCAGGATCCTCGGCCCGCCCGGGTGAATCGCCCACGACGCGACCTGGTCGATCGACCGTCCCGCCTTGCCGAGCCACTGGTCGAGCCACGGGCGCAGCGATCGTTGAAGGAGGCCGGGCACGCGCGGGGACAGCGTCATCTGGAACCCGTGATCGCCGATTCGCCACGTCATCTCGTCGTTCGAGTGATCGAGCAACGCGGCGCCGGAGAGGGCGAGCTCCCATGGCGGCGCGACGCCTGCAGGGGAGGACGCCATCGCATTGGTCCCGGTTCCGGATGGAGGCCGGGTCTTCAGACCCGGCACGGCCCCTGACGCGACGAGTGCGGCCGCGCCGTCCGCGAACAGCGCGTTTGCGACGATCAGGTCGGGCGACCAGCCGTACTGAAAGTGAAGAGTGCACAACTCGACGGCGCAGACGATCACGCGCGCCTCGGGCATCGCATCTGTGAACGCCCGCGCGGCACGCAACGCGTGAAACACGCCGTGGCAGCCCATGAACCCGATATGGGTGCGTGGCGTCGAGCGGGGAAGCCCGAGCTCGCGAATCATCTGCACGTCGAAGCCCGGCGCCACGAAGCCGGTGCACGACACCGTAATCAGGTGAGTGATCGCTCCCGCGTCGCACCCGGCGTCCGCGAGCGCCGCGCGGCCGGCCTCGACGGCCAGGACCGGCGCGGCCTCTTCGTAGCGCCGCATCCGTGCGGAGGTCGTCGGGCCTCTGTCGGTTGGATCTGTTCGAGGAAGGAAGAACGATTGCGTCGGCTCGCCGTTGCGGTCGACGCCGTCGATGAGCACGCTGTGTCGCGTCTTGATGCGCGCAAGCCGATAGATCGCGCGGAGCTGGCGCCGTTCCTCGCTGCTGCTCGGGCAGAACTGTTCAGCGGACGCGATGGCCTGATCCTGCGTGGCAACCCCGCGAGGCGACGCCGTGCCGATGCCTTCGATGAACAGGCTCATGAGCGCTACACCATCCCTGATGACGCTTCAGTGTCCGCGTGTCGCGGCCTCAGTGTCCGAGCCGCGCGACCGCTGTGTTCAGGCCGCGCGACCTCAGTTTCCGAGCCTCGCAACCTTTGTGTCCGAGCCTCGCCACCTCTGTGTCCGAGTCTTGCGACCTCAGTGCCCGAGCCGCGAGACCTCAGTGTCCAAGCCGCGCGACGATCGGCCGGGCGAGGCCGGGCCACCGGCTCGTCACCTGCACGCCGGCCCCCACCAGCACCGGCGACCGAAGCGCGCGCGTCAGCCATCCGCAGGCGCGCTGCTGAGGTCCGAGCAGATCCTGGCGAGTCGACAGCCACCGGCTCTCGAGATCTCCGTCCCACGCGGCAACACCGGCTTGCACGAGCGGCACCACCGCGAGCGAGGTGGTGATCGCCCACGCCATGCCCTCGCCGGTGAATGGCTCCACGTAGCCGGACGCATCACCGATCACGATCAGCCTGTGTCCGACCGGTCGCAGCGTGCGCTGGGTCAGCGGCGGCGTCCCGCGCCATTCGAGATCGTCGAGTCCGGCTGGCACCTCCAGCCCGGCTTCGAGGAACACGGCGGCCACGCTCCCTCCAACCGACCCCCGGCTTTTCACGAGCGCCGGGTCGAGGGCGGCGGCAAGATTGACGCGGTCAGCTTCGGCCAGAACGGCCCCGACATAGCCGGCCGCTCCGACCGTCATCGTGATCATCCCGGGCTCGACCGGCAGGAAACCGGCCTGGGCGACCACTCCCGCGCCAATCCGCGACCTCGCGTCAACCACGCTCGCGAATTCGCGGCACAAGCGCAGGCTCGGATGGCCCAGCCCGTCGGCGACCACCACCACGCGTCCCCGCGCGCTTCCCGGCTCGAGGCTTCGGGACCTGAGGTCGATCGTTCTGCTGCCTGGTAGGACGCCGGCCGGGTCCGGCTGGATCAGCGCCGTCGTTTCGGGCAGGAATTGGGCGCCGGCTGCGATGGCGGCCTCCACCAGCATCCGGTCCAGCGTGAACCGGGTCACCGACACGCCTTCGGGAATCGCGATGGTCGATTGGCGTGCCCTGTGGTGCAGGCGAATCCGGTCGACCGCGTGGCCGCCGCATCGCGCCAGCTCCGTGTCCAGCCCGATGCTCGTGAGCGCCTCGACTGCCGTGCGATTCAGGCAGCCGCCGCAGACTTTCGACCGGGGCATCTGGTGGCGTTCGACCAGGAGCGTAGAGAGGCCCGCGCGGGCGGCTTCGCGGGCCGCCACCGCGCCGGCCGGACCGGCGCCCACGACGATGAGATCCCACAAGCGTTCCCCGGCGGCCGTCCTGTCCAGGGTCCCATCGAGCGGGATGATGTCAGGTTCCATCCTCGCGCCTCCACTCGAGCATGAAACGCTGGGGCCAGTGTGCCGTGAGCCGCGCGCCGGTCAGGCCCGCTCGATCCGCAATCGCACGGGCCTCGTCTGCCGTAAAGGCCGCCTTCACGGACTGCGCGGCGTCGGCATGGAAGACGCGTGACCGCGACAGCAGCCGGCCGCCGTAGGCGGCAATCAGGTAGCCGAGCCTGGTGCGCCGCAGGTCCGACACAAGGACCAGGCGCCTCGCGGCGTCCTTCATCTGGCGCAGGATCGACACCGCCTGTTCGTCAGTCAGGTGATGGAGGAACAGCGAGCACAGGACGACGTCGAACACCTCCGGCAACAGGCCGTTCGAGACATCCCGTTGGGCGAACGTCACGCCGGGAGCGCCTGACCTGCCGGCCAGCTCCCGTGCGAACTCGATGGCGATCGGGCTGAGATCGGTGCCGAGAATGTCGGAGGCAATGCCGGCTCTCGCACATCGCCTGGCAAGGCCGACCGCCACGTGGCCGCCGCCGCAGGCCATGTCGAGAATCCGGATGGGCCGCTCGGGGCAGGTGGCCGCTACTTCGTGAATGGAGGGCCAGATCGCGGCGACGCTGCGGCTGACCATGTTGACGCGGCCCAGGGTCGTGAGCGCGTGGCGATGCTGACGTACGTCGAGCCCCGGCTGATCCATCAGTTCAGGCGCGAGGTCGCGTGCTCGAAGAACCACTCATGCCATCTTACGCCCCTCGAACAACCTGGGCGACCTGGTCGACCACCCCCTCGATAATCTGCCTCACGATCTGGTCGGTAGGGCCTTCGGCGACCACCCGCACGATGGGCTCGGTGTTCGATCCGCGGACATGGAACCACCCGTTGTCGAGCAGCACCTTCACCCCGTCACGCGTGTCCATCCGATGCCCGGCGTACTCGCGGCGGATCATTCGAAGGACCTCGGGAATCCGGTTCGACTGGCAGGACAGCTTCTCCTTGATCATCCGGGACCGGGGGAGTTCGGCCAGCAGCCCCGACACGGTCCGGCCCGAGGAGGCCAGCAGGTGCAGAATGAGCGCCATGCCCACCTGGCTGTCGCGCGCAAAGTTGATGCGCGGATAGATCACGCCGCCGTTGCCCTCGCCGCCGATTACGGCCCCGTCGAGCCGCATCCGCTCGGTCACATGGGCCTCGCCGATCCGGGTCCGGACCACCGTGCAGTTCAACGACCTGGCCATCTCGTCGAGGACATGTGTCGTCGAGAGGTTGGCGACGACAGGCCCGGGCTGCGATCGGAGGACGTGCCATGCGGCGAGCACCAGCGTGTAGTCCTCGCCGATCGGATCGCCGCGTTCGGAGACGACGGCCAGACGGTCCGCATCCATGTCCTGCGCGAACCCGATGTCGCACTGGTGGCGACGGACCAGCCGGCACAGCGCGTCGAGGTTCTCGGGCAGGGGCTCGGCAGGTCTCGGGAACAGCCCGTTCGGCGTCGTGTTGATCGCGAGGACGTCGACGCCCAGCCGCTCGAGCAGCTGCGGCGCCATCAGCGAGCCGGCGCCGTTGCACGAATCGAGCGCGACGCGCAGCGGCCGCGGCCCGGGGGGAAGCGGCCCCAGCACGTCGAGGATGGCCCGCAGGTGCTGTTCGACGGCGTCGGTGACCGGTTCCACGCCGCGCATCCCGGCGCCGGCCACCTTGACGTAGTCGCCCTGGTGGTAGATGTCGAGCAGCTCGCGCGCGGCTCCGGAACCGAGAAACAGGCCGTCCGGCCCGACGAACTTGAGCGCGTTCCATTCGGCCGGGTTGTGGCTCGCCGTGATCGCAATCCCGCCGTGCGCATGGCGGTTCCGGACGGCGAGCTGCACGGTCGGGACCGGGCAGATGTCGGTGTCGAGCACGCGGCAGCCGCTCGACAGCAGGCCGGCAACGACGGCCTGCCGCACCATCTCGCCCGAGGTCCTGGTGTCGCGTCCCACCACCACCGACCCGGAACCGATGTAGGTGCCGAAGGCCTGCGCGAACCGGGTCAGCAGCACCGGGGTGAGCGATTCGCCGATCACGCCCCGCACGCCGGAGATGCTGATCTTCAGGCTTGGAATCGCGGGCATAGCATTCACTCACAACGGCTGGCGCCGCCTTCGCGCCTGCGGCGCTACGGCGCCCAAGGGCTGGCGGCTCGCGGCTGGCGGCCAGGCACGCAGCGTCAGCCTTCACTGCCGGAACGAACTCCCATCAACAGCCTGAAGCTCGCGGCCGCCTTCGCGCCTGCGGCGCTACGCGCCCAAGGGCTGGCGGCTCGCGGCCACCATCTACACGCCCCGCAGCCTGTCCCGCGTCCAATCGACCAGTTCCCGCGCGCGCACGGCCGTGTCGGCTTCGGCGATGACGCGGATGAGCGACTCGGTGTTCGACGCACGCACGTGAGCCCAGCCGTCCCGCCAGCTCAGCTTGACGCCGTCGCTCAGGTCGATGGCCACGTTCTCTTCGTGTTCGACCTCGTCCCGGAACTGCTGCAGCACCGAATACAGGGTGCTTGGCGGCACCGGGAAATCGCGCTTCTCCATCTCGGTCGACGGCAGCAGGTCGGCCAGCTCGGCGACCGTCCGGTTCCTCCTGGCCAGGTGCTCGAGGATCAGGCCGATCGTCGCCATGGCGTCGTGCGTCCACTGCACGCGCGGAACCACCACCCCGCCATTGCCTTCGCCGCCGATGACCGCCTGGTGCTCGACCATCGCTTCCGAGATGTATGACTGTCCGACCGGCGTTCGCACCACGGGCACGCCGTAGCTTTCAGCCACTCGATCCACGGCCATCGTCGTCGAAATGTTGGTGACGACAGGGCCCGGGTTGTCGGCGAGCGCGATCGCCGCGGCCAGCACCAGCGTGCGCTCCTCGGAGAGCGGCACCGCCGTGTTGGTGACAATGCCCAGCCGCTCGCCGTCTGCGTCGTGCGCGAACCCGATGTCGGCCGATCCGGCGAGGACGATGGCCCGCAACTGCGCCATGGTCTCGCGGTTGGGCTCGGGCCGATGCGGAAAAGGCGCCGTCACATCCTCGTTGACCGCAAGCACCGTGCATCCGAGCGACTCGAGCCAGCGCGGGCTGACCAGGGCACAGGCGCCGTTGCAGCAGTCCACGGCGACACGCAGGCGCCGCCCGCGGATGGCCGCGGTGTCGAACACCCCGGCCAGCACTTCCAGGTGATGGGGGATCGGATCTTCGCGGCGAACCGATGTGCTGATCCGGTCCCAGGCCACCTTCGCGAATTCGCCCTGGTGGAAGATGTCGAGCAGTTCTTCGGCCTGCGTGGTGTTGAGGTAGAGGCCGTCGCTGCGAACGAACTTCAGCGCGTTCCACGGGGCCGGGTTGTGGCCTCCCGTGATGGAGATGCCACCTTGGGCGCCGAGCCCCCGTACGGCCAGCTGGAGTGAAGGGGAAGGGCAGAGGCCGAGATCGATCACCTCGCAGCCCGACGCGAGCAGGCCGGCGACGACGGCTGATTGCACCATCGGGCCGGATGGCCGGGAATCGCGCCCGACCAGGATGCGCCCGGAGTCGAAATAGGTGCCGAAGGCCTGCGCGAAGGAAACGATCAGCTCGGGCGTGAACGTTTCGCCGACGATGCCGCGGACGCCGCTGATGCCAATCTTGAGCGGCTTCATCACGGCGTCATGTTACTCTAGCTCTCCAATATCTTCCTGTGCAGGCCGGCCAGGGCGAAGATCGCCAGCAGGACAGTTCCGAGCAGCGCCGCCGGCAGGTAATGCGCGGTGCCGGCAGTCGTGGTCCAGGCGCTCAGGTTGCTCGGACTGAGCGCGCCGAACGCGCGGCGCAGATCGGCCCACTGCCAGACCACCACGAGAACCAGGCCAACGATCCCCGCCAGAAGCTCGACGCGGTGCATCCGTTCAATGGGCGCCGCCACATGACGTTCGGCTTCCCAGCGTCGAAGCAACTGGGCCTTCCACCAGAGGAGCGCGGGATCGGGAAGCGGTCTCGTCTCGCCGGTGGTGATCGCCATGTCCTGCATGATTCGCGAGACAGCGGCCGCCTCGCGGCACACCTCGCACGCGTCGAGGTGAGCCTGGACATCCGGGTCCACCGCCCGCCCCGAGGCGAGCGCCCTCAGGATTCGCGATTCCTGTTCGCAAGTCATCGCGCGCATCATCGTTCTCCCATCAACCCGCAAGGCCGCGCGAGGTCAGCAGCCCCGCAAGCTTCTTTCGGGCCCGAACGAGCAGCACCGGGACGCTGGAGGCCTTGAGGCCGAGCGTTTCGGCGATTTCGCGGTGCTCGAATGTCTCCACGTGAGCCAGCCACAACAGGATGCGCTCCTGCGGTTTCAGCAACTGGAACGTGCGCGCCATATCGCGGCGCCTCAGGACTCGGTCGCCGTGATCGGGCTGGGGCTCGTCGGAGACCGCCGCGCGATCGCGCCGCTGCTCGCGTTCCCGGCGACGCCAGTGATCAATGGCCTGGTTGCTCGCGATCCGGAACAGGTACGCCCTGATCTGGGCGGGGTCGCGAGTGGCCAGGCGCGTCGCCAGCAAACGGCAGAACGTTTCCTGGACGAGGTCATCCGCGTCGGCGGCCAGCCCTGTCAGCCGAAAGAGGTACGCCCACAGGGCCCGCCCGTGGTGCCGGTACAGATCCTGGAACTCGCTTTCACCCAGCAGTTCCGGGTGCCCGCTCACCGTGGCTCGTTCACCCACCCGTGCGACCTCTGCGACTGCGGCGTTCATAAGTGCATCCGCGTCGGGATCCCAATCTGCCTGGAGCGGAACGGTGCCCGTGCCGTCCGCGCCGGGGATCCTTCCCGGACCTTCTACCGCTGCAGCTCGCGGGTCTCGGCGCCCTTGCCATTGAGCAGGCCGAGCGTCTTCGACAGGCTGTACGACGCCACGCACGAGAGCAGCAGCCCGATCCCCCACGCCGCCAGGATCGTGCCGATGATGGTAAACCCCACGTCGATATCACGGTAGGACCATCGCAAAAGGAGCACGCCTGCGCCGATTGTCAGCAGCACGATGCCGTTCTCGACATTGCGGACGATGTGCGTGCCGCTGGCCCCGGGGCTTTCGGCGGCGATCGAGTTCATGAACTGCCTGCCGCCGTCGGTTTCCATGAACTCGCCGAATTCCTTCATCGACCCCAGACGGTCGAAGAGCCGATTGTGGAACTCCGTGGTGGCCTTCAGCCGCTCGGAGCGCCGCCTGCTGCTGAAGATGACGTAGAAAATCCAGGCCGTCAGCAGAAACGGCGAGACGATGGCGAACAGCGGAACCAGACCTTCTTCCGGACCCATGTAACCCTCCAGGTGTGCATCTCACCCGGCTATAACGAACGTGGAGGCCCGGACATGAACAGGCGGGATCGGAGGCCGATGGAAGGCCGGTTCGAGGGCCGTTTTCCGGCCGTGCGGACGACCCGGTCTTCTGGGAAGTGCGGACCGTCCGCCGAAGGTGGCGGGTGGTCCGCCTGATCCCGTCTCGAACCAGGCCAGGCGCCAAGCGCCAGGCCCCAAGCCTTGAGCCCCAAGCCCCAAGCCCGTGTTTTCACTGTGATCTGCTCTTGCAGCAAGCGCGATCGACTCCTATACTTCGCGATGATGGATTACGCGCGGCATATGGTCGCAGGCCGCCTGTCGAGGCCTGTCTGCGGGCGGCCCGCAGCAGGTCCCGTGCGGTATCGACCGGGGTGGAGCGTCGCGGCCCTCACCCGGCTCGCGTGACAGATGCACCTGATTGTCTGCGCATCGATGGTGCGCCGGCGATCCGTCGCTCCAGGCGATAACCTGGGAGGAGTGGTTCATGGTATTCGATGCCGAGAAACCCGCCACACCTGCGGGCGAACCGAGCAGCCCGAAGGTCGAGGTCGTGCCTGCCGCACCCGCCGTTGCCGCGCCCGCACCGGTTCCCGCCCCGGCGCCGAAGCCCAAGCCAGCGCCCGTGGTCATGCCCGCGCCTGCCGCCCCCGCGCCGATGCCGAAGGCCGCGCCCGTCGCTCCCGCGCCGATGCCGAAGGCCGCGCCTGCTGCTCCGGCGCCGATGCCGAAGGCTGCGCCCGCCGCTCCAGCGCCAATGCCGAAGGCCGCGCCTGTCGTGACGCCCGCGCCGATGCCCGCGCCTGCGAAGAAGGCCGCGCCCGCGAAGAAGGCTGCACCAGCGAAGAAGGCCGCCGCGAAGAAGCCGGTCAAGAAAGCCGCCAAGCCCGCGAAGAAGGCTGCCAAGCCGGTGAAGAAAGCGGCAAAGAAGGCCGTTAAGAAGGCCGTCAAGCCCGCGAAGAAGGCCGCCAAGAAGGCCGCCAGGCCCGCGACGAAGGCGGCGAAGAAGCCTGTCAAGAAGGCCGCGAAGAAGGCGAAGGGCGCGAAGAAGCGGTAAGTTGGGTATCTTGGAGCGGGTCTCACGACCTTCTGCGGAGCGGCCTTGGATCCGCCCCGAGGACGGGTTCTGGCACCTGTTTTTCGTTCAGGCCGGGCGGGCCCGTCTGCCTTCGGCAGGACGGGCTCGCCAAAACGGCGCATAGTCTGCTGGTGAGGTGGCCGAACTTGGAGCCGACCGGCGGCTCGTCGCGCCTCGTTCAGCGGCGCCGTCCTGGCGCATGATCCCTATCGGCCTTGGGCGAGTCATTCAAACCGGCCGCAGGAGTCGACCGCCATGCCTATCCCTCTCGGTCTAATCCAATTCGGTCAGGCCGCCGGCCCCTGGGCAACACTGGCCAGCTTCACCGGCAGTGTGCTGATGAAGATCTTCGAGAATGACCGCATCGAGAAGAAACTCGATGAGGCGTTGAAGATCCTCCGCGACGTCCAGGAGAAGGTGAACTCCATCAACATCAAGTGCGACGAGATCCTGAAGAAGCTGGACGAGGTGGTCGAGAAGATCAGCACCAAGATCGACATCAAGGCGCTGCAGGAGCACTATCACGTGCTCGACAGCGCGCTGGAGACCGCCGCGCTGCTGATGGGACGGGATGGGCACTTCGCGATCTCCGACGAGTACTGGAGCAGGCTCTACGCGTCGCTGCTGGCACTGTTCGAGGACGAGTGGCGCATCGCGCAGCTGGCGCACGTCCATTGCCACGCGGTGTTCATGACGGCCCTGACCGAGGGCAAGCTCAAGCCCATCATCGACACGCGCATCCGCAGGAACATCCTGCCGCTGCTCGACCGGCGGATTGGCGAACTGCGCAAGGCCTTGGAGAAGGACTGTGCCGCCCTGGAGGCCGCTCTGGACGACAGGAAAGAGCCCTTCGCGCTCAGAGGCATCATCGACAGCCCGAACGACCGCCTTCCGAAACCCATGCCGGGTCCGCTGGCCAGCGAGTTCGAGACGGCTTTCACGCGGACCGGAACATTCACCAGGATCGAGCACAATTTCGGCGACACGTTGACGCGGATGGCGGACTTCGCATTTAACTTCGAGCGCGCGACCGGCGATGCATGGAACGAGCCGCAGCGGCAGATCGTGCATGCGATGATCGAATGGCTGGGGGGGCACAACGATCGGCCATTCGACGGCCGCCCTCTCGCACCGTTCTTTGTCCCCATCCTCTTCGGTCGGAGGAATCCCGACGCGACATGGCTTGCGGCCTCGGTGCCGGTCACACCCGACATGCTGACCGCGACAAAATCCGTGGCGCTGGCGCGCAGGGGCCGGTCCTCGGCCGAATCGTCAGCGTTGCTGATCCTGACGGCGCCCGATTTGCGCTCGAACGCAAAGTATCAGCAATGGGCCTGGACGTTCCTGATCGGCCATGTCGCAAGGTACAACGGCGCGCGCTACCAGGATTGGTTCAGGCCGCGGCTCGCCACCATCAGAGCGACGGCCCCGGTCATCGCCAGCAACACCGACATGCTGATCGAGGCGATGGCGATCCGGAAGATGTTCGAGAGTTACCTGGAAGCCGTGGTGCCTGTAACAGCGACGACCGAGGTACCCTGTATGGCCGTCGTGGACAACGACGTGATGTTCGGCCTGCCCTTTGCCATGCTGAGCGAGCCGCCACAGACGCGCGACATTCCATTGACCGGTCGACGGCGTCGTGAACCGTCGCTGCGGCCCGCCCGTTCCCGCACCGCCCCTGTCACCGCAAGGCGTGGGACCGTGGCAACGGCCCGTCGAAAGCCTTCCGCGGCACCGCGCATCGCCGCCAAGGCCAAGCTCCGCCTCGGCAACGGGAGGCGCTCAAAAGGCGGCTGACCGGAGAGGCGGCGGTTTGAAAAGCCGTCGCCTCGGCCAATGTAAAATGTGGATCCGCCAAGTGTTGATTTCACGTACACTTACAGACTGCGGTGAGGTGGCCGAGAGGCTGAAGGCGGCGGTTTGCTAAACCGTTATACGGCCTAAAAGCTGTATCCAGGGTTCGAATCCCTGCCTCACCGCCAACCTTCGGCTATACTGCTGCCACCCTGCCAGGGGTTCGTCGGATCCAAACCAGTTGTCGTGCCGTGGTCATGTAGCGGGACCATACCGTCGGAGTCCCAGGATGAACCACCTGCAGGGCGCCCGCCCGGTCGGGCCATCGATTGCGTTTCCCCGCGCGCTGCCGCACCCCCGCTCTTCTTCACGCCGTGGTGTGCCCGGCTCGGTGCCGGCCGTGCTGCTCGGCGTCGCATCGATTCTGGCGGCTCAAACGGGCATCCGTGCACAGTCCTCACCCGCCGCCCAGGTTCGCGAAGCGCAACCTCCTCCGATCTTCCGCAGCGGCGTGACCGTGGTGCCGGTCGACGTCCGTGTGCTGGATCGTAATGGCAAGCCAGTCGCCGATCTGCGGCAAGACGAGTTCATCGTTTCCGAGGACGACGCCCGGCAGGTCATCAGCTACTTCCAGCCGCACAGCTTCCAGCCCCTCGAGGTTCCGCGCGATGCGAAGCCGGCCTTCCGAACCTCAGCCCCGAGCGAGCCCGCGACGCAGACCGGACGCGTGTTTCTGATCGTGTTCGGCCGCGGACGCCTTCAGGCGGCGGCGAAAGGGTACGACGGGGCCATTCACCTGGTTCGCAACCGTCTTCTGCCTCAGGACCAGGTCGCTGTCATGGCGTGGAACCGGGCCACCGACTTTACCAACGACCACGAGCAGATTGCCGCCGTGCTCGAGCAAGTCAAGCGCGGCTCCGCCAGCATCGAGCAGCAAGTGAACTTCGTCCAGTCCGGTCTGGCGGGTCTCTTCGGCACCTCAGACTATCCCGAGCACGTCCAACGCGGGATCGAGGAGATCTTTCGCGCGCCGGGCGCCGCGACGTCGCGGCGCGTCGGACCCGCCGTGCCGTCCAAGGCTCCGCCGGGCGCGGGCATGGAGCTGGAGCTCCAGGCGAGCCGCCGCCTCGCGGCCGCTGGCGCCGAGAGAGAAGGGAGTGACCCCGTCTCGCCGGCTCCTGAGAATCCCGCCGCCGACGCCGGTCTCGCCGCGACGACTGGCGGCTCGCCGGCAGTCAGGCAGGACATCGAGCTGCTGTTGACGGGCATCGACTACATGCGGCGGCTCGAAGGGGAGAAGCACCTGGTCTTCGTGACCAGTCGCGGTCTGGTGCCCGGCCAGGCCGACGTGCTGGCCAGCCGCGCCAACCACGCCCGAGTCGTGATCGACACGATCTTCACTGGCGGCGTGAGGACGGCGCCGATCCCGGATAATGTGAGGGCGGCCGCCACCGCGAGCATGATGTCGCCGGGGCCAATCGTGACGCCCACCTTCGCGTTTCAGGACCGCATCGATACGTTGCGCGACATGGCGACAGAGACCGGCGGGCAGGCCTCGTCGACCGAGTACGCCTCGACCGCCGTGGACCTGGTCGATCAGGCCACGAGGTTCAGCTACCTGCTCGGCTACCGGCCGACCAATCAGGTGATTGACGCCCGCTTCAGGCGGATCGCGGTGCGCGTGACGCGGCCGGGGCTGACCGTGCTCTTCCGGCACGGTTACTTCGCCAACGAAGGACCGCCGCCGTTCAACCCGGCGGAGTTCGAGGTGGAGCGCCGCATCAGTGTCGCGGGCCTGTATGACAAGGACATTACCGATATCCCGATCAAGCTGAAGGCGTGGACACTGACGCGCACGGGCAGCGGCGGATCGCTCGATCTCGACCTCATCGTCGACCCCGCGCGCATGGTGTTCTCGACGTTGGACGGGAGGATGGCGAATTCGCTCGAGATTGTGATTGGTGCGGCTGACGCGGCGAATCGGCTGGTCGGACAGACACGGTACACGGCCGACATTCGCTTCAGCAGCGAGGCGTACTCAAGCTACCGGCAGAGCGGGTTGCCAATCCACACGTCGCTTCAGGTGAAGTCCGTTCCGCGTCAGTTGAAGATCGTGGTGTACGACCGATTGGCCGGCCTCGCCGGTTCATTGCACGTGACGCTGAAGAAAGGATGAGAAACAGAAGGGCTCCCTCGCCGGTCGGTCCGGTCGTCTCGGGTACAATGCTCGTGATCGGGCACGTCAACGGGCGCCAGAGGGGCGCCTGCGTGCCCGGGCTCCGGGTTGGTACCTCCAGATGCTTCCACCTCGAGTTCGCTTCGCCCCGTCACCCACCGGCTTCCTGCATGTTGGCGGAGCCCGGACGGCCCTGTTCAACTGGCTGCACGCGCGCCGCACGGGCGGCGTGTTCGTGCTGCGCATCGAGGACACCGACGTCGGGCGATCCTCGGCCGCGATGGTGGACGGCATCCTCGAGGGCCTGACCTGGCTCGGGCTCGACTGGGACGAGGGGCCGCGCGTGGGCGGGCCGCACGGGCCGTATTTCCAGTCGCAGCGGCTCGAGCGCTACCGCGAGATGGGCGAGCGCCTGGTGCGCGAGGGGCACGGGTATTACTGCTACTGCACCTCGGAGCAGGGCGGCGCGAAGACGCCTGGAACTGGTGCGCCGCACCAGGGACCTGGCGCGTCGCGCGGCGGGTCGTCTGCCGTCCCTGGGAGCGCGGCGCCGTCCGAATCGACGTCTTCGCACGCTACCCCCGGCCCGGGGTCTTCAGTCCGATGTAGCCCGGGGTCTTCAGACGTCCCCGGGAGTCCGGGGCTGGCCAATCCTGCGCGCTCGCCGGACGCGTCGTCCGTCCGATGTAGCCCGGGGTCTTCAGACCCCGGGGTGACGGCCGGCGTGCGGCCCGACGGCGACGAGGAGGAAGGCGACTCGCCTCGCGGCGAAACGTGGACCTACGATCGCCGCTGCCTGCGCCTGACGCCCGAGGAGATTGCCACGCTTGAGAACGCCGGCGTGCCGCGCGCGATCAGGTTCAAGGTGCCGCCAGGGCACGACGACCTTCCACGACCTCGTGCATGGCGACATCGAGTTCGACAACGCGAACATCGAGGATTTCGTCGCGCTCCGCTCCGATGGCCATCCCACGTATCACCTCTCTGTCGTCGCCGACGACATCGACATGGCCATCACCCACGTCGTGCGGGGCGACGACCACATCTCGAACACCCCGAAGCAGGTGCTGCTCTACCGCGCGTTCGGCGTTCCGGTGCCGCAATTCGCGCACGTGCCACTCATCCTCGGGCCCGACAAGCGGCGGCTGAGCAAGCGCCACGGGGCCACCTCGGTGATGGAGTATCAGCGCCAGGGCTACGTGCCCGAGGCGATGGTGAACTTCCTCGCGCTGCTCGGGTGGTCGCCTGGCACCAACCAGGAGCTGTTCGGGCGCGACGAGCTCATCGGGGCGTTCTCGCTCGAGGGCATCAGCAGCAGCAACGCCGTCTTCAATCCCGAGAAGCTCGACTGGTTCAGCGCGCAGCACATCCTGGCGATGCCGGCCGAGGAGCTGGCGCGGCGCATCGAGCCGTTGTTGCGCGCGGCCGGGTGGTGGCGGGATTCATGGGGCGGGGAAGCGGGCGAGGGCCGCGACTGGCTGCGCAGGGCGATCGATCTCATCAAGCCTCGCGCCAAGCGCCTGACTGACTTTGTCGACAAGGGCCGGCCGTATTTTGCCGATGCCGTGGAGTTCGATCCCGAGGCTGTGAAGAAGCACCTGGCCGCGCCGGGCACCGTCGAGCATCTCGAGGCGCTGCGCGCGATGTTTGCGGCTGCGCCGGAGTTCGAGCCTGCGTCGCTCGAAGCCGCGCTGCGCGCGCTGGCTGAGACGCGCGGGGTCAAGGCGGGCGCGCTCATTCATCCGACGCGGGTGGCCGTCACAGGCCAGGCGGTCAGCCCGAGCCTGTTCGACGTGCTCGCGCTGCTCGGGCGCGACCGCACCGTCTCGCGCATCGACGCGTGCATCGGGTTTCTCACGAAACAGGCTTGAGGCAGGGCTTCTACTTCGCCGCCCTCTCTTTTCGAGGAATCGTCTGTCTCTTCCGCTTCGTCATCAGCGCTGCGTGCTCGTCGAGTCCCACCCTTCGGATCTGCATCACGCAGGCCTGCCGGTTCGAATTCAGGACCAGGCCAATCGCCCTCGAGATGAAGCTGTTGAACAGCTTGCACTCGTTCGGGTCCGAGTACACCGAGCAGTTGGCGCAGGAGGCGTAGCCGTTCTCGGCGCAGCACGATCGGACCTTGCACCAGCTCGCCTTGGTGTTCTCGTGGCAGCCGGGGCACCGGCCCTTGAGGTATGAGCCGCACGCGCCGCAGTAGAGACCACAGTACGCGACCAGTTTCCGGTCGGCGACGATCTCGCGCATCGGGCACCTCCTCGCGGCGCCATGCTAGCACCGGGAGGGCGGACGGCGTTCCTCGGACTTTCTGACTGGCCGACGCGGGGCCGATTACTGTAGAATCAGAGTTTGCGTCCCGCCGCAAGGCCGCCCGTGCTGGGAGATCGTTCAACGGTAGGACACCTGGCTCTGGACCAGGATATCGGGGTTCGAATCCCTGTCTCCCAGCCAAACTCAAGCCCAACCCTACCAACGATTTGCGTGCGCCGCCCCGTTCCGGCAACGGAAACGCCCGCGGGCGTTTCTGCAAACAGTCTGCAAAGCGATCGAGCGAAATAGCCCGCGACCAGCGCGTTGAGCAGGAACTTGAACGTCCCATGGGTCTGCGCACGATTCCGCGTGCGGAACCCGATCAGCGCGACCCGCCCCTGGTCGTACGCGACCGAAGCCATCGCCGTCTTGCCCGCGATGTACTTCTCGCCGTTCAGCCACCCACTCCGCTCGATGTCTCGTTCAGCGAATCGCACGACGATGTGATTGCGTTGGTTGAAATCGGTCGCGACAACGTCGAAGGTGGGGTCGGGACGGTTTATCGAACTGGCGACTGGAGGATGTCGGCGACCCAGATGTCCCCTCGTGACTCCTCCCAGAGGAAGAAGACATGGCGCCCGTCGGTCGCGAGCCCTTGAAGCGGAGAGCCGGCCGCGTCTTCCGCTCAACGCGGTGACCGGGCGCTCGCGGCGCGAGTCGACCGACAGTTCCCAGATCGCGCCCGCAGCGTCCTCGATGCCGATGAAGTAGATCCCCTTCCCGTCGCTCGACCAGCGGGGACACGCGCCGGCCCTTTTCGCCAGCTCTTCGATTGGCCCTCCAGAGACGGGCACACGCGAGAGCCGAGGGGCGCCGTGACGATCCGAGATCAACGCCACCCATCTGCCGTCGGGCGACCAGTCTGGCACGTCCGTGTACGGGCCGTCCGTCAAGCGTCGAGCCTCGCCACCCTGCGCTGGCACCACAAACAAGCCGCTCGCGCGCTTGACGACGACCTCGCGCGCGTCCGGTGACCATGCCGGGTACCAGCTCTCTTCTTCGCCGCGGGTCAGCTGCCGCGGCGGACCGCCGCCGACCGGCAGAATCCAGACCTCTCGATGGCCCGTCCGCGTGGAGTAGAACAGTACCTCGCTGCCGTCTGGCTTCCATCGCGGTCCGGCGTCCACCGCCGGATCCGTGGTGAGCCGAGCCAGGTCTTCCCCGTTCGACGACATCGTCCAGACGTCCCAGTTCCCCGACCGGTCGGACGCGACAATGACGCGCCCGTCACGTGAGACATCAATCATCTCGTAGGCAGCCTCGTCCGACGTCAGCTGCGTGGCGTCCGTCCATGCCGCCGGACGATTCGTCAAGATCGGCGCGCGGAAGACATTTCGGATTGTGCGTCCCTTGGTGATTGCCAGTCGGGTACCGTCCGCCGAGGCCGCGACCCGGAGCACCTCGAGCCCGACGGTCACCTGCCTGGGAGTCCCGTCTGGCAGGCCCTTCGGGCCGGGCGTGAACCTCCAGAGATCCGAGATGCCGCCTCGATCTGACACGAACCAGAGCGCCCGGGAGTCCGGCGACCAGGCCGGGCTCGTCTCCTTTGCTGTGCCGGCAGACAAGAGGAAACTCTCACCGTCGGCGACGCGCGTCAAGCAGAGTTCCGCCGTCGCGGCGTAATCGGACAGCGATCGCGCGTAGGCGAGCCAGCGCCCGTCCGGCGACCAGCTGATGTCCAGAATCACGTTGTTACGGGGTCTCCGCGGAAGCCGCAGTTTCCTGGACGCACCGTTGGCCAGCGTCAGGATCTCGAGCCACGGCGCACTGGTACTGACCACGGGCATAGACGATTTGCGCCGCATCGGGTGACCACTGTGCCGCAGTCGGGTACGGGTCGCCTGGAGGCCAAGAGGCGACTTTGCGCGCCTTCCCTCCAACCCCCGGCATGACGAAATACCCCCCGCCTTCCCGCATCGAGAAGAACGCGATCCACTGCCCGTCCGGCGACCAGGTCGGACGAAGATCGTCAGCGGCGCAGTCCTCGGTCCGATTGACCGCCTGTCGGGTTCCAACCTGGGTAACCCAGATGTCCCAGTTGCCGGACTGGTCCGACTGGTAGACCATTGCACGGCCGTCCGGCGACCAATTCGGATAGTCCTCGACACCTAGCGCGCTCGTCAGCATGGCGGCGTTTGCCAGGCGAGGCATCGCCTCAACCGGGGGTTCTCGCCGACCGAACATTATGAAGGCCACGACCGCTGTCGCAGCAGCGATCGCGCAGGCCGCGACAGTCCACGTCAACCACCGGCGGCGCACCGATCCCGCCATGAACCGGCCAACGCCCGCCGCCGTCGGGTGGGCGACCGCCGCGTCGTGCCCGGAATCGGAATCCCGCTTCAGCCGATTCAGATCGCCTCGCAAGTCGGCGGCGGTCTGATAGCGCATGTCGCGATCTTTCTCCAGTGCCTTGTCGATGATCCGCTCGAGGCCGGCCGGCATCTCCGGGTTCAGTCGAACAGGAGTCGTCGGCACCTTGTGAAGAATCGCATCGAACACGGCAGCCGCCGTCGCCCCCGCGAACGGCTGATGACGCGTCGCCATTTCGTAGAGCACGACGCCAAGGGAGAAGAGGTCGGACCGGGCATCGACGTCCTCGCCCGTCGCCTGCTCCGGCGACATGTAAGCCACGGTCCCCACGGCCGCGCCTGGATCTGTCAGCGGGGCATCAACCGTCCTCGTCGGTTCGACCGACCTGGTCTCGACCAGGTGTTCGTCGACCAGCTTCGCCAAACCGAAGTCGAGCAGTTTGACACCGCTCGGCGTCAGCATGATGTTGCCCGGCTTGATGTCGCGGTGGACGATGCCGCGCTTGTGCGCAGTATCCAGAGCGTCGGCGACTTGCGAGCCGATCTCGATGGCCTGTCGGGTCGGTAACGCCCCCCGCCCCAGCCGCTGAGCCAGCGTTTCCCCTTCCAGGCGCTCCATGACCAGGTACGTCGATCCGGCGTGCTCGCCGATGTCGTACAGCGTGCAGATGTGGGGGTGATTCAGGGCCGAGATGGTCCTGGCCTCGAGCTCGAAGCGGTGGCGGCTGTCGGACGCCGCACTGAGGCGCGCAGGCAGGACCTTGATCGCCACGGTGCGCCCGAGGCGGGTGTCGCGGGCCTGGTAGACTTCGCCCATGCCGCCCGCGCCGAGCGGAGCGACGACCTCGTACGGCCCGAGCCGGGCGCCGGCAGCAAGGCTCACGCGGGCGATTATAGCTGAGTGGCAAAGATCGCCGGATCCACCATACGCTCTTGCACCTGCACCCACACCAAGTCGAGGTCTTTGGCCCTGCCGGCCACGACCCTCGCAGACGGCCAGGTCTGCTTGTTCCTGGTGAAGTGCGTTGAAGCTCACCAGGTCCACGCCCTGAATCGCCTTCCAGGCCACCAGGGTCGCCGACCGTTGGGACCGCCAAGCGTGGCGACCGGCCATCGGCCCACGCGTCTTCCCCATGTTCAACGCCAGGCCTGATAACGCGCAGCCAGCTCCGGGCGACCTCGTGCGCGAACGTATCCCGCCATCACGTTGACCGTGGCCGGCACGGAAAGGCCGGCAGGTCGAGGACGAGAATGTGGCTTTTCACCTCGCTCGTCATCTTCTGTGTCTACCTGGCCGTGTTCGGAGTGTCGGGGTGGCTGGCCGGGCTGCTGGCGCACGGCGTCTCCGGTGGAATCGCGCGAAAACGGGGCTGCCATCGGTGCTCGGTGTAGGGTCGTGGGATCCCCTTCGAGGCACACCTCTGGACCAGGATATCGGGGTTCGAATCCCTGTCTCCCAGCCACATCAAGCGCACTAGCCACACATCACAGGTCACACGCGGGTCACGCGGATACGGCTGCCACTGTCCCGCGAACAGCACGCGCGACCAGCCCCGACTGAGAATATGCTGATTAGTAGCAGATAGCCGTCCCGCGCCACCCTCTAGGATGGAGGGCAAGGTGCTGCGGTCAGCGGGCGGGCAGTCCGAGCGCACCAGCAGGCGCCGGTTCACGTTAACCAGTGGGCCGGCGCCTCTTCCATTTTCAGGCGTCGGTCCCGGACAGGAGGCCGACCTACTCGGGCGTGGGACTTGCCCACGGAGCCGAGCCGCGGTTCCGTCGCTCTAGTTTCCACTCTGCGGCGCTTTGACAGTGTGCTTAGCGCTAAGCTAATATCGTCGCATGACAATCTCGGAGATGGCCAGGATGCTCGGCAGGCGCGGCGGGCAGCGCAGGGCCCAGCGGCTTTCAATGCGGCGCCGCGCGGAAATCGCGCGCATGGGGGCGAGGGCGCGGGCAGCGTCGCTCCGCGTCGCCAAGGCGATCCGGAACAACTTCGACTACGTGACGGCCCTTGATGCGCTCCGCCCTCCCGAGCCGGTTCGCTCCGAGACGATGTGCAGCGGCAAGCTCCCAGGACTACGATGGCGCCGAAACAACCGACTCGGGCGGCGAGGCGGCAGTCCGATTTCATCACCGCCGTCGGCAGACTGCTGAACGACCTCGCTCCACTCGGCTACGAACCCACTCTCGTCGGGGGCATGGCCCTCGTCACCCTCGGCTCGCCGCGGGTGACGAAGGACTTCGATTTCCTGGTGGTGGAAGAGGCGCGCGAGGAGAAGGCGCTCATCAACGTCTTCTACCGTCACGGCTTCCAACTCGCGTCCAGAACCGACGAACACGGTAACGTCCGCCGAACAATCGACAACCGGGAGGTCGCGTCAGCGCGACTCCGGATTGACCGGCCCAGGTCTGCTTACTTCTTCAATCCGGTTCTCGGCTTGAGGATCGACCTGCTCTTCGATTTCCCGATTCAGGCGCGCGAGGTGAGGCGGCGGTCAACGGCCAGGAAGATCCAGTCGTACGTGTTTCACATCGCGAGCACCCGCGATCTCACTCGGATGAAGGAAATCGCGGCCAACGACCGCGGAGATGCGAGCGACCTGCAGGACCTCGAGTTCCTGAAGCGCATCTGACACAGCCGCCGTGGTATCCTCCGCCGCGTGACGAACGCCCGCACGTCGAGCCGCGTCCCGGCCTACTACTGCGCGTCCGTGCGCGAGTTCCTGTCGGCCGATCCGGACGCCGTCGTCGGCAGGCTGGTGTCGTCAAGCACCTTCGCGGCGACCGATCAATTGCAGGTCGACGCCTGGAAGGAAGAGATCGACGTCCTGCGGAGGACGCTTGGGGGATTCTCCGGGACGATCTTCCTCGAGTTCGACGTCCCCAGGCTCGGCAGCCGCATCGACGCCGTGCTCGTCGAAGGTGCGGCCGTCTTCCCCATCGAGTTCAAGTGCGGCGAACCGAAATACCTGCCCGGGGACTACGAGCAGGCCTGGGACTACGCACTCGACCTGAAGAACTTCCATCTCGCCAGCCACAACGCCACGATCCTTCCGATCCTCGTCGCAACGGAGGCAACGACAGGGGACTCCGAATGGAAGCCTTCGCATCCAGACGGGACGAGGCCACCGCGGCGATGCCGTCCTGACAGCCTGGGCGACGCGATCGCCAGTGGCCTGGACCTCGTTGATGGAGCGGCGATCGACGGACTGGTATGGGGGGCGGCACCCTACCAACCGACTCCCACCATCATCGAGGCCGCACGGGCACTTTACGCGCGGCACAGCGTCGAGGCAATCTCGCGCAATGACGCCGGTGCGAAGAACCTCACCGTCACGTCGAACGCGGTCGAGGAGGTCATCGAAAGAGCCAGGGCCGACCATCACAAGGCGATCGTGTTCGTGACCGGCGTGCCGGGTGCCGGGAAGACCCTCGTCGGGCTGAATGTCGCGACCAGGCGCCGCGAGATGGGAGAGGCGAGGGCGGTCTTCCTCTCCGGCAACGGTCCCCTGGTTGCGGTTCTGCGTGAAGCCCTGATTCGTGACGAGATGCCCCGCCTTCCGAAGGGCACGCGCCGTGGCTCGGTCCTTCAGCGCGTCAAGCCGTTCATTCAGAACATCCACCACTTTCGGGACGACGGAGTCAGGGACCGGCACGCGCCTCCCTACGACCATGTCGTCATCTTCGACGAGGCGCAACGCGCCTGGGACTTGCGGAAGACCGCCGACTTCATGAAGAGGCGGAAGAAGGTCTCCGGCTTCAGCCAGTCAGAGCCGGAGTTCCTGGTTTCCTACCTCGATCGTCATCAGGACTGGGCGGTGGTCGTCTGCCTGGTCGGCGGCGGACAGGAGATCCACTCGGGTGAGGCGGGCATTGGCGAATGGCTGAACGCGCTCGGGAGATCGTTCCCGGGGTGGAAGGTCCACGTGTCGCCGCACCTGACGGACGCGGAGTACGCGGCGACGGCATCTCTCGCCGTTTTGGCGAAGCAGGAACGGACCAGCCTCGATGAGCGGCTGCACCTGGCGACGTCGATGCGGTCATTTCGCTCGGAACGCGTGTCCGCGTTCGTGAAGGCCGTGCTGGACTGCGACGTCAAGGAGGCGCGGGACCTCTATCTGGACGTCTCGCAGCGGTATCCGATCGCCCTCACGCGGGACCTCAGCCGCGCAAAGCAATGGCTTCGTGGTCAAGCCCGTGGGTCCGAGCGGTACGGCCTGGTGGCGTCGTCGAAGGCATACAGGCTGAAGCCGCATGCCATCGACGTGCGAATTGACGTGAACCCGATCCACTGGTTCCTCGAAGGAAAGGCGGATACTCGGTCGAGCTACTACCTCGAAGATGCGGCGACGGAATTCCAGATCCAGGGTCTGGAGTTGGATTGGATCGGCGTGACCTGGGACGCCGACCTGCGACGAGCCTCCGACGGGTGGCGGTTCCACGAGTTCCGTGGGAAGTCGTGGAACAAGGTGAGCACGGGAGGAACGCTCGGCAACCGGCAGCGCTACCTCTTGAACGCCTACCGCGTGTTGTTGACGCGTGCCAGGCAGGGCATGGTCATCTTCGTTCCGCCCGGGGATCCCTCGGACCCGACGCGGAAGCCTGACTACTACGACGAGACCTACGACTATCTGGCCGGGCTTGGCCTGTCCGTCCTCTAGCCGGGACCGATCTTCCGCACCGCGGTCTCGTTGACTGTCGCGCTCGGCCGAACCTATACTCCCGTTCACCAGTGGCTCATATCCGCCCGCTCGCGTCATTCCGGCAGCGGCCTCCGCGTGCGTGGTTGACCCGTGCCGCTGCGGTTTCCGGAGTCGGTCCGCTGCGCTCCGGCCGTGCCAGCGGGAGATCTCGTGCTTGTTCCGGAACGGCCTCTCTTCCGTATACAAAATGAAGGAGTTCGAGCAGGCTTATCGCGAGCACGTTTCGACAGTGTTTCGCTTCGCGTTGCGATGCGTGGGAAGGAGTGACATCGCGGAGGAGATTACCAGCGAAGCCTTCCTGGCGCTGCTTCAGAACCGGCAGACGGTCGATCTCGCGCAGCTTCCGGCGTGGCTGCTGACCGTCGCGAAGAATCGGGCCATCGACTACTGGCGCCATGCGGCACTCGAACAACGCTACGTCGAGGCGCAGCTCAAAGCCAACGATCCCCCTTCGCCGTCATCGCCCTTCGAGATGTGGCTGTTCGAGAGCAAGGCATTGAAGCCGATTCACCGGGTCTGCCTGATTCTTCGCTACGTGCACGGGATGGATCGGACGGAAATCGCCGCCCACACCGGTCTGACCGCAACGCAGGTCAAGGGACACCTGCAGTATGCGCGGCAGCTTCTCCGCAAGGAACTCGGGAAGGAGATGACATGAGCTCCGACCCACGGGCGCGGCCTTCGGACACCGACCCCGAAGAAGCTGCCTTTCTCGAGGAGGTCGGCGCGATGTGGACCAGCCTGGCGGGGCGCCACGGCCAATGCCCCGGCCCGGTCCTTCTGCGGGCTGCCCGTGCCGAGGTGTTGCCCGAGCAGGACGCCGCCGCCATTGCGGCACACGTCGCCGGCTGCGCGGCATGCCGGGCACTCTCGGCGGACCTGCCGGAGGTCGACGCTCGCGGGCCCTCCGAAGAACAAATCGCTCGAGTCCGTGCCCGCATTCGAGCCGCCGGCGGCGGACCCTCGCGGGTGACCATCCTGCAGCGCCTGCGCGCGCCGTCCTGGTGGGTCCCGATCACGGTCGCAGCGGGGCTTCTCTTGCTCGCCGCATTGACCTACCGGGAACTGCGGGTGGTACCGCCGCAGCTGCACACGGCGGCCGCCCCGCCGGTGCGCGACGAGCTTGCCCGGCTGAAACTCGAACCGTTGCCTGCGCCCTCGTTCGACTGGTCGGTGTTGGTGTTGCGAGGCGCCCCTGGCGACGAAGACGGCGCGACGGCCGCGCTGGCCGCGGCCATGGAGCCATATCGGTCCGGCGATTATGCTGCAGCCGCCAGCCGTCTCGCCGCCGCCGCCCGGAAATACCCGAACGCGGCCGAGGTCCATCTGTACCTGGGGACGAGCCAGCTCTTGCTCGGCGACGCGCGAGCCGCGGTGGAATCGCTTCTGGCGGCGCAGCGCCTCTCCACGGCCGACCGCCGCGACGCTGCCACCTGGTATCTGGCGGTGGCGTATCAGCGCAGCGGCGCAAGCGTGGACGCTGCCGGTCAGCTGAGAGTGCTCTGCGGGGGCAGGAGCCGGTACGCCCCGGATGCATGCGCCGCGGTGTCCCGCGCAGGCGTCCCGGGACGGCCGGACGCGAGGTAGGGCATGACGGGGCTGACCCTCGGGTGCGTCACCGCGTTGCTGGCCGGATGGCTCGGCGTCTGGCTGGACGCAGGCGTCGACGCACCCGGGTTGCCGGGCGCACTCCCCTCCCTGCAGGCACCCTCGTCTTTCGCCGACAGGCCGTCCGCCCAGGCCCTGCTCGCCGAGGGCCTGCGCGTCTACGATCAGGGCGACTTCGACAAGGCGCGCCAGGGCTTCGAACGCGCGCTTGCAGCCGCGCTCGCAGAGAAGGACGCCCGCACGGAGGCCGGCGCGCGCCGCGGTCTCGGGCTGGTTCACTACCGGGCACGCCAGTACGGGGCGAGCAGGACCGAGCTCGAGAAGGCGCTCGCGCTCTATGACCGCCTCGGCGACACGCAGGGCGTCGCGCGGGTCGAGAAAGCGCTGGGTAACCTCGCCTACGAGTCCTCCACCTTCGCCGAGGCGCGCGATTACTACCGGAAGGCCCTCGCCCTCTTCGACCAGATCGGCGACCGTCACGAGAAGGCCGCGCTTCTCTACAATCTGACCTTCGTGGCCGGCGTCCCCGCAGAACGGGAGCCGCTACTTCGCGAAGGCCTGGAACTGGCGAGAGAGAGCGGCGATCGGCAGCTCGAAGGCAACCTGCTTCAGACCTGGGGTGAGAGCGACTTCGCGGCAGGCGACCTGTCTGCCGCCATGGACAAGATCAAGAAAGCGATCTCGTGCATGGAGGCGGCAGGCGCGCCGGCCCGCGGCAGCCTCGCCCGAGCCCTCACCAGCCTGGGCCGGGTGTATCGCGCGCACGGCTTCCCGGACCGTTCGCTCGAGCTGTACGGGCGCGCGTTGGCCATCCAGCAGGACATCGGCGATCGGCCTGGCGTGATTCAGAGCCTGAACGCGCTGGGGGTGACCTGCGGCCTCATGGGGCGTCGCCGCGAGGGGCTCGACCACCTCGACCGCGCGCTCTTCCTGGCGAAGCAGTTCGGTTCCCCCCGCATCATCGACTTCCAGCTCGGCAACCTGGCCGAGGCGCTGATCGATGCCGGCCAATACGCGCGGGGCGCGGCGTTGCTCGAGGATTGGACGCGTGACAACACCGCCGACGCGAATCAGGAATATCGCTACGCATCGCTGGCCACCGCGTACCTGCGGCTCGGGCGCAACCAGCTGGCGCTTGCTGCCGCCGAACAGGCGGTCCAGAGGGCCAAGGCGAAGAACAACCTCGAAGTCCTGCCGTTTCCGTTGCGCCGCCGCGCGGAGATCCGCCAGAAGATGGGCCTCACGGCGGAAGCGCTCGCCGATGCCCGGGAGAGCCTTCAGGCGATCAACCAGCTTCGGGCCCACCTGGTGCCGAACGATTTCCTGAAACAGGGCTTCGTCGATCAGCACCAGGCGGCTTTCACCCTGACGATCGACCTGCTGCAGCAGCTCGGACGGGTGAAGGAAGCGCTCGAGACCGCCGAGCAGGCGAGGGCGCGTGCCTTCATCGACCTGCTCGCCAGCCGCGAGGTGCCGCCGAAGTCAGCCGATGGCCCGGTGGTCGCCGAGTTGCGCCGGCTGGAAAGGGCCGCAGGTGCGGGGAGCGGGGAAAGTCCTCGCGAACGAGAGGTGTCGCTCACCCTTCGCGGCGGCGACGCTCCATCCGCCCTGCCCGAGAGCGCGGCGGGACGGGCCGATCCCGAAGTTCGCAGCCTCGTGACGGCACCCGCGCTCTCGACGGATCAGCTCGCCTCGGTTGCCGCACGGCTCCGGTCAACGATCGTGTCATTCTGGGTTGCTCCGGAAGCGACCTTCGTGTGGGTGGTGCGCGCGGACGGCACGGTTGACGTCCGGCGCATCGAGGTATCCGCCCGGCGCCTCACCGAGCTGGTGCAGGCGACAGGGCCGCCTCTTCACGACCGACAGAGGAGGGGATCCCCGGACTCGCAGGAAGATGACCTGTCGGCACCGCTCGGCGCCTGGGAAGCCACCGAGGCCCTCGACGCACCCCGCGTGCGCGGGGCCGATCTGCTCTCGATGGGGAGCGCCGCCAGCGAGGCGTACCGCGAGCTCTATCGGCTCCTGATTGATCCGGTCCGGCCGTTGTTGCCACGGGCATCCGGCAGCCTGTTGACGATCGTCCCGCACGGTCCGCTGTTCCTGCTGTCGTTTGCGGCCCTGATGGACGGGCGGGGGCGGTACCTTCTCGAGGACTACGCGGTGCACTACGCGCCGGCCGGCGCCGTGCTGCAGTTCACCGAGAAGAAGAAGGCGCGCGCGGCACAACGAGAACCTCATTACCTGCTGGTGGCCGATCCGGGCGAGCTGCCTGCCCTGCCGACCGGAAAACGCCTCGCTCCGCTGCCTGGTTCGCGCCGCGAGGTCGACGCCATCGCGGGCCTGCTGCCCGCCGGGCAGACGACGGTGCTCACCGGAACGGACGCGCACGAGGAGGCGGTGCGAAGACTGGCCGGAGTCCAGACAGTGCTCCACTTCGCGACGCATGCGGTTGTCCGCGACGACCTCCCGCTCGATTCCTTCCTCGCCCTCGGCGTGACGAAGGGCGGAACGCCTGACGCCGGCGGGACGGCCGGCCGGGACGGCCGGCTCACCGCCATGGAGATCTATAGTCTCGACCTGAACGCCGATCTCGTCGTGCTCAGCGCGTGCCGCACCGGCCTTGGCAAGCTGTCGGGTGAGGGCATCGTCGGACTGGTGCGCGGCTTCCTGTATGCCGGAACGCCGTCGGTGGTGGCAACGCTCTGGGACCTCGCCGACGAGCCGGCAGCCCTGCTGCTGCCTGAGTTCTACCGGTCTCTGTCCCGGACGCTGGACAAGAGCGCGGCGCTACGGACAGCGCAGTTGCGCCTGCTGTCGGCGCTGCGCCGCGGGCAGGTGAAGGTCCCGACCGCTGCCGGCCTCGTAACCCTTCCCGAGCACCCTGCCATCTGGGCGAGCTTCGTCCTGATGGGAGAACGCTGACCGTTTCTTCTTCCCGCACACTCTCGTCCGTATACGAGGAGAACGGGCATTCGACTTCGGCCCGACTCGTGTCGGCCCGACTTGCGTTCGGCCGACGGGGCACCTCGCGGATCGAGGCAGCGGCCGCCACCCGACACTCGTTTCGGCGAAGAGGCATTCGCTGATGGCACAACTCACCTCGTCGTGCGTGCGTCGGCGGCTGATTGCGGGCATCACCGCGGTACTCGTGAGCGCCGTCGCCACCCACGTTCTGGCGCAGCGCGACCCCTGCACGGAGCGCATCTGCCTCGGAGGCTACCTCTATCACGGCGATGAACGCAGCGGGCGGTGCGAGATCTCGACGCCGATCGTCGGATGGCGAAGCTACTACGTTCCGCGCGAGCCGATCTGTCCTGAAGGGTGGCGGCTCGACGGGCAGTCGTGCGTGAAGGTGGACTGCTGCTATCAACCCGCCTGCGACCGCGATGAACGCTTTCGCGACGGCCGTTGCGAGAGCGGACCCTCGGGCATCGGAGGGTACCGCAGCCATCATGCGGCGGAGTGCCCGGCTGGTTGGGACCTGAATCGAACCACGGGCATCTGCCGACAGCAAGGCTGTTCGGATGCTGGAGCGCGACCCATGACCGCGCAGCAGCGCGCCGCACCGCCGCCGCCGGCCCGGCGTGCCGACCCGGGCCAGGACCCGACCCCGCGGCCGGCAGGCCAGGCTACCGGCGGGCAGCCGCCCCCACCTGCCAAGGCTGCGGACGAGCGCGGTCTCGAGGCGGTCATCACCGGCATCGAGCAGCGGTCCTGCGTGGACAAAGGAGGTGTCGTCACGATACGAGGGGCACGGTTCGGAGCACCGCAAGGAAGCCGGCTGGCGGTGCTCGGCGGCCACGGGTTGAGCGTGACGCTTCGCGTCGTCGAGTGGACGGACTCGCGGCTTCGGCTGGTGGTGCCAGACGATCCGCGGATCGAGAACGAGCGGTGGTACTTACATCGGCATCCAGGATGCCGGCCATCGGTGGATCAGCAACATCGACAAGACGATCACAATCTGCGGTGCGATCCGGTGAATGCCGGCGATCGGGTCGACACCCGGGCGCCAGCGAATGCAGAGGACCCGGGCGCCGGCCCGCGAATCTTACACGAGTGAGCAACAAGGAGGAGAGAGATGCACGCTTCAACCTGTGCCCGCTTGGCATGGCGCGGCGTCCTCTTGGCGTTCGTCACCATCTGGCTGATGCCCGCTGCAGTGGCAGCCCAGCCGCTGCCGCCAAAACAGGGGTCTCCGGCGGTAGGAGTCGGCGCCGAACGCCCGCAGAACTGTCGGCTCAGCATCAGCGGACTGGTCTTTCAACACGTCGGCGATCTCCTGAAGGGACCGCCGAGGCCGTCCGGCTTGCGTGGCATCCAGGTGCAGTTGCTCGATCGGGCGGGCAACCGTGTGGCCAACACCCGCACCGATCGCGAAGGGCGATACAACTTCCGTGAACTCTGTCCGGCGACCTTCACCGTTTGCCCGGGAACGCCTTGTCCGTCGGGACGGATCGCCAGCCGGTACTCGCCGGCATCGAGTGAGGTAAGGGTGCCGCCAATCGCGGGAACGATCGACTTCAGGCTCACGGAGCCGCCTCCGCTGCGCCAACCGCCCAATCCCAAGTAGCCGTTGCCCCCTAATCCCGGGGCTCACCCGTAATGAGATCGTGAGCCCCGGGCACCCGGGCTAGCCGCCTCCGCCCAGGCTACGGCGGTCCGCCGAAGCGTCTCGCGAAGGCGGAAGCCCACGTGCTCCATTCCTGGCGTGTACTCGACTGAACCGAGCGCCGCGCTTAAGCCCCGGCGTCATCGAGAGGAGAGTGGTTGTCATGACAGGTGCAGGCAAGGTCACACGGCTGTCTCTGGCGATGCGGTTGCTCGTTCCCGTCCTGGTCATCCTCGGCGCCGTGTCGTTGGTCTTCGCGCTCGCCGGCGCCGACCAGGAGATGAAGTGCTACAGCAAGGGTTTCGACCACGATGGTGATGGGTGGGCGGGTCTCCAGAGCTCCGACCCCGATACGAAGACGGCGTATCGCCAATTCTCATTCAGCGGCGGCTTGCGCCTGAACTGCCCGGCGGGCTACGTCAAGTTCATCGACGACTGCAACGACCGTGACGAAAACGTCCACCCGAAGCACGCCGAGGTCGGCTTCAACGCCCATGACGACGATTGCGACGGAGTGACCGACGAGCCGATGTTCGAGGCGCGACCGAACACGACGTCATCCTTCCGCTTCCAGGTCGATATCAACTCCCAGGCGGCCCTCGACCACGCCTCGGAACTCTTCGCCCAGGTCTCCTACGCCAGCCTCGCGGATTCGGACAACCTGCGGCAGACCGGGAAGTTCGCGGTCCATCCGTCCGGCAACCGGCACACCGTTCAGCTCGCGGTGTCGAACCTGGCCCCGCTGACTGCCTACCGCGCCCAGGTGACGTTCCTCACGCGAGACGGAAACGGAAACTACCAGCCAATAGGACCGGTGCTCGCCGACAGCGACTGGCACTACACGATCACCGACGGGCAGGGCGCCGAAGGGCGCACCCGGGCGACGATCATTGAACGAGGCTTCGCGGAGTACCGAGCGTCAAATCAGGGCATGGTGGGGTACCGGGGCACGGTGGATCCGGATGGCACCCGCTACGGGGCCGATCGAGACGAGGCGTGGTGCACCGAGTTCTACGTGTGGGTGACGAAGACCAACCTTCGGCGCATGGCAGGCCGCGACTCGTGGGATGAGATGATCGAGTACTTCCGGAACGCCCGCTCGTTCCTGCCGGAAACCCAGCTCGCGACCGCCGCCGTCCCCGGTGATTACCTGGTCATGGACACGGATGGCGACGGCAAGAAGAACCACAGCGGCATGTTCCTGGCCTATGAGGCTTCCCACGATCGGGCATGGACCCTCGAGGGCAATTCCGGCAATGCGGTGAAGGTTGCGAAACGTAAGACCGAGATCCGCGGGATTGGCCATCTCCCGCCGGACCGTCTGACGAACCTGACGGAGCCGCCGCCGCCGGCGGTCGGCGTGGTGATGCCGGCCGAATGCAAGGAGATTCGCGCCCGGATTACGTCGCTCGAGCGCGACCGCGACAGGTGGCAAGCCAGGCTGGATCGTGCAAGCCCCTCGATGAAGGCCGACCTCGCGCGGAGGATCCGCGACCTGAACAGCCAAATCGAGACAGCGACGAACGACTACCGGCGGTGTCTGGCGCGGGCGAGATAGAACGGCAGACCGAAGCGGCCGGGAGCCCCCCCGTCCAGTCCAAGCGTACAAGGCGCGTCGCCGATAGGCCTCGCGGGTTCTATGCCTACGCCCGGCGCTGTACCCTCTTTGTGGCCGATCGCGCTGCCGGCGGGGTTGCGGCGCGCATGGGGAGGCAGACCTCCGGGCCGATTGCGACGATGAACCCCGAAGCAGGCCAGGTGAAGGGCGCAGACCGCCTCGGTCCGTCCCTCGGCCGACGAATCCCTGCCCCCGCCATCCGCACGAACCCCGATCGCGAAACTGTATAATCAGAGCATCGAGGATTTCACACCCGTTTCGAGTGTCGCGCTCGGAAGGGCACCTCTGAGCGCCTCGTCCAGAACGGGCGTGTGTATCAGCGGAGTCTTCGCCGCACCAACGTCTGGCCAATCGAGACGAAGCGCCTGGATGCGGTGCCCGTGGCGGCGCACTGCACCAGGCACCAGAGGCTGCCGGGGACTAGGTCGTGGCCTCGGCCATCGGCGCCATGAGACGCGGTCGGATGGTCCGGCCGCGTGCAGGCGAGGTGACGGGGGCTGCGGGGAGAAGACCTTGACGTGGACCTACGTGATGGAAGAGACGGAGTTGCCGGAGGGCGGCATGGCGCCGGTCTACCCGCTGGGGGTCGCCGTCGTCATCGCGCGCGTGGGCGGCGCGCTCTATGCCGTGTCGGGCAAGTGCGCGCACATGGCCTGTCCGCTGCGCGGCGGTGTCCTGAACGGCCACACCATCACCTGCTCCTGCCATGACTGGCGCTTCGACATCCGGACCGGCCGGTTCCTCGACGCGCCCGAGCTCGGCCTTGCGGTCTACGGCGTGCGGGCCGAGGCCGGAAAACTGTTCGTCGCCCTAGCCTGAAAGGAAGCTCCGATGAAGAAGGTCTCCATGTACACGCTGTCCACCTGTCCCTGGTGCAGGAAGACGAAGAAATACTTCACCGAGCACAACGTGCCCTTCGAGTTCGTCGACTACGACCTCGCCGACGCGCCGACTCAGGACCAGATCATGCGCGAACTCGAGGCCGCGGGCGCCAACGGCTTTCCGTTCGTGCGGATCGGCGACCGGATTGTCGAAGGCTACCAGCCTGCCCGCTACGCCGAGCTGTTGGGCCTTTAGGGGACGGTGCCGAATGAACACCGAATCCAGAAAGAAGGCGCTGAGGCAGCTCTACGGCAAGGTCGTCGAGCCGCTGGGCTTCAAGTTCACGCCGGACACCGAGCTGGCGGAGTTCCTGCTCGAGCAGGAAGTGACGCTCGAGAGCAAGCACGGCGTGCCCTTCTGTCCCTGCCAGCCGATCAGGCACGACCGCTCCCGGGACATGCAGATCGTCTGCCCCTGCATTCCGTTTCACCGCAGGCATTTCGATGCCATGAAGCGCTGCTGGTGCGGGCTGTTCGTCCACCAGGACGTCACCGACCCGGACAGCCTGCCGCAGGTGCCGGCGAAGGAGCTGGGCATTGAGTGACACGTTCATCCAGGCTATCAGGACCGCCGAGGTCGCACCGGGAGGAATGAAGGCGGTCGAGATCAACGGCCGGGAGCTCGTGATCTGCAACTGCGGCGGGACCTTCTACGCGATCGACCGACGCTGCGGCCACATGAACGCGCCTCTGGAGATGGGAACGCTCGAGGGCACGATCCTCACCTGCGCCATGCACTGCGCCCAGTTCGACGTCGCCACCGGCGAGGCGCTCTCGGGACCGGTGCCACCCAACCTGGGCGACGAGACGCCGCCGCCCCGGACGGGCGCGCTTCTCATGAACGTCGGGCTGCTGATGCAGCACATCCGCACCGAATCCATTCACACCCACGAGGCGAAGGTCGAATCGGAGTGGGTGCTTGTCGCTCTCTGACGGGACGGCGAGGCGCTCCAGCAGGTCGACGCACTCAGGCAGGGCCGGGATCCTCAGCGCGTCGCCGACAACGGCGATGACGCACATCGCGCTCCAGGACCAACTCGACGGCAAGGCGGTCGACTGGATGGAAAAGGTCAACGACCCGCCTTCGCTGCCTGAGCATTGACGGCAGCCACGACGAGGCCTCGCCGAAGCTCGCGAGACTACGAGTCGAGCGGAGGCGGGCCAGCATTACGAAGGACGGTGAAATGATGCGAGGAGCTGTTCTTTACGGCCCGCGCGACGTGCGATTCGAGGAGCGCGCGGCGCCGACGATCGTCAATCCCACCGACGCCGTCATCAAGGTGTCGGCCACCTGCATCTGCGGGTCCGACCTGTGGCCCTACCGTGGCCTTCAGCCTGTCACCGAGCCCACGCCCTTCGGCCACGAGTACTGCGGCATCGTCGAGGAGGTCGGCCGCGAGGTGAAGTCGATCAAGCCGGGCCAGTTCGTCATCGGATCGTTCTTCGCCTCCGACAACACGTGTCCCAACTGCCGCAACGGCTACCAGACATCGTGCCAGCACAAGGAGCTGGTTGGCGGGGCGCAGGCGCCGCGGCTGCGCGTTCCACTCGCTGACGGCACGCTGGTGGCCACCGCGGTCATTCCGTCAGAGGACATGGTCCCGAGCCTGCTCGCGCTGTCCGACGTCATGGGCACCGGCTGGTTCGCAGCCGATGCAGCGAAGGTGAAACCTGGCGCGACGGTCGCCGTCGTTGGCGACGGTGCGGTTGGCCTGCTCGGCGTAATGTCCGCAAAGCAGATGGGCGCCGAGCGGATCATCGCCATGAGCCGTCACGCGGCACGGCAGAAGCTCGCCCGCGAATTCGGCGCCACCGACATCGTCACCGAACGTGGCGACGAGGGGGTGGCCCGTATCAAGGACCTGACGAACGGCATCGGCGCCGACTCGGTGCTGGAGTGCGTCGGCACGCAGGAATCGATGACCCAGGCGATCCGCTCGACCCGCCCGGGCGGGTCGGTGGGCTACGTTGGCGTGCCGCACGGCGTCAGTCTTGACGGCCTCGAGCTCTTCTTCACGCACGTTCAAATCCTCGGCGGCCCTGCTCCGGTGCGCCGCTACCTTCCCGCGCTCATCGACATGGTGTTGAAGGGGAAGATCAACCCCGGCAAGGTCTTCGATTTGAGGCTGCCACTCGACCAGGTGGTAGAGGGCTACCGCGCGATGGACGAGCGCCGCGCGATCAAGACGCTGTTGCGCCCGTAGTCCTCTCGGCGCAGACCCAATTGCGCGCTCATCCCTCGGCGTTGCTCGGGAGGAGAACCGAAGATGCAGAAGCGAATGTTGGGCGGGAACGGCCTGGAAGTGTCGGCTCTCGGCTTCGGCTGCATGGGCATCAGCTTCGGCTATGGGCCCGAGACGAGCCGGCAGGACGGAATTGCGGTGATCCGCGCAGCCTTCGAGCGTGGCGTGACCTTCTTCGATACCGCAGAAGCGTACGGCCCGTTCAAGAACGAAGAGGTGGTCGGCGAAGCCCTCGCCTCGGTTCGTGATGAGGTGGTCATCGCGACGAAGTTCGGCTTCAAGTTCGAGGGCGGCAAGTCGGCCGGGCTCGACAGCCGGCCCGCGCACATCCGCGAGGTCGCGGACGCGTCGCTGAAACGCCTGAGGACCGACCGAATCGATCTCCTCTATCAACATCGCGTCGATCCGGACGTGCCGATCGAAGATGTCGCGGGCGCGGTCAAGGACCTGATTCGCGAAGGCAAGGTCAGGCACTTCGGTCTGTCCGAAGCGGGCGTGCAGACGATTCGCCGCGCGCATGCCGTCCAGCCGGTGGCGGCCCTGCAGAGCGAGTACTCGCTGTGGTGGCGGGAACCGGAGAAAGAGGTGATCCCCACGCTCGAGGAACTCGGCATCGGGTTCGTGCCGTTCAGCCCGCTTGGCAAGGGGTTCCTTACCGGCACCATCGACGCCCAGACCACCTTCGACAGCACAGACTTCCGCAACGTGGTCCCTCGCTTCACCGCCGAGAACCGCCAGGCAAACCTGGCCTTCGTCGGCTGGCTGAAGAACTTTGCCGAGCGGAAGCAGGCCACGCCGGCGCAGATCGCGCTCGCCTGGCTGCTGGCGCAGAAGCCCTGGATCGTGCCGATTCCGGGGACGACGAAGCGTCACCGCCTGGACGAAAACCTCGGCGCGGCACCGATTCGGCTGAGCGCTGACGATCTGCGTGACATCGATCAGGCCGCGTCGCAGATGGAGGTCCACGGGGCGCGGTATCCCGAGCACCTGCAGAAGCTGGTCGGGCGCTGAGCCGCCGGCAAGGAACCGCGACGCCTTTCCGAGTCTGGTAGACTTCGACTCTCGATGCGATCGGCCGCCGGCAGTCCCGTCCGGCTTCCGCTCACCCCAGGCCAAAATCATGAGACAGTCGAAAGCCCTGATCCAGACGTTGCGTGAAGTGCCCCGAGACGCCGATGTCATCAGCCAGCAGTTGATGATGCGCGCCGGCATGCTCCAGAAAGTTGCCGCCGGCATCTACAGCTACCTGCCGCTGGCGGTGCGGAGCATCCGGAAGTTCGAGGACATCGTCCGCGAGGAACTCGCCAAGGACGGCTGCCAGGAGCTGCTGATGCCCATGGTGCAGCCCGCGGAGCTCTGGCAGGAGTCGACCCGCTGGCAGTTCTACGGTCAGGAACTCCTGCGCTTCAAGGACCGCAAGGAGGCCGATTACTGCCTCGGGCCGACGCACGAGGAGGTCATCACCGACATCGTGCGCCGCAGCATCAAGAGCTACCGGCAGCTGCCCATCAGCCTCTTTCAGATCCAGGGCAAGTTCCGCGACGAAATCCGGCCGCGCTTCGGGCTCATGCGGGGCCGCGAGTTCATCATGAAGGACGGCTACTCCTTCCACGTGGACGACGCGGACGCCGACCGCGAGTACTGGGCGATGTTCAGCGCCTACAAGCGCATCTTCGCGCGGATTGGGCGTGAAATTCCGGCCCGTGGAGGCCGACAGCGGTGCCATCGGCGGCAGCTTCACGCACGAGTTCCACGTGCTGGCCGGGTCGGGCGAAGACGCGATCCTCAGCTGCAGCGCGTGCGACTACACGTCGAACGTCGAGAAGACCGAGGCGCCAGCCATCCCGTTCCCCTACGGGAATGAGCCGGTGCTGCCACTTCAGCCGTCCCACTTCTTCACGCCAGGCATCATCGCCATGGAGGATCAGGCGAAGGCCTTCAGGGACGACGAGCACGACGGCCTGCCGCTCGACCATGCCTCGAAGTTCTATCTCTACGCCGCGAACAAGGGCGAAACGACGTGGATGATCGGGCTGGTGCTTCGCAGCGACCACGAGCCGAGTGTCATCAAGCTGCGGAACCTCATCGGCGCCGACGGACTCGAGCTGGTGCCGGTCGAGGAGGCCGAGCATCTGTCGGGGACACGCAGCGGGTTCATCGGCCCGGTCGAGCTGAAGATACCGATGTACGCCGACCGCAGCCTGCAGGCGGCGTACAACCTGACGTGTGGCGCCAACCGGACCGGCTATCACCATTTCGGCTTCAAGCCGGATCGCGATCTCGGCCAGTTCCAGGGCTTCTTCGATCTTCGGATCGCGCAGGAGCACGATCGCTGCGCGCGCTGCGGGAAGGGGCACTACCAGGCGTTCAGGGGCATCGAGGTCGGTCAGGTCTTCAAGCTCGGGACGAAGTACTCGACGAAGATGAACTGCACCTACCTCGACGCCGAGGGCCGCGAGCTCCCGATGGTGATGGGCTGCTACGGAATCGGCATCACACGGACGATCGCGGCGGTCGTCGAGCAGAACTACGACACCGACGGCATCGTCTGGCCGTGGCCGGTGGCGCCGTATCACGTGCAGATCGTCTGCCTCGACCCCGGTACGCCGGACATTCTCTCTGTGGCGACCGGCCTCGAGCAGGAACTGGAAGCCGCGGGCATCGAAGTGCTGCTCGATGATCGCGAGGGCTTGAGTCCCGGGGTGCGCTTCAAGGACGCTGACCTGCTGGGGTTCCCGCTCCGCATCGTCGTCGGCGCGCGCGGGTTGAAGGAAGGCATGGTCGAACTGCGCGACCGGCGCACCAAGGCGACGGTCAAGCTCGCACCGGCCGCGATGATGGCGACCGTGTTGCAGGCGCGTGATCGGCTGCTCGCCGAACTTGCGGAGGCGGGCGGACGGTAGCGGCAGGTCGCTTAGTGACGTTTCTGTACTCTGAGTCTGCTTCTCCCATCGACGAAGCTCGACCGCCCCGCATAACGCGCAGCCAATCGTCATCTCCGACGACAGCATCTCCGACGACAGCATTCGCGGGAGCCCGCTGCCGGGACTGTGACAAGAGGTCAGAGGGCGCGACGCGCCGTGTCCACGTCAGCCGCGCCGCGCGGCCTCGATGGTGGCGATGTCGATCTTCTTCATCGGCATCATCGCCGCGAAAACGCGCGTTGCCTCACCGCCGCCAGCCGCCATCGCCTCGGTCAGCGCGCGCGGAGTGATCTGCCAGGAGAGTCCCCAGCGGTCCTTGCACCAACCGCACTGACTTTCCTGGCCGCCATTGCCGACGATCGCGTTCCAGTAGCGGTCCGTCTCTGCCTGATTGTCCGTCGCGATCTGGAACGAGAAGGCCTCGCTGTGCCTGAACTGCGGGCCGCCGTTCAGGCCAAGGCAGGGAATGCCCAGCACGGTGAACTCCACCGTCAGCACGTCGCCCTTCTTGCCGCTCGGGTAGTCGCCCGGCGCCTTGTGAACAGCGGTCACTTCACTATTCGGAAAGGTGGCGGCGTAGAAGCGCGCCGCCTCGAGCGCGTCCTTGTCGAACCAGAGGCAGATTATGTTCTTTGGCGTCATCTTCGTATGCTCCTTGTGCTCGATCAGGGCGACACGACGCACCGTCACCCCACGGATGCCGGCCTCCGGCCTCGCAGGGGTGCCTTTGGCGAGTCTAATCCAGTTGCGGAAGACTTGCTGAACGTCGATTCGGAGCGTGGGGGTTGCCCATCAATGGTGAGAACGTGAGCAGGGGGATCCGGCTCATTTCCGAACCAGCTTGGCCAAAGGGCGATCGCTCCGGAGCCATCGAGCAATGACATACAGAGCCGAAGGCCGAGTCAGGCCATACACGCCCGAGCACCGCTCGCGCGCCGGGCCAATGATACAGCGCCTGATGCAAAGTGGCTGAGCTTCAGCGCCGCGCCGAACGCGAGAAGTGATTCTCGAAGCGCAGCCGGCAGATGGCCCTGGCGCGCTGACCGCTGACTACCTCCTGTCGGCCAGTCGATTGGTACCGTTGAGCACGTCCTCTCGCAGAATCGCCATCACCTTGTCTGGCTCTTCGAAGATCGGACTGTGCGCGGATTCGTGGAATGTATAGAAGCCCTTGAGGGGCGCGGTCAGGCTGTCGAAGCAGGCCGATGCCTCGGCGTAGGTGCAGGTGTAATCGTGCACGCCGTGCAGGAAGTACACGGGGACGCCGACCGCCGGGACCTGTTCGACGAGATCGATCGCGAGCATGGCCTTCCACATGCTGCTGACACCCGTCGCGGCCTTGCCGCGCCAGAAGTTGATCTTCTCCGGTAGCGTGTAGTCCCGATTTCGAAGCGACGGCAGGAAGAGGCCCGTCACGACCGATCGCATCTCCCGCCGCGTCCCGACGCCGAGCGTGTGCATCGCCTCGTCGCGGACCCGCAGGTACGCTGGAGGCACGCCGCCTTCGAGCGTCACCGGCGCGGACTCGAGCTTCCTTGCCAGGGCGGCGCGTCGCTCGGCTCGACATCGCCCGAGCATGTAGTCGTAGGCCTGCTTTTCAGACCTGAGTTGGTTTCGCATCTGGGCGACGCCGATATAGGCGTGATAGAGCTCGGGCGCCCGGGCCGCGGCGTGCATCCCGATGAAGCTCCCGCCGGAATGGCCCATCAGGTAGATGCGGTCCTTGCCAAAGCGCCGGCGCAGTATGGTGGTGAGCGCGAGCGTATCGGCAACGAGCTGCTCCACGGTCACCGATTCCAGTGACATCCCGGGCCGGTAGGACAACCCGGCTCCGCGCTGTTCCCACCAGCAGACGACGAACTCGGATTCGAGGCCCGTGGGATAGCGCTCGGTCAGGAAGTACTCGGGCATGCCGCCGTGAAGGTACAGCAGCACCGGCCTCGTCCTGTCTTTCCCCCTGAGGAACATCCCCTGCTCGAAGCCGTTGATTCTTACGCGAACCTTCTCCGAAATGCTGTCCGGAAGCGGATGCCCGCCCTCATCCGGGAACGGTTTCGGCCTCCCTGGCCAGCTCCAGAAGAAGAGGACCGCCACGATCGCGACGGCCAGCGCAACCAGGAACCCTGATGCGACGATGAACACCATCATGGCGTTCCCCGTTCAATCGTGGGGCTCGAGATGAACCAGAGCGGGATGCACCTGCACGAGCGACGTGCGTTCCCTCGACGGGCTCGAGGGCGGGTTCCTGCTCGAGACCTGGGTGCGGCACGAAGTGCGCACGGCAATGGCGCGCCGGAATCAGCAGGCGCCGGCCGCAACCGGTCTCGTTCAATCGCGCAACGCGCTCGACGCGGGCGTTGGCGTCAGGCCAGGTCGAACCGATCCAGGTTCATGACCTTGTCCCACGCGGCCACGAAGTCGCGCACGAACTTCCGCTCAGAGTCCGCGCAGGCGTAGACCTCCGCGATGGCACGCAGCTGCGAGTTCGAGCCGAAGACGAGATCGACACGGCTGCCGGTCCACTTGATCTCGCCCGTCCTGCGATCGCGGCCCTCGAAGATCTCACCAGCTTCGGATGTCGGCTGCCACGTCGTGCCCATATCGAGCAGGTTGACGAAGAAGTCGTTGGTCAACGTCTCGCGCCGCCTGGTGAAGACGCCGAGCGGAGACTGCCGGTCGTTCGCGTTCAGGACACGCAGACCGCCCACGAGCACCGTCATCTCGGGAGCGCTCAGGGTCAACAGGGTCGCCCGATCGATCAGCAGATGCTCCGCCGGCCGCTCCTGTCCGTGTCCGCGGTAGTTGCGGAACCCGTCCGAGGTCGGCTCGAGCACGGCGAACGACTCCACGTCCGTCTGCTCCTGCGACGCGTCCGTGCGTCCGGACGTGAAGGGGACCTGAACGTCGTGGCCGGCGTTCCTGGCGGCCCGCTCAACGGCTGCGCAGCCGCCCAGCACGATCAGGTCGGCGAGCGAGATCATCTTCTTCCCGCCAGCCTGCGCGCTGTTGAAGTCCTTCCGGATCCCCTCCATGACCCGCAGCACCTTCGCCAGCTCGGCTGGATTGTTGACGTCCCAATCCTTCTGCGGCGCGAGGCGAAGGCGCGCCCCGTTGGCCCCGCCGCGCTTGTCGGTGCCGCGGAAGGTCGCCGCCGACGCCCAGGCGGTCGAGACGAGCTGGGAGATGGACAGCCCCGACGCGAGGAGCTTCTCCTTGAGGCCGGCGATGTCCTTCGCGCCGACCAGTTCGTGAGTTGCCGGTGGGACGGGGTCCTGCCACAACTGCGGCTCGGCCGGGACCAGCGGGCCCAGGTACCGGGCGATGGGCCCCATGTCGCGGTGCGTCAGCTTGAACCACGCCCTGGCGAAGGCATCGGCGAACTGCTCCGGGTGCTCGTAGAAGCGCCGCGAGATCTTCCCGTAGGCGGGGTCGAACCGCAGCGAGAGGTCGGTCGTCAGCATGGTTGGCGCGTGGCGCCTGGACGGGTCGTGGGCGTCCGGAATCGTGCCGGCGCCTGCGCCGCCCTTCGCAACCCACTGATGCGCACCGGCCGGGCTCTTCGTCAGTTCCCATTCGTAGCCGAACAGGTTCGAGAAGAAGTTGTTGCTCCACTTTGTCGGGGTGGGGGTCCAGATGACTTCCAGGCCGCTGGTGATCGCGTCGCCGCCCTTGCCGGTGCCATAGCTGTTCTTCCAGCCGAGGCCCAGCGCCTCGAGGGGAGCGGCCTCCGGTTCGGGGCCGACGTGGCTCGCCGCGGCCGCTCCATGGGTCTTGCCGAACGTGTGTCCGCCGGCAATGAGCGCCACCGTCTCCTCGTCGTTCATCGCCATGCGACGGAACGTCTCCCGAATGTCCCTGGCCGCGGCCAGCGGATCCGGGTTGCCGTTTGGCCCCTCCGGGTTCACGTAGATGAGGCCCATCTGAACGGCCCCGAACGGGTCGTCGAGTTGCCGGTCGCCTTTGTAGCGCTCGTCTCCGAGCCATGTGCGCTCGGATCCCCAGTAGGTCTCGTCCGGTTCCCAGGCATCCTCGCGCCCGCCGCCAAATCCGAACGTCTTGAGCCCCATCGACTCCAGGGCGCAGTTGCCGGCGAACACCATCAGGTCGGCCCACGAGATCTTCCGGCCGTACTTCTGCTTGATCGGCCAGAGCAGCCTGCGCGCCTTGTCGAGGTTCGCGTTGTCGGGCCAGCTGTTGAGGGGCGCCAACCGCTGCAGGCCGGACCCTGCTCCCCCGCGGCCGTCGCTGATTCGGTACGTGCCCGCGCTGTGCCAGGCCATCCGAATGAACAGCGGCCCGTAGTGGCCGAAGTCGGCCGGCCACCAGTCTTGCGAAGTCGTCATCAACGCCTCGATGTCCTTCTTCAGGGCATCGAGATCGAGGGTCTTGAACTCCTCGGCGTAGCGGAACTCCTTGCCCATGGGATCGGCCGACGGGTGGGTCTGCTGGAGGCTCCTCAGATCCGGCTGATTCGGCCACCAGTCCCGGTTCGACACGCCCCTGTGCGTTCCGCCCGCAACCGGGCACTTCGTTTCGTTGTCCATGTTGATGTTGACCTCCAGAGTATTTGGACTCCGGCCAGGCGACCGCAGATTCAACGGATCAGATGATAGCGGCTGTCGCGGTCCTGCGTCTTCGCCCCGGTCATGGATCTAGCGTCGCGCGGATGCGGCACCATCGTCAACACCAGAGATCCGCCGCCGTGGGCCGTCTGGACCTGGGCCGCGACAGCCAGTCCCTTCCAGCCAGAGGATCGATCCAATCACCGTGAGGCGGGCGGTTCGACGATCCTGACGCCGTGCGGCGCCGGATCGAAGTGACGGCTGTTTAAGGTGAGGAGCGCCTTCGCGTCTGAGCGCTCGGCGCAGGCGGCGATCAGTCCGTCGTATGTGCGGCCGCCACCGATGCCTGCTGCTGCGAGCTTCGAGAGCACGGCCACGTGCGCCGGCCCGTCAAGCGTGACGAGCGCGGCATTGTCGACGAAGTTGCTCCGGACAAGCTCCCATGCGTCGGACGGCGCAAGCCTGTGTGGGGCGGGCAGTCGCGTGAGGACGGCGTAGGCTTCAGCGACGGCGTGGGAGGCGATCGCCATGCGCTCGCCCCGGTCGAGCCGGCGTTCGATTTCTGCGAATGCAGCGGCATGCTTCTCGTGCCACGAGCAGACCGCGGCAATCATGCAGCTCGTATCGAGGGCGAACAGCCGCCCGCTCAACGCCGGCCCCGCCGTGTCGAGATTTCGCGCCGGGTCCGCTCCACGGTTGCCGAGGCGAGCGGGCGGACCTTGACCCTGGGAGTGGCCACGAGCAGTCTGCCTCGCCTCTCGAGCGCGACGGGGATTGGCTGCGGTTCGATTTCGATGATTCCGTCGCGCAAGCGCACATCCAGAGGCATGCCCGGTTCGAGCGCCGCTTCGCGTCGGATCGGGACAGGAATGACGAGGCGACCGGCGGCATCGATGGTTGTTGTCATGGTAGAAATCATACCATGGCAAATGGCATGCCACGGAGCCGCGACGAAATGACACCTTGCCAGTCCGGTCTGAGTGCCGGGGCCCATACGGCCCGGCCCGCCCGTGAAACCCTGCCGAAACGGGATGGCTGCCGGTGAGACCTCAGTCGGCGTGGCGGAAGACCTCCGTCGACTGGTCCCGGGGCTCACTTGTGTTGAGTCCGTGAGCCCCGGGCACGCGGGCTGAAGCCCACGTGCTCCATTCCCGGCGTGTACTCAACTCAACCGGGCGCCGGGATTAGAGGTGGAAGAGGAGGAAGGCCCCGGGGAGTTCGGCGTTCGTCGCCGGTTTGGTCATCACGGGAACATGCCCGAACGCGTAGACGAAACGCGGGTTGGCCACGAAACACGCGGCGCGCCAGCCACCGAATCGCGCCAGGGCGCGTCCCATGCCGGCGTAGAGGTCGAGCAGCCGCTCTTCCCCAGCCTCTCCCCCGATGCGGACACCGTATGGCGGGTTGAAGCAGAAGACACCCGGCTTCATCCCGGCCGCTCGCGGCAGCATGCCGGCGACGTACTCCGGCGTCAGCGCGCGGATGTCCTTCTGCCCGATGACGATCGAGTCCTCGTGAGACGATCCGGTCAGGCCCGCCGCACGAAGGTTGCCCACCATGGTGGAGATCCGCTCTTCGTCGACGTCGAGCGCGAGGATCCGCGGCACGGTGCCCGGAAAGAGATTCGGCGTCTCGGCCGGCAGCCCGTCGAACGCCGCCAGGTGCCGAAACGGAAGATCCGCCGGACGCCGGATCGCGGCACCCACCGCCAACCCCGCCGCTTCGATGGGAATGGTGGCGCCTCCCGCCATGGGATCCACGAGCGGCTCCGATCGCGCATCCCACCGCGAGAGCATGACGAGCTGCGCCGCCATGGTCTCGCGCAGCGGGGCGGGACCGGCCGCGACACGCGCGCCCCGGCGATGTCGCGCGCCGAGGCCGATGTCGATGCCGACGACGGTGCGGCGTTGTTCTGGCGTTCCTGCGCGGCGCGCGACGAACACGACGTCCGGGGCATCGGCGTCGACCACCGCCGTCACCCCGCGCGATTTGAGCGCCTCGACGAGCGCGTTCTTCACCACCCCGCGCAGCTGGAGCGGCCCGGCCTCGAAATCGTGCGCGGATCCGAGATCCACCGAGAAGCGCAGATTCGGAGCGGCAGGCAGCCGATCGTCAGACCGCAGCGCCGGCAGGAGCTCATCGAAGAGCGGCTCGAGCCGCACGCTGGTGCTCGAGAAGAGATCCCATGAAATCCGCGAGGATGTCCGGTGATGGCAGGCAGCCACCCAGCTGATACGGGCGTCGAATGGATAGAGGAGCGTCGCCTCGCCCTCGCGCCGGGGTGTGGGAACCCGGACCTCGAAGGGCGACCGCATCACCAGGCGCTTCAGTTCCGCCTCCATGACGCGATTCGCACCGCCAGACCCGGTCAGCCGAAGCTCGTCGCACCGCATCTGTCGAGCGTACATCCGGTCGCAGCCGACTGCGCCAGCCATTGTAGCGGCCTGGAAGTATTCGAAGATCGTGGGACCGATCAATTCAGGAGAGCTCGAGGGCTGCGGACCGAAAGGTTACTTGAGCGTGCAGCTCGGTGGCCAACGCGACGAAGCGCAGGTGAAGAAAGCGACGCTCATCATCGCCGGGCGTGTCCTGCAGCAACAGTAGACGGGTCCGGCGCGCGGATCGCCGGGGCCTTCCACGCAGCCCTGGCGCCGTGGTTCTACGCCGTGACGGTCAGCGGAGTTCCTGGACTTTCAGAATCAGAGCGCTCGACAGCTTGCCCAGCTCCGAGCTTCCTCCCAGCCGGGCGCGAGCATCCGCCTGTTGGCCGTTCAGCGCCAGCGTCAGGATTGCTGCGGCCGTCCGGTGGAAGTCCGCGTGAATCCGCTTGATCTCCTCGAAGAGACCGGCAGGACACAACGCTCCCAGCTCGTCATGCACCCACTTTCCGAACTCACATTCTGTGTCCTCGGCGACCGCCGCAGGCGCCAGATGAGATTGGCCGGTCTCCACAGCGTTCCGAAGATCCTGGAACCAGCCGATGTGGGCCTTCACGACGCTTTCCGCTCGTTGTCTCTGCAGAGGATTCATGATTTCGGGGATCTCCTGTCCGTATGATGAAGGTAGGCCCTAATAGTATCGCCATTCCGCCCAACGCCAACCGCTCCGCGTCAGCTTCGGCTTGTGCGCACCGCAGGGCCCAGGGCGACGCGAGACCGACCGTCGCCACAGAGAGCCGTCGGGCTTGGGTCGCGAAGTTCCTCAGGAAGCGGGCAAGTCCAGACTCTGCCAGCATTTCGCGGGACCAAGCCTCCGCACACGCCGACAGGCCATTATCCCAGCCTCGCCGGAATTGTGTAGAATTCGCTCGCTTTCCAACTCGCACGGAAACCGCAGGAGGATTACCGATGTTGTAGGGCGAGGTCAGAAGCGGCGCGACGGGCCGGCCCCTGGTTGGCGCACTCGACCTGATGACACGATGACTTCATCAACCTGAGACGGGAAAAGGATGACCATGAACAAGCATGTAGTGGGTTCAGTGACGATGGTGGTTGCCCTGGTGGTGTGCCTCGGCGTCGCCGGAGCGGCAATTGGGACAGGGAACCCTCAGACAAACTGCCAGACCCTGATGAACCAGGTGGGCGAGCAGGCGAAAGCCGTGAAACGGGCGCAGAACAACGTGAACGTGGCACAGCAGTCCCTCGACAGCTGCCTGGCCGATCAGCAGCAGGCGAGACAGCAGGGCAAGAAAGTCGACTGCAGGCCGAAACAGGACGAGCTGAAGAAGCAGCGGACCATCCTGAAGGCCGAGCAGGACAAGCTTGCGGCCATCCAGAAGGAATACAGCACCAGGTGCGGCAAGTAGGTCGCCTCGACTGGGCCTGCGTGGATTGACCTGTCGCTGGCAGGCAGTCCAGGGCGGATCTTGAAGGAATGGAGCGGAGCACTACCAGGCCGGCACCCGGTTTTCCTCAGACTCGGGAACGCCTCGGGATCGCCGCCCGTGCCGGGCACGAGACAGCGAGGACGGACCGAGCCGCGGCGAAGCGGCCCGTTCCGTGCGTCGCTGCGATACATGCCGACAACGTGCGTTACTCAGTGACCCACTTGTCGAGGCGAGAAGCATACAGGTTGGCCAGGTAGACGCCCTTCTCATCCGGGCAGGCGATCTGGTGGATGGAATCGACGGTGCCTGGCATTCGGCCCGAACGGCCGAAGACACCGAGCATCTTGCCGCTGAGGTCCATCTTGTAGACCCTGCCCACGCTGCCCACGAACATGACCTGGCTGGGGCCGCCGGTCAGACAAAGCGCCCAGGGTGCGGTCGGCATCGGCCACACCGATTTCAGATTGCCCTCGGTGTCGAATGTCTGGATGCGGCTGTTGCCGCGGTCGGCGACATAGATGATGTCGTTGTTGTCCACGACGATGCTGTGCGGCGTGTTGAAATTACCGGGCTGGGCCCCACGCTCGCCCCACGCCTTCACGAAGACGCCGTCCTTGTCGAACTTGGCGACGCGCGAGTTGCCGTAGCCGTCCGAGACGAAGCTGCTGCCGTCTTTGCTCCAGCCGATATCCGTCGGCTGGTACAGGGAGGCCTTGCCGGGCACGCCGCGTTCGTACACATGGGTCAGGTAGGTCCACGGCTCCGGGTTGGTCCCCAACGTTCCCGTGGTGCGGCCTTCGGAGTCGAAGCGGTAGATGATGTTGTCCTTCGCGTCCACGTACCAGAGATTGCCCTGCCGATCGAAGCGCAACGCGTGGGCGCCTTCGAACATCGTCGAGCCTTCGCCCCAGGAGCGCACAAACGAGCCGTCCGGCTTGAACTCCAGCACGGGGTGATACCCGCGATTCAGCGCGAGGATATTGCCGCTCGGAGCGATCGCGACGCCGCTCAGCCGGCCGATGACGGAGTAAGCGGGATAGTGAAACATGTTCTCCACAAGGCGGAACGCCAACTGCGCGATGGACACAGTGCCGCTGCCCTGTGCGCTGATGGCCGCAACGCAGCCGAGCGAAATCGCCGCAGCGCAGACCACTGACACCAGGAACCGTTTCTTCATGGAATCCTCCTCGAGTTTGTCGTGAACCGAGTGGGGGACGAGCGATCCCATCCTCGCAAGCGTGACGTTGTATGCGGCAGATGATACCCGACTTGCCGTCATTCTGCCCGAAACGGCGCAGGAGCCGTGCGCGGCTCGAATGACGACGTGAAGGCACCCCGGGAGGTCTTGCGCCGGGTGCACGAGTCTATCGGCCCGGAGCCCCCCTTGTCCCAGTTGATTCCGGCGGCCGGCGGCCCCACTATGAGGTCATGCCATTCATCGTCGGTTCCGAAGTGGCCGTGGTCAGTCTCCGAAAGCACGGCCGCGTCCTCGAGGTTTTCCCCGGCAACCGCTATCGCGTCGCCGTGGGGGGCCTGACGATGGTCTGCCAGGAAGGGCAGCTGGAGACGGTTTCTCACTCGAAGAAGCAGCAGCGGCGAGAGCGCGAGGCGCCGGCACGAAGGGCCGAATCAGCCGCGCCGGCGCCGTCTGCTTCTCCGGCAGACACGAGTCGATTGCAGTCGATCGATCTTCATGGGATGACGGTTCCCGAGGCCCTGGCTGCGCTCCCGCCATTTCTCGATCGCGCGATCCGCGCCAACCTGCCGCGCGTCGAGATCATCCATGGCATCAGCGGCGGGCGCCTGCGTGCCGCCGTTCGCCGCTATCTCGCCGAGGTGCCGGCCGTGACGTGCGCGGCGCCAGACGATCGCAATCCGGGTGTCACCATCGCCTACTTCTGAGGCGGGCGACGATCGAACCGAAGCGATCGGCACAGGTCCGCTTCGGGCCTTTTCCACCGCGCCCGCCGGGCCCTTCTCTCTGACGATCCCGGCCCGGACCTCGCCAGGCAGAAACCCATCCGTCGCCGGGATTGAGCGCGGTATGTGCCGGTGCCGCGACGCGGCCTCCCACCCGTCCGGGTATGATGGAAGCGGGCCTCCGATGGGATTCCAGTGGCCGCAACAGAGGCCCCCGAACTACAGGGGAGAACCAACGATGAAGCGCAAGTTCCTATCGTGTGCCGCGGTGTTCGTGGCCGGCCTGCTCACCGTTGCCGTGCAGGCCCAGGACAAGGCCGCCATGAAGGCGTCCTCTCTGCCCCAGTCGCCCGAGTGGCAGCAGCTCCGTTCGCTTGTCGGCGAATGGGAAGGCACGATGAGCGAAGGCGGCGCGACAATGCCCGCGACGGTTGACGTCCGCATGACGGGCGGTGGCTCGGCGATCATGCACGTCATGGGCCGCGACACGGTCTACGAGATGGTGACGATGATCCATCCGGACGGGAAGCGGCTGCTGGCCACACACTACTGTGGGGCGCACAACCAGCCGCGCATGGCGCTGGCCCCGTCGGCGGCGCCAAACCAGGTGGCGTTCACCTTCCTGGACGGGACCAACATCGGGCCGGGCGATACTTACATGAACGGCGTCGTTTTCACCTTCCTCGACGCCGATCATCACGAGGAAGCCTGGAGCAGTTCTGGCGGCGGCGCGGCGACGGTCTTCAAGTTCGCGCGGAAGAAGAAGTAACAGGGTCTATCCGTGCCACAGACGGGTCGTGAGACAAGAGACGCGGACGCGTATCACGAGGTCTGCGCGTACACGCTCACGCTCGGCGACGCCGCCTTCATCCATCAGCACGTGGTCGATGCGTTCGCCGCTCAGACCGCCGACGCCGGTACCAAACCCATTGCGTTGACGTTCGCGCTGGTTGGACTATACCTGCTGATCGAGAAGCACTACACGGGCAGGCACGTGCAGCGCGTCCACATGGCGCTCGCCAGGCACAAGGAGCAGTGGCCGGCGTTTCCTTTGCCGGAGGATCGCGGCGCGATCACTGCCGTCGCCGTCGCGGCGGCTCCCGCCGGGGCCGAGCGGGATCGCGCCATTCACGCCTGGGCCGCGTCAGTGTGGTCCGCCTTCTTTAACACCCACGAGCAGGTGGCGCGCCTGCTCGAGCAGCACGGGATCATCTGAGGCTTTGCTCGACGTTATCTGCGATCCGAGACGAGCACGGTTGGCCTGCACACGGGCCTCAACTGGTCCGCCAGGTTCGTGTCCTCAACTCGAACGGGTCGGACTTGTCGAGAGCAGTGTCACATCCAGCGGGTGCTGGTTGGTCGGCCGGTACGCCAGGTGGTTCCCCGTTTTGAAGTAGAATCCACCGGGCAATCACTCTCAAGACCCACCGTAGATCCGGGCTGTCCACCAGGGCTCCGCCAGGAGTGGCTTCGATGATCGACCGCGAACGGGAACATTCGACGGGAACACGAAGCAGACGGCCCGGTCGCGTTCCACTGATCATGGCGGGCCTTACGACCTGCGCGATGCTGCTCGCCATCAGCGGCACCATTCCAGGAGCCGGGCCCATCGCGAGAGCCCAGGGGATGTCGTCGACGCCGGTCCAGGTTGACGTCGCCGTGCAGCAGAGCATGATCCGGCGCAACAACGCAGGATCGGAGACGCCATATCTCGAGCTGAACACGGCCTACCATCAGGGCGCCTTGTACGAGCTGCTCGTCGCGGGGGCAGTGGTGCAGATGTTCAGAGGGAGCGAGTTCGTGCAGGCCGCGATGGCTGCTTCGAAGAGCCAGAACCCGGTCGAGGCGTTGGCACAGCTCAATCTCCCGCCGGACATCGACGTGTCGCGTGCGGACGGCGTCCGCCACTGGGACCTGACACGGGACCATCCGCCGCGCGGCCGCGGCGTCGTTGCCCTCAGTGGCGCCGACCTCTCGAAAGTCGACCGTGAATCCGGTCGCCATCCAGTCGGGATCGTGCGGTGCCCGCAGGACCTCTCGCGAGGATTGGTCTTCTACAAGCCGCCCGACGTCAAGGTCCGCGATCCCGGGGGGCCGACGGACCTGTGGAAAGCCAAATCGGAGACGCTGGCGGGCCATGGCCTCCCGGGGGGATACGACGAGGTCCTTGCTAGAGCCAGGGCGGCGTGCCCCGGCTACGACGCTCGCTCATACCAGAACGGTCTGTTCATCGGTACGTTCTCGTGGGCCGATCTCGACGCGGGCAAGCGGATCGACGTCGCCGCCGACTACGAGACGAGCCCCTCCGCCACCAAACCGTCCAAATGGTCGTGGGACAACCGAATCCACGTCGCCGTCACTCTCGAAGCTCAGGTGGCCGATCTCGAACTGATCGTCACCTCGAAGGCCTACGACACCTGGCGGCCCGAGGCACGGGAGAACGAGTCGGCAATCGGCAACGAGATCACGCTCGACGCGAAACTTCAGAGTCCCGGCGGCGGCGCGGCAACCGTCAAGGCGCGGAAGATCATCTTCGAGCTGACCGACACGTCGCGCGAACCGGGCGTCGCCCTGAATTTCCCGCTCGCTGCCGCCACGCCCGGCGACTTCGACCTGCAATTCTCTCCGAAGACCAATCCGCCGGGGCCGTACATCATCAGCGGGACAGGCAATCAGCGGGCGGAAACCGCGGCGGGGCAGTACACGTCGGCGTCGATCGTCGTATCGTCCTTCGACTGGGGCGCGTGGAGCACGCTCAAGGTGACGGCGGAACTGGAGGACGGCCGGCGCGTCACTGGACATTTCAAGAGCAAGAGCGGGCCGGCGGACATCCTGCTGCCCAAGCGCGGCAAGGATTCGAAGATCGCCGACAGCTGGAAGCAGGACGCCGGGGTCTCGCTGCCCGACGATGACGACTCGGAGATCGGGCCGGCGGGCGATGGCAGTGCGGGCGATGGTTTCAGTCTCTACGAAGAGTACCGGGGCTTCTACGTCAACGGCGGGCACATCGCCGGCGACCCGAAGAAGATCGACTTCTTCGTGCGCAACTACATCGGCGTCGACGCCGACCTGGGCATCTTCCTCTTCGCGGACCTGACCGGGGCCGAGGTGCACTCGAAGCTGCTGGACACCGAGTTCGACCGGAATGTGCGCGTGATGAACGCGAATCGCGACAGGGGGCCGCACCATGACTCCCCGTCGGCGGCGACATTCGAACAGATACAGGGCCAGCACGGCGTATTCCTCGAGACCCAGGCCGGACTCGACGGCGGCAAGACCGTGCTTTCGGAAGCCGGGGTGCGTGGCCGGCCCGTGATCACCCAGAGCGTGAACCTGCAGCCGCGAGACTCGCTGACCGGCATGACCACCAGTGAGAACGTGCCGTTCTCGGATCTGGCCTTTGCCTACGACCGGGCCGTCGCCCACGAACTGCTGCACTCGGTCGGCGCCGAACACCACGGCGAGGGCGACGGGACCGCGACCTTCTACTTCCACTTCGGCGACGACCCTCAGAACGCGATCGGCAAGTCCTACTTCAGCTTCTCCCGCCAGCTGGCCGGCGAGACCATCTTCGGCATGCACGCCACTACCGGGAGTGCTGGATCCGAAGACGATCGTCGACGAAGCCACGGGACGCGACCTGGCGAGCACGATGGAAGGCGACATGATGCTGGCACGCGAGCGCATGCGGCCCGACAGCTACCCGGACATGCTGAAGGAGGCGAGGAAATTCCTGGCCGACCGCCCGGGCTACAACATCCCGTGGACGGCCGAGCAGCTGGCGGAACACGACCTGGACTCGCTCGTCTCCGACCAGTTTGCGCTCTCGCGGTACATCGGAGCCGAGCACGGCGAATGTTCCGGCGACGAGCTCTGCGTGATGCGGTACTACTTCGCCAGGATCTACGAAAAGAGGAACACGAAGAACGCCTTCTACGCCATCAGCGACAGCCGTACCGAGCGCGCGGGCCTCGAGCTCTGCCGGCGGCCGATCGGGACCGGCATCAACGACGAAACGCGCAAGCCGCAGGCCCGGTACGGCGACGCCGCCGCGACACGCGGGGCGTGCGCCGGCTCCATCATCTTCAATGACGCGCTTCCTCTGCGACCCGACGCCATCCCCCGGAGCCCACAGCCATGAAGCGACTGGTCATCGGACTTGCCCTCGTCGTCCTGTTGGCGGTCGTGGCCATTGTCGGTACTGAAGACCAGGGCTGCCGCGCCGCCGGGAAGTCCGGGCGACACCACGGCGGGAGCTCGTCAACAGGGACCGGACGGCGCCACCCCGCAATCCGGCGCACCGTTGATCGCCCTTCGGCTCAACGGCCTGGCGCCAGGCAACGCGCCGTTCGTGCTGACGCCCGGCGAGCCAATCCTCGTTGAGGTCCAACTGCGGCATCCCGACCGGCGCGCGAAGGACCCCATCCGCCTGGAGCCGCCCTCCGGCAGCTGGTCAGATCGTGTCAAGGTCATCGTCACCGACGCGCGCGGTGCTGCCGGCGGGTGGCGGTTCATCGTGACCGGCAAGCCGTCGGCTGGCGGTCTCGCGCTCCAGCCCGCCGCCGTAACCACCCTGGTGCTGCGCATGGACAAGGATGCGCGGGCGACCGTCGTTCCCGGCTCGTACAAGATGCTCGCGCGCCTCGACCTCGGCGACGGCCGCGGATTCCGTGGGAACGGTGGATTCTGAGGCGGCCAACGTCAACGTGGTCGCCGCGCAGTCAGCGCCATCGGGTGCGGCGCTCGGCCGCCGGCAGCTGATCCGCGTCCGCGACGCGCTGCTCGCAGGGGATGTTCCGGGAGCCGAGACTGCGGCGACAGACTTGCAGCGTGCGGAGCCCCGCCTGCCCGAGGGCTACATCGCGATGGCGCTCGTGCACGAAGCCAGGGGCGAGCGCAGCCGGGCCATCATGGCGGTGGACATGGCCATCTCACGCGCGATGGGCGGAGCAGTGGAGGATCGCGCCGGCGCTGTCGGCGCAGACAAGAAGACCCCGGCGCAACGGGTCCAGGAGCCGAAACAGCCGCCGAAGCCGGTGCCCGTCGAGTACCTACGATCTGCTCCGGCGGCTCGAGAATATGCCCTCAGTTCCAGGCGGAACGGTCAGATAGCCCGCCGCCTGGCCTGCCGTTCTGCCCACGCGACGCCGCGATGCTACTTCGAGGTCAGCGTTCCGGGCGCTGGCGTCAGGCCCATGTTGTACATGATGAACGCGTAGATGTCGGCGGAGGTCTCGAGCGCCTTGGTCAGGTTGCTCGCGCCGTGGCCCGACTTCGTGTCGATCCGAATCAGGATCGGCGTCTCCCTGCTCGCCTTCTCCTGGAGCGTCGCCGCGTACTTGAACGAGTGCGCGGGCACGACGCGATCGTCGTGATCGGCCGTGGTGATGAGCGTCGCCGGATACTTCACCCCCGCCTTGATGTTGTGCAGGGGCGAGTATGCGTAGAGGGCCTTGAACTCCTCCGGGTTGTCGCTGGACCCGTAATCCGCGATCCAGTTCCAGCCGATCGTGAACTTGTGGAAGCGCAGCATGTCCATGACGCCGACCTGCGGGATCGCCACCTTGAACAATTCCGGCCGCTGGTTGATCACCGCGCCGACCAGCAGCCCGCCATTCGAGCCGCCCTGAACGGCGAGCCGCTCGCTCGACGTGTACTTGCTGGCAATGAGCCACTCGGCCGCGGCGATGAAGTCGTCGAACACGTTCTGCTTCTTCAGCTTCATCCCCTGCCTGTGCCACGCCTCGCCGTACTCGCCGCCGCCGCGCAGGTTCGCGTTCGCGTAGACGAAGCCCTGCTCGAGCAGCGCCAGCCGGGTCGCGCTGAAGGTCGGCGACTGGACGATGTTGAAGCCGCCGTAGCCGTAGAGCAGCGTGGGGTTGGTGCCGTCGAGCTGGAGCCCCTTCTTGTACACGAGGAACATCGGGATCTTCGTGCCGTCCTTGCTCGGATAGAACACCTGCCTGGTCTCGTACTGGCTCGGGTCGTAGCCCGGCACCTCGGACTGGCGGAACACGGTGCTCTTCTTCGTGGCGATGTCGTAGCGGTAGATCGTCGGCGGCACGCTCAGCGAGTTGAAGCTGTAGAAGACGAACGTATCGTCGCGATTGCCGCCGAAACCACCCGCGATGCCCGGGCCCGGCAGCTCGATCTCGTTCTCGAGCGTGCCGTTGAGATCGTAGACGTAGGCGTGCGTGGTGACGTCCTTCAGGTACGTCGCGAAGATCTTGCCCCCCGCGGTGCCGACGCCCTGCAGCGGTTCAGGGCGCTCGGGGAGGATCGTCTTCCAGTTCGCCTCGTCAGGCTGCTTCGGATCGACGAGCACCACGCGGCCGTTCGGCGCGTTGCTGTTCGTCTCGACGAGCAGCTTGTCGGCGACGTTGTCCACGACACCGTACGTATCGTTGCCAATCGTGCGCACGACCGGGTTGAACTCGCGTTCGCCGCGGGACAGGTCGCGCGCGAACAGTGCATTGCCGTCCTTGCCCTTGCCGCGGTCCGACACCGTCAGCAGCGCGAACCGTTCGTCCTCGGTGGTGTCGACCGTGTTGAAGCGCTGCGGATTGGCCGCGTCCTGGTAGATCTGCCGGTCCTGCGACTGCACCGTCCCGACCTTGTGGAAGTAGACGCGGTGATCCTCGTTGATCGACGCCTTCTCCTTGCCCTTGGTCGGCTCGGGGTAGCGGCTGTAGTAGAACCCGTCTTTCTGCCACGCGACGCCGGACACCTTCACCCAGTCGATCGTGTCGGGCAGCGTCTTCTTCGTCGCGAGTTCCATCACCTTGTACTGCTGCCAGTCGGAGCCGCTCTGCGAAATGCCGTAGACCGCGTACTTCGCGTCGGCCGACGGCGCGAACGCGCCCAGCCTCGAGGTCCCGTCCTTCGACCAGGCGTTCGGGTCGATCAGCACTTCGGGCGTGCCATCGAGCCCCTTCTGGATGTAGAGCACGCTCTGGTTCTGCAGGCCGTCGTTCTTCGAGAAGAAGTAGTAGGGCCCCTTGCGTGACGGGGACGAGTACTTCGGGTAGTTGTTCAGCTGGTTCACGCGCGCGATGAGCTGCTGGCGGTAGGGGATCTTCTCCAGATACGGGAAGGTCACCTTGTTCTCCGCCTCGACCCACGCGGCGGTCTCGGCCGACGTGTCGTCCTCGAGCCATCGATACGGGTCCGCCACCTTTGTGCCGTGATACGTGTCGACGTGATCGACCTTCTTTGCGACGGGATACTGGAGCCCTTGCGCCAGCAGCGCCGTCGATGCGAATACCGCCACAGCAAGTGTCAGGGCCCGTCGCGTGTGATGTGTCATTGTCGTCACTCCCGGAAAGATGTGATTATGACACCCTCCGGCCGACACCGCGCGCCCGTGGGCGGGCGAGCGCGGGAGGGATACGTCTTTCAGTTGACGCGCAGCCACGCTCGGCGGTACCGTCATCCAGCAAATCGCACCAGCAACCAGTCTGCCAGCCTGGAGGAGCTGTTCTCCGGCTGACGCGCGGCGCCAACGGAGGTCCAGCGAATGGCCCGTCGCGACCTCGTTCCCGGGAGGCAGCGCACTGTCCTGGTCTACCTTGCGGCCATCGTCGCGCCGTCGCTGGTGCTGCTCGCTCTTTCGTGGCAGTCGGTCGATAGGCAGCGACACGCGATCGAGACCCTGACGGCCAGCAATCGCCTGCTGCTCTCGGCCCGCATTGCCAGCGAGGTCGAGAGCAGGTTGCTCGCGCGATCCGCCGCGTGCCTGAAGGATCCGGATCTGCTTCGCCTTGCCACCCTGGTTGTGCAACCCGAATCGGTGGACCGCATGGACGGCGCGCGCAAGCTGGCGGCGGCCCTCGTCGAGCGGCATCCCTTCGCGGAGTCAGTGTTCGTCCTGGACTCGGCAGGACCGCGCTATCCGTACCTCCAGAACCCGTTGCCCACTGTGCGGCCAACCCTTTCCGAGGATGCACATGCCGCGGAATTTGAAAGATTCTTCGAGCGGGCGGAGCGCCTCGAGTTGGCGGATGGTCAATACGGCGTGGCTGCCGCATTGTATGAGCAATGCGCGACGCTGCCCGTGGCGCCGCGGGCCAAGGCGCTCGCTCTCGCGCGGCTCGCCCGATGCCAGGCGCGGCTGGGCCGCTCAGCTGACGCGCGCCGCACGTGGATCGCGCTCATGCGATCACACGGCGACCAGCGTGATCTCGCCTTCCAGCCCTTCGGACTTGCTGGCGCCCTCGAACTGAAGGCCCTCGAGCCCGACCTCGAAGCCCGGGCGACGGTCGAGGCCGCTTACGACGGCCTCGTCTCCGGCCGCTGGTCACTGGGCGCCAAGGAGGTCGACTTCTTCGCTGGCGCGCTCGAGCGCATTCTGGGACGCGCGGTCTCGACGCGGCCATCTACGAGATTCCTCGACGAATGCAGGCTCGCGCGTGCCCTCGACGAGCGCGGCCTGCGCCAGGCCTCCGGACGTTACGGCGAGACATCGTCCGCCACGCTCGACGCTGCAGGCGAATTCCACGTGCTGCTCACGCGGGTATCTCAGGACGGCCCAGTCATTGGACTCCGCGTAAGCAGGCGCTGGTTGGTGGACCGCCTGGTTCGCCCGACGGCAGCAGAACTCGGGCTCCCGGTCAGCGTCGACGTGCGTGTCGGATCTGAAGGTCCTCCCGGTCGCCCGACTTCACCGGACGAGGTACAGACTCAGCCGTTCCCAGGTCTCCTCGCCGGGTTCCATCTCGTCGTCGCGCCGGCGCCTGCTCGCACCGAGAGCGCGGCCGCCTGGCAGAGGTGGAGTTTCGCGGGTTCGACGCTGCTGACACTTGGCGTGCTCGCGATCGGCGTCCTGCTGCTCGGGCGGGATGCGGCACGGCAACGGGAAACGAACCGGCTCCGCGCCGACCTTGTCAGCGGCGTGTCCCACGAACTCAAGACGCCCCTGACGCTGATCCGGGTGTGCGCCGAGACGCTGGCGTCGGAGCCAGTGCCCGCGGATGCCGAGCGCGAGCGGTTCTGCGGGGTGATCACGCGCGAGACCGACCGCCTGACCACCCTCATCGACCGCGTGCTGAGTTTCTCGCGTGTCGATCGCGGGGAAAGGACCTACGCGCTGGTGCGCGGCCCGATCGACGCGGTGGTACGGGAGACGCTGGGCCACTATGGCGAGTACCTCCGGAGGCGCGGCTTCACGCTGTGCGAGTCGCTGGAACCTGGCCTGCCCGAGGTGGCCCACGACCGTGTCGCGGTAGCCGAGGCGCTGGTGAACCTGCTCGACAACGCCGCGAAGTACTCGGGAGACGCACGGCACATCTCGGTTTCGCTGGCCCGGCGGGACGGGGCGGTGGCTCTCGAAGTCGCCGACCAGGGCGTCGGCATCGACCCGGCCGACCAGGCCCGCATCTTCGATCGCTTCTACCGCAGCGGCCAGACCCTTGCGAAGGGCGGATACGGCCTCGGCCTGTTCCTGGTGCAGCACATCGTCGAGGCCCACGGGGGCCTCGTCGAGCTCGAGAGCACACCGGGCTCAGGCAGCCGGTTCCGGCTCGTGTTCCCCGCAGCCCAAGACATTCAGGAGGGGTGACGCGGTGGCGAAGATTCTGATCGTCGAAGACGAGGAGGACCTGGTCGCCGCGCTCGCGTTCAACCTCAAGAAGGAGGGGCACACGGTGGCGCACGCGGCACGCGGTGATCTCGCGCTGAATGCCACGCTGCGCGAACAGCCCGACCTGATCCTGCTCGATGTGATGCTGCCCGGGCTCAATGGGCGCGACGTTTGCCGCACCCTGCGGGAGAAGGGCATCGACGTGCCCATCATCATGCTCACAGCCAGGAACGAGGAACTCGACCGGGTGCTGGGACTCGAGATCGGCGCCGACGACTACGTCACCAAGCCGTTCAGCGTTCGCGAGCTGATCGCGAGGATCAACGTGCGGCTACGCCGCGCCCAGGCGGGAAGTGTCGGGGCTCCCGGCCAATACCGGTTCGGTACCGTGAGCGTGGATTTCGACGCTCATGAGGCCGAGCGAGACGGCCAGCGAGTCGAGCTCAGTTCCAAGGAGCTCGAGCTGCTTCGGCTGCTCGTGAGGTATCGGGGGAAAGTCGTCACGCGCGAAAAGATGCTGACCGAGGTGTGGGGCTTCGATGAGGCACCAAACACGCGGACTGTGGACCAGCACGTGTTCAAGCTGCGCCAGAAGCTCGAGGGTGACCCGGCGAACCCGCGTTACATCCTCTCGATTTACGGCGAGGGGTACAAGTTTGTCGGCTGACGGGAACGACGATCCGCCCAGAACGCTCTCATCGGACGGGAGGGTGTCCGAAGCCAGGCAGCGGTTGCCTGACGATGGGGCTTCGTGGCGCAGGTAACGTGGGGACAGCCTGGAGGCTGGTGTGCGTTGACAATTGTTGACAATCGTTTGCGCTGGGCTGACCCCGGCGGGACAACGCGGAGATACGTTCTCCCTGACACCGGATACGAACAATGGCGGAGACCGCGCGGTCAACAACCACGGTGACTCCCCGGCCCGCCCCGGATGCCCAAAGGAGCTGGAGATGAACAAGGGAATGCAGGCAGCCGTTCGGGTCGCCTTGGTGGGAACCATCATGCTGCTCACGATGGCAGCCGCGACGGCGTCTGCGCAGAAGGGCAAACCGGCACCGCCGCCGTCCCAGATTCCAATCGTTGCGAGGTTCCCGCCAGATGCGACTGGCGCGAACGTGAAGAGCGACGGCAGTCCTTATGACTGGTACACGGTCTACGCGAACCGCACGACGGAGGGTGCCTACATTAACACTTCCGGAGGGATCGACATCAACCTCGTTGCGGGCTACAGCACGCGGCAGATGAACTTCCAGATCGATGAAGCCGTCGGCAGTCCTGGAGATCCCTGCTATGTGCCGGCCGGCACGTATGGCGCCGACGTCGTAGACTTCCGCTTCAATCCCTACGGCTCCCAGGCCGGGATCCTCAACATGAATCTCGGCGACCGCACATCCGGCTTCGCATCCATAGTCAACTTCAGCCCCACCCCGGCACTGAAGAACGTCGTGAACGGTGTTACCTGGACCGTGAGCAGGTTGACTCTGCTCTATGGCGCCCAGTCCATCGATGTTCCTTCCAATCTGACCTTCACACGCAACGACACGAACCTGTGGACTCTTGCATCGACCGCACGCGTGCCGGTTCAATGCATGGTCACGAACGGCAAGCGGTCGGTCGTGTACAACCCCATGGACGGCGGTGCCTTCCACAACGCGTTCTTTTCGATGACGATGGCGTTGCCGAAATAGCCAGGCATCAGGGCCGGACGGAGCGAGGCTGCGTCTCGACGCCGACCTGCCCTCCACGCAGTGGAGCAGTTGATGCACTCCGGACCCTGGACCATCCGTGCCGGCGCCGTGGCGGCCTTCGTCGCTGCGGCGGTGTCAGGTACCTGGTGGCCCAGGCTCCGCCCCAGGCCCAGCTCTATCAGGAAGGCCTGGTGCTGCTCAATTCCCGCGGCGACGCGCGCGGCGCGATCGCCAGGTTCGAGAAGGCCGCCAAGGGCCCCGACAAGAGGATCTGCGCTCGCGCGGTGTTCTCCAAGGGCGTTGCATTCGAACAGCTCGGGCAGCAGCAGGCTCGCCAGCAGTACGAGCTGGTCATCAGCACATTCCCCGAACAGACCGACGTCGTGGCCGAAGCCCGGGCGCGGCTGTCGGCCATCGACCGCTCTTTGCCTCCCGCCCGTCCGGCCGCCAGAACGCTGGGCGTCCGGCGCGCCTGGATCTCGGGTCCTGCCGACTTGGTGTGGAGCGGCTCGGTCTCGCGCGACGGCCTCGAGTTGGCCTATGGGAATTCCGGCGGCGGGATCGCCCTGGTCGAGATCGGGGCGCCCAAGTCGAGCAGGATCTTCGTCGACAACGATTCCGCGCTCGCGCCAGGAACGGCGGTGCCGTCCCCCGACGGCAGGGCGATCCTTGCACAGTTTCTGAACAAGCAGGGCGGCTTCGATCTGCGGCTCTCGCGCCCCGGCGCCCCCCCGACGACGGTGTTCAGCGTTGGGCCTGGCGACAGCATTTCCAGTGTCGAGTGGCCGTCTGCGGACCAGATTCTCTTGCAGGTCGAGCACGCCGATCACCACGCGACGCTTCACTTGGTTAACCCGGAGGACAAGGCGGCCCGCCAGATCGCCGCGCTCGCCACCTCCTCGACGCACGCGACGCTGTCTGCCGACGGGCGCTGGGCCGTGTACGACGCGCCGACGCGTGCCGATGGCTCGCGCGACCTGTTCTTCGTCGACACCCGCAGCGGTGCGAACAGGGCGCTGCTCGACGATTCGTGGGACGGCAGGCTCCCGGTCTGGTCGGCTCGCGGCGACTACGTGCTCTTTGTCAGCGACCGCACCGGGAGCACCAGCCTGTGGGGCGTACCGATGAACGGCGGCACGAAGAGTGGCCCTCCCCGGCACTTCTGCTCCGACTTGGGCCGCATCGCTTCGGTCCTCGGCGTCGCCTCCGATGGCTCCTATCACTACTTACGGCAGACGGGGCTGGTGGACGTCTACACCGTCACCATCGGTGCCGACGGCCGGCCCGATGGCGATCCGGTCGGGGCGGCGAGGCGCTTCATCGGGTCCAATATGGGGCCGAGCTTCTCCCCCGACGGACGTACGTTGGCCTTCCTGGCCGAGATGGCCGTCAGCACGCACGCCTCGATCGGTCTGCGTGAACTCACGAGCAGCACGCAGCGGACCATCGCCACCGGCATGCGGGTGCTGCTCCTGCCGTCGTGGTCGCCCGACGGGAGCCGACTGCTCGTGAAGGGCTACGACACCGAAGGCCGCTTCGGTTTCCACCTCCTCGATCCGCACAACGGGGCCACCGCGCCGCTGTTCGTCGTCGGGCCGGAGCTGGAGAGTTCGGTCGGCCTGGGGCGGTGGAGCAACGACGGCCGCAGCGTGTTCTACCCCGAGCAGGGCGGCGACCGCTCCGAGATGCGCCGCATCGACGTTCGGACCGGCCTTGCGGAAACCGTGTTCACGACCGAGAAGGGCACCAGGATCAGCGGCTTCTTCGACGTGGCCCGCCAGAACGGCGCGATGGTCATGGCGGTGAACACCCGGGAGACCCGGCCGCCTGGGGATACCGGGCCTCTCACAAGCCGTTGGGCGATCGTCGTTCGCGAACCGGGCGGGGAGTTGCGCGAAATCGCGCGGTTCCCCGGATCCGAAGGAGTCAATACGGTCGCGTGGTCGGCCGACGGTCGCAGCATCTGGTTCCTGCGGACGACAAACGGCGCCGGCGACCGCCGCGCGACGACGGGAATCTGGCGGATGACGGCCGAGGGTGGCGACATCAAGGCCCTCGGGATCGAGTTGGACCAGAAGGAGGCGATGCGGGCCCTGGCCGTGAGCCCCGACGGCTCGCACCTGGCGTTCACGGCGGGCTCGCCCACACAGGAGCCGTGGGTGCTCGAGCACTTTCTGCCGGAGCCAGCTGCTCCGGCCCGCCGAGACAAGCACTAGGCCGACCCGCGCACGGCGTAGGCCGCCGCCGACAGGATCAGCAGATCATGAGACGAACCCCCATTCTCGCCGCTGCAGTCCTTGCGCTCATCACATCCCCCCTGACCTGGGCACAAGGCAATGCCGGGGCGCTCGAAGGCACCGTCCGCGACACCTCGTCCGGCGTGCTTTCCGGCGCGAGCGTCGTCGTATCGGGCGACCGGCTCATCGGCGGCGAGCGGAAGGCGCAGACCGACGCGGGGGGTCACTTCCGCCTCACGGAGCTCGCGCCGGGCCTCTACACGATCGCCGTCCTGCATCCGGGGTTCACGGCCGCCCGGCGCGGCCAGGTCGAACTGCCTGCTGGAGTCACCATCGTCGTCGACTTCACGCTCGCCGTCGGGCCCGTGTCGGACACCGTCCGGATTGTCGCCCCGTCGCCGATGGTGGACGTGACCAGCGCGGCGCCCAGCCAGAGCGTCGACGAGACGTTCCTGCGCGAGCTGCCGACCACGCGCGTGTCGGCCTCGCTCATCAACCTCGTCCCTGGTGTCGCGAACGATGTCGCCTTCGGCGGCACTGCCGGCAGCAACGCCATCGCGGCCGACGGCCTGGACATCACGGAAGCCGCGCAACAGGCGGCCTTTCTGCGGTTCGATCAGAACTGGGTGCAGGAGATGCAGGTCGCGTCAGTCGGCGCGGGCGCTTCGGCAGGAGGATTCACGGGCCTCTCGGCCAACCTCGTCCTGAAGTCCGGCAGCAACACGCTTTCCGGGCTCGGCGAGTTCTGGTGGACGAACCCGTCGTGGGTGTCGACCAACACCGGCCGTCTGTCCGCGGCTCAGCGGAGCGCGATCAGCCCGAGGAAGATCAACCACATGTGGGACGCGAGTCTGCAGGTGGGCTTCCCCATCCTTCGGGATCGCCTGTGGGTGTTCGCCGGCTTCCGGCATTCCACGCTCGACGACCGTCCGTTCGGATTCTCAGGCAGCGCCGTTTCGCAGACGGACGATTCTCTGTATCTCCTGAAGCTATCGAGTGCCCCCGCGTCGCGCGTTCGTCTGGAGGGCTTCGTGCAGGCCGGCCGGTACCGGCAGGCTGCGGCGAACCTCGGGATATCCTACGATGACACGGCGCTCGCCGACAGCACCAGGCCCGAGACGAGCTGGAACCTGCGCGCCGCGTGGACGCCATTCGAACGGACGCTGGTCGAGGGACGCTACGGAGGTTTCGACGGGTCGAACAATGTCGTGGCGCACCCGCCGAACACATGCAGCGGCCCGCCGGCGCACCTCGAACTCACGACGAGCCGGTGGTCCGGCAACTTCCTCCAGTGCTGGCAAAACACCCAGAAGAGGCACAACGGGTCCCTGTCGCTCACGCAAACGCTCGGGTCCCTCTTGGGCACGCACGAGTTCAGTGCCGGCGTCGAATTCGATCGCACGCACCGCGTCGATGCGTACAACTACACGGGCGGTCTCTACTTCCGCGACATCAACGGGGTCCCCAACCAGGCCACCATCTGGCCGGGCGGGTCGGAGACGAGCGACACCGGCCGGACCGGCGCATACGTCAGCGACCGGTGGCAGGTCGCGAGCCGGCTGACACTGCTTCCCGGCGTGCGCATAGATTTCGGCGACGGCAGCATCCCGGGGCACAAGAGCATCTTCTCCACGGCAGCGTTGTCACCGAGAATCGGAGCAGCCTTCGACGTGGGGGCCGGCCACCGTACCGTGCTGCGTGCGCATGTCGGGCGCTACGTCGACCCCGTTTTCGCGCAGCGCGTCGCGGATGCCGACTCCTCGAACTGGCCACCCTACGTCACGGCTCAGGTGGTGGGGCCGAACCAGTTCGTCGAGTTGGGGCGGAGCGGGGGGGGACAGGGGGGCTATTTGATCGATCCCGACATCCGCCACTCGCACGTCGACGAGGTGATTGTCGGGGCCGAACGGCAGATTGCGGCCCGCGTGTCGGTGCAGGTCCAATTCGTCCGGCGCCGGTTTCGTGACTTCATGGGCTTGGTCGATCCCGGCTCCCGATACAGTCCCGTGACCAGAGCCGACCCCGGGCCAGACGGCGTCGCCGGCACCGCAGACGACGGCGGACCGATTGCCGTTTACGCCTGGCAGGAATCGGACGGCGGCCCGTGGCTCTACACCAACCCGTCAGGCGCGAGGCGCCGCTATGACGCGGCGCAGGTGACGGTGCGGTCGCACGGCATGAGGTTCGGGCAGTTCCAGGCGTCCTACACATGGTCGAGGTCGGAGGGCAACGTTGGCAACCAGGCCGGCACGAACGCCGGCCTGGGGGACATCGGGAGCCCCGGGAATTACAACAACCCGAACCTCCTCATCAACGCCTACGGGCGCCTCTTCTACGATCCGACGCACGAAGTCAAACTGCTCGGAACCAGCCACGTTCCGCTCTGGGGCGGAATGAACGTGAGCGCGGTCTACAGGTACGTCACGGGCAATCCGTGGTGCCGGTGGGTGCGGGTGGGCCCTCTGCTGCAAGGAGGGGGGGCTAGCCGTGTCCGTGTCGAACCGAGGGGAGCGCGGCGGCTCGACGCCACGAGCATCCTCGACCTGCGAATCGAACAGGCGCTCCGCGTTCCGGGCCACGGAAAGGTGAGCCTCCTCCTCGAGGCCTTGAACCTCTCCAACTTCGGGGCGGCAACGTCCGTGACCGAGATGTCGGGTCCGAACTTCGGCTGGCCGGTAACGTGGACCGATCCGAGAACTCTGCACGCAGGCTTGCGCGTCACGTTCTGACCCCGGGTTGGCACGCGCCATCGGCCGAGTTCTACGTTGATGCCGATTGCCTCGCCGACCCGACCGGACTCACTCGCGCACGCCTCTTATCTGCCGGGTCACGCAACCGAAGTGGACATCTTCGTGGCGTGCGGCAACCCCGGATTGCCCGTCAGCTCATCCGTTGCCTTCCCGTTGAGCCGGGCGCAGGGAGTTCGTCATCCGCCCGAAACCAGCCTCCAGAGGGTCATTGCATACAGTCGGTGGGCTTGGCGCCCGGGATGATATTAAGAGCAAACGGATCGCCCGGATTGCAGTAGAAGATGAAGATGTCCAGCGCGGGCCCCGTCGTTCTCCAGGTTGCGGATTGCAGCGAGTTGTTTGCCGGCCCCAGTTCGACGATGTCCATACGACTGAGTGGCGTCGTGCTCGGGTCTTTATCACATGATGGAAATTCGCTGGAACTTCCCCCGCCGCCATATGTGGAGCACACGAGCAGGGACGCCGCAGCGGTGCAGTTGTTGTAGATCACGAGCACCTGCTCGGACCACGAGAACAGGTTCTTGAAGCGGGCGCTGTGATTCTCGAGCAGCAGCGACGAGGCCGGACAGAACCCGCCGTGGGTGCCTTCGACAGCCTCGAGGTTCGACGGCGAGCCGGTCCGTCCGCCCGACCACCTCGCATTGATCTTCATGGCCGGATATGTCTTGATGACGGGAGGCGGGGGAGTCGGGTCAGGCTTGTCAGTGGGGTTCAGCAGGTCGCATGCCATTGTTGCCAGCATCGCTGCTATCGCAACCGTCAGGCGCAACGTCGGGGACTCAGGCATTGGACATCCTTTTCGGCCAGCGCCGGGGGGTGGCGGCGGGCAGCAGAGGTAATGTATGGAGTAAGAGGCGCTGAGGATACCTCAGTTGGCGCCCATGAGCGGCGACTTTAATCCGCGCAACTTCGATCCGCACCACATAATCGGCAATTGACGCACGCCGCTGGAGACGGGGACCGGTGGCAGGCCCCTTCTTGTGCGATGACCGGAATCGCGAGGCCGATTTCTCTTCTCTCGAATCTTGACGCATGATGGTGTCGTACGCGCTCGGCGCGGCGCGGATCGGGCCGGGCCGGCACGAAGGGGGAGCGCATGAACCGGACTGGGTTCGACCCGGACGCGCAGCTCGAAGCGAGCCTCCGGCGTATCACCGACGCGGTCGAACGCAACCGCAACGAGTACGCGGCCATGGTCGAGCAGATCACGGCAGCGACCAGCGCCGACGTAGCGGAGCGGGTCACTGCCAGGATCGCCGAGCGGCAGCAGCGCCGCATCGACCGGCGGAACCGCCGGCGTCGTGATCCCGAACCTGCGGACACGATGCGCGGTGTCGTCTTTCTCGTGACCGCTTTCGTGTGCCTGGCGCTCGCGGTTCGCGAACCCCCGCTCTGGTGGCTGATCTTCGTCGCGTTCGGCTTCGGCATGTCCGGGGCCTCACTCTTCAGGCGCGCCGCCCGGCGCAGCCAGGCCGAGGCGGAGGCGGAAGCGGATGGCAGCGGGAACGCCCGCGTCCGCCACCCCGCCGCCTCAGGGACCAGCCAGATTGAGCAGACCGCGCCGGCGGAGCCCTCCGATCCCAGGGTCGCCCGAATCCACAGGCTCTGCGAGAAGATCCTCGCTGAATTGCAGTCCGGCCCGCCCATCGTCCGGGAGGTCGTGACGCAGCCGGAGGCGACCGTCGGCGGCCTTCGCCAGGCGTGCCTCGAGATCGCCCGCAGGGAGCACGAGTTGCGGAGCGTGCTGGCGGCGCAGGACGAGGTGGGTCTGCTGGCCGAGCGAGACGCCCTGGTTGCGCGGCTCGCGAACGAGCACGACGAGATCGTTCACGATCGGCTGGGCCAGGCGTTGCGCGCCCTGGAGCAGCAACTCGCCCATCGCGCAGAGCTCGCCACCGCGGCCACGCGGCTGGAGGCCGAGAACACGCGCATCCTCTACACGCTCGAGAACCTGCACATGCAGCTCCTGCGAGCCCGGAGCACGGACATCGGCGCCCCGGAGCTCGGCGGGAAGCTGCGCGAGAGCCTTGGGGAGCTCGGGACCGAGATCGATTCCATCGCCGAGGCGCTCGAAGTGGCCAGCGCGCCGGTCAGTCCCGGCGGAGGAATGGCGCTCCCCCGCACGCCCAGTCCGACCGCTGCGGCGGATGCGGACACGCAGAGAGCGGAGAGGCAGGCGGCCGCGCGCCGGGCGGAGCAGTCGCGGGACGCGCAGCGGCACTAATCCCGGCGCTCCTCATGATCCTACACATCTCGATCGCGCTCGGGTGGCATTTGTGATCTGATGTGGGGCATGCAGAAGCCACAGTCGATCGAGATAACGGATGTGCTTGCCGAGTTCGACGGCGAGTCGTTGGGTGATGCGCGATTGGACGAGCGGCTGCGTCGCATCGTGACGCGGGCCGCGGCAGACCCCGAGCTTGAGTTTCCCGGAGCAGATGGCGTCGGTGGCCGACCGAGAGGCGTTGTATCGGTTTCTCGCGAATCCGAAGGTGACGCTGCCGGGCGTGCTCGATGGGCATCGGCTGCAGACTCACGCGCGGATGCAGGGACGGGGCGTCGTGCGGATCGTGCACGACACGACGACGTTCCGCTTTGATGGCGACCGCGAGGGCCTGGGGATCCTCCGCGGAGGCGCGAAGGGCTTTCTCGCGCATGTCGCGCTGGCGGTGGCGTCGGATGAGACGCGCGAACCGTTCGGTGTGGTCGGGGTCCATCCCTTCATCCACGACGACGCGGCCGCCCATCAGGGGTATACGCCAGCTCAACGGGTCACGGCGACGCGCAAGAAACCTCGAGCGGCCAAGGAATCGGCACGCTGGGAGCAGTTGGCGCTCACCGTGTCGGCGGCGCTCCCCGCGGAGGTGGAGGCGATTCACGTCATGGACCAGGAAGCCGATGACTATGACCTGCTCGCCGCCCTCCAGCAGGCGCATGGTCGCTACGTGATCCGCGCGTGTCCCAAGCGTCAAACGGTCGACGCGAAACTCGCCGTCACGGCGATCCTGGCTCGCCAGCCGGCGACCCTCTTTCGCGAGGTCCCGATCGCCCCGCGGAGCGTGCAAAAAGAGGTCAAGACCCGAGGGCGGCACCCGGCGCGCGCGGAGCGCCTCGCGACGCTCGAGATCCGCTGGGGCACGGTGACGCTTCCCCGGAGGCAGTACAACGAGGCGCGGGATCGGACGCTGACCCTGCAGGCCGTGCACGTCGCGGAGCCCAACCCGCCGACCGGGGAGACGCCGATTGAATGGATGCTCTTCACGTCGGAAGCAGTCGACGGCCTGGAAGACGCCACCGCGGTGGTCGATCATTACCGCGCGCGCTGGATCATCGAGGAGTATTTCAAGGCGCTCAAGACCGGATGCGGATTCGAGAAACGGCAACTGACCAGTCTGCCCGCCTTGCTTCGCGCCCTGGCGCTCTTCATCCCGCTGGCGTGGCGCCTGCTGGTCCTGCGTCATCTGGGCCGGGCCCCGCAACCGCGACCGGCGAGTGACGTGCTCGATCCAACGCAACTGCAGCTCCTGCGGACCCTGCTCGCGTGGCGTCGTTACCACCTCCCGCGCCAGCCGACAATACGAGATGCCATGCTGGGCGTCGCCGCCCTCGGCGGACACATCAAGAACAACGGCGCACCCGGCTGGCTCGTCCTCGGTCGAGGCCTCACTCGACTCCTTGATGCTGAAGTCGGGTGGCGACTCGCGCGCGAGGAGATGTGATCAATCATGAGCCGGCGCTCGATTGAGTCGAGTACACGCCGGGAATGGAGCACGTGGGCTTCAGCCCGCGTGCCCGGGGCTCACGAGCTCAATACAAGTGAGCCCCGGGATTATGCCGGCAGTTCGCCCTTCAAGGCAGGAGCCGCAGTCGGTGCCGCCCAGCTGCTCGCAGCGGCGCGACCTCGCCAGAGCGGCGCACATATCCGACGAAATCCTACGACGACGGGCCGACGCAGATCTGACCGCCGGGGACGGTGCTGTTCGGGAGCGCGATGAACGACTCGATCGTGCGTTTTGCGCTCTCCGACGAGTGCGCATACGCACAAACGTTGGTGTTGCCGCGCTCGACCATGAAGTGCAGGTGCGTGTAGCCCAGGCTTCCCACGAAGAGATCGGCCACCGGAGTGCCGATGCTGACAGTCTGGCCGGTCTGGACTCGTACTCCGGCAAGCTGCGCGGCCTTGAGCGCCGGGTCGACCGTGCCGGGCTCGAGGACGAGGTCTATGGTCCACTCGTCATTCACGCGAATGGCGATGGTGACCATGAGCTGACCCACGGGATGTGAGAAGGGGTTCTCGGAGCTGGTCACGGAACGCACCTCGCCCGCAGTCGGCGAGGTGATCAGCGTCGAAGTCAACCGGCTGTCCACCACCAGGTCGATGCCGTTGTGCGGCTCGCTGCCGCTCCAATTCGGGATGCCCCAGGAGGCCATCTTGACGACGACCCGCGGGTCGGCGATGGGGAACTCCAGCGGCAGGAACGTGCGCGGGGCCGGAGGGGGCGGGGTGGGGCCCGGCGGATTGGGGCCTGGCGGGTTGGGTGCTGGCGGGGTGGGGCCCGGCGGGTTGGACTGGGTGCCTCCGCCGCAGTCCGCAAGGACTGCGCCCAGGGCAATGGCGAACAGAAGCAGCCAGGCTTTTCTCATGTCGGACCTTTCGGACGGCGTTTACGGGGGCGCCGAGACGGTGCGCTATGGATGTGTGGTGACACCTTACACGTTTGCGGCTACACGTGTCACGGGCAGGCACGCGTCGCACCTGGCAACGCTCGAAGGCGCGGGCGGCTGATTGCTATCGGAGCGGTCGCGCGCTCAGCCGGATTCTCTCTCAACGCCTCGCTCGCCAGAGGCTCCCCCGGGGACCTCAGGGGGAATTACAGCGGCGATTCAGCGTCCTGGAGCGAGTCCGAAAAGACCTCCAGGCCCCGCCGTGCGAGCTCCCTGGTCAGGACGAGGGGCGGAAGGAAGCGGACGACGTTGTCATAGTGTCCGCCGATTTCGATCAGGAGTCCCCGCCGGTGACACGCAGTCCGGACACGCCGCGCAAGCTCTGGAGCGGGCTCCTTCGTGCCCTTGTCCTTGACCAGTTCGACCCCCAGCATGAGACCCTTGCCGCGCACGTCGCCTACGATCCTCGAATCGCGTTCGAGGCTCCGCAATGAAGCAAGCATCCAATCTCCGAGGGCCAGCGCGTGGTCCGCGAGATTGCTGTCGACCATGAACGCCAAAGCGGCTGCACCGGCCGCGAATGCCGCAACGTTGCCCCTGAACGTGCCGATGTGTGCGCCGGCGGGCCAGGTATTCAACCGATCCTTGTAGGCGATCCCTGCGATCGGCAGGCCGATGCCGCCGAGAGCCTTGCTCATCGTGACCACGTCCGGCACGGTGTTTGTGTGCTCGAACGAGAACATCTTCCCGGTTCGGCAGAAGCCGGCCTGGACCTCGTCGGCGATCATGATGACCTCGTGCTGGTCGCAGATCTGCCGGATCCGGGGGATGAAGCCTTCGGGCGGAACGATCGAGCCGCCCTCCCCCTGGATCGGTTCCACGATGACCGCCGCCGGAGTGCCCACTCCCGAGTGCGTGTCTTCGAGCACGTGTTCGAGATACTCGGCACACAACAATCCACACCTGTCGGGAGACGTCTTGAAGGGGCAGCGATAGCAGTAGGCATACGGGACGAAGTGCACCTCAGGCAGAAGCGGCAGGAAGCGTTCCCGGAACCCGCGCCCGCTCGTGACCGACAACGCCCCGGCGGTCATGCCATGGTACGAACCCTCGAACGCAACGATCGGAATCCGCTTCGTGTTGAACCTGGCCAGCTTGATGGCCGACTCCACCGCGTCGGAGCCTGTCGGCCCTCCGAATGACACCCGGCTGAGTTGCTCGGGCAGCAGCCTGGACAGGGCGTCAACCAGGAGTCTCCGACTCGGGGTCGGAAAATCCAGGGCATGGGTGAGTTCACCGAGTTGCCTGACTGCCGCCTCCACCACGGAAGGGTTTCCGTGGCCCACATTCATCACTCCGGCCCCGCCGAAGAAGTCGATGTAGACGTTGCCGTCCACATCCTCGACCGTCGCTCCCCTGGCGCGTTGAATGGCCATCGGCATTCCGGCGGGGTATGAGACAACCGCGCCCTCGTGCGAGCCCTGAAAACCCAGGAGTTCCTTCGATCTGGGCCCCGGTGGCGGAGTCTTCACGAGCGGCGCATCTTTGAACGAGAGCCCGGAGAAGTCCATGTTGATCCCTCGGCATTCAGCGACGTCCACGGTCAGCCCGGCGGTGCGTGGGAATGGCGCGTCGGCTCACGATACTACAAGGCGGAGAGTGGGTCCGGTCGCTTCGTCCCCCCGTTTTGCGCACCTTTCGGGCGTATGATCTGCCCGATGAGGGTGCTCATCATCGCGGCAAACACCGAGCGGGGCAACATGATCACGATGCCGCTCGGCGCAGGTCTCGTCGCCTGCGCGGCACGGCGCGCGGGTCATGACGTCCACTTCCTCGATTTGCTGATGTCCGTCAATCCAAGCCGTTCGGTGACGCACGCAATCGAAGCGTTCGTACCGGAGGCGATCGGCATCTCCATTCGCAACATCGACGATCAGAATCGTGAGCAGCCGCGATTCCTCCTGGCGCAGACCAGGCCCGTCGTCGACGCCTGCCGCGCATCGAGCGCCGCTCCGATCATCCTCGGGGGACCGGGGTTCTCCATCTTCCCGGACGAGACGCTGCGGTACCTCGGCGCCGACTTTGGCATTGCTGGCGACGGGGAAGCCGCGCTCGTCGAACTGCTGCGACGGCTCGGCGGCGGCGAGGATCCCTCCGGCATTCCGGGGCTTCACTCCCGCACCACGTCATCGCCGGCGCTGCGGCGCGACGATCTCGATGATTGTCCGTTCTGGGATGACGCGCTCACGGCATCGGCGCGCGCGGCGGGAGAAGACATCTGGATACCAGTCCAGACGCGCCGCGGCTGCCCCAATGACTGTTCCTACTGCGCCACGTCGGCGATCCAGGGACGCATCATCAGGATGCGATCACCCGAGACGGTCGTCAAGGAAGTCCGGCGCCTGGCTCTGGCGGGGTTTCGCCGGCTCTTCTTCGTCGACAACTCCTTCAACATCCCGGAGCCGTACGCGAGGTCGCTCACCCGTCTGCTCGGTCGAGCGGCACTCGACATCGAGTGGCGATGCATTCTCTACCCGCACCGTGTCGATGAGGATCTCGTTGCGGCGATGTCACGCGCCGGGTGCGCGGAGGTGAGCCTGGGGTTTGAAAGCGGCAGCCCGGCGGTGCTCCGCGAAATGAACAAGCGGTACACGCCCGAAGACGTGAGGCGCGCGTGCGATCTCCTCGAGGCGCACGGCATCCGCAGGATGGGCTTTCTTCTCCTCGGCGGTCCCGGCGAGACGCGGGAGACGGTCGAAGCGAGCCTGGCGTTTGCCGAGTCGCTTCGTCTCGACTCGCTGCGGGTGACGGTGGGCATCCGAATCTACCCGAACACGCCGCTCGCAGGACGCGCGATTGCAGAAGGCATGATCGGCCCGGCCGACGACCTGCTCGAGCCGAAGTTCTATCTCGCGCCTGGACTCGAGCCGTGGATCCACCAGCGCGTCCCGGAGGTCCTGGGGAAGTTCGCTGGATACGGGACCAACTAGTGTGTCGCTCCCATCCAAAGGAGACGGCATGACCGACACCCACGGATCAATCGACAGCCTGTCTACCGAGACCGTAACGATTGGCGTGATCCTCGCGAGCGTCAGGACCGGACGCCGCGGCGAAGGGTTTGCCACCTGGATTCGCGAGTCCCTGGCGAAGCGGGAAGGCGTTGAGGCGGAGCTGCTGGATCTGCGTGATTTCCGGATCCCCGCCTACGAGCACCAGGAGATGCCTCGGGTTGTCGAAACGAAGTACGCAGACGAAACGGCCAGGCGCTGGTCCGAGAGAATTCACGCGCTCGACGGATACGTCATCGTGACGCCCGAGTACAACCACGGTTATCCAGGAAACCTGAAGAATGCGATCGACCACGTCCACCTGGGCTGGTGGTACAAGCCGGTCGGTTTCGTGACCTACGGCGGCAGCGCGGGCGGAGCACGAGCCGCCGAACAGCTCAGGAGCGTTGCGGTAGAGGTCCGCCTGGTCCCGGTGCGCACCGAGGTGAACATCAGGCTCATCGGACTTCAGACCGATGACCGCGGACAGCCGGTCGATCCGCTGTACTCGAAGTTCGCGGCCGGGATGATCGACCAGCTGCTGTGGTGGGCGCGCGTCGCGAAGGACGGCCGCCGGCGCATCACGCCACCTGCGTTCTAAGGCCGGGCGTTCGCGACCCGCTTCATCCACTCCGCCTGGCGCTGGTCCATTTCCTGGCGCGTCAGATCCTCTTTGCGCGTCGCGATCGTCCAGCGGTACCCGTGCGGGTCCGTGAAGGTTCCCGAGCGATCGCCCCAGAACTGGTTCGCCATGGCCCCCATCTGGCCGAAGACCTCGCCCCCGGCGGCGACCGCGCGGTTGAACAGGGTGTCGCAATCCTCCACGTAGATCCAAAGAGCAGCCGGCGAACCGCCGAGGGCCTTGGGGCCTTTCCCGCCCATCATCGCGTCGTTCACCATGATCCGGGAATCGCCGATCTGCAGTTCCGCGTGCAGGATCTTCCCATCCGGACCGACGGCGCGGCCCGTTTCCACCGCACCGAGCGCCTTCTTGTACCACTCGATGGCCTGGACGGCATTGTCGAGCGTGAGCTGAGGAGTCACCGTGTGGAACCCGTCCGGAATTGCCCTCTTCGCGATCGCCATCGTGACCTCCATTCGTCGCCGCGACTCCACCTCCAGGACCGCCGGAGGGCCAGAAGGTCCGTCTACCGGCCATCCACTCGAGCAGGGGGTGCAGCTAAACTCCGACCATACCACGAAGTGAATCGTGGCGTACAACCACCAGTCGCAGAAGGCCTGCAGGCGAGTGCCCGCCACGCCGGACGCGCCGGCCGTGTTCGGCCGCGGCGGTCTCCGCATGGGCTGAGACGGCCAGACGCTGTTCCAGTCTCTGACGTTGGCGCGGGGCCATAGACCGAAGCTCTTCACCCATGCTGCCCTCCTCTGCCGCGGAATGCCCGCATTCTGGGAGGGGTCAGTCTGATGTAGGCACCTCAACGGCGACCATCGACGGCGACCATCGACCTTGACTCCGTGCGACGGCCCCGCTAGCCTCGTACCCTTGCCTGACCAGGAACGGCGCATAGGCGACCGGTCCACGACCGGGAATCGGCCCCCCAAGAATGAGTCGGAGGACGAGTATGAAGATGCTGACGTTCGGTGCCGTGGCGCTTTGCCTGTTCGCAGCCGTCCCGGTTTCGGCGCAGGACGCCGAAGGCTGCAAGGACTATCCCTTGTTCACCCGGTTTCCGAACATGCACATTACCGGGTGTCAGAAGAGTCAATTCGACCTTCGCGCATTCCCCGTCGGACCCATCAAGCAGGGCGAGGACCTCGTCAAGTCGATCGAGGTCGAAGGACCGTATCAGTGGATTACCTTTGAATTGAACGAAGGGGCGACGCCGCCGAGCGGACTCCAGATCATGCGCAACTTCGAGGCCGCGGCGAAAAAGGCCGGCGGGACCGTCGAGGGCCAGTACCCGGGCTGGTGCAAGGGCAACTACGACACCGAGCGTATGCCCCAAATGGGCAACGGGTGCATGAGCTACGCGCTGACCCTGAAATTCGTCCGTGGCGCAAAGGAAGTCTGGGCATTCATCCAGGCCAGCCAGGATGACGGCAGCTACATGATGACGGTGTCGGAGCGCGAGGAGATGAAGCAGGACGTCAGCGTCAACGAGCTGGCCGACAAGCTCGCCAAGGACGGCTACGTCGCGCTCTACATCAACTTCGAGACCGCGAAAGCGACGATCAATCCCGATTCAGCCAAGACGCTGGACGCCGCCGCCTCGGCGCTCAAGACGGCGGAATTCCGCATCGAAGTCGCAGGGCACACCGACAATGTCGGCACGCCCGAGTCGAACCTGCGCCTCTCGCAGGAGCGCGCGCAGGCCGTGATGGCCGCGCTCGTGTCGCGCGGCATCAAGGCCGACCGGCTCACCGCCAAGGGCTACGGCCAGACGACGCCCGTAGCGGACAACCGCACCGAGGACGGCCGCGCGAAGAACCGCCGCGTGGAACTGGTCAAGAAGTAGGCTCCGCACGCATAGCGACGCTGGCGGAGGGCCCTCTCCTGCCCTCCGTCAGCCCGCTCGGCCCCACGCCGGGCAACGGCCGACCATCCGCAGAGGTCGACAGCATCTCCCCCGCATCGCGTTCCCCTGGCGGAACTCCCCGATTCTCGCGCCCCGGCGGTTGTCCCGGGGATGTCGCGACGCTTGCCATCCGGCCGCTTGCACGCGAGAATGCGACAGGGAGCACATCCATGACAACTCTTCGAAGTGCCCGATTGCTCGTCGCGCTGGCGGCAACGCTGGCCTCGGTGTCGAGCCCGCACGCCCAGGCTCCGCAGGCTGCTCCGCAGCCGCCTGGGCCCGAGGCGCAGCGCTGGGAGACCGCCTTCCGCGCGCTGCCGGTCGCCGCCAACATCCGGGGATATGACGAGCGGCTGAGCGCACGGCCGCACCACGTCGGATCGGCCTACGACAAGGACAACGCCGAGTGGCTGCTGGCGCGGTTCAAGGAGTGGGGCTGGGACGCGAAGATCGAACAGTTCGACGTCCTGTTTCCCACGCCCAGGACGCGCCTGCTGGAGATGGTGACCCCCACACGGTTCGTGGCCACGCTCGAGGAACCGGCCTTGCCGGTGGATCCCACCTCCGGTCAGAAAGCCGAGCAGTTGCCCACCTATAACGCGTATTCGGCAGATGGCGACGTCACGGCGCCGCTCGTATACGTGAACTACGGCAGACCCGTGGACTACGAGCAACTCGAGCGCCTCGGCGTGTCGGTCAAGGGCGCCATCGTCATCGCGCGCTACGGCGCATCGTGGCGCGGCATCAAGCCGAAGGTCGCGGCGGAGCACGGCGCCGTCGGATGCCTGATCTACTCCGACCCGCGAGACGATGGGTATTTCGGCGGCGTGGTGTTTCCCGAAGGCCCGATGCGATCGCGCGAGGGCGTGCAGCGAGGGAGCGTGATGGACATGCCCGTCTACCCGGGTGATCCGCTCACGCCAGGGGTCGGCGCGACACCAGACGCGAAGCGCCTGGCCGTGGCTGACGCGCCGACGATCATGAAGATCCCCGTGCTGCCGATTTCCTACGGCGACGCGCAGCCGCTGCTCGCCGCGCTCAACGGCAGGGTCGCGCCCGCCGACTGGCGGGGCGCGCTCCCGATCACCTACCGCGTCGGCCCCGGGCCGGCCACCGTCCACCTCAAGCTCGCGTTCAACTGGGACATCAAGCCCATCTACGACGTCATCGCGCGGCTGCCCGGATCCACATATCCCGACGAGTGGGTCATTCGGGGCAATCATCACGATGCGTGGGTGAACGGCGCGGGCGACCCGGTCAGCGGCCTGTCCGCCGAACTGGAAGAGGCGCGATCGCTCGGCGAGCTGCGCAAGCAGGGATGGCAGCCGAAGCGGACCATCATCTACGCGGCCTGGGACGGCGAAGAGCCCGCGCTGCTCGGCTCCACCGAGTGGGTGGAGGCGCACGCGGCCGAGCTCGAGGCGCACGCCGCCGTGTACCTCAACACCGACAGCAACGGACGCGGCTACCTCGGCATGTCCGGCTCGCACACGCTCGAGTCGTTCATCAACAACGTGGCCCGCTCGGTGGAGGACCCCGAGGCGAAGGTCAGTGCGTGGACGCGGCTGCAGGCGGCCAGGATCGCCAACGGGACGCCCGAGGAACGCCGCGAGGCGCGCACGCGCGGCGACTTGCGGATTGGCGCGCTCGGTTCGGGGTCGGACTTCACGCCGTTTCTCCAGCACATCGGGGTCCCGACGCTGAACCTCGGCTACGGCGGTGAGGACGAGAGCGGCAGCTACCACTCGATCTACGACGACTTCTACCAGTACACGCACTTCGAGGACACCGACTTTGCGTATGGCCGGCTGGCCGCGCAGACGGTCGGCACGGCGGTCATCCGCCTGGCCGATGCGGACGTCCTCCCGTTCGACTTCACGCGCCTGGCCGACACGGTGAAAGGGTATGTCATTGATCTGCAGGCGCTGCTGAAGCGCAGGCAGGACGAGGTGCGGGAGCGCAACCGCGAGATCGAGGATGGCGTGTTCGCGGCCATCCGCGACCCGAAACGGCCGCTGGTCGCGCCTGTGGCCGAAGCCGTGCCGCCGGCCCTGAACTTCGCGCCGCTCGAGAACGCGTCCACCGCGCTGAACGCGGCAGCGGATCGATACAAGAAGGCCCTCTCGGCCGCCTCAGCCAGGCTCGCTGGAAACGCCGCGGCCATTCGCGCACTGAACGCGAAGCTGATCCAGAGCGAACGTCAGCTGCTGGACCCGGCGGGCCTCCCGCACCGGGAGTGGTACCGGCACCTGTTGTACGCGCCGGGCTTCTACACCGGGTACGACGTCAAGACCGTGCCTGGCGTGCGCGAGGACATCGAGCAGAATCACTACGAGTCGGTCGACGGCGAAATCACGCGCGCGGCGAAGGCGCTCATGCGCGAGGCTGCGCTGGTGGACGCTGCCGCCGCCGAGCTCGAGCGGCTTGCGCCAGCGGTGCGCTGACTGACCGGCGCCTTTCTGAGGGACCGCGGAATCAGTTCAGCTGAGGAGGCGTTATAGACAGAAGACCGCGATTTACGGATCGCGGCCGGAGGCGCGAACTGATGTGGCCGCGGCTGATCGACTGGGAACCGCGGCCCGCGATCTAGTCGACGCCGTCCGGATAGAGCAGCGTCAACTTCTGAGCGGACGTCACGACTCCCTTGATCATGGCGGAGCTGAACCCTTCGTGCTCCATCTGATTCAGGCCGGCAATCGTGCAGCCCCGCGGCGTGGTGACCTTGTCGATCTCGTGCTCGGGGTGTTCTCCCATGCTCAGGAGCAGCGACGCGGCGCCCTTGGCGGTCTGCGCCGCGATCGCGAGCGCTTCGTCGTGATGCAGGCCGATCTCGATGCCGCCCTGGGACGCGGCCCTGATCGCCCGCAGGAAGAACGCCACCCCGCAGGCCCCGAGCGCCGTCGCCGCCATCATCTGGTCTTCGTCGATTACCAGCGTCGTACCCACCGACTCGAACACCGCGGTGGCATCGTGGAGGGCCGTGCCTTGCCGCGTGTTCGAGGCCAGGCAGGTCATCGACTGTCCGATCGCAATCGCGGTGTTGGGCATCGCCCGCACCACGTCCACCTGCTGGCCGAGCCTCGCCAGGATCTGCGCGATGCTGACACCGGACACGACCGAGATGACGAGGTGTTTGCCGGTGACGAGATCGGGACGGATCTCATCCAGGAGGGCGTTGATCTGCTGCGGCTCAACCGCAATGATCACGATGCCGGCGTCCCTGACCGCTTTCCGGTTGTCGGCCAGCACGACGAAGCCCCGACTCTTGAAGTCGTCCAGCAGGTGGAGCTTTCTTCGCGTCAGCGCGATGGACCCCGGGGCGAACCGGCCGGACTCGACCAGTCCTCTGCCAATGGACGCACCGATGTTCCCGGCGCCGAGAATCGCCACGGTCCGTTCCGTCTCCACACGCACCAACCTTCCATGTTGTCGATGATGCCGGAGATGATAACACCTTGATACGCCGGTGGCGCCAGGCCGAGCCAAAGCCGGCACCGCCGTTCTCGCGGCCCCTGCCGAGCACGGCCGGTGACAAGGGGTGTAATGTCTGATCCGTGTTCTCTCTGTCTTCGCGCGGACGCCTGACCGACCGTGATCTCGACCGCTTCCCGGACGCGTCGCTCTTCCATCGCATGGCGCGCGCCGTCTGCCATGCTGGATGTGTGCCTCGCAAGGAGTTGTACGAGGCGTGGGAGATGGCCCGGCGGGTCCGGCGGATCTTCCGAGGCGGGCGCGTGGTCGATCTCGCAGGCGGACACGGCCTGCTCGCGCAGACCCTGCTGCTCCTCGACGATTCATCTCCAGCCGCGGTTGTCGTCGACAAGGCGATCCCGCCGTCCGCGGCGAAACTGCACGACGCCCTGAAAGACGCCTGGCCCAGGCTTGCCGGGCGGGTGCGGTTCTTCACGGGCGAGCTCGACACGCTCGGCGTCGAACGCACGGACCTCGTCGTGTCGAGCCACGCCTGCGGCGCGCTGACCGACCGGGTGCTGGAGCTGGCCGCGGGCGCACGCGCTCGCGTGGCCGTGCTGCCGTGCTGCCACGACTTCGAAGCGTGCGATTCCGGCGCGCTGGCCGGCTGGGTCGATCGCGCCGCCGCGATCGACATCCTGCGGGCGATCCGTCTCGAGCAACAGGGCTATCGCATCTGGACGCAGACGATTCCCGCCGACATCACGCGGAAGAACCGGCTGCTGCTCGGCGAACCCGACGCAGGTCGACGGCCGGCGAGGGGGAGTACCTCGAGAGGATAGAGCGCGAAGCCGGCAACCTCGCGACCGGGTCCCATCTTCCTGTCCGCAGCGCCCGTTCTGCGCGTTAGAATCGATCTCAAGGGTTCAATCACTCAGAGGATGTGCCGCGCCTGGGCTCGCTGTCCCTGGACACGGGCCGCGGAAGCTGCCCTCTCTCCGTCCGGAGGCCACGTGTCGGAGATGGCCCAAGACGCACCGGCCACAACCGTCCGGTGGCGCATCGTCGCCCTGCTGGCGGGCTTCAGCCTGGTCAGCTACGCGCTGCGCACCAACATCTCGATCGCGGCGGCGCTCATGCGATCCGAGCTGCACCTGAGCCAGGTCCAGCTGGGCCAGGTGTTCACCGCGTTCCTCATCGGCTACGCCGTATTCCAGGTTCCGGCCGGTGCGCTGGGGGATCGCTTCGGGCCCCGGCTCGTGCTGACGGTCGCGGCGGCGTTGTGGGGCGTGACCACGCTGATGACCGGCGCGCTGCCCGGCGTCATCGGCGGTGCGGCGGGCACGCTGGCCGTCCTCATTGGCGTCCGGTTTCTCCTGGGCCTGGCCGAGGCAGCCACCTACCCGGTCGCCGCGTCTGCGGTCGGCGTGTGGATGCCAGGCTCGGAACGGGCGTTCGCCAACTCGCTGGTGATCGCGGGAATGGCCCTCGGATCCGCATTCATCCCGCCAGTCATGTCGGAGCTGATGGTCCAGGGCGGCTGGAGGCTGTCGTTCTACGTCACGTCGAGCCTCGGCTTCCTGGTTGCGGCCGCGTGGTGGTGGTACGCGAGAGACAGCCCGGCCAGGCACCCCGACGTGAACGAACTCGAGCGCCGTGCGATTGCGTCCGGCCGCGTCCAGCAGCACAGCGAGAAGCGCGACCCGGCGAGCGGAGCCGGAACCGGAACCGGAGCCGGAGCCGGAGCCGGAGGGCGCGTCATCTACTGGCCGCTGCTCCGCAACCGCAACATGGTGCTGATCTCCGCGAGCTACTTCCTGGACAGCTACGTGCTCGCCGTATTCGTGTACTGGTTCTACCTCTACCTCGTCGACGAGCGCCATTTCAGCATCCTGAAGGGCGGCGCCGTCTCGAGTCTTCCCTGGATCGCTTCACTCGTCCTCGTGCCTCTCGCCGGGCACCTGTGCGATCGCATTTCGGCAAGTCGCGGCCCACGCCTTGGCCGCCGTGTCGTGGCGATGACCGCGCTCTGTGCGTCCTCAGCGCTCCTGCTGTGGGGGGCACGCAGCGACGAACCGGCGCTCGCCATCGCGGCCCTGTCGTTGAGCGTGGGATTCGTCATGTCGACCGAAGGGCCGTTCTGGTCGAGCGCGATCGACGTCTCCGGGCCGCACGCCGGGACTGCCGGCGGAATCATGAACACGGCCGGCAATCTCGGAGGCGTTGCCGCGACATCGCTCATCCCGCTGCTCGTTCAGCGGGTCGGGTGGAACCTCGCGCTGGCGACCGGGTCACTGTTCGGACTGGCCAGCGCGCTGCTGTGGCTGCTGATTCGCGTGGACGAAACCCTTCCGGGTGTAAAATCCGAGTAGAGTGCTCACGAATAAAAGGTTCTCCGATCCTGCGTAAGCCACCTCAGGGAGCGCGAGCATGCCAAGAACAGCCGAGGTTGTCGTCGTCGGGGGCGGGGTCAACGGCTGCAGCATCGCGTACCACCTTGCACGACGCGGAACACGGAACGTGGTGCTCGTCGAAAAGGGACACGTGGCCTCGGGCCCGACCGGTCTGTCGAGCGGCGTGGTCAGACAGCACTACACCCAGGAAACGCTCTCGGCGATGGCGCGCGACAGCGTCCGCTTCTTCCGGCATTTCCGTGATGAAACCGGCGGGGACGCCGGGTTCGTGCGGTGCGGAGTCGTGTTCGTCTCCGGAGCCGAGAACGCGCCGGTGCTGAAGGCGGCCGTGGACATGCACCGGCGGATCGGAATTCACGAATCTCTGCTGTCGGCCGGTGAGCTGAAGGTCATGGACCCCCACCTCAATCATGATGACATCGAGTGCGGCGCCTACGACCCGGACGGCGGCTACGCGGATCCCACGCTGACGGCCAACGGCCTTGCCGAGGCCGCCCGGCACCTGGGTGTCGAAATCGTGCAGCGCACAACTGTCACCGGCCTTCGCATCGACGGCGGGAAGATCGCGGGCGTCGTGACCGACAAGGGTGATATCTCCACCGGCACCGTCATCAATGCCACCGGGCCATGGGGCGCGAAGCTTGCGGCAGAGGCTGGCCTTGCGATTCCCATCACCGTGACGCGCCACGCGGTGGTCGTGCTGCAGCGGCCGCCCGCATGGCGCAATCCGACCCCGGTCTGGGGCGACCTCATCGGAGGCTGGTACTTCAAGCCCGATGGCGAGTCCGGGATGATGGTCGGGTCGGTTCGCGACGACCACCACGCGGTCGATGCCGACACGTACGCAGACACGGCCTCGCACGAGGAAGTCGTGAATGCGTCCACCGCAATCCTGCGGCGGTTTCCGGTGATGGGCGAGGGGACGGCTCGAAAGGGATGGGCCGGGCTCTACGACGTTACGCCTGACTCACAGCCGGTCATCGACCGGATCGAAAGTCTTCCAGGGTTCTACTGTGCGGTGGGTTTCAGCGGGCATGGGTTCAAGATCTCTCCGGCGGTCGGCCAGATCATGTCCGAGCTTGTCCTGGAGGGCCGGTGCCACAGCTACGACATCGGCCTGTTCCGCCACGATCGATTCAAGTCGGGCGATCTGCATCCGAGCGGCTACGCGTACAGCATCCTCGGCTGATTCCGGCGCGGCCGGAAGACGGCCCATTCGAGCCGCCCTCCGGCCTGGTCGGGACGAGTCCCAGATCACCCAACACTCGATTTCTATCGCGGCGCAGAGCGACGGCCGCCCTCGCGCGAGGGCGGCCTGAGAGCATGGCCTCGCTAGAAATTCAGACGCGCGGAGATGCCGAAGGTCCGCGGCTGGTTGATCAGGTAGCTGATGCGGGCTCGCGTCCCGCGCTCCTGGTCGAGCGCCAGCAGCGCCCGCTCATTCGTCAGGTTGTTCGCGAACACCCCCACATCCCACTTGCCGTGGCGCACGCCCACGCGCAGGTTGACCAGGTTGTAGGCCGGGAGCAGGGGATTGTAGGTGAACGTGGACGCGGTCAGAGGTGCGCCCAGCGTGTTGGCGCCGAACGACAGCAGGTTCAAGCTGCCCAGCGAGTAGTCCCCCACCTGCGTATAGCGTGAGCCCACGTATTCGTGCGTCCCGGTGATGTACGCCATCGAGCCCGGCACGACCTCGAACTGATAGGTGGCGGCGGCGGCGGACTGGAACCTGGGCACCGTTGGCAGCCGCCGGCCCGCCTCGATGCCCGACACGACGCTGACCACGCCGTTTGAATCGGTCGAGGTCAGGGTCGATTGAAGCGACGAATCGTCGAAGCTCGTCGAGATCGCGAAATCGAAATTGCGATTCGGCGTCAGGTCGAACTCGACTTCGACGCCCCGGCTGCGGGCCTTCGGCACGTTGAAGACCACGCGGGAGGAGCACGACCCCGCGGTCACCGTCGCCTGGAGGTTGCTGATGTTCATGTAGAACCCGGAGACGTTGACCGAGCCGATGCCGTTCGGCAACCTCGACTTCAGGCCGGCCTCGTAGTCCCACGACGTCTCGTCCTTCCAGGTTTCACGGCCGCCGAAGGTGACGAGGTCCTGCGGCGTGCAGAGCGGCACGTTCAGCGGGTCGTTGATGCCTCCCAGCCTGAACCCGCGCGACACCTGCGCATTGAGGCTGACATCGTCGGACACCTTGTAGGACGCGATGAGCCGGGGCGCCACGCCGTCGGCCTTCGTCGTTCCGGGCTGCGACACCAGCGAGGTGCCGTTGTTGTCGTTGCCGAAGATGCCGTCGAAGATCTGCGACTTGTCTTCGTTGAAGTGGTAGTAGCGCACACCGCCCGTCACGCTGAGCTGAGGCGCCACGGCCACCGTCGCTTCGCCGAACACGGCGGCCTGGTTGAGCTTGTAGCCCAGGTCGGACCAGAACAGGCTGTCCGTCGGGGCGCGAAGCCCGGCGGTGGGGATGCCCGAGAGCTGTTCGAACCCGTTCACCACGAGGTTCTGGCCGTAGTGGCGGTTCGTGTGGCCGTAGAAGCCGCCAGCCACCCACTGGACGCCGCCCGTCGCGCCCGAGAACCGGAGCTCCTGGGTGAAGACCTTCGCCGTGGTCGCATCGTTGAGCGGCGCATTGAGCGAGTAGATGCTCTGGGGGAGGCCAATGCTGCCGCCGGTGATGCTGGCGGTGAGTGCGGTCGCGTCTCGAATCACCAGGATGTTGCGATCAACGTAGGACGAAACCGAGGTGAGGGTGACGTTGCCCCGCAGCTTGTAGTCGATGGTGAGGTCCGCCAGCGTGAACTTGTCGGTGAACTTCTCCTGGAGCTGCGTGAACTGGCCGCGATCGCCCAGCGTCACCGGCGGCCGCGTCGTCGTGTACGAATTGGCGAGGATGTTGTACGCGTCGACGCGGTTCCAGCCGTTCGCCTCGTTCATCTGGTAGAAGACGCGGGGCGTGATGGTCAACTGCGCGGTTGGAGCGATCCTGACCGTCGCGCGCACGCCCGTCTTGTAGCCGTCGTTCACGTTCTTCTTCACGCTCAGATCCGGCTGGACCGAGTTGATGTACCCGGGGCTGCGATCGTAGTAGGAGGCGACCCGGAGCGCCGCCATGCTGCCGAGCGGAACGTTGAAGGCGAGCTTGGCGTTGCCGCCCTGGCTTCCGGATTGAACCGCGTTGCCGTCGAGCTCGAAGGTCCCGTCCGTCTTGCGAAGCTCGGGCTGGTCGGTGATGTAGCGCACCGTTCCCGACTCGGAGCCGGCGCCGAAGAGCGTGCCCTGCGGGCCGCGCAGCACTTCCACGCGGTCGGTATCGAACAGGTCGATGTCCGGCGTGAACAGCGAAAGCGAGACTACCGACTCGTCGAGATACACGCCCACCTGCTCCTTCACACCGGGCTGGTCACGCACGATCTGGCCTGCCGACACGCCGCGCATGGCCACCTGGCTCTGGCCGGGCCCCAGGTTCTGCACGGTGAACCCGCCGACATTCGCCGCCACGCCCTCGATGTTGTCGGCGCCGCGCTGGCGCAACGCCTCCTCGGTCGGTGCCGCGACCGAGAACGGGACATTCAGCAGGGTCTCCTCGCGCTTCATCGCGGTGACGGTCACCTCTTCGCTGAGCATCACCTCCAGCGTAAAGTTGAGCGCCTGCGGCGCCTTGGCCGCCACCTCGACCTGCTGTGTCACCTTGCGAAAGCCCTGCAGCGCGGCCGTCACGCTGTAGGCGCCGAGCGGAACGGCCATTGAGTAGCTGCCGTCCGGGCCCGTGACGGCGGTCAGCACGGCTTTGGTGGACAGCCGCGTGGCCGTGATGGCGGTCCCGGGCAGCGCGGCGCCGGTCCGGTCATGCACGACGCCGCTGATTTTCCCTGACGAATCCTGCGCCATGGCTGATGCGCCCCACAGACAGGCCACCAGCCCGGCCACGACGACGAACCACGTCCTTCGGCGAGTCATGTCGACCTCCTGGTAGTTGACGGCTTGTGATGGCGCGGGCCGGGGCCACTGCCGTTATGAGAACTCCAGGACGTACGGGACTGCCGCCCGGCCTGCGGCCAGAGACGGCCTGCCCTCAGGCGGCCGCCGCCGGGCACGGGCGGGGCGTCCGGATTACCCTGATGGAATAGATAGGCTATTGTAACGCCGATCGGCCCGGAATTCGAGCGCGGATCGCACGGCCGACCGAGGAGGCTGCTTCAGACCTTCAGCACGTCATCTTCACGCGCCACCAGGGCGTAGAGCACCGGCGCGAGGAAGATCGACAGGGCGAGACGCGAGACCAGCCCGCCCACGATGACGATCGCAAACGGCTTCTGCGAGTCGCTGCCGATGCCGGTCGACATCGCCGCCGGCAGCAGGCCGATGCAGGCGACCAGCGCCGTCATCATGATCGGGCGAAGCCGCAGCAGCGACGCTTCGTGCGTGGCCGTCGGGATGTCCTTGCCCTCCAGCCGCAGCTTGTTGATGAACGAGTACAGGATCACGCTCGTCTGCACGGCGACGCCCATCAGCGCGACGAAGCCGAACCCGGACGAGACGCTGAAGTTGGTGCCCGTCAGCGTCAGCGCCAGCAACCCTCCGACCGGCACCGTGACCAGCACGCTGAACATGATGACCAGCGGCAGCTTCAGGTTTCCATACAGCGCGAACAGGATCAGGAGGATCAGCGCGACCGTCAGCGGCAGGATCACGGCCATCTGCGAGCGGGCCTGGAGGTACTCGTGGTATTCACCGCCCCAGTCGTAGGTGTACCCCGCCGGCAGCGGCACGGCCGCGCTGACGGCTTTTCGCGCCTCTTCCACGGCGCTCGCCAGGTCGCGATCATTCACGCTGAACTGAATCCCGATGAAGCGCGAGTTGCTCTCGCGGTAGATGAACGACGCGCCCTTGCTCACCTTGATGTCGGCGAACTGCGCGAGCGGCAGGTGCTGCCCATCTGGCGTGGCGATGAGGATGTTGCTGATGGCCTCCATGTTCTGCCGGTACGGCTCCTGGAGCCGGACGACCAGGTCGAACTGCCGCTCGCCCTGGACCACCTGCGTGGCCGGCGCGCCGCCGACCGCCGTTTCGATGATCGCGTTGATGTCGGCGACATTCAGGCCGTACCGGGCGATCTTCGCGCGGTCCGGCTCGATGGTCAGGCTCGGCTGCCCCAGCTCGCGGACCAGCGTGATGTCCCCGATCCCGCGCACGCCCGCGAGAACACGCTCGGCGGCCTCGGCCTTCGACTCGAGCGTGGTGAGATCCGGCCCGAAGATCTTCACGGCCAGCGAGCTCTTGAGCCCCGTCTCGGCCTCATCAACCGCATCCTCGGCCGGCTGCGTGTAGTTGAAGATGATGCCGGGAAACGCCTTGAGCTTCTCCTGGATCGCGTCGATAAGCTGGGGTTTCGTCCGGATCGGGCCGGCCCATGCCGGATCGTCGTACGGTTTCAGGCCGACGAAATACTCGTCATTGAAGAAGCCGATCGGGTCGGTGCCGTCATCGGGGCGGCCGAGCTCGTTGGCGACCGTGGTGACCTGCGGAAAACCGCGCAGAAGGCCTCTCACCTGCGGTCCGAGCTTCGACGCCTCGTCGAACGAGATCGTGTAGGGCATGGTCGCGCGCACCCAGAGCGCCCCCTCGTCGAGATGCGGCATGAACTCCGCGCCGATGAACGGCACGAGCAACAGCGACGCGCCGAACATCGCCAGGCAGACCACGAGCGTCGCCACGCGGTGCCGCAGGCTCACATCGAGCAGCCGGCCGTACAGGCGCAGCACGCGCTCGTACACGGCAATCTTCGGCTCCTTGACATGGCGGCGGAGCACGATCGCGCACAGCACCGGCAGCAGCGTCAGCGAGCAGAGGAGCGAGCCAGCCAGCGCGAACGACATGGTGTCGGCCATCGGCCGGAACAGCCGTCCCGAAGGGCCGGTCAGCACATAGATCGGCAGGTAGCCGGCGATGATGACGGCAATCGCATAGAAGATCGGCCGTTCCACGTCCTTCGCCGCTCCCCGGATGACCGCGATCAGATCGAACTTCTGCCCGTTGCGGGCCGCCAGCTCGCGGAAGATGTTCTCCACCATCACGACCGCGCCGTCGACGATCATGCCGAAATCGATGGCGCCAATCGACAGCAGGTTGGCGGGGATGTGCGCCCAGTCGAGGCAGATGAACGCGAACAGCAAGGAGAAGGGAATCGTCACCGCGACGACGAGCGCCGTCCGGAAGCTGAACAGGAACAGGCCGAGGATGACCAGGACAAGCGCCATTCCCCGCAGCAGGTTCCGCTCGACGGTCTTGGTCGTCTCCTGGATGAGCGATGTCCGATCGTAGTACGGGACGATCTTGACGTCGGGCGGCAGCACGCTCTTGTTGAGCGTCGAGGTCATCTCCTCCACTTTCTTCAACACCACCTGCGCCTGTTCGCCGACACGCATCAGGATGACCCCTTCGACGGCGTCATTCTGATCCATGTAGCCGAACTGGCCCAGGCGCGGCGCGTGCCCGATGGCCACCTTGCCGATGTCCTTGATCGACACCGGGATGCCCGCGTGGGACGCGACGACGATGTTGCCGATGTCCTCGAGCGATCGCACGAGGCCGATGCCGCGGACGTAGTAGAACTGGCCGCCCTGCGAGTAGAAGCCTCCCCCCGAGTTCGAGTTGTTGCTCGAGAGCTGCTGAACGATCTGCGGAACGGTGACCCCGTACGACACGAGACGATTCGGGTCGATCTGCACCTGGTACTGCATCGTCGTGCCGCCGAGGCCCGAATCGTCGGCGACGCCCTGGATCGAGCGGTACTTCCGGTTCAGCACCCAGTCGTCGAGGATCTTCAGATCCTGGGCCGATCGATCCGGGCTCTGCAGCACGTAGCGGTAGATCAGCCCGCTCGGGCTGAACAGCGGCGACATGCTCGGCGTCACCCCGGACGGCATCTGCGCATCGGCGATCCGCTCGAACGCCTGCTCGCGCGCGAAGTACGGATCGGTGTCGAACAGGAAATTCATCGTGACCGACGACAGCCCGTAGAGCGAGATCGATCGCAGCGCGTCGAGCTTCGGGATCCCGTTCATCTCGACTTCGAGCGGGATGGTAATGAGGCGCTCGACCTCCTCGGCCGCGTGGCCGGGCCACTGCGTCACGATCTGCACCCGGGGCGGGGACAGATCGGGATAGGCGTCAATCGGCAGGTTCTGGAACGACACCACGCCCCACACCGCGAGGCAGATCATCGCGACGAGCACGATGAACCGCTGGGTGAGCGCGAACGACACAAGTCGATTGATCATGGGGCGGCTCGCTACGACTGATACGTGTTCGCGAACTGCAGGAAGAGGCTGCCCTGGGCCACGACGGGGTCACCCTGTCGAACGCCGTCGAGAATCTGCGTGTCCTCGCCCTGCTGGGCGCCGATCTTGACCAGGCGCTGCGCGAACTTTCCCGGCTCGACCTGCACGTACACGAACGGCAGGTTCTCTTCGTCGTAGAGCACCGCCGTCGTGGGCACGACGATCACGTCGCGCGTCGTCTTGTCGCGGATCACCACGTCGACGAACAGGTCCTTCTTGAGCAGGCCGTTGGGGTTCTGCGTGACGATGCGGACCGGCGTGGTCCGCGTGGCCGGGTCGATGAGGTCCCCGATGTAAGAGACGACGCCGTGAAACGTCCCGGGAAACGATGAGCACTGCTCCTCGACCTGGTCGCCGACGTGGACCGACGCCAGGTCCTTGTCGTAGACGTGTCCCTGGACCCAGAGCGTGGATGTGTCGCTGATGACGAATGCGACGGTGGTGCCCGCCTGGATGAACTGGCCGGGCAGGACCAGCTTCTGCACGACCGTGCCGCCGAGCGGCGCACGCATGACCAGCTCCGGCCGGATGCCCACATTCTGGTGTTCCGCCTCGGTGATCTCGGCCTGGCTCACGCCGAAGATCTTCAGCGCCTGCAGCGCGGCCTGCAGGTCGGTCGCCGAGTCGTCGTAGTCGGCCTGCGCGGACTCGTAGTCGCGCTGCGACAGCGCCTTGTGATCCAGCAGATCCTTGCTGCGAGCGAGCGTGCGTTGGGCGAGATCGAAACGGTTCTTCGCCTTGCGATAGGTCGAGATCGCGCCGGTGATGTCGGTGCTCGCCACGTAGAGGAGCGGATCGCCGGCCTTCACGCGCGTGCCCGCGTCGACCACGATGCGCGTGATGGGGCCGCTGACCTGCGTGATCGCCTGCGTCGTGTGATCGTTGTCCCAGTCGACGGTGCCGGTCGTCCGGACGAATGTCGACCACGTGGTCTTCCGGACCGGCGCGACCTTGAGGTGCGCCAGCTGATCGGAGGGGACCGTGAAGAAGCTGGCGGAGGTCGCGCCCGCGACGCCCTTGGTTGACGGAGGATCGGGCCGCGACCCGCCGCCGCAGGCGCAGAGCGTCATCGCGACGATCACGGTGAGAGTTGCGCTCCTCATTGCATGACGACCTTTCCGACCGCGAAATTGATCTGTTGCGCACTGGTCATATAGGCGGCCAGCGCCTGCCGGTAGGCCAGCTGGGTCGAGCGATTCGTCCGCTCGGCGTCGAGCAGGTCCAGCAGCGTGCCGCTGCCCTGCTGGTAGACGTAGGAGGTGATCTCGAGCGACTGCCGCGCCTGATCGAGGTAGCCCGACTGGAAGAGCGCCAGCACCTTCTCGCTGGACTGGAAGGCGGCGTAGGCGGTGACCACGTCGGTGAGGACGCCGGACCGGGCCTGCGCTTCGGTCTCGGTTGCCTGGCGGACCGCAACCTTGGCGTGCGCGATGTTGCCCTGGTTGCGATCGTGGAACGGCAGCTCGATCGAGAAGCCGAAGCCGACCGCGTTGAGCGAGCCGGCCCGGTCGTACTCCACCTCGGCCGTCAGATCGCGGGCGCGGTTGCTGTAGGCGAGCGACTGCGAGTCCTGCGCCAGCTTCACACCGCCCTGGGCCGCCCGCAGGTCCGGCCGCGTGGCCAGCGCCTCTCGCTTCAGATCGTCGAGCGTGACCGAGTACTTCCTGTAGTTGAGGTCGCCGTCGACCTCGAAGTCCTCGGCGAGGGCCTCGAGCCCGACGCTCAGGCGCAAGGCGGCCTTGGCCTGCACGAGCGCGACCTCCGAGGACGACACGTCCTGCTCGAACTGGAGCTGCTGCAGGTGGATCTTGTAGAAGTCGGCCTCGGCCAGGTCGCCGGCCTTGAGGCGGTCGCTGGTTGAGCTCGACGACGTTCGAGAAGTTCTTCAAGTCCTCGCGGGCGAGATCGAGGGTCGACTTCGCGAGCAGCACGTTGATGAAGGCCTGCCCGGTCTGGAAGACCAGCTGCCGTTCCGCGTCGAGGCTGGTCGTGGACGCCACCTCGGTCGCGTCCTGCGCCACCAGCATCCGGTTCTGCCGCTTGCCGCCGCGCTCGATGGTGTAGCTGAGCGACTGGATGAAATTCTGGTTGTTCGTGAAGTTGTTCCAGCTGAACTGCGACGGATTGAACACCGGGAAATTCTCGTTGGTCGACGTCAGGACCGGATTCGGCTTGAGCGCTGCCGTGACTTCATCCGCCTTCGAGATATCGATGTTCAGCCTTTGCGCGCGGAGCAGATGGTTGTGCTCCAGCGCGAGCCGCACGGCCGCGTCCATCGAGACGTGCGTCATGGGAGCGGCAGGTGCCGGAGTTGTCGTCTGTGCTCTCGCGGCGACTGGAACGCCGAGCGACAGCAGCCCGGCAGCGGCCCACGCTCCAACCTGTGACCATGTATGCATTGGCTCGGACTCCTTGAAGTCCCCAAAACGCCAGCCCGTGTGTCGATTGCCGCGGATCGCGGCGGATTCTGCCGAATCGTGTTCTTGAAAAGCGCCGCGTCCCGAGTGGGTGGCCTGACGGCCCCGATGCCGAACTCGCCGGATCAGCAGGATCGAAGACGGACCGACCAGCGACGAGTGGGCCCTGGGATCAGGCGAGAACGGGCGAGGGAGGTCCGCGGAGGGCTGAGGAAAGGGGAACGGGGCTGTCGGGCCAGATGGTGGCGCCCGGGACGACGAGCTTCCCGGGAACTGGCGAGCCGAGTCCGAGTGGAACGCGGGAGACCAGGCTGGGGATCGTGCGCAGCTGGCTGCACACGGGACAGACGAAGTCTGCCCGCGCGGGCCGCTCAGGCGGCGGCGTCTCGAGCGTTGAGCCGAATGACACGCACTCCCGCTCGTCGGGATGCACGTGAACATAATCTGCGAAAACCGACAACAGGAGGTAGGGCAGACTGACCGCGATCAAAAAGCGGCGCCAGCGCGGGGAGCGAGACAAACTCACGAGATGTCAGCCGTTCATCTAATTGTAGCCAAGCCCGTGGACCGGCGCAAACCTCCCCCGGAGGCGGGGAGAAGAGACCATGCGGCTGGCTCCAGGATACAGACCATGCGGCTGGCTCCGGACAGAGACCATGCGGCCGGCTCCGGGATAGAGACCATGCGGCTGGCTCCAGGATAAAGCGGGGATGAGTCATGCGCCTCCATCAGCGCCTCAGGAGCATCCAGTTGATGTCGGCGACAGCCGGGAGCGGGGCCTCGCCCACCCTGGTCACCCCGTCGAGGAACCACACCATGTTGTCGCCGGTCGCGTAGTTGCGCCACACGAGATCCGGCTTGCCGTCCGCGTTGAAGTCGCCGGCCATGGCGATGTGCCAGTTCGGGTCGGCCAGCGTCGGGAGCGACGCGGTGCCCGTCAGCGTCGCGCCGCTCATGAACCACACCACGTTCTCGCCCGTGACCGCGTGGCGCCAGACCAGATCGGGCGCGCCGTCCCCGTTGAGGTCGGTCGCCGCGACGATCTCCCAATTGGCATCGGCCACGCTCGGCAGCGACGCCGTGCCGATGATTGTCGTCCCGTCCATGAGCCAGACGACATTCTGGCCCGTGGCCGCGTTGCGCCAGACCAGATCGGGTCGACCGTCGCCGTTGAAATCGGCCGCGGCCGCGATCTGCCAGTTCGTGTCGGCGACAGGCGGCAGCATCGCGTCCCAGACGAAGGTGCTGCCATTCATGAACCAGACGGCGTTCTGTCCCGTCGAGCGGTTTCGCCAGATGAGATCCGCCATCCCGTCGCCGTTGAAATCAGCGGTCGCCGCCAGTTGCCAATTGACATCGGCGACTATCGGGAGCACCGCGGTGGCGGCCCTGGTCGTCCCGGTCATGAACCAGATGCCGTTCTCGCCCGTCACCGCGTGGCGCCAGACCAGATCGGGACGGGCGTCGAGGTTGAAGTCGCTGACCGATCGGACCGGCACCAGCCGCGCGCGATGGCCGGCCAGGTCCCATGCCGTGTCGGCGACCGTCGGCAGCGAGGCGGTACTCACCAGCGTGAGCCCGTTCAGGTACCACACGACGTTCTCGCCGGACTGGGCATTGCGCCAGACCAGGTCAGGGTGGCCGTCGCCGTTGAAGTCGCCCACCAGGCCGATGTACCAGCGCAGGTCGGTCACCGGCGGCAGCCCGGCGCTCGACAGGAACGTCACCCCATCGAGGTACCAGACCACGTTCTGGCCCGACGACAGGTTCCGCCACACCAGGTCCGGGTGACCATCGCCGTTGAAATCAGCGGCTCCGACGATCTGCCACGTGGGATCGGCCACGGCCGGCAGCGCCGCCGTCCCCGTGACCATCCCGCCGCTGATGAACCAGACGACATCCTGGCCCGTGACCGCATGGCGCCAGACGAGATCGGGCTGGCCGTCGCCGTTGAGATCGATCGCCGCCCCGATCTGCCACCCGCGATCGGCGACCGTCGGCAGCGACATCACCGACAGCAACGTCGAGCCGTTCAGGAACCAGATGACATTCTGGCCGGTGGCCAGGTTGCGCCACACGATGTCGTCGTGGCCATCACCATTGAAATCGGCCGTCGCCGCCATCTCCCAGTTGGAATCAGGCACGGCCGGAAGCGAAGCGGTCGACGCGATGGTCACGAGATTCATCAGCCAGGCGCCGTTCTGGCCCGTCATGGCGTGGCGCCACAGCAATGACGGAGCGCTGAACGTCACGTTGATCGTCACCGTCCTGGTGGCCGTCGCATAACTGGACGAGGCCGACGGCGTGAAGGTGACCGACAACACCTGTCCCGCGCCCGGGCTGAGCACCGTCCCGGCCGGGGGCGTGTACACGAATGTGCCCGGCACGTTGGCTGTCGCATTCAACTGCGCCGGCCCGAGCGGCGTGCCGAAGGGAATGTCCGCTGGGCTCGCCCACGTGATGACATTGGCCAGCCGGTACACCACGCCGGCGGTGTAGGCGACCATGTAGATCTCGCCGTCGGCGTCGACGCCGAAACTCGAGAGGTTCGACGCCGCAGCGCCGAGATCCGCGGTGTGTTCGATCAGATCCGTCGCGGTGGCTTCACCCGTGCCCGGCGCGATCGAGAGGCCGAGCGACCAGACCCTGCTGGCGCTGAAATCGGCGAAGAAGTAGCGGCCCCTGAATTTCGGGTCCAGCGCGCTTCCACGGTAGACGAAGCCGCCGGTGATGCACTGGCCGACCGTGTGGGGGTAGTTGTAGATCGGTTCGGTGAGCGGAATGGAAAACGCCGGCAGGCTCAGATCGTAATCGTGCATGCCCTCGCGGCGCCGCCAGCCGTAGTTGCGGCCGCCCGCGCCCGCAGGTTCGTAATCGATTTCTTCCCACAAGGCCTGGCCGACGTCGCCGATGACCAGGGCACCGGTTCCGCCGTGCGCCGGGTCGTCGAAGCTCCATCGCCACGGATTCCGAAGCCCGAACGCCCAGATCTGCGGCAGAATTCCGGCCTGCCCGACATACGGGTTGGTGCCCGGGATCGCGTACCCGACCGGGTCATCGTTCGGGACGTTGACATCGAGCCGAAGCATCTTGCCAAGCAGCGTGGTGGGCGTCTGCGCGTTGTTCAGCGGGTCCCCGCCGCTGCCGCCGTCGCCCAGCCCGAGGTACAGGAAGCCATCCGGGCCGAACGCCATGTTGCCGCCCTTGTGGTTCGTGAACGGCTGCGAAATGAATCGCTGTCCGCCGGGCCACATCAGGTCGAAGCGGCTGGCCGGATCCGCAAGGAGCGGATCGGTTGAGGACCTCAGGAACCTGGCCACCACCGACGCCTGCAGCGTGGGGTCGCCATTGGGATGAACGATGAAGTAGACGTAGAAGCGCCGGCTCGTGGCGTAGTCCGGCGCGAAGGCCAGGCCGAGCAGGCCCTCCTCGCCGGCGAAGACGACCACGCTGCTGAGATCGAGGAACGGCTGGGCCTGCACCACGCCGTTCTTGAGGGCGCGCACGCGTCCCCCCTGCTCGACCACGAATTGAACCGTGCGGTCGGACGGATCCTGGACGAACGCGACGGGCGCCGAGAACCCGGTGGCGACGACTTCGCTGCGGAGTTGGGCCTGGGCAGAGGCGGCGACAACGAACACTCCAACGACAATCAGGGCGATCGTTTTGCGGGCCATCCATTTTGGACGCCGCCGGCGCGCCGGGCGATCCCGCGGCGGGATTGGCGCCCGCGCGTCCCTATCCGAACGCGAGCGTCCGTGCGTGGGCGCGGACGTCGGCAGGCCACTTGGCGACCTGCTGGTCGAACCGCTCGGCGTCGCCGGCGAACAGCGCGCGCGTGGCCTCTTCGAACCCGGGCTCGTTCCCGGCCATCGCGGACATGAATCGGTAGGCTGATTCTCTCGACCGGCGAACCTGGTCCTTCTCGACATTCGCCCGCCGCGCTTCATCCACCAATCGCCGAAGCGCCGCCGAGGCGCCACCCGGCTGGTCGTTCAGCCATTCCCAGTGCCGTGGCAGCAGCGTGACCTCGCGGGCGACCACGCCCAGGCGAGGGCGTCCGGGGCGGTGCGGCGCCTCGCCCTCCGCCGCGTCTTTCTGCAGGGCGCGGCCCGGGCTGGTTCGCCTGCTCGCTGACCCGCCGCCGCACCTCGTCTTCGGTGCCCCGGAAATCCAGTTCGATCACGCGGCTCGTCGTGTCGTCGAAGATGAGGATGGGCAGGGTGCGGCCCATGTCGACGACGGCCTTGGTGGCGAGCGCGACCGACTCGAGGTCGCCTGACGCGATGCGTGTTGAGCCCTCGAATGCGGTGCAGATCACGGATTGGCAAGAGGAGTTGTCTATGACGTTTGATGGCATTGGATGGTTATACCCGGATACAACGTCGTTGTCAATATCATCCGGGTAGAACAGCCTCATCCTGCCGCCTGGTGACCGGGCGTGATGAGCTCAGCTTGCTGGACCGCGGGGGACGGGGCCAGTCGCAGCGCCAATCCTGGGGTGGCCAACTTTTGTGCAGGTGAGGGTTAATTGGGAGTGTGAGACAACCGGGCCATTACGACTTTTGGGGTACCCGGCCTCACGCGCTTCGCCCCAAGATTGAGGTCCGCACCGTGATATCGATATCCACTAACGAGCGAACGCTCGGCAGAAACGACATGGCGCGCGCACCTCACAATGTGGCGCAATCTGGCCGATTTGTTCGCCGGTTTCCTATTTGACGGCACTCCTTCGGCCGGCAAAATATCGCCCTCTCATTTGGCGCAGATCTTGTGTTAGTATTACGGCCCCCGAAGAAAGGGAGCGCTGCAAAACAGCGCTGGCGCACCGCGCGACATATGAATCTCAGAGACGCCGGAACCTCCTTCTCACCTGAATCCGTCAATCGCCTGGCAGGCTCCAGCGAAGTCGTGCGCCAGCTGGAAGTGGAGATCGAATGCGCCGGCCGCTGCGACGCCAAGGTGCTCATCACCGGCGAGAGCGGCGTCGGCAAGGAAGTCGTCGCCAGGCAGATCCATCTCTACAGCAACCGGCGCCACGCCCCGATCGTCGCCATCAACTGTGCCGGCATCCCTGATTCGCTGCTCGAGTCGGAGCTCTTCGGCCACCAGCGGGGAAGCTTCACCGGGGCCTACCGCGACAAGCTCGGCCTGCTCGAGCTCGCCCATCACGGAACGCTGTTCATGGACGAAGTCTGCGAGATGTCGCTGAGGATGCAGGCGGTGCTGCTCCGATTCCTCGAGACGGGAGAGATTCAGCGTGTGGGCGCGGACCTGGTTCACGGCCGCGTGGATGTCCGCGTGATTGCCGCCACCAATCGCGACATCGAAGAGCGCGTGGCGGCCGGAGAGTTTCGCGCCGACCTGTTCTACCGGCTGAACGTGATTCAGCTGCGGGTGCCGCCGTTGCGCGAGCGGCCGGAAGACATTCTTCCTCTGGTTGACGACTTCCTGGCCCACTACAGCCGCGAACGGGGAACCGCCGTTCCCTCGCTCACCCCGGAGGTCCAGGATCGGCTGGAACAGTATCTCTGGCCCGGCAATGTCCGCGAGCTCAGGAACGTCGTCGAACGAATGGTCCTGCGGCTGAACGGCCCCGTCGTCAAGCTCGAGGACCTGCCTCCCCAGTTCTCGAAGCCGGCGCGGAAGCCGGCCGCGGACGCCGCGCCACCGGAGCCAGCGGTGGCCTCGGTGCTCTTCGATCGCATGGTGAACCAGGGCGAGTGTTTCTGGTCGGTCGTCTACGAACCCTTGATGGCGCGCGACCTCACGCGCGCCGATGTTCGTGAGACCATCCGGCTGGGCCTCATCCAGACTGAAGGGAGCTATCAGTCCCTGATCCTGCTCTTCAATATTCAGGCGTCGGAGTACAAGCGATTCCTGACGTTTCTTCGAACGTACAAGTGCAATCAGGCCTACAACGACCTTCCGGCGCTGCCCCACCAGGCGCCGGCTCAGGGAGTCGCCGCGCGAACGCGCCCGATGTAGATTCCGGCCTGGTGCAAGGCCCCTCACCATTCCCGGTTGAGGAAGACTGAAGTCGTCCTGACTGACCGTTGACCTCCAGAGATTGTGGCTTCAACGAAGGGGAGCCCGACAAATCGCGAGGCCTTTAGGTCGATTGCCCCGCCCGGTGACGTGCCCTCGGAGATTCGGTTTCAGGATGTCAGGCCCAAGGGTGACTTCCGCGCGCAAACCACGCGCTTGCCGGAGGGCGTCTGATGGCGCCCGGCCAGACTTGGCAGACAAAGGTCTTCCCAGTGAAGGACTAATGTCTGGCCCGCTCGGACAGGCCCTGCCGATCGAGACCCGCCGCAGCCGTTTTCTCGCTACAAACAAAGGGTTTAGACCCGCGCGACACGAACCGTCTCAAATGCGAGACTTGGCGTCTGCATTGCTCTCAGTTTCGGGTCCGATGACGGACGTGTGCCCTCGGGTGATAGAACACCTGGCGCGAAACAGCTCCTCCCGTGCCCCGCAGGCGGGTTCCCCATCCAGGGAGTGTCCTATGTCGACTGTCGACCGACGACAGGTGCCGCGCTTCGAGTTCGTCGGTGATCAGATGGGCTCGCTCAAGGGGCTCGAGTCGCTCCGGGTCCGCAACCTCGGCCGGGATGGCTTGCTCGTCGAATCGGTGAGCCCGATCGCCGTGGGATCGATCCTGGGTTTCACGATGATCCACGGAACCAGCTCCGCGGAGCTGCAGGCCACGGTCAGGCACCAATCGACGCCCCGCGAGACAGACGCCGGTCCTCGTTACCTGGTGGGGCTCGAATTCATGAACCTCGCCGCCCCCGCAAAGGCGTGGATCGAAGACGTGCTCAACGCCGAGTCGAAACCTCCAAGCCCGTACGAGGATTGAGATGGAGTACGCCGATACGGAACGCCGCCGCTCAGCAAGGATCCCTGTTACGAGCGGCGCGATCGTCACGCGGCCAGTCTCGACGGCCGTCCGACTGCTTGACCTGAGTTCCCATGGCGTGCTCCTTGCAAGCCCCAACCCCGTGCGGCTCGGCGTCACAAGACGAGTCGTGGCGAGATTGGCGGGCCGGCCGCTGGATGTGGAATTCGAAGTCCGTCACGTGTCCAGCAAGCCTGATCCGGATGTCGGTGGCTATCGAGTCGGCGGGCAATTCCGGTCGATCGATCCGCTCGGCCCGGTTCGTGATCGACGACCTGTTGAGAGGCGTTTCAGAGATGACCAGGAATGGCTTCGCGCGCCTGATCGGCGCAGAGCCCGGCCATGATCGCCTTGCAGCAGGGAGATCGACCGCGTGGCCGCGTCGGACGCGAAGGTCCTGATCACCGGCGAGAGCGGTGTCGGGAAGGAACTGGTCGCGCTGGCGATCCACTCCGAGCAGCGCGCGCAAGGCAGCTCGGCCGTTCGTCACGGTCAACTGCGCGGGCCTGCCGGAGACGCTGCTCGAGTCGGAGCTCTTCGGGCACGTGAAGGGCAGCTTCACGGGCGCGTATCGCGACAGGCCGGGCATGCTCGAGAAGGCCGACGAGGGAGCATCTTCCTCGACGAGATCGGCGAGATGAGCCTGCGCATGCAGGGGATGCTGCTGCGCTTCCTCGAGACCGGGCGAGCTGCAGAAGGTCGGGGCCGACCACGTCGGCCGGCAGCTCGACGTGCGCGTGATCGTGGCCACCAATCGAGATCCTGCCCGACATGGTGGCGCAGGGGCTGTTCCGCGAGGACCTGTTCTACCGCATCAACGTCATCAACATCCACGTGCCGCCGCTGCGCGACCGACGCGACGACATCCCGCTGCTGCTCGATCACTTCTTCGAGAACATGGGACGGCACAACGGCGATCGCCCCAGGATCACGCCCGAAGCTCTTTCGGTGCGCTGTCCGAGTACCCGTGGCCCGGCAACGTCCGCGAGCTGGCCAACGTCGTCGAGCGCATGCTCGTCTCCGAGTGCGGGCCGGAGATCGAGCTCCGACGATCTGCCGATCGAGATTCGCACGCAGCGCAGCATCAGCCTCAGGCCGAAGCGCGAGCGCCGGCGAACCATCGCCGACGAGCTGCTACAACGGATGACCGACAAGCGCGAGTCGTTCTGGACCACGGTCTACCCGATGTACATGCAGCGCGAAATCACCCGCGGTAACCTTGCGCGAGCTGATCTCGAAGGGGCTCGACGAGACCAAGGGCAGCTACAAGATCCTGACCAAGCTCTTCAACATGGAGCCTGGCGACTACAAGCGGTTCCTGAATTTCCTCCGCAAGCACGAGTGCCAGCTGCCCTTCAGAGAGTACCGTTGAGCTCCTCTGGAGAACGCGGCCGAGCCTGGAGCGCCCGGGAGGTCGAAGGTGTCGATGAAAAGGCCAGAATCGTGCTGGTTGCGAGTGTCGGAGTGCTGGTGCTCTCGGTGGCCATCGCTGCGGGCCAGGCGCGCGCATGCGGGCGCGAAGCCTCCAGCGCCCGGCTCCGCGTCCTCCAAGGTAACCGCGGCACAGCCAACCCAGGCCCCTCTTCCGCCCGACTACGTCATCGGGACAGACGACGTCCTGATGGTGTCGTTTCGCCGGGAACGAGACATGTCGGGCGAAGTCACCGTGCGGCCGGACGGCAAGGTGACGCTTCAGCTCCTGAACGACATCCAGGCCGCCGGCCTCACCCCGGAACAGTTTCGCGACAAGGTGAACGAGGAGGCGAAGCGCTTCATCGAAGACCCGGCCGTCACCGTCATCGTCCGGCAGATCAACAGCCGGAAGGTGTTCATCACGGGCCAGGTCGCCAGGCCAGGCGCCTATCCCGTCGGGACCCGGCTGACCGTGGTGCAGCTGATCGCGATGGCCGGCGGTCTGACGGAGTTCGCGAAGTCGAAGGACATCGTCATCCTGCGCGATCCTCCCGGCGCTGCCACGGCCGGCCGGGCGCGAAGCCGACGACGTTTCGATTCAACTACGAGGCCGTGCAGAGCCTGAAGAACCTGGCGAGCAACATCGACCTGAGGCCCGGGGACACGGTGATCGTTCCGTAGCCATGAACCTGTTCACGAGCGCCTGCCGCGCTGTCTCGGTCGTCCTGGGCGTGATGCTCATGGCGCAGCCGGTGTGTGCGCAGGGCGGGCGCCCCGCCGCGGCCGTACCAGAGCCTGTTCGGCTCACTCGGCTCGAGCCGGCCAAGTCTCCACGCGCTTGACCTGACGATGTCGCTCAACGGCGCGGCCGACGACGGTCTGACCTCGTCCGCGCCCGAGGAGAGCATCCTCGCGCGCTGAGGTTCCAGCAGCTCTACTCGGCGGCTGCCCAGCTCACCTACGCCTTGCGCGGCGGGCGACTGACCGGAGACGCCAGGGGATTGGCCAACATGCCGTACTACCCGGGTTCCGGCGGCCAGACCAGCAGTCCGGGCTATGGCGTCAACGCCGCGCTGACTTACATTGCAGGCGCGACCACGACGAGCACCTCCGGCAGCTACACCTACTCGCCTTACTACGCGATGGCGCTCGACCCGGCCGCCGGGCCCGGGGCCTCAGCACAGCCTTTCGACTACGCGCAGGCCCGCAACCCGAACGAGGTGACATCCGCCGCCGCGTCCCTGACGCGCCGCCTCGGCCGCAGGACGTCGACCTCTCTTGCGTACGCATTCAACCAGTCGTCGCTTCCGAACCAGCACCTGTCGGTTCGCTGCCAGGAGGCGCGCCTTTCAGCCGACCGCCAGCTGTCTCGACGTCTCAGCCTGCGGGGGTCATACGCCTACCGCGAAGGCCGATTCGAGGCCGCCGCGGCATCAGCCACGGACAGGTCGCACGACTTCGAACTAGGAGTGGGGTACAGCGCGCGCGTCAGCCTCGCGGCCGTGCCACGACGATCGACCTCAGTCTCGGAACATCGACTTCTTCGTCGCGATACCTTCACGGTGCGCCCGGGGTGGCGAGGTTCCGCTCGCGTATCCCGGACGTTCACCCCCGGGTGGACGGCTGGCGTCGGCGTCGGCCGTTCGCTGCAGTTCAACGCTGTGCTTCAGACGCCGGTGTGGGCTGACGTCGCGAATGCGGATCTGTCGGGTCGATTCGGCCAAAGACTGAATCTCACGCTTACCGCGATCCTACTCGAACGGCCAGCGCGAGACGTTGCGCGATCGAGGGTTTCGAGATCTACTCCGGCTGGGCGCGCGCGCAAGTCGGCCTGGCCTCGTTTGCGGCGATCGACGCTGCAGTACATCTACTACCGGTACGACTTCCCGGCCGGCTACGAGCTGCCGGCAGGCGTGCCGCTCCGGATGAACCGCCAGCGCCTGCAGGTCGGTGCCAGTTTCTGGCTGCCGATCCTGCGGGCCGGGCGCGCAGCGCGAAGCGCGTTCTGCTGCAAACCAGTGAGGTGAATCGTGCTGCCGGGCAAGAAATACAAGCCGGAAGAGCTGTTGTGGGTGGTCTGGCGGAGGAAGTGGGCCGTCATCGTGCCGTTCGTGGTGATCGTCGCCGGCACGTATCGCCGGCGCCCGCATGCTGCCCAACCGCTTCCGCTCGGAGACCGTCATCCTGATTGTCCCGCAGCGCGTGCCCGAGAGCTACGTGCGATCGACGGTCACCGCGCGCATCGAGGATCGGCTGCGATCGATCCAGCAGCAGATCCTCAGCCGCACCCGGCTCGAGTTGATCATCCGCGACTTCAACCTGTACCCGTCCGAGCGCCAGCGCCTGCCCATGGAGGACGTCGTCGAGCGGATGCGCGCGTGATCGTCGTCGTGAACATCGTGCAGGGCGACGCCTTCCGCGTCGCGTATACCTCCGACGATCCGAAGAAGGCGATGCAGGTGGCCGAACGCCTTGCGTCCGAGTTCACCAACGAGAACCTGCAGGATCGGGAAGTGCTCGCGACGGCCACCACCGACTTCCTCCAGTCGCAGCTCGAAGACGCGCGCAGGCGGCTGGCCGAGCAGGAAGCCAAGGTTGCCGATTTCCAGCGGCGCCATGCGGGCGAGCTGCCGTCCGAGCGCGACGCGAATCTGCAGGTCCTGCACAACCTGCAACTGCAGGTCCAGGCGCTCCTCGACTCCGCCAACCGCGATCGGGACCGGCGATTGTTGCTGGAACGGACGCTGGCGGACCTGGAAGCCACCGTGCCGGCAACGCCGTGGCCGTCCCGGCCAGCCCCGGCGGTGCGACCGCCGAGCGGTCGGGCGTTGACCACGGCGGAGCGGCTGGAGGCGGCGCGCGAATCGCTGAAGGCTCTCGAGCTGCGCCTGAAGCCCGAGCATCCGGATGTCGTCTACACGAAGCGCCTGATCGCTGGATCTCGAGGCCAAGGTCAAGGCCGAGGCGGCGCAGCCCTGCCTCCGCGGCCACACGCCCGCCCCGCGCGCGAACCGCCGAAGAAGCTGAACACCGCTGCGGCGGATCCAGGAAACCCGAGAGGAACTGACTGGGGTGGTGATCGCGCTGGCCTCGAAGCAGACCGAGGAAAAGCGGCTGCGCGATCAAATCGCCGAAGTTCAGAAGCGCGTCTCTGCCACGCCCAGGCTCGAGGCCGAGTTGACCGCCCTCACGCGAGACTACGACACGATCCGGAGGGGCTACGAGAGCCTGCTGGCGAAGCAGGAGGACTCGAAGGTCGCGGCCGCCCTCGAGCAGCGCCAGATTGGCGAGTATCTTCAAGGTGCTCGATCGCGCCCGGCTGCCCGAAGGGCCCTCCAGCCCGAACCGGCCGCTGATCAACCTCGCTGGGCGCCCTGGCCGGGCTCGGCGTCGGGACTCGGCCTCGTGGCGCTGCTCGAGTACAAGGACAAGGGTCTTCGGTCCGAAGACGACGTGCTGAGCGTGCTCCGACTCCCGGTCCTGGCGGCGATTCCCGGTCATTGAGACCAAGCCAGGATCGCCGCCGCGCGCGCAGGAGGCGCGTGCTCGGCCTGGTCGGCGCGGCGTGGCGCTTGTCGCGTTGGCTGGCGGCGGCGGCGATGGCCTGGACATACGGCCTCGTCCAGCTTCCCTCGATGCTCCGGTAACGCCATGTACGAGGAATTCTACGGCCTGCGCGAGCGACCGTTCGACCTGACGCCGAACCCGAGGTTCATGTACCTCTCAGGGTGCCACCTCGAGGCGCTGAGCGTCGTGCACTACGGCATCGTCGGCCGCAAGGGGATCACGCTCGTCATCGGCGAAGCGGGAACCGGCAAGACGACGGTCGTGCGGGCGGCCCTCGAGGCCATCGCTCAGCCGACTGCGCGATGCGTCTACCTGAGCAATCCGACGCTGACCCGCGCCGAGTTCTACGAGTTCCTGGCCGTCAGTTTCGGCCTGACCGTACGAGGCCGCCGCGTCGAAGGCCAGGTTCCTCCTCGAGTTCGAGCAGCTGCTGGTCGCAGCGGAACCAGGCCGAGCCTCCTGACGGCGCTCGTCATCGACGAGGCCCAGAGCCTGCCGATCGAGCTGATGGAAGAGGTCCGCCTGCTGGCGAACCTCGAGACCCCGACAGAGCGAGCTGCTTCCGGTGGTGATGGCGGGCCAGCCGGAGCTTGCCGACACGCTCGACCGCCCCGAGCTCCGTCAGCTGAAGCAGCGGGTTGCCCTGCGCGCCGATCTCTCACCGCTCGCCCTGAGCCAGACGGCCGCCTACGTGGCCGGCCGGATCCGCAAGGCTGGCGGCGATCCGATCAACGTGTTCACGAAGGAAGCGATCGTGTTGATCCACCGGCGATCCGGGGGCATTCCGCGGACGATCAGCGTGGTGTGCGACAACGCGATGCTCGCCGGGTTCGCGGCCGCGGTGAAGCCCATCGGGCCCGACATCATCGAGGAAGTGTCGATCGATTTCCGGCTTGCAGCCACGGGCGGTCCGGGCGGGAACGGGAACCTCAATCGCGGCCGGTCGAGCGCTGATGGATCGGAGAGTCCCTGGCACTGGGAATCCGGATACTCGAGCGCACGTCCGGCCCGGCAGGCGTCGCCGGGCAATGCCAAGGAGTCGCTTCGATGACGCGCCTGCACGACGCCCTGAACCGCGCGACCGACGGAAAGGCCCCGATCCTCCCGCCTGGTGTGGAGAACGCTGCAGGCGAGGGCCCCGCGGCCGCTCAGCCGGGCTTTGCTGTTCCCTGGACGCTGGACGCCGGAACCCACGTGACTCCTGCCGGTCGTGCTGACGCCGGCTCCATCGCTCCTGCGAGCGCGGAAATGCCCGAGGTGCGGAAGGGATTTGCCTCTGTGGGCATGCAGGCCAGAGAGCCGGGCGGCTCCGGGGAGGAAGAGAAGCTGGTCGGCGCGACGACCCCCGATTCCAGTGACAGTCTTCTGGCGGCCACGGAGCAGTATCGAAAGCTCGTCGCCACGCTGCAGCACGCGCAAGCCGCGCGGCGCCTGCAAGTGATCATGGTGACCAGCTCGAGCCCAGGCGAAGGCAAGAGCCTGACCGCCAGCAATCTCGCCCTGACCCTCAGCGAGTCGTACCAGCGCCGCGTGCTGCTGATCGACGGTGATCTCAGGAGGCCGTCGCTGCACAACCTGTTCGGTGTGCCGAACAGGGCCGGGCTGAGCGACGGGCTCGCGCGCAAGTCCATCAAGGAGATCGCGGTCCGCGAAGTCTCGGTGCGCCTGTCGGTTCTTCCGAGCGGCAAGGCCGTCGAGGACCCGACCGGCGAACTGACCTCCGACCAGATGAAGGAAGTGCTCACCGAGGCGCGGGCGCGGTTCGACTGGGTCATTGTCGATACCCCTCCGACCGGGCTGGTTTCTGATGCGAAGCTGATCGCGGAAATGGTCGACGGCGTGGTGCTCGTCGTGGAAGCCGGGAAGACCGCGTACCCGGACATCGTTCGTGCGATCGATTCCATTGGCCGCGATCGCTTGATCGGCGTCGTGCTGAACCGGCTTCAGCACGTCCCGGGAATCAACTACTACTCGCACTACTATCGGCGCTCGAAGGCGCCGAAGGCATAGGGCGAAGGCAGCCATCATGGCCAGGAAGGGGACTCAGCCATCGTTGCGCACGCTGATGCTCGTCGTGTGCGAGGCGGTGCTGATCCTCCTTGCGGTCACGCTGGCCGCGTGGATCCGTCTCGGGCAGAGACGCGAGTGACGTGCTCTTCGTCGACCAGGGACTCATCAAGGCCCTCGCGATCGCCGTCGGGTGCCAGGCCTGCCTCTACTACGCCGACCTCTACGACCTGCGCATCGTCGCCGACAGGCGCGAGCTGTTCGTCCGAACGCTGCAGGCCCTCGGCGCCACGTCGATCGTCATGGCGCTGTTCTACTTCTTCTTCCCCTCCCTCATCATCGGTCGCGGCGTCTTCATCATCGCGGCGATCCTGGTCGTGCTGTTCACCATCGGCTGGCGCCTGGCGTTCGAGTGGGCGAGCAAGCAGGCCCGTCCTCGTGAGCGGGTGCTGATTGTCGGCACCAACCACGCGGCCGTCCAGCTGGCGCGAGAGCTTCATGAGCGGCGCGCCGAACTTGGTGTCGTGATTGTCGGATTCGTCGACACCGATCCTGCGCGGGTCGGTGAAGCGCTCGTGAACCCCGGAATCATCGGCACGATCGACGACATCCCGTCGCTGGTCCGAACACTGCAGGTCGACCGCGTCGTGGTCAGCCTGAGCGACGCGCGCGGCAAGCTGCCGATGGAAAAGCTCCTGGAGATGCGAATGGGCGGGGTGTCCTTCGCGCACCTGCCGTCGGTCTACGAGGAGTACACTGGCAAGATTGCGGTCGAGAACCTTCGGCCGAGCTGGCTCATCTTTTCTGACGGCTTCACCAGGGTCGGAACCCTGGGGAGCGCGAAGCGCTTCACCGATATTGCAGGATGCGGCTTCCTGCTCATCCTGACTCTCCCGCTGATGGCGCTGGCAGCACTCGGGATCGCCCTGACGTCGCGCGGCCCGATTCTCTACCGTCAGCAGCGGGTCGGCCTGAACGGCCGGGTCTTCACGATCTACAAGTTCCGCTCGATGCGTGTCGACGCCGAGGCGGCGACCGGCGCCGTCTGGGCGACACCCGGGCGCGACGCGCGGGTGACCAGGGTCGGCTGGTTTCTTCGCCGGTCGCGGATCGACGAGTTGCCGCAGCTCTGGAACGTGCTGGCCGGCGACATGAGCCTGGTCGGGCCGCGGCCCGAGCGGCCGGAATTCGTGGCGAGCCTGATTCAGCAGATTCCCTTCTACGGCCAGCGGCACGTCGTGCGGCCGGGCCTGACGGGATGGGCGCAGGTGCGTTACGCCTATGGCGCCAGCGTCGAGGACGCCATGGAGAAGCTGCAGTACGACCTCTTCTATGTCAAGAACAGATCAATTGCGCTTGACCTGTACATCATCTTCGAGACGCTGAAGACCGTGCTCACCAGGAGCGGGTCGTAGAACCGCGAGGAGATCCCGCACACCATGTTTACGACCGACATCCTGTCGATTGATGCCGCCCAGGTCGCCACCGTCATCGAGCGTGCCATCCGTGACCACATCCTCGGGACGCTTCGACGTCGCGGCGCCGTCGTCGGCCTTTCCGGCGGCATCGACAGCTCGGTCGTCGCCACGCTCTGCACACGGGCCCTGGGCCCGGAAAGAGTGGTCGGCCTGCTGATGCCCGAACGCGATTCGTCGAGCGAGGCCCTCACGCTCGGCCGGTTGCTGGCGTCGCATCTCGGCATCACGGCCATCGTCGAGGACATCGCGCCGGTGTTGAGGGGCGCCGGCTGCTACGCGCGGCAGGACGAGGCCATCCGCCAGGTCTTTCCGGAATACGGCGACGGATATAAGTGCAAGGTCACCCTGCCGTCCATCCTGGACGGCAACCGCTTCAACCTGTCCGAGTTGACCATCGAGACCCCGTCCGGCGAACGGAAGTCGGCGCGCATGCCGCTCCAGGCGTACCTGCAGCTCATCGCCGCCACCAACTTCAAACAGCGCGCACGCGCCATGCTCGAGTACTACCACGCCGATCGCCTCAACTACGCCGTGGCCGGCACGCCGAACCGCCTGGAATACGACCAGGGGTTCTTCGTGAAGCACGGCGACGGCGCGGCTGACCTGAAGCCGATTGCGCATCTCTACAAGACGCAGGTGTACGCGCTCGCGGCGTACATCGGCGTGCCCGAGGAAATCCGCCGCCGGCTGCCGACCACCGACACCTTCTCGATGCCGCAGTCGCAGGAGGAGTTCTACTTCTCGCTGCCCTACGACAAGATGGACGTCTGCCTGTACGGGCGGAACCACGGCGTCGCGGCTGCCGAAGTCGGCCAGGCCATCGATCTCTCGGCCGAGCAGGTCGAGCGCGTGTACAAGGACATCGACCAGAAGCGCCGGACGACCGCGTACCTGCACATGAAACCGCTCCTGGCTGAGCTCGTACCCGAGGTTGCCAGCTGATGGGCGGCATGACCTCCATCGTCGTCCTGCGCGCAATCTCGACGCACGTGGATCACTTCGCGCCAACAGGCGCGAGGGAAGCATAAGGCGATGCTGGTACACGACTTCCTCCGCACGTCGGCCGAGCGGACACCCGACACCGTCGCGGTCATCGAGCCGGCCGCCCGCGCCACCTACGGCGAGGTGAACCGGTTGGCGAACCGCGCCGCCAACGCGCTCATCGCCGCGGGCGTGAAGCGCGGGGACCGCGTCGTCCTGGCCATCGATGACGGGATCGAGTCCGTGGCGTGCTACTTCGGGGCGATGAAGGCGGGCGGGGTCGCCGTGCCGCTGCCGCACGGCCCGCATAACACTCGGTTTGCCCGGGCGGTCGAGGATTGCTCTCCGGCTGCAGCGATCGTCAACCCGGCAACCGTCGCCGACCCGGATGCTGCCGCGGCGCTCGTGACGCTCCCGGCAGTGTTCGAGACCAAGGGGCCGGCAGGCGGCGCCTGGCCCGCGCAGGATGGCGGGTTCCCCGACTGGGGGTCAGCCATCGACGCCGCCTCCGATGCGGACCCGTCGGTCCGGATGATCGATCGCGATCTCGCGGCAATCATTTACACGTCCGGCAGCACGGGTGCGCCGCGCGGCGCGATGCTGTCGCACCTGAATATCCGATCGAACACCGAGTCCATCGTGGAGTACCTGCACCTGACGCCAGCCGACCGGGTGATGTGCGTGCTCCCGTTCTACTACGTCTACGGGTTGTCGCTGCTCCATACTCACATCGCCGTCGGCGGTTCCATCATCGTGGAGACGCGGTTCGCATTCCCGAACGTCGTGCTGAAGGGCTTGCGGGAGCACCGGGCTACCGGTTTCGCGGGGGTCCCCTCGACCTTTGCCCTGCTCATGCACCGATCGAACCTCACCAGCATGACGTTCCCGGATCTCCGTTACGTCACGCAGGCCGGCGGCGGCATGCCCCCTGCGCGGATACGCGAGTGGCTGGAGAAGGGGCCGAAGGCCGCGTTCTACGTCATGTACGGTGCGACGGAGGCGTCGGCACGATTGACGTACCTCGAGCCGACGGATCTGGAGCGAAAGCTTGGATCGATCGGACGCGCGATCCCGAACGTCGAGATCCTCGTCGTCAATGACGAGGGCAAGGTCGCGGCGCAGGATGAGGTTGGCGAACTCGTCGCGCGCGGCTCCAACATCTCCTCCGGCTACTGGAACAGCACGGAGGAGACGAAGGAGCGCTTCGGGCCGCTCGGCTACCGAACGGGCGATCTTGGCTACGCCGACCAGGAGGGGTTCCTCTACCTGGTGGGCCGTAAGCACGACATGATCAAGGTGGGCGCGCATCGCGTGGGGGCAAAGGAGATCGAGGACGTTCTGAACGAGCATCCGGCGATTTCCGAGGCCGCCGTCGTGCCCGTTCCCCATGATCTGCTCGGCGAGGCTCCTTTTGCGTTCATAGCGGTGCGGCAAGGCGCGCGCGCTCACATCGGGGAGGTCCTCACCTTCTGCCACGCGCGGTTAGCCGCGCACAAGGTGCCCGTCGAGTTCGTCGTCCTGCCCTCGATTCCGAAAAGCGGCATCGGCAAGATCGACAAGCTGTCCCTGAGGCAGATGGCCGTCGGGCATGCGGCTGTCGAGCCAGCCTCGGGCGCAGGAAGGGCCGGCTCATGAGAACCCGCGGAACCGCCCGGATACTGGCGCTCCTGGCGGGAGCAGTCGTGGCGTTTGGCGCTGCGTGCGGAGGCCCAGTGAACGACGCGAGAAGACCTGTCCGAACGATCGATGAACTGACCGAAGGCGCGAGGGCCGCCCTGGCCGCCAGGCGGATCTTCTTCGGCCATCAGTCGGTGGGCGCGAACATCGTGCAGGGTATCGCCGACCTGGTCGCCGCCGGCCATGGCCCGGCTCTCCAGATCATCGGGAGTGGCGGGGCGTGGCCCGCATCCGGCGGCTTCTTTGCCCATGGCCAGGTTGGGACAAACGGCGCGCCGTCGTCCAAGACCGACGATTTCGCCAGACAGGTCATGGAGCGCCAGGGCTCACGGGTGGATGTCGCGTTCCACAAGTACTGCTACATCGACTTCACGGAGGGCACGGATGCGGAAAAGATCTTTGCCTACTACCGGGATACGATGGCCCGCCTCCGTGCGACGTATCCGGCGGTGGTCTTCGTTCACGTTACCGTGCCGATAACCGTAGTGCAGACAGGTCCAAAGGCCATCGTCAAGCGGACGCTGGGGCGCGCACCGGGCGGCTACGCGGAAAACATACGGCGCGAGCAGTTCAATACGTTGATGCGTCGCCAGTATGAGGGACGCGAACCGGTATTCGATCTCGCCGCCATCGAGTCGGCCGACTTGGACGGCAGGCTGCAGCGGTTCCAGTTCAACGGGCAGACCGGCCTCGCCCTCTTCCCGCCATACGCGAGCGACGGTCGGCACCTGGGAGAGCACAGGTCGGCGGCGCGTGGCAGAAGAGCTCCTCGTCATGCTCGCGTCGCTCCCTTCGGGAGGGGCGTCGTGACGGCATCGGGCTGACACCAGAGACCATCCGCAGGCAGCGTGGGAATCGCCCGGAGGCGTTCACCGTTTCGACGCGGGTCGTGGTCTGCCGTCGCTGCCACGCGTAGCAACTGTCAGGGTCAGCAGAACAAGGCCGCCCAGCCGGATGGCAGGCGGGTCAGGGCGGAAGGGAACACGATGGAGGGTAGCGTGAGCGACATCAAGGACCGGGTTCGGCAGTTCATCACGACCGCATTCTATGTACCCAACCCGGCTCTTCTTCCCGACACCGCGTCGCTTCTCGACACAGGCATCGTGGATTCGACCGGCCTTCTGGAGATTATCGGCTTCCTGCAAACCGAGTTCGGGGTCGCGGTCGAAGACGATGAGATCATGCCGGAGAATCTCGACGGCGTCTTGCGGATCGCAACCTATGTCGAACGGAAAGTGAACGGCGGGATCCCGGCCGCTTGACGCTCGGAACCGAAGGGTAGGCGCGGTGTGATGGACGTCAGCGTCATCATTCCCACGTACAACCGGGCCGCGATGCTCGGCGCCGCGATCGAGAGCGCGCTCGCGCAGACGCGTCCTCCGGGCGAGATCATCGTGGTTGACGACGGCTCCACCGACGACACCGCGAACGTCGTGAGCGGGTTCGGTGGTCGCGTGCGCTGCATTTCGCAGGAGAACCGGGGTGTCGCTGCCGCTCGCAACGCGGGCATCGGAGCCGCGAAGGGTGACCTGATCGCGTTCCTGGATTCGGACGACCTCTGGTATCCCTTCAAGCTGGAGTTGCAGGTGGCGCTGCTCGAGAGGATGCCGGCCGTCAGCCTCGTGTGCTCGGAGTTCGATGTCCTGAAGGATGCCGGCACGATACGTCCGAACGGCAGTCGATCGTGGCTGGCACAGCCTGTCGATCTCGCATCGTTCTATCCGGCGACCACGGCGTCGAGTGCGATAGGAATGGAGCTTCCGCCTGGATTGGCCCCGTTTCCCATCTACCACGGGTGGATCTATCCGGCCCTGCTCGACGAGGCGCTGCTCCTGACGTCTACAGCAGTGGTGAAGCGCAGTGCGCTCGGGCCGGGCGGTCGATTCACCGAAGGGGTGTCGATTTTCGAGGATTGGGAATTCTTCGCGCGCATCGCTCGAAGTCACGATGTGGCCTTCATGGACATCGCCACGACGGCAAACCGCGGACACCAGGCGCCGGGGCGCCTGACCGGGTGCAGCCGTCTTGCGAAGGCGCAGGGTTACCTGGGGCTGGTCGAGCGGACCTGGAAGGCGGACGACCAGTTCGTCCGGCAGCGCAGGCGAGCGGTCGAGCGAGCGGAGGCTCATGCGTGCCTGGCCGTCGCCTGCGAGGCGATTCTCGCATCGCGACCGGATATCGCCCGGGCCTCGCTGGCACGTTGGTCGGCCATCGGCGACAGAAGTCGGTCGATATGGGCCGGTGTCTGTGGGATGTGTGCACGGCTGCCCGTGGGCCGGGTGCTCCTGAGGCAGGCCGTCCGGGCGAGAATGCTCGCGAGGATCATCGGTCGTCGTCCTGGCCGAGGCTACTCGGTGAACCCGGCAGTGTGACGTCAGGCGAGATGGCCCACGCCCGTGTCGACCAGGACCGCACTCTTGCCATCGTGGCAGTGATGATATGGACGTGATCCGTTCCCTTCGGCAGTTCGAGGCGCTGCACAGCGAGTGGAATCGACTCGCAGACCTCCACGGGAACCCGTTGCTCTGGCACGAATGGTTCTTCAGCTGTGCCAGCACGCTCCACGCCGAACGGGATCTGTTTGTCGTCGTGGACAGGACTGGCGGCGTTCTCCACGCGGCGGCGCCGTTGGCGGTACGGCGCGCTCGAGGTGTGAGTCGGCTCGAGTTTCTGGGAGCAGCGGCGCTCTACGAGCCTTCCGGTTTTCTGCACGACAGTGAGGATTCGGTCGAACGCCTGATCAGAGGGGTTTCGTCGCAAGGATACCCGGTCGCTCTGGACCGTATGGCGGAAGGCGCTGCCGCCTGCGGAAGGATTACAGGGAGCCTCGGGCGTCGGTGTCTGGTTGTGAAGAGGCAGGCACCAGGTTCGCTGGCAATCCCTCTTCGAGGCAACTGGCAGGCGTTCTTGGCTTCCTTGTCACCGAAGTTGCGGTACGACGTCAGCCGCGCAAGACGGCGCGCCGAGCTGATCGGGGAGGTCCGGTTCGATGTCGTGTCACCTGTGCCGGCCGACGCAAGCTCGCTGTTCGAAGAATTCGTGCGGCTCGAGGCGTCGGGCTGGAAAGGGCGTTCCGGATCGGCTCTTCAGCATCGAGACGCGCTGCGCTCGTTCTTCGTCGACGTTGCTCACGCGACCGCGGCGCGTGGGGCCCTGAGGGTGGCGCGCCTCTTTGTGGGAGGGGATCTCGCAGCCGCGCAACTGGCGATCGCCGCCTACGGCAGGCTCTGGGTGCTCAAGATTGCCTTCGATGAACGGCTCGCGCGTTGCTCGCCGGGGCTCCTCCTGACGGCAGAAGCGGTGAAGGACGCACTGGTGAACGGGCTCGAGACATACGAGTTTCTTGGAGTGGAGGAGGCGTGGGAGAGGCGATGGAACCCGGTCTCTCGAGAGTACTCACTCTCACTCGCCTATCCCATGTCGGCACGTAGCGCTTGGGCGCTCGCCGCCGATGTCGGGCGGCAGATCGTGCGACGCACAACGAAGGCCGGCCGGGTCTTCGCCTCGGCGAGTTCGGACGGACTGGCATGACGGAGAATCCATTCTTCTTTCCGCACGGTGACCTGTCGCTGTTCGGAGTCCTTCACGAGGCGGAAGGGACCGCGGCGAGGTTGCCGGTCGTGTTCTGCCACCCGTTCGCGGAGGAGAAGCTCTGGACGCACAGGATGTTCGTGAGCTTCGCGCGCGAGCTGGCCCTGCGTGGACACACCGTCCTGCGGTTCGACCAGGCCGGCAACGGGGACAGCGAAGGGGAGTTCAGCCAGTCCAGCGTCAGCGGCGCGGTGGGTGATCTTTCGTGCGCCATCGACAGGCTGAAAGAAGTCACGGGCTCGCGTGAGGTCGCAGTGCTCGGCCTCAGGCTTGGTGCGACGCTCGCGGCCCTGGCCGTCGAGGAGCGCGACGACGTGCGAGCGCTCGTGTTGTGGGCGCCAGTGGTCGAAGGCGACCGGTACGCCCAGGATCTCCTGCGCGTGAATCTGACCACCCAGGTGGCGGTCTACAAGGAAGTTCGGCAGGACCGCGCGGCGCTGGTCCAAGCGATGAGAGCAGGGGAGGCAGTCAACGTCGACGGCTACGCCCTCGCCTGCCAGCATTACGAACAGCTGACTGCGATCGCACTGGCGAGCGCGCCCAGGCGATTCGGCCGCCCGACCCTCATCGTTCATATCGACCGCATGGATGGCGCACGCCCGACTGCGGAGCTCAAGGAACTGGCGGGACGCTACGCGAATGCCACCCTCCTCACAGTCCAGGAGGAGCCATTCTGGAAAGAGATTCCGCGGTTCTACGAAACGGCGCCAAACCTGTTCACCGCCACCCTGTCCTGGCTGGAAGCCCGATGACGCCCCAGGTTACTGCGGTCACGTTCGAGAACCGGGATGGGCTGAGACTGTTCGGTATCGTCCACGAACCCTCACCGGATCGCCGCACGGACCTGGCCATCATTCTGCTCTCGCCCGGCGTCAAGATGCGCGTCGGGCCGCACGGGCTCTACAGCAAGATGGCGGCAGCCTTCGCCGAGCGCGGCTACTGGGTGCTTCGGTTCGACTTCTACGGGCTTGGCGATTCCGAGGGAGTGATTGGCGAGAAGTATCTCGCTGATCTCTATGCGTCCATCCAGGTCGGCCGGTACGTCGGTGACACAGCTGCCGCGATCGAGTGGATGCGCAAGGCATACGGCATCCGGCGAGTCATCCTTGGGGGCCTGTGCGGCGGCGCCATCACGGCGGTGCTGGCCTCTCCGTCTCGCGACGATGTCGCCGGCATCCTCGCACTTGGCCTTCCCGTCATGCTGGACGGTACGAACGTCGACAAGTACCGATACATCACCAAAGGCCAGCTGGGACAGATCCGCAGGGGCTATCTGCGCAAGCTGACCGACTGGCGGGCCTGGCTCCGGCTTCTGACCCTGAGAAGCGATTTTCGCCTGCTCGCCAGGTCCCTCGGGTCAGCCGCTGGCCGGACTGCCAGGCAGAACTCCGACGCCGGGGGGCCGAAGGACAATACGAACTCGCTGTTTCCGCCGGCGTTCCTCGCGTTCCTGTCGAGACGTCGACCGGTCCTGCTGCTGTTCAGCGAGATGGACCGGCTCTGGTGGGAATTCGAGGAGAAGTTCCTGAGTCGTCACCGGGCGGCCGTGGAGCAACACAAGGACCTTCTCGAGATTGGGGTGATCGCGGGTGCAAACCACGTCCTGACCTTCGAGCAGTGGCAGGCGGACATGCTGGCGCGGAGCCTCGCCTGGCTCGAGCGACGTTTCCCGTTGGCGCAGGCACCTGAGGGGCCCCTGCCTGACACGGAACTCAGTGACGTGAGCCTTGTCGGCTCTGGCTCCATGCTGCCAGGTCGGCGCAGCACAGGTTGGAAAGGGGAAGGGGCTTGAGCATAGGCCGATTCGTGCCGCCGGCCGGCTCTCCCATCGGGGGGCGGGACCTTGCCGCCTGGTCTCGTCTCTGGACGCGCCTGGGAGAGTCCGAGCAGGAGCTCGAAAGCCTGATATGTTCCGACATCGGTCGCCGGCATTGTCAGCTCGCCATCACCGGCCGGGCCGGGCTGACACTGCTGCTGTCTGCGTTGAAGTCCCTCTCTGAGCCCGAGCGAAACGAGGTCGTGCTTCCCTCGTACACCTGCTACTCCGTGGCGGCGTCCACCGTGAGAGCAGGTTTGCGGCCTCGCGTGGTCGACATCGAACGGGCCACTCTGGACTTCGATCTCGAACAGCTTGGTAACACGGACTTCCGCCGTGTCGTGGCCATCGTCACTACGAACCTCTACGGTCTCCCGGGGCGGCTGCCAACCATCGCCCGGATTGCGCACGACAACGGGGTCTTCCTGGTTGACGATGCGGCTCAGTCGCTTGGAGCGAAGGTAGGAGGCCGCTTGTCCGGCGCGTGGGGAGACGCCGGCTTGCTCAGTTTCGACAAGGGAAAACCGTTGGCGGCGATCGACGGGGGAGCGCTCGTGACGGACTCGGATGACATCGCCCTGGCGCTCCGTGCCCGAATGAAGGACATGCCGCGACCAGGCATTCTCGGCGCGCCCGAGCGCGTCGCAAAGCTCCTTGCATACGTCGTGTTTCTTCGGCCCAGCCTGTATTGGATGCTGAACGCGTTGCCGGGGCTCGGGCTCGGAGAGACCGTCTATGACGACAAGTTTCCTCTCCTGCGCGCATCGCGGGGACTAGCCGCGCTGGCTCGGGCCATGTGGCCGCGCCTGTCGGAGTTCTCGACTTGCCGTCGCGCGAATGCCGAACGCTATCTCGCCCTCATGCCGAACGTGCCTTTCCTCACGCCCGTCCGCCCGGTGGAAGGGGCGGAAGCCACGTATCTTCGTTTCCCGGTGCTGGCTCGAGACAATGCCCTCCGTGACCGACTTGCTCGCGATCTCCGACAGGCGGGAATAGGCGCTACAAGCTCGTACCCCGAGTCGATCGCCGACATCCCGGCCCTTCGTGATGTGCTCGCCGGTTCCACGAAAGCCGACGCGGGTCGAGCGGTGGCACGTCGGATCCTTACGTTGCCGACACACCCGTACGTGACGCCTGGGGATGTGGAGCGCGCGATCAACGTCGTCGCCGCCTGCCAAACAGGCATGCGTGGTCACAGCGCCGGGCCGGGGATGTGATGCGAGCACGGGTCGCATCATCGGTTGAAGATCTAGGACTCGGCCCGCAGGAGTGGAGTGAACTGGCAGCGGCCAGCCATACGAACACCGTGTTTCAGTCCTGGCAGTGGACACGGAGCTGGTGGAGTGTTTTCGGGGACGATTATCAGCCGTTCTTCGTCAGCGCCGTGAACGAGGGCCGCGTTGCAGGCGTTGCCCCGCTCGTCGTGAGAAGAACACGTTCGCGAGGGCGTGTTGTCCGCTTTCTCGGAGATGGGCGGGCAGATTACTGTGATTTCCTGATCGGGTGCGAGGGTCCGAAGGTTCTGGCAACGCTTTTCGAGGCTATCTTGGCGGACCAGGGATGGGACGTCATCGAGCTGAACAACATCCCGGCGGCGTCTCCGACGGTGGATCTGGTAACGGGCATCTGCGCCGCCGCCAATCATGTCCTTGTAGTTGAGGATCACTTCCTGTGTCCGACGTTCATCATCGACGGTCACGAGGAGGCGGCGCGGCAAGTCTTCAACAAGCCCAGCCTGCGCCGGCGTGAGAACTACTTTCGGCGACACGGCCGGCTTCTCTGCCGTGACATGACGAGATTCGCTGACGTCGACCCCTATATCGACAGATTTTTCGACCAGCACGTCAGACGTTGGGCAGACAGCGGAACGCCAAGCCTCTTCACGGACCTCCGGAATCGGGTGTTCTACCGGCAACTCGCTAGTGATATCGACGATGCGGGATGGCTCCTGTTTTCAGTAGTCGAGCACAACGACCATCCGGTGGCCTTCCACTACGGATTCGACTACAACGGCGTCGTCATGTGGTACAAGCCTTCGTTCGACATCGCATACGCCCGGCAGTCGCCCGGCCTGGTCTTACTCCGGCACGTGTTGGGCTATGCAATCGACAAGCAGCGGACAGAGTTCGATTTCGGCGTGGGTGACGAAGAATTCAAGAAGCGGTTCACGAACCGCAAGCGAAAGACCACCCGTATTCGAATCTACCGAAACCGCGTCCGTTTCGCCGTTGACGTGTCGAAGAGGAATCTGGTGAGAGGAATCAATCGGTTCTTGCGACGATCGTCCCAGTGAGCGTGGCCTACGCGATCTCATTCCTGGCACCTCTCCTGCCACGGACCTGACTACGGCTCATGGGTGGCTTCAATTCAAAGCGGAACAGGATATCCGGCCCTTTCCTGCCGCACCATCAGGCTGCGCCGGTGTCGGGATGCAGCATGACTTTCAGAACCGATCGCGAGCGGACCAGCTTCAACGCCTCCTCGAACCTGGTCAGAGGGAAGGTCGACTGGAGGAAAGGCGCTGTGTCGATCAACGGCAATGTGCGGAGCGCCTCATCGAAGTCTGATGCACCGCTCCCGACGGTGCCGATGACCGATCGATCGTAGCAGACGATCGACTCGAAGCTGAACGGCTGCAGAGCGTAAGGGAGCCCCATCAAGAGAAGTGTCGCTCCGGTCGCCGACTGCTGAATGAGTGTGGACAGCACCTCGGGGTTCCCGGTCGCCTCGACGAACCATTCGAACGGGTGAAGGTCCTCCAGTGACTGCGCCGTCGACACACCATCGTTCAGAGAAGCCAGGCGCGCTCGCTCCTTGTCGAAAACCGTCACCGAATGTCCCCGCAAGGCAAGGACGCGGGCCGCGAGCTGACCTATCGTGCCGGCTCCCACCACCGCACACTTCCTCGGCCGGTCGCCCTGCGGCTTCGAGCCCAGCCTGCGAAGTCCCTTGATCACCACGGCAAGCGGTTCGGCCAGGGCAGCCTCCGCCAGGGTCACCGCTCGGAGGAATCTTGTGAACGTACCGTGCGCGCGTGACGAGGAAGCCGGCAAACGCTCCGTCCTGGCCGATGACTCCGACCTCCTGCCGATCGCGACACCGAATCGCCTCGTCGTTGAGGCAATCGGCACACTCTCCGCACCCCTGGATGCACTCGACCACGACGCGGTCGCCTTCGCTGAGGTCGGACACGCGAAACCCGGCGTCGGCGATCGTCCCTGACGATTCGTGGCCGGGCACGATCGGGTACGACGCCATGCCCGTCTTGTAGTAACCGAGGCTGCCCTCGAGGACTTCGAGATCCGTGCCGCAGACCCCCACGAACGCGACCCGTACCAGCACCTCACCCGGTCGAAGGTTCTGGACTTTGCGTCTCTCGAGACGAGCGCGGTGGGGACCCTGAATGACGACTGCCGGGAAGTCCTTCTGGAAGTACATCTCCACCCGCCGGCTGGGATTGCTGAGCCCGCGGCTGTAGACGATACCTCTTACGGTCGCGAAGAGTTTCTCGTACCGAAACCTCAGGATCTGGCCGGCAAATTGGCGCAGTTGCCTCTGCCGCACGGCCAGGGACAGATCGCGGCCGCACCACCGCAACTCACGCCACACTTCTCCCGGTATGTGACGAAGGATCTTGGTACCGACCCACCGCGCCGCCATGCCCTCGCGGTGGAAGCGGCGGCGTATCTGGCTCCAGGACTCGGTGTGCACGTGGATGATACAGGCCGCCGGCTCGTACAGCACCTTGTGGCCGTTGTTCATCCAGTACTTCGCCCACTCGATGTCTTCGAGCCCGGGAAGCCCTTTGTCGAACGGATGCGTTTCCCACAGGGCCTTCCTGATCGCCGAGTTGGCGTTGTTCGCAAACGGGTGCTCCGGATCCACTTCGGCGCCCTGCGACGGGAAGATCCGCTCGAAGTCGCGCGCCTCGGAGAACTTCGAGATCTCGTGCCCGCGCTGTCCGCCGTAGACGAGCGCGACACCCGGCTGTCGCAGCGGCGCCACGAGCCGTTCGAGCCATCCCTCGTCTGCGGGAATCGCGTGCGCCGACAGGATGGCGACGAGCGAGCCCCGGGCTTCCTGGATGCCGACGTTCAGGGAGTGCCCGAAGGTGAAGTCCTCGGATCGGAGCCGGATGACGCGGACTCCATTCGCTGCGGCGATCTCCCGCGTCCGGTCGGTGGAGCCCGAGTCGACGAGCAGCACCTCGAAGTCCCGGCAGGTCTGCCTGCTGAGCGACGCAAGGACCTCCGGAAGCCAGCGCTCCTCGTTGAAGGCCCGGATGACAATGCTGATTTCCGGCAGATGATCACTGGTCATGGCAATGAAGTTCCAAGCACTTCGAGGACGTTGCGGATGGTGTTCGCGTGCACCCGCTCCGCCGCGGCCGCGCTCGAGTTGGCGTTGTGTGGCGCCAGGTACACGTTCTCCATCCGGCAGAGCGGGTTCAACGCGGGCAAGGGCTCTTCCCTGAACACGTCCAGCGCCGCGCCGGCGATCCGGCCTTGCTCGAGCGCCAGGACAAGGGCATCCTCGTCGACGAGTTCACCCCGCGCGGTATTGATGAGCACTGAGGTCGGCCGCATGAGACCCAGGCGCCGGGCGTTCACGAGTTGCCGGTTGCCGGGCCGGAGGTCGGCGTGCAGCGTGACGAAATCGCTCTCCGCCAACAACTGCTCCAACGTCGACAACTCGAACACCCAGTTCCGCCGCGGCACTTCCAGTGAGCGGTCTGATATCGCACGCGAGGATCCGCATCTTGAACGCCGCGGCGCGACGGGCGACGGCCGTCCCGATGTTGCCGAATCCCACTATCCCGATCGTGCACTCCGACAGGGAGCGAAGCGGCACATGGACCCAGCGTCCCTCGCGAACGTCGCTGGGTCATGCGGTCGAGGCGACGCGCGAACAACAGCACGTAGCCGAGAACCGAGTCGGCCACCGGATCGCTGAACGCACCCGGAGTGTTGCAGACCCTGACGCCGTGCCGGCGGGCACTGTCGAGGTCAATCGAGTCGATCCCGGTGCCCCACTTCGCAACCACCCTGAGCCTTGGCGCGGCCTCGAACACCAGGTCCGAGAATCGGTCGTCGCCGCAGACAACGGCGTCAGCGTCGCGTACCAGAGTGCAGCAGCTCGGCCTCGTCGAACCGTTCAGCCGGAGGACAGCTCTCGACGTCGCACCCGGCAGCGTCCAGCCCGTCGCGATAGCGACCGATCGCCTCACACGCCCGAGGTGCGGTGACGAGTACCTTCCAGCGTGCCATGTCAATCGACTCGCCGCGAATTCGCGGAAGGATGGGCGATCAGCGACGCCACGAGCTCGAGATCTTCCCTCGTATCGACCGCGTGCGTCATCGTGCGGGTAGGCACCACCTGCACCGGGACGCCATTTTCGAGGAATCGTAGCATGTCCACCGATTCGGCGACCTCGAGTGGTCCCTGGGGCATCGAAGCAAACTCCCGCAGTGCCGCACGGCGGAACGCGATCACGCACACCTGCTTCCACCAGCCCTCGCGTGCAAACGGCCGGCCGCCCCGGAATGGGATTGGCAATCGCGAGAAATAGAGCGCCTTTCCGGTTCGGTCCGTCACGACCTTGATGGTGTTGGGATCGAGCAATTCCTCCTCCGAGCGAATCGCGGCGCCCAGGTTCACGCACGACAATGCCGAATCGGAATGCATCGCCTCGATGGCTGCCGTGATCATGTCGGGCTGCACCATGGGCTCGTCGCCCTGCACCATGACCACGATCTCCGCGGCATCGTGTGCGCTCACTTCGGCCACCCGGTCGGTCGCGCGCTCGTGGGCAGCCGACGTCATGACCGCTCTGGCTCCGAACGCTTCAGCCGAGCGGACGATCTCTTCGTCACACGTCGCAATCACGACCTCGTCCAGGAGAGGGCACATCGCCGTTCGACGGTATACGTGCTCCACCATTGGGCGGCCGTGAAGCAGCGCCAGGGGCTTGCCCGGAAACCGGGAGGATCCCATCCGGGCGGGAATCACCCCGAGGATGCGCGTCAACATGTGGCCTCCAGGAGGGAGCCGAGGGTGATGGTTACCGTCGTGGCGAACTCCCCACCCTGGTCGAGCCTCGCGGACTGGCCCAATCGCACCGCTTCGGCAAGGTCCTTCGGCATGTTCGTGCACGGCTCGAGGACGGCCGTGTAGGTGTCCCGCCAACCGCCATAGGACAGGAAGAGCCACACGAATGGCAATGTCCGTGCGTCGAAGGTCATACGGATCGACGCCTGTCGCTCGCGGTCGTCGACCGCGCACCAGGGTGCCGGCAGTCCAGTGACGTAGACGAACTCCCTGGAGCGACTCGACCTGGGACGAATCACCCGAAGGTCCGTCGTGCTGCCGTCCGCGCCGGCAGCCTCGGGCCAGTTGAAAGGCCCTGGGGCCGGCAAGAGGTTGCCGAAGGCCTCATCCACTGCACGTACACGGCCCCCTGGAAGGACGAGCCGACAGGACGGCGTGATGCTCACGGGCAGATGCTGCTTGAACAGGAAGTGGACAGGCCCGGGCTCCAGGTTCCTGATCCGGTAGGACACGGTCAATGCCGCGGCGTCGCCAGGCAGCACGAACTCCTTGAGGCAATCGGCGTGAAGGATCCGCGACGTCGCCGACAGGCACACGCGGGCCACAGGCCCAGCGCCCGAGTGGACCGCGCGCCACGCCATGGTCCACCACTCGCCGTGGTCGGGTAGTGTTCGCCCCTCGAAGTGGCCGGGCGCGTCGTTCGGGAACAGTTCCTCCCACCCCCCGGCCCAGACGTCGTCATAGACCGCGCCTGGCGCCGACGCGACGAGAGGCACGCCTTCCCGGTGCCAGATCCACTGCCGCCCGCGGATCCGGTCCTCGAGTTCCCAGACACGACCTCCGAGCTCGGGAATGATGACCGCACGCAGGTAGCGATTCTCGAGGGTGAATGCCTCATACGCGTCCGACCCGCCCCGGTGTGACGACCGCCTGCGTCATGAGCGCCGTCCCCAGAGTACGCCCGCAACGAACCCCCGTGCGGCAATCAGCAGTGTCTCGATCGAGTACCGCCAGTCACGCGGATCGAGGTCGTAGAACGCCAATGGAGGGCGGTAAGAACGGCAGACGTCCCGCCACGAGATGAGACCCTCCCGCCAGTAGGCCGGGACCGTCCGGCCGTCGGCGCGCAGGACCACGTGTCGAAAGTCGGCATCACGCGGCGCCACCGCCGCGACGCGCTTGCCAATCAGATCCAGATAGTGAATCCAGCACAGGTCCACGCCAGCGTAGGGCGCAGCGTCCCCTCCGCCCGACAGCCTTGGGTTCGCCTCGATCAGTTTGACCTGCCCGTCACGCGAGTCCCACTTCATCTCGATCTCGCAGATGCCGACGTACCCGATTCGGCGCAGGAATTGATCGCACACCCCGTCGGTCTCCGGGTCTGTCACGGGTTCCGACACGGTCGCAGGTCCAAACCCCAACGGGTCGCAGCGCAGCTCTCGGAACATGGCATGGGCAATTCGCTGGCCCTGACCGCCGTAGCAGGCCAGGTACACCCGCTTGTCCGTGTCAGGACCTTCGATAATCTCCTGCAGAATGACGTGGGGGCTGACGGCCGCGGCCAGCCGATAGGATTGGACCAGCCCTTCCGCGCTCTCGGCAATGGCAATCTTGCGATACGACAGCGGATGCCCCTGTGGAAACCGTTGCCACAGCCGAAAATGCGTCGGCTTGAGGAGACACGGAAAACGCGCAGTCCTCGAGAACTCCGCGACCTGAGCTTCGGAGGTCGCGTTCCGGGTTGTCGGCATGGGCACGCCGTGTCTGGCGGCGAGGTCATACTGCGTCTGCTTATCAGCCAGCAGTCCCTGGATCGCACATCCGGGCGAAATGGTGTAGTGGTCCGCCAGCAGTTCCCTGTTTCTGGCAATCGCGGTTACGAACTGATCTGAGCTCGAGATGAGCACTGGCCTTCCGTCCATCGACTTGGCCAGTTCGACCATGAAGCGCGTCCACCCGTCCGCGTCGGTGTCAGGATTCGGGCAGAGGCGAGCCGGGCCGTACACGGACCGAAACCCGGGATTTCGCGGATTGGAATCGAAACATACCGCGCGAACCCCGCGGCGCGTCAGGGTGCGAACGCCAAGTACGCCCGTCTGGAACGCACCCGCGATCACCGCCGGCGGCCAATGGCTTTCGGCTCGAGTCGGGTTCTCCCCCGACGGTTCTTCGTTAGGATGCGCCATGCGTCACCGGTCTTGGCCCCAATTGCAGGACGTCGAGATAGACCTTCTCGTAGGCGCGGGTCATGTGATCGACCGTGAATCGCTCGGCGACCTGTTGAGCAGCCGCATCGCCCAGCCTTCGCCTCCAGCCGGGATCGGCGGCCAGCATCAATATCGCGTCGGCCATACCATTGACATCACCCGGCCGAAACAGGAGGCCCTGCGCGCGGTCTTCGACGACCCGTGGCGTCTCTCCGACATCTGTCGCGACGATCGCCTTCCCGGCCGCCATGGCTTCGAGAATCGAAATGGACATGGCCTCCCAAAGGGAAGGTTGAAAGTAGATGTCGAACGCCGGCAGCGCCGTTTCCGCTGCGTTCCGAAGCCAACTGTAGAAGACGACGGTGTCTTCCAGCCCCAGGTTTCGACGCAGGCGCTCGAGTTCCCCCCGCAGGGGTCCTTCTCCGACAACGACAAAGCGCACCCTGTCGCTGATTTCGCGGACGCGCCGGGCGACGGAAAGCAGATCCCGAAGGCCCTTCTGTTCAATCAGTGTCACGATAGTGCCCACCAGGATCTTCCCCTGCGCACCTACACGGGAGCGAAACTCCAGATCACCCCCTCCGGATGCCGGCATCCGCACTCCGTTCAAGACCGTGCCTACCGCGCCTTCACGAAGGTGGAGCACCGACTTGATCTGCTCACGTTGAAACTCGCCAACTGCGACCAGGCGATCGGCGAAGCGGGAGCAGACTCGCTCCATCCACAGCGTCCGGCCACCCGCGTGCGGGTAGTTGCCGAAGTGAAACGTGTGGACAACCTTCAGGCCGGGGGTAGTCAGTTTACACAGGATGCCGTCGGCCAGTGCATGGGTCGTATGGCTGTGAACAACGTCAATACACCTGTCCCGGATCACGCGGCGAAGTTTGATGGATGTGAAGTAGTCCACGCGCTCTGGATCGACGCCCGGCAGCGTACAGATGTCGACGCCGGAGTCCGCCAGGTCCTGGCCGATCATGCCAAGTACCTTGAGGCAGCAAATGCTCACGTTGAACCGTTTGCGGTCAATCGTCTGGGCCAGGTCACGAACGACGACCTCAGCCCCGCCTATCCAAAGACCTGTTGTCAGCAACAGCAGATTGACTTTCCGGCCGTGATCGTCTGGCTTACTTCCATCCAACACCGGGATTGCCTGAGTGAACGGCGTGATACTGAAGGCTTCCGGCGCGTCGGCGCCCGC
>CAWFQE010000007.1:0-394574 GCA_963817885.1 uncultured Acidobacteriota bacterium | reverse complement strand
GATGTTCGACGAGCACGATCTGAACGACGTGGGCGATCACCTCGACGGCCTCGTCATTCGGGCGACGTCGTTGCGGACCGCCTACGACCTCGACTCCATTACACGCGAGACCACCGTGCGCGGCCAGTTCGTCCGGGACGTGCAGGCCGCGGCGCTGCCGGCCGACGAGCTCCGGCGCGTCATCGTGACCGGGCTTCGGGCGCTCGAAGGGCGCGAAGATCTCGAGGTGGAGTGAGGTGAAGATCATCTCGGTTACGGCTCATCCGTTCGGACCGTTTGCCGACCGGACCCTGGTGCTTGCCGAAGGGTTGACCCTGATCTGGGGCGCCAACGAGGCAGGGAAGTCGTCGTGGCACGCGGCCCTGTACGCCGGGCTGTGCGGCCTACGTCGCGGCAAGGGCGGCCCCCGCGCGGAGGACAAGGCGTTCCGCGATCGGCATCGGCCCTGGGGCGGCAGCCTCTGGGCGGTCGACGCGCTGGTCGAGCTGGCGGACGGCCGTCGCATTCGCCTTCAACAGGATCTCGACGGTGGCCGGGAGTCGAAGGCGTGGGACGACTTGCTCGGGCGCGATGTCTCGTCCGAAATCACCCACGACGGCACGCCGGATGGATCCCGGTGGCTCGGGCTCGATCGGCGCTCATTTCTGTCGGTGGCCTGCGTTCGCCAGGGCCAGATTGTTGCGGTGAAGGACGACAGTGCGCTGCTCCAGGACTATCTGCAACGTGCTGCCGCAACGGCAAGCTCGGAAGGAACCGCCGCGGCGGCGATCGACCGGATAAAGGGCGCCCTGTCCGAACTGGTCGGGCTCGATCGCAGCAGCAGCACCAAGCCTCTCCGCCGGGCGATCGATCGCGTCGCGAGAGCCAGAACCGCACTCGACAGCGTCAGGCAGCAGCACGAAGAGTCCCGGCGCGGCGTCGAGGAAGCCGACCGTCTTCGACTCGCCGCCGAGCAGGCAGACGGCCGGCTGGCCGGTGCCCGTCTGGCGCGGTCGACGGCGGACCTCGAGCGGTTCAGGGTCCGCGTGGCGCGCATACGGGAATTGCAGGCACGGCATCCGGGGGGGGCTCCAGTCCGCGACGCCGACGACTCGCTGATTCAGGAGGTGGCCGGGGCACTGCGTTCATGGGAGACGCGGCCGGACGCGGTCGATCTGAACGGACCCGACGCTGCCGACTTGCGGCGCCAGATCGACGCTCTCCCCGTCGCGCCGACGGGCGACTGCGTGGTGCATCCCTCGGTTCTCGACGCGCATCGCGCGCTCGGCCGCTCGCTGCAGGCGCTCGAACTCCACGACGCCCAGCGGCCCCCGCTCCCCGGGCCGGGTCCCTCGAGCGAAGTGTCTCCTGCGGCTGTTCGTGAGCTGGCCAGGGCGCTCGATCAGCCCGTTCCCGTGCTGGACGCCGTGCTCGATGAGCGGCGGCGCCAGCGCCAGCGCGAACTGGATCGTGTTCGCGCGCGCCGGAAATGGGGGCTCGGCGTCGTGCTGCTCGCTCTGGCCTGTGCGGCCGGCGGCGTGGCGGCGATCGCGGGCGGCCAGGTGGCGATTGGCGCGGGGCTCCTGATCGCCGGTGCCGGCGGCCTCGCCTGGTGGATGATGCAGGCCGGCCGGCGAATCGAAGTCCGGATCCTGGAGGACCTGCGCGAGATCGACTCCCAGCTGGGCGACGGCCGGCATTCGATCTCCATAGTGCTGCACCAGCAGCAGGCCGCTCGCGAGAAGGCGGCGGCGCTCGGCGTCCGGCCGGAGGCCGCAGCGCTGCAGGCGCTCGCCGACAGCCTCGAGTCGGCGGATCGCCTGCGAGCGGACGCCGAACGATGGAGCGACACGCGTGGGCGGCTGCTCGAGAATCTGGCGCAGGGCAGGGAGCTCCTCGAAGCCGCCCTGAGCGGACGTGGTGTCGAACTGGACAATGGCGTCGAGGCGGCGCTCCTGAAGTACGAACAGGACTGCCTGGGGCGCTCGGAACAGGCTGCCGACGCAGGCCGACGCGCGGGCCTGATGCGCGAACTGGCCGGCCGGGATGCGGCGGAACGGGCGAGGGAAGATGCCCTGGCCCGCCGGGATTCGGCCGAACGCGAGCTGGTCGAGGTTGCGGCGCGTTGCGGCATCCTCGGTCGTGAGATCGCGGAGCTGGTTGCAGCGCTCAGAGCGTGGCAGGCGGAGCGGCAACAGTCCGCCCGACGGTTCGAGCAGGATTCCCGAGAGTGGGGCGAGCTGGAACACCTGCTGGACGGCGGCGACCTCGAGCGCCTCGAGGAGGAGCAGTCGGCGCTCGACTCGCGCGTGCTCGAGATGCGCGCGCGGGCCGGGGCGGATGAGGACGGCGTTGCGGAGCAGGCGGCGGTCGACGCAGACCTGCCACGACTCGAGATGGACGCCCTGCAGAAGGCGGAGGCGGCGGCAGTCGCACGTGGCCAGGCTGAACAGCGCGCGCGGGATCTCGGCAGCCTGGTCGAGGCCGAGGAGGAGCTGGCGCTGTCGGAGAGCGAGCTGGTGCGTGTCCGGCGCCTCGAGCAGACCCTGACGACGACGCTCGAGTTCTTGAGGAGGGCGCAGGACCGCGTGCATCGTGACCTGGCGCCGATCCTGGCGAGCACGATCAGAACCTGGTTGCCCGAGATCACCGACGGCCGCTATGTCGACGTTCGTGTCGACCCGGAGTCGCTGGTGGTCACGGTGTGCGAGCCGGATGGGCAATGGAGGGATGCCTCGCTGCTCTCGCAGGGCACCGCCGAGCAGATCTACCTCGTCCTCCGGATGGCCATGGCGATCCATCTCACCCTGCCCGGCGAGCCCTGCCCGCTGCTGTTCGACGAGGTGACCGTCCAGAGCGATCTGCGTCGAACCGAAGCGATGCTGCAGACGCTGCAGAGCCTGTCAGGCGATCGCCAGGTCGTGCTTTTCAGCCAGGAACAACATGTCCTCGAGTGGATGGAGCGTCACGCGTCCGCGCGTGACCGAATCGTGCGGCTGGATGCGCCGCTCGCGGGCGGAGGCCGGCAGCCCCGGAACGATCGGAGCACATGATGCGTGCTGTCGAGTCGGCGCTCGAGCGGCTGTCCAGTCGAAGAGGCGCCTGGGCGGCGCTGAGCTGCGCGGATCGAACGCGGCTGCTGCGACGATGCCTGGCGAGGATTCCACGCGCGGCTCCGGAGTGGGTCAGGCTGGGTTGCCTGGCAAAAGGCATCGACCCGGCGTCGGCGCTTGCCGGAGAGGAGTGGCTGTCGGGGCCGATGTCCGTGGCGCGGGGCCTGCGCCTGTTCATCGAGACGGTCGAATCGGGAGGCGTTCCGGCGCCCGGGCCGACCCGGCGCCTGATGAACGGCCAGCTGGCGGTCGAGGTGTTTCCGGGATCGATGTACGACCGGATTCTCTTTCGCGGGATGCGCGCGGAGGTGTGGATCGAGCCTGGCCAGGCCGCGTCGAACGGCGCGCTCTACCAGCGCAAGAACGCGGGCGAGGTTGGGGCGGGCGGGCTGGCGCTCGTTCTCGGCGCTGGGAACGTTTCGGCAATCGGTCCGCTCGATGCGCTTTCGCTGCTCATCGCCGACGATCACGTCGTCCTGCTGAAGCTGAACCCGGTCAACGAATATCTACGGCCGATCATCGAGGACATCTTCGAGCCGCTCATTGCGGACGGCTATCTCGCGGTTGTGTGCGGCGGGGCCGATGTCGGGGCCGCCTTGTGTCAGCACCCGCTGGTGGAGCGAATCCACCTCACGGGATCACAGCGCACGTACGATTCAATTCTCTGGGGACGGACGGCAGAGGAGCAGGCCGGGCGCCGCTCTGCCGGCGACCCCGTCGTCAAGATCCCCGTAACTGCTGAACTCGGCTGCGTGACGCCGGTCCTGGTCGTGCCGGGCCCGTGGACCGACGGGGACCTTGCATTCCAGGCGAGGCAGGTGGCCGCAATGGTCGCCCACAACGCGAGCTTCAACTGCGTAGCCGCCAAGGTCCTGGTGCTCCCGGCCCGGTGGAAGCAGTGTGACGCGTTCGTGAGCCACGTCAGGGCAGCGCTCGCGCGTACGCCCGCGCGCCGGGCGTACTACCCCGGGGCCGGCGATCGCCATGCCGCATTTGTGGCGCGCTACCAGGGGGCGCTTGTCCTCGGTGATCAGGCCCCGGGCGTCGTGCCGTGGACGCTCGCACAGAAGGTGATGCCGGAGCGCGGCGAGTTCGCGCTGACCGAGGAATCGTTCTGCGGCGTGCTGTCGACCCTGGAGGTCGACGCTGAGGACGCCGCGGGCTTTCTCGCGCGCGCGGTGCCCCTCGTCAACGACACGATCCGGGGCACCCTCTCCTGTGTCGTGCTGATCGACTCACGGACCCGCCTGGAATGCGCGCTTCAGCTGGACCGTGCGCTGGTCGACCTGCGATACGGCGCCATCGGGGTGAACCTCTGGAGCGGAGTGATCTTCTCGATCAGCAGTACAACCTGGGGGGCGTATCCGACAGGGCCGCTCGATCGCGTCGAGTCGGGCTGCGGCATGGTGCACAACGCGCGGCTGATCGATCACCCGCAGAAGTCCGTCATGTGGGCGCCGTTCCGCATTCGACCGACCCCGGTGTGGTTTGCCGATCACCGGAACCTGGCTGAAGTCGGGAGGCGAATGACGCAGTTCGAAGTGAAGCCTTCCGTCTCCCAGCTGCCAGGGATCATTGCTGCCGCACTCCGCGGATGATCCCGGCGCACCTGCGGGTGCGAGGCCGGAGACCGCGCTGCAGATCCGGCTGGACGTATCCCTCGCGATCCGATCGGATTATGGCGGTGCATGACACCCGGCTGGCCGGCATCGGCCGCACGGGACGGCGCGGAGATTCGCCTTGACAGCCGGCGTACCGGGTGCTCATAGTGAGTGTTGTCGTCTAGCGCGGCGATTTCTACGACTTGATGGGCCGCGCGTGCCGGCCGGCGTAATGGCCGGCCAACACACTATCTAAGTCGCGGGTTGGCTCGCGACACGAAGTCGCGGGCCATTCGTGTTTTAGGGGGCATTTTCCGCGCGATGCCTCCAGCTGTCGAAGAATGGGAGCCACGATTCATCATGCAACACCTGCCGTATACCGTGTCGTCCGAGTCCGTGTCGGAAGGGCATCCCGACAAGGTCTGTGACTATATCGCCGACTCGGTCCTCGACGCCTACATCTCCCAGGACAAGGAAAGCCACGTCGCCTGCGAGGTGATGTGCAAGAACAACTTCGTCATCCTTGGCGGAGAAATCACGTCGAAGGGGAAGGTCAACTACGAAGAGCTGGTTCGCGGCGCGATCCACGACATCGGCTACGTGGACGACACCGAGCCGTTTTGCGCGAGTTCCGTGCACCTGCTGATCGGCATCAGCAAGCAGGCGGCTGAGATTGACCAGGGCGTCAATTCGGCGAAGAACAAGGACGGCGAACAGGGCGCCGGCGACCAGGGCATGATGTACGGCTACGCGACCGACGAAACGCCGGAGCTGATGCCGATGCCGATCCATCTGGCGCACGCGCTGACCCGCGGACTCGCCGACGACCGCAAGGCCGGCAAGCACGCCTGGATTCGGCCCGATGCGAAATCCCAGGTGTCGGTCATCTACGAGAATGGCTCGCCGGTCCGCGTGTCGCACGTCCTGGTTTCCACCCAGCACTCGCCCAAGATCGACCAGGCCGGCATCCGCGAGTACGTGAAGTCCACCCTGGCGCCGCGAGCGCTCGGGAAGTGGTTCGACAAGGACGTTCAGGTGCTGGTCAATCCGACGGGCAGCTTCATTCAGGGGGGGCCGTCGGCTGACTGCGGCGTCACTGGCCGAAAGATCATCGTCGACACCTATGGCGGCGTCGGCAGGCATGGCGGCGGAGCGTTCAGCGGCAAGGACCCTTCGAAGGTGGATCGGACCGGCGCCTACTTCTGCAGGTTCGTGGCGCGACAGCTGGTGAAGCAGGGACACGCCAAGCGGGCGGAAATCCAGGTGGCCTATGCCATCGGCATGGCGCAGCCGATCTCGGTGAAGGTCGACACCTTCGGCACCGGGGACGAGAAAGCGGCCGTCGATTTCGTGAAGACGTTCGATTTCAGGCCGCGCGCCATCATCGAGCGGCTGAACCTCCTGCGCCCGATCTACCGGCAGACGACCAACTACGGGCACTTCGGCAAAGCCGGCCTGCCCTGGGAAGCCTAAGCCCGGCGCTAGGGTTGAGTTGAGTACACGCCGGGAATGGAGCACGTGGGCTTCAGGCCCGCGTGCCCGGGGCCCACGACCTCAATACAGGTGAGCCCCGGGATTAGTCCACACCTCGCGCGGTCGGCGGTGGCGTCTCATGTGACGGAACCGCCGACCCTCGGTGTCCTACGATTGCGATCCCTCGAGGCGACGCGCCCTGAGCGCCTGCCACATCTGTTCGACTTCAGTCCTGATTCTCTCCGTGAGCCGCACATAGCGATCCGTGCGTGGACCGGGTGCCGCCTCATCAGGGTCCACCGGTGCGCCGAAGCCGACCTGCACACGCCTCGCCCGCCCCGGAAGCGCCGCCCGCCAGTTGAAGGGCAGATTGCGGGGCCAGACCTCGAACGCCCCTTCGATGGCGACCGGAACGACGGGAACGCCAAGCTGGATCGACAGGATGGCGGCGCCCTTTTTGAATCGCCTCACCGAGCCATCGGGTGATCGCTCACCCTCGGGAAACAGCACGAGCACCTTGCCGTGCCTGAGCCCGTATGCCCCGGCCTGCATGGCGCGCACGAGATTGGCGTCCGGGTCGACCGGGACCACGTTGAGGATCCGCGCGAGCCATCTCATGAAGGGCGTCTCGAAGTACTCGGTCGCGCCCACGAAGAACAGCTGCCGGAATGTCCGCCACGGGAGTGTGCTGACCATCAGAAACGCGTCGATATAGCTTTGGTGATTGGGGCTGATGAGGAACGGACCGCTCGCGGGCACGTGTTCGAGGCCGGTCGCCCTCAGCCCGAACAGGATGCGCGCAGCCACTCCGATCAGCTTCATGACCGCCCAGGCGATGGAAAAGTGCACGGGCCTGGGGTGCAGGATCCCCTCGAGCAGCGGATCGTCGGGATCGCGGGCCAGCAGGGTCTCCCACGGGTCGGCGGGCGCGCCGCCAGGATCCGCGCTGCGGCTCGACGCCGGGCGGACGGCTTCGACCAGCTCCCGAACCGTGTGGACGCGTTGGGCGAGATCGTCGGTGACATCGGTCCCGAATTGAGTTTCCAGCGACGTGAGCAGCTCGACCCGCTCCATGGAATCGAGCCCGAGATCGAGATCGAGGTGCGCGAGAGGCCCAACGGTCGATCCTGGTTTGGCAGCGGCCGAGATGGTCGTCAGCGCACTGGCGACGAACGGATCCGAGGCCCAGAGCTGATCTTCCTCCGACAGCGGACGAGTCCCGCCGGCGTCGCCGGAATCCTCCAGGCGCGACCGATAGAGGCGCTCGATCTCGAAGCGTTTCAGCTTTCGCGTGGTCGTGCGTGGAAGATCGTCGTGCCAGACATCGAAGCTGAGGACTCGCTTGTGAGCCGGCAGCCTGATGGAGATGCCCTCGATCTCGAACCGCAGCAGCTCGCGCGTGTTCACGACCTTCCGTTCGCGCAGCACGTCCTCATCGGGGACCACGATGGCGTGCAGCCGTTCGGCTGCCGGTTCGTCCGGCCGGGCAATCCCCAGGACGCAGAAGTCCCTGATGAGCGGAGACTGCAGGTAGCAGGCTTCGACCTCCTCCGGGTAGATGTTCTTGCCGCTGGCCAGGACGATGACCTCTTTCTTTCGTCCCGTGATCTGCAGCCGCCCCGATCGATCCAGATACCCGAGGTCCCCCGAATTCAGCCAGCCGTCTTCGAGCGCTGCGGCGGACGCGTCGGGACGGTTGTAGTAGCCCTGCATGACGATCGGACCCCGGATGAGCACCTCACCATCCTTGAACTCGCGCTCAGCCGAACCGGCGCCCTCGGCGCGAATGCGCACCTCGACGCCGGTCATCGGCTGTCCGACCGAGTCGACGTGACTGTCGCCCTGCCTGGTCACGGTGGCCGCGCCTGAACACTCCGTGAGGCCGTATGCCTGGATGAGGTTGAACCCGAGGCGATAGAGCGACCGGCCAACCCCCGGATCCAGGCGGGACCCGCCCGACACGAGGATCCGCATCCGCCTGCCAAGCGCCCGATGAACATCCCGGAACAGGATCTTCCCAAGGTTCACGTGCACGGTCGCGCGCGCAACCCCGTTCAGGCGCATCAGCCCTCGGGCGAGCAGGCGCATCGGGAGGGCCGAAGCGGCGATCCGCTCGGTCACGCGCTTGTGTATGAGGTAGTAGAACTGGGGAACGCAGCAGAACGCCGTGACCTCGCGTTCGGCCAGTCCGCGGAGGATCTCGGTCGTGCTCAAAGTTTCCAGGAATACGATCCGGGCGCCTACTGTGAGGGGCAGGAGCAGGTTCGCGATTTGCGCGAGCGCGTGGAATAGCGGGAGGACGCCGAGAATGCTGTCGCGTTCGGTGAGATCCACGACCTGCAGCGCCGCCTCGCGCTCGGCGATCAGGTTGCGGTGGCTCAGCATGACGCCTTTCGGATCACTCGTCGTGCCGGACGTGTACAGAATCACCGCGGTGTCGTCCGGACGTGCCGGGCACGGGCCTGCTTCCGCAAGAGACGGCGCCGGAACATCGACGGCTGCATCAAGAGTCGGGAGGCCATCCACCTGGCCTGACAGCACGATGAGCCGGGGCGGCGACGCGAGGCCGGCCAGCGCCTGCTGCAACCCGGCCAGATAGCGGACCGACACGAAGGCCACCTCGGCGCCACAGTCGGTGACGATCGCGCGGAGCTGGGCCGGAGTGTAGGAGGTGTCGAGCGGGACGGCGATTGCCCCCAGGCGCATGAGCGCGAGGTAGGCCGCACACCATCGCACGTCGTTGTCCGACAGGATGACGCCGCGGATGCCCGCCTTGACGCCTCGCGCGGCGAGCGCGGAGCTGATACGTTCCACCCGGTCCAGCAGCGTCTCGTAATCGCACGACTCGACGAGATCGCGGCGCTGAATCTCGATGGCCGGACGATGAGGCGCTCGGCTCGCTGCCGAGGCAAACAGGTCGAAGATGTTGGTCATCGGAGGTTCCAGCGTCCGCCAGATCCTAGCCCGGAATCCCCGGGAAGGCCCGGGATAATCCGCCCGTCAGGTCTTGGGGTGGGCCGGATGATCTGACCTGCGCCAAAGGGCTGGAAGAGGAAGGTGACTAGCTTCGGACCGCCCGATTGAGCCGGTCGCGCCAGTCGCCGGGTGTCAGGCTCCACACCGCGCCGTCGACGCGCGGGGCGCCGGAAAGCGTGCTGTGCGTGACGAAGCCCGTCTGGACGCCGCCAAGTCTCCGCATGACGGCGTCGGCGCGATCGTTGCCGAGCGAAATGGTGGCGTCGAGCCGATGGATTCCGAGCGATTCGAACGAGAACCGGATGACCGCTTCTGCGCAGGGATCGAACAATCCTGAGCCCCAGTAGGGACGGCCAATCACCACGCCCCATTCGGCGAGCCGGCCATCGGCGTCGAGCCTCCGGATCTGGAAGAAGCCCGCCACCTCAAATGTCCCGGAGGGCACGATTCCGAAACAGCAGCATTCACCCGCCAGGCGGCGCTCGTGGCTCCAGTCGATGAATCGCTCGAAGCCAGCTACCGACGAGGGGGGAGGCGCAAGGTGGCGGGCCACCGCCGGGTCCGCAAGCAGGCCGGCCAGTGACCCGGCGTCGCTGCGGAGAAGTTCACGGAGCGTACCGGGCGCTACCTGGATGTTCGGAAGGCCGCTGGAGAATCCCTTCCATGCCGAGGCGCTCGATCCTGGATTCGTGACGACTCCGGGCCACGTCACCGCGCCGAGGCCCGGGCAGTCGTCGCGCGGAGGCAGGGTCGTCGCCATGAACTCCTCGAGGCTGATGGTTCGAGGACAGCCCTGAGACTGTGCTCGCGGCTAGATGAGCCGAACGTCCATCGGACGCAGGGCCGCCTCCGCTCCGGCGCCGTTCCGCTGCGCCTTGTCCGCATACATGCGGCGGTCCGCCTCACCGATGAGATCGTCGGGCGTGTCGCCATCGACGGGATAGGTGGCCGCCCCGGCGCTGATCTCGAGGGGCGCGCGCCTGTCCCGAATCGGTTCGAACGCGATGGCCGACACCGCGTCCTGCAGCTCGCGTCTGCGGCGCTCCGCCAGCTCGGGATCGCAATTGCCCATGACGATGACGAACTCGTCGCCCGCGTACCTTGCACAGACGTCGTACACGCGCAGCGAGCTCCTGAGGACGCGCGCAACCTCCTGGAGCGCCCGGTCGCCGGCCTGGTGGCCGAACTCGTCATTGATGCTCTTGAACCGATCCATGTCGAGCAGCATGACGGCAATCGGCTCGAGGCGTCTGACGGCACGGGCGAGATACTGTGCCAGGTGCCGCTCCACGTATCGCCGGTTCGGAAGGCCGGTGAGCACGTCTGTCAGCGACTGCTCCTGCGTCTCTTCGAACACGGCGGCATTGGCGAGAACGGCGGCGGCCTGGGCAGCGACCCTGGAAAGCAGCCTGCCGTGGTCGCTGCTGTAGACGCCCTCTGCGGTGTGATAGACGGCAAGGGCACCGATGGTGCGGCCCGACATGACGAGCGGACAGGCCAGCGCCGACAGGAATCCCGGAACCGCCTCGGACCAGGCGGTTGACCCCGGCCGGAACCAGGTGGCCAGGGCATCGGACGAGGAAGCTGATATCGCGCGCAATCCGTCCTGGTGGACGCCCGTCGCGTGCCGGCACACGAATCGGCCGGTGGCACGCTCCACCATGAATACGGCCATCGACGAGAACGGGACGAGGCTCACCAGCCTGGACGAGATCAGCGCGACCGTGTCCGACACCCGGAGGCTCGCGCCCATGGCCTGGGAGATTTCCCGGAGAACCTGATCTTCGTGGTGCGCGACGGCGATGTCCTCCAGCGCGTCGGGCGCCGACGCGCGTGCGAAGGGCAGATCCACGCTGGCCCGGTCTTCCCCGGCCCGTGCCTGTTCCTGGTACCGGCGCTCGATGGCCGGCAGAACGTCGACGAATGTTTCGACCAGCGCAGGATCCAGTGCCGATCCGGCATTTTCTCGAATGGTCGCGATCGCTTCGGCGAACGTGCGCGCCGGCCGGTGTGGCCGGTTCGAGAGCAGGGAGGTGAAGCAGTCGATGACCGCGAGGACGCGCGCGCCCAGCGGAATTTCCTGCCCGCGCAGTCCGAGAGGATAACCCCGGCCGTCCCATCGCTCGTGGTGGCCGAGGATGATCGGCGCCACCAGGTATGGAAACGGCACCGACCGGATGACCGCTTCACCCACGCGCGGGTGAATCTTGACCTTCTCGAACTCCTCGTGGGTCAGGCGCGATGGCTTCGAGAGGATGTGTTCCGGGACCGCGAGGTTGCCGATGTCGTGGAGCAGGGCGGCAGTCCGGAGGCCGGCAAGCTCGGCTGACGACATCCCGATCGAGGCGCCCAGGCCCTCGGCATACGATCGAAACCGCTGGAGATCGTTGTGAGATGTGCCGTCCCGTGCCTCGATGGCAAGGGCGAGGGCTTCGATGGTCGCCAGATTGGCGTCGGCCGCCTCGGCGCCAGGGCTGCGAAGCGGAGTGGTGCGGCTGGCGGGCCCGCGAACGGCTCTCCACGCAAGGTACACAGGAAGCGCCAGCAGCGCCGGAACCAGCAAGGCCAGCAGCATGGCGATCCGCTCGAGCCTCGCATAGATCAGCGCGGACAGGATCCCGGCCACACCCAGCACGGCAAGCGCGGAGAGCGCCGCCGCCAGCGCGACGGATCGGCCAGCCAGGTCCGGGAAGGCGCTGTGGAGCCAGCCCGGCAGGCCGCGACGCCTGGAGCCGGAATCCGGGTTGCTCATGAGTGGCTTTCCGGCGGCCGCGAGTTGAGGGTGCGGTCGGCGCCTGGTCGAACATTCTCGCGGAGCCGGTTGCGGGCAGAGGACAGCAGGTGGTCGAGTGTGTCTCCGTCCTCGGGAGCACAGGCAAACGCCACGCGGATCGAGCCGTGAGTGCGGCCCGCGATTTCGCCTGGCACCATCGAGATGAGCCGCTCGGCCACCAGCTCTCCGGCGGAGCGGTCGCAATGCGGCATCAGCACGACCATCTCCCGTTCGCTCGTGCGGAAGACCAGGTCGGCGATTCGAGTCGCTTGCGTGGCGGTGACCGACGCGGTCGACATCAGGGACTCGTCGCCGTCGACCTGGAGGCAAAGAACCCCCAGCGAGCGCTGAAGATCGCCCGTCCAGAGGCGCCCGGATTCGAGCAAGGTCCGTTGGATCGCCATGTCCGCCGATGTCTGGACTCCGTGGACAGGCGAGCCCTCCCGTGGACCGGCGGGCACCGCGCGGGCCAGCGCATCGGCCACGCCCGCACTGACCGCCTCGAGCAGCTGCCGATGCTCGTCGGTGAACGCGTTGACCTCGGTGGCGTAGAGCGTGAGGACGCCGATCACGGCGCCGTCGCCGACCAGCGGCACGGCCAGCATGCTCTTGAGTCGCGGATTCAGGCCGTCGGCGCGATCGCCCAGATCGAGCGCGGGATCGGCATTCAGGATGCTCTCGCGCGTGGCCACAACCCATCCGCTGGCCCCTCGGCCCACGCGGATGCGAAGCCCCTCGACCAGCGTGTCGCCGAATCCGGACGCCCACGACAGCGCCACCTCGTCGGCCGGCTGATCGACGCAGTAGAGCGCCACGAGCGAGGCCGGCGCCATCTGACGGACGTGGCGCGCGATCGCATCGCCGGTGTCCGGCAGGGAGGCGGGCCTGGGCAGCGTCGCGAGGCTCTGATACAGCTGCAGCACCGCTTCCCGCGCAAGCAGGCGTGCCTGGAGCTGCGTCATGCTCGGGCCGTCCACCGACTCGCGCGACTCGCGCGCGCTGGCAGAGATGCGGTCGAGCAGATCGGGAATCGGCACGGGCTCGTCCGGCTCGGCCGGGACGTCGATGAGCATGAAGGCGTCGACCACGCGAGGGTCGTACATGGTGCCTCGGCGCGCGTTGATGATGTCCAGCGACTCTTCCCGCGAGAGCGCCCGGCGATACGGCCGGTGGCTAGTCAATGCATCATAGCAGTCGACGACGGAAAGAATCCTGGCGGCGAGCGGAATGGCGTCGCCCTTGAGCCCGTCAGGATACCCGGTGCCGTCCCAGTTCTCGTGGTGATGCCGGACGATGGGGACCACCGGGTACGGGAAGTCGACCGCTGCCAGGATGTCGGCGCCGAGCGGCGCATGAAGCTTCATTCGCTCGAACTCGGCGGCCGTCAGCTTGCCCGGCTTGTTGAGGATATGCTCCGGGACCGCGATCTTGCCCATGTCGTGAAGGAGGGCTGCGGCCCTGATGGCCCGCAGTTCCGCCGGATCGGTGACGCCGAGCCGGCCCGCCAGGTCGAGCGCGGCCAACTGCACCCGGCGAATGTGGCCGTGGGTGACCTGGTCCTTCGCGTCGATGGCCATCGCCAGCGTTTCGACGACGCGGAGGTAGAGCTTGCTGAGTTGCCCGAGGTGGGCGTTCTCGTCCTCCACGCGTCCCATCGACGACTTGAAGGTCAGGTACGAGACGAGCAGCAGCGGAGCGATGAACGCCATCGTCTTCAGCGACACGTCGGGCGAATTCACCGCCACCAGCATCGCAATCGATGCGCCGCCGAAGAAGTTGAGCGACACCCAGAGGAAGTACTTCCGCCACAGGACGAGCGGCGAGGTCCCCGACTCGGTCGCCACGGCGAGCGCGTTCAGCGAGCTGTTGAGCAGGAAATACAGGCTGGCCAGGGCGAGAACCGGGAGACCGATGGTGCCCAGGTCCGACTTCGCGATCGACAGCGGAGGAATGCCGGCGATCCAGTAATAGACGCTTGACGAAATCCAGACCGAAAGGGCCGGCTCGGCGACGTTGAAGGCGAGGTGGCGGACGTTCCAGTGACGCCGTGCGATCGAAACCGCGAGACCGTCGATGGCGGCCGTGACAGTCGCCGGCCCGGTGCCGAAGAGCAGCACCATGATGAAGACGAAGGTCTCGGAGATTGACAGGCGGGCGTTGAGCGCCGGAATCTTGACCGCAAACGTCCCGCTGACCAGCATGAGGACCAGCAGCAGGAACCATTGAAAGGCGAAAGTCGACGCGTGCAGCGTCTCGATTGAGTGCAGCGTCACCGCAAGGCCGCCGGTCACCACCAGGGCGACCAACGCGTAGTGAACGGGTTTGAGCCAGCGTGGTTTCATGTTTCGTAACCGCCGCGCCGTCAGCAATCTCGGGCCGATGGCGTCGCGCCCGGGATTCTCAGACCCAAGACTCGTGCCAGACCGAAGGGGCGGGTAGCGCTGTGAAGCCGCGTGCCAAGCTGGCAGGGTCGGCCAACCTTCGCCTGGGAGGGTCTCCAATAAATGTCGGTCGGGAATCGACCAGGCTCCAGTCCGCGTAGGCCGGGGGGGCCAGGGCCGGGGAATCATCGGGCCGCCGAGAGCACCGCCCGCCCGATGAGCTGGCCGGAATCGGTGACGACATCGAGCCGCAGCGACGTGCCAGGTGAGGTGTCGGCGATGCGCGTGCTGGTCCAGAGCAGGAACCCCTCCCGGCGGCCACCCGTGATGTCATGGCCAACCGACGACCAGACGTGGCGGTCGTTGCGGTACCAGCGGAGCAGCACGTGGTCTTTCAATCCGAGCGGGGCGACCAGCCCGGTAACCGCGTAGACGCGGCCCGACCACCCGGGGGACAGGTGGTCCAGCGGTTCGGCGATCTGCAGCGAGCGACAATCGATGCCAAGGCCGAAGGCCGTGTTCGCCAGGCGCAGCGGGGCCGGCGGGATGAGCGGCTTCGCCAGATCGACGCTGACCAGGACCACGAACGCGCCGCCGAGCGCCCGGATCCAGGTGGCCTTGCGCGCCAGTTCCGATGGGCGCCGCGCAATGGTGACGAAGGCGACGACGGCCGTGACGGTGGCCACCCGCAGCGACGCCGCGTTGCTGATGCTCCAGAGGACGGGCAGGGCGAGATTGACGCACGCGAACAGGTTGAAGGCGAAGAATGCCGCACTGAGCAGCGGCCTGGCGGAAAGGTGGCGGTCGTAGACGACGTCCAGCGTGGAGAGCACGGCCGAGACCGCGAGCAGCCCGACGAACACCATGTTCGAGGACCAGCCCGTCGCGCTGGCGTAGTAGATCGGCAGGATGAAGAACAGAATCTGCTGGTAGAAGTTCTTATTGACGTAGTTGATGGCGAGACGCGCCCACCTCCACCACGTTGTGGCCGCGCGTTCGGTTACAGACGCGCGTGCCAGTAACAGACTTGTCGTCCAGATGAAGAGTATGTGAAAACCGGCGATGCGGAGGAATTCGTGGTGACGGGAGCCAAGCCACATGAATCCGATGCCGAGCGCGAGCGCGTACAGACTATGGCACCACCACAACAGGCCCTCGTGCTGCTGCACGAAGGCCCATGACGATTGGACCGACCTCCGCAGTCGCACCTGATCGCGTCTGGAACGGGCGCACGGCCCGTTAGCCGATCCCTCAACCACCGCCTGATGAGCAGGAACCGCCTGTGTATGCTGAGCCGAGGCCGGATCCTCCACCCATCCCGAAGGTGGAGAACTGCTTCTCGAGGTCCTGACTCTGACACTTGGGGCACTCGGGCTTGCGCGTGCCAATAACCAGCGTCTCGAACTTATGGCGGCACTTCTTACACAGATACTCGTACATCGGCATGAGGCACACCTCCGACCGTGATCAATGCGTTCCTCTTATGGATTCAGGATACCTGAGATCGTCACACATCCGGAAGTTCTCCGTTCGGCAGCAGCTCCCCCGGGGGCCATCCCGGCCGGCCTCGGCTCGGCCGACTCCGGCAGGCTCCTGTGCTAGAGTTGTGGCTCTGGCCTTCTGTCAGCCAGACTCTCCCTGGCGCACCGCATGCCCGAGCGCCCCGAAACCCCGCCCCCGCGTGAAGAGGATCACTCCCCATGAATTTCCGCACGATCATCGAGCCTTTCCGCATCAAGTCGGTCGAGGCGCTCAAGTTCACCTGCCGGGAGGAACGCGCCGACGCGCTGGTCAAAGCGGGTTTCAACGTGTTTCGACTGAGGGCCGACGACGTCCTCATCGATTTGCTGACCGACTCGGGAACCGGCGCCATGTCCTCGGCGCAGTGGGGCGCCCTGATGCAGGGCGATGAATCCTACGCGGGAAGCCGGTCCTTCTATCGTTTCGAGGCGGTGGTCAAGGATCTGACCGGTTTCGCGCACGTCATCCCGACTCACCAGGGGAGAGCCGCCGAGCGCATCCTGTTTCACACGATCCTGCATCGCGGGGATATCGTCCCCAACAACAACCACTTCGACACGACCCGGGCCAACATCGAGGTCGAGGGCGCTGAGGCCGTTGACCTGGTCATCCCCGAGGGGCGCGTACCTCAACTCGAGCACCCGTTCAAGGGCAACGTCGACCTGGAGGCGCTCGAGCAGCTGCTCGCCAGGGACGGCGATCGCGTTCCGCTCGTCATGGTCACCATCACCAACAACTCCGGGGGAGGGCAGCCGGTCTCGATCGCCAACCTGCGGGGCGTCCGGGCGCTGTGCACGGCATACCGGAAACCGCTGTTCCTGGACGCCTGCCGATTCGCGGAGAACGCGTATTTCGTCAAGACCCGCGAAGAGGGGCAGTCGCATCGATCGCCGAAGGAGATCGCCCGCGAGATCTTCTCGCTGGCCGACGGGTGCACGATGTCGGCGAAGAAGGATGGCCTCGCCAATATCGGGGGGTTCCTGGCGATGAACGACGAGGCATGGGCGGAGTCGTCGCGGAACCTGTTGATTCTGACCGAAGGCTTCCCGACCTACGGCGGTCTGGCGGGATACGACCTGGAAGCGATTGCCCGCGGGCTCGAGGAAGTCGTCGAGGAGCCGTACCTCAGGTATCGCATCCGCTCGACGGCGTACCTGGGCGACAAGCTGGCTGCCGCCGGCGTTCCCGCCATCAGGCCGTCCGGCGGGCACGCCATCTATCTTGATGCGCGAGCCCTGCTGCCACACATTCCGCCGCTTCAATACCCCGGAATCGCGCTGGCGGCCGAGCTGTACGTCGAGGCAGGCATCCGGGGCGTGGAAATCGGCAGCGTGATGTTCGGCCTGCACCCTGACGGGTCCGAGAGCCCGGCCACGATGGAGCTGGTTCGGCTGGCCATTCCGAGGCGGGTCTACACGCAGTCACACATCGACTATGTCGCCGAGGCCGTCATTGCGGTGGCGGGCGCTCGCGATCGCCTGAGAGGCTACCGGATCGTCCGCGCGCCCAGGGTGCTCAGGCACTTCACAGCCGAGTTCGAGCCGGTGGGATAGGCGGGGAGGTTCGAGGGTCGTCACGAAGGTTCCCTGGTGGTGGCGACGCCTCGCTGCGCTGCCGTGTCCCCGGAGGGTGGAGGAGAGGAGCCGGGAGACTTCAACAGGCCGAGCACGCCGCCACCACCAGCAGAATCCGCTTCGACAATCACCGTCGACCGTCATTGCCCGACCCCCGGAACGCAGCGGCATCTCCTTCCTCGAGAGAGCACGCCACTCCCTCCGATGCGCCACGTTCCGGGTCCGGGTTCAGCCTGCGGGCCGCCGGAGCGGCCCGCGACGGCGTTTCTTCATCGATTCGCCAGGAACTCGTGCGTCAGGCGGACCCACTGTTCATCCTGGAGCAGGGTCGGCGGCGGCACGACGAACTCGCCCCCATCCGCGGCGGCGACCCCGAGCTCTGTCTCGAAGAACCTCGAGAGTCTGGCGCCTTCCGCGCGCAACCACGCGCGAGCATCCTCACCGGTCCGGTACCGCTCAACCGACGCGTCGGTCGGAACCATCACGAACAGCCATCCGCGTTCGTACGGGTCGCGGTGGAGCAGGGTCGGGTCGTGACGGACCGCGTCGTTGACGGCAGAAATCGTCCCGGCGATTGGCGACACGAGGTCCGCGCGGCGCCCTGAATTGCGGATGACCCCGACCTTGTCGCCCTCACGAACGACCGTGCCGGGTGCCGCCAGGGTGATGCCGCTCGGTCCGGGGAACACGCGCTGAGCGAGATCGTCGAGCCCGATCGTGACGCGGCGCCGCCCGGTGCGGCGCAGCCAGGTGTGCCCCGGCGCGTAGAAGATGCGGTCGCGCCAGAACAGGCCGCCCACCCGCACCACGCCCAGCGCGCGCCGCCTGATCGCCTCGAACCCTCTCTGGCCCGAGAGGAACAGGAAGACCGGAACCGACAGGACGGCGAGAACGACGAGCAGGAGGCCGAAGCGAATCGTCATCCCCGCGATGAGGACGCCGAGCGATTCGAGTGCGCTGTAGAAGGTATCCATGATCGTGCCCCTATGGATGGCGTATACGAGTCCCCTAGTGGCCCTGCGGCGCCGTGTGACACATGGTGCAATCGTCAACGCCGAAGGCCTTCTTGCCGTCGTGGCAGGCGCCGCACGCGCGGCCCGCCTTCATCGTGTCGTGGGTGATGGGTCCGCCCGCTGTCGGCTGTCCCGGGCTCAGGATCCGGAACAGCTTCGGATGACACGACGTGCAACCCGGCTGATCCGGATCGACGTGGGTTTCGTGATTGAAGGTGACTTTGCCCGGGCTGTCACCCGTCTGGTGGAACTCGAAGGCCTTCGGCAATCGAGGGAGGCGCGACTGGGCCACGACGGTCGCGGCCGCCAGCACGCCGACCAACAGACACAGGGCAACGCGGGCCGATGTGCTATGCATGGAAGTCCTCGCCGTCTGTCAGGAAGAAGGTTCGGGCCAGCTGATCCCAGTGTTCGGGATCGATGCTTCGCGCCATGCCCGGCACCGGCGCACCGCCGTCTTGTGCCACCTCGCCGAGACCCGGCGCGAGCCTCAGGCGGAGGTTCTCGGACACCTGCTCCATCCATTGGCGCGCGACCCGGCCGGAAAGCAGGTTGGTGATGTTCGCGCGCAGCCGGTTCGGCCTCACGCGGAACAGCCAGCCCGCCCCGTACGGGTCTTCGTGCAGGGCGTCGGCGCTGCCCGAGAGCGCGGGGTTGATCTCGACGACGGTGCCGTCAATCGGGGAGAGCATGTCGACGGTTCGCCCGTCGGCCTGGAGCTGCCACGCGCGATCGCCCTGGCTGACGCGCGCTCCAGGTTCGGGCAGCGTCATCGCCACCGAGGGTCCGAGCAGCTTGGCTGCGAAGTCGGTCATGCCGACCGTCACCAGGCCCGCCGCGCCTTCCTGCGCCCACCCGTGTCCCCGGTGGAAGAGGCGGTCGGCCGGAAGCGAGAACCACTCGGCCAGGCTCGGCCGCGGCGCGTGTGAGACGGCCATCTCGCGGACCTTGACGGGCGTGCTCGGGAACACGAAACGCCAGAACGGAACGAAGGCAATCAGGAACAGCACGCCAAGCACGTATTCGACCATCTTGGCGGAGTAGAGCGTCAGAATGTCATGCGGAATCATGCACGCCTCCGTTAGTGGCTGCGGTACTCGGGCAATTCGGCCAGGACGGGCATCCGGTTCACGATCCACCTGAACACCTGGACGCCCAGCGTGACCAGGGCCAGCGACCCGGCGATTTCCATCCAGTGCGGGAAGTACCGCTCCGTGGCGTTCCAGTTCATGGCGATGACCGAGACGTTCAGCCGGTTGACGACGATGCCGAGAACCGTCCAGGCCGCGGTGATGCGGACGAGCCTGACGTTTCCAACCCGCGAGCCCCACGCGAAGAGCAGGCAGGGCAGCAGCACGAATCCCAGCATCTCGACCATGAACCAGTAACCGTACGGGGTGAGGAGCAGATCCCATCGGCCGAGGTCGGCGACGCCCTGCAGCTTGACGAAGAAGTAGGCGAACAGGACCACCGCCGCCGCTCGCGAGAGGCCGAGCGCGAGGCGGTCGAGGTCCACCTTGTGATCGACGCGGCTTTGGAACGCCTTGTGAGAGACGGCGCTCTCGAAGATGACCATGCTCAGGCCGGCGACAATCGCTGAGATGAAGAAGTAAGCCGGGATGAATGGCGAGTACCAGAGCGGGTGCAGCTTGGTCGGCGCCATGAGGAACAGGCCGCCGAGGGATGATTGATGCAACGTCGAGAGCACGACGCTCAGGATGGTGAGCGGCAGCGTCAGCTTGAGCGCCCATACCCGCGCCTTCGAAAGGTTGAGCCACTCGAAGACGGGCGGGAGGAACTCCAGCGCCAGCACGGTCGTGTAGAGGCAGACGCACCACGCGATTTCGAACATGACCGACGGTCCGCCCCAGGAGATGAAGATCGGCACGATCAGGTTCCAGGGACGGCCGAGGTCGGCCGTCAGGCCGAGGACGGCGAAGAGGTAGCCGAGAAAGGCGGTCAGCATCGCGGGCCGCACGATCGGGTGGTACTCCTCCATGCCGAAGATGTAGACCGTCGTCGCGATGGTGAATCCGCCCGCAGCCAGCGCGACCCCGCTCAGCATGTCGAAGCCAATCCAGATGCCCCAGGGATTGATCTGCGACAGGTTGGTGGCGGCGCCAAGACCGAACACGAACCGATAGACCAGTGCCGGAAGGCCGACAGCGAGAATCAGCCCGACCACGGCGTTGCCCGGCGTCACCAGGCTCTTGGCGTAGCCGGTCGCCGACATGCCGAGGAAGAGCTTCTCGGACATCCAGCTCCGCGACGGGACGGTGGCCGCCATGGAGTTACTCATCGTGGTGCTCCTCGGTATGGGACTCGGCTTTGGCCGCCGCGGATCGCCGTTGACTGAACGTGTAGAGCCCCATCAGCAGCGGTGGCCAGAGCGTGAGCACGAACGGAACCGCTGCCAGGGAGGCCTGGGTCAGCGACGAGTACGCATAAGAGCCCAGTCCGGCCGGCAGTCCGAGCCGGTCGAACGGCACGTCGGTGATGTAGAGCCAGCTGGTGCCGCCGACTTCCTGTTCGCCGTAGATGTGGCGGACATACTTGCTGCCCGGGCGGTAGAGACGCTCGCGCGCGATTTCGAGGAGTTCCTCGCGCTTGCCGAATTGCAGCGCGCCGCTGGGGCAGACCTCGGCGCACGCCGGCGCCTTGCCTTCCGCCTGGCGTCCTGCGCAGAAGGTGCACTTCTGGATGTAGGGCGCGGCCTTCTCGTATTCGAAGCGCGGCACGCCGAACGGGCAGGCGACCATGCAGTAGCGGCACCCGAGGCAGCGGCTCTTGTTGTAGACGACCGGACCGGTCGGCGTCTTGTCGAGCGCGCGCACCAGGCACGCCGACGCGCAAGCCGGTTCGACGCAGTGCATGCACTGGCGTTTGACGAATCGAACCGCATCCGTGCCGGACGGCTGCGTCGCCCGGTTGACGACGGTGAAGGTGTGAGTGTCGGTCGTGCGGGTGTGATCGAAGACCGCCGGGTTGGCCGCCATCCCGGGTTCAGGCAGGCCATTGGCCTCGGCACAGGCGGCCTCGCAGCCACGGCAGCCGGTGCAGAGCGTCGTGTCGACCAGGACGCCTCGGCGCTCGGCGTTGAGCGCCGCCGGTTCCGACGCCCGCGCGGGCGCCGGGCCGGCGACCACGGCAGCAGCTCCCGTGGCTCCGGCAACCTTGAAAAAGGTGCGACGACTGAGTTTCATGTCCGATTCTCCGTTAACCGGTTGATGTCGGCCTGCACGTTCGTCAGTGGGACGCCGCGAGCGAAGAGCCGCCAACGAGCATGAGCCCGGCGAGAGCAAGCAGGAGTCCGATGATCATCGGAAGACCTCCGTTCTGTGCGGCTGGTCGGCGACGGGGCGCGTGCTGGCCTGGGTGTGAGCGCGCATCTTGGCGAGCACATCCTGGAACAGGGGACACGCCTCGAAGTCCTGGCCAAGGCACGGATTCGCAGACGCGATCCGGTCGAGTGGCACCATCTTCTTGATGGGATAGGCCTGACAGAACAGCATCACGACTTCCTTGAGATACGGGCAGGACATCTTTAAGCCCCTTCCCCTCCGCTATTCCAGTCAGCAAGGGCCCTGCCAGAGGCCATTCGTCGCAGGCGTGCGCTCATAAGTATCTCTAAGACAATACGTTGCGGGTATTGTCTGAGGCCGATTGCGGCAGGCGATGCGCGGGGTGGTGTTGAGGAACTCATCGCCGAGTGGGTCCGTTCAAGGGCCGCAGCGGCACAAGACAACAGGAATTGCCCATCAAACGCGGACAAGTTGAACAATTCAATATCACCGTACAAATACTCATCACTCACGGTGTCAGTCGAGCCGATCTGCGGTGACTCGAGCAGGCAGAGGCGCTGACAGGCACTGCCTGATCCGGGTATCATGTCCAACGCCATGGCACCCGCGGGAAAACCTGAAGACGCTGCGGCGACGCCTCCGGTTGAAGCGCAGCTGGAAGCGATCTGCCCGCGCTGCCGAGGGCGCGTCAGCGCGCGCGACGCCACCTGCCCGGCGTGCGGAATGGATCTGGAACTCAACTCGGCTCTCGCCGAGCGTCTTGCGATCAGCCAGGTGCCGGCCGAGCCGGGAACGCCGTATGTCGGCGACGTCATGCTGCCCCGGTTTGGAGAGTTCCTGATCGGCAGGCGCTACATCACCGAGACCCAACTGCAGGAGGCGTTGGCGAAGCAGCGCGAGCTGTCGGCCTCGGACCAGCGGAAGACGCTCGGGCAAGTGCTGCTGGAACTCGGCGTGTTGAGCCGGCATCAGCTCGAAGTCGCAAGTGTCGAGCAGGTCCAGGAGCTCCAGGCCACGTTGCGCACGATGAACGCGCAACTCGAGGAGCGCGTCGCGGAAAGAACGCGCGAGCTGCGCGAGGCTTATCGGAAACTGTCGGAGCTGGACAGGTTGAAGGGGAACTTCATCGGCAACGTGTCGCACGAGCTCAGGACGCCGCTCACGAAGATCAAGGGATTCAACTCGCTGCTGGCGAACGGCGACCTCGGGGCGCTGACCGAGGAACAGGCGCAGGCCCTCGAGGTGATGAGCCGCGGAATCGTGGAACTCGAGCGGCTGATTGCCGACCTCATTCAGTTCGCCTCCGGCACCCGCGGCGAGATGCTCCTCCAGACGACGTCGTTCTCGATTACGGATGTGCTCGAGTGGGCGGCTGCCAACCACGGCAGCCGGGCCGTCAAGCGACAGGTTGAGCTCGATGTGGCGGCGCCGGCCTCGCTTCCCGCCGTCGTCGCCGACCCTGAAAAGATACGCTGGGTGCTGAACCAGTTGATGGACAACGCGTTGAAGTACACGCCGCCGGGCGGCCACGTGCGGATTCGCGCCGCTGCTCAAGGCGATCGCGTTCAGGTTTCTGTCGAGGACACCGGTTCGGGAATCGAGGTGGACCGAATCCCCGAGTTGTTCGAGCCCTTCCACCAGCTCGACGGGTCCCCCACGCGTCGCCAGGGCGGGGCCGGGCTCGGCCTTGCGCTGGTCAAGCTGATCCTCGAAGCGCACGACACGATGATTCAGGTGTCATCGGAGCCCGGCATTGGAACCCGCTTCTGGTTCGAGCTGCCGGTAGCCTTTCCCCAATCCATGTCCTGATCCGCTCTCGATCGCCTTCACCCGCTCCTTCGATCCACCGGTCGAGTTCAAGCCCGCCCGGCCCGCGCCGATTACTGGATTGCGTCGGTCCGGTTCGGCCAATTCCGAAGGTGCGTCGCAGAACCGCGCGGCTCCCCGGACACGCCGACCCGCGCAAGCGTGTCGAATTCTGTGCGGGGTTCTCGAGCGAGCTCCAGGTTCAGGAGGACTGCATGAGTGGCGTTGCTGAAGACGGTCGTGCCGGACGGCAGGAACACGCGCTGGCCGGGAAGTACCTGACCTTTGCGCTGGGCGCTGAGGAGTACGGAGTGCCGGTGCTGAAAGTGCGGGAAATCATCAAGATCATGGATGTCACGGCCGTTCCACAGGTTCCGGCGCACGTGCGCGGCGTGATCAACCTTCGAGGCAAGGTGATTCCCGTCGTGGACCTGCGCCTGCGGTTCGGCCTCGGCTGGCAGGACTACACCGAGAGGACCTGCATCGTCGTGATGGAGGTCGCGCTGGGAACCATGAACGTGATGATGGGCGTCATCGTCGACGCCGTATCGGAGGTGCTGAGCATCGCGGCACAGGAAATCGAGGACACGCCGGAGTTCGGCGGCCAGGTCGAAACCGACTACCTGCGGGGCGTCGCCAAGGTCAAGGGACGGGTGAAGATCCTCCTCGACCTCGACCGCGTGCTCGGATCTCAGCCCGCCGCCGCGCAGGCGGCCTGAGTCGGCAAGCTCAACGGACCGGCGTTCGAACAGGCGCCGATCGCGCCAGCTCCCGGCGGCGCGAGGCAGAAGTCGTGTCACCGCCCGCCGGCGCCGGTCAGGAGCGTTCGGGCTGCTCGGCGTGGGTGACCGGCTCCTCGAACCGGCGCAGGTTGTACTTCCTGATCTTGTTGTAGAGCGTGACCCTGTCGATATCCAGGATGCGCGCCGCGTGGGTCACGTTGCCGCCTGTCTGATGCAGGATGGCGGCGATGTGACGGCGCTCGATGTCGTCGAGCGTCGAGCCGCTGTCGGCGTGCTCGCCCACGTGCGGCGAGCTGGTCAGGCCGAGGTCGTCCGCCTGCAACAGGTTGCCTGTGGCGACGACCATGCCCCGCTCCAGGATGTTTCGAAGTTCCCTGACGTTTCCGGGCCAGTCGTGGCGCATCAGCAGCGTCAGGGCCTCGGCGCTGACGCCCTCCACATTGCGGTTCATCTCCACGCCAAGGTGCTCGAGAAAGTGGTCGACCAGCAGCGGGATGTCCTCGCGCCGATCCCGCAGCGGCGGCAGCGTGATGGGAATCACGTTGAGGCGGTAGAACAGGTCCTCGCGGAACTGGCCTTCCTCGACCGCCTTCTTGAGATCGCGGTTGGTGGCGGCGATGATCCGCACGTCCACGTCGATCGCCTCGGATCCCCCGACGCGCATCAGCCGGCGCTCCTCGAGCACGCGGAGGAGATCCACCTGCAGCTTGGCGCTGATGTCGCCAATCTCGTCCAGGAACAGCGTGCCGCCGTTGGCGGACTCGAACTTGCCCTTCCGGCGCGTGACGGCGCCGGTGAACGATCCCTTCTCGTGGCCGAAGAGCTCGGATTCCAGGAGCGTCTCGGTCAACGCGGCGCACGACACCGCGACAAACGGCTCCTGGTGCCGGGGGCTCTCGGCGTGGATGGCCCTGGCCAGCAGTTCCTTGCCGGTGCCGCTCTCGCCGAGCACCAGGACCGTCGACTGGCTGCGGGCGGCGCTTCGGGCCAGGTCGAAGATCTTGTGCATCGCCGGGTTCTTGCTGATGAGATCCCGGAAGTGGTACTCGCGCTTGAGCACTTTGCGAAGCAGGACGTTCTCGCGCACGAGGGCCTGCTGGGCGACGATCTTGACCATCATCAGGCTGAGCTCTTCGGGATCGAAGGGCTTCACCAGGTAGTCGTACGCGCCCATCTTCATCGCCGACACCGCGGTGTCGACCGTCGCGTAGGCCGTCATGATGACGACGGCGACCTCGGGTTGAATCTGCTTGGCGGCCTCCAGCACCTGGAGGCCGTCCATCCCGGGCATCTTGAGATCCACCAGCAGGATGGACCACGGCTCGGCGCGCAGCTTGTCTATCGCTTCCTGCCCGTCCTGCGCCGTGCCCAGGGTGTACCCGTCTTTCTCGAGCCAGCCCGACAGCGATTCGCGGACGATCTCCTCGTCGTCGACAACCAGGACGTGAGTCCGATCCCTACTCATGGTCTCCACCCTTCTGCCTGAGATCGAGATAGCGCACGCGACAGTCGGCGCACAGTGCGATGTCCTTCGCGTCCACTTCGAGCAGACTGACCGATCGGGTCATGACGCAGCCGCTGGTCTCGCAGTGGAGCAGCCCGAAGGTATGACCCAGTTCGTGAACGCACTCCTTGACGACGCGCTCCGCGAAGAGCACCTGGGGCGATTTGACGTTTGCGCCGGGCGAAAGCCTGGCGGTCGACACGACGGCGGCCGTGCCGCCGAGCTGGGCCTCCCCATAGACGAAGGTCAGGACGGGGATGAACAGGTCCATGTCCGTCATCGCCAGGACGCGGCCGGCCGGCTCGCCGCGGCCGACGAGCCACCTGAGAATCTCGGTCGACGAGTGCTGACCGCGCCGGGGGTCCAGCGCGTGAGTCGGCCGCTCGCCGCCTCGATACGTCCGAACCGACACGCCGAAGACGCGCTCGATGCTCTGCCGGGCGAGTTCGAGGACCGACGGATCGGGCGCATCCGCGCCAATCCACCACAGGTGCACGTCTGCGGTCATCGAGTCCCTGTTCTCCGGCCCTACGCCTGGACACTGGCAGCGACCGGCAGGCGGACCACCATCTGGGTGCCCTTGCCGACTTCGCTCTTGATGTCGATGCTGCCACCGTGCCGTTCGATGATCCCGTACACAACGGAAAGGCCGAGCCCGGTGCCCATCTCTTTCGTCGTGAAGAAAGGATCGAAGATCTTCGCGAGCCGATCAGGCGGGATCCCGACCCCCGTGTCCGAGAACGTGATCTCCACCTGGTTGTCGCCCGGCGGAACGCGCGGGGCGATGGTCAGCGTTCCGCCTCGCTGCATGGCTTCGCACGCGTTGAGCATGATATTGACGAACGCCTGCCGCAGCTGTCCAAAGTCTGCCTGGATGACCGGCAGCCGATCGGCGTGCTTGTCGACGGTGACATTCTGGAGGGCGACCTGGTGACCGATCAGGCTCAGGGCCTCGTCGATCACGGCCATCACGTCGACCTGCTTGAGCGTCAGAGGGCGCTGCCGCGCGAACTCGAGGAGGTTGCGGACGATCGCGGTGCAGCGCTCCGTCTCGCGCTGGACCAGGCGCAGTTGACGCACGCAGGTCGCCCGGCCCTGGTCGTCGACGGCGCCCTCCTCAAGGGTGCGGATGAGCAGCTTGGCGTAGGTCAGGATGCCCGCCAGCGGATTGTTGATCTCGTGGGCGATCGACGCCGACAGGCGGCCCAGTGACGAGAGTTTCTCGGACTGAACCAGCTGCGCCTGGGCTTCCCTGAGGGCGGCCGTCCGCTCTTCGACCTGATGCTCGAGCGTTTCGAGCAGCTGGAGCCGCTCCGCGCGCGACCTTGAAAGCGCCTCGAGCATCTCGTTGAACGAGGACTCCAGCGCCCCGAGCTCGTCATTGCCCGCGACGTGGATCTGCTGCCGCAGGTCGCCGGTGGCCACCTGCCGGGTCGCCTGAACGAGGCCGCGCAGGGGCCTGACCACAGAGCGTTGCGCGAACAGCGCCACGAAGACGCCCATGATCAGCACGCCGATGGCGGACATCACGATGCTGTTGCGGCGAAACGCCCCGAGATCCCGATCGATCTCCGCCAGCGAGATGCCGATGTCGATCACGCCCAGCACCCGCTTGGATTCCGGGTGGACATGGCAGGCCGCCGACGAGCACGCCGCCTCGTTGTAGATCGGCGTGATCATGCTCAGCACGCGATGTCCCTTGGTTTCGTAGATCCGGCTCCGGCTCGGGACCGTGAGCCGTTCGATCGGGCGATTCGCTTCGTGGCACTGGTAGCAGGACTCGGCCCGCTTGTCGACCATCGCGCCGATCTCATTGCGATCGGTGGAGAACGTGACCCGGCCCTCTTTGTTGAAGAACCGGACCCTCTCGATGCCGGTCTGGCTGCCGATGGTCTGCATCACGAGGTAGGCATTCTCCCGGCGGTCGAGCAGCATGTCGTGATACGTGCTGCTGCGGATCGTTTCGCTGAAGAGCGCCGCTCCCCGTACCACCTCGGTGAGCAGGTGCCCCTCCTGCGCCCGCAATCCCAGGAACGCCAGCGCCGCGCTTCCGGCCAGCGTGGCCAGCGCAATGACCGCCGGCAGCTTGAACGCCAACCGATTCCACCAGCGGACGGATGCCAACGGCATGGTCGGGTGCTCCAGGAAGACCGGCGACCTTCGGCCGATCAACCCTAGCCAGGATTGATGACTAACAACGGGGGCGCGTTGCCAACGGAGCCAAATCCAGAACTTCCGGGGGGACTCTGGGGCAGTGGGGGAGCGAATTGCCCCCAGGGGACGTCTGACCGCCCGAATTGTAGAGCAATTCAACTGCCAAGGGGAAGAACGGCGTTGTAGAAAGGTTTTACAGTCGTCCGCGCTTCGGGAAGCCGGGTCTGTGCCGAATTCTCGTCAGGCTGTCGGCGTCCGGCGCTCTGGCGGAGTCCGGCTGATCGGTGCCTCGTCTGGGGCGTTTTCCCGAGGCGCGCTCGGTGCGTGAAGCCGCAGTCGCTCTGGACAAAGTGCACCGCAAGAACCGGACGGTTGCGGCGAAGAATCGGATGTTCGCCCAATTGTCGGACCGCGCGGCGGGGACTACATTACATGTGAACGATGGAGCTGACAGCAAGCCACATCATCAACCGCACCGCACTCATACAGGAGACACATCATGCCAACCAAGGGCGGCACACAGGTCAAGACCGGGTTCTACTGGAGTCCGAAAGCGTGGGAGATGGCGATGATTCCGGCCGGCGGCGGTCCACTGCCCGGAGGCGCCGGGCACGACTTCTTCCGCGTTCCGACCCTGCTGTTCCTGCTGCTGGCTCCCGTGATGGGCGCGTGCTACGTCTTCTTCCTGCCCTTCGTCGGGTTCGTGCTCGTGGCGAGCTGGGCCGCCAGGAAGGCCGGAGTGCTGGCGAAGGACATCTTTATGCTGATTGCGGTCGCGGTGAGCCCAAAGTGGGCGCCGGGCGAGGCCTACCTGGCCGGCAGGCGCCGGGCGCGCGAAGCGAAGAAGGCCGCACGCGAATCGGCGGATCTGGCGCGGCAGGAACGCAAGTCCCACGACAACTTGTAGGAGGCGGCCTGGCGCTAGCCTTCCACCCTGATGACGCCCTGCTTGATGGCAAACCGGATGAGCTCGGTCCTGCTGTGCAGGCCGAGCTTCTCCATGATGCGCTCCCGGTGAGACATGGCGGTCTTCACGCTGATGCCAAGCAGCTCGGCAACCTCTTTGTTGCTCTTGCCGTCGGCGACCAGTTTCAGCACCTGCTTCTCGCGGTCGGTGAGCGACTCGTACGGGTCGGCTTCGCCTCCGCCCGAGGGCCCGGCGTCCTGCTCCCGCATCGCTTCGCGCGCGATGTCGGGATCGAGGACGAGGCCGCCGCGCTGAACCGCCCGGATTGACGCCGTCAGGTCCGCGCCCGCCGTCTTCTTCAGCACGTACCCCGATACCCCGGCCTTCAGGAATCGTCGAACGTATTCGCGATCCTCGTATTGCGACAGCACCAGGATCTTCGTCCGTGGCACGGACTTCCTGATTTCGAGGGTCGCCTCGAGGCCGCCAAGGCCGGGCATCGCGATGTCCATCAGGACAACGTCGGGCTCGAGCCTGACGGTGCGCTCGATGGCTTCGCGGCCGTCTGCCGCCTCGCCGACCACCTCCATGTCGTCGGCCAGGTTGAGCAGCGCCTTGATGCCCTCGCGAACGATGGCATGATCGTCGGCGATCAGAATGCGGATCTTAGCCACGTGTGGCCTCCGGAGGCACCCGCACGGTAAGGACGAGCCTGACGCCCTGCCCGGGCGCCGTGTCGATCTGCGCCTGGCCGCCGAGCAGTTCGGCACGTTCGGTGATGCCGAGCAGCCCCCACCCGCGGCCTTCGTCGTCTGGCTTCTTGACGCCGGCCGGGTCGAAGCCCTTGCCGTCGTCTTCGATCTCGATGGTCAGCGTGTCTTCATTGAACCCGCACTGGATGAGAACGGTCTCCGCTTCGGCATGGCGTGCGATGTTGCTGATGGCCTCCTGGCAAATCCGGAAGAGCGCGGTTTCCATGGCCGACGGCAGGCGCCGATCGACGTCGCTGAACTCGCAGCGGACGGCGATGCCGAGCGGCTTGAGGTGACGTTCCGCGTACCACTCGATCGCCGACCACAGTCCGAGGTCGTCGAGCACCGACGGCCGGAGGTCGTAGATCAGCCGGTGCAGTTCGTCGAGGGAGCGTACCGCAAGGGCGCGCGCTTCGGCAATCGGGGCGCTGGCGGTGCCGGGCGGCAGCGTCGCCATCGCCGTTTCGAGTCTCATGACCAGGGCGCTCAGCGTCTGGCTCGTCTCGTCGTGAAGCTCGCGAGCCATGCGTTTACGCTCGTCCTCCTGGGCTGAGATGACCTTCCTGAGCAGCCGCACACGGGCCTCGTCCCGATCGGCAAGCTGCCGGTAGAGGTGATCCAGCTCGTGGGTGCGCTCTTCCACGCGCTTCTCGAGCGTCTGGTTCGACGATTCGATCGCCTCCATCGACGACTGGAGCGCGGTGCGCATGTGATCGAGCGCACGGCCGAGCCGGCCGACCTCGTCGGTCCCGAGCGGTGGTATGGGACGATCGAGCTGGCCGGAGGCGAGCCGCTCGGCGGTGTCGGTCAGCACCTTGATCGGACGCCGGACGCTGCGGGCCGTTCCCCACGCGAACAACATGCCGAGGCCAAGCAGCAACGGAGCCATGGCGATCAGCCATCGGCGCAATCGGATCACATCGCCGAGCGCGTCGCCTTCGAGTTCCCGGACGCTGACAGCCCAGGGCGCCTGGGTCAGCGGCACGAAGGCCATCAACTCCCGCGGGCGGCTCTGCAGGATCGACGTGCCGTGACAGCCCACGCACGTGCCACGCGCAGGCTGGCCGTTGCGAATCAGGTTCGCCAGGAACGGCCCGTGATCGGTCCGGCGGCCCCGCCGATGCGGGTCCGTGCTGCCGATGACGGTGCCCTGATTGTCCACCAGGTCGATCGAACCCGGGGGCTGGCTTGGAAGTCCCGCCAGAAGCGTTGAGAAGCGCGGACTGGAAGGGTCTATCTCGCCGACGGCGAGGCCTGAAAGCCCGCCGGACCAGTGGCGCATCGGAACGAAGAGGTACAGCCTGGACCCCGATGGATCGACGATCAGCCCGCTCGCGACGGGACGTCCAGCCTGCAGGGCGGAGGCGACGGCCGCGGCGAACCCGGCGGGAAGTGTCGCATCAGGAGGCTCCTGCCACCGGGGCGCTCCTCGCTCATCGACGATGAACGTGCGGTCGAGGTCAGCTCCGAGCGAAGGTACGCCGCCTTGAGCGCCGCGAGCTTCGCGGCATCGTCGTCGAGCTGGGGATCGGTGCCGGGCGCGGCGGCAATCTGCTGAAGGGTCTTGAGCTCACGAACCACGGCCTGGTCGACCTGGACCGCGACCGAGGCGGCGAGCGTCTCGCGGCCCTTCAGAACGCTGTCGCTGAACAGCGCCAGGCTGCGCCAGGCGATCCAGCCCAGCACGATGATGGTCGAGAGCACGCCAAGTCCGACCAGCAGGAAGACGCGCGCCTGAATCCCGCTGATGTTCCAGCGTCTGGTCGAAACGGTGTTCGGCGTCACGGCAGTCGTTCCGGAATGCTGGACGCAATCATGTCGAGCTCATCCACGGGTCCTCGATAGCGCAGGAGGATGGACCGGCCAGGCGTATTCCACGCGATCTCGGTCCACGCGGTCCCATCGGCGTCGCGGACACGACGCACAACCGCCGGCTGGCCGTTTACCTGGCCGGGCCCTTCCTGAAGCACCAGCGGAGCCGGCACCAGTTTCAACGGCAGCGACACATTCTGACCGGAACCGATGCCGACGAGCAACCAGGGATCGGAGTTGTCCCTGCGGACAAAGAGGGCCGTGGCCGCCGTTTGCCCGTAGGCACGGAGCTTTGCGGGCGGCCAGCCCAGAAAGTCCGGGAAATACGACGGCACGGGAAACTTCCAGCCGAGAGCACGTTCCATGAGGCCGAGATCGTCGAACTGCCGAACGCCCCTGACCGCGCCGGTCAGGAGCCCTGGAATCTCGTCCGCGCCCCGCAGGCAGGCCGCCGCCACGGCAAGGACCATCACCAGTTGGACCAGCGAGCGGGCCGCCGCGAAGCTTCCGGGCTGCCGTACCGGAAAAGCCGATGCTGGACGGGTGCTCTCCTTGAAGGGCATGCTTTCCTGTTTCGACGTCCCTAGACGACGAAGAACAGCAGCGTGGTGAGTCCGACGGCGGCCAGCGCCACCCGTATCGGGGCGAGACGGCCGACGCGCCGTGGCGGCTCATCCAGCAGGCGGTCGCAGCGTCCGTCGAGCTCCGCGATCGCCGCCTTCGCCGCGACGCGCTGTGACAGGCCGAGCCGCTCGGACGGCGCCTGGGGCGTCTCGTCGTCGGTGCGCCCCGACAGCTTGATCAGCGCCGAGGCGAGATGATCGTGCTGGCCCGAGGCGGCGACTTCGGCGTCCGCCCGGCGCTCGATTTCCTGGATGGCCTGTCGCCCGACGATTTGGGAGACGGGATTGAACACCTGGAGCAGTCGCAGGCCCATGAGCGTCCAGCCGAGCAGCGTGTCCCGATGCGACACGTGGGACAGTTCGTGCGTGAGTGCCGCGCGAAGCTCTGAATCATTGAGCCGGCGGACGGCGCCGAGCGAGACGACCAGCGTCGGTCGCAGGACGCCCGTGCACAGCAGCACCGGCGAAGCGACGGCCAACATCTCGACCGACGGCGGGTCGACTCCCATCCGATCGCTCAGCACGGCCAGCACGTGCTCGATGGACGTCTTCGCCGCGGCCAGATCGGGATCGGCTCCGGCCGGTTCACGGCGCACCCGATCGACCAGGAACCCGACCACGTCACGAAGGCACAGGATGGAGCCGAGGGCGGCGAGTATCGAGATCGAAATCGTCCAGACGCCGACGCCCGCGATGCGCAGCTGATTCCAGTTCGCACTCGAGAAGAGCATCCAGCGGGAACCGAACGAGTCTTCGCCCCTGAACGGCGCGGCGACGGCGAAGACCGGCGTCAGGATCAGGGGGAGAACCAGCACCAGCAGGCGCAGCGCCAGGCGCTCGTCGGCGTGCCTCGACCGCCAGATGCGAAGCAGGGTCTCGACGACGACGGCGGCGACAAGCGAGTGCAGGACGGCCTGGCCCGCGTAGGCGACCACGATCCTACGACTCCTCGTTTCCCTCGAGGGCCTTCAGCCGCTCGTATTCGAGCGGGTGCTCGTGGTGCATGCGTTCGGCGCTGATCTTGCCCGAGAAGATCGTGGTGTCGAACGGGAAGACGTCGGGGTTGAGGTGGGCGTTGTAGATGTGCCACAGGATGACGACCAGAAACGCCATCAGGCCTTCGTTGCCGTGCGCGGCCTTGGCCGCCGGGACCAGTTCGCCGGGGAAGAAGCGGGTGAAAAGGATCGGAAGGTACAGGATCAGGCCGGTCGAGATCACGACGACCGCCCCGAGCACCAGGCCCCAGTATTCGAACTTCTGCCGGTAGTCGAAACGGTCGAAGCGCGACGGCTGATCGTGGAGGCCGAGGTAGTAGCGCAGCGTCTGGATGGCGTCGGTGAAGTCCTTCCGGTTGGGCACGATCGAGAAGGCCGCGCGCCCGGTGGCCACCAGCCCGATGGCCGTCATCAGGTGCACGGCCGTCAGCACGGCGAACGACACGCCGGCGGCGCGGTGAAACCAGCGCACGCGGTCGATGCCGCCCAGGGCCTGCAGCATCCACGACGCCCAGCTGGCCTCGAAGAACTTCTGCGGCAGTCCGGTCACCGACAGGATGATGAACAGCGACATCACGCAGAAGTGCTCTATGCGCTGCCGGAGCGAGAAGCGGATGTAGTACGTGCTCATCGATTGACCACCATGCGCCACAAGTGCAACAGGACCTGGAGGACCAGGCCGATCATCATGAACGGGATCAGCACGGCGTAGAAGACCTGCACCCCGTAGACCAGCGGCGCCTTCTTCCAGCTCGGCTCGTAATGCGACAGCCAGGCGGCAGGGAAGTTCTCGTTGGCCCCGGGATGGCAGCGGGCGCACGTCTTGACCAGGTTCGCGCGCAGCACGTGCGATCCCGGCTCGTCGACTTTCATGATGTCGTGCACGCCGTGACAATCCGTGCAGAGTGCCGTGACGCTCATGCCCTCCGTGTTGCTGCCGCGCTGGAGCGACGCGGTCATTCCGTGGAAGTCGGACACGTAGGTTCTGGTCACCGCGGTCGACAGACCGTAGCGATCCATGAGCGTCTTGTTGGAGTGGCAGTTGCCGCAGATTTCCGGAGTGGTGCGCAGCCAGTTGGCGGCCTTCGGGCCGGCGATGTCGTGCGAGCGGTGGCAGTCGGTGCAGACCGGCACGTCGCCGTTGCGGTTGATCGATCGGCCGTGCACGCTCTTGGCAAACACGGCCGAGATGCCCTCGTGGCACTTGGCGCACGTCTCCGACACGTGGGTGCGCGGCTGGTCGGGCCGCGTCACATCGTGCGACCCGTGGCAGTCAACGCACAGCGGGGCGGTCCGATCCCCGCGCGCCAGCGCCTGGTAGTGCACGCTGTCGAGCGTCTTCGTGTAGTTGGGGAAGTGGCAGCGCTTGCACTGCTCGTAGTACGCCACCGTGAACTCGCGCAGCGTCTTGAATGGCCGGGACGCGTGCGGGATGTCCTGGATGTCCTGGTGGCAATCGGTGCACCCGAGCTTGTTCCCGTGCACGGACCGCTTGAACAGCTCGACATCGACATACAGCGAACGGGTCTCCCCGCTCGGAAGCGTGACCGACAGCGCCTTGTCCCCATGGCACGAAAGGCAGGTGTCGACCAGGTCGGCTTTCGACGCGGCGCCGATCCCGCCGTTCTGGATCGACAGCGTCGTGAGCAGCAGCAGGTTGAGCAGCATGCGTCTATGACTTCGACAGACGGGATGAGTGCACGGCCGGACCCGTCGGCCGCGCGCAGACCGAAGGACTGGCCCGATACGATGGTGGGGTGACAGCACGAGGCGCGTGCACACGAATGCGCACACCCGGGCCCCCACCCATACGAGAGCTGAGCAAGCCAGTTGCCATCAACTGAGAGGCGCTGAAGTGACTGAGCCACCTCTACTTAGTGGTGCGCCAGCCGAACCGCTTCGCCGCCGTGCCGGTATTCCGGCAGGAGACGGCAAGCCAGAGGGGGGCGCCACCGGTCGCCACGGTGCCGTGCAGTGGAGTCTATTTGCCGGACGGGAAGTCCGGCGCCCGCTTCTCGAAGAACGCCCTGATGCCTTCGGCGAAATCCGGCGTGTCGGCGATGCGGGTGAGTTGATCGAGTTCCTGGTCCAGGTGAAAGTCGAGCCGGTCGACGAGGGCGGCCTGGTTCAGCAGCCCCTTCGCGATTCCCAGCGCCGGCCCGGGCCCTTCAGCGATGCGCGCGGCGATCGCCAGCACCCGATCGTCGAATCCTTCGGCGGGGAAGACCTCGTTGACGAGCCCCCAGTCGCAGGCCGTCCGCGCATCCAGCCGGGGATTGAGCAGCGCCAGGCCCATCGCGCGGCGCAGGCCGATCAGCCGCGGCAGGAAGAACGTGGAACTTTCGGCTCCCGTCAGGCTGGTCTTCCCGTATGCCCACTCGAACGACGATCGGTCGGAGGCGAACACGAGGTCGCAGGCCATCGCGAGGCCAAAACCGCCCGCGGCGGCCATCCCGTCCACGGCGGCGACAAACGGCTTCGGCGCGCGCTTGATCTCCGAGATCGTGCTGTGGATGTACTCGAGAATCTGCTTGAACACGGCGCCATACCCGTGGTCGGCGGGCCGGGCGTCCGGCTTCAGGTACGCCAGGTCCGGTGCTGATCCACCGTCACGGATGTACTTGAGATCAGCGCCGCTGCAGAACACTCCGCCCTCGGCGCGAAGGATCACCACGCGGACCTGAGGGTCGCGCGCCATCTGCAGTCCGGCCTTGCGAAGATCGCGGGCCGTTTCCACGTCGAGCGAATTGAGCCGCGCCCGGCGATCGATCGTGATGCGCCCGACCGCGCCGTGGCGGTCCATCAGGATGTGCGCCATCAGCAGATCCTCGGAAGGGGCTCGCCGTCAGGCTCAACCAGGATCCGGCGCCCGAACCCCGTATCGAGAATCACGGCGCCGACGTGTTGGTCGAGGCAGCGTCCGACAATGGCGGCCTCGCGCCCGAGCGGGTGAGACCTCAGGGCCTGCAGGACACGCTCGGCCGCTTCCGCTCGTACGCCGATCGCGGCTTTGCCTTCGTTCGCGACAATCAGCGGATCGATCCCCAGCAGGTCGGCGGCCGCACGCACCTCCGCGCGGACGGGAACCGCCAGTTCGGTGAGCAGCACGCCGACGCCGCCTTTTTCGGCCATCTCATGCAGGGCACTCGACAGGCCCCCGCGCGTCGGGTCCTTCATCGCCACCACATCGGCGCCCCCCGCCTCGAGGGCGAGGCGGATCAGGCCGTTGAGCGGTGCGACGTCCGACCGCAGATCGCCTTCGAGAGCAAGAGCGTGCCGCGACGCCATGATGGCCATGCCGTGATCGCCCATCGTCCCGGTGACGATGATCCGATCGCCGGGCCTCAGGCCCGCATCGGTCACGACCCGGCTGGTGAATCCCACACCGGTCGTGTTCAGCACCAGCCCGTCGATCTCGCCCTTGCCCATCACCTTGGTATCGCCGGTCACCACGGAGGCACCTGCCTCGGCACAGGTCTCTCTGATGGATTTGTAGACCCGCTCGAGGTCCTTTCGCGGGAAACCCTCTTCGATGACCACGGCGCACGTGAGCGCCGTGACCTCGGTGGCGCCCATCATCGACAGGTCGTTGACCGTGCCCGACACGGCGAGGCGGCCGATGTCTCCACCAGGAAAGAAGATCGGCTTGACGACATGGGAATCGGTGGTGACGACGAGCCAGCGGTCGCCGACCTTGATGGCGGCGCCGTCGTCCATGGCCTGCGGGCCGACGTCGCCGGGGATCTCGGTTCCGGCGGTCAGGCACACCTGCTCGATGAGCGCCCGCATCGCTCGGCCGCCCGCGCCATGTTTCATCGCGATCCGATCGTCGAGCAGCCGGCCGGCGCTCATGCGACACCTCGAAGGTCCGGGTGCCCGCCGTAGGTATGCCAGATCTTGCAGGCGCCTTCGCTGCTCACCATGCAGGCGCCGACAGGCTTGTCCGGCGTGCAGTCGCGTCCGAACAGCGAGCAGTCCTTCGGCGAGGACAGGCCGGCCATGATGTCGCCGCAGATGCAGGATTGGGCCAGCGCCGGCGGCGCGTAGTCCCACAGCGTTGTCAGGTCGATGGTGAACCGCCGCCGCGCATCGAGGTGCGCCCACTCGTCGCGCAGGCGCAGATTGCCGCTCGGGACGTGCGCGATGCCGCGCCACCGGCCTCCGACCGGACGGAATACTTTCCAGAGCTGATCCTGTGCCCGCAGGTTGCCCTCGCGCGTGACGCAGCGCGGGAACATGTTCACCACCTTGGGTGTCCGGTCACGAACGAGCTCCAGAAGCTTCACGAGTCCCGCCAGGATGTCCAGCGGCTCGAAGCCCGCCACGACGACCGGGAGCCGATGGCGTTCGACGAATGGCTCGAAGACGGCCCAGCCGGTGATTGTCGCGGCGTGGCCGGCCGCGAGGAACCCTTCCACTTTGGAGTCCGGCATCTCGGCGACGATCTCCATCACCGGCGGAATGTATTTGTGCGCCGAGAGAATCGAGAAGTTCTTCGGCACGTCCCTCAGCACGATGGCCGCGGTCGCGACCGCCGTGGTTTCGAAGCCGGTGGCGAAGAACACCACTTCCTCCGTGGTCGATCGTGCGAGGTCGAGCGCCTGGTCCACGCTGTAGATCACGTGTACATGGGCACCCTCGGCCTGGGTGTCGGCGAGAGACATCACCGTGCCGGGCACGCGCACCATGTCGCCGTATGTCGCGATGTGGACGCCCTGCCGCGCCAGCACCACGCCTTCGTCGACTTCAGGCGTATCGGTGATGCACACGGGGCACCCCGGCCCCATGATGACGTTCAGTTCGCGTGGGAATGCCGACCGCAGCCCGTACTTGGCGATGGCTTGTTCGTGGCTGCCGCACACGTGCATGATCGAAACGGGATCGCGCCCGATCTGCGTCCTGATTCGGGCGAGCGCCTCGACCATTTCGCCGGCGCGGACCGGGTCACGAAACTTCAATTGCCGGACGCCGTCCTGATCGGACGCGGGCATCAGTCGTCTCCCCGGGCCGCCGAGATCTCGTTCCGGACATCATCGGTCATCAGATCCTCGGTTGCGGCTTCCTGCATCAGCTGTTCGTAGAGCGCCAGCGTCTCCTGGACCTCGGTTTCCGGGATCCGCCTGATGGCGAACCCGACGTGATTGAGCACGTAGTCGCCGGGCGAGACCGGCTCGTCCACCACGTCGAGCAGCACCTGCCGGCGAACTCCCCAGAAGTCGACCGTTGCAGTATTCCCGTCAACCGAGATGACTTTCCCCGGCACACCTAGGCACATGAATCCTCCAGGAACGCCGGCCGGCCGGACCGGACCATGGCGTCTGCAATCAGGACCTGGCCGAGCGCGACGCCTCCATCGCCTGGTGGCACCATGCCGTGGAGGTACACGTCGAAATCCGGCCGAAGTCCGCCGACGATGCTTTCAGCGAGCCGGGCGTTCTGGAAGCATCCGCCCGTGAGGACCACCGGAAGGCGACCGCAGGCCCCCGACAGGTGTCGAATCAGATCGACGGTCGCCGCGGCGACCGTGTTGTGAAAACGCGCGGAAACCACGCCGGCTGGCCGCCCGGCAATCAGATCGGCCGTCACGGCGCGGATCATCGGCCGGGCGTCGACCGTCACCAGCCCGGCCGCCCCGTCCATCGCCACATCGTATCGCGTTTGCTCGGCAGGGTCAGCGACAAGGTTCCACTCGAGTGCCACCTGCCCCTCGTAGCGCGACTGAGATCGGGACAGGCCGAGGGCTCCGGCCGCGTCGAAATAGCGGCCAATCCCGTGCGCCCGCGTGACGCCGACACCCTGGTCGATCATCTGCCGGACGACGGCCAGGTCCGAGGCGGGAATCGCGGAGAACAACGGCAGGGCGCGGACCGGGGCGTCACCATCGAAGGCATCGACCAGGACGGCCAGCGCCTGGCGCCAGACCTGGCGGATCGCCGCATCGCCGCCGGCAAGCGGAATGGCCCTCCACGTGGCCAGCCGTTCGAAGTGAGAATAGTCTGCCAGCAGGACCTCGCCGCCCCAGGCGGTGCCGTCGGTTCCCAGCCCCGTTCCGTCGTAGGCCACGCCCAGCACGGGTCCGCTCAGCCCGTGTTCGGCCATCACGCCGGCCACGTGTGCATGGTGGTGCTGGACTCCGATGGCGACCAGGTCACGTCGTGACTGAGCGTAGCGTGTCGACAGGTACGACGGATGGAGGTCGTGAGCGATCACCTCCGGCTCGATGTCCAGGAACCGCTGGAGGCGGGCGATGGCCCGTTGATAGGTCTCGAAGGTTTCCAGGTTCTCGAGATCGCCGATGTGCGGCCCGAGGAACGCCTGGTCAGCGCGCGCCAGGCAGAAGGTGTTCTTCAGCAGTGCGCCGCAACCCAGGGTGGGCCGTGCAAAGGAGGTCGCAACCCGGAGGCCGCGAGGCACGAATCCCCGCGAGCGGCGGAACACGACCGGGTGTCCCGCGATGGTCCTCGCAACCGAGTCATCGCACGGAGCTTCGATCGGCCTGTCGTGCAGCAGGAACAGATCCGCGATGCCGCCCAGCCGCTCGAGGGCCTCGGCATTCTCGTGAGCCAGCGGCTCTTCTGCCAGGTTGCCCGAGGTCATGATGAGCGGCCGGCCCACCTGTGACAGCAGGAGGTGGTGGAGCGGCGTGTAGGGAAGCATGAGGCCGACCAGCGGGTTGCCGGGCGCGACCTCGTCGCAGAGCACCGAAGCCGTCCGGCGCGCCACGAGGACGATCGGGCGCATTACCGAACAGAGCAGTTCGCGTTCGTCCTGATCCAGCAGAGCGAGCGCCTCGGCAGCAGCGAGGTCCGCCACCATGACGGCAAAGGGCTTCTCGTCGCGACGCTTTCTGTGCCGGAGGTTCCTGACGGCGTCACGGTTCGACGCGTCGCAGGCCAGGTGAAATCCTCCCAAGCCTTTGACGGCAACAATGCGACCCTCGACGATCGCGGCGGCGGCGTCACCAATCGGGTCCTGTGTGTCGACCGGGCGGCCGTCACCGCCGGCCAGCGAAAGCTGCGGCCCGCACGACGGGCACGCGTTGGGCTGGGCGTGAAAACGCCGATCCCGCGGATCGTCGTACTCCTGCTGGCAGGCCGGACACATCCGGAAGCCGGCCATGGTGGTCGACTCGCGGTCGTACGGCACACCGCGGGCGATCGTGTAGCGCGGGCCGCAGTCGGTGCAGTTGGTGAACGCGTACCCATAGCGGCGATTCGAGGGATCGCGGACTTCCGCAAGGCACGCGTCGCAGGTGGCAAGGTCCGGCGGGATCGACACGTCTCGACGCAGCCCCGGCTCGCTTTGCGCGATGGCGAACGACGATCCAGGAACAAAGGGGATGGCAGTGCAGTCGAGGGAGTGGATCGCCGCGGCCGGTGGTGGCGTGCCACGCAAGTCTGCAAGGAACCCGTCGAGGCTCTCGGGTGACCCGTACGCCTCGATCGTGACGCCCGAGCTGCCATTGACAACCCGGCCTGTCACTCCGTGCGAGGTGGCCAGCCGGAACACCCAGGGCCTGAATCCGACCCCCTGCACGACACCCGTGATGGAGATCCGGCGGCCTTCACCCATTCACGGCGTTATAGCGCGTTGCCTCGTGCCACGTCCAGCCCCCGGGACGGAATTCCAGCCAGGCCGCAACGGACAGGTCAGGCGGCGCTGTCGTGCCGTGCCGGCGGCCTCGACGACGGATCGAGGAAGGCCCGGGCGACGCCGAACAGCCCGGGGCCGCGCTGATCGGTCGAGGTGAGCCATCTCTCGGTAAGCCCGAAGGCGACCGCCGCGGGGTCCCTGAGGATGTCATCGACTTCGATTGGACACCCGAATCCGTATCGATGGGCGAGGCGGTTGGCGAGATGCGCCACCATCGCGTCGCGTGGAGACTCCTGGGCAGACTGGTAGTCGTGGTGACACATCACCGGCTCGTCCAGGCCGTCGGGCAGGTTCCAGCGCCGCAGCGCCAGGCCGCCGACCGTCGCATGGTAGCGGGCCACGACCTCTGCCAGTTCGTCGGGCGGCACCTGGGTGCCCGATCGGCGGCGATGATCACTGGCGAGCTTGAGGATGATCAGCTTGCCGATGTCATGGAGCAGGCCGTAGAGATACGCCTGCTCCGGATCGACGTCCGCCGCGTCTGCCACCAGCCGCGCCACGTAGGCGGTCCCGATGCTGTGATCGATCAGGTCGCGCCCGCGCGGCCCGTAACGTGTCGGGATCGCTCGCTCGCGATCCGAACGACACCGTCACAACGAGGTTTCGAACGGCAGACGACGCCCATCCGGACGACGGCATCGGCCAGACTCGCGATTCTGCGCGACGGGGAGGAGAAGGCTGAGTTGGCGAACGCCAGGACCCGGGACGCCAGCACCTGGTCCTTGCTGACCGCCTCGGTCACAGAAACAAGAGAGCTGTCCGGACCGGAGGTGAGCTGGATGACGCGCATGGCGGCGGCAGGCAGCATGGGCACGGCTGCATGCTCCAGGACCAGCCAGTCCCAGATGCCACCCTCGCCGGCAGAAGGATCGATGCTGTTCACGGGCGACTCGCTCCACCGCCTAGCGGCTTTGGGTGACGATGAGCTCCACGAAGATCTCGCCGCCCCTGGATTGGAATGGACACAGCACGCGCTGCACGTCGGACACGTACTTCGTGTAGAAGTCGGATCCGATGGTGACCGAGGGAATGCTGATCGCGCAGGGCGACCCGGCGACCACCATCTTGCTCCGGAACGACCCGGCGATCATGTTGGTGACTTCGCCGATCGCGTCGGCCACCTCGCCGTTCACCTCCGCGGTGTCGATGCCCAGCAGCCGGCCCGTGATCTCGCGCGCGGTGTCCATCGTGCTGTAGAAGACCACCGCGCCATTGGCCTCGCCCGTGAAGCCCACCGTGCCGACGACGTTCGAGGTCGGGCGCAACGCGTCGCCCTCGATGGCGGCCTGGGGCTCGACCTCGGTCGACAGCATGGTGGTGAACACTTCCTCGGTCGACTTCACGATGCGAGCGATGATATCCCGATCCATTGGAGCCCTCCCCGCGACGCTTCGAGACCCGGCAGACTGGACGGCACGCCGTGATCAGGCCGCGAACACGGCCTCGATCTTCTCCCTGATGACGTCCGGCGTGAACGGCTTCACGACGTAGTTGGTCACGCCGGCGCGCAGCGCCTCGATGATGTCGTCCTTGGCGGCGTTGGTGGTGACCATCAGGATCGGCGTGGCTTCGAACTTGTCGTGGTCGCGGATGGCGCGGGTGAACTCGAGGCCGCTCATCTCGGGCATGTTCCAGTCGGTGATGACGATGTCCACCGCCGCGGCGGCGAGGCGCTCGAGGCCTTCGCGGCCGTTCGACGCCTCGACGACTTCCGTGTGGCCCAGCTTGTTGAGCGTGTTGATGATGATTCGACGCATCGTCGAGGAGTCGTCGACTACCAGGATCCGCATGCTGGCTCCCTCCGGGAACGGGCCGTCGGGGCCCGTGCTCGTCGGTTCCCGGGCTCGACGCACGGTCGCGCCTTCCCGCCGGGCTGATGTCGGTCTAATCGGCCGCGGCCGGCAATGCCTTGAATGCCGGCCGGGAGCCCGGCCGGGTGCGAGGGCTCAATCGCCGCGGTGAAGTCGCTCGTCCGAGGTTCAGCCGGTGCAGCTTGTCGATGAGCGTCGTGCGGCTCAGCTGCAGCAGCCGCGCCGCCTGGCGCTTGTTGCCGCCGGTCTTCTCGAGGCACCGCAGAATCAGCTCGCGCTCGAGCTGCGACACGACCGAGGTGAAGTTGATGCCCTCGTCCGGGATGCGTGACCGTCGGCAGCAGCAGCGAGGTCGAGGCCTCGGCCATCTCGGGCGGCAGCGCGGAGGCGGCGATCTCCGCGCTCGGCGCCGCTCATCGCCACCGCGTGCTCGATGGCGTTCTCGAGCTGGCGGATGTTGCCGGGCCACGGCGTAGCCCATCAGGCACGCGGATGGCCTGCCTGGCTGAGCGTCTTCAGCGGCAGGTTGTTGCTCCGGCACGACTTCTGGACGAAGTGCCGCGCGAGCAGCGGGATGTCCTCGCGGCGGTCGCGCAGCGGCGGCAGCGTGATCGGGATCACGTTGAGGCGGTAGAAGAGGTCCTCGCGGAACGTGCCTTCCTTCACGAGCTTCTTCAGGTCGGCGTTGGTGGCCGCGATGACGCGGGCGTCGAACTTGATCGGCCGCGACTCGCCGACGCGCTCGATCTCGCGCTCCTGCAGCGCCCGCAGCAGCTTGGCCTGCAGCGGCAGCGGCATCGAGGCCGACTTCGTCGATGAACAGCGTGCCGCGGTGCGCGAGCTCGAACCGGCCGATGCGCGTGGCGACCGCGCCGGTGAACGCGCCCTTCGCGTGGCCGAACAGCTCGGCCTCGGCCAGCGTCTCGGGAATCGCGGCCGCGTTGAAGGCGACGAACCGCTGGTCGCGCGCGCGGGCTGTTGTGGTGGATCGTGCGCGCGATCAGCTCCTTGCCGGTGCCGGTCTCGCCCTGGATCAGCACGGTGCTGTTCATCGGCGCGACCAGCTCGAGCGTCGCGAACAGCTGGCTGCATCGGCGCGCTCTGGCCGATGATGTTGTCGAACGCGTAGCGATCGCGCAGCTGCGCGCGCAGCTCGGCGTTCTCCTTGCGCAGCACGCGGCGCTCGAGCTCGGTGTGCAGCACGCGCGAGAGCTGGCTGAACTGGAACGGCTTGATCAGGAAGTCGACCGCGCCGCGCTTGATGGCCGCGACCGCCTCGGCGACGCCGCCAAAGCCGGTCATCACCACCGCGATGACATCCGGGTAGCGCGACAGTGGCCGCGTCGAGGATGTCCATGCCGTCGGCATCGGGCAGCCGGAGATCGATGACCAGCGCGTCGTAGGCGAACGCGTTCGAGGCGCGAGAGCGCCTCGGCGCCGTCGGCGGCCTGCGTCACGTCGAAGCCGTCGGCCGAAAGGGCGCTGGCGACCAGGTCGCGAAGATCCGCCTCGTCCTCGACCAGCAGGACGCTGGCGGGACCCTGGCGTTCGGTCTGTCGTGGAAGGGGCTGTGAGACGGACGCGAAGCCCTGAGACGGGCTGATCGATTGGCATGAGCGTCACTTCGGAGTTATCGAGTATTAATGGCGGTGCCGTCGTGTGCCGATTACTCGGTAGCGGCGGCCGGTCGAAACCCGTCCAGCAAGGGGTGTGCCAGTGCGAACACAAGAGCGGCCTTTCGAGGTCCTCGTCGTCGATGACGATCCGGATCTGCGCGAGCTGCTCGTCGAGTACTTTCGCGACCGCGGGTATCGGCGTCGGCCGCTGCGGCCGACGGGCGGGCCGCGCTCGCCGAGCTGTCGCGATCCCCAACGCGCTACGGCCTGGTCATCACCGACCTGCAGCTGCCCGGCGTCGACGGCCTCGGCGTGCTGCAGGCCGTCCGTGAAGCGAACCCCTCAGCGTACGTGATCATCATCACGGGCTACGCCTCGCTCGATTCCGCGATTCAGGCCGTCAGACTGGGCGCGTACGACTACCTGACGAAACCGTTCTCGATTGGCCAGATCGACGTGATCCTGCAGCGCCTCACCGACCGACAGACGCTCGAGGCCGAGAACCGGCAGCTCGCGCGCCAGGTGGGAGACCGGGGGGCCGGAGACCTCGGCAGCTCAGGTCCTCGCACGGCTCGATGCCATCGATACCCGGCTGGCTCACCTCGAACGGCTCCTGCATGACAGTCCGCCGACACGCGACGGTCGCGGTATCTCCAACCATTAGACCGGCTTCCGCGTTTCACCTTCCGGGTCGTCACGACCGCATGACGGCAACCCGTCATGGTGTCGCCTTATCGACAATGAATGTCGGACGAGCATCACTTTCTGGAGGTCGACCCCGATCGGCCGATCCAGGTGGCCCGAGCCGGTACCCTTCTTGCTCCCTCGCGCACCAACAGCCCTCACGGGAATCGGCACGTGGGAGGCGGACATGAAGCAAGGTGCCCTACATGGCCAACGACATCAGCGACATGGCAGTGCTCGCGGCGCTCAGGCGGCAGATGACGGTTGCCGCCACCCGCCAGTCGGTTTCCGCGGGGAATCTCGCGAATCTCGACACGCCGGGCTACCGGACACGCGAGGTCCAGTTCGGCGATGAGCTCGAGCGCCAATTGGGCGCGGGCCTCACGCTCGCCGCGACCGACAAGCGTCATCTCTCCGTCGCCCCGGTCGGTGGTTCGGACACCACGGAGGTCGCGGGGCTCCCCTCCCGCCGGGACGGAAACAACGTCGAGCTCGACCGGGAGCTGCTGACGATGACCACGGCGGTTGGCGACTTCGCCAAGGCGCAGACGGCACTCTCGGCGAAGTTCAAGCTGGTTCGCTACGCCATCAACGAGGCCAAGTGACATGCCGACGCTCGCAAGCAGCCTGTCCGCCAGCGCCAGCGCGCTCTCCGTCGAACGCGCGCGGCTCGAGACGGCCGTCTCGAACCTGGCCAACGCGGAGTCGACTCGAGGCGCCGACGGCCAGCCCTATCGGCGGCGAAGTGTCCTGCTCGCTTCCGACCCGGTCGATCGGTTCGACGCGGCCGTCGGGCGTGCCTCCGCGATCGGCGTTCGCGTCGCGGACGTGGTCGAGGACCAGGCGCCCTTCAAGCGGCATCTACCAGCCGAGCCATCCGGACGCGGACGCGGAAGGGTTCGTCGCCATGCCGAACGTCGAGCCCGCCGAAGAGATGATCGACATGGTCGGGGCGGCGCGCGCCTACCAGGCCAACCTGACCGCCATCGGCCTGGTGCGCGACATGATTCAGAAGGCGCTGGAACTCGGCAAGTAACAGGTGAGGATGCGATGAACCAGTCCGTCAGTCTCGCGATCAACGCCCTCGCAGGTGCGCTCCCGCCCGCCTCACCCGCGCCCGGCCCGGCTGAAGCCTCGAGCGGATTCGGCGAGGCGCTCGACAAGCTGGTCGATTCGGTCAAGTCGTCGAGCGCGGAGGCGAACAAGGCCGTGACGGGCATGATCGACGGAGACGGCGAAGTCCACGACGCGATGATCGCCCTGCAGCGCGCGGATCTCACGTTCCAGTTTGCCGTGCAGGTCCGCAACAAGCTGGTTCAGGCCTATCAGGACGTGATGCGGATGCCCGTCTAATCCCGGGCTCACTTGTATTGAGTTCGTGAGCCCCGGGCACGCGGGCCTGAAGCCCACGTGCTCCATTCCCGGCGTGTACTCGACTCAACTGAGCGCCGGGGTCAGGCATCCGGCCGCCGGCATGTCGGGCGGCCAGCCGTAACCAGGCAGACAAGGCGAGGCATCGTGGACCCAATCCAGCTCTTCGAGCGACTGACGACTGCCGCCAAAGCGCTGACCCGCGCCCAGCTGGTCTCGCTGGTGGCGGCGTTTGTCATCGTGGTCGCCATGGTCGCCGGGTCCGCCTACTACCTGAACGGGGTCACCTACCGGCTGCTCTTCTCGGACCTCGACGCCGAGTCGGCCGCCAGCGTCGTCGCCCGGCTGAAGGCCCAGAAGATCCCGTACCAGCTCGACGACGGCGGCCGGTCCGTGCGCGTGCCGGAGCAGCGCGTCGACGAACTGCGGCTGGACTTCGCCTCGCAGGGGATGCCGTCGGCCGGACGCATCGGTTTCGAGATCTTCGACCGCACGGCGTTCGGCGCGACCGAGTTCCTCGAGAAGGTCAACTACCGGCGCGCGCTCGAGGGCGAAGTCGCACGGACGATCGGCTCGATTTCGGCGAAGTCGCCAGCGCCCGCGTCCACATCGCGATGGCGAAGGAGTCGCTGTTCGGCGCCCAGGAACAGCCGGCGAAAGCGTCGGTCGTGCTCAAGCTGAAGAACAACCGGCCCCTGCCGCCGTCCACCGCCCGCGCCATCCAGAGCCTGGTCGCCGCCAGCATCGAGGGCCTCGCGCCGGACCATGTCGTCCTCGTCGACAGCTACGGGCGCTCGCTGGTCCGGACGGTCACCGATGGCGAAGAGAACGCCGACACGACTCAGTCCGAGCGCCAGCAGCGGTTCGAGAAGGACATGGCCTTGCGGGTCGTCGCGCTGCTCGAGCCGGTGGTCGGCCAGGATCGCGTGCGCGCCAACGTCTCGGTGCGGCTGAACAACCAGACGCAGGAAGAAACCGAAGAGCGCTACGACCCGGCGAGCACTGTGGTCCGCAGCCGGCAGCTGACGAGCGACGGCGCCGCCGGCCCTGTCGGCCTCGGGCGGGCATCGCCGGCGCGAGAAGCAACCTGCCGCCGCCCGCGCCGGCACCGGCCAACGGCGCGGCGGCGCCCGCCGCCGCACCGGCGACCCCGCCCGCTGCTCGCGGGACGGTCGGCTGAGACGTCGAACTACGAAATCAACAAGCTGGTGCGCCACACGCATCGATTCCGCGCGGCGATGTCGCCCGGCTGTCCGTGGCGGTCATCGTCGACGACGACGAGCAGACGACCAAGGGCAGCGACGGCAAGCCGGTCCGCGTCGAGAAGCCGCGCGATCCGGGCTCGCTGAAGAAGATCCAGGGCCTGGTCGCGGCTGCCGTCGGGCTCGACGAGACGCGGGGCGACCTGCTGACGGTCGAGGCCATCCCGTTCGACGAGCCGGCACCGGTCGAGGAAGAACCGGCGCCGGTGTGGAAGAGCGATCGTGGAGCCGAAGCTGCCGGAGGTCGGCCGCATCGGCACGGTGCTCGTGCTGGGCCTCCTGGCCTTCTTCATGGTGGTCCGGCCGGTCATGCGCCGCATGCTGGCGCCGATCCCGAGTCGGCGGCGGTGATGCCGAGGGCCCTTCCGAAGACCGTCGATCAGCTCCAGGGCGAGCTCGAGGCGCAGCTGCACGAGGATCCGGGACAGAGCGCCGGGAGCAAGCGCGCGCAGGCGCTGACCAAGCGCGTGGCCATGCTGTCGGAGAAGGAACCGGAGAACGTCGCGCGCCTGCTGCGCACGTGGCTCTCGGAAGGGGAGCGCTAAGCGTGGGCGTACAGATGGCCCTCTCGGGCGCCCGAAAGGCCGCCATCCTGACGCTGGTGATCGGCGAGGAAGCCTCGGCGCCGATCCTCAAGCACCTCCACGAGGACGAGGTCGAGGCGATCGCGCGCGAGGTCGCGCTGCTCGGCGGCGTGCCCCGCGAGACGGGCGAACAGGTGCGTGGAGGAGTTCCACCACATGGCGCTGGCCGCGGCCTACGTGGCCCGCGGCGGCGTGGAGTACGCCCAGAAAGCTCCTGAACAAGGCGCTCGGCCCCGAGAACGCCCGCCGGGTCATCGAGAAGCTGACGCAAGACGTTCCAGGCGACGGTCGGGTTCACCAGCCTCGGCCGGGCCGACCCCCAGCAGCTCTCGAAGTTCATCCTGGCCGAGCAGCCCCAGACGATCGCGCTGATCCTGGCCCACCTCGACGCCGGCAACGCGGCCCGCCTGGTGAGCCTGCTCCCCGAGGCCCTGCGCGCCGACGTGCTGACCCGCATGGCGAGCCTCGACGAGATCTCGCCCGAGGTCATCACCCGGATCTCGTCGGTCATCGATCAGCGCCTCAAGACGCTGGGCAGCTCGAGCCACGAGAGCTACGGCGGCGTCGCGCGCGGTCGCCGAACTGCTGAACCGCCTCGATCGATCGGTGAGCCAGCCGGTGCTCGAGGCGATCGAGGGGGAGACGCCGGACCTGGCCGTGTCGATCCGCAACCTGATGTTCGTGTTCGACGACCTGCTGCACGTCGAGGACACGGCGCTTGCGAGAGATCATCCAGCGCGTCGATCGCAAGGTGCTGACGGTGGCGCTGAAGGGGACCAGCGAGGAGATTCGAGCGCGCTTCTTCAACAACACGTCGAAGCGCGCGGCCGACATGCTTCGCGAAGACATGGAGGTGCTCGGCGCCATCCGGCTTCGCGAGGTCGAGAAGGCGCAGCACGAAGTCGTCGCGGTGGCGCGCAAGCTCGAAGAGGAAGGCCTGCTCGTCACAGGTGCCGCCGCGGGAGAAGCGTATGTCGTTTAGGGCGACGAGGAATCCGGCGGCCGCGGTCAGTGCCTTCGTGTGGCACGACGACGCCGATGCGTTCCGGGCGCCGAGGCGCGAGTTCGGCCACGAGGCCGCCCAGATCCTGCCGATGCCTCCCCCGGGCGACGCGCGGCAGGAACAGGCGCGGCTCGCCAGCGTCGAGCGCGAGGCCTTCGGCAAGGGTTACGAAGCCGGGGAACGCGCCGGCGCCGAAGCCGGCGCCACCAGGGCCGAGGCCATGCTGAGACGGCTCTCCGAAACGCTCGACGAGCTCGGCGCAGCTGCGCCAGTCGATGATTCGCCAGACCGAGCGCCAGATGGTGCTCCTCGCCCTGACGATCGCGCGCGGATCGTGCGGCGTGAGGTCACCCTCGATCAGCGACCTGACGGTCGCGATGGCGCGCGTCGCACTCGATCGGCTCGGAGAGAGCGCGTCGGCGACGATTCGCCTGCACCCGGATGACTTCGCCGCCACCGTGGGCCGTCACGGCGACGCAGTGGGCAGGGGCGCACGTCCAGGTCTCGCCCGACGCCGGCGTGTCGCGCGGCGGCTGCCTGGTCCAGTCGGACTTCGGATTCGTCGACGCCAGCGTTGACGCGCAGATTCAGGAACTGGCCCGGACCCTGCTGGCCGACGAGGAACACGACGTTCAGCCCGCGGTGGCGCGTGGCCGCTGACGCCGCGTTCTCGCTGTCGCGGTTCCTCGAACGGGTGCGCCATGCCGATCCGCTTCCCGTGTCTGGCCAGCGTCGTCCGGACGGTCGGGCTCCTGGTCGAATCGAAGGGCCCGCGTGCGCGCGTCGGCGACATCTGCGAACTGGCGGCCGGGACGCCGGCTCGCCCGGACTGCCGCTCGAGGTGGTCGGCTTCCGTGACGGCCTCCTGCTCACCGTGCCGCTCGGCGGAACGGCCGGCATCAGGCCGGGCGATCGGCTGGTCGCTCGCGGAGGCGCCGCCGCGATGCCCGTCGGCCGAGCGCTGCTCGGCCGCGTGATCGACGCGCTCGGCCAGCCGCTCGACGGCCACGGCAGCATCGATGGCCTCCGAGACGCTATCCCCTCCACCCGCCGCCGCTCAACCCGCTCGCCCGCGACCCGATCGTGGCGCCGCTCGGCACCGGCGTGCGAGCCATCGACGCGATGCTGACCTGCGGGAAGGGGCCAGCGCATCGGACTGTTCGGGGGCAGCGGCGTCGGCAAGAGCACGCTGCTCGGCATGATCGCCCGCGGAACGGCGGCCGACGTCTGCGTGATCGCGCTGGTCGGCGAGCGGGGCCGCGAAGTGCGCGCGTTCCTCGAGCACGACCTCGGCGAGGAAGGCCTGCGGCGTGCGGTCGTGGTCGTGTCCACCTCCGACAATCCCGCGCTGCTGCGCCTGCGAGCCGCGTACGCGGCAACGGCCGTCGCCGAGTACTTCCGCGACCAGGGCCGGCACGTGCTGCTGATGATGGACTCGCTGACCCGGTTTGCCATGGCGCAGCGCGAAATCGGCCTCGCGGCCGGCGAACCGCCGACGGCCAAGGGGTACCCGCCCTCGGTGTTCGCCCTGCTGCCGAACCTGCTGGAGCGCGCAGGAAACCTGCGCCGGCGGGGCGGCATCACCGGGATCTACACCGTGCTCGTCGAGGGCGACGATTTCACCGAGCCCATCGCCGACGCCACGCGCGCCATCCTCGACGGCCACGTGGTCCTGTCGCGCGATCTGGCGGCGCGCAACCACTATCCGGCGATCGACGTCCTGCAGAGCGTGAGCCGGACGATGCCGGACGTGACCGCGGTCGAGCACCGGCTCAAGGCGTCTCGCGTTCGCGACTGGCTGGCCACCGCGCGCGACAGCGAAGATCTCGTCAACGTCGGAGCCTACGTGGCGGGCAGCAATCCTCGCATCGACGAGGCGCTCTCGAAACGCGCCGCTGTCGAGGCCTTCCTCACACAGCCGGCCGACGGCCTGATCGGTTTCGAGGACTCCATCGGCGCGCTGAAGGCGCTCTGAATCCCACATGGCCGCTTTTCGGTTCCGCGCGCAAGCGGCGCTCGATCTCCGGCGCCGGCAGGAAGAGGCGGCACAGCGGGTGCACGCGTCCGCGCGCGTGTCGCTCCAGGATGCCGAGCGCGCGCTGCGAATCGAGGGAACGCGCGCGGGCCGACGCCGCCGCCGCGGCACGCGAGGCAGAGGCCAGCCCGGCCGAGGCGTGCATTCGAGTCTGGCACCGCTCTTGGATCGAGCGAATCAGGCAGGACGTGGCGCGGCAGGCCGAACGAGTGGCGATCTGCCGGAGCGCCGAATGCGATGCGAGACAGGCGGCCATGGACGCGCATCGGAAACTGAAGGCGCTCGAACGGTATCGCGAACGTGTCTGGCGTGCACATCAGCTGATTGAGCGCCACGCCGAGCAGAAGGCCATCGACGAGCTCGCGATCTTGCAGCACGTGACCAAGACCCACCAGCGTGAAGGAGAGACGACATGACCATCAGTCCGACATCGAACGCCGCTGCGGCGACAACTGGCGCAGACTGTCCGCGCGGAATCGGCTCCATGGCCGACGGAATGGGCCGCGACGCATTCCTGCAGCCTCCTGGTCACACAGTTGCAGCACCAGGATCCGACCAAGCCGCAGGACGCCGACCAGATGGTGACGCAGCTGGCGCAGTTCAGTTCGCTCGAGAAGCTCTCGCAGATCTCGACGGGCATCGACGCGCATCGGCCAGTTGACTGCTCGCATCAGGCTCAGGTCACGACAGTGGCCAAATAGGCTGTCCCCGTATTCTCTGGAGGAACACACACATGGCATTCGGCTCATTCTCCGTCGGGCTCACCGGCCTCAACGCCAACGCGCTGTACCTCAATGTCATCGGCAACAACCTCGCGAACATCAACACGGTCGGGTTCAAGGCGAGTTCCGTGTCGTTCCAGGACATGGTGAGCCAGCTGATGTCGGGGGCGAGCCGCAACCCCGCCCAGGTCGGACTCGGCACCGGGCATCGGATCGGTATCAGCCGTGTTCAGCCAGGGCGCGATCGAGAGCACGCGTGAAGCCACCAACGTCGCCATCCAGGGCAGCGGCTTCTTCGTCGTCCGCGGGCCCGAGTCGATCGGCTACACCCGGGCGGGCAACTTCAGCCTCAATGTCGAATGGCCAGCTCGTGACGCCGGACGGGTTCCTGGTGCAGGGCTACACCACGCTCGACGCGGCCGGCAACGTCGTGACCTCCGGCGCACCGACCGACATGACCATTCCGCCCGGGCGTGTTGCGCGCGCCGACGCCGACCTACGACGTTCCGCACCGTCACCAACCTCGACGCCAATGCGGCGGTCGGAGCGACCTTCAGCAGCACCGCGCAGATCTACGACTCACTGGGTGCGACTCACGCGGTCTCGATCGCCTACACGAAAACCGGAGCACAACGCGTGGAGTTACCAGATGACCACGCCTGGCGCCGATGTGACCGGCGGCACCGCAGGCACGCCGTTCGTCCTGCACACCGGCGCGGTGACCTTCGGGGCCGACGGGAAACTGGCGACGGTGGACACCGTCGCGCCGGCCAACGTATCGATCACCCCGCCCGTGTGGAGCAACGGCGCCGCCGCCAGGCCGTTCGCCTGGGGCGTGCTCGACGCCAACAAGCTGCCCACGCTGTCGGGATACAACGCCGCATCCGCCACGTCCTCCATCAGCCAGGACGGCGCGCCGGCGGGATCGCATCGAATCGATCTCGATCGGACCGGACGGCACCGTGACCGCGACGTTCGGCGGCGGACAGAGCGCGAAAGTCGGACAGCTGACCATTGCGACCTTCAACAATCCGAAGGGGCTGTCGAAGACCGGCGCAAACCGCTTCGTCGAGACCTCGGCGGCAGGCACGGCCAGCCTTGGCGTGGCCGGAGCCGGCGGACGAGGCACTCTCATCGGCAGCGCGCTCGAGTCCTCCAACGTCGACATCGCGCAGGAATTCACCCAGATGATCCTCGCCCAACGCGGTTATCAGGCCAATGCGAAGACCATCACGGTATCCGACGAGATGCTGGTCGAGACGTTGAACATCAAGCGGTAGGACTCGACCGTGAATACTTCGAACGACCTCGTCGCCAGCGCAGTGGGACAAAGCGTCGGAGCCGCCCCTGTGGCCGCGCACGGCAGGAGGCGGCCGGCCGAGGGCGGGCCCTCCTTCGAACAAGTGGTCGACAGGGCGAGCGGACCGAATCGCGGTTCGTTCGCCGGGACCGCCTCGGCGCGCGGGCCGCAGCACTGGTCTCCTGTCCGCGCGAGGATGCGCCCCGCCAACGCACAGGACCAGGGTGCCGGCCAGTCGAACGCGGCCGAGGGCGGAACCCAGGTCGGGGGACCCTGTCGCGAAGCCCGTAGCGAACAGGGCGGCGGACGATCTGCCGATCTGGAGACGCCTTCGTCGGCGGTCCAGACCGGCGAGGTCACACGCGACACGGGGTCGATCAAGCCGCTTCCTGACGGCCTTCAGGACCTCTCTGGTCCTTTGGCAGCGGAAGCCGCTTCGTGGGACTGGACGAGGCTGATGCAGAACGCCCTGGCTTCCACCGGCGCCGACACCTCGTCCGACGCGGCGGGCGCCGCCGGTGCAATTGAGCAGCGTCCCGGCTCAACAGGCGACGCTGCTTCTCATGGCGATGGTCAGAACGCGGCCCTTCAGCCAGTGGTGGCTCGCATTTCTGCGACCCTCGCTGCCGCACGTTCCGCGTTGAGTCCGGGTACTGGCCGGCCGCATGGGCGCCTCGACGGGCGGCGTGCCAGGAACTGCGGGTTCGGTTGGCGCAGTTGTCGACAGCTCCGACGCACTGGCGATCGGCACCGACACAGCTGGTTCTGCGGCGGCCATGATGGCGCCCACTGGTGACGAAGCGTCCGCAGGGAGCGAAGTGCAAGTGCCGAATGGCCTGGACTCGTCGTTCAAGGTCGCGGCCTCGGCGATTCTCAACGACCTTGTCCGTGGATCAACCGCCGTTACGAATCACACCACGGACCCTGTCGTCCCGGACGCCTCGAACAGGAGTCTCTCCGAGACACGCGGAACCAACCAGGGTCCAGCCGACGTCCACGCCGCGTCCACTTTCGGAGCGACGGCCAGGCTGTGGGCCGTCGCACCGGCCGTCGAACCGAAGGGCTTCGAAGCGAGTCAGGGTTCGCTTCCCGCGGGTACGAACGCGGTGAGGGGTCGACCCGTGGGCGAAGCTGGCCTTGATGCGCGCGTTCTCCTGGCAAACGCACTTCGCGGATCGGCCAACGCGCCAGCGCCGCCGGTTCACGTCGCGGCTCAGACTTCCGTCGCAGTCAATGGCGGGGCGGACACGTTGACAGTCGACACGCCGGGGGGCGGGCCGTCCGGTGCCCCGGAGTCTTCTGACAACTCGGCTCAGCGGTCGGCGCTGATCGCAGTTCCGGGCCGCTTCCAGAAAGCGGGCGTGGCTGAGTTCCTGGACGCCGGCGCCCAGGCAGACAACCGGCACGATCTGCCCGAGTTCCGACGGGTGTGGACCGACGATCAGCCTGGTGTGACCGCCGGTGGGGCGAACTTCCTCAAAGAGCAAACGGGGTCGTCGGGCAGGGTCAGAGACTCCTTCGACCGCGCGGCGTTCCCTCCTGCTGTTGACCGCGCCGGGGCGGTGAATCTCCCGGCTGGCGCCGCGGTTCAGACTGCAGGCACAGAGCGGACTCAGCCGGGACTGTCGTCAACCTCCGCCGGTGAGGCGCGCCAGCCCTCTCCCTCGGACGCTGAGCCTTCCGCCGGGTTGGGGAACCAGATCGTACGGAGTGTCCGGATGGCCTGGCGCGACGGAGGCGGGGAGGCGCTGATTCGCCTCCACCCGGAAGATCTGGGCGAGGTGCTCGTCACCGTCAAGGTCAGTCGAGGTGAGGTGCTGGCAACCCTTCGCAGCGCCGCACCGGAGGTCAGGACCTGGCTGGAAGAGCACTCCGGCGTATTGAAGAACGCGCTCGCGCAGCAGGGCCTCCACCTCGACGACCTGGTGGTCACCGACGAAGGCGGGTCGAATCACTCCCGTGACGGATCGCAACCGGATCGGCAGCCGCGTTCCGGACGCGGGCGCGTTCGAGCCGGCCTGCCGGAGTTCGACCCCGCCTTCCGAGGGCTGTCGGAAGACACCCTTCCAGCCTGACCGCGCATGTCGGCGTGACGTCACCAGAGGCCGGTGCAGCGGCCCGACCGGCCGACGACCGCGCTGATTTCCCGCTGATCTCGGCCTGACTTCGTGCCGTGCGGAACGGCACTGGCCTTGCTCGTTGCTCATCGAGGTCACGACATCCGATGAGCGACGAAGCGAAGCAGAAACCGCCGGTTCCTCCCAAGAGCAGGAAGAAGCTGGTCATTGTTCTCTCTCTGAGCCTGATCGTGGTTCTGGGGGGAGCGGCGGGAGCATGGTGGTTTCTCCGCCCGCCCGCATCGGCTCCTGCGGCCGATGGCGCGGCCAGGTCCGCGGCGAAGACCGACTCACACGGCGAAGGCGGAGGAGTGGTCGCTCTGGAACCCTTCCTCGTGAACCTGGCCGACAAGGAGAGTTCCCGTTTCCTCAGAGTGAACATGCGCCTGATTGTCCGGAGCGTGAAGGAAGCGGAAGACATCAACAAGAACGAGGTGAAGCGAACCCGGCTGCGGGCTGCCATCCTCGACCTGCTTACGGCGCAGACCGCGGAGCCACTGCTGACCCAGGAGGGCAAGAACACGCTCAGGTCGGCGATCGCCAAGAACAGTTCGGACCTGCTCGAGCCAACTCATGTCCTCGACGTCCTCTTCACCGATTTCGTTGTCCAGCTCTAAGGCCGACGACGAGCCGGCGGCCGCATTTGCCGGCCTGATGGACGTCGTCTGCCCGGTGAGCGTGGTTCTGGGGAACGGCAAGATCACCGTGGCGCAGTGCCTGTCGCTTCAGAGGCACTCGGTGCTGCCGCTCCGGCAGTCGGCAGGCGAAGACCTGCAGGTGACCGTCAACGGCACGCTCATCGCCCGGGGCGAAATCGTCATCGTCGAAGACAGCACCGCGCTGCGGGTGACGGAGATTGCGACGGCCGTCCGGAGCGAGGCCAGAGAGTGACGGCCGCAGCCTTGATGGTCGATCCCCAGCCGGCATGGCCATCCGCCGAGCCAGGTGGCGGTTTCCAGGCTCTGGTGGTGGCCACGCTGGTCGTCCTGCTGGTGGCGCTGTTCGCCTGGCTCATCCGGCGGGGCAGCATCCGGCTTGGCGGAGGCAAATCACGCACGGCCATCAGCGTCGAGACAGGTTTCTCGCTCGGAGAACGCAGAGCACTCGCCATCGTGACCATCGAGGGCCGTCGCCTCCTGCTGGGACTCACGCCCGCGCAGGTGTCGTTCCTGACGGAATTGTCGCCGTCGCCGCCCGCCTTCACCGACACGCTGGACCGGAGCCTGGGATCGCGACCGGAGGCCGCCTCGTGAAACGCGTCGTCCTGGTGCTGATCGTCCTGGCGCTGGTCGGCGCCGCCTCCGCCGAGGGGGCCCAGCCGCCGCAGGTGCCGCAGCGGACGCTCGAACTGAAGATCGAAGGGGCGGGGACCGTGTCCGCGCCGCTGCAGATCGTCCTCCTGCTCACGCTGCTGACCTTCGTGCCGGCCGTCCTGATGACGATGACCTCGTTCACGAGGATCGTGATCGTCTTTCATTTCCTCCGCCAGGCGCTCGGCACGCAGGAGATGCCATCCAGCCAGATCCTGATCGGCCTTGCGCTGTTCCTCACGATGTTCGTGATGGCGCCGGTGGCCGAGCAGGTGAACACGCTCGCGTTGCAGCCTGCGCTCTCGGGGAAGATTGACGCCACCGAGGCCGTGACCCGCGCCACGCCGCCGCTGCGAACGTTCATGGTGAAACAGACGCGCGAGAAAGACCTGGCGCTGTTCCTCGACCTGGCGAAGCTGCCCCGGCCGAAGACCGCCGAGGACCTGCCCATGCGCGCGGTGATGCCGGCCTTCATCATCTCGGAGCTGAAGACCGGCTTCCAGATGGGGTTCTTCCTGTTCATCCCGTTTCTGCTCATCGACCTGGTGGTGTCCACCACGTTGCTCTCGATGGGGATGATGCAGTTGCCGCCGGCCATGGTGTCGCTGCCATTCAAGGTGCTGCTGTTCGTGATGATCGACGGATGGAACCTGCTCGTCGAGCGCGGTCGTCCGCAGTTTCTTCTAGGGGGAGTCGTGTCAGAGGCGCTGGTGGTCGGAATCGTGCGGCAGGCCATCGAGATGGCGATGATCGTCAGCCTTCCGATGCTGGCCGCCGGGCTGGTCGCAGGCATCCTGGTCAGCATCTTCCAGACGGTCACCTCCATCCAGGACAACGTCCTGGCGTTCCTGCCGCGGGCCGCCGCCATCTTCATCGTCTTCGCCCTGACGTTTCCCTGGATGATGCGGCTGGTGACCGGGTTCTCGCGCCAGCTGATCGAGCGGCTGCCGGAACTGGTTCGATGAACGAACTCGGACTGCTGACTCGTCTCGGCCTGCTGCTGGTCCGCCCGGGGATCCTCGTCATGACGGCCCCCAACTTCGGGGGCACGTACGCGCCGGCGCAGATCAAGCTCGGCCTCACCGCGGTCCTGGCGATGATCCTGATGCCGCTGGTGGACGTGCCCGGCCTCGGTGACCCTCTCCGGCCTGGTCATCATCATCGCGCGCGAAGTCGCGATTGGGCTCGCGCTCGGGATGTCGATCCGCGTCCTGACGGCCGGAGCCGAGCTGGCGGGCCAGCTGGCGGGCGTGCAGATCGGCCTGTCCTACGCCTCGGTCATCGATCCGCAGAGCGGCGTCCGGAACAACCTGATTGCCGCGCTCTACAGCAGCCTCGCCATCATCACGTTCCTGGCGATCGACGGTCATCACGTCGCTGATCCGCGCGCTGGCGGAATCGTACCGGGCGATGCCGGTCGGGGCGGGGTCGATCGGTCCGTCGCTGGCCGGCTCGGCGTCCACGATGCTCGGGATTGTCTTCACGCTGGGCTTTCGCCTGGCCATGCCGGTCATCATCGTGCTGCTGATGGTCGAGCTCGCGCTCGGCCTGATCGCGCGTGTCGCGCCGGCCATGAATCTGATGGTCATCGGCTTCCCGATCCGCGTGCTGGTCGGCCTGCTCGCGCTCTCCGCCGCGATTGGCGTCGGCTCCCGGCCTGGTGATGCGCATGGCCGATACCGCGCTCGGCGTCGCGATTCGCATGGCCCTCGGCGTTCAAGTAGCCCGGAAGCCGGGATCACATGGCCAGCAACTCCGATCGCACCGAGAAACCGACCGCGAGGCGCCTCAAGGACGCGCGCGAGAAGGGCCAGATCGCCCGGAGCCGCGAGGCGGCACACGTCGCCGGCACTGGTGGCAGCCATTGCCGCGCTCGCCTGGACCGGTGGCAGCGCGATGGAGGGGATTCGGGCGATGACGGTCCGAGGCGTCCAGCGCATCTCGGCAATCGCCGCTGCGCGACGTGGTGGTTGGCGAGATCTACGGCGTGGCGATCGACGGGCTCAGGACGGTCGCGCTCGTGACCGGGCCGATTGCGCTGACGGTGGCGGCGGCGGTCGTCGCCGTCCAGTCGCTGCAGGGCGGCTGGCTGTTCTCGCCGAGCGCGCTGAAGATCGATTTCACGCGGCTGAACCCGGCGCAGGGCATCAAGCGGCTGGGGTTCAAGCAGGGCGGCATCGACTCGATCCGGATGGTGGTCGGCGTGGTCATCGTCAGCGTGCTGAGCGTCAACGCCATTCGCGCAGCTTCTCGATGCGAGCGGATCGATGATCCGGCTGTCGGCCCCGCAGGCCGCGCTGGAAGGCTGGCGCGTCGCCGACCGGCTGCTCCGGCAGGTCGCGGTGTATCTCATCGCCATCGCCGCGGCCGACTACGCCGTCCAGAAGTGGCGGTTCACCAACTCGCTGAAGATGACCAAGGACGAGGTCAAAGACGACGCCAAGCTGACCGACGGCAATCCCGAGATCAAGGCACGGGTCCGCCGCGTCCAGCGCGAGATGGTCCGGCGGCGGATGATGAAGGCCGTGCCGAAGGCGACCGTCGTCATCACCAACCCGACGCACTACGCCGTGGCGCTGGAGTACCGCCGCGGCGCCATGCCGGCGCCGCGCGTGGTGGCCAAGGGGCAGAACCTGGTGGCGCAGCGGATCAAGGCCCTGGCGCGCGAGCACGGCGTTCCGGTCGTCGAGAACGTGGCCGCTTGCGCAGGCCCTCTACAAGGGTGTCGAGATCGGCGACTTCGTGCCGGCCGATCTGTTCGAGGCCGTGGCCGAAGTGCTGGCGTACCTGATCAGGCTGAAGCAGCTGGTGCTGTAGCGCGGCGCAAAGGAAGGTCCACGTTGGCCGAACATCCCGTGCGGAAGAAGACGTCCGTTCAGTCACTTCGTCGCCCCGGCGGCGGTGGTGTCGGTCGTGCTGCTGATGATCGTGCCGCTGCCGCCGCTGCTGCTCGACCTGCTGCTGTCGGTCGACATCGGCCTGGCCGTCGTGCTGCTGCTGACGGCGATCTACGTCCGCGAGCCCATCGAGTTCTCGGTGTTTCCGTCGCTGCTCCTGGTCCTGACCCTGCTGCGCCTGTCGCTGAACGTCGCCTCGACGCGCCTGGTGCTGCTGCACGGCGCGGACGGCGTGGAGGCCGCCGGCAACGTGATCATGTCGTTCGGCCAGTTCGTCGTCGGCGGCAACTACGTCGTCGGCATCGTCGTCTTCCTCGTCCTGATCGCCATCCAGTACATCGTCATCAACCACGGCGCGGTCCGCATCTCCGAGGTCACCGCGAGGTTCACCCTCGACGCGCTGCCCGGCAAGCAGATGGCGATCGACGCCGACCTGAACGCCGGGCTGATCGACGAGCGCGAGGCGCAGGACCGCCGCGAACCGGATCCGGCGGGAAGCCGACTTCTACGGTGCGATGGACGGCGCCATCCGGTTCACGCAGCGGGACGCGCTGGCGGCGGTGCTCATCACCGGCGTGAACATCGTCGCGGGCCTCATCATCGGCGTCTTCCAGCACGGGCTCGACCTGGTGACCGCGGCGCAGACCTACACCATCCTGACGGTGGGCGAGGGCCTGGTCACCGCGATCCCGGCCCTGCTCGTGTCGGTGTCGGGCGGCTTGATCACCACGCGCGCAGCCTCCGAGGCGAACCTGGGCGAGGAAGTCGCCGTGCAACTGCTGTCGCGCGTGCGGCCGATGGCGATCGCCGCCGACCGTGCTCTTCGGCCTGGCGGCCATCCCCGGCCTGCCCAAGCTGCCGTTCCTCCTGATGGCCTGCATCCTGGGCGCTGCGGCCTACTGAGCCATCGCAAGGACGAGGCGCGGGCCGCAGAGGACGAAGAACAGGCGGCGCCGCCGCCGACCGAAGCCATCGAGCCGGCCGTCGGCGTCGACCCGCTGGCCGTCGAGCTCGGCTACGCGCTGATTCCGCTCGTGGACGAGAAGCAGGGCGGCATGCTGCTCTCGCGTGTGCGGGCCATCCGGCGGCAGATCGCGACCGAGAGCGGGCATCGTCGTGCCCTCGGTGCACATCGCCGACAACCTGCAGCTCGGCCCCGCGGACCTACTCGATTCTCGCTGAAGGGCGTCGAAGTGGCACGCGGCGAGCTGTTCCCGGAGCGCCTGCTGGCGATCGACCCGGGGACGGTGACCGCGCACGATCGAGGGCACGCCCACGCGCGAGCCGGCGTTCGGCCTGCCGGCGCTCTGGATTGGGGCCGAGCAGCGCGAGCGGGCCAGCGCCGCCGGCTACACCGTGGTCGATCCGACCACGGCGCTGTCGACCCACCTGTCCGAGACCATTCGGACCTTCCTGCCCGACCTGGTCGGGCGCCAGCAGGTCAAGGAGATGGTCGACCGCGTGGCGCAGTGGCCTCGCCGAAGCTCGTCGAGGACCTGGTCCCGAAGGTCGCTGTCGCTCGGCGACATCCAGCGCGTCCTGCGGCAGCTGCTGCGCGAGCGCGTGCCGGTCAAGGACCTGACCACGATCCTCGAGGCGCTGGCCGACGCGGCCGTCGTCTCGCACGACGCCGACGTGCTGACCGAGGCCGCGCGGACCGCGCTCGGTCGGGCCATCTGCAAGCAGTTCCAGAACGACAAGGGCGAGGTGCCCGTCATCGGCCTCGCGCCCTCACTCGAGGAGCGGCTGCTCGGATCGCTCGTGCGGACCGACCAGGGGCCGGTGCTCGCGATGAATCCGGCCGAAGCGCAGAGCCTGGCCAGCCGGATCGGCCGGGCGCTCGAACAGGCCGTGGCACAACCTGTGCTTCTCTGCACTCCGGCGCTGCGGCTTCACCTCTGGCGGTTCTTCGCCCGGGTGCTGCCGCACGTCAGCGTGCTGTCGCACAACGAGATTCCGCCCCACGTCCGGGTAACGCCGATTGCGGTGCTCGACTGAAGACGTCGGGGCCGTCCCGAATCGCTCGGCTGGAAACATCGATCATGCAACTGAAGCGCTATCGCATGCCGACCGTTCAGGAAGCGCTGGCGCTGGCCCGGATCGAGCTGGGGCCCGACGCGCTCGTGCTGTCGACCAGGCTGGTGGCCAGGCCGGGGCCTGCCGGGTGGCTGGGCGGCCGGGAGGTGCGAAGTCACCGCGGCCGTCGAGCGCGAGTGTCGGAGAGCCGACCCCAGTGTGGTGCCTCAGCGTCAGGTCGAGCAGGCACCCGGCCGCGCGAGAGCCACGATCGCCCGCCTCTGCGCGAGCGGCATGGATCGCGCGCTCGCCGACCGAGGTCGCCGACGCGGTGCCCGGGGATCGCCGCCGCGGCGCCTCGATGCGGAGCCTGCGGCTGGCCCTCGCGGAGCGGCTCGGCGCCGCTGGCGGCCGGCGACGAGCCGTGGTCGCCGATCGAGGTGTTCGTCGGCCCGCCGGGCGTCGGGCAAGACGACGACCATCGCGAAGATCGCGGCGCAGGAACGCGCGCGCCAAGGTCAGCGCCTGGGCCTGGTGGCCGCCGACGGGTTCCGGGTGGGCGCCGTCGAACAGCTGCGGCTCTACGCCGACATCATCGGTTCGCCGTTCACGGTGGCGCGCACGGCGCCGGAGCTCGAGCGGGCACTGAAGGGCCGCCGCGTCGTCGGTGCTGGTGGACACCGCCGGCCGGTCGCCGGGCGACCCGAGCGCCCGCGAGTTCTTCGACGTGCTTGGCGGGCGGACCGGCGTGCGGACGCACCTGGTGCATCGCGGCCGGCACCCCCGCGCGGGATGTCGCCCGAATCTGCGAGCGCTACCGGGTGGCGCGACCGAACCGCGTCGTGCTGACGAAGCTCGACGAAGCCGAGTCGCTCGCCCCGCTGGTCGGCGTGCTCCGGGAGCTCGAGCTTCCGATCTCGTACCTCGGCACCGGGCAGCGGGTGCCGGAGGATCTCGAGCGGGCGACGGCGCCAGGGCCTGAGCGCGCGAGTGCTCGGCTAGAACGTCAGCGGCAGGAGACGACATGGCAGCCACTGAGCGAACTGATTCCGCCTCGGACCGCCGGCCCGGTCACCATCGCGGTCGCGAGCGGCAAGGGTGGCGTCGGAAAGACCAGCGTCGTCGTCAACCTGGCGGTGGCGCTGGCGCGCCTGCGCCAGCGCGTGGCGATCCTCGACGCGGATTTCGGCCTGGGCAACGTGGACGTCCTGCTGGGCCTGACGCCGTCGTCCAACGTCGGCCACGTGCTGGTCGGCGACAAGAAGATGAAGGACATCGTCGTGAAGGGTCCGCTCGGGGTCCAGGTGATTCCCGCCAGCTCGGGCCTGCGCGAACTGACCGTCGCTGACGGCGAGCCAGTGGCAGCGGCTGGCGCACGGGCTGGCGGACGATCAGCCAGCGACCTCGACTTCCTCCTCATCGACACGGCCGCCGGCATCTCCGACAACGTCGTCGATCTGCTGGTGGCAGCGAGCGCGTTCTGCTGGTGACCTCGATCGATCCGAGCGCCGTGGTGGATGCCTACGCGATCATCAAGGTGCTCGCGCAAGCCGCGCCCGACAAGGACGTCGGCATCGTCGTCAACGGCGCGCACGGCGCAGAGGAGGCGGATCTCGTCTTCCGCCAGCTGGAGACCGCAGCGCGACCGGTTCCTGGGACGGCAGCTTCGCTACTACGGGCTTCGTCGCCTGGGATCCGGGCGTGCCGCGAAGCGGTGCTGGAACAGCGCGCCATCGTCGACCAGTCCCCGCAGGCGCCGGCCAGCCGGTGCTTTCGCATGCTGGCGACACGCCTGGCGGGAATCCACCCCTCGGGTGGCCCGGGCTTGCGGCTGACGCGTTCGGGGCCCGCACGCGATCGAGCGGCTCGTTCGAGGTGGAGGTGCCGCGGTGCGCATGATGACGACCCATGCTGATGACGAGCGAGTGCAACCGGCTCGTCACCGACCACGTCGGGCCTGGTGAAGGCGCATGGCGCACCGCCTGGCGCAGCGGCTGCCGGCACAGGTCGAGATGGTGGACCTCATCAGCGTCGGGGTCATCGGCCTGATCGAAGCGGCGCGCCGGTACCAGCCCTCGATGGGCGTGCCCTTCGACGCGTTCGCGCGCCGGCGCCTGCAGGGCGCGATGCTCGACGCGCTGCGCGACCTCGACTGGGCGCCGCGCTCGCTCCGCAAGCTCCGGCGCGATCTCGACTCGACCGTCGCGCGCCTCCGGCACGAGCTCGGGCGCGAGCCGACCGAGCAGGACGTCGCGCAGGCGATGCGGCTCAGCCCGGAGGAGTACACCAAGGTCCTGGACCAGGTGAAGACGCTCGAGCTCGGCACCCTGCGCCAGCTCGACTCGGCCACGCCCGACGGCGGCTCGCTGCTCGAGTGGTGCATCGACCCCGACGAGGGGCCCGAGGTCAAGCTGGAGCGCACCGAGCTGCGCCAGCACCTGGCGCGGGCGCTCCAGGATCTGCCCGAGCGCGAGCGCCACGTGCTCGCGCTCTACTACGAAGAAGAGCTGACGATGGCCGAGATCGGCGCGGTGCTCGGCGTCAGCGAATCGCGCGTGTCGCAGCTTCGATCGCTCGCGCTGTCGCGCCTGCGCGACGAGCCTGCGGGCCGCCTCCGTGATGCCGGAGAAGCGCTGATGGGCAAGATCCTCTCGCAGGAAGAAATCGATTCGCCTGCTCGGCTCGGCGAAGACCATCGAGACGCCGCGTCGCCGCAACCTCGAACGCGCCGACCGGGAAGCTGATCACCTACAACTTCCGGCGCCCGGACCGTGTGTCGAAGGAGCAGATCCGATCGCTGCACTTCCTGCACGACCGGTTCGCGCGCAACGTGGCAACCTCGCTGTCGGCCTACCTTCGGAGCGCGACCGAAGTGACGGTGGCGTCGGTCGAGCAGTTCACGTACTCCGAAGTGCTGATGTCGCTGCCCGACCCGACGGCGTTCTACGCGCTTCAGCATGAGCCCGGTCGACGGCCTGAGCGCACTCGAGCTGAACCCGGCCGTCGCCTTCACGATGATCGACCGGATGCTCGGCGGGCGCGGGCACAGCACGGCGGCCGACCGCGCCCTGACCGAGATCGAGCACAACGTCATCGACGGCGTCATCAAGCTCATGCTCGAGAACCTGAGCGAGGTGTGGCGGTCGATCACGGACATCCACTTCGCGATCCAGGCCCGCGAGACGCGGCCGCAGATGCTGCAGGTCGCGGCGCCCAACGAGGCCGTCATCCTGATGGGCTTCGACGTTCGCATCGCCGAGACGCGCGGGATGCTGAACCTGTGCCTGCCGGCCACGCTCATCGAGGCGGTCGGGTCGCGCTTCGCGCAGGGCTGGCAGCGATGCGCCGCGATCCGACCGCCACCGAAGCGCGGCGCCTGCACGAGAGCCTGTCGCGGTGTCGCTGCCGGTCGACCGCCGTCATCGAGACGCAGATCCCGGCACGCGAAATCTTCGCACTGCGGCCGGGCGACGTGCTGTCGCTCGGCCGCGGCGTGCGGGACAGCGTGGACGTGCTGATCGGCGGAACGCGCGAAGTTCCGGGGCCGGCTGATGCGGCTCGATCAGGGCACTCGGCGTGTCGCTCGATCGAACCGGCCGAACGCTCGCGCGACGCACGGCCTGAGGAGGAGGACATGGTGGGCGACCAGCAGATTGTCAGCGCGTTTGCCGAGGAACTGGCCTCGGTCATCGGCGGCGTTTCTGCAGGTCGAGACCGAGCGCGGCCCCGATCGGACGGAGCTGGATCGCGGGCTGGACGATCCGCTGCGCCGTCTCCGGCCCGGAGGGCGGCACCCTGGTGGCTCACCATGTCGGACGCGGACGCGCAGGCGGCTCACCTCGATGGTGCTCGGAGCGGCCGACGGCGGCGCCCGGTGACGTCGTCGACACGCTGACGGAGCTGGCCGCGCAGGCCGCCGGGTCCCTCAGCCAGCGGCCCGAAGCTCGTCTGGCGGCAAGGTCACCGTGAAGGACGTGGTGCAGGACGGCCCCACCGGCTCCCTCGCCCCGGCCGCATTCGAGTATCCGGTTGCCCCGGATTTCACGCTGCGCGTCGCGCTGCGGTTCGAGCGCAACCGGCAGCCGGCTGTCGCCGCCGTGCCGTATCGGCCGGTCGAGACTCCGCCCCAGGGCGCCGCCGGCCTGCCGCCCAACCTCGATCTGCTGATGGACATCGACCTGCCGCTCACGGTGCGGTTCGGCGAGACCGAGATGCCCATCCAGGCACTCGTCGCGCCTCGGCCCGGGATCGATCATCGACCTGGGCCGATCGCCCGACGAGCCGGTGGACGTCCTGGTCAACGGCAAGGTAATTGCTCGCGGTGAGGTTGTGGTCGTCGCGGGCAACTACGGCGTCCGCGTCACCGAGGTGGTCAGCACCACCGACCGCGTGCGATCGATGGGTCGCGTGAGGTACAGCCCAATGACGGAATACGTCTGCGATCGTGGCAGTCGGCGTGGCGCTCGTCGAACTGGCCATCGCGTGGCAACTGGTCCGGATGGCACGCCGCAACGGCGAGCGTCAGCGACCGCCTCGTCCCGTTCTGGCAGACGCGCTGGAGCTGCTGACCGACACCACCGAGGCCAGCTTCCGCGCAGTGGCGCTGGAACTGGGTCGGGTCTCCGACCCCGGTGTCGGCCGGGCGTCGCGCCCAACCAACGGCAAGGTGGCACGACTGGCGCGCCGTGGCCGAATCGGTGCAGGAGATCGCGATCGGTGAAGCAGGTCTCGGAAGGCGAGGTCAGCCTGCGACTGAAACTGGCCGACGCGACGCGGGCCCGGACAAGCGGCGGCGCAGCAAGGAGGGCGACCATGGCTCGGTGCGCTCGGAGTGAATGCCATTGCTGGCGGCCGGATCTCCTGGTGCGCGTGGCGCATGCGGGATTCACCGTCAACGGCGCTCTGGTACTGCTCGTCGGCGTGTCTCGGAACTGGGCACCCAGCGCAAGCTTGCGCGATGCCGCGCGAACGCCGGCCGAATGCCGCTGCATCGGTGCCACCGCTCAAGCTCGGCGTCCTGCTCATCCACCAGAGCGCCATCACGGCCGCCGCGCTCCAGCAGGCGCTGCACGAACAGCGGCGGTCAGGCCTCAAGCTCGGCGCGCAGCTCCAGCAGCCTCGGCCTGGCCGTCTTCGAGTGACATCCTGCGGGCTCTGGCCGCGCAGGCGGGCGTCAGCTACCTGGCGGCGGTCGACCTCGCACGCCTGGCGCACGCGCCCGGCGAGACTGCCGCGCGACATGGTCAGGGCCTCGGGGCTCATTCCCTTCGAAGTCAGCGAGGCGCAGCCGGCGTATGAAGGTCGCCTGCGTCGCCCCGTGCCGCGGCTGGCCGTCAGCGCGTTGCGTCAACTGACCGGATGGATCGCTGAACCCTACCTCGTCTCGGACGAGGACTGGAGCCACGATGTTCGCCGCCTACGGATCCGGGAGCGGCGTCGGCGACTGGAGCAGGCAGCCGACGACGATTCGGGACATCGGCGACGCGACGGCGCGAATCGCCCGGGTGGCCCAGCGCTCCGAGCGACCTCACCGTCACGCACGCGCGCTGGGACCCCTACGTCTGGGTCCGTCTTCAGGCGACCGATACGGTTGAGGACCTGCTCCTCACCGAAGCCCCGCAAGTGGAGGAACCGATCATGGGCGGCACGGCGTACATCGCACTGAGCGGACTTCGAACGCAGTTCGAGCAACTGGACCGCCTCGCCGGCGATCTGGCCAACACGCAGTCGGCCGGCTACAAGTCCGAACGGGCGTCGATGGAGACGGCCGCGCGTCCGGCGTTCGAGAAGGTCCTGCAGACGGCCGTCGACGTGCGCTCGGCCAGGAGCAAGACCGACTTCCGCGGCGGCGAGATCGTTCCCACGGGTCGCGACCTCGACGTCGCGCTCGACGGCTCCGGATTCTTCGTCGTCGGAGACGCCGGCGCAGAACGGTACACGCGCGCCGGCCACTTCCTTCGCGGGGCCGACGGCACGCTGACGACCCCGGACGGCGCTCCGGTGCTTGGTGAGGGCGGCCCGATCAAGCTCGGGCCCGAGCACGGTCACCTTCGAGCGCCGACGGCACCATCCGGTCGTCGAAAGGCAGTCGTCGGGCGCCTTCGCATCGTCGAGTTCGACGACACGGGGTCGCTGACACGGGCGGGACACACGCAGTTCGCCAGCAGCGCGACGCCGCGCGATGCCGCCGACACGGCGGTGCATGGCGGTGCCCTCGAGCGGTCGAACGTCGAACTGGTGGACCGTCTCGCCGAGTTGACCGCGGTCTCGCGCAACTTCGAGGCGCTGCAGCGCGGCGTGTCGCTGCTGATGAACGACATGGACGGCCGCGTCATCGGCGAGCTGGCCCGGAAGTAGACGGCTACCGCCGGCACGTCGCACTGAAGTGGCCCGCAGGAATCTCCGCCGTTCGGGTAATCGGCCGGCGACAGGGAGGCTTGAATGATTCGCGCGCTCTACACGGCGGCCAGCGGCATGAACGCCCAGCAGCTGAACATCGACAACGTCGCGCACAACCTGGCGAACGTGAACACGATCGGGTTCAAGAAGAGCCGTGTCGAGTTCGAGGATCTCGTCTACCAGCAGATCAAGGCACCGGGCACGGCCAGCTCGGCCACCGGAGAGGCGCCGATCGGCCTCGAGACGGGCATCGGCACGCGGCCCGTCGCGACCGCCCGCGATTTCGCGAGTCGGCAACCTCAGGTCGACCAGCAACCCGCTCGACCTCGCCATCGAAGGCCGGGGCTTCCTCCAGGTCACCACGCCGGAGGGCGACATCGCGTACACGCGATCCGGCTCGCTGCACCTGAGCGCCGAGGGGCAGCTGGTCACCGCGGACGGCTATCCGCTCGAGCCGGCCATCTCGATCCCCCAGAACGCGACGTCGGTCAACGTCTCGCGCGACGGCATCGTGTCGGCGTCCATTCCCGGCCAGGCGGCTCCCCAGCAGATCGGCACGATCGAGCTGGCGTCGTTCCAGAATCCTGCCGGGCTTGCTGGCCAAGGGCGGCAATCTCTTCGGGCGTCACGACGGCGTCGGGTGAGCCGCAGACGGCGCTGCCCGGGACCGACGGCCTCGGGACGATCGCCCAGGGGTTCCTCGAAGAGTCCAACGTCAGCGTGGTCGAGGAGATGGTCAACATGATTCTCGGTCAACGCGCCTACGAGGCCAACTCGCGCGTCGTGAAGGTCGCCGATGAGATGCTTCGCAGGTCAACAACCTGTCGCGTTAGCGTGTGGCTGCTGGCCGCGCGCCGATGCTCCCGCAGGAAGGGCGATCGCCATGGACGAGGCGGCCGCAGAGGTTCGCCGGCGCCGTCGAGGCTGCCATGCAGGCGCGTGTCGGAGAGGCCGTACGTGTCGACCGTGATGCAACGTCACGTGTCGAGATGGCTGGCGAGATCACGCTGATGCGGTGGCCAGGCCGGAGCCGAATGCCCAGTCGGGCAGCCAGGTCCGCTTCGCTCTCGTCCGGTGCGCCGGCCCCGAACTGCGGTGCAAGTGACCGGATCGGATCGGCGGTCGCGACTCGCTGAGGCTCGAGGGTCTTCACGCTCGCGGCGCGCCCGGCCTCTCGTGCAGGGCAGCACGATTCGAGCACGGGGACCTGGATCGAGGTCGACGGCGATCCGGGCTCGGTTCCGCTGCGTCCGTTGCTCGCGCGCGCGGATCTCGTCGGCAGCGCGGTGGTCCGCGATATCGACGCCGGCGGGCCCGTTGCGGCTCGAGACGTCCGCACTGGCTCCTCTGGTCCGGAGTGGTGACACCGTGACGGCGACAGCGGTGGTCGACGGCATCGTCGCGACGACCCGGGGAGTGGCCTCGCAGAGCGGAGGGCTGGGCGCCGTGATCATCGTCATCAACTCCTGATAGCGGCCGTCGGCTGAAGGGCCGGGTGACGGGGCCCCGCGAAGTCGAGGTGCTTGCGATGAAGCCGTGTTCCCTCGTTTCGCGGCGGCAGTCCTGACCCTGGCGGCCGTCTTCGCCCCGGCCGCAGTCGGTACGCCCAGCAGAAGCCCAGTGACAACTACGACGAGTTGTATCGCCGGTACCTGGCTGCCGCGCGTTCGCAGGCCAACCCCCAGCGCGGACATCGCGTGGATGGCCGGACTGATGCTCGACCAGCGGGCCCGCCAGCGTCAACGACGTGGTGACCATCCGCATCGTCGAGAACATCTCGGCGTCGGGAACCGCCGATGCGACCCTGGCCAAGAAGGGCAGCGGATCCGCCTCGCTGCCGAGCGCCTTCGGCCTCGAGAAGAAGCTGCCGAAGTCCATGGACCCGACCAGCCTGTTCGGGGCCAAGAGCTCGACCGACTTCCAGGGCAGCGGAACGACGACGCGTTCGAGCTCCCTGACGGCCACGATGGCGGCGCGCGTCTGCGAGGTGCTGCCCAACGGCGACCTGGTCCTCGAAGGCGTCCGGGAAATCGAGCTGAACGGCGATCGACAGATGGTCGTGCTCACCGGCGTGGCCCGTCTCGCCGACATCGGCCCGAACAACATCGTGGCCTCGCCGCAGATCGCGCAGCTCCGCATTCGCTATTTCGGGCGCGGGCTCATGAAGGACAACCTTCAGCCAGGCTGGCTGATTCGCCTCATCAACAAGATCTTCTAGAGGGGAGTCACCTACAACCATGTGGCGCAAGGCGGTCTGCCTGTTCGGCATCCTCACGATTGCGGCGGTTGGCGTGCGCGCCACCGACCCGGCCGGCACCATCCGGCTCAAGGACATCACGACGCTGCTCGGCCCGCGCGGCGTGCCGCTGATGGGTTACGGGCTCGTGGTCGGGTTGAACAAAACCGGGGACCGTCGCCAGACCATCTTCTCGACGCAGACCCTCGCCAACATGCTGGAGCGATTCGGCGTGGCGGTGACGCCGGGCGAGATCAAGATCGAGAACGTCGCCGCCGTGATGGTGACTGCCGAGCTGCCGGCCTTCGCCCGACCGGGAAACCGTCTTGACGTGACGGTGTCGTCGGTTGGGGACGCCAGGAGCCTGCAGGGGGGCACACTGCTTGCAGTGCCTCTGCGCGGGCCGAACGGGTCGACCTTCGTTCTTGCCCAGGGCGCGCTCACGCTGGGCGGCTACGGAGGCGGAAAAGGCGGTAACAGCGTGCAGGTCAATCACTTGACGGTTGGACGGGTGCCGGACGGCGGCATCGTCCAGGTCGGGCTCGGCGAACAGATGAGCGTCGGCGAATCGATCATGCTGTCGCTAAACGATCCAGACTACGTCACGGCGTCCCGCGTGGCGCAGGTCATCAACGGCGACCTGGGTCCTTCCAGCGCTCGCGCAGTCGATGCGGCGACGATCAGCATCGCGGTGCCGCCAGCCTATCGGAGTTCAGTGGCCGAACTGATGGCGCGTCTCGAGCCGTTGACCGTCGCGGTAGACGCGCCCGCCCGGGTGGTCGTCAACGAGCGCACCGGGACCGTCGTCGTTGGGGCCGACGTGAGGATTGGGGCCGCTGCGGTGGCGCACGGCAACCTGTCGGTGCGCATCAATACGAAATACCAGGTGTCACAGCCGGCGCCGCTCTCGCAAGGCGGAAAGACGACCGTGGTGCCCGACGAGCAGCTCGACGTCACCGAGGGACAGAAACAGCTGGTGGCGCTGCCGGAAGGGTCGACGCTCGAATCCGTCGTGCGGGCCCTCAACGCGCTTGGCGTCAGCCCGCGCGATGTCATCGCCATCATGCAGGCGCTCAAGGCTGCAGGCGCCTTGCGCGCCGAGCTGATCGTCATCTAGGGCCGTCGAAGATGAGCAGCAGTCCCGTTGTGACCGGCCGTTTGCCAGCCTCCGCCCTCGAGCGCTCGGACTCGAAGGCGGCGGGTCAGGATCGGACCAGGGATCGCGAGAAGCTCAAAGAACTGTCCAACGAGTTCGAGGCGATGCTGCTCTACAACATGCTGCGGGGCATGCGGCAATCGATGCTGGACGGCGAGGAGGAAGGCGGCCTCGGCTCCGACACGATGACGGCGACCTTCGACCAGGAGCTCTCGTTGACGCTCAGCCGGGCCAGGGGATTCGGATTGGCCAGCCAATTGCTGTCGTCGCTCGATCCGGAGAATACGACGTCGCGAGGTGTCCAGGCCGGCAGGCTGCCTGCGCCGGTTGCCACGCCGGCAATGCCGGCCCCGGTCGACCGTCCTTTCGCGGCTCCGCGCAGCCCGGTGAGCGTTCGGGACGAGGTGGTGAGGCCGTCAGGCGCGTCGAAGGGAATCGGGCCGCGAAGCTCGGCATACGGCATGCGGCCGGATCCGTTTGGCGGGGGGGTGCGCTTTCACGCCGGGGTCGACATTGCGGCGGCCTACGGGCGGGAAGTCCCGGCGGCCGGGGCCGGGCGCGTGATTGAATCCGGCGAACGTGGCGCCTACGGCAACACGGTCGTCATCGAGCACCCTGGGGGCGTACGGACCCGATACGCCCATCTTTCGGCGCTCGACGTCGCAGCGGGTCAGGATGTGGCGGCCGGCCAGATCATTGGTAGGGTCGGCCAGACGGGACGAGCAACGGGCCCGCACCTCCATTTCGAGGTTCTGGAGGGCGGCAGACCCGTGAATCCCGAAGGGGTTGCCGAGCGCTATCAAGGGGCATTAAAGTCCCTGGGCCAGGTTGTCGATTTATCACACGAGTGACCCCATCGCCACATCACGTGGACAGGAGCAGCGCATGAAGATCGAGGGCAGAGGCCCGAACCCCGAGGCGTTGGCCAATCAGCGACTCGAACAGCTTCGGTCGGATCGGACCGCATCGACCGACCGGACCAGCGCCCGCCCGGGCGATGACCGTGTGGACCTCTCGAACGAGGCGCAACTGGTCAACGACGTGTTCCGGGCGGCGCAGAACGCGCCTGCCATCAGGCAGGACGTCGTCGAACGTGCGCAGCGAAAACTGGCCGCGGGTGAGATCGGCAACGATACGATGCGCCTGGCGGACCGAATGATCGATCACCTGCTCGGCAACTGAATCTCGAGAGATCGATGACGTCTCGGGCGGTCGGCCCGCGGGCGCGCCAGACCTCTGGCGCCCGAGGACCGCCTTGCGTCAGCGTCACCTCGAGTCACAGCCCCGTCCAGGAGAGGGATCCGTCGGTCGCGACAGTCGTGCGAGATGTCGATGGACCGTCACGAATCCCTCAATTCCGACGCCCTGCACGAGATGCGGGCGGCCCTGGACGAGCTGGCTGCGGGCCTGACCGCATGTTCGCTCGACAGAATCCTCGCCTCGGAACAACACCTCACCAGCGTTCTCCATCGCCTTCAACGCCAGATCCCGTCGATGTCGCCGACCTCCGAGACCAGGGCTGAGCTGGCTCGGTCGCGGGCCGCGCTGGCGATGTGCCGAAGGCTCGGTGCGTCGTTGAGCGCGTTGACACAGAACTTGCTAGAGCTTCAGGCGCCACAGTCGGGATACGCCGCGGACGGACGCGGGCGGCTGGCCGCCGTGCGGGCTCGTGTTCAGGCGAGGGTGTGATGTCCAACCTGTTTGCCAGCCTCTACGCCACCTCCCGCGCACTCGAGGCGCAGCGCTACGGGCTGGATGTCGTCGGCCAGAACATCGCCAACGTCAACACCCCTGGCTACGTCCGCCGCGTCATCGATCTCCAGGCCGTGCCGCCCCCGTCGCCCAATGAAGCCGACGGGGGAGTCGAGGTGGCCGGCGTTCGGGCACTTCGCGCCGGGTACCTGGAGAGCCGCCTGGCGCAGGAGCTTCCGGCGCAGCAACGGGAGGCGGCCCTGGCCGAAACGCTCGATCTCGCGCAGACGGCGATCGGGGCGCCCGGCGCCTCGCTCGACGCGACGCTCAGTGCGTTCTTCGATTCGTTCAGCCGCCTCGCCGAAGATCCCAGCTCGTCCACCGCGCGCCAGGAGGTCCTGATCCAGGGATCGAATCTGGCCAGCGTCCTTCAACGATCTGTCGGACCGTCTCGACTCGGTCACGGCGCGACGCCGACGGCAGAGTTCGCGACACGGTGGGACAGATCAACGCCGCCGCCGACAACGTGGCGCGGCTGAACCAGGAGATGCTCGGCTCGACGGGCACCGAGCGCCTTCACTATGAAGACCAGCGTGCGGAGGCCATCAAGGAACTCGTCCGGGCTCATCAATATCGACGTCATCCAACGCTCCGACGGAGGCGTCGACGTAGCCATCTCCGGAGGACGCTCGCTCGTGCTCGGCGGCGAGAGCAGCCACCTCACGCTCAGCTCTCGCGGTGACGGCCTGGCGGCCGTCATGAGCGACGGAATGGATGTGACGCAGTCCATCCAGGGCGGGGCGCTCGGCGGCTATCTCCAGGCCCGCGACACGCTGCTGCCCGATTATCTCGCGCGCCTGGATCAAGTGGCGTTCTCGGTCGCCCAGCAGGTGAACCAGCTGCACACGTCCGGCTTCGATCTTGCGGGACTGGCAGGCGGCGCGTTCTTTTCGCCTCTCACCAGCGCCGCTGGGGCCGCCGCTGCCCTCCAGGTGGATTCTGCCGTGCAAGCCGACCCCTCGCGGGTGGCTGCGGCTGGCGTCGCGGCGACTGGAGACAATCGGGTGGCCCGCAGCATCGCCGCACTGCGGCGATGCCAAGGTGCTCCAGGGCGGCGTGTCGACGATGGGGGAGGCGTGGTCACAACTTGTGTACCAGGTCGGGAGCGATGCCAGGTCCGCCCACGACGAACAGACCACGCGCAACGCCATCGTCCTGCAGGTGCAGGGACTGCGGGATGCGGTCTCGGGCGTCTCACTGGATGAGGAAGCGGTCGAGATGCTCAAGTTCCAGCGCGCCTACGAGGCCAACGCGAAGATGTTCACGACGATCAATGACACGATCAGCACCTTGATGGCGATGGTGGGCACGCCCGCCTAATCCCGGCGTTCAGTTGAGTTGAGTACACGCCGGGAATGGAGCACGTGGGCTTGAGCCCGCGTGCCCCGGGGCTCACGAACTCAATACACGTGAGCCCCGGGGTTGAGCAGTTGGAATAGTGGTTCAGACACGCGGCGTCCGGTGACGCGCAACGCACCGAGCCGCCGCAAAGGGACAGGATCGATTCCTGCGGGACAACTTATGAGGGTGACCTTCAACAGCACCTATCGAACCGCGACCAGCGAGCTCGCCCTGGCCGCCGAGCGGCTGGCCTACGCGCAGCAGCAGGTGTCCTCGGGCAAGAAGATCCAGCAACCGAGCGATGACCCCGTCGCCGCGCAGGGCGCTGTCCTGGAGCACGGGGAGCTGGCCGCCATCGATCGCTACGAAGAAGCCGCCGACTCCATCGGCTCGAGGCTGTCGGTTGCCGACACCGTGCTTTCCGACGTCGTCTCGCAATTGACGGCGGCCAGGGCAGCGGCAACCGGGGCGAGAGGCTCGACCTTGACGGTGCAGCAGCGTGCGGCCGCGGCCGGACAGATGGACGCGATCCGCGAGGCACTGCTTTCGGATGTGAACACCATCTACCGGGGCTCATACCTGTTCGCCGGGGCGGCAGCGTCGACCGAGCCGTACTCGCGCCAGTCGGACGGGTCGATCGGCAGTTACGCCGGCGACGCCAACGTGGAATCGGTGGACATCGACCGGCACCAGAGCGTTCGCACCTCGTTCAATGGTGACGAATTGATGCGGGGATCCGACACCGATGGCCTGTTCGTCGTGCTCGACCGGCTGTCGACCGCCATCAGGAACGGCGACAGCCAGGGGATGGCGGACGGTTCGGCAGCTCTCGAGCGGGCGTTCAACCGTGCCGTCGGCATGCAGAGCCGGCTGGGGACCGACCTCAACCGCCTGGATAGCGAGAGAACCCGGCTCGGCGCGTTGCGCCTCGCCAGCGCCGACCGGCTGTCGAAGCATGAAGACGCCGACATGGCCCAGGCGATCTCCGGGATGAATCAGGCCGACACCGCGTACCGTGCGGCACTGGGTGCCACCGGGACCATTTCCAAACTCTCGTTGATGGATTACCTGCGATGACCAGATCTGCATGCGTTGCGACCCCGACTGCCGGCCTGCGGGTAGTCACCCCATTTGGCGAGCGCACGATCGAGCCGTTCGACATCGTCAACTTCCCCGAAGGCCTTCCAGGATTCGAACGATGCCGGCAGTTCGTGGTGCTCTCGTCGACCGCCACGTCACCGGTGAAATGTCTGCATGCACTGGACGGGACGAAGGCCTCGTTCCTCGCGATTGATCCGAGGCAGGTCACGCCCGGGTACCGGTGCGCCCTGAGCGCCCAGGACCGGCGGCGGCTGGGGGCGGACGCCGGGGACGCCTTGCTCTGGCTGGCGCTGATCACACTCGACCAGGACACCGTCGCCAGCGTGAACCTGCGGGCCCCGGTCGTCATCAACCCGGAGCGGATGGTGGGATTTCAGGTGATTCCGCACGACAGCCTCTATCCGCTCCGCCATCCGCTCGTCGTCGACTAAGGAGTCCGTTGTGCTGGTCTTCACGCGCCGACGCAATGAAGGGGTGATGATTGGGGACGGGATCGAGGTGACCGTGCTCCGGGTCGGGCGCGACGGCGTGCGCCTGGGCGTGCGCGCACCCGACGAGGTGCCGGTTCATCGCCGGGAGATCTACGACCAGATACGGAAAGAGAACCTGACGGCGGCCTGCGCGGTCTCCTCGGCGGACGAGATCGTCTGCAGGCTCCGGCGGCTGCCCGGCCGCAAACGCCCGGCATCTGAGTCGGAACTCGCGTCATGATCTGCGACGAGTGGCGAGATTCGCCCCTGGCCGAGATCGCGCCGCTCTACCAGGCGGAGCGTGATCGCTGGCGGGACCGTCTGCACTGGGACCTGCACTCGTCCTGGGAGATCGTCGAGGCGGCGCGTGCGTCGGGCCGGCTGCCCGGCCTGTTGGCGCGCGATCGCGCGGGCGCCACCGTCGGGTGGGCCTTCTACCTGCTGTTCGACGGCCTGCTTCAGATTGGCGGCCTGGTCGGGTACAACGGGGCGGCGGTTCGAACATTGCTGGACGAAATCCTCGCCACGCCAGAGGCCGAGTTGGCGCACGCCGTGACGTGTTTCGTGTATCCCGAGTCGACCTCATTGGAGAGCGCGCTCACGCGCAGGCACTTCGCCGTCCAGCACTTCCCTTACCTGTCACGTGACCTGGCCGAGCATCCTCCGGCGCAGGATCTGGCCACGATGGGGGGGGCAGCTTCGGGCGCCTGGAGAATTCGAGGCTGGACCCCCTCGGACGCACCAGGCGCGGTGCGCCTGCTCATGCGCGCCTACGAGGGTTCCGCCTCGGCGCGCTGCTACGCCCCGCACGGTCGTCTCGACGAGTGGGCACACTACCTGGGTCAGTTGATGCGAACGCCGGCGTGCGGCGTGTTCATGCCCGAGGCGAGCTTCATCGCTGAGTCTGCCAGCGGGGGCGCTCCGCTCGGGTTCATCCTTTCGAGTGCATTGTCGTCGAACACGGCGCACATCGCGCAGGTGGCCGTCAGCCCGTCTGCCCGGGGATTCGGATTGGGCCGGACTCTGGTCGAGGCCGCCTGTGGGGCGGCCGCTTCGCGGGGGTTCGGGGAGGTGTCGCTGCTGGTCGCCGAGCACAACACGGCGGCGCGCGCGCTCTACGCGCGACTGGGATTTCTCGAGGCCGCGGAGTTCGTGTTTGGATCGAAGGGCGCTAGCCGTGTCGATCGACCAGCGCCGCACTGGCAAGCTGCGGCGTTATGACGCGGCGATAGGCCGCCAGCGTCGACTCGCCGGTATCGATGGCCTGGGCGGCAACCCGCCTGGCCAGTTCCGCCTCACGCAAGGCATCGACCGTTTCCTGGTCGGATGACAGGATACCGCTCACCAGGGCGGCCGCCTTCCGGTGGAGGGTCATCACATCCTCGAATCCGGGGGCTGAACTCGCTTCGGCCCGGCGCGCCGACAGGACGATTCGCACGGGCTTGAGCTCTGCCTCGAGAGCGACCAGGCTCGCCATCACCCGCTCACGCTCTCCGCCAATTCGGGTCATCTCCTCGAAGCGTTGTGCGAGGGTCGCGTCGTGGAGCTGGCCTGCCAGCCGCTGAAGCACGCGGAGCAGTCCCAGCTCCGCCTCCAGGCCGGCGCGATACGTGAGGATGGAACCGGGAAGGTCGAGCGGCATCAGGTGTTCCGTGGACCCGCGCCCGGGCCGGCAATCTGGCCCCAGGCGTCGCGAAGCGGTTTCATCAGGCGGATGACCTCTTCGAATGGGCCCGCCTCGTTGCGGAGGTTTCCATCGAGGAGCCGGCCCGAGATGTAGGTGTAGAGCCCGTCGAGCGATCGGGCGACCTGACCGCCGTCATTCATGTTGAGGGAATTCTGAAGCTCGGCGACCACTGCCAGCGCGCGGGACGATGCCTCCCGGCGTGCGACCGGGTTGCCGTTGGCGACAGCCGTTTTCGCCTCGCCGGAGAATCGCACGGCTCCGTCGTACAGCATCACGACCAGTTCGAGCGGGGACCGCGACTGGACGTTGACCTGCTGGTAGGCACCGACGGCTTTGGCGTATGACGCAGCGATCATGTGCGAGCCTTTCTGCTTGATGTTCCGCGCGGCCCTCCGATCCTCACGAGCGGATGGCCACGCACCCTGCCGCTAAGCGCTCTGACTTGTGAGGCTCTGCCCGAGCGCCGTCAGTTGTGACTTCTGGCTGTTCAGCTGGGTCATGATCGAATCGGCGGCGTACATCTGCTGCTGGAGCTGAACGCGGCGGACGGCCAGCCGGTTCTGCAGCGCCGTCACGCGGCTGGCGAGGTTCCTGGTCTGATCGTCCAGGCGCGTTTGCGTGCTGGGCAGCAGCCCGTCGGGGCCCATGTAGCTGTCGAGGAGCGACGACACCGCGTCGAACGCGCCTGGCCTGGACGCGGTCCCGCCAATGAGCGTGGCCGCGTCGGCCAGGTGGGTCTTGGCCATCTCGCTGAACTTCGCGTCGTTGAGCGTCAGGGTCCCGTCGCGCTGGAACTCGATGCCGAGCTCCGAGAGACTCTGCAGGCTTCCGGTGCCTGAATACTGGGCCAGAAGGGTTTCCCTGATCGAGTTCCTCATCGATCGCATCATGGCATCGCGGCCGATGCTGTTGCCGTCGCCCTTGGTGGCGGAGGCAGCCTGCGCGGTGGTGAAGTTCATCAGGTCGTTGAAGGCGTTGACGAACGCGGTCAGCTTCGCTTTGGTCGCAGCGGTGTCTTCGGACACGGTGGCCGAAATCGTCGCGGCCGCGTCCTTCTTGAGCAGGGTGAGCGTGGCGCCCGGAATCGCGTCCTCGATGATGTTGGAGGCGCTGGTGACCACGATGTTGTTGATCTCGGCGCTGGCGTTGGTCGCCGTCACGGAATTGGCCGCGAAGCTCAGCCCGGTCGTTCCCGCATCGATCGCGAAGGCGTTTGCCTCGCCCGTCTGCTTGCCCGTCAGAACCAGCTCGTACACGCTTGTCCCGGAGATGGGATCCTTCGTGTAAACGACCGATGCCACGACGCCGATGGAGTCGGTCCCGTTGATTGACGTCGCCACATCATCGAGCGTTGAATCCGCGTCGACCGTGACGGCCACCCCTCCGATGGTCAGCGTTCCGGCCGAAGCGACGTGCGCCTGGTCGTGGTCGGCGGCGGCCACACTCGACCGCGTTACCTGGGCGCGCGCCAGCTCGGTAACCTTGATGTCGTAGGTGCCGACCGGAGTGGTGGAACCGGTCGTCAGGCTCAACGCGGAGGAATCGGTCACCGTGGCCGTCCGAGCGACGAACGAGCTGGCATCGGTCAGCGCGGCGGTCACTCCCTGCAGGCCTGCCAGTTTTCCCGACAGCAGGCGAAACGCGCTGGCCTGGCCCTGGAGCTGCTGCTGCTTGGATTGCAGCGTCGTCAGGGGCACCGATTCCTGCTGCATCATCGCGTCGATGATCTGGTTCCAGTCGATGCCGTTCGATCCGGTAAAGCTGATGATTGAACCCACGATGGAACCTCCCGGGCTCCTGAGCGATCCGTTGCGCGCCAGGTGTCGGCCCCCCGACGTCAGATGGAAAGGAGCCGACATTGCCGGCCCTTCGGCGCCTGCAGGCCGGGCTGATCCACGCCGTTCCAGCGGGCCTGAGACCGGGAACGAAACAGGCGCTTTTCTCCGACTTCAGGACTCGCGCGTCGGAGGGACAACGTGAATCGACTTCTCACGAGTCCCAATCCGTGACCTGGAGATGCGAGAACCGCGCCAGCGATCCTCACCGTCCAGAAACAATGCCGGCGCCTCCTGGTGCGGCACGCTGCTGCCGCCAGAAAGGCGCCGGACAAGGGGCGCCTCACGGACGGGCCCGTGCGTGGTCCCGTCCGGAGCGCGTGACAATTACCGCAGCAGGCTCAGCACGCTCTGAGGCGACTGGTTGGCCTGTGCGAGGGCCGCGATGCCGCTCTGCGACAGGATGTTGTACCGCGTCATGTTGGCCGACTCCTCGGCGACGTTCGCGTCGCGGATGCGGCTCTCGGCGGCCTGCTTGCTGACCACCTGCGACTGCGCGAGGCTGATGGCGTACTGCAGGCGATTCTGCAGCGTGCCGACCGTGCCCTGGCGTGTGCCGAGCACCGCCACCGCCGAGGCAATCGCCCCGACCGCGGACTGCGCCAGCACCTGGCTCGTCAGGCCGTGGCCTTCCAGCGTCAGCGTCGTGGTGGTGACGGCCGAGACCGTGTTGCTGACCTTGCCGTCGGTGCCGTCGTTCGACACGAAGACCGAGAACCCCTGGTCCTGGTCGAGGCCGGCGACCTTCGACTCACGCGTGATTTCCTTGATGACGTCGTCGAACTCGTCGTCGAGCGTGGTGCGGCTGGCAGTGGTTGCCGTGCCGGATGCAGCCTGGGTCGCCAGGGTGCCGAGGCGGTCCATCAGCGTGGAGATGTTGGCGAGCGCCCCGTCCTTGATCTGCAAGGTGGACAGCCCGTCGTTCGCGTTCCGAACGCCCTGGTTGATGATGGCGATGTCGGAGCGGTAGCCATTGGCCACCGCGAGACCGGCCGCGTCATCTCCGGAGTTGTTGATCCGGAATCCGCTGGACAGTCGGTTCAGAGCCTTCTGCAGACCAATGCTGGTCGTGTGCAGGTTGGCCTGGGCGTTGGACGACGCGATGTTGGTGACGACCGAAAACGAAGCCATGTTCACTCCTCCTTGACGGGTTGGCGTCGGCCTCCATGCCGACAGCCCGGTGACGTCGCATGTGCTGGCGTCGGCTGTGTAATCGGAGACTGGCCCAAGTTCTTGAATCGTCGGCATCGCGATTGCTCTGGCTCAGCCAGACGCAGGACCGTTCGGGGCACCCGAGCCGTCAACCGCACGCCAGCCCGATCCTTGCCGTGAGCCTGGCGGCCGTCCAGGCGACCGGGGTGTCGGCCGGGCGTGTCCGGTCGATGGAAACGCCTGACTTCGACACATTGGCGGGAACCGACGTGACACAGGTATTCGAGGCCAACCTTCAGGCGCTTCGGCGCATGTCGCCCGTGACGGCACGGGAAGTCGAAGCGGCGAGCCCGCCGCCTGAGGTTCGCTTCGTGCGGACGCCGGGCGGACATGCAGTCCTGGAGCTCGGCGGGCGGGCGCTCGACAGCCGGCGCCAGCCGGTGGACGCGGCACGACGGCAGGCCGCCGCGGTCACCGCCACACCGGTAGTCGTGGCCGGACTTGGAGGGGGGTACCTGGCGGAGGCACTCCTCGATCGCGGCACCGAGGTGGCCGCCATTGTCGAGAGCGACGTGGGGTTGCTGCGCGCGTCGCTCGAGGCCCGCGATCTCCGTCACGTCGTCGGCCGGGTGCCCATCGTCCTGACGGCTCACCTGGGGAAGCGTGCAGAACTTGCGCGGTTGCGGCGCCGGGCCCGGGCCATCCTCCCGCATGCGCCGAGCCTGTCGGTGTCGGCCTCGCTGTGCGCCCTGGTCGAGGGGTGGGAGCAGATCCGTGTCTGCGAGCGCCGCCCTCGCGTGCTGGTGGTGGGGCCCATTTACGGCGGATCACTCGGCGTCGCCGCCGTCGCCACGAAGGCGTGTGCGCGGTTGGGCGCCGCCACGCGGTTATTCGACGCGTCCGCATACGCGACCGCCAGAACGTCTCTCGACACTCTCGCCGTCTCAGGTGACGTGCGCGGCCGGCTGATAGGCGGCCTGGTGGAATTGCTCGGTGACGCGGTGGTGGCGCTCGCGCGGGACTGGAAGCCGGACCTGGTGTTGGCGCTGGCCCAGGCGCCGATGACGCCGTCCGCCGTCGACCGGCTGCGCGGGCTCGGAATCACGACGGCGTTCTGGTTCGTCGAGAACTCCCGGGTCCTGCAGTACTGGCGCGAGGTCGCCGCGCGCTACGACTGGTTCTATGCGATACAACCTGGCGCATTCCTCGAACGGCTGGCGGAGTTGGGGGCGGCCAATCCCCGCTACCTTGCCATGGCGTGTGATCCGGAAGTTCATCGGCCCCTGACGCTCGACGCTGGCGACCAGGCCAGGTACGGCAGCGACGTGAGCTTCGCAGGAGCGCCCTACCTGAACCGGATCAAGCTCTTCCCGGCGCTGATGGACGTGGACTTTCGCATCTGGGGCCCCGGCTGGAATCAGACCGCGCTCAGCCGGCACGTCGCCGAGGGCGGCCACACTTTCACGACGGACGAAATGGTCCGCATCTTCTGCGCAACGCGCATCAACCTGAACCTGCACTCGGCCAACCATGTCGCCGGCCTCGATCCTGAGCCGGACTACGTCAACCCACGAACCTTCGAACTGGCCGCCTGCGGGGCGTTTCAGCTGGTTGACGAGCGCGTGCCGCTTCGAGATCTCTTCGAACGCAGCGAGGTCGTCAGTTTCGCGAGCGTGGCCGAGCTTCGCGACGAGATAGCCTTCTATCTGTCGCATGAAACCGAGAGGGCCGCCATTTCGGCACGCGCCCGCGCACGCGCGCTCAACGACCATTCCTACGAAAAGCGAATCAGGCAGGTGCTCGACGACACGCTCGCACCCGACCTGGCAGCCGCGGCGGAGCGCCTTCCGGACGCCGAGCCGTTGACCGAGGCGCTGAAGCGATACCAGCGCGAATCGCCGGCCATGCCTCGCGCCGAGACGCTGGCGCGCGTGGTGAAAGAGGTGGAGGCGACATGGGCGGCCCGGTGAGCGACGTGCTGGTCCTGCAGCTTTGCCGGCTGGGCGACATCCTCCAGACCACGCCCATGCTGCGGGGCCTCAGGCGGGAGCGGCCGGGCTCGCGCATCACACTGGTCGTCCACGACGGCTTCCGGAACGTTCCGGTGCCGGCCGCGCTCTACGACCGCGTAGTTGGGTTCCCGCAGTCCGACGTCGAGGGTATCGTCTCGGCCGATCCGTCGGCGTGGCCCATCGCCGTCGATCGGGTGGATCAATGGGTCCGCGACCTCGGCGGCCCGTTCGACGAAATCCTGAATCTGACGCACAACGACCTGAGCGGCCTGCTCGCCGCGCTGATTCCGGCGCGGTCGGTGCAGGGCTGCGTCATCGCGCCCGATCGACGCAGGATTGTCCGGGGCGACTGGATGGCGTACTTCTGGTCGAGCCAGCAGGCGCGCGCCCAGGGCTGTTTCAACCTCGTCGACATCAACAATCGCGCGGCCGGCGTCGGCTCCGACCGGTCCGGGCTGGCGATCGAGATAGGCGATCACGCCCGGGCCGCTGCAGGAGCGTGGCTGGGCGAGCACGGCCTGGCGGGCAGGCCGATCATTGCCGTCCAGCTCGGTGCCAGTGAAGAACGAAAGCGATGGCCGCCCGAGCTGTTCGCTGACGCCATCGATCATCTGTCACCAGAGATCGGCGAGGTCGTGCTGGTCGGAACACCCGACGAGCAGCCCCTCGCAGACCGGCTGCTGGCGCGGACCCGGCGGCAGGTCTACAGCGCAGTCGGCCAGACCTCCATCCAGAGCCTCGCGGCCCTGCTGTCGGCGTGCCGCGTTCTGGTGACCAATGACACTGGCACGATGCACGTGGCCGCCGCGGCCGGCACACGGGTCATCGATCTGTCGACCGGTCCGGTTTATGTTCACGAGACCGCCCCCTACGGAGAAGGCCACTTCGTTCTCGAACCCTGCCTCGAGTGTTTTCCGTGTGCTGCAGGCGCACAATGCCATCACTTTGCCTGCAGGGATCAGCTGACGCCTCTCGATGTCTCGGCTCTGATTTCCCACGCCGAGGGCCGAGGCCCGATGCCCAGGCCTGCGGCCGCTCGGATCATGCGGGGGCGCTTCACAGCATCAGGACGCATCACCTACACGACGCTGTGGTCGCCCGTGTCGGATTTTGACGAGATCGTGCGTGAAGCATCCGCCAGGATGTGGGAATCGTCTCTCGGGTCAGGCAGAGGGTCGCAGTGTGAGGCATCAGCGATTGATACTGAGCCCTTTGAGTGGCCGGTCGAACACCTGCCAGGGAGCGAGGTCACCGCGTCGCTGCATCGATTGGCCGCGCAGTCGCTCGCCACAGCGCGGCTCGCGGTTCGTCTCTCGACGGAAAGGGAGCGGCAGGGGTCCGATCTTGGGGAACGAGTCTCGCGCGAGTTGAACGCGCTCGAACTGATGAGTCAGCTCGAGCCGCTGTGCCGGCCGCTCGTGGCGTTTCTTCGCACGCGACTCGAGTGCATCGAGGAGACGCAGCTTCGGGATGTCGCCCGCCGGTACGCGTCGGAATGTCGCGCAACCGCCGTCCGCGCCCGCGGGCTGGCCCGCCTGCTCGAGACTCAGGACAGCCTCGTGCCTTCTCGCCGGCCACCGGCCCGAAACAGCGTCCGGGTGGCACGCGAGGGCTTCGAGTCGCCCGCCGGATCTTTGCCTCGCACACCCACGCATCCCCTGGAGACGTGTCCTTCATCTGACTGAGCTCCGGCGTCCGGATCTCCCTCGCCAGGACGACGAGAGAGTCCACGATCCCGGCTCGGCCACTCCGCAAAGCATCCGTTGATCCGAGGTCGTTGTGACTGGGTGCGGCGGCGCAAACCGGCACGCCTCGCGTCTGAGTGGGATGATGGAGAGAATTGACCGCCCGGTGTACGTCGGGCGAGCTGGCGGATGCGTATCGATCGGCTGAAGGCCCGGGTGTGACCCGTTGTCGGATCAGCGGGCGGGGCCCAGGGTGGACTCACCGGGGAGTGGGTCCACCCTGGATGCTCGAGGGCTACCGCAGCAGGCTCAGCACGCTCTGAGGCGTCTGGTTCGCCTGCGCGAGGGCCGCGATGCCGCTCTGCGTCAGGATGTTGTACCGCGTCATGTTGGCCGACTCCTCGGCGACGTTCGCGTCGCGGATGCGGCTCTCGGCGGCCTGCGTGCTGACCACCTGCGACTGCGCGAGGCTGATGGCGTACTGCAGGCGATTCTGCAGCGTGCCGATCGTGCCCTGCCGGGTGCCGAGCAGCGCCACCGCCGAGGCGATCGCCCCGACTGCCGACTGTGCCAGCACCTGGCTCGTCAGCACGTGTCCTTCGAGCGTCATCGTGGTGGTCGTGATCGCGGAGATCGTGTTGGCCACCTTTCCGTTGGCGCCGTCGTTCGACACGAACACCGAGAAACCGTTGTCGGCGTCGAGGCCCGCCACCGTCGCTTCCCGCGAGATCTCGGTGATGACGTCACGGAACTCGTTGTCCAACGTGACGCGGCTGGCCGTATTGGCCGTGCCGGAGGCTGCCTGGGTCGCCAGCGTCGCGAGCCGGTCGATCAGGGTCGAGATGTTCGCCAGCGCGCCATCCTTGATCTGAAGCGTGGACATGCCATCGTTGGCGTTCCTGATGCCCTGGTTGATGATAGCGACGTCTGAGCGGTAACCGTTGGCGACCGCAAGACCGGCCGCGTCATCCCCGGACGCGTTGATCCGGAACCCGCTCGACAGGCGGTTCAGGGCCTTCTGCAGACCCAGGCTCGTGGTGTGCAGGTTGGACTGGGCGATCGACGACGTGATGTTGGTTACGACTGAGAACGAAGCCATCACACTCCTCCTTGGCGAATCTTCGCCGACGTCCTTGCCGGCGTCCCAGTGGCGTTGTTCCCACTGGCTACATGAAGGTAATCGTCCACCCCTTCCGATTCTTGAGCGGGAATGTGACGTAACCGCACACCGTGACGGATGGGCGGCCGCCGGCGCCCCTCCGCCGTAGACGGTATTCCGTGCGCGTGGTCCGGATCCGCACCCCAGATGGGCACCTGGAGTGAGGCCGGCCGGATCGCCTGGGACCCGGGCGTGCGGATTCGCACACCGGCCTGGCAGAGGTGGCGAGACTTGCAGATGGGGTCATCGAGTTGGACGGGAGGGGAGGACGAGGCGAGCGTGGCTGGCCGATGTGTCGCTATGACAGTTGAACATCACCTCGACTCGGCACTGCGGCACCGAGGAGCGAGCTCAATTGGCGGACAAACGGTTCCCAGGGACATCGGGCTCGGATCTGATCGCGGGCGCCCGCGCCGAGACGACGGGCAAGGTCGTGATCCGCCATCAGGTCGAGAACCCGGCGACGAAGCTGGACGGGATCCTCGGATACGAATCCGGATACTCCGTCCTCCACCAGCGGCTCGGGCTGGGCACCGATCGCGATGGGCGCACCGATCGCCATCGCCTCGAGGAGCAGCGGATCGCAGCCATCGGCGAATGCGACTGGCACGCACCACAGCACGAGCCTCGAATCGCGGTAGAGTCGCCACCGCTCGGCCGGCCCCACCGGTGACTGAGAACCCGGCACCGATTCGCCCGAATCGCAGATGGCGAACGGCAAGCCGGCTGTCACTTGCCCGAGCGCCGCAACCCCGTTCAGGACCGGCAGCTCGTTGAACATCCGTCCAGCCAGGCAGACCTGTGCAAGGTGGCCTTCATAGCCGGGATACTGCTCGACCTCGACGCCAAAGCGCAGCACCTCTCCAGGCAGCCCCCACGAACGCGCCACGGGGGCTGAGGAATAGATGAGACCCGCAGCGCTCTGTCGCCTCCCGAGAGCCGCGGCCACCTCATCTCGAGTGCACCCGAATGCTTCCGCAAATGCGAGAGTCCTGGTCATGACCATCACGGCCGGGACTTGCGCCCGCGCGGTGTCATCAAGGTCGACCGGCGCCCACGCCACGATTCTGTCGTAGGTGGCTCGGCGCAGTCGCGCCGCCGCAACCTCGCTGGTCACGACGCTCACGTTCTCTGGCAGCGATCTGGCTAACGCCCATGGGCGGTGAATGTGGGTGTGGATGCGCGGAACCACTTCCCATCGGCCCCCGGCTTTGGCAAGGAGGCGCAGGTGGTCGGGCTGCCAGCCGAAGCTCAGGATGCGAAGCGGTCGACTCATGGCAAGGATCTGGCTAGCAATGGTCATTCCGGAGGTAGCCGATGGTAAGACTGGTGATTCGAGAGCAGGACTGTTCAGTGGATTCGGGCCTGAGAACGTGGGGCGACCTGCTTGGCCACATCGATCGAGAACTGTCGGGATCCGGTGAGGTGGTGACGGCCGCCCGATTCGACGGTCGCGAGGAGCTGGCGTTCCGGGATCCATCGGTCGCGGGCCTGCCGTTGTCGAACGTGGAATTGGTGGAAATCCAGTCCTGCACGCCGGCCAGCCTGCTCGCAACAACGCTGGCGGAGGCGCGGGCGGCGATGCCGGAGTTCAAGGCCGGTTGCAGGCGTCTTTCGGACGATTTCCGGGGCTACGACGTGAAGCGGGCCAACCTGGGGCTCGTTGAATTCTCTCAGGCCATTGGGGCGCTGCTTGCCATCATCCAGACGACAGGCGCCGCGCTGAAGGTCGATTTGGACAGTCTCGCGGTCGGCGATCGATCGGCCGGGGCCATTCTCTCCGAACTGGTCGGCTTCCTCGGAGGCTTGATCGCGGCGCAGGAGACGCTGGACTGGCTGACCGTGGCGGACATTCTCGAATACGACATCGAGCCTGAGGTGCCGCACCTGTCCGGCATCCTCGCCGGCTTGAGTCATGCCCGGCCGAACTAGATGTGCATGGTTATTGTGTCCGCCTGGCGCGTCGCATGCAGCAACCAGAGTCGGGTAGTCGGAAGCCGGACATGAAGTAGCCGGTTCTTCCGCACTTGGGAATCGCCTCGGGGAGTCGGTTGGCCGACGCGTCCGTCGCCTGGTCGACGCTCGGGGACAAGGAGCAGATGAGGATGGCGACTCGGGTCGTGCTGTTCCGCGTCGCGGCTGGGCCGCGGATCGGGTTCGGCCACCTCTTGCGGTGCCGGGCGCTGGCGACGGCCCTGCGCTGGAGGCACGAAATGTCAGTGCGTGGCCCGAAGGCAGCGAAATCGACGGCAGCACGGCTCGGGTGCCGTGTCGTGACAGGAAGCGCTCGACGCCTCATCGAGCAGGGCAGGATCAGCCTGCTGGTGATCGACGACCCCGTGGCGGCCGCGGCGCAGAGCTGGGCTGAAGCCGCGACCCGGAAGGGCATCCCGGTCGCCAGCCTGCACGATCTGGGGATCGCCCCGATTCGGTCCGATCTGGGCGTCGACGGCAGCATCGCGCCCGGGCGATTGCCCGGAGCCGCAACACGGCTGTCTGGCCCGCGCTTCGCAGTCCTGCATCCGAAGTTTGCGAAGGCGCGGCAGCGCGGACGGGCGCCAGTCCGTGCCTCCGGCCGCCGCGTGCTCATCGCGCTCGGCGGAGGATCGCGGCAGCGCCTGGCCACCGAGCTTGCCCGGGCGATCCGATTGGCTCGGCCCGACCTCGACGTGAGGGTTGCCGGTGGTTTCTCGTCTCGTCGACGCGCCTCGCACAAAGGTCCCGCCCGGTGGCTGACGTCACGGCCGACGCTGGCGGCGGAGTTGATGCGTGCCGACCTGGCTGTGGTCGGCGGGGGCATGACGCTCTACGAAGCATGCTGTCTTGGCGTGCCCGCCTTCGCCGTTCCCGTGGTGGCCGCACAGCGGCCGGCCGTTCGTGCGTTCATTGCGCGCGGTTGTGCGGCGTCACTCGGGCCGAGCGCGTCTGTTGCTCGCGCGATCTCGCCGAAGCGGAAGCTCGCAGCCGCTGCCGGCCGGATATCCCGCCTCGCCTCGGACAAGGGCCGGCGGGCCGGATTGGCGACGGCCGCTCGCCGCCTGGTGGACGGACGCGGAGCCGACCGGGTCGCGAAAGCGCTTCGGGCGATGGTAAGGAAGCAGGCACTCGTGCAGGAGGCGCCCTGATCTATGCCACGGGCAATTGTGTTCGACCTGGACAACACGCTTTACCCGGAACCTCGCTTCGTCCTCAGCGGCTTTCGCGAGGTGGCGCGGGATGTGTCCCGGCGCTATGGCGTGCCGGCTGGCGCGAGCTTCGCGTGCCTGTGCCGCGCCCTCAGGTCCGGGCACCGCGCGGAAGCGCTTCAGGCCCTCTGCCGGCAGTTCGATCTGCCCGACACCCAGGTGGAGGATGGCGTCACGCTGATCCGCGGACACCGTCCATCCCTGCGCCTGCCTCGCGCTTCAGCTGAGACACTGCGAGAGCTTCGGCCCGCGTGGCGGATCGGCATTCTGACCAACGGACCGCCGGACGTTCAGGGCCGCAAGATCGATGCGCTGGGCTTGAGGCCGCTGGTCGACGAGGTCGTCTGTGCGGGAGAGGAGGGCCGGGGCAAGCCCGACGCCGCGCCGTTTCTTCGGACGATGGCCCGGCTGGGCGTGCCGCCCGAGCGTGGCGTGATGGTCGGCGACGATCCGTGGTGCGACATCTACGGCGCCCGACGGGCAGGACTGCTTGCCATTGAGCTGCGTCGAGAGCGTGGCGTGTACCGGCCCGGTTCGCTGGACATCCCGCCCGACCTGGTCGTGACTTCCATTCGGGAAGTGCCGCGGGCGGCCTCGCAGCTGTTCACAGGAAGGCTCATACATGCCGCTTGAAATTGGGGATCGTCGCATCGGCACCGACGTTCCGCTGTTCGTGATCGCCGAGCTCGGGCTCAATCATGGCGGGTCGCCGGAACGGGCGCTCGAGCTTGTGGAGCGCGCCGCCCAGGCTGGAGCCTCCGCGGTCAAACTGCAGACGCTTCGCGCAGATCGGCTGGTTGCCGCCGATTGTCCGGCTCCTGCCCATCTCTCTGTCGCGTCTCTCCGGGAAGTCTTCGAGGCCCTCGAGCTGGATGAGGACGCCCATCGGCGGGTGTCCGAGCGCGCACACCAGCTCGGGCTTGCGTTCATCTCGACTCCTTTCTACCTCGAGGCCGTTCCGCTGCTCGAATCCGTCGGCTGCGACGCGTACAAGATCGCCAGCGGGGATCTCACGAACGTGGCGCTGATCGAGCGTGCGGCGCGCACCGGCAAGCCCCTGATCCTGTCGACCGGCATGAGCGAGCTGCCGGAGGTCGGGCGCGCGCTCGCGCGGGCCGAACGCGCAGGCGCCTCATTCGTCGGGCTGCTTCACTGCGTGTCGGCGTACCCGGTTCCATCGGGCCAGGAGAATCTCCGGGCCATCTCCCGCATGGCCCAGGCCTTTGGCGTGCCCGTCGGCCTCTCGGATCACGCGACATGCCGGGGCTCGGTCGCCGCGGCGGTCGCACTGGGGGCATCGATCTACGAGCGGCACTTCGTCGCCGGCACCGGCGGCCGCGAGATCGACGCCGCCGTCTCGTCCGGCCCCGACGAGCTCGAGGAGATCGTGACAATCGCCGAGCGCGTCCGGCTCGCGCTCGGCAACGGCGTCAAGACCTGCGGGCCGGCTGAAGCCGCGAACCGGATCGCCAGCCGTCGCGGGCTCTACGCGACGAGGCGGCTGATGCCAGGGGAGCGCATTCGAGAGAGCGACGTCGTCGCCCTCCGGCCGGCGCGCGGGATCGACGCGTCGCGGTGGTTCGATCTGATAGGGCAGGTCGTCGAACGGGAGATTTCCGCAGGCGCGGTGTTCGAGCCGGGTGACCTGCGCATTCCAGCAGAGAAGGGGGCCTTGCGTGACGTCGCTTAACGTGCTCATTACGGCCGCATCCCGGAGGGTGCCGCTGGTGCAGGCCTTCCGCCGTGCGCTGCGCCAGCGTAACGTGAACGGGTCGGTCATCGCCACCGACGTCAACTCGCTCTCGCCCGCCGTTCACGTCGCGCACCGCGCCTATCGCGTGCCGCTCTCATCGGACCCTGCCTACTACGACGACCTGGCCGTCATCTGCGAGGCGGAGAACATCGGCCTGCTCGTTCCGACGATCGATGACGAGCTCGAGTTGATGGGGCGGGCGCAGGAACGCTTCGAGCAGATGGGCGTCATCATCGCCAGCTCAGACGAGCGCACGGCGGCCGTCTGCAACGACAAGTTCGAAACCTGCCGGTTCTTGCGTGACCGCGGCGTAGCCGCAGCCGCTTCATACCTGCGGGAGTCGCTGCCCCCTGACGTGAAGCTGCCGCTGTTCATCAAGCCCCGGTTCGGTCGCGGATCGGTCGGCGCCTTCGCGGTCTCAACGCCCCGGGAGCTCGAGTTCTTCCTCGACTACGTGGAGAACCCGGTCGTGCAGGAGTTCCTGCCCGGCGCCGAGTTCACGATCGACATGCTGTGCGATTTCGACGGGCGGCCGCTCGCCGTGGTGCCGCGCCAGCGCGTGGTCATCCGGGCCGGCGTGATCGATCGCGGGCGGACGGTCTACGACGAGTCCCTGATCGACCTGGCCATCGCGTGCGCCCGCGTCCTGAAGTTCCGCGGTGCGGTGAACATCCAGTGCCGTCACGTGAACGGGGCCCCGGTGGTGTTCGAAATCAACCCCCGGTTCTCCGGCGGGATTCCGCTGACCATCGCCGCCGGCGCGGATTTCCCGCGGATGCTGGTGGATCTGGCGCTCGGGCGCACGGTTGAGCCCCAGGTGGGCGCGTTTACGCCGGACCTGTGGATGACCAGCTTCGAATCGTCCCTGTTCATCGACCACAGCCATCTTGATGTGCTCTCGTCCATCGAGTCGTTGCGACGGCCCCTCCAGGAGGTTGCGTAGTGAACCGCTCTGTCGGGGTCGTGCTCCAGGCGCGGATGGGATCGCGGAGGCTCCCGGGCAAGGTGATGGTCAAGATCGGCGGGCGCTCGATCCTGGCGCATTGCCTCGAACGGCTGCTCGCTGCCGATGTCGGAACGGTCATTGTGGCGACCACCACCGGGCCCGAGGACGACAGGATCGTGGCCGAGGCCGATGCGTCCGGCGTCGGGGTCGTCCGCGGGTTCCGCGACGATGTGCTCCAGCGGTTCATGCTGGCGGCGGATTTCCTCGGCTCGAAGTTCATTGTCAGAGCCACCGCAGACAACCCGGGCGTCGACGTCGACGCGCCGGCCCGGACGCTTCAATCGCTGTGGGATCTCGACGCCGATCATGTGGTGGAAGCCGGCCTGCCGGTGGGCGGCGCCGTCGAAGCGGTCAGGGTCAGCGCCCTGCGCGAGGCGGCGTCACGCAGCACGGACGAGTACGACCGTGAGCACGTGACACCGTACTTGAGAGGCAGACCCGATCAGTTCCGGATTGTCGTGCCGCCGGCGCCGATCGGCCTGAGGCGCCCCGATCTTCGCTTCACCATCGATACTCCGGCGGACCTCGCCTACATGAGGACCCTCATGCACCTGGCCGGCGCCGACGCCCGGATGGTTTCACTGCAGGAGCTCATCCAGGCGGCTGATGTGCTCGGCGCCCGCGAGATCGCCGCATGATCGAAGTGACCAGGATCGACGGATCGACGCTGTTCCTCGGTGCGGATCTGATCGAATCGATCCGCCGGACGCCCGATACCGTCATCCACCTGCTGGGCGGCGAAAGCCTGATCGTCGAGGAGGCGCCCGGGTTGATCCTGCACCGCATCGTGACCTGCCGGCGCCTCAAGCGTGCGTGCGGGTGGGGGAGCGGGCAGCGTCGCGATCAGACCGGGCCCGCGCGGGGGCTGATGACGTGAGCACGGCACGCCGACGTTTCAGGATTCCCGATTCCACGACCGTCCTCGGCCTGTTGGGCGGCCTGGCGGTCGTCTGGATCGGACACAGCCTCGGGGGCGGATCGCTCCGATCGATCCTGCATGGAACCGCCGCGATCATCGTATTCGGAGGGACGCTCTGTGCCGTGGTGGTGAGCTCGCCCAGCGGAGACCTCGGTCGAACCTTGCGCGAAACACGCCGCATGATCTTCGAGGACGAGGAGCCCGTCGACACGACGATCGCACAGGTCACACGTCATGCCGCCGCCGCGCGCAGGGGAGGGCTCCTGGCTCTCGAGGGCCAGCTGCCGGGTGTGAAGGACCCGTTTCTGTCCCGTGCGCTCGGCCTGGCCATCGACGGGACCGCGCCGCACGTGCTGAGAGAGCTGATGGAGATCGAGATCGACAGCTGCGAGGACCAGGATCTGGTCCCCTCCAGGGTGTTCGACGCTGCGGGCGGCTTTGCCCCGACCTTCGGCATCCTCGGAGCGGTGCTCGGGCTGATCCACGTGATGGAGAACCTGACCGACCCTGACAAGCTGGGTGCAGGTATAGCCGTGGCCTTCGTCGCAACGGTGTATGGCGTCGCGTCGGCCAACCTGATCTTCCTCCCGATGGCCTCGAAACTGAAGGCGCGGGCGCATCGTGCAACCCGCCGCCGGGAGGCAACGCTCGAGGGGGTGCTTGCGCTGCAGGCGGGTTTGAACCCCCGGCTGGTCGAGCAGAAACTCCGGGGCTTTCTCGGACACGATCGGGCTTCGTCTGCCCTCAGCTCCCGCAGCGGACGGGCGGCCTAGTGTCGTCGATGGCATCATCACCGCCCGGGACGGTGTCTCGACGGCGGCGGTCGCGCAGGCGGGGCGACGCGTCGGCCGAGGTGTCTCACCGCGATCGGTGGATCGTCTCGTATGCGGATTTCATCACGCTGCTCTTCGCCTTCTTCACGACGATGTACGCCGTGTCGACGGTGGATGCCCACAAGCTGAATCGGATTGTGACGGCGATGCAGTCGGCCTTCGCCGCCCGCTCTGTGCAGGTCGCTCCAGGGATCGCGCCCACAGGAGTTGCATTCACGGCGCCAGGGATTGACACCATCGCTCATCCTGATGACGCCGAGCGCTCGCTGTCTCGGGCTTCACCGCGTGAGCTCGCAGGCGACGCGGGTTTGGAGACCACGCTCGAACAGGTCAGGCAGCGACTCGTCCAGGAGCTCAGGGCCGAGCTTTCGCATGGCGAAGTGACCATTGCGATCGACCAGCGGGGACTCCTGATTTCCATTCCTGAGTCCGCCAGTTTCCCATCGGGAAGCGCCGTGCTGTCAGATCCGGCCAGGGCGTTGTTTGCCCGAATCGGGAAGCAACTGCTGCCGGTGGGCAACCTGGTCCGCGTGGAAGGACACACCGACGACGCTCCGATCCGGACCACGAAGTACGCGTCGAACTGGGAGCTCTCGACCTCTCGCGCGACCAACGTCGTCGCGTACCTGACCGAAGCGGTCGGTATGCCGGCTTCTCGCCTGTCCGCGGCAGGATACGGGCAGTTCCGGCCTCGCAGCCCGAACGCGACCCCGGCAGCGCGGGCCGCCAACCGTCGCGTTGATCTGGTCGTGCTGAATCCTGCGACTGCGCGTGCAGAGGAACCCCAAGAGGCAGGGAAGTGAGCCGTCATGCCCGGTGCGGATCAGGCGACACCATGCGCGTTCTGACGTTCAACTGGCACGAGGCGTTCGTGTGCCTGTTGGCGAAGACGGAGCACCGGATCGACCTGGTCGAGCGATTCAAGGGGGGCCAACGGGCCTGGTTCTACGAAACCCGGCCGTTACCCGCCAACGTGGCGATCGTCACGCGATCCACGGCACGCGAACGATTGCGCGAGCGGATCTACGACGCCGTGGTGTGCCACAACCCCCGGGATCTGACCGAAGTCCGGGAATTCGGCACGCCGCCGGTCCTCGTGTTCCACAACCGGCTGACCTGCGAGCACGCACTGAATGGAATCTCCATCGAGCCGGCAGCGCATCGCGCGGCGGTGGCCGAGGTCATCGCGCGCAGCCCCGTGCCCGTCGAGCTGGTGTTCATCTCAGAGACGAAGAAAGCCGATTGGGCGTTCGGCGGCCAGGTTGTGCCTCCAGGCATCGATCTCGCCGACTATGGCGGGTTCGAAGGCTCTGACCCGCGGGTTCTGCGGGTTGGCAACTTCATGCGGCGCCGCGACATCATGCTGGGTTTTGCGGCCCAGCAGGAGACTTCTCGGCGACATTCCGTCGAGCCTGCTCGGCCTGAACGAGCCGGAAGATGGCGGACGCCTTACGACCAGCTGGGACGACCTGCGGGCGTGTTTCCGTTCTCATCGGGTCTACCTGAACACGACCGTCGATCTCTTCGAGGACGGCTACAACCTGGCAATGCTGGAGGCGATGGCCACGGGCATGCCCGTGGCCACGACGCCGAATCGGACTTCTCCGATCGTCGACGGCGACAATGGCTTTGTGTCGGGCGACCTGTCGTGCCTGCGGGATCGGATCGTGATGCTGCTCGGCAACATCGACGCGGCACGCACGATGGGGGCTCGTGCCCGGCAGACGGTAGCCGAGCGTTTTCCCATCGATCTTTTCGTGCAGAGCTGGAACCGGGTGCTCGAACGGGCCTCTGGCAATCGCCGGTTGGCGCGGCCGCGTGTCCGAAGCGATGTCGCTCGTTCAGAAGACGGGTCCACTCCTGAGCGGAAGAAGATCCTCCTGGCGTACGCGTCCCATCCATCCTGCGGCGCGAGATATCTCGAAACGAGCCTTCGAAAGCCGCACGACGTCGTCACGGTCGGCCCGGGCGCTCCGCAGCAGCTGCCGAATCAGTCGGAACTCGAGCGCCTTCCGGATTCCGTCCGCCTGCACGACATTCCGTGTGGGTTCGACGTTGACATCTCGCGGCTGGCCGACAGGCTCGCCAGGAAGTGGACGCCGGATCTATTCCTCTGGATCGAGTCGGCGGCTGAGTTCTTTCCGGCCGGAATGGAGCGGCTGGAGTGTGAGACCGCCTGCTACGTCACAGAGCCCCACGTCGATCTGGACAGGCTCGTCGAATGGGCCCGACGCTTCGATCGTGTCTTCCTGGCACAGCGAGAGCTCATTCCGGCGTTTGTCGACGCAGGCTGTTCCTGTGTCTCCTGGCTGCCCCTGGCGTGCGACCCCGAGATCCACGGTGCAGTTCCGGGGCCGATTCGGCACGACGTCATGCTGGTCGGGAGCCTGACGACGAATGATCCGCAACGCCGGGCATCTCTCGATCGTCTGTCCGGTCGCGTCGACGTGCGGGACGAGCGGTCGTCGCCGAGTGGCATCGCGGCAGGCATGTCGGCCTCCCGTCTCGTCATCAACGTGGCGGAGCACGACGGCCTGAGCATGCGAGTATTCGAGGCGCTAGCCTCGGGATCGTGCCTCATCACGGATCGCGCGCCGGGAAGCGGCCTCGATGAGATGTTCACCGATCGGGAACATCTCGTGATCTGCGGCGATGGCTCGCTCGAAGACGTGGTGGACTACTACCTGAGCCACGACGACGAGCGGGAGAGAATCGCATCACGCGGCAGACACGAAGTGCTGAAGTGGCACACCTACGACTACCGCGCCGGGGATCTGATGTCGACCGTCCTCGCCGGCACTCGAACCCACGACATCGGCCCTGCCGCCCTGGGGTCGCTCGACGACGCGCTGGTGATCGACGCGATGGATCTGGCCGGCCGGGGTGAGTGGGATCGTGCGCTGGCCCGCCTGGAGCTGATCTCGGAGCAGCGCGACCTGAACGATGCCGAACGCCTGGCCGGCCTCAACACGAAGGCGGCATGCCTGGAGGCGCTGGGGCGGACGCTCGAGGCGCAGTCGTGCTCGAGCCGTGCGATGGGCTCGGTGACCGCCCGGTGCCGGGATCAGCTGCTGTGGAGCCGGTAGCCGCGTGTCGCCCGGAGTCTACGCGGCGATCAGGGTCGTGAGCGACGCCGCCGAGCCGCGTGCGACATCGAAGTACACGACGACGTAGTCCGGATCGATCCCGCCCGGAGTGAAACGGCCCACGTCCACCGTTCGAGAACCCGAAACACTCCGGACGGCCTGCCGGAGCGCGCTCAGGCAGCGGCCTCGGTTTCCGTCGGCGGCCAGGACGAACAGGGCGCACCCGCATCCGACTCCGGCGGCTTTCCGCGCCGCCCGCTCGTAGGTGTTCGAATCGTCAATCGATCCCAGCGCCACGATGGCCAGGTCCGCCAGGGCCGATGGCAGCCGGCCAGGCTCTTCGTACAACTGGACCATCGTTCCCGAGTCGGCGCCAGGGCCGGTCCAGCCCGATCCCGGACCGCAGCCGGCGCGATCGCCGATTTCGAGGAGGTCGTCGGCACCCGATTCGCGAACGTAACAGATGCGGACTCGAACTCCTGGCAGGTGGGGGAGTCCCGCGAAGCTGCAAAGCGCCTGCACGACGGCGAGCCGCTGATCGAACACCGTCTCGGCCAGATCCTGGCATCCCAGAGGAGCCCGCCAGGCCGTTTCGTGGCGGGGCTGCCTGACGCCGGCTCGAATGAACTGAACCAGGGCGTCGAGGGCCTCCAGGTCGATGTCTTCGGGCTTGGAGCGCGCGGCGCCGTGGTGCTGCGTGCAGAATCCCTGGCCGTCCACCAGGCTCCAGTCGAAATTGATCAACTGCACGCCAGCCAGGCCGGGTTCGATCCAGACATTCCAGGCTCTCAAGTCGCCATGAACGACGCCTGCGCCGTGGAGCCGCCGCAACTGCTCGTGAAGCCGATGCACCAGAACGAGACGGCTTCCACCGTCGAGCGATCCGATCAGCTTGTTGAGGTCGTGGCCCGGGAGGAACTCTCGAGCGAGGTACCGGTCGTCCGATTCGATCACCCGTGGCGCGGTCCCCGCGGGCGCGCGCCGGTTGGCAGTCACCTCGAGCCGTTGGTGGCTCTTCAGCAGGACGAGCCCCGTGGGTCCCTCTGCCTGGAAGACTTCCTTACCCGATCGAAGCGACAGGCGCCGAACCGGGAAGTAGCTGTGTCCATTGACCTCTATCGTCCGGCTGGCAAGCGGCTCGACGAGTCGGAGCGGATGGCGATCGGTAGTCAGCATGACCGGGTAGTCCTCAAGGTGTTCGCGCTGGCGCCCCAGTTTCGGGCTGTCTGAGGAATCGGCATCCTCGGGCAAAGCTTGAGCGGACACCTGGCCGGGCGGGCCCTCAAGACCTGGAGCCCCTTGCCGATGATGTAGCTGGTGCCCCGGACCGCCGCCTCGCGGCTGAAGCGTCCTCAGGGCTTCCGGTCCGGCCCCCACGGATCCGAATGCGGCGGTGAACGCGCTCAATCTTCTTCGATTGCGACCGATTACGGGTGGTAGCAGCCCCGTGATGCTCAGGGAGACTTCGGCGTGGCGACGGCGCGACAGGACTGGCCCACACCGATCACCCGCCAACGCCGAGCCTCGCCGGCGTGCCAGCCAGGAGTGCGATTGTGGCGACGATCGACCCTATTGGAATTGCCGAATCATTGGCGAATTCGCTTCAAGTCGTTCTCGGCACGGCCGAGCGGCTGTTGATGGACTTCGAACGAGGGTTGAACCTGGATCCCGAGCGACTGCGGATCCTCAGGAAGCGCGCCCTGGAAGCGTCAGTCGCGGCGGGCGGCTTGATCAGCTCTGCGAATGAGGGCAGGTCGCGGCCGGCCAAAGTACTCCTGCCCGACGTGCTCCGCCGCGCGCTCGACGCATGCACGGGGATCCTGCAGGACGCCCGGATCGGAGTCAGAACGAAGTTCGATGAGAGCGCCGCGGTGTTTGGTGATCCGTCGGTGCTCGAAGAGACGATGAACATGCTGGTCGCCAGCTCGGCCGACAGGCTTCGAGCCTGCGGGCCCTGCGAACTGCGCCTGAGCGTCGCGGCCGAGGACGGCTGGATCGCGGTCACGGCCGAGGACGACATCAGCGCCGAGCGGATTCATGCCTCGGCGACACGGCGGTCCAACCCGGCCGGAATGGCGCTCTGCCAGGACATCCTTGTCGCCTACGGGGGCCGGCTGGCCATGAAGACCTCACCCTCGGGCGGATCGCGCATCACGTTGATGTTGCCCGCTGCCGGGACGGGGGCCGCTCGCGCGACGGCGGACCCCGAACGCATGCGAGCCGCGGCTTGAGGAGCACCTGAAGATGGCCGCGAACGTCCTGGTCGTGGACGACGAGGCGCCGATCCGCGAGCTGTTCGGCTACTGGCTCGAGGGCGCCGGCTACAAGTGTCACAGCGCCTCGAGCGCTCAGGAAGCCCTCGTCATCGCCCGCTCGGAGACCATTGACGTCGCCTTGCTCGACTTGAGGATGCCCGGAGAAAGCGGAATCTGGCTGGCCAGGCGGCTGCGTGATCGCTGCCAGGACCTGGCGCTGGTCATGGTCACCGGCGCCCAGAGCTTCGATGCCGCGGTCGAGGGGATGCGACTCGGGATCCTGGATTATCTGCTCAAGCCGTTCGGCCGTGACGACCTGCTGCGGGCCGTGGAACGGGCGGTGGAGTGGTGCGAGTCGTCGCGCCGGGAGCGGAGCGAACGCGCCAGGCTCGAGGCGGAGATTCAGCGTCGCTCAAGCGAGCTCTCGACCGTGTTCTCGGATCTCCGCGTGACGTCGATCGGCGCGCTGGAATCCCTGCTGGTGACGCTCAACACCAGGCACCCGGACGCCTTCGCGCATGCACGGCGGGTGGCCAGAATGACCGGGGCCTTGGCCCAGAGTATCGGCATATCCGAGGCTCCGCTCGCCGATGTGAATCGCGGCGCCCTGCTCCACGACATCGGGAAGATCGCGATGCCGGACGCGCTCCTGCACAAGCCCGGGCCGCTCTCCCAGGAAGAGATCGCCATCATCCGCACCCATCCCCAGATTGGCCACGACATCGTCGCCGTCGTGCCGTTCCTTCAGCCTGCCGCTGACGTCATCCTGACGTCGCACGAGTGGTTTGACGGCACTGGATACCCGCGTGGCCTCTCTGGCGAGCAGATCCCGATCGGCGCCCGCATCGTGATGATTGCTGACACGTTCGATGCGCTGACGCAGTCGAGGGTCTACCGCGACCCCGTCTCGAGCGAGCGGGCCGCGGCGGAGCTCGTGCGGAAAGCCGGCAGTCAATTCGACCCGGCCCTGGTGCATGCCTGGCTTCGCCTCGCGGAACACCCGGATCCCGCGTGGACCGAAGACACCAGCATGGACGCTCAAGATTACCTCGCACTTCGATCCGCGTCGTAGGTCCTGATGCCTGCACGATTCGCTACTGCTCGGCGTACTACGCCGTCGCCGGACCCGGCGGACACCTCGTCCCCCGCGCTTCACGTGGTCGCCCGCTCGTCGCCTGCCAGCGGTCGGACAGACCATCCTGAAGGGTGGTTTCAGGCCGACCTGGCGGAGTTTGCGGCGCGCGCCTCAGACGGCTCGGCTGAGAAGGTCTGCGTGGAGGTGGTATCCCTTGCAGAGCGCTGGCTGCCGGGGATGCCCGCTGCCGCGATGCTTCTTGCCGACGATGCAAAGGCGCTGGCGCTGCGAGCGTCGAGCGCGTGGGATCCCGCGTTTCGAGCGTTGCCCGCGCTGATAGATCCCTCCACCGCGAGCTTCGGGGAGGAGGTCGTCGCCGGCGCAGTCGTCCGGGCCCGCAGCCTCAACCCGGAGTCGTTCGCATTCGACCGGCACCTGGCCGGCTCAGGAATCCAAGGCGTCCTGGCCGTGCCGCTGGCAGGCTCGCGCATCACCAGGGGCGGTCTGTTCATCGGGTGGCGCCACGGTTTCGGGCCGTCTGATGCCCAGGTTGATCTGCTCCGGCAGGTCGGCTTCCAGGCTGGGGCCCTGCTCGAGATCCTGAAGCTGCAGGAGCAGCTCGACGCCTCCAACGCGGCGCTCGAGGACGCGCAGGCCCGCCTGCTGCGAACACAGCGATTGCGTTCTCTTGGTGAGCTGAGTTCGGGCGTGGCGCATCAGTTCAACAATGCCCTGACGACCATTCTCGGGCTCACCGAGTGGCTGTCGACCCGGGAGCCCGACCAGTCGCCTCTCAAGGCCGATCTGGCGGCGATCATCAATGCCGCCGAAAACGCCGCCGGGATCGCCCGGCGCCTGGAGCTGCTCAGCCGGGATACCTCGCAGGCCGCCGTCGTGCAGCCGGTCAATATGGCGGAGGTCGTTCGCACGGCGCCGCTGCTGGTCGTGGGTCAGGAATCGGCGGGCGCTCGTCCCGTCGAACTGGTGCTGGCGATCAGGGACGTGCCGCCAGTCGAAGGAACCCAGGGCGAGATGGCCGAGGTCGTCATGAGCCTGGTCGCAAACGCGACAGACGCGATGCCAGGCGGCGGCCGGATTGAGCTCAGCCTGGACTTCGTCAGCGACCGGGTTGTGCTTCGCGTCGCCGATCAGGGCGTCGGAATGACGGAGGACGTGCTCGCCAGGGCGTTCGAGCCGTTCTTCACGACCAAGGGGCCTGAAGCCCAGGGCCTGGGCCTGACGCTCTCGAGAAGCATCGCGGAGCGACGAGGCGGTTCCCTCACATGTGACAGTGCCCCCGGATCCGGCACGACCGTCACCCTTTCTTTGCCCGCGGCCGCTGCGCGCATGACGCCAGTCTCCGTGCTCGACTGGAGCTCCGGCGATCCCGGCCGGCGTGCCCGCCCGGATCGGCCGCTCAGGATCGTGCTCGTGGACGATGAGCCGGACGTCAGGCGCGTGGTCGGCGACATGCTCCGCACGCTTGGCCACGAGGTGACGGCCTGTCCTGACTCAATCGAAGCGCTGGTCGCATGCGCCCGCGATACACCTGACGTGGTCATCACCGACCACGGCATGCCCGGAATGGACGGGCCGTCGCTGGCACGTGCGCTCCGGGAGGCGCATCCCCGTCTGCCTGTCGTTCTCCTGACGGGCTGGGGCGCCGAGCCGGGTGATGCCAGCCAGGCCGCGTTCTCTGCCGTCCTGGGCAAGCCGGTTACGCTGAAAGCCCTGAGGGCGGCGCTCCGGCCGTGGGTCGGCGGAGGAGAAGCGGTCGATTCGTTCAAGCGTGGCGCCGAGGCGTCGATTCCATAATGGGGCAGGCGATCGACGATCGCGAGCACCCCACAGGTGCGCTCGCCCGGTCGCAGGCAAACGGAGTCCAGGGATGTTGTTCCTGATAGGCATTGCCGTCGTCTTCCTGTCGGTCGTCGCCGGCTACAGGATGGAGGGCGGCGCGCTGGGGGTCCTCGTGCAGCCGGCCGAGCTGCTGATCATCGGCGGCGCGGCGGTTGGCTCGATGATGATCGGCACGCCGACCGGCGTGCTGAAGATGCTCGTGAGCCAGGCGTCGAGAATCGTTCGCAGCAGGGGCGGTCGCGAAGAGTTCCTCGAGCTTGCTGACGATGCAGTACCAGCTGTTCAAGACCATCCAGCAGGCCGGCGTGATGGCGCTCGAGCCGCACTTCGAGGTGCCCGAGCAGAGTTCCATTCTCTCCAAGTTCCCGAACTTCCTCCGTCGTCACGAAGCCGTGAGTTTCCTGTCGGACTCGGCCAAAGTCATCATCATGGGCGGCATCGCGCCCCACGATCTCGAGGCGCTGATGGACGAGGACCTCCAGATCCTGCACGAAGAAGCGGCCCTCCCCGCCGGCGCGCTCGCCAAGATCGCCGACGCGCTGCCGGGCCTGGGGATCGTGGCCGCCGTGCTGGGCGTTGTCATCACCATGCAGGCGATCGACGGGCCTCCCTCCGAGATTGGCGAGAAGGTCGGGGCCGCACTGGTAGGGACTTTCCTCGGCATCCTCCTCTCGTACGGATTTGCGCAACCGATCGCCACCAAGCTGGAACACATGGTCGGTGCGGAGGGCCACTATCTTCAGTGCATCAAGACCGGTCTGCTCGCCGCTTACAAGGGTTTCTCGCCGTCAATCGCGATCGAGTTTGCACGGCGCGTCCTGCCTGCCGAGGTGCGGCCGACCTTCGACGAAACTGAAAAGGCGTGTCGAAGCATCGGGAAGCCTGAGGCGATGGCCGCATGAAGAGCCAGCCGGTCGTCATCATCAAGCGCCAGAAGCGAAGCCACCAGGGCAGCCACGGCGGCGCATGGAAGGTCGCCTATGCCGACTTCGTCACGGCCATGATGGCGTTCTTCCTGGTCATGTGGCTGGTCGGACAATCGCCGGCCGTGAAGGCGGCGGTCTCGTCCTACTTCAAGGACCCGGGCGTGTTCGAACGCTCGAAGGACGGAGGGTTGCTGGATGGCGGACGAGGTGTTGCCGCAGGCGGCTCTGCTGCGTCGGCCACCAATGCTGCCGTGGCAGCTCACGAGCGCCAGATCCTCGAAGAAACTGCCAGGCGAATCCGGGAAGTGCTGGAGGGATCGAAAGACTTCCAGGCGCTGAAGAAGCTGGTTGACCTGACGGTGACCAGCGAGGGCCTTCGGATTGAACTGAGCGAGTCGAATCAGACCGGGTTCTTCGACACCGGCAGCGCGAAGCTGCGCCCTTCGGGGGCGGATGTGGTCGCCGCCATCGCGGCCCAGCTCGGGAAACTCCCGAACGCCGTTGTCCTCGAAGGCCACACCGACAGTCGCCCCTACACGGCCCAGGGCGGGTACAACAACTGGGATCTCTCGGTCGATCGGGCCAACGCCGCGCGCCGCGTCATGGAAACGCACGGCCTGCGCGTCCACCAGGTCAAGGAAGTCCGGGGTTACGCAGACACGCGTCTTCGTATTCCGACCGACATCCTCAACCCGCGGAATCGGCGCGTCTCGATCATGGTGCCGACATCTGTCCTGGAGAGCCCGCCTCACCGGTGAATGACGTTCAATCCAGGTCGGCCGGCTGGTTCTGGCCCCGGCAGAAATTGAAATTCTGGTTGCCGCGCCCGACCGCGAGTGTGATATCACTCGAAGTTCGCGCCCGGACACGGTGCCCGGGCTTCCTGGGATACGTGCGGTGACCATGACTCACAAGACCCCCGGGCACGATGGCCGGTCGGACAGCCATCTGCTGCACGCGCTGCTGGACGCCGTTCCGCTGGCCGTCATCGCATACGCCCCCGACGACGTCGTTTTGTTGTGGAACAAGGCCGCTGAATCGATGTTCGGGTGGTCCGCCGGCGAGGTCCTCGGCAAGCCGAGCCCGGTCCCCCGGGTGCTCGAGGCCGCGGCCCCATCGCCGGGTGCCGCCGAGAACTGCATTCCCCTTCGAGGCCTGACGGCGAGCCGAACGACGAAAGACGGGCGTTGCATCGACGTGTCGATGGCGCTCGTCCCGGTCGGGCCTGACCAAGGCGCGTTTCGGGGCTCGCTGGCGGTTGTCTGCGACCTCACGGACGCGAGGCGGCGGAAGGGCGAACAGGCCGATCTCGAGGCCCAGTTGCGGCAGGCCCAGAAGATGGAGGCCATCGCGAGGCTCGCGGGGGGGGTCGCCCACGACTTCAACAATGCGCTCACCGTCATCACGGGGCACGGCGAGCAGCTCGCGATGCGGATCGGACCCGACGATCCCGGCCGCAAGAGCGTGGACGCCATCGCCCGGGCCGCCGATCGATCGGCATGGCTGACGCGACAGCTGCTGGCCTTCAGCCGGAAACAGATCACCACACCGCGGGTGATCGATCTGAACGGCCTGGTCGTGAACATGCAGAAGCTGCTGCGCCGGCTGATCGGTGAGGACGTTGAGCTGGTGGCGGACCTGTCGCCGGAGGCGGGGCGCATCAAAGCCGACCCGTCCCAAATCGAGCAGGTCATCATGAACCTGGCCGTCAACGCGCGCGACGCGATGCCGAGGGGCGGGCGTCTCGTCATTGCCACTTCGGTGGTCCGTCGCGGCCCCGCGCAGGTCCTCGACGCGGCGTCGGGCAGCGATGGCAGCCACGTCAGGCTGGCGGTGTCGGACACCGGCGTGGGCATGGACCAGGAAACGCTGGCGCACCTCTTCGAACCGTTCTTCACAACCAAGGAGCGGGGCAAGGGCACCGGGCTCGGTCTGTCGACCGTGTACGGCATCGTGACGCAGGCTGGAGGCTCAATCGACGTCCAGAGTCAGCCTGGTCACGGCACGACCTTCACGACCGTCTTTCCGAGCGCCGACGAGGATCAGCCCGCAGAGGTCCGGCAGGAAGGCCGGCCTCAGGCGAAGGCCACCGAGACCATCCTCCTGGTCGAAGACGAGGACGATGTCCGGACGCTGCTGCAGGAAGTCCTTGAACAACGGGGCTACCACATCCTTGCCGCCAACGGGGGCTCCGAAGCCCTGGCGCTCAGCCGGTCGCACGAGGGCCCCATCCACCTGCTGCTTACTGACATGATCATGTCGACGCTCAGCGGGATTGACATCGCCCGGCAGGTGGCCGCCATGCGGCCGTCGACCCGCGTGTTGTTCATCTCGGGGTTCTCTGAGCACCAGCTGGTCCAGGAAGCCCTGGCCCAGTCTGGGGCGGCCTTCCTGCACAAGCCCTTCACACCGGGCGCCCTGGCGCTGCGAGTGCGATTGGTCCTCGACGGCGAATAGCCGGACACAGTTTCAAGAATCCTTCGCGCAGTGCCGATTACGAGGCTGCCTTGACCCGGGCCTCGTCTGCCGCATGCCGGGCCGTGGCCGCGCGCGCTCGGCCGGCCTGCCTGTCGCCAGCTGCCGGTACGCCGTGCAGGCTGTGGAGAGAGACGGACCCGGGCAGCTGTTGCGTCCCGGCTGGTGGCCGATTATCTGGGCGAGGACCGGCTTGGCGTCTCGTGAGATACATATGACCGACAATCGCGATCAGTTGACGGACCGCATCGATGGCCTGCTGAACCGGCTGGCGTGCGAACAGGTCGTCATGGCGCCCGAGGACGACCCCGCCCAGTTCCAGGCCGGCCTCGAAACGCTCGCAGAATGGCTCGCGGAGCTCGATGCCCAGACGGCCGCCCAGGTTGCCCGGGACGCCTGCGCCGCACACCGCGAGAGCCGGCCGACGCCATCCATCGAGGACATCCAGTCGGCATGGGCAGCGTGGCGCGAATCGCTCTCCGCGCAGGATCGGCCAGCGCCGGAATCGAGCGCTCAACCAGGACTGCCATCGGCCGCCGACGATGAGGAGCTCGCGATGCTGGCGAGCGATCCGGAGCTTGGCGGCATGTTCATCGCCGAGGCGCTCGACCACCTGGGCACCATCGAATCGACGGTGCTCAAGCTCGAGATCGACCCGAACGACACGACGCTCCTCAACGACGTGTTCCGGCCCTTTCACACCATCAAGGGCAACGCGCGGGCCCTGGGCGTGGCCAGCGTCGGCGAGTTCGCTCACAAGGTCGAGAACCTGCTCGACCTCTGCCGCTCGGGAAAACACCGCGTTGGCCCTGACGAAATCGAAGTCATTCTCAAGTCGGTCGACTTGCTCTCCGCCATGATGGAAGACCTGCGGGCGCGCCTCGCCGGCCACGCCGCCGCCGATCTTCGAAGCGAGCAGCACCGGCTGACTGTGGCCATCGAGGCCCTGGTGCAGGGCGGATCGGCTAATGTCGACACGACGCCGATTCCGCTTGCGACGCCTTCTCCGGCTTCGGCTCCCGCGATGTTCGAAATCAAGGCGGCGGCCGGGCCCGAATCGGCGCGCCTGCCGGCTGGGGCCATCGAGGTTCCGCAGGCCGCCCCCGAGCTGAGGCGACGGGCCGACGATGTCAGCCCGGCCTCGGTCAAGGTCGACACGCGAAAGCTCGACAACCTGGTGGACATGGTCGGTGAGCTGGTCATCGTGCAGTCGCTCATCCAGGAGGACCCGGCGCTGCTCAAGGCCATTGACGAGCGACTCGGCCGCAAGCTGTCGCAGTTCAAGCGCATCACGAGCGACCTGCAGCGGTCGGCCATGTCGGTGCGGCTGATGCCGATCAAGCAGACCTTCCAGAAGATGGCACGCCTGGTCCGGGATCTGAGCCGGCAGGCCGGAAAGCGAATCGAGCTGACGGTGTCGGGGGAAGAGACCGAGCTCGATCGGAAGGTGATCGAGGAAATCAACGATCCGCTGATGCACATGGTGCGCAACAGCGTCGATCACGGGATCGAAGACGCCGAGACGCGGAGCGCACTCGGGAAGGCGCCCGAAGGGCACCTGGTGCTCAGCGCCTCCTACCAGGGAAGCGAGATCGTCATCGCCATCCGGGACGACGGGAGCGGGCTCGATACGGATCGGATCGCCGCCAAGGCGATCGCCACCGGGCTGATGTCTCCCGGCGCTCCGCTGTCGCCCGCCGACATCCACCAGCTCATCTTCGCACCAGGCTTCTCGACGGCCGCGAAAGTCACCGAGATCTCCGGGCGCGGGGTGGGCATGGACGTGGTCCGCCGCAATATCGAGGCCCTGCGGGGCCATGTGGCGATCGAGACCGAGAAGGGAAAGGGCACCACCTTCCTGATCAAGCTCCCCGTCACGCTCGCCATTCTCGACGGCGTGCTGGTGGGCGCGGGTGAACAGCGCTTCGTCGTGCCGACCTTCGCCATCCGGGAATCGCTCCGCCCGACGCCCGACCAGGTGCACACCCTGCAGGGCCGGGCCACCATGCTCAGGATGCGGGACCGCATGCTGCCGATGGCGCGTCTCGCCGACCTGTTCGGCGTCGACGGGGCGACGTCGGATCCTTCGCAGGGCACCGTGGTGGTCATCGAGGACGGCAGCCGCCAGGTGGGGCTGCTGGTGGATGAGGTGCTGGGCAAGCAGGAAGTGGTGATCAAGTCGCTGGGCGCCACCTTCGCAGGTGTGAAGGGCATTGCCGGAGGCGCCATCCTGGGGGATGGCCGAGTGGGCCTGATTCTCGACGCTGGGGGCCTGATCAAGCTGATGACCGGCCTGAGCGCGCGTGCCGCATGATGGCCACAGCCGCATTCGATACGGTGCCGGTGCCGACCGAGCGCGAGCTGGCGCGCATCATCCGGTTCGTTCGCGACCGCAGTGGAATCTGTCTGCACGACGGCAAGCGGGCGCTCATCGTCGCCCGGCTGCAGAAACGCATGCGCAGCGGCGGATTCCTCTCATTCAGTGACTACCTCGAGCGGGTGGAGGCAGACGGCTCCGGAGAGGAGCTGACGACGCTGCTCGACTCGATCGCCACCAACCACACGGCGTTCTTCCGCGAGGCCCAGCACTTCGAATTCCTCGCTCGCACGGTGTTGCCCGGGCTGCTGGCCAGGGCCGCCGAGAGAGAGATTCTCGGCTGGAGCGCGGCATGTTCGACCGGCGAAGAGCCTTACACGATCGCGATGACACTCTTGCAGGCGGCGCCTGATCTGGCCTCGCGACGGTTCCGGCTCCTGGCGTCCGACCTGTCGACCAAGGCGCTCAAGACGGCTCGCGCCGGGGTCTATCCCATGGAACGCGTCGCCGACCTCTCCGCCGAGACGCTGCGCCGTTTCTTCGAAAAGGGGATGAGAGACCAGGACGGCCTGGTGCGCATCCGGCCCGAGATACGCCGGCTCGTCGACTACCAGGCGCTCAACCTGATCGCCTTCGACGATCTGCGCATGCGATTCGATTTCATCTTCTGTCGCAACGTCATGATCTACTTCGACCGGGACGTGCAGCAGCGGGTGGTCTCCAGCCTGGAGGCGCACCTCGCGCCGGGCGGCTATCTGTTCGTGGCCCATGCCGAGAGCCTGAATGGCATCCGGCATGCTCTGCAATGGGTCGCCCCTGCCATCTACCGACGAAAGGATGGTTGAGGTGCTCAACGCTGCGATGGCGCCGCCGGGGGCCCCCGACTGTACCACGGGGCGCTTCCACCCCGTCGGGGCGGCGCATCGTCATCGGCATCGGGGAAATCGCCGTCTCGAACGGCGCGAGCGATGTGCTGGTCACCCATGCCCTCGGCAGCTGCATCGCGGTGTGCCTCTGGGATCCGGTGGTCCGTGCCGCAGGCATGCTGCACTTCCTGCTACCCGAGGCGAAGCTGAACCCGGCGCGGGCCGCGGCACAGCCGGGGACCTTTGCCGACACGGGCATTCCCTTGTTGTACGACTCGCTCCTGCCGTACGGCGTGAATCGGAAGCGATGCACCGTCCGGCTGATCGGCGGCGCCGAGATGGCAGCCTCGGACGTCAATCCCGGGTTCCAGATCGGCAAGCGCAATGCGCTGGCGGCCAAGAGCATCCTGTGGAAGGCCGGCCTCTTCGTGACCAACGCGCTGGTGGGGGGCCGCGACGTCCGCACGGTCGTGCTCGAAGCCGGGACCGGGGTGATTCGCGTCACCTCCGGTGGCGTGGTGATCGCGGAGATGTAGGACAGGAGCAGAGGATGGAGACCATGAACACGGCGGAATCTCCGCAGAGCCGGCCGCTCAACATTCTGATCGTCGACGACTCGGCGGTCATGCGCGCGATGATCAGGCGGGTCGCCACGCTGGCGGAGGTGCCGATCGCGAACATCTACGAGGCGTCGAACGGGCGCGAGGCCCTTGCGGTACTCGAGGCGCACGACGTCGACGCGATCTTCACCGACGTCAACATGCCGGTCATGACCGGCCCGGAACTGCTGCGTGAGGTCGAACGCCGGGGCTGCTGGAAGAACGTGATCCGCGTCATCGTGTCCACCGACGGATCCAGCGCGCGCCGCGAGGAGCTGGACGGGCTCCGCGTCCGGGCGTTTGTCGAGAAGCCATTCCGTCCAGAGGTGATGCGCGATGTCCTCACTGATATTGCCGCGTGTGCCGGCGCCTGACGAGCAGCTGGCGGCCCTGACTGCGGCGTTTTCCGAAGTCGTCGAGAGCAGTTTCTTCATGATGGCCGAGGCGTGTGACGCCGCACAGTTCGCCGAAGCTGTCGAGGCGGCGCCCGGGCCGTGGCTGACGTCCGCCGTGTCGCTTCGAGGGGGCGTTCGCGGGCACGGTCACCTTGTCGCTGCCCGATTCGCTCGGCGCCGAGTTGCTGGCGGCCTTCATGGGCGACGCCGACGTCGAAGCGAGCTCGTCTCAAGTCTTCGACGCGGTGGGAGAACTGACCAACATGGCCTGCGGCGACTGGCTGACGCACGTCTCCGGGCACCGCCGGTTCGATCTGGCTCCGCCGGTCGTGCAACGGATGGCGCCCGGATGGCGCCCGACAACGCCGGCGGCGGGGCCAGTCGACCAGCTCCACCAGGCCTTGTTCTCGGTAGCCGGAACGCCGATCACGCTGGACGTCGCATTCCAGGTCAACTAGCCATGCTGTCCGAGAACCGCCCGGTCCGTGTGCTGATTGTGGATGACTCCGCGATCGTGCGAAAGCTGCTGGCCGACGCGATCCGCGGAGAGCCCGACATGCAGGTGGTGGCCGTCGCGAGCGACCCGTTCATGGCGCGCGACATGATCCTCCAGCACGAGCCCGACGTCGTCACCCTCGATATCGAGATGCCCCGGATGGACGGCCTGACGTTCCTTCGCCGCCTGATGGAGCACCATCCGCTGCCCGTGATCATCGTCAGCTCGGTGACGCAGGCGGGATCGGCCGCCAGCGTCGATGCGCTCCGATCAGGCGCCATCGATGTGCTCGCCAAGCCGGGCGGGCCCCAGTCGGTCGGCCAGCTCGCCGAGCGCCTGAAGCGCCGCATCCGGGCGCTGCGATCCGGGCCGCCGGTTCGCCTGGCCAGGCGGATCGCGCCGGTCGATGCCGCGACGCTGCAGGCGCCGACTGGCCGGCGCATGAGCGGGCTGATCCTGATCGGCGCCTCGACCGGGGGCACGCAGGCCATCGAGGCCGTGCTGACGCGGTTGCCGGCCGATGTCCCCCCGATCGCGATCGTGCAGCACATGCCTCCGCATTTCACGGCGGCCTTCGCCGAGCGTCTCGACGGAATCTGCCCGATGCGGGTGACCGAGGCCACCGACGGCGAGTTGCTGGAACGCGGGCACGCGTACATCGCGCCAGGCGACTTTCACATGGTGATTCAGCGCCTCGGATTGCAGCTCAGGGTTGCGCTGCGGCAGGGGCCTGCGGTCCATCACCAGCGGCCGGCCGTCGATGTCCTGTTCAGATCCGCGGTCGCGCTCCGGGGCATACCGATAGTCGCCGCGCTGCTGACGGGGATGGGCGCCGACGGTGCCGAAGGAATGGTGGCGCTGCGCGCCGCCGGGGCCGAGACCATCGCCGAGGACGAAGAGTCGTGCGTCGTGTTCGGGATGCCGCGTGAAGCCATCCTGCGTGGCGGCGCGACGCACGTGTCCACGCTGTTGAGGATGCCAGGCCTCATGTTCGATTGCCTGGACCGATTGCGAGTGCGCGACGCTGCGTGAAGATGCCCGGGACGTGAGGCAGCCAGCCTCGATTTACGCCGGGAAGGCGGGGGCCGACCGCCCTCCGGGGGCGATCGGCGCGCTCTGGCAGGTTGCGTCGGGACGAATAGAGCAGACGTGCTAACTGCGCGTATCGAGGAACTGCCAGGCCTGGTTGGCGGAACCGCACGCTCGAACCACGTCGAACCATGCGTCCTCGCCGTTGTCGAGCTTGACTTTGATTCTGTCTCCGTCGTACTCCGACACGTCCAGGCCAACGGCCTTGAAATCGGTATCCATGCTGCGAAGCATCTGCTCGGCATCCGCCTTGCTCTTGACGGATCCGAGGTCGTAGGTTTGCGCGACGCGTCCGAACAGGTACTTCACCGTGCGGTGCGTGGTGTCGCCCAGTTTGCCCGAGTCCATGCCCTCCATGACCCGGTAGAGGATGCGCCGCGGCTCGGCGGTCGAGACCCCGTCGCCGAATGAGTACTCGACCCCGTCGCCGGCCCTTGACGGGATCACGACCGGCGCGGCAGGTGTGGCGGGCACAGCGGGCGCCGCAGGGCTCGTCTTGGGAGCGACGCCTATCGAGCTCAACATGCTTCCGAGGAAGTTCGTGAACTCGTCGACGTCGATCTTGCCGTCGGTGTTCGAATCGAACTTGCTGAAGAACCTTTGCGTCAGCTGGTCGAGCGCCGTAGATCCCGCAAGACTGATTCCCATCCGGTCCTCCTGGCGGGCGTCGGGCCCCGTCATTCAGACGGACTGCAAAGCTGGTGCCCGCCAGGACCGCGCGTTAATTGGCCTGTTCCGACGTGGCATGGCCGCGCGCACTGTCGGCCACGCGACCCCGGGTGCCGACTCCCCGAACCAGGGCGGAGCCGCGCCCCCTCAGGCTGCCTTCGGTCTTCGGGGCGAGGCCCGCGGTTCCGTGGCTGGCCAGGACGTGTGAGAGAATGCCTTCCGTGAAGCGCGATCGCGACATCCGCGGGCGGTGGCAACGTCAGATTCCGGGTCTCGTGGTCGTGGCCATCGGAGTGCTGGCCGTTGTTATCCCCCTGCCCGCCGATCTCGTCGAACGGTGGTACGGCGCTCGGTTCTATCCCGCGCTCCAGATCGCCCTGACCCGGCTCTCAAATCTCGTTCCCGTTGCCCTGCTAGACGTCGGGATTCTCGCGCTCTCCGTCTGGCTTGCCGTCGCATTTGTTCGCGTGGTGAAGGGGTCGGCAGGACGGCGTCTTTCCGCAGCGCTTCGATGTGTCAAGGGCGCGGCCGTGGCGGCGTCCGCCCTATATGTCGTCTTTCTGCTGACCTGGGGTCTGAACTACCGCAGGGCACCGCTGACCTCACGCCTCGACTTCGACACTTCACGCGTGACCACGCAGGCCGCGCTGCGCCTGGCGCGCGACACCGCCACGACACTGAACGATCTCTGGCCGTCCAGCCGTGCCGCCGCCGGCGAGACTTCCGGATGGGACGCGGGCCTCACGCCCGCGTTCTCACGAGCCCAGATCGCACTCGGCTTGACGGGGAAGGCCGTGCCGGGCCGGCCCAAGTGGTCCGTGCTCGACCTGTATTTCACGCGATCGGGCGTGAGCGGAATGACGGACCCGTACTTTCTCGAGACGCTCATCGCGGGCAATCTGCTGCCAGTCGAGCGGCCCGCCATCATCGCGCACGAGTGGGGCCACCTGGCCGGCCTGGCGCGGGAATCCGACGCGTCGTTCTTCGGCTGGATGGTCTGCCTGGCGTCCGGACCGCCAGCGAAGTACAGCGGCGAGCTCGAACTCCTGTTCCGAGTGCTTCCGGCGCTCGGGCCCACCGCACGTCGTGCCGTGTTCGACAGCCTGAGGGTGGAGGTCCGCGACGACATTCGCGCGATCTCGGACCGAAATCAACGGGATCAGGTTCGGGCGGTCTCGATTGTCGCGTGGCGGTTCTATGATCGATATCTTCGGGCGAATCGAGTCGCGTCCGGCATGCGCAACTACGACGAGGTCGTGACCCTGGTGCTCGGCACGCGCTTTGTCGCCGCGGGAATGCCGGCCCTGCGCGCCGGCGCGGGCGCCGGGAGCGGCCCCGGCCAGACGCCGTCCCGCTGATCCCGGCGCGCGGTTGAGTTGAGCATACTGCGGGAATGGAGCACGGGGGCTTCACCGATCAGGGCGCAACGAGCCGTGCGGCCTAGCCGCCCCGGTTGTGCATCTCAAGATGAGGATCGGCCTTCAGCGCGGACACCGGCACGTAAACCGTCCGTTCTCGAACCTCGACCCGTTCTTCGGCACCACGGTCGCGACGCGCTTCCCACCGCTTGCTGACGATCTCCGCGATCGCGGCGCGCGACACCTTCTGCCGAATCAGCTCACGCAGCGGCAGGCCGTCCTGCGCGTAGAGGCACGTGTAGAACACCCCGTCGGCGGTCAGGCGCGCCCGATCGCAGGTGCGGCAGAACGGCTCGGTCGTGGATGAGATGATGCCGAAGGTCCGGCCGTCCGGCAGGCGATAGCGGTCGGCCGGAGCAGTCGAACCAGGCTCTTCGATCGGTTCGGCCTTGCCCAGCTCGTTTTCGAGACGCGACAGGATGTCACGGCGCGAGACGACCAGGTCGGACGTCCATCGCGTGGCGCCGCCGACGTCCATGTACTCGATGAACCGGACCTCGGCGGCGTGGCCGGCCCCGTAGTCCAGCAGCGCGACCAGCTCATCGTCATTGACGCCGCGCATGATGACCGCGTCGAGCTTGAGGCCCGGGAACAGCCGGCTCGACGCGTCGATTCCGCGCAACACGCGCGCATGCGAATCCGACCGGGTCAGGGCCCGGAACCGTTCGGGCACCAGCGTGTCCAGGCTGACGTTCAGGCGCCGGAGGCCCGCCTCGCGCAGCACCGGGGCGAGGTCTTCGAGCAGCACGCCATTGGTCGTCATCGCCAGGTCGTTCAGCGCGGGCTTGGCGGCGAGCAGGCGCACCAGGGCGGGGAGATCGCGGCGAAGCAGCGGCTCGCCGCCGGTCAGGCGGACCTTGTCGACGCCCAGGTCGATCATGACGTCGACGACATCGCTGACCTCCTCGTAGTGCAGGAGATCGTGATGAGCCATCCACACGTACTCCGCTTCCGGCATGCAGGTACTCGCAGCGGAGGTTGCATCGATCCGTCACCGAGACGCGCAGCGATCGGAGCGGCCGGCCGTAGCTGTCAACCAGTGGCATTGATAGTCATTATGGCAGAAGGGAGGGCCCGGGCGCCGCTGTCTCTGAAGTCAGGAGGGGCGGATTCAGGGCCGCCGCCCGGGACGAGGGACGAACGGCACCGAGGTGACCTGTTCCTGGAACGCCGGAGCCCACCGGCCCGGGATCAACGCGCCGCAACCGGGGCAGGCTCCCTCCGGGGTGAGCCGATATGATCCGATGCGGTAGCCTGACCGCTCGACGAGCAATTCGCCGCAGGCGGGGCAGGCAGTGTCCTCGAGCGCCCCGACCATCCCAGGGAGATTCCCGGCGTAGACATACTGCAGCCCGGCGCCATGCCCAATCGAAGCCGCGCGAAGCAGCACGTCGGCGCGTGTGCCCCGGGTGTCCGCCATGCGGTAGTCTGCGTGAAAGGCCGTCACATGCCACGGGATGTCGGGCGACACGCCCGCGATGAACTCTGCAATCTGCCGCAACTCCTCGGTCGAATCGTTGAACCCGGGGACGACCAGCGTCACGACTTCGACCCAGGTGCCCATGTCGTGCAGGCCCTCGATGGTGTCCAGGATCGGCTGCAGGCGACCGCCAAGGGTGCGGTAGCGGCGATCGTCGAAGCCCTTGAGGTCCACCTTGTAGAGGTCAACCCACGGGGCCAGGTACTCCAGCACCTCGGGCGTCCCGTTTCCGTTCGACACGAACCCGGTCAGTAAACCGGCCTTGCGGGCTTCGCGAAAGACCGCGACAGACCACTCGCTGGTGATGAGAGGCTCGTTGTAGGTGCTGATCACGGCCGAGGCGCGTTGCCGGACGGCTTCGCGAACCAGGCTCTCGGGGTCGGCCGACCAGACCGGCGATACCGCCTCCGGGTCGCGGATGGCCTGGGAGGTGACCCAGTTCTGGCAGTAGGAGCAATGCAGATCGCAGCCGACCATGCCGAAGCTGAAGGCCAGCGCACCCGGCCGGACATGGAAGAACGGCTTCTTCTCGATCGGATCGCACTGTGTCCCTGCGACGTAGCCCCACGGCACCATCAGGCGGCCCGCATCGTTGAACCGGACCTTGCACACGCCCTGGGCGCCGGGCGGAATCGGGCAGCGATGGCTGCAGGCGAGGCAACGGATCCAGTTTCCGTTGTAGCGCTCGAAGAGGTCGCCCTCCCGGGTCCGCAGCGCGAGTCCCTCGGCCAGCGTCGGCATGGATCAGTTGTAACGCCGGGGGGCCTTCCGAGGCAAACTGCCTCTTTCAAACACCGGGGAAAGGGCACACAATGCCATCCGCGGAGGCAGCGCGTGAGACCTTCCAATCGGCTCATCTCGCTCGATGTGTTCCGGGGGCTGACCATGGCGGCGATGGTCATCGTGAACAACCCCGGCGACTGGGGCCATGCCTACGCGCCGCTCCTCCACGCCGAGTGGAACGGGTGCACGTTCACCGATCTCATCTTCCCCTTCTTCCTGTTCATCGTCGGCGTCTCGCTCACGCTGTCGCGAGGGACGCTGGGCAACCCGTGGAAGATCGTCAGGCGGGCGCTCACGATCTTCGCGCTCGGCGTCTTTCTCTCGTTCTTCCTTCGATGGGACCTCTCGGTCGTGCGGATTCCGGGTGTGCTGCAGCGGATCGCGTGGTGCTATCTCGCGGTGGCGTTCTTGTACCGCGCGACCTCTCCGAGCACGCCCGATCCCGACACGAGGTTCCTGAAGCAGGGCGCGGTGCTGATGGTGTGGGCGGTCGGGCTGACACTTGGATACTGGGCGATCATGTCGCTGGTGCCGGCACCGGGCGGGACCGCCGGCGACCTGACGCCCTCGGGTAATCTGGGCGCCTACATCGATCGCACGCTGTTCGGGCGGCACCTGTGGGTGCAGTCGAAGACCTGGGATCCCGAAGGGCTGCTCAGCACCGTTCCGGCGATAGCGACGACACTGCTTGGCGCCGTGACCGGTTTGTGGCTCGCGACCAGCCGCAGCGGAAAGCGGAAGGCCCTGGGCATGGCGGCAGCGGGCGTGATGGCGATGGCCATCGGCTTTGTCTGGGACTTTGCCTTCCCGATCAACAAGAACCTGTGGACCAGCTCGTACGTCTGGTTCACGGGCGGAGCGGCGCTGGTTTCCCTCGCGCTCTGCTACGCGATCATCGACGTGCGCGGGTGGAAGCGGCTGGCGTACCCTGCGGTCGTGCTGGGCCTCAACGCGATCACGCTGTTCGTGTTGTCGGGGATGTTCGCCAAGGCCCTCGGCTACATCAAGATCACCGGCGCCGGCGGCAAGGCCATCGCGCTCCAGCGCGCCATCTACACCTCGTGGTTCGCGCCGTTTGCCGATCCCTACAACGCCTCGCTCCTCTACGCGCTGGCCAATCTCGCCGTGTTGTGGGTCGTCCTCTTCTGGATGGACCGGAAGGGGCTGTATCTCAAGGCGTAGGGCCCCGGGCCGGCGTACCGAATCCACGTGAGCCGCGGGTTCGATGCGCGCGGCCCGGCCGTCCCGGGGCCCCGGTCCGCTATAATGATATCCACACGATGAAGAAGATCCTGGTCACCAACGATGATGGTGTGCGCGCCGACGGACTGGGCGCACTGGCGCGTGCGCTGGTACCGCTTGGAGACGTGCTGGTTGTCGCGCCGTCGAAAGAGGCGAGCGCGGTCGGGCATGCGCTGACGCTGCACCAGCCGCTCCGGCTCGAGAAGATCGCGGACTCGATTTACGCGGTTGACGGGACGCCGACCGACTGCATCAATATCGCCTTCGCGGTCATCCTGAAAGGAAGCCCGGACCTGGTCGTGTCGGGCATCAATTCAGGCTGGAACCTGGGCGACGACGTCACCTATTCGGGAACGGTCGCGGGCGCGCTCGAAGGGGTCTTGCTGGGCGTGCCGAGCATCGCGGTGTCGCTGCAGCGAACCCGGCAGGGGATGGATTACACCGCCGCTGCCGACGCGGCCGCGCGCATCGCGGCCCGGGTGCTCGCCGGAGGGCTTCCGCCGCGCACGTTTCTGAACATCAACGTGCCCAGGACCGTCACGCACGGATTCAAGGTCACCGTGCAGGCCCGCCGCAATCACGTGACCTCAGTGGCCGAGCGCGTCGATCCGAAGCACCGTCCGTACTACTGGATAGACGAGGCGCAGGACGAGTGGGAGGCCGAGGACCGATCCGACTACCAGGCCGTGCGCGACGGGTACATCTCGATCACGCCGCTGCAGCCGGACCTGACCGACCGGAACTCGTTGAAGCTGGTGGAGCGTCTTGCGGCGGATGCGGCCGGGGCGGGTGAGCCCTCGAAACACGTGAAGATTGCCGCGCGCCGGGCCGTTGCGGCGAACGGAACGAAGAAGCGTTTGGGAAAGTGACCGTTCTGGAGTAGTATCACTAGACCGTCGGGGCGTGGCTCAGCCTGGTAGAGCACTCGGTTCGGGACCGAGGGGTCGGTGGTTCGAATCCACTCGCCCCGACCAACTAAATCCGCAAGAAGGCCTGGTTTTCCGGGCCTTTTTGCTGTACGGTCGGTTTCTCACACGAGCGATCGAAGCACGCCAAAATCGCGACGTCGGTAAGGGTTCATTTCCGGCGGTCCAGAACTCGAAGACTGACCTCCAAATCGAGGAGCGGCTTGCGGCCGTCTTCGCTGTTCATTGGCCGCGCGCCATGGCGCGTCTCCAGCATGAGTCGCCAGCGGAACTGATTGTGCGCGTCGACTCCATTGACGAGCGGACGACAGAATTCCTCGCCGGTAGCCCGACGACTAACCGCCGAGCGCAGGAGCCAGCACGGACGGTTACTGACGCCTCAGATTGCGCCATGCGCTCAGGTCCTGGCTGCCCGGCCGACAGCCAGCCCATCACTTTGGCAACAGCTTCTCCAGCGTGTCCAGCAGCACCGGGCCCCGAATGGGGAGTTGGCCGGCTTCTCCCAGGGACAGGATGATCCCGTTCGGGTCTAGCAGGACATAGGTTGGAAACGGCGTGATGCGGAACCGGTCGTCGATAAGCGACTGCACAGAATCGGGGCGGGTCTGCGGCCATGGCAGGTCGTGCTCGGCGACAAACGCGCGCGACTTCGCGACCAGCCCGGCGAGAGTGTCGGCGTTGAATTCTTCACGATCCATTCCGAGGATTTCGAAGCCCCTGGCGTGGAACCTGGTGTAGGCATCCTTCAGTTCGGGTAGCCTCGCGATGCACGGCGCACACCACGTCCCCCAGAAGTCCAGCAGGACGTACTTGCCGCGGAAGTCTGAGAGTCTGCGCGGAACGTCGGAAAGATCGATGAACCCGAAATCCGGAACCCTGGCGCCGACCACGAGCTCGATGCGTGTGTAGTCGGACGCCGGATGCGTCCGAAGCACGATCGTCCCGCTCGTGCTGTCGATCCGTTCCGTCGACAGGTAGCGGTCGCCAACGTGAAACACGGTCGGCAGGCCCTCCGCCCTTGCGCACTCCGGGGACAGCCAATCTCGACCGATGGAGCCATCGCCGTTGCTGTCGAGGCCGCTCCAGTCGTTCGCGGGATCGACGGCGCCCGTCCGGACGTCGACGTTCGCATACTGAATTAGAGTGCGGCGACCGTCGATATTGACGAAACCCTGTGCGGCGACACCGCTTGACTGTAGCAGGTAGTGGCGCGGGCCGGTTGATGTTGCCCCGGCCTGCTCGATTGGAGTCAGCACAATCACCACCGGATAGGTGCGGTAGCGGTACCTTGTCGGGAGTCGAACACTGAAGGTCGCCTCGAGCACACCTGGTCCGAAACCAGTAAGGCCGCTCGGGCTCAGCACGAGTCTTTCGTCCGGAGTCCACACCCCGTCCTGGTTGAGATCGACGAGGACCTCAACGCCACCTCCGAGCCGTTCCACCATTGCAGCGGAGTAGCGCACACCGTCGACGGAAACCATCTTGGCCGTGAAGACCCGATCGCCAGCTACGAGATTCCTTACGCCTTCACGGTCCTTGGAGTTCGCGGGCACCGTATCGAGACCGTAGAATGGCGGGTGGCGGCGAGCCGCCAAATCCGGCAGCAGAGTCCCGGTGAATGACTCGCCGACAGGGACTTGGCATTCGCCCGCACTGCCCGACACAGACACCCAGAACAGATTCAACACCAGCAGGCCAAACGCGACCGAGCGCCCCATGCCGCTAACCTCCCGAGGCGAAGCCTGGCCAGGCCCGGGCTCGGGCGGCGAGGTCGCCTCGAGAACAGGATGAAGACTTGGAGGCTGTCGTAGGTAGCGCCAAATAGCGACAGACCGCCTGATTGACGGTCGTTCGGGTGAATTGCGTAGCTGTCGGGCGAGATCCAGTCTGATTGGGATGTCCGGACACTCGACGACCGGGAACTTGGTTCCCACACTCCGACGCACAATCCTGCGAAATACTGGAAGGGAAGATCTGGAAGGCCTGGGGCGTGCTCTACCACCCTCCTCGCGACGTGATAATCCAGATTTCGGAAAAAGATGCCGCCACAGCCCCGGCCGCGACGGCCCAAGTCAGGGCTCGTTTGGCGCGACCGAACAATCGCCGAGACTCTGCAGGGCGCGCGGCCCCTGCGACGGCGCCTCTGGTGGAGAGTTTCGGAGCAACGTAACTCGGCGGAGGCGGTGTCGTCCGCGAGTTCGCCCCGCGCATCCAGTCCTCAAGTTCCTGGCGGCTGGCGAACACGACGGCGCTTCGTGAGGTCTGAATCCGGTGAACTGGCAGGTTGAGTGAGTCCTCCCAGCGCTGAACCGTGCGGTCCGTGCTGTGTAGAAAAGTGGCGATCTCCTTCCAACCCTTCAACAGATCGTCGCCCATCGCGGGTTCTCTCACTAGTGAACGTGCCAATTGCAGAGCCCAGCGTAGCAGGAGTTCCCGGTCTCTCCAAGCACCGACCCCATCCGTGCGCAATGCCCATGGTACCGCCGGTCTCGCCGTTTCTACGTCCAGCCACCATCAGACCCTGACACCGCATGGCCATCTCGCGCCATGGCGAATCGTGAGGCTTTCGACCAGCGCATCCACTCCACGTTCGAGGCTGGCCGATCGCCAACCCGTCCGGCGACAAAGAATATTTCGTCCGGGCGTGTGACCAAACACCCAGTGCGGGTACCTTGTTTCCGTGAATGCCGAACTCGAGGCGACCGTTACCGACCTGGCGCGGCGGCTCCTCGGGTTTTGCGTGCTGCGCACGGGCCAGCTCTCCCTGGCCCAGGACATTACACAGGACTGCCTGACGGCGCTCGTCCAACGGTGGCGGCGACTCGGCCGGCCGCTGTCACCGGACGGCTTCGTCTTCGCGATAGCCAGACGCCGGTGCGCCCGCGCCATGATCAGACGTCGACTATGGTTGCCTCTCGAGCGCCTGGCAACTTGGCATGCTGAGACTCCAAGTCCGGAGACGAGTGTCATCGAAAACGCGGAGCGCAGGGAACTCGCGACAGCGCTCGGCCGTCTCGGCCGACGCGACAGGGATCTGCTGCTGCTCCTGATTGCGGGAGAGGTTGGGCCCTCTGAAGCCGGGCTGATGCTCGATATCTCGGCTTCAGCATTGAAAATGCGCACGCTAAGAGCCAGACAGCGGCTCCGCGCACTGCTGGAGGATCATCATGGACGCCCCGCTCGACGAGATTGAACAACGGTTACGCCAGGCCGCGCGTGTGGACGACGCCATCGTGGAACGCGTCGCACGCCTGGTCCTGACCGCCGAGTCACGGCAAAGGAGACACCGGGGCGCATTCGCCATCGCTGTGGGGCTTGCCTGCCTTGTCGTGTTGGCCGTTTGGTCGGTGGGCCCCGGCGAAAGCCCGCACTTCAACGCCGAGGCGTCGGAGTCCCTCATCTACGTCAGCGGCCCCGACGGCACGAGCTGGATCTTCGATTCGGGTGCCACGCCCGACTCATTACCGGTGGGCACAACCGTGGTGATTTCGGAAGGGGGGACGCCATGACCCGGGGATTGAAGATCGGCGCCTGGATTGGCGGCGCATTGGCTCTGATTCTGGCAATTGCGCTGGCGGCAGCGACAGCCTGGCCCCCGAAAGCCCCGCCCGTCTTTCCGGGGCGGGCCTTCGTCGCGGCTCCGCCCCCTCCGTCGCTCTTGACTCCCGGCACGCGGTGTCAGCCCCCGGCGCTGACACGCCGGGTCTTTGTGGATGTCAACGCTGACTTCCCGCCGCAGGTTTTCCGCAAGCTCGCTCAATCACTGGGCTGCGGCCTGAGTCTCGATCCCGAGGTGCGAGCGCCCGTCACGCTGCGAGTCTTCAACGTCACCGCGGAGACTGCCCTGAACGCGGTGTGCGACAGCGTTGGATGCCGATGGCGCATCGATGGCGCGCAACTGCGCGTGGAGTTTTCGGCCCCTCCTCCCCGAATACCCTCGGCTGAAGTCTTCCGGGAGAGAACCAGAAAGCCTCTTCCGGCTTCGTTCAAGTTCGATCACATGGCTCTTGGCGACGTAGCACAGGCCGTCTCCCGCGAAACAGGCATCGAGATCCGATTCGAGCAAGTAGACCTGTCAACTCCCATCACCGTGGATCTTGGAGATGAACGAGTGTTCGATGCCATCAACAGGATTCTTGGAGCACTGAACTGGACGTCGCCCCCCACCTTCAATGTCGAGAGCCGTGGTGATCTCTGCCTGATCCGGATCGGACGTCGCGGTTGACGCGTTCTGCCCACGTCGGCGATCGGGGCCAATCGATACCGCGCATCGCGCGTAAGGGGGACACAAAATGGACAGGCGTTTCTGGCGCGGCGCATCGCTGGCGATCCTCACGGTGCTGGCGGTATCGCTCGTTGCCTGCAGCCAGTTTGGCGCGTTGAAGGCCAGAAAGGCCATCAAAGAGGCGCACTCACTCTATCAGCAGCAGGAGTACAAGCGGGCGGCGGCGAAGTACGAAGAGTGCATCGCGGATGATCCGACCCAGACCAAGGCGTACTTCTACCTCGGCAACAGCTACGATCAGCTCTACAAGCCGAGTCGCAAGGGTGAAGCCGAGAACGACGGCTACCTGACCAAGGCCATCGAGAACTACAAGAAGGCCGCCGACCTGGAGCCCGACCCCAAGATCAAGAAGCTCGCGCTCGACTTCCTGCTCGCCGCCTACGGGCCTGACAAGATGAACGAATCCAGCCAGTCCGAGACGCTCGTGCAGCGCATGATTCAGCTCGATCCGTCCGACCCGGAGAACTACTTCCGGCTGGCGAAGATCAGCGAGGACGCCGGCGAGTACGAGAAGGCGGAGCAGGCGCTGCTCAAGGCGAAGGAAGTGAAGCCGAACGATTCGGCCGTCTATCTGCAGCTCGCGGCGTTCTACAACCGGCAGGAAGAGTTCGACAAGACGATCGAAGCGCTCGAGCAGCGCTCGGCGCGCGAGCCGAACAACCCCGAGGCCTACTACACGACTTCAACCTACTTCTGGGACAAGGCTTACCGGGACTTCCGCCTGAAGGACCCGGAGAAGAAGAAATACGTCGAGCAGGGCATCGAGCAGGTCGACAAGGCCCTCCAGCTGAAGCCCGACTACATGGAGGCCATCCTCTACAAGAACCTCCTGCTCCGCCTCAAGGCGAATCTCGAGAAGGATCCGGCCGTTCAGCAGGCCCTGATCAAGGAAGCCGACAAGCTGCGTGACCAGGCGGCCGAACTCAAGAAGAAGAAGGTGTCGGGCATTCAGTAGCCGGAGTCCAACGCACCACGATGTTTCTACAGGCCGTTCCAGCTGGGCCTCAGGCTGGAGGGCGTCCCAATCCGGTGATTCCAATCGGCGTCGACGGCGCTGTTCATCGCGCCCGGCGTCCGATGTAGACTGGCTCAATCGCCGACGTTCTCCGGCGAAATCAGGGTCCCGGCCCCAATCTGCACGGAGGTTGTACCGTGATTCCGAGCCACGTCTCCCGTCTGCTCGTCGCCACTCTTGTGGCGGCGGTGTTCGCCTGTGCCCTCTCGGAGTTCGGCTGCGCGCGCCCGGCAACGCCGCCGCCTCCGGACGTGAAGAAATTCCTCGACGACGCCAACGCCACGCTGCTCCGGATGGGGATGCTCGGCCAGCAGGCCGCCTGGGTGATGGAGAACTTCATCACCGCGGATACCGAGGCCGTCAACGCCCGCATCAACCAGGAAGCCACCGACGCGGCCATGCGCCTGGCCAAGGCCGCAACCGCATTCGACAACCTGAAGGTCGAGCCCGACGAGCGGCGCCAGCTCAACCTGCTCAAGCTTGCGCTCGTGATGCCGACGCCGTCCGATCCGAAGGAAGCTGAGGAGCTGACCAGGATTGCCGCCAAGCTCGACGCGGACTACGGAAGGGGAGTCTGGTGCCCCGAGCCGGCCAAGCCGGAATCGTGCCTCAACATCGACAAGATCACCCAGATCATGGCCACATCGAGAGACCCGAAGCAGCTGCGCGAGGTCTGGGAAGGCTGGCACACGATTTCGCCGCCGATGCGCGCCGGCTACACGCGCTTCGTCGAGCTGTCCAACAAGGGCGCGAAGGAACTCGGCTTTGCCGACACCGGCGCCATGTGGCGCGCGAAGTACGACATGCCCGCCGACGACTTCACCAAGGAGCTCGATCGGCTCTGGGAGCAGGTCCGGCCGCTCTACGTCGAGCTGCACGCCTACGTCCGGATGAAGCTGCACGAGAAATACGGCGACGCGGTGCCCGCAACCGGCCCGATACCGGCCTACCTGCTCGGCAACATCTGGGCGCAGGACTGGTCGAACCTCGATCCCCTGGTCGCGCCGAAGAACGCCGATCCCGGCTACTCGCTCACCGACATCCTGAAATCGCGCAAGACGGGCGCGCTCGACATGGTGCGCACGGGCGAACGCTTCTACACCTCGCTCGGCTTCGATCCGCTGCCCAAGACCTTCTGGGAGCGCTCGCTCTTCGTCCGCCCGAAGGATCGCGACGTCGTCTGCCACGCCAGCGCCTGGGACGTCGACCTCGACGCCGACCTGCGCATCAAGATGTGCATCGAGCCGACCGCCGAGGACTTCTCGACGATTCATCACGAGCTCGGGCACAACTTCTACCAGCGCGCCTACAGGGCGCTGCCGGTGCTGTTCCGCGACAGCGCGAACGACGGGTTCCACGAGGCCATCGGCGACACCATCGCGCTGTCGGTGACGCCGGAGTACCTGGTCCGGATCGGCCTGCTCGACAAGGCGCCCGACGCGTCGCGCGATATCGGCCTGCTGATGTCCCGGGCGCTCGACAAGATCGCGTTCCTGCCCTTCGGCCTGCTCATCGATCAGTGGCGGTGGGACGTGTTCTCGGGCAAGGTGCCCCCGAGTGCTTACAACAAGGCCTGGTGGGATCTCCGCCTGAAGTACCAGGGCGTCGCGCCGCCCTCGCCGCGCGGCGAGGAGTTCTTCGATCCGGGCGCGAAGTATCACGTGCCCGGCAACACGCCGTACATGCGCTATTTCCTCGCCGACATCCTGCAGTTCCAGTTCCACCGCGCGCTGGCGAAGATCGCCGGCTGCACGAGCGCCGCTGCACCGCTGCTCGATCTACGAGAGCAAGGAGGCCGGCAAGCGGCTGAACGCGATGCTGTCGATGGGGCTGTCGAGGCCCTGGCCCGACGCCCTCGAGGCGCTGACCGGTTCGCGCCAGATGGACGCCACAGCGATTCTCGACTACTTCGCGCCGCTCAAGCAGTACCTGGACGAGCAGTTGAAGGGCAAGCCGGTGGGTTGGTAGATCGTCACCGCTACTCGAGGAGTTGACATGACGCGATCCGGCCGGACGCTGCTGCGCCTCGCAATCCCCGTCGTCCTCGTCTCGGTGCTGTCGGGAAGTTCCAGCGCCCTCCAGAACGCGCAGAGCCAGGCCGAGTCGCGATACGACGTGACCGACGTCATGATCGCCGCGCGCGACGGCGTGAAGCTGCACACGAAGGTCTTCGTACCGAAGGGGGCCGCTGAAGCTTTGCCGTTCATCTTCACTCGAACGCCGTATGGCGTCGATGGTGCCGCGAGCGCGTTGCGAGGCAGGTACAAGGAGCTGGGAGACGAGGGCTACATCTTCGTCTTCCAGGACATCCGGGGACGCTTCCGGTCCGAAGGAACCTTCGTGATGCAGCGCCCTGCGCGCAATCCGAAAGACCCGAAGGCGATCGACGAAGGCACCGACACCTACGACACGATCGACTGGCTCCTCGCCAACGTGAAGCCGAACAACGGCCGCGTCGGCATGCTCGGGGTCTCTTACGACGGCTGGACCACGGCGATGGCGACCATCGAACCCCATCCGGCGCTGAAGGCGGTGTCGCCGCAGGCGTCGCCGGCGGACATGTGGATGGGCGACGACTTCCATCACAACGGCGCATTCCGCCTGAGCTACGGGTTCGAATACGCCGCGATGATGGAGACCACGAAGGAGAGCAGCAACTTCGCGTTCGACCGCTACGACACCTATCAGTGGTACCTGGCGCTCGGGCCGCTCTCGAACGTCAACGCGAAGTACCTGCACGGCAAGATTCCGACGTGGAACGACTACGTCGCGCACCCGGACTACGACACGTTCTGGAAGCGCCAGACGCTCGTGCCATTCATCCGTGACAGCAAGGTGCCGACGCTGAGCGTGGCCGGATGGTGGGACCAGGAGGATTTCTACGGGCCCGTTCGCATCTACGACGAACTGGAGAAGTACGACGCCTCGCGTCACCTCAGCTTCATCGTGGTCGGTCCGTGGCGCCATGGCGGGTGGAGCAATGGAGACGGGCAGAAACTGGGTGAGATCGACTTCGGATCCCCGACCGCGCGCTACTATCGTGAGCAGGTTCAGGCGCCGTGGTTCGCGTATTGGCTGAAGGACAAGGGCAGTCTCTCGCAGCCGGAGGCCCTGGTCTTCGAGGCCGGCACCAACCAGTGGCGGCGGTGGGGCGCCTGGCCACCTCGGTCGGAAACGACAGATCGTAACCTCTATTTCCACGCCGACGGCAGGCTGTCGTTCGACCCTCCCACCGACGCCGGCAGCCAGGCCTTCGACAGTTACGTGTCCGACCCGGCGCACCCGGTTCCGTACCGGCACCGCCCGATTCAGGCGACGTATTTTCCCGGAGGATCAGGCTGGTCCACCTGGCTGCTCGAGGATCAGCGGTTCGTCGAGAGCCGCCCCGACGTGCTGAGCTGGGAAACGGGAATCCTCGATTCAGACGTGACGATTGCCGGAGAGATCAAGGCGAACCTGTTCGCATCGACATCAGGGACCGACAGCGACTGGATCGTCAAGCTCATCGACGTCTATCCGGAACAGATTCCGGACAACTGGAAGCTCTCCGGGTGGGAGCTGATGGTGGCCAACGAAGTATTCCGCGGGCGTTACCGGAACGGCTTCGAGAAGCCGCTTTCGATGGCGCCGGGGCAGGTGACGCCGATCACGTTCAGCCTCCACACTCAGGACTACAGCTTCCGCAAAGGCCATCGGATCATGGTGCAGGTGCAGAGCACGTGGTTCCCGCTGATCGACCGGAACCCGCAAACCTTCGTGCCGAATATCTTCGACGCGAAGGCGTCGGATTACCGCGCGGCGACGCAGCACATCTACCGATCGACGACCCACCCGTCGCACGTGGTCGTGCCGGTGGTGAACTCGCGGTAGCCGGCCAAGTCGTGCGAACGGGGCCGCATCGACGGCCCTGGTGATCATTGGCGGCGAAGGGAAGGGCAAACGTGGAATGCGATCGCTGTGGGGCAGGGCCCGCCGGCGCCGACCTCTTCGATCGGTGCGCCTTGTGCGGGGCGAGGCTGTGCGATGGGTGCATGGCGGCCGGCTGCTGCGGCCAGGTGCCCGCCATCTCGGAACTCGAGCAGGACGAAGCGGCGAGGCGGGAACGGGGCGAGACGGAACCGGCGGACGGGAGGCGATAGCCCCCCGTCCGCAGGTCATCAGCCCTGACTACTTCTTCGCCGGTGCCGCGGCCGGCTTGGTCCCGGTGATTTCATTGGCAATCGCGTCGGCCTTGTAGACCTTCCGCAGGGCCTCGACAATGGCCCGCGAGTCCACCGACACCGCACGATTGATCTGCTCCTGGTAGACGAAGTACCCGGTGTTCGACTGGATGTTGCCGTCGAAGATCAGCCCGACCACTTCACCCTTCTTGTTCACCACGGCCGATCCGCTGTTGCCGCCGACGATGTCGTTGGTGCTGACCATGTCGAACTGCGTCTTCGGATTGAGCGTGGCCTTGGCCTCCGCCCAGCGCGGCGCAAGGTCATAGGGCGGCTGCCCGTTGTGCTGGGCGGATCGCTCGTACAACCCGCCGAAGAACGTGTACGGCGGGATCTTCTTGCCATCTTCCATGTAGCTCTTGACGGTCCCGTAGGACAGGCGCAGCGTCCCGGTCGCGTCGGGATAGGCCTTTGCGCCCTCAACCGCGAACACGGCCTGCCCGATCTTGGGGTACGCCGCCGACTGGACCGCCGTCACTTCCGCGTCGTACCGCTTCGACACGGCCTGGGATTCGGACTCGAGCGATCGCGCGAGCTTGATCATGGGGTCGGTCGACGCATCGATCGTCGCCTTGCCGCCTGCCTGCAACAGCGTGCGAATTTCGGGGTCGGTGATCCTCGTGCCCTTGAGCAGCTCATCCGCCCGGGCTTCCGGCGTCTTGCCCTCGAGGATCAGCTTCACGATCTCGTGGTCCGCTCCGAGGTATTTCACCATGAAGGTGAGCGAATCGACGAGGTTGAGCCGCTCACGCGCCATGTTGACGGCTGCCTGAGCGCCGCCCCGTCCGCCGCCCTGCCCGGCCGCCGCCGGCTGGCCCGCACCGCCTCGGCCACCACGGCCGCCGCGACCCTCGGCGGGCGTCGGGTTGTAGGCTGCACGCACCAGCTGCCGCGCCTGGGTGAACAGCGCCGAATTCAGGCCGGCCGCATTGACGATGAAGTTACGCTTGGCGTCGAGCTCCCTCGCCACTGCAATGGACTTCTCGATGACGTCCCACGCGTCGCCCAGCTCCTTCTGCCTGTCGGCGATCTTCGCCAGCCCGTCGCGCAGGCGCTTTTCCGAGGCCTCCTTGACGGCCATCACGGCCGGATCCTGCAGGCCGGCCAGGCGGCCGCGATCCCGCTTCAGGGTGTTCTGGAGGCCGAACAGCTCGCTGGTGGACTGCCGGGCGTTCTCCGCGCTCTGCGCCATCCATTTCTTGACCGAGCTCTCACGCGAGGAGTTGTTGGCGATGGCAAACGGGATCGTCAGGTCGCGGAAGTACTTCACGTGCGCCACCGTGTTCAGCCGCTGCGTGGCGCCGGGATGACCGGTCGTGAAGACCAGTTCGTTTTCCTTGCTCCCCGCCGGCGAGAACTTCAGGTAGTTCGGCGTCTGCGCGGGCTTGTCGTTCTCGTAGAGGCGGAACATGCCCACATCGAGGCAGTAGCGCGGATATGTGAAGTTGTCCGGATCGCCGCCGTAGAAGCCGGTCTGGTACTCCACGCCGAACACGAGGCGGACGTCGCTGTAAACCTTGTAAGTGTAAAGGTTGTACCGCGCTCCTGCGTAGAGCGAGACCACCTGCTTTGTCACGCCTGTCTGCGGCTCGCCCTGGATCCCCTGGATGGCCTTCTGGCGCGCGGCGGAGGCGTCCTGCGGCGTCATCGTTGGCGTCACGGCGGCCTCGATCTTGGCCGTCACGTCCTCGATGCTCTGCAGCACGCTCAGTGTCATGCCGGCAACCTTCAGCTCGTCGGCGTATGTCGGGGCGTAGAACCCGTTCTTGACGTAGTCCTTCTCGGGCGTGCTCAGCCGCTGGAGTGAGCTGAGCGCGATGTGATGGTTGGTCAGCACGAGCCCGTTGGGCGACACGATCGACCCGGTGCCGCCGCCGAATCGCACGGTAGCGAGCTGCAGGTGGTTCAGCCACGGATCGGTGACATCGAAGCCGTACTTCGCCTTGATCGCGGCCTTCGGAACGCTGTTGTACGGCCAGAAGCCTTCTTCGGCGCGCGGGACGACGCTGAACAGGATGGCGACAGCCACCAGGGTCAGGAGCGGACGGAGGAATTTCTTGTTTTTCATGCCTTGCCCTCGAGATGAATGTTGAGGCGAGAAGAACGGATGGAGAGTCCGCCACCCGGCCCTGGCACGACAGTCAGGGCATCCGGGACGGGAACTGGGGCTGGTATGCAGGTCGACACGAAGGATGCTGGCATTACCCGGGGGACGTCTCACGACTCTAGTGACCAGCCCGCCATCCTGTCAAGTCGGGCTGGTCCGGAGATCGGCACTCAGGGGTTGGGTGTCCGGGACCCCTGAATCGCTTCCAGGAGGTACGCCTTCGCACCTTCCGAGCCCGTGAACACGTTTACGGGAGGACGGCGGTAGGCGAGCATGTCCGTGTAAATCGCCTGGCTCTGCGAGGCGTTGACCCCCATGCCGGCGAGGAACTGGAGGCGGAGGTTCCGATCGCGGTTGATGGCGGCGTCGGCGAGCCACGGGGCCATGTCGCGCGCCTGGCCGGCGTAGGTGGCGAGCAGATCCATGGCCGATCGGAACCCGATGGAGTTGAGCGACTCGGCGATCGTGGCGAACTCGGGACGACGGATGCGCGCTTCCATTTCGTCGATGTTGATTGGCACCGGGTTGACCTGGCCAAGCAGCACCAGATCGTACCCTCCGCCGTCGTAGGTGTTGCCCCACACGATTCCGCTCGGGAACGCTTCGAAGAAGGTGGCCAACTGGCTCTTGACCGCCTCTTCGTTGCTCCAGTAGAGCTGCACGAACAGCGTGATGACGCCGCCCGGGTTGAGGTGCTGCTTGGCCGACTCGAAGAACTCCCTCGAGTAGAGCATCGCCGCACCCTTGACCCACGGATCCAGCGGATCCGAGGTGATCGCGTCGAACTTCTCCCGGCTGGTCTGCACGTAGTGGCGGGCGTCGTCGATAAACACGTGCGTCTTCGGATTGCGCACCACGTCGAAGTTGTATGCACTGAAGTAGGTCGACACTGTCTTCGGCACCAGCGGCTCGATCTCGACGATCGTGAGCTTCTCGACCCTGGGGTCGACAGACACCGCGCCCGCCGTGACACCGGCCCCGCACCCGATCACCAGCACGGATTTCGGGTTGGCGGGCACGAGCGTCGTCAGGTGGCCGAGCATGCGCTGCAGCCGCATGTCCTGCGGCTCGCTGGAGGCCTGCACCTTGCCGGCATTGTGATAGTTCAGCGTGCCGTTGGGGAGCCGGGACACCGCCACCGACGCGTTGATCCCTTCGCCGACGTAGATGAACTCGGCCTGACCGACGCGCGTCGCGGCGTACCGCCCGTAGGCAATGAGCAGGCCGGGCACGCCACGCACGACGCCGGCAATCAACCCGCCGCCCACCGCGATGATGACAACGGCACTCACCAGGAACTGCCGCCGGGCGGGCGCGGCCGCTGACTTCCAGGCCACAGGCGCAAGCACCAGCAGGGCTGAGACCGCGCACAGGATGATCAGCACATCGTGTGCGCGCTCGGTGCCCAGCCACGCCACCAGCAGGAGGCCTGCCCCGAGCGAGCCGACAATGGCGCCAATCGTGTTGGCGCCGTAGAGTGTCCCGACCACCAGGGCAGGGTCGTCGCCCGCTTCCGCCACCGACGCGAGGGCGAGGGGGAAGGTCGCGCCCCAGAGAATCGACGCCGGCAGCACGGTCCACAACGTCCTGGCGAAGTCGAGCTGGAAGTTGAACCACGGGCTCATCGAAATCGAGGGCTCGACGGGCCAGTAGGGCAGTGAATCGGCCAGCATGTAGGACGCCCACGCGATCGTCACGCACAGCAGCGCCTGGACCCAACCGAGAGCGACCCGGGGCCGTTCAACCGCGCGGCCAACGAGCGAGCCCAGTCCGCTTCCCATGCCAAGGCCGAGCAGGAAGCCGGCGAGGATGAGCGAGAAGGTGTAGGTCGTGCCGCCGAAGAGCAGCGACAGGTGCCGCGTCCAGATCACTTCGGCCGCAAGCGCGGTCATGCCGGACAATCCGATCGCGACCAGGACCGACGTGTTCCCTGGTTTGCGCGGGGACGCGACCCTGGCCACGGCAGCCGCCTTGTACGGAAGCATGGTGGCCAGCAGCACAGCCAGCAACGCCACGCCGGCGTTGATCGCCACGGCAACGAAGGTGGCCGTTCCCAGATCGTAGACGCGCAGCAGGTAGAACCCGGCCAGCAGGCTTCCGAGGACCGCGCCAATCGTGTTGCCGGCGTAGAAGAACCCGACCCAGGACACCCCCGAGGGCGACGTCTCGACGGCGCGTGACAGCGCCGGGAGTGTTGCGCCCATCAGGATGGTCGGCGGCAGGAGGCAGATCGCGGCGATGAATGCGCGCAGCACGACACCTGCGATGCCCGAGCCGGCCCACGCGGTGTAGATGCCATTGACCAGGGGCATCCCGAGCAGCACGAGGATACCGATGACGCCGATGCCGACTTCGAGCAGCGCGTACACGCGCAGCGGATGGTGCCTGGCCTCGATGTATCGCGGGAGCGCCAGGCTCCCGAGACACAGCCCGCCCATGTAGGTGCCAAGCAAGACGGCCAGCGATATCGCCGAAGACCCGATCACCAGCTGGAGAAGCTGGAACCAGACGACTTCGTAGACCAGCGCCGCGCAACCGCTCGCGACGAACAACAGCAGGAGAACCGGCAGAACACGGCGTGAATTCATCTATACAGACCTCAGGGGAGAATAGGCGATCCTATACCGGGACCTCCGGGGCGACAACACGAGACTTCACGAGACTGCAACGGAAACGGCCCGGTGCAGGCGGTCCCGGGCGGCCTGCCTGGGATCCCGGGTCTACCGGTCGAGGCACTCGACAATGGCGTCGTGCAGGGCAGGGCGTATGCCGCCGATCTGGTGGTTCTCGCGCGTCGGATGGACCCGATTGGTCAGGAACGCCACGTAGATTTCCCGATCGGGGTCGATCCAGAGGCTGGTTCCCGTGAAGCCCGTGTGGCCGAACGAAGCGATCGACAATCGAGTTCCGCACGAGGACGTCGGGAGCATTGTGTCCCATCCCAGCGCTCGCGAACTTCCGGGCACCGATGATCGCTCTGTGAAGCGCGCCATCGTCTCGCTTGGAGCCAGCCCGGGGCCGCCCGCATCGCCGGCCTTCCTCGCGCGCAGAACGGCTCGCGCGAAACGGCCCACGTCAGACGCACGGCCGAACAAGCCTGCGTGCCCGGCCACGCCACCGAGTGCCCACGCGTTTTCGTCGTGAACCTCGCCGACCAGCAGCCGGCCCCGCCATGGATCCACCTCCGTCGGGGCGACATGGGAGCGCCACTCCGCAGGCGGACTGAACACGAGCCGCAGCGGGTCCGTCTCGGCCGGCAGCCCGGCGAAACACGACGCGACCAACTGGTCGAGCCTCGCGCGGCCTGCGGTCTCGAGCAGGCATCCCAACAGGATGAAGCCAAGGTCGCTGTAGACGGATCGGCTCCGCGGAACGTACTCGAGCGGCCAACGGCAAATCTCGGCCAGGTACTCGGCCCGTCCCCGGCATCGCTCGTAGAGCGCGAGGTACCCGGGCAGGCCGGACGCATGTTCGAGCAGGTCCCGCACAGTCACCGCAGCCCGGTCGTGGCCGCTCCAGGCAGGAATCCACGAGCCAACGCGGTCGTCGAGGCCGATGTGCCGGTGCTCCAGCAGCGTCATCGCGACGCTCGCGGTTCCAATGACTTTGGTCAGCGAGGCGAGGTCGAATACCGTGGCGGAATCCGTCGAGGGCGCCCCCTCCTCGTAGCTCAGCGCGCCGAACGATTCGCTCCACAGCACCGACGACGGCGTTCCGACCTCGACGGCGGCTGCCGGATACGCCCGGCTCGCAAGGCCGCGCGTAACCACGGCGCGGGCCGTGTCAAAGATCTCCACGGACCTCTCCGGGGCGATTGGCTAGGATCCGGCTGGCCAGCACGCCCGCGGCAAAGGTCACCACGGAGCCGACCAGCACGTACCACTGCCAGGTGGTGGCCGTGAGGAACTTGACGGCCAGCATCGCGGCCGTCCCGACGACAACGCCGGCGAAGGCCCCGTTCTGCCGGACCCGCGGCGCCAGCGTGCCGAGCAGGAACACGCCGAGAATGATCCCGTTGGTGAACGACGCGATGCCGAGCACTTCATCCACGACCCGGCTCGAGAACCGGATCGCCCCGAGCGCCACCGCGACCTGCACGGCGCCCCAGAACGCCGTCAGTAAACGCGACACCCGCAGGTAGTGCGCCTCGTCCCGTTTGACGGCCGGCATGTAGAAATCCGCCATGGCCGTCGCCGACGACGAGTTCAGCGACGATGACAGGGTCGACATGGCCGCGGCGAAGATCGCGGCGATCACCAGCCCGATGAGCCCCGTGGGGAGGTTCGTCACGATGAAGTGCGGGAAGATCCGATCGCTCTGGATTCGACCGTTCAATGTGAACGCGGCGGCCTCGCCCGGCGCGTGGCCGGTGTAGAAGACGTAGAGCATCGTGCCAATCAGCAGGAAGAGCACGAACTGCGCGAAGATGACGACCCCGCTCGACAGCAGGGCGATTCGTGCCTGGCGCGGCGAGCTGCTGCACAGGTACCGCTGAACCATCAGCTGATCGGTGCCGTGCGTGGCCGTGGTCAGGAACGCGCCGCCGATCACCCCCGACCAGAACGTGTACCCGCGGGTCAGGTCCCACGTGAAATCGAACACGCGGAGCTTGCCGGCCGCCCCGCCGACACGCACCACTTCATCCCAGCCGCCCGGGATGCGGTGCAGCAGGATCACGGCCGCCACGATGGCGCCGATCACGTAGATGACGAACTGGATGACGTCGGTCCAGATCACGGCCGTCATCCCGCCAAGGTAGGTGTAGATGATCGTCGTGATGCCCATCACGAGCACCGAGGCGACCAGGATGGTCAGCGTCGGATCCCACGCCGGGAACCACGCGCGTGCTGAGTCGGGCACGCCGGGCATCGCCAGCAGCAGCGCCGCCAGCACCAGCCCGGTGGCGAACAACCGGACGCCGTCGGCCAGGCTGCGGGTGAGGAGAAAGAGGCCGGCCGCCAGCCGCTTCACGCCGCCGCCGAACCGATGACCGAGGATCTGGTAGACGGTGATCAGCTCGCCCCGGAAGTACCCCGGCACGAACAGCACGCTGACGACGATCCGCCCCACCATGTAGCCCATCACCAGCTGCAGGAACGTCAGGTTGCCGGTGAACGCCACGCCGGGGACGCTGATGAAGGTGACCGTGCTGGTCTCTGTTGCGACGATCGAACCGGTGATCGCCCACCAGGGCACGTTCCGGCCGGACACGAAGTAGTCCTTCACGCTGCGCTGGCCACGCGAGAACCACGCGCCGAGCGCCACCGTGAAGACCAGGTAGACGACAACGATGACCAGATCGAGCAAATGCATGGGTCAGCTTGCGGCGTGGAACGTGCAGCCTGCAGTCATCGCATCCATCGAGGGTCGGGCAGACACGCGCATGGAATGCCGCGAATGTAGCAGCATGGTGACCGTGGTGCAAGCCTGTTGCCGGCCGGGGCCCGGGCCCTCTGGCCGCCGGCGGGACCCGGGCGGGAACCCGAATTTGACACCACCCACGCCGCACTCTATGCTCGCGCCGGAAGGAGCACGACGTGGCAGACCAACCACACGTCCTGGGCATCGACGCGGGTGGCACCAAGACCGTCTGCCTCCTGGCGGACCTCGAGGGCCGCATCGTGGCGCAGGCGAGAGGGCCCGGGGCGAACCTTCAGGCCGCAGGGGAGCTGGAGGTCGAGAAGACCCTTCACTCGGTCATGGATGCCGCGATCGGCGATCGCAAGATCATTCCCTCGGCCATCTGCCTGGGAATCGCCGGCGTCGATCGCGACGACGATGTCGCCGTCATCCGCGGGATCCTGCGACGGCTCGGCTCGATGGCGCGGACCCTCGTTGTGAACGACGCCCTGGTGGCCCTGGTCGCCGGCACCAATTACGGCCCCGGCGTCGTCGTCATCGCCGGCACGGGATCGATTGCCTACGGCTGCAACGCCGATGGGTTCGCGGCACGCGCCGGGGGATGGGGCTACGTGCTGGGCGATGAGGGCAGCGGCTACTGGATTGGCCGCCGGGCGCTTCGCGCGGTTGTGCGGGAGGCCGACCGGCGCGGGCGCGCGACATCGCTCACCGGCCATGTGCTGCGGCATTTTGGCATTGAGAAGCCCCAGGAACTCGTGCGCGTCATCTACCATCAGAACCTGAAGCCTGTGGCCATTGCCGGCCTTGCCTCGTGTGTCCAGCGGGCCCACGACGAGGGCGACGAAGAGGCGCGGCAGATCCTGCTCGGAGCGGCCAACGAGCTGGTCAGCTCGGCCAGATCGGTGATGACTCGTCTCCAGATGGAGCACGACGCATTCACCATCGTCCTGGCGGGTGGGATTTTCCAGGCTGTGCCGTGGCTGGCCGGGGAGTTGGAGAAGCGCCTGCCACAAATCGCGCCCCAAGCCGCCGTCAGGGTCCTCGAGGTCGAGCCGGCCGTTGGGGCCGTTCGCCTGGCTATCGATGAAGTGCGAGGCGGCGCGCGCATTCCGTCCTACATCTGAGGCTCGGATTGCGTCATCCTCATTCCGCGCGCGTCGTGTCGGCCTTCGAGCTCCGTGGTTCCGCGCCGGCCTGCCCCCCGGGCTGGGCCGCGCTGCCGATCAGCTCGCGAAGCCTCGGCTCGATGTCCTGGCCAATCGCCTCCCGAACGACTCCGCCTGCCTTCCTGAGCCGGGACAGCGCTTTGGCGTGCGACAGCCTGGTTGTCTGCATCACGATCGCGGCCTTCACATTCCATCGCGCGCGGATCAACAGGCGATCGGCGTCGTCATAGTCGAGGCCGGTCACGATGCCGATGATGCGGCGCGCGCGGTCCTTGAGTTTTTCCGAGGTGGCCTGCACGTCCACCATCAGGTTGCCGTACGTCTTCCCGACCCGAATCATCGCGGCCGTCGTGAGCATGTTGAGCGCCAGCTTGGTGGCGGACCCGGCTTTGAGGCGGGTGGAGCCCGCAATGATCTCGGGCCCGACGGCCAGGGCGATGGTGAGGTCCACGAACGTCTGCAGCTCGTTGGCCGGGTCGCAGGTGACGAACAGGATCCGGGCGCCGGCCTTCCGCGCCACCGCCAGCGCCCCCCGGACGAACGGGGTCATGCCGCTGGCCGACACGCCGACGAATACGTCACGCTTCGAGGGGTGTACGCGCGCGACCGATCGTCCGCCTTCCTCGTAGTTGTCCTCGACACCCTCGCGCGAGCGGAACACCGCGGCCTTTCCGCCGGCCATGATCGCCTGCACCAGCTCGGGGGGCGTGCCGAACGTCGGCGGCATCTCGGACGCCTCCAGCACGCCGAGCCGGCCGCTGGTGCCCGCACCGACGAAGAAGAGACGGCCCCCACGCTGCAGCGACTGCGTGATAATGTCGACAGCGAGCGCGATGCGCTCCTTCTCGTGGGCGACCGCCGCCAGCACCCGGCGGTCTTCGTTGATCATCAATTCGATGATGTCCGCCGACGAGAGCTTGTCGACACCAAGGCTGGCAGGATTGATGGCCTCAGTCGGCAACTGCTGCCATTTGGATTGCGACATGACCCACCCCGTTCCCACGAATAGGCGACCGGTGATACTAGCGCCGCGCGAACGGGCTGTCAAACCTCCGGCGGGGACTTCTGGTGATTTGGACGCCGCGTCTGGCTCCGTGGTCGACGAATATCTGAACCACTTGAGAGTCGAGCGGCGGCTGGCGGGCAACTCGGTCGAGAGCTACGCGCGTGACCTGTCCCGCCTGCTCGGCTTTGCCGCCGCGCGGGGAACATCACTGAAGGAACTGGGCCGGACCGACCTGGAGGAGCTGGTCCGCGAGATGCTTTCGGGCGGCCTGTCGCCGCGATCGGCCGCGCGGGCGGTCGCCTGCGTGCGGGGGCTCTACCGGTTCCTGGCGAGAAACGGCCATATCGAAGTCAGTCCCGCCGACGATCTGCACGCGCCGCGCGCCTGGCCGTCGCTGCCGAAATTCCTGAGCACCGGCGAGGTCGACCTCCTGATGGCGCAGCCCGACACGGGCTCGCCGGCGGGATTGCGCGACAAGGCGCTACTCGAGCTCCTGTATGCAACCGGGATGCGCGTGTCGGAGCTGGTCGGCCTGCGCCCGACCGATGTCAACCTCTCGGCCGGATATCTCACCTGCCTCGGCAAGGGCGGCAAGCAGCGCCTCGTGCCAATCGGCGACGAGGCGGCCTCCTGGGTCGAGCGCTACCAGCGTGACGGCCGCGCCGCCATGGTCGGGCGGAAGACCACGCCGCGCCTCTTCGTCAACGCCCGAGGCGGTCCGCTGTCGCGCGTCGGATTCTGGAAGATCCTCAAGGGCTACGGCCGCAAGGCCGGGCTTCGCAGCGATCTGAGCCCGCACGTCCTCCGTCACTCGTTCGCGACCCACCTGCTGGAGCGAGGCGCCGACCTGCGCGCGATCCAGATGATGCTCGGGCACGCGGACCTGTCGACCACGCAGATCTATACGCATATCCTGGATTCCCGCATGCGGACACTCTACGATCGCTTCCATCCGCGAGCGTGAGATCAGGAGCGACAACCGCGCGCCCGCGCTTGACCGTCGCCGAATCGCTGGGGTAGGGTGGAGCCACCTTGTCGTCTTTTCCTCCAACGCTCATGCGCGCGTGCCGATGGCAGGCTCCGGCCATCTTCTGAAACGCCTCCTCCTGCTGACCACGGCGCTGCTGGCCGCCTGGGCGGTGTGGGGGATTTCCGGGCTACCCCCGCGTGCGACGATTGCGCCCGTGCACCGTCCGGCTCCCGGCGATCCCGTCATCGTCCGCGGCGTGTACCACGTGCACTCCAGGGAATCCGACGGTACCGGGACCGTTGCGGAAATTGCCGCGGCCGCCGGGCGTGCCGGGCTCCAGTTCGTGATCCTGACCGATCATCTCGATGGCTCGCGGCCCGAGCCTCCGCCACACTACGAGGGCCACGTGCTGGTCATCGAAGCGCTCGAGATCAGCTCCGCTCCGGGCCACTATGTGGCACTCGGCCTGACGCAGTCGCCCTATCCGCTGGCGGGCGAGGCGCGGGACGTGGTCGAGGATGTGCGAAGGCTCGGGGGATTCGGCATCGCGGCGCACCCCGACTCGCCGCGCCAGAGCCTGAGGTGGGACGACCGGCAACGGGACGTCGACGGAATCGAATGGTTCAATGCCGACAGCCAGTGGAGATCGCAGCCGTTGCCATTGCTGCTGCGCGCGATCCCGGAATACCCGATCAGGCCGCCCGAGACGGTGGCGTCGCTGTTCACCCGGCCGGACGTCACCCTCGCCCGGTGGGACGCACTCACTCGAACCAGGCGCGTTGTCGGGATCGCCGCAGCCGATGCCCACGCACGATTCGGCATTGGCGGCGGAAGCGATCCCTATGAAGGCGGCCTGACCGTGCCGGCGCCGTCCTACGAGGCCGTCTTCCGCGCCATGAGTCTCAGCGTCGAGCTGGACGGCAGCCTGACCGGGAACGCAGCCGCCGACGCCGCGCGCCTGCTCGCGTCGGTGCGTCGGGGGCACCTTTACACGGTCATCGATGGGTATCGCACGCCCGGATGGCTCTCGTTCGAGGGCCGATCCGGCCACGAAGTGGCCCGCGAAGGCGACGTTCTGCCTGTTCGCGGCGTCGTGACCCTGCGTGCGGAATCCGACGCGCCCGCGGGTTCCGCGATTTCTCTGATACGCGACGGCCAGCGCGTAATGACGACGGAGGGTCCCGTTCTCGAGTGGACAAGCCAGGGCGCCGAGGACGCGCCGCCCCAGAAGGGCACGTTCCGCGTGGAGGTCCAGGTAGCCGGCCGGAGAGCGTCGCAGGCTGTCCCCTGGATCGTCTCGAACCCGATCTACGTCGGGATGGACGAGACGCCACCCATGGCGGCGTCGCCCCCGCCGACAGCCCAGGTCACATTCCGGGACGCGCCGACGCTGACGTGGCGGATCGAAAAAGACGAGGCATCGCAGGCGTCCGCCGAACGCGTGGGAAGCGGAGCGTCCATCTCGCGCCTCCTCCGTTTCACGCTCGGATCCTGGAAGAGCCCGTTCGCCGCGCTCGTGACGCCCGAGATTGAGGGTCTTCGAGGCGCGAGCCGCATCGTGTTCACCGCGCGCGCCGACCGCCCGCTGCGCGTGTCGGTGCAGCTGCGTGCGCCGCGCGAAGGGGCGGGCGATCGCTGGCTGCGCTCGGTATACCTCGACACCCATCCCCGCGAGGTGTCGATCGCGCTCGACGACCTGCGTGCCGTCGGCGACACCAGCTCGCCGCGTCCGGCCCGCAACCGGATCGACACGCTGATGTTCGTGGTGGACACCACCAACGCGAAGCCGGGATTCTCGGCTGCGTTCTGGATCAGCGGATTGCGGGCGGAACGGTAGGGGAGTCGGCGATGCGAGGCCGGGCCGTCCCGGCCGGGTTCAGGTGCGCACGGTGAGCAGCAGGCCGATGGCCCCCAGCCCGAAGAGCACGTTGGGCGCCCACGCCGCCAGCAGCGGCGTCATGATCCCGCCCTCTCCAATGGCCGCGAAGATGCTGGTCGCCGTCCAGTAGACGATGGCGATGACAATCCCGATCCCAATCCCGTAGAGCGCGCCCCGGCGGCCCGTCGTCACCGCGAACGGGACCGCGATGAACGTCATCACCACGGTCACCCACGGGAACGAGAGCTTTCGATACAGCTCGACCTCGTAGGGCACCACGTTGTAGCCGCTCGCCCGCATCTCGGCGATGTAGCGCCGCAACTGGCCGTAGGTCATGCGGTCGGCATCTTCCTGCTCCGACATGAAGAACTGCGGCGGCTCCAGCTTCAGCTCGCCGGCCGGGATGAGGTCGAACGCTCGCTCGTTCACGGCGCGGTCGAACTCGCGCGTCCAGCCCGAGCGGCCCGCCCAGACGACGGACTTCTCCGTGCCGGTGGTGCGGCCGGTGAAGGTGACCGTCCGGAAGAACGTCCGGCTCTGCAGGCGCCACGCCTTCGGCGCGAATCGAAACACCGAGAAGCCGTTCAGCTCGCGGCTCCGCGGGTCGAAGTAGATGTAGTTGTAGAACTCCCCATTGTGGCCGACCATCCACTTGCGGTTCAGCACGTTGAAGGTCTGTGGCGATCCGCCGCGCATCACGTGGTTGATGCTGTCGGCCCGCTGGTTCGCGTAGGCCAGCACGTCCTCTTCGATCAGGAAGATCAATCCGCCTGCCAGGACCGCGAAGGCGATCAACGGCACCGCCGACCTGTACAGGCTGATTCCGCAGGCGCGCATGACGATCAGCTCGCTGTTCTTCGTCAGGATCCCGATCGTCACCAGCGCCCCGATCAGCACCGAGAGCGGGATGCAGTAATAAACGTATTGCGGCGTCTCGTACCAGAAGGTACTGCAGCAGCAGGGCCGGGGTTGCCGAACCCTTCAGCAGCTTTTCCGAGAGATCGAAGAACTTGGAGATATAGAACAGCGAAATCAGGGCCGCGAAGGTGACGGCGACCACGCGCAGATGCGTCCGCACGATGTAGGCGTCGAGCAGGCTGGCCCGCGGGTACCACACGTAGGGCAGCCTGAGCACGAGCCTGACCGGTGACGCCTTGCGCCGGGGCGTGAGGGCGGCCATCGTGCCGCCTTCGGCCTCGGGCCTGGCACGCTGGAACCTGGCGCGCAACCGCGCCACCAGGGCCTCGCGCCGGTGGGTCGACCCGGCGCGTGCGATGAGGAACGCGATGCCGATGCCGCCCAGGATGATGTCCGGCAGCCACATCGCCAGCCAGCCGGGGACGATGAGCCCCTTGGCCGCGGACTGGGCCGCCAGCATGATCATGTAGTAGGCGAAGATGACGCCGATGCCGAGCACGAAGCTCGCAAGCTTGCCGTCCTTGCGGTTGGTCAGGCCGAGCACCATCGCGAGCAGCGCAAACACCAGGCACGCGATCGGAATCGAGAACCGCTTCTGGATCGCCATCTGCGCGTTGTGCACCGAGACCCCGCGCTTTCTCGAATCCTTGATGAGGGCCTGCAGCTCGGCGATGGTCTTCTCGTTGTCGCCCCGCTCGGGCGCCACCCTGGGAAAGACCCGATCGGGGTCCATGGCGAGCCGGATGCTCTTGAACCGGTTGACCGTGTAGGCCTCGGGCGAGTCGGCCGTGGTCACGTGCGAGGTCCCGTCCTCGAGCACGATCTCGACGGTCCGGCTCTGGCGGTCGACCACCATGCGGCCCGACTTCGCGAGATAGATGGTGGGGTGCTCCGGCCTGGTCGTGTCGGCCAGGAACACGTCCAGCCAGCCGTGCCCATCTTTCGGCACGTCTCGCACGTATAGCACCCAGTTGGGGAAGTCCTCGAAGAAGACCCGCGGCTTGACTTCGCTCTCCGTTCGCGCAGCCACGATGTTGTACGTGATTTCGCGGAACGTCTGGTTGGCGTCCGGAACCGCCCAGATGATCACATACGTGGTCGCCGCCCAGGCAAGGACCGCGACCAGTCCGACCGGCCGCAGCACCCGGAAGATGCTGACGCCGCACGCCTGAAGAGCGACCCATTCCCGGTCACCCGAAAGCCGGCCGAGGCTGATGAGGAGACTCACCAGCAGGGCCATCGGAATCGTAATCGCCAGGGCCTGCGGCACCAGCGTCAGCATGATCCGCAGGATGACGCCGCCCGGCACCCCCTTGGCGATCAGCTGCTCGGCCTGTTCGATCAGGTAGGGAACGATCAGGATGAACGTGAAGACCAAAAGCGAGATGAGGAACGGCGTGATGAGCGCCCTGATGATGTAGCGATCGATCGTCCTGAGCATGAGCACCCCGACGATACCACACCAGGCTTGCAGCCTCGAACACCGGGGCCGCATCGCGCAACCCGGAGGCGACGACGCCTGGCCAAGGGGGCGGCCGGCAGAAAGTGGAAGCGGCCGGAACCCCCGGCTTCCAGAAACTGCAATCGGAAGTGACGCTCGTGCGACGGGGGCGCCGGCGGTTCTGCGGACTGTGACGGTCGGGCGGACGCGTCGGGGGCTCCGGGTTCCAGCGCTCAAAAAGGGCCGGCGGAAACGACCGACGGATGGGGCGGGAGCGAAGCGGCCCGGCGGTGGGGCCGGGCTAGGGCGAACGCCGGAGTTCGAAGAGGCCCGGTGTGCACAGACCATGCACAGGGGTTGAAGTGGCCGAATACCTAATGGGTCTGATAATGTATGTTATGTTAACCTCAACGCCCAGGACGGCCCCGAAACCCTGATTCCGCGAGCCGCATCGACATCGACCTCCCCGCACCCGCCACTTCAATCCCACTCTCGAGCGACCCGCTCCGGTCGGCCCCACTCCCGACATCTCGCATCCGACGCAGAGCGGTTTGGCGCCGCAACTGGCAGGCGATGTCGCCCCGCCCGTTCCTGCACCTCATCACGTCCCGGCTCAGGCCAGGCCTCGGACGAACCCGCTCTTTGGCAATTCGCGCGGCGCCCTCGGGTTGGCGGGACTCCGCCCAGCGGTCTCCGGCTGGCGCGTTCGCGGTCGTGTGCGTTCGGCCGTTGCGGTTCCAGTCGCCACCATCCGATTGACGTGCATCCAGTCGGAGACGTCCGGCTCTGTGCTTTCCGTTCGTGGCGTCCTCTCGCATCGGAACGCTCCTACGAAGCGGTCTTACCAGGGCGCCGCGTCGAACGCGTCCGGACTCGCCGGCCGCTGTTCCAGCACGGCTGCGCCGCCTCTTGGGAACGCCACGACGCCGGCCTCAGGCAGCCGTCCCGGACGACGCGCTGCTCAGGCCTGCTTGAGTTCCTGGATGATCGCGTGAAGCGCGTCGATGATCTCTTCGCGGTCCACGCGGCTCTTGGCGAAGGTCAGCCTGAGATTGAACGCCTTGGTTGGCGGCCGGTATTTGAAGGTGAAGGCGCGGGGCCGCCCGCGGTGCGGCTTCTTCGTTTCCTCGCGGACCTTCTGGCGCGTGGCGCCCCCGTCGCGGGCGATGCGCTCGACCAGGGAGAGCATTTTCTGAGGGTCAGATTGCCTAACTATCTCTAGAAGCAACGACTTAGACGAAATGTCTGCCAGCCGACAGAGATTCTTGACCTCTTCCGGCATCTTGTGGAGGGCCAGGCTCTCGGTCACCGAGGTGCGCGACTTGCCAAGCTTGCGGGCCAGGTCCTCGTGCGTGTAGCCGTTGTGGTCGGCCAGCGCCTGCATCGCCTCGCCTTCTTCGAACGGCGTCAGATCCTTGCGCTGCAGGTTCTCGACCAGCGCCAGCTCGACGACTTCCCCGTCGTCGACGTCGCGCACGACGACCGGCAATTCCCGGAGGCCAACCTGCACGGCCGCCTGGTAGCGTCGCTCGCCGGCGATGATCTGAAACCGGCCCGACCGGGTCCTGACGATCAGGGGCTCGAGAATCCCCTTCTCCGCAATCGAGGCCATCAACTCCGAGAGGTCGCCCATGGTCTGGCGCGGCTGGTCCGGATTCGGATCGATCGCTTCGATCGGAACCAGCCGGCCGATGGGAGTCCCGGCCGGCCCGGCCAGCGTCTCCACGTAGTGCACGTCGTGCCGCATGTGCACGCCTTCCGGCAGACCCGCTCGCTTAGCCACGATCGATGACCTCCTCGCACAGACGGTAGTATTCGGTCGCACCGGATGAGTCGGGCGCGAAGGTGAAGATGGACTCCTTGTAGGCCGGGCTCTCCTCGAGCCGCACGCTCTTGGTGATGACGGTGCTGAACACCTTGTCGGCGAACACGCGTTGAATCTGCGCCCGGATGTCGCGGGCAATCGACGTGCGGCGATCGTGCATCGTAATCAGGACGCCCAGCAGCCGGAGATCGGGGTTGGCCCGCGCCCGGACCTTCTCGATGGTTTCGAGCAGGTCGTCGGTGCCCTCGAGCGCGAAGTACGACGCCTGGATCGGCACCAGAATGTGCGTCGAGGCGACCAGCGCATTCACGGTCAGCAGCCCCAGCGTCGGCGGACAGTCGATCACGATGTGATCGTACGACTCGAGCACCGGAGCCAGACGGTCCTTCAGCCGGAAGTGCGAGTCGAGCTCACCGACCAGCTTGGCTTCGAGCTTGGCCAGCGAAATCCGCGACGGCACCAGCGACAGGTTCGTGACGCTGGTCGGCACGACGATGTCCGCGATCGTGCACTCGTCGTCGATCATCGCGTCGTAGAGGTTCCGGGTGATCTCCCGGACGTCCACGAACGACATCGTGCTGTTGGCCTGGGGATCCAGATCGATGAGCAGCGCGCGCTTGCCTCGAAGCGCCAGCGCGGCGGCAAGGTTGATCGCGGTCGTCGTTTTTCCGACGCCGCCTTTCTGATTGGCGATGGCAACGATCATTGAGGGTCCGACCTGGCTTTCAGACGCAGGCCGGGCCATTCTAGGCGGCAGGTCGAAGGGGTGTCAAGGCATCGCGCCTTCGGTAAGGCGCGCCGCCTACATTTTGTACTTGCCGAGCTCCTCGGGATCGAGGCTCTCGAGCCACTTCTGCAGGCGCTCGGAGTCGTTCTTTTCCGGCGCGAAGTCGACCGTCTTGGCGTTGTCGATGACGTGATCCTCGACAAAGATCGGGGCCTGCGTGCGGAGCGCCAGGGCGATCGCGTCGCTCGGCCGCGCGTCGACCGCCATCGACTCTCCGTTCACCCTCATGTAGATGAGCGCGTAGAAGGTGTTTTCCTTCAGGTCCGAGACGACGATCTTCTGCACCGCCCCGTGCAGATCCTGGATGACGTTGCGCAGGAGATCGTGCGTCATCGGACGCGGCGTGGTGATGTTTTCAATCTGGAGCGCGATCGCATTGGCCTCGAAGATCCCCACCCAGATGGGCAACACCCGCTCGCCGTCCTTGTCACGCAGGATGATGATGGGCATGTTCGTCACCGGGTCCACCATCAGTCCCTTGATCACCATCTCGATCTGCATCGCGACTCCTTGGGGTGGCCACGTCTCGTGTGCGCAACACCCGCGTCTGTCCACAACGTAGGACCCGCCTCTCCTGCTGTCAAGCTGGAGGGCTTGTGAGCACTCCCTGGAGACTGTTCGTCCCGGCACGAACGATGTCGACGGCCACGATCTGGCCCAGCAGCGCTTCCGAGCCCGGGAAGTTCACAACCGTGTTGCCGCTTGTGCGCCCGGTCAGGTCGGTGGTGTGCCGCCGGCTCACGCCATCCACCAGGACCTCGACCCGGGTTCCGACCGCCGAGTGGTGAAGGCGGGTCTGAATCCCCCGCTGGCATTCCTGCAGCGCCGTCAGCCGCTCGGTCTTCAGATCCTCCGCGACGTCGTCCGGCATGCGCAGGGCCGCCAGCGTGTTGGGCCGCTCGGAATACTTGAACGAAAACATGCTGTGGAAACCCACGGCGGCTGTCAGCGACAGGGTGTCCTCGAAGTCCGCGTCGGATTCACCCGGGAATCCAACGATCATGTCGGTCGATAAGTGCACGCCCGCCACCCTGTCCCGAAGTCTGGCGACCAGGTCGAGATACTCTTCGCGCGTGTGGCGCCGGCGCATGGCCTGGAGCACGCGCGTCGAGCCCGACTGCACCGGCAGGTGCAGGTGCTTGCAGACGTGCGGCAGCGTTCGCAGCGCTTCGATGAGGCGAGGGGTCACGTGGCGCGGATGCGGGCTCGCGAATCGAATCCGCTCGACGCCGGGCACCTGGTCCACCTGCTCCAGCAGACCCGCGAAATCGCAGCCGGGATCGTCAGGAGCCTGGTAGTGATTGACGATCTGCCCGAGGAGGTGAATTTCCCTCCGGCCCGAGGCGGCGGCTTCTTCGACCTCGGCCAGGATGGCGGCCTTGGGGCGCATCCGCTCGTGGCCACGCGTGCGCGGAACGACACAGAACGCGCAGTGGTCGTTGCAGCCTTCGATGATCGTGACATACGCCCGGACCGGATCCTGTCGCCGCGCCAGGCCCAGCGGAAACGACACGTCGTCGTAGGGGTTGAGGTCCAGCTGCCGGGTGCGATCGCGAACGGCGTCGGCGACCAGTCCCGGCAGCCGTTTCTCGGCCTGCGTCCCGACCACCACGTCGATGAACGAGGAGCGACGGAACAGGCCCGCGCCCTCCTGTTGAGCGAGGCAACCGGTGACGGCCACGATCGGGTCCCGGCCGGCCGCCGTGGCGTCCGCCTTGAGTTCACCGACGCGGCTGAACACCTTGTCCTCGGCGCGCTCCCGGACCGAGCAGGTGTTGAGCACCACCAGGTCCGCGTCGAGCGCTTCGGTGGTGGGCTCGTAGCCCGCTGCCTCGAGCAACCCCGCCATCCGCTCCGAGTCGTGGACGTTCATCTGGCAACCGAACGTCTCGATCAGGTATTTCCGTCCCATCGATCCTCTCGGGAGTCGGGCGCCTCGCGGCCCCGCGACTTCCCTACTTATGCTTTCGTCTTTCGCTTTCGCCTTTTGCTTTTCGTTCGCCTTCCGGCTGTTTCGATTCAATCATCTCCCGGGCGCTGGCCAGCGTGCCGTCTGTGACGATCGACCCGGCCATCATCCGCGCCACTTCCTCGACGCGGGCGTCGCCATCGAGCCGCTCCACCGAAGTAAGGGTGCGGTCCTTCCTGACCGACTTCGAGACCCGGTAATGCGTGAGCGCGCATGCGGCGATGTGAGGCAGATGCGTGATGCAGAGCACCTGGAAGTCCCGTCCCAGGCCCTGCAGCCGGCGCCCGACGACGTCCGCCACCCTGCCGCCGATGCCGGCGTCCACTTCGTCGAAGATCAGCGTTTTGCCCGGCGCATCGGTCGAGGCGAGCGTCTTCAGGCCCAGCATGAGGCGGGAGAGCTCGCCGCCGGAGACGATGCGCGCCAGCGGACGCAGTTCCTCCCCCGGGTTGGGCGAGACGTAGAATTCGGCGACGTCAATGCCTCGCGCAGTCCGGCGCTCGGACTCCGGGCGCCCGTCGGAGAATCGCACCTCGAGTCGCGTATGCTCCATCGCGAGTTCTGCCAGCCCCTGCTCCAGCGCCCGCGCGAACTTCGGCGCAGCCTTCTGTCTGGCGGACGACAGCGTTGCAGCCAGCCCGTCGTAGCCTCGCTCAGCGGCGCCGACGGCGCGCTCGAGCTCGGCCGCACGCTCCCCTGTCGCCTCGAGTGAGCTCAGTTCGCTGCGGCAGTCCGCCTGCCTGCCGATCACGTCGGCAAGCGTCGGACCGTACTTCCTCTTGAGACGATCCAGCGCGGCGAGACGGTCCTCGACTTCCTGCAGGTGCGATGGAGCCTCGTCGATGTCCGCGGCGTACTCTCTGAGGAAAGACGCGAGATCGTCGAGCTGTGCCCGCACGGCGTCACGGGCTTCGAGGTAGGGTGCGAACCGGTTGTCGAGCGCTGCCAGGTCGGAGACGCGCTTCCAGACCTGGGCCAGCCCTCCGAGCACGGCCTCGTCATTTTCGTAGAGTCTCGAGTACGCCTCGTCACACAGCCGCTTCAGCTTCTCGGCATTGGCGAGCAGCTGGCGGGTCGTCGAGAGCTCCTCGTCTTCGCCGGGGCGGGGCTTGACGCGATCGATCTCACCGAGCTGGAACCGGAGGAAGTCGGTCCTGGCCGACTTGTCGCGCTCCTGCCGCCGGACCTCATCGAGCTCGGCGGTCAGCCCCGCCCACTCGGCATACGCGGCCGCGACGCGGTCTCTCAGCTCCGCCTGCCCCGCGAACTGATCGAGCAGGTCGATGTGCACGTCGGGATTGAGCAGCGCCTGGTGTTCGTGCTGGCCGTGGAGGTCCACGAGCCGCTCGCCGAGTTCCCGGAGCGTGGCGGCGGTGGCGAGGGTGCCGTCGATGAAGGCGCGACTGCGGCCTTGCGATGTGACTTCCCTGCGCACGACGACCTCCCGGCCGTCGGTTTCGAAGATGGCCTGGACGATCGCCGTATCTTCGCCCGTCCTGACCAGGTCGGGCGACGCTCGTCCGCCGAGCAGCAGGCTGACCGCTTCGACGAGGATCGACTTGCCGGCGCCGGTCTCTCCCGTCAGCACGTTGAGGCCCGGTTCGAAGTTGACCTCCAGCGCCTCGATCACGGCGAGGTTACGGATGTTCAGGTAGCGCAGCATGAGTCGGTCCAGGGGGCGACGTTGATCGGCAGAACTTCCATCATATCACGGGTTTGACAGGATTCTGGGCGCGTGGTACGCTGTGGTGATTCTGCATGTGCGGACTTTACGGCGAGTTCATATGTCCCGGAGGCATACTTGCACACGCTCGGGTGGCTGGTTCTTGCGCTGCAGGTGCAGGGTACCAATGGAGCATACCCGCCGCCTGGCAACGAGGTCCTGGCCCTGGTCCTGCGGTCCGGACCGGTTGCCAAGGTCGTGCTCGTCGTCCTTGCGGTCTTCTCGATAGCCTCGTGGGCTATCGTGTTCCACAAGCTGTGGTCGTTGCATCGCGCCGATCGGCACACCACGCGATTCCTCGACATCTTCAGGCGCAGCACGAAGTTCTCGGAAGTGCAAGCCGTCTGCCGTACGTTCGACGACAGCCCGCTTGTCGGGATTTTCCAGGCCGGCTACGCCGAGCTCAACACCCAGCTCAAGCTGGCGGCCGCCGGCGCCGCCAATCCAACCGGCGCGGCGGCTCGTCCAACTCTCAAGAGCCTGCCTGCGGTGGACCGGGCGCTGCTCCGCGCGTCGACGGTGGAGGTCGCCAAGCTCGAGCGCCGGATGTCGCTGCTGGCCACCACGGCGAGCATCACACCGTTCATCGGGTTGTTCGGCACGGTCTGGGGCATCATGACCTCGTTCCAGCGGATCGCCAGCGTCGGGTCGACCAACCTGGGAGTGGTGGCGCCCGGCATCGCCGAAGCGCTCATCGCCACGGCCGCCGGGCTGTTCGCCGCGATCCCGGCCGTGTACTTCTACAATCATTTCACGGCTCAAGTGAAGCGGATGACGTCCGAGATGGACGACTTCTCGCTCGAGTTCCTCAATATCGCGGAGCGGAACTTCACCTAGAAGTCCGCTGCATCAGTCCCGTTGCGCCATGCCGAAGGTCACCAGCACCGACGAAGCCCAGACGGGCCGGGGCATGCGAACCCGCCGCGTGTCGAGTTCGCTCGCCGAGATCAACGTCGTCCCCCTGGTGGACGTCATGCTGGTGCTGCTCATCATCTTCATGGTGACGGCGCCGATGCTCCAGCGGGGCGTCGAGGTCAACCTGCCGGTCGCGCGGCGCGCGGAGCAGATCGTCGCCGAACGCATCTTCGTCACCGTGCCCCTGGCCTACCGGCAGAACCACATCGTGCGGATCGGCGACGAGCCCGTGCGTCTCGACGTGCTCGACGAGCGGATGCGGCAGGCCCTCCAGGGACGCGCGGATCGCGAGGTGTTCCTGCGGGGCGACGGCGGCGTGACGCTGCAGGAAGTGATCGAAGTCATGGACAGGCTCAAGGACGCCGGTGTCGAGAAGGTCGGCATCGTTTCCCGGCTCCCGGAGGAGCGCTGAACGGTGGATGCGGTCACCGCGGTGCTGGTCGAGCGGTCACAGTCGGCACGAGGACTGCCGCGAATGCTGACGGTGTCGACCCTGGCGCACGTCGTGCTGTTCGGCGCCCTGGTGGCGGTGCCCGCCATCTGGGGGGCGCGGCATGGCCAGGACGAGCGCACGGTCATGACGATCAGCCTCGGCAGCGCTCCCGGCCCGCGCGCCGGAGGCATGACGCTCGAGGGGCGGCCGGCGAGCACCCAGCCGGCGCCGCTGATGGAATCGAAGCGGCCGGCGCCGGTCAGGGCCGAGCCGCGGACGCCAGCCATGGTGCTGCCGACGCCGACCGCGAAGCCGGCGCGCAAGCAGGCGGCCGCGACGATCGAACCCGCAGAGAAATCCGAGCGGCCCGCGCCGCGCGAGCGGGTGCCGTTCGGCGCAGAGGCCACCGCGGCCGACAATCCCGCGCGCGGGATGGGCTTCGGCGGGCTCTCGACCGGCGGCATGGGCGGCGCCGGCGGGTACCTGGAGATCTCCAATTTCTGCTGCCCGGACTATCTCGACAGCATGCTCCAGATCGTCCAGCGGAACTGGAACGCCCGGCAGGGGATCGCGGGCGTGACGCTCCTGAAGTTCCAGATTCTGCGTGACGGCCGGATCACCGCCATCGAACTCGAGCAGTCGAGCGGCTACGCCCCGCTCGACCTGACGGCCCAGCGCGCGCTCTTCATGACGCAGCGGGTGCAACCGTTGCCCGCGGCGTTTCCAGACAACCAGCTGACCATTCACCTCCGATTCGAGTATCACAGGTGACGATACGCGATCGCGTCCTCATCGCGGGCGGCGTGCTGGCTCTTGGGGTGCTGGTTGCGGCGGGGTCGACGCGAACCCCCGCCCGCGATCCACTGCGCCAGCAGCCGCCACAGAAGCCGCAGCCACAGCAGCAGTCGGAGATCATCCTCAGCCTCTCGGGCGAAGCCGGCGCGCGTCCGCGCTACGCGGTGCCCGATTTCCTGGCGCGATCGAGCGACCCGGACGTGGTCGAGGCTGCCAGGACCATCGGAACCGTGTTGTGGGACGACCTCGCATTCGAGCGCGAGTTCTACATGATCCCGCGCGACACCTACAAGACGATTCCCGTCGCGGCCTCGTTCGCGGACATCCCCTTCGACCGCTGGCGCGAGCTCGGGGCCGACGGCCTGGTCCTGGGGACGGTCGAGAAAGCGTCCGCGACGACGTTCCGCGTCGAGCTCCGGCTGTTCGACGTCAAGACCGGCCGTTCGGTCATGGCCCGCGAGTACACCGGGACCACGGCCAATCCCCGCGCGTATGCCCATTCGGCTGCCGACGACATCCACCTGCAGCAGCGGGCGTTGCGCGGGGTGGCGCGGACCAAGCTGGCCTTCGCCTCGGACCGCGACCTGGAGCGCGTCAGCGGAACGGTCGAGAGCCGGGAGGCCAAGGAGATCTACGTCTCGGACTACGACGGCGCGAATCAGCGGCGTGTCACCGTGACCCGCAAGCTCAACATGACGCCGAGCTGGTCGCCCGATGGCCGGGCCATCGCCTACACCTCGTTCCGCCGGGACTACCCCGACATCTTCGTGTCGCTCATCTACCAGGGCACGCTCGAGAACCCGACGGGCGGAAAATTCCAGAACTGGCTTCCGGCCTGGTCGCCCGACGGCACCCGCATCTGCTTCACGTCCAACCGCGACGGCAACGCCGAGCTCTACGTGATGAACCGCGACGGTTCGAACGTGCGCCGCCTGACGAGAAACCCCGCCATCGACACGACGCCGACCTGGTCGCCGAGCGGCACGCAGATCGCCTTCACGTCGGATCGCTCGGGGTCGCCGCAGATTTACATCATCGATGCCGACGGCCTGAACCCGCTCAAGATCACGTCCGAGTCGTACTGTGACCGGCCGACGTGGTCGCCGGCGCCGTTCAACGAGATTGCCTATTGCTCGCGGACCGGGCCGGGCTACGATATCAAGATCTATGACCTGGCCACCGGCGAGCGGCGCCAGGTCACGTTCGGGGAAGGCAGCAACGAGAGCCCGGCGTACGCCCCGAACGGCCGGCACCTGGCCTTCACCTCGACACGAAGCGGGAAGACCCAGGTCTTCGTCGTCGGCCGGGACGGCCAGGACGTCAGGCAGATCACGCGGATCGGGAACAACTACACGCCGGACTGGTCCAGGTAAGAGGTCAGGAGAACGACGATGAGGAGCCGAGCAATCATGCGGATGGGGTGGTTCGCTGTCACCGCGGCGCTGGCAGTCACGATCGCCGGGTGTGCGTCCAAGAAGCCGCCGGTTGCGAGGCCCATCTCGCCTCCCACGACGGTCGCCGTCCCCGACCAGGTGCCGGTGACCCCGGCTCCCCCGCCCGCACCGGCGCCGACGCCGGGTGCGGCCGACGTGCCGGCCCGGCCCGATCTGACGGTCACCGACGACCCGCTGGCGGCCCGCTCGATCGATGACGTGAATCGCGAGTCGCCCCTGCGCCCGGCGTTTTTCCTCTTCGACAGCGCCGAGCTGTCGGCCGAGGCGCGCGCGGCGCTGGACGCCGACGCGGCCGTCCTCAAGAAATACCCGACCTGGGTGGTCACCATCGAGGGTCATTGCGACGAGCGCGGCACGGCCGAGTACAACCTCGCGCTCGGTGAACGCCGGGCGGTCGCCGCGCAGGCCTACCTGGTTTCACTCTCCATCGCGCCGGCCAGGCTGCGCACGGTGAGCTATGGCAAGGAATTCCCGTTCGACCCCGGCAACAACGAAGCCGCATGGGCCAAGAACCGTCGCGCGCACTTCGTGCTGACGGCCAAGTAACGGGGACGGTCAACGGTTTTTCAATCGGGTTGATGACCTATGGTGCGAAGAGCGAGCGCGATTGGCATGGTGGCCCTGGTGATGGCCGTCTCGGCATCCGCGCCGATGGCAGCCGCGGACAAGGAACACCGGCAGATGATGGCGGACATCCGCATGCTGCAGGAGCAGAATCAGCAGTTGCAGCTCCAGCTGACGACGCTGCTCGACACGCTGCGGGCGGTGTCCGCGAAACTCGACGACCAGGCCGGCGTCAGCCGCAAGGCCGTCGCTGACCAGCGCCTGGTGCTCGACACGCTCAGCAGCGATCTGCGCGTCGTGCGCGAGAAGGTGGACGAAACCAACGTGCGGCTGACCTCGCTGTCGCAGGAGGTCGAGGCGATTCGCGTGACGGTTCCCTCGCCCGCCAGCCCGGCCGCTCCAGGCACGCCCGACGCGACCGCCGCCCCGGGCATGCTCCCCTCGCCGGCGCCGGCGCAGCCGCTGAACCCGGGAGTCTCGCCACAGCGGCTGTTCGACCAGGCAAGGGCCGACTACTACGCCGGCCAGTGGACGCTGGCGATCCAGGGCTTCGAGTCCTACATGAAGACGTTCCCGAAGTCCGACGTCGCCGACGACGCGCAGTTCTACATCGGAGAAACCTACTACAGCGCCGGGCAGTTCAAGGAAGCCGTCGCCGCCTACGACCGGCTCATCGCCAACTACCCGACCAGCAACACGCTGCCTGACGCGTACTACAAACGCGGGCTCGCGCTGAATTCCCTTGGCCAGGTCCCCCAGGCGAGGGAGTCGTTCGAATACGTGACGAAGAACTTTCCGGACAGCGACGCGGGCCGGCTGGCCAGGCAGGCCCTGGATAGACTGAACCGGATCGGGCGCTAGCCCCGACCCCACACAGAAGGCCGGTATGTCGCGCCGTCCCGCGCGTCGACCCCGACCTGACATCTGCTGCCCCGCTCCGGGCATCTCCCGGGGCGGAAGTGCTCGGACCACGAAAGGAACGCGACATGGCGAGTTTCAACAAGATCATTCTCGTCGGCAATCTCGGCCGCGACGCGGAGCTGCGCTACACCCCGGCCGGCAAGCCGGTGGCGACGGTGAGCATTGCGATCGACGATCCCTTCGTGAAAGACGAGACGACGGGGAGGCCCGTCACCGAGTGGTACCGCGTGAAGATCTGGGGCAAGCAGGCGGAGACGCTGAAGAACTACCTGGTCAAGGGCAAGCAGGTCTACGTGGAAGGCCGCCTGTCGATCCAGCGCTGGAACGGCCGCGAGGGCGACAAGCGGTACACGCCGGAAGTCTCGGCTGACCGCGTCCAGCTGCTCGGGAGCGCAGGCGGTGCCGGGGGCGGCGGATCCGCGCGGCCCGCAGCGGCGGCGGCGTCCGAACGCGACGCCGCACCTTCCGACGAGCTGGGCCAGGAGCCTGAAGTCACCGACGACGACATTCCGTTCTAGCCCGAACGGGCGGGCACAAGGCCGGACGGGCGGGCGCAGAGCCCGCCCCCGCGATTCACCGGCCCATCCACCCTCAGCGAGACGGGCGGGCGTAAGGCCTCCCCTACCGTGACTCGCGGCCGTACCGATCCTCGAGCCTGACGACGTCGTCGACCTCAGGCGTCGACACCTCGAAGAGGTCCGAGTCCTCCAACGCCGTCATGCGGTGGATGGTGCCGCACGGGACGTGGATCTTCTCGCCCGGGAGCATCTCGCGGCCGACCAGCCGCTCCCCTTCCTGGATTTCGAAGAGAAGCTTGCCGGAGTACAGCAGGATCGTCTCGACCTTCTGGTTGTGGTACTGCAGGCTCAGGGCGTGGCCTGCCGTCACGTGGATCACCTTCCCGACATATTTGTCCGTCCGGGCCCACCAGAGTTCGTAGCCCCAGGGTTTTTCGACACGCAGCACGCCCGCGTTGGCATCGACGCTCACGATTCTCTCCTTGGCAAGTCCGGCGCGGCGGCCGCCGCGTCGGGCACTAGCAGGGACCGGCTCAGTGTCCGGCTCACGAAGGCCTCGACCTCCCGCGTGGTCCGAAGCCGAAGCGCCTCGGCCGCGGCCTCCCTCAGCTCGGCGACGCGCACCGTCCGCATCAGCTGACGGGCCCTGGGAATCGCCGCCGGGTACATGCTGAACTCCTTCACGCCGAGTCCGAGCAGCAGCAGCAGCGCGAGCGGATCGGAGGCCATCTCGCCGCAGACCGAGACCGGGCGTCCACGCCGGTCCGCAGTCCGTGCGACGTGCCGGATCACGCGGAGGATCGCCGGGTGCATCGGCTCGTACGAGCCCGCGACGCGGATATCGGTCCGGTCCACCGCCAGGCGGTACTGGATCAGATCGTTGGTGCCGATGCTGAAGAAATCGGCCTCGTCAGCGAGCACATCGACGGTGAGAGCCGCTGACGGTACCTCGATCATGATGCCGACCGGAACGGCCGGCATCTCCGATCCGGGTTCGCGAATCTCGTCGAGGACCGCGCGAAGCATCGATCGGGCGTTGCGCAGCTCATCGACCGAGGTCACGAACGGGAACAGGATCCGCAGGCGGCCGTGCCTCGCCGCGCGGCCGAGCGCCCTCAGCTGCACCTTGAAGACGTCCGACTGGCTCAGGCTCAATCGAATGCCCCGCAGGCCGAGCGGGCCTCGCGACAGGCCGCCGTCGATGCCGGCCATCGCCGTCCCGGGTCCGTCACCCGATCCGGACGCCTGAACCTCATCGAGGTCGAAGGTGCGGATGGTCACGGGAAGCGGGGCCATCCGCTCGAGGATCTCGCGGTAGGCGGCATACTGGGCGTCTTCGCCGAACTCCTGGACGGGCTGGCCGCCGAGCAGGAACTCCGATCGGAACAGGCCCACGCCCGACGCGCCCTGTGCCCGGGCGAACTCGAGATCGTCCGCCAGCTCGACGTTGGCTTCCACCTGGATCCGCACTCCGTCCAGGGTGGTCACCGGGGAGCCCTGGTCGTCGGGCGGCGGAGGGCTCACTGAGGTCCGCCCTGCGGATCGTGTCTTCAGGTCGCGCAGCGTGTCATCGGTCGGATCGATCACGACCTCGCCGGTCGTTCCATCCACCACGATCCTGGCGCCGGGCGTGATTCTCGCGGTGACGGTCCCGAGGCCCACGACCGCCGGGATCTTCAGAGAGCGGGCGATGATCGAGGTGTGATACGTGCGGCTGCCGGCGCCGACGACCAGCGCGAGCACGCGCCTCCGATCGAGCTGGCCGGCCACCGATGGGGCGAGGTCGTCGGCGACCAGCACGCACGGCTGATCCAGATCGGCCAGAAGGTCGCGTGCCTCGACCCGCCCGGGCCTGAGGTTCAGGCTCAGGCGGCCGACCAGGTCGGCGACGTCTCCGCGCCGCTCGCGGAGGTACGGGTCCTCCACGTCGCGGAACACGGACACGATCTCGTCGAAGGCCCGCTGCACCGCCCACTCGGCGTTGACGTGATCCGCGGCGATGATGGCGGCGGCCCTCGGCACGATCAACGGATCGTCGAGCATCAGGATCTGGACTTCGAACAGGTGTCCGAGCTCATCGCCTCCACTGCGCATGACGCGGGACCGGATATCGCGCAGCTGGCGCCGCGAGGCCTCGCGTGCAGCCTTGAGACGCGCGCCTTCACGTCCGACGCGGTCCGGCGCGACCGTGTACCGCAGCGCAAGGGGGTGCAGCGTCAGCACCGCCGCCGGTCCCGACGCCAGCCCGCCCGACACGCCGATCCCCGTCAAGCGCTCCACGGTCCCTCGCCAAATCCCGATTCGACCAGCCGGCAGAGGGCGTCGACGGCCTCGCGTTCGTCGCGCCCCGTCGCCGCAATGGTGATCGGCGTCCCCCGCGACGCCGACAACAGGAGAATGCCCAGGATGCTCTTGCCGTCCATGATCCGCTCGCCGCGCGCCACCGTGATGTGCGATTCGAACGCCGTGGCGGCGTGCACGAACTTGGCGGCCGCCCGGGCATGCAGCCCCAGCGGGTTCCGGACCTCGATGGATCGCGATTCCATGTCAGCCCTTGGCCTCGCCGTGCAGCAGGTCGGAGGCCACCCAGATGGCGTTCCGGCCGTGTTCGCGCATCTCCCGCGCGACGCCGAGCAGGTCCTGCGAGCTCTTCAGGCTGGTCAGCTTGATGAGCATCGGCAGGTTGACGCCGGTGATCACCTCGACCTTGTTCGGCTCGAGGAAGGTCATCCCCAGGTTCGCCGGCGTTCCGCCGAACATGTCGGTCAGGATGAGCACGCCGCCGTCCGCCTGCACGCGCCCGATGGCCTGCCGGATCTCCTCCCGGGCATCGTCGGCATCGTCGTGCCAGCCGATCGACACGGCGGCAAACTGCGGCAGATCGCCGACGATCGCCTCGGCCGCGTTCAACAGCTCGGTGGCCAGCTGGCCGTGCGTGACGACCACCACTCCAATCACAGGCCCTCCCCTCTCATGCGACGACTGCCCGTCTCACCCGGTGGGCCCGAGGTCGCGATGGCGCACCCGGACCAGCACGCCGGCCGGAGCCGACAGCGCGCGCCGGATCGCTTCGGCCACGTAGACGGATCGGTGCTGCCCGCCCGTGCACCCGATCGACACCGTGAGGTAGCTCTTGCCCTCTCCAATGTACCGCGGGACGAGGTACTCGAGCAGGGACACGAACTGGTCGACCGCGCGCGAGGTCTCGGGGTGCGCCTCCATGAACTGCGCCACGTGGGCATCCTTGCCCGTCAGCGCCCGCAATCCGCGGACGAAATGAGGATTCGGGAGGAAGCGCACGTCGAAGACCAGGTCCGACTCGAGCGGCAGGCCGTGCTTGAATCCGAAGCTCAGCACGGTCACCAGCAGGCGCCGGCCCTGTCCGTTGCCGCTCGACATCTCCATGAAGACGTCGCGCAGCTCGTGCACGGTCAGGCGGCTGGTGTCGACGATCTGATCGGCCATGCGGCGGATGGGCGCGAGCTTCCGCCGCTCCTCCCGGATTCCTTCCCGGATGGGGCGGTTCGGCGCGAGGGGATGCGGCCGCCGTGTCTCGCTGAAGCGCCGGACCAGGGTGGCATCGCCCGCTTCGAGGAAGATGACCGATGGCCTGACCGTGCGCTGGCGCCGCAGTTTCCGGAGCACGCCGGGAAACTGCGACAGGAACGACCCCTCCCGGACGTCCACGACGATGGCGACCTTCTCGAAGTCGGAGCCCGGCCCGCCCGGCCAGCTCGGCCAGCGTCGGGATCAGCATCGTCGGCAGGTTGTCGACGCAGAAGTAGCCCAGGTCCTCGAGCGCCCGGATCGCCTGCGACTTTCCGGCACCCGACAGCCCGGTGAGGATGACGAAGCGCGACAGGCCGGGGCCCTTCTCGGCGCCCTGCTGCGCTTTCGGCGGCATCACCCGTCCTCCTGGTCCCGGTCGTCCGGCGTCTCGTCGGAGTCCTGCATCGTGTCCTCGGCCTGCCGGAGCTGACGATCGATCCGGGCCACCAGCTTGCGCGCCGCATGGTGTCCGCGGGTCCGCAGCAGCTGATTGCGCGCCGCCACCTCCACCAGGTTTGCCAGGCTCCGGCCCGGCGCCACCGGCATCGTGATGAGCGGAATGCGGAGCCCGAGCACCTCTTCGAACCGGTCGTCGAGCCCCAGCCGCTCGTATTCGCGACCGGGCTCCCAGCGCTCGAGCCTGACGACCAGCTCGACGCGCTTCGAGGTCCTGGTCGAGGCGACCCCGAAGAGGTCCCTGACGTTGATCAGGCCCAGGCCCCGGATTTCCATGTGATGCCGGGTCAGGTCGGGGCACGTGCCGATCAGCACCGATTCCGCGCGCCGGTGCACTTCGACCGCGTCGTCAGCCACCAGCCGATGCCCCCGCAGAACCAGATCCAGCGCGCACTCGCTCTTGCCGATCCCGCTCTCGCCGGCGATGAGGACGCCCAGTCCCAGGATGTCCATGAGCACGGCATGGAGGATCGTCCGCTCGGCGAGGATGTCCTCGAGGAAGCCCTCGAGCTTCGTGATGAGGACGGGGGTGGCCAGCGAGGTGGCCAGCACGGGCACGGCCGCGCGGGTGGCTTCCTCCTTCACCTCGTCGGGCACGAGCTGCCCGCCGGTCACGATCACGCACGGGATGGGATGGCTGAACGCGCGCAACAACGAGGCGTGGCAGGCGTCGGCCGGCAGGCTGCGCAGGTAGCCGAGCTCGCTCTGGCCGAAGATCAGGACGCGCCCCGGCTGCAGGTACACATCGAAGCCGGCGAGCGCGAGGCCGGTTTTCTGCACGCGGGGGCTGGTGATCAGGCGCTCGAGCCCGTTCTCGCCGGCGACGAGTTCGAGTCCGAGGTTGAGCACCTCGACGCGGGCGCGCAGCAGAGCGCCGACGGTCACGTTGAGCGAGGCGGCTGGCATCTGTTGGACGTAGCGTCCGAGGCTTCGGCCCGGGTCCGCCTTAGGCCTCCGGCTCAATCAGCCCCAGGTCACCGCTCTTGCGCCGGTACAGCACGTTGATGGCGTCGGTCTCGGTGTTGCGGAAGACGACGAACGCGTCGGGCGTCGTGCCGACGCCCTGCGCTGCTTCCTCGAGGCCCATGGGTTTGACTTCGTAGCGCGCGGCCTTCACGATTCGGCGTCGGCGTGCCGCCGCACCGGGCATCCGGGGCGGCCTGGCGGCCGGCACCCGCTTGCTGGTGCGAGCCTCCCGCACGCGGACCTCCCACTTGCCCTTGAGCTTCTGGGCCTGCTGGGTGAGCTTCTCGAGCGCGTCGGTGAGCGCGGTCGGCCAGGCCGTTGACGCGGCGACGGCGCGGAGCATGTGATCCCCGCGCACGTGCACGATGATCTCGACCACGTGACGGTATTTCTCGATCGACAGGATCACCTGTCCCGACACGATGCCGCCGTGCAGCAGGAGGTCCAGCTTTTCAAGCCTGCGCTCGGCGGTCCGGCGCAGTGCGGGGTTCAGGTCGACATGCCTTCCGGTCATGACGAGGCGCATGGAATCCCTCAGTACAGCACCTTGCGCTGGTTGGAGGTGGGGATCTTCAGTTCCTCGCGGTACTTGGCGATCGTGCGCCGCGCCAGGACCAGCCCCTCCTTGTGCAGCATGCTGACGATCTTCGAGTCGCTGAGCGGCTTGCGGGGATCCTCAGCCTCGATGATCTTCCGGATGCGCTGCTTGATGGTCACCGACGACACGCTCTCGCCGTACGAACTGCTGATCCCGCTGTGGAAGAAATACTTCATCTCGAACACGCCCTGGGGCGTGTGCATGTACTTGTTGGTCACCACGCGGCTGACCGTCGACTCGTGCATGCCGATGTCGTTGGCCACGTCCCTCAGCACCAGGGGCCGCAGGTGTTCGATGCCGTGGTCGAGGAAGTCGCGCTGGAAGTTGATGATGCTGGTCGCGACCTTGTGGATGGTCCGTTGCCGCTGTTCCACCGACTTGATCAGCCAGAGCGCCGAGCGGAACTTGTCCTTCACGTAGGCGCGGGTCTCGTCGGTGTTCTCGGCGCCCTTGTCCAGCAGGCGCCGGTAGACGGGGCTGATACGGAGCTGGGGGAGTCCCTCCTCGTTCAGGGCTGCGACGTACTGGTCCTCGACCTTGATCACGTACACGTCCGGGATCACGTAGTGCGAGTCGGTCCGGTTGTAGTGACTGCCCGGCTTCGGATCGAGATGGCGAATGGTCTCGATGTGCGGCTTCAGCTCGTCGATGGTCATGCCGAGCTTGCGCGCCAGCTCCGGGATCTGGTGGTTCTGCAGCAGCCGCAGGTGCTCGGTCACGATCTTCTCGGCGGGCGTCGCTTCCTGGCCGAGCTGGCGCAACTGGAGCCACAGGCACTCCTGGAGGTCGCGCGCCGCCACGCCGATCGGGTCGAAGCTCTGGACCAGCCTGAGCACCCGTTCGACCTCGTCGACCGGCCAGTTGCCCATGGCGGCGATCTCGTCAACCGAGGCGACCAGGTACCCGTCGTCGTCCAGGTTGCCGATGATGGCCCCCCCGATCTCGCGCACGACCCCGTCGTCGCTCTGCAGCGAGAGCTGCCACATCAGGTGGTCGGCGAGCGAGGTGGCCGAGGAGAGCGTGTTCTCGATGGGCGGGAGTTCCTTGACTTCCTGCTGCGTCCGGGGCCGGTAGCCGTCGTCCAGGTACTCGCCGAAGAAGTACTCGTAGTCGCTGTCGTTCCAGGGGTCCGAGCTTGCCGCCGGCGTCTGCGTGTCACCCTCCGGCTTGTCCACGGTCAGGGCCGGGTCCGACGGTTGCAGATCCTCGGTCGGGACCTCCTCGAGCAACGGGTTCTCGACGACCTCCTGGTTGAGAAGATCGGCCAGTTCGAGCGTCGACATCGGCAGCAGCTTGATCGCCTGCTGGAGTGAGGGCGTCAGAATCAGTTTCTGAACGAGCTTGGTGTGGAGCTTCTGCTGAATTGCCATGGCCGCTTTCGCGAGTGTAGTGCCGCCTCGGGCTCTCAGTCCAGCCGGAAGTCGGCCCCCAGGTAAATCCGGCGGACTTCCTCGTCCGCCGCGAGACTGTCGGGCGTGCCGCTCCGGAAGATCACGCCGTCGGTCACGATATATGCGCGATCCGTGATGCGAAGGGTCTCACGGACGTTATGGTCGGTGATGAGCACCCCGATGCCCCGTTGCTTCAGATGAAAGATGATCTTCTGAATGTCCCCGACGGCAATCGGGTCGATTCCCGCGAACGGTTCGTCGAGCAGGATGAACTGCGGCGAGATCACCAGGGCGCGCGTGATTTCGACCCGCCGGCGCTCGCCGCCCGAGAGCGTGTAGGCCGGCGCTTCGGCCAGCGGCGTCAGGTTCAGCTCGGCCAGCAGCTCGCGCGACCGCCCCCGGCGCGCCGAGGCGGACAGGTCCAGCGTCTCGAGGATTGCCAGGATGTTCTGTTCGACGGTCAGCCCCCTGAAGATCGAGGGCTCCTGGGGCAGGTAGCCGATGCCCTTGCGCGCCCGGATGTACATCGGGTCGTCGGTGACATCCTCGCCGTTGAGCAGGACCCGTCCCGAGTCCGGGGCTGTCAGGCCAACCGCCATGTAGAAGGTGGTCGTCTTGCCGGCGCCGTTGGGCCCGAGCAGACCCACGACCTCCCCGGAAGCGACTTCGAGGCACACGCCCTTGACGACCGTGCGGCCGCCGTATGACTTGGTGAGTGCGTCTGTTTGGAGGGTGGCCATTCAGCGCGGCTCCCCGCACTTTGCGCCGCCCTTCGTCTCAGTGCGACGTTCCTCTCTTCCGTCGACCAGAATCCTATCAGCCGATCTGAAGAAAGTCAAAGATCTCCCAATGGTTTCGCGGCATTCTTCAACGATCTTGACCGGCGCGCCGAGCATCTCGTAGCGCTCGTCGGCCGAGAAATACGTGAGCCGATCGCCGGTCGCCGTCCGCCCCTCGGACTTGAGCGTGACCTTCGCGTACGCCTCGATCCGATCCATCTCGTTGCCCGACGCGTTCAGGTAGACCTCGATCTTGTCGCCCCGCAGGTCTCCCTGCACCCCGCCCATCTGCGCGGCGCCCGTATACGTCAACCGGCGCACCGCGTCCTCGTACTTCATGTCGTCGGCACGTCCCACGCTCTGCGACCGGGTCGTCTTCTTGGTCGCGGCATCCTCCTGGTCCATCACGAAGACCGTTCGGACCGACCCGTGCGCGGTCAGATCGCCGCTCTGGTCGTCCATCGTGAGCCGTTCCCCCTGGATCGCGGTGTCGCCCTGCCACAACCTGGTGCTGCCCTCGTAGATCGCCTTGCCGGACACGCCGTCGTAGTCCATCGTCCCTGAGGTCGCGAACACCGACTGGTCCGCCTTGAGCATCGCCGGGCGATGGACGGTTCGCGTGCCGGCGGCGGCTGAGGGAGACGTGCCAAGGATGACGCTGCTGACATCGCCGCGCGCGTTGATCTTACGGCCGGCGAGCGCGACCTCCACGTGCTGGCCCTGGATGGAGACCTGGTCGTCGTTGACCCGGGGCTTCAGGCCGGTCGTCGAGTCCACGCCGTCCAGGATCAGCAGGCCTTTGGGCACCGAGTACCTCGCCTGTCCGGCGGCCGCCCGGGTCGGTCCGTCCTCGAAGCGGACCGCCCCCTCGAAGCGCGCGTCATCGATCGCGCTGAAGCCGGGCTGCACGGCCACCGTGAGGGTCTTCGAGCGGGCCACCCTGGTGGTCGGCTGCCCTCCCGGCTTTGCCGCCGCCGCTTCGCGGTACTCGACGTTGTCGGAGAAGGTGGCGGAGTTCAGCCCCTTGCCCGGCTCGCCCTTGGCCGCGGCCGAGTCGGCGTGGATCGTCCTGGCCGGATCCGTCTTCTCGGCCGGCAACTCCAGGAGCGCGTTCCCGCGGGCCGTGAGCCCGTTCACCGTGACCCCGTCCGGCGCGAGCCTGACGTCGATCCACTCGCCTCCGAAGCGCCGATCGGCGGTGCCTTCGCCGCCCAGCTTGATGACCGCCCCGCCGATCAGCACCGCGCCCGACAGCGTTCGCCCGTCGTCGAGAAACTCCATGTTGATGGTGTCGGCGGCGAGGTCCTTCAGGGCGCCCCCGCCCTCCCCTATCCCGCTGATGCGGGCCCGTCCCCTCATCTCCAGCATCCGCATGCGGGAGCCGTCGTCGACCAGCAGTGCGGTGGCGGAATCCGAGTCGAACTTGCGCTTGCCGCTCGTCGCCGAGAACGTGCCGTCGAAATCGATCTGGTTCTCGCCACGCGAGAAGATCGCCGATCCCGATTCGATCCCGATCGGGTCCTCGCCCGGCTTGTCGGGCGTCGATTTCAGCACCACCTTCTCGAGCAGCGACAGGGTGTCGCCGGCCTTGTCGTAGGTCATGCCGACCGAGGTGCCTGACATGCCGCGCTGGGTGAACTGGAACGGCCCGGGCGCCCGGATCATGCCGGTGCCCTGCTCGTAGGTCGCTTCGTCGGTCTTCGCCTGGAGGCCATCGTCCGAGCTGAACTCGACCTGCCCCTTGATCAGCACCCGGTCCTGCTTCTCGCCGACGGCCTCCGCCTCCTGCCCCGTGATGTTGAAGTTGTGCCCGGCGCGCTGGTCGACGAAGACTTTGACCTTGAGAAGCTTCTGCCTGCCGTCCGGGTAGCTCAGGATCTTCTCGTAGTCAACGCGATAGTCCTCCTTGTCAGCCTTGAGCTTGCGGGAGGTGCCGCCGGTCCCTTCCATCGATGCCGTGGGATCCAGGCGCTCAACGCTCGGGGGACGGGAGGGCGGAGCGGTCTTCCGAATCGACAGGTAGACGAACACGGCGAATCCGATGCCGAGTGCCGCGATGCCGAACCGGATTCGACGCTGCCACGTGCTCATCGGCGCGCTCTATCGGCTGGGCCGGAGGTCGGTGATGGTGAGCTCGACGCGCGTCTCACCGTTGAAGGTATTCTGATCGAGGCCGAAGGCGACGTCCAGTCCGCCGCGGGCCGCCGACACGAGGCTTTCACGCTCTCCCCCGCGCCAGAAGATGCTCCGGAAGATGGCGCCTTCGTGCCGCAGCGTCATGGCCAGGTGGCGCTCCTTGATGCGCCGCGGGCCGTTGGCCACGGTGACGCCCTGGGCGTAGAACAGCGGCCGGGGGTTGCCGATGCCGAAGGGGGCCAGCTTCGCCACGGCCTGCACCAGGTCGCCCCGGATCGACCGGAAGCCGAGCGGCGCGTCGATGCGCAGCCTCGGCCGCAGATCATCGGGCCCGAGCCGTTCCCCGGCAAACTGGTTGATGGACTGCCTGAAGGCCTTGATGCGCGAGGTCTCGATGGTGAGTCCCGCGGCAGACTTGTGGCCGCCGAACTTCAGCAGCTCTTCGCCGGACGCCTGCAGCGCGGCGAGGATGTCGAAACCGGGGATGCTGCGACACGATCCGTGCGCCACCTCGCCATCCACCGACAGCACGATGGCGGGCCGGTGAAACGTCTCGACCAGCTTCGAGGCGACGATGCCGATGACGCCGCGATGCCAGCTCGCGCCGCCCACCACCAGCACCGCTTGCGCGCCGATGTCCGGATCGCTCTCGACGATCTTGCGCGCTTCGGCCGTGATCGACTGTTCCTCGAGGCGGCGCCGGTCGTTCTCGAGGTTGAGCTGCTGCGCGAGCCCGCGCGCCTCGTCGATCATGCCTTCGTCCGACGCCAGCAGCAGCCGCATCGCCACGTCCGGCGTGCCCATGCGTCCGGCGGCGTTCACGCGCGGGGCGAGCATGTAGGCGACGTGGTAACTGTCGATCAGCTTGTCGGTGAGGCCGGCTGCTTCGAGCAGCATCCGCAGCCCCACCTTGTGGGGCCCGCGCGAGAGGCCGTCGAGCCCGAGCTTGGCGATCACCCGGTTCTCGCCCGTCAGCGGCACCACGTCGGCCAGCGTGCCCATGGCGGCCAGCTTGATGAAGCCGGGCAGCCACGCGCTCTTTCCGCTGCGCTCGCACAGCGCCTGCACCAGTTTCAGCGCGACGCCGGCGCCGGCCAGGTTCTTTTCCGGATACCCGCAGTCGAGCCGCTTGGGGTTGATCACGGCCAGGGCGGGCGGGAGTTCATCGTCAGGCTCGTGGTGATCCGTGATGATCAGATCGACCCCGAGCTCGCGGGCCCTGCGCGCGGCATCGACGGCGCGAATCCCGCAGTCGGCCGACACGATCACGCCCGCGCCCTCGGCATGGAGGCGCTCGACGGCGGCGAGGTTGAGCCCGTACCCGTCGCGAACCCGCTCGGGAATGAAGTGCACCACCCGGCCCCCGAGCAGCTCGAGCGTCCGCCGGAGGATGACGGTGGAGGTGATGCCGTCGACGTCGAAGTCGCCGTGGATCGCGATCTGCTCGCCGCGCGCAATCGCCGCCAGCAGGCGGTCGACCGCCACGCCCATGTCGGCCATCCGCATCGGGTCGTGCAGTTGATCGATCGCCGGATTCAGGAAACGCGACACCGACTCGGGGTCGTTGATGCCGCGCAGGGAGAGCAGGCGGGCGATCAGGGGATCGACGCCCGCCGCCGCGGCCAGCGCCCGGACCGCCGCCTCGTCGCACTCCAGGTGGGTCCAGACAAACGACACCATCAGCGCGTGCCGTCGTCTCCGGCGGGCGCGCCGGCCGCCGTGTCCCCGGCGACGGCCGCATCCACGAAGTCGATGCCAAAGCGGCCCATGGAACGGAACTTCTGGTAGCGCCGGTCGAGCCGTGTCTCGGCCGGCAGCGCCGAGACTTCGATCAGCGCCTCGTGCACCGCGCGATCGAGCAGGCGGGCTGCTCCCGCCGCGTCCTGGTGCGCGCCCCCGACGGGCTCGGGAACGATCGCATCGACGATCGCGAGCCCGAGCAGGTCCGGAGCCGTCAGCTTCAGCGCGTCGGCTGCCTCCACCTTTCGTCCGGAATCCCGCCAGAGGATGGCCGAGCAGCCCTCGGGCGGAATGACGCTGTAGATGGCATTCGACTGGATGAGCACCCGGTCGCCGATGGCAATGCCGAGCGCGCCCCCGCTGCCGCCCTCGCCGCTCACCATGACGATGATCGGCACGTTGAGCACGGCCATTTCCCTGAGGTTGTAGGCGATCGCCTCCGCCACGCCGCGCTCCTCGGACTCGATCCCCGGAAAGGCCGCGGGCGTGTCGACGAACACGAGGACGGGCCGGCCGAATTTCTCGGCGATCTTCATCACGCGGATCGCCTTCCGGTACCCTTCCGGCCGGGCGTAGCCGAAGTTGCGATAGATCTTCTGCTTGGTGTCCCGGCCCTTCTGGTGGCCGATGACGCAAACGTGAATCCCGTGATAGCGCCCGAACCCGCAGATGATCGCGTGATCGTCGGCGAACCGGCGGTCGCCGTGGATCTCGTGGAACTCGGTGAAGAGCATCTCGATGTAATCGAGCGTGCTCGGCCGGTTCGGATGGCGCGCGACCAGCACCCGCTGCCACGGCGTCAGGTGCGCGTAGATCTCGACGCGGACCGAATCGATCCGCCGCTTCAGGCGCGCAATCTCCGCGTCGCGCGCCTCGGTGAGCGGCAGCATCGACAGCGCGTCGATCTCCTTCTGCAGCACGGCGATGGGCTCTTCGAATTCCAGTAACTCAGCGGGCACGACGACCTCCTGAACTTCCGATCCTACCGCACATGCACCGATCCCTGCCCACAGATCCGCTCGATCTCGGCGACGAGCCGCTCGGACGGCCGGACCCGGTACTGTCCCGACAGATCGGCCCGCACCCGCAACGGCCGTGCGCCCGAGGTGACGGCGATCTCGAAGGTGACGCGGCGATCGCCCTTGTGCCGGGCGAAGAGGTCCGACAACGCCTCGAGCGTGCCCCGATCGTGGGGCGGCATCCTGAGCGTGATGGCGACCTCCCGGGCCAGCTGCTCTCGCACCGTCTCGAGCGGCAACACCTCCGAAGCCAGGATCCGCATGCTCTCGTCGTCACGCTCGAAGCGGCCCTTGACGAGCACCAGCGCGTCGTTCTCGATGATCCGCGCCGACTTGCTGAAGGCATCCGGGAAGACCACCACTTCGACCGATCCGCCGGGGTCGTCCAGCATGAAGGCGCACATGCGATCGCCCTTCCGGGTCTTCAGCTGGCGCAGGGCCGCCACGGCGCCGCCCACGCTGACTTCTTCGCTCGTCTTGACCGGAACCGCCGCCTCGATCTCAGCCGTGTCGCCTGCACCTTCGGCGGACTCGGGTGCGGCCGTGAGATCGGCCAGGGTCCGGGCCCCGTAGGCGATCAGGTCCGCCGCGAACCGGTCGACGGGATGCCCGCTCAGGTACAGCCCCAGCGCCTCCTTCTCGAACGCCAGTTGCTGTGCCTCGGTCAGCGGAGGCGCCGGGGGCAGCGCGCCGGGCGCGTCGCCGCCGTCCTCGTCGGCCGAGCCGCCGAACAGCTGCACCTGGCCCTTGTCACGATCGCGCTGGTGGCGATTGCCGTGCTCGACCGCCCCGTCCAGTGCCGCCAGCAGGCGTGCCCGCTCGGCCGACGATCGGCCGGCATCGACCGCGGCAGACGCGTCGGGGGCCGCCAGCGAGTCGAGCGCCCCGGCCTTGATGAGACTCTCGAGGACCCGCTTGTTCACCAGCCTGAGATCGGCCTCCTCGCACAGCCGGTAGAGCGACGTGATCCGGCCGTGGGCCCGGCGCACGTCGAGGATGGAACGAATTGCGCCCTCGCCGACGTTCTTGACCGCGCCGAGTCCAAAGCGGACGCCGTCCGCCTTCACGGTGAACGCCAGGTCGCTCTCGTTCACGTCGGGCCGGAGCAGCGGCACGTTGCGCTCCCGGCACTCGCCCAGGTAGATCGCCAGCTTCTCGGTGTTCTGCGACTCGATCGTGAGCAGCGCGGCCATGAAGTGCCACGGGTAGTTCGCCTTCAGGTACGCGGTCTGGTAGGCCAGCAGCGCGTAGGCCGTCGCATGAGACTTGTTGAAGCCGTACCCGGCGAAGTGCAGGATCAGATCGAAGACCCGCGTCGCTTTCTTCTCCGGGATCCCGCGTTTCTTTGCGCCCGTCACGAACTTCTGGCGCTGGGCTTCCATGACCTCGACGTTCTTCTTGCCCATCGCCTTGCGCAGCAGGTCGGCCTCCCCGAGGGAGAACCCCGCCATCACGGACGCCACCCGCATGACCTGCTCCTGGTAGGCCATGACGCCGTAGGTCTCGCTCAGGATCGGCTCGAGCTGGGGCAGCTCGTAGGTGATCTCGACCTTGCCATGCTTGCGCGCGATGAAGTCGTCAATCATCCCGCTGCGAAGCGGGCCGGGCCGGTACAGCGCGTTGAGCGCGATCAGGTCCTCGAACCGCTGGGGCTTGGCGCGACGCAGGATGTCGCGCATGCCCGAGCTCTCGAACTGGAAGATGCCCAGCGCCTGCCCGTCGCAGAACAGCTGGAACGTCCTGGCATCGTCCATCGGGATCGCGTCGAGATCGAGCGGCGCGCCCGTGGTGGCGGCAATCTGCTCGAGCGCGTCGTGGATGAGCGTCAGCGTGCTCAGGCCCAGGAAGTCCATCTTGAGGAGCCCGATCCGCTCGATCTCCTTCATCCCCCACTGGGTCGTGATTTCGTCGCGCTGGCCCTTGTAGAGCGGGGCGAACTCCGTGATGGCCCTCGGCGCGATGACCACCCCGGCGGCGTGCACGGATGCGTGGCGCGTCATGCCCTCGAGGCGCCTGGCCACCGCCAGCAGCTCGGCCACTTTCGGGTCGTTCCGCTCCATCTCCTTGAGCGCCGGCGTCTCCTCGAGCGCCTTCGCGAGCGTCATGTCGAGCGTCGGGGGGATGGACTTCGCGACTTTGTCCGCCTCCGCATACGACATGTCCATCACGCGGGCCACGTCACGAACGACGGCTCGGGCTTTCATCGTGCCGAACGTGATGATCTGCGCAACGTTCTCCCGCCCGTACTTGCGCGTCACATATTCGATGACCTCGCCGCGGCGTCGCTCGCAGAAGTCGATGTCGATGTCGGGCAGTGACACACGTTCCGGGTTGAGAAATCGCTCGAAGAGCAGATCGAACTCGAGCGGGTCGACGTTCGTGATATTCAGGCTATACGCGACGAGGCTGCCGGCCGCCGATCCTCGCCCGGGTCCGACCGGGATGCCCTGCTCCCGCGCGTACCGGATGAAGTCCCAGACGATCAGGAAGTAGCCCGGGTACTCCATCCGCTTGATGATGTCGATCTCGTAGCTCAGACGCTGCTCGTACTCTTCGACCGATCGGTGCAGCCGCCCCTCGGCGATCAGGGCGCGGATCTTCGGCAATCGCGCCGCAAACCCCTCGCGTACCATGTGCTCGAAGTAGTCGTCGAGGGTGTACGGCTCGGGAACATCGAAGTTGGGCAGGTGATTGACCGTCTTGCCCAGATCGACGTTGCAGCGATCGGCGATGGCGACCGTGTTGTGCAGCGCCTCGGGGAACTCGCCGAACACCTCCCACATCTCCTCGGGGGTCTTCAGATAGAACTGATCCCCATGGTATTTCATGCGCTCGCGATCGGCCACGCTCTTGCCGGTGCCGATGCACAGCAGGATATCGTGCGGCTTGAAGTCGTCCCGGCGCAGGTAGTGGACGTCGTTGGTGCAGACCAGCGGCAGGCCGAGATCTTTGGCGAGCGGCACCAGGCCCTTGTTGACCACCCGCTGGTCGTCGATGCCCTGGTACTGAAGTTCGAGGAAGAAGTTGCCCGGTCCGAGGATGTCCCGGTAGGTGGACGCCGCCGCCCGGGCGCGCGCGGTCTGCTCGGCCCGCAGCTCGCTGGGGATCTCGCCCTTCAGGCAGCTGCTCAGCCCGATGAGGCCCTTGGCGTACTGCGCGAGCACCTCCTTGTCGATCCTGGGCCGGTAGTAGAACCCTTCGGTGAACCCCACCGAGACCAGCTTGACCAGGTTGTGGAAGCCCTCGTTGGTTTCGGCGAGCAGGACCAGGTGGTTGTTGGTCTCGCCGGGCGACCCGCTCTTCTCCAGGCGCGATCGGGGCGCCACGTAGACTTCGCAGCCGAGAATCGGCTTGATGCCCCGCTGGCGGGCCTTGTCGTGGAACACCACCGAGGAAAACAGGTTGCCGTGCTCGGTGACCGCCATCGCCGGCACGTGGGTCTCGGCGGCGTGCTCCAGCAGCTCATCGACGCGGCAGGCGCCGTCGAGCAGCGAGTACTCGGTGTGCAGGTGCAGGTGAACGAATTCAGCCATGTCACTCCCACTCGATGGTCGACGGCGGCTTCGAGCTGATGTCGTAGACGACGCGATTGACGCCCGTCACCTCGTTGACGATGCGCGACGACATCGTCGCCAGCAGGTCGAGCGGCAGCCTGGCCCAGTCGGCGGTCATGCCGTCGCGGCTCTCGACGGCGCGGATCGCGACCGCACAGTCGTATGTCCGCTCGTCGCCCATCACGCCCACGCTGCGTACCGGCAGGAGCACGGCGAAGCTCTGCCACAGGCGCTCGTAGAGCCCGTGGCGCTTCACTTCCTCGACGACGATCGAGTCAGCGCGCCGGACCAGATCCAGCCGGTCCAGGGTCACATCGCCGACGATGCGAACGGCGAGGCCGGGCCCGGGAAACGGCTGGCGCCGCACGAACTCCTCGTCGAGCCCGAGTTCGCGGCCGAGCGCACGCACCTCGTCCTTGAACAGCTGCCGCAGCGGCTCCACCAGCCGCAGCTTCATCCGATCCGGCAGCCCGCCGACGTTGTGATGACTCTTGATGGCGGCCGCGGGCCCGACCACCGACACCGACTCGATGACGTCCGGGTACAAGGTGCCTTGGCCGAGAAACTCGAAACCACCAAGCTTCGCCGCCTGCTCGTCGAAGATCTCGATGAACAGCGCCCCGATGATCTTCCTCTTTCGTTCCGGATCGCTCACACCGGCCAGCCCGGACAGGAAGCGGGCCGACCCGTCCACGAACACGACGGGTAGCTGGAACTTGTCCGCCAGGCGCTGCCTGACCTGTCCGGCCTCGTCCTGGCGAAGGACGCCGTTGTCGACGAACACGCAGGTCAGCCGGTCGCCGACCGCCCTGCGGATGATGAGCGCGGCGACAGCGGAATCCACGCCCCCGCTGAGCGCGCAGATCACCCGGCCGCCGCCAACGGTCTGCCGGACCCGCTCGACCGACTCCTCCAGAATCGCGTGCAGATCCCAGTCGCCGTTGCAGCCGCACGCGTCAATCGCGAAACGCCGGAGCATGGCGGTGCCCTGCTCGGTGTGGGCAACCTCCGGGTGGAACAGCAGCCCATAGCACCGGTCTGCCTGGTTCTCGATTGCCGATATCGGCGCGTTCGCGCTGGTCGCCACGACGCTGAAGCCTGGCGGGGGCGAGACAATCACGTCGCCATGGCTCGCCCACACGTGCTGACGGGCAGCGAGCCCCTCGAACAGGAATCCGGCGCCGCCGCCTGCCTGCACCTCGATCACGGCCGGCCCGAATTCCCGCCGGCTCGCGGTCTCGACACGACCGCCGAGCAGCTTCGTCATCAGCTGCATGCCGTAGCAGAGGCCCAGCACCGGGACGCCGGACTCGAGCAGCGCCGGATCGCAGAGCGGGGCGTCCGGCTCCTGCACGCTGCGCGGTCCGCCCGACAGGATGATGCCGCGGGGGCGCCGCGCGAGGATGTCGGCCACAGGCGTCGAGTACGGCAGAATCTCGGAGTACACGGACAATTCACGCAGGCGCCGGGCAATCAGCTGCGTGTACTGCGAACCGAAGTCGAGGACGATGATGAGTTGATGGGTCACACGATGAACCGTGGATCTGCGGTTGGACACCAGGGCGCCAGGGCGTGCGGTATTCGGTCGGGTCCCTGCCCTTGTCGTATTATACCGGGGTGAGCGCGCCATCCACTACGGACTCATTCCTTCACCGCCTGTCGCGCCACCGATCTCCGGCTCGCCGCGTCAGCACATGCCAACTCGTCAGCGCCCTGCTGCTGCTCGGAATCTCGTGTTCGGGATGCGCGGCGTTGCGCGGGCGAATCGCCAAGCCGGTCGTTCCGTTCGTCTTCTCGGGTGGAGCGGTCTGGACCGCAGCCCTGGCGGCACTTCCGTCGGCACCGGCCGCCTTCGATGCCACGACTGCGTATGTCCCATTGCGAAACGGCGATCTGACGGCCATCCAGCACCTGGACGGTGCGGTGCGCTGGACCGTGCACCAGGCAGCCACACTCGGCCCTACGCCCGTCGCCGATGCGCTCATCGTCGCGGATCGCAACGAGGTCGTGGCACTCGACAAGGCCAGCGGCAAGACCCGATGGCGCTTCTCGTCGGATGCCTCCATCACCGTGTCGCCGGCTTCCGGCGATCGCGTGCTGCTGGTCGCGACCTCGACCGGGAGGGTGCTCGGTCTCGATCCTGCCACCGGGAATCGGATCTGGAGCGTGGAGCTGGGCGCGCCGATGCGGGTCACTCCGGGAATCGAGAAGGACGTGTGCTACGCCTCGCTCGAGGACGGCCGCGTGGTCGCATTGAGCCTCAAGGACGGCCGGACGATCTGGTCACGAAAACTCGGCGGCCCGGCGTCGGAGCCCCAGCCGGCCGGCGACAGGGTCTTCGTCGGCTCGACCGACAAGTACTTCTACTGCCTGGCTGCCTCCAGCGGCCGCGTGAGATGGCGATGGAGAACGGGTGCGGACCCCATCGGCCGGCCGCTCGTCGATCGCCGGGAAGTGTATTTCCTCTCGCTCGATAACCTGCTTCGAAGCGTCCACCGCCGTGGCGGAAACATGCGGTGGAAGGCAGATCTGGACTCACGGCCGATCGGCTCGGCGTTTCGTGCGGATGACATGATCCTGGTTGCGACCGTCTCGCAGCAGGTCTTCGCCTACGAGGTCCAGGACGGCCGCCCGGCCGGATCGATCGCGATGCCGGGACGACTGGTGGGGATACCGTTCGTCGCCCCGGTCGACGCGCACACGCCGCCTCGGCTGGTCATCCTGACAGCGACGGGACAACTCGAAGCGTTCAGTTCGGCGGTGGAACCGCCAATCGTGCCGCTCGATTTCCTGCCGGGCCTGAAACTGACGCCCGAGACGCTGCCGATCGCCCGCGGGCCCGGCGCCCCCGCCTAAACCCGGGGCTCACTCGTATCGAGTTCGTGAGGCCCCGGCACGCGGGCTAAAGCCCACGTGCTCCATTCCAGGCCCGTACCTCAATTCAACCGACCGCCGGCCCAGGCGCGCGGCCTACCGCCGGGAGGCCGGGATCGAGGCGAGCTCCTCACGCACGACGCCCGCCAGCCGCCGAACCCCCTCGACGATGCGCTCGGGCGTGGGTGCGGAGAACGACAGACGCATGAAGTGACTGCCCGTCCCGTCGACGTAGAACGGCGCGCCGGCCACATAGATGACTTTTCCGGCCATCGCGCGCGTGAGCATCGTTTCGGCGTTCAGCTCGCGCGGCAGGGCCGCCCATAGGAAGAACCCGCCGCGCGGTTCCTGCCACTCCACGAGAGCTCCGAGGTGCTCGCGCATCGCCTCCTGCATGACGTCCTTTTTGTGGCGATAGTACGCGCGCAGCTCCGGTACCCGCTCTGCGAGCAGATTCCGCTTGAGGGCCTCGTGGACGATGCGCTGGTCGAGGGATCCCGTGCACAGATCCGCGGCCTGTTTCGCCACCTCGATCTTGGAGATGAGGGGCGCAGGCCCCACGATCCACGCAACCCTGAATCCCGGCGCCAGCGTCTTGGAGAAACTGCTCAGATACAGGACGCGTCCCTCGTGGTCGTCAGCCTTGACGGGCCGGGTCAGGTGCCCCTCGTCCTGGCCGAAGTACAGATCGCCGTACGGATCGTCCTCGACGATGAGCAGGTTGAGGCGTGAGGCCAGCTCGAGCAGCCGGCCGCGTTTCTCGACGCTGATGAGCAGGCCGGTCGGATTCTGGAAGTTCGGCACGACATATAGGAACCGCACGCGCCGGCCCTGCTTCCTGAACTTGACGACCACCGCTTCCAGGTGCTCGAGGTCAATCCCGTCGGCCTGCTGTCGAACGCCGACGATGGTCGCCTGCGCGTCTCGAAACGCCGTGATCCCTCCCGTGTAAGCCGGCAGCTCGACCAGCACGATGTCGCCCGGGTCGCACAGGATCCGCGCCACCAGGTCCAGGCCCTGCTGCGACCCTGTGGTGATGAGGAGTTCGTCTTCGACGGCCCTGATGCCGCGCGCCTCGACAACCGCCGGCAGGCTCTCGATCAGCGGATGGTAGCCGCGGGTTGGCCCGTACTGCAGGGCGTTGGCATCGCGGCTTTCGAGGACCGAGTCCGCTATGTCTCGAAACTCGGCCCACGCGAACACCTTGGGATCCGGGTACCCCGGTGCGAAGGAAATCATGTCGTGCACGCGCGCGGCCATCACGCCCATCTTCCGGATCGCCGACCCCTCCATTGCCGCGCCGGCGCGAGACAGGAACTGTCCGTAATCAAGCATCATCCACTCGCTTTCACGGGGGACCCTTGTTCGAAATGAGAAGGCACCGCTTCCCCGGACACCCGCCTCAGGTATCGCCGATACAGGAACAGGCAGGCACCGAGCGCACTCATGTCCAGAAACTGGAAGAAGAATCCCCTGAACAGCCAGGCCAGCAACTGGAGTGGAACGACCGCCAGGCCGGCCACCGGCACGAACGCCACCAGGCCGAGGCTGGCGGTCGCAATCAACGAAACGCCGGTCGCCCCCAGCACGAGGAGCAGCACCACGCCGACGACGCCAAACACCACACGCGGCTCCGAACGCAGGAACCGCGCGACATGGCCCGCGGCGGTCCTCACGCTCCGGTCCTCGACGACCACGGCAATCTGCACGAGCAGATACAGGAAGTTGACGAGCGAGATCCAGCCGGCGAGCAGGGTTGACCCCAGGCCCGCGACCAGAGTCCACTCGAGCCCGAACCCGCCGTCGCCGGTCCTGGAATAGGCCGCGTACAGCAAGGCCAGGTAGGCGGCAGCCGACAACACATAGACGACGATCAGGAGCAGCCCGAGCCGAAGGTACCGGCGGAACATGTCCGCGCAGCCGGCCTTGAAGGGTTCCAGGCCGAACCTCGCGGCTCGCGTGAACGCCGGAAGCCGCAGGGGCGGATGCTCGACCGGACCGGCCAGTCGTTCCGCCTGGGCCATCACCGAGACGGTTCCCCCTTTGATCAGGAACATCATCACGGAGCCGGCGAGGGCCACCAGGGCGAACGCGGCGAGAAACGCGCCGAGGGCGACGGGCTCGGCGAGCAGCGCCGAAGCCACCGAGGCGATGATGGTGCGGAGGTCGCCGCTCATCAGTTCCGGGAGGTCTCGACCGAGCACCAGCGCGACCAGGAGCGCACCGCCCACGACGGGCACGCTCAGGAGCAGCTTGAAGGTTGAGTCACCGACGAACTGGATCGCCATCACCTGCCAGTTGGCCGCGGCGACCAGGGCTCCGCGTTTCAATGCCGTTTTGACCGAGACGGTTTCCTCCATCGCAACGTTCTATATAACACGCTTCAGGCTCCGAACGGGGGACCGTGGTCGTCTCCCATGGCCGCCTCCGGCGACAGGCGTCCAGAAGAGAGGCCACCGGGGCCGGTGTGGCGGCGGCGGGAACGCCGCAGGCGCGACAACACCAGCCAGGATGGTCAGGCATCATCTTTGCGTGTGAAATACCCTACGGCTGTGTCAGCCATCCCTGCCTGGAGGCTCATCCAGCGGGGGGCCGCACGGACCTCGCGGCGTTCCACGGTAAGCGGCTGCTTGTCCCGGCAAGCCACGGTCGGTATGCTGGCATGACCAAAACGGCGTGACTGAACACTTCACGGCCCACTCGCGCGCCCCATTTTCCCTTCGAGCCATCGCCCTACGCACCCGTCGCCTTGTTCTCGTCACACTCGGTCTGGTGCTGCTGGTCGCCGTCGGCAGTCGCGTCATCGAGACGATGCGCCTGGGCCGGAACGATGATGAAGCCGCGGCCAAGGTCGCCGCAGAAGTTCGCGGCGACTTCGCAAAAATGACGACGTCGCTGCATCGTGTGGCCGACTTCCTGTCGACACACGGTGCCTCGAGCGCGCTGTCGGCGACCGACACCAGGTCGATTCGGCAACTGTTCGATGCGGCAGCGGCGGCAGTCGCCATCACGGGCGAAGACGGGACGGCGGTGACCGTGTTCACGCCCGCGGGCGTGCCGTTTGCGTGGGCCGGGCGGCCGTCCGAACTGCCCGCCTCGCGCGTGGTCGGGCCGGCGGCGCTGTTTGTCGCACCGGGATTGCCCAGCCCGCGCCTGGTGCTGGTTCGGCCGGTGGTCGACAGCTCCGGAGGCCGGGCCGTCCGCGTTTCCACCATCGTCGTGGAGCGTGTGCTGCCCCTCATGGGTGATGCGCGCGATCCAGGCGCCGGGACGTTCGTCCTGCAGACGGCCATCGCGCCGGTTGTGCTTCGGACACGGTACGAAGGGGCCGGAGAAGTCCGCAATCCATCAGGCTTCATCGTCGGGGGCACCGATGGTCTGCCGCTGCTCGAGGGCCACGTCGAGGCCAGCGACGTGGCCGCATCGCGCGAGGCGCTGCGCCGGTTTGGGCTCGGCCTGATCCTGACGGTCCTGGCCCTGGCGTGCACCCTGCTCACCATCCCGATCGGCGAGTGGCGCACGCGGGCCCGCGAGGGGCGAACCTACGCGCTGACCACGCTGCTTGCCGTCGCGTCGATTTGCGCCGCGAGATGGCTGGTGTGGATTGCCGTGCCGCCCGCATTGGTCGGGCCTCCGGTGATGCAGGGCGCCGCGCAGGCTGCCGGACGGCTCGCGCTGCTGCTTCGCTCGCCCCTCGATTTCCTGTTCACGGCGGTGGCGGCGCTGGGCCTGGTGCTGATTGCCGCCTCGTTGGAAGACCGGTGGCGGCTGACGCGCAGGCCGACACGGCCTGGCGTGTTCGCCGCCGGGCCGCTCGGCCTGGCTGTGCTTGCCGGGGCCGCCGTTGCCAGCGCCGCGGTGCTGGCCGGCTACCAGTACTTCCTCAGCGAGACGGTGGGGAACGCCTCGATCGATCTGCTGCGGTTCTCGCTGCATCCCTGGAGCTCGCCGCGCCTCGAGATGGGCGCCGGGCTGGTCCTTGGCCACGCGGCGGTGATCTGGGCCTGCGCCACCCTGCTGCGTCTTGCGGCGGCGTGGGCCAGGCTCCCGCTCCGGAGCGGGGCTCGCCTGGGCCTGGTGCTGTTCTGGGCGCTGCCGATCGGAGGCGCAGCGATCTTCGCGGCGTCGACGACACTGCCGATCCCCGCCGTCGGCATCTGGCTCCCGGGACTGCTGGCCGTGGCGCTGGCGTGGGTGGCACCGGAGATTGGCCGGAAGTACCGCCACGCTTCACAGGTCGGCCGGCTGCTCGCCCTGTTCCTCGCGCTGACGCTTCCGGCGATGTCCGTGTACCCATCCCTGTTCGTTCACGCGGAACGGTCGAAGCATCGGCTGATTGAGACGCGGTTTGCACCCCAGGCCACCGGGCAGCGGGAAGAGCTTCAGCGAATCGTCCGGCACTCGCTCCAGCAGATTGACGCGCTCAAGGGCCTGGCGGAGGTCGTCGCCACGACCGCGCTCGCGCAAGGGACCCCGGTCCCGACCGACGCGGCCTTCAGGGTGTGGACGCAAACGGACCTGGCGTCGTTTCGCATTACGTCGGCAATCGAGCTCTACGGACGGAACGGCGCGCTGGTTGGCCGCTTCGCCCTGAACCTTCCGGAGTACACGTCCACGCAGCAGAGATGGCAGGAGCCGGGCTGTCAGTGGGACCTGTTCGAGGAGGTGTCGCCGTTCGGCTCCGAGGAACGCCGGCTGCTGCATGCCGGCCGCGGCATCTGCGCGGCGGACCCGTCGGGATCCGGGAAACCGGTCATCGTCGGCGCGATTGTCATCCACTCGATGCTCGACTACGGAACGCTGCCCTTCATTACGTCACAGAACCCGTACGTCGAGCTGCTGCGCGGCAATCGCGATCTCATCTCCGAGGGAATGTCAGGGCGCGATGTCGAATTCGTGGTCTACGGCTGGAGCCGCCGCCCGCTCTACATGTCGGGCACACGCGCGTGGACACTCGGCGAAGAGACGTTCAACAGGATCTATGCGTCGCGCCAGCCCTTCTGGACCCGGCTCGAACAAGCCGGAAAGCCCTACTACGTCTACCTTTCGAACGATCGGGGCGGCATCTACGCGCTCGGCTACCCTGTTGTGACGGCGATCGGACATCTGATCAACATCGCCGAGCTCGGCACGCTCTCGGCCACGGTCAACGTCGTGCTGTTGTTCGTGCTGGTTGCGGGCGGCACGATCGCCGGGCGGCAGACGTCGCGCGGACGTGACCTGCTGCGGGAGATCCGGGCAAGCTTCTACCGGAAGCTGTTCCTGGCCTTCGTCGCCGCGGCGGTCATCCCCGTGCTGACGCTGGCCTTTGTGGCCCGAGCCTACATGACGACCCGGCTCCGGGCCGACATCGAGGATGCCGCGACTCGCACGACGGCCGTCGCGCAGCGCGTCGTCGAGGAGACGGGCCGCCTCCAGGAGCGCGAGAGCGGCCCGCTCACGCTCGATGACGACGTCCTGGTCTGGCTGGGGCGCGCGATCGACCAGGACGTCAACGTGTTCGACGGGCCGTACCTGATCGCCACGAGCGAACGCGACCTGTTTGCGTCGGGCCTGCTCCCGACCCGGACCTCGGCCGACGTCTATCGCGCCATCGCCATCGATCGGCGGGCGGGGATTGTCGGCGAGGAGCGGGCGGGACGATCGACCTACATGCTCGCGGCGGCGCCCGTCAGGGCCGGCGGCCGAGAGGCGATCCTCACGGTGCCGCTGACACTGCGCCAGCAGGCCATCGAGCGCGAGATCGACGATTTGACCCGGCGGATCCTGCTCGCCGTCGTCGCCTTCATCCTCGCCGGATCGGGCCTCGGGTACTGGATGGCCGAGCGGATCGCGGATCCCGTGAACCGGCTGCGCCGTGCGACCTCACGAATTGCCCACGGCGATCTCGATGCCCGCGTCGCCCTCACGTCGTCGGACGAGCTGCGACGCCTGGTTGAAGCGTTCAACAGCATGGCGTCCGAACTGCAGCGCCAGCAGGCCCAGCTCGAGCGCACCCACCGGCTCGAAGCGTGGGCCGACATGGCCCGGCAGGTGGCGCACGAGATCAAGAACCCGCTGACGCCCATCCAGCTGTCGGCCGAGCACCTCCGGCGCGTTCACGTCGACCGCGGGAGCCCGCTGTCCCCGATTCTCGAGGACTGCATCAACTCGATCCTCAGCCAGGTCCGGCTGCTCAGGCAGATCGCCGGAGAATTCTCGAGCTTCGCCTCCGCGCCGACGCCGCGGCCCGTGGCCACATCGGTCGGCGAGCTGGTCGACGAGATCGTGCAGCCGTACCGGACTGGCGTGTCGGACCGGATCCTGCTGCGAATCGACGTCCCGGCGGAGCTGCCGCTCATCTGGATCGACCGCACGCTGATCGGACGCGCGATGACCAACATCATCGACAACGCCCTTCACGCGATGCCCAGCGGGGGCGAGCTCAGGATTACGGCGAACGCCGCCGGGGATGATCGGGCCGTCGACATCGAGGTCAGGGATACGGGGGCCGGGATGGACGCCGAGGCGCTGAGGCGCGTGTTCGAACCCTACTTCTCGACCAAGGCCGTCGGAACGGGTCTCGGCCTGACGATCGCGAAGCGGAACATCGACCTGCACGGGGGAAGCATCACGGTGACGAGCGCGTCGGGAAACGGCACGACCGTGACGCTGAGAATTCCGATCGGCCGAGCGCCTGGCGACCCGGCGCCAGCGGGCCCGGCCGCCGGATAGCGGCGCGCCGCTACCTCATGCACTTGGCGTCGCGGCAGGCGGGGCGGATCGCTGCCCCCTGCGCCGGATGCGCTGCACGACCCATTCGACAAATGCGCTCAGCAGATAGGTGTACGCCAGGATGACCAGCACGACTTTCGGATGCCATTGGACGAGCGCGATGACCAACGCCAGGATCGCCAGCACCTTGTAGGAACGCCGGGCCTGGAGATCGATGGTCTTGAAGCTGCGGAATCGCACGGTCGAAACCATCAGCACGCCGGGCACGATGATCATGGCAAGCGCGACCAGCGCGCCAGCCTGGCCCTGAAAGCCCTGGGGGTACAGATAGATCGTGCCGGCCACCACAGCGGCGGCCGCCGGGCTGGGCAATCCCGCGAAGTAGCGCTTGTCGGACGCTGTCGTGCTCTGGATGTTGAACCTCGCCAGCCGCATGGCGGCGGCCGTGACGAAGATGAACCCGGCGGCCCACCCAAGGCGATTCAACGGCTCCAATCCCCACACGTAGGCCATGATCGCGGGCGCGATGCCGAATGAAATGACGTCGGCCAGCGAGTCGAATTCCTTGCCGAACGGGCTCTCGGTCCCGGTCATTCGGGCGATCCGCCCGTCGAAGATGTCCAGGACGATCGCGGCTGCGATGAACGGCGCCGCGGTCTCGAGATCCCGCCGCATGGCGTACAGCACGCACGCATAGCCGCAGAAGAGGTTGCCGAGTGTGAACACGCTGGGCAGCAGGTAGACGCCCCGGCGCAGCCGGGCCCTGGCCTGTCCGTTACGCCCCAGCGGTTCCAGCACAAGGCCCCGCCGCCGGCTTGAGGCGGGAGGGGTGGAGTCTTCGGTATTCAACATCCCGGTTCCCCGCGGCGTGTGTCCCACGCCGCCAGAATCGTCTCGCCTCCCCGAACCCTGTCGCCGACGCCCACCAGCAGCCGGACGTGACTCGGCAGGAACAGATCGATGCGAGAGCCAAATTTCATGAGGCCGAACCGCTGGCCTGTCTCGACCGCGTCTCCCGGACGAACCCGGCATACCAGCCGCCTGGCCAGGACGCCGACGACCTGCCGGCACACGACAGTCTCGCCGTCATGATCGATCCACACTTCGTTCCGCTGATTGGAGACGCCGGACTCGGGCCGGTACGCGGCCAGGTATCGTCCAGGCGTGCGCTGGACGCGGGCGACCGTTCCGCCCACCGGGATGCGGTTGATATGGACGTTCACCGGTGAGAGGAAAATGCTGATCTGGCGCCACGTTCCGGGCGGAGCGACACCGGTCTGCCCGTCACCCGCAACCATGACCCGGCCGTCGGCCGGCGACACCACCGAGCCGGGCTGCGCCGGGATCCTGCGCTCCGGATCGCGAAAGAAGAACGCCATGAACGCCGCGAGGGCGAGAAACACGCCGCCCGCCAGCCACCACCCCGCCGCAAGAAAAACGGTCGCCGGTACAAGGCCCAGGCCGATGAACGGCCATCCAGCTCGATCAAATCGCATCGTAGCCTATTCTACATGCCGAGCATCGCGATGCCCACTTCACGCGCCAGAGCCACCGCCAGCCGCCCACGCGAGGTTCGGTCCCTCAAAACGGAAACGGCGGCCGGAGCTCGTCTCGAGCGCGGCCGCCGTTTCAGGGTTCTCGATTCGCGAGACGCACCGGGTGCGCCCCGTGCGTGCGGAGTCTCAAGCCGACAAGGTGTGCGGCTCCGCCATTCCGCGAGTTCTGCGGATGATGTCTTCCATTCGATCTTTGAGTTGGAGCTTCCGCTTTTTCAGCGTCACCTGCTCGACCTGCTCGGGCTCGGACAGATACTGCTTGTCTGACAATTCGTGGAGTCGGTCTTCCAGTTCGCGGTGCCGGTTCGCGAGTTGACGAAACTCGCCGTCGGTTTGGATCAGCAGCGACCTCAGATCGGATGAGTCTGCCGTCATTCCCTCCGCCTCCTTCTATTGGGCTTGCAGAAGCGCGCGGGTGCACCGGTGCAGGTACATCGGTTGGGCCCTCGATGCGGGTCTGACTGAGTTCGGGACCTCGGAGATCAAACCCATGTGTCTACGGGAAAACTACCACAAGGCCATGGCCGATTCAAGCACCTGGATTCGATTCAATAACTTGGATCCGGGCGTAGGGTCGAGCAAAACTCACGCTTCCAGAGCACCAGCGCGTCCTCGACCGGAGCGGTGTAGTAGTTCCTCCGAACTGCCTCCTCGACGAAACCCGCCCTGGCATAGAGCGCCCGGGCGCCGACGTTCGACCGACGCACCTCCAGGGTAGCGCTTCGGGCGCCGAGCCTGGAGCCCGTGTCGATGACGTGTGCAATCAGGGCCTCGCCCAGCCCACGTCCACGCCATTCCTTCCGGACAGCCAGGTTGTTGATGTGGATTTCGTCGACGATCAGCATGTACGAGCAGTAGCCGACCAGTCCTGCTTCTCCGGTCCGAATCACGCAAATGTGAGCGACCTGGCGATTCGCGAGGAACTGCTGGTACATCGGACGAGTCCAGGGCGAGGAGAACGTCGAGGCGTCGAGATCCAGGATGGCTCCGAGATCGCGCTCGACGTCGATCTCCTCAAAGCGCAAGTCGATCTCCTCAAAGCGCACGCCGTCCATCTCAGGCCCTCGCACGCCTGTCACGGGCCAACTCCGCGTCTGGCCGCCGCACGTAGACGGGACGGATGGCATGCGGCGCCACGGCTTCGCCGCGTTCTGCTCGCCGCCCGGCCATCTCGCCGATGACGGCGGCCAGCGGGGGCGTCGGATCGACGATGGTCACCCCGGGTCCGAACCCGGCGAGAATGCGCTCGCGATACCTGATTGCGCCGTCTCCGATGAACCGAAGTCTGTCGCCAAATGGTGTTCCGCGCCAGCGATCCAGCGTGTCGTCGGGACTGGCGACCTCCGCCTGATCGACGATGTCCACCTCGGGTGCAGCGCCCTCGTGAAACGGCGCGCCAGCGGTGTTCTCCGGGGACAATCGCCGGTAGACGGCCGAAAACACTTCGCCTCGCTGCGCGTCCATCCAGACGGCGACCGGGAAGTCGCCCGTCAGGCGCCCCGGGCCGAGGGCCGCGACGGCGAGCGCCTCGAGCGCGGACACGGCGACGACCGGCCGGCGCGCGGCGAATGCGAGCCCTTGTACCGTGGCAATGCCTATTCGCAGGCCCGTGAACGACCCTGGCCCCGCGGTGACCGCGTAGAGGTCGACATCGCGCGGCCGGAGCCCGTGCCGCTTCATCAGCGCGATCAGGTCCTCGGGCAGGCGCTCGGCGTGGCCCCGGGCCGGGTCACCGACGCCCAGATCGAGGACCTGCCCGTCCCGCAGCAGGGCCATGCTGCCGGCCCGGGTGGTCGTATCGAGCGCAGCGATGAGCATGCCCCGATTGTGTCACCATACTCCGGCCGTGCGCCACTCCGAGGCGCGAAGACCAGTCCGCTGAACGGCTTGACGGCTCCGAAGCGCGACACCTATGCTGAGAGCGTCCATGGGTCCTTCACCGGAATCACCAGCTCCCGTGCGGTCGGGCGCGCAAGCCACGCCCGCGATGCGGCAGTATCTCGACGCGAAGCGGCAGTACCGCGACGCGATCGTCTTCTTCCGCATGGGTGATTTCTACGAGATGTTCTACGAAGATGCCCTGGTGGCGTCGCGCGCCCTCGATCTCACCCTGACCTCGCGCAGCAAGGATTCCGAGGGCGGCACCATTCCCATGTGCGGCGTTCCCTATCACGCGGCGGAAGGTTATCTGGCCCGTCTCGTCACGAAGGGATTCCGCGTCGCCATCTGCGAACAGGTCGAGGACCCGAAGAAGGCAAAGGGACTGGTCAGGCGCGACGTCGTGCGCGTCGTTTCACCGGGCACTTTCACCGAGGGCGGGTATCTCGACGCCCGAGAGCCGGCGTTCACCTTCGCGGTCATCCGGCACGATGACACACCGACGTTTGGCGCGGCCCTCCTGGATCTTCTCCACCGGAGAGTTCATGGCCGCCGAGTACACCGGCCGCGACGCCGTCCAGGCGCTGCGGGACGAAGTGGCCGTCCTGCGGCCGCGCGAGATCCTGGTGCCCTCCGACGCGCCGATCGACGAGGTGCTTCCGCCCGCGTCTCGCACGGGCATCACGGTGACCACAGCCGACCCCTGGACCTTCGAAGCAGAGAGCGCGCGGCGCGCGATCCTCGAACAGTTCCGGACGCATTCGCTCGAAGGCTTCGGCCTCGAATCCCATCCGGCAGCCGCTCGCGCCGCCGGGGCCCTGCTCTACTACCTGCGCGACACGCAGAAGGCCGATCTGCTGCACGTCCGCGGCGTGGCGTTCAAGGAACACTCAGACCGCATGATCATCGATCCGATCACCGTCAGGCACCTCGAGCTGGTCGAGGCGGCGGACGGCGGGCGGGTTGGATCCGTGCTCAACGAGATCGACCAGACCGCGACGTCGATGGGCGCGCGCCTGCTCCGATCGTGGATCCTGCGGCCGCTGGCGATGCTCGAGCCGGTTCGCGACCGGCTCGATGCGGTTGAGGACTTCGCGTTCCGAAGCACTGAGCGGGGCAAGTTCAGGGACACGTTGAGGCTGGTCCACGACATGGAGCGGCTGGTGGCCCGGGCGGCACTTGGCACGGCCGGCCCGCGCGACCTGGTGGCGCTGAAGCAGTCGCTGGCGACCGTTCCGCGCGTCCGGATGCTGCTCGAAGGCCTCCAGGCGCCGCTCGTGACGAGCCTGCTCGCCCAGCTGGACGAGGTCGAGGAGGTGCGCCGCGGGATCGACGACACCATCGTCGATCAGCCGCCCGCCCTGGCGCGCGAGGGCGGGTGTGTCCGCGACGGCGTAGACCCGGAGCTCGACCAGCTGCGCACGATTTCCAGGTCCGGCAAGCAGATCATCGCCGAGATGGAAGCGCACGAACGCGAGCGGACCGGCATCTCGTCGTTGAAAGTGCGCTACAACCGCGTGTTCGGCTACTACATCGAAGTGTCCAGGTCGAATCTCCACGCGGTGCCGTCCGACTACCAGCGCAAACAGACCATCGCCGGAGGCGAGCGATTCGTCACCCCGGCGCTGAAGGAGTACGAGGAGAAGATCCTCGGGGCGGACGAGCGGATCCTGGAACGCGAGATCGAACTCTTCGAGGTGCTGCGCGGGCAGGTCGCCGCCGAGGCTCCCCGCATCCAGGACACCGCGCGCGCCATCGCCACGCTGGACGTGCTCGCCGCGCTGGCGGAGACCGCCGCGCTCTGCAACTACATCAAGCCGCAGGTCGACGACAGCGGGGCCATCCTCATCGTGGACGGCCGCCACCCGGTGGTCGAACGCCATTGCCCCGACCCCTTCGTGCCCAACGACGTCGATCTGGGGACCACTTCGCGCCAGGTCGTGCTGCTGACCGGCCCGAACATGGGGGGCAAGTCGACGTATCTCCGGCAGGTGGCCGTGTCGTGCGTGCTGGCCCAGGCGGGGTCGTTCGTTCCCGCCCGCGAAGCGAAGATGGGGCTGGTCGATCGCGTGTTTGCGCGGGTCGGGGCCTCCGACAACATCGCCAGGGGCCAATCGACCTTCATGGTCGAGATGCAGGAGACCGCGAACATCCTGCACTCGGCGACTTCCCGCAGCCTCGTGATTCTCGACGAGATCGGGCGCGGCACCTCGACTTTCGATGGTCTCAGCATCGCCTGGGCCGTGGCCGAGCACCTGGCCACCAATCGCCACGCACGGCCCAAGACGCTGTTCGCCACGCACTACCACGAGCTCACCGAGATGGCCGACTCGCTGCCTGGCGTGGTCAACTGCCACGTCTCGGCGCGCGAGTGGCGCGACGAGATCGTATTCCTCCGGAAAGTCGTCCCGGGGCGGGCCGATCGCAGCTACGGCATCCAGGTCGCCCGACTGGCCGGACTGCCGCCCGAGGTCATCGCCAGGGCGCGGACCATCCTCGACGCGCTGGAACAGGACGCCCTGACGAAGGGCGGCAGGCCCTCGCTCGAGTCGGACCGGCCCTCCTCGCAACAGCAGCTGGGCCTGTTCGAACGGGCGACGGCCCACGATGCGATCGCGCGCAGGTTGAAGGATCTCGACGTCAACCGCCTGACACCGCTGGAAGCGCTGACCGTGCTGGCCGATCTCAAACGCGACATCGACGAATGAGCACCCGCCTTCTGGTGTGTCTCGCACTGGCGGCCGGGATCACGACCGCCTGCGGCACCGAGCGGCCGCGCGATCCCGCAGTGCTCCGCGTCGCGGTGGTCAACTCGCCGAACAATCTCGACCCCCGAATCGGCACCGACGAGGCGTCTCAACGGGTGCATCAGCTGATCTTCGATCAACTCATGCGCGTGGACGACAGACTGAGGGTCGTGCCTGGACTCGCCGACAGCCTCACCCAGCCCGATCCGCTCACCTACGTGGCCCGCCTCCGGCGCGGCGTCCGGTTCCAGGACGGCCACGAGTTGAGCTCCGCAGACGTCGTCTACACGTTCGCCAGCTTTCTCGACCCTTCGTTCGTCTCGGCGAAGAAGGGCGCTTATCGGATGCTGGCGAGTGTCCGGGCGGTCGATCGCTATACGGTCCAGTTCACCCTCAAGGAGCCGTTCGGATCGTTTCCCGTGAACCTGGTCATGTCGGTGGTGCCGGCCGGCGCCGGCCCCGCGCTCCAGACCGCACCAGTCGGCACCGGGCCGTATCGCTTCGTACGCCAGGACGTCGACGACCGCCTGGTGCTCAGCGCCAACCGCGACTACTACGACGGCGCTCCGAAGAACGGCGGGCTCGAGCTGCGCGTGGTGCCCGACGACATCATGCGCGGCCTCGAGCTGAGACAGGGCGGTATCGATCTGGTCGTCAACGATCTCGCGCCCGACATCGTCGAGGAGTTCCGTCGCGAGCGCAGGCTGCAGGTGGTGACCTCGGCCGGAACCGACTATGCGTATGTCGGCCTCAACCTGCGCGATCCGGTCCTGCGCGACGTCCGGGTCAGGCAGGCGCTCGCCCACGCGATCGACCGCGACGCCATCGTGAAATACCTGCGGCGCGGCCTGGCTTCGCCGTCGGTCGGTATCGTGCCGCCGATGTCGTGGGCCTTCGAACGGGACGTCCCCGATTTCGCCTATGATCCCGCCCTCGCAAGGCGGATGCTCGACCAGGCGGGATATCCGGACCCGGACGGCGATGGACCCCGCACCCGGCTCACCCTGTCGCTGAAAGTCTCGTCGACCGAGTTCAACCGGCTGCAGTCCGCGGTCATTCAGCAGGATTTCAGGCGCGTCGGCGTCGGCGTCGATGTGCGGGCTTACGAGTTTGCGACGCTGTACGCCGACGTGTTGAGCGGGAACTTCCAGCTCTTCACCCTGCAGTGGGTGGGCGTGTCGGATCCCGACATGCTGCGAAGAGTGTTTCACTCCAGGCAGATGCCCCCGACGGGGTTCAACCGGGGGTTCTTTTCGGACCCGCGCGTGGACCGTCTCATCGACGAGGCGACGGTGTCGACCGACGATGGGATCCGGCGGGAGCTCTACGGCCGCGCGCAGCGCCTGGTCGCGGAGGAGGTGCCCTACATCAGCCTGTGGTACAAAACCAACGTGGCGGTGGCGCAACCCGACGTCCATGGAATCACGCTGTCGCCGGCTGCTGACTTCCGGTTCCTGAAGGACGTGTGGCGCGGGATCCCGCCCAGGTCATGACTCACTCACGGTTTCGCGCGATCGTGATCCTGCTGCTCCTCGGTGCGGCCGCCGCGCCTGCCGCCGGCCAGTACGAACCCCGGCTGCGATTTCGCGTGCTGGCCACGCCGCACTTTCGCATCTACTTCCACCAGGGCGAGGAGGCGATCGCGAGCCGTCTCGCGGCGATTGCCGAGGACACGCGCCCGAAACTGTCGGCGCGGCTCGGCCTGCCCGCTCCGGCGCTGACCCACGTCATTCTCGTAGACCAGACCGACGTCTCGAACGGGTGGGCGACGCCGGTCCCATACGACACGATCCAGATTACCGCCATCCCGCCCGAGCCACGGTCCCCGCTCGGAAACGCCGACGACTGGCTTCGCCTCGTCTTTACCCACGAGTACACGCACATCCTGCACCTTGATGAGACCGGCGGGGTCATGGCTGCCGTTCGAGCCGTCTTCGGGAGAACGCCACCCGCGTTCCCGAATCTGTTCCTGCCCCTCTGGGAAACGGAGGGCATTGCCGTTTACGCCGAGAGCACGCTGACCGGCCGCGGTCGCCTGCGCGCCGGGGATTTTGCCGCCATCATGACGCAGGAGGCTCGCGCCGGCCGCTTCCAGCCAATCGACAGGGCCGGCGGCGGCCTCGTCGCATGGCCCTCCGGCAACGCGCCGTACCTCTACGGCGGGTTCTTCACACAGTTCCTTGCGGACCGTTACGGGGCTTCGACGCTGGGCGACCTCGCCCGCCACAGCGCCCGACGGCTGCCCCTGTTTGGCGGCGGCGCCTTCAACAAGACGTACGGAAAGGGCGCCACGCAGCTCTGGGCCGAGTTCGAGCGCAAACGGGTCGCCGAATCCGCCGGGACGAAGTCCATTGTCACAACGGTGCGGCGCCTGACGACCCACGGGTTCGCCGTGTCCGGCCCTCGCTTCGTGCGCGACCGCGGCACCGGGGGCCCCGCTTCGATCTGGTACTCGGTGCAAACCCCGGACGGATTCCCCGGCCTGTATCGAGTCGGGCTGGATGGCCGACCTCCGGTGCGCCTGGCGGACCGGTACCAGGGCGAGGGCATCAGCGCTTCAAAGGACTGGGTGTATTTCGATCAGCTCGAAATCTCGGGGGCCACATCGTTGTTCGGCGACCTGTATGCGCGGCGCCTGTCAACTGGCCGGACCTGGCGCCTGACACGAGGCTCCCGCTTCGCGTCTCCGGATGTCTCGCCCGACGGCAGCCGCCTCGCCGTTGTCGTTGCGGACGCTGGTCGCCGTTCGATCGCGATCCTTCGCCTGCGCGAGCCCGTTGGTCCCGGGCGACCGCCCTCGGTCGATCTGCACCCGGAACTGAGCGTGGCCGCGCCGGACACGCAATTTCTGTCGCCTCGCTGGTCCCCCGACGGCTCCAATCTCGTCGCGGAGCGCCAGAGGCTGGACGGCACGTCCGATATCGTCCTCATCGACGGGCGCCTGGGGACGGTCTCGACACTGGTCACGTCGCGCCGTTCACGAAACGTCGCGCCGAGCTGGAGCCCGGACGGGCGCTTCGTGGTGTTTGGATCGGCGAGGGGCCAGGAACCGTTCGAGCTTCTTCGAATCGCCATTGAGAACGGCACGCGCGCCGGTGCGGCGCCCGTCTCGCGCGTGCTCAGCATCGCGGGCGGTGCAATGTCGCCCGAGGTGGCGCCTGACGGGCGGACCGTCGTCTTCGTCGGCCTCACCGATCAGGGATACGATCTCTTCTCAGCTCCTCTGCCCTCCGCAAATCTCTGCGAAGACGTCACGTTCGATTCCGATGAAACGCCTCCTGTCGAGCCGGCATCCGCGACCACTCCGCCGTCTCGACCACCCGATGCCGCCAAGGTCCGAACCTACTCGCCCTGGGCGACGCTCGGGCCCCGCGCGTGGGAGCCTCGTCTCGTGTCGGACGGGGACCGCTGGCTGGCCGGCGCCGCGGTGACAGGCCAGGACGTGCTGGGCTACCACGCCTACGCCATCGACCTGCTGTGGCCTGTATCGCCGGTCGCCAACCTGGGGCCGGGCCTGACCAGGCGGAGGCCCGACTGGAGTGTCAACTACGCGTATTACCGATGGTGGCCGGCCTTCTTCGCTGGAATGTCGAGCACCACGACCCCGTATTTCAATCAGACACTGGCGCCAGGCCGCGCACCGGAAGACATCGAGGAGCAAAGCCGCGAGGTGGCGGCGGGCGTGCTGCTGGTCACGCGGCGAACCCGCTACGCGCACAGCGTATTTGCGACCGTCGATTTCATCCGGGATACGCTGCGGACCGCGACCCTGACCGATGTGAGCACACGCAATGCGGTCCGCCTCGGGTTCACGCTCACGACCGCGCGTTTCTACGGGTATCCAGTGAGCCCGGAACACGGGCTGACCACCCGGCTGACATACGAGGCGGTCGTCCCTGCACTTGGCGCCGATGGCGCGGCTCGCGCGGGCACGTTCGACGCCCGCGTCTATCTGCCGACGGCCATCCCGCACGCCGTTGTGGCTGTACGTGCGGCCGTCGGCCTGTCGTCGGGCGACCCCCGGGTCAGCCGGGTGTTCAGCCTCGGAGGCAACCAGGCGCAGTCCGGATATGATTTCGGACGGCACGCGTTGGGCTTGCTGAGGGGATTTGCGCAGGACACGGCGACGGGCGACCGCATCGGCGTGGTCAACCTCGACGTCCGCGTGAGGCTGGCGCGCCTCGAGCGAGGGTCGGGCGCGATGCCGATCTTCCTCAACCAGCTGCATGCGGCGGCGTTTGTCGACGCCGGAGACGCGTGGTCGGGCCGGGCGCCCGGGTGGCGCGAGATCCGGACATCGGCCGGAGCGGAGATGGCCTTCGACGTGACCCTTGGCTACTCCTACCCGTTCACACTCGCAACCGGTGTGGCCCTGACGCGCGATCCGGCCGCGCGAACCAGGAAGATCGGCCCGGCCATCTTCGTCCGCGTGGGCCGGGCCTTCTGAAGACGGCATCGAAGAGGAAGAATCCATGACCGCACCTCTCCCCTACCACCCCGGTCTGCCGCTCACCTTTGGCGGGCTCGACCCTGACGACGCATCGTTCGAAAAGTGTCGCGCCGTGATTCTGCCGATTCCGTTCGAGCGCACGACCTCGTACATGCCCGGCACCAAGCACGGTCCCCGCGAGATTCTCTTGGCGTCCACGCAGATGGAGCTGTACGAGGAGGAAAACGCCGTCGAGGTCTGCGACATCGGGATCCACACCCTGCCGGAAATGGAGCTTCCGTTCTCGTCGACGGCGGAAGCCTTCGAGGAGATTTCACGCACCGCGGGATGGCTGCTGGACGAAGGTAAGTTCTTCGTGGCGCTCGGTGGCGAGCATTCGATTACGGCTCCTCTCGTCGCAGCCGTCGCCAGGCGCACGCCCGGGCTCTCGGTCCTGCAGATCGACGCGCATGCGGATCTGAGGGCGGACTACCTGGGCGATCCGCACAGCCACGCGTCGGCCATGCGGCGTGTCCTCGATCTCGCCCCATGTGTCCAGGTTGCAGTCCGCAGCCTGTCGTCTGCCGAGGCTGCGGCGCTGCCGGGGTTGTCGACGCGGGTGTTCTACGACTGGAACATGCGCGACGATCCGGACTGGATGAGGCGCGTGGTCGACGCTCTCAGCGAGGAGGTCTACCTGACGATCGACGTGGACGGCCTCGATCCGGCCGTGATGCCGGCCACCGGTACGCCCGAACCCGGCGGGTTGAGCTGGAGGGAACTGCTGACCCTGCTACGGATGGTGAACGGGAGCAAGCATGTCGTCGGGTGCGATGTCGTCGAACTCAGTCCCCTGGCGGGGCTGGTGGCGCCAACGTTCCTGTGCGCGAAGCTCGTCTACAAGATTCTCAGCTACCGGTTCTTCGGAAGCCCCGATCGGACGCGGCCGGGACGTTAGGCGCCCCGGCCCTTCGGGCCTTCGCTCAGGGCTGGCCGGCGTCGAGTGAATCCAGTTCCTTCCGCGCCGAGGGGACATAGCCCGACTGCGGGAACTCGTCGATGATCCGCTTGAAGGTCTGACGTGCGTCAGCGGCCTTGCCCGCCTGCTGGTACGCCCGCGCCAGGCCCATCAGCACGCCATCGAGCGGAACATCCTCGGCGTTCTTGACCGAGATGTCTTTATAGGCGCTGATCGCCTGATCGAACTTGCCGGCCAGCACCTCGGCCTCTGCGATACCAAGACGCGCCATCACCGAGTAGACGCCTTTGCCCTGGTCGGCGACGATCTGGTACTGCTTGATCCCCTCGTCAATCCGCCCGAGCGCCACCAGGGCCGACGCCTCGCGGTAACGCGCGATCGTCCCGGCATCGGTGCCCGGATAGGCATCAGCAGCCGCCTTGAGCTTCGGGAGCGCGGCCTCGAGCCTCGCCTTCTCCGTCAGGAACGTACCGGGGGACTGCACCGCGGGCTTCCCGGGTTCCGGGGCGGCCGGGGCCGTCACGGGTGCCTCGGCAATCGCCATGGCCGCCGCAAGCTGCTCGCGCGAGTTCGCCTCGACGTTCTGGCGCCAGGCGGCATACCCGAGCAGTCCGACGATGACCACGACGACGGCCACGCCGCCATACACGATCGCTGAGCGGTTCTGCTCGAAGGTGTCCTTCGCGTGCATGACCCACTCGGCGACTTCGTTCTCTTTCAGATGGTGACGTTCGGTTCGCTTCATAGGAAGGTCTGTCTCAGTGAAGGTGACCCGCTATTATAACCGCAACCCGGCACACAACGAGGATGACTGCACAGCGGGCCCGATTGACCCGTCAACCGGCCACTGCGGACGCCGGCAACGGCGCCCGGAATCGTCCGGGCAAGAAAGTGGTGCGCGTGAGCGGATTTGAACCGCTGGCCTGCCGCTTAGGAGGCGGCTGCTCTATCCCCTGAGCTACACGCGCCCGAAGATGGACCTCACATTATGGATCAGGAGGATGGCTCGAGGCACGGGGCAGGTGACGCCTCCAACCTCACATCCAGGCAGCCTGGAATGCCGAGAGGCCGGCAGGCGGGGCGCACGTGCCCGGCCTGACGGCCTCCATCCGTGCGTTCGGCTGCGGCCGAGCGCTCTACTTTTCCGTGATGATGAATCGTGCGCGCCGGTTCCGGGCCCAGCACGCTTCGGTCTGCTCTGAGCAGAACACCTCGGTCTTGCCCATCGACGCCACCGCGATGCGATCGGCTGGCACGCCCTGGCTCACCAGGAACGCCTTGACCGCCTCGGCGCGGCGCTCTCCGAGCTCCAGGTTGTATTCGTTGCTGCCGCGGACGTCGGCGTAGCCCTCGGCGCGAACCTTCACGCTGGCCCACTTGGTGAGCCACTGGCCGTCGCGCTGGAGCACCGTCTGCGCCTCGACGCGAAGGTCGGCCTTGTCGAAATCGAAAAACGCGTCGAGCAGCGGCTTTTCCGCGTTCAGCTGCTCAACGGTCTTTCGTGCGAACAGCTCCTCCTTCGTGAGACCGCGCGCGGCGCCTCCGGCCGCGCCCGCTGCGCCCGCCTCGCCCCCTCCGATCGGGGCCGGCGGCACCAGGGGCGGCGACACTTCACGGGCCGGCGGCGGCGGGGTCGGCATGACCGGCTCGCCGGCCGTGTCGCCGAACACGATCCTGTAGAGCCCCTCGCCCCTGTCGGGCTGGACGCCCGGCATCATGTACCACTCGACGCCGCGGCTCACCCCTCGCATGTTCACGATGTCGAGCGTGCCCGTCCGCGTGTCGACTTTCCCGAAGATCCGCGCTTCGTACTGCGCGATGTTGCCGCGTGCCAGGCCGAGAAATCTCGTCAACTCGACGGATTCGATCGTCTCGAAGGGGAACTTGAACGCGCCCTCCGGGGTATGGAGCCAGAAATACTGGACCCCCCCGTTGTCGGTCACGCTCTCGTTGACCCGAAAATCCTCGACGGGAACCGAGGCGGCCGGCTGGGCCCGGCTTGGGAAGATGTGTGCGCGGTAGCGCTTGGAGTCTGCCGACATGGTGCCAAAATACGCAGCCGCGAGCAGGGCGGCCAGCACCAGAACCGGGGCGGTCCGGGTCGTTCGTCTCTTCATGCCCGTCGTATCGGTCAGTACGTCAGCAAACTGAAGACCTCTTCGCCTGACACCTTCTCCCGGCCCTCGAGGAACGACAGTTCGATCAGAAACGCCAGCGCGCAGACGTGGCCGCCGAGGCGCTTGACCAGCCTGGTGGCGGCACGTGCGGTGCCTCCCGTCGCCAGCACGTCATCGATGACGAGCACGCGCTGCCCGGGCCGGACGCCGTCTTCGTGAATCTCGATGGCGTCGCTGCCGTACTCGAGGTCGAACGTCTCCCGAATCGATTTCCACGGGAGCTTGCCCGGTTTCCGGACGGGACAGAATCCCGCGCCGAGCCGGTCGGCGACCGCCCCGCCCAGGATGAACCCCCGGCTCTCGATGCCGACGACGACCTCGATCCCCTCCTCGATGAACGGAGCCGCCATGGCGTCGATCGCCAGGCCAAATCCGGCCGAATCGCCGAGCAGCGTGGTGATGTCGTAGAACGCGATCCCCGGCTTGGGAAAGTCTGGAACGCTCCTGATGAGCGACTTGAGGCTGTCGATTACCTGGGCATCCGGTCGTGTCAGCACCATCCTCAACCTCGTGGCTACGGGGAACTCCTGATCGAGAACTCCAGGTGCCGGCCCGTTGGCGGCACCTCCTGCAGGTCGACGCTGTCGACGCGCGCGCCGGCGGGTCCCTGCCAGAGCGCATGGTCCAGGCGCGCAAGCGCCTCACGGTCGCCCTCCGCCAGGACCTCGACACTGCCGTCGGGGAGGTTGCGCACGTAACCCGTCACGCCCTCCCGAGACGCGGCGTCGTAGGTGAACATGCGGAACCCGACACCGTGAACCCTGCCGGTAATCCGATACAGCCGTGCTTCAATCACCTCGGCGACCTCGCGCAGCCGTGAATTATATCGGAAGTGGCCGGCCCCCGACTTGCCCGAAGGTGCCCTGGTGTGCGAACGTATATTCAGATCCTTCCAGAAGGCAACCGATGCGCACGAATCCGCTGCGGTTGAAGAGCATCCACCACGTCGAGTTCTGGGTGGGCAACGCCAGACAGGCCGCCTACTACTATCGGAACGCGTTCGGCTTTACGGAGTTCGCGTACGCCGGCCTCGAAACCGGCCGCCGCGATCGTTCCTCCTACGCGTTGCGGCAGGGCAAGGCGTGCCTGGTCTTCACCACGCCACTCGGCCCGGACGGGCCGGTCAGTGACCATCTTCGGCTCCATGGAGACGGGGTGCGCGACATCGCGTTTCACGTCGAGGACGCTGACGCCGCGTATGCCGAGGCCGTTGCCCGCGGCGCTCAGCCGGTCGATCCGCCCTCCGACCTGCGCGACGGCCACGGCACCGTTCGACACGCGTCGATCGCCACCTATGGGGACACCATCCATTCCTTTCTGTCGTACCGCGACTACCGGGGGCCGTTCCTGCCGGGCTACGAGCCGCGGGACGCGTCCGGCCACGATGCCGGCATCCTGCGGATCGACCATATCGTCGGCAACGTCGAACTGGGACGGATGAACACCTGGGCCGACTGGTACAGCCGCGTGCTCGGGTTCTCGCGCTACATCACCTTCGACGACAAGGACATCTCGACCGAATACAGCGCGCTCATGTCGGTGGTGATGTCCGACGATTCGCACGCCGTCCTGTTCCCGCTCAACGAACCGGCGCCCGGGAAGAAGAAGAGCCAGATCGACGAGTACCTGGACTACTACCGCGGACCGGGAGTCCAGCACATCGCGTTGCTTACCTCCGATATCGTCGGCACGGTCGGTCGGTTGCGGCAGAACGGGGTCGAGTTTCTCAGCGTGCCGCCGAGCTACTACGACCAGATGCCCGGACGCGTCGGCGCGATCGACGAGTCGATGGCCGAAGTTCGCGCACTCGGTCTGCTCGTCGATCGGGATGAAGAGGGGTACCTGCTCCAGTTGTTCTCCAAGCCCGTCGAAGACAGGCCCACGCTGTTCTTCGAGATCATCGAGCGCAAAGGCAGCCGCGGGTTTGGCAAGGGCAATTTCAGGGCGCTCTTCGAATCCATCGAGCGCGAACAGGCGCGGCGCGGAAATCTCTAGCCATGCCAATCTACAAGGCAGTCGGACAGGTCCCCAGGAAGCGCCACACCCAGATGCGGCGGCCCGACGGAGGCCTCTACGCCGAGGAACTCATCGGCAACAAGGGGTTCACCGGCCCTTCATCACTGCTTTACCACCTGTACCAGCCGACCCGGGTTGCCAGCGTCTCGGTCATCAAGGCATTGCCGTGGGAGACCGATCACGAGCCGGCGTTCCGGCATCGCCACTTCCGGACGTCGCTGCTCGAGACATCCCGAAGCGTGACGGCCGATCGCGTGCCAATCCTGTTCAACGAAGACGTGGCGCTGCTCTTCGCGCAGCCGGAGCAAGACGACAGCTATTTCTACCGGAATGCGCAGGGCGACGAGCTCATCTTCGTGAGCGACGGCGCCGGCGTCCTCGAATGCCCGATGGGAGACCTGAAGTTCTCCCGCGGTGACTATCTCGTCGTTCCGCGCGGCATCCTCCACCGGGTGACGTTCACCGAGCGGCCGGCCCGATGCCTGATCGTCGAGAGCCGGGGATACCTGCGGGTCCCCGCCCGTTACCGGAACGAAGACGGCCAGTTGACGGAGAACGCACCGTTCTCGGAACGGGACATTCGCCTGCCCGAGAACCTTCGGACCATCGACGAGGCCGGCGAGTTCACGATCGTCGTCAAGAAGGACAACCGCCTGATCGGGGTAGTTGTCGATCATCACCCCTTTGACCTGATCGGGTGGGACGGCTACTACTATCCGTGGGCCTTCAGCATTCACGACTTCGAGCCTCGCGTCGGGCGTGTGCATCTGCCCCCGCCCACCCATCAGACCTTCGAGGGCGACGGCTTCGTCGTGTGCTCCTTCTGTCCGCGGCCCTACGACTTCGACCCGGCGGCCATTCCGGTTCCATACAATCACTCGAACGTGATGTCCGACGAGGTGCTGTACTACGCGACGCCCGAGTTCATGAGCCGCAAGGGCATCGAGTACGGGTCGATCACGCTTCATCCCGACGGGATCCCTCACGGGCCCCATCCCGGGCGGACCGAAGCCTCTCTCGGCCAGGCCAGGACCGCCGAGCTGGCGGTGATGGTCGACACGTTTCGCCCGCTCAATGTGGCCCGAACCGCCTTGACCATCGAAGACCCGCACTACTATCGATCCTGGATCGAAGGCGGCGCACTATGAGTGAACGCCGGCCGGTCGAGGCGCTTCACCGCTCCCGCCCGGGCCGGGAGTCAGGCACCGGAATCGTGGCCCACCCCCTCACACGGCGGTCCTGTCCAAAGGCGGAATCGAGGTGAATCGCACCCACGACCCCGGTGCGCGAAGCTGGGTGGAGTCCGCGAACGCGCCCGGCACCGACTACCCAATCCAGAACCTCCCGTTCGGCGTGTTCGGCAGGCGCAATTCCCACGACACGCCCCGGGTGGGGGTCGCGATTGGCACCTTCGTGCTGGACGTGGCCTCCTGCCGCCGGGAGGGGCTGTTCGAGGGGCCCGCGGCCGGCGCCGCAGATGCCTGTTCGTCTTCGTCGTTGAATGCGCTGATGGCGCTCGGCAGGCCAGGCTGGAGTGCGCTGCGACTGGCACTTCACGACGTCCTGAGCGCCGGCGACAAGGACATCGCCCGCCACCGGCGCATCGCAGAGGCCCACCTCATCCCCCAGGATTCCGTCGAGCTGTTCATGCCCGCATCCATCGGGGACTACACGGATTTCTATGCGTCGGTGTTCCACGCCACCCACGTCGGACGCATGTTCCGCCCGGAGCATCCACTGCTCGACAACTACAAGTACGTTCCCATCGGCTACCACGGCCGCGCATCCTCGGTGGTGGCAAGCGGAGCGCGGGTGGTCCGGCCGAGAGGCCAGATCCGTTCCGATCCGCCGGGCCCGCCCGTGTTCGGGCCGACTCGCCGGCTCGACTATGAAGCGGAAATCGGGGCGTTCATCGGACCTGGCAATGCGCAGGGGTCACCGATTCCATTGAACGGCGTCGACGAGCATCTGTTCGGACTCTGCCTGGTGAACGACTGGTCGGCTCGCGACGTCCAGCAGTGGGAGTACCAGCCGCTCGGCCCCTTCCTTGCCAAGAGCTTCGCGACCAGCATCTCCCCATGGGTGGTGTCGATGGAAGCCCTGGAGCCGTTCAGGCGCGCTTCGTTCCGGCGGCCCCACGGGGATCCGGAACCGCTCGAGTATCTCGATTCGCCATCGAACCGGGAACGTGGCGGCATCGACGTCGAAATCGAAGTCCGCCTGCGGACCGCCAGGATGGCGGAGGCCGGGCTGGAGCCGATGATTGTCAGCCACGGGACGCTCGCGGACCTCTACTGGACCATTGGCCAGCTGGTGACCCACCACGCCAGCAACGGGTGCAATCTGAGGCCGGGTGATCTGATTGCGACAGGCACAATATCGGGGCCGGACAGGGCAAGCTGGGGATGCCTGCTCGAGCTCACCGATCGCGGCGCTGCGCCTCTCGAGCTCCCGACCGGAGAGCGCCGTACCTTCCTCGAGGATGGCGACGAGGTTGTTTTCCACGGGCGCTGCGCAAAGGCCAACGCAGCGGCAATCGGGTTCGGCGAATGCCGGGGCCTGGTGGTTCCCGCACCGGGCTGATCCAAGTCCAATTTCCCGGGGATCGCGGCAACAGGATCTTGTAGCTGCTGCGCACACACCGCACACCTACCACGCGATATTCCTGTGTTTCCTACGCCTGACGTTTGGCCCGACTCTTGCTCGATATCGAGGCGCAAGGAGTCGCCATGACATTCGCCATTCTTGCCATCGGCTGTATCGCGCTGATGTCGGTCCTCGACTGCCTGTTCGAGGTTCAGGAACGCTCGCATCGGCCGGTCCGGACCCTGTCAGACCGTTCGTTTCGCGCCCGGTGGCGGCGATAAGGCGCCCGCCCCCCCAACATTCCCCTCCGAGCCTTGGCAGGCCGTCTCGCTCAAGCCCCTTTCCTCTTCAGCGAAACCCGACATAGGATGGCGTCATGCCAGTTGACCCCACCGCGCCCAACCTTTCCCTTTCGGCACCCACCCTTGTGGACGACCTCGCGCAACTGCTCGAGAACCGGCAGGCCCGGCCATCGTGGGACGAATACTTCATGGCCACCTCGCTGCTGATGGCGTCCCGTTCGGCGTGCGGGCGGCTGCACGTCGGCTGCGTGCTCGTGTCGGGCGGCGAGCACCGCAATCGGATCGTGGCTGCCGGGTACAACGGATTCCTGCCGGGCACTCCGCACCAGTCCCGGTTGCGCGACGGTCACGAACAGGCAACCGTCCATGCCGAGCAGAACGCGATCGCGGATGCCGCGCGGCGTGGCGTGAGCGTCGCGGGATCTGCCGCGTACATCTCCCACTTCCCGTGCATCAATTGCGCGAAGGTGCTGGCGGCGGCGGGCGTACGGACGATCTACTACCACTTCGACTACAACAACGACCCGCTGGTGGCGGATCTCCTCACCGAGGCCGGCACGGTCGTGCGGCAGTTGTAGCGCCACCGTCACGGTGGCTACCAATTGTGTGGGCTCGAGACGAGATCTCCCCTTCCTTGTGTAGCTGTCGTTGAGCGCCTCGTCTGCGGCGGCTCCACTCTCGCCTCACCGCTCCCGGGCTCGCACCGAGCTCCCGAATTCACACATCGTCACGGTTCCTTGAAGCGTTTCGCCCTGTCGCCCCGGGCATCAGCGGGCAGCCATATGCAATCCGGGTGGCGGACCGCGGTCCCGGCCCTGATGAGCGATGGGCCAAGCGGCCGATAAGCATCATGTGTTGACCTGCCTGCAGCCCTGACGCGCCAGAGATGCGGGGCGAGATGGCGCGGGTCTTGATACTGGTTCACCGGCGCCGCTCCGGCAGGTGCTGGCCCGGCACGGTCCCATCGTGAGCGACAGCGAGATGATCATGAACGCATCCATTCTCGGCACCCAGCCTCGATCAGTCATCCGCCGGACTCTGCTGATGCTCGCAGCAGCCAGCGCGATCGGGTCGCTTGCCTCCTGTGAGCGGGCCCTGACGGTGGCGCCGACCAACGCCGTCATCTCTCTGACGGCTCAGTCGTACGCGCTGGCCAACAACAGCAGCCTGGTGATCACGGCCATCCTGGTCGATTCGACCGGCGCCGCAGTACCAGACGGCACGATCGTCACCTTCCGCTCCACGCTGGGCGCGATGGAGCCGACCACCGCCTATACGAGCAACGGGCGGGCGGTCGCGACGCTTCTCGCCGGCACCCTGTCGGGCACGGCCTCGATCACCGCCGCCTCGGGATCGGTTCAGGCCGCTCCCCTGCTGGTGCAGATCGGCATGGTGCCCGGGCGCATCGTGATGAGCTCGACGCCCACCTCGACCAGCACGTCAGAAATCGCTGCGATCGTCACCGACGCGTCCGGCCAGGCCGTCGTCGGGGCGTCGGTCACCTTCACCGCCGCCAGCGGGACGCTGTCGAACCTCGTCGTCCTCACCGATGCCTATGGGCAGGCCCGCACCACGCTGTTCTCGTCGGTCGACGCGCTGGTCACGGCGCAGGTCGGCGGCTTGACGGCGAATATTACGGCGCGGGTCGGGGGCAGCAACACCCTGGCCGTCAATGTAAAGGTCGATCCCACCGCGCCGGTGCGCCTGCAGAACGTCACCTTCACAGCGACGGTCCTGACCATCGGTGGCGCGGCAGCGCTGGTCGAACGCTACGAATGGGATTTCGGCGACCTCGTGATGACGACGACGGGAAACACGACATCCCGTATCTTCGAGACCACCGGACGATTCGGTGTGACCTTGCGAGTGTATGGAGTGAATGGCGCGACAGGACAGACGCGCGTCGAGTTCTACGTCAACTGAGTCGCGTCCACCGGACGGGGCCATGGGAAGCGCGGGCGCTTATACCCGCCGTGCGACCCGGCCCCCCCGGGGGACCGTTCACCTGCCACCTCGGCCAGCCAACGACTAATCGCCGCCGGGCCCGCCCAGGCCACGTCCCCCGCCGACTCCGGGTCCGCCCTGCCGGCCACCAGGGCCCCCTCTCGGCCCGGGAAACCCGGGACCACCCCCGCGGCCCGGCCCCGAACCTGGCCTGACCGAGCCGCCGCGGCCGGCGCCAGGGTTGACGTAGCTCGGCACATACATGAACTGCCAGCGGTTGTAGATCGTCTGCCCGTTGTAGATGCGGAGCGACTTTTCCGTGCTCTTGCTCGCCACGCCGACGATTCTCCCCGAGGTTGCCGTTGCGCCCCCGATTCCGGATGTACCCTGCTGCGCGTTGAATCCTCCGGGAGTGACCATGCCTCCGCCCAATCGCGTCGCGCCGGTGCCCTGGCCCTGTCCGCTGGATCCAGCACCCTGGCCGAATTGACCGCCGGCGCCTGAGGTGCCCCCCGGCGCGCTGCCCATGCGCTGCCCCTGGTAGAGCACCTGGAACTCGCCGTCCTTGGTCATCGGATCCTTGAACTTCTTCCGCAGGAAGCGTTGTTCGACCAGGTAGTCAATCGATGGCGGATAGGCACCCGCGAACTTGCGTTGGAACAAATCAATCGCGCGCGCATACTGCTGGCCCCGGAAGACGAGCTCCTCTTCCTTCTCGCGCTTGACCACGGTGTTCCACACCGGCAGCGCGACGGTAAGCATGACCGACATCACAGCCAGGCCCACCAGGAGCGCAACCATCGCATAGCCCGGATCGGAAGTCTCGGGGTCGGTCGAGATGGTCACTCGCCCTCGTGAAGTCTCACGCCTTCTATCGAGAGCCTGCGACCAGGCGCTGACGATCAGTCCACACGTGCGCATCACGAGACAACCACCGTTAATGAAGCCGACGCTGAACTGCCATCGCTAAGGGTTACGGTTACGGTCACGGTGTAGGTATTGGCAGCCGTGAAAGTGTGAGCGATGGCGTTGGCCGTCGAGGTCTGCGGGAAGCTCCCGTCTCCAAATGACCACCTGTACTGGGTCGCCACCAGCCCGGACGCCACGGTGGCGGTGAAGGTCACCGGCACGCCGATGCTCGGGGTCGAATCCGACACGAACAGCGACACGGTAGACGTGGTGCCCTGGACGATCACGTCAATCTGCGTGAATCCCGAGGCGCCGTCGGTTGTCGTGACGGTCAGGCTGACCGAGTACGTGCCAGGCAGGGCGTAGATGCAAGTCGCGATCGGCGAGTTACCGGATTTCGTCACGCCATTGCCGAAATTCCAGTCCCAGCTTTCGATAGCGGCTCCGGCAGGGAGCGTGGCGTTCCCCGTGAACGTGGTGACGGTGTTCGACGTCGGATTGGCACTGACCGAGATGGTGACGGGGATGGGCGCCTGCGGTTTCACGATCACCGGCATCGTCGCGGTTCCAGATTCTCCCGCAGCGTCGACGGCCGTCGCCGTGGTGACCCAGGTTCCGCTCCGCGCATAGGTGTGCACGGCGTTGGTGAGGCCGGACGTGCTGAGCGTCTGAAGCGCACTGCCATCGCCGAAGTCGATCGTCGCCGTCCGCACAGCAGCCCCTCCGGCGGCCACGGTGATCGTGACCGGAATGACGACGGGCTGGCCCGCGGTCGCGGGATTCGGGCTGGCGGTGCCAATCGACACGCCAGGCGCAATTCTCACCTTGATGTTGATCGTGGCCGGAGCCGGGGCCGGCGTGGCCCCTGAAACCGTCGCGGTCACCGTGGCGTCCGCTGTTGCCGCCAGGGTTGTGCGGGCCTCGCCGTTGGAGTCGGAGACGACATCGGACTGCCCCAGCGTCCCGGACGTCGACGAGAACGACACGTTGACTCCCGGCAGCCGGTTGCCGGCGATGTCGAGGACGGCCGCGAGCAGGTTCACCGTGCCGCCCGCAGCCGGGAGCGACAGCGAGCTCGCGGTCAACTGGACGCTTCCCGCGGCGGCGCTGCCGACCTTGATCACCAGCGCGTCGGCCTCCGTCGTCTGAAAGGACCCGGACGCAGCCCGGATGTGCGCTTCGCCCGACTGGGTTCCCGCGACCAGGTGGACGGTGGCTTTTCCGTTCTTCGTGGTGGCCTCCATGGGATCCATGGTGCCGAGCGTGGTGAAGAAGGTCACCGTCGTGCCGTTGTGCACGGGCGTGCCCGAGCTCTCGATCACGGTCGCGATGATCTCGACCGTGCCGTTGGACGGCACGATTGAACTGCTGGCGAAGAGCGAGATCGTCGAGCCGGACGGCGCCAGCAGCGGCACCTTGTCACAGGCTGCTCCGGTCAGTCCCGCCGCCACCGCGAACAGGGCCGCGACAACCCACCGCGCGCCCCGTGATCGTTCACCTGATGTGAAGCTCATGTCGTCCCACCCTACCAGTCTGCGTATTTGGTCCCATCGAGAGCCGTCTGCTCCGAACCGCTCTTGAGGTTGATGATGCCCGCGTCGAGCGTGGGGTTGTTCGGATCGGGATCGGCCTTGATGACCTGCCAGGAGTCCGTCGAGTTGGTGAACGGATCCTTTGGAACCTGCCGGATGTACCCTTCAGTGACCAGTGAATCGAGAGAGGGCGGGTACTGGCTCTTGTCCGCGTAGTACTGATCGATCGCATCCCGCATCCGGAACAGGTCTTCGTTCAGCGTGGCTTCGCGCGCCCGTACGACCGAGTTCCGGTACTGCACCAGGCCGAGGCTGGCCAGGATCACGATGAGCGAGATCACCACCATGAGCTCGATCAGCGTGAACCCGAGGCTGCCGTGCCGGCGCCGAATTGCGGATCGCTTCAGCATCGCGTCCTCAATCCCAGTCACGGTACTTGGTTCCGTCGACGGCCACGCCCGTCGACTTCGTGTAGACGTCATACACGTTCCCGCCACCCCAGCCGGAGGTATCAGGTTTGTCCTGATACGAGCGCAGGCCCCAGTCTGTGCTTCGCGTCATCGGATCCTCAGGGATCCGCCTGAGAAATTTCAGCTTGCGTCCCGACGCATCGTTGAGCGGCGTCACGCCGTTCACCAGCGTCTCCAGATCGGGCGGATAGCCTTCGCTTCCGGTCTTGACGTCGGTCCCGCCTATCTGGCCCCGGTCGACCGCATCCTTGTACTTGTCGATCGCCGTCCTGAGCTCGCGCAGCGCCTGATGCAGCCTCGCCTCCCGCTGGCGCTGCATCGTCAGGCGCGAGAGCGGCATCACGGCCGACGCCAGAATCAGGATGATGGTCGTCACGACCAGCAGCTCGACGAACGAATACCCGCCGGCCCTGCCGGCGCGCCACACTCGATTGGCCTGCGTCCACCTGCACATCGTCGTTTACTTCGTTCCTACCGTACCACGACGGAAGCTGGAGAGAATTGAAGCGGAATGGTCGCGCCGCCAGGTCCAGTGGCAGCGCCGCTCACCGAGATCGGAGACGTCCCGGACGTCAGTGCGTCGAACACCAGGGACGCGATGACGCCGGAGCCCGACGCGCCCACGGTGTCAGCGCTCCGTGTCGCGGTCAGGTCGACCCGTCCACGAGTCGCATCGATCTGCTGGGTGAAGCTCACCGTCGTGCCGCCCTGGCGCAGGAAGCTGCCTTCCTGAACCACGCGCACCTTCACCACGGCCGGGTTGAAGGTCACCGTCACGGCGATCGTCGTCAGCCTCGAGACATTCTGAATCGAGATCGGGACGTTGTACGGTCCACCGGCCGTCATCCACTCGGACGCGGAAACGGTCGCGCTGACGATCGGCGCGCCAACGGGCGGCGCTGCAGATGGAGGTGTTCCGGCTCCCGCCGGGGCGCCCCCCGCCGCAGGTGGACCGACGGCCGCCCCGGGCTTTCCGGTTGGCGGCTGCGTGGCTGCCGCCGGCGGCACTCCCGGTGGCGGCGGAGCGACAATGGCCCCACCGGCCGGCACCGTCGCCTGAGCAGGAGCACCGGGTTGTGCGGGCCGCGTTTGCCCGGGTGCGCCCGGTGCCGTTTGCCCGGGTGTAACTGGCAGCGCCTGCCCGGGTGCGCCCGGTGGTGTTTGCCCGGGTGTAACCGGCAGCGCCTGACCGGGCGCGACAGTCGGCATCTGCCCGGGTGTAGCTGGCGGCGCCTGCCCAGGTGCGCCAGTCGGCGTCTGCCCGGGTGCGCCCGGTGGCGTTTGCCCGGGTGTAACCGGCAGCGCCTGCCCGGGCGCCACAGTCGGCATCTGCCCGGGCGCGGCCGGCGGCACAACGCCAACGGTGCCGGGAATCGGCGAACCTCCGGCGGGCACGGTCGGCTGCGTCACGGTCCCGGGCCAGCCGGGCGGCGCGGTGGGCCGCGTGGGCCCGCTCGAGGGCGTAGCTGGCTGCGAGGCCGCTGCCGGCGTCTCACCGGACGGGGCGATCAACGGCGGCGGCCCCACCACACCGAGCGTCGTCTGCTGGCCGATGTAGAACGGGTTCAGGTCCTTCTGCGTCAACTCGTGCGTCCGGACGATGCGCGGGGTGAGCAGCATCACGATGTCGGTCTGCGCGTTCGATTTGTCGTTGGCCGAAAACAGCTGTTTCAGGATCGGCGTGTGGATGGCGCCCGGGAAGCCCGAGATGGATTTCTTTTCGTCCTCTCGGAGCAGCCCCGCCAGCAGGTTGGATTCACCGTCGCGCAGCCGCAGCGTGGTGGTGACCTTGCGCGATCCGAACGACGGCAGGTTCTGGCCCCCGATATTCACGTCCCGGCCGAGGGCGCTGCTTTCCACGCTGAGCTTCATCCGGATGTCGCCCTCGAAGGTGACCCGGGGCTCGATTTCGACGATGACGCCCACGGATCGATACTGGAACGACGTCATGGGATTGAACGCGGTGCCACCGCCGGCGATCGGGGTGAACGTCGTGGAAGGCACCGGGATATCGTCACCCAGGTTGAGGGTGAGCTTCTCTCCCTCCGTCCCCCGGAGCTGCGGCCTGGCGATCACCTTCGTCTCGGAGTCGCTCTCGAGGAAGTTCATGACGGCCGACGGAACGGTCGCGTAGAAATCCGCGGTGCTGACCCCTTTACTGATCGTGTTCAGGTTGAACGCCCCGCCGCCGGTCGACCCGGTCGTGCCCGTGCCGGAGGAGCTGCCGCTCGGGGCCGATTCCGGCGAGAACAGCAGCCCGATGTTGTAGTTGGACAGGTCCAGGCCGTACTGCTTGGCCCGGTTCCTGTTGATCTCCATGATTTCGACGTCGATGACGATCTCCGCGCGCGGCTTGTCGTTGGCCTGGATGATCCGGTCGATGATGTCGAGGACGGGCAGCGACGCTCTCGCCGTGATCGAGTTAGCCCCCTTGTTGGCGACCACCACCGGCTGCACGGGCAGCTGGACGCGGAGCACCGAGGTCACCAGGGTTGCCAGCTCGGTGACGTCCGCGTGCGATACGTAGAAGGTCTGGATGGCCTGTTCCTCGTACGCTCCGCGCTTCTGCGAGTTGTCGGGCACGATGATGATCGTGTGCTCGTTGAGGACCTTGTAGAAGAGGCCGTTGGCGGTGGTGATTTCGTACAGCGCCTGTTCGAGCGTGACGTCCTTCAGCTTGATCGCGTAGTTCTTGTCCACGTACGTGCTGTCGTACATGATGTTGATGCCGGTCGCGGTCGAGATGAAGCTGAAGACGCTCTTCAGCGGCGTGTCCGGGAATTCCCAGTCGATGGGCTCTCGTGACGAGGGGTTGAGCTGCGGCTCGACCCGGCTGCGCCGCGCCTGGTCTTTCATCGTGTCGATCGGTGGACGCGGCCGGGATGCCTCGATGCGGTCCCGGATGGTCTTCTCGAGTTCCTGCACCCTCGCCGCCGCACTCCGGTTCGCGCCGTCGTACTCCACGACCTTTCGGTACTCGCGAAGCGCCAGGTCGAGTTCGTCCTTCTGTTCGAAGGCCCTCGCCTGCTCGAGATGGATGCGCGCCGCGTTGTTCATCGCGCGTTCGAGCGCGATGTGGCACTTGGGATTGTCCGGAGAGCTCTGCAGGGCCTTGCGGTAGTAGCTGACCGCCTCGTCCCAGTTCCCGGCGAGGGCAGCCTTCTCGCCGTTCCGGAATTCCCGGCCCGTGGCGCACGCCGCCAGCGTGGCCAGTGCGACGGCCACCAGGCCCACTCGCAGCGCCAGGCCCGCCCGGCAGGTGACGGCGCGGCTGCGGCTCGACATCTCGGATTTCACGCGTGGCTCCACAGATGACTGCGTTCTCATCAGGATCCGGACAGCTGAATCACTCGTTGTCCGGTCCCATCTACGTATGACAGAACGATCGACTCGGCGCCGATGCGGGTGATCCGGTAACGTCCCTCGATCACCTCGCCCTCGCGGCCGAAATAGACCCCGCGCGAATCGCTCAGAACCGCCAGCTTCACTCCCTTGTCGGGCATCTGGACGATGCCGATGAACTTCAGGAGAATTGGCGGCGGCGGCGGAATCGGCGGAGGCAGGGTCGGGTCCGGAACGACCGGCGTCGCCGCTGGAGACGCAACGGCGGGCCGCGCGCCGGCGCCCCTGCCGGCGACCGCGGACACGGGCACGGCACGACGCGCGTTGAATCGGAAGGGATCCCGCACGGCCTCCACCGGGCTTGGGCGATCCTGCTTCAGCGCCTCCAGCTCGACCTTCGGCACGGGCGCAAGTTTCGTCGGCCGGGTCGCATCGGGTTTCCCGCTCGCAGGCGCAGCGCCCGTCGCCGCCGGCGGCGAGGCATTGCCGCCGATTGCCGATGCGGCATCGCTCGTGGCCCACGACGAGGGGCGGGCTGCGGCCGCACGAGGGGGGGCGGCGCTGCCATCGCCGGCCACGCGCCAAACGACCAGCGCGACCACGGCGATGGAAAGGGTCGACAGCACGACGAGCTCCAGGCGTCTACGGGACATTCGGATCGGCCCGGTAGTAGGTCGACAGGTCGAGAGCCAGGACCAGCGTCGATCCGGGCTCGGTACCTTCGGTCAGCGAGATGTTGTCGATGACGATGAACTCGGGCGAGGTTTCGATCGCGTGCAGGAAGCGGCGGACGCCGTCGTACTGTCCCCTGAGCACCATCGAGATTTCGAACGCGGCGAGCCGTCCCTGCTCGGTGGCTTCCTGCCGCCGTTTCGGAATCTTCGATTCCTCGACGCGCCGCTCGTAAACAAGGTTGGCCTCTCGTGCCAGGTCGGCCAGCCGCAGGTAGGTCGCGCGGCGTGCCCCGGCCAGGCCGACCGGCAGGATCTCGGTGTAGAAGCGGTTCAGGTCCGCCGCGGTCCGGGTCTTGCCGGTCAGCGTCGCGACGGCGGCCGCATGCTCCTGCTGGGCCGAACCAAGGGCCTGGGCGGCCGCCGCTTCGCGCCCCTCGGCGTCGGCCACCCGCTTGCCGAGCGGGAACACCATGAACGCATAGACGCCGGCATTGACGAGCAGCGCCGCGGCGAGCGGCACGATCCACGCGCGCTTGTCGACGGCGATCCGCTTCAGCAGCGTCCAGGTCACGGCTTCGCACTCCCCCCGCTCTTGACACCCGGGCCCCCGAGGTACCGCCCCTGGATGGTCGCCTTCAACAGGCCGGCCTCGTCGACGAACTCCTCGCGGGAGATGAGCCCCGCAAAGCTGCCGTCCTTCTCGAGGTTCTCGATGAAGGCATCCACGCCGTGCGCGTCCTTCGCGACGACGACCATCATCAGCGTCATCGATCCGTCCCGCTCCACCGCCGGGCGCACGGTCGACACCCGCACGTCGTCGGGGAGCGTGTTCTCGAACCGGTTGAACAGTTCGGTCCACGAGAACACTCGCTTGTCGATCACCGAATTGGCCTCGCGGGCCGCCGCGGTGACATCCTCGAGTTCGCGCGGGTTGATCGCACCGCGGGTCCGGACCGCCTCGGCGCGCAGGTCTCTCGCCCGGGCTTCGGCCTGCTCGATGCTGGAGCGCACCCGGGCATCCCGGCCGGACAGCGAGTAGATCTCCCAGAGATTGAACGCCGTCACCGCGCACACCAGCACGGCCGCGAGCGCCAGGACGACGTGCACCGCACGTTGGTTGTAGAAGGGACGCGTCGAGAGGTTGGTGCGCAGCATGGTTGGCCCTGGCCTCACCGCGACGTGTGTTGCGCGAGCGCCAGCCCAAGGGCCGGCGTCAGCGTGTTCACCAGTTCCCGCGACGGGGTGACCCGGTCGGGCAGGGGCATCTGCTCGGTCGGATTGATCGATTCAACGGGGACCCCGAGCCGGCCCTCGATGCTGCGCCGGAGGTCCGAGTCCGGCCCGGGCGTGGCGGCGTCGACCAGCACGACGTGCCCGAATCCCGAGCCACCCAGGCGGTCCTGGTAGTACATGGCGGTCTGATGAACCAGGTCGCTCAGCTGACCGTCGCCGTCGGCGCTCCGGTTCCGGAAGAACACCAGGTCCCGGTCGCGCATGATGGCGATGGCGGCATAGTCCGGCGTCACGTACACCAGCAGCCAGTCACGCGTCAGCGCCGGGGAGGTCGCCATCACGGCATGAAGCACGTTGAAGGTCGCCAGGTCCACCAGTCCGGCCGCCGCGCCGGCACGGGCGCACGCGTCCTCGTATTCCTTGATGATGTCCCGCCGGGCCTGCACCACGACGAACTCGCGCCCGCCTTCCCCGGAGGCGCCCTCACTGTAGGTCACCACGGCTTCTTCAGGTTTGAAGGGGGCCGCCTTGCGAACCTGGAACCGGACCATCTCGTCGAAGTCCGAGGCCCGGTCCGGCACCTTGGCAAACCGCACCAGCGAGACCTTGGCCACCGGATCGGGAACCACCAGGCCGATCCGATGCGGGCGGACGCCCAGCTTGGTGAAGGCCTGCGTGATCGCCGCGGTCACCTGCCCGGGATTCGTGATGTTCGCGGCGGTCAACGAGGGCACCACCATGCCATCGGGCAACGCCTCCACCGCGTGGCCCGCCACCCGCAACGCGCGGCCGCTGCCCGCGAGCGACACGGCGACCACGTGCCGTGAGCCAATCTCCACGGCGACCTGGAGGGGCGGCGTGTGGAACAGTGAGAGCCGTTTCATTCGACGAACGTCACCTTGTTGATCTCCCGAAGTGTCGTCGTGCCGGCCATCACGCGCTCGACCGCGCACTCGCGCAGGAAGCGCATGCCCTCCTCCCGCGCCGCCTTCTTGATCTCGGAGGTCGGCTTGCGGGCGAGAATCAGCTCCCGAATGCTATCAGACAGATCGAGCAACTCACAGATCGCCGTCCGGCCCTTGTATCCGGTGCCGCCGCATTCGATGCAGCCCACCCCCTCGTAGAACGTCGCGCTGGCGGCGATGTCCGGATCGAGGCCCGACTCCTCGAGCAGCGCCCGGCTGACCTTCGCCGGCCGCCGGCAGTGCGGGCAGATCGTCCGGACCAGCCGCTGCGCCAGCACGCAGTTGAGCGCCGACACGAACTGGTAGGGCTCCACGCCCATGTTCAGGAACCGGCCGAGCACATCCACGACGTTGTTGGCATGGACCGTGGTGAAGACCAGGTGACCGGTGAGGGCCGACTGGATCGCGATCTGCGCCGTCTCGGGGTCGCGGATCTCGCCGACCATGATCTTGTCGGGGTCATGGCGCAGGATGGACCGCAGGCCCCGCGCGAAAGTCAGGCCCTTCTTCTCGTTGATCGGAATCTGCGTGATGCCCTTCAGCTGGTACTCGACCGGGTCCTCGATCGTGATGATCTTGTCCTCGGGCGACTTGATCTCCGACAGCGCCGCGTACAGGGTCGTCGTCTTTCCGCTGCCGGTCGGCCCGGTGACCAGGACCATCCCGTACGGCTCGGCGATGTACTTGCGGAACCGCTTCAGCTCCGATTCGGGGAATCCCAGGATGTCGAGGCGAAGCTCGCTGAACTGCTCGCTGATCGACTCCTTGTCGAGGATGCGGATGACCGCGTCCTCGCCGTGCACGCTCGGCATGATCGACACGCGGAAGTCGATGGTCTTGCCGGGCAGACGCAGCTTGAACCGCCCGTCCTGCGGAACGCGCTTCTCGGCGATGTCCAGCTCGGCCATGACCTTGATGCGCGAGATGATGGCGCTGTGGTGCTGCTTGGCGATCGGCCGCATCGCCGCCTGCAGGACGCCGTCGATCCGGTACTTGACGTTCACCGATTCGTCCTGCGTCTCGATGTGGATATCGCTCGCCCGCCGCTGGATGGCCGTGAAGATCGTCGAGTCCACCAGCCGGATCATCGGGCTGATGTCGCTCGTCAGGCGTTCGACCGTCAGGCTGTCGTCGCCGTTGTCGTCGTCCTTCAGCAGCTGGAGCTGGAACCCCTCGGTCGCCTCCTCGAGCACGCGCTGCGAGCTTTCGCTCTTCTTGAGGATCGACTCGATGGACGATCGCGGCCCCACCATGACCTTCAGCCGCGTCGCCAGCAGGACTTCCAGCTCGTCGATCATCGGCAGGTCGGTCGGGTCAGAAACGACAATGACCAGCGCCTTGCCGTCGCGGCCATAGGGCACGAAGCCGTAACGGAGCATCAGGTCGGCCGGAATGGACCGGAACAGATCGTGATCGATTCGAAACTGCTCGAGGTCGACGAATTCGAGACCGTACCGCTCGGCCAGGCGCTGGGCGTTCTCGAGCTCGGCCGCAGCATCGACCGCGGCCTGCGGGGCGTTCTTGTCAAGGTACACGTCCGCCTGGACGACCGGCGGTCCAGCGACGATTGCATGTTCGTCCACGATGTCTCCCCTAGTGCGCGCCGACGACCGACGTCAGCTGGAACAAGGGCATGTAGAGCGCCAGCAGCAGGCTCGCGATCACCAGGCCCATGATAATCAGCAGAAGCGGTTCGATCACGCTGACGAATCGACCCATCTCCGTCTCGATCTCCTCGTCGTAGAAGTCGGCCAGGCTCGCCAGCATCTCCTGCAGGGCACCGGTCGATTCCCCGACCTCTGCCATCTTGACGGCCACGTCCGGAAAGACCTTCCGGGCGGAGAGCGCCGCGGCAAACGGCTCGCCCTCACGGACCCGCTGCCCGGCCATGCGAAGCTCCTGCCCGAGGAACTGGTTGCTGGTCGCCTTGGCGGCGATCTCGATGGCGTTCACGAGCGGCAGCCCGCCGCCGAGCAGGGTCGCCAGGGTCCGGGCGATCTGCGACGTCGCGAACCGCTGGGCGATCGACCCGGCCCACGGCACCCGCAGCACCCCGTGATCGAATCGCGCGCGCTGCACCGGCTGTTTCACCCAACTCCAGAACCCACCGCCGACCAGGACGATGGCGGCCAGCAGCAGGATGAACTCGCTCCGGACGAAGGTCGAGACGTTCAGGATAATCCGCGTCACGAGGGGCAGTTCTGCCCCGAAACTGTCGTAGAAGGCGGCAAACTCCGGCACGACCTTCAGCACGATGATGCCGACGACGACCAGGGCCAGCGACACCAGCACCGCCGGGTAGATCAACGCCGACAAGGCCTTGCGCCGGACTCCGTCGATCACTTTCATGTAAGCGACGAAGCGCCTCAGCACGCCCTCGAGGCTTCCGCTCTTCTCCCCGGCGAGCAGCGACGCCATGTAGGTTCCGGGGAAGAGCTCGCCGTGCACCGAGAAGGCGTCGGACAGCGCGCTCCCGGCCCGAACGCGCTCGTGCACGTCGTCGAGCACCGTCTTGAACCCCTGGTCGGCTACTCGATCGCGCAGGATGTCCAGCGACTGGACCAGCGGCATGCCGGCCTTGAGCAGCGTGGCCAGCTCCTGGTTGAAGACCAGGAATTCCCGCGTCGGAACCCGCCTTCGCCCTTTCCGGCCAAACCTCACGCCTGCCAGGCTTCTCCGGGGATGCAGCGCGATGACACACAGCCCTCGCTGCTCGAGATCGTGCCTCAGCCGGGCCTCGCTGTCGGCCAGGTGCGTCTCTTCAACGATCTCACCTGTCGGCGTGCCGAGCCTGCAGCGGTATTCCATCGCAAGTGACTGTCGTGTTTGAGATTAGCGCGATCCCGGAACCTGGGGGATTATAACAGACTCCTCCACCCGGCCCCTTCCACCCAGTTTAGACAGGAACTCCGGCCAAAAGGACGGGACATCCTTCAGGGTCCGCTCGCCCCGGCCAGCGCGAGAACCTGCCGGACGTAGGCCCGGGTCTCCGCAAAGGGCGGGATGCCCTGGAACCGGAGCACGGCCGACTCGCCTGCGTTGTAGGCGGCCAAGGCAAGGGGAAGTTCAAACTGCTCGAGCAGGATCTTCAGATACCGAACTCCACCGTCGAGGTTTGCGAGCGGATCGTACGGATCGACCACCCCGAAGCGATGGGCGGTGCCCGGCATCAGCTGCATCAATCCCATCGCCCCGCGCCGCGACCGGGCATCCGGCCTGTACCCGGATTCGACCCGCACGATGGCGTGGACCAGCCGTGCATCCACTCCATGCTCGCGCGAGATCCGGTCGATGGCGTCACCATACGGCGCGTCGACTCGCGGAGCCGGGGCTTCGACAACCGGAGGAACCGGCTCGGGCCGCTTCACTTCGTCCGGGCTCACCGACACGACCAGTTCCCGCCGACACACGACGACGCCGCCGCTGCGCAGGACGAGGACTGCCGAATCGCCGTCCTCGTGATAGGTCTGGACCGAAAGCACGCCGCCGCCGCGAAGCGTCACCAGCTCCGCCCGGGCCAGCGAGGCGCTGGCCGTGATCATCACCAGGGCGAGAATCGAGGTATACCGGCCCACGGCCGGCAGTGTACCACCGGAGCCGGCGACCGACAATCTGCGGCCGGGCGACCGCAGGCGCCTAGGGATTGTGATTACTGTGGTTCGACGAACGCGTGGAACACACGGATGCCGAGTTCCCGCGAATCGCGGTTCCCTGGCATCCGTAAGGAAGGAATAAACGTCTTGTCGACGCTGATTCGAATCTGAACCATTTCGTCGGTTCCGAACTGTTCCGCCTTGAGCGGAACCTTGCGGACCAGGGCTTCGGTGTTCGCAATCTGGAACGTGTCAATGACCTGATCGCGCAGGTAGACGGTTACGGTCTGCGGTGTATCGAAGCCGGCCGGCTGCCCGTCGGCGTGCAGGTAGAACATCGCGGACCGCTTCGGATTGCGGAACTTCAGCGTCGCGTCCTTCTTGGTCCACTGCCACTCGATCGCCGAATTGCCGCTCGCCGACTCCGGCGGATTCCAGCCGTCCTGGTACATCAGGAACACGTTCTCGGTCTGCGGTAGCAGCTGCATCCGGGCCACCCGGTACGCGCGGTGCCCCTGGGACTCGCCGGACATCGGCACGCGCTCGTCCGAGCCGGCTTCGTAAAGGCCCACCTCCACCGTCGCCTCGCCGACATAGGGATAGAGGGGCACGAAGAGCGTCCGGTTGTATTCGATCGTCTGCCCGGGCTTCCACTGGCTGGTCGGAACCGGCGGCACGTGGTCGTCGGTCCACATCATCTCTTCGTTCGCGTCGAGAAAATGAACAAGGACCCGGTAGTTCTTCGTGAGCGGCTTCGCCGTGGGCTCGACTTTGAACCTGTACGTCAGCTCGATCGGACTCCCGAGAGGCGCCCTGGTGTGATTGATCGTCAGGCTTGGCGTCGCAAAGGGAGCCGCCGTATCGGCCTTCTTCTGGCAACCCGCCGAGGCGAGCGCGACGAGCAGCAGAATCGGAATGCAGATCTTCATGGTGGTCTCGTATCGGGCCCGAGGCGAGAGAGCGCTCGCATTCTAGCCCAGTTGTCGCACACCCGGCAATATGCTACAGTCGCGCTCGGTTTTCATTTCCGCCTGCATTCCATGCCGGACGACCAACCCTCCTCGCCGCGCACCGACCGGGACAAGCTCTCCATCGAACAGGCCCGTACGCTCGCCGCCGAGGCGAAACGCGCGCAGGGCGAACTCGCCGAGTTCTCGCAGGAGCAGATCGACGCCATTGTGGACGCGATGGCCGCCGCGGGTCGCCTGCATGCCGAGGCGCTGGCGCGGCTGGCCGTCGAAGAAACCGGGTTCGGCGTCTACGAGGACAAGGTCGTCAAGAACCGCTTCTCGTGCGATCGCGTGTACCGCTACATCCGGCCGATGAAGACGGTCGGCATGGTGAGCCGCGACGACGACGCGGGCATCATCGAGTTCGCCGAACCGTTCGGCGTGGTCGCCGGGATCATCCCGTCGACCAATCCGACCTCCACGGCACTCTACAAGGCGCTCATCGCCATCAAGGCGCGGTGCGCCATCGTGCTCAGCCCGCATCCGGCCGCCATCAGGTGCATCAGCCGGTCCGCCGAGGTCCTGGCGGAGGCTGCCGTCAAGGCCGGCGCCCCCGACGGGTCGATCCGCTGCATGACGGAGGTGACGCTCGCCGGCACCGAGGAACTGATGCGCCACCGCGACATCGCCGTGATCCTGGCGACCGGCGGCATGGGGCTCGTCCGCGCGGCCTACAGCGCCGGCAAGCCCGCCTACGGCGTCGGTCCCGGCAATGCCCCGGCCTACATCGAGCGAACGGCCGATGTGCCGAAAGCCGTCCGCGACATCATCCGCGGCAAGACGTTCGACAACGGGCTCATCTGCGCGTCAGAGAACGCGGTCGTCGTGGACGCGGCCATCGCGGACGAAGCCCGCCAGCTGTTCACAACCCAGGGGGGCTACTTCCTTTCCCCCGACGAGTCGAACGCGCTGGCGAAGGTGCTGGTCACCCCGCAGCGGCTGCCCAACCCGGAACTGGTCGGCAAGTCGGCCACCGTCATCGCCGCACGCGCAGGCATCAATGTCCCGGCACGAACGACCGTGTTGCTTGCTCCGCTGGCAGGCGTTGGCCGGGACTACCCGCTGTCGATCGAGAAGCTCTGCCCGGTGCTGGCCTACTACGTGGTCGAGAACTGGCAGGAAGGCTGCGAACGCTGCAAGCAGCTCCTCCGCTACGGGGGCCTCGGGCACACCATGGCCATCCACTCCCGGAACCAGCAGGTCATCCTGGAGTTCGGGTTGAAGAAGCCCGCCTTTCGAATCTGTGTGAACACGCCGGCGACGCTCGGCGCCATCGGCATGACGACGGGGCTGCCGCCCGCCATGACCCTTGGCTGCGGCGGATTCGGCGGCAACATCACGTCGGACAACATCACGCCGCGGCACCTCCTGAACATCAAGCGCCTGGCGTTCGAGCGGCTCGAACCGGCATCGGCTGGCTGGGCTGCGGAGCCGATGGGCCACGCCGTGGAGCCGGTCACCAAATCCGTTACCCACGCGGGGCTCGATACCAAGATCGACACGCCCGGCAAGCCGGTGGACTTCGTGTGCGAGTCCGACGTGAGAATGGCCATGCGCGACAACCGGAAGATCCTGCTCGCCGATCGCGCCATCGTCACCCCGGCAGCGCGCGATCTCGGCGAGCCCGCACGGATCTTTGTCAGATCGCGCCCCTGAACCGGCGTCTGCCTCACCAGGGTCTCACACCCCGCTATTGTTGATGCGATGAGGGTTAGGGTTGACCGGCACTCTGCCGGCATGTTACTGTGCCCTCGGTTCGCCGCCCTGCACGAAGTGCCGCGCGCCCCGACGACATAATGGCCCAACGATCCTCGACGATCGCGCTAGCCGTGGCACTTCTGTGCAGCCCGCTTGCCGGCTGCGGAGGGGCCATCTCCGGCTCCAAGGTTGCCACATCCCCTCGAGCCGTCCAGGCGCCGAAGCCGCAGCGTCCGCCGACTCCCCCGGCACCAGAACCCGATCCGATCGAGCGGCTCATCAGGACTTCCCAGGACCGATTCGAATCCGGCCAGGCGCAGCTCCAGGCAGGCCATCTCGAGCAGGCGAAGCTCGCGTTCAACGCGGCCCTGGACATCCTGCTGGAGTCTCCCCAAGGAGCGCGCTCGAACGCCCGGCTGCAGGAGCACTTCGATCGGCTGGTCGACCGCATCAGCAGCTACGAACTTCAGGCGCTCACCGAGGGTGACGGGTTCAGCGAGAAGCCGAACGAACCGGCGTCAATCGATCGACTGCTCGGCATGTCGCCCGCCGAGCTGCCCGCGCCGCCCGAAGAGTTGAAAGTCGCGGTCGCGAACGACCTCGAAAGCACGACGCACGACATCCCGATCCCGCTCAACGGGAAGGTGCTGGCGTATATCGATTTGTTCCAGGGCAGGCTGCGCGACTGGTTCCAGATCTCCATGCAGCGTGGGCTTCAGCACCTGCCCATGATCCAGCGCACGCTCAAAGCCGAGGGCTTGCCGCTCGATCTGGCGTTCGTTCCACTGGTGGAAAGCGCGTTCCAGACCAACGCACTGTCGCGGGCCAAGGCCAAGGGCTTCTGGCAGTTCATCGCCTCGACGGGCAAGGAACACGGACTGAAGACCAACTGGTACGTAGACGAGCGGTCCGATCCCGAAAAGGCCACGGTAGCCGCCGCCAAGTACCTGGCGGAGCTTCGCGATGCGTTCAAGGGTGACTGGCACCTGGCGATGGCGTCCTACAACACCGGGCCCGGCTACGTGCTGCAGGCGATCCGGCGGAAGGGTACGGCCGACTTCTGGGCGCTTGCCGAAAAGGGCCGGTACCTGGCGACCGAAACGAAGGAATACGTGCCCATGATTCTGGCGGCCATCGTGGTCGGCCGCAACCCGGCACAGTACGGCTTCAGCTTCGATCCGGTCACGCCGTCCGAATACGATATCGTCAAGGTGAACGGCCCCGTCGACCTCCGGCGAATCGCGGAATGGGCGCAGACCACCGTGGATCGGATCCAGGAGCTGAATCCCGAATTGCGGCGGTGGACGACGCCGCTCAAGACCGAGAGTGACGGCTATCCCCTTCGGGTGCCGAAGGGCACCGCGGAGGCGCTGCAGGCACGCCTGTCTGAGGCGTCCCCGGAGGAACTGACGACGCTTCAGTGGTACACCGTGAAGCGTGGGGATACGGTCAGCTCCATCGCCAACAAGCTGGTCGTACGGCGCAACGATCTCGCCGAGGCCAACTACATCTCGTTGCGTGCCATCGTGACCCCCGGTCAGAGGCTGGTCGTTCCAAGAGATCCGACGGCGCTGCTTGCGGCCCAGCCCACCAGGCCGGCGCCCGGCGCCGAAGCGCGAGCCGTCGTTGCAGCCGGACCGGCCTCGGGCCAGCAAGACGCGTCCACTCCCGATCGGCAGAAGACCACCTATGTCGTCAAGCGCGGAGATACCCTGTTCGGCATCGCCGCAGCCTTCCGGACGACGGTCGAAGCGCTGAAGTCGCTCAATCGACTCAAGGGCGACTCGATTGTTCCAGGCGATCGCCTGACCGTGCTCGCCCTGCGCCGGGCTGACGGCGGGACGCACTAGGAAGGTTATAGGTTATAGGTTATAGGCAGACAAGCTGCAAAGGGCCACAGACGACAAGCCACAGGCCACAGACGACAAGCCACAGGCCACAGGCCACGGGCCGTGCACGCGGGATGAAAGTGCGTGCAGGATGTAGGCCGGGGCTTCAGCCCCGGCGAGTCCGGCGGCTCTGAAGAGCCGCCCTACATCCCGAGAGTCTCTCGTGCAGGATTGACGCTGCAGCGTCCCGCTTCCGGCTGCAGGCTTTGGGCTTCAGGCCAACTGTCACGGGTCCCCGCCACAAACTAGCCGCCGCAAGCTGACCGCTACGGACGACCCGAAACTGGCTACACCCTTCGGCCGATCGCAGATAGTCCACGAGTGACAGACTCCCGCGATCGCAGTTCCTGCTACTCCCCTCAGTGTCAGCGCTCGCTGCCTGACCGCTGACCGCCTCATCCCGGCGTAATTCGCTGCGCTTGCTGTCTGGCCTCGACGCAACCCGTGCCAGGCAGCCGCCTTGCACTGCACGTGATCATGCTCGCGGCACTTCGCAGCGCGGCGCTGGTGGGGGTCGAGGCATCCTCGGTCGTCATCGAGGTCGACGTGTCGCCCGGGCTGCCCGGCTTCACGATGGTCGGACTGCCGGATGCCAGCGTCCGCGAGAGCCGCGATCGCGTGCGCTCGGCCATCCGCAATTCTGGCTTCGAGGTGCCGAGCCAGCGCGTCACCATCAACCTGGCGCCGGCTGACGTGCGGAAGGCCGGTTCAGCCTTCGATCTCCCGATCGCCCTCGGCGTGCTCGCGGCGACCGGCGTCGTCAGCCGCCGGCAGATCGACGACCCGCTCGTCATCGGGGAACTGTCGCTCGATGGTGGGATCCAGCCGACCAGGGGTGTACTGCCGGTGGCCGTGGCGGCTCGCCGCAGCGGTCAGAAGAGCCTGCTGCTCCCCGTCCGAAACGCCGCGGAGGCACGAGTGGTCAGTGACGTGGCCATCATGGCCGTCGACTCGCTGACCGAGGCGGTGGACCTGCTCAACGGCACGAGCGAGGCTAGGCCGCTACCCGCGCTGCCCTGTTGCGACGGCGACGCGAGCGAACACGGCGCGCAGGGAGACTTCGCCGATGTTCACGGACAGGCGCTCGCCAAGCGAGCGCTCGAAGTGGCCGCCGCGGGCGGCCACCATGCGTTGCTCATCGGCCCGCCCGGCTCTGGCAAGACCATGATGGCCCGGCGCCTTGCCGGGGTGCTGCCCCCGATGAGCTTCGACGAGGCGCTCGAGAGCAGCTGTATTCACTCGGTCGCCGGGCTGCTGCCCGCAGGCTCCGGGCTGTTGCCGACGCGGCCCTTCAGGGCGCCGCATCACACCATTTCGCAGGCTGCCCTGGTCGGCGGCGGCGTTCAGCCGCGGCCCGGTGAGATCAGCCTCTCCCACTTCGGGGTTCTCTTCCTGGACGAACTGCCGGAGTTCGAGCGACGAGCGCTCGAGGCGCTCCGCCAGCCGCTGGAGGAGGGCGTCGTCCGGATTGCCCGGGCGGCTCGAACGGTCGAGCTGCCGGCTCGATTCACGCTCATCGCCGCCATGAATCCGTGCCCCTGCGGCTACCTCGGCCACCCGACGCGAACCTGCCGGTGTACGCCGCTTCAGCGCCAGGCGTACGCCGGCCGGATATCCGGGCCGCTGCTCGACCGGCTGGACCTGGTAGCCGAGGTCCCGTGGGTGGCTCCGCAGACGCTCGATGGCCCGGCCGATGGCGAACCTTCGGCCGACATCCGCGAGCGGGTCGTCCGGGCGCGTCGCCGGCAGGCCGATCGCGCGGCCGACGCTGGTACGGGGATCAACGCGCTCCTATCGGGGCGCGCGCTTCGCCGGCTTGCCCGCCCCGACCCGGAAGGCCGTCGGCTGCTGGATGCGGCCATCAGGCGGCTCTCGCTGAGCGCCCGGGCCTACGATCGGACGCTTCGCGTCGCGCGCACGATCGCGGATCTCGGGGGCTCTGACTCGGTCGCCGCCGCACACATCGCCGAGGCACTGCAGTATCGGCTTGCGTCGTGAGTGAGGGCCTGTGCAGGTCGCCTCGGCCGCCGGCTTCAGCGGTTGGCGCTCCCGCCACCATGCTCGTCGCTTCGGCTAAGGAGCCGCGACCGAGCGCACCGCCAGCAGGCTCAGCTTCTCGCCTGCACGTGCGCCTGCCGTTGCCGCGTCAGGTGGGGCACGATGCCCAGAAGCCGCTCGATGAGCATCAGCTGACCGCGATGGTGCATCTCGTGCTCCTTGGTCGAAAGCAGCATCTCGAATCGGCACTTGCTCGTCGGCGGCTCGCCAGACATCTGGACGCGCTCGGCGAGAAAGTCGTCCGGCCGGGCCTCGATCCAGGACGCCCACGCTTCACCCTCACGCTTCAGCAGGTCGGCGATCTGGGCTTTCCTTCGCGGCTGAACTGTTTCCTGCCTGAGGCGCTCGCTGAACGCGGGAAAGTCGAACCCGGCCAGGGTCGTTCGCCGCTCCAAGGCATGAATCTGCTGCTGGAACCGGTAGCCCAGCGCAATGTGCGCCAGCAGCTCGCCAACCGACCGGCATTCCGGAGCGGCTCTGAACGCGTAATCCTTCTCCGGGATGTCCTCTGCAATCTGAATGGTGTTCTTCCGGACAACTCGCAGGCTCGCAGCCAGCTCTTTGGCTCCGTAGTAGGTCATGGCGCTCCTCGAGAGGCGGACGGCGCAACTGATCGCCGCGCCCGCTGGTGATTGGTGGAGGGTGTGTCACGAAGATGGCATCTTTCCGGCAGCGACGTCAATGACCCGCGAATCGCCGGCCGCATGGAACGGGACGGCTGGACCGGCTGGACCTGGTGGCCGCAGTTCCGGTGCGCCCGACCCCCGATCTCGAGGGCCTCGACCCCGTCGTCGCGACCCCAATCGTCGGGTCAGAGCCCTTCCGACCGCACTGGTAGGCCTTTATTCCGCCTTCGCCTGACCTTCGCCTTTTCGATTGGACTGGCTTTTCTTCGAAGACTCGCTGTGCTACATTCACGTGTCCCGTGACGATCGCCGGGCAAGAATTCGACCGGACACCTCGGCTTGTCCTGGATCCTTGAAGGTGGCCGAAATTCTTCCGGAAATGTAATGCATCGCCTGCTTTCCAAGCGCTACACCATCGTCGTCGTCGAGCGCACCAGCGGCATCGGCCGGAGATTCACCATCCGGCTCGGGTGGACCCTTGCGCTGGTCGGCTTCGTGTTCGCAATGCCGGTCCTGGTCGGCCTGGGAATCCGGTGGAGCACGATGGCGGAGCTGTCCTCGCTGCGGTCCAACACCAACTCGCTGGACATGCAGAACTCCAGCTACCGGGCCGCGACCGGAGAGTTGACCTCGCAGATCACGTCGCTTCAGGCGGTTATCGACGAACTGGCCACCAAGTCGAACCTGGACCCGGAAGCCGTGCGCGCGATGCAGAAGCTGCCGGCGGTGGTCAAGGCCCGGGCCATGGGAGGGACGACGACCAGCCAGCCGCCGTCGTTCATCGCGGCCGCTCTCGCTTCTCCGGAAGACACCTTTGGAGTCCTGCGCGACATGCTCGGCCGCCTCGAGAGCCGGCTCCGCGTCGTCAGAACCGACGTCGAGCGGCGTGAGGCCCTGGCCGCGGCGACCCCGTCGATCTGGCCGACCATCGGCTGGCTCTCTGCGGGTTTCGGCGCGCGGGCCGATCCGTTCACCGGCGACCCCGGCTACCACCAGGGCCTCGACATCTCGGCCGAGAAGGGCCGCCCGGTCTTCGCCACGGCCAACGCGATCGTCGAGAGCGCCTCGTATAGCGGCAACTACGGAAACCTGCTCGTCCTCGACCATGGGTTCGGCATTCAGACCCGTTATGGCCACCTCTCGGCCTTCGCGGTCAAGGCCGGCGACATGGTGAAGCGCGGCGACGTGATCGGGTACGTCGGCGCCACCGGCCGCGCGACGGGCGCTCACCTGCACTACGAAGTGCTCGCCGGCGGACAACTCATCAATCCGCTGCAGTTGCTCATCACCCCTCGACCCTGACGACACGGTGCGGCGGCCACATCACCTGCTTGTGCGGCAGAAACCGGTGTGGCTGGATGATGCCCCTCGCCTTGACGCCTCAGGGCGCGGTCCCCTAGAATCGTTGGATACCCCCGCAGGCACGAGCCTTACATGCTTGGTACCCTCCTAGCCAAAGTCATCGGAACCCAGAACGATCGCGACCTGAAGAAGATCCGGCCGTTGGTCGCCGAGATCAACAGCCGCGAAGAGAAGATCCGCGCCATGAGCGACGCGGAGCTGCGGGACCAGACGGCGCTGTTTCGCGAGCAGGTGGCCGCGGGGGCGACGCTCGACGACCTGCTGCCTGACGCGTTCGCGGTCGTGCGCGAGGCCGGGCGCCGCACGCTCAACATGCGCCACTTCGACGTGCAGCTCCTGGGCGGCGTCGTGCTTCACCAGGGCCGAATCTCGGAGATGAAGACCGGCGAAGGCAAGACGCTGGTCGCGACCCTTCCGGCCTACCTGAACGCCCTGGCGGGCAAGGGCGTTCACGTGGTCACGGTGAACGATTACCTGGCGCGCCGCGACTCCGAGTGGATGGGCCGCATCTACCGTTTCCTCGGGATGAGCGTGGGCGTGATCCAGCACGACCTGAACGACCTGGAACGCCAGGCGGCCTACCGGTCGGACATCACCTACGGCACCAACAACGAGTTCGGGTTCGACTATCTCCGCGACAACATGAAGTTCGACCTGTCCCAGTACGTCCAGCGAGGGCATTTCTTTGCCATCGTCGACGAAGTGGACAGCATCCTGATCGACGAAGCGCGGACGCCGCTGATCATCTCGGGGCCGGCAGAGGAATCGACCGACCTGTACTACGAGGTCGATCGCATCATCCCGAAGCTCAAGGCCGGCGCGGTCACGCGCGGCGACACCAAGGCGGAGGAACGCGAGGCGCTGGAGCAGACCGGCGACTACCTGGTCGACGAGAAGCACAAGACGGTGACGCTCACCGAGAGCGGCATGGCCAAGTGCGAGAAGCTGCTCGCGCACCGGATGGAGCCCGGCGGCCTCTACGACCCGGCCAACATGCCGCTGCTCCACCACATCAACCAGGCCCTGCGTGCGCACACGATCTTCAAGCTCGACGTCGACTACATGATCAAGGACGGCGAGGTCGTCATCGTCGACGAGTTTACCGGCCGGCTGATGCCCGGCAGGCGATGGAGCGACGGCCTTCACCAGGCGGTCGAGGCCAAGGAGAAAGTGAAGATCGAGCGCGAGAACCAGACGCTCGCGACGATCACCTTCCAGAACTACTTCCGCAAGTACTCGAAGCTCTCGGGCATGACCGGCACGGCAGAGACTGAGGCCGAGGAATTCGGGAAGATCTACAACCTCGAGGTCAACGTCATCCCGACCAACCGGCCCATGCGTCGGGAAGAGATGGCGGACGCGATCTACCGCACGGCCACCGAGAAGTACGACGCCATCGTCACCGACATCATCGCGACGCAGGAAACCGGCCGGCCCTCGCTGGTCGGCACGATCTCGATTGAGAAGTCGGAGAAGCTGTCGAGCATGCTCCGCCGCCGGGGCATCAAGCACGTTGTCCTGAACGCGAAGTATCACGCCCAGGAAGCCGAAATCGTCGCCCAGGCCGGCCGCAAAGCGAACGTCACCATCGCGACCAACATGGCGGGCCGCGGCACGGACATCCTGCTTGGCGGGAACCCCGAATTCATGGCACGGCAGAAATGCCTGGCCGACGAGCTGGCCGAGCATCTGCCACACGGCGAAGAGAAGTTCATCGACGACGACGAGTTCGTCTACTTCTTCCACATCGACGCGTTCTACCGGGTCAAGCGGCCGGATTGGGAGCGGATCTTCAGCCGCCTGAAACAGCAGTGCGACGTGGAGCATGAAGAAGTCGTCGCCAAGGGCGGCCTCCACATCGTCGGCACCGAGCGTCACGAAGCACGGCGCATCGACAACCAGTTGCGCGGCCGCGCCGGCCGGCAGGGCGACCCCGGGTCCTCGCGATTCTACCTGTCGCTCGAAGACGACCTGATGCGCATCTTCGGCTCGGATCGCATCAGCGGGCTGATGGAGCGGCTCGGCATGGAAGAGGGCGTGCCGATCGAGCACGGCATGGTGACACGCGCGATCGAGCGCGCGCAGAAGCAGGTCGAGGGACAGAACTTCTCGATCCGCAAGCACCTCCTCGAATACGACGACGTCATGAACAAGCAGCGCGAGAACATCTACGCGCTGCGCCGCGAACTGCTCGAAGGCAAGATCCGGATCGCCGAGGACGGCGAGCCCGTGGATTCCCGCGGGTACCTGCTGACCCTCGCCGAAGATCTCCTCGACGACACGGTCGAGAACTTCTGCCCGAAAGGCGCGGACGCGGACGAGTGGGACCTGGAGGCCATGAAGCGCGAAGTCACGCGCCTGTTCGGCCTCGAGCCGGCGGACTTCGCCACGTTCGATTTCGGGGGCCTGACCAGGGAGCAGATCGAGGACGGCCTCTGGGATCGCGTCAAGACGAAGTACGTCGAGAAGGAACAGCTCATTCCGCGCGATGTCCTCCAGCGCGTCGAGCGTGACATCATGCTCCAGGTCGTCGACGTCCAGTGGAAGGACCACCTGTACAGCCTCGACCACCTGAAGGAAGGCATCGGCCTGCGCGGCTACGGACAGCGCGACCCTCTGGTCGAGTACAAGAAGGAGAGCTTCGCGCTGTTCCAGGACATGAAGGCCAGGATCGACGAGGAATCGGTCCGCTACCTGTTCTGGCTGCGGCCGGCCGGGTCCGAAGAGCCCACGCCGGCCGTGCGTCGCGGGGCGACGCGCCGATCCGCGCCGCTCACGCTGAACAGCCCGAGCCGGACGGGAAGCTTCTTCGGATCGAGCACCGATACGGGCGGCACCGCGGGCGGCGCCCCGCGCCCGGCCCGCACTGGCGGCGACGATGCCGCGATCAAGACGGTGAGGCGCGAGGAGCCGAAAGTCGGGCGCAACGACCCGTGCCCCTGCGGAAGCGGGAAGAAGTACAAGAAATGCCACGGCGCCGAGGCATAGGCCGTGCGATGACCAGCAAACGTTCCACGCTCGGGCCGGCCATCTGGTCGGCCCTTTCCGTATTCGGAAGGCCGGGCGGACGAGCCGTCGCGCCGACCCTGGAGTAATCGATACCTATGGACCTGAATGCCCTCACCCCGGCGATGCTGCAGACGGGCGCCGAGCTGCCTACGGCCCTGACCTTCGACGACGTCCTGCTGGTGCCCTCCCATTCGCACGTGCTGCCGAACCAGGTGGACGTCGCCAGCCGCCTGACCAAGAACATCACGCTGAATGTGCCCATCCTCAGCGCGGCGATGGACACCGTGACCGAGTCGCAGCTCGCCATTGCCATGGCCCAGCAGGGCGGGTTGGGCGTCATTCACAAGAATCTCTCGGTCGAGGAGCAGGCGTCGGAAGTCGATCGGGTGAAGCGGTCGGAAAGCGGGATGATCGTCAATCCGATCACCCTGTCGCCGTCCAACAGGATTCACGAAGCACTCGCGCTGATGAATCGGTTCAAGATCTCGGGCGTGCCCATCACCGAGGACGGCAGCAAGGAGGGCAAGCTGGTCGGGATCCTGACCAATCGCGATCTCCGCTTCGAAACGCGGCTGGAGCGGCCGATCTCCGAGGTGATGACCCACGAGAACCTGATCACGGTCGCGGTGGGCACCACGCTCGACCAGGCCCGCGAGATCCTGCACCAGCACAAGGTCGAGAAGCTGCTCGTGGTGGACCACGAGTACATGCTGAAGGGCCTCATCACCGTCAAGGACATCCAGAAAGTCATCAAATATCCGAATGCCTGCAAGGACGGATTGGGCCGCCTGAGGGTCGGCGCGGCGGTGGGCACCGGCAAGGACGTGATGGACCGTGCCGCGGCCCTGGTTGCCGCCCACGTGGACGTGCTGGTGGTGGACACGGCCCATGGCCACTCGCAGAAGGTGATGGACACGGTCCGGGAATTGCGGAAGAAGTTCCCCGCCATCGACCTCATCGCGGGCAACGTGGCCACGGGCCAGGCGACCATGGACCTGATCGCGCTCGGCGTGGACGCCGTCAAGGTCGGCATCGGCGCGGGGTCCATCTGCACCACCCGCGTGGTCGCCGGCATCGGGGTCCCGATGATCAGCGCCGTGCTCGACTGCGCGCGCGCGGCGAGTCGCCAGGGTGTGCCCATCATCGCCGACGGCGGCATCAGGTATTCCGGCGACATTGCCAAGGCGCTTGCCGTGGGAGCCAACTGCGTGATGATCGGCGGCCTCTTCGCCGGCACCGACGAGAGCCCGGGAGAAGTCGTCCTCTACCAGGGACGCAGCTTCAAGGAGTACCGCGGCATGGGCTCGATCGGCGCGATGCGCGCGGGATCGCGCGACCGGTACTTCCAGGACGAATTCGATCTGGAGTCGGGCGGACCGGTGTCGGAGAAGCTGGTTCCGGAGGGTATCGAAGGCCGCGTCCCGTATCGCGGGACGGTGGCCGCCATGATTCACCAGCTCACCGGCGGCCTGCGGGCGGGGATGGGCTACTGCGGATGCGGGACGGTGAAGCAGCTGCAGGAGCAGGCCAGGCTGATCCGCGTCACGCCGGCCGGATGGCGTGAAGGGCACGTGCACGACGTCGTGATCACGAAGGAAGCGCCGAACTACCGATCGGAGTAGGAAGCGATTGCGGCAGAGGCCTGGACCGGGGCGTTGACGGGCGGGTTCTCGATCGCCCGACCCGCCGACTGCTTCGGGCCGATGCGCCAGTGTCCCGGAATCGTGCCACGAATCACGAGTCCGGGACACCAGGCCGTCGCCGGGTGAGGGCGCGCATGCCGCGGCGCCTCAGGCGCTCAGGTGGGCTCGGTAATCGTCACCAGGCGCTCGTCGCCGCCCAGGTCTTCCATCTGCACGCGAATTGCGCCCGGCACCGGGCGGGGCAGCTTCTCCGCCCACTCGATCGCCACCGCGGCGGATTCGGCCAGCTCTTCCAGTCCGAGGTCGTCGGACTCCCCTTTTGCGATCCGATACAGATCCACGTGATGCAGGGTCACCCGCCCCCGGTACTCCTGAATCAACGTGAAGGTCGGGCTGCTCACTTCCTCCTCGGGAACGCCGACCCCGGCGGCAAGTCCCCGGACGAACGCCGTCTTCCCGGCGCCGAGATCTCCCGACAGCAGCACGACCGACCCGGGCCTCAACGTCTCGCCGACTGAACGCCCGAGTGCAATGGTCTCGGCTTCCGACTGCGTGACGACCTGCCTACGCATCGGATCGATGTTCAGAGGTCCGGTGACGCGCGGTCAGCTCGAGAATCGCGTCCCCGATATGCGCGAGAATGTCGCCCGCCGTCATGGCCACCTCTCCCTCGTCCGCCTCCGCCAGGTCCCCTGCGGCACCATGCAGGTACACCGCAAGCTTGCATGCGGCCTCGGCATCGCGCAGTTGACCCAGCCACCCGGCGATCATCCCTGTCAGGACGTCTCCGCTCCCGCCTGTCGCCATGCCGGGATTGCCCGTCCGGTTGATGAACACCTTCCCGTCCGGCGTGGCCACCAGGGTCCGATGGCCCTTCAGCACGACGAACAGCTTGTGCGCGACCGCGAAGTTGCGCGCCGCGTCCAGCCGGTGCGCCTGAACCTCGGCCACCGTCGTGCCCAGCAGGCGCGCCATCTCGCCCGGGTGCGGCGTGATGATCACGACCTGGCCCTCGCGTGGCATCAATCGATCGGCCTGCCCGCTGAAGACATTCAAGGCATCCGCGTCGAGCACGAGAGGCGCCACGGCCCGGTCGAGGAGCCCGGAGATGAACGCCTCCTGATCGAGGCCGGTGCCCAGGCCAGGGCCGGCCGCGATGACGTTGTGCGGCTGCTCGAGGACCCGGTTCAGCCCGGCGGCGGCAATCACGCCGTCGGAGGTTTCCGGAAGGTCGACCGTCATGTACTCCGCGCCGAGCGCCGCCACGATGGGAAGGCAACTGGCGGGCGTGGCCACGGTCGACAACCCTGCGCCCGAACGGAGTGCGGCCGTCCCGGCAAGATGGGCGGCTCCCGTCTTGCCACGGGAGCCGGCCACGATCAGGACGTGGCCGAACGAGCCTTTGTGGGCATCGCGGGCACGCGGCGGAACCAGCGGCCGCAGGTCTTCCGGCGTCAGCAGCGCAATCCGCGGTCCCTCGACCTCGTCGATGACGCTTTGAGGAATCCCGATCTCGGCGACCACCAGCTTGCCGGCCAGCTGATCGCCTGGCGGCAGGACCAGTGACAGCTTGGGCGCGCCCAGCGTCACCGTCACGTCGGCCTCGATGGCGTTCCCGATCAGTTCCGGAGTGTCCGCGGAGAGGCCGCTCGGAAGATCGATGGACACGACGGGTTTCCCCGACTCGTTGATGTCCGCCACGATGGTTTCGAAGATGCCGCCGACAGGCGCCGTGAGCCCCGTGCCGAACATCGCGTCGACGACCAGGTCGCAATCGAGCGCCTCGGTGCTGTGAAGCTCCCAGTCTTCCGCTCCGGCCAGCTCGACCACGGTCAGCCCGAGGCGCCCGATGATGTCGAGGTTGACCCGCGCGTCGCCGCGCACGCCTGCCGAGGTCCCGACCAGGAACGTGATCACCTCGATGCCGCGCTGCGCGAGCGTCCGCGAGACGACGAAGCCGTCGCCGCCGTTGTTCCCGCGGCCGCACAGCACCGCCACCCGCAGCGACTCGAGATCATCGAAGGCGGCCTCCATCGCGGCCACGACCTGTCGTCCCGCGTTCTCCATGAGCACGAGCGACGGGACTCCGAGGTCGGATATCGTGCGCCGGTCGGCCTCGCGCATCTGACTGGCATTGAGTACGCGCATAGTTCACCTGTTGTCGGTCATATCGGCCGGCCGCCAGGACGCGGCCCGTCCCCGCCGCGCACGGGACGCGCAGCCGGGGTGAACGGGCCGATCCGGCACCTTGCGCGAACTCTATCATAAGGGGTACGCTGCTCGTCTTGTGCCGGGCCTGCGGCACGACGGGCACTTGCCGCCCCGCTTCCGGGAGATTCCCAGCATGGCCGCAATCGCAAATATCAACGGTCGCATCTGCAGTGAGCGCGACGCCGTAGTGTCGGTGTTCGATCACGGCTTTCTCTTCGGTGAAGGCGTGTACGAGGTCGTCAGGACCTACAACGGGCGGCCGTTCCTGCTCGACCGTCACCTTCGACGGCTGCGCAATTCCTCCGACATGATCGCGTTGCCGGTGGCCATGTCGGACGACCAGATCGCCGCCGCCATCCGCGACACGACCGCGGCATACGAGGCAGGGCCGGGCAACGGGCATCCCCGCCCGGAGTACTACGTCCGCATGCTTCTCACGCGCGGCGTCGGCGACGGCACCTACAACCCCGCTTCGAGCCCCGCGCCAACGGTGGTCATCATCGTCAAGCCTCTCGTGCCGCCCAAGCCGGACGCCTACACGCACGGCGTGAAGGTGTCGATGGTGTCGGTCATTCGAAATCACCCGGGGTCGGTCAACCCGCTCATCAAGTCCAACAACCTGCTGAACAACGCCCTGGCGATGCAGGAAGCCCTGCGCAAGGGCTGCTACGAGGCCGTGCTGCGCAATTATCGCGGCGAACTGTCCGAGTGCTCGCAATCGAACCTGTTCGTCGTCAGGCGCGGCGCGGCGCTGACACCGGTACTGGGCGCAGGGCTGCTTGCGGGGATTACCCGGGATTACCTGCACGAGGTCGGCGTCGACGCCGGGATTGCGATCGAGGACAGCGTCCTCCACGAAGACGATCTGTACGGGGCGGATGAAGCATTCCTGACGAGCACGACGCGGGAAATCGTGCCGATTGTCCGCGTGGACGATCGTGTCATTGGGTCCGGCGCGCCTGGGCCGGTCACGCTCAAACTGCTGCAGGCATTCCGCAGCCGGGCGAACCAGCTGACCTCGGGCCCGGCGAAGGGGCAATAGGTCCGCCGGTCCGCGATGCCTCCACTCCGCACGAGTCGGGCCCCGGACCAGCCGTACAAGGGAAAGGGGCGCGATACCTCGCGCCCCTTCGTGTCACCGTCCGCTTTGCACGCCCGCGCCGCCTATTTGTAGTCCTCGATTGGCGGACAGCCGCACATCAGGTTCCGATCTCCGTACGGGTTGTCGATGCGGCCGACGCTCGGCCAGAACTTGTTCGCCTTCACGAATGGCAGCGGGAACACGGCCTGGGTGCGCGTGTAGGGATGCGGCCAGGCGTCTCCTGCCGCCACCAGCATGGTGTGCGGCGCGTTCTTGAGGACGTTGTCCTTCGCGTCAGCCTTGCCGTCGACCACGGCCTGGATCTCCTGGCGAATCGCGATCAGGGCGTCGCAGAACCGGTCGAGCTCCTGCTTCGGCTCGCTCTCGGTCGGTTCGATCATCAGCGTGCCCGCGACCGGGAACGACACGGTCGGCGCATGGAAGCCGTAGTCCATGAGGCGCTTGGCGACGTCAGTTTCCTCGATGCCGGCCTTCTTGAACTCCCTCAGATCGAAGATCATTTCGTGCGCCACGCGCCCCTTGGCATTCGTGTAGAGCACGGGGTAGTGAGCCTGAAGCCGCGACTTGATGTAGTTCGCGTTGAGGATCGCGTACTTCGTCGCCGCGGTGACGCCCTCGCCGCCGAGCAGGCAGATGTACGCGTACGAGATCAGGATCACGCTGGCGCTGCCCCACGGGGCCCCGGCAACGGCCGGAATCGCCTTGTCACCGCCAACCGGCACTACCGCGTGTCCCGGCAGGAACGGCGCCAGGTGCGCTGCGACCGCGATCGGCCCCATGCCGGGTCCTCCGCCGCCATGCGGGATCGCGAACGTCTTGTGCAGGTTCAGGTGGCAGACGTCGGCGCCAATCCGCCCGGGGCTGGTAAGGCCGACCTGGGCGTTGAGGTTCGCGCCGTCCATGTAAACCTGTCCGCCGTTCTCGTGAATGATCCGGCAGATCTCGATGATGGCGTCCTCGAACACGCCATGGGTGGAGGGATAGGTAATCATCAGCGCCGCGAGGGTGGCGCGATGCTCCGTCGCCTTCGCCCGCAGATCGGCCACGTCGACGTTGCCGTGCGAGTCGCACGCCACCACGACGACCTTCATGCCGGCCATGACCGCGCTGGCCGGATTGGTGCCATGGGCCGACGAGGGAATCAGCACGACGTTGCGGTGATGGTCGCCCCGGGACTTGTGGTACGCGCGAATCACCAGCAGCCCGGTGAACTCGCCCTGCGCGCCCGAGTTGGGCTGGAGGCTGACGGCCGAGAGCCCCGTGATCTTCTGCAGCGCGCCCGAGATGCCCTGGAACACCTGCGCGTAGCCCTGCGCCTGGTCGGCGGGCGCGAAGGGGTGCAGCCGGGCGAACTCGGCCCACGTGACCGGGATGATCTCGGTGGCCGCGGTGAGCTTCATCGTGCAGGAACCGAGCGGAATCATCGAGGTGTCGAGCCCGACGTCCTTCTTCTCGAGGTTCTTGATGAACCGCATCATCGCGGTCTCCGAGCGGTGCGAGTGGAACACCGGATGTGAAAGATACGACGTCCGGCGAACGAGGGCCGACGGCCACTTCGGCGCCCCCGCCTGCGCATCAGGCGTTCTCACGACGACCGCTGGTCGCCCCAGCCCCACCGCAAACGCTTCGACGATTGCCAGCACATCGTCGGCCGAGCAGGTCTCGTCGAGCGCGATGCCGATTTCCGACGCGGCCGGAGCGTACCTGAAGTTCATGCCGGCCGACAGCGCCGCACGCCGGATCTGTTCCAGCTTTCCGTCGGGGACCGCCACGCGCAGGGTGTCGAAATACGCCGCGTTCAGTTGCCGGCAGCCGAGGCCGACGAGCGCGCCATCGAGCATGCTCGCCAGCGCGTGCACGCGGCGGCCGATGCCGAGCAGCCCTTCCGGGCCGTGGTAGACCGCGTACATGCCGGCCATGGTGGCCAGCAGGGCCTGGGCCGTGCAGATGTTCGATGTGGCCTTCTCGCGGCGGATGTGCTGCTCGCGGGTCTGCAGCGCCATGCGGTAGGCGCGATTGCCCTGCGCGTCGACCGACACCCCGATGATCCGGCCCGGCGACTGCCTGACGTAGGTCTCGCGCGTCGCGAAGAATGCCGCGTGCGGACCGCCGTAGCCCATCGGCACGCCGAAGCGCTGCGCGTTGCCGAGCACCACATCGGCGCCCATTTCGCCTGGCGGCGTCATCAGCGTGAGGCTGAGCAGATCGGTCGCCACGCCGACCAGCGCGCCCGCCGCGTGAGCGCGTCCGATGAGCGGGGTCAGGTCCTCAACCGCGCCGTTGGCGTCGGGATTCTGGGCAATCACTCCGAACACCGTCTGGTCGATGACCATCGCACCGGCAGGGCTGACCACGACGGTGATCCCGAGGGGGTCGGCCCGGCCGCGAATCACGTCGATCGTCTGCGGGAAGCACGTGTCCGAGACGAGCAGCACGTTGCGTTCCTCGCCGCCCTTGCGTGCCTGCACGCGGTGCATCATTGTCATCGCCTCGGCGGCCGCGGTGGGCTCGTCGAGCAGCGACGCGTTGGCGATCTCCATCCCGGTCAGGTCGCGCACGGCCGTCTGGAACGTGAGCAGCGCCTCCAGGCGGCCCTGGGAGATCTCCGCCTGATACGGCGTGTAGGGCGTGTACCAGCTCGGGTTCTCGAAGATCGTCCTCAGAATCACGCCAGGGGTGATGCAGTCGTAGTAGCCGAGTCCGATGAAGGAACGGAAGACGCGATTGCGGCCCGCCACCTCGCGCAGCCGCGCGAGGAACTGGAACTCGCTCTCGCCCTGGGGAAGGGCCAGCGCCTTGTCGAGCCGGATCGAGGCCGGGATGGCCTCGTCCATCAGCGCATCGAGCGTCGGCACGCCGATCGCCGCCAGCATCTGGTCGCGCTCGGCCGGGCGTGGTCCGAGGTGACGGTCCGCAAACGAGCCTGTCTCGGGATTCATGGATAACCTCACGTCGGGCCCAGCCGCGCGGGCGACGCCAGGCGCCGGATCGCGAAAGCCGGATTGGAAGATCGAAGAATGGACGACGGGCGTTCCCGGCTACTTGATTTGAGCCTCGTAGGTGGCGGCGTCGGCCAGCACCTTCAGATCGGCGGGGTTGGCAACCCTGACTTCGATCATCCAGCTGTCGTGCGGCTCGGAATTGACCCGCTCCGGCTTCTCGGCAAGCGCCGTGTTGACGGCGACGACCTGGCCGCTGACCGGGCTGAACAGCTCGGACACCGCCTTGACGGACTCGACCGTGCCGAAGCTCTCGCCCTGCTTGAGCGTCCGGCCGACCTGCGGCAGTTCGAGGTAGACGACGTCGCCGAGCTGTTTCTGCGCGTAGTCGGTGATGCCGACTTTGCCCAGGTCGCCGACGACGCGGATCCACTCGTGGTCCTTGGTGTACTTGAGATCGTTGGGATACATGGTCAACCTCTTGGTCGTTTGTAGAATGGCAGCGGAACCACGCGGGCCCGGCATCGCCGGCCGCGAATGTCGACCTCGAACTCTGTGCCCGCCGCGGTGCGGGCGGTTGGCAGGTACGCCATGCCAATCGCCTTCTTGAGGAACGGCGTCTGCGTGCCGCTCGTCACACGGCCCGCCGCCTTGCCGTCGATGAACACCTGATGGCCGTGTCGAGCGATACCGCGGTCGAGCATCTCGAAGCCGACCAGCTTCGAGGGCACGCCCGCGTCCCTCTGCGCCTGGAGCGCCTCGCGTCCCAGGAAGTCGCCCTTGTTCCACGCGACGATCCATTCCAGGTCGGCCTCGAGGACCGTGGTCGTGTCGTCGATGTCGTTGCCGTACAGGCGCATCGCGGCTTCGAGACGCAGCGTGTCGCGCGCGCCGAGCCCGGCGGGAATCACCCCGAGAGGCTTTCCCGCCTCGAGGATGGCATCCCACGCACGGACCGCCATCTGCGGCGGCACGAACACCTCGTACCCATCCTCGCCAGTGTAGCCTGTCCGCGACAGCGTGGCCCGGACGCCGGCCACTTCGCCGTGCGCGAACCAATAGTACTTGAGGGCGGCGAGATCAATCTCGGTGAGGGTCTGCATGACCTGCAGGGACAAGGGGCCCTGCAGCGCGATCAACCCGTAGCGCGAGCTGGTGTTCACCGCGGCCACATCCCCGAATTGCCGGATGTGGTCGACGATCCAGGCGTAGTCTTTGTCGGCGTTCGAGGCGTTGATGACGAACAGGAAGTGGGCGTCGGCGAAGCGGTACACGAGCATGTCGTCGACGAACGTGCCTTGCGGAGTCGTCAGCGCCGAGTAGTGCGCCTGGCCGACCTTCAGCCGGGCCGCATCGTTGCTCGTGATCCACTGGACGGCGTCGAGCGCGTGAGGGCCGGCGATTTCGACCTGGCCCATGTGGCTCACGTCGAACAGGCCGGCCCGCGAACGGACGGCCAGGTGCTCGTCCGTGACGCCAGAATACTCGACCGGCATGTCCCAGCCCGCAAACTCGACCATCCGGCCGCCCAACGCCCGGTGGCGGCCGTTCAGGGAAGTCTGCTTGAGTTTGGCGTGTGGACTGTCAGTCATGGGAATGCGCGAGCGGGGCCAAAAACCTGCCAACGGTACTATGCCGATGGCGATCCGGTCAAGCGACGGGCCGACCGGGTCGAGGCAGATTCAGGCCCCACGCGCAGCTTCCCGAAGAGGCTCTACTCGCTCGGCTTGTCTGACCGCGCCAGCAGGAAGCGGACGAGAATCGCTCCTGCCACGCACACCCCCGCCAGGATCCAGAGTGCAGCAGCGCCCTGCAGCCGTTCCGGCAGCATCATCGTGGCAGGCGCCACGACACCGGCGACAACCAGTCCAATCAGTACGTCGACAAGCCAGGACGAGGATGAGCTGGACACGTCTCGCCTCTCTCTCTCACTTGACGGGAATCGAGGAGCAGCCCAGGAACCCGAACCAGGCGGATTCAACTCGCAGCGCCCACTCGAAGGCGCAGAGCTGCACCATCGGCTGCCAATACCCGAATGACAGGCAACAGCCTTCGAAGTCGCTCCATGCCGCGACCACCTCGTCCCGATACCTCGCGTAGCAGGTCTGGTCCAGACGTTCCTCCTCGTCCGAGCCCTTGATGGCAAAGCCCGCCAGAGGGCCTGGCCCCCGCCTGGCGCCTCGGTTCACCAGGCGTTCGGCGGCTCCAATGTCGCCGTCCAGCAGGCTCAGGAACGTCGCGGTCACCTGCAGGCTTGCGCCGGCCGGAGACGAGGATTCAGCGGCCGACAACCCGTAGGCCATTGCCCGAAACTGGCGGACGGCCTTGGATTCGGCGAGCATCGTCCGCGCCTGGTCGAACGCCTCCTCGTCCGGATTGGCCAGGTGAACGACGGCGGTGCGATCGTTTCGCGACACCGTGAGAACACCCGGGTCGTATGCCAGGATCACCTGGTCCGCTCCGGCCTGGATCTGCATCTGAAACCGTCCGTCGGCCTCGACGACTTTTCGAATGGTCACGCCGTGCGCCGTCCATCGGACGACGGGGCTCCGGCCCGCTTCGCGGGCCACGGACATCTCCGAGACTCCGCGCTGCAGCGCGACCGGCTGAGGCGCCGGAAGAACCGCACCGGCAGACGTCGTTGGCTCGACTGAAGTCCGCATCGTGGCGCAGATGCAGTCATCGCTGGCCATGACTCCTGATACCGTCATCATCAATCCCACAGCACACCCTCCAGCCACCCTGCCAATCCATCCTCCGTGCATACGATCCTCCGTCACGTACAGGTGACGGGCCGTTCGACCCGTCGGCTGGGCTGCGACCTCATCTGCGGTACGACAACCGCATCCTGCCAGAGCCAGCCTTCTCTCGCCGGAGGCACACCGGCGTGCGCGGTACGTCCCCCGCGCGGGTCGACCTCGGATTGCGGCAGCTCTCGTGCCGCCCGCCTATGACTCGGTCCCGATGCGCAGCCGCACCCCGTCTGCGCGGTCGTGAACGAACTGCGGCACGCCATTCAGCCACTGCCCGGACCTTGCGCTCCCCTGCTCGTTGCCGCCTGGCTTCGGACAGTACGACAGCGGGGCTGATGCCGCGAGGTCCGGCAACTCTGCCTGCTTCAGATACGCCTGAAGGGTGTGATAACTGATGTCGAGCACCCGGCAGGTTTCCCGCTTGTTCCGCCCGCAACGGTCGAACATGAGCCGGACGTAGCGCGTGCCCCAATGCCGCAGCGTTTCGCACGCGTTGAGGGAAGGAATAATGGTCTCTCCGTAGGTGCCCCGCACGATCGGCGGGAGATCGTCCAGCTCGATCCGCGGCCCGCGCACCAGCGCCACCGCGCCCTCCATCAGGCGTTCGAGCTCGCGCACGTTGCCCGGCCAGTCGTAGGAGGCCAGCGCATCGCCAGCCGCCGCGGACAGTTCGAGGCAGCGTGTCTGATGGTGCTTCTGGAGGAAATAGCGGGCCAGCTCCAGAATGTCTCCGCGCCGAGTCCGCAGCGGGGGCACGGACAGATCGATCCCGCTGAGCCGATAGAACAGATCCTCGCGAAACAATCCCCGCTCGACCATCTCGCTGAGGCGCTTGTTGGTCGCCACCACCAGCCTCAGATCCACGCGATGGGTCTGATTGCCTCCGACCCGCTCAATCGCACACTCCTGGATGGCCCTCAGCAGCTTGGCTTGCGCTGACATCGACAGGTCCGACACCTCATCCAGGAACAACGTGCCGCTTGCCGCGTGCTCGAACTTTCCCCTGCGGCCTCTCACCCCCGTCGCCGTGCGATCTTCGATGCCGAACAACTCCGCCTCGAGCAGGGTTTCCACGAGCGCTGCGCAATTGATGGCGACGAATGGACCGCGCCGGCGCCGGCTGAGTTCGTGAATCTGTCGCGCCACCAGCTCTTTCCCGCTGCCGCTCTCACCTTCGATCAGGACCGTGAAATCGGTGGCAGCCAGGCGTTCGATCCGCTCTCGCAGCCCTTTCATGACCACGCTGGTGCCAATGAGTGGCGCGGCGCCGTCGCGACTGCGGGCCGGGCTCAGGCCGTGCGCCCTCCAGGCCTGCGCACGCTCGACTTCGAGCACGAGCGCTGCCAGATGCGCGGCCCGCTCGACCAGCTGCCGCTCCCAGCCGTCGAGTTGGCGGCCATCCGGTGCGGCGATCTCCAGGACGGCCGACTCGGATCCCTCGGAGATTCGAATCGGCACGCGGAGGACGCCCGTAGGGTCGAGCGCGAGGGGCGGACATTCATCCGGCACATCGACCCCTGACAGCAGGTGAACGCCGGGCAGCCGCAGCACTTTCCGGAACGCCTCTTCGAATGCGGTGCGGACCCCGCCGGGGCCCGCCTGCCCCCGCAGACTGCCCGTCACCGCGCTGACGACCGGGTCCAGGCCCTGCCTCCGATCGTGTCGGCGCGCCCGAGTCACGCCTTGCTCGCCGAGAATGTCGCTTGTCATATGATCGCCGCCCGGACCGCCGACGTTGCCGGAAATGCCTACAATCCAGGTGCCAGCGTCGCTTCGCCCGCATTCTTTGCAGCATTCGGCCCTATTGGAGCCATTGATACCGCAAGGAGGAGGCGGAGCAGGGTAGCTACTACTCAAACCCAGCGACATCCATGGGAAGGCGGGTAGCAGCTGCCCAACGTCATTGCCAGACACCGCGTTCGGTCAAGGGCTCGTCGAATTCCACGGCCGCCCGGTATCGGGGCCCATCGGTCGGGTGGATGGCTGACACGTGACAGCGGGCCACTCGAGATCGCATGACGCGCGTTTCCGAACCGGTGGACAACAACACGTCAACCGCCGCGCCTGGCAGCAAACGCGTCTCGGTCTCGAGCAGGAGCCCCCCACACGACAGATCGAGCAAGGACGCACGGCAGCCAGGCCTGATGCGAAGCCCGGTCACGCCTCGGCACCCGCCGGGGCCGATTCGACCGAACGCCCGTCGTTCGTGGCGATGGGTCATGGAGCGCTCCACCGCGAGGAGCGGAAGTCGTACTTCAGGATGCGGACGCGGCCAGTTCCGCCAAGCAACCGGACGGCGTACTGCTGACGGCCGGGGCCTCGAATGTAAACCGTCCCGGAGCTGGCCACACCTGTCGGCGCGAACGACAGAATGTCGGAGGAACCCAGTCTGATCGGATCGCCTGTGATGGGCGCGCCCGTGTCGGGATCCACCACGCCGCTCCACAAGCCAAAGGTGACCTCGCTGAAGTGATCACCCAGACAATCGGGTGCGGCCACCGGAAGGTCGGTTCCTCTGGCGATGTCGATGCTCCTGACGCCGTTGCCGTTTCCATCCGCGTACATCGCGATGGCGATGGCCGCTCCCCTCTGCTCGAAACGCAAGGCTACGTAAGTGCCTCGCTTCGCCGCCTCGAGGCGGGTCAGCTGCAGCCGGCTGGCCAGATACCGGCACGCCGCGGCGGTCCGGACGTAGTTCACGCCGTTCACCGTGGTCGCCACGGCCATCGACGCCATGATCGTTGTCAGGGCCAACACCAGGACGAGTTCGAGCAGCGTGAATCCGGAGGGCGTGCAGGAGCAGCGCCGGACCCTCACCGAGGGGTTCGTTGTGCCGATTCGGGCATGGAGCCAGCCAGGCACCTGGGTTCTCCGGCGAGTGTCCCGCACGCCTTCCGATCTCACGACGGGCGCCTAGTGTCTCGGCATCCCGGCCGGGGGTGTCGTGATGGTCAGCTGGCTCTTCAGCTTCAAGAAGCTCTTCTCTCCGATGCCCTTGACGTTCATCAGTTCTTCGATCTTCTTGAATTGGCCGTTCTTCTGCCGGTACTCGACGATTCGAGCCGCAACCTTCGGGCCGATGCCCGGGAGCTTGTCGAGTTGTTCGACCGTGGCGGTGTTGATGTTGATGATCGCGGCTTGGGTGGACTTCGCCTCCGGTGCGGGCGAAGACTGCTGAGGCGCGGCCTGGGCCAGCGACGCCAACAGCGTGACAGCGACGAGCGCGGGGATGGCACGGATTGAAAACAGTCGCACGCGCAACTCCTTGTGGACGCAGGCTGGATAGCCCGCAGGTGTCGCGCCTCGTCCCTCGATGCCCTTCAGGCGGCGGAGGTCGGGCACCGCGTCGGGCACGAGAGACGAGGCTCGCCTGTGTAGCTGGCAAAGGCAGCGCCATCGAGGCCGGCTCGGAGGTGTCGGGGCAAACGCCTGACCGGTGCGCAGTTACGAGGCGGTCAATGGCGGCTCAGAGGGGATGGATAGGCCGGGTGTTCTGCGCCGCAATCCGCAGTTGCCACTGGCACAGGACTTCACTGGGAATTGCTGGTGAACGTTGCTGTCGCCTCCAGGAGTGCCAACCGCAACCCAGGTTAACCCTGGCCGATCACGAACGGACGGCAGTCGAACGACGTTCACCAGCGTGTGGCAATCGAACGCCACGACAAGCGCCGGGCGCGAGAATCAGGCGGAGGGACGGAAATGCCGGAGCCGTCGGTGAACCTCTGTCGTCAGACGCGGACCCCCTCGCGGCGCATCCATGCCAGGGTGTTCGACAAGCCTTCATCGAGGCCCACCAGCGGTTTGTATCCCAGCAGCTGCGTGGCCTTGGTGGTGTCGGCCTGCGAGTGTCGGACATCGCCGGCGCGCGTCGGGCCGTAGCTCGGAGCGAGCGTCGTGCCCGTCAACGCGTTGAGCGCGGCGAACAGCTTGTTGAGCGAGATGCGTCCGCCGGTCGCCACGTTGATGACCTGGCCGGCAACGCCAGGCGCGTGGCACGCCTTCAGCACGCCGTCCACCACGTTGGCGACGTAGGTGAAGTCGCGCGTCTGCTCGCCGTCGCCGTGGATCGTCGGCGGCCGGCCTTCGACGAGCGCCTTGATGAACACTGAGATGACGCCGGAGTAGGGCGACGACGGATCCTGTCGCGGGCCGAAGACGTTGAAATAGCGGGTCGTGACGGTCTCGAGCCCGTAGAGCGCGTGGAACAGCTTGCAGTACTCTTCGCCCACGAACTTCTGCAGCGCATAGGGCGAGAGCGGATTGGGCGGCGCGTCCTCGCGCTTGGGCAGCGCCGCCGCATCGCCGTATACCGAGGATGATCCGGCGTAGACCAGCCGGCGCACCTTGGCGTCGCGCGAGGCGAGCAGCACGTTGAGGGTGGCGTCCACGTTGGCGCGGTGGGTGGTCGCCGGGTCGCTCACCGACCGAGGCACCGAGGGAATCGCCGCTTCGTGCAGGACGAAGTCCATGCCGTCCACGGCGCGGCGGGCCACCGCAGGATCCGCGAGATCCGCCTCGATGAACTCGAAGCCGGAGAGGTGTTCCAGGTTGCTGCGCTTCCCCGTCACGAGACTATCCACGATCCGTACACGCTCGCCGCGGCGCAGCAGTTCTTCCGCGAGGTGCGATCCGATGAACCCTGCCCCGCCCGTGACCAGATACGCCCCCATGCAGGCTCCTTGTCTTGAGGTACGAAGAAAGAACCGCCGCAGCCGGCCCGTAAGCCGAATCCTGTGTCCTTTGCTCGTCCGGGGCTTGCGCCCCAGGCTCGCTCGGGCTGACGACCATTCCTCTAGGCCCGCCATCACTGGCGGGCTCGAGCAACCTACCCGGAGGCATCGGACGGGCCGTCCTGATAGCGCCTCCCTATTTGGTCTTGCTCCGTGCGGGGTTTTGCCTGCCACCCACGTTGCCGTGGGCGCGGTGCGCTCTTACCGCACCTTTTCACCCTTACCCTCGTCGTGCCCGGTTCACCGGAGTGCCCGGAGAACCCGCGCACTTGGAAGGAGTTGGCGCGCCTCATTCACGCGCGCCACTCCGCTCCGGTCAACCGGACACGACGCGGGCGGTATATTTTCTGTGCCACTTTCCTTCAGGTCACCCTGACCGGGCGTTACCCGGCGCACTGCCCTGCGGAGTTCGGACTTTCCTCTCTCTCCAGCTGGTGCCGCCGCCACGTGGGCGACGGTCAGGCCGAAGACAGCGGTCGTCTGGTCCGACTGCGGCGGAAGTTGTCAAAGAGCAAAGGGGTCGGGACGGATTTCGCGATCTTCAAATCTGTAAGTCAATTTTGTGATGCGCGAAATCCGTCCCGACCCCTACGACCTACGAGTCCTGATCCTGCCTGATATTGTACTGCTCGAGCTTCTTGTAGAGGTTGCTGCGGGGCGTCCCGATCGCCTCGGCGGTCTTCGAAATATTCCACCCGTTCTCGCGCAGCTTGCTGATCAGAAACGTCCGTTCCGCCGACTCCTTGAACCCTCTCAGCGTTGCGGGCCGATCCGGTCCCTGCTCGGCGGCCGCCGGCCGCTGGTCCGATCGGACGGGCTCGGGAAGATCCCCGACGTTGATCACCTCGCCCGGACTCATGATGATGACGCGTTCGACCGTGTTGCGCAACTCCCGCACGTTGCCCTTCCACCGGTTCCGCTGCAGCGCTTCGATCGCCTCGGGCGTGAATCGCTTGGGATGGAAGTTGTTCTCGCGGCTGAACTGGTCGCCGAAATGCCGCACCAGCAGCGGGACGTCTTCCGGGCGGTCGCGCAGCGGCGGGACCTGGATCGGAATCACGCTCAGGCGGAAGAACAGGTCCTCGCGGAACGCGCCCTTCTCGATCTCGGCTTCCAGGTCCTTGTTGGTGGCCGCGATCACGCGCACATCCACCTTGATCGTGCGGGCCGACCCGAGGCGCTCCACCTCGCCTTCCTGCAGCACCCGCAGCACCTTGGCCTGGGTCTTGGCGCTCATGTCGCCGACTTCGTCCAGGAAGATCGTGCCGCGATCCGCCTGCTCGAACTTGCCGATCTGCTTCTCGGTCGCGCCGGTGAACGACCCTTTTTCGTGCCCGAACAGCTCCGATTCGATCAGCTCTTCCGGGATCGCCGCGCAGTTGACCTGCACGAACCGCTCCCGGCTCCGCAGGCTGCTCTTGTGGATCATCCGCGCGACCAGTTCCTTGCCCACCCCGCTCTCGCCGCGGATGAGCACGGTGGCATTGGTCGGCGCCGCGCGCCGGACCGTCTCGAGGACCTCCTTGAGCAGCGGGCTCGCGCCCACCATCTCGTGACGGACTTCGACCACGCGTTTGAGCGACCGGTTCTCGTCGTTCAACCGGCTGAAGCCGATCGCATTCCGGATGGTCAGCAGGATCCGCTCGGTCGCCAGGGGCTTCTCGATGAAATCGAACGCGCCGAGCTTGGTGGCCTCGACGGCCGTCGACACGGTGCCGTGGCCCGATATGATCACCACCGGCAGCGATTCGGCGATCGACTTGATCTTGCCCAGCGCTTCGAGACCGTCCATGCCCGGCATCTTGATGTCGAGGAACACGAGGTCGAACGAATCCCGCTGGATCAGGGCGATCCCCTCTTCCCCGGTCCCGGCCCCGAAGAACTCGTAGCCTTCGTACTCGAGGATCATCCGCATCGAGTCCCGGATCGCCGACTCATCGTCAATGACCAGGATGCGTGGCTTCATCACCCGTCCTTCGTGTGCCCATTCGGTGTCCGCTTCGGCGCGGCCCGCCCGTCCCAGACGCCCGGGACCCGCCTTCGCGGCCGCCGCGCGCAGATTGAAAGTCCTCGAATCAGGAAGACATTATAAGTCGGCCGAACGCAGGCTCGTCCAGCGTGTCGATGCCGAGCTCGCGCGCCTTCTCGAGCTTGCTGCCTGCATCCGCGCCGACCACCACGTAGCTGGTCTTCCGGCTGACAGACGAGGCCACGCGGCCGCCGCGCGCCTTGATGGCGGCTTCGGCCTGTTCCCGCGTCATCGACTCCAGGGTTCCGGTCAGCACGAAGATCTTGCCCGCGAGCGGCTGGGGAACCTCAGCCGGCGGCGCCTCCAGTTGCGACTGCATCTGCACCCCGGCCTGGCGCAGGCGCTCAATAAGCTCGAGATTCGAGCTGACGGAGAGGAATTCGCGGATCGACGCGGCCACCACGGGCCCGATGTCGGGCGTGGCCTCGAGCTGTTCCACCGAAGCCTGCGCGAGCCCCTCCATCGATCGGAATGCACTCGCCAGCGCCTGCGCGCCTCGTTCGCCGACGTGACGAATGCCCAGACCGAATATCACGCGCCACAGATCGTGTTGTCGACTGGCCGCAATCTCCGAGACGAGGTTCCTGCCGACTTTGCCGAGTTTGCGGGGCCGCGCGCGATCGGATTTCGCGTCTTTCGGCGCCACCACCATCTCGGCCAGCTGGTCGCCGGTCAGCCGATACAGGTCCGCGAAGTCCTTCACGAGGCCCCGCTCGACAAGCTGATCCACGATGGCCTCGCCCAGGCCGTCGATGTTCATGGCGCGCCTGGACGCGAAGTGCTGCAGGCTCCGCCGCAGCCGTGCCGGGCAGGTCGCGTTGACGCACCGCCACACCACCTCGTCTTCGGGCCTGTGCAGCTGGCTGCCGCAGGCGGGACACGTGGTCGGCATCACCCACTTCCGGCTGTCTGGCGGCCGCTTGCCGACGACCGGCATCACCACCTTGGGGATGACATCGCCGCCCTTTTCGATGAGCACCGTGTCGCCCGGCCGAAGGTCGCGCCGCTCGATCTCCTGCGCGTTGTGCAGCGTGGCCTGGCTGATGGTCGAGCCCGACAGGCGGACGGGCTCGAGCACCGCATAGGGTGTCACCGCACCGGTGCGTCCCACCTGCACTTCGATGCGCTTCAGGATTGTCGTGGCCTGCTCGGGCGGGAACTTGAAGGCGATGGCCCAGCGCGGGAACTTGGCGGTCGCCCCGAGCTGGTCGCGCAGCGCGAGGGGGTCGAGCTTGATGACGACCCCGTCGGTGTCGAAATCGAGCTGATGACGTTTCTCGCCCCACTCCCGGCAATACGCGAGCACCGCGTCGATGCCCCGGCAGCGCTGCCAGTGCGGCTCCACGGGCAACCCCCACCCTCGCATCAGGTCGAGCGTCTCGGCGTGCGTGGCCGGCGCGGCCTGGGGCTGGGCCACCAGCTGGTAGACGAACGAGGCGAGCCCTCGTCGAGCCACCAGCGACGGATCGAGATTGCGCATCGCGCCCGCCGCGGCGTTTCGCGGATTGGCGAACAGCGGCTCTTCGGCCTCTTCGCGCTCCCGGTTGATGCGCTCGAACGCCCGGCGTGGCAGGTACACCTCGCCACGGACCTCGACCCTGTTCGGCGGGCCTCCGTGGAGCGACAGCGGAATGGTGCGGATGGTCCGCGCGTTGGAGGTCACGTCTTCGCCGCGCGTGCCGTCGCCCCTGGTCACGCCCCGAACCAGGACACCGACCTCGTAGGTCAGGGCGATGCTCAGGCCGTCGATCTTGAGCTCGGCCACGTAGTCGAGCGCCGCGAGGTCGCCCCCGGCGCCCCCGAGGCCCTTTCGGGCGCGCTCGTCGAACGCGCGGAGCTCGTCCTCGTTGTAGGCGTTGTCGAGGCTGAGCAGCGGAGAGGTGTGTTCGACGGTCTCGAAACCCTCGACCGGACGGCCGCCCACCCGTTGCGTGGGCGAGTCCGGGGTCACCAGCTCCGGATGGCGGGCTTCCAGCGACCGGAGCTCGGCCATGAGGGCATCGAACTCGGCATCGGTGATTTCGGGATCGTTCAGGACGTAGTAGCGCTCCTCGTGGTACCGAAGGAGCGCGCGAAGCTCGGTGATGCGCTCGACCTCGCCCATGGCTCTCGTCTCGTGGAGGTGCGACGTTTCGACTGGAACGGCCTGGACACCGCGCCCGCGGCACGGGCGCGTCGTGATCGACTACCGATCGCGCGACAGCACGTAGCCGGGCAACGCCATCAGCGCGTCGCGCTCCGGCCCCGGGTCGAACACCTGAAGCTGGCGTCTGGCGAGCTCCGCAACGTCGACGGCCTTCTGGTAGGCCCGCTCGATGACGCCGTAGGCGCCCAGCAGGCGGCTGATCTCGGCCCACTGATCTGCCGACAGGGACCGCTCGCGCACCACGCCGCGGACCAGTTCCTTGGCCGCCGCGTCGCCCTCCTGGAGCAGGTAGATCAGCGGGAGCGTGATCTTCCCTTCGCGCAGATCGCTGGCCACCGGCTTGCCGAGCGACTCGGTGTTGCCGGTCAGGTCGAGCAGATCGTCGACCAGCTGGAACGCGATCCCCAGGTTGAATCCATACTCGCCGAGCGCCTTGACTTTTTCCTGGTCGAGCCCCGCCAGCATTCCGCCGATCTTGGTGCAGCCGCTGAACAGGCACGCGGTCTTGCGCCGGATGATCTCGAAGTGCTGGTCCTCCGTGATGTCCGGATCGCCGTTCTTGGTGAGCTGGTAGAGCTCGCCTTCGATCATCTGCAGCGTGATGTCGCAGAGCAGCTGGAGAATGTGCAGCTCGCCGTGGGTCAGCGCGAGCGCCATCGACTTGATGTAGAGATAGTCGCCCAGCAGCACCGTGACATCGTTGCCCCACTGCGAGTGCACGGCCAGCCGTCCGCGCCGCAGATCCGAGTCGTCGATGATGTCGTCGTGAACGATCGTCGCGGTGTGGATGAATTCGACCACCGAGGCATACAGCACCGCCCGGTCGCCGGTGTACCCGGCCAGCCGCGCAGCCATCAGCAGTACGGCGGGCCGGATGCGTTTCCCCCCGCTGGTCTGGATGTATTTCCCGATTTGCGGGATGACGTCGACGTGGGACTGCACGTGACGGTCGAATTCACGATTGACCCGCTCCAGGTCATCACGGATCGGCTCGAAGATCTGGGCGAGGTCGAGGGAGGTGTGTGCCACTTGTTTCGTGAGGCGTAAAGTCTCATCAGACCATACTTGCAGACGGGGTGTCAACGCGCCGGACCGCCGATTTGACGAGCGTTTTCCGATGATCCGCCCGTCGCCGGGCTGAACAGTGCGCGGAAGTTTCTCGTCACCGCCGCGTCGATGACGCCCTCATCGATGCCCCGCAGTTCGGCCAGCGAGCCGATCACGTGCCGGACCAGGGCGGGCTCATTGCGCCGGCCGCGCAGCGGCACCGGCGCGAGGTACGGGCTGTCGGTTTCGACCAGGATGCGGTCGAGTGGCACGATGCCGGCCGCCTCGCGAATGGAGGCGGCCTTCGGAAAGGTGACAATCCCCGAGAAGGAGACGTGAAAGCCGATGGAGAGCGCCCGCTCCGCCATGGCCGCGTCGCCCGAGAAACAGTGGAACACGCCTCGCACCTCGCCGGCGCCAGCCTCTTCGAGGATCGAGAAGGTGTCTGCGTCGGCCTCTCGCGTGTGAATCACGATCGGAAGACCGGCGGTGCGCGCCAGCGCCACCTGCGCGGCGAACACGGCGCGCTGAAGGCCGCGCGGCGCGAAATCGTAGTGGTAGTCCAGCCCGATCTCTCCGATGGCCCTGACGCTGCGATCGCCGGCCACCCGCTCGCCCGTCACCCGAGCCGCCCGCGCGAGCTCGTCCTGGCACACGGCCGCCCGGTGGGGATGGACGCCGACCGCGGTGAGCAGATCGGGCCAGTACGCCTTGACCCGCCGCAGGCGCGCGGCCTCGCCGTCGTCGCTGGCCTCGACGACGCACAGGACCTCGGACACGCCGGAGGCGCGTGCCCGGTCGATCACGTTGCCGAGATCGGCCTCGAACGCCTCGTCGGCGAGGTGGCAATGCGAGTCGATCATCGCCCTACTTGATCCGCGCGCCGAGCGGCAGGTCCTTGTCGAAGCTCACCAGCACGGGCAGGCCGCCCTGGACGCTGGCGGCCAGCACCATCCCGTTCGATTCGACCCCCATCAGGGTTGCCGGCTTGAGGTTGACCACGACCCCTACCAGCCGTCCCGGCAGCGCTTCCGCCTCGTACGCCTCGCCGATGCCCGCCACCAGCGTGCGCCGCTCCGATCCAAGGTCGACCTCCATCTTCACCAGCTTCCGCGATTTCGGCACGCGCTCGGCCGTGACGATCCTGGCCACGCGCATGTCGACCTTCATGAAATCGTCGATGCCGATTCGATCACCGGCCACCGCTGTCCCTGGAGCTTGCGGCGCCACGGCGCCTGCGGCCGCAGGTGGTTGAGGGCCGGGAGTGGCGTCCACGGGTTGATCAGCCATCGTTTCTCCCTATGACTCGTTGTCTTGTGCCGGCGCAGCGGCCGAACCCATTTGTGTTCTGTACGCCTGAATCGCCATGGCCTGCACCTCTTTGGGCGAGAGGTGCCGCTCGATGGCCAGGCGGAGGCAATCCTCGAATTCCGGCGACGCGTTCATCACGACTCCGGCTCGCCGGGCGACCTTGAAACGGACGATCCCGGCCGGCGTCTCGACCGGCACGATTTCCCGTGCGAGACACTCGCGCCACATCGTGTGGTATCTCAACCCAATCGTCGTGGTCTCGCGAAAGAGCGTGCCGGCGATGGCGTCCTTCTTCCCGGGAGCCACCAGGACGGTCACCAGCGTGCCAGGCCGATTCTTCTTCATTTGTACGGGGGTGTAAAAGACCTCCAACGCTCCGGCTGTGTACAACTGATCGATCAGCACGCCATAGAGCTGCGGGTTCATGTCGTCGATCTCGCATTCGACCACCATGATCTCGTCGCTCGCCGCGTCCTGATCGGTTTCGCCGACGACCAGCCGCAACACATTCGGCCCTCCGGGCAGGTCCCGCGCTCCGGCGCCGTAGCCGACCTGCCCGATCGTCATCGGCGGGATGGGGCCGAACTGTCTGGCGTAGGCCGTCACGATCAGGGCCCCGGTCGGCGTCACCAGCTCCGCCTGGCCTCCGCTGGAGTAGACGGGCGCGCCGGCGAGCAGGCGAATGGTGGCCGGCGCCGGCACGGGCAACAGGCCGTGAGCGGTCTGAACGGTGCCTCCCCCGACGTTCAGCGGAGACGAGACCACTCGATCGACGTGGAGCCACTCGAGTCCAAACACGATCCCGACGATGTCGATGATGGAGTCCAGCGCCCCGACTTCGTGGAGGTGTATCTGGTCGACGGGTATCTGGTGGATGTCGGCTTCGACGCCCGCCAGCCGGTCGAACAGCGCGTGGGCCTGCTGCCGTCCCGCCGCAGACAGCGCTGCCTGATCGATCAGTCCGTGAATCTCCCGGAGGCTCCGGTGCGATTCGTACTCGTGACCGCCGTGCTGATGCCCGGCCGACTCGAGGCCGTCGTGCTGGTGATCGACATGATGGCCGGCGTCATGTTCAGCGCGAGTCGAGCCCTCCGACCGCGGCCGGTGCGCCGGTCTGTCGTGCGCGTGCTCCGCGGCCTGTCGTGCGCCCTCAGTCGATTCGATGAGCTCGAACCGCGTGGCAGCAATGCCCGAACGGAGCACTCGCGCGGCGTCGAGGCGATACCCGCCTACCCCGAGGCTGCCGAGGGCCTGTCGGAGCAAATCGAGCGGCAGCCCGAGATCCAGGAGCGCGCCGAGGATCATGTCGCCCGACGCACCCGAGAAGCAGTCCATGTATAGGATTCTGGCCATTGCTCTCCCGTCTCAGCCCAGTCGGCCGGACTCCCGGACGCTGCAGTAACGCGTGGCCGACAGAACCACGTGATCCAGGACTTCGATGCCCATCAGCTCTCCGGCATCCACCAGCCGCCTGGTCAGGGCCAGATCTTCGGCGCTCGGCGTGGGATCACCCGAAGGATGATTATGGAACAGAACGATGCCCGAGGCACGTGCGGCCGTGGCTTCGCGGAACACCTCCCGGGGGTGGACCACGCTTCGGTCCAGGGTGCCGACCGAGAGCACCGTGGTCTTCATGACTCGATGTTTGGTATCGAGCAGGACGATGCCGAAGTGCTCGACGGCCCTGCCGCCGTACTCGGGCAGCAGGTGCGCGGCGATGTCCTGCGGGCTGCGCATGGGCACACGGTCATCGACGGGTCTGGCCAGCGTCCGGCGCCCGAGCTCGATCGCCGCCAGCACCTGCGCGGCCCGCGCGGACCCTACGCCGGCGACGTGACACAGATCCTCGTGGCCGCATTTCAGCAGGCCGTGGACGCCCCCGGCCGCCTGGAGCACCAGATCCGCCGCGGCAAGCGCGCTGGTGCCCCGTGTGCCTGCGCCGAGCACGACGGCCAGCAGCTCGTTGTCGCCAAGCGCCGATGGCCCCAGCGACGCCAGCTTTTCCCGGGGGCGGTCCCGCGGAGCCAGCTGCTTCAGAGGCACCGCTCCACCTCGAGCAGGATCCGGCCAGCCGGCCCTCTCAACACGAAGTTCACCTGCGGAGTGATCGGCGTGGATTCGAGATTGATCTCCACGACGACGGCGCCTGCGCGCCGCGCGATTGCCGGAAGAGCCGCGGCAGGATAGACGAGCGCGGAGGTACCGATGACCACCAGCACGTCGCAGGCTTCGGCGGCGCCGATCGCCCGATCGACCACGCCCGGGTCCAGCGACTCGCCGAACCACACGACGCCCGGCCTCAGCAGCGCGCCGCAGCGGCAGGTCGGCAGCTCGAATTCCGGATCGAGCGTCCCGGCCGGCATGTCAGCCGACTGATCGACGACCAGCCCACACCGGGCCCAGCAGGCGGCCTTCCAGATGTTGCCGTGCAGCTCGAGCACCTGGCGGCTGCCGGCGCGCTGATGCAGGCCGTCGACATTCTGCGTGACCAGCATCAGGTCGGTGAGGCGATTCTCGAGGCGCGCGAGCACCAGGTGGGCCGGATTCGGCTCCACGGCGCGGATGAGACCCCTGCGCCATCGATACCAGGCCCACACCAGGCGCGGATCACGCGCAAACGCCTCGGGAGTGGCCAGGTCCTGTGCTCGAAACGATCGCCACAGGCCATCAGCGCCCCGGAACGTGGGCACTCCGCTCTCGGCCGAAACCCCGGCGCCGGTCAGCACCACAACCGAACGGGCGCGGCCAACCAGCCCCGCGACCTCCCTGATGCGATCCAGATGCATGTGCCCGTCCTGTCTCACGTGGACGCGTGTCGCAAGCTCCCGTATACTCTAGCAAATGCGTATGCGGACGCCTGCTGCGGTTCTCGCCGTTCTGCTCGCCGGTGTGCTCACCGTTTCGTGCGCCAATCCTCCGGAAAGGGAGATGCAACAGGCGCAGGACGCGCTGGATGCCGCTCGGGCGGCCGGCGCCGGTCAATATGCCGCCGAAGAGTACACGGCTGCCGCACTGGCACTCGACAAGTCGCGCGAGGCCGTCACCCAGCGTGACTACCGCCTCGCCCTGAGCCAGGCCCTCGACAGCCGCGAGCGCGCGCAGGCCGCGGCGCATCTGGCTGCGGACCAGAAGGCGGCGGTACGGGCAGAGGTGGAGCACTCGCTCTCGGGGCTGAGCGCCGAGATCGATGCGGCCACGGCGAAGCTGAAGGCCGCGCAGCTCCTGCGGCTGCCAGCCAAGACGCTGGCACCGGTCCAGCGGGAAATCCCCGCTGCGGTTTCAGCTATGCAAAAGGCGCGCACGGCCTTCGACCAGCAGGATTACCTGCTCACGAGATCGTCCCTCGAAGGGGTTGCCGACCGGGTTCTCAAGGCCAGGACCGAGCTGGAAGCGGCGATCGCGCAGGCCCAGCTCAAGCCGGCTCGTCGCCGCAACTGAAGCCGGACCGCCCCGCTGTCGGGGCCGTCGCACCCGCGCGAACGAACCGAATCTCGACGGGAGTACGCGCTACCTGCCACGCGGCGGCGCCGATCTGGTGGCACAGATCGACATCAGAGGATCCACCGTCCTTCGTACAGGACCTCGGCCCATCCGGTCAGGAACACCCCGGCATCGGTCCACTCGACACGCTGTGTCCCGCCTGGAGCGCACACGTCAACCTGGCGTGCGGCCCCACCGAACGCGATGGCTGCCACGCCGGCTGCGCAGGAGCCCGTGCCGGAGGAGAGCGTCGGGCCGACACCCCGCTCCCAGATGAGAATGCTGACAAGGCCGGGATTGTCCACCCTGGCGAACTCGACGTTGGTCCCGTCGGGAAACATCTCGTGATGTTCGAGCAACGGCCCCAGCCGGCGGTAACGGGCCTCGTCCAGCGCCGGCTCGAGGATGACGCACTGGGGATTGCCGACGCGCAGGATCACCGCGTCGACCTTCTCGCCCTCGACCATGATCGCCGCCTTCCTGACATCAACCGGCGTGCCCATGCTCGCGCGAAACACCATCCGATCGCCGATCCGGTCGACCAGCGAGAGCTTCTTCACACCGGCATCGGTCTCGATGGCGACCGTGGGAATCTCACCGCGGGCGCCGCGGGGCACTTCGAGCGCGCGGAGCAGGATGGCTGCCAGTCCACGCACCCCGTTGCCCGACACCTCGGCAAGGCTGCCGTCGGCATTGAACAGGTGCATCGACGCGCCAGCCGGCGTGGTCCGATAGACGATCAGCCCGTCGGCCCCGGCACCCGAGTGGCGATCGCACAGCCGCCGGGCGAGATCCGGGCCCTGCAGAGGCCCGACTTCATCCTCGCGGACGTACAGGAAGTCATTGCCGTAGGCGTGGGCCTTGACAAACTCCAGCATGGGGACGCCTCGTCTCGATCTACTTCCGCTTCGAGCAGCATGCCAGCAGGTGCCAGCCAAATCGACGCACGAGCCGCCGCGGGAGCGCGTTGAACGTGCCGACGAAGAGGCCATTGTAGAGCGATCCCTTCCAGCCGCCGTGCAGGCGGGATCGCACGGGGAACCGCTCGGGCTCGATACGCACCGAGTCGAATCCGGCAAGCAGCTTCCGGAATTCTCCGAGGCTGTACTTGCGGAGCACCGGGGCCCCTTCGTGCTCGAGGCCCACCTTCATGACCTTCGAGAGCGCGTTCAGCCACGAGACTCGATTGTAGACCTGGAAGAGCGCCGTGCCGCCGGGCTTGAGCACACGCCGCACTTCGGCGGCCATCAGGCGGTCGTCGGCCGTGTATTGCACGACACCGTGCACATAGATGTAGTCGAACACGTCGGCCGGGAACGGCAGGTGCTCTCCGTCGGCGACGCAGAGCTCGGCCTCCAACTGCTGGTATCCGAAGTTCTTGCGGGCCAGCGCAATCGCGGAGTCCGATACGTCGACGCCAGTCACCCGCGCGCCGCCCCTGGCGAAGCGGACGAGATCGACCCCGGCGCCGCACCCGATTTCGAGCACGCGCTTCCCGCGGTAGCCGTCGAAATCCACCAGTCTCAACAGGTGGTGCAGCTTGTCGAAATGGTATTCGTCGAGATCCGCAAAGAACCCGGCAGAGCCGACCGGGTGGCTGGTGATCTCGAGATCGTGGATATGCTGGTTCCAGTAGCGACGCACCTGATCGATGGTCGCTGGCGGTGAGGGCGTCGAATGGGCCACGGTCGCGTACTATAGAATAGTTGCGCTCACGCGGGCAACGACACCCCGGCTGCTGGCGACTCCATGACTCGTGATCTTTCACGCCTGACCTCTCGCCGCTTCGACCTGTTCGTGATTGGGGGCGGGATCCACGGACTCGCCGTGGCCTACGACGCGGCCATGCGGGGCCTCGCCGTCGCGCTGGTCGAGCGCGGTGATTTCGGCAGCGGAAGCTCCTTCAACCACGCAAAGACGGTCCACGGCGGCCTGCGGTCGCTTCAGAGCGGCGATCTGCTGAAGGCCCGCTTCTCCATCGGCGAGCGGCGTGCGATGGCCCGCATTGCCCCTCACCTGGTGAAGCCCCTCCCGTTTGTCATCGAGACCACCGGCAAGATCACGAGAAGCCGGCTCGCGCTTCGGGCGGGCTTCGCCCTCGACGCCTGCCTCGGGTTCGATCGCAATTCCGGTGTGCCGCCGCAGCTTCACCTGCCCGCCGGCCGGATCATCTCCCGCGACGCCTGCGCGGCCGTCTTCGGCGCCCCGCGTCCGCCTTACGTCACCGGCGGCGCCCAGTGGTACGACTACCAGATGGCGGACACGGACCGGTTGACGCTCGCCTTCGCGCTTGGGGCGGATCGGCACGATGCGGTGCTGCTGAACTACGCCGAAGCCGTTCGACCAGTCAAGTCGGGCAATCGGGTGACCGGCGTCGAAGTGCGCGATCTCGTGTCGCGGCAGGTACTCGAGGCGTCGGCAGACGTCGTGGTCAATGCCGCGGGTTCGCGGACAGGCGCCCTCATGGACGCGTTCGGTGCGCCGCACGAGTTTCCGCTGCTGAAAGCGATGAACCTGGTCACCAACCGGCCGGCCGGATCCACGGCGATCGGCGCGCCGACCTCCGACGGACGGCTGCTGATCATCATGCCCTGGCGCGGCCGCGCACTGATCGGCACCTCGCATTCCGAACACCTCGTCGAGGCCCACGACACGGGGGTCACTGGATCAGAGCTCGACGCGTTCATCGCCGAAGTGAACACGGCGTTCCCTGCGCTGGCCCTGACCAGAGCCGACGTGACGCTGGTGCATCGCGGCGTCGTTCCGGCGCAACGCGCCCGCAACGGAACGCTCAGTCTTCGAGGCCATCACCACGTCTACGATCACGCACGCGACGGCGTGGCCGGCGCCCTGTCGGTGGTCGGCGTGAAATACACGACGGCCCGGGGCGTCGCCGAGCAGGTCGTCGACCTCGCGTGCGCGAAGCTCGGGCGATCGATTGCCTGCCGCACGTCCACGACTCCCCTGCCGGGCTGCGACGCCACATCGATGGAAACGATGCTGGCCGAAGCGATGTCCGGCTGCAGAGGCATCATCAGCGAGGCGTGCACGCGGCGACTGGTGGAAACGCACGGCACGATGTGGAGCGAGGTGGCCCAGTTGTGCAAAGCGCAACGGGAGCTGGCCGAGCCGGTGACGCCGGAAGTCTCCACGATACGCGCCGCCATCGTGCACGCGGTCAGGTCCGAAATGGCGTCGACCCTGACCGACGTCGTCGTGCGCCGCACGGGCCTTGGAGCGGCGGGCTACCCTGGCGACGAGGTCGTCTCCGCCTGCGCCGGGTTGATGGCACGCGAGCTCGGGTGGGACGCCCGGCGTGTCGCGGCCGAGCGGGCCGAATTGCTTGCGTTCTACGCGCCTGTCGAGCCGACGGAACCCTAGAGCGCAAACACCAGACAGGCCGGACGCCGAAAGCGAAAGTCCCAGGTCCTGTCGCGTCGCATCACGCCGGGCCGATCCGCAGCCGCGATTCGGCCGAGCGCGCGTGGCCCTCCAATCCCTCGAGACGTCCAAAACTGGCGGCGTCTGCGAACAGGTCGGCGGCCGCGGCGGGATCTTCCACCTGCATCCACGTTCGCATCCGCAGAAACGTCAGCACGGACAGTCCTCCGCTGTGGCGGGATGAGCCGGCGGTCGGCAGGACATGATTGGGACCGGCGCCGTAGTCTCCCAGGACCTCGGCCGAGTGTGGCCCCACGAAGAGCGCTCCGTAGTGCCGAAGGCCGGACATCCACGATCGGGCGTCGTCGGCCACCACCTCGAGATGCTCCGGGGCGAGGTGGTTGCAGATGTGTACCCCTTCCTCCATCGAATCCACCACCGCCACGCCGCCATTTGCCAGCGCGCCAAGCGCGATCGCCGCGGTCGGGAGGTCTCGCACCTGCGCGTCAATCTCACGGTCGACCGCATCGGCGAGATCCAGCGAGGGCGTCACGAGGATCGGCACCGCCTCCGGGTCGTGTTCCGCCTGCGCCAGCAGATCGGCTGCGACGACGGCGGGGTCGGCGTTCCCGTCAGCGAGTACGACCAGCTCCGAAGGCCCGGCCAGCATGTCGATTCCGACCTGCCCGGCAAGCAGTTGCTTGGCCGCGGACACAAACCTGTTGCCCGGTCCGGCGATGAGGTCGCAACGCGGAACCGTCCCGGCACCGAATGCCAGCGCCGCGATCGCCTGCGCCCCGCCCACGGCCAGTAACCCATCGGCCCCGGCGACCGCAGCGGCCGCAAGCGTCATCGCCGTCGGATGCGGCGAGGCGACCCACACGGTCCTCACGCCGGCCTCACGCGCCGTCACGGCCGTCATGAGCACGGAGGACGGAAGCGGGAACCGACCGCCGGGGGCGTAACATCCGGCCGAATCGACGGGTGCCAGCGTATGTCCCGCACGGCCCCCCGGAAACTCGACCGTCATGTCTTTCAGGCACGAGCGCTGCGCCGTCGCGAAAGCCCGAATGCGGGATGCGGTCCGTTCCAGCAGCTCGCGGCGGTCACCAGGGATACCGTCGAGCTCCTGCCGCAACGACGGGGCATCCCATGTGACGCGATCGCCAGGGCGCCAGTCGCCGAGACGCTGCGCGTGTTCGAGCACCGCGGCCTCACCTCGTGCGCGCACATCCTCGACGATGCGCGCCGCCGCGGCCATCGTGTCCCGATCGAGAACCTTCACGCGCGAGGTGGCCAGTTGGGCGGCGACGAGCCGGCGCAAGCGGATCATGACTTGTTCTCCCGTGGTGGCTTGGCGTCGCCGGGACGCCGTGTCACGCGAAGCGCGCGGCGGTCCAGCTCGCGTTCGACCTCGTCGAGCGACACTCCCGCGCGCGCCATCGCGACGAGCGCGAAGAAGAAGAGATCGGCCGCCTCACCGGCCACCTCCGAACTGCTGCCGGCAGCGGCCAGTTCCCCCGCCTCCTCGACCACCTTGCTGGCCAGCAGGCCGGGGTCTTCGAAGAGCCGGCGCGTGTAAGACCCGGCGACGGCGGCCGCCTGCCGGTCGCGCACCGTCCGTTCGAGCGCGGAGAGGCCCCGGGCAGGCCCCCAGCAGGTCGACGTACCCGTGTGGCAGAATCCGCCTCCGTGCTGATTGACGGTGAAGCGCAGCGTGTCACGGTCGCAGTCGAGATCCACGCGCACCAGGGTCTGCGTGTCACCGGAGGTTTCGCCCTTCCTCCACAAGCCTCGCCGGCGCGAATGATAGACGCCGCTGCGCGTTTCGATGGCGGCCCGCAGGCTCTCCCGGCTCGAATACGCCAGCCCGAGCGCGCGGCCTCCCCGATCGGCAATCACGGTCGGCCAGAGCAGGTCGGGCCGGTCCGACACGAGCGGCGCGGCAATGGCGTCTGCCAGCGACAGCCGGCCCGTGTAGAGCGCCATGCCCACCTGTGCTTCAGCGCCAAGCCGATCCAGCACCGCCACATCATCGGCCGTCGTGACTCCGCCGGCCACGGTGAGGCGGGCGGGACGCGCCGCCTCTCGAATCTCGGCCACCCGTCCGGGATCGATCCCGGCGAGCCGCCCTTCGCGCTCGACGAACGTAACGAGGAACTCACCCGTCAGGCCGCGAAGCGCGGCCATCCGATCCAGCACCGACTGGCCCGTCTTCGCGCGCCAGCCTTCCACCACGACTTCGCCGTCGATGGCGTCGAGCGCGACGACGACCCGATCCGCCGGCAGCTCACGGAGCACTTCCGGAACCGCCGCGGTCCCGATCACCACCTTCACGGCGCCCGCGTCGAGCCACGCGCGGGCGGATTCGACGCTCCGAATGCCCCCACCGACCCGGCACGGCGCGATCCGGCACAGCTCGCTCACGAGGCGCGAATTCGATCCACGCCCCAGCGCGGCGTCCAGATCCACGACCGCGATGTCGCCGGCGAGCCGGAACCGCTCCGCGATCGGCACCGGATCGCCGGCATCGAGTGCCTTTTCGCGGCCGCCGATCAGCTGGACGGTCTGTCCGTCCATGAGGTCAATTGATGGAACGATCACGTCTCACCCTCACGCCGCGCACGGCCAGCTCGTCCTTGAGCGCCGCGACGGTCCACTCGCCGTCGTGGAAGATTGAGGCGGCAAGCACCGCGTCGGCGCCGGCCAGCAACGCATCGGCCAGGTGCGCCGGCGTGTGCGCGCCGCCCGACGCGATGACCGCGATCCCGACCGACCGGGCGATGATCGAGATCAGTTCGAGGTCGTAGCCGCTCCGCGTCCCGTCACGATCGATGCTGGTCAGCAGCAGCTCGCCTGCGCCGCGATCGGCGGCCTCGCGCGCCCAGTCGAGCGCCAGACGGCTCGTTGGGCGAGTGCCGGACTTGACGACGACCGTCCATCCGCCCGCCGATGCGCGAGCAGCGTCGAGCGCCAGCACCACGCACTGGCTGCCGAAACGATTCGCCAGCACCGACAGCAGCTCCGGGCGATCCACGGCCGCCGTATTCACGGCGACCTTGTCGGCACCCGCCTCGAGCAGCGCCGAGGCATCCTCGGCCGAACGCACGCCGCCTCCGACGGTCAACGGGATCGAGAGCACCTCGCGCACGGCTCGGACCGTCTCGAGCCTGTGCCCGCGCGCCTCGGGGGTGGCCGACACATCCAGCAGCACGAGCTCGTCAGCGCCGTCCCGTTCGTAGCGTGCCGCGCACTCGGCCGGATCGCCTGCATCGCGAAGATTCACGAAGCGGACGCCCTTGACGACCCGCCCGCCCGAGGTGTCGAGGCACGGGATGATGCGCGCGGTCAGCACGCCCCCTCCCACGCCAGCCATCGACGCAGCAGCGACAGGCCCCAGGCACCCGAAAGCTCCGGGTGGAACTGGCAGGCCAGCTGAGGGCCGCGCTCGACGGCGGCGACGAACCGCCCGCCGTGATCCGCCATCGCCCCGCTCCACCCGTCAGGCACAGCGTCCAGGCAGTACGAGTTCGCGAAGTACGCGTATCCCGATTTCAGGAATCGACATTCGGTTCCCGGCTCGACCATGTTCCACCCGAGCTGAGGAACCCGGACCCCAGGTCCGTAGCGCCGCGCGCGGCCGGGGAACGCGGCCGAGACCGGCAACGCCGGGGCTCTCCTCGCTTCCCTCTGCCAGCAACTGCATGCCGAGACAGATCGCCAGCAGCGCCTGGCCGCTCGCGACGCGACTGGCAAGCGGTGCCACCAGGCCGCGTGAGCGCAATTGCTCCATCGCCGCCGAGAAGGCTCCCACGCCGGGCAGCACGACCCGCTCGGCGGAGGCGACCTCGGCCGGGTCGTCCGTGAGCCGCGGAGTGGCGCCGAGGCGCGTCAGCGCCCCCAGCACGGAGGCCAGGTTCGCCGTTCCGGTTCGCACCACCACGACGTCGAGCGGTGAGGCAGCCATCACAGGCTCCCCTTGGTGCTCGGAACGGCGGTGCTCCCGTCGCGCGTGACGGCCTGCCTGAGCGCCAGCGCAAGGGCCTTGAAGGCCGCCTCGGCCTTGTGGTGGTCGTTGACCCCGCTCAGGACCTCGACGTGCAGAGTGGCCCGCGCCGAGGTTGCCAGCGACGACAGCACGTGGCTCACGTTTTCGGCCGCCAGTTGTCCGATGGCGTCGCGTGTCAGGCCGAGATTCACGGCCGCGAACGGGCGCCCGCTCAGGTCGATCGCGACACGCGCCAGCGCCTCGTCCAGCGGCGCCAGCGCCCACCCGAAGCGGGCGATTCCCGCCCGGTCGCCGAGCGCCCGATCGATGGCTTCTCCGATTGCCAGCGCGCAGTCCTCGGCGGTGTGATGATCGTCCACCTCGAGGTCGCCCTTGCAGGTCAGGCTCAGGTCGAGACGCGCATGGCGCGCGAACGCGGTCAGCAGGTGGTCCAGCATGCCGATGCCGGTCCTGATCGTCGACTCCCCTGTTCCGTCGAGCGATAGCTTGACCTCAATCCTCGTCTCGCGCGTGGCGCGCGACACTTCAGCGAGTCGGGCCATCATGGCAGAAGCTCCTCCAGTTCGTGCAGATCTCCGAGGACCCGCGCGGCGCCGGCGCGCATCAACGCAGGTCCCATCGTCGCCGCGTCGTCGCCGGGTCCGACGACGGCCACGGGAAGCACTCCCGCTCCCCGCGCTGCCACCATATCGTCCGGCGTATCGCCTATCATCCACGCGCCTGTCACGCCCAATCGGTCGAGGGCCAGGCGGACCGGGGCCGGGTCAGGTTTGGGTGGCGCGTCTTCCATGGTGACAATCGCGCTGAACACATCGGCCAGTCCGTGGGTTTCGAGGAACCGCAGCGCATCCCGACGAGGTCGCCCGGTCACAATGCCCAGCGGCAGGTCCTTCCCGAGGCCCGCGATCCAGTCGCGATCGACGAGAAGGCGCTCGGCTCGGCGCAGCCCGGGCTGGCCGGGTGCTCCCTGGTACAGCGATTCGAAGCGTTCGGTCACCTCAGCGAGCGATCGGTCGATGCCGCGATCGGCCATCAGCCGGCACGTCAACACCCAATCGTTGTTGGCGCCGCCTGCCGCCTTGGCATCCACGATGTCTGACGGGCGGAGGCTGACCCCGAACGCCTCCGCGGTCTGCACGATCGCCGTGCGGTACGACTCGCTGACATCCGCCAGGACGCCGTCGAGGTCGAAGATCACCGCCTGGGGTCGCAGCACAGTCTTCAGCGCACGACAAAGCCGATCGAACGCCTGCTCATCGGCCGGGCATGTGATCCGAAGCGCCGTGTCGAGGCTGCGGTGATTCGGAAACCGGCGCACGCTGATCCCGAGACCTGCCAGAGCGTCCCATGTCCACGCCGCATCGCGCAGGCGTGCGCACACGAAGTTCGCCTGCGACGGCACGGGATCGGCTCCAAGCTCCGTCAGCAGAGCCACCAGGCGGGTGCGCTCGCTGCGGACCTGACTCAATCCGCCGGCCAGGCGCGCGTCGCCGGCCGCAAGAGCGGCCTCGGCCATCGCGATGGAGACGGCGCTGACCGGGTAGGGGTTCCCGGCAGGTGCGAGCGCTTCAATCAGTCGTGGCGAACCAACGGCACAACCGACGCGCAGGCCGGCCAGGCCCCACGCCTTGGACAGCGTGCGGGTGACAAGGACGTTCGGCAGCGCCAACGCCTCGGTCGACAGATCCAGGTCAGCAAATTCGCCATACGCCAGGTCCACGACCAGCACCGCGTTGGGTGCCGCCGCGGACACACGTGCCAGGTCGTCCGCCGCGGCAATCGAGCCTGTCGGGTTGTTGGGAGTCACAATGACGATGACGGCCGTGCGTGGTGTCACCCGCGCCACCAGGTCGTCGACAGGCAACGCTCCGCTCCACCACGGGACCGTGACGTAGCGGCCGCCAGACAGCACGCAATAGCGCTCGAGCATCTCGAAGGTCGGTTCGGTCGTGAGCATCTCGTGCCCCGGGCGGATGAAGGCGCGCACGATTCGATCGAGCGCCTCGTCCGCTCCCGCCGTCACGCGCACCGCCTCGCGTGTGACGCCGAAGCGTTCGGCCCAGCGCGACTCCAATTCGCGAGTCGACGGGTAGCCGTGGACGCGGGACGCGAGCTGCGCGTAGCACGCGTCGAAGAGGTCGGCCGGGGGAACGGGTCCGATATTGCCGTCCAACCGGAGATCGATCGGTGCCGAGTGCTGCGGCACCCGGTACGCGGTGAGCCCTGCACGCCCCTGCGGGCCCTTCGTCCCGGGAACCCGTCCCCGCCGCACTGCAGCCGATGAGCGCTTCATAAATGGCCTCTCCATCACGCGACGATGTGCGACAGTGCCGTGACGACGATGTCCGTCCCTCCGCAGGCCTTGATGCGCGGAATGAGCATCGGCAGGTCTGCGCGCGGCACCGCCGCCTTGACGGCATATCCCGCGCCGCCGTGCAGCGGCGCGATCGTCGGCTCGCGCATGCAGGGCACCACGGCGCAGATCGCCTCGAGGCGATCGGGCGTCACGTTGACCTCGAGCATCACGCGCTGCCTGGCGTCGAGCACCGACCTGAACAACAGCACGAGACCTTCGATCGTGGTGCGGTGGCCCGGGTCGTCGAGCGCGCGCGGATGTGCGAAGAATCGCGTCGTGGACCGCATCAGCTCGTCGACGATGACCAGGTCGTTCGCTTCGAGCGTGGCGCCGGTGGCGGTGTTGTCGACGATGAGGTCGGCGTCCTCCGGAGGAAAGACCTCGGTCGCCCCGTAGGATCGGATGTAGCCGGCGCCAGGGCTCCTTTGCGCGATCCACGCGGTGGTCAGACGCTCGTACTCGGAGGCCACCACCAACGGCCGGTTCGGCAGTGCACCGTCGGACAGCAGCGAGGCCGGCGCGGCGGCCACCAGCCGCACGGGGTCGAGCCCGGTGTCGAGCAACTCGACCAGTTCGGCCCCGAGCTCGGCGACCCAGTCGGCTCCCGCAAATCCGACGTCGCGCGAGCCTGCATGGAGCATCTCGACCACGTTCTGCGGTTTGAGGAGCTTAACCTCGCAGCTCGGCAGCGAGATGCGGGGCCGGTACCCGCGGCCGTCATCGCGAACACGGATTCCCGCGTCGGCCAGCAGTGCGTAGACCTCGGCCTGCATTCGGCCCTTGGGAAGGGCGAGGCGCAGGATGGAGCGATCGACTATGGGCGTCATGCCCGGGTATCCCTTCTCGGACTCTGGGACCCCCGAGGCTCAGGCGGGATTGATTCAGGCGGGCTTGCCCGAATACAACAACGCCGGCCGCGGGGGCCGGCGTTGAAAGAGTGCGCGCTAGGTCCGCACCATCATCAGCCGGCCGCGGGGCCGTGGCAATGATGATGATGGTGGTGGCGCATCAGAGATCGCATGTCCGTTCAGCTTCGCATCTGCCGGTGCGGCGTGTCAATCAGAATTCCTTGCGGCTGTCGATCAGGATCGTGACCGGCCCGTCGTTGACCAGTTCGACGAGCATGTGGGTCTGGAACGTGCCCGTGGCCACCGTCACACCTGACTCGCGCAGCACCCTGACGACCTCGTCGAAGAGCAGCCGACCGACTTCCGGGGCTGCTGCGTCGATAAACGACGGCCGTCGGCCCTTCCGGCAGTCACCATACAGAGTGAATTGCGAAACGGCGAGGATCGAGCCGCCAGCCTCGACCAGGCTCCGGTTCATCTTCCCTTCATCGTCGGGAAAGACACGGAGCTCGCGGACCTTCGATGCGATGTACTGGACGTCGGCAGGACCGTCCTCGCGCCCCACGCCGATGAGCACGAGCAGGCCCAGCCCGATCTCGCCGACCGTGACGCCATCGACCATCACGCGCGCCGAGGTGGTCCGCTGGACGACGGCTCTCATCCCTTCGCACCCGCCAGGTCCCGCGCGGTTTCCGCCACCGGGTTCAGGCGTGTGTCGAGCAGGTGCCGCGGCGCCACGTTGGCGAGCGCCTTCGAGCATCGACGCGCGGACGCCCGGGTGTTCGTGCTCGAGATCCGCGATCAGGCGTTTGACCCGCTGTCGCTGGAGACTGAAGTCGCCGCACGCCGAGCAGCAGCATCCGATGATCGGCAGGTCGTTCTGCTTCGCGTAGGCCCGCGCGTCGCTCTCCGACGCGTAGACCAGCGGCCGAATCACCGTATGCAGGCCGTCGTCCGACAGAAGGCGGGCGGGCATGGCCTTGAGCTGGCCGGCGAACATCAGATTGAGCAGCAGCGTCTCGACGAAGTCGTCGGCGTGATGGCCGAGCGCGATCTTCGTCGCCCCGAACTCGTCGGCGAACCGGTACAGCACGCCGCGCCTGAGCCTGCGCGCAGAGCGAACACGGCGTGTCGGTGGGATCGAGCAGGTCGTCGATGACCTCGCCGATCGACGTCTTCTGGAGGTGGTGCTCCCACCCGCGCGCCGCGCAGGCCTCGGCGATCAGATCGCCCCGGAACTCCGCGTAGCCGGAGTCGACCGTGAACGCGACCAGCGTGAACTGGATCGGGGCGCGCTGGCGCAGCACGTCGAGAATCTGCATGAGCGCCCAGCTGTCCTTGCCGCCGGACAGGCCGACCATGATCCGGTCGCCGTCGGCGATCAGGTCGAAGTCGACGGCCGCCCTGGTCACCTTCTTGGCCAGGCGGGACTCGAGTGGGCTGCGATACGACATGGCGTGAAATCAGTCTACTGCAGCAGCAGCTTCCCGAGCGTGGCCGGCCACGTGCACGCCCTGCGCGAAGAGACCCGCCTCACGGCCCATGCGCTCGGCGAGCGCGCGGTCGCCGGCGAGCCTCCGCAGTGCCGCCGGCCATCGCGGCCGGCGTCGGGGCTGCGACGAAGCCCTGGACGCCGTCCGAAACCAGCTCCGCCGGCCCACCGCTGTCCGTGCAGGTCACGACGGCCTTCGCGCGAAGCGAAGGCCTCGATGGTGACCAGGCCGTAGTCCTCAGCCTGCGCCGGGAAGACGACCGCGCGGCACTGTGCGAGATGACGGAGCAACTCCTCGGCGCTCACCGCTCCCAACAGGCGGACGCGATCGCCGAGACCCAGCTCCTCGATGAGCGCCGTGAGCCTCGGCCGCGTCCTCGCCGTCGCCCGCGATGGCGCACCGGACGCCGGCCGACTCGGGCTCGGCGAGCGCCCGCACGAGCAGGTCCATCCGTTTCAGTGGCGTCAAACGCGACACCGCCAGCAGTTCGTCTCCGTATCCGTCGCAGCGATACGCCTGCGGAGGCGGAGGCGGATACAGGACCTCTGATCGGATTCCGCCGAACCGTTCGAGGCGTTGCTGGATGGTCCGGGACTGCGCGAACAGGCGTCGTCACGTTGTGAGTGAGCAGGTACTTGTCCACCGCGTGGAACACCAGGCGCCTGGCTCGTTCCTTCAGGCGGTTTCGCCAGGAGAGCGACGAGCTGAAGCGCGGCCAGAGGTCGTAGTACTCGCGCATCCGGTGATTGAGCCAGCAGACGTGGGCCGGATGACGCACGGCGTAGCTCGGGTAACGGAAACTGATGACCTGGTCGACGCGATGGCCATCGTGCGTCATGCCGACATCGGTCATCCAGTTCGCGAGATACGCGGAGGCCTGACGGCCAAACCGGTTCTGCGGCGTCACGACAAGGGCTGCTTCGTGCCCCGCCTCGCGCAGCGCGTCGACCAGCGCGCGGGCGATCACCATGTGCCCGCCCTCGGCGAACAACGGGCTCGAGGTGACGACTGCGATGCGTTTCACATGTCCCTCGTCATGTCCGGCAACCCAAGCCCCGGGGCGCGCCGATGCGCCCTGATCTTCTCTCGCGTCCTGCCAGGGCCCCGTACGCCGGACGCGCGCCGAGGAGTGGTTCTGCCTGCCCGACTGTCTGGCACGTCGAGTCAGGGAAAAGGTTCGCGGACATCGATACCACTACGGGATCAGCTCGGGCGTGACCTGCACGCCCAGGAAGCGCCGGTCGTCCGATCCGGGTGCGACGAGCCGGGGCACGAATCCGCCGCTTGCCTTGATGGACACGACCCACACACGAGTGCCCTGGTACGGGAAGCCCTGCATCGAGGGGTACGCGAGACCGTCGCCTTCTGGTTCGGCTGCATCTCGACGGTTGTGCTCCACCATCCGCGCGCGACCTTCACGCGCGACGCCGAGGCACCCGTCACAAGCGTCAACTCGAGGTAGGACGCCGGCTCGGCGCTCTTGACGAAGAACTCGGCGCGGGATTCCCCCCGCACCCAGAAGAACAGATCCTCCCGCTTGTAGGCGTCGTCGTCGAGGAAGTAGATCTGGAATCGCCTCTGCTGGCCGAACCAGATGCGCGGATGGTCGGGCTCGGTGTTGATCGGGATATCGAAGACGAGGGTCAGCTCGACGGGCAGCAGTCGGAGCAGTCCCTGCTTGGCTGCTTCGCCCGGGTAGAACGCCGAGTAGAACGGATTCATCGTGATCTGCGCCGTGAACAGCGCACCGACGATCCACGGGACGACGGCCGACAGCGACCGACTCCGTCACCGGCAGGAGAAAGAGGAACACGCCGTAGGTGCTCATGAAGTAGCGGTTCCCGATCGAGCCGCCGCCGCCGTTGTAGGTGTACGGCACCCAGACGATCAACAGCAGGATCTCGGCGACTCCGGCGGCGAGGATCAGCCACTCCCACGCACGCCGGCTCCTCCATCGCCACAGGAAGACGGCCATCGCAAAGACCGCCGGGAAGAAGTACGGGAGGATACCTGCGTATCGGCCCACGAAGAAGTACACGAGGTTGTGGCTGAGGTTCGTCCAGAAGACCCGCTTGTCGAAAATGATCGCGGTATGAAGGCTCTCGGTGACCTTGCCTTTCCCGACGTCGAATCCCGTGCTCGGGTTCTGGAACGGATAGTCGCCGTAGAAGGTATTGCGTTCGCCGCCCTGGTAGTTCCACTCCCCCGAGATCGCGATGTTGCCCGCGAGCAGAATCGCGCCGGTCAGGCCGTACAGCACGCCGTTGGTGAGCACGCGTTTCCACTGCCGGCGCCCGGCCATCATGACGAGCATCGGCAGAATCAGCAGCAGCGAGGTCGGCTTCGAGAACGTCGCGATGCCGATCGAGCACCGACGCGGCCAGATCAGACCGGGGTCCGAGCAGCCACCTGGTCCCGCGCGGCGCCCGCTCGGGGTCGACGACCTCCTTGTAGAGCCAGCAGAAGTAGCCCAGCACCACGAGCGCCAGATTGAACAGCTCGGGGGTCATCCACACGTAGGTACGCCGGCGCGACCGACGCCATCAGGAACCCGGCCGACAGGACAAGAGCCAGCAGGGGCGGCATCCGGGCGTTGAGGAAGAGATAGCCCGCCAGCAGGATCAGCCCGAGCAGCAGCGCGTGAAAGACAAGGAACCCATTCGTCTTGAACAGCGCCACGAACGGCGCGCTGAAGAGCGGGTAGATGTAATTCTTGCCGTAGAACAACTCGGTCGTGTCCGGGTCCGGCAGGGCGCGCACGTGGACGAACGGTGCGCTGCCGTCCACGTTCACCTGCAGCACCCGGCCCCGCTTCAAGAAGATTCCGTTCGGACCCGATGGAAACTCCCGGTAGGTCCGCACCAGGTCTTCCCGCTTGTACGCGAAATCCCCGTCGCTGACGATGCTGTAGGTCATCAGGTAGTAGGTCGCTTCATCGCTCTGGAACCCGAAGGCTGCGCGCGAGAAGTCGACCGAGAACCCGAGACCGCCGTAGAGACAGAACACCAGCAGGGCGGCGACCAGGCCCGGGGTCGCGTCCATGCGGTGCTTCGTGTTCGTCTGTGCGAGCTGTTCGTTGTCCATGGCTCGTATCGGCGAGTCCGTCATACCCGTTCGGGGCGGTCAACATCGAGAAACGAGAGATCCGCGTCGAGCACCCCGCGCCGATGGGTACGCCGCGATGTCTCGTGGAGGATCGGGTAGAGCCGCTCCATCTTCCGCACGAAGGTCTCGATATCGTAGCGCCGGCTCGATTCGCGGGCGTTGGCTCCGAGCCGCGCCCGCTCGGCGGGATTGTCCATCAGGGCCAGGATCTGGTCGGCCAGGGCACGCGCGTTTCGCTTGGGCACGATGCGCGCGTCGTGGCCGTCGGTCAGGATGTCCACCAGGCCGTCGGCATCCGTGGCGACAATCGCGCGCCCGGAGGCCATCGACTCGAAGCTCGTCAGCGGCGTCCCCTCCCAGAGCGACGGGAACACGCTCAGGTCGAACGCCGAGAGCAGCTGCGGCGACGTCGCGCACGAACCCGGAGAAAACGAACCGATCGCCGAGGTTCAGCCGGGCCGCCTGCGCTTCGAGCGCCGGCCGGAGCGGGCCCTCCCCTGCCAGGAAGAACCGTGCGTTCGGCTTGGCGTCGAGCACCAGGCGGGCAGCCTCGACCAGGTATTCGTTGCCCTTCGAATCGTGCAGGCGGGTGACGGTGCCAATCGCGAAATCGCCAGGCAGAAGCCCCAGCGCCCTGCGCGTCCCGGCAATCTCCGCCTCGGTCCTGGCGGCGCTGAATTCGTCGATCGGAGCGCCCAGATACACCAGTTTCACGCGCTCAGGCTTCATCAGGCGGGCGTTGATGACGAAATCCTTCGTGCTCTTCCCGACCGCGAGCGCGATGTCCGTGAACGGCGCCAGCGCCTTGTCGGCGACCTTCTGGAACCACGGCGTGTCGGTCAGATTGGCGTGCTCGTGCAGGATTGTCGGCAGACGGCGAATCGCGGCGGCCCCGCGACCGAACGTCGTGGCGCCGTATCCGTGCATGTGCAGCAGGTCGATGCGCTTGGCGTCGATCACCTTGAGCAGCGCCGTGAGCGTCGCCGGATCGAACTTGGACTTGTGCAGGTAGGTGATGTCGATGCCGAACGACTCGAGCGTCTCCTCGGACAGATCCTTCTTTCGCAGGCTGACCAGCGACACGTTGAACCGGGCGGGGTCGAACCGCGGGATCATCCACGCGAAGAGGCGTTTGACCCCGTGCATGCGCGACCCTTCCCATCCCAGGTGGTCGCAGATCTGAAGGATGTTGAGCTTGCCGTCTGTCATGATGTCCCGTCCGGAGCGGCGGGCGCAGGCGCCCGCGTCCCGATGAGTTTTGCGGGGACCCCGGCCGCGATCCCGTAGGCCGGCACCTCGTCCCGGACGACGGCCTGCGCGCCGATGATGGCATGGGGGCCGATCGTGACGCCATCGAGGATCTTGGCCCCCGATCCCATCCACACGCCCTCGCCGATCGACACGCCTTTCGACGAGCGGGCGCCCGCGAGAACGGGCTTCGACGTATCGCTGAAGTCGTGATCGCCGCCGACCACATAGCAGTAGGCTGCCAGCAGCGTGTCGGCCCCGATGGTCACCCGGCTCGCAGAGAACACCTCGCAGTTGAAGCCCACGTTCGCGCGATCGCCGAGGACGATGTCGCCGTTCTTGCACGAGAGTATGGAGTTGCGCCCGACGAAGACTCCGCTGCCGATGGTGATGCCCTCGTTGACGTCGCCCTTCGCATCGAGCAGGCAGTTGTCATCCACCACGACGTTGTCGCCGATGCGGATCTTCCCGGGGTGCCTGAGAACCACGTTCTGCCCGAACACGACGTTGCGGCCGCAGGACCCCAGCAGCCGCGGGTAGAGCAGCTTCCGCAGCACGAGCCCGAGCGCGCCCGGCACGCTCTGGCTCATCATGGTCACCAGCTCGTGCTTCACGAGCGCGCCCACGCCGCGGCGTCCCACGACCAGCGCGGCGTACTTCTGGAGCGCCGACGAGCGGGCGTCGAACAGTTGCTCCTGCGCTTTGGGAATGTCTCGCGGTTCAGTCATGACGTGCGTCACCCCGTGCCCAAGGCCGCTGCGCTTCCTCTCCGTGCGGGCTCGGCCTCGCCGCAGGCGCGGCCGCATGGAATGGCACCCTGATCACAGCCACCCTTCGGCCTTGTACCATGCAAGCGTACGTCGAATCCCCTCTCGCAAACCCACGGCGGGATTGAACCCGAGTTCTGCGCGGGCCCGCGAGATATCGAAGGCCCGGCTCTTCGTGAAGAAGTCCACGCGCCTGCGGTACAACGGCGGCTCGAGCCGGAGAGGCACGCACACCGCCTCGCACAGGGCGCCCGCGATCCAGACCGGCCACACCGGAAGATGCCACCGGATGGGGCGCACGCCGGCTTCCTCTGCGATGAGCGCCACCAGGTCGTTCAGCCGCATCACTTCCCCGCCCGCGAGGATATAGGTCCGTCCGGCGGCCGCGGGGCTCTCACCACACAGCCTGAATCCTTCGACCAGGTCGTCGATGTAGGTGACATGGTAGAAGATGTCACCCGGCCCGAGCGTGACGAATCGGCGCCGCGCAACCCCGCGAAAGAGCTTGAGCAGCCGGCGATCGCCCGGTCCGTAGATGCCGCTTGGACGCGCAATCACCAGCTCGATGCCGGTGCGCTCGGCCGCCGCGCGTGCCAGGCGCTCGCCCTCGAGCTTCGTTCGCTGGTACTCGTCGCCAGGCCTGAGTGGAGCGTCCTCGTTCGCCGGCGGATGTTCCACGTCACCGTGGACGCCGACCGTGCTGCACAGCACCAGCCGCCTGGCGCCGGCCGCGGCTGCCGCTTCAACCAGCGACTCAACCGCCTTCGCGTTGACCGCGGCATACTCTGAAGCGGCCACGCCCGCCTGCCGGTAAATCGCTGCGATGTGATAGACGACGGCCACGCCGTCCACGGCGCGTTCGAGCGACGCGCGGTCCTTCAGATCCCCTTCCACCAGCCCGATTCCGTCCAGGGCAAGCCGATCGGCGCCGGCGGAACCACGCCGCACGAGCGCACGCACGTCGTGCCCGCGCACTCGCAGTCCGCGCGCGAGATGCCCGCCGGTGAATCCGGTTGCGCCGGTTACGAGGACACGCATCGCTCTGCGACCACCGTCACCGGAGACCCGAAGAGACGGAGCAGCCCGACCCGGGCCAGGCCACCCTCGATCGTTTCAGTGAACCCGCGTGAGCCCACCAGCTTGTGGAACCCGATGGGCAGGACGAACTGCCGGTGGACCCCGACGATGCGGAAACCGTTCGCTGCGACCGCCGCGCGAACAGCAGAATGACGAAGCACGCGGTATGCCTCGACCCTGCCGCCAAACGCCGCCAGGACCCGGCGCGCCGCCGACTGCAGCGCGGCCGCGCTCCGGGCGGCCGGATAGTCGAACACGATGCGGCGACGCGACACCCGGCACAACTCGCCGACGCAACGCCGCCAATCCGGCGTGTGCATGAGAACCCGCAGGCTGACCGCGGCGTCGAACGACTGGTCCGGGAACGCCAGGGCGTGAGCGTCGCCAACTTCGAACCGCGCGGCCAGTCCGGACGCCACCGCGCGATCCTGTGCGACGCGGAGCATTTCGGCCGATGCATCGATCCCCGTCACCGCCGCGCCGCCTCGGGCAAGCGCCAGAGCCGCGCGTCCCGTGCCTGTGCCCACGTCAAGGACCGTCTGCCCGACCAGGTCCCCGAGGAAGCCGAAGATGACGCGCTCCTGCGTTTCAGCCAGCAGGCGGCCGATCTCGCCGCTGAATCGCGCGCGATCGAAGCCCTCCGCCATCGTCGGATCCGCGTAGACCCGATAGCTGTAGTGGTCCCGGTCGACGCCAGGGCCAGCGCCCGACCCCGGCGCGGCGCCTCCCGAGGGATCGGCGCTCACGCCGAATCTCCCGCCTCGGCCGACACGAGCATGTCGATCGACCGTTTCACCTTGGCCACATACGCTTCGTAGGTGTACTTCGTGTCGGCCATCTCCCGCGCCTTCCGGCTCACTGCGGCCGCCAGGTCGTGATTCAGGATGGCCTCCGCGATGGCCGCGCCGAATGCCTCCGCCGTCGGGTCGGTGAGGAGGGCCACCTCCGCATCGAGCACCTGCGTGTGCGTCAGCAGGTTGGTTGCCACGATGGGACGGCCGGCGCGGAGGTACTGATAGATCTTCAAGGGGGTGTTCTTGCCTCGGCTCCGCGGGGACACCAGCACCGTCGCCGCGTCGAGATACCGCGGAATTTCGTCAGCAGGCCGCTCGCCGGCGAAAATCGTGGCGCCGCCGACGCCGGCTTTCTCCGCGTCCCGGCGCGCGCGGGCCACCTGGTCGGGATGTCCGCCGGCCAGCACCAGTTTTGCGGCAGGCACCCGCTGCAGCGCGACTTTCATCGAGTCGAACAACAGGTCCAGCCCCTGGTAGGCTTCGAAGGTTCCGGTGTAGAGCACAACGGGAACCTCGAGGCCCAGGCCCAGCTGTGCCCGCACGAGGTTGGATCCCGGCGCCAGCACGGCGTCGCCCGACCCCGGGGCATTTTCGATGAGCACGGTCCGGGCGCCGGCGTCGATGTTGCGAACCACCTCCCCCAGGTAACGGCAGATGACGATGACGACCCGCGAACGTCGCACCATCTGGCGCTCGGCCCACTGGAAGAGGGACAGCAGGAGCTTCGATCGGCTGTAACTGAAGTTCTCGAGCTGCTCGGGCAGGCTCGAGTGCATGTCGTAGAGGTGCGGCACCTTGAGATAGCGTGCGACCGGGATGCCGATCGCGGCGCCCTCCTCGTGCGACTGCACCAGATCGTACCGGCCGCGGCGAGCGACGCCCATCGCCTTGAGTGCGAGCAGCGCGTCGAGGGGCAGCTTGGCCCATGACGGCCCGATCTTGACGCGGCTCAGGAATGGCGGCTTCGCCGATCTGAAGATCTTCAGGCCTGGCAGGGTCACGTCCCGGCCAAACGGATAGGTCACCAGGTCGACGGTGTGTCCCAGGTCCGTCAGAGCCCGAATCCGGTGATATTCGCTGAAGGGCGTCCCACGGGGCTCGAAGAACGGCTCCGGGGCGATCATGAGGATGTGCATCTGCTAGGTAGCCTTCGGCGACCTTCGGTAGGGTGCCCTTTCAGCCGCAATGGCAATCGACCGATTGTAGGGGACGCGCCGGGAAAGGTCAACGCAGGAAGGTCCGGAACTCCCCTCCCTTGAAGCCTTTAGAGGTGGACAGGCGTTGTTTGCGCATGATAGCCTGCGTTCTGGCGGCGGGCCGTGGTGCCTGAAGACCGCAACCTATCGGCTTGCGTGCATCATGGATGAACCCGACACGCCCCAGCCCCCGAGCCTGTCCCGCCGGCTGCTCGTTCTTGCACTCAAGGTCGTCGTCAGCGCCGGACTGCTGGTCTACCTGTTCTCCCGGATGGATCTCGAGCACCTGGGTGCGTACCTCCGTCAGGCTTCGATCGTCTGGCTCGCAGCCGCGCTCGCCCTCTATGCGATCGTGCTGCTCGTCGGGACATGGCGCTGGCGGGTGCTGCTGGACGCCCAGCACATCGAGGTTGCGACTTCGCGCCTCGTGAACTCCTACCTGGTCGCAACCTTCTTCAACAACTTCCTCCCCAGCAACATCGGCGGTGACGTCGTTCGCATCCGGGACACCGCCACCCATGCGGGGTCCAAGACCCTCGCCACCACCATCGTGCTGATGGATCGTGGGCTGGGGCTGCTCGGCCTGCTCCTGGTCGGCGCGGTGGCTTCAACGGTTGTGGCGGCGCCCGGGGCCGGTGCCAGGCTGTCGATGGCGCTGTGGCTCGCATTCATCGGCGGCGCGATCGTCGCCGTCCCGATGGTGCTGGCGCCCGACAGGATCGGCCGCCTGCTGAGCCCGCTCCGCGTGTTCCACCAGGAGTGGGTCGATGAACGCATTGCCCGGTTTACGGCTGCCCTCGGCAAGTTCGGCGGCGCACCCGGATCGCTGATGGCCTGTTTCGGGGGTGCCGTCGTCGTCCAGGTTGGACTGGTGGCCTTCTACGTCGCGATTGTCCACAGCATGCGCATACCGGTGTCGCCGGTTCACCTGGCGGTGATCGTCCCGTTGTCATTCGTCGTTCAGATGCTGCCCGTCTCGGTGAACGGTTTCGGCGTGCGGGAGGCGACGTTTTCGTTCTACTTCAGCCGGCTCGGCCTCCCGATCGAGTCAGCGGTCATCATGTCGCTGGTCGGCGCGGGCCTGATCATCATCGTCTCGCTCTCTGGCGCCGTCGCCTACATCAGTCGGCCCCATCGTCCCGCGTAGGAGCCGCCCCTCAGCTGCCCGCCCATGAGGCCCGAGGGCCCGGGCGCGCCCCGGTTGACCCCCAACTACCCCGGGGCTACGATGAGACATCTGGAGTGCCTGTGTCGCCTGGGCCGGCTGGACGCGTCCGATTCGCCAGGAACACGTCGAGTGCCCGGCTTCGAACATATTGCCGCGTGGCAGGGCCGCCACCGGTCACATAAGTCCGCGATCTGCTGTTGAGCCCTGCTCACATGTCCAAGAATACGTTTCGGCTTCAGTATCTGGCAAAGACGGCCGCCGGCGTCCCGCGTGATCTGGTCAACACCTTCGTGGCCGGAAAGATCAAGGCGATCCGCCCGACCGTTCTGATCTTCAATTGCACCTTCGTCTGTGACGCCCGCTGCGAGATGTGCAGCAACTGGAAGCGGGGCGATCGCAAGTCCGACATGACGCTCGAGCAGATCGACCGCGTCATGGACCATCCGTTCTGGGGCGCGATCGAGAACCTGAACATCTCGGGCGGGGAACCGACCACGCGCAACGACCTGCCGGAGATGGTCGAGCTGTTCCAGCGCCGCCTGCCGAGGATGCGGAAGCTCGGCATCAACACCACCGGGCTGACGCCGCAGCGAGCGATCCCGCAGGTGACGCGCATCGTCAAGTTCCTGGCCGAGCACGACGTTCCGGTCAGCGTGCGCGTGTCGCTGGACGGCATCGGGGACCTCCACGACCAGGTCCGTCACGTCAAGCGTGGATTCGACAAGGCGTGCGAGACCATCGACGCCCTCGAGGCGCTCGCAGCCGAGTACCCGAACTTCCAGTTCGGGCTCGCCGCGACCATCTTCGCCACCAACATGCAGGACGCCAGGCACATTCTGGAATGGGCGAAGGCGCGCAACCTCGACGTCGTGTTCAACATGCTCCGGTTCACCGACGCCATGCTCGGCAACAAGAACCTGCAGGAGACCATCGGCCTGAAGGGACAGGAAGAGGAGTTCATGCGCCAGTTCTTCCTCGACCGGGTCCAGGAGGAATCGGTGCTGAGCGGCCAGGCGTTCATGTACCTGCACTATGCAGACATGATCGCGAACGGCTACCTTCGGACCATGCCGTGCCCATTCCGGACGCAGGGCCTGCTGCTCAACCCGGACGGCACGCTGTTCTACTGCGAGAACTCGAAACCGATGGGGAACGTGCTGGACGACGGTGCGGAGGCGCTCTACTTCAAGGCCGAGCACCTGGCTGATCGGGCGACGTTCGAAGCGACGATCTGCAAGAACTGCCTGAGCCCGTGCCAGGTGAACGTGGGCGCGATGAAACAGTTCTTCCCGTACGCCAAGTTCCTGATGCGAGCATACCGGCTGAAGCGCGATCCAAGCCGCCACCTCGCGACGCTCCCCCCGCCGTCCCCGTGAGCCGCCCCAGCCTCGGCGGCGTTCTGCGCGTAGTGGTGGCCGCGGGACTGACCGCCGCGGTTCTGTGGAAGAGCCATCCGTCGGAGGTGCTTGCCGTCACCCTCGGTGTGGACTGGCGGCCGATCGGCATCGCGGTGCTGCTCGTCGTCGTCGACCGCTCGTTGATGGCCTACCGGTGGATCGTGCTGTTGCGCCCGTTCTCGGGCCCCGACGGGCCGCGGCTCGGCGTGGTGATGCGGATCTTCTTCGTTTCGACGTTCATCGGCACCTTTCTGCCGGCCACCGTCGGCGCAGATGCCGTGCGGGCCATCGCGGTGGCGCGTTACAACGTATCCGGCTCGGGAGCGGTGGCCTCGGTGCTGATGGACCGGATGCTCGGCGTGCTCTCGCTGCTCATCATGGCGCTGCTCGCGCTCTACCTGGCTCAGCAACTGGCCTTTCATCCGCTGGTGCTGGCGTCGATCGCCGTGACGGCCGTGGCCTGCGCGCTCGCCGCCGCGATGGTGTTCAGCACCAAGGCGGACGAGATCGGGCGCCTGGTCTGCGAGCGGCTCCCGTGGGAACGGGCCCGGCAGCTCGGCGTCCGGCTGCTCGAGGCCATGCAGCGCTACGCGCCGCGCCGCGGCGATCTGTTGAACGTGCTGGCCGGATCGATCGGGGTGCAGGTCCTCCGGATCGTCCAGGCGTACTACCTGGGACTCGCGCTCGGGATCGAGTCGCCCCTGACCGCCTACTTCGCGTTCATTCCGCTGATCCTGCTCGTGATGCTGTTGCCGGTCACCATCAACGGGCTCGGCACGAGCCAGGCGGCGTTCGTGTGGTTCTTCGCGCAGGCGGGCGTGGCCCGGCCGGAAGCCTTTGCGCTCTCGGTGCTCTTCGTGGCGCTCGGGGTGGTGGGGAATCTGCCCGGCGGGTTGATCTATGCGGCGGGCGGCATCGCTCCGGGTTCCGAGGATTCGCCGCCGGCCTGAACCCTGCCGACTCGGCTGCTACTCTTCAATCGAGATCTGCCGAATCTCACGGATCACGTAGGTCGCCTTCTGCTGCGACTCGTGATAGGTGCGGGCCTGCATCTCGGCCAGCAGCCCGAGCGTAATCAGCTGCACGCCGGTGAAGATGAACAGGATCCCCATCAGCAGCAGCGGCCGGTTCGCGATCGATTCATTCCCGAACAGCCGGACGTACGCCAGGTAGCCGGTGATCAGGCTGCCCATGCCTCCCATGATGATGCCCAGCAGACCGAAAATCTGCAGCGGCCGCGTGGAGTAGCTGAGCAGGAACTTGACGGTCAGCAGATCCAGCACGACTCGAATCGTCCGCGACAGCCCGTAGTTGGATCGGCCGTGTTTCCGGCTCCGATGGTTCACCACGCGCTCGGCGATCTTCACGCCCTGTTCGCTGGCGATCGCCGGGAGGAAGCGATGCATCTCGCCATAGAGCCTCAGCGGCTTGACGACTTCCGCGCGAAACACCTTCAGCGAACATCCGTAGTCGTGGAGCTTGACGCCCGTCGTGAACGAGATGATGGCGTTGGCGATCATCGACGGGAGCCGGCGGTTCAGGAACGGGTCCATCCGCCGTTTCCGCCACCCGGCCGCGATGTCGGCTCCCTGCTCCACCAGCTCGATCAGGGCCGGCAGATCTGCCGGGTCGTTCTGCAGATCGCCGTCGGTTGTCGCAATCAGCCTGCCGCGCGCATGGGCGAAGCCTGCCGAAAACGCCGCGGTCTGCCCGAAGTTGCGGCGGAACCGGATGATCCGCCACCGCGGGTCCTTCGCCTGGCACTCCGCCAGCTTCTCGAAGCTGTCGTCGGTGCTGCCGTCGTCGATGGCGATAATCTCGAACGAGCGTCCCCACGACTCGAGCGCCTGCGTCAGCTCCCGATAGAGATCGGGAATGCTGGCAGACTCGTTGCGGATGGGGACGACGACGGAGAGATCCGGTGTGTTCACCATGTTTGGCACGGGAGGCGAGGCCCGGAGTGCACCGGATTATAGTGGCGCGCGAAATGGACGGTCAAACCGGCGCGGGCCGGCGACCGCCGATTGTGGTGTAAAGTGAAGGACGGGCCAGTCATCGACATCCAGGAACCGTGCGTTACCATCAGGCAAACCCAGCAATTATAGTCGACCCGCAACCGGCGCGGCGAGCCACACACGCGCTCATCGACTGGTTCAGAAGCGCTGCGCGCCTGCCGGTCACCGCGGCGTGGTGCGCCCTGGCCCTGGGCACCGCCGCGGCGATCTTCTACTCGTGGACCGGTCTTGCGCTGAATCACTACGACGCGAAGGCGCACCTGGTCGTCGCACGCCGGGTCATCGACAGCATCACGCCAGGCTGGCTGCAGATCGGGGCCGTCTGGCTGCCGCTGCCCCACCTGTTGAGCCTGCTGCCCGTCCAGATCGACCTCTTCTATCGCACCGGCGCGTTCACCATCGGTGTGTCGGTCCTCTCGTTCGCCGCAGCGAATTACCTGGTCGCTCGAATCGTCCTGTGGGCCACCTCGTCCCGGGCAGCAGCAGCGGCGGCGGTCGCCGTGCTGTTGTTCAACCCGGACGTGCTGTACCTCCAGGCCACGCCGATGACCGAGCCGCTGCTGATCGCCCTCACCCTGCTCTCGGTGTGGTGGTGCATCAAGGCATTCAGCGACGGCAAACCGCGCCACGTGCGGCTGGCAGGCCTTGCCACGGCCGCGGCGTTCCTGACGCGATACGAAGCGTGGCCGGCGACGGCTGCCGTACTGGGTCTCGGCCTGCTGGGGATGCTGCGAACGGGGCTGCCATGGCGCACGGCCCTCGGTCGCGTGACGAGGATCGCGATCTATCCCGCGTGTGCGTTTGTCGGCTTCCTGCTGTTGAGCCGGGCGACGGTGGGCGCGTGGTTCGTGGATTCAGGTTTCTTCGTGGCCGAGAACCCGGTCATGGGCCATCCGTTCGAGGCCATGGTCTCGGTCTGGTGGGCGACGCACTCGCTGACCAGCTACCCGTTGCTCCTGATGGCCACCGCTGGAGCCCTGTTCGTCATGCTCGCGGTCAGCGTGGAATCGAAGCGGGGACTGATGATGGTCCCGCTGGCGCTCATCGCGGTGGGCCTGCTGCCGTCTTACGCGTTCTTCGAGGGTCATCCGTTCCGGATCCGCTACATGATCCCTCTCATCCCGGCGATGGCCGTCTCAATCGGGATGGGCATCGGCCTGCTCGGCCGCCTCCGGCCGATCGCCCTCGCGCTTGCCGTTGTGGCGATCGTGACCGGGCCGCGGCCATTCGACGCGAAAGCTCCGATGGTGCTCGAGGCACAGTGGGACACCCAGCATCGGCTCGGCCGGGCGAAAGTCACCGCGCAACTGGTCAGGATGTATGACGGCCAGCCCATCATGGCCAGCATGGGCTCGCTCGCGCACTACATGCAGGAACTGTCCCACGCAGGATTCGACCTGCGGGCTTTCCTTCACGAGGGGAACGGAGACATCTGGCTTGCCGCCATCGAGTCGCCCTATCCGCACGTGGGATGGATTCTGATAGAGGAACAGGCGGAAGGCGGGGACATGCTCGCCGCGCTCGCCCGGAAGCGCCCGAGCTTCCTGGAAGGATTCTCGAGAGTGGCTGAGGGCGGTGGGGTTGCCTTGTACCGGCGAGACAGCCAACCCCACAGCCCCGAGACCCACTCCGCGAGCGGCGGATCCTAGAATCCGATCTGCATGGTCAGCAACGTCGACCAGCCGCCGAGGTCGATGCGATCGCCGTAGAACTGGCTGCTGTCCAGCTTGCCTTCGGCCTTCTGGTACCGGGCTTCCACGCCGAATCCGATTCGTTTCTCGAGATTGAGCCGCGCGCCAAAGACGGCGACCGGCCCGACTGCCGTTCCATTGCCGGCATAGCGGCTGCGGAAGACGCTGTTGTCGGTGAAATCGACGAAGTCGCCGGTTTCGGAGTAGCGCCAGAGGAAGACGCCCACGCCACCGCCGACATACGGCTCGATCGACCGGCGCCTGCCGAAGGGCAGCAGCCGGATGGTCGCCGAGATCGGCACGATGGTGAGCCTCAGGTCCTGCGCAATCTCGCTCCCATCTGTGTTGACCAGCTGGTCGTACACGCTGTGCACGGTGCGCCCGTAGTAGTTGGCGCCGACTCCGACTTCGAGGAAGTCCCCGAGGCCGACCAGGTAATCCGCACCGATGGTGGCGCCGTTGAAGTCCCTGAAGTTGAAGAAGAGGTACTGGCGGTCTGCCAGCAGCACGTCGCCGTTGACGCGAGTGTCCTCGCCCCTGGGCAGAAATGCTCCCAGGTTGATCGACACGGACTGCCGCTGGGCAAGCGCCGGCGTGCTCACCAGGACCAGGATGCCTGCAGCGATCAGGAATGCGGAAATCGCGCGGTTTCGCATGACCGTCTCCATTGGGGGCTGGACCGATCCGAACGCCTGGACAACCGAAACGGCGTCCCTCGCGAGACCGCGCAGGAACGGCCCACCCGAGGGGCCCTGCCGCGCGGCTCCTGGCTTGGATTGAGCAGGATTGATGCCAGAAATCTGCGCGGTTTTCGAGCCAAAACGCGGCCTGGCACCTCGTTCCCTGTCCCGAGCGGGTGTCAGATCGTCCGATTTCGTGAACGGCCGTCCCTGACTCCGGCAATGCACTCCAGCATTTCGCCGTGCAACGCACCATTGGAAGCCAGGACGTGGCCGGCCCGGATGTCGAGCGGCGCCCCGTCGATCCCGCTGACGGTCCCCCCCGCCTCGGCCACCACGAGCGTGGCGGCCGCGACATCCCATGGCTTCAGGCGCTGCTCCCAGAACCCGTCCATCCGTCCTGCGCCGACATAGCAGAGATCGAGCGCCGCCGAACCCAGGCGGCGGACGGCCCGGGCTCTGCCGATGAACGCCCCGAACAGGCCCAGAATGTCGCCCGGATTGTCGTGAATGTCGTACGGGAACCCGGTGACCAGCACGGAGTCGAGCAACTGTGACGTCGTCGACACGCGGAGTCGCGACCCGTTGAGGTAGGCCCCGCCGCCCCGCTCGGCGGTGAACAGTTCCCGCCTGGTCGGGTCGTAGACGGCGCCAATTTCGACCTTCCCGCCGATCTCGAGCGCGAGCGCGGAGCAGAACACCGGCAAGCCGTGAGCGTAGTTGGTGGTCCCGTCGATGGGATCGAAGACCCACCGGTGAGTGTGCCCGGAGGAAGATGGGGCGTCGATCGCGGCCGACTCTTCGGCCAGCACTGCGTGGGTCGGGAATCGATCGGCAATCACCCGGCGGAACATCGCCTCGACCGCAAGGTCGACATCGGTCACGAGGTCGATCTCGCCCTTCTTGATTACCGCGATCCGGGGCCCGAAGCTCGCCATCTGGATGTCGCCGGCGCGCAGGACGATATCGATGGCCGTGGCCAGCAACCGGGGATCGTGAGGCATGGAAAGGCCTGTGGCTCGCTACGGGCGAGGCGGCAGCTTCTTCAGCATCCGGACTTCGGTGCCACCGACCGGCGCGCGGTTGATGTCGACTTCGTCCATGAAGTTGCGCATGAAGAAGATGCCACGCCCGCTGGACTTCAGCAGGTTCTCAGGGGCAAGCGGATCCGGGAGCTCCGACGCATCGAAGCCTTCGCCCTGATCCCGGATGCGAATCACCAGCTCGGTCGGCCGTTCCGCGGGAAGAAGCTTGAACTCGACGAACACATGCTTGGAGACGTCGTGCCGGTTCCCGTGCTTGATCGCGTTGATGACCGACTCGCGCACGGCCACTTCCATCCAGACGATCGCGTCTTCGTCCATCTCGACGATCCGCCCGATGTGGTCGACGACAATCTGCACCAGGTCGAGCATCTCGAACCGGCTGCCGAACTGGAGTCGGACTGTCGTGTTGTCGTGCGAATGGGCCATGTCGCTCGTGGTCGCCCGCAAAAGTTTAGTGAATACCATACCGCGGATCGGCGGAGAAACGAACCGGAAGTTGCGCCCGGCCCCTGCCCGGGCCCGGACCGGCGCCCGCGTTGGTGATGGTATAGTGCGGTCGTGGACGCCGGAATCGAGAGAAGAGTCGAACCCGCAGCCCGGCTCCGGGGACGTGTCGGAGTGCCAGGCGACAAATCCATCTCGCATCGGCTGCTGATGCTGGCGGCGCTCGCCGAGGGGACCTCGGAGCTTGGCAACCTCGCGCCAGGCAACGACTGCCGGGCCACGCTCAATTGCCTCGAGGCGCTCGGCGTCCGGACCGCTTCGGCGCAGGCCGACGGCGGCGATGGACCGGTCCTTCGGCTCGAAGGGCGCGGTCCGCGCGGGCTCCGTGCGCCCGCCTCGACGCTCGACGCGCTCAACTCCGGCACGACCACTCGCCTTCTCGCCGGCATCCTGGCGGCGCACCCCTTCTCGGCCACGCTGACCGGCGATGCCTCGCTTCGCAGCCGTCCGATGCGGCGCGTCATCGAGCCGCTGGAGCGCATGGGCGCCCGGCTGGAGTCCTCCGATGGTCGCCTCCCTCTCACGGTGCACGGCGGAGATCTCTGCGGAATCGAGTTCGCGCCCGCCGTGCCGAGCGCCCAGGTCAAGAGCGCCGTGCTTCTGGCCGGACTCCAGGCCACCGGCAACACGACCGTCCGTGAGCCTGCGCAGACGCGCGACCACACGGAGCTGGCGCTGCGGACATTTGGCGTGGAGGTTGTCGCCGACGGCGCACTCGCGACGACACTGCGGGGAGGCCAGGTGCCTCGCGCGTGCCGGGTCCGCGCTCCCGGTGATCCCTCGTCGGCCGCGTTCTGGGCCGTGGCCGCCGCCGGGCTTCCGGGATCAGAAGTGGAAATTCACGGCGTGGGCCTGAACCCCACGCGTGTCGCGTTCCTCGATGTGCTTCGGCGCGCCGGCGCCGCGGTGGAGATCGAGATCGAGAACCCGGGAGAGCCCGAGCCGGTTGGGACCATCCGCGTCGGCCACGGCCCGCTCTGCCCGGTCACGATTCTCCCGGCGGATGTTCCTTCGCTCATCGACGAACTGCCCGTGCTTGCGGCGCTGGCGACCTTCGGGGGCGCGATTACCGTGACGGGAGCCGCCGAGCTGCGCGTCAAGGAGAGCGACCGCATCTCGTCGCTGGTCGCGGGGCTGAGAGCGCTCGGCGCGCACGCCGAAGAGTGGCCCGATGGGTTCGCGGTCGAGGGCGGGCAGGCCATTGCGGGAGGAACAGCGGATGCCTGCGGTGACCACAGGCTCGCGATGGCGTTTGCCATTGCCGCGCTCGGGGGAAGACGCGCCTCCATCATCCGCGGAGCCGAGGCTGTCAGCGTGTCGTACCCGCGATTCTTCGACACGCTCGAGAAGCTCGAGATCGTGAGGACCGACAAGATCTACCTGGTCGGGTTCATGGCCGCAGGCAAGAGTTCCCTTGCCCGTGCGCTGGCGACGCGGCTCGGCTGGCGCTCGGTGGATGTCGATGAGATGATTGAGGCTCGCGAGCGGCAGACCATCGCGCAGCTCTTCGCGCAGCGCGGCGAGGCCTATTTCAGATCCGTCGAACGGCTGGTCGTGACCGAGATCCTCGCCGAACGCCACGTGGTGGTTGCCACCGGCGGCGGAACATTCGTGGACGCCGAGAACCGCGCAGCGATGAAGTCGGACGGTGCGGTCATCTGGCTGGACGTCCCGCTCGGGGAACTCGTCACGCGGATTCCGCTCGATGGCAGCCGGCCTCTTGCCGCTGACCGCCGTCAGTTCGAGCAGCTGTTCGAATCGCGCCGGGCGGCGTACCGGCTGGCCCACGTCCGACTCGACGCGTCGAAGAAGTCGGTGGGCAGCCTGGTCGAGCTGGCGCTCGACTGGCTGGGAGAGTAGGACCTGGGATGCGTTATCTCGTCTTGAGTGATATTCACGCGAACGTGGACGCGCTGGACGCCGTGCTCCTGGCCGCCGCCCCTCACGCATGCGACCGCGTCCTGTTTCTCGGCGACCTGGTCGGCTACGGCGCGGAGCCCAACGCGGTAATCGATCGGATACGGACGCTCGATCCCCTGGTCATGGTCCGCGGCAACCACGACAAGGTGGCGGCCGGGCACGATGACGCCGAGGCGTTCAATCCCGTCGCCAGGCGCGGAGCCGAATGGACGGCGGCGGCCCTGACCCCCGAAAATCGAGCGTACCTGGCCGCGATCCCGGCAGGGCCGCAGTATGTGGGCGACCTCATCGAGGTCTGTCACGGCACGCCGTACGACGAGGATGCCTATGTGTTCGACGAGCTGGACGCCGTGCGGTCCCTCCAGTCGTCGACGCGACCGATCTGCCTCTTCGGCCACACGCACTTTCCGATGGTCTACCGGCTGAAGGACCGTGAGTTGGAGCCGTATCCGATTGGCGGGCTGGACGACGCGGTGCTGCCGCTGGAAATCCAGGGCGATGCACGGTACCTGATCAACGTCGGGTCGGTGGGCCAGCCTCGCGATGGGGATCCGCGCGCCGCCTACGGCGTGCTCGACGTGGATCGCATGGAGGTGACGCTCGCTCGCGTCGAGTACGAGGTGAAACGGGCACAGACCCGGATCCTCGCGGCCGGGTTGCCCGACGCGCTCGCCCACCGCCTGGCGATCGGCCGATAGCGGCCCCGCGGTGGCGGGTGAGGCTAGGTCTTCTGCGCGCGGGAGGCCTTGCGGGCCCGGTCCTCCTCGCGCCTCCGCAACTCGATCGCGTACGCGTCGCGGGCCGCTCTCGAGCCGAGAATCCAGCCGATGACCAGGCCGAGCACGATCATCGCCGGAATATAGATGAAGTGGCCCGCGCCCATTCCACAGCCGGGCATTACTTCCTCGCTTCCTGCCCGCCGGTCCGCCGCTGCAAGTCTTCGATTTCGGTCTGGACCTTCTTCAGCCGGCTCCACACGAACCAGAGATACCCCAGCAGCGCCACCCAGACGAACGCGTACGCCGCAATCAACAACGGGGCGGCCGGCAGCGAGTCGACCGCCGGTTGCGGCCCTGTCACTTGAACGAAGTCGTTCTGCGGGGTCGAGGGCTGATGGGCGATGACCGGGACGTTGAGGCACAGTGTTGCCACGACGGCGATCGCGAGTATGGTTCCTGCTCTCATCATAGGGTTCAAGCCTCCGCGCGCCTCCTCTGGGCGCCTCCCGGCCCCGCCGCTACTCGTCCAGCGCAAGGTAGAGCTCCTCGACGCGCGCGCGCTGGTTCTCGAGACGCACACGCACCCACAGAAACAGGCAGAACAGCAGGGCAAACGACGCCATGCAGAACCAGAACGGCCCCCGCATGCCAGCGGGCAGCGTCGGAACGACGTTCGTGGTGGGATGGATCGTCCGCCACACGTTCACCGACACGTACACGAACGGCACGTTGGCCATGCCGAAGATCCCCATGGCCGCGGAGAGCTTCTCGGAGCCAGGCCCTCCGAACCTGCGCACGAGCAGGTACGCGAGGAAGATCATCCAGAGCAGCAGCACCAGCGTCAGCTTCACGTCCCACTGCCACCACACGCCCCACGCCTTCCGCGCCCAGAGCGGGCCGGTGACCAGGACGATGGCGCCAAACACGACGGACAGTTCGGCGGCCGATACCGCCACCCGATCGGCGGCCGTGCTGCGCTTGAAGAGGAACAGGATGCTGGCGATGCCGCAGACGAACGTCGCGAGGAACATCGCGGCGGCTGACGGCACGTGGTAGTAGAAGATCCTCTGGATCAGGCCCATGGACGCCTCAGTCGGCGCGTTGGCCACCAGGAACGGCGCCGTGGCGAACAACACCATGGCGATCAGGATCAGAGGCGCAAACCCTTTCTGCATATCCACCTCTGCGAAGCAATCCGGAGAGCCGCTGCGACGTCTCCGGAGGAGTCACACACGGAGTCCCGACCGAATAGAGTCCCTGGCCTGGACGGACGCCTCGACTACTCGGTCATGAGCGGTTCGAACGTCCACAGCGCCAGCGTCACGAACACCACGTCGAAGAAGAAGAGCAACATGGCCCAGAACCGGACCACGGGTATGTCGGGCGTCGCCTGCAATAAGGCCATTGTACCGCGAACGCCCGCGATGATGACGGGGACGGTAATCGGATACAGCAGGACCGGCAACAGCACGTCGCGGCTGCGTGCCCGAATCAGCATCGCCGCGAACAGCGTGCCCACGCTGGCGAATCCCAGCGTGCCTGAGGCGAGCAGCACGACCATCCAGAACGGCCGTGACATCATCGGCGCGCCGAACAGCAGCGAGACCAGCGGCACCAGGATCGCCTCGACCACGGCCAGCAGCGCCAGGATGCCGAGCAGCTTGCCCACGTAAATGGCCGGCCGGTCCGCCGGCGCGAGCATCAGCGCACGCAGCGTCTCGGTATGCCGCTCGCGCTCGAAGGTCCGTCCAAGGCCGAGGGTGCCGGAAAACGAGATCGCGATCCACAGGATCCCGGCGGCCGCGTCTTCGAGCGGCCTGCCCTCCTTGATCAGGGCAAAGGCGAACACCAGGATGCACGACATCGCAAAGAACGCCGTCGTGTAGACGATTTCCTTGCTCCTCACCTCGACGGTGAGGTCCTTGCGCATCACCACCCACGCGACACGAAAGAACTGCGCCATCAGTTCGCACCGCCCGCCGAAAGCGGCACGGTGGAAATTGCCGAGCGGTACCGTTCGCGCAGCGGCCCGGTGGCGTCTTCGACCGTCACCAGTCGGCCGTCCCGCAGCACCGCGACGCGGTCGAGCAGTCCGTCGGCCAGGTCGAGGTCATGCGTCGCCACGATGACGATGCACCCCTCGTTCCTCAGCGATCGGAGCCTCGTCACCAGCGCCTGGCCCGACGCGTCGTCCAGGCCGGTGAATGGCTCGTCGAGCAGAAGCAGGCGGGGTTCGTGCAGCAAGGCCCGCTCGAGCGCCAGGCGCTGCCTCATGCCGCGCGAGAACCCGGATACCGGGTCACCGCCGCGGTCCGACAGATGGGCCCTCGCCAGGGCGCGCTCGACGCGATCGTCGACGTCGGGAAGCGCATAGAGCCGGGCGAAAAACGCCAGGTTCTCCCGCGCGGTCAACTCTGGATAGAGGAAGAGATCGTGGCCGAGCATGCCCAGGCGCGCCCTGAGGGCCGGACCCGCCTCGCGCGAGGTCGAGGTCCCGTAGCGGATTTCGCCTGATGAAGGCGCGACCAGCGTCGAGACCAGGCTCAACAGCGTCGACTTTCCGGCCCCGTTCGGCCCGAGCAGGCCGACGATCTCCCCTGCGCGGAACACGAGACTGACGCGCCACAGGGCGCGCCGGCGCCCGAAACTGCGGGACACCTCTCGCAGAGACAGTTCCTGGAAGTCGAACGTCACGCAACCAGCCCCTGGCCCCCGGCAGCCGGCGTGCCCTGCTGGTCGAGTTCGCCGTACACGCGTTCGAGTTGCGCGGTGAGTTCGCTGCGCCTGGCGGCGTACCGCCCGTCACCGGCCGCGGCGCCCCGGTGCTGCTGCTCGAGCTTGACCAAATCGTTCAGCAGCCGCTCGCGACGGCCCTGCAGTTCCGCTCGACGGGCCGACACGGCTTCGTCAGGGCGCGCCGTGAAGGTCGCCCACGCGCCGACCACGAGGATGAAGACGACCAGGCCGAGCGCCACGCGGCGCCATGCGGTGCTGCGTGTCGGAAGCCCCGTCATGTTCAGGGTGAACTCCGAGCCGGCGGCAAGCGACGGCCCGGCGCCGATGATGAACGCCCCGCCCGGGTTGGCGTTTGCGCCGTTGCCGGCAAACTGCGGCGAGGCGATCTGGAGGTCGCCGGCCTTGGACGCAAGCACCTGCACCTGGTCCCACGGGATCGGAAACGTCTGCGCGATCGTCCGATCGGCCCCGGCAGGCGGAAGCGTGTAGGCCACCTGCACCGACGTCGTTCCCGGCTGGAACGGGCCCGTCACCGAGACCAGGTTGCCTCGCACCTGCACCTGGCTGGACGTGCCTTCGAGCGTGCTTGCCTGTGTCGCTTCGCCAGGCAGGCGGAACTGGATCTCCGCCGGGTCGGTCAGCGGGGACGGCGTGCGGTTGACGAGTTCGAGGATATAGAAGACCTCGACCGCATCGTCGTTCATTTCAAGCTGAACGCGCGACTGGCCCCCGAACGCGAGCGGCGCGCCGCCCCCGGGGTGCTGCGCCGGCGGGAGCTGCGCCCACGGCGGCCATCGGCGCTCCCCCCGCGGAAGAGCCGCCGGCGCCCGCCAACAGCAGCATGCGCACGCCGGGGTTCGACGGCATGCTGAAGGGCTGCGAATCGAGTTTCTGCCCTCCGACCATCGCCGATGCATGCACAGTCGCGCCGCTCGCCACCCCTGGGAAGGTCGCGTGACCGTCGGCATCCGTCTTGGTCTTCATCACCCGGCCGTTCACGTCGAGCTGGACGTCGACGTTCTGCAGCGTGTTCGTCAATTCGTCTCGTACGACTCGGATGACGACCGTGCCAGCCGGCACCTCGTCCATCGGCATCGGGATGCCCTGCATCTGCCTGGGGTCGGGCATGCCGCCCGGCATTCCGGGCGGCTGCGCCCCGGCCGTGCCGGCGAAGGCCAGGATGGCGCCGAGCGCGACTGCCATGGCGCCCATGCGTCCCGCCTGGCGTCGAAACGCCCACGTCTTCGAACACGTCATGCCGCACCCACCCCTGTCAGACGCGACCCGCACGACTTGCAGAATCGCGCATCGAGATCATTGACCCCGCCACAGGCGGCGCACGTGCCCGGTGCGGGAGCGGCCTGCTCCTCCGCTTCCGGGACGACCACGGGAGGCGGGCCGGCCACGATCTCGGTGCCCTGTATTCGCGCGGCTCCGGATGCCCCCAGCCGCGCGGCAATGTCGCGCTCGATCAGCTCGCGGTACCCCGCCCCGCCGTCCAGTTGCCGGATGAGCCCGGCTGCGCGGACGCGCAGCCGGCTCACCATCTCCTGATAGTCCGCCTCGGACACCTTCCGCATCGCGTAGTCGAACTCGAGTTCCTTGATCGAACGCAGGACGAGCATCTTCTCCCGCTCGAGTGCCGCGCGTGTCTGCCCGCCCACCATTTCGGTCTGCTCGCTGGACTCGGGCGAGACGAACGGCAGGACGCTGCGGAAGAACGCCGTCGCGACCAGGCCGCTCGCCGCGATGGCACACGCAATCGAGACGGTATTGGTCGTCGAGGTCCCCGAGGTGGCGACGACCGACGCCACGACGCCGACGAGCGTCAACGCGAGGACCAGGTGCCACGGTCGCACGGCGGATTGGGCGGACGGGGCCCGCTGTTCAGCGGGCTCGGGAGCCGGGGCGGAACGACCCGGCCGGCGATCGGCGACGACTGCCCCGTTCACGCGGCGCTTCCGCTTCGAGTTCGACAGCACCTCAGTGCTCATCCGAGATTCTCCCCATCCACGCTGTGTGCGACCTGGGTCTGCACAGGCAGATCCCCGGCCGGTTCATGACGAGTGGCGGCCCTGACCATCTGCGGGGACAGGAGGAGGATCCCCAGCACAAGGACGATCGGCGTGACGGCGCCGGCAGGCACGCGAGAGAGCGCGAAGGCAAAGCTCCGCTCGGGCAGCAGGCAGATGCCGGTTCCGAGCAGCAGCACCGTGAATCCGGTCCAGATCCAGTTGACCAGCGGATTGATGACGATCTGAAGGCTGAACGACTGGTCCTTCAGTTCGTAGGCCGGCAGGACGAGGTAGAGGTCCTCGGCCATCGTCCTGCGCAGCGCCACCTCGGTGGTGGGCTGCTCTTCGTGCTTGCGATAGAACCAGCGCGCGGGATACATCGTGCCGATGGACTTGCCGTCCTGCAGCACGGCCACCGTGCCGGTGACCATCTGCTTCTGCCCGTCGTCGGTCACCCGGAGGCCGTCGTTGCGCACCGTGTAGTGCCGCAGCGTCGCCTGCTGCCCCGGTTGGAGGACCACCTGCTGCTCGACGTGAAAGGCCTGCCCGGCAAACCCCAGGAACATCAGGACGATCCCCAGGTGGACGATGTAGCCGCCGTACCGGCGGCGCTCGCGCGTCACCAGCCCGACCAGCGCCGTGAGCACGTCGGTGCCCGTCGCGTCCTTCCTGACGCGCGTGCCCCTGATGAACTCCTGGAGGATTGAAGTCGACACGAAGGCGCACAGCGCGAAGCACGCAACCGGCGCCACGCGGTTCAGGCCCAGGGCCACCAGGATCCCGGTCGTCAGCGCCGCGGCGAGAACCGGCCAGGTGAACTGTTCGCGGAGATTGCCGACAGTGGATTTCTTCCACGCCATCAGCGGGGCGATGCCGGTCAGCAGCAGGATGATCAGGCCGATCGGCACCATCCAGCGGTTGAAGAACGGCGGGCCAACCGTGAGGCGGTTCCCGGTGAACGCTTCGCTCAACGTCGGGAACATCGTCGCGAACAGGACGAAGAGCGCCGAGAACAGCAGGATCCAGTTGTTGGCAACGAATGCCGCCTCGCGCGAGACCCACGAGTCCATCTCGTGGCGCGGCTTCAGCATCGGCAGCCGGTAGAGGACCCAGAAGAAACTGAAGACCATCGAGCTGATCATGAAGATGATGAACATCCACATGAGCGCGCGATCTTCACCGAAGGCGTGAACCGACTGGACCACGCCCGAACGGGTCATGAACGTCCCGAAGATCGTCAGCAGGAACGTCGTGATGACGAGCGAGACGTTCCAGACCTTGAGCATGCCGCGGCGCTCCTGCACGAGCACCGAGTGCAGGAAGGCGGACGAGGTGAACCACGGGAGCAGCCCCGCGTTCTCAACCGGGTCCCAGGCCCAGTAGCCGCCCCAGCCGAGCTCTTCGTACGCCCAGATCATCCCGAGCGTCAGGCCGAGCGTCAGGAAGAACCAGCTCACCATCGTCCAGCGGCGGACGGCGCGCAGCCAGGAGTCGTCGAGGTGCCCGGTGATGAGCGCCGCCAGGCCGAACGCGAACGGGATGGTCATCCCGACGAACCCCGTGTAGAGCGACGGCGGGTGCACCACCATGTAGATGTTCTGGAGCAGGGGGTTCAGGCCCTGCCCGTCGGTGGGTGACTGCGTGAGGAAGGGTTCGAACGGGTTCTTGTGGACGATCATCACGAAGAGAAAGAACATCTCCACGCCCGACACGATCGCCACGACGTACGGGATGAGCTCGCGATGCCGTTCGCGATTGACATACACCGCGCTCGATCCGAACACCGCCAGCAGGAACACCCAGAACATGATCGATCCGTCGAGCCCGCCCCAGTACGACGTGATCTTGTAGAAGAGGGGCTGCACCGCGTCCGAGTAGTGCTGGACGTAGCGGATCGAGTAGTCGTTGGTCACGAACGCGTGAATCAGAATGGCCGAAGCCAGCGTCATCAGCGCCGTGAGGAGGTAGAACGAGCCGACTCCGCTTTCGATCAGCTTGCGGGATCCGCGACGGGCGCCGGCGACCGACGCCGCCATCGCATACGCGCACACCACGAACGCGGCAGCCAGGAGGAACGTGCCGAAGGTTGCCATCTTTCAGTCCTGCCTATCCTGCGGAGCCGTCGCGCACACCGGCGCCCAAGAGGGCCGCGCGGCGACGGGCAGGGTTGTCGACAAAATCCACGGAAAACCAGAAAGCAAGGGATCCGCCACGCTGTGATTACTTGCCTGGCCCTTTGTTCTGGTCGCTCTTCGGTTCGTACTTCGACGGGCACTTGGCCATGACGCCGTTGGGCACCACCTGGAATCCGTCGGGCCCGAGCTTCCCTTTCAGGACGACTTCCGAGTCGCCCTTGAACGTGTCGGGGACCACGCCCGTGTAGGTGGCATCCATGACGGCGCCCTTGCTCTGGACCTTGAAGCGGTACTCCAGAGAGTCGCGTTTGCGGTAAATCGAATCCGGAACGATGAACCCGTGCAGCTGCAGGTTCTTGCCCTGCCACGCTGCAGGATTCGCCATGACCTCTTCCACGTGCTTGTAGTACTCGGTGCCCTCGCTGAGGGTCGACCACAGCAGGCCGGCAAGGGCCAGCACCAGGACGAGGCTCGTGATACCGATTCGTACGGCTTTCTGACTCATAGGCTTCAACTTAGCAGACTAGCTCGCCCCTTCAGAATAACCCCGATATCCTACGTGGTCAATTGGGCGGGATTCCCGGCCGGCGGCCTCCCCGATTCCAGTTCGGCGAGCATCCGATAGACGGTGAACACGGGCAGGCCCACCACGTTCGAGTACGAGCCTTCGATCGACTCGATGAAGCGCGACGCCAGGCCCTGCACGGCATACGCGCCGGCCTTGTCGCGGGGCTCGCCCGTCGCCACGTACCAGGCAATCTCTTCAGACGTCAGGGGGCCGAATCGGACGGTCGAACGCTCCGCAGCCGAGACGGTGCGGCCGTCCCTGGTCAGCGCCACGCCGGTCCAGACCTGGTGGCTCCTGCCCGCGAGGGCGGCGAGCATCGCGGCCGCTTCTTCAGCGTCGGTGGGCTTGCCCAGCATCGCGTCCCCGAGCACGACGACCGTGTCCGCTCCAATCACGACGGCGGCAGGGTGCCTGGCAGCCACCTCGCGGGACTTCTCGATAGCCAGTCGCACGACATAGCGCTCGACCGATTCGCCATCCAGGCGCCGCTCGTCCACCTCGGCGGGCTCGACGTCGAAGCTGAACCCTGCGGCCGACAACAGATTCGGCCCTTCGGGGCGAGGCAGAAGCCAACACGAGTCGCACGAGAGAATGATACACTTAGCTCCCTTCCTGAATCGCGCTCATGCGTATCCTTCGTGACCTGATGCCTGGCGTGCTCCACACCATTGTCCGCGGCGCGCCGCCGTCGGTGGAGCGGACTGCCTTCGCCTGGCGGATGGCCGTCGGAGCGTCGATCGACCGCGTCTCCCACGTGTCGCTGGCGCCGTCGGGCCGCCTGCTGGTAAGGTTCGACGATCGTCACTGGAAGAAGGAAGTCGAACGATCGCTGCCGCTCGTGATCGAGCGCATGAAGAGCCTGCTCGGGGCGGAGTCCGTCACGGGCGCCACGCTCATCGGCCCCGCCCGGCGCGCCTCGAAGGCCGAGTCGGGCCCCCTGGTTCGTCCCTGACGGCAGAGGCCGGAAACGCGAAGGCTGTAGTCATCTCTCGGATTCCATCGTGGAGGAGTGAGCCATGATCAAGACCGTAGGCGTTGTCGGCGCCGGAACCATGGGGAACGGGATCGCACAGGTCTTCGCGCAGTCCGGCTTCAACGTCGTGCTGCACGACGTCGTGCCGTCGGCACTGGATCGGGCGCGCGCCACCATCGAGAAGAGCCTGGCGAAATTCGTCGAGAAAGGAAGACTCGCCGCCTCCGACCGGGACGCCGCCCTTTCCCGGCTCACGGCCGCGCCTGATTTCGGCGCGCTCGCCGGCGTCGACTACGTCGTCGAGGCCGCCATCGAGAACTTCGAGCTCAAGCGAAAGCTGTTCAAGGATCTCGACGCGCTGACCCGCCCCGACGTGTGCCTGACCTCCAATACCTCCTCGATCTCCATCACGGCGCTGGGCTCGGCCACCCGGCGGCCCGAGCGCGTGCTGGGCATGCACTTCATGAACCCGGTTCCGCTGATGACGCTGGTCGAGCTGATTCGCGGGCAGTCCACCTCGGCGGAGTCCATGCAGGTGGCCACCGACCTGTGCAAGACCCTGGGGAAGACCCCGTGCGAGGCCGCGGACTTCCCCGGCTTCATCGCCAATCGCATCCTGATGCCGATGATCAACGAGGCCATCTTTGCCCTGATGGAAGGCGTCGGCACGCCGGAGTCGATCGACACGGTGATGAAGCTCGGCATGAATCATCCGATGGGCCCGTTGACGCTGGCCGATTTCATCGGCCTCGACGTGTGTCTCGCCATCATGGAAGTGCTCCACCAGGGACTGGGCGATCCCAAGTACAGACCATGCCCGCTCCTGCGCAGGATGGTGGCAGCCGGACAGCTCGGCAGGAAATCGGGCAGAGGGTTTTACACGTACTGATGGCCGCGGCGCAGTCAGCCGTGGAGCCGGGAGCGCGCGCCGTATCGGATGTAGAACGCGAGCGCCGCGATGGGAGCAAGAATGACGAGCTCTCGGCCGACTGCGACGAGATTGCCGAGGATGAATTCGCCCGGCAGCCAGTAGCGGCGCGAAATGTCCCAGAACAGGTCGACGCCCGAGTAGAAGTACCGCGTGGTGAACGGCCACCATGCTTCGATCCCGAACGGGAACGAGGTGTCCCGGCCGAGCCAGTCGAGGAATACGTGGCTTGCCACCGCGCCGCCACACGCGAGGCTCGTCCGCAGCACGGGGAGACGAAGGATGGCGGCAACTCCCGCCGCCAGTGCGCCGACGATGAGCGCGCCGCCAATGCTGTGCGAGACTCCGCGGTGACTCCCGAACAGGATGTCGAGGTCGGGGAGGAACGCAAGCACCGCGCAGACGGCGGGCAGGCCCGTCAGCGCCTTGGCCAGCCGGGCCTTGAGAGGCGCCACCGAATCGGCGCCGGGCCGGCTGCCGCACATCCGTTCTGTCGTCCAGGCGATGGTGAGACCGGCCAGGGCATGCCCGATTGGACTTGGCACGCCCACCACCCTAGCAGTCCTCGCCAGCCTCAGCAACCGGCCCGGTGGCACTAAGTGCGAAGGAACCGTCATGGGGCGAAAGCTAGTGCGCCGCTAACTAATTCATTACAAACGGGTAGCGCCTGTCATGAGCGCCGTTTTCGCTTGACTTTCACCTGGTACGCTTTTAGGATGGGACTCGTTTCACGAGTCGCCAACCAAGGAGCCATATGGCAGCCGACGAACGCACCGACCGCAACAAGGCATTGGAAGTCGCCGTCACGCAAATCGAAAAGCAATTCGGTAAGGGTTCGATCATGCGGTTGGGCCAGAAGGGGGCCATCGCGCCGGTCGACTCGATTCCCACCGGGGCGATCAGCCTCGACTTCGCCCTGGGAATCGGCGGCGTGCCGCGCGGTCGCGTGGTCGAGATCTTCGGGCCGGAGTCATCGGGCAAGACGACGCTGGCGCTGCAGGTGATCGCACAGGCGCAGAAGCTGGGCGGCATGGCGGCGTTCGTCGATGCCGAGCACGCCCTGGATGCCGCCTACGCCAGGAAGCTCGGCGTCGAGCTCGACAACCTGCTGGTGTCGCAGCCCGACAACGGCGAGCAGGCACTGGAAATCGTGGAGGTCCTGGTCCGGTCGGGCGGCGTGGACGTGGTGGTGGTCGACTCGGTGGCTGCGCTGGTGCCTCGTGCGGAGATCGAAGGCGAAATGGGCGAGGCGCAGATGGGCCTGCAGGCGCGGCTGATGTCGCAGGCGCTCCGCAAGCTCACCGGTGTCGTGTCGAAGTCGAAAACCTGCCTGGTCTTCATCAACCAGCTGCGCGAGAAGATCGGCGTGATGTTCGGCAACCCCGAAACGACGACCGGCGGACGCGCGCTGAAGTTCTACGCGTCGGTGCGGCTCGACATCCGGCGTATCGGCGCGATCAAGGACGGCGACAACGTGATCGGCGGCCGTACCCGCGTCAAGGTCGTCAAGAACAAGGTCGCCCCGCCGTTCCGTGAAGCGGAGTTCGACATCCTGTACGGCGAGGGCATCTCCAAGGAAGGCGACCTGCTCGACCTCGCCGTGGAGAACAAGATCGTCGAGAAGAGCGGAACCTGGTTCTCATTCGGCGGCGATCGCCTCGGCCAGGGTCGCGAGAACGCGAAGCAGTTCCTGCGCGACAACGTGGACCTCTGCACGAAGCTGGAAGCGCGCGTGCGAAAGGAACTTGGCCTGACCAAGGAAGAACCGGCGTAGCGGCGGGTCCTGCAGGAGCGCGACTGCCCTGTTCGGGCTCCTGCATGGTCGAGGTCGCCGCTCGTTTGCCCGGCCGGCTTTGTCACTGAAGTACGGCGTGCTATAGTGGACAACCGTTTCCGGCGGAAGACCTCATGTGCCGAGGTAGCTCAGTTGGTAGAGCACATGACTGAAAATCATGGGGTCCCCAGTTCAAGTCTGGGCCTCGGCACCACGTTCCTGCTGCCAGTCTCTGCGTCGACATCTCAGGACTCTCCCGCAACCTGACTCCCTCCCCGCCTTGCGTAAGGCCGTTGGTATCCGCCACAACGCGGATCGCTGACGCCACGCGGCTTCTCGCGCATCCGATCCTGGCGCCGCGCTGACAGGGTCGCCCGCCGCGTGACGATCGTCGACCAGGATGACAGGAGAAACCTCTCCCTCTGAGGTCCATTTGCTTAAGCTCGGGCAACGCCTGCCGATTATCTATTCGGATACAGCAGCCGTCGCTCCCCGCAGCCGCCGACTCATTCAGTCCCGTGTGACCGCCGCTCGACGCGGCCACGCGGGAGTCGTTCATCTCACGGGCGCGCGGGGTCGATTCATCGCTGATGGTCGTTCATTGACAGGGGCCATTCGGCCCGAGACAGGCACGGAGCTGGACATGAAGAACATGGGACTCGCGGGCAAGATCCTGGCGCTGGTCGCGGTCTGCGTCGGCGTCGCCGCCATCTCGTCGATTGCGCTCCTCTACCAGATGAGCTCGATTGCCGGAGCATATTCCAGCCTGATCTCCAGGGAGATCACGGCGAGGGATTCCGCCAGGCTCGTCGAGGTTGCCTTCAAGACAGAGGTCCAGGAATGGAAGAACACTCTGCTGCGTGGACACAAACCAGAAGACTTGAAGAAGTACGGGGACTCCTTCCATTCCGAACAGGCCAGGGTGCGGGCAGAGACCGCGCGGCTCAAGTCGCTGCTGCGTGACGAGGCTGCGATCACCCTCGCCAAGGACTTCGACTCGGCGCACGAACAACTCGCCGGAGAGTATGAGACCGCGCTCGCCGCGTTCGCGCAAGGCCTGGGGCAGGATGCGGCGCAGGCGGACACGATGGTGCGAGGCAAGGACCGGGCGTCGATCGAGTTCCTCCGGAAGCTCGGCGACATGATCGGGCAGCAGGTCGACGAAGCGGTGGCCGCGGAAAGCACCAGGGTCGCTGCGACGCGATGGTGGAGTGTGATCGTCCTCCTGGTGGTCTTTGCCGTCGTGGTCGGCGTCTCGATCGTGCTGGTCCGCACGACCACCGCCCCGGTCAAGGCCATCAGCCAGGAACTGCTCGAAGGGTCCGACCAGGTGCTTGCCGGCGCGTCCCAGGTTGCCGACTCCGCCCAGGGCCTGTCCCAGGGCGCCAGCGAGCAGGCTGCTTCGCTGGAGGAGACCTCTGCGTCGATGGAGGAAATGGCGTCGATGACCCGCAAGAACGCTGAGAACGCCCAGGCGGCGGCCTCCCTGACGAAGGACGTCGACCGTCAGGTGGTCGAGTCCAATCAGTCGCTCGAGGAGCTGGTCGTGTCCATGTCGAGCATCCAGGATTCGAGCAGCAAGGTTTCCAAGATCATCAAGACCATCGACGAGATTGCCTTCCAGACCAACATCCTGGCCCTCAACGCCGCCGTGGAGGCCGCCCGGGCGGGAGAGGCCGGGATGGGCTTCGCGGTCGTCGCCGAAGAGGTCCGGAACCTGGCGCAACGATCGGCGCAGGCTTCGAAGGACACCGCGGCACTGATCGAGCAGGCGGGCGACAGCGCCCACGAAGGCAGCGAGAAGCTCGAAGCCGTGGCCAGCGCGTTTCGCGGGATCACGGAGAGCGTCGCCAAGGTCAAAGGCCTGGTCGAGGAAGTGAGCATCGCCAGCCGGCAGCAGACTCAGGGCATCGAGCAGGTCTCGCAGGCCGTCGCGCAGATGGAGAAGGTCACCCAGTCCAACGCGGCAAACGCCGAAGAGAGCGCGGCCGCCAGCGAGGAGCTGAGTGCGCAGGCCCAGACGGCGACCGCGGCCATCGGGCGGCTGCGAACGCTCATCGTCGGCCAGTCGGCCAGTGTGCCGATGGCGAACCTCGCGCGGTTGACGAAGTCGAAGGCGGGCCCTGGAATGCGTCGCGCAGGTACGCCGGGGGCGGTCAAGCCGCGGCTCGTCACCCGGACTCCCGAGGAGGAGATACCGATGGCAGAGCCGGCGACCGGAACCTTCGGATCGTTCTAGTCAGGCGCGCCGCGACCGGGATCTTGCCCCGGCGGGCACACCGGTATCGGGATGGGCACTTAGGGGAAGGCGGATGGATGCCGGGCGAGGACGCCCGGCTCCTGACGCTACTCCTGGTCCTTTTCGACCTCGTCTTCGGGCGCGGCGGTCGCAATGTCGTCGAAGTCGACGCCGGCCTCGGCACCCGGCTCGTCGTCCACGTCGAACACCCGGCCTCCGCCACGCACTCGAATCGGCCCCTTCGGCCCGGCATCGCCACGAGGGCGAGACGAGGTGCGCCGTCCCTTTGGCGGGGCGGGCGGTCCGAAGTTCCGTTCACGCCGGACTCCAGGTTCTCCCCCGGAGGGCGGTGGTCCTCCCATGGGCATCGAGGGCGGACCCGACGATCGGAATCCGGGTCCCCTCTCTTCCCTGGGACGAGCTTCACTCACCGACAGCGGGCGGCCCTGGAAGGGCTGTCCGTTCAGGCGGCGGATGACCTCCGCCGCAACGGCGAGCTCGGCATACTCGACAAACGCGAAGCCTCGCGGGCGGCCGGTTTCCCGGTCGACGGGCAAGGCCACCGACAACGGAGGTGCCACCGCGGCTACGTAAGCCCGCAGGTCCGCTTCGGTTGCGCTGTATGGAAGGTTCCCGACAAACAGCCGGACTGCCACTCTACTTTTTCACCTCAAATGAGATAGGTTTCCGCACGGGTGGTGGTGTGTGGTGGATCGTCGTGGGAGGATGACTGTCTGGCTCACGCGGTCTCGACAGGGGTAGAATGTAGCAGACCAACGAGGGCATTGACAACCAGTAAGGTTGGAAAGCTCCCCAGCCCCCTCCCGACAGCCCCTCCCGAACCTGACGCCCCGCTTGCCCTCAAGTCCTGGCCCGGCGTGCCGATTACCCTTGCGGAGGGACCGGCGCCATGACCAGTGAAATCCAAGCGCTCGGCAGTGCCGTCGCCATCACGCCCAACGATCCCGATCGTGGCCAGCGCGAGCCGCAGCGACGGCAGCGCCGGTCCGCAAGCCGGCCGCCGCGCCAGCCCGAATCCTCGCCTGTCGAACAGGACGACCCCGATCCCCCGGTCATCGGCAGCCGCCTGAACATCCGGGTCTGACTGGAACGCCTCACCCGTCGCAGGCCGGCCTGCGTGATTCCGCCACTGCCCCATCCGTGTCACCGCCGGGTGCCCGGCATCCGCTTCCGCTGCGAATCCGCGATCTCCGCCATCGCGCCGAGCGTGGCCTGGATCTCCTGATCGGTGTTGAACGGTCCGATGCTGAACCGCACGGCGCCGTTGATGTCCAGCGTCCCGAGCTGCTCGTGCACCAGGGGCGCGCAATGAAGGCCGGTCCTCGCTGCGATTCGGAAGTTGGTGTCGAGCATGATGCCCAGGTCGGCGGCTTCGAGACCGTCGATATTGCAGAGCACCACAGCCAGGCGGCGTGCCGGGTCGCCCTGGCGGTACACCTTCACCCCGTCGATGCGCTCCAGACCTGTCACCAACATGGCCGCCAGGGCCATTTCGTGGTCGCGGATGGCGTCGATTCCCCGTTCGCGTATCCACTCCACCCCGGCGTTCAGTCCGGCGATGCCCGGGAGGTTGTGGGTCCCGTATTCCATCCGGAACGGATATTCGTCGAGGTGCGAACGTTGCGCAGCCCGCACGCCGGTTCCGCCGGCCCGCGTGTGGCGAATCTCCACGCCGTCACGCACGTACATTCCGCCGATGCCGGTGGGCCCGAGCATCGACTTGTGGCCGGTGAAACACAGGACGTCGACGCCGAGCGCCTCGACGTCGATCGGCACCGCCCCGGCCGTCTGAGACGCATCGACGACCAGGGTCACGCCCCGCTGGCGGCACCGGCGCGCCACCTCGGCCACCGGCTGCACGGTGCCGATGACGTTGGATCCGTGCGTCATCACGACGATCTTCGTGCTCGGCTTCATCGCGCTCGACACGTCGTCCGGGTCGATGACCCCGCGATCGTCGAACGGCACGTACGCGACCTCCACCCCCGACGATTGCGAGAGGTGGTGCAGCGGACGCAGGACCGAATTGTGCTCCAGCCTCGTCGTGACGGCGTGGTCGCCCGGCTGCAGCAGGCCGTAGATGGCCAGATTCAGAGCGTCGGTTGAATTCTGCGAGAACACCAGCCGCTCGGGACGGCGCCCGTTGAAGAAGGCCGCCAGTGACACGCGCGCGCGCTCCACCAGATCGCCGGCCTCCCGGCACAACTGGTATCCTCCCCGTCCGGGATTGACACCGTACTCCCGGAGTGCGCGGTCCATGAAGCGATAGACCTCCTCCGGCTTCGGATGCGAGGACGCGCTGTGGTCGAGGTAGATGGTGTGCGCCATGATGTGGTTCCGATCTGCGAGTCCCCCACTCTATCAGCACGCTGGCGCCGGTGAACAGGCGCTGCGGGCCGGACGGAAATTCCCGCGGCGCTGCGCCTTGCGATGCGAACGGTGTCTCTGGTACTGTTAGCGTTTCTCCTGTCTTCCAGGGCACACCATGAAACTCCGCACACTGCTCGTTCTGTCCGCCTTCGTCCTCACCGCCTTAGCGGCGTGTAAGTCGAAAACGCCCGATGCCTCCGCGCCAGCCGGGTCCGCCGGCCAGACAGCGACGACCGCGGTTCCGGGCGCCGCACCGGCGCCGGCCAAGCCCGTGCCCGCCCAGCTGCCCGACGTGCTGGCCAAGGTCAACGGCGAAACCATCAGCCGCGCCGAATTCGAGCTCGCCGTTCGAACGCTCGAGGCCCGTGCGCAGGCCGCGGTGCCCGTCGAACAGCGGGATCAGGTTTACCGGCAGGTGCTCGATCGCATCGTCGGCTACAAGCTGCTGCTCCAGGAGACGCGGGCCCGCAAGATCACCGCGCTCGACACGGAGATCGACGGCCGCATGCAGCAGATGAAGTCGCAGTTCCCCAACGAAGACGCCTTCAAGAAGGCGCTGACCGACCGCGGCATCACGCTCGAGAAGCTCAAGCCAGGAAACCGGCGAGACCATCGCCGTGAATCACCTGCTCGAAAAGGAAATCGAGCCGCAGATCAAGGTCGAAGACAAGGACATCTCGGACTTCTACGCCAAGAACAAGCAGGAGTTCAAGCAGGCCGAGGCGGTCAAAGCCTCGCACATCCTGATTCGACTTCCCGAGAAGGCAGATGCGGCAGCGCGTGCGAAGGCGAAGGCGCAGGCCGACCAGATCCTGAAGCAGCTCTCCTCGGGCGCGAAGTTCGAGGATCTCGCGAAGAAGATGTCGCAGGATCCGGGCTCGGCGGCCAATGGCGGCGACCTGGGCTTCTTCTCCAAGGGTCAGATGGTCCCGGCATTCGAGAACGCGGCGTTCGCGTTGAAGCCCGGCCAGACCAGCGGCGTGGTCGAGACGCCCTTCGGGTTTCACATCATTCGCGTCGTCGAGACGCGGCCGGCCCGGGATCTGCCGCTCGAAGAGGTCAAGGACCAGATCAAGAACTACCTGACCGAGCAGATGCGCAGCGCGAAGAGCGAGGCCTTCATCCAGGGGCTGCGGGCCAAGGGCAAAGTGGAGATCCTGATTTGATCGCGCGGCGACAACGGGCATCGCTCGTCACGGTGGGCCTGCTCGTGGCCGGAACGCTGCTCGCGGCTCAGCAGCCGGACAGCGACATGGTCTCCCCGTACCGCGACCGCGCGGCCCGCCTGCTTGGCGAAGCCCTGATCGACGACCATGCCTGGCAACGGCTGGCCGAGCTGACCGACACGTTCGGACACCGGCTGGCGGGCTCGGCCAGTCTGAACGCCTCCATCCGCTGGGCCGTCGCCGAAATGAAGAAGGACGGCCTCGAGAACGTCCGGGCCGAGAAGGTCATGGTGCCGCACTGGGTGCGCGGCCGGGAAAGCGCCGAGCTGGTCGAGCCGGCCGGGGGCGCACTGGTGATGCTGGGCCTCGGCAACAGCGTCGGCACGCCGCCTGACGGCATCCAGGCCGAGACCATCGTCGTCAAGAGCTTCGCCGACCTGGAGTCGCAGGGCCGCGCCGCGATCGCCGGCAAGATCGTCGTCTTCAACGTGCCGTTCACCAGCTACGGCGAAACCGTGGAGTACCGGAGTGCCGGCCCCTCACGCGCCGCCGCACTCGGCGCCGTGGGCATGCTGCTCCGATCGGTTGGTCTCCCCGGGCTCCGCACGCCCCATACCGGTGTGCTCACCTACGCCGATGGAATCGCCGAAGATCCCGGCTGCCGCCGTCACGCTCGAAGACGCCGAACGGCTTCAGCGCATTCAGGACCGCGGCAGCCGCCTCGTCGTCAGGCTGAGGATGGAAGCCCAGATGCTGCCCGACGTGGAGTCGGCCAACGTCATCGGCGAGATTCGAGGACGCGAGCGGCCGGACGAATACGTCGTGATGGGCGGCCACTCGGATTCCTGGGATGTCGGCGCGGGCGCCACCGACGATGGGGGCGGCTGCGTGGCCGCCTGGGAGGCGCTGCGGATCATCAACAAGCTCGGCTTGCGTCCGCGCCGGACCATCAGGGTCGTCTTCTGGGTGAACGAGGAGAACGGCGGGCGCGGCGGTGAGGCGTACCGCGACAGGTACCGGGCCGACCTGCCGAATCACGTGCTGATGATCGAGGCCGACGGCGGCGTGTTCCGGCCGCACGGATTCGGCTTCACCGGTTCCCCGGCCGCCCGCGCGACCGTCTCGGCCATCGCTTCCCTGCTCGAGGGCATCGACGCCAACCGTATCGGTCCCGCCGGCGGCGGCTCGGACATCGGGCCATCGGTCAAAGCCGGCAACGTCCCGTCGATGTCGCTCGATGTCGACGACACGCGGTACTTTCAGCTCCACCACACCGCGGCCGACACCGTCGACAAGATCGATCCTCACGATCTTGCCCGATGCGTGGCCGCCATGGCTGTCATGAGCTACGTCGTCGCCGACCTGCCGAAGCGCCTCGGCCAGTAATCCCGGGGCGGGCAGGCCGCCTGAGCCTGATGCGGCGCGGCGGCTTCCATCCCGCTTCTCGTGCCCGGCCCGCGTCGCCCCGGTCTCTGTAGTACACTTCCAGCGGCGACAACCCCCGTCCCCCTCCGTGCCCGGCCGGCAGCGCTCCGGGCCTGACACTCGGCCCTGCCTCGGGCGAAGGAGCGGCATCACATGGTCCGCGTCCTACCTGCGTTTCGAGGTGTCCCATGAGCCAGATCAAGCGAGGCTATCGTCACCGTGAAGTCGGCGGGCACCAGCTCCGGCCCGAGACCCTGATGATGAGCTACGGCTACGACCCGAGGCTCTCGGAAGGGTCGGTGAAATGCCCGCTCTTCCTGACCTCGACGTTCGCCTTCCGGACGGCCGAGGAGGGGAAATCGTTCTTCGAGGTCGCCTACGGCCTTCGCGAGAAGCGGCCGACCGAGGATCCCGGCCTGATCTACTCACGCCTGAACAACCCCGATCTCGAGATCCTCGAGGATCGACTTGCGCTCTGGGATCAGGCCGAGTCGTGCCTGATGTTCTGCTCGGGCATGGCCGCCATCTCCACGACACTGCTCACATTCCTCCAACCGGGTGACGTGATCGTCGCGAGCGAACCGGTCTACGGCGGCACCGAGTTCCTGATCGAGAACATCCTGCCCCAGTTCGGAATCTCGCGGGTCTGGTTCGGGTCGGGTCTCGCCGGACCGTCGCTGGACGAGGCAGTCGAGCAAGCCCGCGCGCTGGGGCGCGTGGCCATGATCTACATCGAGACGCCGGCCAATCCGACCGACGGCCTGGTGGACATCGCCAGGTGCGCCGACGTTGCGCGCGCCCTCGCCGACGCCAGCGGGCGCCGGCCGCTGGTGGCCGTCGACAACACCTTCCTCGGCCCGCTGTGGCAGCACCCGCTGCAGCTTGGCGCCGATCTCGTTCTGTATTCGCTGACGAAGTACGCTGGGCGGCCACAGCGATCTCATCGCCGGCGCATGCCTCGGAAGTGAACAGGTCATCGCCCCGGTGCGAGGCATGCGGACCATCATGGGAACCATGTCGGATCCTCACACCGGCTGGCTCCTGATGCGAAGCCTCGAAACGCTCAAGCTGCGCATGACGAGCGCGATGAAGAACGCGCGCTACGTCGCCGAGTTCCTCTCCGAGCATCCGAAGGTCCGTGCGGTGCACTACCTGGGACTCATGGGAGAGGATCATCCGCAGTACGACATCTGCCAGCGCCAGTGCAAGTCGCCCGGATCGACTTTCTCGTTCGAGATACATGGCGGCGAGGCCGAGGCGTTTCGCCTTCTCAACCACCTGAAGGTGATGAAGCTGGCCGTCAGCCTGGGGGGAACCGAGACGCTGGTCGAGCACCCGGCGACGATGACCCATTCGGATGTTCCGCCGGAACGGCAGCAGAAGATGGGAATCACGGCCGCGATGATCAGGATCTCGGTGGGCATCGAGCACCCGGACGATCTGATCGCGGACCTGCAGCAGGCACTCGACGCGATCTGACGGCGGGCAGTCGAGCGACGATCTCCCTCCCGCGTTTGCGTGGAGACGGCCGATCTCCGACCTCACAGGTCCGATCGCGTGCGACACGTTCCAGTGTTTGCCGGCGTCATCTCGGGGCGATTCGGCGGAAAGCCGGCAATTGACGTGAGACGAGAGCGGTGTTGTGACGAATTCGACTGGACAAAACCGGATCGGTCTTTGCTATAGTGACTGATAAGCCCCGGCTGTGACTTCGGGGACGCTGTAATACGGAGGAAACGACTCATGGCAATGTCGATTAAGGAAGACTGCATCAGCTGCGGGGCCTGCGAACCGGAATGCCCGAACGAGGCAATCGCCGAGGGCGATTCGATCTATACGATCGATACCGAAAAGTGCACCGAGTGCGTGGGACACTTCGACTCACCCAAGTGCGTCGAGGTCTGCCCCGTGGATGGCTGCATCGTCAAGGCGTAGGAAGAGCCGCCAGCGCCAATCACCTAGAGGGGGACCGGTGTCGGTCCCCTTTTTCTTTGTTCCGTTCCCTCACGCCATCGCGCACATCGCCGGCGACGCAGCACGCGCCACGGGACCCGGCCGCCCGGCTGGTGTAGGATGTTCGCGCAATGACAGCATCGATGGCGCGGCTCCTGATCCTGGTCACTGCCCTGCTCTTCTCGACCGGCGGGACCGCGATCAAGGCCTGTTCGCTGACCAGCTGGCAGATCGCCAGTTTCCGATCCGGCATCGCGGCGCTGGTGCTCATAGCCGGCACCCGGCAACGGGGCGGGTTCTCGCGGTGGAGCGTGGTCATCGGCCTGGCGTACGCCGCCACGCTGATATCGTTCGTCGCGGCGAACAAGCTCACCACGGCAGCCAACAGCGTCTTCCTCCAGTCGACCGCCCCGCTCTATATCGCGCTGGCCGGCCCGTGGCTGCTGAACGAGCACATCCGTCGCCGCGACGTTCCGGTGTTGCTGGCCGTGGCCGCGGGCATCGGGCTGCTCTTCGTGGGAGGAGTTGCCAGCCAGTCCGCACCGGACCCGGCGCGCGGCAACCTGATCGGCGCGTTCAGCGGTTTCTGCTGGTGTCTCACGGTGATGGGGCTGCGATGGGTGGAGAAGCGAGACCCTGCCGCGCTGGGTTCCGCCGCGGCATCCGCCGCCATTTCGGGAAACATCATCGCCTGCCTGGTGTGCCTGCCGTTCGCGCTCCCGGTCAGCCAGGCCACGATGACCGATGTGGGGGTCATCGGCTACCTCGGCGTGTTCCAGGTCGGGGTGGCTTACATTCTCCTCACCAAAGCCATCCGACACGTGCTGGCGGTGGAGGCCTCCCTCCTGCTGCTGGCTGAACCGGCGTTCAGCCCTCTTTGGGCCTGGATGATTCATCACGAGTCGCCGGGAGCGTGGCCGTTGACGGGCGGCGCGATCATCCTGATTGCCTCGACGTGGAAGACCTGGCGCGATGCGCCAACAGCTTCGTCGTGAGACGCAGTCCCAATGTCGTTTCTGTCTTTTCGCGCCGCGTAAGACTCGCGCAACCGGGCCGCTCAACTCCACGCGAATGCGCATGGATGCGCCCTTGACAGATGCCTTCGGGAGCATTACTTTGGCAGATGGAGAATCATTTCTCCTGCCTGAGAGGTGTGCCGTGGGCGCGTTGTATTTCGAGGCGCAACCCGATGGTAGCGTGAACGTCTTCAACCTCGGTGACGGTCGCATCGAGGTCGTGGTCCGAAGGGACGACAGCGTGTCAGGCAGCGAGGCGGCTGTTGAACGCCTCAACCGCATGAACCTGATCAAGAAGCCGCTGTCCCAGTACGTCCGTGAGTGCGCGACGAAGTTCTCGGGCTGGGAGGTCTAGCGCTCCTCGCCGGGGCGCCATCTCGCCGACGCCCCGCTCCAACCTGGGAACCGGCTCTCCGCTCTCGGGCTCTCACCCGTTCAAGACCCTGCCGCAACTGCCGATTGGGCGGATATGCGGAACGGGTTGCCATTCATCGATGTTCTGGATGCCAAGCTGAGCTCGGCAACGCTTGAAGCTTGTACGCCTGTCGAGGGCGAAGGAGCCGAGGGCGTCAATCCCATCATCCTGTTCATCGACCCTCGGTTCTGCTTCGCTCCCGGCCAGCCGGCCAGACGCGCCGAGACGTGTGTTGATCGCCGGGTCGAACCGCTGATTCGGGCTGACCGCGCTCCAGCCCATTCCGGCCGCACGCTCTCACCTCGTCAGCAGATCGCGCTCGACAGACTCGTGGCGCTCGGCGCCGACATGGATGTCGGATTCACGTCGGCCGACCTCCGGCGGGAATTCCGGATCCTCGCCCGGCGCTACCATCCCGACTGCCACGCGCAGCGAACCTCCGCCGACAAGGCCCGGCTGACGCGGCTTTTCGTGGACCTGCATCGGGCGTATCGGATCCTTCTGATCGTGACCGGCCTCTGAGGCGCCGCGGCCGGCCTGGCACGGGATTGGCGTATTCATCTCTTGACGGTTACGCCCGGACGACATCGTGTCCTCATGCACCGTGTGGTAAACTTTGCGTCCATGGAGAAGAACGACATGCTGGAACGCCGGGCGTTTTCGCGAATTCAGGCTGCCAGCGGCGGCGCGCTGCCCGAACTCAACGCGCGATCGGGCAACCGGGCACGGCTGTTGGACGTGTCGTTCGGCGGCGCATTGCTGGAGTCGTCGGCACGGGTGTCGCCAGGTGCGGCGATCGAGCTGACGCTGGTCGCCAACGACCAGCCGATGGTGCTGCGAGCCGCGGTCGCGCGTTGCCAGATCTCGGCGCTCCACCCCCGGAAGGGGCCACGCTATCGGGCCGGCGTCATGTTCGACCGCCCGCTCGACCCCGCCGTTCTCGCCGTGCTGCGCGAGACACCCACCGCGCGCGTTCAGCCCTGCTGATCCCGGGCCCTGCCTGAGGCGTCTTCCCTTCGCCTGTAGTTGGCACACCCACGCGGAGCGCCTCATCCAGCTGCATTCGACCTGCCCATTTCCGTCCTGGAGAGAACCCGGAGTCTCCTCGCCGGTCCAGAAAGACTCCGCGCGAGGGGTCCGGCTAATGGCGCTTCGGAACTTTGACCTGCTCCTCTGTGAAGACCTGAAAGCGACGAAAATGCGAGTAGGTCGCCGTCGCGCTGACATCGCCCGTCGGATGCGTATAGGCCTCCTGCATCACGAACGGAACCCAGAGGCCAGGCAACTCCTCGCGAGGCCCATACGAAACGTTGATCTCCGCGGTCGAGGCCCTGAGACGCGTGCGCACGACGCGGCCGCTCGCCGGCTCGATCCAGAACCTTCCGGATGAAGGCACGTCCCGTCCCTCGGGCGTCTTGATGATGGTCGGACTGAAGACCTCTCGGAAATCGACCATCAGGACGCTGACCCCTCCGAAGGTCTCTTCTCCTGCCCTCGAGAAGGTGAATCTCCGGATATCGTCCGGATCCAGGAACCTCAGCGGAAGCACCGGGATGTTCACCGTGCGGCGAATCCCGCCGATGTTGTATCGTGCGCTCTCGGCCCAGATCGTGTTGGCGTTTTCGACAGCGCGCTCGGGAGGAGATTCGACAAAGAGCTTCATCAGGCGGTCGGTCCTGTCGCGTACCTTCTCCCCGTCTACCTCGAACACGTCTCGGAACGGCATCCATCCGTTGAGGCCTTCGGCCCTGACGAGCAGGAAGTCCGACACGAGCCGGCGGGTCACCTTCGGGCCCTTCGGATTCCGCCATTCCTGCACGTAGACCTCCTCGGCGACCACCGAGGAGAGTTCCCTGTAGTAATCGGACACGTATTCCGTCGCCCGGGCGAGGACAGGAGCAAGTTGGGGATCGATCGCGGCCCGGACGGGCCCTGCCACCACCTGGGGCGGGCGTGATGGCTGCGGTGGGCGTGACGGCGAACGGCGCGCGGTCGGTGTCTCCCCGGCCTGCAGCAGCGAGGCATATCGTCCTGGCACGCCAATCCGGCTGGCTCGGATCGTCACGTTCTTCCGCCGCGAGGTCACCTGCAGCCGAAGCGGATTCGGCAGCGTGCTGCCCTGCGCCGGGACAACCATCAGGAGGTATGACAGCGACTGTTCTGCGGCCAGGCGCTGCAGCGCCCGCTCGGGCCTGATCGACAACGGGACCAGCGCGCCGCCGGTCTCGTCGGCAATCGCCCTGAGGGACACCCGGCCCTGCTCGCTGAACGCGGACGCCGTCGTGGGAATCTGGAGCGCATACACGCGGCTGAACGAGCGGGCGGCTGACTCGACGAATGCCGTCGCCTCGCGCTCAGCTCCTTCTGTGATCAACCCGGCCGACAGGAACAGAATCGTCTTCGAACCGGGCACGGTGCGGAGTCCTTCACACACCTCCAGCAGCGCCGCAAGCGTGGCCTTGGCGTGGGCCAGCGACGCCACAGGTGAGATCACTTCGCGGGGCCCTGGTGCGGTCTCCGGCTGAATGCGTTCGAGCGTCGGAATCGCGTCGGGTCTGGAGGTTGAAGGCGTGGCAGCGCCTGTGCGCGGGCGTTCGCCCGCGCCGGCGTCGGTCGCCGAGTCAGGAGGTTCGGCGGGCCTGCCAACCTCGGGTGACTGCGGCTGGGCGGCGTCCGCGTCCACTCTGCGAAGCGCACGGAGACGGCTGAGCGCCCGTCGGATGGCCCCGCGATCGGTCGACATCGTCTCGAGGCCTTCCGATCCCGCGAGCGCAATGACAAGGAAGCGGTCGGACAGACCGAAGAGGGCCAGGCAGGTCTCCGCCACCAGCCTAGCGCGCCGCTCATCTCCAGGAAGGAGGCTCGCCTGATCGATGGCGAGAACCACCAGCCGGCTCGGCTCGGCCCGGGGGACAAGCTCATCGGGCGTTTCCGGGTCCTGCGCGTCAGCCAGCGCGGCCGCGCCGGGTCCACGGTACAGCCTTCCCAATCCCAGGGCTGCCGGCCGCGCGTTGTCGACGACCAGGGTGAAGTCGGCCGAAGTCATGTCGACGACGGGCATGCCTTTCCGGTCGACGGCGATTGCATCAACCACGAACGCAGAACCGGCGGGCATCTGTGACAGGCGTGCCAGAATCTCGCCCCGCGGTTCCAGCGGCCAATCTCGTGGAATCGACGAGGCGCAGCCAGCGGCCTCGAGCGCCACACCCAGGATGCAGGCGGAGCGAAGGCGGTGGAAGGTTCGACGGCTCATCGTGTCGATGGCACCCTTCAGGGCCCCGATTCGAAACGGCTCGTGCGATCCAGATTGCGGCTTGACTGGTGAGAGTATACAGGAGCGGGAACGGATCGAGGCGAGAGAGCGGCAAGACACAAACGGCCCCGACAGGTTCCCGTGGAATCCATCGAGGCCGTTCGACGCGCTGGTCGGGATGGCGAGATTCGAACTCGCGACCCCCTGAACCCCATTCAGGTGCGCTACCAGGCTGCGCTACATCCCGCGTCCTCGATTCTATCCCGACTTCCCCGTCTTGCGTATCACCGAGTGTGCCTCTGACGCGCGTTTCTTTATCTTTGCGGCCGCCTGAGGGGCATTCGCCGCCGCTTCCGCCCGCGGCGCCGGCCAGGTACCGGACGGTTCGGCATTCAATTCGGGCAATTCAGGCTGTGAGACCTGCGATTTCCCGCGTCTGGCCCGCGGCGAGTCCGACAGCATGGCGTGCAACGCCCGAAGGTCGTTCTTGATCGCCGCAAGCTTCTGGCGCGTCTCCCCGTCGAGTGCGCCACCCTCGGGCAGCCCCGGAAGCTCGGGAGCCCGCTCCGCGTCGATGCGGCGCCGCGCCCCGGACAGCGTCAACCCTTCGGCGAACACCAGGTGCTTGATGCGCAGCGCAAGGTCGACATCGGCTCGACGGTAGATCCGCGGGGCCCCCGGCGTTTTCGTCGCTCCGAGCCTGGGGAATTCCTGCTCCCACGAGCGCAGCACGTACAGGCTGGACACCCGCGATTTCGCAGACCTCCGACGACTTGAAGAACTCCCGATCTGGAATGTCGCCGATCGTCTCAGCCACTGGTGTCTCCGGAGTATAGCACGCGAAAATCACCGCCTTCGGCAGCCGGTGATCGTCCGCGCGCGGTGGCTGGTCCGTCAGGCGCCGGACCGCTCCTTCCGTCGTCGCGTTCGCACCTGGATGCGAATCGGCGAGCCGGCGAAGCCGAACGATTCCCGCAGCTGATTGACGAGGAACCGCTCGTACGAGAAGTGAAACGTCGTGGCCAGGTTCGTGAAGAACACGAATGTGGGCGGGGCGACGGTGGTCTGGGTCGCGTAGAGGATTCGAAGTTCGCGGCGTCCCGGGCTCGGAGGCGGATGCGCAGCGGTGATGGCCTCGACGAACTTGTTCAGTTCAGAGGTGGACACATGCTTTCGGCGCGCGGCGGCGACGCGGTCGACCGTCTCGAGCAGTTTCGGAATTCGATCGCCGGTTTTCGCCGACACGTGAAGCAACGGCGCGAACTCCATGAACTTCATCTTGCGCCCGACGTCCTCGTCGAACGCCCGGGCGGCTTCCGGACCCCGCTCCTTCATCAGGTCCCACTTGTTGGCGGCGACGATCAGGCCGCGTCCCCCGCGCTCGGCCTCGCCCGCAATGGCAGCGTCCTGGTCGGTGGCGCCCTCGAGCGCATCGATCACGATCACCACGACGTCGGCGCGTTCGATTGCTCGCTTGGCTTGCAGCACGCTCACGGCTTCCACCATGCCCGCAACGGCGACCCGTCCCGGACGCCGGATGCCGGCCGTGTCCACGATCCGGAATTGACGCCGATGCCATTGCAGGATGACGTCGATGGCGTCCCGCGTCGTCCCGGGGACATCGCTGACCAGCACGCGCTCCTCGCGCAGAATGCGATTCACGAGCGACGACTTGCCGACGTTGGGCCGTCCCACGATGGCAATGCGCACCTCGCTCGGCTCAGGCGCGACCAGGCTGGTTCGATTCCCACCGGGGGATTCCGACTCGCCCTCGGCGATCGCCTCGTCGCCACCTGCATCCGCCGCCGCTTCGGCCGCGCTCGCGGCGGCATCGTTCTGCGGCGGCGCCAGTTGAGCGAGACGCGCGACCACGCCCTCCAGCAGGTCGCCCGTCCCGAGCCCGTGCTCGGCCGACACTTCGAACACCGTGTCGAACCCGAGCCGGAAGAATTCGAGGGCCCCTGCCTTCGAGCGGCGATCATCGGTCTTGTTGATCACGAGAATGGCAGGCTTGCCCGTCGCGCGGACCGCAGCCGCGACGTCCTCGTCGGCGGAAACACAGCCATCGGTCGCGTCAACGAGGAACAGGATGAGGTCGGCGGCCTCGAGGGCCCGGCGCCCGTGCTCGAGCACCAGCGCGTGAAGCGGGTCCAGGCTTGCGCCGAACATTCCGCCGGTATCGACCAGATCGAGCCGCTGGCCCTGCCACGTAACAGGCTTCGAGTGGACGTCACGCGTGGTGCCCGGCATCGGCCCCACAATCGCCTGCCTGGACCGCGCCATCCGATTGAACAGCGTGGACTTGCCCACATTCGGGCGTCCGACCAGCACGACAGTTGGATGGCGACGAGGCAAAAGTTGCACTCGATTCTGGGAATGTAGTGACGAGACTCGGGCTCACATCTTACCAAAGCCTGGCCCTCGGGTGCGGGCCGCAGAATGCACACGCGAGTCACCCCCCGGCACTTGACAGCGTAAGTGCTGATTTCTATAGTAGTTAGCAACTATCAGAGGAGCTCCGTCGGCATGATCAAAGTCGACATCGTCAACGAGGTCTCCCGCACGGCGGAGATTACCAAGGTCAAGGCCGAGCTCGCGGTGGACGCGGTCTTCGACGCGATGCGCCTCTCGATGCAGCGCGGGGAGCGAATCGAGCTGCGCGGCTTCGGGGTGTTCCAGGTGAAACCCCGGAAGCGGGGCATCGGCCGTAACCCACGGACTGGCAAGGAGGTTCGCATTCCGCCGGGGCGGACCATCCGATTCAAGCCTGGTAAGGAATTGCAGAGTATCGGCTGAAGTGTTACTTCGCGCCCGACGCCGCGCGTGGGGCGTGGAGGCGGTTCCATCCGCACTCGAGGAATCGGAGTTGAGCCTCACGTGCCAGACGAGCGTTCAGACACCCCCCCTCCCCGCCTCGATCAGGTTTCTCCAGTGTTCGAGTCGTCCTCGCTCCAGCCGATGGAACGCGTGGAGGCTCTGAGACCGGATCTGACTGAGCCGATTGTCATTACGCGAGTGGCTCGCCCTCGAACCGGCCGGCCCTGGAAACACGTGGTCCTGCTGGCTTTGACCCTGGCTACCACGACGTGGGTCGGCACTGATAACTGGCTGGCCTTCCAGTCGCGGTTCGGCGCTGTGAACCCGTCATTTGTGTGGCCGGGCATCCTCGTGAGCGGTCTGTGGTACTCGCTGACCATCCTGGCCATCCTGGGGTCGCACGAGGCCGGACACTATTTCGCGTGCCGGTACTACAAGCTGAGCGTGTCACTGCCCTACTTCCTGCCTGCGCCGCCGCCATTCATCGCCGGCACCTTCGGCGCCTTCATCCGGATCCGGGAGCCGATTCGCACCAAGCCCATGCTGTTCGACATGGGGGCTGCCGGCCCGTTCGCGGGATTCCTGGTCGCTGTGCCGGCGCTGGTGATCGGCTGCTCGCTGTCCAACATCGCCAGGCTTCCGCCGAATTTCGTCGGCTACGAGCTTGGTGAGCCGCTGCTCTTCAAGGCCGTCGCGTGGCTGGTATGGGGCACCGTGCCGGATGGCTACTCGATCAACCTGCACCCGATGGCATTCGCGGCCTGGTTCGGTCTGCTGGTTACGGCGTTGAACCTGATCCCGATCGGCCAATTCGACGGCGGCCACATCTCGTACGCAGTATTTGGCCGCCGGTCGGTCTGGGTCACGCGAGCCGCCGTCGGGGTGGCCGTGGCCCTGTGCTTCCACTCGTTGAGCTGGGTCATGTGGACACTGCTGGCCGTCGGGCTCCTCGTGGTCTTCGGATGGCGTCACCCGCCGACCTATGACGAAGAGGCTCCGCTCGATCGAAACCGGCAGCTGCTGGCGCTGGCGGCGCTGGCGATCCTGATTCTCTGCTTCACGCCTTCCCCGATGGAGCCGCTCCAGCTGATTGGGAAGTAGGCGGAGCGTTGCGCCTCTGGCGGCGCCCGGCTTCGGCGCGGCATGAGGTCTCCCTGCCGCGTCTCTAGAGCACCGTCAGCGGATCGACATCGATCGTGATGCGCCGGCGCAGGTCGGGTCGCCCCGCGACCGCGTGCTGCACGGCTTCCCTCATGGCGACGCGGAGGGCGGGAGCGGCTTTCAGGAACAGCTGGGCGCGGTGCTCGCCGCGCAGCCTGGTCAGTGGCGCCGGTGCAGGCCCGAGCACCGAGATGCCGCCACGCCACTGCGGAGCGCTGGCGACGCGGCCGGCCAGATCGCGAGCCCCGTCCATCGCACTCGAGTGGCTCGCCCCCCGGACAATGACATTGATCATCGCGACCTCGGGCGGGTAGCGCATCGCCCGGCGAAACTCCATCTCGGCCGCGGCAAACGAGTCGTAGTCCTGCCTCGAGGCGTGCGTGATGCCGTAGTGGTCCGGGTACAGCGTCTGGACGATCGCTTCGCCGGCCAGCTCGCCGCGGCCCGCCCTGCCGACCACCTGGGTCAGCAGCTGAAATGTCCGCTCGCCGGCACGGAAGTCCGCCACGCCAAGCCCGACGTCGGCCGATATGACGCCGACCAGGGTGACCTTCGGGAAGTCGTGGCCCTTGGCAATCATCTGGGTGCCGACAAGCACGTCGATCTCGCCTCGGGCGAACCGTCCGAGAATTCCCGAGGCAGCGCCCCGCCGGCGCGTACTGTCCCGATCCAGCCTCGCCACGCGCGCGCCCGGAAACAGCGCCGTCACCTCGGTCTCCACGCGCTCGGTTCCGAACCCGGCGTGTTCCAGGTACTCGCCTCCGCAGGTCGGGCACACGGTCGGCACGCGGCGCTGGTAGCCGCAGTAATGACAGCTCGCCGTGCCACGCCGATGGATGACCAGGGAGACGCTGCAGTTGGGGCACTGAGTCGTGCCTCCGCACTGGCGGCAGAACACGGAGGTCGAGAACCCGCGCCGGTTGAGAAGCAGCAGGGTCTGCTCCCGCCGTTCGATCCTGACACCGAGGGCGGTAACCAGGGGCCGGCTCAGGATGAGGTCGGGTCCGCCCTTGGCGTACTCGTGCCGCATGTTGACGATCGTCACCGACGCCAGCGGCCGATCCATCACCCGCCGATCGAGCCTGAACAGCCTGTACCGCCCGGCCAGTGCGTTCTTGTAGGACTCGAGCGACGGCGTCGCCGAACCGAGCAGCACCAGCGCACCCTCGTGCTTTCCGCGGACGATGGCGACGTCGCGGCCGTGGTATCGGGGAGCCTCGTCCTGCTTGTAGGAGGCGTCGTGCTCCTCGTCCACCACGATCAGCCCGATGGACTCGAGCGGTGCCATCACGGCCGATCGAGTGCCGACCACGACATCGATCTCGCCCCGGCGGATCGACTGCCACTGGTCGTGCCGTTCCCCATCCGACAATCCGCTGTGCTGAACAGCCACCCGCTGGCCGAACCGGGCCCGGAACCAGGCGGCGAGCGCCGGCGTCAAGCCGATCTCCGGCACCAGCACGAGCACCCGTTTCCCCTGGGCGATCACCGCTTCGGACAGGCGTAGGTAGATCTCCGTCTTGCCGCTTCCCGTGACGCCGTGCAGCAGCGCGACCTGGAACCCCGGGTCGCGCAGCATCTCCCGCAGCGGCTCCATCACGCCGGCCTGTTCGGGAGTCAGCTCGGGCGGCGCGGCGTCGGAGGTTCCGTCGGTCCCGCCTGCCCACGGGCCGGCAAACGGATCCCGGCGAACCGTCTCGTGAACGATCGCAACCAGCCCCCGGCGCGCCAGGCGGTGCACCACGTCGGCTGCGATCCCGAGACCTCGGAGGTCCGACATCAACGATCCTCGCGGCTCCGCGCGCAGGCGCTCGAGCAGCGCGCGCTGGCGCGATCCGCGCAGCCCCGCCGCCTCGAAGGCCGATCGGCCGTCCGGACCCGCGTCGTCCATTCGCGAGGCCAGGTCGAGGCCCTGCGCGGTCAATGCGGCCACGGCGACTGACTTCGACGCGTCGGCATCACCGGAGAGCGCCTGGGAGACGACCACCAGGCCTGCTCGTTCCATCGAACGGACAATCGCGGCGATCGGCATCGGCCGATCCGGCCTGACGTCCGCGTCGCCGGCGCGCGCCATTCGGGAGCCGAGCGTCGACACGGGCACCGGACGCGTGGAACCGAGAAGGCGCAGGGCAAGCGAATGCAGAGGGGGAAGAGTCGAAGCCGACGCCAGGGCAATCTGCCGCAGGCCCTCGTCGGTCGCTCCGACCAGGCGCCGGCTCTCGACCCATGCCCGTGGCGGCATGGCGGCGGCCAGGGCTTCGCCGGGAGATGCCGCGTAGTACTCCGCGATCCACAGCGCCAGATCCACGACAGCCTCGGGCAGGTAGGGCTCCGGGTCGAACAGGTCGAAGATGTCGCGCATCCGCGCCTGCGGCACGTCGTCGTCGGCAACTTCGGAGGTGGACACGACGCACCCGGTCACACGGCGTGATCCGAGCGGAACGAGCACGCGTGCGCCCTTGGCCGGCCGCTCGAGCTCCGGCGGCACTCGATAGGTCAGCGTTCCGATGGACGGGACTGGAACGGCAACCTGCGCCAGCAGCGTCATCGGCGGAGACGGCTATTCGCCGGCAGGATCGCCGCTCAACATGGCTCGGACGCTCTTCATGTCGTCCCACACGTCGCGCTTGCGATCCGGACTGCGAAGGAGGAAGGCGGGATGGAAAGTGGGCACGAGGCGGGCATCGCCGTACTTGAACACGCGTCCGCGCAACCGCGAGATCGGCTCCTTCGTTCGAAGCAGGGCCTGGGCCGCAAAGGTGCCGAGCGCGACGATGACCCGCGGGCGAATCGCCTGTACCTGCCGGAACAGGAACGGCTCGCAGGTGTCCACCTCGTCCGGCTCGGGATTCCGATTCTCCGGCGGACGGCACTTGATGACGTTGGCGATGTAGACCTCCTCGCGCGAGAGCCCGATCGCCTCGATGATCTTCGTCAGCAGCTGCCCCGCGCGCCCGACAAACGGGATGCCCTGGAGATCTTCGTCGTGGCCCGGGGCCTCGCCGATGAACATCAGATCGGCGTTCGCGTTGCCGGCGCCAAACACGATGTGGTGACGACCCAGCGTGTGGAGCTTGCAGCGCGTGCACTCGCCGAGCGCGTCGCGGATCACGCCCAGCGACTCCACCGGTCCGCCGGCCGTCTCGGGCGCGGCCGGCCCGCCGGCTGGCGCCGGAGTCTCGTCAGGCCCGGTCAGCTGCTCCGGCAGCTCGACCCGGATGGCGCGAGGTCGTGGAGCCTCATCGGCGCTTCGCATGCGCCAGCGCGGATCCCGGCTGACTCCGCTGACACCAAGCTCGGACAGGAAACGAAGGTGCTCGATCACCTGATCACGGACATCCATCGGGGTGCGCCTCTACGCTCGATCTGTCGTCGGCTCGATGGCCTGGGACCGGGCCGTCGACACCACCAGTTCGTGAATCCGATCGAGCACGGCGCACGCGACATCCCTCTTCGGCATCAGCGGCAAAGGCTCGGTTGACTCGGCGGTGACCAGCGTGACCAGGTTGGTCTCGACCTCGAAGCCCGCGCCTGGCTGCGACACGTCATTGGCCACGATGAGGTCGGCTCCCTTGGCCGAGAGCTTCTGGCGGGCCTGTGACGCCGCGTCGGACGTTTCCGCGGCGAAGCCCACCAGTACGGGGCGCGGCCCGCCGCGCGCGGCCCGCCACTTCCCGAGCGACGCCAGAATGTCGGGCGTGCGCCGCAACGTGAGCGTCCACGCCTCGGTTGCCTTCTTGATCTTCTGATCGGCCGGCGTCTCGGGCGTGTAGTCGGCGACCGCTGCGGCCATGATGACCAGGTCGACCTCGGCGGCTCTTGCCATCACGGCTTCATGCATTTCGGATGCGGTCCGCACGTGCACGATCTCCGACACGGCGGGCGCGGGCACCGAGGTCGGACCCGCCACCAGGATCACGCGCGCGCCCCGCCGTTCCGCCTCGGCGGCCAGCGCGAATCCCATGCGGCCGCTCGATCGATTGCCGAGGAAGCGCACGGGGTCGATCGCCTCGAATGTCGGCCCGGCGGTGACGATCGCCTTCACGCCGGCCAGGCTCCTTGCGGGCCGCATCAGGCGATCGGCGGCCTCCACGATGTCCTCCGGCTCGGCGAGCCGGCCTTTTCCAACCCAGCCGCACGCGAGGTACCCCGCGCCCGGATCGACGAACCGGACGCCCCGCGACGCGAGGACGCGCAGGTTCTCCACGACTGCGGGATGCTCCAGCATGTTCGTGTTCATCGACGGCGCCAGCAGCACCGGCGCTCGCGTCGCCAGGAACATCGTGCTCAGGAAGTCGTCGGCAATGCCCGAGGCGAACTTGCCGATGATGTTCGCCGTCGCCGGGACCACGAGGAGCAGGGCGATGTCGGTCGCGAGCGAGATGTGTTCGACCTCGGCGTTGATGCCGGGCGCCCACTGGCTCGTGATGACGGGGCGTCGGGTGATGGCTTCGAAGGTCAGCGGACCGACGAATCGCCGCGCGTTCCGCGTCATGACGGCCACCACGTCGTGGCCGCGCTTCTGCAGCCCCCTGGCGACCTCGACGGCCTTGTAGGCCCCGATCCCGCCCGTCACGCCGAGCGCGATGAGAGACATGATCTCACCCCTTCTCCACTTCCCTCAACGCTACGCGCTCTCGGGATCCTCGTCAAACGTCCGCGCGATGCGTTCGGCTTCGCCGCGCATGCGGTCGAGCCGGGAGTGGCCCGCGACGACGATCGACCTGATCCGATCGGCGCACGCCTCCACATCGTCATTGACGACCACGTGGTCGTACTCCGTGAAGGCGCCGACCTCTTCACGCGCGACACGCAGCCGGGTGCGGATCTGGTCCTGGCCATCGGTGCCGCGGCCGCGCAGCCGCTCCGCCAGCACCCGCGCGGACGGCGGCATGACGAAGATCGACACCTGGGCGATGCCGTGCCGGCGCACCTGCCGCGCGCCCTGCACGTCGATGACCAGCACCAGGTCGATGCCCTCCGCCAGGTGACGCTCGGTGTCGACAATGGAGGTGCCGTAGAGATTCCCGTAAATCTCCGCCCACTCCAGGAACTGGCTGCCCGCAATCATCGCCTCGAAGCGCGCGCGGCTCACGAAGTTGTAGTCCACCCCGTCCGCCTCGCCCGGCCGCGCGGGTCTCGACGTGTAGGACCGCGAAATCCTGAGCTGCGGCGTGCTGGTGACCAGGCGCTCGACCACGGTCGTCTTGCCGGTGCCCGACGGAGCGGACACGACGATGAGCGTCCCGCGCGATCGGGTGCTACTCGACATTCTGGACCTGCTCCCGCATCTTCTCGAGCTCGGCCTTGGCCGCAATCACCATCTCGGACACGGCCGTGCCGTCCGCCTTGGACCCCATGGTGTTGACCTCGCGGTTCATCTCCTGCAGCAGGAAGTCCAGCTTCCGGCCGCATGGCTCCGCGCTCTCCGTGAGCGACGTCCATTGGGCCACGTGCGCCCGGAAGCGCGTGACCTCCTCGCTGATATCGGACCGCGCGGCGAAGCGGACGATCTCCTGCGGAATGGCATTGCGATCGATCTGAAGGTCTGCGGTGAGCTCGGCGATGCGTTCGGCCAGCCGGGCCTGGAGCGCGGAGTCCCCGTCGGCGGCCGCGATCGCCACGCTCTCGACCATCGAGGCGACCGCTGCCTTGCGGCTGTCGAGATCGGCCTGCAGGTGCGCGCCCTCCGATCTCCGCATGCGATCGAGCTCGGTCAGGGCGCGTTCGACCGCGGAGTCGACGGCCTCTTCAACGGTCCGGCTGCTCTCGGGATCCAGTTCGACGGGCTGCTCGCGGACCGTCAGCGCCTGCGGGAACTTCACGAGATCGCCGGGCGTCAGCGTGCCCTGGATGAGGCCCCGATCCCTGGCGCGATCCATGGCAACGCCGAGCGCGTTGACGAAGGCTTCGTTGAGCTCGACGGTGAGCACCGGCTCCTGCCTGAGCTGGACGGTAATCGCCAGCTCGATGCGGCCGCGGGCGACGTGTCGCTGGACCTGCCCCCGCAATCGCGATTCCATCTGGCTCAGCCACTGAGGCGCACGCAACTGCACGTCGAGGTAGCGGTGATTGACGCTCCGGAGCGTCACGCCGATGGTGACCCGATCGTCCTCGTGGGTCAGTGCCGCGAATCCCGTCATGGACTTGATCATAATTATCCACCCGAGTCGCGCGTGCCGGCCTGCCGGAGAGCCGGGCCGCGCCGGCCCACCGAGAACTGCATCGCGTGCAGGCCGGCGTACACTCCCTCTGGCAGAGTCACCAGGTCCTCGTGACGCCCGATCTCGACGACCCGTCCCCGCTCCAGCACGACGATCAGATCGGCGTTCCTCACCGTGGAAAGCCGGTGGGCGATGACGAACGACGTCCGGTTGCGCATCAGGTTCGTCAGCGCGTCCTGCACCGCCGACTCCGACTCAGAATCGAGCGACGAGGTGGCTTCGTCCAGGATCAGGATCGGCGAGTCCTTCAACAGGGCACGCGCGATCGCGAGCCGCTGGCGCTGGCCGCCGGACAGCCGCTGCCCGCGTTCTCCAATCACCGTCTCGTACCGGTTCGGCATGGCGACGATGAACTCGTGAGCGCGCGCAGCCCTGGCGGCTGCCTCGATCGCGGCCATCGGCGCCCCCGGGGCACCGTAGGCGATATTGGCCGCCACCGTGTCGTCGAACAGCACGGTTTCCTGCGTCACCATCCCGACCTGGTCGCGCAGCGATGCGAGGTTGACCTGCCGGATGTCCACGCCGTCCACCAGGATGGCGCCTTCCGACACGTCGTAGAACCGCGGAAGCAGGTTGACCAGGCTCGTCTTCCCCGCGCCGCTCCTGCCGACAATCGCGACGGTCTGCCCGGCCCGAACCGAGAACGAGACGTTGTGCAGTGTGCTGCGTCCGTGCGCGTCCTCGTACTGGAACGTCACGTCCCGGAACTCGACCTGCCGGGTCAGCGGCTCGAGCGGAGGGGCACCGGGCTGCTCGGTGACCTCGGTGTGCGTGTCCAGCAGCTCGAACAGCCGCTCGGAGGCGGCCGACGCCTGCTGGATGCTCGCGTTGACCCGGCTCAGCTTCTTGAGCGGCCCGTACATCAGGAACAGGGCCGCGATGAACGAGGTGAATTCGCCCTGCGTCATCCGCCCGAGCGCGATTTCCTTGCTGCCGTACCAGAGCACGAGCGCCACCGCCACGCCGCCGAGCAGCTCCATGACCGGCGGCATCACGGAAACCGCCGCGGTCACCATCATGTTCGCCCGGTACAACGCGTGGGCCGCGACACCGAATCGCGCCCCCTCTCGCTGCTCCGCCCCGAAGGCCTTCACGATCCGGTGGCCGGTGAACGCCTCGGTCGCCACGTGCGACATGTGCTCGAGATGCTCCTGGCTTCGCAGCGTCGTGCGTCGGAGGCGCTTCCCCAGCTGCACCAGCGGGTACAGCACCAGCGGGGCCCCGGTCAGGCAGACCAGCGTCAGCCCCGCGTCGCTGGCGAACAGGTACGCCGCATACCCGATGACCGCCAGCGATTCCCGCAACAGGTCGCCGACGGTTTCCGACACCGCCTGCTGCACCTGCGCCACGTCGCTCGTCAGGCGCGACAGCAGCTGGCCGGTCGACTTCGCCTTGAAGAACGCGGTCGACTGCCCCAGCGTGTGGATGAACAGTTTCTGGCGGATGTCGTACACGACGTGCTGGCCGACATCGGCCATCAGGTACGAGGAGACGTAGGACCCGATGCCCTTGATCGCGTACGCGGCGACAATCGCCCAGGTCACCGTGGCGATGTCGCGCTGGTGGGCCAGCACGTTGTCGAATACGGGTTTGACCAGATAGGCGAGGGCCGCCGAGGCGCCGCCGTAGAGCAGCATCCCCACGAAGGCCACCGCGAATCGTGCGCGGTACGGCTTCGCGAATCGCAGAAGGCGAAGGAGCGGATTCACTCGCTGAACCGGTATCTCAGCAACACGCACAACGCGACGACGCCGTCGCGCCAGGTTATCTTCTTGCCCTCGTCGTAGCCCCGCCCGTCATAGGTGATCGGCACTTCATACACGCGATAGCCGCGCTTGAAGATCTTGGCGGTGAGTTCGGGCTCGATCCCGAACCTATTCGAATGCAGCGTCATCGACCGGAGCACCTCGGTCCGCATCACCTTGTAGCAGGTCTCCATGTCGGTGAGCATGGTGTTGTAGAGCAGGTTGGTGATGAAGGTCAGCAGCCGGTTGCCCAGGTAGTGGGTGAACAGGAACACCCGATGGCGGCCGAGAAATCGCGAGCCGTAGACCACGTCGGCACGCCCCTGGCAAATAAGCTCGACGAGCTGCGGAAACTCCTCCGGAGAATACTCCAGATCGGCGTCCTGCACGATCACCAGATCGCCGGCCACTTCCTGGAATCCACGTCGAAGCGCCGCTCCCTTGCCGTGGTTCCCCTGCTGGAACACCAGTTTGAACCCGCACTCCTGCTGAAGGGCCGTCAACCGGTCCCGGGTCCCGTCGGTCGACCCGTCGTCGACGACAATCAGCTCCTTTCGTCCGGGCACGGCCAGGACACGGCGAATGATCTCGTCGATCGTCGAGTGCTCGTTGTAGACGGGCATCACAACTGACAGCAGCGGATCGTCGAGCATCCCGCGCAGGCGCGACATCAGCGCTCCGCCCCTCTCCGGGCTGCGCCGCTGCGCGACGTGCGCCAGTTCCAGGCTGTCTCGACGATCCCGGCGAGCTCCGTATGGCGGGGCCGCCAGCCGAGCTCGGCCCGGATCCGATCGCTCGAGGCGAACAGGACCGCCGGGTCGCCTTCCCGTCTCGGCGCGACGACCTGAGGGACCTCGCGCCCGCTCAGGCGTCCGACCTCGACCAGCACGTCGCGAACCGAGAACGGCCGGCCGATGCCAACATTGTAAACGGCCGATCGAGCATCGCGCTCGAGGCCGTCCAGCGCCAGCACGTGCGCGTCGGCGAGGTCGGATACGTGAACGTAGTCTCGCAGGCACGTCCCATCCGGCGTCGGGTAGTCGGTCCCGAACACCTCGATGGATGGTCCCCCGAGCGCCGCGTCCACGGCACGGGGGATCAGGTGGGTTTCCGGGTCATGATCTTCGCCGATTTCCCCATCCGGATCGGCGCCGGCGGCATTGAAGTAGCGCAGACAGACGGCATGCACGCCGTGCGCCCGCTCGATGTAGGGCAGCGCCCGTTCAACCGTCAGCTTCGTCTCGCCGTACGGATTGATCGGCTTGAGCGGGTGGTCCTCGCCGACCGGCGTCGTGTCTGGCTCACCGTAGACGGCCGCTGTCGACGAAAACACGAACCGGGTCACCGACTCGGCCGCCATGGCTTCGAGCACCGTGAGCGCTCCGGCCACGTTGTTGCGATAGTAGCCAAGGGGATCCCGCACCGATTCCCCGACCGCCAGCCACGCCGCGAAGTGCATGACGGCCGAAATGCGATGGCGGCGAATCGTCTCGCGCAGCAGCGCCAGGTCGTGCGCGTCGCCCACGACCAGCTCGCCCCATCTCACGGCCTCGCGATGGCCGGCAGACAGGTTGTCGTAGACCACCACCCGCCGTCCGGTCCGCGCGAGGGCCTTGGCGACATGGCTGCCGATATAGCCGGCGCCTCCGGTTACGAGTACGGCGTTCAGGCGGGCCTCCCGATCGACAGGTAAGTGAAGCCCTGGGCGCGCATCTGGTCGCGGTCGTAGATGTTCCGGCCGTCGAAGATCAGCGGCGTCTTGAGCAGCTTGCGCATCTTTGCGTAGTCGGGCTCGCGGAATTCGTTCCACTCGGTCACCAGCGCCAGCGCGTCGGCTCCGTTCAGCGCGTCGTAGCTGCGCGGCGCGTATGTGATTCGTGTCCCGAAGATCTTCCGGGCGACGCCCATTGCGGCCGGGTCGAATGCCTGGACCTTCGCCCCGAGCGAGAGCAGCCGCTCGATCAGCACGATGGAGGGCGCCTCGCGCATGTCATCGGTGCGCGGCTTGAACGCCAGCCCCCACACGGCGATGGTCTTGCCCTTCAGCGATCCGAAGTGCGCCTCCATCTTGGCGGCCAGCCGGCTCTTCTGCGTGTGATTGACGGCCTCGACGGCATTCAGGATCCGGAAGTCGTACCCCTTGTCGGCCGCGAACTTGACGACGGCTTTGACGTCCTTCGGGAAGCAGCTGCCGCCGTACCCGCAGCCCGGGAACAGGAACGATGGGCCGATTCGCCGGTCGGTGCCCACCGCGCGCCGGACCTGGTCCACGTCGGCGCTGAACAGCTCGCAGAGGTTGGCAATCTCGTTCATGAACGAGATCTTGGTCGCCAGCAGCGCGTTCGCCGCGTACTTGCAGAGCTCCGCGCTCGCGCAGTCCATCACCATCGTCGGCGCCCCCGTCCGGGTGAACGGCGCGTAGAGCGTCGTCATGAGCTCCTGCGCGCGAGGGTCCTCGGCGCCGATGACCACGCGATCCGGCTTGAGGAAGTCGTCGACCGCCGCCCCCTGCTTGAGGAACTCCGGGTTGCTGACGACGCTGAAGGGATGCGTCGTCTCGCGGCGGATGACTTCGCGCACCTTCGCAGCCGTGCCGACCGGCACCGTGCTCTTGTCGACGATGACCTTGTAGCCGTTCATCGCCTTGGCGATCTCCCGGGCCACCGTCATGACGTGCTGCAGGTCGGCCGATCCGTCCTCACCCTGCGGCGTGCCGACGGCGATGAAGATGACCTGCGACGCCCGCACGGCCCGCGCGAGCTGCGTGGTGAAGGTCAGCCGCTTCTCGACCCGGTTCCGCTGCACCAGCTCTTCCAGGCCCGGCTCGAAGATCGGGATCCGGCCCTTCCGAAGCATCCGAATCTTCGCCTCGTCCTTGTCGACGCAGATGACCTCGTTGCCGTTCTCGGCAAAGCACGCGCCCGCCACGAGTCCGACGTATCCGCTGCCTATGACAGCCAATTTCATAGCCGACCGCTCCTGTATGATCCGCTCAGCTGGAGACCGATGTGATACACGTCGTCGCCCGAGGCCCCGGCGGGCCGGCTGACCCGTCCGGCCCCTGCGTGCCGGACCCTGTCACCTGAGCGCCGAACCACGGGCAGAATCCAGGCGAGAGCACACCTCGAAACAGTTGACCGTACCATACGGTCAAAATGCTGTCAAGATATTGGTGCACAATGGGTTGCGGGGATCTGGCACCAGGCAAACCACCACTGCGCCCGGGCAATACCCCGGGCAGGATTCGGCGATCCGGACTAGGATCTCCCGAGCGTGCAACCGATGCGAATCCTTCTGGACTACAGGCCGGCGCTCAAGCAGCGCTCCGGCGTCGGCGAGTGGGTTCACGGCTTGGCCCGGGCGATCCTCCGGTGGTCCAGCCGCCAGCCCGGTCCGGACCGGCGGATCGAGCTGACGCTGTTCACCAGCTCCTGGAAAGACCGGCCATCCGCCGGCGTCATGGCCGAACTGGCTCCGGCCGTGCTGGTCGATCGGCGGGTGCCAGTGGCCGTGCTGAACCTCGCCTGGAATCGCCTCGGCTGGCCCCCCGTTGAGACCCTGACCAGGCAGCGGTTCGACGTCGTGATGGCGCCGCATCCCCTGCTGCTCCCCGCTCGAGGCGGTCTGAAGGTCATCACTATCCATGACCTGGACTTCCTCGACCATCCGGAGCGGACGCGAGCCGAGGTGAGACGGGACTATGCGGCGCTGGTGCAATCACACGCGGCCCGGGCCGACCTGGTCGTCGTGGTATCGGAGGATACGGCCCGCCAGGTCGAGGCACGGCTCGGTGTGCCCCGCGATCGCATGGTCCTCTGCGGGTCGGGGGTCCCCGACTGGGCCGCTGCGATGCCGTCCCGAAACGGGTTCGATGCCGGCGGCTACCTGCTGTTTGTCGGCAGCCTCGATGCCCGCAAGAATATTGCGGGACTGCTGAAGGCCTACGAGTTGCTCGTCGCCAGACGTCCAGGCGCTCCACGCCTCGTGCTGGTCGGGCGCGAGACGCCGGAGGCAGCGCCCTGGCTGGAGCGTGTGCGGGTCGGGCCGCTCTCGGGGCGCGTCGAAGTCAGGGGGTACGTCAGCGAGGCGGCGCGCCGCGAGTCCTACCTCGGGGCTCGCATGCTCGTGTATCCCTCTTTTCACGAAGGATTCGGCCTGCCTGCGCTCGAGGCGATGGCACTCGGCGTCCCGGTGGTGGCGTCGAGCCGTGGCGCGCTGCCGGAGGTGGTGGGCGACGCGGGACTTCTCTGCAACCCCGACGACCCGGGCGACATCGCCACGGCGGTCGATCGCATGCTCGAGGACGAGGGGTTCGCCAGGGACTGCGCAGCCCGAGGGCGCGTCCGCGCGGGGCTGTTCACGTGGGACGCCTCAGCCGCGCGACTCCTGGAGCACCTCACGCTCGCCGCATCAGCCGCACCCCGCGAGGAGGAGCGACCCTGACAGGGTCGACAGTCATGCGCATCGGCATAGACGCGAGGGAACTGCTCGGACGCCCGACCGGTGTCGGTCGCTATCTCGGTGAAATCCTGGAGCATTGGGGGACGCTCCCGGAAGCCGCCCACCACCAGTTCGTGCTCTATCGCCCGGCCGGATCGGGCCCCGAGCGACCGATTCCCGGCGCAGGCGCCCTTGCGCTGACCGTCAGAACGGTTGGCCGCAACGGAGGTTCCTGGTGGGAACAGGTCACGCTCCCCTTCGCCATGCGAGGTGACGGCCTCGACGTGCTGTTCGCGCCCGCGTACACGGCCCCCCTCGCCGTGCGGACGCCTGTTGCGCTGACGATCCACGACCTGTCGTTTCTGGCGCACCCGGAGTGGTTCAAACCGCGCGAACGTCTTCGTCGCGGGTGGCTCACCAGGCTGGCCGCGCGGCGCGCCCGAATAGTCCTGACGGTGTCAGCCTTCTCGCAACGCGAGATCGTGGAACGGCTGGGTGTCCCATCCGACCGCGTTCGAGCCATTCCCCACGGATTGAGCCGGCTGTCGACCCGCGCGCCGGCCACCGAGAGCCGGAGGTCGAACCTTCAACCTGGAGGAGATGGCAGCGGCGCGCTGGTGCTGTTTGTCGGATCGGTGTTCAACCGTCGGCGGCTGCCCGACCTGATTCAGGCGTTTGCGGGGCTCAAGGATGCGCATCCCGGCGCCACGCTCGAGGTCGTGGGCGAGAACCGGACGTGGCCGCACCAGGACCTGGCCGCCATCGCCGAGGCGGCTGGAGTGGGCGACCGCGTGTTTCTGCGATCCTACGTTTCCGAAGAGACGCTCGACTCGCTGTACGGGCGCGCGGACGTCTTCGCGTTTCTCTCGGAGTATGAGGGATTCGGGCTGACGCCGCTCGAAGCGCTCGGGCGCGGGATTCCCATCGTGGTCCTCGACACGCCAGTCTCGCGCGAGGTATACGGCCCCGCGGCCGTCTACGTGGCGCTCGGCGACATCGCGTCGACGACCTCCGCTCTCGACCGGATGATCCGCGACCATGCGGCGCGCGCGGCCGTCATGAGTGAGGCGTCGGCCGTGCTGCAGCGATATCGGTGGGATGTGGCGGCCCGGCAGACACTGGACGCGATCGTGTCGGCCGGGGAAAGATCCGCTCATGGCTGAGCTGACCATCGTCATCGTCTCGTACAACACGCGGGCCGAGCTCGAGGATTGCCTGGCGTCGATTGCGACGCATCCGCCGGTCACGCTGTACGAGGTGATCGTCGTCGACAACGCTTCCACGGATGGAACCGTCGAGGCATTGGGCCGGCGATGGCCCGGGGTTCGCCTGATCGAGGCCGGCAGCAACGTGGGGTTCGCCTCAGCCAACAACATGGGCATCCGCGAGGCGACCGGCGAGTTCGTCGTGCTGCTGAACAGCGATACCGTCGTGTCCGAAGGGGCTCTCGACACCCTGGCCGCCGTGCTCCGCACCTCGCCCGACATCATGGCCGTCGGACCGCGGCTTGTTGGAGGCACAGGGGATCCCGAGCTCTCGTTCGGCCACATGATGGGACCGTTCAACGAACTGCGCCAGAAGTTGCTCGTCAGGCTGTACGAAGCGAGGGTCGGGCCGGTGGTGCGCCTGGTGGAGCGCTGGACGCGCATCGAGGGCGATCACGATTGGGTCAGCGGCGCCTGCCTGATGGTCCGCCGCGAGCAGGCGGTGCGGGCCGGCCTGCTCGACCAGCGGTACTTCCTGTACGCGGAGGACGTCGACTTCTGCGCATCGCTCAGGCGGCTGGGCGGGCGGATCCACTTCGTGCCGTCGGCCGAAATCGTCCACTTGCGCGGCCGGTCGGGCGAGAGGAAGCCCGAAGCCACCGAGGCGGCGTACCGGCGAAGTCAGATGGCGTTCTACGGCAAGCACCATCCGCGATGGCTTCCCCTGCTCCGGGCGTATCTGCGGCTCCGAGGCCGGCTGCCCGGGCCTGCGGCCTGAACCGCCGCCTTCCGGGCGGGGAGCCTCGATCGGTCCGGAGCCGCGTCGGGCCCCGCTGCCCCTGTGGTATCGTGTAGTGCATTCACGGGTTAATCGCGTGCGCATTGCGCTGGACATCCGCAAGCTACACGACTTCGGCATAGGCACCTACATCCGTAACCTCCTGAAGAATCTGGCCCAGATCGATCAGGAAACGGAGTACGTCCTCCTCTGCCGTCCGGACGACCAGGCAGCCGTCCGACGCCTCGGACCCAACTTCAGGCCGGTGGTGAACACGTCGAAGCCCTACTCGGTGGGCGAGCAGCTCTCGATTCCCTATCAGCTCTCCCGGGAGCACGTCGACCTGTTCCATGAGCCTCACTACATCCTGCCGCCGCTGGTGCCGTGCCGATCGGTCGTGACGATTCACGACTGCATCCACCTGATGTTCCCGCAGTACCTGCCGAACCGGCTGGCGCATCTCTACGCGAGGGCGAGTCTCTGGTCGGCTGCGCGGCGCGCCCGGCGCATCTTCACCGTCTCGGAAACGTCGAAAGCGGACATTCTCAGGTACTGCCGGGTGCCGCCCGAGCGGGTCACCGTCATCTACAACGCGATCGACGATCGGCTGGCGAGCCCTCCCGGCGAATCCGAGATCGCCGAGACCCGCGAGCGCTACCAGCTGCACGGTCCGTTCGCGCTGTACGTGGGCAACATCAAGCCGCACAAGAATCTCGAGCGGCTCATCGATGCGTTCCACCTCGTGAGGATGCAGGGTTTCGAACGGCTGAAGCTGCTGATCATCGGCGACGAGATTTCGAAGTTCCCCGGGCTGCGCCGGGCCGTGGATCGGTTCAAGCTTCACAAACACGTCCGGTTTCTCGGATTCGTCCCGGACCAGACCCTTGCCGCGCTCTACCAGCTGGCGACCGTCTTCGTGTTCCCGTCGCTGTACGAGGGGTTCGGCCTGCCTCCGCTGGAGGCGATGGCACGCGGCACACCAGTCGTGACGTCGAACATCTCGTCTCTTCCGGAAGTCGTCGGAGATGCCGCGGTGCTGGTGGATCCGTATGATGCCGCCTCAATCGCCGACGGGATGAAACAGGTGCTCGGCGACGCCGCCCTGCGTGCAACGCTTCGGGAACGCGGGTTCGCGCGGGCGCGGGCATTCTCGTGGAGGACGTCGGTCCAGCAGGTCCGCGACGTCTACGCCGAGGTGGCGGGTGCCCCAGCCTCCCGGACCTGATCGATGAGAATCGCTCTCGTACACGACTGGCTCACGAGGATGCGGGGCGGCGAGCGGGTGCTCGACGCGTTGTGCGATCTGTATCCGGAGGCGGAACTCTTCACGCTCCTGCACGTCGCCGGCAGCCAGTCTCCGGCAATCGAGCGCCGGAAGATCCGCTCATCGTTCATCCAGTACCTGCCGGCCGCCGGGCGACTCTACCGTCACTACCTGCCGTTGTTTCCGGCAGCCATCGAGATGCTGGACCTGGACCGGTTCGACCTCGTGGTCAGCACCAGCCACTGTGCCGCCAAGTCGGTGATTCGTGCGGGCCGGGCGCGGCACCTCTGCTACTGCCTCACGCCGATGCGGTATGCGTGGGACCAGTATCCCCAGTATTTCGCGGCCGAACGGATCGGGCGGGTGCCGGAACGGCTGCTCCGGCCCGTGATGGCGGCGATGGCGCGATGGGATGCCGCGACCGCCGGGCGTGTGGATCACTACGTCGGGATCTCGCGGTACATCGCCGCGCGGATCGCGAAATACTATAATCGTCAGGCGGAGGTCGTGTACCCGCCGGTCGACACCGAGTTCTACCACCCGGACGGTTCTCGTCGCGATCGTGTCGCGCTGGTGGTTTCGGCGCTGGTGCCCTACAAGCGCGTCGATCTCGCCATCGACGCGTGTGCACGAGCGCAGGTACCCTTGCGCATCGTCGGCGATGGTCCCGAGCTCGCCCGGCTCAGGCGCCAGGCCGGCCCGGATGTCACGTTCCTCGGCTCGCCGGACGATGCCGGGGTCCGCGAGCAGTATCGGAAGGCGGCGGTCGCGCTGCTGCCGGGCGTCGAGGATTTCGGCATCGTTCCGCTGGAGGCCCAGGCCTGCGGCACGCCGGTGGTGGCCCTGGGGGACGGTGGCGCGCTCGAAACCGTGGTTGACGGCGTGACAGGATTGCTGGTCCGCGGGCGGTCGGTCGAGGCGATGGCCGAGGCGATTCGGCGTGCGGTGGACCGCCCCTTCGATGCGGCGGCCATTCGCGCGCATGCCGAGCGTTTCAGCCGGCCGCGGTTCGCCGCCGAGATTCGGGCCTGCATCGAACGCATGATCGAGAAGCGGTAACGATGGTCAAGCGGTACAAGCGAACGCTCGCGGCGTTCTATATCCTCTCCGACACCGTTCTGGGCGTCGCCTCATTTGTCGGTGCCTACCTGATCCGGTTTGGGACCCATCTGATTCCCGTCACGAAGGGGTATCCGCCCTTCAGCCAGTATCTCTATGTCGTCCCGTTCGTCGCGGTGCTGGTGCCGGTCGCGTACTACTTCCAGGGGCTCTACAGCCTGCGGCGCAGCCGGTCGCGGGTCGACGATTTCTTTGCCGTGCTGGTCGGCAGTGCCGTGGCGGTGGTCCTGGGGGTCGGCGGCACGTTGTACTTCGGCGCCTACTACGTCCCGGCACCGATGAAGGACCGCGGGGTCCTCGAGGTGTCGCAGTGGGTCTGGGCGCTGTTCCTCGTCCTGAACGTCATCGCGACGACAGCCTCCAGGGAGGTCGTCCGTTTCGTCCTGGAACGACGGTGGCGCGCCGGGCTCGGGCTCAAGCGGGTGCTGGTCGTGGGCGCCGGCGACCTCGGCCGCCTGGTGGTCGACAAGCTGCTCGAGCACCGCGAACTCGGCTATCACATCGTCGGCTTCGTCGACGATCGGTCGGGCGGCGATCACCTCGCGTACCGCGGGCTGCCGCTGCTCGGCACCTCGGCCGAGGCTGCCGAGATTGCGGTGCGTGAACGCGTCGACCAGATGTACGTGGCCCTGCCGCTCGAGGCACACCGGCAGATGATGACGGTGATCGAGGGCGCCAGCAAGGAGATGATCGACGTCCGGATCGTCCCGGACGTCCTGCAGTTCATCGCGCTGCGCGCCCGGATCGAGGACCTGGACGGGATTCCCATCATCAATCTGAGCGACCAGCCGCTGCAGGGTTACAACGCCATGGTCAAGCGGGCGGTCGACATCGCGATCTCCGCGACCGGACTGCTGGTCCTCGCCGTGCCGCTCGCCCTGGTCGCCCTGATCGTCCGGCTCACTTCGAAGGGACCCGTGTTCTACCGGCAGGTCCGCATGAGCCTGGATGGGTCGCGCTTCACGGTCTACAAGTTCCGGTCGATGTACGAGAACGCCGAGGACGACACGGGCCCGGTGTGGGCCCGCGAGGAAGATCCGCGCGCCACGCCGGTCGGACGCTGGCTGCGCCGCCTGGATCTCGACGAGCTGCCGCAGCTGTTCAATGTTTTGCGGGGTGAGATGTCGCTGGTCGGACCGCGGCCGGAGCGGCCGTATTTCGTCGAGCAGTTCAAGCACCGGTTCCCGCAGTACATGCTGCGCCACAAGGTGAAATCCGGCATCACGGGCTGGGCGCAGGTGAACGGGTGGCGCGGCGACACGTCGATCGAGGAGCGGATCGATCACGACCTCTACTACATCGAGAACTGGTCGCTCCGGCTGGACGTCAAGATCATGTGGCTGACGCTCGTGCGCGGCATCGGCCTCTACCGCCCAAAGCAGAGTTCCTGAAAGCCAAACATGTCGAAGCCACGCGTGGTCATCACCGGCGCTGCCGGATTCATCGGTTCACACCTGTGCGAAACGCTGCTCCAGCAGGGTTACAGCGTCGTCGGGATCGATAACCTGCTGACGGGCGACATCGCCAACATCGCCCACCTGGCCGGCCAGGACCTGCAGTTCATCAAGCACGATGTCACCAACTACGTCTACGTCGACGGTCCGGTCGACTACGTGCTCCACTGGGCGAGCCCGGCCAGCCCGATCGACTACCTCGAGCTGCCGATCCCGACGCTGAAGGTCGGCGCGCTCGGCACGCACAAGGCGCTCGGACTCGCCAAGGCGAAGAACGCGCGATTCGTTCTGGCGTCGACCTCGGAGGTCTACGGGGACCCGCTCGAACATCCGCAGACCGAATCGTACTGGGGCAACGTCAACCCCATCGGCCCGCGCGGCGTCTACGACGAAGCCAAGCGGTTCGCCGAGGCCATCACCACCGCCTACCACCGTTACCATGGCGTCGACACCAAGATCGTCCGCATCTTCAATACCTACGGTCCGCGCATGCGCGTGCGGGACGGCCGCGTGGTGCCCGCGTTCATCTCGCAGGCCCTGTCCGGCGAGGACCTGACGATCTTCGGGGACGGCCGCCAGACACGGAGCTTCTGCTACATCAGCGACCTGGTCGACGGCATCATCCGCCTCATGCTGTCGGATCAGAACGATCCCATCAACATCGGCAACCCGCACGAGATGAGCATCGAGGAATTCGGCCGCATCATCATCCGGAAGACGGGCGCGAAGAGTTCGATCGTCTACAGGCCGCTGCCGACCGACGATCCGAAGGTCCGCCAGCCCGACATCACCAAGGCCCGTGACGCTGCTCGGGTGGGAACCGAAGGTCTCCCTTGAAGAGGGCCTGGGCCAGACCATCGAGTACTTCAGGAAGAAGCTGGCGGCTCGTTGATGATGCGCCGCGCGTGAGCGACGTAGTGCAGGCCGGATACGAGGGTGACGGCGAGCGACGACCACACCGCGATATCGACGACGATCGAGTGACGCCGGAGGTAGTTGAAGAAGAGCACGGCCGTCACCGTCAGGATGTAGGTGGCGGTCGCGGCTTTTCCGTATCGTGACGGCCTGAACGTCCGCGGCCCGACCGCGAGGTTGACGACGGTCACCGTCAGCACGATTCCGACGTCGCGGGTGATGACCAGCACCGTCAGCCAGAGCGGAATCCGGTTGACGAAGCCCGCTGCCGGCAATGACAGCACGATGAAGGTCGTGACCAGCAGCAGCTTGTCGGCCATCGGATCGAGCCACGCCCCGAGGCTGGTCCGCTGGTTGCTCAGGCGGGCGATCAGCCCGTCGAGCCCGTCGGTGATGCCCGCCACCACGAACACCACGAGCGCCCACCCGGCCTGATCGTACAGCACGAGAATCACGAACAGCGGAATGAGCAGCATCCGCAACAGCGTCAGCTGGTTGGCCGTTGTCAGGACGCTCATGGGGCCGTTTTCTCCTGGCTGCTTCGCCTCGGGGGCAGCAGCCGATCGAGCCGCTCGAGTGCGTCGACAGCTTCGGCGCCGCCGACCGGTCGCGAAGGCTGAAACGTGTCCTTGTCGAGCAGTGGCAGCACCCCCGCGGAGACCGCCGTCGCGATGGCGGCGTACCCGATGTAGGCCGGGCCCACATCAGTGATCCGCCGGCTCAGCGGGCCGACCTCCACCGGTCCGAGGACGCCCAGCAGCGCGCTGACGACCTCGGCCAGGTCGATTCTGCGCACGACGGTGTCCGGCTGAAACGTATGGTTGGGGAACGCTTTCATCACCCCGACCCGCGTCACCGCGATGATCCACGCGGCGGCCCAGTGACCGCGCGTATCGGTGATGACCGACGACACCCGGTCGCTGATCACGTCGAGCCGCTGCTGGAACCGAACCCCGATGAGCGCCGCAAGATCGGCCCGAGTGATCCGCGGCAGGGTCGGGATGGCGCGGTAGCCGGCCGGCAGCTTCGACCGGTCTCCCCGCTCGCGGACGCGCGTCAGCGCGGCACGGGTGCTGTCGGCCGGATCGAGACTCATCGCGCGGCGGTAGGCGTCGGCCGCCCGGTCGAGATCGCCAAGGGCCTCGAACGCTTTGCCAAGTCCCACCCACGACCTGGCGTCTCCCGGATCGAGCTCTGTCGCCTTCTGGAGGTGTTGCGCGCCTTGCTCCGCCGCCTTCGCGGCCAGCTCGACCAGCCCCAGATCGCGATAAAGGAACGCGCTGTCGGGCGACGCCGAGATGGCCTGCTCGTAGAGCCGACGCGCCTCGTCGGTCCGGCCGGATTCACTCGCATGCCTGGCCGCGGCCACCACGTTGCGCACGTCGTTGAACCGCAGGACCTCGACGCGTCGCTTCACCTCGGCCAGGCTGGGATCGGCTGAGAGCGCGGCCTCGAAGGCCGACAGGGCATCGTCGGGCCGCGCCAGCCCGAGCAGTGCGTCTCCCCGGCCGGCCAGTGCCGGCGCATACGCGGGATGCCGTGAAACGACGCTGTCGAACCGCGCCAACGCGTCCTTGAACCGGCGCTCTGCGACGTTCACATAGCCCAGACCGACCTCGGCCGGGTAGAACGCCGGCCCGCGCGATGCGACCGACGCGAAATCCCGTTCGGCGGAACGGAACTCGCCGGCCTGCAGCAGCTGCCACGCCGCCTGAAGATCGGCCTGCAGCCGCGCGTCGGCGGGCGCCTCCGCGCCGGCACGACGGGCCGGGGCGGACGGGAACACGAAGTCGGGGAACATCGGCGCGCCCGGGGTCACCGGCGGCGGGTTGGTTGCGCAGGCGGAGAGCCCGAGCAGGAACGCGCCGAGCGCCAGGGACCTGGCTCGCGCCAGCCGTGCCGGTCGCGCCGGGGCCACGGCCTGCGCTACTAGCCACATCATGCAGACACCGCCCGGCGCCTGGAGCGTCGTGCCGGCGCGGGCTGCCGGAACTGGGCAGCCACGCGGCTCGACAGCTCAGCTTCGATCTCGGTCTTTCCGTCCACCGTCTCGTGACGCACCACCCGGCCAAGCCGATAGACCCGCGAAATGTCGGCCCGGGCCGACGGACTTCCGGCATCGAACTTCAGCGTCACGAGCCGAAGATCGAGCCCGAGCCTCTCCGTCATCCGCCCGACCAGGATCGGGTGCCCGTCACCGCGCAGCGCCGACATCAGCACCGCACCCGGATGCTGCGAGACCAGGCGCGCGCGTTCTTCGGCGCCGATCAGATCGACCTTGTTGAACACCTCGAGCACCGGCACCTCGGAGGCCCCCACCTCGGCAACGACCGAATGCACGGCATCCACGTTGCGCACCCGCTCGGGGCTCGCGGCGTCGATCACGTGCAGCAGGAGATCCGCCTCGCGGACCTCCTCGAGGGTCGCGCGAAACGCCGCCACCAGCGTGTGAGGCAGTCGATCGATGAAGCCGACGGTGTCCGAAACCAGGATTTCGCGGCGATCCGGCAGGGAGACCCGGCGCACGAGCGGGTCCAGCGTCACAAACAGCGCGTCGGAGGCTTCTGCAGAGGCCTGAGTCAGCAGGTTGAACAGGGTCGTCTTGCCGGCATTCGTGTATCCAACCAGCGCCACGGTCGGGATGGACGCCTTGTGACGGCGTTCCCGGAGGCGCACGCGGCGTTCGCGGATCCCCTCGATGGACTGGGCGAGCCGATCGATCCGCTGCCTGATTCGGCGCCGGTCGGTCTCGAGCTTGGTTTCGCCGGGCCCCCTGGTCCCGATGCCGCCGCCGAGGCGGGACAGCGCCAGGCCCGATCCGACCAGCCGCGGAAGCAGGTAGCGGAGCTGGGCCAGTTCGACCTGCCATTTGCCTTCACGAGTCCGTGCGCGCCGGGCGAAGATGTCGAGGATCAACTGGGTCCGGTCGAGGACCTTGCGATCGAGCGCCGACTCGATCTGGCGCAGCTGCGTGGGCGTCAGCTCGTTGTCGAACACGACGACGTCGATGCGATCGGCTGCCGCGATGCGCGCCAGTTCCTCGAGCTTGCCCTTGCCGATGAAGGTCGCCACGTCGGGCCGTGGCCGCTCCTGCAGCATCCGGCAGCACACCTCGCCGCCGGAGGCCGCCACGAGGCCTTCCAGCTCGTTCATGGAGGTCTCGGCCTGCTGGCGCCGGCCTGAAGCCGTCACCAGGCCGACCAGTGCGGCGCGTTCTCGCGCGTTCGCGCGACGGGGCATCATGAAGTCACGACTCTCGCAGGAATTCTAGCACGCGCTCCCACGGGATCGCGCCGGCCCGCAGCAGGCGCGGCTCGCCGCTCGAGGCGTCGATAATGGTCGACGGCTGGCCCCCGGCGGTGGCGCCCCCGTCGATCAGGAGATCGACCGACTCGCCAATCGAGGCGGTCACCCCGATGGCCGAGGCGGGCGGGCTCTGCCCCGATCGGTTGGCGCTGGTCGAGGTGATGGGATAGCCGAGCGCGGCCGAGAGCCCCTGGGCAATCGGATGGTCGGGCACCCGCACGGCGACCGTGCCGGTGCCGCCGCTGATCTCCGGGGCCAGTCCCTCCCACAACGGCAACACCAGCGTGAGCGGACCGGGCCAGAATCGCCTGGAAAGCGACGAGTCGATCGGCCGGAGCGCGCCGGCGCAAGCGACCAGTTGCTCCCGGCTCGCGGCAATGAGCGGAATCGCCTGCTCGACGCGGCGAAGTTTGATGCGGTAGAGTTTCCGGACGGCGTCGGGGTTCCGCGGGTCAGCCGCCAGCCCATAGAGCGTGTCGGTCGGGAACGCGATCACGCCGCCTGCGGCGAGGATCAGGGCTGCCTGGGCCATCGCGCCCGGATCGGGGTCACGGGGGTTGATGAACACTCGTTGCATGGCATCCTCATCTTACGCTGTCAGGCCGGCGGCACGCTGGGCGATTGCACTGACAATGGCCGGAATCGGTGCCAGCCTCGGCGCCGTGCAGGCGGCGGCGCCGTCGTTCGAGGCGCAGGCGGATGCCATCGGCCGCCACCTGCCCCTCTGGAGCGGGCTCCCCTTCGCGGGCATCCTCCTCTCGATGGCGATGATGCCGCTGCTCGTGCCACGCTTCTGGGCGGATCGGTTTCACCAGGTGGCGATCGCGTGGGCGTTCCTCTTCGCCGCCCCGTTCGCGGTGGAATTCGGCCCGGTCGCGCTCTGGAAAGTCGCCGACACCCTGGTGTCAGACTACCTCCCCTTCATCATCCTGCTCTGGGGCCTCTACACCGTGTCGGGCGGCATCTACCTCCGCGCCACGCTGGTCGGAACGCCGAGCCTGAATGCCGCATTCCTCGTGGCCGGCACGCTGCTGGCGTCGGTCATGGGCACGACCGGGGCATCGATGCTGATGCTCCGCCCCATGCTCCGCGCCAACGCGTGGAGGAAGCGCCGCGGGCACGTGTTCGTGTTCTTCATCTTCCTGGTGTCGAACATCGGCGGGCTCCTGACGCCGCTCGGCGATCCGCCGCTCTTCCTGGGGTTCATCCACGGGGTTCCCTTCTTCTGGACCCTCCGGTTGTTGCCCCACTTCCTCCTCGTCACGGCGGGCGTCCTGGGCGCGTTCGTCGTGATCGACTGGGTGCTCGTCCGGCGCGAGATCGAGCACCGGCCAGATCACCATGTGCCGATCAGGAAGATCCGATTCGAGATCGAGGGCGGCCATAATTTCCTGCTGCTTGCCGTGGTGCTCGGGTCCGTGATGCTCTCCGGCGCCTGGAAGTCCGGGGAGATATCGGTCCTGGGCATCCATGCGGAATACAGCGGCCTGGTCCGGGACGCGCTCATCCTGCTGGCGGGGGTGATCTCGATTCGCACGACTCCGGCGAAGGTTCACGCGGACAACCAGTTCAGCTGGACGCCGATCAAGGAAGTCGCGTACCTCTTCGTGGGGATCTTCGTCACGATCATTCCCGTGCTGATGATCCTCCGCGCGGGCGTCGACGGCGGGTTCGCGGCGCTGGTGGCCGGGACCCGTGAGCCGTGGCACTACTTCTGGCTGACGGGTGTCCTGTCGAGCGTCCTCGACAATGCGCCCACCTACCTGGCCAGCTTCAACATGGCGCTCGGCAGCCTTGGCATTCGGCCGGAGGACGTCACCGGGATCCTGACCGGCGCGATCACCACGCCGGGCTCAGGGACATTCATCCTCTATCTGAAGGCGATCTCGGCTGGGGCGGTGTTCATGGGTGCGAACACCTATATCGGCAACGGCCCGAACCTCATGGTCTGGTCGATTGCCAGGGAACAGCGGGTGAAGATGCCGGGGTTCTTCGGATACATGCTCTGGTCGGCGGCGATCCTGCTCCCGGCCTTCGCCTTGGTAACCTGGGTGTTCTTCTAGATCGCGGCGAATCCTCCCGGGCCTTCGGAACGGTCCGACGGCTACTCCACCATCCCTGGCCCCTCTGCGATCGCTTCACCGGGTCTGGCACGCCCGTCGGACCGCCGCACGGAGAAGGCCAGCGCAATCAGCACGCACACGTCCAGCACGAAGATCACGAAGAACCCGCTCGTTGTCAGCAGGCCGCTCACGACCGGGCTGAGCGCGAGCCCGGCGAGCCCGGCTCCGGTCAGCAGCCCGAATCCGGTGCCGTGCACTCTCGCGGGGATCACGCGCCCGCCTGCGGTATAGCCCGCGGTGGTACCCGCGCCGATCCCGACACCGAACACGGCAAAGACGATCGTGAGGATCCACACGTGACTGGTGACGAGGAATGCACCGAGGGTCGCCGCGGAGGCCAGCGAGGCCCAGCCGATCACGGAGAGCGGCGACCAGCGATCGAGCAGCCAACCGCAGCATTGATTGCCGACGGCGCCGCCGATCGCCGCGGCCGAGAACAGCAGCCCCGAGAACAGCGCGACATCGCCTGGCGGGACGCCGAGGCTCGCCACGTAGAGCGGCAGCATCGGCCCGAAGCTGCGATCGACGAAGGTGATGGCGAAGATGGCGATCATCACCATGATGAAATTCGGGTATCCGAGCAGCGTGCGAAAGCTGACCGTCTCGCCATCGGTGTCGCCCGCTTCGTCATGCAGCTCCGGATCCCGGTAGAGCACGGCGACCAGGACGACCGCCAGCGCATAGAAGGCCGCCGTCACGAAGAACGCCCGGCGCAACCCGACCAGCCCGGCGACGACGCCGCCAATCACCGGGCCAATGGCCGGGCCCAGGCGCTGAGCGGTCTGAACGGTGCCGATGGCGGACGCCATGCGATCGCGCGGCGCGGACTCCGCCGCCATGGCGAGCGTCAGGCCTCCGTAGCCGGCAAAGAGGCCCTGGATGGCACGCAGCGCGAAGATCTGCCAGGCGGCGGTCACGTAGGCCATCGCGGCCATGATGATCACGAAGCTCCCGAGCGACCGCATGACCATGATCTTCCGCCCGAACCGATCCGCCAGCCGGCCCCAGAATGGCGAGAGCGCGGCGGTGACGGCGGGCGTGACGCCCAGGCTCAGGCCCGCCCAGAGGGCGACCTCGCCGACGTCCTGGACGCCGAGCTGTCGAATGTAGAGCGGCAGGAACGGCATCACGAGCGTGAAGCCCGTGAATCCGGCGAAGGCGGCGGCGACGACAGCGAACTGGTTCCGCCTCCAGGATCTCGCAGCAGCCATGCGTCAGTTGCCGGGTCGGGATCCGCGGTAGGCCGGCAGGCCGCACCGCGTCGGCCGATCTTCCCGGAAGCCCAGCACGTAGTCCGCCTGCATCAGCGTATGGATCTCGCGGGTGCCCTCGTAGATCACCGCGCCCTTGCAGTTTCGATAGAAGCGTCCGACGGGATAGTCGTCCGAGTAGCCGTTGGCGCCGTGCACCTCGACGGCGTTGCCGGCGGCGCGCTCCGATCCGACCGTGGCAAACCACTTCGCCAGGCCCGTCTCGCGGGTGCAGCGACGGCCTTCGTTCTTCAGCCACCCGGAACGCAGCCACAGCAGCCGGGAAGCCTGGTAGTCGGACTCCATGGTCGCGATCATCTGCTTGACCAGCTGGTACTGCGCGATCTCGCTGCCGAACGCCTTGCGCTCCTTCGCGTATTTCACGCTCGCGTCACGGCACGCCCGGATGAGGCCGGTCGCTCCCGCCGCGACCGTGAACCGCCCCTGGTCGAGCGCGAACATCGCGATCTTGAATCCCTCGCCGGGGAGCCCGAGCATGTTGGACTCGGGAACCTCCACCTCGTTGAGTGTGAAGAACCCCGTGTTGCCGGCCAGGATCCCCCACTTTTCCTTGATCGTGCCGCTCGAGAAGCCCTTGAACGCCCGCTCGACGATGAACGCGCTCAGGCCCGACGGATCCCGCTGCTTCTTCTTCTCGAGGTCGGTCCACGCGACCACGAGGAAGTTGTCGGCGACATCCGCGAGCGAGATCCACATCTTCTCGCCCGACAGCACGTATCGATCGCCCCGTCGCACGGCGACCATCTGGATCCCGCGCACGTCACTGCCGGCCGCGGGCTCGGTCAGCCCGAAGGTGCCGATCTTCTTGCCGGCGGCCTGTGGCACGAGGTACCGCCGCTTCAGGTCCTCGCTGCCCCAGCTGAGCAGGCTCAGGGAGTTCAGCCCGACGTGCACCGACATGATGACCCGCAGCGACGTGTCGAGGTACTCGAGCTCCTCGCTGGCCAGCCCGAGACTCACGTAGTCCATTCCGGATCCGCCATACTCCGCGGGCACGCAGATGCCCAGCAGGCCGAGCTCGGCCATCTGCGGGAGGATCTTCGGATCGAATCGATGCTCGCGGTCCAGCTCCTTGATGTGCGGCGCGACTTCGCGTGCGCCCCATTCGCGCACGGACTGCTCAAGCATCCGGTGTTCGTCAGTCAGATCGAAATTCATGGAGGTATCCAGGGATTGATCGGGCGGTGCAGGTCAACCGGGGAAAAAAGAGAATGCTAGCACAGGCTTCTATGTCACGACCACTTCGACCGAGGCGCCGCGACCGACGCCGAGCAGGTCGGCCGCGTGCCCGGCGTTCAGGGCAATCTCCAGCATGTCTGTGCTCCCGAACAGCGCGCACAACTCGCCCGTGTCGGCTTCCGCGTAGGTCGCGACCAGGTGCGTCACCTCGAAACCACCGACGTGAACCTTCATCGCCCCCCGGTCGCGGATTCGCTCGACGGTGCGGCGATCGAGGTTGGTCACCAGGTTGCCGAATCGATCGACGCGAAGCACCTGGCCCGACGCGTGATCGCCGTCGACGACCGGCCGCGGGAGGATGAGCGCCTGGTACTCGTGCGTGATGCGCCCGAGCGCCGTCAACTCGACGCCCTTGGCGAGCCAGCCCGCGGCAGGGGCGAAGCGGTCCCGCCCCTCGAAGGTCCGGCTGATGGTCGGCCTCGCATAGCGCCGCTCGGTCAGCACCACCACGCGCCGAGGGGACTGTTCCTCGAATACCGGGGCCAGCACGCCATTGTCGGGCGCGACGAACCGGAAGTCGCCGACCTCCGCGGCCAGCGCGGACCTGGAGGACCCGACGCCCGGATCGACGACGACCAGGAAGATGGTGCCCGCGGGAAAGTACCGGTAGCAGGCGGCAAGTTCGAGCGCCCCCGCAAGGATGTCGTGCGGCGGCACCTCGTGGGTCACGTCCACCAGCGTGACGTCGGGACACACCCCGAGCACGACGCCTTTCATCGCGCCGACGTAATGGTCCCGGGTGCCGAAATCGGTCAGGAGCGCGACGATGGGACGGGCCATGGGTGTCCTTCCGGGGGCTTCCGGAACAGGAACTCCTGCTGGTGGTGCAGCAGCAGGAAGCTCTCTTCGACCTGCAGTTCACCGAAGAGCCGCTCGACATCCCTCCGCAACCGCACCGGCTGCGATGTCAACGACGTGGATCGCAGGCGGTGCCGGAGATGTTCATCATCCTCGATCACGTAGTCGGTCCGGTATCCGCCCTGGTATGGAATCATCGCGACCAGCGCCAGCAGCAGGCCGCCCGGCCGCAGCACGCGCATCAGCTGCGCCGCCAGCACGCGGGCCGCGGGATCGGGCAGATAGTCGACCAGGTCCCAGCAGAACACGCCATCGATCGAGTGCTCGCCGTGCGGGAACCTCGACGCCAGGTACTGAGCCAGCTGGCCGGCCCGGCCCGTGCGGACGATCGTGTCGAGGTCCCCGAACAGGTCCTCGATGAAGACCTTGCAGCCCAGCCGATCGCCCAGGAACGACAGGCTGGTGCCGTTGACCGGCCCGAGGTCGAGAATGACGGGGCCCGGCTGCGACTGCAGGCCGGTGATGAACCTGCGCAGGGCTCGCGTGCGGTACACGCCGTGATTGGTGCGGTCGGACGGTCCGCGCGCGCGCCGACTCGCGGACCTCAGGCGAGCCAACAGGCTGGTCAGCGTGTCGGGAGGCATCCTCGTCCCTCGCTTCGGGGACTCCCCCGGTCAGAGATCGAATCGCGGAGGCGCCTCGGAAACTGCAGGTACGGCGGCTGCGCCGATCTTGTGTTCCGCCGGTGTCAGTGCCACACCGGCCGGCGGCCTGTCCGGCGCCTGCCCCTTGCGCTGCATGTCGATGCTGCCGCGGAAATGGGCCCCCTCGGCAATGGCGATGCGCGGCGCCACGATGTCGCCGTCCACCGACCCGTCTTCGCGGATATCGACCTTCTCGGCCGCGTTGATGTTGCCGATCAACTCGCCGAGCACGACCACGGACTTGGCGAAGACCTGCGCCTTGATCCGGCCGTTGGCGCCGATGGTCAGGGTGTGATCGCGCAGTTCGATTTTGCCCTCGACCTGGCCGTCCACCGTGAGGTCCTCGCTTCCATCTAGCTCACCCTTGATGACGACGGACTTCCCGATGTTGGCTGTCTCGTGTTCCATGTGCGTCGCGCCCTCCGGCTATGGCGCGCCCGGGGGGTGAACCGGCGGCAGGCGGCGAGATGACTGCTGCCAATCGGGCGGGCGGACCTTGCGTCGATCCGGCTCAATCTGGCGCCAGTATATGGAAGGCCTACGATGTAGTCTAGTCCTTTCGTTGCCGATGGTTAGCGCGGGTGCTATGATCGAAGGCCTACGTGCGGATCTACCTCGACTGGAATGCGTCAGCACCCTTGGTGCCTGCCTCGGTCGACGCCATGGTCCGGGCCCTGCGCGAGCTGCCCGGCAATGCGTCGAGCATCCACTACTTTGGCCAGCAGGCCAAGGCGGCACTCGACGACGCTCGATCGGAGGTCGCCGACCTGATCGGAGCTGAGCCCGGCGACGTCGTGTTCACCGGCGGCGGAACGGAAGGTGACAACCTTGCGTTGCGCGGCATGGCCGACGCGATCGAGACGACCGACCGCCGCCACCTCGTGGTCTCGGCCATCGAACACGAGGCCGTGCTCAATACCGCCAAGGCACTCGCGAAGCGGGGCTGGACGATCAGCTGGCTCCCCGTGCCGGCCTCGGGGGTCGTCGACCCCGAGAGCCTGAGGGCGGCGCTGACCGACGAGACCTCCATCGTCTCGGTCATGCACGCGAACAACGAGATCGGCACCATCCAGCCCGTTGGCGAGCTGGCGCGCATCGCGCACGAACGCCGCGCGCTCTTCCACACCGATGCCGTCCAGTCCGCCGGGAAGATCCCGGTGCGCGTGGGCGAGCTCGGCGTCGACCTGCTGTCGCTGTCGGCCCACAAGCTGGGCGGCCCGAAGGGTGTCGGCGCGCTGTGGATGCGTCGCGGCATCCGCATGCAGCCGATCTTCACCGGCGGCCGGCAGGAGCGCGGCCGTCGCGCGGGGACCGAGAATGTGCCGGCGATTGTCGGGTTCGGCGTGGCCGCCGCCCTGGCTGCTGCCGGCACCGGGAAGGACGCGGCGAGACTCTCGGCACTGCGGGACCGGCTCGAAGCGGGGCTGCTCGATCGGATCCCCGGGGCGATCGTCAACGGGGATCCCGCCTCGCGCGTGCCGAACACGTCGAACATCAGCTTCCAGGGGATCGAAGCCGAGACGCTGCTCATCGCGCTCGACCTCGAGGGCATCGCCGTCTCCACGGGCGCGGCCTGCTCTTCGGGATCGCTCGAGCCGTCGCACGTGCTTCGGGCGATGGGCCTGTCGCAGCCGCGGATTCAGAGCGCCATCAGGTTCAGCCTCGGCAGCACGACGACCGAGGCGGAGATCGACCGCGTGATCGAGGTGGCCCCCCGCGTCGTCGAGCGCATCCGGGGCCTCGACCGGAAGGGGGGCCGGCGATGACCCGCATCGTCGTGGCCATGTCGGGCGGCGTCGATTCGTCGGTGGCCGCGGCGCTGCTGATCGAGGCCGGCTACGACGTGGTCGGCGTGTCGATGCAGCTGTACGACCAGGAAGAGGGACGGCCCCGATTCGGCACGTGCTGCGCGATCGACGATCTGCACGACGCGCGCCGCGTCGCGCGCGCGCTCGGCATCCCTCACTACGTCGTGAACCTCGAGCGCCTGTTCGAGGAGATTGTCATCGGCAATTTCGTCGAGGAATACTCGGCCGGCCGCACGCCCCTGCCCTGCGCGCACTGCAACAGCGATCTGAAGTTCTCGACGCTGGTCGAGCGCGCCGCGGGCCTGGGCGCCGATCAGGTGGCGACCGGCCACTACGCACGCGTCGAGCAGGACCCCTCCGGCCGGTTCATCCTCAAGCGCGGGCTCGACCCCGCGAAGGATCAGAGTTACTTCCTGTTCGCGCTCACCCAGGAGCAGCTCGCGCGCGCCGTGTTCCCTGTGGGCTCGATGACCAAGCCCCAGGTGCGGCAGATTGCGGCGGATCGTGGCCTGCCGGTCGCGCAGAAGCCCGACAGCCAGGAAATCTGCTTCGTGCCGGACGGCGACTACGCGGCGGTGGTCGATCGCCTGCGCCCGGCAGATCGATCGGGACTCGTCGTCGGCCAGGACGGCCACGTCATCGGCCGCCACGACGGCGTTCACCGTTTCACGATCGGGCAGCGGAAGGGCCTTGGTATCGCATCGGCCCAGCCCCTCTACGTCGTGAAACTGGACGCGGGGCAGCGCCTGGTCACGGTCGGCCCGAAAGAATCCGTCGAAGGGAGAGAGCTGACCGCGGCCCGGGTCAGCTGGGTCGCCGGCGCCGCGCCCGGCGAAGCCCGGCGCGTCACGGCACAGATCCGCTACCGCCACCGCGCGCAGCCCGCCATGGTCGAGCCAATCGACGACCACCGCGTGCGGGTCGAATTCGACCAGCCGCAGCCCGCGATTACGCCCGGCCAGGCCGTCGTGTTCTACGACGACGACACAACGCTCGGCGGCGGATGGATCGATTAGTGCCCGATTCCGGCGAGATACCGCTCCGCATCGATGGCGGCCATGCAGCCTGAGCCGGCGGCGGTGATGGCCTGCCGGTAGACGTGATCCTGGACATCCCCGCACGCGAACACGCCGGGAACACTGGTTTTCGAGCCGTCGTGCGTCAGCAGGTAGCCGTTGCCGTCCATCTCCAGCTTGCCCTTGAAGAGCGACGTGTTGGGCGTGTGGCCGATGGCCACGAACACGCCGTCGACCGGCACCGTCGTCTTCGCGTCGGTCACGACGTTTTGCAGGACCATCGCGGCGACTTCCCCGCTCTGGTTCGCCGTGATCTCTTCCACGGTGGAGTTCCACGCAAACTCGATCTTCGGATTGCTGGCCGCCCGTTCCTGCATGATCTTCGACGCCCGCAGCGAGTCGCGACGGTGCACCAGCGTGACTTTCGACGCGAACTTGGTCAGGAAGATCGCCTCTTCCAGTGCCGAGTCGCCGCCGCCGACGACGGCGATGGGCCGTCCGCGGAAGAAGAACCCGTCGCAGGTGGCGCAGGTCGAGACGCCATGCCCCATCAGGGCCCGTTCCGAGGGAAGCCCGAGGAGGCGCGCGGAGGCGCCGGTCGAGACGATCACCGTGCGCGTCGTCAGCGTTCCAGCCGAGGTGCGGACCTCGAAGGGCGGGCCCGACAGGTCCACGCTGGTTACGTCTCCTTCGAGGAACTCCGCGCCAAAGCGTTCCGCCTGCGCGCGAACCTCGGCGATCAATTCCGGCCCCATGACGCCATCCCGGTAGCCCGGGAAGTTCTCGACCTCGGTGGTCATCATCAGCTGGCCACCGGCCTGCAGACCTTCGATGATGAGCGGCCGCAGGTTCGCACGAGCCGTGTAGATGCCCGCCGTCAGGCCGGCAGGCCCCGACCCGATGATGATGACGTCACGATTGGGTTCCACTGGAGAGACCTCTGGGAAGGGGCTGGTCGACAACTCTCGAGGCCGGGCGCCGCACACGAGCGTGTGCAACCGCCGCGAGCCTCGAGCACAGAGAACAACCGGACGGGCGGTTGTGGCCGCTCCGTCCATCGATTCGAGCGATCGGAGTTTACCCCAGGTGCGGGGTGATCATGCTCTTGAGGTCATCCTTGCCGACGAGCCCGACCACCTGGTCGACAACTTTTCCGCCTTTGAACAGCAACAGCGTCGGAATGCCCCGCACGCCGAAGCGGCCTGTCACCGTCGGGTTGTCATCCACGTTCAGCTTGCCGACCAGCAGCTTGCCGTCCAGTTCCGTCGCGAGCGCGTCGACGCTCGGCGCAATGCGCCGGCACGGGGCGCACCACTCGGCCCAGAAGTCGACAAGGACCGGGACTGCCGCATCCTTGATGGTCGAATCGAAGTTGGTATCGCTGAGAGTCTGTACTTTTTCTGATGCCATGACTGGGCCTCGTTCTGATTGTGGCTACCGGCGCCTCCTGCCCCAAGGGGTAGTGGCGCCTCCTGTCATTATGATTCCAGTTCCGGCGTTTTGGTTTCAACCCGCACGCGGGGCCGAGGCGGCCAGCCCGATCGCGCGCTCGTAAATGGCCGAATATTCGCGGGCGGCGGCCTCCCAGGAGTTGTCCTCGCGCATTCCGGCAACCTGGATGCGCCGCCACGCCGCCTTTCGGGCGTACCAGCTGACGGCCTGCCTGAGCGCGGAGAGCAGCGCCGTGGCGGTCTGGTCGTGGTACTTGAACCCGGTGCCTTCGCCGGTGTCCCGGTCGACCTGCCTCACGGTGTCGTCGAGACCTCCGGTCGCACGCACCACCGGGACGGTCCCATAGCGCAGGCTGTACATCTGGTTGAGGCCGCAGGGCTCGAATCGGGAAGGCATCATGAAGATGTCGGACCCGCCCTCGATGAGGTGTGCCAGCTCCTCGTCGAACCCGATCGTCGCGGCGACGCGGTTCGGGTAGCGCCGGGACAGGTCGCGCCACATGTCCTGGTAGCGAGGCTCTCCCGTGCCAAGGACGACGAATCCCGCCCCGAGCCGCATCAGATCGGGGGAAGCCTCGGCGATGACGTCGAGACCTTTCTGAACCACCATCCGCGCGACCATTCCGATAAGCGGACGCTCGATCTGCTCACGGTGCGTCATGCCGAACCGAGCCAGCAGGGTCTTCTTGGCCTCCGCCTTCCCCGTCAGGTCATCGGCATCGTAGGGCGCGGGCAGGTAGGAATCCGTTCGCGGGTTCCAGACCTCGGAGTCGATGCCATTCCTGATGCCGACCAGCACGTCGGCGCGGCGCTTCAGAACGCCTTCGAAGCCGAATCCCTGCTCCGGGGTCTGGATTTCCTGGGCGTACTTGCGGCTGACCGTGGTGACCATCGTGGAGAAGTTGATCCCCGCCTTGAGGAAGCTCACCTTCCCCCAGTACTCGAGGCCGTCTCCCGTGAAACAGTCCGGGCCCAGCCCGATCGAGGCGAGCGACTCGCCAGGAAAGAGCCCCTGGTACGCCATATTGTGGATCGTGAAGACCGACGGCAGCCCGCCCAGAACCGGGCTCGCCCCGTAGAGTCGCGACAGGTAGGCCGGCACCAGGCCGGCTTGCCAGTCGTGGGCGTGCACCAGGTCCGGGCGTTCGCCGGATGCGGCCACCGCCTCGAGCGCCGCCCGCGCGAGCAGCGCGAATCGACGATCGTTATCGGGGTAGTCGACCGAGTCGACACCATAGATGCCATCCCGATCGAAGTACGGGGGGTAGTCGACGAGCCACGCGCGAACACGATCGGACATCCGCACTTCGCCGACGCGGACCTCGGGGTGCCCGGGGACGGTTCCGATAGGCAGCCGGATGGAGGCGCGAGGCGCCAGGCTTCCCCGGTGCTGCGGGAGCACCAGTGTCACGCGGTGCCCGAGCCGCCCGAGCGCCAACGGCAGCCCACCGCCAACGTCTCCAAGCCCGCCGGACTTCGAGAACGGCAGCGCCTCCGAGATGACCAGGACGAGATGAAGCTCACGCACAGGGCCAACCTGCCTGGGAAACAGCCGGGATGGATCGATGCCGCGCCTGTCCGAGCGTCAGAACGACCATCGGCCTCCGAAGGTGACCTGGCGGCCGCCGGTGACCCCGGTCGGATTGCCGAACAGGACCGGGCTCTCCGAGATCGAGAGCGACGGCCAGCGCGCCTGCCTGTCGGTGACGGTGCCGGCATTCAAGACGTTGGCGGCATCGACGTAGAGGCCGAAGCGGTGGACGCCATACTGGAACACCTTCTCGGCCCGGAGGTCCACCAGCGTGATCGGTTCGACCCTGTAGGACCCGCGCGGAGCGATATTCACGTCAGCCGAGCTCGAGTAGTCGATGATCGACGGGCTGATGGTGGCGTATGGAGTGTACGGCTGGCCGCTCATGTATCGGCCGTAGACGCCGAGCATCACCTCGACCGCCGGAATCTGGACTCCGACATACGCCTTCACCTCGTGCGTGCGGTCGTAGGACGCCACCCCGTCCTTGTTGATGAGGCCGCCGTCGGGGGTGGCATACAGGGTGCTCCACCCGCCCTCGCTGCCGGTGTTGTCGACCGTGCCTTTCGTCCTGGACCAGACGTAGGAAAGCTGGCCCTGCCAGCGGTTCTTGAGCGCCCGCGACAGCACGACCATGACGCCGTTGTAGGTACGACGGCCGTTGACGTCGCCAATCACCTTGCCGCTGGAATCGTAGTACTTGAACTGGTCAACGTTCACCACGGTGTACTTCTGTTCGATCGTCGATCGGTTCGCCCAGCGGTACACCGTCAGCGGCTGACCGGCCTGAGGAATCGCCGCCTGACCGGAGAGCGCGACGGGAATCGAGTAGAGGGTTGGCGTCCAGGTCGCGTCCAGCATCACCGGGCCCAGGAAGTTCTGGTTGGTCCGATGGATGTAGGTCGCCGTGATCTTGTACTCGCGCAGGAGCTGCTGTTCGAACGCGATGTTGAACTCGTTGGTTCGCGGATGCTTCAGCCCCGGCCCGATCGAGTACTCCTGCTCGGCCGGAATGCGATCGTATTCGGTGCCCACTACCCCGTAGCTCGGGACGGTGTAGTAGACCATGTCCGACGCGCCCGGGGCGGCGGAGCTCCAGGTCGAGAAATTGGCGCCCTCGTAGAGCACGCCATAGTAGGCCCTCGCCACCGAGACCCCGTTGCCGGTTACGTCCCAGGCCAGCCCGAGACGCGGCCCGAGTGACTTCGTGCTGTACAGGTTCTTCTTCAGCGCCGTGGAGTAGCCGCGGATGTTGTCCAGCCGCAGCCCCGCATTGATCGTGAACCGGTCGCCCACTCTCCACTGGTCCTGCGCGTAGTACGACTCGCGGTTGTTCCGGCCCTGCAGGTCGTAGCTGTAGCTGACCGCGTAGGGAATACCGCCGCCCAGGCTGTAGTCGTAGAAGGTCACCGGCGCGGTGGGCGTGGGAATCGTCTGGTCCCGGATCCAGCTGCGTTCGATCTCCGCGCCGAGCTTGAATGTGTGCTGGCCGGCCAGGCTGGCATAGCGCGTCAGCGCCACGTTGAGCTGGTTACGCGTGCGGGAGTACTTGTCCATCGCCCCGGCGCCGCCGGACACTGCGCCGGTGTCGAGGTCCTCGTGCCTCGGGCTCAAGTCGATGGGCGTCAGGTCGTAGTAGCCCCAGTAGCCTGTGAGCTTCGCCTCGAGGTAGGTGGACGCGCCGAATACCCGGCGATACTGCGCGTTCCAGATCCACTCCGGCGAGTCCTGGTTGACCGTCTGGGCATCGGTCGAGGTGGTCGAGCCCCGGCCCGTCTGGTTGTAGTTGTCGTACTGCGCCGACCCGGTGATCACGTCATTCGGCGTCAGCTGCCACGTCAGTTTCAGGTTGATGCGCGGGCTGAGCTCCGTGTGCCTGGTCCGCGGGCCGACCGGGTCGTCATCGACCGAGTAACGCTGGACGCTCCCGAAGAAGAACAACCGGTCCCTCACGAACGGGCCGCCGAGCTGCACGGTATAGTCGGTCATCCTGTTGACCTTCACCGCCGCAGAGAGGGACGGGTTCAGGGCGACGACAGATGTGCTGACATTCCCCGACGCGAAACGGCCGGAAGTGGCGCGCATCTCGAACAGGCTCGAGAACCGGTTGCCGCCGGACTTGGTGATCGTGTTGACCACCGCGCCCGTGAAGCCGCCGTACTCGGCCGGCTGACCGAGGCCACCCACCTGCACTTCTTCGATGATGTTGTAGTTGAAGAACGTCCACGCGCTGCCGCCCTCGGGGTCGCGCGTGTCGACGCCGTCGAGCAGCAGCGCGTTGGCGTAGTTGGAGTTGCCGCCGAAGGCCGAACCGCTGTTGACGCCTGGCGCGTAGTTCAGCGTGTTGACCGCCGCATTGGCCCGCGACATCGGCATGCTGAACAGCAGGGCCGACGACAGCCTGGTATCGGTCGCCGTCGTCGAGGTGTCGACCGCGACGGCGCTCGCCGTGACCTCAACCGTCTCGTTGACGCCGCCGACGGCCAGAGACAGTCGCACTTCGACGGTCTTGTTGGCGCCGAGGTCGATGGCGGATTCTCCCTTGGGCTTGAATCCCTGCAATTGCGCCTTGATGTCGTACACCCCTGGATCCAGTGCAACGAACCGGTATTCCCCCTTCGAGTCGCTCACCTGCGCCTGGGATCCGGTCCTGCCGGTCAGCGTCACCGTCGCGCCGGCGAGCGCCCCTCCCTGTTCGTCGGTGACCCGGCCCATGATCGTGCCCGTCAGCGACTGCGCCGCCACCGTCGCGGGGCAAGACGAGCGCGACGATTACGAGGACGAGCCGGAGTACCTGCGGCTTCATTCCATGTCTCCGTCGCCTAACGACCCGGCGCCAGAATGCGGCCGCCCCTGGTCGTCATCGAGTACACCGCGTAGCCAGTCCCTGCCACCAGCAGCACCGCCACGCCAATGCCGAGCGGGGTCTTGAAGAAGCCCCAGCTCGACAAGTCGGGGTTCTTCGATCCGCCCTGCTGGGCTTTGGCCGGCATTGTCGCGGTTCGCCGGGCCGCGACGCCTTCATGGGCAGCGGCGGCGGCGATCGCCGCCGTCAGGCTCGTCGCCGGTCTTGCGGTGGGACTGTTCTCGCCGGCCAGCGCCGGCAGCGGAACGAGGGCAGCAGCCACGGCCATCGCCATCACCGGCGTGAACCTGCATCGCGCCAGCCATGTCTTCACGGTGTGCTCCTCCTCTGAGGTGATCGCCGTCGCCCGATGAGTGAAGAACGCGTCAGGGAATTGTGGACAGAGCCGGGAAGAGCATAAGCTCCTTTTTCCGGAATTTCAAACGCCAGGCGAAGGCCGATCGAGGCAGCGGCGCGCGTCAGGCGTGCCCTGGGATGGCGCGGGACAGGTTGCGTGTACAGATCGCTCTGGTGAACGCAGAACACAGCCCGCATCAACATCCGCGCCCGGCCAGAGCCGATTCCCCTGAGGTCGCCGCACTCCGGCGTCTCAAGGTCGAACAGCCCGATCTCGCCCCGGCGGTGGATCTGGAAATCGACATGGCGGCCGTTCACAAGCGGGCGCACGGCCGCATCTCCACCCCGTGGCTCGAGATTGACGTCGACTGGGTTGCGCGCCAGTTCAGCAGCGGCCAGCCCATCCTGCGCTTCTCGGAGATTCCGTTCGACTGGACGGAGTTGCGGCTCGTCTTCAGGCTGATCACCGACATCCTCCGGCGCCACGGCGCGATCGAGGACGCGGACCACGCCTCAATCCAGGCCCGGGTGCGGGCCGGGATGCCAACGCCGGATCAGGTGGCGGCCTGGTACGCCGAGACCGTCGCGCCTGCGCTCGCCGGAGTGGCCGGCATGCCTGCCCGCGCGGCCGCCGACGACCAGCCTCCCGAGGCAACCGGCCGGGACGAGGTGTTCCGCCAGGTGCTGGCGCTGGCCGCCAGGCCCTTCCTGTCGAGGCCGGTCGAGCTGATGCAGCATCGGGTCGACCTGGACGCGTGGAAGCGGGCTTACTGTCCGTTCTGCGGCGGCGAGCCCGACATGGCCGTGATTACGCCTTCAGCAGAGCGACGCATGATCTGCGGGCGCTGCACCGGCGTCTGGCCGTTCGCCCCGCTGACCTGCCCGTTCTGCGGCAATCACGAGCGCCGCCTGATCAAGTCGTTCGCCAGCCGCGACGGCCGCTACCTGCTCTACGCGTGCGACACCTGCCTGAGATACGTGAAAGCCTATGATGCGCGGACCGCGGATCGGCCCGTCATGCTCTCGGTGGACACCATCGCCACGCTGCCGCTCGACGCCGCTGCCCAGCAGAAGGGCTATCACATCTGACTCTGGTTCGGGGACCGCGAGCCCGTGGCGGTCGGGGACGCCTCCAGGCGCACGTCTAGCCGCGGGCGGCAGGTGGGCCTGCCCTCGACGGTCCGTCGGGCGATGGGGTTATCGGGGTTCTCTACGGCCGGGGATCGTGCGGGACGGGCGGCTGCGGCTCGTGCGGATCCTTGGCTGACACCAGCGGGATCCTCGTCGAAATCCAGTCCAGCAGGTGACGGGTTTCCATGAATCGCGCGGCGTTGGATCGGGCCCCGAGCACCACCACCGCCACGGTCTGATCGAGCGCCGGCACGCGCAGCAGGGCCGCGAGGCAGTAGCCGGCCCGGGCGATGAAGCCGGTCTTCCCGCCCACCACATCCACGCTGGAGGTCCGGAGCAGCTGGTTCGTGTTGTGAATCTGGATCAGGCGCCGCTCGGTCCGGACCGTGCAATGCTCGGTCTGCATCAGGCTGGAGATGTGCTCTTCACCGGCCGCGTAGGTGATCAGCCGGGCCATGTCGTAGGCCGACGACACGTTCTCGGGATCGAGTCCCGACGGATCCTTGTAGGCCGTGCTCGTCAGGCCGAGGGCGGCGGCCTTCTGGTTCATCCGATCGACGAAGCCTGCCGAGCCGTAGGTCGACACGCGCGCCAGCGTACGGGCCGCCGCGTTGTCCGAGGCGATCAGCAGCAGGTGCAGCAACGCATCGACCGACGCCTTCTCGTTGGCCCGCAGGTAGGTCGTGTTCGCGGCGTACACGTCCGACCGCTCGACGGTCACCACCTGTTCGAGGTCGGGCTCCGTCTCGAGGAAGCAGAGCGCGGTCATCACTTTCGTGATGCTGGCGATCGAGCGCTGGTCGTTGGAGTGCTCTTCCCAGAGCACCTGGTTGGTCGCGGGGTTGTAGATCACGGCCGCCTCGGCCCGGACATCCGGGACGAGGTCGCCTTGCGCATCGATCTTGTAGAGCGGGATGGACAGCGACGCCAGCTCGCGCGCCCGCGCCAGGGCCACACGGCGTGCCCGTGCGGCCGACGCCGAGTACCTCGTGGTCTTCTTCGCTGCGGCAGCAGGCCGTTTGGCAGAGGCGGTCTCTTTAGGTGTTGCCTCAGCCTGCAGGGCCGCAGCAGGCCACGCCAACGACAGCCCGATGGCCGCCAGCCCGAGAGTCCGAAGAAGCCGCATCGAGGTACGTGTGTGCACTGCCGTCACCGACAATCAGGAAACCGAATGTTATTCGGATAATACCAGAACGCTCTCGTGTAGCAAGGGTGATTCCGTCTGGCCAGGATCACATTTCCTTCGAGCATCGCGACTTCTCTCTCGACGTATCGGTGCCGGGGCCGTGCAAATGTGTACGGGCGCGGACGATTCCGTGCGCTCGTGTGCCACCTGCGGAAACCCTGTGCAGTGATCTGCAGCGCCCGCCCGGCGCGCCTCGACGTTGGCGTGCTCACGCGCGGCTGAGCATGTCCGACCAGCGCGCTCGATCGAAGCCGACACACACATCGCGGCCCACGGCAAGCGTCGGGACCGAGGCCCGGCCCGTCAGCGCCACCATGCGGGTCAGCGCGATTCGGTTGCGCGACGGATCCCGCAGCCTGAACGGGACTCCGGCTGAGATCAGGAACTCGCGCGCCGCCAGGCAATGCGGACAGCCGGACATCGAATAGAGCACAACGGCCATCGCGACCCCCACTCCGACCCGGTTGGCTCGCCCGACTCGAAGCAACGGCGCCTCGAGTAACCGTCGCCGGTCCCGCTACTTGATCGGATCCTCTGTCAGCGCGACCGCCAGCATCACGGCCCGCTGGGTCCCCTTGTACGAGTCGGTCGCGTCGAAGGTTTCCGACAGGGAATGCCCGTTGGCGCCCCGTCCTCCCCCGCCGATGGTGACGGCTGGAATCCCCAGGCTCATCGGCACGTTCGAGTCGGTGGAGCCTTCACCCAGCCGCGGATCGATGCCGACCGCCCGGCTGACCGACAGCGCGGCCTGGACAATCGCCGACTCAGAGGCGGTATGGCCTCCCGGGCGGCGGCCGAGCAGCTCGGTATCGACTGTCAGCCGGCCCCGATTGCCCCACCGGTCGTTCTCGGCGGCGAGAGCGCGCTCGACGGCCTTGTGGAACCGCGCATCGATCGCCACCAGGGATGCCTGGTCCCCCGATCGCATGTCCACTTCCATCCACGCTTCCATCGCAATCGAATTGATCGAGGTCCCGCCGCCGACCCGGCCGACATTGAACGTCGTCTTGGGCGAGGCGGGAACCTGGAAGTCGGCGATGTCCGAGATGAGCCGCCCCAGGGCATGGACGGGATTGGCGTTGCCGAACGCGCCGAAACTGTGGCCGCCGGGCCCCTTGAAGATCACCTTGTAGCGAAAGCTGCCGACCGCCTCGTTGGTGATCCCCGTCCCCCCGCCGTCCAGCGACACGAAGCGATCGATGGTGCCCTTGAGCGTCTTGTCGAACAGCTCCCGGGTGCCGCGCAGATCACCCAGGCCTTCCTCCCCCACGTTGGCGACGAAGGTGATCGATCCGGTGGTCTGCACCCGGGCTCCATCGAGCGCGCGAACGACCGCCAGCAGCACGGCCAGACCGCGACAGTCGTCCCCGATGCCGGGGCCGGAAAGCACCGTCCCGTCCCGCCTGGGCGTGACCGGCGTCCCTTCCGGGAACACCGTGTCCAGATGGGCCGCTATCACCAGGTGAGGGCGTGGCGAGCGGCCCGGGCGATCGCCGAGCACGTTGCCGGCCGCGTCGACGCGCACGTTCTTGAGCCCGACCGCCTGCATCCGTTGCTTGAACGCCTCCCCCCGCGGCCCTTCCTTGAAGGGAGGGGCGGGGACTTCACAGATGGCCAGCTGGTCCCCGACCGTCTGGGGCTCGTTTCGCATGGCCGATTCGATTGCCGCTTTGACCGCCGAGTCCTGCAAAAGGCGAGTTCCCACATCGGTGCCGATTTCGGCCGACAGTCCGATTCCGAAAGCTGCGGCCACACCCACCCCAATCAACGCTCGTCGCATGACTCCCCTTTCGATGCACTCATGCCATCCGCCGGTCGGTGAAACGCCCGGCCGTCGCCCGGGCGGCCCGGGAGGCGTCCAGGTCGGTCAACTATCGCGGCAGCCGCTTCCACCTGTCAAGCGATGACGTCATTGGGCAGGCTTGGAGGCAGACCTCCCTGAGGCGCACAGTCGCGCACACGCCGCGGCGGGCCGGCTGGTGCGGAATTCGACACCGCAGGACGGACCCTTACGCGCCCGATCCAAGTAGTTGGTTGAGAAATCCAACGTCCACCGGCAATCGGACGATCTTGTCTACGCATTCGGACGCCCGCCCAGGTCAAACGGGCTCAAGAATGTCGAAATTACACCGATATTCATGGGTAGGCGCGATGTGTATCCGCGCTCCGCCCGACTTTTTGACGGGCACGATGTTTGCTTCGGGGAAACGCGGAGAAGGCCATGATGAGCCTGGTTCGACTGCTCGGATTCACAACGCTCGAATGCGGATGCGTGGTGGGACGGTACCGCGAGCTGGCGACCAATCGCGAGGTCGCCTACGTCGAGGAGAAGGGCCGCGCGTGTGAAACGCACAGCCATCGGCGAAACCACACGGTGGCGTCGTTGCGGGTCACCGCCTTCAGTTCGCCCCTGACCGCCGCCAAAGCGTCCTGATCGAGTCCATCTTCCGACCCCGCGGCTGCCTCCGGCCGCGTGTCCCCGCGTGTCTGTCTGCCCGGCTGCCTCCCCCGTCCCGTTCATACTCAGCCCGAACCCATCCTGGCGCGGTTCCGCTCTGCGCTGATTCGCGTGATTCTTCTGCGCGCGCCGGTGTTTCCGCACGCAATGAAAACAGGGGGGCGAGGTTTCCCTCGTCCCCCTGTTCCCCTGCTTCGGCCCGTGGCGCTTCTCGCGCCGCCCGGGCCCTAATCCCGGGGCTCACTGGTATTGAGCTCGTGAGCCCCGGGCAGGCGGGCTGAAGCCCGCCTGCTCCATTCCCGGCGTGTACTCGACTCAACCGAGCGCTGGGATCAGTTGAACGAGTACCGCAGCGAGACCATGAACGTGTAGACGTCGCTGAGGCTCGAGGTCTGCTGATACGTCGTATTCATCAGCGCGCCGCTGAGCACCCGCATGCGATACGACAGCGCGCCGTTGGCGTCAGGGCCCGGGTTGGTCAACGGTGAGTTGCTGACCATGCGCTGCGATACACCCCAGTTCTTGTTGAGCAGGTTGCCGAAGTTCAGGATGTCCAACCGAACCGCCAGCCCGTGGCGCTGGCCTGCCAGCTTGTGGAAGAACTCCTGCGAGATGTTGACATCCATCCGGTTGACCATCGGGAAGAACACCGCGTTGCGGCCCGCATACTGGCCGCGATGCGCGCTCAGGTATTTGTCCTGGCTGATGTACGCATCCCACGCGGCTGCCTGCATGGCGGGCGTGTAGGTCGTTCCACCCGAGGCGAACTGCACGAAGTTCATTTCGCTCTGGTTGCGCGGGATGTAGATGAGGTCGTTCGACGTGTTGCCGTCGCCGTTCGCGTCGCCTGAGAAGACGTAGCTCGAATTGCCGATCGTGCTGGCCGACCAGTACATCGCTACCGTGGTCGCGCCGAAGCTGAGGAACTCCTTCGTGTAGGACGTGGCGAGGAACACGCGGTGCCCCGGCGAGGAACTCGAGAAGGCCAGCGGCGGGGTGTTCGCATTCAACGGGATCTGGTTCTGTTGCCAGGAGCCGAACGCGATGGAGCCCGGATCGACCGTGTTCTTGGCCTCGCCGTAGCTGTAGGCGATCTTGAAGAAGAACCCGCTCAGGAAGTTCTTGGACAATGTTTGCGCGATGTTCCACGACCGTCCGACGTTCTGGTTCTTCAGGACGATGGCGTCCTGCACGTTCTGGTTGGCGGGCAGCCGGGTTGCGACCAGGCCCGAGGCAACCCATCGCGGCCTCGCGTCGACACCGGTGTAGGCCGACTGCGGCAGGGGCTGGTTGGCGTTGATGTAGTAGATCCCGTTGACGTCGCGATTGTAGATGAACTCGGTTGTCGACGAGATGCCCCAGAACAGTTTGCGATCGACCGCGATGTTGCTGCGCCAGATCTGGGGGAACTTGAAGGTCGGATCGGTCAGCGCCAGCTCATAGGTGGCCGCCGGCGCGCCGGTCGGAGTCCCCGTCGGCTTGTACGCGTCCGGGTTTGGGTTGAACGGCCGCGTGGTCGTATTGGTGATCGCATCGAACCCGGTCAGTACGCCCGTGTTGCCGATCTGGTTTGAGATCCATACATAGGCCGGCGGTCCCGTGAAGACGCCCGTGCCTCCACGCACCTGCGTCTTCTGGTCTCCGGTCACGTCCCAGTTGAACCCCAACCGTGGCGACCACAGAAGCCTCGGGTCGGGTAGCTTCTTCGTGTTGTAGTGCACCGGCTGGCCGTGCTCGTCGAGGAACGTCAGCGCGTCGGCGGCGGCGTTGTCATACGCCGTGTCCCCGAAGCTCGCGACGTCGAACCGGATCCCGGCTGTCACTTTGAGGTTGCTCCGGACGTTCCACTCATCCTGGGCGTAGGTGCCCCAGTAGATCACGTCGAGCGGCTGAATCGGCTTGTCGACGCCCGGCACGTTGAGATACCGCACCTGGAAGAGCTTGAGGGTGACCGGGGAGGTCGTCCGGTTCGGGTTGGCCAGGTAGCCGTTCGCGTCCTTGTAGAAGTCGTCGAGCGTGTTATAGACGTAGGCGCTCTGCTTGCCCGGGAAGAACACGTTCTCGGAGTGATACTTCTCGAAGGTGACGCCGCCGGTGAAGGTGTGCCGCTGCGTGAACTTCGTGAAGTTGTCCTGCGCCTGGAACGTGTTGTAGCGCAGCTCGTTGTTCGGCGTGAACGGCTCGGACCCGAACGCCATGTAGGTCGACCCATCCCCATAGAGGATGTCGACCACCGGGAAGAGCTTGCCGACGTCGCCTCGGCTCTCATCCTGGTGCGTGTAGCCCACGATCAGCTCGTTGGACATCGTCGTGCCGATCACCGAATTCACCTGGCCGATGAACGAACGGATGTTCTCGAGGATCGAGTAGTTCGAGGCCGAGAAGTTCATCGACAGCGTGCTGGTTCGCCGGTTGCCGTTTCCAAGGGAGGACGAGTTGGATTCCAGGACGTCGGTGCTCGAGTCGAGCTGCGTGTACCGCAGCGTCACCTTGTTCTGGTTGTTGAGGTTGTAGTCCAGCTTCCCGAGGAACCGCTTGCCCGGGACCTTGAAGTCGTAACCCTGGTACGAGCCCGGATCGTAGTTGAAGTTGGTCTTCAGGAACGCGGCCATCTGATCGAGGTCGGACTGCAGCACGCGGGTGATATTGCCGCCGACGGGCTGGCCGCCCGTATTGGCCACAAACGTCGTGCCGGGCGACTTGGTCACTTCGTCCTCATAGCTCTCGAACAGGAACAGCTTGTTCTTGAGGACCGGTCCGGCCAGCCACTCCCCGGTTTCGCGGAAGTTGAACTTGCCCTGGCTCACACTCAGGTCCTTGGCCTTCGTGCCGCCCATGCTCTCGTTGCGGAACTGGTTGTAGATCGACCCGCGGAACTGGTTGGTGCCGCTGCGCGTGATGGTATTGACGCCGGCGCCGACGAAGTTGCCCTGGCGGACGTCGAACGGCGCGATGTTGACCTGGATCTGCTCGATGGCCGCCAGCGAGATGGGCGCCACACCCGTCCGTTCACCGGGCGTGCCCGCCAGGCCGAAGGAGTTGTTGAAATACGATCCGTCGACCGTGATGTTGTTCAGGCGGCTGTCCTGTCCCGCGAACGACATCCCGCCGCCGCTCTGGGGCGTCAGGCGCGTCATCGATGACAGGGTGCCGGAAATGGTCGGCAGGGTGGCCAGCGTCTCGCGGCTCAGGGTCGTCGCGGCGCCGGTCCGGTTCGATCCAAACACGGGATCGGTCCGCCCGACGACCGTGACTTCCTCGGCGGCCGCCACGGTCTTCAGGTTCAGGACGAGGTCCGTGCCCACGCCGAGGTTCAGGAACACACCGTCGAGGGTCTGCGGCTGGAAGCCGGCGAGCGAGGCGGTCACTTTGTACGGGCCGCCGACGCGCATGCCCTGTATGGAGAACCGGCCATCCGCCAGCGTGACGCCCTCATACGTGCTTCCCGAGGGCGTGTGCACCGCCGTGATGCTGGCGCCCGGAACCACGAGCCCTTGTGCGTCCTTCACGACACCGGTAATCGAACTGGTCGTCACGCCCTGCGCGTACGCGCCGGCTGCCGGCCACATCAAGACACACACCAGCGCCAGGCCCAGCAAGGCCTTTCCGATCTGCCGCATCACGCCACCTCCATGTTCTCGAAGACTGGTTGAGGGGGGCAATACAACGCGAATGGATGCAGGTACGGGATGCCGGGCGGGAAGCACCCCGGCACGAATCGTCGCAGTATAGCAAAGGACCGCGGTCAAGGGATCCGATGGTGCAAATGACCGGTCCGCGTCACAAAACACGCCCATTTCCGGCGTCCGAGGCTGACTGCACCGGACCGGGGCGGGTGAAGATCATCCCGTCGCCGTCCACTCCGGGCCGGCGCGTCTCGAGCGTTGGGCCCGAAACAGAACCGGGGGACGAGGCGCGCCTCGTCCCCCGGCCTGTCAGACTTCGGCCTCGAACCTGAGGGAGCGGTTCGAAGCCCGGGTGCCCGGCCGATGCCGGTTAGAACCGGAACCGGACCCCGAACTGCGCCTGCCACCGCGACCGCAGATCGTCGCGCGTCAGCACGTTTCCGTACTGGTTCGCGTTGTTGGTCGAGGTGGCCGTGATGGTCGTGATGTTGTACTTCAGCAGGCCGGTGGCCTGGTCGATGCTGTAGCCGATCGCCTGGCTGCTCGACGGGAACGGCCCCCACCACTGCCAGCCCCACTTCTTGTTCAGCAGGTTGAGGAAGTTGAGCACGTCGGCCGTGAGCTCGACCCGGGTCTTGCCGGGGGTCGGGATGTTCACGGCGTATCGAAGGTCGAGCTGATTCGACCACGGCGCCCGCAGGGCGTTGCGCGGCATGATCTGGCCGCTGTAGCCGGATGCGCCCGGGAACTTGCTCAGCCACGTCTGGAAGTCGGCCCACGTGCCGCCCGTGAGGACGACATTGGACGCAGACGAGGGAATGTAGAGCAGGTCGTTGCCGCTGGCGGAATCGCCGTTGGCGTCCTGGCTGTACCGGAGGTCGTACGGCCGTCCCTGCTGGCCGTTGTAGAAGAACGACAGGCGGCTCCTGATTCCAGCCGGGAGCGGGACCGGGACGGTCGCCGAGACGTTGATGCGGCTGCCCGGTGAGTAGTTCGACAGCGCCAGCGGAGGATGATTCGCGTCGACGCCGATCGGCGTCCCCGTGAAGTTCGAATTCGCCACGCTGGAGGTGCCGTCGACCGTGGAGTACGCCTTGCCGTAGATGTAGGACACCGCGAACTGGAGGTCGTTCTTGAACGAACGCTCCACCTTGAACGCCATCGACCAGGTGTGCCCCTGGTTGCTGTTGGTCAGCAGCAGGACGTTGTTCAGGTTCGGATCGGGACGCAGCCCCTGCTGCCCGAACGACCACGCCGTGCCGGCGGGCTGAGGACCCGTGCCGTTGTACTGCGTGCGCCCATCCGGCTGGAGGCCCGTCGCCTTCATGTTCAGGTTCTGGTAGTAGATGTCCTTGACCGTCTTCGAGTAGAGGAACTCGGCGGTGCCCACCAGGCCGAGCACGCCCAGGTCACGGTCCATCGCGATGTTGGCGCGAATGATGGACGGGAAGCTGTAGTTCGGATCGATGACGTTGATCGTCTGGCGCCCGGCCGCGCCGCCCGACACGGTCGTCGGCTGGTTGTTGGGATCCGCGACGAACGGGATCATGTTGCTCGTACTGTAATTGGTCGACAGGTTGGTGAACTGCACGCCCGTGTTGCCGTACTGGTTCGACATCCACACATACGGCGTGCGGCCGGCGAAGAGTCCGAGCCCGCCCCGCAGTTGCATATGCGTCGCCGAGCTGCCGCTCAGGTCCCAGTTGAAGCCGGCCCGCGGCGACCACATCGCCGGCGCCGGCACGACGTTGGTGGCGTAGCCGAAATCGGTGACCGACACGGGATTGGCCAGGGGCTTGTCCGGGAAGCGCGGCAGGTCGACGCGGGCGCCGTAGCTCAGCGTGAAGTTGGACGCAGGCCGCCACTTGTCGCCGGCGTAGAAGCCGAACTGCTGGACCGAGAACTGCGCCGCCTCGTTCGGGTTCGACGTGTTGGAGAAGTAGTGGTAGAACTGCTGCGCCAGCCCCGCATTGAAGTTCGCGATGCTCGAGAACGTGTAGGCGCCGTTGAAGTCCTGGATGAACAGGTTGTAGAACTTGTAGAACTCGTTGTGCGTGCCGATGGACAGCGTGTGGTTGCCGGCGACGAGCGTGAGGTCGTCGGTCACCTCGACGATGTCCTGATCCAGCCGGTTGGCCTGCGACGAGTACTCGGTGCCGAAGTAGATGCTGTTGCTCGTGCTGCCCGGCATGTAGACCCGCACTTCGGGAAAGGTCGGATTCCCGGGCTGGCCGCCACGCACGTTGCGCTCGCGCTGATACGTGACGCGAAATTCGTTGAACATCGAGCTGCCGAGCGTGGTGTTCAGCTGGGCCACCGCCGACGGCAGCATCTTGTCCGTCATGTAGTAGAAGTGGTCCGGCAGGTTGTAGGTGTTCGCGTTCTGCGACCCGACCGATGCGACGCCCTTCACGTAGTTCACCCGCACCGTCAGCTGGTTGCGCGGCGAGAGATTGAAGTCGGTCCGCACGAAGATCTTGTCGCTGTTGTTGGGCTTGCTCACTTCCCCGACGCCGCCCGGGTTGTAGTGGTACACCGACTGGAGCCGGTCGAGGATCGCCTGGACGTCAGCCACGTTGTTGTTCCACTGCGTGCCCGACGCGCCGTCGAGGGAGAAGCCGACCGGCGTCAGCTTGCGGGCCCAGTCCACGTTCCCGAAGAAGAACGCGCGGTTCTTCACGATCGGCCCGCCGAGGCTGAAGCCCATCTGCTTGTCGGTGAACGCGCCGACCTTGCTGTCGGCCGGGCTCGCTTTCGCGAAGGTCGGCACGCCGGGAATCGTGCCCATCAGGCTCTGGTCGCGGCCGAAGTAGTACGCGGTCCCGTGGAAGGCGTTGGTTCCGCTCTTGGTGACGGCATTGATGCCGCCTCCCGAGAAGCCGCCCTGCCGCACGTCGTAGGGCGACACGAGCACCTGGATCTCCTGGATGACGTCCAGGCTGATCGGCTGCGTGCCCGTCTGCCCGCCAGGCGTGCCGGTCGACGACAGCCCGAACACGTCGTTGTTCACCGCGCCGTCGATCTGCATGTTGTTGTAGCGATTGGGCCGGCCCGCCACGCTGACTTCCTGATCGTTGCCGGTGGCCGCCTGCGAGATGTTCACAAACGGCGAGGTGCGCGCAAAGTCGTTGATGCTGCGCGAAATCGACGGCAGCGACTCGATTACCTGAGTCCCGACGTTCGAGGCGGTGCCCGCCCGGGTCGTGTCAATGGTCTGCGCTTCGGCGACGACATTGACCGTCTCGGTCAAGGCCTCCAGCTGCAGGGTGGCGTCGAGCGATTTCGATTCGCCCAGTCCGACGCTGACGTTGGTGAGCTCGAACGCTTTGAAGCCGGTCAACGCGATCTTGACGGTATACGGCCCGCCGACGCGAACCGACAGAATGGTGAATCGGCCATCGGCCTGCGTCACCGCTTCATACGTGGTGCCGGTCGGCGTGTGAACGGCCGTGACGGTCGCCCCGGGCAGCACGCCCTTCTGCGCATCGGTGACGAGGCCGGCCAGCGTGCCGGATGTGATGTTCTGCGCCAGGCTGAGCTGGGCCGTGCCAGCCAGGAGTGCACACACGAGCGCGAAACCCGCCAGGGTCTTCGCAGATTGCCGCATCAGTTCTTCTCCAGGTTGTGATTCAAGATGAGAGGGCGCTTTCGAGGAACCCGAGGGTCCAGAACGTCGCACGCCGTTGCAGGGTCCGGCAGGAACCGACGCAGTATAGCAACCGACCGGCGGCGACAGGTTTCAGCTCGGCGCACGTTGAGTGAACTTCTGGACACACACACCGCGGATCCAGGCCGTGCTGAGATATTCAACGCAGGCCGGGATGCTCGCACCAGAAGTTGGGCCTCTGCCCGCCAAGCTGGCGAAACCGACGTAGTATAGCAGGACGCGCGGCCTGCGTGAACTGAAAGTACGGCGCCCTCTACCACATGTAGCGATGGAGCGGAAATGAGCCGCTAGGACTTGGGGTAGGCCTTGGCTACTTCTTCGGCACCGGCAACGGCTTGAGCGAGTACGACTTGCGGGACCAGACGTCGAGGCCGGGCCGCTTGACCTTCACGTCGATCGTCCGCTGGCGCCTCATCGGATCCGGATTGTTCGAGTAATACCCGAGCATGTAGTAGTCGCTGGTCTCGGCGTCAATCCGCTTCAGCGCCCGCGTAAAATCGTTCTGGTTGACGACGGGGATTCCGCCGGTCTGCTCCGCCAGCACGCGCAGGCTGTTGATCGAGTTCGACAGGTACTGCTGGAACTCGGATGGGTCGATCTTCTCGTCGATGTCCGGCATCCCGACCAGGCCGCGCGAGTCCATCGTGTAGATCGTCGTATTCGCCCGGTTCGCCGCCCGGGTCACATCCGCCAGTTCCCGCGCCAGATCGGCGTCCGCGAAGATGTTGCCCGTGGCCTGCGTCGGATCCTGTTCCTGGGTCTGCGGGTCGGAGTTCTGGTTGTTCAGCTGGGCCTGGCGTGCCGGATCATCTCTTGATTCGAAGGCCGGATCGACCTGACCGGACCGCGCCTTGGGGAACGGATTGAAGTCGTACCCGTTGCTGATGTAGATCATCGCCTTCCGCCGGTTGTGGACGGCTTCGAGCTGCTTCATCAGGTCGTAGGCGGTCGCAAACGCGACGTGCGCGCGGTAGCGGACCTCCGAGGGGCCTTCCGCCCCTTCCGGCCCCTGGATGATGTCGGTCGCCTTCAACGCCCCGCCCATGATCTTCTTGATCGCTTCGTCGAATCGCCGGACGTCGTAGGTCAGATCGATGGCGATCGACGAGGTGCCGGTCGACACGATGGTGAACATGTCACCTTCGTGGATCAGCTGGTCTTTGATCTTCTTCACCAGATCGCGGACGCGGGCGGTGTTCTTGAAGTCGAGGTGCAGGTCGTCGATGAAGATGACGAAGATCCGCCCCGCGGCGTCGTTGGTCGGGCGCGCCGGCGGCAGGATGATGCCCTCGGCCGGCGGAGGCGGCGGCGGCGTTTCCAGGTTGTACGTGCGGCCGCCGTGAATCATCACGAGCGAGGCGATCTCCTGCTTGACGTTGTCTTCGAAGACGTCGAAGTCGCTCGCCGCCAGGTTCGGGACGAACTGGCCGCGCGCGTCGCGGACGATCACATCAGTCGTCACGATGTTGATGTTCATCTTGAAGGTCGGGGTCTGCTGGGGCCGCGCCGGGGCGGGCGGCTGAGCCTGGGCCGGCGCCTGGGCCGGCGGCTGAGCCTGGGCGGGTGCCTGGACCGGGGTGGGCGCCTGGGCCAGCACCGCGGTCCCGCACAGCAGCGCACCGGCAATCGCAGACCAACGACTCGGCGCGAACTTCATGATCGGAAACCTCATCAGGTGAAAGAGAGAAGACGCCGACGTCCGGGAATGATCTGGAGCGCTGTTTGTATTCTAGCCCGTCCCGCCCGGCGCAGGCGAGCCTGCGCCACCCCGCTACATTCGGACGTTCTGCCAGGCGGTCTGGCCGGTGCCCTTGAAATAAGGAGGTCCATGAACTCGAAGGCTGACGGGGCCCGGGCGTCGTCCGCTTATGGGATATCAGGAGGTGGTGTCGTCGGGCTCCGGACCAGCCTGCCCGTCCTTTGCGGTCGGGGTTTCGGTGCTTTCGGCGCCGGCTCTGCCGTGGCGCCCCGATCGGCCCCGTCGCCGCCCGCGCCGCCGGGCTCCTGTGTCTGGACCGAGGGCGTGCCGGAGGTCCTGGTAGATCTGCTCGTAGTGCTCGAGTCCGTCGCGAACCTCGTCGGCCGTCACCCAGGCATCCGGATTGAGGCGCTCGGCCTGATCGCGCAGCGCGTCGGCCTGTGCGGCGTCCGGCACGCGCTCGGAGATCCTGGCCATCAGCTCGGCGCACCGGGTTCTCAACCGCGCGAGGCCCTCGGGCCCAAGCACCCTGCCGGCTGGCGTCGAAGCCGGCGCAGGCGGTCGCTCCCCTGCCGCCTCCGCCGCCTCTTCGGCGCCATCGTCTGCGAGGTCCAACGTGCCGTTCTGATCGCGGCCGGAAGGTGCATCCCGATCGGACGCCGCGTCGCCTGAGGCCTCCATCCGCGCGTCATGTCCAGCGCCCGGGTGGCTTTCGAACAGGCGGGCCTGCTCGAGCCTCTCGGGCGCGGCTGGCGAGACAGTCGTCGCTTCACCGCGGGCCGCTCGACGCCGCCGCTTTCGCTTCGCGGCCGTCTTGCCGACTGAGGGCGGCGCCGCATTGACGGGGGCTGCCGCAAGAGGAGGCGCCACTGGAACCGGAAGTGGAGTTGGCGCTGGTGCCGGTGCCGGAGCGCCGGGTTCGGCGCGGCTCTCCTCTCGAGTTTCGGCGGGAGTCTCGCGCCTGTACTTCCTTGCCCGCGCCCGGGGATCGCCATACGTCTTCGGCGGGGGTGGAGGCTGGAGAATCTTCTCCCAGTCGAAGACCACGCCCGGATTGTGCTCTTCGAGCGAACGGATGACGTCCTCGTCTATCGGCACGCGGCCGAACTTCACGCCAGGCGGCGTCCGGAACCAGTAGAGGATTCGCTGGGCGGCCGAGGCCTGGCGGCGCCCGGAGTGGACAACCGCTGTGTATTCGTAGCCGCGATGATCGCGCGTGAAGCTGAGGTAAGGCAAGGCTTGATACGACTTCTACTTCTTCTTGGACGCGGCCTTCGTGACCGACCGAATCGGCTTCGCCGCGGCGCGGCGCGAAGCCGGGGCCTTGCCCCTGGCCGCAGGGGCGACTTCTTTCCTGCCGGATGCGGCCTTCGCTTTGGCTTTCGGCCTGGAGGCTGGCTTTGGGGCAGGTTTGTGCGTCGGCTTGGCTGCAGCGGGTTTTGCCGCCCTGGCTGAAGGCTTGGCATCTGCGGCGTGGTAGACCTGCGTGAACCGGAGCTCGTCGCCCAGGGTGTGGTAGGTCCAGATTTCGGCGATGTCCACGCTCAGGTCGCCGCACAGGCGGCGGGCCGAATCGACCGACACCACGGGCACGTAGAGAATGAAGTCGGCCGACAGTCGGCTATAGGGCACCCACTGGGCCATGGCCTCGAGGTTATTGACCGATTCGCTGGTCTCGACCTCGACGACCCCGAGCACACGCCGGCCGCGGCCCGGCGCGGACAGCACCAGGTCGGGGTAGACCGGGGCGGCCGGATCGCCGGCCGGGGCGGACTGCTCCCCTCCCGGATTCAGCCCCACGTTGAAGCGTCGCCGGTACTTGACCTGGAGCAGCCGGATGACACGGTCGTGCTCGAGTTGTTCCCGGACGGGCCGGATCAGGATGGGACTCAATGTGCCTCCCGCCTCGCAAGGAGGGGCTGAACATCAACAGAAAGCAACCGAGTTTAGCACGATCCGGCGGGGCTGCGGCCTCAAAATGGGCCTCTGGCGCGGTTCCGTGCAACTTCGACTTTTTCGCTCCGGCCCCCTGCTGCCATGACCCGTCTCGACCGATACGATTTACCGACGACGGATGAGACACCATGCCCAAACCTGACCTCGTGCCTGTCCCCCACGTACTTGTCGTCGAAGACCAGGAACGAGCCGCCCGCGGGCTCCAGGAACTCCTCCTCACGCAGGGCTTCGCGGTGACCCTGGCCAGCGACGGCCCTGCCGCTTTGGCGGCTGCCGCCTCGACTCCGTTCGACGCCATCGTGCTCGACGTCCTGCTGCCCGGGATGAGCGGCTTCGAGGTCTGCCGTGCCCTGCGCGGCCGTGAAGCCACGCGCATTGTCCCGATCCTGATGCTGACGGGTGTGGCCGACACGCCGTCGAAGGTCCAGGGCTTCGAAGTCGGCGCCGACGACTACCTGGTGAAGCCCGTCATGATTCGGGAGCTGACGGCCCGCATCAACAAGCTGATGGCGACCCGGAGGACGAACGTGCAGGAAGTGCATTCGCAGCGCTTGCGCGCCATCGGCGAGATCGCCACCGCTGTCGGTCACGAGGTGAACAACCCGTTGACGACGGCAACCGGGACGCTGGAACTGGTCCTGATGCGAGACGACCTTGCCTCCGACATCCGCCGGGAGCTCTCTCAGTGCCAGGATCATCTGTGGCGTATCGCCGCGATCCTGGGCAAGCTCTCCGAAGTCCGGGATGCGACGCTTCCCTACGTCGGTCCTGACCGGATGATCAACCTGAGCCCATCAGCGAGGCCGTAGGGGCGGCGGCACGGCACGCGGCTCGCGGCCTGCGGCTAACGGCCGGCGGCTGACGGCTGACGCGGCTCGCGCCGCCTTCGCGCGTGCGGCGCTTCGGCGCCCGAGGGCTGGCGGCTCAGCCAGATCGAACGAACGCCCCTGCGCCCGACTCCCCGGCCCTACTCCCCGAAGACCCGGACGACCCAATTTCGGCGAGCGCCGATCTTCGCATTACACTGGACTGCCTGGCCTGCGGCTGGCGGCGCACGTGGTGTGCGGCGGCCGGACCCCCCGGCGCCGGTGCGAGGTTGAACGTTCCCATGAAGAAGATGCTGGTGTTTCTACTTGGAATCACGGCGGGCATGTGCCTGTTGCCTCTCTCGCCTGCCCGGGTTGCGTCGGCTTCGGGCGGCGTCCAGCGGGCCGCGCAGGCCGCCCCCGATCCTGGGATCTCGCAAGGGCTCCATGCCCTGCTGATGAGAATTCGCGGGGCCGACACCGGCCAGCTTGCCGTGTCGGAAGAAGACGGCAGGTTTCTGCGCATGCTGGTGGCGTCCCACTCGACCAAGCGCGCGCTCGAGATCGGCGCCGCCAGCGGCTACAGCGCGATCTGGATCGGCCTGGGGCTGCGCGAAACGGGCGGCAAGCTGGTCACGATCGAATACGACCCGCAGCGCGCGAAGGAAGCCGAGGCCAACGTTCGCCAGGCCGGCCTCTCGGACATCGTCGAAGTGATCCAGGGCGACGCGTTCAAGGCCATTCCCAAGCTGCAAGGCACGTTCGACTTCGTGTTCCTGGACGCGTGGAAGCGGGACTACCAGCGGTTCTTCGACATGGTGTTCCCGCGCCTCGACAAATGCGGCCTCTTCCTCGCGCACAACGTCGTGAACAAGGCGAGCGAGATGGATGACTTCCTCAGGACCGTTCGGACCAACCCCGCGCTGGTCTCGGCGATAGTCTCGCCGTCCGGCGAAGGCGTGTCGGTGTCCTGGAAGCGGTAGCCGAGTCCGCCCCGAGATGACTTCCGGTCGTTCGGGGCGCCTCACTGCAGGGTGACGGCGGAACAGGCTGCGAAGGACGCCCGTTCGGTGAACGTCGTTCACGTTCACCCGCGGAGTGCCAGTCGATCGTGCCGCGTCGGAGGATGTGCGGGCGAGCTCGACCTTGCCCTGAAGTGGTCAGACAATCGGATACAATGCTGTGGTTGTGGGCCGGTAGCTCAGGGGTAGAGCACGTGACTTTTAATCACGGGGTCGTGGGTTCGATACCCACCCGGCTCACCACTCTTTCATCAGCACTCTCAGACGGCGCCAAGTAACTGAAAAGTGGTGCCGTTACGGCGGTTCGATTGAATCGATTTCCGTCGTACGCGATCCCCTCCGGGAAGAACAGCTGCTGCAGGCGCTGCTTGTAGTCGAGCGAAGCCTGGACCCACAGGTCTGAGGCGCGCGGCAGGATGCGTTCTGCGAACGCCAGGATGCCCTGTACGTCGAGTTCGTCGATGGCCTCGGCGTGCTGGTCGATCTGCGCCAGCGTCACTTCTTCGCGCAGCCTGTCGCGTTGCCGCTCGTAGCTCTTGGTGTCGATCGTCTGCGCGAACAGGAACGCCTCGTCCAGCCGATCGAGCTTCTGCTGGATGACCTTGACCTGCTTCTCCCGATCCGCGGTCCGATCCGTCGCTTCCGCTCGTCGCTGTTCCCAGACGAGCAGAATCCGATCCTTGACCAGCCGCATGTAGCCCGAGGTCGGCTGCAAAAGCGCGAGTTCGTCTGCGAACGCGCCTTCCAGGGTGGCCTTGCTCACGTTCACCGCTCGGCACTGACGCTGGCAGTGGTAGTACGCGTAATGGCCGTTCCGGCCCTTCGACCAACTACCCGTGAGCGGCCGGCCGCAGCTTTCGCAGCGGACGAATCCGCGCAGCGGGAAGTCCGGGTGATTCCTCCGTCGCGGACCAGCCACCACGACACGGCCGTCGAGCACGGCCTGGGCGCGGTAGAACGTGGCTTCGTCCACGAGCGGTTCGAAGTTGCCCTTCGTGGACACGCCGAAGTCCGGGCTCTCCACCTTGCCCATGTAGATGGTGTTCCGCATCATCTGGCCGAAACTCTGGGGTGAGAGCGCGAGCCCCCTTCGGCTGCGCAACCCTGCCTCGGTCGCGCGCGCGATGACCTCTTGCTTGCTGTATCGCCCCGTTGCTACATCCTCAAAGGCGCGTTTGACGAGCGGCCCACGCTCGGGGTCGTGAACGATGCTCTTGCCCGACCACTTTGGGGCGTTCAGATAGCCGAGGGGTGCCGGGAATGTCCAGCGCCCGAGTTCCAGAGCGGCCCGCATGCCTGCGCGCGTTCGTTCCGAGCGCACGTCGTTGTCGAACTGCGCGAACGCGGCAAGTACGCCTTCCATCAGCTTGCCCGTGGAAGTGTCGTCGATCGGCTCCGTGACCGACCGCAGCGAGATGCCGAGCGAATTGAGGTGCGCGCGGAGGGCGAAATGGTCGTACTTCTCGCGCGCGAATCGCGTGAGGTTGTACACGACCACGAAGTGGACCTTGCCCTTGTGCGTTCGGCAGTACTTCAGCAGCGCCTGGAGCTGGCTGCGGTCCGTCGTCTTGGCGCTCTCGCCTTCTTCGTGGAAACGTTCGAGGATCTCGTAGCCCTGCCTGCGGCAGTACTCCTCGGAGGCGCGGAGCTGAGTAGCCAGACTGAGGTTCTCGGTCTGTTCCTTCGTGCTGACGCGAACATAGATCACCGCGCCGACCATATCCGGCAGCTTAGCCTCATCGCCGGGCGCCGACAAGCGGTGTCGTCTCGCCATGGCGGCTACCGAATGTGACCTTCCTGCAGCGCCAGTGCGATCACGACGTGCGCCAGCGCTTCGGCATGGCGCGCGACGACAAGAACCTCATCGTCCGACAACGCGTCGGCGTCGTCACCCAGCAATTCCCGACATCGGACGATCGAGATCGGTTCCGACGCGTCTTCCGCACACTCGGGCACGTCCATGGCGGTCCCCCAATCGCACGCGAGTCCTGACGATTCGTGTTGGCTGGGAGGCGCGCTCTGGCGCGTCGATGTGGTGATCGACGCGCCGACACGGTGAGCGCGGATGCGGCCTGGAGCCGGCATCGTCCGCGGGGCTGTGCTCCGAGCGGCGACGGTCGCGTCAGTCAGTGCGACCGTCTCTGAGGCGTTCAGCAGTTCGACAGCGTGAACGTGTCTCTGGTGAACGCGACGCAGCCGCTGCGCGCGAATCCTGGGATCGCAACGCAGCGAGAGGCTCCAACTTCGGGTCCTGATGTTCGAAAGGGTGCGCTCGAGACGGAGCCCTGGGGCGTGGGTCGAATGCGCGCTCCGGATGCCTGAGTGGCGATTCGGAGGAGTGCCTTCCGGCACGGGCGGCGATAAAACCAACTTACGTCTGTTTGTGCTCCTCGTCAACCCCCCCAAGGCCTGAGCGTCTGTAATTGCGCGCAAGTATCGGCGGCACGCGAACCGCCAACACGGTGGGCCGGCATAAGAGCCAAAGAGCGCCTGACGGCCCGGGCAGTCAAGGCCCAAGCGCCTTGACGACCGGGCCGCCGGGCGTAGAGTCGGCCGTTGCCGGCCCGCCGTGTGAACACGTGCGCGTCGGTGCCCTGCTCTGCCTGCTTCGCATCGGTCGCAGCCACGTCTTGCACACTGACCTTTCACGCAACCTGCGAGCTTGCATCATAGAGACCCGCGCCACTTCCATCGTTCAGTCCGACTCACCGTCCTTCACGGCCGCGGTGTCGAGCGCGAACGCACCGTCCATGTCACCCACGAATAAGCCGCGATTCGCCATCCTGGTCCTCGGCGGAATCTCAACTCGGTTCGACCCTGCGTTCGCGTCGGCCAACGACGCCACCACGGCGCCGTTCGACGTCCATCGCGCCGTGACACCGGCGCTCGGGCGTGAGCGACCCCCGGGGCGCGGCCGGGACGGCCCAGCGGCCGAGAGCTGGGGTCGCTCACGCCCGCTCTCCCTCTCCTGGTCCTCTGCGCCCGCGGTCTCCCGGCGGCGAAGAACGCCGCCGTTACGCTGCGGCTCTCCGCCAAGCGGGCAAGATGACCGACGTGGACGGAGGGACAACTTCGTCTCGGCATGTTGTCTCCCCCTTGTTCCCCCTCCGAGGCATCACGCCGTCCCGGCGAGGTCGTCCAGGTGCATGTACGAGCCGATGACCCGCTCGCATCGAAGACCGACGTCGCCGCGGTCCATCTTGTCCGCCAGTGTGCTGGACATCGCCGGCCAGATGGCGGCGTCACCGCTCCGGCGCCAAGCGCGGTACAGCCAACTGAACCGGGGCGCACGGAACCGTTGCTCGGCCGTCCGAAACCTCGCATCGCTGGACGCGATGCTCGTCTCCGCGAGGCGTCGCCGCTCTCGAAACAGCCAGGCCAGTTCCTCGCTCTCCGACAGCGATATCGGTGTGGCAAGCTGCTCGTAGAAGGCTCGCTCGTACGCGGCCTGCTCGCTCCAGAACGGACGTGGAAGCAGCACCCGCAGTTCCCAGTGGTAGAGGGCGCGCCAGAGCTCGGCGTGGCGGTCCAGGAAGACACGGAAGTCAACAGGGCTCGACCTCGTCACCAAGTAAAGGAAGACCTCCGGACGGCCGTCCCGGTGAACGCCGATGGGCAGCTTGTCCGGGAAATGGCGAGTGACTTTCGACTGGCCGAAACTGAGGTGAGGGAGTTCTTCGGATCGCAACTGGGAGGCACGATCGCTGAAGTACGACACCTTATCGTGAGCCGAGCCGAGCCAGGTCAGCTGCGGCTCGGCAAGCACGGCGTCGAAGAGCATCAGCCGTTCGATGGCGGCCGCACAAGTCAGTGGTTTGCGGTTCCGGTTGTCGGGCTCACCGATGGCGCGGTAGAGCGTCTTGTGGTGAACGTGGTAGAAGCGCCCCTGATGCAGCGCACCCGGAGCAATGCTCGTCGCGTGTCCTCGGTCCACCAGTTTCTTGAAGAAGTCGTGCGCCTTCTGGCCATGGGCGATTCCTGCGAACTTGCAGATGCCGCTCGGCGCAGACGCCCCCGTGCAGCATCACCGCGACCAGGAAGCGCGCCTGGCGTTCGGTGAAACCGAAGGTCTTCATCGCTCCCTCGCGGTACTCCGGCGCGGCCGTCCAAGTGGGGCGGTCGAATGGCTTGGAGAGGAAGACGGAATCGTAGGGCGTCGGCATCGTCGCCTCCTTTCAGAATGGTGCTTCTAGGTTGGGCGGCGAGTTCCGGCGGATGTTCGCGGGAACCGGACCGGGACCGAAGTGCTCATCTCGAGAGCACTTGGCGTGGTGGCAGGACGTCGAAGCCGTGAGGGCGACGACGTCAGTCCCCAGCTGCGCCGGGCGGCGCGCTGGATGGTCGGGTCGGACTCTACCAATATGTAGACCGGATTGTCGCCGCGCGCAAGCCCGATCCGAGTTACAAGTTGTTCACCAGATTGTAGATGGCGGCGGCCTCTGCTCCGTTCAGTCCACCGGTCCGAACGCCGAACGCCCCTCCGGCCTGACCGGCGAACTGCGAGGGATTCTGGTGTCGGAATTCCCCCTGACTGGTGCGCCTTGAAGCAAACGACAGCACACACGCCGCTCGTGCTCGCGTAATCGACACGTAGAGCAGTCGGGCCGCCTCGAGTAACTGGGCGACATAGGGACTCTGGTGACGGTTGGGCAGAAGCCCTTGTTCGAGGCCCGGAATAAACACAACTTTCGCGGAGAGCCCCTTGGCCCCGTGCATTGTCATTACGCGCACACGGTCCAGCGCTTCGGGTTCCGGCGCTTCAGCCCCGGGGCCCAGGCGTTGATGTGCGGCAACGAGAATGTCGTTGCGCTGCTGGGCATTGTCCGCCCACACGTAGTCCCTCAGTTCTGACAGCCGCATGCCTCCTGGGAGCGGTGCCACAAACTCCTGCCATGCGGCTGCCGCTTCAGCGTCAATGGTGGCCCCGACAATCGCGGCAATTCCCGCCGATTGCTCGTGCAATGTCTCCTCTGGCTGCCAGGCTGCGAGGTCTGCGCAGGACTGCCGAGCGTGAGCGAGAGCTGCCGTCATGCGACTGCTCAGTCCGTCCGGGAGCTCTGCGTAGAAGAGGTCGCGGAAGCCCGTGTTGGCGGTTGCGATGACGAACTCTCGGATGCGATTGCACGTCGCCGCACCGACGCCGTGCCTCAGTCCGAGACCAAACGGAGCGCCACCAAGTCCTCGGGCAGGCCCTGGTCATCGCGGGAGCAGACGATTCGAATCAGCGCGAGGACCAGCCTGCCCGAAGGTGTATCGGCAAAACCCTCTTCCTTCGGAGGCTCGTATGGCACACCTGCATGGTTCAGCGCATCCTGCAGGACGTTCCACAGGCCCCCCTGTGGACTCCTCGTCGCCAACAGAATGAGGATGTCCTTGGGCCTCAAGCCCGCCGCAATCAACGCGCTACAAGACTCTGCAATCGCGTCCGCTTCCTGCGTTGCCGTGTGGAAGCGCCAACGGTGAACGACTCCTTGGTTCGGGGGCTCCGCGGTCGTGTACAGCGACACTAGGCTCTTCTGTATGCGGTCTGGGGCGGCGTTGTTCAGGATCAGAGTTGTGGCCGCGTGCAAGATTCGTGGAGTGCACCGAAAGCAATGGCGCAGCGAGTGCAGACCCGCGGCCGGATACTTCGCGTTGAAGCGCTGGATTCCAAGGGGTGAAGCGTGGCGAAACGAGTAGATGCTCTGGTCGTCGTCTCCCGCGACGAACACAACAATGCCTGCCTCCGCCACTTGGTCGACGAACTGGAGGTCCACCATGTTGAAATCTTGATACTCGTCAACAATGAGGTGTTGGATTCCTAACAATTCAGGGATATCCATGACGCCAGCCGCGGCGGCGTCGGCACACTTGCGAACGATTTCGCCTGGCAGGACGCAGCTGTAGACTTGCGACGTGGGTTGATGGAACAGGCTGAATCGCTGCCGCTCATCGTCCGTAATCGGCGGTTCTGGCGGCAAGTAGGTAGCGGCGTTTGGCTGTCCGGTGCTCCAGAGAGCCTCGTAATAGCGGCGTATTTCCTCGCGCCTCGGCTTGCTCGGGATGTTCTGAGCGAGGCCGAATTCTCCGTCGTAGACGTTCTTCAGCTCCCAGTCGTCCAGCACGAGTGGTCGCGTGGGGTAGTTCTCCAGAAGGTGGGCTCGACGTAACAGCCGCAGTGCAAGGGAATGGAGCGTGGAAATCGAGACTGCGTCGATCCCTGTTTGCTCCCGTTGATGGCAATAGGCATGGAGTCTCAGCCGCAGGTCGACGACAGATGCGTTTGTGAATGAGATGACTGCGATGCGAGTAGGGCCAATCCCCTGTTGAAGAAGCCAGCAGACGCGTTCCTCGATCGTCGATGATTTCCCGGTACCTGGGCCGGCAACAAGGCAGATCTGCTGTTCGGCTGCGTGGGCGGCTGCATGCTGAACGGCCTCTGCGGCCTGCTGATCTTGGGCTCTGATGCTCACAAAGACACCTCGTCGTAACGGTTCAGCTTGCCAGCGATGCCTAGCTTAGGCTTCCCAATCCAGGCGCTCGGCGTCTTCGTCGTGCCGCCGGGCCTCCCACTCGTACCGGTCGGCCAGGTGGTCGAGCGCCTTCGCCGTGTGAGGATGCTCGTAGGAAACTGCCTTGGCCCAAGCCCGATACTTGGACGCCTCGTCACGCTCTAGCGCTCCGCCGTCGCGCGGCGCCCGTGTCGTGACACCCCGGCGGTTGGCCTTGCCGACCGCGAAGCCCTCGATCATCGGCTTGCTGCGGAAGAGATCGAGCACGTCACGCACCGGCTCGGCCGGCCACGCTCCGTCAGTGCCCATCGGCGACGCCGACAGCATGTGGCCGATCCGGCTGTCCGCGATGTCCTCTCGGCCGGCGGCCTTGGCAAGGATGCGGGCTTCCTTGATCCAGGCCTCCAGAACCGCACCGTCGATCGTTCCGTCGTCCTGCGCGCCGGGGATACGGTTCCAGAGTTCGAGCAGGCGATAAGCCTGGGTGGCGACCGCGCGGGCCTGCTCGGGGTCCGACGGCTCTGGTTCGATGACGCCGCTTCCCTCGGTCGGTTTGAAGATGGCGCTCAGCATCTGAACGAACAGCGTCGGCTGCTCCGACAGCGCGCGAAGGAGAACCTTCGGCGGACGGCGTGAATGCTCTAGCAGCTGAAGGTAGTTCCATTCCAGCGTGATCAATGCGTTCCGGTCGACGTCGTCGCGCTCGTCGAGCATGCCGAGAATTTCCGCGACATAGTGCTGAAACATGGTGGCTTCATTGCCATCGCCGTCGCCCACGAAGGGCTGCCGCAATGCTTCCTGCAGTAATTCGACCAACAAATCGGACGGCAGAGCCTCCTTCTCCCCGCGGCCAGCGAGCGCCAGAGCGTGACGGGCGCGGCCGACCTCGATCAGCTTGCGCAACGCGTAGATGACGTCGACGATATCGTCGCTGCTTCGGAACCGCGGGATCCGCTTCCAATAGGTGGCTTCAGTATCGCCACCGATGGCGGCGACGTGCCCCCAAGTCCATCTACCGATCGGCAGCGCCCGGAGGATGGTCATCAAGGCGAGGTCGCCCCACTGCTCGCTCTGGGCTCTAGCGATCATCTCCGCTCCCCAGTCTTTCCCGCGATCGTCGAAGGCCGACACGATCAGCCCATGGGCGACGTCCCGTTCATGAGGATCGTCACTACGCGCCGCCGTCGCGACGATGAAGTCGACCTCCGCTGGCGACAGTCCGCCATCGTAGAGTGCCTTGCCAAGCCATCCGGGGGCATCGCTCAGCCGCGAAAGCGCCAACACGCCGGGGACGCCTTCTCTGGCGTAGAGGGCGTGGGCCGCCTCCAGGCGAGCGGTCTCGACGTCTCGTTCCTCGGCCTCCCACCCCTCCGCCGAGGGATTCGGCAACTGCACCGACTGCTGAAAGAGCCAGGCGATCCTCTCCAGCTGGTTGTCGGGCGCCAAGCGGTCGTAAGCAGCCTCAAGGCGGTCGAGGACCTCGGCCGGCAGGCTCCACTCGGCATCGACGAACTGGCGGTTGTGGTGCAGAACCCCGCGCAGCTTGTCCCAGAAGACCGCCCGGTCCTTCCTGCCGCCGATTCTTGGTTCGGCGGCCTCCAACGTATCCAGGACCGCCTCGGGGCCCGGCGCCAGATCGCCGATCCGGTCGAGCAGCATCACCCACCGCGTCGGGCTGAGTCCGACATCCACCAGGAGGCGTTCGCTGACAGCGGCAGCGCCGCGGCCAACTAGCGCCCAGGTGACCGGCTCCACGCGGTCAACGCTGAAGTCGCGCCAGCGCGGCATCGGTGACGGCGTGGAGGTATCGTGCCCGCCCGGCAGAATGCCGAGCATGAGCTTCCAAGCCGCGTCGGACTCCCGCTTTCGGATTAGGTCCAGCGCGCGGAGACGCTCGTCCAAGCTGGCGAAGGTCTGCGGGATCCACAACAGGTGCAGCTGTCGCAGACTGCTAGCGGGCCCGTTCGAGTAGCGGCGCGGCTTGACGTCGAGGGCGTCCAGGCGCGCCAAGACGTAAGTGACCCGGGGCATCCAATCGGGCGACCAGGCCAAGGCCTCAAGCGCCCACATCAGGTCGGACAGGTGCTCGGCACCGAAAATCCCCCCCTCTTCGTGGCCGAACAGGGCGCTGATCGGCGGGTCGTCCTCGTCGAGGCTGTCCTCGATCGCCGAAAGAAACGCAGCTGGTGAAGCTTCGGCCAAGAGGCGGAAATCAGTTGAAAGCGACCACCACCGGCGCGCATCGGCGTCCTGCAACAACTTGCCGACGATGACGTCAGCCCGCCGCCGGGCGGCGGGCACGGTGACGACTTGGTCGCCCCACAGCGCGAGGAGGATGAGGACTTGGCCGATCCCGTGTCGCAGCATCCCCGAGTATCTGGGTGAACGCCACGAACCCCGGCCATCCACCGCTCATTTGGGTCCAAGTCGAAGCGCGGGTCCGCCGCTCCCAGAACGGCGTGGGCGGCGGCCTCGAAGCGCATGATGTCCGCCGCCGTCAGATGGCCGGCCAACAGCAGCCAAGCGTCGTACACAGACGCAAGGCGCCAAGTCGATCCCACCTTCTGCACTGGACTGTCGAACTGGCCGACGTAGGGCGTCAAGGCGGCGATGACAGAGTCGTAAGGCTCATCGGCAAGCTCCGCCAGGCGCGCCTTGTCGGCTTCGACGGTCTCGTCCCAGCCGCCCGCCATCAGGGCCGCTAGCAGGGCGTGCGGCGGCGGGTCTTCCGCCCATCGGGGCCTGCGCCCTGGCGCTGCCGGAATCAAGCGGCGCAGGACGGCGAGGTTGCGGGCACTGTCCCGGGCGAGGGCCTCGGCGCGCGTTTCGGCGATGCCGACAGCCTTCAGGGCGCTCGCGATCCCCTCACGTGACGGCCGCTCGAGCGTGCGGACCCCTCCGATCGCCGCGAGTCCCTCGTCATAGGCTTGCAGGACGTAATGACCGCGGTCGGCCAGGGTAGCGGCGAGGCCGGGCTCTGGCTCGGTCAAAACAAGGATCAGGGGCGCTGGCGCGTTGGCCAGCGCGCGCGCCGCTGTGGTTGTGGTCCCCACCAGGCATCGGGTCGCGATACGCCTTGCCCACGTCGTCTGGCAGCTCGCTCAGTGCGGCGTGAAAGAAAGCGACGACTTCGTCGGTGGTGGTGGCCTGAAGCGACAGAATTGACGGCTCGCCACGAAGCCAGCGCAGCACCTCGGCGGCGTCCTCGTCGCGGTCGCTCAGCACTAAGTCTTCGGTCAGCGGCCACTGCGTGGCGCGCGACCATTCTTCCCACACTTCGTCCAGTTCCCGAGTCCCGGACGGTCGCTTTCCCAGTCGGGTCGCCAGCCAGAGGCCGACCGCCGGAGTCTGCTCGATCCAGTGAACCAAGTCGTCGGCGTCGTAAACGCGTGACGTCACGCCACGGCCCGTCGGCCACCCGCGCCTTCGCCCACTTGCCCTTGTCGGGCCAATGACGTGGCGTCACGAAGATGTAGGTCGCGGTTGGCGGCTCGATCGGCGTGGGCTCCTTCGTGCGCTTGCCGTAATCCTTGGCAGCTTTCTCAGGAATGCCGCTGCGCTGGGCGCTGATTTCCCAGCCAGTCACTCCCTTGGGTACATACTCGCTGGCCTCGTTGGCGTCCGTCTGACCATCCCAGCCGGGATGCCGGACCCCTTCGTCTGCGGGGAAACGGAGCCGCACGGCTGTCCCGTGGGTGGCACGAACTAGAAATGCCAGCAGGGTCGGAAGACTGACGGCGCCGTCCGTTCGGTTGGCCCAGTCGGACAGGTCCTCGGCGCTCACCCAACGGACCGGCACGCCCGCGCGGTCGGATTGAGTGACGACTGGGACTGCCGGTCCAATCACGGCCCCGGTGGGCAGGAATCGAATTCCGGCGCTCTCGAGGGCGGTGCGGATGGCCTCGGCATTGTTTGCTACTGGGGTCCGCTGGCCGCGCTCGAAGTCCGCCACCGTCGAGGTGGCGACCTTCGCGGCCTTCGCCAGGTCCTGCTGGGACCACGCCAAGAGAGCGCGCGCGGCCTTCACGTGACGCGGGGCGAGATCGACTGGGGAACTTGACTGAGCCATGGTCATACAAAATATATGACCTCATACAAATAGTCAACACTTTGCCTGGCTTCCTGTATGGCGAACGAGCCGGCCCGAGTGAACGGCGATCAGGCACTAACGGCAAAGCCATCGCTCACGGCCTGCTGCCAGACGTGGGCGTAGACGTTGGCGGCGATGAGCGTCTTTTCCTCTCGGCTGAACGGAGGATCGGGGAAGTTTGCGTAGACGTGATCGAGAATCAGCGTCTCCACCTCGGCCTTGGTCTGCTCCTTCTCCCAGAACCGATCCAGTTCCGCCAAACGCGCCCTGACAGCTACCAGCAATTCGCGACTCGCCTGCTTGACGTGCTCGCGGTCGGTCTTGCCGATGCCGTCCTTCAACAGGATGTCGAACAGCGCGAGCTCTTCCTCGGAGAGTCCTTCCCGCGTCGCGCGCTTCTGTTCGTCGTCCAGGCTGTTCGCGAGCTCAACGAGCTGCCGGAAGGTCTCTTCAATCGTTGTCCGGTCCTTCTCCTGGTTGTACGCCGCGACGATCTGCTCGTACTTCAACTGGTAGTCCATGCGCATCGGATTCTGGTCCAGCAACTCGGCGAGCTTCTGCTCCACGATGTCGCGGATATCCTGCAGCACTGTCGCCTTACGCGTGACCTTCTTGGCGAACTCCTCGCGCAGCTTGTCCAAGTCGATCGTACTCAGGTCGAACGTCAAGCTCTCGGCCTGGTCCTGTCCTGGCGCCCACGTGCGGATGGCCTCGTTGACGATGCGGTGCAGCGCCTTCAGCAACTCGGTGACGTCGGCCGTGTCGCGCCGCTCGGTCAGCTTCTTGTAGATGGCTTCGATGTTGTCGTGCCGCTCGGCGTACCGGTAGACCGTGGGCTCGGTCACCAACGCACGGAAACGCACGAACACCTGCCGCGCCAGGATCTCGAAGCGGAGCTTGCTATCGTCCGTGGTGTAAACCGCCTCAGCCCCGTCCTTGATGCCGGCAATCCTGGCGAAACCGGCGGCACCGATCAGCCTGGCCGGGTCGAAGCCCAGCCCGCGCAGGTGGTGTTCGGTCGCTTCGATCGCCTCCAGCAGCGCCTGAACGCGCTGCTCGATCGGGATGAACGGGGGGTCACCGCCGCCCGGCCCGTCGCCAATCGCGTACTGCGCCAGCGCCTCGCGCAGGCTCTTGAGCATGCCGTTGTAGTCCACGATCAGCCCGAAGTCCTTGCCTGGGTACACCCGGTTCGCGCGCGCGATGGCCTGCATCAGCGTATGCGCCTTCATCGGCTTATCCAGGTACATCGTCGAGAGGCATTCGACGTCGAAGCCGGTCAGCCACATCGCACAGACGATGGCGACGCGGAACGGGTGCCTCGGGTCCTTGAACGCCTTCTCAACGTCCACCCGCTCGCCGCCGGGCACATCGAAGCCCTGCTTCATGCGCGCGCGGTGGGGGATGATGTCGAAGCCCCACTTCCTGAAGTCCGCGACCTCGTTCTGCGCCTCGCTGATGACGATCTCGATGATCGTCTCGTCCATCCAGTCCGCCTGCGCCACCCACTTTGCGGCTTCGGCCTCCCGCCCGCTCTGCGCCGCCGCCAGCGCTGAAGCGCGCACCGCCGCAGCCTTAGCCTGCCATCGCGGGGTGATGCGCTGGAACATCCTGGCGCAGGTGATCTTGTCGATGCAGACCACCAGCGCCTTGCCCGACTCGTACCGCGCGGCGCAGTGCTCGACGAAGTCGGCCGCGACCTTGTCCAGCCGCTCGTCAGCGGTGATGACCTCGTAGTCCTTGCCCAGCAGCTTGTCCAGCAGCGCCTGCTGATCGGCGTCCAGCTCCGCGTCTTCGATCTTCTGCGCCATGCGCTCGTTCAGGTCGGCGCTGGCCACACCCAGCTTCTCGCCGCGATTCTCGTAGACCAGCTTGACCGTCGCGCCGTCTTCTTCGGAGCGCTTGAAGTCGTAGCGCGAGACGTAGTCGCCGAAGATGCGCTTCGTGATCTCGTCTTGCTTGAACAGGGGCGTGCCGGTGAACCCGATGAAGGCCGCGTTGGGCAGCGCGAGCCGCATGTTGCGCGCCAGCCGTCCGGCCTGGGTGCGGTGCGCCTCGTCCGAGATCACGATGATGTCGTCACGCTCGCTGTACGGCTCGCCCGCCTTCACGTCCTGGTTGAACTTGTGGATCAGACTGAAGACGTAGCGGTGGTTCTCCTGCAGCAACTGCTTCAGCCTCACGCCGGAAGCCGCCCGCGGTGTCTGGTCGTCAGCAATGCCGCAGCCTACGAACGTGCCGTAGATCTGGTCGTCCAGGTCTTCGCGATCGGTCATCAGCAGAAACGTGAAGTTGCCCGGCAGCTTGCGACGCACCTTCTCGGCGAAGAACGCCATCGAGTACGACTTGCCGCTCCCCTGCGTGTGCCAGAACACGCCGAGCCGACCCAGGTCGGGATGGACCCGTTCGATGATCTCGACCGGCCCCTCCGGCACGAACGACGGTGGCGTCCGCAAGGCCGCGGGCGTTTCCGTAGCCCTGCCGCTGCGCGTCTTGGTGGCCCTGGCCGCGGGCCGTTCCTCCCTGTCGAGCGGCAGTTCGACCACCCGGTGCTTCAACCGCTCCCCAGGCGGGAACTGAGCATTCAATGCCTCCTGCCTCTTGACCGATTCCACCGCCTGGTTCACGCCCAGCACCTGATGGTTGCGCGCAACCACCTTGCGTGTGGCGCCTGGCTTGCTTTCGTCGAACAGAATGAAGTTCTCGACGATGTCCAGCAGCCGCTCGTGCGCGAGCATGCCGTTCAGCAGCGTCTCGGCGGCAACGCTGCCCGTGTCCGCTCTCGTCGAGCCGCTTCCACTCGTTGAAGTGCTCCCACTCGCCGGTGATCGAGCCGTAGCGCGCGTTGTCGCCGTTGCTCACGACCAGGAAGGCGTTGTGATGGAAGGCATGGGCGATGACGTTCTCGTCCATGTAATCGCGCAGGTTGCCGTCGAAGCCGGCGCGGATGTTCTTGTAGACCGCTTTGAGCTCGATAAAGACCAGCGGCAGCCCGTTGACGAAGCACACGAGATCGGCGCGCCGGTTGTAGTTGGGCGTGCGCCGGCCGGTGAGCTTCAACTCGCGCACCGCCAGGAAGCGGTTCGCGCCAGGAGCGTTGTCGAAGTCGATGACCCGCGCGCGCGCGCTCTTGCGCTGGCCGGCGGCATCGCGGTACTCCACCGGCACGCCGCCGCGCAGCAGGCGGTAGAAGTCGCGGTTGTGCTGCACCATCGAGCGGCTCACGTCCCAGGCCGTGAGCTGGCGCATGGCCTCATTGATCGCGGAGGCGGGAAGCGTGGGGTTCAGGCGTTCGAGCGCGGCACGCAAGTCGCGCGTGAGCACCGCCTCCGTGGTGTCGGTGCGGCCCAGCGTGCCGTTCGGGCCGAAGGTCTCGTCGTTGAAGGCGTAGACGCTCTCCCAGCCGAGCACCTTCTTCAGGTGCTCGGCAAAGGTCTTCTGAACCAGCCGGTCTTCGCTGTTGATCGGCGTTACGGCCATCGGTTGCGTGCTCCCATGCTGGTTGCCCGTTGCCACCGCTACACCGTGATCTCGCCGCTCATCAGGCGGGGCAGCAAGAGGTCGCGCGCCTCTGCGAGCCTGTGGTTCATGCGGTGAAGAACCCGCACTTGACAATGCCACTCGGATGCGTGCTCCTCGAACTGCGGTAGCAAGCTAGCCCCAGGGATGATGACGGGAAGTGCCTTGAACTTCCCCTTGCTGATCTCCTTGTAGGTCGCTCCACCGGCGTGCGACCGAATCTCCTCCACGCGGTGCATCAGGTTGTGCAGCAGGTACATCCGAGCAAGTGGATCATGGGGCATCAGGCTGATGAAGCCCTGGTTCGTGCACGAAGGCGCATCGACGATCCCGAAGAAGCCGACAGAGGCGCGGCTTGTCATCAACACCGTCCCCGATGGGAGCATCTTGGCCGAAGAGGACCGAAGACCAACGTCGGTGATCTTCTTCTCGCTGTCGAGCAACGCCAGACACGAGTTACGTGTGATGTCGGTCGGCGTGTACCAAGCGATGTCACCTTCCGTCCAGTAGGCGGGCGTGTCGGTCGCAGGAGTTCCACCTCCGACCGCATCGCATACATCCCCGAACGTGTGCTTTGCCCACCCCTCCGGCACACCATCAACGACCTTGACGTGTTCATGGCCGGGAAAGCGCAGGTGGACGAACCATTCGCGGTACAGCAGGCGCGCAGCCTGCTCCAGCAGCGCGATCCGCTTCCGGTTGTTCTCGATCAGGTCGTCGTAGGCAGCAGAGACAGGCAGCGATGCTTCTGGTCTCTGACCGGAACGGTCACTGGAAATTGCGCAGCACCGAAGTTCGATATCGGCAACGCCGGAGACGGTTCCTGCTTCAGTCGACTTGGATCTCGCGGCTCGTGAACCAGGTAATTGAATCTCGCGTCACGCCTGCCCGGATCACGTCATCTTCAGCTGGCGCTGTGAGACAACGTAGGTTCGAACAGCGCGTCGTGTCGATGAGTGACTCTGCCCCAAGGTGCGTCGTGCGTGAAGACGATGTCGCCCTTGCGTAGTGCCCGTACAATCGTCCTGCACCTTCTGCTCGGACACCAGACGCATTCAGCCTCGCTTCATTATGATCGGCCTCCGTTCAGGCCAGCCGACGATAGACGGGAACGCCGCCTGCAACGTAGTCTGTCGAGATGTCGAGCCTCGCGCCGAAGGACTGACGACGATCGCGTAGGCACTCCCACAAGGTCCGCCAATGGCGCGGTCAGGCTCATACCCCATCTCCTCGAAGTTCTTCGCAATGCGCGCTGCCAACTGCGTTGCTTCCTCGTTCAGCCCCTTCAAGTCGATGTGGATCGAACGCAGCGCCTCCTCGAAGTCGAAGTTCTCGTCCACCTCCTCCGGCGCCACGCCGACATAGCGGCCCGGCGTCAGGCTCCAGTCGTGGGCCTTGAGCTCCTCGCGACCGACCAGCTTCACCAGTCCCTCGCACATCGCGCAGCCGGGCATCAGGGAACCGGATCCTGCAGCCAGTCGGCTTGCTTGACGAAGTACCGCACCTGGTGCAACGCCTCGACGGCTTGCGCCCGCGTGGTCTCCAGCACCTTGCGGGCGCGGGTGACGTCGGTGCCCGGCCAGGCTTCCGAATCGCGCGCCGCCAGATCCTTGACCGCCACGTCGATCGCGCGGCCTGCGAGTTTGGCGGCCAGATCGATCTGCTTGGTCAGGTCACGGCATTGGTTGGCGGCCGGTTGCAGCGCCTGGCGGGCGGCGTGCAGCCCGGAGTTGTCGCGGGCGGCCTTGGTCCACGCGTTGGCTCGCGCCGCGACCTCGGCCTGGAACGCCTGCAAGTCGGCAGACAGCATGCCTCGCAGCGCGGCGAGTTCCTTCCAGGTTTCGGCCAGCGGGTCGGGCTCGCGGGGCTGCGTGGCAAAGGGCTCGGCCAGGTCGGCCAGCTTGTCCAGCGCCTGAGTAAACGCGGCCAGGGGCGCCGCGGTGGCCGTGCCCGCGACCACGGCCGAATCGATGTACGAGGCCACCAGCTTCAGGAAACGCTCGCTCTGGCCGCGGTAGAGCCAGACGATGGCGGCGACGTTCTTCTGCTGCTCGGGGCTGAAGTCATATACGGCGCGCGAGACCTTGCGATAGATGTTGCGCGCGTCGAGCATCAGCACGTGCTCGCGGCGCTGGGCGTCGCGCTCCTTGGCGCGGTCGAAGAACCACAGTTGGCAGGGCACGGTGCGCGTGTAGAAGAAATTGCCGCGCACGTCCACCATCACGTCCACCGCGCCAGACTCAACGATCTTCTGCCGCACCACCGCTTCGTCGCGCCCAGCGCTCGAGGCCTGCGACGACATGACGACTCCGGCGCGGCCGTTCTCGTTCAAGTAGCTGTAGAAGTACGACAACCACAGGTAGTTGGCGTTCGAGACCTTCTTGTTCTTGTTGATGCCGGGCAGGCCGAAGGGCAAGCGCTTGTCGCCTTTGACCTTCTCTGCGTCCACCTCGTCCACGTTGAAGGGCGGGTTGGCCATCACGAAGTCGCACTTGCCCGCGAGCTCGTGCGGGTCCTTGTAGTAGGTGATGGCTTCGTTGCCGGCCCTGATCTTGCCTTCCAGGCCGTTGACGGCCAGGTTGATCTGCGCGAGCCTGGCCGTGGTCTCGTTCTTTTCGTGCCCGTAGAACGTCACGCGCTTCATCGGGTCCTGGCCCGCGCGCTCGATGAAGTGGCTGGACTGCACGAACATGCCGCCGGTGCCGCAGGCGGGGTCGAGCACGATGCCGTGCTCGGGTTCGATGACGTTGACGATGGTCTGCACGATGGATGGTGGCGTGAAGAACTCGCCGTTGTCGTGCGCGCCTTGCTTGCTGAATTCGGCGAGGAAGTACTCGTATATGCGGCCGAAGACGTCGCCCGAAGCTCTGCGCAGCACCTCAGTGTCGAAGGTGCGCATCATGCTTTCGAGCACGTCGTTGTCGAAGTGCGCGTAGTCCTTGGGCAGCTGACCTGCCAACGGAGGGCAGGCGCGCTCGATCTCTTCCATCGCGGCGGTAAGGGCGGCGCCGAGGTTGCCGTCCTTGGGAGTCTTGAGGACTTCCTCGTAGCGAGCTGAGGGCGGGAGCATCAGCGCCCGGCGGCGCGCGAAGTCGGCGGCCACGGGGTCGCGGTCGGCCATCTTGCCGGCTTTCCTGTCGGCGCCGATGGCCTCCATCGCCGCGTGGTAGCGGTTGGTGGCCTGCCGCAGGAACAGCAAGCCCATGATCGGCATGAAGTATTCGTTGGACGCGAGATTCGAGTTGGCGCGGAGGTTATCCGCGATCTTCCAGAGTCCGGCCTCGAATTCCTCGAGTCCCTTCAGGTGGTCAGCAGTCATGGTCACGGTTGTGGCTCGAAGTGGCGAGGTCGGCCCGAATTGAAGTCTTCCTCAAAACGGCTGACGACCGCGAGGATTTCGGCGAACTCCGGCGCCTCGCCGAAGAACATGGATTCGCGCATGGCGTCGTAGTCGCGTCGCCACTGGGCGAGGCGGTCGTCGGCCGGGACAAGCCGAAGTGAACCCGGCTTGAAGGACGCCTGCGCGTCGCGGCTTCGCCTGAAGAACACCGCGCGGTGGGTTGCTACCCGATCGAACAACCCTGTGTCGCGGGCTGCACGCTCGGCAACGCCTCGGGTGATGAGACACCAAAGGTCGTAGTAGTGCCGGGCGAGGCGAGCTTTCGGGGCGACCGAGCCCTCGCGATACGTCTCCTCGTGGAGCAGGGCCACCTTCTCCCAGAAGGTGCGCTCAGGTGCGACGGCGTGCACGGTGAACCGGGAGTCGGGCACCTCATCGTGAAAGACCTCCGCGAGGTACGGCGCGATCTCGGGCGTGGCGGATGGCTCGGTGTCGGAACGAGCGCCAAGCTCGATCTTCACGACTGGCCGGACGTACGCCGCAGCCCCCATGGCTGCCGGATAGTGGAACAACAGCGTCTGGGCGTCTGGATCGTCGGCGTCGGGTTCGAGCGTCCAGCGAGCCGTCGAGGGCAGCAGGTGCCGAATCTCCTGTTCGAGCGCCGGGCCGAGCACGTCGCGAATGTGGTTCTGGGCCGCGAGCATCAGCGCTTCGAGACGCTTCACGCGCTGCTTGTTGCTTGGAGCATCCTCGGGAGCATCGGCGCCGCCGAATCCCAGGAACTCGCGGCTGATGACGATGTCGATGTCCTCAGAGAAGCGGTCGATCAGCTTCCAGCCCTTGGAGAGTGACGTACCGCCTTTGAATGTCAGGTGCGGACCCGACGAGGGCAGGCGGAACAGGGCGCGGAGTGTCCAGCACACCCAGAGGTCCTTCTCCACGCTGCCGGCGCTGAGCCCGAGTCGTCGGCCGGCCTCTTCGTAAATGACGCGCTGGCGTTCGAGCGGCTGCGTGAGGAAGGCGTCCATCACTTCACCGAAGGGGTCGCGACTCTGCGCATGACGGCGCCGACCCACGTGGGCGCGTAGCGGAGGTCCTGCTGAAGCTGGCGCTTGTCGGCGTCGGACAGCCGGCGGCGGAGTGTTGCCACTACTTGGTCATCAACGTGGTCACGGCCGAGCCAGCGCAGCGCCTGGATGACGGTGCCGCTGGCCCGGCCGGCTGTTGCCATCTGGCGCGGCGTGGTGTGCTTCAGAATGATCTGCTGTCGGCCAAGCTGCACCCGGCGTGACCGGCCGTCGGTCAGGAACGTGAGCCGCACGGGCACCTGGTCAGACAAGCCCAGCAGGTTGGCGGCGTGCGCCCCGCTCGCCTGGAGTCGCGCGCCGTCACGCCCGGCCAGAGCCGACGCGACATCGTCCGGGGAGGGCGACAGGTCGCCGAGGCGAGCGTCGCGGCGTGGCAGGTCGTAGACACCACGGGCGAGCTTGCGGATGGTGCCGGCACGCGCGTTCCGGCTCAGCGCCAGATCGACGGCGTTGCGCGGGCCCAGGTCGACAAAGTCGGCGGGCGTAAAGACGGTCCCCGGCCCCTGTTGGCGAATCCTCGCCAGCACCTGCGAGTCCACGGAGGCGGTCTGCTTGCCCATATTCTTGACAGAAATATAACACGTTTTTCTGTCAACTGTGACTGAGACCCTGCCGACGCGGGGACGGCGCCGAGCTACGCAGGACGGGTGACGTGGGCCAAAGCCCGATGAACATAGGGCAAGGCGGATGCTTTCGGGATCTTCAGGCCGTCGGAGAAGATGAAGAACTCGGTGCCTTCGTAGGCAGTGATTGCACTGTATTGAATGGAGTAACGGAAGCGGCGGCGTCGACGGTAGAGCTTCGCAATTTCTGGGTGATTATCGTAGGACACGACCCATGGTCGCCGCAGGTGCGTTTGAATCGACTTCGCAAGCCGCGCATGGTGGTCTGGTTCGTAGACGTCGAGATAGAGGCGTTCGGCACGGGCAAAATACGGTGGGTCACAGTAGGTCAAGGTTGTCCGCGGCAACGCATTGACCTTGTCACGCATGAACTCCTCTGCGTCGAGGTTGCTGACGGTGATCCGGCGGCTGTGGGCCGCAATCGTCTCGACGCGCTTGATGAGTTCGTTGCGCGGAAACCGCGCGTCGATGAGCCAACGGCCCTTCTGATCTACGCCACCGATGACGCCTGCCGTCAACACGCCCGACCTGTTGCACCGATTCAGAAAGAACGTGCTGAAGCCGACGTCTGCCACGTCGTGTTGGTCAGGGTGGCGCACCACCTCCCGGTGATTGCGCCAAGCTTCCAGTGTCAACGAGGCACGAGAGATGCGTCGGCAGAACCCGTCCGGGTCGTTGAGGATCGACTTCCAGAAGCTGTAGATGTGAACGGAGCTGTCATTCAGGTAGACATGCCCGACTTTTCGGTCGAGCAGCAACTCGATCGCGACTCCGGCCCCACCTGCATACGGTTCAACGTAGTTCCAGCCCACAGCGTCATTGGCTTCGAGGATTTCGGCGACAAACGGCGCGAGGCGCTGCTTGCCCCCTGGGTATCTCAAAGGCGTTCGATAGCGTGGCAATCTAAGTCCTCCGATTAGCTGCTCATCGCCTCAAGCAGTGGGAAGATGTTGGCCGCGACGACCGCGACGTCAGACGTCGTGACGGAGAAGCGCGGGTTGTGGATGAGCTGGTTCATCGAGGTAACCGAGAGAATCCCTTCGGGTTTCGCCAGCTCTGTGATCGCGCCGTGCAGCTCCTTCGTTTTGGCTTTGTCGGTCTTGTTCTTGGTCAGATGGGTCGTGATATCGCGCAAGACATCGACGAGATGACGCTCCTCGCCGCTCGCCTTCGTCGCGGACGGCCCGCCAGATGCCGCGTGGTCGGCGCAGTACGCCTTCGCCGATAGCTCGAACATGCTTCGGAGGACGAAGCAGAACGCGAGTGGCGTTCGCCGGAGATCGAGCGTGATCATCTCGAGCTGCAGCGCGACGAGCTTCTCCCGATTCTTGCCAACCGGCTGGAAGTCCTGGAACAGGCGCCTGACGGCGCGAGGGTCGCCCGTCGCGATTGCTTTCTGTGCGGCTACCTGCTTGCGCTTTGTCGCTGCGGCCGCTCCAGCCTTCGCTGCGCCGGGCTTTGAACCATTCCCTTGGGAACCGCCCTTGCTCTTGGCTCCGGTACGGTTCGCTTGGGCGGCAGGGAGACCGTAGGTCGCGCCGAAATCCACGTCCTTGCCACGGATGCGCTCGAAGCCAAGCTGGTCGAGGCCGATGTCGTGGACAATCGACTCAACCGCATCGCGATGCTTGATGTTCGGGTAGAGGCCGGCGAGCGCGGTTGCGCTGGCGAGGCCGACCCTCGGCGCGATCCGCTTCATCGCTTCTTCGAGGATGCTCAGCGGAAACGCACCGGACCACCGCGCTCTCTGGAGCGCCGTGAGGTTCTTGCCGTCCTCGAGATACTTCTCCAGGAAGTCCAGTGCAGATTCCGTTGCACCGTTCATTGACCGGTTATGGCGCGCGCGGGCGACGGGGTTCCACTGGTCGCGACCGGCCTTCTCGCCCTTGCCGTGGGCGAGAGTCACGATCTTGTCCACCGTTGCCGCGTCACCAACGTCGTAGATGGTGCAAGGGACCGTATCGTTGGCTCGACGCCAAGCGGCAGTCACTGCCTTGATGCGGTCGGCAACAGCATCAGGAACATCGAGCCCGGCGAGCGGCTGGATCTTGTGAATCAGTTTCAGCGCCGCCACCCGGCGGTTGCCCTCCTTCACCGTGAGCTTCTTCCCGTCGCGCAGGACGATCACGCTCTCGGTCGGGAGGTAGCCGCTGTCGAGAAGGCTCCCGGTCAGGGCCCAGAACCGGTCAGGACTCGTCGAGATCATCGCGTCGATGGCCGCGCGCTCGTTGGGCTGCTTGACGGTCCTGAAATTGCCGAAGTCGAGCGCCAAGTCTTTGATGGAAACAGGTTTCGTCTGCGGCATAGCGGGGTGATTCTACTTCCGAAAGACGGTTGCCGCCAACCGCTCCCGCCCATCGCCCCCGCCCACCGCCGGGGACCGCGATCGTGCGCATGGCGTCGGCAGCCGAAGTCCGCGCGGCCAGCTCAACCCGGCGCTTGTCGGCGCCGGACAGCCGGCGGCGGAGTGTCGCCACCTCTCGGTGTAGCCTGGCCGAGCTAACGAAGCGCTGGATCAAGGCGCCGCTGACGCACCCGTTGCCATTCTGGCCGGGCCTGGTGTGCTTCAGGATGATTGCTGCCGGCCAACCAGGTTCCGGCGCAATCGGCCGTCGGCGAGGAGCGTGAGTCGCACCGGCACCTGGTTCGACAAGCCGAGCGGGCTTGCCGCCTGCGCGACGCTCGCCTGGAATCCCGCACCGTTCCCGCCCGGCCAGGGCGGACGCGATGCCGTTCGGCGAGAGCGAGAGGTCGCCGAGGGGCTTGTCGCGACGTGGCAGGTCACAGACGCCATGGGCGAGTTTCGGGATGGTGCCCGCGCGCCTTCCCGCTCAGTGCAAGGTGCACGGCGTTTGGCGGCCCCAGAATCGACGAAGACCGCCCGGCGTGAAGACCGTCCGCTGCTGGCGAGTTCTCGCGAGCACGTGGTAGTCCAGGGACGCTCACGCCACCCGCCGCAGCCCGTCTAGGCGCCGCAGCCAGCCGCCCAGTTGGTTCCAACTCGCTAAAATGCGGCCCACCACTTACCCCTTTAATGTCAATAGTGTACAGCCACTACGCGAGTGTCTCAAATCGCTACACGGCCAAAAAGGTAACGCGTAGGTAGCGGCGAGACATCCATCGGGATCGGTCGCCGGCACCGTCACATGTGCACCGTGTGACGCCAAGCGCCATCCGACCGAGGTCCTTTCTACCGTCGGAGAACGGTCCGCCAACTGCGAACCTGTGTCTCCGATGAGGCACCTCTCAGATCCCGACTTCGTGGGAACGATGCGCGCCAACGCGGCCAGTGAAGGACCGGCCTAGCAGAGGCTAGGGAAAAGTGATCAGAATTTCCTGAAAAGGCGTCATCAGAATTGTCGGAACCCGCCTGCTGTCGGCGTTGAGGTTGTCGTGGTAGAGAAGCCGTGAAGAGCACGGCGCGGCTCCGCAGCGGCGTAGTTCCTCGGCCGCATTTTCCGGCCCTGGGAGCGGCCGCAACGATGATTGCGAGACCGGTGCGTCCAGTGCCGGCATCCGGAGTATCATGCCGCCTGTCAGCGACGCTTTGCCTTCAGCTCACCACGGTTCAACCTCGAGAGGCCGACGGAGACGCGCGTATGACCCAACCGTTCCGCACGGTGTCGGGGCCATTGACTCTCGATTCCTTCAACGGCTATGCGGCCGGCCTCTTCGCTCGGAGCCGCAAGACCACTGACGACCCCCTTCAAATTGGATGGCGGGCGACTCCGCCGCGGAGCCTGTCATCGATCGCCCTGTCAAGGGTCTCTCATTCGTCCGCCGAGGGCATCGTTACTCTGGCCAACTGCCTGGCGGCGCTTCTTGCGACCGTCGGCGGCATCCCTCTCAAGGTGGAGTCGGACGCCGAGTCGGACAGGCTGAGCGAAGTGTTCGACATCGGCCAGTTCGTAACCGGTGAGTGGCAACGACTCCCAGCAGCGACGTTTCGCTTTCTCACCGACGAGAGTTTCGCCCTCCCCCTAAGACGCGTCGCGTTCGCCCAAAGAGCCGATTGCGGAATTGCGGCGAGAGACGTCGTTTCTGCCCTTGACACTCTTCCTCCTCAACTGCTGCCCCCGAACGTCAAGCAGCCGCTGTCCATCGCGTTGCGTGCCGTGCTCACCGAGGTCTTCGCAAACATCTTCGACCATACCGAGGCCCGATGCGGCCTGATTGCCGCAGTCGTAGCACCCAGCACGGTCCACGGCCGTCCCGTCGATACAGCGGATGCCGAGATCGCGTGGCTCAAGAATGCTCCTCTCCACCTAGAAGTCGCAGTCTCCGATTCGGGCTGCGGAATTCCATTCCAGCTTCATCGCAACTTTCTGGATCGATATCGCACTCGTTTGGAGGCGGCAGCAAGCGGGACGGATCTGAACGACACTGCGAGGGCCGATCTGCACCGGGAGGTCTGTGCGTGGGCGTTTCGTCACGATTCAACGAGTAAGGCGACCGATCCGGACAGTGCTGCATGGCTTTCTTGGCGTGGCCTTCACCGTTGCTGGAACCATGTCGCTGCGCGCGGTGGCGCCTTTGTGCTTGCTTCAGGCCGGGCCAGGGTCGGATACGTATGTGACGCATCGCGGGCCCTACCATTCGAGCACTCCACCCCGAAAGGCCATGAGCTCCCCGGTACTCTCGCCGTCGTTCGCCTTCCGCTGACAGATACCCAAACGACGACTGGGGCGGTCGGGAGTGACGATCAGGAGCGACCCGCACACATTCTTCACCCTGCAGTTACGGTAGTATGGCCAAAGGAGACCGATGGAGACGTCCGCGCTTTTAATGACGCAATTGACACGTCGCAACGGCAGGACGCCAACCGTATAGTGGCCGTTCTGCACCGTTTTGAACCCATGGAGCTCACCCGTGTAGCCGGACGGGGCTTCATGCTGAGGTCGCTGCGGGCCCTACAAGGCAGCTCCCTATCACTTCATCTCTTCACAGACGTTAGCGAGCAGGAGCTAGTCGAACTCGTCGCATACGCGGACCGCTGGACCGACGCGGAAGGCTCTCCGCGGTTACTCGGCTTCGTGACTCCCAGCGGGAGGGTATCGTGGACGATGGCCGGCTTGCTACCCAGCCAGGCCGCCGATTGGGCACGATCGTTGATGAGAGATGGCTTCGCGCCTCGCCCCTCGGACCCGGTTGCCGCCTCGTTCGCGGAGCTCGTACGCACTGATCACTCGCAGCACATCGCCCTTCTCCCGGAGGGCGGCTATCGCCTTCTTACGTTCGGCGCAAAGTTGCATAGCGGGTTTGCTAAGGACGCCCTAGACACCGCCTTTGCGCGATTCGTCGAGCCCGTGGACACCAATTCCGCGGTGTACGTAGCTCCGAACGACGAGTTGGTTCGGCTAAACAGCGGTCGACTGGTGGGACGTTACCTTTCGGTCACGGCGCTCGTCGAACATCACGCTCTGCTTCGACGCTCCCTGGCCGCGCTGCTGCGCGAGGAGCTGAGCCGCCTGCGTGAGCGATATGGCGATTTCCGGGTAGTCGTTCCATCGCTCGCTAGCTACTACCTCTTCATGATGCTCACCGGCGAGCAGAGGCAGGACCTGCGGCCCGTTACGGTAGACCGGGCGGAGGGCCTCGAACAGGTCGTCCTCTTCGGGACGGCCGTCAGCCGCGGCGACACCTTTGCCGGTGCTCGCACAGCCCTCGGACCTCACGCACAGCTTCTATCATGTCTGGCGTGCCTGGACCTGCGGCACGGCACTCCGCCGGCGCCGTGGCCACTCACGGAGCCTCTTGCAGCGTTGATCCGGTTCCCATTCGACCCGAAGGAGATTCCCAACAACTCTTCGGCTCGTCTTCCAGGACACAGCGAACGTGAGGTATGCAGCGTCACTGATTGGCCTGCGGTGGTTGAGGCTTCACTCAGCACCATCGCAATCGATCGTCGGGCGGAAGCACTCGCGAGTCGTCCCCAGACTTTCCGATACGGATTGCAGTGTCGCGGCGCGCGCCTGCACGTCGTCACGTTGCCCATCGAGCCGCTGCTCGAGCAGGCGAAGGCGCTCGTCCTCGCTTGGTTCGTTGACAACATTCGGGCCGTTTTGGATGCCGCCCGTCCACGGCGCGTCCATGAGCTTGTGCTCGCCTTCAGCCCTAACTCCTCCATCGCGTCACTGCTACCCGAACTCGGTCGCACGTTGATGCAAGACGGGGCGGATGGCAACCTTCGTGTTTCGCTCCTCGCCATGCCGGCAATCCCGCAGGGCCCCGATGTGATCTATGCGAGGCCCGGATCGCCACTGCTTAGCCGAAGGAGGGGCGTCTATGAGCTCTTGCCGCCATCCGATATCGCCGAGTACGCAGCCATCTATATTGATGGCGCCGCTATTTCCGGCAAGACGTTTCGTGCGTTTGTGGATTCGGTGATGTCCGACGCTACATCCACACCAGTCGCCGTTGGGTGGCTTCCCCTCGTCATGCGCCTCAATCCGAGCGAGGCCGGCTGGTACTTCTCGGTCACCCAGATTGGCCGGCGGTCGATTGGCCCGGAGGCGGCGTTCTATTGCAGCTCCCTTTTCCGGCTGCAAGTTCGTTCTTACGAACGAGTCGAGGACCTCGCCGTCGCCGCTGTGGTTCAGGGGTTCTTGTCGTCGGGATTACGCCACGATCCTCGTCTCGAAGCATACCTCGACGCTTTGCACGACCGGCTCGACGCGCTGGCCGAAGCCTTGCGTTCCGAAGCCGACTCCGAGGTGTGCATAACGCATCCGTTCTCCCCGCCCACCGAGCGCTCCGCCGACATCGCCAGCGTGCCTGCTGACGCCGTCGCGTTCCGCCACCTGCTCGCGTTGCACCAACAGAACCGGGGCGTTTTGCCTCTCCTGCTGCGAACACTACAGGAGGCAACGAACCGAAGAGATTTCGGCTTCTTATCGGTGCTTGCCGTCGAACCCGACCTTCTGAACAAGCCTCCTCTGATCCTGCAAGCCCGTAATGCGATCGCGCAATTTGCCGTCGACGCGCTAGCCGCTCCGAGCACGGCGCTGGGCACGAAGAGCGACGCCCTTGCAGTTCTCGCATTTCTTGACAACGTACTGGTAGACCGCTTTCCTGAGGTTCTGGTCGTCCTGAAGAACTGGCCGAACCTCCTACCGCAGTGCCTCTGCCACCTGGCAATCGTGCTGGACGCGACGCCGAACCTTAGGTCACGACTGCGGCGGGCCATCGCCTCGATCCAGGATCCGAGTCTTGCGGATCGCACAGCTCTTGTTCTTGCTTTCGTTGACAGCAGGGCTGAGCGCACGAGGCTGATGACCATATCGGACGAAGAGACGGCCCTCGACGCAATACACTCCGCAATTCAACGACTTCTGCGACACTCCGCCGACTATCAGCTCTGGCGCTCCGTTCACGCCGAAATCCGTTCCGCGCGCGGTGGTGGCCTCGCACAACTTCCCGATGCGCTCGCACTCGCGCAAGAAGGTACTGATGCCCTGCCTCGCGGGTCTGCGCTGGCTCGCGCTGCAGCGGGGAGACAGATCTGGCGCAACGGCGGCCTCTGCCGCTATCGAGCAGGCGTTGAGTGCCACAGTCGCTCTTCGAGCTGGCACAGCGACAGTCAGTGCCACCGCCACCGATGTCGAGGACGTTCGGGCCAATTGGTCCCGCCTTCGGGGCGCCACCCTCAGTATTGCGCCTGAGGAGGTACTTGGAGCGACGGCCGAACCCAGTATGCATCCCGGGGCGCTCGAGGAGCTGCTCGCTGAGCAGTTCTGCTCGCCATTGGATCTCTTCATCGCGAGTTTGAAGCCGCTACTAGAATTCGAACGACCGCATCCGTTCTGTAAACCGCCGAAGGGCTATCAGCGACTTCAAAGGGAGGCGGTCGCAGATGATCTGCTGGTCGCCAGAGCGCGGCGAGCTGACATATCGCAGATCTGCGAACTGCTATGCGAGAACGTGCTGACGCACGGAGAACCCGGACACACTGCAGCGGCCTTTGTGGTAAGCGGGAGTGGTCGGTCTCTTGACTTGACGCTTTGGCTGCGGAACGTCGTCGGCCCTGGCGCGGCCCGTCACCGGAATCGTGGGTTGCCCACAGTCCGACATCTGTGTGAAACGAACAGCGTTCGCTTCGTCACGTCGCCCCAACCACCCTATATTGAGCACAGTCCGTTCACTGTCACATTGCAGTTCAGCGGTGTCTGGCGGTTTCTCGAAAATCGACCTGCGAACGGAGAGTCTCTATGATGCTCTGCGTGATTGACGACGATCCAGAGGACGTCACTACTCTCACTGCCCTGGCACGGGCGGCCTATCCGGAAGCCAGAGTGCTTCCGACCGACGACGCGACGTTTCGCGATTGGAAGCATGCCACCGCGTGGTTGAGGCAAGTAGTCGATGACACCGAAGACACGGTCCTATTCTTGGATCTCGGGCTCGGGCAATTGGGTCGGCAACGCATTCGCACGGCCATGCACCACTGTGGCACCTTGCGCCGGCTCTTTCCTCACGCGCGACTGGTAGCATATACCCAGTACGCCCAGCTTGTGCGACCCCTTCCAGACTTTGAATCGACGTTCAACGGGTTGTTGAACAAGCAGTTTCTTCAATCTGCCGACACAGACGTTGAACAACTCAACTACGTCAAACAGACGACCGATGCTGCTCTGCCTCCGCAGTTGAGCGACATGGAGCATCTGTTTGCCAACGCCTGCATTGTCGACTCTCTGGGCTTGAGGCTATTCGAAGCGGCGTTCGGCGTGGACACAGTGTATCGTCTTCTGTCCGAGTGGTCATCAACCTGGCACGATGTTCAGATCCAGGCGCTGAACAGTGGCTTTTCTGGCACGTACCTGCTGCGCATCACCGGCATTAGTCCGAAAGGCCGTGAGTCGAGAATCTTCAAGCTGTGCCGTGAACGGAAGCCTCTACAGGACGAGCTTGATGCCGTCTTCAAAGATCCGTGGAGCCTCAAGACTATTGGGAGACACAGCGCATTCACCGATCGAAACGTGCGCCGTCTCACGAGCGAGAACGGCTTCTACTTCGTACAGGCAGATGCCGAAGGTCGCGAACTACTTGAGGTCGTGCGAGGCGTGGATCGAACCGCTGCTGAGCGCGCGATCGGCTCGCTCAACCGGCTTTTGGTTGAATGTCTGGATGAACGAAAGTCCGATTTTCGCACTCTGCCGCTACACACTCGGCTAACACTCTCTGTGCTGGACAAGGCCCGGCTGTCTGCATCGGTCGTTGCGCTCAAGCCTCTGAGTACCGCGCTTGCCGCCCGCGGATGCTGGCCCGCAGGAGTCCCCCACTACGACGTGGTGTGCCAAGCGGTGGTCCATGTGGTTCAGAATTGGCCTGCTCACGCGTTCGTCCAGGAACCGTCGCCGCATGTCCTCCAGCACGGAGACCTCAATCCCCGCAACGTCCTCGTCAATGCGAATGATCTCGTGCTCATCGATGGCGCGCGCATAAGTGTGTGGCCGGTCGGCTACGACTTTGCGAGGCTGACGCTGCAGTTGACGATCCGAACGATGGCCCATGCCAACTGCCAGGACGTGTTCGGTGACAACTTCGCCAACTGGAGTGTGGGCGCGCTGGGAGCGACTGATGCGGAGACTGCCGTGGGCCTGCCGGATGAGGCGCGTCAGACCGTCGAAGCGTACCGGACATGGTGCGATGCGCAGGCTGATCCCGCTTTGCTTAATCGCGCGTTTCGGGTGATGACTCTTTGGGATGCCGTCAAAGTGGTCAGTTACACTGACGTCAGCCAATTTGTACGCATGTGGGCGCTTATGCAGTGCTGGAAGCTGGCCAGCCAGTGCGATGTGGGCTAACAGGGAAGCGTCCGCGTCCGGCCACCTCCGGACGCTGCACACGGGACAGTTCCCGGTGCTCTACGACGACGGCGTGGCCTGGGTCGTCACCCTCTACTCTGGAAAGAAGGTGCTAAACAGCTTCGGAATCGGCCCAGCCGGCATCAACGACGGTTCGTATCTGAGGCGGCTGTCCAAAGAGGAGCTCGATGAACTGGTAGGTCTGTTGGGTATTCCGCCGCCTGAGCCACCGCCCGAGCGCCGCTGAGGGTTGGCCGAGATCGACGGGTTGATCGCGCTGTTGGGTATCCGGGACATCCGCCGGCCCCACCGGTGTACGGCGAGCTTTCGGCAGATGGGTGTAGGGAGCCGGCGACCGCCGATTTGTTGGAGACAGACTGTGGCACGTGACGGCTACTCCGCCTCGGCGGAGGCTCGGGAGTGCATGGCGTCCCGGTAATCCCACAGCAGCCACCCCGATGCCCGGGTGGAGCACCTGACGCAGTGCCTGTGGCTGCCCTGACGGCGGCTGGCGACCGCGTGCTGGCAGCCGCGTGGACGGGGCCCGAAATGGCCGCAAGCCCGCGGTGCGTAAGCCCGCTACGCCACCCTCCGAAGCCCTTCCACCTGCCGCAGCCACCCGCCGAGTTGGTTCCAACTCGCTAAAATGTGGC
>CAWFQE010000006.1:0-429728 GCA_963817885.1 uncultured Acidobacteriota bacterium | reverse complement strand
GCCAGGACATCGTAGGGCAGCCGGACCCAGTCGGCCGTCATGCCGTCCTGGCTCTGGACGGCGCGGACTGCGACCACCTGCTCGTAGGTCCGCTCGTCGCCCATCACGCCCACCGTACGGACGGGCAGCAGCACGGCGAAGGCCTGCCAGATCTCCCGGTAGAGGCCGGCCTTGCGGATCTCTTCCTCGACGATGACGTCGGCCCGACGCAGGAGGTCCAGGCGCTCGCGGGAGATGTCCCCGACGCAGCGGACGGCCAGCCCCGGCCCCGGGAAGGGCTGACGCCAGACCAGCACGTCCGGCAGGCCGAGTTCCTTGCCGACCTCACGCACCTCGTCCTTGAACAGCTCGCGGAGCGGTTCGACCAGCTTGAACCCCATCTTCTCCGGCAAGCCGCCGACGTTGTGGTGCGTCTTGATCGTGACGGACGGCCCCCTGACGGACACGCTCTCGATCACATCCGGGTAGAGCGTCCCCTGCAGCAGATACTCCATCTTGCCCAGGCGCGTCGCCTCTTCCTCGAACACCGCGATGAACTCGGCGCCGATGATCTTGCGTTTCCGCTCGGGGTCGGTCACGCCGGCGAGCGTCTCCAGGAAGCGCGCCCCGGCGTCTACCGCGACGAGGCGCAGGCCCAGGTGTTTTCCGAACATCTCCACCACCTGGGTGGCCTCGTTCATCCGCAGCAGGCCGTTGTCCACGAACACGCAGGTGAGCCGATCGCCGATCGCCTGGTGCGCCAGAACGGCCGCCACGGACGAATCCACTCCGCCCGACAGACCGCACAGCACGCGGCCGGTGCCGACTTGCTCGCGGATGCGCGCCACGCTCGTCTCCACGAACGAGCGCATCGTCCAGGTCGGCTGGCACTTGGCAATCCGGAAAAGGAAGTTCCCCAGAATCGCCTTTCCCCGTGGGGTGTGGACCACCTCGGGGTGGAACTGGACGCCGTAGAACGGGCGTTCCCGATGCCGGAAGGCGGCGTAGGGGGAATTGTCCGTGTGCGCCAGGACGCTGAAACGCCCCGGGGAGGGCGGTCACCTGGTCTCCGTGGCTCATCCAGACCGGCAGCCGGTTCGGCAGGTCGGCGAAAAGGTCTTCCCCGTGATCGACGAGCAGGTCCGCCGGCCCGTACTCCCGCCGAGCCGCCCGCGCCACCTGCCCGCCCGCCAGGACCGTCAGCGCGCACAGCCCGTAACAGATCCCGAGGATCGGAAGGCCGAGATCGAGGATGCCGGGGTCGGGTCGGGGTGCGTCCGCCTGGTAAATACTGGCAGGGCTTCCGGACAGGATCAGCGCAGTCGGCCCGAACGCGCGGATCTCGGCTGCCGGCATCGAGTACGGATGGATCTCGGAATAGACCTTGAGCTCTCGCACCCGTCGAGCGATGAGCTGCGTATACTGCGAGCCGAAATCGAGAATGAGGACTTTATCCATTGATCGAGCCGCGGCTCGCCATGTTTAGCTCTCCAATCGGTAATTCGGTGCTTCCTTTGTGATGATCACATCGTGGACGTGACTCTCGCGCAATCCCGCCTGTGTCAGTCGGATGAACCGGGCCTTGGTGCGCAGCTCTTCGATCGATTTGCAACCGCAGTAGCCCATTCCCGCCCGGAGCCCGCCCACCAACTGATACACCAGCGCCGCCAGGGAGCCCTTGTACGGCACGCGCCCCTCGATACCTTCCGGAACCATCTTTTCGATGTCCGCCTCGGGGTCCTGGAAGTACCGCTCGCGCCCCGCGCGGGACTGCATGGCGCTGAGCGATCCCATGCCGCGATAGACCTTGTAGGTTCGCCCCTGGTAGAGCACGGTCTCGCCGGGGCTCTCCTCGGTCCCGGCGAAGAGTCCGCCCAGCATCACCGAGTGCGCCCCCGCCGCAATGGCCTTGGTGATGTCGCCCGAGTGCTTGATCCCGCCGTCCGAGATGAGCGGCACATCGTACCGGTTGGCCGCCGATGCGCAGGCGCGGATGGCCGTGATCTGTGGTACCCCCACCCCCGCCACCACCCGCGTGGTGCAAATGGAGCCCGGCCCGATCCCGACCTTGATCGCGTCTACCCCCGCCTTGATCAGATCCTCCGCGGCATCGGCAGTCACGATGTTGCCTGCCACCACCTCGGTCCCGGAATATCGGCGCTTGATGCTCCGGACCATTTCCAGCACGCTCTCGGAATGGCCGTGCGCCGTGTCCACCACCAGGACGTCGGCCCCGGCCTTGATCAGCATGGGCACCCGCTCCAGCGCCTCGGGTCCCACGCCCACCGCCGCGCCGACCCGCAGCCGGCCCAAGACGTCCTTGCAGGCATTCGGGAACTTGATCCGCTTCTCGATATCCTTGATGGTGATCAGGCCTTTCAGGTAAAAATCCTGATCCACCACCGGCAGTTTCTCGATCCGGTGCCGGTGCAGGATCTCCTTGGCCTCCTCCAGGCTCGTTCCCACCGGGGCCGTGATCAGCTTCTCCTTGGTCATCACGTCCCCGACCTTCAGGTCCAGCTTGGTCTCGAAGCGCAGATCCCGGTTGGTCAGGATGCCGACCAGCTTCCCGTTCTTGGTCACCGGCACGCCGGAGATCCGGTATTTCTCCATCACCTCCAGCACCTCGTACAGGCGCTGGTCCGGCGACATGGTGATGGGATCCACCACCATGCCGTACTCCGATTTCTTGACCTTGTCGATCTCCGCCACCTGCCGGTCCGGCTCCATGGCGCGGTGGATCACGCCGATCCCGCCCTCGCGGGCCAAGGCGATGGCCAGCCGCGCCTCGGTGACCGTATCCATGGCCGAGCTCACGACCGGGATGTTGATCCGGACGTTTCGCGTGAACCGCGTGGCGACGTCCACGTCCCTGGGAATGACATCCGACCGCTGCGGATACAGCGACACATCGTCGAACGTCAGCGCCTCTTCGATCGGCCGGGCCTCGTACTCCATGCGCGTCCCCCTTGCGGCTCTCGCACTGCCGGGAATGGGTTCCGAGATCTTGGAGCCGTTACGGCTCCTTATGCCGTTTCCAATTTCTCCGGTCAAGTTATCTTGACAACGGCTTAGATCTGCATCGCCGATTTGACGTCGGCCAGGGTCTGTCGCGCCACCTGCTGCGCGCGGGCGGTCCCGTCCTCGAGGATCGTCCTGACCGCATCCGTGTCCTCGGCCAGCCTGGCGCGCCGTTCCGAGACCGGGCCCAGGACCGGCAGGGCGTGCTTCAGCAGAATCTGCTTGCAGTCCAAACACCCGATACCGGCGCTGGTACAGCCCGGGACGATGACCGTCTCTCGCTCGCCCTGCGGGGTGAATACCCTGTGGAGATCGTAGACGGGGCACACCTCCGGGTTGCCGGGATCGCGCCGGCGCTGGCGTGCCGGATCCGTGATCATGGGCTTGATCTTGGCCGTCACCACCTCGGGGGGGTCGGACAGGAAGATGGCGTTGTCGTAGCTCTTGCTCATCTTGCGGCCGTCCGTCCCGGGGATCTTGGGAAACTCCGTCAGCAACGCCTCGGGTTCCACCAGGACTGCTTTGTAGAGAAAATTGAACCGTCGCGCCACCTCCCGCGTCAACTCCACATGCGGCACCTGGTCCACGCCCACCGGCACGTAGTGCGCCTTGTAGATCAGGATGTCGGCCGCCTGCAAGAGGGGGTAGCCGAGGAACCCGTACGTGCTCAGGTCCTTGTCGGTGATCTGCTCCCGTTGCTCCTTGTAGGAGGGCACCCGCTCCAGCCAAGCCAACGGCGTGAACATGGAAAAGAGCAGGTGCAGCTCCGCATGCTCCGGCAGCCGCGACTGCACGAAGAAGATGGATTTCTGTGGGTCCAGCCCGGCCGCGAGCCAGTCCAGGACCACCTCGGTGGTAAACTCCCTGACCTTCGAGGGATCGGCATAGTCGGTGGTCAGGGCATGCCAGTCGGCGATGAAGAAGAAGCAGTCGTAGGTCTCCTGGAGCTTCCTCCAGTTGTCCAGCGCCCCAAAGAGGTGCCCCATGTGCAGCCGCCCCGTCGGGCGCATCCCGCTCAGTACGCGCTTCCGTGTCATGCGGTCTCCGTGTGAAGAGTCGCCATCAGCCATCAGCGGTCAGCCGCCAGCCCGTAAAGGGCCACGTCCGGGAAACGCATCGGACATGGACCATTGCTACGACGTCGCGCTACCCCCAGATCTGGAACAGCGCTAACGTCACCGTCCGGACCGCTGGGCCGAAAACGGGATCCATGATCCCGGTGAAGAACAGCAGGAAGATGATCACGAACCCGTACGGTTCTAGCTGGCTGTAGGTAATGGCCTGGCGCAGGGGCAACAGGCCCGACACCACGCGGCTGCCATCCAGGGGTGGAATGGGCAGCAGATTGAAGATGGCCAGGAGCACGTTGACCCAGACCGCCGTCCGGATCATCGCACGGAGCGGCACCACGAGCCACGCCGCCTCGAGGCCCCACGCGCCCCAGGGGATCATCCGATAGCAGAACGCCATGGCCGCGGCCAGGATCAGATTGCTGAGCGGCCCGGCCGCCGAGACCAGAATGGTGTCCCGGCGGGGCTGCCGGAAATATCGCGCGTCAACCGGAACCGGCTTCGCCCATCCGAACCCGATGAGGACGATGGCGATCGTGCCGATGACGTCCAGGTGGGCCAGGGGGTTCAGCGTCAGGCGGCCTTGCGATCGGGCGGTCGGATCCCCCAGGCGGTACGCCACCCACGCGTGGGCAAATTCATGAATTGTCAGTGCCAGGAGGAACACGGGGATGCGAACCGCCAGATCCTGGATCGTCGCGGAGAGGTCGAACATAGGCTCCCTTCTTGCCATTCGGAGGAATGGAGAACCGTACTCGATCCCCCCCGATTTGTCAATTGGAGACTCCGCTCTGGCTCAGAAGATACGGGAAGTTAAGGGCTTTTTCGGTGGCCGGGGATCACGCCGCCCACGACCGGCCGCCGAACCGGCGCCGGAGCGCGTACCCGCCGGAGAGACCGTACCCGATGAGGAGGAGAAGCAGAGCGGCCTTCATGCCAAGGATGTCCACGCCCGTCCAGCCGTGCACCACGGACAGGACGTCGGCGAGGTCGATGCCGGACAGATGGGGCGGCTGGGCCACCTCGGCGATGAGGGCCCACACGACCTGTGCGGGAACATCGAGCAGAAACGCGCCAACGACCACCGCCGCGTAGGTCCGCGCCCGTTGGGGCCAGCGGGCGCTCCCCACCAGCAGTGCCAAAGCCACGCATTGCGTGAGCAGGAGGCCCCCCAGGGGCGCCAGGATCTGACCGACCGGCGATAGCATCGCCCCATCGTAGTGCGCCGCGCCGATCCAGAGCGTTCCGGCGGGCTCACGCGGGGCCAGAAGGAGCGTGGCCTCCGGATCGCCCATCAGTCGGGCAACGAGAACGTGCCCAAGCTCGTGGAGCATCACCTGTCCAGGCAGGGCGATCAACAGGCATACCAACAAGATGGGAAGTCTAGGCTGCTGGCTCATCGTGCTCCTCACGATTCAGTCGCCAGGTCGGGCGGATCGTGTCCTCGGCGCTTTCGCCGGGCGGGACATCTCCTCGGGAAACGCCCGGGCGAACCGCCGGCGCACAAACCGCAACTCGTCGTCACGGCTCTGCACGTGTCCGTCCAGCCGTGCGTAGAGCAGCGAGTTCAGGATGTCCCGATACACCGGCCCCGGCTGGATGCCCAGCGCCCGGAGATCGTCGCCCCGAAGCATCGGTCGGACCCGCCCGCTGGCACTCAGGAAATCGCCGATCGCCTTGCGAAGTTCCGGACGACCGACCACCGCCATCAGGGCCAGGACCATTTCGACCGAGGCCTCGGCCAGCCACCGATACATGCGACTCGGCGCCACCTCCCGCGCGCGCTGGAGGCTCCGGGCCAGCGCGCGCAGCCGCGCCAGGTCCCGCACCACCACGTCCGCACTCTTCGGAGGCGGGCTCAACCGTCGCAAGATCGCCCGGGCCTCGGGGCTCGGCCGCTCCTCCAGCAACACCAGGAGATGCACGAGCCAGGGTGCGGGCTGGACCGGAAGATACAGCAGATTGTACCAGGTGAGGACCTCTCCGACCCGCTGGAGGCGCTGCTCCGTCGCCCGGCCCAGCGCGAACCGTGGATGGATGGCCGCCAGCGCGCCCAGCACCTCCAGTCGCCGCAGAATCGCCCAAGGTCGGGGCTCGCGAAGGATCAATTGCAGCTCGGTGAAGACCCGTGGGCCGGCCACCTTGTCGAGAAGCCCCATCTGCACAGCATTGGCGCTGAGCTGCTCGGCGTGGCGGCTGAGATGCAGCCCGAAGCGCATTTCGAAGCGGGCCGCGCGAAGGAGGCGCGTCGGGTCCTCGACGAAGCTGAGGTTGTGGATGATCCGCAACGTCTTGTCCCGGAGGTCCTGCTGGCCGCCGAAGAAATCCAGCAGTTCTCCGTACCGCGCGCCGTTCAGACAGACGGCCAGCGCGTTGACGGTGAAGTCTCGGCGGTACAGATCCATCTTGATGGAGCTGTGTTCGACGGTGGGGAGCGCCGCCGGGTACTCGTAATACTCCGTGCGAGCCGTGGCCACGTCCACCCGGAATCCGTCGGGCAGGGTGAGCAGCGCCGTGCCGAACTTCCGGTGGCTCGTCACCTTGGCGTCCAGTCGCAGGCCGAGTCGCTCCGCGAACGCGACCCCGTCCCCCTCGACCACCAGGTCCACATCCAGGTTCTCGTGCCGCAACAAGAGATCCCGGACGAATCCACCCACGGTGTAGATCCGGGCCCCGATCTCGTCGGCCACCGCACCGGCCGAGCGCAAGAGCGCCTGCACGCGGCCCGGCAGGTGGTTGGCGAGGAGGTTGGCGACGCTGCGGACCGTCGGCCCGGCGGGCTCCCGGTCCTCCGACGTCGTGAACGTCGGTCGCGTGAGGAGATCCTCGTACGCATGACGGAGCAGGTCCGCGCGGGTCACCGCCCCGTGCAACCGCTGCCCCTTCACCACGGGCACGAAGCCGAGGCTTCGCTCCACCATCAACCGTTGCACCTCGGAGAGGGGCGCCTCGGGAGTCACCCGCGCGAACTCCCCGGTCATGTACTCGTGAACCGCCGCGTCGCCCAACCCGTGATAGATGGCCTTGTCCACCACCTCGCGGGTGATCAACCCGACCATGTCGCCCCGTCTGATGATCGGCAGGTGCGCCAGGTTGAACCGGTTCATGATCTCCGCCGCACCCCGGATCGTGAACCGCTCCGGGATGGCCTTCACGGGGGCCGTCATGATGTCCTGCGCCCGCGTGAGCGGGCGAATCGACTCGCGCAGCAAGCTCAGCACGCGCTCCTTGGCCTGGAAGAGCGTCAGGTCCTTGATGGTGGCCGAGGCCGCCGTGGCGTGGCCGCCACCCCCGAAGGGCTCCACGATCCGGCTGACATCCACCATCTCCAGTCGGCTGCGTGCCACCAGGTGCACCCGATTGTCCATCCGGACCAGGGTGAACAGGACGTTGATGTTCTCCATGTCGCGGAGCTTGTGGGTCAACATCGCCAGGTCGCCCACGTATCGGTCCGAGGAGGCGGTGCTGAGGACGACGCGGACGCCATTGACGGTGTGGGTTTCGGCGGAGCGGATCAGTTCGTTCAGCAATCCCACCTGCTCCGCCGTGAGTTCCCGTCGGATGAAATCGGCCACCAGCGACAGGTTCGCTCCGTGCGCCAAGCAGTACGCCGCAGCGCGGAAGTCCCCCTCGGTCGTGTTGGTGAAGGTGAGAAATCCGGTCTCCTCGTAGATGCCCAGGGCGAAGAGCGTGGCCTCCTGCGGGGTGACGGCCGCTTCCTGGTCCCGCAGGAGGCCGACCAGGATCGTCGTGGTGGCCCCAACCTCCCGCAGGACTTCGAGGCTCCCAGCGATGTCCTTGGGGTGGGCCGGGTGATGGTCGTAGATGTGCACTTCCAGACCCGGCCGCCCCAGGACCCCCGCGAGCGGGCCGATTCGCGTCCCCCGCTTGACGTCCACCAGCACCAGGCGCGCGATCGACGCGATGGGAAAACCCTTCAACCGATCCGCCGACAGGGGGAATCGCGTGTCTTGGAGGAATTCCCGGACGTTCCGCTCCTGCGATCCCGGGAACAGCAGGCGCGCCCGGGGGTACAGCTTCGCCGCTGCCACCATGGAGGCCAGGGCGTCGAAGTCGGCATGGATGTGGGTGCTGATGACTTCCATGAAGCACCGCCGATCCGGGACGGGACGAGCAACGCGGCACGCTCGTTGCCCACAGGACATCCGATGCAGGTGCTGGCCGTCTGGGTGAAGGTGGAATGATGCTAGCACGCCGCGGCGGCGCCGGCAATCAGCTCGGCGCACGCTGCCCGGCACATCACTCGCGACGCACGGTGCAGCACACCGCTTCGACTGGGATGCCGTCACACTCGGCACCAGGCAGCGGCCGCATCGTTTTGCGCCCACGGCTTGGGCCCACGGCGGCGTCTCAGGCAGTCGGTGGGGGCAGACTTTCCGGGGACGGCGGCAGCGCGCCGGGATCCTCGGCGTCCTTCAACCACGCCATGGTCAGCGTGTAGGCTACGGCCAGCACCGGCGGACCGATGAACAGCCCGATGATCCCGAATCCGATCAGGCCGCCGATCACGCCTGTGAAGATCAGCAGCAGGGGCAGATCGGCGCTCTTGCGGATGAGCAGCGGCCGCAGGAAGTTATCCAGGCTCAAGACGACGACGGACCAGACGAGCAGGACGGTTGCCCACACGGAGTCGCCTTTCCAGTAGAGCCACCCCACCGCCGGGATGAGCACGGGGCCGACACCGACCTGCGCGACCGCGCCCAGCAGCATGATCGCCGCCAGGATGGCCGCGAACGGCACGCCGACGATCACCAGGCCAATTCCTCCCAGGACCGATTGGACGATCGCGGTCACGACGACGGCGAGGGCGACGGCGCGAACGGCCTGCGCGGACAGGTCGACCACCCCCTCACCACGCGCCCCATCCAGGCGGCGCGCGAAACGGCGCACGCCGGCGGCGGCGGTTTCCCCGCGGGCGTACAGGATCGCCGCGATGACCACCGTCAGGAGGAACTGCAGCAACATCATGCCGACGCCGCCGACCCGCGCGGCGGACCACCCCGCGATCGTGCTGGCGTAGGGCGCCAAGCGCGCCGAGACACCCTCCAAGCCGATGGCGGTCAACTGCGCCCACTGTTCCGCGAGCCAGGTTCCGACGACGGGAAGCCCACTGATCCAGTCCGGCGGCGGCGGAATCTTGAAGGTCGCCAGGGTTTTGGCCCAGCCGACGATTTGATGGGCGTTGTTTGCAATCGTGACGATGGCGAGGGTCAGGGGAACCAGGAGCACCAGGAGCAACGCCAGCGTCATGACCGTCACGGCCAAGCCCCGCTTGCCCCAGAGCCTCGCTTGCACGAACAGCATCACCGGCCAGGTCGCCACCACGATGGTCGCAGCCCAGATGGAGGCCAGGAGAAAAGGCTGCAGAATCCAGAACGTCCCGGCAACCAGCGCGCCAAGAAACACCACCTGGAGCATGGTGCGGGCTAGATCCCTCGATGCGTCGCTCATGCGATTCCCCCTCGGTCTTTCGGCACTCGGACGCGTCGAGACGTCATGGTCCTCGTCACGGTTGCACCCCGTTCGCCGTCGGCCGCTGGATTTCCGACGACCGGGCCGGCGCGGCGAACCACTGCTCCTTGGGCACCAGCTTGGGCTGCTTCGGGTCGCCCTCGTAGGCCGGCGTCATGATCTGCACGCCGTATTCGTTGAAGAGGTCGAGAATGTTCCGATGGAGGTCGGTGTAGAGCCGGGCCATGGCCTGCGGATCGTCGCAGTGGGCGTTGATCTCGTAGGTCACGCAGAAATCGCCGAGGTTCTTCTGCCGGACGAACGGCGGCGGCTCCTTCCGCAGGCCGGGAGTCCGCTCCGCGGCCATGATCAGCATCGCCTCGACCTGGCGCCACGGGGTCTCGTACCCGATCCCCACGGTGGTGTGCAGGATCAGCCCCGCCTGTTTGGCCAGCGTGCTGTAGTTAACGATGTGGTTGCTCAGGATGGCGGAATTCGGCACCACGACCTCTTCGTTCTTGATCGTCCGGATCCGCGTCACCATCAACCCGCTTTCCGTGACGTCTCCGGCAACGTCGCCCACCTGAATCCGGTCCCCGACTCGGAACGCGCGGCGGTAGGTCATGCTGTACCCTGCAATCAGATTAGCGATCAACGACGACGAGCCGAGCGAAAAGATCACCCCGATGAAGATCGACACGCCCTGAAAGGCGGCCGACCGCGAGCCCGGAATGTACGGGTAGGCCACCACCACCGCAAACGCGATCACCAACAGCCGGATGATCCGATACGTCGGCCAGGCCCAGTCTGGGTCGAAGTTGGTGAACGCGATGGTACGCTTCTCGACGCCGGCGAAGAAGAGTTTGACGAACTTGAGGAGGTACCGCGTCACCAGCGTCAAGATCGCGAGGAACACCAGATTGGGCAGCGCGTCGAGGAACGACGCCCCCATACTGGCGAGTGGGTCAAAGAAGATGGCGGACAGTTGGCGGGAAAGCGATCGACTCCAGGGATACAACTCGAGGACCACGTGGAGGTAGGCGTACACGACCACCATGATCGCCAGGACGCGGACCGAGACGACGAGGCCGCGAAGCGCCGCGGAGATTTGCTTGGCCTGTACGAGCCGAAACGAATGGGTCTCCAGGCCCTCGATGGTTTTCTTGGTCCGCCCCTCCACCAGCGCATCGATCCGTCGGAATGCGCGACGCGCCCCAAGGAGCAGCAGCCAGGCCACCAAGGTCGCGCCCACGGCGACACCGGTCTTGACCAGCAGGGCGCGGGGGGTCCGCTCGCTGCGGTAAGTCGCTACCGACTCCGCGATACGCTGCCGTATCGCCAGCGCCATGAACTGATGCGACACGCCGTCGCGCGCGGCGTCACTGCCGGTCACGGTCATCAAGAATCGGTCGCCCGCCAGGATATCGGTCCCACGCTCCGTCTCCGCGAGTCGGAGCGCCGCGACCGAGACTGAGGGATCGGCGGCGATGGCCTTGATGCGCCTGCCAATGACCTGGGCCCGTTTTTCGGCCGGGTAGGCCTCGACCCCGCGGACGGAGAACAGGTTCTCCCCGTCCAGCATGACCGACGCCCGGGCGTACTCCGTCTCCGCCTCGAGCTCTGCCGCAGGTGGAGCAGTCTGCCCCGAAGCCGCCAGGGACTGCGCCGTCGAGACCCCGAGCAGGCAAACCGAAACTAGAAGCGCGCACAGCATCGCGTTGAGGAGATACGAATCTCGACGGGGGCGTTCCAGGACGTCAGTGGTCATGGGGCCATTCCTCTTTGCCAGAAATCTACCCTATTGGGATGCGTTGCGCGACGGTTTTTAGGCTTCCGGACATCGGCGGGGCGTACGGAAGGCGGCTGCACCGAGCCTCGTTCACCACTCGAGGACGACACCGACGCCAGCGCCGTGCCAACGGACGTTCTTGCCGTCCCCCGGGCGCGAGTCGGCGCGCCCGGCAGAGCCTTCATTCCCAAGATCAGGCGCGGCCTCGTGCGGGTCGGCCGGCGCGATCCAGCACGTCCGCCAGTATGCCGCCGATCAGGAGGATGATCGCGGTATAGAAGACCCACAGGACCAGACCGATGAAGCCGCCCAAGATCCCATAGAACAGGTTGTAGCTGGCATAGTGGATCAGGTACCAGTTGAAGAGTGTCCGGGCCTGGTGCCAAAGCAGGGCCGCCACCGTCGCCCCGGCGATGGCCCAGGGCCAGCGAATGGCCCGGACCGGCGCGACCCGATACACGATGGTGAGCAGCAGCGTCATGAGGATGGAGGCGAAATATCGCGGGAAACTCGGATGCGTCAGGAACGGAGGCAGGACGATGCGCGCGCCGATCAGGATCTCGATCTCCGGCCAGGCCGCCAGGATCCACCCGCCCATCAAGGCAGAGATGAACAGCAATCCGGCGGTCCCCATCATCACCAGGGCCACCAGTTTCCGTCGGAAATAGGACCGGCTCTCCCGCCCCCCGCTGAGTGTCGTGAGCGACGACGCGATCGCCTCGAAGACCCCCATGGCCACCCAGAGCAGGAACCCGATACCCAGGACGCCGGTGATGTGTCGGCTCTGGATCAGGGGGCGGAGGAAATCCTCCACGTCGCGGCCGGTGGCCCTGGGGATCAGTCGGTGCGCCAGCGCCATCACCTCCTCCACTCCGCGATCGGAGGAGCCGAGCACGTACCCGATGGTGGAGCTTCCCAGCAACAGGATCGGGATGATGCCCAGCAGCCAGTAAAAGGCGATGGCGGCTGCCATCATCATCAGGTCGTACTCGCGCAATCGGTGGGCGAAGTCGCGGACCACTCGGCCCAGCCACATTTTTCGTTCCGCCATCCGTGCCTCCGTGCCGTATCCGGAGGTTTAGCATAGACATTCTCCCCCGTCCAGGCAAGTCCAAGCCGTCCGCGGCCCGGTCACCGCCTCGACCTGTTCGGACGCTGGCCGTTCGCCTTGCGTCACTCCACCGGCTATGCTAGCCTTCGGCCATCCACTCGTACGCGGGAGGAACGCACCGTGGGACAGACCGCCTTGATCGCCTTCCTGCTTCTGGCCACCGGCGTCGCCCTCTTCGCCGTGCAGAACGCCGGGCCGGTCACCATCCGCTTCGGGTTCTGGTCGTTGGAGATGTCCCTGGTTGTCATCATCCTGGTCGCCGCAGCGGTCGGCGCGGTCATGGCCTCGCTGGTCAGCCTGCCGAGCTGGTTTCGGGATCGGCGGCGGCTGCGGCAGCAGGCGAAAGAGCTGGATGCCTTGCGCACCCCCCGACCGCCCGACGCCCTCGCGCCCAAATCGCCCCCTGACGCCACCCCGCGCCCGCTGGCGTAGGAGCGGAACCCGCGGCCCTTTCCAGAGGCTTCCTCCCCGGTCGGGAGCGCGGCGGACCGTCGCCCACCCGACCCGACCAACCCACGGCAGAGCCGGGAGTGCACACCCCGCTGGAAATGCAGGCTTTTCTCGGCCCGGCTGTTGCGCTAGACTCTAGGCGGGGAGGATCGCCATGAACACTGCCACGTTCGCCCTGGTCGCCGCCCTGGTCGCCCCTGTCTTGCCCGCCGTCGGCCAGAGAGACCAGGCGCCCGTTCTCGGCCCCGTGACCCCGGCCTATGTCCAGCGAGTGGCCCCCGCCGTGGTCGGGATCCAGACGAAGATCCCGCTCGACCGGCCCTCGGTGCTCACCCTCGGTCCGGTGCGCGCCGGAAGCGGAGTCATCTTCGACCCCGCCGGGTATGTCGTCACGGTCGGCTACATCCTGACGGACGCCACGCTCATCCAGGTGTCGCTGCGGGACGGCCGCACGGTAGCCGCCCGTTTCGTCGGACAGGACTTCGAGAGCGGCATCGGGATCGTCAAGCTCGAAGGGTCGGGTCCCTGGCCCCACGCCCCGCTGGGGAACTCCTCCACGGTCGGCGCGGGGGATCCGGCGGCGATCATCGGCGTGGACAGCGAAAACGCCATGACGGCCACCCCTGGCAGCATTCGGGAGATCAAGCGCTTCACCGGTTACTGGGAATACCTGCTGGAACGGGCCTTCATCGTGAGCCCCGCGAATCCCTCGTTCGGCGGTAGCCCTTTGGTGAATCCCCAGGGCGAGGTCATCGGGGTCACGTCGCTCCGGCTCGGCGACCCGCCCCACGTGAACCTGGCGATCCCCATCGAGTATTTCCTCGCGGTGCGGGAGGAGCTCCTCCGCGAGGGCCGCGTCAAGAGCCGGCCACCCCGCCCCTGGCTCGGGCTCTACACGGTGGAGGCGCCGCAGGGGCTCGTCGTGGCGGGCGCGTCGCCCTCGGGACCCGCGCTGGGCGCGGGGTTCGAGCGGGGCGACGTCATCGTACGGCTGAACGGGGAAAAGGTGGAAGGCCAGGAGGATTTCTATCGAAAGATCTGGAAAACCGTCGTCGGGAAGGAGATCAGCATCGTCGTCCTGCGGGACGAGAAGTTTCAGGTGATCAACGTCCGGACCATCGACCGGCACGCGCTCGGTCGGACCCCGAGCAACTAACCCCGCCGCCGGCTCCCCCTCCTGATCGAAGAAGTTGAGCGCGGCGCTTCAGATTCGCCCAAGGCAGAAATTCCTCGAGCGAGAGTGTTCCCATCTCCCGGAGCAGCGCTGGATCGTCCTTTCCGTGGTAGTCCGTCGGCATCACGAGAACTCCATACGCGGCGGCGGATCGAGCCGCCGCGCGGAGGGCGAGCGGTCAGGCGCGACCGGTTTGATGGAACTTCTGATCCGGAGCGTCGAACGCGCTGATCGCGCCGAAGTTCTGCTCGTACCGGCGCAGATTCTCCGTCAGCGCGCCGATGATGCGCTTCGCATGGCCGGGGGTCACGACGATCCGCGACACCAGATGCATCCCGCTGGGTGAGTTCAGGATCCAGTCCAGGATGAATTCCTCGTTGCTGTGGGCGATCAGGAGATTGTTGCTGAAGTGGCCTCGCGACATCTCATCGCCGGTGGTCACCTGGAGCTGTTGCCGCGGTTGCGCCGTGGATTCCGGAGTAGCCATGTCACCCTCCATCGTTGCTCCATGTGTCTGGGCGCGCGTGCGCTGCGAACGATCCAGTGGACACGCGAGCCCATGACGAAAGTCCACCGACGCCCCCGCGGGGGCCGACGCGGACCCTATCCCGGCGGACCGGGCCGCCCGTGTCATGACGTCTTTGTGGTCCGCCCGCACCTCTGACCTTTGACCGCCTTTCCGCTTGATTTCCGACCTATCCTAAACCAGACTTCCGAGAACGCGCAAGGCCTGCCCGTTCGGGCGTGCGTGGTGCATCGTCGGTCGTTCATGATCTGGCCCAGGTCGGGACCGATCCGGAGTGTCCGTGCCGGAAGCGACGTTCTGGTTCTCGAATCCCTTCAGGGACTGGATTGGGCAGCGTACGGTGACCGTGCGCTGGGACGGTTGCCTCACGCTCCGTGGGGTCCTCCATCTTCTCGCCGCGGAGCATCCGAGTTTTCGTCTCCACGTGGTCGGCAATGACTTAAACCAGGACACGTTTAACAACCTGGCGGCCGTCCTGATGGACGGGAACTTTCTCGCGCTGGACTCTGTGATCCCGGACCAAGCCACCGTCGAAGTGCTCACCCCCCTTGCCGGCGGGGCCGTCCGCAGGGCCCGCTGTCTCCGGCAACGCCCTCCACCGTTCCCTTGCGCGCCATCTTCTCTGTGACCCTCGGTTGGATGCCACGCCAACGCGATACACATGGCGGTCGGCGGCGGACGCGGACCCCGAGAAAAACGCGCACGGCCCGGGTCCAGGGGACGCTCCAGGTAGGCGGAATGAGCCGCGGGGCGAACGTACCGAGGAGGGTCTGCGCTACGGGGCCGGGACGGTTTCGCCCCGGTCCAGGCGGTCCACCCTGGGGAGGATCTCGTTCTGGGCGCGGGCGAGGTCTTCTTGAGAATCGATCTCGACCCAGGGAAGATCCCCCATCTCGACCACGCCGATGGGAACTTCCCCGGCCAGCTCCCGGAAGGCTTCCTGGTACTCCAGGGAATCCTTGCCGGTCTCGATGAACTCTTCCAGAATCCCCCGAAGGATCTCCGCCGCCTCCGCCGACAAGCGGAGGACGCCGACCGCCGCGCCGCGGACGCGGGAGTCTTGCGAGATCTTCCTGCTGACCTCGATGACCCAGCCGTCCTCGCAGGCGACCTTTTTCTCCTCACCCGTGTCCTGGAACTGCTCGTCCACCGCAATGGCGTTGGGGTCGGGCGTGGCGAGGAGACGCGCCAAGAGTTCTTGCGGAAACAGAAGATCGGCGTCCATGATCAGGACGTCATCGTCGAACTCGTGCCGCGCTTGCCACAGCGAGAGGATGTGCCCCCGCGTGTACCGATCGTTCTCCACGACCCGCACACAGACCGCAGGGGGTCCGGCGGCGGCCTCGGCGACCACCTGCTCCCTGCGGTAACCCACCACCAGGACCGCTTCGGGGATTCCCAAGGCGGCAAACGCCTCCAGATACCGGCAAAGCAGGGTTTTCCCGCCAAGATCCACGAGGCAGGTTGGGTCGGCGTCCGCATGCGGTGTGACCCGCGACCCCACACCAGCGGCAAGAATGATGGCGCGCACGCGTGTTCCTTTGCCGGGCGGAACGCCCACGGGAGCCGAAAACTTGGGGGCGATGCTACGCGAGGACAAACCGAGGTGTCAAGCGGAAAGCCGCCCCGGCACGAGCCTCCCCGGCATCTCCTTTTCAGTGCGCCGGCGGATATGCTAGAGTAGCTGCGTCGCGTGGTCGGGCGTCCCCCCCGCGCCGGGCGGCGGCTCGAAAATGCGCAACCATCCGGGAGGCGCCATGGCCTATCACGACTTACGGGAGTTCCTCGCCGCCCTGGAGCGGGCCGGCGAGCTCCGCCGTATTCGAACCGAGGTGGATCCGATCCTGGAGATCACCGAGATCACGGATCGGGTTAGCAAGCGGGGCGGCCCGGCGTTGCTTTTCGAACAGGTGAAGGGTTCCGTCATGCCGGTCCTGATCAACGCCTTCGGCAGCCAGGCGCGGATGAATCTCGCCTTCCAGGTCGGCGCACTGACGGACGTGTCCAACGACCTCCAGGGGATCCTGGATCTCAAGGCCCCGGAGGGGCTGCTGGGAAAACTCCGGATGCTTCCCAAGCTTCAGGACTTGGCCAGCGCCTTTCCCAAAACAGTCAAGGACGGCCCGTGCAAAGAGGTCATCGTCCGCGACCGCCCGTCCCTGGCGGGCATCCCCGTCTTGCAGTGCTGGCCACAGGATGCCGGGCGATACATCACCTTCCCCCTGGTTTTCACCAAGGACCCCGACACCGGCACCCGGAACTGCGGCACGTACCGCATGCAAGTCTTCGACGAGCGGACGACCGGCATGCACTGGCACGTCCAGAAGGGCGGCGCAGCTCATTATCGGAAAGCAAAATATCACGGACGCCGCGTGGAGGTGGGGGTGGCGATCGGCGCTGACCCCGCCGTCTGTTTCGCCGGGACACTTCCCTTGCCGGAAGGCATCGACGAGATGCTGGTGGCCGGCTTCCTCCGCAAGAAGCCGGTGGAGATGGTGCGCTGCGAGACCGTGGATGTCGAGGTGCCTGCCAACGCCGAGATCGTCCTGGAAGGCTATGTGGACACCGAGGAGTTGCGAACCGAGGGCCCCTTTGGCGACCACACCGGCTACTACTCGCTGGCCGACACCTACCCCGTTTTCCACCTCACCTGCCTCACCCATCGGCGAAACCCGATCTACCACACCACCATCGTCGGCCGGCCCCCGATGGAAGATTGCCACATGGCGGCGGCCATCGAGACGCTCTTCCTGCCTATCATGCGAAAGCAGCTCCCCGAGATCGTGGATTTTCACATGCCCTTCGAGGGCATCTTCCACAATCTGGCCCTGGTGCGCATCGACAAACAGTACCCCGGCCACGCGCGCAAGGTGATGCACGCCCTCTGGGGCCTCGGCCAGGCCATGGTGACCAAGGTCATCGTCGTGGTGGACCGCGACGTGAACATCCGCGACTATGCCGAAGTCACCTGGAAGGCGCTCAACCATATCGACCCGGAGCGGGACATCGAGTTCGTCCTCGGCCCGGTGGAGACGCTGGATCACGCCAGCCGCCTCCCCAAATACGGCTCCAAGATGGGCGTGGACGCCACCAAGAAATGGCCTGAGGAAGGCTTTACCCGGCCCTGGCCTGACGAGATCGTCATGGACCAGCGCATCCGCGCGCTGGTGGACCGGCGCTGGGCCGAGTACGGCCTCGCCTGAACGCACCATTCCCACGGATTCGGGAACGCCCAGGGAGGACCCCATCGATGGAGGCGCATCGCGAGATCGCGCTGCCCCCGGTTGCGGCCCGGTATTTCCCGCCGGCCGGCGGAAAGTACGAGGTCAAGCCCGGCCTGATCCCCCTGGGCACGAACTTTGGGAACGGGGTGGCGGACGCGCGGGTCTTCCAGTTCGATGCGGGGTTCGCGGAGTATCGGAAGGTCAAGCAGGCGGCCCGCGCCGAGCGTCTCGGCAAATATTACCAGACCCGCGACTTCGCACCCGCGGTCGCCGGCGTCGTGTGCCGTTTCATCGCCCGCCGACTGGCCGAGGAACACCCAGAGCTATTCGCGGCGGAGGATCACGGCGGGGCACTCACGCTGCGCTGCGCGCTGTCGGGCGAAACCCTGCGTTTCGATCCCAAGATGCAGGGTGTCGAAGGTGGCGATGCGCACCCGCCCTATGCCGACCCGTTCGACGCGTTGGCCGCCCAGGTGCAGGAAGACCTCGCCGTGGTGCGCCGCGCCGCCGGGAAGGACTGGGCGAGCGCCATCCACCTGTGCTGCCCGTACCGGTGGACGGTGGAAGAGAAGGTCGGTCTGGATTTCGTCACGATGCATCTCCCCGTGCCGGGCATGGAGACCTTCCGGAAGCCGGGTATGGTGACCAACATGGTGCAGTACGGGCCGTTCGTGCGCTTCGTGTGGGAACTCTGCACGGATACGCGGCTGAATCACCACCGGGAGCCGCCGCCCGGCATTGCGCCCGAGGCCTGGCGAGAACGCCCCTTCGACCCGCGGAATCCCCAGCTCTTCCTGCGCGTCGAGCGCGAGGTCTTGTGGGGGTTTCCCGCACAGGAGGCTGCCCTCCTGGCGGTGCGCATCTCGTTCCGAGACGGAGAGGAGATCCGGAAGGATGCGGCTCTTCGCGAGCCGCTCTGCGCCACCATCGAGTCGATGAGCGCCGAGGCGTTGCGGTACAAGGGGTTGGCGGAGAGCCGGGACGACATCCTGGCGTGGCTGCGAGACGGGGCAAAACGCCTAGGCGCGGAGCACCCACCGAGCACTCTCCGCGCCTCGCTCCTGCAGCCGGAGACAGCGGTTTCAACCTTTCTCCAGGTCGAACTCCTTCATATCGAACCAGAACCCGGACCCGCTCACCGCGTCGATCTCGGCCTGGACGATGGCCACGTGCCCTTCCTCGATCTCCAGGAAGCGGGCAAAGAGTCGCTGCCGCTCGCCCGAGAGCTCGGTCACCATTCTCTGGTAGAAGGCGGATGTTTCCTTCTCCGCGGCCAGGGCCCGCTGGAGGTGCTCGACCTCGGAGGTGGCGGGCCGGCTCCCCCGCATGGACTTCGCCACCTGCTGGCGCCCTGCGGCGATCCGCTCTGTGCTCGGCACCACGGTCGCGATCTCGGCCAGGTCAAGGTGTCCGCTCTTGGTCCACTCCGCCAGTCGGCTCTGCAGATACGCGACGTGCCCCGCCTCCTCGGTGGCGAGTTGTTGGAACACCTTCTTCCCCACCGGATCGGCTATCTTGGCGGCCGCATCCTGGTACACCTTCAGGACCTTGTTCTCGAAGGTCAGGGCTGTTTGAATCGCCTCGTCCAACCTGATCGCCATCCGACTCTCCTCTCGACGTCGCCTACCGCCACGTGAACCGATGAGAAACGACGCTTTCGGACACACCGACTCCTGGATCTTCTACCCTTGAGGACCGAGCCGGAGTCAAGTGAAACCTCCGGCGAAACCGTTCACACGGAGGTTCGGTGCTCGCCTCGATGCGGCGCGTGGTTTCTCGGACGACCTCTTCCTCTTCGCCCAGGACGCCCGCACGGAACTCATCCGCAAAGGAATCTCCGAAGCGGGTCAGACGCGAGACGGGTGGCGCGGTGGTTCGGAGCCGTTACGAAATAACTTGTCCATCTCGGCCTCCGCTCTCCCCTTCTGACTGCGAACCTCGCCACGTCTGCCCCGGTCCGTGCACGGGTTCCTGATCGCAGGGCAGTCGAAACGAGAAACAGGCGCCCTGCCCCAACACGCTCTCACACCAGATGGTGCCCCCCAATCGTTCGACAAATTCCTTTGCTACCGCCAAGCCGTACCCGGCCGACGGCTCTCCGCCCGTGGGCTTGGGGGTGAGCTGCACACCCCGCTGGAACAGTTTGGCCTGGTCTCCTTGGCTCAGGCCGGGGCCTTCGTCCCGGACGCTACAGACCACCCCGTCCCGTTCGGCGGATACGTGGACCCGGATCAGCGTTCCGGGCGGGGAGTACTTCACCGCGTTCGAAAACAGGTTATCCAACACAACGGCGATTGTCACCCGATCCGTCCGCACCGAGGGAACAACACCTGTGGTTTCCGAGAGACAACGAATCTGCTTCCGATCCGCAATGCGTTGATAATAGGTGGAGAAGCGCTGGACCAGGATCGGTAGATCCACTTGTTCAGATCGCAGCTCGGCGTCCGGGCCAGTCGAGGTCATCATCAGTTGGCTGACGGTGTGCATCATTAAGTTGGTTGCCTGTTGTAATGCCTCCAGCCCGTTGCGAATTTGGGGGTCGGGATGGTCCGCCAGCGACATCAGGAGTAGTTCGACCGTGCCCGCTGTTATGTTGAGATAGTTGTTCAGTGCGTGTGCGACAAAACTGACAGAACTGTGACTCACCGCCGGGAGTTTCTCCAGTTCATACAGCGCCTCGTCCAACTCCCTACGGGCTCTGCCAATGGCCGCGGCAATCTGCTCCTTGGTTTCCGGCACGGGTCACTCTCCTTCGCGATGGAACTTGCGCACTCCTCGGTGTTGGTTCAGGTCGAACGCCCAGCTTCAGCGGTGGCACCGAACAACGCGAGGCGCCGACCGCCAAAGCTGGAGTTGGGCGGCACCTTATCAGACAACTCCCTGAACCGCCCATGCCCGAGCGGTCAGCTCGATCGGCCCGCCTCGCGCCGACGCGAGTCGTGACTTGAGATACAGCCGGATTTGTTCCTGTACCTCGTCGCCAACCGAGGCCAGATAGGTCGGCGCAGCGCCTGTCCGGCCGAGGAACGGGTTCCAATAGTCATCGAAATCCTGAAAGACAGTTTGAATATCGATGGCGCGAACCGTCACAGATTTCAGTCCCGTCCGTTCGAACAGCGCCTGGAGCGGCCCAGGTTGGCAAAGTGGGAACCTTTCGGCCTGGTCGAGCTTGGCGTCACTCGGGCTCACCGCTATGGCTGCATCCCAGAAGTGTCGCATCATCTGCATTCCACCGGCATAGTCCCAGACGTACGCCGCTACCGATCCGCCGGGTCTCGTAACCCTTGCCATCTCGCGCGTCATGGATTCGTGACCGCGTACGAAGTTGAGGACCAGACCAGATACGGTTACGTCACATACGGCCGAATCCCAGGGCAAATGAGTCGCATCGCCGCTTTCGAAGCGGACCCGCGGGTCTCTGAGGCGTTGCCGAGCCTGCGACACGAAGGCCTTCCGACGAGTCGATTCCGAAGACTGACGACGGCTCACATACGGTCAGGATGGTGGATGCCAGTGCCCCCGTACCGCAGCCGACATCCGCCCACGCGAGGCCCCGAGGAAGTGCGAGCCAGCGAAGGAACTCGGTCGCTACCTTCCGGCTCCAACGCCCAACATACTGCTCGTAGGTATCACCAGAATCCCAGGCCTCCACTGCTATCCTATCCATCCCATATCGTCATGGCCGCCCAACGGAGCGGCGGCGCAGCCGCACCCCGCTGCGGGCGGCGGCGCGAAGCCCCGGAGCGCAGCGTAGGGGTGGCGGTTGCACGCGCCTGCGGCCTATTTCGGTACGCGCGGTCATTGGTTCTCACGGTAGCCGCTTGACGACAAAGGCCACGGCGTTGCCGCCGCAGCACCATGCGGTACTGGGATAGGCTGCTAGCGCATGCAGCCCATTTCGTCCGGCCGGTGGCGTGCGAGCGGTGCTGGGACGTGCGTCTGGAGGTTGGCGAGACCGTCTGACGGACATCGGGCGGGGGCGCACCCTGGATGGGCACGGTGGACGGGCCAGGCCGCTGGCACGCTTCGGGTCCGGACCGCTGTCCCTGGCCGACCCCATGGAGTCGCCTCCGTTGGCGGTGACGGAGAGGAACGATGGTTGGAATGCTACTCTTGACCCGGTACGATTGTCAAGGCACGTCCCGACACCAAACCCATCGGACCTCATGGCAACGCGTGTGATGGAGCGCGTCGGTCGTCTGACGTTTTTTCCATCGCTGTCGTAAAAATTCACCGTCCAACGCCACGGCGAGATTTCTGGTCCTCGGTTTCTCAATGGGTTACAGCCGGGATCTCCGGGCACATTTCTTGCTTTGTGTTGGGGGCGTGCGCTCATAGGTCCAAAGAATGGGGTTCGGCCGCGCGCGCCACGACAACAGGGGCCAAATCGGGCGCGACGACCTCGACCACCACTACCACGACTCGTCCACAATCACCCGGACAACCCCGGTTGCGTCATCAACAACCTCGAAACGGAGAAGAGTCGATGCGGATTCGAGCACTTACTTTTGCCCTGGCCGCGGGTGCGGTCTTTCTCGGATTCACAGGAGAGGCGGCCCGTGCCCAGAATGTCAGCGTCGGCATCAGCACCCCGAGCGTGAACTTCGGCCTCAACATCGGGGCCCCGCCGCCGCTCGTGGCAGTGCCGGGGGTGCCCGTGCAATACGCGCCGTCGATGCCGCACAACTACTTCACCTACGGCGGCTACTACTATCTGTTCCATGAAGGCGGCTGGTTTTACTCGGCTCGCTACAACGGCCCATGGATGTCGCTGGTCATCCATCAGGTCCCGCGGCCGATCCTGGCCGTCCCCGTGACCTACTACAAGCATCCCCCCGGGCACTGGAAGAAGCACGGGCCCCCGCCCTGGGCGGCAGCCCATGGATACGACAACGAGAAGGGCCACGGGAAACACAAGGAAAAGGACAAACACAAACACAAGGGCAAAGGGAAACGGAACGACGATTGACGCAGACCCAAAAAACGGCCAGGGTCGGCATCTCTGCCGACCCTGGCCGTTTTTGGGAATCCCCACCCGCATCGCTACCCCTTCAAGACCTCGCGATTCACCGGATATTTCGGACGCTCCCCCCGCAACACCCGCAGGATATCCTCGGCGGAGTCCTGCGCCATGCGCATCATGGCCTCCTCGGTCACACCGGCCACGTGTGCCGTGAGGAGGATGTTGGGCACGCCGTTCAAGGGGTGAGACGGCTTGAGAGGCTCGTCCACGACCACGTCCAAACCCACACCGGCCAAACGGCCGGCCGTCACGGCCTCGGCCACCGCTGCCTCATCCACGATCCCGCCCCGGGCCGTGTTCACCAGGACGGCGGTGGGCTTCATCTTTGCGAGGGTCTCTTTGCCGATGAGGTTCGTCGTTTCCTTGGTGAGAGGAACGTGGATCGAGACGAAATCGGCCTGGGCCAAGAGCGGCTCGACCTCCCGGCAGCGCTCGATCCCCTCCGGCCACGGCTCCTTGTACGGATCGAAGCCGAGCACCCGCATCCCGAGACCCTGCCCGGTCATCCGGGCCAGCCGAAGCCCGGCGCTCCCCAGCCCGATGATCCCCATCACCTTCCCCGACAGCTCGATGCCTTGATAGGCTTTTTGGCTGCGCATCGTCTTGCGGGCGAGATCCCGGTCGGATTCTCCGATCCGGCGGGCCACGGCCAGGAGGAGCGCCAGCGCGTGCTCGGCCACCGAGGTGGAGTTTGCCAGGGGGGTGTTGGTGACGACGACGCCGCGCGCGGTGGCGGCCGGGATGTTGATGTTGTCGTAGCCGACGCCGTGCTTGCCGATGACCTTCACCTGTGACGCGGCCTGAATGATGTCCGGCGTGAGCTTGGCGACGCGGACCAGGATCGCCTGGACGTCCTTCACCGCCTCGAGGAGCGGCTGCTTTTCTTGTCCGCCCCAGGCCACGGCCTCCGCCTCGGCCCGCAAGGTATCCCACCCGACCTGATGAATGTTCTCCGTGACGAGGACCTTTGCCTTCATGGTGACTTCGCGTCCTTTCTCGAGTCGCGCTCGGTTCACTTCTCCGCGACGCCCAGCCCCTTGAGCACGTCGCCCAGCGTCAGGATGTCGTAGATGTATTCGCCCTTCAGGATACGTCCCCGCATGGTCTGCTCTTTCGCGACCGCCGACTGACTAGAACGGACAGGCGACCCCGATCTTCGCCCCCAGCGCGGACAGTTCGCGGACCGTCGGCTCCGCCAGCGCCAGGCCGTCTCGCCGGTTTCGCTCGGCCAATTCGAACTCGATCTCGCCGGGGAGATAGATGCGCGGGACACCGGCCCCGCGCGGGCTCTGTCGTACCTCGCGGATCAGGGCGTCCATGCGGTCCGCGAACTCGTCGATGGGGGCCAGCGCGTCCACGCGTACCGCCCCGAAACCGTGCCCGAGGTTTTGGACCCCGGTGGGGTTATCGTAGAGGTTCCCCACGGTCGGCGCGATGGTGGCACCGGCCAGCACACCCGAAAGCATCTCGACCAAGAGGGCAATGCCGTACCCCTTGTGCTGCGCGAAGGGCAGAACCGCGCCATCCAGCGCGGCCTGCGCGTCGGTCGTCGGCCGGCCCTCGACGTCCACGGCCAGGCCGGGCGGGATGGCCTCACCCTTCTTCGCCGCCAGGATGATCTTGCCACGCGCCGCCACGCTGGTCGCCATGTCCACCACGATGGGCCGTTCTTGGCCGGCCGGCACCCCCATGGCAAAGGGGTTGGTCCCGAGAAACGGCGTGCGCCCACCCCAGAGCGCCATGGTGGCCGGGGCGTTCGTCAGGGCCAGACCGATACAGCGGGCCGCAATGGCTCGCTGCACGTAATAGGCCGCCGCCCCGAAGTGATTGCTGTTCCGGACACTCACCCAGGCCGTCCCGAACTCCGTCGCCCGCCGGAGCGCCTCGTCCATGGCCCGCACACCGACGACGGGTCCCAGGCCGTTATCCCCGTCGAGGAGGACCGTGGTCGGGGTCTCGCGGACCACGGCGACCGTCGGTCGCGGATTGATCACGCCGGCCTGGAGGCGCTCCAGGTAAATCCCGACCCGGGTCGTTCCGTGGGAGGAGACCCCCCGGAGATCCGCCTCCACCAGGCTGTCGGCCACCGTCAGGGCGTCTGCCGGCGGTACGCCCGCCGCCTCGAAGAGTCCCGCGCAGAAGTCGCGCAGGCGATCCACCTTCACTCGTGTCGTCACTGCCGCCTCCACAGAAAAAAGATTACGCGCCGGCTGGCGCCGGCTGGCGACCGGTCGCCCAGCGCCAGCCCCAGCGTACCAGGGGGAAGGCCAGGACCAGGATGGCGCACGTGAGCAGGGTCGCCGAGATGGGTCTAGAGAAGAAGAACCACGGGCTTCCCGTCCGCGACATGATCAGGGCCTTGCTCAGGTTGTTCTCGAGCATCGGTCCCAGGACGAAGGCCAGCACCAGCGGGGCCGGCTCGATGCCGTACCGCTTCATGAAGTAGCCCACGATCCCGAACACCAGGGTCGCTAGGACGTCCATGACGCTGTTATTCAGGGCGTACGCCCCCAGCAGGACGAACATGACGATCAGGGGGGACAGGATCTCGTAGGGCACCTTGAGGATCTGCACGAACAGCCCGATCATGGGCAGGTTGAGGACCAGGAGCATCACGTTGCCGATGTACATGCTCGCAATCACGCCCCAGAAGACGTCCGGCCACTTGAGGAGCAGGAGCGGCCCCGGGGTGACCCCGTGGAGCATCATGGCAGCCAGCATCAGCGCCAAGACGCTGTTGGTGGGAATCCCGAGCGTGAGCAGCGGGACAAACCCGCCGGCGGTGGCGGCGTTGTTCGCCGTCTCGGGCCCCGCCACCCCCTGGATGGCCCCGTGGCCGAACTCCTCCGGCCGCTTGGCCACGCGTTTCTCCAGGGCGTAACTCACCAGTGAGGCCACCGCCGGCATGCCGCCCGGCAGCACCCCGATGCCGAAGCCGAGGAAGCTGCCGCGCAGGATGGGCCAGCCAGAGTCTTTCCAGTCCTGGAGCGTCGGCAGGAGGCTCTTGGGGGTCTCCAGCAGTGAGCCGGCCTTCTCCCGCCGTTCGATGTTGTAGAGGATCTCGCCCATCCCGAAGAGCCCCATGGCCAGGGGCACCAGGCCGATCCCATCCCGGAGGTAAAGCATCCCGAAGACGAACCGGTCCACCCCCTGGATATCGTCCGTCCCGATTGTCCCCAGGAGCAGCCCGACGCATGCCATCAGCAGGCCGCGCGCCCGCGACTTCCCGGTCAGGCCCCCGATGCAGGTGAAGGCGAAGAAGAGCAGCGCGAACATCTCGGGTGGTCCGAACTTCAGGGCGGTCTCGGCCAGGAAGGGCGAGATGAGCATCACCGCCACCACGCTGACGGTACCCCCAATGAAGGAGCCGAAGGCCGACATCCCGAGCGCCGGGCCCGCCCGTCCATGCCGTGCCATCTGGTAACCATCCAGGCACGTCACGACGGAGGCCGCCTCGCCCGGGATGTTGACCAGGATTGAGGTCGTCGATCCCCCGTACATGGCCCCGTAATAGATCCCCGCCAGCATGATCAGGGCCGGCACCATGTCCATGCCGATGGTGACCGGGAGCAGCAGCGCGATGGACGCGGTCGGCCCCAGACCGGGCAGGACTCCGATCACCGTGCCGATGAACGACCCCAGGAGCACGGCCAGCAGATTCCCGGGCGTCAGGGCCACGGCAAAGCCGTGGAGCAGGGAACCGATGGTATCCAACGCTACTCCCTCCGGCCCGAGATCACCAGCCCCGGGGCAGCGGGAGCGCGCCGGCAGGCAGGGGAACCTTGAGCAGAACCCGGAAGAGGACGAACGCCACGAGCGCCGTCAGGACCGCGGTCCAGGCACTCAGACGCCAGGAACGGCCCTCCACCCAGCGGAGCTGCACCAAGAGCAGGACGCTGGTCGCGAGCGGGAACCCGAGCGGGTTCAAGGCGACGACATAGAACGCCATCGTCCCGAGCGCGATCCAGAGCCGCCCCCAGCGGGATTCCGCCGCCGCGGCCGAGGCAGCCGCCGGGCCCGGCCGCAGGATGAGCGAGATGCCCAATCCCACCATCACCACCACGATGACCAGCGGCCAGAAGCCGGCGCCGGGGGACTTGGGGCTCCCCACCCCAAACCCCCAGGTGGCCACCGCGACCGGAATCGCCACCAGGATGGCGCCCGCACCGAGAACGCGATCGACGATCATGTCAGTCCCTCCGGCCGGACCGCCGCTACTTCTTCACCGCCTCGCCGATCTGGTCGTACATCGCCTTCAGGGCCTTGCGGAAGTCCTCGCCGTTCAGGTAGGCCAGCTCCAGCTTCAGCTTGTCGGCGTTGGCCTTGAATTGCGGATCATCGAAGACCTTCCGAAGGCTGTCGTGGAGCTTCTGAACGATGGGCGCCGGCGTCCCCTTCGGGAAGACGAATCCCTTCTGGTTCTCGATGTAGACGTCGATTCCCACCTCGCGCAGGGTCGGCGTGTCCGGTTCCGTCGCCGACCGCTTCAGCGAGGCGTTGGCCAGGGGGCGCACCCGTCCAGATTGCACCAGGGCGTAGGCCTCGTTCGGCGAGGCGATCGCCATGGTCACGTGGCCTCCGGCCAGGGCGGCCAGGTTCTCCGCTCCCCCCTTGTGCGGCACGGCGGTCAGCCGGATGCCGGCTCGCTTCTCCACGGCCAGCATGGTGGCGTGGTGGATTCCGCCGACCCCCGCATGGGCGTACGAGTACTTGTCGGGATTCTGCTTCGCGTCCGCCACGAAGTCCTTCATGCTCTTCCAGGGGCTGTCGGCCTTCACGTAGAATCCCACCCGCTCGATGATGAAACGGATGATGGGCTCAAAGTCGTTGATGGGGTCGTACGGGACGGTCCGGAAGTGGGGCACGGCCACCGTCTCGCTGCCGCCCGCCACGTTCAGCGTGTAGCCGTCCGGTTTCGCGGTGGCCACGTACTGCGCCGCGATGACCATAGCGGCGCCCACCTTGTTGACGACGACCAGCGGCTGCCCCACGTACTTCGGGGCCACGTCGGCCACCGCTCTGGCGATCATGTCCGTTCCGCCTCCGGGGGCGGCCCCGACCACCACCTCGATAGACTTGCTGGGGTACTCCTGCGCCCCGACCGGCAGCGCGCCGAAGCCGAGCGTACACACCACCGCCAGGATCCACCCCCGACTCCACAGGCTACGCATGAGTCTCCTCCTCACGCCGGACCGCCCGCCGCCGGGCCGTCCGGACGCCATGGTTGGATTGCGCGCGCTCCCCGTCGCCCCCGACGGGATAGATGCGCTGGTAGTCTCCCTTTCCGCCCGCCAGGTGCGTCACGAGCGCCTGCTCGTAGGCTGCCGCGCTCCGCCGCGCCAGCGCCGCCATGATCTGCCGATGCTGGCGAATGGACGCCTGCACCCGTGCGGCGTCCAGCCAAGCGACGTACCGGATCTGCTGGGTCTGGAGGTGCGAGATCTCCAGCGATTTGGTGAGGAAGGGGTTGCCGGAAATCTGGGAGAGGCGTCGATGAAAAGCGAGGTTGCCGAGGATCATACCGCCCATGTCGGCCGTCCGGCAGGCGCGCTCGAATTCCCGCTGGAGTTCTCGCAGCGCCCGGATGTCCGCCGGCCGGACCCGTTCGACGATGAGGGGAATCGCCGCCCGTTCCAGCGCCGTGCGGAGATAGTAGACGTCCTCGACCTCTTGCAGGCTGAAGTCCCGAACCACCACGCCCCGGTTCGGTTGCAGCGTGACGAGACCCGCGCCTTCCAGACGGCGGAAAACCTCGCGTAGCAGCGTGCGACTGATCCCGAGGCGGCGGCAGAGTTCGGCTTCCAGCAGACGCTCGCGGGGCTTCAGGCGGCCCAGGATGATCTCCCGCTCCAGCATCTGGTAGATCGATTCCCCGTTCACGGCCATCCTTGGGTTGCGCGGGCCACGCCCGCACGCCTCCTCTCCGACAGGAACGACTGTCCGACAATCTCGTGCGATCACTGATACCCCAAATCCGGCGGCAGCATCAAGGGCAAAAACCGGGTTGATCCGAGTGCCACATCACGCGGGATGTGCCGCTGCGGCACCCCCGCCGCGCTATTCGGCGGCCGTCAGCCCTTTGATCTTCTCCGGTCCCCGTATCACACGCCGAACCGGGGGGCCCTCGCCGCGTAGGATTGCCACCTCCGCCAGTGTCATCACCACGCATCCGTCCTCCAGGTGACCGGCGACTGTATGGCTCCCCTCGGAGAGGGTAATGTGGAGGTGCGGGTCGCCGTCGGCAATGATCCCCTGCATCGAGGCGATCTCGTAAGACCCTTTGAGTTCCAGGTACTCCTGATGTCGAGTCATGAGGTTGGGGGGGTATCCGGCGACCGACTGATGCAGTCGGCAATCGCTTAGGGTACCTATCCCCGAGACGACCAGACCTGTCCGAATGCCTTCGACGCGGATCAGTTCGCGCAGCCCCTCCAAGAGAAGTTCGCCCGGGTCAAACCGTACCAGGATCATCTCGGAGGTAAGACCGCGCTTGATGGCTTCCATGGACGCCTCCTCGAATGCGATCAGCAGATCGCAGAATGTCGTGCAATATTGTACGACAGCATATGGTGTGACTCATACCACGGGCCGGCACGGACCGTCAAGGAAGAGCATGAGGGAAGACGGATGGTGAGCTACCGCACCCCGCTGCCGGCGGGGACCACTGATGCCGCTCCATGTCGATGCGCCCGGTGAGCAGGAAAACGACCCCCTCCCGCTCGAGCAAACGGCGCTGGCGGCCGGGGTCGGCGGGACAGACGGACGGACTGAGCGAACCTCCCCGCTGCACGACCCGCTGCCACGGTACCCGCAAACCGTGCGGGTTCCCATGCATCGCCCAGCCCACGACCCTGGCGGAGCGGGGAGCGCCCAGCAACCGGGCGATCTGGCCGTAGGTCGCCACTTTGCCCCGAGGGATGCGCCTGACCAGCGCGTAGACGCCGTCGAAAAAACCGACCCCGGCCGGCCGGTTCGATGGAACTGCGTGCGTGCGATGCATTGCGGTTTGCGGGCCTCCGCCGGGCGCGACGACGCGCCACGCCTTGCTCCCGATTACGTGGCCAACACCCCGGCCATGTCCACGAGACGCGGGTCGAGCGGCTTCTGCTTTCCGACCACGTCGTTCAGCGGAGTCGTCGTGATCTCTCCCTTGATGAACCCGACCAGCACTCCCCGTTCGCCGCGGGCCAGCGCCTCGGTTGCGCCGTTCCCCAGCCGGGTGGCCAGGATCCGGTCGAACGCCCCCGGCGTCCCGCCGCGCTGGACGTGGCCAAGCGTGGTGACTCGCAGATCGAAGCCGCATTGCTCCTTGTGCGTGCGGAAGTACGCGGCCATCGCCTCGGCGTTGTACTTCGCCCCCTCGGCGACGACCACCAGCGCGTGGGGTTTCCCGCGAAGGTACGCCGCGTGCAGTTCTTTGGCCAGTGCTTCAGGTTCGGTGTCCACCTCCGGAAGCAGCACGGCCTCCGCCCCGCCGGCGATGGCGGCCATCAGGGCGAGGTATCCGCAGTGGCGGCCCATGACTTCAATGAGAAATGCGCGTTGATGAGACGAGGCAGTCGTCTTCAACCGGTCGATGGCTTCCAGCGCGATGTTCAGCGCCGTATCCACCCCGATCGTGATGTCGGAGCCGACCAGGTCGTTGTCGATGGTTGAGGCCACCCCGACCACCGGAAACCCCATCTGGGAGAGGCAGTGCGCCCCGGTCTGCGACCCGTTTCCTCCGATCACCACCAGCGCCTCGATCCCCTGAATGTTCAGGTTCCGTATGGCTTTCTCCCGCCCCGTCTCGGTCTCGAATTCTGCACTCCGGGCGCTCCCCAGGATGGTCCCACCCCGCTGGAGGATGCCGCCCACGTCTCGCGCACTCAGCGCGCCCATATCGCCGCTGATCAGGCCTGCGTAGCCGTGGCGGACACCGAACACCTCCCAGCCGCGCCCGATGCCGGTGCGCACCACCGCCCGGATGGCCGCGTTCATGCCGGGGGCATCCCCCCCGCTCGTCAGCACCGCGATCCGCTTCATGGCGTCCTCTCCTCAGCGTGAACGAATCCCGCACGCAGTGCCGGTCGCACCCTTCAGCCCAGCAGGCTCTCAGCGGTGACCGTCGCGTTCTCGGGCGGGGCCTGGTCCTGGTACCATATGCGGCCATCGGAATCCATCGTCCACTCCGGGACGGCCTCGGCCTCCCATTGCGACTGGGTGTACAGCGCGTAGCGTCCCCTTCCCGGGTGGTCCACCCCCAGATCGAGCGCCATCACCTCGAGCGCTTCGGGCGGGTTCGCCTGTCGGACCTGGATGATTCGATGGGTTGCAAACCAGTTCATGCGTCTTCCCTTTCTGGGCCGCGCCTCGCTCCGGAATCCACCTGCAGGGCCGCCTTGCCGAACCGGGCGCGTGCGGCGTTGATCGCCGCGAGCACGCTCGGCCTGGAGACCAACCGGCGCTCCAGCCGGCGCTTTCCCGGAAAATCCACCAGCATCAGTCCGATCAGAACCGTCAACAGGCCTTGCCCGGGCACCCCCGGAAGAGACAGGAGCACACCGAGCAGGATCAGCAACGCACCCAGGATATTCTTGAGAATCAACCCGCTCCAGCGAACAAACGGATGCCGGTCCGCCAGAGGCGAAACGTAGTCATCGCGGAAATACGTTGCTGGAAGGCGCACCAGCACGACGGTGACCGCGGCCACGCTGAGGATGGACGTCCCGGCGAACAGTCCCAGCCCCAGCGCCGCCTTCTGACCCCAGGAGAGCGACTCCACAAACGCGGCCACGCGCGCCTACCTATTCCGCATGAGAAGAGCGGCCGGGCCAGTTTACGCCGGCGGGCGTTCGAATCGGAGGCGGGAGGCAGCCTCGCTCATCATGGTGGCGAACCATTGGGCCGTTTCCGCGCCCTCCCGCTGGAGGCGCTCACCGTCCTCTTTGAGGCGGCTCACCTCGGCCCGCAGTTGTTCGCAGTCCCGCTGGAAACGTTCGCCGTCTTTCTGGGCCGCCTCCGCCACTTCCCTGAGTTGGTCGAAATCATGGAGGATCTTTTGGAGGATATCGAGCACGCTCCGCCCCTCTTCCATCCACTGGACCAACTGCTCCCGCTCCGCTCCCACCACCACGCTTGTCATGGCTCGTTCTCCCCTACCATCGTGCGCCGGTTATTGATCGTACCGCCGAGTTCGCCCCGGTCCGTGTGGACCGCGTGATTGAGCAGCAGAAAGACGGGCTTGAGCTTACTCGTTGTCGCCAGATCCGGTCAAGCACTCTTCATTCCGGCCGTGGGTCGTCCCGGCCACGCGGAATCTTGACCTTGGTCCGCCTGCGGCGTAAAGTGTGTGCTAGCCTCGCGGACCTAAACAGAGGAACCCCCTGGGCGGCAGCATTCGGGCGGAACGGCTCACCCACGGAGGAGAACCGTCATGATCCAGTACCTCGTCATCGCGGCGCGGAACCACACCGACTTGCATGGCTACCTGCGTCGGCAATTCGCGGGGGACGACAACGTGCAGGTCCTCCTCGATCGTCGGTTCGACGGCCGGCGGCGTCGACAGGGGGTCCAAAAACCGGACCGCCGCAGGGGGGAGCGCCGAAGCGGGCGAGGCCGAGAGGACGAACTCTACTGCCACGGCTTCTTCGTGATCCGGCAGTTCTCAGCACTCCAGTGGCGGCCGCCGTGGTGGGGATCGGGAACGGTCGAGGAGACGGCCGGACTCACCCAGCAACAGCGGTTGGAGGAAAGCAAGGCAATGCATGCCCGAGAGCGGGTGGCCGGCTGGATCACGGAAGGCCAGCGCCTGCTCACCCTCGTCCCCAAGCTACTCAGGGAGCACGAGCACCTCGCGTCCCGGGCCGAAGCCGCGGAGCGAAAGTGCGAGCGATTTGAAGAGGAGATCCGGCGCCTCAGAAACGAGAACGAACACTTCCGCCGCGACCGGCGACAGGCGATCGAGACGCTGAAGGCACTGACGAAGAACCTGTATGAGTCGGGAGGAGGAGGAACTCCTTAACCCGGCGTCTGCAAGCCGCCGCGTTCCCGGGACCAATCGTCAAGCCGTGACTGCTCGGGGTCACAGCACTCACCAAGCTTCCGACCGTCGGCACGATGGACCGGCGAGAGACGACTCGGGAAATGCGCAGACCGCCCTTGCGTCGGAATGGTGGGATCATCCAACGGTGGCGCTTCCTACACGGGCCACGCGTTCCGAGGAAATTCCCCTTCGCGACACCTAATACGAACGCATTACCCGATGTGACATAACCGTTTCAGTTTCTGCGGCGACCACGAACGCTGATGTCAACGCGAAAGTGCGCGTTTACCAATGCCGAGAAGGCACCCGGCTCCAGGATGCTCGCCCACTTGACCATGGCAAGCGTCTTCATGGTTGCGACCAGATCGTCTTGCCACTCTCGTCGCTTAAAACCAGCCCCGGCCCGTACTTGCTGACAGCCAGTCCGACGCGGTGCTTCTCGTTCTCATCGAGCAGACGAAACCTCGGCCCGTCTTTGGTCATGTGCAGCGCGGCGCGGCATTTGCCGTTCTGGTCATCCAGGCACAACCTCGGCCCGTCCTTGTCCATGGCCAACCCGACGCGGGGGTTGTCGTTCTCGTCACTCAGAATCAGCCCCGCCCTGTCCTTGTCGGCTATCAGGTGGACGCGGAACTTGCCATTCTCGTCGGACAGAAACAACCCCGCCCCGGCCTTGTCCACCGTCAGCATTGCGCGAGTCGTGCCGGTCTCGTCCTCAAGAACGAACTGATTCGCCCGGATCACCTTCGGTCCCTGGGCTTGGGCGGTCGTTGCGGTGTTCCCGACGATCCAGGCAAGGAAACACCCCACGGCGGCTAGCCCCCCGGCGGCCAGCAGCCAGCGATTCCGACGCTTCTCGGTACGCAGGTCCCGCTCCAGCCGTTCGAGGCGTGCCTCAACTGCCGTTCGGTCCGGTGCCGGTGTTGTCATTGTCGCACACTCCTCACGCTAGTGGTTCTTCCACGCACACCATCACGCGCACCGCCGCCTCCAGCAACTCCCGCACTCGCCCTTCCCGCTCCGTCTGCGCCTCGGTCGGCTCTCGCCGACTCTTCGCGGCCCGGCACCTGTCGGAGCAGGCCGACGTCTTGCACCCCGTCATGGCCTCCCCACACACCGGACACCGCCGGAATGCTTCCAAGGATGTTACCACAACGGCGCTCACAGCCGCACGTTCGGATTGTGAGTCGGAAGAGGCCTCGTGCATCGCGTTTGCATCCTTCGTCGGTCGTAGGGCAAACGTTGCTCAGGTCGTCCGATGGGCAGGCAAGGTTTTCACCCGTTTACAAGGCCGGCCTTGGAGCGCACCCGCACCGCCTGCACCATGAGGCCACGACATCCAGCGCAATTTTCGGTCACGTGTACTACTTCCTGTATTGCGGCAGCGCGTGGCACGCTCCGTGCTATGTCCTCATGCGGACGGGGTGCTGCGACGGAATGATGCGCCGATGGCCGCGTCTTCCCCGCCATCGTCCCGGCATGGTCCGGGGAGGGCGTGGCGGGGACGCATCGTGGGTAATCGCGACACGTCACCCGTGGCGACGCGGCAGTCTCGCGCCCGGCCTCCCACCCCTGGATCACCCGGGAAGGAGCACGGATGCCAATTCCATCGAGAGTCAGGACCGCACCCACGCGCGCGGCGGTGCAGGGCCAGTTGATTGTGGCGCGGGACAGCGTGGGGTTGGGCCAGGCCCTGCAGGAGTCGTTCGCAGCCAAGGGGAGGTGCACCGTTGTCGTCGACCAGCGGCGGGCGGACCGGCGGCGGCGCGTCCAATCCGTGCTGGAAGAGCGGCGGCGCACGGAGCGGCGCACCCTGCCCTCCCTCGCGGAGGACCTCCGCTTGTGGTCCTATGTGGTGGTCCGCCCGGCCTACCGCCGGCCGCATGCCTGACGGCTCGCCGTTAGCGGCGGACTGACACTCGTACGCGGCGCGACCACGCACCAATCCCCGCATCCGCGCCCCTCCTGTGCCCCGGCTCCGGCCTTGCGGGGTTGGGCGGGATGGCGTGGCGGCGGCGGACGTCGCCTGCGCGTCGTCCGGGAAGAGGAAGAGAGGTTCAGGTGCATACGTTGGCGATCCTCACGCTCCTCGCCTTCGTCCTCACGGTGCTCTGCTACCGCGCCTGGAGAGACAATTCCCCGAAGTAATCACCAAATACGCTCAGCACTCTACGAGCGTCGGGGCGTCCCTCGGCGCTCGTGGTGTTTCTCGCGGGCCCGCACCGACTTCGCTCTGAACCACGTGATCTCCTCCAAGACGTCCAGCAGGGCTGCGAGGGGAAGGAGTCAAGCCAGGGGCGCAATGCACGCAGGCGCGGCGTTCGCGGGATCATTCACTCGTGAGCTGGCTGGATACCCTGCAGGCTCCTCACCGCGGTAGGATCGGTTAGACGCCCTCCACTAACACCAGATGACCCACGGCGTGCTGCAGGCGGAGGAGCTTCGCCTGGTTGTATTCCGCCGACGCATACCAGCGCTTGGCCGCGGCGACGCTGGGGAACTCCAGCACCACGAGGCGCGTCGGCCGCCAGTCTCCCTCCAGGACCTCGTGCTTCCCGCCTCGGACGAGATAGCGACCGCCATACTGGGCAATGGACGCGGCGGCGGCTTGCTTGTAGGCCTCGTACGCCTGCGGGTTCTTCACATCCACGTCGACGATGAAGTAGGCCGCCATGGCTCCCTCCACTCCTTTTTGACATCCACCCGAAGTCGCGTCCGTGGGAGCGCCCCGCGCCGCGTCGGGGGTAGTGTACCCCAGCAGGGGTGTGTACGGAATCCACGTCAAGCCACCGGCTGAATTCACGCAGGCGTCTCATTCGCCGGGCTGTTCACCCACGGGCCCAGCAGGAGGGCGGAGCTCTCCTCACTCACGGAGTGAGAGAAGGCGCATGACCACAGGCTGTCTCAACCGCTCACGCGCCGCCGCGCACGATCTGGCCATGGACCGCCACCGTCAGGCCCTCGATCCGCGTGGTCAGCTCCTGGGTGAGCCGGGTCAGCTCGGTGTTCTGCTCCAGGAGCGCCATGAGCTGTGTGGTCTGCTGCGCGGCGAGCACCTGCCGTTCGGCACTCGCGACCGCTAGGGCCTCCCGGTGCTGCGCGTCGGCCTCGGTGTGCGCCTTGTCGCGGTCGGCCTGGCGGGTCTGCGCGAGCAGGATGAGTGGGGCGGCGTAGGCGGCCTGCAAGCTGAAGGCGAGGTTCAAGAGGATGAAGGGATAGACGTCGAACTGTGTGAGCCCCGCCACATTCAGGCCGATCCAGATGGCGACGATGGCCGTCTGCGCGATCAGGCAGGTCGGGGTCCCGAAGAAGCGGGCGAACGCCTCGGCCTTCTGGCCGAAGGTGTCACTGCCAAAGGCCGGGGCGAGATGGCGGTGCGGGGCGTGGAAACGCAAGTGGTCCGGCGGCGCGGCTGACGGGTCGGGGACGGGAGTCGGTCGCGTGGCGTGCGTTGGCATAATCCCTCCTCCGTGGGTGGCCCAGCGGGCGATCCTGTGGCTCCAGTGTAGTCCAATCGTCCACGTCGGAGAAGGGATTCCGGGCTCTGAAATCCGTTTTGCACAATTATGGGTCCCTTCCACCGGCACCAACCCTCATAAAGTGAGCCCCGCGGGAGAAGCTGAGTCCTGGAACATCCCGAAAACGTGCCTGCGCGCACGTCTAGGCCACTCGAAAAATCCCCCGAATCTCAACCTTCCAAAGGCCAACGAATCCCGCTGGGGATCCGAACCCGCGCTTGACCGCCGATATGGAGCGCGCCCGGGCAATATGGCGCTGAGAGCCAGCCGCCATGGATAGGTGACCCAAGAAAATTTCTCAGAAAGTTTTTTGGCGTGTTGGCATGGGGAAAGAAGCCTGGAGAGACCTTAGCTTCCGACGGAAAGAGCCGACCAGGAACGCTCCGGGTCACACCGCCGCCTTAACTCGCTCCGCGCGAGACAGACAGTGCGCCCGTCCGCTCACCCCCCAGGCGACCTCTAACGGCGCAGCGCTCGCAGGTGACGCGTGAGACGGAGAACCCGAGGCAGGCGTCTGCGACTTGGCTGTCTTGGTCCGTCGCACCCTAACTATTCTGTCCTGCACGATGCGCGAACTCATGCGTGTCCTTGGGCGCGAGCGCGTGCGTGCCATATTCTTTGGCCCTCCCACGTCGCATGCCGTCTAGTCACTGGTAGCGGCCAAGCGCAGGTGGGTGGCTGGGGAAACCGCCACGAGGAGCGCTGAGATGCAAAGCGAAGGACTACTGGCTGCTATCCCCATCTGGGGGGTTTTTCTTGTCACGATGCTGCTCGTCCTTCTCTCCGTCGAGGGCGGCTACCGATGGGCCAGGCACAAACAACAGCGCACCGAACAGGAAAAGGAGGCACCCGTCGGCGCGATGGTTGGGGCCACGCTCGGCTTGCTCGCGTTTCTCCTCGCGTTTACGTTTGGCATGGCGGCAGACCACTTCCACGCGAGGAAAGTGGCGCTCGTCGATGAGGCCAACGCGATCCGGACAACCTTTTTGCTGGCCGGGGTGATCCCGGAACCCTATCGGACGGAAGTGCGCAAAGTTCTCCCCGACTATGTCGAAGAGCGGTTGCGGTGGGCTGGGGTGGAGCAGGGCCAAGCGGGCCGCTCTGCGAAAGCGTTGCTCGGTCAATTGTGGGCACAGGCCGCTGTCGTCGGAGCGCAGAACCCCGGCGGAGTTGACGTCTTTCTCGGTTCGGTGAACAGAGTGATCGAACTCCGTCAGGAGCGATTGATGGTACGCGAGCGGAGCCGGATTCCCGGCCCCTTCTGGGCGGTTCTGTTTCTGGTCTCGATCCTCGCGCTGGCGGCGATGGGCTACCACGGTGGCGTGACCGGAACGGCCAGGAGTCCGGTGATGCTGGCGGTCGCCATCGCCTTTTCGGCCGTGATCATGCTAATAGCGGACCTCGACCGTCCAGGGGACGGTTTCATCAATGTCAGCCAGCAGGACATGATTGATTTGCGAGATGCGTTGACCGAGGCAAAACCCTGAGTGATGGCTCGCGCGGGTGCCTAACCGCCAACCATACGCTCCAGTGGCTCGGGCCGCAAGGCAGGCCCCGCTACTGCGCGTGTTGTTCACCGTCATCCCAGCGATACCCACTCCTCCCAGTGCCGAGATTGGCCCCGCTTGGGGAGCCGGGCGGGCCTCAAAAGAGGTATCCGAAACGCTCATGGTCATCAGATGCCCGGTTGTGCCCGTTCTATCCGTGACGCGCTGGCTGGGGGTGACTGAGGCGTATATCTTGCGCCTTGGCGGTGTGGCTTTGGTTTGCGGAATGACTGGATTCCGCGCGTTACTCCAGGGTCGCCTTTCCCGATGATCCTGCTTGAGCCAGCGCCCGCGCGCTCGATCCCTCGCTGCTCCATTCGGATGCAAGCCGGTGTGGTGCAGGGTCTTTCCGGTTTCGGGATTCTTGCTGCGACGTCGTTCGTGAATGGACAGACCGCAGGGCCGGCCATGCGCTTCCTTCCGCTTCGTTCCGGCCCGTCGACTGCCGCCCGCCGCTTTGGCAGCCGCCCCCACCCCGCCTGACTATCGAGAGCCTCACCGGGGAACGCGGGTCAGATCCGTCCGGTTGTCCCAACCGACAATGGGCGCAACGACTTGTGCGCCAACTCGCGGCCAGCGCGACTACCCGGACCACGCGGTACACTCCTTGCACACTATTCACGGCGTCCCGCGCCAGGTTACGAACTTCGTCGATGTTACCGTGTCAGGGAGGACTGCGATGGAAGCGACGATGGCGAAGCCGACCCCGTACCCTCGACTTGTCTCCCTACTCGTGGCCCTTGTGGGGTGTGTGGTGGTCGCAATCCCGATGGTCTACCCGCTGACGGAACCCGCCCCCCTCCTCCTCATCGGCTCGGGCGTCACCGTCGTCGCCCTCGGGGGCTTCCTGTTCTTCTCGATCTGACGGGAGCACCCCCGGGTGAGCCTCGCCGTTTCCCGTTGCGCGGGGGTTGGTTGCAGGGGCATTTGTCGCCTGCCACTAAAGTGCCACCTGTAGAGCCCTTTCCGGCCCCTTTCTGCCACCTGTGGCGGTCTTGCATCACTACAGCAAACTGATGAAAAACGACGGGCAAGCCCTGTTTTTCAGAGCTTGCCCCTATGGTGGCGGAGGCGTGTGGGAATCGAACCCACCCAGCGCGGGTTAGGCGCTACGCTGGTTTTGAAGACCAGGAGGGCCACCAGGCCCAATCCGCCTCCGACTCGTAAAATAATACCTCTTACTGGCGCTCGATGATCCCCGCACAAGCCGTGACGTTTTTGAACGTTTCCCTCGCATCCAGATGCTGATTCTTACCTCGGGACGCGCTCCAAAAAATAGAGAATCCGAGCTGAGATGTCTAGGTAATTCTCTCAGTTCCCTGAAGACGGTCTCAACGAACAAACGGCCGGGGACCCATCGAAGAGAGGAAACACCTCCGATATTTCTCCGCAGGAATTCCTCCTGGTACCGCTCCCAGTTGTCCCGAATGTCCTCCTCCGCCAGAGTCATGACTTCACCGGGCGGAAGTTCGAGAAACTGTTTCCGTTTTCAAGGGTCAACACCGCATCGCATCCGAAGCGGAAATGCTGCTAGACATGCGCTCGGTGGATATGCGATGCTTAACCGACCTCGAGCGGAAAGCGCTGGCGATCGTCGAGCGACGAGCGAAGGACGGGGACGGCCAAGCCAAGCTGGAACTGGGAGGGGACCGGCCTGCTGGGGTGACTCCGACGAACCATCCGCCGGTCCAGACCTGTACGGCCATCTACCAGGCGTGGGATCAAGATCAAGACCTCCAGCAAGGCCACCGGCACGGAGGCAAACGTGTCGCTCTCGATGGGCATTCCCGCCGTGTACGTTTCCGTCACGTCGGGGAAGAGCGAGCATCGGTGGGACGCGTTCATCCAGACGGCGCCGCTCGCGACCGGGATCAAAAGTCTCCTGCTGATACTGCTGGCGGTCACGCGGATGAGGTAGCAACGGGCGGCGCGCGCCGCGCGGGGCGGCTCTGGGCAAGGAGGGGGCATCTTATGGACACCGAAGTCCTCACACATCCCCGGCATCAGCCACAGTCGTATGTCGTCGGCGCTCTGCTGACGCTGTGGAGCAGCACGATCGGGAAGAAGATCGTCATGTCGCTCACGGGGATTGTCATGATGACCTTCGTCCTCGTGCACACCTACGGGACACTCAAGGTCTTCAAGGGTGCGCAGGTGTTCAACGACTACGCGGTCTGGCTTCGAGAGGTCGGCCACCCGTTCCTGCCCCATGGCGGCGCGCTCTGGATCACACGGATTGCCCTCCTCGGGGCGGTGTCGCTGCACATGCTGGCGGCCTGGCAGGTGACGCGGAGGAGCTGGGCGGCGCGTCCGACCCGTTACGAGGAGAAGGAGCCGGTGTTGTCCACCTACGCGTCCCGGACGATCCGCTGGGGCGGGGTCGTCATCGCGCTCTTCGTGGTGTACCACGTCCTCCACTTCACCTTCGGGGCGGTCGGTTACGGGCCGGGCCAGTACTCGCCGACGTCAGTGTACCGCAACGTCGTTATCGGCTTCTCCGTCTGGTATGTGTCGGCCTTCTACATCCTTGCCCAGCTCTTCCTGGGACTCCATTGGTATCACGGAGGCTGGAGCATCCTGCACACGCTCGGCGTGGCGACCGCCTGGGGCGACCGGGTCTACTGGACGGTGGGCGGCCTGATCGCGCTGGGTGTGACGCTCGGCAACATCTCGGTGCCGGTCGCCGTCTTGGCCGGCCTGATCAAGTAAGGAGGGGTGTCTGCGATGAGTGCACAGACGATGACAGACCCCGCAACCGCTTCCCGGTTGAATGCCAAGATCCCGCCCGGTCCGATCGATCAGAAATGGAGCCGGCACAAGTTCGACCTGAAGCTCGTCAATCCGGCTAATCGGCGCAAGTACACCATCCTGTGTGTCGGCACCGGCCTGGCCGGTGCCTCCGGGGCCGCGTCGCTGGGGGAACTTGGCTTCAACGTGCGATGCTTCACATACAACGACTCCCCCAGGCGGGCGCACTCCATCGCCGCTCAGGGTGGGATCAATGCCGCCAAGAACTACCGGAACGACGGCGACAGCGCCTGGCGCCTCTTCTACGATACCGTGAAAGGTGGGGACTTCCGCGCCCGCGAGGCCAATGTCTATCGGCTGGCCGAGCTGTCCGTCCGGATCATCGATCAGTGCGTGGCCCAGGGCGTGCCGTTTGCCCGAGAATACGGGGGCCTGCTGGACACCCGATCTTTCGGGGGGGCCCAGTTGTCTCGGACCTTCTACGCCCGTGGGCAGACGGGACAACAGCTCCTCCTGGGCGCGTACGGGGCGTTACAGCGGCAGGTGGCGGCCGGCACGGTGTCGGTTGAGACCCATACCGAGATGCTGGATGTGATCGTGGTGGACGGGCAGGCCCGTGGGATCGTGACCCGGAACCTACGGACGGGGCAGATCGAGACTCACCTGGGCGACACCGTGGTCCTGTGCACGGGCGGCTACGGCAACGTCTTCTATCTCTCCACGAACGCCAAGAACTGCAACGCCACAGCGATCTGGCGAGCCCACAAGCGGGGCGCATTCTTCGGCAATCCGTGCTACACACAGATTCACCCGACCTGCATTCCCGTGAGCGGCGAGTACCAGTCCAAGCTCACACTGATGAGCGAATCCCTCCGAAACGACGGCCGCGTCTGGGTCCCCAAGCGGAAGGGGGACGCCCGCGCCCCGCACGAGATCCCCGAGGACGAGCGCGACTATTACCTCGAGCGAAAATACCCGAGCTTCGGCAACCTGGCGCCTCGCGACATCGCGTCCCGCGCCGCCAAGGAAGTCTGCGACGAAGGACGCGGGGTCGGCAGCACGGGGTTGGGCGTCTACCTGGACTTCCGCGACTCCATCCAGCGCCTGGGAGAGCAGGTGATCCGCGAACGGTATGGCAACCTCTTCGAGATGTACGAGCGGATCACTGGCGAGGACGGCTACAAGGTGCCGATGCGGATTTACCCCGCTGTGCACTACGTCATGGGCGGGTTGTGGGTGGACTATAATCTGGAGTCGACCATCCCCGGCCTCTTCGTCGGCGGCGAGGCCAACTTCTCGGATCACGGCGCCAACCGGCTGGGCGCCAGCGCGCTGATGCAGGGGCTGGCCGACGGCTACTTCATCCTCTCGGCGACCATCCCGGATTACCTCGCTCGCACCAAGCTCCCCGAGATCCCTGTCGATCACCCCGAGGTGCGTCGCGTGGAAGCCGACGTACGCGACCGGATCGCCCGCCTGCTCGCCATCAAGGGGAAGCGCACGGTCGATTCGTTGCACCGGGAGCTCGGCCTCCTCATGTGGAACCACTGCGGGATGGCCCGGAACGAGGCTGGCCTCCGCAAGGCGCTGGAGCGCATCCCGGCGTTGCGCGAGGAGTTCTGGCGCAACGTACTGGTCGTGGACGGAAGCGATACCGTGAACCAATCGCTGGAAAAGGCCGGCCGGGTGGCCGATTTTCTGGAGCTGGCCGAGTTGATCTGCGTCGACGCGCTGCATCGCCGGGAGTCGTGCGGCGGTCATTTCCGCGAGGAGAGTCAGACGGAGGATCACGAGGCCAGGCGGGACGATGAGCGTTTCTGCTATGCGGCCGCATGGGAGCACACGGGCGACCTCGGCGCCCCGGCACTGCACCGCGAGCCGCTGGTCTTCGAAAACATCGCGCTATCGGAGCGGAGCTACAAATGAACCTCTCTCTTAAAATCTGGCGACAACGGAACGCACAGGATCCCGGACACTTCGAGAGGTACGAGGCCAAGAACGTCAGCCACGAGATGTCGTTCCTGGAGATGCTGGACGTCGTCAACGAGGGGCTGACCCTAAGCGGCAAGGACCCCATCGTGTTCGAGCACGACTGCCGAGAGGGGATCTGCGGCTCGTGCGGCTTCGTGATCAATGGCCGGCCGCACGGCCCCTGGCAAAGGACGACAGTCTGTCAGCTGCACATGCGGGCCTTCAAGGACGGCGACCACCTGATCATCGAGCCGTGGCGGGCGGCCGCCTTCCCTGTGATCAAAGATTTAATGGTGGATCGGAGCGCGCTGGACCGGATCATCCAGGCCGGCGGATTCATCGACGCCCCGACCGGCTCGGCGTCGGACGCCAACGCCATCCTGGTGCCGAAAGAGAAATCGGAGCTTGCTTTCGACGCCGCCGCCTGCATCGGCTGCGGGGCCTGTGTGGCGGCCTGCCCGAACGCCGCGGCCATGCTCTTCACCGCCGCGAAGATCTCGCACCTGGGCCTGTTGCCCCAGGGCCAGCCGCGCCGGTCCCGCCGCGTCCTGGACATGGTGGCGCGGATGGACGCGGAGGGATTCGGCGGCTGCACCAATCACGGCGAGTGCGAAGGTGCCTGCCCGAAGCAGATCCGCATGCACTTCATCGCCGGCATGAACCGCGACCTGCTGACCGCCAGCCTCTGGCGCCCGCGATTGGAGGGCCCCCTGCACACGCTGGCCGAAGCGTAGCAGGATACTGAAGAACCGGTTTTCACCCAGGCGGTTCAAAAATGTCCAGATGCAAGGCGGCGCGCGAGGGGGGTGCGGGGGACGTTCTTAGGACTTCTTGGCCTTTCCTTTTTCTTTCTCTGTCTCCTTGTCCTTCTCCGACCCCGGGGTTTCGCCTTTGGTCCGTTTCACGAAGTTCTTGATCAGTTCGGCATCCGCCGGGGTCGGGTCCGTGAACTTGACGCCCATGCCGGCGGGAAACGCGCTCTGCGGCGACGAGTTCACCCACACCACCATCCCCGGGATGTCGAACCGATGGTCAACGCCCGGTAGGGTGAATCGCAACCGAACTTTCTGGTTGAGCTCGTGCGGCTTCGGTGTCCGGATGAAGACGCCTCCCCCGCTGATGTTTCGTGTGTACGCGGTCACAAACTCCTGCAGCGTTCGGTAGTGAATCTCGATCTCGACTTCGACGTCAATGCGCGGGCCTTGTCTGCGTTCTTCCATTGATCTCCCTGGTGTGCCCCCCCAAGCCACGTGTTCCTGTCACGCTAGCAAACGGCACCCAAGAACACAACAAGAACCCCCACCGTATCGTTCTGTGAGCGGACCGGCCGCGGCCGGTGACACCATCCGGCAATGCGCGGCTACTCTCCGTTCGGCGGCGCCACCATCGCGTTTGCGCCCCCCGTGCCGCTTCGGTATCATGCGCCCAACGGAGGAGACGGATCATGCTGACTGCCATTCCGGGAATTCGGGTCGGACACGGGACGGACGAGGTGGGCTGCACGGGGTGCACGGTCATTCTGTGTCCGGAGGGCACGGTCGGCGGGGTGGATATCCGCGGCTCCGCGGCCGGCACGAGGGAGATGGACGCGCTGTACCCCATGCACCTCGTCCCCTCCGTGCATGCCGTCCTATTTGCCGGAGGGTCCGCCTTCGGCCTGGATGCGGCCGGCGGGGTCATGCGATACCTGGAAGAACGAGGTGTGGGCTTCGACGTCCAGGTCACGCGGGTACCCATCGTCCCCGCGGCGATCCTTTTCGATCTGCGCCTGGGCGACGCGGCGGCCCGGCCGGACGCGCGCATGGCCTACGCCGCGTGTCAGCAGGCGACCTCCGGTCCATTCCCGGAAGGCTGCGTTGGCGCGGGGACCGGGGCCACGGTGGGGAAACTGTTCGGCGTATCCCAAGCAATGAAGTCCGGTCTGGGATCGGCCGCGCTGGAGGTATCGGGAGGGGTGAAGGTGGCGGCGCTGGTTGCGGTCAACGCCTTCGGCGACGTCCGCGATCCCGCCACGGGCACTCTGCTAGCGGGGGCGCGGACGGCACCGGAGAGTTTTCGCCTTGCGAATACCGCCGCGTCCATGCGCGACGGCATCCACCCCGTAGGGTATAAAGCGGAGAACACGACATTGGCCGTGGTCGCGACCAACGCCCGCCTCACCAAACTCCAGGCAACCAAGCTGGCCCAGACGGCGCAGCACGGCCTAATACGCGCGATATGTCCCGTCCACACCACGTTGGACGGCGATCTGGTCATCGCCCTGGCGACCGGCGTCGTGGAGGCGGAGCCCAATACCCTGGGCCTCGCCGCCGCCGACGTGGTGGCCGAGGCGATCGTGCGGGCCGTCAAGGCGGCGACATCCCTCGGGGGGCTTCCTGCCTGGCGGGACCTGGAAGGGGACTCCGGCTCCTAACGAAATTCGCTGAAGGTGACAGCAGGCAGCGGGCAGTAAACGGGTGAGGACCAAGGAAATCCGTCGCGGGGTAGAAAGAAATCAGGAACAAGCAAGCTCAGGGCCTAAACTCTCCGATCGCGGCTCGCGGGTCTCCGGTCTCGGGTCTCGACTCTCCGTCAGGCTTTCTTGGAGTCGTCATCCTTCTTCGGCGTCACGTCGATGGCGTCCTTCCCGGCCACCGAATCCTTGAAACCGCGAATCGCCTTCCCCAGCCCGGACCCGATGTCTCCGAGACGACTGGCCCCGAAGATCAAGATGACGATCACCAGGACGATCGCGAGTTCCGGTAGTCCCAACCCAAACATGGCACGTCTCCTCGCCGAAAGGCGGTCAGCAGTCAGCGTTAACGCTCAGCCAGGGCATGCGGCCCCGCGAAACACGTCTCACAGGAACCTCTCGAACGCCCAAAGCGGGTTGCCACTCTGCAGCGAGTCGGTAGCATCGCGCAGGTCCGACCCTGTGTCAATGGAAAAGGGGCACGGACGCCATCACCGGTCAGCCGTCAGCTATCAGAGAAGACCTGGCACCCCCTGCGTGTTCGCCCGCGCCGCTGCTACTTGTAGGGAACGCGTTCGTCACCCTGGCGCCGCGTGATCCGGCTCGCATCGAGGTGCTCCAGGTACGGGATGGCGTATTTCCGCGAGAGACCGAACAGTTCCTTCATGGTACCCACGTTGATCGTCGGATGCGTGCCGAAGTGTGCCAGGACGCGATCTCGCATGGCCCGATGGCTCTCCGCGTGGAGGAACAGCTCGTCCCCCACCCGAATGAGGGTCCCGTCGTCCACCAGACGGCGGAAGACGGCCTGCGCGAGCTTGCGCTCGGCCTTGAGCCCACTCAACACCGCCTCCGGTGCGGGGGGCTGCCATCCGGCATCCCGGAATGCCGCGGCAATCTTCCCCTTGATCTCCTCTTCCGCTGCCGACAGGGTCGGGCGATGGCCGGCCAGTCGAACCTTGTCGCGCTCGACCGCGATCTGCGCGGCGATGGTCAGGCGCCCCAACATCCAGACGAACGTGGCAGACGGTAACTGGTCGGGCAACTTGCTGCGCAACTCCTCCTTCGCCAGACCGTCTTTCAGCGGCTCCTTGGCGTGGAATTCGGCCAGGCGGTTCAGGATGTCGGCCTGGAGCGCGTCCACGCGGTCGACGTGGAGTGTCCCGTCGCCCTCCTTGGTCCCGACCCGAACGGCCCGCCCGTTCTCGACGAGTTCCCGCAACGACTCCGCCACGATCGCCTCATCCAGGTCGCTCCGCGCGCGAAGCGCCTCGGGCGTCATGGGCGCGAACCCGGCGGCCAGCAGGTGCCGTTCGATCCGTTCCGTCGGCCGGCCCTGCTCCAGGATCCGCAGGTGTGCGACGAGCTTGGCGCGCGTCCGGCGGGATCTCGGCGGGTTGGGGTCCAGGATGCTGCCCCCGCCGATCGTGACGGCGGGCGAGTAGCTCCGGATGACGAACCGGTCGCCGGGCAGGGCGGCCGACGGCGTCTCCAGCCGGAAATGGACGTAGGACCGGCCCCCCGGCTGAAGTTCCTCGCCCTCCAGGATCACCACCCGGGCGAGGAGCTCGCTGGTTCCCAGGTGGAAGCGCACCCGCGCGCGGTTACCGAGCGGCCGGGGGGCATCCGCCAGGAGCGACAGCGTCGCCTCGAACGAGGGCGACGGGCACAGCGTGCCGGGAAGGCACAGGACATCTCCCCGCGCGATCTCCGCCACCTCCAGCTCCGGCACGTTCACCGCGGTACGCTGGCCGGCTTCCGCCCGTTCCACCGTCTCGCCATGCACCTGGAGCCGCCGCACCCGGGATCGGAGATCTCTCGGAAGGATCGCCACCTCTTCCCCGACGGCGAGGCTGCCGCTCCACAGCGTGCCGGTGACCACCGTCCCGAACCCCTTGATGCTGAACACGCGATCCACCGGGAGCCGGAGAATCCCCTGCGTGCGCTTGGGTTCGGCGGCCGCGGCTTGCGTCTGGATCGCCTCAAGAAGGGCCGGCAGTCCCTGCCCCGTTGTCCCGGAGCAGGGCACGATCGGACACCCTTCCAGAAACGTTCCCTTCAGGAACTCGGCCACGTCGGCCTGCACCATCTCCAGCCACTCGGCCTCGACCATGTCCGCCTTGGTGAGGGCCACCAGCCCTTGTTTGACGTGGAGCAACTCGCAGATGTGCAGGTGCTCGCGCGTCTGGGGCATCACCCCCTCGTCGGCGGCGATCACCAGCACCACCAGGTCAATGCCCCCAACGCCGGCGACCATGGTCTTGACGAATCGCTCGTGGCCCGGCACGTCCACGATCCCGGCCCGCGTGCCGTCCGGCAGGCTCAGGAACGCGAAACCCAGTTCGATGGAGATGCCCCGTTCCTTCTCCTCCTTCAGGCGGTCCGTATCCGTCCCGGTGAGGGCTTTTACCAGGGTGGTCTTGCCATGGTCAATATGGCCGGCGGTGCCGACGATCAAATGGCGCATGCCGAATCCTCCCCAGGCGGGCACTATACCGTGGAGACGGAGGCGAGACAAGCAAGAGGATGTACACGCAGTCCCGTTGGAAAATGAAAAACCGACAACTGACAACCGGCCAACGTCCAAAGGCATTGATCGGTTTCTGGTTGTCGGTCTTCTATTGTGCCTTGCCTATCCCTACTTCACCCCGAGAAGATCCGGCAGCCACAGAGACAAGGCAGGGATGTAGGTGACCAGAAGGAGCGCCACGACGAGGGCAGCGAAAAACGGCAATACCCAACGCGAGACTTCTGCCATGGGGGTCTTGGAAATATTCGACGCCACGTAGAGATTGACCGCCACCGGCGGGGTGATGGTGCCAATGGCGAGATTCACCGTCATCATCACGCCGAACCAGACCGGGTCCCAGTTGAACTGCTTCATGAGGGGCATGAAGATCGGCAAAAACACATAGTAGATCGAGATGGCATCGAGCAACATCCCGGCGATGATCAGCATGAGGTTCAAGAGCAAAAGGATGATAACGGGATTCTGCGTCAGCCCCAGCAGAGACTTGCTCACCCGGTCCATCACACCCATCGTGGATCCGGTCCACGAAAAGAGCCCGGCAAATGCAACCACGACCATGACCACGGACGTGGCCACGGCGGCATCTCGCAGGACCTCATACAGGGTGCCGAAATTCAGGTTCTGCGCGATCACGGCGCCATAGAAGAGGCCGTAGGCCACGGCTACCACTGCCGCCTCGGTCGGCGTGAAGACCCCCCCGTAAATTCCACCCAGGATCACGACGGGGGCCATCAGGCCCCACTTCGCCCCCCAAGCAGCCCGCCCGATTTCGCCCCAGGTCCCCCAAGGCTCCCCACCCCACCCGCGCGTTCGGGCCATCCAGAGCACCGGGATGACGAGCGCCACGCCCATGAGCAGGCCGGGAATCACCCCCGCGGCGAACAGCCGCGGGATCGACGCCTCGGTGATGACGCCGTACACCACGAAGGCCACGCTGGGTGGAATCAGGACATCCGTCGTCGCGGCCGCCGCGACCAGCGCGGCCGCGAAACCCACGTGGTAGCCTCGCTTCACCATCGCGGGGATCATGATCGTGCCGATGGCCGCCGTGTCAGCCGGTCCGGTCCCCGAGATGGCGCCGAACAGCACGCAGCCCGCCACCGCCACCAAGCCCAGGCCCCCACGAATCGGCCCGATCACCAGGCTGAGAAGGTTCACCAGACCGCGGGAGAGGCCGACCCGGTCCATCACAAAGCCGGCCAAAATAAAGAACGGAATCGCCAGCAGCGGGAACTTGGCGATGTTGGCGTAGATGTTGGCGGCGGTGACCTGGATCCCGAGGTTGAACTGCCAGAGGAACAAGAGCGACGGGATGCCGATGGCGGTGACGATGGGAACATTCACCAGCAGGAAGAGGAAGAACAAACCGAAAAGGAGGATTCCGCTGTCCATCACGCACGCACCTTCCGATCCGCGGTGATTGCCCCCTCGATAATCCGGGCGATGATCAGCAGCCCGAACACGGGAATGCCCGCCGTGTACCACCACTGGGGAATCGCCAACGACTCAGAAGTCGTCCCGAGCATCCGTTCGGACCGGATCTGCCCGATCCCGAAGTAAATCAGAAACCCGAAGAGGACCACGCCCAGTGCCGCCGCGAACCAGATCGACACGCGCTGGACGGCCTTGGGGGCGCGGTCCACGATGAAGCTGAATCCGAGATGCGCGCCCTGACGGAAGGCGATCGCCGTCCCGAGGAGGGTGAGCCACACGAACAGACTCACCACGATCTCCTCGGTAAAAGCCAGCGCGAATCGAATGAAATAGCGCGTCACCACGTTGACGAACGCCACCAGCGTCATCACCGCCATGACCAAGACCATGAGGCCTTCTTCCGCACGCTCGACAACCTGTCGCATATCCTCCCCAGTACTGGATTCAACGGAGGACCCCCGGCGCGATGGACGGCCGGGGGTCCGGGAAACGTTTGTTCGGTTACTTCGCCTCCGCCACGGCCTTCTCGGCGGCCTTGACCAGGTCCACGCCGATCTCGGTGGTCCACTTCTCGTACACGGGCTTGGTCTTGGCCTTGAACGGCTCGATCTCCTTGGCGGACAGGACCGTGACCTCCATGCCGTTCTTCTTCAGCGTCTCGATAGCCTCGTTGGAATCCTCCAGGCCGTGCCGCGCCCCCTTCTTCTGCATGGCCATGGCTTCTTCCGCGGTCTTCTTGACGATGGCCTTGTCTTCGGCCGTCAGGCTATCCCAGGTGAGCTTGGACATTCCCAGGACCAGCGGGTCGTTCACGTAGTTCCAGAGCGTGATGTGCTTCTGGCTGGTCCAGAGCTTGGACGGGATGATGACGGAGACCACCGGGTTCTCCTGGCCGTCCACGGTCCCCTGCTGGAAGGCAGTCTGGGCCTCGCCCCACATCATATTCACCGGGTTGGCCCCCAGGGCGCGGAAGATGTCGATGAAGATGGGCGAGCTGGTCGTCCGGATCTTGAGACCGTCCAGATCGCTGGGGGACTTGATGGCCCGCTTGGAATTCGTCACCTGCCGGAAACCGTTCTCGCCCCACGCCAGAGGAATGACCCCCTTCGATTCCATGAGCTGCAGGAGCTTCTTGCCGGCCTCGCTCGCCTGAATGGCATCCTGGGCCTTGTAGGAGGAAACCAGGAACGGCATGAACAAGAGGTTCAGCTCCTTGACCTGGGGGGACCAGTTGATCGTCGAGCCGAAGGCGAAGTCCGCCACCCCCTGGTTCAGCAGGGTGAACTCGTTGGTCTGCTTCCCGGCGAAGAGTTGGCCGGCGTAGTAGTTCTTGACGTTGATCCGACCCTGGGTTCGCTCCTTCAGGAGGTCGGCGAACTTGGCCGAGGCCTCGCCCCAGGGGCCGGCCGGTCCCACCACCAGACTGCTCTTGAATTCCGGCTTGTAGGCGCCGGCGTCGCTCGTCCCCGGGACGAACGAGCACAGGGTCACAGCGGTCACGACGGCTACCAGTACGAGCTTGATGCGCATTTCCCCGCCTCCTCTATTGACTGTCGGATTTCGGTACGACCGCAGCCGAACGCCTCGCCGCATCCTGCAGCTCAGCAGAGTCTCCGAACCGCGGCAACCACGTCCCCCACGCTGGGGATGACGAACTCTTCCATCGGCGGACTGAAGGGCATGGGCACGTCCCGACTGGCGACGCGCTGGATCGGCGCATCCAGCTCGTCGAAGAGCTCCTCCGCCAGCCAGGCCGCGATCTGGGCGCCGAACGCCCCGGTCTTCACCGCCTCTTCGACGATCACCGCGCGGTGTGTCTTCGCGACGGAGGCGAAGAGCGTTGCCTTGTCGAACGGCGCCAAACAGCGGGGATCGAGCACCTCCACCGAGACGCCGTCCCGCGCCAGGATGTCCGCCGCTTCTAGGGCTTGATGGACCATCCACCCGGTCGCCACGACCGTCACGTCCCCACCGGGACGCTTCACGTCGGCGCGCCCCAGGGGAATACACACGTCCCCCGCCGGTACCTCGCCCGCTAACTTGTAGAGCCGCTTGTGCTCGAAGAAGATCACGGGATCGAGGCCTCGGATACAGGTCTTGAGCAGGCCCTTGGCGTCTGCCGGCGTCGAAGGGAACACCACGCGCAGCCCTGGCGTATGCGCAAACCAGGCCTCCAGCGACTGAGAGTGGTGCGCCGCCGCCCCTTTTACGTTCCCCGTCGGCATCCGGAGCACCAGCGGCACGTCCACCTGGCCGCCGAACATGTAGCGCACCTTGGCGATCTGATTGACGACCTCGTCCATGGCGCAGGTGACGAAGTCGGCGAAGTGCATGTCCGCGACAGGTCGCAACCCGGTGATCGCCGCGCCGAGGGAGGCCCCGATGATCGCGGCCTCCGAGATGGGTGTGTCGAGTACCCGGTCCTCGCCGAACTGGTCTACGAACCCCTTGGTGATACCGAACGGCGCCGCGGCGCGTAGATCCTCGCCCAGGACGAAGACCCGTGGATCGCGGGCCATCTCCTCGATGAGCGCTTCACGGAGCGCCTCTGCCATCGTCAGCGTGCGCATCGCGGCGTCAAATCCGAACTGCGGATGAAACAGATGGGGTAGCGTCGTGCCGACGCGCCGAGGGGTCGGCCACGCCTCGCAGCCCTTCGGCCCCCGCACGAGCTCGTGAACATTTCTCGCAGGCTGCTGAAGAAATTCGCCCTGTGTCAGGCTGCTCAAAAAGGTCCAGATGTCCCGCGACTTCACGGGACGGCGCGCGATGGGCCGAGTGAGGCGTACTTCAGGTACGCCGCAACGAGCGCCCGAGCGGGCCAACGCAGCAGGTGGGCCCTTTTCAGCAGCCTGCTAGTCCGCAAACAGGTCCTGGAGCGCCTCGTCGGGGGCCGGCAGCGGACTCGATTCGGCGAACGCCACCGCCCGATCGATCTCGTCCTGGGCGGCTCGGAACAACGAGGCCACGTCCTCGTCGCAGAGCGACCCGGCCGCCGTCAACGCCGAGGCGAGTCGGTGGATGGGGCATCGAGCCTTCCCGTCCGCAATCTCCCGCTTGTCCCGATACCCCTGCGGGTCCCCCTCGTAATGCCCCTGCCAGCGCACCACCTTGGCCTCGATGAAAGCCGGACCGCCTCCAGCTCTGGCCCGATCCACGGCGGCCTGCACCGCATCGTGAACCGCCATGGCGTCCATCCCATCCACCACGACGCCCGTGAGACCATACCCGGCCGCCCGCACCGCCAGGTCGGGGACGGAGGAGGCGTAGCGATGAGAGGTCGTCGAGGCCCAACCATTGTTCTCGCACAGGAAGATGACGGGAAGATTCCAGATCACCGCCAGGTTCAGCGCCTCGTGTGCCGGCCCTCGATTGGCCGCGCCGTCGCCGAAGAAGGTGAGACAGATCTGGCCGCTCCGTCGCTGTCGGATCGAGAGCCCGACCCCGGCTGCCACCGTCAGGCCTCCGGCCACCACTCCGTTGGCGCCCAGGACACCGACCGATGCATCGGCGATGTGCATGGAGCCGCCCTTCCCCTTGCACGAGCCGGTCCGCTTGGCATAAAGCTCGGCCATCATCTTCGAGGTGTCGGCACCCTTCGCCACTAGGTGCCCGTGGCCCCGGTGGGTGCTGAGGAGGTAGTCGTCGGGTCGCAGCGCGCAGCACGCCCCGGCGGCAACGGCTTCCTGGCCGATGCTCAGATGCACGAAGCCCGGAAGGCGGCCGGCCGCAAACAGGTCCCGCACCCGCTCCTCGAAGGCGCGGATGCGAATCATCGTCTTCAGCAAGTTGGTTTGCAGATCGTGCAAAGCCACGCTTCGCCCCCCGTAGCGAAGGGGTCATGTGGGTCAAGAAACGTGTATAACTACCATCGGGAACCGAGAACTGTCAACCGTCATTGCTTCGCGGTCCCAGTCTTGCCTCATGGGACCAGGATGACCTTGCCCCCTGCGCCCGCCTCCAGCAAAGCCAGGGCCTCCCCGTACCGCTCCAGGGGTATCTCGTGCGTCACCACCGGGTCCACGTTCAGCAGCCCACTCGCGAGCAACTGCTGCATCCTGGTCCAGGTGCGGAACATCTCCCGTCCGTGGATGCCGATGATGGTCGCCTCCTTGAAGATGACATCCGGCCCCAGGTTCAACCGGACGGGCCCGGAAGGCAGACCGATCAGGGCGCACCGTCCGCCCTTTCGTAGAAACCGGAACGCGCCCTCCAAGGCCGCCTCGCTCCCAGACGCCTCGACGATTGCGTCGGCCCCCACGCCTTCAGTCGCCGCAAGGATGCGATCTGCGACATCGTCGTGGCGGGGATTGAGTGCGAGGTCGCAGCCCACACGTTTGGCCAGGCCAAGCCGTTCGTCCCGCACGTCCAGGCCGATGATGCGGGAGGCGCCCATGGCCTTGGCGGACGCGATGGCGAAGAGCCCGATCGGTCCGCATCCGATGACGGCCACGGTGCCGCCCGCCACGTCCATCTCCAGGACCGCCCGCAACGAGGTCCCCAGCGGCTCCAGCATCGCCGCGATCCGGGGCGGAATCGTCGCCGGCACCCGGTAGGCGCAGAGTTCCGGGATGGTGGCGTATTCGGCAAAGCATCCATCGCGGTGGATGCCGAAAAGCGTCAGATTCCTGCAGATGTGCTGCAGGCCGTTTCTGCACTGGTAGCACGCCCCGCAGGGAAGGTGGGTTTCTCCCGCGACGTAGTCCCCGGGCTTCAGCGCCCGAACGCGGCTGCCGGTTCCCACCACCTCGCCGCAGAACTCATGCCCCATCACCAGGGGCAGCCGGATCCCGGCATTCCGCGCCCAGGCGCTCCACTGGGCGATGTGCAGATCGGTTCCGCATACGGCGGACGCCGTGACCCGCACCAGCACCTCGTCCGGACCGGGATCGGGAACCGGCACTCGTCGCCATTCCACCCCCGGTCCCTCGCCGGCCTTCACGATCGCGTGCATCTCCACGACAGCTCTCCTCGTTTCTTCCCGAAGGGTCGGATCGCTCGCCGCGGTCTCCCACGGCGCGATGGGGGCGGGTCCCGCTAGCGTATCCGGCAAGTGATCCCGCCATCCACCATCAGGGTCGTCCCGGTGACGTACTTCGCCTCCTCGGACGCAAGGAACAACGCAGCATAGGCAGTATCCCAGGCATCGCCCTCCTCATCAATCCGGCGTGAAGCCGCCGTGCCGAAGGCAAACCTGCCGCCGGTGGCGGGACACGCTCCCGAGGGATCCACCGGCCCGTCTGTGATCCGACCGCGGCGACCACCCCAAGCGCTCATCCACGGGGTTATCCGCGCCCGCTAGATATCAGAGATCGTGCAGGCAAGTCAACAACCGCGGTCAGCACCGCTCAATCCGACTCCTGCCGCGCCTCTGTCCCCGGCGACCTTTAGGAAAAAGGCAAGGGGGTCTCAGGCTCCCCCTCCCGAAGCCTGCGACCCCCTTGGTAACTCCGACCGCCCCTTCCATGCGACTACCGAGGTACGGTCGGAGTCCTGATAGCTGGCGTAACGCTTTTCAGAATCGGCCCTTGCCGGAGCCCGCGCTTTCCGGAATCAGGTAGCCGATCTCCGTTCATTGGCGACCGGACCGATCCTGTATGCGCGTAAGATGACACAGTAAAATGGTTTGTCAATGAGGAAAATGGATACGGTTGCGCCGCCGCTGCCCGGATCCCCGTCGCCGATATCCATCCCCGCGGGGCGTCGGCCGATCCGAGATCACTCCGGGACAATTCGCTTGCGCGACAAAATAGGTCTGGGGTACATAGAAGGCGGCGTTCTGTCCCGCACGCGCCCCAAGTTGCTCCGACAAAGAGATGACCCATGCCAGAACAACCAGAACAAGGAGTCCGAACCCCTCGCCTCATCGCTCTTCTGTACGTGGCCTTCGTTGCCTGGTCGCTGTACGGCGCGGTGGTCCCCGTCGAGACGTACCTGTTCCGCATGGTCCACATGGCCTTCATCTACGCCCTGTCGTTCCTCGTCTATCCCGTGTCGAAGCAGGCGGGACGCGGCGCGCGCCGTTTGGACATCGGACTCGCACTCCTCGGCGTCGCCTGCATCGCGTACCCCTTCCTCGACCTCGACCAGTTCATCCGGCGCTCCACGGTACCCGAGCCCGCAGATTTCTGGCTGGGGATCGTGGCCATCGTCCTGCTGGTCGAGATCTCCCGTCGGGTGGTGGGGGGCGCGTTCACACTGGTGCTGGTCGGATTCCTGCTTTACGTCTACTTCGGTCGATTCATCCCCGGTCCGCTGTCCCACAAGGGCTACGACCTCGACCGGATCGTCGGCCACTCGTACATGACCCTGGAGGGAATCTTCGGCGTGCCGCTCTCCGTCAGCGTCTCCTTCGTGACGCTGTTCGTGGTCTACGGCACCCTCATGGACGCGGCCGGGGCGGGGAACTTCTGGTTGGAAATGTCCTTGGCCGTGATGGGGCGGGGACCCGCCAGCGCCGGGCGCGGCGCCGTCATCACCACGGCGCTCCTGGGCGGCCCGCAGGGCAGCGGCGTCGCGACCACCATGTCTGTCTCGCCGATCATGTGGCCGATCTTGAAGCAGGCCGGGTATTCCCCGAACATGGCCGCAGGGCTCATCTCCGCCGGCGGCATCGGGGCCGTCCTGTCGCCGCCCCTCATGGGCGCCGCCGCGTTCCTCATCATGCAATTCCTGGGAGTTTCCTTCTGGGATGTGGTGGTGATGGTCACCGTCCCCACGCTCCTTTACTACGCGGGCACCTTCTTCATGGTCGAGTTCGAGGCGCGCAAGTTCAATTTCACGGCTCCCGAGGCTACCGGGAAGACGCTGGGCGCGGTGATGCGCACGCGAGGCTACCACCTGATCTCGCTGATCGTCCTGGTCATCCTGCTCGGATATGGCCGGTCCCCGGAAGACTCGGCCATCTGGGCGATCCTGACAACCGTCCTCACCAGTTTCTTGAGCAAGCACCGCGCCGAATGGCTGACGCCCCGTCGGCTCTGGGGGGCCACGGTGGAGGGCGCCGCCAACATGCTGCCGGTGGCGGGACTGCTGGCGGCGGCCGGCCTGATCGTCGGGACGTTTTCCTTGACCGGCCTGGGGCTCAAGGTCTCGAGCCTCATCATGTCCCTGAGTGGGGGCGTACCCATCCTGGCCCTGTTCCTGGCGATGGTCGCCTCCTTCCTCATCGGCCTCAGCCTGCCCATCACGGCCACCTACATCATGACGGTGGTCATGGTGGCCCCGGCGCTGGTCAAGGTGGGGATGCCGGCCCACGTCGCCCACTTGCTCGCGTTTTACTTCGCCGTCCTGTCCGAGGTCTCTCCCCCCGTCGGGCTGTCCCCGTCCGCTGCGGCAGCCGTCACCGGCGGCAATCCCTTCGGCGCCATGATGCAGGCCTGGAAGTATTCCCTGCCGGCCTTTCTCGTCCCGTTCCTCTTCGCGGCGTCCCCTGAGGGCGCCAACCTGCTCATCATCGGGGCCACCCCGGTCGGCTTCCTGCTGGCCACGATCTCCAGCACGGTCGCCCTGTTCCTGCTCTCCCTCGGCATCGTGGGATACTTCCGCGGCCCGGTGTCCCTTCCGGAGCGAGTCATACTCATCCTAATCGCCTGTATCATGGTTCTCGACCCCCTCGAGATCACTCTGCTGGGGCTCGCGCCCACGGTCGTCGGGGCCGGCATCGCGGTACGGAACTGGATGACGTTCGCAAAGCCTGCCACCGGAGAGGCCGCCCGCATCTGAGCACAAACACCGGAGCACAGGACGTCTTTTCAATCCCATTCAGGAGGTGGATCATGACGAATCGGATCGGAAACGCTGCGCTGGTCGTCCTCCTAGCTGCCTTGCTCCTGCCGGGCATCGCGTCGGCTGGAGAGAAATTCTCCTTCAGTATCGTGACGGGCGGCACCGGCGGTGTCTGGTACCCCCTAGGCGGAGCCATGGGCGGTGTCATCGGGAAGAACGTGCCCAACACCGATGCCACATCGGAAGCTACGACCGCCGCAATCGATAACTTGAAGCTGTTGGCGGCCGGCAAGGCGGGGATGGCATTCGCCTACGACTACCACGCAGTCTGGGCCAACGAAGGGAAGATGACAAAGGAGTTGGGCAAGAAACAGCCCGTGCGCGTTGTGCTCAGTTTCTATGAGCAGCCGCTGCACATCGTGACCAAGGAGGGCACCGGCATCAAGTCCGTCATGGACCTCAAGAAGAGGCGGGTGTCGGTCGGCGCGCCCAACAGCGGCACTGAGGAGCAGGCCGACTACGTCCTGAAGGCGCTGGGGATCGACTGGAACAAAGACTTCACCAGGGAGAAGCTCGGGGCGTCGGAGTCGGTCGCAGCCCTCAAAGATGGGAAGATCGACGCCTTCTTCTGGAGCGGCGCCGTGCCCACCTCGTCCATCATCGACCTATCCAGCACCCCCGGACTCAAGATGGTGCTCCTGCCGGTGGGCGGCGAGATTGCCGACAAGATCATGAAGGCGAACCCCGCCGTCTTTCACAAGACGGTCTTCGCCAAGGGCGGTTACAGCGCCGTGGACAAGGACGTGGAAGCCATCGCCATTACTGCGGTGGTGAACGCGATGGAGACCTTCCCCGCGGACAAGATGTACCAGATCGTGAGCGCGATTTTCGCCAACACCACGGAGATCTCTGCCGTGTGGAAAGACGCCACGAAGCTCACACCCGCAAAATCCATCGCCCAGATGACCCCGGACGCGATCAAGTACTTGCATCCCGGTGCCGAGAAGTTCTTCAAGGAAAAGGGCGCGCTGAAGTAAATGCGAAGTCCGCGGCGCGTCCTGGCGGCGTGTCTGATCCTCCTCCCGGTCCTCGTGCTGACGGCGTGGATGCTCGCTCCGGCGGGGTCCACGTGGCTCGAGCTGACGGACGCGGAGACCGGGAGGAGGATTCTCTCCCAGCTTCTGCCCGACGGCGGTCAGGTGGTCCTGATCTGGACCAACTCTCTGTTTGGATTGCCGGTGACCGAGGTGTTCACGGCGGGGCACGGCATTCTGACGCTCACCGAGATCACGTTTAGCGATCCCACGGGACGCGAGCCCCCGCGAGTCGGAGCGGCCGACGTGGACGACCTCTACCACACGGGAGGGCCGTTCAAAGCCGACGGCCTGTCGCGACCGGTCAGCCGCGTCGTGTTCCGGGTAGGCGAAATCGGCAACCCGGTGATCCGGATCGGGAGTCGCGTGGTACAGTTCGCGCGCGAAGTGGGATTTGGCGGGGCGGTGCTGTTGGTGGCACGGAAGGCCAGCCTTCGCGAGCGCATCGCGGCACGCATAGCATCAGGATAGCGCGCGGACGGTGTCTCCAGCGGGGCGTGCGGGTCGCTGGCCGGATGAATCGCCGGGCGGTGCCCGGCTCAATCCGGTAGCAGATGATACTCGATGATCTGCCTGGAGTTGAAACCTGGAATCTGCAGGTAATAGCTGGCAACCTCTTCCAGGGCCTCGATGGGAATCATCCCCACCAGTTCGCACCCCTTCACCAGCACGCCGTAACGGGCCGCCTCGGCTTTGATCAACTCCAGCGCCCGGTGGATGGGAGTCTTGTGATAGTTCAGGAGGTTCATGGAGACCTGGACGATTCCCTTGTCTTCTAACCGAAGCCCGATGGCCCGCACGAACCGCAGGCCACCGCCGACGTGCCGGACGGCGTTGGCGATCTTCTTGGCGACCTCCACGTCGTCGGTGTGCAGATTCACGTTGAAGGCGATGAGAGGCATGCGGGCGCCGACCGCCGTCACGCCGGACCTCGCGTTGAGCTGCTGGGGGCCGGTGTCCACGATCCACGCCGGATCCTGGAGCTTCCGGGGCATCCCCTCGTATTCTCCCTTCCGGATGTCGGAAAGGCTCCGACGCGCCTCAGAGGTGCAGGCTTCCTCGTAGAAGAAAACCGGGATCCCCTGCCTCTCGGCGAAAGCCCTGCCGAATCGCCGCGCGATCTCCACCGCCTCGGCCATGGTCATGCCCCGCATCGGGACAAACGGCACGACGTCCACCGCGCCCATGCGGGGATGACTGCCCTTGTGCGTCCGCATGTCGATCAATTCCAACGCCCGCGACGCGACGGCCATGGCGGCAGTCTCCACGGCCTCGGGGGCGCCCAGGAAGGTGGCGTCCGCCCGGTTGTGGTCCTTGTTCATGGAGAGATCGAGGACCTTCACCGGGTGACGCGCCAGGACAGCCTGGAGTTCCCGCAGGAAATTGGGGTCTCGCCCCTCGCTGAAATTCGGCACGCATTGCAGGGTCTTCATGGCCCGCCCCCCCGCCTCGCCCCGCGGAATGCCTCGTCCGTGTGTCGCCCGCGCGTCGTCCCGACGCAGCGTCAATAGCTCATGGTGTCGAGCTTCACCTTGCCCCGGAAGATGTAATAGATACTGCTGGTGTAGGCCAGGACGATGGGGACGCCGATGAGGGCGATCACCAGCATGATGAAGAGCGTCTTCGGCGATGAGGCGGCGTTGTAGATCGTCAGGCTGAGGTCCGGGTGTGGCCGGGACAGAACCAGCGTGGGAAAAATCCCGACGGCGACCAGAACCATAAGACCCACGATGGTCGCACCCGAGGACAGGAACGCCAGAAAATCCCGGCCGTGATGGATCTCCCGAGGAATGTTGGCAATGGCCAGCATCGTGAGCACCGGTACGACAAAGAACACCGGATACCGCTGCATGTGTTGGCTCATGTGCGGCAAGTACAGGAGCGTCGCCATGGTGGTCATGCCATAACAGATGATGAAGAAAATGATCGTATTGTTGATCCAGGCGCGCGCGATCTCGTGCAGCTCCCCGTCCGTCTTCAAGACGACGTAGATCGCGCCGTGCATCATGAACAACGCGACCGTCGTGACGCCGACCAGCAGCGCATACGGGTGGAGCAGGCCCAGGAACGAGCCCGCAAATTCCCGCTGGGCGTCCAGCGGCACCCCCCAGATGATGTTGCCGAACGCCACCCCGAGGAGCAGACTGCATCCGATGCTGGCCACCGAGAAACTGACGTCCCACGTGGTCCGCCACCCGCCCCTCGGTTGCTTGCTGCGAAACTCGATGGCCACGGCACGGAAGATCAGCATGCAGAGCAACAGCATGAAGGCAAGATAGAACCCCGAGAACACCGTGGCGTACACCTCGGGAAAGGCGGCGAAGAGGGCGCCGCCGCCCGTCACCAGCCAGACCTCGTTGCCGTCCCACACCGGGCCGATGGCGTTGATCATCAACCGGCGATGCTCGTCCCGCCGTGTGAGCAGGTGCAGCGCGCCCACGCCGAGATCGAAGCCGTCCAGGATGGCATACCCGGTCAGGAGGATGCCCACCAGTCCGAACCACGTCGTGTTCAGATCGAGCGCCATCGTCACCTCTGGTGGTACGCCACGTCCAGATCGTCGGCCAGCGGACCGTGTCGAATCTTCTGATCCAACAAATAGACAAAGAGGATGAAGAGGGCGAGGTAGATCAGCAGGAAGAGCACCAGCGACGCGAGAATCTGGCCGCTGGTGACCACTGGAGAGACCGCGTCGGCGGTTCGCATCAGCCCGTACACGATCCACGGCTGGCGTCCAACCTCGGCGGTGAACCAGCCGAGCTGGTTCGCCCCTTGCGGGCCGAGGACCGCGAAGACGAACACCCACAGGAGCCAGCGGGTCTCGAAGAGGCCGCCCCGCCACCAACACAAGAGCCCCAACAGGCTCAGGCCGATCAAGGCGGTTCCGATGCCGATCATCGCGTGGTAGGCCTGAAAGACCGGATTGACCGGCGGGCGATCCTGCGGCGGAAACGCCTGGAGGCCGGTGACCGGCTTGGACGCGTCGCCATGGACCAGGAAACTCAACATGCCGGGGAGACTGACGCCGACGAAGCGCTGGGCCTCCTCGTCCACATATCCGAACAGCGAGAGCCCGGCCGGCGCCGAGGCGGGAAGATGCCCCTCCATGGCCGCCAGTTTCGCTGGCTGGTACTTGCTGACCACCAGCGCGCTCTCGTGGCCGGTGACGAGGGAGCCGAACGAGGCGACGACCGCCACCACCAGCCCGATCCGCATGGAGGCCTTGGCGAAATCCAGGTGGCGGCGTTTCAAGAGATAATAGGCGCTCACCGACAGCACCAAAAAGGCAGCGGCTTGCCAGGCCCCGAGCACCGTATGGGCCAGGCGGATCATGGCGGACGGGTTGAACACCATCGCCCAGAAGTCCACGATCTCCGCCCGAGACCGCAGGGCGCCCTGCACGACATGAAAGCCCGCGGGGGTCTGCATCCAGGAGTCGGCCACCACGATCCAGATGGCGGAAAAGTGCGCCCCCAGGGCGACCATGACCGTCGAGAACATGTGCATCCGGGGCCCGACCTTGTCCCATCCGAACAGAAGGATTGCCAGGAAGCCGGATTCCAGGAAGAAGGCGAAGATCCCCTCGGCGGCCAGGGCGCTGCCGAAGACGTCTCCCACAAAGCGGGAATAATTCGACCAGTTGGTCCCGAACTGAAACTCCATCACCACGCCGGTGGCGACCCCCAGGGCGAACGTGAGCCCGAAAATCCGCGTCCAGAACCGGGTCATCTGCTGGAAGAGCGGGTTGCGGGTCTTGAGGTAGAGCGCCTCCATGAACACCAGGATGACGCCGAGTCCGATGCTGAGCGGCGGGAAGATATAGTGGAAGGAAATGGTCAAGCCGAACTGGATACGCGACAGCAGGATGGGATCCATGGCGTCTGGCGAAGCCTCCGGGTGCAACCTATATCAGAACCCAGCCGACGGCGCAAGCGTTAGGCTCGACGTCTCGGCGGCCGGCGCGTCACGGCTGTGGGGTCTCGCGGGGACCGGCGGCGTCTCGCTCCGCTTTCCAGAACGGGCAATGGTCGGCGTGGATCGGATGGTGCAGCACACGGCCGAGCCAGGACTCGGGGTGGGCTCGTCCGTGATTGCAGATGGGACAGTGGCTGCACACGGCCGCGAGCGTCCTCGTGATCAGGGTGTTCTTTGGATCCGTCATACCGTCCTCCCGCCGAGAGGGCCTTGCCAATCTACAGAATGGGCCTCACGCTCTCTTTCGCGCGCCGCGCGATCCACGCGATGTGACGATCATCGGTCCCGCAACAGCCGCCGAGGACCTTGGTGCCGAACCGACGGCGCAGGCGGAGCATCGCGTTGGCGAGCGCCTCGGGCCCCTCGCCCGGGTCCACCTCGCCGCGGCCATCCAGTTCGTCTGGACTCCGCATCGAGGTATTCGCCTGGAGGCCGATCACCCGCTCGTGGACGCTGCCGGAGCGCGAGACCTCGGACGCCAGCGCCGCTTCGAACACCCGGGGGTGTACGCAGTTCGCCATAAAGAAGAGCGGGCGCGGATTGGCGGCTTCGTCGATCATCGTGACGGCTTGGTGGAGCGGGATCCCGTCCAGCAGCCGTCCGTCCCGCTGCAGAACGAAGCTCACCACATACGGAATTCGGCAGGCCGCCATGGCATGGGCCATGCCCAGCGCCTCGTCAACATTCGGCAGCGTCGCGGCGAACAGGAAATCCACGCCCGCCGTCGCCAGGGCGACCGTCTGGGTCACATGGAACGCGGTCGCGGCGGCCGTGGAGAGCCCCTCCTCGGGCTTGTATGCGTCGCCCGCGCACCCGATCAGCCCGCCGATGAATACCTGGCGCGCATACGCGTCGTACTCGTCGCGAATCGCCGCCACAAAGCGTGCGCCGTCGCCGTTCGCATCCCGGTCTGCCAGGTCGGCCAGGCGCAACCGGACCGGGTTGGCTCGCCAGGTCGGCGTGCAGACGATCATGGGGAGATCGGCCGCCAATCCGATATCGAGATACTGCCGATACAGCCCGCGTAACGCTCGGCGGCCGCCCTCATCATAGACGAAACCGGCGTGGAGCACGTGGGGGTCCAGCGAGACGGCCGCATCGCGCCGCAGCCGCTCGATGAGCGCCCCTTCGGTCAGGATGATCGGCGACGCGCGGAGGGCGGTCACAGCATCCACGACATCCTCATACCTCCGCCACCGGCGTGAACAGGATGTGCCCGACCATCCGCTCGCCGTCCACGGCCACCAGCGAAATGCATGGACAGGCAGCGTCTCGCAGCGCATCCACCAGCCGTGCCTCATGCGGCCGCTCGAACGCCAGCGCGTTCACGCGATGAATCGGTAGGCGATCACTCGCCGCCCCCGCGCCGAGGTCGCGCCTCGAGCCTGCCGGAAACTATGCAGAGATCGGCCGCCTGTCAAGGCCATTCCGGACCTTTGTCGTTGACGGCCTCATCGCCGCGGCATATGCTGCCCCGGCCGTATCGACCGACGCCTCCACGGACGGACACCCATGCGCCCGGCAACCGCCCCGGCCCCTCGCCGGTACAGACACGTGCCCATGTCCCTGCTCGACCTGATGCTTCTCACGCTGCTGGGCGCCCTCTGGGGGGCCTCCTATATCTTCATGCGGATCGCCGGCCCGGCCCTCGGTGCCGTCTCCCTGATGGCTATTCGCGTGATCATCGCGGGCGGCCTGCTGTTGGCCATCGCCAAGAGCCTCGGGCAGACGCCGGATTTCCGGACGCGCTGGCGGCAGTTCCTCCTGATCGGGGCCATTGGCAACGCCATCCCCTTTGTGCTCATCGGCAACGCGACCATTCACCTCAACGCGTCCATCGCGGGCGTCCTGAATGCCGCCGTTCCCCTCTTCACCACCATCGTGTCGGCACTCTGGCTGCGCGAATCCCTGGGCCTTCGCAAGATCCTCGGTGCCGGCCTGGGCATCGGCGGGGTCTCGATCCTGGTGGGGTGGAGCCCCCTGCCCGTCACGCCCACGACCCTGCTGGCCACGGGACAAGCGCTGCTCGCGGCGCTGTCGTACGGATTGACGGCAGTCTATGCGCGCAAACGCTTCGGCGACCTCACCCCGCTCCAAGCGGCCGCGGGTCAGGTCTGCGGGGGCGCCGTCCTCCTGGCACCCCTCATGCTCGTCGCCCCGCCCCGGGAGGCCGCCACCTGGCCCGTCGTGCTCTCGCTGCTGGCGCTGGCGCTCCCTTGCACCGTGCTCGCCTACTTCATCTACTTCCGGCTGATTGCCAACACCGGACCCACCAGGACCTCGACCGTCACCTTCCTGATCCCGCTCTTCGGCCTCCTCTGGGCCGTCCTGTTCCTGCAGGAACCGGTGACGCTCGGCCTGTTCACCGGCCTCGGTGTGATCCTGCTGAGCGTCTGGCTGGTCCTGGGAGAGAAGCGGTAGCGCGGCTATGGCCAAGGCGGCGGAGCCTCGTCGGCCTCCGGAGTGACGCACCGTCCGCGTCGCCGATTTCCGGTTGACCGGCGATTTCGCCGAGCGTTATGCTCCACCGGTAGCGTAGACAGCTGAAATGGAGGCCCGCATCGTGACACACGTCTTACTCGACGGAGACCAACTGACGCTGTCCCAGGTCGAACAGGTCGCGCGAGGCGGCGCGGCGGCGGCGCTCGCACCTGCCGCACGCCCGAAGGTCGTGGCGGCCCGCACGGTGATCGAGAGCGCCCTGGCCGCCGAGCGGAAGATCTACGGCGTCAGCACCGGCTTCGGCCCGCTGAGCGACGTCTTCATCGGAGGCGCCGATCGCGACGCGTTGCAGGCGAACCTGCTCCGGAGCCACGCCCTGGGCACAGGAAACCCCATCGGCGAGGCGGAGACCCGCGCGACGATCCTTCTCCGGGCCAACGTCCTGGCCAAGGGCCATTCCGGCGTCCGGCCCGAGATCATCGAACTGCTCTGCGAATTGCTCAACCGCCGGGTTCACCCCGTCATCCCAGAGCGCGGCTCGGTCGGCGCCAGCGGCGACCTGGCGCCGCTCGCCCACCTCGCCCTGGTCCTGATCGGCGAAGGGGAAGCGACCCATGACGGGCAGCGCCTCCCGGGCGCCGAGGCCTTGCGGCGCGCGGGACTTGTCCCGCTCGCGCTCAAGGCCAAGGAGGGGCTGGCGCTCATCAACGGCACGTGCGGACTGACCGCCATCGGCGCACTCGCCTCTGTGCGCGCCGGGGGCCTGGTGAAACTAGCCGATGTGGCGAGCGCCATGACGCTGGAGGCGCTCCGCGGCTCGGTGGTGCCCTTCGATACACGGTTGCAGGCCGTGCGCCCGCATCCCGGGCAGGTCGCCACGGCGGACAACCTCCGCCGGTTGCTCCAGGACTCCGAGATCAATCTCTCCCATCGGGATTGCGGCAAGGTCCAGGATAGTTACACGCTCCGCTGCATTCCGCAGGTCCACGGGGGCGTCCGCGATGCCCTGGCGTTCGCCGAGGCGGTGCTTGCCCGGGAGTTGAACGCCGCGACGGATAACCCGCTGGTCTTCCCGGACAGCGGCGACACGCTCTCGGGCGGAAATTTTCACGGACACCCGGTGGCCATTGCACTGGACGTGGTGGCCCTGGCCCTGGCAGGCCTCTGCGGATTCGTCGAACGTCGGATCGAGCGGCTCGTCAACCCACAGCTCAGCGAGCTCCCCGCCTTCCTCGTCAGGGCGGGCGGTCTCAACTCGGGCTTCATGATGGCCCAGATCTCGGCGGCCGCCCTCGCGGCTGAGACCCGGGTCTTGGCCTCCCCTGCGTCGGTTCAGTCGATCCCCACCTCCGGCAACAAGGAAGACTTCGTCAGCATGGGCTGGCTGGCCGCCGTGAAGGCCGCCCAGGTGGCGGATCGGCTGGCGACGGTCCTCGGCCTGGAGTTCCTCTGCGCGGCACAGGGATTGGACTTCCTGCACCCGCTCCGGCCCGGGCGGGGCGCCCTCGTTGCTCATGCCGCGATTCGACGCTGCAGCGCCCACCTGGAGGCCGACCGGGTCTTGCGTCCAGACCTCGACCGTGTCCTCGCGCTGGTGGACGACGGTAGTCTCCTAGCCGCCGTCGAGGGGGAGACCGGTCCGCTCGCGTGAATCAGGTTTCGCTTCGCACATGGCGGAGGGTCTCGAGAAAGGCGTCGATCACTCTGCCCCACCTGGGGCGTGCGTCGTCTTGGGAAGGCGAATGCAGGGGTCAGTCTGCCGTGGGCCGTCGGAGCAGGATGATCGCGAGAACCAGAAGCAAGGCCAGCGTGTGGATGTGGTAGCTCAACAGGACCAGGGATAAATCCTTCCCCACGATTTCTCGATTCAACACCAGGGCGAGCACCACATACACCCACATGCCGGCGGACACCAGTGAGCCGAGCGGCCTGATGGCCTGGCCCTCGACCATCACGAGATACAGCGCTGGGATGATCAGCACGAGATGCTGGGTCCACGTGACCGGCGAGAGGAGCAGGGCCAGGATTAGGACCGCGCTGCATTCGAGCGGCCATGTTGGGTCGTCCGGGCCCCGGTATCGCCGCCTCATGAACCACGCGCAGCCGATGAGAAATGCCAGCATGACACCCTTGACCACCCAGTCTGCCACGCGGGGATCCAGATGTCCGACGGACAGGTACGCGGGATGGGCGACGCGGAGCGGGTGGCCGTCCGGGTAGGCAACCAGAAACCGCGTCAGGGCCAGCTTTAGGCTCTGGTTCTGCACCCGCTGCTCGCTCTCGCGGACCCCCGGCCGGGGATTGCCCAGAACCGACTGGAGCGCAGTGCGGGTCCATTCCTCCTGGTGGCTCCACCAGCTCGCAGGACCCATCCACGCCATGGGCGCAACGGTCCACAGCCCGGCTGCGGCCAGTGCCATGGCTGCCAGCCTCCATTGCCGCTTCCACAAGAGAAACGGCACCATCAGTCCGACCGGCGCCTTCAGCACCGCGGCCAACCCGAACCACGTCGCCCCCAGCGCATCCCACTCCCGCGACACGCAGTAGATCCCCGCGGCCAGCATCGCCAGAAGTAAGAGGTGCGGTCCGCCGTCGTCGAGATCCCGGATGATGTACTGCGCGGCCAGGACGAGCGTGATGGCCTCGATCGCGAACACCGTGCCGGAATCCAGGCGGCGGCGATGCCCGACCAGCGTGCGCAACATCCGGAGCGTCAGCCAGAGCCCGGCGATCGCGACCGCATAGCGGAGCGCCAGGCCGACCCCGGGCGGCACCAGCGCGAGCGGCGCGAACGACAGGGCAGCGGTCGGGGTATACGGGTAGTGCAGACCCCCGGCGTACAGGTACTCGCCGGCGAGAAACCTGCGCCCCATCTCCCGCGAGATGTCGTAATCGCCGCGGTGCGTCTCCCGCCGGTGAACGACCACGACGGTCTGGACGACCACGACCGCCAGGCACACCGCGACGAAGGCGCGCCGCGCCCATGTTCGCCCGAACCATCGCCGCGCTATGGTCGAGTGGTCTGCCACGTGATCGGTCACAGGATGACCCGATCCCCGGCGGGTGCCGGCGGCGGAGCGGATGCGGCGCCCCTGTCCGGCTCCCCCGTCCTCCATTCGGTGCCGTGCTGACGCGCCCAGAGGGCGGCATAGCGGAGCTGCACGGCCCCGGCCGCGCGCTGCGCAATCAAGAGGCCGAATTGCCCGTCCAAGAAACCCTTCTTGAGCAGGTAGAACTTGGCGAACGTGAGCGGCGGCCGCAGCAGCAAATCCAACCAGGTGCAGCGCTTCCCCTTGCGGAGCATTTCCTCGGCGGCGAGCTTCAGCCGCTTGTCCGCCAACTGGCCGTCGAAGTAATCGGCAAACCCCGCCTGGCTGTGTCGCCGATGCTCCATCCAGCCTCGCAACCGCCCCACCCGGGAGGGGTGGCTCGGAACGCGCCGATCATGCACGTCCGCGTCCGCCCACCGACAACGACCCCGGTGGATGAGCCGGTTCTGCCAATCCGGGCTGAACGCACGGACGCAGCGGCCCATCACGTAATTTCGTCGCCGCATGAGGAAGAGGTCGCGGCGCGCCATCTCCTCCTCGGTCAAGTGGCGGATTTCGTCCCCCAGTTCGGGCGAACACTCCTCGTCTCCATCCAGCACAAACGTCCAATCGTTCCGGCACAGGCTGACGCCAAACCGCTTCTGCGCCGTGTACCCACGCCAGGGTTCGACCACATACCGGTTGGCGAAGCGCTGGGCGATCTCCCCGGTGCCGTCCGCGGAACCCGAGTCCACCACCACCAGCTCGTCGGCCCAGGCGACGGAGCGACACGCCGCCTCGAGCGTGTCGGCGACGTCAGCGCAACAGATCACGACGGATATCCGCGGCATACGCCGTCTCCTCGATGAGCCCGGTCTCTCATCCCCATCCATCCGGCAGTATCCCGCTGCCGGAGCCTCACCCCGCACGCCCACCCGCGCCGCCCGCGCGTTTCGTCTCCCCCGCCCCATGCCTTGGCGTCAACCGTCGGAAGGTCGCCTGTCGGCGGCGGGCCGGCGGCGGACAATTCGGTGGACGATCCATCCGAGGAACGCCAGTGCCACGACCGGCTTGAGCCAGAGCTTGGTCAACGGCCAGATGGGGTTTCCCATGCCGGCGTTCCCGAGCGCGAGCGCCAGCGCCGCCAGCACCCAGCCCACCCGGGAGGATTCCACCGCCAGGAATCGCGCCGCCAGGACCGCGATGGCGGGCGAAAGGATAACATAACTATTGGACTCCGTGCGCGGGTTGAAGAGCATGAGGTACCCCGCCGAGAGACCAAGGAGCGTCAGCACGCGGTGGGGTTCCCCCAGTCGCCGAGAGCCGATCCACCACGCGGCCAGGATCGCGGCTCCGGCCGTCACGCGGAGCACAAACCACACGCCCGGGTCCAGGTGCCAGCCCGGGACGCGGAGGAGGCCTGCCAGATCTTCAAACCGAGGCTCTTCCGATGGCGCGAGCAAAAGCAGTTGGCGAAACCAGGCGCTGTACAATCCCGCAACCGTCGGCCAGGCGTCGAACGCCAGGGGGGCCAGGGCAGTCAGCGCCATCCCACCGAGAAGCCAGGGGATCACGGCCCGGTCTGTCACCGCCACGAGGAGGACCATCACCACGGCGATCGGCTTGGCGATCAGGCCCGCGATGAGCCACCCTGCCACCGCCCAGAACCGACGATTCAGGAGATCGACCGCCGCGTGGCCCATCGCGCCGGCCAGCAGGAGATTCGATTGGCCGTTCATGACAGTATTGAACGCACCGGGCGCCGCCAGGATGGACACGAGCAGGAAGAGATCCTTCCGACCCGACTGGATCATCGTGGCGAGTCGGCGAAGGGCGCTGACAAAGACGCCCATCTGCAGAAGCCGCCACAGGGTGTCCCCGACCGCCTTAGGCAGCCGCTCAAACGGCGAGAAAAGGATGGCAAACTGGGGGAGATAGTTCATCTCCCCCTCGCGCTGAGAATAGACCTCTCGCCCGGCGAGCCAGTTCTCCGACGCGTTTCGATACGCGGAGGTGACCGAGCGGAACTCCGGCTTGGCGACCGTTACGGCCGTGAAGACGAGAAACACGATGGCCCACATCGCCCATGCCGCCCGGACGCGTTGACCATCGACCAGCCACGTCACCCATCCGTGTCCCAAGACGCTCGCCTCCACCTGTCACTCGGGAAACAGGCTACCCGTGCCGTACCCGTACCGCGGCGTTCCTATCATAGCTCTTTCTCTCTTGCAAGCCCGCACACCACGTGATACACACTCGCCGATCGCTGCGCGCGTCAAGGAGTCCCACACGTCATGTCGGCCATCGTCATCATCCCGACCTACAACGAGCGCGACAACCTTCCACCCTTGACCGCGCGCCTACTCGGCCTGGGTCTCCCTCTCGATATCCTCTTCGTGGACGACGGCTCCCCGGATGGAACCGGAGAGTTGGCCGAAGAATTGGCGCGCACCCATCCGCAAGTCTCGGTGATCCATCGCCACGGAAAACTGGGGTATGCCAGCGCCGTCATCACCGGATTCCGCACGGCCCTGAAAGGGACCTACGAGTGGATTCTACAGATGGACGCGGACCTGTCCCATGACCCCGCGGCGATTCCCGCCTTATTGCAGGCGGCAACCGACCATGACCTGGTCCTCGGATCGCGGTACATCGGCGGGGTCAGAGTGATTGATTGGGAGATGAGCCGGGTCCTGTTGAGCTGGACGGCAAACTTGTACGTCCGGACTATCACCGGCCTTCCAAGCCGGGATGTTACCACGGGGTTTCGTTGTTACCGGCGGTCGGTGATCGAACGAATGGATTTCGGCCGTCTCAAGGCGAACGGGTACGCTTTCCAAATTGAGATGGCGTATCGCACCTGGCGAGATGGTGGGCGGCTCGCCGAGGTCCCGATCATTTTTTACGGCCGCCAGAGAGGAATCTCGAAGATGTCCCGTGGCATCATCCTGGAGGCGGCGACTCTCGTGTGGCGTCTGCGGTTCAGCAGGCGGCCCAGGGTGTGACAGTGGTGTGACCTAAGAACGTTCACCCGCCTCAGTCGGCCTTCCCGTCATGCGCCGCCTCCCCCGGCACGCGCGCGTCCATATCGTTGGCGCGCCATCGCTGTCTCGACCGGTAGATGAGCCAACTCACGAGCGCCGCTGCCTGCAGCGGCCAGAACAGCGGCACCATCCGCGGCATCCAGGGACCCTTCCACCACATGAGCGCCGCCATGACCAGCCCCCAGGCGCTCAGGATGATGAAATCCGCGCGGAACTCAGGCCGCTCGCGCAGGAAGAGGGCGGCGAGGGAATAGGCGGGGGCCAGGAGCGGGACGAACCATCGGATGGATGCCGCCAGCCCGGAGGAATTCGTGGATCCCACCGCGTAGACCAGCCACGTCCCGACAGACCACGCGAGGGCACAGAGGATCTCGGGGAGCTCTTGTGGGCGTCGCCGGATCAGGAAGACCAGCGCCGGGAGGGTCAGGAACAGCGGGAGGTTGTGGCCAAAGAACCCCCGCTTTCCGAACAGCAGCGAGGCGGCGTAGAGGAGGAATTTCCCGACATTGGCGTGATTCCAGACGCCGGTCATGTTCTGCGACGTGAACCCACCGCCCGCCGCCACGAGATACGCCGGGACGGCATTGGCGGGGCGCCACGTGCCGCCGATGGCGTAATTCACGACGTGATGCAGCACAATCCACGGCAGCGCCGCCAACACGCACAGCGCGATGGGCTTGAACGCCCGGACCCGATAGACGATCAGAACCATGGTGGCCGGCAGGATCGCCGGCCCAGCCCCGAGGTCGATCGAGTATCCCAGTCCCGCCAGGCTTCCGATCCCGACAAGTCGCCACCAGGAGAGGCGCCCGGCGCGAACGTCGTCGGCCAACCCGACGAGACAGACGAGCAACGGGGCAGTCACCCCAACAGCAGGATGTGGCTGTTGACGTGACGGTGTAGGTAAGGGCGACCGTCGCCAGACCTTGTCTTCGCCACCGGCGCAGGGCGCGCCTCGCGGCATTCGGTCGGCACGTCCGTGGCGGGGGGTATGCTGTTCTCCACGGTCCTGAATGTCGTGATCATCCCGGTGCTGTATGTTGCCGTGCGGAGCATCGGGGCCGCGCGTGAGCGTTCTCACGTCGGCACCCAGGGTGAACCGGAACGAACATCATGAGCAGAAGACTGACAGGCGCCGGGCTGCTTGCTGCGTGCGTGCTCGTGGTCGGGACGGCTTCGGCCGGCGCCGCGCCCGAGCCACCGCCGGCAACGGTCACCTTCAGGGAGGCGATCGACCGGGCGATCAAGCGCAACCCGTCAGTCGCCCAGGCTGCGGCCGACATCCTGCGCGCCGACGCCATCCTGCAGCAGACGCGAATCCTGGCGCTGCCCTCCATCGGGGTGGGAGCCTCGTTCACCAGGCTCAACCAGGGCCGCCAGCTCAACGGCAGCCCGACCACGCCGCAGGACCAGCTCATCGCGGACGCCTCCCTGTCGGGGCTGCTGTATGCGCCGGTCGTGTGGGCGCTGCGGGCGCAGGCGTCCGACAGCCGCCAGAACGCCGAGCTGGAGGCCGCTGAAGTGCGGCGCCAGGTGGCCGTGGCGACCGGGCAGTCGTACCTCACCGTGATCGCGCGGCAGCGCCTGCTGGAAGTCCTCCAGCGGGCCCGGGAGGTCGCCGAGGCCCATTTCGAGTATGCGAAGCAGCGGCGGGAGAGCGGCGCGGGCAGCCGGCTGGACGAGTTGAGGGCCCAGCAGTCGGTCTCGAGCGACGAGGTGCTGATCGAGCAGGCCGTGCAGGATCTCTACCACGCGCAGGAGGCGCTGGGCGTGCTGGTGGCCGCCGATGGCCCGCTGACGGTGGCCGACGAGCCCGTGCTGGACGTGCCCGCCTCGCTGGACGCGGCCATCGCCGCGATGCCGAGCGAGAGGACCGACCTGCGCCTGGCCCGGGGAAGAGAGCAGGCCGCTGCCCGGGTGGTCAGCGACAGCTGGAAGGACTGGCTGCCCTCGGTCGCCGGGCTCTTCCAGCCGCAGTATGTGACGCCCTCGACGCTGTTCCAGCCGAGCTGGTCGTGGCGGCTGCAGTTCAACGCGAGCATGCCCATCTTCGACTTCGGTGCGCGGCGCGCCAAGAAGGCTGAACGCAACGTGCTCCTCGACCAGACGCACATCGCGCTCGACGGCCTGCTGCGGCAGGCGAAATCCGATGTCAGGTCGGCCCAGGAGGCTGCTGAGAGCGCCGAGAAGGCGCTTTCGAGCGCCCGGGCCGCGGCCCAGCAGGCCAACGAGGTCGTGGACATCGTGAACGTGTCGTTCAAGGCTGGCGCGACCACCAACATCGAAGTCATCGACGCCCAGCTCGTCGCTCGCGACGCAGACAACGCGGTCGCGCTGGCCGAGAACCAGTTGCGGCAGGCCAAGCTCGCGCTGCTGGTAGCCCTAGGCCGATTCCCGTGAGTCCGGACCGATCAGCTGCGCGCTGAAGCGGGCGCAGCACGAGCGACGCCATCGTTCCCCGTTGCATCCCCTCCTGGCCCTCGCCCATAATCCCTCCGGGCAACAATCCGGAATCCGGAGGCATTATGTCGATGACCCGCACGCAGTTCCTGCGTCTCACGTCCCGCGCCGCCGCGGCTTCAGCGGCCGCGTGTGCGCTGCCGGCGAATGTCGGGGCCGAAATCGATCGAGGGCCATCTCTGCTTTCGCAGGACAGCGGCCGGGCGAAGAAGGCGCCGACGCAGGGTGTCACCTCCGCCGTGTGCCGCTTCATCACGGGCGCGGCGATCGAGCGGTTCCCCGCGCCGGTCGTCGAGCAGGGCAGGCGATGCCTGGTCGACGGTTTCGGGGTGATCCTGGCGGGCGCGACGGCGCCCGGCAGCCGGATCGTCCGCGACTTCATCAAGGGCTTCGCCGGGAAGCCGGAAGCGGCCGTCCTCGGTCCCGAGCGCCTGAGGGCGCCGGTCGCGCTTGCCGCACTCGCCAATGCCGCGAGCGGCCACGCCATGGACTACGACGACACGCAATTGTCGGCGTCGCCGGATCGGATCTTCGGGCTGCTGACGCACCCGACGGTTCCGGCCCTGTCCGCGGCGCTGGCGGTGGGCGAGCAACGCGGCGTCTCGGGTGCGAAGCTGCTCGAGGCATTCCTGACCGGCTTCGAAGTGGAATGCAAGATTGCCGAAGCGATCGACCCGGATCACTACAAGCGGGGATTCCACAGCTCGGGCACCATCGGAACCTTCGGCGCCGCCGCGAGCGCGGCGAAGCTGCTCGGGCTCGACTCGGCGGGAGTGGCCAACGCCATTGGCATCGCCGCCAGTCTCGGATCGGGCATCCGGGTGAACTTCGGATCGATGACCAAGCCGCTGCATGTCGGACGAGCGGCCGAAAACGGCGTGCTCGCGGCCACATTGGCCGCCGGCGGGTTCACCGCCGCGGCCGACGCGCTGGACGGCGAGTGGGGATTCTTCCAGGTGCTCGGCGGCGGCGCGGACCCGGAACGAATCCTGGGCACGCTTGGACAGCCTTTCTCGATTGTCGATCCCGGTGTGTCCGTGAAGCCGTATCCGTGCGGCTCGCTCGGGCAACCCAGCATGGATGCGATGCTCGCCCTGGTCGTTGATGCCGATGTCAGGCCGGAGCAGGTCGAGCACGTCAGGGTGCTCGCCGCGTCGAACATCCTCAACCCGCTCCGCTACAAGACGGCGACGACCGAGCTGGAGGCGAAGTTCTGTCTCCCGTTCATGATGTCGGCCATCCTGATCCGTCGCAAGGCGGGGATCCGGGAGTTCTCGGACCAGTTCGTCTCGAGCGAGGCGGTGCAGGCGATGATGGCGCGGGTGGAGACGGTTTTCGATCCGGCGATCGAAGCCCAGGGGTTCGAGCACATGCGCAGCCGCATCGAGGTGCGCCTGAAGGACGGCCGCGTGTTGACCCGGGCGTCAGACGATCGATACCGCGGCGGGCCCGGCCGGCCCTTCACCACCGCCGAGCTCAGGCAGAAGTTCTCGGACAACGCGGAGCTGTTCCTGGACAAGGGACAAATCGGCCGCGCGATCGAAGCGATCGAGTCCATAGACAGGATGAAGGACGTCCGCGAGCTGGCTCGCATCATGGAGCCGGCCGCGTGATGGCGGGGCGTCGACGAGCGGCCTCGTGATGAACCACTCCCGGCCCTTGACCGGGAGTGGCTCCACGTTCCTACGCGAGCGTGAATTCGAGCTCGCCGAGCTTCTCGACGCTGCAGGAAATCCTGTCGCCCGCCTTGAGCCAGGCCTGTCGCTCCGCCGGCAGGCCCAGGATCACGCCCTGCGGGGTGCCGGTGAAGATGATGTCGCCGGGCTTGAGCGTCATGAAGCGTGACACGTAGCTGATGACCTGCCGCGGCGTGAAGATGAAATCGCTGGTGCTCGAGTTCTGCCGCGTTTCTCCGTTGACCCGGCATTCGATGCGCAGGTTGTCGGGATTGACCTGGTCTGCGGTCACCAGGTAGGGCCCCAGCGGGGCGAACTGGTCAGACGTCTTGCCGAGCAGCCACTGCCCGCCGGGCAGCATCTGGGCATCCCGGGCCGAGAAGTCGTTGCCCGTGCAATATCCCGCCACGTAAGAGAGCGCGTCGGCCTCGCTGACATCGCGAGCGGCCCTGCCCATGACGATCACCAGCTCGGCCTCGTAATCGAACTTGCTGGCGGCTCCCGATGGCAGCTTGATGACGCCTTTGTGGTGGTTGAGCGAGTTGTTGAACTTCCCGAACATCACGGGGTACGGCGGCGCCGGCTTGCCGACTTCAGCGGCGTGCTGCCGGAAGTTGAGTCCGACGCAGAGGATCTTTTCCGGGCGGGTCACGACCGGTCCGTACTCGATGCCGGCCTCCTCCACAAACGCCGGCCTGGCGGCGGGCGATTCCAGCGCCGCCTTGACCAGCGCCTGGAGCCGGACGCCATCCTCGTTCTGCAGCAGGTCGTCCATGTCCGCCGGGCCAGGCATGCCGAGGCGCTCGGCCGCCTCGGGCACGTCGAGGATCCCGGATGCGGTCTTCACGCCAAGGCGGCAGCCGCCGTTGCGCCGCAATGACAGCAGGGTCAGGCCGCGGGCCATGCCGCGGGGGTAATCGGTTCGAGCTTGGCTGGTTCTGTCGATCGATGGCATGCGAGTCCTCGCGTTAGCCCCCAGGCGTACTCACTTCAGTCCTGGCGCCCCGGTCAGGCGCTCGGGTAGAGCTTGGTGATCACGAATTCGCGGTGGCCCAGGGCCTCGGCGCAGGTCAGGCGTCCGTTGCAGGTGCGAAGCATGATCTCGATGAGGCGTGTCGCCCGCCTGCGTCCAGCGTCATCTCGCGCCGCAGGATGCCGGACACGTCGAGGTCGACGTGCTCGCTCATCGTGCGCGCGGTGCGCGGGATTGGCCGTGAGCTTGATGACCGGCTCGATCGGGTTGCCGATGATGTTGCCCTGGCCGGTGGGGAAGAGGTGGACGACGAACCCCGCGGCGGCCTGCAGGGTGATGCACTCGGCCGCGGCCGACGAGGTGTCCATGAAGTAGAGGCCCGGCCCTTCGCCGGCGTCTCGGCCGGCTTCAGCACGTCGATGTACTTCGTCCGCCGGCCGATCTTCTGCAGGTTGCCGAACGCCTTCTCCTCGATGGTCGTCAGGCCGCCGGCGATGTTGCCCTTGGTGGGCTGCGAATCCGACAGGTCGCTGGTCTTGTGCGCTCGACGATCTCCTGGTAGGCGTGGAAGACCGCATGAACCGGTCGGCGACCTCCTTGGTGGCCGCGCGGCTGGCGCACACCATCTCGGCGCCGGTCAGCTCGGTGGTCTCGCCGAAGCACGACGTGACGCCGAGCGGATCGAGCTTGTCGATCAGGTTGCCGACCGTCGGGCAGGAGGCGAGCCCGGAGGTCGTGTCGCTCTCGCCGCACTTCACCGAGACGAAGAGCTCCTCGATCGGGCACGTCTCGCGCTGCTTCTCGGAGGCCCACTGCACGAACTCCTTGGCCTTGCGCGACGCGTCGGCGATCGTGTTGAGGTCGCCGTTGCGCTCGATCGAGAAGCCGGCCACGGGCTTGCCCGTCTTCGCGATGCCGTCGACGATCCGGCTGGTCCACTCGGGCTCGATCCCGATGACCACGCAGGCCGCCACGTTCGGGTTGGAGCCGGTGCCGATCAGCGTGCGGAAGAACAGATCGAGATCCTCGCCGAACTGGAGGCGCCCGTAGGCGTGCGGCAAGGCCAGCGTGCCCTTGATGTTGTTGGCGACGGCCTCGGCCGCCGCGTTCGAGAGATCGTCGAGCGGCAGAATGACGACATGATTGCGGATGCCGACCCGTCCGTTCTCGCGGCGGTATCCTTGAAAGTGGTAGCGAGCTCATCTCACCACCTCTTCGTCTTCAGGTTCTGGACGTGGACGTGGTGGCCGCGTGCCGACCTCGGCGACGGTCCGGCCGACGTCGTGGCCGTACTTCAGGACCGTGTCGCCCGACTTGATGATCGCGCAGCGCGATCTTGTGGCCGAGCGGCACGGCGTCGAGCGCCTCGAGCGCGACGGTTTCGTCGGTCTCCATGATCCAGCCCGAGAGCACGGTCCCGGGCTGCACGTCCTCGACAACCACGACACCGACGGTGTCTGCCTTGTCGTGGACGATAAAATGCGTAGCCATCGACATTCTCCTCGCAAGTGAAAGTCGTGTGCCTAGGCCGGGAGGCGGCGCCTGGCCGCCGGGGGAGTGTCCGGGACGTCATTCGAGAGCAGCCGCGTGACCTCGGAGGCAGCCTGCGTCACCTCGTCCCGGAGGATGCGTTCGGCGAGATCGGCGTCCCGCTTCCTGATGGCGGCGATCAGCTGCGCGCAGGTTCCGGATGCTCTCCCCTTGCGGCGGGCCGATCGCCTCGGATGGCCGAGGCCGAGCGCACGCCACCGCCGGATCCGGCCGTGCAGCGTGCCGATCATCGACGAGAGCGTTTCGCTGCCGGCGCCGTCGAGCAGCACGTCGTAGAAGCGGTTCTTGGCGTCGAGTATCCGGTCGGGATCGCCGTTCTTGTAGGCGCGTGCGGCCAGCGTCAGCGCCTGCTCGAGCCGGTCGACCTGAGGGCCGGGGGCGTGTTCGACGAACTGCCGCGCCGCCAGGCCCTCCAGCACGGCGCGGATCGAGTAGAGGTCCCGGGCTTCGGCCACCGTGAGGGCGCGGACGACGGGGCCCTTGTTGGGAATCATGGCGACCAGGCCCTCCGACTCGAGCTGCCGGAGCGTCTCGCGGATGACCGTGCGGGAGACGCCGGTCAGCGCGATCAGCTCGCGTTCGATCAGGCGGGCGCCGGGCTTGAGGCGCCCGGTGATGATCGAGTCGCGGAGGTGCTCGAGCACCTGGGCCCGGAGCGGGGCGGCCGATCGGCGGATGATCGGGGCCGTCTCGCGGTCGGCCCGGCGCGCGCCGGGCCCGCGGGAGACGTCCGGGCTTGACATGCCTGTCATACGGTAATACCGTATCACCATATTAGTCTTCTTCGCAACCTGCGGCGCCGCGGCGTCCCCGCGCGCCGGATTCTCTTCCGGAAACGAGGCGAGCATGGGCGCCAACCCCGTCGGTGTCGGCATCGTCGGACTCGGCCGCTGGGCCAAGGTCCTGACCCGCGCCGCCAGCAAGTCCGATCACCTGGCCATCCTCGCGGCGTTCAGCCGCACCGAAGACAAGCGCCGCGCCTTCGAGCGCGAGACCGGCGTCCAGGCCGTCCCCACCCTCGACGCCATGCTGGCCGACCCGCGCATCACCGGCGTGATCCTCACGGTGCCCAACGAGCAGCACCTGGCCGTCGCCCGCCAGGTCGCCGCCGCCGGCCGCCACGTCTACACCGAGAAGCCGATCGCCAGCACGCTCGACGACGGCCTGGCGATTGCGGCGCTCGAGCAGCAATACGGGATCACCGTCACCGTCGGCCACAGCGCACGGCTGATGGCCGGCATCCGGCAGATGCGCGAGGCGATCGACGCGGGCGAGCTCGGGCGCGTCGCCTTCATCGAGGCGAACTTCTCCAACGAGCGCGCCCTCGAGCTGACGCCGAAGACGTGGCGCTGGTACAAGGATCGGGCCCCGGGCGGACCGCTCTCGCAGCTGGCCATCCACCAGTTCGACGTGCTGCACTACCTGGGCGGCGACATCCTCGAGGCCGCCTCGATGGCGTCGAAGCTGTCACCGGTGGGCGCCGAGGTCGACGACCAGTCGATGACGCTCCTCAAGTTCGCCGACGGCAAGATCGGCTACGTCGGATCCTGCTGGACCTCGCCCGGCGTCTTCGCCGTGCGCGTGTTCGGATCGAAAGGGCTCATGCACTTCGAGATCGACTTCGGCACCTGGGACACGCCCGATGAGCTGCACAAGACCTCCACGCTCTACATCCAGCGCGGGAAGAACGGGTACGCCAGCCGCGAGACGCTGGAGCCGCGCCGAAGCGACATGTTCCAGGCCGAGCTCGAGATGTTCGCGTCGAGCTGCCGGACCGGCGTCTCGGGCGAGCTCGATGCCCGCAACGGCAACGTCGCGCTCGCGGTGGTCTACGCGGCGCTGCGATCGCTCGAGCGCGGCGGACAGGCCGTCAGGATCGCCGAGGTCCTGAACGAGGCGCGCGACCGGGCGGCGAAGGGGGGTGGCCATGCTGCCTAGCCGATTCTTCATCGAGCTGACCCAACCCGAGATCGCCGCCCAGCTCCGCGCCCATCCGCTCGTCATCCTGCCGGCCGGCAGCGTCGAGCAGCACGGCCCGCATTTGCCCACCGGGACCGACACGTTCGCGGCGCACGCCATCGCGCATGCCGTCGCCGAGCGCATGGACGGCCTCGTGCTTCCAGGCGGCCCGCTCGGCGTCACGCCGCTGCACATGGCCTACGAAGGCACCATCTCGCTGTCGCCCGACACCTACCTCCGCCTGGTGACCGACACCTGCGCGTCGACGGCCAGGCACGGAGCCCGCGAGCTGCTGATCCTCAACTGGCACGAAGGCAACATCCCGACGCTCGCGCTGGCCGCCGACGCCATCCACCGCCAGGCCGGGATGACCGTGGTCACCGTGCAGGCCTGCTACGTCGCCGAGGAAATGTTCGGCGCCGAGTTCAACGGCCTCACGCATGGAGGCGAGATCGAGGCGCTCGCCGTGCTGGCGGGCCGGCCCGAACTGGTCCACCTGGATCGCATCGATGGATCGTCGGACCACCAGCACGGGCGCACCATGGACACGCTGCGGCGGACGCGCGCCTACCAGCCGGTGCTCGGCGACGTGCGGTCGATCGCGCCCTCCGGGTGGTACGGCAGCCCGCAGCGGGCGACCAGGGACAATGCCGATCGGATGATCAACGGCGTCGCCGAGTCCATCGCCCTTCGGGCGTCCGAAATCTTCCGGCAGCTGGACCAGGTGCAGGGCGCGACCGGCGGCGTCCGGACCGTCGCCCGCGTGACGTGATGGCCCGCGTCATTCACCAATCGGACGCCCGCCGGCTTGGCCTGCCGGGGCGAAGCGCGCTGGACCTGGTTTCGGCGGCGACCGGTGCGACGAGCCTCACGCTGCGGCTGGTTGAAATCCCGCCCGCCGGCCCGGGCGCCGCGCCCCGCGGGCCTCACTTGCACGACGGGTGCGAAGAGTGCATCTTCGTCCTGTCGGGATCGGGCCGTCTGTCGGCGGCCGGAGCCGATCACGAGGTGGCCGCGGGCGACACGATCTTCGTTCCCCCCGGGGAACCGCACGTCACGCGCAACACGGGCGGATCCCCGCTGATGCTGTTGTGCTTCTTTCCTGTGGCCGACATCACCCGCCTGTCCAGGGAGTTGACCGGCCCCGATTCTCCGATGACATCATGACGACACGTGTCCTGAGCCTCAGGCCGAAGGCGGATTTCGAACGAGCCGGCGCCCTGCCGCCTTCCCCGCTCGACGTGACCTATCGAGGGCCCGCCGATGCCGACCTTGCCGCGGTGATGCGCCAGGTCGACGCCGTCCTCATGCCGGCCGTCGGTCCGCCGCTCGCCGCCTCGCTCTTCGATCAGAGCAGGCTCCGGCTCGTGCAGGTGACCGGCGCCGGCCTCGACCGGCTGGATCGCGCCGCGCTGCAGGCGGCCGGCATCCCCGTGGCCAACGTGCCGGGCGGCAGCAACCGCGCCGTCGCGGAATATGTCGTCACGGCCGCGGCCGTGCTGCTGCGGCGCTTCGCCTGGGCCGACGCGGAAATCAAGCGGGGCCACTACGTGGCGTTCCGGGCGCGGATGGTCGCCGACAACCTCGGGGGGCTCGACGGCCTGACGATCGGCGTCGTGGGGTTCGGCACCATCGGCGTCGCCGTCGCCGAGGCGTTCCATCACATGGGCTGCCGGATCTGCTTCTACGATCCTGCCCCGCGCGATGGGGGCGCCGCGCGCACGCTCGGGGCCGAGCCGGTGTCGCTCGATGAGTTGCTGCGGATGGCCGATGTCGTGACGCTGCACGTTCCGCTCATGCCCGAGACCAGGGGCCTCATGGGAGATCGCGAACTGGGTCTGATGAAGCCGGGGGCGGTGCTCGTGCAGGCCTCGCGTGGCGGGATCGTCGATGAGGCGGCGCTCGCGCGCAGTCTCGGGAGCGGTCACCTGGGAGGGGCGGCCGTCGACGTCTACGGCGTCGAGCCGCCGGCGGCCGGCCACCCGCTGCTGGCGCTCGAGGGCGACGCGGCCGAGCGCCTGCTGCTCACGCCGCACATCGCCGGCGTCACGCGGCAGTCCGCGGCGTTCCTGTGCCGGTCGGCGTGGGAGAACATCGTGCGGGTGCTCGTCGGCGGCGAGCCGCCGCGGAATCGCGCGTATTGAGCGGAACGAGCAGTCAGGCTGGCGGCTCGCGGCTCGCGGCTTGCGGCCGCCACTTGCACAAAGGCACCTGTCTCCAGGCTCGAGTTCACGTGTTTTGGTCACGGACGGTTCTGGCCGCTGGTTGTTAGCCGAGAGCCGAAAGCCGAGAGCCTGCGCCGGAGCGATCGTATCGACTCACGCGAGCTCCGGGAATAGGGGGAATTGATGGCACAGCGTCGACCCTGGTACTCGATCCTCTACGTGCAGGTGCTGGTGGCGATCGGGCTTGGAACCCTGCTGGGCCATTTCTACCCGGAGGCGGGCCCCGCGCTCAAGCCGCTCGGTGACGGGTTCGTCTCGCTCATCCGGATGATGATCGGTCCCGTCGTCTTCTGCATCGTCGTTCAGGGCATCGCGTCCATGAACGACATGAAGAAGGTGGGGCGCGTCGGCCTGAAGACGCTGATCTACTTCGAGGTCGTGTCCACCCTCGCCCTGATCACGGGCATGGTCGTCGCGCACATCATCCAGCCTGGCGCCGGCCTCAACATCGATCCCGCAACGCTCGACCCGAAGGCCGTCACCGCGCTTGTCCCGCGGTCCGGGGACTTCGGATTCGTGCCGCGCCTGATGTCGATCATTCCGGACACCTTCGTCGGGGCCTTCGTTCATGGCGACGTGCTCCAGGTGCTGCTGCTCGCGATCCTCTCCGGGTTCGCGATCTCCCGCCTGGGGCCGTTCGGCCAGAAGATCAATGCCGCGGTCGGCGCGGCCGCCAAGGTGTTCTTCGGCATCATCCGCATCATCGTCAAGGCAGCGCCAATCGGCGCCTTCGGCGCGATTGCCTTCACCGTCGGCAAGTACAGCATCACCTCGCTGTCGAACCTGGCGCAGCTCATCGGCACCTTTTACCTGACGAGTGTCCTGTTCCTGCTGGTCGTTCTTGGCCCGATCGCCTACGCGTCCGGGTTCTCGATCCTGCGCTTCATCGCCTACATCAAGGACGAGTTGCTGATCGTGCTCGGCACCAGCTCGTCGGAAACCGTGCTGCCGGACATGATGCAGAAGCTGGAGCGCCTCGGGCCGTCGCGATCCGTCGTCGGGCTGGTGTTCCCGACCGGCTACAGCTTCAACACCGACGGCACCAACATCTACCTCACGCTGTGCGTGCTGTTCCTGGCGCAGGCGACGAACACGCACCTGACCTTTGGCGAGGAGTTCCGGGTGCTGCTCTTCGCGATGATTGCGTCGAAGGGGGCCTCGGGCGTGACCGGCACGGGATTCGTCACGCTGGCCGGGACGCTGGCCGTCGTCCCGCAGATCCCCATCCAGGCGCTGGCCCTGCTGCTTGGCATCGACAAGTTCATGAGCGAGTGCCGGGCGGTGACCAACGTGGTCGGCAACGGCATCGCGACGATCGTCGTCAGCCGGTGGGAAGGCGAACTGACGAAGGACACGGTGCGCACACGGCTCGCGCATCCGATGCAGCCTGCCGCCGTCGTCGTGCCGGACGCAGACGCCGGCTAGGGGCCTGAGGCCTGAGGCTTGGGGCTCGGTCGCGCTCGAGGCCGGCCAGTTCGCGTGGCGTCGCTGGACCTGCATCGGTGCGATCCCACGCAGGCCAGCGCCCGGCCCGCGAGCCTGGGTTCACGAGCTTCAACCGAGAGCCCCGGCGCCGCCCCGGTCTGCTCCGATCCTTGACGGGAACGGGCGCGCGGCAGATGATTCATCAGCGCCCTGCCTTTCCCGTCAGGATCCACATGACTTCCAGATTCGCCGTCTCCGTCGCGCTGTCGATCGTGATCGGCGGTTCGATCGCGGGAGGCCAGGCAAGGCTTCCGCAGGCGCAGCCGCCTGCCTTCAAGGCGGGCGTTGAACTGGTCACCGTCGACCTGACGGTTCTCAACCGCGGCGGCGACCCGATTGTCGACCTGAAGATCCCCGACGTGACGATCCTCGTCGACGGCAAGCCGCGGCCAATCGTGTCGCTGCGCCTGATCCGGGCTGATTCCTCCGATGAAGCCGCGCCGCCTCTTCCTCCTCCGGTGGCCGACGTTCCGGCAGCGCCCCTGCCTGTGCCGGTGACCCAGACCGGCCGGGTGTTCGTGCTCGCGGTGGATCGCGACCAGATCATCCGCGGCGAAGGGCAGCAGATGCTCGCCGCAGGCGCCCGGTTTATCGACCGCCTGACACCCGCGGATCGGGTCGCCGTGTGGGCGATACCCGCCAAGAGCTCGAAGCTGCGGTTCTCGACCGACCGGGAGGCGGCGAAACGCGAGCTGCGACAGATGATCGGCACCGAGCCGCCGCCGTTCGGGCGCTGGGTCGTTGCCAAGGAGGATGCCATCCTCATCGCCGACGGCTCGAAGGAAGTGCTGGCGGCCGTCATCAACCGCGAATGCTACAAGCAGCCGCGGCCTTCGTGCGACCAGGAGGTCGAGGCGCAGGCGCGGACGCTCGGACTGGAAACCCGCGATCGCACGACGGTCACGCTGGCCGACATCGAGGGCCTCGTCGACGCGCTCGGATCGCTGGAAGGGCCGAAACATCTCGTGTGGATCACCGGCGCGCCCCCGTGGCTTCCCGAGCATCGATCGAGCATCGCCAGGCTGGCTGCGAAAGCCGCGGCAGCCCGGGTCACCGTGCACGCGCTCCAGAACTTCCTGCCGTCCTACCAGGCGCGCACCGATTCCATGCGGGCGACGACGGTGGAGTCGGTAAATATGCCGACGGCGCCGATGGAGTCGGTGTCAGCCGCCTATGCGTTGGCAGGAGCGACGGGCGGGCTGGCCATCACACCGGTCACTGGAGAGATCGGGTTCGCGCAACTCGCGCGCGAACTCTCGGCGAGCTATCTGCTCGCATTCGAAGCCCAGCCGGGCGATCGCGACGGCAAGGTGCATGCAATCGACGTGAAAGTCGCCGACCGCGGATGGGGTGCCAGCGTACGCGCGCGCCGGTCGTTCCGAATCGATCCGGCAAGCTCACGAGCAATCAAGGCCGAGGCCGCGAACAAGCCCGTGGCTGCCGAGGCCGCTCCGCCGGTTGAAGCCGCGGCGCCGCCAGCCGGCGGTGCGCCACCCGCTACCTCCGCATCGCCCGTCCAGCCTGCGGATCCCGGAGCACCGATCGGCACGGATGTCGAGGGCATGAGCTCCAGGCTCGCGGACTACGTCGAGCGATTCGAGACGGGGTTCTCGGCCGTCGTCGCCGAGGAACGGTACGTGCAGATCATTCACCCCTGGCGCGGGAATCCGGCGGGGCCTGAAACGGAGCCGGCGCTCGCCTGGCACGACAATCCGAACGATCCCGACATCAAGAAGCGAGGGCCGATCATCTCGCGAAGGCAGCTGGTGTCGGACGTGCTGCTGGCGCAGATCGCCGGGAAACAGTGGGTCGGCTACCGGGACGTGGCCGAGGTCGACGGCCAGATGGTTCGCGATCGCACCGAGCGCGTGCGGGCCCTGTTCCTGTCGAATGCCCCCGATCGCGACGCACAATTTCAGCGCATCACCAGCGAGAGCGCGCGGTACAACCTGGGCGACTTCCGCCGGACGCTGAACAATCCGACCGTCACGCTCTCGTTCATGCGCCGATCGATGCAGCGCCGGTTCGAGTTCAGGCACGCCGCTGACGAGAAGATCGGTGAGCGGGTGGCCCGGGTCCTCACCTTCACGGAGAAGGCCCGGCCGACGCTCATCGGGACGCCCGGCGGCAACGACATTCCCATCGAGGGGCGCATCTGGCTCGACGCCGGGAACGGCCGGGTTCTCAGGACCGAGCTCCGGTTCGACCGGGGATCGGAGAAGCGGTCCCTCATCCGTGTCGATTTCGGCCCGCTGCCAGGCACCGACGTCCTGGTGCCGGTGCAGATGTGGGAGTGGTACGAAGGGGCGAACCAGCTCGGGCGGATTGGCGGCGACAAGACGCTGGTGCAGTGCGTGGCCACCTACTCCAACTTCCGACGCTTCCAGGTGTCGACGGCAGAGCAGATTAAGTAGGCCTATGGCCTACGGCCGCGCACGCAGCACTGACGATGCGGCGCTTCCGACGCCTCGGATGTCACCATTGGCTCGCTCCGTCCAACGTGCCAGGCCGGTGGGAATTGGCCCGCAGCGGAGAGCCGGCACGGTCGCAACCCCACCGGCAACCCGCGAGCACCCGGCCCAGCGCGGCGCGTCCTCTGCGTGCACTCTGTAACCTGTAACCTGTAACCTGTAACCTGTAACCTCGTTCACCGGCAGTCCACGAGCACCCGTCCGAGTGAGGTTCGGTTCATCAGCGTGTCGCACGCCGGGATGACCTCGGCCAGCGGCACCGTGCGACTCGGGATGCGGCCGAGAGACGGCGGCTTGAGGTCCGCGCCAAGGCGGTTCCAGATCGCCGTTCGCAACCCGATCGGACAGTTGGTCGAGCTGGCGCCGAGCAGGCTGACGCCGCGAAGGATGAACGGGAACACGGTCGCATCGAACTCCGGGGCCGCTGCGTTGCCAATGGCGGCCACGTTGCCCCAGAGTCCAACGTGGCGGAGGAGACCAGCGAGGAGGGGTCCGCCAACGTTGTCGATCGCGCCGCCGAACCGCACGGCCCCGAGCGATCTCGCCCCGAGAGCCAGGCCGTCTGGCGATGTCACCTTCTGGGCCCCGAGCTCCCGCAGGTAGTCGTGGTGCTCGGGCCGCCCTGACACCGCGACCACCTGGTACCCGCGCCTCACCAACATCGATATCGCCGCCGAACCGACGCCGCCCGTCGCGCCCGTGACCACGATCGGGCCCATGTCGGGCGCCTGGCCGTTCAGTTCCATGCGGTGCAAGGCCAGCGCGGCAGTGAATCCCGCCGTGCCCAGCGTCATCGCCTCGCGAGGGTCGAGACCGGGCGGAAGCGCCACGACGGCCTCTGCCGGCACGCGCACCACGTGCGCAAAGCCGCCGTCGAAGGCTTCACCAAGACCCGCACCGTTCACGAGCACGAGATCCCCAGGGCGGTACCGCGCGTCCGAAGACGATTCGACGCGGCCGGCAACGTCGATGCCGGCGTTCAACGGGAATCGTTTCAGAATCGGGGCACGGCCCGTGACGGCCAGTGCGTCCTTGAAGTTGATGCCGGACCACTCCGCGCGAATGACGACCTCGCCTGGCGTCAGCTCGTCGACCGACATCTCGACCATGCGGGCCACAACAGTCCCGTTCTCGTTGAACACCCGGCAGGCTGGAAACGACATTGGGTCCCCCGCGATTCGCCTTCGTCGGCCGCGTCACAGGCGAGGCGGCGAATTCAGCGCCCTGCGATCGTGAGCTCCCGCCCCCGTCCCCGCCGATTCTCATCATACGCCGCTCCCGTCACCGTGTTCGACCGGGTGGACGGGGACCGGGCGCCGCAGACGACTGCACCCGACTTCACGCAGCCCCCTGCTCATCCCTTCGCCGATCTGCTACGCTGAGCGTCCGGCGGCTTGCGCCTCGAGGATTGGGCCCTGAGGCCCCAGGCTTCAAGCCTTTGACCGCTGAGCACCCGTTGCAGGCGAGGCGTATCGATGAAACAGATCCTCCAGCAGCACAAGCAGTACCTGTTGACCGGCGTGTCGTACGTGATCCCGATGATCGCCTGCGGCGGCATTCTCATCGCCTCCGCGATCGCGCTACTGACCTTCCTTCACCCGAACGCGATGTCGCCCGCCGGCGGCCCGGACTTCTCGGCGGCGCCCGCCTTGAAGATGATCCTCGACATCGGCGTCGCGGCGTTCACGATGGCGCTGCCCGTCCTCGCGGGGTTCATCGCCTACGCCATGGCCGGCCAGCCCGGCCTGGTGCCCGGGCTGCATCGGCGGCTACCTCGCCGGCACGACCAACGCGGGGTTCCTCGGCGCGCTGCTCGTGGGGCTGCTCGCCGGGCACGTCGTCAACCTGCTCAAGAAGATGCCGGTCCACAAGTATCTCCGCCCGATCATGCCGATCATCATCATCCCCATCGTCTCGGGGCTCGTGGTCGGCGTCGTGATGCTGAAGGTCATCGGCGTGCCGATCGCCGACTTCATGACATTCCTCGGCGCGCTGGCTCACGACGATGAGCCAGGGCAACGCCGTGGTGCTGGCGGGAATCCTCGGCGCCATGATCGCCTTCGACATGGGCGGGCCGGTGAACAAGGCCGCGTTCTTCTTCGGCGCGGCGATGATCAAGGAAGGCAACTTCGCCGTGATGGGCGCCTGCGCCGCGGCCATCTGCACGCCGCCGCTCGGGCTCGCGCTGGCCACGCTCGTGAGCCGCAAGCTGTGGACCGAGGAGCAACGCGAATCGGGCCTGGCGGCGCTGGCGATGGGGATGGTCGGCATCACCGAGGGCGCGATCCCGTTCGCGGCCGCGGATCCGGTGCGCGTGATCCCGTCGATCATGGTCGGCTCGATGGTCGCCTCGAGCATCGCCATGCTGGGCAAGGTCGGCGACCACGCGCCGCACGGCGGACCGATCGTGATGCCGGTCGTCGACAACCGCCTCGCCGTACGTGCTGGCCATCGTCGCCGGGACGATCGTGACGGCCGTGATGATCAATCTGCTGAAGAAGATCACGGAGCATCCGGCGGCGGAACCGCAAGGAGCGGCTCGATGAAGATCGTCGCGGTGACCGCCTGCCCGACCGGCGTGGCCCACACGTACATGGCTGCCGAACAGCTCGAGAAGACGGCCAGGAAGCTCGGACACACGATCAAGGTCGAAACCCAGGGTGCCATGGGAATCGAGAACGAGCTCAGCCAGGCCGACATCGACGCCGCCGATGTCGCGATCCTCGCGGCCGACATCGCGATCGAGCAGCCCGAGCGGTTCGCGCGCATCCGGAAGATCGAGCTGCCGGTCCAGGCCGTGCTCAAGGATCCGCTCGGCGTGTTTGCGAAGCTGTGAATCACGTAGGCTGGGGGCTGGAGGCTGGAGGCCGTGACAGCGTGATCGGTTCCTGCCTTCGCGCGGCGCCCCGGAGTGTGCGCGTTGCGGTCGTGGCGTAGTTCCAGGACAATGGCAAGGGATGCGGGACCAGGCCCCCGGCCCTGAGCCTCAAGCCACAAGCCGGCGGTCAAATGCAGGCATTCTCTTTCACCTGTCCGCTTCGGAACGGTCTGCATGCGCGACCGGCGAGCGCGCTCGAAGAAGTGGCGCGGCGCTTTACCTCGGTCTTGACGCTGCAGAACCTTCGCACGGGCAGCGTGACCAATGCCAAGAGCGTGCTCGGCCAGGTCGGGCTCGACGTCCGCTTCGAGGATCCCTGCCGCCTCACGGCGGAAGGCGCGGATGAGCGCGAGGCCATTACCGTTCTCGCAGGCTTCCTGGGCGGTGAATTCGAGCGCTGTGACGCCCCGCTCCCTGCTCCCGAACCGGCTGACGAGGTCCGGTGCCCGCCCGTCCTCCGGCGGGCCGGCCCCACCATCCAGCGAGGCATGCCGGTCTCGCCCGGCATCGGCCGGGGAAGGCTGGTGCGCATCGGTGGATTCGCCATCCCGGACGCACTGATCCAGTCAGTTCCGTCCGACATCGAGGCGGAGATCGCCGGCCTGGCCGCCGGGTTCGACCAACTGCTCAATCACTACGACGGGCAAGTGAGTAGTCTGGGCCGAAGCGTGCAGGCCGACATCATCGCGACCCACCGGTCCGTGGCTCGCGATCCCGAATTCCGGCAGTGGCTCGTCACCGACATTCGCCGGCGCCGGACCTCGGCGGCCGGTGCAATCGCCGCCGCTGAGCGCCACTTCTCGGACGTTCTCGTGGCGACCGGCAGCGCCATTCTCCGCGACCGCGCCCTGGATGTTCGCGATGTGTGCGCCGCTCTTGCGCGGCAGCTCTACGGAGGGCAGGTCGGCGGCAGCGTGACGCGTCTCGACGCCGACTCGATCTGCGTGGCCCACTCGCTGACCCCCGGCGAATTCCTGTCGCTCGGCCGGACGTTCCTCAAGGGCGTCGCGCTCGCAAGCGGCAGTGCGACGTCGCACACGGCGATTCTCGCGCGGTCCTTCGGCGTCCCGATGGTGACCGGAGTGGCCGGCGTGGACGCGGTGCGCCCGGCCGGCACCGTCACGATTGTCGATGCCGAGCTTGGTGCGCTCGTGACTGATCCCGACCAGGCTGTGTGGCGCTACTACGACTTGGAATTGGCCCGGCTGGCCGAGCGCCGGACCAGGGCGATCGCTGTCGCGGCCGGGGCTGCGGAGACGGCGGACGGGTTGCGAATCGAGGTGGCAGCCAACATCGCGTCGGCCGAGGATGCCGACCCCGCCTTCGCCGCCGGCGCTGAGGCGATCGGGCTGTTCCGTACGGAACTGTTGTTTGCCGATCGGCCTGAGGCGCCGACCGAAGACGAGCAATTCGATCAGTATCGGGCCGTGCTGGCAAGTGCGGGCGATCGGAGCGTCCTTGTTCGCACCTTCGATGTCGGCGGCGACAAGCCGCTGCCGTACCTCAGGCTGCCTGCCGAGGAAAACCCCTTCCTGGGATACCGTGGCGTGCGTCTCTATTCCGAGTACGACGCACTCTTCCGCGCCCAGGTTCGCGCGATCGTCCGCGCGTCGGCCGCCGGACGGCTCGGCATGATGCTCCCGATGATTTCGCGGCTGGAGGAGGTGCGGGCGGTCAGGGCGGTCGTTCGAGAAGAACAGGCCAGGTGTTCGGCCGAAGGCGTCCCGTTCGACGAACGCCTGCAGATCGGGGCGATGATCGAGGTGCCGTCGGCCGCATTCATGATTTCCGAGCTCGCGGCCGACCTCGACTTCTTCAGCGTCGGCTCCAATGACCTGCTGCAGTACTTCGCGGCCGCCGATCGGTCCAACCGCCAGGTTGCCGGCCTTTACGACCCGATGGCGCCCTCGTTCCTTCGGCTGCTCGCGAAGATCGTGAGCGATGTCCACCGGGCCAATCGATGGGTCGGACTCTGTGGCGAGATGGCGGCGGACGTGAAGGCGTTGCCGTTGCTCGTCGGCCTGGGCTTCGACGAGCTCAGTCTCGCCCCGCCGGGTATCCCGGCCGCCAAGGCTGCCGTGCACCGGCTGTCCGCGGAAGCCTGCCGGGATCTTCTCGAACGGGCCCTGGCCTGTCCGACCTCACGCGAGGTGGAAGCGCTGGTGCGGAGCGCCGAGTGCTGGTATCCCGAGCCGCTCATCGAGCCCGGGCTCGTCGACCTGGACGCCGACTGCCGCTCCAGGGAAGAAGCCGTCAAGGCTGTCGTCGATCGCGTCTATGTCGTCGGACGCACCGACGAGCCCCGCGCGATCGAGGACGCGGTGTGGGAACGCGAGGCGGTGTACTCCACGGGCTTTGGCTACGGCTTTGCGATTCCGCACTGCAAGACGAACCACCTGCGATCCAACTCGCTCGCCATCGTCAGGCTCCGGCAGCCGGTCGACTGGAATGCACTCGACGGAGAGCCGGTCGGCTGCGTCCTTCTCCTGGCGATGCGCGAGGCTGATCACGACAAGGCGCACATGAAGGTCATGGCAACGCTCGCGCGACAGCTGATGCACGAGGAGTTCCGCGAGCGGCTGGCGCGAGAACCGGACTCGAAAGCCCTCTGCAGTTTCCTGCTCGACCGCATTGGCGGTTGAGAATCGACCATGGGGGAGTCAGACATGCAACGACTGAAGAGACGCGTGCCAGCGGTGCTGCTGGCGTGGCTGGCGGCGCTGGCGCTCGTATCCGGACAGACGCAGGCCCCGAGGCCTTCAGCTTCCGGCCAGCCGGCCGCGCCGCAGATGAGCGCAAAGGGGTCTCCATCCGCGCAGGCGCCCAAGGCCCCGTTCGACCTATCCAGGCAGCCGACGCTGTTCGTCGTCGGCTATGCCCACCTCGACACGCAGTGGCGGTGGGACTATGTCACGACGATCCGGGAGTACATCCCGAAGACGATCCGCGACAACTTCACGCTGTTCGAGAAGTATCCGAACTACGTCTTCAATTTCAGCGGAGCGAACCGCTACCGGATGATGAAGGAGTACTACCCGGCCGACTACGAGAAGGTGAAGAAGTACGTCGCCGCCGGCCGGTGGTTCCTGTCGGGTTCGTCGATGGAAGAGAACGACGTCAATTCTCCGTCGGCCGAGTCGATCATCCGGCAGATCCTGTACGGCACGCAGTACTTCAAGCGCGAGTTCGGAAAGACCAGCGCCGAGTTCATGCTGCCGGATTGTTTCGGCTTCCCGGCGTCGCTGCCGAGCCTTCTCGCGCACACCGGCATCAAGGGCTTCTCCACGCAGAAGCTGTCGTCGAGCTGGCAGCCGGCGGCGCGCGTGGGGGGGCCGGGCTCTCCCGAGAAAACGCCCGATGGCATCCCGTTCAACGTGGGAATCTGGGAAGGCACCGACGGCAAGACCGTGATTGCCGCGCTCAACCCGGGCAGTTACGGCGGGTCGGTCACCTATGACCTGACGAAGGCCCCGCCGCCACCGCCCGCTCCGAATCCGGCCAACCCGCAGCAGCAGGCTCCCAGGCCGCTCATCGATTGGGGCGAGCGGATCAAGCTGGACGGCCAGGTTACAGGCATCTTCGCCGACTACATGTATTACGGCACGGGCGACACGGGCGGAACGCCGACCGAAGCGTCAGTGAAGCTGATGGAGGCCATCGTCTCGAAGAGCAAGACCGTGCTGCCGCCGGCCTTTCCCCAGCGCGGGTCGCAGTTCGGTCAACCGCAGGCGCCACCGCCTCCGGCAGCCGAAGTTCAGGTCGGCGACGGGCCCGTGCGGGTCGTTTCAGCGACCTCTGAGGAGCTGTTCCTCAATCTGAAGCCGGAGCAGACGGCTCGTTTCCCGCGCTACAAGGGTGATCTCGAGCTGATCAACCACTCGGCCGGCTCGATTACGTCGCAGGCATATCTGAAGCGCTGGAACCGGCAGAACGAGCTGCTGGCCGACGCCGCGGAGAAGGCGTCGGTGGCAGCCGCCTGGCTCGGCAGCCGGCCGTACCCGATCGATCGGCTGACCAGCGCCTGGACCCTCGTGATGGGCGGCCAGTTCCACGACATCATCCCGGGCACCAGCCTGCCGAAAGCGTACGAGTACCTCGTGGAACGACGAACTGCTGGCGCTCAACCAGTTCGCAGGCGTGCTCACGAGCGCGACTGACGCGATCGCCTCTGCGCTGAACACGCAGACCAAAGGCACGCCGATCGTCGTATTCAACCCGTTGAACATCGCGCGCGAAGATCTCGTCGAGGCTGCCGTCACCCTGCCCGGCGGGGCGCCGCGCGCGGTGCGGGTGTCCGGACCGGACGGCAAGGACGTGCCGGCCCAGGTGCTGTCGGGCAACAGGATCGTGTTCCTCGCGAAGGTGCCGTCGGTCGGCTATGCGGTCTTCGACGTTCAGCCGGCCGATGCGCCCCTGTCGTCGACGCTCAACGTGTCCGAGTCGTCGCTCGAGAACGCGCGCTACCGCATCCGCCTGAATCCCTACGGTGATGTCGGCAGCATCTTCGACAAGGTGCTCAACAAGGAGCTGCTGTCCGGCCCGGCGCGGCTCGGAGATCAAGACCGACAATCCCGCCAACTGGCCGGCCTGGAACATGGACTACCAGGACCAGATGCGGGCGCCGCGGGCGTACGTGCAGGGACCGGCGGCCATCCGGATCGTCGAGAAGGGCCCGGCGCGCGTTGCCCTCGAGGTCACGCGCCAGACCGAAGGATCGAAATTCGTCCAGACCATCCGCCTGTCGGCCGGTGATGCCGGCAATCGCGTCGAGTTCGCCAATGCGATCGACTGGATGACGAAGGAAGCGCACCTGAAGGCCGATTTTCCGCTGGCCGCGTCCAACAAGGTCGCGACCTACAACTGGGACGTCGGCACCATCGAGCGCGCCACCAACGACGAGCGTCAGTTCGAAGTGGCGTCCCACCAGTGGTTCGACCTGACCGACCAGAGCGGCGCCTTCGGCGTGACCGTGCTCTCCGACTCGAAGACCGGCTCCGACAAGCCCGACGACAGCACGCTGAGGCTGACCCTGGTGCGCACGCCCGGCACGCGCGGCGGGTACGAGGACCAGGGCACCCAGGATCTCGGCCATCACGATATCGTCTACGGCCTGGCGAGCCACGCGGGGAACTGGCGCGAAGCGCAGACCGACTGGCAGGGCCAGCGCCTCAACCAGCCGCTGCTCGCGTTCGAAGCGCCCAAGCACGGTGGCGCGCTCGGCAGCGAGTTCTCGCTGCTCAGGCTCAACAACAGCCGCGTGCGAGTGCTGGCGGTCAAGAGGGCGGAGCAGAGCGAGGAGATCATCGTCCGACTGGTCGAACTCGATGGAAGGAAAGCCGACAACGTCCGGATCGGTTTCGCGGCGCCGATCCTCGCGGCGCGCGAGGTCAATGGCGTCGAGTCGCCCGTGGGGCCGGCTACGGTGACAGGCGGAGAGCTTGTGACGGGCTTCACGCCCTATCAGCCGCGCACCTTCGCCGTGAAGCTCGGCCCGCCGCCGGCGAAACTCGCCGCGCCGGAGTCGCGGCCGGTTACTCTTCCCTACAACCAACCGGTCGCGAGCGCGGACGGGTCGATTTCCGGCGGCAGGTTCGACAGCGCAGGCCGGAGCCTTCCATCCGAGATGTTGCCGCGTGAGATCACATACGGCGGCGTCCGCTTCAGCCTGGCGCCGGCAAGTGCGTTCAACGCCGTCATCCCGCGAGGTCAGACCATTTCGCTGCCGGCGGGCGACTCCACGCGCCTGTACGTGCTGGCCGCGGCCGACGGCGATCAGCGCGCGGTCGTTCCAGATCGGCGGCTCGCCGACCGAATTGACGATCCAGGATTGGGGCGGGTTCATCGGGCAGTGGGACAACCGGATCTGGAAGGCGCGCGAAGAGGCCGTGCCGCCGCGCCCGGGGCAGCCTGCGCCGCCGGCCGGCACGCCGCCGCGGATGCGGACCGTGATGGAGTTCTCCGGCCTCACGCCGGGATTCGTCAAGAAAGCGCCCGTCGGGTGGTTCGCGTCGCACCGTCACGCGTCGGACGGAACCAACGATCCGTACGCCTATTCGTACCTGTTCGTCTATGCCATCGACATACCTGCCGGTGCCAGGTCAATCACGCTCCCGGTCAACGAGCGGATCCGAATCCTAGCGATGTCGGTGGCCAGTGATGCGGGCGTGGTGCGGCCGGCGGCGCCGCTGTACGACTCGCTGGCTCGCTGAGGAATAGGGGTCGGGACGGATTTTCGCGATTGCAGGAACGTAATACAGGAATGTGATCGCGAAAATCCGTCCCGACCCCTTGAAGATAGGCCGCCGCCCGGGTTCACCCGGGCGGCGGTTCGACCTGACCGTCTGAACGTTAGCGCGGCGCCGTGATCGCGCTGCCGAGTGATGTCGGCCGCGGCTTGTTGCCTACGAAGAAGTTCCGGAAGATCGCCCCGGGATACGTTCCTTCCTCAGCCGAGGATCCACCACGATTCGCGCCGAGGTAGGCCATGTGGGGCGACGGATTGTACGTGCCGGACGTGGGAATCGCGAAGTCGTAGAGAGTCGCGCCGCCGATGCCCTGCTGCACGATCACTTCGATCGACGGGCCCCAGACAGCCTTGAAGAGGTAGGTCGTGTTCGGGTCGAGGTACAGCGTTCCCGCCGAACGCTGGTCTCTGTTGGTTTCGAACTGAGCGCCGTTATAGAGCGCCTTGAACGCGATGCAGTTGTCCGGGTTTCCCGGGGTGCCCCGGTACTGCACGTTGAACAGGAACTGGCTCGAGAACAGGCTGGCCGCCGAGTCCATCATCGAGAAGATCTTCAGCTTCGGTCCGGGACCGTCGGGTGCAAGGCCCTTGACCTCGACGGAAATCTCGCCGCTGGTCAACGTCTGCGCCAGCTGGTAACCGACATATGAGTCCTGGGTGTTCAGCTTGATTCCGGACGTGCCCATCCACGTGAACGAGCCGCCGGTTGTGCCGATGGTGCTCGCCAGATACCAACGTGTCGTACAGCTCGCCAGGGCGATTGTAGCCGGTGACCTTCGTTCTGACCCGCCACGCCGTGGACCACTCCGAGATGCTCGTGCCCTGCACCATGCGGGCGCGCCAGTACAGCTGCGTGCTCGGCTGCAGATCCTTGGTCGGGGTGTAGCTGGTCTTCCCGCCGGATCCTTCGGGGATTCCGGTCTGGGTGTCGGCGATGACAAACGTCGCGTAGTAGGCATTGCCGGAAATCAGGAAGTCGCTGCGATCGGAGACCTGGAACTCGTAGGTCCGCGTTCCGCCCGGCTGATCCGACGTGCCATTGCGCACCGTGAGCGTGGGCCGGAGCGTTTCCATCTGAGAATCGTCGGCCGGCGAATCGGGCGCCGGAGCCGTCAGGTTCGGTCCTCCTGGACCCACAACTCCAGAGGTCGGGGTGAAGGTTGATGGCGTCTCGGGTACCTTGGCGCACCCGGTCATCAGGGCTATCGACGCTATAACCGCGAGGGTCTTCATTACTCTCACGTCGTCTTTCCTCCTCGGGACGCAGGGCGGCCCGGACTATTGTGACTGCGCGTCCTGCGCGATTCCAGCACGATGATGCTTCGCTGGCGAAGACTGATTTGGGACGAGCGGCGGGCGTCCCTCAGGATATCACGAAGCGCGTCGATTTCCTCGCAGCCGGCTCGGCATTGTGGGTAGACTCAGCCACACACCGTGAGCGAACCGGACTCGGCCTGTCGCCCCGGAGAGCAGCTGGATCGCGCGATCGGTCCATGGACCGTCGGCGCCAATGCCGTCAACCTCTCACTGGGCGCCGGGATCTTCGCCCTGCCAGCTGCAGTGGCCGCCATCCTGGGTCCCGCCGCCATCGTCGCTTACCTGGTCTGCGCGATCGCCATCGGCCTCGTGCTCGCCTGCTTCGCCGAGGCAGGCAGCCGCACGGACCGGTCGGGCGGGCCGGTGGCCTACGTTGAAGAGGCCTTCGGGCCGACCGCCGGGTTCGTCACGTGGGTGGTGTTTTCGATCGCGTTCTGCATCGCCTCCGACGCGGCGATCGCCAACGTGCTCATCGACACGATGGCGTCCCGTGCGCCCTTCATCGGACACGGCGTGGCACGGGCCATCACCCTTGCGGTGCTGATGGGCGGGCTGGCCGCCGTCAACGTCATGGGCGTGAGGCAGGGCGCCAGGATGGCGATCGCCACGACGGCAGCCAAGGTCGTGCCACTGCTGTTCGTCATCGTCGGCGGCTCGTTCATCATGCACGTGCACGAGCTGCGGTGGGTGACCTGGCCGTCCGTCTCGAGCATTGGCGAGGCGTCGTTGCTGTTGTTCTTCGCATTCGCCGGCGCGGAGTGTGCGCTCACGCCGGGCGGCGAGGTGCGCGATCCGGCCCGGACGGTTCCGAGAGGGATGCTGGGCGGCGCGGCGACCCTGATCCTGCTGTACGTCGCACTGCAGGTCGTCACCCAGGGAGTGCTCGGCGCCGATCTCACGCGGCATGCCGACGCGCCGTTGGCGGAGGTGGCTTCGCGACTCATCGGTGGCGCGGGCGCCGGTCTGATCGTGATCTGCACGGCGCTTGCGATCTTCGGCCTGCTCTCGGGCGACCTGCTCGCCTCGCCGCGGGCGTTCCTGCCGATGGCGATCGATGGCGTGCTGCCTCGCCGCCTGGCCGCTGTCCATTCGCGGTTCCGCACGCCCCATGTCGCCATCATCACGTACGCCTCGCTCATCTGGGTGTTCGCGGTCTCGGGCGCGTTCAAGCCGCTGGCCGTCATGTCGAGCGTGGCACTGCTGGTCGTGTATCTTGCGGTGTGCCTGGCGACGCTCGAACTGCGCAGGAAGCACCCGGACACTCCCGCACCCTTCCAGACGCCCGGCGGGCCGCTGGTACCCGTGCTCGGCATCGTCGTCGTCGTGTGGCTGCTGGCGCAATCGACCTGGGTGGAGGCCGGCGCGATGGCGGCCACGCTCGTCGCGGCGACCGCGTACTACCGGGTTCGCCGTGCCGTCCTGTCGCGCAGCGCGTGACCGCGTTCCGCTACTCGATCCTGTAGGCGCGAAGCTTGTCGTAGAGCGTCCGAAGCCCGATCCCCAGGCGCGCCGCCGCGTTCTTTCTGTTTCCGCCACACGCCGCCAGTGCACGGCGGATGGCCTCGCGCTTGATGTCGTCCAGCGTGCCGTCGAACGGGATGGTCGTGCCCGCGTCCAGTCGTCCCGGCTTCACGTCGAGCGCCAGGTGCTCCGCGGTCAGCACGGTGCTGCTCGACAGGATGGCTGCGCGCTCGAGCACGTTGGCGAGCTCGCGCACGTTGCCCGGCCAGTCGTAACTGAGCAGCCTCCGGGAAGCGTCGGCGTCGAGGGACAGCGTTGGACGGCCCAGCTGTCTGCCGATCTGGCCCAGCAGGTGCGTGGCGAGCGGCTGGATGTCGCCTGGCCGATTTCGAAGCGGCGGGAGGCTGATCGGAAAGACCGCGAGGCGATGGTACAGGTCCGATCGGAACCGGCCCGATTCCAGCTCGCTCTCGAGATCGTGGTTGGTCGCCGACACAATCCGGACGTCCACCTCGATGGTCCGGTTCCCGCCGACGCGCTGAAAGCGCAGATCCTGGAGCACCCTCAGCAGCTTCGCCTGAAGGCGCGGCTGAAGCTCGGCAATCTCATCCAGGAACAAGGTGCCGCCGTCGGCCAGTTCGAACCTGCCACGATGTGTTCCGGTCGCCCCGGTGAACGACCCCTTCTCGTGGCCGAACATCTCACTCTCGAGCAGGCTCTCGGGAAGCGCCGCACAGTTGACCGCGACGAAGGGCCCCTCCGGCCTCCGGCTCAGGCGGTGGATGCGCCGCGCCAGGACCTCCTTGCCGGTTCCGCTCTCGCCAAGCAGCAGGACGGGCGCGTCCGTGGTGGCGACACGCTGGACCTGATCGATCACGTCCACCATGGAGGGGTCGCTGACCACCATCGCATCGGCTTGATCATCGGCCGGGCGTTCGCGCTGGCGTGCCTCTCGCAGCCTGCGCCGCTCGAGCGCCCGCCCCGCAACCAGCCTCAGCTCGTCAGGGCCGCTGAGAGGCTTGGTGAGATAGTCGTAGGCGCCGAGCCTCATCGCCTCGACAGCCGTCGCAACCGTTCCGTGCGCCGTCAGGACGATCACCTCGGTTTCGGGCTGCTCGGTGCGTACCTTCCGGATGAGCGAGATGCCGTCCAGCAACGGCATTCGCAGATCGGTGACAATCAGGTGGAAACTGTGTCCGTCGATGAGGCGCACGGCCTCCTGGCCGCTGGCCGCCATCGTGACCTGCAGGCCCTGGCCTTCGAGCACCTCGGCGACGAACGTCCGGATCCCTTCTTCGTCGTCGACAACCAGGACGCGTTCCATCTCACGCCCTCCCTTCGGATGCGGCCATGGAGTCGCCGACGGGCGGATCCTGCGGAAGCAGGATCCTGAACGCTGCGCCGCCGCCCGGCCGGTTCCGGGCGGTGATGGTGCCGCCGTGCCCTTCGACAATGCGGCGGGCGAGGGCGAGCCCCAGCCCTGTGCCTTTCGTGCGCCGCGCGTAGAACGGCTCGAACGCGCGATCCTCTTCTCCTTCCGGCAGGCCCTCCCCCTGGTCCTGCACCTCGTACATGAGTTCACGTCCGGAGGCCGCGACCACCAGTCGGATGGGTGACTGCGCCAGGGATGCCGTGCGGGCGTTCTCGATCAGGTTGACGAGGACCTGCTCCATGCGTTCCGGGTCGAGGTTCCAGGGCGGCACGGCGCCCTCGGTCACCAGTTCGACCCGCGCCGGATCGGTCGCGCGAATGGCGGCCTGAGCGACCGAGATGGCGTCGGACGGGCGCGGCTGGACGTTCCCGGTTCGCACGAACTCGAGAATGTGGTTGGCGAGTTCCTCCAGGCGGATCGATTCCTTGACGATGGTCTCGGCTCCGCGCCGTCCCGGGTGATCCCGTTGCAGCTTCTCGAGGAGCAGTTGCGCATGGCCCTTCAGCGAGGCCAGCGGATTCCTCAATTCATGCCCGAGCACGGCCGACATCTGGCCGAGCGCGCGAAGCCGGCGATCGCGCTGGGCCTCGTCGGCCGCGGCCTCGGCCCGGACCGATGACCGCCACGACACGGATGCCAGACCGACCAGGAGGGCGGTGGCGATCAGGGCCGTCAGGAGCGTGAGCGTGGCGCGCCACACGATCTGCTCGGCGAGACGCGGCTCGAACTCGACGACCAGCCACGCCGACTCTACGATGCCCCGATCCGGACGCTCGCGCCAGCCGAACATCGGATTGATGCGACTGGCAGGTTCCGCCGGCGGACGCAGCCACCCCGTGACGCGCACGCGCGTCGCGCCCACGAATTCGAATGGCAGGCCCCCGGGCCCCGGGTTCGCTTCAGGCCCGCTGTCCGCAACGCCTGGCGGTTGCCAGAGGGGAGCCGTAAACGGCGCCATGAGCTCCGGCTTGGCTCCGGGCGCCCTGTCCGCGACACTCGGCGGTCGCCACAGGGGAGCCGAGAACGGCGCGGTCAGGCCGGGGTTCGGTGAGCCTGGCTCTCGAGGGCCAGCGGGCCGTGAGGTCGGAGGGCCCTGACCGAGCGGCCACGGCCTGGGATCCGGGCCGGGCGGCGGCCCAGGTTCTTTCCGAATGGGCTGGCCGGCCGCTCCCATGACGCCGGAGCGCCCGGCGACCGCAACATACCGGAGGCCATGGCTGGCCATGGCGTCGATGATCGCTTTCAGGAACTCCGGATGATAGCTGCCCTCGTCGTTGATGGCGCTTCTGACCCCGAACAGGACGTCGGATGCCATCGTCCTGGTCACGGCCGTGGCCGTCTCCCGCGCGCTGAAGAAATTGAGCGCTGCCGTGGCGACCAGTGCGGCACCCAGGGCGACGGCGGCCATCAACAGGCCCCATCTTGCCGTCAGCGCAGACGAACGAATCATATGTGCCAACCCGTCGTGAACTGCCGGGCGTGCGAACCCGCCGAAGCCGAACGGAACGACGCCCGGTTCAGGCGGCGCATCATTGCGCCGCAATCCCCTGTTTGGCGTAGACGTTGTCGGGCGATACGGCCAGGACGGCGTCGAAGAGCTGGCGCGCCTCCGCCGATCGTCCCATTCGAAGCAATGCCCATCCCAGCCCCGTCTTGTTGTCGAGATCGGACGGATAGTCGGCGGCGAGCTTGCGGTAGGTGGTCGCCGCGTCCGGGTAGTTTCCGCCCCAGTAGTAGGCCTGCGCCAGACGGGAGCGCGCCGTGACATTCTGCGGATCCAGGCTCAGCACGTCGCGGCACGCACGCTCGAGGTCGCGCCAGTTGCGGGCGGCCAGCAGCGGCAGCGTCAGGCCAATCTTCGGCTCGATGGCTTTCGGCTCCGCCGCGATCGCCTCCGTGTAGCCCGATGCCGACGTCTTGAAATCCCCGCCAAGGTAAGACAGCCACGCCATTCGAATGGTGACGAAGTACGAGGGCCCGGCCGCCTGCTTGATGTCGTGCATTCGCGCTAGCGCACCGACGTAGTTCTGCTTGGCCTCCAGGGCATACGACTCGCGATACAGTCCGGCGATCCTGGCCTCCGGCTGGCTTCCCCCGAATACCATCGGGGACATCGACGCCGCTGCGACCAGCGAGAAGAGGATCGCTCGCGTGCGGTTGATCATGGTTTCTTCTCCGTCTTCACGTTGGGCATCCACCGGATGCCGAGGGCGGTGCCGAGGTAACGATCCTGGCTGGTGTTGATGGTGTCGCGCTCGAGCTGCTCGACCTGGGCCTGGACGAATATCGCCAGCTCCCGGGTGAGGCGGCAGGACGCCGTGACAGTCGCGCCGGAGCTCGTGCCGGCCGCAAACGAAAGGATGGTGGGGCCCGCCGCGGTGAACGCGCTGCGCTCGCGGCCGACATGCGTGCGAAGGTCGACGCCCACGCGGTCGAACTGCGCCGACGCGCCGAACAGTGCGCTGGTCATCGACTCGGTGCTGGTGGTCGTGTAGCGGATACCGGCCGAGACCGATCCCCACGACCCCAGCCAGCCGAAGATCTCCGGCGCGGCCTGCGTGTTCCATCCCGACGTTTCGTTCATGGCCGAGCCGGTCAGCGTGAGGCCGAGCCGGCCGCCAATACGGACCGAAATCGCTCCACCCGGAACGGTAGCCGTCGCCCGGCGAAGTCCGAAGCCGATGATCTCGACCGATCCGACACCCTGCTCGTACCTGATGGCGGCATACCCTTCGTCCTGCGCCAGGAAGAAGGGGGTCGCTGTCGCGGCCACGGCGCCCGGGCCGATGTGGCGGTAGGCCGCCCTGATCTGAAGACCCTCGCTCACGCGGACTGGCACGAGCAGGTACACGACCTGGGCCGACGAAGACGAGGGAGACGCGCCGATCGCGGCAATCCACCCCTCGAACGCGACCGACGACGAAGGTCCGACGATGTCGAGGCCGCGCCTGGCGTCGACATCGCCCGAATCGATGGCCAGCGCCTCGGCCCACCGCCGCCTGGCAGACCTCTGGTCGCCTCGGCCGAGCGCCACGTACCCTGCGAGCGTCAGCGCGGATGACAGGCCGCGCGCGGCTTCCGGGCCCGCGCCTTCCATCTGCATGGCACGCCGATACCAGCCGATCGCGGCGTCAGGATCTCCCATCCGAAGGCTGAGCCACGCGATGCGCAGGTTCACTTCGTAGCTGTCGGGCCGCGGGCCGTACGCATCCAGCAGTACCTGGCGAGCCCGCCGGAACTGACCGGCGTGTTCGAAGGTCACCGAGGAGTCCCAGGCGCCCGCGCGGACATCCGGCGCCTGGCCGGCCGATTGCCCGGCTGTCGTCGATCCTGCGGACAAGGCGAGGACTGCGAGCACTGCGAGGGCGATCCCCGCCCGCCGGCCAATCGCATGAGCCATCGTCATGGGATCAGCCCCCCGGTCGACTCTTCGCGACAGAGCTCGATCGCCGTCCGCCTGCCGCCGAGGAGCACCTCGAAGTGGTGCGGCCCGCCGTCCATGTCGACGACCGCGCGAGTCGACAGCCGATCGGCCCGTCCTTCAACTTCGATGCGCCCTTCGGTCCGGCGCGACGTGTAGTCGATCTCGACGTTCGCCACCTGAGGGACGACGACCGCGACCAGGTCGAACATGGCCCGTGCCCAGCGCGGGACGAAGAGGCTGCGCGGCAGCGCGTCCCGCCATGAGAGCGGGGCCTCCTGGTCGAAGGGCATCCTGGCCAGCGCGAGCATCATGAGGCGCAGCAGCGACTCGGTCCGCCCTTCGAGCCCCATCAGCACGATTCCAGACTCGTATGGCTCGAAATACAGCGAGGCGATGGCCGACTTCAGGGTGTGTCTCCCCAGCAGATCCAGCTCAACGCGCGCTCGCTCGTGGCGGCCGTCGTCGAGCCGGCGGAGCGTCCACTCCGAGCCCGGGACGAGCGACATCGCGCCAGCGATCGCCTCGTCGCGGACGACCGCCCTGACCGAGTCGCCCTCGGCCGGTATCATGCGAGCCGAGAGCCGCGCTTCGCTGCCGACGTGCGCGATCACGTCGCCGAAATCCGCCGCGACCGTTTCGCTGCCGAGCGGTGCGCCTCGCTGAACCTGAAAGTGCAGGTGCGGAACCGACGACCGGCCTGAGTTGCCGCATCGGGCGAGCTCGGAGCCTGCCGCCACTCCGTCGCCCGGCTTGACGCGGATCGATCGCGGAACCAGGTGCGCGTAGACGGAGTAGAGCCCGCCGGCGTGGGCCACGACGACCGCGTTTCCCCAGTTGTTCCTGGCGTCGAGCCGTCCGGGAGCATTGTCCGGAAGGCCGTCGATCACCTGGTCGACCGTTCCGGGGGCGGCGGCGAGCACGGGCAGCCCGTAGCAGTGGTAGTCGCGCAGCTCCTGGCCGTCCCGTTCGAACAGCCGCCCGTCGGCTCCCGCGCGCTCGAAGTCGAGCGCGTGGCGCCATTGCGCCTGGTGCGTGTGCGCACCCTGGTGGCCCTGCGTGATCAGCCAGACTCCCCGGCACGGAAGCCGGAAGGGCAGCCACGCCGAGTCGCCGAACCGGCGTATCCGCATCAGATGCCGTGACAGCGTCTCTTCGGGGCGATCGGCCTGGACGGCCGCGCGCGGCCACCGATCACGCTCGCGGACCCGCGAGGCGGCCAGTACGGCGAGCGTGGCAATCGCAAACGGCAGCGAGAGCGCCGGCAGCGCCGCCAGGCCCGCCACCGGAAAGGTGGCGAACGTCACCAGGCACGCCACCGCCGCGCCTCCGGCTGCGAGCAGGATCGACGTCGGATGGGGCACGAACCAGACGCCGCCGATCGCCATGGCCGTGAGGACCGCGTTGAAGCCGGCGGTGACTTCGATGGCGGACCACGGCGCGCCGAGCCGGAGGGCCGGGCAGATGGCTGCCGCGACCAGTCCCCCCACTGCGGCGAGCAGCAGGCCGATCCTGCTGTGCCACGCGATGGCCGCGACCATCAGGGCGCCGGAGAGGCTGCCATGGAGATACACAATCGAGGCCGGGACATCGAGCCATCCCGGCTCGAGGACCCGCGCGGAGACGGCCCTCAGCGGCTGGAGCACGCCGGAGGGCGCGGCTGGCGCCGGCATCACTCGCGTCGTGAGGATCATCGTCCATGCCGCCGCGACAAACGGCAGCGAGAGCGCCGGCAACGCGAGCCGGCCGAGCAGGCCGCGGAACGCCGCCGCGAACAGCACGCCGAGAACCGCGCTGGAGACCACCAGCGCGGCCGTGATGTCGCCGGGGCCGAAGACCGCGACGCCGAGCACCGCCAGCACGGCCATGCAGCCGCTCGCGCCTTCGCGGACCTCCTCGGAGCCGAGGCCGAAGGCGAGCGACACCAGCGCCGCCACGCCCACAGCGCCGAGCGTGGCCAGGGCCACCCTCGGAAACGGCGCGATCGCGAGCAGGACCAAGAGACCGGTGCCGGCATCGCGCGAGAACACAATCTGCGCGTAGGGCCGAAGCGCTGCATCGGCGATCCACGCCAGCCGATCCCGGCGCATCAGCCGAGCCACGGGGCCATCACCTCCTGCTGCAGCAAGGTGTCGAGGTTCTCGGCGCGCCTGATGACCGCGTGATTCCCTCCAGGGGACACCAGCACGACGTTGGGTCGCGCCGCGATGAACTGGGTCCACTGGCTCACGTTGTAGGCGCCGACGTGCCGGATGACCACCCGGTCGCCGACCTTCAACGGCGGGAACATGATCCGATCGCGGACCACGTCGATGTTCATGCACAGGGGGCCGTAGAACACGGTCGGCTCGGCCGTGCCGGGGGTGGGCTGCGCCGGCCGCACGTCGTGGAGGTACCACCAGGCCGTGGGAAGCAGGTTCACGCCCGCGTCGAGGATGACGGCCCTCCGGCCGTCGGTCAGGCGCTTGTTCCCGACCACGCTCGCCACGAGCGCGCCCGCTTCGTCGATCAGTGCACGGCCGCTCTCCAGCACCACGTGGGGAACATCCGTGCCGTAGACCTCGTCCAGCCCCGCGGCCAGCCGTTCGACGTACTCGCCGAACGAGGGCGTCGAGTCCTCGCCGGGAAGATACTGCGACTGGAGCGTGTTGCGTGACGCGAACCCGCCGCCAAGATCGAGCGTCTCGATGCGCGGCCCCAGTTCCCGTTCGACCGCGCGCGCCAGCCCGGCCAGCCCGCGCGCAGCCTGCCGATACACGTCGGGGTCCTGAATGAATGTCCCGACGTGCAGGTGCAGCGCCCGCAGGTCCAGGCACCGGCTGCGCACGATCCGGCGGCAGGCAGCCTGCGCCTGGCCGTTCTCGAGATTGAAGCCGAATCGATCCCACAGCGGGACGGGCAGTTCCGCGATGTTGACGCGGACGCCGACTTCCGGCCGGACGTCCAGCCGTTCCGCCACGCGCTCGGCCAGGTTGACCTCGTCGAGATGGTCGAGGTGGACCCGCGCGCCCTCACGAAACGCCATCTCGAGGTCCGCTTCGCTCTTGGCGGGACCGTTGAACAGGATCTGCCTGCCGGGCATGCCCAGCCGCAGGGCCATCTGCAGCTCCAGGCCCGACACGACCTCGGCCAGCGCGCCTTCCTGGTGAAACACCCGGCAGATCGCCCCGAGGTAATTCGTCTTGTACGACCATCCGAGCGAGAAGCGCTCGAACCTCGACGCCATCTGGTTCCGCAGCTCCCGGTACCGCTCGCGCATCAGCCGCTCCGAGAACAGAAACAGCGGAGATCCGTATTGCAGCGCGAGATCCGAGATGGCAAGGTTCTCGAATCGATCGAACGATTGCACCGCGGGCCGCGGGCCGAACTTGTTGAGGCCCCCAAGCGCCTGGCGCACGATATCGGGCGGGGCGTAGCGGGGCTTCATCAGGCCGGCTCCGTCGGCGCCGTGACGATGCCGGACGCGACAAGCCGGCTGTAGGTGGAGAGATCGGCAATCTGGTCGAGCGAGATTCGCACGAACATGGTGCCGGGCCGGCCCGGCGGGAGACGGCTCGGCACATTCATCCCGAGCGCCAGGCCGAGGCAGGCGTAGGGAAGGTTCTGGCCGGCGCCGGCCGCCAGGTAGATCCAGGCGGGAAAACGCGGGTTGATCTCGATGACGAACAGGTCCGTCCCGTTCTTCGCGGCCAGGATCTCGACCTCGAGCGGGCCTTTCCAGCGGAGCGCGCCAACCACGCGCTCGGCGATCGCGAGAAGAGCAGGGTTGTCGACCGTGACGCCGGCCCACCCCTTTCCCTTGTCGGTCAGGGCCAGCTTGCGCATGGCGACGGCGCCGACAAGATTTCCCTTCCCGTCCCCGAGCGCGGCGACGTTGTACTCATCGCCGTCGACGTGCCGCTGGACGATGACGGGGACGCCCCAGGTCGCCGAGAAGTGATGAAAGGCCGACACGGCGTCGGCGTCCGTGTGCACGACGCGCGCGCCGTAGTACAGCCCCTTGACCACCATCGGCAGGCCAAGCCGCCGCGCCGACTTCGACAGGGCGTCGGAGGTCACCACGGCCTCGGACTCGGGCACGCGAATCCCCGCAGCCTCGCCGAGTTGCGCCAGCCTGGGCTTTGACGAGCGTTCGATCGCGTCCAGCGTCGGGACGAAGGTCAGAATGCGCTCGGCGCGCAGGGCTTCGGAAAGAACAGAAACCGCGCGCATCTCCGAGTCCAGCGTTGGAATCAGCACGTCGAAACCGAGCACGCCTTTCAGCTCGCGCAGCCGGTCGAAGAACACCCCGCGTCCCGCCGACGGGAACGGGAGAATCGCCCCGCCATCCAGGAGCCCATCGGCATAGAACCCGGGATCCAGGGCGTCATAGCCAAGGCCGACAACCCGTCCCGCGAATTTAGGCTCGTGCCTGAGCGCACGGGCGACTGCCACCCCGGGCGCAGGGTTGTCGGTGGCGTTCACACCGGTCACCGCAATCGAACATTCGACGCGGAACGTCATCGAACGAGACCGTGCTCGCGAAGACGCGCCACGAAGGCCTCGATGTCCCTGGTGACCTCGTCAGCCGGATCGAGCTCGAACTGCTGGCCGAGGATGGCGGAAATCTCCTCGATGGGCCGGTTGTCCTTGAGCGCCCGCAGCACGGCCAGGCCCGTTTCGTTCAGCATGAAAGACTGGCCGGTGACTGGATCGAACAGGAATCCCGAGTCGTTGACCGCCAAGTCGCGAAGGCGGGAGACGTCTTGGAGCAATGGCGATTTACCTCACGTTCTGGCCGAGAGGACAGTGCCCCCCTGCGATCTGCCGACGCAACGGTCGTGCCGACGACATCCCGGGTTGCGGAATGGTTGTCTCAATGGAATCAATGACTTGCGGTCTTCAAGGGAGAAGAGCATCAGGGCAGAGTGCAAAATCAGCAGCTGGAGAGTGCAGATTGTGCAGTTGATACACGGACCTCTGGCCGGTGTCCGTGGCCGGCTTCGGTCCGGGAGACGCCTGCCATCACGATCCGCCTGCGGTGGCTACTTGGACGGGGTGAATTTGAGCGCTGCGCCGTTGGTGCAGTAGCGTTCCCCGGTCGGCCTGGGACCGTCCGGAAACACGTGTCCGAGGTGTCCCCCGCATCGCTTGCAGAAGATCTCGATGCGTTCCGTCCCCAGGCTGCGATCGGCCTTCGTCCCGATGGCATCCGGGAGGGGAGCATAGAAGCTGGGCCAGCCCGACCCGCTCTCGTACTTGGTGCTCGAGGTGAACAGCGCCTGGCCGCAGCCGGCGCAAGAGAACGTGCCGTCACGGTGTTCCTCGAGCAGGGGGCTGGTTCCCGCGCGCTCGGTCCCGTGGCGGCGCAACACGGCGAACTGCTCCGGCGTGAGGATCTGCTGCCAGTCGGCGTCGGGCTTTTCAACGTCGAAAGCGGATTCCGGTCTGCTGGCCATGGTGCCGTCCTGCGCGTGGTCCCGGGTTACCGGCCCCCGTCACGTTTGGACGCGGAAGAGGGCCTGGCGGGTTCCTTCAGAACCGGTAGCCTGCCCGGCCGCCCCCTTCCGCGCGCCCCTCGCCCTTCCCGCCGCGACTACGCGTGCGTGCCCTTCCTGCTCCATTCGCGGATCTTCTTGATCTCGTCAGGCTGGATATGGAGGAACTCCAGGAACTCCTGGTGCTCCTCCGGGGCCGATTTCTCGAACTCCGAGTGCCAGCGATTCATGTCCCCGTCGTTGAATCCCGCCCCGCGCATGATGGCCACCCACTTGTCTTTCGTGATCATCTCGGTCCTCCTGAGGGTCCGCGACCGTTCCAGCAGGCGCAGAATTGCGCGCTGGTGGCCGCGAAGGGTTTCGATCTCCCTGTCGATCTCGACCAGCCGCCGCTCGAGCACCGAGGATGCGTTCCCTCGCGGTTGATCCAGCACGGTGCGGATCGCCTCCAGGCTCAGACCGACCTTGCGATAGAGGCCGATCTGCTGCAAGCGCAGCAGATCGGCGTCACCGTAGGCGCGGTAGTTCCCTTCGGTCCGTGGCGGGCGGCGCAGCAGCCCGATCGACTCGTAGTAGAGCAGGGTGCTGCGCGAAAGCCCGCACCGGCCGGCCAGCATCGACACGGTCATCGTCTACCCCCAGTCTCAACCTGTCAGTCATAGACAGGTCAAGTGTCGCCAGGATTCAGGCACAAATCAAGGATGGGAAGAGGACAGGCTGGCGGCTGGAGGCGGGCGATCTCCTGCTCCGGCCGGGCCGGGCGGTATGATGTCGGAGCCTGATCAGATGCCGACCACACGCTACAAGGTGCCCGCGTCGACAATCCGGGTCGACGAGGAAATCAAGCACAGCCGATTCATCGCCACGGTCGACCGCGCGTCGACCGTTGACGAGGCCTCGGCCTTCATCGATCGCATCCGAGCCGAGTTTCCGGATGCGACGCACAACTGCTGGGCCTACCTGGTCGGGCCGCCCGGGACGAGCGCCCGCGTCGGGATGAGCGACGACGGCGAGCCGCACGGCACGGCCGGACGGCCGATGCTTGCGGCCCTTCAACACAGCGGCGTGGGCGACGTCGTGGCGGTCGTCACGCGGTACTACGGCGGAACCAAGCTCGGCACGGGCGGGCTCGTCAGGGCGTACAGCGGCGGCCTGCAGCGCGCGCTGGCTGGCCTCGCGCTCATCGACCGCGTCGAGTGGGCGGCGCTGATCCTGGTGACCGACTATTCGAAGGTCGACGCGCTGCAGCAGCTGTTCGCGGGTTTCGAGGTGGAAATCCTCGACCAGGCCTTTCACGCCGACGTCCGGTTCGAGTTGAGGCTGCCGAAAGGTCACCTCGCGGCGTTTCGAACAGCGGTCATGGACGCGACCCGGGGACAGGCCTCCATCGTCGAGGGGTAGTCTGCCCAGGGCGGCTCAGTGCGGATCGCCCTGCCGATCCGTGGCCGGTTGCTCCTCGGCCTCCAGCCCGATGAGGCGCAACAGCTTCAGCGCGTTGCGCGAGGTGGCAACGCCGGGCCTGATACGGTAATCGAACGATAGCCGAGCGGTGGCGCCCGCTCCGTCGACCGACTCGGTGAAGTGGATCGCGTCAGCGGCCGCTCGAATATCGTCGACCTCGGCCAGCGTCAGATCGTGGGAGGTCAGTGCACCGATTGCCGGCCGGGCGAGCAGGTGCCGCACGATCGTCCTTACGGCTATCTGCCGTTCGGCCGTGTTGGTGCCCTGGAGGATCTCATCGAGCAGATAGAGAATCACCCTCTGCTCGGCGCGGTCGGCCGTCCCGGGCGCGATCACCTGCCGCAGCCGGTTCAGTGACGCCATGAAGTAGGAGACGCCGAGCTCGAGGGAGTCCTGCACCCGCATCATCGTGCGCAGTTCAACCCTCGGCAGCCGCAGAAATGTCGCGCACACCGGCCCGCCCGCTTCGGCCAGCACGAGGTTGACGCCAACCGCCCGAAGCAGCGTGCTCTTGCCCGACATGTTCGATCCGGTGATGAACAGGAACCGGCCCGGCGGCCCGATGCGAACGTCATTGGCCACGCGGACGCCGCGCGGCAGCATCGGGTGGGCGAGGCCGCGAGCGTCGAGCACCACGGACTCCTGGGCGGCGAACTCGGGAAAGACCCAGTCGGGGTTGTCGTGACTCAGGCCGGCCAGCGCCGAGAGCCCCTCGAATTCGCCGATGGTCTCGAACCACTGACGGACCAATCCACCCGAGGCGGCTTTCCACCGCTCGAGCGCGAGGAGCACGTGCAGATCCCAGAGCGAGACCGCGTTGACCGGGAAGTACGCCAGGCTCGAGTGTCGCAGGTCGGCGAGGCTCGCCAGGCGGCCAAACCGCCTGAAAGCCGCATCGGCTGTCGAAGGACCCGACCCGAGCGAAGACACGAGCGTGGTGAGGCTCGCCGATCGAAACGAGTGCTCGCGCACGACCCGGAACAGCCGCTCGCCGTCCTCCCGCGCGGACTGCAGGAGCTCGATTCGGTCAAACGTCTCCTGCACTCTGTGCCCGGTCGCGTACCAGACGACGAGGTTCACCAGCAGGACTGGCAGCCAGTAGGCGGCGTTCGTTCCCCCAAACCACTGCAGCGCTCCCAGTGCCATGGTGATGGCCGGGAGAATCCGCGACGTCCAGATGAGCCAGGGGCGGGCGAGGAGCCAGGGAGGCTCTTCGGCCCAGGCCACGAATTTTCCGAGGCGGATCGGATCGAACTCCGCCTGCTGTCCGAGCGCGTGGACCTGCTGCCGCCACTCGAGTTCACCCGCCAGCTCCGCGACGCCTGCCTGCCGGCCTCGGATCGCGGCGGTGGTCGAGGGTGCGAGGATCCACGCGGCGAGCCGGCGCCGGCCCTCCGGCGTCGCCGGCGCGCCCAGCAGGTCGGCGAGCGACGCGCGGCCAAACAGATCGAGATCCTCGGCGAAGGGATGGTCGGGCGGCGTACCCCCGAGATCCGCGCGCGGCACCGAACTCCATTCGCGGCGGACCCTGGCCGCCTGATCGCGGTTCTGGCGGGCCCGCGTCTGGTTCCAGCGCTTCCGCGCGTCCACGCGCGTATGGGCGACGATGAGGGCGAGGAAGACGAGCGCCGAGGCCAGCGCCACGGTCCAGAGCACGGCGCGAGGGGATCCCTGCCAGAACGTCACAGCGGCCACGGCGGCCACCGCCACGGCGAAGCACGCGCCGCGGGCATACGAAATGATCAGCGACAGCCGGTCGGCGCGCGCAACCGCACGGTCGAAGCCGGCAGCGCGGTCGGTGTAGAGATCGAGCTTCTCGCGCTCCGCGATCGAAACCCGATCCGTGGCACCCGGTTCAGCGGGGCCGGCGCGATAGTCCTCGACCGTCATCCTTCAGCCGCCCCTCCCTACGCCATCGACTCGATGATCACCGCGATGCCCTGGCCGCCTCCGATGCACATCGTCACGAGGCCGTAGCGTTTCCTCGTGCGGCGAAGCGCATAGGCGCAGCTCAGCGTGAGAATGGCTCCCGTCGCCCCAAGAGGATGTCCGAGCGCCACGGCGCCACCCTGGGGATTGACCGTCTCCGGATCGATCCCCATCTTCTCGAAATCCCGCACGCACGCCAGCGCCTGCGGGGCGAACGCCTCGTTGAGCTCCACGTGATCGATGCGGCTGCCGCTGATGCCGGCCTTCCCGAGGGCCTTGCGCGTCGCCGGCACCGGCCCGTAGCCCATGATCTCGGGATCGCACGCCGCCACGCCGATCCCGGCGATGCGTGCCAGCGGCTTCAGGCCCGCCCTCACGGCGTCGTCGAGCTTGCCGACCACCATGGCTGCGGCGCCGTCCACCACCGCGCTCGCGTTGCCCGCCGTGATGATTCCGCCTTCCTCGAATGCCGGCCGGAGCCCGGCCATGGCCTCGCGGCTGACGTCGTCCATGATGTGCGTGTCGTGTTCCACGACCACGGGCGCGGCGGCGCCGTCCCCGTTGACCAGGACCGGCTCGGTCTCCTCCTTGAACCATCCGGCGTCGCGCGCGGCCTTCGCCCTGACATGCGATCGGTACGCGAACTGGTCGGACTCGTCCCTGGTGATGTGATAGCGGCGGCCGAGTTCCTCGGCGGTATTGGCCATCGACATCTTCGCGCTCGGGTCGTACAGGCTCATCAGGAGCACGTCCTGGAGATGCGTTCCGGCCGGCAGGGACTTCGCGTCGATCGGGCCGTACTTCTGGACGCTCTCGCCAACCGGACGGCCGCGCATGTTGTAGAGCGCGAACGGATACTGCATGCTCTCGGCGCCGCCGGCCACCGAGAACGGGCGCGCGTCGTCGTGGCGAAGGCCCGCCAGCATGATCTCCGACGCCACCGCGATCGCCTCGGCGCCGCTGCCGCAGATCCTCGCCACGGTCAGTGCAGGGACGTCGTTCCCGAGCCCGCTGCGCCAGCGCATCCCCTGCGCCGCGTAGATCGAGTCGCGATGGCTGTGCGACGCCATGCCCATCACGACGTGCCCGATGAGCGACGGGTCGATCGCCGTATGCGCCAGCGCGGACTTGATCGCCAACCCGCCGAGCTGCGTCGTCGAGAACCGGGAGAACAGGCCCGGTTTCCTGTTATTGATCAGGATGTCAGCCCGCGGGAGCCTGCGCCCGCCGTCGAGGATGACGATGGAGTTGTCGGTCGGCATGATCGTCTCCGGCTATTCGTGCATGAACACCGCGGGAACCCGTGGACCGTTCTGGATGAAGTTCTTCATGCCGATGTCCATGTCGACGGTGGTCTTGCACCGTGCGAAGCCCGCCGCCTCGACGCGAAGGCCTTCGTCGAGCGGAAGGGCCAGCCCGCGCCTGACGACGTCCACCAGGATGGCGTCGATGGCGAGCGAGCGGTGCCCGATGTCGGCCTTCGGCACAACAGGGGTCGGGACGGATTTCGGATCCACCGGCGCCAGACTTACAGATTTGTTGATGTGCGCGCGAACCAGGTCGCACGCGGCCTTGCCGACCTCGGCCGAGGGCGGAGCCGAGGCCCAGCCGAAGGTCCACGCGTCGTTGGCCGTGATCGTCCTGCCCGTCCGAAGCATGTCGAGGGCCCGCTCGATCCCCACCAGCCGCGGAAGCCGCTGCGTGCCTCCGTAGCCCGGAATGATCCCCAGGTTCACCTCCGGCTGGCCCACGATGAGATTGGGCCCGACCACACGCGCGTGGCAGGCCATCGACAGTTCGGCGCCGCCGCCGAGCACGGGCCCGTCCAGTGCGGCAACCACCGGCTTGCGGGATTTCGCGATGAGGTCGAGCACCTCGTAGCCGCGCAGGCACATCGCCTCGCACTCCGCGGGCGTCTTCAGCGCGGCCAGCTCGTTGATATCGGCGCCTGCCAGGGCGCCACCGAACCCGGTCAGCACCATGCCCTTCACCGACGTGTCGGCCGAGGCGGCGGCCACGGCTGCCCGGATCTCCTGCATCGTGCGGGCCGACAGGGCGTTCTTGACCTCCGGGCGGCGAATCGTGATGACCGCGACCTCGCCCTCGGCGTGGACCTTGAGGTCGCGATAGAACGTGCAGAGCCGTCCGTCGGCGAGGCTCTTCGGGACCGCGAACCCGGGATGGGCCGAGGCAAACGACTCGCAGAGCCGCCGGGCGCGGTCTGGGCCGACCTTCTCGGCCAGGTCGAGGAGCCCGTCGGCGAAGCCGAGCGCGTTGCGCGTGAGCCAGTTGAGATCCGACGGATCGCAGATGTGCTGATCCACGACGAAGTAGGTTCGGGCCAGCAGGACGGCCAGAATCCGATCCATCACCTGCGAGGCCAGGGCCGGAGCATAGGCGGAGTCTGCCGGGCGGGCCGGATCGTGCCAGAGCGCGGAGCCCTGGCGGGTGAGGATGGCGGGCGCGGCGAACCAGGCGCTGCCGGTCGGGGCGTCTCGCATCAGCTCCTGGCAGTGCACCGTCAGCATGTTGCCGCGGGTCAGGTCCATTACGTTGAAGGGACCGCCGCCGCCGATGTGGTCGTTGACGATCCGGTCGACCTGCGCAGGCGATGCCACGCCTTCTTCGACAATCCGGGCGGCCTCGCTGATGTAATTGCAGAAGATGTCGTCGGCGGCGAAGCACGGGACATCGGCCGTGACGACGGGGACCTTGCCGAGCGTGATCAGCAGCTCGAGCATCCGGCGGCCGAGCGCTTCGTCGCCCGACAGTACGACCTCGATGGGAAGGGCGCGCCAGGCGGGAAAGAACGGGTGATTGACGAAGCAGCGATCCGGACGCCTGGCTTCGGCCGCGATGTGCACGCGCGGCAGGCCCGAGGTCGCGAACCCGATCAGGCAGTCGTCGCGGACCACGCCTTCGAGCTGACGGAGGATGATCCGCTTGGTTGCCAGGTCCTCGGTTGCCGCCTCGAGCACGTAGTCGCACGCGGCGAGGTCTTTCAGCTCCAGCGTGGGGACGAGAGCCTTGCCGATACTCTCGGCGGCGCGCGGGCTCAGGCGCCCTCTCGACAGGCCCTTCTGCACGTAGCCCTTGATGCGCGCCAGGCCCGCGTCGAGGGCCTCCTTCCTGATGTCGTGAAGGAAGACCTTGTTGTTGCCGCCTGCGGCCAGCGCGGACACGAATCCGTAGGCGAGGTCGGGACCAATCGAGCCGGATCCGATCACACCGACATTCATGAGGGCTCCTTCGGGTAAATCGCCGGATTGTCGGAAGGCAGGCGGGTATCTTCCGCCGCTCATACTGACCATAGATCGAATCGGACTTCAAGTCCGAATCCGCCGCGAGGCCCGCGTCGGGGCCGCGCACGACCGCCCGGGGAACCAGTCCGCCGGACCCGCGCAGGAGAGTTCCCTCTTGACGAGGCAGGCGGTTTCGGACTTCTATTCCACTGGGTTCATCCTGTTCGAACGCGCACGACCACATCGCAGCGGAAGGAGACCGCCATGTCGGGGGATCAGCCGCGGCCGGCTGCCATCAAGAAGATCCGATCGGCCGGTCCTCTGAAGGACCTGATGACGGCGTATTTCCAGGAGCTGGACCGCGCCTCGAAGACGGGCGAGGCGAAGGTCGCGTGGTGCACCAGCGTCGGCCCGGCCGAACTCCTCAGATCATTGGGTTTTCGCGTCTACTTTCCCGAGAATCACGCCGCACTGATTGGCACGTCCCGTCTGGCCGCCGAGTTCATCCCGGCTGCCAACGCCGCCGGGTATTCACCCGGCATCTGCTCGTACCTCACGAGCGATGTCGGCGCGTATCTCCGCAAGACGACGCCGCTCACGCGAGCGTTCGGCCTGGAGTCGGTTCCCCGCCCGGACGTGCTGGTGTACAACACGAACCAGTGCCGTGACGTCCAGGACTGGCTCGGCTTCTATCAGCGCGAATTCAAGGTGCCGATGGTCGGCATCGAGACGCCTCGCAGCGTCACCGATCTGACCAGTGCGATTGTCGGCGGCCTGGTCGATCAGCATCGCGCCCTCATCCCGACGCTCGAGCAGGTGTCGGGCACTCGATTCGACCTCGATCGTCTCAAGGAAGTCGTGGCGTCGTCGTACCGCTGCACCCTCCTCTGGAAGCGCGTGCTGCAGATGGCTGCCGGGCGCCCGTCGCCGCTGACGTTCTTCGACGGCACCATTCACATGGCGCCCGCCGTCGTGCTGCGCGGCGACCCGAGGGCGGAGACCTACTACCTCAACCTGATTGCGGAGCTTGAAGAGCGCGCGCGAACGGGCGTGGCCGCGGTGGACGGCGAGAGCCTGCGCTTCTACTGGGACGGCATGCCCGTGTGGGGCAAGCTTCGCGAGATGGCCGAGCTCTTCGCCTCGCACGGGATCTGCGTGGTGGCCTCGACCTACTGCAACAGCTGGATCTTCGAGGCGCTCGCCGCGGCCGACCCGTTCGAGGGCATGAGCCGGGCGTACACCGAGCTGTTCATCGTGCGGGCGGAGAGCTTCAAGGAGCAGTATCTCGGCTCGATGGCGCGAGATTACTCGGTCGACGCGATCGTCTACCACGACGCGCAGACGTGTCCGAACAATTCGAACAACCGGTACGGCATGCCCGTGCGGCTGGCCGGGACGCTCGGCATCCCGTCTGTCGTCGTCAACGGCGACCTCAACGATCTGCGTCTCTACTCGGAGGAGCAGACGCGCACGCAGGTCGAGGCGCTGGCCGAGCAGCTGCGAAGCCGATGAGGCCCATTCACACCGAAGCGACCGTTGGGCTGGCTGCGCGCGGCGGTCGCGGGCATTCGCTTCGCGTGCCCGGCTCGGCACGCCGGCAAACCGCCCCTTGCCGGGACTTGTCGGCGGCACCGGCGGGTCCCGCAACCCGCCGGCGAGTTCGGCCCTCACGGCGCGGTTTGCGAGAGCCTCGATCGGCTTGCTCGCAGGGCCCGCTCCGCGAACTCCCGCGACCGCCGCGCGCAGCCAGCGCAACGTGCCGCGGCCGGCGCTCGGCTGATCGCTGAACCGAAGCTGGATGAGCGTGCTGAATGAACACTGATCCGATCACGCAAGCTCCGTCGCCGCTCTATTGCGGCGTGGACGTCGGCGCGTCGGCGACCAAGCTGGTGCTGATCGACGGGCAGGGAAGCGTCCGCGGGCAGGCCGTGCGGCCGTCGGGCGTCGACTACGCGGCGACTGCCGCCGCGTGCCTCGCGGATGCGCAGGCGGGGCTCAACGGGTCGATGCTGACGATCGCGTGCACGATCGCGACCGGGTACGGCCGCGGCAACGTCCCGTTCGCCGACGGGGCCCAGACCGAGATCCAGTGCCACAGCCTCGGCTGCTTCCATCACGTGCCGCGTGCCATCACCGTTGTCGACATCGGCGGCCAGGACAACAAGGTCATTCACGTCGACGCGCGCGGCCGCCACGTCCACTTCAAGATGAACCGGAAGTGCGCGGCGGGCACCGGCGCCTTCCTCGAGGAAATCGCCCTGCGGCTGGCCCTTCCCATCGGCGACCTCAACCGACTCGCCGACTGCGACGGGGAGGCCGTCCGCCTGAGCAGCTTCTGCACGGTATTCGCCAAGACGGAGATCCTGTCGCACCTGCGCAATGGCGTGCCGGTCGGCGCGATTATCCGCGGGGCGTTCTCCTCGGTCGTGAATCGCGTCATCGAGATGGATCCCCTCGACGGGGAAGTCGTGATGAGCGGCGGCGTCGCCGCCAACAACCCGGTCATCGTGGACATCCTGTCGGAACGGCTGGGCCGGCCGGTGATCGTCCCGCCCAGCCCGCAGTTCGCGGGGGCACTCGGCGCGGCGATTCTCGCCGCCCGCCGGCACCTCAACGCGCAATAGAGAGGACGAGCATGCTGGACGGTCTGTTCAAGCCGCGCGCCATCGCCATCATCGGAGCCTCGAACAATCCTTTCTCGATCGGCTACATCGTCATCAAGAACCTCGCGGAGTACGGCTTCAAGGGGCCCATCTTTCCGATCAACCCCAAGGGCGGCCACATCCGTTCGTTCAAGGCCTTCAAGTCGATTCTCGACGTGCCCGACGACATCGATCTCGTCAACATCTCCGTGAACTACAAGCTCATTCCCGGGGTCATCGAGGAGTGCGGCAGGAAGGGCGTCAAGTTTGCCATCGTGCACACCGCGGGATTCAAGGAAGTCGGCGGCGAGGGCATCGTGCGCGAACGCGAGATGGTCGCCCTCGCGCACCAGTACGGGATGCGGATCTTCGGGCCGAACTCGCAGGGCGTTCAGAACTCCGACCCCGAGATCTCGGCCTACGCCAACTTCACGTTCGTGCCGATGAAACCCGGCAACGTGTCCATCATCGCGCAGGGCGGCGGCATGGGCGAGGTGCTGAAGCTGCACCTGCACAACGTCGGCCTCGGCCACCGGATGTACTGCAGCTACGGGAACGAGTGCGATCTGACGATGCCCGAGATCCTGGACTACTACGGGAAAGACGAGGGCACCCGGGTGATCATGATGCAGATCGAGAGTTTCAAGGACCCGGCGGCGTTTCTCGAGGTCGCGTCGCGCATCACCCCTCACAAGCCCGTCCTCGCGCTGAAGGGCGGGCGGACCCGTGAAGGGTCGGTCGCCGTGTCGTCGCACACAGGGACCTTGGTCGATCAGGTGGCGATGACCCATGCGATGTTCAAGAAGGCCGGCGTCGTCGGATTCAGCGACGCGGCCCAGATGATCAAGACGGCCGTGGCGCTGTCGAGCCAGAACCCGCCGCGCGGCCGGCGGATCGGCATCATCACCAATACCGGCGGCCCCGGGATCCAGGCGGTGGACGAGTCGGTGGAGCAGGGCCTCACGCTCGCCTCCTGGTCGGACGCGGGCCGGGAGCGCCTCAAGGCGAGCCTCTACGCCGAAGCCAGCCTCGGGAATCCCGTGGACGTGGTGGCGACGGCGGGAGCCGATCACTACTTCGCGGCCGTCGACACCCTGCTGCGCGAGGACGGTGTCGACATGGTCATGGTCAACTTCATCACCGCGCCCTTCGTCGATCTCGACGCGATCGCCGCGCGAATCAAGGAGGCCGCATCGGCCTCCGAGAAGCCGGTGGTCTCGGTGGTGATGACCATCGAGAAGTGGGCGGGCCTCATCAGGTCGATGCGCGAATCGGGGATCCCCGTCTACGAATTCCCGGAGGACGCCGCGCGCGTGCTGGCGGCGATGGCGCGCTGCGGCGAGGCACGCCGGCGGCCCATGGAGGCGCCGCCGGAGCTGGGCGTCGATCGGTCGTGCGCGGAGGCCATCCTCGGCCGGTACGAAGGCTCGGGCCGCTACCTGGCCCAGACCGACGCGTTCGCCCTTCTTCGAAGCTACGGCATTCCGGCACCCCGCATCGCCAGGGTGGACGCCGCCGACGACCTGCCGGTGGCGTCCGGGATGGTGGGATTTCCGTGCGTGCTCAAGGTCGATTCCGCCGACGTCGTCCACAAGGCCGACCAGGGCGGCGTGATGCTCGGGATCAAAGACGCCCCTGCGCTCCAGGCGGCCTTCGAGACCATGCGCGCGCGTTTCCCTGGCGCGGGCGTGTCATTCGTCGTGCAGGAACAGAAGGCGCCGGGCCGCGAGGTCATCATCGGCCAGACGGCGTACCCGGGCCTGGGCTCGCTCGTCATGTTCGGCCTGGGCGGCATCTTCGTCGAGGTGATGAAGGACGTCGTCTTTTCGCTGGCGCCGCTTTCCAGGGGAGAGGCGCGCACGATGATCATCGACATCAAGGGTCACAGGGTCCTCGAAGGCACTCGGGGCGAGGGACCATCCGACATCGCTGCCATCGAGGACATGCTGTGCCGCGTGTCACGCCTGGTGGCGGACTTCCCGGGCATCGCCGAGATGGATCTCAACCCGGTCTTTGCCTACGCGGCGGGCTCGGGTGCGGTCGCGGTGGATGTCCGCGTGCGCGTGAAATAGCCGGCTGGCGTTGATTCCGTTCCCCCCGTTCATCAGCTGGACGTGACGCGATGATCCACTCCGTCGCCGCAGCCGTGGTCCTGTTCTACGTGATCGGGCTCTTCGTCGTGACCTGGTGGGCCCAGCGCCTCCCGCAGGGCGGCGGAGGCATGATCGGCTATCTCCTCGCGGGCCGCCAGGTGCCGACCTCGGTCACTGCGGCGATGCTGACGGGCCTCGCCGTCGGCGGCGCCTCGACGATCGGCGTGGCCGAGCAGGCCTACCAGAGCGGTCTGTCTGCCGGGTGGTACAACGCCGCGTGGGCGGCCGGCGCGTTCGTGATGGGGCTCGCCTTCGCGAAGCGCTATCGCCGGCTCGAGCTGACGACGATCAGCGAACTGTTCGAACGGCACTTCGGCGTCTCGGGGCGGGTGCTCGGGGTCATCGGGCAGCTCGCGCTCCAGGTTGTCGTCACCTCACTGCAGTACGTCGCCGGTGGCGCGATCCTGTCATCGCTGATGCCGGGAGTGTTCACCTTTCAGACGGGGATGATCGCGACGGCGCTGGTCTTCATCGGCATCACGCTCGTCGGCGGCTTCTGGGCGGCCGGCATCACCAACGTCATCAACGTCTCGGTGATCTACCTCGGGATCGGCCTCGGCGTCGTGCTGACGATCGGCAAGGTCGGGGGCCTGGGAGCGTTGTCTGCCGCGTTGCCGGCCTCGCACCCCGGGTTCGGCCTGCTCGGCGTCGGGTTCGGCCAGATCGCGGCGTGGTTCCTCGTGATGGTGACCACGGTCGTCTCCATGCAGTCGGTCGTGCAGATCGCATTCGCCGCGCGCGACGAGCGCAGCGCGAGGAACGGCTTCCTCTGGGGCGGGTTGCTCATCCTGCCGGTGGGATTCGTCAGTGCGCTCATCGGCATGGCGGCCGTCGTGCTGCACCCCGGGATCGTTCCGGCTGAAGCGCTCCCGAGGACGGTGCTCGATCTGCCGCCTGTCGTCGCGGGCATCGTGCTGTCCGGGTTGTGGGCTGCCGATGTCAGCACGGCGTCGGCCCTGCTCATCGGCAGCGCCACACTGGTGTCGGGCGACATCGTGAAACGGTTCTTCCTGCCGGACCTGTCGGCCGCCCGCGAGCAGCTGCTGTGCCGCGCGATTGTCGCCGCCATCGGGATCGTGACCTTCGTGCTCGCGATGAGCGTGAGCGGCATCCTCAAGATGCTGCTCATCGGGCTCACGCTCTCGACGGCCTACGCGCTCATCGTCATCATGACGTTCTTCTGGCCGGCGTTGTGCCGACGGTCATCGGCAACCTGGACACTGCTGGCCACCTTCGTCTCGCTGGTCGTGTGGCTCCTCGCGCCGCCGAGCTGGCGGTTCCTGCCGCACCCGATCTACTTCACCTGGCTGGTCAGCCTGGCGGTGTTCTTCGCCGTCGCCGTGGTGGACCGGCGGTCGATCGGCCCGAGCCGGGTCACCAGCGTCGAGCCGGCCGGACCGATTCTGACGCGGGAAATGAGCTGAGGCCGCGCGGCGAGTCGAAGGGCCGCGTGGTTACTCGTCGTCTTCTTGCGGACGCAGGTCGCGAAGCAGTTCCGTGGCCCTCTCCGCATCCTCGCCCGGCACCTGCAGCTGAACGGGCCCGACGATCGGATTGAACCCGGTACCGAAACGGCCCGCCGCAAAGAGGTCCTGCATGGCCTCGCCCTTGGCGAAATACTCGATCCCGGCGCCGGCCAGCAACGACTCTGCCACGGCGAGCACCGCAGGATCACTCGACTCGAGCACGGTGACTGGTTCGAACGACTCGTGATCCTTCGTCATAAGCACCTCTCGGGCGTGGCGTCCGATCTCTGCCGAGAGTGTAGACCCGCTGCAAGATTCGGCGGCCACGCCGTTCTCTTAACCGGGGGCGGGAAATCACCCGATTGTGCCGCCAACCGAGTCCCGGGTGTGCGAAACTGCCCAGTTCCCCTGGAGGTGTTTGATGCGACGCTGCCTGATCGCTCTCGCCTGTGCCTTGAACTGTCCCGCAGCGGCCGTGGCGCAGGACGTCGCCATCATGCCCGTGATCCGCGTCACGCCAGGGCCTGATCGCAGCTTGCCCGTTCGGCTGCAGACGCTGCGGGTCGACGTGAAGATCGTGGGGCATCTCGCCACGACCACCTGGGACATGACCGTCTACAACCCCCAGAACCGGGTGCTCGAGGGAGAACTCGTCTTTCCGGTCGGGGAGGGCCAGACCGTCAGCCGCTTCGCGATGGATGTGAACGGCAGGCTGCGCGAGGGCGTCGTGGTCGAGAAGGACACAGGGCGCCAGGTGTTCGAGGAGATCGTTCGCAGGGGAGTCGATCCGGGACTGCTCGAGAAGACCGCCGGCAACAGCTTCCGCGCGCGGGTCTATCCCATTCCGGCCAACGGGTCCAAGCGTGTCGTCATCGCCTACGAACAGGAACTCGCGGCGGGAGGCGACCGCGCCAGCGCCGGATTGCTGTACCACCTGCCGCTGGCCTTCACCGACAAGGTGGACAACTTCTCGCTGAGAGTCGAGGTGCTCGACCAGAACGAAACGCCGCGCCTCCAGTCATCGCCGCTCGCCAACTTCGCATTCAAAGCCTGGCAACGGGCCTACGTGGCGGAAAAGACCCAGCACGACGTCGTGCCTGGCCAGGCGCTGACCTTCGTCGTGCCCAGAGGCGAGTGGGACCAGCGCGTCTTCGTGTCGGCGGAACGCGGCCAGCAATACTTCTACGTGACCGTGTCGCCCCGGCTGAGCCGTCAACCCAAGCCGGCGGCTCAGCGCCTGCTGGTCGTGTGGGACGCCTCCGCCAGCGCCCGGACGCGCGATCGCGCCAAGGAACTTCAGGTCCTCGACGCATACGTCGCGCGCCTTGGGGCGGCCGACGTGTCGCTCGCCATCTACCGGAACGCCATGGAGCCGGTTCGGCATGGAGCGTGGGCGGCGTTGCGCCAGGCGATCGAGCATGCGCCGCTCGACGGCGCAACGTCTCCCGGCGCGATCGACCTCTCGTCCGAGCGCGCCGACGAGGTGTTGTTGTTCACCGATGGCGTCGCCACCCTCGGCGGAGGGGAACCGCGCCTGCCCCGGTGTCCGGTGATTTCGGTCAACAGCGCGCTTGTCGCCGAGCACGCCTGGCTCCGCGCCATTGCCGAGGCGAGCGGGGGCGAGTACCTGACCCTGACCACGACCACCGTGAAGGACGCGCTGCAGGCGCTCACGACAAGGCCCCTGGCGCTGCTGCGGGCGACGTTCGACCCCGCCGAGGTCGGCGAGGTCTATCCGAGCCGCGGCGCCGCGATCCGGGGACCGCTGGGCCTCTCCGGCCGGCTGCGCACCGGCCATGCGAAGATCACCCTGCATTTCGGTTTTGGGGGGCAGGAGACCTCCGCGCGCACGATCGATCTGGACACGAAGGAATCGGCGACGGCCCCGGTGGCCCGAATCTGGGCACAGAAGAAACTCGCGGAGCTCGAGCTGGATCCCACCCGCCATGCGGACGAGATCCTCGCGCTCGGCCAGCAATACAGCATCGTCACCCGCTCGACCTCGCTGCTGGTTCTCGATCGCGTCGAGGACTACGTGCGCTACGCCGTCACTCCACCGGACGAGCTTCGAGCGGAGTACGACCGGCGTTTGAAAGATGCGCAGGTGGTCAAGGCCCGCCAGGAACAGGACACGCTGGAGGCCGTCATCGCGCAGTTCGAGGAGCGGAAGACCTGGTGGCGAACCGAGTTCAAGGCCGGCCCACCGAAGGACCCGCGTGCGCCGTTGACCGGCGGCGGACGGACCGAGGCGCGAGCCGCAGACCGATCCGAGGCGCTCGCGGTGATGGCGCCGGGGCAGGCGGCACCATCACCGGCCATGGAGGGGGCCGCCCGCGGAGTGCAGGCGTCCAAGGACGCGCGCGGCGGTTCGGCCGGGAATCGTGAGCCGGAAATGGCGGGATCGATCGCGCTGAAGGCGTGGTCACCCGACACGCCCTACCTCAAGGAGTTGAAGGCTGCTGCCAAGGATCAGCGGTACGCGCGCTATCTGGCGCTGCGCGACGAGTATGGCGCCACCCCGGGGTTCTTCCTCGACGTGTCGGACTTCTTCCGCACGGAAGGGGATACCTCAATCGCCCTCCGCATCCTCTCCAATCTGGCGGAACTGAAGCTCGAGGACGCTTCGCTGCTGCGGGTGCTCGGCTACCGGCTGCGGCAGCTCGGCATTCCGAAACTTTCGGTGTGGACCTTCGAGCAGGTGCTCGTCCTCCGGAGCGAAGAGCCCCAGAGCCTTCGCGACCTCGCCCTGGCTCTCGCCGATGCGGGAGAGACCAGTCGGGCCGTGGACATGCTGTGGGAGGTGGTTCGGAGGCCAGTGGGACAACCGCTTCCACGACATCAACCTCATCGCCGTCGGCGAGATGAACGCGCTGATCGCAACGGCGAAGGTTCGTCCTGACATCTCGCGCATCGACAAGCGGCTGCTGGAGAATCTGCCGGTCGATGTCCGGGTGGTCCTGAACTGGGACACGCCCAACAGCGACATGGACCTCCACGTCGTGGACCCGCAGGGCGAACAGTGCTTCTACAGCAACCCGCGGACGGCGATCGGCGGCCGGATCAGCGCGGATGTCACAACGGGTTACGGTCCCGAGGAGTTCCTGCTGAAGAAGGCTCTGGCGGGCACCTACCAGGTGCGGGCGAAGTTCTTCGGCACGCGCCAGCAGACCGCCGTCGGCGCGACGACGGTCGTGCTCGAGTTGTACCTGCGCTACGGCTCGGGCCGGATGGAGAACAAGTCGATCACGCTGCGCCTGGATGGGCCCGGACGCATGATCGACGTGGGAGAGTTCGTGTTCGACGCCCGCGAGAAGTGATGCTGCCAGGCCAGCTCGGGCTGACGGCCGGCGGCCGCCGGCCACGAGCCGCCAGCCTTGTGCCGGAGGTTCGCCTCAACGCTGCCGGTTGAATATGCGTTTCGATTCGTAGGACTGGCGCGGCGTGTCGGTGTAGTAATCGACGGTGAGGGTCGCGCCGTCTGCCGAAAGCATCAGCTTGCGGGTCACCTGCTGGTTCTGCGTCCCCTTCGGCGTTTCGGTCACGATGTCGTCAGCAACGAGCAGGCCCCGATTTCCCGGCATCCAGGAAGCCCTGCGTGTGCCCTTCGAGTTGGCGGTCGTCGGAGCATACGGGCGGGTCTGACCGTCGAGGATCCAGTCTTCGGTGACGCGCAGTTCTCCCTGCGCGGTCTTCAACTGGGCGTCGAGTGTCAGCTGGTCGCCTTTGTGCACGATGGTCATCCGCTGGTCGAGGCCGGCGGGATTGCTGAAGCTGCGGTCCTTGTCGAGGACCCAGACTCCGCTGAAGTCCGGCTTGGCGGCTTGAGCGAGTGCCATCGTCGCTGCCAGCACGAGCAGACTGCCCGAGACGAAGAGCCCTCGTCGCATGAGTACTCCTTCCGGCCGGCATGAGTTCGGCCGGCGCGAGCCGCATCCCCCGTTCAGCGTTTCCCCGGCACGTTTGCGATCGCGAAGAGGTGCCGCTCTCCACGAATGAAGATCGTGCCGTTCGAGATCGACGGCGTGGCGTACACCGGCTCTCCAACCGTGTTGGTAGCCAGAACCTCGTGAACCGGCCCGGCCTTGATGACGAAGGTGTCGCCGTCCTCCGATGTGATGAGGATCCGGCCTTCGTGCGCAATCGGCGACGCGGTGAACGTTGCGGGAATCGGGACGCGCCCGTTGTCGTACCGGACCGTACCGGTCTTCGCGTCCAGGCATGTCATCAGGCCGCGGTCGGAGATGAGGTACAGGAACTCGCCGTAGAGAATCCCCGACGGCACGTAGGCCGTGCCGCGGTCGTAGGTCCACGCGATGCTCGGCCCGCCGGTCAGGTCGCCGTTGCCGCCGAGCCGGATGGCCAGCGTCTTCTTGACGGGGAATCCCGCCGACACGAATGCGATCCCGTTACCGCCGACGGGACTCGGAATGGCGTTGCTGCCATGGCCTTTCGCGCGCCACAGTTCCTTGCCGGTCCTGGCGTCGTAGGAGATGATCCACTGGTTTCCGTTGCAGACCAGTTCGGTCCTGTTGCCTGCCCTTGCCAGCAGCGGCGTGGCCCAGCTCGCCTCGACCTGGCGGGGGGTCTTCCACACTTCCTTGCCGGTTGCGGCATCGAGCGCCACGACGAAAGAGTGCTCGCCGCTGTCTTCGTCACATAGCAGAATCACTCGGTTCTCGAACACGATCGGGCTGGTCCCGGGGCCCATGCCCACGGTCGGAATCGGCCCCGGCGCAGCCTTCCAGAGCAGCTTCCCGGCAAAGTCGTAGCAGAAGATCCCTTCGTTCCCGAACCACGCGTAGACTCGCTTGCCGTCGGTGGCGGGAGTCGGCGCGGCGTAGCTGCCCTTGCGGTGACGGTCGTCGAGCACCTCGCCTTCGTACGCGGAGCGCTCCCACTGGATCTTCCCGGTTTCCGAATCGATGCAGATCACGCGGAACGAATGCAGTCGATCGCCGCCGACGCTGTCGGGGTGCTTGAACTCCTTGCCCTCGATGATGTGCTTGATCGCAGACTTGCCGGGGACAACCGGACCCTCGACATCGGTGGTGACGAACACCCGGCGGCCCCAGACGACGGCCGAGGAATGGCCACGGCCCGGTAGGGGCGTCTTCCACTTGAGGTTTCTGTCTGGCGACCACTCGGTCGGAAGATTCGTCTCGAGCGAGATGCCGCTCTGGTCGGCCCCGCGCCACATCGGCCAGGGGCGGCTCTTTCCGTCTTCGCTCGAGCGAGGCGCATTCGCCGCCTGCGCGGTCAACGCCATCAGCACGATCGCCGTCCAGCCCGTCAAACGCATCCAGGTCATCCGCACTCTCCAACGTGATCATAGACGATCGCGCCGAAGAGGACGGTTGCGCCGGCATCTGAAGACCCGGCCTTCATCTCGCCCGTTTGAGCCGCGCGCCGCGAGCCGTCACCCGCGGGCCACCGGGCGCCCGCCGCCAGCCGCGAGTCGCCAGCCTCCAGCCGCGCGCCGCGAGCCTTCACCCGCGCGCCGCCAGCCTCCAGCCACGAGTCGCCCGCCGATCGTCCGCGAAGCGATCAGTGCAATCCGTTCGGCGACGTCAGGTAGTCCGGAATGTCGTCGGACTTCCGCACGCCGGCGCGAATCTCCTGCGTGATGATCATGGAGGTGAAGAACACGTTGACGTCCACGTCGACGTTCTTGAACATCATCCCGATCTGGACGATCTTGCCGTTCATGTATTCGATCTCGGTCGGCAGCCCGGCCTGCAGATCGCTCCACATCGACGGGAGATGATCGCCGCCCGACCCGAGATACTTCGTGCAGGCCGCCATCGAGTTCTCGCCGTAGTAGTAGCCCACCGCGGCCGCCACCGACAGGCCCTCGCGAATCAGGAGATTCGCCAGGTTGCGCGTGTGCCGCATGCCCATCGCCTGTCGCATCGTGATGCCCGTGCTCGCGCACAGCGCGTTCAGCGCCGAGTTCAGGATCGTCTTGTAGAACACCTGCCGCTTGATCTCGGGCCCGGTGACGACGTGCGTGCCAAGCCCCGAACGCGTGAGGCTCTCGATGACGCCCGAGATCCGTCCGCAGCCGTCGCCATCGATGGCGGCGATGTAGTTGGGGGCGTTGAACCAGTGCATGACCACCGAGGTTCCGTCTTCCGACATCCCGCCGGCGAAATTGACGACGCAGCGGCAGACATGATCCCTGGGGAAATACTCGGCGACTTCGTCCTCGGGGCCGATTCCGTTCTGGAAGCTTATGATGGGCGTGTTCGGATCGATGACCGCCGCCAGCTTGGGCAGGAGCAGCTTGAGTGCCCACGTCTTGGTGCAGATGAACAGGGCCGCCAGCTTCGTCTGGCCGAGCTCGCCAATCGAGCTGAGCACGGTCGGTGTCTGCTTCGCGACCTGCGTCGCGCCGGAGACCGAGATACCCTGGGTCTTGATCTGCTCGTGGCGATGCTCGCCGCATTCGACGAGCAGGACCTCGCGCCCGACCGAGGCGAGGTGAGCCGCGACAATCGACCCGACTGGTCCGCCGCCGATGACCGCGATCGGCCTGGTGTTGGGCATCCTGTAGTTCTCCTATGAATCTCTCCAAACCGGGGGACGACGAGCCAGGAACGCCTCGATGCCTTCGTTGCCGTCGTGGCTCGAGACAACGTCCTCGATGTAATGCCGCTCGGCAGCCGTAAGGGGATCGCCAAGCGCGGCGACCAGTGCCGAGTCGGTGCGCATCGCACGCACGGATTGGCGGAGGGCGAAGGCCGAAAGCGGCCGAAGGAACTGTCGATACCAGGCCGCCAGGGCCGCGTCGGGAGCGAGCGAGGGGTCGAGCAGGATCGCCAGTCCCGCCCGCTCGGCGGCGGGCGCGTCGATCTCCTCGCCGGTCAGCAGGAGCCGCTCGGCCAGGGCCGAGCCGAGCCGCGTGGCGCCCGCAACCGCGAGCACCGGCGCGAAGACGCCGAGCTTGATCTCGGGACAGCCGAAGCGCGCGGACGCCGCGGCGAACACGAGGTGGCAGCAGAGCACCAGCTCGAAGGCGCCGCCGAGACAGCGGCCCTCGACCAGCGCCGCGATCGGCACCGGGTAGACGGCGATCAGGCGGGCCAGGTCATGGAACGTCGCGAGCATCGCGGGCGCCTGGTCCTTCCGGTGCTCCTCGACCGAGGCGCCAAACGAGAAATTTCCCCCGGCGCCCCTCAGCACCACGAGTCGAAGGTGCACCTCTTTCCGGTGCTCGGCGAGCGCCGCCTCGATCTCGCGCATCATCGCCGCCGTCACGATGTTGGCCTTGGGCTTGTTCAGCAGGATCTGGAGAACCGTGCCGTCCTCCATCAGGCTGACCTCGATCGATTCGAACTGCGGCCGTTCACCAGAGCTCACGTCTTGTCTCTCCCCGTGTGTTCAGTCGGGCACCCTGCGCCGGGGCCCGCCCCTCGCTCCGGCCGGCGGCCGGAGCCCGCGTGCGCCGGTCCCTACTCGTCGGCCGCCTTCTTCAATCCCGCTCGAGCCGACGGGAGCAGCACCTGTTCGATGAGCTCCCGGTCGAAGCGCGCGCCTTCGGCGTAGAGCGTCCGCAGCTTGACGAAGTCGATCTCGCGCTCGGCGCGATCGCCGTAGTGGAATGCCGGGAAGCCGGCCGCCGCTTCCGTGTTCATGTTGAGTGCGAGCCACGACCTGTTCGTCTCGCTGTTGCGGTACCAGCTCTCGAGCTTCTTCTTCCTCAGGCTCTCGAGCGTCTTCCGGGTGCAATCCGGGAACGTGTGGAGCAGCCTGGTCGCCAGGCCGTCGACCGCCCGATCGAGCGGCGCGAGGTCGATCGTGCAGCGCTTCGCCAGCGCCTTCGCCTCGTCGAGCGCCGCGCCGGTCTTCCAGTCGCCGTGAACAATCCGGCCGGCGGCGTCGGCGAACCGATCGGTGATGACGGTCGGATCGGCGATCAGCTGGCCCTCGGGTGTCCGGTGAACGGCGACGGCGTCGTTGATGAGGCCCAGCCTGAGGGCTTTGTGGGCCGACCAGGATTCGCACAGCACGAGCGACTCGGCGGCCTTCGCGTATCCGACATACAGGTCGAGAAAATCGGTCGAGCCTCCGTCGGGCGCCGAGCCGTGAATCGGGCCGGCCTGGCCGAATCGGGCATGATCGCCGGCGATGGTGAAATCGCAGGCCATCCCAATCTCCTGGCCGCCTGCGATGCGCATCCCGTTGACGCGGCAGATGACCGGCTTGTCGCAGAGCAGGATGCCGGTGACCATGTCGTTGAACAGCCGCATGTACTGCGCATACTCGAGCGGCCGGCCCGCGTAGTAGGTCGCGTACTCGGCGGTGTTGCCGCCGGTGCAGAACGCCCGCGTGCCCACGGCGGTGAACACCACCACGACCGCCCGGCGATCAGCGCTCGCCCGGCGGAACGCGAGGATGATGTCCTTCACGGCCTGCGTGGTGTACGAATTGAGCTGCGCCTCGTTGTCGAGCGAAATCCATACCTGGTGAAGCCCGTCGACGACCTCGCCGTTGCGCCCGTGCACCGGCCGCTCCTCGTACCGGATTGCCGTGAACGCATGGTCGGGGATCAGTTCGTGGTTCTTGAGATCAGTCATCCGCGCTCCTCCGAGAGATCCAATGGCCGCGATCCGCGGGCCGCCAGCCTCCAGCCGCGGGCTGCCGGCCGCCCGCTTCGAAGCGTCACGTCCTTGGATCGAGAATCATGCGGTTGGCCAACTGGTGATTGGCCATCGCCTCGAGCAGTTCGTTGATCCGGGACATCGGGGCGTGCTCGACAAACGGCGCAAGCACGACCCGGCCGTCATAGATCAGCCGCAGCACCTCGGGATACACTTCGGGCGGGCATCCCCACGTGCCGACCACGGTCGCGTCGAACGCCATCAGGTTCGAGAACCGGACCTCCACCGTCTTCGGGGTGTACCCGACCTGCGCGAGCGTGGCTCCGCGGGCGAGCAGCCCGAACGCCAGCAGCTGGCCCTGCGGCGTGCCGCTGCACTCGAAGATCCGGAACCTGAGCGAGGGCACGCCCCACTCGCGCGCGATGAGGTGGACTTCCTTGCGCACCTCCTGCGGCGTGCGGCCGGTCACGTCGACCTGGCGCTCCGCCCCGTGCGCGCCGACCAGATCGAGCCGGTCGCGACGAACGTCGCAGGCGATCACCCGCGCGCCCAGCGCACGGGCGATCTGGATGAGGTAGCTGCCGACACCGCCCGACCCGACGACCATCGCCACATCGCCCGGGGCCAGCTCCGAACGCCGGACCGCCTGATACGCGGTGGACACCGCATCGGCGACCACCGAGATCTCCCGCAGGTCGACGCTGGCCGGTATTTCTTTCAGCGACACGAGCGAAGCGGCCGGAACGACCATGTGCGTCGCGAACCCGCCGTGAATGTCGTTGCCTGGCATCTTCTGATCGGGGCAGGCGTTGCCGCGCCCGGCCAGGCAGAAGGCACACCGGCCGCATGGCAGCACGGCCGGCACCACGACCGGCTCGCGTCCGGATCCCGCAACACCATCGCCGCGCGCAACGATGTGGCCGACGACCTCGTGACCCAGGACGAGCGGCCACGGATGCTTTGGCGGAACCGAACCATCCGCGAACCCAAGATCGGTGTGACAAAGTCCGCACGCGAGCACTTCGACCAGCGCTTCGCCCGGCCCGGGATCCGGAGTCTCGATGTCGCGGCAGACCAGGGGCGTTCCGGGGCGGTCGACGAAATACGCGAGCCGGGCGGTAGGCATTTGGAGCCTCGATTTTCGACGGCAGGAAACCGACCGAAGCATAGTGAGGACGTTGGCGAGGTGTCAACAGGCTCAACACCCGCTTCCGCTGTCATCCGCGCCGTCTCGTTGAAGTATTCAACGGCGGCACGGTTCGGGGAATCGTGCGGGCGCACGCGCGACTCTCGCCGAGCGTCCGCGCGAGTGCATCGCCTGGCGTCGAAAACTCGCATGACGCGGAAAGGCGGGAGTTGATCGGTAGCAGGCGTGGAGGATGGACCCGGACGAACGGGTGGAGACTGCTTGTAGCGCAGGATTGAAGTCCTGCGCTACAAGCCCCGTCACGACGCCCCGATAGGTAAGTATCAGGCGTTTGGCCTGACCGTCACGAACAGGTCCCGTCCTTGACGGTTGATCAGCAACAACGTGGGCCTGTCGGCGTTGCGGCGGATCGCCGCTCGCAACTGCTCGACGGTCTGGACCGGCTCACGGTTGACCTGCTGAATGACGTCGCCAGACTGCAGGCCCGCGATCGCCGCACGGCCGTCGGGATTCACGTCCTGCACGACGAGACCCCTCGCGCCCTTCGGCAGGTTGAGCCGGTCGGCCAGATCCGGGGTGAGCGGCGCCACCGAGATGCCCAGCGTCGTTTTGTCCCCGCTGGTCGTCGAGTCGTTCTCGCCGTTGCCGGCTGGCTTCTCGGCGTCGGCTTCCCGCAGCGTCACCGGCACGTCGCGCCTGGCGCCATCGCGGATGACGGTCACGGTCGTGTTCGACCCGGGCACGGTGTCCGCCACCCGGTTCCGCAGCGAGTTCAGATCCTTCACGGGCTGACCGTTGAACGCTTCGATGACGTCACCCTGCTTGAGCCCTGCGTGATCCGCGGCGCTGCCGGGTTCAACCGAGCTGACAATCACGCCGCCGGCCTCCTTCAGGCCAAGGCTCGCCGCCATGTCCGACGTCACGGGTTGAATGGTCACGCCCAGCTGCGAACGATGTACCTTCCCGTCCTTGCGAATCGACTCGACAACGTGGCGCGCCATGTTGGCCGGGATGGCAAAGCCGATCCCGATGTTCTCGCCGGTGTTCGACAGGATCTGCGAGTTGATCCCGACCAGCTCGCCCTTCGTGTTGACGAGCGCCCCGCCCGAGTTGCCGTGGTTGATCGGCGCGTCGGTCTGCAGGAAGTCCTCGTAGCTGCCATCGCCGGTGTCGGTAGCCCGGCCTTTCGCACTGATTATGCCCATGGTCACCGTCTCGCCGATGCCCAGCGGGTTGCCGACCGCCAGGACGACGTCACCCACGCGCACGGCGTCCGAGTTGCCAAGGGCCAGCGAAGGAAGCGAGTCGGCTTTCACCCTGAGCAGAGCCACGTCGCTCGCCTTGTCGGTGCCCACCAGCGTGGCCTTCAGCGTCCGGCCGTCCGTGAATTCGACGCTGATGCTCTCGGCGCCGTCGATCACGTGGTTGTTCGTCACGATGTCGCCGTCTTTGCTGATGATCACACCCGAGCCCAGGACGCGTTGCAGTGGTTGCCGCTGCTGCGGTGCCGGCGCGCCCTGTCCCCGAAAGAATGGATCGCCGAAGAAACGGCGAAACAGCTCGTCGCCTTCGCCGAACTGGGTCGGCGAGAATTTCGCTTTGCTCTCGACACGGATGGTGACGACGGCGGGTGCGACGAGGTTGACGACGTCGGCGTAGGAGTCGCGGCTGCCGGCGATCGGGTGAGTCAGAACCGGTGCGGCGGCCTCCTTGGAGGGCGCCGGCTGCGCGTGGACCGACGCGGTGCGCCACGTCGCACCAACAAGCAGCAGCGCGGCCGCTGCCATAACGGCCAGGCCTCCACGCGCACGACGCGTGATGTTTGGGGCTGAAGTCATGACGGGTTGTCCTTTCCGGAGAACTGGTATCGGTGTCATCGCTGATCGTTCGATCCGCTCTACCAGTTAGGACGGGTTCCGACCTGTCTGAGACGTAACACGAACATTACAACTCTGAAAGGAAGCCGCTCGCGGGCGGAGGAGCACAGGCCTTGATGGAGCGGTTGGCAGCGGGATGGCGGAGACGGCGGACCAATCCCGGAGTCCCTGGTGTAAGGCTCGGGTCCCCCGGGGACGCGCGGGCTCAAGCCCGCGCGCTACATCTCCGGGAGCGAGCCATCATCCACGGGGCGCTGTGGTCCCGATGGCAGCGCCACGGTGAAGGTGGATCCGTTCCCCTCCGCGCTCTCGACCTCAACCGTTCCGCCGTGCGCCTCGACGACGGCTTTGACGAGGCTGAGGCCGAGCCCGAGCCCCCGCTCGGCGCGGCTGGTGTCGCCGCGGAACAGCCGGTCCCAGATCCTGGGCAGCTCGTCGGGCCTGATGCCGAGACCGGTGTCGCGGACCACCAGCCTGACGCGGCCGGTGTCCCTCACCACGTCGACATCCACCCGCCCGCCGGCCGGGGTGTATTTCAACGCGTTGTCGATCAGGTTGGCGGCGACCTGCTCGAGCCGGGTCCGGTCTGCCTCGACCACGGCGTCATCGGGCGTGTGGGCCGCCAGGGCGATTCCCTTTGCGTCCGCCACGTCGCGGTACAGGTCCACGGCGCGGGCAACGACCTCGCCCAGCCGGATGGGCTCGCGGCGCAGGTGCATGGCCCCGCTCTCGGCCTCGGAAATATCCATGAGCGTGTTGAGCATGACCAGCACGCGATCCGACTCTTCCACGCAATCGGCCAGCGCGTCGCGGTAGCGATCGAGGTCGGGCGGGGCGACCAGGGCCATTTCAGCCGTGCCACGCAGGCGTGTCAGCGGGGTCCGCAGATCGTGCGACACGTTGTCGAGCGCGCCGCGCATCGCGGTCACGAGCCCCTCGATCCGGTCGAGCATGGCGTTGAACAGCCGCGTCAGTTCGTCGATCGCGTCGTCGCTGCTGAAGCTCGACAGCGGGACCCGTTCATCGGTGCGGCCCGTCCTGACGATTCGCGCCACTGCGCTGGTGAGCCGCCGGATCGGCCGAATCGCCGAACGCGTCACGATGAAGCCGCCGCCGAGCGCCACGATGAAGATCGTCACGGTGACGAGCCCCAGCACCGCGCGAAACCTGGCCAGCATGTCCTCGCGCGCGTCCGTGCTCTTTCCCACCTGCACCAGCATGCCGTCCGCCAGCGTGATCGAGGCGGTCTCGAGCCGCTCGACGCTCCAGCCTTCCGGGTGACTCAGGACGATCGCCTCCGCCCCGCGATCGACGACGCGGACGAACAACCGCTCGGGCGCCGTGCGCTGTTCCGCCTGCACCGTGTCGGTGAGCTCGGGGAGGCCGCCGCGCTGGTAGACGGCCGCGTACTCACCCAGCTTGGAATCGAGGATCTGACGATCGCGCTGCGCCAGTGACGCGGCGGTCAGCCAGTAGGTCGTGAAGACAATGAGCGTGGAGCCGACGATGAACAGCGTCGCGTACCAGAGACCGAGGCGCAGGCCGAATGCCGGGGGTACGGGGCGGTTCGCCACGATCTTCCCGGTCATGACGGCTCGGCCCGGAGGACGTAGCCCACGCCGCGCACGGTGTGGAGCAGCTTCTTCGGGAACGGACGGTCAATCTTCTCCCGCAGCCGGCTCACCAGGACGTCGACAATGTTGGTCTGGGGGTCGAAGGTGTATTCCCAGACGCGCGACACGATCATCGTTTTCGACACGACGTGTCCGACGTTTCGCATCAGGTACTCGAGCAGCGCGAATTCGCGAGGGGCCAGGTCGATCGTTGTTCCGCCGCGCGTGACGCGGCGCGACAGGAGATCGAGCACCAGATCGTCGACGGTGAACGTCGTGGGTTCCGGGGCGCGGGTCGCGCGCCGGATGAGGGCCTGGACACGAGCGAGCAGTTCCGCGAAGGCAAACGGCTTGGTGAGGTAGTCGTCGCCGCCCGCCTGCAGCCCCTTCACGCGATCATCGACCGAGCGGCGCGCGCTGAGGATGAGGACCGGAGTGGCGCTGGCCTGCCGGCGCATTCCCTCGATCACGGCCAGGCCGTCGCGCTTCGGGAGCATCAGATCGACGATCGCCACGTCGTAGACCTGCTGCCGCGTGCGCTCGATGGCGGCATCGCCGTCGGCGGCCACCTCGACCGCAAAGCCGGCTTCGCGCAGTCCCTGCGCGACGAAGTCGGCGATCGTGGCGTCGTCTTCCACAATCAGCGCGCGCATGACGGGATATTACTCCACCAATATTGTGGCCGGCCGGATCGGGCACCGATCGCAGCCGAGGTCGGGCGGCGGGCGCCCTAATCGCCGACTACTTCACACGAGATTGACACTGTTTTCGCGATGGAGCCAAATGGTTCGAGCGAGCGCTCAGTCGAATGCAGGCACCTGACCTCAGCTCCCGTGGGAGTACGGCCATCCCAACCAACCATGACCGCAAACTGGCTGGAATTCTGTCAGCCGCCGCCCGGGTGTTCGCCGAGCTGGGCTACGACCGGTGCTCGATCCGGGAAGTGGCCGAGGCCGCCGGCGTCAGTGTCCCGGGCCTCTACTACTACGTCCGGTCCAAGGAAGAGCTGCTCTACCAGATCCAGCTCCACGCGTTCGGTTCGCTGGTCGAACGGTTCACGCGCGAGAGCCGCGACATCGAGGCACCCGAAGCCAGGCTCGACCTGCTCATCAGCAACCACCTGGACCGGTTCCTGAACAACATTCCCGAGCTGGCCGTGTGCGCTCGAGAGATCGATCGACTGAAGGGCGACTACCAGGCGGAGATCGAGGCCATTCGCCGCGAGTACTTCGCGATCGCCGTTCGCATCTACGCCGAACTGGCCGAGAAGCACGGCGCGCTGACCGTTGATCCCCGTACGGCTGCCCTCGCCATGTTCGGCAGCATCAATTGGGCGTTCACCTGGTACCGGACGGGGGCTGGCGTATCGGCTCGACGCGTCGCCTCCGATTTCGTCCGACTGTCCCTGGAGGGCGTGCTGCCCCGCGGGGCGGGGCGGACAGCGGGCGAGCGCCAGCTGGTTGGCGTGAAAGGAGACTCGGATGTTTGACCGGTTCGCGCAGATCTACGAGCGGCGCCACGAGTACGCAAGGGACTGGAAGGCGCGGACTGGCGGAAAGGTGCTCGGCTACTTCTGCACCTATGTGCCCGAGGAAATCCTGTACGCCGCCGACGTGCTGCCGGTCCGCATCCTCGGCAGCCACGAGCCGCAGGATGTGACCGAGCCCCACATCTTCGGCATGTTCTGCCCGTTCTGCCGCGACTGCCTGGCCCAGGGCCTCAAGAACCGCTTCGAGTATCTCGACGGCCTGATGATCGCGCAGTCCTGCCTGCACATCCGGCAGGCGTACACGAGCTGGGAGAAGCACCGGCCCGTCGAGTTCTCCTACTACCTCAACATGCCCCACAAGGTGGACAGCCCCCGCGCGAAGACGTTCCTCGCCGGGGAGCTGGCCGGCTTCACGCAGGCCGTCGAGAAGTGGACCGGCACGCGGATGACCGACGAGAGGCTCCACGACGGCATCGAGATCATGAACCGCAACCGCGCGCTGATGCACCAGCTCTACGCGCTGCGGAAATCGGATTCCGCCGCCCATGAGCGGAAGCGAAGCCCTTCAATCGGTGCTCGCCATGCAGATGTCCGACAAGCGCGAGCACAGCGACCTGCTCGAGCAGGTGCTGCCCGCGCTCCGGGATCGGCCGTCCCCGGCGGGCGCCTCGGGAGCCCGGCTGCTCCTGGTCGGCAGCGAAGACGACGACCTCGAGTTCGTCCGCATGATCGAGAAGGCGGGCGGCACCATCGTGACCGACGAGCATTGCACCGGGACGCGGTATTTCTGGAACAGCGTGCAGGCGAACGGCGGCTCGCCGCTCCAGGCGATCGCCAATCGGTACTGCGACCGGCCGCCGTGCCCGACCAAGGACTGGGAGGAGCGGAGCCGCGTTCCGCACATCCTGGCGCTGGCCCGCGAGTGGAACTGCCGCGGGGCGGTCGTGGTGCAGCAGAAGTTCTGCGACCCGCACGAGCTCGACATTCCCTCGATCAAGAAGGCCCTCGAGGCGGCGGGCATCCCGGTGCTGTTCCTCGAGCTGGACGTGACCGTGCCGCTCGGGCAGTTCCGGATCCGCGTCGAGGCGTTCCTCGAGATGATTCAGGCCGACGAACTGTTTTGAACGGAATGTCACGACTCCGGCGCCGGGTGCCGCCGGGTCTGAAGACCCGGCCTACACCAGAGCCGGGAGTCCAGATGCGGCGGGCGTCCGGATGTAGGGCGGCTCGTTAGAGCCGCCGTGCCGAAGCGAGTCAGACGAACGAGCACGCAAGGCCCCGAGTGAGCCAGGAGCCGAGATGAGCGACATGCAGACTTACCCGACCGAGCCTCTGAAGTGCTGGAAGAAGGCGAAGGAAATCCGCCAGCGCTACTACGAGCGGTACCGCGACGCGAAGGAGAAGGGCGGCATCCGGTGGGCGGGCGGCGCGTGGAGCCTGGGCGCGGTGCCGGCCGGCCTCGGGCGCGACGTCTGCTCGCTGACCTCGGAGCCCTACGGCGCCTCCATTGCCTTCGACAAGGCGTTTTCGCTCAAGTGCATGGAAGCGGCCGAGAAGAAGGGCTACGCCCGTGACCTCTGCTCTTACATGCGCAACTACTGGGGGTCGATCCTGCTCGATCAGTACGCCTTCGGCGGGAAGTTCCCCAAGCCCGATTTCATCTGGCAGGACCACATCTGCTGCAGCCACGCCAAGTGGTACCAGGTGGTGTCGGACCTGGAGGGCGGCCTGCCGTACTTCTGCGTGGACGTGGCCGCCGGCCCGGCCCACCTGATCGACGACAACAAGATCGATTACCTCACCGGCCAGATGCTCGACGGCATCGACTGGATGAAGAAGGTCACGGGCCGAGACTACGACGATGAGCTGCTCATCGAGGCATGCAAGAACGAGTTCACGAGCACCAGCCTGTGGGCGGCCATCTGCAATCTCAACAAGGCGAAGCCGGCGCCGCTCGATGAGAAGAGCCTCTACTCGCTCTACGTGCTGGGCACGCTCGAGAAGCACTCGCCCATCGTGGCCGACTTCTACGCCGAGCTGCTCGACGAGGTGAAGGACCGTGTCGCGCGGGGCATCGGCGCCATCAGCCGCGAGCGCTGCCGGCTCATCAGCGACACGCAGCCTCCCTGGGGATTCCTCGACGTATTCAGGTACCTGGAGGGGTTCGGCGCGGTCAGCGTCGGCTCGCTCTACACCTTCGGCCTGATCGGGTTGTGGGAGGTCAAGCCGGACGGCACGTGGGGCCCGCGGACGACGCCGATGGAAGCGGGCGTGGACCTGTCGAGCCGCGAGAAGGTGCTCCGGGCCTACGCCCGGTGGAACCTGAACAAGCCCGAGTGGCAGCACTTCTACTCGCCGCACCTCAAGAGCGAGATGATGCTCCGCATCTGCAAGGAATGGAACATCGACGGCGTGATGCTGCACTACAACCGTGGATGCGAGGGATTGAGCATGGGCATCGCCGAGAACCGGCTCGCGCTCATCGAGGCGGGCTACCCGGTGCTGCCCTTCGAGGGAAACATGGGCGACGAGCGCGAGTTCGATCAGGCGAGGACGCTGTCGCGCTTCGACTCGTTCATGGAAACGCTGGGATTGCAGAAGCTGGGACATGCGTGAGGAGACATGCCCGAGTCAGTTCATGATCGGGCCGTGCGAATCGGAGGATCCGGATGGAGACCGGGGCTTCAGCCCCGACGCGTCCGCCGGCCCTGAAGGACCGGCCTCCATCCAATAGTTCCCCTGGGTGCTGTACGTGCAGGGCAGGGGGCCGGCGCGGTCGCGTGTGCGGCCGAATGCCGTGAGCCGATGGCCGGACAGGCCCGTCGGGCGGAGTGAAGGAGACAAGCATGAGGACCGCTGGCGTGGACATGGGCGCGAAGACCATCAAGGTCGTCGTCCTCGAGAACGGAGCCGTCGTCGGACAGGCCATCGCGGTGGCGGGGTTCGACGCCACGGCGACCGCGCGGGACGCGATGGCGGCCGCGCTGAAATCGGCCGGCTGCGATCGCACCGGGGTGGAACGGGTCGTCTCCACGGGCGCGGGACGCGAGGAGGCCCCCGACAAGGACCGGACCATGACCGAGGTCAGCGCGGTGGCGCGGGGCGCGATCGCGCTCTTCCCGGTGGTGCGGACCGTGATCGACGTCGGCGCGGAAGAAGGCCGCGCCATCCGGTGCGACGAGCGGGGGAAGGTCGTGGACTTCGCCATCAACGAGAAGTGCGCAGCCGGCGCGGGAGCGTTCACCGAGGCGATGGCGCGGGCCCTCGAGGTTCCGCTCGAGCAGCTCGGCCCCCTGTCGCTCAAGAGTGCGAAGCCGACACCGCTCAACGCGCAGTGCACGGTGTTTGCCGAGAGCGAAGTCGTGTCGATGATCCACAGCAACGTGCCCAAGGAAGACATGGCCCGCGCCGTCCACGACGCGATGGCCAGCCGCATCGTGTCGCTCGTGCGGAAGGTCGGCTACAACCCGCCAATCGCGCTGGTCGGCGGGCTGGCACGCAACGTCGGGTTCGTCGATTCGCTCAAGCGCGGACTCGAGCTCGACACCCTGAACATTCCCGTTGAACCCGAGTTCTGCGGAGCGCTGGGCGCGGCCCTGACCGCGGCAGACCAGGCCTGAGGAGAGCCCCATGAGCAGCGCACACGAGACCGCCCCGACCGCCGCCCCCCGCCAGGAATGCTGGCGCTGGGAAGAGAACAACTGGCGCGATCCGTCGATCGACTGGCGTGCGGGCGGGATCCTGTCTGCCGGCGTCGACGTCGGGTCGGTCAGCTCGCAGGCCGTCGTCATGGTCGACGGAAAGATGTTCGCGTGGGCCAGCATGCGCACCGGTTCGAACAGCCCCGACAGCGCCCGAAACGTGATGAGCTGGGCGCTGCAGGATACCGGGCTGAACGTGGAACAGATCCACTACGTCATCGGCACCGGGTACGGCCGCGTGAACGTGCCGTTCGCGCACAAGGCGATCACCGAGATCCAGTGCCACGCGCGCGGCGGCAACTTCATGTACGGCGACAAGGTGCGCACCATCCTCGACATGGGCGGCCAGGACTGCAAGGCGATCCGGTGCGACGAGAAGGGAAAGGTCGTCGCATTCCAGATGAACGACAAGTGCGCCGCGGGCACCGGCCGGGGCATGGAGGTGTTCGCCGACCTCCTGCAGATTCCCATCGCCGAGGTCGGGCCGCTGTCCCTGTCGGTCGCCGAAGAGCCTCCGCCGGTGTCGAGCACCTGCGTCGTCTTCGCCAAGAGTGAGGCCTCGGGCCTGATGCGGCAGGGATGGCCCAAAGAGAAAGTGCTGGCGGCCTACTGCGGGGCGATGGCGCACCGCGTGTTCTCGCTGCTCGACCGGGTGGGCGTCGAGCGCGAATTCGCCATCACCGGCGGCATCGCCAAGAACCCCGGGGTCGTCGAGCGCATCGAGCGGGAGCTGGGCTACCAGTCGCTGAAGAGCTCGATCGATTCGCAGATCGCGGGTGCGCTCGGCGCCGCGCTGTTCGCCCACGTGCTCGAGCAGAAGAAGAGGGGACAGAAGGCGACGTAGGTTACAGGTTACAGGTTATAGGTTACAGGGGACGGAGGACCACGGTACAAGCTACAAGCTACAAGGTACAGATGCGAGAGAGTCTCGCTGTCGGTCCGCCATCAGCGCGCTGCCTATAACCTGTAACCTGTAACCTGTAAGCTACAACCTACAACCTGCAACTCCGCGCCGAGGCGACGATGAAAGCACACTACGGCTACGAGGACGGATCGGGCCGCTACTACATCACGATCGACACCGACCTCTGCGACGGATGCGGGAAGTGCGTCCCGGCCTGCCCGGCCGGCGTGCTCGAGATGATCGAAGAGGATCCGGTGGAAGAACGGCTGGTCGCCGCCGTTGCGCGCACGCACGGCAAGAAGATCAAATACTCGTGCAACCCGTGCAAGCCGACCGGGTACTCGAGCCTGCCTTGCGTGGCTGCCTGCAAGCCCAACGCGATCGCCCACGGCTGGTAGAGAGAGGAACCAGGGACCCCCACGTATGTCCATCCGGATCACCCTAGACGGACGTTCCATCGAGGCCGAAGCGGGAGCCACGCTGCTCCAGGCCGCGCAGTCGGCCGAGATCTACATACCCTCGCTCTGTGCACATCCGGACCTTCCGCCCCAGAAGAGCTGTTCGCCCGTGCCGGCCATCTTCCAGGGCCAGGCTCGCTTCAATCACGACGAGGCAGCCGAAGGCCCTCCGGGATGCGGCATCTGCATGGTCGAGATCGAAGGCGAAGGGAAGGCCGCATCCTGCGCGATGCCCGTTCGCGACGGCATGTCGGTCACGACGAAGAGCCCGGCGATCATCGCGTTCCGGAAGGCGAAGCTCGCCGCGATCCTCGCGCATCACCCCCATGCCTGCCTGACCTGCTCGCTGCGCGAAGGCTGCACCCGCGAACCCTGCTCGATGAACGTGCCGGTCCGCGAACGGTGCTGCACGTTGCTCGGCCACTGCGAACTGCAGGCGATCGCGGACTACGTCGGCATCGATCCGTCCACGCCCCGCTATGTCGCGGGCGACGATGTGCGGATCTCCGCCGACCCCCTGTTCGATCGGAACCCCGCGCTGTGCATCGCCTGCGGCCGCTGCGTGCGGGCATGCGACGGCCGCGAGGTCAACGCGCTCGGGTGGGTGCGCGACACCTCCGGCCGCCGGTACGTCGGGCAGGTGGCGCCTTCACTTGGCGACTCGGGCTGCCGGCTCTGCGGCAGCTGCGTGGAAGTGTGTCCTACGGGTGCGTTGATGGATCGCGGCATCAAGGCGGGCAACCGCGCCGACGCGCTGGTGCCCTGCCGGGCGGCGTGCCCGGCCGGCACCGACGTGCCCCGCTACCTCCGCCTCATCGCCGAGGGTCGCCTGGCGGAAGCCGCGGCGGTTGTCGCGGAGCGCGCCCCGTTGGTCGAGGTGCTCGGACAGGTGTGCTTCCACCCCTGCGAGGCAGCCTGTCGCCGTAACGACGTGAACGGATCGCCGATCTCGATCTGCGGCATCAAGCGGGCGGCAGGCACGGAGTCGGCAGCCGGGTGGGCCGCGCGTTTCCCGCCTCCGCAGCCGTCGAGTGGAAAGCGGGCTGCCGTGGTCGGCGCAGGGCCGTCTGGTTTGATGGCGGCCCATGTCCTCAGGCTGCTCGGTCACACGGTCACGGTGTTCGAGGCAGACCGCGCGATCGGCGGGATGCTCGTCCACGGCATTCCCCCGTTCAGGCTCTCGCGCGAGGTGGTCGATCGCGAGACGCGGGCGCTGCTCGACGGGACAGAGGTTCGGCTCAACTCGAAGGTCGGCCCCGGCGGCGTGCCGATCGACGAGCTCCGCCGCACGTTCGATGCGGTCGTCATGGCCACCGGCGCCGGGCCTGGTGCGGGGCTCGGCGTGGATGGCGAGAGCCTGCCCGGCGTCCGATCCGGGCTTGACCTCCTCGCACACCTCGCGTCGGGCAAGCTGCGCCACGGCACATTCGATCGACAGGCGGTGGCGGTCGTCGGCGGCGGAAACGTGGCGATCGACTGCGCACGAACGGCGGTGCGCCTCGGAGCGGCTCGGGTGGACCTTGTCTGCCTCGAGTCGGCGGGCGGGATGCCGGCGTTTCCGCACGAGCTGGCCGCCGCCCGCGACGAGTCGGTCCGGTTCCACCACGCGTGGGGCATCCGCGGGTTCGCCGGCCACGGCCGCCTCGAGCAGGTTCAGCTGAAGCGTTGCGTGCGGGTCCTCGACGCGACCGGCCGCTTCTCGCCGGCGTACGACGATGGCGAGACGGCTGAGCTCTCTGCGGATGTTGCGATCGTCGCCATCGGCCAGCAGCCGGATCGATCCGCGCTCCCAAATTCGCTCGACGGCGTGTTCCCGGCGGGAGACCTGGCGACGGGACCGCGCTCGGTCGTTGAGGCCCTGGCTTCCGGCCGGGACGCTGCGCTCGCCGCCGATCGTTACCTGGGCGGATCCGGGGCGCTTCAGATTCAGCTCACGCTGGAGCGCGGCTCCTCGATACTGGGCCGCTCGGAAGGATTCATCGAACGTCGTCGACCGGAGCCGGCTCCAGCCGATCGGACCGGACTGAGCCTCATCGAGGTTGCGCCCGGGCTGGGGCGCGAGCAGGCCGTGATGGAGGCGGATCGCTGCCTGCGATGTGACCTGCGGCTGGACTATCGCAAGCCCGCCCGGCCTCCGACCGGGCGTTCGCGGCTCGTGCTCGCGGAAGGCACCGTCGCGACTCTGCCGGAGATCGAAGGCGTGCTCCGGTTCTTCGACGCGGCCGGCGAGGAGGTCGGCATCGTGGGGGCGGCGAACCTGCGCCTCGAGCTGGCGAGCGCGATCGGCGCCACGCGCGCGACACACGTCGAGTTCGAAACCTGTCCAATGTACACGCAGCGGCAGAATGAACTGCTCGCGCAGTTTGTCGAGGCCCACGGACGCATGCCGGCCGGGCTGGGCGGTGGAGACGATGTCGACGATCTCTTCTGAACCCGGCGCTCGGCAGCTGCCCGACGCCGCGGGGTGCGCCGTCATGACGGATGCCGACCTCGAGCGCTCCGGCTGGCAACCCTGCTTCGTCGCCGACGAGCCGAGGCTCTCCGAAGCGATCGAGACCTACCGCGAAATCGGCTTCGAGGTGCTGCTTCAGCCCGTTCGCACCGATGATGGCGCGTGCACCGAGTGCATGCGCTGCGAACCCGGCCGGTTCCAGATGATCTATGTTCGCCGCGTGGCGGACGAAGGCCGCGCGGAATAGAGGCGCCCATGCATCTGCTCGTCAACGGCGAGCGGCGGGAGGTTGCGGGCGGGTTCACCATCAGGGACCTGCTCGAGCTGGACGGCGAAGTGGCGAACCACGTGCTGGTCGAGGTGAACGGGGAGTATCTGCCGACGCCGCGCTACGCCGAGCGCGTGCTCGTCGACGGCGACCGCGTCGAGATTGTCCACCCGGCGTTTGGTGGATAAGGAACCGGCTGGCGCCGCCTTCGCGCCAGCGGCGCTACGGCGCCCAAGGGCTGGCGAATACGCGGCGTGTCGGATGGAGACCGGGTCTTCCGCGTTCGGGTGGAGGCCGGGTCATTAGACCCGGCTGAGCGTTCGAGTGGAGGCCGGGTCATTAGACCCGACTGAGCGTTCGGGTGGAGGCCGGGTCTTCAGACTCGGCGAAACCGGTGGCTCTGAAGAGCCGCCCTCCATCAGGCGGCCGGATTGACGCAGCACGCATCTGCCTGAGGAGGCCGCGAGTTGAGCACCAGCATGATGTTGCCCCGATTCGAATTCGACGCACCTCCGGATCTCGAGTCGGCGCTCGCCGCGCTCGCCGCGGGCGGGCGCGATGCCCGGGTGCTCGCCGGCGGGACTGATCTGCTGGTGAAATTGAAGCGCGGGGTGTCGCGGCCGCGCCTCCTCGTCTCGCTCGGCAGAATCAGCGGCCTCGATGGCATCGACATCGTCGAAGGCGGCGTGCTGCGCGTGGGAGCCCTCGCCACGATGACGGCGCTCTCCGGCAGTCCATTCCTGGGCGGACCGCTGTCCGGCCTGGCAGAAGGCGCCGCGGCGGTTGGAGGTCCCATCATCCGCAACCGCGCGACGCTCGGCGGCAACATCGTCAACGCCCGGCCCTGCGCCGACACGGTTCCCGCGCTCATGACGCTCGGGGCAACGCTGCGCCTGCTTGGCCCGGGCGCCTCGCGCACGCTCGATCTCGACGGCTTCATCACCGGACCAGGCCGCACCCTCATCCGCGACGATGAGATCCTGAGCGCGGTAGACGTTCCGCCGCCCACCAGCCGCAGGGCGGGAAGCGCCTACGTGAAGATCACCCGGCGGGCCGCGATGGAGGTCACGATCGTGGGCTGCGCCGCCTCGGTCGAGCTTGGCGACGATGGTCGAACGATCACGCGCTCGAGGCTGGCCTTCGCCTCGGTCGCGCCGACACCGGTGCGCGCCCGCGAGGCCGAGCAGCTGGTCGCCGGGAACGCGGCAACCGAGGAGCTGATTCGGGAGGCAGGCGTGATGGCACGACGGGCTGCCTCGCCGATCGACGATTGCCGCGCGCCGGCCGACTATCGCCTCGAGATGGTGGAAGTGCTTGCGCGCCGCGCCCTGCGCCGCGCGCTCGAACGCGCGGGATGGAGGAGCCGATCATGAAACGCCTCCTCCGGTTCACCGTGAACGGGATCGGTCGCGAGATCGCCGTCGATCCCCATCGCACGCTGCTCGACGCCCTGCGCGAAGACCTCGGCCTGACCGGCACCAAGCAGGGGTGTGGAGAAGGCGATTGCGGCGCCTGCGTGGTGCTGCTCGACTCGGTGCCCGTCAACGCATGTCTCGTGCTGGCGCTCGAGGCCGAGGGGCACGAAGTGCTCACGATCGAAGGCGTCGCGCGCGGCGCGGCGCTGCACCCGGTACAGCAGGCCTTCCTCGATGTCGGCGCGGTGCAGTGCGGCTACTGCACGCCCGGGATGGTGCTGGTGACCGTGTCGTTTCTCGACCGGAACCCGCAGCCCACGCTGGACCAGGCGCGACAGGCCATTTCCGGGAACCTCTGCCGGTGCACCGGCTACCAGAAGATCGTCGAGGCCGTCATGCTCGCTGCCGAGCTGCAGAAAGAAACGAAACCCGTCGCCGGAGGCGCGCGATGAGCCGCCAGTTCAGCTCGGTTGGCGGGCGGGGCGTGCGCCTGGACGCGCCGGACAAGGTGACGGGCCGCGCGGTCTACACCGACGACCTGCGCCGGCCCGACATGCTGGCCGGTGCGCTGCTGCAAAGCCCGGTCGCGCACGCCAGGGTGCGGAACATCGATACGTCGCGGGCCGAACGGCTGCCCGGCGTGAAGGCCGTGCTCACATCATCGAACTCGCCCGTCGTGAAGTTCGGCGTCAGCCCCGCGCGGTATGACGAGACGGTGTTCTGCACCGACCGGGTTCGCTACATCGGCGACGAGGTCGCCGCGGTGGCCGCCGTCGATCGCGAAACGGCGCTGGAGGCCGTCGGTCTCATCACGGTGGACTACGAGGAGCTGCCCGCAGTGCTCGACGCGCACCGCGCGCTGGAAGAGGGCAGCCCGCAAATCCACGAGGCGTACGCCGGGAACGTCTGCGCGCAGGTCGAGCAGCGGTTCGGCGACATCGAATCGGCGCGCGCCCGGGCGCACCTGGTCCGGACCGACCGCCTGTCGAGCAAGATGCAGAACGGCGCGTTCCTCGAGCCGCAGTGCGCGCTGGCCGAATTCGACCTGCGCGGACGCCTGACGCTGTGGACGTCGACCCAATCGCCGCACTACGTCGCGCGGACGGTGGCCATGGTGCTCGGCCTCCCGGAGCACCAGGTCCGCGTCGTCATGCCGCGGGTCGGCGGCGGGTTCGGGCCGAAAGCGTCCGCCTCGTCGATGGAGCTTGCGACCTGCCTGCTCGCTCGCGCGACCGGCCGGCCCGTGAAGACCGCGTTCACGCGGGAGCAGGTGTTCCTCCACGGCCGGGCCCGCCACCAGTTCTTCCACACGATGACGATCGGCGTCGATCGCGACGGGATGCTGCTGTTCCTCGATCACGAGGCGCTGCTCGACGGCGGGGCGTACGCGAGCTTCGGCATCGCAACGGTCTACTACGGCGGCAGCCTGCTCGGCGCGCCGTACCGGCTGCCATGCCTGAACTACAAGGGCGTGCGCGTTGTGACGAACAAGCCGGCGTGCGGCGCCCAGCGCGGCCACGGCGGGGTAATTGCCAGGGCGCTGTTCGAAATGCAGATCGATCGGCTCGCCGCCGAGCTTGGCCTCGATCCGCTCGACATGCGGCTCCGCAATGCGATGGGGCCCGGCGACACGACCTGCAACGATCTGAACGTGTCGAGCCTCGGCGTCAGGGAGTGCCTGCAGGAAGTGCGCGCGAAGTCGAACTGGGCCGGCCGCTCGTCGAAGCGCGAGGCCGGGCGCGGCACCGGCGTCGCGTGCGGCTTCTTCGTGTCGGGAGCCGGCTATCCCATCTACCGGTCGCGCACGCCGCACTGCACGGTGGTGATCAAGCTGGACGAGTCGGGCGGAGGCGTCGAAGTGCAGAGCGGCGCGGCCGAGATCGGCCAGGGCTGCGAGACCGTGATGGCCACCATCGCGGCCGAGGCGCTCGGCATCCCGGTCGATCGGATCCGGGTCCGTTCGGGCGACACCGATCTCGCCATGGACCTTGGCGCGTACTCCAGCCGGACGACGCTGATGACAGGCAACGCGACGCTGGAGGCAGCCGAGAGCGTCCGCCGCCAGGTCCTCGAGGTCCTTGCCGGTGCGCTGAAGGTTCCTGTTGACGTGCTGTCGATCGAAGATGGGCTGATCAAGATCAGCGGCAACCCGGTCGACATCAGCGAGGTCCGAACCGAGTATGTCCGCGAGCACCGCGGCTGGTCCCTGGACCTTCCCGGGCCGCACCTGACGTTCGCGGAGTGCGCGCGCCTGGCGTTCCTCGAGCGCGGCGCGATTGTCGGCACCGGACAGTATCGCCCGCCGGCGCTCGGGGGATCGTTCAAGGGAGCGACCGTGGGCACCTCGCCCGCCTACGGGTGCTCCGCCCAGGTCGCCGAGGTGAAGGTCGACATGGAGACGGGCCACGTCAAGGTCGAGCGCGTCGTCGCCGCGCACGACTGCGGCCGGGCGATCAACCGGACACAGGTGGAAGGCCAGATGCACGGGTGCATCTCGATGGGCCTGGGTGAAGCGCTGATGGAGGAGGTCGTGTTCGGCGCGGACGGGAGGATCGCCAATCCGAACCTCGCCGACTACCGCATTCCGACCAGCCTCGACATGCCCGACATCGAAGCCATCATCGTCGAGACCAACGAGCCAAACGGCCCCTTCGGCGCGAAAGAAGTCGGCGAAGGCGGTATCATGCCTACCATTCCGGCGATCCTCAACGCCATCTACGACGCGACCGGCGTGCAGATCGAAGAGTTGCCGGCCTCGCCGGAGCAGATGCTCAGGGCCATTCGAGCGAAGTCCTTCGATTCACAAGTTCGGTGACAAGTTTGTTCCCCCGAGGACTTCGTGGTGAGCGAGCGTTGGGACCGGTTGCCCGGCACGTACACGCAACCGTAATTGCGAGTCGAAGCACGAAGAACGCCCGCGACGACATGGCATCGCGCCCGGGCCGCTGAAGCCCGTGAGGGCGGGTTTCCGGGCGACGGGCCGGATGCGGCAGGGAGCACCATGGATCTCGAAAACCAGACGGCCATCGTCACCGGCGCCAGCCAGGGCATCGGAAGCGCCATCGCGATCGACCTGGCGCAGAACGGGGCGAATCTGGTCGTCACGCATCTTGGCCGTGCCGCCGATGCCGCCGCGATCTGCGATCGTGTGGCCTCGCTGGGCAGGCGCGCCATCGCGGTCGATGCCAACGCGGCGGACTTCTCAGCCGGCCAGGCGGCGGTGGACGCTGCGCTTGGGACCTTCGGGCGGCTGGATATTCTCGTCAACAACGCCGGCGTGAACCGCGATGCCGTCATCTGGAAGATGACCGAGGATCAATGGGACGCCGTTCTTGACGTCAACCTGAAGGGGTATTTCAACCACATCCGGGCGGTGGCGCCGGTCTTCAAGCAGCAGGGGCGCGGGAAGATCGTGAACGTGAGCTCGATCAACGGCTTGCGCGGCAAGTTCGGCCAGGCCAATTATGCGGCATCGAAAGCCGGCGTGATCGGCCTCACCAAGTCGATCGCGCGGGACCTCGCCCGCTTCAACGTGAACTGCAACGCCGTGGCGCCCGGATTCATCGATACCGAGATGGTGAAGCTGCTGCCGGAGGAAATTCGGAAACAGGCGCTCGCGGAGATCGCGTTCGGCCGCATCGGCAAACCGGAAGAGGTGGCCTGGGTCGTCACCTTCCTGTGCAGCGAGCGGTCGCGGCACGTCACCGGAGAAGTCATCAGGGTCGATGGCGGGCAGTACATCTGATACTCGCGGCTGGCGGCTCGCGGCCGGCCGCGCGAGCAACTCGCGGGTCGCGGCACGTTGCCGTAGGCAGACCCTTGAGCCGAGCCGATCGGCGTAAGTCTGCAAGACGCGTCGAAGGGGCAGAAATCCGCGGTGGGTAGGGGACCCGCCGCTTCCGCCGACGGCACCCCGGAGATGCGACTTGCCGGCGAGCGCGAGCGGGTATGCCGGAGCAATGTGCCGCGACGCGCCATCCGCCCACCTGACTGAAAGGACTGATCAGCCATGCCCGATGCCGTGATCGTTGACGCCGTTCGGACTCCTGTCGGCCGGTACGGCGGCGCGTTGAAGGACGTGCGCCCCGACGATCTGGCCGCTGTCTGCATTTCCGAGCTCCTCGCCCGCAACCAGCTCGACCCGGCGCTGGTCGAAGACGTTGTGTTCGGCTGCACCAACCAGGCCGGCGAGGACAACCGGAACGTGGCTCGGATGGCGCTGCTTCTGGCGGGCCTGCCGGTGACGGTGGCCGGACAGACGATCAACCGGCTCTGCGCCTCGGGCCTGAGCGCGGTCACCACGGCTGCACACGCGATCCTGGCGGGCGAGGGGTCGGTGTTCATTGCGGGCGGCACCGAATCGATGACGCGCGCGCCGTTCGTTTTCGGCAAGTCGCCGGTCGCCTTCGGCCGGGATCCGAAGGTGTTCGACAGCACCATCGGCTGGCGGTTCACCAACCCTCGCCTCGCCGCGCTCTTCCCGCCGATCAGCATGGGGGAGACCGCGGAAAACGTCGCGGAGCGGTACCGTGTTACGCGACGGGACCAGGACGAGTTCGCCCTGGGTTCGCAGCGCAAGTGGGCAGCGGCCCACGCGGCCGGACGCTTCAAGGAGGAGATGGTCGCCGTCGAGATCCCGAAGAAGAAAACGGGCCCCGTCGTGGTGGACACCGACGAACATCCCCGTCCCGAGACCACGATCGAACAGCTCGCGAAGCTCGAGCCGGCATTTCGCGCAGGCGGTACCGTTACGGCCGGCAACTCGAGCGGCATCAACGACGGCGCCGCGGCACTCCTGCTGATGGAGGCCCAGACGGCGGATCGCCTTGGGTGCACCCCGATGGCGCGAGTCGTCGCGTCGGCGGTTGCCGGCGTCGATCCGTCCTACATGGGGCTCGGGCCGATCCCGGCGACGCTGAAGGCGCTCGAGCGCGCGGGCCTGATCATCGACGATATCGACCTGGTCGAGCTGAATGAAGCCTTCGCGGCGCAGTCGCTCGCCTGTATCCGCGAGCTGGGCATGGATCCGCAGAAGGTGAACGTCAACGGCGGCGCCATCGCAATGGGCCACCCGCTCGGATCAACCGGGGCCCGCCTCCTCACGACAGTCGTCCACGAGCTGGCCCGCCGTAAGCTGCGCTACGGCCTCGTGACGTTGTGCATCGGCGTCGGACAGGGCATCGCCACCATTGTCGAGCGCGTCTGACGGCCTCAATGGCACAGTCCGGCCGGCGGCCGGCGGCCAGGGGCCGGCGATTGGCGGCCCTTCGACTCGCTGCGCTCGCTCAGGACAAGCTGGTGCCGAAACCGCGGCGATTCCTGACCGTGGTAATATTCGGCGCGCCGCAACCCTGGTCCCGAATTCGTGTCGGGATCGCTGCCAGCCAGAGGACACACATGAAGCGCCTTGCTGCTGCCATCGGCCTGCTGCTCCTGTCCCAGCCCCTTGCGGCCGCGCAAGGAAGCGCGCAGGACAAGGTCAGCCCTGAGACCATTGCCAGAGTCGTCAAGCTCCTGGAAGGGTCCGGGTACCGGTATACGAAGGCCGCCGAAGAGGTCTGGTCGATCGATTTCAAGGGCGAGCAGCGGTCGTCCATCAGGGTCTTGATCATTGCCTACGAGCAGCAGCTCCACATCGATGGGGTGATCGCGCTGAAGGCCGAAGTCGCGGACGACCCCGAGACGCTCAAACAGCTCCTGATCATGAACCGGAGCGTCGACAACGCCACCGTCCTGATCGACGGGGACAACGACTACGTCGCCCGCTACTGGTTCTCGCTGAAGAACGCCGACGTGAAGAGCTTCAAGGAATCGGTCGAAGCGATCGCGCTCGCCGCCGACCAGTCCTACGGGGCCATCAAGGCCCGGCTCGTCGGCCAGTCACGAAGCTCCGCCACTGGGACCCCCGGCGCGTCCGGCACACCGCCGCCGCCGGCAGCCGCCGCGCCGGCGCCTCCTTCCGCCGGCCGCGAAGTCAGCCTGCTCAACGGCAAGGCATCGCTGACCTTCGATGGCGCGAAGTGGAGGGAAACGAAGGCGGAAGAGTCCAACGTCCACACGTTCGAACACATCCAGGGCGACGGCTACGCGAAGATCATCGCGGAGCGCATCCAGGTTCCGCTGGACCAGTTGCGACAGCTCGCCATCACCAACATGGAGAAGGCGGCGACCGACGTGAAGATCGCCTCGGAGGATCGTCGGCGTGTCAACGGCGCCGACATCATGGTGATCCGGTTCGATGTGATTTCGAACGGGGTCCCGTTTTCGTTCCTGGGCCACTACTGGAGCGGTCCGGCCGGGACGGTCCAGGTCATCACGTTCACAGGCAGGAACCTCTTCGAGGAATACCTGCCGGACTTCGAGGCGTTCCTGAACGGGCTCCGCACCGCACCCTCATCCTGAAGGCACGCGAACCGACCGGGGTGCAGCGTGCAGCCTCCGGCCGCCGGCCGATTCCCGCTCCTCGTAGCCCGCGATCTGTAACCTGTAACCTGGAACCTGTAACCTACTTCACCCCCTCCAGCTTCTTCTTCGCGAGCTCCTTGTTGAGCGCCGGGATGTCGGTCTTCACGATCGCATCGAGCTTGTTCGTCTGCTCGGTCAGCCGATCGCCCAGCTCCTTGAAGACCTCGTAGCACTGCTCGGTCGGCTTGCCGTCGCCGCTCTCGACCACACCCTGGAGCGCCGCCAGCTTGTTGTTGAGCTTGATCGGATAGTTGAGGGGATCCTGGCTGCTCTGGTTCCGATACTGGTAGATCTCGCCCTCGACCATGGTCAGCTTGTTGATGAACCCCTCGGTGGTGAGCCGCGCCAGCGACGCGCTCTGTCCCTTCTCCTTGACCTTCAAGGCATCGAGCCGGTCGCCGAGCTGCTTCTTCAGATCCCTGATCCGAATCACCGCCTCGTTCGCCTGGTTCACCCGGTTGCTGATCTGCTGCGCCAGCTTGAACTCCTCCTGGAGGTCGGCATCGGTCAGCCCCGCGATATTCGGATTCCTCACGATCGTGAACGGCTGCGTCTTCGACTCGCCGCCGGTTGTCAGCCGGACCTGGTAGCTGCCGGGAGGCGCGATCGGCCCGCGGACACTTCCCGCCCACATGATCATGCCCGGGAAATCCTTGGCGCTGGCGTAGCGCATGTCCCACGTGAACCGGTTCATGCCGGCCCTGGTCGTGACGCGCGCCACGGGCCGCCGTGGACCTTCCTCGTCTCCCGGGGGGGCAGCTTCCGGCGCCGGCGCCGCCTTTTGCGTTTCGCCGGTGAAGGTGTTCACAACCTGTCCTTGGCCGTCGAGCATGTCGATCGTGACTTTGTCGGAAGCGGTCTTGAGGTAGTAGTCGACCGGCACGCCCCGGCTGACGGACCGCATGGCCGTGGGCGGCGCAAAGAGGTGCACCGGTTCGTTGGGCAGCTCCGGCGTGAACTGCCGCAGGATCGCGGCGTTGTCCAGGATGTAGAACGACCGCCCGTGCGTCGCGATGACCAGGTCCGTGTCGGTCGATACCACGCCGTGGACAGGCGTGACGGGCAACTCGAGCCGCAGCGACTGCCACAGGCCGCCGCCGTTGAACGACACGTAGATGCCGGTCTCGGTGCCCAGGTAGAGCAGCCCCGGCTTCCTGATGTCCTCGCAGATCGATCGCGCGAAGTCGTCGGCCGGGATGCCGTTCACGATCTTCGTCCAGCTGCGCCCGAAGTCGTCGGTCCGGTAGACATACGGCGCGCGGTCGTTGCGCTGGTACCTGTTCGCCGCCACGTACGCCGTGCCCGCCTTGTGCGGCGACGCCGCGATCAGGCTGATGCGTGCGAAATCGGGCAGGTCCTTCGGCGTCACGTCGGTCCACTGCTTCCCGCCGTCCTGCGTCACATTCACGAGCCCGTCATCGGACCCGGCCCAGATGAGGTTGCCGTCCAGGCTCGACGGCGCGATCGTGAAGACCGTGGCGTAGGTCTCGACGCCGGTCTGATCGAGCGTGATCGGGCCTCCCGAGGGCCCCATCGTGCTCGGATCGTGCCGCGTGAGGTCCCCGCTGATGCGGTCCCAGCTCTGACCGCCGTTGGTGGTTCGCCACACGTGCTGCGATCCGACGTACAGCGTCTTGTGATCAGCCGGCGAAATCACCGCCGGGTAGGTCCACTGGAACCGTTCAGTGATGTCCTTGGCCGAGTAGCCCATCGGGTTGTCCGGCCAGACGTCCACCGCCCGCCGCTGGCCCGTCTTGCGGTCGTACCGTGTCAGGAGGCCGCCGTAGCTGCCCGCGTAGAACACGTCGGGATTGAGCGGATCGGGCGCGATGTACCCGCTCTCGCCGCCTCCAACCTCGTAGTACTCGTTGCCGGTGCCGGTGCTCGGCACACAGGCCGTCGAGTTGTCCTGCTGCGACCCGCACACCTGATACGGAATGTGCGTCGTCAGGAACGCCGCATAGAACTGGCCGGTCGGGTACTCTTGTTTCGTCCAGGTCTCGCCACCGTTGACCGACACGTTGGCGCCGCCGTCGTTGCTGTTGATCATCCGCTTCGGATCGTTCGCCGCGATCCACAGGTCGTGGTTGTCGCCGTGCGGCACCCGGATGGCCCGGTAGGTCTTTCCCGCATCGGTCGACCGGTAGAACCCCGTGTTGAGGACGTAGACGGTATCGCGCGCCTTCGGGTCTGCATAAATGCGCGTGTAGTAGAACGCGCGCTGCCGAAGGCGGCGCTCGGTGTTCACCGATTTCCAGGTCGCCCCGGCATCGTCCGACACGAACACGCCGCCATTTTCGTTTTCGATGATCGCGTAGAGGCGGGCGCTGTCGGCCGGCGACACCGCGATGCCGACCTTCCCCCAGATACCCGTGGGCAGCCCGGGATTCCTGGTCAGATCGGTCCACGTCGTGCCGCCGTCAGTCGACTTGAACAGGCCGCTGCCCGGGCCCCCGCTCGACAGCGAGTGCGGCGTCCGGAAGGCCTCCCACATGCCGGCATACAGGACGTCCGGATGGTTGGCGTCCATCGCCAGGTCGACCGCCCCCGTCCTGACATCGCGATAGAGCACTCGCTCCCAGTTCTTGCCGCCGTCCTTCGAACGGTAGACGCCGCGTTCGGGGCTCGGGCCGTAAGTCTTGCCGAGCACCGCCGCATAGACGAGGTCGGGGTTCTTCGGGTGGATTCGAATCCGCCCGATCGCCTGCGAGTCCTTCAGCCCTGCCTGAGCCCAGGTCTTGCCGGCGTCCGACGAGCGGTACACGCCGTCGCCCTGGATGACGTTGCCGCGCAACTCCACCTCGCCCATGCCGGCATAGACGATGTCGGGGTTCGATTCGGAAACGGCGAGGGCGCCCACCGAGGACGTCTTGAGGAACTTGTCCGCGACCGGCCGCCACGTCGTGCCGCCGTCGTTCGTCTTCCAGATTCCGCCGCCCGTGGCGCCGAAGTAGTACTCCAGCGGCCGCGACTCACTGCCGGCGACGGCGATCGAGCGGCCCCCTCGATTGGGACCGATGTTCCGCCAGCGGAGGCCGCTGAACATGCTGTCGGGATAGACGCTCCCCGCGGGCGGAGCCTGGGCGGCCGGGTGCACGCCCGGTGCCAGCATCACGAAGACGAACATCGCCGACAGGACGGGAATCGAGCGCAGCCACCATCGTCGCATGCGACCTCCGGGGATCAGAAAGGTACAGTGAAAGAAGTATACCTTTGATGAAAGCGTTGGGCTGCAGCCCTTGGGCCATGCCTGAGGCCTTAAGCCTTAAGCCTTGAGGCGCGAGCCTGAACGCCGCCTCGTGTATACCGCTTGGGAAAGTCGACCTGTCCGCGTAGACTTTTCAGACGGATTCCCAGGTAACCCGAGCACGCGGAGGCGCTCCATGAGTCGTTCCAGGTTCGTGTCACGGCGTGGTTCCACCGTTCACGTCTGGTTCCTGATTGCGGCCCTGGCTGCCGTCGCGACGGTGATGCCAGCCGGCACCGCGCTCGCGCAGCCGCCGGCGGGCCAGCGCGGATCGGCGGGTCCGATGCCCTCGATCGAGGATCGGACCGCGTCGATGAAGAAGATGGACGGGCTCTTCCCGGTCTACTGGGACGAACGGAGCGGCCAGCTCTTCCTCGAGATCTCGCGGTTCAACACGGAAATCCTGCTCAGCTCGGGCATCGCGTCCGGGCTGGGTTCGAACGACATCGGCGTCGATCGAGGAGCGCTGGCCGGCTCGCGAATCGTGTTCTTCGAACGCGTCGGGCCGAAGATCCTGCTCGTCCAGCCGAACTACCGGTTCAGGTCCCAGAGCACGAACCCCGCCGAGGTGAAGGACGTGCGCGACGCCTTCGCCCGGTCGGTCCTGTGGGGATTCCCGGCGGTCGCCGAATCGCCGGGGCGGGTGCTGGTCGACGCGACGGAATTCCTGCTTCGCGACTCGACCAACATCGGTGCGCGGCTGCGTCCGGGTTCATATCGCCTGGACAACACGCGCAGCACGATCTACCTGCCGATGACGCAGAACTTCCCGAAGAACACCGAGCTCGAGGTCGAGCTGACCTTCGTGAGCCAGCCGGCCGCCGCCGGCGGGGCGGGCGGCGGTCGCGGGGGCGGCAGGGGAGGCGCCAACCCGCAGTACTTCGACGGGGTGAACGCCGTGGCCGCCAGCGGCGAGTCGGCCAGCATCCGCGTCCACCACTCGCTGGTCGAGCTGCCCGACGGCAACTACAAGCCGCGCAAGTACGATCCGCGATCGGGCTACGGCGACCTAGCGTTCCAGGATTACTCCCAGCCGCTCGGCGAGCCGATGACGGTGAGGTACCTGCGCCGGCATCGATTGCAGAAGGTCGATCCGAAGGCCAAGATCAGCGACCCCGTCAAGCCGATCATCTACTACATCGATCCCGGCGCGCCCGAGCCCATCCGCTCCGCCCTGCTCGATGGCGCGAGATGGTGGAACCAGGCCTTCGAGGCAGCCGGCTATCGCAACGCCTTTCGCGTCGAGCTGCTCCCCGACGGTGTGAGCCCGCTCGACATCCGGTACAACGTCGTCAACTGGGTCCACCGATCGACAAGGGGCTGGAGCACGGGCGGGTCGGTGGTGGATCCGCGAACGGGCGAGATCATCAAGGGCGTGGTCGAGCTGGGATCGCTGCGCGATCGCCAGGACTACCTGATCGCCGAAGGGCTGCTGGCGCCCTACAAGACCGGCACCGAGCCGGCCCCGGAGCTGCGGGAGTGGGCGATCGCCCGGATCCGGCAGCTCGCGGCCCACGAGATCGGTCACACGCTCGGGCTCGGTCATCAGTATTACGACAGCACGGCCGGGCGCATCTCGGTGATGGACTATCCGTTCCCGCTCGTGACGCTCAAGGCCGACGGGACGTTCGACTTCTCCAAGGTCTATGACGTCGGCATCGGGGTGTGGGACAAGGTGGCCATCACGTATGGCTACCAGGATTTCCCGCCGGGCACCAACGAGGCGCAGGCCCTGGCGGCGATCCTGGACGATGCCTGGAAGAAGGACCTCATCTACCTGACCAACCAGGACATGGACGCCCATCCGCGCGTCGACCAGTGGTCGAATGGCACCGATGCGGCCGCCGAGCTGAACCGCCTGATGGACATCCGGCGCGTGGCGCTCTCGAGGTTCGGCGAGAACAACATTCGCGCGGGCCAGCCCCTGGCGTTGATGGAGGAAGTCCTGTTGCCGCTCTACCTCCACCATCGTTACCAGGTCGAGGCGGCCGCCTCCGTGCTCGGCGGCCAGAACTACATCTATGCGATGCGAGGTGACGGCCGCGTGCCGTTCACGTGGGCGACCGGGGCGGAGCAGCGCGCCGCGCTCAAGGCGCTCGGCGCGACGCTTGCGCCGTCGGCGCTGGCGCTGCCCGACAGCGTCGTCAAGCGCCTGCCGCCGCGCCCCGATGGCTACGGAGCGCACCGGGAGCTGTTCCCGCGCTACACCGGCGGGGTTTTCGACGTGCTCACGCCCGCTGCGGTCGCTGCCTACCACACCGTGTCGAACGTGTTGCAGGACGAGCGCGCTGCCCGGATCGTCGAGCAGCACGCCGTCGATCCATCGCTGCCGGGCCTCGATGAAGTCATCGAGACACTCTTCGCGTCTTCGTTCGGCGCCACGGCGACGGGCGCGTACGAGGTCGAGATTCGGCGGACCGTCGATCGGGTCGTGATTGACGAGATCATGGCGCTCGTCGCCGGCTCGCCGCATGCCGCAGGTGAGAGCGATTGCGACGGCGAAGCTCGAGAAGAAGATGGCCGAACTCGCCCGGGAACAGCCGTCCGGCGACGCGGATCAGGCGGCGCACAACGCGCTGCTCGCACGCGACATCAAGAAGTTCCTGGACGACCCGTCCTCGTTCCAGCGAGTGGCGCCACCCGAAGTGCCGCCCGGCGCGCCCATCGGCCAGCCGGCGCTCGACTGGCTGCGGAAGATGGAGCCCGGCTGCATCGAGTGGGAGCCGTATTGGAGGTAATAGGTTACAGGTTACAGGTCATAGGTTATAGGGCAGAGGCCGCGGGCCACATGCCTTGGGTGTGAAGCGTTGCACGATGCTCGGGCGAGCCAATGAGTGGTGGACTGTCGGATCCCGGGCAGGTTCCTGTCGCGCGCGTGGGAGCTGGTGTATGATTCGCACCGGCTCCAGCAGCGCCACTCGCTTGCAGGCCTTGGGACCGACTCTCCATGCGAAGTCTCGATGACATCGAAACGCTCGCCGAGCTGGTGCGGAACCTCCGGGAAGGCGTCTACATCACGACGGTGGCGGGACGCATCCTGGATGCGAACCCCGCGCTTCTCGAAATCTTCGGTGTCGCATCGCTCGATCAGCTGAAGGCCTACACCGCGGCCACGCTGCTCGTCGATCCGTCGCGGCGCGTCGACGAGCTCAGGATCCTCGATGCCCACGGCTCCGTCCGCGAATTCGAACTGGAGATTCGCCGGCCCGACGGCGGCGTCCGCACCGTGCTCGATACCGCGCACCAGGTCATCGATCCGGCCAACGGCGAGGTGCTCTATCACGGCATCCTGGTGGACATCACGGATCGCAAAACCCTCGAGCGGCAGCTGCGTGAGCTGACCACGCGTGACGCGCTGACCGGATGCTACAACCGCCGCTACATGGACGAGACGCTCGAACGGCTGGACCGTCTCCAGTCGCCCCTGGGCGTGATCATGGTGGACGTCGACCGCTTCAAGGAGACCAACGATCGCCTGGGACACGACGCCGGCGATCGACTCCTGGTGCAGCTCGGGCGGTTCCTCATGCAGCAGGTGCGAGTCGAGGATCCGGTGATCCGCACGGGAGGCGACGAGTTCGCGATCCTGCTGCCCGGGCTGGGCCTTGAAGAGACGCACCTGGTCGTCGAGCGCCTGCACCGCACCGGGCCGGGATCCGCCCCTGTCTCCTTCACGATCGGATGGGCGGTCCGCGTCGATCAGGAGCCCGCCATCAGCACCCTCCGGCGGGCGGACCAGGTCCTGTTGCGCGTCAAGGTCCAGGAACGCAGGCTGCGACTCCGCGAGTCCCTGACCTCCCTGAAATAGCCTGGCGAGCACGGAACGGGTGATCGGTCTGCGCGTCGGACCGGCGCCCTCAGCGCGCCCACTCGATCAGCGTCCGCAGCAGGCGGTCGATTTCCTTCTGGTTCCGAATGAAGAACGACGCCTGGGAGTCCTTCCTGGCGCCGACGTGGACGGTCAGCACCCGGCCAGGCCGGCGCATCGCAAATACGTCTTCATCGGTCTCGTCGTCGCCAACATAGACGGCCGTGCGGCAGCCGAGATGCGCCTGGGCAATCCCGAGCGCCATCCCCTTGTCGGGTGATGCCCTCGTCAGGAGATTCACGACCTGCTTGCCCATCACCAGGCGGGCGTTCCGGAAGCGTCCGACGGCTTCGCGGATTCTCGTCCTCGCCCTGGCTTTCTCGCGTGCCCGGCGGTAGTGGATGGCGATCGAGTAACCCTTGTCCTCGATCTCGATTCCGTCGAGCGGGTTCAGCCTCGCTTCGAGCAGGGTCCGCCACCGGCGGATCATCGGCCGCTCGGGGCGCGGGGCGTCCCACGGCTCGACCCCGTGATTGCCGACGACCAGGGCGACGCTGATCCCCCTCAGCCTGGCGAGCAGATCGGCCCGCGATCGGCCCGAGATGATCACGCACGGGTAGCGCTTCGCGAGCGTGGAGAAGAGGACGCGCGTCGACCGTCTCATCCGGACGGCACCCGGCGCCGAGACAATCGGCGCCAGGGTGCCGTCGTAGTCGAAGGCCAGCAGCACGTTGGATCCGGCGAACCGGCGAAGCCGGGCCAGGCCTTCACGGCCGAACAGGGGTTTCATGAGGACTCGGCGTTGCGTGAGAGCCACCCGCCGGACAGGCGGCCCGTGAGGTTGTCGCGCCTTCGCACGCGGGCCGCGTCCACCAGCATCCGTCCAGCCCAGCGATACACGTTGAACTCGGCCAGCAGCGTCCTCATGGCGCGCATCCTGTCGCGCTGGTCCTCTGCCGTCATGGCCAGCGCGGCGTACAGCGCATCGCTGGCCTGCTCGAAATCGTACGGATTCACGACGAGCGCCTCGGTCAGTTCCCGCGCGGCGCCGGTGAAGTGGCTCAAGACGAGCACTCCCCGTTCATCGTCCCTGGCCGCGACGAACTCCTTGGCGACCAGGTTCATCCCGTCGTGCAGGCTGCTGACGTAGCACAGGTCCGCCGCCTTGTAGAAGCGGAAGACGGCCGGCGGCTCGTGATGCGTTCGGCGCAGGATGATGGGCCGATAATCAGCCGTCGCGAAACGCTCGTTGATGCGGGCCGCGACCCGCTCCACGGTCTCGTTCACGAGCTGGTATTGCGGAATGGCGGTCCGGCTCGGGGCGGCCAGTTGCACGAAGGTGAAGCGCCCGCGCAGCTCCTCGTGACGTTCGAGCAGGCGCTCCACGGCGAGCAGGCGCTCTTCGATGCCCTTGGTGTAGTCCAGCCGGTCGACGCCCACGCCGAGATATGCGTCGGGAGCGAGTCCGAGCTCCTCGAAGACGGACAGCCGGCACTCGGTGGCCGATGGCGACGCCAGCGCCCAGGAGCTGGGCCATTCGATCGAGATTGGGTACGGCCGGACCAGGATGTGTTGGCCTTTCAGGACAACCGCGTTCTGCTCCCGGTCGATCCGCGCTTCGAGAAACCTGTCGACCGTGTCGAGGAAGTTGTTGCAGTGGAACTGCGTGTGAAAGCCCAGGATGCTGCTGCCGAGCATGCCCGTCAGCAGCTCATCCCGCCAGGGACAGATCCCGAATCGCTCGGAGTTGGGCCACGGGATGTGCCAGAAGGTCAGGACGATCGCCCGAGGAAGTCGCTCACGGATCATCCGGGGGAGCAGCGCGAAGTGGTAGTCCTGAACCAGGATGATCGGATCGACCGACGAGACTTCCTCGCAGACAGCCTCGGCGAATTTCTGGTTGACCGCCTGGTAGTGATTCCAGTCCTCGAGCCGGAACTCGGGCCTCGTGTGGGCCATGTGACAGAGCGGCCACAGGCCCTCGTTGGAGAACCCGTAGTAGTATCCTCGCTCTTCCTCCGGTGTCAGCCAGAGACGGCGGATCGCGTAGGACTCCTCGCCGGGCGGAACCCGTATGTGACCGTGCTTGTCGACCACCTCCCGGTCAGCCGATCCGCTCCCGTGGGCAATCCAGACGCCCGAGCAGGCGCGCATGACCGGCTCGAGCGCGGTCACCAGGCCGCTGGCAGGGTGCAGGATGGCGATGCTCCCGTCGCTCCTGCGTTCGTGGATGTACGGTTCCCTGTTGGCGACAATCACGATGCGCTCGCCGTGAAGGTGTCGGCTCAGGGTGTTCTTGAGCCGCTGCGGGGTCCAGAGCCCGCCGGCGCCCTCCGCCTCCCGGTCGGACGCCAGGCGATCGACCAGCTCACGGACGTCGCGAAGAAACGGCACGAACTCCGGGTGAGGCGACTCGCCCCGCAGCAGGCGCTGCAGCTCGGCGCTCCACCCGCGCCACGACAGCCTGGCCGCCACCAGCGTGGTGACCGACGCCGCCGCCGCCAGGATGCCGAACGCAAAGAGGAGGAACCTGCGCGTGGTGGCCTCTCGGCGCTCGACGTAACTCAGGTCGTGCACGAGCACGACGAAGCCGAGCGGCCCCGCGTCACCGGCGATCCGAATCGCCGTCACATGCACGTTGCCCCCGGGCAGCGGCAGAACCGCGGCCCACGGTGGATCGGCCCCGGGCTGAGCATTCGCGCCACGCATCTGCGAGCTGACGAACTGACATCCCAGGCCCGCCGGGAATTCCGTCGTTCGGGCCAGCATCGCCTGGTCGTTCGTGCAGGCGGCGGCCCCCATGATGCGTTCGTCGCGGGCCAGCACACTCAGCACGTCGCGCAGGTCCGCGGCATGAGCGGGATTCCAGCGGGAGATCAGGGCCTCCCGGACGCCGTTGACGGCGAGGGTGGCGCGCAGCTGAATGTCCCGCTCGAACCAGCTTCGCGTCGTCCTCTGGACCAGGACAGAGGCCGCCCAGGTCAGCAGCGCCAGGCCGACCACCAGGGCGAACACGAAACGAAGGGCTCGGGACATCGTGCAACCTGTCCGCTCATTCCGGGGAATTCGGGAGGCCACGAGCCTCCGGCACAGGCGTAGAGTAGCACTTACGGGTTCCGGATCGCCGCAGGTCAGGATCCTGCCGCGTGGGATCCGGCGTCGATCCGGGGGACAGATCGGATTATAACGGCACGGCGATCGGGCGGGCGATGCACCTCGAAGACCTCGGTCTGATTGGCAACTGCCAGTATGCGGCGCTGGTCGAGCGCACGGGCGCCATCGTCTGGTGCTGCCTGCCCCGATTCGACGCCGAGCCGGTCTTCTCGACCCTGCTCGACGCGCAGAACGGCGGGCACTTCACCGTCGGACCGGCGGGCGGTGAATCCGGCACGCAGGCCTACCTCGACAACACCAACGTCCTGGAGACCAGGTTCCAGACCGACGGCGGCACACTGCGGGTGCTCGACTTCGCCCCGAGGTTCGAGTTGTACGACCGGACCTTCCGTCCCACGCAGCTGGTGCGGATCGTCGAGCCCATCCAGGGCACTCCCCGGATCCGCGTGCGGTGCGAGCCGCGGATCGGCTGGTCGAAACGGCCGGCGACACCGCTGGCCGGCTCCCATCACGTCCGGTATGACGGCTTCCCGTCCCAGCTTCGCCTGACGACCGACATTCCCATCTCGTACCTGACGGGCCAGCCGTTCGCGCTCACCGATCGGCGCCACCTGGTGCTGTCCTGGGGCGCCCCGGTCGAGGAACCTCTCCCCGGCCTCTGTGAGCGATTCCTCAGCGAGACCCTCAGATACTGGCGGCGGTGGATCAAGGAATGTGACATGCCGCCGCTGTACCAGAAGCCGGTGATTCGATCGGCGCTCGCGTTGAAGCTGCACTGCTTCGAGGACACCGGCGCCATCGTCGCGTCGACCACGACGTCGATTCCGGAATCACCTGGCAGCGGGCGGAACTGGGACTACCGGTACTGCTGGCTGCGGGATGCCTACTACGTGCTCTCCGCGTTCCGGCTGCTCGGGCACTTCGTTGAACGCGAGGAGTTCGTCCGCTACCTGATCACGATCGCGAGCGGGACGTCCGATCTCGATCTGGCCCCGCTCTATCGCATCGATGCGAACGTCGATCTCGACGAACGAATCCTGCCGGACTGGCCAGGCTTCAACGGCGACGGTCCGGTCCGCGTGGGGAATGCCGCGGCCATCCAGCGCCAGCATGATGTCTTCGGCGAGATGGTGCTCGCGCTCTCTCCCGTGTTCGTCGACGAGCGTTTCAGCGCGGAACGATCACCCGCGACACTCGACCTGCTGGATCGCCTGACGAGCAAGGCGATTCACCTCGCGGGCACACCCGACGCCGGCATCTGGGAGCAGCGCAGTCATCTGAAGCGCCAGACGTTCTCCACGCTCATGTGCTGGGCTGCTGCCGACCGGATGGCCAACGTGGCGGCGCGGCACATGCCGGGGCGGGAGACGGCGCTTCGATCGGCGGCTGACGCGATTCGCCAGGACCTCATCGCCCACGCCTGGAGTGAGTCCCAGGGCAGCTTCGTATCCGCGTTCGGCGGGCAGGATCTCGACGCCGCGCTCCTCCAGGTGGCCAGTCTCCGTCTCCTGCCGCCTGCCGACCCCAGGATCAGGGGCACCATCGATGCGGTCCAGCGCGCGCTGGGGCGAGACGGCTGGATCATGCGATATCGGGTGGATGATGGCCTGGGATCGCCGAAGGTGACGTTCATCCTCTGCACGTTCTGGCTGATCGAGGCTCTCGCCACGACCGGGCGTATGGCGGAGGCGCGGGACCTGCTCGATCGGGTCACCGCGTCGATCCCGGGGCTGGGGCTGCTGTCGGAAGATTATGACGTCGAGCGTGGGTGCCTCTCCGGTAACTTTCCTCAGGCCTACTCCCACGTCGGGCTCATCCATGCCGCCTTCGCGGCGTCGCCGCGCTGGCAGGAAGTGCTGTAGCGCCTGCCGCTCCGAGCCGCATCGGCGAATCCTTCATGACGCCGGCGACTCGATCCAGGCGGCGCGGCACCTGCCGCGCCGCCCTTCGAACCCGCTTTCAGCTTCCCGAATCTACTTCAACGCCAGCGTCTTCTGGACCGTTCCTCCCTTGAGGCTCGCGTACTTGACCGTGATGTCTCCCGATCCCTTCACCAGGTACTGAATCGTCCTGGTTGTCTTCCCGGGGACCCCGTTGCGAACGATGATGCGCTTCAGGTCCTTCTGGTCGATGAGCTGCTGAACCATCGGCTGGAACTTGCTGCGGACGACGCTGGCCGAAATCACCTCGACGGCCTTGCCGTCGACCGTCAGGATGTCGGGCGGCACGATGTTGTCACGAGCGGCCGCCGCGAGCACGGTCGGCACGATCTTCGGGTTGGTGAGATCGACCGAGACCTTGAAGACCCCTTCGCCCAGGCTCTCGACCTTCGTCTCTCCAATCCGCATCATGGGCATCTCATCGGCCTGGAAGAGCGTGAAGGCCATGTTGCGGTGACACAGCTCCTCGGTCATGAACCGGGGCGGCACCCGGCCGTAGGTCTTCTTCCATCCGCCGATCTCCACCTTGCCGAACTGCGGATGGTCGAACTCCTTCCACTCGATGAACTGATCGCCGAACTCGAGGTTGTCGTTCCACCAGTAGTTCGCCACCCGGGGATTGATCGGGCTGTTGGCGTCCTTCTGCTGGTCGACCAGCGCCGGGCTGTTGTAGTACTGCCCGTTGTTCCACAGCTCGTTCGAGAACGAGAGGATCCCCAGGCCTTCGGCGGTCCAGTCGATGAACCCGCCGTGCACCGTGTAGAGCCCGCTCCAGATGACCAGGTAGCGGTAGTAGGGAAGCATGCGTTCGCCGCCCTGTCCAAGCTCGTCGTATGCGAGGACGTCGGCGCGCGGATACTCGCCGACCGATTCGGCGCCGGGGCCGCGCAGGATCATGCCGCCGTTGTTGTGGTAGCTCTGCACGCCCGCGATGTTCGGGTGCGCCAGCAGGAACTGGTTGATCGCGTAGGCTTCCGGCAACTGGAACGGATAATCGAGCGCGCCGCTCTGCACGTAGTCGGGCTGCCAGTCCGCGGCCCAGTTGCGGTTGCCGTCATAGCTGCCGGGGCCGTCTTCCCCGATCCGGCCGTCGCCGTCCCGGTCGATCCCCTCGGACCCCAGCATGACGTAGTCGCCCTTCCCGAAGGGCGCAGCCTCCAGGATGCGAGGGTCGGCGGCGCTCTTGCGCATGTTGCCGTTGCCCACGCCGACGAACTTCCGGATCTGGGAGACGACCCCGTCGCCGTTCAGGTCCGTCGGCCAGTCCTCTTCGACCTGGTAGTCGTTGTCATCGTCGACGGGCAGATGGCCGCTGCGCGCGTTGCCGCCCGGCCCGTGGAGGAACCAGTCGCGGCCGTCCGGATTGACGGTCGGCAGCAAGTAGAACACGCGCTCGTTCACGAGCTTCGTGATCCGGTCGATCTTCCCGTAGTTCTCCATCAGGTACCAGATCGTGTAGAGGCAGATTTCCCCTCCCTGGATCTCGTTCCCATGGACGTTGGCTTCGATGAACATCCCCGCCTTGCCGAGCTCGGCCCCGGTATCCGGGTTGTTGATGATCATGGCGGGAATGTCGCGGCCGTCGACCGTCTTCCCAATCGACACGTACTTGAGGAACTTCGGCCACGCCTTCTCCATCGTCTTCATGTCGGCGATGAGTTCGGCGACGTCGTGCCAGCGATTGAAGTCGAGCTTCACCTTGAACGTGCGCTCTGAGGTCGGCCCCTGGCTCTCGGGCAGCCATGGCTTGGGGGCCTGTGCGGCTGGAGAGGTGGCGGAGGCTGCCGGCCTGGCCGGCGCGGGCTTCGCCTGGGCCGGTTTCGCCTGGGCCGGCTTCTCCTGGCCGAGCATCCCTGGCGCCGTATACGCGACAGCCGCGAGAGCGATGCCCGCGGCGGCAATCAATCTGAAATGAGTCTTCGTCATTGACAAGTCCTCCGGGAGTTCACGGCCTGGCTACTTGAGGATCAACGTCACGCTGTCGCGGCCGCTCTTCTGCGACACGACATTGAGCGTGACGGTGCTCCCGGGTTTCCCTTTCACCACCCACTCGTAACTCTGCAGGCCGCCCGACCCGGGAAGCGCAGCGATGAAACTGGTCTTCTCGTTGCCGGCGATGATGTCCTTCGCATCGATGCCGAGCTGCACCATGGTCGGCTTGACGGAGGTCGATACGACGCCGTGCGCGAGCGATGTCGGCAGATAGCCGCTGTTCACCACTTGCGCCTTGATCCGGTAGACGCCGGCGCCGTGCGAGGTGACCTCGGTGCCGGCGATCCTGACCTTCGGGAAGAGCGACGTCAGGTAGAGCACGAACTTCGCGTGGCTCGCCGCGAGATCGGGAATCCTGTCCGCCGGGGGATTGCTCAGGACGTACAGGCTTGAAGCCTCCGATTTCGACATCGCCGAGCGTCGGGTGCTTGAAGGGAGTCCACTTCACGAAGCCGTCGATCTTCTCGGCGTCCATCCACCGCAGCATCCGCAGATCGGCATAGGCAGGCCCGCCGGCGTCCGCGCCGCCCGCCTGCGCCCCGCCGGCCCGTCCGCCGGGCTGACCCGGGGCACCCGCGCGCCCGCCGGCCTGGCCGCGCGCTGCTCCGCCTTGCGGCACGAACGGTCCGCCGCGAAGCTCAGCCGGCTCGTCGTTCGACGCGGCCGGAGCCGAGGCCGCCCGGGGCTGCGGGCCCCAGCCTGGAGTGGAAAACGATGGCACGCCGTACTGGAAGTACCGTGTACTCGAAGAACGCGCCGGCCGGCGTCCGCACGGGCGGAGCGGCTCGCAGGCCCGTCGCCTGGCGGTATTGCTCGCTGATGGTGAGGAAGTACTCGATGTCGCTGGTGTTGATGGTCGTCGCCGGCGCCCGGCCCGCGTTCGGGCGGCCGCCCGCGGAGGGCGTCGCCGCGCCGCGTCCGCCGCCCCCGCCACCTTCGAAGTCACCGCCCCCGCGACCGCCTCGTCCTCCGAACCCGCCGGCGTCCTGGAACATGCCGGTCCGCCGGGAATCCGCGATGCTGCGATCGGCGAACTCGATCAGGCTGATCGGCGTCGCCGGCCCGAGATCGCCCCGGCGGGTGGGCGGGACAATGAGGTTGTCACTCTCGCCGAAGGTGAGAACCGCCGCGATGTTGGTGTGCTTGAGCACGAAGTCCAGCATGGCGCGCGACTCGGACTCGCTCGTCATGTAGCGGCCGGCATCAGGCTGGAAGTACGGGTACTGGTGCTGGAAATTGCGGTTGATGTCGGCGCCGCCGGGGCCGTCTTCCGCGATGAACCCATCATTGTCCTTGTCGAGGCCTTCCCAGTAGATCGCGTAGCCGCCGGTTTCGCCCCTGGCCGGATCCGCGCGCTTCATCAGCCGCGAATCGGCAGGGTCGATCATGTACGGTCCCTTCGGATCCTTCACCCGCATGACGGTGATGAGGCCGTCCTTGTTGAGATCCTGCGGGCCGTCTTCGTCTGCGCGCCCGTCGTTGTCGGCGTCGAACGAGGTGGCGTTGGTCCGGCGGCCCGTCTTGACCGCGGCGAACATCTGCTCGGCTCCGTCCGGGTTGACCCGCGGCACGATATAGACGACCTGGTTGTCGAGCCGCTGTTTCACGGTCGCGTCGGTCGCGTAGGACCCGGCCAGGTAGTCGGCGAGGTACAGCGCGATCTCGCTCCCGACCACGTGATCGCCTTCGAAGTTTGCGGCAACCAGCAGGCCGGGCCGCTGGTCGACCGGCGTGCCGGCAGGACTTGCCAGCTCGATCGCCCAGATGTCGCGTCCCTCAACCGTCTTGCCGATCGACACCAGCCGGGCAAGATCAGGGTGGGCCGTGGAGACCGCTTTCAGGGCGGCGGACAGGTCCTGGTAGTTGTGATACGTGGCGACATCAACCGACCCGGCAGAGACGGGCACCAGCCACAGCATCGTGGCCGCGAGCGCCGCCGCGCGGAGCGATCCGCCGCCGACATGTGTTCGAGCAGTCCGCACTCTCGTCCTCCTCGGGTAGCAGTCATGAATGACGACGCCCGGGCGCAAGAGGAGCCGGGCAGTGGGGGGTGCGTTGCCTGGCCGCCGTCTGGAACGCCCGGTTGAATGGCCGAGGGTACCACAGGGGTCGGGACGAATTTCACAAATGACGATCCGTGCATTACAGATTTGCCATACGAACGATTCGTCCCGTCCACGGGTGCCCAGGAAACCGACGGGTCATGTCTGCGCTCGAGCCGCCAGCCGAATCGAAGAGCTGGTCGCGGCGCACCCACTCTTGACGGCCCTCAAGCGCGGGACATAATAGGCGCCAGGGCTCGCAGCGGGGGCCGAAGGCGGATCCGCACCGATACGATTCGTGGTGGATGCCGTTCTGGCGAAGCCCGCGCGAGGGGGGTCACGTGATGATGAGCGGCGGCGGGCGTCAATCGCTCGCGGAGGCGGTCGACTCCATTCTGGAGCGGATCGGAGTGCGTCGCGGCCAGCGCGCCGGCACCACCTTGGTATGGTTGCTGCGCTACGGCGGGGCGGTGGCGGGCGCCGTGTTCGCCGCCGGGTGGCGTTGGTCCATGGATTACGCGGTCGGGCCGGGCCTTCCTCACTTCATCACCTGGTATCCCGTCGTCATGGTTGTCGCCCTGATCGGGGGATTCGGCCCCGGGCTTGTGTCGACGCTTGCCTCGGCACTCATTGTCGCCTACTGGGTCATGCCGCCGGTGGACAGCTTCGCCGTGGCGCTGCCCGTGGACCGGTTGGCGCTGGGGCTGTTCATCGTCCTGGGCGTGATGGTCAGCGCCGTTGCCGAGTTGTACAGGCGCGCGCGCCACAGGGCCGCGATCATCGAGAAGGAGTTCGCGCTGCGCGAGAGCGCCGAAGCGTTGAGGGCCTCGACCGATCGCGAGCGCTTTCTCGCCAGCATCATCGAGGGGGCGTCCCAGGCGTTCGCCGTGGCTCATCTGGATGGGACGATCGGACAGATCAACCGGGCGTTCGAGCGGTTGACCGGCTACACCGCTGACGAATTGCGCACGATCGACTGGGCCAGGGAACTGACGCCGCCCGAGTGGCAGGAGCACGAGAAGCAAAAGATCGACGAGCTCAACCGGACCGGCATTCCGATTCGGTACGAGAAGGAGTACGTGCGCAAAGACGGGACGCGTGTGCCCGTCGATCTGCTCGTACATAAGATCCGGGACCCCTTCGGCGACTCGGATATCTACTACTCGTTCATCAGCGACATTTCCGAGCGGCGCAGGGCGCAGGAGGCGCTCAAATCGGCCAATACGGAAATGGCGCTGGCCAACGCTGCGCTCCAGGAGTCCCGCCGGGCGGCGCTGAACCTGATGGACGACGCCCTCGCGGCGCGGCATCAGGTCGAACGCGCCCACCTCGAGCTGGCGGAACAGGAAGAGCGCTTCCGATCTCACGTCGAAAACGCCGGGCTGGCGGTCGTCGAATGGGACTCCGCCTTCGTCATGACCCGCTGGGCGGGTGAGGCCGAGCGGATCTTCGGCTGGAGCGCCGCCGAGGTCATCGGGCGCCCCATTCGCGACCTCAACATGATCTACGAGGCCGACGTTCCGGTGGTCGCCGGGGTGATGCAGAAGCTCACCGACGGCGTGACCCGCAGGCTCGTGACGTCCAATCGGAACTACACGAAGAGCGGCCGCGTCATTCACTCCACCTGGTACAACTCGGTCAGGCTCGGCGACGACGGGCGCATGGTGTCGGTGTTGTCGCTCGTGCAGGACGACACGGCCCGGGTCGAGGCCGAGGAATCCGTCCGGGAGCTCAACGCGACGCTCGAGCGGCGCGTTGCCGAGCGAACCGCGGAAGTGCAGCAGCTGGCCGATCAGCTTCGCGCCCTTGCCGCGGAGCTGACCCAGACCGAACAGCGCGAGCGGAAACGCCTCGCTTCGATCCTCCACGACCACATCCAGCAACTGCTGGTGGCCGCGCAGATGCAGCTCGGCATGATCAAACGCGCGGACGCGCGCCTGATTCCCTCCGTCGTCCAGGGCGTCGAATCGATCATCACCGAGGCCATCGCCGCGTCGAGATCGTTGACGGTGGAATTGAGCCCCCCAATCCTGCATCAGGCGGGACTGGTCGCCGGGCTGTCGTGGCTGGCCGCGCGCATGGAGGAGAAGCACGGATTCGCGGTCCACGTCCGCTCCGATCGATCCGCGGAGCCGTCGGACGAGAACCTCCGCGTCCTGCTCTTCGAATCGGTGCGGGAGCTGCTGCTCAATTGCGTGAAGCATTCCGGCGAGCGCGAGGCGGACGTCGTCATGACGCAGGCCTCGAACCGCTGGACGAAAATCGTCGTCGAGGACAAGGGGATTGGGTTCGACCCGTCCGTGATCCAGTCGCGCCGGGCCACAGGTGGCTTCGGGCTGTTCAGCATCCAGCAGCGACTGGCCCACGTTGGCGGCCGGCTGGAGATCGAGAGCACGCGCGGAGAGGGCGCGCGGCTCATCCTGCTGACGCCGCTCTCGCAGGCGGTTGAGCTTGCCGGCCAGGACCCGATCGCCCCGCCGCTGCCCCTGGAACCCGCCGCGCTCCAGATTCGGGCGAAGGGCCAACCCGTCCGCGTCCTTCTGGCCGACGACCACAAGATCCTGCGCCAGGGCCTCATCAGCCTCCTGCAGTTCGAGACGGACATCGAGGTGGTCGGCGAGGCCGCAGACGGGAAGGAGGCGGTCGAGCTCGCGCGTCAGATCAAGCCGGATGTGATCATCATGGACATCAACATGCCCGTGATGGACGGTGTCGAGGCCACCGAGATCATCGTCAGCGAGCTGCCCTCGACCAAGGTCATCGGGTTGACGATGCACGTCGCGCCCGATGTCGCAACGGGTCTCCTCAAAGCCGGGGCCGTGGGCTGCCTGACCAAGGGCGGGCCTTCCGAAGATCTGATCTCGGCGATCCGGTCGTGTTGCCGGGGCGGGATCCCTCCAGGCCTGACGAGATCCGGCCGCACGCCACTTTCTGACGAACCCGTCAACTGACCCGCCGGAGGGCGCAGCAGCGCCCGGATCGCCGTCCGCCGTTCAGTCGATCCGTGCGACCCCGTTTCCCGGCTTCGGGAATCGCTCGAATACCGCCGGATCATGGCCCGGCACGATCAGCCGCGGGTTCGACACCAGGGTGAGCATCCGATCCTGCACGCGAAGATCGGCGCTCGGATCCGATGTCTGGGCGAGCGCGAGATGTTTCTCGAGATTCTCGTACAAGTAGACGTTGTCCGATGCCACCAGGACCGTGCCGGCGCGCGTGCGAACGCCGACGTACTGCGAGGCAAATGTATGCTTGCCGCCGGTGTACACCGTGACTCCGTCGACGATCGGCTGCCCGTCGCCGTTCACGAGAACCAGGCGGTTCTGCGCGCGCAGTGAGGCCAGCATCGCGGCGTCTTCCACGGTGATCGTCCGATCCTTCGGCTTTCCCTGATCGTCAACGTAGTGCGTGAATTCCTCGCGCTGGATGTACACGCGTGCCTTCGGAAACAGATCGAGGCCGCCGATGTGGTCCCAATGGACGTGAGTGACGATGATGTCGGTGATGTCGTCCGGCCGAAGTCCAACCTTGGCGACGGCGTCCGACGGCTTGATGGCGTCGACCAGTTTCCAGCGCTCGAAGGTCGGTCCCTTGTACGATCCGGCGTCCACCAGGATGTTCCGGCCTCCCGGTCCCTTCAGCACCCAGATCATGAACGGCAGGTCGAGTTTCCTGGCCGGGTCGGCGCCGGCGACCAGCGACGACACCGCGAAACCCGGCGATGTCGCATAACGGATGGCATAGACCTCGAAGCTGGGGACTGAATCGGCCCGATCGCGCGGCACGGCCTGGCCGTCTACCGCGATGGTCCCCATGCCAATCAACGCAGCCGCCATCATGAGCCGGGCACGAGTTCCCGCCCGCTGTGCCATGTTCATCTGCCGCCTCCTCGAGCGCAATCGGGTACCGTCCGTGATCCCCCCGACACCGGTCTTCGGGCAACACGCGTCCGGATCAGGAAGAATCGTGAGGACCGGACCCCGATTATAGCGTCGCGGCAGAGCCTGCGCCACGAAGAGCGGCCGCATCACGTCGTGCGCGTCGAGCTCCAGGATGTGACGGTGCCGGACGTATTCGTGGCCGCCGCTACTGGCCTGCGGCACAAAGCCGCCGTGCAGGTGAATGACGGCCCGGTTGACCGCCTGGCCGGGTTCCGCGCCGGACCAAGGAGTGTCGACCGGGAGAGGATGGACGAGTGGCAGGAGTCGCTGGTGAACTCCATTTGGGCGGGCGTACCCTTGGCGGCGACACTCGCCGGCTCGAGGTAGCGGAACCTGGGGTTGAACAAGGCGGCATGGGTGTAGCCCTACGAGGTCGTAGGCGGGAGATCAGGATGCATCTGCTGACGTGCTGTCCGGCGAGGATCGTCTGGAAGTCCGGTCGCGGGTACAGCGATCTTCCGTCTTTTCGAGAGCGAGTCCTTTCAACAGGCCCGCTGATTGCCGGTTCGGTTTCCGGCGGGTCTGGCGTTGCCGGGGGCCCGATGTGCGGATGTTTCCGACAAGATAGTGCGAAGGACTGGAGGCGGAAATAGTACAAGGGTGCCGAGCCGATGGTACCTGGGTACCGAGAAGGCGACGGCGGTGCCGCATGCCGGGCCTCCGGCTCCGTCCGAGCGTCGGGCTGGAGGATCGCCGCGCATGGGTGCCAACAGGGGATCCTGGATCACGCGAGGCCGACTGGATTCAATGTATGATCCCCCGGCTTCTCGATTGGCTCCCGGCGGAACTCGACAAGACGCTTCATCCTGACAGGCGGGGCCCTGAACGAGGGCCCTGACCCTGGAGCCGCAATCATGAATCGACGCGGACCGGTGGTGTTCCCGTGCGTGCTGCTCGTGGCCGTGTTGGCCGTCCCGATCTTCGGGCAGGGACGGCCTCCGTCTCCTGCGGCCGTCGATCAGTCCATTCCCCGGGATCTGCGGCCGCTTCTGCAGCCCAGGCAGAGCGAGATGCGACTTGTCGTCCTGCGCTACACCCAGGACCGCGTCGCGCTGACCGGAAATTTCCTGGGAGGCCCCCGCGGAGCAGCTGGCGGCGGCCGGGGCTCCTCCGTCGCCGTGCCGATTGCCGCCTATCCGTCGCCCGGCCGGATCGCCAGGCTGAAGAGATTCGACCTCGACTGGCAGGCCGCGCTGGGCCGGCTCGACGTGACGAAGCTGTCACCCGCGGCGAAGAGCGACCTCGACAAGCTCGTGTCGACGATCGCATCAAACTCGAAGCAGCTGGAAGACGACTCGGCGGCACTCGCGCAGGTTTCGCCGATCGTGCCATTTGCCCCCGCGATCGTGCAGCTGGTCGAGTCACGCATTCGGCTCGAGACTGTCGATCCCGAAGGGGCGGCCGGCGTCCTCAGTGACATCACCCGGCAGGTCGTCCGCATGAGCGCCCGGATCGAGGGCGGGCTTGGCGCGTCGCCCGCAGCCGACGGGCTGCGCATCGGCAAAGAACTCGCGACCCGCGGCGCGGCGGCGGCCGATGCGCTTCGGAGCGGTCTCGGCGAGTGGTTCGCCTTCTACAACGGGTACGACCCGCTCTTCACCTGGTGGGTGGGGGTCCCGTTCAAGAAGGCCGACGCGGCTCTTCAGGGCTACAGCGCCCTGCTGAAGGACAAGGTCGCCGCGGCCGATCTCGGATCGTCCAACGTGATTGTGCCGCAAGAGGCCGGCATCGCGCCGGCTCCCGCGCCGAAATTCCCGTCGGTGCCCGATCTCGCCGGGATTCTTGCCCTGCCGCAGGACGAGATGTCGGCGATCGTGCAGCGGTTCCGCGGCAGTTCCGGCCGTGGAGGCCGAGGCGGCGCCGAAGCCTCTCAGGGCGCCCGGGGGGCGCAATCGGTTCAGCCTCCGACTGTGCGCGATCGGAAGTTCTACCAGGACTGGCTCGCCGCGCTTCGGACGCTCAGGTTCGAAACCCTGACCCGCAACGCGCAGGTCGACTACCTCTACATCAGGAAGACGGCGGAGCAGCAGCTCGCCCGCTTCGGGGTGACGCTTCCGGCCAACCCGCCGCGCAAGGCCGACGCCAGCGGAATTACCGGCGCCGCGCGCGGCCGGCAGGGCCTCGTGTTCGATCTGCAGGACGAGCTGATTCCGTACTCGCCGGAGCAGCTGATCGCGCTGGCCGAGAAGGAGTTCGAGTGGTGCGACGCTGAGATGAAAAAGGCGTCGAGCCAGATGGGCTTCGGCGCCGACTGGAAGCGCGCCATCGAAAAGGTCAAGGAAATCCACCCGCCGCCGGGGGACAGGTGGGCGTGGTCCGCGACCTGATGTTCGAAGCGGTTGACTACCTGCGGGCCAGGGACCTGATCACGGTGCCGGATGTCGCGGCCGAGTCGCTGCACATGATCATGATGACGCCCGAGCGTCAGCTGGTGAATCCGTTCTTTCTCGGCGGATCGCTCATCACCGTGTCGTACCCGACCGACACGATGGATTACGACGCGCGGATCCAGAGCATGCGCGGCAACAACACGCCGTTCTCGCACGCCACCGCGTTCCACGAGATGATCCCGGGCCACAACCTGGTGGGCTATATCGGCGCGCGCTACGCCGGCTACCGCGCCAGCCTCGGGAGCTCCTCGCCGTTCTACGGAGAGGGCTGGCCGCTCTACTGGGAAACCCTGATGTACGACCTCGGGTTCCACGACACTCCCGAGCGGAAGGTGGGCGCGCTCTTCTGGCGGATGCATCGCTGCGCGCGCATCATCTTCTCGCTCAAGTTCCACATGGGCGAGTGGTCGCCCCAGGAGTGCATCGATTTCCTGGTCGATCGCGTGGCCTTCGAACCCGACAATGCCGCGGGCGAGGTCCGGCGCTCGTTCCAGGGCGGTTACGGTCCCCTCTACCAGGCCGCCTACCTGCTCGGCGGTCTCCAGCTGCGGGGCCTGCGGCGCGAGCTCGTGGAAAGCGGCCAGCTCACCAACAAGCAGTTTCACGACGAGATCCTGCGACAGGGGAGCATGCCGATCGCCTTGCTCCGCCTGGCGCTGGGCAGGCAGCCGCTGACGCGGGACATGCCGCTCGACTGGAAGTTCTACGGGGAGATTGCCGCGAAGTAGGTGGCTCGGGGCCGGCGGCCTGGCGGCAATGCGGGCCGGCGGGCAGGCACTCTGACCAGGCCACCCGGCACTCGCAGCGCGCAGCCGGGGGGCTGCGACCGGCTTCTGCGACTTGGATCTGGCGGCCCATTCGCGCTATCGTACGCGGGCTGTCTCCGCCCTTCTTGACGGAGATCGTTCGAACCTGCCTGGACGCACCAGGGCACGCCCTGGGATCGCCGGGAAAAGGATCGGGGCCCGCTCTGGCGCGGGCCTTCTGCGACGCTGTCATCATCCGGCCTGTCTCCGGAGAGAGGAATCCTCGATGCACCATCGGCGAATGCCCGTCTTCTTTGCGATCTTCATGGCGCTGGTCCTCATCGCCCCTTCCGTCCAGACGCAGGGGAAGATCACGCCCCCGCAGTTCACGGCAGGCGGGAAGACCTACACGGCCGGCGACGACTACTTCCTGGCCAACTACACCCAGCTGCGCGAGTACTTCACGAAGCTGTCGCAGGAGTCCGACCGGTTCAAGGTCGTCGAGATCGGCAAGACCGCCGAAGGCAAGCCGATGATCATGGCGATCATCACCTCGGCCGAGAACCACAAGAAGCTGGCGCGCTACAAGGAAATCTCGCAGAAGCTGGCGCGCGCCGAGGGCCTGACCGACGACGACGCGCGCAAGCTGGCGGCCGAGGGCAAGGCCGTGGTGTGGATCGACGGCGGCCTGCACGCGACCGAGTGCATCAACGCCCAGGGGCTCTTCACCTTCGCCTACCAGATGACGAGCCAGAACGACGCGGAAACGCTGCGGCTCCTCAACGACACGATCACGCTGCTCGTGCCGGTCAACCCGGACGGCATGGACCTGGTCTCGAACTGGTACATGCGCGAGCCCGACGAGAAGCGCCGTTCCACGGGACAGCTGCCGGTGCTGTACCAGAAGTACGCCGGCCACGACGACAACCGCGACTCCTACGCGTCGAACCTGTCGGAGACCGAAGCGATCAACCGGCAGCTCTACATCGAGTGGAACCCGCAGATCATGTACAACCAGCACCAGACCGGCCCGGCCGGCGCGGTGCTCTTCGTGCCGCCGTTCCGCGACCCGTTCAACTACAACGAGGATCCGCTGGTCCCGATGGGCATCGACCTGGTCGCGACCTCCATTCACAACCGGTTCGTGACCGAGGGCAAGCCCGGCGCCGCGATGCGGTCCGAAGCGTCGTACTCGACCTGGTACAACGGCGGGGAGCGGACGACGACCGGCTTCCACAACATGATCGGCATCCTCACCGAGATCAGCGGCAACCCGACGCCGGCGCCGCTTGGTCTGGTGCTCGACAAGCAGCTCCCGCACCAGGACCTGCCGATGCCGATTCCGCCCCAGGCGGTGTGGCGCCAGCGGCAGGCGATCGACTACATCATGTCGGCCAACCGCGCGATCCTGGACGTGGCCTCGAAGCACCGCGAGGACTTCCTCTTCCGCATCTACAAGATGGGGAAGAACTCGATCGACCGCGGCAGCCGCGACAACTGGACCATCGTCCCTGACTGGATCGACGAGGCGAAGGCCCAGGTGGCCAAGGACGCCGAGGCCGCGGGCCGCGGGGCCGGCGGTCGAGGGGCGGCCGGCGGCGGGGGCGGACGTGGCACCGCCGATCCGAAGTACTACTCCGCGATGCTGACCTCCGAGCGGCGCGATCCGCGCGGCTACATCATCACGGCTGACCAGCCGGACTTCAACACGGCGACCCGCTTCGTCAACGCGCTCATCAAGGACGGCGTCGTCATTCACCGGGCCACGGCCCAGTTCACCGTCGGCGCCAAGACGTATCCAGCGGGCTCGTACGTGATCAAGGCCGCCCAGGCGTTCCGGCCGCACCTGCGCGACATGCTGGAACCGCAGGATCACCCGAACGACTTCCTGTACCCGGGCGGACCGCCGCGCCCGCCCTACGACATCACCGGTTACACGCTCGCCTACCAGATGGGCGTCCAGTTCGACCGGATCCTCGAGGGCTTCGACGGCCCGTTCGAAAAGCTGCCGCTGACCCTGATCAAGCTCGGCGGCGCGAAGGTCGTGGCGTCCAAGGCCGCGCCCGCCGGGTACCTGCTGAGCCATCGGCTGACCGATTCGTTTGTCGCGACCTCGAAGCTGCTGGCCGCGAAGGAAGACGTGTACTGGCTGAAGTCGCCTTTGCCGCCAACGGCAAGACCTACGAGGCGGGCACCATCTACGTGCCTGCGAAGAAGACGACCAAGGCCTTGGTCGAGAAACTGGCGGCGGATCTAGGCGTGGCCTTCGAGGCGACATCCGTGAAGCCGAGCGGCAGCGCGCTGAAGCTGAACCCGGTGCGCATCGGGCTGTGGGACCAGTATGGCGGCTCGATGCCGTCGGGCTGGATCCGGTGGATCTTCGAGCAGGCGTATCCGACCAGCTTCGAGCTGGTGTTTCCGCCGGCGCTCGACGCGGGCAATCTCCGCCAGAAGTACGACGTGCTGATCTTCCCGGGCGGCGCGATTCCGGCGGCGCCGGGCGAGCCGGCGGGCGGCGGGCGGGGCGGCGGCGGCGATGCGGCACCGCCCGAGGCTCCCGCGGCGGCCGGCGGGCGAGGCGGACAGGGCGGAGGCGCGCAGTCGAACATCCCCGCGGAATTCCAGGGACGCCAGGGCCGAATCACGGCGGCTACGACGATCCCGGCGCTCAAGGCATTTGTCGAGGAAGGCGGCACGATCATCGCGATCGGAACCTCGACCAGCATTGCCGGCCATCTCGGCTTGCCGGTCAGCAACGGTCTGGTCGAGATGGTGAACGGCGTCGAGCGGCGCCTGCCGAACGACAAGCTCTACGTGCCAGGCTCGGTGCTGGCGGCGACACTCGACACCACCAACCCGCTGGCCTACGGTCTGAGCGAGACGACCGACGTCATGTGGGAGAACGATCCGGCGCTTCGGGTCGGGCCGGCCGCGCTTGTCGATGGGCGTCGTACCGGTCGGCTGGTTCTCGACCGACAAGCCGCTCCGGAGCGGCTGGGCCTGGGGGCAGCAGTATCTGAAGGGCCTCACCATGGCCGTCGACGCCACAGTTGGCAAGGGCAAGGTGTTCCTCCTGTCACCGGAGATCACCTTCCGCGCGCAGCCTCACAACACGTTCAAGTTCCTGTTCAACGGGATCTACTACGGGAGTGCGAAGCCGGTCACGATAGGCGCCGCGACCAAGTAGGCGGCCGGGCTGCGGACGCGTGCGCCGCGGGCCAGGTGTTCCGAAACGAACGAGAGCCAGGGGATGATTGACTGTGTCCCCTGGCTCTTTTTGTCTGAACTGCGCTGCTGGCGAAGCCCCGCTACCGTTCACGGGCCTGAGCGCTTCAGCCAAGCGGCCGCTACCTGGCACCCTCGCGTTCCATGATCACCATGTGTTCCCCTCGACTGACCATTCCGACGACGACGAACCCGGCGGCCTGAGCTTCTGACACTTCTTTCTGAAGCGTGGAGGTCCGGATCGTGGCCATCAGCTTGTATTCGTAGCGCTTCCGTGCCGTTGGCGACAATTCCGTGAGCAGGACTATCTCTTCGCCGCCCGTAAAGACGGATTTCTTGGCGACCATCGTGGAAGGCACGAGTCGATATCCACTATCAGCGGCTTCATTGAGCTCCTTCTGCATCGTGCTGGTTCGAGTCGTAGCCAGCAACCGGTACTTGTAGGGTGCAGCGGCCGTGGCGACGCGCTCCATGAATACCGCCATCTCTGTTCCGCTGGTTGGGGACCCCACCAGAACGCGATATCCTTCTGCCGCGGCCTCGTTCACTTCCTTCTCCATCGTCGACGTTCTTGTGGTGGCCAGCAGTCTGAAGCGCTGTTGGTCGCCTGCGGGCGCTTGGGCCGTGCACACCGCGGAGAGGGCGAGCAAACCCAACGCACCAGCAGTCAGTCTCTTCATCATGTATCCTCCAATTGGTCTAACGAGGCTCTTGCGAAGGTCCGTCAATCGTCGCTTAGATCGACTCTGGAATCCGCCGGCCCACTAAGCAGCACACCATGCTACGCATGCTGGTCCCGGGGGGCAAGGAACGGACGCGTCGCTTCGGCGCGAATGGAACCCGCCTGACAGTGGTCAACGTGGCCCGGTGACTGATTGGCGGGATCCTGAAGGCGGTGACCCGGGTCCAACATTAAGGCACGGTCTTCGTCCGTCGCCTGGAGGTCCCATGTCTCTCCGTCCCGTCAGAAGCATTCTCACGTCGAAACCCACCGTGGAAGGCGCGGGCGTACGGCTGCGCCGTGCGTTCGGGTTTGGCCAGACCAGCGACTACGACCCCTTCCTCCTGTTCGATGATTTCCGCGGCGACCGGCCGGCCGACTACAGCGCCGGGTTTCCCTGGCACCCGCACCGCGGCATCGAGACGATCACCTACGTGCTCGCCGGCACGGTCGACCACGGCGACAGCATGGGGAACTCCGGGACGATTGGCGCGGGCGACGTGCAGTGGATGACGGCCGGCAGCGGCATCATCCACCAGGAGATGCCCCACGGGGACACGATCGGCCGCATGCACGGCTTCCAGCTCTGGGCCAACCTCCCGGCATCGCTGAAGATGACCGATCCCCGCTACCAGGACATCAAGTCCGGCGACGTCGCGGAAGTCACAGACGATGACGGGACCAAGGTGCGAGTGATTTGCGGGAATTACTGGGGAGTATCCGGCCCGGTCGACGGCGTGGCCGCCGATCCGCAATACCTGGATGTCTCTGTGCCGCCCGGGGTGAGCCGCAGCCTGCCGGTCGAGCGTTCGCGAAACGTGTTTGCGTATGTGTTCGATGGCGCGGGCCACTTCAGGAACGCATCCGAGCCCCAGGCCGTGACGACCGAACAGGTTGGCGCCGAACCAGCCAAGGCGAAGGGTCCGTTGGCGCCGGTGGAGAATCGCTCCCTCATCCTGTTCGATCCGGGAGACGAGATTCGGGTCGAGGCGGGGGAGAAGGGTATGCGCTTCCTGCTCGTCTCGGGCACGCCCATCCAGGAACCGGTCGCCTGGTACGGGCCCATCGTCATGAACACGCAGGAGCAGCTGCGCCAGGCATTCGACGAGTACACCCGCGGGACCTTCCTGAAGCACAAGAGGTAGGCGCTGATTGCCAGAGCTGCGAGCCAAGGCAGATTGCTCGCAAACCCGCTCGCGCTCGCCGCCCCTCGACGTTGCTCGCCCTTCGACTTCGCTCAGGGCGTGGTGAGCTTGCCGAACCACGGGGCGCCCTGAGCATCGTCGAAGGGCGGCAAGACGCATCTTCAGGGTGCTGTCGGCGGAACCGGCGGGTCCCCAACCCACCGGTGATTTCGGCCCTTGCGATGCGTCGTGCAGACTGCCGCCGTCGGCTCGGCTCAAGGGCTTGCTCCGCAATCCGCGTTGGCTCGCAGCGCCAGCCTTAAGCCCTAAGCCTCAAGCCAGTCTATTTCTGCGTCTTCGCCGGCATGTCCTCGCTGAAGATCCAGTCGGCCATCTCGGCGTTGTAGGTCACGCTGGTGAAGGTGAACGGCGTGTTCTGTTCGCCCTGGCGCGTCTTGGTGGTCTCGATCACCCGCGTGGCCCACGTGACGCCCGCAAACGGCTTGAAGTCCCAGTAGGTCCTGATTGCCGCCGGCGTCACCTCCCTGATCAGATAGAACGTTTCCCGGTCGATGTAGATCTCGCGCGCCTCGTCGCCGACCTTCAATGCGATGACGTGGGCGCCACGCGTCATCGGCGAGGTCGCGCCGCCCTTGACGGCCGGCGGCGGCGTCCAGGTCACGTCGGTATCGGGCCGGAGCTCGAGCGCCTTGCCGTCGCGCGCATAGAACGCGATGCCGGAGCACTGTTCGAAGGTTCGCCGCATGCGCGCGGCATCGTAGGGCGACACGACCAGGTTGCGGCGGGTCCACGCGACGCCGTCATTGAGGAAGTACTCGTAGAAGGCCCGGCCGTGGTCCGCCGTCATGTCCTGCTCGACCTTCACTCGTCCCGGGAGCTTGGCCTGCAGCAGGTACGCCGCCTTGTACTCGATGCCGTCCATCATCGGCACGGTGCCCTTGATCGTCAGGGTCTTCCACGCCGTCAATTTGTCTCCGCCGTGCGCGGCCACCGACTTGGCGAGGATGCTCTGCGCGGTCGGCGGTGCGGCAAAGGACACGCCGGGCAGCGCGACAAGGACGGCAACGAAAGCGGCGCGAAAGAGCGCGGCAGTCTGTCTCATGGGTGGCTCCTTACGCGAACCGCAGTTGACCGTCGGCTTCCCGCAGCCGCTCCCGGATCCGAAGCCCGTGCGGGCAGGCCGCTTCGCACGGCGCCGCGCAGCCCTCGCAACGGGCCGGCCGCGCCGAAGCCGGCACCAGGCCGTAGCGCTGCATCGCGAACTTCTCGTCGCCGTAGTTCTCGAAGTACATCTTGTAGCGCAGGATGTCGGCGACCGGCACGCCGCGCGGGCAGGCCTCGTGGCAGCCGCTGCACCCGGGACGGCAGTAACGGGGGCTGACCGAGGCGGCGGCCAGATCGAGGTACCGGCGGTCTTCGGTCGTGAGCTTCGTCGTCCCCGACACCGCCAGGTATTCGTCCACCGTTTCGTAGTTCTTCATGCTGACGACGAGCGTGTCGAACAGGTCCGAGGCCAGCACCCACTTCAGGCACGCCTGCCGCACGTTGGTGTGCTCGTTCTGCAGCGCCCGGATCTGCGGGTCGGCCCTGACCGTCGTCAGCGTCTTCATGGCGACGGTGCCGACGCCCTTGGCGCGGGCCTTCTTCAGAACGGGTTCGACTCCCTTGGTCAGGAAGTTGGCGCCGATCAGGATCATGTCGAACCGGTTGTTGTCGAGCGCCCAGTTCATCTCTTCGATCATGCGCACGCCGTGGCTCGAGGCGCCGGTGAACTTGATCATCCCGCGCTTCTTGGCCTCGTCCCACGCCTCGTAGATGGCGGGGTTCTGGATGCGCTCGAGGCCGCCGTACCTGGGGTGGCCGATCGAGTGGATCATCATGCAGTCGATGTAGGTCGTGTTCAGCTTCTTCAGCGACACGTCGAGCGCCTCGAGCAGCTCGCTCTTCGTCACGGTCGCCGTCACAACCGGCGGGTCCCACTTGCCGAGCACGAACACCTTGTCGCGCCATTTCGGCAGCACCTTGCCGAGCAGCTCCTCGTGGCCGACGTACTGCGCGCCGGTGTCGACCAGGTTGATGCCGCACTCGAAGGCGTGGTTCAGCACGCCCGCGTCGCGCTGGCCCGATCCGGCCGAGATGTCGCCGACTTTCCACCCAGTCCTGCCAAGCGTCTTGTAGCGCTTCACGCGGGGAGATGGCGCCTGGGGCTGGCCGGCGGATGCTCCCATCGCGGGAATCGCGGCGCCGGCAGCCAGGACGGATGACGCACGGAAGAACTCGCGGCGCGTGACGCGGCTCATGAGGTCCCATCCTTCGGAGCCGCCTGGTGCTCGGCCAGCTTGGCGGCGAGGTCCGTGAGAAGGGCGGTGGCGGCCCGCTCGTCGGACGCGCTCACCGACACCGTCAGCCACCGTCCGGTGCGAATCATCACGATCAGTCCCGAGAAGCTGTCGGTTGCAGCGATCCCGCCGTCGCCGGGCTTGGCCATCCGGCGCGGAGGCTTCCCGGACTTCCCGAGGAAGGTCTCGTAGCGAGCGAGCCCCCCACGCGCTCCTTCGGGCGTTTCGAAGGGGATCATCATCAGCGTCGATCGCCCGGTTCCGGCCTGATACTGCGCCTCGAATCCCTCCCTGAATTCCCGCTGCCCGAGAATGTCGGTGGGCGTGAACTTCACCGAGCCCGGCACGAGCCCATTCGCTGGAAACACCCGCAGAATCGGCGGCGGCTCGCCGGCCGGGCCGAGCAGCGCGGCGAGCGAGCCGGCCAGCGCCATTGCCTGCGGCTTGAACGAGCCACTGGCCGGCGTGGTGACGATCTTCACGTAGGAGTCGGCCGACCAGAAGCTGACAACGTTGGCATTGACGCGCCCTTCCACCCCGACCGGCACCCGTTCGGCGTTCGGGTTGGTTTCCTGCGCGTAGATCCCGAAGGCTCGGAGCGGATCGGCCATCTGGTACACGTCGACCGTTGCCGTGACGCCGGCGGGGTTCGAATACGTGGCGGTGACGAGCTGCTCGAACCCGTACGCGACGAACTGCTCGGCCGCGCCGTCGATGTACTCCCACAGATCATCGACGCCGTATCGTTTCGGTTCGCCGTTTCGGGTCCAGTCTCCGGCTTTCGCCGGGCATGGGCCGCTGATGGCAGCACCCGCAGCTGTCGAAGCGCCGGCGGCCGGCGGATTGGCGGCTGCCGCAGCAGGGGATGCTCCCTGGCGCGAACACGCGGTGAAGGCCAGGGCGGTCATCGCCGCCGTCGCACACACGAACAGACGTCGCATGAAACATCTCCTGGTGCGGGGAATAAGCCCTCGCTGCGGGCCGAGGCAAGGGTCACGACGAAGGCACCCGGGTATCGGGAGTATTCTCCTCATCCCGGGCAGAAGGTCAACCCGGCCGGCGACTTCAACCGGCCACCGGCCCACGGAGACCCGAGGTGGCAAGCTCTCTGGCGAAGGCGGTCTGAGACCATAGGGGGCCGCGATTCTGAGTCGAGAAGGCGCGGCCACATCAGCTCGCGCGCCGGGCTTCTCAGTCCGGGAACACTCGTCGCGGGGCACCGGTTTCCGGCTTTCTCCCGCCGGCTTGCGCTACTCGCGCCTGATCGACCGCTACGCGCCGCGCCGGGGAAACCGGAGCCCGCGCTCCTCGTGTTCCGGACGTCGTGTGCGGACTGCTCCGCACGGCTCGCTCGCCGATGCGCCCGCGCCTCCGGCCGCAATCCCGAGTCGCGGTATTCCATTCGGCCAAACGGACGCGGTCAGATCACCCGTCGTTCTCACCCCTGCGCAAGGCGCGCTTTCAACTTCTCCGCGAGCGGCCGGCTCGCCGTATCGGCGGCCACCAGCTCGATCTGATCCGCGCCCGTGATGCCGATGCCCAGCTCGACCGCGCGCTGGATCTGCTCCTGCTCGAAGATCTTCCGGTCCATGATGGTCGCGTTCGAGCCGAGTTCCTTGAGCATGGCGACGCCGACCGCGTCGACCGCGATCCGGTCGGTCCCGCCGATGAACACGTTGCCCGTCGCGCGCCTGCCCGACGACGGCCCGCCGTCGACGAACACGTCGATCCCGTCCATGACGATGAACGCCGGCTTGTAGCTCTGGTTGATCTCGGCAATCATCCGGCGCATGTGTTCCTTGTTGCCGTGCATCTCGCGCCGCAGCCGCTTGGGCGTCAGGCCCACGCCGAGCTTCAGCGACATGGAGAGCACTCCGCCGAACCCATGCGTCTTCAGGCAGCAGGTCGAGACCAGGAAGGGCGCCTCGTGGACCAGTCGCGGGATGAAGAAGCCGTTGCTCCAGTGACTGCCGGGCGGAGTCACCGGGATCCAGTCGGTCTCGGGGATTTCCTCGAAGTTGACGATCCCCGCCTTGAGGTCGCGCGCGAGGTCGAAGACGCCCTTGTCCTCCATCACCTTCTTCGTCACGGGCGGCCCGCTGCTCTCGCCGATGGTGACCGATCGGACGTCGCGCTCCTTGAGTTCGGTGATGAGCTGCGCGAGCGTGTCGTTGTGCGTCGATCCCGGCGCCGCATCCGCCGTGTTGAAATTCGGCTTGATGACGATGTCCTTGCCCTTCGGGACGGCGACGTTCAGCGCCTTGACGATGGCGGCCACGCCCTTCTTCCGATCGTCGGTGCTGACGATGACCACCCGCGAGCGGCCGGCGGCGGCCCCTCGCGCCAGGATCGAGGCGTGGAGCGGCGAGAGGGCCGTCAGCGCTGCCGCCGACGACACGGTCGTGATGAAGTCGCGGCGCGAGCATTTCGAGTACCATGTGGCATTCTCCGTCGGGGCCGAAGCCGGCCGCGCCCGTCGAGCGTGGCCGAGATGGCCGGGCGGGGAGATTCTACAACGCGCGGGAGAGGTTGGAAAGGACGGCGGGGCTCGTGGACGGCTGGGCTCGTGGGGGCGGGTTCGAGCTCCGGGTCCGCCCTCACGCCCCACTCGCCGAGCACGTCAGTCGGCATCGCGGGCACGCGTTGGGCCGGCGCGTATGTGGCCGGCGCGTGTGGCGTGAGCGCGCGGAGGCCGCATCCGCCACAGTCCCGGCAGCAGCACGTGCCGCACACGGTTACGACCTCGCAGCCGCAGTAGAGCGTGTCGCCGCACATGATGCAGCACTGCGTACACGGCCCCTCCTGCGAGTCGGGAGGCTTGGGCGTCCCCGGCGTCGTGCCAAGCCATGTCACATCGACCTGGATCGCGGACCACGGGAGCCTGGTCTCGACCCCCTGTTCGAGCATCAGCTCACCGACGACGGTGAGACGTTCGCTTGTCCGAGAGGCGCCGACCTTGGGTAATGCGGGCCATGGTCAGCTTCAGTCCCGTCTTCTTGACGACGGGCACCAGCCCGAACTTGAACCCGTCGGCAAGGGTGATGATCGCCATCCCGCCGTTCAGCACGCGGATTCGCGTCTCGGGTGCGGTCCCGACACTCACCGCGAGTTCGACGAGGTCCCGCGAGATCGGGATCGTCGTGGCCTCACCCTGGGATGATGCCTGGCCGGCGGCGGCCAGGGCGAGAACCAGACCAGCCACGGTGCGGTTGATAACCGCGCGGTGCATCCTCTGCATGGGTACGCCCTCCCCAGTCGTGTCAAGGACACGTCACGCATTGGAGAATGGGCCCCGGACCGCGTGGCCTCAAGCGACAAGTTGCGACAAGTTGCGCCAAGTAGCGTCATCACGCGTTGTGGCGCGTCGAGGGAGGTTGGAATGGAGGTGAAGGAGGGTTGGCCGTGACCTGGGCGACGCCGCCTCAGCGGGCGCCGAGCGTCGCCAGGGCCCGCTAGATCTGCGGTGGTTCAGAAAGGGTGGCCCGAGCGCCGGACTGGTGCGCGTTCCCGGCACCTCGCCTCCAACCGGGCTCGCTGCCGGACCACCTCACTCGCGAATGCTGAAACGACTTGGAGATGCGAGGCCAGAGTTGACCCATCGGTGAAGGCTCCCAGTACGCAAGAACCGGCTGTTTAGCCATCTTGTGCCCAACTCGCATTCGACTCAGGATCTCTCACGAGCTTGGCAGGGCTGGAGATCGATCCAGTCAGGTCGCTCAAAGACGAAGCTTGGCAGCATGGCTCCTCAGAACGTCGAATGTTCTGATGAACCGGAACGCGCGGCGTTCCCCGTGGACGGCATGGCGGAGGTGACAATGGCACACACGAAGCGCGTTGTTTCGCTCAGCCGTCACGCCACCGGTGTCGCACTTGCAGTGGTCGCGACGCTGATGCTGCTGTCCCCACCCGGGGGGGCTCAGCAATGCACCTCTGCCGGATCGTCCGGCTGCGATCTGAACGGAGGCCCCTGCGAAGGCGACTGTGACGAGGCCGGCGGAATCTGGTTCGAAGGAGCGTGCATATTCGCCTCACCGATCGTCATCGCGATCGGGAGGAGTTCCTCGTACACGCTCGTGTCTGCTACTGATGGCGTGAAGTTCGACATCGACGGTGACGGCGTTGCTGAACGAGTTGCCTGGACGCCGCCAGATTCGGATGTGTCTTTCCTGGCGGTCGATCGGGATGGCGATGGGCAGATAACGAGCGGGAAGGAGCTGTTTGGGAACTTCACGATGGCAGGTTCGCCCAATGGGTTCGACGCCCTGCAGAAGATGGCGATGGAGACGAATGGAGGGCTCATGCGTAGCTCCGTCAGTAGCGATGACCCTCTGTTTGCGCGACTTCTCCTGTGGAACGACGCGAATCACAATGGCATCAGCGAGGCATCCGAATTGAGGCCGGCAAGTGAGCGGGTGTCGGATATTGGCCTCGGCTACCAGGTCACCAGCCGAAGAGACACGTTCGGCAATTTCTTTCGCTTCAAGGGATGGGTGCACGTTCGCACCGAGCCTGGCCGGAACACGGTCGCGAGCGCCCGGGCAAACAACGAGCGGACGCGCAGCATCTATGATGTGTATCTGCAGCAAGTTCGTTGACCTGAATATCCACGGATGAACACGTGGCGGGCCTGATCCGGCTCTGCGAGTCTCCGCATGGGCGAATCGAGCCCGGCCTGGTCTGGGGAGGCGTCTTCTCACTCCCTGGCGCAACCGACCAGAGGCCCAGGAAGCCTGCTCAGCCGTGACCCGCCCGGCTTCTAGGGACGGGCGTGAACAAGCACAGCGGTTTGGAACCTACGCCGCAGCCTACCTCAGCGGGTGGAGCGTCCCGCTGAGGTATGGCGCACGTCAGCGCCGCCTTGGTCCAGAAACGCCGCCAGGAATTTTGCCAGTAGCTCGGTCCTCGAGCGAACACCCAGCCGGCGATGCAAGCGCTCTAACCGCGCATGAACGGCGCGCTTCGATACGGCGGGCGCCTCGGCTGCTTGCTTCTCGCTCTTCCCGGTGACCAGGGCTCTCAGGAGGTCGTCGTCTCTCGTCGACACGTTGAGCGAGCGAGCCCTGTGGCTCCTTGAGATAACCGGGGGGAAGACGCCGGCCAGGAGGACGTGGCTGTTTAGCCACCTTGCGCCGTACCTGGTACTCTTCGCAGAATCTCAGTTGCCTTTGCTGCCCGTCAAGGAACGAGCACGTGACTCCAGTCAAGCGTGAAGGCCTGCGTGAGCCGCAGCAAAGTCTGGACGGTATGCAGAGTGCTTTGGCGAGCGCGTCGCGCAGCATTCGCAGTCACTGGTTGAAAAGGACCTCAATGGTTCGAATGGACGAGGGTTCGGCGCACCTGGTCTGATGCAACTCATGACCCAAAGGAGGCCGGAATGCGATGTGTGACTCGAACATCGTTTGTCGTGGCCGCGTTGATGGCATTGACGGCCCAAGGCGGCGCGGAACCACGTCAAGGAGCATTCACGTGGTTGCTCTACTGCACTCCCTGGGGTGGATGCTGGATTCAGCCGTTCTACACCGAGACGGTCAATGTCGTTGCTCCCTACGGCAGACTTGACGTCGATTGGGGGGGGCGGTGGGGAACAGCTGACACCAGCGGTTGCCCGGAGTGCGAGATCGAAGGCACCTTTCCTCAATTCGATGCGCCGGCGCCTGAACCGGTCGGTGGTGGCGGTCTGGACTATTGCGGCGATGCACGCGATGACATAATCGTCGAGTACGCGAACAGCGAGTGGGTCAACCAGTTCGTTCCGACATGCTCGATGTTCGCCTCGGGCGGTGGTTCTGAACATTTCAGCTGGGCGGAGCTTAATCAATCGCCTGGAAGCGGGCATCAACCGTGGGGGATCGTGGACAGCATACTCACCGGTGGCCTCGAGTCCACCCGATCGAACTTCAACAACGACGCGATCCTGGTAAATTCAGGCTACCGCTGTCCACACGGCAACGCTTCCGTTGGGGGCGCAGCATTAAGCCGGCACATGTTGGGAACGGCTGCCGATATCATGCCGCTAGACGGCTACTCACCGCCGAGCGAGTCTCTCTTCGCAGTCCTCCGATCGGCCGCCTTCAACGCAGGAGCTTTCTACTTGACCGAATGGGATACGTATGCCGACCGTCACCTTCATGCCGATTGGAGGTAGGGAATGAACAGCATTCTGATTCAGTGGCCGGTAGCGACGCTAATCATCCTTTCGGCGACAGCCACGGCGTTGTGCCAGGACGTACCGGTGGCACAGAGGCACCTCGTTGATTGGCTGGCCAGCGGGACGCAGTCGGAGCGAGAGGCGGTGGTCGCTTACGTGCGCCAACTTCAGCCGAATGCACGCGGCCACGAGTTGGACCTGGCACTAGCAAACGAGCTTCTGCGGTTGGACGCGGAGCGACGGCGGCGACGCGCACTCAGCGGCGGTGAACTTCAGGCCGCGGGGGACTTCCCGGCCGAGTACCACGCCGCCCTGATTGAGGCGGTTGGAAGTTCTGTCGATCCGGTCATTATCCCGGCATTGGTGGGGGCCATTGATACCGGCCGGATGGCGAATCGAGCCATCGCGAAGTTCGGTAACGCCGCAGTTCGTCCCGTCCTGGCGGTTGCGCTTGGGCGCCGCGCTTCGGATGGGACGGAGGCGCGACCAGAGAGCATTAGCGGAGCATTGTCGACGCTCACTCTGATCGTCAGTGCCGCTCAGCCGACCGAGCTCGCGCCCACTGTGTCTGCTCAAATCGCGGATGTAGCCCGCGAGCGGCTGACCGGCACACAGCATGGTTCGGTACTTGCCGCCGCCTGCGAGCTAGCCATCGCCACGCGCGAACCTTCGCTCAGGTACCGGGTCGACGAGCTGGCGACTACCCCAGCTAGCATCGCAGCATCCGGGGTTGTGGATCCTCGATCAATCGCGCTCGTCCAGCGGGTATGCCAGAACGCCAGGTCGAAGAGATGACCGGCGCGTTCGCGCCACGGCCGCTACGAGACCTGGCCGGTCGCCGTGATCGGCGAGAGTCCAGGAGAATCGAACCGTAACTGCTCTCGGCGTTCTGGAAGCGGACGCTCGGCTCGGTTCGTGACGCGGCCCATGGCATCTACATGATTCAGGCGGTTCCGGAGGTCTTTCTTCGGTTTCCCCGTAGAGATCGTCCCCGTCTCTCGGAAGTGGTCCACCGATAAACGGATCAAGCCCGCGGTGCAAGTTGCGCATATGCGCCGCGGACGTCAGCAAGCGAGTCATTCCTCATCGGCACGGGGCACGGCAAGTCAGCTGTGCTTCAGAAGTGCCGCCAGGACTGTGGACATCAGTTCGGTCCTCGAGCGAACACCCAGCCGGCGATGCAAGCGCTCCAGCCGCGCGTGAACGGCGCGCTTCGATACGGAGAGCGCCTCGGCTGCTTGCTTTTCGCTCTTCCCGGTGAACAGGGCTCTCAGGAGGTCGTCGTCTCTCGTCGACAGGTTGAGCGAGCGAGCCGCGGCGGCCCATGCGTCCGAACCGAACATCAGGCCGATCGCGTCCGACATGGAATCTCGGTTGATCGCGGCCGCCTCACATCCATGGTGGCTCGCTCGGTCGGGTGCCGCGCCAGAGGCGTTGGTTTCATCCATCGCTCTTCTCGATTCTCGCGACGCTCACCCAGTCCCAGATGGCGGGTAGGGCGCGACTGAACCCGTCGGCGCAAACCCTCAGAGCGCGGCTGATCCTGGACGTGCCGACGCCGTGCCGCCGCACCTTCACATTCCAACGGTCTCCTGGGTCCCTTCGAGGACACGTCACGCATTGGAGAATGGGCCCCGGACCGCGTGGCCTCAAGCGACAAGTCGCGACAAGTTGCGCCACGTTGCGTCATGACCCATCGTGGCGCGTCGGGGGAGGGCGGAACGGAGGTGAAGGAGGGTTGCTGTGACCTGGGTGACGCCGCGCTCAGCGGGCGCCGAGCGTCGCCAGGGCCCGGCAGCTCCCGCAGGGACCATCGACCTGCTGGCCGCAGACCGTGCTCGGCTGGCAGGTCAGGCAGCACCGATGGTCCGCGTCATCCTGGACACCGGGCGTCACCTTTGCCTCGTCTTCGGCGGTCCACTCGACACGAATCGGGAACCCCAGCGAATGCAGCGAGGTGGTCGCGCCGCGGTTGACACGCATCTCGGCGAGTTGTGTCACCCGGACTGAGTCGCGGCCATTGATCGTCTCGAGCCGGGCGATACCAAGGTTGAGGGTGGCGCCCTCGAGCGTCGCGACCACGCCAAACCTGCCGACCGACGCGATGGCGGTCGTCGTCATCGACCCGTCCGGAACCCGCACCGTGAACTTCGCTCCCTGATCATCGGTGAAGATGAGGATGATCCGTCGCTGCGAGAAGATCCCGCCTCCAGCGGCCGCGTTGCCATCGGGCAGAGCTTCAGGAACCGCGGGTCGATCGCCGCCTGCCTGCGGGTGCGGGTTGGCGCGATTCCTGACGGCCATCCACGCCGCCATCGCCACAGCGAGCGCCAGCAGCACAACGACGCCGCCCCTCCATCCGATCCATTTCCGCAGCCGGCCGGCAGCCGGCGCCGTTTCATCGACGCCAGGGGCGGCCGGTCCGTTCTCCGGGATCGCCCCGTGGGGGCCGTCCTGTCCCGCCGCCTGGTCCTCAACGAGCATCCGGTCATCGATCGAGGTTCTCCACGCGCGCAGCTCGTCGGGGATCGCCCACACGGTGCCACGCTTGTCGCCCGCGAGCCGGTGAATGGGCAGCTGCAGCTCCGCCTCCCATCTCTGCACCGTGCGCGCCGAGACCTTGAGAAATGTCGAGATCTCTTTCCAGCCCCGAAGTTCGGATCCAGTCATCGAGCCACTCTGGCAGTCGTCCTCGAGAGGAAGGCAGACAGTGTACCTGCCCAGGGCGAAGTTCGCCAAGTTGCGCGAGTGCTCCAGGCAGACGGAGGGCCGTGTCGGAAGGTAGGGAATCGACGCTTGTCAGATCCCAGCGAGATAGACCACCAGCGCTCGTGCGACGACGTCCTGGCCGGCTGCGTTGAGGTGCCCTCCGTCACTGGAGTACGACCCGACGAGCGCCCGCACGCCGCCCACCGTCTCGGTGGCGCCGTTCGAGCGGGTCGATTCCACCTTCGCGAGATCGAAGAGCGGCTCGACGCCGCCATACGCCTGGCGAACCATGTCGCTGAATCGCTCCCGCACCGCGTTGTCAGCCGCGGGCCCCGTGGTGAGCGGCACGGTGACGTGCACCAGCCTGAGGTTGGGGTAGGCGGCCTTGAGCGCGGCCATCTTCGCCCGGTAGTCCGCAAAGAGCGCCGCCACATCTGTCGAGCCGCTGAAGTCCACGTAGCAGAACTTGAAAAACGCCAGGTCGACCTTGTCGCCGATGCCGTGCTGGATCGCTGCCTGGAACGAGGCGATCTTGCCGGCCGGATCGCCGTTGTTGCCGTTGGCCGCATGCGCGAACACGCCTTTCCGCAGCGACCCGAGCTCGGCCGTCTCGACCACGCGCAGAGTGGCGCCCGGGGTGCCGGCAATCAAGGCCTGGAGCCCCTCCATCATGTTGAATCCGACCGACTGGTGACCGAAGAAGATCGCCTTGTTCGCGAGCGTCTGCAGCGCCGCCGTGACGGCCGCCGGCGGTGGCGGCGATGGTGACGGATCGGTGGTCACGTCGGTTCCGGACTTGCGGCAGTCCGAGGCCGTGCCAACACACAGAATCATCAGGGCAACCGCGGAAATCTTCGACATCACCGGCCTCCAGGCGTCGATCGTACCCGACCGGGCGTCGCGGCAGCAACCGCCCTAGTACCGCAGCCGCACGAAAACCGGCTCGCGATTGCCCGAGGGCAGAACGACGAAGAGATTGTCGTACTCGTCCCTGACGATCTTCCTGACCGTCGCCACGCGGAGCAGGTCCAGGACCAGCGGAAGCGTGTCGCTGTGCCCGATGATCAACACGCGGGCGCGCGGGCCGAGAGCACGAACCTGAGTCACGAGCCCGACCGGGTTCACCGCCGGGATCGGCGTCAGCGGAATCCCCAGCCGATCGGCCAGCGGCTTTGCCGTGTCGCGGGTTCGCTGGAACTCGGTCACGAAGATGCTCCCGATGCGGGCATCGCGAAGCAGTCCGGCGAGCCGCTCCGCGCGAAGGCGGCCGTCGGCCGACAGGGGCGAGTCAGCCGAGTCGTCCAGCCGCTCGGCGTGACGGACGAGAAAGATCGCTTCCTGGGCCTGCGCTGGGGGGACGGCGAAGACCAGGGCAGTCCCGACGCACACCAGCGCCCCGAGAACGCGAATGCGAAGCAGGCGCATGATTCTCTCCCGTTCGGGGGCGACTGGACTCAGTATGGATCAAGCGGTGTCCACCCGGCCGGGTGGCTTGGCCGGGCGTATTCAGACTGACTTTCACAGCGGACAGCCAGCCTTCGGCTGCTGGAGATTCCCATGCGCCAGCTTGCGTGTTCCCGATTCACCGTTTCGTTGGCCATCGTTGCCAGCGTTCTTGCCTGCGCCGCGCGCACGGCGGCCCAGGACCGCCCGGCGGTCAACACTGAGGTGGGCAGGCGCCTCGACGAGTACCTGTCGAGACTCGAACGATTCGGGTTCGCCGGCGGCGCCGTCGCCGTTCGAGGCAAAGACATCCTGCTGCTGAAGTCCTACGGACTGGCGGATCGAGCGAAAGGGATCAAGCTGGCGACCGACAGCGTCTACAGTCTCGGTTCGATCACGAAGCAATTCACGGCCGCGGCGATCCTGACGCTCGAGATGCGCGGAAAGCTGGCGGTGACCGACCCGATCAGCAAATACCTGGACGGTGTACCGCCGGACAAGTCGGCGATCACGATTCATCATCTGCTGACCCACTCGTCGGGCCTCGAGTCGGACTTCAGCCCGACCGACTTCGAGCCGGTCGGCCGCGAGGAGTACACGCGCAGGGCCCTCCAGTCGACGCTGCGATTCAAACCCGGGCAGGGCTACGAGTATTCGAACGCCGGCTACAGCCTGCTGGCGGCGATCGTCGAACGGGTGTCGGGCCAGCAGTACGAGGCGTATCTCACGGCGAACGTGCTCAAACCCGCGGGTATGCTCGAGACCGGCTACAAGGCGCCAGGCTGGGCGAAAGCCCGCGTGGCGCACGGCTATCGTGACGGCGAAGAGTGGGGGACCATCCTCGATCGCATCCAGGCGCCAGAGGCGCCGTACTGGATGCTGCGCGGCAACGGCGGCCTGCACACCACGCTCGCCGACATGGTGGCCTGGCATCGCTCCCTTTCCACCGATGCCGTGCTTTCGGCCGACGCCCGGGCGAAGTTCTTCAAGCCGTATGTGGCCGAAGGTCCGGCCGGGTTGTCGTACTACGCCTACGGATGGGCCGTGAGCAAGACGGCGCGCGGCACGACGCTCGTGCAGCACAACGGCGGCAACGGGATCTTCGTCGCGGAGTTCCTGCGGTTCGTCGATGAAGACACGATGCTGTTCCTGACCTCCACCGACGCGGGCATGAAAGCCACGCCGGTCGTCGAGCCGCTCGAGCACATCCTGTTCGGCGGCCCGGTGGTGATGCCGCCGCGCGTGGTGGATCTCCCGCCCGGGCGGACCGCCGACCTCGCGGGCCGATGGGCCCTGCCCGGGGGCGGCGTGATGGCGATCCTGGCGGACGGCCCCGCTCTGACGCTGCGCCCGGACGAGCCGGCCGTGTTTGCCGCGTTCTATGCTCCGGCCAAGGCCGAAGCCGATCGGTACGCGCAGCTCTCGGCCCGCACGGGGGAGATCTCCAAGAAATCCTTTGCCGGCGACGTGGCCGACCTGCACGCGGCGATGGGCGGCAACAAGCCGATCGAGGATGTCAGGACGCAGGAAGCGGGCCTGATGAAGGATCGCGAATCGCGGCTGGGCCGCTTCATCCGATCGTTCGTGCTGGGGACCGCGCCCCGCGACGGAGACACGCTCCAGACGATCGTGCGCCTCGAGTTCGAAAAGCGTGCGGTCTACAACGCCTACATCTGGGGACCGCGCCGGCTGCTCGGGATGATTCCATTTCCGGATTTGCCGCCCCTCAGGTTCCTCCCGGCGAGCGATGGCGAGTTCGTCGCCTTCTCTCTCGAGGGCGGCGGGCTTGAGCGCCGCCTGTCGTTCGAGCAGCGCGACGGAGCGACCGTGCTGGTGCTGGCGACCGCTGCGGGGCCGATCACGGCGCAGCGGGCGAAGTAGATCGAGCCGCACCATCGCCCGGGCCCGACGGCCGCGATCAGGCCTCGCCGGTTCGTGACTCGGCGCGGGCACTCCGGCTCGCTGGAGCTTCGACTAGCGGCGGGGCGAGCAGGAACAGGTTGGCGGCGGCGCGGCCGAGCATCAGCGACAGCGCCGCGGCGTACGCGCCGATCAGATCGAAGGCGCCGACAGCCACGAACATTCCGGCGGCCAGCCCTCCAACTTCGATGGCCGTCGCGGCGGTGATCACGCGGGTCCGGTGCGAGAGAATCAGCCGGGCCCGCTGGAATGCCAGCACGTACTCGAGCATCGGCAGGAACAGGAGCAGGCGCGCGGACCCAAGCGCCAGCGTCGAGAGCTCGGGCGGCAGGCCGACGATCTGATCGAACCAGAGGCGCCCGAGCGGAGTGAGCAGCATCAGGGCCATGGCCGCCGATGCCATGGCGCCCAGCAGCCCTCCCACGCGGCGGACTTCACGCTGATGCTCGTGGCGCAGGCCGATCAGGGCGACGCCAACCTCCTGGAAGCCGATGCCTCCGCTTCGAAAGAGAAACACCAACCCGCTCACCACCGGCCAGACGGCCAGCGACTCGATCGGGGCGCGGCTCCTGCCGAGGAAGAACGTGACCAGCGGGCCGAGCGCCATCGACAGCACCGAGGTCAGGGCGAGCGGGTAATAGAACCTCGCAATCTCTCCCATCGTCAGCAGCGTCCCGGGCGCACGATCGTCGCTGGCCACGATGACGGCCACGACGTGCCTCGCCATGAAGCGGCTCGCCGCCGCTTCCATCACGACGCCCGCGACGAGAGCCGCCGAGCCAATCCAGGCGCCAGGCAACGTCGTGGTCCAGGCCAGGGCTGCGGCGGTCACCGACATCGACGCCAGCCGCACGACCGTGCCGTAGGCCACACGGCGCGTCAGGTGATGCCGCACCAGGATCCCCTGGTAGAAGCGGCGATAGCCAATCGACGCCGGCCACGGGATGAGGATGGCCGTCGCGACGTGCGCCAGGCGGGCGACGTCGGGCGGCAGGCCAATCAACGTTCCTGCGAGGAACGAGAAGACCGGCGGCAGGACGCCGATCACGACAATCAGGGTGGCCAGGGCGTTCAGGCCGTAGGTGAAGCGGCGCAGGGCCAGGAACGACGCGCGGTCTCGAACGAGCGTGTTCGAGGCCGTCAGCAGCATCATGATCGGCGACTCGGAAAACCACGCCAGCGAGAAGGCCACGCCGTAGGCCGCCAGGTTGAACGCCGCGTCGGGCAGCCGCGCGACAATCGCGGAAATGTACGGGCCCTCGATGGCCATCATCAGCCACGTGGCGGCCAGCGGGAGCCAGAAGACGAGAATCGACCTGGCTGGGAGCTCCGGGTTCTGGTGAGGAGGTGTGTTCAAGAAGGACGCTCGATGCCGCTTCGGGAGCGGGCATCTCAAGCGCGGCGCTCGGTTGTGTTGAGCATCCGCCAGGACAGGAGCGCGTCGGGCGCCTGGCCCGCGTGCCCGGGGCGAATCCGCCACTCACACGTGAGCCCCGCGTTCAGTCTAGCAGGGAATGCCGTCTGGTGGGTTGCAGGGAGAGGCGGGATTCGGGTCGCCGCGCGGATTCTCTCCCTGGTCAGGAGGAACCCGCGCGGGACACTCGGAACGACGATCGTGCGCGGCCGGGTGAGGATAATCGCCGACGCCGACGCGGCGCGTCTACTTGTGGGCCTTCTCGGCCTTGACGCTCGAGTGCGTGTGCGCTTCCTTTGCGCCGTAGACCAGGAACCCGTCCATGTCTGGCGGCCAGAACTCCGAGAGGTAGTACATGTTGCCGACCTTGTCGAACACGAGCCTCGGGTCGTCCTCCGGCGACGCGCCCGAGACCGCCAGGCGCGTGACGGCCGGCAGCACGATCGAGGCGGCCGTATTCGCCTGCCTGAGGATGACCACCTGCGATTCGGTGACTTCGACCGAATACCGGCCGGCCGGCATGGTCTGGCCGGCGACGGTGAACGCGAACGGGACGTTCAGCCACTGCTCCTGGGCGGTGGCGATGCCCGCGCCCGTGACCAGCGCGAACGCGGCGACCGCGAGCGCAACGAGAATCTGGCGCTTCATACTCAGCCTCCTTCTCGATAATTCCACCTCACCGCGGTGGAAAACGTCAGCTCCACGTCCGGTCCTGTCGACGAGATTCAGCAAAACAAGTACCAATCGGGATGGGTGATTATTCGCGGCCGCGCAGACGTCGAATGGGCCAGCTGGGGCGGAAGAGCCGGGCGCCGAAGCGGAGGCACATGAACGCCACATTGCGATCTCTCACTTCAGTCGAGGTTTCCATCGTACCGGCGGGCGCAGCGTGCCGATATAGGACTGAGGTCCCGGGAGCCGAATCGCGGCCGGTCGGGGTCCCTTGCGGGACCCGATCGTGTGAGCCATACTCTGCTTGGCATTGGCGCCTTTCATCCACTCATGGCCATCCGCCTCGGAAAACGTGCGGGCGAGACATTGCGCGGCGCCGGTGCGCTCAGCAGCGTGGGCCTCGCCTTCGTCCTCGCCCTCGTCATCGGCGCATGGTTGGGCAGCGTGCTCGACCGATGGGCCGGTACGAGCCCGCTCTTCTTCATCCTGTTCTTCTTCTTCGGCCTGACCGCCGGCATCCTCAACGTCTACCGGGCTGTCTCGGCGGCGATGCCCCCGTCCTCGCCGCCGGCGGGCGCAGACAGCGCCCAGGGCGGGCCGCCGCAGGCGGGACCTCGATCGGTCGCCGACACGGAGGCCGATTCGGACGCGACACCGCTCACAGGGCACGACGGAACACCTGGCCCGGCCGGGCCACCGTCGAGGTGACGGTCGTGACGAACCGGCCGCCGGATGACCCGGGTCTGCGGCGGATCGAACGCGACTCGGCGATCGCGTGCGCCGCGTTGACCCTGCTGGCGCTTCCTTTTGGAGGCTGGCGCCCCGCGGCGCCGCTTGGCGTGCTGGCGGGCGCGGCGCTGATGGCCTTCAGCTACCGCGTCATTCGGGGCGGAGTCGATGCCATCGTGAGCCGAGCGGGATCGTCCCGGGCGGGCGAGGCGGCATCACGAAGCGCCGGGGCGCGCCAGGTGGCCTGGGCGTTGACCAGGTTTGTCACCAGGTATGGGGTTCTGGCCGTCGCGGCCTGGGCGATCCTGGTTCCGCTTCGCGCAAATCCCCTGGCCGTCTTCGTGGGGGTCTCCGTCCCGGTGCTGGCAATCGGGATCGAGGCGGTTCGCCACCTTCGATCGCCGGGCCGCTAGCCGTCCTACTCCTCCGCCGGCTGTTCAACCAGGGACGCGCGGGCTCGCGTGACGATGCGCGTGACGGCCACGCCGCACAGGATGGCTGCTGCGCCGACGACCTTCAGCACGCCGACGTGCTCACCCAGAAAGACGGCGGCAAACGCCATGGCGATGACCGGCGTGACATTCGAGTAGACCGAGGTTCGCAGGTTGCCGATGCGCTGCACGGCGGTGTACCAGATCAGGTAGGCGATGTTCAGCGCGAAGATCGACGCGAACCCGAGTGCCAGCCACGCCCACCAGTCGATCCGGCTCCAGTCGAGGGCGGCGATCTCGGGGATCCCGAGCGGCGCCACCAGCATGGTGCCGGCCGTCATGGTCACACCGGTGACGACAAGCGGCGAGTGCCGGGTCAGCAGGGGCCTGGCTCCCACGGTGTAGACCGTCCAGCACGCCAGGGCGCCCAGGCTGAGGGCATCGCCGACGAGCGAGCCTCCGCCGAAATGGACCTCGGTGCCGACGACCAGGTAGATCCCGATAACCGACAGCACGACGCCAGCCCACTGGCTGCGCGGCACGCGTTCGTGGCCCGTCATCGCCGTGGCCAGTGTCACGGCCACCGGCGAACAGCCCAGGATGAGCGAGCTGTTGGACGCCGTGGTGTTCGCCAGCCCGACGAGAAAGCAGATCTGGTAGATGAAGTGGCCGATGAAGGCCAGGCCGAGCAGGGCGAGCCAGTCCCGTTTCGAGAAGCGCGGGAACCCCGAGACGGCAATCGCCACCATGAACACGGCCGACGAGAGCACGAGACGGATGGCGTTGAAGGCGAGCGGCGGGAATTCAGTGAGCGCCGCCTTGAGCACCGTGAAGTTGGCGCCCCAGATGATCACCATCAGGAGCAGCAAGCCGTCGATCGGCGTCAGGTGCGGGAGTCTTCGCACGGGCAGGTTCGAGGGATTCGGCTGGAAGGGCGGACCCGCCCGGGACTCCGGGAGCAGATCCGCCTGGCGTCCAGTACCAATGCGCTCGACTAGCCCGCGAACGGCTTGATGAAGAACAGGATGAGCGAAATCAGCAGCACGTAGATCACGAGCGACTCGATCAGCACGAGGCCCAGGATCAGGTTGCCGCGGATATCGTTGGTCGCGGCGGGGTTCCGGGCGATACCCTCGACCGCTGCGCTCAGGCCCTTGGCCTGGGCGAGCGCGCCGAAGGCGGCGGCGATCGCCAGCGCGAAGCCGGCGGTGATGATCGACCACCGCACGATCTCGTTCTGGGTGGACTCTGCAACGGCCGCTGCCTTCTCCTGCGCGAAGACGGGGCTCACGACCCCAAAGGCGACCACGAACAATACCAGCATCAGTGCAAAACGCTTCTTCACGTCCACTGCCTCCTCACTACAAGTGGTTTCAAGACCCGTTCTCGTGGCGGAATATCACCTTTCCATGCAGGCCCCGGGACCCGCCCTCTGGAAAGTTCGACCCTCTCAGGCCGCCACGCCCTCGGCGTGCCGGACCGTTCCATGCCCCTGCTCCGCATCGTGCCCGTGCTCGGCCGCCACCGCGCCTCCCAGGTAGATCATCGTCAGCATGATGAAGATGAACGCCTGCAGCGTCGCCGTGATGATCCCGAGGAACATCATGGGAAGCGGCACCAGGAACGGCACGATGCTGAACAGGATCAGGATGACCAGTTCCTCGCCGAAGATGTTGCCGAACAGCCGCAGCGACAGCGACAGCACGCGCGAGAAGTGGCTGATGATCTCGATGGGGAGCATGATGGGCGCGATGAAGATCGGCGCGCCCGGCGGCGCGGCGAAGTGCTTCAGATACGACAGCAGCCCCTGCTCCTTGACGCCCTGGATGTGGTAGTAGACCCACACGGTCAGCGCACAGCCCAGCGTGACGTTGATGCTGGTGGTGGGCGACATCAGCCCCGGGATCAGGCCCATCAGGTTGCACGCCAGGATGAAGAACCCGATCGTGCCGACCAGCGTCAGGTAATTCCGGCCCGTGGGCCCGACGATGTCCTCGAGCATGCCGCCGAGTGCGCCAACCAGGTCTTCGAACACGATCTGCAGCTTCCCCGGGTGCTCCACGCTCAGCCGCGACCGCAGGAAGAACGCCAGCGCCGAGAGCACGATGACGACCAGCCAGACCATCACCAGGTAGGGCGGAATCACCTCAGCGCCCGGCTTGACGTGAAAGCCCAGGGCGGTGAGCAGGCGGGCCACCAGCGATCCGAAGAGCGCGTTGGCCGCCTGGACGATCCACAGTTGATGTTCCAGCTTTTCCATGTCCGTCCCGAAGCGTTCCCGAGGAGTGCGGCGCGCCTGGCCCGGCTGTCCGCCGACCTGCCGCGGCCGGGGAGGCGCAGGCCTTCCCCGGCTCGAGGCCCGATGGGCTGCTCGCGAGCCGCGCGTGCAAAGACATAAGGATAACGTAGGCGCCCGTGACCAGTAAAGGACACGTTTCAATTCGGCGGGCGGCCGGGTGACGCGCTGAACGTGCCTCCGGCCGCTAGTAGCGTGCCAACGAGCGAATCGCGTCCAGCAGATTTCCGGCGTTGGGCAGGATGGCTTCCTCGAGATCCGGGCTGTAGGCGACCGGCGTGTCGAGCGACGCCACTCGCGTGACCGGCGCATCGAGGAACTCGAACAGGCCTTCGGAAATCCGCGCCGCGATCTCCGCGCCGAAGCCGCAGGTCAGCTGATCCTCGTGGGCGACGATGACGCGGCTGGTCCGTTTGACCGCGTCCGCGATGGCGTCCCAGTCGCAGGGCACCAGCGTCCGCAGATCGAGGACGCCGACGCTCGTCCCTTCCTTCTCCGCCTGCTGAGCCGCAACGATTGCGCGTTGGACGACGGCGCCCCAGGTGATGATCGCGATGTCCGCGCCCTCGCGCCTCCAGGCGGCCCGGCCGAAGGGCACCATGTAGTCGGGGCCCGGGTACTCGCCCTTGTTGTAGGTCTGGCGGTAGAGGTGCTTGTGCTCGAGGAACATCACCGGGTCATCGCATCGTATCGAGGTGCGCAGCAGCCCGGCGGCGTCGATGGCGTTCGACGGAAACGCGATGCGGATGCCCGGACAGTGCGCGAAGATGCTCTCGCCCGACTGGCTGTGGTAGGGCGCCCCGCCGCGCAGGTAGCCGCCGATCGGCACCCGCACCACCATCGGGCACGACCAGGTGTTCCCCGACCGGTAGCGCATCATGGACATCTCGTCGCGCAGCTGCTGCATGGCGGGCCAGATGTAGTCGAAGAACTGGATCTCCACCACGGGCTTGAGACCGCGCAGGGCCATGCCCACGCCGCGTCCGATGATGCTGGCTTCCGCCAGCAGGGAATTGAAGACACGGTCGCCGCCGAACATGCGCTGGAGCCCGTGCGTGACCTTGAACACCCCGCCCTTGCCGGGCACCGTTTCGAGGTGTTCCGGGCGGCTGCAGTCGGCCACGTCCTCTCCGAACACGACGATGTTCGGGCTGCGCGCCATCTCGTCCTTCAGCGTGCGGTTGATCGCCGCCACCATGGTGTCGGGCTTGCCGTCGGGCCGCGCGTCGGTCGCAAACTGGTCGGAGGACGGATCCACGTCGGGCGAGTACACCCAGAGCGCGGCCGTATCGCGCGCTGGCTTCGCCGCCTTGAGCGCACGCTCGGCGGCCTCGTTCACCTCGCGTTCGACCTCAGCCTGGATGGACTCGATGTCCTTCTCACTCGCGTACCCGCGGTCCTGCAGCGACCGCGCGAGCTTCTTCACCGGATCCCGGCGAGCCTCTTCCTCGCGTTCTTCCGGCGTCTTGTAGAGCCGCTCGTCATCGGACAGGGAATGCGAGTACGGCCGGATGACCGTCGCGTGCACGAGCGCAGGGCCCAGCCGTGCGCGCGCGTGGGCCACTGCCTCGCGCATCGCCCTGTAGCTATCCGCCATGTCGGTGCCGTCGCAGGTGGTCACCAGCAGGTCCGGGAACGATCGGACCAGCCGGCTGATGCTTCCGCCGGCGGTCTGGACATCGACCGGCACCGAGATGGCCCACCCGTTGTCCTCGACCAGGTACACCACAGGCAGGCGGAGATTGCACGCCGTGTTCAGCGATTCCCAGAACTCGCCCTGGCTGGTCGTTCCCTCACCGATCGACACGTAGACGACCTCGTCCTGGCGGAAGCAGCTCGTGCGTCCCTCGATGCCGGTCAGCTTCTCGTAGAGCCGTCCGGCCTCCGCCGATCCCACGGCCTGCAGGCACTGCGATCCCGTCGGGCTGCCCTGCGACACGATGTTGAGCGGCCGATTGCCCCAGTGCGACGGCATCTGGCGTCCGCCGGAGGCGGGATCCGACGCCGCGCCAACGGCCTGGAGGAACATCTCGAACGGCGTAACGCCCAGCATCAGGCACAGCGCCCGATCGCGATAGTAGGGGTAGAACCAGTCGTAGGCGGGACGCAGGGTCAGGCCGGCCGCCACCAGGATCGCCTCGTGGCCGGCGCCGCTGATCTGGAAGAAAATCTGGCTCTGGTTCTTGAGCTGGATTTCCTTGTCGTCGATCTTCCGGGACAGGTACATTACCCGGTAGGCGTTCTTCAGCGCGTCCGGGCCGAGAATCTCGCCGGTGTCGGGCATGTCCCGCCGTTCAGTGGTTTCTTCGGCTGATCGCACGGTTCGAAGGTGCAGGTAAGCCTGTACCGAAAGTATACCATTGCGGTACGAGTGCTATAATCACGCCTCCGTCCCGAAGGGGGGCGCCCCCCGAAATCCCGAAGCCGCCCCGGCGGCGGTCTTCACATTTCGAGCATCACCATGCCACATCCGATGGTCCGACATTACCGGTGGGACGAAATTGCCCTGGAGAAAGTCACCGAGATGATCTCGCGCAAGCTCGTGACGGGCGAGCGTGAGATGCTGGCGCAGATCTACCTGAAGAAGGGCGCCCTCGTGCCGACCCACCAGCACGACAGCGAGCAGATGACCTACATCCTCCAGGGGGTTCTGAAGTTCCTCGTGGGCGGCGAGGAGCTGACCGTCCGCGAAGGGGAGGTGCTGCACATCCCCTCGATGGTGCCGCACCAGGCGGAAGCGCTGGAGGACACCTTCGAGCTCGATGTGTTCAGCCCGATCCGGCAGGACTGGCTCGACAAGACCGACGACTACTTCCGGAAATAGACTCGAGGTTCGGGCGACACCGGCCCGGGAACCTCACGGGGAGTGACGATCATGGAGACAGGTCTCAAGGGGAAGATCGCGCTGGTCTGCGCGGCCAGCCAGGGACTGGGAAAAGCGGCCGCGCTCGCGCTGGCCTCGGAGGGCGCCAGGGTCGCGATCTGCGCCCGCACCATGTCGACCCTCGAAGCGACCGCCGCCGAAATCCAGGCCTCGACCGGGTCCGAAGTGCTGGCGATCGCGGCCGACCTCAGCAGGCGGGCCGACATTTCACGGCTCGTCCACCAGACCGTCCAGCATTTCGGCGGCCTCGACATCCTGGTGACCAACACCGGCGGGCCGAAGGCTGGATTGTCGAGCGCCCTGACCGAGTCCGACTGGCGCGAGGCGATCGATCTCGTGCTGCTGAGCACGGTGCAGCTCTGCGCCGAATCGGTGCCCCACATGCGGAAGCGCGGCGGCGGCCGCATCATCCAGGTGACCTCGATCTCCACCAAGCAGCCCATCGCCGGCCTGGTGCTCTCCAACGCCCTTCGGCCTGCCGTCGTCGGGTTCTCGAAGACGCTGGCCACCGAGCTGGCGCGTGATGGCATCCTGGTGAACTGCATCGCGCCGGGATACTCCCGGACCTCGCGGGTGGTCGAGCTGGCCGAGGCCACGGCGCGACGCGAAGGCGTTGCGCTCGATGTCGTGGAGAAACGGACCGTGCAGAACATCCCGCTCGGGCGAATGGCGGAACCATCGGAGATCGGTGATCTCGTCGCCTTCCTCGCCTCGGATCGGGGCAGCTACATCACGGGCACGACCATCCAGGTGGACGGCGGATACGTGAAGGCGCTTATGTGAGTAGGTTGTAGGTTACAGGTTACAGGTTACAGGTTACAGACGGGTTACCGCTCACAGTCACGCTCACAGGTCAGAGGTCGGAGGAGCCGGGGCACAAATCCCGGGCTACGGCACTTCGCGCATTGAACGTCACAGTATGCGAAAGTCTTCGTCCCCACATCCCGTGGCTCACGGTCTACTACCTGTCACCTGCCACCTCCTATAACCTGTAACCTATGACCTCTGACCTGTAACCTGTAACCTATAACCTTAACCTAGTTCACCCATCGATTCGGCGGTTCCCCGCCGCGCCCGCCCTTGTGGATCTCGAACTTCCGGCGCGTTCGCGCCAGCTTCCATTTCGACCAGCGGTAGCGAAATTCGATAATCGGGTGTCCGCGGCCCGTCTTCAGGTAGAGATAGCCCGACACCAGGCCGCCCAGGTGCGCCGCGTGAGCCACGCCGCCGCCGGCGCCGCCAATCGACGAGAGGAACGAGATCGCGCCCATGATCAGGACGAAGTACTTCGCCGGGATCGGGAAGATCATGTAGATGTAGATCGGCCGATCGGGGAAGTACAGACCGTAGGCCAGCAGCAGCCCGTAGATGGCGCCCGAGGCGCCGATCGTCACCGACCGGTACAGCACGTCGGCGAAGTCGAACGGCAGAAACGACAGCAGGATGGTCGTCGCCGCCGCGCCCAGGCCCGCCACCGCGTAGAACTTCACGAAGAACCTCGAGCCCCACATCCGCTCGAGCTCCACGCCGAACATCCACAGCGCGAGCATGTTGAACAGGATATGGAACAGGCCTCCGTGCAGGAACATGTAGGTGACGGGTTGCCAGATCCAGAAGCTCTTCACGACGGCCGCCGGGATGAGCCCGAGCATCAGGGTCATCGTGTCGCTGATGGGCGGCACGATCACCATGACCAGGTAGACCGCGACGTTGGCGACAATCAGGGCGCGGACCGCCGGCGTCATGGCGCCGGGCCCGAAAGAGACAGTCGTCGAATACGGAGATCCAGTGCGCATGGCCGCTCCCACCCGGGCATTGCGAGACCTGCCGGGCCTCAGGTGCCGAACGCGTCCGTGCCCTCCGCCAGGGCGTAGCCATCCCCGGTCCGGGGCAGCAGGATCGAGCACCCGGCCGCCACCAGCGGCAGGAATGCAATCAGTGTCAGCGCGTGCGGGACGCCGATCCGATCGGCCAGCATGCCGACCGCCGGCGCCGCCAGCCCCCCGGTCCCCCACGCGACACCCATCATCAACGATGATACCGTTGCTGCGCTGACCGGCGCGATGGTATGCGCGAAGGTGACGTTCACCGGAAGCGTGGACTGGAGGGCTACGCCCCCTGCGGCCAGCACGATCAGGAACGGCCATCCCGACAGGCCTGGCGCAACAGCGAGCAGCGGGACCGCGAGCAGCATCGACCAGCCGATCACGCGCCTGGGCCCGATCCGATCCGCCAGCGGGCCTCCCATCATGCCTCCAACGCTGCTCGAGAAATAGTAAACCGACACCGCGGCGGCGGCCGCGCCCACGCTCCATCCTCTTCCGGTCAGCAACACTGGCACGAACGTGCCGAAGCTCAACGAGGTCAGCGTCCGCATGACAACGATGAGATACAGGAGGAACAGCGGCCGGGCAAATGGCTTGAGCGCCCTCAATCCCGTCCTCGACCCGTGCCCGAGAGGCAACATCCCCGGCAATCGAAGCGAGACCGTCGCCAGGATGATGAGACCAGGCACCGCGAGCACGGGCGTCCAGGCAAGACCGAACCGTTCGATGAAGGGCGCGAACAGCACGGGCGCCACCGCGTAGCCGACCGACCCGGCCGTGATGTGGACGGCCATCGCCAGCCCGCGCGTGGTTCCGCCGAGCCGCTGCACCATGCCGGCCGCGGTCGGGTGGTAGGCGGCGCCGCCGAGGCCGCCGACGATCAGTACCGCGCACAGCGTGGGCGTCGACCAGGCCAGGCCAATCAGGCTCATCACCGACACGGACACGATCGAACCCGACGACCAGCAGGGTGCGGGGCCTCCACCGATCGGCGATGTGGCCGAAGGCCAGCTGCGACACCGAGGCGGCGAGCTGGTAGATCATCGCGAGGGTTCCGGCGGCGGTCAACGACAGGCCCAAGCGCGGGATCAGCAGCGGCAGCAGCGGCGCGTACAGGTTGCTGTACGCGTCCGAGACGCCGTGGCCGCTCGCCAGCCGGAGCACCGTCGGATCGAGCTTCGTCCCCGCCATCAGCCTGCGGCCTGCCCTCGCATGCGCGCCACGCGTGAGACGACCAGGTGTCGAGCCTCGAGGAACTCCGCGATGTGGAGCGCTCTCGCCGCGGCATCGAGCACGATCAGGCCGCCGACAATGGCCACGCCGACCTCGATCAGGCGGAGGACGATCGTCGAGGTGCCGAGCCATTGCGCCAGCGCGGCGTTCAGGCCCCAGGCGGCAAGCCCCATGGCGAGGGACGCGACGGTGATCTTGGCGAAGGCCGTCGCCATGCGCCGGCCGTCGATGCCGCCCAGCCGCCCGCGCAGCAGGACGAGCAGGGCCACCGCGTTGAAGATGGCGGCGGCTGCCGTCCCCAGGGCGAGGCCCTTGAACCCGAGCACCTTCACCAGCGTGACGTTCAGCAGGATATTCACGCCCATCGTCGCGACCGACACGAGCACCGGCGTGCGGCTGTCGCGCAGGGCGTAGAAGGACGGCCCGCCGATCTTCACGACCGAGTAGCCCACCAGGCCCGGCGCGTAGCAGACCAGGGCCGCGGCGGTCGCCGCGGTTTCGGCGGCGGTGAACCGCCCGTGCTGGAAGATCAGCGCGGTGATCGGCGTGGCGAGCGCAACCAGGCCGACGGTGGCCGGCACGTTGAGCATCAGCATCAGCCGGAGGCCGTTCGAGACCGTGTTGCGCATCTCGACCAGGTTGTCGCGCGCCGCATGACGGCTGATGGACGGCAGCACGGCCGTGGCGATCGACACGCCGAAGAGCCCGATCGGCATGTACATGATGCGGAACGCGAAATTGAGCGCCGTGACCGCACCGGTCCCCTCGTCGGTGGCGAGGATCGTGTTGACCAGCACGTTGACCTGGACGGCCGCCAGGCCGATCACGGCCGGGCCCATCAGCAGCAGGACCTGCTGCAAGCCCTCATCGCTGAAATCGACGACCCGCTGGTAGCGAAAACCCTCCCGGCGCATCAACGGCCACTGCACGGCGACCTGGGCCAGCCCGCCGGCCACGACGCCGATGGCGGGCGCCAGGATCATGGGCAGGCCCAGGCCTGGCATCAGATACGCGAGGCCCACGGTGCAGATGATGGCCATCACGTTGAAGAGGGCGGGGGCGATGGCCGGCACGAAGAACCGGTGCAGCGAGTTCAACATGCCCATCAGCGCGGCTGCGACCGCCACCAGCGTGAGGAACGGGAACATCACGCGCGTCAAGGTCACCGTGAGCTCGAACTTGCCGGGAACCTTGGCGAAGCCGCTCGCAAACCAGCTCGTAATCGGCCAGGCGAACAGGATGCCCACCAGCACGATGGCGCCGGTGGCGAGGATGAGCGCGTTGATGACGAGACTGCCGAGCCGCCACGCGGACTCCCGGCCTTCCTGTGTGAGCCTGCGGGTGAAGGTCGGGACGAAGGCGGCGCTCATGGCGCCTTCGGCGAACAAGTCCCTCACCAGGTTCGGGATGCGAAACGCCACGTTGAAGGCGTCCATCCGGTCGCCGCCGCCGAAGATGAACGCCATCACCTGGTCCCGGACCAGGCCGAGGACGCGGCTGGTCATCGTCGCAGCCCCGATCAGACCCGCCGAACGAGCCATCTGAGGCGTCGATGGATGGTCGGATTGGCTGGCTTGGGACTGGACGGACGCCATCGGTGTGTCGCCAGCGTAACACAGACGATGAAGGCGGATGGCGTCAGCCAGGCCTGCAGCGCCGCTAGGGCCACTGACACCCCGAGTCTCACGGGTCTAGCCCGGCCTTTAGACCAGCCGGTCTAATCGCGGGCAGGAAAAAACGGGCACCGACTCGCCAGCAGGTGCCCGTCAATGAGGAGGATGGACCGATTGTCTTCGGTTCCGTCTACTGTCTTGGACGAGGGCACCCCCCGAATAGTTTGCATCGCCCCGATGCGTCACGTTCAGAAACCGGGGCAATGTCGCAACTTGGCGCAACTTGTCGCTTGCCGATTCGTAGCCCGACTGACACATTGCATGCAACGCATTGCCGCGAAACGAGATACGAATCGGTCGTCTGACCAAACCGTCCCAGGGGACGGCCGGAGTGAGCCCCGCAATGAACCTGGTGGAAGCTGCTGGAGTGATGGAGCGCCTGTTGCGGCGTGCCGCAACACCTACGGAAGGACGTGCCCTCAAGACAGCGAGGGACGCGCTGCTGACGATCGTGTCGGAGGGGTATTTCACGCTGACCGACCGGATCCGCGCCACCTGCGATGGCCCTGGACCCGGTTGTTCGAACGGCGACTTCGCCTCAGCCTTCACCAGTCTCGAGGCGGCCCGGTTCGCCGGGCTGGAGCCGGTGGACGGGCCTATTTCGGACTTCCCAGGCACCCCTGGACCAGCTGACGCACGCGAGTGCCGTCCACTGACTGCCCGGCAAGGCGCGGCATCACCGCCTTCATCACTCGCCCCAGGTCTGATGGCGAGGCCGCCTGAGTCTCTGCGATGACCTCCCGGACGATTCGCTCGAGGGCCGAATCGTCGACCGGCGGCGGGAGGAACTCTTCCAGGATGCGCAGCTCAGCCGTTTCCTTCTGCGCCAGGTCGTCGCGTCCGCCCTTCTGGAACTGCTCGATCGCTTCCCGCCGCTGTTTGACGGAGGTCGTGACCACCTGAAGCGCTTCCGCCGGTTCGAGCGCGCGGCCCTTCTCGACTTCCTTGTTCATCAGCGCGGCCTTGAGCATCCGGAGGGCCGAGAGCCTGTTGGCATCGCGGGCCTTCATGGCCTGCGTCATGAGCGTTCCGACTTCGTCGATCATCGACATGACGGCTGACTCCTTCCTGACAGCTGGTCCTCGGCCAGGCGCGCCGGCGCGGCGCCCGAGGCCGGTCCCCTCGATACTCCAGCGAACCCGGCGCATGCTGAACCAGAGCGCGGCAGCGCTCGGGAACGATGCAGGCTAGTGGTCCTGATCCGCGTCGCCCAGCGTGACGTGCCACTTCTCGGTGTGGTCGTAGAAGGCTGCCGGCAGGTCGATCGCGTTGATCTTCGCCGTGAACTCCATCGTCGACTTCACTTGAAAGTACCCGGATCGCTTCATGACGCGGCGGAATCCGAGGTGCGTGCCATAGACACGAATCTTGTCCGAGTCGGCGGCCCGCGCTTCGCGATCGACCCAGCGCAGGATGGTCTTCATGCCCGACTCATCGTCGGGGTCCACGAGATAATCCACGAGCAGCGTGACCCGGCCGCGGGGCTCCCGGAGGTGGCGATACACCGCATAGCCTTGCAGGACAGAGCCGCGCCTCAACGCCACGGTCGAGTAGCGCACGTGCGGGGGGTCGATGAACTTCCAGTTGAGGTACGCCGCATCCCGCCGCACGGCGAAATCGAACTTGCCCGCCACGCGGTTCCAGAGGTCGGTGAACTCGCTGTCGAAATGCCGAATCGACGTGACCTCTGCGCGCAGCGGCCTCGACCGCGCGATCAGCCGGACAAACGGGAGCGTCACGGCGGACACGAGCCGGTTCAGGGGCAGCGGCCAGTTCTGGCGCCGAAGGGCCCGCCGCGTCAGCGGCTTCACCAGGCAGGGGACGGGGCCCAGCCGTGGATATCGGAGCTTCTCGAACAGCCGGACCGACGTGTCGGAGGAGCCGATCCCGAGCGACGCGCCGACGTTCTGGTCCCACGCGCGGAACAGCATCTCACCCAAGCCGCGGCGTTGCCGCTCGGGCGCGACCATGACGTCGACACCCCATGACGCAGGAATCTCGCGGCCCTGCACGGCGAGCGTCACGGGCATGGTGGCGTATTGCCCCACGATGGTGGGGCCCTCGCGGGCGATCCAGATGCGCGGGCCATCGGGCGAGTTGTTGGGATTGCGCCGATACTGCCACTCCCAGCGCAGCCGCTGGCCCTCGGCCGCATCGTGCCCGAATACACGGCGGTAGAGCGCGCTCACCGCGCGGGTGTCGTCGGCACGATAGGCGTCAATCGAAGCCATGTTCGTCGCTGGGGATTCTCCTGGCCGGAGACCGAGTTGGCAAGCCGTATCCGTGCGATCGTCTACCGCCCCGGGCACAATTTCATCCGGGAGGCCTGGACGGGACCATCGGAGACCCCGGGCCCTTTGGCGGGCCCGGAACGACTTCTCCCGGCCGGGTCGCCCCTGCGGGTGAGGTCGGCACCATCGCCGGGGGAGTTCCCGCCGGTGCGGTCGTGGTGGGCATATCCGATGGATCGGCACGAGCCGCGTTGGGATCGCGGAAGGGCATCGTCACGACCGGTCCGCCGGGGCCGGTGCGCATCTGGAACATCCCGGGATTGACCCCGGACGGATCGACCAGGTTCGGATCCTGCGCTTCCGGTCCATCGCGGTCCGGCGTGTTGAAGGGTGACCCGGGCCGCGGACCGATGCCACCGCCCTGGGGATCGCCCTGCCCCCCACCCAGCATCTGCTGCATCAGCCGGCGATTGGGATTCTGCAGCGCCCCGTCGCCCCGGGAGGCCGGAGGGGGCTGCACCGCCGCGAGCTTGGGCGCGGCCGCCATCAGCAGAATTGTCCGGTACGCCGATGCGCTGGCCACCGGCGACGGGCGCGCGACCGCGAGGTACCCGTTGCCCGACCTCAGCAATGTCGACAGGGCGCTCGACTCGGGAACGTCAGTGAGTGTGAGGGTCACCATGCCGTCCGGGATCCGCTCCCTGTTGGGGACACTGGTCTGCCCGACCCGCTCCCACTCGGCCATGATCTGCCTGACCGAGACGTTGCGCGCCTGGAGCGTCACCCTGCCGGCGTCGATGGAGAGGCGCAGTTCCTGCGCGGAACCCGGAGCCGGGCAGAGCATCAGCAGTCCCAGCGCCAGGCCGCAACTCGTAATCGACTTGCACAGCATATGAATCCCCCAGCGTCAAGTATACGACCCTCGGGGGCTGCCGCCAACAGCGGAGACGTACCTCAGATTTCCTGCGACTGGGCGCGGGCGTACTCGATGACGGACTCGACGATCTGCTCGAGCGGCACGCGAGGCTGATAGCCAATCAGCCGCTTGATCCTGGTCAGGTCCGGGACGCGGCGCTGCATGTCCTCGAAGCCCGCTTCGTAGGCCGCGTCGTAGGGCACCGAGACGATCTCCGATCGGCTGCCGGTCATGGTCCTGATGAGCTCGGCGAGGCCTCGAATGGTGATCTCCCTGTCGTTCCCGACATTGAAGATCTCGCCAATGGCCGCCGGCTCCCGGACCAGGCCAATCAGCGCTCCCACCACGTCGCCGACGTAGCCGAAACACCGGCTCTGCGTCCCGTCTCCGAATACCGTGATCGGCCGGTTGGCGAGGGCCTGGCGCACGAAGGTGGGCAGCACCATGCCGTAGCGGCCGGTCTGCCTCGGCCCCACGGTGTTGAACAGCCGGACGACGATGACGGGCAGCTTGCGCTCCTTGAAGTAGGCGAGCGCCAGGAATTCGTCGATGGCCTTGCTGCAGGCGTATGCCCACCGATGCTTGGCGGTCGGGCCGAGGGTGAGGTCGCCATCCTCTCTGAAGGGCAAGTCGGTGCTCTTGCCGTACACCTCGGAGGTCGACGCGATGAGCACGAGCTTCTTCTTCTTGTTGGCCAGCTTCAACACGACTTCGGTGCCGTGCACGTTGGTTTCGATGGTCCGCACCGGCTCTTCGACGATCAGCCTGACGCCGACCGCGGCGGCCAGGTGGAAGACGACATCGCAGCGATCGACCAGCTCGGCCAGCACGGGTTCGTTGGCGATCGTGTCGATCGTGTAGTGGAACCCGGGGTGCTGCTTGAGGTGGGCGACGTTCTCGATCGATCCGGTCGACAGGTTGTCGATGACGAATACCTCGTGACCGTCGCGAATCAACGCCTCAGCCAGGTGAGATCCGATGAACCCTGCGCCGCCTGTGATCAACGCACGCACGCCAACCTCCTCCGCAACGGTCTGGCGGGTTCTCCCCGAAGGAGCCACCCGCGCGAGAAACTCAGGTCGAGATCGGACGCCAGCCGTGGGAAGGCGCCCGGAGGTTACCGCGTCGCGCCCGATCCCAGCCGGTGCAACGCCTCGATCACGCGGTCCACGTCACTGTCGGGAAGGCCGGGATAGAGCGGGAGCGAGAAGATCTTCGCACACACCCGATCGGCTTCCGGGCACACGGCGGGCCGTTCCAGCTCCAGGGCAGGCTGGCGGGGGATCGGTACCGGGTAGTGAATCAGCGTGTCGATGCCGTCTGCTCGCAGGCGCGCCTGCAGCGCCTCACGCCCGTCCGAGAGCACCGGGAACAGGTGATACACGTGGCCGGGATCGCACTCGGGCGGGATCTCGATCGCGGCACCCGAGAGTTGCCGGCGGTAGCGGGCGGCCCTGGCGCGGCGGCTCTCGGTCCATCCACGCAGGAACGGAAGCCGGGCCGAGAGAATCGCGGCCTGCAGTTCATCGAGGCGGCTGTTCACGCCCATCTCAACGTGGTGATACCGATCCGTCTGACCGCCGTTGCGGATGCGCCGGAGCCTGGCCGCCAGCGCGGCGTCGCTCGTGGTGATGGCGCCCCCGTCGCCCAGCGCCCCGAGATTCTTCGTCGGGTAGAAGCTGTAGGCGGCGGCCGCGCCGAAGCTGCCGGCCGGACGACCCTGGCAGGTTGCCAGGTGCGCCTGGCAACAGTCTTCGACGATGAGCAGGTTGTGGCGGCGGGCGATGGCGGTGAGCGCCGGCATGTCCGCCGGCTGGCCGTAGAGGTGCACCGGCAGCAGGGCCGCGGTGCGCGGCGTGATGGCCGCTTCGACTGCGGCCGGGTCCATCGTGAGCCGGCCGGGGTCGATGTCCGCGAAGACGGGCCGCGCGCCCACCATCATGACCGCCAGCGCGCTGAACACCGCCGACAGCGGGGACGTGATGACCTCGTCGCCGGGGCCGATCTCCAGGCCGCGCAGGATGATGGCGATCGCGTCGGTGCCGGTGCCGACGCCGACGGCATGCGCGGCGCCGGTCGCCGATGCGAATTCCGCTTCGAACCGCTCGACTTCGGGCCCGAGCACGTACCAGCCGCGATCGATGACTCTTCGAACGGCTGCGTCGATCTCCGCGCGATCGTCGGCCGGCTGGAGATTCATGAACGGGATGCGAGGGAGCGTCATGCGCCGGGCTCCTCTCGGAGCTCGGATGTGAGGTACCTGGAGAGGTGCCGGCGGTAGTACTCCACGGTTGTCGCCAGGCCCTCCTCGAGCGTCACACGAGGGCGCCACCCGACCGCCGCGGCCAGCTTGCTCGAGTCCGCGTAGAAGCTTCCGATATCGATGGCCTTCTTGTCCGCCGGCCACTCCACGAACTCGACCCGGCCGCTCCCCGCGACGTCGATGAGCAGCCGGACCAGGTCGCGATGGCTGACCGGCTTCAACCCGCCGACGTTGAAGACCTCGCCGTTGCAGGCCTCGGAGGCTCCGGCCCTCAGAAACGCGTCGGTCGCGTCGTCCACGTAGACGAAATCGCGGAGCTGCGATCCGTCGCCGTAGACCTGGATCTCGCGATCCTCGACCGCCAGGCGGATGAACCAGCCGATGAAGCCCTGCCGGTTGTGCCGGATGAGCTGCCGCGGCCCGTAGACATTGGTGAGCCGCAGCGAGCACGCGCGCACGCCGAAGACGTTGTTGTAGACGAGGTGATAGTACTCGCCGGCCACCTTGTTGATGCCGTTCACGTCGGTCGGGCGCACCAGGTGCTGCTCGGTCACCGGAAGGAAGTCCGGCTTGCCGTACACCTGGCGCGTGCCCGCGTACACCACCTTGGCGCGGGGATTGTGCCTGCGGCATGCCTCGAGAATGGTCAGCTGGCTCCGGCAGTTGATCTCGAGGTCGGTGTACGGGTCGCGCATGGAGTCGATGTGGCTGACCTGCCCGGCGAGGCTGAAAATCACCTCGACCTGCTGGACCAGGTAGTTCATCGTGCTCTGCTGGCGCACGTCGGCGACATTCACCGTGACGCGGTGCTCGATGCCGTCGATGTTGAACAGGTTGCCGCCGTAGTCGGGGATGAGGGAGTCCACCAGCAGCACGTTGGCGCCCAGATCGACCAGGCGCCGCGCGAGGTTGCTGCCGATGAAACCGAGGCCGCCGGTGATCATCACCGATCGGTCTTTATAGAACCCGAGGTGGTCCATCGCTCACGCCCCAGGCTGGATGGAGGACCGGCCGCCGCCCTGCTTCGCCTCAGCGGGCCGCAGGTGCTCGCGCCTGACGACGAGCGCCAGCCAGAGCTTCATGACGTCGACGGCAGTCCGGCCTATTCGGCGGAAATTGAAGAACTGCGATTTTCCATACGCGCGATGGTAGTGGTGCACGGGGGCCTCGACGATCGTGAAGCCCGCATCCTGGATCTTCTTCATCATCTCGAGGCAGATCACGCCGCTGTTCTTCTCGAGCCGGACCGTGTCGAACATCGTGCGCTTCATCAGGCGGAAGTCGCAGTCGACGTCCCGCACCTTCAGCCCGAACAGCAGCTTGACCGTGTGGTGGTAGATCCGGCCGATGACGATCCGATGGACCGGGTCGGATCGGCTGATCTTGTAGCCGTTCACCATGTCGACGCCGGGGCCGAGCCTGGCCCAGAGGTCGGCCACCTCGGCCGGATCGTACTGGGCGTCGCCGTCGGTGTAGAAGACGTAGTCCTTGGTCGCCTCTGCGAAGCCCGTGCGCAGCGCGCCGCCGTAGCCGCGGTTGGCCGGGTGATGAATCACGCGGACCTGCGGATACAGGCGAGCCAGTTCGTCGGTGATCTCCGGCGTCGCGTCCCGGCTGCCGTCGTCGATGATCAGGACCTCGAAGTCCGAGGTGAGCCGTCCGGCGGCCTTCAGGGCACTGATCACGAGGCTGGCGATCGTGCCGCTGTCGTTGTAGGCCGGGAAAAAGACGCTCAGGCTTGGCTGCTGCTTCGGATCTGGCATGGCGAGAGCCCTAACCGTACCACGGCGGTTCGATGGCGGGCAAGCGCCGCAGCGCCATGCGCCGGGCGGATGGCCTCCGGCCGGTCCGGCGCGGGCTCATGCCCGGGACCCCGCCGGCGCGCGGCGAATCCTGCCCCGATTGCGGAGAACGAGCCGCCAGGGCATGAACAGTGATTCGAGGATGACCCCCTTCGAGAGCTTCGAGCTGCCCGTGCGGCGCTCGACGAAGATGATCGGCACCTCGACGATCCGGCCGCCGATGCGCGCCGCCTCGAACAGCGTCTCGACCTGGAACGAGTAACCGTCGGACCGGAACCGATCGAGCGGCAGCCGTGACAGCACCTTCCGGTTCCAGCAGCGGAACCCCGCCGTGCAGTCGCGGGCGCCGATCCCGGTAATCGAGCGCACGTAGGTGTTCGCGAAGGAGCTCAGAATCAGGCGCCGGAGAGGCCAGTTCACGACGCTGACGCCGTTGAGATAGCGCGAGCCCAGCACGACGTCGGCTTCGGAGGCGGCCTCCACCATCGCCGGCAGGTACTTCGGGTCATGTGACAGGTCGGCGTCCATCTGGCAGATGTACTCGGCGTCGGTGGTCAGTGCGTGCTTAAAGCCGTCGATGTAGGAGCGCCCCAGCCCCCGGCGTCCCGTGCGGTGCAGGACCGTGATTCGATCCGGGTGCTGCCGCGCCAGCTCGTCGGCGAGATCGCCTGTCCGATCGGGCGACTGATCGTCGACGACCAGCATCCGGTAGTCGTACGCGTGCAGGATGAAGTCCACCAGGATCGGGAGGTTCTCGCGCTCGTTGTACGTCGGCACGACGACCAGGACATTCATGTGCGCCACCCGGGAACGAAGAAGACCGGACGGGTCCCTAGTGGCGGCCCTCGAAGCGGAGCGCCGAGATCTGCTCCGACACCAGGCCCACCAGGAACACGATCACGGCAAGCATGATCAGCAAGACGGACGAGTTGGTGACGTGAGACTGCGTCGCGATGGTCCAACCCGCGTATCCCGCTCCCGCGCCGAACGCGGCCAGGCTGATCGGGAGGAACACGCGCAGAGGGCTGAAGATCGTGACGATCTTCAGGACGATCAGGAGGAACTTGACGCCGTCGCGCGCCAGCTTGATCTTCGACTTGCCGAGGCGCACCTCCGCCTCGATCGGCTCGAACCGCACGTTGTAGCCGGCCTTGATGAAGGCCAGCGTGGTCGTGGTCGGCGTGGAGAACCCGTTGGGCAGCAGGTGCAGGAACTCCTGCAGGTGTTCACGACGCGCGCACCGGAACCCCGAGGTGAGGTCCGGTATCCGGCGGCCCGTCAGGTAGCCGGCCAGACGATTGAGCGCGAGGTTCCCGAGCAGCCGCATCCGGCTGGCCTGCGTTCCCTGCGATCGGGCGCCGATCACCAGGTCGTACTCGCCCAGGTTCGCCACCAGCCGGACGGCATCCTCGGCCCGATGCTGTCCGTCGCCGTCGACGATGAGGATGCATTCACCCGTCGCGTGGCGGACGCCGGTCTTCACGGCGGCGCCGTTGCCCTTGTTGTAGGGATGGCGCACGACGGTCGCCCCCGCCGAGCGGGCCACCGCGGAGGTCTCGTCGGTCGAGCCGTCGTCGATGACGAGCACCTCGTGCCACTTCGCCGAGGCGACCAGCGAGGTGACGAGCGGCCCGATGGCCTGCGCCTCGTTGCAGGCCGGAATCACGATCGATGTCGATGAGGGATCAGCCACGTCCGCTTCCTTGGAATCAGCTCCTGCCGGCGATTGTACCCGGCCGACGGGGCGGGCGGGCGACCGCACGGTATCACGTCGCGAACCGGACGTTGACGATGTCGCCGTCGAGCACCACGTACTCCTTGCCCTCGAGGCGGACCTCTCCGTGCTCCTTGCAGGCCAGCATGGTTCCCCGTGCGATCAGCCGCTCGTAGGCGACGACCTCGGCCCTGATGAAGCCCCGCGACAGGTCGGTGTGAATCTCGCCGGCCGCGGCCTGCGCCGGCGTCCCGCGCGGAATCGACCACGCGCGACACTCGTCCTCGCCGACCGTGAAGAACGAGATGTAGCCGAGCAGATCGTAGCTGGCGCGGATCACGCGGTCGAGGCCCGATTCCTTCAGGCCGAGGTCCGAGAGGAACGCCGCCGCGTCGGCGGGGTCGAGCTCCGCGATCTCGAGCTCGATCTTCGCGCACACCGCAACCAGTCCGGTGGCCGCCGCCTTGTCCACGCCGCGGAGATCGTAGCGCGCCAGGGCCTGGTCCAGGCCGCCCGCCATGGCGGCTTCGTCGAGATTGAGCACCAGCAGCACCGGTTTGGCCGACAGGAACTGGAACCCGCGCAGCCGCTTCCGATCGTCGTCGGCGATGGCCATCGAGCGAATGGGCGCCCCGCCCTCGAGCTGCTCACCGCACCGCTTCAGGATGCGCTGCTCATGCTCGAGCTCGGCCGATCGCATCTTCTTGATGTCCTTCTCGAGGCGCTCGAGCCGTTTCTCGACCACCGCGAGATCCGCCAGGATCAGCTCGTCTTCCATCGTGCGGGCATCGCGTCCCGGATCGATCGAGCCCGCCGGATGGGGCACCGAGGGGTCGTCGAACGCGCGCAGCACGTGCACCAGCGCGTCAGCGTTCCGGTACGGGGCGACGTCGAGCAGCGCCTGCGCGCCGGAGCCGGAAGCGGGCAGCGCCACATCGGCGAACTCGACGGTGGCCGGCACGCGCTTGCGAGGGTTGAACATCGCCGTCAGGCGGTCGAGGCGCGGGTCCGGCACCTTGGCGACGCCGATGCTGGCCTCGAGACGGCCCATGCCGCCGCGCGCCTGCTCGTGCAGGCTCGTCATCAACTGGAACAGGGTGGTCTTGCCGACCGACGGGTAACCGATGAGAGCGGTGCGCAGCATAGGTTCGCTTCGCGCGACGCGGGCGGCCTCGGCGCTCGCCCGGTTGCGGTGTCGACTTTCCGTTGGGGACCAGGGACTGGTGGGAACCCTCCTCGTGAGGGTTCTGCCTAGGTACCGAATTGCACATCGTAGCACGCGATGGCGACATTTCTGGTGTCGGATTTCCGACAGTCCGCGAAGCAAAGGCGCAAGTACGACGACTGTAACCGACTGACCAGTATGCTTTTCCGTTGACAGGATGTCCGACCTTGTCTAATCTGTGGTCCGCGGTGGAGTAAAGTGGGTCAAGACTTCGCACTTCGTGGGAACGAGCCAGCCAAGATCGACGACAAGGGTCGGCTCAAGATCCCGAACGCCTTTCGCGCCCTGGTCGAAGAGCGCTACGGCCCCGAACTCTTCGTCACGAGCGTCGAAGGGAAGTCTGTCCTGATTTACCCCCTGCCGATCTGGGTCGAAATCGAACGCAAGCTGGCCGCCGCCCCCTCGACCAATGACTCGCGTGTCTGGTTTTCGCGTCGGGTGAATTACTACGGCAAATCCACGGAGATCGACAACCAGGGTCGCGTGCTCATTCATCCGTTGTTGCGGGAGTCGGCAGCCATGACCGGTGTCGTCGACGTGTTCGGGCATACCAACTACATCGAAGTGTGGAACCACGATCGGTTCGTGAAAGATCTCGATGAGCACCCGTACACGGTCGACACGGCAAACGCGTTGGCTGAACTGGGCATTTGAAACGTTCAGGGTACCAGCCCCATGTCCGTTCATGTGCCAGTGATGACTGCGGAGGTCCTCGCCTTCCTCGCTCCGGAGCGCGGCGGGATCTTCGTGGACTGCACCGTGGGACTCGGCGGTCACGCGCGTGCCCTCGCGCAGGCCGGGGCCACCAGGCTGGTGGGCCTCGACCGGGATCCTGACGCGCTGGTCCAGGCGCGCGAAACGCTCTCCGAGTGGCTCGACCGGGTCGAGCTCATCCACGCGGACTTCCGGCAACTGCCCCGCATCCTCGACGATCGCGGCATCCCGTCCATCGACGGCGCCCTGGCCGACCTCGGCGTGTCGTCGCTGCAATTCAACGGCGCCGGCCGCGGCTTCAGCTTCCAGCGCGACGAGCCCCTCGACATGCGGATGGATGCCAGCGCCGGCCCGACGGCCGCCGATCTGATTGCGTCGGCCACCGAGGAAGAGCTCGCCAACGTCATCTACCAGTTCGGCGAGGAGCGCCGCTCGCGTGCGGTCGCCCGTGCGATCGCCAGCGCCCGCCGCGCGTCGCCAATCCGGACGACCGCGCAGCTCGCCACGCTGGTACGCCGCGTGGTCGGGCGCGGCGGCAGGCAGCGGATCGACCCGGCCACGCGCACCTTCCAGGCGCTGCGCATCTGGGTGAACCGCGAGCTCGACGGCCTCACGGCGTTCGTGCATGACACCTGTGCCCGCCTCCGTGCGGGCGCCCGGTTCGTCATCCTGACCTTCCATTCGCTCGAGGACCGGCCCGTCAAGCACGCGCTGCGGGATCTCGCGCGGGCCGAAGGTTCGCCGTTCCGTCTGTTGACCAAGAAACCGGTGGTGCCGGGCTCCGAGGAGATCCGGTCGAACCCACGCGCGCGGAGCGCGAAGCTGCGGGCCATCGAACGGCTCGCGTGACGCCCATGCCACGACCACATACCGCCAACGCACTGGGATTCGCCGTCCGAAAGGACATCCGCAACAACCTGGTCCGGGAGGTCGATCGCGTCAAGCACCGCCACATGTGGGAAACGGCGTGCGTGCTGGCGATGCTGCTGGCCGTCGTGCTGATCGCGGCGTGGCAGCACCTCGAGCTGCGCAACTACGGGTACGAAATCGGGCGGCTCGAGACAGAGCAGGCCATCGAAGAGGCCGCCGGCCGCCAGCTGCGCCTGGAGATCGAGACGCTCCAGTCGCCGTCCCGCATCGAGGATCTGGCCGTCAAGAAGCTCCACATGATCGCACCCGCGCAGGATGACGCGATCGTCATCGAGCGCGTCAGCCAGCCGACGCCTCCCCCCAGGTCTATTGTCGCCAGCACGTCGGCGACGGAGGATCCGCGATGACTCACCACGCTGCAAACGCCTGGCGCACGACGCTCAGGTCCCGCGTGTGGTTGACCGCCGGGCTCGTCATGCTCTGGGCGGTCGGCATCGAGGCGCGGCTCGTGTGGCTCCAGGTCCACCAGCACGACGAGCTCACCCTGCGCGCCAACGGCCAGGTACGGCGCACCGTGCCGGTGGCCAGCCAGCGCGGCGACATTCTCGACCGCCACGGCCACGTGCTGGCCCTCAGCGTCGACGCGGACACGATCTATGCCGTGCCATCTGAGATCGATGACCCCGCGAGAACCGCCACCAGCCTGTGCCGCGTGCTCGACGGATGCTCGGACAAGGAGCGCACGGATATCCTGCTGAAGTTCCGGTCGAAGAAGTCCTCCGTCTTTGTGGCCCGGAAGGTGTCGGTGAATCAGGCGCGCGCCGTCACCGACCTCCAGCTGCCCGGCATCGGGCTCTTCAAGGAGTCGCGCCGCTACTACCCGAACAAGGAGCTGGCCGCCCATCTGCTCGGGTACGTCGGCATCGACAACGACGGCCAGGCCGGCATCGAGCTGGCCTACGACAGCAAGATCCGCGGCCGGGCGGGCTCCGTGCTGATCGACATCGACGCTCACCGCCACGCGTTTGCGCGCGTCGAGCTGCCCCCGACCGCCGGCTGGACCATCGAGCTCACCATCGACACCGTCCTGCAGCACATCGCCGAGCGCGAGCTGCATGAGGCCGTCCTGGCCAACCGGGCGGCCGGCGGGTCCGTGATCGTGATGGATCCGCGTACCGGCGAGATTCTCGCGATGGCCAACGAGCCGACCTTCAACCCGAACAGCCTGCGCGACTCCGATCTCGTCTCGCGCCGCAATCGCGCCGTGCAGGACGTGTACGAACCCGGGTCGACCTTCAAGATCGTCACCGCCTCGGCGGCCCTCGAGGAGCACGTGGTCGCTCCGACCGACATGATCGACGCCAGCCCGGGCTTCATCCAGTTCGGCCGGCGCCTGATCAGGGACACGGCCAACCACGGCGTGCTCAGCTTCGCCGATGTCATCGTGGATTCGAGCAACGTGGGGACGATCAAGATCGGGCAGCGGCTCGGGGCGGAGCGGCTCGGCCGCTACGTGCAGCGCTTCGGGTTCGGGACGCGTCTCTGCCCCGACACGCCCGGCGAGAATGCGGGCATCGTATGGCCCGCCTCGACCTGGAGCGAGAGCGCGACGGCGTCGGTGTCGATCGGATACGAAATCGGCGTCACGCCGCTCCAGATGGTGACCGCGGCGTCGACGGTCGTCAACGGCGGCGTCATGGTGCAGCCCCGCGCGCTGCGCGCGAGGCTGGAAGGCGCCGAGCGCACCGAGGTCGGCGTGCACGAGATGCGCCGCGCGATCAGCGCCGAGACCGCAGCGATGCTGACCGGCATCATGGAACAGGTCGTCGAGCGCGGGACGGGCAAGGCCGCGGCCATTCCCGGATACACCGTGGCCGGCAAGACCGGCACCGCCAACAAGCTCGTCGGGCGCCAGTACTCGCCCACCGACTTCAATGCGTCGTTTGTCGGCGTCGTGCCGTCGCGCGATCCGGCGTTCAGCATCGTCGTCGTGATCGACTCGCCGCACGCCGGCCGCCACTTCGGGGGCGACGTCGCCGCGCCGGTCTTCAAGCGCATCGCCGAAGCGTCGCTGCAGCACTACGGCATCCCGCCGACCATCAACCGGATGCCACCAGTGGTCGTCGCCGCGGCCGGGCCGGCCGAGACCGGGTCGGGAGCCATGAGGACGGCCACGCCCGCCCAGGCGTTCCCGCTGGTCGATGCCGCGCCGGGACCGCCGACGGTGCCCGACCTGCGCGGCCTGGCGGCACGCGAAGCCATCCGCCGCCTCGCGATCATCGGCATGGTCCCGAACCTGCACGGCGACGGCATTGTCGTCGATCAGAATCCTGCGGCGGGAGCGCCGGTCGAACGGGGCCGCACCTGTCGCCTCTGGCTCGAGCGAATCAGCATGCCCGTCAACCCGACGTCGCCTCAGCAATGACACTGCGAACGTTGCTCGCCGAGGCTGCAGACTCAGGTGCCCGATTCACCTGCCGGGTCCCTCCCGGCGAAGATGGGCTCATCGACTCGACGATCAAGACCCTGGCCTACGATTCCCGCCGCGTGACCGCCGGCACCTTGTTCATCGGGCTGCCGGGCGAACACGAGGACGGATCCAGCTACGCCGGGCAGGCCATCTCCCGCGGCGCCGCCGCGGTGGTGTCGGAGCAGCCGGCGCCGGAGGCGGCTCCCGTTCCGTGGATCCAGGTCGAAGACGCCCGGCTTGCCATCGCCGCGCTGGCGTCGGCCTTCTTCGGCCATCCAAGCCGCGACCTGCGGGTGGTCGGCATCACCGGCACCAACGGCAAGACGACGACGGCCTACCTCATCCGCGGGGTGTTCGAGGCGGCAGGCTGGGCCACGGGCCTGCTTGGCACGGTCGAGTACCGCATCGGCACCGACGATCCGGGATGCGCCGCGCACCACCCCCGAAGCCTCCGACCTCCAGCAGATGCTCCGCGAACTGGTCGATCTGCAGTGCCAGGCGTGCGTGATGGAGGTGTCGTCGCATGCGCTGGCCCAGCACCGCGTCGACTTCACCCGGTTCGCGGCCGGCGTGTTCACCAACCTCACGCGCGATCACCTCGACTATCACGGCGACATGGAGCGGTACTTCGCTGCGAAGCGGCGGCTGTTCGAGTTGCTGCCCGCCGAGGCGCCCGCCGTGCTGAACGTGGACGACCCGCGCGGCGAGACACTGGCCTCCCAGGTCGCGCGGCGCGTCACCTACGCGATCGACCATGATGCCGACGTGACGCCGCTGACCTTTGCCCCGGCCCTCTCCGGGCTCTCGTTCGACGCGCGCCACGCCGTCGGGCACCATCCGGATCCGGTCGCGGCTGGTCGGCCGTCCCAACCTCTACAACCTGCTCGCGGCGACGGCGACGTGCGTGTCGCTCGGCGTCCCGGTTGCGGCCATCGAGGCCGGCCTCGCCGAGGTGACCCACGTGCCTGGCCGCTTCCAGGTCGTCTCGGGCGAGGACGACGACATCACCGTCGTGGTCGACTACGCCCACACCGACGACGCGCTCCGGAACCTGCTCGAGACCGTTCGCCCGCTCGCGAAGAAGCGCCTGATCACGGTGTTCGGCTGCGGCGGCGACCGCGACCGCACCAAGCGGCCGCTGATGGGCGCGGTGGCCGCGCGGATGAGCGACCTGGTGGTGATCACATCGGACAACCCGCGATCCGAGGATCCGGCCCGCATCATCGAGGAGGTCGAGCGCGGTATCGTGCCGCCGGCCGGGCAGCTGAGCCTCGGCGCGACTCCGCAGCTCGGCATCGTCGATCGGCAGGAGGCCATCGATCGGGCGATCGGGATGGCGGCGCCCGGCGACGTGGTCGTGATCGCCGGGAAGGGGCACGAGAAGTACCAGGTCATCCGGGACCGCTCGATTCCGTTCGACGACGTCGAGGTGGCACGCGCCGCGTTGCAGGCGCGGAAGGCGAAGCCATGAGCGCGCAGCGCCTGCTCCTGACGTCGCGGATGATCGCGGAAATCGCGGGCGGCGAGCTCGTCGCCGGCAGTCCCGACGAGATCGTCGACGGGTTTTCGATCGACTCACGCACGCTGCTTCCAGGAGACCTGTTCCTGGCCATCCGGGGCGATCGCTTCGACGGACACCGGTTCGTCGGCGAAGCGATCACCAGGGGCGCCTGCGGCGTGATGGTGAGCGAGACCAGCGCCGTCGAGGCCGCGCCGGGCACGCCGGGCGCGCCGTCGGTCATCCGCGTGAACGACACCACGGTGGCGCTGCAGACGCTTGCCGGGCACATCCGTCGTGAATCGGGAACCCGGGTCGTTGCGGTCACGGGCAGCGCCGGGAAGACGACCACCAAGGAGACCGTCGCCCAGCTGCTGGCGCTGCGCTACGACGTGGTGCGGAACAGGGGAAACCTCAACAATCACATCGGGCTTCCGCTCTCGCTGCTCGAGCTGCGCCGCGGGCCGGCGTTCGCGGTGGTGGAACTCGGCATGAACCACCCGGGGGAGATCCGCGCGCTGGTCGGGATTGCCGCGCCGGATGTCCGCGTGTGGACCAACGTGGCCGAAGTTCACACCGAGTTCTTCCCGTCTCTCGACGCGATTGCGGACGCCAAGGCCGAGCTGCTCGAGGGCGCGACCGCCGAGACGATGGTCGTGGCCAATGCCGCCGATCCGCGCGTGATGGCCCGCGTCGGCCGGTTCCCGGGCCGCCTGGTGACCTTCGGCGTCGAGACCGCCGCGGACGTCGAAGCCGCTGACGTCATCGACCGCGGGCTGGCCGGCACCGAGGCCTTCGTGCGTGCGCCGCAGGGCGCCGTCCGGTTCGCCGTGCCGCTGCTCGGGCGGGCCAACCTCGAGAACGTGATCGCGGCGACGGCCGTCGCCCTGCAATTCGAAGTGCCGCTGCCCCTGATCGCCGACCGAGTCCGGTCCCTCACGCCGGCGCCCCGGCGAGGCGAGGTCTGGCGGTTGCGAGACGACGTGACGCTGGTGGACGACAGCTACAACTCGAATCCGCGGGCCCTCAAGCTGGCGCTCGGCGTCATCGCCAGTGGCCCCGCCTCATCCAGGCGCCTGGCCGTGCTCGGCGAAATGCTCGAGCTGGGCGGCCAGTCGGTCTCGCTCCACCAGACGTGCGGTCGGGCGGCGGCCCACGCGGGCCTGGCGCAGCTCATCACCGTGGGCGGCGACGGGGCGCGGGCGATGGCGGATGCCGCGCGTCTCGCCGGAGTCGGCGAGGTGACCTACGTGCGCACGAGTGACGAGGCGGCAGCACTGGCCGCGCAAAGCGTGCGGCCGGGCGACGTGATCCTGGTGAAAGGATCACGCGGCATCCGGACCGACGTGGTGGCCGATCGATTGAAGGCGGAGTTCGCCTGATGCTCTACCTGCTGCTGTACCCGTTGCGCGGCTACTGGTCGGTGCTGAACGTGACCCGCTACATCACGTTCCGGACGGCGGCGGCGAGCCTGACGGCGCTTGCCATCAGCCTGCTGCTCGGCCCGTGGCTCATTCGCCGGCTCCGGGAATTCCAGATCGGCCAGGTCGTCCGGCACGACGGCCCCGCGTCGCATCGGCCGAAGGCGGGGACGCCGACGATGGGCGGCCTCCTCATTCTGGCGGCGGCCATCGTGCCGACGCTGCTGTGGGCGGACCTGCGGAACTCGTACATCTGGATCGCGGTGGGGGCGACGCTCTCGTTCGGCGCGATCGGGTTCGCGGACGACTACCTCAAGATCACGCGCCAGTCCCACTACGGCCTCAGGTCCAGCTACAAGCTCGCGTTCACCGTGCTGGCCGGGCTGGCGGTGGGCGTGTCGGTGCTGGTGCTGGCGTCGTACGACCTGTACAACACCCGGCTGATCTTCCCGTTCTTCAAACGGCTGATTCCGGATCTCGGCTATTTCTACGTGCCCTTCGCCGTGCTCGTCCTGGTGGGCGCCTCGCACGGCGTCAACCTGACCGACGGCCTCGATGGGCTCGCGATCAGCACGTTTGCGATCTCGGCGGCCACCTTCACGGCCCTTGCCTACGTCACGGGCCACCGGGTGTTTGCCGACTACCTGAACCTGGTGCGCTTTCCCCCGGTAGGCGAGCTGACGATCTTCTGCGGGGCGCTGGTCGGCGCGAGTCTCGGGTTCCTCTGGTACAACGCCTACCCGGCGGAGATCTTCATGGGCGACGTCGGGTCGCTGGCGCTCGGGGCGGCGCTCGGCACCGTGGCGATCCTCGTCAAGCAGGAACTGCTGCTGCCGATCGTGGGCGGCGTGTTCGTGATCGAGGCGCTGTCGGTGATCATCCAGGTGGGCTACTTCAAGCTCAGCGGCGGGAAGCGGGTGTTCAAGATGGCCCCGCTGCACCACCACTTCGAGCTCTGCGGGTGGAAGGAACCGAAGGTGTTCGCGCGGTTCGTGATCGTGAGCCTGATCTTCGCGCTCTTCAGCCTGACCACGCTGAAGCTGCGCTGAAGGGGAGCATCAGTGGCCAAGGGCGACGGGACGGAATTCAGCGTGCGCGGCAAGCGGGCCGTCGTGGTGGGCGGCGCCGACAGCGGCGTCGCGGCCGCGCACCTGCTGCGGTCACGCGGCGCCCAGGTGACCCTGACCGACCTCAGCCCGGCGCTGCGGGACGAAGCGAGGCTGCGGGACGCGGGCGTGACGCTGGTGCTCGGCGACCATCCCGCGCAGATCTTCAACGGCGCCGACCTGGTCGTCGTCAGTCCGGGCGTGCCGCTTGGGCAGGCGGCGCTCGGCGGGGCGCGCGAGGCCGGAGTGCCGATCATCGGCGAGGTCGAGCTGGCGTCGCGCTGGCTGCGGGGCCGGCTGATTGCGATCACGGGCACGAAAGGGAAGTCGACGACGACGACCCTGGTCGGCCGGATCCTCGCGCAGGCGGGCATTCGTACCGAGGTCGGCGGGAATCTCGGGCCTCCGCTGTCGGCGCAGGTGGCGGACTCGACCGCCGAGACGGTGCACGTCGTGGAGGTCAGCAGTTTCCAGCTCGAGACGACGACGCTGTTCCATCCCTGGATCGCGGTGCTGCTGAACTTCTCGACGGACCATCTCGATCGGCACGGCAGCCTGGACGAATACGCCGGAGCCAAGAGCCGGGTGTTCGCCAACCAGACGGCCGAGGACTGGGCGGTCGTGAACGCCGACGACCCGAAGGTGCTTGAGATGGTGGCGAATGCCAGGGCGCGGCGACGCCTCTTCGGGCTTCGATCGGCGGTGACCGAGGGCGTCACCGTGTCGGGCGATCGGATTGTGGAGCGATCACCGGAGGGCGAGCAGGCCCTGCTCGGGCTGGAGCAGGTGCACCTGATTGGCCCGCACCTGCTCTCCGACGTCCTGGCGGCCGCCCTGGTGGCGCGCATCGCCGGCGTCGCGCCCGGCGCGATCGGGCGCGCGGTGGACGCCTACCGCGGGCTGGAACACGCGATGGAGCTGGTGGACGAGTTCGCCGGGGTGCGGTTCGTCAACGATTCGAAGGCCACCAACATCGCGTCCGCGCGGTCGTCGATCGAAACCTTCGAACGCGGGCTGGTCGTGATCCTGGGTGGCAAGTACAAGGGCGGCGACTTTGCGGACCTGCGCGAAGGCCTGGTCTCGCGCGGGGCGAGCGTGGTGGCGATTGGCGAGGCGCGCCCGCTCATCGAGCAGGCCCTGTCGGATGCCGTGCCGGTGCGAAGCGCGAGGTCGATGGCCGATGCGGTCCGGATCGCATTCGGTGCCGCCTCGCCCGGCTCCAGCGTGGTGCTGGCGCCGGCGTGTGCCAGCTTCGACATGTTCGTGAACTACGCCCACCGCGGGCGCGCGTTCAAGGCGGAGGTTGCGAAGTTGCGCCAGGAGGTTGTTCCGGGCGCGTGAGCAGTGAGCAGTCGTCAGTCGGCCGGGAACGTGAGTTGCCGGCTGCTGGGACCGCAGGTCGCCCCGATCTGCGGATGCAGGCAGGCCCAGGTTCAGGCTGGCTGATGACTGCTGACTGCTCACGCCCGCAAGTGGCGCCGGCGTGGTGCAGCGTCCGGCTTCCGGTGTTGTCGGTTCCTGTCGTCGCGAAGTTTAGGGTTTCGGGGAGCGCATGGCGAAGAAACTCAAGTCGGATCGATGGCTGTTCTTCACGACGTTCGGGCTGGTCGCAGCCAGCGTGGTCATGGTGTACAGCGCGTCGGCCATGCTCGCCCTGGCGGAGCACCAGCGGTCGATCTTCTTCCTGCGCAAGCAGGCCCTGTTCGCGCTGATGGGTCTCGGCGCCATGGCCTTTGCCATGCGGGTCAACTACCGCGTCTATCGCCAGCCGGTGGTCATCTGGTCGCTGGCGATCGTGACGCTGGTGATGCTGGCGGGCGTGTGGCTGTTCGGTCCGAGAATCAACGGCTCGCGCCGCTGGTTCCTGATCATGGGCATCGGCATCCAGCCGTCCGAGCTGGCGAAGATCGCCGTGATCTTCTTCACGGCGGCGGTGCTCGAGCGCCGCATGGACAGGATCGCGGAGGTGAAATACGCGCTGGCCCCGATCGCGATTGCCGTCGGGATCGTTTTCGGGCTGATCATGCTCGAGCCCGACTACGGCACCGCCGTCGTCGTCCTCGCCATTGCCATCGTAATGGTGTTCGCGGCCGGGCTGCCGTGGCGGCACACGCTGATCGTCGGCGCGGCCCTGCCACCCGTACTCGGCCTGATTGCGATCCTGGAACCGTATCGGGTGAAGCGCCTGCTGGCGTTCCTCAATCCCTGGGCCGATCCGTCCGACTCGGGATTCCAGCTGGTGCAATCCCTCATCGCGGTCGGCACCGGCGGCGTGACGGGGCTCGGCCTCGGCGACGGCGTGCAGAAGCTCTTCTACCTGCCCTATCCGCACACCGATTTCATCTACGCGGTGGTGGCGGAAGAGCTGGGCCTGCTCGGCGCCACCGCGTTCCTCATCTGCTTCGGCATCATCGCGTGGCGGGGCCTGCGGGTCGTGTCGCGGGCGCCCGACCCCTTCGGCGCCCTGATCGCGCTTGGGCTGACCACGATGATCGCCGTGCAGGCCTTCGCCAACATCAGCATCGTGCTGGGCCTGCTGCCGACCAAAGGAATCCCGCTTCCGTTCGTGAGCGCCGGGGGATCGTCGCTCATCGTGAGCCTGGCGGGCATGGGGGTGCTGCTGAACGTCTCCGAGCACGCCTCGGTTGAAGAAGAGACGGCGTAGCGACGCGAACCCCGATCGGGCGGGGGATCGAGGTGCCGGCAGATGGCGCCCGGCATGGGATGGAGGGTGAAGGGCCAGTGCGGATCGTGATGGCGGGAGGTGGCACCGGCGGCCACCTGTATCCGGGAATCGCCGTGGCGCGGGAAGCGCTGGCGCGGGATCCCACCATCACGGTGACCTTCGCGGGCACCTCGCGGGGCGTCGAAGCGCGGGTGATTCCGCACGAGGGATTTGCGCTCGACCTGATTCGCAGCGGCGGGCTGAAAGGCAAGTCGATCGGAACCTTCGGCAAAGGCGTCATGATGCTCGCACCGAGCGCGCTCGACGCCTGGCGGCTTCTCACCCGCCGCCGGCCGCATGTCGTCGTGGGATTGGGTGGCTACAGTTCGGGGCCGGTGGTGGCCCTGGCTGCCTTGCGGGGGATTCCGACGTTGCTGATGGAACAGAACGTGGTGCCGGGCCTGACCAACCGGCTGCTCGGGCGCCTGGTGAAGGCCGCGGCGGTCACCTACGAGCGGACGCTGCCGATGTTCGGCGACAAGGGATTCCTGAGCGGCAATCCGGTGCGGCGCGCGTTCTTCGACATGGCGGCGCCCTCCGCCGACCGGGACAACCGGGCGCCGCACGTGCTCGTGTTCGGGGGGTCGCAGGGGGCGCACGCCATCAACGACGCCATGGTGGCGGCCGCTCCGCGGCTCGCCAGCGGCCCGATGAAGATGACGGTGATGCATCAGACAGGCGAGCGCGACCTGGAAATGGTTCGCAGCGGATATCGGGCGGCGGCGCTGGAGGCTGAGGTGGAGTCGTTCGTGTTCGACATGGATCGGCAGATGGCGCGGGCCGACCTGGTCGTGTGCCGATCCGGCGCGACGACGCTGGCCGAGATTGCGGCCGCAGGCAGGCCCTCGGTGCTGATCCCGCTGCCCACGGCGACCGACGACCACCAGCGGAGGAACGCCGAACTGTTTGCAGAGGCCGGGGCGGCCGAGGTCATCGAGCAGCAGCGCCTGGACGGCCAGCTTCTCGCCGAACGCCTGCAGGCGCTCGGATCCGATCAGGCGCGCCGGCGACGCATGGCGGCGGCAGCGCGGACGCTCAGCCGGCCCGACGCCGCGCGGGTCATCGTGGACCGTATCTTTTCTCTCGCGGGGACGGCCCGCGACGTCGCGTGAGGTCCGATATCCACGTGCTCGGGCGAACCAGGCGTGTGCACTTCGTCGGGATCGGGGGGATCGGCATGAGCGGCATCGCCGAGCTGGTGGCCAACCTCGGCTACCTCGTCAGCGGATCCGACCTGCGACGATCGGAGATCACCGACCGCCTCGAGCGCCTTGGTGTGCGCATCAGTGAAGGCCACGCGGCCGGGCACGTGGGAGACGCCGACGTCGTGGTGTACTCATCGGCAGTGCGGCCGGACAACCCTGAGCTCGCCGAGGCGCACCGGCGCGGAATCCCGGTCATCCCGCGCGCCGAGATGCTCGCTGAGCTGATGCGGCTTCGGACGGGCATCGTCATCGGCGGCGCCCACGGCAAGACGACGACGACCTCGATGATCGCGCTCGTGCTGGAACGCGCGGGCCTCGATCCGACCGCGGTGATCGGCGGGAAGCTGAGCGCCTTCGGGAGCAACGCGAAACTGGGACAGGGACAGTACATGGTGGCCGAGGCCGACGAGAGCGATCGGTCGTTCCTGCGGCTCACGCCGACCATCGCCGTGGTGACCAACGTCGACCACGAGCACCTGGAGGCGTACCGCGATTTCGACGACCTGTGCCAGGCCTTCGTGGATTTTGCGAACAAGGTCCCGTTCTACGGCGCCGCGGTGGCGTGCGTCGACGATGCGCACGTCAGGAGCCTGTTGCCGCGCCTCACGCGGCGCGTGATCACCTACGGCATCGACTCGGAGGCCGCGCACCTGCGTGGCCGCAACCTGCGGCGCGAGGGCGAGTGGTGGACGTGCACCGTGGAACCGGGCCCGGGCCTGCGGGATGCCGCGGGGCTGAGCGAGGCGCCTCCTTCACCGCTCCTCGAACTGCGGCTCCGGATCCCGGGCAGGCACAACATGCTGAATGCCCTGGCGGCGGTCGCGGTGGGCCTGGAGCTGGGCATCGATCTCTCGAAGGTGGCGTCGGCGCTGGCCGAATTTGGCGGCGCGGATCGGCGATTCCAGTCACGGGGAGAAGCCTGGGGCGTGCTGGTCGTCGATGATTACGGGCACCATCCGACCGAGATCGCCGCGGTGCTCGACGCCGCGCGATCGCTCGGCCGCCGGATTGTGGTCGCCTTCCAGCCGCATCGGTATACGCGCACCGCGCGGCTGATGGCGGAGTTCGGACCGGCGCTGTCTGGCGCCGATGCGGTGGTGCTGACCGACATCTACGCCGCCGGCGAGGAACCGATCCCGGGCGTGACGGCCGAGGCGCTGTTCGAGTCGATCAGCCGGACGCTTCCCGGCCGGGTGCAGCTGGTGAAGCGGCTGGACGAGGTGGCGCCGGCGGTGGCCGCCATTGTGCGGCCGGGCGACCTCGTCCTCACGCTGGGCGCCGGATCGATCAGCGCGGTCGGGAACCAGGTGCTCGACGCCATCGGGCGTCGCGGAAAGGAGCGCACCTGACATGGCCGTGACGATCCAGTCGGACAGGCGCTTCCGCCGCAATCAGTCGCGGCCGGGCCGGCGGCGGCGCCTTCGCGGCCGGCCATGGTGGGTCGCGCTGCGGGCGGTGGTCGTGCTTGGCGTCATGGCCTTCGGCGGATACCGGGCCTCGGTGTGGGCCGTCGAATCGTCGTGGCTGAAGGTTCAGCACATCGTCATTTCGGGCAACGAGAGGCTCTCCCGAGGCGAGCTGCTCGGCCTGCTCGACGGGCTGTCGGGCGAGAGCATCCTGTTGACCGATGTCGGCCGATGGCGTGAACGCGTGCTGGCGTCGCCCTGGGTGGCCGACGCCACGCTGCGGCGCCGGCTGCCGTCGACCGTGGAGGTTACGCTGCGGGAACGCCACCCGGTTGGCATTGCGCGGCTCCGCGACGAGCTGTATCTGGTCGACGCCGGCGGAACGGTCATCGACGAGTTCGGGCCGCGCTACGCGCAGTTCGACCTGCCGATCATCGACGGCCTGGTCAGGGTCACCGGTGATGGGGACCCGGCCATCGACCGGGCCCGCGGCGAACTGGTGGCGCGCCTGCTCGCGTCGATCCGGTCTCGGCCGGAGCTGGCCGCACGCGTGTCGCAGATCGACGTGGGCGAGCCGCAGGATGTCCACGTGATCCTCAATGACGATCCCGCGGTGCTCAGGCTCGGCAGCGATCGCTTCGAGGAACGGCTCCAGTCGTTCATCGAGCTGGCGCCGGCGCTTCGCCAGCGTGTGCCGGACATCGACTACGTCGACCTGCGCTTCGACGAGCGCATCTACGTCGGGCCGTCGAAGACCGGCAAGGCGACCGGCGCTGGAGCCAAGCCGCCGACCTGATGCCTGAAGCCCCGGTGCGGGGCGTCGGTCCGGGCGCGGGCGGGTCGCGCGCGGTCGGGACGTGATGGTCGGGCTGTGATGCCGGGACGGATCGGGTTCGGGAACCGGGTGGCCAGGAGCCGTTGCCGCAGTCGGCGGGAATGGCTCGTTCGGCCCGTTGTGACGGGATGGAGGGGGCGTGGCTCGGAGGGAGCGGCATCTGGTCGGGCTCGACGTCGGTACGTCGAAGATCGCTGCCATCGTCGGCGAAGTGATGGACGGCGGTCACGTCGAGATCATCGGACTGGGTTCGGCTGAGTCGCACGGCATCCGCCGAGGCGTCGTCGTCAATCTGGAAGCGGCCGTCGAGGCGATTCGCAAGGCCGTCGAGGAAGCGGAGCTGACGGCCGGGATCGAGATCGACAACGCCTATCTCGGCGTGTCGGGCACCCACATCAAGGGGTTCAACAGCCGCGGCGTGGTGGCGGTGGCGGGCAAGAACCGCGAAATCACGAGCGACGACGTGCGGCGGGCCATCGAGGCGGCGCGGGCGGTGAACCTGCCGACCGGCCGCGAGATCCTCCACGTGCTGCCGCAGGACTTCGTGGCCGACGACCAGGACCAGATTGGCGATCCGATCGGGATGACCGGATCCCGACTCGAAGTGAACGTGCACATTGTGACCGGCGCGGCGAGCACCATGCAGAACCTGTTCGCCTGCGTGAACCGGGCCGGCGTCAGCGTGAGAGAATCGGTGCTCGAGCAGCTGGCGGCCGCCAAGGCGGTGCTGACCGACGACGAGCGGGAGCTGGGCACCACGCTCGTCGACATCGGGGGCGGCACGATCGACCTCGCGATCTACGAGCGCGGCTCGCTCTGGCACACGGCGGTGGTTCCCCTGGGCGGTGACCATTTCACCAACGACATCGCCGTCGGGCTGCGGATGCCGATCCCGGAGGCGGAGAAACTCAAGCGCAAGAGCGGCTGCGCGCTGGCGGCGATGGTGGGCGAGGACGAGACGATGCAGGTGGCCAGCGTCGGCGGCAGGCCTCCGCGGGTGATGCCGCGGCGGGTGCTCGCCGACGTGATCCAGCCGCGCGCCGAGGAGATGTTCCACGCGATCTGGGACGAGATCCATCACGCGGGCTATGAGAAGTCGCTCAACTCGGGCATCGTGCTGACCGGCGGCGGGGCGATGCTCGACGGGATGACCGAGATCGCCGAACAGATCTTCGACTTGCCCGTCAGGCGCGGATGCCCGATGGGAGTGGGCGGGCTGGCGGACCACATTGCACGTCCGTCGTTCGCGACCGCGGTCGGCCTGTTGATGTACGGGCACGAGGCCCGGCTCCAGGAGCCGGGCCGCTCTTCCGGCGGTGGCCCGCTCGGCCGTCTGGCCAGGGGGATCGCCGGTGTGTTCAAGGAGTTCCTGTAGCGCCTGACGGTCCAGCCCCTGGACCGCTCTCGCGTAACATGTCTGCTGTGGAGGCGTTTGATGTCGCACCCGAACGAGACCGTGCCCGCCGTCGGCGAGGACCCGACGATGTCCAAGCTTCGCCTGACGCTCGATGAAAACCTCCGCGCGGGCGCACGCATCAAAGTGATCGGCGTCGGAGGGGGCGGCAACAATGCCGTGAACCGCATGGTCAAGGAAGGGCTCGACGGGGTCGAGTTCATCGTGGCCAACACCGATCTGCAGGCGCTGCGCGCCAACGCCGCGCCGGTCAAGCTGCAGCTGGGCGCCAAGCTGACCAAGGGGCTCGGCGCGGGCGCCGATCCCAACGTCGGCCGGCAGGCGGCGCTCGAAGACACCGAGCAGCTCATCCAGACGCTGGACGGCGCGGACATGGTGTTCGTGACGACCGGCCTGGGAGGCGGCACGGGCACCGGCGGCGCTCCCGTCATCGCGGCGCTGGCGACGCAGCTCGGCGCCCTGACCATCGCGGTGGTGACCAAGCCCTTCAAGTTCGAAGGGAAGAAGCGGGCCGCCCAGGCCGAGCGCGGGCTCGACGAGCTGCGCGAGTGCGTCGACAGCGTGATCACCATTCCCAACGAACGGCTGCTGGCGACCATCGATCGCAGCACGCCCCTGCTGATGGCTTTCGCGGCGGCCGACGACGTCCTGCGGCAGGCCATCCAGGGCATTTCGGATCTGATTCTCGTCCCCGGACTCATCAACCTGGATTTCGCAGACGTCAAGACCATCATGACCGGCATGGGTGTCGCGGTGATGGGCACCGGCATCGCCGAGGGCGCCAACCGCGCGGTGGAGGCGGCCCAGCGTGCCATCTCGAGCCCGCTGCTCGAGGACGCATCGGTCGAGGGCGCGCGAGGCGTGATCATCAACGTCACCGGCGGATCGGACCTGTCGCTCATGGAGGTCAGCGAAGCCTCGTCCATCATTCACGAGGCGGCCCACGAAGACGCCAACATCATCTTCGGCGCCGTCATCGACCCGCGCCTCGAGGGGCGGGTGAAGATCACGGTCATCGCGACCGGCTTCGACAAGGCCGGCGCGAAGCAGATCGTGCCGGGGGCTTCGGGCCAGACCCCGGTGGACCTCAGCAACTACACCTCGTGGATCCGCGATCGCAACGAGGAGGTCGCGGTGGGCGGTTCGCACGGATCGCTCGCAACGATCGTGCGAAGGCACGGGCTGGCCGCGCCGTCGAGCACCCCCGGCGCCGCACAGGCGTCAATGTGGAGCGAGCCGGCGCTCAGCGCTGCGCTGGAGGAGGCCGCCGCGATCGAGGTTCCGCCGTTCCTTCGGCGGACGAAGCGGGCGTAGCCGCGATCGGGTGCGGCCGGGCCCGGCCGCCCGGGGCGTCGTGCGTGCGCGTGGTAGACTGAATACATCCAGGGAAAACGCGCGCGCCGACGCCTGAGGACCAGGTCGATGACGGGGCGCGTGTCCTCGCAACCGATCATGAACGGCCTTTCCATCCTTCATGGGCAATTGGCACCAGCGTGAGCGGAACCGGGAGTTGCTGTCCCGGGAAAGTGGTGTCGTCCACAAGGTCCACGCCAACCGTCTTCGCGTCGCCCTGCTGTTTCCCAACACCTACTTCGTCGGGATGTCCAACCTCGGGCTGCAGGCGATCTACCGCCTGTTCAACGACAACCCGGATGTCGTGTGCGAGCGCGCCTTCCTTCCTCCGCGGGAGGAACTCCGGGCCGACGCCTGGAAGCCGGGCTCGCTTCTGACCATCGAATCGCAGACTCCCGTCCGCGAGTTCGACGTGGTCGCGTTCACGGTGTCTTTCGAATGGGACTACACGAGCCTGATCACGATGCTCAGGATCGCGGGCCTGCCGCTCTACGCGTCGGAGCGGCAGCCGGGACATCCCCTGGTGGTCGTCGGCGGCGCAGCGGCCTCGGTGAACCCCGAGCCGGTCGCTCCGTTTGCCGACGTGGTGGCGATCGGCGACGGCGAGGTGCTGGTCCCTGCGCTGGTTCGACAGATCGCGGCAGCCTCCAGCCGGTCCGGCCTGTTGCGGGCCCTGGCCGGTGAGCGCGGGTTCTACGTGCCGTCGTTCTACGAGGTACGGTACGGCGCAGACGGCACCGTCGAGAATGTCGAAATCCTCGAGGGCTCCAACGCGCCGTTGCCGGTGCGGAAGTCCACGCTGCGCGCGACGCTCAGCGCCGATCCGCCGTCGACCTGCGTGTTCACGCCGGACACCGAGTTCGGGTCGCGCCTGCTCATCGAGGTCGTTCGCGGGTGCGCCAACCTGTGCCGTTTCTGCTGGGCCGGGTTCAACTACCTGCCCGTCCGGCCGTTCCCGGCCGAGCGGATCCTCGCCCTGGCCGAGGCGGCCAGGCCGATCGCCGATCGCCTGGGACTGGTGTCGATCGCCCTGTGTGATCACCCCGAGATCGAGCGCCTGCTGGCGCGCTTCCACGAGATGGGGTACCGGATCAGCCCCGCGTCGCTGAGGATCGCCGACCTGACCGGCGAGCTCGTCCGGACGCTCCGGGCAAGCGGCGAGCGATCGATCACCATCGCTCCCGAGACCGGGTCGGACCATCTCCGGCGGGTCGTCAACAAACCCATCACCAACGACGAAATCCTCGAGAAGGCGGATCTCATCGGCGCGGCCGGGATCGAGAATCTGAAGCTGTACTTCATGATCGGCCTGCCGCTCGAAACCGACGAGGACCTGGTGGCCATCCGCGATCTGACGATCGCCATACGGGAGCGCATCCTGAAGTACGGCAGGAGCCGCGGCGCGATGGGCCGGATCGTGGCGAGCGTCAACCCGCTGGTGCCCAAGCCCGGAACGCCGTACCAGTGGCACCCGATGGACCGATCCTCCGTCATCGAAGCGAAGATGCGCAGGCTCCGATCGCTGACCGCCGGGCTCGACAACGTGACCTTCAACATCAAGTCCGACCGGCACGCGGTGTTCCAGGGGCTGATCTCGCTCGGCGATCGCCGCGTGGCGCCCGCACTGGTCGAGGTTGAACGGCACGACGGCCAGTGGCGCCGGGCATTGGCCGAGGTCGACCTCGACCCTGACTTCTACGTGCATCGGCAGCGGCGCGTCGACGAAGTGCTGCCGTGGGACATCGTGGATCGCGGCATGAAGCCGGGTTTTCTTCTCTCGGAATACGACAAGTCCCTGCGCGGCGACTGCACGATTCCCCGGAAACGGCAGAACCCTGACGAGCGAGTCGGGCCCGTCGCGCCGACGCCCCTGGAACCCGCGTAGTCCGCATCCGGAGCCCCCGGAACCTGTGCGCCCGGGCTCGCGCGGCTCGCGTGGAGCATCGCCGGCGGGGCACGATATACTGCGGCCCCGCCTCTGGGCAGGGAAGACGAGATCGACCGGGAGGCTGGAGTGCCGGAACGCATGCGTCACATCCTGTTGTGGGTTTCCGGGGTCGCATGCGTCCTCACCTTCGCGATCGTGGCCACCGGAGGGCTGTCGTTCAGCCTGTTCGGCGTCGCGTTCCGATCGCACAAGCCGTACGGCCCTCTGCTCGTCTGCCTGACGAGCGCCGCCATCGCCATTGGAACGTCCGGCCGGGCCAGGGTCGCGTCGGACCTTGCCGTGGCGTGGAATCATCGGGCCTCCGCCTCGAGGTGGATAGCCGTGCTGGCGGCGATCGGCGCGCTGGCGGCGGGCGTCGCCTGGAGCACGCGATCGGCTTCGGGCGCCGACGCGTACGGGTACGTCAGCCAGGCCGTTCTCTGGACGCGGGGGGAGTTGAAGGTCGAGCAACCCATCGCCGTGTCCGCGACCTGGCCCAATGCTGACTGGACCTGTTCCCCGCTCGGTTACCGCCCGAGCCTTTCGAGCGGGAGTATCGTTCCGACCTATCCGCCAGGGCTGCCGCTGACCATGGCGCCGTTTGTCGCCATAGGCGGACTCAACGCTGCCTTCCTGGTGGTCCCGCTGCTTGGTGCCCTGGCCGTCTGGCTGACCTTCGTGGTCGGCCGGCGGCTGGCCAGCCCGGAGGCGGGCGCCGCCGGGGCGGTGCTGCTCGCCTGCAGCCCGATCTTCCTGTACCAAATCGTGCAGCCCATGAGCGACGTGCCGGTGACCGCCTGGTGGCTGGCGGCCCTCGCACTGGCATTGGCATGGCGCCCGGGCTGGTCGGGCCTTGCGATGTCGCTCGCGGTGCTGACCAGGCCCAACCTCGCGCCGCTGGCGCTGGTGATCCTGGCCTGGCTGGCGCTCGAGGCGTTCGCCCGGCGACGATCGCTTCGCGACGCTGTGGCGGCGGCGACGAGCTTCTGCGCAGCCGCGCTCCCAGTGGGCCTCTTCCTCATGTGGCTCAACGACAGGTGGTACGGGAGCCCATTCGCAAACGGGTACGGCTCGGCGTCGGCTCTCTACTCGCTCGACCCGGTCGTGCCGAATCTTCAGCACTACGCGCGGTGGCTGCTCGATACGCATACCCCAGCCTTGCTGCTCGCGCTGCTTGCGCCGGCGGCGGTGTGGTGGAGGGGGCGGCGCCAGCCCGGCATTTCACCTGCCGCACCACAGATGCGCCACGCCGTGTTCGGCCTGGCGTTCGCGCTGGTGGTGCTCGGATGCTATCTGCCGTACTTCGAGTTTCAGGAGTGGTGGTACATCCGTTTCCTCCTGCCTGGGCTGGCGGTGCTCATCGTGCTTGCGGCGGGCGTGTTCGCGGTGATCGTGGAGCGCGTTCCCGCGCCACTTCGCCTGCCGCTGATGGTGCTGGCCACGTGCACCCTCTCCACATCGTTCGTGCTCACCGCCAGGGATCGGTCCGCGTTCGAGTTGAAAGCGCTCGAAAGCCGATACATCGACGCCGGCAGATACGCCGCCCGGTCCCTTCCGGAACGAGCCGTGCTGTTCGCGGTCCAGGAGAGCGGAAGCCTCCGTTTCTACAGCCATCGCCCCACCATCCGGTGGGACTGGCTTCGCAGCGACGGGCTCGAACCGGCGGTCGAGGAACTGCGCCAGCGGGGTTTCGTTCCCTACTTCGTGGTCGAGTCGTGGGAGGAGAACCAGTTCAAGGATCGGTTCGGCCGATCCAGCGGCCTCGGCCGCCTCGACTGGCCACCAGTCGCCGAAGTCGGCACCCCGGTTCGCGTCCGCTTCTACGATCCCCGCGATCGCGCGCGGTCGGAGCGCGGTCTTTCACCGGCGAGGCTGGAGCCCGCTGTGAAATAGTCTCCGGCGCCCGCCCCGCGACCTCCGCCCGCATCTACTCTGCGACGGCCGCCTGCGCCTCGAAGTCCGCATATGACTGCAGGATGAATTCCCTCAGTCGCTCCTGGTTTGTCGCATCCAGGATCGGCCGAAGCAGGGCAAAGCTGCGCCGCTCGCCGTTGACCGAGTATTGACGGGCCGGAAAGGTGACGTTTCTGCCGGACCCGTTGCGCCGTTCCCAGATTCCGAACCCGATGAGCTTGAGGCCGTCGAGCGTGCCCTCGCTGAAGTGCAGTTCGGCGTCGGCGAGCTTGCCGGGCGGATTGCCCCTGTCGTTGGGTGAGAACTTGATCAGCATGTGCGTGCTCCTCGACTGCGCGGAATGCGGCGCCCGTGACAACGAGACCTGGCTGTCGTGATCGATGCCGGGGCCCGGGGCTGTCACTCTCAGCCCTGGGGCACGGTCGACGCCAGTCTCGCGGACGCCCTGTGACGTCGCGCACATCCGATCGCGAGCAAGCCGCGTGCCCCCCGGCTCGCCAGGCGCGCGCGGCAGTGTAATTGTCTGAGGAAAGGCGACATCCGCACGGGCGCCGCCGGCGAGAGCGTCGCGCCTGATCGCGGGGCCTCCGCGATTGTCATCCCGAGTTGTCGTCGAGCAAATCGCGAGAAGTTCCGGGTATCGGTCCCGCGGGGCCGGGAGGAGCCCGATCTGCACTGATGAGGGCAGCCTCTGGCCCCTCTGGCGACAGTGCCTGGGCAGCGCCTATTCGTCGCTGATCAACATCACCTGCGCGATGGCGAGCGACTCGGAATGCGTGATGGTGAGCAGCGACGAGGACGCGCCGACGGCACGGAACCGTCGTCCAGCGCCGCCGTGAAACCGCAGTTGCGGGGCACCGGCTCCCCGGACCACCTCGATGTCACGCCAGAGGACGTTCTGCGTGTGGCCCGTTCCGAGGGCCTTCATGGCGGCTTCCTTGGCAGCGAACCGGGCGGCGAGGCTTTCGGACGGATCGCGCTTTCGCACGCAGTACGCCAGCTCTCCGACCGTGAAGATCCGGTGCAGGAACCGCTCTCCGAAGCGTTCGATGGTCCGGCGAATGCGGGGAATGTCCGTCGCATCGAGCCCGGTCCCGATGATGCGCATAGAATCACAGTATGACCGATCTCACCGCGCCGGAAGCCTTCGAATGGTCGAATGAACCGTGGGGACGGGCGCTGCGTTGCACCAGGCTCGATCGGACAGCGCGGCACCTGTTCTCGACACGCGATCTGCTGCTCGAGCCGATTGGGGACCCGGGCGGCGAGGGCTGGGCGGCGCTGGGCCGTTCGATGGGGGTTCCGCACGGCTCGGTCCTCAGGCTGCGGCAGGTTCACGGTGCGCGTGCCGTGATCGTTCGGGCGGGTGACGATGATCGGGACTGGGACAAGTTGCCGCCAGAAGCGGACATCCTGGTCTCTGACCATCCGGCGGTCGCACTATCGGTGCGCGTCGCCGACTGCGTCCCGATCCTGCTGGCGGACGTCCGGTCAGGCGCCGCGGCCGCGGTTCACGCGGGCTGGCGCGGCACGGCCGCCGGAGCGGTGCGCGCGGCGGTGGACGCCCTCGCGTTCGAGTTCGGGAGCGCGCGTTCGGACCTCGTCGTCGCGATCGGGCCGAGCATCGGTCCGTGCTGTTATCGGGTCGGGGCCGACATGGTCGAGGCATTCAGGGCGGCCGGAGCCACTCGCGACCAGCTGTCGCGCTGGTTCCTCGCTGAACCCTCCCGCCCCCTCGCCACTGTGCCGGAACGCCGCTCCGCGGAGGGGGAGATCGAGGCTGGCTGGGAACTGGCCGCGTCGGACTTCCGCCTGCCGACTCCCGATCAGCTCACGGGATTTTCCGGCCGCGGCGGACCGGGCCACGGCGGAGCGGAACCGATTGGACCGGGCCACGGCGGAGCGGAACCGATTGGGCCGGGCCACGGCGGAGCGGGATCCGGCGGATCCACGCACGGCGTATCCGCAGGCAACGAGACATGGGCCGATCTCTGGACGGCCACGGTCGACCAGCTGGTCGAGGCCGGGGTTCCGCCTGGAAACATTCATCTCGCCCGGCTGTGCACGGCGTGTCTTCCCACGCTCTTTCACTCGTACCGCCGCGACCACACGTCGTTGCGAACCGTGGGCGTGATCAGGGCGGGCACGCCCAGGGCCTGAAGCGTCGAGGCGCCCGTACGGGCAACCCGCGCCGCCCGCCTGCCCCAGGCCCCGGCACGATGCCTGTCGACCGGGTTGGACGTTTCAGGTCACAATCATCCATGGCTTCATTGCCCGGCGGCCGCTCGGGCCGTCCAACTCCCCGCGAAGAGGCCTTCGCCGTCCGCGAGCCTTACTTCACCGTGCTCGCCTCACCCGACTACCTCCGGGCCAATCTCACGCCCGAGCGCCAGCGCGAGTTCTTCGACGGAGGCGAAACGCTCGTCGACGCCATGTTCCGCACGATCGAGATCAGGCTGGCGCCGCACTTCGCCCCGACCGCCATTCTCGAATACGGATGCGGCGCCGGCCGTCTCGCCCTCCCGCTTGCACGCCGGGCCGCCAGGCGCAACGGCACGGTGACCGCCGTCGACGTATCGGTTCCCATGCTCGAGCTCGCGCGCCAGGAGGCGGCGCGGCAGTCGCTCCACAATCTCTCCTTCCAGTCGGCCACCGACTTCTTCGACGCCGACTCGTCATTCGACTTCGTCAGCTGCTACTTCGTCTTCCAGAGGATGCGGCCCTCGGCCGGACTGGCGCTGCTCGGCCGCCTGCTGGGCCGAATCAGATCTGGCGGCGTGGGCGCGTTTCAGTTTCCCTACCGCGTAACCGTGCCGCGCCTGGTCCAGGCCTCCCGGTGGGCGCGCAACGCTGTCCCCGGCGTCAACGCGCTGGCCAATGCCGTGCGCGGCCGATCGCCCGGTGAGCCATTGATGGCGTGTTACACCTACCGGCTCGACGCGGTGCTGGGAGTGATTCGCGACGCCTCGCTCGACGCCGCGCACATCGTGTTCGAGCCTCATGCGGGTCTGGACAGCGCCATCGTCTACGTCGAGGCGCCGATGAGGCTGGCTGCCCGCAAGGGCGAGCACCGGGCTGCGCCGGCTGCGGCGGAACCGATCCTCGCGCCGGCCCATCCGGATGGATCCCGGCCCGTCGATGTGCGGGCTCTGACCGGGCAGGTCTCGATCGCAGAGCTGAACCGCGCGGCAGAGGACTACTTCGCGACGATCACCGATCGCGAGTACCACCTGGCCAAGCCCTTCGGCAACGTGGATGAGACTCCGCAACTGCTGATCGACGTCGCGACGATGGTGCAGGGACTCCGATTGCGGCCCGGAGCGGTCGTGCTCGAGTTCGGCGCGGGGACGGGCTGGCTGTCGCGGTTCCTCACCCAGCTCGGCTGCCGCGTGATCCTGCTCGACGTCTCGGCAACCGCGCTGGCCATGGCGCGCGAGCTCTACGATCGCGTGCCCGTGCTCGGCGATCGCCCCGCGCCCGAGTTCCTTCTGTACGACGGGCGGACCATCAACCTTGCAGACATCAGCGTCGATCGGATCGTCAGCCTGCACGCCTTCCATCACGCGCCGAACCCGGATCGGGTGGTCGCCGAATTCGGACGGATCCTGCGGCCGGGAGGGATCGCCGGCTTCGCCGAGCCGGGCCCGGACCACTCGCGATCGGCGCAATCGCAGTTCGAGATGCGCACGTATCGCGTGGTCGAGAACGACGTGGACGTCCACGCGGTCTGGCGGACAGCCCGGGCGTGCGGATTCGCCGAAGTGAAGCTGGCGGTCTTCAACGGACTGCCGTTCCACGTGTCGATCGACCAGTACGAGGACCTGCTGGCCGGCGGTGCGACCGGCGCGGCCTTCGTGTCGTCGACCCGGGTGTTCCTGCGGAATGTCAGGAGCTTCTTCCTGTTCAAGGAGGGCGCGGAGGCGATCGACAGCCACGCCGCCGGCGGGCTCGCGTGCCAGCTCCACCTCAGCGGCGATCAGGCGCGTGGCATCGAGGGCCAGCCGCTGGAGATCGACGTCCGCGTCACCAACGTCGGCGCTGCACGGTGGCTCGCGTCGGACGAAGTCCACGGCGGGGTCGCGCTCGGCGCCCATCTTTACGACGAGGCTGGACGGCTGCTGGACTTCGGAGCCTGGCGGGGAAACCTGACTGAGCCACCGAGGCCAATCCCTCCGGGCGAGTCTCTCACGTGCCGGGTTGTGCTGGCGCCGCTTCGAGCCGGCCGCTACCTGATCGAATTCGACTGCGTGTCCTCACAGGTGATGTGGTTCGCACAGCTCGGCTCCCGCCCGGCGCGGGTGCGACTCGATATCGTCAGCCAACAGGCCTGATCACACGCGTCACCCCGGCTCGCCGTTTCCCGCATGCGGACGCCGGGACCCGGAGGCTGACCCGCCCGCCCTCGGGCCGGCGTGTGGATGGGCGGCCGTTCGGTGATAGAGTCCCGTCGACCCGCCGTCCGCCACCATGAGCGGGAAGGAAGGCGAGCATGATGCACCGCCGACTCCGTGCAGGGCTCGCGCCGGGCCTGCTTCCCAGCATCGCCGTCGCGGGCGTCTTTCTCGCCGCGAGCGCGAGCGCCGCACGCGCAGACCGCATCGACGACTACATCGCCCGCCAGCTGAAGGCTCGCAGCATTCCGGGCGTATCGCTGGCCGTTGTCCAGTCCGGGCGAGTGGTGCGCACGGGAGGCTACGGGACCGCGAGCCTCGAACTCGACGTGCCGGCCAGCGAGCGCACGGTCTATGAGATCGGGTCCATCTCGAAGCAGTTCACGGCGGAAGCGGTGATGCTGCTCGTCGAAGAGGGGAAGATCGCCCTCGACGAGCGCGCCCGCCATTACATGCCCGATCTCCCGGAGGCCTGGTCCGCCATCACGGTGCGCCAGCTGCTCACGCACACCGCGGGACTCCATGATTGGGAAGCGGCGGGAGGCTTCTCGTACACGGTTGACCGCACGCCGGCCGAGTTCGTGGCGTTCGTGGCGAAGTATCCGCTCGATTTCGCGCCGGGCTCGCAATGGTCCTACACCAATTCCGGCTTTCCCATTCTCGGCATGATCATCGAGAAGGTGACCGGCCAGCGCTTCACGTCGTTTGTGGCCGACCGCGTGTTCAAGCCGCTCGGCATGACCGCGTCGCTCTTCAAGGTGAACGGCGACATCGTTCCGAACCGCGCCGACGGCTACGCGATGGTCGACGCGAAGCTCCGCCGGGGCCAGCCGCTGCGGCCGCAGGTGATCGCGCCGAACGGCGGCATCATGAGCACGGTCACCGATCTCGCTCGCTGGATGCCCGCGTTCTTCTCGGGGCGCCTCGTGAAGCCCGGCTCGGTCGCGGCCATGCTCGCCCCCACGCCGCTCGCCGGCGGGGCCACGGTCGCTCACGGGTTTGCGTGGTTCCTCGATGCGTTCAACCGGCACCGGATCGTGATTCACTGGGGAACGACGATCGCGGGTTTCGGGGCCGTGGTCTGCTGGTTTCCCGACGATGACCTCGGCGTCATCATGACAGGCAACCTCGACGACGGGGCGTTTGGCGTCGATGCGATGGCCAGATGGATTGCCAACGAGTACGTGCCGGGCACCGCGTGGACCGGGTTGAAACCGTCGACAGACAACGACGCTGCGACGTCGATCGCGCTCGCGAACATGATCCACGACATCGCGGCGGGCCGGGATCCGGCCCGTCTCGCGGCCAACGTGCGAAAACAGATCGGCGCCGAGGGCCGGACGAGACTGGGAACCCTGGTCCCTGCGCAGGCCGGGCTGGTCTTCCTATCCGAGGAGCCGCCGACGCCGTATCACTTCGGCGTGGGCGCGGACGTGACCCGGATCAGGCGTTACCGGGTGAGGCGGGACGATCGCGACATCTATTTCACCTTCTTCCTCGCAAAAGACGGAACGGTCCTGAGATACACGAACGTTGAGGACATCAGGTGATTCGCCGCCCGCACCGCGACGGGCGCCGACACGGACCGCCTGTCGCCGGAATCGGGGCGGGGTTTCCCTGCCGGATGCGATTCCCGGTAATATACGGCAGCGGTTGACGCCCTCCCCGCCACCCAGGGCCCCCGGATCATCGCCGCTGCATGTCAAGCCACTCTGCTGTACGTTCGTGGGGCGCCGGAGCCGTGTGCGCGGCGCTGCTCGCTGCTTACGTCCCGGCGTCCCGGCACGCCGCCGCCGCTCCGCCCCTGGTCTCTCCGCTCATCGAACAGCAACTCGACGCAGCGAGGTTGATGGCGCGATCGCTCGACTGCATCAAACGACTCAGAGTGGCCACAGGCCCCGCCATCGATCGGTCGCTCGATCCGAACGAGACCGGAATCATCGGCGATGAATTCACGCCGCTCACGACCTCGCTCGGCGAGGTCGAGGCCAAACGCACGTCGGCCAACCCTGCCTTTGCGGCCCTGCTCGTGAAGTACTTCCACGAGGCCGGCCTGAAACCCGGTGATGTCGTCGCCGTGGGCGCCAGCGGGTCGTTTCCGGCACTGCTGCTGGCGACCCTGTCCGCCTCGCGCACGCTCGATCTCGAGCCCATCGTCATCTACTCGTTCGGCGCGTCGATGTACGGCGCCAACCTGCCAGGTTTCACCTTTGCCGACATGCTGGCGGGATTGCGCACAGAAGGCATCATGCCGTACCGGTTTGAAGCCGTATCGGCCGGCGGAGACGAGGACCGCGGCGCCGGCGTGCTCTTCGACGAAGAGGGGACGACGCTCGTGGCCGAAGCTGCCAGGAGCCGCGTTCGCACGGTTGGAGGGTCATCGCTCGCCGAGCGCATCAGCGGGAGGCTTCGGATTCTACGAGTCGGCGGCGCGAGGGCGGCCGATCCGCTGCTTCGTGAACATCGGCGGGGCATCGGCCAACTTCGGCGACGCGCCCGAGTCGCTGGAACTGCCGAACGGTCTCGTGATGAACACGCCGCGTGTGCCGGCGGGACCGGCGCGCGGCCTGATCTTCGAATTTCTGTCGCGGCGGATACCCGTTGTGCACCTGCTGAACGTCCGGGGGCTCGCACGCGACAACGGTCTGCCGTTCGACCCGGTTCCGCTGCCGCCGATTGGCGATGGCGGCGCCTATGTTCACCACTGAGTTGCCACGCGGGCCGGCTCGCGCCCGCCATCGGGAGAACGTGACATGAAGCGAAGCGCTTGGGTGCTGCTGGTGCTCGTTGCGGTCGTCGCCGGCGTCGTTCGAACCGAGGGGGCGGTGTCCGGCGCGAAGCCGGTCAAGGGACAGGCCCCGTTGCTCATCACCAACGCGGGCCAGGGGCCAGGCGCCAAGATGGCGCGCCTGCTCGTGCAGCGCTCGGGCGCCATGACCGATTTCGACTACAACGCGGAGCCGCGCGAGGCGGATCTGCGGAAACGCCCGTACAAGACGCTGATGGTCGTTCTTGGTTCGACGGCCAAGGGGCTCGGCGCTTCGGGCGTCACGATCGATCAGGAAATCGAGCGGCTCACGGCGATGATGGCCGAAGCCCGGACGCTCAAGATCCAGGTGGTCGTAGTGCTGCTCGAAGGCAAGGCGCGGCGCGGCAAGCCGGGGGGCGCCGACGAACGCTGCATCGACCTGGTCGCTCCGCTCGCACACTACCTGGTCGTGAAGAAAGACGGCAACGAGGATGGGCGATTCGACGCGATCGCGAAGAAGACCGGCGCGCCGCTCACGATCATCGACGATGCGGTGGACTTCGGCGACGTCGTGAAGGGGATGTACGGAAAGTAATGCGCCGGCGGAGGGTGAGACGGGCCGGCCGGACCGCCGGCGCCGAGGGTGACGATCACTTGGGGCGGGCGACAGGGAGATCGACGTGAGCACGTACGCGACGACGTCCTACACGCTGGCGGCCATGGTGGTGACCTTCGTGGTCTGCAGCTGGCGCCTGCGATCGCCTGAACTGTCGATGGTCGCCACCGCCGTCGTTGGCGCGCTGGTCGCCGGGCTCGGCTTCCCCGCGCACCTGCTGGTCGAAGGGACGTTCACGTTCCTCGACCTCGCGTTCATCTTCATCACCGCCTGCGTGTTCATGAATGCCTACTCCGAGGTGGGCGCGATGAACGCGCTGGTCCGCGCGCTGGTGGTGCGGCTGCACCGGCGCAAGTGGCTCCTCCTGATGGTGCTGGCGCTGCTGATGCTCATCCCGGGCGCACTGACGGGCGCCGGGGTGGTGTCGGTGCTGGTGGTCGGAGGGCTGGTCGCGGCCGTCCTCCGGATGATGGGCCTGTCGGAAGCGCGGGTTGCGGCATTCGTGTTCATGCTGGGCATCCTTTCGGCGGTAGCGCCGCCGATCAACGTCTGGGCGATGCTGATGGCCGCCGGGGCGAACATGCCCTATGTCGGATTCGACCTGGTCCTGCTGGCGCCGGTGCTGCTCGTCTCGATCGTCACCGTCATCTACCTGGGATGGGGTGCGGTGCCACAGTCCAAGGAGGCGATTCTCGCGGGGTTGCCGCCGCTGCCGCCCGGCATGTCGTGGTGGCGTTCCACGATTCCCCTGGCCCTCTTTGCCTGCCTCGCGCTGGCAGCCAAGTACGCGGCATTCGCGCTGCCCACGCTGGGCTTCCCGCTCATCTTCGTCCTGTGTGCGCTCTCGACGGTCGCCATCGACCCGGTGCGACGGCCGTTCGCCAGGTGGGTGGTCGTGGTGAACGAGACGGTCGAACAGGTCTTCCCGCTGGTGGCCACGATGATCAGCGTCGGCGTGCTGGTGAACATCCTGGCGGCCACCGGGGTGCGCGGCCTCATCGCCATCAGCTTCGTGGCGCTGCCGATCATCGGCATCTATGCCACCTCGCTCATGGTGTGTCCGCTGGCCCAGGGGTCCCTGGGTTTCGGAAGCGCGGTCATCCTGGGAACGCCGCTCATCTTCGTGTTCAACGCGGTGGGCGCCAATGTCACCGTGGTGGCCGCGGCGTTCAGCATGCTGTTCGCGCTCGGCGACTGCCTGCCGCCCTCGCGCATCGTCGGCCGCACGGCCATCGAAACGGTGGGCTATCGCGGCAGCTATACGTCGTTTCTGCGGGCGACGGCGGTTCCGTGGCTCGTCATGGGGATTGTGTCGCTCGGGATGCTGATGCTCCCGAACAAGCTGGGGTTCCTGGTGAGGTACTGAGGACGGCTCGGTGCTTTGGGGGACTGGCGGCTGGAGGCAGGAGCCGCCTCGAGCGCCCGAGAGGTGACTCATGATTCTGGTGCAGGACGTCATCCATCAGATCTACTTCGTCATGGCCGCCGTGGTCGCGCTGCTCCTCCTGACGCGGCTGTTCCGCCGGAAGACCCGCCCCGGGCTCGCCTACGACATCGTGTACGCCTACGCGATCATCCCGTTCATCCTGCGCGCGCTGCACATCAAGTGAGGTGACGAGGTGAGCACGAGCCGAGAGGAACGGGCAGGCGAGGCGCCGCGCGGGAGCACTCAGAGGGCGCTGGTCATCAGGCGGTTGATCCTGGTGGCTGCCGCCGTTGTCATGATGGTCGTGGGGACCCGGCAGATCCGGGAGCTGCGGGCCTATCGCGAGACCGTCGTCGTGTCCGAAGCGCTGACCGCGCACGTGATGCTCAGCGGCTATTTCGACGGCATCGCGGGCACCCTGATGGACACCGCGGTGTACGTCTTCGATTCGGGCGCGCCTGGCGGATCCGTCCTGCTGATCGGCGGCGAGCACCCCTACGAACCGGCCGGCTCCGTGGCGACTTACGTGATCATGGAGAACATCAAGGTGACCAGGGGGCGCGTGTTCGTGATTCCCCGCGCCAACGTGAGCGCCGCGACCCAGGGCATGCTGGGCAACGCGTACCCGCCGTTCTTCCGCGTCAAGACCGCGTGGGGCGAAAAGCGGTACCGGATCGGCGACCGCGAGACCAGCCCGCTCGAGCAGTGGCCGGACCCGTTCACCTTCGTGCACTATCCGTCGACGCAGAACCTCGCCTACCAGGACAGCCGCAACCTGAACCGCACGTTTCCGGGGCGGCCGGATGGAAACCTGACGGAGCGGACATCGTTCGCGATCAGCGAGCTCATCCGCCGCGAGAAGATCGATCTGACCATCGACCTCCACGAGGCCTCGCTTGGCTACCCGGTCGTCTCGACCTACGTGTGCCACCAGCGTGCCGAGGAGCTGTGCATGATGGCCGCGATGATGCTCTCGGCCGAGCAGTTCCCGATGAAGACGGAGACCTCGCCGAAATCGTTGCGGGGCCTGACGCACCGCGAAATCGGCGATTTCACCGACAGCTTCGCCGTGCTGATGGAAACGCCCGAGCCGTTCATCGACAAGTTCATCGGGCCGATGACCGAGGACCTGATGCTGACCGGCCGCGACGAGTTCGAACAGACGGCGGCCACGCGCGGCCTCCTGTACACCGACTACGACATCAAGACCGGCGCGACGCTGGATTACCGCGTCGCCCGGCACCTGGGCGGGGCGCTCGAGGTGATGAAGCAGATGGGCGAGTTCTATCCGCCGAAGAAGGTGGGCGCGAGTTGGCCGACATACGCCGAGGTCATGAAATACGGGATCGGTCACTTCCTGCACGATCCCGCGAAGGCCGATTCACAGAGGGTGTTTCGGAACTAGGGGCTGGGAGCTAGGGACTAGGCGCTGGGCGCTGGTCGGACTGGATCGCACTGCATCGAGAGCCAAGAGAGCCACCAGACCCGGCGGGCAAGATCGAACTAGCGCCTAGCCCCAAGCCCCTCGCCCCTGGAATGGATGGCAGGTCAACCGAGGAGCGGCACATGAAGAGGTATTGCAGACCCGTCGCGTGGCTGTTGATCGTGATGGTCGTCGTGCAGTGGAGCCCGGCGCTCGACGCGTGCACGATTCTCGGCGTCGGCCGGCGCGCGATGGCCGACGGAACGACGGTCATCACGCACAACGACGATTCGAGCGTGGCGGACTTTCCCTTGCGCATCGTCCCGGCCCAGGACTGGCCGGAGGGGGCCACCCGCAAGATCGTCGCCAACGCCCACACCCGTGAGGGCGGCAACGTGCTCGGCACCATGCCCCAGGTCCGCCACACCTATCGCTACTTCATGTCGCGCTACTCGTTCATGAACGAGAAAGGCGTGGCCATCGCCGAGTCCACCTTCAGCATCGACACGTCCACCGATCGGGGCAAGCAGGTGAAGGACGTGATGTGGACCAAGGGCGACGGCCTGGTCGACTGCTGGCTCGCGCAGGATGTCGCGCTCGAGCGCGCGGCGACGGCGCGCGAAGCCGTGCAGGTGATGGGAAAGCTGGTCGAGGAATTCAGCTTTCTCACCGAGACCGGCGGCGGCGGCGAGACGATGACCATCACGGACGGGACCGAGACGTGGGTGGCCGAGTTCTACGGCCGCGACATCTGGGCCGCGGTCCGCATTCCCGAGGACCACGTGTTCGTGGCGGCCAACCGCGCGCGCATCGGCGAGATCAACCTGGCCGACAAGGCCAACGTCCTGGCCGCGCCGAAGATCGTCTCGTTCGCGGTCGAGCAGGGCTGGTTCGATCCCAAGGCCGGCAAGCCCTTCGTGGTCCACGAGATCTACGCGCCCGACGACCCGGTCACCTCTTCCCGGAGAGAGTGGCGCGTGTTCGATCTGATTGCGCCGTCGCTGAAGCTCGCCGCCACCCAGGCGCGCTACCAGTTCTCGGTCAAGCCGGACCGGCCGCTGACCCTGGAGGACATTCGCAAGATCACCGCGGACTACTACGAGGGCACGCCCTACGACATGACCAAGGGACCGGCCGCCGGCCCATGGGGCGATCCGATCCGCTATGTCAACAGGGGCGGGAAGGGCTCCTTCGAGCGCAGCATCAACGTTCAGCGGACCTATTACCTGCACATCGGGCAGGTGAACGCCTCGCTGCCCGAGCCGCTTCGCGGCACGAGCTGGTTCGGATACGGCGCGCCCGACACGTCCTACCTGACGCCGCTCTGGCCCATCATGGACGAGATCCCCGCGTTTCTCGGGCGCGGCGATCGCTACGGCGCGTTCGATCGCGAGTCGGGCTTCTGGACCAACATCTACGTGCAGCAGATGGCCGAACTGCACTACAACGAAGCCATCAAGCACGTCCGCGCCGCGCGCGAGCCCAGGCTGACCATGCTCTACGCCGTGACGCCAAAGGTGCTGGATCTCGCGGCGCAGACCTACGCGAAAGACCCGAAGGCGGCCATCAACCTGCTGACGCAGTTCGGTTCCGCCAATGCGGTCGCCTGGCAGCAGGACTGGCTGAAACTGGGCGACACGCTGCTTGGGAAGTACGCCCTGGGCACGGTCGACGGCCTGACCGTCGGGTACCCGCAGTGGTGGAACGAGCTGATCGGATACAAGCCGCTGGTCCGGTAGCGCGAAGCCCGGAATCGGAATCCCGCGGACCTGCAGACGGGCGTGATCGCTATCGGAGGGTCTGCCGGCATGGCTCGCACTGCCCGCTCGGGTTCGCGGCAGCCGCGAATCGCCATGCGCAGGTCCACGTGTTACGCTGCAGTGGTTCGCCGTATCTTACGTCGCCGAACGTTCGCCGCGACGCCGTCGTCAGCGCATGACGGCCGTTCGGGGACCGCCCGCTCCGGATATGGGCGGTCAGGCTGGGAGCTTCACGCCGCCTGCGGCAGAGAGGGTCCATGCGCCTTTCATCGCTTCGCGTTCTCGCGCTCGGCTGGTGTGTGCTCGGCGGACTCGCCTGTGGCGGTCCTGCGGCGCGCAAGGAAGGCGCAACGGCACCGCCGCAGCTACCGCCCAAGCTCAGCCCGCATCCCGTGGAGAACGCCGAGACGTTCCTGATCCACTACGTGGCGAAGTTCGATGGGATGCTTGCGACCGGCGGCGAGTTTGTGAGAGGCGTGTCGCGCGCCGAATACAAGAACTGCATGGACTTCATGAAGAACGCCGACGACCGGAACTTCGGCGTGGAGGGCGACTACCCGGGACACCACGTCGGCCTGTCGATCGAGGACGTGCGAATCACGGGCGCAGGGGACTACGCCCCCGCCGCCTCGAGCGGCGGCGCGGTGACCTTCGACGGCAGTAACGAGCGCTACAACTTCAGCAAGACGCCCCGGTCCGGCGGCACGCACATCACTGTCTACGCGAACGGATCCGGAAAGCTCGTGTTCGTCGGCTGGGAGAATTCGAGCGGAGAGAAGGAAAACGGCTCCCTCTCGTGGGAGTGCAAGTAGCGGAGGTCGAGGGGCTTCAGTCCCTCTTTCGGGCCGCATCGGCCATCTTCCGCTTCAACTCCTCGATCCAGTTCAGCACCACGACGATCCTGGTGGCATACATGTTCTGGTCGGTTTCTCTGATCATCAGGAACCGCTGGCCGTCGGACGACACGTCGTAACTGGTCGTGGTCGCTCCCTTGATGCCGCAGCCCGAGCTCGGCCCGAACATGTAGTCGCCTTCCCAGAGCGCTTGCGGTTTGCCCGGCTTGAACACCGGCAGGTTCTCGACCGCGACGGCCATCATCTTCTTGCCGTTCCGGTAGAAGATCTCCTTGCCGTCACGACGCCACACCGGGTCCATGCCGCCGTCGGAGGAGATCTGGATCTTCGACCCGGGCCCCGGCCAGGGTTGGGCGTAGATTTCGGCTTTGCCCGATTCCATCGAGCAGTAGACGACCCACTTGCCGTCAGGCGAGAACTTTCCCCCGCCTTCCGGGAACGGAGTCTCCGCAAACGCGCGCGGCTTGCGGTCGCCTTCCATTGGAAGCACCCAGACGGCGGATCGTCTCTCAGCACCCAGCTGATCGAATACCAGGTTCTTGCCATCCGGTGAGAACGACACCGCCTGCTGCCATCCCTCGAGTGAAGTCAGCAGCCGCGCGGGGCTTGCGCTGCGGTCTGCCGGCATCCGCCACAGTGTCATCTTGCCGCCCTTCCATGAGCGAAAGGCGAGGTCCTTCCCATCCGGTGTCCAGATCGGCGCGTGGCTGATGCCGTCGTTGGTCATGTTTGTCAACACGGCGCGCTCGAAGTCGTAGACGAAGAAGTCGTGGTTGACGCCTTCCACCTCGACTGCCAGCTGCCGGCCGTCCGGCGAGAGGCGGGGATTCAGATACGAACGCGCGGGCAGCGGCAGCGCAGAGGCCTTCCCCTGGCGGTCGACCCATTGGAGCGTCCGTTCTCCGATCTCACTGGGTCCCGCCGCGTAGGCGAGGTCGCCCGCTGGAGAGATGTCGAAATACGCCGAGCCGATGTTGATGCTCATCAGCACGCCATCGAGCACCTTCACGGGCATCCCGGTCGCCTCGAGCGTCGCGACGTCGAACGGAACCGCATACAGGCTTCCGCCCCGCGCGTAGACGATGTGGCCCGAGGGTGAGTAGTGCGGGCTGGTGCCCCCATTCACGATCGTCTTGCGTTTCCGGGTCGCCAGATCGAAGCTGTCGATCCTTGCGTCGTCATAGGATTCGATGCCGCCCGATGCGACGGTGAAGACCAGGGCCTTGCCTCCGGGAAGCAGCTTCACGTAGCGATGGGTACGCTCCTGCCTGGCCTCGTCGAGCGTCGTGACCGGTTCGCTGGGACCGCCGTTCTCGGGTGTCCGGATCACGGCGCCGATCAGCTGATTGGTCCAGTAGATGTAGCCGTCGGCGCCCCAGTCGCCGTTGAACTGCATCTCGATCGGCGAGATTGGGAGCGGCGCGCCGCCGCCAAGCGGGATCTTGACCAGTTGGAACTTGTTGGGAAGGCCGGCCGCGAGCCAGCGGCCGTCCGGAGAGTACATCGGGTTCCTCAGGACCTGGCCATCCGGAAGCAGCCGGCTTTCGACCTCGCTCAGGTGCCGTTCCAGCAGTCCCGCAGTCCCGTTGGCCGCGTTGGCGAGGTACAGCAGCGTCTTCGAATCACGCGAGAAGGTGAAGTGGGTGTCCCACGACGGGAGAATGCGCTGCCCGGAAGGCAGATCGATGCTGAAGCGCACCACGCGCGGCGGCGGGACCGGCGCCGCGCCACGCCATGTCCAGAGCCCAAGCGCAACGGCCCCGACCATGACGCCGGCCGCGACTCCAACGAGAAGCGGCAAGCCGGCCCGGCGCGGTCGTGTCACCGACGCGGGCACCGCGACGCGTCCGGCGAGCGTGTCTTCGATCTCGATCCGGGCGTCGCCGATGTCATGCAGCCGGCTCTGTGGAGCCTTCTCCAGGCAGCGACGAAGCAGCACCTTCACGTTCTCCGGCGTGGCGGCAGGCAGGGCGCTCCAATCCGGCTGCCGGTCGAGCACCCCCACCAGGACCTCGGTCGTCGTGTCGCCGGGGAACGGGCGCGTTCCCGTCAGCGTCTCGAACATGACACAGCCGAACGCCCAGATGTCCGCGCGCCGGTCGACCGCCTTGCCCGAGGCCTGTTCAGGGCTCATATAGGCCGGGGTGCCCATGATCGTTCCCGCAGTTGTCATCTCGGCGGTGATCGTGGCGCATTCCGCCGCCGATCGGCGGGGCCGGTCATCCTCGAACGCCTTGGCCAGGCCGAAGTCGAGCACCTTGATCTTCCCGCCGGGCGTGATCTTGATGTTCGCCGGCTTGAGGTCGCGGTGGATGACCCCCTGTTCGTGCGCGGCCTCGAGAGCCTCGGCGATCTGGCGCCCGAGCTCGAGTGCCTCTCCAAGCGGGACCGGTCCCTTGACGAGACGTTCGGCCAGCGTCTCGCCCGGAGCGTGCTCGAGCACGAGGAACTTGACGCCGTGAGCTTCCTCCAGCCCGTGGATTGCGGCGATGTTCGGGTGATTCAACGACGCAAGCAGCCTCGCTTCGCGATCGAAGCGCGCGAGCCGCTCGGGATCCTGGGCGAAGCTGTCGTGCAGGAGCTTGATGGCCACCGTCCGCCCGAGCCGGGTGTCGGTCGCCTCGTAGACGACGCCCATTCCGCCGACGCCGAGCTGAGATCCCAACCGATAATGCCCAAGGACCTGGTCGGACAAGAGGATCCTCCGATCGGAGATGTACGACGCCGCGAGGTAAAGCTCCCGGGATCCGTCTGCGGCTGCGCGCGCGCAGGACTGCGGCGGTTCTGACCGCTGGATTCGCCTTCCCCCTGTGATACGAAGCGGACCGCTTCGGGGAAGTCAACAACCGAAGCGTGAAACGGCTATTGGGTGAAGCGCCATCACGTTACACCGGCCCAATGCCGGGCGCAAGCTCGGGCGGGCGCCGGTTGCCTGTCCGATCCCGAATGCGGAGCACATTCATCTCCGGTTCAGCAGAGCCGCAGTCCCGCGCATTCACGTGACATTCCCGGGCCGAGGGTATACAAAGGTGGAGTGCCCCTCCCCGCGGGCGACTCCGGGACCACTCTCTCGGCACGTTCTCGAACAGACATCATCGCTAAGCGCGCACAGCTCCACGCAGGGGTGTTGCTGTATGGTCCGCGTCGATCAACATGACGGCACCGCGGACGGGCCGGCCAGGCTCGTCGGCCTCGATTGCGGCGGGAGCGCGCTCAAGATCGTTCTCTGCTCGCCCGACGGCGAGGTCCTTCACAAGGCCTCCGCGGCCACCCTGGGCCGGCCGATCGATGCCCTCGCGGCTCTGCTTGGCGGCATTCCACGGAGCCCGTGCGGTCCCGACCTTCTCCGCATCGCTCTGACAGGCAGCGCGCATGCGCTCTCGCCGATGTTCCCCTGCATCACCACGAACGAAGTCATTGCGACATCGCGTGGCGTCCAGCAGCGGTATCCCGAGGCCCGAACGGCCATCGACCTCGGCGGTCAGCTGTCGAAGTGGATCCTCCTGGCAACGGCCCCGAGAGGAGCCGGAACGGTCCTGGATTTCGCCAGCAACGGGCTGTGCGCCGCCGGCGCGGGCGCGTTTCTCGAGCAGCAGGCGTCACGCCTGGGAATGAGCGTCGAGCAGCTCGGGCGGCTCGCGTCCGGCGCTCCCCGGGCGGCTTCGATTGCCGGCCGATGCAGCGTGTTCGCCAAGTCCGACATGATCCACCTCCAGCAGAAAGGGACGCCGCCCGAAGAGATCGCATACGGCCTGTGCCTGGCGCTCGCGCGCACCTTCCTGACGACCGTCGTCAGCGGCCGGGCGGTGACTCCGGTGGTTGTCCTGGTTGGCGGGGGCGCGTGCAACCCGGGCCTGGTCCGCGCGTTTCGGTCACTGCTGAAGCTGGACGACGGGCAGTTCTTCGCGGCGGAGGACGCGGTCTTCCTCGGGGCTCTTGGCGCAGCGCAGATGGCCGTGACTGCTCCCGTCGCCGACCTGTCACGCGTGCTGGCGCTGGTGGCCAAGGCCGCCGCGAACGGATCGAATGACGCAGCGCGGACCTTGGGCGGAGCCAGCCTGGCGCCGCAGGCCGGGGATCCTGTTTCACCGGCGGCTCGCGGGGATCGCCGATCGAGTCTCCCCCCGCTCGGGCGGCCGACTGACAGGCCGGCGGTGTGCGCGCCTGAAGACCCTGACCCGATCACGGGGCGTCTGCAGGCGTTCCTGGGAATCGACGTCGGGTCGGTGAGCACGAACCTGGTGCTGCTTGGTCCGAAGTTCGAGCTGCTCCAGGGCGTATACCTTCCCACGCGGGGCCGGCCCGTCGAGGTGCTTCAGCAGGGGCTCGAGCGGATCGGCCGGCGATTCGGCGACCGGCTCGAGATCCTCGGCGTGGGCACGACGGGCAGCGGCCGTCACCTGGCGGCGAGGCTCGTCGGGGCTGACGTGGTTCACAACGAGATCACCGCGCAGATGGTCTCGGCCCTGCACTACGCGCCGGACACCGACACCATTTTCGAAATCGGCGGGCAGGACTCGAAGTACATCTCGATTCGCGATCGACGCCTTGTCGACTTCGAGATGAACAAGATCTGCGCGGGAGGGACGGGATCGTTTCTGGAGGAAGAAGCGCAGCGCCTGGGCGTCAACATCATCGACCAGTTCGCCACGCTGGCGCTCGAGTCGGCCGCCCCGTCCGACCTTGGGGCGCGCTGCACCGTCTTCATGGAATCCGAGCTGGTTCGCGCGCAGGAGCAGGGGGTGTCGCTCGCCGACCTGTGCGCGGGGCTGGCGTATTCGGTCTCGCGAAACTACCTCGAGAAGGTCGTAGCCGGCCGGACCATCGGAAACCACATCATCTTTCAGGGCGGCACCGCCTCGAATGCGGCCGTGGTGCAGGCCTTCCGGCAGCTCCTCCAGCGCGAGATCGTCGTGCACCCGTACAATCGGATCTCGGGCGCCATCGGCGCCGCGCTGCTCGCGGCGCGGGCAGAGCTCGCCAGCTCCGGCTTCCTGGGCTTCGAGGCGTGCGACGGATCCGATCTCAGCAGCTTTCCCTGTCACCAGTGCGAGAACCGCTGCCAGGTGAACCGGGTTCAGGTCGGCGCCCGTGTTCTGCACTTCAGCGACATCTGCGAGCGCTACTCGGAGCGTGATCGGGACCAGGTACTGGTGACGCGCCGGTTCGACGATCTGTTCGTCCGCCGCGAACAGATGATGGAACGCTACGTCGCGCCCGACCCGCACGGGGCAGCGGGCACGCCGGGTATCGGGCTGCTGAGGGCGTCGCTCAACCTCGACTTCCTCCCGTTCTGGACCGCCTTCCTTCGCGAGCTGGGATACGAACCGGTGGTGAGCGGCCGGACCACGTCCGAGTTGTTGCAGAAGTACGCCGGCGGCGTGCCCGCCGAGGTGTGCCTGCCGATCAAGGCGGCGGCCGCCCAGGCGCGGGCCCTGCTCGACAGGGGCGAGGTGCAGCGGGTGTTCGTGCCGGCCCTGCTCGAATGCCCGCCGCGCGAGGAGGTGGAGCAGACACACACCTGCATCTACGGCCAGCAGTTGCCCGACCTGCTGAAGGCTGAACTCGGCGACCGAATCATCCCGTGCCAGTTCTCGCTCGGGCGGGGGCTGCTGTCGATCGTCGAACCGATGCTGGCGCTCGCCGAGGCGCTCGGCCGTTCGATGGACGCCGTGGCGCGCGCCCTGTTCAGGGCGCAGGCGATGCAGGCGAAGTTCAACGCCGAGCGGCAGCGCCTGGGCGAGCAGACGCTCTCAGGCGATTTCGATCGCGCCGTGGTCGTGCTGGGCCGGCCCTACAACACGCACGATCCGTTCCTCAACCTCGCGCTCGGACACCATCTCGAGCGGCTCAATCTGCCCGCCATCCCGTGGGATGTGCTCCCGCTGGACGGGGTCCATCTCGACCCGCGCTGGAACACGGTCCCCTGGTACTACAACCGCGAACAGCTTCGTGCCATCGAGCTGGTTCGGAGCGACCCGCGGTTGTTCCCGCTGCTGATATCGAACTTCGGCTGCGGCCTCGACGGCTTCGTCGTGAAGCATCTCGAGGAGCTGCTGGCGGACCGGCCGCGATTGCTGCTCGAGTTCGACGAACATCGCGGGGAAGCCGGCCTGGTGACCAGGCTCGAAGCCTTCGCCGACGAGATCGACGAGCACGTGACCCGGGAAGGCGGGAGGCCGGTTGCCGTTCCCGTGCCGCATCTCACGCCCGGCCCGCGCCAGCTTCCAGCCGGCCGGCGGTTCTACCTGCCCCACTTCTCAGACCACGCGCACATCTACGCCGCGGTCCTGCGTGGGGCGGGCTGCGAGGCTGTCGTGCTGCCGCCCCCCGACAGGGACTCGGTCCAGCTGGGAGAGCACGTGGCATCGGGCCGGGAATGCCATCCCTACGCAGTCATCGCCGGCGATCTGGCTCGACTGGTTCGCACGACCGACCTTCGCCCGGACGACGTGCTCCTGTTCCCCAACTGCGAATCGCCGTGCCTGCTCAATCAGTACGGCGACGGGTACCGGATTGCGCTCGAGCGGCAACTGCACGCATCGCTCGAGGTCTGGGAGGCCACGACGCCGCAGCTGACCCGGGTCGTCGGCCTCTCCAGCCTTCCGCACCTCTACGAGGGGCTGCTGGCCACCGACCTCCTGATCATCCTCGGCAGCCGCATCGCGCCGTATCAGGAGGATCGCGAACAGTTCGACGCGCTGCTCGCGTCCGCGCTGCTGGAGGTCGCGCGGGTCACGGAGGCCCGGCAGCCTCAGGACCGGACCGTGGAGGAGCAGGCCGGCCTGCTCTGGGCGTTGCCCCGCAACGGATCGCCGGGCAGCCTGCCGGTGGTTGGCGTGACCGGCGACGCTTACTCGCGCCTCAATCCGCTCGGCTATGCCGACCTGTTCCGCCGCCTCGAGCAGATGGGCCTCGAGGTCTGGCCGAGCCCGTACTTCGCGAACTCGACCGATTCTCGGCTCCGCGCTGAACATGACCCGCCGCGCGGCGAAAGGCCTGGTCACCGCGGCCGCGATGGACTACCTGAGCGGCGCCCTGACGGCCCGCGTCGGACGACGGCTGGCGCGGCACCTGCCGCCGGGCGTGGCGGAGCTCGTCGTGGAACCGCCGGCCGACCAGCTCATCCGGCTCGCGCGCCACTACGTGGGTCCGCGCGCCAGCGGTCTCGTCATCCAGATCGTGTCGAAGATGGCCGACTTCCTCGAGCGGGGCGCCACCGGCGTCATCAACGCCATCGCGCTCAACTGCATGGTCGGCACGGCCACCTCCGCGCTGGTCCCGGCCGTGCGTGCCGACTACGATTCGGCCCCAATCATCACGTTGACCTACGGCGGTGATGAAGTGCCCGCCCAGCGAATCCGGCTGGAGACCTTTGTCGAGCAGGTCCACGCGCGCTGGCGCAGCCGCGTCGCCTGACCTACCTCCTCGCGAACCGCAGGTGCCAGACCCTCCCGGCATAGATCCGGAGGCCTTCCACCTTGCCCTTCTCGTCCCGCGTGAACCGCACGGTGTTCCCGTCGGCCAGGAACCCGTCGCGAAACACCGGAGTCAGCGTGAACCGCTGCGCAGGCCTCGCCCGAAGCTTCAGCGCGTCGCCATCCACGTAGAACGTGTAGACCAGGCCACCCAGTTCCTCGCAGACATAGTCGCCGGCATACGCGGCGAGCTCGGTCGAGGTCGGCGCGAACCCCGGCTCGAGCGTCCAGACCCTGGGCCTGGACCGACCGTCGTTTTCGGTGATGGTGGTCGTGCCGCCTGGGACCGTCTCGAACGTGTAGGTCCGGCCTGCGTCCGAGGTCGACAGGACATTGGGCCCGGTCGCCACGAGCGCGGCGCCGCCCATCTGCACGGTCTTCGTCTTCTCGTCGACTGTCAGGCGCGTCACGGCATCGGTCTGCTTCTCGCGATAGATCCCGGCCAACCTTTGCAGCGAGTCGGCGGGCACATCGACCTTCTTCGCCGTTGGACGCTCCTTCAGCACGCCGGCCAGGAAGAGGTCGGCAACCTGGTGAGCGTAGCCGCCCGGATTGGTGCCGGTCGTGTTGCACAGCACGACCACCGACAGGCGCTCGTCCGGCCAGCGCGCCAGAAAGGTCTGGTAGCCGGCCGTCGATCCCCCGTGACTGATTTCGCGCACGCCGCGGTAGTCGGAGACAATCAGGCCGCGCGCATACTCGTTGACGAACCCGTCGTTCAGCCGGCCGCGTGTCTGCATCGCATCGACCATCGCGCGCCCTCCGACGCGCGGGTTGTCGAGGTTCTGGTTCCAGATCAGGAAGTCGCCGACCGTCGAGAGCAGGCCTCCGTTTCCGATGACGTTGGTGAACGGCATGTTGGTTCTGAACTCCCCGGAGCGCAGCAGCCGGTACGCGGTGGCGCGGCGTTCGACGATCCGGGTGAAGTCGTCGCGCCACTGCGTGTGCTTCATGCCAAGCGGTTTGAAGAGGCGGTCCCGGCAGAACTCGGAGAACGTCTGGCCGGACACCCGCTGGACGACCACGCTGAGCAGGGTGAACGCGGTGTTGTTGTACAGGTACTCGTCACCCGGCTTGAAATTGAGTTCCTTGTAGCCGCTGACCAGCTCGAGGATCTCGTCGATCGTGTGAACGGCCATCCCCGGCGGACGGCCGGCGATCGTGAGCATCGGCCACTGGCTGCGAAGGCCGCTTGTGTGGTTGAGCAGGTGGCGGATCAGGATGGGCGTGCCGAAATCGGGCAGCTCCGGCACGTACTTCCGCACGGGATCCTCGATCGACAGCTTTCCATCCAGCTCGAGCAGCGTGATGGCCGCCGAGGTGAACTGCTTGGCAACCGATCCGGATTCGAAGATGGTGTCGGGGCGGATACGGACGCCGTACTCGAGGTTGGCCATGCCGTAGCCGCGGGTGTAGACGACCTCACCTCGCTCCGAGACGCCGACGGCGCATCCGGGGGAGCCCGGCCGATCCCAGCGCTCGAAGATCTTGTCGACGGCGGCCGGAATATCCGCGACCCCCGCGCGGCCCTGCGCTGTCACCCGCGCGAGTCCTGGCCACGCCCCCAGGAACGCCGCCAATACGGCCACGACGACGCCGGCTCCCCATCGACGCATACGTCTTCTCCTTTGCCGGGACCAGGGATGATGTCCCTGGTCACGTCTTCCACTGCGGAGTCTGTCGTGCCTGGAACGTCGGCGTCAACCTCCGGCGAGTGCCTGCCGCGCTTGCCGGCACCGAGCTGATCCGAAGTCAACGGCACCGTAAGCGGGCCTGTGCGATGAAGCGCTCATGACCGGGCCCGCGGCACAGCGCCGGCACGCAGCGGCGCGAAGCCGCGGCATCAGAGCCAGAATTGAACGGGTGGGGTTGAGCAGCCGTGGCGCCGTACGTGTGCGGGTGATTGCGATCGTGGCGGCCAGGGAGCGGGAGAGTGCGGCAGCAGGCGGGATGAGGACTCGCACCGGGCCAGCTCGCGATCGCGATGCGGGCCCGGTGCGATCAGGGAAGGCCGTCTAGCGGCGCTGGACCCTGGTGGCCATGAGCGTTCCGCTCACCAGCTGTCCAAGCACGTCGACCGTGTCGCCGTTCTTGAGCACGCCACAACTCGGCTTGAAGTCGGTCGTCGTCTGGGTCTTCACCGCGCTGCTGCCCACGCTGAATGCTATGACCGGGCAGGTTGCCGTGCTCGCCAGGCCGGAGATCGTTCCCATCACGTTGGTCATCATCCCCCGCCTCCGCCCCCTCCGGGGGACGGCAGGACGACCACGTTGATGGCCAGGATGGAATGGTCCGCCTGAAGCGTCCCAGACACGTTGACGACGGCGCCGGCGGCCACCTCGGCGCACGAGTGGACGAAGTGGGTCGAGGCATTCGTCACCACCTGCTTGGTGCCCGCAGGATTGGAGACCGTCACGGAGAACGCCAGGTTGCCGGCGCCGCAGGTGCCACCGGCGATCGCCAGCACGGTTCCGTGAATGCTGATTTCGGTGACCTCGACGTCAACCCTTGTCGCGAGGAGGCTGCCGTCGGCCTGCGTCGTCCCGTCAACAGACACCATCGCGCCAGCGACAACCGCCGAACACCCCGGGGTGAACATCGTGGTGCTCGTGGCGGTGACCGTCGTCGTGCCGACGGTGAACTTGAGCGGAAGGCTGCTGCACGAACCGCTGAGAATGGCGCCGACCGTGCCCTTCACCTCGGTGGCGTTCCCGCCGGTGTCCTGCACGATGATCAGATCAGCCGTCAGGACCGAGGGCGTGACGCCCGCGGCGCTCGTCGTGCCCCGCACGTGGACGCGGAACCCGACCATCAGGTCCGCGTAGGTCATCGGCGTGCCGCCCTTGCGAATGTCGGTCGCGCCGGCGACGACCTTCACGATCTGCCCGTTGACGACCAGCATGTCGGGCGGCGTCTTCGACTCGATGAGCCCTTCGAGCTCCTGTTTGCCCGAGGCCCCGCCGCGTGAGTCGGCATCGACGCGCCCGCTGTTGCCGGTGACGACCAGCGAGACCTGGATCGAATCGCCTGCCTGCACACCGGCCACCGTCACCACGGCATCGTCTCCCGATCCGGAGACCCTGATGCTCACGTCACCTGGCGGAACGTTCGCCAGCGAGAAACTGCCGGTCGGAGTCACCGCCGACGAGATCGACGTGCCGACGACCTGGACTGACAGCGCAGCCAGCGCCGCAGGGCCGAAAGCCGCTCCGGTGGCCGTCGAGGCGGCGACCGTGCCCCCGATCTTCGCGCCCGAAGTCGAATTGGTTGGGACTCCCGCGTTGACCGTGGGAGATGGAGACGTCGGAGAAGCCGCCGTGCCTTTTCCACCGCACGCGACGGACACAAGCGCCAGCGACAGCAAGCTCAGGACAACAATGTTGCGCATAGGACCTCCTGCTTACGACGAAGCCTGTCGGACGCGAGTAATGGCACCCGAAGAATCCGAGTCCCCATAGTGCAAGCGGCAGGCCGGGCAAACCGGGATGTTCAGAAGCCGCCAAAGCCTTGTTGGTGAAGCAGATGGCCGTTACGGGCGATAGTGGTCCAGACGCGAAATCCGCCGTTGCCATGCAGACTGACAGGGTAAGAACGACACGTCCCCGACAGGGGCCGGTGGCGGACCCGGATCGGTATGCGCCCACGCGGCGGCCCGTCGTCGTGCTGTAGTCGAGGAGGTCCGAACTGATGCGAAAGCCGGCGACGGGGCCCTTGCAGGGCAGCCCGTCACCGGTGCTCAGGCACTCGTTGGGCGAGCGCCGCGTTACTCGGATTACTTCGCTGCAGGCATCGCGTTCCAGGTCTCGATGAAGGTCGTCAGGTAGGCGTTGAACTCGTCCGGATGTTCCCGGTACGGGAAGTGTCCGGCCGCGTTCATGATGATCATCGAGATCTTCGGGTTCTTGCCCCCGAGGCCCATCGCGTTCATGGTGCCGAGCTCACTCGTGAAATCCCGCCACGGGTCCGACGCTCGCCACGCGAGCCCGTCCTGCATGCCGTGCACGATCAGGATCGGCATCGAGAGCACGCCGCTCGTGACCTTTTCGAGCGTCGCGGCGCGCGAGGCCGCCTGCTGCTGCGGCGTGCCACGGCCTCCGCCTGCCGGCTGGCCGGCCTGGGCAGCCTTGCGGGCATCCAGCAGTTTCTGCGTGGCGAGGGCCGGCGGCTGTGTCGCCATCCAGTCGTCGGCGTCCGCGTAGTCCTTGGGGAAGGTCTTCTCGTCGTAGCCGAGCGCGATGAGCCGGCAGTACGAGTATTCACGGCTCGGTGCGGGCGGGCACTTGTCGAGCGTGGCCTGCAGCATGGCCGGGCCTCGCTGGTCGGCCGGGGGTGTGGGCGGTGCGTTGGCGGGCTGGACGAGGCTCATGGGCGCGATGAGCGAGAGCGTCTTGATGACCTCGGGGTGCGCCAGGGCCAGGTTGAACACCAGGCTGCTGCCTGAGGAATGGCCGACCAGGTGGACTTTACCCGGCGACATCTTGCGGATGAACTGGTACACGTGCTCGATGCCGTACGCGTTGGTGACCAGCTTCTCGTCGGCCGGCACGGTCGTCATGCCCTGGCCGATCCGATCCAGCGCCAGCACGCGGAAGTGCTTCGAGAGTCCCAGGATGTTTCGCGACCAGTTATTGGCGGTCGACGACATGCCCATGCCCACGCCGCCGTGGACGAGCACCACCACTTCACCCTTGCCGTAGTCGAAGTAGCGTGTCCTGACGCCGCCGATGTCCACGAACTTCGCCGTCAGGCCGTCCACTTCGCCGTTCGGGCCGACGCCCGCCGGGCGAGCCGGCTGCGGCTGCGCGAGCGCCACGCCGGAGAGAGGCAGGAGCATCAGCGTCGCCGCGATCGAAGACAGCAGGGCTGCCTTCGCCGCGCGGTATCCACGTGTCGGTATCATCTTCGGTTCCTCCAGTGCGCGTCCCGGTCGAGGCGGGACAACTCGTCCCGCCCGCGGTGAATCGCGCGGGATTGGCGACATCGCCATTTGGGGGCCTGACTGTCTGGGGATCGCCAGGCAGGAAGGCGTCGGGTGCCACAGCTCCATCCACTACTCCTGCCGGTTGTTTCGAGATCCGGTCAAGAGCCGCCCGCACGGATGGTCAGCGGGGGGCTGGCGGCGCGAATCATACTACGTGGCACCGGCCGGCCGACAGGCGATTCGGGATTCTCCAGACCTCCGGCTCGCCGGGTATCTACCATCGCCGCGATCGGGCTTGACTTGCGCGGTCGATCCGTAAGAGAGTGCCACAACACATCGCATGCCAATACCTCTCGAACTTCTCGTGTCGCTGTGGCTGGCCGCCGGCCCGGTGGCGGGTGGCGCGCTTGCGCTCGAACTGTCCGTTCCTCAGTGGCAGGACGATGCCGCGGCGGGTACGTCCGGTCGTGAGACGCCGGCCTCGCTGCTGGAGCTCAGTGACGGAGAGCTCGCAGAGCGAGTCGAGTCCGATCCGTCGTCCATCGGATCCGTGTCGATTGGCAGTCCTGGCAGTGCGGTGCTCTTCAACTCGGTCAACCTGGTGTCGGGACCGCGATGGGAAGTCGCCCCCGGGGCCGACAGCTGGGGCACCTCGGAGACGATGGCCGCCATCGACACGGCGGTCGACACGGTTTACCAGCTGTTTCCCGACACGCCGCGCGTCTTCATCGGCGACATCAGCAGCCGCTCGGGAGGAAGACTCAAGCGCCACCAGAGCCACCAGGGCGGGCGCGACGTCGACTTCGGGTTCTACTACCAGGCCGGCAAGGGGACCTGGTTCAACCCCGGGACGGCGGCCAACATGGACCTGCCGCGAAACTGGGCCCTGGTTCGGGCGTTCGTCGTGCGGACCGACGTCGAAGTGATCTTCCTCGACACCCGTGTCCAGAAGCTGCTCTACCAGTACGCGTTGAGCATCAACGAGGACAAGGTCTGGCTCGACCACGTCTTTCAGTTCTCCATGGGGACCCGCGACGCAATCATCCAGCACCTGCCGAACCACCGGACGCACTATCACGTGCGCTTCTACAATCCGGTGGCCCAGGAAATGGGGCGCAGGGCGCACCCGACGCTGGTGCAGTTGAAGCTGATGGCTGCGCCCGTGTATACCGTGGCGCATGTGGTCCGGCCCGGCCAGACGCTCGGGCATCTTGCGGCGCGCTACGGAACATCGACCCGCTCCATCATGCAGGCCAACGGGCTCACCACGACCCAGCTTCGGGCAGGCCGTGTCTACCGCATTCCCGTGCGAACGGCCGCGCCGCCCGCACAGGCGCTCGCGATGCCGCCGCGCCTGCTGCCCCCGCAGACGCCCACCGTGCTGGCCGCGGTGGACTGGCCGACGTCACAGTCGATGAATGGGAGCACGCCGGAGCGCTGATCGTTCCCTTCGAGGTTCCACCCTCGCCATCCCGCAGACGGTCAGAAGGTCAGCACCCTGCCGAGGCGCAGCTCGTTCTGCGAGCCGAACCTGTACGAAACGGCCCAGGCGCCTCTGTGATCATTGAGCTTCACGACAGGGCCAATCTGAGTGTTCCACGACCCGTCGGCCCTGAAGAACCCGCTCTGAACGCCTGCTTCCCAACGCGAGCCAATGGTCCGCGTCAGGTCGAGCGTGTCGAGTACCTGATAAGCGCCCACCGAGCCTGACACCGGAATATAGTCGCCGACAAACGAGAGCAGCTTCCACCCGCTCTTCTCGAACGAGACGAGCAGGGCGACCTTGATCCCGCGCTCGCCGCCTTCCTTGCCGGCGACGAAGTACACGAGCGGCGTCAGGATCACGGGGCCGCGCTTGATGGCGTAGCCGCCGCCGAGGTTGACCTCGTTGCTGCCCGGCACGCCCACGTAGAAGAGGTCGACGACCGCGCCGTTTCCCCAGGTGTAGTTCCAGTCCACGAAGCGGTACTTCGTGTCCGCCAGGCGGACCTCGGCGAGGTGCTGGGCCGACACGGTCGGCTGGCTCGCAAGCAGCAGTCCGGCGACGATTGAACCGAGAACGAACGCTCTTCCCGCCATGTTCGACTCCAGACGCCGCCCCGTGCAGACGTGCGACGCGCGCCCTGTGGCCCGCCGCCGCGCGATCGCGGGTGGACCCTTCTTCCGCAGAACAGACTCGCTGTGAGGCTTTTCGTTTGCGGAGGCTGATCATATGGTCCGTGGGTGCCATCTGTCACTTCGAAGGCCATCGACCGCCGATCGAGGCGGCCGGCCGCGACGGCTTGACGTGTCCGGTCCCGGGAAGTACCGTGTGCGTGCCCCGCCCTGGGGCCTCTGCTGCCGCGGACAAGACACCCGTTGCGGCGCGCCAGATCCGCGCCGGCGACGGCCACCTCGCTCGGCCGCATCCTCGAAGGAGAGTTCGATGACTACTCGCGGTGCTCGCACCTTGCTGGGGCCCGTGCTCGGTGTGCTGCTGGCGGCGGGCGTCGCCAGCCCGGCACTGGCGGAGGCGCCCCGACAGCAGGCACAGCCGGTCTGCGAGTTTCTCGATGGCAGGACCGTCCTCACCAACCGCATCATCGTCGCGGCCCTTGCCGCCGGGTGCACCACCGAGAGCGTGATCGCGGCGATTCAGACCCTGGTTCCCATGTTCGCCCTCGAGCCTGCCGGCGTGAGGGATCTCAAGAGCGACGGGGTTCCGGATTCGGTCATCGACGCGATGCGGAAGGCAAACGGGGATGCTGCGCGGGCTGCCGCGCGTGAGCGGGCCCGGGCGCCGCGCCCGGCCGCGAACGCCCTGTCGCCCGCTCGAAGTCCATGGCGCCGGTTCAGCGTCAAGCTTGGCGGCGGCGCGTCGACCATATCTGTCGGAGACTTCAAGACCGCCTACCAGAGCTACGTGGCCGATTACCTGTCGGACTGGAGTCCGGCCGGCGGGCTGTCGACGCCCCCGTTTGCCGGCCACGGAGGAGCGGACCTCATCTTTCACCTGACGCCGTCGTTTGGCATCGGGGTCGGCGCCGGCTACATCCGCGCGAGCAAAATCAGCACGTGGGCCACCAGGTGGGACGGGGGCAGCGAGAACGACACGACCACGCTGACCCTCTCAGCGATACCCGTCCGGTTCGGGCTCTATTACTTCGCCGAGTTGGGATCAAGCCTGGAGGGCTACCTGAGCTTCACGCCCGCGTACTACCGGGCCACGGCCCGGGAGCTCGACGATTACCAGAGCCAGGATGCCGTGGTGGGCGCGTATCAGCAGCACCGCGCGAGCGATGTCAGGTCCGGCAGGTTCGGCATGGAGGGGACCGTTGGCCTGAGATATCACCTCGGGCCGAGGCTCTCGTTCTACAGCGAGATTGGCGCGCGCTATGCGGAGATCCACTCGCTCAAGGGGAGCTACTCGGTCTCCGACAGCGACGGATGGTCCGAGAAGTACCAGGGCACCCTCTACTACTACCGGACCCTCAACACCTGGAACGACAAGTGGGTCTCGCACGTCGGGGTGGAACAGGCGGCGCCGCCCACCACCACGACACGGCTGGACGTACGGGAAGCGACGTTGAACCTGTCGGGCGTGGCGTTCGCGGCGGGATTCATGTTCGCCTTCTGAGCCGGGCGCGGTGATGTCACGCCGTCCAGGCAGGCCGATCTACTTGCTGAAGGTGATCAGGTAGTCGGAGTGGCCGCCAAGGAACAGCCGGGCGGGGCCGTCCGCGAGCTTGTCGGTTCCGATCTCCTTCTGCAGGCCGATCACCTGGGGATACCACTTGCCGCCGGACATCAGCTTCTGGGGCGCCGACCAGGTCGCCGGGTCGGTCAGGTCTGACGCGAACGATACGTAGATGCCCTCCTGCGTGTAGTTCTCGTCCTTCGTGCGGTTGAGCAGCATCACGTACATCTGCAGGCTTTCGTTCCAGTGCACGGACGGACCCCAGAAGGCGTCAGCCTTTCCGTCGGCGTCGTGCCACGCCAGGTTCGTGGGCCATATCGGCGTGCCTTCAGGGTATTCGCGCCAGACACGGCGAAGCTTGCCGCTGATGTCGATGACCGGCCTGTGGCTGAAGCGCGAGGCCTGCCAGACGCCATCGGTCCACACCGTGACGCGCCCGACAGGGTGATCGCGGTTTGCCCAGAGCAGCCGCGCCACCGCCACACCCTGGACCGACTGCTCCTTTTCGTACTGGCTGAAGAAGATGTACAGGTCGGTGTTGTCCGCGTTGAGCGCCACGCTGAGATCGCCCACGCCGCCAATCACGTACCGGTTGGGGGAATCGCAGGCGACCGTGTCGGGGCTGGCCTCCAGGATGATGCCGAGGTTGTCCCACGTCTTGCCTTGATCGAGCGAGCGCGCGGCGCCGATCCGCGGGACGAACCGGTCCGCCCGGCCGCAGACCACGGCGGGCTGTTCCGCGTGGTAGTAGCCGTACCATGTGCCCGCCTCGTCGGCGACCACCGATTCCATCCACACCCCGCTGCCCGGATCCGAGGTGAAGGCAACGTCTTTCGCCGGGCCAAGACCGCCAATCCAGCTCCCGTTCGCCACGTGCGGCGCGCCGCCCGTGGAGGTCATGACGAACAGCTTTCTCACACCGCCATCCAGGTCCCACACGGCCGGGCTGTTGGAGTCGACGTTTCCGGGCAGCGCGATCGAATAATTCAACGCGAGCGTTGCCTTTGGGACGCCGCCGGCGGAATTCGGCGCAGATTTGGCCTGCGCCGCAAGGCGGGGCGCTGGCACCTGCAGCAGGATGGCGACGAGCGCGGAACCGATCATCCTACGCACGATACCTGACCTCTCGCGTCGAGTGTCGGGCCCGCCCGACTTCGGGTCGACCCGGGTTACGTGTGCTGTCCGCATCCGGCCTTGCGGACGCCGCAGGGGTTCGGGGAATCCCGGCCCCCTTTCGGTTAGACCGCGAGCCCCCTCCAGAGGTCACAGCCTGGCCGCCCGACGCCCGCAGGACGCTCACCCGCGCGCCACCCTGGCGCGCAAAGACACCGGGGGGCGGGCTCCGGAACCTGACCCTTGCAAGCCGGTTGCCGTCCGCCACTGCCCAGAAAACGGCAGGATCCTGGGCCTTTCGGGCGTGCTCCCGTAGCCGGGCACGTGCGCGGCCGTGTGCAGGCCGGCGGAGTGATCTGTCCCTCGTCGAAGGTTTCGGGGTACAACTGCGGGTAATGTCCGCACACCTGAGCGCCTTCCTTCCGGATCACGACGACCCGTCTGCCGACGACCTGCTGGGGCGATTCCTCGACTACACGGCCGGGAAGGGGCTGACGCTGTACCCGGCGCAGGACGAGGCCGTCCTCGAACTGTTCCAGGACAAGAACGTCATCCTGAACACGCCGACCGGCTCGGGCAAGTCGCTGGTGGCGTCGGCGATGCTGTTTGCCTCGATCGCGCGGAACGAGCGTGCCGTCTACACCTGTCCCATCAAGGCGCTTGTCAACGAGAAGTGGATGGCCCTTTGCCGCGAGTTCGGCCCTGAGCGGGTTGGCCTGTCGACCGGCGACGCCAGCGTCAACCGGGATGCGCCCATCCTCTGCTGCACGGCCGAGGTGCTGGGCAACATCGCGTTGCGCGAAGGCGCCGACGCGTGGATCGACAACGTGGTGATGGACGAGTTCCACTGGTATGCGGACCGCGATCGCGGTGTGGCGTGGCAGACGCCCCTGCTCACGCTGAGGCAGACCCGGTTCCTGCTGATGTCGGCGACGCTCGGCGACACGAGCTTCTTCGAAACCGCCCTGACCGCGCTCAACGGGAAGCCGACCGTCAGCGTGAAATCGGTGGACCGGCCGGTGCCGCTCGACTTCGCGTACGCGGAAATCCCGCTCGCGCACACGATCGAAAAGCTCGCAGACGAGGGCAAGACGCCCGTTTACGTGGTGCATTTCACGCAGGCGGACGCGGCGAGCAGCGCGCAGGACTTCACCAGCCTCAAGGTCTGCACGCGCGAAGAAAAGGCGGTCCTGGCCGAGGCCGTCGCCGATTTCGAGTTCACCAGCCCGTACGGATCCGAGATCCGCAAGTGGCTGAAGCACGGCATCGGCCTGCACCATGCCGGGTTGCTGCCCAAGTACCGCGTGCTGGTCGAACAGCTCGCTCAGCAGGGGCTCCTCAAGATCATCTGCGGCACGGACACGCTCGGCGTGGGCATCAACGTACCGATCCGCACCGTGCTCTTCACGCGCCTCTGCAAGTTCGACGGGCGGAAGACGGCCCACCTGAGCGCCCGCGACTTCCACCAGATCGCCGGCCGGGCCGGCAGGAAGGGCTTCGACACCCGCGGCTATGTGGTCGTGCAGGCGCCGGAACATGTCATCGAGAACATCAAGCTCGGCGAGAAGGCGGCGCGCGACGGCAAGAAGGTCACCAGGCGCAGGCCGCCCGAGCATAATTTCGTCAACTGGGATCTCGGCACCTTCAAGCGGCTCATCGGATCGCAGCCGGAACAACTGACCTCGCACTTCCAGGTGTCGCACGGCATGCTGCTCAACGTGCTCAGCAGGCGCGGCGACGGATGCCGCGCGATGCGACAGCTCGTTCGCGACTGTCACGAGCCCGAGGGCGCCAGGAAGGCGCACTTCCGCCGGGCCTGGCAGCTGTTCCGGGCGCTACTGGCGCGTCACATCGTCGAGATCGTGCCGAGAACCGAAGAGGGGTCCACCCTGCGGGTCAACGTCGACCTGCAGGACGACTTCTCGATGGACCAGACCCTGTCGCTCTACGTGCTCGAGACGATTCCGCTGCTCGATCCGGAGTCGCCGGATTACGCGCTGGACCTGCTGACACTGGTCGAGTCGATCCTCGAGAATCCGGAGATCATCCTGCGGCGCCAGCTCGACCGGATCAAGGACGAGGCCGTGGCCAGGATGAAGGCCGAGGGCGTCGAGTACGAGCAGCGGATGGAGGAGCTCGAGAAGCTGGAGTATCCAAAGCCGCTCAGCGACTTCGTGTACACGACCTTCAACGCGTTCGCCGAGCGGCATCCGTGGGTGGGCGAGGAGAACATCCGCCCCAAGTCGATCGCGCGGGAGATGTTCGAGCAGTTCCGTTCGTTCGCCGAGTACGTGATGGATTACGAGATCCAGCGATCCGAGGGCCTGCTGCTGCGCCACCTGAGCAGCGTCTACAAGGTGCTCAGCCAGACGGTGCCCGATCTGGTCAAGACCGACCAGGTCCTCGAGATGGAAGAGTACCTGCACATCCTCCTTCGCAACGTCGACTCGAGCCTGGCCGACGAGTGGGAACGGATGAAGGACCCCGACTATCAGCGGTTCGGGCCTGCGGCCCCGCGCGGCCAGGATTTGCGGCCCCCGGGGGCGAAAGAAGAGGCGCCGGACGTCACGCGCGACACGAAGCGGTTCACCGCCGCCATCCGGACGCGCGTGTTCACGTTCCTGCGGGCGTGGTCCATCGGAGACTCCGCCGCAGCGCTGGCGGTCCTGGACCATCCCGCCGACGAAGCGGATCAGGCCTGGACGCCGGAGCGGCTGCAACCCGCCTTCGAGGCCTATCGCACCGGGCACGAGCGCCTGCGGCTGGATCCCGAAGCCCGCAATCTCCGGCACACGCACGTCTCGACAGCCGCGGACGAGCGGCGCTGGCGCGTGGAACAGGTGCTGGTCGATCCCGAGATGAACAATGACTGGGTCGCAGAATTCGAGGTGGACCTGGCCGCCTCTCGCGAGGCGAATCGGCCGGTGATCAGGCTCCAGCGGCTGGCCAGCCTGGTCTGAGACGCACCAGGGACCCGTCGCGCCGTCCGAGCTGAGCTACGATGGCATCCTCATGCCCGAGCTGCCTGACCTCACGATCTACGTCGAGGCACTTCAGCGCCGCATCGTGGGGACGCGGCTGAAAGGCGTGCGCCTCGGCAATCCGTTCCTGCTTCGCACCGTCGATCCGCCAATCGATGCCGTGCGGGACCGGGCCGTCGAGGAGGTTGGCCTGGTCGGCAAGCGGATCGTGCTGTCGCTCGAAAGCGATCTGCACCTGGTCGTGCACCTCATGATCGCGGGGAGGCTGCACTGGAAGGCAGCCGGAGCGGCGTTGTCGCGGCGCCAGGATCTGGCGGCGTTCGACTTTCCATCCGGGACGCTGACGCTCACCGAGGCCGGCAGCAAGCGTCGGGCGTCACTGCACCTCGTGGCCGGGCGCGCCGGCCTGGCGGCGCTGGACAGGGGCGGCCTCGATGTCCTCCAGGCGACGCTCGACGAGTTTCGCGCGACGCTCCTCTCCGAGAACCACACCCTGAAGCGCGCGTTGACCGACCCGCGCCTGTTCAGCGGGATTGGCAACGCGTACTCGGACGAAATCCTCCACGCCTCGCGGCTGTCGCCGCTCCAGCTGACCCGCCATCTGCGCGACAGACGAGGTGGCGCGCCTCCACGAGTCGATTGGCGTTGTCCTCAGAACGTGGACCGATCGGCTGCGGGCCCAGGCCGGTGACGAGTTCCCCGAGAAGGTGACGGCGTTCCGCCCCGAGATGGCGGTCCACGGGCGCTTCGGGAAGCCGTGTCCCGACTGCGGCGCGCCGGTTCAGCGCATCGTGTATGCCGAGAACGAGGCGAACTACTGCGCCCGGTGCCAGACCGGCGGCAGGCTGCTCGCCGATCGCGCGATGTCGAGGCTGCTCGGGTCCGACTGGCCGCGCCGGATCGAGGATGTCGCGGACTGAACGATCTCGCGCCGTGCGGCCCGCGAATTCACCGGCCAGACACGATACTCAGAAGGGACTGCGCGCCTGGTCAGCGGCCGCCGATCGCGGCGAGCACGCGCTCCGCGATCGGGCCAGACTCCGCAATGCAGTTGTTGATCGCGACACCGCGGTAGGAGTTGCCCGCGATGGCCAGGCCGGGGTACCGCGCAAGGCGGGACTCGATCCGGGCCAGCCGATCCAGGTGTCCGACCGTGTACTGCGGAATGCCGAGCGGGTGCTTGAACACTCGCACGAATCGCCGGGGCGGCCTCGATCCCCATCGTGTCCGAGAGGGATCGCCGGACGGACGCCACCAGCTCGTCGTCCGACAGATCGATGGCCGAGGGATCGTGGCCGCCGCCGAGCATCGCTCGAACGAGCACCGCTCCCTCGGGCGCGCGCCCCGGGTAGATGCTCGAGTCCCACAGGACGCCGAGCACGCGCTGGCCCTCTCCCCTCGGGACGAGAAAGCCGAACCCGTCGAGCGGACGCGGCAGGAGCGCCTCATCGAATCCCAGGCACACCACGACGAGCGGCGCCGAGGCGATCCCGGCGAGGTCGCCGGCCAGGTCGCCATCGAGTGACGCGACGATCTCTGCGCTCGACGCCGCGCCTCCGGCCAGCACCACCGCATCCGCGTCGATGGCGTCTCCTCCGCCGGCCGGCTGCACGCGATAGCGATCGCCCCGGGTGATCTGCCCGACCGGCGTGCCGAGGCGCAGCGCACCATCGAGGCGGCGCGCCAGCGCGTCGATGATCTCGACGGTGCCCTCGCGGAATGACGTCAGGCGCCCCATCGGCGATCCGATCGGACCGCCCGGCGCCCGGCGCGCCCGGCGGCGGGCGATCAGGGCGCGGAACAGGCCGCCGTGCTCGGTCTCCATCTCCCACATCTTGGGGAAGCACGCCCGCAGCGACAGCTGGCGCGCGTCGCCGCCGAAGACGCCCGACACCATGGCATCGATCAGGATGTCGGCCGCCTCCCGGCCGATGCGGCGCGACGCGAACCCGTGAATCGTCTCGTCCCCGTCCGGTCTCGCCGCGGCCCACACCTCACCGGCGATCCGCAGCTTGCCGCGCCACGAGAGCAGCCCGCTTCCCAGGAACGACGCCGGCCCTGCCGGCAGCTGGTGGAGCCGTCCACGCCTGTAGATGAACCGCTTGCCCGCCCGCTCGTCGCTCGGATGCACGCGATCCTGGATTCCGAGTTCCCGCACCAGCTCGAGCGTCGCCGGGGCGTTGTCCAGGAATCCGTTCGGTCCCCATTCGCACAGGAACCCGTCCATCCTCTCGCTCCGGATGTTGCCGCCGGCCCGGCCCGCCGCCTCGAGCACGACGATCTCGACGCCCCTCTCGGCCGCGCCTCGCGCAGAGAGCGCGTGGGCGATGGACAGGCCGGAAATGCCTCCGCCGATGATGGCCACCCGAGTCATGACGCCATTTCGAGATGCCGCTCGACCACGTTCGCCAGCGCCTCGATGAACCGCGGATGGGCGTTGAGCGCTTCGGCCCGCCTGAAGGTGATTCCCAGCTCGCGGGCCTGCTGTGGATACAGCTGGTCGAGGTCGTAGAGGGTCTCGATGTGATCCGACACGAACGAGACGGGGATGGCGAGCACGTCGGTCACGCCTTCCCGGGCGAGCTCCGCCAGCACGGCGTCGGTGCCGGGACCGGTCCACTTGATGAACGAGGTGCGCGACTGGTACGACAGCATGTGCCGGTTGGGCACCGCCAGCTTCGCCATCACGCCCTGGCGAGTGGCTTCGATCTCACCCACGTACCGGATCCCCCCGATTGACGATGTCGAGCGGGAGCGCATGGGCGCTGAAGAGCAGCACGACACGGTCGCGCCGTTCGGCGGGAAACAGGTCGAGCGAGCGCCGCACGGTATCCGCAAGCGCCTCCAGGTACGTCGGCTCATCGGCGTACGTCCTGACGGAGGTCATGCGGAACCTCCCCTTCCACCGCGGCTGCGCGAGCACCCGCTCGACCTCGCGATCCATCGACCCGGTTGTCGCCGTCGAATACTGCGGGTAAAGCGTCAGCAGCACCATGCGGCTGATGCCTTCGAGCTCCAGCTCCTCGAGCGCCTCTTCGATCTGCGGCCGCCAGTAACGCATCGCGACCAGGGTCCTGAACCTCGGCTGCAGGCGATTGAGCCGAATCTCGAGCGCCTGCGCCTGGCTGGTCGTCAGCTTCAGTTGCGGCGAGCCTCCGCCCATGCCGGCGTAGCGCTTCCTGACCATCGGCGCCCGGAACTTCGCAATGGCGCGCGCCAGCAGCGGCTGGAAGGCAGCCCCGAGAGGCAGGCTGATGATGTCCCTGTCCGAAAAGAGGTTGACCAGGAACGGCTCAACGTCGTCCAGCGTGACAGGGCCTCCGAGGTTGGTGAGCACGACGCCTACCCGTTCGGAGTCGGTGGCCATGATCGTCCCTCATACGGTTCGCGAGAAGATCGGAGTGGTCGTCTTGGTCCGGAGGTAACGGTCGAACACCATGCAGACATTGCGCACGAAGAGGCGGCCGCGAGGCGTCACCCGGATGGACTCCGGATCGATCTCGACGAACCCGTGCACGACGGGGCCCTCGCGCAACTCTCCGAGTTCCCGCCCGAAATACTCATCGAACGTCACACCGAACCGCTGCTCGACTTCGCGGAGCGAGACTCTCAGGTTGCACATCAGGTTCGTGATGACGTAGCGGCGCACCGAGTCGTCCGGGTCGAGGACGAAGCCCCGCTCGATCGGGAACCGGCCGGCGTCGATCGCCGAGTAGTAGGTGCTCAGCTTCTTGACGTTCTGCGCGAAGGCGCCCTGCACGTCGCCAATCGCCGACACGCCGAGCCCCAGCATGTCGGATGCCGGCTTGGTCGTATACCCCATGAAATTGCGGTGCAGCGTGCCTGATGCCGCCGCCCTGGCCAGCTCGTCGTCCGGGACCGCGAAGTGGTCCATGCCGATCTGCTCGTAGCCGGCCTCGAGGAATCTGGCGCGCGCCTCGGCGAACAGCTCGATCTTCTGCGCAGGGCTCGGCAGCTCCTCGGGGTGAATCCGCTTCTGGTTGCCGCGGACCCACGGCACATGCGCGAACGAGTACACGGCGACCCGGTCAGGGCGCATGTCGATCACCGCATCCAGCGTGCGCGAGAAGGACGGCGTCGTCTGGAGCGGAAGCCCGTAGATCAGATCGAAGTTGATCGACGAGAACCCCGCCGCCCTTGCCTGCTTGTAGAGCTCGCGGGTTTCCGCTTCGGGCTGCACCCGGTTGACCGCCACCTGCACCTCGGGCGTGAAGTCCTGGATGCCCATCGAGAGGCGGTTGAACCCGAGCGCGCGGAGCGTGTCGAGCTGCTCGTTGGTGGTCACGCGGGGATCGACTTCGATCGCCACCTCGGCGCCCGGATCGATGGTGAAGTAGCGCAGGACCTCGCGCTGGAGCGCCGTGATCTGATCAGGCGCGAGGTAGGTCGGGGTGCCGCCGCCCCAGTGAAACTGGGCGAGCCGGTGACGGCCGCCGAGCGCGGCGGCCAGCATGCCGATCTCGCGATACAGGTATTCGAGGTAGCGGGCGGCCACTTCCCGCTTCTGCGTGATGATCACCATGCAGCCGCAGAAGGTGCAGCGCTCTTCGCAGAAGGGCAGGTGCACGTAGAGCGACAGCGGGGCGTCGGGCATCGCCGCGGCGCGCGCCAGATGGCTGCGGGTACTCGGCGTCGCCGAACGCGTTGCTGAATTCCACCGCGGTCGGGTACGACGTGTACCGGGGGCCGGGGCGATCGTACTTTGCCAGCAACTCCGCCGTGATCGCCCGGTGGTCAATCGCGCCTTCCGGCTGAAGGCCGCTCGTGCTGTCCATCGTCATGCCATCCTTCCCGCCGAGAGTTCCTGAACGGCCTCTACGAGAATCCGCGCGTGATCGGCCGGCGTCTCCGGCAGAATGCCGTGCCCCAGGTTGAAAATATGGCCCGGGGCCGCGGTGACGCGCGATTCGAGCCTGGTTGAGGTCCGCGCGAGCCCGGCGTCGTGCAGGACCGCGGCGGCGCGCTCCCGGATGAGCGCCGGGGGCCCGAGCAGCGTCGTCGGATCGAGATTGCCCTGTACCGCCAGGTGGGGGCCGAGGCGCGTCCGGGCCGTCGAGAGGCCCAGCCGCCAGTCGAGGCCGATGACATCCGCGCCAATGCCACGGCAGTCTTCGAGGCTGCCGCCGGCATCACCCGCGTAGTAGATGCGCGGCGGGTGATGAAGGCGCCCGTCTCCGGCGGAGGCGACCTGTTCGAAGACGCGTTTGGCGTAGGCGGCGGCGAACACGGCGTGATCGGCCGGCGACAGGATGCCCGCCCACGTGTCGAACAGCATCACGGCCTGCGCGCCTGCCTCGATTTGAGCGGCCAGGTACCGCGCCACCGTGTCGGCGCAGCGGGCGAGCAGCAGGTGCGCCGTGTCGGGGTCGTTCCAGAGCATGGATTTCAGGGCGGCGAAGGATTTCGATCCGCCGCCCTCCACCAGGTAGGTGGCCATGGTGAAGGGTGCCCCGGCAAATCCGATCAGCGCGACCTCGCGCGGAAGCTCGTGCCTGACCTGCGTGAGGGCCTCGAGGACATACGACATCGACTCGTGCGGATCGGGAACCCGCACCGCTTCCACCTCCGCCCGGGATCGCAGCGGGTGCCGGATGTGCGGCCCGGGCGTGAACTCGACGTCGACGCCCATCCCCTGGAGCGGCACGAGGATGTCGGAGAAGATGATGGCGGCGTCGACGCCCAGCCGCCGAATCGGCTGCAAGGTCAGCTCGCAGGCGAGCTCGGGCGTCCGGCACGTCGTCAGGAAGTCGTACCGCTGGCGGACCTCGCGATACTCAGGCAGATAGCGGCCCGCCTGCCGCATGATCCAGATGGGCGTCCGCTCGACGGGTTCCTGGCGGCACGCCCGCAGGAAGAGTGGATCGACGGAGGTGCCCGCTTGTGACGAACTGACCACGCTCATGCCTCCTCGGCCCGAGACGGCGCTACGCCAGCAGGCGCGCCGCTTGCCTCGCGAAATACGTCAGGATGATGTCGGCGCCCGCCCGCCGCATGGCGACCAGCGTCTCCTGCATGATGCGGGCTTCGTCGATCCAGCCGTTGGCCGCGGCGGCCTTGATCATCGAGTACTCGCCCGACACGTTGTAGACCGCCAGCGGGACGCCGAACCGGGCCTTCACGGCGGCCACCACGTCCAGGTACGACATCGCCGGTTTCACCATCACGATGTCGGCGCCTTCCTCGAGGTCGGTGGCGACTTCGCGCAGCGCTTCGAGGCCGTTGGCCGGGTCCATCTGGTAGCCCCGCCGATCGCCGAACGAGGGCGCTGAGCCGGCGGCCTCGCGGAACGGGCCGTAGAACCCGGACGCGTACTTCGCGGCGTAGGAGACGATCACGACATCGGTGCGGCCCGCCTCGTCCAGCGTGCGCCGGATCGCCGCCACGCGGCCGTCCATCATGTCGGAGGGCGCCACCACGTCGGCGCCGGCCTTGGCGTAGGCGAGCGCCGCGCGTGCCAGGATGGGCAGGGCCCGATCGTTGTCCACGTCGAGCTTGCCGTCCGGCCCGGGCGCCAGCGGCCCGCAGTGGCCGTGATCCGTGTACTCGCAGAGGCAGACGTCCGCCCACAGCGACATCGCCGGAAATTCCTTCCGCAGCGCCGTCAGCGCCCTGATGACCGGTCCCTGCGGGTCGTACGCCGCCGCGCCCTGGGGATCTTTCGCGTCGGGGATGCCGAACAGGATCACGCCCGGGATGCCGAGGCCCGCCACCTCGCGGACTTCCTTCACGACCTCGTCCACGCTCAACTGGAAACAGCCGGGCATGGCGGCAATCGGCCGCCGCACGCCCTCTCCCGAGACGACGAAGAACGGTTCGATCAGGTTGTCGGGGCTCAGGCGCGTTTCCCGGACCATGCGCCGGAGGGCATCGGTGCGTCGCAGTCTCCGCGGGCGGTGTGTCGGAAAGCTCATACAGTCACTCCATGATGGATGGCGAAGTAGTTCATCAACGCGGAAACCAGGCCGCTCGCCGACGTTTCAGTGGCCTCGACATCAGGCGGGGCGTGCAGACCGGCCAGCGCCGCCGAGGTTGTCGGACCGATGCTCGCGACGACCGTCCGGCCCGCGAGCGCCGCCAGCGTCCCGTCGTCAGCGCCGGAGGCCAGCCCGATCGCGCTCGACGGCGACATGAACGTCACCGCGTCGATCCGCCGCGCCCTGACCTCTTCAAGAAAGACGCCGAGATCGGGAGGGGCGATGATGGCGGTGCGGTACGCGACCGGATCCACCACGGTGGCCTGCGCGGCGATCAACGCGTCACGCAGGTCCGGGCGAGCCCTGTCGGAGCGGGGCCAGAGCACGCGCTTCCCGGCGAGCGACCCGCCTTCCGCGTCCACGATCCCCCGCGCAAGTCCCGCTGCTCCGGGTTGCGCCGCACAAACCGCGACGGGCACCTCGCGCCCGGTCAGGCAGGCCATCGTGGACGTGCCAACGGCCGCGATGCGCGGACGGGGCGTCGTCCCGCCGGACCGGGCGCGCCAGGCCGGCCTGTCGCACACCGCCTCGACCGCCCGCGGGCTGGTGAACGCCACCCAGTCGAACTGGCTGATGTCCGCGAGTGCGGCTTCCAGGCCGCTCACGTCAGCCGGTTCTTCGTGCGCGACGACCGGCACCAGTCGCACACCCACGCCGGCTCGCTCGAGACAGGAGACAAGGGTCGAGCCCGGCCCTTCAGCCTGCGTCACGGCGACGATGAGGTCCCGCGCCGGGCCGGTCATGGCTCGCTCCGCACCGGTGTGGACAGGGACTCGACGCCGAGCGCGCGAACACGTGCCAGGATGTCGCCGGCGCCCTGCGTCAGCAGCCGCTCTGCCAGCCTGACACCTGCCGCGGCCGCGTCCGCCGCCGATCGCACGACACACGATTCGAGGCCGCGCACCTCGGCGGTGCCGTCGAGATCGGCGACGATGCCCGTCAGGATGAGGGAGTTCTCCCGCATGGTGGCGTACGCGCCGACCGGCACCTGGCATCCGCCTTCGAGCCGGCCGAGGAACGCCCGCTCGGAGCCGGTCGCCAGGCGCGTCGGCCGATGATCGAGCGCGGCGAGCAGCGCGCCGACCAGCGGGTCGTGTGCGCGGCTTTCGATGGCCAGCGCGCCCTGCCCGACCGCCGGCACCAGCACCGTCGAATCGATCACCTCGGCAACCAGGTTCGAGCGTCCGAGCCTGATCAGGCCGGCGTGGGCGAGCAGCAACGCGTCGTAGTCGCCGCGTTCGAGCTTGGCCAGGCGCGTCGGCAGGTTACCGCGGACGTCGAGCACACGCAGGTCAGGCCGGCGGGCGAGCAGTTGGGCGCGGCGTCGAAGCGACGAGGTGCCGACCCGCGCGCCGGCCTTGAGCGAGGCCAGCGTCGTTCCCGCCGCGGCCACCAGCGCGTCTCTCGGGTCCTCCCGTTCGAGCACGGCGCCAAGCGTGAGGCCGGCGGGCAGCGCAGTCGGGACGTCTTTCAGGCTGTGCACCGCGATGTCGATCACGCCCGCGGTCAGCCCGTCCTCGAGTTCCCTGGTGAACAGCCCCTTGTCGCCGATCTTCGAGAGCGGCGTCCCCAGCACCTTGTCCCCGACCGTCTTGAAGATCTGGTGCTCGACCGCCACGTCCGGCCGCGCGGCGCGCAGGAGGCGGATGACTTCGTTGGCCTGCCAGACCGCGAGCTCGCTTCCCCTGGTGCCGATCCTGATCACCGCCGCGTCAGTGCGTGCCACCACCCGCCTCCTCGTCCTTCGAGTTTTCGTCATCGAGCGCGAACAGCCCGCGCACCAGGTCGATCTGCGTCGAGCCGTCCGGGGGGGGCAGCTCACCGGACCTGAGGCGGGTGATCGGCGCGCGCAGCAGGCGGTTGACCAGGTGCTTGGTCAGCCGCTCGAGATGGAGCAGTTCCTCGGGGTGGAAGTGCTTGAGGCTCCGCTGCACTTCCTCGGCCCGGACGCGCTCGAAGTGCTCCGTGAGTTCCCTCACGACCGGGGTCGCGAGCAGACCGCGCGTCCACGTCATGAGCTTCTGGCACTCCTCTTCGACAATGGCTTCGACGCGAGGCACTTCGCGGAGGCGCCGCTCGAGGCTGCGGTCCACCAGCGTCTTGAGCGCATCGATCGGGTAGAGGAAGACGTTGTCGAGCGATCCGGCGGCGGGATCGATGTCGCGCGGCACGGCGATGTCGACCAGCACCAGCGGATGGTTCGGCCTGGTGAGCATCGCCGCGCGGACCATCTCGCGCGTCACCACGACGCCCGGGGCGCCGGTGGCGGAGATGACCACATCCACCGCCGGGAGGACCGCCGGGATGAGGTCGAGCGACCGCGCCTCGCCGCCCACGGCCGAGGCCACCGAGACGGCGCGCTCGAGGGTCCGGTTGGCGACCAGCAGGCGCGACGGCCGGCGATCGGCGAATTGCCGCGCCACCAGCTGGCCCGTGTCCCCGGCGCCGATGACGAGCACCGTCCGATCGTGCAGGTCGCCGAACACCCGTTCGGCCAGGCTGACGGCCGCCGATCCGACCGACACCGCGCCGGTCCCGATGTTGGTTTCGGCGCGCGCGCGCTTCCCGGTGTGAACGGCCGTCGACCAGAGGCGATCGATGAGCGGACCGAGCGTGCCGGCCTGCCGCGCCGCCTGGTGCGCCTCGCGGACCTGGCCGAGGATCTGGTGTTCGCCCAGGATCATCGAGTCCAGTCCGGACGACACGCGCAGCAGGTGCCGCACCGCCTGCTGATCCGTCTCGAGGTAGCTGTGCCCGTTGACGGCGATCCCCTGTTCGCCCGCGCGCCGCTCGAAGTACTGCCGCATCGCGGATTCAGCGGCCTCCGGGTCCTGTGCGCGGACGTACAGCTCCGTACGGTTGCAGGTCGAGAGGATCGCGGCCTCGGCAATCGCATCGTCGCCCTGGATCTCGCGCAGCGTTTCGGTCACGCGGGCCGCGTCCATGGCGAGCGCCTCACGAAGTTCGAGCGGCGCCGTACGGTGATTGATGCCCAGCAACTGGACGTGCATGACGAACTCACCTCTAGAGAAACGCGTGGAACGTCGGGATGAGCTGCGTGATGAGCAGCGAGAGCAGCAGCAGCACGAACCCCACCAGCGAGATGCCGACGGTGCGGCGGCTGCTCCAGCGGCGCGCATACTGCAGGACGGGCGCCGCGAGAAACACGATCCAGACGACCACCGTGATCAGGAACTTGGGATCCCGGAAAAACCCCGGAAACTCCCTGGACGCCCACAACGCGCCGCACGCGATCGTGATGGCCAGGAAGGTCACGCCGATGCCGGCGGCCCGGCGATTCATGCGGGCCATCGTCTCGAGCGGCGGCAGCCGATCGAAGAACACCCCGAACCGATCGCTCTTCAGCTCGTGGTGCAGCATGAGGAACAGCACGCCGTACACCGCCGACACGCCGAGGGCCACGTAGCCGATGACGGCAGCCAGGGTGTGCACCGCGAAGAGCGGGCTTCGCAGGACCGCGGGGAAGGCGTAGTGATCGGTGATGAAGGCCGATGACGCCGTCTGCAGCACGAGCGGGATGAGCACCATGAAGGCGCCGGTCCGCTCGACGCCGGTGAAACGCTCCACCACGATGTACACCGCCGAGGTCGCGAAGGCGACCATGCTCAGCAGTTCGGGGGCCGACGAGAGCGGCACGTGCCCCTCGTGCACCGCCCGCAGCACGAGGTAGCCGACGTGGCACACCAGCGTGACTTCCAGCAGCCGGCGCGCGGCGCGCACCGCCTCCGGCACGCCCCGGACGAAGTCCACGACATAACCGGTCACCGTGGCCAGATACAGCATCGGCAACAGCGTGTTGAGCAGGCGAACGGAAACATCCACGGCGCTTCTCTCCTCAGGGTGTCTTGCTGTGAACCCGGCTCTCTTCGGCCGGGCCTTCCGGCCGCCGCGCGGACGAAAGGGAATCCCGGCACTCGCCATGCCCCGACGACCGGCCGCGTCGCACCTTTACGGGCAACGACGCGTCGAGCCGGCTGGACCCGTCCGGTGCGAGGCGCAGATCAGGCGCGTCGAACCCGACGGCGGGGCCAATGAATCTGGCCGCTGATTGTACCTAGAGAGGCGGTGGACGAGGCGCGAGGAAGGCGCGGGAAATCAGAACCGGGGAGGGAGCCGGCGGACAGGCGAGCAGCCACAGCGACCGCAGCGGCCGTGCGCCGACGCGGCCCGCCAGGTGGCGGCCTCGCGCGAGCCAGACCCCGGTCGCAATGGTGAGGACGACACACGACGCCGACGGGATCACGAAGATCAGCGAGGGATCCGACCAGCGATTCGCGTGCGAATCGAGCGGGGCCACGAATAAGCCGCCGTGGAGCAGCGCGACCAGCACCCAGCAGAGCGCCGCATGCCGGCTCCAGAGCAGCGACACCCCGACCCGGCGCAGCAGCAGCAACGCCGCGACGAGCAGCGCCCCGCCCGCCCATCGCAAGCCCGTTTCAGGGTCGAGGATGCGGCCGGCCGCGACCTGGATCCAGAGAAGATGTGCGTGGAAGACGACCAGCAGAATGGCCGCGCCGCCAATGAGACCATTGGCCAGGCGCCGGACCGTGCGGCCAAGGCCGGTTGACCGGGAACGCACGAAGCGCCGATGGGGGCGTGCCTGACGCATCACTGGAAGCCGTTGCAATAAAGGCGCCATCCGAACCATGTCCATTCCCGGCATTGGACACTGCGATTTCGGCCGACTCTGCGGGATTTCCGGCGGCCGACGCTGTCGCGAACCGTGTAGGGAGTACACGGTCCGTACCTCCCGCCACTTACGAAAACCGTGCATTGCCGGTGCGTCCACTTACCTCAGCTTGACGCCAGTCGCCATTGTACTACGGCTGGCGCGCGAGACTCCGGCGTCGTGCCGCGCCGTACCGCCTCGCCGACCCGTCTCGTCCGGGCCCGACGGGCCCGGCTGTGGCGAGGGTCACGCGCGACATCAGTTCGACTTGTCGCCGACCGGCTCCAGCCCCACCCGGCGCGCCTCGGCGTTGAACGCCGTAAGATCGCGCCCCAGCACCTGCGCCAGGCGGTCGGTCTGCACCTTCAGCTCGGCGGCCAGGTCCTTGAAGATCACCGGGGCGTTCCCGATCGGACGGCCGTCACCGCGGCTGACCACCGAGAGCAGCGAGGCGAGGCGGTTGTTGAGCTTGATCGGGAAGTTGAGCGGATCCTGGCCGCTCTGGTTCTTCACCTGGTAGATTTCCTCCTCGATCGCGCTCAGGCTGCCCGTGAGCGTGCCCCCCGCGGTCTTCAGCGCGGCGTCTGCGGACTTGCCGACGCGATCCGCCACCTGCGCCTTGACGGCCCGGATTCGGATCACGGCGTCGTTGGCCTCGCTGGTCTTGTCACGGATCTGAATCGCGAGATCGAACTGCGCCTGCAGGTCCGCGTCGGTCACGTCCTTGAAGAGCGGATGACGCCTGATCCGGAAGCTTTGCGTCTCGGTGCGCCCGCCGGCCGTCAACCGGACCTGGTATGTTCCGGGCGGCGCCGAAGGGCCGTTCACGCTGCCTCCCCAGAGGATCATGCCCGGGAACGACGAGGCGCTCGGATACCGGAGGTCCCACGTCACGCTCTGAAGGCCGGCGCCCGTCGCCACCGGCGCGCCGCCCGCGCCCCCGCGCCCGCGGCCACCGCCTGCTGCGCCAGCCTCGGGAGGCGCAGCCTGCCCGGCCCGCCCGCCTCTTCCCGCCGCCGCGCTGGCCTGCGCGCTGTCGAACGTGCGAACGACCGTGCCCTTGGCGTCGAGCACGTCAATCTTCACGTCCTGGAGCGGCTTCTTCACCCAGTACCTGAAGGTCGCTCCGCCAAACGACCTGGTCGCGACGTCGGGCGCGAACAGATACACGTCGGGCGCCTCGGCAACCGGCTGACCGTACTGCCGCAGCGGCGCGATGTCGTCGAGGATCCAGAACGAGCGGCCGTGGGTGGCGATGGCCAGATCCGTCTCTTCCACCCAGATGTCCGCGACCTGCACGTCCGGCAGATTCAGCGACAGCGACCGCCACGTGTCGCCGTCGTCGAATGAGTAGTAGATGCCGTGTTGCGTGCCCGCGTAGAGCATCCCGCGGCGCTTGGGATCCTCGCGGATCGAGTGCGTGAAATCGTCGCTCTTCAATCCGCCGACGATCTTGGTCCACGTCTTCCCGAAATCGTGGGTCCTGAACAGGTAAGGCGCGTGGTCGCCGAGCAGCGGGCGCTTCACGGCTGCGTAGGCTGTTCCCGCGTCGAAGGCCGACGCGTCGATGATGCTGACGCGGCCGAATTCGGGCATGCCCGCCGGGGTCACGTTCGTCCAGGCCTTGCCTCCGTCCCGCGTCACGTGGATCTGGCCGTCGTCCGAACCTGCCCAGATGACATTCACGTTCACCTTCGACGGCGCCAGTGCGAACACGGTCGCGTAGACCTCCGGGCCGTTCATGTCGCCGGTGATGGGCCCGCCCGAGGGCCCCAGCGTCTTCGGATCGTGCCGGGTCAGATCGCCGCTGATCTTCATCCAGGTCTGCCCGCCGTTGGTCGTCTTCCATACGTGTTGAGTCGCGGTGAAGAGGATGTTCGGATCGACGGGCGAAAAGACGATGGGGAAGGTCCACTGCACGCGTTCGACCAGCGCGCTGGACGGCTCGCCGGAGAACATCCGCGGATATGGGTGGACCTCGCGGCTCTGGCCTGTCCGCCGGTTCGTGTACACGAGGAAGGATCCGTTGTTGCCGCCCGAGTAGAACACGTCGGGATCCTTGGGATCGGGCGCGATGTAGGCCGGTTCGGCGCCGCCGGGGCTGTACGCCTGCGACTGGGGCGTGACCGCCGCCCCTCCGCGACCTCCTCCACCCCCTCGGCCGCCGGCGACGATCTCGTTCGGCAGGCAGACCGTGCTGCCGTCCTGCTGGGCGCCGCACACGTGGTAGGGAAGGTGCCTTGTCGAGATCACGTGGTAGTACTGCGCCGTCGGGTAATCCCGTGCGGTGAACGGCTGGGCACCGGTGTAGGTGACGGCGCCGCCGCTGTCGCTCGCGTGCATGATGTGTTTCGAATCGCCGGGATCGATCCACAGATCGTGCGAGTCTCCGCCGACGAAGCTGGTGAGGGTCTTCCCGGCATCGGTCGATTTGAACGTCCCGACGTTCAGCACGTACACCACGTCCTTGTTGTTGGGGTCGGCGGTGAGGTGCGTGTAGTAGAACGCGCGCTGGCGGATGTTCCGGCCGCTGTTGGCCAATTGCCACGTGGCCCCGCCATCGTCCGACCTGAACAGGCCGCCGTTCTCGTTTTCGATGATGGCGTACACGCGGTTCGAGTCGGCGCCGGATACCGACACGCCGATGCGCCCGATCATCCCGGCCGGCATCCCCGGATTGCGGGTGATCTCGGTCCACGTTTCGCCGCTGTCGGTGGACTTGAACAGGCCGCTGCCCGGGCCCCCGCTCGACATCTGATACTCGACCCGGTAAGCCTCCCACAGCGACGCGAACACGACGCTCGGATTGCGGCGGTCGATCCAGAGGTCAGCCGCCCCCGTGCGGTCGTTTCGATACAGCACACGTTTCCAGGTCTTGCCGCCGTCGGCGCTCTTGAACACGCCGCGCTCGCTGTTCGGCACGCCGTGCTTTCCGAACGCGGCGACGAAGACGAGGTCGGGATTGGTCGGGTGCACGCGGATCTTGGAGATGTTCTCGGTTTCGCGCAGCCCGATGCTGGTCCAGGTCTTTCCCGCGTCGATCGACTTGTAGACGCCGTCGCCAGGCTGGATGTCTCCCCGGATGCAGGCCTCGCCGGTGCCGATGTAGATCACGTCGGGGTGGCTGTCCGACACGGCAATCGCACCCACCGACGAGCTGGTGATCTGGCCGTCGGTGACCGGCGCCCACGTGTCGCCGCCGTCAGTCGTCTTCCACAGGCCGCCGCCGGTCGCCCCGAAGTACCCGTCCTTCGGCCGCCCGACGACGCCGGCAACGGCCAGCGACCTGCCGCCGCGATCGGGGCCGATGCTGCGCCACTTGAAGGTCGCAAGAAGCGAGGGGTCGACGGCGACGGATCCCGCCTGCGGCGACGCGACCTGCGGCGCTGCGGCCAGCCGCCCGAGCCCCCACAGTCCCGATGCGATGATGGCGACCAGAGCGCACAGGGACACGACTGACCGGCGAATCTGCAACATGAACATCCTCCCGCTTCAGGCGTAGGGGCCGATTCTACTGCAGTCGAGTGCGCTTGCGTGCTCGTGTGTCACAATCGACATGCTGAACAGGCGGTGAATGTCTGACGGGAGGGTTCGATGAAGGTGATTCTGGTTCGCAAGAGCGGAGGGCCGGAGGTGCTCCAGCTCGACGAGGTGCCGACGCCCAAACCGGGCCAGGGCCAGGTGCTGGTTCGAATCCAGGCCGCTGGCGTCAACCCGGTCGATGCGTACATCCGTGCCGGGCTGTACGGCCGTCAGCCCCCGCTGCCGTACATCCCGGGATCCGACGGTGCGGGCACCATTGAGATGCTGGGCCCGGACGTGTCCGGGGTCTCCGTGGGAGATCGCGTCTACCTCAGCGGGACCGCCGCGGGCGGCTACACCGGGACCTACGCCGAACAGGCCGTCTGCTCGCTTGCGCAGATCCATCGATTGCCCGCCAACGTCACCTTCCAGCAGGGCGCGGCGATGAACGTGCCGTACGCCACGGCGTGGCGGGCGCTGTTCGATCGGGCGGTCGCCAGGCCCGGCGAGACGGTGCTCGTGCATGGCGGAAGTGGCAGTGTCGGGACCGCCGCGATCCAGATGGCCCGCTCGCACGGTATGACGGTCTTCGCCACCGCGGGAACGCGCTCGAGGCCGCGAGCTGATCGTTCGCGAAGGCGCGCACCGCGCCTTCGACCACGCGTCGTCACACTATCTCGACGAGATCCGGGACGCCACGCTGGGGCAGGGCGTGGATGTTGTTCTCGAGATGCTCGCCAACGTGAATCTCGACAAGGACCTCGGCCTGCTCGCGCCTCGCGGCCGGGTCGTCGTCATCGGCAACCGTGGACGCGTGGAGATCGACGCGCGACAGATCATGAGCCGTGACGGCGCCATCCTCGGCATGGCGCTGCTCAACGGGTCGCCGCAGGACCTGGCCCGGATTCACGCCGCGCTCGTGGCAGGGCTGGAAACGGGGGCCTTGCGGCCGGTCGTGGGCAGGGAGTTCCCGCTGGCCGAGGCAGGACGCGCGCACGAAGCGATCATGACGCCGGGAGCGTACGGCAAGGTCGTGCTGATTCCGTAGGCTAAAGGCTAAAGGCTTAAGGCTTGAGGCGCCCCAAGCCCTAAGCCCCAAGCCTCAAGCCCTCAGTACCCGCTCCGCATCCTGATCGGCAGTTTCCAACTGCCGCAGCACCATCCCGTAATACGCGCCCTGCGCGCGCATCAGCTCCTCGTGCGTCCCGCGTTCGACGATGCGCCCGTCGTCCATCAGGAGAATCATGTCGGCGCGACGGATGGTCGAAAGCCGGTGCGCGATCACGAACGTCGTGCGCCCGGCGAGCAGCGTGGCCATCGACGCCTGGATGAGCTGTTCGCTTTCCGTGTCGAGGTTGCTGGTGGCCTCGTCGAGAATCAGGATCTGCGGCGAGGCGAGGATCGCCCGCGCAATCGCCAGCCGCTGCTGCTGGCCGCCCGAGAGCTTCACGCCCCGCTCGCCGACGAACGCGTTGTACTGCCCCGGCAGCCTGACGATGAATTCGTGAGCGTTGGCACGCCGGGCGGCGTCTTCGATTTGTTCGTCGGTGGCATCCAGCCGGGCATATGCGATGTTGTCCCGCACTGAGCCGTCGAACAGAAAGACGTCCTGCTGGACCAGCGCCAGCAGGTCGCGGTAGCTTCGCAGCCGGAAGTCGCGGATGTCGACGCCGTTGAGCAGGATCCTGCCCCTGGTCGGATCGTGAAAGCGCGCCACCAGGTCGGTGATCGTCGTCTTGCCCGCTCCGCTGCGGCCGACCAGCGCGACCACCGTTCCGCCCGGAACCGACACGTTGAACTCCCGCACGACCGGCCGGCCCTCGCGGTACTCGAACTCGACATCCTCGAACCGGACTTGGTCGACCACGCGCGGCGCGTCGCGGGCATCAGGGCGATCGGGCTTGTCTTCTTCTTCCGCCAGCACTTCGAACACCCGCTCCATGGCCGCCAGTGATCGCTGCAGCTCGGAGAACGAGTTGACAATCTGCCACACCGGGTTCAGCAGCAGGAACGTGTACCACTGGAACGCCATGATGTCGCCGATGGAAGCGCCGCCTGCGAGGTTCAGGTACCCGCCGTACCAGACGATCACGACGTTGACGCCGGACAGCAGCAGGCTCCACGACGTCCACAACACCATTTCACGCCGCTGGGCGAACAGCTCCTTCCGCAGCACGGTGTGCCGGCCGAGCATGTAGTCGGCGAGCTCTCCAGTCTCACGCCTGAATGCCCTCACGACACGGATGCCCGAGAACGTCTCGCCGACCCGCCCGTCGATTCGCTCCCCGTCCTTTCGAACTGAGCGGTAGATGGGCCGGACGCGGCGCGCGAAGGTCAGGCTCATCACCATCACACCAGGGATGATGGCGAGCGCCATCAACGCGAGGCGCCAGTTCAAGGCCAAGAGCACGGCGACGGCGATGATCAGCCTGATGATCGAGATGGCGGGCGAGACGATGGCCAGCTGGAGCAGGCCCGTCGTCGTATCCACGTCGCCAGTCAGCCGCGACAGGATGCCGCCCGTCTTCATCTCCCACAGGCGGGGCAGCGGCAGGTGCAGCAGTCGCTGGAACAACGCCCGGCGCAAGGACAGCATCACGCTGACGTTCAGCAGCCGCTGGCGATAGTCCTTCAGCGCGCCGATCAGGGTGGAGATGATGATGACGATGAGGAACGTGGCGCCGGCGAGGTGGAGGCGGGCCAGGCGCGACGCGCCGTCCAGGGATTTGTTGAGCAGGACGCGGTCGATGATGAACCGCATGAACAGCGGTTCGATCATCTGCAGCCCTGCCCCTACCAGCGCGAAGAGCGAAAACGCGCCCACCGCGTAGCGATGCGGCCACAGCCAGCGCAGGTACGCGCGCAGGTGCTCTCGCCGCCTGGCTCGGCGCTCGCGCTTGGGGGCGATCGTCGGCCCGGCGCCGGCCGCGTTGCCAGAGAATGACGGCGGGTGCGACGTCTCATCGGTTTCCTCCGCCTCATCCAGTTGGTGCGCCCTGAAGCGGGCCATGAAGTCGAGGAACCGCGTGCGGGACGATTGCCGGTGGCTCATCTCTCAGGACACCACGAAAACGTACGACCCGGTAACCGTCTGGACGGGTGGAGATTGTGCGGCGAATCGGCCGTGTCGGCTGGCCGCGCCGGCTCCTTTAGGACTCCCGTTCCTGCACTCAAGATTCCCGATCGACCAGGGACCCCGTGTAAGAACGTCGCGATCTCCGCGTCGCACCCCCGCCAAATGGGGCTTTTCGTGCGGCACACGTCTTGCGCTCGGGATTACGAGAGGCAGCAGATCGTCGGACGTATCCAGGCCGGCGGGCGCGGGTTTCGCTCGCTCCGCGTCCGTCGCGCCTGGAATTGCGCGATCGTGGGGGCCCTCAGGCCCACAAGCGCCAGCGGCGCATTGCCAGAAGACAGGCAGGGCCGGCCCGTCGTCGCCTGCGGGGAGGACACCTTGACCAGACGATTCATTGCATGTGTTGCAGCCGCTGGATGTCTGTGGGTTCTCAGCCCGGCCGCAGCCTCGGCGCAGGACTTTGGAGTGCGGGCCGGGGCGAGTGGGAATCCCGACCAGTTCTATTTCGGCATGCACGTCCAAAGCGGACCGATCGCGGATCAACTGCGCTTCCGCCCGAGCCTGGAGGCCGGCATCGGCGACAACCAGACGCTGATCGCGTTCAATTTCGACTTCGTTTACCCCTTTGAGCTTCCGAGAACCCGCTGGTCCCTCTACGTGGGCGGCGGCCCGGCGGCCAATGTGTACATCTTCAAAGACGTCCCGCCCGGCGAGTCCAGCTCGGACGTTCGCGGTGGAATCAATCTCCTGGTTGGCCTGGAACACCGGGACGGATTCTTCACCGAGCTCAGGGTAGGCCTGTCGGGCAGCCCGAGCATCAAGTTGGGCGTCGGCGTCACCTTCGGGCGCTGACCGATCTCACGCTGCGACTCGACCTTCGTTCACACGATCGGAAGCAGGATCTCACCGACGTACGCCAGCACCAGTCCTCCCACCCACGACGCCGGACTGGCGCCCATCACCAGCAGTGAAATCAGCCAGCACGCGGTCGTCCGCAGGGCACGCCCCGCTTGCGAGTTCCTGGTCCTGAGGCGCGCCGAGGTAAGGCTTTGGCGAACCTCGGTTTCCCGTACCGGCCGGCCGACACCCGCATCGTGGGCCATGGCGATGGACACCTCACTTGCAGCCTGGCGGGTACAGTCGTGTCCAAACATACACCGACGACATTGGTCGACGTTGACTCGCCGGGAAAGCGGGGGTAGTTTCCGGATCAGTTCGCGCCGGCTCGTGTCCCACCACGCATGGCGCACCTGCCGGCGTCTCTCACTACACAACAGTCAGGTGCACCATGGACGTCTCGAGACGCGGCTTCATCAAGTTGTCCGCCTCCAGCATCGGTGCCACAAGTCTGACCGCCCTGGGCTTCTCGGCCACTGAGGCGCTCGCCGAAGTGCGCCAGTTCAAGCTCGCGCGGACGACCGAGACACGCAACACGTGTCCCTACTGCTCGGTGGGCTGCGGCATCATCATGTATGGCCTCGGCGACGGGTCGAAGAACGCCCGCACCGAGATCATCCACATCGAGGGCGACCCCGACCATCCGGTCAATCGCGGCACGCTGTGCCCGAAGGGCGCGAGCCTCGTCGATTTCATCCACAGTCCCAACCGGCTGAAAGTCCCCGAGTACCGGGGCCCCGGCGAGACCGCGTGGAAGAGCGTGAGCTGGGACTGGGCGCTCGATCGCATCGCCCGCCTCACGAAGGACGACCGCGACAGGAACTTCGTCGCGAAGAAACGGCGCGGTCACCGTCAATCGCTGGACCACGACGGCGTTCCTCGCGGCGTCGGCGTCTTCGAATGAGACGGGATACCTTACCGTCAAGGTGCTTCGCGCGCTGGGCATGACGGCCTTGGACAATCAGGCCCGAGTTTGACACGGTCCGACGGTGGCCGGTCTGGCCCCGACATTCGGCCGTGGCGCGATGACGAACCACTGGGTCGACATCAGGAATGCCAACATCGTCCTGGTGATGGGCGGGAACCCTGCCGAGGCGCACCCGTGCGGCTTCAAGTGGGTGATCGAGGCGAAGGTCAAGAACAAGGCCCGCCTGGTCGTGGTGGATCCGCGGTTCACGCGGACCGCGGCGGTCGCGGACCAGTTCGCGCAGATCCGTCCGGGGACCGACATCGCATTCCTGGGCGGGGTCATCAACTACCTGCTCTCGCGCGACAAGATCCTGCGCGACTACGTGACGGCCTACACGAACGCCAGCTTCATCGTCCGCGAGGACTACGCGTTCGACGGCGGCCTGTTCAGCGGGTACAACGCGCCGAAGCGCAGCTACGACAAGGCGAGCTGGGCCTACGAGCTGGACCAGGACGGATTCGCGAAGGCCGATCCGACCCTGCAGCACCCGCGATGCGTGCTGCAGTTGATGAAGAAACACTACGAGGCATACACGCCCGAGGCCGTCTCCAGCCTGACCGGCGTCGCGAAAGACCGCTTCCTCGCCATCTGCGAGACCATCGCGTCCACGGCGGTTCCCGACCGCACGATGACGAGCCTGTACGCGCTCGGCTGGACGCAGCACTCGGTCGGCTCGCAGAACATCCGCGCCATCGCGTGCATCCAGTTGCTGCTTGGCAACATCGGGATGCCCGGCGGCGGCGTGAACGCGCTGCGCGGCCACTCGAACATCCAGGGCCTGACCGATCTCGGCGTGATGAGCCACCTGCTGCCGGGCTACCTCGGCATCCCCGTCGAGGCCGAGCCCGACCTGAAGACGTACCTCGAGAAGCGCACGCCCAAGCCGCTCCGCAACGGGCAGATGAACTACTGGCAGAACTACCCGAAGTTCATGGTGTCGCTGCTCAAGGCGTGGTACGGCGCAGCGGCCACCAGGGAGAACGACTTCGCCTACGAGTACCTGCCCAAGAACGACAAGACCTACGACATCCTCCAGGTCTTCGAGCTGATGTTCCAGGGCAAGGTGAACGGCTACTTCTGCCAGGGCTTCAACCCGCTCGGGTCCGGTGCCTGACAAAGCGAAGCTCACCGCGGCGCTCTCGAAGTTGAAGTTCCTCGTCGTCATCGACCCGCTTTCGACCGAGACGTCGAACTTCTGGCAGAACCGGGGCGAATTCAACGATGTCAATCCGGCGACGATTCAGACCGAAGTGTTCCGGCTTCCGTCCACCTGCTTCGCCGAAGAGGACGGCTCGCTGGTGAACTCGGGCCGATGGCTGCAGTGGCACTACAAGGGGGCCGACCCGCCGGGCGACGCCCGCAGCGACACCGAGATCATCGGCGACCTCTTCCTGCGCGTGAAGAAACTCTACCAGGCTGAAGGCGGCGCGTTCGCCGATCCCATCCTGAAGCTGACCTGGCCCTACAAGATCCCGGCCGCTCCGTCCCCCGAGGAACTCGCGAAGGAATACAACGGGTACGCCGTCGCCGACGTGCCCGATCCCAAGGAGAAGGACAAGTTCCTGGTGCGCGAGGGCGAGCAACTGCCTGGCTTCGCGGTGCTGCAGGCAGACGGAACCACGGCGTCGGGCTGCTGGATCTTCGCCGGGGCCTGGACGCAGGCCGGCAATCAGATGGCGCGGCGCGACGCGTCGGATCCGTACGGACTCGGGCAGACCGTCGGATGGGCGTGGTCGTGGCCTGCAAACCGGCGCATTCTCTACAACCGCGCGTCGTCGGATCCGTCGGGCAGGCCCTGGGACCCGAAGCGCAGGTTCGTGTTCTGGAACGGCAAGCGGTGGGCCGGCGCCGACGTGCCCGACTACAAGATCGACGCCGCGCCGGAAGACGGCATGGGGCCGTTCATCATGAACCCGGAGGGCGTCGGCAAGCTCTTCGCGCTGGGCGGAATGGCGGAAGGCCCGTTCCCGACCCACTACGAGCCGTTCGAGACGCCGCTCGAGACGAACCCGTTGTCGCCCAAGGCGCTTTCCAATCCCGCGGCGAGGATATTCCAGGGCGACGCCGCGAAACTCGGGATCGCGAAGGAATTTCCGTTCGTGGCGACCACCTACCGGCTCACGGAGCACTTTCATTTCTGGACGAAGAACGCAGCCATTCCCGCGATCCTGCAGCCGCAGGCCTTCGTCGAGATTGGCGAGGGCCTCGCGAAGCTGCGAGGGATCGGCGACGGCGATCTGGTGGTCGTCCGGTCGAAGCGCGGACAGATCAAGGTCAAGGCGCTCGTCACCCGGCGCATCCAGCCGCTCACGATCGAGGGCCGGGAGGTGCACACGGTCGGGCTCCCGCTGCACTGGGGCTTCGAAGGCCTGACGCGGCCGGGCTACCTCATCAACACGCTGACCCCGTTCGTGGGCGATGCAAACGTGCAGACGCCCGAGTTCAAGGCATTCCTGGTCGACGTCCAGAAGGCGTAGGAGGACGCCATGTCGCAGCAGTCACTCGACATCAAGCGAAGCTCCGCGTCGACTTCCGCCCCGCCGTCCGCCAGGAAGACGATGGAAGTGGGGAAGCTCATCGACGTGTCGCGATGCATCGGCTGCAAGGCCTGCCAGTCGGCCTGCATGGAATGGAACGATCTCCGCGGGGAGGTCGGTACCTTCAATGGGGTCTATACCAATCCGAAGGACCTCGACGATCAGACATGGTGCCTGATGCGGTTCACCGAGACCGACATCGACGGCGCCTTCCAGTGGCTGATCCTCAAGGACGGGTGCCTGCACTGCAGCGATCCCGGGTGCCTGCGTGCCTGCCCCGCGCCTGGCGCCATCGTCCAGTATTCAAACGGCATCGTGGACTTCCACGAAGAGCACTGCATCGGCTGCGGCTACTGCATCTCGGGATGCCCGTTCAATATTCCGCGGCTGAGGCGGGCGGACTCGAAAGTCTACAAGTGCACCCTGTGCTCGGACCGCGTGGCGGTCGGCCTGGAGCCCGCGTGCATCAAGAGCTGTCCCACCCAGGCCCTGAGCTTCGGGTCGAAGGAGGACATGCTCGCGCTGGCCGGCCACCGTCTGGGCGACCTCAACGAACGGGGATTCACGAAAGCCGCCGTCTACAATCCCCCGGGCGTCGCGGGGACGCACGTGTTCTTCGTGCTGCCGCACGGCGACCGGCCCGAGGCCTACGGCCTGCCGCACGACCCGAAGGTGAGCGCGATCGTCGAACTGTGGCGCAGCCCGTTCGCCCGCGGATTCGGCGTGTTCACCATGTTCGCCGTGCTGGGCGCGGGCATCCTGCACTACATGCGCCACGGACCGCTCGAGCTGCCGGAGCACAGGGAGGACGTCTAGTCATGGCCACCAACGCCCGCGACCTGATCCTGCGTCATCCCGTCGGAGAGCGCGTCACGCACTGGTCCGTTGCCATCGCGTTCGTGATCCTGTTCCTGTCGGGCCTGGCGATGTTCCACCCGTTCTTCTTCTGGCTGTCGCTCCTGTTCGGAAGCGGCCAGTTCATGCGGTTCCTGCACCCGCTCGCGGGGGTCGCGCTCGCCGTGCTCTTCTATCCGTACGCAGTGCGCGTCTGGAATGACAACCGCTGGCTGCCTGCCGATTCGGCGTGGGTGAGGAACATGTTCGCCTTCATGAGGAAGGAGTACCACGCCGAGGGCACCGGCAAGTACAACGGCGGGCAGAAGCTGATGTTCTGGTCGATGGTGCCGATCATCGCCCTGCTGTTCGTCACAGGCATCACGATCTGGCAGCCGTGGTTCGCGCCCCGGTTCTCGCCCGGCATCCGCCGCGTGGCCGGGCTGCTGCACGCGACGTGCGCGTTCATCATGTTCGTCGGCATCGGCATCCACTGGTATGCGGCGTACTGGACGCGCGGCTCGATCCAGGCGATGGTTCGCGGAACCGTGACGCGCGCATGGGCGCAGTTTCATCACCCCGTGTGGTACGCGGAGATCAGCCGGAAGAAGCCATGAGCGATCCTGCGCCGCCACGCGTCGAAGCATTGCCGGACGTTGCGGCTCCCCTGCGCTTCCCGTCGCCCGTGCAGTTGTTCGAGGGGCGCGCCGGCAGGTTTCGCGACCTCGCGCCGGGCCATGCCATCGGCGAGTACCTCGACCTGCTCGCGCGCCTCGCCTCGGCGCAGGCGCACGCGTGCCGGTTGATGCCGGCCTCGCCGGAAGGGCCGCTGCCTGCGGGCCCGGCGCCGCTCGCAACCTGGACCTGGCAGAGGTCGCCGGCGTGGCGCCACGCTCTCGACGCCATCCTCGGCGAGATGAAGATCATCCCCACGCCGGCCGAGACTGCCGAAGCGGTCGTCCACCTCTCCGGCATCACCAACCTCGAGCGTGAGGCGCTCGCGTCCACCGTGCTTGCCGGGACCGCGGGCGACGCCGAGCTCGCGCCGGCGGTGTTCGTCGGGGCGGCGCTCCAGGTGTACTGGACCTCGCTCGCCGCGATGATGGCCGGCTCGGACCTGGTCCCCGACGATCCGACATCCGGCTGCCCCGTGTGCGGCTCACCGCCTGTTGCAGGCATCGTGCTCGGGGATCACAAGCTGCGCTACCTGATCTGCGGTCTCTGCGGCGTGCAGTGGCACCTCACGCGGGTGGTCTGCTCGCATTGCCGGGCCACGGGCGGCCTTTCGTACTTCAAGATCGACGGTGGAGCGCCAGGCATCAACGCCGAAGCCTGCGCCGGGTGCGGAACCTACCTGAAGCTGTTCTATCTCGAGCAGACGCCACTCTCGGAGCCGGTGGCCGACGATGTGGCCAGCCTCGCGCTCGACCTGATGATGTCGGAAGCCGGGTACTCGCGGGCGGGGGGCAACTGCTTCCTTGCCGCTCCCGGAGGTCGTGCGCCGGTCGGAGGTGCGTAGCCGCCGGTGAACGAATCGGCGCCCCGGTGCCCGTCACGGGTGGCACACGCGGTTCCGGCCGGCGCTCTTCGCCGCGTAGAGCGCCTGGTCGGCCGCGCGGAACAACGCTTCGCCCGCGTCGAGATCTCCCTCGGGCCACGTGCCGGATGAGGCGGTGGCGATGCCCGGCAGGCTCGCGAGGCCGATGCTGATCGACAGCGTGCCGCCCGGAAAGCGTTTCCCGCCGAGGATCGGCGAGGAAGCGTAGACGGCGCCTCGCAACTCCTCAGCGGTTTCAGTCGCTTCCTCGGCCCCGAGACCAGGCAGGGCGACGACGAATTCATCGCCGCCGAAGCGACAGGCGATGGCCGTGTCCCGAAGATGGTCGGCCAGGATGTGGCCGACCGCACGCACGGCGTCCCCGCCGGTCAGGTGGCCGTGCGTGTCGTTCAGCGATTTCAGTCGATCGACATCGAGCACCAGCAGGGACATCGGGGCGTTGGCCAGCCGCGAGGCGCCGACGCACGCCTCCAGGCGCGACTCGAAGCCGCGCAGGTTGTAGAGCCCCGTGAGGTCGTCGGTAATGGCCAGCCGGGCCAGCCGGCGCGCATCGTGCACGAAGCGTGCGGAGGCGAAACCCACGGCGAGGAACAGGCCGATCTGGACGAGGTCCGATTCCTTGTAGTGCCCGGTGAACAGCACGGGGTTGGCGAGGTGATAGAGGATCACGGCGGCAACAGCCGCGATCGGACTGGCCCACCGGCCCAATGCGATGGCGGCGAAGACGATCGGCAGGTAGTACAGGTGCTGGACAGGCGCCGACTCTATGCTGCGATCCAGAACGAAGACGAGCGCCAGCCCGCCAATCACGAGAGCGGACGCTGCCGCCTTCCGAAGTCGCGGCTGGACCTTCTGATTACGAAGATTCCGCAGACCATCGCTGTTCAGGCGCATGGCAGGATTCACGTTCCCCAAAGGCCGGTGTGTCTCAGGCGATGACGCCGGGGTTGCCCCACCCCTCTCTCCCATTATGCCCACTGAGCGGCCTGGGATGATGGACGGAGTTGTCCGGCTATCGGTGGCTGCGCCAGGGCCTCAGGCCGGGGTACGGCGTGCGGTTGCGGTACACGATCCAGAACGCGGCCGCCAGGATGGCGGCGGCAGGCAGGTAGACTCCCGGTCCGGCGTATTCGAGCGGCATGTCGAGCTCTCCGAGCAGCATCCCCGTGCCGTTGTTCAGGGCGTGCCACAGCATCGCCGGGAAGATCGATCCCGTCAGCAGCGTGACCGCCGCCAGCATCACGCCCAGAAAAGCCGTGGGCGCGATCCTGAACAGCGCGACGTGAAAGAGCCCGAAGACGAGGCCGACCACCACTGCCAGGGCGGCGGGGTGAAGCCTGGACCGAAGCCCGTGCAGCAGCGCGCCACGAAACGTGAGCTCTTCGAAAATCCCCGGCAGGATCGTGAGCAGCGCCACCGTCTGCCAGACCGGGATGCCGGCCGGCATCAACTGCTGGCTGAAGCTCTCGAGCACGCGCGACGGCACCGGGATGACGAGATTCGCGAGCCTGAAGACGCCGACCCCGACCGCCACGCCGGCAGGAGCCGCAACCAGCACCGCGAGCCACACGGCCGGCTTCACGCCCCGAAGCGCCAGCGCCTCCCGGGGATCGAGCCGGTAGTGCCGGATCATGAGCACGGTAGCTCCGAAGAACAGTCCGACCAGGTTCACCAGCACCTGGATGCGGATGTCGGTCGAGGGCGGCATGTTGATCGAGATGGCGAACAGCGCCGCCCACATCACCGCGAACCAGCGCACCACGTGCCGGGGGAACAGGGCGGGCCCGCCCTTCAGATCGACGCCGTCGGCTTCGCTGGCCGTGATGAGCTTCTCGGTCGAGAGCGTTCGCACGGCCAGCCGGGATGTCCACAGCGCGGCGATCGCGGTCACCACCCACGCCGTGACGATCATGGGCCAGTCGAAGCTGCCGATCAGGATCTCCTTGACCGCGACGCTCAGGTTGGCCACCGGCACGATCACGATGGCCGATCGCAGCGTGAGGCCGGGCAGGAACGGCGCCAGCGCCGGGACGATCCCGACCAGGAAGACCGGGAAGAAGTAGAGCTGAGCCTCCTTGTAGGTCCGGGCGTGGCCCGACACGAGCAGCAGCACGCTCGAGGCGAGCGCGGCGACGGGCAGGTAGAGGATGAGCAGGAGCGCGGCCATCTGCGGCGGCACCGCGGCCGCAAAGCCTTCCGAGACCGGGATCAGCTTGAAGCCCACGTAGACAAGGAAGTTCGTCACCTGGATCAGCGTGATGACGAGCGCCGTCGTGACGATGACCAGGTGCTTGGCCGCCACGATCTCGGCGCGGCTGGCTGAGGTCGTGAGCAGGGTCTCGAGCGTGCCGCGTTCCTTCTCGCCGGCCAGCGAGTCGGTGGCGACCACCGCGCCGCCCGACAGGATGAACATGAGCAGCATGAGCGTCAGCAGCCGGCCGAGCGCCAGCCCGGCAACCTGCCCCTCGGTGGCCAGGTTCTGCTCGACGAGCTGGCCGACCCGGGCCGGGTCCACCGGGAAGCCGTGCCCGGCGAGCAGCTCCGCCCGCTGCACCCGCCGGGTTTCTCGCAGCGCCTCCCGCATGTTCCGCGATCCGTTCGCGGACGTATCGCGGTCGGCGCGGAAGAAGATGCGGATCGCGAGCGCGCCGGGCGTGGCTGATTCCGCCTCGCTGATCTCGACGGCGTCCGCGTCTCCGCCCGCCTTCGTCCGTGGAGCGGCCCGGGCCTTGAGTTGATCCGACTCGCGGCGTGCGACCTCGCCGGGCCTGGCCTCGAGATAGAAGGCGATCTCGCGGTTCTGGAGAGCCGACAACGGGTCGGCTGCCTTGACCTCGGTGAACTTGAAGCTCGCGCCGGGCTTTCCGCCGGGCTGCGACAGCCGCGCCCGCGTCGCCTCGACGAGCGCCCGCGCCGCGTTCGCCTCGCTTCCGGTGACGGCGTAGGCGTAGGTGGTGTCTTCGAGCGTCCGCTGGCGCCTCTGCTGCGTCCAGTGCGAGCCGAAGAGCATCAGCGGCATGACGAGCAGCGGCACCACGATCGACATCACGATCGTGCGCCGGTCGCGGAGCAGCATGCGCAGCTCGTTCAGGTAGAGCGTGCCGACGATCGACGACCCGCCTCTCACAGGCACCTGCCTCTGTCAGGCATTGGCGCGCTCCACGTAGTGCACGAAGATGTCCTCGAGATAGCGCTGGCCGGTCGCTTCGCGGAGCCGGGCCAGCGTGTCGCAGGCATGGATGCGGCCGCGGTGGATGATCGCGATGCGGTCGCAGAGCTTCTCCGCCTCGCTCATGATGTGGGTGGAGAAGATGACCGCCTTGCCTTCCGCGCGCAGCTCCGCGATGACCTTCTGCATCTCGATCGCATTGAGCACGTCGAGGCCGACCGTCGGCTCGTCGAAGATGAGCACCGGGGGATCGTGCGCCACGGTCCGCGCGATGGACACCTTCTGCTTCATGCCCTGCGACAGCTTGTCGACCCGCGCGTCCGCGTACTCGCCCAGGCCGAATCGCGTCACCAGCGCCGCCACCCGATCGGTGACGCGATCTGACGCCACCCCGTTGATGCGCGCGAAGAACTCGAGGGTTTCCCGCGCGGTGAGGCGAGGGTAAAGCGCGGTGGACGCGGAATAGAACCCGAGGCTGCGCCGCACCTCTTCAGGCTCGGTGGCGACGTCGTGGCCCATCAGCGTGGCGTGTCCCCCGGTGGGCGCCAGAATCGTGGCGAGCATGCGGAGCGTGGTCGTCTTGCCGGCGCCGTTGGCGCCGAGCAGGCCGAAGATCTCGCCCGCGTGACACTCGAAATCGATGCCGTCGACGGCGCGGACCTCGCCGCGGCTCTCGTCATGGAAGATCTTGGTCAGGCCGCTGACCGACACCGGTGCTGTCATCATCGAGTCCCCTCTGTGGCGCGGGCCGGCTTCCTGGGGTGCTTCAGCACGCGCTCCCGGACGAAGGTGGCGAGGCGTCCGCCGTAGGAGCCGATCATGACGTCCTCGAACCGCAGGATGAAGGTGGCCAGGCGAAGCGATGCCGCAATCACCGCGAGCGACACGGCGATGGTCACCCCGATCTGCGGCCAGTGGAACGTTCCGGAAATGGCCTCGCGGACCATCATCGACACGTTGACGACCGGGATGGCCGCGAGCAGGAAGGAGAACTCGAGCCCGGGCACCTGCAGGAACATGACGGGAATCATGATCACCATGTAGAAGGGCGTGATCATCGACTGGCCCTCCTTGAAGGTGCGGGCGAACGAGGCGAAGATCATCATCCCTGCCGCAACGAATCCCGCCAGCAGCACGGCCGCGGCGGCCAGCACCGGCACGGCCCCGAGGGGCATCGAGAACTCCAGCACTTCACCGGTCGTGGCCAGCAGAGGCGCGAGGATGGGTTTCATGCTGACCGTCATGGCCGTGAGGTTCAGCAGTCCCGCGACACCGCCCACCGTCGCCACGTACAGATACTTGGCGGTGACGATGCTCCCCCGGGAGGCGGCCACCGTCATGAGGGTTTCCCACGTGTTGCGCTCGCGCTCGCCGGCCGTCGCATCGACCGCCGGATAGAAGCACCCGACCGCGACCATGATGACGAAGAACAGCGGGAGCATCAGCCCGAGCAGGAACGCGCCCATCTGCTTCTTCGACGCCAGATTGCGGTTCTCGATCGTGAAGATCTGCCAGCCGGCCGGCGTCAGTCCCCGAGACGAGGCCTCCCGCTCGAGCCACTGCTCGCGGTAGCGGCGAATGATCGTGGTGAGGCGATCGAGCGCGGCGGCGCTTCGCTCCTTGGACTTGTTGTAGGTGACGCGAAGCTGGAAGTTGTCGGGGAGCGTGGCCGATCCGGTCTCGGCCGGCGTGAACGAGGCGACCGCATCGAGGTCGCCGCTCCTGACCAGCCGATCCGCGGTGGCCGGATCCATCGCTGGAACCAGCCGGATCTTCGTGTCCCGTTCGATCTCCCGTTTCAGCGCCGCGTGTCCTTGCGGCCAGGCGGTGACCATCATCCGGGACTCGTATCCTTCTGTCTGTCCCTGAACGAAGGTCATCCCCGTGAACATCACCCAGAGGATGAACGGATACAGCAGGACCGGGATCAGGATGCTGTTGATCACGATCGTCCGCTCGCGCAGCGCGGATCGGATCTCGCGGAGGTACAACACCCACACGTCGTGGAGTTGGCGTGCCCTTCCGGATTGGGCCATGGGGGTCGTTCCGGGGTCGGTCCGAGGGTTCAGCGGTGTCTCTTCCATCAGTCGAGCGCCGTGCCGCATAGCCTAGCACGGCCCCAGGCCTGAGGCGGACGAACCCGAAGCGATCGTGGATCTCGCGCGCCGGTTCGTGTGATGCCTGACAGCTCGGTCAGCGGTCCGCACGGGACAGCCGGAACGCGGCCATCTCCTGGCCGTTGCGCACCAGCAGAGTGTCGCCAACCATTACCGGGTGATTCCAGGTCTTGCCCTCGATGCCCGGGACCCGCGCGATCTCTCTGAACTGGTCCGGGGCCGCCCCGACCAGCGCAAGCTCACCCTCCTCCGACACGACCAGCAGCAAGTCCTGGTCGGGCAGCAGGACGAGCTGGCCGTTGCCGTAGCGCCCGCCCTTCCACCTGCGCGTGCCGTTCTCGAGGTCGATGCACGAAAGAATGCTGCCGTCGAAGCCGTAGGCGTGGCCCTTGTGAACGACGAAGTCGTTGAAGTACGGCTTCAGCCCGGTCGACGCCCATCGCTTCGCAACGGTCCATCCGCCGGCGCCGTGCGCGACCGCCACGCGCTGGACGCCTGTGCCTCCAGCGGCGCCGCTGGTGCTGATCAGGACGTCACCCTCGGCGGTCAATGCGGGCTGCACGATGGCGACGTCCGACGACATCGGGTAGTCCCAAAGCCGCGTACCGTCTGCCGGCGCGACGCTCGTCGCGCCCTGCGCGCTCAGCAGCAGGACCTGCGCGAACCCGCCGATCGTCACCAGTTGCGGCGAGCTGTAGCCGGTCCCCCCGGCGGGGCCGACCCAGCGCGGATTGCCCGTGGCGAGGTCGTACGCTGCCAGGCGGCCCTCGGCGGCAATAACGACCTTGTCGTCGAGGACCAGCGGTGAGCTCGCGAAGCCCCAGCCCGGGATCTTCGTGCCGGTGTCGGACGCCGCGTTGCGCGACCACACAACCGCGCCGTTGCCGGCATCGAGCACGTTCAGGATTCCGGTCGCACCGAGCGCGTAGACGCGGCCGTTGCTGAGAGTCGGCGTCCCGCGCGGGCCGGCGCCGCCGTTCGATTCCCAGAACCGGACCCCGTCGCGGTGCCGCCACACGGGGTCGCCGGTGCTCAGCCTGTAGCACGCGACGGCTTCATCGCCGCCGCGCTGCTCCTGGGTGTAGAGGAGGTCGCCGTGAACCGCAAAGGACGACCAGCCCGGTCCGATGGGCCGTCGCCACAGCCTGACCGGCGGCGAGGCAGCCCAGTCGGTCCTGATCCGCACGCCGCGAACAACCCCGTCGCGCTCGGGTCCGCGAAAGCCAGGCCAGTCGGCCGAGGGCCCCGTTGCGCCCGGTGCCGAAGGAATGGCCGCCGGGCTGCCCGGCGCAGAGCCAAGGGGCTCGGGGCCGGTCCGGGGCGCAAGTGGTGTCTCGGGAATCTTCGTTGCCGGCGGAGCCGCCTGAAGCGCCGGCGCGCCCCGGCCCGATTCAGGGGTCACGCCGCCTGCCTGGGGCGCGAGAGGTTTCCCGGGGGCCACCGCTGCCGGCGGAGTCGACGGGATCGGTGCAGGCGTGGCCCGGGCGGCGTCGAAGGGCCCCTCGCCAGCCTGGGCGAGGAGCCGTTGCTCGGGAGTCTTCGACCAGCGCCAGCCGAACTCCGAGCTGCTGTCGCCTCTTACGCCACTGGTCTGCAGCAGCGTCCACCCGGCACACGCGAGCAGGATGGCCGCGATCATCGTCGCGCGCCGGGATCCCTCGGTGAGGCGGCGGCTGGCCACCGCTGCCGCGACGAAGACGAGGCTCAGGGCCTGGATGGCATAGATGGGGAACAGCATCCCCATCATCCCAAGCGCAATCGACTCGTGAATGACGCGAGATGTCGCGGCGAGCGCGACGATCATCAGAGCGACGGCCCCCAGGCGATCGTACCAGCGCGCCCGGCTGAGCAACACCCACCACAGGATGACAGAGAGCGCGCAGAGGAATCCCCCAATCAACCCGTAGCCACCGATTCCGGGTACGAAGGCAGGAACGACATACCTGATCAGGCACAGCAGCACCGCGGCGGCCACGCCGGGCCACAGCCGGAGCGGCTTGCGAGGAGTCGGTTCGTCGGTCTGTGCTCTTGGCCATATGGGACTAGACGCTCCACGGGGGCGGTTGTTCCCCAATTGAGTGGGACGCTGCTCTCCTGGCCCGCACTCACGCCGCGAGCGCAGGACAGGAACGGCGAACTGCTCAGGGCTGCCGGTCGTCGCCCCTGCAGCGGGATGCCGGTGTCAGAACAGAAACGGCACGAACCGCTTCGTGCGGCTCATGTAGCGCCGGTAGGGATCGCCGAGGACGGCCACGAGCGCACGCTCCTCAACCCCGACACGATATCCGTAGACGATCGAGACGCCGCCCAGCAACACGGCCAGGCTGATCCAGTTGGCGAGAGCGAGTCCGATCCCGAAAAAGAGGATCGCACCCGCCGAATACGACGGATGACGAATGTAGCGGTAGGCGCCGCGCTCTACGACGGCCTGATCCGCCTTGACGATGACCGCGCCCGTGAAGCTGGAACCGAGCATCCGCCAGCAATGGCGGCGCAACAGGCTGCCGCCGATAATCGCGATCAGGCCGAATCCAGAACAGCCACACGCGATGCGGCAGCGCCGCCGACGGCACGGTGAACGCGACCGCAAAAGCGGCAAGGCCCGCCAGCCCCTGGCCGACCGCAATCAGCCGCTTCGAATGTGCATCCTGCGGAGTCGACGATGGTTCCTGCCGCCTCGAGATGATTCGGTATTCCGGCCAGAACGCCCAGACGTACACGGCCCAGAAGACGAGGGCGTAGGGCCACGTGAATATGACCAGCCGCACCATCAGCCACAGTGTATACCTGTGCGCCGCACCGGCCGGTGGTTCGAGCCGTCATTTCACTCCAGGACTCGAACCGGGGGACAATGGCCTGAAGTCGGGTATCATGTCCAACCGGTCTGAACTATCCCGTGCCCCCACGCGCCCAGGTGGACCGGCTCCAGGACGTGGACGGGCGCTTCATTGGTCGGAAGGCGGTACGAGCATGAACCGGCGAGATTTCGTGATTGGAGTGGTGACTGGGGCCGCAGCAAGCGGCCTGGCAGGACTGGCAGGGGCGTATCCAGGCCGGCGAACGGCGAGCGCGGCGCCGCTGCCCGCCTCACCGAAGCCACCGGCGGCCGTTTCCGATATTCCGCAGGCACCCTCCGAGGGCAGGCCGCTGCCGGCGCGCGACGAAGGCCGGCCGTTCCGCCAGTCGTTCGCGCAGCAGGGTGAAGACCTGATTCTGTTCAACCTCCTGCGCGACGTCCTCCACCTGGCGAAGCCCAGCTACCTCGACATCGGCGCAGGCGATCCGGTGCTTGGCAACAACACCTACCTGCTCTACAACACGATCGGCCATGGCGTGCTCGTCGAGCCCAATCCGACGCTGGTCGAGAAGATTCGAACGGTCCGCCCGAACGACGTGGTCGTGCCCGCCGGCGTGGGGCTCGAGGGGCAGACCGAAGCCGACTACTACGTGATTCGCGATCGCTGGCCGCTCAACACGTTCTCTCCGGAGGCCGTTGCGGAGTACCGCCGATCGTCGAAAGTCGACCCGGTCGAGAAGGTCGTGAAGATGCCTCTCATCCCGGTCAACCGGCTGATCGCCGAGCACTTCGACGGCGCGCCGGACCTGCTGTCGATCGACGTGGAGGGCCTCGATGAGGCCGTGCTGCGATCGCTGAACCTCCGGAAGTATCGGCCCGCGGTGATTTGCGCCGAAACCAAGGGGCCGAACACCTCCCACGACAGCTCGCCCATCGCCAGGTGGCTCCGGCCCCGCGGCTACGTCGCGTGCGCGGGTTCGCTGTACAACACCATTTTCGTTGACGCAAAGCGCTTGTAGCCCGGCCCGGCTGTATTCCGCGGCGTGGGCAAACTGGCATGACAACCGCCGGCCAGGCTCCTATCATGAATGGAGGGGCCGGGCGCTGCCACGCGGCCTGGCCGAGGACTGTCGCAGGAGACGTCGGGTGCCGTCTCGGGTGCCCGATTTCGCAAGGAGCGGGACATCATGACCACCTCACGACGCAGTCTCACCGTGATTGGCGCACTCGCGATTGCGACGGCGGCCTGGACGACCGCTGACGCGCAGCCGGGCCGCTTCGGCAATCGGCAGCGGGCGTTCAACCGGCTGTCGGGAACCTATGAGCTCGATCGGGGCAGAAGCGATGATCCTGAGCGGATCGTGGATCAGGTGACACGATCGCTCCCCCCGGAGCAGCGGGACCGCGCGTACCGGAACCTGATCAACCGGCTCGGTTCGCCGGACACGCTTGCCATCGATCTCAACGGGAGGTCGGTGACCATCGTCTCGTCCAATGCGCCGCGCCTGACCTTCGACGCCGACGGACAGGATCGTGATGAAGTCGGCCCCGGCGGCCGAAGAATGTCGACCCGCGCCGATCTCGATCGGGACGCGCTGACGGTGGTCACGTCCGGCAATCGAGGCAGTGACTTCACCGCGAGGTTCGAGCCCGTCGCGAACGGCCTTCGAGTGACCCGGCAGCTCGACAGCGAGTTCCTCCAGACATCCGTGTCGGTGCAGAGCTTCTATCGGCGCGTGGCGGCCGAGCCTCGATGGAGCGTCTACGACGATCGCGGGCGGGGAGGGCTGGTTCCAGACGGCACGCGGCTGACCGTGCGGCTCGACCGCGGATTGACCACGCGGACGGCGCGCGAGGGTGAGCGCTTCTCCGTGACGGTGCTCGGACCGGGCGTCTACCGCGGCGCCGTCATCGATGGCGTCGTCGCACGCTCCGTCGGACGGAGCGGTCGCGCGGAAATGGCGTTCGACTTCGATCGCATTCGGATGCGTGACGGGCGGTCGGGGTACTTCGAGGGCGAGATCGAATCGATCAGCGTCCCCGGCGAGGGACGGATCCGCGTCGATCGTTCGGGCGATGTCCGCGACCGGGATCGCCGGGACGAGCCTCAGTCTCTCGGCCACGATGCTGCGGTCGGCGCTGCGCTGGGCGCCATCCTCGGCGCCATCGTGGGAGGCGGCAAGGGAGCTGTGATCGGGGCGATCGCGGGCGGCGCCGGGACCATCCTGATCGACGGCCTCGACGAGCTGAGACTGCCGGCGGGAACGCAGCTCACCGTCTCCGCGATTTCGCCGCGCTGACCACAGCGCGGCTTGCGGCGAAAAAGGTCGCGGCGCCGATCCGTCAAGCGTCAAGCGGTTCGGGTCGCTGGACGTGCGCGTGCGCGCGCCATCCGAGTTGCACGCCTGGCGGCCCGTGCGGGGGAGCCCGGATGCGGTTGACTGCTATCCGCCCCCGCGCAGGAAGCCGCGCTGGAAGCGCTCCATGAACACATCACCATCCGCTTCCGAGCGCGACTCGAGGGCAATCTCGACGCGGTAACGGGGCACGACGACGCTGCCCAGTGGACGGTCCGCCAGTGGAACCAGGCGGATGGTCCAGCGGCGATCGTCATCGGACCACCGGATCGTCTCCCCGTCCGCCTCGAACGGACCGACCGCGGCCGGCAGGAGGCGGAAGAACTCCTCCCGGCTGAGGCTCATGTCCAGGCTCCAGCGGAACTCGCATTCAGCCGCCCGCGATCGGAGGCCAGATGGCCAGGACATCGCCTTCCGACAGCACCCGTGTCGCACGATCAGGCCGCGCAACCCACTCGCCATCGATCAGCACGATGCCGCACGCGGCCTCGGGAATACCGTGGCGCCGGATCACGTCGAGAGGTGTGGTGCCCGCATCGATGTCCAGTTCGATCCGGTGGCTGGTGCGCGCCTCGGCCGGGAGGCGCTCGGTGAGGGAGGCGTACAGCTTGAGGGTAATCTTCATACGACGGAGCACGCGGTCGACACGAAGGCGCTCATGATCTGCGAGGGGTCGTCCAGCAGTCGCTGCTTCCACGCTCCCAGCCGTCGTCGTCCCTCGATGAGCCCCCGCAGCGCGCCGACATGCTCGGAGAAACCCACGCAGTTGGCGCCGACCAGGGTGTCGCCGTCGAACTGCAGCTTCATGTATCGGTATCGTGATTCATCCAGGACTTCAGCCGATTCTCCGCCCGGCACACCCTGCCACTCCCCGAAAGACGAGGCGGCCAGGCCGATCGTCGTCAGCACGTTGAACGCGAAGCTGCCCTTGAAGCGGACCGGCCGGCCCGCCATGTTCAACGCCGCGATCCGGCCCTGTTCCACGGCGTTGGGCTGGATCGCGTTCATCTGCCGCTTTCCGCTGATGCAGTCGGTGGACTCGGCCACGTCGCCGGCCGCGTAGACGCCTGCGACGCTGGTCTGCAGATCGGCATCGACCAGGACGCCCTGGCCGATCTCGATGCCGCTTCCCGTCAGGAACTCCAGGTTCGGATCGACGCCGACGACGCTGAGGTAGATGTCGGCTGGAAGCGTCCGCCCATCACCGAGATCCACCTGGAGCACGCCTCCCACGGTGCTGAGTCCCTTGGGCTGAGTACGGGTGAGGATTCTCACGCCTCTGGTTTCGCACCAGCGGCGGATCAACCCGCTGGCGGTCGGGTTCATCATCCGCCGCACCATGTAGCCGCTGCGGACGAGGATCGTGAGGTCCACGCCGCGCGAGAGCAGCCCCTCCATGATGATGCAGCCGACGAACCCCGCGCCCATCTGCACGATGCGGGTGCCGGGACGGGCCCGGGAGACGATGGCCCGGGCGTCCTGAAGAGTCCAGCAGGTATGGACGCCCGGAAGATCGATGCCCGGGATGTGTTCGCGGCTGGGCCGGGAGCCCGTCGCGATGAGCAGGCGGTCATAGGGGAGGCTTTGACCGATGCCGATGTCCACTCTGCGGGCGGCGGTGTCCAGGCCTCGGGCGCGAGCATGCACCAGGCTGATCCGCAGACGCCCATAGTGGTCCGCGTCTTTCCGGATGTAGGTCCCCGCCTCGTCTATGTTTCCTTTCAGGAGGTACGGGATCGCCATGCGGGAGTACGGCGGCTCTCCCTCGCCGCAGAGCAGCGTGATCTCCGCGGCGGGGTCGGCCTTCCGGAGGGTCTCGGCGGCCACCACGCCCGCGGGTCCGCTCCCGATGATGACGTGTCTCATGTGACCAACCCAAGCAGCGTGCGGCTGGCGACATGCGGCTCGCGGCTCTGCACGCGGGACAATGCCGAAAATCGCAAGCCGGTCGTCACACCCCGAGCCGCGCGCGGGTCTCGGCGGTGGGGACGCCCTCCGCGGTCCATCCCCGGAGCCGGTAATACTCCGGCAGCATCGTGCCGAGCTTGGACACCGCACCCTTCTGCGGGCCTGTCCTGGCGGGCTCCTTCAACAGGCGCGGCGGCAGCGTGTCGTCCTTGGCCGTGAGCCCCGCGGCAAGGTTGAACTCGCGCTCGATGTTCCAGATGCGCTCGCCGACCAGAAGCAGCCGCTCCTCCGACCAGTCGCCCTCGCAGGCCGCCTGGATCTGCTGCTGGATGTCGGCGAGGCCCCAGGCGAACGTGACGAAGAGGCAGAGGCCCGCTGAATCCACCACGGCGGTGAGATCCTGGAAGGCTTTCAGCATGGCCGCCTTCCCCTCGGTGGCCTGGGGATCCATCTTCACGGGGATGCCGAGCACTTCGGGTGACACCATGTAGCCGCGCAGGTGGCAGGCGCCCCGGTTGTTGGTGGCGTAGGCCAGTCCCATGCCTTGCAGCGCGCGGGCGTCGTAGGCGGGAAACTCCTGGCCCTTGACGGTCATCGACAGCTCGGGCCGGCCGTGCTTGGCGCACAGCCGCTTTGAACCGAGCGCCATCTCCTTGCCGAACCCCTCGCCCCTGGCCGTCAGCTCTGCGAGCCTGACCATCGCGTCCGCGGATCCGAACGGCAGCTCGAAGCCGACTTCCTCTTTGGTGAGGATGCCCAGGTCGTAGAGCTCCATCGCCGCGCCAACCGTGGCGCCAAACGAGATGGGATCGAAACCGTCCTCGTTGCAGAGGTAGTTGGCGTAGGTCAGCGCCTCCAGGTCCGACACGCCGTTGGCGGCGCCCAGGGCCCAGGCGGCCTCGTATTCCAGGCCACCGGAGGCACCATGGTAGTCAGGCTTGTCCTTGACGCTGAAGTGGCCCGGGTCCATGCGGGAGATTCGGCCGCAGGCGATGGTGCAGCCGAAGCAGGCGCCCTTGGCCACGAGGTTCGCCTTGCCGTCAGTGGGCCGCTTCTGGTGCATGGCTTCGCCCGAGATGGCCTGCGCCCCCTCGAACTGCACGTCGCGATGATTGCGGGTCGGCAATGCGCCCAGCTCGTTGATGACGTTCATCAGCACCTGGGTGCCGTAGGCAGGGAGCCCCTGCCCCGTCACGGCATTTGCCGCCAGCGCCTTCTTTCCTGACTCGGTGGCCGCGAAGAAGGCCTCCGGATTGGCGATATGATAGGCGTCGGTCCGGGTGCCGCGCACCGCAACGGCCTTCAGGTTCTTGGAGCCCATGACCGCGCCGACGCCGGACCGCCCGGCTGCCCGGTGCAGGTCGTTCACGATGGCGGCATACAGCACGCGGTTCTCACCCGCCCGGCCGATGGCTGCCACGCGGATCTGGGGATCCTGGTGGACCTTCTTGATGTGCTCCTCGGTCGCCCAGACGGTCTTGCCCCAGAGATGGCTGGCGTCGAGGAGCTCGGCCTGTCCGTCCGTGATGAGCAGGTAGACCGGCTTCGGGGACGCGCCCTCGAAGATCACCATGTCCCAGCCCGCGAACTTCAGCTCCGCGCCGAAGAAGCCGCCGGAGTTGGAGCAGGCGATGGCGCCGGTGAGCGGGCCCTTGGTGACCACGGAGTAGCGCCCGCCGGTGGCGGCCATGGTTCCCGTGAGCGGGCCGGTCACGAAGATGAGCCCGTTCTGCGGCGAGAAGGGGTCGATCCCCGGATCGATCTCAGAGACGAGATACTTGGTGGCGAGGCCTCGCTGGCCGAGGTAGTCGTTGGCCCACGCCATGTTCAGCGGCTCGGGCGTGCAGGTGCCGGTCGCGAGGTTCACGCGAAGGACGCTCTTGGTCCATGCCATGACAGTCGCTCCTCATGCCGTCGCCGGATGTGTATCTGTCTTTTCGGCCCACAGGCGCATCTTCCCGAGGCCGGTCCAGTCCGCGTCGACGAAGGTGATGGCGCCGGTGGGGCAGGCCGTGGCGCAGGCCGGCACGCCGCCGCAGAGGTCGCACTTCTGCACCTTGCCGGTCTGGGCCACGTAGTTGATGGTGCCGAACGGGCAGGCAATCGTGCAGACCTTGCAGCCGACGCAGGTCGGCTCCAGCACGATCTTCGCGCCGGTCGCGGGGTCGAGCTGGATGGCATCCACGGGACAGGCCGCCATGCACCAGGCTTCGTCGCACTGCGTGCAGGTATACGGGACGAAGCGGCCCTCATGGTGGAAGGCGAACACCTTGATTCGTGATTTTGCGACGGTGAAGCTCTGGTAGTTATCCCAGGCGCACGCCATCTCGCACTGGAGGCAGCCCGTGCACTTGTTGGGATCGAGGTGGAGGGATCTCTGCATGGCCGGACCTCCTGGAGAAGCCGACTCGGGGGGACGGCGGAGATCATAGACCGGTTGCCGATTGAGGGGCGAACTTTCTTCCAGGCATTGTTTCTTCCAGGCGTTTCTTCCCCTCCGGCGGCTGCCAGCCCGAAGTGCTGGCAGTCGCCGGCCAGGCACCCCTACCGCGGGCGCGGACCGTAGATCGGCGGCGCCTGTCCAAGCTCGAGCGCTCCGAGATCGGGGGCCCGTCCGGTGAAGCCGTCCGTGATGTTCGGCAGCTCGATGCCGCGGTCCACGGCCGCCGAGCCGGGCTTCAACCTGAAATCGGCATCGTCCGCCTTGTAGATGTGCTGGATCCGAAACAGATCCTTCGCATCGAGCTTCGGCACATTCACGAACACGTCGTAGCCGAGCACGACGCTGTGCTGATCCTGCTTCGTGTCGCGGACGTACTCCTCGAACGTCACGTACTTGCGCTGCTCGAGTTGGGCGGGGGTTGTGGTCATCGGATCCATCACGGCCACGTTCCAAGGCGGCGAGTTCCACTGGAAGGACGTTTCGGCGCCAGGGTTCGGCCGAATCCGTTGTAGTCGGACGAGCTGTAGTTGGTGCTGGTGTTCACGGTGAAGATCGCCGGCGCCGAGTCCTCCGGCCGAGCATCAGGTTGTTGCGCCAGTGCGACGTTGGCCGACGACATTCCGCGACGTCTCCGTGAGGATGGTGTTGTTGTAGAAGAAGACGCCGGCCGACCCGCCGGTCAGCCGCGTCGATCCTCCCGGCGCGTGGTACGCGATGTTGCGAATCCAGTAGATGGGCCCGCCGCAGCCGACGGCTGCGTGGACGATCGGGTGCGACGCCGAGTTGATCAGCATGTTCCGCATGACGCGGATGTTGTGCATGCTCCCGTCGATCTCGAAGGCGTTGTCGTGGAAGCTCGTCATGTAGTTGTTGTAGATGTCGATCGCCGATCGGACGGCGATCCCACATCTCGCGCGGAGGATAGGTCGGGCCCTCGACGGCGTGCGATCCGTCGGGGTTGCCGTACATCTCGGTGTCGATGCCGTCGTGGAAGTCGGCGACGTAGTTGTAGGCGACGACGTGCCCCGAGCCGTAGAGCCGGATGGCGGTGTACGACTTCATCACCGGCGGGTACGCTTGCCCGTCGACATTCTCGAACTGCTGCCAGAACGGGCCGGTCCACCCGATGAGGTGCTTCGGATCGTTCCGGCCGAGGAACACGCTGTCGGCGATGTAGAAGTTGCTCGAGCCCGAGTAGTTCGTGAACACGCCCATGCCGACGTCTTCGAACCGGCAGCGCTTCACCGTCAGCCCTTTCGATCCGGCGATGAACTGCGTGCCCGCCCAGATCGCGATGCTGGTGTTCCGGAAGGTGAGCCCCTCGAAGTAGTTGTAGTCGGCCGCCTTGATGTTGAACAGGTTGAAATTGCCGCGGCCGTCGAGGATCGACCTCGCCGTCACCCGCCGCCTTGATGACGATGGGCCTCTCCGGCGTGCCTTTCCCTGAGAGGTAGTAGGTGCCCTCGAAGGTCGTGGTGGCGTTGATGGAGGTCTGGTTGGCGTAGAACTCGTAGTGGTATGCGTAGGTGCCGGCGTGGACCAGGACGATGTCGCCCGGCTTCACGCGCGGCCGTCCGCCCGGCGAGGTGTCGCCCGCCCCGCAGTAGTAGTTGTAGGCGCACATGATCCCTTCGAAGGCCGGCTCGATCTTCTCTCCCTTCCACTTCACCGGATAGACGTGATAGACCTTGCCGCCGGCGGCCGGCATCGGCTCCGGGCGCGTCCGCACCGTGACCGTCTTGGTGGCGCCCGCCGCAGGCCCGCCGATACCGTCCGGATCGGACATCACGAAGCGGGCTTCGTACGCGGTGTCGGGCTCGAGATCCAGGATGCTGCCGGCAAACATGTTCGGCGAGACCAGGTTGAAGATGTTGCGCTGATAGATGCGCTCATTCTGAAGCCGCGCGAGCGGCAATCCCTTCCGCCACGCGGTTTCCCCCACCTTCCGGTACGACACGTCAACGGCGGCGTTACGATTGGCGTCGCCGTCGATGTGCCACTCGAAGCCGAGGTTGATGAGCGTCGGATGTTCGACGACGAACTCGCCCGGCGTGACGCGGGCGTCGCCGGGTGCGGCCGCGAGTCGCTCGCTGGAGGTGGCTGCACAGAAGAGAAGCGCCACGGTCGTGGCGATGAGGGTCCGGGTGGCTTTCATGGCTGTTCCTTTCGCCGCTCACGCGGAGCGGCGTCTCGGGCGAGGTACACCGGAGTGTCGGATGCGGCGGCGAGCCGGGTGATTGCTGGCCCAGGCCGCCGGGTTGTGGTGTTTGAGCCCTCAAACAGGGCTGATTATTGCCCGGTCCGCGCGGATTGCAACAGGAAAGTTGTTCGTATATCGAGCACGCGAATCGATAGCCGAACTTTGGCCGTCTGCCGGCCCCTGTCTCGACCGTGCGTTTCATCCCGGCGGGTCGCGCGGCAGGAGCACGCTCGAGGCGTCAACCGGCGTCGCGCTTGACAGTGACTGGCCGGCGGCCATAGTTTCGAAGTCATTCGATCACACGGCAGCATCGGCCACGATGTCCGGGCAGGGGCGGCCATCCGCGGCGCCGTCGAGCGCGAACCGCGCGTGATACCGCCGTCGGGCGACAGGCTGCCGGCAACGGGGAACGAACGATACCGGAGAGGGGAATCCATGAACGGGACACGACGTGGACGGATGGGCGCGCTGGTCGCCCTGGTGGTCGCCGCAACCGCGGTCGGGCAAAGCAGTCAGGCGCCGGCGCCCGAGTTCGATGTCCGCACGCATTACACGAAGATCGAGGCGCGCATTCCCATGCGTGACGGCAAGCGGCTGTTCACGTCGATCTACGTCCCGAAGGACACGTCGAAGGCGTACCCCTTCCTGATGACGCGCACGCCGTACACCGTCGGGCCGTACGGCGAGGACAACTACAAGAGGCTGTTGGGGCCGTCGGACACCTTCGATCGCGCCGGCTACATCTTCGTGTTCCAGGACGTCCGCGGGCGGTACATGTCGGAAGGCGCGTTTGTCGAGATGCGGCCTCACATCGACGCCCCGCGCGGAAAGGAGGACGTGGACGAGAGCACCGACACCTACGACACGGTCGAGTGGCTGCTCAAGAACGTCCCGAACAACAACGGCAAGGTGGGCATCTGGGGCATCTCGTACCCGGGGTTCTTCACCTCGGCCAGCATCATCGACTCGCATCCGGCCATCAAGGCCGCCTCGCCGGAAGCCCCGATGACCGACCTGTTCTTCACTGACGATGGGTACCACGGAGGCGCATTCCAGGTGGGCGCGAACTTCGGCTTCTACACCTCGTTCCGGCCGCGCGACCCGGTGCCGTGCAGCATGCCCCCCTGCAAGAGCGCGGGCGGCGAGCCGGCGCTGCCGCCCAAGGTGAATGTCCCGTTCGACTATGGCACCACGGATGGATACCGGTTCTTCCTCGATAACGCCGTGCCGCTCTCCAAGCTCGATCCGCTATTCGGGACGCCCAACTGGCTCTTCCAGGACCAGGTGCATCATGCGACCTACGACGCGTACTGGAAGGCCCGCGACCTGTCGCGCCACATGCACGGCGTGAAGTGCGCGGTGCTGACCGTGGGCGGGTGGTTCGACGCCGAGGACCTGAGCGGGCCCTTCAAGACCTACCACGCCATCGAACAGCAGAGCCCGGGCATCTTCAACGCGATTGTGGTCGGGCCGTGGGTCCACGGCGGGTGGGCGCGCTGGCAGGGCGCCGGCCTGGGTCGCGTGAAATTCGACTCGACGACCGGCGAGTTCTGGCGCGAGCACATCATCTTCCCGTTCTTCGAGCAGTACCTGAAGGGCAACGGTGACGCCCGGCTGCCCGAGGCGTACATGTTCGAGACCGGCACCAACCAGTGGCGGCAGTTCACCGAATGGCCGCCGAAGCAGGTGCAGCCGACACAGCTCTACCTGCGCGCCAACGGGGCGCTGTCGTTCGACCCGCCCGCCGAGGCGCAGGCGTCGTTCGACGAGTACGTGAGCGATCCGGAGCACCCGGTGCCGTTCATTCCGTACACCAGCGTCGGCCGGACCGAGCAGGAGTACATGGTCGCCGACCAGCGCTCCTTCGCGCGGCGGCCGGACGTGCTCGTGTACCAGACCGACCCGCTCGAGGAGGACGTGACGATAGCCGGGCCGATCTCGGCGAAGCTGCGCGTCTCCACCTCCGGCACCGACTCGGACTTCGTCGTCAAGGTCATCGACGTCTTCCCGAACGACTATCCCGATCCCGACGCGGCGCCTGCGGCGCGGCCGGCGGACGTGCCGGTGCCGACCGAGCGCATGGCGGGCTACGAGATGCTGGTGCGCGGCGAGCCGATGCGCGCGAAGTTCCGCAACAGCTGGGAGAAGCCCGAAGCCATGACGCCGGGCAAGGTGGAGGCGGTGAATGTGGACATGCCTGATGTGCTGCACACGTTCCGCCGGGGTCACCGCATCATGGTGCAGGTGCAGAGCTCGTGGTTCCCGCTCACCGACCTGAACCCGCAGACCTTCGTCGACATCCCGAACGCGAAGGCATCGGATTTCAAGAAGGCGACCGAGCGCGTGTATCGCGACAAGGCCGACCCGTCGAGCGTGGTGCTGGGCATCCTCAGAAAGTAGGTGGGGCGGACGATACGCGATAGCCGGCCGCCCCTCTGGAGCGCGTGTGCTACTATCCGCGTGCCCGGCGCCGCTCCCGCCCGCGGCTCTCGTCGGCGCGTCTGGGCGTCCGGGGGCCGGTTCCCGCCCGCGGACGAGATCGCATGCGGGAAGTTGCGCGTACGACAGACCGCGATGCTCCCGTTCATCGCGCCTATCCTCATAGGAGAGTCCTCATGTGGAGGCACAAGGCCCCCGGCGGTCTGGCCGTTCTGTCCACCTTGGCGTGCCTGCTTGTCATGGCATTGCTGGCGCCTTCCGGGCCCGTCACCGAAGCTGCGGGCCAGTCCGTGGTGCCGCTGAAGCCATTCATCGAGACGTCCGAGTGGCAGGTCGACGTCACGTGGCACGCGAAGGAGTCGTTCGAGGACGCCGACGCGTCCGCCACACTCGACCTCACCGCCACCGCCCGCTACATCCTGACGCAGCGGGACCGGAAGGCCACGTATGGGCGGTGGGAGGTCCACAACGTCCAGTCCTCCAACCTCAGCTACAACAGCTCCATGGTGTGGAAACAGAAGCCGGACCGCCTGGAATACGCAGGGCAGGCCGGCCCCTTGAAAATGGCGGTGGCCGTCTTTCGGGTCGGCGGCACCGGGTCCGGTTACGACGTCGTTCTCCAGGCGGGCTTTCCGGTGAAGCAGACCCCCGCGATCCCTTTTGCCGACACCATTCTCTTTCTCGCCACCACCCAATCCGACACGGCCAGTGCCGGACTCTCCGGCCCGTTGCCCGCCTCCGGCACGACGATCCACGGTTCGGCCGTCATCCCGTTTCCTATCGGCCCATTTGGCGCGAGCCAGGCGCCCAAGGCCAGACTGGGGATTCAGTACGTAATCCAGCCTTGGGTCGATCCGCTGGCGCCACTGGTTCCCCCGAAGAAGAAGTAGTGCGGCTTTGCCGCGGCCTTCGATGACGGCCGGAAGGCCCGGTCACTTCTCGAAGTCGCGGCAGGCCTCGGCGAATTCCTTTCGCGCGGCCGGATACTCCGTCATGTTGATGGTCAACGTGATGGAGCCGACGCAATTCGGGCAGCCCGGAGCCACGGAGATGCTGGCCGTGCGGGCGAGATCGAGCCGCTCGAGAAACGCCTGAGAGGGCGTCAGCTCCCACCACCGGCGCATCCACTGTTCGAGCCGCACCCGGCCATCGATCTCGACGCGGACGGGCATCGCGGGAATCGCCTGTTCCGAGTCACTCGTCTTCAGAGAAAACCCGGCGTCGACTGTCGCGTCGATCTTGCCGTGCGAAGCGCGCGAACAGCTCAACCGCAGAACGGACGGCATCGCCATCGTGCGGTAGACGACGTGACGCTCGGGGTTTCGGGCGAGCTTGGCGACGAGCATCACCCGATCGGGTCCAAGATGAGTCACCGACACGCCGGGCAGGCTGGCGTCCTGGGCAGATAAAGCGGCCGGATGCGTCCAGAGCACGGCGGCGACGACCGCGCCGATCAGGCTCGGAAAACGCCGGCGAGTCGCTCGACTGCTGATCATGCGTCCGCCTCCATTCGCCAGGGGTTCCGGTCCCGCGCCAGATTGAGATCCTATCGCCGACGCTCGCCTGGATCCATCGCCCTCTGGCATCTCCAGGTTCCCCATCCGGGATCTTGTATGATGGCCCGGCTCTCCATCAACACCGTCTGAAGCGGTTCGCGCTCCACGCGGCTCCCTTGAGTCCTGCCGGTGCTGGAGGGCCGAAACCTGGGAGCTCGACGCTGTTCCGAGCATTGCCAGCTGGAAGATCGTGTGGGAGAAGGCGCGGTAAAGACCTCGCGGACCTGCGACGTCAGGATGCGGCGCTCGAGTCGCCTTCGAGAATGGAGTCGGCGAAGTCGATCACCTGCCGCACGTAGGCGCGCTTCTCCAGGTAGGTGCCGGGGAAGAAGCTGCGCTTGAAGCCATAGACGAGGATGTCGCGCACCTCGCGGTCGGTGAGGGAGAACGCGTTCGCCGCACGCTCGATCTCGTTGGTGACGGTCGTGTTCGAGACCAGCCGGTTGTCGGTGCACAAGGTGGTCGAGAGCTGGCGCTTTCTCATCTCCCCAAACGGGTGCCGGCTCAGATCGTGCATCAGGTCCGGAACCGTCTGCTGGTTGGAGGTCAGGCACACCTCGATCGTGATTCGCTTGTCGGCGACGAACTGCGCCAGGCGCTCGACGTACGCCTTCCGATCCGTGACGCGCTTGCCAGTGATCTTCGACTCGTCGAACAGCCACGTGCCGTGGCCAATCCGATCGGCGTGCAGGTTGCCGATGGCCTGGAAGATGGACTCGGGCCCGTAGTCCTCGCCCGCGTGGACCGTCTTGCCGAGAAACGCTTCGTGCGCCACCTGGTAGGCCGCGCGATGGTCCTCGGCCGGATACCCCTTTTCCTGTCCCGCGAGGTCGACGCCGACCACCAGCAATCCCTCCTCGTGCTTGAGCCGCGCCGCCGCCCGCGCGACCTGCACACTGGCGGCCGAGTGCAGTTCGAATGGCGACGCTTCGGGAAGGGCCTCGAAGATTCGCCGGTATCCGTCCGACAGATCCGGGGTGAAATGGCGCAGCGCGCACAGGATGATCCCCGCCGCGAAGCGCGGCTCCACGCCGTCCGCCACCTCGCGCCGGGAGTTGAACGCATTGGCGGCGCGGCGGATCCCGGTGTCCACGGCCCGCACGACGTCCGAGAACTCGAAGTCCCGGCGAACGTGAAGCTGGGGCGCGAACCGAATCTCGACGTATCGCACCCCCTCGGCCTGGCAGTCCTCGCACAACTCGAAGGCTGCCCGTTCGAGCGCCTCGCGGTCCCGGAGCGCGGCCACCGTGTGGTGAAAGCCCTCGAGATACTCGCCGAGGTTCGCGTACCGAGGACGAAAGACCGTTTCCCGGAGCCCGTCCTCGGTCAGCGACGGCAACTCGACGCCGCGTTCGCGGGCCAGCTCGATGAGCGTCTGCAGGCGCAGCGACCCATCGAGGTGGACGTGGAGGTCGGTCTTCGGCAGGCGGCGAATCACGTCACGCGTCATGGCATCTCCCTGTTCCCCTATGTTCACGCAAATCCGAAGGAACAGGTCAGGAATCCTTGAACGCCCGGATCCCTCGAGACGCCGTTCGGCGCTGCCGTCAGGGCGCGAGGTTGGCGATCCTGCCCGCCTTGAAACAGGTCTTGTCCTCCCAGCTGCTCTCCACGAGCGCGACGATGGCGGCGGCGATTGCCTCGAGCCCGGTGCGTTCCCGGTTGTACACGGCGTGATAGTGCACCAGGTCACTGACCGACGTGCGCAGGCGGCTTTCGAGGAATGTGTCGCGATTCTGGTGGTACTCCCGCAGCCTCTCGGCGGCCTCCTTCTCGGAAATCTTCAGGCGCTCGGCCGTCGACGAGACGCAGAACGCGTCGCTCGCATCGAGACGGAAGTGATAGCAGTTCTTCAGGTGCCGGGTCAGGATGGCGCCTCCTCGGCCGACGATGATCGCGTTGCCGGCCTCGGCGATCTGCACCAGGTGCCACGCCAGGCGGCGGAAGGCCTCGTCGTGCGTGACGTGGCCAGGGAATATGAAACCCAGGGAATCGTCTGCGCGCCAGGACGTACCCAGGTCCTCGAGGAGCTTCATGGAGAGGTGCTCGGCGTGGCTCACCCGCTCCAGGAGCGCCCTGTCGTAGATGATCCAGGGCTCGTCGCAGGCGGCGTCGAGCAGTTGCTTGAGCCGCACGGCCAGAGGAAGCGCCTCACAGCCGAACTTGCGCGAGATGGTGATGGTTGGGCCCGGCCGCGGGGCCTGGGCGCCCTGGCGTCCGTTCTTGACGGAGATCCACGCGGTCAGGCGTCGCTCGACGCTCGAGAGCAGGGGATCTGGGGACCAGGTCATGGTGTCCTCCGTCCCGCCCGTTTGGACTGTTGCTGAACAAAATGTAGCACAACGGCGGACAGGAGGAGGTCAGAGGGTTGAGGGGCCAGTCCGCTTGGGTACCTTCGACTTGGCCGGAATAGCACGGAGGAGTGGCCGGGCGGCCTTCGCCGGTACCTGGCTTGCCCAGCCGAAGCTCACCGGAGGTGAGTGGCAAGCCGACGGTGAGCGAAGGCTGGGGGTCCGCCTTCGCAACGCTCCGGAGAGCTACTCTCCTCGCGTTGCTACGGCGGGACAGAACACGAACGCCCGGACCGCCGCGCGGTACGACAGAATGGGCGGGCACGCCGGGCGGACCGAGCGGGGCTTGCAGACCATGGCGTGATCATCTTCTCGGGGCGGAAGCGGGCACACCGCAATCCGGATGATCTGCGCGGCTCGTATTCAGCGTCAAACGACTCGGACGGCCCGACGTGTTGCGCGATGTTGAACGAGGCTGGCGGCGGCGCTGGCCAAAGCCCCGCCGCGAGAGCGTCCAGCAGAGGATCCCGGGCAAGAAGGACGAAACCGATGCCAAGAGGGAATTCGGCAACGAAGACATCTGGTCCGTCAATTCTCCCGGGCATCCTGCCGATCGTGCGCGCGCAGGTCCCCGTCGATGTTGTCGCCGGCATCACCCTGGCTGCCTTGGCCATCCCGGAGGTGATGGGCTACACCAGGATCGCGGGCATGCCCGTGGTGACCGGCCTCTACACGATTCTCCTTCCCATGGCGCTGTTTGCGCTGTTCGGGTCATCCCGCCATCTGGTGGTTGGGGCGGACTCCGCCACGGCGGCGATCATGGCTGCCGGGCTGGCGGGACTGGCCGCGACGACTTCGCCGGAATACGTCGCTTACGCCGGCATCCTGGCGCTGATGACCGCCGGCTTGCTGATCCTGGCCCGCCTGATCAAGCTGGGGTTCATCGCGGATTTCCTCTCCCGCACCGTGCTGGTCGGCTTCCTCACCGGTGTCGGCATTCAGGTGGCGATCGGACAAATCCCGGGCATGCTGGGTATCCCTGGCGGCGGGGGCGGCCCGGTTCAGGAGTCGGTGGCCGACTTGCGGCAGCTCGGCCAGGCCAACCTCTATACGCTGGCCATTTCGCTCGCCGTGCTGGTGATCGTCGCCGGCGGCCGGCGGATCAACAGGAAGATCCCGGGCGCACTGATTGCCGTGGTCGGCGCCATTGTCGTGAGCTACGCCGTTCACCTCGGCTCCTACGGCGTGGCGCTGCTCGGCACGGTCGCCGGCGGGTTGCCGACGCTTTGGCTGCCCGCGGGTGTGACGGTGAACGCCGCCATGCTGGAACAGCTCTTCCCGATCGCCCTCTCGCTGTTCATCGTCATTCTGGCCCAGAGCGCGGCCACCTCGCGCGCCTACGCCGCCAGGTACAGCGAACGCTTCAGCGAAGACGTCGACCTTGTCGGCCTGGGTCTTGCGAATATCGGCGCAGGGTTATCGGGCGCCTTCGTGGTCAACGGCAGTCCGACGAAAACGCAAATGGTGGACAGCGCGGGCGGGCGCAGCCAGCTTTCCGCGCTGACGACCTCGGCGATCGTCCTGGTGGTGCTGCTGTTCCTGACCAGGCCATTGGCCTACATGCCTGAGGCGGTGCTTTCCTCGATCGTGTTCCTCATCGGCGTTGATCTCATCGACCTGTCGGGGATGCGCACGATCTACGCCCAACGGCCGATGGAATTCTGGGTTGCACTGGTGACCGCAGCTGTCGTGGTCTTCGCCGGCGTCGAGCAGGGCATCCTCCTGGCCATCCTGCTCTCCATCCTGATCCACACCCGTCACGGCTACAAGCCGAAGAACTCCGTGCTGGAAGTTGATGAGACCGGCAGGTTGCATCTGGCCCCAGTAAGCAGCCACGCCCAGGTGCTCCCCGGCCTGGTGATTTATCGCTTTCATCACGGCATGTACTACGCCAATGCCGACAGCTTCTCGGCAGAAGTGCTCTATCTGGTGGATACGGCCCAGCCACATCTGGTCTGGTTCTGCCTGGATGCGGTCGCTGTGGATGATATCGATTTCAGCGCCGCGGCCACCCTGCGCGAGACGTTCAACGACCTGAAGGCAAAGGGCGTCCGGCTGGTGCTGACCGAGGTGGCCCCCGATGTGCGAACACAACTCGACCGCTCCGAATTGACCGAGGTGATCGGCAACGACGCGTTCTTCGAGACCGTCGGCGACGTCGGAGCGGCCTACAGGGCAGCAGTCTCAGGCACGAATTCCTGATCCGGCGAGTTCCCAGGCGGGCGCGTCCAGCGCCGGCGGTGACATGAAGACGAGCACGGAGAAGGAAGAAACGCCTTCCCCCACTCGTGTGAGCGTGACGAGCGACGCACCAGTTGAGGCTGGCGGCGTGACTGCGCTCTGGGGAAGCGGCTGCGCCTGGTGGCGCTCATCCTTGACAGGCTGCGGCGCAGTGACCAGACTTGCCTCGTTCACCAGCGCCAGCGGCCCCGTCGCTCTCGTGCCTTGGACGAGCCGCCCGGGCCGATCGATCGCACATCGACTCCCCGCGAGGATCCCGGCCGATGTGTCATCGACCGGATCGAGCCAGAGCGAACGGCGAGTCTGAGAGCCCCGCGTGCAGTGGCGAGATCGAGCGGCATCCGTTCAACGCGAGCACGGGTCGCGTCACGACAGGGGACGCCGATCTCTTCAGGCCGGCGACGCGATCCGCAGAACAGGTGAGGTTTCATGAGAACGACGTTTCGCTTCGGGTTCCTGTCGCGCCTGGTCAGACGGGCCAGATGGATGAAGGCCGGCGGCGCAGGCCCGGCGAGATGGTCTGCGTCTTCGATCCGCAGGCTGGCGGTGCTGGGCACCCTGGTCATCGTATTCGCCTCCCTGCCGCTGTCCTCCCAGCCGGCGAGCACGGTGGTCACCGAGGACGCCCGGGATCGGGCGATGGACGCGATCAAGGCGAAGTTCGAATCGCTGCGCGCGGTGCCCCCGCCCGAGCGGAACCGCCAGACGGCGGCGTTCATGAGGACCCTCAAGGAGGTCTCAGCAGCAGGCGTATCCGACGACGGAACGATCTGGGCGCTGTTCACCGATCACGTTCCGTACCAGATCTTCGCGAGCAGTCAGCCGTTGCCGCCGCAGTCGGGGCCAGACCGGCCACCCAAGGCGCCCACTGGCCCGGCGATGGTCCCCGCACGCAACAGCGGTTCCGTCCGGCGTGTGCCTGTTCAGCAGGCCGAGGCCGATGACAGTTCCGACGAAGGGGGCGGGCAGGGCGCCTTCCCGCTCCGCTCGGGCGGGCCGAGGGAGATCTTCCACTCGCAGGCAGGTGCGGCGGACCCCCAGCTCCAGGGAAACGACCTGCCGGCTTCCACGCAGGCGATGGTGGCGAATGCGCTCGGCGACGCGTTCGGGGACATCACCGGAACCATTCGGACACTGCTGGACGCCAACGGCTACACGACTGTTCCGGGCAACGACGCCTCGATCGAGACCCTGATGAAGATTCGCGATCGGAACCTGGGCGTGTTCTTCCTGGAGGCGCATGGCGGCACGGGCCAGATTCATGATCCCGTCACCGACAAGAACGTCGATGAATACATACTGGCAACCTCGAGCCTGCGGTCACCGGCGCAGACGCGGGCGTACATGGCATTCGCGGACCCTGGCGACGCCCGAGGCGCTGCGCCTCACAACCTGTTCCTGGAAGGGTACCTGGGCCTGGCCGATGCGGTTGGCGATCGCGACCCGAACGACCCGACCCGCAACCTCATCAAGCGCTACTACACGATCACGCCCCGGTTCATCAGGAAGTACTGGCGCTTCGCGGACAACAGCTTCGCGTTCATCCACGGCTGCACCTCGATCCTGCTGAAGGAGACGATGAGGGCCGTCGGGGTCTCGATCTACGGAGGCTACAACGCTCTGACGTACGACCCGTTTCTGGAATCGGTGAAGTTCCTGTTCGACCGGATGCTCGGCGCAAACACGATCCCGCCGGACGAGGAACTGGTTCCGCAGCGGCCCTTCGACTACCAGGACATCGCCGTGGACATGGAACGGAAGGGTCTCAACCAGATAGCCGTGAACCCCAAGTGCAGGATCCTCTTCGGGCTCGGGCTGGGGAATTTCGGGCTGCTGAATCCGAGCATCATGTATGCGCGGATCCTGGCTTACCAGTCCCGGGTCGAGCTGGTTGGCCTGTTCGGCGCCGATCCAGGAGAGAAGAACCGCAAGGTCGAGATCGAGAATATCTCAGTTCCGGTCGAGTCGTGGGAGCCGGAGCGGATCGTGTGTCACCTCCCCAATTCCGAACAGGGCAGTGCTGGTGAAATCAAGGTCACCCATCGCGGCCGGGTCAGCAATTCACGCTGGCTGACCCAGTGGACGGGTACTGCAGCGTTCAGGGAGTTCGAGGACACGGATCTCCATTTCCGGGCTGACTTCAAGCTGCGATTCGTTGCCGATCCGTGGCCATACCGTCTTCGCGCCGGGGACAAGCCCGTCCAGGCGTCGGACATGCCCAAGCTGCTCGGGGAGATTTCTCCCGCCGACATCGAACACCTCCCGACGTGGGGAGTGTCGAGCATGAACGGCTCGACGTGCTCGTGGGCCGCCTCTGGCCGAAAGCTCGATTACGACGGACGAGTGCTCGTCCAGCGGTCGGGGGCGGGCACTCCACCGGTTGTCACCGACGATGTGCTCGTCCCGCTGAACGGGTCGTTCGAGGTGGGCGGGCCCTACGATCCCCTGGCGAAGGAACTCTGGGTCTCTTTTGTGATCGTGGATCAGTTCATCGAGACTCCAATCGCCAGGGGCGACCCTCGGGAAGGCAAGCGGCCGACCCGATTGCGCGCGTACCACGACGGGCAGTCGGCGGTGCGCATCAAGGTCAATGAAGATTTCGACCTGCTGGCCGGCAAGTCTCCGGCCGAGGACGGAGAGGACTCGTCCGGCGGGGAGGCGACCTGGTCGGCGATGAAGGCGACCCACCTCATGCCGAAGAACGCCAGGCGCTAGCGACTGACGCATCGTTGCCGCCTGACCGTTTCCTTCGGGCGAGTCATCCGCATGACGGCGTGGCACCGCCCCAACATGAGTCCCTCTTCGTCGCGCGCCGGCATGACGACGGAGCTCATCGTCACACGGGCCGACTCCCCCTGACGGCTGCGGTTCACATGCGGGCGTCGCATTCTTCAGGCGGCCGTCTGGTGGTGACGTCAAGCCGGGGTGGGACACGTCATGGGACGGGAGACTGATTCGGTACCGGATCCGGCGGGCTTCGGGACTGGCGTGGCCGGGAGGCGCTTGATCCACACAGTCTCACTGTGTAGGATCAATGTGTATGCCAACGAATCTCGCCATCGACGACCAACTCCTGGATCAGGCCCGAAGCCTTGGTGGGTACCGGACCAAGCGCGAGACGGTCAATGAGGCGCTGCGGGAATTCATTCAGCAGCGTCAGCGGCGCGAACTGGCCAAGCTCGCCGGCAAGGTCGACTACGACCCGAAGTACGACTACAAGCGGGAACGGCGGGCGCGGTGATCCTCTTCGATACGTCCGTCCTCTCGCGCGTCTTCCGGCGGAAACGGCCTGGGGCTGAGGAGCGCCGGCTTCAGGCGGTGTTCGACGAACTCATGGCGAGCGACGTTCCTCTTGGCCTGCCCGGGATCGTCCTACAGGAAGTGCTGAGCGGCATTCGGACCCAGCGACAGTTCGCCGACCTCTCGGCAAAGTTGCTGGCGGGGTTCGCGATCGTTCCCGAGAGGGCGCCGGAACACATCGAGGCGGCGCGGCTCAAGAATGTGTGTCTTGGGAAGGGGCTCAACGTTTCGGGGATCGACTGTCTCATCGCTGCGTGTGCCCTGGTCGGCGGCCACGACCTCTTCACGGTCGACGAGGACTTCAGGGCCATCGCCAAGCTCGCGCCGTTGAAGCTGTTCAGCGGATCCCGAAGCGCGTAGCAGCGGCCGACCGCGGGACACGGACGATTGAGGTCCGCCTTTCCGCCTTCGCTCTTCGAGCTTCGGCGAGGCAAGCGCCTGACGGGGCCTCGGCGTGCCAGCCTTCATCTGGCTTGCCTGAGACGTAGCTCGCGCGGGCGACCGAAGGGATGGTGGTTGTCCGCCTTCGCAACGGTCCGGCTGGTCGCATTCCTCCCGTCGCTACGGCGTGACAGACTTCGTATGCAGGGGGCCTGCGGAAGCCCGCAACGACTTCTTTCGCACACATTCGCACAGGAGCTCGGCCTCGCCGCGCCGACGCTCGGGCCGCGACGCCGGCTATCCGTCCAGTGCCGCCGCCGGGAAGGCAGACTGCTTCCCCAGCACGTTGCGGAAGCCCCAGATCGCTATAGCGACGACCAGCGCGACGACGAACCACGAACGCCAGGCGTACCAGCGACTGGCATCGAGGGTCAGAGGTGCCGTCGCCAGGACTCTCCACACGTATAACTGGATCAGCGCCGCCAGCAGACCTCCCGCGCGGATCGAGGCAAGGAGGATCAGGGAACCGATAGCGGCGGCCGACACCGCGAGGACCGGGGCAAGGCCGCCTGTTCCCAACGCGACGAACAGCATAAGAAACGCCGCCAACGCGACCACTGTCCACGCCAGCCCGTCACGCCGGAAGATCACACGCGAGATGAGCAGAAGGCCGGCGATCTCCAGACAATTGAACGTCATCCCTGTCACCGATCCCACGAGGTCTCTGACAAACCCATCCACCCCCAACAGACTCGCGGGCGTGTAGAACGACCGGACCGGCCCCAGTCCGGGCATGTGCGACAGCAGAGCGCCAAGGGGCGAGACGCCAAAGAGCACGACGCCGGCGACAACGCCGATAAGCACGGAGCGGCCGACGAGGGGATCCCGCCACAGGCCGTCCAGCAGCCGAGAGGACGTCACGAGCAGGTGAGGCCAGTGCCGACGCACGTAGGGCTCGAATCCCAGGTAGTACAACCACGTCGCCATGGCCATGAAGAGGGAAGGGCCCTGGCCCAGAACCAGGACATTCAACACGTATCCGGGATCGGCCCCCCAGTGGCGCGTGAGGTTTGAGCTGATGGCGCTCCCCACCAGCACCAGCATGGCAACTCGGAACGCGCCTTTCCGATCTCCCCGCCCCATGCGCAGGTTGTGTCGCGCCATCGCGGCCAGCGCCGCGATGAGGAGCAGCATCAACACAGGAATAGCGACGCCCGCGACGCTCCGCAGGGTTCGGCGGACAACGTCGGTTGGCGCCGCCGTTTGCGGGCCGGCGTCCAGGGCATCGGAGCGCACGCTGAAGAAACTGGCGCGTCCCCTGTACGCCGCCGCATCCACTCGGTAGGCACGCCCTCCCGCCGAACCCTGCCAGGCCGCCTGGGCGTCGACCTGGAAGGCTGCCGGCGACCAGATGGACTCCAGCGGCTTGACTTGAGTCTCGTCGAGAGCGGCGGCGGCCAGCAGCGGTTTCCAGTTGACGGCAGACGACGCCTGTCTGTCCCGGCCAGCCCTGAGGTTCACACCCCCGACCCGCAGGGTCATCAACCGGCCGTCGCGCGCATCCAGCCGTACGCACGCGTCGTCGATCGCTGTAGGCGTGGGGATGCTGCACCCGCGATCCTCCAGAACGTCAATCCTCAGCAACGACTGGGAGCTCTGGCGGTAGGCGAAGAGAATCGGACCTCGAATGTCACTGGCATCAATGGCAAATCCGCCGCCAGGCGCCAGGTAGACCTCGTTCCACGTGAGGGTGTCGAGCGGCTCATCACGGTATGCCAAGTCGCGCAGCAGGGTCTGCGCCTTCGCCTTGAGGACCGCCGGGTCCTGCAGCGGGATGAGGTTGGCCAGGCTGACCTTGCTCGCGATCGCAAACACGACGGCGAGTGCGACGAGACACGCCGCCAACCACAACCACGCCTTCGCGCGCGGGAGCGTGCCCTCTTCGCCGGACGCGGCTACCTGTTCCGGCGATGGCGTTTCACCCGCGGCGATGGCGGCCGCCAGCGGATCCCCGCCCGGCAGCGCCGACGCGACCTGCGCGGCGGAGGCCGGCCGCCTCGCCGGGTCCTTCGCCAGGCATCGCAGGATGGCGCGCTCGACCGCTGGCTCGACGTCCACGGCCAACTCGGACGGGTTAGTCGGAGTGGAATCCGAGTGCGCACGCTCCCACTCCAGGAGCGAATTCGCCTTGAACGCGGGCTTGCCGGTGTAGGTCTCGTAGAGGATCAGCCCGAGCCCGTACAGGTCGCTCTGCACCGTCGCCGGGGTCCCGTGAAACCGCTCCGGCGCCATGTACGGCAAGGTGCCGGCGAGATCGGCCGGCGAGCCTCCCGCCCGAGCGTTCACGGCGAGGCCGAAGTCCGTGATGCGGGCCTGTCCGCGGCCATCGATCATCACGTTGGCGGGCTTGAGGTCGCGATGCAGCACGCCCTTGTCGTGCGCCGCCGCCAGTCCCGCACACAACTGCCGTGCGACCTCGAGCGCTTTGGCGGCCGGCAGCTTCCCGATTCGCCGGAGGAGGGACGCCAGAATCCTCCCCGTCGATGTACTCCATCGTCAGGAACACCCGTCCGCCGACATCGCCGACGTCGTAGACCCGGCAGACGTTGGGATGCGAGACCGTCCGCGCACTGCGCACTTCGGCGAGCAGGCGGTCGCGAGCGGCGGGATCAGCTTCGAGATCGGGCGGCAGGAACTTCAGCGCGACGGGTTGGCCGAGCCTGAGGTCGTCGGCGCGGTAGACCTCGCCCATGCCGCCGCGCCCGACCAGCGCGACGATGCGGTAGCGGTCGGCCAGGATGTGGCCCGGTGCGAAGCCGTCCACATCGATCGGCTGTGAAGGGGATGAACTGGCGCGAGTTTCCGACGGGCCACTGCCATGTCACCTCCGCGCGGCACGCACGGGCTGCTCGGACACGAGACGATGACGGCCGGGAGGGGCTCGAAGGGGTGGAACCGGTGCACTATCGCCGTGAGCGACAGGGAAGTCAAGCGAGGGATGCAAGACAGCGAGAGCGCAGGGGGCCGTCAGGCTGCTCGTGTTCCCGAACCCCGTGAACCGGCGAGCAACCCGGCGACACTGAGATCCTCGTCTGCCGCGGGCCAGTGAATACCCTCACCGTCGCCAAGCAGCTGCCAGTTGCCCCTGGCAGCCGCGTCTGCGGTCATCAGTCGGGGAAACCACGCAAGCGGGACGATGATCCGTCGACCGTCTGCCAGGTCGACGCGCAACTCATCATCGGTCAACTCGACCCGGCGAGCGAGAGGGCGCAGTTCAGGACCGGAAGAATTCATGCCACGCCTCCAACAGCACTTCGCGGTGCTCCGTCACCAGTGTCTGGATGTGGGTCAGTTCGCGGGCCGCAAACCCGGTTGAGGCAGCCAGAAGAACCGGCTCCAGCCAGAGCTTGGCCAGCTTCTCACCGTCCTGGACGTGGACATGCGGCGGCTCGTGTCCTTCATTGCTGAAGAAGAAGAACCGATACCGCTCGACCCTCAGAACGGTTGGCGACATCCGGCAGCAGGATACCAGTTTCGGCGCCAACGATGAAGGCTGTTGGCCTGCCATGAGTGGGAGAACCGAATAGGGAGCGGGTCCGCCTACTCCCTGCCCGCCTTCGCTCTTCGAGCTTCGGCGAGGCAAGCGCCTGACGGCTACGGCGGGAGAGACTTCGATTGGCTTGCTTCGACTGGGTGCCCTTCGACTCGCTTGCTGACGATTCATTGCTCCCCTCGATTCGGCCTAAGGCCTCACTCGGGGCAGGCAGGACACCATTCGCCTCGGTCGCTCATGCAGTGGCTTGCCATGAGCAAGGGAGCCGTGACTGGGTGCCCTTCGACTCGCTTGCTGACGATTGATCGCTCCCCTCGATTCGGCCTAAGGCCTCACTCGGGGCAGGCAGGACACCATTCGCCTCGGTCGCTCATGCAGTGGCTTGCCATGAGCGAGGGAGCGTAGCGACCGAGTCGAATGGTGCGGAAGGGGGGATTCGAACCCCCACGCCCTTGCGAGCGCCAGCCCCTCAAGCTGGTGCGTCTGCCAGTTCCGCCACTTCCGCAATCGAGGGATGTCTGCCTGGCACACGGGCGGCGCGCGTCAGGCCCGGGATTCTATCAGAGGCGATCCCGGATGCCTCATCCATCCTACTTCTTCGGTGGCGCCTGCTTCGCCGGCGCAGGCACGGACGTCGCTGGTGCCGGAGCGGGCGTCGCAGGCGGCGCCGTCTGTGCGGCCGGTCCCGGCGCGGTGGCCGGTGGGGTCGTCTGCGCCGGCGCTGAAGCGGGCGGCGTGGTCGGCCCGGGCGACGACTTCACCGGCGCCGTCTGGCCCGCCGGCAGCTTCACCCCGCTCATGGCCGATCGCGGCCCCTTCTGATACACCACCGCCAGGCCCATCGCGCCCAGGATGAAGAGGGTCGAGAGCACCGCAGTCGCCCGCGTGAGCAAGGTCGCGCCGGAGCGCGCGCCAAACGCCGTCTGACTGCTGGAGCCGCCAAACGCGCTCGCAATGTCGCCCGCCCGCCCCTGCTGAAGCAGGATCACCAGCAGCAGCAACAGGCACACCACCACGTACGCGGCCGTCAACAGATAGTAGAGCATCCGGTCATTATACCTTGCGGCTGGCTTTCACAATCTCGAAAAACGCGCGCACCTCGAGGCTCGCGCCGCCGACCAGCGCCCCGTCCACATCCTCGAGCGCAATCAGATCACGGATGTTGTCGGGCTTCACGCTGCCGCCGTAGATCACGTGACACCCCTCCGCCCCGTCGCCCCCGAACCACTGGCGGAGCCGGCTCCGAATGTGGGTGTGCGCCTCGCCCGCCTGTCGAGGAGTGGCATTGCGGCCCGTCCCGATCGCCCACACGGGCTCGTAGGCGATGACCAGGCCCGCCACCTGCTCGCCGGTCAGGCCGTCGAGGCACTCCTTGATCTGGCGATCGAGCACGTCGAGCGTCTGCTTCGCATCGCGCTCCTCGAGCGTCTCGCCGATGCAGACAATCGGCGTGAGGCCGGCGCCGAGCGCCGCGATGAGCTTGCGGCTCACCTCCTGATTGGTCTCTCCAAACAGCCGCCGCCGCTCCGAGTGGCCGATGATGACGAAACCCGCGCCGGCTTCCTTGAGCATGGTCGCGCTCACCTCGCCGGTGAACGCGCCCTCCTTCTCCCAGTAGAGATCCTGGCCCGCGATGCCGACGTGCGTATTGCGCGCCTCTTCCGCCGCCGCGTACAGAGCCGTAAACGCAGGCGCCACCACGATCTCGACATCGTCGACATCCGTGGCGAGCAGCCCGAGTTCCTTGACGTAGAAGACCGCTTCCTGCACGGTCTTGAACATCTTCCAGTTGGCCGCGACGAACGGGATGCGTGTCGCCATGGGAGAAGGCCTTTCTGTGAGCATTGTCCGGCTGAAGGCTGGCGGCTGGCGGCCGCGCCTCCTGTCATTTCTCGCTCAGCGCTTCCACGCCAGGCAGCTTGCGGCCGCCGAGGAACTCGAGCGATGCGCCGCCGCCCGTCGAGATGTGCGTGATCCGATCCGACACGCCCGCCTTGGCAAGCGCCGCCACTGAATCGCCGCCTCCGACAATGGTCGTGCCCTTCACGGCAGCCACTGCCTTGGCCACGGCCGTTGTGCCCGCGTCGAACGGGCTGACCTCGAACACGCCCATCGGTCCGTTCCAGACGACCGTCTTCGCCGTGGCGATGATGTCAGAAAACAGCCGGATCGTCTTTGGCCCGATGTCCAGGCCCATCCGATCGCCGATCGCCAGGCTTCCGACCGATATCGCTTCGACCGTGATGCCCGCCTCGAGTTTCGGCGCCACCACGTGGTCGACCGGCAGCTCGAGCCGAAGGCCGCGCTCCTTCGCGCGGCGCTCGATCTCGCGTGCGGCGTCGAGCTTGTCGTCCTCGACGAGCGAGGTGCCGACCGGTACGCCGCGGGACTTGAGGAACGTGTACGCCATCGCGCCGCCGATGATCAGCACGTCGACGCGGCTCAGAAAGTTCTCGATGACCTCGATCTTGTCCGACACCTTCGCGCCGCCGAGGATGGCGACAAACGGCCGTCCGGGCGCCTCGAGCGCCTGCCCGAGGTACTTCAGCTCGTCATCCATCAGGAAACCGGCCGCCGCCCGCGCAATGAGGTGCGCGATTCCCTCGGTCGACGCGTGCGCCCGGTGGCTCGACCCAAACGCGTCGTTGACGTAGAGGTCCGCGTTCGCGGCCAACTGGCCCGCGAACGCCGCGTCGTTCTTCTCTTCCTGCGGGTGGAAGCGCACGTTCTCGAGCAGCACCAGGCGATTGCCCTGGGCCTGCGCCTGGCTGATCGCCCGGCTGGCGGGCTCGCCGATGCAGTCCTCGGCGAAGGTCACCGGGCGGCCGACCAGCGTCGCCAGGTGCTCGGCCACAGGCCTGAGGCTGAACTCGGGGCTCGGCCCGCCCTTCGGGCGGCCGAGATGCGACGCCAGGATGACGGTCGCGCCATGCTCGAGCGCGTACCTGATGGTCGGCAGCGACGCCCTGATGCGCGTGTCGTCCTTGATCCGCCCCTCTTTGATCGGGACGTTGAAGTCCACCCGGATGAAGACACGCTTGCCCTCGAGGTCGAGGTCACGTATGGATAGTTTGGCCATTCCGGGCTCCAATCACGGGGGCTAGGGGCTTGGGGCTTGGGGCTAGGGGCTTGGGGCTAGGGGCTGGGCGCTAGGCGCTGGTTCGACGCTTGCTGCCCGCCTACAGTCCTTTCCCCGCCATGTACACGACCAGATCCACGCACCGCTTCGAGTAGCCCCACTCGTTGTCGTACCACGCGAGCACCTTCACGAAATCGCCGTCCATCACCTTGGTATACGCGGAGTCGATGATGGAGGAGTTCGAGTTGCCGCGGAAGTCCATCGACACGAGCGGCGCGTCCTCGACCGCGAGGATCCCCTTCAGGGCCCCGGCCGCCGCGCTGCGAAACGCGCCGTTGACCTCCTCGCCCGTGGTCTTCTTGTCGAGGATCGCCGCCAGGTCCACCACCGACACGTTCGGCGTCGGCACGCGCATCGAGAAGCCGTCGAGCTTGCCCTTCAGCGCCGGCAGCACCTCTCCCACCGCCTTGGCGGCCCCGGTCGTGGTCGGGATCATCGAGAGGGCGGCGGCACGCGCGCGGCGAAGATCCTTGTGCGGGAAGTCCAGGATCACCTGGTCGTTGGTATACGAATGGATGGTCGTCATCCACCCTTTCCTGATCCCGAACGACTCGTGCAGCACCTTGGCGAACGGCGCGAGGCAGTTGGTCGTGCACGAGGCGTTCGACACGACGACATGCTTCGCCGGATCGTAGATCGTGTTGTTCACGCCCATCACCAGGGTGGCATCCGGGCCGGTGGCCGGCGCGGTGATGATGACGCGCTTGGCGCCTCCCGCCACGTGCTTGGACGCATCTTCCTTCTTGGTGAACTTGCCGGTGCTCTCGAACACGACGTCGACCCCGAGATCTTTCCACGGCAGCAGCGCGGGATCGCGCTGAGACAGCACCTGGAACTTGTCGCCGTTGACGCTGATCCAGCCGTCGCCCGACTCGATCGCCGCGTCGAGGTTGCCGAGGATCGAGTCGTACTTGAGCAAGTGGGCGAGCGTCCTGGTATCGGTGATGTCGTTGACGGCGACAAAGTCGAACTCGCGGTTGCCGAGCGCGGCCCGCATGATGTTCCGGCCGATGCGGCCAAATCCGTTGATGCCGACACGAATCGCCATGGACGTCCTCCTGCCGTAGACACCGGCCTGGATCCTGCTCTCCGGCCCGCCCGGGCAGGCGGTCGGAGATCGGCCAGTGTCCCGGTCTACACGTTGGTTACGAGGCTCCCGGGGGGCTGCTGTGGTCCTGCCGGCGGAGTCGCGTTCTGGCCGACCGCCGGCTCGACGGGCCAAACATGCATTGTAATGAACGGGTTGCGGGGGGGTCAAACCCGCGTGCTATACTGCGCCACGACCTTGATTCGGGCCTGAAACAGGCCGGAAACGCCCCGTCAGACCTGCTCGAGCCCCGTGTTGCCGGCCTGACCTCGGGTCAACACGCTGACGCGGTCGGCCCGCGCGTTTGGCCTCGTGCCTATGTATGTCCTCTACAGTCTGGTGATGGTTGCCCTCTTCGTGGTGGCATCGCCATACTTTGTCTACCAGGCGATCCGGTACAAGAAATACGTCGGCACGCTCGGCGAACGCTTCGGCCTGCTGCCCGTCTCGCTCAACCTGGACGGGGAGGCGTCGATCTGGATCCACGCCGTGTCGGTCGGCGAAGCGCTGACGGCGCGCGCCATCGCGGCCGACCTCAAGGAACGCTACCCGCGCCTGCGCCTGTATGTGTCGACCACGACGCTTTCCGGCCAGCAGATCGCGCGTCGAAACTTCCAGATGGCCGACGGGCTGTTCTATTTTCCGTTCGACCTGCCCTTCATCGTGAACCGGACGCTTCGCGTCATCAGGCCCCGGCTGTTCATCATGATGGAGACCGAGATCTGGCCGAACCTCCTCCGGGCCTGCCGCGCCAGGGGAGTCCGGACCGTCATGATCAACGGCCGCATCTCGGCGCGATCGTATCCGCGCTACCGGAGGGTTCGTCCGCTGTTCCGCCGCGTCCTGACGCTGGTCGATCGGTTCTGCATGCAGGGTGAGGAAAGCGCCCGCCGCATCATCGATCTCGGCGCGCCGCCCGATCGGGTGACGGTGACAGGCAGCCTGAAGTTCGACGCGCTCCAGGTCGCGCCCGTGCAGGGCCGTCCGCCCGACCGCGTCCTGCGGTTCTTCCAGGTGCCCGAGGGGCGGCCCGTGATCGTCGCGGGCAGCACGATGCCCGGCGAGGACGAGCTGGTGTTCCGCGCCTTCGAGCGTATCCGGACGATGACCCGCCACCCGCTGCTCATCATCGCGCCGCGCAAGCCCGAGCGGTTCGACGAGGTCGAGCAGCTGGCGCGCCAGTCCGGCTTCCGCACCGTGCGGCGCACCGAGCTGACCATCGACGAGGACCCGCGGGCCGACGTGGTCATCCTGGACACCATCGGCGAGCTGGCGCAGGTGTACCAGGTCGCCACCGTCGTGTTCGTGGGCGGCAGCCTCGTCAACACGGGAGGCCACAACATCCTGGAGCCGGCGATTTTCGGCAAGGCCGTGGTCTTCGGGCCCCACATGCAGAACTTCGCCGAGATCGCCGAGACGTTCCTTCGGCACGAGGCCGGCATCCAGGTGAACAACGCGGCCGAGCTGGAAGCCGCGCTGCTCGATCTGATCACCAACCGCGAGCGGCGCGAGCGGCTCGGCGAGGCGGCGCGGACGCAGGTTGCCGCCAATCGCGGCGCGCGGGCCAAGAGCCTGGCCGCGATCCTGGACGTCTTCCCCGACCAGTCCGCGCAACCCCACAGGACCGTGGTGCCGTTTCGGGGCCGCGCGGGGACGTGATGTCGCTGCTGGGCATCGCCTACGCGCGGGCCGCACGGGCACGGCGGCAACTCTACGATCGGCCGGGACGCAGAAAGACGCTCGATCGCCCGGTGGTCAGCGTGGGCAACCTGACGGTCGGCGGCAGCGGCAAGACGCCGATGGTCGCGTACCTGGCGGAGCTGCTGCGCCAGGCCGGCGAGCGGCCTTCGATCCTGACCCGCGGCTACGCCCGGCGCGATCCCGTCGACGGGGTGGTCGTGGTGTCCGACGGTCACCGCGTGTGCGGCACGCTCGACCAGAGCGGCGATGAACCGCTGATGCTGGCGCGGTCGCTCGACAAGGTTGCGGTCCTGGTCTCGCCGGATCGGCACCTGGCCGGGCGGCTTGCCGAGCTGCACCTGGGCTGCACGGTGCATCTTCTCGACGACGGGTTCCAGCATCTGCAGCTCGACCGGGACGTGGACCTGCTCGTCGTGCGGCCGGACGATCTGTGCAATCCGCGGACCCTGCCCGACGGAAGGCTGCGGGAATCGCTGGTCACGGCCAGGCGCGCCGATGCGATCCTTGTCACGGATTCGATCGACAGCGAAGCGCGGGAGGTGGGCGCCAGGCTCGGCGTGCAGACGGTTTTCCGCGCGGTTCGCACGCTCGGCACGGCCATGGTCCGGCAGGGGCCCGACAGAAGCGTGCCGGTGCAGCCCGGGGGGCCTGTGTTTGGCGTCGCGGGCATTGCGAGCCCCGAGCGGTTCTTCGCCGACCTTGCTCGCGCGGGATGGACGGTGGCAGGAACGCGCGCGTTCAAGGATCACCACCGCTATACTCAGCGCGAGGTGCAGGGCGTGGTGGCCGAAGCGCAGGCCGCGGGCGCGCGGTTCATCATGACCACCGAGAAAGATCTGATGCGCCTGGTGCCGCTCGGGGAACCGGCGCTGCCACTGGCATGGATTCCCCTGCGCATGTCGCTCGAACCGTCGGCCGAGTTCAAGAGCTGGCTGGCCGCCGAGCTGGCCACGGCCCGGGAAGCCCGTCTCTCGGCGCGCGCGCCGAGCCCGCTCGCCGGCTACACCGCACTGACGTGAAACACCGTGCCGAGTACCTGCTCGTTGCCTTGCTGACGCAGGCCGTCCGCCTGCTGCCGTGGAGGCTCGTGTCCGCGTGCGGGACGGGGCTGGGCGACCTGTTCTGCGCGCTCGACGCGCGCCATCGCCGGATCACGCTCGAGAACATCGCGGCGGCGTTTCCGCTGAAGACGCCCGCCGAGCATCGGCGGATGGCGCGCGGCGTGTTCCGCCACTTCGGTCGCGTGCTGTTCGAGCTGTTGAAGTTCAGCACGCTGACCCCGGAACAGATGCTGGCCCGGGTCGAGTTCGAAGGCCAGGATCGCGCGCGGGAGGCCTTTGCCCTGGGCCGCGGCGTGCTGTTCTTCACCGGGCACTTCGGCTTCTGGGAAGTCCAGGCGATCGCGCATGCCGCCGTGATGCCCCCGATCGCCGTGCTGGCCCGGCCGCTCGACAACCCGCTGCTCAACGCGCTGGTCGAGCGCGTGCGAGGGGCCACGGGCAACAGCGTGATCTACCGCCGCGGAGCGCTGCGGCGCATTCTCCGGGCGCTCGCGGCCAACCACGGCGTCGCGATGCTGATCGATCAGCACATCCAGATGCCCGACGCGGTGCTGGTCGATTTCTTCAACCGGCCCGCCGCCACCACGCTTGCCCTGGCCGTGCTGGCGCAGCGCACCGGCGCGCCCGTCATCCCGGTCTTTGCGCTCCCGATGGGCCCCGGACGCTACCGGCTGATCTACGAGCACCCGGTGGACCCGCCGACCGAGGACACGCCCGAGTCGGTTCGCGACTTCACGCAACGCTGCACCGACGTGCTTGAAATGTACGTCCGCCGGCACCCGGAGCTGTGGCTCTGGATGCACCGCCGCTGGCGCGACGCTGATCCCAATCCGCCGCGCGATCGCGGCATGTTCCCCGCCGCGGGACGCGGCGAGAACGGGTCATGACGACGCTTGTCGTCGCGCCGAACTGGCTGGGCGACGTGGTGATGGCCCTGCCGGCTCTTGCCGCCATCCGGCGGCATCCGGACACGGGCCGGCTCGCGGTGGCCGCGCGCCCGTCGGTTGCGGGACTGTTCGCGCTGGTCCCGGGCGTCGACCAGGTGCTGTCGCTTCCATCCGGCGGCGGCCTGTCGGCCGTTCGCGCGTTCGGGCGGAGCGTTTCGGCGATCAGGGCGGTGGGCGCCGATCGCGCCATCCTGCTGCCCAACTCGCTGCACGCGGCGCTGCTGGTTGCGCGGGCGGGCGTGCCCGAACGGTGGGGCTACGCGCGGGATCTGCGGCGCATGCTGCTCACACGGGCGGTCCCCCGCGCCAAAGGCAGACTGCACCAGGCCGAGTACTATGGGCGCCTCGTCAGCGCGCTCGGAATGGAAACGGGGCCACTCCAGGTCAGGCTCGAGCTGCCGCCCGAACTGCGGGCGACGGCGTGGGATCTCCTCGAGTCGAATGGGTGGAATGGCACGGATCGACTCGTCGGCCTGGCGCCCGGCGCGGCCTACGGCAGCGCCAAGCAGTGGCCTCCCGAGCACTTCGCCCGCCTGATCGCGGCGCTCACCGCGGGCGGAGGCACCGCCTGCGTCCTGATCGGGAGCCGGGCGGACGCGCCCGTGGCATGCGAGATTGCGCGGGAAGCCGGTAAGATGAGACGGGACGCCCGGTCGAGCCGGGCTGACCCGGCGCGTGCGCCAGACGAAGGCGGCGCGGCGCGCCTGGTGGGCCTGCCGGTCGTCGACCTGACCGGGCGCACGACGCTGCAGGAAATGGCCGGCGTGATGGCAAGGTGCCGGGTGTGCGTGTCGAACGACTCCGGCGCCATGCACGTCGCTGCTGCCGTCGGTGTGCCGGTGGTCGCCATGTTCGGGTCGACGCAGGAATGGGCGACCTCGCCGCTTCCATTCGCGTCGGAGAACGGGACCGGGGCCGCAGCACACGCCGTGTTGACCTCGCCGGCCTGGTGCAGGCCGTGCATGCTGCGCGAGTGCCCGCTCGATCACGTCTGCATGACCGGCATCGCGCCGGAACGCGTAAGAGACGAGGTGTGTGCCCGGCTGGAGGCCGGCGGCGTTGCGGCCTCGCCATGACCGTGGAGCGTGTTGTGTGCGGATGTGGCATTTGTCCTCGAGCCTGACGCCAAAGGCTCAAGGCTCAAGGCCCAGAGCCTGAAGCGCCTGGAACCTACAGCCCGCAGCGTGCAGTGTGCCGCCTGTGGCCCGTGGCCTGTAGCCTGCCGCGTGCAGCCGATAACCTGTAACCTATAACCTGTAACCTATAACCTGCTATAACTATAACCCATGCGCCCCGCCGCCTTCCTCGATCGTGACGGCACGCTGGTCGAAGAGGCCGGCTACATCGACCGCGTCGAGCGGATCGTGCTGTATCCGTACGCCATCGAGGCCGTGCGCTTGCTGCGCCGCGCGGGGTACCTCGCCGTGGTCGTGACCAACCAGGCCGGCGTCGCCAAGGGAATCTTCCCCGAGAGTTTCGTCGCCGAAGGGCGGCGGTATCTGGCCGATCGGTTCGCGGAAGGCGGCGAAGCGTTTGACGGCTACTACTACTGTCCGCACCTGCCCGACGCGAAGATCGAGGCGTACCGACGTGACTGCCAGTGCCGCAAGCCGCGAACGGGGATGGTCGATCAGGCGGCCCGCGACCTGGACATCGATCTCGGGCGCTCGGTGGTCATCGGCGACAAGTGGATCGACGTCCAACTCGGCCACAACGCCGGAGCCCGCGGGATCCTTGTGAAGACGGGATACGGCGCGTCCGAGGCCCACGGCCCGCGAGAGGGCCGGCCGGCCGAGGCCGTCTGCGAAAACCTCATCGAAGCGGTCGTCTGGCTGCTCGACCATCCCGCCGCGTAGATCGGACCATGGCCAAGATCGTCACGCTCGATGAGCTCGAGGACATCGTCGCGGCCGATCGCGGCGAAGGCCGATCGATCGCCCTCGCCAACGGGTGCTTCGACCTGCTGCACGTCGGGCACATCCGCTATCTCGAAGGCGCCGCCGCCGAAGCCGACCGGCTCATCGTGGCGATCAATGACGATGAATCGGTGAGGATGCTGAAGGGGGAGGGCCGGCCGATCCTGAGCGGGTCCGACCGCGCCGAGCTGGTGGCGGCGCTGCGCGCTGTCGACTACGTGGTGCTGTTTTCGGGGCCGACGGTGGGCGAGGTGCTGACGCGGCTCATGCCGGATGTCCACTGCAAGGGCACCGACTACACCGTCGAGTCGGTGCCCGAGCGCCACATCGTGCAGGGCTACGGGGGAAGGACCGCGATCGTCGGCGATCCGAAGGACCACTCGACGCGCGACCTGCTCGGGCGACTGGGGCGCCACGGAGCAACGTCCTGAGACCGCGCTGCTTCAGCCGGCGCGGGCCACGGCACGTCGCTCGTCGGACCCGCTCGCGCTCGCCGGCAAGTCGCATCTTCGGGGTGAGGTCGGCGGAAGCGGCGGGTCCCCAACCCGCCGCGGATTTCGGCCCCTTCGACGCGACTTGCAGACTGACGCCTATCGGCTCGGCTCAAGGGTCCGGCCGATCAACGTGCCGCGGCCCGCGACGCTACTGGACGTCGGCCTTGAGGGCAGATTCGACATGAGCACGACGATCCTCATCGTGCGTCTCGGCGCGCTGGGCGACATCATCCACGCGCTCCCGGTCGCCGCCGCCCTGCGGCAGGCGTGGCCGGAGGCACGGATCGACTGGGTCGTGGACAGCCGATATCGCCGCATGCTCGACCTGGTGCAGGGCCTGGATCAGGTATTCGAGGTCGGCGCCAACTCGTGGCCCCTTGTCATCCCGTCGCTGCGCCGGACTCGCTACGATGTCGCCATCGACCTGCAGGGCCTGCTGAAGTCGGCCGCGCTGACCCGCGCGACCGGCGCCCGGCGCGTCATCGGTTTCGACGCCGGTCACCTCCGCGAAAAGGCCGCACGGCACTTCTACTCGGAGGCGGTGATCCCGCCTCTCGACCGGGCACGTCATCTCAAAGAACATGGCGGTCCTCGCCGCGCTCGGCGTCGGAGGCGGATCGCCACGGTTTCCGATCGTGATCCCTCCCTCAGCTGTCGTCAGGGACACGCGCGCGGCGCTTGCGATCGGCCCCGATGATCGCTTTGCCATCATCAATCCGAGCGCCGGCTGGCCGAACAAGCAGTGGCCGCCGGAACGGTTCGGCGCGATTGCCGATCACCTTCGGGCACGCCATGGCGTGAAGTCCGCCGTGATCTGGGGCCCGAATGAGCGGCCGCTCGCCGAATCGGTCGTCGCCTCGTCTCGGGGCGGCGCCGCCATCGCTCCGCGCACGACGCTGGGCGACCTCGCGGCGCTCTTGAAGGGCGCGGCGCTCATCATCTCGGGCGACACCGGGCCGCTGCACCTCGCGACCGCGCTCGGGACGCCAGCCGTCGGCCTGTTCGGTCCGACCAATCCTGTCCGCAACGGCTCGTTCAACCCGGACGATGAGAGCCTGTCGAGGTTCGAGCAGTGCGAGTGCCACCACAAAAGGCGATGCCGCCGGTCGACGCCGTGTATCATGGACGTCTCGACCGGCGAGGTCACCCGAGCGGTCGATCGTCGGATGGCGTCACTGCTCGTTCATGGCTGACCTGACCGCTCGCCTTGCCCGCCTGCGCGTGCCCATCGGATTCGGTGCCGGGGCGCTCGTGCTCGTCCTGGCCGCTCCACGCTGGAACTCGATTCTCATCGGGGGCCTGGTGGCGTCGGTCGGGGAGGCCATTCGCGTCTGGTCGGCCGGCCATCTCGAAAAGAGCCGGGAGGTGACGCGGTCCGGCCCGTACCGGTTCGTGCGGCACCCGCTCTACCTCGGGTCGAGCATCATGGGCGCGGGCGTCGCCGTGGCCTGCGCCAGCATCCCGGTTGCGATCGTGACGGTCATCTACCTGGGCGTCACGTTGACCGCCGCCATCCGCACCGAAGAAGCGTTCCTGCGCGCGCGATTCGGCGACCAGTACAACGACTACTGTTACGGTCGTCTATCGGTCGTCGATCGGCCATTCAGCCTGGAACGCGCGTGGCGCAATCGGGAATGGCGGGCCGTGGTCGGGCTCGCCGTGATGGGGCTGCTGCTCGCCCTGAAGATCGTCCTGTTCGGGGCCGGCGCCTCCCTGTTCTGAGCGGCGCCTCGCGCCCCGCTGCTGGCATTCGGCCTTCGGCCTTGTTGCTTCCGGCGTCAGCCTGGACCCGCCAGCCGGCTAGCCCCTAGCCGCCAGCGCCTGGCCCCAAGGCTCGAGCCCCAAGCCCCAAGCCCTTAGTGTGATAGCATTTTCGCGGAACTTTCGAGTACGGAATGACATTCCGGGACGTGATCGGCCATCGGCGTCTGATCTCGCTGCTCGAAAAGGCGGTTTCGTCAAGTTCTGTCCCGCCGAGCCTGATCTTCTCCGGTCCGGATGGCATCGGCAAGCGGCTCGTCGCGCAGTCGCTCGCGCAGGCCATGAATTGTCTGAGCCCGGTCGAGGTCGCAGGCGGCGTCGACGCGTGCGGGACGTGTTCGTCCTGCAGCAAGATCGAGCGGGGCCTGCACCCGGACGTCTCGATCGTCGGCTCCGAGGACGGCGCGGCGATCAAGGTTGACCAGATCCGCGAGGTTGTCGGCCGGACCGCGTATCGTCCCTTCGAGGGCCGGTTGCGCGTCGCCATCATCGACCAGGCCGACCTGATGCGGGACGAGCCGCAGAACGCGCTGCTCAAGACGCTGGAGGAGCCGCCGGGAGCCTCGGCATTCGTCCTGGTGACCTCGCGGCCGGACATGCTGCTCGCGACGGTACGGTCGCGATGCTGCCACCTGCGGTTCGCGCCGCTCTCGGCGGTCGATATCGCCGGTTACCTGGTCGCGCGCCACGGTTATGGGGAGCACGACGCGCGGGCGGTGGCCGCGCTGGCCGACGGCAGCATCGGCCGCGCGCTGGCGGCGCGTGTCGAGGAGCTGGGCGAGGCCCGCGCGGTGGCGGCCGCCGTGCTGCAGCAGGCGGCGAACTGCCGAGATGTCAGGCTGCGCTTCGCAGCCGGGGCGGCCCTGCTGCAGATGCCCGTTCGAAAGTCGAAGGAGAAGAAGAGCCGGGAAGCCGAGTCGGACAAGTCGTCGCAGCCGGCCGACCGCCGGGCGCTCGGGCTTCGCCTGCGCGCGATGGGGTCGCTGCTGCGCGACGTGGCCATACTAGTCACTCGCGCGCCTGACGCGGCGCTGGTCAATCTCGACCTGAGATCCGAGCTCGATCCTCTGGCGAGGTTGTACGACCACGACAGCGTCATCCGCGCGTTCGCCGCAGTCGGCCGGGCGCTGGGGGCACTGGAACGCAACAACGGCAGTCCGAAGATCGTCGTCGACTGGCTGGCGTTCCAGTTGTAGCCTCGCCGCCCGGACCGGGCTCCGGCCTGATAGATGCAGGTGCATATGAGCGCTGGACACCCCGGCGCCGTCGTCACGGTACGGACCACTCCGCTGGGGTGGGTTCGCGTGATCGCGGCCGTTGACCACGACGGACCGTTTTCGCCGGGTGATGCCGTCGTCGTGCAGACCGAGGCGGGGTCGCTCGTCGGCCAGGTGACGGCAACCGCCGGCGTGCTGTTGCTGAGACTGGCGGAGAGCATGCCGGTCGGCAGGGTGCTGCGGCGCGCGACGCCACAGGATCTGGTCGTCCGGGAGCGGCAGGACGAGCGAGAGCGGGAGGCCTACCGCGTCGGCATCATGAAGATCCGCGAGCGCGGCCTCGCGATGAAGCTGACCCGGGTTGAACAGGTCTTCGACGGTTCCCGCCTGGTGTTCTATTTCACCGCCGAAGGCCGGGTGGATTTCCGCGAGCTGGTGCGCGAGCTCGCGTCGGAGTTCAAGACCCGGATCGAGCTGCGGCAGATCGGCGTCCGGGACGAGGCGAAGCTGCTGAGCGGCTACGGGACCTGCGGCCGCCCCCTCTGCTGCACCGCGTTCCTGACCAGCTTCGATCCGGTCTCGATCAAGATGGCGAAGCAGCAGGACCTGGCCCTGAACCCGTCGAGGCTGTCGGGACTCTGCGGCCGCCTGAAATGCTGCCTGCGCTACGAGCTGCCCCCTGGATCGTTCCCGAAGGAACGGGATGAGCATCCCGGCGCCTCCGAAGAGGCCCGCGCCGCCCGCTGCGGCGGCAGCTAGGGCCAACAGGGAACCAACGCCATGGCGCTTCCACGCATCGCCATCACGCTGGGCGATCCGGCCGGCATTGGCCTCGAGATCGCCCGCAAGGCCGTCGCCGACGCCCGCGTCACGCGGGTGTGCGAGCCGGTGTTCTACGGCCGCGACGACCACGTCGAATTCCCGCCTGGAGTCCTGTCGGCCGAAGCCGGGAAGGCCGCGTACAACGCCATCGTCGATGCCGTCGGCGACGCGATGGCCGGCCGCGTGCAGGCGATTGCCACCGCGCCGATCAACAAGGAGGCGTTCGCGCTGGCCGGCCTGCCGTGGCGCGGCCACACGGACCTGCTGGCGCACCTGACCGGCGCGCCGCAGGTGGCCATGATGTTCTACGCGGAATCGATCCGCGTGATTCTCGCCACCGTGCACGTGCCGCTGAAGGATGTGCCGCGCCTGTTGACGCGCGACGTGATGGAATCGATCCTGAGGCTGACGGTGCGCGAGTTGCCGCGCTTCGGATACCCGACGCCGCGAGTCGCGGTGGCGGGGTTGAACCCGCACGCCGGGGAAGCGGGCCTGCTCGGCAGTGAGGAACGTGACGTGATCGCGCCCGCCGTCGCAGCCTGCCGGGCGGATGGATTCGACATCCAGGGGCCGTTCCCGGGCGACACGGTGTTCGTGCGTGCGGCGCGCAACGAGTTCGACGCGGTGGTCGCCTGCTACCATGACCAGGGCCTGATCCCGGTCAAGCTGCTGGCGTTCGGCAAGTCGGTCAACGTCACGCTCGGCCTGCCCATCATCCGGACCTCGGTCGACCACGGCACGGCGTTCGACATCGCGGGCAAGGGCGTGGCCGACCCAGGCAGCCTGATCGAGGCGATCCTGCTCGCGGCCCGCCTGGCAAAAGGCAAAGTCCCGCGCCGCGCCGCGAAATGACCAGGGGTCGGGACGGATTTCGCGCATGACAATATTGAGTTACAGAATCGTTGTGCGCGAAATCCGTCCCGACCCCTTCCGCCCCCGTCCGTTTCGTTCCGGTGTGCAATGACCGATAAAGACGAGCGCAAGAAGGCCGAACGCATCATCTCCGAGAACCGCAAGGCGCATCACGACTTCCATCTGCTCGAGACCTTCGAGGCCGGCATGGTGCTGATGGGGACCGAGGTCAAGGCGATCCGCGAAGGCAAGGTCAACCTGCGCGACAGCTTCGCGAAGGTCGAGGGCGGGGAAGTGTTCGCGCACAACATCCACATCGGGCCGTACAGCAGCCGCGGGTACGCGGACCACGAATCGCTGCGGAAGCGAAAGCTGCTGCTCAAGCGCGAAGAGATCCGCAAGCTCATCGGCAAGACGGTCGAAAAAGGCATGACCATCGTGCCCGTGCGGATGTATTTCAAGAACGGCCGGGTGAAGCTGGCCATCAGCCTCGCCAAGGGCAAGCAGGATCACGATCGGCGCGAGACCATCCGGCGGCGCGAAATCGATCGCGAGACCCGGGCCGCGGTGAAAGAGCGGCAGAGATGAAAGGCGGCGCGTCGCGTCCGATGTGACGGTGTGCCTGATGTGACGCTGTACCTGATGTGACGCTGTGCCTGATGTGACGGCGTGCCTGATGTGACGGCGTGCCTGTTGTAGCCCGGGGTCTTCAGACCCCGGGGCAAACCGATCGCCGGGGCTGAAGCCCCGGCCTACATCACGATGTCCCCCGCGTGTCCGATGTAGCCCGGGGTCTTCAGATGGCCGCCTTCATCCTTCGGAGCGCCTCCATCAGCGTCGCTCGCGGACACCCGAAGTTGAGGCGCACGAACCCTTTCCCTCCCGTACCGAACGCCGGGCCATCCGATAGCGCCACGCGCGCCTTCTCCAGGAAGAACTTGTAGGGGCTGCCCTCGATGCCGCTGTCGCGGCAGTCGAGCCACGCCAGGTAGGTCGCCTCGGACGCCGCGACGCGGATGCCCGGCATTTCGCGGCGCACGTATTCGATGACGGCCCTGCGATTTCCGTCGAGGTAGGCGAGGAGCTGGTCGACCCAAGGCTGTCCGTCGCGATAGGCCGCGATGGAGGCAGCCAGCCCGAAATTGTTGACCTCGGAGAAATCCGCGGCACTCGGGCGCGCCAGGCGTTTCCGAAGCGCCCGGTCCGGGACGATGGCGAACGAGCACCGGAGCCCCGGGACGTTGAACGTCTTGCTCGGCGCCATCAGCGTCACCGTCCGCCCGGCGATCTCGGCTGCAATCGAAGCGATCGGCGTGTGCCTCACCCCCGGCGCGAGCAGGTCGCAGTGGATCTCGTCCGAGCAGATCAGGACGTCGTGGCGGAGGCAGATCTCCGCAAGGCGTTCGAGCTCGGCGCGGGTGTAGGCGCGGCCGACCGGGTTGTGCGGGTTGCACAGGATGAAGACCCGCGTGTTGTCCGTGATGGCCGCCTCGAAGGCGTCGAAATCGATTTCGTACGTCCCGTCGGGCCGCTGGTGCAGCGGCGCTTCCTGGTGAATCGACTTGTTGAATGCCGGCGCTCCGTAGATCGGCGGATAGACGGGCGGCTGGACCAGCACGCCCTCCGACTGGGTGGCCGCAACGGCGCAGACGTGCTGGAACGCGACCAGCACGCCGGTCTGCAGCAGGATCTCTTCCGGGCGGACCTGCCAGTGGTAGAGCCGCGCGAGTCGTTCCGCCAGCAGCTCGCGCAACTCGGCCGGTTCCCTGCAATAGCCGAACACGCCGTGCTCCGCGCGGGCGCGTAGCGCGTCCACCACCGCTGAAGGCACACGAAAGTCCATGTCGGCCGTCCACAACGGCAGCACGTCCTCCGGATAGACGTTCCACTTGGTGCTGTCCGAGTGGCGACGGTCGATGATCTTGTCGAAGTCTGGCGAAACGGTCTTGACGTCCATGAGAAAAGTATAGCGTCGGTCCGCGATGGACCGCCCTCGCGGGTCCGCGCTCGCGGCGTTTGCACCGCCCGCGTGTTTGCCGCTTCCGGAGCGCGATGCTAGGATACGAGACTCTGGATTGGCCGCAGAAGGGCTGCCGGGCGAGCTAGGGGTCGGGACGAATTTCGCTCCCGACAGAATTGTCTTACGAAATTGCAACGCGCGAAATTCGTCCCGACCCCCACGCGCCGGGAGTTCACCATGGCTGCAACCCACTCCGCCCCCACCCCGGGCACCACGCGCGTGCCCATGCTCGATCTGCAGGCTCAGTACCAGCCCATTCGTGACGAGATCCTCGCGACCATCACGCGCGTCTGCGACAGCCAGCGCTTCATCATGGGGCCGGAAATCGAGGCGCTCGAGTCCGAACTGGCCGCCATGCTCGAGGTCAGGCACGCCGTGGGCGTGTCCTCGGGCACCGACGCCCTGCTCATCGCCATGATGGCGCTCGGCATCGGCCCGGGCGACGAGGTCATCACGAGCACCTTCTCGTTCTTCGCGACGGCCGGCTGCGTCGCGCGGCTCGGCGCCACGCCCGTGTTCGTCGACATCGACCCGGTCACGTTCAACATCGATCCGCGAGCGGCCGAAGCCGCCATCACGCCGCGTACCAAGGCGATCATTCCCGTGCACCTCTACGGCCAGAGCGCGGAGATGGATCCGATCCTCGCCGCCGCCGCGAAGGCCGGGGTGGCCGTGATCGAGGACGCCGCGCAGGCCATCGGCGCCCGCTACAGCGGCCGCACGGTGGGATCGCTCGGGACCTTCGGCGCGTTTTCGTTCTTCCCCAGCAAGAACCTCGGCGCCTTCGGCGACGGCGGCCTGGTCACCACCCAGGACGACGCGCTGGGCCACACGCTGAAGGTGCTCCGGGTGCACGGCGGCGAGAAGCAGTACTACCACACGGTCATCGGCGGGAACTTCCGGCTCGACGCGATCCAGGCGGCCGTCCTGCGGGTGAAAGCGCGGCACCTGGCGGGCTGGACCGAGGGACGCCGCCGGAACGCGCAGCGCTACGGCGAGCTGTTTCGCGCGCGAGGCCTCGAGGGTAAGGTTGTCCTGCCGGCGCCGCCCGGCGACCGCTACCACATCTACAACCAGTACCTGCGTCAGGCTGCCGCAGCGCGACCAGGTCAAGGCCCACCTCGATTCGCGCAACGTGGGCACCGCGATCTACTACCCGGTGCCGTTCCATCTCCAGGCCTGTTTCGCGCACCTCGGCTACAAGCCCGGGCAGTTCCCACAGGCCGAGGCCGCAGCCAACTCGGTGCTGGCCCTGCCGATCTACGGCGAGCTGACCGAGGCCCAGCAGCGCTACGTCGTTGATTGCATCGCGGAGGCCCTGTGAAGGTAGACATCACGGCTGTTGCCGCTCCCCCGCGCAAGTCGAGGATGCCCGGGGTGACCACCCAGATTTTCGCCGGGCTGGTCCTCGGGATCGTGATCGGGTATCTCTGGCCGTCATCGGACGTGGATGGCGTCCACGTCATGGGCTACGCCGAGAGCATCAAGCCGCTGGCGGACACCTTCCTGCGCATGATCAAGATGATCATCGCGCCGCTGCTGTTCTCGACGCTGGTGGTCGGGATCGCGGGGACCGGCGACATCAAGGCGATGGGGCGGATCGGCCTCAAGGCCATCATCTACTTCGAGCTCGCCACCACGGTCGCCCTCTTCCTCGGCCTGTTCATCGTCAACACGTTCCAGCCGGGGGCGGGCCTGCAGATCGGGACGCTCAGCACCGACACGCTCAGGACGCTGCAGGAGACCAAGGCGCACAGCGGCTGGGACATGCTGGTGACGCTGTTCCCCACCTCGGTGTTCGATGCGATGGCGCGCGGCGACATCCTGCAGCTGGTCGTGTTCTCGATCTTCTTCGGCATAGCCGTCGCGGCCATCGGCGAGAAGGGCAAGCCGGTCGTCGACTTCCTCGAGAGCACCGCTCAGGCGATGTTCAAGTTCACCGGCTACGTGATGATGTTCGCGCCCCTCGGCGTGATGGCGGCCATCGCGGCCACGGTCGGCAAGATGGGCCTCGGGATCCTGTTCACGCTGGGCAAGCTCGTGCTGCTCATGTATGGCGGGCTCATCGTCTTCGCCATCGTCGTGATCGGCGGCGTGTCGGTGATCATCCGCGTGCCGTTCTTCACCTTCGTCCGAGCGGTCAAGGAGCCGTTCCTCATCGCCTTCACGACGGCGAGCAGCGAGGCCGCGCTCCCGAAGGCGCTGGAGATCATGGAACGGTTCGGCTGCCCGAAGAACATCGTGGGACTCGTGCTGCCGACCGGCTACAGCTTCAATCTCGACGGCACGACGCTCTATCTGTCGCTGGCGAGCGTTTTCGTGGCACAGTTGTTCCACGTGGAGATGACGCTGGGCCAGCAGCTCATCATGATGCTGACCCTCATGCTGACGAGCAAGGGCGTCGCCGGCGTGCCGCGAGCGGCGCTGGTGGTGCTGACGGCCACCCTGTCGCAGTTCAAGCTGCCGCTGGAAGGGGCCGCGATCCTGCTCGCCATCGATCAGATCATGGACATGGGCCGCACGGCGGTGAACGTGATGGGCAACTGCATTTCGACGGCGGTCGTGGCGCGCTGGGAAGGCGTGTTCGACGACGAGAAGATGAAGGCGTTCGCGGCGGGGGAGCGCGCCGCCTGATGGCCGACAAGGTGATCGTGACGGGCGCGGCCGGGCAGCTGGGCGCCGCAATGCGCAGGCTGCTCGAAGGCGAATACGACGTAGTCGCGCTGGCCCGATCAGACCTCGACATCACGGACCACGCGGCGGTCGTCGACCGGCTCCGGGCCGAGCGTCCTCAGGCCATCGTGAACTGCGCCAGTTACAACGACGTGGACGCGGCTGAAGGCGAGCCCGTCCGCGCGCTGGACACGAACGCCTTCGCCGTGGAATCCCTCGCGCGCGCCGCGTCCGAGTGCGGCGCCACGCTGGTGCACTACAGCACGGACTTCGTGTTCGACGGCAGCGCCAGTGCCCCCTACACCGAGCAGGACCCGCCCCATCCGAGGAGCGTCTACGCGGCGTCAAAGCTGCTGGGCGAGTGGATGGCCGCGAAAGCACCCCGATCGTTCGTGCTGCGGGTCGAGAGCCTGTTCGGCGCGGCGCCAGGCTGGACGGGCCGCCGGAGCAGCGTCGACAAGATCATCGAGGGGATCGAGGCTGGAGACGAGGTCCCGGTGTTCACCGACCGCACGGTGTCGCCGAGCTATGTTGCCGATATCGCCCACGCCACGCGGCGCCTGCTCGCCGGCGAAGCGCCCGCAGGCCTGTATCACTGCGTGAACTCGGGATTCTGCACGTGGCAGGCCCTGGCCGAAGAGGCCGGCCGGCTGATGGGCCGCACGCCGCGCCTCCGCCCGATCGAGTTCAAGACGCTGCACCTGGCGGCCTCGCGGCCGATGTATTGCGCGCTGTCGCCCGAGTTGCTGGCGTCGCACGGCATCGTGATGCCGCCCTGGCAAAACGCGCTCGCCAGGCACATCTCGAACCGCCGCGTGTTGAAGCCGTAGCGCGGCTGGAGCAGGTTACAGGGTACACGCTACACGCTGCACGCTACACGGTGCACGCAGCGAGCCGCACGCAGCGACTCGCCTGTTTGAACACGAATTCGATGTAGGGCGGCTCTTCAGAGCCGCCGGATCCGCCGGGGCTGAAGCCCCGGCCTACAGCCGATCTCCACCAGCCGCGCGCCGCAGTCCCTTACCCGCGCATTATCCGAGTTCGTCCTTCACCAACTCCTTCACCATCTTCCCGATCGCCAGGCATGAGGTGAGGCCCGGAGAGCTTGTGCCTGCCGCGTGCACCAGGCCCGGGCACCGCGCGTCATGTCTGATGAGGAAATCCGCGAACGCGCTCTCGGGCGGATTCAGGTTCGGGCGGATGCCGCTGCCGGCCAGGCGGATGTCCTGCAGCGTAATCTCAGGCAGCAGGACTCGCGTCGAGTCGACAAACGACTCGATCGGCGCCCGGCCGCTCTCGTAGTCCGTCTTGCTCGACTGGTGATGGACATTCGGCCCGATGAGCACGCTGCCGCGGGTCGTCCGCGTGAGATGGACGCCGAGCCCGTGCCCCGACTGGTTCGGCACGGGGTAGACCAGCCCGTTGATCAGGCGGGTCCTCGACGGCGCCAGCTCCGCGTACTCGCCGCGGCACGGGTAGATCGTGAAGGCCTCGCCACCGAACATCGCGGAGACCTCGTCGCCGTGCAGCCCCGCGGCATTGACGACGACCCTCGCCAGGATTTCTTCGCTGGGAGAGCGGATCAGCAGCCCGCCGGTCCGGCGCTCGCCTGACAGGAGCGGCGTCCCCCGCAGGATGATGGCTCCGCGTTCCTCGCCCTGGCGGGCCAGGGCGTCGACCAGCGTCTCGGGCTCGACGATGCCCGTCGCGGGCGAGAACAGCGCGGCAACCGGCCGGATGTGCGGCTCGCGCCGGCGCGCAAAGGCCGCGTCCACCAGTTCCAGCCCCTCGACGCCGTTGGCCTCGCCCTTCGCCTTCAGTTCGGCGAGCGCGGCCACCTCGCTCTCGTCGGAGGCGACGATGAGCTTGCCGCAGCGGACGTGGGGGACCCGGTGCGCGGAGCAGAACTCGTACAGAAGGCGTGCGCCTTCGATGCACAGGCGGGTCTTGAGCGACCCGGCCGGGTAGTAGATCCCGGCATGGATGACGCCGCTGTTGTGCGTGCTGGTGTCCATGCCCGGCTTCGGATGGCGCTCGAGCAGGCAGACGGCTGCGCCGGTCGCGGCCACCTCCGATGCGATCGCCAGCCCGACCACGCCCCCGCCAATGACCGCGACATCGATGGATTCCATGAAACATCCGCCCCTCTAACCGACCTGGTTCCTTTCGCACGATCCCGGCCGTGCCGTCGAGACGCGCCTTGATTCACCGGATCGAACCACATAAGATACTTGTTTCCCGGGAGGACTGAATCTCATGCCGAAGCGCGCGATCATCACGGGCATCACCGGACAGGACGGGTCGTACCTGGCCGAACTGCTGCTCGACAAGGGCTACGAGGTGACCGGCGTGGTCCGGCGACTGAGCGGGCCGAACTACGATCGGATCGAGCACCTGCTGGATCGTATCAAACTCCGGCCTGCCGACCTCCTGGACTCGCTGTCGCTGCTCCGCGTGATCGAGGACGTGGAGCCCGACGAGTTCTACAATCTCGCCGCGATGTCGTTCGTTCCGGCATCGTGGGATCAGCCGCTGCTGACCGGCGAGTTCAACGCGATGGGCGTCACCCGCGTGCTCGAGGCCATCCGGCAGGTCAACCCCAAGGTGCGCCTCTACCAGGCGTCGTCGAGCGAGATGTTCGGCAAGGTGCGCGAAGTGCCGCAGACCGAGCTGACGCCGTTCTATCCGCGCAGTCCCTACGGCGTCTCGAAGGTGTTCGGCCACTACATCACGGTCAACTACCGGGAGAGCTACGGCCTGTTCGCCTGCTCGGGCATCCTGTTCAACCACGAGTCGCCGCGCCGCGGCCTCGAGTTCGTCACCCGCAAGGTGACCGACGGCGTCGCGCGGATCAAGCTCGGCCGCGCCAGCGAACTGTGCCTTGGCAACATCGAAGCCCACCGGGACTGGGGTTTTGCCGGGGACTATGTCCGGGCCATGTGGCTGATGCTTCAGCAGCCCACGCCCGACGACTACGTGATCGCCACCGGCGTCAGCCACTCGGTGAAGGACCTGGTCGAAGTCGCGTTCAGCCACGTCGGTCTCGACTGGAACCAGTACGTGAAGGTCGATCCCGCGCTGCTGCGTCCCGCCGAGGTCGACCACCTGGTCGGCAGCCCCGCCAAGGCGCGCGTCATGCTGGGCTGGGAGCCGAAGGTGGATTTCCGGGCGCTGGTCGGCATGATGGTCGATGCCGATCTCGCGCGTGCGACGGCGTCGCATCCAAAGGTCGGGCCGCAGCCCTAATCCCGGCGCTCGGTTGAGTTGAGTACACGCCGGGAATGGAGCACGTGGGCTTCCGCCTTCGCGAGACGCTTCGGCGGACCGCCGTAGCCTGGGCGGAGGCGGTTAGTCCCCGTGCCCGGGGCTCACGGGAGCCCCGGGATTAGCGCGGGAACGGGCTCCATCGGGAGCCCGAACGGCGCAGATCGATTGGCACGAGGATCAGTGCCCCCGGAGAGAACGGTTATGGTCACCCTTGAACGCATCCGGAACAGGGACCTGAAGATCGGGATCATCGGCCTGGGCTATGTCGGACTGCCGCTCGCCGTGGAGTTCGCCAAGGCGGGGTTCGACGTCACGGGCTTTGAAATCGACGCCTGGAAGGCCGGGGAGCTGAACGCCGGCCGCAGCTATATCCCCGACGTGCCTTCGGCCGAGCTGGGCAAGATCGTGGCGGCGGGCCGCTTCCGCGCCACGACCGACATGGCGCACCTGGCCGCGATGGATGCGATCGACATCGCGGTGCCCACGCCGCTGCGCAAGACGAAGGACCCGGACATGACCTTCGTCGTGCGCGCCGTCGAGTCCGTCGCGAAGCACCTGCGGAAGGGGCAGCTCGTCACGCTCGAGTCGACCACCTATCCGGGCACGACCGACGAGCTGGTTCAGCCGATGCTCGAAGCGGGCGGGTTGAAGGGCGGCAAGGATTTCTTCCTGCTCTTCTCGCCCGAGCGCGTCGATCCCTCCAACCCGCAGTACCAGACGCGGAACATTCCCAAGGTGGTCGGGGGCATCGACAAGACCAGCCTCGAGCTGGGCTGCGCGCTGTACGGACAGGTCACCGCGACGATCGTGCCGGTCAGCTCGACGGTCGTCGCCGAGATGGCCAAGCTGCTCGAGAACACGTTCCGCGCGGTGAACATCGGGATGGTGAACGAGCTGGCGCTGATGTGCCACAAGATGAACATCGACGTCTGGGAGGTCATCGACGCGGCCCGGACGAAGCCATTCGGGTTCATGCCGTTCTATCCGGGGCCGGGCCTGGGCGGGCACTGCATCCCGATCGACCCGTTCTACCTGTCGTGGAAGGCGCGGCAGAACGGCTTCGAGGCGAGGTTCATCGAGTTGGCCGGCCAGGTCAACGCCTCGATGCCGGAGTACGTCGTCACGCGGGTCGCCGACGCGCTCAACACGGTCCGGAAAGCCGTCAACGGGTCGCGCGTGCACCTGGTTGGGGTGGCGTACAAGAAAAATGTCGGGGACCTGCGCGAATCGCCCGCGCTCGATATTCTCGAGTACTTGAGGCAGCGGGGCGCGGTGGTCACCTTCAGCGATCCGTACGTGCAGGAGTTCACGCACGCCGAGCACGTGTACACGCCCGGTGCCGCTGAACCAGGCACTCGACAGCAAGCCGGACTGCGTCGTGATCACGACCGACCACGACGTGTACGATTTCGCGGAGATTGGCTCTCGCGCCGTGCTGGTGGTGGACACGCGCAATGCGCTGCGCGATCACCCGGCGCCGCACATATTCAAACTCTAGCGATCCTCGGCTGGCGGCCAAGACGGGACGGACACGAAATCCAGGAGCTTGACAGGATTCTGCACATAGAGGCCGGGTCTTGAGACCCGGCCAGAGGTACGCGGCTGGCGGCTCAGCAGATCCCTAGCCCCTAGCGCCTAACGCCCAGCCCCTAGCCTCGTGCCCTTGCGGCGTTCAGCTTCTCGAGTTCCGTCTGCAGCGATGCCTGCGCCCGCTGGATGGCGGCGACCGCGTCACGCACCTCGTCGACGGCCGCGCGAAACCGCTGTTCCCTCGCCAACATGGCTTCCGACCGCTTGAGGAACTCGTCTGTCACCCCGTCCATGCTTCCGGTGAGGCCATTGACCATCAGCGCGAGCGTCTCGCTGTGGTCCTTGGTGTCCACGTAGAGCGTGATGCGCTGCAGGAACAGGATGAGCCGGTTGTGCAGCACCTCGAGGGATTCGACCTGTGCGCGCACCGTGGCGATGGTCGTCTCGATGGCGTCGCGGGTGGCCCGGTGCACCGCGACGTTCCGGTTGACGTGGTCCACGAGGATGGCGTTGAAGGCCTGCTGACGCTCGAAGACGGGCCCCACCAGGTTCCACACGAAGCCCGCCAGCTTGCGACGCCACCCCGAGAACTGCGCATCGGGCGGTTCCGCGACGATGTTCCATCGGCGATTGAGCGGCGTCACCTGGAACTCGTCGTACGCCGGCGGCGGGTGCGGGAAGGCGGGCAGGTGCGGAATCGCCCTGTCCACCGCGGTCAGCGCGTCGTTGTAGGCGCGGTCCGCCTCTTCGCGCTCGGCCCGCAGCCGCTCGATCTCGTCTCGATTCAGGACGCGTCCGAAGAACATCGTGCCTCCCGGGCTACCGCCCGATGACACCGTCGAGCGGGCTGCTGGCCGTGGCGTAGAGCTTCCTCGGAATCCGGCCCGACAGGTACGCGAGGCGGCCGGCGCGGACAGCCAGTTTCATGGCTTCGGCCATCTGGACCGGCTCCTGCGCGCCGGCAATCGCCGTGTTCATCAGCACCCCGTCGGCGCCGAGCTCCATGGCGAAGGCGGCGTCCGAGCTGGTGCCGACCCCGGCATCCACGATCATCGGCACCCGGGCAAACTCGCGGATGATCCGCAGGTTGTTCGCGTTCTGCACGCCGAGCCCGGATCCGATGGGCGCGGCCAGGGGCATCACCGCGGAGGCGCCCGCGTCCTCGAGCTTCCGACAGACAATCAGGTCGTCGGTCGTATACGGCAGCACCACGAAGCCCTCTTTGACCAGGACCCTGGTGGCCTGCAGCAGAGCCTCGTTGTCGGGGAACAGCGTCCGCTCGTCACCGATCACCTCGAGCTTGACCCAGTTCGACAGGCCTGCCTCACGGCCGAGCCGCGCGGTCCGAATCGCATCCTCGGCCGTGTAGCATCCGGCGGTGTTGGGCAGGATGAAATACTTCTTCGGATCCACGTAGTCGAGCAGCGACTCCTTGGTGCGGTCGCTGATGTTCACGCGACGGACCGCCACGGTCACCATGTCGGCCCCCGACGCCTCGTGCGCCCGGGCCATCACCTGAAACGACGAGTACTTCCCCGTGCCCACGATCAGGCGCGAGGAGAAGGTCCTGCCGGCAATTTCCAGCGTGTCTGACATCTTGAATCCTCGCGGCGGACGGGGTTCGTGCCGGGCTTCAGCCGCCACCCACGAAGTTGACGATTTCGATCTCGTCGCCTTCGCCGACCAGCGTCGACTCGAACGCGGCCCGCTTGATGACTTCCACGTTGCGCTCGACGGCAACGCGCCGGAGGTCGATCCCCAGCCGTTCCAGCAGCGCCTTGACGCTGAGAGGGCCGTCGAGCACGTACGGATCCCCGTTGAGCCTGATCGTCACGGAACCACCTGATTCGGCTGTGTTCATACTCATTCTATAGCCAGCGCGGGGAGAGGCCGAGCGCCGCGGTGGCCTCGCGGGCGTGTTCCGCGCGATCCGCCCGCAGGTGCTTCGGCCAGCGGGGCCGGACGGGAGCGGGCGCGGAGATCGCGGAGGCGATCGCCGCCTCGTAATCGCCGACGCTCACCTCCAGGGTGGCCTCACGCCGCCAGTACTCGCGCGCCGCAGCCCCGAGTCGCTCCCGGAGCGCGGGGTCGGCCCCCAGCCTCTTCACGCTCATCTCGAGCGTGCCGGCCTCGTCTGTGAGATCGACAGCCATCGCCAGGGGGACAGGCGCGGGCCCGCCGCCCCGGCTGACGTGCAAAAGCTCCATCGTCCGCGGATCGAGGCACGCGAGGTCGCACGTATGGGCGAGATCGTCGACGATCGTCGGTCTGCCGCTGGCGGCGCAGCGCAGCCACGACGCTGAGGTCTCCCTCGATGTCGGCCAGCGCAGACACACGTCGACGTCGGCCGCGGCAAGGTATTCCGGCAGGCGCTCGTCATCGACATACCCGCACATGATGAGCCGGTCGGCGATGCCCAGGCCGGCGGCCGCAGCGACCAGGTCGAAGTAGTCAACCTGTTCGCCGACCACCATCAGGCGGACCAGCGGCAACTCGGCGGCGACTCGCGCGATGGCTTCGACGAGCGGCGTCAGGCGTTTCTCGGGCGTCACGCGACCGAACGCCGCGAACACGACCGCCTCATCGCGAATGCCGTGCCGGGCGCGCACCTCCCGCCTGGCGGCTCGCGCGGCGGGCAGCGGGTCGGTCACCCCCATCCTGATGCGGGTAACGGCGACGCCGGGGAACTGGCCCCGAAGCTCGTCGGCCAGCCAGGCGCTGTGGACCGACACGAGGCGGGCCGACTCGACCGGAATGCGCATCATGGGCCAGAGATGCAGGATGCCCTTGCCCAGGCCGGCGACGACCAGGTCGGCGACGCCATCGGGTGCGCCCGGATGGCTGTAGGCGAACTCCGCCCGGTAGTCGTCGGCGCGCGGCGCCTTCCAGGTCAGGGCTTTGGCCCGCGCCTGATGAAGCTGCCCGTCGTGCACGACCACCAGGCCGGGGTACCGGACCATGTAGGGCCACATGAAATCGTGGCAGAGGTCGTTGCCGAGCTGGTAGATGACCAGGTCGTACGGATGCCGGGCCTGGCGCCCCGCGAACTCGTGCGCGTCCAGCACATGGACGCGCGGCCCCAGATCAGGGCCTCGGCGCCGAGCCAGGGTTTCGGGTGAATCAGGTGCGAGTGCGGGCTCGAGTGCCGGCGGCAGGTCGCCGGAGATGGCGAGGGGCATTTCGACAAACGCATCGATCTCGTGGCCGCGAGACAATAGAACGAGCAGTTCCACGCTGTAAGCAGCGATCCCCGATCGGTCGGGCGGCAGAGGGCTGAACCAGGCGAGTCGCATGGGCGTCCATCACGCTAGCACAACCGGGCAGGGGCTAGGTACTAGGGGCTAGGTACTAGGGGCTAGGTACTAGGGGCTAGGTCCTAGGCGCTAGGTACTAGGGGCTAGGTACTAGGCGCTAGGCGCTAGGGGCTGGGGGCTGGGCGCTGGTTCGTATTCACTGCCGCCAGCCGCCAGCCCTTGGGCGCCGAAGCACCGCAAGTGCGAAGGCGGCTCCAGCCGGGGCGATGAGTCGCGCGATTCGCGCGACGAAGGCCCTCGCTTAATTGACACTTCTCGACTCGGTCAATTAGCATGAAGCCGACTATGCAAGGTTGGCTTTCAATCCTGCTGCTGGCCCTCCTGGGGGCGGCTTTCGGGATCGGATCGATCCTGATGGCCCGGGTGCTCGGTCCGCGACGGCCGACAGCCGAGAAGGAAGCTCCGTACGAGTGCGGAATGCCTCCGGTGGGGGACGCGCGGGAACGGCATCCGATCAAGTTCTATCTGATCGCGATGATCTTCCTGCTGTTCGACATCGAGGTCGCGTTTCTCTACCCCTGGGCGATGGCGATCCAGGACCTGCGCTGGCTGGGATTCCTTCAGGTCGTGGTGTTCTTCGCGTTGCTCGTGGCGGGCTACGTGTACGTGTGGCGGAAAGGCGCCCTGGATTGGGATCGGCCCTGAGGCGTCTCGATGCCGTGCGTCCCCTGCGCGCGCGGCCTCTCGCTTCCTTCGGATTGCCTTCTTGCCGGTTGAGAAAGATCTCCGGCGATACAGTCGCGTTGACGTGTCACCATGGCGAGCGAAACGAACGTACCAATCCTGACCACCACGGTCGAGAAGATGGTCAACTGGGCCAGGCGATCGTCGATCTGGCCGGTGACTTTCGGCCTGGCCTGCTGCGCGATCGAGATGATGTCGATGAGCGCGTCGCGCTACGACATCGCCCGGTTCGGCGCGGAGGTGTTCCGCGGGTCGCCCCGCCAGTCCGACCTGATGATCGTGGCGGGCCGGCTGTCGCGGAAGATGGCGCCGGCGCTGCGGCGGATCTACGACCAGATGCCCGAGCCGAAATGGGTCATCTCGATGGGCGCGTGTGCCTCGTGCGGCGGCGTGTTCGACAACTACGCCATCGTGCAGGGCGTTGACCAGATCGTCCCGGTCGATGTGTTCGTTCCCGGATGTCCCCCCCGTCCGGAGGCCCTGATCTACGGCATCATCCAGCTGCAGCGGAAGATCGACAAATCGCGGATCTGGGTCTGAAGGCCCAAGGTCAGCCAGAGTCTTGTCCTCAAGCGCTTCATGGACTCAACAGCCATCGTGACCGCTCTCGGAACGCTCGTCCCGGATGTCGAGGTGCGTCCCTGGCCGAGCATCGACTGGCCCGCCATCGTCGTGCCGGCCGCGGGCCTGGTGGCCGTCTGCACGGCGCTGCGCGACGCCCCCGGGCTCCGGTATACGTACCTGATCGACGTGATCGGCGTGGATCGCCTGCCGGCCGAGCCGCGGTTCGAGGTGAATTACACCCTGGTGGCGCCCGACACCCCCGCCCGGCTGCGGGTGAAGGTCCAGCTGCCCGGCGCCGACCCGCACGTGGCGTCGGTGACCGGCGTGTGGCCGTCGGCAGGATTCCTCGAGCGGGAGGTCTGGGACCTGATGGGCGTCATGTTCGACGGACACCCGGACCTGCGCCGGCTGCTGATGCCCGAGGACTGGGTCGGCCACCCGCTTCGCAAGGACTATCCCGTTCAGATTGACTCCGCGGCGAAATCGGGTGAGCCCCTGCAGATGACGCCGACGCAGTTCTGGAGCCGGCTCGTGGCGGACCGCCAGTCGCGCAAGGGTGACACGTGATGCCGGCCGACGCCGCCGCCAGAATCGAGAGCATCCTCGACGAGACGATCCGGCTGCACGAGCAGGCGAAGTCGGGCTGCGTGCCGGCGACCGCGCGGGCCGCCTCCGCAATGACCGAGAGCCTGCGCCGCGGCGGGCAGGTGCTGATCTTCGGCAACGGCGGCAGCGCGTCGGATGCGCAGCACGTGTCGGCCGAGTTCGTCGGGCGGTTCGTGCGGGAACGGAAAGCCGCGCCGGCGATCGCGCTCACGACCGACACCAGCATCCTGACCGCCATCGGCAACGACTACGGGTTCGACCGCATCTTCGCGCGGCAGGTGGAAGCGCTCGGCCGGCCGGGCGACGTCGCCATCGGCATCTCCACCAGCGGCGGCTCGGTCAACGTGGTGGCCGCGCTCGAAGCCGCGAAGCGGCAGGGGCTGGTCACCGTGGCCCTGACCGGGCGCGACGGCGGCCAGGCGGGGAGGACGGCTGATATTCACATCAACGTTCCCTCGCCCGACACCGCGCGGGTGCAGGAGGTCCACCGGACCCTGCTCCACGCGATCTGCGAGCTGGTCGAGCGGGAACTCTGAGGCGCAGGGACACTCGGACGAAGGCATCGGCAGGCTATGGGCGAACTCCGCACCGAAACGATGACCGTCAACATGGGGCCGCAGCACCCATCCACGCATGGCGTGCTGCGCCTGGTGCTGCAGCTGGACGGCGAGACGGTCATGTCCATCACGCCCACCGTCGGCTACCTGCACACGGGGATCGAGAAGACCACCGAGCAGAAGAAATGGCAGCAGGTCGTCACGCTCGTGGAGCGGATGGACTATCTCAGCTCGCACTCCAACACGCTGGGCTACGTCCTGTCGGTCGAGAAGCTGCTCGGCCTCGAGGTCCCGGACCGCGTGAAGTGGATTCGCGTGCTGCTGGTCGAGCTGCAGCGCATCAACAGCCACCTGGTCTGGCTGGGCACCCACGGGATGGAGCTCGGCGCGGTCACGGTGATGCTCTACACGTTCAACGAGCGTGAGCGGATCCTCAACATCAACGAGCTCATCGCCGGTTTCCGGATGTTCCCGAGCTACATCCGCATCGGCGGGCTGCGGGAAGATCTGGCGGACGGGTTCCACGACGCCGTGCGCGAGGTGCTCGATCGGATGCCCGGCCGGCTCGACGTCTTCGAGGATCTGCTCACCAAGAACGAGATCTTCCTGCGCCGCACGCGCGGGGTCGGCGCCATTTCCCGGGACGATGCCATCGCGTGGGGCCTGGCCGGGCCGATCGCGCGCGCATCCGGATCGACCTACGACGTGCGGAAGGCGTTCCCGTATTGCGGCTACGAGACGTTCGATTTCGACGTGCCGGTCGGCGCCATAGGCGATGTGTTCGACCGCTACCTGGTCCGCATGGACGAGATGCGGCAGAGCGTGAAGATCTGCCGGCAGGCGCTCGAGCGGATCTCACCGCGCGGCGAGTGGGCCGCCAGGGACCCGCGGGTGGTGCCGCCGCCCAAGGACAAGGTCTACACGGAGATGGAAGCGCTCATCCAGCATTTCCTGATTTTCTCCCAGGGCTTCACGGTTCCTGCGGGTGAGGCCTACGTGCCGGTGGAAGGGCCGCGAGGCGAACACGGTTGCCACGTCGTGTCGGACGGCACGAACCGCCCGTGGCGGGTGAAGATGCGCTCGCCCTCGCTCATCGCGTGCCAGGCGCTGGAAAAGATGGTGAAGGGCGGATTGATTGCCGACGTCATCTCCGTGATTGGATCAATCGACGTCGTGCTGGGGGACGTAGACCGGTGACCTTCCACCCGAAGATGCCCTACGCGACCGGGCTGCACACCTCGGAACGCGACCTGCCGGACGAGGGCCAGCCCTTCGAGCTGTCGCCCGAGAACCGCGCGAGGCTCGAGGAGATCGCGCGGCAGTATCCGCCCGATCGGCGGCGATCGGCGCTGCTGCCCGCCCTCTATCTCGTCCAGAACCAGCAGGGCTACATCTCGGCCCGCGCCATGGAATACGTCGCCCAGGCCATCGGCTGCACGCCGGCCGAGGTCGAGGACGTGGTGTCGTACTACGTGATGTTCTACGACCACCCGGTCGGGAAGTACGTGCTCGGCGTGTGCCGCACCCTGTCGTGCGCGCTCAACGGGGCCGAGCGGGTGACCGATGTCCTGTCGCGGAAACTGGGGATCCGCCCGGGCGAAACCGATCCCACCGGCACCTTCACGCTCATCGAGATGGAATGCCTCGGGGCGTGCGATCGCGGGCCGGTCATCATGGTCAACGACCATTGGCACGAGTGCGTGACGCCCGAGGCGGCCGGCCGCCTGGTCGACGACCTCCGGCAGGCGGGGCCCTCGGCGCTCAGCGGGTGCCATCTTTGCGTGGAGCGGCGGAAGTAGTCATGGAACCTGTTCTGACCAGGTATGTCGGCGAGCCGGACAGCTTCTCGCTCGACTTCTCGCTGCAGCACGGCGCCTACGAAGGCCTGCGCAAGGCCCTCTCGATGACCCCGGCCCAGGTCATCGACCTCGTCAAGGCGTCCGGACTGCGCGGGCGGGGCGGTGCGGGGTTCCCCGCGGGCATGAAGTGGGGCTTCGTGCCCCAGGGCTCGGCCAAGCCGAAGTACGTCTGCTGCAACGCGGACGAGAGCGAGCCGGGCACCTTCAAGGATCACGTGCTGATGGAGCGCAATCCGCACCTCGTGATCGAGGGGTGCCTGATTGCCTGCTATGCCATCGGTGCCTCGACGGCGTACATCTACATCCGCGGCGAATTCTTCCACGTCCAGGAAGTGCTCGACCAGGCGATCCGGGATGCCCGCGCCCGGGGGTTCCTCGGCAAGAACATCTTCGGGTCCGGATTCGACTGCGAGGTCTACACGCACCGCGGCGCCGGCGCCTACGAGGCGGGCGAGGAATCGGCCCTGCTCGAGTCGCTCGAGGGCAAGCGCGCCCAGCCGAGGCTCAGGCCGCCGTTTCCCGCGGTGGTCGGGCTCTACGGCTGCCCGACCGTCATCAACAACGTCGAGACGCTGTCCAACGTGCCGTTCATCCTGCTGAACGGGCCGGAGTGGTTCGCCGCGCTGGGGCCCGAGAAGAACGGCGGGCCCAAGCTCTACTGCGTCAGCGGGCACGTGCGGAAACCGGGCGTCTACGAGGCGTCGATGAACACGACGCTTCGCCAGCTGATCTACGACTACGCCGGCGGGGTCCGGGACGGGCACACCCTGAAGGCCGTGATTCCGGGCGGGTCGTCGACCCCGGTGCTGCTGCCCGACGCGATTGACGCCACCGCCAGCTTCGACGGGGTGGCGAAGGCCGGATCCATGCTCGGGTCGGCGGCCATGATCGTCATGGACGAGACCACCTGCATGGTGTGGGCGGCCGAGAACCTGATTCATTTCTACAGCCACGAGTCCTGCGGGAAGTGCACGCCCTGCCGCGAAGGGGCGGCCTGGATGCTGAAGATCCTGCAGAAGATCGAGCGCGGCGACGGCGAGATGCGCGACCTCGATCTGCTGGAGAGCATCGCCAGGAACATCAACGGCAAGACGCTGTGCCCGTTTGGCGAGGCCGAGGTGGCGCCGGTGCTGAGCACGCTGCAGCACTTCCGCCACGAGTACAGGCGCACATCCGCGAGGGCCGCTGCCCGCTTCCGGCCAGCTGGCGGCGCGGCGGCAGCTCATTGGCACGCACCCGGCTCTCGACGCGGATGGATGCGATGACGCCAGTGAGAAGGACCACGCGAGCGATGCCGAGTAGCGCGACAATGCCCCGAGCCTCCGGCCCCCAGCCGCCAGCCGGCTGTGTCAGTGAAGGGTTGCTGCGCTGATGATCCCTGTCTATCTCGTCCAACTCGGCCTGGTCGTTGTCGTCTTCGGCCTGATGCTGGCCTCGGCTGCCGTCATGGTGTACGCCGAGCGCAAGATCGCCGGCGTCATCCAGCAGCGCTACGGCCCGTACCTGGTGGGCCCGAAGGGCATGCTCCAGCCCATCGCGGACGTCATCAAGCTGATCTTCAAGGAGAGCCTGCGGCCCAAGGGCGCCGACAAGGTGCTGTTCACGCTGGCGCCCCTCATCTCGGCCACCGCCGCGTTTGCCGCCTTCGCCGTCGTGCCCTTCGGCGCCGAGACCACGCTGTTCGGGCTCCTCGACGAGCCGGTCAAGCTGCAGGTCGCCGACGTCAACGTGGCCGTGCTGGTCGTCTTTGCGATCGCCTCGGTGAGCATCTACGGGATCGTGCTGGCGGGCTGGAGCTCGAACAGCAAGTACTCGCTGCTCGGCGCGCTGCGGTCCGCCTCGCAGATGATCAGCTACGAGCTCTCCTACGGGATGGCGCTCGCCTCGGTGATCCTGGTGGCCGGCTCGCTCTCGCTGACCGACATCGTGAACGCGCAGTCGGGGACCTGGCTGGGGTTCATTCCCAAGTGGTTCATCTTCCTGCAGCCGGTCAGCTTCGTCATCTTCATGATCGCCGGCGTGGCGGAGACCAACCGGGCGCCATTCGATTTTCCCGAGGCCGAGCAGGAGCTGGTGGCCGGCTACCACACGGAGTACAGCAGCACGCCCTTCATGATGTTCTTCCTCGCCGAGTACCTGAACATGGTGACGACGGCGGCGGTGGCCACCGACCTGTTCCTCGGCGGATGGATGGGCCCGCTGCTGCCCGCGTACCTCGGCTGGGTCTGGTTCCTGATCAAGGTCGCGGCGATCTGCTTCTTCTACATCTGGATGCGCTGGACGCTGCCGAGGCTGCGCTACGACCAGCTGATGCAGTTCGGGTGGAAGGTGCTGCTGCCGCTCGCCGTGCTGAATCTCATCGCGACCGCCGCGGGGGTGATCTACTTTGGCCACTGAGTACCTGACCTTCTACGTGTTCGCCGCCATCGCGGTGGCCGCATCGCTGATGGTCGTGGGGCAGCGCAACTCGATGCACTCGGTGCTGCTGCTGATCGTGACCTTCGCCGCGCTGGCCGGGCTCTACATCCAGCTCGACTCCCCGTTCGCGGCGGTCATCCAGATCATCATCTACGCCGGCGCCATCATGGTGCTGTTCCTGTTCGTCGTGATGCTGCTCAACGCGCACAAGGAGGACGGGCCCGGCGATCCGGGGTTCGTGCCGCTGGGCAACACCGCGCGGCGGTTCGGCCTGCTGCTCTCGGGCCTGATCGTGGTGGAGCTGGTGTGGGCGCTGGTCGCCGCCGCGCAGGCCGGTGACGGCGTGCTCGGCGCCCCCGGGCGCGGCGGCTCGGCGGACCTGACCTCGGTGCGGGAGCTCGGCCGGGTGCTGTTCACCGACTATGCGTTCGCCTTCGAAGTGACTTCGGTGCTGATCCTCGTGGCCATGGTCGGCGCCGTCGTGCTGGCCAAGCGGGAGCTGTAGGGCAATGGTACCCCTTGGACACTACCTGATCCTGTCGGCCGTCCTGTTCGCCATCGGGGTGGCCGGGGTCATGCTCCGCCGGAGCGTGATCACGATGCTGCTCTCGGTCGAGGTGATGCTCAACGCGGTCAACCTCGCGTTCATCGCCTTCGGCCGGAACCTCGGCTCGCTCGACGGCCAGATCATCGTGTTCTTCGTCGTGACGGTGGCGGCCGCGGAGGCCGCCGTGGGGCTGGCGATCGTCATCGCGATGTTCCGGAACCGTGAGTCGCTCAACCCGGATGTGTATTCGAGCCTGAAGTGGTGAGGGGATCTGTGCTGGTCCTCATTCCGTTACTGCCGTTTGCCGGGTTCCTGATCAACGCGAGCCTCGGGCGCCGCATCTCGCGGGCCGTCTCGGGGTGGGTCGCGTGCCTGGCCATGCTCGGCGCCTTCGTCGTGTCGGTGGCCTCGGTCTGGTCGCTGCTGCAGATGCCCGTCGGGGCGCGCGGCATCGTGCAGAACGCCCTGCCGTGGACCTGGATCGAGTCGGGCGACCTGGTGATCCCCTTCGCGCTGAGGCTCGACCCGCTCAGCGCGCTGATGATCCTGGTCGTGACCGGCGTCGGCTTCCTCATCCACGTCTACTCGACCGCCTACATGCACGAGGAGCGCGAAGGCGAGTACGCCCGCTACTTCTCCTATCTCAACCTGTTCGCGTCCTTCATGCTGGTGCTCGTGCTGGGCGCGAGCTTCCCGGTCATGTTCGTCGGCTGGGAAGGCGTGGGGCTGTGCTCGTACCTGCTCATCGGCTTCTGGTTCGTGAAGAAGTCCGCGTCCGATGCCGGCAAGAAAGCCTTCGTCGTCAACCGCATCGGCGACTTCGGGTTCCTGCTGGGCGTCTTTCTCATCTTCACCCAGTTCGGGACGCTCGACTTCCAGCAGGTGGCGCAGCAGGCCGCGGCGCTGCCGATCGAGGCGCGGTTCGGCATCCTCTCGCTGGCCACGCTGCTGCTGTTCGTCGGGGCCACCGGCAAGTCGGCCCAGATTCCCCTTTATGTCTGGCTGCCCGACGCGATGGAGGGCCCGACGCCGGTCTCGGCCCTCATCCATGCCGCGACCATGGTGACCGCCGGGGTCTACATGATCGGGCGCAACGCGGTGCTCTTCGGCCACGCGCCCGAGACGATGACGATCGTCGCCGTGGTCGGGGTGGCCACCGCGCTGATGGCGGGCACCATCGGCCTCGTGCAGAACGACATCAAGCGCGTGCTCGCGTACTCGACCGTGTCGCAGCTCGGCCTGATGTTCGTGGCGATGGGCGTCGGCGCATTTGCGGCCGGGATCTTCCACCTCTACACGCACGCCTTCTTCAAGGCCCTGCTCTTCCTCGGATCCGGCGCCGTGATCCACGCGCTCTCGGGCGAGCAGGACCTGAGGCGGATGGGCGGCCTGCGCAAAGAGCTGCCCATCACGTACTGGACGTTCCTCATCGGCGCGCTCGCGATTTCCGGCGTGCCCGGGCTGTCGGGCTTCTTCAGCAAGGACGAACTGCTGTATCGCGCGTATGCGAGCGGGCACACGGTGGTGTGGCTGGTCGGCACGGTGGCCTCGCTGCTGACGGCGATCTACATGTTCCGGATCGTGTTCCTGACGTTTCATGGCGAGCGCGCGTCCGCCGTGGCCGGTCAGGATCATTTCGGAGGAGGCGGGCACAATGACGCCGCCGGCCACGGATCGGGCGGCAACCACGCGGGAGGCCACCTGCACGACGCGCCGCCGGCGATGGCGGTCGTGTTGATCCTGCTGGCCATCGGGTCGGTCGTCGCCGGCTATGTCGGCGTTCCGGGGATTCTCGGCGGCAGCAACCGCATCGAGGGTTTCCTCGAACAGAGTTTCGAGCCGATGGGCGATGAGCACGGTGCGTCCCTCGCCCAGCCGGGTGACGCTCCGGCCACGACGGCCTCCGAGGCGCCGGCCCATGGCGCTTCCACGGCCGGGATGCGCCCCGAGCTGCGGTTGATGACGCCCGCCGATGAGGGTGCCGCCTCCAGGGAGCACGCGCTCGAGCTGAACCTGATGATGGTGTCGAGCGGCCTGGCGATCGCCGGGATCGGGATCGCGGCCTACTTCTTCTGGCGCCGGCGTCAGGCGGCCGAGGCGCTGGCTTCCAGCTTCCCGATGGTGCACCGGCTGCTGCTCAACAAGTATTTCGTGGATGAGTTCTACGACGCGGCCATTGTCCAGCCGATCCGCTCGATCTCCGAGTGGGGCCTCTGGAAGATCTTCGATGCCCAGGTCATCGACGGCGCCGTCAACGGGACCGGCGCGGCCGTCTCGGGCTGGAGCACGAGGCTGCGGAAGATCCAGACCGGATCGGTCCGGACCTATGTCCTCTCGGTCCTCATTGGAGCGGTGTTGCTCCTCGGATATTACGTATGGCGGTAGTGCCCATGCTGAGCCTCGTGATCGCACTGCCGCTTGTCGGTGCGGTCCTCCTGCTGGTCGTCGGGGATGCCGAGGGCCGGAACGAGCGGCTGATTCATCGCCTGGCGCTCGGGATCTCGCTCCTCGAGTTCGCGGCGACACTCGCCATCTGGGCCGGCTTCAATGCAGCCAGCGCCGACTACCAGATGGTGGAGCGGCTACGCCTGGATTCCGTCCTTCGGGATCTCCTACATCGTGGGCGTGGACGGCATCAGCCTGTTCCTGGTGGTGCTCACCGGGTTCCTGACGCCGCTGGCGCTGCTCGGCTCGTGGGAATCGGTGCACAAGAAGGTCAAGCAGTTCTGCTTCTTCATGCTCGCGCTCGAAAGCGCGATGATCGGCGTCTTCCTGTCGCTCGACCTGTTCCTCTTCTACATCTTCTGGGACGCGATGCTCATCCCGATGTATTTCCTCATCGGGATCTGGGGCTACGACCGCCGGATCTACGCGGCCGTCAAGTTCATGCTCTACACGATGGCCGGCAGCGTCCTGATGCTGCTCGCCATCCTGAGCCTGGCGTACTTCCACAGCCAGGCGACCGGGCACTACAGCTTCGATCTGCAGAGCCTCATGCAGCTCCAGCTGCCGCAGCGGCTCCAGGTCTGGCTGTTCCTGGCCTTTGCGCTGGCGTTTGCGATCAAGGTTCCGCTGTTCCCGTTCCACACGTGGCTGCCCGACGCGCACGTCGAGGCGCCCACGGCCGGCTCGGTGATCCTGGCGGGCGTCCTGCTGAAGATGGGCACCTACGGCCTGCTGCGGTTCGCGTTCCCGCTGTTCCCGGACGCCGCCGCGTACTTCGCGCCGTGGCTGGCGACGCTGGCGGTCATCGGCATCGTGTATGGCGCGCTGGTCGCGATGGTCCAGCCCGACCTGAAGAAGCTGGTGGCGTACTCGAGCGTGAGCCACCTGGGCTTCGTGGTGCTCGGCATCGCGGCGATGAACGTGCAGGGCATGCAGGGGGCCGTCTACCAGATGCTGAACCACGGCGTGAGCACGGGCGCGCTGTTCCTCATCGTCGGGATGCTCTCGGACAGGCGTCACACCCGGCTGATCAGTGAATTCGGCGGCCTGAAGGGCGTCATGCCGCGCCTGTCCGCGGTGTTCATGCTCATCACGCTCTCGTCGATCGGCCTGCCCGGCCTGAACGGATTCGTCGGCGAGTTCCTCATCCTGCTGGGGGCGTTCCGATGGGACGTCCGCTTCGCCGTCGTGGCGGCGACAGGCGTCATCCTGTCGGCCGTCTACATGCTGTGGATGTTCCAGCGTGTCAACTACGGCGAGGTGACCAACCCGAAGAACGAGGGCATGAAGGATCTGAGCCCGCGTGAATGGTGGGTGCTCGCCCCGACGGTGGCGATGGCCGTCTTCATGGGCGTGGCGCCGACGGTGTTCCTGAAGCCGATGCAGCCGGCGATCGACCGGATCGCGGCCCGGATGGCCGAGGCCCAGCCGGAGAAAGTCGTCCATATCGTCGTGCCTGCCGTTCCCGGAGCGGTCAACCAGCAGGGGCCTGCGCCAGTGGCCCGAGGCAGCAAGTAACGCGTCATGATGGGTTCAGCATTGAACGGCGTCATCCCGGTCATCTGCGTCATCCTCGGCGGGCTGGCCTGCATGCTGGCCGAGGCCTTCCGGGACAAGGGCGAGCGGATGCCGATTGGCGGGCTCGGCATCATCGGCCTGGCCGGCGCCGCGGCCGCCTCCGTGCTGCTGTGGGGCCGGCGCGTGAGCAGTTTCGGCGTGGTGCTCGCCGACGATTTCGGGCTGTTCGTCGGCCTGGTGCTCATCGCGGTCGGCCTCCTGACGATCATCTACTCGTCGAGCGTCGTCGAGCGCTTCAGGATGCCTGCCGGGGAGTACTACGCCCTGGTGCTCTTCGCGCTGGGCGGCATGATGCTGATGGCGGTCGCCACCGACCTGCTGGTGATCTTCCTGGCCCTCGAGGTGTTCTCGCTCGCCGTGTACGTCCTGACGGGCATCCGCAGAGACGCGGCCGGCGTCGAAGGTGCGTTCAAGTATTTCCTGCTCGGCGGCTTCTCGAGCGCGTTCTTCCTGTACGGCATCGCGTTCACCTACGGCGTGGTGGGCAGCACGCGCCTCGATCGGATCGGCGCCGAAATCGCCTCGCAATCGATGACCGGCAACCCGATGCTCATCGTGGCGATGGTGCTGCTGATGGTGGGATTCGTGTTCAAGGTGTCGGCGGTGCCGTTCCACATGTGGACGCCCGACGCCTACGAGGGCGCGCCGACGCTGGTCACGGGATTCATGTCGACCGCGGTGAAGGCCGCGGCGTTCGCCGCGTTCGTCCGCGTGTTCCTGTCCGCCTTCGGGCCGATGCAGTCGGACTGGGCGCCGGCGCTCGGCGTGATTGCCGCCCTCGACGATGATCCTCGGCAGCGTGGTGGGCGTCGTGCAGAGCAGCATCAAGCGCATGCTGGCGTACTCGAGCATCGCGCACGGCGGGTACCTGCTGGTGGCGCTGCTCTCGGGCGGCGATATCGGGCAGGGCGCGATTCTCTTCTACCTGCTGGTCTACGCCGTGACCAACGTCGGGGCGTTCGCCGTGATCGCGCTGCTCGCCACGCCCGAGGCGCCGCGGGACCAGGTGAAGGATTTTGCGGGCCTCTGGCACACCCATCCGGCACTGGCCGGCATGATGACCGTCTTCCTGCTCTCGCTCGGCGGGTTTCCTCCGACGGCCGGGTTCGTGGCGAAGTGGTACGTGTTCAGCGCGGCGATTCGCGCGGGCGAGGTGCCGCTCGCCATCATCGGTGTCCTGACGAGCGTCGTGTCGGTGTTCTTCTACCTGCGCGTCATCGTGATGATGTACATGACCGAGCAGCCAGAGGGTGCGCCGGCGCCGACGGCTTCCCGCCCGGCAATGTGGGCGCTGGCCCTCTCGGTCGTCTTCCTGTTCTACCTCGGGATCCTGCCGACGCGGCTGCTCGACCTGGCCGCCGCCTCAATCGCGACGGCGTTCTAGGTTCCAAATAGGAGCCGCGATCCCGAATCGCGGTCTTCTATTCAGGACGGCGACAGACAACAGGCTGGGGGCAGGCGGCCCCAGGCTGGCCGCAGCGTGGGCAGCGGCCTGCCGGGAGCCCGTGGCGGCTTGTCGCCGCCACGGTTCCAGTCAGCGTGCGCGAAGGGAAAGGCCCGGGCCTGAAGGACCGACGGGCGGCAAGGACACTACTCGAGCGGAATCCTGTTCTTGTTCTGTGCGAGCCACGCCTCGAAGGTCAGAAGCGCCGGGTTGAGAGATCGCGTGAAGCCGATGTCGCGGGCGGCGCAGTACTCCGTCGCGAAGTCCCGGTTGAACTGAAACATGTTCCCCATGTCGTCGGCCCCTGGGAATCCGAAGCCCCGATAGACCTCCGGCGGTACGTCGTGATAGCGCACCTCCCGGCCGAGGGCGCGGGTGAGTGCTGCCGCCATCTGGGCGCCGGTCAGGTGTTCTCCCGCGATGCCCACCGACTTCCCGATGAACTCGCTGCCCCGCTTGAAGATGCCGTAGGCGCAGCGGCCGATGTCGGCGACGGCGATGCCGGGCAGCTTGCTGTCGCCCATCGGCATGGTGATGGCGAGGGTGCCGTCGGGTCCCTTCTTCGGCCCGGCGCCGAAGAAGATGAAGTTCTCCCAGTAGAACGACGTGTTCAGGAACGTCGTCGGCACGCGCAACTCGGTGAAGCTCGGATTGGCCTCGCCCTTGGCATCGAAATGCGGGACCTTGTAGCGGCCCATGAGCGTCGGCATCCGGTTGTCGCTCAACGGAATGAACCGACGGGAGTCCTCGAGCGTGGACCAGATGACGTGCGACACGCCGGCGTCCCTGGCTGCCATCGCCATCGCCCGGGCGTTGGCGGTCTCCCGTTCAGGGGAGAGGTGGTTCCAGTAGAACGTCACGCAATAGGCACCGTGCGCGCCCTTGAAGGCCTTGACGAGGCTGTCCGGGTTGTCCACATCGGCCGCGACGACCTCGACGCCCATGCGCGCGAGCTCTTTTGCCTTGTCGGTGCCCGGGTCCCGAGTGATCGCCCGAACCCGAAACCTCGATGCCGGATCCTCCCGAATGGCCCGCACGACGCCGCCGCCCTGCGCGCCGGTCGCGCCCATCACAGCGATAACCGCCTTTTCAGCCATCAGCACACCTCGCTGGTCATACCCCGGGTCGGCAGCCAACCCGCCGTGAACTTCTCATCCAATTGACTGCTGGAGTCCACCCATCGAACCACGAGCGCTCAGCCCGGCGTCCATCAGACGCAGCACGCCGGAGAACATTCCGTTCCGTGGCAGCAAGAGGCTTCGATGAGTCCGGATGTTTAGACCGCAGCAGGAGCGGATGCGATCCCGGGGTCTAAAGACCCCGGGCTACATCACGGACATCTGAAGTCCCCGGGCGACATCCTTCGCGCCAGCGAAGACGCCGGGCGACGTCAGACATGAAGGGGCGGTCTTGAAGTGTAGGCCGGGGCTTCAGCCCCGGCGGATACGGCGGTTGACGGCGGACGCTTGCCGGCCCGCGAACCCGGGGTCTAAAGACCCCGGGCTACATCAGGGACATCTGAAGACCCCGGGCTACTCGCGAACCCGGGGTCTAAAGACCCCGGGCTACATCGGAGACGTTTGAAGACCCGGGCTACATCAGAGACGTCTACTGCCTCCGCCGCTGCTGCTGCAGCTTGTCGCCCACCTGTTCGCTCTCCCGGTTGAGCTCGACGATGTCGACCGAGTCGGCCGTCTGACCGAGCAGCCAGCGGCAGAAATAGTCCGCTCGGACGGCGTTGAAATACGCGCTCATCGACCCGTACGCATGACGCTGGCCCGGGAGCATCACGAGGTCGAACCGTTTATTGGCCTTGATGAGGGCATCGACCATCCGGAGCGTGTTGGCCGGGTGCACGTTGTTGTCGATGTCGCCCGTCGACAGCATGAGATGGCCCTTGAGATTCCTGGCCAGCTCGGAATTGCGCTCGATGCTGTACTCGAACGTCACGTTGCCGTCCTTGTCCGTGACTTCCTTCAACCCGTGGTTCTTCTCGCTCCACGTGTTGTTGTAGATGTTGTTCTCGTGGTTGCCCGACTCCGACACGGCCACCTTGAAGAAATCCGGATAGACCAGCATCGCCGCCGTCGACATGAAGCCGCCGCCCGAATGCCCCCAGATTCCGACCTTGTTGACGTCGATGTAGGCGTACTTGCGCGCAAGCTGTTCGACGGTGGCCTTCTTGTCGGCCAGGCCGTAATCGCGCAGGTTGCCGTACCCGTAATTGTGGTACCACTTCGACCTCAGCGGATTGCCGCCGCGGTTGCCGACCTCGACGACGATGAAGCCGTATTGAGCGAGCGACATGCTCTGGCTGCGCGGGTTGAACGTCTTGGTGACGCTCTCGGTCTGCGGGCCCGGATACACGTAGAGAATGACCGGGTACTTCTTCGCCGGGTCGAAGTCGAACGGCTTGTACATCACGCCGAACAGGTCCGTAATCCCGTCATCGGCCTTCGTCTTGAACGGCTCGGGGAACTTGAACCCCGCGTCCTGCAGGGCGACGACGTCAGTCGTCTCGAGCGGCGTGATGAGCGCGCCGAGCGAGTCGTAGAGGGCGGCGAGCGGAGCCGTGTTCACCCGTGATGAGTTGTCGACGAAATACCTGGCCGACTCCGAGAGGCTGCCGGCATGAGAGGCATCTCCGGGGTTCAGCAGCTTGACGAGGGTGCCGTCCAGGTTCACGCGGTAAAGGTGAGGGTAGTAGGGATCTTCGCCAGGTTCCCGGCCGACGGCGGTGATGAAGGCGACGCGGGCCTTTTCGTCGATGCCCTCCAGGTTGGTCGTGACGAATTCCCCGGAGGTAATCGCGTTCTTGAGCGCGCCCGTCGCGGCGTCGTACAGGTAGTAGTGTCCCCAGCCCGTGCGCTCCGACCACTCTATGAGCTCCTGGCCCTTGTTGATGAGGCGCAGCGGCTTGGTCTCGATGTAGGTGTTCAGCCTCTCTTCGATCAGGGCCTTGACCTCGCCCGTGTCCGGCGACGCCACGCAGACATCCACCTTCTTCTGGTCGCGGCTCACGCGCGTGAAGTAGAGCTTGTCGGGCGTCTCGCTCAGCCACTGCGGCGGTGGAGCATCCTGCCCGCCGCCGGCGCCGCCCTGTCCGCCCCGGCCGCCGCCGACTCCGGCGCGGGTGGGCATGGTGGCCACCGACACCGTCTGATCCTTGAACCTGTCGACCTTCATCCGGACCATCGACTTGGATTCGCGGTCGAAGACGTTGATCTCGGACTGCGGGACGTCCACCTCGCCGGGCATGGCGTACCGATACGTCTCGAGCTTGGGCCGCGGCGTCGCCAGCGCGTCGATCACCCACAGGTCGGCGACCTTGCGCTGGTCGCGGCGAACGACGGAGAACTTGCGGGAGTCCCTCGACCAGACGGCTGCCACGGCCGCGACACGCGCATTCTTGTCGGTCGTCTCCGGAGTGGTGGCGGTCTGATCTTCCTCCTGCTGCTGCTGTTCGATCTGGCCGCCCGGCTGCACCGTGCGGGCGTAGCTGTAGTTCTCGACGCCGTCCTTGGTCAGCTGAATCTCGACGATCTTGGGATCGTCGGCCTTCTTCTGGGCGAGCGCGTAGTTCTCCGCGTCCATCATGAAGAGGTTGTGATTGCGGGCGAAGAGCACCGTCTTGCCGTCGGGTGAGAGCTGGGCCCACCGCGGGCGCTGCGGCGCGCGATAGTCCTCGTCGATGAGATCAAGCGTGCCGGCGGCCATGTCGTACTCGAAGTGCAGAGTGCGAGGGCGGGGAGGCGTTGGGGTGGCGCCGGCGCCGCGCTGGCCCTGTTGACCGCGTTGCCCCTGCTGCTGTTGCTGGCCCTGCTGGCCGCGTTGTCCCTGTTGCTGCTGCTGGCCGTCGGCCTGGCCGGCTTCCTCCCCGACCTCATCGGGCGACTCTTTCCCGGCGCCCGCAGGTTCCTTCTGAGCCGCCGCCGTGTCCTGCCTGGCTGCCCCGGCGTCCTTCCTGGCCCGTCCGCCTTCCTTCTTCTCGACGGCAGGCAGGGGGCCGACCTGGACGGGCGCCTTGGGCTTGATGTACTGCGCATCGCGCGGGATCTGGACGTCGAACTGGAAGGCGGCGTCCTTCTTGACAAACCGAACGGTCGAGAACGGCAGGTGCTGGGCGTCGTAGGGCTGGAGCGTGATCGACATGAGCGCGGCGGCCATCCTGACGTGATCGAACAGGGGCGCCTTCGACTTCTTCAGCGGATCGACCAGGTAGAACCGGCGCCCTTCCCGCGTCTGGAAGGCGTACCAGAAACGATCGCCCGACTCGAACCAGCGGGGAGTGACGGAGGTATCGAACACCAGGCGGCCAACCTTCTGGGTCGTCCACTGGGCCGCCAGGTCGTAGTTGGCCTTCGGCGTTGCCGGGAGCGTCGCCGCAGCCTGAGCCATGGACGGGCCCTGGGCGTGCGGCGCGGCCAGCGGCATTATCGAGAACGCGACGGCGAGTCCCCACAGGATGAGCGCGCGCCCCACGGCGTGGCGGCTGGGGGTTACGAATCGATGCATGTCCGGCTCCTTGATGATGCGATGTTTCACTGATCGAGCGATGTCCGGCGTCAGTTCGCCATCTTGATGGCGCAGAGCGCCTGGGCCTGGGCGAGATCCTCGCGGGTCCTGACCTCGAGACGAACGCCCCGGCCTTCAACATACGGGTGCGCCGCATCGATGGCCTCGAGGATCGAAGAGGAGAGCGAACTGCGGCGGGCGGCTTCCACGGCCCGTTCGCCGAGCACCACCGCCACGATGAAATGACGATCCCTTGGCAGCAGGTAACAGAGCGTGCGGGATCGCACCTTCAGCCTCAGCGACCACGCGTACTTCCTTCCCGGTCGGGTCCACTCTTCGGAAAGCGGCGCGTACTCCCGGCTCGAAAGCGCCTTGAGGTCGTTCCAGAGCACACTGGTGCGTCCGAGCAGCCGCTTCAATTCGGCGGGACGTGGCGGCTGGGCCTTGGGTTCTTCGACGATCTCTACCATGGTGTGGGCCTTGCGCGCCCGGCCAGCCTGCCCGGGTGAGACGAGGCAGGCGAGGCGGGCGCTCCAATCGAGCGTGGCCTATCCTACGCTGCCCGTGCCGGGGTAACAAGCGGCGGCGAGCGTGCGCGCCGAAGCCTGGTGTGGGAGGTCTACCGCGTGCCCGAGCCGCTGGCCTGCTGCCTGGGAGCGATCAGGCTCATCGCATACTCGGCCAGGGCCGTGATGGTGAGCGAAGGGTTCACGCCCGGATTGCCGGGAACGACCGATCCGTCGATCACGAAGAGCCCGGGATAGTTGTGGGCCTGGAAGTCTTCTCCAATCACGCCCTCGGCGGCACTTCGCCCGACGCCGCACCCGCCGAGGATGTGCGCGGTCGTGGGGTAGTTCAGGATGTTCTCGCCGATCGAGCCCAGCGGAACGCCGGCGGTCTTCCTGGCGAACGCCCTGGTGACGTCGTGGCCGGCGTCCACGCGTGCCGGGATTCTGCGGTCGCGGTCGGGCTCGCCCACCAGCCCCTTTCGATAGAGCGTCAGCAGCGAACGCCCGAGGCGGATCCGCATCCAGTTGTCCACGTTCTGCATCACCAGGAGGATCGTCGTTCGCCGCGCCCACCCGGGGCGCACGAGCGCCCGCACGACATCGAGCGGATGCCGGAACACCCAGGCGACCGACTTGAAGAGCCGCAGCGCGATCGCGTCGCCCGTTGAGATGAGCGGCGCGCTCACGATTCTCATCAGGTCGGAACCGGCCGGGTAGCGCACCGGTTCGATGCGCGTGACCGCGTCGGCATCCATGATCGACGTGATCGCGATGCCCTGAGAGTAGTCGGTCAGGCTTCGGCGGCTGAGGCTTCCGAGCAGCGCCTCCGAGTTGGTGCGGACCCTGTCGCCCAGGCGCTCCGACAGGCGGGGCAGCGTGCGCGTCTCGTCCCGGCAACGCAAGAGCAGATCCAGCGTCCCCAGGACGCCTGCCGATACGATGACGTTGCGGGTCAGCACCCGGACCGTGCGGCGACCGAGCCTCGAGGTCGAGTGCCTGTATGTCACCTCGAATCGCGGCGTCGGCGCGGACCCTTCGCGCGCGGTTACGGCGCCGGCGTTCGCCGGGCTGGACGCGATCGTCTCACCAGGCGGTTCGGCGAGCGGCCGGATGAGCGTGACCCGTGCCTCGGCGACGACCTCTGCGCCCTGCTTCTCCGCGAAGTAGAGGTAGTTCTTCGGCAGCGTGTTCTTGGCGTTGTGGCGGCACCCGATCATGCATCCGCCGCAGAACGTGCACCCGGCGCGCTCAGGCCCTGCTCCTTCGAAGTAGGGGTCGGGGGCCGCCAGGCCCTCCTGGCCAAAATAGACGCCGACCTCGGTCGCGCGAAAGGTCGAACCGGTGCCGCGCTCGGTTGCGATCTCCCGCAGGGCCTCGTCTGCCGGAAAGAGCCTGGGATTGGCCACGACGCCCAGCATCCGCCGCGCCGTCCGGTAGTGCGGCGACAGGCGCGCTCCCCAGTCGATGGGGTCGTGCCACGCGGGGGTCGCAAAGGTCTCGGGGCTGGGTTCCTCGAGGACGTTGGCGTAGCCGAGGCTGCCGCCGCCGACGCCGGCTCCGTGCAGGATCATCGCGCCCCGAAGAAGGCTGATCTGCAGGATGCCGCGGCAGCCGAGCGATGGAATCCAGAGATATTTCCAGAACCGCAGGTTGGTCTCGGGGAAATCCCGATCGTCGAGTCGCTTGCCTTGCTCGAGGACGAGGACCGAGTAGCCTTTCCCGGTCAGGCGCATGGCCGAGACGGCACCGCCAAATCCGGATCCGATCACGACGTAGTCGTAGGGTCCGTGTTCCACGCTCCGCGCTCAGGCCCGCACGGTCACCAGCAGGCGCGCTACCAGCTCGTCTTCATCCTCGAAGACGGTCCGCAGATCGAGCAGCACCCGGTCCTTGTCGATGCGGGCGATGACCGGCGGGTCGAGGCGCCGCAACGCAGACTCGAGGCCGTCTGCCGACAGCCCGCGACGCTCGAGCGCGACCAGCCGCGTGGGCAGCGTCAGGCCGGGCGTCGACCCGCCGCCGATGGTGGACTCGCCGTCGACAATCCGCGCCGTGTACTCTCCGGACGCCTCCAGCAGGGCGGCAATCCGCCGGCCGCGGGCCTCGATCCCGTCCGGGACCTGCGTCAGCATCCGAAGGACCGGTATCGTCCTGATCGCCCGGCCCGCCAGGTACTCGATGAGCGTGGCGCCCAGCGCCGCGTAGGTCATCTTGTCGACCCGGAGCGCCCGCATCAGGGGATGCCGGCGAATCGGCGTGATCAGGCTCTTGCGGCCGATGATGATTCCGGCCTGCGGCCCGCCCAGGATCTTGTCGCCGCTGAAGCACAGCAGATCGACGCCGGCCGCGATGCTGGCCTGCACCGTCGGCTCCTGGCCAAGCAGGCGTTCCAGGCCGGGGACCTCCGAGAACGCCACGCCTCCCAGTGCGGCCGAGGTGGCCATGCCGCCAATCAGGTTGCCGCTCCCCAGGTCTTCGGCCACCGGCACGCCGGCCTGGCGCCCGACGCGGACCAGCTCGTCGAGGGAAGGCTGTTCGGTGAATCCCTCGATCCGGAAGTTCGACCGGTGCACGCGAAGGATGAGGGCTGTCCGCTCCGAGAGCGCCTCCGCGTAGTCGCCGGCCCTGGTCTTGTTGGTCGTGCCCACCTCGCGCAGGATCGCGCCCGAGAGGGCCATGACGTCCGGGACGCGGAATCCGCCGCCGATCTCGACCAGCTCTCCGCGCGAGACAATCACGTCCCGGCCTTTCGCCAGGGCGGCCAGCAGCAGCATCGTGGCGGCAGCGTTATTGTTGACGACCACGGCGGCTTCCGCGCCGGTCAGCCGGCACAGCAACGCTTCAGTGTGCCGATCGCGCTGTCCTCGCCCGCCCGCGGCGAGGTCGTATTCGAGCGTGGAGTACCGCGCGCCGATTTCCGCCACGCGTTCCAGTGCCGGCCTCGCCAGCGGGGCCCGGCCGAGGTTGGTGTGAACGATCACGCCCGTCGCGTTGACGACGCGGCGCAGCGGTTGGTCGAAATGAAGTTGCAGCCTTGGCTCGGCCCCGGACTCGATCAGCTCGGCGGCCTGAACCGGCGTGGCGGGGAGCGGCGCCGCCTCTCCCTCCTCGGCCGCCTGGCCGGCGGCGAGCCGCCGGCGCAGCGCATCGGTTTCCTCGCGCAGCGCCTGCACCACCGCATCGTGGCCGTAACGGGCGACCAGGCCCTGCACGCGCTCGCGCTTTCGGAGCTGCTCGATCGAAGGAATGATTCGAAACTCGGCCATCCTGCACTCGTCGTCCAGGCACGGGATCGGTAGGGACTCGGGCGCATCACACGTTGCGCCCGCTGACGCACTCAGGATAGCATCAAGCGGATTCGCGGACGGCGCTTCACGCTGCCGCGGCCTTTGATGATGAATGACTCCCAGGACAAGACCGATTCAGTGACCGGCCCGTCTGACGCTTCCCCCAGGGAAACGCCGCACTTCCGGCCGCGCGACCAGTTCTGGCCCTACGTCGATCTGGCCGAGGAGCCATCCGACGAAGAGCTGGCTCGCCTCGACCCCGACCTCCAGGCTGCGCTGTACGACAATCCTCCGCCTCGCCCGTTCGCGCTGACCGTGGTGTTCTCCCCCTTCGACGGCGCCGACTACGCCCGGGCGGTCGAGCTGGCGAAATCCACCGATGGCTACCTGGAATCGACGACGGGCGGCACGCTTCGTCATCGGGCCCGGTTCCGGCCCGACCAGGTTCTGGCGCTTCGGGACCTCTGGCAATACGTCGGCCGGTACGACTCCAGCGAGGTGCTCGTGGACGATCGGCCGGTGCCGTTCGCGCGCGAGCTGTGGCTGCCCCTGTTCTGGTTTCTCATTCCACGCTAGTGGCCGTCGATTCCGACATCGCGAACGCCGTTCGCACGCTCGAGACCGAGCTCCGCAAGCTGGAGATCGAGTACAACTCGTTCTTTGCCGGCCGGGTTCCGCGCCCGCCCACCGAGAGCCGCGCGCGGGTCGAGACGCTCATCCGGCAACTCGATCGCGCGACGGCTCACACCCGATCGTACTCGGACCGGTTTCGCTTCCAGACGCTCCAGTCGCGCTACGCGACATTTGCCGATCTCTGGGATCGGGGCCTGAAGGCCCGCGAGGAAGGCCGGCCCGGGCCCTTCAGCCAGCCGAAACGCCGCGTCGGGGCGGAGCCTGAAGAGTCGACCGACCGCATCCTGCACGTGGCCGTCTTCGCGGATCCGCTGAAGGAGATGGACAAGCTGCAGGAGCTCTACGAGCGGCTTACCGAAGCGCGCGACGAAATCGGCGAGCCGCACGTCCCATTCCACAAGTTCGCGGCGCTGGTCCGGCAGCAGGTCAAAGAGATCAAGAAGAAGGGCGGGGCCGAGGTGGCCTTCCGGCTGGCGATGCGCAACGGCAAGATCAATTTCACGGCGCGCGCGCTCAGGGGATTCTCCAAGCCGCCGGCATAGCCTCGGCCCGCCGCCAGCCAGGAGGGCCCGCGGCCCGACACCTGCGGCCCGCCAGTGGACCGTTCAAGGGTGTTCGTGCAGGAGATAACGGGAAGAGGTCGGGGGAGCAGGAGAATCCCCAGGGTCCGGTCTGGCCGGACCCCGGGGTAGACGTCGCCTTAGATCTTGATGACGTTGCCGGCCTGTGGGCCCTTCGGTCCGTCAACGATCTCGAACTCGACTGCCTGGCCCTCTTCGAGCGAACGGAACCCGTTGCCCTGGATGGCCGAGTAGTGCACGAACACATCGCTGCCGCCCTCGCGCTCGATGAATCCGTACCCCTTCGCGTTGTTGAACCACTTGACCTTGCCTGTAATGCGCATTTCTTACCTGCCTTGCGTCTTCGCGGCGACCCGCGCCGGCTTCTTCCAAACGACCCCCTGAGCACCGGGTGTTGGCGAAAGGAGGCACACAAAAAAAAAGGCCGCTGAGGCGGTCGAGTGCCGCCCGATCAGCGCCGATTGCGATAATAGCGGGCGGTCTGGATCGTGTCAAGAGTTCGAATCGCCCGGGCGCGATGTTTCCCGAACGAAATCGCTGATTTGCATGTCCAGGGGTTGTATCGGACGGGATACACCCCGGAGATGCCGGTCACAGGAGTTGACAGCATCGCCCGCGCCGTCTGACAGTAAAATGGCCGGTCGGGCCCTCAGGGCTTGCCGGCACCAACGCGCAGGCGCGTCTTCCGGGGAACTCATCGGCGACCACGGCCACTCCAGAGGCACCGGACAATGAGGTGCCTGCCACTCTTGAAACCGCGAGCGTGAACCCATGTACGCACTCTTGTCAGTCTCCGACAAAACCGGGATCGTCGACTTCGCCCGCGCCCTCGTGGACCGCGGCTTGACCATCGTCTCGACCGGCGGTACCGCCCGGGCGCTTGCCGAGGCGGGCATCCCGGTGGTCCCCGTGTCCGACGTGACGGGCGCCCCTGAAATGATGGATGGCCGGGTGAAGACGCTCCACCCGCGAATTCACGGCGGAATCCTCGCGCGCCGGGACCACGCGGGCGATCGCGAGGCCCTGTCGCGATTCGAGATCACCCCCATCGATGTCGTGGCGGTCAACCTGTACCCGTTCAGGCAGGCTGCGGCGAACCCGGACACGCCGGTGCCGGAGCTGGTGGAGCAGATCGACATCGGCGGCCCCAGCATGATTCGCTCGGCCGCCAAGAACTTTCCGCATGTCCTGGTGGCCGTCTCGCCGGCCGACTACCAGTCCGTCCTCGACGCCCTCGATCGGCCCGGCGGGCCGTCGCTCGCCTTCCGCCTGGAACTGGCGCAGAAGGCGTTCATGCACACCGCCCTCTACGACTCTGCGATCGCGAACGAACTCCATCGGGTGACGGCCGGCGCCTCAGGCCTGCAGCGCGGGAAGGACACGGTGCGCGAATTCGGGCCGCACCTGGCGATGGGACTCCGCAAGATGCGCGACCTCCGGTACGGCGAGAACCCGCACCAGGCTGCCGCATGGTATGTGCCGGAAACGGCGTCGGCCTCCGATCTTCCGTCGGTGCTCCAGGGCAAGGAACTGTCGTACACGAACCTGCTGGATCTGGATTCTGCCGCGCGCATCGTCGGCGAGTTCACCGAAGCCGCAGCGGTCGTCATCAAGCACACCAATCCCTGCGGCGCCGCGACCGGCTCATCGTTGGCCGAGGCCTACACGCGCGCCAGAGACGCCGACCCGCTGTCGGCCTACGGCGGCATCGTGGGGTGCAATCGGGCCATCGACGAAGACACGGCCCGCGCGATTGCGTCGACCTTCATCGAAGCCGTGGTCGCCCCGGGAATCTCCGAGGCGGCGCTGGCGATCCTGGCGGCGAAGAAGAACCTGCGCGTCGTGGTGGTCCCGCCGCGATCGGCGGAGAACGGGGCCGGCTTTCCGGCCACTGAAATCAGGAGCGCCCTTGGAGGGATGCTGATCCAGGCGCGCGACCGCGTCAGCGAGGCGTCGAGCGACTGGCCGGGCGGCGACTCGATCGAAGTCGTCACCCGCCGGCAACCGACCGCCGCAGAATGGATCTCGTTGAGATTTGCGTGGCGGATCTGCGCACACGTCAAGTCGAACGCCGTCATCTTCACCGGCGCGGACCGCACGCTGGCCATCGGAGCGGGCCAGATGAGCCGCGTCGACGCGGTGAAGGTTGCGGTGATGAAGGCGGGCGCGGCCGCGCCGCCCGTGTCGCTGCAGGGATCGGCGGCCGCTTCCGATGCGTACTTCCCGTTCAGGGACGGGCTCGATGCGCTGGCCGGGGCCGGTGCGACGGCGGTTGTTCAGCCCGGGGGCTCGGTCCGTGACGCAGAGGTGATCGCCGCTGCCGACGAGCACGGGATGGCCATGGTCTTCACCCGGCACCGCCACTTCAGGCACTAGGACGGAATAGGTTACAGGTTACAGGTTACAGGTCAGAGGCCAGAGGTTACAGGTTAGAGGTCGTAGGTCACATGGGCCAACGGCTGCAGGCGACAGGCCGCTGACCGGAGACGGGCGGAAGACCCGGGGTTTCAGGAACCCCAGGCTATGCGAATCAAGCGCGGATCGCGTTCGGGATGCGGGCCGCGTCTCGAGACCGGGCTCAGCCCTGCAGGGCGGCGAGAAGTTCCTCGGGCGTCGCGGTGGCCGGTCCGAACTTGCCGACGACGACGCCCGCCGCGTGATTGGCCAGCTGCGCGGCTTCTTCTCCTGACGCACCGACGGCCAGCGACAGGGCGAATGTCGCGATGACGGTGTCGCCGGCGCCGGTCACGTCTGACACTTCCCGCGCCACCGCAGGGAAGTGCGCCTCGGTCCTTCCATCGAGCAGCGACATGCCCTGCTCGCCTCTCGTGATCAGCACGCCGTCGCAGTGCGCCAGCTCGACGAAAGCCCGCGCGGCGAGTCGGGCATCCTCGTCGGACCGGATGCGCATGCGCGTCGCCAGTTCGGCCTCGACATGGTTCGGCGTGACCAGCGTGGCCCCGGCGTAGCGATCGATGTGCGGGATCTTCGGATCCACCAGGACCGGCGTGCCGCGCCTGCGGGCGAGCTCGACGATGCGGGCCATCAGGCCGCGGGTGACCACGCCTTTGAGGTAGTCCGACACCACGACGACACTGGCGGTTTCGAGCTGCCGCTCGATGCGTTCGATGAGCGACCGCTCGATGTCACCGGCGAGCTCCGCATCGTTCTCGTAGTCGATGCGCGCGACCTGCAGCCGCCGGTTCGTGACGACGCGCTGCTTGGTCGTCGTCCGCCGGGACGTGTCGGTGATGAGCCCGTCGCAGCCGATGCCCCGCTTCCGCAGCTCGCCGCGAAGGATTTCTGCGGACGGATCATCGCCGACCACGGCCGAGAGCTCCACGCGGGCCCCCAACGCGCTCACGTTGGCCCCGACATTGCCGGCGCCGCCAATCCGGTACTCGTCGTGATCGGTACTCGACCACGGGGACCGGCGCCTCCGGCGAAATCCGGTTGACCCTGCCCACCACGAACTGATCGAGCATCACGTCGCCGACGATCAAGACGGAGACATCGGCCATGCGCCCGATCATCTGGCGGGCGCGGTCGAGCGAGAGCACGGACACAGGGCTCACGGCGCGTTCCTCAATCAGGCCGCAATCTCGGAGACGGCCCGCAGGCTGGGTTCGGGGCGATCGGCCGCGAACGGGAGTGTGATGAGGACGAGGTACATCATCAGGAACTGGGAATTGCCGAAGTTGTGCTCGAACATTCCGGCCGACAGCATCGCCGCGACGGCGCCGAGTCCTGCCGCGGCCAGGAACCGATGACGGCTCGTGCGCAGCGATCGGACCAGCCCGACCACCGTCGACCCGACGAACCAGAACCAGACCCCGAGCGCCGGGAGCCCGCGCTCGGCGGCGATCTGCATGGGCACGTTGTGCAGGTGGGGGTTCAGCCGCTCCACGGCCTCCGGATCGCGGAACCGGGCATAGACCTTCTCGACCATGTTGGGCCCCATGCCGGTCATCGGGTCCGCCGCGATCATGCGAACCCCTTCGCGCACCATCGCGATGCGATCGCGATTGGTCGGATCGTGGAGATCGAACATCGAATAGAACCGCTGCACCAGCTGCGAGGGCGCCACGGCGAAAAACAGCGCGAAGAGGACCGGCGCCGCGGCGAACAGCCGGAAATCCTTCAGCGTGCACAGCAGCGCGAACGACACGCAGGTGCCCACCCACGCGCTGCGGGTGAAGGTGGTGACCAGGGCGACGAGCAGCGCCGGCAGCACCAGCGCCGGCCACATGCGATCGCGCCGTTCGAACAGCACGCGCGAGGCGGCGGCCGTGGCCGTCAGCATCAGCAGCCCGGAGTAGGTCATGTAGTGGCCGAGCGTGCCGAGCGGCCTCTGGCCCAGGTCGTTGTAGTGCAGGATGCCGTACTGGATGATCCCGTACGCCGCGCTGGCGGCCCCCACGCTGACCGTCACGGTCACCAGCGTCCGCGCCCGCGCGCCGCGCGCCATGTCGAAGGTCATCGGCACGGCGAGGAATAGCAGCAGCTGCTTGCAGTCGACGAGGCTCGTCCTCACCTGGACCGAGAACACCGAGGACACCAGCGTGATGATGGCGTAGATGACCAGTGGCCGGAAGAACGCCGGCGCGGCGAACGTCGTCCGACCGGTGGCCAGCCTGGCGAGCCAGCAGGCGACCGCGGCCCCGAGCAGCATTTCCGCGCCCGCGATGGAGAACTGGATGACCGCGCCGAAGGCCAGCAGCGAGGCGAGACCGGCCAGCTCCAGCCAGTCCCGGGGCGGAGCTCCTTCTGAGATGTTCAAGTCCAACGGCATCTGGGCCTTCATTCGATCCTCGCGCTCTCGTTCACGTCCCCCGGGTGGGGCTGCCCGGCCTGCCGGCGCAGGGCCCGGTCGGCCGCCGCGACCACCGCCGACGCCGGAAGCGTGCGGAGGCACCGGAAATCTCCCGGCGCACACACACGCTGATCGCAGGGCCGGCACGGAAGCGCGCCGATATCGACGATCTCGGTGACACGCGACGGGTGACGCCAGGGGCCCCACACCTCGGGCAGCGTCGGCCCGTAGAGCACCACCATCGGCGTGCGGGTCGTCGCGGCCACGTGGGCCGGCCCGCTGTCGCCTCCGATGAACAGGGCCGCCCGGCCAATCAGGTTGCGAAGTTCCGAGAGACCCAGGTCGCACCACGCCACGACGGCGCCCGGCTGCATGCCAGGGCGAGCCGCGATCATCCCGAGGATGCGGTAACAGGTGTCGGCCTGCGCCGCGCCGGTAGTGAGGATGATACGCCGGTTTGTCCCTGCCGCGATCAGCGCGGCCACCGTGTCGACAAACGCCTCTTCCGGCCACCGGCGGTACTCGTTCCCGGCGCCGACGTGAACGACCACGATCTCGTGCTCGGGCGTGATCAGGCTCCGGGCCAGCCTGGTCTCGACGCACTCGCCCGCGCCGGGCTCGTCGAACATCTCCACGAAATCGTGCTCAGGCGTCGGCCGGCCGACGCCCGGCAGCAGCGCCTCGATCAGGTCCCACTGGTTCTCCACCGAGTGCCGCGGCCGGTGGATGCGCGGCCGGAAGATGCGCTGCGTGTACATCCAGCTCCGGCCCTTCACGGTGTACCCGATCCGGGTGGGCGCGCCGCTCAGGAACGCGAGCCACGAGCTGCGCGGCCCTCCGTGGAAGTCGACGACCACGTCGAAGTGCTCGCGCCGCAGGCGGCGGGCCAGGCCGAGATCGTGCCGCCAGCGTTCCAGCCCCCGGCTGAGCGGCGCCACGATGACCTCGTTCAGGTGTGGATTCTGCGCAACGACCGGCGCGGCTCCCGGTTCGACCAGGTAGCTGATCCAGCTGTCGGGTCGAGCCTGGCGCAGGGCGCGAATGGCGGGCGTCGTGAGCACGACGTCGCCGATCAGCCGCAGGCGGATGAGGAGGATTTTCAGAAGCGAGCCTTCACGCCTTGGCGGGTGCCTCGTCGATGGTCGCCTCGTCGATCAGCATGACCGGGATGTCATCCTTGATGGGATAGACGCGCGAGCACTGGCCGCACTTCAGCCCGGAGCCGTCGTTCACCAGAACCACGGGCGTCTTGCAGTTCGGACACGCGAGAATGGCCAGAAGTTCAGGGTCGACGGGCATCCTCAATTCCTCCTCCAGATACTCCTGCCACTATACCAGACAGGCGAGGCCGCGACGCTGCGGCACGCGCGCGGGACCGGGGCGGCGGGCAGGCTGACAGTGGAGGCCTTTTGTGGAACAATCGAGCGAGATGATCCAGCTAGTTCTCGTCGTCATGCTGGGCGTGCAGCAGGCACCCCCGCGTTCCCCGTCCCCGCAGGCGACGGTTCCGCCCGCCACCTCCAAGGCCACCAAGTCGACCGAGGCGCCCGCGCCGGACCCGGTTGCCGAGGCCTATTTCCAGTTCATGCTCGGACGCAACCTCGAGTCGCGGGGGGACGTCGATGGTGCCATCGCCGCGTACCGGAAAGCCATGGAGCTGGATCCGAAATCGGCCGAACTCCCGGCTGAGCTGGCCGCGCTCTACGCCCGCCAGAGCCGGATGCGCGATGCGATCGACGCCGCCGAGGCTGCGCTCAAGATCAATCCCGCGCATGGCGGCGCGCATGCCGTGCTCGGATCCATCTACGCCGAGCTCGCCGAGCACGAGGATCCAGGCGCCGCGGCCAAGGCGCCGGGAACTCCGTCGAATCTCTCGATCGCCATCGGGCACCTGGAAGCGGCCTTCAAGGCAGAGGGCGACCTGACCCCGCCCGGCCTGCGTGTGGGTCTCGCGCGCCTCTACTTGAAGAGCAAGAATTACGACACGTGCATCTCGACACTCCGGAACCTGCTGGCCGACGAACCCTACATGCCCGAGGCCGTGTCGTTGCTGGCCGAGGTGTACACCACGGCCGGCCGGAGCGCCGATGCGCTGGAACTGCTGAAGGACGCCGTCGCCCAGAATCCTGACTTCTACGGCGCCCTGGGCGACGCCTACGACAAGGCCCAGCGCTTCAGCGACGCCGCCGACGCGTATGGAAAGGCTTCCGCCGAGGATCCGTCGGACCAGGACGTGAAGACCAAGTGGGCGTTCGCGCTGATGAATGCGGGCGGTCCCATACGCATGGTCCAGGCGCGCACCAAGCTGGCCGAGATCGTGCGCCTGAATCCGAACAGCGGATGGCCGCTCTACCTGCTGTCGCAGGCGCAGCGCGACACCGGCGAGCTCGATGCCGCCGAGCAGAGCGCCCGCCGCCTGATGGCGATTGCGCCCAATCGCGCGTGGGGCCCCCACGCGCTCGCGCAGGTGCTGGAGCAGCGCAGGGAATACCAGAAGGTGGTCGACGCGCTCGGTCCGCTGGTCGCCAAGGCGGGCACAGGCCGCGAATCGGACACCAGCCTGCTGCTGACGCACCTCGGCTTCGCATATCTCGAACTTGGCCGTCCGGGCGAGGCGGTTTCCAGCTTCGAGCGCGCGCAGGCCCAGACGCCCGACGACGCCACGCTCGGGACCTATCTGATCCAGGCGCTCGTTGCGGCCAAGCAGTACGATCGGGCATTGAAGCTGGTGCGCGAGAAGCGCCAGAAGGACGACAAGGATCTGCGTCTGGTACGCCTCGAGGCCGAGGCGCTGCGCGGGGCCGGGAAGGTCGACGAGGGTGCGGCCCTGCTGAAGAGCCTGCAGGACCCGGGCCGCACGGAGCCCGACGGCGCGTTCGCGCTGGCGGAGTACTACGCCTCGGCCCAGCGCTATGCCGAAGCCGCTGACGTGCTGAAGGCCCAGGTCGCCCGGACGCCGGACAACCTGAACGTCCAGTTCCAGTACGGCGCGATGCTCGAGAAGCAGAAGCGCTTCGCCGAGGCAGAGAAAGTCTTCCGGCAGGTGCTTGCGAGAGATCCCCAGCACGGGCCCACGCTGAACTACCTCGGCTACATGTTGGCCGACCGGGGCGAGCGCCTTCCCGAGGCCCTGGCGCTCATCAAGCGGGCCGTCGAGGTCGATCCGCACAACAGCGCCTACATCGACAGCCTGGGCTGGGCGCACTTCAAGCTGAACCAGCTCGATCTCGCCGAGAAGTACCTGAAACAGGCTGCGGACCTGCTGCCCCGCGACTCGGCGGTGCAGGAGCACCTGGGCGACCTGCTGTCGCGGCGCGGCAGGCACGAGGAGGCGATCGAGGCGTGGAAACGCGCGCTCGCCGGTGACGGCGATTCGATCGATCGCGCAGCCATCGAGCGAAAGGTCAGGGCGGCCCAGGAGAAGGCAACCCGCCGATGAGCCGGCTGGCCGGTCGCGCCGCTGCCGCCATCGCGCTCGGCGTGGCGACTTGTGCCCTGTCCAGCTGCGTGCCCGCGCGGATTCGCCTGCCCGAGGGGCCCGGGATTCCGCTCCCTGCCTTTGCCGACACCTTCAAGCTCGCGACGACGGCCTGCCAGGGCGTGCGAACCCTTACCGCCGAGATCGCCGTCTCGGGCCGCGCCGGGGACCAGCGGCTGCGCGGCCGCGTGCTGGCGGGATTCGAGCGCCCGGGATCGATCCGCCTGGAGGCACTCGCCCCCTTCGGCGCCCCGATCTTCATCCTTGCAGCACGGCTCGACCAGGGGACGCTGCTGCTGCCGCGCGATCACCGCGTGCTGACCGGCGCGGCGCCACGAGACATCATCGACGCGCTCACGGGGCTCGATCTGTCGCCCGACGCCCTGCACGCGATGCTGGCCGGGTGCCTCGTCTCGAATCCGCGAGCGACTGATGGCCAGGCGCTGCAGGGCGACTGGGCCCTCATCGGCCTCGAGGACGGCGCGAAAGCCTATCTCCGGCGCATCGCGGGCAGCTGGCGCGTCGTCGCCGGACAACTGACCCCGTCGCGCGAGGCCGAGCAGGCCGCTCCCGTCGTGACGGTCGAATACGGCGACTTCGCCGGGGGCTTGCCCACGACGGTGAAAGTCTGGCAGGATCCCGTCGCCGGGGGCCGTGGGGGCGTGGCGCTGTCGTTCCGGCTGTCCCAGCTCGAGACCAACATCGCGATCAGCCCGGCCGCGTTTTCCGTCAAGGTCCCAGGGGATGCCGTGCCGCTGACGCTCGACGAACTCAGGCGGTCGGGCCCCTTTGGCGAGCCGGCTTCGAAAGCTCGCAGGTGAGCCACGCACGCATCCGGATCAACGCTTACGCGAAGATCAACCTGTTCCTGCGCGTGACCGGCACGCGACCCGATGGGTTCCATGACTTGCAGACGGTGTTCCAGTCGCTGGCGCTGCACGACACGTTGACATTCACCGCGCGGCCCGGCCCCTTTACGATTTCGTGCGCCGACCAGGCAGTGCCACGCGGCGAAGAGAACCTCGTGTGGAAGGCGGCGGCCCGGCTCTGGGCGGCCATTGGACGCACGGGCGTGCCGCGCGATGTCGGAGTCGCCCTGCAGAAGCGGATCCCCGCGCAGGCGGGGCTTGGAGGGGGAAGCGCCGACGCGGCGGCCGCCCTGGTCGGGCTCGCCCGGCTGTGGTGCCGGACAGATCGGCCGCCGGATCTTCACGGCCTCGCCGGGAGCATTGGCGCCGACGCGGCGTATTTTCTGATGGGCGGCGCGGCGATGGGACTCGGGCGCGGCGACGATCTCTATCCGCTCGAAGACATCGTTCCACTGCACGTGGTGCTGGCGCTTCCCGCGTTCGGCATCTCGACGGCCGAGGCGTATGGGTGGTTCGATGAGACCGCGTCCCCGGGGACGCCGCGCGCGCAGGGACGCGAGGAACGGGTCGCAGCCTGGCCGCATCGCGAACTGTTGATCGCCAACGATCTCGAGGCGCCGGTGGTGCAGCGTCACCCGGTCATCTCGCGACTTCGGGCCGCGATGCGCCGGCGCGGCGCGATATCGTCGGCCATGACGGGGAGCGGGTCGGCGGTATTTGGCCTGTTCGGGCGCCGGGACGAGGCCGCCCAGGCTCGCGCCGGCCTGGCGCGGTCCGGGTACCGGGTGATCCTCACGCGAACGCTCGGGCGGGCGAAATACGCGCAGGGGTTCCGCGCGGCTCGACCTCGATGACGGCCGCGGGTTCCGTGAGACGGTGGACTCCGAGGCCGCCAGTCTCACTGTCGTTGCCGCGCAGGCGGCGACTCGGGTGCGGCCGGGGAGCGCGACGAGCATGAACGCGGGTGAAGCGCCTGGAACGGGCCTGGAATCGGGCGATTTGCGGGCGGAATCGCTGCGGCCGGGGCGGATTCGACCCTCAGCAGGCTTGTCCGCGGCGGAGCGTATCGTATACACTTACCGTTTGCACCAGCGTCGGTGCACCACACCTGACGGGTTCATCCTTCTCCAGCACGTGGCACTGAAGGAGCATGATCGAGCAGTGGAGCGGTGCGTCCGGCGGGGAGAGCATCAGCGCCAGGACGCCATGACCCCGGGTGACGACCGGCAGGGACTGGGCCCGGGTGAGTGGCTGGTGCGACAGATTGGGGCGTCGCCAAGCTGGTAAGGCACGGGACTTTGGATCCCGCATCCGAAGGTTCGAATCCTTCCGCCCCAGCCAGCTTTCGTGAGGGACAGCGCCAATGCGAAGGGGCTTTGCCGAACTCAAGGTGTTTGCGGGAAGTGCGCATCCCGAGCTAGCCCGGGAGATCGCCGAGCACCTTTCCATCCAGGTCGGCCAGTCCAAGCTGCGGCGGTTCCCGGACAGCGAGGTGTCGTTCCAGATCGACGAGAACATCCGCGGCACCGACGTGTTCATCGTGCAGCCGACCTCGCCGCCGGTCGACCAGCATCTGATGGAGATGCTGATCATGATCGACGCGTTCCGGCGCTCGTCGGCGGCGCGGATCACCGCGGTGATTCCGTACTACGGCTACGCACGGCAGGACCGGAAGGACAAGCCGCGGGTGCCGATTTCGGCCAAGCTGGTGGCGAACATCCTCAGCGCGGCCGGGACCAACCGGGTGCTCACCATGGACCTGCACAAGGCGCAGATCCAGGGGTTTTTCGACATCCCGGTGGACCACCTGTTCGCGGCGCCGGTGATCATCGACTATCTGGCCCGCCAGCATTTCCCGCGGCTGACCATTGTGTCGCCCGACGCCGGCGGTGCGGAACGAGCGCGGGCCTATGCGAAGCGGCTGGGCGCGGAGCTGGCGATTATCGACAAGCGGCGTTCGCCGGAAGACGGGCACGCCGAGGTGATGAACGTCGTCGGTGATGTGAAGGGTCACACCTGCATCATCCAGGACGACATCATCGACACGGCCGGCACGATGCAGAATGCGGCGCAGGCGCTCATCGCCAACGGGGCGGAACGGGTGCTCGCCTGCGCGGTGCACGGCCTGCTGTCGGGCCCGGCCGTCGGCCGGATCGAGCAGTCGGCGATCGAGCGCCTGATCGTGACCAACACGATCCCGCTCGGCGGCGAGCGCGCGCAGTGCAAGAAGATCGTGACGCTGTCGGTGGCGCGCCTGCTGGCGCAGGCCATCCGCAGCATCAACGAGGAAACGTCGGTGTCGTCGTTGTTCGTATGAGGGTGTCGATGGCGGGTTCCCTTCGGACTCCCGCCGCATCGTGAAGGATTGCAGGCAATGGACGCAAGACTCGAAGCAGTAACGCGGGACAGTTTTGGCAAGAACGAGACGCGCCGGCTCCGCGTGAAGGGACAGATCCCGGCGGTGCTCTACGGCCCCATCACCGGATCGCCCAACCCGCCGACGGCGAACATCGCGGTCGATCCCAAGGCCCTGTCGCGCATCCTCCACTCCGACTCGGGGGTCAACACCCTGATCGGGCTGAAGTACGGCGACGAAGACGTGAAGGTGCTGGTGCGCGAGTACCAGCTCGACCCGGTCAGCCACGAGATGCTGCACGTGGACTTCTTCCGGATCGCGATGGACAAGAAGCTGACCGTCACCGTGCAGATCGTGCTCAAGGGCGAGCCGAAGGGCGTCAAGCAGCAGGGCGGCCTGCTCGACTTCGTCCACCGCGAGATCCAGATCGAGTGCCTGCCGGCCGACATCCCCGAGCACATCGAGGTCGACGTCAGCGAGCTGATGCTCGGACAGTCGATCCGCCTGCGGGAGATCGCGACCGATCCGAAGTGGACGCCGGTCAGCGAGCCGGACATCATGCTGGCCCACGTCGTGGCGCTGAAGGTCGAGGCCGAGCCGGTGGCGGCTGAAGCGGCCGCGACCCCGGCGACCGCTGCCGAGCCGGAGTTGATCAAGAAGGGCAAGGCCGAAAAGGCCGAAGCCGAAGAGTAGCCCGGACGGCCCCACGGAGCACGGCCGCTCATGAAGCTCGTCGTCGGCCTGGGCAATCCCGGGCGGACCTATCACCGCACCCGGCACAACGTCGGCTTCATGGTGGCCGACGAGGTCGCCCGCAGGATGGGCGCCCTCTTCGAGCACGATCGGCCCGATGCGCTGATTGCACGGGCCGGCCTCGGGCGCGAGACGGTCAGGCTGGCCAAGCCGCTCACGATGATGAACCTGAGCGGGGAAGCCGTCGCCGGCCTGGCGCACTTTTACCGGATCGAGTCGTCCGACATCCTCGTGGTCGCCGACGACGTGAACCTGCCGCTGGGGCGGTTGCGTCTTCGGGCCAGCGGGTCGGCGGGCGGTCACAACGGGTTCCGGTCGATCATCCAGCACCTGGGAACGCAGGCATTCCCCCGGCTGCGGGTCGGCGTCGGGCGCGGCGATCTCAGGCGGGATCTCGCCGACCACGTGCTGGCCCGGTTCGAACCGGACGAAGAAGCGGCGGCCATGAAGGCGGTCGCGAGAGCGGCGGACGCGGTCGAAATGTTCCTGTCGGAAGGTTTCGATGCCGCGATGAATCAGTACAACCGGGCAGAGGAGCCCGCCTGAAATCCTCCTTGCCTCCCCGAGTATCGGGGCGGCCCTAGAGTCCAGAAGGAGCCGGACGTGAGCGAAGCCAGACTGTACGAACTCGTCTATATCGTGTCGCCCGAGGCGACCGAAGCAGACGTGACCGACCTGCACACGCAGGTCGAAGCCATCGTCGCCCGATTCCAGGGCGAATTGCAGAAGACCGAGAACTGGGGCCGCCGCAAGCTCGCCTACCGCATCGGGCGGCACCGCGAGGGCACCTACGTGCTGGAAGTGTTCACCGGCACCGGCGAGATGACCAAGGAACTGGATCGCCGGCTGAAGGTCAGCGACCAGGTCATCCGGCACCTGATCGTCCGCGTGGACGAAGAGCTTCGCGTCGCCGAACGGACACGGGCACGCCGACAGGCCGAGGCCCTGAAGCGCGGGGAGCGCGGGCTCCCGCCCGAGGGCGCCCGCCGGAAGTCCGATGACGACAACCAGGATGACGATCAAGACGACGCGGAGGTGTAGCGATGTCCGAAGAACGACGAGGCGGTGGAAGCGGATCGGGTGGTCGGGGCGGCCGTGGCGGGGCGCGCGGGGCGGACAAGGCACAGGGCCAGCGCCGCGGCGGGCTGTTCCGCCGGCGCAAGGTCTGCAAGTTCTGCGCAGACAAGATCGACTACATCGACTACAAGGATGTGCGGATGCTGGCTCCGTTCCTGCCTGAGCGGGCGAAGATCCTGCCCCGGCGGATTTCGGGGTGCTGCGCGATGCATCAACGGAAACTCCAGACGGCCATCAAGCGGGCGCGACAGCTGGCGATGGTGCCGTACTTGACCGACTAGCCGAAGGTGGAACAGTCATGGAAGTGATTCTTCGTGAACACATCGAAAGCCTGGGCCGCCGCGGCGACGTCATAAAGGTTGCCGACGGCTACGCCAGGAATTTCCTGCTGCCGCGCAAGATGGCGCTCACGGCGACGCCGGCGAACAAGAAGATCATCGAACGCGAGCGCAAGATCCTCGAAGTGCGTGAGGCCGCCGAGCAGGCCGACGCCGACGCGCTCGCCGCGCGCCTGGCCGAGGTCACCTGCTCGGTCGCCCGCCGGGTCGGAGAGAACGACACGCTGTACGGGTCGGTGACGGCGGCCGATGTCGCGGATGCCCTCACGGCGAAGGGGTTCGATATCGACAAGCGCAAGATTCAGCTGCATGATCCGCTCAAGCAGCTGGGTGAGTTCCTCGTGCCCGTCAAGCTGCACCACAACGTCGTGGGACAGGTCAAGGTCGTCGTGACGCCGCTGCAGGAGTAGCCAGTCGCGTCAGAGAGAGCACCGGGAGTGGGGAGGGGCGTCCGGGTTCCGGTCGCCCTTCCTCGAAACGCACCGATGGCCGACACCGCCGCTGATCGTCCCCTGCCGCACAACCTGGATGCCGAGCGCGCCGTGCTCGGGGCCGTCCTCCTGCACGGGGAGACGATCCATCCCGCGCTGGAGCTCATCAACGCGGACGATTTCTACCGCGACGCCCACCGGCGCATCTTCCACAAGATGATCGGGCTGCTCGAACGCGGGCAGGCCATCGACTTCATCACCCTCAAGGACGAGCTCGGCCGCAGCGGCGAGCTCGACACGGTCGGCGGACCGGCCTACATCGCCTCGCTGGTCGACGGCCTGCCCCACGGCACGAACGTCGGCGAGTACGCGCGGATCGTCAAGGAAAAGTCCACCCTCCGGCACCTGATCCTCTCGGCCAACAAGATCCTCGCCAACGCCTACCAGGCCGAGCAGGACGCGGACGAGATCCTCGACGAGGCGGAACAGTCGATCTTCTCGATCGCGGAAGGATCGATCCGCGCCGGGTTCGTCTCGATGCGGGACCTGGCGACCTCCAGCTTCGCGGCGGTGGAGCAGGCCCACGCGCGAAAGCAGCTGGTGACCGGCGTGCCCACCGGTTACGTGGAGCTCGACGAGATGATGGCGGGGCTGCAGCCGTCCGACCTGATCATCATCGCCGCCCGGCCGTCGATGGGAAAGACCAGCCTCGCGCTGAACATCGCCCAGTACGTCGGCGTGAAGACCGAGATGACGGTCGGCTTCTTCTCGCTCGAAATGTCGAAAGAGCAGCTGTTCCTGAGGATGCTCACCTCCGAGGCCGGCATCGACAGCCACCGGCTCCGCACCGGCTTCCTCGGCGAACGGGATTGGCCGAAGCTCACCTCCGCCCTGGCGACGCTGGGCGACGCGAAGGTGTTCATCGACGACTCCGCGTCGATCGGGGTGCTCGAGATGCGGGCCAAGGCCCGCCGGCTGATGTCCGAGCACGGCCTGCACCTGCTCGTGATCGACTACCTGCAGCTGATGCAGGGACGCGGGCGCTTCGAGAACCGCGTCACCGAGCTCGCGTCGGTTTCGAGGGGCCTGAAGTCGCTCGCCAAGGAACTCAACGTGCCGATCATCGCGCTGTCCCAGCTGAGCCGCGCGCCGGAGGCCAGGCCCGGCCGCCGCCCGCAGCTGTCGGACCTGCGCGAGTCGGGTGCCCTCGAGCAGGACGCCGACGTGGTCATCCTGATCTGGCGCGAGGATATGTACGAGGCCACCGAGGAGAACCAGGGAGTGGCCGAGCTCATCGTCGCCAAGCAGCGCAACGGCCCGACAGGGTCGGTGAAGCTGGCCTTCATCAAGGAGTTCACTCGCTTCGAGAACCTCGAGTGGAAGCGCCCGGCCGCTTCCTGACGAGACAGCAGACGTCCCCCATACCGTGATCCGCTCCACGTTCGCCCACATCGACGTCAACGCGCTCGCCGCCAATTTCCACACCATAGCCGCGTACCTCGAGCAGCATCGCCCCGGGCAGCCGCCCCCGGTGGTGGTGGCCGTCGTCAAGGCCAACGCCTACGGTCACGGCGCCGCACCGGTCGCGCTGGCCCTCGAGCGCGCAGGCGCCCGGATGGTCGCGTGCGCCGACATCGAGGAGGCCATCACGCTGCGCGAGGCGGGCCTGAAGACGGGCATCCTGGTCTTTGGCGCGCTCAGCCTCAGCGATCTCGACGGCGTGTTCGAACACCACCTGACGCCGACCGTTTCGACCCCGGTCGCCGGGCGCTCGCTGCAGGCCGCGGCGGCGCGCCACCGCCGGCACATCAGGTACCACCTCAAGATCGACACGGGCATGAACCGCCTCGGCCTCAGGCACGACAATCTCCGCCGCACGATGCCCGAGCTGCTGGCGAGCCCCGACCTGGACCTCGAAGGGGTCTACACGCACTTTGCGACGGCGGACACGCCCGGTCATCCCCTGTTCGCGGAACAGAAGGCGCGCTTCGCCCGGGTGCTCGCCGAGCTGGAGGCAATGGGCGCCCGGCCCGCATTGCGGCACGCAGCCAACAGCGCGGCGATGCTGATCGACCCGGGCACGTGGTTCGACCTGGTGCGGCCCGGGCTGGTGCTCTACGGCGTGACGCCGCCTGCGTTGACCGTCTCGCTGCCCCTCGAACCGGTGATGAGCCTCAGGAGCCGCATCGTCGCTGTGAAAGGCGTGAGACAGGGAGAACAGATCGGATACGGGGCCCGGTTCGAAGCCACGCGGCCGACCACCATGGCCGTCGTGCCGGCCGGCTACGCGGATGGGCTGGACGTGAGGCTGGCGGGCCGCGGCTCGGTGCTCGTCAGAGGGAGGCGGGCGCCGATTATCGGGTCGGTCTGCATGGACATGCTGATGGCCGACGTGACCGGGCTCGAAGTCCAGCCGGGCGATGAAGCCGTGCTGATCGGCCGGCAGGGCGATGCCGAGATTACCGTGACGGAAATGGCACAGGCCATCGGCACCAACCCCTACGAGGTCCTTTGCAGGGTCGGAACCCGGATCGAACGAATCTATATATAATCGAGCCACTAGTGCGTGACGTGAAATCCAAGAACCCGATTTTCGTCTGCCAGGAGTGCGGCAGCCAGGCACAAAAGTGGCTGGGGCGATGCCCCGACTGCGGCGCGTGGAATTCGATGGTCGAGGAGCGCCCGGTTGACTCCGCACCCTCGGCCGCGCCTCACCGGTATGCGCTGGGCACGTCCGGTGGTGCGAAGCTCTACTCCGAGATCGAGACGACCGGCGCCGTCCGCCTGTCGACCGGGATCGACGAGTTCGACCGGGTGCTCGGTGGCGGCGTGGTGCCGGGATCCCTGGTTCTGCTCGGAGGCGAGCCGGGCATCGGCAAATCCACGCTGCTCCTGCAGGCCGCCGCCCACTTCGCCCGGACAGTGGGTCCGGTGCTCTACAGCTCCGGCGAGGAATCGGAACACCAGATCAAGTCCCGCGGCGACCGCCTTGGCGTGGAGGGGGCGCCGCTCTACCTGCTGGCAGAAACGTGCCTCGAGCGGGTGCTCGAGGAGATCGCCCGGCTGCGGCCCGCCCTGGTCATCGTCGATTCGATCCAGACCGTGTTCTCGCTGAAGATGCAGTCGGCGCCCGGCAGCATCGGCCAGATTCGCGAGGCGGCCACCCAGCTGCTCTTCACCGCGAAGGGCCAGAACGTGCCGACGTTCCTCGTCGGCCACGTGACCAAGGAGGGGAGCCTCGCCGGGCCGAAGGCGCTCGAGCACATCGTCGACACCGTGCTCTACTTCGAGGGCGAGCGCCAGCACGCCCATCGCATCGTGCGTGCGGCGAAGAACCGATTCGGGGCGGTCAGCGAGCTGGGGGTTTTCGAGATGACCGCGACCGGGCTGCGCCCGGTGCCGAACCCATCGGCGCTCTTCCTGGCCGAGCGCCCGGTCGGCAGCCCGGGCTCGGCGGTCCTGTGCTGCATGGAGGGCACGCGCCCGCTGCTGGTCGAGGTGCAGGCGCTCGTCAGCACCAGCATGTATGGCTACGCCAAGCGGATGGCGGTCGGGGTCGATCAGAACCGGCTGGCGCTGCTGCTCGCCGTGCTCGAGAAGCGCGCCGGGATGCAGCTCGGCGGCGACGACGTGTTCGTGAACCTCGCCGGCGGCATGACCGCCGACGAACCTGCGGTGGACCTTGCGCTCATCGGCGCCGTGGCCTCGAGCGTGAGAAACAAGCCGGTCGCGGCCGGCACGGCGGTGTTCGGCGAAGTCGGACTGGCTGGCGAAGTGAGGGCGGTGACGCAGGCGGCCAGGCGGGTGCGTGAAGCGTCCCAGATGGGCTTCACGCGCTGCATCATGCCCGCGGCCAACGTGGATCCGACCGATCCCGGGCTGGCCGGCGCGCGGTGCGATATGTTGGGGGTGCACACGGTCCAGGAGGCGCTCGATTCGTTGATCGCCTGACGTCCTCGGGCTGGCGCGTTTTCATACAGACGTGTTCATACAGATCGGAGACCCCATGACGTGGTTCCTTGCGTTTCGAGTCGTGTTCGTCGCCGCGGTCACGGCGACCGCGGCATACCTGGGCCCGCTGCCGGGCGGGATCGCGGTCAACGCGGCGTTCGGCGCGGTGATGGCCTGCGTGGTGATCGTCCTCGAGTTCCGGCTGCACAACTCCAGCGCCACCCACATGGTCGGCGGGCTGATCGGCGGCACGCTCGGGCTGCTGTTCGCCAAGGGCATCGACACCGCGCTGTTCTGGCTGCCGCCTGACGACAACCGCGTGCGATTCCTCGAAGGGCTCATCCTGCTGGTGCTTCCATATGTCGGGACCGTGGTCGGAGCCCGGCACGCTGAATGGCTCGAGCCGGCGCGCCTGGTGGCCCTGTTCCGGAACGCCGGGCCGCAGCGGCGCTACAAGGTCCTCGACACGAGCGTGATCATCGATGGCCGCATCGCCGATATATGCGAGACGGGCTTCCTCGACGGCACGCTGGTCATCGCGCAGTTCGTGCTGAAGGAACTGCAGCAGGTCGCCGATTCCGCCGACACGCTTCGCCGCAACCGGGGGCGCCGCGGGCTCGACATCCTCCAGAAGATCCAGAAGATGTCCGGCGTCGAGGTCACGATTTCAGACATCGACTTCCCGGAGGTCAAGGAAGTCGATCTGAAGCTGATCGAGCTGGCGCGCACCCTGCAGGGCAAGATCGTCACCAACGACTTCAACCTGAACAAGGTCGCCCAGCTGCGCGGGATCCCGGTGCTCAACATCAACGAGCTGGCCAATTCGTTGAAGCCGGTCGTCCTGCCCGGCGAGATCATGAAGGTCTTCATCCTGAAGGAAGGGAAGGAATTCAACCAGGGCGTGGCGTACCTCGACGACGGCACGATGGTCGTGGTCGACAACGCCCGCAAGATGATCAGCAAGACGATCGACATCGTCGTGACGAGCGTCCTGCAGACCACCGCCGGCAAGATGATCTTCGGGCGGTTCATCGAGGCTGGCGCGGCGATCCCCGGTCCGCCGCCCTCCGATCGGGAGGACACATCGCGCCGGACGCGCCCCGTGTCGGCCGCCCCGTCGACGCCAGGGACGCCCTCCAAGTGAGGAGGTCCGCGTAACCGGGCGCCTGCGGCAAGTTGCCTTGACCGGCCGGTCCGACGATCATGGCTGATCCGCTGACCACCGACCGATACGTCCGGTTCGCCGATGGCGAGGAGGCCCTGCGATGGGTCAACTGAGGGCGTCGTAGTGCGTGTGGCCGCCATCATCGCCGCTGGCGGACGCGGCGAACGCCTCGGCGCAGGTGTGCCCAAGCAGCTGCTGATGCTCGGGGGGAGGTCCATCCTCCAGCGCAGCGTCGACGCAGTGCTCGGATCGGATCGCATCGACGAGATCGTCGTGGTGCTGCCTCCCGATCTGGCCGCCGACCCTCCCGACTACCTGCGCCGCGCCGGCAAGACCCTCACGGTGGTGAGCGGGGGGGCGCGCCGGCAGGATTCCGTGGCCAGGGGATTCGCGGCGCTCGGTGATCGCGCCGACCTCATCGTGATCCACGACGCCGCGCGGCCGTTCGTCACCGGGTCGTTGATCGCGCGGGTCATCGACGCCGCCGTGGAATCGGGCGCCGCGGTGGCCGCCATGCCGTCGCGCGACACGGTGAAACTCTCCGGTGAGCCCGCCGCCGACGGAGGGCAGGTGTTCGTGTCGCGGACCGTGCCGCGCGAGCAGGTGTACCTGGCCCAGACGCCGCAGGCGTTTCGGTGCGACGTGCTGCGCGCCGCGATTGCCGCGGGAGAATCCGGCACGACGGCCACCGACGAAGCCGCGCTGGCCGAGGCGGCGGGATGCCCGGTGCGGCTGGTGACGGGCGAGCCGGGCAATCTGAAGATTACGACCCCGGAGGATCTCGATCTCGCCCGAATGCTCAGCGGGCTGGGATCGCACAGGATGGGAACGACACGCGTGGGGACCGGCTACGATCTGCACCGGCTCGTCGAGGGCCGCCGGCTGATCCTCGGAGGCGTCGAGGTGCCCTTTGAGAGGGGCCTCGACGGCCACTCGGACGCCGACGTGCTCGCGCACGCCATCACCGACGCCGTGCTCGGCGCGGTGGCGGCAGGCGACATCGGCCGCCATTTTCCCGACAGCGACCCGAGGTGGAAGGGGGCATCGAGCCTGGCGATGCTGAAGGATGCCGTCGCGATGGCCGCCGGCGCGGGCTACCGCGTCGCCAACGTCGATGCCGTGGTGATCGCCGAGCGCCCGAAACTCGCACCCTACATCGGAGCGATCAGGGAAAGCCTGGCCGCGGTGCTGGGCCTCGAGGCGACCCGGGTCAGCGTCAAGGGAAAGACCAACGAGGGCATCGGCGAGATCGGCCGCGGCGAGGCGATGGCGGTGCACGCCGTGGCCCTGCTGGTGGAGGGGCAGTCGTGACAGAGTCCGGCAAGGTGATGCGCCTGCGGTTCGCGCCCAGTCCGACGGGCCTGCTGCACGTCGGCAACGCGCGCACCGCACTGTTCAACTGGATGCTCGCACGCGGGCGAGGCGGCACGTTCATCCTGCGGATCGAGGATACCGACGTCGAGCGATCGACCCACGACTCGGAGGCCGGCATCCTCGAGGACCTGCGCTGGCTGGGGCTTCACTGGGACGAGGGTCCCGACGTGGGCGGCTCCTTCGGACCGTACCGCCAGTCGGAGCGCCTCGACCTCTATACGTCGTACGCATCGGAACTGCTCGAAGGCGGCCACGCCTACTATTGCTTCTGTTCCGCGGCCACGCTCGAGGCCGATCGGCAGGCGGCGCTGGCCGCCTCCCAGCCCCCGCAGTATGTCGGGCGCTGCCGGGCGATCGCCCCCGACGAGGCGCGCCGCCGCGTGCAGGCCGGCGAAACGGCGGTCGTGCGGTTTCGAGTGCCGGAACACCGCGAGGTCGTGTTTCACGACATCGTCCGCGGCGACGTCCGGTTCAGCACCGATGTGATTGGCGATCCCGTGCTGGTCCGATCCGACGGGCAGCCGGCGTACAACTTCGCGGTGGTCGTCGACGATGCGCTGATGAAGATCACGCACGTGGTTCGCGGCGAAGATCACATCTCGAACACGCCACGGCAGGTGCTGCTCTACGAAGCGCTGGGCTTCACGCCGCCGATATTCGCGCACCTCTCGCTCGTGCTCGGCCCGGATCATTCGCCGCTGTCGAAACGTCACGGGGCCACGTCGGTTTCGGAGTTTCGCGCGCGCGGATACCTGGCTGAGGCGCTGGTGAACTATCTGGCGCTGCTTGGCTGGTCGCCGGGAGGGGGCGAGGAACTGGTGCCCCTGGAGGAGCTGGCGCGCCGGTTCGCCCTCGAGAACGTCGGCCACAGCGCAGCGGTCTTCGACATCGACAAGCTCGCATGGGTCAATCGCCACTACCTTCGACTGACCGAGCCAGGACGGGTGGCCGCGCTGGCCATGCCCTACATCGTGCAGCGCGGGTTCGCCCTCGAGCCGACGCCTGAGGCGCGAGGATTCCTCGCGTATGCGATGCCGATGGCCATGGGTTCGGTCGATCGACTCGACGAGATTCCCGAGCGCCTGAGCTTCCTGTTCTCGTTCGATGCGCGCCAATCGATCCAGCGGGATGACGTCCGGGACGTGCTGAGCGAGCCGGGGTCTCGAGCCGTGATCGAGGCGCTGGCGCGCGAACTGTCGGGACGGCCGAGGCTGGATCGCGAGGCGTTCCGGGCCGTGGCAGGAGTCATCAGGCAGTCGACCGGCCAGAAGGCCAAGGGACTCTTCCACCCGATTCGCGTCGCCCTCACCGGAGAAGGCGGCGGGCCCGAGCTGGATCTGGCGGTTCCGGCGATCGAACGGGGCGCAGATCTCCCGCCCGACTGCGGGCTGGTTCCGATCATGGGATGCCGCGAACGGGCGGCGGCGTTTGCCGGGGTTCTCGCGGAGTCGTGAGAGCCTGCACTCGGAGATCGGGCCCCGGGGAACACAGGATGGCGGCTGCAGGCCTCCGGCCGCCGTCAGCCAGTTGCCTTAGGCCCTGAGCCTTAAGCCCTGAGCCTTAAGCCACCCCGGAAGCCGACATCCAGCAGCCGAAAGGCGTCAGCCGATCATGATGATCTATGGGGTCAACCCGGTCCGCGAGGCGCTGCGGGCCGGCCGTGTGAAGTCGCTGCGCGTCAGTCCGAGTGCGGGCCCACGGGTGGCCGAGCTTCGCCAGATGGCCGCCGAGCAGGGAATCTCTATCGTCGAGGCGCATCCCGCGGCACTCGATCGCGCCACGCGCGGCGGCGTGCATCAGGGCGTGGTCGCCACCATCCAGGACGAGAAGTCGTTCACGCCCGCCGACCTGGTCCAGGCTGCCAAGGCCGCGCCACTGCTGGTCGTGCTCGACGGCATCGAGGATCCGCACAATCTCGGCGCCATCCTGCGCACCGCGGATGCCGCCGGCGCAGACGGTGTGATACGCCAGACCCGCCGTTCGGCGCCGCTCGACGGCGCAGCTGCGAAGGCTTCGGCCGGGGCCGTGGCCTGGGTGAAGATTGCCGACGTCGTCAACGTCTCGCGCGCGCTGGAGGAGTTGAAGGCGGCCGGGGTGTGGACCATCGGCCTCGACGCGGAAGCCGCGCAGTCCTACGATGCCGTCGATTTCACGCTGCCCACTGCTGTGGTGCTTGGCGCGGAAGGGCAGGGGCTTCGCCGCCTGGTGCGCGAACACTGCGATCAGCTCGCGTCTATTCCAATGTCCGGAAACGTTGAGAGTCTCAACGTATCGGTCGCGGCGGCGATCGTGCTGTTCGAGGCCGTCCGCCAAAGACGAGCCGGGCCGGCGCGATAGCGGGCCCGGGACGCGCCGCCCGCGCTTCCAGGGCCGGGCTCGCTGACGAGGCGTCCGGGCGTGGAGACGGAAGCCATTGCCAGATGGCGGGCCAACCAAGGTATAATCAAAAGTTGCGCCAGGGACCCGGGGTGATCGGCGGACACGGCCCGGAGATGGAAATCGTTCGCACTCCTGGCGGGGCGTTTTCATTGCGGGGTGGTACAGTACGTGCTACCATAAATCCTTTCGTTTGGCTGGCGTAGCTCAGCACGGTAGAGCGGCTGATTTGTAATCAGCGGGTCGGGGGTTCAAATCCCTCCGCCAGCTCCATCGGCGCCGCTGGCAGGAGTCGGATGAACTTCCGTCGGGTCCGGCCGACGGGCAAGGTCGGGAGACAGGCACTTGGGATAGGTCGGGACCACCTTCCCGCTCGGGGCGCGGGGTGGTCGGTTGGGGAGGTTGCAGAGCGGTCAAATGCAACAGACTGTAAATCTGTCGGCCAAGCGCCTTCGGAGGTTCGAATCCTCCCCTCCCCACCATTCGACTCGGCCGAGCAGGCCGTAGTCGAATGGTGCCTTGAGCGAGCGCTCTTCGATGGACTCAGGGCGGCCTGAGCACTTCGAAGGCCGCAGCGAGTCGAAAGGCCCGTGCGGCCTCGCTCATGGCAAGCCAGGCGTCGTAGGGTCGCGACTTGAGTGAAGGCTGCGCGCCGAAGCCCAACGGGCGATGGCATCGGATCGATGACGGCCTTGTGAGGTGCGAGGACGGCAGGGTGAGGAAGGGCGGGAGTAACTCAGTGGTAGAGTCACAGCCTTCCAAGCTGTTGGTCGCGGGTTCGATCCCCGTCTCCCGCTCCATTCGCCTCCGCGCCCTGGAGCGAAGTAAGGGCGCTACGGCGAAATGCCCCGCCGTAGCTCATCGCTGGCTTGCGATGCGATGAGCGAAGGAGGGCAGCCGCGGCGCCTCATGCGAAGGCTGGCAGGGCCGAAGGAACGGTGTCGGGCGGAGGCTCGACGGAGTGTTTGGCGGGGAAGTGATCCGCGAGCGGGCTTTCAGAGCATCGAAGCATCGCTCGGGCGTCAGCGGGCGAAGGCTGACCGAGCATCGGAGTTCTGGCCGATGTAGCTCAGTTGGCAGAGCGCGTCCTTGGTAAGGACGAGGTCACCGGTTCGAGCCCGGTCATCGGCTCCAGCCTTCGCTCTCGACTCGTGCGACGCCGGACGGATTGCGGGTCGGCTCATACAAGGACGTGTCGGCAACGACGCACTACTTATCGAAAGAGCGGGACACCCATGGCGAAAGAGAAATTTGATCGGTCGAAACCGCACGTGAACGTGGGGACGATTGGGCACATCGACCACGGGAAGACGACGCTGACGGCGGCGTTGACGAAGGTGGCGGCGACGCGTGGGTGGGGCAAGTACGTTTCGTATGACGAGGTGGCGAAGGCGTCGGAATCGCAGGGCCGGCGGGACGACACGAAGATTCTGACGATTGCGACCTCGCACGTGGAATACAGCACGGCGAAGCGGCACTACGCGCACGTGGACTGCCCGGGCCACGCCGACTACATCAAGAACATGATCACGGGCGCGGCGCAGATGGACGGGGCGATCGTGGTGGTGGCGGCGACCGACGGGCCGATGCCGCAGACGCGGGAGCACGTGCTGCTGGCGCGGCAGGTGGAAGTGCCGTGCCTGGTGGTGGCGCTCAACAAGGTGGACGCGGTCGACGACCCGGAGCTGCTGGACCTGGTGGAGCTGGAAGTGCGGGAGCTGCTGACGAGCTACGGGTTCCCGGGCGACGAAGTGCCGGTGATCCGGGTGTCGGCGCTGAAGGCGATCAACGGGGACCCGGAGGCGGAAGCGGGGATCCTGAAGCTGATGGAAGCGCTGGACGCGTATGTGCCGCTGCCGGACCGGCAGGTGGACAAGCCGTTCCTGATGCCGATCGAGGACGTGTTCTCGATCTCGGGGCGGGGGACGGTGGTGACGGGCCGGGTGGAGCGGGGCAAGGTGAAGGTGGGCGAGGAAGTGGAGATTGTGGGCTTCCGGCCGACCATGAAGAAGATTGTGACCGGCGTGGAGATGTTCCGGAAGCTGCTCGACGAGGGCGTGGCGGGGGACAACGTCGGGGTGCTGTTGCGCGGCACGGAGAAGACGGACGTGGAGCGCGGGCAGGTGCTGGCCAAGCCGGGGTCGATTCTGCCGCACTCGAAGTTCAAGGCGCAGGTGTACGTGCTGACCAAGGAAGAGGGCGGGCGGCACACGCCGTTCTTCAACGGGTATCGGCCGCAGTTCTACCTGCGGACGACGGACGTGACCGGGTCGATGCACCTGGGCGAGGGCGTGGAGATGATCATGCCCGGGGACAACACGACGATCAGCGCCGAGTTGATCACAGCGGTGGCCATCGAGAAGGGGTCGAAGTTCGCGATCCGCGAGGGCGGCCGCACGGTGGGCGCGGGCACGGTGACGGAGATTACGGAATAGCGGCTAGGGACTAGGCGCTAGGCGCTAGGCGCTGGTGAGACTAGCTCCTCGCTGCCAGCCCCGGCCCGATGCAGGGCGAGATTTCGGGGAAGGACAAACTAGCGCCCAGCCGCTAGCCCCTAGCCCCTAGTGAGAATACTCGAATGAGAGACATCATCACCTTGGCGTGCAACGAGTGCAAGCGGCGCAATTACAGCACGACCAAGAACAAGAAGAAGACGACCGAGCGGCTGGAGCTCAAGAAGTTCTGTCCGTTCTGTCGCACGCACACGCCGCATCGGGAAACGAAGTGACGTTAGAGGTTATAGGGCACAGGTTATAGGTTACAGGTAATAGATTGCAGGTTACGGGTCACAGGTCGCAGGGCAGGGGCCGCGATTTCGAGGTGGCACAAGAGTTCCACCCCGCGGCGCAGTTGAGGCGTGAGCGCACTGTAACCTGTTCCCTGTCTCCTGTAACCTCCCTAGGCCACTAGCTCAACTGGTAGAGCACCGGTCTCCAAAACCGGGGGTTGGGGGTTCAAGTCCCTCGTGGCCTGCCAGACACGAACGGCCGTCTGGGACCGGCGTTCCGAGTCATCGCGCGAGGTCGTGCGAGGCGGTGGGGCAAAGGACCGGCGGCATTGGCGGACGAGAACGGGCATGCTCGAGACTTTGAAGGGTGCGCCTCAGAAGGGATTGAGCGGAGTGACCGGGTGGTGGACCGGCCTGCGGACATTCCTCTCGGAGGTGCGCAATGAATTGAAGCGGGTCACCTGGCCGTCACGCAAGGAAGTCTATGCGACGACCATCGTGGTCATCCTGACTTCGATCTTCTTCGGCGTGTATCTCTGGGGGCTTGATTTGGTGCTGAGCGCCCTCGTCCAAAAGCTGTTTTCGTGGCTTGGTGCCGCATGACGGAGCTCAAGTCCAAGCAGTGGTACATCGTGCATACCTACTCGGGGTTCGAGAAAAAGGTGGCCGAGTCACTGCAGCAGCGGGTCCAGGCCTACGGGCTGCAGGAAGAGATTGGCGAGGTGCTGATCCCGACCGAGGACGTGGTCGAGATGCGCGGGGGCCGCAAGGTGGTCACCTCGAAGCGCTTCTTTCCAGGCTACATCCTGGTCGAGATGACCATGACCGACAACGCCTGGCACGTCGTGAAGAACACGCCGAAGGTGACGGGCTTCGTGGGGGCCGGCACGCGGCCGACGCCGCTGACCAAGGAGGAAGTCGATCAGATCCTCCTGCAGGTGAGCACGGCGGCGGAGAAGCCGAAGCCCAAGTACACGTTCGACAAGGGTGACCAGGTGCGGATCAACGAAGGCCCGTTCGCCAGCTTCAACGGGACGGTGGACGAGGTCAACAGCGATCGCAACACGTTGAAGGTGATGGTGACGATCTTCGGCCGGGCTACACCGGTCGAGCTCGACTTCCTGCAGGTCGAGAAAATCTAGGACGGGCGGCTGATTGTCATGGCAAAGAAAGTTACAGCGGTAGTCAAGCTCCAGATTGCGGCCGGCAAGGCCACGCCCGCGCCCCCGGTGGGCACGGCGCTCGGGCCCCATGGCCTCAACATCATGGACTTCTGCAAGAACTTCAACGCGAAGACCGCCAAGGAAGAAGGCCTGATCATCCCCGTGGTGGTCACCGTCTACGCGGATCGCTCATACACGTTCATCACCAAGACCCCGCCGGCGGCCGTGTTGCTCAAGCGCTCGGCCAACATCGCCAAGGGCTCGGCCGAGCCCAACAAGACGAAGGTCGGGACGGTGACGGCCAAGCAGGTCGAGGAGATCGCCCGGCTCAAGATGCCGGACCTGAACTGCGACACCCTCGAATCGGCGGTCCGGACGGTCGCCGGCACGGCGCGCTCCATGGGCCTCGACGTCATCCAGTAGGACGTCCGGGTCTGATCGGCTCGAACAGGAGTGGGAGGGCCCGCAACCCCGGGCCCGCTTGAACCACGGAGGAGTCATGCGAAAAGCAGGCAAGAAATTCACTGCCGCCCGCGCGCAGGTGCCCGACCGGGCCCTGACGCTCGAAGAGGCGGTCCCGCTGGTCCAGAAAGTCAAGTTCGCCAAGTTCGACGAGACGGTGGAACTGTCGATTCGCCTCGGCGTCGACCCGAAGCACGCGGATCAGATGGTGCGCGGCACGGTCGTGCTGCCGCACGGCCTCGGCAAGACGAAGAAGGTCCTGGCCATCGCCGGCGGCGAGAAGCAGAAGGAAGCCAAGGAAGCCGGGGCCGACGAGGTGGGCGGCGAGGAGCTCGTCGAGAAGATCCAGGGCGGCTGGATGGACTTCGAGGCGGTCGTGGCCACCCCCGACATGATGCGGGCCGTCGGCAAGCTGGGCAAGGTGCTCGGGCCGCGCGGCCTGATGCCGAACCCGAAGACCGGCACGGTGACCTTCGACATCGGCAAGGCGGTCCGCGAGATCAAAGCCGGCAAGGTCGAGTTCCGCGTGGACAAGACGGGGATCATCCACGCACCGGTCGGCAAGGCCTCGTTTGCGACCGACCGCCTGCTCGAGAACGCCCACACGCTGGTCGACAGCATCATCAAGGCCAAGCCGGCGGCGTCCAAGGGCAAGTACATGAAGAGCATGACCCTGAGTTCGACGATGGGGCCGGGCGTGAAGATTGACACCGCGACCGTCGAGTCGCCCCGCAGCTAGGGCGCCGCGAGAGGTACCAAAGACGTATGGCACTCACGAGAACCGAAAAGCACGACGAACTGGCGAGCCTCGAGGCGGTCTTCCGCAGCGTGGACAGCGCGGTGTTGCTCGATTACAAGGGCCTCAACGTTCCGCAGGTGACCGAACTGCGGCGGCAGGTCCGCGCGGCCAAGGGCCGCTACCGGGTGGTGAAGAACACGCTGGTCAAGCGTGTCGTCCAGGGGACCTCGTTCGAGCCGCTGTCGCAGTTCTGCACCGGCGCGACGGCGGTGGCGGTGGGCGCCGACCCGGTCGCGCTCGCCAAGGTCCTGACGACGTTCGCCAAGACCGCGCCCGCGCTGAGCATCAAGGGCGGCGTGGTGCAGGGACGGGCCGTCAAGCCCGTCGAGGTGTCCGAGCTCGCGACGCTGCCGGGCAGGGCCGAGCTCTACGCGAAGCTGCTCTTCCTGCTGCAGGCGCCGATGGTGCAGCTGGTGAGCGTGCTGAGCGCGGTTCCCCGGGATCTGGTCAGCGTATTGTCGCAGGCTGAAAAAAAGAAGCAGTCGTAAAAGGGGCGCGGGGCCCTGAAGCGCCCCCGGCCGCGGAAGAGTCCTTTTCTGGTGAGGAGAACAGCAGCAATGTCCGAATTGAACCAACAACAGGTTGTGGATTACATCAAGGGCATCAGCGTTCTGGAGCTGTCGCAGCTCGTCAAGACGCTCGAGAAGGAACTCGGCGTGTCGGCAGCCGCGGCCATGCCGATGGCGATGCCGGCCGGCGGCGGGGCGGGTGCGGCGGCGGCGGCTCCAGTCGAGGAGCAGACCGAGTTCACCGTCGTGCTGACCGAGGTGGGCCCCAACAAGATCAACGTCATCAAGGTGGTCCGCGAGGTGACGAGCCTCGGCCTGAAGGAAGCCAAGGACCTGGTGGAGGGCGCGCCCAAGCCGGTCAAGGAAGCCATCCCCAAGGAAGAAGCCGCGACGATCAAGAAGAAGTTCGAAGACGTCGGCGCCAAGGTCGAGGTCAAGTAGCACGGATCCCGCGAAGCCCGCGCGCGCGTCCTATAAATCGGACGCGCGCCCCGGGTGCGCATGTTGCGTGGTCACGGTCACGACAATGGGGTCAGGCGCGTGCCTGGCCGGAAGTGGCGAGCCTGCCTGAAGCTCCGAGAGAAGCATGTACAGCCTTCCGAAGAACATCTACCGAGAGCGAATTGATTTCTCCAAGATCAAGACCACGGTTCCGATTCCGAACCTGATCGAGATCCAGAAGAAATCGTACGAACGGTTCCTGCAGATGAACCGCCTCCCGAACGAGCGGGACGACGCCGGCCTCCAGTCGGTGTTCAAGTCCGTGTTCCCGATCAGCGACTTCCGGGAGAACTCGTCGCTCGAGTTCATCGACTACTCCATCGGAAACTGGGAATGCAAGTGCAGCAAGCTGCAGGGCCTGCACCACCTGCGCAAGCCGTGCACCCACTGCGGGGCGATCCTGGTCGCCGACCCGTACGGCGACCGCGAGGTGCTCTGCCCCCGCTGCGGCAAGGGCAACGACGCCCGTGGCGACGTGTGCGACATCTGCGGCAACACGGTCGCGCTGAAGCTGAAGTACGACGTCGAGGAGTGCCAGGAGCGCGGCATGACCTTCGCCGTGCCCCTCAAGGTCACCATCCGGCTCGTCGTCTGGAACAAGGACCCCGAGACCGGCGCGAAGACCATCCGCGACATCAAGGAGCAGGAAGTCTACTTCGGCGACGTCCCGTTGATGACCGAGAACGGCACCTTCATCATCAACGGCACCGAGCGGGTCATCGTCTCGCAGCTGCACCGGTCGCCGGGCGCCTTCTTCCACTCCGAGGACAAGGCCCTCTACGTGGCGCAGGTGATCCCGTACCGCGGCTCCTGGGTGGAGTTCGAGTACGACGCGAAGAACCTGCTGTACGTGCGCATCGACCGCAAGCGGAAGTTCCTCGCCTCGGTGTTCCTGCGGGCGCTCGGCCTGCGCGGCGCCGACGAGATCATCCGGACCTTCTACAACGTCGACCGGATCTACCTCCGCCAGGGCGCGCTCTACTGGAGCGTGGCCGAGAGCCTGGTCGGCCTGCGTGCCGGCGAGGACATCCCGATTCCCGGCACCGAGACCGTGATCGCCAAGGGCCGCAAGATCACCCTGTCGGCCGTCGGCGCCCTGCGCAAGGCGGGCATCGAGGCCATCCGCGTCGATGAAGCCGAGCGCGACGGGGCCCACGCCGCCTCCGACATCGTGGATCCCGAGACCGGCGAGATTATCCTCGAGGCCAACGACGAGGTCACCCACCGCGTGATCGCGCTCGCCCAGGAGAAGAACGTCGATCGGATCGAGGTCTTCTTCCCCGACCGCGACGAAGTGGGATCGACCATCTCGCAGACGCTCAAGAAGGATCCGATCCGGACGCACGAAGAGGCGCTCATCGAGATCTACCGGCGCCTGCGCCCCGGCGACCCGCCGACGCTCGACTCGTCGCGATCGCTCTTCGAGAACATGTTCTTCAACCCGCAGAAGTACGACTTCTCGCGGGTGGGCCGGCTGAAGCTCAACACCAAGCTCGCCCTGACCACGCCGCTCGACGAGAAGATCCTGCACCCGCAGGATTTCTACGAGGTCATCCGCTACCTGCTCAAGCTGCGGAAGAACCCCGGCTATGTCGACGACATCGATCACCTCGGCAACCGGCGCGTCAGGTCGGTGGGCGAGCTGCTCGAGAACCAGTTCCGCATCGGCCTGGTCCGCATGGAGCGCGCGATCAAGGAGAAGATGTCGGTCTACCAGGAAATGGCGACGGCGATGCCGCACGACCTGATCAACGCGAAGCCGGTCATGGCCGCGATTCGCGAGTTCTTCGGGTCGTCGCAGCTGTCCCAGTTCATGGACCAGACCAACCCGCTCTCGGAGGTCACCCACAAGCGGCGCCTTTCGGCCCTCGGGCCGGGCGGGCTGTCGCGCGAGCGGGCCGGGTTCGAGGTGCGCGACGTGCACCCCACGCACTACGGCCGCATCTGCCCGATCGAGACGCCTGAGGGCCCGAACATCGGCCTGATCTCGTCGCTGTCGTGCTACGCGCGCATCAACGAGTTCGGCTTCATCGAGTCGCCCTACCGCAAGGTCAAGGACGGCCGGGTGGTCGACTACGTGATCATCATCAACGCCGGCACCAGCAAGTACAAGGCCGGCGACGTGGTCGAGGCCAACGACATCGTCGAGGACGCCGGCGGCGGGAAGAAGCGGGCGAAGAAGGGCATCGAGTGCGAGCCCCACTCGTTCTACCTCTCGGCGTGGGAAGAGGACCAGTACATCATCGCCCAGGCGAACGCGAGCCTGGACGAGACCCTCCACCTGACGCAGGAGCGCGTCAACGCGCGCCAGGCCGGCAACTTCATCCTGGCGCCGCGCGAGAGCGTCCAGTTCATCGACGTGTCGCCCAAGCAGCTCGTGTCGGTCGCCGCCTCGCTCGTGCCGTTCCTCGAGCACGACGACGCGAACCGCGCGCTGATGGGATCGAACATGCAGCGCCAGGCCGTGCCGCTGCTCCGGGCCCGGGCGCCGTTTGTCGGCACCGGCATGGAGTACGTCACCGCCCGCGACTCGGGCGCCGTCGTGGTGGCCCGCCGCGGCGGGTCGGTCGACTACGTGGACTCGCAGCGCATCGTCGTTCGCGTCGAGGGCGAGGGTGCGGATGTCAGCAAGGAGATGGGCGCCGACATCTACAACCTGACCAAGTTCCGCCGGTCGAACCAGAACACCTGCATCAGCCAGAAGCCGATCGTCCGCGTCGGACAGAAGGTGAACAAGGGCCAGGTGCTCGGTGACGGGCCCTGCACCGAGCTCGGGGAGCTGGCACTCGGGCGCAACGTGCTGGTCGCCTTCATGCCGTGGCGCGGGTACAACTTCGAGGACGCCATCCTGGTGTCCGAGCGGATGGTCAAGGACGACTACTACACCTCGATCCACATCGAGGAATTCGAGATCGAGGCGCGCGACACCAAGCTCGGGCCGGAGGAGATCACCCGCGACATTCCGAACGTGTCGGAGACCTTCCTGCGGGATCTCGACGACAGCGGCATCATCAGGATCGGCGCCAACGTGAAGTCGGGCGACATCCTGGTCGGCAAGGTCACGCCGAAGGGCGAGACCCAGCTCACGCCGGAAGAGAAGCTGCTGCGCGCGATCTTCGGCGAGAAGGCCGGCGACGTGCGCGACGCGTCCCTCATCTGCCCCCCGGGCATCGAGGGGATCGTCGTCGGGGTGAAGATCTTCTCGCGCAAGGGCATCGAGAAGGACGATCGGGCCAAGGCCATCGAGGCCGAAGAGCTCGAGATGATGGAGAAGAACCTCCAGGACGAGGTCCGGATCCTTCACGACGAAGTGAAGAAGCGCGTCATCCGGATGCTGCTCGGCCAGACCCTGCGGTCGGACCTGTTCGACGAATTCGGCCGGGAACGCCTCCTGAAGAAGGGGACGGTCCTGACGGAGGAGGCGCTCGAGGCGGTGTCCTACGAGGCCATGGTCCGCATCAAGGTGGCGAGCGAGGACCCGCGCCTGGAAGACGACCTGCGCGATCTCGAGGAGCGGACCGAGCGCCAGGTCGAGGTCATCAAGCAGCTCTTCGAAGAGAAGAAGGAAAAGGTCCGCCGCGGGGACGAGCTGCCCCCGGGCGTCATCAAGCTCGTCAAGACCTACGTCGCGATGAAGCGCAAGCTGTCGGTCGGCGACAAGATGGCCGGCCGCCACGGCAACAAGGGCGTCATCGCGCGCATCCTGGCCGAAGAGGACATGCCGTATCTGCCTGACGGCACGCCGGTCGAGATCGTGCTCAACCCGCTCGGCGTTCCCTCCCGAATGAACGTCGGGCAGATCCTCGAGACCCACCTCGGGTGGGCGGCCCACGCGCTCGGGCTCTACTTCGCGACGCCCGTCTTCGACGGCGCGACCGAGGGCGAGATCAAGAACTGGCTGGAGCGCGCCGGCATGCCGAAGACCGGCAAGACGAAGCTGTTCGACGGGATGACGGGCGACGCGTTCGAGCAGGACGTGACGGTCGGCTACATCTACATGCTGAAGCTGTCGCACCTGGTCGACGACAAGATCCACGCCCGATCGATCGGGCCGTACTCGCTCATCACGCAGCAGCCGCTCGGCGGCAAGGCCCAGTTCGGCGGCCAGCGGTTCGGGGAGATGGAAGTGTGGGCGCTCGAAGCGTACGGCGCGGCCCACATCCTCCAGGAACTGCTCACGGCGAAATCCGACGACGTGACGGGCCGCGCGAAGATCTACGAGGCGATCGTCAAGGGCGACGCGTCGTTCACCCCGGGATTGCCCGAGTCGTTCAACGTGCTCATTCGCGAGCTCCAGTCGCTGTGCCTGGACGTGGAGCTGCTGAAGACGAAGAAGAAGCCGCAGCCCCCGGAGGTCACGCCTCCCGAGCCGGCCCTTCAGGAAGTGTAAGCACGAGAACCTGTTCGGTATTGTGCACTGTCTGCGAAGGAACCCATGAGACCTAGTTTCCACGACAAGGGTTCGTTGATGGCCGACTTCGACGCCATCCGCATCAGCCTGGCGTCACCCGAGAAGATCCTGTCCTGGTCGCACGGTGAAGTGACCAAGCCGGAGACGATCAACTACCGCACGTTCAAGCCCGAGCGCGACGGGCTGTTCTGCGCGAAGATCTTCGGCCCGATCACCGACTGGGAATGCCTCTGCGGCAAGTACAAGCGGATGAAGCACCGCGGCGTCATCTGCGACAAGTGCGGCGTCGAAGTGACGCAGGCCAAGGTCCGCCGCGAGCGCCTCGGCCACATCACGCTGGCGACCCCCGTGAGCCACGTGTGGTTCTTCAAGGGCCTGCCGAGCCGGATCGGCCACCTGCTGGACATCTCGCTGCGCGACCTCGAACGGATCCTGTACTTCGAGGCGTACGTCGTGGTGGAGCCGGGCGATACCGAGCTCAAGCAGAACCAGCTGCTCAACGAGGAGCAGTTCCGCAAGGCGCGCGAGGACTACGGCTTCCGCTTCCGGGCGCAGATGGGCGCCGAGGCGATCAAGGAGCTGCTCAAGCGCGTCGACGTCGAGAAGATGGCCCTCGAGCTGCGCGACAAGATGCGCGGCGAGAACTCCGCGCAGAAGAAGCTGAAGTACGCCAAGCGGCTCAAGGTCGTCGACTCGTTCCGCAAGTCGACCAACAAGCCGGAATGGATGATCCTGGACGTGATCCCGGTCATCCCGCCCGAGCTGCGGCCCCTGGTGCCGCTGGACGGCGGCCGGTTCGCCACCTCGGATCTGAACGACCTGTACCGCCGCGTCATCAACCGGAACAACCGGCTCAAGAAGCTCATCGAGCTGAAGGCCCCGGATGTCATCATCCGGAACGAGAAGCGCATCCTGCAGGAAGCCGTGGACGCGCTGTTCGACAACGGCCGCCGCGGCCGCGTGCTGCGCGGCGCCAACAACCGGCCGCTCAAGTCGCTCTCCGACACGCTGAAGGGCAAGCAGGGCCGGTTCCGCCAGAACCTGCTCGGCAAGCGCGTGGACTACTCGGGCCGCTCGGTCATCGTGGTCGGCCCGGAGCTGAAGCTCCACCAGTGCGGCCTGCCGAAGAAGATGGCGCTGGAGCTGTTCAAGCCGTTCATCTACAACAAGCTCGAAGAGCGCGGCCAGGTGGCGACCATCAAGCAGGCCAAGGAGATGGTCGAGCAGCAGCGGCCCGAGGTGTGGGACATCCTCGAAGAGGTGATCCGCGAGCACCCGGTCCTGCTCAATCGCGCCCCGACGCTGCACCGGCTCGGCATCCAGGCGTTCGAGCCCGTCCTGGTCGAGGGCAAGGCCATCCGGATCCACCCGCTGGTCTGCACCGCGTTCAACGCGGACTTCGACGGCGACCAGATGGCGGTGCACATCCCGCTCTCGCCCGAGGCGCAGATCGAAGCCTCGGTGCTGATGATGTCGTCGAACAACATCCTGTCGCCGGCGAGCGGCGCGCCAATCGCCATCCCGTCGCAGGACATCGTGCTCGGCGTCTACTACCTCACCCGCGCCAAGCCGGCCGCCAAGGGCGAAGGCCGCGCGTTCGGCAGCACCGAGGACGCGCTGCTGGCGCTGGCCTCGGGCGAAGTCGAAACGCTGACGTCGATCCGGCTTCGCTACACCGGGGAACTGCAGGACCTGACGGCGTCACGCGACAACCAGGACGTGCTGCACACCGAGGTGCAGACGGTCAAGAACAAGATCGTCAACACCACGGTCGGCCGGTGCATCCTCAACGACACGCTGCCCAAGGAAATGCCCTTCGTCAACGGCCTGTTGAAGAAGAAGGGGCTCCAGCAGCTCGTGCAGGACCGCTACCTGCGGTTCGGGCTCCCCAAGACGGTCGAGATGCTCGATGCGTTGAAGGACCTGGGGTTCCAGTACGCCACGATGTCGGGCCTGTCGATCGGCATCGACGACCTGGTGGTGCCGGCCGAGAAGGAGCCGCTCGTCGAGGCCGCCCGGCAGGAAGTCATCCGCGTCGAGCAGCAGTACCTCGAGGGCGCCATCACCAACGGCGAGCGCTACAACAAGGTCATCGCGATCTGGTCCGACGTCACCGAGCGCATCGCGGACAAGATGTTCGGCGGCATGCAGGCCAACGACCGCGAGGGCGACAACTTCAACGCCGTCTACATCATGGCGGACTCCGGGGCCCGCGGCAGCAAGCAGCAGATCCGCCAGCTGGCCGGCATGCGCGGCCTGATGGCGAAGCCCTCGGGCGAGATCATCGAGACGCCCATCACGTCGAACTTCCGTGAAGGGCTGACCGTGCTGCAGTACTTCATCTCGACGCACGGCGCCCGCAAGGGCCTCGCCGACACCGCGCTGAAGACGGCCGACTCGGGCTACCTCACGCGCCGGCTGGTCGACGTCGCCCAGGACGTGATCATCTCGGAGCACGACTGCGGCACGATGGACGGCATCGAGGCACAGGCGATCGTCGAGGGCGGCGAAACCATCGAGCCGCTGCGCGACCGCATCGTCGGACGCGTCGCGCTCGAGGACATCAACGACCCGTTCACCAACGACACCATCTGCAAGTCCGGCGACGAGATCACCGAGGATCTCGGGTCGGCCGTCCAGGACGCCGGCATCGAGCGCGTCAAGATCCGCTCGGTGCTGACCTGCGAATCGCGCCGCGGGGTGTGCGCCAAGTGCTACGGACGCGACCTCGCCGCCGGGCGGCTGGTCGAGCTCGGCCAGGCGGTCGGCGTCATCGCCGCGCAGTCGATCGGCGAGCCCGGCACGCAGCTGACGATGCGGACGTTCCACATCGGCGGCACGGCGTCGCGAGTTGCCGAGCAGTCGACGCTTGAAGCCAGCCACCGTGGGACCGTGAGGTTCCAGGGGCTGCAGGTCGTCTACGGGCGGCCGCTCACCGACGGGTCCGACAACCTGGTCGTGATGAACCGCAACGGATCGCTGGTCCTGCAGGACGACAAGGGCCGCGACCGCGAGCGTCACCCGATCGTCTACGGCGCGCGCCTGAAGGTCCGCGAGGGCCAGCAGGTCGAGGCCACGCAGGTCCTGGCGGAATGGGACCCGTACACGGTGTCGATCCTCACGGACATCGGCGGGCAGATCCGGTTCAAGGACATCATCGAGGGCATGACGGTGCACGAGGAAGTCGACGAGGTCACCGGCCTCTCGCGCCTCATCATCGTCGACTCGCCCGACGAGAAGAAGCAGCCGACCATCGAGATCAAGACGCCAGAAGGCACGCGTCGCTACCACATGCCGTCGCGTGCGCACTTGATGGTGCACGACGGCGAAGAGGTTTACGCCGGCGACGTGCTGGCGAAGATCCCGCGCGAGACGACCAAGACCAAGGACATCACGGGCGGCCTGCCGCGCGTGGTCGAACTGTTCGAGGCGCGCAAGCCGCGCGACCCGGCCGTGATGAGCGCCATCGACGGCACGGTGCGGTACGGCGGCGTCGTGAAGGGCAAGCGGAAGATCGTGATCGTGCCCGACGACACCACGGTGCCGGAGCACCCCGAGTATGAAATCCAGCGCGGCGTCCACGTCAACGTCCAGGAGGGCGAGCGCGTGAGGGCCGGCGATGCGCTGATGGACGGCCCGAAGAATCCGCACGACATCCTGAGCGTGCTCGGCGAGAAGGCGTTGCAGCGCTACCTCACCGACGAGATCCAGGAGGTCTACCGGCTCCAGGGCGTCACGATCAACGACAAGCACATCGAGACCATCGTCCGGCAGATGATGCGGTGGGTGAAGATCGAGGACGTGGGCGACACCGAGTTCCTCGTGGAGGACGTGGTCGACAAGTTCCGCTTCCGCGAAGAGAACGAGCGGGTCATCCTCGAGGGCAAGACCCCGGCCAAGGGACGCACGGTGCTGCTCGGCATCACCAAGGCGTCGCTGTCGACCGAGTCGTTCATCTCGGCGGCGTCCTTCCAGGAAACGACGCGCGTGCTCACCGAGGCGTCGATCTCGGGCAAGGTCGACTTCCTGCGCGGCCTGAAGGAAAACGTGACGATGGGACGTCTCATCCCGGCCGGCACCGGGTTCGAGTATTACCGGCAGGTTCGAATCCCGGCGGACGAGCCGCCGCCACCGCCGCCGCCGAGCGAGGAAGAGCTCGAGCTGGAGCGGGAGATGGAGTACTTCGTGGAGCCGGAAGAGGCGCTCGGCCCGCCGCACGGCGAGCTCAAGGAGTAGGCAGGCCGCGAGGGGCGCCGCGTTCGGCCCCCCTCGCGTGCTTCAACAGTACCGCAGGGGTGACGCGTTCTCACGAACCGTCACCCCTTTTCTCTGTACGCGAACGCCGCTGCAGCCGTCCGAGCTGCGCGAGCTTGCGTTCGGCCAGGTCGTTCAGCTCTGGGCGTTAGTCGGTCGGCAGCGATCGGCATATCTCCATCTCGGTCGGACGTCACTCGAATCCCAACCGCAGGCCGGCCAAGGGCTTTCCGTGCCTTGTTCGTCGGATACCCGGGGACTATACTGACGCCGCCGTCCGGCTCAAGCAGATACCCAGGTCGGCCTACTATTTGTCAGGCACTCGGCTCAGTGACTTCAAGGTCTCGACAAATCTTCCGGGCGAGGTAATCGTTGATTTCCCGATGGCGGGGTATGGTGGAGGTCTTGCGGAGGAGGCGGTTCACGTAGACGGAGTGGTTGGCGCCTTCTCGAAGCAACAGGCAGCCGTTCGCTTCGAGATGCCGGAGCAGGTCAACCCGTTTCACGCAGGCAGTCTCAGGGGTTCGCGAATGACATCAATCCCGCGCAGTTCATCCTCCGCCAGCGCGCGATTCGCCTCCAACACGAGTCGGACTGCTTCTTCCAGGTTCGCTCGGGCCTCGTCCATCGTGGCGCCTTGGGTGTTGGCGCCAGGCAACTCCTCGACGAACGCCACAAACCCATCCGGCACGCGGCGAAATACGGCGGTCAGCTCAAGCTGCATTGGACTATCTTAGCGCGATCATCTGCCGGTGCCTAACGGGCGCGTGGAGCCGACGGCGGTCAAGAGTTGTGGCGCAATCCGCGGCAGCCGGCCGCCGCGGCTCAGGAGCCGGCCGTTCGACTGACGGACGAAGAGTGGGATAACTGCAAGACGGGCCCAGGCGGGACACGCAGCCCAGGAGAAGATGGTGAGGCGAGAAGATCACGAACTACCGTGTGCAACGCTGCAATGGGGCTGGCGGTACCATCACACAGGCATCCCGACAGCCGAGCAGCGGGCCGGCGAGCGATACTTGGCGCAGTTCAAGATGTACGTATCCGGGTTTCCGGAAAGTCCGTACGGCATCGAGTGGATGCGGTTCGAGCCAGACAGCCCGATACCTGAGATCGTCCGGACGCTGCCGCATGTGGCGTTTGAGGTCGACGATTTAGACCAGGCGCTCGAGGGAAAGCAGATCTTGTCGCCGGCCGGCGTTCCGTCCTCGGGTGTTCGTGCCGCGATGATCCTGGACAAGGGCTGTCCCATCGAACTGATCGAGTTCAGGGGGCAGAGGTAGTAAGGTGACGCGGTCGAACAAGCGCATGCACCTGACGGTCGGCGCGCCGGTCACGGCGTGTTTCGCGCCGCCCGCAGGTGATGCGCGACGTTCGGGCAGGCGGGGAAGGGGCTACAGATCCTCGGGGCGAAGACCGGTCGTCTTCGCGATTCGGGCAAGGATCTTCGGGCCGAGTTCGTCGTCGTCACCGAACGCGAACACCACGTCAGGCCGACCGGGGCGACTCAGGGTTCGATGAGAACCGGACCGTCGTTTGAGTTGCCATCCGGCACGCGTCAAGGCTGCAAGAACGCGGCGCGCCTTTGTGGAAGGCCAGGTACTCACGCTGCACGAAAGGAGACGTCCAGGAGTTCAGCAGGGGCCTCGCGGTGTTCGAGTCGCTCCGCCAGAACGCGGAGGGCGAGTGCCTGAACGCGAGCGATCGCCTCATCTTGAGTGGAGCCATAGCAGAGAACTCCCGGCAGGTCGGGAATCTCGGCAATCCACCGGCCGTCGTCTTCGCGATCAAGTTCGATCTGAAAGGTGACACTCATTGCCACTACTCTAGCACGGGTAGAATGACGCTGCCCAACAGCGCGCTGGAGCCGACAGCGCGATCCTGTAGAGCTGGAAGTCGCGCTTCGGCTCAGCGCCGGTCGTTAGACGCATGTCGTTGATTACGAGCGTTACTTAAGACGGGCCTGGTGGGCAGAAGGTTGCGAGCATGATGCGATCTGCGGTGTTTTGCCTGGTAGCCGTTCTGTCGATGCCACGCATCGCATTCGGTCAGAGCTGCGTAACGAATCCGGTAGCGGTCCAGATCCTGGGTTCCGGCGGGCCCACTATCAACCCAGAACGCGCGTCAACCAGTTACCTCGTCTGGATCGGAGGCCAGGCGAAGGTTCTTCTCGACATGGGTGGCGGCGCCGTTCTTCGCTTCGGCCAAGCCCAAGCGCGACTCAATGACCTTTCCTTGGTCGGCATCAGCCATTTTCATCCCGATCACGTCTCTGACCTACCCGCCCTTCTGTGGTTAAGCAACTCCATTCGTAAGGAACCATTGCCCGTGGTCGGTCCTTCCGGCAACGATCTTGTACCAAGTTTTCCGACGTTTCTCAGTCGCCTGTTCGATATGAAGACCGGGGCATTTCAAGTGCTCGGTACTACGCTTGGCGGACCCTCCGTGCCCGGCGTCGGCGGCGGGGTTCGTCTCGATGTTAGCGTCGTTGATGTCATGAAGGCAGAACCGTCGACTGTGTTCGACCGGCAGGGATTGACGGTGACCGCGTTGGGAATACCCCACGGCAATATCCCAACTCTTGCGTACCGCGTACAAACGGGCGATGTGTCTATCGTATTCAGTTCCGATCAAACCGGAACCAACCCACAGTTCATCGCGTTCGCGCACGGAGCGAATGTCTTGGTCATGCATCTTGCGATTGCCGCGGGTGCAAGTAGTCCCCTTCACGCGTCGCCTGCGGTCGTCGGTCGCATAGCCCACGACGCCGCCGCTGGGCGACTGATTCTCAGCCACATCGGCCAGTTTGATCTTGATGCTGCTATCGCCGAACTGAAGAAGTTCTACACGGGCCCACTGACCGTTGGCGCCGATCTGCAGTGCACATCTGTGCGGTGAATGAGCAACCCCGGATGTAAAGACTGTGAGCAACCGGAAACGTCGGTACCTTGGAGCGTCTAACTCAGCTTGCAGCCGACGGGCTGCAGGCGCATGATCGCCCGCGGCTGAAGCTGAACGTTAGGCAGAGCGAACGCGGACCTCGAGGGGTGGTCATAATGGATTTTGATCTCCACACCGCGGTGCCCGTACTGTCACGAACTCCGGAAGTCCTGGATGTCCTGCTCCGTGATCTCCCATCCCCTTGGGTGTCGCAGGCGGAGGGCCCGAACACTTGGAGCCCTTATGACGTCGTCGGGCATCTGATTCAGGGAGAGCGTACGGATTGGATGCCGCGTGCGGAACATCTTCTCGCCCATGGGGAAGCGATCCCTTTCCCGACCTTTGATCGATTCGCGCAATTCGAGGCGTCGAAAGGCAAGAGCCTTCCCGAGTTGTTGGATGCGTTCCGCGAACTCCGAGCTCACAGTCTTCGGCGTCTGTCAGCGTTACGGCTGACCGCAGCCGACCTAGGCCGGACGGGCCAGCATCCCGAGTTGGGCCAAGTGACTCTCGGCCAGCATCTGGCTACTTGGGTAGCACACGATTTGGATCACCTGGTTCAAATTGCCCGAGTCATGGGTCGGCAATACGGGGAGGCCGTGGGCCCATGGCGCAAGTACCTGCGGATTGCAGGGCCTGCCTAACAGCCGCTTGCAGCCGTCGGCGGCCGGCGCGATGATGAGCCGCCCCGGCTGAAGCGGCCACGTTGGGCCGGCGAGCGGAAGTGCCATGCGGGCGGGAGGATTCAGCAGTGAAGCGTCGGATCTGTATCGTGGTGAGTTCGAGCGCACTGGCGATTATGGCGGCGCTGTCGAGTCCGGGCGTCTTGGCTCAGTCCGAACTGGCTCTGCCGGCCTTTGTGGAAGGTGCGGGGCGGACGTTGGTCATGCTCGGCGGCGGCACGTTCGGAGCTGTCGCGTTTGCCCCGCATGCAAAGATACTTGCGAACACGTTCAGGGTCATTCGACTTCAGACGCTCAATCTCGAACGCGACCAGAGGCAACAGCCGTTGCCACCTCGGTACTCGGTGACGACCGAGAGCGCGGCGATGACCAGCGCGCTCGACCACCTCAATATCAGGGGAGCGGTGGATGTCGTTGGATGGTCCTTCGGCGGGGTTGTGGCCCTGGACTTCGCACTCAACCACCCCGACCGAGTACGTACGCTTGCCTTATTCGAACCGCCGGCTTTCTGGGCCGTGTCGCCCGAAGAACTGCGCACCATGCCCGACTTGCAGCGCATGGTCGAACTGAGTAGGGAGCTGGTGCCAGGAGCGCGACCCAACGGATGAACAGTATGTGCGGTTTCTCTGTGCGCTCGGCAATTGCAGCGCACGGCCACCTGCGGTGGAACAGGCCGAGCACCAAGCGTGGGTGACGCGACGGTCCGCACTGCGTGGCCTGTCAGCAGTTGCGAACCACACAGATAGCATTTCCCGGCTTCGTGCGTTTAGGCGGCCAGTGCTGATTATGACTGGCGCTGATACGGTGGCGTTTCATCGGCGCATCAATGACATCCTGGCTGCCAACTTCCCGCAGGCAGAGCGAGTCGAGCTCGCTGGGGGACATACGGCGCCGGTGACCGCGCAGGGGGACTTCGTCGCCGCCTTGCGCGCGTTTCTCTTGCGTCATGGGGCCAAGAAATGAGGCGGATCCGGCACAAAGGACACGCGGCCCAACAACCGCTTGCTGCCGGCTGCGGCCGGTGCAATCCTGAGCCGCCGCGGCTGAAGCGGAAACGTTAGCCAGACCAATGACGCGCTGCGGAGAATAGCGACCATGGCACACGAACCAGCGACTGTTGTGCCGAAGGCGATGCGGGTTCAACTTTCGCGTCTCTTTGGTGCCAGCTCGGTTGAGGCGCGACCGACGCAGCGAACAGCTACTGAATGGCGGAGGACGCTCCGCAAAGTTCTTCACGAACTCGATCGGTACGTTCAAGCAAACGTGGACACGGACGAACTTCACGAGCTCATTATCGCGTCAGGCCTTGGCGCCGCCGACGAGGCGCTCAAGAACGACCATTTCTGGCCAGGCTATGCAGAGGGCCTTACCCGGGTTGTTCTCACGCTACTTCGTGACTATCCCGATCATCGGCGACGAAAGGGCGGGGCGAAACGGAATGACCACTACTCGCTCGGTGGCTTGCGGCAACTCCAGTACAACCAGACCAATGAGCAGCGATTCCGAACCCTCCTCGCGGCAGGAAGAGTAGGCTTGCCAGGCGTTCCTCGATCACCCCGAGACGTCTACTTCGAGTTTAGGGAGCAGTACGGACCGAAGGCGACTCGTGCGGACTTCGTTCGGTGGTACAAGACAACCTTCCCGGCGGCGTACACAGCTATCTTCTCATGATGGATCACCGCTGGCTAACATCGCGCTGGAGCCGTCAGCGCAGGCCCGACGTGGCTGAATGCGCGCTGCCGCTCAGCGCCGATCGTTAGCGAGGCGAGAATCGATCCGTGACCTGGACGACTCGACAACTCGGATGTATACTCAATGTATATCCGAGGAGGATGTTGTGCAGACCAAGATCCAAAGATGGGGCAATAGCCTGGGGCTCAGGATTCCGAGAGTGCTCGCTGAAGACGCTGGAGTTGGAGCCGGCGCCGAGGTGGACCTGTCGATCCGAAACGGCGAACTGGTCGTAAAGCCGGCGAGGCGCGTGAAATACCGACTTGACGACTTGGTCCGGAAGATCACCGTCAAGAACCTTCACGGCGAAGTTAACACCGGCGCTCCCGTCGGTCGGGAGGTCTGGTAGTGGGCGGCGGAGGCGTTCCGGCCCGGGGCGACGTCGTTTGGCTGGAATTCAATCCCCAGGCCGGAAGTGAGCAGGCCGGCCATCGTCCAGCGCTCGTCGTATCGCCAGCATCGTACAACCGGAAGGTCGGGCTGGCGCTCGTGTGCCCGATCACTTCCCGTGTGAAAGGCTATCCGTTCGAAGTTGTACTCCCTCCGGGCCTCGAGACGAAAGGCGCGATTCTGTGCGATCAGATCAAGAGCCTCGACTGGCGAGCCCGGCGCGCGACACGTCTCGGATCCGTTTCCGGCCCCGTCATGGAGGAAGTGACGGCCCGGATACTCGCGTTGGTCGACCCGGATGAATGAGGCTCGCTAACAGTCGGTTGCATCGGACGGTCCGCTGCGCTGCCCGCCGCTGAACCGAATCGTTGGGCAGAGCGAACGCGGACCTCGAGGGGTGGTCATAATGGATTTTGATCTCCACACCGCGGTGCCCGTACTGTCACGAACTCCGGAAGTCCTGGATGTCCTGCTCCGTGATCTCCCATCCCCTTGGGTGTCGCAGGCGGAGGGCCCGAACACTTGGAGCCCTTATGACGTCGTCGGGCATCTGATTCAGGGAGAGCGTACGGATTGGATGCCGCGTGCGGAACATCTTCTCGCCCATGGGGAAGCGATCCCTTTCCCGACCTTTGATCGATTCGCGCAATTCGAGGCGTCGAAAGGCAAGAGCCTTCCCGAGTTGTTGGATGCGTTCCGCGAACTCCGAGCTCACAGTCTTCGGCGTCTGTCAGCGTTACGGCTGACCGCAGCCGACCTAGGCCGGACGGGCCAGCATCCCGAGTTGGGCCAAGTGACTCTCGGCCAGCATCTGGCTACTTGGGTAGCACACGATTTGGATCACCTGGTTCAAATTGCCCGAGTCATGGGTCGGCAATACGAGGAGGCCGTGGGCCCATGGCGCAAGTACCTGCGGATTGCAGGGCCTGCCTAACAGCCGCTTGCAGCCGTCGGCGGCCGGCGCGATGATGAGCCGCCCCGGCTGAAGCGGCCACGTTAGCTGGTCTTGAGGCGGAACTATGGACGACGATCCCACGCTTGGTGAGATCTTGGATGACGTTGAACAACTGGTCGCCCTTGAGCCAGAGGATCTCGCAGGGTACATCCTCGACCATTTCCGATCCGTGGCTCCACCGGCGTTGGAGTTCGTACTCTCAAAGGGGGTTTCGGGACTAATCGATCTCGGGGACTACGACGTCGATGATCGAGAGCGAGTTGTGCTCGCACTGTCTGAGGCATGGCACTGGCTGGAACGCGAGGGGTTAGTCGTCAAGTTGCCCTACTCGAAGGGGTTCGTGGTTACTCGGCGCGGGCAGCGGCTCAAGTCCCAGAGCGACGTTCGGGCCTTCATCTCATCTCGAGCACTTCCTCGCGCGCTGCTTCATCCGTTGCTTGTTCAGCGGGTCTGGGGTGCCGTTCAGCGTGGGGACTTTGAAACGGCCATCTTCCAGGCCTTCAGAGAGGTAGAGGTAGCGGTGCGCGACGCCGCCGGCGTGGAGCGAACAGAGGTCGGCGTGACTCTGATGCGCAAGGCTTTTGACAAGTCCATCGGTGCCCTCGCTGATCAGGAGGAACCAGAACCGGAACGAGAGGCATTGGCTCACCTGTTCGCCGGTGCGATCGGTCGTTTCAAGAACCCGTCGAGTCATCGAAATGTCGAATACTCGTTGTCAGAGGCGACTCAGGCTCTGATGCTCGCGTCCATGCTCCTGGAGATTGTAGAGAATCGAACCTCTCGACAAGGATCAATCGGCGCCAGCTAACACCGCGCTGCACCCGACCGGCGCGGATGGCGAATCGAGCGCCGGCGGGTGAGCGCGCATCGTTAGGCTGCTCGAACGCGATCGGATACTCGAATCAACCGGGCCAATTCAACGCGCGTAGCACCGAGCGACAGAAGGGCGCGGACGAGAAGGTCGAGACTGACCGTGGCGTCGGCAGCTTCCATCTTCGCCACTCGAGACTGACTGGACTTAAGCCGCCTGGCCAAGGCGGCCTGGGTCAAGCGATTCCGCTCGCGACGCGCTCGAAGGCCGACAGCCAATGCCAATTTCACCTCGACGAAACGTCGTTCGTCGGGACTCAGCGCGAGGAAGTCCCCGGCATCGCCGATCCGCCAGTGGGCTCGCTCAAGACGCTTCTGCTGCTCAGATTTCATCGGGAGTACTCCCTGACGATCTTCAAGTACGCCGCCAATCGTCGTCGACAACTCGTGATGACCGATTTCGGCGTCGCTTCGGACTTCTTCGAAAAGACATCGAGAATGACGACGGCGTCCCGATCAAGGTGGTAGACAAGTCGCCACGACAGCCTGCCGTCGACCACGCGAAGTTCGTGGCAGCCGGGGCCAACTACCGGCATCGGCCGGGAGTGCGGGAGCCCGAGCGTCTCGCCGGCCTGGAGGCGGCGCAGCAACAGGCCGGCCTCCACGCGAGCCGTAGAGCTGAAGGGAGGCGATTTCACCTCCCCATGGAGCCAGGCGAGCGGCTTGTTGGTCGACGGCATCGGCAAGAATCAGTATATGTCAGAACAGACATATCAGCAAGATCAACCGCAGCCTAACAACGCGGTGCACCCGACCGGCGCGAGTGATATGCTGCGCGCCGGCGGGTGACCGCGGATCGTTGGACCGACCGACGGGAGGCATCTGATGAACAGTGCGCGTAGACAGTGCGGTTCGGCGGTCGTGATGGTCCTTCTCATGACATCAGGCGCGGCGATTGGTGGGCAAGCAGCTACGGGCGGTAGCGCGGTCCCCCGGTGGCTGGAGCGAATCGAAAAGCCCTCAATCGTGATCGCATCGGGATCGGAGCAACGGGCGCGTCTCACTGTCCTTGGTCAAGGCAAAGAGCGACTGGCCATCGAAGCGGTGAACTTCACCGTGTCCACAACTCCGCTTGGTCTGAAGGTGGTAGCCGACGGAACAGCGAGCTTGTCGTGGCCGGACCGAATCGACTGCATGACGGTGGAATCCATGGAACTCACCTTCGAGCGGGAAGGCGGCGTGAGGCTTTCCGGCACTCGAATGACCGTGACTCGGTAGGACCTGTGAGCGGTCCAACAAAGCGTTGCACCGGACGGCTGCTGGTGCGATCCTGACCAGCCGCCGGTGAACGCCGCCGTTAGGCGGACAATTGTGCGATTCGACGGAGGATCGACCCATTGAACACCCAGACTCGTGAGCTGTTGGTTCGGTGGCAGGCAAATGCCAAACGTGGTCAGATAGCGAACTACGACGCGGCTAATCTCTTTTCGGGGATCACGCTTTGGCTCGGCGTGCCGGCTGCGCTTGCGTCAGCCGCTGTCGGCACAACAGTGTTCGGCTCATTGGATGAGAGCCTCGAAGTGTGGGCGAAGATCCTGGTTGGCATAGCCAGTTTCGCGACAGCCGTTCTTACGAGTCTGCAGACGTTTCTCAAGTCTGACGACCGCGCCGCAAAGCACAGGTCGGCCGGGGCCGAGTACGGCACGGTCAAGCGTGAAATTGATGAGGTGTTGGCGCTCGAGTGCCTTCCGGAGTCCCAACTCGTCGAGCGGGTGGCGCGCATTCGGGAGCGCCTGGACGATCTCTCTCGCGAAGCTCCCGTTGTTCCGCGGAAGGTGTGGAAGGCCGCAACCAACGTCATTCCGTTGGCGCGAGGTGGCGTTGGCGGAGCCGCCTAACACGCCGCTGCAGCCGACGAGCGGCTCGCGGTGCCAGAACGACGGACGCCTGAACGGGCCGCTCGCGGCTGAGCGGCAGACGTTAGGCGTTCACATCGGGGTATGGTCACAACATGAGAAGGTTGCTGGCGCAGGCCCGGTCTTCTTGGCTGACGCTGTTCGTCGCTTCGGCGATTGTCGCCGGCTCGGCACAGGACGCATCAGAGGCTTTTGCGTTGGTCCGTCAACTCGGGCAGTTTCCGGCCGCGATAGATCCGAGAATCCAAAGCGGCACCGGTCAGCGCATGCCCGCCGAACAGCGTCGCGAGACCATCTACGTGAGACTGAGGGCGCTGGCGGACGCGGCGGTGCCTGCGCTGCAAGACGGTTTGACGGATACGGACGTGCAGATCCGGAGAAACGTGGCGCTCTACCTCGGGTGGGAAGGGGGCAACTACGCGAAACACGCGGCGGCGCCAGTTGATCTCAGGCCGTTTCTATCTCAATTGGTGCTGGCATTGCGAGACGAGGATCAACGCGTGAAGGCATTGGCGGCTCAAGCTCTCGAGCACGTCGGGCCGGATGCAGCAATCGCGGTACCGGATCTAATCCGATTGCTCGAGGATCCCAGCGAAGGACTCCGGAACAGCGCCTGTATCGGCTTGGCGGGTATCGGCCCGGCAGCACGCGCCGCCTTGCCTGCTCTCCGCCGGGCGCTGGCCGATCCCAGCAGCGATGTCCGGCGGTTTGCGCAGCGGGCTATTGAGAGAATCGACCGCGAACCATGACGGTGAATTTGGTGCACGCCTAACATCGCGTTGGAGCCGACGGCGCGTTCTTGAGGAGCGTGACTGCGCCGCGGCTCAACGCGGGCCGGATGCCGGGAGAGTCTATGGATACGACAACGACAGGAAGACTCGAGACCATTGATGCGATCGCGAGTGCCGTCGTGACCGTGCTCGCAGCGCCCGGCTATGCGTCGCGCTACGACAGCGAAGATGATTTCGAGGCGGCAGTGTGGATGCGAGTGTGCGATTTCATGCCAGGAATCGGGTATGAGCGCCAAGCGTCGTGCCTCACATCGCATGCCGAGCGTGTGGGGAGGTCTCCAGACAGATGGGACGGGTTCCTTCGCGACCGACCTGGGCCCGACGTCAACATATTCGAGAGCAACACACGTCTCGACATCGTGCTCAAGTGCGGCGCGCTGGGGTCGATTGGGCTTGAGGTCAAACGGCTCGGCAGTGATCGACATGCGGAGAAGTTGATCCACGGCATCGGTCAGGCGATGCTCGGGCTGCGCAATCGAGACCGCACCGTTCTAGTGGTCTTCTGTGGCGACGTCGATCAATCCGGGCGGCGTGAGCTTCGACAAGTTCTTGATCGAGTAACCCGAGGAACTGGTCTGTCGATCGTCCTCGTGCCGTAGTCACCAGATCACCGCGAACGCGATCACCGGCTAACAGGGCCTTGCACCCGACGCCGGCCTCGATCATCCTGAGCCGGCGCGGGTGAACGCCGGTCGTTAGACGGACCAACACACCGGATTGTTGACGCCAGTCTGGTATATGCATACTATACACACATGCGGGTGAGCTGGGATCCCAAGAAGGCCGAAGCGAATCTGCAGAAACACGGGATCCACTTCAGCGACGCCGAGGCGGTCATGTTCGATCCTGACGCGCTCAGCCGCGAGGATCGGAGGGCGCGTGACGAACAACGGTTTGTGGCTGTTGGTCTCGACGCGTTGGCCCGTGCGGTGGTGGTGGTGTACGCATATCGCGGGGAGGAGGTGCGCCTGATCTCGGCGCGGCTCGCCACCCCGCACGAGCGTGAGCAGTATGCGAAAGGAATACGACTTCAGCGACGCGAAACGCGGTCCGGTGGTCCGACAGACAGGAAAGACTCGGATCACGATGTATCTGGACGACGCGATTCTGGCGGCGTTCCGCGCTCGCGCGGACCGCGCCGGAATAGGCTACCAGACGATGATCAATGAGGCCCTGGGAGAGTATCTCGGACGCGCGGCGGACCGGGTCGACGCGGCGACGATCAGACGCATCGTCAGGGAAGAGCTTCGCAAGGCAGGATAGGGCCGTCTAACACCGCGAAGGAGCCGTCAGCGCCGGCGCGTGCGCGAGCGCTGCTGCTCAGCGAGGATCGTTAGGCTTCTGAGCGGGACCGACGAAATCGATCAATCAGGCACGTACCTGTCAGGCCGATCATTGAAGGAAGGCCTTCGCATGCGGGCGGGAATCGATCGACGGGAATTCCTCGGCCGTTCGGCCGTTATGGCAGCGACGGCGCTCTGGCCGTGGACAACCTCGGGGCAGCAAGGCGCGAAGACGAAACTGATCCTCCTCGGCACGGGTGGCGGCCCGCGACCGCGAAAGACGAGCTCTCAGCCGGCGCAGGTGATCCTCGTCAACGACACGCCGTACGTCGTCGACTGCGGCAACGGTGTTGCCCGGCAGCTGGTCCTGGCCGGCGTGCCCCTACCGAAGCTGCGGCACATTTTCATCACCCACCATCACTCGGATCACAACGCCGACTATGGCAACCTGATCTGGCTCGCGTGGGCTAGCGGGCTTCGGACGCGCGTCGACACGTGGGGCCCGCCACCGCTCGAGAAGATGACGACGCTCTTCTTCGAGATGAACGCGTATGACATCAAGACGCGCATCGCGGACGAGGGGCGGGTGCCACTGGTTCCGCTGGTCCACACCCACGAGCTGAGCCGGGTCGGCGCGGTCATGCAAGACGAGAACGTCAAGGTCACTGCCGCCCTGGTGCACCATCCGCCCGTCGTCCCCGCGTTCGGCTATCGGTTTGATGCCCGCGATCGGTCAATCGTCATCTCGGGTGACACGACGCCCTCTGACAACTTGATCAAGCTCGCCCAGGGTGCTGACGTCCTCGTCCACGAGGCGCTCTATCTGCCAGCAGTCGATCGTCTCGTCGCCGACGTCCCAAACGCGACGACCCTCAAACGAAGCATCGTCTCCCACCACACAACCGTGGAGGATGCGGGGCGGGTGGCACAGGCGGCGGGCGTCAAGATTCTCGTTCTCTCCCACCTCGTGCCCGCGGAGGATCCGGCCGTGACCGATCAGATGTGGATTGACGCCGCGCGTTCCATTTCCGGGGCCGGTCATCGTGGGCAAGGATCTCCTGGAGATCTGAGGAAGGGCTGTTGACCGATCGGTCGACGCACGAAGCCCAACACGCGCTGCACCCGTCGGCCGGCGAGCCTGTCGGCGTGAGCGGCCGCGGGTGATGCGCATGTCGTTGTGCCGTCCGATCCGCGCGGACGACGAAGTCCGCACTGTCTACGCCAATGGCGTAGAGGACCTAAACACGCGATTTGTCGAGACGCCGGTCTTCACGGCTGCGTTGCGCAAGCACCTCGACGATGAGCAGTATCGCCATCTCCAGACGCATTCGTCATGTTGCGGCCGGAACAAGGCCCCATCATTCGCGGTTCAGGCGGACTTCGGAGATCCGCT
>CAWFQE010000005.1:0-155311 GCA_963817885.1 uncultured Acidobacteriota bacterium | reverse complement strand
GGAGGATCGACCCATTGAACACCCAGACTCGTGAGCTGTTGGTTCGGTGGCAGGCAAATGCCAAACGTGGTCAGATAGCGAACTACGACGCGGCTAATCTCTTTTCGGGGATCACGCTTTGGCTCGGCGTGCCGGCTGCGCTTGCGTCAGCCGCTGTCGGCACAACAGTGTTCGGCTCATTGGATGAGAGCCTCGAAGTGTGGGCGAAGATCCTGGTTGGCATAGCCAGTTTCGCGACAGCCGTTCTTACGAGTCTGCAGACGTTTCTCAAGTCTGACGACCGCGCCGCAAAGCACAGGTCGGCCGGGGCCGAGTACGGCACGGTCAAGCGTGAAATTGATGAGGTGTTGGCGCTCGAGTGCCTTCCGGAGTCCCAACTCGTCGAGCGGGTGGCGCGCATTCGGGAGCGCCTGGACGATCTCTCTCGCGAAGCTCCCGTTGTTCCGCGGAAGGTGTGGAAGGCCGCAACCAACGTCATTCCGTTGGCGCGAGGTGGCGTTGGCGGAGCCGCCTAACACGCCGCTGCAGCCGACGAGCGGCTCGCGGTGCCAGAACGACGGACGCCTGAACGGGCCGCTCGCGGCTGAGCGGCAGACGTTAGGCGTTCACATCGGGGTATGGTCACAACATGAGAAGGTTGCTGGCGCAGGCCCGGTCTTCTTGGCTGACGCTGTTCGTCGCTTCGGCGATTGTCGCCGGCTCGGCACAGGACGCATCAGAGGCTTTTGCGTTGGTCCGTCAACTCGGGCAGTTTCCGGCCGCGATAAATCCGAGAATCCAAAGCGGCACCGGTCAGCGCATGCCCGCCGAACAGCGTCGCGAGACCATCTACGTGAGACTGAGGGCGCTGGCGGACGCGGCGGTGCCTGCGCTGCAAGACGGTTTGACGGATACGGACGTGCAGATCCGGAGAAACGTGGCGCTCTACCTCGGGTGGGAAGGGGGCAACTACGCGAAACACGCGGCGGCGCCAGTTGATCTCAGGCCGTTTCTATCTCAATTGGTGCTGGCATTGCGAGACGAGGATCAACGCGTGAAGGCATTGGCGGCTCAAGCTCTCGAGCACGTCGGGCCGGATGCAGCAATCGCGGTACCGGATCTAATCCGATTGCTCGAGGATCCCAGCGAAGGACTCCGGAACAGCGCCTGTATCGGCTTGGCGGGTATCGGCCCGGCAGCACGCGCCGCCTTGCCTGCTCTCCGCCGGGCGCTGGCCGATCCCAGCAGCGATGTCCGGCGGTTTGCGCAGCGGGCTATTGAGAGAATCGACCGCGAACCATGACGGTGAATTTGGTGCACGCCTAACATCGCGTTGGAGCCGACGGCGCGTTCTTGAGGAGCGTGACTGCGCCGCGGCTCAACGCGGGCGTTAGACCGTCGGAAGACGTTATGGATTCAGAGTCAGCACAAACACAGGTCGAGAGACATCGCCTGATCGGTGACCTAGTTGCCGGGTGCCAGGCTTTCGCTGCGGAGCGAATCGATCGATACCTGGAAGCGCGGCATCACGGCATTGTCGCTGACACACCATTCGCCCCTGCTTCGGCGGAGTGCATTGCGCTGTTCAGAGACGGGCACTTCTACGGGGCCATCTCGCTGTCGCAAGCGGTCGGGGAGACACTCGTGCGCCACATGTGCCGTTCGAACCAGTGGAGGCCTGCCGAGAACTTTGAAGAGAATGTTCGCAAGCTGAAGCAGCGGAACTTCATCGACGAATCGATTGAAGCCGAATTCATGCAACTATGGGATCAACGAGACGACTACCACCACCTGAATCCGACCGTCGCAAGAGACCGAACCACGCTCGAAGAGTTGGCGTTGGGTAAGATTCGAGCGCTCGGTGAGATCGAGCGATTTGTCTTCGCATGGGCTCCGAGCGAGGTCGCGGGTTCCATCAGGTTGTTGCGCCCACGGTACTGGCCGGACAAGAAGGACGGTCGCGTCAGTGTCTTCCTCAGGAATCCGTCGGTCTAACATGCCGCTGCAGCCGACGAGCCGCGCGCGACGGAAAGGCAGATTGGGAAAGGGTCCACACGCGGCTCGCGGCTGAGCGCCGATCGTTAGACCGACCCACTAGGAGGCCTGACGAAACGCCCTCCGGCATTTCGGAGCGTCTGTACGGGCCGCGAAACGTCTGGAGGACCATACATAGTGCCTGTCAGCGGGAGGTAGTCATGTCGTCCCCTGTGGTTTCGCCTCTCATGTCGACCCCGGTGCTCAATCCGGCTTCCAAATCATGAGCTTCTTCAAGCGCCTACTGGGGCTCGGTGACGACGCGCCACGCGCGGCCTCGCCCTCCGCGTCGTCGAACGTGCGGCCGGCGCGGCCCACCCCGAGCGCGCAGGGCGCTGCCCGCCGCGGTACGCGGGAGGAGGCGGGTGGTGACGTGGTGAATCGCTACTTCGAGCTGTCTGGCGAGATCGAGATGGGAAAGCGCGACCGGGACTACGCGCGCGCTATCCGCGCCGCCCGGGCCACGTACCCGATCCTCCCGGCTGTCGTCAGGCAGTGGAAGCGCGAGTACGGTCGGTTCGACATCAACACGTCGCACGCCGTCCACACGGCGCCCAAGCTCATGGCCGTGATGGAGGACCGGGACGGCATCCGGGAGCTCCGGGTCGTGCTCGAGTCGGTGAAGGAGCTTCACGACTGGCTGCCGTCCGCGGAAGAGGCCGAGGTGGACATCGATGTGGTTCCCCAGATTCTGGCCCTCGTCCAAGCCGAGCCGGGGATCCTCCAGTCGTCGATGAAGACGCGCCTTGCGGGAGACGCGGACGCCGGCTCTGGGGCCTCGAACCTCGCCGCCTGGCTGGAGAAGGCCGGGCGCATCCAGCGGGTCAAGAAGGGCTCTAACTACCTGCTCTATCCGGCGCGCTACCGCATCTCTGCGCCGACGCCGACATCAACGTCTTCTTCCTCATCCTCCTCCCTCATCGCTCCAGCTCCCCCGCGACGAACTCGGAGTCCCCGCGCGGCGGAGAAGGCGCGCCGTCTCGATCTTGACCGGCTGCCCGTCGTGCGGCTCCCGCGGGCGCCGTTGCGGTGGGAGGAGCGGGGGCAGCGTGGGGCGGACGCCCGCGCCGGCTCTGCCAAGGGCGCCCAGTCGTCCGGGAGCCCGAAGTTTCAGGTGCGCGGCGGCGGCTGGACGCTGGCCTCGGAGGAAAAGCTCGCCCCGACCGACCGACCCGACCCCGCGTACAAGGATGTGTTCCCGACGGGCCGCTACACTCACTGGCTCGATCCCAAGGGGAAGCGGGAAGGTTTCGAGTACGCCGCGTCCGTCCTGCGCGTGACGGACCGCGAGGGACAGGTGGTCGCCGAGCGGGGCCTCGCGCACGACGTCTACCGGTCAGACGTCAATGCCGACGGGACCGGGATCCTCTTCCTCTCGCGCGAGGGGATGCTGCACGGCTACACCGAGAGGCTTGAGTCCTTCATCGAGGAGTCGCTGGCCGACCTCCCAGAGTACCGCTCCCAGGCCGGCCGCTTCGGCATCGGCGCGCACGAGCTGAAGAACCACACGCGGACCGTCGCAACCTCCTCCGACCGGAGCCGCTACCTAGTCACCGTGGTAGACGAGGCGTGGTGTCTCGACACTGCGACTGGCGAGGTGGTGTGGGGCTTCCGGATGCCGTCCAAGGAGGGGTGGACGCGGGTCGTCGCCGACCGGTCGGAGCGCACCGGAACGAGCGCCGAGGTCGAGGCGGCGCTTAAGCTCATGGAGCTTGAGCTCCCGGTCACCCCCGAGGACATCACGAAGCGGTCCCGGGTGCTCGCTATGCGGTGGCACCCCGACCGGAACCCCGGCGACACGAACGCGACCGCGCGGTTCCAGGACCTGGGCGCCGCGATGGAGCTGCTCACGGGGTCCAATCTCTCCCGGCTCTCCGGCCGCGAGGTCGAGCGGGTTAGCTACGAGCAGGTGCTTTCCGCCTCCCGCGTCTCCGTGCGGGACGGACGCGGCGGGGCAGTCGACATGGAGTTCACCATCAGCATGGGCGTGAGCGAGAGCTTCGCCTCGGATTGGATCTACGCCGCCAACCTCGGGAAGGACGGTCGCGCGTTTCTCGCCGGGTACTCCGGCAAGGTGGTCGTAGTCTCCCACCGAGGAATCCCCGAGCGCGTCTACGACATCGGCTCGGTACCACGGCACATCGCCGACGCCGGAGAGCACCTCTATATCCTGACCGACACTCGGCTTTACGTCCTCGCCGGAGACCGCCTCGAGGCACTAGTCGACGTGTACGGGGCGAGCGACGTCGTGGTGGGAGACCGCGGCTTCGCGCTGCTCGAGCCGAAGGCAGTGACGTGGTACACCCCGGAGGGTTTGCGCGTGGGCACCGTTGAGACCAAGGACCCGCTCCGTCGCGTCTTGTCGACGAGCAGCGGACTCGTGGTGGAGACACGACAGCACCGTGCGCGTGTGACTGGCGCGCCATCGTGGTGGGCGTGACATGCTCGGGGTGCGTCTCTCTCCAAGGGAGGAAACAAGTAGGATGTCGCATGCGTCCCGTCTGCGCCCCGAAACGTTTTAAGCCATGGCTGAATGCAGCTTCAAAGGCGGTCTAACAGCCGCTTGCAGCCGTCGGCGGCCGGCGCGATGATGAACCGCCGCGGCTGAAGCGGCCACGTTAGACAGCGCGGGCGAAGGTGCACATGTCCCTCCAGAAACGTACCGACTACTTCGCCGCCGCGGACTACGAAGAGGCGCTGAGAGCCCTCGACGGTGTATATGGGATGGTTCTGTTCGAGTTTGCCAGGGAAGTGCGAAGCGATCGCGACGTCATTGTCCGCAATTCCGTCGCGCGCGCAGCGACGATGGCGAAAGCCATATTCCGGCTGTGGGAAATTGAAGACTACCAGGATTGCTGGATTCTGCATCGCTGTCTGCTCGAGCGGCTCTTCCACTTGGCTCATCTGCGCGAAACCGACGGGTTCGAACTCTTTGAAGCGTGGTCGTTCCTTCAGCAGTACGAGGCACTGAACCGTGTGAAGAGCGATCCGGAGTTCAGTCGGGGCCTTGCTGGCGTCGAGTTTAGCGTCACTCCGGAGCAGAAGAAGCGAGCGTGTGTGCTTTCGGGGAACCGCCCAAATTGGCGAAGGCCAAAGGCGGAGGACGTCGCGAGGCGTCTGGACATGCGGTTCCTGTACCGCTATGGGTACGACTACGCTTCTCGACACGTCCACCCAATGGCCGACGATGGCGTCCAGGACTTCTATAGAATCACGAAGCTGAAGCCTGCGCCGGACTTCCCCGATGAGCGCGTTCTTCTTTCCAACACCATCCTGATCTGCACCGTGCTTCTCCAAGAAGCGCTGAATGCCAGCACCCTCGCATGGCGGCGGTTGCTGTTCGACTTCATTGACGAGCTGCGGAGTTCCCTCGCGACGGGCGTCAAAGCATACCGTGTCAGCTTCGTGAAGCTCGCGGGGATGTTCGAGGGACAAGTCCCTCTGGGTGGGAACGCGTCATCAGGAGAAGGCGCTGTCTAACAGCGCGTTACAACCGACGCCGGCCCGCGCGGCCATGAGCCGGCGTGAGTGAACGCGATCGTTAGCCGGATGCCGGGAGAGTCTATGGATACGACAACGACAGGAAGACTCGAGACCATTGATGCGATCGCGAGTGCCGTCGTGACCGTGCTCGCAGCGCCCGGCTATGCGTCGCGCTACGACAGCGAAGATGATTTCGAGGCGGCAGTGTGGATGCGAGTGTGCGATTTCATGCCAGGAATCGGGTATGAGCGCCAAGCGTCGTGCCTCACATCGCATGCCGAGCGTGTGGGGAGGTCTCCAGACAGATGGGACGGGTTCCTTCGCGACCGACCTGGGCCCGACGTCAACATATTCGAGAGCAACACACGTCTCGACATCGTGCTCAAGTGCGGCGCGCTGGGGTCGATTGGGCTTGAGGTCAAATGGCTCGGCAGTGATCGACATGCGGAGAAGTTGATCCACGGCATCGGTCAGGCGATGCTCGGGCTGCGCAATCGAGACCGCACCGTTCTAGTGGTCTTCTGTGGCGACGTCGATCAATCCGGGCGGCGTGAGCTTCGACAAGTTCTTGATCGAGTAACCCGAGGAACTGGTCTGTCGATCGTCCTCGTGCCGTAGTCACCAGATCACCGCGAACGCGATCACCGGCTAACAGGGCCTTGCACCCGACGCCGGCCTCGATCATCCTGAGCCGGCGCGGGTGAACGCCGGTCGTTAGACGGACCAACACACCGGATTGTTGACGCCAGTCTGGTATATGCATACTATACACACATGCGGGTGAGCTGGGATCCCAAGAAGGCCGAAGCGAATCTGCAGAAACACGGGATCCACTTCAGCGACGCCGAGGCGGTCATGTTCGATCCTGACGCGCTCAGCCGCGAGGATCGGAGGGCGCGTGACGAACAACGGTTTGTGGCTGTTGGTCTCGACGCGTTGGCCCGTGCGGTGGTGGTGGTGTACGCATATCGCGGGGAGGAGGTGCGCCTGATCTCGGCGCGGCTCGCCACCCCGCACGAGCGTGAGCAGTATGCGAAAGGAATACGACTTCAGCGACGCGAAACGCGGTCCGGTGGTCCGACAGACAGGAAAGACTCGGATCACGATGTATCTGGACGACGCGATTCTGGCGGCGTTCCGCGCTCGCGCGGACCGCGCCGGAATAGGCTACCAGACGATGATCAATGAGGCCCTGGGAGAGTATCTCGGACGCGCGGCGGACCGGGTCGACGCGGCGACGATCAGACGCATCGTCAGGGAAGAGCTTCGCAAGGCAGGATAGGGCCGTCTAACACCGCGAAGGAGCCGTCAGCGCCGGCGCGTGCGCGAGCGCTGCTGCTCAGCGAGGATCGTTAGGCTTCTGAGCGGGACCGACGAAATCGATCAATCAGGCACGTACCTGTCAGGCCGATCATTGAAGGAAGGCCTTCGCATGCGGGCGGGAATCGATCGACGGGAATTCCTCGGCCGTTCGGCCGTTATGGCAGCGACGGCGCTCTGGCCGTGGACGACCTCGGGGCAGCAAGGCGCGAAGACGAAACTGATCCTCCTCGGCACGGGTGGCGGCCCGCGACCGCGAAAGACGAGCTCTCAGCCGGCGCAGGTGATCCTCGTCAACGGCACGCCGTATGTCGTCGACTGCGGCAACGGTGTTGCCCGGCAGCTGGTCCTGGCCGGCGTGCCCCTACCGAAGCTGCGGCACATTTTCATCACCCACCATCACTCGGATCACAACGCCGACTGTGGCAACCTGATCTGGCTCGCGTGGGCTAGCGGGCTTCGGACGCGCGTCGACACGTGGGGCCCACCACCGCTCGAGAAGATGACGACGCTCTTCTTCGAGATGAACGCGTATGACATCAAGACGCGCATCGCGGACGAGGGGCGGGTGCCACTGGTTCCGCTGGTACACACCCACGAGCTGAGCCGGGTCGGCGCGGTCATGCAAGACGAGAACGTCAAGGTCACTGCCGCCCTCGTACACCATCCGCCCGTCGTCCCCGCGTTCGGCTATCGGTTTGATGCCCGCGATCGGTCAATCGTCATCTCGGGTGACACGACGCCCTCTGACAACTTGATCAAGCTCGCCCAGGGTGCTGACGTCCTCGTCCACGAGGCGCTCTATCTGCCAGCAGTCGATCGTCTCGTCGCCGGCGTCCCAAACGCGACGACCCTCAAACAAAGCATCGTCTCCCACCACACAACCGTGGAGGATGCGGGGCGGGTGGCACAGGCGGCGGGCGTCAAGATTCTCGTTCTCTCCCACCTCGTGCCCGCGGAGGATCCGGCCGTGACCGATCAGATGTGGATTGACGCCGCGCGTACGCATTTCCGGGGCACAGTCATCGTGGGCAAGGATCTCCTGGAGATCTGAGGAAAGGCTGTTGACCGATCGGTAGACGCACGAAGCCCAACACGCGCAGCACCCGTCGGCCGGGGGGCCTGTCGGCGTCAGGCGGCCGCGGGTGATGCGCATGTCGTTGTGCCGTCCGATCCGCGAGGACGACGAAGTTGGCGGTGTCTGCGCCAATGGCGTATCGTACCTAAACTGCGATTTGTCGAGACGCCGGTCATCTCACGGCCGCGTTGCGCAAGCACCTCGACGACGAGCAGTATCGCCAGCCCAGGTCGCACCTCACGTGTTGCGGCCGGAACAACGGCCCTTATCATTCGTCGGTTCAGGCAGACTTCGGAAGATCCGCTGGGCGACGCCTGGATCCGCGAAAGCGAGGGGGCCTGCGCATCATCGACTACTGGGCGAAAATGGAGCAGGCCTTCTACATGTTGTTCGCGTACACGAAGGCTGAACAGGGAGATCTGACGGCTGCGCAGACCCGCGTGCTGGGACAGTTGGTTCGGGAGGATTCCGATGAAGGAACGAGCTTTCCAGGAGCTGTTGAAGAGCGTCCGTCAGGCTGGGAGTATCCGGCGTGGAACGCAGCGAGCGTCTCGCGTGACGGAGTTTCGGCCGGCGGACGTTCGCGCGGTGAGGGCGAAGTGTGGCACGTCTCAGAGCGAGTTCGCGCTGCTGATCGGGGTGAGTGTGGCGACTCTTCGCAACTGGGAACAGGGCCGACGCGTGCCAGACGGTCCGGCCCTGGCACTTTTGCGGGTGGCCGAGCGAAACCCACGGGCGGTCATTGGAGCGCTCCACTCGAAACGAAGGCGAAGTGCGGCCTCAACCAGGCCTTGCACCCGATCGAGTGACAGGCTGAACGCCGCGAACCCGCATCCGCTACCGCCGCTGCAGCCGTCCGAGCTGCGCGAGCTTGCGTTCCGCCAGGTCCTTGAGTTCCGGGCCCTCTTCGGTCAGCAGCGCGTCGGGGGTCGCCGCCACCAGCCGCCACAGGCTTTCCGCCTGGCTGATCTGGCCGAGCCCTTCGGCGCAGAGGCCGAGCAGATACTGAACCGTCGCTGCCGACACGCCGGGCCCCGCGGCCAGCTTCACCTGGTCGAGATCCCGCTTGGCCTCCGACCAGTTGCCGAGCGCGATGAGCGCCATGGCCGAGTTCAGGCGCACGACGGATTGTTCGAGCGGATCCATCTGCCCCGCCAGCCTGGCCCTGTAGTCCAGCAGCAGCTTGTTGAAGAGGACCGTCTGGTCCGTCATCGGCACCACGCGCGGCGTGGTCGTGACCGACAGCTCGACCGACTTGACGTCGCCCGTCCGCGTCACGCAATCGATCGCGAGCTTCTGGCCGAGCTTGCGGGTCGCCAGGATGGCCGCGAACGCGGTGCCGTTCGCCACGATCTGCTTGTCGGCGCGCTTGACGATGTCGCCGGGAAGAATGCCGGCCGCGGCGGCGCTGCCACCGGCGTCGACGCGCGCCACGACCGCGCCCTCCCGATCCAGCACGTCGATGGTGAGCATGCCGACCGACGGCCTGAACCGCGCGGGAATCTCGTCGAGCTGGGCGAGCATCGCGAGCTTCGACGGCTGGTCGTTGAGATCGACCTCGACCACGTCCGGTTCGCCGCTGCCGGCCGCCAGCATGGACACGTAGACCTGCGCGGGCTTGCCGTTGGGCACGAGCGCGATGGTGGCGACGCCCTGCACGCCGAGCGCGCTCGCGAGCTGCGACGACAGCTCGATCCTGGCGTCGGCGGCGACCTTCTTGGCTGCCTCGCTGATCGCAGTATGGTTGCGATCGAAGGCCAGCCAGGCCTCGTCGAGCTGGGCCTTCTGCATCACAGGACGGATGGCCTCGAGGGCCGGAGAGTAGAACATCACCGACCCGGCCTCGGCCGTCGCCAGTTCGAGCCGTTGACGCAGGTCGGGCCCGCCGCGCAGTCCAGCCGGGAGGCCCGTGACCGCGAGCACGGCGAATGCCGGGCGGACCTGCGGCTTCACCGACACCTTGTCGCCTGCCTTCAGATCGAGTCTCTGGATGAACCGTCCCCACGTCGCGCGGACATCGATCGTGTGCGAGCCCTGGCAGACGTTGTCGATCGAGATCGGCGTGGATCCCTTCATTTCGCCGTCAAGGTAGACCGACAACCCGGAGGCGTCTCCTTCGACACGGAGCGTCGCGACCGACGGGACCAGGACCTCGGGATCCATCGTGTAGTCCTTGGGGTCCTGGATGGGCAGCTGCCCGGTCACCGACACGTAGCAGTCCTTCCGGAACTCGACCGTGTGCGGGCCGGGTGCGATTTCTCCAATCACCAGCGGGCCGGAGGTGTTTGCCGCCGTGACATCTTTCTTGGCGAGGGCCTCCGAGAAGTCGTCGGGCGCAGGTCCCGGCGGCGTCGTGCCCTTGGTCGTCCCGTCGATCAGGACCTCGACGCCGGCCGGGCTGGTGACGATCCTCACGATGGCCGACACGCGCTCCATCGCGGCCGTGACCGCCTGGCCCGGCGTCGAAGCGGCCACCTGGAACGGCTTCGACAGCGGGGCGTATCCCAGGCGTCGGGCCGTCAGCGTGTGAGATCCGACCACCAGCGGAACCGTCATCGCGTCCTTGCCCACCACGATCGCCTTCCCGTCGATCTCGGCCTGCGCGTCGAACGGCGTCAGCGACAGCAGGATCTCGGCGACCGTCGCCTTCTTCACCTCGATGAACTGGGTCCTGATGCGCGGCGAGGTCGAAGCGGGCAGCTCGTACCTGGGATCACGCTCGAGCAGCGCCTTGAAATCGGCCCTGGCGCCTTCCCAGTCCTGCCGGAACGCCTTGCAGCGGGCCCGCATCTCGAGAGCCGTCACCAGCACGGCCACCACCGCCGGGTCTGCGCCCGCCTGCGACTCCAGCCTGGTCACGGCCTGATTCAGCAGCGGCAGGGCACCGGCGTAGTCCTGGGCGTCGTAGAGTTTCCGCGCTTCGGCGAGCACGTCAAGCCCGGCTGTCGTCTGAGGGCTGGCGTCGGCGATTCCGCCAAGCGCCGGCGCCAGGGCTGCAGCCGCGCAGGCAAACGCCACGGCGATCAGCCACCCCCTCGTCCGGCCGATGGGCCGCGCCGACTCCCGGCCGTGTCCCTGGAAAGGCGTCATGGAAGTCCTCACTGGTACACCAGCACGTTCTCGGTTCTCTCGTCGTAGATGAAGATCCGGCCGGCCGAGTCCAACGCCATCGCGCGCGCCTTCCTGAAGGCCCCGGGGTTCCTCTCGGGCACGCTGAAGGCGACGACGAGACTGCCGCCGGGTTTGAACACGTAGACAGACGCCGTGTCGCGGTCCAGGACGTAGAGGTTTCCGAACGGATCGAAGGCGACGTCCATCGGGTTCTTGAACTCGTATCCGGTTCCGCGCGCCGGCAGACGGCGCAGGGTCTTTCCGTCACGATCGAAGACGACGACGGATTTCGACTCCCGGTCGAGCGCGGCGATCTGGTCGAGCGCGTTGACCGCCAGGCGGCTCGCGTCGATCGGCGCAAACGGTCCGAGGTACTTGCCGGACGGCCCGAACCGCTGGACGGACTTTGAGTCCGCGTCGGCCACCACCAGATCGCCCGTGGTCAGCACGACCGCGCCGCGTATCTCGTCGAGCGGCCTGGGTGTCTTGTCAGGCTTCGGGGTCGTCAGCATGATGGGCGGATCCGGGTCGAATCGGACCGCACCCTTGCCCAGCAGGAGGGGACGTCCGTCCGGGCTGAAGACCACGCCGTAGGTTGGAGCGAGACTGACCGACTTACCGGCCGACCCGCTCTTGTCGTAGAAGGTGACAGACGACTCGCACGCCACGGCGTGCGTGTCTTCCGGGCCGACGGCCATGGCCACGACGTCCTTGATCTTGCCGGTTGGACCTCCGCCGACGGTCCGGTTCGCGAACACGAAGGACGGCTGATTCATCGTCGGCAGGATGTAGAGCCGGTAGAGGATCGTGTTGAGCGAGGCGGCGGTGACCGCTTCCGGCGTGTCTCCGAAACGAGTGCGGACGCGTTGCAGCTCCTCGATGGCCCGCGCCGGCTGGCCCGAACGCGTCAGGGTGATGGCCATCCCAACCAGCGCGCGCGCGGCCCAGATCGATCGCGGATATTTTCCGGTGACGTCGCGGTACCGCGCCGTCGCGTCCTCGTTTCGATCGAGCAGCCGAAGCGCCTCTCCGGCGTAGTACACCGCGGCCGGAACCGCGTCGCTGCGCGGGAACAGCATGCCGACCCGCTCGAAGCTGGCGATGGCCGCGTCGGTGTCCTCGACCGAGCGCCCCTTGGCCATGGCCACCCGCCCGAGCACCACGTAAGCCATCGGGGCGGAACCGCTCTGCGGGTAATTCTTCAGGAGCAGTTCGGCGGCCTGCTGCGCACCGGCCGGATTGCCTGCGATTTCGAGCTCGTAGGTGGCGATCTGGAGCTGCGCCACGCCGGCGACCGAGCTGGTGGGATACTGCTCCACCACGGCCTTGAAGTCCTTGATGGCCTCCTGGAAGTTCCGCTTCTCGAGGAAGCTCATGCCGGCATCGAGCCGCATGCGGGCCTGTTCCTCCACCGACTGGCTCTGCGCGCGCGCCGGCGCGCCGGCGAGCGCGCCGAGCGCCAGTCCGACCATCGCGACAACAAGGTGGCGCGTTCTCATTGGATGTTCACCTTGGCTGGGAGGCCCGGCCGAATAGTCACCGATTCCTTGCGGTTCCTGCCGGATCCGGCGGGACACGTCAGTGACACCGTATAGGTGCCAGGGGCGAGGCTCACCGGCGCGAATGGCGCGTAGTCGAGATCCTTCGGACCGACCGACGCCTTGCAGGCCTCGAGCGCAGGCACCACCGACAGAAGAAGCTCGCCCAGCTCGGGCGCCTCGACCGACATCTGCCTGCCCTGCGCGGGATCGACGGCCACCGCGTAATCGAGCAGGTATTCCGGAGCGACCAGCCTGACGGTGTGCTGCCCAACCACCGTAATGCGATGCGATTGCGACGCGGGGGAGAGGACCTTCGAGCCTTCGACGATCTGGAACCCGTATGAACCGTCGACGCTCACACTGACCGGGTCCTGTCGTGCAGCTTCCATCTGGCAGGCGATGCGGCCCGAGGCGAGCTCCTCGGCTGTCAGCGTCCTGCTGATCGTGGCGAAGCCGCGCAGCGTCAGCCGAAGCTGAAGCTTCGAAGCCCGATCGACCTCGATGTCGGCCGGCGTCAGTTTGCCGACCGCCGCGCCGTTGATGGCGATCGAGGCGCCGGGAGGCGTGGATTCAATGTGGAGCATCCCCTTCGCCAGTCCAGCTGGAGCCGCCGGCGAGGGCGCGGCCTTCGCCGCGGCCGGCTGCTGGACCTCGGCCGGCGGGCGCGGCCTCAAGCCGACCCAGAGCGCGACGCCGAGGGCGGCGAACGCGACCAGCGCAAGCACCGCGAAGGCGAGCCGGTTTGGACCGCCGGCGCCCCGCATCGTGCCGGAGTCGGCCTGGCCCAGGCCCGCGGCGATGTCTCGAGATGTGCCGCCGCCGGCCGCCGGCACTCCCGCGATTGTGGTCGCGAGGGTTGGCCCCTGGGAACCCGCATTCAGCGTGGATCCCGAGCCGGCCAGCTTCATCGGGGCGATCATCGTGCCGCCCGAGTGGAGCTCCATGCGCGCCAGTTGCAGGTCGGCCGCCAGGTCCGCCGCGGTCTGATAGCGGTCGTTCGGATCCTTGGCGAGCGCGCGATCGACGTAGGACGCCAGGCCGGACGAGATCGTGACCCCGGCGGTCGAAATCGGCGGCGGCGGCTCCTGCAGGATGCGATGGGCGATGACCGTCGGCGAATCGCCATCGAACGGCTTGCGGCTCGCGAGCAACTCGTAGAGCACGACGCCGACCGCGAAGATGTCGGCCCGGGAATCGACCGCCCCGTGGCCGAATCGCTCGGGCGCCATGTAGGCGACGCTGCCGAAGGACTTGTCTCCCTGGGTGACGGTCGACGCGGCGACGCGGGCAATGCCGAAATCCAGCAGCTTGACCGTGCCGTCCGGCTGGACCCACACGTTGGCCGGCTTGACGTCGCGGTGGATGACGCCGGACGAGTGGGCGTGATGCAGCCCGGTGCAGAGCTGGATGACCGCGTCGAGCTTCTCGTCGAGCGTGAGCGGCGGCGGCGTGCGCATTCGCGACACCAGGCTCTGGCCCTTCAGGAACTCCATCGCGATGTAGGAGCTGCCGTCGGCTTCGCCGAACTCGTACACCGTCACGATGTTGCGATGCTGAAGCCGGGCCGCCGCGCGCGCCTCCTTGAAGAACCTCGCCCGCGCGTCATCGTCATCCGACAGGTCGGCCAGCATGACCTTGATGGCCACCTCGCGATCCAGCACGGGATCGCGGCCGCGATAGAGCACACCCATGCCGCCGCGGCCGACGCGCTCGACAATCTCGTAACGCCCGATACTTGACGGATCGCCCACGCACCTGCTCCTTCGAGAATCAGTTCACCGCCGCCCGATCACGCTCACCGGCCAACCGTGCGAAGGGCCTTGAGCCGGGCAAGGGCCGTCTGGTGCCTCGCATCCGATCGCGGCAACAGCTTCACGACCCGGTCGTACTGCTCGGCAGCCTCCGTGTTCCTTCCAGCCGCGTCGTGCGCCTTCGCCTTCGCATATGCGTCGCTCGCGTCCTTCTCGATGTGATCCTTCAGCTTCCGCATGAGCTCCGCGTGCTCGGGAAGCGAGGGGTCTGTCTGTCTCGCGCGATCGAGTTCGGCCAACGCCTCGATCAGATCGCCGGAATCCTCGAGCTTCTGGGCGCCCGCGAGAATCTGCCTCGACTGCGTGGCCAGGCCGTAGCGGGCTTCGGCCAGCAGGCTGGCCACCGATCGGTAGCCACGCTCCTCGCCGGCGATCGCCGACAAGGCGGCGACCGCGTCGGAAAACTGCCTGGCCCGAAGCATCTCTCCCGCCGCCAGATACCGGTCGTTCATCATGCGGGATCGGGCGCGCAGTGCGTCCGGGCTCTCTCCGGGGCGCCTGGTCAGCAACGGGTATCCCGCGGATGCCGGCAACGGCACCGTCCCTGTTGCGGCAGGAGCCGCCGATTCGCGGGGGAGCGCGGCCGCACCCTTCGTGGCTCCGGCGCGTGCATCCGTCGAGGTCGATGGCGTGAGATTCGCCTGGGCTGCAGGCGGCTCGGTTGGCGGCACCGGCGGGGCCTCGAGTGCGACAACGTTCGCCTGGACCTCGCGTGTTTTCGTGGCCGCCTCGAGACGCGCACGGAGAGCCGCAGTCTGTGAGCCTGTCGCTCCACTCGTCTCCGCCTTCTCGACGAGCCGGCCCGCGTCTTCGAGCCGTCCCTCGCCAATCGCCGTCTCGGCGCCCGCAAGCGACTGACGGATCACCTCGTCCCGGGAACGCTCGGCGTCAGCCGACGCCGGAACGGATGCGGGCGGCGCCGGCCTCGGGCGCAGGTACACATAGGCCAGCGCCGCGAAGACGGCCACCGCACACACGCCGCCAGCGACGATGAGCGGCCAGCGCGAAGAAGCCGGCCGGCGGGCAGGTGGCGTGACGGGCGACAGGTCCGGGACCTGGGGTGCGGACCTGTGCGTGTCCGTGATGAGATGGGCCACCCCGGGACCTTTCCGAACCGGTTCCGGCTGGCGGAGTTCGAGCTCGGCGGTGTCCAAACGGACCGGCACGGTCGGTTCGTACTCGAGGTCCGGCGCCGGGCCCTTCCCCATCTCGAATGCGAGTGTGAAGGAGCCGATCGAGACCGAATCCCCGGGACGAAGCTCGGCACGCTGAACACGCCGGCCGCCATGCACGATGCCGTTCTGACTTCCCACGTCGACAATCACGTAGCGTGTCTCTTCGAGGCGAACCTCGGCGTGGTGCCGCGACACGGTGCGTTCCGGATCGTCGAGCACGATGTCGTTGTCAGACGATCGGCCGATCAGCAGATCCCGGATCCCGAGTTCGACCTCGCGCTCCACGCGCCCGCCGCGGAGAATGCTCAGCTTCGGCATGGCGTTGTCATCGATCGCTGCATCTCGAGCGCCCTTCGGGCCGTCACGACTCGCCCTTGTGGCGGCCGCGGCTCACCCATGGCTTGAGCTTCGACAGCATTCCCCCCGGCGCGGGGCTGACAGGCGCCTGAGGGCTCGCGGCGGGCTGCAGGACCGGCTGGGCCGGAGCGTTCGCCTGCGGATTGCGAACGGCCTGCTTCGGCGCCGGAAGCTCGATCTGCGGGACGAGCACGGTCGCCCCTTCGTCTGGAGCCGCGGCGTTCGGCGTTCCGGTCGCCCGCGGGTCCGCCTTGAGAATCACCGGAGCGGCAGGCGGCGTGCGGTGAATCGATTGCCTGTACACCGTGCGCGCCTCGGCATTGCCGGGGTCGAGGACGAGAACCGTTTCAGCGGCCGAACGCGCGGCGGCCCAGTCGCCGGCGCGCTGCGCCGTGCGCGCGAGGGTCAGCAGCCGGTCGGCTTCCCGGCGGCGCTCCCGGTCGGTCCGCAATCGCAGGTTCTCGATCCGCTGGTCGCTTTCGTGTTGCAGGACATCCAGCAGCAGGGCGCGTCCTTCTGTGGACGTCTCCGCCACGATTGCCGCGGCTGCGGCCCGCGAGGCGGCTTTGGCCCAATCCTGTTTTTCGAGCAGAGATCGCGTCTCGGCGAGGGCCGCGCGGGCATCCGAGAGCGTGGCGTCGCGCGCCGCGACCTGGCGCAAGCGGACACTTCCGTCGATCATCAGATCGACCGCGCGTTCCTGCCTCGGGTCGATGGCGAGCGCCGCCGCCGCCTCGTCCCGGGCCCGCGCATTGTCGCCTTCGAGCCACGCCCGCTCGGCCTCGGCGAGATGCGCCGCCACCCGCGCTTGCCGCCGATCGGATTCGGCAAGCCGGTTCGCCTCCGCGGCCGACGCCTGACGCGAGCGGGCCAGCGTCGCCTGAAGCTCTTCGACTTCCTCGCGCAGTCCGGCCACGCCGAGTTCGTCGGCATGGGCGGCGGCCCGCACGAGGTGCGCTTCGGCTTCGGAGAACCGGCCGGCCTGGATCGCCCGGCGTCCGTCGGCAATGGCAGTTGCCAGCGCCTGCCGGAGTTCGATTCGATCGTGTTCGGCGCCCGCTGCGGCCTGCGCGGCCGGGGAAATCGCAGGCGCCTGCGCTTTGCCGGAACCCGTCGCCCCCGCGCCTCGATCGCTGCCAACGACGAGTGTCGGAAGCTCCTCGGCCTCCGCGGCGGGCGCCACGGCGGGCGGCATGGCAGGCGGCACGGCCAGGGCTGCGGCGTGCAGGCGGTTGACGGCCTGCTCGAGCTCGGACTTGCGGGCGTCCAGCCTGGCCGCGATGGCCGTGATGACGTCGCGTTTGAATGGAATCCGGAGCAGGGCGTCCGGGCCCCGATCGGCAACCATCGGGTACTCGTCGTGAATGGCGGAGAGGACCGGGTCCGGCACCGGCGGCTTTTCGAGGCCCAGGCGCTCGGCCGAATGAGACTGTTCCTCGATCAGCGCCTCGATGGTCTTGTAGACGGCGTGGGCGCGCTCGGCGATGTTCCTGGCCTCGGCTTCCCACTCGCGGCGGAACTGCACCAGCGCGGACGCCAGCTCGCGGGCGCTCTGGGGCCGGTCCTCCTTCTTCTTCGCCAGCGCCTTCATCACGATGCGCACCAGGCCCGCCGGGACATCGGGCTGCGTGATCGGCGGCGGATCTTCCCGCTGCACCTTCCGCAGCACGGTCGGCAGATCCGGGCTGGCAAACGGCTTGTTGCCCGACAGCATGGCGTAGAACAACGCCCCGGCCGAGAAGATGTCCGATCGCTGATCGATCTCGCTGCCGACCGTCTGTTCCGGCGACATGTAGTCGGGCGTTCCCACGATCGACCCGGTGGCGGTCATCGTCGAGGTGGCGAGGCGCGCGATGCCGAAGTCGAGGATCTTGAGCGTGCCGTCGTCCAGGACGTACAGGTTGCTCGGCTTGATGTCCCGATGGTAGACGCCGTGGGAGTGCGCGGCTGCGAGGCCCTCGCAGAGCTGGATCATCAGGTCGACCTTCATCTCCAGCGAGACGCCTTCCGGCCGCGCGAGGAACTGGTTGAGCGGCTGGCCCCGGAGCAGTTCCATCACCATGTAGAGGCGCCCCTCGGATTCCCCGAGATCGAAGACCGTGGTGATGTTGCGGTGGAGCAGCTGGCCGCCGACCTTGGCTTCGCGATAGAACCGCGCACGCGTGTCCGGTTCGGCCTCCAGATCGCCGGCCATGACCTTCAACGCGACCACGCGATCCATGATTTCGTCGCGCGCGCTGTAGACCACGCCCATGGCGCCCCGGCCGATGCGTTCGAGAATCTTGTACTTGCCGATGCTGGCCGGCAGGGGCGGCGATGCGCCTGGCTTTGGGGTGCTGCTCATGGTGGCTACCCGTTCACCTAAAATTCGACCACAAGGGCGGTCATGTTGTCCCGGCTGCCGCCGGCGAGCGCTTCGGTGATGAGCGCGTCACAGGCCGCCTCGGCATCGCCGCGGCGCGCGAGTATCGGCGCGATGCGGCCCGGGTCGAGCACGCCGTGGACGCCGTCGGTGCACAGCAGCAGCACATCGCCCGGCTCCGCGGCGTGTTCCTGAAGGTGCACTTCGCTGTCCTCGCGGGCACCGAGCACGTTGGTGAGCACGTTGCGCATCGGGTGATTCGCGAACGACTTGGGATCGGCGGCGAGATCGGCGGCGAGCACAGTGGCCACCCACGAGTCGTCGCGGGTCAGCTGCTCGAGCACGCCCGCCCGCAGCCGGTACGCGCGGCTGTCGCCGACGTGCGCGACGACCAGGCCGCCGCCATCGGTGGCGAGCGCCGCCACGACCGTCGTGCCCATCCCGAGGTAGTCGTCCTGGCTCTCGGCCGTCCGGAAGACGCGGCGGTTTGCGAGGTAGATCGCCGTGCGCAGCCGGTTCCCGTCGTAGGACAGGGTCGGGAGGATGCCGCACGGCCAGGAGAACTCGCGCTCGTCGTTGGAGCGCCGGATGAATCCGGCGATCGTCTCGAGCGCAAGCCGGGACGCCACCTCTCCCGCGTTGTGCCCACCCATGCCGTCGGCCACCACAAAGAGCCCAAGCGATTGATCCGCGACGAACCCGTCCTCGTTGCCGCGACGGACCGGTCCGGTTTCAGAACGGCCGAAGGACCGTACTGGTCCCGTGATTTCCATTCAGGCAGCCCCCCAGGATCTGCAATCTTAGGGACCAGCCTGACGGCCCGCAATACAACTTTAGGCGCACGAATGTAAGACGAAACACGGCCATTGACCGGGTCGGGAACGGGCGGGCCTCAGGCCAGACGGCAGACGAGCTGCGTCCGGCTGTCCACCCCGGTCTTGTCGAAGACCCTGGTGAGGTGGCGCTTGACGGTGGCGGGCGTGATGGCCAGTGTGGCGGCGATGTCCCGGTTGCTGTAGCCCCGCAGGAGGAGCTGGACCACCTCCCCCTCGCGTGGCGACAGCCGGTAGCGGCGGCAGATCCCGTCCAGCTCGACGCCAAGCGCCCGCACGAGCACCGCTACTCGTTTCTGGCCGCGCGAGCTGATGGCGCGAGCGTGAACAGCGAACGTCTCGCCATTGGGAGCGGTCAGCAGGCTGGTCGCACCTTCCCGTTCGGCCAGCAGCGTGCCGAGGGCGTCGATGTGATTGAGCAGCAGAACGGAACTCTCCGCGGCGTGCTCGCGACGCAGGCGGAATTCGAACTCTTTCGCCGCGCCGTTCTGGTAGACCACCCGCCGGCCCTGGTAGACGAGCAGCGGAAGCTTCAGGCCGTCGACAATCTGTTCGAGCTCGCCGCGCGGCAGGCTCGACGCGGTGCGTGTCATGGTGCGGAGCCGGCTCACTTCGGGATTCTTGAACGGCACACCCACGTTGTACCAGCAGGCGACCGGCTCACCGCGGCGGCGAGCGGGCCGGAAGGTCCACTGCCGCACGGCCGCCAGGGCCGCGCCGTCGAATTCCTGGTCCTTCTGGGACTTCCGCAGGACCTGGACATCGGCCACCTGGCCGGTGTTCGACACGAGCAGCCTCAGCACCACCACGTCTTCTGTTCCCCGGCGAAGTGCGTCGGGCGGGTAGACAGGATCAATCTGCCGGACAGCCACGGGACGTTCGTCAACCTGCGTCGTCTCGTATGTCGGGCCCACTGGCGCCGGCGTTGGCTGAGTCGCCGGCTCGGGGGGCGCGGGCGGAGCCGTCGTTGGCGTCGCGCCCGGCTTGTCTGCGCCCTGTCCCCGTTCCGGAGACGCCCCGCCCGATCGCGAGCTTTCGGGCGAAGGTGTGGCAGTGCGCGCGGTCCGGGTTGCCGGTGACGCCTGCCCCGGCCGGCCGGCCGCAGGGGCATCCGGCCTTCCCGGCGCGGGAGCCTGAGCCGGGAGCGCTGGCGATCCGCCGATCCCGGGCGCCACGCCTGCGCCCGTGTCCGGGCGCGAGGCGGCCGCACTCTGGGTCGCGTCAGTCGCGGGCGTTGCGGGCGCGCCGGTTGCCGATTCCGGAGGCGCCGCCGCCGCCTCGGTGGACGGCGGGCGTGACTGCCCTCGCATCCACAGGAATCCCGCGAGAAGCAGCGCCAGCACGGCTGCGGCACCGAGGAACCCCATCACGAAACCGCTCATCAAGCGGCGTTTCGTCTTTGGCTTCGCGGGCGCTGTTGCTGTCGCAGGCCGGACCGGTTGCACGCCCACCTGCGCCGGCGTCGCAGCGCCGGCCGGGATCTGCGCGGTCGGCATCGGCGCCGAAGTCCCGGCGGGGACGACCGGCGTGACAGGCCCGCTCCGCGAGGCGGGAATTGCCGTGCCGGATCGCGAGGCTGGATGTGTTGCCCCGCTCTGCACTCCAGGGATCGCCGCCTCGACCGGGATCGCAGCAGGGCGATCCGTACCTGTTGCGGATGCCTGGACTCCGGCAACAGGCGGAACTGCCGGAGCCGGCGCGACAGGAACCGGCGCGGACACCGGCGTCAACACCCCGCTTTGCCGGCCTGACGATGACGAAGCCGTTCTCACCTTCGGCGTGCTCCCGCTCCCGTGTGTCGGGGGGCGGCCGGCCGGCTGCGGCACCAGCCCCTCCAGCAGGACCTGCAACGGCGGCGAGGCCGGCAACACGGCCCGGTCGATGGCCTGGCGCAGATCGGCGACGAAATCCGCGCCGTTCTGGTACCGATCGTCCGGGTTCTTCTGGAGCGCGTGCTCGATGACGGCCGTGATTTCGGGTCCCACGCTGGAGTTGAACTGGGCCGGGGGCGCCGGCGGCTCGTGCGCGATCCGATACATCGTGGTCGCGACGTCGGTGCCCCCGAACGGCCGCTCGCGCGTAATCATCTCGTAGAAGACGACCGCCGCCGAGAAGATGTCGGACCGGCTGTCGACCGGCAAGCCGCGGACCTGCTCGGGTGACATGTAGCTTGGCGAACCGAGCACCGTGCCCGCCTGCGTCAGGGTCGACAGCGCCAGGCGCGCCACCCCGAAGTCGGTGACTTTCACCCGCCCGTCTGCGGTCAGCAGGATGTTGGCCGGCTTGACATCGCGATGCACCACGCCATGACTGCCCGCGTAGTCGAGCGCCGCGCAGATCTGTGCGAACACCTCCAGCGCGATGTCGAGGGCGAGCGGGCCCCGCTGTGCGATGACGGCGGCCAGGTCGGTGCCCTCGATGAACTCCATCGCCACGGCGGTCGTGCCGCCCGACTCGACGACGTCGAAGATGGTGACGATGTTGGGATGAGAGAGCGCGCCGGCCGCGGCGGCTTCACGATAGAGCCTCTCGCGCAGGTCGCGGGCCTCGGTTCCGCCGGACCCGAAGATCATCGTCTTGAGGGCGACGGTGCGGCCGATGACCGGATCGTATCCGCGGTAGACCACGCCCATCGCGCCCCGGCCCAGCTCGTCGAACGTCTGGTAGCGCCCGATCGACTTGACGGCCATCGTGTCGTCTGAATCCAGCGTCATGCCTGTCTCCGTGCCACCTGCCGAAAATGCCCGTTATCGATGAGCCGCCCCGGGTGCGCGGTCGTGCAGCACCACGGCGGTAACGTTGTCCGGCCCGCCGGCCTCGTTGGCCGCGTCGACCAGCGAGGCGGCCATGCGTTCCACCCCGGCGCTGCGATCGCCGAGCAGCCGGGCGATGCGGTGATCCTCCACCGATCCGTGCAGGCCATCGCTGCACAGCAGGTAGACATCGTCCGGCTCGATCTCCGTCTGATTCACGTCCACGTCCAGCTCGTAATCCGATCCGATCGCGCGCGTCAGGACGTGGCGCATCTCGTGATTCCTGACCGACTCGGGCGAGGCGCCTGCCCGCAGCATCGAGGCGGCCCACGAGTCGTCTTCGGTGAGCTGCTCGAGCGTGCCGTGCCGCAACCGGTACAGGCGGCTGTCGCCGACGCTGGCGTAGATCAGGCTCCGGCCGGCCGCCAGCGCCGCGACGATGGTCGAGCCCATGCCGCCCAGCTCGGCTTCCCGCTGGCTCCGATCGCGGATCTTCCGGTTCGCCAGCCGGATCGCGCTCGTCAGCTGGTTCGCGCCGAACGAGATGGCGGTGTTGAACCCGAAGGGCCAGGTGATGCTGCTGTCGGTTCCGGAGGACTGGACGAAGCCCACCAGGGTGTCGACCGCGATTCTCGACGCGACCTCGCCGCCATTGTGGCCGCCCATGCCGTCGGCGACCGCGTAGAGGCCGATGGCGGGGGCGATCACGTGCGCATCCTCGTTGCCCTTTCGTACCCGACCGGGATCGGTGCGCCCCGCGGCCAGAATCACGGCGGCCTCCTTTCTGGCGGCTGCCCGAGAGAACCGACGCCAGTTTATGGGGGTGCAGGCGGGGCGTCAATGTATGATGGGGGGTCGATTGGGCGGCGCGGCGTGTCCGGGCCGGGGCTGGATAGAGGCCGCCCACTTGCGCCTGCTCGGAGCATCGTGTTATGCTCGTCAGGTTCTTCGGCACTAGGAAACCCTATCTAGTGTTCGAGCCGCCCAGAAGGTAGCGCGGACTTCGCTCCGCTCCTCGGCGAGAAAACTAAGGTCATAGGGTCAGGTATCTTCAGGTGCCAAGCATGGCCGGCCCGACGGGTCAGCGGTGCTTCTAGGCCTGGAGGGACTCCGGGATTCGGGACCACGTCGGAGGCCCCGGGAGGTCGCGGAGTCGAAGTGAAGGATGTGACGGCGGCGTCCGTTGCGGGAGTGTCCCGTGTGGATCGAGCCGCCGGCCAATTGTGTACGGAGCAACCGTGCCGACCATCAGCCAGCTCGTTCGTCAGGGTCGCAGCCGGATCGTCACGAAGACGAAGAGTCCGGCGTTGCAGGACAACCCGCAGAAGCGGGGCGTCTGCGTTCGGGTCTTCACGCAGACCCCCAAGAAGCCGAACTCGGCCCTCCGCAAGGTGGCCCGCGTGCGGCTGACGAACGGGATCGAGGTCACCACATATATTCCCGGCGTCGGGCACAACCTGCAGGAGCACTCGCTGGTCCTCATCCGCGGCGGTCGCGTGAAGGATCTGCCGGGCGTGCGGTATCACGTGGTCCGGGGCACGCTTGACGCCGTGGGTGTCCAGGGGCGCAAGCAGAGCCGGTCGAAGTACGGGGCCAAGCGGCCCAAGGCGTAGCGGGGAAGCGAACGATGCCACGCAGACGAGAAGTCCCGAAGCGCGAAATCGCGCCCGATCCGCTGTACAACAGCACGCTGGTCACCAAGTTCGTCAACACGGTGATGGGCGCGGGCAAGCGGAGCACGGCCGAGCGGATCATGTACGGCGCCTTCGACATCATCAAGGAGAAGACGGGCGACGAGCCGCTCAAGGTCTTCAAGAAGGCGATCGACAACGTCAAGCCCTCGCTCGAAGTGAAGTCGCGCCGGGTGGGCGGGTCGAACTACCAGGTGCCCATCGAGGTCAACCCGAACCGCCGGCTCTCGCTGAGCATCCGGTGGCTGGTGGGCTATGCGCGGTCGCGCGGCGACGGCAAGACGATGCAGGAAAAGCTCGCCAACGAGTTCATGGACGCGGCCAACCTGCGCGGCGGCGCGGTGAAGAAGCGGGAAGACACACACCGCATGGCTGAGGCGAACAAGGCGTTCGCCCACTACCGCTGGTAAGGCACGACGCTCATGCCCAGGGCTGTCTCACTCAGTCGGACGCGGAATATCGGCATCATGGCCCACATTGATGCCGGCAAGACCACGACCACTGAACGCGTACTGTTCTACACCGGCATCACCTACAAGCTGGGTGAGGTGCACGAAGGTACGGCCGTCATGGATTGGATGGCGCAGGAGCAGGAGCGCGGCATCACGATCACCTCGGCCGCCACGACGTGCTTCTGGCGCGAGCATCGCATCAACATCATCGACACCCCCGGCCACGTGGATTTCACGGCCGAGGTGGAGCGATCGCTGCGGGTGCTGGACGGCGCCGTGGCCGTGTTCGATGCGGTGGCCGGCGTCGAGCCGCAGTCGGAAACGGTGTGGCGGCAGGCGGACAAGTACCGCGTGCCCCGCATCTGCTTCGTCAACAAGATGGACCGGGTCGGCGCCGACTTCAAGCGGACGCTCGATCAGATCCGGACGAAGCTGCAGGCAAACCCCGTCGCCATCCAGCTGCCGATCGGCGCCGATTCGGACTTCGCCGGCGTCATCGACCTGGTCACGATGAAGGCCATCCGGTACCAGGACGAGACGCTGGGCGCCGACTACGTGGTGGACGAGATTCCCGCGGAGCTCCAGGCCGAAGCGCACGCCTACCGCGAGCACCTGATCGAGAAGGTCAGCGAGGTCGACGACAAGCTGCTCGAGAAGTACCTGCACGGCGAGCCCTTGCCCGAGGAGGACGTGAAAGCGGCGCTGCGGAAGCGCACGATCGCCTCGGTGCGGAACGAGAAGAGCCCGTTCGTGCCGGTCATCTGCGGCTCGGCGTTCAAGAACAAGGGCGTGCAGCCGCTGCTCGACGCGGTCGTCGATTATCTGCCGTCGCCGCTGGACATCCCTCCGATCATCGGGCTGCTGCCCGGCAAAGAGGAGCAGGTCGAGCGTCCGGCGTCCGACGAGGCGCCGTTCTCGGCCCTCGCGTTCAAGATCATGACCGACCCGTTCGTCGGGCAGCTCACCTTCTTCCGGGTGTACTCGGGGGTGCTGCAGTCCGGGGCGAGCGTGTTCAACCCGGTCAAGAGCCGGACCGAGCGGATCGGGCGTCTCCTCAAGATGCACGCCAACAAGCGTGAGGAGATCAAGGAAGTCTACGCCGGGGACATCGCCGCGGCGGTCGGGCTGCGCAGCGTCAGCACGGGCGACACGATCTGCGACGAGAAGAAGCCCGTCATCCTCGAGGCGATGGACTTCCCCGAGCCGGTCATCTCGCTGGCCATCGAGCCGAAGACCAAGGCCGACCAGGAAAAGCTCGGCATGGGCCTGGGCAAGCTGCAGGCCGAGGACCCCACCTTCAGGGTGAGGACCAATCCCGAGACGGGCCAGGTCGAGATCTCCGGCATGGGCGAGCTGCACCTCGAGATCATCGTCGATCGGCTCAAGCGCGAGTTCAGCGTCGAGGCCAGCGTCGGCCGCCCGCAGGTGGCCTACAAGGAAACGGTCACCGCCACCGCGGAGGGCGAAGGGCGGTACATCCGCCAGACCGGCGGCCGCGGCCAGTACGGGCACGCGAAGATCCGCATCACGCCGCGCAAGCCGGGCGAGGGCTACGAGTTCGAAAACGACATCGTCGGCGGCACGATTCCGCGCGAGTTCATCAAGCCGATCGATGAGGGGATCCGGGAGGCCATGACGGGCGGCATCCTGGCCGGGTACCCCATGGAAGATATCGGGATCACGCTCTACGACGGGTCGTACCACGACGTCGACTCGTCGGAGATGGCGTTCAAGATTGCCGGGTCGATGGCCTTCAAGGATGCGGCCAAGAGGGCGAACCCGGTGCTGCTCGAGCCGGTGATGAGGGTCGAGGTGGTGGTGCCCGAGGAATACATGGGCGACATCATGGGCGACCTCAACAGCCGGCGCGGCAGGATCCAGGCGATGGAGGCCCGCGGCGGGACGCAGATCGTCAGCGCCCGGGTGCCGCTCTCCGAGATGTTCGGCTACGCCACCGACCTGCGCTCGCGAACGCAGGGCCGGGCGACCTACTCGATGCACTTCGATCGGTACGAGCAGGCGCCGCAGGCGGTGAGCGAAGAAGTGGTAGCCCGCATCCAGGGGCGCTAGGTCGCGCTGACGGACAGATGATCGAGACGGATTCGAACCGCACCAACGGAGACTGACGGCCATGGCGAAAGAGAAATTTGATCGGTCGAAACCGCACGTGAACGTGGGGACGATTGGGCACATCGACCACGGGAAGACGACGCTGACGGCGGCGTTGACGAAGGTGGCGGCGACGCGTGGGTGGGGCAAGTACGTTTCGTATGACGAGGTGGCGAAGGCGTCGGAATCGCAGGGCCGGCGGGACGACACGAAGATTCTGACGATTGCGACCTCGCACGTGGAATACAGCACGGCGAAGCGGCACTACGCGCACGTGGACTGCCCGGGCCACGCCGACTACATCAAGAACATGATCACGGGCGCGGCGCAGATGGACGGGGCGATCGTGGTGGTGGCGGCGACCGACGGGCCGATGCCGCAGACGCGGGAGCACGTGCTGCTGGCGCGGCAGGTGGAAGTGCCGTGCCTGGTGGTGGCGCTCAACAAGGTGGACGCGGTCGACGACCCGGAGCTGCTGGACCTGGTGGAGCTGGAAGTGCGGGAGCTGCTGACGAGCTACGGGTTCCCGGGCGACGAAGTGCCGGTGATCCGGGTGTCGGCGCTGAAGGCGATCAACGGGGACCCGGAGGCGGAAGCGGGGATCCTGAAGCTGATGGAAGCGCTGGACGCGTATGTGCCGCTGCCGGACCGGCAGGTGGACAAGCCGTTCCTGATGCCGATCGAGGACGTGTTCTCGATCTCGGGGCGGGGGACGGTGGTGACGGGCCGGGTGGAGCGGGGCAAGGTGAAGGTGGGCGAGGAAGTGGAGATTGTGGGCTTCCGGCCGACCATGAAGAAGATTGTGACCGGCGTGGAGATGTTCCGGAAGCTGCTCGACGAGGGCGTGGCGGGGGACAACGTCGGGGTGCTGTTGCGCGGCACGGAGAAGACGGACGTGGAGCGCGGGCAGGTGCTGGCCAAGCCGGGGTCGATTCTGCCGCACTCGAAGTTCAAGGCGCAGGTGTACGTGCTGACCAAGGAAGAGGGCGGGCGGCACACGCCGTTCTTCAACGGGTATCGGCCGCAGTTCTACCTGCGGACGACGGACGTGACCGGGTCGATGCACCTGGGCGAGGGCGTGGAGATGATCATGCCCGGGGACAACACGACGATCAGCGCCGAGTTGATCACAGCGGTGGCCATCGAGAAGGGGTCGAAGTTCGCGATCCGCGAGGGCGGCCGCACGGTGGGCGCGGGCACGGTGACGGAGATTACGGAATAGCGGCTAGGGACTAGGGGCTAGGCGCTCGTGAGACTAGCTCCTCGCTGCCAGGCCCTGGCCCGATGCAGGGCGAGATTTCGGGGAAGGACAAACTAGCGCCCAGCCGCTAGCCCCTGGCCCCTGGTAGGAAAGAGACATGTCTACAGCGTTTGGCGACAAGATCCGGATCCGGCTCAAGGCGTACGACTACCGGGTGCTCGACCAGTCGACGGCCGAGATCGTCGAGACCGCGCGGCGGACGGGCGCGCGGCTGGCGGGGCCGATTCCGCTGCCGACCGAGCTCAACAAGTGGACGGTGAACCGCTCGCCGCACGTCGACAAGAAGTCGCGCGAGCAGTTCGAGATCCGGACGCACAAGCGGCTCATCGATATCTTCGAACCGACCTCGCAGACCGTCGATGCCCTGATGAAACTCGACCTGCCCGCCGGGGTGGACGTCGAGATCAAGGCGTTTGGAAAAGAACGGAAGTAGGCGATGGTTACAGGCATCATCGGCAAGAAACTGGGCATGACCCAGGTGTTCCGGCCCGACGGGACGGTTGAACCCGTGACCCTCATCCAGGCCGGCCCGTGCGTGGTCGTCCAGGCGAAGAAGGTCGACACCGACGGGTACGAAGCGGTGCAGCTCGGCCTGGTCGAAGAGCGGCCGGCGCGGGTGACCAAGGCGCTCGCCGGGCACTACAAGCGGGCGGGCGTGCCTCCGACGCGCGTGCGCCGCGAGATCGCGCTCAAGGCCGGGGGCGACGCGCTGAAGGCCGGCGACCAGGTGCTGTGCTCGATCTTCGCGGCCGGAGAGCGCGTGGACGTCATCGGCACCAGCCGCGGCAAGGGCTTCCAGGGTGTCATCAAGCGCCACCACTTCCGCGGCGGCGCCGCGACCCACGGGTCGATGTTCCACCGCGCGCCCGGATCGATTGGCGCCTCGTCCTATCCGTCGCGTGTCATCAAGGGCATGCGCGGGGCCGGCCACATGGGCTCCGAGCGGGTGACGACATTGAACCTGCGGCTCGAGAAGGTCGATGCCGAGAACCACCTGCTGCTGGTGCGCGGGGCGGTGCCGGGCGCACCGGGCGGCTACGTCGTGGTTCGCAAGGCCGTGGCGCCGAAGCCCGAGCCTCAGCCGCAGGCCGTGAAGCAGAAGAAGGGCAAGAAGTAGGACGCCATGACACTGGATGTCGTCAACGATCAGAACGAGAAAGTCGGCTCGCTCGACCTGCGTGACGAGGTCTTCGGTGGCCGCGTCAAGGGCGACCTGATCTGGCAGTCGGTCGTGCGCAGCAACGCCGCGGAGCACCGCGGGACGCACGCCACCAAGACGCGCGGGCTCGTCAGCGGCACCGGCAAGAAGCCGTGGCGCCAGAAGGGCACCGGGCGGGCGCAGGTCGGCGAGGCTCGCAACCCGCTCTGGCGAAAAGGCGGGACGGTGTTCGGCCCGCAGCCGCGCAGCTACGAGCAGGACATGCCCAAGAAGGCTGAACGCGGCGCGCTGCGCGCGGCGCTCTCCGCCAGGCTGCAGGCCGGGCAGGTGGTGGTTGTCGCGGAGTTCGGCGAGACGCCGAAGACCAGGACGGCCGTCGAGATGCTGCGACGCCTGGGCGCGGACGGCCCGACGCTGGTCGTGGATCTCAAGCCGACCGACATGCTGCAGCGGGCCGTGCGGAACATCCCGTACGTGCGCTGCGTGCCGAGCGGACGGCTGGTCGCCCGCGACCTGATGAACTGCCAGCGCATCGTGGCGACCCGGGCTGCCGTCGAACGGCTGCAGGAGGTGCTGGGATCATGATACTCACCGATGTGATCCGCAAGCCGCTGGTCACCGAGAAGACCTCGATCCTGCGTGAAGACGGCAAGACGATCGTCTTCCACGTGGCGGCCGGCGCCAACAAGATCGAGATCCGGCGGGCCATCGAGCACCTGCTCGGCGCGAAGGTGGCGTCGATTCGCACCGCGATCGCGCACGGCAAAGTAAAGCGGCAGGGCCGCTTCTCCGGTCGCCGGTCGGACTGGAAGAAGGCGTACGTCCGGCTGCGAGACGGCGAGAAGATGCCGGAATTCCTCGAAGGCGCGTAAGGCAGGGGATCCGAAGATGGCTATCCGCAAGTACAAACCGACCTCGCCCGGACGTCGCTTCCAGACGGTCCAGGACAACTCCGAGCTGTCCGGGGCGGGACCGTACAAGCCGTTGACCGAGTCGCTCAACAAGACGGGCGGCCGGAACAACCACGGCGAGATCACGATGTGGTGGCGCGGCGGCGGGCATCGCCGCCTGTATCGCATCATCGACTTCAAGCGCGACAAGATCGGGATCCCGGGCAAGGTGGCGACGATCGAGTACGACCCGAACCGCTCGGCCCGCATCGCGCTGGTGACGTATGCCGACGGCGAGAAGCGCTACATCATCCACCCGGTCGGGTTGAAGGTCGGCGATTCGGTCGTGGCCGGCGACAACGTGGACATCCTGCCGGGCAACGCCCTGCCGCTGAAGAACATCCCGCTCGGCACCCAGATCCACAACGTGGAGCTGCGCCCGGGCAAGGGCGGCCAGATGGCCCGCAGCGCCGGCGCCTCGGTGCAGCTGGTGGCCAAGGAAGGCGAGTACGCCTCGGTCAAGATGCCGTCGGGCGAAGTCCGGCGGATTCTGATCGAGTGCCGGGCGACGATCGGCCAGGTCGGCAACCTCGATCACGAGAACGTGTCGCTCGGGAAGGCCGGCCGGAACCGGTGGCTGGGCAAGCGGCCCCATGTGCGCGGCGTGGCGATGAACCCGGTGGATCACCCGCTGGGCGGCGGCGAAGGCAAGACCTCCGGCGGCCGGCATCCGGTGTCGCCGTGGGGCATGCCGACCAAGGGCTACAAGACGCGCAACCGGAAGGCGACCGACCAGTTCATCATCCAGCGTCGGCCGAAGTAGGCAGCAGCAGACCGAAGGTTCCGTTATGAGCAGATCGCTGAAAAAAGGCCCGTTCGTCGACACGCCCCTGCTCGAGAAGGTGGAGTCGATGAACCGGGTTGGCGAGAAGAAAGTCATCCGGACGTGGTCGCGCCGGTCCACGGTGGTGCCCGAGATGCTCGGCCACACCCTGGCGGTGCACAACGGGAAGAAGTTCATCCCGGTGTACGTCACGGAGAACATGGTCGGGCACAAGCTCGGCGAGTTCGCGCCGACCCGCTCGTTCAAGGGACACACCAGCAAGACCGAGAAAGCTGCGCAGGTTGCCGCGGCCGCTCCGGCCCCCGGGGCCGGCGGTACCTCGACAGCCAAGCCTGCCGGGGGCCAGTCATGATCGAAGCGCGTGCGACGGCCCGTTACATCCGTACCTCGGCCCAGAAGGCCGGGCTCGTCATGGAACTGATCCGGGGCCGCGGCGTCAACCAGGCGCTGGCGACGCTCCAGTTCACGCCCAAGCGCGTGGCGCGCGACATCGAGAAGGTGCTGCGGTCGGCCATCGCCAACGCCCAGCAGAAGCCGGGCTTCAGTGGGGACGTGGATCGGCTGGCGGTGTCGGCGTGCTACGCCGACCAGGGGCCGTCGGCCAAGCGCGTGCGTCCGGCCCCGATGGGACGGGCCTATCGCGTGGTGAAGCGCACGGCGCACCTGACGGTCTCGGTGGCGGAGCTCCCCGAACACGCGCCGGTCTCGGACAAGACCAAGGCGCGCGGGGCGCGGGTGAAGGCGGCAAAGGCTGCGGACGCGGCGAAGCCCGCGCGGACGCGGAAGACGACCACGACGAAGACCGGCGGCGCGACGGCCGCCGCGCAAGACTAGGAGCTGCAGACGTGGGTCAGAAGGTTCACCCGTACGGATTCCGGCTGGGGTTCAACAAGACCTGGCGGTCGCGATGGTATGCCGATCGCGACTACGTCAAGCTCCTGCACGAGGATCTCGCGCTGCGCGGGACGCTCAAGGCGCGCTTCCAGCACGCCGGCGTCTCGAAGATCGAGATCGAGCGCGCGGCCAACAAGCTGAAGATCGACATCCATACCTCGCGTCCCGGCATCATCATCGGGCGCAAGGGCACGGAGGTCGACAAGCTGAAGCAGGAGATCCAGAAGAAGACCAGCCGCGAGGTGTTCATCAACATCCAGGAGATCCAGAAGCCCGAGCTCGATGCTCAGCTGATCTCCGAGTCGGTGGCGATGCAGCTCGAGAAGCGCGTGGCGTTCCGGCGGGCCATGCGGAAGGCGGTCGAATCGGCCCTGCGTTTCGGCGCGCGGGGGATCAAGGTGCGCGTGTCGGGCCGCCTGAACGGCGCGGAGATCGCCCGGTCGGAGTGGTACCTCCACGGGCAGCTGCCGCTGCAGACGTTGCGGGCCGACATCGACTACGGGCAGGCCGAGGCGCACACGACTTACGGGCTGATCGGCGTCAAGGTGTGGCTCTACAAGGGCGAGCGCCTGACGCCGCGGACCGGCCGCGAAGAGGAGTACCGGGCGCCACGGCGGCCGGCACGGGTGTAGGGCTGTTGCGGCTTGCGCCTTGAGGCTTGAGGCTTGAGGCTTGAGGCTTGAGGCTTGAGGCGTAAGAGCCCCAAGCCCCAAGCCCCAAGCCCTGAGCCGTGAAGACAGGGATGACGTCATGTTGATGCCGAAGAAGGTCAAGTTCCGGAAGCAGCAGCGCGGCCGCATGTGCGGCAAGGCGTGGCGCGGCTCGGACGTGTCGTTCGGGGACTACGGGCTGAAGGCGCTGGAGCCCTGCTGGATGTCGGCACGGCAGATCGAGGCGGCCCGCGTGGCGATGACGCGGTTCATCAAGCGCGGCGGCAAGATCTGGGTCCGGGTGTTCCCGGACAAGCCGGTGACCAAGAAGCCGCAGGAAACGCGCATGGGCAAGGGGAAGGGCGCCCCCGAGTTCTGGGTCGCCGTGGTCCGCCCGGGCAAGATCCTCTTCGAGATGGAAGGGGTGACGCAGGCCGAGGCGCGGAAGGCGATGACGCTGGCGGCGGCCAAGCTGCCGATCAAGACGCGGTTTGCGGCGCGGTTCGCCGAGGAGAGGGTGTGATGAAGGCGCAGGAAATCCGGGAGTTCAGCGCCGACGATCTTCGCGGCCGGGCCATCGACCTGCAGGACCAGCTGTTCCGTCTGCGGATCCAGACGGCGATGGGGCAGAGCGAGGCGGGCCACAAGATCCGCGACCTCAAGCGCGATCTGGCGCGGCTGAAGACGATTCTGCGGGAGAAGGAACAGGCGGGGAGCGGGCCGGCGGCGTAAGGCCGTCCGACACCCGGGCCCCCGAGCAGGCCCGTCAGACTTACTGGGCGAGGCAAGCGAGTAACGTATGGCAGCGAACCGAGAAGTGACCGGCGTCGTCGTCAGCGACAAGATGGCCAAGAGCCGCGTGGTGACCGTCGAGCGCCAGGTGCGGCACGCGATGTACGGGAAGATTCACCGCCTGACGTCGCGCTTCATGGCGCACGACGAGACGAATCAGAGCCACACGGGCGACACGGTGGTCATCGTGGAGAGCCGGCCGCTCAGCCGGCGGAAACGGTGGGCCATCACGCGCATCGTGCAGCAGGCCAATGGGTCGACGGCGCCTGTGTCCGGCGACGTGAGCAAGCCCGCGAGCGGGCGGTAGTAGAGAAAGCAGAAGGAGCGGGCCATGGTTCAAATGCGGTCGATCCTCGACGTCGCCGATAACTCGGGGGCGCGCAAGATTGCCATGATCAACCCCATCGGCGGGTCCACAGGGCGGTACGCGCGGCTCGGGGACATCATCACGGCGTCGGTGAAAGAAGCGACGCCGGACGGAACCGTCAAGAAGGGGCAGGTCGTCAAGGCCGTCATCGTGCGCACGCGCAAGGAGCAGCGACGCAAGGACGGCAGTTACATTCGGTTCGATCGGAACGCGGCGGTGCTGGTGAACGACCAGAACGAGCCCATCGGGACGCGCGTGTTCGGCCCGGTGGCCCGCGAGCTGCGCGAGCGCAAGTTCATGAAGATTATTTCGCTCGCGCCCGAGGTGATTTAGCGCCATGTCACGTCTGCAGACACTCATCCGCCGCAATGACAGCGTGATCGTCACGGCGGGGAAGGACCGCGGCAAGAAAGGCCGGGTGCTGAAGGTCCATCCCGTGAAGAACCGCCTGGTCGTCGAAGGCGCGAACTTCATCAGCCGGCACACGCGCCCCAACCCCGGCAAGAACGTCAAGGGCGGGATCATGAAGCGCGAGGCGCCTCTGGCCGCCTCCAACGTCCAGCTGCTGTGCCCGGAGTGCGGCAAGCAAACGCGGGTCGGGCACCGGGTGCTCGGCGACGGCCGCAAGGTCCGGATCTGCCGGAAGTGCGAGGGAGTGGTCGACAAATGAGCCGGTTGAAGGAACGGTACCAGCAGGAAGTCGTGCCGGCCCTGACCAAGGAGCTCGGCTACACCAACGTGATGGCCGTGCCGCGGGTCAGCAAGATCGTGGTCAACATGGGCCTGGGCGAAGCGACCCAGAACGTGAAGATCACCGACACCGCCTCCGACGAGCTCTCGCGAATCACCGGCCAGCACGCCGTGATCACGCGGGCCCGCAAGTCCATCGCGCAGTTCAAGCTGCGCAAGGGCATGCCCATCGGGGCCATGGTGACGCTGCGCGGGGAACGCATGTGGGAGTTCCTCGACCGCCTGATCGCCATCGCCCTGCCGCGCGTGCGCGACTTCAAGGGCGTGTCGCCGAAAGGGTTCGACGGGCGCGGCAATTACACGCTGGGGCTGCGCGACCAGCTGATCTTCCAGGAAATCGACTACATGCGCGTCGACAAGGCGCGGGGCATGAACGTGTCGGTCTGCACGACGGCAAGGACCGACCAGGAGGCGCGACGCTTGCTGCAGCTGATCGGCATGCCGTTCCGCACGAGCTGACAAGTATGGCCACCACCGCGAAGAAAGCCAAAGAAGCGAAGCCTCAGAAGTTCAAGATTCGAGGCCGCAACCGGTGCAAGCTCTGCGGGCGACCGCGGGCCTACATCCGGAAGTTCGCGCTCTGCCGTCTCTGTTTCCGGAAGCTGGCGCTGCAGGGCGATATCGCCGGCGTCATCAAGAGCAGTTGGTAGCCAGGACCACGTCGGGTTCGCCCCGGGGGGACTCCCGGGCGCGACGCGATACGATTCCAGGCTGATAGCACGACCAGGTTGAGAAGCCATGACCGATCCGATTGCTGACATGCTCACGCGCATCCGCAACGCCGTGCAGGCGAAGCACGCGCGTGTGGACGTTCCGGCCAGCACACTGAAGGCCGAGATCGCGCGGATCCTCCAGGATGAGGGCTACATCCAGGGGTTCAAGACCATCGAAGACCAGACGCCCGCCGGCGCGCCGTCGCCGCAGAAGGCGATCCGGATCTTCCTGAAGTACGGCCCCCACGGCGAGCGCGTGATCAGCGGCATCGAGCGCATCAGCCGCCCCGGGCGCCGCGTGTACTTCAGCCGCGACCAGGTGCCGCCGGTGCTCGGCGGGCTCGGGACCAGCATCCTGACCACCTCGCGCGGCGTCATGACGGGCCGCGAGGCCGTCAAGACCGGCGTCGGCGGCGAAGTGCTCTGCAACATCTGGTAGCGTTCGATAGACCTTAGGATTACGCCCATGTCCCGTATTGGCAAGAAACCGATTCCGATCCCGAAGGGCGTGGCCGTCAAGATCGACGGCCGGGTCGTCGATGTCCAGGGCCCCAAGGGCAAGCTGCGCCAGCCCATCCCGCCCGGCATCCACTTCACGCAGGCCGACGCCGAGTTGCGCGCGGTGACCGACACCGCCGATCCGGGCCTGGGCAAGTTCCACGGCCTGGCCCGCAGCCTGGTGGCCAACGCCGTCGAGGGCGTGACCAACGGCTTCAAGCGCGAGCTCGACATCGTGGGCATCGGCTACAAGGCCGAGCTCAAGGGCCGCGTGATCACCTTCGCCCTGGGCTTTTCGCACCCGATCGTGCTCGAGATTCCGCCGGGGATCGAGATCGCCGTCGATAACAAGAACACGCACCTGACCGTGACCGGCGCCGATCGCCAGCTCGTGGGACAGGTGGCAGCCAACATTCGCGCGTTCCGCAAGCCCGACCCGTACAAGCAGAAGGGCGTCCGTTACACGGGCGAAGTGCTCAAGAAGAAGGTCGGCAAGACCGGAGCGTAGGCGGCGAGGCAGCCATGAAGATCAAAACCAAGGAAGATCGCCGGGACCGCATCAAGATGCGGATCCGCAAGCGCGTCCAGGGGACCGCCGCGCGGCCGCGCCTGACCGTGTTCCGCAGCATCGCGCACATCTACGTGCAGGCCGTGGACGATTTGGCCGGCACCACCCTCGCCGCGGCCTCGAGCCTGGAGCCGTCGGTTTCGGGTGGCCTTGCCGACGGGGCTCGCGGGGGCAACATCAAGGGCGCCAAGCAAATCGGCCGGATCATTGCCGAGCGCCTGCAGGCGAAGGGCATCAAGCAGGTGGTCTTCGACCGCAACGGGTTCCTCTATCACGGGCGGGTGCGCGAGGTGGCTGAGGCTGCACGCGCGGCAGGTTTGGAGTTCTAGGGACCGAAGCGATGAACAGAACGCGCGAAAAGATCGACGCCTCCCAGCTGGAGCTGAAGGACACCGTCGTCTCCATCAACCGGGTGACGAAGGTCGTCAAGGGCGGCAAGAACCTGAGCTTCAGCGCCCTGGTGGTGGTGGGCGACGGCCACGGCGTGGTGGGCTTCGGCGTGGGCAAGGCCCGCGAGGTGCCGTCGGCCATCAAGAAGGGCATCGAGGCGGCCAAGAAGTCCCTCATCCGGGTGCCGCTCATCGGGACGACGATCCCGCACACGGTGACCGGGCGGTACGGCGCGGGCGCCGTGCTCCTGAAACCGGCGCCCGACGGCACCGGCATCATCGCCGGCGGCGCGGTCCGGGCCGTGGTGGAGTCGGCCGGGGTCACCAACGTGCTGACCAAGTCGCTGGGATCGGCCAACCCGCACAATGTCGTGCGAGCGACCTTCACCGGGCTGATGGAGCTGAAGGACCCGGTCATGGTGGCCCGCATGCGCGGCAAGGACCTCGCCGACTTCCACATGGGTTCGGCCTGAGGGCCGCGACGATCGGCCGCGAGACGAGGCACCTCACGATGACGAGCGAGAAGAAGAAACTGACGATCACGTTGGTGAAGAGCACGATCGGCTTCAATGCGAAGCAGGGGCTGGTGGTCCGCAGCATGGGGCTGCGCCGGATTCGGCACACGATCGTGGTCCCCGATACGCCTGAGATGCGCGGGATGATCCACAAGGTCCGCCATCTCGTCACGGTCACCTAGGCAGCAGATCAGGTCCACGTATGGATTCGAGCACACTCAAACCGCCGAAGGGCGCCAAGCAGAAGCGCAAGCGGGTCGGCCGCGGGCCGGGAAGCGGCCTGGGCAAGACGGCCGGCCGCGGCAGCAAGGGCGCCAAGTCGCGCTCGGGCTTCCACCACAAGCGCGGCTTCGAGGGCGGGCAGATGCCGCTGCACCGCCGCCTGCCGAAGCGCGGGTTCTTCAACCCGTTCCGCATCGAGTACGAGGTGGTGAACCTCGACGATCTCGGAGCCCGGTTCGCCGCCGGCACCGTCGTGACGCCCGACCTGCTGCTGGCCGAGCGGCTGGTCCAGAACGGGCGCCGGGTGAAGGTGCTGGCCCGCGGCGAGATCGCCGTGGCCCTGACGGTCAAAGCGCACAAGTTCAGCGGGAAGGCCGCCGAGAAGATCGCGGCCGCCGGTGGGTCGATCGAGGCGCTCTAGGGCGCCTGCTCAGGGTCTGAAGCCCTATGCTTGAGAGCATCAAGAACATCTGGAACGTTCCGGACCTCCGCAAGCGGGTGCTGTTCACGCTCGCCATGCTCGGCGTCTACCGGATCGGCCACCACATCCCGACCCCGGGTGTGAACACGGCCGCGCTGGCGCTCCTGGCCGAACAGGCCAAGAACACCATGTTCGGCCTGTACGACATGTTCTCGGGTAACAACCTGTCGAAGGTGACGATCTTCGCGCTGGGCATCATGCCCTACATCAGCGCGTCGATCATCCTGCAGCTGCTGGCCGTCGTGTGGCCCTACCTGGAGCGCCTGTCGAAGGAAGGCGACCTCGGGCGCCGCAAGATCACGCAGTACACCCGGTACGGCACGATCCTGCTGAGCGTGGTGCAGTCGCTCGGCATCGCGATGTTCCTCGAGCGCCAGACCCAGATTGCCGGCGGCCTCCCGCTGGTGTACCAGACCGGCTGGGGCTTCCGCCTGATGACCGTGCTGACGCTGACCGCCGGGACCACCTTCATCATGTGGCTCGGCGAACAGATCACCGAGCGCGGCATCGGCAACGGGATGTCGCTCATCATCTTCTCGGGCATCGTGGCGGGGTTCCCGGGCGCCGTCATCACGACGTTCGGACAGTTGAGCACGGCCCAGATGAGCCTCTTCCGGGTGCTGCTCCTCGTGGTGCTGATGGTCGTCGTGGTGGGCGCCATCATCTTCGTCGAGCGCGGGAGCCGGCGCGTCACGGTCCAGTACGCCAAGCGGGTCGTCGGGCGCAGGATGTACGGCGGGTCGAGCACGCACATCCCCCTGAAGGTCAACACGGGCGGCGTCATCCCCGTGATCTTCGCCTCGTCGATCCTGGCGTTCCCGGCGACGATCGCAGGGATGTTCCCGAGCGGCAGCTGGGGACAGGCGGTCATCAACCAGATCACCTACGGGATGCCGCTCTACAATCTGCTCTACGTCGTCGGCATCATCTTCTTCGCCTACTTCTACACCGCCATCATCTTCAACCCGGATGATGTGGCCGAGAACATGCGGAAGTACGGCGGGTTCGTGCCGGGGATCAGGCCGGGCAAGCGGACGGCGGAGTACATCGACACCATCCTGACGCGCGTCACGCTGGCGGGCGCCATCTACCTGGCGTTGATCGCGATCCTGCCCGAGTTCCTGATCACGGGGTTCAAGGTGGCCCCGATCCCGTTCATCGGCGAGCGCCTGGACGCCTTCCTGCCCCGGTTCATCACCGAGGGCATGAACGTCCAGTTCTACTTCGGCGGCACCTCGCTCCTGATCGTGGTCGGCGTGGCGATGGATACGGTGCAGCAGGTCGAGTCGCAGCTGATCATGCGGCACTACGACGGGTTCATGAAGAAGACTCGAATCCGCGGCCGCCGCGGCTGACGGATGGCATCGAGGGACGAGGCACGGGACGGTGATCGTCTGCAAGTCGGACGCGGAACTCCGGCGGATGCGCGCGGCCACGCGGGTGGTGGCCGAGGTGCTTCAGGCGCTCCGGGAGATGGTTCGGCCGGGCGTCACGACGGCCGACCTGGACCAGGCGGCCGAGGCGAGGATTCGGGCGGCAGGCGGCGTCCCGTCGTTCAAGGGGTACCATGGGTTTCCCGCGACGCTCTGCACCTCGGTGAACGAGCAGGTCATCCACGGGATTCCCTCGCCGCAGGTCAAGCTGCGCGAGGGTGACATCGTCTCGATTGACGTGGGTGTGCTGCTCGACGGGTTTCACGGCGACGCGGCGATCACGGTGCCCGTCGGACGGATCGACCCGAAGGCGGACGAGCTGCTCCGGGTGACCGAGGAGTCGCTCTACGCCGGGATCGACAAGGCGCGGGTTGGCGGCCGGGTGTCAGATATCGGCCATGCCGTGCAGCGGCACGTGGAGGCGCACGGGTTTTCGGTCGTCCGGGAGTTCGTGGGGCACGGGGTGGGCGCCGCCCTCCACGAGGAGCCCCAGGTGCCGAATTACGGGCAGCCGGGACGCGGGCCGAGGCTGGCGGACGGCATGGTGCTGGCCATCGAGCCGATGGTGGCGATGGGACGGGCGGCAGTCAGGGTGCTCGGGGACGGCTGGACGGCCGTGACCCAGGATGGCAGCCTGGCGGCGCATTTCGAGCACACGGTGGCCGTCACGACGGACGGGCCGGTAATCCTGACCGTGCCGGACACGGACAGGGAGTCGGGACATCAAGGGCCGAGCGCGAGCGCGACCCGGAGGGTGTAAAGGCCGTTGCCGAAAGACGACACGATTGAAGTCACGGGAGTGGTGCTCGAGTCGCTGCCCAACGCGATGTTCAAGGTGGAACTCGAGAACAAACACCAGGTGCTGGCGCACGTTTCCGGCAAGATGCGGAAGAACTTCATCCGCATTCTAACGGGGGACAAGGTGCTGGTCGAGCTTTCGCCCTACGACCTGAGCCGGGGGCGCATCACGTACCGCTACAAGTAGCGGGCCGCCTGCCCGGGTGATCCCGCACGTGGCGGGCCTTTCCGGCGCGGGGCGCAAGGATGAACGAGTCATGAAGGTTAGAGCGTCGGTCAAACGCATGTGCGACAAGTGCAAGATCGTCCGCCGCCAGGGGGTGGTGCGGGTGATCTGTCCGAACCAGAAACACAAGCAGAGGCAGGGGTAGCATCATGGCACGTATCGCGGGTGTGGACCTGCCTCGGACGAAGCGGGTCGAGATCGGGCTGACCTACATCTATGGGATCGGCCGGACCCGGTCCAACAAGATTCTCAAGGAAGCCGGCGTCAACCCGGACACGCGCGTCAAGGATCTGTCCGAAGACGATGTCCGGAAGGTCAGCCGGGTCATCGAGGATCAGGGTGGTGTCGAGGGCGACCTCCGCAAGGAGGTTTCCATGAACATCAAACGGTTGATGGACATCGGCTGCTACCGTGGCCTGCGGCACCGCCGCGGCCTGCCGGTCAGGGGCCAGCGAACCAAGACCAATGCCCGGACCCGGAAGGGACCGCGGCGCGGCGCGGTCGCGAAGAAGAAGACGGTGTAGGCGGATGGCAAAGACTGATTCGACCGTCGAAGGCGCTGAAAAGAAGGAACCCGGCAAAAAGGGCGGGAAGAAGACCTTCAAGAAGCGCGGCGAGAAGCGCGTGGTCCACCACGGCATCATCAACATCCAGGCGTCGTTCAACAACACGACGATCACGATTGCCGATGCGGACGGTAACGTGGTGGCCTGGTCGAGCGCGGGGGGCGTGGGCTTCAAGGGGTCCCGGAAGGGGACGCCGTTTGCCGCCACGCAGGCCGCCATCAGCGCGGGCAATGCCGCCAAGGCCATGGGCATGCGCTCGGCCGAGGTGCGGGTGAAGGGTCCCGGGGCCGGCCGCGAGTCGGCGATCCGGGCATTGCAGACCATCGGGATCGAGGTCAAGTCGATCCGCGACATCACGCCCATCCCGCACAACGGCTGCCGGCCGTCGAAACGCCGGCGGGTTTAGGGATCAGGGAAGCGAACCAGGAACGGAAGAGACGCGATGGCACGATACATCGGACCTGTTTGCCGCCTGTGCCGCCGGGAGGCCACCAAGCTGTTCCTCAAGGGGGAGCGGTGTTATACGGAGAAGTGCGCGATCGAGAAGCGCAACTTCGTTCCTGGCCAGCACGGCAAGGCGCGTAAGGCGAAGTTGGCCGGATACGGCCTGCAGTTGCGCGAGAAACAGAAAGTCAAGCGCATCTACGGCGTGCTGGAGAACCAGTTCCGCCGCTATTTCGAGTCGGCCGAGCGGACCCGCGGCATCACCGGCGAGATCCTGCTGCAGAGCCTCGAACGGCGGCTCGACAACGTGGTCTACCGGCTGGGCTTCTCGACGTCCCGGTCGCAGGGCCGCCAGCTGGTGCGCCACGGGCATTTCTCGGTCAACGGCCGGAAGGTCGACATCCCCTCGTACCTGGTGCGGGAAGGCGACACCGTGGAAGTACGCGAGGGCAGCCGCAAGGGCACGGCCGTCCTGCATGCCATGGAAGAAGTGAAGGGGCGCGGCATTCCCGAGTGGCTGGCACTCCAGGCCGAACAGATGTCCGGGCGCGTCGTGTCACTGCCGACCCGCGCGCAGATCAACCTGCCGGTGCAGGAACAGCTCATCGTCGAGCTCTACTCGAAGTAGGATCCGGCCTCAAGGCATGTCGGGCCGCCTCGCCTGGCGGCCCCGCCCGCGTTGTCCGGTGGATCGAGACGCCAGAAAGGAATGCCAGCGATGTTGTGGAAGGGTTTCCAGCGGCCCAAGCGGCTGGAGTTCGAGCGAGAGACCTCGACCGAGCGCTTCGGGCGCTTCTATGCGCAGCCGTTCGAGCGGGGTTTTGGCACAACCATCGGCAACGCCATGCGGCGCGTGCTGCTGTCGTCGATCGAAGGCGCGGCGTTCACCGCCGTCAAGATCGACGGCGTGCTGCACGAGTTCTCGCCGATCCCTGGCGTCGTTGAGGATGCGACCGACATCATCCTCAACCTGAAACAGATTCCCCTGAAGATGCACGTCGACTACACGAAGACGCTGTATCTGCGCGTGGACAAGCCGGGCGAGGTCCGGGCCCGCGACATCGAAGGCGATGCCGACGTGGAAATCCTCGAGCCCGATGCCCACATCGCGACCGTCTCCGAGCACGGCAAGCTCCACATGGAGATCCGCGTCAAGCGCGGCCGCGGCTACGTGACCGCCGACCGGAACTTCGACGAGGACCTCGGTATCGGCTGGATTCCGATCGATTCGGTCCACTCGCCGGTGAAGAAGGTGAACTACCTGATCGAGGCCGCGCGCCTCGGCCAGACCACCGACTACGAGAAGCTCACGCTGGATGTGTGGACCAACGGCGCGGTCAGCCCGCGCGACGCGGTCTCGCTGACGGCGAAGCTGGTGCGCGACCACCTGAACATCTTCGTCAACCTGGACGAGACGGCCGATCAGCCGCTCGAGGTCCAGGCCGATCAGCCGCGCTCGGCGGTCGCCAACGAGCACCTCGACAAGAGCGTCGAGGAACTCGAGCTCTCGGTGCGGTCGTACAACTGCCTGAAGAACGCGAATATCCGGACCATTCGCGAGCTCGTGCAGAAGACCGAGAGCGAGATGCTCAAGACGAAGAACTTCGGGCGCAAGTCGCTCAATGAAATCAAGGATATCCTCCAGACCATGGGCCTCAGCCTCGGGATGCGGCTGGATCAGCCGGCCGCCCATGCGTCGGCGGACTAGGGGAAAGGCCTGGGCCTCAAGGCTCAAGGCTTAAGCCTTGGGGCCTGAGGCCGGGCCCGGTGAGACGGTTCGATTCAGGCTTAGGGCCTGAGGCTTGGGGCTTAAGGCCGGCCGGGCGACACGGTTCGAGGTGGAACTTCAGAGCGATCGCGGCGAGTCGCGTGAATTCGTGACTGGGGCGCCGGCTGCATCCGGGGCCGGGCAAGCGTGACGGGCCGTAAGCCCTGAGCCTTAAGCCCTAAGCCCTAAGCCCTAAGCCTGATCGCCTCCAACGTCAGAGAGAGAAGAAGGATATGCGTCACCGAGTAGGCCAGCGCAAGCTGGGACGAACCACCGAGCACCGCCTCAGTCTGCTCAGGAACCAGGCAACCGCGCTGCTGGAGCACGGGCACATCGAGACGACCCTGCCCAAGGCGAAAGAGCTGCGGCCCTTCGTGGAACGCCTGATCACCATCGCCAAGGGCGGCGTAGCCGGAGGTGGCGAGAACGGACAGGCCCTGCATGCCCGCCGGATGGTGCTGGAACACCTCCAGGACCGTCTCGTGGTCAGAACCCTGTTCAATGAGATTGCGCCGCGGTTTGCCGCGCGGCCCGGCGGCTACGTCCGGATCCTCAAGACCGGCGTGCGCAAGGGCGACGCGGCCGACATGGCCCTGGTGGAGTTGCTGGGCAGCGAGTTCGACCCCAAGAAGGCCGCGGCCGACAAGGAAAAGAAGGCCGCCAAGAAGGAAGGCGGAGGGGGCCTGGGGAGCAAGCTGAAGGCGGCGGCCGATCGCGTGCGCGGCCGGAAAGCGGACGAGGACGAGGAGACCGGGGCGCCGGTGCACGAGCACACCAAGGCCTGGACCAAGAGCACCGCCAAGCCGCGCAACACCGGCCGCAGCGGGAAGGGAAGCTAGGACACCGCCTGGGCTTGAGGCTTAAGGCTTGAGGCCGGTGGCTTGAGGCTGGTGGCCTGAGGCTGGTGGCTTGAGGCCTTGCCTGGTGGAGGCCGGGTCTTCAGACCGGGCGATCCCCGTGGCCGTACGCGGAACAGATGAACAGAGGGCCCGAGTCGCTCGCGCGACTCGGGCCCTTTCTTATTGTGAGCTCTCTCGCCGGCATCTGAAGACCCGGCCTCCACCCGAAGGAACTGAAGCCAGTCGTGTGAAGGCCGCACTCCCGCGCTGCGGCGTCCTGTCGTGACGGCCTCGACACGCCGATACCAGACAACAGTGGCGTGTTCCCAAATCCGCTCCTGATCCGCCCCGATGTCGAAACAGCCGAGCATCCTCCCGCCGTTCCTGGTCCTGTGCCTGGTGGCGCTCGTGGTGCCGGCGAGTCTTCCCTTGCCCACGGCCGGATTCACCAGCGAGGACTGCCTCAGGCTGGCCGAGAAACGGCCTGAGCCCGGCCCCGGTGTCCTGGCGCTTCTCGAGCGGTGCAGCGCCATGTACCCACAGGACGTGGAGCTGTTGGGAGACCTGGCCTGGGCCTACGAGTCTGCCAACGTGACGGCCCGTGCCGAAGCGACCTACATTCGGGCGCTCGAGCTCGATCCAGACTACGCCGATCTGCGACTTCGGCTCGGGCGGCTCCTCCTGCGACGGGGTGACGCCGCCGAGGCACGGCGCCAGGCCGACCGTGCGCTTCTCGTTCAGCCGAACCGGCTGGCTCTCCTGGAGTTGAAGAAGGCGGCCGATGAGGCGCAGAGCGGAATGTTGCGATGACTCGTTACGTTGCCTTCGTCGGCGCGCGTGCGGCGGTCGCAGCGTTCTGCCTCCTCACGGCAGCGTACGCGACGCTCAATTGCAGCCCGTTCGCGTTCGACATGTTCATTCGGCCACAGCTGTTTCCCTGGATCACGCACTTCGTCGCCTGGCATCACGTCTGGTACTGCGCCGCGTTGGCGGTCACCGTGCTCACGCTCTGGCCGGAACTGGACTGGCGCACGCCGCGACAAGGGTCGGGCCAGGTCGCGAGATGGCTCGCAATGGCCTTTGTGGGGGTCTTCGGGCTGCTCGCGGTGGTCCTGCTGACCGCCCCCTTCTTGCCGAAGCTCTGGAATGACAGCCGCGCGTTGCCCGCGGCGCTGGCCGCGCTCCTGCCGCTCGGCTGGCTGGCGGCGATTGACCACGTGTCGGCGGCCGGACAGGGCAGCGGCGACGCGGGCGGCCGCTGGGAACCCCGCCAGCGCCGACTGCTGATCACGCTCGGTGGACTTGCCGTCTACCTGTGGCTCGCGCACGTGGTACGCGCCGTGGCAATTGGAAGCACGGCAGGCCACTGGACCGCGCTTGGGCTGACGGGCATCTGGACGCTGACGCTGACGACGACGGTCTGCGCGATCGTCTACGCACTGGCCTGCCTGAAGTCAGCGATTGCCGCGCGGACTCGCGCTCCCGGGCTTTGGGATCTGGCCTTGACGGTCGCGTTGGCCGCGGCCGGGATCGCCGAGTTTCTCCGGCGCCTGGTTCTTCCGACTGTCTCGTTGAGCGACAGGGATTCGGCCTGGATCGCGGCGGCCGGCGGCGTCGCCCTGGCTGCAATGTGGTCGGGAATCGCGCAGCGCAGGCCCGCCGTACACCTCCGAGACGACGCGACGTCCAGCCAACGAGGACTCGTCCGGCTGCGCGGCTGGCCGACCATCACGGCCGCATTGCTCCTTTTGCCGTTCGCGTCATCTCGGGCGATCGGCTTGGTGGAGCGACTGGACTGGGCGTTCATTGCACAAAGGCTGATCCTTGTCTCCGAGGGAGTCCTGGCCTTCGCACTCTTGCGACGGGCCACCCGACACGTGGCCGAACGACCCTGGTCCAATCGAGCAGTCGTCGTGCCGCCGGCCATCGCCATCGCGGCGTTGCTCGGTGTTCCGCACGCCGCCGTGAGCCTCGCCTCGTGGACCGGCGACAGCACGCTGGAACCTGTCGCCGCGTTCGACCGGAGCTTCGCCGCCGAATCGATGTTCAAGTTCATGGCGGAGGCGCTCGTCATTCGGCCGGGATTCGACGGTGAGTACTACCGCTTCCTTCAGGTCCACTCGAATGGCAGCACGACATCGATCACCATTCCGGACGTCGAGCTCGCCAGGACCCCGGCACGCTCACCCGCGCACCGGCCGAATATCTTCCTGTTCGTCATCGACAGTCTGCGCCGGGACTACCTTTCGCCGTACAACGCCGCTGTCACCTTCACGCCGAATATCGACAGCTTCGCGCGGGACAGTTTCGTGTTCCGCAACGCCTTTACGCGACACGGCGCCACGCAGCTGGCTGCTCCATCGATATGGGCTGGGGCCACCGTCACGCGCAAGACGCTCGCGGACGGCTTCGAGCGCATGAATGCGCTCGAGAAACTGGTCAATATGGACGGCTATCGGATGGCGATCAACGACTACACGGTTGCGCCGTACCTGCGCCCCATGACACCAGTGACGAAGATCGATCCGGACATTCCGAGCGTCGACACGGATCTATGCGAGAACCTGCGCGCCCTCGAGGCCTATCTTGACCAGTCGAAGGGCGACGCGAGGCCGGTCTTCGGCTACTTCTCGCCGATGAACATCCATATCCTGAACACGCGACGCGGCGGGCAGCAGTCGCTCGGAGGGGAGTACCCCGGGTTCTACGCCCCCTACGCTTCGAGGCTCCAGCGGATTGACGCCTGTTTCGGCGGCTTCGTGTCCTACCTGCGGACGAGTGGGGGGTACGACAACAGCGTCATCGTGCTCGCGAGCGACCACGGGGATTCGCTGGGCGAGAACGGTTATTGGGGACATGCCACGTGGCTGTTTCCCGAGGTCGTCCGGATACCGCTGATTATCCGCCTGCCGCCGTCGATGCGGGCTGCGGTCACGACCGACCTGGCCCAGGTGGCGTTCACGGCCGATATCGCGCCGACCCTCTACGCCCTGCGCCGCCACGACGTGGGCGGGCTGGGTCCTGTCTTTGGCAGGCCGCTGTTCGTCCCGGCAACCGGCGTCCTGCCGGACCGACGCCGCGACTCGTTTCTGTTGACCTCGAGCTACGGCGCCGCATTCGGGCTGCTTCGCCGAAACGGACGCGAGTTCTACATCACGGACCTGGTCGAACGGCGTGAGTTCGAGTACGACCTGTCACGGGAGCCTGTCGGAACCGAGGTCGTCATCGGTCCAGATGTCCGACGGATCGATCAACGGGACATTCGGAATCATGTCCAGGAAACCGACGCGTTCTACCATTTCAGGCAATGAGGCGCCGACGCGACGGTCGGGACTACTCTTCCTCCTCCGTCTCTTCGCCCTTCTCGGCCTTGCTCGCCGCGATGATCTTGGCCTGCAGGTGCGACGGCACTTCCTCGTAGTGCGAGTACTCCATGCTGTAGGTCCCGCGCGCGCCGGTGGCCGACACCAGCTGCTGCTCGTAGGTCAGCATCTCGGCCATCGGCACCTGCGCCTTGATCACGGTCATCGTCCCGCGCGTATCCATGCCGCTGATCCGGCCGCGCCGGCTGTTGAGGTCGCCCATCAGGTCCCCGGCAAAATCTGACGGCGCGTAGACCTCGACGTTCATGATCGGCTCGAGGATGGTCGGCCGGGCGCGTGACATCCCGTCCTTGAACGCCAGGCGTCCCGCCATCTTGAAGGAGAGTTCGTTCGAGTCGACCGCGTGGAACTTGCCGTCGATGAGTGTCACCCGGAAATCGACCACCGGGTACCCGGCCAGGTAGCCGCGCAGGCGGGTTTCCTGGATGCCCTTCTCGACCGCCGGCCGGAACTGCTGCGGGATCGAGCCGCCGAAGATGTCGTCCACGAACTCGAAATCCGCGCCGCGCGGCAGCGGCTCCATGCGGATGCTGCAATCGCCGAACTGCCCGTGGCCGCCGGTCTGCTTCTTGTGCCGGCCCTGGGCTTCGGTGGTCGCGGTGATGGTCTCGCGGTAGGGGATGCGGGGCAGCTTCAGGTTGACCTCGACGCCAAACCGCCGCTTCAGCTTGGCGACGGTGACCTCGATGTGGAGCTGTCCCTGGCCGGACAGCAGCAGTTCCTTGGTCTGAGGATCGCGCGTGTACCGGATGGTCGGATCTTCCTCGATCAGCCGCTGGAGCGACGAGCTGATCTTCTCTTCGTCGCCCCGCGTCTTCGGTTCAATCGCGTACGACAGCACCGGCTCGACGAAGATCATCGGCTTGAAGGTCGCGCTGTCCTTGTCCCCAAGCGTGTGATTGGTCTGCGTGTCCTTGAGCTTGGCCACTGCGCCGATGTCGCCGGCCCTGATCTCGGGAACGTCCGACTGGGTCTTGCCCTGGAGCAGGAACAGGTGTCCGAGGCGTTCCTGGCTCTCCTTGGTGAGGTTGAGCACCGTCGAGTCGGCCTTCATCGTGCCATGAACCACCTTGAACATGCTGATCCGGCCCGCGAACGGATCGGCGATCGTCTTCCAGACGACGACCGACAACGGAGGGGCGTCGGCTACCTGGATCGTGGCCTCGGCCCCGCCCTTTCCGAGGGCCTTGACCGGCCGCTCGTTGGGGGCCGGCAGCAGCGCCAGCACCGAGTCGAGCAGGGGCTGAATCCCGACGTTCGCGATGGCCGAGGTGCAGACCGCCGGAAAGATCTTGCCGGACATGGTGGCAGACCGCAGACCCCTCACCAGCTCTTCCTGGGTCAGCGAGCCCGATTCGAAGAACTTCTCCATGAGGCTGTCGTCGGCTTCGGCCACCATCTCGACCAGCGCGTCGCGCGCGGCGGAGACCCTGTCAGCCATGTCGGCAGGCACCGGCCCCTCGGCCGGCTTGCCGGACCCGTCCGGCGCGAAGGTCCACGCCTTCTGCGCCACCAGGTCGACGACGCCCCTGAAGTCCTTTTCGTCGCCGATGGGCAGCTGAATCGGGATCACCGTGCGGCCGAAGAGCGCACGAAGCGCATCGATCGTGCGATCGACGCTCGATCGCTCACGGTCCATGCGGCTGAGCGCGACCATGCGCGGCAGGCCCTGCTCCTCGGCCTTCTCCCAGACCTTCTCGGTCTGGACCTCAGGCCCGCCGACCGCGTCGACCACGATGAGCACCGCGTCGGCCACCTGCAGCGCCGCGCGGGTGTCGCTGAAGAAATTTCCGAACCCGGGGGTGTCGATGAGGTTGACCTTCGTCTTGTTCCACTCGGCATACGCCAACGAGCACGACAGGGAATGCTTGCGCGCGATCTCCTCATCATCGAAGTCAGTGACCGTGTTGCCTTCGTCGACCTTGCCGAGACGGTTGACCATCCCCGTGTCGAAGAGGACCGTGGACACCAGCTGCGTCTTGCCCGACCCGCTGTGGCCGGCGATTGCCAGATTGCGAATGTTCGCCGCGTCGTAGACCTTCATAGACGGTAACCCTCAATTCATGACAGATCCCATGACGCCAAAGCCCTCATCTTACTAGGGGCTAGGGGCCAGGCGCTAGGGGCTAGGCCGGCGCTAGGGGCTAGAGGGGAGGGCCAGGGGCTGGAGGCTGGAGGCCTGGCGCTTGCGCCGCGAGTGAAGGCTGGAGGCCGGGGGCCGGAGGCTGGACGCCTGGCGCGGCGTTTGCTCGATTGGAGTCCATGGCCAGGGACCACGAACTGCTCGGAGTCTTCCGTCTTGCTCACGAACTTACGCTTGACGCGTATCGAATCAGCCAGGGTTTTCCCGCTGCTGAACGCTTTGGGCTTCAGTCGCAGCTACGCCGCGCGGCCCTGTCGGTTCCGACAAACATTGTCGAGGGCTGCGCGAGGAGTGGACCGCGGGAATACAGGAGGTTCGTGGACATCGCGTTGGGGTCGGCGGCGGAAGTGCGGTATCTCCTGAACCTCGCCGTTGAGTTGGGGTATCTCTCAGCCCAGCCTACGGCGGATTGCAGAAAGCGCAGCGACTGTGTCGTCCGCTCGTTGAAGAACCTGCAGCGTGCGATCGTCAGGTTCGAGGAGTGACTGAAGTCCGGCCCCCAGCCTCCGGCCTCCAGCCCCGCTACTCGTGCCTGAGCGCCTCGATGGGATCGAGCCGCGAGGCCTTGATGGCGGGCACCATGCCGAAGAACACGCCGACCGACCCCGAGAAGCTGAAGCCGAGGGCGAACGACCACCAGGGCAGGGACACCGGGAACCCGGTCAGCCAGTGGACCGACATGCCTATCGCGCTGCCGAAGGCGATGCCGAGTACCCCGCCGATCGAGGTCAGGGTGACGGCCTCGAGCAGGAACTGCCACAGGATTTCGCGCCGCCGGGCGCCGAGCGCCTTCCGCACGCCGATCTCGCGGGTGCGCTCGGTGACCGAGATCATCATGATCGCCATGACCCCGATGCCGCCGACCATCAACGCGATCGACGAGATGACCACCAGCCCGAGGAACGTCGCCTGGCTCACCTGGTCCCACACCTTCAGCGCGGCGTCCTGCGTGATGATGTCGAAGTCGTCCGGCTGATCGAGCTTCAGCCCGTGCCGGATGCGCATGATCTGCTCGACTTCGTCCATGGCGGCATCCCGGGTCGCGCCCTCCCTGGGCACGATCGCGATCATCGCGCTCTGCATGGTGCTGGCGTCGGCCGTCGTGCCGCCCATGTGGATGTTGCCGCGCCGCCGCTGCCAGCCGAACAGCTTCTGGTGCGTCGTGTACGGGATCACGGCGAACTCGTCCTGGCCGGTGCCGAAGCCCCCGACGCTCGGACGCGGCGCCACCACGCCGACCACCTCGTACACGCCGCTGCCGATTCTCACGAACTTGCCGATGGGATCCTGATTGGGAAACAGCGCCTTGTAGGGCGAGTTGCCCAGCACGACCACCAGGCGCCGGTGCTGCACCTCGGACTGGGTGAAGAACCGCCCCATCTCGACCTTGAGGAAGTTCACCTCGGCGTAGTTCTCGGACACGCCGATGACCGACAGATCCTTGCTCCGGATGTTCTTGTAGAAGGCCCGTTCGCGGGTCGGCATGCCCCACGCGCCCAGCCACACGTCCACCCGGCCCGCCGCCGGGCAGTCGCGCTCGATGGCCTTGGCGTCGTTGACCGTCAGGACGGGCCGGCGGATCAGGTCCTTGAACTCCTTCCCGGCGGCGAAACTGACGCCGGAAAACTTCGCAATGAAGATCGTGTTCGGCCCGAGCTCGCGGATGCTGTCGCGCAGCGACTCGTCGAAGCCCCGCATGAGCGACGTCATGCCGACGATGGCCGTGATCCCGATCACCACGCCGAGCACGGTCAGGGCCGAGCGGAGCTTGTTGACGCGCAGCGTCGAGAACGCCATCGTCACGATGTCGGCAAACAGTGCGAAACGAACAGCCATATCCCTATTCCCGCCTCAGCGCTTCGATGGGATCCAGCGAAGCCGCCCGCATGGCCGGATACACCCCGAAGAAGAGCCCGACCACTGCCGTGATGCCAATTCCGAGCGCCACCGACCACGCCTGCACCGCCGCCGGCAGCGGCGTCAGCTTCGAGATCCCCAGCGCCACCAGGAAGCCGAGCGACGTGCCCAGGATGCCGCCGGTCACCGAGATGGTCACCGACTCGGTCAGCACCTGCAGAATGATGTGCCGGCGCCGGGCGCCCAGGGCTTTCCGTAAACCGATCTCCGCGGTGCGCTCGGACACCACCATCAGCATGATGTTCATGATGACGATGCCGCCCACGACCAGCGACAGCGCGACGACGCCGACCAGGACCGCGAAAATCCCGCTGGTGGCCTGGTAGTAGAGGTTGAGCGCCGTGTCGGAGGTGAAGATGCCGAAGTTGTCCTTTTCCTTCGGCTTCAGGCGGCGTTCGATGCGGAGCGCCACGGTCGCGTCTTCCATCGCCTTTTCCGTGATGGCCGGATCCAGCGGCTTGACGCTCACGCTCACGCCGGAGCGTGAGCCGAACAGCTTCTGGAAGGCGCCGAGCGGGATCACGGCGAACTCGTCCTGCGACCGGCCGAAGATCGACCCCTTCTTCTTACTGACCCCAACGACGCGGAAATGAACGCCCTCGATCTGCACGATCTTGTCGAGCGGGTCGGCCTGGCCGAACAACCTGTCGGCCGTGCCCCATCCGAGCACGACGACGTTGTGGCGCCGGTCGATCTCGCTGGGGTTGGCCAGCCGGCCGCGCTCCGCATCGAACGTCGAGAACTCCGAGTACTCCGAGGTGACGCCCTGGATCGTGACGCTTTCCAGCACGTGCTCCCGGTACTTCACTTCGCCGGACTGGTCGCTCTCGGCCATCACGGCCTGCACCAGCGGGCTGAAACTCCGGATCGCGTCCGCATCGTTCAGCGTGACGCGTGGATTGTTCCGCATCTCGTCTTCGTCGCGATCGTTCATCGTGATGCCGTAGCGCTCCACGCGAAAGGCATCGGCCCCCACCTGGGACACGATCGCATCCTTGACGGTCGCGTTCAGGCCCTGGATGAGCGACACGACCGCGATGATCGACGTCACCGCCACGACGTTTCCCAGCACCGTGAGGAACGACCGAAGCTTGTTCCCCCAGATCGCGCCCAGGGCGATGGTCAGCGCTTCGAGAATCTGCGTCATGGGACGATCAGCCCTTCTTCGGCTGCTCCAGTTTCACCGGAGCGCCCTCCTTGAGGTCGCGGACCGAGTTGAACGGACCCGTGATGACCTCGTCCTTCTCCTTGAGGCCGGAGAGCACTTCGAAGTACTTCTCGCCGGCGATGCCGGTCTTGATGGGCACGAAGGCCGCCTTGCCGTCGCGGATGACGAAGACGCCCTCGGTTTCCTTCTTGGTCTGGCCCGGAGGCGGGTCGTCTCCGTTCGGCAGCGCCGCCGAGGCCTTCTTCTTGTCCGGCGGCGGCGGGGGCACGATGTTGCCTTTTGCGTCGAACACGACCTCGCGCACCGTCATGGCCTGAATCGGCACCGACAGGGCCTTCGTGCGTGTCGCGGTGGTGATGTCCGCCGTGCACGTGAAGCCCGGCCGCACCTCGGGAATCTGCCCGTCGAGGGTGACCTTGACCTTGAAATTGGTCGCCTGCCGGGAGGTGCCGGCCGCCGTCGCCTGGATCGGGCTGTTGCCGATCTCGGTGACCTTGCCGGTGAAGGACTTGTCGGGCAGGGCATCGATGGTGATCTTCGCCTTCTGTCCGAGCGACAGGTTGGGGATGTCGGTCTCGTCGACCTCCAGCTCGGTCTCGATCACCGACATGTCGGCGATCGTCAGCAGGACCGTGCCGGCGTTGTTCATCGTGCCGATCATGACGTTCTCACCCTGCTCGATGTTGCGCCGGGTGACGATGCCGTCGATGGGCGACTCGATGGTGACCTGCGACAGGTTGTACTTCGCGTTCTCCAGGTCGGCGCTCGTCTGCCGGATGCGCGTGGTCTCCATCGAGATGGAGGCCTGCCGCGCCTCGATGTCCTTTTCGCGCAGCGCGACGTCGTTCACCGCCCGATCGAGGGCCTCCTTGGTCGTCAGCTGGTCCTTCCACAGATCCTGCTGGCGCTTCAGGTTCTGGCGCGCCAGATCGAGGCTCGTCTTCGCCGAGTCCAGCGCCACCCTGGCCTGGTCGACCATCGTGCGCTGCGCTACCAGGCCCGCCTCGCCGCGTTCGACCGCGGTCTTCGCCGATCGAGGATCGATTTCCATGAGGAACTGGCCGGCCTTCACGCGTTCGCCCTCTTCGACGCCGAGCCTGGTGACCCGCCCCATCGTATTGGCGCTGACGTTGACCGTGGTCTTCGCCTGGATCGTCCCCGAGGCCGACACGATCGACTCGAGATCGCGCTTCTCGATCTTCTCGACCTGGACCGCGACACCCGGAACCTTCTTGTAGAGCAGGTTGGCGCTGATCGCGCCCGCCGCGACCAGAACGATGATGATGCCGATGATGATCTTTTTTCGATTCACGCTCATGCCCCCGCGCGGCTAGCCAGAAACGCAGCCCACGCCACCGCAATCACACCATAGATGACGAAGAAGGTCGTCGCAATCGGCCCGCTCTTGCGGCGATACAGCACGCTCAGGCCGATCGACAGCACGATAATCCACCAGATTCTGATGAGGTCGATCGAGCCCAGGAACTTCGACAGGAAGCTTCCCTCGTCCAGCATCGGCAGGAACACGCCGAGGTTGGTCACGCCCGTCATCGACTCCTTCAGATACATGATCGGCGTCGAGATGAGGACCCCGACGACCTGCACCGGGCTGGCGTGGACCACCGTCGCCAGCAGCTGCCTGAAGCTCGCGTCGCCGCCGAGCATCGCGTTGAAGACGACAAACAGCAGTCCCGCGAAAATCACGGGCACCAGAATCCCCACGATAATCTGGGTGATCCCGGTCTGAATCCCCATCCGCCAGAGCGGCATCTCGGTGATCGACTTCTCCATCTGGGCCTCGGCTTCCGCCGACAGCTTGATGCCGAGCGAGTCCATCTGCGTCCGTGCCGCATCCAGTGCCGCGGTGCGACCGACGCTGGTGGCCATCATGGCCGTTCCGGCGATCAGCCCGATCAGGATGACGAAGGCGACCATGCCGAACCAGCGTGGCCGCGCCACGACATCGGCGTAGGTGGCCCGCGGGGAGGTCAGGATGCCCAGAAACCGTGACAGGAGACCCCGCCCGCCCGTGTCGGCCGGGGCGGACGGCGCAGCGATTGGGTCAGTCATGAGTGCAGCCTTTCGGACATGAAGCGCAGCCCAGGGCAGGACGCGCGCTGACGTTGGGAGCCGTCTGAGGCACCGTAACCTTCTAATCTTAGACGATTTCCCCCTGATCCGTGTTCCACCGAATCGGTCACCCACGAGAGGGGCGTCCTGCCTTCCCTCAGCCGGCCCGAACCGGCGGGCGCCGGCCAGCCGGGGGTCACGAACACTGAAGCGCAGGGGATGAAGTGCCGACATCTTGACTGACGGCGTCGTGCGTCGTCGGGGGTGTGGTGTGGTCGCCGGGCCTCGGGCCTGAGAGTTGGTGCGGACGTTGCAGAAGGGGCTCCCGGGGAGGACATGGCGGCGATCCGTCAGCGATTCTGGCATTCGACCAACCCGTGCGAAGAACCTGCCGATGTGCCATGATTAGCGGTGCCCCCCTTGTCCGGCAGGCCTCTGGCGAATCCCGTCAGGGCTGACGGTATTCGGACCGTGTTGACAAGAATTGTCACCTCGCTATAGTTCCTGAACCCATGCCTGTACGGATTGGTGAGCTCCTCCTCAAGGAGCGCCGGATCACCCCGGAGCAGCTTCAAGAAGCGCTGAACTACCAGAAGCTCAACGGGGGAAAGCTCGGCCACAACCTGGTCAAGATGGGTGTGGTCCGCGACGAGGAAATCACCGGCCTGCTGTCGAAGCAGTACGGCGTGCCTTCGATCAATCTGTCGCAGTTCGAGATCGATCCGTCGGTCATCAAGCTGATTCCCGCCGAGACCGCACAGAAATATCAGATCGTCCCGCTCAGCCGCGCCGGCGCCACGCTGACCATCGCCATGACGGACCCGACCAACGTGTTCGCCATGGACGACATCAAGTTCATGACGGGCTACAACGTCGAGCCGGTCGTGGCCTCGGAGAGCTCGGTCACCGAAGCGATCCAGAAGTACTACGCGACCGCGGGGCGGCCCGTCGGGCAGGGCGGGGGCCCGAGCGCGCTCGATGCGGCGACCCGGGCGCTCGAGGAGATGCCGACCGCGACCGAAGCCGACGTGGAAGTCCTCGAAGATCTCGAGGAGATCAACGTCGAAGCGCTGATGCGGCAGGGCGAAGAGGCGCCGGTCATCCGGCTGGTCAACGTCCTGCTGATGTCGGCCATTCACAAGGGCGCGAGCGACATCCACATCGAGCCCTACGAGAAAGAACTGCGGGTCCGGTACCGCGTCGATGGCGTGCTCTACAACATCATGAACCCGCCCATGAAGTTTCGCGACGCGATCACCTCGCGCGTGAAGATCATGGCGAAGCTCGACATCGCGGAGAAGCGCCTGCCCCAGGACGGCCGCATCAAGATCCGGTACAACGACAACGGCCAGTCGAAGGAGATCGATTTCCGCGTGTCGGTCCTGCCGACCCTCTTCGGCGAGAAGATCGTCATGCGGCTGCTCGACCGCGACAAGCTGATGCTCGACATGACCAAGCTCGGCTTCGAGGCCGCGTCGCTGGCGCGGTTCGAGGCGGCCATTCAGAAGCCGTGGGGCATGGTGCTCGTGACGGGCCCGACCGGCAGCGGCAAGACCAACACGCTGTACTCGTCGATCTCCCGCATCAACACGCCCGAAACCAACATCATGACGGCGGAAGACCCGGTCGAGTTCAACCTGGTCGGCGTCAACCAGGTTCAGATCCGGGAGAACATCGGCCTGAATTTCGCGGCCGCGCTCCGGGCCTTCCTCCGGCAGGATCCCAACATCGTACTGGTCGGCGAGATCCGCGACTTCGAAACGGCCGAGATTGCCGTCAAGGCCGCCCTCACCGGCCACCTCGTCCTGTCCACGCTGCACACCAACGATGCGCCGAGCACGATCAGCCGCCTGATGAACATGGGGATCGAGCCGTTCCTCGTGTCGAGCTCGGTCAACCTGATCTGCGCCCAGCGGCTGGTCCGGCGAATCTGCACGCAGTGCAAGGCGCCCAACCCGGTGCCGCCGGCGGCGCTGGTCAAGGTCGGCTATACCCCGGACGACGCGCGCGTCGTGGTGCCCCAGAAGGGCGCCGGGTGCGAGCGGTGCAACGGCACCGGCTACAAGGGACGCGTCGGCCTCTACGAAGTCATGGAGATCTCCGAGGCGCTGCGCGAGCTGATCCTGGTCGGCGCCTCGAGCCTCGAGCTTCGGCGCAAGGCCGTCGAGGAAGGCATGTTGACGCTCCGGCAGAGCGGCCTCACGAAGATCCGCGAAGGCGTCACGACCATCGAAGAGGTTGTTCGGGAGACGGTCAACTAACCCCCGGTCCCGCTGCAGGTGACGTGATGGCGACACTGCCCGAGCTGCTCAAGACGACGCTGGAGATGGATGCGTCCGATCTCCATATCACCAGCGCCACGCCGCCCCAGGTGCGCGTGCACGGACGGCTCCAGCGGCTCGCGCTGCCAGACCTGACGCCGGCCGACACCAAGCAGCTCGCCTACAGCGTGCTGACCGACGCCCAGAAGAAGCGGTTCGAGGAATCCCTCGAGCTCGACTTCTCCTTCGGCGTGCGCGGCCTGGCCCGTTTCCGCTGCAACGTCTTCAACCAGCGCGGCGCCGTGGCCGCCGTCTACCGGCTGGTGCCCGAAAAGGTCAAGTCGTTCCGCGAGCTCGGCCTGCCCGACGTGGTGGTTCAGCTCGCCGAGCGGCCGAGGGGCCTGGTGCTGGTGACCGGCCCGACCGGCAGCGGCAAGTCGACGACGCTCGCTGCGATGATCGACAAGATCAACATCGAGCGCGCCCAGCACATCCTCACCATCGAGGATCCGATCGAGTTCATTCACCCGCACAAGGGCTGCATCGTCAACCAGCGGGAAGTGCAGAGCGACACGCTCGGCTTCGCCCCGGCGCTGCGCGCGGCGCTGCGCGAGGATCCCGACATCGTGCTCATCGGCGAGATGCGGGACTTCGAGACGGTCGAGGCCGCGCTGCGCATCGCCGAGACGGGCCACCTGACCTTCGCGACGCTGCACACCAACTCCGCCGCGCAGACGATCAACCGCATCGTCGACATCTTCCCCTCGCACCAGCAGAGCCAGATCCGCACGCAGCTGTCGATGGTGCTCGAGGGGATCGTCTGCCAGTCGCTGCTGCCGAAGACCAACGGCGCCGGGCGCTGCCTTGCGCTGGAGATCCTGATCCCGACCCCCGCCATCCGGAACCTGGTCCGCGAGGACAAGATCCACCAGATCTACTCCTCGATGCAGGCGGGGCAGGAGAAGATCGGGTCCCAGACCTTCAACCAGTCGCTGGCCTCGCTGTTTTTCGCGCGCCAGATCTCGCGGGACACGGCGCTCTCCGCCTCGTCGCTGAAGGACGAGCTCATAGACATGATGAACCGTGGCGTCGGCATCGTGCCTGGTGCCGGACTGAGCCGGCCGGGCGCGCCTCCGCGCCACTAAGGGGTAGAGCGACATGCCGACCTTCTCCTACACCGGACGGACACGCGGGGGCGAGACGGTCTCGGGCGAACGGATCGCCGAAACCATGGAAAGCGCGGTCGCCGTGCTCCGCCGCGAGCAGGTGCTGGTGACCAAGATCACCCCCACCAAGGCGAAGGCCGATCAGGCGAAGCGCGGCAAGGCCGGCAAGCGGGTCAACTCGAAGAACCTGGCGGTCTTCACCCGGCAGTTCTCGGTCATGATCGACGCCGGGCTGCCCCTGGTGCAGTGCCTCGAGATCCTGGGCAACCAGGAGGAGGACAAGAACTTCGCCGCGGTGATCCTGCAGACCCGCTCGGACGTGGAAGGCGGCCAGTCCCTGGCCGACGCGATGCGCAAGCATCCGAGGACCTTCGATCCGCTGTTCACCAACATGGTGGCCGCCGGCGAGGCGGGCGGCATCCTCGACACGATCCTGAAGCGGCTGGCCGTCTACATCGAGAAGAACGTCAAGCTGAAGGCCCAGGTCAAGTCGGCGATGATCTACCCGACCGCGGTCATCTCGATCGCCATCATCGTGGTCGCGGTCATCCTGTGGAAGGTCATCCCGACCTTCGCCTCGCTGTTCGCCGGCCTGGGCGCGACCCTGCCGCTGCCGACCCTGGTCGTGATCTGGCTGAGCAATACCCTGATCCGGTTCCTGCCCTTCATCGCCGTGGGCATCACGGCGCTCGTCATCGGGCTGCGCCAGTACTACGCGACCGACGGGGGACGCCACGCGATCGACCGCCTCTCGCTGAAGGCGCCGGTGATCGGCCTCATCCTCAGGAAGATCGCCGTGGCCAGGTTCTGCCGCACGCTGTCGACCCTGATCAGCTCGGGCGTGCCCATCCTGGACGGGCTCGACATCACCGCGAAGACCGCCGGCAACGCCATCGTCGAGGATGCCGTGCTCGCCACCCGCAAGAGCATCGAGCGCGGCGAGACCATCTCCGCGCCGCTCAAGGACACCGGCGTCTTTCCGTCGATGGTCAGCCAGATGATCGCCGTCGGCGAGGCCACGGGCGCATTGGACACGATGCTGGCGAAGATCGCCGATTTCTACGAGGAAGAGGTCGATACCGCCGTCGCCGGCCTCCTGACGTTGATGGAACCGCTGCTCATCGCGTTCCTGGGCGGCGTGGTCGGCGGGATCGTGATCGCGATGTACATGCCGATCTTCGATCTGATCAGCAAGTTGACCGGTTAGGTGGAGCGTATGCGCGAGCGCACCGAGCGCCGCAAGCTCGTGGCGCTGATGGTCGTCCGCCTGATCGTCAGCACCATCCTGCTCGGCTCCGCCATCCTGCTCGAGGTGAACGCCGGGGCCGGATCGCTGTCCGGCCAGCTCTACGTGCTGATCGGCGTCACCTTCGCGCTTTCGGCGGTCTATGCCGGCACCCTGCGCCTGGCGGAGCGGTGGGCCTGGTACATCGACCTGCAACTGGCGGCCGATGCCCTCATCGTGTCCGCCTTCATCTGGATCACGGGCGGGGTCGCCAGCTACTTTTCCTCCCTTTACGTGCTGCCGATCATCGCGGCCAGCGCCCTGCAGCTGAGGCGCGGAGGCATTCTGGTCGCGGTGTTCAGCACGGTGCTCTATGCCGGGCTGGTCGGCGCCCAGTACCTCTATTCGCCCGACGCCGGGCTGGCCGTGCCGCTGCCGCCGATTCAGGTCGCCCAATACACCGTTGCCATCAACCTCCTGGGGTTCCTGGCGGTGGGGTTCCTCAGCGGCTCGCTCGCCGAGCGGCTCCGCCACGCCGACGTGAGGCTGGCGCGGGCCTCGACCGAGATTGCCGCCCTGCAGGCGCTCAACCAGCACATCATCGACAGCCTGACGATGGGCGTGGTCACGACCGACCTCGAGGGCCGCGTGGTGACCTTCAACCGCACGGCAGAGGCCGTCACGGGATTGGCGCGCGACGCCGTGGTCGGTCATCAGGTCTCCGAGGTGATGCAGCTGCCCGCCGGGTACGAGGAAGGCCTGGTGGCCGCCGGCAGCACGCCGCTCAACCGCCGCGCCGAGTACCTGTTTCAGACCGCGAGGGGACCGAAGCTCGACGTCGGCATCAGTGCGACCCACCTGGTCACCACGCGTGGCCCCTCCGGTTTCCTGTTCACGTTCCAGGACATCACCGCCACGAAGAAGCTGGAGCGGGACGCGCGCATCCAGCAGCGCCTCGCCGCGGTCGGCGAGATGGCGGCCGGCATCGCCCACGAGATCCGCAACCCGCTCGCGTCCATGTCGGGGTCGATACAGGTGCTGCGCAAGGAGTTGCCGCTCACCGAGGAACAGGCCCAGCTGATGGACATCGTCCTGCGCGAGTCCGAGCGGCTGAACCAGACCATTCGCGGGTTCATGGCGTACGCCCGTCCGCAGCGATTCGGCATTTCCCGTCTCGACCTGCGCCCGCTGCTCAAGGACACGGCGCTGCTGTTGCGGAACAGCGCCGAGGTCCACGATCAGCACGTCGTCGACGTCGATGCGCCGGACGATCCGGTGTGGTGTGATGCCGACGAGGGCCAGGTCCGGCAGATCGTCTGGAATCTCGCGACCAACGGCCTGCGCGCCATGCCCGGCGGCGGGCGCCTGAGCCTGAGCGCGCGGCTCGAACAGAACGGGCGCTCCCGGGCCGTCCTGACCGTCCAGGACGAAGGCGTGGGCATCCCGGAGGATGAACTGGACGCGATCTTCCAGCCCTTCCGTGGCTCGTTTGCCAGGGGTTCCGGGCTCGGCATGGCGATCGTGCACCGGATCGTCAGCGACTACAACGGGGAGATCCACGTCAAGTCGAAGCTCGGTGAAGGCACCACCGTGCAGGTCCGACTCCCCGTGCAGATGCCCGAGAGCGCCGGTTGAAAACCAGATGGCCACCCAGCCCGTGAGTATCGCCGCCGAGCGCCGGACCGGACGAATCCTGGTCGTCGACGATGAACCGTCGATGCGGGAACTGCTGCAGATCGTCCTGCGGCGCGAGGGATACAGCGTACGCCTGGCGGAGAACGGGAGATCCGCCCTGTCGACACTCGAGCGCGAGCCCGCCGACGTGCTGATCTCCGACATCAAGATGCCGGACATGAGCGGCGTCGAAGTGCTGCGCGAGGCGAAGCGCCTCGATCCGGACCTGGTCGGGATCATGGTGACGGCCTTCGCCTCCACCGAGACCGCGGTCGAGGCGCTTCGGCTGGGGGCCTACGACTACCTGACCAAGCCGTTCGACGTCGACGAGCTCAAGGCCAAGGTGCGCAATGCGCTCGAGCGCCGCGAGCTGCGGCAGGAGAACGTCCTGCTCAAGCGCGCCCTGCGGTCGGCCTCCGAGTTCAGCAACATCATCGGCCGCAGCAAGGTCATGCAGGCGGTGTTCGACCTGGTCGAGACGGTCGCGCCGACCAACAGCACCATCCTCGTCACCGGCGAATCGGGCACCGGCAAGGAGCTGGTCGCCCAGGCGATCCATTTCAACTCCCTGCGCCACGAGCGGCCGTTTGTCGCCCTCAACTGCGGGGCGCTGCCCGAGACCCTGCTCGAGTCGGAGCTGTTCGGCCACGTGCGCGGCGCGTTCACCGGCGCCGCCGGCAACAAGAAGGGGCTCATCGAGACGGCCGAGCGCGGAACGGTGTTTCTCGACGAGATATCCGAGATGAGCCCGATGATGCAGGTCAAGCTGCTTCGCGTGCTCCAGGAGCGCAAGTTCCGCCGCGTCGGCGGCGTCGAGGAAACCGAGGCCGACATCCGCATCATCGCCGCGACCAATCGCGACCTCTCCCGCATGGTCGGCGAAGGCACCTTCCGAGAGGATCTCTACTACCGGGTCAACGTGATCCCGGTCCAGTTGCCGCCTCTGCGGGAACGGCGGGAGGACATTCCCCTGCTGGCCGAGCACTTCCTGGGGAAGTACCGGACGCAGATGGGCAAGGCGATATCCAGCGTGTCGCCCGACGCGCTGCACGCGCTCGAGATGTTCGACTGGCCCGGCAACGTGCGGCAGCTCGAGAACATCATCGAGCGCGCCGTCGCGCTCGAGCGCAGTTCGAGCATCCAGGCCGAAAGTCTTCCGCCGGAAATCAGAGGCAGCGCGCCCGACCGGTCCGAGGCGTCAGGCCACGACGAACCGATGCTGCCCGAGGCGGGCCTGGACCTGCCCCGGCATCTGGAAAGCCAGGAGCGCGAATTCGTCGCCCAGGCCCTTCGGCAGACCGCCGGCAGACATGACAAGGCCGCCCGCCTGCTCGGCATCTCACCCCGCCAGTTCCGATACCTGCTGGACAAGTACGCGCTTCGATAAGCGTGACGTGTGCCGGCGACGCGACCCCTCCGATCGCACGGAGTCGCGGCGGATCCTCCCGGCTTCGACGTGCAGCTGGAACGGAGGGCGGCGACCGTCCAACACAGCCGCTACTGACAATTAGTGGCAATAGAATTGACAAATCGCGTCACAGCGTTGGCGCTGAGCCGGGATCCCGACTGAGGGCAACGGCGGTAACATGTTGTCCAGGCTAGAGTTACATAACAACTGGTGAGACGTGCCGCCGTGGCACCGGCCTTGCTATCTGGTCAGGTGCATCGCTGATGGATGTTACGCCCGGCCAGACAAATAGAAGCCGGCGGCAGTCAAGGCACGGCGGAATCGTAAACTCGCATGTCAGTCTCAAGGAGCGGATCGATGAAGTTCAATAACAACAAGGGTTTCACGCTGATCGAGCTGCTGATTGTCGTCGCGATCATCGGCATCATCGCAGCCATCGCCGTGCCGGGCCTCCTGCGCGCACGGCAGTCGGGCAATGAGGCGTCGGCCATTGGCTCGCTGCGAGCCATCAACAGCGCGCAGTCGACCTACGCGGCCAGCTGCGGCAACGGCTTCTACGCGCCGGATCTGCCGAACCTGGGCCTGGCGCCGACCGGCGGGACCCCGTTCCTCAGCCCGGACTTGACCGGTGGGGTTACGGCCATCAAGAGCGGTTTCACGATCGCGATGGGTGCCAGCGTGGCGGCAGCCGGCGCTCCGGCGTCCTGCAACGGCGGCGTCGTGAACCAGGGCTACAACGCGACGGCGACCCCGATGGCCGGCGGCGGCGCGCGTGCATTCGGCACGAACACGACGGGCACGATCTTCTTCGCGACGGGCATGGTCGCACCCGCGGTGACCGACAACTCGACCAACATCGGCACGCCGATCCAGTAGTCGCGCGTAAGACCTCATTCGGCACGGCACGCGATCGCGAGGGACGCCTGCAACGGACAGGCGCCCCTCGCGCCTCGCAAGAGCGGTCGGCGTCCCGGACCCATCCTGCTGCGGCCGCTGGCGCGCGGAGCCCGCAGGCCCAGCGATATGGGCCCACCACAACCGGTACATTCGTCTTGTTGCGGTGCCCGAATCTCGTTTTCAGTCGCCTATCGTCCGATATACCGTGCGGTGGCGTTTCGTCGCCGAACCGCACGATGGCGGCAGAGGATGACGGCAACCCGGTCGGGTTCTGCCCGCGGGAGGACTAGCGGAGCGGCATCATGCAGAGGAAGCCCACAACGACAGCCAGCGACTCCAGCGGATTCACGTTGATCGAGTTGCTGATTGTTGTGACCATTCTCGGCGTGCTCGCAGCGATGGCGATCCCTGGATTGCTCGGCGCCCGCCAGGCAGGCGCCGAGGCGTCGGCCATCGGGTCGATGCGCACCATCAACAGCGCGCAGTTCGTCTACGCGACGACCTGTGGATCCGGGTACTTCGCGCCCACCCTTCCCGCGCTCGGGATGGCGCTCCCCGGCGCGACGCCGTTTCTCTCGCCGGACCTGACTGGTGCGGCGTCCGTCGTCAAGAGCCAGTACACCATCACGATGGGCAGCACCGGCGGACCCGTCGCCTCGGCGCCCGGGACCTGCAACGGGCTCGGACCTGGAGCCGCGACCTCAGCGTACTGGGCGACCGCCACGCCGACCGTCGGCGCCGGCACGCGTGCGTTTGGCACCAACACCGGCGGCGTGGTGTGGCAGGCCACCCAGCTGGTGCCGCTCGCGATGACCGACACGACGGCGCCGGCCGGCGCGGTGCCCATCAAGTAGCAATCCTCCCGCCCGTCTCCCGCCAGAGGGCCTGTCGCCACCGCCACGCAAGCGCCCGCTTGACGTTCCGCGCGTTAATCGTTACAACTCTCGTGAGCCACACCCGTCGTTGGCGTCAGCGGATCTCCATGACGATAACCGTTCGCCGCGTGCTGTTCCTGTTGGCCCTGGCCGGCCTGGTGACCTCGCTCATGTCGGCCTGGGTCCACTACCAGCTGGTGCACCACCCCGGATATTCGAGTTTCTGCGATGTCAGCGCGACGGTCAGCTGCACGACCGTCTACCAGAGCCGCTACTCGACGGTCGCCGGCTTCCCGGTCGCGATTCTCGGGGCGTTCTGGTACGTTCTGGTGCTCATGCTGCTGACGGCCGCGGCTCGGGGCCCGCAGCCGGTCGTCGAGAACGTGACCGGCTACGTCTTCGCGCTGTCGACCGTGGCTCTTGGCGGTGTGATGTACCTCGCGTACGCGGCGTTTGTCGTGCTCAAGACCGTGTGCCTGCTGTGCCTGGTCACCTATGTGGCGGTGACCGGCATTTTTCTGCTCTCAGGAGCAAGGACCTCGTTTCCCATGACCAGCCTACCCCGTCGAGCTTTGCGTGATCTCAAAGCCGTTCTCGGCAGCCCTGTTGCCCTCGTCACGATGATCGTGTTCCTCGCGGCGATTACCACGACGCTGGCCTTCTATCCTCGCGGCGAGCAGGCGGCCCAGCAGTCGCAGTCCGCCCAGGAGGCGACCCCACCGGATCGACAAAGCGAGTTCGTCCGCGGCTGGGAGAACGCGCCGCGCGTCCCGATTCCGATCTCGGCGGACGGCGCCGCGGTGCTGATCGTGAAGTTCACCGACTTCCAGTGTCCCGCCTGTGCGCAGAGCTACCTGGACTACAGGGACATCCTCGCCAAGTACCAGGCGGAATACCCGGGGCAGGTGAAGTTCGTCTCCAAGGATTACCCGCTCCAGCGGGAGTGCAACAGCAACCTGCCGCGCGACGTCCACGAGGCGGCCTGCGGGGCGGCTGTCGCCGTCCGGCTGGCGCGCCTCCATGGGAAGGGCGAGGCCATGGAAGACTGGCTGTACCGCAACCACAGCATGCTGACCCCGACGGTTGTGCGGCAGGCCGCGCAGGAAGTCGGGGGCGTGCTGGATTATGACGTCCAGTACCAGTCGGTCCTGAACCAGGTGAAAGGCGACATCGCGCTGGCGACGGTGCTCGGCATCCGCGTGACCCCGACCTTCTTCATCAACGGGGTGAAGCTGGAAGGCGGCCTGCCGCCGCAGCTGTTCGACATGGCCATCCTGATGGAGCTCAAGAAATCCGGCAAGGCCAAGTAGCCCGCCTATGGCCGCAATCGACACCGAGGAGCTGACCAAGGACTATGCCGTCGGATTCTGGCGCAAGCGCCCCTATCGGGCGCTCGACCGGCTGACGCTGCAGGTCGAGTCCAACGAGGTCTTCGGCTTCCTCGGCCCGAACGGCGCCGGCAAGACCACCACGCTCAAGCTGCTGATGCAGCTCATCTATCCGACCTCCGGCCGAATCACGATTCTCGGCCGCCCGGCCGGGGATTTCTCGATACGCCAGCGTGTGGGATACCTGCCCGAGGCGCCGTACTTCTACGACTATCTGACGGCCGAGGAACTGCTCGGGTACTTCGCCGGGATCTTCGGCTACCGGGGAAGCGATCGGCGCAAGCGGGTCAGCCGCCTGCTGGACGAGGTGGGAATCGGCGCCGAGCGCCGGCTGCAGCTCAGGAAGTTCTCGAAGGGCATGCTTCAGCGCGTCGGCCTGGCGCAGGCGCTCATCAACGATCCGGAAATCATCTTTCTCGACGAGCCGATGTCGGGCCTCGATCCGCTGGGGCGGCGCGACGTGCGCACGTTGATCCTGGGGCTCCGGGATCGCGGATGCACGGTGTTCTTCAGCTCCCATATCCTGTCGGACGCCGAAGCGCTGTGCAGCCGCGTGGCGATCCTGGTCGGCGGGCAGCTGGTCTCGACCGGGCGCTTGCGCGACATCCTGGCGTTCCAGGTCGCGGGCTGGGAACTGGTCATGGCGGACATCGACCCGGCGTGGCTCGACACGTTCCACGGCGTGGTGCGGGGATGCACCCGCATCGCGGACCGGCGTTTCGAGATCGACCTCGGGCCGGAAGGGGAGCCCGATCAGATCGTGGGCCGCCTGCGCAGCCTCGGGGGCCGGCTGATCTCGGTCAATCCCATCCGCTCCACGCTGGAGGACTACTTCGTCGAACAGGTCGAAGCGCGGCGCGCCGGCCCGGCTGTCGGGCGCACCATGCCGGAGGGCTGATGGTTCGGGTCATCGGACTGGTGGCGTACCACGTGTTCAAGGAGTCGGTGCGGGACAAGGTGCTCTACAACCTGGTCCTGTTCGCCGTGATCCTGATTTCCGCCTCGTACCTGCTCGGGCAGCTCACCGCGGGCCAGGACATCAAGATCATCAAGGATCTCGGCCTGGCCGCCAGCTCGATCCTGGGCCTGTTCATCGCGGTGTTCATCGGCGTCGGGCTGGTGTGGAAGGAAGTCGATCGGCGCAGCGTCTACGCCCTGCTCGTCAAGCCGATCCGCCGGCCCTGGTTCGTGGCGGGCAAGGCGCTCGGCCTGGCGCTGACGCTGGCGGTCAACCTCGCCGTGATGGCCGCCGCACTCTACGCGGTGCTGGCCTTCATGGCCTGGAGCCAGCCCATCCTGGTCAAGGCCAGCGTCGAAGCCCCGGTTCTCGATCCGAACCTGCTGAAGGCCTATCTGCTCATCTTCATGCAGCTGGTGCTGGTGACCACGGTCGCGCTGTTCTTCTCGACCTTCTCGAGCCCGATGTTGTCGGCCGCCTTCACCTTCGGCCTCTTCATCGTCGGGCACTTCAATGCCGATCTCCGGCATTTCGAATCCGTGGTTTCCTCGCCGGTGGCCGCCTGGCTGGCCCGCGGGCTCTATTACCTGCTGCCGAACCTGGCGCCGTTCGACGTCAAGTCGGCCGTGGTGCACGGCGTGCCCGTCTCAGCGAGTTACATGCTGCTGACCTGCGGATACGGTGTGCTCTACGGGGGCGCACTGGTTGGTCTCGCGATGATCATCTTTGCGAGGCGGGACTTCAAGTGAGCGGCGGCGATCGGCCCGCGGGACGGCTGACCGGCCGGGACATGGCCGTGGCCCTGGCCCTGATCGCCGGACTGTTCGGGAGCGCGCTCGGTGTGCAGGCGATCCGTGATCGCGTGTCGCCCAAGCCGGCCAGCGGCGATCCGGCCATGCTCTACGTCCGATCGGGGTCGTTTCTCGCGAAGGCGAGCCTGTCGTACCAGGCGCTGCTGGCCGACGTGTATTGGATCCGCGCGATCCAGTACTTCGGCGGCACCAGGCTGTCGCGCGAGTCCGCAAAGCAGTACGACCTGCTCTACCCGCTTCTCGACATCACGACCTCGCTCGATCCCCGGTTCACCCTCGCGTACCGGTTCGGCGCGATCTTCCTCGCCGACAAGATGCCCGATGGGCCGGGACGTCCGGATCTGTCGATTGCCCTGCTTCAGAAGGGCCTGGCCGCCCAGCCCGAGAAATGGGAATACGCGCAGGACGCCGGATTCGTCTACTACTGGTGGCTGCAGGACTACCTCACGGCCGCCCGGTGGTTCGAGCGGGCGAGCCGGATCCCTGGATCGCCGTGGTGGCTTCGACCGATGGCGGCATCGCTGCTGGCCCAGGGAGGCGACCGCCGGGCGTCGCGGCAGCTCTGGGAGCACATGTACCGGTCCGCCGATAACGAATGGCTGCTCAACAGCGCCAGGTTGCGGCTGGCGCAGCTCGATGCCCTCGATCAGATCGACGCGCTCTCGGCCATCGTGCAGCGATACAGGCAGGCGGCCGGGCGCTATCCGCAGAGCTGGAATGCCCTGGTCGCCGCCGGGTGGCTGCCGAGCGTGCCCGTCGATCCGTCAGGCGTGGCCTACGTCCTCGATCCGGCCCGTGGCGAAATCACCGTTGCGACCGACTCGCGGCTCTATCCCCTCCCGACCGGTTCCCAGATGAGAGCGAGGCCATGACGATGGTGCCAGCCTGGATCTACTCGCTCCTCGCGGGCGTGCTCGGTCTCTCGGTCGGCAGTTTCCTCAACGTGTGCATCTACCGGCTGCCGCGGGAGCAATCGCTCGTGTGGCCGGCCTCGCGCTGCACCTCCTGCAAGCGGCGCCTGAGCTGGTTCGAGAACGTGCCGGTCCTCGCGTGGGTCGTGCTTCGCGGACGCTGCCGCACCTGCGGCGAGTCCATCTCGGTCATGTATCCGCTGGTCGAGGCCTTCACGGGAGCCATGTTCCTGTGGGCCTGGTCCCGCTACGGCGCGGATCCGCTGCTGATCTCGCGGCTCATCCTGGGCTGCTCGATGGTCGTGCTGTTCGTGATCGACATCGAGCATCGCATCCTGCCGAACGTGATCACCATTCCCGGCATCATCATCGGGTTCCTGTTCAGCCTGGTGACCGAGCCCGGCTGGATGGCGTCCCTCATCGGCATCATTGCCGGCGGGGGAGGGCTGTTGCTGGTCGCCGAAATCTACCTGCGGGTTCGCAAGGACGAGGGCCTCGGCATGGGCGACGTGAAGATGCTGGCGATGATTGGCGCATTCCTCGGCTGGAAGCTCATGCTGCTCACGCTGGTCATCGGGTCGTTCCTTGGATCGGTGGTCGGGGTCGGGTTGATCGTGTCGGGGCGCGGCAGCATGAAATACGCCCTGCCGTTCGGCACCTTCCTCGCCCTGGCCGCCGTCGGCGCCGCAGCCTGGGGTGACGGCATCGTGCGGTGGTACGTCGGATTCTACCGATAGAGTCTCCCGGAGTGCTGACCTCTCAATCTGTCTCCACGATGCTCGGCCTCACGGCCGTGGTCGCCGCGCTCTGCGGTGCGCCCCGAGCCTTCGGGCCGTTCACGCGTGCGAGGAATCCGGCGTCGCGCCGGTCCTCATTATCTCCGGCAGCGCGGACACCGGCGATTGCCGGCATCGCCTGACCGTGGCCGACAACGGGCCGGGCCCCGAGACCTGGAAAACGGGCGAAGAGGACCGGCGGGCTGCCTGGCCTGCCGATCGACTGGCGTATTTCGAATGGCTGCTGATTCAGCGAGTCGTCAGCAGGCATCACGGATCGATCTCGGTGGGTCACTCGTCGATGGGCGGCTCCCTCGTGACCATCACGCTTCCCGCGCTCAAGCCGGACTGACGTCGCCAATTCTGCCATCGCGCGGCCTCGCCCTTCTTGCAGATCGTGCGAGCGGCCGCGGTGCACGGTCGCTCGAGTGGAGACCTCAGGCCGCGTCAGATCCCGCGAGTTGTTCGAATTCTGCCGCCTCTGGCCGACAGGCGCCGCACGCCGGGCCCGTCGCCACGATCGGGCGCGGGCCTTGCAGCCGCCAGCAGCATGTGGCGACACCGAACGCTGACCGATACGGGCGGATTCTCCCTGGTCGAGGTGCTCGTCAGCCTCGCGATCCTGACCTCGGCCCTGGTGGCGATTGCCAATCTCTTCGCGGTCGGGCTTCAGGCGAACCTGGCGGCACGCTCGGTCAGCCTCGCCACCATTCTCGCCGCCCAGAAGATCGAGGAGCTGTCTGCTGACACCGCGCTCATCACGTCACCACCCGACAGTCTGACCCGCGATGTCGCCGGATTCGTGGAGTATCTCAGCCCGGATGGCACGCTGCTCGCCGCCGGCAGCGAGTCGTCTGCCGGCTGGATCTTCGTTCGCCGCTGGTCGGTCCGGCCCTCCGAAAGCGATCCCGATCAGGCGGTCATCGTCGAGGTCGTTGCGCGTCCGGCCCTTCGCCGCCCGGGCTCGGTCGACCCCGACACGCCGCGCGGGGACGGCGTCCACCTCGTGACAATCAGGCGGCGCCAACCGTCATGAAGAGGCGTCTTCGGAGCGCTCGCGGCCATAGCATGCTCGAACTGATGGTGGCGTGCTCGCTGCTGCTCGTCGTCATGGGGGCCCTGGTGACGCTCTCCGTGCCGGCGCAGGATGCCTTCCGAATGCAGCCCGAGATGGCCGACCTTCAGCAGCGGCTCAGGACCGTGGTCGACACCCTGCATCGAGATCTTGCGGAGGCCGGAGCGGGCGTCGGCATCGGCCGGTCGCCCGGACCGCTGACCTTCAATGCGCCGGCCTTCCTGCCGTACCGGTACGGGAATGCCGATCCAGGGGCAGATGCGCCCGGGACCTTTCGTTCCGATGCGATCACGATCCTGGCCGTGGCGTCTCCATCGGGGCAATGCGTCACAACCGAAGCGCTCGGAAGCCTGTCGGCACCGCTGCCAGTCAGATCGGAGCCGGGTTGTCCGCTGAACCACCCGCTCTGCGGGTTCGACGCCGGCATGCGCACGCTCGTGGCGGATGGCCATGGGACGTGGGACGCCTTCACGGTCACCGGAGTCCAGGTGCCGCCCGGACAGCTCGAGCACGTCAACGAGAGCCTGTCGACACGATACCCATCCGGTTCGATCGTCGCGGCGCTGCGCATGCGGGTCTACTACCTCAGGAACGATCCCGCGACCGGGGTGCCGCAACTGATGCGATCGGACGGCGCCCGAAGCGAGTTGCCGCTCTCAGACCACGTGGTCAGCCTGCAGGTCGAATATTTCGGGTCGGCCGATCCTCCTGGGCTGCTGCGATCCCCCGGCGACCCGGCCGGGCCGTGGACCACCTATGGCCCGAGCCCGCCGCCAATCGGGGTTCGAGACGAGAACGGAGAGTGGCCCGCCGGCGAGAACTGCCTCTTCAAGGTGGAGGACGGCCAGCATGTCCCGCGGCTCGGTCGGCTGGCCGCCGGCGCGGGCGCACTCGTGCGCCTGGATGCGGGGATGCTCGTCGACGGACCGTGGTGCCCGCACCCGTCGGCGTCGAATCGATTCGATGCCGACCTCCTGCGGATTCGCCGGGTGCGCGTGTCCATTCGTGTGGAAGCCGCGTCCGACAGCGTTCGTGGTGTCACGGGCGCGTGGTTTGCCAGGCCGGGCTCTTCAACGTCGGCCGGCCAGCTGGTGCCCGATCAGTCCATCAGCTTCGATGTGGCCCCGCGCAATCTGGCAGACGCGAGGTAGAAGCATGCCCGGCAGGTTGAGCGATCGTGGCGGCGTGGCCCTCCTCATCACCCTGATGGTGGTGTTCCTGCTGTCCGCCATGGCCCTTGCGCTCGCGCTGACCGCGAGCATCGAAACCGCAATCGCGGCCGGCCATCGCCGATCGGTCGAGGCGCTGCTTGCGGCAGATGCCGGTCTTGAACGGGCCGTGAGTGATCTCTCCCTCATGACAGACTGGGACGCGATCCTCTCGGGCACTGCCCGGTCTCCGCTCGCGGATGGTCCCCCGTCGGGCCCTCGAGTGAGGCCGGACGGATCCGTGCTCGACCTCACCGTGCGGACCAGCCTCGCCAACTGCAACCAGCCGACGTCGTGCACGGAAGCCGATCTCGACGCGGTGACCGCCGACAGGCCGTGGGGCCCGAACAATCCCCGGTGGCAGCCATTCCTCTATGGGCCGCTGAGCTCGTGGCTTCCGCGCGGCGCCCCGTCCTCGCTGTTCTACGTGGTGGCGTGGGTCGCCGATGACCCGTCCGAAACCGATGGAGATCCGTCGCGCGACGGCGGAGCAGCGAGCGCTGACGACGGGAGGGCGGGGGCGGAAGGCCGGGGGATTGTGCTGGTCAGGGTGGAGGCGTTTGGCCCGTCAGGTTCCCACCGATCGGTCGAGGCGACGGTGGCCCGAATGCCGGCCGACGCCGGGACGGCCGCGGGCCTCAGCCCGGTTCGCATCGTCACGTGGCGTGAACTCTGAAGTGAGCCGACCTGGGCGTCGCCCTCTCTCCGCAGCTTGCTGAATTGCCGCGCCAGCCATAAAGTTCAACCGATAACTGTCCGATACTCCGGTGAAAGGCTGGAATCCCGGCCGCGACCGTCGTACCATATCTCTCAGGGAGTGCTCGAAAACACCATGCGGACTCTACCAATACTGCGGGTCCGGCGGCTGGTCGCGGCTGCGATGGTCCTGGCCGCATTCATCGGGGTCGTGCCCTCTGTGGCGGGCCAGACGCTGGCTGATGTCGCCCGGGCTGAGGAAGCGCGCCGGAAGGCGATCAAGAGGCCGGCGAAGCTCTATACGAACGCGAGCCTGAAGCCGGCGCCTTCAAGCGACGGCCTGGCGATTGGCACCGCGCCGGTTTCGGTTCCCGCGACGCCCGCCGCACAGGATCCAGCGACCGTCAAGCCTGCCGCCGCGCCCTCGACGGAGGTCGCTGCCAAGGCCGAGCCCGCCAGGGACGAGGCGTACTGGCGCAAGCGGATCGGCGATGCCCGGGCCCAGCGCGATCGCAACGCGGTCTATCTCGAGTCGCTCGAGAACCGCATCAACGGGTTGTGGGCCGATTTCACCGCCAGGGACGATCCCGCGCAGAGGGCCGTCATCGCGCAGAACCGGCAGAAGGCGATCGACGAGCGCGACCGGCTGCAGAAAGATCAGCTCGCGCTCGACAAACAGATCAAGGACATCGAGGAAGAGGCCCGTCGGGCCAACGTCCCGGCCGGCTGGTTGCGTTAATCCCGGCGCCCGGGTCGAGTCGGTTCCCGCCGGGATTGGACGGGCTCCTCCGGTTTCCCGCTCTCAGGCGATCAGTCCCGCATCCAGCAGTGACTGTGTCATTTCCGCTTCGCTGACGTCGTCGACCACCCGCGCACGGCCGATGCCGGTCGGGAGCACGAGGTGGAGACGGCCGTCGAGGATCTTCTTGTCCCGCCGCACGTGTTCCATCGCCTCGTGCGCCGAAAGGTCGGCGATCGGCGGCAGCGGTCCCAGCTCGCCGATCAGGCTCGAGAGGGCCTGTCGATCCTCGCCTGTCAGGAAGCCTCGTCGCACGGCGATGTCTGAGGCGACCAGCATGCCGAACCCGACCGCCTCTCCGTGCAGGAAGCGGTGATAGCGGGTGAGCGACTCGAGCGCGTGGCCGATCGTGTGGCCGAAGTTCAGCACCCGCCGCGGGCCCGACTCCCGCTCGTCCGCCGCGACGATCGCCGCCTTGATGCGGCAGGAGTGGACGATGATGGGCATCAACGCGTCTGCCTCGCGCCGGAACAGGGAGCCGAGCTCGGTCCGGATCCGGGCGAACAGGTCCTGATCGCACGCCATGCCGTACTTGATGATCTCGTAGAGCCCGGCCCGGAATTCCCGGCGAGGCAGCGTGGCGAGGGCTGACGGGTCGATGAGCACGGCGGAGGGCTGGTGAAATGCGCCGATGAGGTTCTTCCCGTCGCCGTAGTTGACGCCGACCTTCCCGCCCACCGAGGCGTCGACCTGCGCGAGCAGGGTGGTCGGCACCTGCACGAACGAGACGCCGCGCAGGAAGGTGGCCGCGGCATGGCCGGCCATGTCGCCCACCACGCCGCCACCCACTGCGACAATCACCGACGCCCGATCCGCCTCGGCCCGGATGAGCTCGTCGTAGATGCGGGACACGGTCGCGAGCGTCTTGAACCGCTCGCCGTCCGGCACGAGGATGGAGGTCGCGCCCGGCAGGGATTCGGTCACCTGCTGACCCCAGAATCGCCACACGGTGGGGTTGGACACGATGAACCGCCGCGGACCGCAGCGCAGCTCATCCAGCGTGCTTCCGAGCCGGGAGAGGAGCGAGGGCGCGATCAGCACTGGATAATCGCGTGAGCGCGTGATGACGTCGATGCGCGACGATTCGGTCATGTACGGCGATCCTGCCGGGCGGTTCCTGTCGGCCGACGATTGGTCAATGGTAGGATAGCACCTACCGAAGTCATCGCGTTCGGACGGCGGCAGAGGCGGCGGGTTCGACACGCGCGTGCGGAAAGGCGCATCCATGAGCGACGACAAAGACCAGTTCATCACCGAGATTACGCCGAGATCAGTGGATTTCTCCCGATGGTACACGGATCTCGTGCGCCGCGCGGAGCTGGCGGACTATTCGCCGGTCAAGGGCTGCATGGTTATCCGGCCCTATGGGTACGCCATCTGGGAGCTGATGCAGCGCGATCTCGATGCGCGTTTCAAGGCGACTGGGCACGTCAACGCGTACTTCCCGCTCTTCATCCCGAAGAGCCTGCTCATGAAGGAAGCGGAGCACGTCGAGGGGTTCGCGCCGCAGGTGGCGTGGGTCACGCGGGGCGGGGTCGAGGAGCTCGAGGAGCCCCTGGTCGTCCGGCCGACCTCGGAAGCCATCATCGGGACGATGTATGCCAAGTGGATCAAGTCGTGGCGCGACCTTCCGGTCCTGATCAACCAGTGGGCGAATGTGGTCCGGTGGGAGAAGGTGACGCGGCTGTTCCTGCGCACGACCGAGTTCCTCTGGCAGGAAGGCCACACCGCGCACGAAACCGAGGAGGAAGCCGAAGCCGAGACGCGCCTGATCCTCGACCTGTACCGCGATTTCGCGGAACGCGAGCTGGCGATGCCGGTGATGCCGGGCCTCAAGTCCGAGAGCGAGAAGTTCGCGGGCGCGGCCCGGACCTACTCGATCGAGGCCCTGATGGGCGACGGGCGCGCGCTGCAGGCGGGCACCTCGCACAACCTGGGGCAGAACTTCGCGAAGGCGTTCGAGATCCGGTTCCAGGCCCGGGACAAGTCGCTCCAGTACATCTGGGGCACATCCTGGGGCGTGTCCACCCGGCTCATCGGCGGCATCGTGATGACCCACGGCGACGAGACCGGGCTGATCCTGCCGCCGCGTATCGCGCCCTACCAGGTGGTCATCATCCCGATCCCGCGCGGGGACTGGCGGACAACCGTGCTGCCCGTCGCGCAGGGGATTCGCGATCAGCTGGTCGCGCAGGGCGTCCGGGTGATGCTCGACGACCGCGATGCGTACACGCCGGGCTGGAAGTTCTCGGAGTGGGAGCTGCGCGGCGTGCCGCTGCGCCTGGAGATCGGCCCGAAGGACATCGAGAAGCACCAGGTCATGCTCGCGCGCCGCGACACACGCGCCAAGCAGCCTGCGCCGATGGACGGCCTGGCCGGCACCGTGACGGGGCTGCTCGCCGAGATCCAGGACGCCCTGTTCAACCGGGCGCTCGCGTTCCGGAAGGACCACACGACCGCCACCTCGTCCTACGACGAGTTCAAGCAGATCATGGAGGGCCGTCCGGGCTTCGTCGTCGCGCCGTGGTGTGGAAGCGCCGAGTGCGAGGCGGCCATCAAGACCGAGACGCAGGCCACGCTGCGCAACATGCCGCTCGGCGGCGAAGCGAGCCTCGCGCCCTGCATCAAGTGCGGGGAGAAATCGATCGCCGACGCGTACTTCGCGAAGGCCTACTGACCAGGGCGGTCCAGGAGGTCGGCGGCGGCTTCAGGCCAGCGGGCGATGACGCGGCGCACGACGCCGTGGCGGCGCGTCAACGCTTCCCGCTGCACGATGGCGCGCGCCGCAGACAGCAGCTGCTTCTTCCACTCGGCGTGCGCCTTGGGGGAACGCGTGGCGCGTGCCAGTGCGCCGACCGCCGGTTCGAGACACGACCGATCGCCGATCCGGGCGAGCGCCGTCAGGAAGCTTGACGGCAGCGCTCCGGTCGCCTCTTCCAGCGTTTCCCGCAAATCATAGACCGCCACGCGGCTTCCCCTGGAGGCCAGCGCCACGTGGACCAGGCCGCGGATTTCCTGCCACTCGGCGCGGTCGAGATCGGTGCGGGCCGCCTGTTCCCGGGTCCTGATCGACTCCACCAGCCGGTGCAGGCTCGGAAGCGGAGCGGTCGCCGCCGCGGCGTTCACCAGGACCTTCAGCCCGGCGGGATCGGCCGATCCGCCCGAGGCCACCGCATCCAGGGACGAGATCGGGTCGTGATCGATCCTCGGCAGTGCCGGCGCGCTCGCGGCGCGTGCGCGCACCGCGGCACTGGGGTCCGATCCGAGCCGCTTTCTGAGCGGCGCCATGGCGCGGGCCGGCATGGCAGAGAGCGCGTCGAGCGAGGCGAGCCGCAGCAGGTCGGCTGCGGTCTGATCGACGGCCACGTCGGCCAGCGCCTCGAGGGCATCGGATCCGTGCTCCGAGTCCAGGAAGCTCGCCACCACGCCGATGGCGGCCAGCGCCACGCCGGATTCCGTGCCCGGGTTCTTCACCAGCGCCAGGGCGGGCTCGAGCGCGCGGCGATCGCCTGTCGCTTCGAGAACCTTGAGGATGGCGGCGCGCCCCGCCGCCGACGCTGTCGAGGTCAGGCCGTCGAGCAGGTGCGGTACCGCGCGTTCACCGATCACGCTCAGGCGCGCCGCCGCCGTTTCCCGGGCGGCGGCGCTCGGGGTCGACAGGTCGGTCACCAGTCGGTGGATCTCGTCGGCGGCAGACCTTGTGATGGTCACGGCTCACCAGGCTTCGGATCGAGCGGCCCCGGGGCGCCTAGGCTTCTTCGTCGGTCGTCGCCAGCTCGCTCTCGGGCGCCTTCTTGCGGCGCTTGCCGAAGACCCACGCGACGATGATGCTGAACAGGTAGAGGCCGATCATCGGACCGGCCACCAGCGACTGGGTCACCATGTCACCGGTGGGCGTGATGACGGCCGCGACGATGAAGATGATGAGCACCGCGTACTTGAAATGCTTGAGGAGGAACCCCGCGCTCACCACGCCCATCCGCGCGAGGAAGAGCACCAGGGTCGGCATCTCGAAGACCACCCCCATCGCCAGCACCATCTGCGAGTAGAGCGAGAAGGTCGAGGCGACGGTCGGCTGGAACACCATGTAGTCGGTCGTGAAGCTCGCCAGGAACACCCACGCCCACCGGAACATGATGTAGTGCGAGAAGGCGGCTCCGAGCACGAAGAAGATCGTCGAGAACACGACGAAGGGGATGGCGAACCGTTTCTCCTTGGCGTAGAGGCCCGGCGCGACAAACAGCCAGAGCTGCCAGAGGATGACCGGGATGGCCAGGAACAGGCCGACGATGAACGCGATCTTCAACTGGAGCATGAACGCTTCAGTTGGCGCGATGTACATCATCTTCGACCCGGGCGGCAGCGCCTGCTGCAGCGGCCGCATGATGAAGTCGAAGATCTTGCCGATGAAGGCGAGGGCGATCAGGAAGCCGACTCCCAGGGCGGCGACCGACACCATCAGGCGCTTGCGCAGCTCGTCAAGATGATCGAGAAAAGACATCTTGGCGCCGCCCGCCTCGTCGAACTCCTCGGGCTCTTCACGAGCCGGTGGTTCGGCGGTCTGCAGGCCGATCGCCTCCGCTGATTTGCGTAGTGAGAACGCCATGTACCGCTCGAACCCGGTCAGTGAGCAGACGGCGGCGGTTGGCTGGCGGAGGTCTCAGCGGCAGCCGGGGGAGGCACGTCGGTCGTCACGCGGCCGGCCGCCTCCGTCGCGGGAGCCTCGGCCGGAGTGCGGACGGCAGCCTGTGGCGGTGGCGGCTGAGGGATCGTCGATACCGGGACGGCGGCTTTCTGCTCGTCGAGCCGAACTTCCTCCTCGAGCGTGTTGCGCAGCTCGTTCGAGGCCTTCCTGAATTCGGCCAGCGTGCGGCCAAGAGACCGGCCCAGATCCGGCAGCTTGCGCGGTCCGAACACGAGGAGCGCGATCACGAAGATCACGATCAACTCGGGCATGCCGATGGAACCAAACATGTTTTTCCTCGCTCCGACACTACACGCCTGAGGCTTGACGCTCCGGCAGGAGCGTCGTCGACCCGGCGACGTACGCAGTCATTTTCCGGACGTAGACTCTTTCATTATAGGGACCATCGACCGCCGTACGCAAGGTGAGGAGGGAGGCCCTCGCGCGGCCGGCCGCGCTCCCGGAAGTCGTTGATGCACCGGGGGCTATCTGGTACGATGCCTCCATGCGGACAGTTCGATTTGCCACCGTCGCCACGACGGTTCTCCTTGTGTCGGCGGTAGCCGGCGGCTTCTTCGGCCGAACCACCGCGCTCAGCCAGGAACGCCTGCCGGACCACTACCGCCAGTTGACGACGGCCCTCCGGTATGTCGAGACCAGCTATATCGAGAAGGCGGAGCCCGACCGCGTGGTCTACGGCGCCATCGGGGGGATGCTGCAGACGCTGGATCCCCACTCGAGCTTCCTCGATCCGCGCACCTATGCCCAGATGCGCGAGCGGCAGGAAGGGCGCTACTACGGCCTGGGCATCACCATCCAGGTCATCGACGGGGACATTACGGCGGTCAGCCTGTTCGAAGGCTCGCCGGCCTACAAGAAGGGCGTCCGCCGGGGAGACGTCATCGCGAAGATCGACGGGGAAGAGGCCAAGGGGTGGACCAGCGAGCAGGCGGCGCGCCGCCTGCGCGGGCCGAAGGGCACGCTGGTCAAGATCTCGCTGCGCCGGCGCGGCTACGACCACCTGATCGATCTCGAGGTGCCGCGCGACGAGATCAACATCCCGACGATCCCGGCCTCGTTCATGATCGATGGGACCACCGGCTACGTCCAGCTTCATGATTTCGCCGAGCTGACGGACCAGGATCTGGGAGAGGCGCTCAAGACCTTGAAGGGCAAGGGCATGAAGCGCCTGCTGCTCGACATCCGGGGCAACCCGGGCGGGCCGCTCGATCAGGCCATCAAGGTCGCGAGCCGATTCCTGCCGCAGGGGGTCATGATCGTCTACACCCGCGGACGCGTCCAGAACTCGGACCAGGACTACCGCGTGACCGACCGCAGCGACTACCTTGACCTTCCCGTGGTCGTGCTGGTCAACCGGAACAGCGCGAGCGCGTCAGAGATCGTGACTGGCGCCCTCCAGGATCACGACCGTGCCGTGGTCGTCGGCGAAACGACCTTCGGCAAGGCGCTGGTGCAATCGGTCTACCGGATCAGCGAGGGCGCGGCGCTCGCGCTCACGACGGCGCGCTACTACACGCCGGCCGGACGCCTCATCCAGCGCCCCTGGGACGGCACCTTCGACGAGTACCTCAACTACACGATCCGGAATCAGGGGACTCCCCGTCAGCACAACGAGGCGGACCTGCGGTTCACCGACGGCGGGCGGAAGGTCTACGGGGGCGGCGGAGTCGAACCGGATCATCACCTCGAGGGCCCCATCGAGGGATTCAACCCGTCGAAGTTCGGCCGCCTGCTCTACGCGCGACAGACGTTCGCCAACTTCGCGCAGAAATTCTCGGCGGTGGGCGACGACCGGATCCCGGGGACCGCGAAGGATCGCAAGTACGTCACCCGCGACTTCGTCGTGGACGCGGCGATGCTGTCCGATTTCCGCCAGCAGCTCGATTCCGAGAAGATCAAGATCGACGAGGCCGCGTTCACTCAGGATCTCGACTTCATCAAGGCGATGATCCGGTACGAAATCGACCTCAACGTGTTCAACGTCGAGGAGGCCCGCCGGAATCTGATTCCGAACGACCCGCAGGCGAAGCTGGCCCTCGAACAATTCCCGGAGGCCGAGCGCCTCGTCGCGGCGGCAAAGGCCCGGGCGGCCGCGAAGGGGCACTGACGAGCTCCTGAATCCCCAATCGGTTGTGGACCGCTTTCGCCTTGATACAACAGGTTGGCCTTGCTAGACTGACCGACGCCCCGAGGTGGGCGTCGCCGCCTCGGATGTGAGGCGAGCTGCGTCGGTTCGGGATGCCGTCTCCTCAGGGACCAGAGAGCCGCCCGATCGACCCGAACGCGCCCTCTGGCGCCCCGGGCCGGGCGGCTGTTGCCGTTTCATGGAGTCATCAGTCCGTCGGGCGTGACCGGCACCTAAGTCCGGAGCGGTCACGCGCGGTCGGATCCCCTTCTGTCGGGTTCAGGTCAGGAACGATCGTCACGATGCGTCTGCAACGACTCGAAATCAGCGGCTTCAAATCCTTTTGTGACCGCGCGGAGCTCTCGTTCGATCGCGGGGTCACCGCCATTGTCGGCCCGAACGGCTGCGGAAAGAGCAACGTCGCCGACGCGATCGTGTGGGTGCTCGGCGAGCAGAGCGCCAAGAGCCTGCGCGGCGACCGCATGGAAGACGTGATCTTCAGCGGCAGCGACGCGCGCAAGCCGAACGCCGCCGCCGAGGTGCGGTTGCAGCTGGCCGGCGTGCCGCTCGCGTCGCGTGCGCAGGACATGGCGACGCTGGTCGACGAGGACGGCGAGCCGCTGATGCGCGAGGTGGAGGTGACGCGGCGGCTGTTCCGATCGGGCGAGAGCGAGTATCTCATCAACGGTGACGTCTGCCGGCTGCGCGATGTGCACGACCTGCTCATGGACACCGGCCTCGGGGCGAAGGCCTACGCGATCATCGAGCAGGGCAAGATCGGGATGATCCTCAGCACCCGTCCCGCCGATCGGCGGCAGCTCATCGAAGAGGCGGCCGGCGTCACCAAGTACAAGGCGCGCCGCCGCTCCGCCGAGCTGAAACTCGAGGCCGCCCAGCAGAACCTCACCCGCGTCGATGACATCGTCTTCGAGATCGAGAAGCAGCGGAACGTGCTGAAGCGGCAGGCCGGCAAGGCCCGGCGCTACCAGCGGCTGCACGGCGAGCTCCGTCGCTGGGAGAAGGTGCTCTTCGCCAGGCGCCAGCGCGTGCTGCTGCAGGCCATCGACACGTCCCAGGAACGCCTGGCGCAGGCCCGCGTGCAGGAGACGGCCGCCGCAGGCCGGCTCGCCGCGCTCGAAGGCGATCTCGAGCGCGTGCGAATCGAGCTGGCCGAACTCGAGTCGGCCGCGCTGCAGTGCCGCGAGACCGCCCATCTCCGCGAAATGGCCATCGGCCGCCGCCAGCAGCAGCTCGAGTTCGACGAACAGCAGCTGAAAGCGCTGGTGGCCCGTGCCGCCGAGGTCGCCACCGAGCTGGACGTGCTCCGCAGCCGGCGCGGCCCGGTCACGCAGGAACTGCTGGCGAAGCGGAACGAGGCGGCCGACGCATCCCGGGAGCGCGAGACCGCGGCGATCGCCCTGGCCGAGCAGACGCGCGATCAGGACCTCACGCAGGCCTCGCTCGAACACCTCGAGGGCGAACTCGAGGCGTCGCGACGTGAGCAGTACGCCGCGGTCAGCGCCGCCACGGCGCTGCGGCATGCCATCGAGTCGGCCGGCGCGGCGCGCGAGCGCGTGTCGCGTGATCTCGCGCGGCTCGAAGCGGAAGCCGCCGACCTGGACGTCGAAACCCGCCGCGTCGAATCCGAGCAGGAAGCCGCCACCGACGGGTTGGGCGAGGCCCGGGCCGCGCTCGACGAGACGACCCGCGAACGGGCCCGCCACGATGTCCTGCTCGCCGAGCTGCGGCGCAGGCGCGATGAGACATCCCAGGAACTGCGATCGCAGGAACACGCGCTGGCCTCCACCATCGCCCGCCTCCATTCGCTGGAGGAATTCGACGCGGCCCGCGCGGCCTTCGGAGACGCGGCGCGGCTCGTGCTCAGTGAAGCCAAAGAGCTCATCGGCCACCACGGGGCGGTTGCCGACTCGCTCGACGTCCGGCCCGGATTCGAACGGGCCGTCGAAGCCTGCCTCGGCGACCTCCTGCAGCACGTCGTGGTGCCGAGCCGCGCTGAGGCGGCCGCCGGCCTGCGGTTCGCGCGCGAGCGCAAGGCCGGCCGGTGCGGATTCGTCGTCGTCGCAGGCGGGGCCGATGCGGATTGGGATGGTGACGCGGCGCCTCCCGCACCCGACCTGGTGCGGCTCGCCGACGTGGTCACGGTGTCAGGTCCGGACGCCGACCAGTTGCGGCCGCTCGTGCTCTCCGGCTGGATTGCCCGCTCGCTCGACGAGGCGCTGTCGGCCTCTGCCCGCACATTGAGCGCGGTCGCGACCTCGGATGGTGAAGTGTGCCGGCGTGGACGGGTCGTGGTCGGCGGCGCTGCCGGCGAGGACACTCGGGGCATCCTCGCGACCAAGCGCGAAATTCGGGAACTGCGCGAGGCCTCCGACTCGATCCACACCCGGACGGCCGAGCTGGGCGGGGAGCTGGCCGCACTGGACCGCCACGTGGCCGACCTCATCAGCGCGATCGAGTCGCTGGCCGCCCAGGTGCACCAGCACGAGAAGGCCATCGTCGGCTACGAGATGCGCGTCGGGCAGACGGCCGACGACGCGCGCCGCCTCGGCCAGAAACGGGCACTGGTCACCCTCGATATCCGTCGTGCCCACGAGGAAATCGAGGTGCTCGAGAGCCGTCAAACCGAGGCTCGTGAGTCGATCGTCCACCTGGAAGACCAGCAGCGCCTGGTCGACGAACAGCTCTCATCCGCCCAGCAGCGCCTGGCCGACGGCCGCGAGCAGGCCCGGCAGGCCGCCGACCGCGTCAAGGACGCCATGGCGATCCATGCGCGGCTGGTCGAACGCGCGGCGTCGGTGAGCATCGAGCTGAACCGGCTCGAGGAATCGAACCGCGACCTCGACAATCGCCTGACCCAGCGTGAGGATGAGCAGCGCCAGAACGCGACCGATCAGGATGGACTGCGGGTCTCGCTCGCAGAAGGCCGGCGGCTGCTCGACGAGGATCTGAAGGCACTCGACGAGCAGCGGGACCAGGTTCGGCGGGCAGACGAAGCCGTCGGGGAGCGGCGCGTTCAGGCCGACGACCAGGAAGGCGGCATCCGGGCGGCGCGCCGGGCGCTGGATGGCGTGCGCGCGACGATCGGGGAGATCGAAGTGCAGCACGCCAAGGCCGAGAACGACCTGGCCCATCTGGCGGAAACCTGCCGGGAGACGCTGCAGGCGGAGATCGACCAGGTGCTGATCGAGGTCGAGCAGCTCGAAAAGGACGGAGCGGTCAGCCCCGACTGGCGCTCGATCGAGGTCGCCGATGTCGACGAAGAGGCGGCCGAGGCCGCAGCGGCCGAAGAGGGCGAGGCGCCGGCCGCACCCGCCCCGCCGGCAGAACCTGCCTCGCGCGTGCTGACGCCCGAGGATGTGATCGCGGCGCTCAAGGTCAAGATCGACCGGCTCGGCCCGGTCAACATGATGGCGATCGAGGAGTTCGATGAGCTCGAGCAGCGCCATACGTTCCTGACCACTCAGCGCCGGGACCTCATCGAGTCGATCGCCTCCACCGGCGAAGCCATCAAGCGCATCGACCAGACGACGCGGGAGCGCTTTCGCGAGGCGTTCGACGTCATCAACACGAACTTCCAGGAGATGTTCGGCAAGCTGTTCGCCGGCGGGCGGGCCGGCCTCACGCTCATGGACGAGCACGACCTGCTCGAAAGCGGAATCGAGGTCATCGCCCAGCCGCCCGGAAAGCGGCTGCAGAACGTCCAGCTGCTCTCCGGCGGCGAGAAGGCGCTGACGGCCATTTCGCTCATGTTCGCCATCTTCCGCTACAAGCCGAGCCCGTTCTGCGTGCTGGACGAGATCGACGCGCCCCTCGACGATGCGAATGTCGGGCGCTTCGTGGAGCTGGTCAAGGACATGCAGACCGAGACCCAGTTCATCGTGATCACGCACAACCGGAAGACCATGGAGATCGCCGATCGGCTCTACGGCGTGACCATGGAAGAAGCCGGGGTCTCCAAGCTGATTTCGGTCAGGTTCAACTAGTGCCCGGGAATCGTGCCTCGAATCACGATTCCGGGAGACCTGGCAGGGCCAGGCGAAACCGGGGCTAAGTGCAGCCAGGCCAGGAACTTTCGACGGGATGCCTCCGTCATATCCGAGGGGGGCTGTAATGAGACAAGCCGGCATACTTCGACGACTGACCTTCGCCGCCTTCGTGGTCGCGTCCGCCGTGGCGGTGACAGGGTGTGATGTCCTCGTCAATTCGATGGATCACGGGGGCTTCGGGGGCGGCGTCAAGGCGACCAGCGTCTGGACAAAGACCTATACCGTGGCCGCGACGGGCGTCGAGGTCCGTATCGTCAACGTCAACGGACGCATCCAGGTCGAGGCCGCGGACGGGACTGCCGTCGAGGTCAAAGCTGAACTGACGGCCCGTGGGAGTACCCAGGAGGCGGCCAACGAGCTGCTCAAGCAGGTCGAAATTCGCGATTCGGTCACTCCGACACTGGTCAGCGTCGAGACGCGGAATCTGAAAACGTTCAGCCGCCAGCCCGTGTCCGTGGTCTACACGATCCGCGTGCCGAAGGCGGTCAAAGTGAATCTGGAGACCGCCAACGGACCGATCTCCATTGCCGGCGTCCAGGGCGGGACGCGCGCCGAGTCGTCCAACGGCAGCGTGGAAGGACGGCTGCTCGCCGGTCCCATCAAGGCCAGCACGACCAACGGCAGCATCAAGGTGGAATTGGCGACGCTCGGCGACGGGGGCGCAGATCTCGAGACGATCAACGGGTCGATCGATGTCCGCTTGTCCGACTCCGCCAAGGCGAACCTGGTCGCACGTTGCGTCAATGGTGCCATCGTGGTGGATGGGCTGAGCTTCGAGAAGAGTGGGGAAAGCTCCCGCAAGAAGCTCGACGGTCGTCTGAACGGCGGAGGTCCGACCCTGCGTGCCGAGACCGTCAACGGCGCCATCCACTTCCGCAAGATCTCCTGAGCCGCCTCTGGGGACCCCATTTCCCCGTCGTGCAGGGTGTTCCCGGCCCTGACTGGATGTAGAGTGTGATGACGGACCCGGCCGGCGGCCGAACGCGCCCGGCGGGTCCGCGCACCGATCCAGTATGAACGAGGACAAAGCAGCCCGATACCACCGCCTCGGCCGGCGCAGCGACCTTCTGGGCCTGCTGTGGGGCGGAGTGCTGTTGTGCGGGCTTGCGTTGACGAGCGGCGCCGGTGCGTTGCGCGACAGTTCGGCCGGCCTGGTTCAGCGCACGGGCATCCCGTCGCTGCTGGCGCCGATCGCAACCGTGGCCGTCTATGTGATCGTGCTGGCAGCCCTCCACGGGGCCTTCGCGCTGCCGCTGGCGTTCTATCGCGGGTTCATCCTCGAGCGTCGCTTCGGGCTGTCACGCCAGACGGCGCGCTCCTGGATCTGGAACCACCTCAAGGTCGTCGGGTTGACCCTGGTTCTGGCGACGGCCGCGGCGTGCGTCGTCTATGTTGCCCTGGGGGTCTGGCCGAACTGGTGGTGGATCGCGGTGTGGACCGTGTTCTGTGGCGCGTCGGTGCTCCTCGCGCATGCAGCGCCCGTGGTGCTGCTGCCGCTCCTCTTCACGCTTGCGCCGCTTTCCCGGACCGACCTTCGCGACAGGCTGACCTCGCTGGCGAGGCGTGCGAAGACGGCGGTCCTCAGCGTGCACGAGTGGAGAGTCAGCGACCGGACCCGCCGGGTGCAGGCTGCGCTGGTGGGCCTCGGGTCGACGCGCCGCATCCTGCTCTCCGACACGCTGCTGGCGGACTACTCCGATGAGGAGATCGAGGTCATCCTGGCGCACGAGCTGGGGCATCACGTTCGCCACGATCTCTGGCGCGGGCTGCTGGCCGAATCGCTGCTGTCGCTCTGCGGGTTCTATGCCGCCCACCGGATGCTCGTGGCCGCCGGGCCGGCGGCCGGGCTGCGCGGGCCGGATGACGTCGCCGGCCTGCCCGTGTTGCTGCTCACGGCCGGGGTGGTGTCGGCCGTGACGATTCCGCTCGCGAACTCGCTGTCGCGGTGGATCGAGCGGCGTGCGGATCGATTTGCCCTCCAGCTGACCCGGAATCCCGGCGCCTTCGTCGCCGCCATGAAGCGGATGGCGGCACAGAATCTTGCGGAGGAACGGCCGTCAGCCTTCGCCTTGGGTTTCTTCTACACGCATCCCCCCGTGGCCGAGCGGATCAGCATGGCGCAGCAGTGGGCGGCCTCGTCCCCCCGGGAATCAGGGCCGGCGACAGGACCGGGCGAGGCTGAGGCGGAAACCTAGCGAGGCCGGGCGGCGACCACCAGTTGCCCGCGCATCCGGCGGCACCCCTCATCGGTGGTCAGGTTGCAGTAGAACTCGAAGGTCCCGGCCTGGTTCGCGCGGAACTCGAAGGTCACGGGATGATCGGGCGCGGCTCGCTTGGCGATGCGATACGCGTCGATCGTGAAGCTGTGGGGAATGTCCTCGGCGACCAGGGTGACCTTCACGAGATCGTCCTGATTGACCTCGATCCGATCGGGCGAGTAGGCATAGCGCCGGCCGACCACGGTGAATTCGCGTCGCGCCGGAGCCGACTCCTGCGACACGGGCACGATGGACGCGTCATCTGCGTAGAGCGGGCGCGCCGATCCGTTGCCGCCGGCGGAAACGGCGCCGGCCAGCACGAACGCCGCCAGCATCTCCACAGACGGCCGGGCGAAGACGGGGGCAACCATCGGCGTACTCCTTTGTGGTGAGACGCGCGGGCCCGAGAGCATGGATGACTGATTCATTGTACCGGCTCTTGGCTTCTGTTCCAAGAGCCGGTACTCGTATCTGGCAGGCGGCGATGACCGGGGCAGGCGAAACGGGGCGGACTACCGGCGTCGGGGTCCGCGATCCCTGCCGCCGCCCGGACCGTCGCGCCGCGGAGGACGCGGGCTCTGCGGACGATCCCCAGAGGGCGAGGCCGAACCGTCGCCGGCCGGCGCTTCGCCTCCGCCGCCTTCCTCGCCCTCGAGCAGCGCCTTGCGGCTGAGGCGGATCTTCCCGGATGGGTCGACGTTGATGACCTTGACGAGGATCTGCTCGCCTTCGGTCAGCTCGTCCCTCACGTCGTTCACGCGATGGTTCGCGATCTCGGAGACGTGCAGCAGACCGTCGGTGCCCGGCATGATCTCGACGAACGCGCCGAAGTCGGTGATGCGCTGGACCTTGCCGAGGTAGGTCTTGTTGAGCTCTGCCGTCGCCGTCAGCTCCTGGATGATCCCGATGGCCTTCTTGGCCGACTCCTCGTCGGCCGACGCCACGTTCACCGAGCCGTCGTCCTCGACGTCGATCTTGACGCCGCAGCGTTCGATGATGCTGCGGATCATCTTGCCGCCCGGTCCGATGACGTCGCGAATCTTGTCCACCGGGATCTTGATGCTGATGATCCGGGGCGCGAAAGTCGAGATGTTGGTCCGCGGCGCGGCGAGCGTCGCCTCCATCTTGGCCAGGATCTCGAGCCGGCCCTTGCGGGCCTGCTCCAGCGCCTGGCGCATGATCTCGGACGAGATGCCCGTCACCTTGATGTCCATCTGGAGGGCCGTCACGCCTTCACGCGTGCCGGTGACCTTGAAGTCCATGTCGCCGTAGTGGTCCTCGGCGCCGGCGATGTCGGTCAGGACCGCGAACTTCCCGGTGCTCTCGTCGATGACGAGGCCCATCGCGATGCCGGCCACGGGCGCCTTGAGCGGCACGCCCGCGTCCATCATGGCCAGCGAGCCGCCGCACACGCTCGCCATCGAGGATGACCCGTTCGACTCGAGGATGTCCGACACGACGCGGATGGTGTAGGGGAACGTCTCCTCGGACGGGATGAGCGGCGAGAGCGCCCGCTCGGCGAGCGCCCCGTGCCCGACTTCGCGCCGGCCCGGGCCGCGGAGAAAGGCCACTTCGCCCACCGAGAACGGCGGGAAGTTGTAGTGGAGCATGAACCGCTTGTAGGTCTCGCCGTCCACCATCTCGATCTTCTGCTGGTCCTCGGAGGTGCCGAGCGTCGCCGTGACGAGCGCCTGCGTCTCCCCGCGCGTGAACACGGCCGACCCGTGGGTGCGAGGCAGCACGCCAACCTCCGACCAGATCGGGCGGATCTCGTCGAAGGCGCGGCCGTCGAGGCGCTTGCGGCGCTCGAGGATCTCATCGCGCATCACGCGCTCCTTGAGCTCCTTGAAGATCACCTTGGCCTCGGTCTTCCGCTCGACCTCTTCCTCGGGCAGCGACGCGATCAGCTCGTCGAGCAGCTGGTCGACCCGCTCGTAGTTCTCGAGCTTGCCGCGGATGCGCATCGCCTCGCTGAGGGGCACGAGCACTTTCTCTTCCACCTCGCGGTAGAAATCGGCCCCGATGGTGCGCTCGGGAGCCGGGCGCTTGGCCTTCCCGACCTCCTTGGCCATGGCGTCGATGCAGACCACGATGTCGCGAATCGCCGCGTGGGCCGCGTCGAGCGCCCGGAGCAGGTCCGCCTCGCTGACCTCCTTCGCGCCCGCCTCGACCATCACCAGGCCCTCGCTCGTGCCGGCCACCACCAGGTCGAAGCTCGATCGCTTGCGCTGCTCGTAGGTCGGATTGATGATGATCTCGGCGTCGATCATGCCGACCCTGACGCCCGCGATCGTCTTCTGGAAGGGAATCTCGGAGAGCGCCAGCGCGGCTCCCGCGCCGGTGATCGCGATGACGTCCGAGTCGTTGTCGGAGTCGGCCGACAGGACCATCGCGATGATCTGCGTCTCGTGGTGCCAGCCCGACGGGAACAGCGGGCGCACCGGGCGATCGATGCAGCGGCTGGTCAGGACTTCCTTTTCGGTCGGCTTGCCTTCGCGCTTGAAGAACCCGCCCGGAATCCGCCCCGACGCGTAGGTGTACTCGCGGTAGTCCACCGTCAACGGTAGAAAATCGATCCCCAGGCGCTCGGCCGGGGCATAACAGGCGGTGACGAGCACCACCGTATCGCCGTACCGCACGAAGACCGAGCCGTTGGCCTGCTTGGCCAGTCGGCCGGTCTCGATCGACAACGTCCGGCTGCCGACAGTCACTTCGCGTTTGTGCATCGTACTTGCCTCTGGTCCCGGGCTTCCCCCGGGTCGGGTGTGCTGGCCTTCACGAAAAACCCCGGAGCCGTGCTGGCGCCCGCTCGAATGAGCGCGCGTGAAGGCCCGAAACGGGGAGAGTGTCCGGTGAGTGTCACGGGACCGGTGGGCCTGATGTTCGTGCCGGGATTCCCGGAGCGGCGGACCGCCAGGGTGCGCCGCCTCGAGGGTTCCCGCGCGAGCATGCGGCCGCCTACTTCCGAATGCCCAGCCGCTGGATCAAGTCGCTGTATCGAGCCGGGTCTTTCCGCTTGACGTAGTCGAGCAGGCGCCGCCGCTGGCCCACCAGCATCAGAAGGCCCCGCCGGGAGTGGTGGTCCTTCGCATGCACTTTGAAGTGTTCGGTCAAGTCCGCGATCCGCTCGCTCAGGATGGCCACCTGGACCTCAGGTGAGCCGGTGTCGCCATCGTGAGTCTTGTATGTCTCGATGATCTCGGTCTTGCGGTCTTTGTTCAGTGTCACGTCTTCCCCCACCACGCACGGTCCAGCAGTCGCCGCATCGGGCGCCCCGGAGTCCGCCGTCAGGACAGTTTCTTACACCAGCAAAATCAATATGTTACACCAGCACGATTGTCGGGCGCAAAGTGCCGCTGGCACCGGGCGACCCGATCCCGACCAGCCGTCCGGCGTCGCTGACCAGCCGGATCGGCCCGGAATCCGGCATCTCGAACGGGCCCTCGAGGACCGAGGCGTCCAACTCGCGGCCGTGCGTCAGGTAGCGGCACCCCTCCTCGGTCAGCCGGGCCTCCTTCAGGTGCGGCAGCAGGCTGTCGATCCCGACCATCCGGCGCCAGACCTCCTCGCGTTCCCCTGCCACCACGTCGAGCGTCACGGCTCCATCGAGGCCGAAAACGCCGCTTCTCAGGCGCCTGAGTTCCAGCAAGTGGCCTCCCGAGCCGAGCAGCAGGCCAAGATCGTGGGCGAAGGACCGAACGTAGAAGCCGGGGGATGTCACCATCCTGACGGTCAGGTCCACGCCCTCGACCGACACCAGCTCGAGGGAATACACCTCGACCTCGGCCTCGGCCAGTTCGATGCTCCGGCCCTTGCGCGCCTGCTCGTAGGCTCGCACGCCGCCGGCCTGCTTCGCCGAAAACGCGGGCGGAGCCTGCATTTGCCTGCCGCGAAAGCGCGCGAGTGCGTCCTCGATGGCTCCCGGAGCGACACTCGCCATCGGCTCACGTGACCCGGCGGTGATCGTGCCCGAAGCATCGTAGGTGTCGGTGGCGGCGCCCAGCCGGATGCGGGCCAGGTACTCCTTCTCGCTGGCTGCGAGAAACTGCGCGAGTCGGGTCGCTTTGCCGATGACGATCGGCAGGACGCCGGTCGCGGCCGGATCGAGGGTTCCCGTGTGGCCCGTCTTCGCGTTCCGCAGGGCCCGGCGGACTACGGAGACCACGTCGTGCGAGGTCGGTCCTGGAGGCTTGTCGACGACCAGCACGCCGCCCCGGACGATGACATCCGCCAGGTCCGCGGTGGCGCCGCGGGCGCTCCCGTTACCCACGGGCAGGTTCGGACCGGGAAAGCGCGGGGGGCACCGGCCCGGCACCGGCCGCCTCGTCGACAGCGAGCCGCACGGGCTCCATCACGAGATCGCGCACTTGCTCGAAGGTGCCCTGGACGGTGCATCCGGCGGCGTTCCGATGGCCGCCCCCGCCGAACCGGCGCGCGACGCTTCCGACATCGATCTCGCCCTTTGACCTGAAACTGACGCGGTACTGTCCCGCCTCGGCCTGCTTGAAGAAAGCCACTGCCTGGATCTCGCGCACGGTCAGCGGCAGATTGCTCAATCCGTCGGTGTCTTCGGACGATCCGCCGCTCTCGGCGGCGATCGCTTCGTCCATGCGAAGGCTCGCGATGCGCCCGGAAGGGTCGATTTCCATCGCTGCCATGACCATTCCGAACAGGCGCAGGCGGCCGACCGAGTTGCTGTCGAAGGCCAGCCGCGCCAGCGCGACCGGATCGGCGCCGGCCTCGACCAGGCGTCCGGCGGTCTCGTACGTGCGGCGCGACAGCGCAGAGTAGCGGAACGATCCGGTGTCGGTGAGGATCGCGATGTACAGGTGCGTCGCAATATCCGGTGTCAGCTTCGCGCCCAGCCCTTCGATGACATCGAAGACCATTTCACCGCATGCCGCGGCCGACCGGTCGTACCAGTTGACGGCGCCGTAGCTGGTGTTCCCAGGATGGTGGTCGATATTGACGACGAATCGGCCGTCGAGATCGACCAGGCCGGTTCGATCGAGGGCGCCGCACTCGAGCACGATCACGGCATCGACCGCCTCGCCGACCCGGTCGGCGATCTCAATCCTGTCGACTTCCGGCAGCTCGTTGAAGGGCGGCGGTGTCCGATCGAAGTTGACCACGCGCACACGCTTGCCCAGCGCCTCGAGGGCGAGCGCCAGGGCGATCTCGGATCCGATGGCGTCGCCGTCGGGCCTGAGGTGAGCCGTGATGACCAGCCGGTTCCGGCCCCTGAGCGCCTCGCAGACCAGCGCACACGCCTCGCGGTTACTCTGGGTCGACTTTGTCATCGTCGTCGGGTGCTGGCGGGACCGCGTCACCGGCCCGGGCCGCGTCTTCCGCATGGATGTTCTGAATGATCTGCTCGACACGATCCTGGTAGCCGACCGACTCGTCGAACCTGAACTCCAGCTCGGGGACCCGGCGCAGCCGCATGCGTCCCGCCACTTGGCGCCGGAGGAAGGGCACGGCCCGGAGCAGGGCCTTGGCCGTCTGCTTCCTGGCCGCGGCATCGCCGATCATCGTGTAGTAGATGCGGGCGATCAGCAGATCCGCAGTGACCGAGATCCGGGTCAGCGTGATGAACCCGATCCCGGGATCGTGTACCTCGCGCGCCAGCAACTCGCTGATCTCGGCCCGCAGCTGGTCTGCGATTCGATCCGGACGGAAGCCTGTGCTCATCGTGGTCCTGCTCTCAGGCGGGTTCAGCGGAGGAATTCGACTTCGGTCCGCGTGATAAGGCCTGGCTCGATTCGCTCGATTTCCTCCGCGACCGCGGCCAGCTCCCGGTCCGCGTGGTCGCTCGCGGTGGCGACGGTGACCACGCCGAGGGCCGCCCGTTGCCACAGGTCGTGGTACGCCACCTCGGCGACCGCGACGTTGAACTTGGTGAGGCGATCCTTGACGCGTCGCAGCAGCGCCCGCTTGTCCTTCAGGGACTGGGCGCCGGGCATGTGCAATTCCACTGACAGGAGGGCAACCACCATGGTCACGATCCAGGAAGCGCCGCGTCCCGGCCCAGGCTAGTTTGCGGCTGCCTGGGCCGCCAGCTTCTCCGTCCGGAAGACCTCGATGACGTCACCGACCTTGATGTCGTTGAACTTCTCGAAGCCGATCCCGCATTCGAAGCCGGACTTCACCTCGCTCACGTCGTCCTTGAACCGGCGGAGCGAGCCGATCTTGCCTTCGTAGACGACCACGTGATCGCGCAGCAGCCGCGCCTGGGCGTCGCCGCTTCGTGCCACGACGCCGTCGAGGACCATGCAGCCGGCGATCACGCCGAACTTCGGCACGCGGAACGTGTCGCGGACCTCTGCGCTGCCCATCCGCACTTCGCGGAACGTCGGCTCGAGCAGCCCGGTCATCGCCTTCTTCATCTCGTCGATGACGTTGTAGATGATCGAATGCTGCCGGATCTCCACCCGCTCCCGTTCGGCGAGGTCTGCCGCGCCGCGATCGGGCCTGACGTTGAAGCCGATGACGATCGCGTTGGAGGCGGAGGCCAGCAGGATGTCGGATTCGTTGATCGCGCCGACCCCCGCGTGGATGATCCGGACCTTCACCTTCTCGTCCGACAGCTTGGTCAGCGTGTCGCCGAGCACCTCGGCGGACCCCTGCACGTCGGCCTTGATGACGATCGGCAGCTCCTTGACGCTGCCCTCGGCGATCTGCTGCTGCAGCGACTCCAGCGTGAGGCGCGAGGCCTTGGCGCCGAGCGCTTTTTCCTTCGCCTGGGTCTGGCGGAAGGTCACGACCTGCCGGGCCTTGGCGGCATCGGCAATCGCCTGGAACGAGTCGCCCGGCTGCGGCAGTCCTGCCAGGCCGAGGACCTCGACCGGCGAGGACGGCCCGGCCGACTTGACCACCCGGCCGTGATCGTCGAGCAGTGCGCGGACCTTGCCGATGATCGGCCCGGCGATGACGGTGTCGCCGACGTGGAGCGTGCCGTTCTGCACGAGCACGGTCGCCACCGGCCCCCGGCCCTTGTCGAGCTTGGCCTCGAGCACGGTGCCCTGGGCCGGAAGCTTCGGGTTGGCCTTGAGCTCGCCGATGTCGGTGACGAGCAGGATCATCTCGAGCAGCAGCTCGATGTTCGTGCGCTTCTTGGCCGACAGCTCGACCATGACGGTCTGGCCGCCCCACTGTTCGGGCACCAGGCCGAGGTCGGACAACGCCTGCTTGACGCGATCCGGATTGGCGTCGGGCTTGTCGATCTTGTTGATCGCGACGATGATCGGCACGTTCGCCGCGCGGGCGTGGTCCACGGCTTCGCGCGTCTGGGGCATGACCCCGTCGTCGGCCGCCACGACCAGAATGACGATGTCGGTGACGCGCGCACCGCGGGCGCGCATCAGGGTGAACGCTTCGTGACCAGGCGTGTCGAGGAAGACCACGCTCCGGTTGTGGACCTGCACGTGATACGCGCCGATGTGCTGGGTGATGCCCCCGGCTTCCCGCTCGGCCACCCGGGTTTCGCGGATCGCGTCGAGCAGCGTGGTCTTGCCGTGATCGACGTGACCCATGACGGTCACGACCGGCGCGCGGCTGACGACGTCCTCGGGATTGGCGTCATCGGTGCCGGTCTCGAGGATTTCCTCCTCGAAGGACCGCATCTTGACGTCGGCGCCGAACTCCCGGGCCAGCCAGGTGGCGGTTTCCGTGTCGAGCGTCGTGTTGATCGTCATCATGATGCGGCGGTCGAGGAGCTTCTTCAGAATCTCCTTCGCGCGCACATCGAGCTTGTCGGACAGATCCTTGACCGTCATGCCTTCCGCCAGCGTGATGGTCCTCGTCACAGGCGGCGGTGCCGCGGCGATGACCGAGGATCCTCCGCCCGAGTCCCTGCCCGAGTCGCGCCTGGGGCCTCTCGACGTCGGCGGCCGGTAGGCGCCGCCGCCCGGGCGGCCTGGGGCGCGTCCGACAGCGGGCCTCGCCGGGAGCATTCCCGGGCCCGACGGGCGAGCGCCGGCGGGCGAGGCGGGCCGGATGGGCTGCGATGGCAGCGGCCGCGGGCCGCCGTACGCCGACGGGGCCGACGGGCGAGGTGCGCCGGGCCGGGCGGCCATCCCTGGCCTGGGCGGCATGCCTGGGCGTGGGGCGGGCGCGCCGGCCGGCCTCGGCGGCTGGGCCACCGGCGGCCGAATGACCGCCGAAGGCGCCGCGGGGCGCGGACGCGGGATCACCGATTCGGTTCGATGCAGGGGCGGACGATGTTCCTCGACCCGCAACCTCATCGTCGGCGGTACCAGCCGGCCCACTGGGGGCGCCGGCGCTGGTGGCTTGACCGCTGGCGGCGGCGGGGCCGCCACGTGAGCCTCGGCCACGACGGGTTCGGCTGCCTTGGGCGGGGCTGGAGGCTCGGCCGCAATGACCGGAGCCGCAGGAACCGGCTCAGGGTGCGCGACGGCGACGGGAACCGGCGTTGCTTCCGGCTCCTCTGGCGGCCGCGGCGGCGCTGGAGCCGGAGGCGGCTCGACGATGACAGGGGCCGGCTGTTCGACCCGGATGCGCGGGCCGGGCTCGACCGGCACGTGGACCGGCGCCGGCGGCGGGGGAGCGGCCTGCGGCTGCTCCTCGACGACGGGCTCCGGCTCGGGCGCCTCGGCCTGTTCGGCCGCGAGATCGGCCGGCACGTGCGGCCGAAGCGTCTTGATCAGCCGCGGCGGAGGCAGGTTGGGTGCCGCCGGCCGGGGCGGTTCGGGCTTCTTGGCGAGGCCGGGCTTGCGCACCTTCGCGGCCGCCCCTTCGGCGAAGATATCGCCCGAAGGGAGGGTAATCCCTCGCTGGCGCGCCAAGCGTTCCACGAACTGCCGCGCCACGATCTCCTCGACGGTGCTCGACGCGCTCTTGACCTCGATCCCGTGATCGCGTTTGAGCAACGCCACGATTTCCTGGCTCGACGTGCCGAGCAACTCCGCGATCTTGTAAATCCGAACAGTGGCCAACGCTTACCTCGACCTCATAGCTCGGCAGGACCCTTGCCTATGGCGCCTCGAACGGCGTCAGGCGTCCTGCCCGTGTTCTTCCTCAGGCTCGGCTTCAGGGGCGGCAGGCTCCTCGGCGGCCTCCGCGGCTTCCGCGGCCTCCCGCTCTTCCATTCTCGTCTTCGCCGCCGCGAGCACGGCCTCGCCCGTTTCCTGATCGAACCCCAACTCCACCAGTGACTCCAGCGTCGACGCGGCCACCCCCGCGGTGGTCGTCAGGCCGGCCTGCCGCAGCGCGGCCACGACTTCGTCGTGAATGCCCGGCAGTTCCAGGACGTCGGCCGGGACGGTCGTGCCTTCCGCCTGCGCGGCGGCATCGCCCTCCAGGTCCATGAACTGGACCTCGACTTCCCGTCGCTTCTCTTCCTCGCTCTTGATGTCGATGCGCCAGCCGGTGAGCTTGGCGGCCAGCCTGACGTTCTGGCCCTTCTTGCCAATCGCCAGCGAGAGCTGCTTGTCCTCGACGACGACCTCCATCACTCGATCGCGATCATCGACGATGCTCACGCGCTGGACCTTGGCCGGGCTGAGCGCGTTGGTCACGAACAGCTCCGCGTCCTCCGAGTACTCGACGATGTCGATCTTCTCGCCGCGCAGCTCGCGGATGATGGCCTGGACCCTGGTGCCCTTCATCCCGACGCAGGCGCCCACCGGGTCGACGTCGCGTTCGCGCGAATAGACCGCGACCTTGGCGCGATCACCCGCCTCGCGCACCGCGCCCTTGATGACCACGGTGCCGTCGTAGATCTCGGGGACTTCCTGCTCGAACAGCTTGACCAGCAGCGCGGCGTCCGTGCGTGAGAGGACGATCTGCGGGCCCTTGGTGCTTCTCGTCACGGCGCGGATCACGGCGCGGACCCGGTCGCCGGGCGCGTAGCTCTCGGCGCGCGACTGCTCCTTGCGGGGCAGCACCGTTTCGACGCGGCCGACCTCCATGATGATGTCGCCGTTCTCGAACCGCTTCACCACGCCGTTGACGACCTCGCCGATCCGCTCGTTGTACTCGGCGAAGATGTTCTCGCGCTCGGCCTCGCGGACCTTCTGGAAGATGACCTGCTTGGCGGTCTGCGCCGCGATGCGGCCGAGGACCTCGGTGGACTTGGGGAACTCGATCTCCATGTCCACTTCGGCTTCTTCGCCGTAGATGGCCTGCGCCTCGCCCACCGCGATCTCGGTGGCCGGATCGGTGACCTCGTTCACGATCAGCTTGACGGCGAAGAGTTCGACCTGGCCGGTCTCGGAATTGAACCGCGTCTTGAGGTTCTCGTTGGTCTTGTAATACTTGCGCGAAGCCGTCAGCACGGCGTCTTCGATGGCCGAGACGATGACCTCGGGGCCGATGCCCTTTTCCTTGGCGAGCGCCTCGATGGTCTGCATCAATGGATTGTTCATACCTGCCACGTCTAGAACTCCACTTCCAACTGCGCGCGCGCAATCACCGCAAAGGGCACCCGTCTCGACCGCCCCCGCTCGTCCAGAACCAGCACCTCGTCGCCGTCGACGCCCTGCAGGCGGCCCCGAAGGTGCTTCTGCCCGTCGATCGCCTCGTGCAGGACCATCTTCGCCAGGCATCCCGCGAACCGGCGATAATCGTCGAGCTTCCGCAGCGGCCGATCCAGTCCCGGAGACGAGACCTCCAGGATGTATTTCACGCTGACGGCGTCCTCGACGTCGAGGATCGCGCTGACATCGTTGCTCACGCGCTGGCAATCCTCGATGGTGACGCTTTCACCCGCCACCCCGCCCCCGGCGCGGCCCGCGTGCACGGCCGTCCCGGGCTTGTCGAGGTAGATCCTCAGCACCCAGCCTCGGGATTCCCGACGGAACAGCACGTCGAAGATCTCGAGACCCCGCGAGGCAGCCACCCGTTCGGCGATGGCCCGGACCTTCGCCTGCGTGCCTGCCCCGGATACCTGCTCCACGGCCGCGGCCTTTCCCTGAAACAGAAAAAGTGGGCACGAGCCCACTCCAGTTGTCCGTAGCCCCGACTCCCGAAGCAAGTTAGTATATCACTCGGCCTCAGGGTCGGGCAACGGCCGGACGACCAGGTCGTATCCCCGCGCGTCCACCACGGTCGCATTCAGGAACGATCCCGCCGGGATCGCCGCAGGATCCACCTCCGTCAGGTACACGCACGAGTCGATGTCGGGAGCCTGCGTCGCCAGCCGTCCGCGCAGCACCAGCGGGGCGTCGGGCGAGGGGCCGTCCACGACGATCCTGACCTGCTCGCCGATCCGCCGCCGCTGCGCCGCCGCCGCGATCCGCCGCTGGAGCGCCATAATCGCGTTCCGGCGCTTCCGCTTCGACGAAGGCGTCACGTCGTCGGTCAGGCGGAAGGCGGTGGTGTCCTCCTCGTGCGAGTAGGTGAACACGCCAAGGTGGTCAAACCGGACGTCGCGGACGAACTGCTCGAGGGCTTCGAACTCGGCCGGGGTCTCTCCAGGGAAGCCGACGATGAACGTGGTGCGCAGCGCGACACCGGGGACGCGCTCGCGAATCCGGTCGAGCAGCTTTCGGTAGGTCTTCCCGGTCCCTGGCCGCTTCATCCGCCTGAGCACCGAGTCTGCCGCGTGCTGCAGCGGGAGGTCGACGTACTTGCAGACCTTCTCGCACTCGGCCATGGCCGCCAGCGTGTCGTCGCCGATCGTGGTCGGATAGAGGTAGAGCAGGCGAATCCACTCGAGACCCTCGATCGTGTTCAGGGCCCTGAGGAGCCGGGCCAGGGCACCACGTTCCCCTCGATCGACGCCGTAGAAGGTCGTGTCCTGCGAAATCAGGATCAGTTCCCGGACCCCCTGGCCGGCGAGCCGCCGGGCTTCGGTGACCACCGATTCGGTCGAACGGCTCCGATAATGGCCGCGCAGCGTGGGGATGATGCAGAACGAGCACTTGTAGTCGCAGCCTTCGGCGACCTTCACATACGCGTAGTGCGGCGGGGTAACGAGGCTGCGTGGCGTGTCTGCGTCGTAGAGGTATTGCGGTAGGGCGGCTGCCGGCTGATCCGGGCTGCCGGGCTCGATCGGGGCCTGGCCGGCCGCGGCCGGGGAATGCCGGAACAGGCGCAGGGGAGCAGCCCCTGGCTGTCTCGATGCGTCAACCGCGCCGAGGATCTCGGGGACTTCCCCGGTGCCGAGCACCGCGTCGATTTCAGGAATCTGCGCTCGCAGGTCCTCGCGGTATCGCTCGGCCAGGCATCCGGTGACCACGAGCCTGGTGCAGCGGCCGTCGCGCTTGTGCTGCGCCATCTCGAGGATGGTGTCCACCGACTCCTGCTTGGCCGAATCGATGAAGGCGCACGTGTTGACGACCAGCACGTCGGCCTCCTGCGCCTCGTGCGTGACGTCATGGCCCGCCTGCCGGATGAGCCCGATCATGACTTCGGAATCGACGAGGTTCTTGGGGCAACCGAGCGAAACGAACCCGACTTTCATTGATGACGACCTGACGAAGTCTACGGGTACATCCGATACATCATGCGCGGGTACGGAATGGCCTCGCGCAGGTGGTCGAGCCCGCAGATCCAGCTGACGACCCGCTCGATGCCCATCCCGAATCCGCCGTGCGGAACGCCTCCGAAGCGTCGAAGGTCGAGATACCACCCGAACGCCTCGGGCGGCAGATCGTGCTCCTTGATCCGTTTGACGAGCAGCGCGTACTCCGCGATGCGCTGGCTCCCTCCAATGATCTCGCCGTAGCCTTCCGGCGCCAGCACGTCGACGCACAGCGCCAGCTCCGGCCTCTGCGGATCGGGTTCCATGTAGAACGCCTTGACCTTCGACGGGTACCGATGGACGCAGAGCGGCCGATCGAATTGCGACGACAGCACCGTTTCGTCCGGTGCGCCAAGATCGCCGCCCCACTCGAAGGACTGGCCCTTTTCGTTGAGCAGCCTGACGGCATCGTCGTACGAGATGCGCGGAAACGGCGACTGGACGCTTGCGAGCTTCGTGACGTCGCGTTCGAGGCGCTTCAACTCGGGCATGCGGCGCTCGAGCACTCGCGCGACGACCGACACCACCAGGTCTTCGGCCAGCTGAATCACGTCATCGAGCGTGGCCCAGGCCACTTCCGGCTCCACCATCCAGAACTCGGTGAGGTGGCGGCGGGTCTTCGACTTCTCGGCCCGGAACGTGGGGCCGAAACAGTAGGTCCGGCCGAGCGCCATCGCGTTGGCCTCGTTGTAGAGCTGCCCGCTCTGCGTCAGGTAGGCCGTATCCGATTCGAAGTACTGCACCGGAAACAGCGTGGTCGTGCCCTCGCAGGCAGCCGGGGTGAAGATTGGCGTGTCGGCGAGGATGAACCCCCGGTCGTCGAAGAAGTGCCGCACGCCGGCAATCACCTCGTGGCGGATCCGGAGGATCGCATGCTGGCGCTCCGACCGAATCCAGAGATGGCGGCGATCCATCAGAAAGTCGACGCCGTGTTCCTTCGGCGTGATGGGGTAGTCCACCGACTCGCCCACGATCTCGAGCGTGGCCACGTCCACCTCGAAACCGCCGGGCGCCCGCTTGTCCGCGCGGACGCGGCCCGAGACGATGAGCGAGGTCTCCTGCGTCAAGTGGTCCGCGCGCCTGAACGTGTCCTCGTCCACGGACGACTTCGACATGACGCCCTGGATGAAGCCGCTGCCGTCGCGTAGCGTCAGGAAGTGGATCTTGCCGCTCGACCGCCGGTTGTGGAGCCAGCCCCGCAACGTGACCACCTGGCCGTCATACCGGGCGATGTCTTCGATGTAGGCCACTGTGCCGTCGTGGGTCATATCCAGGTCTCCACCGCGTGTTCGAACCGCGTGCAGGCCTCGCGGGCCTTCCGCAGGGTTGTTGCCGTGTCGCCCGTCCCGGCCAGTTCGAGCATCAGCAGGCCGTCGTAGCCGATCTTCTCGAGAGACATGAGGGCCGCGGGCCAGTTGATGGCGCCCTCGAAGGGCACCAGGTGCTCGTCGGCCTTGCCGTGATTGTCGTGCACGTGCGTCGTGACGAGGTTGCCCGACAGCGTTTCGACGGCGTCCACGGGATCACCCATCATGCAGGCGTGCCCGAAATCCAGGCACGCTCCCACGCGAGGCAAGTCCAGCTGGTCTTCGATCAGGGCCACCAGCGACTCCGGCGAGCTCAGGCCGTTTGGAATGACCTCGACCGCAATGCGAACGCCGAGCGCGCCCGCCTCTTCCTCGAGTTGCTCGATGCTTCGGCGCGCCGCGTCCCTCTGGTTGTCTCCCGGCGGCGGGTGCAGCGAGTCCGGGAGCCCGAGGTGGACAACGAGGAAGTCGAACTTCACGCGACGGGCCACCCTGAGCGCGGCGATCGCTTCGCGCACGGCCCGGCCCCTGACCTTCTCGTCACGCGAGGCGTTGGAGAACGCCTCGCCCCATCGGCCGTCCGAGAAGCTCTCGGCGAACGGCGCATGGATCGAATGGAGCCGCAAGCCGCTCCCGGCGATCCACGACTCGAGCGAGGCGACCGCGGCGGGGTCCTGGTAATCGAAGTGCGTACGTGTCGCCACCACCTCGATGGTGTCGAAGCCGCACGCCGCGATCTCCTGCAGGTGCTGCTGCGTGAGACGCTGGCCGTGGTACAGGAGTGTCGAGACTCCGAATCGCACCGGGTTGCTCCATCAAAAGGGAACCAGGATTCCATTTTATCTGAATCGGCGGGCCCGCCCCCCGAGATCGCGCCGGTGGCGGGCGAAAGAGGCGGCCGGCCGTTTCCCCGAAGCCCGCTATCTGAATTCCTCGACGTACGACGACAGCAGGTCGCGCAGGCGGGCCCAGCGGGGGTATTTCGCGAGATTGGTGGCGGCAAAGCGCAGGGTGCGCGGGATGTACTGGATGTAGACGGGGTTCTGGCGCGTCGCCGTCTGGTACCCGAACGTGCCGAGCGCCTTCAGGTTCCGCTGCAGCGCCATCATGTCGAAGCGGCGGCGGAACTCGCCGGCCTCGCCACCCTTCTGCGGCAGCCCCTTGAGGGCCAGGAAATACGCAATGAAGTCCTCGACCGAGTCCTCGCCGATGTCGACATACGAGTCGCGCAGGAGCGATGCGAGGTCGTAGGTGTCCGGGCCCATGCGCGCGTCCTGGAAGTCGATCATGAACAGCTGCCCGTCGTGCAGCATCAGGTTCCGGCTGTGGTAGTCGCGGTGGCACAGCACGCGGGGCTCCGAGGCGAGCTCCTGGACCATGGGCACCCACTCTTCAGCGATGGCCGCGCGGGCGGCCGGGGGAACCGGCACACCCCGGTAGGCCTCGATGAAATGCTTGACGAAGAACTCCAGCTCCCAGGTCAGCTTGTCGACATCGAACGCCACTCGATACGGCAGGAACTGGTCCGACTCGAGGTCGCGGCCCCGCCGCTGCAGTCTGTCGAGCAGGCCAATCGCCTGGCGGTAGAGCGCCGCGTGTTCGCCGGGCGAGGCGGCGCCGAGATGCGCCTGCAGCGTGACATCGCCCAGGTCCTGGACCACCAGCACGCCGAGGTCGTCCGCATGGCCGAGAATCGCCGGAATGGGCAGCGGCACCTGGCTGAACAGCCGCGCGACGTTGACGAAGGGGAGGGCCTCCATCTGGAACGACGCGGCGTGAAGGGCCAGCACGATCGTGTGGCCTTCAGTGGTGAGGGCCCGGAAGTACCGCCGATCCGAGGCGTCGCCGGTCAACGGCACCACGCGGGCGCGGTCGCCCGAGAGCCCCGCGCGGTCGAGTACCCGGCGACACCGGCCGGCAGCGGAACGTCCGATCGGCCCTTCAACGGCGTCATGTGTCCTGTCCCTTCCCTCGATCCACAGAACGATGCGTCTCCACGCGGCTCGTCACGCGTGCAGCGTGCGGTTTCGCCCGCGCGGCATGCGCCAGCGGAGAAACGATCAGCAGGCCTTCCACGATATCACCGGGGCCCGGTTCTGCGTCGCCGACGCGCACGATTGCAGACCGCGCGAAGCGGCTCCCGCCGGGAACGATCACATCGTCGGCGACCACGCACTGATCCAGTTCGACCTCTGCTCCAATACTCACGCGGTCCCAGAGCACCGACTGCGTGATGAAGGCTGACGGGTCAATCCGCGGGGCGTCGCCGGTCAGCGGCCCTGGCGTGCGCTCGTCGCGAGAGAGGTCCAGGCTGGTCTGGAGATAGTCGGCCGGCGTGCCGACATCGCGAAACCGCGCGTGGCTTCGGAACGCGCGGACGCTGCCGGGCTCGCGCGCGATGAGATCCCGGTAGACCGTCGCGACCGAGTCCGACGGCCGATCGGCAGACAGCCCGGCGAACACGCTGGCGTCGACCGCCTGAATCCCGACGAAGTGCCAGCTCGCAGCGGTCGTGTCTTGCGGCGTGAAACCGATCACGCGATCCGCCTCATCGACCAGCACCCCTCCGTAGCGGCCCGGTTCCGGGTGGGGCACCAGCGCCATCGTGACGCGCGCGCCCTGCTCCGCGTGCTGACGGCAGAGGGCGCCGAGGTCGACATCGCACACCGTGTCGCCGTTGACGATGAGGAATCGGGGCGCGTCGAGGATGGAGAGCGCGCGGCGCGGTCCGCCGGCGCTGCCCATCAGCTGCTGTTCCCACGAGTACCTGACGCGCACGCCGTAGCCGGTGCCGTCACCGATGGTTCTCGTGATCGTGTGTGCCAGGTGGTGGAGGTTCAGGACGACGTCCCGGACGCCCGCCGTGGCGAGGGACCTGAGGATACGTCCGGCCAGCGGAACGCCGGCGACCGGGAAGGCGGGTTTCGCCCGCACGTACGACAAGGGACGCGCGCGGGTCCCCTGGCCGGCCGTCAGCACGAGCGTTGGCCACATCTACCGCTCCTCGAACACCATGTCCTGCCCGGTCAGGCCGCAGGAGTCCCGCAGCAGCAGAAACAGACCGCGGTACGAATCGGCGATGTAGTCGGCCGGGCCCTTGCCGAGCGTCTGTGCCATCGACGTGATGCCCGCCTCGCTGCCTTCGATCTCCACGAAGACACCCACCGGCGTTTCGTCGATGGCGATGATGACGTCTTCGTGGCCGAATTCCTCGCGGTACTTCTGGTAGCGGAACCAGACGTGCAGGCCGAGGCGCTCGAGCAGGCGGCGCATGAGCTCGCCGTCGGCCACCACCGTCTCGAGCTCCTCCCTGACCTTCATCGGCCCCGGCTGCACCGGGCCCTTGAACGTCAACAGGCTGCGGCTGCCCTCGGTTCGGATGCGGAGGACGCTGCGCTCCTGCTTGAGACGTTCATCGGCCGTGTCGAGCAGGCAGTCTTCCTGGAAGCGACGCCCGTGCAGCGGGGTCGCGCCGGACGCCTTGACGACAGTCTGCGCCTGTTCCGCGCTGTCGAACCGCAGTTTGATCTCGCGCTCGAGAGTAGCCGACATGTTCTGCCTTCCCTTCGAGAGGGCCCCTGTCTCCGGATGTGCGGCCTTCTGCCTTCGGGTGCCTGGTCCATTAGACCACGACCCGTCACCACGGTGCGGCGTGGCCGTTGCTCGGGGGCCTTCCGGCCTCCGGCCACCGTTTCAGTGAACCGCCTGGTTGAACGGGCGAAGTCCCATCAGCTCGGGCTTGCCCACGCCTTTTCCCAGCACCATCATCGAGTGCGTGCTGCCCAGGCCGCCCGGCACGATGAGGGTCTTGAGGGCCAGACGGTCCCGCATGCGGTCCGCCGCGTTCAGTTGCTCGAGCAGACCGCTCGACGCGGCGATGTTCATCAGGACGTGAGTCTGGTCCGCGACGCCGATGAAGTCGAGCCCGGCCTGGGTGGCCGCCTGCTGGATCCCGGTGAAGTCCACGTGCGCCGTGATGTCGCGGGAGCCCGGATCGACCAGCCACGACGGCGTGCGCGGCGAGGCCGGGTCGCGGCCGTCATGGCGGTGGCGCTGGAAGGTGGCCAGCGTGCCCTCGGCACGCTGCGGCGAGTAGAGATCCCGGGCCTGGTGCCCGTAGTCGATGATGAACAGGAAGCCGCGCGTGAGGCGGGCTGCCGCCTCACGCACCCACGCCTGGGCCTCGAGGTTGACCTCGGCGCGCGAGCCGACCGCCAGATGCGCCCCCACCTGCCGGAGATAGTCGCCAAGCGCGGGCGTCGACAGCGGGCCTGGACGCTCAACGAGCGTGTCGCCATCCAGATCCACGTAGAGCTCGCGCAGGCCATCGGCGGTCATCGTGACCAGGTGAGTCGGCAGCGCGTCGAGCAACTCGTTGGCGAAGAGGATGCCCGTGATTCCTGATGGGACGCTCTCGAGCGACGCGACGAGCTTGGCCGCGTGCGGGCCGAGGTGCTCGCGCTGGACCGATCGTGCCGAACCGCTGCGCTCGACCAGGTGAAGTGCCACGGACTCGTAGAATCGCGGTTCGCAACGGTCTGCGGCGTCGAGCACGTCTCTCGAGAGACGGCCGTTTCCTGCGGCGGCTTCCACGAGGCTGATGGGAAACGGGATGGACGGATCGGCCGGGGCCAGGAGGCGCGCCATCTCGGCGAACTGCCGCGCCAGCAGCTCGCCGAACAGCGGACCGATGTCGACGCTGGTGTAGAAATCGCCCGAACGGCCCGATGCCTGGGCCGTCCGGGCGTAGTAGCCAACCGAGGGCGCGTAGAGCGCCAGCTCCATGTAGCCGGCGACGGTGAGCGGACCGTCGCGCCGGATGCGGTCCACGAGCAGCGAGCGGACCTCGTGCGGCATCACGGGGCCTTTTGGGTCGCGCGCTACTTCTTGGTCATCGTGATGAACTGTTCCTGCCCGCCGCGCATGACGATCAGGAATGCGGTGCTGCCCTGCTTGATCGCGGTCAGGGCGCGGCTCGCGTCGGCCACCGATTCAACCGGCTGACGATTCACCTTCAGGATGACGTCTCCCGGCTGCAGGCCGGCCTGCGCCGCCGCGCCGGTCGGATCCATGTCGGTGATGAGCACGCCCTTCGTACCGGACGGCACCCGCAGGCGCCGCGCCATGTCGGAGCTGAGCGGCCCGAGCGTCAGGCCGAACCCGGTGCCCGTCGATTCTTCCTGTGACGCTTCTTCAGCCTGGTTGCCCTCGGCCGCCAGGTCGAGCTCCTCCACCGTCACCGAGAGGCTGCGCTCCTTCTTGTCGCGGAGCACCTTGATCGGCACCGAGGTGCCCGGCTTGGTGGCCATGATCGTCCGCACGAGGTCGTTGCGATCGGCCACCGCCTTGCCGTTGACCTCGAGGATCACGTCGCCCAGCTCGATGCCGCCCTTGGCGGCCGGGCCGTTGGGCGTCACCGAGGCGACCACGGCGCCCTTGCGATCCTTGAGCCCGAAATCCGCCAGCGCGTCGCGCGACACGTCCCGGACCGTAACCCCGATGCGTCCCCTGACGATCTTGCCCGTCTGCAACTGCGGCAGGATCTCCCGCACCGTGCTGATCGGTACGGCAAAGCCGATCCCGATGTTCGCCGCGCGAGCCGAGTCCGTGTAGATGGCGGTGTTGATGCCGATGACTTCACCGCGGATGTTCAGCAGCGGCCCGCCGGAGTTGCCGGGGTTGATCGCGGCGTCGGTCTGGAGCACATCCTCGAATCGTCCTTCCGCCACCTGCATGGGCCGGCCGATGGCGCTGATGACGCCCACGCTGATCGTGTGGCTGAGGTTGAACGGGTTCCCGATCGCCATGACCCAGTCGCCCGGCGCCATCTGGCCGGAGTCGCCCAGCTTGGCCTCGGGCAGGGCATGATCCGGCTTCTTGATGAGCTGGATGAGCGCACTGTCGGTCAGCACATCCTTGCCGATGATCTTCGCCTCGTACACCTGATCTTCGTCGCCGTAGAGCCCGACCTCGATCTTGGTCGCGCCTTCGACGACGTGGTTGTTGGTCAGGATGTAGCCGTCCTTGTTGATGATGAACCCCGTGCCCGCCGCGACGGCCACCTCTTCGCGCGGCCGCTGGTTGCGCGGGAGCTGGCGCTGGAAGAACTGGTTGAAGGGGTCATCCTGTCCGCCGCCGAACATGCCGGTGATGTCCTGTGCCTGGCGCTTCGTCTGGGTGCGGATGTTCACGACGGCCGGGGTCTGGGCCTTGGCGATGTTCCTGAACGTCAGGGCGTCCAGTGGTCCCGCAGCCGGCCCGGCGTTGCTGACCTGGGGCGCCAGGTTCAGCGTCTGGGCCTCCGAGCGCGGCGCCAGATCCAGACGCGACGCGATGACCATGCCGACGGCCAGCGAGGCCACGGCGATCAGACCTGCATAGAAAAACGTGGTCTTCCGGCTTGACATCTCTCAATCCTCCAGCCAGTCGCCGATCACCCGCGCGCGGCGTCGCAATCCTGCCCCCAAAAGGGGCCCCGACCCCGGGCGGAGCCGTCGCGGCCCGCCCCGCCGGGGGGTCAGTCTCAACTTTTCAGTATACTCCGGTCCCAACCCGGGTCTCGGGGGCCTCCGGGGCGGCCGTCGGATTGACTTCCAGATAGCACTCTTATACTTTGACGCCGCCGCAGCTGAGGAAGTTTGCGGCATGGAGGATGTCTCATGGCCCGTCGTCTCAAACCGACCTCCGAGCCAGGCAGACGGGCGGTGCCCGTCCTGCTGGCCGCGTTCATCCTGTCGCTGTCGCTCTATTCAGGCACCATCCCGTTGTCGGCCTCGCCGCAGCGCGGCCAGCGCGCCGCTGAAGACTCCGGGCCTGCCAGGGCCCTGGCCGTTCACAAGGTCGGCGGCATCCGGGACGGCGCATCGGTCTTCCCGCTCTCGAACTACCCTGAAATGAAGCCGCTCAAGCCCGGCGAAGTGGACTTCAAGCACTACCACACCGTGGAGGAGACCCTGGGCCTGCTGAAGATGTGGGCGCAGAAATTCCCCGACCTCGTGGAGATCTACTCGGTCGGCCAGTCGTTCGAAGGCCGCGAGATCTGGCAGGTCACGATCACCAACAAGAAGACCGGGAAAGACACCGACAAACCCGCCTTCTTCCTCGAAGGGGGCCGTCATGCCGGCGAGATCAGCGGCATCGAGACCTCGCTGTACTTCATCAATCACGTGCTCACCAGCTACGGGTCCGATCCGGCCATCACCCGGCTGGTCGATACGAAGACCCTGTATGTGAAGCCGAACAACGACCCGGATGGCAACACGCTCTACCACCTGACGGCGCAGTCCTCCCGCAGCACGGTACGCCCGAATGACGATGACGGGGACGGCCTGCTCGATGAGGATCCGCCAGAAGACCTGGACGGAGACGGGTTCATCCGGCAGATGCGCAAGTTCGTCGGGCCGGGGAAGGGAAATGCCACCAAGGACGAACGCGACCCGAAGGGCCGCGCCATGCGGCGCGTGGCGCAGGGTCAGGGCGACTACGTGACCTACTCGGAAGGGGTCGACAACGATCTGGACGGCCGGTACAACGAGGACGGCATCGGCGGCCTCGACCTGCACCGCAACTACCCCGAGAACTGGCGCCCGGCCAGGGAGGCGACCGGTCGCGGGTACACGCAGGGCGGATCGGGCGCGTTCCCGTTGTCCGAGCCCGAAACGCGCGCGGTGGTCATGTTCCTGCTGACCCATCCCAATGTCGGCCTGGCGCAATCGCTGGACACGGCGGTACCGATGATCCTCCGCGGACCGTCGACCAGCGCGACCGACGAGGGGATGTTCCCCGAGGACGCCGCACTGGCGAAGAAGTTCGACAAGAAGGGCCTTGAGATCACCGGGTATCCGTGGGCCGGCGATACGTATCACGTCTACGCCACGCGGGGCGGCGCCAATCCGATCACGGGCGAGCCGCCGTCCGATTCGCCGATTTTCGGCCACGGGCCGGACTTCGGCTACCTTTCCTACGGCGTCATCTGGTACGGAGACGAGATCTGGAACGGCGGCCGGTTCGTCGACTACGACAAGAACGGCCGCGTCGAGGAGTGGGAAGTCCTGAAATGGATCGACGAGAACCGGCCCGGAAAGGGCGATTTCAAGGACTGGACGCCGTTCACTCACCCTCAGCTCGGCCAGGTCGAGATCGGCGGCATGAACCCGAAGTTCTTCAGTCAGAACCCGCCCGCCGACATGATCGAGACCTGGGCGCGCAACGAGGCGATGTTCAACCTGTACCTGGCGCAGCAGCTGGCGCAGGTCCGTATCAGCTCGGTGAGCTCTACGCCGGCCAAGGGCGTCCCTCCAGCCGACGGCATCTTCGACGTCCAGGCGACGGTGACCAATGACGGGCTGATCCCCACCGCACTCGAGATGGCCAAGCGCGTGAAGATTGTGCGGCCCGATGCCTTCTCGATCCGCCTGGCCGCCGGGCAGGAACTGGTCAAGGCGGCCACAGGCAAGCCGGCACAGCGGCCGACGATCGAAATCGGCTGGCTCAAACCCGGCGAGACCAGGACCGTGTCGTGGCAGGTGAAGGGCACGGGGACGGCGACGGTCACGATCGGATCGACCCGTGGCGGGGTGGACCGGAAAGACGTCGAGGTCGGGCAGAAGTAGGATATTCCAGGCCTGGGGCTTAGGGCTTAGGGCTTAGGGCTGGCGTTCGACGATGCCTCACGAGTTCTTCTCGCACACGGGCGACATCGGCGTCCGGGTGTGGGCGGAGTCCATCGATCGCCTGTTCGAAGAGGCCGTCGCGGCCCTTGCCGACACGGTGACCGACAGCGCGGCGGTGCTGGCACGAGAGACCGTGACGCTCTCGTGCCAGGCCCCGCACCTCGACCTCCTGCTCCACGACTTCCTCAGTGACGTGCTCTTCCACCTCGACGCCAGGCAACTGCTCCCGCATTCGTCAACCGTGGCCATCGTGCGGCAATCGGGGCAGTGGAGCCTGCGTGCGACGCTGACTGGCGAGACCGTCGATCGGGCCCGTCACGCGATCAAAGTTCAGGTCAAGGCCATCACCTACCATGCGCTGGCCGTCGATCGCACCGACGATGGCTGGTCCGCCACCATCGTGTTCGACGTCTGAGCGAACGGGCCGGTCAGGGTCCGCTGTCAGGTCCAGCGCCCTCGACGTGCGGCCGCGTTCACAACCCCCCGGCGATCCCTTGGCGCGCCAGAGAGCCCCTCGAGCCGAGCCGTGAGGCGGAAGTCTGCGGGCGAGCGGCACGTCTGCTAGGATCGTGGCCACCATGCACCTCGAACAGATTGACCAGTACCGCTGGCGGATCCCGCGCGAGGGCGGCATGCTCGTCGACGGCATCGTGTACGCCGACGAGCGCCTGATGAACGACATCCGCGCCGACCAGAGCCTGCAGCAGGTGCGCAACGTGGCTCACCTGCCGGGCATCGTGCGGGCGTCGCTGGCCATGCCGGACATCCACTGGGGCTACGGCTTCCCGATTGGCGGCGTGGCCGCGATGGACGCCGACACCGGGGTGGTCTCGCCGGGCGGCGTCGGCTACGACATCAATTGAGGGGTTCGACTGCTGCGCTCAGGTCTGAGCCGCACCGATCTGCTTCCGCACGTGCGCGACATCGTGGCGCAGATGTACCGATCCATACCAAGCGGGGTCGGGTCAACTCGGCGCGACCTCATCCTCTCGCCCAAGGACCTCGCCGGCGTGCTGCACCGCGGGGCCGCCTGGGCGCTCAAGCGCGGGCTCGGCCAGGACGGCGACCTGGAGCACATCGAGGAGAGCGGGTGCCTTTCGAAGGCGAACCCCGACCTGGTCTCGGATCGCGCGCGGGAACGCGGCCGGACGCAGCTCGGCACGCTTGGGTCCGGCAACCACTTCGTCGAGATTCAGTACGTGGACGAGATCTACGATCAGGCAACAGCCGACGCCTTCGGCCTGCGCCTCGACGAGATCACCGTGATGATCCACAGCGGGTCGCGCGGCCTCGGCCATCAGGTCTGCGAGGATCACCTGCGGAGCATGGTGAACACGGCAGCGCGCCACGGCATCGATCTGCCGGATCGGCAGCTCTGCTGCGCGCCCATCCCGTCGCAGGAGGGGCAGGACTACCTGTCGGCCATGGCGGCCGCCGCCAATTTCGCCTTCGCGAACCGGCAGGTCATGTCCCACTGGGTGAGGGAGAGCTTCGCCGCCGCGCTGGAGGTTGCTCCAGCTCGCCTGGGCCTGGACCTGGTCTACGACGTCTGCCACAACATCGCCAAGTTCGAGACGTTTCCCGTCGACGGGCGCCAGCGCCGGCTGTGCGTGCACCGCAAAGGGGCGACGCGGGCATACCCTCCAGGGGCTCCCCAGACGCCGGCCGCCTACCGCCAGGTCGGCCAGCCGGTGCTGATCCCCGGCGACATGGGGCGCTACTCGTTCGTGCTCGCCGGCACGGCTGGAGCCTACGCAGAGACGTTCGGATCGACCTGTCACGGCGCCGGGAGGCGGATGAGCCGGCACGAGGCGAAGCGCGTCGTGCGAGGACGATCGCTCATCCAGGAAATGGCCGACCGGGGCGTTGTCGTGATGGCGGCCGGGATGGCCACGGTGGCAGAAGAGATGCCGGAGGCCTACAAGGACGTCGCCGACGTCGTGTCGGCCGTCCATGGTGCGGGGATCAGCGCTCGCGTGGCCAGGCTTCGACCGATTGGGGTCATCAAGGGCTAGGGGCTAGGGACTAGGGGCTAGGGGCTAGGGGCTAGGGGCTAGGGGCTAGGGGCTAGGGGCTAGGGGCTAGGGGCTAGGGGCTAGGGGCTAGGGGCTAGGGACTAGGGGCTAGGGGCTAGGGGCCAGGGGCTAGGGGCTAGGGGCGGGGCGCTGGTCGGATACAGACCAGGCGTACGGCGCCAGCCGCGAGCCGCCGGCCGCCAGCCGCCTCTGTCGGGCACTCCAGTTCGTGCCCGCAAGTCCTTTCGCCCTAAACCGGCGTCCTATAATTGAGGGCAGATTCTCCGGCCCATGCGATTCCGTATAGATTTCAGCGGGGCGGCCCCGGGGTTCCCGTCAGAGCGGGTGAGGGGAACTCCGCGCTGCCTGGAGTAAAACGTGGCACGATCTGTTGCGCTCGGCATGGTGCTCCTTGCGGCCGGCTCCGCCCTCAGCGGACAGCAGCCCCCGCAGGCCCGACCCGATTCCCAGATGCCGCCGGTCACATTCCGGACGGAGATCAACTACGTCGAGGTCGACGCCGTCGTCGTGGACAAGGACGGGAACTTCGTCCGGAACCTCCGCCAGGGCGATTTCCAGATCTTCGAGGACGGCAAGCCCCAGAAGGTCACCGCGTTCTCGTACGTCGACATTCCGGTCGCCCGGGCCGAGCAGCCGCTGTTTGCCACGCAGCCTGTCGAGCCGGACGTGCAGTCGAACACGGATGCGGGCGGCCGCGTCTACGTGCTCGTGCTCGACGACCTCCACACGAGCGTGCTGCGATCGGCGCGGGTCCGGCGCGCGGCCAGGGAATTCATCGACCGGAACCTCGGGGCCAACGACCTGGCGGCCGTGATCCACACAAGCGGCCGGGAGGATGCGGCGCAGGATTTCACCAGCAACCGGCGACGCCTGGACGAAGCCATCGGCAAGTTCATGGGGCGCAAGCTCCGCTCCGCCACCCTCCAGATGGTGAATCAGTACAACCTGTCGGGCGGCACGGGCAACCTGCCTGGACAGCCCATGAAGGATCCCGAGGAGCAGGAGCGCGCCTACAACGCCCGCAACGTGCTGAGCACGCTGCGGAATCTGTCGGCCTCGCTCTCGGATCTCCACGGCCGGCGCAAGGCCGTGCTCTTCATCAGCGAGGGTATCGACTACGACATCTCCGATCCGATCAACAAGCCGGACGCCTCGACGATCATGTCCGAGACTCGCGACGCGATCGCCGCGGCGAGCAGGGCCAACGTCAGCTTCTACTCGATCGATCCGCGCGGCCTCGCGGCTCCGGGCGACGAAAGCATCGAGATGGTCGGTTCGATACCCGAAGACCCGTCGGTCGGCATCTCCAGGACGGCCTTTGACAATGAACTCCGGATTTCGCAGGACAGCCTCCGGACGCTGGCCGACGAGACCGGCGGCTTCGCGGCGGTGAACTCCAACGACTACCGATCGGCCTTCGGCCGGATCGTGGACGAAAACAGCTCGTACTACGTGATGGGCTACTACTCGACCAACGAGAAGCGCGATGGCCGGTATCGCCGGATCGAGGTACGCGTGGACCAGCCCGGGCTCCAGGTGAAGGCTCGGAAGGGCTACATGGCCCCGGAGGGCCGCCCGCCCGTCGTTAAGGCTGTCGCGGCCAGCGACAAGACGTCGCCGGCGCTGCGGGATGCGCTCGACAGCCCGGTCCAGGAGTCAGGCCTGGCGCTCACCGTCTTCGCGGCCCCGTTCAAGGGCACCGTGCCCAATGCGTCGGTGCTGCTGGTTGTCAGGGTGCAGGGCAGCAACCTGTCGTTCACCGACCGCGACCTCACGCGGAACAACGTGCTCGAGCTCGCGTACGTCCTGCTCGACGATCACGGCAAGGTCAGGGCGGCCAGCTCGGATACCGTGACGCTGACGCTGAAGCCGCAGACGTTCCAGGCGGTTGAGAAGAACGGGATCCAGGTCCAGGCGCGGACGCCTGACGTGCCGCCCGGGAGGTACCAGATCCGCCTGGCCGTGCTCGAGAAGAACGGGGGCCACAAGGGCTCGGTCCACTACGATCTCGACATCCCCGATTTCTCGAAGCTGCCGCTGTCGATGAGCGGACTGGCCGTGACCTCATCCCAGGTGAGCCGGCTCGTGCCCACGGCCGGGACCGACCCCGTCCTCAAGGGGCTGATCCCGTCGCCCCCGACCACCCTCAGGGAATTCGGCACCGGCGACGTGCTCGCCCTCGTGTCGGAGGTCTATGACAACGCCGGCGGCACCTCACACCGGGTCGAGATCACCTCGACCTTGCGGGCTGACAACGGGCGTGTCGTCTATTCGAACTCCGAGATGAGGGCCAGCAGCGAGCTCGGGGGCACCCGCGGCGGGTATGGCTATTCCACGCAGATCCCGCTCAAGGAGCTGCAGCCCGGGTTGTATGTCCTGAAAGTGGAGGCGAGATCGACGCTCGGGAAGGAAACGAGCACCGCGCGGGAAATGCTGATCCGAGTGGTACCCTGACCAGCGGCCGGACCCGTCCGGCGGCGCAATCCCCCGGGGGACCCGCCGCCGTCGGGACGGTAGAATCTCAGGCCCTTAGAAAGTCTTCATCGGCTTGGTCTTCACCTTGCCGTTGGCGTGCGTGAAGACGTAGGAATTCCGGAACATCTTCGGATCCTTGGGCGTCTGGAGCGTCAGGGTCGCGATCTCTCCGGGCTGAAGCGGCTTCTTCAGGAAATCCGTGCTGCCGGTGACCGGGTTGTTGGCCTTGTCCCACCAGTACTCTTCGACCTTCAGGCGGGCGATCGAGTTGGCGGTCATCAGGTTCTTCACCTTGATGGTGGTGATGACCATGTCCTTTTCGACCTTGGTGGCAGGCGCCAGTACCCCGATTTCCACCTCTCCACGGGCAGGGGCGACGGTGGGCGTCTGGGCCAGCGCGGTTCCGGCAATCACACACACGATGAGTGCAGTAAGCACTGCGGATGATAGGCGGGTCATGATTCCTCCAAGGGATCGGATGAGCGCAGAAGCGCGACCGTCCCCATCAGGCGAATTATAGGACGCGGACTCCACAAAGCTCAACTCGCGTGCCCTATACCTCGCCGTTCCAGTCCTCGGGTTCGATATTCGCCGACCGGTACACTTCGAGATGCCACTTGCCGCCGCCCCAGGGCTCGATGACCTCGGTCACCACCACGTCCACCAGGATTTCCGAGAAACTGCGCGTTTCGGGGTCTCCCTCCAGGTGGTAGGCGGGGTCGTCCCAGGCGAAGGTCGGATAGAGGACCAGCGTCAGGAACAGGTCGTAACCGTCATCGATGACAATCAACTGCCCGCAGGGCCGTTTGAGGGTCGAGTGATAGATGAGGTACTTCTCGGCGCTGTGGGCCCGGATGTACCGCTTCAGCGCGTACTCCTTGGCGACGATCTCCTCGACGGCGATCTTCTTGTCCCAGCAGTCGCGACAGTACCGCTCTTCGCCGCGCGGTTCGGAGACCTCCTTCGCCCCGCACAGCGCGCAGCGGGTCTTTTCGACGGCCTTTCGTGTCATCGGGCAGATTGTATCAGGGTTCGGCGGGGACCACGCTCGGGACCGGATTCCGACGGACGCCGATCGGGCTGATCTCCGGCCGATCAGCCGGCCGCGCTGATCGGCGGATGATAGATGATCTGAACCCGGTTGCCGTCCGGGTCCCGCAGGTAACACGATCGCGCGCCATCGCGGTGCGTGCCCGGCCGGCCGTCCAGTGTCACGCCTCGGGCCTCGAGGTACACCGCCCACGCGTCGACATCCGCCGGCGAACCGACGACGAGCCCGAGGTGATCGAGCGCCGTGTCGCGCCCGGTGGCGCGTTGGTCCGGGCTGCGGCGATGGAGCGCCAGGTTGTCGCGGCCGGACGTCAGGTAGACGTTGTCCGGATCCGGCTGCCATTCGATGCGGAATCCCAGCAGGTCGACGTAGAACGCCGTCATCGCGTCCAGCTCGCCGGTGATGAGCGCGACGTGACGCAGGCCGAGATGGGCCGGCCGGTCGATCACTCGGCCACCTCGACGCCCAGCGCGGTCGCGTACATCTCGTGCACGTACTGCTTGACCATGCGTCGCGTCGTGAACATCGGAAGCACGGTCCGCAGCGCTTCCTTGACGGTCTTGATCCACCGGTGAGGCACGTCGTGCTGATCGCGATCGTAGAACGCCGGCACGATTTCCTTCTCGAGCAGCTGATAGAGGGCCTCGGCGTCGGCCGCATCGACCGCGGCCGGGTCGTCGCTGGTCGAGTGGCCCTCGATCAGCCAGCCGTTCGCCCCGTTGTAGCCTTCGGCCCACCAGCCATCGCCGATGCTCAGGTGCGGGACGCCGTTGATCGCGGCTTTCATCCCGCTGGTGCCGCTCGCCTCAAGCGGCTTGCGCGGATTGTTGAGCCACACGTCGCAGCCATGCACGAGGAAATGGGCGACATGCAGGTCGTAGTCGTCGACAAACGCGACCCGCCCGCCGAAGGAAGGATCCGCGGCACGCCTGAACACTTCCTGGAGGTGGTGCTTGCCGATATCGTCCGCCGGATGCGCCTTGCCGGCGAACACGACCTGGACCGGGCGCCGCATCTCCGACAGGATGGTGTTGAGCCTGACCGGATCGTGGAAGATCAGCTCGGGCCGCTTGTATCCCGTGAATCGCCGGGCGAATCCGATCGTCAGGGCCGAAGGGTTCAGCAGCGTACCGCTCGCGACGACCTGCGCAGCGCTGACCCGCTCGTTGGTCCAGCGCTCGCGCGCCCGGCTCTGGATGAACGCGAACAGCTCGCTCCTGAGCGCCACCCGGACGCGCCACAGCTCCTCGTCGGGGATGTCCTGCACCCGATCCCAGAACTCGGGCTCGTCGACCCGCATGCGCCAGTTGGGGTCCATGTGCTGCTCGAACAGCTTGCCCATGGCCGGGGCGAGCCAGGTGGGCAGGTGGACTCCGTTGGTCACGGTCCGGATCGGCACGCGTTCCTTCGGGGTGTCGGGCCAGAGGCTCATCCACATGTTGCGGGTGACCTCGCCGTGCAGCTTGCTCACGCCGTTGATGGCGCTGGCGGTTCGGATGGCCAGTGCGGTCATGTTGAACATCGAGCCGCCGCCGCTGTCGTGCGCGCCCAGCGCGAGCACGCGGTCCCGGTACGCGCCCAGGTTTCCCCAGTCGACGCCGAGGTGCTTCTCGACCAGCTGGAACGAGAAGGCATCGTGGCCTGCCGGCACGGGCGTATGGGTCGTGAAGACCGTGGTGCGCCTGACCTGTTCCAGCGCAGCGTCGAATGACACCTGGTCGTCCAGCATCTGGCGGATCCGCTTCAGGGCGACGAACGCGGCGTGCCCCTCGTTGAGGTGCCAGATCGTCGGGTGAATGCCCATGGCCTCGAGCGCGCCGACCCCGCCCAGCCCCAGGACGATTTCCTGCTGGATGCGAGTTTCCTGGTTGCCGCCGTACAGGCGGGCCGTCAGCTCGCGGTCCCACGGGGCGTTGGGCTCGCGGTCGGTGTCGAGCAGGAGCAGCCGCACGCGCCCGACGCGGACCTGCCACACGCCCACGTGAATCATCCGATCACCGATCGGGACCTTCACCACGCAGGGAGCCCCGTCGGGCTGCACGGCCTGCTCAATCGGCGCGTCGGACCAGTCCAGCCGCTCGTAGGACTCGATCTGCCAGCCGTTGGTGGACACGTGCTGGTGGAAGTAGCCCTGCGGATACATGAACCCGATGCCGACCAGCGGCAGCCCGAGGTCGCTGGCCTCTTTGCAGGTGTCGCCGGCCAGCACGCCGAGGCCGCCGGCATAGATGGGAAGCGATTGATGGATCGCGAACTCCGCGGAGAAGTAGGCGATCGTTCGCGTGTCCCCGCGGTTGAACGTCTGGGACCACCACGTGTCCCGGGCGGCCCTTGCGGCCTTCAGGCCGCGGATCGCATCGTCGTAGAGCGCCAGGAAGGCGCGGTCGTGCGTGAGCTCCTCCAGGCGTTCGGGAGACACGAGACGAAGCATCCGGACCGGGTTGTGGCTCGTCAGGCCCCACAGCGGATAATCCAGCCGCCGAAACAGATCGCGGGCCCGGTAGTGCCAGCTCCACCACAGGTCGGAGGCCAGCTCACCCAGTTCCGAGATGCGATCAGGAAGGCGAGGAAGCGTTGGCGTCATGGTCGTCGGTGATTCCGGGAAAACGGACCTGGAGCCTCGGGCGACGGATCGGCCCGGTCAACTCCCGGTCAACCTTGCTACTGCATCCCAGCGATTTCCATCCTAGTGGCCGCGGAGCCTGACAGTCAAACCCGCCGGACGCCCCTTCGGCGGCATCCCGCACCGCGCCTGATTGGGCGGGTTGCGAGTAGAATAAGGCGCTCGATGCGAACATCAGGAGAAGCAGATGAGCAAGATGAATCGACGTGACTTCGTGCTGACCGGGGCAGCGGCCGTGGCGGCTGCGGCGGCCACTCAGCCGGCGCTCGGCGCCCAGGCCCCGACCGTGATGACGCGCAGGACCGTGAAACCGGTGGTGGTGTCGTCGGCCAACGGCAACCGCTTCAAGAACGGCGGGGACGTCACCGGCGTCGAAAAGGCGTTCCGGCTGATCACCGGCGGCTCCGACGTGCTCGACGCCGTGATTGCCGGCGTGAATCTCTGCGAACTGGACCCGGAGGACACCAGCGTCGGGTACGGCGGGCTTCCCAACGCGGACGGCGTGGTGCAGCTGGATTCCTGCTGCATGCACGGGCCGAAGAAGCGGGCCGGCGGGGTCGCGGCGCTGGAAGGCATCCGGACGCCATCACTGGTGGCGAAGGCGGTGATGGAGCTGACGGACCACCATCTGCTCGTCGGGCCAGGCGCCCAGCAATTCGCCCGGAATCTCGGGTTCAAGATCGAGGACGACCTCAACACCGACCAGTCGCGGCGGCTGTGGCTCGAGTGGAAGCGGCGTGCGGACCCGGATCACTACCTCGACCCGACCAAGCGGCTCGAAGCCGGCATGCGGGTCGGCCTCGAGATGGTGCGCGAGGGCCTGATCGATCCGCAGCACTACTACGGCACCATCAACTGCGACGGCATCAACCCCAAGGGCGAGATCTGCGGCGTGACCACCACGAGCGGCCTGGCCTGGAAGATCCCGGGACGCGTCGGTGATTCGCCCATCCTCGGCGCCGGCCTGTACGTGGACGGCGAGATCGGCGCGGCCGGTTCGACCGGCCGCGGCGAGGCGAACCTCTACGGTCTCTGCTCGTTCCTCATCGTCGAGCAGATGCGGCGCGGGCTCTCGCCGAAGGACGCCGGCATGGAGGCGCTCAAGCGGATCAAGTCGAACACGATCGAGAAGCGGCTCCTCGACAGCACCGGCAGTCCGAACTTCGGCATCAACTTCTACATTCTGAATGCGAAGGGCGAATACGCGGGTGTCTCGATGTACCCGGCCAAGTACGCCGTGTGCACCGAGAACGGCGCCCAGACGATCGACACCGAGCCCTTGATCGCACGGCAGCCCGAGCCGATCCGATAGCGGCCGGCTCGGCCGGCTATTTCTCGGGCCGGTAGCTCTTCAGGATCTCGACAACCCGGTCGATCGGGATGGCCTCGACCGTGCGCGTCCCGGAGGTCACGCTGGTCGCCCGGAACAACGAGTTGTAGACCGCTTCCTCGGTCGCCTCGAGCGCCGCCTGGAACAGGGGCGAGACCCCGTCGGTTGGCAGGATCGTGCGTATCTGCGGTCGGGTCTCGCCCGCTCGCACACGCAGATCGGGAGCGGTAGAGAAGGCCACCGCAAAATCCCCGCTCCCGTTGCTGTACGAGGACCCTGTTCGCGCCAGGCCGAACACGGCCCGGGCCGCGAGCCGCTTCAGGTCACGTGCATCGAGCGGCGCGTCGGTCGCCACGATGATCATGCAGGAGCCGTCGCCCGGATCCGATGGCCGGGCCCGCTCTGGAGATGGGGCGCGCGGCGGCGCCGGGCGCGCGAGCAACCGGCCGACCGGGGTGCCGTCGATCGTCAGGTACCCGCCGAAATTCGTCTGGACCAGCACGCCAAGCGTGTACCCGCCGTTTCGCGATGGCAGCACGCGGGACGCGGTGCCGATGCCGCCTTTCCACCCGAAACACTGCGTGCCCGTGCCGGCGCCAACCGATCCTTCCTCGACCGGGCCGGCCACGGCGGCGGCGATGGCGGCCAGCACGTGCTCACGGGTGATGTGCTGGCCTCGAATGTCGTTGAGGCCGCCGTCATTGGTCTCGCCGACCAGCGCGTTGACGGACCGTACCTCGCCGTTACCGGGCCAGTCGAGCACGGAGCGCACGACGGCGTCCACCGCGGTCCCCACACTGAGCGTGTTGGTGAGGACGATTGGCGACTCGATGGTCCCCAGCTCCTCGACCTGCGTCGAGCCGGCCAGCTTGCCGAAGGCGTTTCCGACGAAGACCGCGCCCGGCACCTTCTCCTGGAACAGGTTTCCGCCATGAGGGAGAACCGCGGTCACGCCGGTTCGAACACTGGTTCCCTCCTTGAGGGTGACCTGTCCGACGCGGACGCCCTGGACATCGGTGATGGCATTCTGCGGACCTGGCGGGTAGACGCCGGGGGCCACGCCAAGATCACGCGCTCGCGGTCTCGAGGATTCCTGGCCGTGCGCGAGGAAGGAGGTCGCGAGGGTGGCCGCCAGGATGAGCGCGATGGTGGACCGCATCACGAGTTCCTTCTCCAGTCAGGCGCGTACCAACGCTAGTGGGCCCGCCACACCGCTATCAACGCGATGATGATGCCGACCACGCCAATCAGCAGCGCGACGGCCGGGATGGCCGCGTTCAGCCACTGCTTGAAGCTCCAGATTCGCTCCTGGCTGGCCCGTTTTTTCACCTGGCGCCGGCCGATCGGGCTCAGGTACCACATGTCGTAGGTTTCGTCGTGCTCCCACCACTCCCGCGGCAAATCGATTCCGTACTTCTCGGCGAGCTTCCGCAGCTGGCGGCTGCGGATCGTCTCGAGCCGCAGGTCGGAGAGCTTGCAGTCCTTGAGATAGGCACTGAGGGTCGCGTCGAAGTCGTTGCCCGCCTTGGCCTCTTTGAATCGCGCCTCGTACTCCTTCCCGAGCCGGGCGAGATCCTTCTTCACCGTCTTGCGGTACGCCTTCTCGAAGCGACGCTCTCGCCACCAGCGGGACACATGCATGCCTGTTACCTCACGTGAGCCAGTCCGTCCGCATGATATGCGCCTCACGTGCGGCGATCAATGGCGCGTTGCCATGGCGCGATGCCCGGGGGAGCGCCGGGGCGCGGACGCGCGAAGAGGAACCAGCCGGCGGACCGCGTGGTAAGCTTCGGCCCTAGAGTGGGTCACCGATTCCAGAACCCCTGGCCTGACGTCCATGTCCCCGGCATGCTCCAGGCGTTGAAGTGGGCCGTCGCCAGGCCCTTCACCCGTCTGCCGGCTGATCCTCCCGCGTCTTCCTTTCGCCTTGTCGCCCCGTCATTTGCCTCGCCGCGGGCCGCGCGCGACGTGCTGAACGTGACCTGGGTCGGGCACTCGACGCTGCTCATCCAGCTTGCCGGCTGCAACGTTCTGACCGATCCCGTCTGGAGCCGGCGCGCATCTCCGGTTCAATGGGCGGGACCGAGCCGCGTCGTACCCCCCGGGGTGGCGTTCGAGGCGCTGCCTCCCATCGATCTCGTGCTGATCTCCCACAACCACTACGATCACCTCGACGCCGCCACGATCGAACAGGTGGCCGCATCATGGCCCGCCGCCCGGTTCGTCGTGCCGTCCGGTCTTGCGCCCGCCGTGCGGAAGCGAGGTGCGCGGCAGGTGACCGAGCTCGAATGGTGGGCGACGACCGAGGTCTGCGACGTGGTGGTGAGGTGCACACCGGCTCAGCACTTCAGCCAGCGAGGCCCGGGTGACCGGAATCGGACGCTGTGGTGCGGGTGGGCGATCGAGGGAGCCGGCCGGCGTCTCTTCTTCGCCGGAGACACCGGGTATCACCCGGCCTTCGAGGAAATCGCCGCGCGATTCGGGCCCTTCGACGTCGCCTGCATCCCGGTTGGCGCCTACGAGCCCCGCTGGTTCATGCGCCCCATCCACGTGAATCCCGAGGAGGCGGTGCGGGCGTTCACCGACTTCTGCCGGGCGCACCCAGGGCACGACCTGGGCGTCATGCTGGCCATGCACTGGGGGACGTTCAAGCTCACGGACGAACCGCTCGACGAGCCGCCGGAACGGACTCGGCGCGCGTGGGAGCAGGCGGGGCTGTCCGTGGATCGACTCTGGATTCCCTCGCACGGAGAAACCAGGACACACGATCCTCGTCGTCCGCCGGGTGTCCGGGCGTAGAATCACCAGCAGCGCATTGATCGCGCACCACACGAAGGAGCATCAGTCTTGTCGACCCAGACCGGCCCAATGGGCCCGGCGCGACTCTGGCGCCAGTTGTCCCTCGATCAGAAACTCTCGCTCGCCCGCGCGCTCTGGGAAGACGAGGAATCCTCGCCTCAGCGCGTCGAGGCGGTCGTGCATATCGCCCGGCAGATGAAGTTCCGGATGCAGTACGTGCAGAAGCTCCCGATCGACAAGCAGGTTCACTACCTGGCGTCGGTCGCCGGCGTGCCCGATTCCATCGCCGGGCGGGCGCTCATCGCCTTCCACCTTGCGCAGAAGCGGCCGATGCTTCGCTCGTTTCTCGATCATCTCGGGATTGCGAACGAGGACGGCCTCATCACCAGCCAGATCGATCCGCCCGACCGGGCGAGGCTGACCGAGGCGACTCGAGCGCTTCTGGCCGAGTACCCGGCCGAGGACGTGAAGCTCTACCTCTCGACACTGATCGCGCAGGATCACGAGACTTGGGAGAACCTGGACGGAGTGCTCCAGGATCTCCGGACGACGGACGCCCCGGGCAGGTGACGTGCCGCCTTCGGGCGGCCTACGACGGTTTCTTCAGCGCCAGCATCACGCTGGAGCCGCCATCGCCCCAGTGGTACCCGAACGAAAACGGCAGCGGCTTGGCGGCGCCGGGCGTCTTGTAGATGGCGTCGAGATCCTTCTGGAACCCGTAATTGAAGTCCTTCACCGGCTTCCGGTACTGCCCGTAGAGGGTGATGGCCCAGTTGCCGCGAATGAAGAACGAGTAGGGGATGCCCGAGTCGTCCTGTAACACCATTCGAGACTGGTTGAGCACGATGCCTCGCACCATCGAGAAGCGATTGTCGTGCATCAGGTACGATGCGGACTTCACGAAGGTCGTGACCGGCCCCAGGCCCTTGAGGTAGTCCACCAGGCCCGTCTTCCTCGAGAATGCCTTATCCTCCATGTCGGCCTTGATGTAGATCAGGGTCTGCACCCGGCTGGAGTGCGGAAGGACGAACGTGATCGAGATGCCCGCGACTTCCCACGCCGTCCAGGGCCCGCTGCGTTCCACGCCGACAATCCGAGCGTCGAGGCGCGCGAGGAAGACGAAGAACAGCGGGAGGTTGCCGTCGAGTTCCGGCTTGTGGAGATCCTTCAGCATCCGGCTGGTGATGAAGTAGTTCCGCTGGAAGATGTCCGCCATGGACTGGCGGAGTTCCGCCGTCAGGGCGTCGATCTTCTTGTCGGTCAGCTTCTCGAGCGGCGGAATGGTCCCGACCGGTTCCAGGCCGAACAGCAGATACGTGTTGCACCTGGGAAAGAGCAGCACGGCATTGAGCGCATCGGGTCCGCCGAAGGGATAGAACAGCGTGTCGCAGCCTTCGGCGATCGGCCCGAACTCTTCGTCGCGCCACTTGCGCATCAAACTGAATCGCGTCTGCTCGCTGTGGGCCCAGTTCGTGTCGAACAGCGCGGCGTGCGACTGCCACGACGGCCGGTCGAGCACGCGCTTGAACCGCGCCGCGTTCTCGGGCTGCAGGCCTGCCAGCACTCGCGCGCTGTCGGTCAAGGCGTGGTCATAGACGACCGCCGGCTCGGGTGGAGGCGGCGGCGGGACGCCGGCCTGGCGACCTTTCGCCCCGGGCCCGCTGCAGGCGGATCCTGCGACCATCGCCACCGTCATGAGAAGAAACGCGAGTCGACCGGCCGGTCGCATCAGTTCCGTGAATCCGTCGCCCTGCTGAATGATGAATTTCATGTGCGTGTCGAACCCGAAGTCGAGCCACACCGAGGTTGCTCCTGGGATGTGGCGGATTGTTGCTGAAAACCCGGCAGGCCGGCGCCGCTCGCCCTCGATTTCCCGAGGCTGAAGCCGAGACGGGCCCCGCTTGGATGATGCCGCGCATGGAGCCCGGAATGCAAGGCGGGACCATCGGGTGCGTGCGCGCGATCCCTGGCGGGAGGCGCCGCGGCCCCGGGCGTTCAGGCCCGTCTGGCAACTGCCGTGTCGAGGTGCGGGTGCCTCACGCAGCCCGTGACACAGGTTTGCGGTCGTGCAGGTCCTGCTCGAGGATCCAGACTTCGTGTTCAATCTCGATTTGACGGTCGCCGGCGTCGCCGGCCTCCGCTTCGTCGATGGTCATCTGCCTGTAGGCCGAGAGCATGGATTTCAGTTCGACGAGCCGAGCTATTTCAGGTCGAATCCGCCTCATCTGACCCTCCCTTGTGCGCATCGATGACGAAACGGGGAGCCGCGGACGGCGCCCTTTCGGGGGGACTCCTGGTGCCTCTCTGGCAGGCCGCCGACAGCCGTGTCGGCATCTCGACTCGCAGCGTTCGAACCCGTTTGGGCCTGTCGCGTCTGGAATCAGCCTGTTCGGGCGATCGCGGCGAGAAGCCGTGTCTTCGCCGAGGCCACCTCGACACGGCTTCCTTCAAGGTCGATGCCGAATCCCGCTCTGCGCCCCGGCGTCCCTGGGGTAGAGTGAAACGCGGAGCCGCGCGACGTGATTCCGACCTCGCTACTTGTCGCAGCCTACGAGTCGGGCTACTTCCCGATGGCCATGGAAGACGGCGCCATCCGGTGGTTCTCACCCGATCCGCGGGCCATCCTGCCGATCGACGGCTTTCACCCTTCCCGCCGGCTGCTCCGCCTGGTTCGATCCGGCCGCTTCGCCGTGACCATCGACACGGCCTTTCGCGACGTGATCCTGAGCTGCGCGCAGGACCGTGACGAGGGAACCTGGATCAACGACGAGATCGTCGACGCGTACTGCGCGCTGCACGAGAGGCGCATGGCGCACTCGGTCGAGGTCTGGCAGGGCGACACGCTCGCCGGCGGGCTGTACGGCGTCAGCCGGCACGGGGCCTTCTTCGGCGAATCGATGTTCCACCGCGTCACCGACGCGTCGAAGGTCGCGCTGGTCGTGCTGCTGGATCGCCTGCGCGAACGCGGGTATCGTCTACTGGACGTGCAGTGGCTGACGGCGCACCTGGAGTCGTTCGGCGCAATCGAGATTCCCAGGGACCGCTACCTCGAATTGCTGGCCGCGAGCCTGCAGGTCGAGTGCTCGTTCGATTGACGGCCGGGAGATCCTCACTCGACACGTGAGGGCGGCCAGGGCCGCCCGGGCCTCCCGGTGCGCGACGATCTGGAGGGCTGCTGATGGCGAATCGGACTGTCTATCACCTGAATCTCGAGACCGACGCCCTCGAGGGCGCGACCATGGCCCTGCTGCCCGGCGATCCCGGCCGGGTCGAGGCCATTGCGAACTCCGAGCCATTCTCACGAAGCCGCGAGCTGGCCAACAAGCGCGAGTACCGGACGTGGATCGCCTATCTCGGCGCCGTGCCGGTCCTGGTGACGTCGACGGGCATCGGCGGGCCCTCCGCCTCCATTGCCATCGATGAACTGGCGCAACTGGGCATTCGGACGTTCCTGCGGGTCGGGACCACCGGCGCCATCCAGCCCGACATCGACGTGGGTGTGGTGGTGATCACCACCGGCGCCGTGCGGCTGGACGGGGCGTCGACGCACTACGCGCCGATCGAGTATCCGGCCGTCGCGCATCACGAGGTGGTCCAGGCCCTGGTGGAGGCCGCACGGGAATGCGGCGTTCCGGCCAGGCCCGGCGTGAGCGCGTCGTGCGACACGTTCTACCCGGGCCAGGAGCGGGTCGACTCGTATTCCGGGTACGTGCCGCGCCGTTTCCAGGGCGCGACAGAGGAGTGGCGGCGGCTGCACGTGCTGAACTACGAGATGGAGTCGTCGACCGTCCTGACGTTGTGCGCGGCCATGGGGCTGCGGGGCGGCTGCGTCGCCGGCGTGGTGGTCAACCGGACGCGGGACGAGTCCATCACGAAAGCGGATCTCGATCTGGGCGAGCGCAACGCGGTGATGGTCGCCGCCCGTGCCGCGGCCAGGCTGATACCCCGCTGAGATCCTGGGGGCCCAATCGTGGACATCGTGTTCCTCGGGACGGGCGACGCCTTCGGCAGCGGCGGACGCCTGCACTCGAGCGCGCTGGTGCGATGCGAACGCACGTCGTTCCTGGTCGATTGCGGGGCGTCGGCGCTCTCGGCCTTGCGTGCGCGGGGCCTCGCCCCGTCGGCGATCGACACGATTCTCCTGACGCACCTGCACGGTGATCACTTCGCGGGCGTGCCGTTCTTCATCATGGACGCGCACTACGCCACCGCGCGGACGCGCCCGCTGGTGGTGGCCGGCCCGCCGGGCCTCGAAGCACGAATCCGCCAGGCCCACGAGGTCCTGTTTCCAGGGACAGGCCGGCTGCCTGTCGCGTTTCCGCTCCGGTTCGTCGAGCTGGCTGAACAGTCGCCGGCCGAACTGGGACCTGTTCGCGTCACACCGTTCCCGGCCGCGCATTCGAGCGGCGCGCCCTCCTATTCCCTGCGCATCGAATGCGAGGGCCGCACGATCGTCTTTTCCGGCGACACCGAGTGGACCGACGCCCTCATCGACGCCTCGCGCGACGCGGACCTGTTCGTGTGCGAATGCTACGGGTACGAGCAGGCGCCGCCCCACCACCTGACCTGGCGGATCCTCCAGGCGCACGCTTCGGCGCTGACCTGCCGCCGCCTGATGCTCACGCACATGGGGGAGGAGATGCTGAGGCACCTCGGGGATCTGGACGTGGAAACGACCCGCGACGGACTGGTGGTCGAGCTCTAATCCCGGCGCTCGGTCGAGTTGGGTACACGCCGGGAATGGAGCACATGGGCTTCAGCCCGCGTGCCCGGGGCTCGAGATCTCAACACACGTGAGCCCCGGGACCAGAGTCCCGGAACGGTGGCACGAACCACGAGTCCGTGACGCCAGGTCACCGTCAGCCGAGGGCGTCGGTGAGAATCGCGGTCAGTTCGGCGGGACGTGAGGTCGACGGGGTTGCCCTTCATGCTGCTCGACCGGCTCGCCTGGTCGACAATCTCCGGCACATCGGCCGGCGTGATGCCATAGGTCTTCAGCGGAGGGATCTCCAGTTCGCGGCAGGTCGACTCCACCCACGTGGCGGCGTCGGCCGCCACGGCCGTCGGGCGGCCCGTCAACAGCGTCCCGAGCTGGTCGGCGCGGCGCCGCGCCTCCCCGCCGGGCGAGCGTTGCTCGAGCGCCCGGACATTCGTGCGAAGCACATGCGGGAGCAGGGCCGCGCAGACGGCCCCGTGTGCCGCATGGTACCTGCCGCCGATCGGCGCCGCAAAGCCGTGGACGGCTCCCAGCCCGGCGTTGGCCAGGGCGATGCCCCCCATCAGCGCGGCGATCGACATGTCGATCCGGGCGTCGAGGTCCCGGCCGTGCCGACAGGCGCGCCGAAGCGAACGGGCGATGCGCGGAATGGCATCGAGGCACACGGCATCGGTGAGAGGATTGGCCTTCGGCGACAGATAGGGCTCGATGAGCTGCGTCAGGGCGTCGAGGCCCGTCGACGCCGTGACCGACGGCGGCAGATCGAAGGTCAGCTCCGGGTCGACGATCGCCACGCGAGGCAGCATCTGGTGACTGCGCAGGCTGGCCTTCACGCGCTCGGCCGGCACCGCGATCACCGCGTTGCGCGTGACCTCGGCGCCCGTGCCTGCCGTGGTAGGGATGGCGACATAGGGCAGCGGCGAGGCCGACAGCGGCAGTCCGTGCCCCACGACTTCCAGGTACTCGAGCGGATCGCCGGTGTTGGTCGCCAGCGCGGAGATCGCCTTGCCGGCATCGATCGCGCTCCCGCCGCCGATGCCCACCACGACCTCGATCGACTCGGCCCGCGCGAAGGCCGCGCCCATTCGCACGAACTCGAGGTCGGGCTCGTGCTCGACCGACAGGATCAGGGTCTCGAAGCGTCTGGCCCGGAGCTCGGCCAGCAGCGGGTCCGATCGCTCCCAGGCGCGCCCGGTCACGGCCATCACGCGCGAGCCGAGCGCGCTGATGATCGCGCCCGCCTCGCCGATGGCGCCGGGCCCGAACACGACGCGCCCCGCCGTCGCGAACTCGAACCGCATGTCGGGCGTCACTCCTCGATGTCGGGCGGAACGGCCTGGTATTTCACGCCCGCGCGTGGTTCGGCCATCAGCGGCGCAACCTCGTCCCGCCAGCGCCGGTAGTGGTCGGTTTCCTTGTGCGACACGACGGCTTCTGGAGTCCGATACACCTCGATCAGGACGAATCGGGCGGGATCGTCCTGCTGCTGGACGAGGTCGAAGCGCGCGATGCCGGGCTCGCGCCGGCTGTGTTCCGCGTTGACGAGCGTGGCCCGGCGAAAGGCATCCACCTGTTCGAGCCTGACGTGGGCATAGACGAGCATGACGATCATGGCGATCACCTGTAGTAGCGAGAGGGGGCCGACAGGCTCGACAAAACGTCCCGCGCGACCGGCGGCACCGCGCACGGCCACCTGGGCGCCGGGCCGCCCTTCCGGGGCGTCAGCGTGACGCGAGGCTCCGGATGAGCGTCAGCAGCATGTCGATGGCCACCGTGTTGTGCCCGCCCTGGGGCACGATGATGTCCGCGTAGCGCTTGCTCGGTTCGACGAACTCCAGGTGCATCGGCTTGACCGTGTTCAGGTACTGCTCGATCACCGAATCCATCGTCCGGCCGCGCTCGGCGACGTCGCGCTGCAGTCGCCTGATGAAGCGCGCGTCGTCATCGGTATCCACGAATACCTTGACGTCCATCAGGTTCCGCAGCGGCGGGTCGGCGAAAATCAGGATGCCCTCGACGATGATCGCGCGCCGCGGTCTCGCCGTGTCGGTCGACGCCTTGCGCGCGTATCTCGCGAAATCGTAGGTCGGCACCTCGACCTCGCGGCCGGCCCTGAGCGCCTCGACGTGCCGCACCAGCAGGTCGGTCTCGAGCGAGTCGGGATGGTCGTAGTTGAGCGCCGCCCGCTCCTCGAGGCGCAGGTCGCTGCGGTCCCGGTAGTAGCGATCGTGCTCGAGCACCGTCACCTGCCCGTCGCCCAGGCTCTCGACGATTCTCCGCACGACCGTCGTCTTTCCGGATCCCGATCCGCCTGCCACGCCGATGACCACCGATGCGTCCGCCATGATCGCGGTCTCCTGCTAGACGAGCCGCAGCCGCTCGGCGGCCTGCTCGAGCGTCCGTTCCTGCTTGGCGAAACAGAACCGCAGCACCCGCGGCGCCTGGCTGGCGTACAGGAACGCCGAGGTGGGAATCGAGGCCACGCCGTGCTCGAGCAGGAGCCGTTCGGCGAAGGCCACGTCGGGCTCGTCGCTGATCGCGGAGTAGTCGAGAATCTGGAAATACGTGCCGCGGCAGGGGAGCGGCCTCAGCCGCGAGCCCTCGAGCAGGGCCGTGAACCGGTCGCGCTTGGCCTGGTAGAACGCGGCCAGATCGTCGTAGCGATCCCGCTTCGCCGTGAACTCCGCGTACGCCAGCTGGATGGGCGTGTTGGTGGCGAAGGTCACGAACTGGTGGACCTTCTGGATCTCCGCGGTCAGCTCGCGGGGCGCGACCACGTAGCCGACCTTCCAGCCGGTCGTGTGGTACGTCTTGCCGAACGAGCTCACGACGCAGCTGCGGGCGTGCAGCTCGGGCAGCGACGCCACGCTCTGGTGATGTGCGCCATCGAAGACCACGTGTTCGTACACCTCGTCGCTCAGCACGACCACGTCGGTGCCGTCGAGCACGGCGGCCAGGCTGCGCACGTCGCCCGCGGTGAGGACCATGCCCGTCGGGTTGTGCGGCGAATTGATGATGAGCAGGCGGGTCCTGGGTGAGAGCGCCTTCCGGACCTCATCCCAGTCGACCAGGTAGTCCGGGGCGCGCAGCGTGACGAAGCGTGGGATCCCCCCGTTGAGCTGGACGACCGGCACGTAGGCGTCGTAGGCCGGCTCGAAGACGATGACCTCGTCGCCGGGCCGGACCAGGGCCGAGATGACGTCGAACAGCGCCTCGGTGGCGCCCGAGGTCACCGTAATTTCGGTGTGAGGATCGTAGACGGCCCCGTACATCCGCGCGATTTTCGCGGCGAGGGCCTCGCGCAACGCCAGCGCGCCGGGCATCGGCGCGTACTGGTTGTGCCCGCCCTGCATGTAGCGGTGCACCGTCGCCACCAGCTCCGGATCGCAATCGAAGTCGGGAAAGCCCTGGGACAGATTGATCGCCCCGTGCTCGTTGGCCAGGCGCGACATCACCGCGAAGATGCTGACACCGACCGCTGGCAGCCGGGACTCGACCTGCGGGTGAACCACCTTCATCCGGCCTCCTCGTCAACGCAAGGTCCTATTCTGCCACGGTTTGCGGGCCGAGGTGCGCATAAGGTATTGTCCGACGGGCGGTTGCCGGGACGGCCCGCAGGCGGGACTCTCAATGCAGCAGCTCGGATCGCTTCTTGCTCAGTTTCTGAACTACCCTGTTGATTGCCGGGTTCCCGGCGCGTCCACTTGCTCCGGCGCGTCGTGGCAGCGTACCGTAGGAAGACGAGTTCCCATGTCCCTGCTCTGGACGCAGGAGCGTCAAGGGCGGGGTGCTCGAGCCGAACGTCAGAAGGGGAACGGTTCATGTCGAGCGCGTCGCAGCTCCAGTGGGTTCACTATCTGCCGATCGTGACGACCCTCGTGTCGGTCGCGTTCAGCCTGTCGCTGTTCCGCCGCTATCTGACCAGGCCGTCGCAACACCTCCTCTGGTGGGCCATTGGCGTGGCATTCTACGGGTCCGGGACAGTGGTCGAGGCCCTGATCACGCTTGGCGGGAACTCGGTGCTCCTCACCAAGGCGTGGTACATCACGGGCGCCGTGTTCGGCGGCTATCCTCTCGCGCAAGGGTCCCTCTACCTGTCGCATTCGCGCAAAGTCGCGAACCGCCTGACGGCGATCAGCCTGCCGGTCGTCATCGTCACGTCGGTGCTGATCGCGATGTCGCCCGTCATTACGGCCAACCTGGAACCGCATCGCCCGAGCGGCGCGATTCTCGCGTGGAAATGGGTCCGGCTGATGACGCCGTTCATCAACACCTACGCGGTGTACTTCCTGATCGGCGGAGCCATTGCCAGCGCATGGCACTACAGGCACCAGCGCGCCTCCGGTAACCGGGTGATTGGCAATACGCTCATCGCCGTCGGCGCCATCCTGCCAGGCATCGGCGGATCGATGGCCAAGGCCGGCATGGTCGAGGCGCTCTACATCGGAGAGTGCATCGGACTGATTCTCATCTGGATTGGCGAGCGCACCTGCTCGACCAGCCGTGAGGGCGTGTCGGTCAGCGTCGAGGAAGCCAGCCCCGCGGCCGGACAGATGGCCGGATAGCGACGAACGGATTGATGGTGCGCCTTCCGCGCCCCGATGTGGTGACGACGGGGCGGGCAGAAGGTCGCCCGTAGCGTCCGTACATGGGATGCTAGAACCGGACTCCCACCACGAGCGGAAGGTACTGCGCGGTGGCCTTTTCCGTGCGTCCATCTGGCATGACGAAGGTCGGGCCGCCCAGGATGTCGTGGAATCGCGCCTCGATAAACGCGGTGAGCTCATCGTTCACCGTGAAGCTGATGCCCGCCCCAAGGCTGAATCCGACGCCGACCGAATTGCGCCGGCCGACGACACTGTCCACGGCGACCGGCTGTGAGCTGCAGCTGAACCACCACGGATTGCAGACCGACACCAGGCCCGCGCCTACGCTGCTGAGCGTGACTTTCCTGTAGTAGATGCCCGCGCCGGCCAGGGCATAGGCCTTGATGCGCCCGGCCTGCCGCGGCGTGAACCTGATGCTCGCCGTTCCGGCATCCATGAAGTGGCTGGCCGTGACGGAAATCGGTTCCGCCCTGATCGGACTGTCGGCGGAGTCGACCGATCTCGTGCGGTCGGCCACCCGCGCGTGCAGGAAGTCCAGCTGCACGCCGACCGTGCTGGACAAGGGGAACAGGAATCCCATGCCGACATTCCAGCCGGCGCCATAGTTGTCGCCGACGTGCGAGAGCGGGAGAGTCAATCCGCCGCCGACGTTCGCGAACACCGCGCGGTTCTGCGCCGCGGCCGTCGTGGAGAGAAGGGAGAGGGCGAGTACAGCCACCAGATGACGCATGTCCGCATTATCGTACCAATGCGGGCGCTCGCTGGCCCTGAACTGCGATCGTGGTGGATTTCGATTTGTCCTCGGGGGCACGAGGACGCTGATCCCGGGACCTGCTAAATCTCGTCGTCCCAGGGCTTGGGCTGGGGACCGGGCTGGATAGCAGCCAGGTCCGAATCATCCATCCCGCCGCCCGTCGGTGACCCTGCCCGTCTCGCCTTGTTTTCGGCGCGGCGTGCGTCTTTCTCCTGCTGCTTTTCGCGCCGGGCTTTCTCGCGGTCGCGTTTCATGCGGGATGGTCGTGCTCGATTCATGATGCCTCCCTGTGCAGCGGGTATGAACGGTCTGGATGGCGCGTCGCGCGCCCGTCGGGCGGATTAGCCAAGTCGGGGTCGACCTGAAAGATTCGTGTCGACCCCGGCTCGTGGCGGTGTTCGGTCGATCCGCTTACCAGCGGGGCTCGCGCCGTCGGTTGTTGCCGCCGCCGCCGGCGCCGAAGCCACCTGACCGCTCCGGGCGCGGACGGGCTTCGTTGACCGTCAGGTTGCGTCCGCCGAACTCACGCTCGTGAAGCTCGGTGATCGCCTTCTGTGCGTCGGCATCCGTGGCCATTTCGACGAACGCGAATCCGCGGGCACGGCCTGTCGCCATGTCGCGCATTACGCTCACCGACTCGACCGCACCCACCGAGCCGAACAATTCCTGCAGGTCCTGTTCGCCGGTGGAATAGGGGAGGTTGCCGACGTAGAGTTTACGACCCATTCTGCACTGCTCCTGTCCCGCCTTTGCGGGACCTTGGGCGGCCACGCCAATAGGGGGCCGCCATGACTAACGCGACGATCCACCACGGATCGTTTCTGATGGCAGCTCGTGACTAAGCTAGAACGTCGCGGGATGAGCGAGTCAGAATCGAATCGGCTCTTGACGCAGCGCTGCAGAGGCGGGCTTCCACCTAACGCCCATAAGTATAGCACACTCGTCGGCCCATCCCGGGGCGCGGCCGGGTGCGCCTGGGGCTCCCCAATCGACCCGATTCAAGCGGAGCCAGGCCTGACCCCGCCCGGGCCGCTGGGGTTCGATCGCACCGCCGCTTGCGCCCCCTCCCGCGGATCGGGGTATCGTGGTACGGTTCGTTCCGATCGGCGCAGTGGCTCCACGGATCGGCCAGAGGCAGACCTGCCCGGGAACGGGATCGACGCCACGGGGTGCGCTCTTGTGAAGAAGTTGACGATGGTCGCGGCCTCGATCCTGGCGATGGCCTGGCCAGGAGCAGCCGCCCGGCCCGGCAGCCTGTCTGTCACGCACTGGGCTCGCGCACTCCAGCCCGGAGACGTCGTCGTCGTCTCGATCTCGTCGCCGGTCGCGCTGGTGTCGGTCGAGGGCGTCGCGTTCGGCCAGCCGCTTCGCGCTTTTCCATCGGGGAGACCGGGGTCCTGGCAGGCGCTTGCGGGCATCGATCTCGGGACGTCGCCGGGAAGAAAGTCGATCACGATCAGCGCGAAAACCGAAGATGGCGAAACGCTGAAGACGGCATACCCGCTGACCGTGATCCGCAAGACGTTTCCGACTCGCCGCCTGATCGTGGCCCCCCGGTTCGTCTCGCCGCCTCCCGAGGCGGGGCTGCGAATCGACTCGGAACGGAAGAAGGTGGCCGCGCTGCTCGCCGAGGTGACTCCGGCGCGGCTGTGGACCGATCCATTCGTACAACCCGTGGATGGCGCGGTCGTGTCGGGCTTCGGGGCCCGCAGCGTGTTCAACGGCCGGATCGTTTCGGCGCATCGAGGGGCTGATTGTTCCGCGCCGATCGGGACGCCCGTCAGGGCTCCCAACGCCGGCCGCGTGGCGCTGGCGGAGGATCTCTACTTCTCCGGGGCCACGATTATCATCGACCACGGCCTCGGCGTGTTCTCGCTGCTCGCCCACCTGAGCCGCGTGGATGTCACCGTTGGCGAAACCGTTGCCCGTGGCGCGGTTGTCGGAGAGGTCGGGGCCACAGGTCGCGTGACCGGTCCCCACCTCCACTGGACGATCCGGATGGGGTCGGCGGTCGTGGACCCGGAGTCGTTCCTGCAGGCGACTGCCGAAGGGCACCTCGGACAGAAGCCGCCCGCGATCTTCTCCAGCAACCGCGGATGGATTGACTGACGCCCCGGGAGACGTCCGACCCTCCCCGGCAGTGAGTTGGCGCTCATGACTTCAGCGTTCTTCCCATCGAAGGCCCGGCGAGTCACGCTTGGCACGCTCGCCGTCGTCTTCGCCGGCATGCTGACGACCCTGGTCGTGTTCGTCCAGGTCCGGCAGCAGGAGATGGGACACTTCCAGGCACAGTTTCAGAACGATTCGAGGCAGCGGGCAAGCCTGATCACCAACGGGCTTCGGGAGTCACTCTCGCTCACGGCGTCGCTGCGGCAGTTTGTCCTCGGGGTGCCCTCGCTCGACCATGACCGGTTTGCCGTGTTCACGCGCCCTCTCATGAAGGATCACCCGGAGATCCGGCTGCTCGTGTGGATCCCGCGCGTCAGGCATGCCGACCGAGTCCGTTTCGAAGCAGCGGCCCGACGGGAGGGGCTTGCCGGGCCCGGCATTGTCGATCAGGACTTGATCGGGCGAGCGACGCCTGCGCCGGTCCGTGATGAGTACTTCCCGGTGGCGTATCTGGAGCCTCTCGAGGGGAGGCTGGCGAACATCGGAGTCGACTGGGGTGCCGATCCCGCTCGACGTGCCGCGCTCGAGCGGGCGCGCGATTCCGGATCTCCCGTGGTGACCGGCCTCATGCCCGTTGTGGGATCCGAAACGCCGGGCGTCGTGCTCTTTACACCGGCGTATGCCGGCATCCTCGAACCGTCGGGCATTGCCGAGAGACGGTCGGCGCTCATCGGTTTCTGCGCGGCGTTCATCCGGCCCTCGGACATTCTGTGGGCCGTGCTCCGAGACACGGAGCCCATCGGCCTCAAGTTCGACCTGAATGATCTCTCCGCGCCATCCGGCCAGCAGTTGCTGACCAGGTGGGCCGGACGGCTGAAGCCGGTCGACTCGATCCGGGACCTTGCGTCGGGACCGCCGCCCACGATGCAGGTCGAGGTTCCGTATGCCGGCCGCCGATTGCAGCTCTCCTTCCTCCCCGGCCGGGCCTATCTTCAGCGCCATTATCCGGTCGCCTACTGGTTCGTGCTTCCCGCCGGGCTCCTGCTCACCGCGCTGCTCGGGTTCTACGTGAAGAACCTGCGGTCGCGGGGCGAGCAGCTGGAGCGGGCGGTATTCGATCGGACCCGGGAGTTGAGGGAAAGCGAAGAGACCTACCGGCAGCTCTTCGAGCTCGAATCCGACGCGTTGTTCCTGATCGAGGATGACGGCGGACGGATCCTCGAGGCGAACCACGCGGCCTCGGCGCTCTACGGCTACAGCCGCGCCGAGCTGTTGCTCATGCGGGATGAAGCCCTGTCTTCCCCTGAGGCCGCCACCCAGCCTCTGGAGCCGACAGGCGACGCGCGCATTCTTGCCCGATGGCATCAACGCAAGGACGGTTCGGTTTTCCCGGTCGAGATCACCACCAGCACGTTCACCTGGCACGGCCGCTCGGTCCACATCGCGGCCATCAGGGACATCACCGACAGGCGTGCCGCCGAGACGGCGCTGGCCGCGGAGAAGGAACGGCTGGCCGTGACCCTGCGGAGCATCGGGGACGGGGTGATCGCGGTGGACACGTCGGCGGCGATCACGTCGATCAACAAGATCGCCGAGGAGCTGACGGGTTGGCCGGCTGCCGAGGCGATCGGTCGACCGCTCGCCGAGGTGTTCCACATCGTTCAGCCGGGCACCCGCAACCCCGCGCGGGATCCGGTCGGTACGTTGCTGGCCTCCGAGGGCGTCGCGGCCATCGAGGACCGGTCCACGCTCCTCCACCGCCAGGGCGGCGAGATACCGTGTCGCGCACGGGTGCGCTCCGATCCGGGATCGCGACAGCCGCGTCATCGGCGCGGTTCTCGTCTTCCGCAATGTCACCTCGGAGGTGAGGCGCGAGGAGGAGCTGCGCAAGGCCCAGAAGCTCGAATCGCTCGCGATCCTGGCCGGCGGCATCGCCCACGATTTCAACAACATCCTGACCGGGGTGATTGGCAACCTGTCGTTGGCCCAGGCCGAACCGGCCTCGGGCGATCGGTCGAGGCAGTCGCTGCAGGAGGCCGAGAACGCCGCGCTCCGCGCGAAGTCGCTGACCCAGCAGCTGCTCACCTTCTCGAAGGGCGGGGCGCCACTCAAGCGGGTGGTCGACCTCTCGAACGTCGTGCGTGACGCGGCGCTGTTCGCGGTTCGCGGCTCCTCGACCAGCTGCACGTTCGTGATGGCCGAGTCCCTTCGGCCCGCCCGCGTCGACGAAGGGCAGATTGCCCAGGTCGTCCAGAACATGGTCATCAATGCCGTTCAGGCCATGCCCGCCGGCGGCGTGGTGACCCTGACGGTCGACAACGCGGACATCGCGCCGGGCAACCCGCTGCTGCTCCCGCCAGGACCCTACGTGAGGATTCGCCTCGAGGATACCGGCGTCGGCATTCCCGAAGATGTCCTGGGCCGGATCTTCGACCCCTACTATTCGACCAAGCAGACAGGAAGCGGGCTAGGGCTGGCGATCTGCCACTCCGTCGTTTCCCGGCACGAGGGCCGGATCGATGTCAGGTCCCGGGTTGGACTCGGGACCAGCTTCGACATCTACCTCCCGGCGACTGCGGAACGGCCCGATGGCGGCGAACGGAACAGCCGTCCCCACACGCTCGGCGGAGGCCGCGTGCTGATTCTCGACGACGAGGCGCTCGTGAGCAGCCTGGCGGCGCGGATGCTGGAGACGCTTGGCTATCAGACCGCGACCGCCGCGAATGGCGCGGACGCCGTCACGCTGTTCCGCGCGGCCCACGACGCCGGCCGGCCGTTCGACGTGGTGATCGTGGACCTGACGATCCCGGGTGGTATGGGTGGCATCGAGGCGACCTCCCGCATGCGGGCGATCGATCCCGAGCTGAGAGCCATCGTGTCGTCCGGGTATTCGACCGATCCGATCATGGCGAACTACCGCGAGCACGGATTCGCGTCGGTACTGGCCAAGCCGTATCGCCTCAAGGATCTCAAGGATGCGATGGCGCGCGTGGACCCGAGGCCGGACCGCTGAGGCGCGCCGACGCGTCCAGGCGTGCCGCGCCCGAACAGAAAGGCCTTGCGATGAGTGCTGAGCCGACCCACTCGGAGCGCAACCTGTTCATGGCCCCCGACGTGGCGCCGCCCGCGACCATCGTCGTGCTCGCCGGCGGCGGCATCGAAACCGCGGCGCTGCTGCCGCACCTGCTCTCGGCCGGCTATCACGTTCAGCCGCTGCACGTGCGATGCGGCTTCCGGTGGGAAGCCGAGGAGGCGGCGTGCCTGCACCGGCTGGCAGCGGCGTGCGCCGCCAGCGGGACCTTGATGGAGATCGTCGAGATCGAGCTTCCGCTCGACCGCGTGCTGGCCTCGCACTGGGGCATGGACGGCCATCGCGTCCCTCGAGCGGGCAGCCCGCCGGCCGGGCTGGAGATTCCGCTCCGCAACGTGACACTGCTCACCGCGGCGGCGATGCACTTTCGCGATGCCCCGGAACTGGTGCTCGCCACGGGGACGACGGCTGACAATCACTTCGGCGACGGCTCACGCGCGTTCTTCGATTCGTGCGGGGAACTCCTGACGATGGCCTCGGGCCGGCGTGTCACGGTCGTCACGCCGTTCATCCGCTTGAGCAAACCGCAGGTCATCAAGGGCAGCGACCCGGGTGTCCTGGCGTGGTCCTGGTCGTGCATCGATCCGCAAGGCGGACGCCACTGCGGGCGCTGCATCAAGTGCGGTCGGCGCCACGAGGCCTTTCTGGAAGCGGGTGTGCCGGATCCGACCGACTACGTGTCATCGACTCGGGGCTGAGGTACCGGGATGCCGAGCGACACGATTCCCGTGCGTCACTACCTGTGGGCGGGCCTGGACTTCATGTTCGACCAGGAAGGCCTCCCCGTCCTGCTCGACGCAAACCGCGCGTCCCACATGATGATGGAGTACGCGGAACTCATCGGCGATGAGCGGCCCTTCGCGCTCGTGGCGGGGCGAATGAACGAGGCGGGCGGAACGCCGTGCCTGGTGTGGCGGCGCGGCGACCCGTTCCCCGACGCGGTCGAGGACGCGTGCTGGATCGGCCGCCACCTGTCGAGATACCTCGCCCGCACCCCGGAAATCTGCAACGTCGAGGACAATCAGATCCCCAGGGCTGAGCTCATCTCCCGCGACGGACGGGCGATCGAGCCGGGAAGCGTGTTCCGGTGGTGGTACGGGTTGCCCTGGAGCTATGAGCGGGCCGGCATCCCGGTCGTCAACCCGAACTGCCTCTGGACGACTGTCCGCGACAAGCTCCTGTATCCCCGGCAGCTGGCCGCAGCGCGGCACTTTCGTGTCGCGGCGGGCTTTGCCGTGGAGCATCGCGCGCAGGCGGCCGCGCTCATCGAGGAGCGCCGCGACCTGTTCGGAGGCGGCTTCGTCCTGAAACCGCGCGTCGGCTGGGGCGGGTTCGGGGTCCAGGTGGGGGAGCCTGGCGAGGCGCTGATCGATTTTTCAGGCCCCTACCTGCTGTGCGAACGCATCAGGCCTCCGTCCCGTCGGGGCCGCTACTGGGATGTCCGTGTGTTCGTGATGGCAGGCGAGTACCTGGGCGGAATCGAGTACAGCAGCGAGAAACCGGTCACCAACTTCCACCAGGGCGGCATCGCCTCCCGGCTGGACGACCGCCTGGCAGAGCAGCTGCGCGAGCCCGCGCTCGAGGCGGTCGCACGCATCGACGCTCTCGCCGGCCTCGTGCACGCCCTGCCGCAACCGCCCGACACGGATCTGGTCAACGTGGTGTACTGATGACGGGCGCCGACCCCAGCGACAGGGCGAGAGAGGACCTCGTCCCGAAGTTCCGAATCGGATGCTGCGATGTCGGCCGGGGTCTGTTCGCTGCGCGGGCGATCGCCACCGGGGAGACGATTCTCCACTTCGAGGGCCCACCCCTGACGCTGGCCCAGGTTCGCACCCTGGGGCCGCTCGCTTCGAACACGCTGCAGGTCGACGAGGATCGATATCTGGACCTGGCCGAGCCCGGGCGGCTGGTCAACCACTCGTGTTCGCCCAACGCCGGGATCCGCGACACTCTCGTCCTGGTCGCACTCTGTCCCATCGAGCCGTCCGAGGAGATCCGGTTCGACTACTCCACCACGATCGGCGACCGCTGGACGATGGGCTGCGCGTGCCGAAGCCCGGAATGCCGGGGCACTGTGGCGGCGTATTGGCTGCTGCCCGAGCCGGTTCGCCGCCGGTACGAGGCGTTGGGCGTGGTGCAGTCCTTCCTGCTTCGCCGGCCCGGGCCCTGAGTCGCGGAGGTTGCCCTTCTGCGTGGCTGGAGCCCCGGGGCGGGATCAGCAGACGATACCCAGGTTCGCCAGCGTCGAGGCGGCGACCGTGCCGTCGCCGGACCACCCGTGATGGGCGTAGAGCGCATCGAGCGCGGCGCCATGAAACGACGGGTCCACGGCCCGGCCCCGGAACGGGCCGACGCGCAGAGGCTCGGTCATCTTCTGCGGGATGAAGGCGTCGTACCCGCGCGTGCGCCCCTGAAGTGTGTTGACGTGACGCTCGAGGGTGAAAATTCGCCGGCCGCATTCTTCGAGCGAGGCCGGCGTATGGTCGATGCCGGTCAGCGCGCGGTAGAGGCTCAGGAACTGGTCAGACAGGAGGTCTGCCGTGAAGAAGTCGCACAGGCCCAGCGAGTCGACCAGCGCCTTCCGGGACTGGGCTGAGGCGACGAACCCGCCGAGCGGGCCCGGTCCGGCGAGGCCGCTCTCTTCCGCCTGGACCGTCCACGCCGCGTTGTGATCGCCTCGTCCCCTGTTCGACGAGCTGTAGGCCGTGAACATGCCCGGGAATGCCTTGGGCTCGACGCCCGCGTAGCCCAGGCCGCCGTACGCGAAGGTGACCGAGCGGGCGATGGCTGCCACCTCGAACTCGGATCGCGCCGAGGCGAGTGCCCCGATGATTTCGTCGCCCGTCTGGCCGAGCAGCCGTCCAAGGTCCGTCGATCGAGACGCGACCTCATTCAGCGTGCGCACCAGGTCTGCAGCGCTTCCGAACGACGGCGGGTGCTCGAAGTTCCGCAGCCGGCCCCCTTCGTTCAACTCCATCGCCGCGGCCAGGACGCTGCCGAACGACATGGTGTCGATGCCGAGGTCGTTGCAGCGGCGGTTGGCGTGAAAAATGGCCTCGCGATCGAAGACGCCGCAGTTGATCCACAGCGCGATCGTCTCGAACTCCGGCCGGACCCCCTCGCCTGCATACGGCCCCCTCTCGACCCTTGCCGAGCGCGTGCACGTCAGATGACGGCACCTGTTGCAGACCTGGTGGCGCCCTGCGAGCTCGGCGAACGCCTCCGTGCTGACCCGTTCGAACTGCAGCGGATCGAAAGTGCCCTCGTCGAAGTTCCAGAACGGCAGGTAGCCGCCCTGCTGGCCGAGGAACCGGCCGTCGAAGGCCCGGTCCAGCCACCAGGTCGTGCCGGTTGCCGGCCGGAACGATGCGGTCCGTGCGGGATCGTTGGCGTGGGCTTCGATGAGCGCGTCGATCTCCTGCGCCAGCCGATCGAAGGTTTCCGAATCGGCGTGTCGAACCGGAAGGCGGCCGGACGCCGACACGGAGACGAGGCGCTTCGAGCCGAACACGGCGCCGGCCCCGCCCCGTCCGAAGTTGCGATGGTGATCGTTGGTGAGGCACGCGAACGGAACCCGGTTCCAGCCTGCGGGCCCGGCGCAGGCCGCCGAGCACCCGGGGTGGTACAGCTCGAGACGATCAGTCACCGCGGAACTCGTTCCGACGATCGGCCGGGAGCCTCCGCGATCGAAGAGATCGTCTTCTGCGTCGATCACCTGCACGGTGCCGTCGGACGCATGCAGCCTGACCGGCCGGTCGGCGCAGCCATCGATGACGAGCTGATCGATGCCCGCCCGCTTCAATGCATTGGGGAAGGTTCCACCCGCACTCGAGTGCGTCAGCAGTCCCCAGACCGGCCGGTGCATCGGCACCCACGCCGACGCCTCGACGGACCTCGTCATGGGGCTGATGAACGAGCACGATCCCCGGCCTGCCGTCGGCAGGCGAGTGTCGTTGAGGGCCGATGATCCGATGACGATCCGGTTCTGGGGCGAAAACGGATCCGGTACCGGACCCGTGGCGTGGAGGTGTTCGTGCATCAGCCAGGCCTGCACGCCCCGGCCGCCCAGGTAGTCCCGATAGATCTCCGCGCGCGCCGGTTCGATGCGAACCGAGCGCGTCGTCAGGTCAACGAACACCCATCGACCCTGGTAGCCGAACACGACTCCCCCTGTCGCGCTAGCGGGGCATGGGGGATGGCCCGAGGCCTGCCCCGGCCGGAGTGTACACGATCCCAGGCGTTGCGACCCGAGGGGGCGGGGGCGGAGTGAGCGAACGCTACGAACTCACGGCCGACGGAAGGTGGGTCTTCACGCGTTCGGCCGTCCAGGTCATGTCGCCCATCTCGCCAGACAGCGTGCCTTCGAGCGTCCCGTCTTCCTTCAGCATGCCAACAAAGGAGATCTGAGTCGCTCCGGAGTTGCCCTGGAAGCTGATCACGAAACTGATCTTCCCGTCGGCGAACTCACCTTCGAGGCCCGTGTCTCCCATCTGGCTCGACAGGTTGCCGGTGAGTTTCCTGCCATCCTGCGTCAGCGCCATGCTGATCGCCATCGGTCCTTGTGGACCGTTCACGGACATGTTCCAGTTGCCAGCCACCGAGGCCGGTTTCTCGTCCTTCTTCGGATCTTGCCCGCTGCGGAGTCCCTGTTCTCCGAACGCGGTGCTTCCTGCCGACAGCCCGAGCGCGAACAGTACCACCACGAGCGACGTCGACTTGCTCATACGGCCCCTTTCACTGTTTGGGTGGGTCCCGCTGGAGTCGCCTCAATCTCGAATCGAGAACTGGTCCGCCAGCGACTCGCCCGAGATCTGGCAATCGGAGAGTCCAGTCAGCCTAGCACGGAAGACAACGGCGATGGAGCCTCCCGCCAGAGGGAGATTCGAGGCGGTCGCCATCCCCGTCGATGATTCGATTCCCTGTTGAGTCGAATGACGGCACGGCCGCCGGGTGGACAAACCACGCGGAAGCCAATCGAGATGCGACCGCCCGAGTGCGCCTCGGAAGCTGCCGCCGCGCGTGGAGGGCGGGCCGGTCGAACGGGCGAGCACGGACGCGACTTCAGCGTTCGTGCGGGTGAGTATTTGCCGATCGGACCCATCGGGATGGTTGCGCCGCCTCGCGGGCGGTAGTAGGCTTTCCCAAGCGCGGTCACTGGGTGGCTTGACCAATTGCGTTCCGCTCGGCCCGCCCGCGCCACCGAACTCAGGGTGAAAGGGCTGGCCCGCCGCCCGCTCTCGCATGGGCGTTTACAGACCATGAACGCGATCACTGGTGAGACGGCAACTGAATTGGTGGTGGGGTACGTGCGCGGCATGATCGATCGCGGCGCCCTCAAGCCGGGCGGCCGCTTGCCCGCCGAGCGCGAACTCGTGCGGATTCTGAAAGTGAGCCGGCCCAGCCTGCGGGCCGGGCTTCGCTCGCTGGCGGTCATGGGGGTGATCGACGTGCGGCCCGGGGCCGGGTCGTTCATCGCGGCCGGCCCTCCCGCGCTCGGAACCGAGGCGCTGCAATTCCAGGCGGCGCTCCACGGTTTCACGCGCGAGCAGATGTTCGAGGCGCGGCTCGTGCTGGAGGTCGCCGTAGCCGGCATGGCGGCCGAGCACGCGACCTCCGACGATCTGGCGTCGATGAGCGATGAGGCGACGGGGATGTTCGCGTCGACCGAGGATCCGCAGGCGTTCCTCGTGCACGATCGAGCGTTCCACCAGGCGGTGGCGCAGGCGTCGGCCAACCCGGTGCTGTCGGCCCTGGTCGGCATGGTCTCCGAATTGTTCCGCGAGCAGCGGCGACCGACGATCGGGCCGGCCGAGAACCTCAAGGAGGCGGCCGCCGAGCATCGCGCGATCTACCAGGCCATTCGCGCGCGGGATCCCGTTCGGGCCCGGCGCATGATGACCGCGCGTCTCGAGCGCGCGGGCGGCCCCCGGGCCGCCGGGCGCGAGCAGGGCCAGCCCGGACGTTCATGACGCGAGTGAGGTCGGCGTTCGCGCCCGGACCTCGCCCGGATCCCTCGTGTGGTGTCGCCGCAGGTTCGCGCCGCCCCTTCATGTCGGAGGCCCCTCGAGGGTAGCCATGAGGACCTTTCTGGACGATCACTTCCTGCTCGAAAGCCCGGTTGCGGAGGACCTGTACTTCCGGTTCGCGGAGGATCTGCCCGTCGTCGACTTTCACTGTCACCTGTCGCCGGACCAGATGGCCCGCGATCACCGGTTCGGGTCGATCACCGAGATCTGGCTCGACGGCGACCACTACAAGTGGCGCGCGATGCGATCCGACGGCGTGCCCGAGCGGTACTGCACCGGCGATGCGAGCGACTGGGAGAAGTTCGAGGCCTGGGCCCGGACGGTGCCCGACACGATTCGCAATCCGCTCTACCACTGGACGCACATGGAGCTGCGGCGCCCGTTTGGCATCGACGTGCTGCTGTCACCGGCGACCGCGCGCCAGGTGTTCGACCGGTGCAACGAGCGGCTGAGGGAGGACGGCTTCACCGCGCTCGGGCTGTTGCGCACCTTCGGCGTGGCGGTGGTGTGCACGACGGACGACCCGGTCGACTCGCTCGAACCGCACAGGGCGCTCGCGGCTCGGCGCGATCCCTTCACGCGCGTCTACCCGACCTGGCGCCCCGACAAGGTGCTCGCTGTCGAGGATCCGGGCTCGTTCAACGCCTGGGTTGGACGGCTCGAGCAGGCGTCGGGCATCGCCGTGGGCGGTCGACTGTCGTCGCTGATGGACGCCCTTGCCGATCGACACGACTTCTTTCACCAGATGGGCTGCCGGGCGTCGGACCATGGCCTCGAGACGATGTGCTCGGCGGACTGGATCGAGCGGGGCGTGGAGGCGGCCTTCGATCAGGTGAGAACAGGGAAGGCCCTCAGCCGCGAGCGGGCCACGCAACTGAAGTCGGCGCTGCTGTACAGGATGGCCCTGCTCGACCACCAGCGAGGCTGGGTTCAGCAGTTCCACCTCGGCGCGCAGCGGAACAACAACACGCGGCTCCGGCACGCGCTCGGTCCCGACACCGGGTTCGACTCGATCGGGGATTTCGAGATCGCGCGGCCGCTCGCCCGGTTCCTGGACCGCCTGGACGAGTCGAACCAGCTGGCGAAGACGATTCTCTACAACCTGAACCCTCGCGACAACGCGGTGTTGGCGACGATGATCGGAAACTTCCAGGACGGCACCACCCCTGGCAAGATGCAGTACGGCGCGGCCTGGTGGTTTCTCGATCAGCTCGACGGGATGACGGCGCAGATCGACGCCCTGTCGGCGATGGGCCTGCTGTCGCGATTCGTGGGCATGGTCAGCGATGCGCGGAGCGTCCTGTCGTATTCGCGGCACGAGTACTTCCGGCGGCTGCTGTGCAACCTGCTCGGCGAAGACGTGCGGAGGGGACGTCTCCCGGATGATCGCGGTCTGCTCGGGCGGCTCGTGCAGAACGTCTGTTTCTTCAACGCGCGGGACTACTTCGGGCTCCCGGTCGGCCTGGCTGCAGAAGGCGTCGAGCGGGCGTCGTAGGGCGGACGGCATGCCCGACGGCGGCCGGATCGCTCCGATGGAGGCCGGGTCTTGAGACCCGGCGCGTTCGGCGGCTCTGAAGAGCCGTCCTCCATCAGGCGCGTCCGGTGCGACCACGCGGTGGGCGTCACGATCGGGCGGGCGCGGTTGCGCGGGATTCGGAGACCTGCTACGCTCCCAAGCTGTCTCGTTCCGGCGCCGTGCCGGTGCAAATCAGGTGGAATGCGATTCGCGCCGGCTCTCTTCCGCCGACACGCGGTCGGCTCCTCAGGGCGGGCTCAAACGATCACGGCTCGTGAAAGGACCGTAAGATGACGAAAGCAATTCGACTCGCGGCGCTGGTTTCGCTGATCGCGGTGTGTGTGACCGGCAGCGGCTTCGCCCAGACCGTCAAGACCCCAGGCCAGGTCTTTCTCGAATACCGCGCGACGTTCGAGAAGGCCAAGACGGTCGATGAGATTCTCCCGTTCATGTCCAAGGACACCAAGGCGGAAATCGCCAAGTCTCCTGCCGCCGAGCGCGCACAGATGTTCTCGATGATGCAGATGATGAGCGACGCGCGCGGGGTCAAGGTCGTGAAGGAAACCAAGACCGCAACCGGCGTCGAGCTGGCCGTCGAGGGCACCACTCCCGACAAGAAGAAGTCCACCGGGACGATCACGATGGTCAAGGAAGACGGCGGGTGGAAAGTCTCCAAAGAGAACTGGCAGTAGCGGCCTCTTCGCACTGATATCGGTCGCCGCGCGCTTCAGGAGACCCTGGTGGCCCCTCAGGCCGCCGGGGTCTTCCGATGTACGCCCCCGACGCCTCCGAACCGGCCGGTCGAAGCGCCGGGTCCCAGAGACTCGATCCACGCCGGCCTCGCCAGTCGCCCAACGAGTCATTGCCAGGCCCGGCACATTCCTGTTAGGTACTCACATCGGGCAACTTCGAAACGTCACGGTCGACGCGGACCGAGGTGTGCAAGAAAAGGACGATACGGTGGATACATCTGACGTGGATCTCGCGAGCCTCGAGTTGACGCCTGAAGAGATGCAGGCGATGGGTGAAGAGACTCTGGCTCGCATTGTCTCGCACCTGGGAAGCCTTGGCAGCCAGCCGGCCTGCGGGGATGTCAATGCCGAGGAGCTCTGCCGCTCGATGCGCGAGGGACCGCCCGAAGAGGGCGGGGCGCTCTCGCCGCTGCTCGAGCAGCTCTTCGATCAATACATCCCGCGTTCGTTCACCACGCCCAGCCCCGGTTACCTGGCGTTCATTCCCGGCGGCGGTCTCTATCCTGCGGCGCTCGCCGACTTCATCAGCGCGGCGACCAACCGGTACACCGGGGTCTGGATGGCCGCCCCGGCCCTGGTGCAGCTCGAGACCAACGTGCTGGACTGGCTGCGGCAGTGGATGGGGTTTCCTGCCACGGCACGCGGCCTGCTGACCACCGGCGGCTCGATGGCGAACTTCAACGCCATCCTGTGCGCGCGCGAGCGTTACCTCGGCCCGGAGATCCGGTCGGGCATGATCTACGCCTCGACGCAGGTGCACCACTCGGTGGTGAAGGCCGCGCGGCAGGCCGGGATCCTGGTCGATCGCGTGCGGACCATCAGGGTCGACAGCGACTATCGCATGCGGGTCGACGTGCTGGCTCAGGCGATCGAGGAGGATCGCCAGCTCGGCCTGTACCCCTTCCTGGTCGTCTCCACTGCCGGCTCGACCAACACCGGCGCCGTCGATCCCCTCAACGAGATCGCCGACCTCTGCAAGAAGGAAGACCTCTGGCATCACGTGGATGGGGCATACGGCGCGTTCTTCAACATGTGCGAGGAGCTGCGCCCCCTGCTCCCCGGGATCGACCGCGCCGACTCGCTGACGCTCGACCCGCACAAGGGCCTGTTCATGCCGTACGGGATCGGTGCGCTCCTGGTCCGGAGCGGCGGCTACCTGCGCGCCGCGCATGCGATGTCGGCCGGCTACCTCCCGAACGCGCCCGATGCCGATCAGTTCTACGACCCGAGCCAGTACGGGCCCGACCTGTCGCGCGGGTTTCCCGGCCTGCGCGTGTGGCTGTCGTTGAAGCTGTACGGCGCCGCGAGGTTCCGTGCCGCCCTGGCCGAAAAGCGGGCGCTCGCACTGGATGCCGCGGCACGCATCGGCAGCCTGCCTGGCGTGGTCATGGACGCGCCTCCGCAGTTGTCGCTCTTCGCCTTCCACCTCACGGCGCCTGACGCCTCGGTGGAGGAGGAGAACTACATGACCCGCTCGATGCTCGCCCGGGTCACCAGCCGGGGCCGCGTGATGATCACGGGATGCACCGTCGGCGACAGGTACCTCGCCCGCGTGTGCGTGCTGAGCTTCAGAACGAGGAAGGAACAGATCGACGCGTGCGTGGAGGACGTGGCCGCCGAATCGGCCGCGGTGATCGAGAAGTCGGTGGCCGCGCGCACGCCGTGAATCACGGGCGGTGGGCCGCCCCAACTGCCCGGGTGGGCTATTGCGGCCCGATCGGCAGGGTCTCGATCTCGTTGTCGAGGAGGTTGACCGACAGCACCGTCCCGCGAAGCAACGTCCCCTGCCCGACGAGGATCTTGCAGATCTCCGAGACCTGCAGGCTGGCCACCACGGCGGGCGTGAACGACGGGTTGCCGAATTGCGCCTCGATGCCGCGCCGGCTGGCGTGCCGCTTGTAGAGGCGGTGCAGCGTGTCATCCCCGGGAAAGACCGTCGTTACATGCCCGTACCAGCCGGCGATGGCCCCGTGGACCATGGGGATCCCGATCTCTGCACACGTTTCTGCGAGCGCGAGCCGCGCGGGCACTTCGTCGAGCGCGTCGGCCACGACGTCGGCGCCTGAAAGCAGCGATCGGTCGCCCGCCCGGAAGGCCTCAGATACGGCCTGCACCGTCACCGCGGGGTTCACCTCGGCTATGCGCCGCACCGCCGCCTCCGCCTTGCTCGAGCCCAGGTTCGCCATCGTCGCCAGCAACTGCCGGTTGAGATTGTGCTCGGCGAAGATGTCGGGGTCGATCGCCGACAGGCGGCCGACGCCCAGCCGGGCGAGTTCTTCGAGGAGAAAGCCGCCGAGCCCGCCGCATCCAACCACGGCAACCTGGCTGCGGAAGAGCCGCAGCTGAAGGGCTACCGACAGCATCGCCCGGTTGCGGGTGTAGCGGGCGGGAAGAATGGCGGCCTCGAGGATGACCTCCTCGCTCTCGGCGCAGGTCAGTCCGAACCGGTCCATCACCTCGGCCTGGCCGGCCCACGGCAGCAGATCGCCGTCGAGGCGTGTTGCCACGAACTGGCGAACCTCCTGCGAGCCGGGCATTCGCCGGGCGCTCGGCTGATCAGGCACCGCTAGCCTCCACCGACAAGCGGAAAGAGCAGCACGGTGTCTCCTCCAGCCAGCGCCTGGTCCAGCTCTGCCTCGCAGCCGTTGAGCAGTGCCGTGCCGACGTCGCCCTCACGCAGGCCCAGGGCTGCGACGACCTGCTTGACGGTCGTGCCCTCGGGGTAGTCGATGGCCCGTGTGTGGAACCGCCCGGTTCGAAAAGCGAGGAAGAGCCTGACAGTGACCTGCATTGGCGTCGTAGTGTCCAGGCGGAAGGCGCACGGGCGCTCGGTTCGATCGTTCGGAGTTGCGAGCCGCCGGACTCGCCGGGGCTGAAGCCCCGGCCTACATCGGTCCCGCCGGCCGGTCGCCAGCGCGTTTCGAGCCAACATTGCGAGTCGAGATCCGCCCGCCACGCACCGCCAGCACATTCTACCGAGGCGGGTTCCCCTGATCGAGATCCTTGAAGATCTCGTCCATTTCCTCGGGAGGCACGTCGAACACGGTGTTGAACGGCGGCAGCGGCTCGCGTGTCATCCACTCCGGGAGCCTGTCGTCCGCCGAGGTGAATCCCGCCCCGCGATTGAACTCGCGCTCCAGCCTGAGGGTCTCCCGGCCAAGCACCTGAAGGATGTCGTCGCCCACGGTCCATCCGTACCGGCTGTTGAGCAGGTCGCGGATCGCCCCCTGCGCGGTCGCGAAACCCGGTCCCGACATCAGGCAGGCGCCGAGGGTGTCGTAGCCCGCCACGTTGATTTGCATCGTGCGCGAGGCCTCAACCTGGCCCTTCGGATCGCGGTGGTCGATCTTCATGCGGAGGGTCAGGCCGGAGGTGTGGTCCCCGCCCTGCGTCGAGGTGGCGAAGGTCACGCCGGTGCCCTTGATGGCCCTGGGGTCGTAGGCCGACATCGCGAGCCCCTTGGTCGCCGGGACGCGCTCGATGCCAAGCACCTTCCCGGTCACCACCGACCCCATGCCGAGGATGCGGCCGACCGGGGTATTGCGGCGGATCTCGTGGAGCAGCTCCATCGCGCGGTCGCCATCGCCCCAGTTCATCAGCCCGGCCTCGCACGCCACGCCGAGCGCCGCGCCGATCTCGATCGAGTCGAGGCCCTGGTCGTTGATCTCCCAGTTCAGGCGTCCGATCACGTCGAGATCGGCGATGTCCAGGTTCGGGCCGAGCAGGCCGATGGTCTCGTACTCGAGGGGCGACACGATGGTCTTCCCGTCGTCGCCGCCGAACACGTTCGAGCACCGGATCGTGCACCCGGCCATGCAGCCGTGCGAGGGGTTGGAGCCGCTTCCGCGCTGCAGCATCACCTCGCGCGCGCGCTCGCCGCTGACCGCCTCGGCCTTCGCGTAACTGCCGCTCGAGAAGTTGCGGGTGGGCAACGCGCCCAGCGCGTCGCACATCAGCACGTTGGCGGCGGTGCCGAAGTCGCGGTACGTCTGGATCTGCGGGTGGACCGACAGCGCCTGGTTGAGCGCCTTCTGCGCCGCCTTGAAGCCCGCCGCGTCGACCAGGGGCGGTTTCTGGCCCTCGCCGTCGTCGAAGACGATGGCCTTGAGCCCCTTTGAGCCCATGACGGCGCCCATGCCCCCGCGGGCGTTGATGCGCGAGGGCACGCGCTCCTTGTCGAGATTCTGGATTCCCGCGGAGCCGAGCTTGTACTCGCCTCCCTGGCCGATGAGCGAAATCGCGACTTTCTTCCCGTAGCGATCCAGGAGCCTGGGCGCCACCTCGTAGACGCCCCGGCCGACCAGGTCGTCAGCGGGCTCCCAGCGCGCGCCGCCCATGCTGAGGTGCAGGACGGAGAACCGTGCGTCGGACGGCCAGTCTTCGATGATGAGCGCCTTGATCCCCATCGACGCCAGGTGGAGACCGGTGCTGCCGCCGGAGTTGCTCTCCCTGATTCCGCCCGAGAGCGGCGACTTGGCCCCCAGCGAGAGGCGGTCGCACGCACTGAGCATGTGGCCGACCAGCAGACCGGGAGCGAATACCAGCTTGTTGTACGGTCCGAGGGGCTCGCAGGTGGGATCGACCTCGTCAAGGAGAATTCGGGCCAGCAGACCCCGGCCCCCCAGGCTCGTCCATGCCTGGGGGACCGGTTCCGTTGTCAGCGACCGCGTGCGGACATTGATCCGCCAGACCTTCATCTCGTAATCGGAGGACATGTGCAATATGAGGAAGTCAGCGTGTCCCTTTGGCCAGCAGCGCGAGCGCGGCCTGGTGATAGCTGAGGTCGTAGTACTTGTCGGGTGCGGGGGCCGTCCCCTGCCACTGTTTCTCGATCTCGGCGCGCAGTTTCAACACGTTCTTCAGACCGTCGACGTCCAGGCGTGCGTCCGGCGACAGGCCGCCCTTCGCCACCGCAAGCGCGTAGGCCTCGGAGGCCACCTCCGGCGCGACCTTCAGGCCGGTCGCGAGCAGCGCGATGGCCTCCGCCTTGTGTGCAGGCGCCAGGAACCAGTGCAGCGCCTCGACGTAGGCCGCGATGTACCGCGTCACCGCGTCACGGTTGTCCTTCGCCCACGAGCGCAGCGCGAATGCGCCGACGCCCTGGTAGGGCCCGATGAGCTGGGTTGCCGTGCCCAGGCTCTTGAGTCCCCCGCGCTTCGCCTGGAGGGAGTAGGGCGGATTGAGCATCGACGCCGCCAGCTCCTTGTCCTGCAGCATGGCCTGGAGACGCTGCGGCGTGCCGCCGACCGCCTTCATCGTGTAGTCAGTGCCGGTGAGGCCTTTCAGCAGCAGGATCTTCCGCAGTTGCAGCGCGTAGGCGGTGTTGGGCGCGTCGACCGCGATCGTCTTGCCCTTCAACGCCGACACCGAGTCGATGGTCGGCTGGACGAACAGCTCGGTCATCCCGTCGTCGCTGCCCTGCAGGATGACGACATCCGCGCCGTCGGTCTCGACCATGGCCACGGCATTGTCGACCGCGGCGTGCGCGATGTCGTACTTGCCGGCGGCCAGGCCCTGCCGAAGGAGCGTCGAGTTCGGCGTGAACTCGGTGACGACCTTCAGGCCGTACTTGGCGAAGGTGCCCTGGGCCTCGGCCACCAGCAGCGGCACCGTCGAGACGCCGCCGAACGAAATCACCCGGATGGTCTGCAGCGCAGCTCCAGGCGCAGGCGGCGCCTGCGCGAGTCCGGCGCCCCCGGCGCCGGCAACGACGATGACCGCGAGCGCCGCGCGTCCAATGAGGCGCGCGGCGAAGTGCATGTCTACCATGAGGCAGTCCCCTTCACTATCCCGCGCAGGCGGGATGGACCCGATACTCGAGGAGTGGACGTCCCTACTCGGCCGCCCCGGCGATGACCGGCAGCGCCACCGGCTTGCCATCCAGGACCTGATTCATCCGCTCGACGTCGAGCGCGCCGTCCCACTTCGCGACGATCATGGTCACCACGCCGTTGCAGATCATGTTGGTGGTGCCGCGCGCCATCGACATGAACCGCTCGATGCCGATGAGCAGCGCCATCCCGGCAACCGGCACGGTGGGCACGGTGGCCAGTGTGGCTGCCAGCACGACGAACGCCGATCCGGACACGCCGGCGCCGGCCTTCGAGGTGACCTTGAGGACCAGCAGGAAGGTGATGATCTCGGTCCAGGTCAGCGGCAGGTTCATCGCCTGCGCGATGAACAGCAGGGAGATGCTCTGGTAGATGGCCGATCCGTCCTGGTTGAACGAATACCCGGTTGGCACGACCAGGCCGACGACGCTTTCCTTGCAGCCCACGTCCTCCAGCTTCTTGATCAGCCTGGGCAGCACCACTTCGGAGGTCGAGGTGGCGAGCACAATCAGGATCTCGTCCTTGATGTACGCGAGGTACTTCAGGATGCTGAAGCCGGCCAGGCGGGCCGCCGGCCCGAGGATCAGCAGGACGAAGACGATGCACGTGAAGTAGACGGCGCCCACGACCTTGCCCATCGGGATCAGGGTGTAGATGCCGAACTTGCCGACGGTGAACGCCATCGCGCCGAAGACGCCAATCGGCGCCAGGTTCATGATGAGCGCCAGCGCCGCGAACAGCGCCGAGGACACCGTCTCGATGAGGTTCAGGAGCGGGCGGCCCTTCTCGCCGATCCTCAGCAGGGCGAGCCCGAACAGGATCGAGAAGACCATGATCTGCAGGATGTTGCCGCTGGCGAACGCCGCGCTCGGCGTCGACGGGATCATGGCCATGAAGAATCCGACGCCGCCGGGGATCGCCGTCGTGGCCCCGGGCACGATGCCGGACTTGAGCGCCGCCGGATCGGCGTTGATGCCGACGCCGGGCTGGTACAGCACGACCACTGCCAGGCCGAGCAGCAGGGCGATGGTCGAGGCGATCTCGAACAGGACGAGCGCGCGCACGCCGATCCGTCCGACTTCCTTCATGTTCGACATCTTCGAGAGGCCGGAGACGACCGTCACGAAGATGATGGGACCGATGATCATCTTGATCAGGTTGATGAACGCATCGCCCAGCGGCTGCAGCGATGCGCCCGTGGCGGGGTAGAAGTGCCCGAGCACGACCCCCACCCCCATCCCGAACAGGACCTGGATCCACAACGTTTTGTAAAAGGGCTTCTTCTTCTTGACTGGACCTGGCGGCACGTCTTCCTCCTTCTGACCTGCGGAAGCGATCAGTGACCGGTTGTCCCCGACCACGGGTGACGCCGGAATGGCGCACCCCGCTGCGACAGCGAAATCAGAGACACGACTCGTCCGCTACGCCGATGACGCGCCCCAACGCTGACCTTTGGGGGCCCATCCGCAGGTCCGTGACGTGCACGGACCGCGGCGGAAGGTCGAGCGCTCAGGCGCCGTCATAGGAGAGTGCATCGGGATGTTCGATGGCCTGGACCAGGTCGCGGAGGAACTCCGCGCCCCGGGCCCCGTCCACCATGCGGTGGTCACACGACAGCGTGACGGTCAGCTGGGGGCAGACGACCGGCCGGCCTTCGCGTGCAACCACCCGATCGGCGATGCGCCCAATCGCGAGGATGACCGCCTGGGGGGCGTTGACAATGGCGTTGAAGGCGTCGACCCCGTACATCCCGAGATTGCTGATAGTGATCGTGCCGCGGGCGATGTCGGCCGGCTGCAGCCGGCCTGCCTTCGCCCGTTCCACCAGTTCGTGGCGCCGGCGCGCGATCTCGCGCAGCGGCAGCGCATCGGCCCGGTGGATCACCGGCACGACGAGCCCGTCCGCGACGGCGATCGCGATGCCGACGTTCACCTCGTCCTGCGGGCGGGCCGCGTTGTCGACCCAGCTGTCGTTCACCCGCGGATGCTTCCGGACGATTCTCGCGACGACCGCCACCAGCTCGTCGGTGACCGTGATGGGCTCAGCCGACTCGGCGCGGCTCCGCTCGTTGAACCGGTGCCGCGCTTCGAGGAACCCGCTCACGTCGACATCGCGCGTGAGGAAGAAATGCGGCACGGTGGTCCATGCGGTGGTCACGCGCTCCGCCATGATGCGCCAGGTCGTGCTCGGCGCTTCCCGCGCGGCCGGGACGCCCGCCGACAGGTCGGCGGCGGTCACAGCCCCGCCCGGTTCCGAGCCGGCCACGCCGGCCACGGCTAGGCCGCGCTCGGCGGCCAGGCGGCGCGCTTTCGGAGAGAGCAGGGGCCGGTCGGCGGTGGCCTTGCCCTGCGGAACCACGGCCGCTACCGGTTCGGCTTTCGCGATGGGCGCGCCGGTCCGGCCCGAGACGTGGGTCTCGGTCTCGGCGGGCAGCGATTCGCCCGGCGCGAGGATCCACGCGATGACCTGTCCGACCGCCACGACCTCATCGGCCCTGGCGGTCACGCCCGCGAGCACGCCTGCCGCGTCGGCCTCGATGTCGATGACCGCCTTGTCGGTCTCGACCGACATCAGCAGGTCGCCCTTGGCGACGAGGTCCCCTTCCTTCTTGTGCCACGCGACGAGCTTGCCGGTCTCCTGGACCATCTCGAGCGCGGGCATCACAACGCTGGTTGCCATCCCGTTGTTCCCCTAACCCTTTGAAACGACCGCGGGCTCCACCGTCGGCTTGAGGCCGGCGTCGGCAATCATCTCTTTCACCCGTGCGCTCGGCGGATTCTCGTGCTCCCGCGTCGTGGGCAGCGGGCCTTCCACCGTGACGTAATGGGCGCCGGCGACCATGAGCTTCTCGGCGGGGAAGCGCGTGATGACCTCGTGGCCGGTCTCGGTGACGACGATTTCCTCTTCGATGCGCGCCGCGCCCAAGCCGTCCGTCGACGGCCAGAACGTTTCGAGCGCGAACACCATGCCCGGCTTGATCGCGTAGGGGTGGTCGAGCGACACCAGGCGGCTGATGACCGGCTTCTCCCAGATGGCCAGGCCGACGCCGTGCCCGTACTGCAGGGCGAACGCCGCTTCTTCGTTCGGGAAGCCGAACTCCGTCGCCTTCGGCCACACCGAGGCGATCTCGGCGGTCGTGCGGCCGGGCCGGACCAGCTCGATGGCCGCGTCCAGGTAATCGCGGCAGCGCTTGTAGGCGTCGACCATGGCGTGCGACGCGTAGCCGATGGTGAAGCTCCGGTAGTAGCACGTGCGGTAGCCCATGTAGGAATGCAGGATGTCGTAGTAGACGGGATCGCCGGGCCGCAGCGACGCGATCCGAAAACACGTGCGGGTGCGGATTGCAGCGCTCGCCGGAAATCGCGTTCACCGCTTCGACATACTCCGAGCCGAGGTCGTACAGCACCTTGTTGACCAGGCCGACGGCCTCGTTCTCGCGCATGCCGGGCTTCATCGCGCGGTACAGCTCGTCGTAGGCGGCATCCACCATCATCGCCGACGTGGTTGAGCAGCGAGATCTCGTCCTGCGTCTTGATCACGCGCGCGTCCGACATGAGCTGCTGGCCGTCGACGATCGTGAGGCCTTCCTTCTGCAGCGCGAACAGGATCGGCGGCTCGACGATGTCGACGCCGACCGGCTCCTTGTGCAGGCCGCGCATCTCGAGCTCGATCTTGATCTTCTTGGCCACGTCCTCGGCGCGGCCCATCTCCGGCGACATCGCGCCGCGCAGCAGCGAGATGCCCGGCGCGCGAGCGCTCGCCGAGCCACGGGCAGATGCAGCTGGTGATGCCGGGCGGCCGAGCCGAAGTCCCACAGGATCGGCTCGTCGTCCTGCGGCAGCAGCGTGAAGCGGTTGATCTTGTCCTGCGCCCAGGTGCCGATGTGCGTGGCCGTCAGGTAGCGCACGTTGTTCATGTCGAAGCAGAGCAGCGCGCCCATCTCGGACTTTTCCATGAGCGGACCTTGCGCGCGCGCCAGGCGCTCGCGCGCGGAGGCGATCGAAATCGATGCGCTGTTCCCAATCCACCGCCATCGTTCCGTAGGTTTTGATTGCCATTGTCGGTCTCCTGCAATCAATTCGACTTGAAGAGCGCTCCGTGCCACTTCGACGACGGCCTTCTCGGTCGGCACCGTCACATCTTCGAGCGGCGGCGAAAACGGGATCGGCACGTCCATCGCGCCCATGCGTTTCACCGGCGCATCCAGATAGTAGAACGCGCCGTCGGCGATGACCGAGGCGATTTCGGCGGTGACGCCGTACCGTCGTAGCCTTCGTCGACGACGATGGCGCGCGACGTCTTCTTCGCCGACTCGATCAGCGTCTGCTCGTCGAGCGGCCACGTCGTGCGCGGATCGATCACCTCGGCGCTGATGCCGATCTCCTCGAGCAGCCGCGCCGCGCCAGCGCCACCTGCACCATGCTGCTGGTCGCGACGATGGTGATGTCGGTCCCGACGCGCTTGATGTCCGCCACGCCGAACGGAATCGTGTAGTCCTCGGCGGGCACCGGCCCCTTGATGCGTGTACATCATCTTGTCTTCGAAGAAGACGACCGGGTTGTCGTCGCGAATGGCGGTCTTGAGCAGGCCCTTGGCGTCGTAGGGCGTCGACGGCAGGACGACCTTCAGTCCGGGGACGTGGCTGACCCAGGCGTGCAGCGACTGCGAGTGCTGCGCCGCCGAGCGGCGTGTCGGCGCCCAGCGTCGTGCGCAACACCATCGGCACCTTCCAGCTTCCCGCCGGACATGTAGTGGACCTTGGCGGCCTGGTTCACCATCTGGTCCATGGTGAGCGTGAGGAAGTCGCCGAACATGATGTCGACGACCGGGCGCATGCCGGTCATCGCCGCGCCGACGCCGAGGCCCGTGAATCCCGGCTCGGAGATCGGCGTGTCGATCACCGCGGTCCGTGCCGAACTCCTCCACCAGCCCGGACAGCACCTTGAACGGCGTGCCGGCCTCGGCCACGTCCTCGCCGATGATGAAGACGCGGGGGTCGCGGCGCATCTCCTCGGCGAGCGCTTCGCGGATCGCTTCGGCGAACGTCAATTCGCGTGCGAGTGGTCTCAGGCATAGACGTGCTGGCGGACATCGGCCGCGACGGGATAGGGCGCGTCGATCGCGAACTGCACGGCCGCGTCGATTCGACGCCTGGTCGCGCGCCCGGATCTCGTCCAGGGAGGCGGGCGTCGCCAGGCCCTGAGCGCAGTCAGCCATTCGCCGAACAGCGTGAGCGGATCGCGCGACGTCTTCCACGTCTGCTCTTCCTCCTTCGACCGGTAGTAGGCGCGGTTGATGTCGCCGACGTGATGGCCGTGGTAGCGATAGGTGTTGCAGAGCAGAAAGGCGGGCCCGTCGCCGGGGCGCGCGCGGTCGACCAGGTCCGAGGCCGCCGCGTAGACCGCGCGCACGTCCTGGCCGTCGACGTGCTCCGCGTGAATGCCGAAGGCCGCCGGGCGCGCGAGAATCTCGCCGGCGGTCGTTTCCGAGTAGTGCGTGTATTCGTTGTAGAGGTTGTTCTCGCAGACGTAGATGACCGGCAGCTTCCAGAGGCCGCCATGTTCATCACTTCGTAGAGCAGGCCCTGGCCGAGCGCGCCTTCGCCGAAGAAGCAGACGGCGACGCCGCTCGGTGCCGAGGCGTCTTGGCCGAGAAGGCCGCGCCGGTCGCGATGCCGGCGCTGCCGCCGACGATCGCGTTGGCGCCGAGGTTGCCGGTTTCCGGATCGGCGATGTGCATCGAGCCGCCCTTGCCCGTGGCAGTAGCCGGCTTCCTTGCCGAGCAGCTCGGCGAACATGCGGTCGGGCGTCGCGCCCTTGGCCAGGCAGTGGCCGTGGCCGCGATGCGTGCTGGTGATGTAGTCGTCGCGGCGCAGCGCCTCGCAGACGCCGACGGCGACGGCTTCCTCGCCGATGTAGAGGTGCGCGAGGCCGGGCATCATGGCGCGCTTGTAAAGGTCGTTGACCTTAGCAATACGGTACTCGTTAAAAGTAGATTATGGCAACAC
>CAWFQE010000004.1:0-359212 GCA_963817885.1 uncultured Acidobacteriota bacterium | reverse complement strand
CTGCCCGCGGCGACCTGCACGTTCTGGTCCCTCAGCGCATTGACCACGTCGGTCGCCGTCAGGTTCCGGGCCGCGAGCCGATCCGGGTCCACCCAGAGCCGCATCGAGTTATTGCGCTCGCCGAAGATGATGACGTCCGCCACGCCGTTGATGCGCTTGAGGGCATCGCGGACGTACATCCACGTAATTGCTCATGAAGAGCGGGTCGTACTCGTTGTTCCTGGCGAACGCCGCCGCACCGAACACGAACCCGCTCGAGGCCTTGCTGACGGAGATGCCGACAGCCTTCACCTCGTTGCGGCACGCCGCCGCTGGTTCACGCGGTTCTGGACGTCAACCGCCGCCAGGTCGGGATCGCGCGTCACCTCGAAGGTCACGGTGATCGAGCAGGTGCCGTCGTTGCCGCTGGTCGACGACATGTTGGTCATGCCCTGCACGCCGTTGATGGCCTGCTCGAGCGGCTGCGTCACGGCCGTCTCGACGACCGACGCACTGGCGCCCGTGTAGAAGGTGCTCACAATCACCTGGGGCGCCGCCAGCTGGGGAAATTGTGCGATGGGGAGAGCCGGGATGCAGATCGCCCCGGCGATGACGATCACCGCCGCGAACACGCTCGCGAGGATCGGGCGTCTGATGAAGAGATCGACGACCATCAGGAGACCCGGATCGGCGCGCCGTTGTCGAGCTTCTGCACGCCGGAGACGACAATCCGCTCACCCGGGGCGGGGCCGTTCAGCAGCAGCACGTCGTTGCCGACGATCTGTCCGAGCCGCACGAGCCGCTGGCCCGCAACCAGGTGGCCGTCCTTCTGCTCGGCCACGAAGACGAAGGGCTGGCCGTTGACCCGCACGATCGACAGGATCGGAATGGTCACCGCCGGCGCCGTCTTCCAGATCACCCGCGCCCGCACCAGCTGGGACGATCGCAGGAGTCCGTCTCCGGAAAGTCGCCCTTTGACGAGAATCGACTGCGTCTGGTCGTCCACCCGGGGAGAGATGTAGACGATCGGCGTGGTCGCCAGCTTGTTGCCCTGGCCGTCGAGCAGCTGCAGCGGAAGGCCCAGCCGAAGGTCGCGGCTTCGATCGATCGGCACCGGCACGTTCACCTCGAGCGCCTGATTCATGTCGATCGTCGTCAGGATCGTGTCCGACGTGACATGCGTCCCGACGCGGATTGGCACGTCGCCGACCGTGCCTGCCGCCTGGGACCGGACCTCGTAGTACTGGAGGGTCACCCGCTCCTGTTGCAGGCGGGCCTTGAGCGCGGTCAGCTGCGCCATGGCGGAGTCGTAGTTCGCCTGCGCCTGCTCGAGCTCCTGCTGGCTGGACGCCCCGGCGGCGAACAGCGTGTGCGCGCGATCCAGCTGCTGCTTGGCGAAGGTCGCCGCCGCTTCCTGGGCGGCCCGGGCGGCGTCCTGGCTCGACACGCTCGCCTCCTGGCGGCTCGGGTCGATCTGGAAGAGCGGTGCGCCGGGGCGAACGCGGTCACCGGACTTCACGAGCACCCTGGTGACGACGCCGCTGACCTCCGGCTTGACGGCCGTCGAGGAGAGCGATTCGACCGTCGCCATGTATTCGGACGCGTCTTCGACCGGCGTCTCCCGAATCTCGGCGACCTCCACCAGGGTAGGCGGCGGCGCCGCGTGGGCGGCGGCAGCCGAGCGGCCGCCGCAGGCGTACATGGCGCCCAGCGCCAAGGCCAGTCCGAGCACGGGCATCAGCCTCCCGGCGGAAGCCTGTCCGGCGCCCGGCGCGAAACTGGAGGCACTGACGAACTCGGGGCGGACGGGAACCAATCCGGGCGCAGGCTTCCCGCCGCGCGGGTGCGCGGGCCTTGCTTCAGCATTGAAAGTCGGCTTGGGAAACGAGCGGGTCGGTCTCAGGCATCTGTCGCGCATTGTCGCGCCTTTGGGTTCTGGTCGGGCAGCAACGCCAGTCAATCACGCCCGCCGGGTTGGGACAGCCCTGCGTGCCACGGAGTTGACCATACCGGCGGCACAGGACGGCTTCTGCCCGACATCTCAGCCCTCGGATTGGCCCCACACGCTGTCCGTGAAATCAGAGTAATTGGCTCTACATTCTAATGATAATCGAATAGACGCGGGGAAGGCCAGCGGAGATCCGGACGCTGCTGGCACAGAGGGCGGGCAGATGGGAGTGCCGTGCCGGATGCCACCCGATCGAACGGGGCGGTCAGGGACGCTTCTTGATTTCCTCGGTGGTCAGGACCTGGAATCGCCGGAAATTCGAATACGTGGCTCGGGAGGTGAGCGTTTCCAACGGTCCGGTGTAGCGTTCGTCCATCGCGATGGGGACCGCCAGGCCGAGGTTCGAGTCCCGGCCGAAGGTGACGTCGATCCGCCTCTTCTGGTCGCCAAGCCTGGTGTCGATCCGCGACCTGATGACAACGCCTGTCGGGTCTTCGATCCAGAATTGCCCGGCAGCCGGCACATCCTCGCCGCTCGCGCTCCTGATCATGGTCGGACGCGCCGTTTCCTCGTACTCCACCACGTCGCATTCAGACCCGTCTACTGTCTCGCGGCCTCTCGTCCGGAACGTAAAACGGCTGCGCACATCAGGTAGAAGAAACTGGAGCGCGAATGTCGGAACATTGGTGTCGCGGTCGACGCCGATGTTGTACCGGCTGCTCTCGACCCTGATGAGCTCGGCCTGCTTCAGCCGGTCGGCGTGCGGTTCGATGAAGAGCCTGGCGAGCCGATCCGAACGGTCCCGCACGGGCTTGCCGTCGACGGCGTACACGTCCCGAAACGGCAGCCAGCCTGCGGCACCAGGGAGCTGCACGAGCAGATAGTCCGACACCAGCGTCCGTTCGGTCACCTGGATCGCCAGCCCTGACACGTAGCCGTACATCGGCGATACGTCCCTCCGCTCCAGTCGCTGAACGTGGTGTTCTTCGCACACCACCGCCGACAGGGTCTGCAGCGACCTGCTGACATAGTCGGTGGCTCGAGACAGGATGGAGCCGAGGGCTCTTCCGCCGCCGGCCTGAGGAGCATCGACGGGCCAGGGGGCCGCGTCGCGGGCCGCGATCGGCGCACCCGGTGTCAGCAGGACCAGCGATGTGACGATGAGGAGCCGGGTCGCGATCCTCGGCAAGTTCCTTCCTCGGGGGCGGTCGGACAGTCGGATTGTAGGGCAATCACTCTCGCGATGCCAGGGCGCGCGCCGAGACGGTCAACGCTCGTTAGAAATGTCCCCAGGCTTAGCTCGTATAGATTGTCCCCTTCTCATCGTTGACGTCGAGGCCGCCGAGCAGACGCCCCATGGTGTTGCGTGTCGATCCGGCAGCGCCGGGCAGGCCCTGCGTCTTGCCGCTTCGAGTTCCAGGCGCCCGGACCGTGGCGGCGGGCCGGAGCGGCGTGATATCGTCCCGTCTTGTCCGTATGAAGAACCGTCTCGCGTGGATTGGCGTCGCCGCCCTGTTTCTTGCCGCCGCAATCGTCTTCGAAGTCAGGCTGAAGCACCAGATGTACGACTTCGAGGTCTATCGCGTGGCGGGAGTCCGCGCAGCCGCCGGCGAGCCCCTTTACCGCACCGAGGACGGCCACTGGCAATTCAAGTACTTCCCCGCCTTCGCCCTGCTCATCGCGCCCATCAGTCAGTTGCCGCCGGTTGCCGCCAGGGCGGTATGGCTCGGCCTGTCGCTCGCGCTCGTGATCCTGCTCGTCAACCGCTCGCTCGCGCTGCTGCCAGGCCGGCGGCACACGGTGCTCTCCCTCGCGGGCTTCACGACGCTCGCCATGGGGAAGTTCTATATCCGGGAGATCGGGCTCGGCCAGAGCAATATCCTGCTCGCGGTGGTCGTCCTGCTGGCCGTCGCCCAATGGTGGAAGGGCCGCGACCTCGCCTCCGGCGCCCTGCTGGCCGCGGCGACGATCGTCAAGCCCTACGCTGTGCTGTTTCTGCCCTACCTGCTGCTGCGGCGCCGGTTCAGGGCCGCGGGCGCCTATCTCGTTGTGATTGTCCTCGCCCTGCTGCTGCCGGCGGTGCGTTACGGCCTTGCGGGCAACGTGGATCTGCTGCGCGGCTGGTTCGAGACCGTCACCCGCTCGACCGCGCCCAACCTGATTGGCCAGGACAACACGTCGATCGCGGGCATGTTCGCGTCGTGGTTCGGCGTCGGCCCGGCAGCGAGCTGGCTGACGCTTGCGCTGACGCTCATCCTGCTCGGAGCCTGCGCGCGCGCGTTCGTCAGGTCGGCGAACGTCCCGGCGCCGGAGTACCTCGACGCCGGGCTCCTGCTCTTTCTCATCCCGCTGGTGTCGCCGCAGGGCTGGGACTACGTCTTACTGGTGTCCACCCCGGTCATCATGCTGCTCATCGACCGGATCGATGATTTTCGCCGGCCGCTGCAATGGCTGCTCGTGGCGTGCCTGGCGATCATGGCCCTGACCCTCTGGGACGTCATGGGCCGCGAGCCCTACCGCCTGTTCATGATGTCCCGCGTGGTCACCATCTGCGCCATCATCGAGATCGCCCTCGCGTTGCGGCTGCGCGGGCGGCAGCTGGCCTGAAGCAGGTCCAGCCGCCACGCCGAGGCGGTGGAGGGCGGCTCTTCAGGACCCGGGGTCTGAAGACCCCGGGCTACATCCGTCACATCCGCCGCGCCGCCAGCCGCCGGCCTGAAGACCCCGGGCTACATCCGTCACATCCGCCGCGCCGCCAGCCGCCGGCCTGAAGACCCCGGGCTACATCCGTCGCATCCGTCACGCCGCCAGCCGCCGGCCTGAAGACCCCGGGCTACATCCGTCGCATCCGTCACGCCGCCATCCGTCACGCCGCCAGCCGCTACGCCGCCAGCCGCCAGCCGTTACTTCTCCGGTAACAGCGTTACCTGCACGTAGTTGTCGGTGTTGAGATAGGTGCGCGCGGCATCGTGAATGAGCGCCGTCGTCACACCTGTCTTGTAGAAATCCCCCAGCGTGAAGAACTCTCCGAGGTCGGACGGCACCTGGTACCTGAGGTAGATCTGCGTCAGCAGGTAGTTGTTCTGCTTGGTGTTGGTCTCGAACTCCCTGCCGAGCGCCTCCCGCACGTCGCTCACCTGCTTCTCGGTCGGCCCGTCGGCCTTGAGCGCGGCGATCTCCTTGAACACCGCTTTCACCAGCTCGTCGGTGCGCGTCGGATTGCAGCCGAACCGGATCGAGAAGGTGTACCGCTCCTCGGGAATCTGCATGTAGCCCGGCGTGACGGAGACCCCGTAGGTGCCGCTCAGGTCTTCCCGCAGCGATTCCCGCAGCTTCGTGTCGAGCACCATCCCGAGCGCCCGGATGGCCACGCGCTGGTCGCGGTTGTACTTCATCGGCCCCGAGAACACGATGCCGACCTGGCTCTGGGGTTCGACCCCCTTCTTGACGACTTTCGGCACCACGCCCGTGACCGGGGCCATGCCGATGTTCTTCCACTTCTCGTTCCGGTGCAGTGACGGCAGCGAGGCGAGATACCGCTCGACGAACGGCTTCATGCTGTCGAGCTCGAACGTCCCGACGAACACGAACGTGAAGTCGCTCGCGTCGGCGAACCGATCCTTGTAGAAGGCGAGCGATTTCTCGAGGCTCATCCGGTCGACGGCCGCCGCGGTCAGCGGAAGCGCCCGCAAGTGGTTCTGGTAGAGCGTGGTCTGCAGCGCCACGTTGAAGGCGTAGCCCGGGCTGGCCTCCTGATTGGCGAGCATGGTCTTCATCTGCGACGTCAGGATCCCGAAGATCGTCGGATCGGCGCGCGGCTGCGTGAAGGTCATGTTGATGAGCTGGAACAGCGTCTCGAGATCCTTCGGCGACGCGCTGCCCATCAGGCCCTCTTCCAGCTCGCCGATGATCGGCCTGACGGAGGCGGCCTTGCCCGAGAGGACCTTCGGCAGCTCGACGGCCGAGAACGTGCCGATCCCCCCCGCCGATATCACCTGCGCCGCGGTCATCGCCGGGATGTAGTCGGCGTCGCCGGCGAGCGAAGTGCCGCCCGGGGCGGTGGCCCTGAACACGATCTCGTCCTGCTTGAACGAGGTGGGTTTGAGGACGACCTTCGCGCCGTTGGACAGATCCCACTCGGTGATGCCGTAGGGGTCCTTGGTCGTGATCTTGACGATCTTCCCGGGCTCCGGCAGCGTGTTCATCAGCTTCTGGCCGGTCACCGTGTCGACGTACGGCGTGATGGTCCTGCCGGCGGCATCCTTGATGACCGTCGCGAGCTTCGCGTCGTCCGGCACGGCCACGCCTGTCTTCTCCGGGGCCTGAACCATGACGACCCGGCTCTTGTCGCTCATCCACGTCTTGCCGAGGGCGTTGATCTCTTCGAGCGTGATCTCGGGCACGAAACGCTGGTACAGCGCGAACTCGTAGGCAATTCCGGGGAAGGGCTCGCGCTGCGTGAAGTTCCTGATGTATTCCGACGCGAAGGTCGACGATTCCTGTTTGTCCCGCTCGTCGAAGGTCCGCTCCATCTGCCGCAGCACGTCGCGCTTCTGGCGGTCGAGTTCCGTCGCGGTGAACCCGAACCGCGCGATCCGGTCGCCCTCCACGAGCAGGGCGTCGAGGCCCCGCTCGACGCCGCCGTCCTTGACCGCGGCGTTCAGCGCCGACACGTCCTTCGAGCGCACGAAGGACCCGCGGCCACCGCCGGCGAACAGGAACGGCGGATCGGCCTTCTGCGCGAGTTCGCCGAGCCGCCGGCTCAGCATACCGGTCAGGAGCTGTTCGACGATCTGCTGCCGGTAGGCGCCGACCGTCGTGGGGTCACGCACCGGGAGCAGGTTGTAGACCGCCACCGCCGTCATCGTCGCTTCCTTGTCGGTGGCCACGGTGTAGAGCGTTTCGGCGTGGTCCGGCACGTCGAAGGTCGGCCTGGGTTTCGGCGCCGCCGCGGCCGGAAGAGACGCGAAGTGCGTCTTGATCAGGCCCTCGATCGCGGCCTTGTCGAAATCACCGACCGCAATGACCGCCATCAGGTCCGGCCGGTACCAGTCGGCGTAGAACGCCTTCAGCCGATCGTATTTGAAGGTTTCGATGATCTCCTTCTTGCCGATCGGCAGGCGCTCGGCGTAGCGCGACCCCTTGAAGAGGACCGGGAACTGCTTGTCCTGCATCCTGGCGTTGGCGCCGCGGCCCAGCCGCCATTCCTCGACGATGACCCCGCGCTCCTTGTCGATCTCGGCGGGATCGAAGGAGAGGTTGTGCGCCCAGTCCTCGAGGATCAGCATCGACTTGTCGAGCACGTCGGGCTTGTCGGTCGGGACCTGCAGCATGTAGACCGTCTCGTCGAAGCTGGTGAACGCGTTGAGGCTCGGGCCGAACCTCATGCCGATCGATTCCATGAAGGAGACGATCTCCTGCTTGGCGAAGTGCTTCGTCCCGTTGAAGGCCATGTGCTCGACCATGTGGGCGAGGCCCTGCTGGTCGTTGTCCTCGAGCACCGATCCGGCGTTGACCACCAGGCGCAGCTCGGCGCGATTCTCGGGCTTCCTGTTCACGCGAATGTAGTATCGCAGCCCGTTGGCAAACCGTCCGACGGTCACCTGGGGATCGGCGGGCAGGGTCGTTGTCAGCGCGGGCTGCTGGGCCTGGACCCCTCCAGGGCTCTGCTGCGCGGATACCAGGCTCAGCATGGGCACGAGCGCCAGCACGACAAGGCCAACGAGGGCGAATCTGCGGGTGGTCATGAATCGTTCCTCCCCTTCGGTACCAGACTCCGGCGACCGCGCCTGGGCGAGCGGCGGTCCCAGGCCGGACGGGCGACGCCGTCCGATCGAGCAAGACGCGCGTCCGGTGATCCTTCGGGGGCCCCGGGAGACGGGATGAAGGAAGCGCCGCCGAACAGGATAGCGAGAGCGCCAGGCAGACGCAACATCGCTGGGGCCACATGGCTGGGGCCACTGGCGGGCCACGGCCGGGGCCGCCCGATCGCGGGCCCGCCTCGGATCGTGCAGAAACCGCCTGCTGCTATGATGGGTCGCCCGGTGTCGCTCGGGCGCCGCCTGAGCGACCTCGCGCCGCGGCTCGGGGCGAGACTCGGGCCGGCAATCGATGACGGGGGAAACCGGCGAATGAACCTCGAAGAATACGAGGTGATGTACAAGGCCGAGAACGGCCACTGGTGGTACGGCGGCATGACCGCGATCACGCAGGCCGTGCTCGATCGCGCAGTCGGGCGAGGGCGCAACCTCCGGATCCTGGATGCGGGATGCGGAACCGGCGCCGTCATGGAGTACCTGTCCGGCTACGGATCGGTCGTGGGATTCGATTTCTCGCCCGAGGCGCTGCGGTTCTGCCGGAAGCGGCAACTCGACCGCCTCGCCCGGGCCTCGGTGATGGCGCTCCCGTTCCCGGACTCGTCGTTCGACCTCATCGTCAGCTTCGACGTGCTGTGCGAGCGTGCGGTCGAGGACGACATGGTCGCGTTGAGGGAATTCGCCCGTGTGCTCGCACCGGGCGGGCGGGTGCTGTTGCGCCTGCCGGCCTACGACTGGCTGCGCGGGCGGCACGACGAAGCGGTTCATATCCGCCACCGGTACACCACCGGGGAGATGCGCGAGCGATTCCGGAAGGCCGGCCTCGAATCGGAGCACCTGAGCTACGCGAACTGCCTCCTGTTCCCGATCGCCGCGGCCAAGCGCATGCTCGAACGGGTCATCCCGCCGCAGGAACAGTCGGACCTGACGATCGGCACCGGCGTGTTCAACGGCCCGCTGAGGGCCGTCCTGGCGGCGGAAGCGCCGCTGGTTGCCCGCACCGGGCTCCCCTTCGGTCTGACGGTGGTGGCGCTCGGCAGGAAGCCTGCGGGCTGAAGTCGCCTGGCGCGGCGAGGGACCCGTCGGAACGGGTGCTTTTTCGCCGCCCGGATGGTAGGCTGGCGAGCGTCGACGGGGCCGTCGTCCGAGCCCGGAGAACCCGCGGGTTCTGCACGGAAACGCCCGCCCGCGTCGACATCCTGAGGCAGACGGACCTTCAATGCACCGGCAGATGAGCTTGTATCGGCGACTCGGCGGCTACGCGCGTCCGTACTGGATGCAGGTGTCGGGGATATTCGTCCTTCAGATGCTGGGGACGCCTCTCGCCCTCCTCACCCCGCTGCCGATCAAGATTGCCGTCGACAACGTGGCCGGCGATCACCCGGTGCCCGGGTGGCTTCACGCGATGGTTCCGCACGGCATGACCGATTCGCCGGCCGTGCTGCTGGGCATCGCGGCAGCGCTGATGCTGGCGACCTCCTTGCTCGGCTCCCTGCTCGACATGTGGGACGCGATGCTCGAAACCTACACCGGCGAGAAGCTGGCGCAGGATTTCCGTTCGCATCTGTTCCGCCACGCCCAGCGCCTGTCGCTGACCTACCACGACACCCGGGGTGCGTCCGACTCCACCTACCGCATACAGTACGACGCGCAGTCGGTGCAGCGCGTCATCCTCGACGGCCTGATCCCGCTTCTTGGGGCCTCCCTGACGCTCATCGGGATGATCTACGTCACGATGCGCATCGACATGCCGCTGGCGGTCGTCGCGATATCGGTCAGCCCGGTCCTCTTCGTGTTGACGAGAACCATGGGGCCGCGGCTGCGCCGGAGCTGGAAGGAGATCAAGCGCCTCGACAGCTCGACGATGAATGTCGTGCAGGAGGTGCTCGCGGCCGTCCGGGTGGTCAAGGCATTCGGACGCGAGGATCGGGAGAACGATCGGTTCCTGGACCAGTCCTCCAAGCGTCTCAGCCGGGAGCTCGAGGTCGCCGCGATGCAGGGCACCTTCGACGTGCTGGTCGGCATCGTGATGGCCGCCGGAAGTGCCGCGGCGCTCATGATCGGGATGATGCAGGTGCGCGCCGGGCGAATCAGCCTCGGCAGCCTGCTGCTGGTCATGGCCTATCTGCAGCAGATCTACAAGCCGCTCAAGACGCTCAGCCGCAAGACGGTCGATCTCCAGGCGGCGCTCGCCAGCGCCGAGCGAGCCTTCGCCCTGCTCGACGAGCTGCCCGAAGTGGTCGAACGCCCGGACGCGCGGCGGATCACGAGATCCAAAGGGAACCTGCTGTTCCTCGACGTATCGTTCGCCTACGGGACCGACAAGCCGGTGCTCCACCGCGTCTCGTTCGGCGCGCCGCCAGGGACCCGCGTCGGCATTCGCGGCGCGACCGGCGCCGGCAAGACCACGCTGATGGGCCTGCTGATGCGGTTCTACGACCCGACCGACGGCATGATCCTGCTCGATGACATCGACCTGCGCGAGTATCACCTGGTCGACCTGCGGCGCCAGTTCGCGATCGTGCTGCAGGAGCCGGTGCTCTTCTCGACGAGCATCGGCGAGAACATCGCCTACGGGCGGGAGGGCGCGACCAGGCAGGAGATCGTCGAGGCGGCCCGCCTGGCGAACGCGTACGATTTCATCATGGCGCTGCCCGACGGCTTCGACACGCCGGTCGGCGAGCGCGGGATGCGGCTCTCCGGCGGCGAACGCCAGCGGGTCTCGCTCGCACGGGCGTTCCTCAAGGATGCGCCGGTGCTCATCCTCGACGAGCCGACCAGCTCGGTGGACGTGAAGACCGAGGCGGTCATCATCGAGGCGATGCAGCGCCTGATGCAGGGCCGCACCACGTTCATGATCGCGCATCGCCTGGACACGCTCGCGACCTGCGACATGCAGATCGAGCTCGAAAAGGGCTGGACCGTCTTCGACGTGTAGGGAGCCGGCATGGGATCGACCTGGCGTCGGATGGAATTGTTCGCAACGATTCTGGCCTGCCTGCTGGCAGCGGTGCCCGGCACGCTGCCCGTCCCGCTGACCATGATCTTCATGCGCCGGTTCGGACGCGAGGATCGCATCCGCCGCATGCACGTCATGGTGCCCTGGGCGCGCTTCTGCCGGCGCCACATCGTCAGGATCGAGCTCTCGCTCGAAGGCCGGGAGCACCTGCCAACGCCCTCCCGCGGCCACATCTACGTCAGCAATCACCAGAGCTGGGCCGACATCATCGTGCTGATGGAGACGCTCGAGACGGCCGCCTTTCTCGCGAAGAGCTTCGTCAAGTGGCTGCCCGTGCTGGGCTGGGGCACCTACGCCGGCGGGTCGATCTTCGTGGACCGCTCGAACCAGGCGAGCCGCCAGCGGGCGCTCAACCAGCTTCTCCGCATGTGCGCCGAATCGACGGCGGTGGTGCTCTTTCCGGAAGGCACGCGCTCCGACGACGGCGAGCTTCGCAAGAAGTGGTACCCGGCGGCGATCAGGGCCGCTCACGGGCGCGGGCTTCGGGTCGTTCCGGTCGGAATCGACGGCACCATCAATGTCGTCCCCAAGTCGATGGATCGCGTCAACTTCCATCGCCCTGTGGCGGTGACGATCGGCGAGGCAATGGATCCCTCGGCCTGGGCGGATTCCAACGAGTTCGCCGCGGCGGTCTGGGCGCGGGTCGGGGACCTGTACTCCGCAAGCCGCCGGCGCGCTCGCCACACCGCCGACGCCCTTGCCCGCCAGGCGACCTGTCAGCCGACGACGCCGGACTCCTGAACCTCACCGCCTGCCCGCCAGCGGACGCCCGGTCGGCTGGACGCCCGGTCAGGAATACTGGCTGAAGGCTCCGTGCTAGAATCCCCCCGGTCTGCCACCCTGCACGAGGCTCACATGATCGGTCCCAGCTTCATTCGACCCGGTCTTTGTGTGCGAAATATCCCGGCGCTCGTCCTGCTCGTGGCTGTTCTTCAGTCCGGCGTTCCCGGGGCCTCAGCAGGCGGGCCTGCCACAGCGAGGCCGCCCGCAGGTTCGCACCAGGGCTCTGGGCCCTGGAGCGGCCAGGCGGCGCCCGGAGACGCTCCTGCGACGAGGCAAGAGGACGGCGCGGCCGCCAGCGTGCTCAGCAAAGACTGGAAACGCGCGCGGTCGGCCCACTTCATCGCCTCAGGCAATGCCGACGCCGGCACCCTTACGCAACCTGCTGGGACAGCTCGAAGCATTCCGGTGGGCCTTCCTGGAGATGTTCCCGTCGATCCGCCTCACGGCGCCCGTGCCGTCAACGGTTGTGGTCTTCAAGGACTGGGACGCCTTCACGAAGTTCCAGCCACGAGACGCGAGCGGCAAGCGCTCGGAGAACGTCGCCGGCTATTTCACGGAAACGCCCGGCATGATCTACATGGTGACCGTCGCGCCGGGCGACGGCGCCGACTTCGGGCGCACCGTGATCTTCCACGAATTCACCCACTACATCCTGCACCGCAATCTCCACGATATGCCCCGCTGGCTGGACGAGGGGCTGTCGGAGTATTACTCGACCCTGAAGATCGAAACCAACCGCATCGTCATCGGGTCTGCTCCCTCCGACCGCCTGAAGGTTCTGCGCAGAGCGTCGTTGCTGCCTCTCGAGCGGATGCTCTCGCCACAGGGCGCTGTCCGGATCTTCCAGAACGAAACCGACACTGAGCGTTTCTACGCGCAATCCTGGGCCCTGGTGCACTACCTGTCGCTCGGCAACCATGGAAAGCGCCGGAACGCACTTGGCGACTACATCGTCGCGCTGCAGCGCGGACTCTCGATCGAACAGGCGTTCCAGTCGGCCTTCGCGTGCGGCTACGACGATCTCGAGCGGGAACTCCAGCTGTACCTTCATGGCTTCGCGTTCCCGGCCCTCGTCCTGAACAGGCCGGCGATGGTGACCGACGCCATTGGCGCGCCCGAGCGCATGACCGAATCGGACGCCGAGTCGCTGCAGGCGGACCTGCTGGTGCGCGCGGGCGCGACCTTCGATGCGGAGAGGCGGCTGGCTGCGCTGCTCGCGCGTGATCCGTCATTGGCGTCGGCGCGACTCTCGCTCGCCCTGCTTCGGCTTCAACAGGGCCGCGGCAGCGACGCATTGACCCTGCTGCGCGACCTCGCCCGGACGGACAGCGGCAACGCGGCGGCGCACATTTACCTCGCGACCGTGCTCGCCGAATCAGGCCTGGCGGCCGAAGCCCTTCAGGCAGCCGAACGGGCAACCGTTCTCAACGGGCAATCACCGTATGCCTGGTGGTCGCTGGCGCTCGCGGCATCTCTGGCTGATCGCCCGGCACAGGCAGACGCCGCCATGTCGACGCTGCTCCAGCTGGATCCCAACCCGGCCTACCACCAGCGACGCGCGTACGTCGCCTTCCGGCTGGGCAAGGACGCCTCGGCCCTGCGTGACGCCCTCGCGTTTCTGCAGCGCGCAGGATGGGGGCACGAAGCCGCACCCTCCATGGCCTTCCTCGCCGCAATGGCCTGCCGGCGCATGGGCGAGGCCGCCGAAGCCGTTCCGGTCCTCGAACAGGCGCGGGCGGTCATCGAACGTGGATCATGGACCGAGAAAGTGCTCGACTTCTTCCAGGGCCGGCTGGTTGACGACGAGCTGGTGCGCCTCGCGAAAGAGATCGGAGAGCTGACGGAGGCCCATATCTACGTCGGATTCCATGACGGGTTCGCGGGTCGCCGCGAGCAGGCCCTTGCGCATTTCCGGTGGGTCAGAGACCGCGGTTCCAGGAACTTCAACGAGTACTCGCTCGCGCTGGCGGAACTGGCTCGACTGGAGCAGGCTGGTCAGGAACCCAGATAGTTTATAGTCGTCCGAACCATGCCCCCCGCATTCCCTCAGTCAATATCCGTGCGGATCACGCCTCACCCTTGGGTCTGGGCGGTCCTGTACTTCCCGCTCGGCCTGGCCATCGGATTCCCCTCGGTGGCGCTCGGCTACCTCGGCAGCCGGTCCGGCCTTGGCGTGTCCGAGGTTGCGGCCATCGTCGGCATGACGTTCCTCGCCAGCGGATGGAAGTTCCTGTGGGCGCCCATAGGCGACTACACGCTGTCGCGGAAGTCCTGGTACCTGATCGCCGTCTCGCTGGTTGCGATCGGGCTGGTGGCGATGACGATGATTCCCGTTTCGAGGGCGACCGCGCCGCTTTTGTCGACGCTGACCTTGATGACGACCGTCGCGGCGACCTTCATCGCCTTCGCCACCGAAGGGCTGATGGCCCACAACACGCCGGTCGGGATGCGGGGCCGCGCGGCAGGCTGGTTCCAGTCGGGCAATCAGTTCGGCCAGACCGCCGGCGGCGGCCTGGGGCTCTCTCTGGTCGTGCACCTGCCGGCGCCGTGGATGGGCGGGGCGGTGCTCGCGCTGGTGGTCATCGCGTGCGCGCTGCCGCTTGTCGGGCTCGAGGAGCCTCCGCGCGGCCTGGTGAACGCCACAGTGGGCGCCCGCGTGAAAGATGCCTGGAGGGAATTGAGCGTCATCATGCGGGCGCGCGCGGGACGGCTGGCGCTGATCCTCGCGATTCTGCCGATCGGGACCGGCGCGGCGGAGTTCCTGTTCGGCGCCATCGGCCAGGAATTCCATGCCTCGGCAGACGTGGTATCCACGGTGCTCGGCCTGGGAGGCGGAATCGCGATCGTTGCCGGATGTTTCGCGGGCGGGCGACTGGCGGATCGCGTCCCGAAGAACGCCGCGTATGCCATTGCGTGCGGCCTTGGCCTGGCCGCATGCGTCGCGATCGCGTGGTCGCCGCGCACGTCGGCGGGCTACGCGGTCTCCACGCTCTTCTACACGTTCACGCTCGGCATGGTCGCCGCATCGTTCACCGGGCTCGTCCTGTCCATCATCGGCGAGCGGGCGGCGGCAACCAAGATCAACCTCTTCTTCGCGCTCAACACGCTGTTCAGCCTGGGCATGCTGCGCGCGGTCGGCTGGGCGCACGACCGCTGGTCGACCAGCGTGATGCTCTACACCGAGGCGTTGGTCGGAGTGGCGGCGCTGGTGATCTTCGTGCTGGTCTCGCGGCACGTGCGCGGCACGGCGATCGCGCCGGCCGGCGAGGCGGCCCCGATCGTCCCGTAGCGACGGCCCGTCGCTTCAGTTTCGGGATGTTCTGGGATCTGCGGCGCGGGAGCCTCGCCGCCAGCCCGCAACCGGGCTGGCGGCAATTCGAGAACGCGGACGACGAGGGCCCGAAGGCGGGCGCTATTTCTGGTCGAGCTTTCGTCCTGCGTTCAGGTTGTCGAAGTTCAGGATCGTGTTGAACACCAGGAAGTAGCTGCCGATCGTCTCGCCCCGGTAGATGGGGTTGTTGGCGAACAGCACGACGTGGCCCTTGCTGACCGGCATGTCGACCACGACCGGCCGCTGGGCGATGTCCGATCCTCCGTCGAGCAGGCCCGACACGAGCAGGCTGGCCTGCGCGTCGAAGCGCAGCGCCACGCGCGGGCGGAACTGCGGCGGAATGATGTTCGGCGGGTTGGTCTTGAGCTGCTCGTCGGTCGGCAGCGCGTACTGCCACGGCTGAACCGTCGGCCGCTCCGGCACCGGCTTCATGCCGGTTCCTTCGTCGGCTGGCCGGCCCTGCACCACATCCGGATCGTCCGGCGTGCCCCGGCCGGTCGGCCGGGTGCTGCCGCCGGCGCCGCCGCGGCCACCGCCTGGCGCACCCGCAGCCGCACCACCGCCCCCGCGACCGCCCCCGCCCGCCGTCGCCGACACGGTGAAGTAGTCGCCGCTGTTGCTGTACATCGCGAGGTTGTCCTGCACGCCGTAGACGATCGGGCTCGTCTCATCGGCGATCCTCGTCCTCAGCAGCGATCCCACCACGCGCGTGGTCGAGGCGGCGCGGGCGTAGCCGACGCCGTAGCCGAAGTTGCTGGTGACGGCGAAATCCGCCGAGCTGTTCGAGCCGATGTAGACGCCGCCGGCGGCGACGAACTCGCGGAGGTGAATCACCCCTTCGAGCCCCATGCCGATTCGGGTGTCGTCGGTCTGCGCCCACGTCCCGACATTCGGCATCTCGGGCGAGTTCTTCCACGGGATCGGGTTCTTCCAGAGCGGCGTTCCTTCAACCGCGCCCTGCCCGCCTCCCGGACCGAACACGATCACGTCCCACTTGTCGCGCAGGTTCGCCGTCTTCCGCACCGTCTCCGGGTCGATGTAGTCGTAGGGCACCCCGTAGAGGTCGAACGCCTGGCGCCACCAGCCTTCCGTCTGGGTGCTGCTCCACTGATGGAGAATGGCCACCCGGGCCGCCCGTGCCGGATGCGCCTTGACCGTGGGCGCCGCATCGAGCGCGATCGCCTTCAGGCCAAGCGCGGCGGTCGCCTTGTCCAGATCCGCCTGCGCCACGTTCCTGACGATGAACGAGCCGCGCGCGAACTTGGTCCCGCCCGACTCGAACGGCTCCTCGGCGATCTGGATGTCGGCGCTCTTGAGCTGATAGCGCAGCGTGATGAGCGCGTTGTCCGCGTTGTGGTTGATGGCGAAGATCGTGCCCGTGCCCGTGACGCCTCCCGGCGCCGTCACATCACCCTTCACCGGCTCCATCTTCGCGTCGAGCACTTTCACGTCGGTCACGCGGACCGCCTGCACGCCGAAGCCCTCCGGGAAGGTCCAGCCGGTGTCGTCGTACGGGCGGCTCTGCGCGTCGTTGGGCGCCCAGTACTGGTAGTCGAGCAGCGCGTCCGCAATCCGCGAGTAGGGCTGGTCCATCCTGATGATGTAGCTCCCGGCCGGGAACTCGCGGGGCTGGGTGGAGGGAGGCTTCGGGGCCTGTTCGGCCGGCGCCTGCGGCGCTGCTCCGCGGCCTTCAGCCTCGCCCGTTGCCGGGGCGGCCTGGCCGCCGGTGCCTGCTCCGCGCCCGCCGCGTCCGCCGCGCCCGCCCGATGCCGGCTGGCGCACCGGCATGGTGACCGTGAACGCCGCGGTGGCGCGCGAGATCTCAACGCCCTGTTTCTGCAGCACGCGCAGCAACTCGGCCTGCGTGGCAGAGCGCGGATCCGATGCCGACAGGACGTAGGCCGCAGGCCCCTCGACCGTCGGCTTGAGGATCGACCGCTTGCTCTTCTCGTAGAAGTTGCGCAGGAAGTAGATCCGGTTGTTCGCAAAGTAGTTGAGCGAGACGATGATGCCCGTCTCCTCGTAGTTGTTGTTGTTCCGCAGCGACCAGCGGACCCGGCCGATCGGCGGATTCTGCCGGAACCAGGTGCGCGTGGTTTCGTTGGCCGACAGTGTCCGTTCCTCGGTATCGGCGCTCCCGCCGTTGCCGAACGTCTCGTAGAGCCGGCTGACGCCGTTGTGCAGCGCCGCGAAGAACATCAGGTAGCCGGGCGACCAGGTGTCGAACGTGCCCCACGCGTAGACGCCGGGCATGCCCATGCGGGTCATTTCGTTGACATTGTTCCAGCCGATGAGGTGCCACTCGTTGGTCAGGATCGGGTCGAGCCACGCGTTGTACGGACCGTTGCCAACCGTGTTGTCGTAGAGGAACGATCCCGACTCGTGCAGGTCGTGCAGCACCTGCGCCTTCCAGCCCAGGTACGTGTTCAGCACGTTCTGCGACAGCTTGAGCGTCAGGCCCATCGCGTCGCGGTTGTTGTCGTGGCCGACGTAGTGCCCGGAGTAGACCGCGGCGGGCGGCGTGTCGGTCGGATGCGCCTTCTTCCACTTGTACACGTCAACCACGCGGTCGCGGCCGTCGGGCTCGACCACGGGCGTGATCAGGGTGATCACGTGCTCGCGGATGTTGCGGATGTAGGGGCTCTCGTCGACGGCCAGGCGGTAGGCCAGTTCCATCAGCGCCGTCGGCGCCCCAGCCTCCGTCGAGTGAATCGCGCCGGTGACGTAGTAGACGGGCGCTGCCCTCTTGGCGATCGCATCAGCCACCGCGTCGTCCATCTTGATGGTGCGCGGGTCGGCCAGCTTCGCCAGGTCGGCCTTGTTCTGATCGAGCTTCGCGATCAACGCCTCGGAGGCGACCGCCACCGCGATCATCTCGCGGCCCTCTTCGGTCGTGCCGATCGTGTAGACCTTCGCGCGCGGCGTCGATTTCGCGAGCAGCCGCATGTAGTCGTGCACTTCCTTCGAATACGGCAGCTTGCCCGGTGCGCCGGCGATGTCGCCCAGGATGGCCTTCGGCGTCGGCACGGTCTTCGAGGCCGGCAGGTAGTCGATGACCGGCGAGAGGAAGAAGGTCTCGGTGGTGTATTCCTTGATCTTCTTCGTGTACTCCTCGTCTATTGGCTGCCCGGGATCGCGGCCCGGCTTGGCGGTTGCCAGGTCGGCCTCGGTCAGCTTCCCAGGGCGGGCCTGCCTGGCCTGGTCAGCGCTCAACAGCACGGGAATGGCGGCAATCAGCAATCCGAGAAACACTCGTGTCGGCATGGCGTGACGATTCATCAGTAACCTCGTGGTGTGGGATTGTAGTCGAGGATGGCGCCACAACCGCAACCGGATCCACAATTGACACCAATTCGGCCCGGTCGTCATAGTCGAGCCTCGGCTTTCCTGCGCGCGGGTCAGACCACCCGATTGCGCGATCGAGCGGGACCGGTCAACAGGAGGGAACGACAGTGAATCACTTCGTGTCGAGCGTTCGCTGGATCCTGACGGCAGTTGCCGTCGTCGCCCTTGGCGTCGCGGTCGGGCCGGTCCGTGGAGCGTCACAGGAGTCGGGCGCGGCCGGACGGGCTCGGGCCGCGCAGGCGCCGGCCAGTCAGGCGGCGCAGGCCGCGCCGGCGGCGGCCGGGCAGGAACTCCCGATTACGAAGGTCCCGATACCCGGCGAGGCGGCCGAGGGGTACTTCTCACCCGACAGCCGGAGCATGATCTGCAACGCGAAGCTTCCCGGCGACACGAACTTCCAGGTCTACACGTTCAACATCGACGGGACGAATGTCCGGCGCATCAACGACAAGGGCGCCGACGCGTGCTCGTTCTACTATCCGGACGGCAAGAAAATCATCTGGACCTCGACCCGCGACTGGCTCGATCTGCCGCCCGGCAACTATTCCGACGCCAACGACTATCCGAAAGGCGCCGAACTCTACACCTCGGATCTCGACGGCAGCCACCTCGTGCGGATGACGAATAACAAGGTCTACGACGCGGAAGTGACGGTGTCACCCGACGGCAAGTGGATCCTGTTCGCACGGCAGGTCGACGGCAAGCTCGACTTGTACCGGATGCGGCCCGATGGGAGCGAGCTCTTCCAGATCACGCACACCCCGGAGTGGCAGGAGGGCGGCGCGCAGTGGATGCCGGACGGGAAGAGCATCATCTACCGTGCGTGGAAGATCCAGGATCAGGGCCAGCGCGGCATGCCCATGACCATCTTCACGATCAAGCCCGATGGCACCGGCCTGACCCAGATCACCCACGAGCCCGGCACCAACTGGGCGCCGTTTCCCGCGCCGGATGGCCGGCACTTCGTGTTCGTCAAGTTCCTGCCGCCGCGCAACTTCGAGATCTTCATGATGGACATGGTGAGCGGCGAGCAGCGCCAGCTCACGTTCAACGAGGCGTTCGACGGCTTCCCCGCGATCTCTCCCGACGGTCATTGGATGGGCTTCTCGTCGTCGCGCGGGGCGAAGCCAGGCGAGCGCTCGCTCTTCATGTACCTGATGGACATCTCGAGCTTGAAAGTGGGCCGGCCCGCCGGCGGCAGATAGCGAGGGCGGTGCCGCGGGACCCGGGGCGCGCACCTGGGGAGAGGATCATCGGACCGGCGCCTTCGACTCGAGTGCTTCGAGCCAGTCGATGACGCGGTCGATCTTGGGCGGCTCGAGGTGGCTACTTGATGTACTTCCCCGGCTCCATGTCGAACTTCTTCTTGCAGACGGTGGAACAGAAGTAGTAGCGCTTGCCCCTGTAGTCGCTCGTGAGCCCGGCTGCGGCGGCCGCCTTCGGATCGACCTCCTTGCGACAGATCGGGTCCTGCGCCGGGGCGGCCGCCTGCGGCGCCTTCGATGCGGCCACAGGCGCGGAGGGCGGTGTGGCCGCCGCCGCCGTCTGGTCCACGTAGAGGTCCGGCTGCGTCGCGAACTGGTCCTTGCTCGCCTTGGACACGAAGAAGTAGGTCTTCCCCGCGTGTTCGAGCGTCAATCCCGCTGCGGTTGCCGACTCGTGGTCCACCATGATGCGAGACACCGGATCCATGCTCGCTTTCAGCGCGACTCCGAGCGGCATGCCAGGCGGCGTGTGCGGGATCGACTCGACGGCGTCGACCGGCGGCGGCGGGATCACTGGCTGGTCCGCGCCGGCCAGCGATCGTGGCCGCGTGGTGCGTCCCCCCATGCCGCGCTGTCGTGGCAGCTGGGGAAACGCGGACCCGCGCGCGTCGTCGGCATCACTATCCGGCGAGGCCGCGGGCGGGCGCGGAAACACCGCGGGAGGGACCGGAGGAACAGCCGGCCGGCCAGCCTCCACCACGAACTTCGCCGGCGCCGTCTCGAAGCGCTTCCGGCACTCGTCCGAGCAGAAGTAGTAGGTCCGGCCGCGGGACGAGGCCACGCGGCCCGCCGCCCTGGCCTTGCCCTGGTCGACGTCCATGCCACAGACCGGATCGGTGTCCGGCAGGGAGATCCCCATCGCGGCCATCTTCATCCGGCTCTCCGAATCGAGCAGGAAATTGCCGGAGAGCACGATGCGCTCACCGGGCATCAGTCCCTTGACGATCTCGATTCGGTCGTCGAACTGCCAGCCGGTTTCGACCCGGCGCGCCTCGAAGTAGCCGCTCCCACGATCGACGAACACCGTCTTCCTGTCGCCGGAATCGACGACGGCATCGGCGGACACGGTCACGGCCTCCGGCAGCGTGATGTCCAGCGAGACATCCACGAGCATGTCAGGCCTGAGTAGATAGGAGGGGTTCTCGGCTTCGAGCCTGGCTTTCAGCGTGCGCGTCGCCGGGTCGAATTGAGGCAGCGCATCGCTCACACGGGCCTGAATCGGGCCGCGCGCCTGGTACGGAAAGGACACCCGCGCGCCGGCCCCCGGGTGCAGGTACTGGGCGTCGCTCTCGAACACGTCCGCCAGCACCCACACGCGGCTGATGTCCACGATTCGGTAGAGCTCGACTCCGCGATCGAAGCGCTGGCGCGGGTACACGCTGCGCGACACGATGTAGCCGTTGGTGGGAGACCGCAACGCGATATCGGTGGCCGCCTTCCGCGTCCTGGAGATCTCGGCCAGCTGGACGGAGTCCATCCCGAGTGCCTGGAGCGTCTCGGCGGAGGTCCGGATCTGGTTCTCGATCTGCGAGAGCTGGTTCGGGCTGTCATTGCCGGCGGCGTGGAACCGATCGCGCGAGTCCAGGGCATAGAAGTATGCCGCCTGCGCGGAGAGGAACTCCCGGCTGTAGAAGGTCAGGAGCAACTGGTTCTCGGACACGATGGCGCCCGTCTGTCCGCCGTAGACGTCCTTGACCCACCCGTCGATGGTCGTCAGCAGCCGGTAGACGCGATTTTCGTCTGGCGCGACGCGCCCCACGGTGCGAAGTGCCCTCCGCATCGACGCGCGCTCGACGACGCCCGTGGTGACGCCGATCGTCTGCTGGCGCTCGGCTGTCACCTTCAACGCACCTGCAGGGATGGCCCCCCCGGAGGCCGGCGGAGCCTCGTCCGCATAGACCGGTTCGAGCTGCATGCCGCAGTCCGGGGCAATGCCCGGCTTGTCAGACTTGTACGACGGGTGCATCGGGTCCACCCAGTGAAGGATCTTGCGCGCCCCCGGCGGCCTGCCCCGGCCGGAGGTCTGCCAGCTCACCCAGGTGCCAGCCAGGAACGCGCCCGCGACGAGCGCGACCACGAGGCCGACGGCCCATGCCCTCTTCATGGTGGACTCCAACCTTGGGGCGCTGGCCCCATCCAAGCGGCCCGTCCGCGCGCCTCTCCGCCAATCGAGCGATAGTCTACGACGAGCCCTGCTCCCGTTCCAGCCGCAAGGCGACGGACCAGATCGAAAAGGCCCCGCGAGCCGAAACTCGCGGGGCCTGCGGTCCGTGATGCGGGCGCCGTCCTCCTCGCGCTACTTCGGGATGACGACGAACGGCCGCATCATGTCGTGCTCCTCATGCTCGAGAATGTGGCAGTGCCAGACATATTCGGCACCGTTGATGGGCGGCGTGAACGCCGCGAGCCGCGGGCTGTTCGGCACGTCGAACGGGACCTTGGGCAGCTTGATCCGCATGACCACCGAGGTGACCTCGCTCGGGTTCATCCGGACCGTCTCCTTCCACCCGTTCTCGTTGGCATCGCACGGCCGCGGCTTTCCAATCAGGGCCGGCGCCTGCCCCGGTACGAAGTTGATGTTGTCGAACACCTGCCGCTGGAGTACCTGGACGTTCACGAGGTGGAAGTGCATCGGGTGCGAGTCGGCCGTCGTATTGACAACGTGCCAGACCTCGAGATCGCCTTCATTGCCGATCTCGGTGGGTGCGGCCTCGAGCGGCATGCCGAGCCACTTGCCGCCACCGCCCTGTATGTCAGTCGTCGAGGTGAGCGTGCCCAGCCGCTGCAGGAGCCGGCCGTACTCGTCATAGTCCTCGTTCAGGGAGACCCAGCGCTCCTTCACGCCGGCCCTCCGGAGTGCGCTCAGCACGAACTGCTCGACTGCCGGGAGCGGATTCACGGCCCCGGCCCTGGCAACCGCCAGCTTCTCGAGAAGGTCCAGCATGGGAGGATCGGCCTTCGTGCCCTGGCCGAGCGTATTGAACGGGCTCACACGGAACTGCATGATCGTCTGCGTGTTCGGGCCCAGCCCAGGGCCAGTCGTGCCGGTGGTGTCACCGATGCCCGCGCCGGTAACGTAGTCGTTGATCTCATCGCCACCCGGGAACGGCGCCGGTGCGTCGTTGAAGAGGAGCAGTTTCGATCCGACCGGGCAGCTGGAGAAGTCAATGATTACGTCCACTCGTTCGCCAGGCGCGAGCAGGAGATTGTAGCGGATCGCATTCCCGTAGGTGGGGTTCGTGTCGGGCGTGCCGGTCACGTCGTAGCCGATCCGCGCCGGCGGGTTGTTGAGCGCCGCCGGGAACCGCAGGAACCCGCCCTCGGTCCCGATCTGGATGATACGCGGCACGTGGAGATTCGTGAGGTCCGCCTCTCCGGGCGTGAGGCTGCTCTCGTAATACAGTTGCAGGTTGTAGAAGCGACCCTGGCTGCCGTTCAGGATCCGGAAACGATAGTGTCGCGGCTCCACCGGGAGGTACGGGTAGGGACATCCGTTGACGAGCACGGTGTCCGAGAAGAACTCCGGGACCGAGGACACGGGCACGCCCCCGGGGTCCTTGCCCGCGTCGAAGGGCCCTATGCTCCAGCGGCTCGACTCGTATTGCCACGGATACCAGAGGTCGCCGGCAGTTGCCCCAGAGGCGGGGTAGCCTGGATCGGCGGCTGGGTCCCAGAATGTCTTGTCCTGGATGACGAGCGGGATTCCGTAGCGGAGGTAGCCCGGAAGCGACGGCAGGACGCGCAGGTTGATCAGCGCCTCTTCGACATCGTCGACGATGAGAAACGCCGACGCCAGACCAGCGTACGCGTTGATCCGAGTGATGCCAAAGGCGTGGTCGTGGTACCACATCAGCCGGGCGCTTTGGTTCATCGGGTAGTAGTACTCGGCCGTATTGGGACCGATCAGCGCTCCAGGGATACTGTCGTTGCAGAAGCTCGAGCCGACGCGGTTGTCTGAGCTGAACCAGTCGAATGGCCCGCCGTCGCTGATCCACGGCACCTCGCCGCCGTGGAGATGGACCGCGGCGCGATTCGGCAGGCCGTAGCCAACTCCGGAAATCGGCTCGGTCTCATCGACCGGCAGGATGTGAGTGGCCGGCATGTTGTTGACGAACGTGGCCTGGACCGGGGTTCCCTTCTTCGCGATGATGACGCCGCCCAGGTACTTCGCGTCGGGCGCCTTCCCGCCTGTGATGTCCTGGTAACCAATGAACCTGGTGGCGCCGGGGATGTCGCAGTGGAGTTGCTGCGTATACGGCGCCATCTGGAACTTGTAGTAGTCGACCTTGTAGGAGCCGCGCGGTCCGGCGATCACCCTCGGCACCGGCTGTGCCACGGGGATGTACAGGCCGTCCTCGTTCGCGCCAAGCGGATTCAGGCCGAGCGACGGAAGCCGCCTGATGAACTTGCGGATGGCCGTGGGCGAGTTTCCAAACGCCCAGGCGAGCTTGCGGGCGGCCAGCACCCCGACGCCGGCCATCGCGGACGTCATGACGAACCGCCGTCTCGTAATTCCCATGACCCATCCCCTCCTCGCTGAAACGGAACGGTTGGCCTCCCGTTCCAAAGAACCACTGCCGTCGATCCGTGCCACTGAAGCCGCGCAACGCGTCGCAGGACTCACGTCGTCCTCCGCACGTGGCGGTCAATAGGAAAGACGGCGGCGTCGGGGAATATGAATACGCCAGCCCGTCGCGGGCTGTAATAGGAGAGACGTCCCGCAGCCGTAGTACGAGAGTCCCGACCTGACTCGGACGAAGCAGTGCCTACGCGGCGCTTCAGCCAGATGTGTCATCGAAAATACGACACGCCGTGCCGAACTCAGTGGTGTGGGAAACTCCGGCGCGAGACTTTTCGACGGAAGTCTGCCCCCCGGAAGGACAACGTCGGCGCATCGACACCCACCCGTCGTAGACTCGCTGGGGGAGCTGCACCCTGCTGCTACTTGGAAGCGTCGAAGACCAGCACCTTCCCGCCCGGCTCGACGACCATGTGCGTCTTGCGGGTCCCCTTCAGCTCCAGGACGTACTGGACGATGGTTCCGCGGGTGACCTTCTCGGCTTTGACAAAGATGGCCCGCGGATGGGTCTTGTAGGCGGACCGGACCGGTCCGGGCAGTTCGTTTTCGGCGGTCTGTTCACTGACTTCGAGCGGCGTACCGTCCTGCGCGTAAACCAGATTTCGCGTGCGGCCCTTGTCCACGCTGGATACGACATATTCTGTCTTCGCGTTCGCGGAGCGGCTGGACGCCGCGGTGATGCTCGCGCCCGGATAAGCCTTCCGAAACGCTGACAACACGGGTGCCGGCAGGGCCTTCTCGGGCTGCGGGACGGGCAGAGCCGATGCGATGCCTGCCACGAGCAACAGCACGGCGCACACCGTCCATCCAAAGGCGCGGATCGTCGTCGCCATCCTTGCTGTTCTCTTCATATCCACCCCCAGCCCTTGGCACGCCACAGCACCGCAGGTACGCAGTCGGCGCCAGCCACCAGTCTCAAGCCGCCAGCCGCCAGCCGCCAGCCTAAGTGAGCTTGACCGCCCTGAGGCCCGGCTGTCCGCCCTCGTCCACCGCGTCTTCGACGAACAGGACGACGCGTGATCCGCGGAGGTTCGGACGCAAGCGCTTCCCGACGTCCACCGCGCCGCGTTCGATGAGCGCGTTGGTGTCGAGCCGCCGGACTTCGTCAACGCCGCGCGTCCGAATCGCTTCGATATCCTGAAGTCCGTTGAACTGGTCCGGGTACGGCCACCAGGCCAGATGGACGACGCGCCCGTCGTTGCCGCCGGCGATGTGGCCGACCGCAGCCAGTGCGCCGATGATTCCCTGATCGGTGCCGCCCAGGCCCTCGAGCTGGACGCCCGCGCGCGCGGCCACGCTTCTGGCTTCGTCCTGCGTGACCACATCGGTCTGGCACACCCGGGCGAAGGCCTGCACGTCGGTCGACACTTCCGATGCGACGCACAGTCCCGGATCGCTGCCCTCGATGAACCAACCCCGCATGACGGCCCGGACCGAGCGCACGAGGTCGGGGATGGCGCGTTCCGCAAGGCGTGGCAGGCTAATCGACGCCGATCCGTTCTTGCTCGTGTAGGGCACGCGCGGATCGACCAGGAGTTGATGACGGCAGATCATGGAATCCGCCGCCGCCGGCCCGATATCCGCGACGATGGCCCGTGCCAGCTGATTGGTCCCCGGCGAACCGGCGATGTCGGTGTCGTCGATGCCGATGTAGATCACGCCGGCGGGTCCTTCTTCGCGGCAGCCGGCCGGCCACGGAACTGGAACCAGAGCAGCGCGCCGAGCAGGCCTGCGACGGCGCCGGACAGCGTGTAGGTCACGATCGCCTGCGGCCACCATTCCGCAAACAGCCGGGTGCCGGGCTTGTCCAGGTCCAGCAGCTTGCTGCCCGCACGCTGCAGGAACGAAACCAGGTTGGTCGCCAGCCCCGCCGCCACCAGGCCCGCGTAGAGCCGCCAGCCCGACGCGGCGCCCGCGAGCGCCACGTCCATGAACGGCCCGGTCAGGCATAGGCTCGTCATCGCGCCCGTGCCGTAGCTGGCCACGCCGGCCACGCTCAGGGCGGATGCGGTCGCAAATGCGCCGCCGCCCATGATCATCCCGCCGAGACGGCGGGGAACGAGCGCCATGCCCAGGGCCATCGGCACCACGGCCAGCACGATCGCGTGCCCGGGAATCCTGAGTCCCAGGCGGATGAACGCGGTCGCACAGGCCGCCACTATACCGGCGAGCAGCAGGATCGCGACCTCGGCGGCCGAGATGCGCGAACCCGCCCGACCGAAGGCCGGAATTCTCCTCGCGGTGACCAGGCCGTTGTGAACGCTGAACGCGCCAGATAGCATCATCTCTCCCTTGCGGCGTCCGCCAATCTGCCCTTTCGCGTCACGATCAGAATCCAATCCGGGCGGCGAACTGCAACTCGCGCGCGCTGCCCGCTGTCGCGGTGAGACGTCCGACGTCGGTGCGATCGAGCAGGAACACCGGAACCTGGAAATTCGCGCGATTGAGCAGGTTGAACGCCTCGAGCCGTAACTGGACAATCACGGTGCGCCGGATCCTGATCGACTTGACGGCCGACACGTCAACCGTCTGGTAATCCGGGCCGGTGAGGCTGTTGCGCCCCGCGTTGCCGTACAGGTTCGGTTTGGCCGGCGTCGCGACCGGCCGCGCGAACGCCGCCGGGTTGAACCAGAGGCCGGGCGGCACGCCGGACGTGGGATCCGACACCTGGTCCGGCCGCTCGGTCGCGAAATCTCCGGCTGCATATTGTACGGGTGAACGGCCGTCCGGACAGCAGCGTGATGATTCCACTGACCTGCCAGTCGCCCACGATCGCGTCGACGACGGGTGCGGCGTGCGCCAGCCACCGCCTGCCGGCGCCGAATGGCAGCTCATACGCGAACGCCACGTTGAACTGATGCCGCCGATCGAAGTCGGACCGTCCGAGCTCGGCAGACATGTTGTAGATGTCCTGAGGCGCTTTCTGCGTCCCCGAGGTCGAGACGTTCGACAGGTTGCCGGTGCTGGTCGAACCCAGGTCGGTGGCCTTCCCCAGCGTATACGACGCAATCAGGGTCAACCCGGTGGCGGCGCGGCGTCGCGCCGACACCTGAAGGGCGTTGTAGCTGGAGGTGCCCGTCTGGTCCTGGAACTGGATGTCGGCAAACGCCGGGTACGGGACCGTGGTGATGAGCGCGCCGCCGGGGCCCAATCCCGCCGGGATGGGCTGGTTCAGGTTGTAGCGCCGGCCAAGATGGCGTCCGCGCGATCCGATGTACCCCGCTTCGATCGCGGTCCCCGCTCCCAGCTGCCGCTCAACGGTCAGATTGAACTGCGCAATCTGCGGCGTCCGGTAATTGACCGCCATGCCGAACGGCTGATTGATGCCCTGGACGGCTGCGCGACCGGCCGGAAACGGATCGCTGAACGTGATTGCCGTGCGCGGATCGGTGGTTCGCGTGAATTGCTCGCGCTGGACGAACGGGTAACTGACGGCCAGCTGCTGGCGGGTGACGTTGAATTGCTCGAGGCTGTAGTAGAGGCCGGCGCCGCCGCGAATCACCGTCCGCCCGTCGCCCGACGGCCTCCAGGCGAAGCCTGCGCGCGGACCGATGTCGTGCGTGTCTGCCTCGATGAGCGACGCGGGAAAGCGCGAATCACCGGAGAGGACGACGGCCCCCAGCGCGGGCACGAAGTTGGCGAGCCGATTGGCGCGTTCGCGAAGCGGCGTCTGGCGCTCGTATCGCAGCCCGAGGTTCAGCGTCAGCGACGGGAGGATTCGCCAGTCGTCCTGGAGGAAGAACGCCGTCTGCCATCCCGTCAGGCGCGCCGGGTCGGATCCCAGTTGCCGCTGACTCTGGTCGATGTAGCCGAGCAGGAAATCCGCGAAGGATCGGAATCCGCTCGAGGTCTGGCCGGTCACGTTGGTGGCGCGGCCGCGAAACCGGAAGTCGCCGCGTATGCCCCGCAGATCCTGCTCGACGTAGCCGGAGTGGATCACGTTCACTCCGGCCTTGATCGTGTGGCGATCGGGTGTCCAGGTGATGGCATCGACCGCCTGGATGGTCGTCAGGGTATAGGTCGACGGGTCGTTGGGCCGATCGCCGAACTCCCCGAACCCGTCGATCCGGATGGTCGGGTAGCCCCACACGGACGGATCCTGTGACAATCCCGGCAGGCCGAACTGGCCGACATAGTTGGTGCCGTGCTGGTCGCCCTGTGTTTCGACATGCTGGCGGAGCGACCCGACCCTGATCTGGTTGAGCCAGCGCCCGCCGATCGAGGTCACGCCGGAGAACGCGAATGAATCCACGGTCTGATCGGTGCTGCGGCCGAAGCCCGGATAGAACACGCGTTGCGACGGAAACGGGTCGATCCCGGCGCCCGTGCTGCGCGCCCATCGGACCGAGAGGTTCGTGTTCGCGAGCAGCCGATGGTCGAGCCTGGCGAGGAACTGACGTCGGTCGTCCTGAGAGATTCCCTGCGCGGCGTATCCATCGAGCGCGCCAGGGAGGTTGGCGGCCGGGATGAACGGAAGAATCTGACGCGACACCGCGTTGAACATCGCGATCGGAATGAGGTTCGGCGTGGCGAATTCCTGGCGCGTGACGGGATCGAGAATGCGATTGGTGTCGTCGGCGTTCCCCCAGATCCCATCGGGCCCTGCGCCGCGTACGTTGCGAAAGTCGCCGGAAAGCCAGGCTGCGTTCGGCGCGGTCGTGTTCGCCGCCTCGGAGCGGCGCTCGTGCAGCTGCTCGTAGGCGCCGAAGAAGAACGTGTGGTCCCGCCAGACAGGGCCACCGAGGGTGCCGCCCCCTTGCTGGCGCCTGAGCGTCGGGCGCTCGCCGGGAGGCGCGAAGTAGTCCCGGGCGTCGAGGCGGTCGTCGCGCGCGTAGTCGTAGACGGTTCCGGCTGAACCGGTTGGCCCCGGACTTCGACACCACGTTCACCTGGGCGCCCGCATTGCGGCCGTACTCGGCGGAATAGGTCGACGTCTCGACGCTGAATTCGCGCACCGCATCGAGCGGCACCGCCACGCCCGAATTGCCGTTGCGATCGGAGCGGTTCACCAGGCCGTCGAGCGCAAAGGCGGTCGCGTCCGACCGGGTCCCGTTGGTCGCGACGCCGTCGCCGTCGTCCTCACCGACGCGCCGGTAGACGCCGGGCACCAGCAGCACCAGGTCGAGGTAGTTGCGGCCGTCGAGCGGGAGCGCCGTCACCAGCAGGTTGGGCACGACCTCCGACTTTGCCGGCGTCTCGGTATGGATGAGCGGCAGGCTGGCGGCGACCGTGATCTCCTGCCTGACCGTGCCAAGTTGAAGTCGAACATCCAGTCGGCGTGTCTGATCAGCCTCCAGGACGATCCCGGAGGCGACCGACGTCCGGAAACCCGGGGCGTCCACCGTCAGGCGATACCGGCCGGGCGCGAGGTTGGGCAGGACGAATCCGCCGTCGGCGCCGGACGCGCATGCGCGCGTCAGGCCAGTGTCCTGGTTGGCGGCTGTCACCTTCGCCGCCGAGACGACGGACCGACTGCCGTCGCTGACCGTGCCGAGGAGTGTCGCGCCGGATGTCTGGGCGCCGACGGCGCGACCGGCCAGCAGAGTCAGGATCGTCACCGATAGCACAGCGAACCGACGCCAGACACGCGACATGGATCAACACTCCCCGACATCAGGCACGAATGACCATCACGGCCGTCGCCTTCACCAGGCCGAAGGCTGCCATGCCCGCCTTCAGCCCCATCGCCCGGCACGACTCGCGCGTGATGATGGCCGTGAGCTGCTGGCCCTCGATCGAGATGGTGACTTCGGCCAGCAACCCGCCGTACCTGACGCGGCTGACCGTCCCGAGCAGCTTGTTGCGGCCGCTGATGGCGGAGAGCGCGTCGGCGCCGGGCGAACCGGCCGGACGACGCTTCACACCGCCGAGACGATCGATCTCGGTACGGGGGAGCCGATGATGGCCGCCCGGCGTCTTGACCGAGCGGAGTTTCCCATCGAGGATCCACTGTTTCAGCGTCGGCACACTGACGCTGAGCAACCCGGCAGCCTCGGGCAGGCGGTACAGCGCTGACTCACTCTTATGGCGGGCGATGGGAGCTTTTGTCAATTCAGAACCTCATTTGTCCGGTCGGGGTACACGATTATTGACGATTTCGTACGATTCAGCCGCCATTGTCCTGAGAAGCGCACGCCGGGGCCGAGCGGGAACGACGCGGGCGGGGGGAGGCGGATGATCGAGCGCCCCCGCGGTTGGCGATCAGCCGGACGATCCCGTCGCGAGAGCGGCACGTGATGCGGGGGCGTGGCACACCGGGATATAATTCGGCTGCCCTGCGTCTGCCCGATCGCCGTGTGTCAGCGAGGCCGTGCAATCCCGCCTCGTCGATCGATCCGGGCAGTCGTAATCATCCGGACCTCATCCCCTTCAACCGCGGTGAATGCCCATGCGAAGAGTCCTTTCTGGAACCGCCTTGTGGATGTGCGCGCTTGGCGCGAGTGCGCTGGCCCAGAGCGCCGTGCCCCAATTGGGCCCGGGCCGAATCTGGCCGTGGAACTTCATTCGCTCCGCGAAGGAAATGGCCACCTACAAACCGGCGACGCCCGATCTGACGGCGATCGAGGCCAACATGCAGAAGCTCGTCGACGTCGTCAAGGCGGTGCCCCTCCTGAATCCGCCCCTCGGGTACGACGTCCGATTCACGGGGACCTTGAATTCGGCCGACCCGCCGGTCGCCAAGCACGTGACGGCCAACTCGTACACCGTGGACCTCGCCTTCATGGACTTCCTGCGGTCGCCGACCGATCCGGCCGTCAAGACGGCGTTCGCGAACCAGGGACTGTCGTTCCACATCAACGATCCCTACCGCGCGCTGGATGCATCGGGCTACCGCGATCCGGTGTTCATGCGGAAGACGTGGTCCGACGACGAGGGCGAGTTCTGGATCGAGCCGCCGTCCGACAATTTCAACGGGCTCCGCTTCTACCGGCCGTACGACATGCTCGTCGTCACCAAGGGTGGAGCCTCGTTGTGGAAACCCATCTCGGCGGAACGCTTCCTCCCGAAGTACCTCGACGAAAAGCGCGCCGACGCGACGCAGGCCGAGGCTCGCCTGGTTGCCGCCAGGAAGACTTACGACCAGGCCAACAGCGCGGACGCCCAGGCCAGTCGCCAGAAGGCGATCGACGCGGCGCGCGCCCGGGCCAACGGCGAAGCCGAGGCGCGCGGCCTGGACGAGTCTTACCGTCGTCAGCTCGAGACACTGAAGGGCGAGGCATCCCCGAGCCAGTCCAACCCTGATCACAAGTGGTACTTCGGGCCGAAACAGGCGCTTGCGGATGCGGAAGCCATGGCGGCGGCCCTCACGCCGCAGGCACGCAAGATGCCCGCGTGCGTAACCGGCTACCTTCTCAAGGCGGATCGGTGGGCCTTCAAGATGGTGCCGGATGGGACCGCCGGATGCCGCCGGATCGTCGAGGTTGATTTCGGCCTGTTCGACAACAAGCTGCCGCCATCGGCTATTCAGATGATCGTCGTCGCCAATCTCTCCTCGTGCGAAAAGGTCCTGAAGGGCCCCGACGAGGTCGCGCGATCATGGCCGGGCGGATGCAAGGGGACCGTCGAGATTGCGAACCAGATCGACTGGAAGAAGATGGCGGGGCTGCTGGAGAAGTAGCGAGCGTCGTCGCCGCTCGCGCCGACTCTTCGGTCCGGCCTTGCATCCGGGACCTGCCATCCGTTTGACCCAGGGAGCCCGGGTCTTCAGACCCGGCGAGTCCGGCGGCTCTAAAGAGCCGCCCTACATCGGACGCGAACCCGCCGTACGCCGGGTCTTCGTTCTGATGTAGCCCGGGGTCTTCAGACCCCGGGTCGATCGCGGGCCTCGAACCCCTGGCCTCAAGCGTTAAGCCTCGAGCCCTAATCCTCGAGCCTGTTTCTCAGTGCATCCCCGATTCGCCGGCGAGCTGCTTGACGAGGCCGCCCACGACTGCTTTTGCGTCGCCGAAGAGCATCCACGTGCGATCGGCGAAATACAGCTCGTTGTCGATCCCGGCGAACCCCGGGTTCTTCGAACGCTTGATCGCGAACACGAGCCGCGCCTTGTCCGCCTCGATGATGGGCATGCCGTAGATCGGGCTCGTCTTGTCGGTCCGGGCGGCGGGATTGACCACATCGTTGGCGCCGACGAGGATCGCCACGTCGCACTGCGGCATGTCGGGATTGATGTCGCCCATTTCGACCAGGTCCGAGTACGGGATGTCGGCCTCCGCCAGCAGCACGTTCATGTGGCCCGGCATGCGTCCCGCGACCGGGTGGATCGCGAACTTCACGGCGATGCCTCGCTTGATGAGCTGGTCGTACAGCTCGCGCACCTTGTGCTGCGCCTGCGCGACAGCCATGCCGTAGCCCGGCACGATCACCACCAGATTCGCCTGCTCCAGAATCTGCCCCGCCCCTTCAATGGTCTCTTCCTTGTAGACGCGCTCCACGCCCCCGGCGGCAACATGCTGCACCTTGCCGAACGCGCCGAAGAGCACGTTGGTGAAGGAGCGATTCATCGCCTTGCACATGATGATCGCCAGGATCAGGCCGCTCGAGCCGTCCAGCGCACCCGCCGTGATGAGCAGCTTGTTGTCGAACACGAACCCCATGGCGACGGCCGACAGCCCCGCATACGAGTTCAGGATGGCGATCACGGTCGGCATGTCGGCGCCCCCAATCGGGATGATCAGCAGCACGCCGAACAGGAGCGCGATGACGATCACGGCCGCAAACATCGCCGGCGCGTACGGCGCGGTCGGCTGGATGACCACCAGGGCGCCCATCGCGACGGCGACCCCCATGAGCAGGAAATTCCCCACGTTCTGCAGCGGGTAGGTCACCGGCCGCTGCGGAATCCATTTCACTTCCTGCAGCTTCCCGGCCGCCATCAGGCTGCCGGTGAAGGTGAGGAACCCGAGGATCACCTCGGCCAGCAGGGCGGTCACGCGGAACGGCGTCAGGTTCTCGGGGCCCTCCATCAGGCCGAGATGGAACTCGGCCGTACCGACCAGGCCCGCTGCCAGGCCGCCGAAGGCGTGTGAGAGCGCCGTCCGCTGGGGCACCGCCGTCAGCGGCACCCGCGACAACGGCACGCCGACAATGAACCCGGCCAGGATCGCGAGCACGATCCAGACGTGGTGGATCACGCCGGGCTGGATCCACGTCACCAGCACCGCCAGGGTCGTCGCCGCCACGCCCGCGTAGACGCCCTTGCGCGCCGTCGCCGGCGTGTTCATCCAGTGCAGCGCGAAGATGAACAGCGTGGTTGCGATGATGTAGACGAACTGGCTGATCCCGAACATCATGACGGCCGCCCGTCGCTGTGCTTGGTGTCGGTCTTGAACATCCTCAGCATCCGGTCCGTGATGAGGAACCCGCTGACGATGTTGGTCATCGAGGCGAAGAGCGCAACGGCGCCGAGCACGCGGATCCGGAGCGGGAAATCGCCGCCGGTCACGATGATCGCGCCCATCACGGCGATGGCCGAGATCGCGTTGGTCAGGGACATCAGCGGCGTGTGCAGCAGGCGCGACACCCGCCGGATGACGCCCAGCCCGATGATGGTCGCCAGCACGAAGACGTAGAGAGTGGCCCAGGCGTCGGTGGTCATGGCGTCACCTTCTGCAATGCCGCGCGGACGCGCTCGTTGGTCACCTCGCCCTGGTGGGTGATGAGCGCGCCGCGTTGAATGTCGTCGTTGAGATCGAACTGGAAGGCCCCGTCCTTCGTGAACGCCAGCACGAAGGCCGTCAGGTTGCGCGAGAACATCAGGCTGGCGTGAAACGGCAGCGTCGCGGGCACGTTCAGCGGCGCGAGAATCGTGACGCCGTTGACCCGCACCGTCTCGCCCGGTTTCGACAGCTCGCAGTTCCCGCCGCCGTCCGCCGCGAGATCGACGATGATCGAGCCGGGTTTCATGCTCCGGACGGTGTCGGCGGTGATGATGCGCGGCGCGAAGACCCCGCCGATGAGCGCGGTCGTGACGACCACGTCGACCTTCGCGCACTCCTCGATCAGCAGCTGCGTCTGGCGCCGCTGGTCCTCCTGCGACAGCTCGCGCGCGTACCCGCCGCCGGCGGCCGCGCTCTCGGCGAGCTGGATGCCGACGTACTTGGCGCCGACGCTTTCGATCTGCTCCTTGACCTCGGGCCGCACGTCAGTGGCCACGACGTTCGCGCCGAGCCGCCGGGCCGTCGCGATCGCCTGGAGACCGGCCACGCCGGCCCCGATCACGAACACCTTGGCGGGGGGCACCATGCCCGCCGCCGTCATCAGCATCGGGAAATAGCGATTGAGCTCGACCGCCGCCAGCAGCACGCCCTTGTAGCCGGTGAGGCTGGCCATCGACGACAGCGTGTCCATCGCCTGGGCGCGGGTCGTTCGCGGGATCGCGTCGGTCGAAAACGAGGTGACCCGGGCGTCGGCGAGCGCGCGGACAACGCCGAGGTTTCGCAGCGGCATCAGCGACCCGACGTATGTCGCGTCCGGTCGCATCGCTGCGGACTCGTCTCGTGGAGATCCGCGGGTTCCGGGCGCGTTCACCTTGAGCACGAGATCGGCCGCACTCAGGAGTCTGGTCCCGTCGGGATCCACCTGGACGCCAAGCTCCAGGTACGCGGCGTCCGCAAATCCGGCGGCGGCGCCGGCCTCCGCCTCGATCGAAACCGTGTAACCGGCCTGGATGAGCTTCTTGCAGGACTCCGGGACGAGGGCGACCCGGGCGTCAGGAGGGGACGTCTCTCTCGGGACAACGATGTGCATGGGCGGCTCCCCTACTAATCCTGTCGTACATTGCCGTCAGTGTCCAGCCGTCAGGTCCAGGGGTCGGGACGAATTTGCTGTCGGGTCAATAGAAACTGACGGTTTTGTACGCGTCGCTGGCTACTCGACGGCCACTCCACTCTAAGTCTCTGCGACCAGATCTGGTTGACTGGGTGGCAGTTCTTGCCACTCTCGTCCGACGATTAAGGAGGATCCCCGACAAACGCTGGGGTGTGCCGAACATGAACCGCGGCCCGCCGCGGCGGCCATCTTGCATCGTCGACGTCCAGAGTCGCGCGGCGGCGTCGCTAATCGCGAAGCCCCCTGTGTCAAATGCCCAGACGTCCACGACGAGCCTCGGGGCAGATTGTCTTCCACGTCCTCAATCGAGCCGTGCAAGGCTTGGTGCCATTCGAGCAGAGCAGCGATTACGAGCACTTCCTTCGTCTGCTGAGGGATACCTCTCGCGAGATCCCAATGAGGTTGCTTGCCTACACGCTCATGCCGAACCACTGGCATCTTGTCCTGTGGCCCGGTGACGACAACGGGTTGTCGCGGTTCATGATGCGCTTGACGGCGACGCATGCACAGCAGTGGCGCACGGGGAAGGGAAGCGTCGGCCGAGGAGCCGTTTATCAGGGGCGATTCAAGGCAATCGCAGTGCAGAACGATTTCCATTTTCTGCGGGTGTGCCGTTATGTCGAGCGCAACCCGTTGCGCGCCCGTCTGGCAGCCAGCGCTGAGGACTGGCCGTGGTCGAGCGCTTCGCGCTCAAGGGCCGAAGCAGGGAGACCAGAACTCGCCCCGTGGCCGGTCCCGCGACCCGACGACTGGCCCGAACAGCTCAACGTTCCTGAGCCGTCCCAAGCTCTGAGCCAGATTCGAGACGCCATACGACTTGGCCGGCACTTTGGGTCAGTTGAGTGGCGAAGCCGCACGGCGCGTGCACTCAAGTGGCGGTCTGGGGGACGAGGGCCCGGTCGGTGTCGCCAGTTGCCTCGAGTGGTCGAGGAAGACACGACCGCAGAGCACCTACACACAGTTCCGTAATCACGGATCGCCTTGTTCTGAAATCCGTCCCGACCCCTCTTCCTCGGGCGGCTTGAGCTGGCGGAACGACCCATACAGCAGGAGCTCGTAGGCGATCTTGATCGCGCCGCCCAGGAACCCTCCTCCAAGGCTATCGATGCCGAACAGGGCGCAGAGCTTCGTGACGACTCTCCGGGAGTGGGGCGAGAGCGAGGGCGCCGCGGCAATCCCGGCGGGGCCCGCGGTCCGGACTTCACTCTGGCTGGAAAGCGTCGCGTAGACCGCGGCGGCGGCAAGGTTGATGAGCGCGTAGACGAGGAACGCCCAGCGGTACGAGGCGAGGAGGTCGGCACCGAGAAGCGAACGGAGGATGAACGGGAGTGCACCGCAGAGCGACCCGATGGCGTGGCCCGCGTCCTGCACGACGTTGTACTGGGCGAAGGCCCATGTCCGGCGCGACGACGGCACCAGCCCCGGCAGCAGCGCCTGTTCCAGGGCGCACGCCGGCCCGCAGTCGCGCCCCATGCCGTTCATCAGCCCGAAGAAACTGACGAAGGTCAGCGTGCCGACCCCTTAGCCGGCCGCCATCGCTGCCCCGCCGGCCGCCGAGAGCACCGAGAGTCCGACCAGCACCCGGCGCCGGCCGAGGCTGTCTCCGCGGAACGTGACGGGAATCAGGGCCAGGACGTTGCCGGCGAGCCCTGCCGCCGTGATGATGCCGATCTGAACGGCCGGGTAGCGCGCCTGCGCCAGGTAGACACCAAGCAGCACGCCAGTCATGCCGATGCCGACCGAACGCAGGAACGCGGCGAACGAAATCAGCCACCGATCGCGGATGGCCGGTCGCGACATGGGAATCCCCGACGACGCGGTCCGCAACGCCGGGGCGCCGCGTTCCCGGAATCTTCATGGAAACGCTCGGTGCCATGGCGGCGGAGACCTGTGAGCAGGATTGTGCGTCCAACATAGCACGAGGATGGAGCCGTGCCGCTAGCGCCGGGGACTCGGCTGGGGCCGTATGAAGTCAGAGGCTCGCTCGGGGCGGGCGGAATGGGCGAGGTGTATCGCGGCCGTGACGCCCGGCTGCAGCGCGACGTCGCGCTCAAGATCCTCCCTGAAGCGCTGACGCGCGATCGGGATCACCTTCGGCGTTTCGAGCGCGAGGCGCAGGTGCTCGCCTCCCTCAACCATCCTCACATCGCGTCGCTCTACGGCCTGGAAGAGGCCAACGGCGTGCGAGCGCTGGTCATGGAGCTCGTTGACGGTCCGACGCTCGCCGAACGGATCTCGAGCGGCCCGATGGTTCCTGACGAGGCGTTGGCGATCGCGGTACAGGTTGCGGAGGCGCTCGAGGCAGCCCACGAGCAAGGCATCATCCACCGCGACTTGAAGCCCGCCAACATCAAGGTGCGCTCTGACGGCACGGTGAAGGTGCTCGACTTCGGCCTCGCAAAGGTCTACGCAAGCGAGGCGTCGCGGGTAGACATCCAGAATTCACCGACGATTACCGGGACAGGCACCCAGTCGGGCGTCATTCTCGGCACCGCGGCGTATATGAGTCCGGAACAGTCGCGCGGCCGCCCGGTGGACCGCCGGACCGACATCTGGGCGTTTGGCTGCGTGCTGTTCGAGATGCTCACGGGTCATTCCGCGTTTGCGGGCGACAGCACGGCCGAAACGCTCGCGAATCTCCTTCAGCGCGAACCGGACCTGGGCGCTCTGCCGCCACCCTCGCCGCCGGGCATCAGGGATCTGCTGCGGCGATGTCTTCAGAAGGATGCGCGCCGCCGTCTTCGCGACATCGGCGATGCGCGCATCGAACTCGAGGAGATGCTGTCGCCGCCGCCGACGAATGGAGCGGCAGGCGCCGACAAGCGCCCGGCGGCTGCGCCCGCGTCGTGGCGGCGTGCGATCGCCGCAGCTTGCGCCGGCGCAGCGGTGATGCTGGCGTTCGGGCTGCTGGTCCTGTGGCTGCGCGTGGCACCCGCGGCGCCGACCTTCGATCGTGTGATCCGGCTGGTCTCGACGCCAGCGCACGAGTTCGGCGCCGCCATCTCGCCCGACGGCAAGTGGGTCGCCTACCTGTCGAACGCGCGCGGTCCGACCGACGTCTGGGTGAAATTCATCGACGGCGGCGGTGCGGCGAATCTCACGGCGTCGGCCGGATTGGATGTGCAGTCGCAGGACATCATCGGGGGCCTGGACATTTCGCCGGACGGCACACTGATCGCATTTGCCGGCGGACCTCCCGGCGTCACGCGCGCCGCAGATGTCGAGCTGGGTCGTGCCCGCGCCGCTCGGCGGCGTGCCGCGCAAACTGCTGCGCACGGCCGAGCAGGGGCTGCGCTGGTCGCCCGACGGCACGCGCATCGCGTTCATGCGGGCAGGCGGGTCGGCTGGTGACGCGGTACTGATTGCAGACGCGGACGGCCAGAACCCGCACGAGCTCGTCGCCCGCGCAGGGTGGGCGCCATGCCCACTGGATGAGGTGGTCGCCTGACGGCCGGTATGTCTACTTCAACTTCGGTTTCCAGAGCCTCAACGCGGAGCCGACCGAGATCTTCCGGGTGCCCGCCTCCGGGGGGCCGATCGAGCCGGTCGTGCGCACCGCCCGACGCGCGGTCAATCCGTTTCCGAGCGCGGACGGCCACGGTCTGTTCTATGCCGCCAACCCCGACGGCGTCGACCTGAACCTCTTCTGGCGCGATCTCCGCACCGGCCGAGACGTGCGCCTGACCACCGGAGTCGGCGAGTACCGGCGAACCGTCGGTCTGCGCGGGACGGCCGGCGCCTGGTCGCGACGGTCATCGACGTCCAGCAGGCGCTGGACCGTGTCCCGGTCGCCTTTGACCATCCGGCGGCGCTGGAGCCGTTGACCGACGGATTCTCGGGCGATCTCGATCCCTCTCGATCGCCCGACGGCACGCGCGTCGCGTTCAGCTCGTCGCGGACCGGCAACCGCAACATCTGGATCGCGCAGCGCCGACCTCTCACAGCCGGTGCCGCTGACGTCGGGACCGGCGATCGACGAACGACCCGCGTATTCGCCGGACGGTCAGCAGGTGGCCTTCGTCTCGGACCGGGGTGGAACGGCGAGGCATCTGGATCGTGAACGTCGACGGAGGCTCGCCACGACTGGTCACGACTCGCCGACGTCATCGACACCGTCGGCTGGTCCCCCGACGGGCGAACGCTGGTCTACGCGGTACCCGGCGGCGCGGCACCCGCCTTGATGACAGCCTCGGTGGCCGACGGGAGACCGCTACACGGCTGCCGACGCCTGCCGGGGGATTCGCGCCGGCCTGGTCGTCCACGAGATGACGTGATCGCCTATCTCGAACCCCACCCTGGGGTCGGAACCTACCTGCGCCTCGTGAATCACGAGGGCCGCCCTCGACCTTCGAGCGTGCCCGACGCACCCCAGCAGCTGTCGAACGGGTTTCTATCGTGGTCGCCGGACGGTCGTCGGCTCGCGGCTGTGTCGCTGCCTGGCAACCAGACTGCCACGATCTGGATCGTGACCCCGGGCGGCGCCATGCCGTTCATGAAGCTGATCGACCTGCCGACCGGGGTCTCCATGCGTGGCGTCACGTGGTCGCGCGACGGATCGTCGCTCATCATCGGGCACATCCGCTGGTCCGGCGACATCGTTCTGGCCGAACGCCTGAGGTAAGCGATCAGGTCTTGGAAGAGGCCCGCGGGCGTCGCGAGGCGCACAAGAACCGCTGCGGTCCCGGGTGACGGGATCTTCGCCGGTCTCGGGCCCAATATTGACGAGATACCACACATTTCAGGAAAATGGCTTCACCGCTCCAGGGCAACGGAGCGCGGCCCCCCTTTCGCATCGATCGACCGGTGCCCTCCGGCTGTTGCGGGTGCTGACGCGTCGACTTGCCTCCTCAGCACATTGGTCCTCGCGCTGAAGCCGTCTCCGGCCGACCGATTCGCGACATGGTCAGCTCTCGGGTGTCTCAACGGTGGGACGGGATGATCGCCTTCGCACCTGGCGACAGCCGTGCTGTCGCGGGCCGGCGGCGGGTCCGCCCCTGGTGCTCACATCAGTTGCAGGGGGAGGGATGGCGTGATGAATCGAAGGAGCATTTGGCGCGTGGTGGTGGTGGCCCTGGCAGTGCTCGTCGCCGGCACGTGGTTCGCCGGCGCCGCACTGGCCGCAACACCTGCGGCGGGCACGACGCTCGACAACCTGATGGCCGCGTTCAACGGCGAGTCCAACGCGAACGCGAAGTACGCCGAGTTCGCGAAGAAGGCTGATCAGGAGGGCTTCGCGGGCGCGGCGGCGCTGTTCCGCGCGGCGGCCAGGGCCGAACAGGCTCACGCCTTCAACCACGGCGAGGTCATCAAGAAGCTCGGCGGCACGCCGAAGGCCGACATCAAGCTGCCCGAGATCAAGGCGACCGCCGACAATCTCAAGGCCGCCATCGCCGGCGAGACCTACGAACGCGACACGATGTACCCGGAGTTCATCGCCGAGGCCAAGGCCAGCGGCAACAAGGATGCGCTGAGGTCGTTCAACTTCGCGATCAGCGCCGAGGGCGAGCACGCGAAGCTGTATACCGAAGCGTCGAACAATCTCCAGGGCTGGAAGGCGGCGAAAACCTTCTACGTCTGCCCGGTGTGCGGGAAGACGGTCACGGTGGTGGATTTCACCAAGTGCCCGGTCTGCTTCACGGCCTCCGAGAAGTACCTGAAAGTGAGCTAGCCCATGCTGCCTCCCTGGCCGGGCTGGGATGGACTCCATCCCCTGGTGATTCACTTTCCGATCGCGCTGGTGTTCGTCGCACCGCTCTTCCTGGTCCTCAGCCTGATCGTGCCCAGGCACGCCGCGCTGTTCTCGGTCTCGGCGCTGGTCCTGCTGGCGATCAGCACGGCCGCCGCGTTCGTGGCGGTCGGGACCGGCGAAGCGGCAGCGGAGCTGGCCACGCGGACCGACGCGATCAACCGCGTGCTCGAGCGCCACTCGGAACTGGCTGAGACCGCTCGCACGCTGCTCACGGTGCTGACCGTGCTCTACGCCGTGGCGCTTGCGGCTCCGCGATGGTTCAAGAACCTCGCCCGCCCGGCGTACCGGGTCGTGACCAACGGGGTCTTCCTCCTGGCGTTCGCGGCCTCCGCCGTGCTGGTCGCCAACGTCGCGCACCAGGGCGGAATGCTCGTCCACCAGCTCGGCGTGCACGCGTTCATCCCGCCCGCAGCGGCCGGGCCCGCGGCGCCGACTGCGCCGTCAACGGATCGCGAGGTCCGGCCGGTCGAACGTGCTCAGAACGAGAGCGCGGGGCACACGGGGGACGGCCGGGACGCGCGCTGAGGTCGATCGGGCGGGGGCCAGCCTCGGCCGGCCCTCGCCCGATAGTCGAACGGTCCTCGTCCGCGGGCGTTCCCCCGTGGCGGTCGAGGGCGCCGCCCGTCACGCCTCCGGCTGGGGCGCAGATGGCCGCCGCGTGCTCCGATCGAGCACGATCCTCAGCGTCGCCAGGACCATCGGGACGACGCCGGCGACGATGAAGATCCCGTCTCCCGCCAGCCGAATCCACTCGAGCCGGTGGAACGTGCCGCTCATCGTGAAGCCGAGCCGCCGGGCGTGCCAGTATCCATTGGCGATCGAGTCCCACAACTGCAGCACGCCGGCCGGAAACAGGTCGAGCGCGATCATCAGGGCCAGCCCCACGTTGAGCCCCCAGAAACCGCACTTGACCAGGCGCTCCACGCGCCCCCACGCGGCCTCCGACGAGAGCGCCCGGAGACCGAACACGACCACGGCGAGCGCGAGCATGCCGAACACGCCGAACAGCGCCGCGTGCCCATGGTTCGGGGTCAGGACGGTTCCCACCTCGAAGTAGGACACGATCGGCAGATTGATCAGGAATCCAAAGATGCCGGCGCCCACGAAGTTCCAGACGCCTACCGCCATCAGGAAGTTGATCGTCCATCGGTGACGGCCCGCAAGCGCGTCTCCGCATTCCTCGCACCGGCGATGCCGCAGGCGGACGAAATCCCAGGCGTCCAGCGTCAGCAGGGTCAGCGGCACGATTTCGAGCGCCGAAAACGACGCCGCCAGCGCCATGTTCAGCGTCCCCTGCCCCGTGAAGTACCAGTGGTGCCCGGTGCCGATGATGCCTCCGCCCAGGTAGAGAATCGCGTCGAGATACACGACCCGCGTGGCCGTCCGGGCCGTGACGAGCCCCAGCAGGTGGAAGATCACCGCGACGAGCACCGTCGCGAACAGCTCGAAGAAGCCTTCCACCCAGAGGTGAATGATCCAGAAACGCCAGTTGTCGATCACGGCGAAGTTCGTGTCGGGTCCGAAGAAGAGGGCCGGCAGATAGAACACCGGGATCGCGGCGGCGGCGTACAGGAACAACGCCGCCAGCTCGGATCGATGGCCCCGAACCATCACGGGCCGCAGCGCCCGATACATGAGCACCAGCCAGAACACGAGGCCGGCCGCGAGCAGCAGCTGCCAGAACCGCCCGAGGTCCAGGTACTCGGACCCCTGGTGGCCCAGCCAGAACCACGCGTTGCCAAGGGCGCCATTGATGCCCAGGTACTCGCCGAACAGGCTGCCGAACACCACGACCGCCAGCGCGACCAGCAGCACGACGGCGCCGGGCCGCTGGCCCCGCGGTTCAGCCCCGCCGACCAGCGGCGCGAGCAGCAGTCCGCCGCCGACCCACGCGGTGGCGATCCAGAAGATCCCCAGCTGCAGGTGCCACGTTCTGGCCAGGTTGAATGGAAGCAGGCTCGACAAATCGAAGCCATAGAAGGCGCCCGGCTCGACCCGGTAATGCGCGATCACGCCACCGACCAGCGCCTGTCCGAGAAAGAGTATCGTGACGACCGCGAAGTACCAGGCCGTCATGCGCTGGCTTGGCGTCCACCGCCAGGAATTCATCAAGTTGTCGTGCGAGTGGCCCGGCGTCGACGCTTCGTGCCAGCCCAGGTAGTCGAATCGCCCGACAAGGAACAGGACGGTGCCGAGGCCGCCGAGCAGGGTGATGAGGCTCAGCGCGCTCCAGAGGTACGTCGGACCGCTCGGCGTGTTGCCGGCGTCCGGGTCGTACGGCCAGTTGTTGGTGTAGGAGTAGCTCTTCCCCGGCCGGTCGGTGACCGCAGCCCAGGCGGCCCAGGTGAAGTAGGTCGCGAGGTCGTTGAGCTCACGGCCGTCCCGGATGTAGTGGAGAGGCAAGCCGGCTGCCGCCTGCTGCCCCGAGAAGAATTCGCCCCAGTCGTGGCGCGATGCGGCGTAGGCGTCGCTCTGGATGCTGGTGAACCGAAGGGTGCCTGTCACCGGATCGAATCGGTTCTCCTTGAGCGTCCGCCGGACCGTGTCGGCGATGTCCGCGGCAGCTCCAGTCTCGAGCCACGCATAGGGCCGGCCGTACCGTCCTTGCGCCAGCGCGTCGCGGCCGATCTCGACCGCCCGGTGCAGCGTTTCGGCGCTGTAGTCGGGTCCAAGGTACGCGCCGTGGCCCCAGAGCGTCCCGTGCTCCATCAAGCCATACTTGAGGAACACCTCCTGGCCGCGCAGGACGTCGGCCGAGGTGAACAGGGCGCGGCCGGCCTCGTCCTCCACGCGCGCTGGAATGGGCGGGGCGTCGATGTAGGTGCGGACCGTGAGATAGGACAGGACTGCGAAGCCCGCAATCATCACGAGGATGACCCCGTGCCTCCACCATGGAGACAGGGGCGTCGTGTCTTCCGGCGCGTGCATGGAAGGCCTCCAGTTCGCCGGGGGGCGCACACACAGTAATACCACCTTCTGCGACGTTCGTCAGGAGCGCCATTTGCGCGCGGCCGGACTCTCCGCGGGCGCGCGAGGGCTTCGAATCGATGAAGGCTGACATCCCGGCAAACAGGGGGGAGCGAGTGTCGTTGACTCGGACACCATCGACTCCTTCACGCACGACGACCTCGTCGCGGCCTTCCGCTCGGACCGCGAGCGCCTCTTCGAATCGATCCGGGAGGATGTGCGGGCCCTGACCCGGAGAGCGGCCCAGGCCGGCGCGATGCGGGGGACCGATCGGCGGCGCCTGCAGCGGGCCGTGCGGCAGGTGCGCGACCGCTTCGCGCGCGTGGCCGCAAACGACTTCTTCGGCGCGGGAGGCCGGGAGGAGACCCACGCGGCGCTCAGCGAACTGGAGCGCGTGGTGGCCGAACCGGCGACCGGGCTTCGCGAACGGCCGGACCCCGGCGGCGTGCTGCAGCCGAAGGACTTTCGCGGCAGGACCTGGCTCACGCGCCCTCGCCCCGGGATCGATCGATCGGCCTCGGCGTGGCTGATCCGGCGATTCGTCGATCCCGCGGCCCGGTTCGCGTTTGGCGACAAGCCCGCCCCGTCATCGAAGGCGGTGCCGTTCGACATGTACGACGTCGCGTTCAGCCACCAGGGCGGCTGTTGCACGTACGAGACCCTCCTGGAGCGGTTCGGCATCGCCGATCAGGCCGCCGCCAGGCTCGGCCACCTCGTCCACGACCTGGATCTGAAGGAGACCCGGTACAACGTGGCGGAAGCGCCGGGCGTCGGGCGATTGATCGATGGCCTGCGGCAGGTGTTCCCGCTCGACAAGGACCTCATCGAACACGGCATCGTGGTCTTCGAGGCGCTGTACCGATCGTTCACGAGCGCGCCGGCACCATCTGGCGCGAGAGGGCGAATGCGGCGGCGCCCGGGACCAGGCACAGGAAGGACGAAAGGACGGTAGCGCATGAAGATCAAGCCCCCACGTCACCCGACGCCCGTAGCGGTGTCGGCGCTCATCGCCGTCACGGCGATGGCCGTCATGGCCATCCGGGTCAGCGGCGCGCAGCCCGCCGGACTCGATACCGCGACCATCGATCGCGCGATCGGCAAGACGGGCCAATCGAGCGGTGAGATCTACAAAGTCACCTTCCCCCGTTCAGATCTCCACGTCACGGTGGACGGCGTCGCGGTCAGGCCGGGTCTCGCGCTGACCGGCTGGGCGGCGTTCAAAGCGGTCGGTGCCGAAGCGGTCACCCACGGGGATCTGGCGCTCGCCGAAAACGAAGTCTTCCCCGTCGTCCGCAAGCTGCGTGCGGAACAACTCGGCGTGACCGCCATCCACAATCACCTGCTCGGCGAATCCCCGCGGGTGATGTACGTCCATTTCTGGGGTCGCGGACCTGCCGCCCGCCTGGCGGGGTCACTCAAGGCGGCTCTCGACGCCATGGGTGACAAGACGTCCGGAATGCGTCCGTAGCCGGCTTCGCAGCGCTGACGTGACGCGAGCGTTTCGTCGGGGCTTCGGCACCGCTCACGATGAATGGTGGCAACCAACGACGATCCCGGACACAACCCGGGGCCTGTTCAACTCTATGCAGCCTGCGAGATGTCAACTGGGGGTGACCTGACAGCGAGGTATTCATGCGACATTCATGGAGCGCGGCGATACTGGCCGTCGGGATGGTTCAGACCGCATCCGCGCAGGGCCCGCTCGTGCTGAAGCAAACGATCGAGCTGTCCGGTGTGGAAGGCCGCTTCGATCATCTGGCGATTGACGCCGCACGCCAGCGGCTCTTCGTCGCGGCTCTGGGAAACGACACCGTGGAAGTGCTGGACCTGGCGAAGGGCGCTCGCACGCGGAGCCTGTCCGGCTTCCACGAGCCCCAGGGGATTGCGGCTTTGCCGGAGCTGGATCAGATCGCGGTCGCCAACGGCGAATCGGGTGACCTGGTCATTCTCGACGCGAGCGACGGTTCAGTGAAGCGCAAAGTGCCGCTGTCGGAAGACGCGGATAATGTCCGCTACGACGCAGTCGCCAGGCGCCTCTACGTCGCGCACGGCAACGGCGCCATCGAGATCTCCGGCGACACCGACGATCTGTTCTTCGATGCGGCGCGCAAGCGCCTGTACATCAGCTGCGGAGAGGGGTTCCTGGACGTCTTTGGGCAGCGGGACGCCGGCCAGTTCACCCGCATCGCGAAGGTGCCTACCGCCTCAGGGGCCCGCACGTCGCTGTATGTGCCTCAGCAGAATCGTCTCTACCTGGCCGTCCCCCACCGGGGAAGCCAGAAGCCGGAGATCCGCATCTACGACGTGCGCGACTGAGAGGCTGTGGCTGCAGCGTCCGGGGATGAAACGCATTCAGCAAGAAGATCGAGAACGACATCGCGGCAGTAGCTCTCTACTTCACGTATGACAACGTCGGCTGTGTCCACCAGAACCTGCGCGTGACGCCGGCGATGGAAGCTGGCGTCACCGATCACGTCTGGACAATCGCGGAAATCGTCGGTCTGCTCGACCGTGCCTGAGTCGAGCTACAATCGGCCCGACATGAACTTGCTGTATTACGGCGATAACCTCGATGTGCTTCGGCGACACGTCGACAGCGAGAGCGTCGATCTCGTCTACCTCGACCCGCCCTTCAACTCGAATGCCAGCTACAACGTGCTGTTCGCCGAGCACGATGGCACGCGGGCCGCGTCCCAGATCAAGGCGTTTGAGGATACTTGGCGGTGGGACGAGAGCGCCGCACGAGCCTGCGTCGAGATGATCGAGACTGGCGGCAAAGTGTCCCAGGCGATGCAGGCGTTCCGGAGCCTGCTCGGCGACAGCGACATGATGGCGTACCTGGCCATGATGGCGCCGCGCCTCGTGGAATTGCGCCGCGTGCTGAAGCCGACCGGGAGCCTCTACCTCCACTGCGACCCAACAGCGAGCCATTACCTGAAGCTGCTCATGGACGCCGTGTTCGGGCCGACGAACTACCACAACGAGATCATTTGGAAACGAACAACGGCCCACAGTAGCGCGAAGAAGTTCTCGCCTATTCATGATGTTCTGCTCTACTACGCGAAGACCGACAGGGTTCAGTGGAATGCGCCTCGAACCGACTACGAACCTGCCTATCTAGACAAGTACTACCGCTTCGACGATGGGGATGGCCGGCTCCACTGGCGGGATAATCTGTGCGCGGCCGGTATTCGTCATGGAAGTTCCGGGAGGCCGTGGCGTGGGATCGATCCCGGCGCAAAGGGGATGCACTGGAAGTTCACGGTGGAGAAGCTGGATGAACTCGACAAAGAAGGGCGGATCTACTGGCCCAAGAAGGGGACGATGCCGCAGTACAAGCGGTATCGGGAAGAACTGAAGGGAAAAACCGTTCCCGACATCTGGGATGACATCGACCGGATTAACCCCGTTGGCGGCGAACGTCTCGGCTACCCGACGCAGAAGCCCGAAGCACTGCTCGAGCGCATCCTCACTGCCAGCAGCAACGAAGGCGACATCGTGCTCGACCCGTTCTGCGGGTGTGGGACCACGATTGCGGTGGCGCAGAAGCTCGAACGTCGCTGGATCGGCATCGACATCACGCACCTCGCCATCACCTTGATCAGGAGCCGGCTGACGGATTCGTTCGGCGGCCGCGCCAAGTACCAGGTCATCGGCGAGCCAGTTTCCGTGCCGGACGCGGCAGCCTGGCCGCCGCCGATCCGTATCAGTTCCAGTGGTGGGCGCTCGGCCTGGTCGGCGCTCGACCTGTTGAAGGGAAGAAAGGCGCGGACAAGGGCATCGACGGACGTATCTACTTCCACGAAGGCGAGACCGCGAAGACGAAGCAGATCATCCTGTCGGTGAAGGCCGGACACGTCACGGTATCCCATCTGCGCGATCTTCGCGGTGTCCTCGAACGCGAGAAGGCCGAAATCGGTGTCCTGTTGTGCATGGATGAACCTACCATCCCGATGCGAAAGGAATGCGCCAGCGCCGGTTTCTACACGTCACCCTGGGGCAAGCATGCACGGTTGCAGATCCTCACGGTAGAAGAACTGCTGACCGGGAAGTCCATTGACCGGCCTCCGGCCCAGACGAGTGTTACATTCAAGCGGGCGCCGAAGGCGCTGCCGGCAGTCAGGGAGACAAGCCCCATGCCCTTCGGCGAACCTGACGATTCAAACTGACCCACCACCTCGCCTCGAGACCTCGTCGGCGAACCAATGCGTTCCTTTCAGCGACTGGAACGGTATTTCCACCGCTCCGCAGGTCCAATCGTCTTCGCTGTTGAAGCCGGTGGATTCGAGCGATTCGAGCACGGTACCGGACTGAATGGAAACCCCATTCCCATTTCGGAGCTACGCGGTCGTCTGCTCGCGACGCGCCGCGGTGCGCCGATGACGAGGCCGTGACCTTCCCTGTCACACCCTCGTTGGACAATGCAGGAGAAGAAAGACAGGAGGTGTGCCGGGGACAACTACAAGATCGCAACGGTTTGGGACGAGAACTACTGCGTCGAGGCCGCCAGCACGAACAGCACGACGAAGCAGCGGCGCGTCGTCGAGTTGGCGCTGGACGAGCGCCTCATCGAGATCGAGATCGGCGCCATTCACGCACGAACAGGCCTGGGCGAGTATCGCGTCGGTCCACGACCCTGCTTATGTCGAGGCGGTCCGCACGGGGCTTCCGCGCCGCACGGCGGAGTCGCAGGGCTTCCGCTGGTCGCCGGCCTTTGCGGAGTCGGTCGCCAGGATCTGGAGCGGCCACGCCGCCGCGTGCCGCCTGGCCATGCGGGATGGGCTCGTGCTGCACCCGGTGTCGGGCGCCCACCACGCAGGCTTCGCGTCCGGCTGCGGCTACTGCACGTTCAACTTCCTGGCAGGCGCCGGCAGGATGCTGCTGGACGACGGCCTGGTCTCGAAGGTCGGAATCGTCGACCTCGACGCCCACCACGGCAACGGGACGCAGGACCTCGTTCGCGGCGACCGGCGCTTCGGGCTGTTCGACATTTCCGGCTCGAGCTGGACCGAAGCCGACGATACGCCCGACGTCGAATTGCACGAGGTCGATGACGCCTCGGAATACCGGCGCGCGCTTCGGCTGCTTCCCGACTGGCTCGACCGCGTCAGGCCGGGCATCGTTCAGTACCAGGCGGGCATGGACCCGTTCGAGGACGACCCGGTCGGCGGCATTGGCGGCGTCGACCGCGAGTTCCTCCGGTTCCGGGACCAGTTCGTCATCGGGCACATCCTGCGCCGGCGCATTCCGCTGGTCGTCAACCTCGCTGGCGGGTATCTCGGCGACGTCACGGAGCGCCTCCACGTCGAAACCGTACGTGTAGCCGCCGCGGCGCTCCGTCGTCTCTCGGCAGAGGAGCCCGGGCCCTTCATCGCCGACGAGGAAGACTGCGGCGTCATCTTATGTACCTCAGCAGAATCGTCTGTACCTGGCAGTCCCCCACCGGGGAAGCCAGGAGCCGGAGATCCGCATCTACGACGTGCGCGATTGAGAGGCTGTCGCCGCGGCGTCCGGGATGGAGTCTGCGATCAGCCTGGCGAGCGCCGGCCCGCCCACTGACGGAGCGTCGGGCCGGTCCACCAGATCGATGGTCCGCGCACCGGACTGAATGGCCCGCTCGACGGCCAGCTCGATGGCGCGGGCCTCGGCTTCGAGCCCGAAGGTTGCGCGAAGCATCATCGCGGCCGAGAGAATGGCGCCGATCGGATTGGCCACTCCCCTGCCCGCCAGGGTGGGAGCCGATCCGTGAACGGGCTCGAACAGGCCCGTCCCGTCGCCGATGGACGCAGAGGGCAGCAGGCCAAGTGATCCGACGATCGCGCCGGCCTCATCGGAGAGGATGTCTCCGAACAGGTTCTCCGTCAGCAGGACGTCGAAGCGCCGCGGGTCGAGCGCCAGGGCCATCGCGCACGCGTCGACATACATGTGCTCGAGGCGGATTCCCGGGTAGTCCCGTGCCACCTCGGAGACGACTGCCCGCCAGAGTTGTGACGTCTCGAGGACGTTGGCCTTGTCGACCGAGGTGACGAATTGCCGGCGGCCGCCGGCCAGGCGGAACGCCACCCGTGCCACGCGCTCTACTTCAGTGCGCGAGTAGCGCAGGGTGTTGACCGCCTCCGACAGGTCGGCGGCGAGACTTCTCGGCTCGCCGAAGTAGAGGCCGCCGGTCAGCTCACGGACAAAGACGAGATCAGTGCCCGCCACGCGGGAAGACTTCAGCGGCCCGGCATCTTCGAGGCCGGGCCACATGCGCGCGGGCCGGAGGTTCGCGTACACACCCAGCGTCTTGCGCAGGGCGAGCAGCCCCTGCTCCGGCCGCAGATGTCGTGGCGCAGCGTCGAACGCGGGATCGCCGACCGCTCCGAGCAGCACGGCGCGCGCCGACCGGCAGGACTGGAGCGTCGCGGCAGGCAGGGGCGAGCCGGTGTCACGAAGCGCGGCGCCGCCGATAGCCTCGGTCTTCGTCTCGAGCTGATGCGCGAAACGTTTCGCGATCGCGTTCAGCACGGTGACCGCGCCATCGACCACTTCCGGCCCGATTCCATCGCCGGGCAGCAGGACGATCTGGAGTTTCAAGGCGTCGACCCTCTGCGCTACAGTCCGTGACCGATTTCGGTGGCGCGGTTCTTCACCTTCGACAGCCGGACCGGCCGCGGCGCCGGCACCGCTTCAGCGGGTGACCCGGCCTCCCCGATCTGCACCTCGTGGACGATGGTCCACAACTGCTGGTCCGTCACCGCCTTCTGAACATCGGCGAGCGCGACCATGCTCCGGTAGACGCGGTCGACTTCGAGCCGGGTCAAGGCGACGCCCATCGACTCACAACGCTTCTGGACGGCGTGCCGGCCCGAGTGCTTGCCGAGGACGAGCGTCGTCTGCGGGACGCCGACGTCCTCGGGCAGCATGATCTCGTAGGTGCGCCGATCCTTCAGGATGCCGTCCTGATGGATGCCGGCCTCGTGCGCGAAGGCGTTACGGCCGACGATCGCCTTGTTCGCCTGCACGGCCTGGCCGGTGACTTCCGTCAGCAGCTGGCTCGTGGCGAAAAGAGACTTGGTGTTGATGCCGGTCGGGTACGGGTGGCGATCAGAACGAACCCGTATCGCCATGACGACCTCCTCGAGTGAGGCGTTGCCGGCCCGCTCACCGATGCCGTTGATGGTGCACTCGACCTGCCTCACCCCCGCTCGCGCGGCGGCCAGCGAGTTGGCCACGGCCAGCCCGAGGTCGTTGTGACAATGGGTGCTGAAGACGGCCCGCGACGCGTTGGGCACGCGGGTCAGAACCGCCGTGAAGAACTGCTCGATTTCGTCCGGCGTCGAATAGCCCACCGTGTCGGGAAGGTTGATGGTGGTGGCTCCGGCGTCGATGGTCGCTTCGATGACCCGGCAGAGGAAGTCGAGATCGCTCCTGGTGGCGTCCTCCGCAGAGAACTGGACGTCGTCGGTGAAGCGGCGCGCCAGGCGGACCGCACTCGTGGCGGCATCCAGGCAGGCCGTGCGCGTCATGTTGAGCTTCCGGCTGAGATGCAGATCGGAGGTGGCGATGAAGGTGTGGATCCGGGATCGGGCGGCCGGGCGAAGCGCCCAGCCTGCCCGTTCGATGTCGCCGAGGCAGGCGCGGGCCAAACCGGCGATGATGGGCCGCCGCACGGCCAGCGCCACGGCACGGACCGCCTCGGCGTCGTCATCCGACGCGATGGGGAACCCGGCTTCGAGGACATCGACGCCCAGGCTGTCCAGCTGGCGGGCGAGCCGCAGCTTCTCGTGGATGCGCATCGAGAAGCCGGGCGCCTGTTCGCCGTCCCTGAGCGTGGTGTCGAAGATCGTCAGCCGGTTGCCATCCATCGGGAGCCTCCTGTCCGGGCAGTGTGACGCCGAACGGGAGGCGGCTCAATGTTATAGTTCTTACGATTCCATAATGTCTGATAATATCGCCCGAACGGAGGGCAGAGCGCCGATGAACCTTTCCGAACTGCAGGTCTTTCTCACCATCGCGGCCGAGCGAAGCTTCTCGAAGGCCGCCGGCAAGCTCCATCGGACCCAGCCGGCCATCAGCCAGGCCCTGAGGCGGCTGGAGGACGATCTGGGGGAACGGCTGATCGATCGATCGTCGAAGGACGGGCGGCTGACCCCGGCGGGCGACGTGCTCCAGGACTACGCCAAGCGGCTCATGCGCCTGGCCGAGGAGGCGGACACGGCGGTCCGCGAGCTGCGCGACCTGCGCCGCGGCCGCATCCTCATCGGCGCCAACGACGGCACGGTCCACAGCCTGCTCGGGCTCATCGCGCGGTTCCGCCAGGATTCTCCCGGCGTCCACGTCGATGTCCGGCGCGTGCAGGCCCGCCACATCGGCGTCGAGGTGGCCCAGGGCAGCCTGGATTTCGGGCTGATGACGTTCCATCCGCCCGAGCGGGGCCTTGGCACGATCGTCATCGATACCGACGACCTGGTACTGCTCGTGTCAGCCAGCCACCCGTTCGCCAAGCGCCGTGTGGTGCACATGGCCGAAGTCGGCCGCCAGCCGATCGTCGCGCACAACGATCCCTCTCCGGCCCGGGATCGGATCCTGCGGATCTACGAGCAGCGCCACGAAGAGCTGAACATCAAGGTGTCGCTGCCGAGCCTCGATGCCATCAAGAGCGCGGTGGCGATGGGCGTGGGCGTCTCCATCCTGCCGCGCCGCTGTGCCGGCGCCGAGATCGCCCGCGGCGACCTCGTGGCGGTGCGGGTCCCCGAGCTGAAGCTGCGCCGCCAGCTGCGGCTCGTGTACCGGAAGGCCGGCGAGCGGTCGCACGCCGCGCGGCGCTTCCTGGAAGTGGCCCTGGAAACGGGACAGGCGCCAGGCGCCCGTTCGAAGGCGGCCCCGCCGCTGGAGGCGGCAGGCGCCTGACCGGGCGCAAGCGGGCCCGGGGCGTCAGAAACCGACGATGTACGGGAGGCGGGCCGCGGCGGCCTCTACGTCGTGGAAGTCGGAGGTGAGCGCCGCGGTGGCGTCCCACGAGCCGTCCATGAAGGCCTGGCGCGTCGAGTCGGGCAGCGTCGCTGCCCATGCCGCCGGTCCCGCTACGACGCGCGACACCTCGAGATCCACGCTGACCTCGGTGGCGGGATCTTCTTCGACCATGTCCATCAGCCGGGCGAGCTCGGATGCCGCCATCGACACGCACGGCAGGCCGAGTGAGGTCGCGTTGCCCAGGAAGATCCCGCCAAACGACACCCCGACGATCGCCTGACAACCGGATCTCGCGATCGCCTGCGGGGCGTGCTCGCGTGACGATCCGCATCCGAAGTTGCGCCCCACCACGAGGACGCTCGCGCCGCGGAAGCGCGGGTCGTCGAAGGGGTGCGTCGCGGCCTGGCCCCGAGCGGCCCGGCGATCATCTTCGAACAGGTGAGCCTCGAGGCCGGCAAAGGTCACAGCCCGCAGGAACCGGGCAGGCATGATGCGGTCGGTGTCGATGTCGTCACCGCGCATCGGCAGCGCGCGGCCGGCGACACGCACGATTCGGACGACCTGCGGATCGGATGACGCCGTCATTGGTGCTCCTCCCCGGGCAGCAGGCCCCGCACGTCAGTCACTTCCCCGGCAACCGCCGCCGCGGCCACCATGGCCGGGCTCATCAGCAGCGTCCGGCCGTTCGGGCTGCCCTGGCGGCCCTTGAAATTGCGGTTCGACGAGGACGCGCACAGTTCCCGGCCGCTCAGCCGGTCAGGATTCATCGCCAGGCACATGGAACAGCCCGGGGCCCGCCACTCGAACCCGGCCTCCCGGAAGACATCGTGGAGCCCCTCCCGCTCCGCGGCCAGCCGCACCGCCTGCGATCCTGGAACCACCAGGGCCCGCACATGACGCGCCACCCGCCTCCCGCGCACGACCCGCGCGGCCTCGCGCAGGTCGGACAGGCGGCCATTGGTGCACGATCCGATGAACGCCACGTCGATGCGCGTGCCCGCGACGCGCGCGCCCGCCTCGAATCCCATGAACGCCAGCGCCTCGGCGATGGCGGCGCGCTCCTCGGGCGGCTGCTCGCCCGGAACGGGCAGGCACTCCCCGACAGCGGCCGACTGCCCGGGGTTGATGCCCCACGTGACGATGGGACCGAGCCCGGCTCCGTCGATGGCCACCTCATCTTCGTAGGAGGCGCCGGGGTCCGACGCCATCGACTGCCACCAGGCGCACGCGCGAGTGAACGCCTCGCCGGCGGGCACGAAGCGGCGGCCGCGCAGGTACTCGAAGGTCGTGGCGTCAGGATTGACGTAGCCGACACGCGCGCCGCCCTCGATCGACATATTGCAGATGGTCATGCGCTCGTCCATCCCCATGGCATCGACGATGGCGCCGCCGTATTCGTACGCGAAGCCCACGCCGCCGTTCACGCCGAGCCGGCGGACGATGGCCAGCACCACGTCCTTGGCGTACACGCCTGCGCGAAGCGAGCCCGTGACGTTGATCCGCCTGACCTTCAGCGGTTCCATGGCCAGCGACTGCGAGGCCAGGACATCGCGGACCTGCGAGGTCCCGATCCCGAACGCGACCGATCCGAACGCGCCGTGCGTGGAGGTGTGGCTGTCGCCGCACGCGATGGTCATCCCGGGCTGCGTCAGGCCCAGTTCGGGGCCGATCACGTGGACGATGCCCTGCTCGGCGCCGGCCGGGCCGACGAGCGGGATGCCGAACTCGCGGCAGTTGCCCTCGAGCGCCACGACCATCTGCTCGGCCATCCCGTCGGCATACGGCCGTCCTTCCCCGCCGGTGGGCACGATGTGGTCGATGGTCGCGAAGGTGCGGCCGGGAAAGGCGACGCGCCGGGCGCGCAGCCGCAGCATGTCGAACGCCTGCGGGCTGGTCACCTCGTGCACCAGGTGCAGGCCGATGAGGAGCTGCGTCTGCCCGTTGCGCAGCCGCCGCACGGTGTGGAGGTCCCACACTTTCTGAAGCAGTGTTGAACTCATGCGCGTGTCGATTGTAGACCGGATGGGGCCGGGCGGTCCGGGCGGGCCGCACTGGATCGGTCGCGCGGATCCGGGGTTCGCGGCAAAAGCCCGTCCCCCGCAGCGATGAACCGCGTAGATTGTATTTTCTTATGATTTGCCAATATCTATTGATTTGATTTTCCACGGCCGCGGCGTGTCTAATCGCCGATACGATGCCAATCGCATACCAGGGCGAGCCGGGCGCGTTCAGCGAGGCGGCCGCGCGGCTGCTCGATGCCGACGCGCCACTGATGCCGTGCCGGACCTTCGAGGAGGTCTTCGATGCCGCCGACCTCGGGCCGGCGCAGTACGGCGTCGTGCCGATCGAGAACTCGATCGGCGGCAGCATCCATCGGAACTACGACCTGCTGGTCGCGCACGCGATCCCGATCGTCGCGGAGATCGAGCTGCCGGTGGTCCATCACATGCTGGCGCTTGAGGGCGCCACCATCGCGAACCTGCGGCGCGTGTACTCCCATCCGCAGGCGCTCGCGCAGTGCGAGCGCTACCTGCGGGGGCTGACCGGCGTCGACATCATCCCCACCTACGACACGGCGGGCAGCGCGAAGATGGTCGCCGAGGCCGGTCTGCCTGACGCCGCGGCCATCGCCTCGGCGCGGGCGGGCGAGGTCTTCGGCCTGGTCCCCCTGGCCTCGTCCATCCAGGACTTCGACGACAACATCACGCGGTTCCTGGTCGTCGGCCGGCGGCCGATCGAGACGGTGACCGCCGACAAGACCAGCATCGTCTTCTCGGTGCCGAACGAGCCGGGCGCGCTCTTCAAGGCGCTCAGCGTCTTCGCGCTGCGCAACATCGACCTGACCAAGCTCGAGTCGCGGCCCATCCCGGGCCGCCCGTGGGAGTACCTCTTCTACGCGGATCTCGCCGCGTCGAGCGAGACCCTGCGGTGCGCCCGGGCCCTGGCGCATCTTGCCGAGTTCGCCCCGATGGTGCGCACGCTCGGCTCATACGGGCGGGCGCGCGAAGGCGCGGCCCGGCCCGAGCGGGTGGAATCATGAGCGATTGGGCCAATCCGCTGACCACGGGGCCGCACCGGGCGCCGGCCCGGGCCATGCTCAAGGCCGTGGGCTTCTCGGACGCGGACCTGAAGAAGCCCCTCATCGGCGTGGCGAACACGTGGATCGAGATCGGTCCGTGCAATTTTCACCTGCGCGACCTGGCCGTGCACGTGAAGGACGGGATCCGGGCCGCCGGCGGCACGCCGATGGAGTTCAACACGGTCTCGATCTCCGACGGCATCACCATGGGCACCGAGGGCATGCGGACCTCGCTCGTCAGCCGCGAGGTGATCGCCGACTCGATCGAGCTGGTGGTCCGCGGCTACGGCTTCGACGGCCTGGTCGTCCTGGTCGGCTGCGACAAGACCATACCCGCCGCGGTGATGGCGCTCACGCGGCTGAACGTCCCGGGCCTCGTGATCTACGGCGGATCGATCGAGCCCGGCCGCTGGAACGATTCGGACGTGACGGTCCAGGACGTGTTCGAGGCGGTCGGCGCCCACGCCGCCGGACGGTTGAGTGACGGCGATCTCTCCGGGCTGGAATCGGCCGCCTGCCCCGGATCGGGCGCGTGCGGCGGCCAGTTCACGGCGAACACGATGGCGATCGCGTGCGAGTTCCTCGGCATCGCCGCGCTCGGCAGCGGCAGCGTGCCGGCCGTCGCTCCGGCCAAGATCCGCCGGGCGCGCCGCGCCGGCGAGCAGGTCATGCAGCTGGTTCGCGAGGGCCGGCGCCCGCGGGACATCATCACGCGCCGTTCGCTCGAGCACGCGATCGCGGCGGTGGCGACCACGGGAGGATCGACCAACGCCGTCCTGCACCTCACGGCCATCGCTCACGAGGCCGGGGTCGATCTGTCACTCTCGGACATCGATCGCGTCAGCTCACAGGTTCCCCTGCTGGCCGATCTCAAGCCCTCCGGCCGTTTCGTGGCGACCGATCTGCACGCGGCCGGCGGCAGCACGCTCATCGCCAGGCGCCTGGTCGAGGCGGGCTTCATCGATGGATCCGCGCCAACGGTGACGGGCCGTTCGATCGGCGAGGAGGCGGCAGAGGCGGTCGAAACGCCGGGCCAGCAGGTCGTGCGGCCCGTCGGGCAGGCCCTGAGCAAGTCGGGCGGTCTCGTCATCCTGCGCGGAAGCCTCGCGCCGGAGGGCGCGGTCATGAAAGTCTCGGGCACCGGCCGGGTCCACCATCGCGGGCCTGCGCGCGTGTTCGACAGCGAAGAAGCCGCGTTCGACGCCGTGCAGCGCCAGAAGGTCAGGCCGGGCGACGTGGTGGTGATTCGATACGAAGGCCCCAACGGCGGCCCCGGCATGCGCGAGATGCTCGCCGTCACGGGAGCGCTCATGGGTGCGGGCCTCGGCGACACGGTGGCCCTGGTCACCGACGGCCGGTTTTCGGGCGCCACCCGAGGCCTGATGGTGGGACATGTGTCGCCGGAAGCCTCCCGCGGAGGACCCATCGCGGCGGTCCGCGACGGCGATGTGATCGTCATCGACGTCGCCGCGCGAACGCTCGAGCTCGAAGGCGCCGCCGAGGTCCTGCCCGCGCGGCTCGAAGCCTGGCGTTGCCCCGCGCCGAGATATGCGACCGGCGTGCTCGGGAAGTACGCGCGCCTCGTCTCGTCGGCGTCGACCGGCGCGGTGACGGGGTGAGCGGCGTGATGCTGACCGGGGCCCAGATTCTGTGGGAATCGCTCGTGCGCCAGGGCGTGACCGACGTGTTCGGCTACCCCGGCGGCGCGATTCTCCCTGCGTACGACGCGATGCTGGGCTACCCGATCCGCCACGTGCTCGTCCGGCACGAACAGGGCGCCACCCACATGGCCGACGGCTATGCGCGCGCCAGCGGCCGGGTGGGCGTCGCCATCGCCACCTCGGGCCCCGGCGCGACCAACATGGTCACCGGCATCGCGACCGCGATGATGGACTCGTCGCCGATTGTGTGCATCACCGGCCAGGTCGGCAGCACGCTCATCGGATCCGACGCGTTCCAGGAAACCGACATCACCGGGATCACGCTGCCCATCACCAAGCACAACTACCTGGTGACGCGCGCCGAAGACATCGCGCCGTCGGTGTTCGAGGCCTTCGCGGTGGCCGGGTCCGGCCGGCCTGGGCCGGTGCTGGTCGACATCGCGAAGGACGCGCAGCAGGCCTGCTGCGAGGTCGACTGGGACGCGGCCGACGTGCCGTTGGGCGAAGCCTCCGACGATGTTCTTCCGGGCGATGCCGACCGCCGCGATGCGATCGCGCTCATCAACGCGGCAAAGCGGCCCCTGATTCTCGCCGGCCACGGCGTCATGCTGTCGGGCGCCGAGGATCAGGTGCTGGAGCTCGCCGAGCGGGCGCAGATTCCCGTCGCGGTCACGCTGCTCGGTATCGGCGGGGTGCCCGCCTCGCATCCGCTGATGCTCGGCATGATGGGCATGCACGGCGACGCCCGGGTCAATCACGCGATCCAGGAGGCGGACCTGCTGATCGCGCTCGGCATGCGGTTCGACGACCGCGTCACCGGAAACCCCAGGACGTACGCGCCGGCGGCCCGCAAGATTCACGTCGACGTGGATCGCGCGGAGCTCAACAAGACGGTGCGCGTCGATGTCGCCATCGCCCGTGACGTCCGCGCCACGGTCGACGAGTGGCTGCCACACGTGGCAAGACGCGATCGCTCGGCCTGGCTCGCGCGCATCGAGGGGAAGAACGGCAGCCGCGCCGATGGCGCCCTCGAGGATCCGTCCGGCCCCGGACACCTGCGCGCGGCCCACGTCATCAGCGATCTCTGGCGCCTCACCGGCGGCGACGCCGTCGTCGTCACCGACGTCGGCCAGCACCAGATGTGGGAGGCCCAGCACTACAAGCACGATCGCCCGCGGTCGCTCATCACCTCAGGGGGCCTCGGCACCATGGGCTTCGCGCTGCCCGCGGCGATTGGCGCGAAGATCGCGAGCCCGGAGGCCGAGGTCTGGGTCATCGCCGGCGACGGGGGCTTCCAGATGACGATGGCCGAGCTGGGGACGGTGGCCCAGGAGAACCTCGATCTCAACATCGCCGTCATCAACAACGGTTGCCTCGGGATGGTGCGGCAGTGGCAGGAGCTGTTCTACGAGCGTCGCTATGCCGCCACCCCGCTCGTCGATCCCGACTTCGCGCAGATTGCCGCGGCGTTCGGTATCGCGGCCACCACCGTCACCAGGCGCGACCAGGTTGCCGGAGCCATCGAGGCGGCACGGCGCCTGCCACGCGCGGCGTTGATCGAGTTCAAGGTCGACCAGGAGGACCTGGTGTATCCGATGGTGCCGGCGGGCGCGGATCTGCACGACATGATCCGCGCGTCCGGTCTCCGATCTGGAAAGACTATAGATGCTGCAAACTTTCGCCGTATACGTCGACAACAAGCCGGGCGTGCTGAACCGCGTGGCGTCGCTGTTCCGCCGCCGTGCGTTCAATATCGAGTCGCTGACCGTCGGTCACACCGAGACGACCGGCGTCTCGCGGATGACCGTCGTGGTCGAGACCGACGAGTACGGCGCGCGCCGGCTCGAGGCGCACCTGAACAAGCTCGTGCCGGTCCGCCGCGTCGACAACATCACGGCGCTTCCGTCGATCTCACGGGACCTGGCGCTCATCAAGGTGGCGGCCGCCGGGGAGGCGCGGACCCACGTGATGCAGCTGGTGGACGTGTACCGCGCCCGCGTCATCGACGTCGGCCCCGAATCGCTCGTCGTCGAGACGACCGGCACCACGGAGAAGATCGACAGCCTGGTCGACGTGCTGCGGCCGTACGGCGTGCTCGAAATGGTCAGGACCGGGCAGGTCGCGATGGCGCGCCGCTCGGTGCCGGCCCGCCGGATCGTGGCGGAACGGAACGTTCAACCGGCAGCGCTCGGCGCGGCTGCCATCTCGTGCTCCGTGTGAAACAACGCGCGGGCGGGTCGTGCGGCCGATCTCCGCTGAAGGGCGGAACGGGAAACCTGCGCTGCGCGTGAGAAGGGAAAAAAGGAAATGGTCGCGAGGATGTATTACGACGATGCCGCCGACCTGGCGGCGGTCCGGGCCCGAAAAGTCGGAGTGATCGGCTACGGCTCCCAGGGCCACGCCCATGCGCTGAACCTGCACGACAGCGGTGTCGAGGTGCGGGTCGGCCTGCCGGCCGCCAGCCGATCGCGAGAGAGGGCGCAGGCCGCCGGCCTGAACGTCGGCGAGGTGCGCGAGATCGCGAAGTGGGCGGACCTCGTCATGATCCTGGTACCCGACACCTCGCAGCCGAAGGTCTTCCGTGAAGAGATCGAGCCGAACCTCGCGGCGGGCAATCTCGTGATGTTCGCCCACGGCTTCAATATCCGGTTCGGCACGATTGCGATTCGCCCCGACGTCGACGTGTCCATGGTGGCGCCGAAGTCGCCCGGGCACCGGGTCAGGGAGTTGTACGTGGAAGGCGCCGGCACCCCCGCCCTGTTCGCCATCCATCAGGATCCGTCCGGCCGGGCACGGCCCTTGACCCTGTCGTACGCGAAGGGCATCGGCGTCACGCGGGCTGGCGTGCTCGAAACGACCTTCGCCGAAGAGACCGAGACGGACCTGTTCGGCGAGCAGGCGGTCCTGTGCGGCGGGGTGAGCGCACTCATCAAGGCGGGGTTCGAGACGCTGGTCGAGGCCGGGTACCAGCCCGAGATCGCGTACTTCGAGTGCCTCCACGAGCTCAAGCTGATCGTCGATCTCATCTACCAGGGCGGCCTGAACTACATGCGCTACTCGGTCAGCGATACCGCCGAGCACGGAGACTACACGGGCGGACCGCGCATCGTCACGGATGCGACGCGCCAGGAGATGAGAAGACTGCTCGACGAGATCCGCAACGGCACCTACGCGAAACGGTGGATCGAGGAGAACGAAACGGGCCGACCGTGGTTCACGAAGGCGCGCGAGAACGAGCGCACGCACACCATCGAGCAGGTCGGCGCGCGCCTCCGGGCGCTGATGCCGTTCCTCAAGCCGGTCGGCGCCGACGCACAGACCAGCTGAGGCGCCCTGAAAGAGGCCGCGGGGCATCGTTCGTCGTACAGCGAAGAAGGCAGGTCGAGGATGAAACGCATCTATCTGTGCCCGCACTGCAAGGCCGTACTCAACCCGAGCACCAAGATCGTGCTGCGCGCACAATCGAACGGCCGGACGGGGCTGTTCCTCTTCAGCCCACGGCCCGGCAACTACGAGGTCGTCATCCCCGACGGGTTCGGGCTGCGGCCCGAGGATAGCGTCATGTTCAGCTGCCCGGTGTGCAGTTGTGACCTGACGTCCGCTCACGATCCCGCCCTGGCGGAGATCCGATTCAGTTCGAGGGGCGGTTCGACGGGGACCGTGGCCTTCTCCCGGGTCTTCGGACGCCATGCCAGCTACTTCATCACGGCTGAGCGGGTGCGTTCGTACGGCGAACACGCCCTGGACCGCAGCTTGAATTTCTGGGGCGAGGGCCGGGAGCACTGACCGCCCGCGCCCTCGACAGAACGCCACGCGCTGTCACGTCCTTCCGGGCTCGAAATCGCCCACAAAATCCCTATAACGGCGGGAGCCTGCCGATCCGTCGGCAGCCCATCTTGATCCGCCCGCGACGGGCTGCGATTATGTGAGGATGGCGCGGTTGGGACCTCTCCGGAGCGATGCCATCCTGGCTGGGGTCCACCTCCTGCTCATCGCGCGGATTCCACCGTGCACACGCCATCCCCGGGGGCTCGGGCGGCGGCGTGTCGTGCACGTCCCGGTTCGACATCGGCAGTCCAACGAGGTGACGCAATGGATCGACATGTGATCGCATTGAGCGTATGCCTGGTCGGCAGTGTGGCCGTCCTCGGCGCTCAGAACAAGGAGACGGACAAAGTCCAGAACCGGCTCGACAACTGCGGGACCGTGATGGAGGAGATCCTCAATATTCCGGACGACATTCCACACGACCTGCTGGACAAAGCCGAGTGCGTGATCGTGATTCCGTCGACGGTGAAGGTGGCCGTCGGCGTCGGGGGCAGCTACGGCAGGGGTGCGATGGTCTGCCGGTCTGGCAAGGCGTTCGACGGGCCGTGGGGCGCACCGGCGATGTACACGCTCGAGAGCGTGAGCGTCGGCTGGCAGCTCGGCGGCGAAGCGACGGACTTTGTGCTCCTGGTCATGAACAGCCGCGGCGCCGACGCGCTGCTCAAGAGCAAGGTGACGCTGGGGGCCAACGCATCGGCGGCCGCAGGCCCGAAGGGCCGCGAGGCGACGGCCGCGACCAACGCGACGTTCCGCGCCGACATCCTGAGCTACTCCCGCACGCGCGGGTTGTTTGCGGGAATCTCGCTCGCGGGCACATCGCTTCGCCCGGACGATGACGCCAACCGGGAATTGTACGGGCGACAGTTCGCGGCGCGGCGCATCCTCACCGACGAGTCGATCCCGATTCCGGAGTCGGGCCGTCATCTGGTGGACATCCTGCGGAAGTTCGCTCCGCACAACGCCTCGAGCGCCCCCGCGGTCAAGTAAGGCCATAGGCTCGGGGCTGGAGACCAGGCTTCAGCGCTGGTCCGACGGGGACCACGCCGAGACCCGCGTGGAGGTGTGCGCAGGACGGGGCGGATCCTGCGCATTTGCCGTGCCCGGCCGGCACTCGTGATAGTCTGAAGATCTCCTGCCGGAAGGGTACTGAGGCCGTACTTGGAACCGCGGATTTCGATCGCCGCCGCGGATGATGAGCTGCGGACCAGCCTCTCGGCACTTCTGGCGAGTCAGCCTTGGGTTGCGACAACCGGGCTGCCGCTCGAGGTCCTGAATTCGCTGGTTCGCCGGCCGTCCCTCCGCGTGATGCTCCTGGCCGACACCGGCCCCTGGGACCGGCTAGCGCTCAATCTGCTCGACGCCGTGCTGGCCCGCCGGCCCGATCTCAAGGTGCTGTTCCTGAGCGACCACGCGACGGTGGCACACGCGACCGACGTGATGCGTCATGGCGCCGCGAACTTCGTCCCGCTTCCGTATGCCGACGAGGCCCTGCTCGCCGAGATTGCGGCGCTGCTCGACGCGACCGATCTCCATGGCCGGCTCGACAGATCCAGGCACGGCTCGTTCGAGACGGGCCCCTTCGATCGGATCGTCAGCCGGTCGGCGTCCATGCAGCCGCTGTTCGACCGCGCCGCCGCCGTGGCGCGCAACGATACGCCGATCCTCATCTCGGGCGAGACCGGCACGGGCAAGGAGCTGATTGCCCGGGCGATTCACGCCAGCAGCCGGCGCGCGCCGAAGCCGTTCGTTCCCGTCAACTGCGCGGCGCTGCCGCGTGACCTCTTCGAGAGCGAACTGTTCGGACACCGGCGCGGCGCCTTCTCGGGCGCGCACAAGGACCACGCGGGCCTGTTCGTCGCGGCCGACGGCGGGACGCTGTTCCTCGACGAGATCTCGGAGCTGCCGGCCGAGGCACAGCCCAAGCTGCTGCGGGTGCTGCAGGACGGCGAAGTCCGCCCGGTCGGGGGCCTCGACAGCCGCCGGGTCGATGTGCGGATCATCGCCGCCACCAACCGGACGCTGGTCGAGATGAGCCGCGGGCTCATCCGGCAGGACCTCTTCTTCCGGCTGTCGGTCGTCGTGCTGGACGTCCCGCCGCTGCGGGCGCGAATCGACGACCTGCCGCTGCTGGTCGACGCGTTCCTCGCCAGGCTGCGAGAGCGCGGAGTTCCCATCGACGGCATCGACGAGGCGGCTCTCGATCTGCTGGCCGAGGACCGGTTTCCCGGGAAACGTGCGCGAGCTGGAGAACCTGATCGAGGGCATCGCGGCCGTGCTCCCGGCCGGTCACTCGACCATCCGCCTGGACCAGGTCAGGGCGTGGATGCGACGCCGCGGCATCGCCGAGGAACTTGAAGCCGGCCGGGCCGTGCTGCCGGTGCGCCTCGACGAGCTGGAAGCCTGGGCCATCCGGGAAGCGCTCGAGCGGGCCCATGGCAACAAGCGCCAGGCGGCACAATTGCTGGGTATCTCCCGCGACACGCTCTACCGCAAGCTCGAACTGCTTGGCGGGCCCTCCGATGTGTCCGGAATCAAGACACTGCCATTCCGTCGGCCATGATCTGATTAAGCCGGTACTATGTCCGATTATCTTACAAGGCCTTCATCTTGGCGCTCGGGGCCCGGCGCTCCGCACCAATCCGTAACATACAGTCACAGCTGAACTTATCGTCTGGCAGGCTGCGCGTGCGAATAGGGCGAGCTTATTGCTCAGTGTACCGATGTCCCTGTCCCTGTTGGGACCACCTGCGATAGGACCCGACTATGAACTGGCGTCCGGTGTTGCTTCATCGAATCTTCTGCTCGGCCGCGGCCCTCGTTCTCGGGGGCCTGCTGCTTTGTGCGACTTCAGCCGAGGCGGTTCCCGCCTTCGCCCGCAAGTACCAGACCAGCTGCCAGACGTGCCACAGCATCTTCCCGAAGCTCAATGCCTTCGGCGAGGCGTTCCGCCTGCGCGGCTATCACATGCCGAACGAATCCGAGGACATGGTGAAGGAGAAGCCGGTCAGCCTCGGGGCCCCCGCCTACAAGAGGCTCTGGCCGAACGCCGTGTGGCCCGGCGAGCTCCCCGGCGCCGTCCCGCTGGCCGTGAACGTCAAGTTCGCCGACGTGAACACCTCGACGCTCAACGAGGATGGCACCATCACCAAGGTTGGCAACGACCTGCAGTTTCCACAGGAAGTGAACCTGTTCGGCGCGGGCACACTCGGGGACTCCGCGTCGTTCTTCACCGAGCTCACCGTGTCGGAGAATCCCGATTCGTCGGCGGCGATCGAGATCGAACACGCCCGGTTCCAGTTCGATTCTCCGTTCGGCCCCGAGGATCTGCTGCACATCCGGATCGGCAAGTTCGCGCCGAACATCGCCGACGGGTTCCAGGAGATGTGGATCGCGACCGACGCCGGCATCGACACGCTGTTCGCCTACAACCCGATTGGACTCGCGGGGGGCACGGGGCTCGCCGGCGACATGAGCCCGGCGCCGATCTCGCTGCCGGCGCACGTCCAGGGCATCGAGGCCTACGGGATCATCGAGCATCGCGCCTTGTGGGTCGCCGGGCTGGCCAACGGCATCTCGCCGGGCCCGAACGGGCGGTTCGACGGGAACAGCGCCAAGGACCTCTACGCGCGATTCGACGTGAAGATCGGCGGCATGGGGCTCGACGGCTACAACGGCAACAGGGCGGTACCGTCCCAGAACTGGCGCGACGACTCGCTGCGCGTGGGGGCGTTCGTGTACCACGGCGACGGCAGCGACATCAACTTCCCGCTGGTCGCCGAAGATGGGACCAACGTGAACGTGCAGGATCGGCACTTCCTGCGAACCGGGATCTACGCCAGCGTGTTCATCGGCGACCTCAACGTGTTCGGGGTTTACCTGCACGGCACCGACACGCTTCAGCAATTCGACCAGGCCACGGCGGCGCCGCTGCAGGAAGTGACACCCGGCTACCACTCCCTCTTCGCGCAGGCTGATTACATGATCTATCCGTGGCTGCAGTTCAGCGGGCGCTACGAAACGCTGACGCCCGGCGACGGGAGCGTGCCGAGCCTTCGCCTGGGCACGTTCAATCTGAGCGCGCTCCTCAGGGCCAACGTGAAACTGATGGCCGAGTATCAGCGCGATCTGCGTGAAGGCCGGAACCACTCCCTGAACGCGATTCTCCGGTTCGCGTTCTAGGAATCGCGCCGCGCCGGGGCAACGCCCGGAACCTGGCGTCAGGCGCATGTCGCGGGGCCCCGGTCCAGCTCAGGACGTGGCACGCGCGATGGATGGAGCGAGCGGAATCCGAGGCGTCTACCCGTCAGCCTGGAGGGAGTGTAATGAAGCACGTTCGTTGGTCCGTCGCCGTTGCCGGCGTTCTCGGGGTCACCGTCGCCGTTCTCAACCTGTCAGCCGCCGCGGCCAGCGTGCACGGCACGGTCACGGCGACCGGCCTCAGCTCGAACGCTGACGCGGTGGTCTACATCCAGGAGGCGGCGGCCGGCAAGGCGTCGGCGCCCGTCGTGATGGACCAGGTCAAATTCCAGTTCCTCCCGCACGTGCTGCCGGTGGTGCTCGGCACCACCGTCCAGTTCCACAACGGCGATCCCACGCCGCACAATGTCTTTTCGCCAGACTACGAAAAGTACAACCTCGGCACCTGGCCGTCGGGCCAGTCGAAGGATTACACCTTCGCCAAGTGCGCGAAGTTCCCGTGTGTCTACACGCAGCTGTGCCGCGTCCACCCGGAGATGGAAGGCTTCGTCGTGGTCCTGCAGAACGCGCACTTCGCCGTCAGCGATCGCACGGGACACTACGAGATCGCCGACGTGCCGCCAGGCCAGTACACGCTGGCGGTCTGGCACCCCAAGCTGAAGGCCCAGTCGAAGTCCATCACGGTGGACGCGAAGGGCGCGACGGCCGATTTCACGCTCACTAAGTAACCAGGGAGAGGCCGGACTCGAGGTCTTCCGCCATGCCGGATCGTGCGTACCCAACCGTTGTCCCGAGCTTCCAGTACTTCCTGGACCTGGTGCCGTGCCGAAGCGGCTGTCCCGTGCGGACCAACGCCGGGGGCTACGTCCGGGCCATCGGCGAAGGCGACGACGCCCGGGTGTACGCGATTGCGCGGGCGCCCAACCCGCTCGCCTCCACCTGCGGCCGGATCTGCGCCCATCCGTGCGAGACGGCGTGCCGGCGCGGCCTGATCGACGAACCGATCTCGATTCGCGCCCTGAAGCGCACGGTCACCGAACGCTACGGGGTGGAGAGCGCGCCGGGACAATCGATTCCGCTCTCGACGCTTCGCATGATGGGCCTCGCGCGCGCCACGCAGGACGGCCGGACGAACCGGATCGCCGTCGTCGGCTCGGGGCCTGCGGGGGTCAGCTGCGCGCACGATCTGGCGCTGCTCGGGTACCGCGTGATGCTGTTCGAGGCCGCGCCAGTGCTGGGCGGCATGTTGAACCAGGGCGTGCCGGAGTACCGCCTCCCGCGCGATGTCATTCGCGCCGAGGTGGACCAGGTGCTGCAGCTGGGCGTCGAACACCGGCTGAACTGGCGCCTCGGCCGCGACTTCACCGTCGGCGACCTCCTGCGCAACGAGTTCTCGGCCGTCTTCCTGGCGCTCGGGGCGAACCGCGGCCGCACGCTGGGGATCCCGGGCACCGATCTGGACGGCGTCATCAACGGTGTGGACTTCCTCCTCAACGCCAATCTCGGCTACCACGTCACGGTGGGCGATCGCGTGATCGTCGTGGGCGGCGGCAACGTCGCGATCGACGTGGCCCGCACGGTGTTGCGCTACGCGTCGTCCGAGACGCCGCAGACGCTGCCGCCCGGCGCGCAGGATCTCCTGCACACCTGGGGCTACGACAACGCCTTCATCGACGCGGCACGCACGGCGCTGCGGCTCGGCGCGAGGAAAGTGCAGCTGGTGTCGCTCGAGCGGCGAACCGAGATGCCCGCGCACCCGGACGAGATCCGGGAAGCGGAAGAGGAAGGGATTGCCCTGCTCCCGGGCCGGGGCCCGAAGGCGATCCTCGGCCGGGACGGCCGGGTCACGGCGCTCGAGACGGTCGAAGTGGAGTCGGTCTTCGATGCGAACGGCCGCTTCAATCCGACCTTCCGCCCCGGGACGGAGCAGCAGTTCGAGACGGACACGATCATCCTGGCCGTGGGCCAGCAGCCGGACACGACCTGCCTCGACGCCGACCCGGAAATCCAGATCACGCCGCGCGGGCTCGTCGCCGTCGACAGGGACACGCTGTCGACCACCATGCCCGGCGTCTACTGCGGAGGCGACCTCGCGTTCGGGCCGCGCATCGTGATCGACGCGGTTGCCGACGGGAAGCGGGCGGCGCTCGCCATCCACCAGCAGCTCCAGGGTGCGGCGGTCCCGAGGGCGGGCGCCCGGTTCCGCGAGATCACGATCAATCGGGCGGGCAGCCACTACGACCGCATCCGGCGCCAGCAGATGCCCACGCTGCCCGTGGCGCGGCGCACGGGATTCCGCGAAGTCGAAGAGGTGTACAGCGACGAGCAGGCGCGTGTCGAGGCCTCGCGGTGCCTCTGGTGCAACGTCGAGACCGTGTTCGACTCCGAGCGCTGCATCCTGTGCAGCGCGTGCGTCGAGATCTGCCCCGAGGCCTGCCTGGTGCTCGTCCCGGCTTCGCGGCTGCGCGGCTCACCGGACCTCGATGCCCTGAGGGAGTCGCTCGGCGCGGGCCCGTCTGCCGGCGCGATCATCAAGGACGAGGAGCGGTGCATCCGGTGCGGCCTCTGCGCGGATCGCTGCCCGACACGGGCCATCACGATGGAGATGCTCGAGCTGGACGAATCGCCGCAGACGTCCCTCGGGCTCTTCGCCGAGCGGATGCACGAGGCGCGGCCATGAGCGTGAAGCGGTGGATTGACGGGCTCGATCGGCGAGGGTTCTTCTGGGTGGGGTGGGCGGCGATCGCCAGCACCGGGCTCGGGTTCCTGCTGAGCACGGTCCGGTTCCTGGTGCCCAACGTGCTCTACGAGCCGCCGTCGCGGTTCAGCATCGGGCTCCCGTCGCAGTTTCCCCCCGATGTGCCCACCTTCCTCGAAGACCGCCGCCTCTTCGTGTTCAACGAGGCCGACGGGTTCTATGCCATCTCCTCGGTGTGCACGCACCTCGGCTGCAACGTGAAGCGGAGCACGACCGGTTTCGACTGCCCGTGTCACGGCAGCCGGTTCGACCAGAACGGTCGCGTGATACGGGGGCCCGCGCCGGAACCGCTGACCTGGTATGCGCTCAGCCTCTCGGCGGGCGGCGACCTCATCGTCGATCTCGATCGCACCGTTTCGCCCGACTTCAGGCTGAGAGCGTAAAGGCGGAGCCACACGTGAGCACGATCCGGCAACGTCTGGCGGGATGGCTGACCGGCGCCCGAACCTCGATCTGGCGGATCGGCTGGCCGCGCACGGACAAGGACCGCGCGGCGGCGATGATCTCGAGCCTGTTCCTGCACATTCACCCGGCGCGTGTCTCGGCCCACGTCCTGCGCGGGAGCTACACCCTCGGCCTCGGCCTGATTTCCGTCGTGCTGCTGGGCGTGCTGACGGTGACCGGCCTGGCGCTCATGCTCAACTACGTCCCGTACCCGGCCGAAGCGTACCGGAGCATGAAGGATCTCCAGTTCGTCGTCACCTACGGCGTGGTGCTGCGCAACCTGCACCGATGGTCGGCGCACGCGATGGTCTTCGTGGTCTTCCTGCACATGTGCCGCGTGTTCTGGACCGGGTCCTACAAGACTCCGCGCGAGTTCAACTGGGTGGTTGGCGTCGGGTTGCTGCTGCTCACGCTGGGCCTTTCCTTCACGGGCTACCTGCTGCCGTGGGACCAGCTCGCCTTCTGGGCCATCACGGTTGGCAGCAACATCGCGGCGTACGCGCCCGTCCTGGGCAGCAAGCTGCGCTACCTGCTGCTCGGGGGCCACGTCATCGGGCCGATGACGCTGGTGCGCTTCTACGTGCTGCACTGCGTGATCCTGCCGCTGGCCGCGCTGATGCTGGTCTCGCTGCACGTGTGGCGGGTCCGGAAAGACGGCCTGAGCGGTGCCACCCCGTCCACCCTCGTAGTGGAAGAGCGGTCGGGCGCGTTCCCGGCCTCGACCAAGACCTACGGCCTGATGGCGATGACGCGGCGGCCGACCGTGTCGGTCGACTCGCGCGATCCGAACGACGAGGTGTTCGCCTGGCCGCACCTGCTCTATCGCGAGGCCCTGGTCGCGCTGGGCGTCATCATCGTGCTTCACCTCATATCGCTCGTCTTCATGGCGCCGCTCGAGCAGATGGCCGATCCGACGCGGACGCCGAATCCGGCGAAGGCTCCGTGGTACTTCCTCGGACTGCAGGAACTGGTTCACTACTCGGCCCTGGTGGGAGGGGTGATTGTGCCGACCCTCCTCGTGATCGGGCTGCTCGCCCTGCCGTATCTCGATCGCAACCCGAAGGGATCCGGCCGGTGGTTCTCGCCCGATCGCCGCCTGGCGAACTTCGCGTTCACGGCGGTGGTCATCGTGCTGGCGGTGCTGACGGTGATCGGCACGTTGTTCCGTGGCCCGAACTGGGCCTGGGTGTGGCCGTGGCGGTGACGCTGAAGCGGGAGCCTGGACGTCATGCGTGAGCCGCAGCGCGCTCCGAACGGAGCGCACGTCGCATTCGCGGTGCTGGGCCTGGCGTTTCTCGCCACGTTCTCGTGGATCTATCTGGGCGAGCAGGGCGCCGAGTGGCGCCGGCAGCAGGCGCGATTCCAGCGGATCCAGGCGAGCACCAAGAATCCCCATCAACTCGCGCAGACGGCAAGCCTCGGGGGGCTGCGGCAGATCTGGCTGCCCGATCTGGACCGGGTCGATCGGTGCACGACCTGTCACCTCGGGATCGACGATCCCGCCTACGCCCGGGCGCCGCAGCCGTTTCGCACCCACCCCGGCACCTGGCTGGTCACGCATCCAGTCGAACGGTTCGGCTGCACCAGCTGTCACGACGGCCAGGGACAGGCGACCGACTTCGTCAACGCGGCCCACACGCCGATTCCCTTCGTGGAGCGCGCGATGCGCCCCCTCGAGACCATCGAGGCCAACTGCGGGAGATGCCATCGTTCGCTCGACCCGCCGTCGGCGCCGCGGCTGGCCGCCGGCAGACACCTGATCCTCGATTCGGGGTGCGTCAGCTGTCACGACATCCCGGGGTTCGAAGGGGCGTCGTTTCGCGGTCCCTCGCTCGAGGGAGAACGCGACAAGGTCCGGCCCGACTGGCTCGCCCGGTGGCTGAAGGATCCGAAGTCCTATCTGACGCGGTCGAAGATGGGCAACTTCCGCCTCTCCGACGAGGAAATCACCTCACTGCAGGCGTTCATCCTCTCGCAGCGGCGCCAGGCGCGACCCGAGGTGCCGCACGTGGATTGGGCCCGCGCGAATGCCGACAACGGTCACGCGCTCTTCGGCGAGCTGCGGTGCACCAGCTGCCATGCTGTCAACGGCCGCGGCGGGACGATGGGACCCGAGCTGACGTTGATCGGCGACAAGGTCCGCCGCGACTGGCTCTTCGACTTCATCAAGGACCCGCACGCCGATCAGCCCGACACGCCGATGCTCCAGTACCGGCTGACCGACGACCAGATCCGCGATCTCACCACCTACCTGCTCCAGGAATTCAGGAGCGGCAGTGCGGCCCCCGAATCGGCGCCGGCCTCGTTCCAGGACCCGCGGGCGGTGTCGGCCGGGCGCGCCGTGTTCATCAGGCACGGCTGCTACGGCTGTCACCAGCTGCCCGGCATGACAGAGGGAAGCAAGATTGGTCCGAGCCTGGCGGGCGTGGCCGATCACGATCCCGACCAGCTGGCGTACGGCAGCTTCCCCGCGCGGCACACCACCGACAACTACATCTTCCTGAAGCTGCTGCACCCCGACGGGCTTGGAGCGCCGTCGGTGATGCCGACCTTCGGCTTCACGCCGCAGGAAGCCGCCACGATCACCGTCGCGCTGGCGGGTCTGCGGAAAGACGACCTGCCGAGCTCCCGGGTCGTCTGGATGCCGCCGCCGCCGCCGTACCGGCCCGAGGGCCGCTTCGGCGAGCTGGTCAGCCGATATCGATGTATGAGCTGCCACAGCATCGGGGGCAGCGGTGGCAATCTGTCAACCGTGCCCCTGGATCGGATCGGCAGCCAGCTCCAGCGGGAGTATCTCGTGAGCTACCTGCTCAACCCCGGCGCGGTGCGGGTGAGCGTGGAAGCACGCATGCCGATGTTCCACATGCTGCCCGAGGAGGCGAAGACCATCGCCGACTATGCCTCGACGGTGTTCCTCGATGACAGCCTCGACCGGTATGACTCGCGCTTCACCCCCGACGAGGTGCGGCGGGGCCAGGCGTTGTTCGGGTCGCTGGGGTGCGTCGGGTGCCACCAGATCGGCACCAGCGGCGGATACGTCGGCCCTGATCTGTCGACTACCGGCAAGCGTCTGAGGCCTGGATGGATCGCGGCATGGCTCGCGGACCCGCAACGCGCCAAACCCGGGACCACCCAGCCGAACTACGGCCTGTCACCCACCGATGTCCGGGCGCTCACGGCATACCTGGCTCAGCTCGGCGGGGCCCCTGCGTCGCCGGCTCCGGCGGCGGCCCCGGCCGGGAGGGCGAAATGACGGGCAGGAGGGCCCTGGCCGCGGCGGCGCTCGCGGCGCTGGGTCTGTGCGTCGGGTGCCATCGGCAGTCCCCGGCCCCGCCCGGCGAGCCGATGACCGATGCGATGAGGGCAGAGGAGCGCGCAGCCGGACTGAATTACTCGGAATCGCTCGGCCGGACGGTCTTCCTCCAATACTGCGCAACCTGCCATGGCGACAGCGGAAAAGGCGACGGCCAGAACGCCTCGAACCTGACGCCGCCGCCGCCCGACATGACGACGTCGAAGAACATGGCCGACCCGGATTACGTCCGGCGGGTCATCGTCGAGGGGAGCGCGGCGCTGGGCCGCTCGCCGCTCTCGCCGCCCTGGGGCCGCACGCTCAGCCCGCAGGATATCGAGTATGTCACCCGCTATTGCCAGGCGCTGGCCAGGAAGAAGTAGGCCTATCTGGGGCCCTGTTCGATTATGCACACAGAAAAACCCGGATTCGAGCCATGATGTATACGCACCATGGCGGTGCAACTCTATCTCTCTCTCTAGAACAATCAGGAGTAGACATGCCAACGATGACGGGTACCATTAAGCGGCTTGTAAGCGACAAAGGCTTCGGCTTTATCCTTGCGGGCGACTCGAACGAGTACTTCTTCCACCAGTCCGCGTGTTCCGGCACGCCATTCGACTCGCTGCGTGAAGGTCAGGCTGTGACCTTCGAGCGCGCACAGGGCCCGAAGGGACCGAGGGCCGAGAACGTCAAGCTCAGCGAGTAGGATAAGCGGGCGCCGGCCGGCGCGGGGTGTTTTGCGATATCCCGGTCGGCTGCGCCCTCGACAGGCCCGAACGGCCTGAACTGCCGCGACTCCAATCCCTCGAAGCGCGATCTCAATCTTCGGCTTCCTCGGCTCGCAATCGGTGCGCCCGAGGATGGCCGAAATCCCATTCGGGCCGAAGGGTGCGCCCTCGGGCCCGATCGCGGCGATATAATCGTCTGCGGAGCGACGCGTGCCGTTGCCGCCGAAGGCGATTCCGTTCGATGTCGAGAAGTTCCTGAGCTCGTCGGGTGTCGCGAGGAAGCTCGTCGACTTTCCTGCCGCCGGGGTGATCTACACCCAGGGCGAGCCCGCCGACTCGGTCATCTATATCCAGCAGGGCCGCGTCAGGCTCGGCGTCATCTCCAGGACCGGCAAAGAGGCGGTGGTGGCGATGCTCGGCCCGGGCGATTTCGTCGGCGAGGGAGCCCTGGCCGGCCACCCGGTGCGGATCGGGACGGCCACGGCCGTCGTCCCGACCAGGGCGCTCGTCATCGGGAAGGACGCGATGTCGAAGGCGCTGCACGAACAGCGCGCCCTCTCGGATCGCTTCATCACCTTCATGCTGGCGCGCAACATCCGGGTCGAGGCCGACCTGGTCGATCAGCTCTTCAATCACAGTGAAAAGCGCCTGGCCCGCGCGCTCCTGCTGCTCGCGCGGTATGGCAAGCACGAAGGGCCGCACTACGTCATCCCCAGGATCTCGCAGGAAATCCTCGCGGAGATGATCGGCACGACCCGGTCGCGGGTCAATTTCTTCATGAACAAGTTCAGGAAGCTCAAGCTGATCGAGTACAACCACACGCTCAAGATCAACGCGGCCCTGCTGAGCATCGTCCTGCACGACCAGCCGTCGGACGCAGGTTCGTCACCCAAAGAACGTTGAAGTGTGATAGACTTCCGACGTCAGGTTGGATAACCGCATTCCGCTTCTGCCGCGTTAGATCGAATCGAGCCACATATCCTCGCTTCCCGAACGCACACGGCATCAGTCCTGGAAGGGCCTTTCTCCATCCCGCTCGAGGTCCGCTTCTGGATCCTCCTGCGATTGCACATCGATGAACGGACGTTGACGGTCCGCCATCAAAGCCTCCCGCAGTGAGCGGGGAGGAGACAGACCCAATGGCAAGGAAACTCTACGTAGGCAATCTCCCGTACGACATCGGCGAATCGGACCTTCAGACGCTGTTCGCCGCTGCGGGCACCGTCGAGACGGTCAGCGTCATGCGCGACATGGCGACCGGCCGCGCTCGCGGCTTCGCGTTTGTCGAGATGGCCACCGACGACGAGGCGCAGAAGGCGATCAGCCAGTTCAACGAGCACTCGCTGGGCGGCCGCAGCCTGACGGTGAACGAGGCGCGGCCCAGGCCGGAACGCGCCGGCGGCTTCGGCTCCGGTGGCGGCGGATCGCGCCGGCGTTCGGAACCGCGCTGGTAGTTGCGACCGCGGAGTGCGTCGCCTGTGTGACGCACGGCTGAGGATGGGGGGCGCCCGCAAGCGCGCGCCCCGTCACGAGGACTTGAACTCGGGGACGGTTTTTCCACCGTGCCGCATGTGCACGAACTGGAGGGAACGTCCCCGTTTTCGTTCAGGCCGGTATTCCCCTCACTGCTCCATCGAGCGTCTGACTTCCCGCAAACCAACCACCCGTTGACGGACTTCGTCCACCAGCCTCAGCCGCAGCGCGTGCAGGCTGCGGAGCATGGTCAGCGGCGGAACGGCCTGAAACGCCGGGATGGAAGCCTGGCAGCGCTGCAGGTTGTAGAACGGGATCCGCGGCTGGACATGATGGATGTGATGCAGGCCGATGCTGCCCGTCATCCACTGCAGCACCTTCGGCAGCTTGTAGAAGGAACTGCCTTCGAGCGCCGCTCTGAGGGGTTCGTACTCCGGGCGGCGCGCCCAGTACGCGTCCTCGAACTGGTGCTGCACGTAGAACAGCCACATCCCGAACACGCCAGCGACCAGCAGCGTGGGCAGTTGTGTCAGCACGAACGCCGGAATCCCGACCGTGAAGTGCGCAGCCACCAGGGCCGCCGCCATGGCGGCGTTGGTGAAGTGCACGCTGAACCGCTCGCGCTTGCTGTCCCTGGCCGCAACGAACCTGTTGTGGAGCACGAACTCCAGCCCGGGCCCGATGCCCATCAGGACGAAGGGATTGCGGAACACCCGGTAGAAGAGCCTCTTGGCTCTCGATGCGTCCAGGTATTCCTTCACCGTGAGCGTCCACACGTCGCCGACGCCGCGACGATCCAGGTCGCCGACCGTCGCATGATGCTCGGCGTGCGCGCGCTGCCACTTCTCGAACGGCGTGAGCGTGAGCAGACCTGTGGCGTAGCCGACGATGCGGTTGGCTCGGCGTGAATGGAAGAACGAGCCGTGGGTGCAGTCGTGGAAGATGATGAAGACCCGCACCAGGAACGCCGCGGCCGGCACGCACAGCGCGGCAGCCAGCCACGGATGGCCGGAGCTTGCTGCGAGCGCCATCAGGAAGCTCAGTGTGCCGTACGGGACGAGGGTCTCGATCATCTCCATCACCGCACGGGAGCGTCTCGGGCGGCCGAAGGGTTCGACCAGGGAATACAACTCAGATTTCTGGGCCATATGTTCAAAGTACGAAACGGCGGTGTCCCGGTCTGTTCAGAATTGAACAGTCCCCCTCGGACGGGCGCTCAGTGCTTCGACCCGCAATTTCGGTGACCTGTCCTCAGATGATGATTCGGTCAACCCGCTCGCTCGGCACTCAGTCCCTGGGTTCACAGGTTCGTTGCCGAACTCATGAATCCAGGGTCTGAGCGGGAATGCTTGCAGATCGCAGGTGATTTCCGGCAGGATCCTCTGGCCCCTTCGTTTTCCGGCGAATCACCATTTCATCAGGCTGGCGCCGGCCGCTGACCGGCCGACCAGGAGATCCGCGATACATTCCGGGCGCACGGCGCCCGACAGTGAGGACTCATGCCTTTCAACCGGCTGGACCGGGAGTCGATCGATCTGGTCGTCAAGACGCTGAAGGAATTCGCGGCGCGCGAGGCTCCGCTCGATCGCCGCCTGAAGTGGGACGAGACCGACACGTGCCCGGCCGATGTCGTGCGCGCCATGCTCGGGCCGGATGTCGGCCTCCACCTGGTGTTCCTGCCGGCCGAGTACCGGCGGCATGGGAGGCGGCGCGTACGACGTGTACCGTCTGTCGGCCGAGTTCGCGAAGATCGATCTCGGCCTGGCGACGGCGATGCTGGCGGTGGCGCTCGGCGTGGATCCGATCCGCGTCGGCTGCACGCACGAGCAGAAGTCGAAGTGGATCCCCCGGATCGCCGAAGAGGGACTGATTGTCGCCTACGGCGTCACCGAGCCCGAAGCCGGATCGAACGTCCAGAACCTCAAGACCGAGGCCACCCCGATCACCGGCCCGGACGGCCAGGTGACGCACTACCGCCTCAACGGCGTGAAACAGTTCATCTCGAACGGGTCGATCGCCGACCTGTACACGATCCTCGCGAAGACGCCCGCCGGGCCGACCTTCTTCGTCGTTGAGCGCAACACCCCCGGGCTGACGCCGGGCCGGCACGAGATCAAGCATGGGATCAGGCTGTCGGACACGGCCCAGGTCCTGCTCCAGGACGTCGTCATCCCGGCCGCCAACATGGTGGGCGCGCGGGAGGGCGAAGGGCTGAAGCAGGCGAACGAAGTCTTCGGATTCACGCGCCTGATGGTCGCCGCCTTCGGCCTCGGGGCAGGCCAGGCCGCGCTCGAGAAGGCGATCGCCTACTCCAGGCAGCGCCGGCAGTTCGGAACCTTCCTGGCCGAGAAGCAGGGGTTCACGCACAAGCTGCTCGTTGCCGACAGCGTGCGCCTGGCGGCCGCGCAGGCCTACATTGAATATGTCTCGGACCTGCTCGACGGGGGAACCGTCGATCGCCAGGTCGAGGGGTCCATCGCCAAGCTGTTCGCCACCGAGGCGGGCAACATGGCGGCCGACCACGCCGTCCAGGCTTTGGGCGGCTATGGCTACTGCGTGGACTTCGAGGTCGAGAAGATCCGGCGCGATGCGCGCATCCTGACGATCTACGAAGGCACCTCGGAAATCCAGCAGAGCATCATCGGCATCTTCCGGATGCGCGAGCTGGTCAGGAGCAAGGGCCAGTTCTACCTGCGCATGGCCGAGCAGGTCGAGCCCCTGGCCGCTGCCGGAGGCCCGGCCGTCGCCGGGGCGGCGCGGTTCCTGGCAGACGCCACGCAGACGGCCTACCGCGCGAAGCTGGTGCGGCAGCAGCACGTGGCGTTCGAGTTCGCGACGGCGATGGCAGATGTCGAAACGGCCGTGGCCCTGGCGGTCTCGGCCGCGCGAGACGGCGACGAACTCCTGCTGGCCCAGTCGCGCCTCTGGGCATGCCAGGTCGCGCTCAGCGTGCCCGTGCGGATTCTCTCGGTCATCAGCGCGTCAGGCCGGGTTGGCGCCGAAGACTTCTCGCGCCTGCAACAGGTCGGCAACCTGGACGCTGCCATCGCGATGCAGGCCGGCCGGCTGGCAGACATGGACCTGGTCGCCGAAGCGATCACCGGTCTGCAGATCGCCCAGTAGCCGGCCCGGGCGCCCGGGCGCGCGCCCGGGCGGGGCGCGCCGGCCGTCTCAGGCCGAGGGCGTCGGCCCGGCGGTCAACGCCGCGATCGCTTCGACCGCGTCCCGCACGCTCCTCACGTACTTTCCGGCGTCGTGCGGGATCGCCAGGCCGAACGCCTGCTCGAACTCGTGCAGCAGCTCCCGGCAGTCGAACGAATCGACGCCGAGGTTGGCGAACGTCGAGTCGATCGTCACCTGTCCCGGGTTGAGCCGCTGGTGCCGGGTGATGAGGTCGACGACCTGCTGCTCGAGGCTGACCAGAGTCTCAGAGGGTGGGTTCATCGCGATTCCTCGCGGAGGCGGCACCATATTACGCAAGACGGCCGGGTGGACTCAAGAAAGGGGACTCCGCGTGCCCTCCCTTCCCGAGCGGGACAGTATGATTCGGTGTGGAGGGTCCATGGTCGGACGGCGGGAAGTTCTCACCGTGATGCTCGTCATGCTGGCGCTCGGCGTGGCTGACACGTTTCCTCTCGTGCTCCACATGACGTCAGCACTGCCGGGCGATCTCGGCGATCCGGTCTTCGCCACCTTCCTCCTCGGCTGGGATGCCGATCGAATCCGGCATGGCTTCCAGGCGCTGTGGGACGCGCCGATCTACTTTCCGATGAAGGGCACGCTGGCGCTCGCCGAGAATCTGCTCGGCATCGCCGTCTTCACCGCGCCCATAGAGTGGGTGACCGGCAATGCCGTGCTCGCCTACAACATCGCGTTCCTTGGCTCCTTCGTCCTGGCGGGCGTTGGGGCCTACCTGCTCACCCGGTCCCTCTGGGGACGACGGGATGCCGCATGGCTTGGCGCGCTGGCCTTTGCGTGTGCCCCTCACCGCGCCATGCACATCAGCCACCTTCAGGTGCTCGTCTCGGGCTGGATGCCGCTCGCACTCTGGGGGCTGCACCGATATTTCACGTCGTGGTCACGCAGGGCCCTGGCGGTGTTCGCGCTGGCCTTTGCCGTTCAGGCGCTGTCGAACGGCTATTTCATGCTCTTCCTCGGTGTGGCCGTGGCGGGACTCGGCGCGGCGGAGCTCGGCCGGGTCCTCTACGACCGGCTGAGACGGGCGGACCGGACGGGGCCGGCCTTTGGGCGAGTCCTGCTGGATCTCGGCGTGGCGGCGGCGGCGATTGGAGCGATCCTGGCGCCGGTTCTGCTGATGTACCGTCGCGTGCTGGTCGGCGGCGGGCTTCATCGCAATCTTGGTGAGATGTCGATGTACAGCGGGGTGCCGGGCGACTTCCTTCGCATCCCGTCCGGGTTGTGGCTCTGGACCAGGTATCTGCACGTCGGAGAACCTGAGCGCGGGCTGTACCCGGGAGTGATCGTGGTGGTTCTCTCAGCCGTGGGCGTCATCTCGGGGCTTGTCGGGCGGTTCACACCGCGTGAGCAGCGGCCGCCGAGATGGAGGTGGTACGTCGCGCTCTACGCGTCCCTCCTCGTCTTTGCGGTCTGGATGTCGTTTGGCCCGAAGGTCGTCGGCCCGTACGCCGGCTTGCTGCAGATCGTGCCGGGCTTCTCGGGCCTGCGCGTACCTGCCCGGTTCGTGGTGATCGTCGCGCTCGCCCTCGCGGTCGTCGGATCCGCCGGTGCCGCCTGGGTGCTCGCACGCCTGCGCCCTCGACTCGCTGTGCTGGCAACTCTCATCGTGGGCGCCGGCATCGTCCTGGACGGCTACGGCGGTCCTCCAGGCATGGTGCCGTTCGACGCCTCGCAGAGCGACCGCGCGGGGCTGAATGCGTGGATCGCATCGGGGCCCGAAGGCGGAGTCCTCGAACTCCCGGTGGTCCCGTTTGCGTTCCTGCCGCTCACGCTCACCTACCAGTACAACACGCTGCTGCATCATCATCCCATCGTGAACGGCTACACCGGTTACGGGTATGGTTTCCAGGACTACCTGAGCGACTGGGGCTCTCCACTCATCCAGCGGGACGAGATCGGAGGGGTGCTCCGCGGGCTGCGTTCGATCAACGTGCGGTACCTCGTCCTGCATCGGGATATCTCATTGCTCCGGCCCGAGCTGGGATGGCCCGATCCCGATGGGCTCATGGCCGCCATCGACCGTGCGTCCGGGCAGGTCGAGGATCGGCGACAGTTCGGCGCCGCGACGGCGTGGCGCCTGCAGCCGCCCGACGCCACCCCGCCGGTGGACGAGCAGGGTCTGAAGGCCATATCCGCCGGAGAATTCCGCGCAACGGCTTCCGCCAATCCGGAACTGGTCCGCCTCGCCTTCGACGGCAACATCAATACGCGCTGGCACTCCGGCAAGCCTCAGTCCGGAACGGAATGGATGAGGCTGGTCTTCACACGGGACGTGGATATCGGCCGCCTCGTGTTCACGACACTGCCGGCTGGCATCGGCAATCACCCGCGAGAGCTGATAGTCGAATCCGAGTCGGCAGACGGCGTCAGGACGACCCTGTTCGCGGGGTCGGTGATGCCGCAGATTATCGGCAGCGTGGCGTTCGGCCGCGAGGGTACCCCCGTGGTAATCGACGTGCCGTCGAACAGGACGCGCACCCTCTGGCTGCGACAGGCCGGGCACACGGCCAGCTGGTACTGGACGGTGCCCGAACTGGCGCTGTTCGAGCGCAGGCAGTAGCGGCGTCATCCCCGTGCTACATTGTGGGGTCGCCCCAAGAGACATACGCGGGCATCGCGGGCGGTTTCGGGGGCGCCCGCCATTCATCTACCGAGAAGGCCTTGCGGACAGTAGCTCCCGGGCCTCGAAGGAGAGGCTATGAATACAGGAACGTCGACCATCATCTGGACGCAGATTGACGAGGCGCCTGCCCTGGCGACTCGATCGCTTCTACCCATTGTCCAGGCCTTCACCAAGGGCACGGGCGTCTCGGTCGAAACGCGGGACATCTCGCTCGCCGGCCGCATCATCGCCACCTTTCCCGAGTACCTGACCGAGGCGCAGCGGATCCCGGACAACCTCGCCCGGCTCGGTGAGCTGACACAATCGCCCGAGGCCAACATCATCAAGCTGCCGAACATCTCGGCCTCCATCCCGCAGCTCAAGGAAGCCATCAAGGAACTCCAGGCGCACGGCTACAAGATCCCCGACTACCCGGAGGCGCCGAAAGACGACGCGGAGAAGGCCCTCCAGGTGCGCTTCGCGAGAGTCCTCGGCAGCGCCGTCAACCCGGTGCTGCGCGAAGGCAACTCCGATCGCCGCTCCCCGCTCTCGGTGAAGGCGTTCTCCAGGAAGCATCCGCACAAGCTCGGCGCGTGGACGCCGGACTCGAAGGCCCACGTGGCGCACATGACGGCCGGCGACTTCTACGGCAGCGAAACTTCTGTCACCGTCAAGAAGGCGTGCGACGTCCGCTACGAGTTCGTGGCCTCGGACGGAACGATCACGGTCCTCAAGAAGAAGATGGGGCTGCTCGACGGCGAGATCCTCGACACCTCGGTGATGCACGTCAAGGCGCTGCGCCAGTTCTTCGCGGATCAGATCGAGGACGCGCGCAAGACCGGGCTGCTGCTGTCGCTGCACCTCAAGGCCACCATGATGAAGGTGTCCGATCCGGTGATGTTCGGCCACGCCGTCACGGTGTTCTACAAGCCGGTGTTCGACAAACACGCGGCGACCTTCAGGCAGCTGGGCGTGAACCAGAACAACGGCCTGGGCGACGTCTACGCCAAGATCCAGACGCTACCGGCCGACAAGCGGGCGGAGATCGAGGCCGACATCAAGGCCGTCTACGCCACCAGGCCCGCGCTGGCCATGGTCGACTCGGACAAGGGCATCACCAACCTCCACGCGACCAACGACGTCATCGTCGACGCCTCGATGCCGGTGGTGGTCCGCGAGTCGGGGCGCATGTGGGGGGCCGACGGCAAGCTGCACGAGACCAAGGCGATGATCCCCGATCGCTGCTACGCGACGATCTACAAGACCATCTTCGAGGACTGCCAGAAGAACGGCGCTCTGAATCCGGCAACGATGGGCAGCGTGCCGAACGTCGGCCTGATGGCGCAGAAGGCGGAGGAGTACGGCTCACACGACAAGACGTTCATCGCGCCGGCAGCGGGCACGATCCGGGTCGTCGTCGAGTCCACCGGCGACACGTTGCTCGAGCAGAAGGTCGACGACGGTGACATCTTCCGGTCCTGCCAGACCAAGGACATCCCCGTGCGGGACTGGGTCAAGCTGGCCATCAAGCGCGCGCGGGCGACCGGCGCGCCGGCGGTGTTCTGGCTCGACAGCAAGCGCGCGCACGACGCCCAGGTGATCGCGAAGGTCGAAACCTACCTGAAGGACCACGACACCACGGGCCTCGAGATCCGCATCCTGACGCCGGACGAAGCGATGAAGTACTCGCTCGATCGGATCCGCAAGGGCCAGGACACCATCTCGGTCACCGGCAACGCGCTGCGCGACTACCTGACGGACCTGTTTCCGATTCTCGAGATCGGCACCTCGGCCAAGATGCTGTCGATCGTCCCGCTCCTCAATGGGGGCGGCCTGTTCGAGACCGGCGCCGGCGGCTCGGCGCCCAAGCACGTGCAGCAGTTCCAGAAGGAGGGGTATCTCCGCTGGGACTCGCTCGGCGAGTTCTCGGCGCTGACCGCGTCGCTCGAGCACATCGGCAGCACGTTCCAGAACACGCGGGCCGCGCTGCTGGCCGAGACGCTCGACCAGGCGATCGGCAAGTTCCTCGACAACAACAAGTCGCCGGCCCGGAAGGTGGGCGAGATCGACAACCGCGGCAGTCACTTCTACCTGGCGATGTACTGGGCCGAGGCGCTGGCCGCGCAGACCAAGGACACGGAGCTGCAGGCGCGGTTTGCCGGCGTGGCGAAGCAGCTGGCGGAGAACGAGGCGAAGATCAACGCCGAGCTGATCGGCGCGCAGGGAAAGCCGGTCGACATGGGCGGCTACTACCTGCCCGATCCGGCGAAGACGACCAGGGCGATGCGCCCGAGCCCGACGCTGAACGCGATCATCGACGCGCTCTAGGGGTCGGGACGGATTTTCTGCGAAGCCCGATCTGCCAGACAGAACTGTAAGAATGAGGGACCGCCATACTGCGGTCCCTCATTCCAAACCGGCGCCGTCGTTCGCCCGCATCGAGCGCCACCGCCTTCGAGGGAGCCGGCTGAGCAACGGGGCCGCGACATCGCGGCCCCGTTGCTTGTACCGACAAGTGCGCGCGAGCCGGGCTACCGCGCGGCGAGCGAGGCGGCCGCGGTCGTTCAGTAGCCGATCGCCGTTCCGCCCCGACGCGGATCAGCGCTGCCGGAGTAGGTTCCGCGAACCGGGTCCACCAGGATGATCTGTGACCCGCCGAAGAACAGATCGAACTCTCCGTAGAGCTGAAGCTTGTGGCCCTTCTGTTTCATGCCCTCGATAACGCCAGGGGCAAACCGTGATTCCATCGACAGCACCGGATCGGCTTTCTGGCTCATGAAGCGCGGTGCGGCGTTGGCCTGCTCGGCGGTCATCCCGAAGTCGATCAGGTTGACGACCAGCGTAATCACCGTGGCGATGATCCGGTTGGCGCCGGGCGAGCCGAGCACCATCAGCGGCCTGCCGTCCTTCAGCAGCACGGACGGAGAGATCGAACTGCGCGGCTGCTTGCCAGGCGCCAGGCTGTTGCGGCGGCTGATCACGGCGAAGTTGTTGACGTTGTTGTTGAGCAGCACCCCGGCGGCGGTCACCCCGGACCCGAAAAACGTCCCCATCGTCTGCGTCAGCGACACGACGTTGCCGGCCTTGTCGATCACCGAAATCTGCGTCGTGTGCCCGATGGTCGAGGCGTCATCCGACTCTTCCGCGCTGCCCTTGCCGGGTACGAACTTCGACGGATCGCCCGGCGGCGTTTTCGTGTAGTCGGGCGGGACGACGCGCGCCATGTCGATGCTGGCGAAACGAGCTCGGGCATAGTCCTTCGAAACGAGCGCGGCCGCCGGCACTGCTTCGTGGCGCGGATCGGCGACAAACGCAATGCGGTCAGCATAGGCCCGGCGCATCGCTTCGGCCATCAGGTGGAACGTGTCCGCAGACGCGGTGTAGTGCCCCATCTTCCGCAAGTCTGCGTTCTCGAGCATCTGCAAGGCCTCGATCACGGCCAGACCGGACTGCGGAGGCGGCGAGGACAGGATCACGTATCCGCGATAACTGCCGGTCACCGGTTCGGTCACAATGGGCTCGTAGGTGCGGAGATCCTCGAGCGAGAGCACGCCGCCGGCCCTGGCCACTTCGTCGACCATCGCCCGGGCGACGGCGCCCTCGTAAAATGCACGCGGGCCGCCCTGCGAAAGGGCCTTCAACGTGGCCACCAGTTTCGGCTGGCGCAGCAGATCGCCCTGCTGCAGCGGAAAGTCGTCGCGCATGAACACCGACGACGTCACGGCATGGCTCGTGACGATGGCGACGTTGTCGAGGAGGATCTTGCCGAGCGTTTCATCGACGATGAAGCCTTCCTCCGCGTAGCGGATGGCGGGGGCCAGCACGTCCGCCAGGGTCAAGGTGCCGTAGTCTTTCAGCGCCTTCGACAGCCCGCCGACATTGCCGGGAACCAGGATCGCCTTCGCGCTTTTGTTGTCTTTCGCGTCGTCGTACGCCGCCCGGGCGATGTCCTTCGGTGCGTGCCCGTAGTAGTTGATGTAGACCGCCTTGCCCGACGCGAGGCGAATCAACATGCCGCCGCCCCCGCCGAGGCCCGAGGCGTCGGGCTCGACCACGCCGACGGCGAAGGCCGCCGCCACGGCGGCGTCCACGGCATTGCCACCCTTGCGCAGGATCTCAATCGCGGCCCGCGAGGCGAGGGGGTGCGCGGTGGCCGCCAGGCCCTGGGTTCCGGTCGCCGTTCTGCTTCCGGCATCGACGACCGCCGCCTGCCGGGCGCCGATTGCCGGCAGCCAGAGCAGGAGGAAGGCCAAGGCTACGGCAGCCAATCCGAGTCGACGTGATCCAATCATGGCATGTCCCTCCGGCGAATCGGACTTCCGGCGAGCGGGCGAGCCGCGCCGGCGCTCACCGATCGTATCGATCGCAGTTCGGCGGGGGCGTGTGGTCCGGATCGTCCGGGCAGGCGAGGACGATCCCATCATCCGACGGCCTATCGGAAGAGCCTGGCCACCGGATCCGCCAGATCCGACATTCGGTCTATCAGCAGGATCGGAACCTTGTGCTCGGCCGCCAGCTTCGAGAAGAACTGATCCTCGTCGCCGGTTCTGACCACGATGAGCTGGCTGGCGATGGCCCCGGCCACGCGATTGAACTCGTCAGACTGGCTGCCGCGCCTTGCCTGGCCGCCGATGTGCAGGACGAGCGTCTTCATGCGGGCCTGCTGCGCGGCGCCGATGACGGCCTTCACGCGATCCATCTCGCCCTCGCGGTTGACGCCGGCGCTGCCGAGCCCTTTCGAACTGAAGCCCGGGACGATCACCAGCGTCTTGTGGCCGGCGAGATCACCAGCCTTGGCCAGGGGGACGACCTTGCACTGGAGTTCCAGTTTCCTGAACACCATGCCGACGATGGCGACCTCGGCGCTCTGTCCGGCCGAGGTGATCAGGATGGGCTGCTCCAGCTTCACGGTCTGAGCGGATCCGGACCCTGGGTGGACAAGCAGCGCTAAGGTTGCGAGGGGGACAACGACCCCGGCCGAGAGCTTCATGACTCCTCCGCCGCTCTGGCGCAGATGGCACACTGCGCCCGGGCAAGTGACCTGAGATTAGCGCAGGGCATCGAACAGGTCCATCTTCCGGTCGTAGGACCGCAAGCCCGCGGCGGTCTTCGGAGACCATCTCGCGAGCACTGCGGCGATGGCCTCTCGCTCCTGCGCTGTGATAGCGGCCCGCGACACAACGCGGACGCTGGTTTCGGTTGCCCCGAATGCGCCACGCCGCACCCGGGCCAGCACCGAGCGGCTCATCTCGATGTTGGGATTCACCACGACCACGTGCCGCCCGAACTGCTGGTCGAGCACTTCCTGGAATAGCGCCAGGCTGTAGCCGTAGTGCGTGCAGCAGAGGCCGACGATGAGCGGGCGGGTCGCGCGGGCTGCGAGGGCCCGTCTGGCCTCGTCTCCGTAGGCTTCGATGAGGCCGCGCACGATGTCGCTCCCGGGGTCGGCCTGGATTTCTGTCTCCAGGTTCGGGCATGCCTGTTCCTGCACCTGGTCGCGTTCGAACCCGAGTGCCAGCAGCCGCGCCCGATGTACTCCCGAGCCGATCGTGATCGGCGTCCCGAGCAGGAGTGCCACCGCGGAGGGGTCGGCCTTCAGCCGCTCGCTCATCGCGCGCACACCCGAATCGATGATGCCCAGAATCGGCACGCGGCCCGACCGCGCGAACCGGGTCTCCGGAATGAGGACCGACAGTGTGTTGCAGGCCACCAGGATCAAGTCGGGCTTGTACCACCGGGTCATGCCCTGGAGCGCCAGGTCGAATGTGTCGACCTGCTCCTTTCGGGTGGTCATCGCGTTGTAGGTCCGATCCACATCCGGCAACGCGTTGGCGAACACCAGGTTGACCCGCCTGAAGGCTCGGGCCGACCGGAAGCCGTTCTCCAGCTCGGCAGCCACCGACAGCCCGCCAAGGCCCGAATCCGTCACGAGAATCGTGATCTCATCCTGTTGGAGCAGCCGTTCGATGGCAGGCGGGATTGGCGGCTGGACGCTGAAGACCCGCGATGAGGCGAGGAGCGGACAGGCGCACATCAGGAGTGCGAAGACGAAAGAGGCAACGCGATGCACCCATGGCGGATGCCTGTTCGGACCTCGGCGCATCAGTGTCCCTGCCGCAACGGCACGATGGCGGCGGCGCCACGCGTGGCGTGTCCAGAGCGGTCGCGTCCCACGCATCAGGAGCTTAGCGTGCGGTTTCCGGCAGGGTCAACCTCGGCATTGTCACCAGTTGTCGCGACTCGAGGGCCGGTCTTCGAGGACTCTCAACGCGCGCTTCTCTCTCGTCCGGGAAACGAGCGCACAAACTCCGGCGAAAATTCGCCCTGTGAAGATCCGGGTTGTGATCCGACCCGTGTTGACCACCTCCGGTCCAAGGGCTATTCTCTCGACCAGATATGCGAGTGACCAGCCGCGTGGCTCGGATCGGCATGGGCCTGTTCTTCGCCTGGCTCATTTCAGGACCACCCGCTGCGGGCCAGTCCGCGTACACCGCCAGGCTGCCTATGGCCATCACGTCGTGCGGCCAGAGTGCCGACGCGCTCACGGTCAGCCTGCTCAGCAAGCGCATGCGACTCGAGCACACCTTCGAGCCCGTCCTGAAACCCGAGACGTTGGCGAAGGTGCGCACGCTGGTCATCGTCGTCGGCGGGAGCCTGAAAGGGCTCGGCGAGGCCGGCACCGACGAGAAGCGCGAACTGGCCAGGGTGGGGGCGTTGCTGCCCAAGGCCAGGCGGGCGGGCGTCGCGGTCATCGCCGTGCACGTGGGTGGCGCCGCACGGCGAGGCCCCGTCTCGGACAGATTCATCGAGCTGGTCATCGGTCAGGCGGACTTCATCATCGTCACCGAGGCCGGCAACCAGGACGGCTTGTTCACGAAGGTCTCGCGTGCCCGCTCGGTGCCTGTGGTCATCGTGGCACAACCGGCCGAGGTCGGCCGCGAACTGAAGGCCCTGTTCCCCGGAGTGGCTGGCGCAATGTGATCAGCAGCCTGCGACGGACCTCCGCCCTGGCGGGCCTGGTGGGCGTCCTCGTGATCGCGCCGTGGGACGGGGGCTGTGCCGCGCCGCCGCGGGAGCGCCCGTCCACGCGCCTCCGTTTTGCGTCGGCGACCCGCGGGGCCGCCTTCTACCCGCTCGGCGAAGAACTGGCGCGCGAGTACGAGCGGGTCCTGCCTGGCCTGGAAGTCGAGGTGGACGAGAGTGACGGCGCTGCGAGCCACGTCGAGGCCGTCCAGCGGGGCGATGCGGACATCGGCCTGACCTTCGCCGACGTGGCCTATCTGGCGTATGTCGGCCGGCTCGAAGGCCGGCGCGCGCCCTTCACCCGTCTTCGCGGGATCGCGATGCTCCAGCTGGCGCGGGTGCACGTGATCGTGCGAGGCAACTCTTCCATCCGCCGCCTCGAGGAACTGCGCGGCCGTCGCGTCGGGATTGGCGATCTCGCGCGCGGGGCGACCTCCACCGCCCGCATGGTGCTCAGTGCCGTCGGCATCGATCTGCAGGACGTGGTCGTCGAGTCGGTCCGGCCCGACGACGCCGTGGCGAGGCTGGCCGCCGGATCGCTGGACGGGCTGTTCACCAACGGTGCGGCTCCCATTGACGCGGTGTTGGCGGCGACCGGGGCGGGAGCGCGTCTGCTGGCGGTAGACGGGCCCGCAATCGCACGGCTGCGGTACGACTACCCGTTCTTCAGTCCCGCCGTGATCCCGGGCGGCACCTACCCTGGGCACCCGGCGGACATCCGGACCATCGGCGTGGACTGCCTCCTCGTGTGCCGGGCCGATCTGCCGGAGCCGCTCGTGCACGACCTGACGCAGCGGCTGTTCGAGATCCTGCCGCTGCTGTCGTCTCCCCAGCTTTCGCTCGACCTGATGGACCTCCGGCAGGCTCCGGCCACGCCCATTCCGCTGCACGACGGCGCGGCCCGCTACTATCGCGAACAGGAACTGTTCAGGTGAAGCGGCTGGCACTCTCGTTCATGACGCGGCGCGTCACCGAATGGCTCATGGCGGGCATCGCGGCAGCCCTGGCGCTTCTCGTCTGGTTCGGGTACGGCGCCATCCACAAATGGCAGCGGAGCGAGGAACTGCTCGCCGACCGCCGCGCGCGTGACACCGCCGATCTGCTAGCGACCGCACTCAGCCGCGACATGCGCAGCGTGCAGAACGTGGTCCTGTCCGAGTGGTGGGAGGAGCTGACGGTCGATCCTGCAGGCGATGTGCGCAAGAGCGTCGCGAGCGCGTTCGCGAGGTACCCGTACCCCGAGTCGTTCTTCGTGTGGCGTCGAGGAGCAGCCGATGGCACGGCGACCTTCTTCAACCGATCGGACCGCCAGCCTTCCTGGCTGGTACCCAGCCAGGCGCCAACGCCGTTCCCCGTCGTGGTCGGACACGATGCGGCCATCGCCGGAGTGATCCTGGATCGAGTCCGCGCCGACGGGCGCCTGGGGCGGCGGTTTTCCGTGTTCGAGATGCAGCTGGGGGGCACGCACTACCAGGTCGTCGCGCGCATCTTCTTTGCCGACACGTTTCGCCAATCGGTCGATGGGATCGTGGGCTTCACGGTGAACCTTCCGTGGGTGAGGCGCCACTATTTCCCCGACGTGGTTCAACAGGTCAGCCGGATTGGCGGCGGGCTGCCTGTCGCCATCGCGGACGCCAACGGCCGAACCGTCGCCGGAGCTGCGGGAACCGCGACCGAGGGCCCGATGGTCCGGCGCTGGTTTCCCGTGCTGTTCATCGATCCTCTCCTGGTAGGAATCGACTCGGCTGCGGACCTGTCCTACGAATACTGGGCGGTCCAGGTCCGGGTGGACGACGACCGGTTGCTCGGCGGTGCGATTGCGGCGACACACCGGACCGTCGTCGTCGTGGCGATCGCCGGAGTCTGCCTGCTGGTCGGGCTGGTCCTGACCGTGCGGGCGGCGCGCGCCCGGACGCAGCTGGCGTCCATGCGACAGGAATTCGTGTCGTCGGTGACGCACGAACTGAAGACGCCCGTGGCGAACCTCCGGGTGCTCGGCGAGACGCTTGTGAGATCGAAGGTCGCCGAGGACGGCCCGTTCCGGGAATACCCGAGGGCCGTCGTGCGCGAGTCCAAGCGGCTCACCCGACTAATCGAGAACCTGCTGGCCTACGCCCGCGTGACGGACATTGCCGACGTTTATCAGTTCGAGCCCATCGATCCCGCATCACTCGTCGACGGCGTGGTTCAGGTGTTCCGCACCCAGCTCATCGAGGCGGGCATCGATCTCCAGATCGAGGTGGAGCCCGACTTGCCGCCCGTCCGCGGGGACCGGACGGCGCTGAGGCTGGCGCTCGACAACCTGCTCGACAATGCGATCCGGTACCGGGGAAAGCCCGCGCGCTGGGGATTCGAGCCCGGCGCGGAGAGAGGCAGACCGTGATCGTCGAAGTCATCGACCACGGGATTGGCATCCCGGCGGATGAAATGCCGCACGTCACCCGGCGGTTCTTTCGGGGCCGCGAGTCCGGATCCGGTGGCAGCGGCCTGGGACTGGCGATTGTCAACCGTATCGTCTCCGACCATCGAGGCGTGCTCGAGATCGAGAGTGAGCCGGACCTCGGAACAACAGTTCGAATAGCCCTGCCTGCCGGAGTCGCGCCGTGAAGAAACGGGTACTGGTCGTCGAAGATGATCCGACACTCGCCATGGTCCTTCGGGACAACCTCGCGATGGACGGATTCGAGGTTGCATGGACCGGCGACGGCCACGAGGCCATCAACAAGGCGCGCGCGTTCTCGCCGCACCTGGTGATCCTCGACGCGATGCTGCCCGGGCGCAGCGGATTCGACATCCTCGGCCTTCTGCGCCAGGGTGGCGATACCCCCGTCATCATGCTGACCGCGCTCGGGCAGCGGAGTGACAAGCTCCGCGGCCTCGGCCTGGGCGCCGACGACTATGTCACCAAGCCGTTCGACCTCGAGGAACTGCTTGCGCGGGTGCACGCGGTGCTTCGTCGTGCGTCTCCCGAGCTCGCCTCCATCGTCCTTGGAGACGTCACGATCGACTTTCACACCATGACGGCCCGGAGGGGCGATGTCCGCCTGCGGCTGACTCGCCGGCAGATTGAGTTCCTGCGCTACCTGGCGTATCGCCAGGCCAAGGTCGTGTATCGGGACGAACTGTTGCGGGAAGTGTGGGGTTACCCCGACGTGCCCAACACGCGGTCTGTCGACAATGCCGTGCTCCGGCTCCGCAAGCGGATCGAGCCCGACCCGCGCCATCCGGTCTACATCCACACCGTCCACGGCGACGGCTACTACCTCACGCCCGACCCCGACAAGTTGTCCGGACCCGGGCCAGCCGCCGGGCCCAGCCGGAGCCAGCCGCGTCGATGAAACCCTCGCCCGAGCCGCAGGCGGCTGCCAGATATCGCTCAGATCCCGCCTGGCGAGGCGCGACAACTGGGGACACGCGAGGCGGCAGCTTTCACTGATACTGTCGCCGGCGAGCGGTCCGCGGCGTCGGGTACCCAGCGACGGCAGGGATCTGCCCGCACATGAGTATCCCCGCGGCACAGGGCTGAAGCCGCCGCGGGAACCCGTTGTCCGCGCCCCCAGGTGCATGCACAACGATGGTTGATCGGTCGAGCCTTGGAACGCGGGCCAGGTGGCGAGGCATCGGGCTGCTCGCCGGGGTCGTGCTCACCGCGGCGGCCGTCGGACCGTCGTTCACGGCCATGTGGGGGACCGACCTGCTCGTTGCCGGGCCGGGTGTGACCGGCCGATCCTGGCTGTCGGCCTATCTGCCCGCTCTGCGCGGAACTTCAGGCGAAAGCGAAATCTTCATCCTGGAGGGTCGCCGGCCAGGTGGAACCGCGCTCGTGCTGGGCGGGACGCATGCCGACGAGCCCGCCGGCCACCTTGCCGCTGTCGTGCTGGTCGAACGCGCCAGGGTCGAACGGGGCCGCCTGATCGTGGTTCCGCGCGCGAACGCGAGCGGATTCACCCACAACGTGCCCCAGGAAGGGCACCCGCAGCGCTTCACGATCGAAACGGCCGGCCGCGCGATCCGGACATTCACCTATGGCGCCCGCGCAACCAATCCCGTTCACCAGTGGCCGGACCCGCAGGTCTACACGCTGGCGCGCGGCGGACAGACCTTGTCAGGTTCCGAGACCCGAAATCTGAATCGCGCCTACCCGGGACGTGCAGCGGGAACCCTGACCGAGCGGATTGCGTTTGCCATCACCGAGATCATCCGCCGCGAGCGCGTCACGCTGGCCATCGACCTCCACGAGGCGTCGCCCGAATATCCCGTCGTCAACACCATCGTGGCGCATCCGCGCGCGATGGAGGTCGCAGCCCTGGCCAACATGCAGCTGCAGGGCTCGGGCATCGACATCAGCCTCGAGGCGTCACCCGACGGGCTCGGCGGGCTGTCGCACCGGGAATGGGGTGATGCCACCCCGTCGCTTGCCGTACTGATGGAGACCACCAACCCCGCCGAGGGCCGGCTTCGAGGACGCACGGACGGGGCACTGGTGGTCACCGGCCGTGATCGGTTCTATGTCCTCGCGGCGGGCCGGCGGCGGCTGACGGTGCCCTTTGATGAGAACGGCTGGCCGTTGTCGACCCGCGTCGCGCGTCATCTCGCTGGCGTCGCCGAACTGATCAAGGCGCTGTCGGACCTCGAACCGGATCGGGCGATCGAGGTCGAAGGCATCCCCGACTATGCCACGGTGGCCGGGCGTGGACTCGGTGCCGTGTTGGGGCCGCCATCATGAATGCGCTGGCCGGGGTGATCGCCGTGCTGCCCGTCGGCTGGGAGGAGCCGGGAACCCTGGCGCTGATGCTCGTGTGTTTCGGGGCGCTGGCCTTCTGGCTGCGCTGGCCGATCGGCATCGCGCTTCTGCTGGCCGCATGGTCCGGAGCCGCCGCCAACGGCCATCTGCTGCCGGCGCGACATCTGGTTGAGGGCGCGTTCTCGTATCTCGATCCGATCCTGGTCATCATCACGGCGATGATGTTCATGCGGATCCTCGCCGACGGCGGGGCGCTGGACTCCATCGGCGTCACGGTTCACCGTCGCCTTGGGCACAGGCCCGCGCTGCTGCTGCCCATCCTGATGGGCATCGTCATGTTCCCCGGGATGATCACCGGGTCGTCCACGGCGTCGGTGCTGGCGACGGGAACGATGGTGGCGTCGATCCTGGCCAGCGTGGGGCTGTCGCGGGAACGCGCCGCGGCGATCATCGCGATGGGCGGGGTGCTCGGCATGATCGCGCCGCCGGTGAATATCCCGGCGATGCTGATTGGCAACGGCATCGACCTGCCATACGTGGGGTTCGGCCTACCGCTGGCGCTCGGTGCGGTGCCGCTGGCCATCGTGACGGTGTATGCGCTGGGCTGGCCCGCCTGCCGTCGCGGGGGACGCCCCGCGGCGGTTGCCGGGCCGGTGACGATGTCCTCGTGGCGGGCGCTCATCCCGGTCCTTGCCGCGGCCGGGTTGATGGCTGCGCCACGGTTATGGCCGGCCTGGGTGCCGGACCCGGGTCTCCCTCTGACGTTCCTCGCGGCGGCCGCCGCAGGCGTCGCGGTATCACCCCGGTTCCCTCTGGCGACCTCGATGCTCAGGGCCACCGAGGAGTCGCTTCCCGTCGCCGGAATTCTCACCGGGGTTGGGGCATTCATCCAGGTGATGACGCTGACGGGTGCGCGAGGCTGGCTGGTGGCGTTGATGCTCGGCGCGCCACAGTGGGCCATTCTGGGCGCGGCGGCGTTGAGCATTCCGCTGTTCGGCGCGGTTTCGGCGTTCGGGTCCGCCTCGGTGCTCGGCGTGCCGTTTCTGCTCGTCCTGCTGGGCCGCAGCGAGGTGGTGACCACCGCCGGCCTGTCGATGCTCGCGGCCCTGGGCGACCTCATGCTCCCGGCGGCACTGGCAGCCAGCCTGGCCGCCCAGGCTGCCGGCGTCCAGGATCGGCGCCGCGTTCTCCGATTGTGCCTCCTGCCGGCGGCGGGCGTCGTGGTGGTGGCCCTGGTCATGCTGTCGTATTCATCCGCCCTCGGGCGATTGTTGCGGTGACGGGATGCTGGGAATCTACCAGGGGATCTGCGCGCTGGTCGTGGTGCTGATGGCGGCGGTGGTCCTTCGGAGCCGAAACCTCGGCCTGCAAGTGACCGGTGCGCTCGTGCTCGTGCCGTTATTGCTTCGTCTGTTCCTGGTGAAGTGATGGATGGACTGCGCCGCGCGTTGGGCCGATGGGACCTGACGGCCATCGGGATCAATCAGACGATCGGAGGCGCGATCTTCCTGATGCCGTCTCAAGTGGCTGCCTCAGTCGGGGCGTGGAGTCCGGTTGCCTTCGTGCTGGGCGCGCTCGCCACGATGCTGGTGGCATTGTCGCTCGCCGAGGTGGCCAGCCGGTTCGACTCCACCGGGGGGCCATACCTGTACGCGCGGGCGGCGTTCGGCCGGTTCGCCGGGTTCGAGGTCGGCTGGATGCAGTGGTTCACCCGTGTCACCAGCCACGCCACCGTGGCGAATGGCCTGGCGCTGGCCCTCGGCTATTACTGGGCGAGCGCGGCTGCGGGAGGGGCCCGGGCCGCGTTGATTGTCGCGATCACGACGGTCCTGACCGTGCTCAACGTGCTCGGGATCAGGCAGGGCGCGCGGACGGTGAATCTGCTGACCGCCGCCAAGCTCGCGCCGCTCGGAGTGTTCATCGCGCTCGGCCTGTTCCACGTCAGCCCGGCGCGCTTCGGCCACTTCGACGCCGTGTCGCTCGACCAGGCGGCCACCGCGGCCCTCCTCACGGTGTTCGTGTTCGGCGGTTACGAGGTGCTGACCGTCCCGGCCGGCGAGGCGAATGACCCGCGACGGCACATGCCGTTCGCGCTGATCACGACTGTTCTGGTGGTGGGCGCCGTGACGATGCTGGCGCAGGTCGTGGCCGTCGGGACGCTGGACGAGCTGGCGGCGTCGACGACGCCTCTGGCTGATGCGGCCGCCACATTCATGGGCGGGCAGGGTGCCCTGATGATCGGCCTCGGGGCCCTGGCGGCCATGACCGGCAACCTCGCCGGGCAGTTGCTGACGGGATCCCGCATGCTCTATGCGCTCGCCGAGCATGGTGACCTGCCGTCGGCATTCGCCCGCGTGCATCCGGTGTATCGCACGCCCGTCGTCGCGATTCTGTCCACGGCCCTGGTGGCCGTGGCGCTCGCCCTGTCCGGCTCGTTCGTCTGGCTGGCCATTGCCAGCGCGGTTGCCCGGCTGGTGACCTACGCCGCGTCATGCGGAGCGGCGGTCCTGCTTGGCCGCCCGTCGTTTGCCGACAGGGCCGGTGCGGCGTCCTTCGTCGTACCCGGCCAGCCGATCGTGCCGCTGCTCGGCACCGTCGTGTCGTTGACCCTCATTGCGGGCGCCTCATCCTCGCAATTGGCGGCAGGGCTGGCGGCGCTTGGAGCCGGGGCAGTCCTGTTCGCCGTGAACCGACGGTTCCTCAGTCGGTCGTCGACGGGGCTGGAAGCCGAGGTGGCCTCTGCCCGTCGGAATTCCTGAAGGTGATTCGAGAGACTCGTGTGGCTCGCGTCCTGCGGTTATCAGCCAGTTGAGGAGGCATTCATGCGTATCAAGCGGATCTTTGCGAGCGCGGTCCTGGTCATGCTCGTCGCCGGCGCGGCGGCGGCGCAGACAATGCCCACCGGAACGCTCACAGGCAAGGTCGCCGATCCGGACAGACTCGTGCTGCCCGGCGTCAGCGTGACCGTGACCTCTCCGGCGATCCAGGGATCGCGGACCACGACGTCGTCGGCCAACGGCGACTACATCATTCCGTTCCTGCCGCCCGGGGACTACAAGGTGGTCTTCGAGTTGCCGGGGTTCGCGACGCTCGAGAAGACCGTCCGGATCCAGGTGGCCGAAGACGTGCCGCTCAATGTCCAGATGGCGATCGGGGCGCTGACCGAGAACGTCATCGTGACCGCCGCTGCCGTGACGGCCGACTTCACCAACTCGGCGACGGCGGCGGCCAGCTACCGGCAGGACCTCATCGACAAGCTGCCGGTCAGCCGGGCTTTGACGGGCGCCGTGCTGCTGGCGCCTGGCACCACCGGCACGGGGCCGGGGGGCAACATCACGTTCTCCGGCGCGATGTCCTATGAGGGCCTGTTCCTCATCAACGGCGTCGTGCTGAACGAGACGCTTCGCAACCAGTCGCGCGCGCTCTACATCGAGGACGCCATTCAGGAAGTCAAGACGTCCACCGGCACGATCTCGGCCGAGTTCGGGCGATTCTCGGGAGGCGTGGCGAACACAATCACCAAGTCGGGCGGCAACGTATTCAGTGGATCGTTCCGCACGACGCTGGAGAGCGACAAGTGGACGGGGCTGACGCCGTACGACAAGACGCTGACGACCGGCGATCCGCGCGCCTCGACGGTCCTTCCGACCTACGAGGCAACGATCGGCGGGCCGATTCTCAAGAACCGGCTGTGGTTCTTCGGCGCCTATCGATACAACGAGAACAAGAACGGCAACACGACCCGCTATACCAACATTCCCTTCACCACGGTCACCAACGACCAGCGCGTCGAGGGCAAGGGCACCTGGCTGATCTCGCGGAATCACACGGTCAGGGGCGGCTACACCTACAAACAGCTCAAGTCGAACGACACGTTCTACAGCAGCGCGGTCATCATGGACCTCGACAGCCTGATCGACAGCGAGACCCCGGAAAAGCTGACGTCGGTCAACTACACGGGCATCCTGATGTCGAACTTCTTCGTCGAGGCCCAGTATTCCCGGCGCCAGCTGTCGTTCATCGGATCCGGGTCGCGGTACACCGACATCGAGAGAGGCACCATCATCTTCGACCGTTCGCGGTCGAGTTCCCGGTGGAACTCGCCCACCTTCTGCGCGGTGTGCAACGTGCCGGAGGGCCAGCTCAGCGAAGAAATCCGGAACAACCAGAACATCATCGTCAAGGGTTCGTACTACTGGTCCACCCAGCGGACCGGGGCCCATACGATCGTGTTCGGCGGGGACTTCTACGAGGACAGCCGCAAGAACGACAACTGGCAGTCGGGCAGCGGCTACCGGCTCTACGCGAACAACACGATCTTCAGGGGGTCGGGAACCGGCACGGTGCTGTACCCGGTCGTGACCCCGGGGGCGACCCCGACGTCCTCCTCTGCGGCGTACGTCATGTGGAATCCCATCTTCAACACGAGCGTCGGCAGCAAGATCCTGTACGTATTCAGGATTCTTCAACGACTCGTGGCGATTCAACGATCACTTCACGTTCAACGTCGGCGTCCGGTTCGACAAGTCCAGCGCCAAGGACCAGGCCGGCCTGAAGGTGGTCGACGATCAGGTGTGGAGCCCGCGCCTGGCCGCCAGCTGGAGCCCGAAGGCTGACGGCTCATGGACGATCAACGCCGGGTTCGCCCGGTATGCCATGAGCGCCACCAGCGCGATGGTGGATATGGGGTCCATCGCGGGCCGCCAGTCCACGTTCCGCTATGTGTACATGGGGCCGGCGATCAACCAGAATCCGAACGCCCCGGACCTCGTGTCCGCGCACGACGCCCTGACGCAGGTCTTCAACTGGTTCAACGCGAACGGCGGCACGAACCGGCCGCTGCGCGACTCTCCGACGTATGCGGGAGTGAATCGCCAGGTGGGCCAGGGCCTGACCACACCCAGCACGTGGGAGTACACCCTCGGATCGGCGTTCCGTCTCGGGCCCAAGGCCTCGGTGCGCGTGGACGGAATCTATCGACGCTACCGGGACTTCTACGGAGAGAAACGCGACATGACGACCGGGAAGGTGGCCGACGCCGGCGGCAACCAGTTCGATCTCGGCCTGATCGTGAATACCAACGCCCTGGAACGGAGCTACAAGGCGTTGCAGACCCAGGTGCAGTACCGTCTGACGCCAGACCTCCAGTTCGGCGGGAACTACACATTGTCGCAGTCGAAGGGGAATCTGAACGGCGAGACGTCCAGTGACGGACCGGTGACGGCCGAGCAGCTCAGCTACCCGGAATACAAGCAGCAGTCGTGGAACTACCCGATCGGCGATCTGTCGATCGACCAGCGGCACAAGCTGCGGATCTGGGGGAATTACGCGCTCAGGCTCGGCGCCTTCGGCCGGGTCGATCTGGGCGTGCTCCAGAACGTGACGTCCGGCTCGCCCGCCAGCAGGGACGCTTCGATCACGATGCTGGCGGCCTACGTGAAAAACCCGGGCTACCTGACGCCTCCCTCGACGGTGACGTACTACTTCGGCGGTCGCGGCACGGATACGAGCGCCACCATCGTGACCACCGATATTTCGATCAACTACTCGTTCCCGATCAAGGTGCTCGGCCCGAAGGCCGAGATTTTCGTGCGCTTCGTCATGGACAACCTGTTCAACCGGACGGTTATCGACGGACCGAACGGAACCGTCCTCACCAACGCGACCGACTCGACGCTCAAGGCGTTCAATCCGTTCACGGACACGCCCGTGGAGAACGTCAACTACCGGCTCGGGCCGGACTTCGGCAAGGCCATCTCCGCGTCGGCGTACCAGACGCCACGCTCGTTCTTCTTCACCGGGGGATTCCGCTTCTGATCCACACGCGCCGGGCGGCCGCCCGATGCCGGCCGGCGCGCGATATCGAAGGGCCCGAACCACGCGGTCGTGCCGGGTGAGTGTCCATTTCAGCGGGCTGGAGCGATCATCAATGAGACGACTGGGCGCCGTCATTCTGGTACTGCTGTGCGCCGGAATGGCGCGTGTCGCGCTGGGGCGCGCACAGAACTCCCCTGCTTTCGACGTCATCATCAGGCACGGTCGCGTGCTGGACGGCGATGGCAATCCCTGGTTCCGGGCCGACGTCGCCCTGCGGGGTGACCGCATCGCCGCGGTCGGCGATCTCGAGCGCGCCACCGCGCCGACCGTGATCGATGCGGAGGATCGGTATGTGGCTCCCGGCTTCATCGACACGCACACCCACACCGGGCCAGGCCTCGCAACTGACCGGCTGAGTGCGGCCGAACCGCAGCTGGCCGAGGGCGTCACAACCGTGTTCGTCAATCCCGATGGGGAAGGGCAGCTTGATCTCGCCGCCCAGCGGGCCGCCCTGCTCAAGGCACGCCCTGCCATCAATGTCGGTCAACTGGTGCCGCACGGCTCCGTGCGGGTGGCGGTGCTCGGGCAGGAAGACCGGCGCCCGAACCCGGCCGAACTGGAGAGGATGCGGGCGCTGGTGGCGGCAGGCATGCGGGAGGGAGCATGGGGCCTCTCCAGTGGACCGTTCTACGTCCCGCAGAGCTTCGCCGACACGCAGGAGTTCGTCGAAATGGCCAAGGTCGCCGCGGCGTCTGGCGGCGTGTACCAGAGCCATGTCCGCGATGAATCAGACTACAACGTCGGCGTCCTGGCCAGCGTGGAGGAGGTCATCACGGTCGCCCGCGAGGCCAGGCTGCCGTCCATCGTCACGCACATCAAGGCCCTCGGGCCCGGCGTGTGGGGACTGGCGACGGCCATGGCACTGCGCATCGAGCGGGCCCGGGCCGAGGGACTGGAGGTGTGGGCCGATCAGTATCCCTACACGGCCGGCGCCACAAACCTTGCGGCCGCGCTGCTCCCAAGGTGGGCTCAGGCCGGCGGGGATGCCGAGCTCCGCAAGAGGCTGGCGGACACGGGCACACGCGCGAAGATCCGGGACGAGATGGCCCGGAATCTCGTCCGGCGCGGAGGCGCGGGACGCCTGCAATTCAGGCGCGTCCTCCAGGACGCGTCGATGGAGGGCCGCACGCTCGAGGCGGTCGCACGCGAGCGCTCGATCGATCCGCTCGATCTGGCGCTGCGTCTCTTCGAACAGGGCAATGCCAGTGTGGTGTCGTTCGCCATCGACGAGGACGACATGCGGGTATTCCTGCGGAAGCCTTGGGTGATGACCGCCTCCGACGGGGATCTCGTGCTGTTCGGCCAGGGAGTCCCGCACCCGCGATCGTACGGCACGTTTCCGCGCAAGCTCCAGCGCTACGTCGTTGACGAGCCGGTGATCACGCTGGAGCATGCCATTCGCAGCATGACGTCGTTGCCGGCCCGCGTCTTCCGGATGCCCGATCGCGGAGAACTGCGCCCAGGTGCCATCGCCGACATCGTGGTGTTCGATCTGGCCCGCGTGCGGGAACGGGCCACCTACGACATGCCGCATCAGCTCAGCGAGGGGATGGTGCACGTATTCGTCAACGGGAGACTGGCGGTGAAGGACGGCGCATTCACTGGCGAACGGGCGGGCCGCGTGCTCCGCAGGGATCGGCCCTGACCGGGCCGGGGGCAGGACCCCGTCGGGGATGCTCCATGACCGAATTCGATGTCGTGTTGACCGACACGTGCCTGGGTGGCAGCACGGTCGCCGCGAGGATGGCCACGCCTGGATCCGGATACCGCGCGTTCTACCTTGCGGACTTCGCGATCAATCCGCTCGGTGTGAAAACGCGAGACGAGGTCCGCGCGGTGCTCGAGCGCTGGCTGCGTGTCGCGGCGGCCCGGGCGGGCACCCTCGTGGTGGCCTGCAACACCGCCTCCGTTCTCCTGGTCCAGTCGCCGGACCTGCTGGCCACAGCCGGGGGTGAGGGATTGCGGGTCTGGTCAATGGTCGATTTGCTCGATCGGGCGCTCGCCGAGGCGTCCTCTGCCATTGATGGGAAACGGGTCTGTCTGATGGGGACCCGGTTCACCGTGGCGCAACCTGTCTACGGAGAGCGCCTGGTGCGCGCGGGTGCCGCGGAAGTTCTCCCGCTCGCCGCGACCCGGACGGAGCGAACAATCGCCCACCTGCGGCACCTGTCCGACGAAGGACGTCAGGACATCGTCGACGAAATCGGCGAGACGATCCGTCAATCCGACGTGGTGGTACTCGCATGCACATTGTTCCCGTTGGTCGGCGCACTGGTGCGCGAGATCAACCCCGGGTGTGTGATCGTCGATCCGGCGGCGGGTGTTGCCGGATTGTTGGCCGGCGGTCCGACTTCCGGCACGAACCGCTTGACACTCGCCGTGACGGGCACCTCCATCGCTCTCGATGAGGTGCGGAAGGCCGCGCCGGCGCTGTTCCCGGGCTGGGTTATCGAGTCCATCGAGTCGGACGCCGGCCTGGAATCCGGCCGGGAGCCGCCCGCGCGCTGATGCGCTCGCGAATGCCGCCGGGACTCCTCAGGGAGACGACATGACTCTTCGCACCGGCGTGTGGGTCCTGGGCGCGATTGCCGCGGTGACGCCGGCACTTCCGGCAAGCGGCCCGTCAACGGCTGCGCGTGCGGCGGCTGCCATTCAGCATGACATCAGGCCCGGTCCTGGCGTCACCGCCGTGAAGACGCTCTCCGCCTACCTGCCGAAACTCGCCGGGACCGCCGGTGACACCGACGTGTACCTGCTCGACAGTGGGAAGCCAGGCGGTACCGCGTTCGTGGCCGGCGGCACCCACGGCAGCGAGATCGCCGGAATCATGGCGGCCACCGTGATCGTGGAGCATGCGCGCGTCCAGCAGGGCCGGCTCATCGTGATCCCCCATGCAAACAACTCCGCAAGCACCTGGCCCGATCCCAGGCGTCCTGGCCCCGAGTGGCTGACAATCCGCACGCCCAGTGGCGACAGGAAGTTCCGCTACGGCGCGCGCTATACGCGTCTCGATCATCAGGGCGAGCCCGATCCCGAGGCGTTTCGCCATTCGGCCGACAGCGCTCCGCTCGACGGCATCGAGGCCCGGAATCTCGATCGGGCCCATCCCGGGCGATCCGATGGCACACTGACGCAACAGATAGCCTTTGCCATCGTGAGACTGCTGGAGACGGAGCGCGTGGACCTGGCGTTCGATCTTCACGAGTCGGGACCGGATTCACCGCTCGCGTGGATCATGGTCGCGCACCCGAAGAACCTCGACCTCGCGGCGATGGCCGTGCTCTCGCTCGATGCCGAGGGGATAGTCATGAAGCTGGAACGTTCGTCGGAGACCTTCCGCGGACTCTCTCATCGGGAATGGGGCGACTCAACCCGCGCAAAGGCATTCCTCTTCGAAACCGCGAATCCTGCGATGGTGGCCGACAGCTCACACGCCGATCCGGTGAACGACCCTCGTCTTCCATTGGCCCGGAGGGTCGCCGTGCACCTGGCCGCCATCTCTGCCGTTGTCGAGGCCCGCCGAAGCGAGGCAGGATCGTCGGAAGCGATTCGCATCGTCAACCTGCCGACCGTGGCGGAGCTCACCCGTGACGGCGTGGGCGCGTACCTCAAGTAGCCACGCGAGGGATCGCAACTGAGCCTGTCCCCCGTCCGGCCTGAGGGTCTTCAGGACCGTTCTTCCTGAACAGGAAGACGATGATTCGCCTGACCGCCTCCTCGTCCTCCACGGCGAGAATCGTCTCCGAGGCGGATCCTTGATCGGTCGATGTCGAGTGTGCGTCGAGTTGCACGGCCGGCGCTTCCCGATTCGGGCAGATAGACTCTGAAGGTCGTGCCCAGACCGACGTCACTGTAGGCCCGGATTTTCCCGCCCGCCTGCTTCACGATACCGAAGACGGTCGCCAGCCCGAGTCCGGTCCCCTTGTCGCTCTCCTTGGTCGTGAAGAACGGCTCGAAGGTGTGCTGCAGGGTGTCCTTGTCCATACCCGCCCCGGAGTCGCTCACGGCGATGCCCACGGCCCTGAGCGCAGGCATCGTGGGGGCGGGGTCCGAGTCGCTCCCGCGCGCCACTCCGCCTGGTCGCGCCCTACGCCTCTGGCTCGCTCCCCTTTACGCTGGCTCAGGGAGCCTCGATCAACGTTGAGGAGCTCTGGGAGCCGGCAGGCCGTCCAGCAGCACCGACGGCCTGCCACCCGCCTGAAGGCGTCTGCCTCGCGATCGCGGTTCACAGCGACTTCAGATACTCGATCAGATCGTGCTTCTGCTGATCGGTCAGTTGCAGGCTGAACAGCGCGTCGTAGTGGTTGACGACGTCCAGCAACGTCTGGAACCGCCCGTCGTGATAGAAGCCGCCCTTGGCCCTGGTGAACAGCCCTTTGAGCGGCGTGGTCCGGTATCGCCCATCCGGCGATCGATCCGACTGGAAGGCGTCGATCCCGATTTCCTCGGGCGTGTGCATGTTCCAGCCGGGTTCTGTGAACAGCGGAGGGACATGACAGGTTGCGCAACGCGCCGGCCCGTTGAAGACATCCTGGCCCCGTCCGGCGGCCGCCTGGTCGAACGAGCCGGGTGCCGGGCTCGGCGCGGGCAGTGACAGCTGGTAGAAGTGGAGCGCGGCCAGCTTCGGCGTGACGAGATCAGGGTCGTGCTGCACGTGGCCGAATCCCGCCCGCGCGGCGATCGGGAACCGGACCGGGTCGTCGAGCCGCGGGTCGAGGAACGTCCCCTGCCCATGCATTTCGAGGTTGGCCACGAAAGCGTTCCAGTACGTAACGCTCCCCCACCCGGTGTAGGTGTGGAGGTTGACGCCGGCGAGACCGAATGCCGCCGGAATCAGTGTCGCCGCCGAGCGCCCATCCGGGCGGAACGCCTTGCCGTCCATGAACAGCTCCGCGTCGAATTTCCCGGGTCCCCAGCTGTTGAGAACCGATCGCACGGTTGCCTGATCCGCGCCGAGGAGACTGCTGACGCTGGAGAGATCGGGCGCGAGCGCCACAATCGCGCCCACGTTGAGATCGCGATTCGGCCAGCCATCGAGGCGATGGCCGATTCCCGGAGCGAAGCTGTCGTCCACCGTCGAGTGACACAGCGCGCACTGGATGCCCACCGATTTCAGTGATCCGTTCGCGTTCATCAATCCGGTGACGCCGACAACCGCGTTGAGTTGGAGGAGCGCCAGCGTCACGGCCGGGTCGTTGAGGTTGACCTGGCCGGCCGTCAGCGCCGCGACGACGGCGGGGGGCAGCGCATCGACGTCCACCTTCAGGCCGACGCTCAGGGCGGTGGCCGGGCTCACGCCTGGCCCCACACCTCCAAAGCGCGCCCCCTCGATGGCGGTATGGAGCTTCAGGGTGTCGCCCCAGAACGCCTCGTCTCCAAACGTGTCGAACCGGAACGTCTGCTTTCCCTGGTTGATCATCCGGACCACGCCCGGATCCACGGTGCGCACGCGATCGGGCAGCACCGATACTTGGGCCGCTCCCGCCGCCACGAAATGGGAGGGCATCAGAACTGTCGCTCCAGTCGCCTGGATCGGGGCCAGCGGCGTGATTCCGGGCGCGGGCGATGAGACCAGGGAAGGTCGCGCGGACGAAAGCGGCGGCGTCGGGGCCGCGGAAGCGGGACCGCCCTCCCCGGCCAGCGCTGTGGATGCGGTCAAGGCGAGAGCGGCCAGGACTGGCCAGCCCATTGAATGTCGATCCATTGTCTGCTCCTTGTTGCCGGTGCTCGGTGAGCGTCTTGGTGTTACGGAGTGCGGCGCGGTCGATCGGTGACACGCGCCCGGCACGCGGTGACCGCCCCAGCCAGGCGGTCACCTATTTCGCCTGCCCTTCGCGCCCCGGCCGCCGGCGTCCCGAAATTGTGATTCGTGGCACGACTCCGGGACCCTCGCCTTGACTCTATACTCAGGTATAGAGTTGATACTCGAGGGTGGAGGCTGGTGATGAGGATAGGAGCGGCAGCCGAGCAGGCGGGGGTCAATGTCCAGACCCTGCGATACTACGAGCGGCGGGGACTGCTTCCGCGGCCGTCCCGACGGGCATCGGGCTATCGCGACTTTCGCGACGAGTCGGTACGCATCGTCAGGTTCGTCAAGCGGGCACAGGACCTCGGATTCACTCTTGACGAAGTGGAAGAGCTGCTTCGCCTCAGGAACGACAAGCGGCGCGATCGCGCGAGGGTCCGTGCAGTGGCCGAGAGCCGAATCAGCCAGATCGAAGGAAAGATCGCCGAACTGCAGGCGATGAAGAAGGCGCTCGCCCGGCTCGTTCACTGCTGCCACGAGGGTTCGAGCCTGGACTGTCCGATCCTCGAAGCGCTCGACGGCACGGGAGCGGCACACCGATGACGCACCTCGATCCTGTCTGCGGGATGACGATTGAAGAAGCGGACGCCGTCGGCTCCCACCAGCATGCCGGCGTGACCTACTACTTCTGCAACCCGAGTTGTCTCGAACGTTTCAGGGAAGATCCAAAACGGTTCCTGGAGCCCGAGGACACGCCCCGCATCCCGGTGCCGGCCGGCGCCAGCTTCGTCTGTCCGATGGACCCGGAGGTCCGCTCGTCGAAGCCAGGCGCGTGCCCCAAGTGCGGCATGGCGCTCGAGCCGGACACGTCGAATGCGGCAACGCTTACGCGAACGGAATACACCTGTCCGATGCATCCGGAGATCGTGAGAGACGAGCCGGGCGCGTGTCCCATCTGCGGCATGGCGCTCGAGCCGCGCACGGCGTCCCTGCTCGATGCGCCCAATCCGGAACTGGTCGACATGACGCGGCGGTTCTTGCTGGCCTCGGCGCTCGGTGCGCCGATCTTCCTGTCGACGATGGCCTCGATGGCCGGCGTCGGCTTCCCGATGAGCTGGATGGGAACCCTCAACTGGGCCGGGCTGGCGCTCGCGACGCCCGTCGTGTTCTGGGCCGGGTGGCCGTTCTTCCAGCGTGCCTGGGCGTCTCTGGCGAACCGCAGCCCGAACATGTTCACGCTCATCGCGTCTGGCGTGGGCGCCGCCTACGCGTACAGCGCGGCAGCGACGGTCGCTCCGCAGGCGTTCCCGGAGGGACTCCGGATGCACGGCGTCGTCGAAACGTACTTCGACACCGCCGTTGTCGTGACGGTTCTCGTTCTGCTCGGCCAGGTACTCGAGCTTCGCGCGCGAAGCCGGACCGGGACGGCCATCAGGCAACTCCTGGGTCTCGCGCCGACCAGCGCGCGCGTGATCCGGGAGGGCGAGGAACGCGACGCGCCTCTCGCGAGCGTGATGGTCGGAGACGTCTGCCGGGTTCGACCGGGCGAGAAGGTGCCGGTCGACGGCATCGTGGTCGAGGGCCTGAGCGCCGTTGACGAGTCGATGGTGACCGGCGAATCGATTCCTGTCGAAAAGTCCGTTGGCGCGCGCGTCACCGGCGGCACGATGAACACGACCGGTTCACTCCTGGTACGGGCCGATCGGGTCGGGAGCGATACGCTCCTCTCCCAGATCGTGCGGATGGTCAGCGAGGCGCAGCGGAGCCGGGCGCCGATCCAGCGCGTTGCCGATCGCATCGCCGCATATTTCGTCCCCGCCGTCGGCGCCGTGGCAGCCATGTCGTTCGTCGCGTGGATCAGGTGGGGCCCGCCGCCGCACCTCGCCTTTGCACTCGTGAGCGCGGTGGCCGTGCTCATCATCGCGTGCCCATGCGCGCTTGGCCTGGCGACGCCGATGGCCATCATGGTGGGCGCGGGACGTGGTGCATCGGCCGGCGTGCTCGTGAAGAACGCCGAAGCGCTCGAGCGGCTGGAACGCGTGGACACGCTGGTGATCGACAAGACCGGGACGCTGACCGAGGGCCGGCCGACGGTGGCCTCGATTGCGGCCCTCGACGGACGCTCCGAGTCCGAGGCGCTGCAACTCGCGGCGGCCCTCGAGCAAGGCAGCGAGCACCCGCTGGCCGCCGCCATCATCGCGGCCGCCCGCGCGCGTCAGCTGGACATCCCGGCAATCGGCCAGTTTCGCGCGGAACCCGGGAAGGGGATCGGCGCCGTCGTGAACGGTGTGCCGGCGCTTCTCGGGCAACCTGACGATGATGCGGGATGCCGGCGTGAACGCTGACGCCGTGCTGGACAAGGCCGACCAGTTGCGGCGGGAGGGTCAGACCGTCATGTACCTCGCCGCCAACGGCAAGCTGGTGGCCCTGCTCGGTGTCGCCGACCCGATCAAAGCGACGACCGCAGGCGCGATTGCGGCGTTGCGCGCGGAGGGCCTGCGTATCATCATGTTGACGGGGGACGATCGGGTGACGGCTGAGGCCGTCGCCCGGCGTCTCAACCTGGACGAGGTGCGGGCGGATGTGCTGCCGGACGGGAAGCGCGACATCGTTCGGGCATTGCAGGCGGAGGGCCGGGTTGTCGCGATGGCCGGCGACGGGGTGAACGACGCGCCGGCACTGGCCGAGGCGGCGGTCGGGATCGCGATGGGCACGGGCACCGATGTCGCGATTGAAAGCGCGGGCATCACGCTGCTCAAAGGCGACCTCGGCGGCATTCGTCAAGGCGCGGCGCCTGAGCCGGGCGACCATGCGGAATATCCGGCAGAACCTGTTCCTCGCGTTCGTGTACAACGCGATTGGCGTGCCCGTGGCCGCCGGTGTGCTCTACCCGTTCACGGGAACGCTCATCAGCCCGATCTGGGCCAGTGCTGCCATGACGTTGAGTTCGGTGTCAGTAATCAGCAACGCGCTACGGCTGCGCCGCGCGTACCTGTAAGGAGGCCGTGATGGTGACCGATCCGGTGTGCAAGATGACGATCGACGAAACGAAGGCCGCCGGCAAGAGCGAATACAAGGGCACGACGTATTATTTCTGCGCCGTGAGCTGCAAGAAGCAGTTCGACGCCGACCCGCAGAAATACGTGAAGGCCTGAGAGCGCATAGAGGCACGGTGGACCGCCGCACGGCCAGCCGGCGTGCGATCACGCCATCATGGCGAAGGGGAGAGCCCTGACCCAGGGAACAGAGAGGCGCAGATGAGCGACACACGACAGCCGTGCGACCCCCCTGCCGCGGTGGCACGGCTTGGCTGGCGCTATCACCACCTCGGGATCCCTCACACGGATCCGCGTCCCGACGAGCAGCACCTTCCCCACCTCGGTGTGCACGTCGCGGGCTTTGAGACGAGCCTCTTCGGGATCGAGTGGATGCGCTTCGAAACCCGATGCCAGGTTCCGGACCTTGTCAGGACCACTCCCCATGTCGCCTTCGTCGTCGACGACCTCGACGCGGCACTTTCCGGCCGCGAGATCCTGATCCAGCCGAACTCGCCCTCCGAGGGCGTACGGGTGGCGTTCATCGTCGAGAACGGGGCGCCAATCGAGCTGATGGAGTTCCCGCGCCCGGGCGGCGCCTGAATGGCGCGGCAAAAAGGCGCAGAGGCGCGCGAGCCGGGCGGACATCCAGATGAATCTCGTCCGGCCCGCCGCCGCGCTCACAGCGGGCTGGAAAGGCTGACCCCGTCGAGCGCCTGGCGCACGATGTCGCGCGGCATGCCGAACTCCTGCTCGATGGTTGCTGGCAGGTATTCTGGGCCCGGGACCTCGCGCCGGCTCGAGGCCGTGCCCTCCACGGTCTCCAGCGTGAGGTTGCGGAGCGTCACCGATCGATGCGCCCAGAATCGGGCGATGAACAGCGCGTGCATGAACGTCGCGCGATCGGTGAACGAGTCCGCGATGACGCCCGCGAAATCCCCAATGCTCCGGGCGATCGGATTGACCGTGTACCCGTGTGTCACCACGCCGTCGCGGCACATATCCAGACGTGTCCGCCCGTCGGCGCCCGATGGCTTGAGGACGTACCGGTATGCGCCCCATGCGATTTCGCAGTCGCCGGGAGCGTCGAGCGGGAGCGGCTCGAGAAATGGCGCCCCGTAGCCGCCGTCCACGAGAAAGCGACGCCCTGACAACGTGACGATGTTGACCATGTGGACGTTGGGCGAGGACATGTCGGCGCCGCAAAGCGTCACCTGGTAGCCCAGTCGTACGAGCAGCTGGTGAAGATGGAAGTTGTTCGCGTAGCAGGTGCCGCCGAAGCGGTAGCGCTCGATGCCGCCGAGGAACTGCGCCAGGCCGGGGAGGCCGCATCGCGCGGGGTCGTTCCTGTAATACAGCTTCGAGACGTTCTCGAACGGGATGCGGGTCAGGTGAGCGGCAACCAGCTCGGACAGGGCGTCGAGGCTGGGGGCCCGCGCATGGACTCCCAGCACGTTCAGGTACCGGTCGAATAGGTCCGCGGGCGCTGGCCTCTCAGACACCAGTTCCTCCGCACTGGAGCGTGGATCTCGGGCGGGACTCCCCCGGGTCTGCGTTCGCCAATAGTAGCGCGGTTGAGAATGTTCACAGAAGGCCTCCGCTCCGTTCGGTTCTCACCAGGTTGGCGACGTCCCAGGCGCCGTCGCTCTCGAAACGGCCGGCCCTGACCTCCCATCCGATGCGGCGGTACAACTGCTCCAACCCGGCAGCGTCTTTGACTTCCGGCGCCGAGGCGATTTCGAGAGCGTGCTCGAGTTCGTGCCCCAGCCACATGGCGCGATCGGCCGGCTGCAGCCTCCAGGGGTCGATTTTCACCATGAGGTAGCGGATGCCGCCGGCGTACGACACGAATGACAGGTAGGCGCGCGGCTCGCTCGCCGAGGTGGGCACGGAATCTGACACGTACACGACAACGTCGGTCCGTTCGAGCTCCTGCAGGAGCCCCTCGACCACCGGGGCGCGCCTGGAGATGTCGCCGATGAGCGCGGCCGCGCCGGCCGTGAGAGGGCGGGTATGCAGCCACGAGTTCTGGCGTGAGGTTCCGGCGGCGGCCGGACCGGCGACCGACAGGGCAAGCAGCAACGGCACGAGCGTCAAGCGCACAGGGGCATCCTCCTGCATCATTCGGGCGAAATGATGGCGACTGGCAGGAGGCCTGGCCTGAGGTCGTGCCCTCCCTACGGTATTTGACTCGAAACCGGGTGCGCGTGTTCCATGGCCTGAACGAGGAAACACGGGCGGCTCGGGAGGGGTCCCGCGGCCAGCCAGCCGGGGGGGCGGGCGCCTGGAAAATCACAGGTCGGGATCGTGCGCGGACCTGCTCGGTGGTAACCTGAAAGTACAAAGCCACATTTGGGCGCCAGCCAGGGAAACACTCATGTCCAGCGGTCTCGATTGCATCATCGTGGACGACGAGCCGGCCGTCTGCGAAGTCGTGTCCCAGATCATCAGACGTTTCTACGTCTGGGGTGATGTCAGAACGTTCACCGCCACCGACCAGGCGGTCGCCTATTGCCTGGGCCAGCAGACGGGGGTGGCGGTCTTCGTGGTCGACGTCCTGATGGGCAGGAACACGGGCTTCGACCTGCTCGACGCGATTTCACACAAGTTCCCGATGGCGTACGAGGACACGATCATCATCACGGGCAGCGCCAGCGACGCCGTCGTGCAGATGTGCCTGGCGCTCAACATCACGTACCTGATCGAGAAGCCCATCCGGCCCTTCACGCTGCAGATGGCCGTGCGCTCGATCGTGGCCAAGTACACGAAGTTCGCGAAGAAGCTCTTGACGGATCCGTCCCTGGCCGCGACGCTCAGCTCGCTCTAGTCGTCGGGCTGCGGAGCCGCGCGTGCGGCGGCGTCAGGCGTTCGAGTACGTCTGCGCCAGGTCCTGGTCGATGACGTAGATGCAGACTTGCTTCGCGCCGTGGTCGGTGTACCCGAACTTCTGTTCGAGATTGCGCATCAGGCTGATCACCTCATCCTGGACCCGCTCGTCCACCGCGTTGAAGGACTCGGTGGCGTACTCCTTGATCGCGTTGCGGAAGGTGTCGTTCTTCCGGAACGGCTCCAGCACCTTCTCCTTCAGGTTGTGCACGTACCGGTCATGCAGCGTGGCGTAGAGTGACGTCTGGGTGAGCGGCCGGCCCTCGACCATCATCTCCTGGGTGAGGATCCTGGACGTGAACTGGTTCTGCGTCTCCGCCCTCAGGGCCCTCCGCCGTCCGATGTCGTTGTTCGATCCGACGAAGCGCCGCTCCATGTTGTCGAAGTACTCGCTGGTGATCTCGAGGAGCTCGCCCGTGTAGACGCAGCGTTCGACCCGTCCCACCTCGAAATTGGTCGCGAAGATGTAGTTCTGGATATCGCGTGCGATGCGTTCCTCGTTGTAGCCGTACAGCGACTCCTTCACCTCCTGGAGCACCGCGTAGTTATAGGAGCTGACCAGCGCGTCGAGGAACCCCGTGGGGATCATGCGTCCAAGATCCCTCCGGAGGTCACGGAAGTAGTGGCACAGCATGTCCATGTTCACGAGGCTGCCGTCCTTGGCGAAGGTCGAGACGAACTCGCCGAAGATCTTGATCGAGTCGCGCCCGGAGAGCCCCTTGTCGCCCTCCGCCTCGGATTCGTCGATGAGGGCGCGGCGTCTTCTCGCGCTGAAATGCTTCCGGTCCTCCTCCGTGAGCCACGAAGGGATCACGCCGGCATAGACGTCCATCTTGAGCAGCTGCAGCTCGGGGTCGCAGAACAGCCGGTACTTCTTCGAGTCGGAAATCCAGTCGTGCAGCGTGTCGGACTTCTCCTTCAGCCGCGACGAGATGATGACCTTTGCGAAATTCTGCAGCACGCGAGGCAGGAAGACCCGGTCCACGTGCTTGCCGAACACGTTGCGGTAGATCTTCACCTCGGTGTTGTAGTCCAGCACATACGGGATCTTGATCACGCTGACGCGATCGGCGAACGAGTGGGCGCCCTCGATGGTCGCGCGATCCTCCGGGTTCATGAGCGCGAGGAAAAGCGAGTTCACGTTCTCCTCGATGTCATCGACCTTGTGGAGCCCTTCGCTGATGATGCCGTGGAGGTTCGCGAAGCGCCGCTTGTTGTTCCCCTTGACGTCCATCAGGGCGTACACGCCGTCGTTGGTGCTCGCGTAACGGGAAAACAGGTAGCGGACGCGCTGGCTGTCCTTGAGCAGCGCGCTCAGCTGGTCCCGGACGAGCTGGTTGGTGAGCACGCTGGGCCTGGTCACCGGGTCGCCCGGGTTGAACACGGAGATGCCCTGGCCGAGCCGGCGGTTGAAGACATACGGGCGCGCGAACACCATCTCGAACGCCTTGATCGGCGTGTCGAGCCGCTGGAGCAGGGCCTCGTAGAGCGAGGTGCAGATCGTGCACGGGGTGTCCTGGAACACCCACTCGTACTGCTTCTCGGAGAACAGCCGGTACTTGAACTCGGAATTCGCCAGGAGCCGATCGAACAGCTCCCGGCGGTAGTCCTTGGGGATGAGCAGGATGGGGTTGTCGTGGCTCGGGCAGGGAATCTCGATGCACTCGGCCGAGGGCGACGCGAGGACATTGATGGTCTGCATCCGGCGCGAGAGCGGCGTCGACTCCTCGGTGAGGCTCCGCAGCTGGCTCAGCAGGGCGTGGGCGTCGTTCTCGCCGCCCGCCCGGAGCTCCTTCTTGTCGAGCCGCCACACGGTTTCGTAGCAGGTGCCGTCGGCGGTCCGCGTGTAGAGCTCGAACTTCAGCAGGAGGTTGTTCAGGAACGTGCTCTTGCCGCTGCCGTGAGGTCCCTCGAAGACGTAGATCCGGTTCTGCTGCGTGCCCTGGCGGTTGGCCGCGATGTGATTGATGAAGCGGTTGGCGAACAGGCGATCCGCGAAGAACGGGCAGTCGGTGCCCTCGATGAAGAGGCGCTCGCAGTCGTAGTGCACGTAGTTGATCGACTCGGGATCGTCGGGGTACTCGTTGACGCCATCGCCGACGTAGGCGTGGATCATGTCGTACAGCCGCTGGAAGATGTTGCGGAAGACACGGGTCGGCGACTCCGCCGCGATCTGCAGCACGTCGCGGAAGCCGATGAGCGCGTGCTGGTCGCCCTCGCGGATGCGGGTGCACAGCTCGTCGAGCACCGCGCCGACGTTGTCGCGATCGTGCCGGGCCTTCACAGGACCACCTTGGTGAGCGTGCGGTTGCTCATCGTGAACGCGACACGCCGGAAGGCGAACCCGGCGCCCCACGGCAGCGCGCGGCTGGTGTCCTGCTCGGTGGTCTCGAGGGTGACGGGAGCGCCCCAGAGATACTCGAGGCCCATCATCGTGTTGGGAATGAACTCGGGCACCAGCGCCTTGCCCTCGAAGACGTGGTCGAGGTACAGCAGGCTGTCGGTCGTCCGGTCCTGGAGCACGCGGATGTGCGGGGGGTGATAGAGGGATTCGAGGAGCATGGCCTTGTAGTCGGACGCCTTGCGGCTCTTGACGTAGTGCTCCCAGACGCCCTTCTGGGCGTTGAGCCGCTTGCCTGCCACGAAGAGTTCGTACCGATCGACGAAGTCCTGGTCCACGTACGTGTTCAGGAACAGGAAGTCGTTCAGCCGGGACCGCAGCTCGAACAGGTGCCGGCACCCGTCGCGCGTGCCGCGATCGAACGCCGCGCGCGCCCGCAGGTCCGTGAGCCGCTGGTATTCGAACGACAGGCGCCCCTTGTCGGCCATCTCCCCGAGGTGGGCGAACAGGCGCATCCCGAGCGCGTAGGGGTTGAGGCCGACCCGAGGCATGGCGGTGACGCCGGCGTTGACGCGGGCATAGTCCACTTCGTGCCCCCGGATCCGATCGTCGTTCAGGAAGAGCTTCTCGTGCCAGTAGCTCGCCCAGCCCTCGTTCATGATCTTCGTGCGGATCTGCGGCTGGAAGTACACCGAGGTCTTGCGGACGATCTCGAGCACGGTCTTCATCCACCGGTTCTCGTCCTGCCGCAGGAACGGCGAGTGCTCCTGGAGGAACTGGAGCAGGTCGCCGCGCGCGATCGGCTTGCGCGTCCTGAACTTCTCGTACAGCGCCTCGAACTCCGGGTGCGCCCGGATCACATCGGCCAGGAAGACGACCTCCGCGGTGGCGCCGTACTGGGCCACGGCCGCGTTGTAGCGGTCCACCTCCTTGAGGTACTCGTGCACCGGCACGGCGAGGACCGACTGCAGGAAGACGTCGAAGTAGTAGTTGAGCCGCCCGGATCGAGCCCGGCGGGCGCCGCCCCGGTGTCGGACAGGGCGTCGTAGTAGCCCACCAGGTTGTCGATGCCACGGCTGAACTCGATGATGTAGTCGACCCAGCGGCCTTTCTCGGAGCGGAGCATGGCGATGATCCGCTTGTCGGACAGCGCCTGGCCGGTGAAGTCGTCGTCCCAGGTGTGCCGGAAATAGACGTTGTTCTGGAAGAAGTCGATGTGCGCCAGGACGTGATAGAAGATCATCACGTTCAGCCAGTCGGGGTTGTTGTCGTTGTAGAACGAGATGGCCGGCCGGGTGTTGATGACCGTCTCGTACGGGTTGTGGGGATAGAGCTCGTACTTCCCCTTGTCCCGCAGCACCTCGACGTCGTGGACCCAGTAGTCGTACAGGGTCGGGATCATGATCTTGGGCGAGAGCTCCAGCAGGTCGCGGTTGGTCACGATGTACTCGAGGGTCTCGTCGTCGAAGCGGAGGCCGGCATCCCGGGCGCGTTCCTTGCACCCCTCCATGATCTCTTTGGTATGCTGCGTCATCAGGTCCATAACGTTCACTCGACGGCACGCCGGCCGGGGATTTCGAATGCGCCGCGCCTTACGGGCTGACCAGCGCCTTGATGCCTTCCATCAGCCGGCCTTCGTCCGCGCTGCCGTGGATGACGTCCAGACGGATCAGATCGGGATGCTCGGTCAGCAGGTTGGAGCCTGCGATCATCCGCTCCACGACGGACTCGGAGGCGGACTCGCCCTCGGCGCCCGCGATGGTGATGCCGATACGGCTGCAGTAGGTCAGCATGCGCCGGATCTGGGCAATCGCCTCGCGCCCGTCGGTTTCCCAGTCGTCACCATCGGTGCCGTGGAAGACGTAGATGTTGTAGTCGCGGGCCAGGCTGCCCTGCTCGACGATCGAGTTCACCAGCCGGTAGGCCGACTCGATCTGCGTGCCGCCCGCGATCGAGAGCGTGATGTAGCTGTGGAAATCGGGCACTTCCTTCGCCTCGGTGTCGTGCAGGATGAACCGCGACTCGACCTGCCGATCGTACTGGTAGATCAGCCAGCTGTAGATGAGGACGTGCTGCGTCGAGACGATCTCGGTCGGCCGGCCCGACATCGAGCCGGAGTAATCCCGGAGGAAGAAGACCAGCGCCTGCGACTGCGGCTCCTTCTCCCGCGACAGGATCCGGTAGATGTTGTCGTTGGGCGCCACGAGCAGCTCGGTCGGATCGATGTTGGTGACGTCCGGGATGCGCGCGAGGCCGATGTTGGTCTCGAGGATCCGCTTCAGCGTGGCCTTCTTGTCGAGCACCTGGCCGGATCCGGCGTGCAGGTCGGTCAGGTCGTACGCATACCTGTTCAGGTAGCACTTCTTGCCCTTGTCCCTCAGGTTCGGCAGCGAGAACTTTTCGGTGAGAATGCGCCCGAGGTCGTACGCGTTGGTCTCGACCTCGTGGCTCTCGTCGCCGCCCTGCCCGGCGCCGCCCGTCCCGCCATCGGACTCGTGCACGGGTTCCTCGCCGATGACCTCGCCCTCCTGGCCCTGTCCGGACCCGCCCGAAGACGGCGCCTGGTCCGGGCTCGGCATGCGCGAGTCGTGGACGAACTTGTCCTCCACCGTCGTGGGCACCAGCACCACCTTCGATGTCCCGCGGCGGCCCGGCTGCACGATCTTTCCCAGCCTGATCTTGCGGGGGAACCCGTCCTTCTCACGCTGGAGATCCCGTTCGAGCAGCTCCTCGACCGAGCTCATCGCCGCCTGCCCGCTCGGCGCCGCATAGGCGAACGCCTGCAGGTCGACCAGGTCGCCGAACCGGTACACACAGTCCGCCGGCGCCCGCGTGCTCCCTTCCCGGGGCACCACGTGCTGGCCTGGACGTTCCGGCTCCAATGACTTCATCTGTGACTCCGGCGTGCGCTGTTGCCCAATCCCTCAGTCCGGATGCGGCGGCGTGCCGCCCGGGCGCCTCGGCGAGGCCGCCCTGGTCGCCTCCGGCCGGGCGCCTGTCCGGCGCGTCGCGGCCCCGTCAGTTCTCGTCGTTCCGCGTGCAGAAGTACTCGATGGTCTTCTGCGCACAGGTCCGGCAGTAGCCCAGCTTCTTCAGCATGGTGTCGATCATCCGGTCGTAGAGCTTCTGGTTCTCCTCGTTGGTCCGGTTGGCCAGGGCGCCGATCAGGCTGCCGGCGCCGGCGATATCCGACTTCAGCCGGACATCGGTCACCGCCTTGACCAGTTCCAGGTTGTCCATGAAGTCGTAGTTGGGATCGATGGAGATCTTCTGGCCGTAGATCTTGCGGATCGAGGTGCGGAACGACTCCCGCTGCTCCTCGGTCTTCAGGCCGAGCCGCTCCTCGACGCTCTTGACGTAGCGCTCGTCGATCTTCAGCGCCCGCAGCTCGCCGGTCTGCGGATCCTTGTACTTCCACATCCTGTCGGGACCGAGGTTCTCGGCATCGATGCCGATGATCATGTTGACGTAGTTCATCACGTCCTTGCGGATCGCGTGCGGCTCGTCCATGTAGGCGTTGAACATCTCCGTCATGATCCGCTCGCGGTAGAGCCCCTTGGCGATCTTGAGTCCTCGAGGTACTTGGCCCGGTCGTTGGCCTCGGTCACGTAGTCGAGCATGACCCGCTCCAGGGTCCTGAAGACGTCGTAGGCGAACATGCAGTGCCCTTCGTTGGTCTCGGAATTCTCCACCAGCAGCTGGATGGAGCGCCCGAGGTTGCGCTGGCCGAGCCCCTTCTGGCCGAAGCGCTTGGTGATGTCCGGGTCCTGGTTGAGGGTGTCGATCACCTCGGCCAGCGTCTTGATGCTCTTCTCGCCCGCCACCTCGCCGGCCGCCAGTTTCATGGTCTCGATCGAGGTCAGCTTCTCCGATCGGGGCAGCCGGGTCAGCACCACCGCCACCGAGGCGGCGTAGTTCAGGTTCGGGTCCTGATGCAGCTCCTCCTTGGTCAGCGTCGTCTTCGCCTCGCTGCCGATGGCGTAGGAGGTGAGCTCGTCCTGGAGCCGGTAGTTGGTGTTGTGGGAGACGTAGCAGATGCGGCAGCGGTCGACGATCGGCGCCTCCTCCTTCTCGGCCAGGAAGCGGTTGAATTCCGAGTTGTTGCTGGTGGCGATGATCAGCGTGTCGATCGGCCACCTGTAGCCGTCGATCTCGATGGTCCGGTTCTGGATGACGCCGAGATAGACCTGCACCAGGTCCTTCTTGTTCTTGAAGATCTCGTCGCTGAAGTGGATGCCGCCGCCGGCCACCCGCGCCAGCGCGCCCCGGCGCAGGTCGAAGCGGTACGGATTGTTGGTGTCGGAGATGTGGAGCAGGCGCTGGATCGACTCCTCGCCGAGCAGATCGACGGCCGACGAGGTGATCTTGTCCTTGGCCGGATACTTTCCGGTGACCGTCCCGAGGCTCTCGCTCAGCGGCACCGGCATGACCTCGATGAAGTCCAGCAGCGCCGGGACGTCGCCGTCGCGTGAAGTCCGGATGTCGTTCCAGATGTAGTCGCTGCAGGCACCGAGCGGCCGGTATTTCGCGAACGCCTGTTCCACCTGCCGCTCCGAGAAGCCGATCTGGCCGGTCAGCCACGCGGCGTTCTCGGCGCGCGTGGGAAACAGATTCATCGCCAGGATCATCGGGTCCTCGTAGGTCTGCGACTCGATCGCGTTGATCTTGCCGTAGGACCCCAGCTGATCGACGTTCATGAAGCGGAACGTGTAGCGCCGGTTCTTTCGTGGGCGAGGAAGTTCCGGTAAAGGGAGCACAGGGAGTCGACGAAGAAGGTCTTGCCGTTGCCCGGCTCGCCGACCAGAACGAAGGCCATCTCCTGCGACGACCCGCCCTCGGCCGCATCCTTCACGAAGGAGACGAAGCTGTTGATCTCGTCGTACATCCCGATGACATGCTTTTCTCCGGATCGGAAGATCTTGAAATCGTAGGTGGTCTTGCCGTTCACCACGACCTTCTCGATCCGCTCGTTGTCCTCGAGAATCATGCGCGCGACGCTCTGAAACGCGTTCTCGAACCGCCGGGCACCCGTCTTCACGTCCAGAAGATGATGCGTGAGGGATTTCGTCCCGTTCTGAGCCATGGATAACCTCCAGCCACTTCCAAGTCGACGGGACGAATGACCTTCCAGAGACGGCCTGCTGATGACCGTCCGCCTGCGGTGCAGCGTCGACGCACGTTCACGATCGGGCTCGGAAGCCGCGCGGGGAGGGAAGGCTTGGGCACCTCTGTGGTGGGGGCTTCCGTCCGGCATCGGCGGTTCAGGCCTTACATGAACCCCTGACGAACGCAAGGTCACCAGCGGACGCTTGATGTCGTGGCGCTGAACGCCATGCCTGAGTCAGGATGGCCATAGGACGCCAGCAGGAGGAAGCAGGATCCGCTGGACCGCGTCAGTGCGTTGTGACTTGTGTCTACACACGTTGCAACGAGTGTGCCAGGGCGTGGCCCCCGCGATCGACTTCGCGGAGGTTGATCTCGGCGTGGGGAGACAGAGGAAGACGTCGAATTCGGACGATCGCGAGTTGTCGCAGAATCGGACACACGACACGTGATGCTGAAGTGTTGAAGCGCTGTCAGGTGGGTGATCGCCGTAAGGGTGGAAGATCCGCCGGGCGCTCCCGGATGAAGCGCCCGGCGGTCGGGCCAGGAGGAGGGGCCCGTCAGGGCCCGGTCAGGTCTCTCGTCGTCAGAAGAGGAACCTGAGACCGAGCCGAGCCTGTCTCGGCAACTGGTACCCGGGGGTGTTGTTGATGCTCGCCCCTTCGAGCATGAACCGGGGATCGGCCCTCCACCCCGGGGTCGTCGCCCTCAACGCGCCGACGTCGACCTGGTGCCTGTAGAAGGCCGGCTCGTCGAAGTTGACGTACTTCCCTTGCGCGTTCTCGGTCGGGTAGTAGTTGGTGGCCACGCGCTGATCGAACAGGTTGAGGATGTTGAAGCTCACCTGCACCCGACGGTTGCCGCCAAGCTTGATCTCGTGCTGAGCGACCAGGTCGGTCTGCGAGTAGGTCGGCAGCCGCCCGTCGCTCCCTCGCCCCATGTAGAACATCGGGTACCCGCTCCCGGTGATGACCGCCAGCTCACGCGTCTTCGGGATGCCGGTGGCGACGTAGAAGTTCAGCCCGAGCGTGCTGCCGAACGGAGCCTGGTAGATGACCTGCGCCTTCACCTGGTTCGGCCGGTCGGTGGCCAGCGGGCCTTCCACGTCGTACCCATGGCCGTCGAACGACTGCAGCGAGTAGTCGTACAGGCGACCGGTATTCGGAGAGGTCCGGCCGTTCTCGTCGGTCTGATCGAGGCCGGAGTAGTTCCCGTAGAGCCGGCTCCACAGGTAGCTCAGCCGCGCGTAGTACCCGTGTGAGAAGTTCTTGGTGAACGCCAGCTCGATGGCGTCGTAGGTGCGTTGCGCCTTGGGCAATGGAACGACCGGGCTCGGGCAGTTCTCATTGAATCCGCACGCGAGGGTCCGCATGCCGAATCCCGGGTTGCCGATCACGTACGCCTCGCCATCCGGCGACCACTGCCCGATGTCGTCGACCGCACGATCGAGCCACTTGCGGACGTAGCGGGCGCTGACGGCTGTGACGCTCGACAACTGGTGCTCGACGCCGACCGACGCCTCCTGCGACCGCATGGGCTTGATGGCCGGATCGACCGCGCCAGGAGCGCGGTAGTCGAATGGACCCGCGATTCGCGTGCCCATCGAGGCCGGGCACGCGGGCGGACAGCCCCCCTGCCCGACCGGGTCGAGCAGCGTCGTCCAGTCCGGTGTCTCGAGCGTGTAGAAGTACTCCTGCCACTTGTCGCCGCCGAGGCTGCCGCGCGTCAGCTGGAATTTGAAGATGTCGTAGAAGATGCCCCACGAGGCGTAGGTCTTCCACTTGCCATCTCCCAGGACGTCCCACGCTGCGCCAACACGCGGCGCCAGCTTGTCCTTCAACCCGAACTTGATGGCGTTCATGCCGCCCGTCCCCGCAGCCGGAAGACCGGTCAGCAGGTCGAGGCCAGGCTGGAAGGGGTCGACGCGCTCGGTCTCGGTGCGCAGGCCCAGGTTGACCGTCAACCGGTTGCTGATCGTCCAGGCGTCCTGGATGAACAGCCCGATGTTGTTGGTCGCGACCTTGCCGGTGGTGCTGAACCCGCGGCTCGTGCCGGTCGGCAGCGCGACACGGAAACGGTACCAACCGAAGGCGCCGGCCTGGCCGCTGTACCGCTGCGATCCGTCGACCGCGTAATAGAGCTGGGCGTAGGGCCCGGTCTCATACGAGTTGACGTCGTTGGCGAGGCGGTCCAGCTGGAACCCGCCCTTGATCGCGTGGTCCCCCCCGAAGCGTGCATACCAGGTCGAGTCAACCTGGAATGAGAGGCGCTGCTGCTTGTCGAAGTCGATCGCCGAGTTCGACGGCACATTCACCGCGTTCGACGTCTTCTGAAGCGAAGCCGGAACGCCCGGCATGTTGATCGTCGCCCTGCGCCAGAGGAAACGCGGCGTGGTCGGAATGCCGTAGGTCTTCTGGTCGGCCGAGAAATACCCGGCACGGGCGCTGACGAACAGGTCCGGCCTGACGACCCAATCGGCCTGGCCCGACAGGCTGAAGTTGGGTTGGGTCGTGCCGAAGTTGTAGTTGAGCCCGGGAACGTCCGATCCGTCGGCGGCCGGCAGGCCCTTCTGGGTGCCCACCATGTCGGTCCTGGCCCAACTGTTGTTGTAGGCCAGGCGCGTGCGGAGGCTCGACCCGAGTTGCGACGTCATGTTCACCGACAGGAACTGCGACGGCATGTTGCGGGTTGCGCTCTCCTGCGTGGATTTGTCGGCGACGTAGGTCACCGTCCGTCTGACCCTCTCGAAGGTGGGCTGGTAGGCCGCGTAGAACCAGGCCCTGTTGGTCAGCAGCGGGCCGCCCAGGGAGAATCCCGGCTCGATCCGGGTGTAGCTGTCTTTCGGATACGTGATGTATTCCGCCAGGTTGGCGTCGCTCAGATTCAGGCGCAGCGTCGGATTGCCGACCTGGTAGGCGGCGGGAGCGGAGCCCAGCAGGCCCGTGCTTTCCAGGTAGAACAGCGCACTGCCTTTCATCGTGTTCGTTCCGCTCTTGGTGATGACGTTGATGACGCCTCCCGTGGCGCCTCCGTACTCGGCGGTGTACCCGGACGACTTGACCTGCACCTCTTCGACGAAGTCCGGCAGCACCATCTTGTTCGAGCCGCCAAGCACGAGGTTGGTCGTCTCGGCGCCGTCGACGATGTAGCGGTTCTCGGAGGTCGTCGCGCCGTCGATCATGAGGCCGTCCGACTTCGTCTCGCGGTTGGCGCCCGGCGCCTGCGTGACCAGCGAGATGTAGTCGCGGCCCTTCGGCAGCAGGTCGATCTGCTCCCGTGCGATGCTGGTCGCGCGCGCGCTCTGGCGCGTGTCCACCAGCGGGGTCTCGGCCCTCACCACCACTTCCTCGGACACTCCAGCCAGCTGCATCATGAAGTCGACCGACTTGATCTGCCCGAGCAGGAGTTCGAGGTTCTCCACCCGCTCGGACTTGAAGCTGGCGAGTAGCGCCGTGACGACGTACTTGCCCGGCAGCAGCGACGGGAACCGGTACTTGCCCGCCCCGTCGGTCACGGTCGAGGTGATCGCACCCTCCACGCTGCGAGCCTCGACGGTGACGCCAGGCAGCACGCCGCCCTGTGCGTCTTTCACCACGCCCTGGATGGACGCACTCTGTTCCTGCGCCGCGGCCGGCCAGGCTAAGACGACCGCCGCGAGCGCGACGACGAGAATTCTCCGAAACATGCCTGCCTCCTCTCAGCAATGGCCCGTACGAATGGATGACATGGAGCCGCTCGACGGGTGATCACCGGTGATCACCCGTCGATCGGAAGTTACGTCTGGAGTGAAAGGAAGTCCTTACGCCGCGCCTGTGATTGGCCTACCGGAAGGTTCGAAAGACCCTGTATTCATCCCGGATCCCCGGGGACTTCAGCGGTTGCCGAGCGCTGCGCGCTCCCGGACCGCGAAGACCAGCAGCGGGACGTCGGCGTCGGCCGTCTTCATGGCGTCGATGAGGGCGTCGTACGCGGCCGCGCTTCCCGTCACGTCGCCGGCGTTTCGAAGGGCCCGGGCCAGGCCCAGGCGCGCGAATGGCACCCACGGAGACGTGGGAGCGATTGCACGAAGGCTCAGAAGCTCCTGGAAGGTCGCGGCGGCTTCTTTGAATCGGCCGGCTGACAACTCGATCGACGCGCGCACGCCAAGCGGCGTCAAGCCGAATTCCAGCCCGCGCTCGAATCGGGCGGAGGGCCGGAGTGTCTCGAGCGCCTGCTCGGGCCGGCCTGACCCCGCCTCGACCAGCGCCCTCCCGATTGGCAGCCAGACGTACCGGGCGCAGATGCCGGGCTCGAGATCGATCGCGGCCTCATCCAGGAGCTTCCGGGCGCGGGCGTGGTCTCCGGCCAGTGCGAAGGCTATCGCCGCAAAGAGCATCGTGCTGGATTGCCGGTCGGCGACAAGCGCCGCCTCGGCGGCTTCACTGGCCCCGCGCGGGTCGCCCAGCAGGGCGTCCGCCTCGGCTTCGTAGGTCCTTGCGCCTGCCGCCCACCCGGGTGAGCCGTTCCGCTTTGCCGTGTCCACCGCCTGCGCCCAATACGTCCGCGCTTCGCGGAGTCGCCCCGAAGAAGCCGCCGCCTGCGCGCGGTGCTGGGCCATGACCACCGTTGCCAGCGCATCGCCCGACGCCCACTGGACGTATTCCTGTATCGCGGCGGCGTCGCCGTCCATGAACGCCACGTTGAACGCGTGGCTGTGCCACAGGAGGTCGGCACCACCGCGACTGGCCGCCTCCCGAAGTGCCTGCCTGGCTTCCGCGATCCGGTTGGTCCCGAGGTAAGCCGCGATGAGCGCGCTTTGAGCGATCGAGCTGTATGGCAGCAGCTGGACCGCCTCGCGCGCCTCGGGCAGCGCCGCCTCGTAGAGCCCGAAGATGTTGGCGTAGAGGGATGCGAGGTTGGTCGTCGGCACTCCCGAGCCGGGATAGGTCCGCTTCCAGACCTTGTAGGTTTCGACGGCCTTTCCCGGGTAGTCCTCGACGAAGCGGTAGTAGTGCGCCTGGATGTAGAAACGCTCCGGCTCGCTCACGCGGCCGCGAAGCTGGTAGGCCTTTTCGAAGGCGGGCGTCGATTCTTCGTGCTGTCCCAGGTTGCGCGCGGCCGCGCCGAGCCGCGCCCAGGCCACCGCAAACTGCGGGTCCAGCTCCGTGGCGCGACGATAGAACGTCAGGGCCTCGCCAAGCCGTGCGTGCTCGCGGTTGTAGTCGCCGAGACTCAGCGCCTTCAGCGCTTCGAGCGACGGCGTCGTCGCCCGGACGATGGGCACGTCGTACTGTTGAAGGGATGCACGAGACTCACCGAGCTTCCGGCGCAACCGGCCCGTCGCGGTCTCGAGCGCCGTCAGGACGCCGTCCTTGCTCTCGACCTCGAGCAGCTCGCGCGCGATGGAGTCGCCGGTGCGGCACCCGATCGCTTCGATCCCGACGGCGTAGTGCGTCCCCAGGGGCGCGATCGATCCTGCCAGCAGCACGGCTGCGCCTTCGCGCCGGCAGACCTCGAGCGCAAGGCTTCCGACGACCGGCTGATCGGCGGACCGGCCCATGAGGGTCAACGCCGTGCGCACGTGCTCGGCCGACAGGAAGTGCAGGAACGGCGCCTGGCCAAGGTCCACGGCGAGCGCCAGCTTCAGGGTGCCGTCGAACGTGCTGTCGCCGGTGGTGTTGACGACATCGGCGAGCAGCACCGTGTCGCGCTCGCCGAGGACCGGCGCCCGGTTCCAACCCGCAGCCGCCCAGACCAGCGCGGCCACCAGAGCCGCGCCGAGGATCGGACCCACCGTCCAGCCGACGCTGGCGAAGGCCCGACGGTGTCGCGGGCCTTCTGCGACCTGGTCGCCTCTCAGTCCCGGCGCGTCCGGGGAAGGCGGCTCAGATTCAGAAATGACGGGTTCAGCAACGGCCGGACTGGACACGCTGCCCGACGGTTCGCCGGCTGCGACAGTTGGCGTGTCGTTGCTGGCGTTGCCGGCTCCGCCGCGGGTTTCGAGGAAAGCCACCGGCGCCACAAGGCGATAGCCCCGCTTGGGAATTGTCTGCAGGATCGTGGGCTCGCGAGCGTCGTCTTCCAGCGCCTGTCGAATCTCGGCAATGCATCGCGTCATGCCGGACTCGGCGACCTGCTGACCCTGCCAGACTGTGTCGAGGATCATTTCCTTGGACACGGTCCGGCCCGCATGTTGGGCCAGCACGACGAGCAGGTCGGTCAGTTGAGGCCGGAGGCGAACCACGGTGCCGTTGTGTGACAACCGGTCGAGGCTCGGCTCCACAAGCCAGTTGCCCACTCGGAAGTCGGCGGCAAAACCAGAGCGATCGGGGCGATCGGGCCCGTCGGTGTGCATGGCTGACTCCTGGAAGGCGATCGAGCCACGAATGCCGTCACCGTGGTTGTCGTCGAATGATTAGACGTCCTTCCAGGCGCCGTGCTCCCTACCGCAATGTTCGGATTTTCCTACCGTGGCTTCGCCGCCACCATGCGGACCCGTTTCTCGCCGTGGCCGCCCCACTCGAGGATGCCCTCCGCCCCCGTTTCGCATGGCGCGAAGGGACCCTCGGGCGGGATGGCCCGCGACACGTGCCGCTTGCCAGGCCGCGCTGCCAATCGTCGTCACGGATCCGGGTATCCCAGGAGTTCGTTCCTCACGCGACGGCCGACGGCGAGCGCGCCGTTGCTCTCGAATCGCCCGGCTTGTTCCTCCCAGCCGATCCGCCGGTAGAGTTGCGCCAGCGTCTTGGAGCACATCACGGCGGGTGACGCGGCGACTTCGAGGGCGTGCTGGAGCTCGTGACCGACCGAGACGATGATGTCGTGCAGCTGCAGGCGCCAGCGATCGATCCTGATCACGAGGAAGCGGACGCCGCCCGCGCGCGTCAGGAACGTCAGGTACGCCCGTGGCCCGTCACACCCGCCGGACATCGAATCCGTCAGGTAGACCACGACATCGGTCTGCTCGAGATCATTGAGCTGTGTCCTCACGGTCCAGGACATCGCGACCGCGTCGTCCAGCATCGCCGTCGCAGCGGGCGTAATGGGACGGACGTGCGTCCATGGCCGAGGCGTCGCGGCCTCGATGGCGCCCACGCGAACGACGGAGACGGCGAGAAGAACCAGGGCGAGCGTGGTGCGCATGATGGCGTCCTCCTGCTACACAAGATGAGACGCCGGTTCCGAAGAGGAGTTATGACGGGAGGCTTCGCTTCATCCTGTGAATCTGTTCGACTTTCGGCGCGCGTCGATCGAGCAATTCGCGGGACAGATCGAGGAACGCGTTCTCGAGGCCGGGCATCGACGCTGGAATGTCGAAGAAGGGCGAGTGCTCGGGTGGGCGGTGCGAGGAGAGAATCAGCGAAGGGCGATTGCGGAACGCTCCCGGCGCGCCGCCATCAGCAGCGGAGCGCCGGCATCGGCGTCCTTCCAGGACGTCAGGAAGTCCTCGTAGGCGGCCAGGCTTCGGACCGTGTCGCCCGAATCGCGCAGGGCCCGCGCCAGGCCCAGTCGCGCAACAGCAAGCCACGGCGAGGCCGGATCGATCGCTCGAAGGCGGATCAACTGATCGAACGCCGCTGCCGCTTCCGACGGACGACCGGCGGCCTGGGCGAGGAGCGCCCGCACACCGATCGGCACGAACCTGGCCTCGACACCCCGTTCGAAACGGGCCACCGGCAGGAGAATCCGGCCGGCCTCTTCCGCCCGGCCCAGGCCGGCCTCGACGAGCGTTCGGGCCGTCGGCAGCCAGACCAGCAGCGTCGCGGAGTCGAGATCGGTCGGCTGACCGATGCCAGTGAGGATCGCACGGGCTCGAGCCGGGTCCCCCGCCAGGGCGGAGACGATGGCTGCCACCGCCACGGTGGCTGGCTCAGTGTTCAGTGCCAGGGCAGCATCGACCTCTTTGCGCGCTGCGCCCGCGTCACCGACGAGCGCCTCGGACTCGGCCCGGAGGAGGCGGATATCCGCGGCCCGTCGCGGGGGGCCGATCTCGCTTGCCTCCGCCTGGGCCTCGGACCACAGGCGGCGCGCCTCAGCCAGTCGCCCCCCGGCGCCGGCCGCCGAGGCGCGCACCTGCAGCGTGAACAATTCCGCCAGCGGATCGTTCGCCGCCCAGCGGATTTCCCGTTCGAGGGCGGCCTGATCGCCATCGATGAGCGCGAGGTTCAGCAGCTGCGCGTGGAGGATCCGGTCGTCGACGCCGCGGCCCCGCGCCTCGGCCGCCGCCGCCCGCGCCTCGGCGATCCGGTCGCAGCCACGGCACGCGAAGATGAGTGCGTTGTACGCGACCGAGCTGTATGGGGCAAGGCGCACCGCCTCGCGTCCCTCCGGCAGCGCCGCGTCGTACTGACCGAACGCGTTGGAGTAGATCCCTGCGAGGTTGTTGGGCGGCACGGGCGAGCCGGGATACGTCCGCTTCCAGGCCTGGTAGATCTCGATCGCCTTCTGCGGGTCGCCCGCCACGCTGCGGTAGTAATGCCCTGCGATGTAGAACCCCTCCTGCGGGCTCACGCGCTCCCGGAGCTCGAACGCCCGGCGGAAAGACCGTGTGGACTCTTCCCTCAGGCCGAGATTCGACGCCGCGGCGCCGCGGCTGGCCCATGCGCGCGCGAATCCCGGGTCGAGCTCCGTTGCCTGACGGTAGAGCGCCAGCGCTTCGCCGACCCGCGCGTGGTCGCGATTGAAGTCTCCCTGGGTGACCGCCTTGAGCGCGTCGAAGGAGGGCGTTGTCGCCTGGGCCAGGGGCATATCGTGCTGGCGCAGCGAATCGCGCGATTCCCCGAGCGCGCGTCGAATGCGGGTGGCCGCCCGTTCGAGGGCTGTGAGGACACTTTCTTTGCCTTGCGCCTCCTCGATCGCTCTCCCGATCGCCTCACCGGTCCCGCACACGATGGCCTCGAGGCCCACCGCGTAGCGCGAACCAAGAGGCGCAATCGATCCGGCCAGCAACACGGCCGCTCCTTCCCGCCGGCAGAGATCCAGGGCCACCGGCCCGACGACCAGGTCATCTGCCAAGCGGCCGCTCCTCACGAGCGCGGCGTGGACGGCCTCCTGCGGCAGGATTCGAAGGAACGGCGCCTGTTCCAGGTTCACGGCCAGAGCGAGCCGCAGCGTGTCGTCGAATACACGGTCGGTGGTGGCATTGCTGACGTCGGCCAGCAGGACCGTGTCCTTCTCGGTGAGCGCGCTCGCCGGCGATCGCACAAGCAGGACGGTCGCCAGGATCCCGATCAGCAGCACTCCCGCCGCCGCCACGAACACGCCGCGGCGCCGGAGGCCGCCCCACGGCCGCCGGACGGGGGGTTCAGACGAGGCCGGTCCGTTGTTGACGGCATGGCCGGCCGCGTCCGCCGTTTCGGGTTCGGCCACTGCAAGGCCATCGGGTTCGGCGCCTGCCGGCGCGGCAGGAACGTGAGCCGGCGCCGCAGGAACGTGAGCCGGCGCCGCAGGGGCGTGAGCCGCCGCGGCAGGAACGTGAGCCGGCACAACGCTCTCGGGGTGATCCAGCCAGACAACCGGCGCGATCAGCCGATAGCCCCGCTTGGGAAAGGTCTCGATGAATCGCGGTTCCTGGATATCGTCGTGCAGGGCCTGGCGAAGTTCGGCCACACATCTCGACAGGCCGGACTCGGCGATGTACTGTCCGGGCCAGACCTCCTCGAGGATCTCCTCCTTCAGCACGATCTCGCCGGCCCGGCGCGCCAGGCAGACCAGAAGATCGGTCAACTGCGGCCGCAGTCTGACCACCGTGTCGCCACGGGACAGATGGCAAGCCTTGGGTTCGACGAACCAGTCGCCAATTGTGAACGGTTTGAGGTGGGAAGCGTCCGGCGAGGTACCAGAGGTCATGGCTTGGCCGGGGCGCCCCAACTATATCGCTGTTGAGCACGGGCGAATCAAGTTTCTGTCGCCCCCGGCAGAACGGCCCGCGAGAGGCCGCCCGTTGGAGGACCGTTGCGAGGCGAAATCGAGCAGAAATGTAGGAACTCTCTGGCGCAAGAACCGCCGAAATCACTCGCACGCTGTGTCCCAACCCCTCGACTTCGCCGCGTCGCGGAACCCATCGGCCCGCTCGGGCGATAACTCCTGACGCGACGATCATAAGCGGCTAGAATCCGGTCTTCGGCGACATCGCTCCCCGGCGGAAGGGAGGACTCGGTCGTGGAAACCACCTTCGATCCGGCATCGTCGTCGCAACGGCAGATCCTGCTGCTGTGCGCATGGTCCGTCATGCTGTGCGTCTCCGACCTGCCCGATATCGTGTGGAGTGCATTGGCGGGACCGCCGCCCGGCTGGCTCCCTCTGGCGAAAGTCGGGCTGCTCGCCGGGTTCGTGGTGTCGGCAGCTGCGTGGCGCCGACTTCAGCCCCTGCGTTCCTATGGGTTCGTGTTGCTGGGCCTGTTCCTGGCGCTGCGGGTGTCGGCGTGGGTTGGCGGCACCGCGTGGTGGCAGAGCCACTTTGGCGGAAGCGACGTGTCGTACACGCGCGGCTTCACCGGGATCTACATCCTGGACACGGGCGTGGCGCTGGTGGTGATCGCGTCGCTGTGCATCGTGAAAGGCCGGCCCCGAAACTTCTTCCTGGCCAGGGGCCAGCTCGACGCGCCCATCGCGCCAGTCCCCTGGCTGGGCATTAAGTCAGGCGAGTCGTGGCGGACATTCGGGTGGATCTTCGCGGTGGCGGCGGGAGCCACGGTTCTGATCCTCACCGTGCTCACCAGCGGGCTTTCCGCGGCGCAGTACGCGGGTGCAGTTTTCCTGCTTCCGGCCGCCGTCGTGTTTGCCGCCATCAACGCCTTCAACGAGGAGGTGTATTTCCGCGCCTCCCTGTTGTCCACGCTTCATCCTGTGCTCGGCACGGGACACACGTTGCTCCTCAGCGCGACGCTGTTCGGCCTCGCGCATTTTCTGTACGGCTCTCCCCCCGGGGTCGTGGGCGCGGTCATGACCGGGTTCCTCGCGTGGCTCATGGGGAAGAGCATGCTCGAGACACGCGGGATTGTCTGGGCGTGGTTCATCCACTTCGTCCCGGACGCCGTCATCTTCGTGTCCTACGCGGCCTCACGCTTGCCTGACTGAAGAGCCACGCGGCCGGCGGCCGAGCGCGCCTCCGTCAATCGTGCCAGGGTATAGGCGGCGATCGCCATCTCGAGATCGCGCACCGCAATGTCGAAGAACGTGCCCATGGTGACGAGGTTGATCGCGATGCACGCGAGCCAGATCATCGCCACGTAGGCGCCGGGCCGGGTCCATCGCGTGAGGATCGCCAGGCCCACGATCATCTCGACGACGCCGAACACCCGCATCAGCGCATCGGCGCTGAGCGGGATCACCCGCGTCGCCAGCGGGTTGAGGTACATCGACCAGTTCGTGAGCAGGTTGAAGAACTTGTCCAGGCCCGCCAGAAACGCAGCGAGACCGAGCCCGACCCTGAGCGCCAACCATGCGGAATTCAGATGTCTGTCAAGCGCCATATCGTCCTCCTGCCGCTACAGAGTTGGCGGCAGGTGAAAGGTGACACCACCTCTCTGGACGCGGAAGGCAGGGACCGGCGCCTGTGTCCGGCCGGGAGCCAATCTCCCGGCCGGGTCGCTCGGGCCGCTCCGGTTGGCCGGCGGGCAAGCCCGCCGCCTACCGTCGCGTGAAGCTTGTCGTCACCGATTGGCCATCAGGATTGAAGATCCTGATCCTGACACTGACTCCTTCCGGGAACTTCGACGACAGCCCGCTGCCGTCCAGCGTGATCCGGGTGGAACTGTTGAGGACGACGCCCGGCCACGGCGTCGTATCCGATCCGATGTACACCTTCAGGCCGCTGACGAAGTTGGCGCCGTCGATCCGGATCCGGAATGGATCCGACAGCTGTGTGACCGAGCTCACCGTCGGCGGGGGCAGTGAGGGCGCCGAAATCCTGATGCTGCCGCCCTGCGAGGTGATCCGGCCGCCGAGCGACGCGGTGGCAGCCCACTGGAACGTTCCAGTGGTCGTGTAGGTGTGCGAGGGATTGCGGATCGTCGCGTGGGGACTCCCGTCGCCGAAGTTCCAGTCGTACGCGATCGTGCCAACGCATCCTGTTGCCGTCACGGTTATCAGGAATGGCACGCTGATCCCGACTGTCGCCGTCGTCGGCACCGTCGATGTCGATGTGAGCGAGCACGTGGAGGTCGAAGTAATCACGATGCTGCCCGTCCTCGACGTGGACTGCCCGCCGACCGACGCCGTCATCGTCCACTGGAAGGTTCCGGCGGACGCGTAGGTGTGAACCACGCTACTCGTCGTCCCGTGCGGAGTGCCGTCACCGAAGTTCCAGTCGTAGGCGATGGTGCCGGAGCATCCCTGCGCCGTCACCGTCGTCGAGAACTGCACGCTGGCACCAACCGCGGCCGTCGACGGTGCGCTCGCCGTCGACGTGACCGAGCAGCCTGTCCCGGTGCCGACCGTCACGCTCACTGTCGCCAGGTTCGACTCGATCGACCCGTCCCACGCGGCGTAGGTGAATGTGTCGACCCCCGAGAACCCGGCGAACGGGAAGTACACGGCTGTCGTGCCCGAGAGGCTGACGGTCCCGTTCGCCGGCTGCGACACGATGTGCAGCGTGAGCGGGTTGCCGTCGGGATCGGTGGCCACCAGGTGGATCGTGACCGACGTGCCGGAGGTCGTCGATGCCGTCAGGTTGCTGGCGACGGCCGGGCGGTTCGGGTTGGCGCTTTCACTGGAAGGGCCGTTGTGGCACGTGTAACAGCCGATCTGGGCGCCGCGGAACAGGACCTTCGTGCCGAAGCTGGTCGAGAGCGTGCGGGCCGCGAACGAACGCGACAGCACCGTGCCGCGATAATCCACGCCATGGCACGCCTGGCACTGCGTCCTGTTCGACTCTGCGGCGTTTCCGTGTCCCGACACCCAGACCGATCCGACCGGGTGCATTCCGTGCGGGCCGCCGTTGGTCGTTGAGGGAGCCGTGGTGTGGCAGGTCGAACACTCGCCGATCGTGCCGACGTGGCCCTGGAGCAGCAGACTCTGGACGTTGTCGTTCTCGTGCGACGACGGGTATTCGGCGTGCGTGGAGCCGTGGCATGCCGAGCATTGCAGTCCGCCGTGACCGGCCGAGAACCGGTAGAGCGAGAAACCGGCCGCGGGCGTATTGGGTTCTGTCGCAAACGTCTGATCGGCCGCCTGGCGGAGCTGGCCGTTCGCGTCGAGCGCAGACGTGTAGCGAATCTGGCCGCTGTTGAGCACGGCCGTTCCGGTATGGCAGTTCTGGCAGTTCGGTTCGTTCAGCCAGCCCGTTCGGGCCGATGAGCCGACGGCCGACATCGGGCCGTGGCAGTTCTGGCACTGGATCGCCATCGTGCCGTCCGCCGCCACGGCGTTGCCCATGACGCCGCGCAGGCAGCGCGTCTGGGAGCCAGGGTGACAGTTGTAGCAGGCAGACCGGTTCGTGCTGGACTCCAGCGCCAGACCGTTGGCGGGGTCGATGACGTTCGCGTGCAGGCTGTGGATGGACGCCGTCAGGGGCGGGATGCCCTGGTAGCCGGTGCCGGGCAGTGCCTCGGACAGGTGGCAGGTCGCGCAGAGAATCGCCTTGCCGCCGGTCGCCGTCGGGTAGAGGCCGGCTGCGTTGTAGCCCCGCGCGGCGAGCGCCGCTGCGAAGGTCGGATTGCCGGCCTGCCGATCGTCGTGCACGCGGAGGATGTTCAGGCGGTAGTCACGTTCCGGGTTGGTGTCGTTCACCCACCCGGCGGAGGGTCTCGCGGCCGGGCCCGATCCCGAACTATGGCAGGCCCGGCAGTTCATTTCGTCCGACACGGGCAGGACGATGTTCGTCGTGGCGAGCACGGTGCCGAGCGAATCGGATGCCGTGATGCGCATCATCGGGTAAGGGTTCTTCGCGCCGGTATTGTCGTACGGCGTCAGCGGGATGCCTTCCGCGATGAACCAGTTGCGTGTCGAGTCGAAGATCATCGGCTGCGCCGCATTGGCCGGCCCGGGCATGTTGTGGTTGAGCAGGCCCGTGTCCACCGGGAGCGAGACGCCGAAGAGCGAGACGATGTTGGCCCAGAAGTTGGTCTTGCCCCCGGAGGTGGTGTTGATGGACCCGCTCGGATCGGCGACACCCTGGTAGGTCACGCGGATGTTCGCGGGGCTGGTGATCAGGTTACCTGACGGGTCGATGACATGTGCCTGGATCGTGTTGTATGGCGGTAGTGTCGCAAACACGCTGTAGTCTGCATCCATACAATGCATGCCCAGGTTGTTCCAGGCGACGACAATCCATCCTGGGACGGCGGATTGCCCGGACATTCTGGACGGAACCCCTACGAGCAGCGTACCGACCGCCGCCGTAAGCAGAACCCTCGCGACGATGGGTCGCCGAGGGGACAGGTTTCTCGGGACCATGGAACCTCACTTTTCGAGTCGGCATGATCAGGGCCCATCCCGCCGCGCAGAGAACGGCGCCGCGCGGAATTGAAGTTCCGGAAAGGATGGGCAGCGAGTGATCCAGTCGAGGCTGCAAGGTCGATACCTTCGCGCGAGTGTCAGCGTGACGCGTCCCTGACCCACGAGCATCTAGGGGCTGGCACGGCGTGTGTAACATTGACTGCCGGAACGTGCGAATCGTGCAGAAACGGAACGGCAGGTTTCGCGAGACTCGATGAGATCGAGACGCGCGCAGCCGGCGTCGTCAGCGAGCCGGTTGCCCGAAGACTCGCTTACACGCGTCCATCGGCCGACGTCCGTGAGCGGCTGACGCTGGAGGCGAGTTCTGTTGGTGACGCTGCGGGAAGAAGCCGGTCAGCGGCTCACCGCCTGCGCAGGTTCGTCTCGTGGGTCTGCTGGTAGAACGTCGTCAGTGGTTCGGCGATCTCGATGGCGCGCCCGTCACGCAGCCGCGAAAGGTAGTCGATGTTCCGGAGCAGGATCTCGGGGCCCCCGATGGCACCGTGTGCGGGAACCACCATCCGGACTCTCGAATCGTGAGCCCATCGCTCGAGTCCGGCAATCCAGCGATCGATCGGACAGTCGGCCGGTAGGACGGGAAACGGCGTCTCGGCTGCATCCCCCATCAGCAGCAGGCCGCGCGCCGGCACGAACCCGACGATGGAATCGGGGGTGTGTCCGGGCAGGTGCTGCAGGTGAATGGTCACCTCTCCAAGCGCCACGACCATCTCGGCATCGAACATGGTCGTCGGCGGGACCAGTGACACGGCGTCCCAGGCGCCAGGTTCCGCGAGCTGCTTCTCTCGCAGCGTGACGGGCACATCCGCATCGAACCGGGCGTGGCACAGTCGATGGCCCACGACGGTGGATGAGGCGTACGGCAACCCCGCCGTGCCCCAGATGTGATCCCAGTCGGCGTGGCTGTAGACGATTGTCAGTTCACGGCCGGCGGACAGGTCCCGGTGGCCCGTCATGTCGCGCGGGTGCGACAGCGTGTCCCAGACGAGTGCCCGCTCCTCGTCTACGACGAGCACGCCGCGGACGCTGTACTCGTCCAGGACGACGTCGGTGATCCAGACCTTGTCGACGAGAACGTAGGGGTCGGGACGCATTTTCGAACCGGGCACAATGGGATTACGGGCCTGTAAGCGCTGTCTGGCGACGACAGATCTGAAATCCTCGAGAGTCTTGATCGAAAATCCGTCCCGACCCCTTCGGCTACCAGCTGCCGGAGCTGCCGCCGCCGCCGGAGCTGCCACCGCCGCCGGAGAACCCTCCCCCGCCGGAACTCCAGCCGCTCGACGAGGACCCGGACGATCCGCCGGAGCTCGCGAGCGTGAAGCCGCCGATCCTCGCGGTGCCCTTGGTCTTCAGATCGGTCGCGGCCTTCTGGTACCACGCAGTTCTCCCGAGCGCGATCTTCACGACCGGGTAGCCGATGAGATAGGTGGCCAGCAGACACGACGGTGGGCCGCGGCCCGATGACGACGATCGGGAACATCGCCCAGAACGGGATCAGGAACACGTACAGGAACCAGCCGACGCCGGGCGTGAGGACGCCGATCACGGTGAAGAGCCCGATGATCCCGAAGACGAACGCGCCAATCAGGATCCGCTCCGGCCACGGCAGGTCGGGCGTCTGCGAAGCCGCTCGACGTGCTGTCGCCGCCGAGCCTCGAGACTCCGCCGCTTCGGCCTCGGCCGCCAGATCCCCTTTCCCCTCGAGCTTCGCGATGATCGCCGTGACGCCGTCTTCGACGCCCTTGTCGTAGTTGCCGGTCTTGAACGCCGGCGTCATCAGCGTCCGGATGATCTGGCCGCAGGCGCCATCGGTCAGCGTGGGCTCGAGGCCGTAGCCCACTTCGATCCGCACCTTGCGATCCTGCGGCACGACGACGACCAGCACGCCGTTGTCCTTCCCCTTCTGACCGAGCTTCCAGCCCTCGAACACCTTGACGGCGTAGTCTTCGATGCTGTCCGGCTGGATCGTCGGGACGGTGAGGACGACGACCTGATTGCCCGTCGCCTGCTCGTGCGCCTTGGCGGCGGCCGCCAGCCGGCCGCGCGTGTCGGCGTGAGAATCGCGGCGTCGTCAACCACGCGGCCCGTCAGGTAGGGCACGTCGATCGCCAGGGCCGGACGCCGCCTGGAGCGACGCGAGCCAGACCGACACGAACAGCACGCGAATGGCGGAGCGGCTCATGTGCCGCGCTCCTCGATCGGCCGGTCGGGCAGCTCGTTGGAACCGTCGCCCGGCTGGAACCCCTTGGACGTCGAGCAGATCCTCGAGCGCGGCAAGTCCTTCCTGCAGCGCGTGAAACGGACGGGCCTCGCGCAGGTGCGGCGTCATCCGCGCGATCACCGTTCCCCAATCCGCCTTCGCTCGAGGCGAGCGTGGAAGCCGGTGTCCGGCAGGATTTCGATCTTGCGCTCGAAGAGGCTGATCAGGATGAGGACGCCCGTGCGGCCTGCGCGTCCCGAACAGCTCGCGCGTCAGGAACAGCGACTGCGCGTGCTGACGGACCTCGAGTCACGCCGCGCCGGGCGCAGGAAGAGTCGCGCGAAGGGCGGCACGAACACGGCCAGCAGCGCGCTCGCGGCTGCCGCGCCGAGGATGGTCGTCGCGTGAATCAAGCGCCGTGTGCGACGTGATCCACTGCGGGCGCACCGCGTCGGCGAGCACCACGGCGAAGCCGGCCAGCGCCGCGCCGAGCGCGAACGCCGCCCACGGCAGTTCGGCGTAGGTGTCCGACTTGCCGACGACCGCCGTCACGACCTGCACGCCGGTGCGCGACTCCAGCCGGCCGATCTGCGCGTCGATCGTGTCGGCTTCAGCGTCGTTCAGGAACATCGGTCACCACCGCTTGATGAACCCGTATCCTAGCCGAATGCGGGCCTGAGAGGATAGGCGCGGCCACGATGGTCCCGCGGGACTGCCGCCAGGGGCCCGAATTCGGCCGGTCGAGGCCGTTTGCCGGTCAGAGGACCTTCGTACTGGTTCTTTACCTGCCGGAAAGGTCGATAATCTCAATGATTGGGCAGCGCCGGCGCGGCGATCGGAGTTGCGCGTGGTTTCCGGGACGCCGACGTGGTGCCGGCTTGGAAGGAGAAATCATGGAATTCTTCAAGTGGAAGGACAGCTTCAGCGTCGGAATCAACGAACTCGACAGGCAGCACCAGTCGTTCCTCGAAGGCCTGAACGACTGCTTTTCCAAGGCGTCGGACAACAAGCAGGCCAGGGTCGACGCAAGCCTGATCGAACGCCTCAAGGCCTACGCGACCGAGCACTTCCGCTTCGAAGAAGCCCTGATGCGGAAGCTCGAATACAAGGATCTCCAGCACCAGAAGGGGCAGCATGAGTTCTTCGTGTCGCAGATTGCCGAACTCGAGAAGGCCCATTCGGCAGGCAGCGGCACGAGCATCCAGAGCGTGCTGTCGTTCCTGAGAGACTGGTTCCTGGAGCACATCCTCTCGGAGGACAAGAAGTTCGCGGCCTACGTCGCATCCGCGAAGAAGTAACGTCACGACTGGCCGCTGATCCGCCTCACGGTGGAGACGGCGGCGCATCACGGGCCCCCGGGCGAATCGCACTTTGTGTGCAGCAAGCACGACTCGGTGTATCGGCTCGATGGCGTGTACATCGGGGGCCGCGCCACCCGAAACCTGGACCGGTTTCCCGTCAGGCGCCAGGGCAACTCGGTGGTGGTGAACGTGGTCACCATGATCCAGTCGGACCTGAACAAGGCCGAGTGGGAGGCCGCCTTCATCACCGTGTAGCCCGGCCCCCGGGTCCCTTCGCAGGGCCTGGCTCGACGCCTACGTCATGTCGCGGCGCACAGACCGCGGAAGCCGGTCGAGGATCGGCAGGACGCCGAAGGCCTCCTTGTGAGGAAGCCAGAGGTGCCCTTCGACCGCGGCGTCGGTCAGTGAGCCGTCGGCGACCCACCGGGTGAACACGCCCGGATCCTTCGTCACCATCACGAAGTCCGGCTTCTTCGGGAGCCCTTCCTCGATGCGGATGGCACTGGCGGCCACGCGGAGCGTGAAGTCGCCGCCGCCGGTCTTGATGCCGATCGCATGGGTCCGTCCCGCCAGATCTTTCTGGGCGCGCGGGCTCCTGGCGATCCTGCCCGCCAGGGTCTTCATCGACGCGATCGCGTCCTCGAGCGCCTTCTCCCCTGCCTTGGTGTGCTTGACGGAGGGTGACGGCGGCGTCTTGAAGTTCAACGCCGAGGCCAGCAGGGGTTTCCTGTCGCGGAGCTTTGCCGGAATCTCGGACATCGGGACCCAGAAGATGTCCCGGATCGATCCGATCCGCGCGTCCTCGAAGACCAGCTTCAGCTCCACGCCCTTCACGAAGATCCCCGGCCGGGGCAGGCCGGTCGTGGTCCGCAGGCGCGACGGGAGAAACGACGCGATGGGAGCGTCGATGGCGACGTCGACGTAGCCGCGGGCGAACGGCGCGTCGCCGATGAAGGAGGCCGACGGGAAGATGGTAATCGGCGCGGTCGCGGCAAGGACGCCGCGATGGGGCAGCTCGACTTCGGTCATCTCCGCGAAGTTGCAGGTCGGGCAATGCCAGGTCGAGGCCGGCACCAGCACCTGCTTGCACTTGGCGCAGCGGCTGCCGATCAGCCGGCCCTCGCGCAGCGCGAGGAAGAAGCGCGACAGTTCCCCGTAGGTCTGCTGGTAGAAGGTGACCATATGGGTGTTGAACTGGAGGAAGGTGCCGGGGTCCTTGCCCTTGACCTCGCTCACCTCGCGCGGGAGGTTCCACGCATCGCCGAGGATGTTCGTGCGCTCGTTCACCTGGCACCTCCGTCTTCCAGCTCGACAATGAGCGCGCCGCCGAAGACGGCGTTGATCGCTCCCGTTCCATGGATGAGCGCGAGCGGCATCTGCCGCCTGAGCATCTCGCGGCGTGCCGACCACATCGAGAACATGTTCGACCCGCCGACGAAGTGGCCGCCGAAGATCAGGCCGCCCGACGGGTTCAGGAGCAGCTGCCCCTTCTTCGGCCGCCCGGTGTCGCCAAGCTCCCGGATATCGGCCATGATTCCAGCGTCGACGAGCGTGCGGGTCCTGCCGAGCGGCACGAAGCCCATTTCGCCCAGCGTGATCATGAACTGGGCAATGAACGCGTCGTGCAGCTCCACCAGCTGGATGTCCGAGGCCGTCACGCCCGCCATCTGGTAGGCGCGCTCGGCGGCCACCCGGTCGGAGACAATCGAGTAGAGCGGCTTGTGGCTGCCGCCGCGGCCGGCCTGGTACGACTCGTTGGCGGCGCCGATCCCCTTCACCCAGATCGGCGGCACCCCGGTCCGCTCCGAGATCTCGCGCGCTTTCTTTTCGTTGGCGAACAGAACGCCCGCCGCGCCTTCGGTGTACATGCAGGCTTCGAGCAGCCGCAGGAACGGGGCGATGATCCAGCGCGAGGCGAGCACCTGCTCGACAGTCACCGTCTCGTCGCGCCGCTGGCCAAAGGGGTTCTTGTTCCCCTGGCGGCAGAGCATCTCGATGATCCTGGCCCTGACGACCGAGTCGCCGATGTCGTTCGGATACTTGTCGTTGTACCCCATGCACATCTGCATGTACGAGTCGCTGGCCGTCGCGCCGAGCGGATACTCGAAGAACGGATCCCAGGACTTGGCGATCGTGTCGATCACCATCGGCGTCGCTGACTTCGACTGCGGGTCGTGGCAGTCTGTGGCCTTCTCACCGCCTATACACAGCACGGTGGCCGACATGCCCGAGGCGACTTCCATGATCGCCGTGCGCATGGCGTAGAACCCGGTGGCACCGCCGCTCGTCACGCGCGTGCCGGGTTTCAGGTTCATGCCGATCATCCCGGTCAGCGCGCTCTCGGGGATCGCCTGGTGTTCGAAGATGTCGTTGTAGATGCCGTAGACCACCGAGTCGACCTCGGCTGCCGTGACCTTGGCATCTTCCAGGGTGCGGCGTGTCGCCTGCTGGAACAGGTCCCAGTAGGTCGACTCCACCCAGCGGCCCCGGCAATCGGTGATGCCGGCGCCCACGATCGCAACCTTGTTCATCGCTGTCTCCTCTGATCGACGCGCCCCCTCTCCACCCGGGCGCGGACAGAACTCACGAGATCACGGGAAGGCCCGCATCGGGGGCGTGCATGCGGGGTGCGGGTGACTTGCTGCCCGCGGACAGGCCGGCGTCAGAGCGCCGGCCAAGAGCCTTCGGGGGGCGAGGAAAGCGCTACCGGGTCGAACGCGAACCCCGACGTGACGACGGGTGCGCCGTCTTTCTGGAACGTCGTGCGCGTCGAGCATGCGGGGGCCGGCTCCACCACCGACGCCGCAGACTGGCACTCGACGCGAGGAAGACGCGGGCTGACGTCCCCCGGGTGTTCACACAACGCGAGTGAACACAGGGCACGACGTCCCGTTGCTGGTCCCAGTATCTGCACACGGGGGCAGGAGTCAAGCAGTGACCTGAGGATCGCCGGGAACTAGGGATTCACCGCCCGCACCCACACCTCCGCCCAGTGCTCGGCGTGGTCATCGAAGAGCGGGATCACCATGCCTGGCTGGTCATGGCCGTCCACGCTGACGCGCCGGTCGCCGGTCGCGTGCGCCGTCTGGTGGACGGCGATGTGATAGACGGTCTCGCGGTGCCGGTAATGCACGGTGAACCCGTTCCAGGCTGCCGGCAGGCACGGCGCGATCCGCAGGTGGTCGCCTTCGAGTCTCACGCCGAGCAGCGACTCGGTGACGAGCCGGTACATCCAGGCTGCCGATCCGGTGTACCACGTCCATCCCCCCCGCCCGACGTGCGGGGTCACGGCGTAGACATCGGCCGCCACCACGTACGGCTCCACCTTGTAGGTCTCGATCGCCGAGGGTGAGGACCCGTGCGCCAACGGGTTGATCAGACGCCACACCTCCCACGCGCGCGTGGCGTCGCCGAGCTCGGCAAACGCCATGGCCGCCCAGATGGCTGCGTGGGTGTACCTGTCCCCCGTTTTCGCGCACCCCGGGGACATACCCCTTGATATATCCGGGGTCGAGCGCGGAGGTATCGAACGGCGGATCCAGCAGGCGGACCAGCATGTCGCCGCGGCGGACCAGCCGCTTGTCCACCGCCTCCATCGCCGCGCGGGTGCGGATCGGGTCGCCCGCCCCGGAAAGGACCGACCAGCTCTGCGCGATCGAGTCAATCTGGCACTCCTGGTTGCTCGACGAGCCGAGCGGTGAGCCGTCGTCGAAGTAGGCGCGCCGGTACCACGCGCCGTCCCAGCCGGCCTCCTCGAGGTGCGCGCGCAACGTCGCGGCTTCAGACAGGCAGCGATCGGCGAAGGCCGCGTCCCCGTGTCGCCGGGCCAGGTCTGCGAAAGGCAGCAGCACCGCGTGGAGGAAGAACCCCAGCCAGACGCTCTCGCCCCGTCCGTCCACGCCGACCAGGTTCATGCCGTCGTTCCAGTCGCCGGACCCGATGAGCGGCAGGCCGTGCGCACCGTACCGCAACGCCTTCTCGACGGCGCGCACGCAGTGGAGGTAGAGGCTGGCGTGCTCCTCGGTGGTGCCCGGAAGGTCGTAGTAGGAATCCTCATCAGGATTGACCGGGCGTCCTTCGATGAACGGAACCGTTGCGTCGAGTACGCCGGTGTCGCCGGTGGCGTGCACGTACCGACAGGTCGCCAGCGGCAGCCAGAGGTAGTCGTCCGAGCAGTGCGTGCGGACGCCCCGGCCGGCCGGCGGATGCCACCAGTGCTGGACGTCGCCTTCCGCGAACTGGCGCGACGCGCACAGCAGCAGGTGCTGGCGCAGAAGCGGCGGCTCCGCGTGGACCAGCGCCATCGCGTCCTGCAGCTGATCGCGGAACCCGAATGCGCCCCCGGACTGGTACGCCCCGCTTCGGCCCCACAGGCGGCACGCCATCGTCTGGTAGAGGAGCCAGCCGTTTGCCAGCGTGTTGAGAGCCTGGTCGGGCGTGTCCACGTTGATCGCACCGAGCGTATGGCTCCAGTACCTGCCAGACCGCGTCGAGCGAAGCCTTCGCGGCGGGGGCCCCCTCGAGGCGGCCGAGCAGGGCCGCCGCCTCGTCGCGGCTGGTTCCGGCGCCGAGCCTGAAGACGATCTCGCGCTCCTGCCCGTCTTCCAGCTCGAAGGGGACCTGGATCGCGGCACACGGATCGAGTCCGCCGCCGACCCGGCCGGAAAGCGTCGACCGCATCATCGCAGCCGGGCGCCCGAGCGTCCCGTTGCGTCCGATGAACTCGGTCCGGTCGCCTGACACGCTGTGTCTCGGGTCGTCCACGTGGAAGAACGCCATGCGCCCGGCAAACTCGGCGTTGTACGCGTTCTCGGCGAACACTGCGCCGGTGGCGGGGTCGGCCGTGGTCACCACGTGCGGGGTGGTCTTTCCCCGGAGGTCGCCGAGGACCCACTCCACGTAGCCGGTGGCGGACAGGCGACGCGGCCGGCCGGACCGGTTGCGGACCTTCAGGACCGACCACTTCACGGGCGCGGCCAGGTCCACGTACACCCACAACTCGGAGGCGATGCCATCCTCGATGTGCTCGAACACGCTATAGCCGAATCCATGCCGGCTCGTGTACGCCCCATCACTCCGGACCGGTAGCGGGGTCGGCGACCAGAAGCGGCCGCTTTCCTCGTCTCGAAGATACAGGGCTTCGCCGCAGGAGTCGGTCACCGGGTCGTTGCTCCAGGGCGTGAGGCGAAACTCGTGGGCGTTCTCCGCCCAGCTGTATGCCGAACCACTCTCCGAGATGACGGTGCCGAAACCGGGGTTCGCCAGAACGTTCACCCACGGCGCGGGCGTCACCGCACCCGGGCCCGTCGTGATGATGTACTCGCGGCCGTCCGGGGTGAATCCGCCCAGCCCGTTGAAGAACATCAGGTCATTGCGAGGCGGCGCCGCCGCAGGCGCCTGTACGCGCGGGGCCCTGGCGGCCGGAAGCCGCGCGGGGAGCAGGTCCGCCGGGCGGCCGCCGATCTGATCCGCCAGGGACCCGCGGCTGTCGCTGATGATTGCCCTGGCGACCGACTGGAACAGGATGCGGTCTTCGGTCGAGATCTGCTCGGCGGGACGGACGATGATCGCGCCTGAGCGGGCCGGCGCGTTCTTTTCGACGCCGGCCGCGATGAGGCCGATGATCTGCTCCTGGAGCACCTGCCGGTAGCCTGCGCGGTCCTCGTTCCAGATCACAAGATCCACCGCCAGCCCCTTCAGGCGCCAATAGGCATGGGCCTGCACGAGCTGACGCACCAGATCGATGTGCGCCGCGTCGCCGATCTGCAGCAGGACGATCGGCAGGTCGCCCGACACCGTGTAGCCCCACAAGCCGGACTGCCCCCGCCGATTCGAGACGAGGACGGCCGGATCGGCGCGCAGCGACGGATTCGCGTAGATGATCGAGCCCGCCAGGCGGCAGTAGAGTTGTGCGTCCGACTCGCTGGCATTCAACTGCCGCAGGACGACCTGGGCGTGCGTGGACGCCAGCGCGAACACGCGATTGGCGAGACGCCGATCCTGGTATTTGCCCACCAGGCCCAGGCAGGCGTCGCGCGTTTCAGCGACGCCCGAGACGACATCGATCGTGATCGACTCGTCGGGTTCGATCACGAAGCGCCCGCGGATGGCGACAATCGGATCGAGCACCGACCCCTCTCCTCCCGAGAGCGGCCCGGGCTCGCGCATCGCACGCGGGTCGGCGGGCGTCCGTCCGCGGCCGAGGAAGCGCAGCCGGTCGGTCTCGTACAGAGGGGAACGACCGCGGACGCGCCATGCGCCGACATGAGATGGAACATCCAGGGGGACGACTCGTCGCGCGACCGCGGCCGCCTGGTGCAGAGGATGGCGCGCTGGTCCCTGACGATCTCGGTCTGGACGAAGAGGTTGCTGAACGCCGGGTGCAACCAGTCGGCGGCCGGCACGGCCAGCGCCACCTCGGCATAGGTGGTCACCTCGATGGTCCGGCGCGTCCGGCCGCTGTTGGTCAGGCGCAGCCGGCGCAACTCGACATCGTCCTCGGGCGACACCGCAATCTCGGTGTAGCTCTCGATCTGGAGCTTCCTGCTGCGGAACTCGGCGCGGGCCTCGGAGAACACCGTCTCGAACCGATCCGCCGGCTGCAGCGTCGGCTGGTGCGCCGCCGACCAGAAGGCGCCGTTGCTGACGTCCCGGATGTAGCAGAACGTGCCCCAGTTGTCCAACGTCGTGTCCTCGCGCCACCGGGTGACGGCGAGGTCCTTCCACCGGCTGTACCCGCCGCCCGCGTTGGTCACCACGACGTGATACCGGCCGTTCGACAGCAACTGCACGGCGGGAGCCGGGGTGTCCGGCGCAGTGAACGACCGCATCGCGGTCTCGGGCCCGATCGGCGCCGTGCGGCCCTCCGCGGCCGGCGTGGGCGGCGAGTACGACGCGCTCGTGCGCGGGATCCGTTCCTGGAGCAGCAGGGCGGTCGCCTGGAACGCCGGATCGGACGCGAAGCGTTTCTGCATCAGGCCGTCGACGAGCACCTTTTCCAGCGACAGCAGGGTGATGCCCTGGTGGTGCGCCATGTACGATCGAACCACGGCATGTGAATGGCCGCGCGGCAGGCGTGACGGCGTGTAGTCGATCGCCTCGTAGAAGCCGAGTTCTCCTTCGAAGCCATCGGCCGAGAGTCGCATCAGGTTCGAACAGGCCTCTTCGGGTGACACCATCAGCGCGAGCGCTGACGCGTACGGAGCGACGACGAGATCGTCCGCCAGGCCGCGCTTGAGCCCGAGCCCGGGGACGCCAAAGGCTCGGTACTGGTAGGTGAGCCGCCCGTCGAGCAGGTTGTACCCGGACTCCGAGATGCCCCACGGCACCCCGCGGTGCCGGCCGTATTCGATCTGGCGCTTGACGGCGGCCCTGCACGTCTGGTCCAGCAGAGTGTTCTCGTAGTCCGGCATCACGATGAGCGGCATGAGGTACTCGAACATCGAGCCGCTCCACGACAGCAGCACCGGCTCGCCCGCGGCGGTCGTCAGCAGGCGCCCGAGCGCGAACCAGCATTCCTGCGGCAGGTGTCCCTGCGCGATCGCGACAAAGGTGCACAGGCGCGCCTCGGACGCGAGCAGGTCGTAATAGCTCGCATCGCGGCGCCGCGCGGTGACGTTGAATCCGATCGACAGGAGTTGCCGGGCCCGGTCGAACAGGAAGTTCCACTCCATCTCCGCCAGGTCGATCGCCTGCCTCGCGAGCCGATCGATCGCCGCGATCCTGGCTCGGGCGGGGCCGGACCACTCCCGGTCGAGGGCTGCCAGCTCGCCGAGCGTGGGGATCGAGGTGAACCCGGGCAGGTGTGCCTGCGGCGCGGCTGAGGCCGGCAATGACGTCCACGGGGCGAGCAACGCGAGATCGTCACAGGCGTCCCGGCATTGCTCGACCAGCGCCGACGCCCAACGGATTGCCTCGAGGTCGGTCCTGCCCGCGAGCACGCCGGCAAGCGCGCGGCTCTCCGCGAGGAGGCGCACGAGGACCTGCCGGCCCTCGGCTGCGGTCGCCGGAGGCGAGTCGCACGCCCCATCGAGCGCCTTCTGAAGCCGGGTCAGGCCGGTCGCCGGCGCGCCCTGACTGCCCCGGGCCACAGAATCGAGCGTGTCGCGCAGCCCGTGGAACGTGCGAGCCGGCAGGATCGGATCGGCGGCAAGCGCGAGCAGTCCCGGCCGCAGCGTCAGGAGGTGGCCGGCCAGATTGCCGCTGTCCACCGAGGAGATGTACCGCGGCTCGAGCGGGACAAGCGACGTGGTGTCGTACCAGTTGAAGAAATGGCCGCGGTGGCGCTCCATTCTCGACATCGCCTGGAACGCACGCGTGGTGCGTTCCAGCAGACGGCCGGCCGAGATATAGCCGAAGTCGCAGGCCGACAGGTTGGCGAGCAGCGCCAGCCCCATGTTGGTCGGCGAGGTGCGATGCGCCACGCCCGAGGCGGGCGATTCCTGGTAGTTGTCCGGGGGCAGGAAGTGATCCTCGGGCCCGACGTAGGTCTCGAAGAAGCCCCACGTCTTGCGGGCGACGCAGCGGAGGAATCGAAGCTGACCCGGAGTCAGCCGCGAGTCGCGTCGCGCCAGTGGACGGCTGATCTGCCAGGTGAGAACCGGGGCGGCAAGCCAGAGGAGCAGGACAGGAACGGCGGCGACCAGACTCGCCGGCCGGAGCATCGACAGGTAAAGACAGACTGCGGCGGCGAGCACGGGCGCAATCCACATGCGAGCGAGCGCGCCGGCAAGACTCTGGCTCGCGGGGCGTCCCTGGTCAGCCGATGGCGTCCACTCGAGGAGGTGCCGGCGGGTGATGACCGTCCGCCACAACGTGCGGACGACAGCGTCGAGGCTGAACCACGCTTCGTAGGGCAGGCACGCGAGCGTCAGCATCGCCTGTGTCAGCTGGCCCCCGACCGCGCGCGCGGTCTCTGAAAGATGTCGCGTGAGTGACACGTCGACGGGCCGCCGCACCAGCCCGGGCAGCGTGGTCACCAGGGCGGGGAGCAGCAGACAGCCCACACCGATGAGGGTCCATCCCCACGCGGGCGACAGCACGGCCCATGCAACCAGGAGCAGTCCGACCAGTGCGGCGGGCGTCAGGCTGCGCCGAAGGTTGTCGAGAAGCTTCCACCGGCCAAGCGCGGGAAGCGGGTTCTTGCTTCGCCGCCCGTCGCGCCCGGGAACGCCCGGCAGCAGCCACCGCCACAACTGCCAGTCGCCCCGGATCCAGCGGTAGCGCCGCCGCACGTCCTCCTCGTACCGGGCCGGGTACTCCTGGTACACCTGCACGTCGGTCACCAGCCCGGCCCGCGCGTAGCACCCTTCGAGCAGGTCATGGCTGAGGATCCGGTTCTCCGGGAAGCGCCCGCCCACGGCCTTGTCGAACGCGTCCACCTCGTAGATCCCCTTGCCGATGTAGGAGCCTTCGCCGAACAGGTCCTGGTAGACATCCGACACGACACGGGTATACGGGTCGATGCCTGGTTCGCTGGCCCACAGCCGCGCATATCTGGAGCGATTGGCGCCTGGCAGGCTGACCGCCACGCGCGGCTGGAGGATCCCGTACCCTTCCGTCACGCGCTGCTCGTGCTCGTCGTACTGCGGGCAGTTGAGCGGGTGCATCATGGTGCCCACCAGGAGGCGGGCGGCATCTCGCGGCAGCTGCGTGTCGGCGTCGAGCGTGATGACGTACTTCACCTGCCGCAGGACCCCGGTCTGGCCAACCACGCGCGAGAAGCGGCCGTCCGATCGGCCGCGGAGCAGCGCGTTCAGGTCGGCCAGCTTCCCGCGCTTGCGCTCGTGTCCCATCCAGACGCGTTCCGCCGCGTTCCAGCGCCGTGGCCGGTGGAAGAGGAAGAACGGGCCATGGCCGGCGGGCACCCCGCCCGGGGCTTCGTCGTAGACCACGTACTTGTTGTTCAGTTCGTTGATCCGCCGCTCGGCGAGGCTCTCGAGGGCGTCGTCCTCCGGAAGGACCTCCTGCGAAGCATCCGCCAGGTCCGTCAGCAGGCCGAACAAGACGTGGTCGTCCCGGTTGCCGAGGAAGCGCACCTCCAGGGCCTCGACCAGCTGTTCGATGTTCTGCGCGCTCGTGACGAGCGTCGGGACGACGACCAGCGTCCGCGAGGCCTGGGGAATGCCCTTCGACAGGTCCATCTTCGGCAGGGCGCGGGGCGTCGCCAGCCGGGGAACCAGGGCGTTCACGAGGGCGACGGCCACCTGGCTCGAGCACAGCGCCAGCAGGACCCCGATCAGACCGAGAAGCCGGTTGTCGGCCACGTCCCATCGCGCCGTCACGATCAAGGCCGAGGCAGGAACCACCGCGAGGGCGCCGATACTGCCCAGATAGAGCGTGAGTGGATGTCTGAGGCAGGTGCGCCGGGCGCGTTCCGCAATGGAATGGCGCGCGCGGGCGGCTCGCTCGAGTTCGCCGAGCCCCTGGTCGACGAGGTAGTAGCCGACGTGGCGCTTCTTCGAGGCCGCGTCGAATCCTGCGGAGGGCGGTACCGGGCCGTCGATGGAACCCGTTCCGGCGCCGGATATCGCCTCGTGAGGCGTGGTCGCCACTGTTTCGCTGGCGAGGTGAATCGCGAGCCGGGCCACCTCGCCCTCCGTCCGGCCGCTCTGCCGGGCCGTCGTCTCGATGACGTGGCGATACTGGTCTCGCGTGGCGAAATCCATCAGGGGATAGACGCCGGCGGGATCCTCTCGCAGCGTGGCTTCCACGCCGCTTCTCGCCTCCACGAATTCGCGCCAGTCGGCGGCACCCAGGAAGCGCAGGCTGCTGATGCTGTTGCTGATCGAGACCTGATCGGCGGCCTGCTGCTGGTTCTCTGATTGCACCAGCTGCTCGATCGTCAGACCGTCCTCCGACAGCCGCTGCTCGATCCACGTGAGCGGCAATGCGAGCGCCGGGCTCTTGCCCTGAAGGCGGCGGGCGAACTCGGCGACGAACGATCCGACCATCGGCGGCTCGGGCCGCGCCATGTCGGCAATCACGAGGATCAGGCTTTTCGGGTCCTTCTCCGCGACCGCCAGCATCTGGTCCGCCCAGTAGTCGGCGCGGTTCCGATCCACGCGGTCGGCCCCGATCCGGGCCGCCACCCGGCGGAGGTTCTCGAGCAGCGCCAGCCGCACCATGATCGGGATGGCCCACAGTTCGCCGATCGTCAGCGGCGTCACCGACTGATACGCGGAAACGAAGCCGCCGAGGCCGTCGGTGTCCAGGCGCCCGTCGCCGTGCGAGATCATCTCGAGGGCAATGTCGTAGACGCGCGGCAGCGCGGCCGACGGGCCGTCTGCGAGCCGCGGCAGCTCCCGGCTGTAACGCGCCGGGAGGTGGCGCCGGGCGGTGCGGATCTGTTCTTCGATCAGGTAGAAATTGTCGAGCAGCCACTCTCCGGCCGGCGTGATCCGGCGGTCGTTGTTCACGGCCTCGGTCAGCAGCGTCCGCACGGCGACGAGCAGGGTCTCGTTCTCGGTCAGCCGTTTCAGGAGCTCGTTCGAGCCGCGCTTCGTGCTCAACCGGTGCAGCCCCGCCAGGACCTTCCCGTGCTGCGCCATTTGTTCCCGGCTGAAGAGCTCCGCGCGCAGCGGCGGTTCCTCGCCGGCAAAGGTCCTCGGGAACTCCGGCCGGCGCGTGATGGCTTCACGCAGCGACAGAATGGGATCGCGAATGGTCTTCTGGCTGATCTTCACGCGAGAGTGTGTCCTTCCTCGGACGCGTTGGCGCCAGCTCACACGATTCCGGGCGAGTCGCGACGTCGAGGGGCGCCTGGATCGGGCAAAACGCGCTCCATCGTACCAAAGCCACCTGGGAGAGCGCTGTTCGCTTCTGCACAGACACGGCCCGCCAGGCTGACGTTTCGAACAGAATGCGGGAACCGGGGTGGATCGAGATCAGACGGACGCCGCCGCGGGCTGAAAATGCGGGGCCGATCGCCTCGCGAGATCCTGCAAGTGGCACAGCCCCGCTCAGTTACGGCCGGAGCTGGCGGCGCGACTTCTGCTTAATCGAACCGAGCCGCGCCAGCGGCCCGCGACCCCGGATCCCGGCAACGACATCCAAGGCCAGGGCGACCAACTTCCCGCTTGACTTCGAGGGGCTGTGAGGGCTGATCCTTGATCTATCCCCCGCGGAATGCAGTGAAGGATCTGTCGATGCTCTCTCCACTCGAGTCGGTACGCGCAGCGGTCACCAGCTGGGAAGGTGTCACGACGCACGACCATCGCTTCGGCGGGATCGAGTTCCGCCGCGGGCGTCGCGAGCTTGGACACCTGCACGACACGATCGCCGACCTGCCCTTCCCAAGACGCATTCGCGACGAACTGGTCGCGGCAGGACAGGCAAGGCCCCATCACGTCCATCCGGACTCAGGGTGGGTCACCGTCCCGATGCGGACCGCCGCGGACGCAGCCGGCGTGATCGATCTGTTCCGGCGCAACTACGAACGGGAGGCGGGCGGTCCTCGCTGACTGTCCGTCGTCCATCCGGGTGGGCCGGTCACCAGATGTGCGGCCACCTCGCAGGCACGCCCATGACGAACTCCGACGCACCCGTCGGTCAGCTTCGCAGCATCGACCTGCTCGGCGCGCTCTCGCTGGCCTCCGACATGGCTGTTGGTCTGTCGGCCGGCCACGGCGTGCGCGCCACCTACATCGGCATGCGCATTGCCGACGCGCTCGGGCTGCCAGCGTCCCAGCTCACGGACCTGTTCTACGCCGAGGTGCTCATGGATGCCGGCTGCACGGCATGGACGAGCCGGATGGCTGCGGCAATCCTCGGCGACGACATTGTCGCGCGTCGACAGCTCTTCTTCTTTACCAATCCGAGCGACCCACGGGACCTGCTCAAATGGCTCGCCTCCTACATGGCTGCCGGGGAACGCCTGAACATCCGTCTGAAGCACGTGGTCAATTTCGCGATGCACGGCCGCAGCTTCATGGTGGAAGGCCTGCAGAACACGTCGGACGTTGCGGCGCGGCTGGCCCTTCGGCTCGGCCGGTCGGCAGGCGTCCAGGAGGCGCTGCGCTTCGTGTTCGAGCAATGGGACGGATCCGGCCCGCACAGCCAGCGGGCAGCGGCGATTCCCCTGGTCTCCCGGATTGTGTTCGCGACGATCTTCCTGGAAGTGCTCCACCAGGTCGAAGGGCGCCGCGCGGCGGTGGAGCTGGCGCGGTCCCGTCGCGGCAAAGCCCTGGACCCGTCCATCGTCGACGCCTTCGAGAGCCTCGCCGCCACCGACGAATTCTGGCGAGGTCTGGAAAGCGACACGATCTGGGCGACCGTTCGCCAGATGGAGCCGGACAGCCCCTATCGGTACTTCAGCCTGGAGAAACTGGACGATGCCGCACGGGCGTTCGGCGATTTCGCCGATCTCAAGAGCTTCTACACCGCCGGGCATTCGCGCCGCGTGGCCGCGTTGGCCGAGCAGATGGCACCCTCGTGCGGGGTCGGACCGGCGGATCTCGTGACCCTGCGTCGCGCGGCCCTGCTGCACGACCTGGGAATGGTCGCCGTACCCTCCTTCGTGCTGCACAAGCCCGAGGACCGGTTGAGTGCAGCGGAGTGGGAGAGCCTGCGGCTTCACCCGTACCACGCCAAGAGGATTCTCGAACGCGTGCCGGCGTTCGCGCCCGTGATTCCGATCGTGGCGGCGCACCACGAGCGCCCGGACGGGCACGGCTACTTCAACGGACTGGCCTCAGGGCAGATCCCGCTCGGGGCGCGAATCATAGGCGTGGCAGATCGATTCGACGAGTTGACGCATGCAGGGCCGGGCCGGCCGGCGCTGGAACCGGACGCCGCGATCGCCGTGATGCAACGGGAGTCAGGCAGCGGACTGTGCCGCGATTCGTTCGCGGCGCTCCTCCAGGCGCTTCACCGAGATGCGCCGATCGTGCGCTCGCGTGAGCCGGCCGAATCGAAGGGGCATTGGCCGTTGGGTCTGACCGATCGCGAGGTCGAAGTGCTCCGCCTGCTCGCCACCGGCGCCAGCCGCCGGGACATCGCGAAGCGTCTCTCGGTCAGCGAAAACACCGTGCGCCACCATCTCGAACACATCTACGACAAGGCCGACGTCCGCACCAAGGTCGGCGCGACGCTGTTCGCCATCGAACGCGGTCTCTTCCGCTGACGCGCGCTCAACCGGGATCGCCCGGGTCCTCCAGAGGGTCAGCCCCGGCGCCCGAGCGCTGACTCCCCTGCAAAGCAGCCTTCAGCCGACATGTCCACACCGGCCCGATGGCGGGGCATGGACAGCCAGCCCGGCATGGGACGTTTGTCCGATGCGGCCCCCCCGTTCGATTGCCTAGCATCCAGAGAGTGACTGGAGGTGGGTTCATGGCAACCGCAATCCCGGCAGGCCGGCAGGCCTGCCGGCTCGACGACCGATCCGGCTTCACGCAGGCCGATTCCGACGGAGTCGGCAGCCGCTTCCTGAAGGCGCTCACTGAGCGCGACTTTCCGGCACTGGCGTCGTGCCTTGCCGAAGACACACAGTTCCGAGCCCTGCTGCCACGACGCGTCCGCGAGGAATTCGGGCAGGCAGATCCAACACGCTGCTTTCAGGAGTGGTTCGGACCGCCAGATCGCGTGGAACTCCTCGACGGTGGCACCCGGATGATCGCGGACCGGCTTCACATGGCCTGGCGCTTCCGCGTTCACGACGAAACGGGAGAGCGGCTGATCGAACAGCAGGCGTACGCGACCGTTCGAGACGGTCGCATCGTCGTCCTCGACCTGCTTTGTTCGGGCTTTCGGCAGGAACAACCCTCAACCCGCCATTCGGCCGGCGCTGCGGACGGCCTCTCCACCAACGCTGCCTCCGTGCTCGACGGCGGCGAGGCGGGCTGCGCCACCCTGACGCCGCTCATCAGGGCGAAGATGCGCGAGCTCGGCGCCGGACAGATCCTCGATGTGGTCAGCGGCGAACCGGGCGCCGAGGCCGACATCGCATCATGGAGTTCCCTGACAGGGAACCCCCTCGTGACCACCCGCCGCGAGGGCGAGAGGGTCCATTTCTACATTCGCAAGAAGTAACGACGAATCGAGGAGCACATCATGGCAGCAAGGATTCTCACCACTGCGACACACGGCAAAGACGACGCGGAGCGGGCGACGCTGCCGTTCATTATCGGCAACGTCGCCGCGGCGGCCGACCAGGAAGCGGTCGTGCTGCTGACAAGCGACGGAGTCTGGCTGGCGACCAGGGGCTACGCCGACGACCTCCGCAAGGAAGGCTTTCCGGCGCTCAAGGACGTGATGCGCGAGTTCGTCACCAACGGCGGGCAGATCTGGGCCTGCGGCACCTGCGCCAAGCCTCGAGGCATCACCGAACACGACATGGTCGAGGGCGCACGGATCGTGTCTGCAGCCAACGTGGTCGAGTATCTGGCCAAGGGCGCCACGGCGCTCAACTTCTGAGCGACGAGGCAGCCGACAAACCGGGGGGCCGCGAGCCTTGGATTGCAGAAGGGGTGGCCTCCCGGCACCTTCAGCGCGCCCGGCCGGGCGTCGGGCGGCCGCGTGATCCGTGTGGCTGTCCTTGCATGCCCCCCGACCGACCTCGCACGGTTGCACAAGCGGATCTCCTGATCCTGCAAGTGTGGCCGCCACAACACCCTCGTGGCGAGTCTCGCCCTCGAGGCCGTCCCAGAGGCGCTGCCCGGCGATTCTCACCGAAGCAGGGGCGGGTGGTTGTAGAATCGGACCCGCAATCCCGTGATCTCCCGCCACGAAGGCGCCCGCGTTCCTTTCCGCGTCCGGCACACCGACAGAGCCTCGGATCAGGATGCCACCCGGCATGGGAGGACCGTTCACATGTCGATCGGAATGTTTGAAGCCGCAGTTGATGCCATCGGGCGGCCCTGCCGCCAGGCCGTCGCAGGGACGCTCTGCATCCTTGTAACGTTTCCGCTCTTCGGCGAAGCCGAAGAGATCAGGCCTACCGGTTCGAATGCGCAGCTGGTCCTGGCCGGCGACGGCACGTCCCCAGGACGGTCGGTCTCGGCCCCTTCCCGCGGGCGAGATGAAAGCCGATTCCCTGCAGAACGAGTCCTCCCGCCTGACCCGCCTGGCCGACATCGCCCGGGCGATCAACGACGCCACGACTGATGCGGTCGCGTTGACCACGGAAGCGGCGCAGCTGTGCGGATTCTCCATCTGGAAGGAGGATCGCACGCAGATTGCCGGGCCGTCAGCGCTTCCCGCTCTGCACCTCGCGGTGACCGACACCGAGATCCGGGAGTTCACCCAGATGTTCCGGTCCGGGCACTCCGTGGCCCTGGGCGACCTCATCGGCGCGATGGACGTGCTCTTCACGCGAATCGGCGGGCAAGGGTCGGTCGGACCCGACCTGACGACATGGCTGCAGACGGGCCTCGGGTCAGAGAACGCGTCGATTCAGGCGCTGACGGCGTTCCTCCGGGACCTCGGCGCGTATCGTCCGGGCCCTGCCTTCGGAAGCTTCGCCGGCGAGGCCGAGCGACTCGACCCCATCCAGAGCCTGTTCATCCTGCGGGTGCTGACCGAAGACATGGCCGTGCCCCTGCGCCGGGCGCTGGCGAAGATGAAGGCGGGCGAACCCCTCGCCGGACCTCTTGTGACCCCGGACGGCTGGCGGCCGGAGCACCTTGCTCCTGCCGGGCCCGACGACGGGTCGCCCGCCGGGTTAGCGGAGCCCAGGGCTCCGCAACTGACGCCGTGCCCGGAAGCCCCCGGCTATTCCGAAGACGCCTATGTCGTCGGCGTGACCGGCATCTTCGAAAAAGTCACCGCGGGGAAGAAGTTCATCGGGAAATATACCGAGGGCGTCCAGGAGAACAACGCCATCCTCAGCATCATCAAGTTCATCGCCACATATACCTTTCTCGACGGGAAGATGAGGGTGGAAGCGCCCGGCCAGCCTCTGGTTCGGACCAAGACCCGTTCTTCCGGTGATGGCACCCGGACGGTGGTCGCGCACTTCTTCATCGACGGGAGCAGGGTGACCGACTGGATGAAAGACCACCGGTGCCTCGTCGCCCTGGCCGGACTGGATCTGGACATGCCAAAGACCGGCAACCTCAAAGGCGTACGCACCGAGTGGTTCGTCGACCAGAGCACGGTGCCCAGAGAGCAGCTCATCCAGCCCCTGAACGGAACGGGAAGTCTCTACGCCATCAGGACCAACGACGACGGCGAGGCCGCGGTCACGTTCACGGGCAACAGCCAGCAGACCGATCTCGATCCGAAGAAGGTGATGCCGATTGAGAAGACGGTCACGATCAGGGTCACGCCCCAGGTCAAAGCGACCGAGATGAAGCAGGATCTCGTTGACGCGGTCACCGGCGCGATCGGGATCGAGGGCGGCGGCGTCGGGTTGCTGACCCCCCTCATGGAGACGCTCTACCGGATGAACTGGACTGGCGAGATTCATCTCGACCTTCGGGTCCGTGACTGGCAACAGGCCGACACGATCGGTCAGCTGACGGTGGAAGTCAAAGGCGTTGGGCACGAGTTCCGGAAGCAGTACGCGCTGCACATGACCATCGGCCGATCGCTGACGTTTGTCGACACGGAAATGCGCGTCATCGGCGGCGAGATGCCCGCGGCGCTCGATCCGGAAGTCTTGAAGAACGTCCCGGCCGCGCAGCGTGCGCTGATGCAGCAGCAGATGGAGGCATACGCCACGCAGATGACGGATCTGGCACAGACACGCCAGTTCATCGGCGCGGGGCCAGGCATCGCCCGGATGTCCATCGCGGATGTGAAGTCGCTTTTGACGAAGGACGAAAGCTGGGATACGTCGGAACGTGAAACATTGGCCGGCACTCGAGATTTCGAACTGTCGCCCGAGCAGCTCTCGACGTACTTCTCGGTGAAGGTGGACCTCGGCAAGAAGACGGCGACGCTCGCGATTCTTGCCGTCATGAAGGCGTTGGTCGTCTCTGACGCTCGGTATCGGTATTGGCCTTCGATACCGGCCGAATTGCGTTCCTCCGTCGAACGGCCGAAATCTCATCAGACGCGGGAGCGGTCGTTGGGCATCTTCACTGGCCTCAACCTCCAATCGCCGTTCGACCCCACGAAAGAGACGATCGTGATACCTCTCAAAGAAGAGCCGATCATCGACGGGGGTGGCGCGATGAACTACTACGGGGCCATCCCGATTCCGTTCACGTTCGGGCCGAACAACCAGTTCAAAGGCACGGCGCTGGTCGCGTACTCAGTCACACGCAAGGTCGTCAAGCCGAAATAGCGAACGTGGCACCGCTCTACCGGGCACCCGTGTGCCCGGTAGAGCGTAGAACCCGCATCCACGCCACCGCGGCAGAGCCGAGGTGGCGAGTTTCGCGCTCGGGACTGTCATCGCAGAGCCGCCCGCGTTCTTCCTTGCATTGGGGCCAATGGTTGTAGAATCAGACTCGCATCCCCGTGTTCTCCCGCCGCAACGAGTCCGGGCAGACGCCTGGGCATGTTCGAAGAACCGTGAGCCTCAGGACGGAAGCCGGGCCGCTGACTGGCGTCGATAGCTGGAATCGGAACATGCACACCCATCTCACCGCATCGTCGCATCCGGCTCTCCAGATGGCCGGGCTGCGACCCAACCGATCGCCCGCCCGCCCGGCCACACCCTCACTCGAAAGAGACCGACCATGCCAAAACAGGTGAACGGATCATCGAAGCCCTCGGCCGACGTGCTGGGCAGCGAAGACAGCTTCCGCCTGCTGGTGGAAAGCGTCAAGGACTACGCCATCGTCATGCTCGATCCCGGACGGGCATGTCGTCAGTTGGAACGCCGGCGCCGAACGCATCAAGGGCTATCGCGCCGAGGAGATCATCGGCAAAGCACTTCTCCTGCTTCTATCCGGCCGAGGCCATCCAGCGCGGCCTGCCCGAACAGGAACTGAAGACCGCCGCCAAGGACGGGCGGTTCGAAGACGAAGGCTGGCGCGTGCGGAAGGACGGGAAGCAGTTCTGGGCCAACGTGATCATCTCGGCGCTTGCGCGACAAGAGACGGCACGCTGCGGGGCTTCTCGAAGGTGACGCGCGACCTGACCGAGCGCAAGCAGGCCGAGGAGCGGATTCAGCAGCAGTCCAAGGAAATCATGGAACTGTCCACGCCGGTCATGCAGGTCTGGCAGGGCGTGGTGGTCGCGCCGCTGATCGGCTCGCTCGACAGCCAGCGCACCCAGCAGTTCATGGAGCGGCTGCTCGACCGCATCGTGGAAACCAATTCGCCCGTGGCCCTGGTGGACATCATGGGCGTGCCGACGATTGACACGCAGACGGCGCAGCACCTGATCGAGACCATCAGCGCCGTCCGCCTGCTGGGGGCGCAGGTGGTGCTGACGGGCGTGCGGCCGGCCATCGCCCAGACGCTGGTGCACCTGGGCATCGACCTGTCGGACATCATCGACGCGGTCGTCGCTGGCCGCCGGCCTGCAGGTGGCGCTGGACATCCTGAACCTGCAAGTCGTCGGCAAGACACGACAGCCACTGACGAAGAGGACATCATGGCCGAGAGAAAGCATTTCCGTCATCAAGCTCCGCGACCTGCTGCTGGTCACGGTGCCGCCCGACCCGGACGACGAGACCGTGTCGGCGCTCCAGGAGCAGGTGCTGGAGGCCATGGCGCGGCATGAGAGCCAAGGGCCTGGTGCTGGACATCTCCACGGTCCAGACCCTGGACTCCTTCTTTGCGCGGACCGTCGCGGAAACCGTCCAGATGGTCGCGCTGATGGGCGGTCGCACGGTGCTGGCCGGCATGCGCGCCAGCGTGGCCGTCACGGCGACCCAACTGGGCCTGACGATGGGCAACGCCCTGACCGCCCTGGACGTGGACCGGGCGTTCGATCTGCTCAACGCCGCGCCCTCCGAGGCACGCCGCCCATGAACGACCCGCAACAAGGCGAATTCCGGATCGAATCCGAAAGCGACATCGTGATGGCGCGCAAGATCGTCCGGAACGCGGCCACCGCCCTGGGCTTTGGCATCACCGACGTGACGCGCATCGTCACCGCCGCCTCGGAACTGACCCGGAACATCTACCAGTACGCCAAGTGCCGGCGTCATGCGCTGGCGGTCGCTGAGCCAGGGGCCCGTCGCGGGCCTGGAACTGACGTTCGAGGACCACGGGCCGGGCATTCCCGACGTGGAGAAGGCGATGGAAGTCGGGCTTCAGCACCGGCAACGGGCTGGGCATGGGCCTGCCCGGCGCCAAACGGCTGATGGACGAAATGACGATTGAGTCCGCGGTCGGCAAAGGCACGACCGTGGTCGTGCGCAAGTGGCTGAAGGGCTAGCCATGGGATCGACTCCCCCACAGATCCGCTGGATGTGCGTCCACGACAGCAGCGTGGGCGCAGCGCGGCGGGCGGCCAAGGCTCTGGCCGAGAGCATCGGCTTCGACCCGACAGCCTGCGAAGAGATCGCCCTCGCCGTGACCGAGCTGGCCACCAACCTGATCAAGCACGCCTCCGGCGGAACGCTGACGCTGACGCCGCTCGCCGACGGCGGCCGCGTCGGCCTGGAGATTGAATCGCGGGACACCGGCCCCGGCATCGCCGATGTCGAGCAGGCGCTGGGCGATCGGTTTTCCACGGCCGGCACCCGCGGCACGGGCCTGGGAGCCGTCAACCGGCTGATGGACGAGCTCGACATCGCTTCGCGAGCGGGGCCGCGGCACGCGCATCGTCTGCCGCAAATGGGTGCGCGAGCAGACGACCAGCATCCGGCCCTGCCCGCTCGCCTTTGGTGTGGCGACCCGCCCGCGGCATGCCAGGCGCGGACAATGGCGACGCCTTTGTGATCAAGCAGTGGGCCGAAAGCGCCCTGGTGGGCATCATCGACGGCCTGGGCCACGGACAGTTCGCCCACCGCGCCGCCCAGGCCGCGCGGCAGTATGTGGAGGGCCATTTCGACCGGCCGCTCGACCAGATCTTTCGCGGCGTGGGCCGCGCCTGCCGCGCCACACGCGGCGTGGTGATGGCCCTGGCCCGCTTCGACTGGGGCCGGGAGCGGCTGTCCTTTGCGTCGGTGGGCAACATCGAGGTCCGGATCTTCCCGAGCGCCGAGCCGTTTCGTTTCACCATTCGCCGCGGGGTCCTTGGCCTGAACGCGCCCAACGCGGTGGTCACCGAGCATCCCTGGCCGCCCGACCACATGCTGGTGCTCCATTCCGACGGATTGCGCACCCACTGGAGCTGGAAGGACGTTGCCCGCCTGGCGGAACAGCCGGCTCCCGTCCTGGCGCAGGCACTGCTGCGGCTGCTGGCCAAAGAGGACGACGACGCCACCGTGATCGTCGTGAGGAATGCGATCGCATGACAGCCGAGGAGCTACAACGGCAGCTCGCCGAGGCGCAGGAGACGGTTCGCGCGCTGCGCGAACAACTGGGCGAGATCCGCCTGCCGCCCCAGGCGCGGGCGGTCGATCTGGAGCGACGCGTCGACGACCTCACGGCCGAGCTGAGCGATGCTCACGAGGAGCTGCTGAAAACGAATTCGGACCTGATGCAGCTGACCCTCGAGCTCGACGACCGCGTCGCAGAGCGCACGGCGGAACTGGCCCGAGCCAACGAGTCGCTTCGCGCCGAGGTCGCCGAACGTGAACGCGCCGAGGAAGCGCGGCGGCTGAGCGACGAGCGCTATCGCAATCTGTTCAATACCATCGACGAGGGATTCTGCATCGTCGAATTGATCTTCGACGCCGAGAGCCGGCCCGTCGACTACCGTTTCCTGGAGGTCAATCGGGCGTTCGAAAAGCAGACGGGCCTCTGTAACGCGCAGGGGAAACGGATGCGCGAGCTGGCCCCGGCGCACGAGGCGCACTGGTTCGAGATCTACGGCCAGATTGCCGTGACGGGAGAACCGCGGCGCTTCGAGAACGAGGCGAGGGCGTTGAACCGCTGGTACGACGTCTATGCGTATCGCGTCGGCGATCCGGCACGCCGGCAGGTCGCCATCCTGTTCAACGACATCAGCGAGCACAAGCGGGCGGAGACAGCGCTGCGCGAGATGAACGAGACGCTGGAGCGCCGCGTGGCCGACCGCACGGTCGAAGTACAGCGGCAGGCCGATCAGCTCCGCGCGCTGGCATCCGACCTGACGATGACCGAGCAGCGCGAACGCAAGCGCCTGGCCGCAATCCTCCACGACCACATCCAGCAACTGCTGGTCGCGGCGCGACTCCAGGTGGAGCGGCTCAAGCGCGACGGCGACATCGCGCGGCGATCCGTCACGGCGCGGGCCGTTGAAAGCATCCTGACGGAAGCCCTGGATGCGTCACGCTCGCTGACGGTGGAATTGTGCCCGCCCGTGCTCCACGAGACCGGGCTGGTCGGCGGCCTGAACTGGCTGGCCTCACGGACGCTGGAGAACAATCACTTCGTGGTCAAATTGAACGCCGACACGGGGGCCGAACCGGCCAGCGAGGAGAGGCGCTTCCTGCTCTTCGAGTGCGCACGGGAACTGCTCCTCAACGCGGTGAAGCACGCGTCTGTCCCGGAGGCCCATGTCACGCTGCGTCGAACGCACGACGATCGCATCCAGCTGAGCGTTCGTGACGAGGGAAAAGGGTTCGATCCCGATCTGCTGAAGAAGCGCGGCTCGGACGAGACCAGCTTCGGCCTGTTCAGCATCCAGCAGCGGCTCGCGCACATCGGCGGCGGGATGGAGATTGCGACGGGCCCTGGCCTGGGAACCAGCATCACGCTGACAGTGCCGGCAGACGACGAGCCCCCGGCCCGACAGATGGCGGACGCGGCCGTGCACCCCGGAACCTGAATCGACCACGTCATCCTGCGCGGCGCGGCGTGTCCGCTCAGATGATGTACCGCGGAGGCGTGATGCCCTTGTCGCGAAGATAGATCTCGGCCTGTCCGCGGTGGTGCGCCACATGGATGTAGAACGCGAGCAGGATCTCTCTTCCGAGGAGGCGGCCATCAGGTGACGGGTGCGGCGTGTTGAGCTGCTGGTCGGTCAGGGCGGGGATCACCGCCGCGCAATACGCGAACGACTCCGTCAGGTAACCGACGATCGGGTCCTTGCCGGTAACCGAAGGCGGCGCGGGCGGATTCGAGTCCCTCAGTCCATAGCAGAAGGCGAAGTTCGCCTGCGCGATGTGCACCATCAGCTCGCCGAAGGTCATCGAGGGAGGGTCCGGGCGGAATGCGTACTGTTCGGGCGGCATCGCTTCGGCCACCTCGATGGACAGCTTGCTGAGCGCGTCGAAATGCTGCTCGTATTCGACGGCGGCGGCGCTTGGGGCTGCGCCGGATGCGGCTGGAACGTGACTCGAGATGGCAGCAAGAGCGGCCAGGGTGAACAAGGCGAGGGGCTTCATACAACCTCCGCTGAGAGTCGCAGTCGTTGATGGACACCATGCGGCGCGGCCTGTCGGGGGCCTCCGGCGTCACGCCGCTCCAGCTGTGCGAGAGAACCGTGCCTTGTAGTCGCGTGGCGAGACGTGCAGGCTCCGGGCGAACGACCGGCGCAAGGCGTCCGCGCTGCCAAAGCCGCACTCGGCGGCAATCTGGTCGAGTCCCCGGTCGCTTTCTTCCAGCCTTCGGCGGACGGCTTCGATCCGGCCCCGCTCGACGAATCTTGCCGGGGTGAGACCCGTCTGTTTCACGAAGAGGCGGGCGAAATTCCTGGGGCTCATCGCGCACCTGGCCGCCAGCCGATCGACAGACAGGTCGTCGGCGAGGTGGTCGAGAATCCACGCCTGAAGATCGCTGATCGGCTGGCGATCGGAGGCCTGAAGCGACAGGGCCGCGCTGAACTGCGACTGGCTTCCCGGCCGCTTCAGGTACAGCACCATCTCGCGAGCCACTCGAACCGCCAGCTGTGGCCCGATATCCTCCTCCACCAGGGCCAACGCCAGGTCCATTCCGGCCGTGATTCCTGCCGACGTGTAGAGTTTCCCGTCCCGAAGGAAGATCGGGTCGGCGTCGATGATGGCCTCCGGGCAGCGGCGGGCCAGCTCGTCCGCCCACTTCCAGTGCGTCGTGACCCGCCTCTCGCCTAGCAGTCCGGCCGATGCGAGCAGGAAGGCGCCGGTGCAGATCGAGCCGAACCGCCTGGCCTTCGCAGCCTTCGAGCGCAGCCATCCCAGAAGGTCCTGGTCTCTGGCCGCCGCGTCGAGCCCGTATCCTCCCGCCACGAGAAACGTGTCGATCGGATCCGGGACGTCGCGATAGTTCAGGTTGGCCTGGAGCGTCAACCCGCAGTTGGTCCGGATGTTCCTGCTCGCGGCCGTGCTCGCCAGGACGACCTCGTACGGGCTTGCGGCGCCCGGGTGGTCGCGCACGAAGAGTTCGGCGGCCCGTACGAACACCTGAAAGGGACCGGCCACATCTACGATCTGCGATTGCGGCGCGGCGAGGAAGACGATCTGCCGGGGCGTCGTGGTCAGCGTCATGCCCATATCCTCTTACTGATATGGTAGGAATACGTGAAACTGGCAGCAAGGACAATCTGCCGACATTTTCGGCCAATCCGGGGCCGTCTGGACGCGGGTACGCACTTTGCTTTGAATTCCATTAGCGTCAAGAAGCCACAGAGGCCAATCATGAAGAACATCTTGCTGAGCATCGCGCTCTCGGCCGCGATTGTCGGATTCGGCTGTGCCAGGCGTGCCGATGTCGAGAAGGTTCCGGTCGGCGCGAAGGTAGAAGTTACGCGACAGGACGGCGGCGTGCTGCAGGGCACGCTCACCGCGCGTGACGACAAGACCGTAAACATCCAGGTGGGACCCGCCACCCGCACGGTGCCACGTGATCAGATCGCCGACATTCAGATAGGGGACGGAGGGCCGTCAGCCCTTCCGTCTTTAGCGAAGTTCCGCGAGTTCACCATTCCGGAAGGCACGAGACTCGCCGTCAGGTTGGCGACCTCAGTCGGCTCGGACCTCAGTCGCCCCGGAGAACCGGTCGACGCCACGCTCACCGACGCCGTCGTCATCGACGGCACGGAAGTCCTTCCCGCGGGCACGGACATCAGCGGAGAGGTCGCGGCGGTCAGGTCCGCGGGACAAACACGGGGCCAGGCCAGTGTGACGCTGCAGTTCAGCACCGCGTCGATTGCGGCGAGCGACGAACAGTACCCCGTCGCGGCACGGGTCGATCTGATGGCGCCGGCGAAGAAGAACAATAACGCCGCCAAGATAGCGGTCCCGGCGGCCGGCGGCGCGATCCTGGGCGCATTGCTGGGCGGCGGGAAGGGTGCCCTGATTGGATCGGTCATTGGCGCCGGCGCCGGCACCGCCGTGGTACTGACCTCGCACGGTCCGGAAATCCGGCTGGCGCGCGGCACACGGCTTTCACTTCCACTCGAGCAGCCGATCGACGTTCGCGTGCCCATCAAGAGGCCGTAGCTCGCATCAGCCGGTCTCTCCGATCACGCGATCGCGCCAGCCAGATCCACAGCTGCAACTGTGTCTTCACGGCCGATGCCCTCCTCCGGGTAAACTTCCCGGAGGAGTCTGGGCCATGTCAGCAACAATTGCGTCCTCCACGTCGGCACTGAGAGTGACCGGGGCCAGCAAGCGGTTCGGCTCGGCGATCGCACTCGACCACGCGGGAATCGAGCTCGAGCGGGGTGAGTGGCTCGCCCTGCTCGGCCCAAACGGCGCGGGAAAGACGACGCTGATACGGGCGATCGCCGGGCGCGTGCGCCTCGATGAGGGAGAGATTCGCATATTCGGCGCGGTGGCGGGTCCGGGAACAGGCGGATCCGCAGGTGAAGCGGCCCGCCTGGCCCGGAAGCGCGTGGGGGTGGTGCCGCAGGAACTCGCGCTCTATCCGCGGCTCACGGCGGTCGAAAATCTCGAGATCTTCGGGAGCCTGCAGGGGCTCTCGGGCGGCGTCCTCCGGGAACGGACCAGGTGGGCGCTCGAGTTCACGGGCCTGGCGGACCGGGCGAAGGAGCCTACCAAGGCGTTCTCGGGAGGCATGAGGCGGCGTCTGAATATCGCGTGCGGCGTGCTTCACAGGCCGGACCTGGTGCTGCTGGACGAGCCGACGGTTGGAGTGGATCCTCAGAGCCGCCAGCGGATCATCGAGATGCTCGCCGAGTTGCGCGGAAATGGAGCCTCGCTTCTTCTGACGACGCACCAGCTCGACGAGGTGCCGCAGATCTGCGATCGCATTGTCATCATCGACCACGGAAAGGTCGTCGCCGCCGGAACGCTCGACGAATTGGTGGCCGAGACCGTTGGGCGTCATCGGCAGGTCACGTTGACACTGGACCGGCCCGCGCCGTTCGACGTGACGGGTGCGGCTGAAAGCGCGTCCTCCGCCGCCGGGACGACTGGATCTGTGCTGCGCCTGCGCGTCGAGAACGTCGCGGCCGAGCTGCCGGCTCTATTGACGCGCCTGGCCAGCGCCGGGTGCCGGGTCGATGACATCAACGTCTCCGCGCCGAGCCTTCACGAGGTGTTCATCCACATCACCGGACGGGAGCTGCGGGAATGATTCGCACGGTTCTCCGGATCAGTTACCTGAACCTCAAGCGCGATCGCGTCGCGCTCCTGCTGACCTTCGTCCTGCCCATCGCCTTTTTCTCGATCTTCGCCGGAGTCTTTGGGAGCCAGGGCGGAAGCGGCACCTCGCGAGTGAAGGTGGCCCTGGTGGACCAGGATCACAGCGAGGCGAGCACGCGGTTCGTCGCCGAGCTCATGAAAGACCCGGGGCTGCGCGTCACAACCACCAGCGCGAGCGGAACGCTGCTCGATCGCGCCTCGGCCGAGTCGCTCGTCAAGGGCGGAGAGTTCCCGGTCGCGATTGTCGTGCCTCCTGGATTTGGCGAGACCTTCGGCGCGTTCGGAGGCGACGCCAAGCCGATCGATCTCCTGGCGGACAAGTCCGATCCCGTCGCGCCGCAGCTCGTCTTCGGCCTGCTTCAAAAGGCCGCGATGACGAGCGCGCCCGACCTGATTGCGAGGCGCGGGCTCGAAATGTTCTCCAAGTACGGCGGAGCGTTCACGGCGCAGCAGGAGCAGGCGGTCGGGCAATTCCTTCCGAGGCTTCGCGAAAGGGCCGGGGGAAGCCAGGCAGGCGCCCCAACGGGAAAAGAAGGCAGCGCGTCTGGAGGAGGGCGCGCGGGTTCCACAGCAGAATCGGTCGGGCTGGTCCGCGTGAACACGGTCGATCTCATCGGGGAGAAGAAATCGAGCGGGCTCATCGCCTTCTACGCGGCGGGCACCGGTGTGATGTTCCTGCTGTTCTCGATGTCCGGCGCGAGCGGCACGCTCCTGGACGAAGAGGAGAGCGGCACCCTCGAGCGCCTGCTCACATCGTCTGTCGGCATGGGAGGACTGCTTCTCGGGAAGTGGATCTTCATCGCGCTCATGGGAATGGCCCAGCTCCTGGTGATGTTCGTCTGGGGCGCGCTCGTCTTCAAGGTCGAGCTCCTGAAACATTTCGGCGGGTTCGCGTTGATGACGATCCCCACGGCGTCGGCGGCGGCCGGGTTCGGCCTGGTGCTTGCGACCGCCTCACGAACGCGCCAGCAGCTTGCGGGAATCTCGACGATCCTCATTCTCGTGATGTCGGCCGTGGGCGGAAGCATGTTCCCTCGATTTCTCATGTCGGACTTCATGCAGAAGATCGGCCTGGTGACATTCAATGCCTGGGCGCTCGACGGCTTCCAGAAGGTGTTCTGGTACGAGCAGCCGATTAGCAGCCTGTGGCCCCAGGTCCTGGTGCTGACCTCGCTCACCGCGGCCTTCCTGATCATCGCGCGTTCCCTGGCGCGCCGGTGGGAGTCGGTCTGACGCCGCCCAAGGCCTGAATCGCCAACTTCCTCCCGATTTCCGCCTGGAACAACTTTCCCGCCGTGCTATCCTTCGCCGGTTCGACTGAAGGTCCGGCGCAGGACCTTCAGTCCCGCTCGTTCGCCCCGGCCCGAGCCCTGTGGGAGCATACCGATGATCTCGTCCAGCCGTCCCCGTCGTCTCCTGTTCGTCGCCGTCCTGGCCCTCACGCTGACGCCGCTGCTGATGCGCGCGCAGACCGCAGCGCCGCGGCCCATCACGCTTGATGACTACGCCAAGATCAAGCGCATCTCCGGCGCCGTGATATCGGCCGACGGCAAGTGGATGCTCTACACGCTGACGCCCAACGAGGGCGACGGCACGCTGGTCGTAAAGGCGCTCGACGGCGACAAGGTCTACGAGGTCCCGCGCGGAACCGGCGCATCCTTCTCGGAGAACGCGCGATGGGTCGGGTATTTCATCGCGCCGCCCGCAACCACCGGACGCGGCGGTCGAGGAGGGAGCGGACGCGGGGGCGGGACGCCGGCTCAGGGAGCGACCGGAGGCGCCGAACCGGCACCGGCGCGGGCATTCGAAGTGATCGATTTGACGACCGGCGCCAAGTCGGCGTTTCCTTCGGTTGGCAGCTTCGCCTTCTCGCCCGACGGCGAGTGGCTGCTGCTGCGGCCCCAGGCTCCTGGCGCGACGCCTGCCGCCGATGCCGCCGGAGGTCGCGGGGGGCGGGGCGGCGCCGCCGGCGGATCAGTGCCTGTTGACAGCAACGCGCCGGGCACAGACCTGCTGATGCGGCACATGGCTTCGGGCAACCAGCGATACGTGGGTAACGTCGGTCTGTACGCCTTCGATGACGCGGGCAAGCAGATGGCCTACACCGTGCGTGGCCAGCAGCGCCTGGGCAATGGCGTGTACGTGATGACGCTCGCCGGCGGCGACCAGAAGATGCTCGACGCGGCGGACGCCGACTACGACCAGCTCGCTTGGAGCGCCGAGGGCGCGAACCTCGCCGCACTTCGCGGCGACAAGGCGAAGGGCAAACTCCAGCGTGACAACGCGCTGCTGCTGTGGAGAAACGTCGGCACGCCTCAGATGCAGGCCACGACATTCGATCCTGCCAAGGCTTCGTCGTTTCCCTCGGGCATGGTGATCAGTGAGTTCGCCGCGCCGAAATGGAGCACGGACGGTTCGCGGGTGCTCGTCGGGCTGAAGGATCAGGAAGCCGAGAAACCCGCGTCGACCGATCCGCAGGCCAATGTCGATGTCTGGCACTGGAAAGACGACGAGCCGCAATCGGTGCAGATCGTCCAGCTGAACCAGGAGAAGCGCGCGACCAGGGCGGCCATCCTGGATGTGGCGTCCGGCTCGCTCCGCCAGATTGCCGACGACGAGATGAAGACGATCACCCCCACCGATGATCTGCAGTGGGCCATTGGCCGGCTCGACACGCCGTACCGGGGACAGGTCGAGTGGGGCGCCACCAGGGGCGATTTCTACCGCGTGAACCTCACGACAGGGGCCCGCACGCTCATCGAACCGGGACTGTCGCGGACGATGGGCCTGTCGCCCGACGGGAAGTGGTTCCTGTATCTGAAGAGCGGCCACGTCTATTCGTACGAGATGGCGACCGAGAAGAAGACGGTGATAGACGGCGGCCGGAGCTTCGTGAACGCGGAAGACGACCACGACTACGAGAAGCCCGTCTACGGCGTGGCAGGCTTCACGTCGGACGCCAAATCGGCGTTGCTCTACGACCGCTACGACGTCTGGGCGCTGCCGCTCGCGGGTGGATCGATCACGAACCTCACCAAGGGAGAGGGCGCGAAGCAGGAAGTGCGGTATCGCGTCACGCAGCTCGGCCGGGCCGGCGCCGGCGGGCGCGGCGGCGGTGGGCGCGGCGGGGCCGCCCCGGCCGAGCCGATCGATCTCGGCAAGCCGGTGCTGCTTTCGACCTATGGCGAATACACCAAGAAGTCAGGTTACTCGGAAGCCGCACCGGGCCAGTCGCCCTTGCCACTCATCTGGGCTGACAAGTCCATCGGCGCGCCGATCGCCGCGAAGAATGCCGACCGGGTCATCTTCACCGAGCAGACCTTCAACGAGTACCCGAACTACTGGGTCGCGGACAAGCGCTTCACGGCGCCCCGGCAGGTGACCGACGCGGAGCCCGATCTGTTCAAGCAGTTCGCGTGGGGATCGAAGAAGCTCGTCGACTACAAGAACAGCAAGGGCCAGCGCCTGCAGGCCACGCTCACGTTGCCGGCCGGGTACGAGCCGGGCAAGAAGTATCCGATGCTCGTGTACTTCTACGAGTTGATGTCCGACACGCACCACAACTTCTCGTTTCCGGTCTACGACGATCGGCCTCACATGTCGACCTACGCGAGCAACGGCTATCTCGTGCTGCAGCCCGACGTCAGGTACGAGATCGGCAAGCCCGGATCGTCGGCGCTCGACTGTGTCACCAGCGCCGTCAGGAAGGTGATCGAGCTGGGCTACGCGGACCCGGCGCACATCGGCCTGCAGGGCCACAGCTGGGGCGGCTACCAGTCGTCGTTCATCGTGACGCAAACCGACATCTTCGCGGCTGTCGTGACGGGCGCGCCTCCGACCGATCTGACGAGCTTCTACGGCACGCTGTATCGATCGAGCGGCAATATTCAACAGGGCATCACCGAGGTCGGGCAGGTGCGGATGGGTGCGAACGTCACGCCGTGGTCCGCGCACCTCCTCTACGAGAGCCAGTCGCCGGTGCACAATGCGCCGAAGATCAAGACGCCGTTCATGATCCTGCAGGGCACCGCCGACGGATCGGTCGACTGGGGACAGGGCCTCGAGTTCTATGCCGCGGCGCGGCGCCTGGGCAAGCAGGTCATCCTGCTCTCCTATCCCGACGAAGCGCATCACCTCGGGAAGAAAGAGAACCAGAAGGACTTCCAGGTTCGGATGCGCCAGTTCTTCGACCACTACCTCAAGGGCGCGCCGTCACCGCTCTGGATGACCGAAGGCGTTCCGCAGGTGAAGAAGGGCCTGGATCCGACCATCGTCGCGCCAGGCAAGAAATAGGGCGCCTTCCGGCACGCCCGTCGCATCGCTGACTTCAGCCTGGCGCCCTGGTCTCGCGCCCGCACCTCGCCCCCCGGTGTTCCTCGGGTTGATCTGCCCGGGGTCGAGCGTGCAGGTCTCGGGCGGCAGGTCCAGCATCCGGACGCGGGCGGTCCTCGCGTCGCGTAATCCATCCATTCCCGGACAACCGGTCGGCCGCGTTCGACATCGGGACGGCGGCGCCACGGTGTTCACAACAGTACAGACCTCTCCCAGGACGGAGAGTAGTCTCCAATGAGGGAGCGTCCATTGTGTTGTTGACGGCGATCGGTCTGGTGCTCGGCGCGTTTGGGATCTGGGCGTTGACGTCTCGACGCTGGCGAGCTCCGCGCTATGGTGATCTCGGCCGGATGAGCCAGCACTGGCTGGCCGAACACCGGGCCAGCACCCGCTGACCCCTGGCTTCCATCCACATTCTGTTGGTTGTGGCCGTCATCGCCCTCATCGCGCGGCTCTTCGGGGCAGCTGCGTCCTTTGGGGATAGGTGACGGGCCCGACAAGAGCTCCGGCGCGGACACATCGGTATTCACAGAGGTTCACACATGTTTCGATACGTGGCGGTATTCTGCGTTGTCTTCGGCATGGCCACCCTCGGCGCTCAGAACAAGGAGCAGAGCCGGCTCGAGAACTGTGGCGTCGTGATGGAGGAGATCCTCAACGTCCCGGATAACATTCCCCAGGATCTGCTCAGGAAGGCCGAATGCGTCATCGTCATTCCGTCGATGACGAAGGTGGCGGTCGGGCTGGGCGGCAGCTACGGCCGCGGCGCCATGGTCTGCCGATCGGGCAGCTCGTTTGACGGGGCGTGGGGCGCTCCCGCCATGTATACGCTCGAGGGCGGCAGCGTCGGATTCCAGATCGGCGTGGAGTCGACCGATCTCGTGCTGCTGGTGATGAACCCGCGCGGTGTGGGCGCGTTGCTCAACAGCAAGGTCAAGCTCGGCGGAAGCGCCTCGGTCGCCGCCGGGCCCAAGGGACGCGCCGTCGAAGCGTCGACTGACGCCTCGCTGCGGTCCGAGATCCTCAGCTACTCGAGGTCGCGCGGCTTGTTTGCCGGCGTGTCGCTGACCGGGACCTCCCTTCGCCCCGACAACGACGCCAACGCGCAGGTCTACGGACGCAAGGTCACGGCACGACGGCTCGTGACCGGGGCGGCAACGACCGTTCCTGAGTCAGGCCGCCGCTTCGTGGACATCCTGCAGAAGAACTCTCCCAACAACATGTCGTCGACCGGAATGGAGAGTCGATGACGAATCGGGGCCTGACCGACGAGTCGGTCGGTCGTAGCGCCCGACGCTGGTGACAAGAGACGCGGCCGTATGAGCCGTGAGGCCCGGCGCGAGCCGGGCCTTTCTCTTGTACCTGGCGGAGTGAGGTGAACGTCGATCCCGAAGCCCGCGGCAGAACGTTCACCGGGGAGTGGGCGCGCTCGAGCATCCGGTCAATCGTGCGCGACGCCTCCCGGCGCGGGCCGGATGGTGCGGCGAATCACACCCGAGTCGACCGCCACACCCAGGCGCGACATCGCTTCAAAGTACATCTCATCACCGGCGATTTCGATCAGCATGAACGAGCGATCCGTATCGAATCCCTTCGCCGTGAGGGCCGAGGCCTCGAGATTGCCGGGACGCAGCGAGCCGGATGCCCCCTCGGTGAAGTAGTAGACGCCCTGCTGCGGGCGCAACCGCTCGTACAGGTGCTCGTGGCCGGCGAACACGACATCGACACCGTACTTGACGAACAGGGGCTCGAGCGCCTTCCGAAGGTCGGTGGCCGGGCCATGAAACGCTCCGGACGAGTACAGCGGATGATGGAAGTAGCAGATCTTCCAGCTTCCGTTTCCGGCATCCCGCAACTGGGTCTCGAGCCAGGCCACCTGCTTCGGATCCATGTAGTTGCTGTCCAGCGCGAAGAATCGGACGTTCCCCTTCTTGTACGTGTAGTAGTTCGCACCGCTCATATTGAAGGGTTTGTAGAATCGCTCGTTGGTGGCGTCGTGATTCCCCAGCGAGGCGTAGAACAGCACGCCGGCGTCCAGCAGCGGCTTGTAGGGCACCGCAAAGTCCCTCTCGAAATCGGACGGCCGCGCGCCAGAGTAGAGGTTGTCACCAAGCGTGATGACGAACTCGAACGGGAACGCCACGCGCGCTTTTGCCATCTGCCGGGCCACGTCCAGCTGGGACTGATCCCCCGTACCCATGTCTCCGATCGCCGCCAGACGGACCGAGTTCGCCAGGAGCGGAAACGCGAAGTCGCTCGCCGTGCCGCCCGACAGCACCAGCACGGCCATGGCCGACAGCCCCACCGAACGAACGGCACGAGATCGCATGATCGTCTCCTGATCCTATGGCGTGGGGGAAAGGATGAGGATGGCGACGTCAACGACCAGGCGCGATTTCACGTCGACCAGAAGCAGCGTCCGGCCTACCACGCGGTAGGCGATTTCGACGGGCAGCGGCGGGAATGCGGCCAGCAGCCCGGGCGAGAGCGCGGTGATCGGCTCGGTATCCGGGTAGACGCCGTTCACCACCAGCCGCATGCCCGGGTCAGCCTCGCCGCCCTGCATGTAGGCACGCGAATTGGCCGATCGGGGGCCCTCCAGCGCGGTGCGGCTGGCGCGGCGAAACGCCTCGCGGGCCGCGGGTGTGAAGAGGTCGCCCACCTTCGCGCCTGGCCTGGCTTCCCGGATCTTCCTCGCCAGCGCCGCCTGATACGCGGTAATCATCTCCGGGACGTCCGTGGACTTCAGCGCGGGAAGACTCGCCGCCGCCTTCTTCTGCACCTCGACGTACGCCTTCACCCGTTCCGTGAACTCCTTGAAGCCTGCCGTATCGCCGTCCCGTACCGCACTCGACGTCGCGGCCTGGCCCGCGGCCATTGTGGGTCCGGCGACGCACAAGGACAGGGCCAGCAGCCCCAGCCCTCCTCGCGATCGACACCAATGCCTCGTGGTCATTCGACACTCCTCGGTGGCTGGGTTTCCTGCGCTTCCTGTGCTTCGTGAACCGCGTCCTTGACGGCCTCTTTCACCGCCTGCTTGACGACCTGCTTCATCGTGTCCTTGACGTCCTTGTCATTGAGCACATCGTCTCCGGCCTTGACCACCGCCTCCCTGACCGCCTTCTTGACGGTCATCGCGAGCGGCTCCAGCTCGTGCGTGAACACTTCAACCGCCTTCGCGACTTCCTGGACCGACGCACCGGCCGGCGTTTCCGCCGGCTGGTCTGGTGCCTCTCGTGAGCTCGGCACTCTCTTCGTGCCGGGCTTGATCCAGTCCGACTCGAACGTATCGACCAGCTGCTTCACGGCCTTTGCGTCCTGGACGATCAGGCCAACCTCGCGACGCGAGTCCAGTTCGGCCGCGCGCAGACTCTGGCTGCCGACGAAGGCCTGGCGCTGGTCGCGGATGATCGTTCGGGTGTGGAGGCGCGTTCCGGCCAGCTTCTGCACGTCGAACGAGACCCGGCCCGGTACCCGGCCGATGACCCTGACCTCCACGCCCGCCTTCACCCGTTCCTGGAGGATCTGCAGCATCTCTCGATCCGAAATGCTGGGGTCGTAGATCAGCAGCTGCTTTCGCGCGCCCTTCAGGAACGTGCCGAGCACGCGCCGGGAATTCGCAGGGCTCACGACAAACGTCTCGACCTTCGGCGCGTACCGGTTCCGCGTGCAGTCCGCCTTGAACAGCCGCGCCGCTTCCAGCAGGCAGTTCGGCTGGCTGGTCACGATTCCGAAGCCGCGGCTGTGATCGATGTCGAGACGCGTGAAATTGAACGAGAGGACATAGAGGATCTTGCGATCGATCAGGATGTACTTGCCGTGGTAGCGGACGAGGTCGTCGGAGGTGCGCGCGACGATGATCCCGGCCTCGAGAAACCGCAGTTCGAGCTGTCGCAGGCTCTTCTCTCCGCCGCGGTTCGCAAAAGCGATGAGCGCGGTCACCCGGACGCCCCGTGCGGCCGCTGCCGTGAGGGCCATCTCGACGTCCTTGCGGTCGAGGCGGAAGATCGCGATCTCCACGCTCGTCCTGGCGCGTTTGATCGCAGAGAGCAACGGCGCGACACCGTCAGCCGGCTCGATCATGAGTTTCATGGTTCAGGCCTCTCCCGCCGCCGGTTCGCCGGTCATCCTCTGCGCCCGGGCGATCACAGGGCCTCGAGCGCGGCAAATCGCAGCCTGATGGTCCTGGCGAGCGTCGCGACGTCGCCCGCCCCATAGCCGGCGGCGCGGAACCCGTCGCGAATCTGGTCGTCGGTCAACATCGAGAGCCTCTGGCCCAGCCATTTCGCGTCGGCGCGCGGAACATCTCTGGCGATCTGCTCCATCCTGGTGCGGCTGATGTACTCGCCCGGGGAGATCACCCGCATGAGAAAGAAGGGGCGGCTGTTGAACACGAAGTCCACCAACGCCGGACCGGTCTCGGCGATGAAGGTTGACTCTTCGTAGTCCCTGGGCACGCCCTTTGACCGCGTACCGCCGTTGCCCGTCTTCCCGAAGGTGGCGCCGAGGTCGCTGATGGCGTACCGGCGTTCACCGTCCACCACATAGATGGCGTTATTGACCGTCTTCAGATCCCAGTTATTCAGGACCGCCATCATCACGCGCAGGCCGTTCAGCTCGCGCTTTCCGACAAACGGGTTGTCGGTCCACGCCCAGCCCCCGATCTTCTCGCCCTCCGCCCGCTTGCGTTCCAGGCGGGCGCCGTGCACCACGCCGTTGGCGGCGACGAACTGCTGGCCACGCTGCAAGGTGGGCAGTCCCTTCACCGTCACTTCTGCGGCGTAGTAGTCTTCGTCGACAAAGTACCCCGCAGCCCACATGAACCGGGTTGCGGCCGTTTCCGCCTGCGACTCCCGCCCCAGCTTGACCTTCCACGCAACGCCCTGGCCGTCGGTGACATCGAACTTCGGGCTCGACGCGCCGTGGTCTTCCGCGACGAATGTGAACGCGCCTGCCTCGTCCGGCGCGTGCGCCTTTCCGCCGGACCCGTACAACAGGTCCAACGAGGCCATGTCGCCGGGATCCTGCCAGATACGTTCCGGCAGATTGGCTGCGGCGGCCTGCGCGGCGCTGGTGTCGTTCTTCTGAGCGGTGAGGCCGACCGACAACGCCGCGACTGTCAGCAGCACGATGGCGAATAACTTCACATTGGTTCGTCGCATAATCACGGTCCTTCAGCCCTGTCGATACCGATCACTACGCCGCGGCCACTGGCGCGGTCGTCTCCATGCTGGCGATCTCGGGAGTCTGGATTCTGTACAGTTCCGCATACACGCCATTCCGGGCCAGGAGGGCGTCGTGCGTGCCGGTCTCGGCCAGTTCGCAGTCCTTGATGACGAAGATGACGTCCGCATGGCGGACCGTCCCAAGACGATGGGCGATGACGACGGAGGTCCGGCCCTGCATCAGCCTGTTCAGGGCTTCCATGACGGACTGCTCGGAGACGGCGTCCAGGCCGGCCGTCGGTTCGTCGAGAATCAGGATTGGCGTGTCGCGGATGACGGCGCGGGCAATCGCAATACGCTGGCGTTGACCGCCCGAGAGCGTGACGCCGCGCTCCCCCACCATCGTGTCGTAGCCGTCGGGCATGGCCTCGATGAACTCATGGGCGTTCGCCAGTTCGGCCGCGCGCCTGATCTCTCTGGACGGGGCGCCGGGCTTGCCGTACGCGATGTTCTCCCAGATCGTCGCGCGGAAGAGCAGCGTGTCCTGAAGGACGAAACTCATCTGGTCGCGCAGCGACTTCAACCGGTACTGGCGGATGTCCGTGCCCTGGATGACGACCTGCCCGGATGCCGGATCGTAGAACCGCGGAATCAGGCTCACGATCGTCGTCTTCCCCGCCCCTGACGGGCCGACGATGGCCGCAACCTGCCCGGCTTCGACCTTGAAGCTGACATCCCTCAGGATCTCCTTGTCCGCTCCATAGTTGAAACTGACCCTGTTGAACTCAATCTGCCCGGTGAACTTCGGGGCCCGGCGCGCGCCCGGCATGTCGCGCACGCGGCTCTCGATGTCGAGCACTTCCTTGAGCCGCTCATAACCGACCATCGCCTTGGAGACGGTGTCGGTCATCTTCGAGAGATCGCGCATGGGCTTGTACATCTTGCCCAGGTAGAGGAGGAACACGATGAGCACCCCGGCGCTGAGCTGTCCGCTCAGGGCGAGCCGGGCGCCGTACCAGAGGACCAGGCAGGTTCCGATCGCGACGATCACCTCGACCACCGGGGCCAGCCTGGCTTTCAGGGTTCGGGCCTCCAGGCCGGCCTCGACATTGGCCAGGCTCTCGGAGTCGAATCGCTTCTGTTCGTAGTCTTCCCGCGCGAAAGCCTTGACGACGCGGATCGAGGTCAGCACCTCCTCAACGACGGACAGCAGCTGGCCTTCCTTCGTGCGAACCGCCCTCGAGGCCTTCTTGATGCGGCCCGTGTAGCGGTACACCACGGCAAAGAGCACGGGCATCACCGACAGGGCGATGAACGTGAAGCGCCAGTTGAGGTAGAACATGACCCCGATCATGCCGGCCAGGGTCATCAGGCTGACGAGGATGCCGAGCAGCGCCGTGTCGATGAACGCCTGGATGACCTCGATGTCGCTCGTGACCCGCGTGATCAGGTCGCCGGTCCGCGCCTTGTCGTGTTCTTCGAGCGACAGCCGCTGGATGTGGTGGTAGATGGTCCGGCGCAGGTCGTGTCCCACCCACTGGCTCACGCTGGTCGTGAGGTACTTCTCGAAGTACGCGCTGACGGCGCCGACAATCGCAATGCCCGCCACGGCGGCCACGGCGAAATTCAGCACCGCATACGGGCCCTGGCCGAAGATCCCCGACACGGTACGGCTCAGGAGTCCTGGCAGCGGCTTCGACTGCAGAATGTTGTCGACGACGACCTTGATCGGCCACGGCTCGAGAATGCCCGTGATCGTCTCACCGAGCACCGCCACCAACGCCAGCGTCAGCGCCTTCCAGTGAGGCCGGACCACGTCCATGATCCTCAGCGCCCGGGGCGAGGACCGGGACTTCGGCGTGGCGCTTGGTTCTTCGGTCATGTCTGCTCGCTGCTGCCTTGGTCGGGGGAGGCGCGGGGTCGCGGGGAACGGGCGCGGGGCTGCCGGACCACGAGGATGATGAGGAGGAACAGCGCGTCCCGGTCACGATCCCGGAGTCCCGAATCGGCCTGATGTCAGTGAGCATAACCATTCGGTCAGCACCGCGCTGTCCCGAACAGCACATCCGGCCCGACGCTCACCGGGGCCACGCCCCGCCCCAGCTGGCGGACAGCGTGGTGCCCCCACCACGAAGGCCGCGCGCGACGTCGATCCGGACGGCGCCGGCGTGGCCTGGCGCCTGCAGGCGCACGCCAACCCCGGCGTCGACGTAGAGGGGCGAAGTCTCGAGCCCGATCAGCCGATGCCACGCTCGCGCGGCATCGACGAACCCTGCGATCGAGAGGCCGGTCCCGAGCGTGCGCATCACGGGCCGTGCGTACTCCAGCGTGCCATGCGCCAGTTCGCGGCCAAACGCCGGGCCTGTCAGCACGCCGCTCGTGTGCAGCGGGTGCGCGCGAAGCAGTCCGCTGCGCCCGTGGCCGGTGCCCGCTCCCGGCCACAGCGCGAGCGGCGCCGCATGGCTGGCAACTGCAATCTCGGTCACCGCAGACCAGGACGGGACTGTCGCATCGGCGGTCGAGCGCCACGCCGCAAGCAGTCCGCCCGAGCTGAAACGATCACCGCCGGCGAACGGCGCCCACCAGCCTGCGGACGCCGCCAGGGCGACGCGGTCGCCGGCCAGACGGGCGTCGAGCGTGCTCTCCACCGCGAGATAGTTGCGCGTTCCGGCCAGGCGCTGATCGAGGCTGCCATATTCGCGCAGGCGGTCGAAGGCAGCGCCGGTCTGCCACCGGAGCCAGCTCGTCGACCAGTCGGCGAGGTGCAGCCCGACGCGGCGGCGCTCCTCACGCACCAGCGTGACATCGGATGACGACGGCGTCGCATCGTACGACTGCCGCTCCCAGAGCGCGTCGACCGAGATGATTCCTGGAAGCCACTCAGGAGATGGGAGCGCCAGGCCGAGCATCACGCGCGGCCGGCCGGCGGACCACCGCCACGACACGCTCTCCATCTCACCGGCCCCCAGGGGGCCGGCGACGTCGACCTTCAGCTCGTTGTTCAACAACGCGCGGCCGACGATGGTGGCAGCCGCCTGCAACCCGCTCGGCACGACTGAGCGCTCGTTGATGAAGACGTCGAGCCGGGCGAGCCCGCCGTCGACGGGTTCATAGGTCATTCGCGCATTCGAGGCAACCGGCAGGTCATGAAGCCGGCGCAGCGCCCGCCCGAACGCCCCGGAGGTCAGCTTCTCCTGAGGCTGCATTCCCGCGGTTCGGGCGACGACCGGCTGCCGTGTCCGCTCGGCACCGTGGATGTCGGTCGTGTCGAGGCGCGGCTCGCCCACGTGGTTCCAGGCGTCGAGCGCCCCCATCAGGTCGCCACTCAGGTATCGAGTGTTGCCGAGGAGCTGCCACGCGGCCGCGTCGGTTGCCGCGAGACGAACGGCGGGGAGCGGCGGCTGGTCCTGCGGCCGGGCCACAGGAGACGCGGCGGGCGACGGCGGCTGGCCCCCGGATTGACGGGGCGCGCACGTGGCGACTCCCTGCCCGCCCAGGGACACCATCGCGCCGATCAGCAGACACGTGACAGCGCGCCAGATCGACCAGGTATTCGACATGATGTGCAGCGGATTTCCCTGTCCCCAAGAATTGACACGACACGACCCAATCGATCGTAGGTCGCAACGACCTGGATCCTGTGTTCACTTTGGGACGTTGGAGGACTGGCGGCTGAAATCGATGAAGATTGGCTGCGACACCCGGCCGGGAGCCCATCTCCCGGCCGGGTCACAGGTCGAGGTTCTGGCCGCCGCGATTCAGAAGAGGGACACCGCGCGGATGTCAGGGAGTAGCGGCCGGAAGCGTGAGGCCCGGCACAGGCGCCAGTCGAGTCAGCGCTGCGAACAAGTCAGCGATCTTGGTCCTGACCCCGGCGTCGGCTTTCGCCAAATCCGACGTGATCTCGTCCCGGCGACCGAGGACCGCCTGGAGCGGCTGCGCCACTGCCTGATTGGCGGGATCCGCGATCGCCGCTCGCAGGCCGTCGAAGAATGGCGTCGCCAGCAGGGCGGCATGCCCGTAGTTGTCCCGATTGACTTCATAACTCATCATGCCGAGCTGGACCTGGAGGGACGCCATCGCCAGCTGGTGCGAGAGCCGATCCTGTTCGGCCCGTGCGGCGCGGGCACTGATCGATGCGGGCACGTACCCAATCAGAAACGCGGCCAACACGACGAGAGCGCCAATCCCGAGTTTCGCCGGTGTCGAGATGGCCATGGCTTCCTCCTGTGTGTGCCGGCGCGTGCGCCCGGCGATTCACTTCTGAACAACCCGCTCGCCGTCCCGTATCGTCGGAGCACGCCCGGGCGGAAGATGTCCTCACACCCGGCCGATGCGATACTTCGTCGACGTCAGCAGGAGCCCTCCGCCGAGGACGGCAAGCACCATTCCCGCCCACACCGGCACGTTCCCGGGCTTCTTCTCGCTTGTGGAGATCTCCACGGACGCGAGTTTGGCGTCGTGAGCCTGCCGGGCAGAGCCGAATCCGCCAAACGCGAGAACCATGATCCCGATGCACAGGACGACGACTCCGATCATCCGCATATCCATCTCCTCACCGCGATCCGCGGCCCAGTGTTTCCCGTCCGCCTCGACCGTCCTGCTTGTCCCCATCGACACGGACAGCCTCGCGCCTTCGAGGTTGACCACCACCTCTCAGCGCCCCCTTCCTCGCGATCAGCCCGACCTCAGCCCGGGCGTGGCGAGCGCAGCAGGGCTGCAGCCCGCGCGCTACTTCTTGCCGCTGAGCAGGAGTCCACCGCCGACGACGGCAAGAACCACTCCCGCCCACACCGGAACGTTCACTTGTTTCTTCTCGCTGATGGAGATCTCCAGGGGCCCGAGCTTGGCGTCGTGAGTCTGCCTGGTGTAGCCGAATCCGCCGTACGCGAGGGCCAGGATCCCGACGGCCAGGAGGACGATTCCGATCAACCGCATGTCAATCTCCTCACCGCTGATTGCGGCGATCTAGTGCTTCTCGTCCACCTCGAGCGTGTGGGACTTCCCCATCGAGACCGACAGCATGATCCCGAGCCCGACCGCGATCACGATCCCAATCGCCGTCCACGCGACGCCCACGCGTTCGAGCACGCCAAGCTTCCACAGCGAGGCGATGAGCCCGCCCACCAGGACGACATACCCCACCAGGTACATCTGCATCGACTTCATGAAATCCTCCACGGTCCGTTCTCGCGGTTAGCTGCCATCTATCGCCTGTAGAACAGGTGCATGAGCGCCACGAAGAGCGCAGCGCCGATAATCGACCACAACACGGGGAAGGGATGCCCGCTGATCTGGATCACGAGCGGCTCCGACAGGCGCAACTGGGCCGCGATCCACGGCCCGATGAGCGCGCCGATGAACCCGAGAACGGTGGATACGATGAGCCCGCCGCGGGCCCCGCCGGCCAGCGCCCTGCCGACGGCCCCGCACACGGCCGCGATGACGATGAGAACGATGAGCCCGGGCAAGGTGTACGTCATGAGAGTTGATCCTTGTGCATACGTGTGAACGGGCTGGAGACCGGGCCGGCGACCCCCTCGGATCGCCGGCCAGGTGTGTTGCTCCGTCGGCGCGCGCTACGGCTTGATCATCACCCGCACGCCGGCCCACACCAGGTAGTTGTTGCTGATGTCGCCGAGGTGGTTGAGGAACAGACGCCCCTCGCCGAGGAAGAACACCGGGACTCTCGCGCTTCTCGACAGCGGGATGCCGAAGTGCAGGAGCCACGCCGCCGTCCGCGTGTCGCCTCGCGTCAGATCCCAGAAGGAGAGTCCGGTGCCGATGAAGAAGTCTCCAGAGAAGTACCTGTTGACCTCGCCATCGATGAACAACGCCGACTTCTTCACCTTGTGCTCATCGGTGACCAGGCTGATGGCGGCGCCTAGCGCCCCGGCCACCTCCCAGTCGCTCTGGAACCGCTTCGCGACCCCGAACTTCACGCCGAGCAGCGGCGAGCACTGGGCGAATTCCAGGTTTGTCCCTTCAATCGGGCGCACGCGGCGCTCTTTGCCCCCGAGGACGTCGAAGAAGATCCCGACGCCGCCGGCGGGTTTCTCGATCGTGACACTCGCTTCGCACGTGGCGGTGCCCTCGTAGCGATACTCGGCTGTCTCGACCGCCTGCGGCGTGGTCACCGTCGCCGTTGCGTGGTACGTGCCGGGCCTGCGCACCGTGACCTTTCCGGCGAGGCTGCTGTCAAGCGTCAGCTTCTGCTCCGACCCTGTGACACCTTCGTTGCGCAGGTCGACCGTGACCGTGGGAGCGACACCGCTCGCACCGGTCCGGCTCTGCGTCGCGTCGACGCTGATCTCGTAGGCGCCCCTTACCGGGACGAATGTGAGCGCGACGTTGCAGGTCGGTCCAACCACCTGCCTGGGTATCACGACCGGCGGCGGGCAAACCTCCATGCGGACGGTTCGTGGCGATACGGGATAGGACCGGCCCTTCGTATCGGTCACGTCGAACGAGTAGTCGCCGGGCTTGTTGGAAGTGATCGTCCAGGAGGGAGCGGTCAGCTCACCAGCCGGTTGGCCGTTGATGGCCACGCTCACCCGTTGCACCCGCTCGAGATCCCTGCTGGCCGCCTTGATCGTCGCGCGCAGTTCGCCGGTCTTCGGGTCGCACGTCCGGTCGACGGCCAGGTTGACCGGCTCGCCTTCGATCTCCTTGACCGACATCAGCGACAGGTTGGAACACGCCATCGGCAGGATGAAGGTGTAGATCTTGTAGTCGTTCGTGACGCGGAAGAGAAGCGCCTTGAACGGCTTGGCGCCAGCCCACCTGACTCGCTCGAGCCGGCCCGGCGTGCGGATTCCCCTGTTGGCATTGGGCCGGTAGGCCATCCACAGCAGGTTCGATCCCGGCTGAAAATCGCATGCCACGATGGTCCCGTCAGCCGGCGTCGCCTCCTCGCAGGAGCCGCCCGCCACTGAAGTCGTGGCCCCGGCGAGCACCGCCAGGACGGCGTCGGCCGTTTCCGGAATGCCGCTTTCGCGCAGCACCGTCCGGATGTCCTCCGCCATGCCGCGTCTCGCGACCATCTGCTTCAGGCTTGCAGCGGACCTCAAGGGTGGCGCGTAGAACGCGGTCGGACCGCCGAGGCGCTGGGCGTTATGCACGGCGGTCGGACTGCTGCCCTGCCCCGCAGCCACTGATGCCTGTGCCAGCCCCAGCGCCAGCCCCAGCGCCAGCCCCGATACGACAATGTGCCTCGTTCTGCTTTCAGTCATTTAGAGTCCCTCCATTAGCAAAGACATCCGCCCGAACACTGTGCGAACGGCACAACCTTACCAAGCGCCTGGTTCGGGCGTCTGTTCAAGACTGCACAGGGGGCCGCGTTTCGCGTGTGTTCAGGAGTGAACAGACCTTCGGCCACCGTCCGGGGCATGCTGGGGCGGGGCAGGAACAGGAAGGACCCATCACATGCTGTCAGGTCTGTTATGACCGGCTCGCACCGGGTCGATGGCACTGCGCGCCCGGGCGACGACACGGGCGCCGGCCCGACCACGGCGCAGGCACCGATCCGTCAGCCCGAAACGTGCGTCGCCGAGGCGGCGAGCCCGGCCAACGCCGCTCGCGAGCGGATGCGGGCTCTCTTCGCGCGATTGCGCGTCGTCCGACGCCTGGCAGCGCAACTGACAGCGACGCGGAGGCGCCGTGCCGTCCTTCTCGGCGTCGCGCTCACGCCGGTGGCGCTGGTCCTGATGACGGCGGCGTGGCTGGTCCACCACGTGTACTTCGATCGCGCCGGCCTGCCCAATCTCGACGCCTTCGTTCGATTCGAGCCCCCGACGACCGGCGTCGTCCGCGACATTCACGGCAAGGTGCTGATCGAGCTGGCGCGCGAGTACCGCCGGATCGTGACCTACGACGAAGTGCCTCTCATCCTGCGCCAGGCGGTCCTGGCCGCCGAGGACAAGCGCTTCTTCTCGCACTCAGGCGTGGACTATCGCGCGCTGCCGCGGGTGATTCAGAAGACGGCGGTGCGTTCGCTTTCGGAATGGTGGAAGGGCGGCCATGGGTTGCGGCTGCTCCTGCCGCAGGGGGGGTCGACGCTCACGCAGCAACTGGTCCGCGGCTACTTCCTGCAGGGTCTGACGAGCCGACCCGATGGCGATGCGATCTTCCACGCCGGCCTGGCGCCCCCCCGGCTCCTCTCGCTGGTCCTGGGAGCCTCCGCCGTCAACAAACTGCTGCGGAAGATGGAGGAGGTGCGCCTGACCCTCTGGCTCGAGAGAGAGATGCGCGCGCGGTACGGGTCGCAGGAGCGGGCCAAGCGCGAGATTTTCGCGCGCTACGCGAGCTTCATCTACCTGGGCAACGGCCGCTACGGCTTCGCGGCCGCATCCGAGTACTACTTTGGCAAGCCGTTGTCGAGCTATACGTCCGAGGACGCGGGCAACGCGGCCCTCCTGGCGGCGATCGGCAAGTCGCCGCGGGACTACGCCCCCGTGCCCGGGAACCGCCGGCCGATTGACCGACGCAACCAGATCCTCGCCCTGATGGCCCGGCACGGAGACATTCCGGCGAGCCTCGCGAAGCGCTGCCAGGGCGACCCGATCCGGGTCGCCAAGCTCAGCCTGATCCAGACCGACGCTCCGGCGGCGATCGAGCACGTCCTCGACGAGGTGGTCCAGCATGGCGGGTCCCGCTTCAGCGTCGAAGATCTGTTCCAGGGACGGATCGTGATTGGGTCGACCGTCGACGCGCGCGTGCAGACGATCGTCAACGACGCCCTCGAGCACGGCCTGGCGTTGTACGAGAAGAGACACCCCAAAGGAAGAGGCCTGATCCAGGGCTCGGTAGTCGTGCTTGGCAACGCCAACGCCGCGGTCCTGGCCGAAGCGGGCGGGCGGCGGATCTACAGGAATCGCGACACGGTCTACTCCGACTACAACCGCGTCACCGGCTCGCTGCGTCAGCCTGGCTCCGCGATGAAACCGCTCGTGTACCTGGCGGCGTTCGAGTCGGGCCTTGACCTGGACACCACGGTTCCTGACGAACCGATCGAGGTACCGCTCGGCGTGAATGGCGGCACCAAGTGGATCGCCAACTACGACAACCAGTTCAAGGGCCCGATCCCGGTGCGCCAGGCGCTGGCCGAGTCGCGCAACGCGGTGGCTGTCTGGATCACGCGGGAGATCGGGGTTGGCACGGTGATCCGCACCGCCCATCAGATGGGAATCCGCACCCCGCTGCAACCCTATCTGTCCACGGCGCTGGGAGCGTCGGAGGTGCGATTGCTGGAATTGGCGGACGCCTATCGCGCCATCGCGTCGGGCGTTCTCGCGGAACCGCACGTCATCGATCGCGTCACTGGCGTCTCCGGCGAGGAAATCTACGAGGCGCCGCAAGGCGCGCGCGAGATCGGTTCCGCAGCCCTGCGCTCGATCCAGGAGGGCCTCCGGGGCGTGGTTCGCCTGCCTGACGGCACCGCCCACAGCCTCGACGCCGGCAGTTTTCCGGTCCCGGTCATGGGCAAGACCGGAACGACCAGCGACTTCCGCGATGCCTTGTTCGTGGGATCCACCTACGGACCGTCGGGGATTACCGTGGCGGTCCGGATCGGCTTCGACGACAATCACCCGCTTGGGTCGAGGGAAACCGGCGGGCTCACGGCGCTTCCCATCTTCCGCGAGATCATGCTGCGCGTCTACAAGGACCGGCTGGTCGGACAGGCGCCGAGCTTCCCACGCGAGATCGAGAGCGGGATCGACAATTACCTGGCGGCGCAGGCTGCGCCGGACGCGCGCGGCACGGACCGGCAGGCACCGGCCACGGTCCTCCTGCAGGCGCCCCACTCGTCGGCCACGAGCCGTCAGGCTGGCGCGGCGTCGGTCAGACGACCCTTCTGATCCGCCATCGGGCCGCCAGCCGGCGCGTCGAGCACTTCCCGCGTCTTGCGCTTCAGCTCCTCGGTGGAGTACGGCTTTCCGATGAAGTGATCGGCCGCGGCCGGCGCTCCATCGCGCCCGGCGGCAGCCATCGTAGCCGGACGTGAACATGATCTTCATCAGTGACCTGACGTCCCGGGCCCGGGTCGCCAGCGCCAACCCTCCCATTCCCGGCATGACCACGTCGGTGAGCATCAGGTGGACGATTCCCGCGTACCGCTCCAGCAGCGCGAGGGCTTCTTCGCCGCTGCTGGCGGTCAGCACCGTGTAGCCGGCCGACTGCAGCACGCGCTCGGCCAGATGGCGAACGGCATGCTCGTCTTCGACGACGAGGATTGTTTCGGTGCCCTGCAGCGAGGTCACGGGCGGGGCTGCCTGGGCCGCGTGCGCCGCCTCATCGACCCGCGGCAGGTAGATCTTGAAGATGGTCCCCTTGCTGACTTCGCTGTACACCCAGATGCTGCCCCCGCTCTGTTTGACGATGCCGTAGACCGTGGAGAGGCCGAGCCCCGTACCTCGTCCCAGGTCCTTGGTGGTGAAGAACGGCTCGAAGATCCGCGCCCGCGTCGCCTCGTCCATCCCGACGCCCGTGTCGCTGATCGCCAGCATCACGTGCGGCCCGGGCTGCACCGATGCATGCCCGTCGGCGTACGCCTGATCGAGCACCACGTCCCGTGTCTCGATGGTCAGCGTACCGCCGTCGGGCATGGCGTCCCGGGCGTTGACCGCGAGGTTCATGATGACCTGCTCCATCTGGCTGGAATCGGCTCTGACGCTGCCCTCGTCGTTGGCAGGAGCCACAACCAGCCTGATGTTCTCGCCGATCAGGCGCTGCAGCATGCCCCGAAGATTCGTCGTCAGCCGGCCCAGGTTCAGGACCTCGAATGTCATGATCTGTTTCCGGCTGAATGCGAGCAACTGCCTCGTCAGCGAAGCGCCCCGCTCGCCGGCCTGCCGGAGGTCCTGGAGATCCGCGCGCAGCGGCGAGTCGTCTCCCAGTTCGTTCAGGACGAGGTCGGTCACGCCATTGATGACGGTCAGCAGGTTGTTGAAGTCGTGGGCGATGCCGCCGGCCAGCCGCCCGACCGTATCCATCTTCTGGGCCTGCTGGACCTGGGCCTCCAGCGCACGCTGCGCCGTCAGATCCTGCTTGATTGAAATGAAGTGTGTGATGTCGCCGCGAGCGTTCTTCACGGGCGTGATGGTCTGTTCCTCATGGGACAGGCTGCCGTTCTTGCGGCGGTTCGTCATCTCGCCGCTCCAGACCTCCCCGGCGAGAAGTGTGTCCCACAGGTGCTTGTAGAACGCCTGATCGTGCTGGCCGGACTTGACGAGATCCCGCGGATTCCGGCCGACGGCTTCCTCGGAGCTGTAACCGGTCAGGCTTGTGAAGGCCGGGTTGACCCACTCAATCGCGCCGGTGCGATCGCTGATGAAGATGGCGTTGGCGGCCGCGTTCAGCGCGGCGCTCTGCAGGCGGACGGTGCGCTCAGCCTGCCTGCGCTGGCTGATGTCGCGGACGTTGCACTGGATCACTTTTCGATGGTCGACCAGATAGACGTTGCTGATGAACTCCACGTCGATCTTCCGCCCATCGGCGGATTCCAGCGGCAAATCGTCGTAGCGGATATAGCCCTTCTGCTGCAGCTCCTCGAAGTTGGCCTCGTTGGCAAACACGTCCTTGAAGAACCCCAGTTCCCAGACCTTCATGCCGAAGAACGACTCGCGGGAGAATCCCAGCAGCTCGATCAGGAACGGATTCACATCGTCGACCATCCCCGTTTCGGCATCGAGGATCAGGATGCCGTCCTTGGCCGACTCGAAAAGACGGCGATAGCGAAGCTCCGAAACGACCAGCGCCGCCTCCACCTTCCCGTTGTGCCTCGCCGGCAACTCCAATCTCGGCTACCGCCAGCTGAGTGCGGAGCAACTCCTGATCCGCCGGGGCTTCACGTCGTTCAGTGTCACTGTCCATGGCGCGGTCGCTCCCCTGGTGCCGTCAGCATCAATCCGAGATCCGCCGTTCCATTCCGGACACACCCGGAGGTGTGCTCCTCGAATGTACCGGCCGCGACAGGAAGTAGCTGTTCAGTTGAGCACACCCGGCCGCCGCGGGTGCCGGCCCCGCGGTGGTGCTGACGACGCACGGCCCGCAGATCCGGCTGCTGCGCGGCACGGTGCTGTCGCTGCCGCTCGAGCAGGCGCTCGATGTTCGCGTGCCGATCAGCAGGCCGTAACGCACGATTAGTCCCGAGCCAGCGCCTCGATGGGGTCGAGTTGGGCGGCCTTTCTGGCCGGCAGATAGCCGAAGACGACCCCGGTCAGGAACGCGCACCCGAAGGCAAGCACGATCGGTGCCGCCGTGAACATCACGCGCCAGCCCGCCGAGAAAACAGACGACCACCGCCTCGGTCAGGAACTGGAACAGCACGTCGAAGCTGCGCGCGCCGATCGCCATTCGGATGCCGATTTCGAGCGTCCGTTCGGTGACCGAGACCAGCATGATGTTCATCAGCGTGGAGTTGACCGAGCCGGATGCGCCCGTGACGGCGACGAACTCGCCGCTCTGAATCGCCAGAGTGACACCCGTGAGCACCGTCAGCGGCGCGGCGCCGGACGTATAGGTGCGGTTGACGCCATTCAGCTCAAGCAGCGGCGAGGACATCAGGAGCCTTTCTTGACGGTCAGTGCGCTCTTCGTGCTGGAGGGTGCCGTGGTGGTGCCGCTGAGCACGACCCGCTCCTTCTCTGCCAGACTGTATTCGACGAGGGGATCCGGCCTGGTTCAGCCGCCCGGACGCCTGGGGATGGCGTGGCGGGCGGGCAGGCGCACGGTCCCGATAACCGGCTGGTCTCGAGCCGCCCTGCGTGGCGTCTCGCCGGCGGCCAGAGCCACGTCAGGCCGCCGGCCCGGGAATTACTGCTTCACGGTCTTCCCGACGTTCTCGATCGCCTTGCCGGCCTTTCGACCGACCTGCCCGACGGCTTCCCGGATCTTGCCGGTGGCTTCGTCGATCTCGCCCTCGACCTTCAAGTGCTTGTCGTTGGTCAGATCGCCGGCCGCCTGCTTGACCCGCCCCTTTGCCTGCTCGATCTTTCCATCACGTTCATTCTTGTTCCACATTCGCAATCTCCAATCTCACGGTCTTCCGTGGCACGCTGTCGCGGCCACCCGTCACGTATCGCGTCTCGAATGCACGAATCCGACGCCTGGCGTCAGCGCTGCCCGCCCGGGGTCATTCTCCGGTTTCTCGGATCGCCCGAAATGATCGTCACTTCAGTGCCGCGCTGCAGATCCAGCCGGTCTCGCCCCTCGATGATGACCGTGCCTGCGCCCCCGCTTGCGCCAATCACCGCCCCGATGGCGGCGCCCCTGGGCCCGCCGGCGACGGCGCCGATGATGGCGCCCAGCGCCGCCCCAATCACGCCACGCTCCACCATCTTCTGAGTCTGGCTGTCGCGATGGTCCACCGAGCCTTCGCGATCCATCCTGACCGTGTCGCCATCCGGCGTGCGGACACCCTCGATGGTTCCATCGAACTGATACGAGCTGCCGTCGCGAAGGCGGATGCTCTGGAGATTCAGCGTCATCCCGGATCGGCCGGGAACCCGCCTCGCCTGGTTCAGCGTCGACACGAAGCCCTGAATCACCGCACCTTGGTACTGCATCGGGCTGCGGGCGGTCATCGTGTACACGTCTCCCTCACGCAGATCCGTTGTGCTCAACGCGCTGTCCAGCGAGGCGACGAACCTGGTGCCGTCCGGCACGACGAAATCATGTTCGTCCAGGCCGGCGTTGTTGTCCGGCCCCGGTTCGCCGCTGGTATCGATGTTCCACCGGGCGTCATCCGACACGCGCCGATAGAAGCTTCGAACCGTCACCGGCTGCTGGAGGCGTTCGTCATCGATGGTCCGCGTCATCTGCAGGCCGTTCCCCGTCGGATCGAAGATCACCGTGAACGCACTCCCCCGGTTGCCGGTAGTGGCCACCACCAGGCGTTCGCCCTCGAAGGAGGTGCGGGTGTTCATCGTGCGCTCGTCGGACCACCGTTCCGATCGGTCGTTTCCATCCGCATCGAAGGTCACGCGCTGTGCGCGCGACGACGCCATCGTCACGATGTTGCCGTTGCGCTCGATGGCGATCCGGGCCGGCGCCTCCAGGCGGGCCCGGAGGCGCTGAGAGATCAGCTGCCGCTGGTCAGCGGGAAGACCACGGGCCGCCAGGTCAGCCGCACGCCGCGGATCGTCGCCTCGAGTGCTCTCCAGCTGGAACGTTCCCGTGAGTCGATAGCGGGCGGCTGTTGGTGGATTGCTCCCGTCAGAGCGTTGTTGCTGACCCGCTGCCGCCATTCCGACGCTCGCGGCCGTCACCCCGAGCGCCATGACGACGACGTATTTCATGCCTGTCATCTCGGGTCCTCTCGACATCAGTGAAGACACCTGGACGAACATGTCGTCAACGGACCGAGAGTACCAGTCGGGTGTCTCGGACGTCTGTTCAAGAACGCACAGGTACGGGCCCGAGGGGGTGTGCTCAACGGCACAGACACGAGTCGGGCCGTTGCCATACGCTGTTCTTCAGGAGTCGCAGGTCGGATCTGGTCTGTGTAGTGGACGCGAGACGAACCTGCTCATGAAACTGGAGTCATCGAGATGCTGTACACCTTGGCGGTAATCCTGCTGATCGCGTGGTTGCTCGGTGTGGTCGGGACCTATACGATCGGGGCGTTCGTACACGTGTTGCTGGTTGTCGCAATCGTGCTCTTCCTCGTTGGGCTGATTGGCGGCCGCCGTTCGATGGCGTAACCGAGGCAGCGCGGGCCGGCTGCGCGCGACGCGGCCGGCCATGCGCCGGACGCCATCGATCGCCTGCCGCAGACGAGCGAAGAAGGCGCCCGCGTCAAGCGGCGGCTTCAGGAGACACTCGTCGAGCACAGGCAGTACATCGACGAACACGGCGAGGACCTGCCCGAGATCAGGAACTGGAAGTGGGGCCAGACCAACGCGGGAGACTTCGCATGAACAAACCCGGGGCCACGCAGGTGTTTCTCGTCCGCCACGGTGAAACGGCGTGGTCGCAGAGCAGCCAGCACACCGGTCACACGGACCTCCCGCTCACGGAGCGCGGCGAGCGTCGGGCGCGTCACCTGGGCGAACTACTGCAGGGAATTCCGTTTGCCCTTGTGCTGGTCAGCCCGCTGCGGCGCGCGTGTAGGACATGCGAACTGGCGGGATTCGGAGATGTGGCGCGCGTGGAGCCGAATCTCAGCGAGTGGGACTACGGCGACTACGAAGGCCGGACCTCCGCTGACATTCGTGCCGAACGTCCCGACTGGAACGTATTCCTGGATGGGTGCCCGGGCGGAGAATCGCCCGAACAGGTGTCGGGGCGGGCGGACCTGGTGATTGCCGGCCTCCGCCGCACGGAGGGACCGGTGGCCCTGTTCTCGCACGGGCAGTTTCTGAGCGCACTGGCGGCGCGCTGGATCGGCCTGCCTGTCCGCGAAGGCCAGCACCTGCTCCTCGACACCGCGTCGGTGAGCATCCTCGACCACAACCATCACAACGCGGAGGCTCCAGCCATCACGCTGTGGAATGCGGCGTCGAATGACATCTTCGACCTGACGCCTCAACGGCCCCGGCCGTCGTTGGCTGCCGGGATGCCATCACGCCGGGAGTGACCGCCGCGGTCAGCGTCCGCGCGGAGGGTGAAGCGGTTCTCTGGGGTCGTCCGGCTTCGGCCCTTCCGGTGCTCCGCGACGAATATCGGCGCTCCTTCTGGTTACTCAGGAGGACCCTTCGAACAGCTCGTCTTGAGCAGGGCCACCTGCGACTGCGTCTTCAAGAGCCTCTTCTGCTGGTCACGGGTTGCACCCGGCAACGGGCCGTCGGCACCGTAGTACGCCACGAGGTCCGCACACAAGGACTCGGACACGCCGGCGAACTTCCGCCTGGCGAGCCTGTCCAGCAGCTCGTCATAGGTGGCGTCGGCAAGCGCGTACTCGCCTCGTGAGGTCGGCTGTCCGGTGTCGAAATCCCTGGCGTCCAGTTTCAGCCGGCCCTCCCGCAGATTGTCCAGTTCCTTCTGGAAGCGCTCCCTGGTCACGACAAAGCTCTCCAGGAACAGGCGTTCGGCTTCGGGCGTCGGTACCGAGAAGCTGAGCGCCTTGAACGGCCCAATCTTCGGCAGCAACGCGTAGATGACGGCGAGGACCCGGGCCAGCCCGTGCGGCCTGGCGTAGTCCTTTCCAAACTCCTTTTCGTACTGTTGCCGCGACAGGTTGAACACGAATCGCTCCCGCCGGATTCCGGGGTTGGCCTGTTCGATCTGAGCGCGTTTCTTCTTCCAGGCGACCTTGGTCATCTCCGGGATCGTGGTGCCGATGGCATGCCGGTACGTGGCGATCGCGAGATCCTCGTTGAGGAACAGGTCCTTCATCTCGATGCCGTAGGTCTCGCGGACCGCTCTTTCCAGAAGCGATTTCGCGACCTTGAATCCGATGTAGCTGTGATACGCCTCAGGCGCATAGGCGCCGGCGGCCAGCTGCACGACATCGAAGGAGAACTCGACCAGCAGATGGCTCTTCGGCGACTGCTCGTAGGTGACATGGCTCCCGAACCTGGCCTTGAGCTTCGGATACATCAGCGGCACGGCGCGATTGACCCCCAGCGGGTGGCCGCTGTTGTCTGCCGCATAGTGGCCGAGCGCACCCAGCGCGAACGCGTATTCGTCCACGTCCTGTGCGTCACGGATCAGGACCTCGACGAATTCGCCGCTGCGCACATAGTGCAGGAGGTTGCTGAAGAGCCCGCTGCCGAACGGATAGTAGCCGAGGTCCTGGATGACGCATCCACCGTAGGCGTAGGCTCGCGCTTCGACCACCTGGTCGGGCGTCGTCGCCGGAAAACGCGCCAGCAACAGCGGGACAATGGTGGAATCCCACACGGCATCGATGTTGGCCTCGTGCGCCAGCACGGAATATCCCGTCGCCGGCGTCGCGATCCCGAGCCCGACGAGTGCGATCGACCCGGCGATCACGAGCCTGCGACAGCCCGGGACGAAGTTCTGGATGCGTTGTCGCATACGCGCCGGCGTCATCGACGTTCTCCGACTTCGCGGGCCCTGACGATGAATCGATCGGGCGCCGGGCCGACATAGGTGAAGGGGAAGCACGTGATGAGCGTCAGGATGCGTCCCTCCGTCGGCAGGAGCACCCGAATATCGCTCGATGGAACAACGGCGGTCGACTCGACCAGGTACTGGAAGTCGCTGTCGGACGTTCTCAGCGTGATCACATCGCCGACGCGCACCTGTTCGAGAGGCCGGAAGAAGGTGTCGCGATGACCGGCCAGCACGACGTTTCCCGGTTCACCCGGCAACGGGGTATCGGCGAGGTGCCCCACCGCGCGTCGCAGGATCGCGGCCGAATCGCCCTCGACGATCACCGATTTCAGGGCGAGCCGGGAGATCTCGATCTCGCCAATCGTGCCGCCTGCGACCAGGGCGGGCATCAAGGTCTCGTCAGCTCTCGCCTGCTCGAATCGGCGCTGTTCGACCAGCTGATACGATCTCGCGTCGGCGACGACATACGCAACATACCCGAGCGCCAGCAGGCCGGCCGCGAGAAACACGCGGCCGGCTCGCCGCGCCGTGCGGGGCGTCCACCTCATCTCGTCTTCTTCTCCTCGTCTCGGTACCGGGACGCGTCACCAGGCTGCGCCCCACACGTAGAGCCAACCCTGGCCTCAGGCGCCGTCACCGTGACCTCGATCGTGCGATAGGCCTGCGCGCAAGCCCGCGCCGCGGGAACACGGACACCGCGTCCGTTCATGAGCGCCCTCATGCCTCGGGCCGCGGGCCGCGGGCAGCAGGAGGCCGAACACCGTCCTGCTGCCACAGGTACCTCGCGGTCGAATTCCCGGATCTGTTCACAAGTGGACACGCGGGAAACGCCTCTCCTGTGCGGGACGTCGACAGGGTTGACACCTCCGCACCACCCGGCAATCTGAGCCGTACGTCAGCAGGTGTGCAATGCGCGACAGCGTTCTCGGGCGCTTATGCGCGACACTGCACCGTTGGGGTCACGCCAGAAGGGCCAAGGAGGACGCATACGCAGTCCCGAAGCGCGAAGGGCCTGGTGGATGGCGGCGTGACTGCCTGTCGGAGGCGGCGGAGGCCCACACGGGGGATCAGCATGAGGTTGGTTGTTCGATCGGTTCTGGTGATCGCGGTCGTCGCGCTCGGTGCGTACCTGATTGGATTCTGGTCTCCGCGCGACCTGGTCACCGGCCGCTGGCACACGGCCGTATCCGCGCCTCCGCCGATCAGTACCGGCGCTGCAGATTTTCGTCCGGATCGACGCGGCGATGGTGCCGGGCGCGTCATCGACAGGGTGGACGCGTTCGTGTCGGAGGCCGGCGTGAGCGGCAAGATCAAGTCGAAGATGGCGCTGGACGACTTCGTCAGCACCCGTACCGATTGGCGTCTCGACGACCGCTGGCGTGGTCACACTGACGGGCACGGTCCGGTCGGTCGCGGAGCGCGAACAGGCGCTCCGCCTCGCGCGAGAAACGAAAGGCGTGACGCGAGTGGTAGACCGTCTGCTCGTGCTTCGCTGACGCACGGAGCAACCCGGCGCGGCTGGCGATCCCGTCACCCTCCTGATTGCGGTGATGGTTTCCGGCGTCCAGAACGTGTCACGAGCCGGACTGTCTGACTGAGGTCAGTCGTGCAGCACGACGTTCAGGAGTGCGTTGTTGATCTTGAGCCCTGCGGCACTCTCTTCGACGAACCCCAGCCGCTTGAACTTGTTCATGTAGGTATTCACACGCGAGGACGTCGTCCCGACCATGTCGGCCAGCGTCGCCTGCGACATGTTGGGCACCGTCCGATGCGGCCGGTCCTGGCTGCCGAAGCGGGCGAGGAGCAGGAGCGAGCGGGCCAGCCGTTTCTCGCTCGAGTTGAAGAGCTGATCGATCAGGTCCTCCTCGATGCGGGTGTTCCGGTCCAGCATGTAGGCGATGAATCGGTCCGACAGGGCGTGTTCCTCGTGGAGCACCCGGATCATCTCGGCCTTTTCGATGACCAGTGCCGTGGTCGGCGTGACCGCCGTCGCGGTCGCCATTCGGACCCCCTGCCCCGCGAGACCGCCCTCGCCGCAGAAGTCGCCTGGGCCGAGCATCGCGACCACCGCCACCCGGCCGACCTCGGAGACGACCGTCAGCTTCACGCCTCCCTTCTGGAGGTAGATCACGCTGTCACCCGTGTCGCCCTGCGAGAAAATGGTCTCCGAGCGCCGGTACGTCACGATCTCTCTCGCCACGCCGGCCGAGTCGAGGAACTTCTGAGCATTGAAGGGGCGCTTGCCGTTGGTGCGCTTGCCATTCGTGGGCTTGCCACCAACGGGCTTGCCATTCGGGTGCGTGTTCGAGTTCCGTGATCGCATGTGGAGATGATCGCACCGGGCCACCTCGGTCGCTGTTCAGAACAGCACACCTGCCAGAGGTCCAGGTTCTTGCCGGTGCGCCGTGTCGCGGCGCCGGCGTCCGGTGATGGCGCCTGGGAAGCGCGCCTGCTGAGACGCTGGCCTCCCGTTGACGGGGCGGGCACGAGCCGCACGTCCTCAGGGGCCGACCTGGTCGGTGAAGAACTCCGGGGCGCGCTGAGGCGAGGCGTGTCGTCGCTCATGCACGGCGAGCCGCTCCTGCAGATCCTCGCAAGCGGTGCAGCGAACCGCAAATGGCAATGCCAGCAGCCGCTTTTCGGAAATCTCGCCATTGCACTCGGCGCAGTAGCCGTATTCGCCCGCGTCGAGCCGGATCAGGGCCTCCCGGAGCTGCTGGAGTGCCTCCCCCTGCATCTGGATCAGGGCGACCTCGATGTGCTGCTGGATCTCCGCCTCGGCGTGCTCGGTGTCGTCGAGCCCGCCGCCTCGCGCGTCGGAGGGCACATTGCGGACCCGGCTGTGAAGTGCGTCGAGCAACTCGCTCTGGCGATGGTGCAGCATCGCCTCCAGGTCCCGTTGCCGGGCCTGACGTGCCGCGCTGTTCGATGGCCGTGGTGTTCGGAGTGGTCATCATGGCGGGGCCATCCTTTCGTGATTTTCCCCTACGTGACCGATACAGGATGCGCCACTTCAGGGACACCGTCTGTTCAATTCGGGACACGACGTGGGCCCCCTCCCGTCCGGCGGCCCGCCGGCCACCGACGGCGCGTGCGGCAAGACGAAGCCGTCGACGTCGAACCAGACAGGGGCGGGCCTCTGGCTCTCGGGCAGGGAAAGACGCCTGGAATGGTGGCGAAACGGATGTGCGGGTCAGTCGTGCAGCACGATGCTCAGCAGGGAGTCGTTGACCTTGAGGCCGCCGTTGTATTGGATGAAGCCGAGCTTCTTGAACTTGTTCATGAAGAAGTTCACGCGCGAGCGGGTCGTGCCGACCATCTCCGCGAGCATCTCTTGCGAGATCTTTGGCAGGACGTGATGGGGGACGTCCTGCTTGCCGTATCGGGCGAGCAGCAGCAGGGTGCGGGCCAGCCGTTTCTCGCTGGAATTGAACAGCTGATCCACGAGATCGGCCTCGACACGAATGTTTCGCGCCAGCATGTGGGCGAGAAAACGGTCCGACAGCGCGTGCTGTTCGTGAAGCAGAGCGATCATCTTGTGCTTCTCCACGACGAGCAGCACGCTGGCGCTCATGGCCATGGCGGTCGCCATGCGGACAGGCTGTCCTGCCAGGGCCCCCTCGCCGAAGAAGTCGCCGGGCCCCAGCATGGCCACAATCGCTTCCCTGCCGGCGTGGGAGATGACCCGGAGCGTCACACTGCCCTTCCGAATGTAGAGGATGGTGTCGCAGGGATCACCCTGCGAGTAGATGACCTCTCCAGTTCGACGCTCGATGATCGTCCCGGCGACTCCCCCCGACTCGAGAAACGCCTGGATGTCGAACGGCTTGAGTTTTGGGATCCTGACGCGCGATTCGTGGTTGCCCATATCGTGCTCCGCGTAATCTGACCGTCGCCCGGGTTCTCGAGACACCCCTGGGTTGGAGCCCGCGATGGGGGACAGGACCGACGGAGATTCCCGGTCCCTCGATGCAACCGTCGCACTCCTTGCGGGAGAACCGGTTGAAGAGGGCTTCCGCACGCACGACTCTCGAGTTGGTTCGCCCGAAAGACACGACTGGTACGGGGTATATTTTACCAGATTCATCGGGAGGCGCCTGGACAAAGCCGTGCCGACGGCAAGCGGCTCAGCCATCGACGCGATCAGGGTTTCGGCCAGGAGTTCCGTCCTGATAGGCGGCCTCAAGCCGCTGACGGGATTCAAGATAGCGGCGTCCCGATTACGGCCCTGGACGACGCGGGGGCGAGCCATCGAGCCTGGCAGGCGGGCTCATTCGACCTCGTCATCAGGGGTCTCGACAGCCTGCGGGTCAGTGGAGTGATGATCGTCGCGAGTACTCACCATGCCTGAACTCCACTCGGACGCGCTGGTGCTGTTCGGTGCGACCGGCGATCTCGCCTTCGAGCAGATCTTTCCCGCTCTGCTGGCGCTCGCTCGCCGCGGCCATCTGGACGTCCCGGTCATCGGCGTCGCGATGCCGGACTGGACGGTCGATCAACTTCGCGCGCGTGCGCAAGCGAGCATCGCCGCACGAAGAAGCCCTGACCCCGGGGCCTTTGCCAGCCTGGCGGCGCGACTCTCCTACGTGGCCGGTGATTACCAGGAACCCGCCACCTTCGAAGCGTTGCGGCGCGCCCTCGGCCCGGCCAGGCGCCCGCTGTTCTACCTGGCGATCCCGCCGAGCCTGTTCGGGACCGTGGCGTACGGGCTCGCGCGGTCGGGCTGCGCCGCGGACGCTCGTGTGATCGTGGAAAAGCCCTTCGGTCGTGACCTCGCCTCCGCGAAGGTGCTCAACGCGGCCCTGCACGAATCGTTTCCCGAATCGGCCGTGTACCGCATCGATCATTTCCTCGGCAAGGAACCGGTGCAGAACCTGCTGTATTTCCGGTTCGCCAACGCCTTTCTGGAGCCGATCTGGAACGCCGCGCATGTCGAGAGCGTGCAGATCACGATGGCGGAGGCGTTCGGCGTGCGCGGCCGCGGTCGGTTCTACGAGGAAGTCGGCGCCATCCGGGACGTGTTCGAGAATCATCTGCTGCAGGTCCTCTCGCTGCTCGCGATGGACCAGCCGGCCTCGGGCGACGGCCCGGCGATCGACGCCGCCAAGGTGGCGTTGCTGACCTCGGTCGGTCCCCTGCGCCCCGCGGATGTGGTGCGCGGACAGTATCGCGGCTACCGGACCGAAGAAGGGGTCGCGCCGGATTCGCGGGTCGAGACCTACGTCGCCGCGCGCCTCGCGATCGAGAACGCGCGATGGGCAGGAGTGCCCTTCTGGATCCGCGCCGGCAAGGGCCTGGCTGCCACGCTGACCGAGGTGCACGTCACCTTCAAGCAACCGGCGACCGGCCTCTTCGATTCGACGTCAGCCGGCCACCCCAACGAGATCTGCTTCCGGTTGAGCCCGGATGTCTCCATCACGCTGACCGCTCGCGTCAAGGCGCCTGGAGAAGCCATGATCGGCGAAGACGTGCGCATGGTCGAACATCGCCACCCCGGGGACGAGATGGAGCCGTACGAGCGTCTGCTCGGTGACGCGCTGCGCGGGGATCGGACGCTCTTCGGGAGCGAAGCCGGCGTCGAGGCCGCGTGGCGGATCGTGGACCCGGTCCTGAACCGCGACGAGGCGCCGCACGAATACGAGGTTGGAAGCTGGGGGCCATCCGAGGCGGAGCAGATCCTGGTGAAGCCGGACGGATGGATCGAGCCCAATCTCGTCACCGATCGTTCGAACCTGACCGTGTGAGCATCCTCGACGGTGCGTCGATCGAGCAACAGGCCGATCCAGCGCGCGCGGCTCCGCCACGCGGTCACCAGGGGTGCACGCTGGACGCCTGACTTCGCGGGGTGTGCAATGCGGGACAGCGCGGACACGCGAGGTGCACGACACTGCTGGTGGCCAGTGCGCGCGAATGGCCTGCACGCCCAGGTGCCCTCACCAGGCGAAAGGCGTGCAGTCGACCCAGGCGTGAACGCACGGGAGAAGCAAAGATGGACGGACAGATGAATCAGCCTCGTGACTATCGGTTCCTGACCGGACTCGTGATGGGCAGCATGGTGGGCGCAGGCCTGGCGATGCTGCTGGCTTCACGGGCGGGCGCGGAGATGCGGGCGCGGGCCGTCGACACGGCGAGAAACCTCGGCGACGCGGTCTCCGGGCGGTACCAGGACGCAAAGATCCGCGTCGCAGACACCGTCGGCGGAATCGCCCGCAAGGGACAGAAGGTCCGTGACGATGTGTGTGACACCGTGGCGCGAGGCGCGCAGGACGTCGAACGCGGCGCCCGGGAGGTCGAGCGGTACGCGATCGACGCCAAGACCCACAAGGTCGTCTGATTGACATCACGGCGCGGCCGGCTGTCGCCGGCCCTGCTCCAACTGCTCTCGGTTGAACGCCGCGGCGCCGCGCGCCGGACAAACACGCGTAGATGTATGGACAGTGTGCTGGAGGAGAAGATCGATGCTCACCATTTTGATCGTGCTGGCGATTCTTGTCATGCTGGGCGTGCTGCCCACGTGGAACCACAGCCGGAACTGGGGTTACTTCCCGAGCGGCGGCCTGGGGCTCGTGGTGTTGATCCTGGTGGTACTGCTCCTGACGGGTCGGCTGTGACGCCTGACTGCAACCTCAACGGGTTGGCACCAGCGGCATGTGCGGCTGGTCCAGCCTTCGACACGCCGACGACGGCGTCTCACGACGGATGGGCGTGATGACGGCGCGCGTCGGCGTGTTGGTGGCACTGCTGGTGACGCTTCTGGGCGGGTGGCTCTGGGGCGCCTCCGGCAGGTGGGATCTCGCGCGCGAGCTCAGCGCCGCCGACGTGCGAAACGACCTCCTCGAGGCGCGCGTTGCGCTGGCCAGCGCCCGTGTGAGTCTCTCCGACGGCGATCTTGGCGCCGTGCGCCGGCACCTGGCGAGCGCCCGGTCCCTGGTGGGGCGCGCGGGCGGTCGAGTCGATCCTCCTGCTTCTCTGCCTGAATGGCCCGGGCTGGACCTTGCGGGCTTTGTCGCCGAGATCGACGAGGCGCAGCGGCTGGCCGCCAGGCTCGATCCTGGCGACGGCACAGCCGGAGGTCCTTACGGTCCGATCTGGCCAGCCGCGGCCGACCTGACGCGCTGAGCCGGGCCGAACCGGCGCTCGAAGCTCGATCTCCGCCAGAGCCGCTTCTCCTGTTCCCGACGCGCCAGGGTACTGTGCACTTCGGCACAGCGCCGTTCACTGGCGCATGCGACACTCCACTCATGTTCCATCTGATCACCACCGTGAAACGCGGCTCGGCGTCTTCGTTCCCGTCCACATGGTCTCGCTATCCCAGCCTCGACACAGCCCGGGTGGCGGCCGCGGCGCTCCTGCGCGAGGAACGGGTCCAGCACGTCCTGATCGTCCCGGACGAGGTCACACGGGGGGCCGTCGAATGGCAGGATCGGTAATCACGATGCGTAAGGTCGTTGGCCGCCTCGTGATGCTCGGCGAAGCCATCCTCTTTGCCCTCGCGACGTTGGAGTCGCCATCCTGGCGGTGGGCATGCCAGTCGTGTTCGTCGTCTGGCTGGCGCTCGAGGTTGCCCGTGCGATATGACGGGAGACGTCGTGGGTGGCGCGAGGTGAAACGCTGAATCGTCCGGCGGGTCAGTCGTGCAGCACGACGGTCAGCAGGGACCTGTTGACCTTCAGCTTGCCGTTGTCTTCGATGAACCCCAGCCGCTTGAACTTGTTCATGAAGAAGTCCACGCGAGCGCTCGTCGTCTCCGCCAGGTCCGCCAGTTCCGCGCGGGAGATCCTGGGGAGGACGCGCAGCGGCTTCTCGCCGGTGCCGTAGCCGGCCAGCAGGAGCAGGGCACGGGCAAGCCGCTTCTCGCTCGTGTTGAAGAGCTGATCGAGCAGGTCTTCCTCGACGCGCGTGTTGCGGTTCAGCATGTACGCGATGAAGAGGTCCGACAGCGCGTGCTCTGCGTGGAGCGCGCGGATCATCTCGTCCTTCCCGATCGCGAGGGCAGTCGATGGCGTCATCGCCGTTGCAGTGGCCGCCCGCACGGACTGCCCGGCCAGACCGCTCTCGCCGCAGAAGTCGCCTGGTCCGAGCATGGACACGATCGCCTCCCGGCCGAGTTTCGAGACGACCGACAGCTTGACCGCTCCCGCCTGGATGTAGAAGAGGCTGTCGCCCGCTTCCCCCTGCGAGTAGAGCGTCTCGGATCGCCCGTAGTCGACGATCTCCCTCGCCTTGCCTGCCGAGCCGAGGAACGTGTGCGCGTCAAACCCTGACCTGCGCGTCGTGCTCCTGGTCTTGCGTTCGGGTTCCACAACACGATGCTGACACGCCGCCGTGGTGCGCGCTGTTCAGATCTGAACACGCGCCCGACGAAGACCACGGGCCTGCGATGGCGGCGCGGGTGCCGCGACGATGAGATGAGCCCGGCGCGCCGTCCGGCTCACGGTTCCGGAAACGGGAACCGGGAAGGCGGCGCCATCAGCCGCTCGAGCTGGATCCGGTGTCTCATCGGGTGCACCACGGCGTGTTCCAGCATCTGCTCGATGTTGTAGTCCTCGCCCCAGCGTGACTTGTAGACCAGCGGCGCCAGCTCCGCGTCCTCGAGCGGCGCGAGGTGTTTGCGCCAGGCCGCAAGCACCTCGTCCACGAACAGGCGGCCCTTGGCTGCAACGCTGACCGGATCGTTGTCCGAATCGAGATCGGTGATCGGGCGCTTCACGCACTCGCAAATCCAGGACAGGTAGCTGCGCGCTGAGCGGAAGACGTGGCCGCCGAGGTGGTCGATCGATCGGTAGGACGGGTCGTCCGTTTTCGGCAGGGACAGACCGGAGGCGCGAAAGCCCTCCCAGGTGTCGTAGAACCGCTTCAGTTCGATCTCGTGGAGCTCAACGCAGCTTCGGACGGCGTTGCTCTTGAACATGGACGTCTCCTCCCGTCGGGTGCCCCCATCACCCCATCATAGGCCCTCTTCCGGGAGAGGAAGGCCCCGGTCGCAGCCGGGCCTGAGGGGTGCGCCCTTCGGGGGGCGATCGACGGCGGGTCAGTCGTGCAGCACGATGCTCAGCAGCGAGTCGTTGACCTTGAGCTCGCCGTTGTACTCGATGAAGCCGAGCTTCCTGAACTTGTTCATGAAGAAGTTCACGCGCGAGCGGGTCGTGCCGACCATCTCCGCCAGCAGCTCCTGTGAGATCTTCGGCAGGACGTGATGCGGGGCGCTCTGCTTGCCGTAGCGGGCGAACAGGAGCAGGGCGCGGGCCAGCCGTTTTTCGCTGGAGTTGAACAGCTGATCCACCAGATCCGCTTCGATGCGGATGTTGCGCGACAGGACGTAGGCGAGGAACCGATCCGAGAGGGCATGCTGTTCGTGAAGCAGCCGGATCATCTTCTGCTTGTCGACGACGAGGAGCACCGTCGCGCTCGTCGCAATCGCGGTCGTCATCCGCAGGGGCTGTTCCGAGAGGGCTCCCTCGCCAAAGAAGTCGCCGGGCCGAAGCATCCCCACGACCGCTTCCTTTCCCGCGTGTGAGAGGACCCGGAGCGTCACAGAACCCTTCCGGATATACAGCACGGAGTCACAGGGGTCGCCCTGCTTGTAGATGATCGCTCCGCTTCGACGCTCGACCACCGTCCCGGCCACACCACCCGACTCGAGAAACGCCTCGACGTCGAACGGCGGCGCAGTCGGGGGTCTCACGCGCTGTTCGTGCCTGTCCATCTCGCGCTCCAGGGTCTGTGCCTCAACCCGGGATTCCTGGATGTCACCGGTGACGTCCGCGTACATCCGACGACGGGGCAGCCGATCAGTTCCAGACTCCGCTCTCGAATTAACCGTCAGCCACTTCCTCTGGCTATTGCCCCGAAGAGGTCGTCGGCGCCTCTGCTCGCGAGCCATTCTGCATCGAGCCTATGTCGAACCCGTTGAAATTCTAGCACGCACGGCGGCGAGCACAGCCGCGAGCCACATTCTGCCGGCCACTCCTGCAACCGGTTCCGTCGCAGGCCCTTCCCGCCCGGATTATGCGGCCCTCTGCCGGGAACAGGCGCTCGGCGAGGTCGCCCGATCGGCCCGCTTCCGATGTTCCGGCCAGACTCGACGAGTCCCGCTCCCCTGTTCCAAACGGAACAGACCGGCGACGTCGTCCGCGCCTATGATTCGGCTTGGGTTACCGAAGCCCGCGTGTGGCCATGTCCGCGTGTGGGGACACACGAAGATTTCCGTGGAAGGAGCCATCGTGTACCCAGTCAAATTCCTGGCGCTCGTGCTGGCCGCAATCGGAATCCTGGGACAAGCGGTCCCTGCCGGCGCGCAACCTCCTGTCGCCGCGCAGCCCCCTCCCGACGCGCAATCCGTTGCCGGCGAACAACCCCCTGTCGCCGTACAACTACTTGTCGGCGCGCAAACCGTTGCCGGCGCCCGGCTTCTTGCCAGCGCGCAACTCCCTGGCGCAGGGCCGGCCCCGTCGCCGGCAGCAGACGAATCCCCCAATGCTCCCGGCACCGCAGTCAACGCCTCGGGCGCTGCGAAGCCCGAGTTCCCCCAGAGGACGAAGAACCTCATCAACACCCTCGTTCCAGTCCTGGACATCGTCGGATTCGATGCCATCCTGAACCGGCTCGACTTCTACTTTGGTGACAGGCCGGTCTACAACGTCTCCCTATCCACGATCAAGAAGAACGCCAGGGCGAAGTGGGTCGTCGACACAGATAAATTCGAGATTAACCAGATCTACCATCCGTACCAGGGGAACCTGTACTTCGGCTTCGCGCGATCCGCCGGCCACGGTTACTGGGCGTCTCTGGGCTACACCTTCGGCGGCAGCATCCTCTGGGAGATTGCGGGCGAGACCGGCCCGCCCTCGATCAACGACCAGATCACGACCGGCATCGGCGGGACCTTCCTGGGCGAACCGCTCTTCCGGCTCGCGACCCTGTTGCTGGAAGGCGGAAATGGAGATCCCGGGTTCTGGCGCAGGCTGGGCGCGGCGGTCATCTCTCCGCCTACCGGATTCAATCGCGTGGCCTACGGCAGTCGCTTCGACACCGTCTACCAGAATCACAACCCGGCTGTCTTCACGCGCCTGCGCCTCGGCGCGAGCCAAAGCGATCGGGTGTCTCAGTATGGCGTTTCAGAAATCGTCCATCGCAAGGAAGTCACCGCCGACTTTCACCTGACCTACGGGGCTCCTGGAAGGCCCGGGTATGAGTTACAAGCGCCCGTTCGACTATTTCGACTTCCAGTTCACCGCCGTCAGCTCCAAGGCGTTCGAGAACTTCATGAGCCGCGGCCTCCTGCTCGGCACGGCCTATGGAAACGGCGGCGGAACGTATCACGGGGTGTGGGGTCTCTACGGCAGCTTCGACTACATCTCGCCGCAGATCTTTCGCGTGTCGAGCACGGCACTCTCTATCGGGACGACCAGCCAGTGGCAGCCCTTTGCAGCGGTCACGCTTCAGGGATCGCTTCTCGGCGGCGTCGGCTGGGGCGCGGCTGGCACCACGCGCAGCAGCAGCGCCGAGCGCGACTACCACTACGGCCTCACCCCGTCGGGTCTCCTCTCCGTCCGCATGCTGTTCGGCAGCGTGGTCAACCTCGACATGACGCTGCGCGGATTCCGAGTGACCGGCATCGCTTCCACCGAGCGTCACGGGTCGGAGCAGATCCTGCGCGGAGACGCCGCGTTGACCCTGCGCGTGTTCGGCGGCAACACGATCACGCTCAAGTACGTCGCGTCGCGCCGGGATGCCTACTATCCGAACAACGCCGACCGGCACCAGACGATGGGCACCTACAGCATTCTGTTCGGCCTCATCAGCGACCGAAGCTTCGGCGCCGTCCGCTAGGGGTCGGGACGGATATTTGCAGCTGATTCGCGCGGCTTACAGATCTGTTGCCGGTGGGCGACGATGACAGGATTGTATTTGCTGGGTCTCCAATTCTGAAATCCGTCCCGACCCCTAAAGCTGTTGTCGCCAAGGTGAAGGAGCATTACGGGCTGAGCCGCTGAGACAAGCGGCCGGACATGCGCCGCTCGTGCGCATGTGAGCAGCCAGACCCCGCCGTTATGCCTGGCGTACTGACAGACGAGCGGCCTCCGCCCGGCTGAGGCTGAGACGAGCGGCCGGACATGCGCCGCTCGTGCGCATGTGAACTGCCATACCCCGCCGGGACGACTGGCGAACTGACAGACGAGTTGCCTCCGCTCGCCTTCCTTCCAAAGACGGGCGCATCAGGCTTCGCTTTGATCCCGTCCGTAGAACGCCAGCTACATCAACCCCAGGAGCCATGTTCCGGCGGTCCAGTGATCGAAACCGGGGTAGGTCTTCTGGGTCAGCCGGTAATAGACCATGGCCAATGCCAGGAAGATCGTGACCGCCACGTTGCAGAAGATGATCGTGCGAAGGTCAAGGAACATCCGGGACATTCCTTCGACAGTGGGGCGGGTAAGGCTTCACCAAGTATCTGCGCCGCGCGGCGCCTGTCAAGGAGGTTGTCCGCCAGGAGGTTGTCCGCCAGGAGGTTGTCCGCCAGGTTGCCCGCCACGCCGCCCCTCGCCAAATGCCGCCCGCTCGTCGCCCGAGGCAGCCGTGGTTGCGGCGCTGGCGTCACCAGGCCACCGTGGTAACATCCGCGGGAGTCGTGTCCGGAATCCAGGAGGCAAAATCCTATGGCTCGCGCCCGATCGATCGTTCTTCTACTGGTCGCCGCATTTCTCATCTCTCCATCTTCTCTGTGGGCCGCCCCTCAGGCGCCGCAGCCCGATGCGCCCAAGTGCAAGGACCATCCGCTCTTCACTCGCATGAACGGCATGCGCATCGTGGCGTGCAACGGCTCCGACTTCGATCGCTTCGTCTTCAAGACCGGCAAGGCCACCAGCGAGCCGGTGGAGGGAAAGCGCGCCGAAATTCGGTACAAGACCGATGCCGGACAACCCGGTCCCAGCCCGCTGGCCATCATCCGCAACCACCAGCAGGCCATTTCCAGGATCGGCGGCGCCGTCATCTTCGAGGACCCGCGCTACACGATTCTGAAAGTGTCCAAGGACGGCAAGGAGATCTGGACGCAGGTCGACACCGCGTACAACTCGGGCTACATCCTGACCATCGTCGAGAAGCAGGCCATGGTCCAGGAAGTGGTGGCCAGCGCCGAGCTGTTCCAGGCCGGCCTGAAGACCACCGGTCACGTGGAGGTGCCGGGCATCTTCTTCGACACCGGCAAGTCCGAGCTGAAAGCCGAGTCTGATGCCGCCGTGGCGGAGATTGCCAAGCTGCTCAAGGCCGATGCCGCCCTCAAGGTTTACGTCGTCGGGCACACGGACAACGTGTCGACGCTGGATCTGAACACGAAGCTGTCGCAGGCGCGCGCCGACGCGGTGGTGCAGGCGCTGGTGACCAAGCACGGGATCGCCGCTGCGCGCCTGATCGGCCGTGGCGTCGGGCCCCTGGCCCCGGTTGCCAGCAACGACGCCGAGGACGGCCGGGCCCGTAACCGGCGCGTCGAGCTCGTGAAGCAGTAGGGCCCCCGACTCGCCTGGCGGCCGGCGTCAACCCGGCCGAGACGCCAGAGCGAGGTCTGCGGCGTCCTGCATTCGCCCAATGGGCGCGCGAGACCCCTCGCGCGCCCGCCGTCCCCCCCAGAGAGGCGTCCACGCCGGCGTTCAGCCCGCACCCAGAATACACTGCAACGGACGACTCCGCGATGAAATCGACGACCTGGTCCGACGTTTTCGCCGCGCCGAAGCGGTCAACGGCCTCAGCCTGCGCGTCGAGCCCGTCGCTGCTACGGCTTCTGCCGCAACGAGCCGGCAAAACGACCGATCAAGTCCTGCTGAACCTGCTGCGCCCTACCAGCGGAAGCGTGAAGGTCTTCGGCCTCATCCCGACGACACGAGGTCGCGGTGAAATCGAAGGTGGCGTATGTGCCGGACAACGGGCTTTCTATCATGGATGACCGTGCGCGACACGCTGACTACTTCGCGTCTTTTCGCGAGCATTGGAACACGCTGATTGAAGGCGCGCTCCTGGACCAGTTCAGCCTCGACCCTGGTCAGACCACCAGCCATCTCTCGAAGGACAGCGCACCGCTGGCGCTCATCACGGCTGTCTGCGCTGGCCGCCTGCTGGCTCTCACGTACCTGAACAGCGCCATGAAGCCGAAATCCATGTGCAGCTGCTGGTGGCAGTGGAACAGGGTGAGACCGGGATTGTCGGCCACGAAGTCGAACTCGATTTCCTGAAATCCGCCCAGCATCACGACGTCCTTCATCACGCCGGAGGTGGGCTTCCCTCCCACGCGGGTCAGCTCGAAGTTGTGCCGGTGAAGGTGCAGGGGATGGATGTCGTCGCTGGCGTTCCGGAACTTCAACCGGTAACGGCGCCCCTGCCGGATCGCGTAGGCCGGCCTCGACGTCTCCATCGAAAATGGCTCACCGTTGAGCGTCCAGCGATTGAAGCCGGCGACCGCCGCGTTCTGCTTGACGATCGTGATCTCGATCGTCTCGTCGGGCGCGGTCAGCGTCCCGGATGCTTTCCCGAACGTCGTGTAGTCCCAGCGGAACGGTATCGGCGTCTCCCATTGCGGCGTTCCGCTTCGGCCCGCGTACTCGACGACGACGCCCCATGCCGCGGCCGCGGTCGTCGTCGGCCAGATCGCCCATGATCCAGACGCCGGGACGATTCATGTCGACGATCGCGGACACGCGCTCGGAGGTGCCGAGCCACAACACGGGCACGTCGGCCGGCGTGGGAACGGGATTGCCGTCGAGTGCCACGACGCGGAACTGGTGACCGGGCAGCGCAAGGCTGCGGATCTCGGTGGCGCTCGCATTGAGCACGTGGAATAGCACGCGCTCACCCTGCTTCACACGAATGGGCTCCCCGCTGCCGAGCATCTTTCCGTTGATGCTGAACAGGTCGTAGCCGACCTCGTACCCCTTGGGGCCCTTGAACTGGTCGTCGGCCTGCTTCCCGATCTCCTGGAGCGCTCCGACGGGCGGACCGACGAGCATGTCCATTGCCATGTCGCCGCCGCGGCTGAAGGACGGCGAAAACTCCTTCAGCACCAGGAACACCTCGCGGTCGTACGCACCCGGATTGCTCGCCGGCTCGATGTACACCGGCGCAGCCTGGCCCGTGTAGGTGCCGCGGTTCAGGTCGCTTCCGGCGACCACGTGCGTGTGCACGAACCGGAAGCCGGCAGGGCGAGGCACGAACGCCACCCGTCGCATTCCGTGAGCGGGGATGAACGGCGAGCCTTCCTCGGCCGCACCGTCGACGTCGCTGGGGATCATCTGCCCGTGCCAGTGCGCCAGCTCCGGCGTGTCCGTGTCGTTGTAGAGATCGATCACGGCCCGCCACCCTTCCGTGAGCCGGATGAGCGGACCCGGAAACTCTCCGTTGTAGAGCGTCGTCGACACGATGTGGTCGGGCGCAAGCTCGACGAGCCCCGTGCCAATCCGGAGCGTGTAGTCCGCCCGCTCCGACGCGGCCTGGCCGGGGTCCAGGCCGACAAGCGGCAGTGCGCCGGCAATCCTCGCCGACCCGACCAGAGGCAACAGCCCCGCGCAGGTGCAAAACGATCGACGGCTCATCATGTTGGCATCCATTCTTCCGTACCGGGCCGCACACGTCGGTTCTACCACACGATGCGGCATCGCGCCCGAGAACAAGGCCATCGCGCTCCACCGCGCAATGTCTACCAGTTAACACGGAATTAACCTGGTGTTCCACCGACCGACACCTGTCCGCCCTACTCTGGGCGTACGTCCCTTCGAGAGGTAGACGCTCGCGTGAGTCGCCACCAGCTGGCATGCGAGGGGGACCGCTGCCATGCGGCTTCCGATCCTGCCGGCACGCTGGTGACCGTCAGGGCAGGCGGTTTCTCGAGCACGACGCCACCAATGGCGACTGTGCCCTCCCGTCGAGAAGCCCGGGCAGGAGACGGGCGCCTGCGGCGTGGGAACGCCGCTTCACCCGATTGGAGCATCCGTCAGATGACATCAATACGAAGAGTGCTGACCGCCGGAGCGATCGTGTTCGGCCTGGCCGCGCTGGTCGCCGCAAGGTCGACGATTCAGATCAACGGGGCCGGAGCGACCTTCCCGTACCCGATCTACTCGAAGTGGTTCTCGGAGTACAACAAGTTGCACCCGGACGTCCAGATCAACTATCAGTCGATTGGATCGGGCGGCGGCATCCGCCAGATCACCAATCAGACGGTGTTCTTCGGCGCGTCCGACGGCCCGATGACAGACGAGCAGCTCCAGGCAGCTCCGGGCAGGCTCCTGCACTTTCCGACCGTGCTCGGGGCGGTGGTCCCTGTCTACAACATCCCGGGCGTCTCCGCCGATCTGAAATTCTCGGGCCCGCTGCTCGCCGACATCTTTCTCGGCAAGATCGTCAAGTGGAACGATCCCGCCATCGCGAAGCTGAATGGCGGCGTGAGCCTGCCGGCAACCGACATCACCGTCGTCCATCGGGCCGACGGCTCTGGCACGACATACATCTGGGTGGATTTCCTCTCCAAGACGTCCCCCGAATGGAAGAGCAAGGTCGGCGTCAGCACGTCGGTCAACTGGCCCACCGGCATCGGCGGCAAAGGCAACGAAGGCGTTGCGGGCCTCGTCTCACAGACGCCGGGTTCGATCGGTTACGTGGAACTGATCTACGCGCTCCAGAGCAAGATCGGCTACGGGTCGGTGCAGAGCGCGGCGGGCGATTTCGTCAGAGCCTCGCTCGAGACGGTCACCACCGCGGCGGCGGCGGCCTCGTCGAAGATGCCTGCCGACTTCCGGGTGTCGATCACCAATGCGCAAGCCAAAGGCGCGTATCCGATCTCATCGTTCACCTGGCTGCTGCTGTACCAGGACCCGAAGGACAAGGGCCAGGCCCGGACGATGAACGAGTTCGTGAAGTGGGCATTGACCGACGGCCAGAAGTTCGCCGCAGGCCTGGGCTACGCACCCCTTCCGGCTTCGGTGGTAAAACTGGAGCTGTCTGCCCTGCAGAAGATCAAGGTGTCGTAGCGGGAGAGAATCGCGGGTGCGTCGTATGCGGAGTCTTTTCCGTTCGGGCGCGACCAATCCTGGATTTCGCCTGAGTACCGGAGTGTTTGCGCTCGGCCTGGTCAGCATCGTCATCGCGATCGGCGTCGAGTTGTGGCGCGAATCCTGGCTCTCGATTCAGCAGTTCGGCCTGGGCTTCTGGCGCACCGGAATCTGGGATCCGGTGGCTGGCAACTTCGGTGCGTTGCCGTTCATCCTGGGGACGTTGTACTCCTCGATCCTGGCGCTGGCCATCGCAACGCCGGTGTCGCTGGGCATTGCGGTGTTCATCTCCGAGCTCTCTCCGGCGTGGCTGCGGCAGCCGCTGGTGTTCCTGACCGAGCTGCTGGCGGCGATTCCGTCGATCGTCTACGGCCTCTGGGGCATTTTCGTGCTCGTACCCGTGGTCAGGTCAGTCGAGGCGGTAATGCCGTCCGGGTTGCGCCGACTGCCGTTGTTCAGCGGTCCACCGCTCGGCGTCGGCATGCTGGCTGCGGGAATTCTCCTCGCCATCATGATCGTACCTTTCACGTCGTCGGTGGCCCGGGAAGTCCTGAAGGCTGTGCCCGTGGCGCAGCGAGAAGCCGCCTACGCGCTCGGCGCGACGCGGTTCGAGGCGATCCGCGCTGCCTTGTTCTACGCGCGTACCGGGATTGTCGGCGCCGTGATGCTCGGGTTCGGCCGGGCGCTGGGCGAGACGATGGCGGTGACCATGGTCATCGGCAACACCCCGAAGGCGTCGTGGTCGCTCTTTGCGCCGCAGTACACCATGGCGGCGGTGATCGCCAACGAGTTCACGGAAGCGGCGAGTCCCCTCTATCTGGCTGCGCTCGTTGAAATCGGCCTGGTGTTGTTCATCATCACGTTGATGGTCAATTCCCTGTCGCGGATGCTCATCTGGAGCATGCACCGGAGCCAGGCCGGGAGTGCCACACCGTCCGGGCCCGCGGAGGTTGCCGGGTGAATCGGCTGGCGCGCCATGTCGTGTCGTCGCTGTTCGTCGGATTTTGCACGTTGTCGGTGCTGGTCGCCCTCGTGCCTCTCGCATACATCCTGTTCTTCGTGATCAGAGAGGGCGTTCTGGCCCTGAACCTCAGCTTCTTCACCCACATGCCGACCCCGGTCGGGGAGCCCGGCGGCGGGATGGCGAATGCCATCGTGGGGACGCTGATCCTGAGCGGCCTGGGATCGCTCTTCGCTGTGCCAATTGGAATCCTGAGCGGCGTCTACATGTCGGAGTACGCCGGCACTCGTTTTGCGGCGCTCACGCGGTTTGCCGCGGACACCTTGAACGGCGTGCCGTCCATCGTCATTGGCGTGTTCGCATACAGCATGATCGTGGTGCCCTTCCACCGGTTCAGCGCCCTGGCAGGAGGCGTCGCGCTCGGGATCATGATGATTCCGATCATCGCGAGAACGACGGAGGAGTTGCTGCTGCTGGTGCCTGTCACCCTGCGTGAGGGGGCGCTGGCGCTGGGGGCGAGTCATGCGCGGGCTGTGTTCACCGTGGTCCTTCCGGCCGCGCTGCCCGGGATCGTCACCGGCGTCATGCTGGCACTCGCCCGCGTTGCCGGCGAGACGGCGCCGCTGCTGTTCACGTCGTTCAACAACCGGTTCTTCACGACCAGCCTGACGCAGCCCATGGCGTCGTTGACCGTTCAGGTGTACACCTACGCGATTTCGCCGTATCCCGACTGGCACCGCCAGGCGTGGGCTGGCGCCCTGGTTCTTGTGTCGATCGTGCTGATGTGCTCGGTGCTGGCCCGGATTGCGACTCGTCGCCTGGAGCGGATGCAGGCTCGATGACACGCCCCCTGTTGCCACAGAATCCAGACATGAGCGCCAGGCCGGTCCCGACGACGGCCACCTCCGATACGCGGCTGCCCTCGCGGCTGACCGCGGTGCACACCGGCGGTGTGCTGGCGGATCGGCCCGTCAGAATCGAGGTCGAGGGCCTGTCCTTCTACTATGGACGCAACCGCGCGCTGGACGACGTCTCGCTTCATATTCGCGCGAACGTGGTCACTGCACTCATCGGGCCGTCCGGCTGCGGGAAGAGCACGTTCCTGCGCACGCTCAATCGCATGAACGATGCGATTCCAGGGACCCGGCTCACCGGACACGTCAGGATCGGCGGCCGCGATATCTACGGGGCCGGTATCGACGTGGTCGAACTGCGTCGCCGCGTCGGCATGGTCTTCCAGAAGTCCAATCCGTTTCCAAAGTCGATCTTCGACAACGTCGCGTATGGCCTTCGAATCAACGGCCTGGCGCGGGGTCGCCTTCAACTTCAGGAACGGGTGGAGCAGAGCCTGCGGCGCGCGGCCCTCTGGGACGAAGTCAAGGACCGGCTCCACCATCCAGCGCTGGCGCTGTCCGGAGGGCAGCAGCAGCGCCTTTGCATTGCTCGCGCTCTGGCAATCGAGCCCGAGATCCTGCTCATGGACGAACCGGCCTCCGCCCTCGACCCAATCGCCACACAGCGGATCGAGGAGCTGATCTACCAGCTCAAGGCCGAGTACACGGTGGTGATTGTCACCCATAACATGCAGCAGGCGGCTCGCATCTCGGACGTGACCGCGCTATTCTGGCTTGGGCGGCTGATCGAGGTGGGTCGAACCGAGGCGATGTTCACGAACCCGCGGGAGAAACTCACCGAGGACTACGTGACGGGCCGGTTCGGCTAGACGACGGCGGGGATCCATGGGCATCGACACCCGACATTTCGCAGAAGATCTCGAACAGCTGAAGCACCGACTGCTCGCGATGGGCGGCCTGGCGGAGGAACGCGTGCGGACCGCCGTGCGCGGGCTGGTCGAGCGCGACTACACGCTGATTGCCGAGGTCATCTCTGGCGACCAGGCACTGAACGCGCTCCAGCTCGAAATCGACGATCGGTGCTTCAAGCTGCTCGCGCTGTACCAGCCGATGGCGGTGGATCTGAGGTCGATTGTGGCCGCCGTCAAGATCAACAGCGATCTCGAGCGCGTCGGCGATCTGGCCGTGAACATCGCCCAGGCCGCTGAGCGGTACATCTCCCACGCTCCGGTGAAGGAACTGATCGACCTGCCCCGCATGAGTGATCTGGCCCAGCGGATGCTGTCCGAGGCCCTGGACGTGTACGTGTCGCAGAACCTGCAGGCCGCCCGAGAGGTGCTCAGGCAGGATGACGCGCTTGACGGGCTGAAAGATCAGATCTTCCGTGAGTTGCTCACCTTCATGACGGGCGATCCGAGCACGATTGAACCCAGCCTCAGCCTGATCCTGATTTCCCGCCACCTCGAGCGAATTGGCGATCACGCCACGAACATCGCCGAGGACGTCATCTTCATCGTGGAGGCGCTGGATGTGCGTCATCATGCGCTCGAGGGAGGGGCGGCCGACCGCCCCGACGAAGCCTGACCGCTCCGACCTTTTCGACCCAGAAGCCCACTGCACGTGAACGGCCAGGAATGCTTCGGTTCCGGCGACCCGGATCGACGCCGACACCGTGGAGGGCCGTTCCCGCAACCGCCGCGTCCCGCAGGCGCTTGGCGCGCACCAGCGCGTGAGGGTGGTCCGAGGTCAGACCGTGCAGGCGAGGGTCACGCGTCATCCTGCGTTCCTCCGTTTCCCATGACCGGGATCACGTGGTAAAGATCGAAGACGAGCCACGGAGGCTCCCATATGGACAACTCCCGACCGGAGACGGGTGGCGGCCCTGAGGGCCCAATGCCGCCAGGGAGTTTCTTCGCACGCAGAAGGTTGCGCACGTCGGCACGGTCGATGAAGGCGGCTGGCCGTACGTCGTTCCGTTGATCTACCTCTACCAGGGCGGCGACCGGTTCTACGTACACACGGGCAATCACGGCGGGCATTTCCAGCGCAACGTTCAACGGCATCCACAGGTGTGCATCGAGGTCGCGGACATGGGACCGGTGCAGCCCGGGCAGCCGTTCGCCTGCAATTCAGCTTTCGTGTACCGGAGCGTCATCGTGTTCGGCACGGTGCGCCTTCTGGAAGATCGAGACAGGAAGGCCTGGTTCTTCGATCGCGTGCTCGAAAAGTACGGCGAACCCGACTGGACGTTCCAGCCCGGATACCCTCAACTGGATCGCATCGTCCTCTACGAACAGCAGATGGAAACCGTCACGGGCAAGTTCAGCGAGGGGCTGTACCACTGAGGCGTGAGCGCCGTCCCCGGTTCGACGGCTTGGTGTCCCTGAAGGTGCCTCGGCCACCCCGAATCCCGAACCGTCTGGTCTTCGGATCAGGTCGCGGACGAGGTCGAGGCATCGGCCTGGGGAACCGTGATCGAGTGCCCTGATCTGAGTTGCTGCTACCCAACCGTTGGGCCGGGCCAATTCGGCGCTATTCGTAATGCCGGCCTGAAAACCGCGTTATGATGGCTTATCTGACAACAAGTGATCTACCTGGCTCGCGAGGCGTCGCCAACGGTCGGCCCCGCCAGTTCGTCCGGACGTGGGAGAACAGCCGATGTTCTGCCCGTTTCCCGTACTGGTGTCCGGCTGGAAGTGTCGGACCGTGATCGCCAGATCCTTGCGATTCGCACACTATTGCAGCGCCCGCTTCGCGGAGCCTGCACCGCGTGCCATGGCTCCCGCCGGCATCGGCGGGCATCACGGGCGACAGGGCCTGCGGAGACGCCGGTCGCCGTCGCCGACGGCATATTCCAGGGGATGTTCGCCGATGAAGAAGTCCTGTTTGACGCTGGCGGCGATCGCCTGCCTCGTGACGACGGTCCTGCCTGCCGAAATGCCGAAGATTTCCCTGGCAAAGGGGCTCGTCCTCACGACGACCACGCACGCTGGATTGATCACGGGCGCGGGAACGCTGCCGGTGGCCGACATGGAGACCTTGTACTCCGTGGCCAGCGTCACGGCCGACAACGTGGTGTTCGCCTACCGCATCGCCGCGCCGAACGACCCGAAGGCTGCGGCCATGCTGAAGAAGTCGCCGCACTTCACGCGGGTCGTGCGCACCGAGGACCTGCGCACCGCGACCCGGCTCAACGCCCTGTTCAGCAGCGCGGATCCGGAGTTGTTCGCGGGCCAGACCTTTCTGCAGACCTCCACCAAGGCTCTGTCGGCGCTCAAATCCTCGGGCGAGACGCCGTTTGTCTTCGGCATCAATGAGAGTGGCGGAACGATCGGCGGCCTGGCCTCGATCCTCGGCACAGCAGCCAGGCCCGCCGAAGGCGGCGCGGCGGCGGGTCAGCCGCTCGATGTCTCCGGCCTGATCTCCTCGCTCGCCACGGAACGTCACTATTATCGCGGTACGCTCAAGCGCGTCGAGCCTGGCACCGTGAAGTTCTCCGTGCTGCTGAATGGCGTGCGTACCGACATTCCCGCGATACACGCCAAAGGCCTGCTGAAGTTTTCCGACCAGCAACTCGAGACGGACTTCTGGTGGCTCGACGATCCAGACAACCCGCTCACGCTCAGGTGGTCCGCAGGCCAGGCTTATGCCGTGCTGACGCGCATCGACATGCCCGAACCAGAAGCCGCCGCCGCGGCGGCTGGCGCCGGCTCGGTGGCCGCGCGGCTGGCAGGCAGTGGCTGCCGCACGGAGCTGCATGGCGTCTATTTCGAGACTGGCAGCGCGGAGCTGCTCGAGGAATCGGAGCCCGCGCTCAGGCAGGCCGCCGCGGCCCTGAGCGCCAACCCTGCCTGGCAGGTCACGGTCGAAGGCCATACCGACAACATCGGCTCGGCGGCCTACAACAACGAGCTGTCTCTGCGGCGCGCCAATGCCGTCCGCACCGCGCTGGTCAGCCGGTATCGCGTCGGCGCGAACCGAATTTCCGCCCAGGGCTTCGGCCTTTCGAAGCCAATCGAGTCAAACACGACGCCTGAAGGCCGTGCTCGCAACCGACGTGTCGAGCTCGCCCGCAAGTGCTCTTAATCCCGGGGCTCACCTGTATTGAGATCGTGAGCCCCGGGCACGCGGGCCTGAAGCCCACGTGCTCCATTCCCGGCGTGTACTCGACTGAACCGAGCGCCGGGCTCAGGTCAGGAGACCCCATGAAACAGTTGTCGCCAGCAAGCAGGCAGTCATCCGCCCGCCTGCTCGTCGTCGTCTCGCTCGGCGCGGTCCTCATGAGCACGGTCCTGCTGGCCGCCTGCGGCCGGAAAGCGTCCGACGCCCCAGGCGCCGGCGCTGGCGCGACAAGGGACTCGGGCGGCAGATTCGAACATGGCCTCCGGTGGGGCGCAGAACCCTTGCAGCCTGCTCGAGGCCAAGGAGGTCGAAGCCGCGCTCGGCGGTCCGCTCGCCGGCGCACCGTACCGGTTCAACAAGACCGGCAAGACGGGGCCCGCCGCGGATGGCGAGGCATGTCGTTACGAAGGCGCGGGGTATCACTTCATCGAGGTCGAGGTCGAATGGTCGGGCGGCGCGCAGATGATGAAGATGTACGGCACCGTCCAGAACCTCGTGAATCAGAAGATGAAGGGAGTGCTGAAGCTCGCCGACGGATTGGAGCTCACGGGCGAATGGGACGAGGCCAGGGTGGTCGGCGGCTGGTCGTTCGTCGCGATGCGCGGCGACCAGCTGGTGACGGTGTCCATCGCCGGGTCGACCGCAACGCTGGCACAGGCCGCCGGAATCGCGGACGCCGCCCTCAAACGGATCGAGAAACCGCTGTCGGTCGATAGCGCCGCAGGCGTTGATGCCGCGATCGCGCGCGACGCGACGCGCCCGAAGGAACGCGATGCCTGCAGCCTCGTCTCGCGCGCCGATGCCGAGGCAGCCATGGAGGCTCCGCTCGCGAAGGATCCGGTGGCGGACGGCAGCACGTGCACCTACGTGTCGGCCGGCAAGTTCCCGTGGACGATCGCTCTCTCAATCAGCTGGCGCAATGGCTTCGCGCAGCTTCGCGAACATGCGGCGCTCGCAGCAGGCGTGGGAAAGGCGTTCGCCCTCGGCGGCGCCGCCGGCCAGGAGAAGAAGGAAGCGGCCACGCCCGAACCCGTGCTGAGTGGCCCCTGGGAGGTCGCGCAGGAAGGCGGGTTCGAGTTCTCCGCGGTGAAGAAGGACGTCCTCGTCAAGGCCGACGCGCGCGGCGCCAGGAAACCCGAGCATGCGCGCAAGCTCGTAGCGCTGGCGATCAGCAAGCTCTGAACGGGCCTCGGCGCGGAAGGCACGCGTGTGCAGCAGCGATGGAAGCGGGAATCTTCGATGAAACGAATGCTCGTTGCGGTCGTGGTCGTGTGCGCTGCCGGCGCGTCCTTGTGGTTCTCCGGATGCTCGAAGAAGCCGCAAGCTCAGTCGCAAAGCTCCTCCGCGGACAGGTCCAGCGACCCCCGGACCTCCGCCAACCTCCGGGTCACCCGGCTCTTCAAGGACATGCGCGACCTGCCGGGTACCGTCTTTGAAGTCACCTATACGCCGAACACGGTGCGAGTGGACGCCGCGCACTGGCAGAAGAGCCTGCGGAGCGTCAGCACGGACGGCCGCGTGTGGGTCTTCGATCCCAGCGACGACGAGGTGACGCAGCTCGGCGACGGCAAGATCATGCTTCTGGAAGACCTCGCCGTGATGAAGGTCCTTGGCGCGACCGATTTCGAGGGGAACCGCGTCATCGTCGCCGTGCGCGGGGGGCTTCCCGACCTGGTGCAGAAGGGCACGATCGCCTGGAAGGCGCCCATCCGGCTTGCAGGGGCCTGGTCCGCCCTGCGGCGCGCGGAGGAGAACAGCGTCTGGAGCCGCCTGGGATTCTGGTCGCCGGTATACGCGGCTGAGGGTGGGGGGGATACGGCCTCCGGCGAGGACGATGGCTGGAAGTACAGCGTCCGCACCCAGCCGGGTGTGAAGCGGCTCGATCTGAGTTTCCGGGTTTCGAAGGATGTCTCCGGCCTGGGTGCGTCCCTCGAGGGCAAGGGTCACGTCAACGAGTTCGTCAGCGCCGCCAGCATGACGGTGGACGCCGGATCCATGAAGGACATGACCTTTGCCAACTCGAACCTGAGCGGCGAGTTCGATTTCAACTGGGCCGCGACCCGCGGCGGCGACAACGCCGACATCGGTGAATCCAAGATCAAGCTGCCCACCATGTTCACGACGCCGCTCCCCATCGGCGGCATTCCCTTCGTGCTCTCAGTCGGCGAGCAGATCATCCTGAAGCCCGGCCTCGGCGCGAAGAACGAAATTGCCAAAGGTTCGTTCAAGGTGACCTTTGGCGGAGGCGAGGGCATCTCCATCAAGAACGGCGGCGAGCCGGTTCAGACAGAAACGCTCGAGGCCGACGGCCACATGAACGCGACCACCAGCGTCTCTCTCGCGCCCCACGGCATGCTCATCGCGGTGGCCGTTCCGAAGATCACGCTCGGGCTGGGCACGGAAAGCGGCTTCGAGCTGCTCGACAAGTACGTGCCTTCCGCCTATGCCAACCGTGTCGCCGAGCAGATCGAGAAGACGTTGCTGAGCACGGCGGCGAAGGACTTCGTCAAGAAGAAACTGAAGGACAAGTTCAAGACCGAGGCCTCGGCGTACGTCCAGGTCCTGACCGTGTTCACCGTGACGGCGGCCGGCTCCCTCAGCCTCCTGCCCTGCAGGCTGCAGCGCATTACCGTGCTCGGGCAAGCCGGTGCGGACGCCACCATTCTCGGGCAGCAGGTCGGAGACAAGAAGATGGACCTGTTCAAATGGACCGTCGCCGAGCGCAATCCGGACGTGAACGCCTGCGGAGAAAAATAGCCGGCGGCGGGCGCCTCGCACGAAGACGAGCCGGGCTGCGCGATCGCTCGCTCCCGCGCTGCAATTGCCCGCGCCTGCCGGAGCCGCTATACTGGCTGAATGAATCAGTCCTCATCTTCTGAGCCGCGGCTCAGGCTGCGCGAGCGGTTCAGAGGGGCGACCCGGGGCGCCATCCTCGAGGCCGCCGCGTCGGTGTTCGCGGCCGACGGCGCCGCCAACGCACGGATGGAGGACATCGCGGCAACCGCCGGGGTCGCGGTCGGAACGGTCTACAACTACTTCGAGGATCGGACGGCCCTGGTCAGGGCGCTGCTCGACACGCGGACCAAGGCCCTGTTCGACGCGCTCACCGCGGCCGTCCAGGCCGACGAGCCGGCCGGCGCCGACCAGGCGAAGCGCGGCTTCGAAGCCGAGCTCGAGCGGTTCGTTGCCCCGCTCGCCGATCATTTCGATGCGAACCGCGCGCTGCTGAGCGTGCTGCTCGAGCAAGAGCGCCATCGCGGGATCGATGCGAAGGCCGCCTCGCGGCGGCGCACCGTCATCCAGGAGGTTCTCGGGCGGGCGGAGCGCCTGACCGCGAAGGGCATCCGCACGCGCGCGCTGCGGAAGGGCGATCCGGCCGTGTACGCGGCGCTGCTGGTCGGCATGGTGCGCGGCGTCGCGATGAGCGCGCTCGGGCGCAGGGACTCGCGCGTCGCCCACAGCGCACGGGAGATCGTCCGGGTGTTCCTGAGGGGCGCGTCGCGATGAGCACACCGGCCGCCCTCATCCGCCCCGGCGGGGCGCCGGCCGCGCCGGCCAACAAGTGGCTGGTCACGGTGTCCATCACGTTCGGGACGCTGATGGGCGCGATCGACTCCTCCATCGTCAACGTGGCGCTGCCGCACATTCGCGGCGCCGTCGGCGCCACCCTGCAGGAGATCACCTGGATCAGCACCGGCTACGCGGTCGCCCTGGTGCTCGTCATGCCGTTGACGCCTTCCTGGGCCGCCTGTTCGGACAGAAGCGCGTCTACATGTTCTGTCTCGGCCTGTTCCTCGCCGGGTCGTTCCTGTGCGGCACGGCGACGACGCTGACCTCGCTGGTCGTGTACCGCGTCATCCAGGGCCTTGGCGCGGGTGCGCTCCAGCCGACCGAGCAGGCGATCCTGCGCCAGACGTTTCCTCCGAAGGAACAGGGCATGGCGATGGCGCTGTTCGGGATGGCGGTGATGCTCGGACCTGCGATCGGCCCCACCCTGGGCGGCTACATCGTCGACCATTACCACTGGTCCTGGATCTTCTTCATCAACCTGCCCGTCGGCCTGCTCGGGCTCGTCATGGTGGCGAGCTTCGTGACCGAGGACCCCCAGATCCTCGAGCAGAACCGGACGCTTGCCGAGCAGCAGCGCAGGAACGTGGACTGGTGGGGCATCTCGTTCATGTGGATCGGCCTGGCGACGCTCGAGTACTTCCTCGAGGAGGGCAGCCGCGACGACTGGTTCAACTCCGGCGTGATCACGGCGGTGTTCCTGATCGCGATCTTCGCGCTCGCGGCATTCGTCATCCGCGAGCTGACGGCGAAGACCCCTGCCGTGAATCTCCGGCTCTTCGCGGATCCCGTGTTCATGTCCGGCACGATCATCGGCGGCCTGATGTTCGCGATGCTGATGGCGAACATGTTCCTGCTGCCCATCTTCATGCAGGAACTGCTCGGCTTTTCGGCCGTCCAGTCCGGCATCGCGCTCATGCCGCGCGTCCTCATCATGATGGTCGCCGTGCCCATCGTCGGGCGCGTGTACAACCTGGTTTCGCCGCGGATCGTCGTCGCGGTCGGCGTGGTGCTCTTCGCGGTCAGCTCCTGGCAGTTGAGCCATCTGGCGCTCGTCTCGGGCACGCACGACATCGTGATCCCGCTGCTCGTCCAGGGCGTTGGCTTTGCCTGCCTGTTCGTGCCGCTGACGACGGTGGCCCTGTCGAACGTCCCTCGCCACCAGCTCGCCGACGCGACCGGGCTGAACTCGCTCGTCCGGCAGATCGGCGGCGCGGTCGGCCTGGCCATCTTCGCCACGCTGATCGGCAACTACGCCGTCATCGCCCGCGGTGGGATCGATCCGCACCTGACCGTCACGCGCCCGGAAGTCTGGCAGCGGCTGCAGATGCTGCAGCAGGGGTTCATCGCGCGGGGCATGGACGCGGTATCCGCGCAGGGCGCCGCCGTGCAGGCGCTGGCAGGAACGGCGGTGCAGCAATCCACGGTGCTGTCCTTCGACCGCATCTTCATATTGGCGGGCGGCCTGTTCCTGATCGTCCTGCCGCTCCTCTATTTCCTCCGCATGTCTCCGGAAGCAGGTCCGGCCAAGAGCGATGTCCACATGGAGATTTGACCAATGAGCCTCGGAACTGTTCCGGAAGAGTCGAAGACTTCGCAGCCGAGGGGCAAGCGCGCATTCATCGCCCTCGGCGGTCTCGCCGTCATCGTCCTGGGCGCCATCGGCGCCTATGCGCTCCTCACGGCAGGGCGGGAGAGCACCGACGATGCCGTGGTCGACGCCGACGTCGTCCTGGTCACTGCGCGCGTCGGCGGCGTGGTCGCCACGCGTGTGGTGCACGACAACCAGAGCGTGAAGAAGGGCGAGCCGCTCCTGACGCTGGACGACGCGGACTTCGTCGCCAGGCTGGCACAGGCCCGTGCCGAGCTGCAGACGGCCTCGGCGCAGGCGGCGGGCGCCCACGCGCAGGAACAGGTCGTCCAGGCGACGGCGCGGGGCGGGTTGAGCGGCGCACGGGCGCAGTTCTCCGGATCGTCATCGGCGGTGCAGTCGGCCGACGCGCAGATCGCGGCCGCCCAGGCCGGCGTGACGCGCGCGCAGGCCGAGGCGGTGAAGGCCGCGCGGGACCTGGCGCGCGCAACCGAGCTGGTGGCCAGCGACGCAATCGCGCAACAGCAGCTGGATGCCGCGCAAGTGGCCCACGATTCGGCCCAGGCCGCGCTGGCGCAGGCAAAAGCGAACGTCACGGCCGCGCAGGAGGCGAAGCGGTCCGCCGAGAGCCGCGTCACCGAGGCGCAGGCGCGGGTGTCGCAGAGCACCCCGGTCAGCGAGCAGATTGCCGTCGCGCACGCCAACGCGCTGCTCGCCGACGCGCGAGTCGCATCGGCGCAGGCCGCGGTCCAGCTGGCCGAGCTGCAGCTGTCGTACACGAAGGTCGCCGCCCCCGCAGACGGGATCGTGACGCAGTTGAGCGCGCGCGAGGGCGGCCTGGTCCAGATGGGCCAGCCGCTCGCGCAACTGGTCCCCGATCGGACGTATGTGGTCGCGAACTTCAAGGAAACCCAGATCGACGGGATGATGCCCGGCGATCGGGCTGACGTGCAGATCGACGCCTATCCGGGTCACACGTTCGGGGCGGTCATCGAAAGCCTCGCCGGCGGCACGGGGTCGCGCTTCTCGCTCATTCCTCCGGACAATGCCTCCGGCAATTTCGTGAAGGTCGTGCAGCGCGTGCCCGTGCGTCTGGCGTGGAAGACGCCGCCGGAGGTGCCACTCAAAGCGGGCCTGTCCGCAAACGTCACTGTATACCTGCGCAGGAAGCGGTAGAGGAGGGATCCGTGGGGATATCGACGGTGGTGACGATCTCGCGGCAGTTCGGAAGCGGTGGCGCGTATGTCGGGCGCGAGGTTGCGCGCCGGCTCGGGCTCCAGTACGCGGACCGCGACATCCTGGCCAGGGCCGCGCAGACACTGAACGTCGGGACCGACGACGTCGAGCCGCTCGAGGAGCGCGTTCGCGGATTCTGGGAGCGCCTGGGCACGCTGTTCGCCCAGGCGTCGCCCGACGCTCCGTACCTGGCGCTGCCGCAGGTGTCGGTTTCCGGATCCGAGCTGTTCGCGGTCGAGCGGGAAATCATCGAGACACTGGCCGAGCATGGCGGCGCGGTGATCGTGGGCCGCGGCGCCGCACACATCCTGAGCGGCCGGCCCGACGTGATCCGTGTGTTCCTGCATGCGCCTTTCTCGATGCGCGTCGCGCTCGCCATCAAGGAATACGAGCTCACAGATCGCGAATTGGCCGAAGCGATGGTCCGATCGTCCGATGCACAGCGGGCGCGGTTCGTGCGAACGCTGACCGGTCGCGACTGGTGCGACGCGACGCTGTACGACGTGTCGCTGAATACCGCAACCGCAGGCCTGGAGCGGGCGGTGGACCTCGTCATCGATATGATTCAACGCCCGGCCGATCCGACGCGGCCGGATGTCAGGCCCCGGGCGGCCGATGGCAGGAGCGCCTCATGAAGCGATGCGCGTGGTTCGTGATGATGGCGGTGAGCCTCGGCGCAGCCGCCGCGGCGCAGCCCGCAGGCGATTCCGCGGAACAGGCCGCCCCGGCGGGACCTGGACAGCTCGCGACACAGGCACCGGGCGGCGGGAATCCGTTTCTGGGCAGCGTTCCCACGGGCGCGGTGTCGGGAGAACCCGTGGACCTCACGCTCGCCTCCGCCATCGAGCGCGGTCTCGAGCACAATCTGGGCGTGCTCGCACTCGAGCAGGGCGTCGAAGCCTCACGAGGTTCGCGCTGGCGCAGCCTGGCCGGGATGCTGCCAAGCGTCACCGCGCAAAGCCGGGAGTCGCGGCAGACGTCGAATCTTGCGGCCTTCGGGTTGAATCCGTCGCTGTTCCCCGGGATATCGCCCGTCGTCGGCCCCTACAACGTGTTCGACGCGCGCCTGTTCCTGTCGGTGCCGCTCATCGATCTGAGCGTCTTCGAAGACGTTCGCCGCAGCGCGTACGCGCTGGATGCGGCGAAGCTCGAATCACGGAATGCCCGCGACCTGGTCGTGCTCGTCGTCACCGACCGGTTCCTCCTGGCGGCGGCCGGCGCGAAGCGGATCGCGGAGGTGCGGGCGCAGGTGTCGACCTCCGAAGAGCTCGTGAAGCTCGCAACCGACCTGCGCCATGCCGGCGTGACGCCGAGCATCGACGTGGTGCGCGCGCAGGTGCAGCTGCGGGCACAGCAGCAGCGGCTGATAGCCGCCGAGAACGACTTCGCCAAGCAGAAGCTGCAGCTGGCGCGCGCGATCGGCATTCCGTCCTCACAGCCGATTCAAGTGAGCGATCGGGGCGCGGAGGTCCCGCGGCCCGCGCTGACGCTTGATGAAGCGATCCAGCGCGCGATCGCCTCGCGGCCGGACTACCAGGCCGCGCTCGCGCGGGTCAGGGCCGCCGAAGCTGACCATCGCGCGGCACAGGCGGACGTGATCCCGTCGCTGCACCTGAACGCGGATTACGGCGCGAACGGGACCTCGCCGGGCGATGCGCGCCGGACCTATTCGGTCTCGGCGACCGTCCAGGTGCCGCTCGTCGACGTGGGCCGCCGCAAGGGCCGCCTGGTCGAGACCTCCGCCGCGCTTCGACAGAGGCAGGCCGAAGCGGCCGATTTCGCAGAGCAGATTTCCGCCGATGTGCGGAGCGCGTTCCTCGATGTCCAGGCGGCGGAACAGCAACTCTCGGTGTCGCGGGAACAGGTCGATCTCGCCAGACAGGAGCTCTCGCTGGCAAGGACCAGGTTCTCGGCGGGTGTCACCAGCAATCTCGAGGTGATCCAGGCGCAGAACGAGGTGGCAACCGCCACCGAGAGCGAGATTACGAGCGCGTACGCGTTCAACGCGGCCAAGGCCGCACTCGCCCGCACGCTGGGAGCAACAGGGAGCGCCGTGCCGGTTCCCTTCGGGAATGGGATCGTCAAGTAGCTGCCCGCGCGCCGTCGGGCACGCATGTTCAGAGGGAGCCGCGGAGGCCGAGCTGGCGCGGATGAAGTAGCCGCAACACGACCCGGGACCCTGCTGCACACAGCGGTATGATCGGAGTAACGCCGCCAGTCACCGCGCGGCGCACTCCCCTCACTTGACGAGGTGTCCATGTCACGACGCACCGTTCCGATCCTCGCCGTTCTCGTCCTGGCGCTCTCCGCGTTGCCCCGCCTGGCCGCACAGCCCGGTGGCGCGCGGCCTGGATTCCCGTCAATCGACGCGCCCGTGCTCCTCGACCACATCAAGGCCCTCTCCTCCGACGAGTTCCAGGGGCGGGCGCCGGGAACCAAGGGTGAGGAACTGACGGTCGGCTACATCGAAGACCAGTTCAGGAAAGCGGGGCTCCAGCCCGGCAACACCGACGGCACCTACGTTCAGAAGGTGCCGATGGTCGGCCTTACCGGAGATCCCTCCATGACGCTGACGTTCAGGCGCGGTCAGCAGGTGCAGGCGCTGAAGTACCTGACCGACTTCGTGGCCTGGACCCGGCATGTCGCACCGGCGGCCGCGATCGAGAACTCCGAGCTCGTGTTCGTCGGTTATGGGGTCGTCGCTCCCGAGTTCAAGTGGGACGACTACAAGGGCGTGGACCTGCGCGGCAAGACGATGGTGGTGCTGGTCAACGACCCGCCCGTGCCCGATCCGAAGGACCCGTCGAAGCTCGACCCGACGGTCTTTGGCGGCAACGCGATGACCTACTACGGGCGGTGGACCTACAAATACGACATCGGCGCAGAGAAAGGGGCCGCGGGGATCCTGATCGTGCACCAGACGGCGCAGGCGGGGTATCCGTGGAGCGTCGTGGAAGGCTTCAGCGGCGAGCGCTTCGATCTGCGCACGCCGGACAACAACATGAAGAAGGCCGCGGTGGAAGGCTGGCTGACGCTCGATCAGGCGAAGCAGCTCTTCGCGATGGCCGGGAAGGATTTCGACCAGCTCGAGAAACAGGCGGCGACCCGCGAGTTTCATCCGGTGCCGCTGGGCGTCACGGCGTCGCTGGCGATCCAGAACAAGATTCGGGACATTGCGTCACAGAACGTTCTCGGCAAGGTCGAGGGCAGTGATCCGAAACTGAAGGACGAGTACGTCATCTACACGGCGCATTGGGATCATTTCGGCATCGGGCAGCCGGTGAACGGGGATCGCATCTACCACGGCGCGCTCGACAACGCGTCGGGCGTGGCTGGACTGATCGAGCTCGGGCGCGCATTCGCCGCGGCGAAGCCACATCCGAAGCGTTCGATCCTGCTGCTGGCGGTGACGGGCGAGGAACAGGGACTCCTCGGCTCTGAGTACTACGCCACGCACCCCGTCCATCCGCTGACGAGGACGCTGGCGGTCGTCAACATGGACGGGTTGAACATGCTGGGCAGAACGAAGGACATCACCATCGTGGGCCTGGGCAACTCCGACCTGGACGACTTCGCCCGCCAGGTGGCCGCCGAGCAGGGGCGCACACTGCATGCCGACGCCGAGCCCGAAAAGGGTTTCTTCTACAGGTCGGACCATTTCAGTTTCGCGAAGCAGGGCGTGCCCGCCCTCGATCCCGAGAGCGGCATCGACTACGTCGGGAAGCCGGCCGACTTCGGACGCCGGATGCGTGACCAGTACACGCAGAACGATTACCACAAGCCGTCCGACGTGGTGAAGCCGTACTGGGACCTCGATGGCACCGTCGAGGATTTGCAGTGGCTGTGGAAGGTCGGCGATGAGGTGGCCAATGCCGACCGCTATCCGCAGTGGAAGCCCGGCACCGAGTTCAAGGCGAAGCGAGACGCCGCCCTGAAGGCGGCCGGCCAGCGGTGACAGGCTCGCCGATTCCCGGTCACGATCGAGCGCCTGCGGAACGACGACCCGGGCGGGGCGTGCGAAGAGGGTGCACGGTCTGAAACCGGGCGTCGTGGTGTGCTACGCTGGCCGGCACACACTGCCTCGTCAAGCCTTCGAGGGCGATGAATCGATCGGCCGTGCGTCCACGGGCCCGGGCCCGGATGCCGTCGACAGACGCCAAGGACTACTGATGCCCCTCCTCACTTTCGGACAGCCGCGCTCATCATTCGGAAGGATCGCGCGCAGGGCGTGGCCCGCGCTCCTGCTGGGTCTCATCGCGGCCGTTGCCTGTGGGCCTGGCCGGTCAGCTGCTGACGAAGCGGACGCGCAGTGGAAGTTCCCGGTTCGGCTCGGAGACCAACGGCCCAAGCTCACCCAGGTTTTCGGGGCACCGAGTTCGACGACAGACGGACAGGACGACTTCCGGGCTTCGGGGGTGTCGGCATGGTTCGACGCCGAAGGGCGGGTGACCAGGCTGAGGTTCATGGGTTCGGCCGGCGTGAGCCATATGTTCGCCGACGACGACTCGCCCTTCGACCCTATGGCGAGGGCGGTGGTGTTCGGGCTCACGCCGCGGCTCGATGAATCCGCATTCAGGGCGCGCCTTGGCGTTCCCACGACAGAAGGTGGGACAGGCGATCTCCGGTGCGCATGGAAGCGGAGCGGATACCGGGTGGAAGCCGTCTTCATGCGAGACACCGGCCTGGGCCTGGACGGGCTCGTGTACGAAAAGGGAACGCTGCTCTGGTTCGAGGTGACGCGGGCGCCATAGAACCGACTCGTCACCTATTTCTGCCCGGTCAGGTCGGCCAGCGTCCGCAGCCTGACCGACGGGTCGTAGGTGATGTCCTGCCGTAACCATCCCAGGTGGCCGGCCCCATAGATCACAAAGATCCTGTCATTCGGAGACTCGATCAGCTTCACGATGTTGTGGTAGATGCGAATGTTCCGCTGGTACCAGGAGGCCAGCAGATCTGGTCCCGCGTATTCGAAAGGCTCTCCAAGGCGAACGACGGCGAAGTACATGCCCATGTCGCGCGCCACGCGGGCGTCCGCGTTCATGAACTCGAACGTTTCGAGCACGGTGTGCGACGGCAGGTAGTCGCCCAGGTCGTTCGACAGCTTCGCCCAGCCCTTGTTGATCTCGTCGAACTGCGCCGTGAGTCCGTTGGCCTTCGCGTAATTGACCACCCGCATCCACGGGAAATCGCCGTCCTCGTCGACCGGGTATACCGATCGGTGGCCGAGCTCTTTGGCCAGCCGATAGCCAACCTGGTTGGTCTCGTTGCGAGTCAGCGTGTACTTTCCCGCCAGGTAGTCCGAATACTCCTGTTCCACCCGCTTGGCGGTCCCGACATTCGCTTCGATCGCGATCTTGGTCGGGCGAAACCTCTTCAGCACCTCGATCAACTGCGTGATTTCCTGCTGGCGCTTGGGCAGAAGCACGTCGTCGGCCTTCACGTTGTTGATATCGTGCCCCGGGTTGTTCATGTGATAGGTCCCGACCACGAGGATCTCCGGTCGTGCGTCCGATTGCGCCCAGGCCGCTACCGATATCGCCAGAAACGCCAGGCACAGAAACGTCTTCGTCATCGACTCTCCTCTTCTGCCCGATTACCTGTGCGGCGCGATGGCCGGAGATTTTGCGCCGGACTTCAGAGCCTTTAGACGGGACCTCTGCGCGAATGGTTGCCTGGCAGCCCGTGGTGAAAGTCAATCGTCGCGCCGCCCGGTACGTCCTTCTGTTAAAGTGTCCCGCATGAAAAGCGCACTCACATTCACGGCTGGCGCGTTCGCGTGCGTCATGACAACGTGTCTCCTCGGCAGCGTCCCGGCGGCCAGTCAGAAACCCGCCGAGTCCCCGTCTGCAACCAAGGCGACCGTTCTCGTGAAGTCGGACGACAAGGTGATCCCGCTCAAGCGCGAGGAGCAGATTGCCTTCATCTTCGTGGAAGCCATCAAGAGCCTGCAGAGCGACTGCGGCGGCCACGCTGCCGAGCCTTGCACGCTGGAGGCGCTGGTGCGCGGTCCGAAGCCGAAGGACGACTGGGGAATGAGCAAGCTGAAGTTCGATCCCAACGCCAGCGATCCGAACTACACGTACAAGATCGTCCTCGGTGATCAGAATTGGGAAGTCTGGGCCAATCCTCGCAAGCCGGGCCTGGGCGGGTTCTACGCCACGGGACCGTTCTTCGGCGGCTCGTGGTACAACCCGGCCGGGCCGGCCACCAAGGCGCACACGCAGATCACCGAGTCCGGCATCGAGGGCGACCTGTTCATCGTGCAGTAGCAGCAACGCTCAGGCCCACGCCGCCGCCGCCCGATCCTCACGGATGACTGGACGGGTCATCGCTCGATCACGAATCGGTCTCCCTTGCGCACGACGTGGACATCCGCCGAGCCCGCCACGGCGACATCGACCCCGCTGATCGTCAGTTGTTCATCGCCGGCCTGCACGAGCACTTTGTACACCCCGCCGGGCAGTTCCTGGCCCGCATCGCCTGCCTCGCCGCGGCCGACCACCGCGCCCGACGCATCGACGACCTGGTAGGGGAAGCGGCTGATTGTGGCCGCGACGAGCGCGCGCGTCAGCGCCGGGCCGTCCTTCGCGGTGTAGTAAGCGCCGCCGGTAGCCCCGGAGAGCGCCCCGAGCTGCTGGCTCGCCTGCCCTTTCTGGAGTGTGAATCCGACAATATTCAAGCGGAAGTCGAGGCCCGATTGCCTGATCGCGTCGGCCGCACCGGCGAAATCACCGCCGCAGCTCTCCTCGCCATCGGTGATCAGGACGACCCCGCCGCCGCCGACAGACTTGAGGTCGCCGATAGCCTGTCGCACAGAGTACACAAGCGGCGTCTCACCCCTGGGCCGTGTCGAGTCGACGATCTTCAGGAGGGCATCGCGGTTGAGCGGGCCCACCGCCACCTTGAGCTCAGAATCCGTGCACGTCTCTTTCTGCGTCGATCCGAAGCGATGGCCATAGAGGCGGAGCCCGACGTTGAAGTCGTCCGGGATGCGCTTGAGCACGTCGCGCAGGACCTGGCGCGCCGTGCCGATGCGCGTGCTCTTGCCGAGCGGCAGGTTCATCGATCCCGACAGATCGAGAATGATCAGCAGGTTTCTGCGGGAAGGAGTCGCCGCCTGCGACCCGAGGTTCGTGGTCACCTTCAGCGTTCCCGTCCGCCGCTCGCGCGCCGAGAGGCACAGCGTCGCGTCGGCGTCGGCCGACACGCCGTGCAGCGCCATCTTCCAGCTCTCGGGCAGCTTCGCCGGCATGGTCACCGTTAACGTCGATTTCGCCTCTCCCGCCAGCGAGACCGTCGGCGGGTCGAATCGCGGCGCCAGATCGCCCAGGCCGGTCGGTGTCGTGAGCGACAGCCGCACGGAGCCGGTGTACCCGGCGCGAACCGGGATGATCGTGAGCGGATACGTGTAGGTCTGGCCGGGAAGCACGTTCCGATTGACGAGCAGCCCGTCGGTGGTGACCGCAAACGGGTTGAGCCGCGTGCTGCAGGGGAGGCCGTCGGGAGCAAACGGCAGCAGGAGCTGTCGCGCGACGAACTGCCGGTAGGCCACGTTGTTGAACTGGTCGGCATCCACGCCATCGTAGAGAATGAGGCCCGCGCCGTAATGCGCGTAGGCCAGCACGAAGCCGCTGGCGCCCTTCACATTGGTGCCGACCAGCGCGCCGCACCAGTTCGGGTCGAACTTGACAACGGTGTTCGAATCACCGAAGTCGTTCGAGGGGTTGCCGTTCTTCTTCAGGCGCCACGAGTCCAGGTCGAGGAAGGCCGGGTCGGCCGGGTCCGGGCTCATGAGGAAGTTCTGCTCCACGATCCGGAGCACCGAGGCGGCCCCCTGCGCCCCTGGATTGCTCGTGCCGAAGGGGAACGGCAGGAATCCGTAGTCGGGCACCTTGGCCGGCCCGCAGCTGTCCGCATCCTGGATGATGAGCTTGTGGCCGGCTCCAACCCAGGCGACCAGCGCCCGCTTGAAGGCGTCGGAGACCCGCGTGGCGATGTCACAGACCTGCGACAGGACGACCGTGTCGATGCCGGCGCCCGGGACGAGCGCGGCCGGCGCCGCGGCTTCCGGCGCCACGTTCCACCAGGTCGCGCGCTGGAAGATGGACGAGTCGACGCGGCCCTCGCCCACCGCCGTGGGGAAGTACTTGACGGCCGGGGAATCCAGCTTGTTCTGGACGTACATGAAAGGCACGTAGCGCTCGGGCTCGGCACCTACGATCAGCACGCCGTGGCTTTCGGGCCGCGTCGGATGAACCTCGCTGCGCACCGGCGCGACGCACGCGTCAACCGGCGGCGCTGGCGGCGCCAGGGCGGGGGACGCGCCACCCGGCCCGCCGCTCGGGAGCACGCCAGTGGAAAGCAGCGACGCCAGGTCGGGGTGCCGCGCCAGCAACGACACATACCGTGGCGCACTGCCCTCCCGCACCGCGACGTCCGCCAGCATCGAGGTGATGTCCGAGCCGTAATTCGACGTGATCGAGATCTTGACGTAGCGGGCTTCGACGGGTGCGGGAAGCGCCACGTCGTGGTCGCCGGGCTCCTGGGGCAGCGTCCCGGCCGCGACCTTGCGGAACCCGGCCGTCGGACTGTCCATCGAGGTCCAGATCTCCACCTGCTTCGCCCACGCAAGTTCGTTCGGCTTGCCATAAACGGGAATCTCGCCCTTCGGCGGCAGGGTCAACGTCACACCAGCCACCAGCGCCGTATCGTGGGCAAAGAACGAGAGGACGACCTCTTGTGGAAAGTTGGAGCCCGTCAACGTCCACACGGTGCGCGGATCACCGTCCAGGAGTTTGATCCGCGCATAGTCGCCGACGTCCCTGGAGGTCAGGTACTCGACGCGGCCGCCCATTTCGAGCGCGACGAGGTTGTCCGTGCGCGGAGGGCGCACGGGTCCCGGTGCAACCGCTCCAGCGGGAGGCGATCCTCCGGGGCTGTCCGGGACCGCGGGTGTACCGCGGTCGGACGGGGCGGCGCTCCCTGCCGATGCGGGCGCGGCCGGTCCAGCGCTCCCGGCGTGTGGCGCCGACGAAGGTGCGGGTGGCGCAGCCGTTCCGCCGCCGCGCGCCGGGGAAGGCTGCTGTGCGGGTGACACGGAACGCGTCGCGTCGGTCGACGACCGGCTGCACCCGCCCGGGGCGGCCAGCAAGGCGCCCAGGGCCAGGCCGGCCATCAAGCTCGCGCCGGACCCGCGGAGACGTCGGTGCAGGGGACGAGACATTGGATCGCTCATAATCACTTCACATCGCCGCACGAGGCTCCCAACCATTTCCCGGTCAGCGTCGAGGTGGACGTCATCTTGTTCCCGGCCTTCTCGATGGTGAACTGGCCAATGGCCGTCACCTGCTCGGGCGTCGTCGCCTCGAAATGCCACTCGCCGCTCGACGTACCGCCGCCTTCGCTACTGCACGCCATCCTGACTGCGAATGCGGTCGAAGAACTTGCGATGACGGTTTCCTTGCATGAGCGGTCGTTCTTGTCCTGCAACAGATCTTTGGCGAGCTTGTCCTTGGTCATGCACGAGCGCCTCGTGTGCGGCGTCGCTCCCCGTTTCCTCGAGGCTTCCAGCGCGCCCATGATCCGCGCCCGCTGTTCCGGTGTCATCTTGCTCGTGTCAATCGGTGGAGCGCCCGACATCTGGATGGTTGTCGTGGTCTCCCAGAGACCGAGCTTGATATTGAGGGCCTGCGCGGAGGCCGGCCCGGGGGTCGCCAGCAGGAGCCCCGCCAAGGCGAAAAGCGCGAGTCTTACAGTCGGTCGATTCATGGTCATCATGCCCTCCTTCACACTACCGTGTCGTCTGCGCGTGTCGAGAGCCCGTCTATCCTGTCATTTGGACTTGGTCAGAAACTGCGCCGCGGCGAACAGTGCCGCACCGCAGACCAGGATCCCCAACCCCATGCCCAGCGCCAAAGACGGAAGGTCGATGGGATTGACTCCACTCGACGCGGCTGCGGATATGGCCTGGGTGGCGGCGTACGGATCGGGGGCCGCCAGGGTCTTCGCCATCGGTTCGTCGATGGTTACGGCCAGCTGGGTTCGTTCCACGGGCTCCTGGGCGCCGTGCAGCCCCGAATCCAGCACACCCAGCACTTCGCCTGTCGAGGGATTCACCTGCCACCACGCGGTGCGCGTTTCATTGCCGATGGGCACGGGACGCTCTGGCGCCACGATCAGCTGCGTCGCCAGCGCCTGCGCAACAAGCGGCCGTGCCTGGTCCGGAAACGCCAGGGCGCCGGCCCCGGCCGCGTCGCGGACCGCGACGACCCGGACGCCGTTCTGACGGGCCTGCTGGAAGATTGAAATCGTGCTCGCCGAGGCGGCGGGCGGTCCGGCCAGCGTTCCCACGACGAGGTTCTCAATCACGGCGTCGAGCACGCCGCGAGAGATGTTGGCGCGCGCGATGTCCGGTCCGGACGCCCCGCGGCCGACCACGCGCATGGAGTTCCGGCGCAGATCGATCGCCAGGGTGCGGCTGGCGAGGTCGAAACTGGCGATGGCGAGCCTCGGCGTAGCCTCGTAGAGGAGAAGAGGAGCCCCTGGCCGAGCTGAAGGCGGCGCCCGAGCTGGTCCGACAGGACGTGCATCAGCTGTGCGGCGCCTTCAAGCATCGACGGCAGCATCCCGACGACTCGCTTGACGCGCGCCTGCTCCTCAGGCGTTGGTGTTCTTCCCGGTGTGCCCGCGATTCCCCGCAGCGCGATCGCATCGTCCAGGATCGGAAGCGTGGATCCGAGCCGCGCGAGAGGCTGGCGTGCGTCGAGCGGCCCCGAGGTCACGGCGCAACCGTACAGCGCGGCCAGGGCGACGGGAACGCCGGCTGCCACCGGCATCGGGGAGAGCGGCGCGGTCGCCGCCGTTCCCTGGGCGCGCGCGACCCGGCCCACGCGGTCCAGGAGTTCCCGCCGGGCTGTTTCGACGTGGCCGCCAGGATCGGTGAACTCGACCTCCAGCGCGACGCCCGTCAACTCGCTGCCCGCAGCCACCGAAGCCGCAGGCGCCTGCGCCTGGCCGCCGAACAGGTCGGCCACCTCCTTGGGCGCTTCCTTCGTCACCTTGCGAGCCTGATCGATGAGTTCCGACCCGGTGCTCGACTTCTCGGCGGCCACGACGCCGTGCTCGGTGAACGACATCGCCGAGTACACCTCGTGGTCGACGAAGAGCGTAGGCGTCGCTTGCCAGTCGCCCGTCAGGGTGTGGCTGATCTGATGAGCGAGGAGAATCCCGACGCCGTTCAGCGCGGCGGAGGTGGTCGACCAGAGGAACACGTCGCGTTCCTCGAGTTTCTGGTTCTGCCGCTGCTCGACCTTCACGTGAAAGGAGACGCGATGCTGAAACGCCTCTGGAATCTCAGCGAACGTTTCGCTGGCCGGTGCGACGGCGACGCCGGGTCGGTCCGCCGCGACTGGATCGAGTGGCACGAAGCGATCGCCGTCGCGATATTCCACCCACACGTGGTCGCTGGCTTCCCTGGCCAGCGTGGCCTCCGGGACCGGCTGGGTGCTCCCCAGCGCCACGCCCGACCGATCAATCGCGTCGAACAGCTCTCGTTCGGCCGCGTGCCAATCAGTCTGCACCTTCGCGGCGAGATCGCGACCCGCGGCAACGACCGCTTCCGCGAGGGAGACGGACGGCAGGGCGGCGATCTGCCCCGGCGTTCCGCTGAACATCCCGGCCACCAGCGCCGCGGCTTGTTCGGGAGGCAGGTGGGCGTGTGCGAAACGCACCTCCCGTCCGTGGCGCGCGAGCAGCGCTGCCAGCAGCGCCGCCCGATCCCACGCGTTCCCGGCGCGTGCCGCCAGCGTGCCCGGCGCTCCGCGCAGCACGCCGGCGTATATCTCGCTGCGGATCTCCTGCCGAACAAACGTGAAGAGCCGGCCGATGTCGGGACCCAGCTCCGCGGCCTTCTTGTCGAGGTTGAAGTCCGAGGCAGCCGAGGCAGCCTGAATCCGATCGGCCGAGTCCCGAAACGCCGCAACCGTCGCCTGATCCGAGGGCACGGACAAGGCGGCCGCGGGTGCCGGATCACTGCCTGGACCTGCCCCACCGGACATCGCGGCGGGGATCCGGCCGTAGTCGAGTCCCGCAGCGTTGGTGAAACCGGATATCACCATGACCACCGAGAGCCCGAGCGCGACAATTTCGACAGACCGCCAACCGCGTGCGCCACGCCGCAGCCCGCCCGCGAGGCACACCAGCAGCGACAGGGGCAGGACCACGAGGCCGCCAATCATCGCACCCTGCAGAAAGCGCGGCGCGCTGCGCCAGGCGCTTTCCCCGGCAAAGAGGGCCGGGTACGCCGTTCCATTCCCCGCACCGAGCACGAAGGCCGCCGTCGCGTAGACCGCCAGCAGCACACCCGCGGCACGCGCCGGGAGTGGCAGGGCGGTTGCGCGTCCCCATACCGCGACGGCGATGAGCAGGGCGGCGACCGTCGCACCCGACAGGACCACCGCGGTCGCCTGACCGAGGAGTCGAACGCCCGACGTCAACCCGCCAGGCAGCCAGGCCGTCGCCGCCACCGGCCCCAGCACGCAGGCCAGCGCGATCGTCAGTCGGACGTCCCAGCCGAAGCGCCGTCGCCACGTCAGTCCGCTCACCGCGAAGTACAGCGCCAGCGTCGCCAGCACCCACCAGCCGGCGCGTGAGCCGCTTCGCATTGTTTCAAACGTGGCGTCGGCAAGCAGGGCGGCGCCGGCCGCCATGATCGCCAGTGCCGGGAGGGGTGGCCGGTTCACATCGTTCATGATTCGCCTCGTCTCTGTCCGCCTCGCGGTCAATCCGGGAGATGAACTCGACAACTGCTCCGACGGATCGCCGGCGCGCTTCGCCGGCCCGAAGGGATGTCGGAAGGGATCGGCGTACATAGCCCCGGCCAGACGCGGGGGCTCCGCGATCGGAAACACGGGCGAGCCGCCGGTGCGCGTACAGAAGCGTGCAGCACTGAGCGCTCGGAACAATTAGCAGGAGACTTTGATTCTACGCCCAACGAGCGCCGATCGCACCCGTTGAAATGCGTCCTGGGAGATGGCGGGCGTCCCGTGCGGGTTGAATGTGGACGGCCCGAAGCGTCGAAGCGATCTGGTTGGCCGTGGCGCTGCCAAGAAACGCCGGGTCGTTAGGTCGGAGTTGAGTTTACGCGCAATCAACCGGCGGCCGGGGCGACGGCATAGTCTCGCCGAAGAAGAGGATCGGCTCTAGCGCGGCGCCTGCACGCCGCCCACACCCCCGATGGGAGGCCCCGGACGACTCCGCACGTCCAGCTCGAACGCGCCGATGTCGCACACCGCCACACCGTCGCGGTCGCCGTCGACCGGCCGCACGATCCCGCGTTGATCCGGCGACGCGCACGCCGCATTGTCGCCCGCGTCTACAGCCCGGCTCCCGATTTGGAGACTGTAGGTCCAGGTTGGCCCGCCATTGTCGCCGAACGCACGCAGTCCGGCGCCACGGTCCAGGATGTCTCCTACGGCCGCTGCGATCGTGCAGAGACTGGTGTTCTGAACCAGGTTGTGTCCCAGAGAGGTGATCGTGCCCACGCAGTCGGGTGCCGTGCCCGGCCCGGTCCGATTGCCGGCAATCAGGGTGTTGACGATCGTGGCGGGCGCCGCCCATGGAGTTTGCCAGGCCTCCGCCGCGCGCGTAGGGCTGCCCTGCGCCGGCCTGGTTGTCCGCGATGGTCACGTTGGTCAACGCCATCGTCCCGCCCGCCTGATACAGCCCGCCGCCCATCGTGCCGGACGCGGAGTTGGCGACGATTGAGCTGTCGCGCAGCGTCAGCGCACCGGTGTTGAGGATTCCCCCGCCCAGAGTGCTCGACGAAGTGCCGAACACGGTGTTACCGCTAATGGTGGAACTGGTCACCTCCAGCGCCCCGAAGTTCAGGATGCCGCCCCCGTTCGCGGTTATGCCGGTGGACGAGTTGTTCCGCACGGTCGAGCCGAAAAGCGTCACCGCGCCGGCGAAGTTCGCAATTCCGCCGCCGCCCCCCGCGAAGTTGTTCTCGATGACGACCCCGATGAGCGTCGTGGAAACGCCGCGGTTGAGCAGGCCGCCGCCCGATGGATCGATGGCCGCCGCCGGATCCACGTGCCCGTTACGCATGGTCAGGCCCGACACGCTGAAGGTGACTGTCGACGCCACGTCGAACACTCGATCGAGGTGATTCGCGTCGATGACGGTCAGCGCGGCTCCGGCGCCCACAATGGTCAGGTCCTTCAGGATGTCCAGATCGCCGGTGGCGTTTGCGTTCTCACCGGGAATGCCGGTGAGGACGATCGTCCCCGGCGGAATGACGATGGTGTCGCCCGGCGCGGCCGCATTGATGAGCGACCGAAGCTGGCCGGCGCCGCCGGTGTCACCGAGATCGGTGACGAACACAATCGAGGCTGAAGCGGGGCTGGGGAGACCCAGCAACAGGGACGCGAACGCCAGGGACCGTAACGTTCGCGCGGGGGAGCCGATGGCCATGCGCATCACGCACCTCCTGATTTTCGGTTGGTATTGTAGCGCCGAAAGGGGCCTCGGGCCCGGCCGACCTTCAGGCCCTGCTGAGGATTTCGGAAACGTTCCACGCGGGCACAGAGTCCCACAGGCGGGGGCCGAGCGCCCTGCTGGCGCGTCCGCGTGCGACGCACCGACCTCACCCGATCCTCCTGAAACCATCGTGGTGGTGCGGGGTGTCGGGCAATGTGCCGAACTGCACAGACGTGAAATTGTCGCGGCAGTTAGGCTGCTGATCAGCAGGATAGCCAGGCGGCGGAGGGAATGCCCTTTTTGCCCATGAGAATCGACGGATCGACAGGTGCGAGAAATGAGATTCGGGCCCGGGCTCACCGGGTCGTGAAAGGCAGATAGTCATGGGGCGAGCGCGCAGGTTTGGGTCGTTGGATGATTCTCACGTGGCTGTCGGTGCTGGCAGTTGGCGGCGTGGCCCAGGGGCCGCAGGTGTTCACAATCGATACGGCGGCCAGCCATGTCCTGATCCAGGTCGGAAAGGAGGGGCTGCTCGGGTTCGCCGGCCACGCCCACGAGGTGCTCGCGACGGCCGTGACCGGCCGGGTGAGCGTCGAGCGCCGGCGACTTGCCGCGTTCCAGCGTGTCGCTGGAGTTCAACGCAGCGGCGTTGAAGGTGAGCGGAAAGGGTGAACCCGCCGCCGACGTTCCGCAGGTCCAACAGGTGATGTTGAGCGAGCAGGTGCTGGACGTGAAGCGTTTCCCGACCGTCGTCTTCCGGTCACGCCGCGTGTCGGCGGGGCCGAAGGCCGCGAACGGGACGGCCCTGGCCATCGAAGGCGACTTCACCCTGCACGGCGTCACACGTCCGTTGACGATTCATGCCACCGCGACGCTGGGGCCCGATCGTCTGACGGCGCGCGGAACGTTCGTGATCAAACAGACCGATTTTGGAATCAAGCCCGTGACCGCCGGAGGGGGAACGGTCAAGGTCAAAGACGAGGTCCAGGTTGAGTTCGTTCTCGAGGCCCACCGTTAAGATCAAACGGCGCACGTCCAGCCCGGTCGCTTGGGTTCCTTGATGCGAGCGGCGATTCTCTTCATCGTCCACGTCCTGGACGATGACCTCAGCGCTGAAGGATGCCGAGTTCACCGAGTCTGGCCGCGATGTCTTCGGCGGACGTCGCGGGCTTGATCGCCTTGTCAATCGCGGTGATCGTGCCATCAGCCCCGATGTAGAACGTCCAGCGGTTGGCGACGCCTGCCTGGTTCAGCACACCGTAGTCCTCGGCCGTCTTCCTGGTCGGATCGCTCAGGAGCGGGAAATCAGCGTGCTGCTGGTCGGCGAAGCCCTTGTTGTCGTCGAGGGTGTCGACGCTGATCATGAAATAGGTCGCGTTGAACTTCTTGATCAGGTCGCCGTGCTCGGCGAGCGACTTGCACTCGATGGTGCAGCCTCGCGTATACGCCTTTGGGAACCACGCCAGAACGACGGCCTGCTTGCCCTTGAAGTCGGCGAGCGTGTAGGTCTTGCCATCACTCGCCTGCAGCGTGAAACCCGGTGCCGGGTCACCGACCTTGAGTTCGGCTCTCGCTGACGACACGGCCGCAAGGCCGAGCGCGGCCAATCCCAGCCCGAACAAACCCATGTACTTCATGCGATCCTCCACGAATCCCCGCGAGCCGACTCCCGTCATGGGCCTCTGTGTTAGGACGCAACGGGCTTGGCGGTAGGTTCCGCAGAAGTCAGGCCGGTCAGAGGTTGCTGGCGGCGGCGCGGGCTTCCGCGATGAACGCCATCATGCCCTCGGGCTTCGACCGGGTGTCCGCGCGGTAGATGGCCACCGTGCCGGACTGCGCTTCCACCGTCCACCCCTCGTGCGTAGCGAAGTACGACGTCGCACCCGGGTACAGCGCGGCCCGGATGGCCGCTTCGTCCGCTCCCCTCAGAATGTAGCGGCGGGAGAATTCGGGAGCCGACTCGATGTCGATGTCCTGGTACCCGAACGCCTCCGCGATCCTGATAAGGGGGTTCTCGGGCGCCATCTGCAAATCCGGAAGGGAGCGCTTCGCTGACGGCAGGACGACGACCGTCTGCGTGGTGCTGTGCCGGCCTTTGCCGGCGCCGATTGTGTACCGGTAATCGAAGACCGTCAGCTGCTGGCCGCCGAGCTGCCCGGTCATCAGGTTGGTGACGCTCCTCGAGTGTCCCCGTGCGAAGAGCTGCACGTCTCCCTGCGAGCGAACGACGGCGAGGTCCCCCTTCGGCTCGAAGGTCAGCCCCGCGGTTTCGGCTACGCGGCGCAGCGCCTCGGTTCGCTCGCGCTCCTTCTTCAATGCGACGATGACGCCGACGCTGATTACGAGGATGAGTCCGATGAAGAAGATAAGGGCCGGCGGCATACAGTCCTCCTTGATGGCGCGCGATTGTCCCACCTGTCGACCGCGGTCAACGTCAAGGTCGTCGTCGAGCGTCAGTTCCCTCGGCATACGCGTGCGTCCCGGCGACGTCAGCCGTCCGCGCCGGTCGCGGCCGCTCGCCCGCGTCGCCGAACTCACGTCGGCGACACCCGCACCGGACTGAAGGTCGGTGCGACCAGGGCCGTCCTGCAGTCCGGCGCGACGATTCCGCCCGAGGAACTGGAGACTACGGCAACGGGGTTGCCGAGGCGTTCCCGCCGCAGCCAAAGACGCTGTCCAGGAACAGGTTCCACAGGAACCACGCCGCAAGCGCCGGGCGTCGCGCGCCGCGGAATGCGCCCCACACGCTCGGACGTTCGCGGTCGGACGTGAACGTGCGTGTCACCTGCGTCGCGGCGCCCCAAGCGCCCTGGTACAGCCACAGGGCCGCCATCTCTGCGTTCGTCAGATCGACATACTCGAGCCTGACAGCGAGTTGCTGCGGAGGCGGCTCGGCGGGCCACCGGCCCGCCGGCGGATATGTCGAGCCCGTGGCCGCCGGCAGACCGGTGTCCCCGGCCAGCGTCTTGTCGGTGCCTTCAACGTACCCTCCGGTGCTCGGGCCCGAGGTGTCGAAGCTCGCCGGGTACTGACAGCCTGTCGCGCACGCCGCGAACAGCCACATCCACGGAAACGCGAGCGCCACGGGAAACGGCATGTCCTCGATGCCGCCGCCCTGCAGGGCGTTGTCGGCGGGGCCCGGCGTGGACTGGCCGTTCTCGATCGCGTCCGGCGTGAAGTTCTGCCACGGGGCGCTGGACGGCAGCGTTTTCGACATCACCTCGTAGTAGCAGTTGTGGCGTCCGCGCGACACGTACACGATTGGATGCGTGTTCAGGCCCACCCCCGCGTCGAGGCCCTTCTCGACGTCCTTCCAACGCCGGATCCCCCCGTTTGCCGCGACGAAGTACGGCGACGGCGGCGCACCGTCGGTCGCCTTCCGGTAGTACGCGGACACGACGGGAAGGAACGCCTTCAGCCGTTCCGGGTCGGACAGGTCGGCACTCTGCGTCGGTCGCGCCGGCACGAGCAGCGAAACGCCCGACCAGTCGCCCTCCGCCTCGAACTCCGCCGACTCGCACGCCGGGAAGTACATGTAGTAGCTGATGATCAATCCTTCGGCCAGCGCGGTCTGGACCTCCTTGGACCCGGGCGCGGCGCCCTTGAACAGGTGCGCGTTTGGCACCTCCTGTACGCGGCACACCGTGGCGTACATCGTCAGCTCAGCCTGCAGCGTGGCGCCGGCATACATCTGGTAGACCTCGTCCACCTTGGGCACCGGCATGCCGAAGGGGGGCGTGGGCGGCACGTCCTTCTGAATCGTGTTGAAGCCCGACACGGTGGTGAAGTGATTGGCGGTGGCGGCCGTGAGGTCGATCCGCGCGTCGATGTTGCCGGCCGTCTTCTCGCAGGTCGCGGTCGGCGGCTGCGCCAGCGGGTCCGCCAGCCACAGTGACGCTGTGCGGGCGGCGGACGGCAAGTCAACCGGGAAGAACCGTTCGCCCGGCGCGAAGTAGAGCCACGGCATGAGCAGCCGGGCCAGTTGACGTTCGAGGTCGCGCGTCCCCGCGGACTGAGGAGTGTCGCACCCGGAGTTGCTGTTGGAAGCCATGGTGGTCTCCTTCCTCACACGGAGTCGGCGATGGCCCGGAGGTCGGCCTCGAACGAGGCCAGCTCGGGGAAGAGGATCTCGCAGAGCTCGCGGACACGGTCGTAGGGCGCGCCTCGAAAGGCGCACATCGAGGCGATCTCGAACATCTCGCCGAGCGCGGCACGGAACCGCGCGTTCTCCGGTGAGCCGGGAGGGCCCGCGGTGGCGCGGACGAAGCCGGCGAGCGCGGCAAGCGCCTCGGGCGCGTCGAAGCTGCAGCACCACGCGGCGCGCAGGCGGTCGGCGAGCGTCCGCAGCCGGACCACCCCGCGTTCGTTGGTGGTGCGCAGGTTGTGCAGGAAGATCCGCGTCCTGTCCGATTGGGTCCCGGCGGCGGCGAGCAGCCTCGCACGGTCGCCAGGTGCGAGCGTCCTGGCCAGGAAACGGAGTTCGTCGAGCGCGTCGGCCTGCTCGGGCGACAGGTGCCGGCGGCAGAAGGCGGTGTGCGCGGCGTCGCGCCAGTAGTCCTCGTCGTCACGCTTCTCGATGCGCACGTGCCCGAGGTCGCCGGCGAGCGTGTAGCGGCCGTCGCCGCGCGGCCAGTGACCGAGCGCGATCACCTGCTGCGGCTGGCGGATGCCGGCCGGCATGTCCAGGCGGCTCGCGACCGTCACACCGTCGAGCCCGATCGACGCGATGCTCACGCCGTCGTACTCGAACGACACGCGCGCCCACTGGCCCGGCGCGACCCTGGTGGCGCCGCTGTCCAGGGCTTCCCAGTTCTGCCCGTCGTAGATCGACGCGATCAGCCGCCCATCGTCCTGGATGACCAGCGCGAACGACATCCAGCCCTCGACCAGGTTGAAGCGCCGGGTGATCGGCGCGGGCCTGACGAGCGCCTGCACGCGGAGCGCCGCGAAGCGCGCGAGCGAGTGGTCGCGCACCTGCACCTCGAGCTGCGCGTCGAGGCTTCCGAATGTCACGTACCCCGAGTGCGTCGCGACGGCCCCGAGCGCCGTCGCGTCGTTGTGATAGCCACTGGCGTCCAGCGCGCAATTGGCCTGATACGCCTTCATCGGGAGGTCGCAGACCGTCGTCCAGCTCATATGAGGTGCCTCCTGGGGGCTCTTGCGTCCGCTCAGCGAGCACGTCGAGGCGCGCGTGGCGCGGGAACTATCGAGGGGAACGTCGCATCAGCGCCCGGAGCCTCGCGTGGCGGCGCAACGGTTCCCGACGCGGGGTCCAGCCGGAGAGAGCCAATTCCGAGATCCCCCGGGATCGAGAAACGAACGCGGTCGAGATTCCGCTAGTGGGACGCCGTCCGACCGATCATGAGATCCCCAAGGCCTGGGGGGCGGACGCGCTGCGGAGGCGTCCGATTATAGCGCCGTCCTGGACCCGGCCCGCCGATCGCACCCCGCCCCCGGCAAGCGCAGGAAGATACGATGAGCGCATCGCCGTATCAAACCGCGGGCCGCGGCACCTGCGCCGGTATCTCTCGACGCCGTACCACACGGATCTCGTTGTATTGAAGGAACTTGTCGAAGCCGGCAAACTCGAGCCTGCGTTCGATCGAGCCTTTCCGCTACGGGCGGTGCCGGCGGCGCCGTTCTACATCGAGGCGGGCCACGCTGCCGGAACAGTCGTCATCACGCCCGGCCGCGTCTTCTTCCGTAGGCTCGTTGATGGGCAACGACATCCTGTCAATCGACGGCGGGCGGCCGACACAAGGGCCGGCCCAGGAACTGGCGGCGACGGAGAGTGCGCGTCGTGGGTGTCCGGCCCGAGGGGCGGATCACCAGCATGCCCGGCGGCGACGCCGCCCTCATCGCCATGACGACGCCCGAACCGCGTGGGCGGAAACCCTCGGGCGCAAGCGACATTTCGTTGTGACGCGGCTGGGGCGATTTGATACGCTGGCGTGAACGACAGAATCAGCCATTTCAGACCATCGGTCCGAGCGGTAGACCAGCGAAAGAGCGGCGCCCGCCAGAGGCCGGGAAGTGTCGCATTGGTCTGCACCAGTCCGGACCTCGGTGGGGATCGGGCAGTTCCACGATCCGGCCGGCCGGCGAATGCCGTGCTGCGATAACGGCGGGCCGCGACGCCAACCTGTCCGGGCCTCACGTCAACGGGCATTGCGAGGGGCCATGAAAAAGCTGCTTGTCGCTGCGGCCGCGATCGTTGTCGTGGCTGCGGCCGTGCTGATCTACCGGAGCGGCAGGTTGCCCGCTCGCAGCGGATCAGGGCCGGCATCCGCAGGAGCGACGACGGGTGTGCCGTCGATGTCGCAGCCGCCTGGGCCCGGCCAGGCGCCGTCTGCTTCGCTTCCAGGTCAGGCAGCCGCCGCGCCGGATGCGGCGACGCCCGCGGGAGGGCCAGCAGGTTCCCCAGCGCCGCCGCAGAAGACGACCGGCCAGCCGGGAGCCTCCGCCGCGGGGCTCCCGGGGGGCAATCTGGCGTCAGCCGAGGTCGGCGGAGCCATTGCCCTTGCCAGCTCCGAGTACGAGTTGAGGGGTGCCTCGCGGATGCTCGATCCTGCGGAGACCAGGCGATGGTCCTCGCAAATGATGGAGCCCGAGCCGCCGCCGGACTCGAAGCGCGTGCGGACGCCTGACCACGCCTATCCCATCGAGATCGTCGTGTCGTTCTTCGCGAACCAGCCGGCGCTTATCGGCGAGGTGCGCGTCAATCCGTACGCCGGCTCGAAAACCACGGCGGCCAAAGACGTTGAGATCTGGACGTCCATGGAGAGCCCGACCAGCGAGTTCGCCAAGATCGCCTCGGCCTCGCTCAGGAACGAAAACGCCGCCCAGGCGATCACCTTCGATCCGGTCGAGGCGCGATACGTCAAGATCCGGATCCTGTCGAACTTCGGGGACACCAGGTGGGTGGAGTGCTCCAAGCTCGAGGTCATCGAAGCCCAACGCGACGGCTATTCGTCGATCCTCGCTCGCAACCCGGACCTGGCGACTCTTGTCGCGGGAGCGTCACCGCAGGCCCCCGCATCGCCCGCGTCGTCGGCAGGGCCGACCTCGTCTGCCGCCGCCCCGGCGGTTGCCGGATGCGTGGCCCCGATCGCCGCCGACCGGCTCCCGGCGCCCGGACACCCCGAGAGCCGCAATGTGCTCGTGATCGGGAACCGCACGGACCACTATCCGCCCACGCGGTACAAGAGCACCGACACGATCGGGAAGGTCGACTACTCGATCTACGGCCGGCTGTCGATCACCGCGCTGTTTCCAGGTGAGGCGAAACCAGTCCTCCTGCTCCCGGCCGAAGGCATCGACACCGTGGTGCTGACCCAGATCTGCGACATCAAGAAGAGCGTGTCGGACGCCTTCAAGAAGGCGCTCGTCGCATGGGTCGCTGCCGGCCACAAGCTCATCATCCACGACTCGGACGACTGCGGCAGCGCCAGCATCCCGGTCTACGACTTCCTGCCGTACCCGTTCGCTACGAGCAACCCGGGGGCCATGGGAGCCAGGGGTGGCGCGCTGCTGTTCGTCGAGGAGAACACGGTGGCCAACGGGAAGTCGGGAGATCCCGGGTTCCTCGACATCGACGCGTGGCTGAGGCAGGCCAACGGTAACAGCAACGAGATTGGCGATTCGAACACGGTCAAGGCCTACGACGCCCACTGGTGCGGCCACCTGTTCGGGACCAACTTCAAGAAGATCAACGGGTTCATGGAAGCGTACGCCGCACTACGGGCGCGGGCTTGATCATCTACGACGGGTTCGACAAGGACCAGGCCGGGGCGCCGGCCTACCGGCAGCTGGTGACGCGAGAACTGGTGCAGGGCTTCGATCCCGACAACCTGCCGTGCTCGGCGCGGCTCGGGGATTTCGTCATCACGACCGACCACGCCCTGAAGGCGCAGCCGATGGTTCCGGGCCGGACGTTCGTCTATCCATTGACCCTGTTGTCGAACCAGGGCTACAAGGGCACGGTCACCTGGCGCTCGGCCCGGCATCGGCCGATCCCACCATCGGCTACCGGTTCGAGCCCGACACGGTCGATCTGTCCGAGATCAGCAAGGCCACCCTCACGGTCACGACGACCAGCGCATCGCCTCCGACGTCCCGGACGCTCGAGGTGCGAGGCACGGACGCCGCGGGCAAGACCAACGTGCTGTGCCTGAACCTCGAACGAACGCCGGAGCGGGAGCATCCAGGTTGTCAGCGGACTTCAGCGCACGAAGAAGCCGTCGAAGAACCTCGAGATCATCCTCGACGCCTCGGGCTCGATGAAGCTGCCGGCTCGGAACCAGGTCCCGGTGGGCAACGGCCCTGGACGTGCTGAAGCAGGTGCTCGCGAAGCTGCCGGACGATTTCAAGGTCGGCCTTCGCATCTACGGTCACCGCCAGCCCTCCACCTCGCCGAAGACGTGCACCGACAGCGAGATGGTCGCTGCCGGTTCGCAAGCTGGATCGCACGGCGGTCATGGCGGCGGCAAACCGGGCGACGCCCCGCGGCGAAACGCCGCTGGTCTACTCGGTGCTGCAGTCAGCCACGGACCTCAAGGCCGTTGGGGCCGGGACGGTGATCGTCATCACCGACGGGGAAGAAAGCTGCGGCGGAAACATGGAGGCAGCCACCGCGAGCCTCACGCGTTCGGGTGTGGACGTGACGCTCGACATCGTCGGGTTCACGGTGTCCAGCAAGCAGGTCGGGGCCCAACTCGCCGCGTTCACGCAGGCGAACGGCGGGCGATTCTACAGCGCGAAGGACGGCGAGGCGCTCGCCCGGGCGCTGCTGGTGGCGACAGTGGAGACGTTTCCGTACACGATCTACGACGCGCAGGGCCGGCAGGTCGCGACCGGCGAGGCTGGAGCCGCGGCTGCGGAGCTTCCGCCAGGCGACTACACCATCTCCGTGATGGCCGGAGAGCAGGAGCTGAAGGCCGGTCCGGTCTCCATCACGGCTGGAGGCGACATCGTCTTCAAGGTCATGCTGGAGGGCGATCGATTCACAATCGCGCGGTGATCCCGGCGGCCGCGCGCGGTGGCTGCGGGGAACGCGCGACGGGAGCGCAGACGGCTCGGCAGAAGCCACGCCTGGCATTCCACGCGGGAGGTCTCGTCTCCTGAGTTGGCGACACATCCGTCGTAGGCCGTCGCAGCGTTCGCGAAGTCGCCCTGCAGGTAGTAGGCGAGGCCAAGGTGGTAATACACGCCCCGGTCTCGCGGGCTCAGCGCGACGGCCTGCACCAGGTCTGCCAGCCCGGGCCCGGTCCGTCCCAGATTCAGGTAGTAGTGCCCGCGATCCCGCAGCACGTCGGCCTGGCCAGGAAACGGAGTTCGTCGAGCGCGTCGGCCTGCTCGGGCGACAGGTGCCGGCGGCAGAAGGCGGTGTGCGCGGCGTCGCGCCAGTAGTCCTCGTCGTCACGCTTCTCGATGCGCACGTGCCCGAGGTCGCCGGCGAGCGTGTAGCGGCCGTCGCCGCGCGGCCAGTGACCGAGCGCGATCACCTGCTGCGGCTGGCGGATGCCGGCCGGCATGTCCAGGCGGCTCGCGACCGTCACACCGTCGAGCCCGATCGACGCGATGCTCACGCCGTCGTACTCGAACGACACGCGCGCCCACTGGCCCGGCTCGACTCTGGTGGCGCCGCTGTCCAAGCCTTCCCAGTTCTGCCCGTCGTAGATCGACGCGATCAGCCGCCCATCGTCCTGGATGACCAGCGCGAACGACATCCAGCCCTCGACCAGGTTGAAGCGCCGGGTGATCGGCGCGGGCCTGACGAGCGCCTGCACGCGGAGCGCCGCGAAGCGCGCGAGCGACTCGTCGCGCACCTGCACCTCGAGCTGCGCGTCGAGGCTTCCGAATGTCACGTACCCCGAGTGCGTCGCGACGGCCCCGAGCGCGGTCGCGTCGTTGTGATAGAGGCTGGCGTCCAGCGCGCGGTTGGCCTGATACGCCTTCATCGGGAGGTCGCAGACCGTCGTCCAGCTCATATGAGGTGCCTCCTGGGGGCTCCTGCGTACGCTCAGCGAGCACGTCGAGGCGCACGCAGCGCGGGAACGATCGAGGGGACCCTCGCATCAGCGCCTGGAGCCTCGCGTGGCGGCGCAACGGTTCACGACGCCGGGTCCAGCCGGAGAGAGCCAATCCCGAGATCCCCCGGGATCGAGAAAGGAACGCGGTCAAGATTCCGCTAGTGGGACGCCGTCCGACCGATCATGAGATCCCCAAGGCCTGGGGGGCGGACGCGCTGCGGAGGCGTCCGATTATAGCGCCGTCCTGGACCCGGCCGTCGGCCCTCAGGTCGCCCTGGGGCGCGCGAACGCGGCGGCGCTGGACCTGCCGGCGGCGCCGGAATGCATCGAGACGGGCCACGCTGCCGGAACAGTCGTCATCACGCCCGGCCGCGTCCTCTTGGTGTAGGCTCGTTGATGGGTAACCACATCCTGCAAATCGAGGGTGGGCGGCCGACACATGAGCCGGCGCAAGACCTGGCGACGACGGGGGAGTGCGCGTCGGGGGCGTCCGGCCGGAGGGGCGGCTCGCTCTCGCCGTTTCGGCGCCGTGGTCCGCTTCCAGATGACCACGCCGGGACTCTGGCACGGGCCTGCGGCATTCCGACAGTGGTGTATCTCGGGAGGATTGAGCCATGCAGAAGACACTGATCCTGTCCGTCCCGTTGGTGCTTGTGGCCGCGACCGCCTCCGCGCAGGACCCGGTGACGGTGGCCGGAAAATACTGCAGCGTCGCATTCGAGAACGAGTACGTGCGTGTACTGCGCTGGAGCGAAGGCCCCGGGGCCAAGGTCCCCATGCACGAGCACCCGGCGCTCGTGAGCGTGCCCCTGTCTTCGGGCAAGACGCGTTTCACGGCGCCCGACGGAAAGACCAGGGACGTCGTGACCAAGGCAGGGCAGGCGTCATGGAGTGACCCCGAGAAGCACTCCAGCGAGAATCTGAGCGCCGCGCCGGTCGAGTTGATACAAGTCGAGCTGAAGAGGAAGCCCGAGCCGGCGATGACGAGCGTCGCCGCTTCCGAAGACTCGGTCCTGGTCGACCCGAAGCACTACAAGGTGGTGTTCCAGAACGACCGCGTGCGCGTTCTGAGCGTCCACTACGGGTCGAAAGAGAAGTCCGTGATGCACGCCCATCCGGCAAACATCACGATCTTTCTCACGGACACCGACGCGAGATTCTCATTCCCGGACGGCACGACGGTCCCGGCTGGTTTCAAGGCGGGACAGGTCGAATGGGCCAACAGGGGGAACCATCGGACCGAGAACATCGGCGCCATGCCGCTCGAGGTGATCATGGTCGAGTTGCGCTAATCCCGGCGCTCGGTTGAGGTGAGTACACGCCGGGAATGGAGCCCGTGGGCTTCCGCCTTCGCGAGACGCTTCGGCGGACCGCCGTAGCCTGGGCGGAGGCGGTCAGCGCGCGTGCCCGGGGCTCAGGAGTTCAACACAAGTGAGCCCCGGAATAGTGTCCCGGAACCGTGATGGGTGGCACAACTCCCGGAGCGCGGCGCCGGGATCGCGAGGCTCGAGACGCGAGAATGCCGGGAACCTCTGAGCATTGAGCCACCCGAGCGAGGCGGGATATCTATTTCCCGGCCACGGCGCCGTCAAGGCGCTTCAGTTCGGCTTCCGCTGCGCGATACCCCCAGGCCGTCCCGTAGTTCGATGCGACCGCCCGGGTGAAGTACTCCCGTGCCCGGCTCGTCCTCCCGTTCAGCAGGTGCCAAATCCCGATGGTGTAGCCGACACTCGCTTCGGACAACGCCCCTTCCGCCGCCATGGTGGCGGCCACCTCGGCCTCTGTGCGCGCGCCCCGGAAAAGCAGGAGTCGGTCCAGGTACGTGCCCGGGTGCCCGTCCAGCGGCGCCGCACTGACGCTCGCGATCAGCTTCCGCGCATCGTCTTTCCGGCCAGAGCGCAGAAGGCTCGGCAGTAGCCACGCCTGGCATTCCACGCGGGAGGCCTCGTCTCCTGAGTTGGCGACACATCCGTCGTAGGCCTTCGCGGCGTTCGCGAAGTCGCCCTGCAGGTAGTAGGCGAGGCCAAGGTGGTAATACACGCCGCGGTCTCGCGGGCTCAGCGCGACGGCCTGCACCAGGTCAGCCAGCCCGGGCTCGGTCCGTCCCAGGTTCAGGTAGTAGTGCCCGCGATCCCGCAGCACGTCGGCCTGGCCGGGCCGCAGGCTGAGTGACTCGGTGCACGCGACAATCGCCTCCTCGTGCCGCCGTAACGCCGCGAGCGATCGACAGGTCAGCAGGCGTGCGCCGGCGCTGGCGGGATCGATCGCGATCGCCCTCCCGAGCGCGGACAGCGCCTCCTGGTGTTTCTTCACCTGCTGCAGCGCGACAGCCTCCGCCAGTGCCGGCGCGGCCAGGGATGCGGGCACCGGGGCCTGCGAGGATCCGGCCCGCGCCCGAGGCTCAACGCCCTTGAGCGTCGAATGCGCTCGCCCGGCCATCGACTTCTGGTGGGCGCTGAGCTCGCCCGGGGAGGGGTTCCTGCCGAGCAGGGTCTCGGTTTCCGCGATGATGCCGTGCTCAACGGCGAGCAATCCCGGCAGCCATCCGGTACCGGCGGCGTTGTCCAGCTGCGTCAGGTCGAGGTATTCCGATCGCTCGCGGGCCTTCAACGGCCGAAGCAGGTTTTTCAGGCGTGAGGCTTCGACAGATATCGGCGCGTCCTTGCCTTGCCAGACCTCGTCTGGTGGCGTTCCGGCTGCGACCCAGAGCGGGACGGCGATTGTGGTCACCGGCTCGCCAAGCGCCACCCACATCGTGGACCGCGCGGGATCCTGTCCGGGCCGCACCCCCTGAATGACGACCACAGCGGCGGTGCTGGGCCGGTTGATCGTGTAGTTCGAGTGGATCCAGAACGGCGCGTCAGCCGGCAGTTGCCTCCACTCCTCGCGCGAGGGGTGCTGCAGCAGCGGGTGGCTGAGGTCACGAGCGAGCACCCGGAATATGGTCTCGGCGTCGAGGCGTCCGTCAGGCACCGTGCCGAGGATCTGGTTCTCGCGGTCGAATCGAAGATACCCTGAGCCATCGTTCTCCGCTCCGCTGCGCGAGAAGTTGGTGTTGGGCAGCCGTTGCCCGGGAAAGGACGCGGCATCGTAGCGCGTGTACCCGTGGTTGTGAGTCTCGATGATCGCCGCGGCGCCCTCTGCGTCGATGGCGAAGAAGTTGGCGCGGACGCCCAGGCGTTTCCCCTGCCGGCGGGCGATCATCCGCTCGAGGTCGCCCACCGTGCGACAGGTGCGGAGGGCCTCCGCCATCACGACGCCCTCCTGCTCCTGCAGCTCGCCGGCGGGTTGCGGCAGGTTGTACGACGCCGAGTTGGCGATGGCGAACCCGGCCTCGTTGATCCCGGCCCACGCCGCGCGGCCGGCCGTGTCGTCGGCGTCAACCAGCGCCAGGAACGCGTACGGATGTTCCGTCACCCTGATGACCTTGTTCGACAGCGTGCCCGTGTCCCGGTTCTTCCACAGGATCGGACCACCGGAGGGCGTGGCAGGCCCGGCCGCGACGAGCGTGGTGCACTCCTCCGCGCCGGACCCCGCCGATCCGGGCAGCACGACCCCCGCGGCGAGGAGCACGATGACAACAAGACCGATGGCTGTGTGGCGCGTCACGATGCCTCCTAGAACGTATAGGTGACGCCGAGTTTCGCGACAAACGGGGGCACGATGCCCGTGATCTTGTTGAAGTTCGCGCCGGACCTCGCCGTCACGCCAGTCTCCACGTTCGTATTCGTGAGGTTGAAGAGATCGATCTGGAACGCAGCCGTGCCGGGACCGATCTTCTGCCGCTTCTCGATCCGGAAGTTCAGGATGCTCTGAGCCGGCAGGCGGCGTGCCGCCGGATCCTCCATGAGCAGGATGACTTCCGACAGCCGAACGAGCCCTGTCGTGAAGCGCGCCTCCCGGGCCCACACGGACCCGCTCTGGCTCGTGAACATCACGGCGGCCTGGAGCTGCCACGGCAGCTCGTAGCTCCCGGATGCCTTGAAGCCCCATTCCCAGTACTTGGACTTGGGGAAGAAGTTGGCGGCATTCGGATTCTGGGGGATGCCGTTGATCCACATGTTGGTATAGGTGGCCAGGAACGACGCGACGAGCTGCCAGCGATTCGACAGCCGTTTCTGGGCGGCCACTTCGATGTTGTGGTAGCTGTTCCGGTAGCCGGGGGTGTTGAGATCCTTGTTCTGCACGAACGCCGCCCCGGCAAAGGCCGCCGTGTAGTCGAAGTAGGTCACCGCCCCGCCGTCATCGCTGGTGCCGATGACGCCGTCCGGGCCCGGGTCGGTACTTGCGATCGGGATGCTGTAGGCCGAGGCCGGCCGAAGCACGTTGACGCTCTGATAGCGGTCGACTTCTTTCCGGTACACGTAGCTGATGCGGCTGGAGAAACTGGAGGCGATCTGCCGCTCCAGTGAGGCGGTGACCTCGTGAGTCTTCGGCTGCTTCAGATCGGGGTTCGTGACCGAAGACGATGCCCCGGTCGTGCTCACGAACGCGCCGAACTCGCCGTCGTTGTAGTCCTTGTTACCGTTGAGGTCGTTCCACCGGTAAGTCGTCGTGTTGGCCGCGTTGCGATTGTAGGTGTCCCCGTAGTTCGCCTGGGTGGCGAAGTTGTACCACCCATACGTCGCCTTGATCACGGTCCGGTTGTTCTTGTCCAGCGGCAGGGACAACCCCACGCGGGGCGCCCAGTTGTTCCAGGTGAGCACCTCCGTATACGGGAAGTCGCCCGCCGGGTAGAATCGTCCGGCCGGCTTGGACTGCGCCGGCAGGAAGAGGTGATACCGCTCCCAGCGGACCCCGAGATTGAGCGTGGCGCGGTCGCCGAAGCGCCAGGCGTCCCTCAGGTATGCCGACTGCGTCGTCATCTTGTCGAGCGTGTAGTAGGGATAGTTGTAGACGACGACCTGGTACGGGACGCCGCTCTGGAACCGGAGCTGGTAGTCGGCCCCGTTCGACCGCGCGTCCGCGTCGTAGGTGCGGGTCTCGTCGGTGACTTCCACGCCGAGCTTGAGGTCGTGGGTCCCGCCCAGCCCGCGCGGGATGTACTGGGACACGCTGCCGTTGTATTGCCAGCGGCTTCGACCGCCCACGTAGGGCGACGTGTTGAACCGGCCCCAGTACCGGAGCGTCACCGTGTCGTAGGCCGGAGGCGCATCGGTGTAGTTCAGCGCATCGGTCACATACTGCCAGCGCCCGACGAACGCGTTCACCAGGGTACGGTCGGACACCATCCACGTCCACTCGCCCTTGCCGGCCAGCGGCTTGAAGATCTGGTGCCACGTGGCTTCCTTGTAGCGGTACGAATCAGCGTTGCGCTCCGGGTAGTCCTTCGTCTGGTACTGCACGAAGCCGCTGAACCGGTGCTTCGGCGTGATCTGCCCGGTGACCTTCCCAGTCGCGTTCCAGATGAGTACCGTTGTACTCACCAGGCACACCCGGGGACGTGTAGTAGCCAAGAACACCCTGGCGAACCCGCTGGTTCCGGTACGACCCGTAGAACCACAGGCGCTGCTTCCACACCGGCCCGCCCAGGTCGACGTTGGCGTCGTGGTAGCCCTTCAAGGGGTTGCCGCCGGTGACCCCGCGCGCGCGAAGCGCATCGGTCACGTTGTTCGCCTGCAGACGCGGCGTCTCGAACGAATACATGGCCGATCCATGGAACTGGTCGCCGCCCGACTTGATGATGCCCAGGAACTGGGTGCCGGGCACGGCCATCTCGGCGTCGCTGCCCATCGCTTTGATCTGCACTTCCTGGAACGCGCCGTAATCGTAGTAGAACCCGGCGCCGCCCGCGTCCTCCCGGGTATCGACACCGTCAATCGATGGCTTGTTGCCGCCGGTCGAGGTGCCGTAGTTCGAGTAGTTCTGCTGCGTGCCGGCGGCCGTCCCGCCGACATCCGCCCCCGTCACCCGAAGCCCCGGCGCCAGGTTCATCACCTGCCATATGCTCCTGGACGTCGGCAGGGCTTCGAGCGCTTCCTTACCGAGGTTCGTGCTGACCGCGGTCGTTCGGATGTCGACGACCGGCGAGGCCGCCGTCACCGTCAGCGACTCGGTGAGCGACCCGACCTTCATGGTCTCGTTGACCGTGGCCACGAAGCCGGTGACCAGGCGCACCTCGCGCTTGACGGTCGTGAACCCCCCGAGTTCGAAGCTGACCTGGTAGGTGCCGGCAGGCAGCGCCGTAAACCGATATCGGCCATCGTCGTCCGTCGTGATGCTCCGGCTCCCGCCCTGCAGGGCCGTGCTGGAAAGCGTCACCGCCACGCCGGGCAGCACCCCGCCTCCCTCGTCGACCAATCTTCCCTCGACTCCCGAGCGGTCCGTGGTCTGCGCCTGTACGGCCCAGGGCGCCGAAACCACCGCGGCCAGAAGAGCCGTCCAAACGATAAGAGTGCGCATGTGCATTGATGATCCTCCCCCAAGCCAAGATCCCGCGCCGCCAGAGCCCGCTCCGTTTCTGTCCGCGGCTGCCCGGTGCAGCCATCGTGATCCGCAACCTCGGCGCCCTTCTCCTCCAGGAACGCCGCCATGCGGACGGGCGGGCCCCTGCCGAACGTAACGTGCGCCTGTCACGGAGGCGGGGCAAGCGACATCACGCGGCAGACAGCGCATGACGCCTGATGTCGTCATCGTTGAGGCGTTCGCGAGGAACGGCGGGAGGCGGTAGAATGCGGGCAGTGAAATGACGTCCCACCCCGATCCCACTGGGCCAAGACAGGTTAGCCGGACTTTTGAGCCTGCGGAGGGCCGCCTCGGCAGCCGCCTGGACGGGTGGAAGGCGATCGCCGCTCATCTCGGCCACGACATCAGGACCGTGCAGCGCTGGGAACTCAGCGAGCACCTTCCGATCCATCGCCTGGAACACAAGCAGCGTGCCACTGCCTACGCATTCACGGGCGAGCTCGAGGAATGGATAGCGAAACGAGTGCCCCACGCCGGCGACGCCGATGCCGCCGTCGCCGCCCCGGCGCCGAGATCCCGCCTGTGGTGGTGGCTGGCCGGTGCCCTCCTGTTGACAGGGGCCGGCGTCGCCGCGGTGCTGGTGCTCGGCCCATTCGGGCCGAGTCCAGCGCGCCAACACGGCGACACACAGAACCCTGAGGCGTACACGGCCTTCGCCGAGGGCAGTGCCCTGTACGCATCTCGCCAATACAGGGACGCGGCGATCGCGCTCGAGCGTGCCGTGTCACGCGATCCGAACTATGGGGCGGCTTGGGCCGTGCTGGCCAAGACCTACGGCCGGCTTTCCCAGCCGATGTGGGCGGGCGGGAAGGCTGCGAGCGCCCGCGCGACTGAATCCGCCATGCGCGCCGCCAGCCTGGCCCCGGGGGATGCAGAGACTCACATCGCGCTTTCGCTGGCTGCCCGCTCCAGGGGCGACGTCAGGAGCTGGCGGGCGGAGGCGAAACGCGCAGTCGAACTGGATCCCCGCGCGGCTGAAGCACTCGGCCTCCTGGGCGACACCTACAGCGCCTACGTGTACGCCTGCCACCCGGACCAGAATCCCGAGCTGGCCGAAAACTATTACCGTCAGGCGATGGAGCTCAAGCCGAACCTGATCACCGCGGCCAGCAACCGTGCCCACAACCTGAGACGGATGGGCCGTTACACCGAGTGTGTCGACCTGATGAACCGGACGATCCTGGCGTTCCGGGACGAGACGCCGCTCCTGGCCGAACGTGGTGCGTGCCGCCTGCTGGCTGGTGACGTCGCCGGCGCGGAAAAGGACATCGCCCCCCTCCGCAGCAACCCCAAGATCGCGCCCGCCGGCGCCCTCGTCTATCTGGGGTTGCTCGAACTGAGGAGCGGCCGCGCCGAGGAAGGGATTCGCGACCTCGAATCCGTCATGCAGCTCGATCAGAGCGCGCGATCCGAGTTGATTGTCGCCGAGGCGTACGGGGGCGGCGGTGACGTCCCTCGGGCGACAACCCACCTCAAGCGCGCGTTCGATCTGGATCCGTCGTGCGCCGCGATGGTCGCCACGTCGGTGGCCTTCAAACCCATTCGCGACGCCGAACCGGTCAAGTCCCTGCTCGCCCAGTACGGCATCCGTTGATCACGCGCCTCGAGGCGCGGTGCTCCAACTGACCGCGCTCTAGTATCCTCGCGGCTGCCCGTCGTGGCGGGTGTCGGCCACACCGATCCATCGATCTCCCCGGCGCACGATCATATACAGGCGCGCGTACTCAGGCGTCGGGGGTACCGGGTCGTACCCCATTGCGCGGATGTCCCGCAACAGCCCGGGGGCGAATCCGTGCTCGAGCTGCACCCGGACGCCCTGCGCGGACGGGAACATCCGAGGCATCGTGACGGCGTCGAGCGGGTCCATTCCGTAGTCCAGCGTGTAGACCATCACCTGGACGATCTCGGTCGGAATCCGTCCGCCGCCGGGGGCTCCGACGACCATCTGCACCTCGCCGCCCTGGAGCACGATGGTCGGGGCGATCGTCGTGGTCCGGATTCTCCATCGGCTCGTCGAGGGCGCACCGATGGTCGCGTCCGTGAAGCGGAATCCCGAGTCGTTCAGGAAGTACCCCCCGACGAAGCCGCCGCTGCCCCAGACGCTGCTGTTGGTCTGGGTGAGCGCCACGGCGTTCCCCTCCTTGTCGACCACCGACATGTGCGTCGTCTCGCCGCCCGGATCGTCGAGGCGCTCGCCGACGACGTCGGGTGAGGCCGGCGATGGCGTGGGTGTTCCGGGAGGAATCTCGGGCGCGGCGCCGTAGGGATCGTAGAGTCGGCACTCGCCGGGAGGAAGCGCGTGATCAAACGGCACGGCACTCGCCGGCTCAATGCTGGCCGGCGCCTGGCGAGTGCCGACCAGCGCCCGGCGCTCCGCCGCGAACGCCGCCGACGAGATCCCGCGCGCCGGGACGGGGACCCAGTTCGGGTCGCCGTTCCCGCGCGCATCAGCCTGGCCCACGCGAAGTGCCGAGGCAAGCACGTCGAACGCCTCGGCAGAGCGGTTGGGTAACCCGAGCTTCTTGAGATCGAACGGCTCCAGGAGCTCCAGGGTGTGAAGGACCTGCATGCCGTTCTCGGGCGGCGCGGCTGAAAGCACGGCGCGGCCACGATAGTCGGTGCACAACGGCCGCTTCCACTGCGGCTGGAAGCTTGTGAGATCTGCGAGCGTTGCGGGGTGCTTCCCTGCATTCAGCGTGGCGATCAATGCTTCGGCGTTGGGCCCCTCATAGAACCCTTTCCGCCCGTCGCGGGCAATCCGCCGCAACGATTCCGCCAGCTCGGGGTTGCGGAGTGTCGCGCCTGGAGCGAGCGGCTTGCCCTCCGGGAAGTAGAGGGCGTAGGCCTTCGGGAACGGCTTCATCTTGGGCGCGCCGCTGCTGATGAACTCTGCGAGGATCTGCCCGACCGGGAAGCCACCTTCGGCCAACCGGATCGCCGGGGCGATCACCTGCTCGCGCGGGAGTTTTCCGAGCTTCTCGTGCAGGGCAAGCAGGCCCGCCACGCCGCCGGGAATTCCGACGACTCGAAGGTCGCCGGGACCTGGCCTGCCCGGCAGACTCCCTGGCTCCTGTGCCGGCGCGGGCGCCGTCGGGCGGTCCTGGCCCCGGCCCTGTGCCGGCGCGGGCGCTGGTTCCGTGTGGCCCCGCCAGGAGTCCGCCGGCTGCGCCGCATAGAAGTCCAGGTACGCGGGCTTGCCTTCCTTCTTCATCCACACGACGGCGGCGCCGCTGCTTCCCAGTCCGGACATCTGGGGCTCCACGACGCCGATCGCGAATGCCGTTGCGACCGCCGCATCCACCGCGTTTCCCCCGGCACGCAGCATTTCCAGGCCCGCCTCGCTCGCGAGGCCGTTGGCGGAGGTGACGACGCCGTTTTTCGCCTCGACGCGGTTCTGCTGATCGGCGGGCGAGGGACTGAACGCCGGCGCGGGCGCAACCTGTTGCTGCGCGCCGAGCGACACGATGGTTGCCGCACCAATCGCGGCGAGCGCTGACATCCGGACAATCGGCCCACGTCGACTGGTCGTTCGCATGCACTACCTCACAGATGAACGGACGATATGCTCAGCGCCTCAGCGCACGTCCTGGGGCGGAGCGGGCTTGCGGAGCGGCTCCGGCACGTGGCGCGGCACCACGACCTGGCCGGATCTGACCAGCACCAGCCCGTCCTTCACCACCAGGTCGATCCGCTTGAGATCATCGAGGTTCTCGTCGGGTTTCCCTTCGACAACGATCACGTCTGCGAGCTTGCCCTCTTCCAGGCTCCCCAGCTTGTCGCCCATGTCCAGCAGCATCGCGTTGGTGATCGTCGCGGCCTTCAGCGCCTCCGGAATCGAATAGCCGCCTTTGACGTACCATTTGAGTTCCGCAATGTACATGTTGGGGACGAGGCGGTGGGCGCCACCAATCGTGTCCGTGCCGACGCCCATCGTAATCCCGGCGGCCTTCATCTTCTTGAAAATATCGAAGTTCGACTGGCTCGTCATCGAGAACCGCCGCGAGGTCGATCCGTAGTAGCCGCCCGATTGATCGAAGACATTCTGGTAGACCTGCAGCGTCGGGATGGCACCCGTCCTGTGACCGGCCATCTGTGCGATGGTCTCGTCGGTGCGGGGCAGCGGGTGCTCGATGGTATCGACACCGGCCTGCACCGCCATCGCCGTGTAGATGGTCTCGCAATCGCAGGCGACCTTCAGCCCGAGCAGGTGGGCTTCATCGACCGCCGCCGCCACTTCCTCCGCGGAGAAGTGGCTGGCGATCTTGATCACGCTCGCGCCTTCCTTGAATGTCCTGCGAACGGCGGCGCGCCACGCGTCGGGCCCGTCAACCTCCCACGCATACTCCGGTCCGTGGTTGGGCGTGACGGGACGCTCCGTGGCATGTCCGCCAGTCGCCGTGATGATGTGGCCGGCCGTGAACACGCGCGGCGCCGGGATGTCATTGGCCGTGCTCCACGCGCTGAGCAGGTAGGGGGCCTTGCTGACGCCGTTCATGTCGCGGACCGAGGTGAAGCCGGACTCCAGGTAGTACCGGAGATTGCGCTCGCCCCGCAGCACGCCGGAGCCCTCGCTCGCCTGCTCGTCAATGGGAGTGCCGGGATCCGGATACGTGAGATGGACGTGCATGTCGATGAGGCCTGGCATCACCGTCTTCCCGGTGACATCGATCACCTGCGCAGTCGCCGGCCAGGATTCCACCCCCGGCGGCAGCACGGCCTTGATGAGGTTGCCCTCGATGACCACGGAACCAGGGCGGACATCCCCTTTGACCGCGTCGAACACGCGGCCTCCGCGGAGCACGGTCAACGGGGGTGCCCCCGAGGCCCGCTTGAGCGGAATGCGGCGCGGGTCATCGGTCGTACGTTCCGATGGCGCCAGCACCGTTCGGCGATCCTGCGGCATCGCGTCGGCACGCGCCACCACCGGCCCTGCCAGGACCGTGACGCCAATGACCGCCGACACGGTCAATCCGGGCGAGAGTTGCCTCCAGAATCGTCGAGGACGCTGTCCGGTCCTGAGGCCCATCGATCGCCTTGCAGTAGTCATGTCGTCCCGGTCCCTTCGCTGCCTGTGATGACAGCCGGTTCACAGAAGGTCCGCCCGAGCCCGTTCGGGCACGTGGCTCCACATCGCACGGACTCACGGTGCGTCGGACGCCCGGGCGACGGCAAGCGACATCACGCGGCACGACACGTCTGCCGTGTGATGTCGCCTTTCGCTCGGTCGTGCTGTCGTAAAGAGAGTCGGGGGAATAGAATACCGGCAGGCCGATGACGTCCGATCCGACCACGTCGACACACTCCAACGAGAACAAGGGCCCATCCGACGGCCACCTTGGCGACCGCCTGGACGGATGGAAGGCCATCGCCGCCCACCTTGGACGCGACATCAGGACGGTCCAGCGGTGGGAACTCAGCGAACACCTCCCGATCCACCGGCTGGAACACGGACAGCGCGCCAAGGCCCATGCGTTCACCGGCGAGCTCGACGAATGGATCGCGAAGAGGGTCCCCCATCCCGGCGACGCCGATGCCACATCCCTCGCCCCGGCGCCGAGATCCCGATTGCGGGTGGCGGGTGCGGGACTCCTCGTGCTGGCGGGGCTGGTCATCGCGGTGGTGTTCGCTCTGAGAGCATGGACTCCCAGTCGAGGCAGCCAGCACGTTGACACGCAGGACGCCCAGGCCTTCTCGGCGTTCGCCGAGGGGCGCGCCCTCTACGCCTCGCGGCAGTACGCGAACGCGATCGTGACGCTCGAGCGCGCCGTCTCGCGCGATCCGGAGTACGGGGCGGCATGGGCCGTGCTGGCGAAGGCCTACGGACGACTGGCTCAACCGATGTGGGCCGGCGGGAAGGCCGCGAGAGACCGCGCCACGGAAACAGCCGAGCGCGCCGAGCGCCTGGCTCCATCGGCAGCCGACACTCACGTCGCGCTCTCCCTGGCCGCTCGCGCACGAGGCGACGTCGGCCGCTGGCGTGCCGAAGCGCTTCGCGCGCTCGACCTGGATTCCCGCACAGCCGAGGCCCTCGCGCTGCTGGGGGACTCCTACAGTGCGGTCGTGTATGCCTGCAATCGGGATCAGAACCCGGAGCTGGCCGAGTCCTACTACCGCCGGGCCATGGAGCTCATGCCGAACACGACCGTAACGACGAGCAACCGGGCGGGCAACTTGAGACGCATGGGGCGCTACGCCGAGTGCGTCGAGATGCTGAACGCGAACATCCGCGCCTTCAGGGACGAGACCCCGCTCATGGCCGTTCGTGGCGCGTGCCGGCTCATGATGGGCGACCTCGCCGGCGCGCGTGAGGACATCGAGCCGCTCCGGAGGAACCCCAAGATCGCGCAGGCGGGTTCACTCGTCTACCTGGGCCTGCTCGAGCTGAAGGACGGCCGCACCGAAAGCGGCGTTCGCGATCTGGAAGCCGTCATGCAGCTCGACCAGAGCGCGCGCGCCGAGTTGATTGTCGCCGAAGTGTACGGCATCGCAGGTGATGTCGGCCGCGCGACCGCCCACCTGTCGAAGGCGTTCGACCTGGACCCGACCTGCGCCGGGCTGGTCGCCACCTCCATCGCGTTCAAGCCGATACGTGAGGCCGCGAGCGTCAAGACGCTGCTCGCCCGGCACGGCATCCGCTGAGATCGCGACGTTTCGCGACAACCATCGGCGCGACGGAGTAACCGGGAACGGCTCAGTCCCTTCGCACATCCGCATCCTCTCCGATCGCTTCACCTGGCTGGCTGCTCCTCCTCCATCGCCGCGGTCGCGAGCCACGTCGTGATTTCCCTGGAGTCGGGGATGCGACCTGCAGCCATGACCCGGCCGTTGATGACGAGGGCCGGCGTCGACATGATCTTGAACGCCGCGATCTCCTCGAACTTCTCGACCTTGGTGATCGGGGCCGTCATCCCCAGCTGTTTCAGCGCCTTCTCGGCTTCAGCAAACAATCGCTTGCAGTTCGCGCAACCCGGACCGAGCACCTTGATGTCCATACTCACCCTCGATTCTCGAGCACCTGCGTGGCGCAGGCGAAGAAGCTGCAAACGCATGGCGTCAGCAACCGGTTGTACACGACGCTTCCCTCACGCGGTCACACATGTCTACGGGCACAGCACGATCCCCTGGGCCCACAGGCACAGCCCGCAGGCGGGCAAAGGGCTGCCGTAGCAGTCCTCCTGATTGGTCTCGGTCAATGGACACGGCCCGCAGCTGAAACACGGCGGGAAATCGAAGTCGCGCACCCGCCGCCGGAACGCCCGGAAGGCGGGATCGTGCCAGACGGCTTTCAGCGAGCGCTCGTCCACCGAGCCGACCGAATACGCATAGATCGTGCGCACCTGGCGTTTGACGTGCTCCGGGTGCGTGTGCAGCAATGACAGGCACGGGGCTACCCGGCCGTCCCAGGCGACGGCCAGCATTCCTTCGTGGGCGAAGCGGCAGTAGTGCCGCCCGGGCGCGGTATCGAACGCAGGCGAAGGCACGATCGGCACCTGTTGACCGACCGCTTGGATCAAGGGACGCGTCGCGTCGTTCAGATCCATTCGAGCGATCGAGAGCCGCGGACGCCAGGAGGCGGGCTCGCAGTCGGCCTCCGACGCCGCCCGATCCCAGACAATGTCCTTCTCGAGTTCGGGTGTGTGCGGGAGGAGACCGCCGATCGACACGAAGTCGAGATTCAGCCTGCCGGCCAGCTGCAGGAGCGCGGGCAGGCTCGCCGCGTTCTGGCGCGTGGCCACGCAGGCCACGCCGAGCCGGAGGCGGCGCCGGCCGCGGCGCCGTGCTTCGCGCAGAGCCGCGATCCCTTCCAGGATGGGTTCCCACGAGCTCCCCCGCAGCGCAGCGTAGGCCGCGTCCGAACCGCCGTCCACCGAGACGGTCACCTGCGCGACACCCAGCGAGACCAGCGCTCCGGCCATCACCTCGTCGAGCAGCGTGCCGTTGGTGATGATCTCGACACGCAGTTCGCGGTCGTGAGCCAGTCGCAGCATCTCCAGGAATTCCGGGTGGATCATCGGCTCGCCGAACCCCGAGAATGCGAGGGTCAGTTCGCCTGGCTGATCTTCGGGCAGCCCCTCCAGCAGGCGCCGATAGCGCTCGATCGGCATGTGCCCGGGCGACTGGTCCCAGCTGTGCCGGACACACATCCGGCAATCCAGATTGCAGACGCTGGTCGCCTCCACGTACACCTTGCGAAGCCGGTCTCCCGTCACGCTGAGGGTTTCGCCCTTGCACTCCCACACCAGGTCGTCCGGCTCATGCACTCCCAGTTTTGCGGCAAGCGAAGCCGGCACAATCACGTTTCCCGCGGCGTCGACGCTGACCGCGCGTGATGACGGCACTTGTGGACTCGTCTTCTCGTCCTCGCCGGCCATGTACTGTTCCTCAGCGATCTCGGCGGAGGTGTTCGAGCCGATCGCGCAGGCCGTCGGCCTTCATGCACGCGTCCGGCACCCGCTCGAACTGTACGAAACGCAGGAGAGTGGGAGACGACGTGCCCAGGATCTCTCGCGGCCTGGATCGCGGCAGCCTCGGTCTGGGCTGTCAGTGTGGCGTGCCTCATACTCACCGCGACTTCTCCGATCCGTTCGCGGGGCGAGTCGTTCGCCCACTCAGAGAGGACGCCTCACTTCGGGAGCAGGCCCCGTTCAGCGAGTGCGCGACAAATCACAGGCTCCGACAATTTCCCTCCCTCGCTGATGACGGCGTCGCCGATCGTGACAACGGGGAGGCCGGCTCCGCTTTCCACTCGCGCAAGCACAGCGGGGAAATCGAAGCTGCGCTGGCTGAACAGCTCGACGAACTCGACCGTCACAGCGTCCCCGAACCGGCGGGCGATTCGGTCGCCCATGGCCGCGACGACCGACGCCCAGGTTCCGCCTGAACCGCAGGCTGCCATCGGCGCGGCAAACACACGGACGACCACGGCCTGCATTTCCATCAGCCGCACCCCGTGCCACTGCCCGGCCGCGCACGCTCGTCGACGTCACCGCTACCGAAGAGCAGCGCGGCGACCTCGCCGACCGTTGCGAGGCCCCGGATTTCACGGTCCAACAACGGAAGCGTCAGAACGGGTGCCGCGAAGCTCCTCTCGATCTCACCGAGGTAGTCCATCTGCATCGCGCGGCGCCGCGCAAAGAACGGGTTGGCGGTCTGGGCTGCCGGAATCACCTGGTTGGCCACCACCAGCTGGGTCGCGATGCCGGCAGCCTTCAAATCGACCATCGCGCGGTGCGCCTCCACCATCGGGGTGAACTCCGGGTGGAGCACGAACACGAACGTGGTGCGCTCCGGGTCCCGGAGGCGCTCAATCATGCGTTCGAACCGGGCGCGGGTTTCGCTGCGCAGCGCATTGCCGTCGTGCGTCGTCGTCACCATCAGCTCGACCTGCTGGCTGTAGTCGAACGGCAGCGCCAGCAAACGCAGCGTGTGGCCTGTCGGTGCCGTGTCGAAGACGATGACCTCGTAGTCCGTGCCGTCGGCGTACTCGGTGAACTTGTCGAATGACGCCATTTCCTCCGTGCACGGCGAATCCAGCTCTTCGCGCATCGCCGTCAGCATGTCGGAGGAATAGCGGCGCTCTGCGTCCTCCAGGATGCGGGCCTTGTACTGGTCGGTCGCTCGCTTGGGATCGATGCGCGCCATCCACAGGTGCGGTACGCCATCCACCGCAACTGGCACATCCGTGACGGCCTGCTCGAGGACCTGGCCGATGTGCGCGGCGGGATCGGTGGTCAGCAGCAACGTGCGGAACCCGAGCCGGGCCACGTGCACCGCAGCGGCACACGAGACGCTGGTCTTGCCGACGCCACCCTTGCCCGCGAAGAAGATCGAGCGCCCGTGGCCGTTTCGCGGCGTCAGGAGCCTGGCGAGCTGCGTGACGCCGGCGCCTGCGCCCCCGCCTTCGAGCGCGGAGGCAGGGAGCGCCGACGGGACGCCGGCCTGTGCGCGCTCCGGGCGTCCCTCGAGCGCGGCTGCCACGTCCCGAAGCCGGGAGATCCCCTTCACCTCGTGATCTCGCAGCAGCATGTAGCGCGTCGGCCGCGGGAACCGCCTGCGGATTTCCTCGAGGTAGCGCTGCTGCATCTTGTACCGCCTCGCGAAGAACGGCTGATCACAGACCTCGGGCGGCAGCACACGATTGACGATCAACTCCTGCGCGTGGATACCCAGGCGCTCCAGCTCGGACGCCGAGCGCCCGGTTTCGAAGATGGCCGTCTGCTCCGGCTGGAGCACGAAGGTGAAGCGAGTCCGGCTCTGGTCGCTCAGGAGCGCAATCGCCCGGTCGTACTTGGCCTTCGAGGCCTGGATGGCCGCGACCGGGCCCATGCACGTCTGGCCGCCGCCCTTGGCGCTCTCTTCGATGTACGCGCTCCAATCGACCGGGAGCTCCAGCATCCGAATGGTGTGCCCCGTGGGCGCGGTGTCGAAGATCACCAGGTCGAACCGGTCCTCGTCCATGAAGTCCACGAAGCGGTCGAACGACGCGATCTCCGTCGTACAGGGGGAACGAAACTGTTCCTCGAGCACGCTCAACACATCGTCGGGCATGGCTGCCCTGAACGGTTCGAGCACACGGTCCCGGTATTCCTCGGTGGCCTTGTCCGGGTCAATCTCCATTGCCCAGAGATTCTTGACCCCGTTGATGGCGGTCACCTGGTGGCCGATGAGTTGTTCGAAGACGTCGGACAGGTTGGATGCCGGATCCGTCGTCACGATGAGCGTCCGGCTTCCCTTCTCCGCCGCCGCCACCGCCGTCGCACAGGCCATCGTCGTCTTGCCGACGCCGCCCTTACCCGAGAAGAACAGATACTGCGTGGTCACGGGTCTTCCTCGAGATCGTCAGGTGTCAGGACATGTCACGGTTCGATGCCGGCCGCGATCCAGCCGCGAAGAGCCTCGCATGTCGGGTACGCGCGCTCGAGGACCACGTGACCGTTGACCACCGTGAGTGGCAGGACCGGGACGCCCTGACTCTTGAGCCGGGCGAGAACCTCCGGCTGCTGCATGAACTTCGCGGGCTGCTGCCCGAGCAGGTACCGATGGATGGAGACGCGCCCTTCGAACTCGCCGGAGATCTTGAGGATGGCCTCTTGAATCTCCAGCAGGGCCGGATCGAGGGCCGGGCCGCACAGCCCGCCCGGACAGCACATCGGCGGGTCGAAGATCTCGATGGTGATTGGCGTATCAGCCATGCCAGGCTCCCTTTCCTCATTCACGCCCGGCCGCCGCTTCGCGCGGCCGGCCGTTGCGCCGGCGGGCTCAGACCTGCGCCGGGACCTCCGCGAACCAGTGCTTGGTCGCCATGCACACCCGGCAGACGGACAGCATGACGGGGACTTCCACCAGGACGCCCACCACCGTGGCCAGCGCCGCTCCTGAGCCGGGGCCGTAGAGCGCGATGGCGGTGGCCACTGCGAGCTCGAAGAAGTTCGAGGCGCCAATCAACGCTCCCGGGGCGGCGATGGCGTAAGGCACGCGGAACAACCGCATCAGGCCGTACGTCAACGACGAGTTGAAGTAGACCTGGATCAGGATGGGAATGGCGATCAGGAGGACGTGGAAGATCCGGGTCGTGATGTTCTCTGCCTGAAACGCGAAGATCAGGACCAGCGTGGCCAGCAGCGCGAGCACCGTCACGGGGTGCAGCACCGGCAGGAACCGGTTCGTGAACCACTCGAGGCCTTTCCGTCGAATGAGCAAGGCGCGGCTGAGCGAACCGGCCACGAGCGGAATCACCACGAAGATGAACACCGAGTACAGCAGAACCCTGAACGGCACCTCGAGCCCGGCGGCGCCGGCCACCAGGAACTTCACGACGGGCGCGAACAACACCAGCATGATCAGGTCGTTGACCGACACCTGGACCAGCGTGTAGGCCGGGTCGCCGTCCGAGAGATACGACCACACGAAGACCATCGCGGTGCAGGGAGCGGCGGCGAGGATGATCACGCCCGCCGTGTACTGCCCGGCCAGTTCCGGCCCGATGAGCGGAAGGAAGAGGTGGTTGAAGAACAGCCATCCGAGGAAGGCCATCGAGAACGGCTTGACGAGCCAGTTGACGACCAGCGTGACGACCAGCCCGCGAGGACGCTGGCCGACCCGGATGATGCTGGAGAAGTCGATCTTGAGCATCATCGGGTAGATCATCAGCCAGATCAGGACCGCGATGGGAATGTTGATCTGGCTGCCCGTGCCGAACTCCAGGCCCCGGACGAAACCCGTCAGCGTCGGAAGCGCCTTTCCCAGCACGACACCGGCAACCATGCACAGCGCCACCCACAGCGTGAGGTAGCGCTCGAAGACGTTGAGCCGCTTCGTTTCAGTCGACATGCCTGCGACTTCTCCTTTTCGCCGGGGATTCCTTCGGCGCCGGGTTCACGCCGACCGCTGCCAGGTCCAGGCCGGCCCGGCACAACTGATCCACCGGAACCGCGCGCAGGGCATCAATCACACGCGCATCCTCGCGCAGTTGCGGGTCGGCGGCCGCGAGGCCCAGGACGTCCCGCACCAGCCCGCGCAGCGGGCCGTCCTCGGTCAGCCGGTAATGGACCCACTTGCCGCGCTTCTGCTCGGTGACCAGGCCGGAACGCCGCAGATCGGACAGGTGGGCGGACACGCTCGATCCGGACAACCCGAGCACCGAGGTGATCTGGCAGACACAGAGCGCACCCTCGCGAAGCATGGCCAGGATCCGGAGCCGGCCCGGGTGGCCCAGGGCCTTCGCCACGTCGACGAACTCATCCAGGCCGCGGCCGGCGGCGATCGACGGTGTCGTCCCAGGTCTCATGGTTTAGTCATTTCGTGATCTCACAAGATGACAAATCGTAAATCCAGCCTCCGGGCCTGTCAAGGAGCCAAGCCTGCCCTCCGGTCGGCCCGCACGCCCGGATTCGGCCCGCGTCCTCGACGACCGCGCATCCCGGCCGGGCCGGGGGTTTGACAATCTCCGCAGCCGGGCCTAGTATATCCGTGTATCCGAATATGCGGTAACACATCATGACCTCCACTCCCCGGTTCTTCAGCACCCTGGCCGACCGCACCCGGCTGCGGATCGTCAACCTCCTCGCCCGCGGCCCCCTCTGCGTCTGCAATCTCCAGCAGGTGCTCGGCCAGCCGCAGTCGAGCGTGTCCCGCCACCTGGCGCTCCTGCGGTCCGCCAGCCTGGTGCGCGACCGCCGCGACGGCATGCGGACGTTCTACGAATTGACGGAGTGGGACAAGGGTCTCCCGCGCGGCGTGCTCGACACGCTTCGCCGCGAGTTGAAGGCGGAAGTCGAGTACGGCCGGGACCTCGATACCCTGGCGGTTCTGAAGGCGAGCGGAGCGTACCACCAGGAAGGCACTGACAAGGTGCCGGCTGCCGACGCGCGACGGCGTACCACTCGGCTCCGCTCGACGACCCGGGCAACCCCCGCGGCCTCCACAGAGGCCCGTGCCCGCGCCACAGGGGCGGCCCATCGCCGCCGCCGAACTTCCACGGTTCCTTCTCGATCGACGTGAGTCCATGTCTACGTCAAAACGACTGGCCACTGTGACCGCCCCAGAACAGACGACCCTCGAAGGCGTTCCTGCCGGTGCCCCCGGAAAGGCGGGATCAGGGCGGCTGCCGCGATACCTCGCCGCCTGCGCGGCGGCGGTCCTCGTCTGGTTTGCCCTCTACGCGAGCCTGCAGCCGTTTGCGGCCTGGCTGACCTACCGCGTCGCCGCGCTCGAGCGCGGATCACGCATCGCCTCGGCGCTGGAGTTCTTCGTCTTCGAATCGCCGAAAGTGCTGATGCTCCTCGTGCTGGTCGTGTTTGGCGTCGGCATCGTGCGCTCCTTCTTCACGCCCGAGAACACGCGCCGCATCCTGACCGGCAGGCGCGAGTCGGCCGGCAACGTGCTCGCGGCCCTGCTCGGCATCGTCACGCCGTTCTGCTCCTGCTCGGCCGTGCCGCTGTTCATCGGATTCGTCACCGCCGGCGTGCCGCTCGGCGTCACGTTTTCGTTTCTCATCTCGGCGCCGATGGTGAACGAGGTGGCGGTGGTGCTGCTGTTCGGCCTTCTCGGCTGGAAGGTGGCAGTCCTCTACATGGCAACGGGCGTGACCATCGCCATCGTGTCCGGGTGGACCATCGGGCGTCTACACCTGGAACATCACGTCGAGGACTGGGTCTTCAAGACCCTGGCGGGCGACGCGATTGCGAGCGAGAAGCCGCTCGAGTGGGCCGACCGGCTGGAGGCCGGCTGGCAGGCGATGAAGGACATCGTCGGCAAGGTGTGGCCGTACGTCCTGGTCGGGATCGCCGTCGGCGCAGGCATCCACGGCTACGTGCCGGAGAACTTCATGGCGTCGATCATGGGCAAGGGCGCCTGGTGGAGCGTCCCGCTGGCGGTGCTCATCGGTATTCCGATGTACTCCAATGCTGCGGGCATCATTCCAGTCGTGCAGGCGCTGCTCGGCAAGGGCGCAGCCCTTGGCACCGTGCTCGCCTTCATGATGGCCGTCATCGGCCTGTCACTGCCTGAAACGATCATCCTGCGCCGCGTGCTGAAGCCGACGCTCATCGCGGTCTTCGTCGGCGTCGTCGGAACCGGCATTCTTCTCGTCGGATATCTGTTCAACATCATCTTCTAGAGGAGTGAGCCATGAGCGAACTGACCGTTGGCTTCGTCGGAGGGGGGCGGGTTACCCGAATCCTCCTGGGCGGGTGGAAGCGGGCGGGCCGATCGCTGGCGGGCATTGTCGTCAGCGACACCGACCGGAATGCGTTGCAGCTCCTGCGCACGGAGTTCCCATCGGTCACGGCAGTTCAGGACAACAAACAGGCAGCCACACGGGACCTCGTCCTGTTTGCCTTGCATCCGGCCGCCTTTCCTGGAGCCCTGGAGGAAGTGAAGGGCAGCCTGAAACCGGGCGCGATCTTCGTCTCGCTCGCGCCCAAGTGGACGATGAACGCGATCGGCTCGGCGCTTGGCGGGTTCAATCGGCTGGCGAGAGTCATTCCCAACGCGCCGTCAATCGTGAACATGGGCTACAACCCCGTGAGCTTCGCCGACACTCTTCCGGCCGATGCCCGCGCGGAGGCTCGTTCCCTGTTTGCGCCGCTGGGCGCCTGCCCGGAGGTGGCCGAGAACACACTGGAGGCGTATGCGATCGTGGCGGCCATGGGGCCGACCTACCTGTGGTACCAGCTTTATCAACTCGCCGATCTGGGTTGTGAGTTCGGACTCGGGCGGGAAGCGGCCGCCAAGGCGGTCGCCGCCATGGTGAGCGGCGCGGTCGAGACCATGACCTCGTCTGGCATGGCGCCGGCAGCCGTGATGGACCTCATCCCGGTGAAGCCTCTCGCCTCCCTCGAGCCGGCCGTGACGGAAGCCTACGTCAGCGGGCTGACCGCCTTGCATCGGAAATTGACAGGATGACGCCTTCCCGGCAGCGCCGGCGGCTTCGGTCATCTGATCCTCTGAGCGTGACCCGCGAGAGTTGTGAGCCGGTCATTCGTCCTGATCCTCGGCGGCTTGTCCCGATCCGCCCGCCGATGTTTCCGGCCGAGGAACCGGCTCCCGGCGTTTGTAAAAGCGGGAAGAGCCCCAGTCGAAGATCGCGCCGACAGCCTTCTTCGCGGTGCCGAGCCTGGCCGGATAGTAGAAGTCGGAGTCGAACCACCCCTTGTCCCGGAGGTACGTGTAGTCCCGGCTGTCGTCGCCGAGCATCTGCCTGATGCTCGTGCGGCTCATCCTGAAGAACATGAGGTCGAGCAACGATGGCGGCGGGTACGCCGGCTTCGTCATCTCCCGGTAGAACCGCCTGCTCAGCTTCGCAAGGTCCCTGTCGTTCCGGGAGACTCCAAGAAACGATCGCGTCGGAAACCTTGCGGGAGCAGTTCGGCCTGCACATGCCGGGCCGGTGCTGCGGTACGGATGGCGGCCACATCGCCGCCCTGTCCCGAGGCCTGATGGGCCCCGAGTAACGCCTGTGCGGCCGCCTTCGGCACGCGCCAGTAACGAATGCTCCTTCCCCGGGACGTCAGGCGGCACTGCGATGTCGATTCCTGGAGCGGCCGGCCGCGTGTTCGCTGTCGACATCAGCCCGAATCTGATCCTCCATCTCAATCTTCGGAACCGTGACGCCGGCCTCGACAGCGCTCAGCGTCCGGTTGCGACCGGCTTGAAGAAACTATCGGCATTCCACGTCGGCCGCGCCGGATCGTTCGCGACGCGCTGAAGGAGCGCCAGCATGACGCGATCGAACAACGCCGCCGCCGCGGCATCGACCGGCTGATTGAGGTCGTCGTTCGGCTTGTGGTAGACGTCCCGCACCCAGTTGCGGCGGGTGGTTTCCTCAGGCGAGCCGGACTCATAGCCGAACTTGAACGCCAGCGCCGGCACCCCGCGCCGGATGAAGCTGTACTGGTCGCTGCGGATGAAGCGGTTCTGCTCGGGCTCACGGTCCGTCTGCACCTCGACGCCGACCGACTTCGCCGCCGCACGCACCGAGTCACCGAGCGACGACTCGGTGAGGCCCTGCACCTCGATGACCTTCAACGCGTACAGCGGCAGGAACATGTCGAGGTTGATGTCGGCGACGATCTTTCCGAAGGCCACGGTCGGGCGATGCGCAAAGTAGCGGGATCCGAGTAAGCCCTTTTCCTCGCCGGTCACCGCGAGAAACACGAGCGAGCGCTTCGTGTTGATGCCTGAGGCCTTGATCAGCCGCGCTGTCTCGATGACCGACGCGATCCCCGAGGCATCGTCCATCGCGCCGTTGTAGAGCGCGTCGCCGTTGACGGCGCGGCCGATGCCGAGGTGATCGAGGTGCGCGGACATGATGACGTACTCGGACTTCAACGTCGGGTCCGACCCTTCGAGCACGCCGACGATGTTGCAGGAGTCGAGCGGTTCCCGTTTGAGGGCCGCGTGGGCTTTGAGCGTCCCGGGAATCGCGAACCGCGGCAGCGGCTTGCTGTCGGTGACGAGCTGATTGATCTCCTCGATCGTGTGGCCCGTGCCCGCGAGCAGGGCGGCCGCGCCCCGCGGCGTCAGGGTGATCGCCACGGCCTCGCCGGCTGCGTCAACCAGCTCGCGATCGAACAGCGTGATCGTCGGCTGCGGCGCTGCGCCTCCTCGTCCGCCGCCAGCGCCGGGTTGCCCTGCGGTCGCCTGCGCGGCCTGCCCCGCGGCGGTCGGCGCGGCCTGTCCTGCAGCTGCCGGCGCGGCCTGCCCCGCAGTCGCGGCCGCTGCGGCCCCGGCCCGACCGGGACCACCGCCCGCTGCACCCTGTCCGGCAGGCCGGGGCGGGTTGATGATCGCCACGCCTATCGCGCCGGCTCGCTTCAGCCTGAGCCAGCGTTCGTCGGCGGTATTCACGTGCGACTTGACGTTGTCGGTCACCTCTACAGGCGGGAACGCGTTCACGTACACCGCAACCTTGCCCTTCAAATCAAGTCCTGCGAAATCATCCCAACCGGCCTCCGGAATCGAGAGGCCGTAGCCGACGAACACCGCCGGCGCTTCCATGTCGCCGTTGAGTTCGGCGCGTGCGCCAAACGTGGCGTCCTGGCCGATGACGAGCGGTTCCTCTTTGCCGTCGCGCACGAGTGCGATCGTGGACTGGCCGGGCACGAGCGTCCGGCTGTCGAGTGCCACGGGCTGTCGAAATCCGCCCGCGCCTCCAGGCTTCAGCCCGATCGCCCGGAACTGGCTTTCCACGTACTTGGCGGCCGTCTCGTACCCCGGTGTCCCGACGTTGCGGCCCTCGAGCCTGTCGTCGGCCAGATACTGCACGTGCGCCCACCACGCTTTGCCTTCGGCGGTGAGACCAGGCGCTTGAGCGACCAGACCGGTGATGGCCGCGCTGACAAGGAGGAGTGGGAGCAGGATTGTGCGTTTCATGCGTGTCGTCCGTTTTCGATCCGTGGTTAGAAGAGTTGCCGTGTCGGGCACGGGCGTCATCGCGGCCGCGATCAGCCGGCCGTCGGTTGGGCCATCGATCCGTGCGAGGCCGTCGCTACCGACGCTCAGGATGAGGTGAATGACTGCCATGTCGGATGATACCGGATCGCGAGCGGGCCGCATCGCTCGGGCTTTCAAGGGGCTCGGTGGTCCATGGGTGGGCACACCGGCCGGACGGCCCAATGCGCCGAGAGCCCCTACCGTCTCAGCACTCCGATGGAAGAGGCATGAATTGTACTCACAAGCCCTGGTCGAATCATCCGGCTACCTGGCTTCCGCGGAGGTCGCTGTGCAGATTGTACAAGTCAGCGAAACACCCGGCGGACGAACAGAGGTCGTCCCAGCATGAGCCATCAACGTTTCCCGGTGCTCGTCGTCGGTGCCACCGGCAGCATCGGGCGTCTCGTTGTGGAAGAGGCGGTCAGGAAGGGTCACGCCATACGAGCCCTCGTGCGGGATGCCGGAAAAGGACACCGACTGTCTACCGGCGTGGGGGTAGTCGTCGGCGACCTCACGCGCCCCGACACGCTCGCTCCCGCCGTCGATGGCATCAACGCGATCGTGTTCACGCACGGCTCGGACGGGGGCGGAAAGGCCGGCGCGCTGGACGCGGTTCACGACAAGCCGAACATGCCGCAAGGCGACGGACATCGGCGAGATCGTCGGCCTCATCCACGCCGCTGGTGTCTCCCCCCGGTCAGGCTTCGCCAGACACGATCCTGCACGTGGATCTCGACGGCACGGCCGTCGTGCTCGAAGAGTTCGGCAAGGTCATGGCCCGCGGCGGGTCCGGCGTGGTTATCTCGTCGCAGTCTGTCCATCGCCTGCCCGCGCTCACCGTCGAACAGAACAAGGCGTGGGCGTTGACGCCCACGGAGACACTGCTCGAACTTCCCTTCCTCCAACTCGATCAGGTGAAGGACTCGTTGCACGCGTATCAGCTTTCGAAGCGCGGGAATTCCCTGCGCGTCATGGCCGAAGCCGTGCACTGGGGCAGGCGTGGCGCGTGAATTAACACGATCAGCCCGGGGATTGTCATGCCCCCGCTCGCCAAGGACGAACTCTCGGGACCGCGCGGCGCCGGGTACCGCCGCATGATTGATGGATCGGTGGCCAAACGGGCCGGGACCCCGGACGAAGCCGGGGCCGTCGGCGCGCTGCTCGGGCAGGAGCCGTAGCATGAGGTGAGGGAGAGGTCCCGCTCGAACCGGTCCTTGGGTTCGACGCACTCCTGTACGAGCTGGGGATGCAGTCGTGTCAGCTCGCACGCAGTACTGCAATCCTTACAAAGGCAAGAACGGCCTCGGGGAACCGCGTGCTGCGTCGTATACTCTGCTGCACCCCTTGGCGTTCTCCACCGGCGGCCACCCACAGGTCCCGAGGCCGCTCTGTCGTGTGATCGCGCTTGCGGATCGTCGCGCAGGTCAGGCGCCATGCGACCGCGGCGGGCGTGGCCGGACGGCGACCGTCATGGAACCCTGAGAGGAATTGTGAACAGAGATCGCAGTCGATTCGCGAAGAGTCCCTCGGATCAGCCGGCATCTCCTGCAGACGCTGTCGCGCCTCTCTCGCGCCGGCAGTTTCTGGGCGCCGGGGTGGCGTTCGGTTCGCTTCTGACCGTCGACCCGCGCGTGGGCTCGGTGCTTGCCGGCGAACAGGCGCGCTCGGCGCCGACGACGACCCCCGCCTCGGACATCGAGGTCTACTTCACTCCCTCTGAACAACACACTCCCCACTACCATGAGAAGCTCAAGCCGTGGGAGTTGAGCGCAGAGGAACAGAAAGTCAAGGGCTACGACCGGGAGACCTGGAATCTCGAGATTGTCGGTGATCCCCCAACCCTGATCGACCAGCCGCGCACGGTGGCGGGCGGCAGCGTCATCACATTCACCGACCTGATGAAGGCCGCCAGGTCGCGCGTCGTCCGCGTCCCGAAGTGCATGACGTGTCTCGACATCAGGACGCCGTTCGGATCCGCCCTTTGGGAGGGCGTTCCGCTGCGCGATCTGCTCTGGCTGACCAAGCCGAACGGCAGCAAGCCCATCCGGCGCGTGTCCTTCTACGCGTTCCAGGTGGCCGATAACGCCACGGAGCAGTGGTGCTCGAGCCTCGCTCCCGCCAGGGTGTTCGAGGATCCGTTTGGGCTGCCGCCGGTCCTGCTCGCCTACAAGTTCAATGGAGAACCACTCACGGTGCGCAACGGCGGCCCGGTGCGGCTGATCGTTCCCGAGGCGTACGGATTCAAGAACATCAGGCACATCCGTCGCATCGTCCTCTCGAACGACTGCCAGCTCACCGATACCTACGCCATCCAGGGCCAGGACTCGGAGAGCCCGATGAAAACCTATGTCACGAGGATCATCACTCCCGGCAACAGGGCCGTGATCCCCTCGGCAGGCACGACGGTCTTTCGCGGCCATCTCCAGATCGGGTCCGCGGGACTTCGCGGCGTGCAGTACGCCATCGTCGAGCAGCAGGCCGCTCCGCCGCCGGAAGACCATCTGTTACTTGGGCTGCCATGGAAGGACGCCGTGATTGTGCCTCCCCCCCAGGATCTGGCGGCCGCGGTTGCGGGAGGATTGGCGGATGCCGTGGGTTTCGAATCGCGGGGTCCCCAAGCCGGCAGCCGCCTTGGGGTGACAGACGGTGCGGGCCGTCCCAGTGTCTGGCCGATTCCGTATTTCGTCGCCTATTGGGCGGCTCCGGTCCGGGGCCTGCGACCGGGTGCGTACACGGTGTTCGCTCGCAGCATCGATGGACAAGGCGGCATCCAGCCGATGCCCAGGCCGGTCGCATCGTTCAAGCAATCGGGCGAGAACAAGATCCCCTCGGCCACCTTCACCGTGGCCTGACGACACCCGCAATCGCTCTCGTCCCCGAACACTTCGGCCACGCCATCGTCGGGGTCGGCCCCGTATCCGTCGAGCGACACGGACATGAGCGCGACAACCTTCCGCCAAGAAGCGCGGGGCGGTCATCGCGATCTCGTGACGAGCGTCTGACCTGCGAGCCTGGCTCCACCCGACCGTCGTTTACCCTTTGAGGATGCCCAGCAGCCCGCCGAGCGCCGATTCGAAGGAACTCGCGTCGGGGACCTTCCCGTCCGGGGTCAGCTTGTCGATGACCGACGGAAGCAGGCTCGCGAGCACGCCGCCGGCTTCGCCTTGTGACACGCCTGCCTTGGTCGCGAACTGCTTGATCGTGTCGTTGCCGAGAACGTCCGAGATCTGACTGGCCGACACCGGCGGGTTCGGACCGGTCGAGATCCACGAGTTGATCATGTTGCCCATGCCCTTGCCTTGAAACGCCTGGATCAGCCCGCCGATCCCGCCGGTTCCGCCCACCGAGGCGTCCTTTGAACTGAGCAGGCTCGCCACCGCCGAAATCGCCTGCGGGTTGTTCGTCACGAGGCCGGCAAGCGGTCCGAGTTGACCGAGATTGTCGAACAGGCCCATGGTGTGCTCCTTGGTTGGTGCCCTAGTCGGGGATCTTCAGCCGCTGTCCGACCTTGATCGCGTTGGGGTCGGACAACTGATCGCGGTTGGCCTCGAAGATCTTCATGTACTGGTTGGCGTCGCCGTAGTACTGCTTGGCGACCTTCGACAAGGTGTCACCCGCGGCGACCACGTACATCGACTCGGGAACTGGCAGCGACGGGTCGATGGTGATGTCGGCAACCAGGTCTGCATGGACCGGGTCGACCGACTTGATCGTGTTCCAGATTTCGTTCTTGATCTGTTCGTTCGGCGCCGCTCCGCGAATCAGCAGCTTGTCGTTCTCGAGGTGGATGTTCTTGACCTTCACGCCGCGGGTCGGCGCAAAATCGACGACTGGCTGGTACTTCTTCTTCAGAACGTCCAGACTGGCCATGGAATCCTCCCCGGGGGCATTCGTGCCTGAACTTCGCCATTAGCGCGACCGAGTTCACGACGTCTGCGGCGTTGAAATCCGCCACCGGTTGGCCCACGCGGCTTGCTGTATTCGGTGGGTTGAGCGGCAGCTCCGTCGACAGCCTTGCGTGGACCACTACGGCGTCAGTCTAGCACCCTTCGCTCGCGTTCGAGTCGGCCTCTGCGAGTGCCAAACGCCGATTCGGAGTCTGCCCGGCATCGCGATACGACCGGAGCCGGATCGCGCACCAGAAAGAACAGGGCCGACGAGTCGAGGCGGCTCTCAGGTTCCCAACCCAAGTGCGGTGAAGGTCTTGCGGGCGGCGCTGAAAGCGGGCGACTTTCGTGGGGAATTCAGGGAGCGCGAGTTCCACGGAGGACACTCGGTGTCGCTCCGCCGTCGTGCATGCAGACTTGAGAACCGGGCGGTCGTCGGGACGCGGGACCGCGTCGGCGGCGCGCGTGCTCCCGCCCTTCGACGTCGCTCAGGACTTCGCGACTGCGGCTGTTCCGTGTCGATCTGCGCTCGTGCGGGAACTGGCCAAGGAGCGTGCTGAGCGGTTGCCGGGCGCCGTCCAGCACGTCCCGGCTGCGCTTCGGGAACTTCACCTGGCCCTCGCCCGGCTGGAGCGCGTCCGCCGCACGGGGCGACGCCTGCTCGTCACCAGGCGCGGCGTGCCCGTCGCCGAGGTCGTGCCCCCGGCGGTCGAGCGACGCTCGGGCGGATGGCTGGGCTCGGCAGCCGGGACCGGCCGGATCACTGGCGATCTGATCGCGCCCGTGGCCGCGCCGGACGAGTGGGAGGTCGAGCGGTGAAGCTCCTGCTCGATACGCACATCTGGCTGTGGAGCCTGCTGGAGCCGGCGCGGCTCGGCCGGCGGACCGCCGCCGTGCTCGCCGAGCAGGGGAATTCACGTGCAGGCGAGCGAAGGCGGGCAACCCTCCGGTTAACAGGCGCGTCGAAACAGCGATCTGTCGCGATCAGACCTCGTTTGTACTGACGGCCCATTGATCAGAGGCGATCTCTTGCGATCCCCTGCGACGCCCGCAAAAACCCAAATTAACCCGACGCGATCGGGAACCGTGGGACGATACTTCAGCTCGTCTGGTCATCGGTCACGGCCACCAGCGGTTGCTGCGGCTGGCTGCGGAAGCGGGGGTTGATCGGGGAAGGTCACGAGTAGCTTTTCATCGTGGAAAGGTACGGGAGGAACATCCTGCGCCAGCTCTCTTCGACCTCCGGGCTCCACCTCGAGTCGAACTCGCGCACCGTCCGAAGCAGGCAGTCCAGCCACAGATCGTAGAGCTCGGCCCCAATCTTGAGTCCTTGCGCCCCATGCTTCAGCCCAAGGTGGGCGAGCTCTTCGTCAGCTCCCTCGGTTCCCGAACTGGCCGCCGTCAAGACGAGCAGCGATTTCCTCAGCATGTGAATCTGTTTCCCGAGGTCAGTTGCCTTGAACTTGTCACGGACCTCGGGCGAGGCCTCGACGAAGATCTGGTAAAACCGGTCCAGAAATCCAGTTTGACGAACGCAAGACTCGAAGCTGTCGTTGAAGAGTTCCAGCGTTCTTTCGTCCATGGGATGTCCTGTCGCCTATTGTAGCCTTTCGCCGGACTCACGCTACTGGCGCTCGGTGACACGGCGCGATGTGGCCTCAGTAGTCGGTGAAGCCGAGACGGGTGGACGCTTCGCCTTGCATGCCGCCAATCCGGATGTTATATACTGAACCACGTGGTTCAGTATGCGCGGATCCGCTTCGATGCCTCGTTTGCCGCGCTCTCGGACGCCACCCGACGCGGTGTTCTGGATCAGCTCGGGCGTGCAGACGCTTCGATCACGGACCTTGCCGACAAGTTCCACATGACCCTCACGGGCATGAAGAAGCACGTCGGCGTCTTGGAGCAGGCGGGCCTCGTCACCACGGCGAAGGTCGGGCGCGTGCGGACCTGCAGGCTCGGCCTGAGCAGACTGGATGAAGAGGCGGCATGGATCGAGAGGTACCGCCAGCTCTGGGATGCACGGTTCGACGAGTTGGACAAGGTTGTCGAGGAACTGAAACGGAAGGAGAAGGTTGATGGACGCAAGAAGAGAGAGTGAGCCCACGCCCATGACGAACCGCACGACGGTGGAGCGGAAGTCCGAGCGTGAGCTCGTCGTTACCCGAACCTTCAACGGCCCGGCCCGCATCGTGTTCGAGGCGTGGACCAAGCCCGAGCTGTTCCGGCGCTGGTGGCTGCCGAAGTCGATGGGCATGTCCCTGCGTTCCTGTGAGATGGATGTTCGTGTCGGGGGCCAGTACCGTCTCGAGTTCGAACCCGATGGTATGGCGTTCTTCGGCACGTACCTCGAAGTGACACCGCACTCGCGCCTCGTGTGGACCAACGAGGAAGGTGGTGAGGGTGGGCCTGTCACCACGGTGACATTCGAGGAAACGCGTGGCAAGACGCTGCTGGTCATGCACGAGCTCCATTCCTCGAAGGAAGCTCTCGACGCTGCCGGCACCGGGGCGGCGGATGCGATGGTCGAGACGTTCGCGCAGCTGGACGAGCTTCTCCTCACCCTGGGCGCGGGCGCGGGACGGTCATGAAGTGGTCGATCTCGCGGTTCTTGCTCACAAGGAGGCAGACGATGCACCGGCAAGATGGCCGACAGGAAATCGACCGTCGCACTCTGCTTGCCAAGGGTGCGCATTTTCGGCGCTTCTCGACACAGGCTGCGCCAGCTGCTCCATGAGCTGGCCAACCGCGGAGTGCTCCGGCGGATCGATTCAGCGCTCGACGACACGGTGCCGGCCAGGCGGCCGATTACCGTCGAGGATCTGCTGACCTTTCGCTGTGGGCACGGGCTGATTCTGGCGCCGCCGGGACGCTATCCGATGGACGCGGTCACGGCCATGCTCACGTCGGCAGCGCGGGCGTGTGCCTCGGGTTCAGCGCCTTTGAGTATGCGAACGACGAGGCCACCCGCGCAGATCCGGCGCATGTGCCATGCGATGAGGTGGTCTCAAGGCGCGAGGTAGCGTTCGACGAAGGCACGCGGGCGGAGGACCTCGATGCCGCGGGAGCCGGACACGCTGAGCAGATGTTTGTCTCCACTCACGATGGTGCACGCGCCGCTCGCGAGGGCGCACGCCAGGAACTTGTCGTCGTCCGGGTCGACGCAGATCTGGGGTTCGAGCACGATGGGAGTGAAGACCTGTGCGTTTACTACTATCAGATCGAGCGCCGCCGCGAGATCGACCCTGGGGAACTGCTGCTGGAGTTCCGCAGCGACACGACGGTACTCGTCGTGAATGTCCGAGGTGAGCACGAGTTCGAATCGGCCCTCACTCCACGCGAGGAGGATCTGGTGCGGTGGCCCCGTGAACAGAATGCCCGACACGAGGACGTTCGTGTCGAGCACGACCTTCATCGAGCACCGCGGACCTTTCCGACGGTTCGGGCGATATCGGACACGTGCAGTCCTGCCTCGCGCGCCTGTCGGCGCACCTTGGCTGCGATGGCCGCGAATTCGTTTCGGGCAGGCGCCGCGATAGTCTTGAGAATCACCACGTCGCGATCACCCATGACAACGAACTGCGCCCCCGTCTTCAGCCCAAGCCGGTTGCGGACCGCCTCCGGAATGACGACCTGGCCCTTCGACGACATACGCGTCGTTTCGATATTCTCCATTCGGGACACCTCCACGCACTCTTACCAGTAAGACTGTAACACTGTCGCGCCGACGCGCCAAGCGCCGGCGACATGATAAGAACATGGCAAGGCCCGGTCCCGAGCGACGCCAGCCGGCCAGAACGGCCGAGTCATCGATGGATTGAGCTGGCGTCAACCTCCGACCCTCCATGTGAACCCGGAGTCTCGCATGTGCGGGGGAGAGCCCCCTGGCGTCAGGCGTACTTTACTGGAAATGGGAAATGTGGCTCCTCATCCGCCTGCGCCCCGAGCCAGGTCGAGGGGCTTCGGCGCGATTTCGTCGCCAATCCAGTGTGGGCAGAACGGGTTGTCAGGAAGGATTGGCTCCTCCTGCGATCCGGCTGTGCCTCGGTCGAGGCTGTCGCCTTCTCGACGGTGTCGATGAAGCGGCTCAACCGGCTGCCGCCGAGGAACGGTTCCCGCTCGCCGCCGTCGAGCATTTCGGCAAACAGGGACTTCTTGAACTTCAGCACGGGCAGCATGCCCTCTTCGATCCCGCCTGTCGGCCACCTACTACCCTGTGACCCAAAGCTGGCCGCTCCCGTGATTGTCGACCACCTTTGGGACATGGAAAGGTGACGAGGCTGTGGCGAACTCGCACCCGCATCGTCTAGGCGGGCGCCCCGGAGACGACGTCATAACAGAGGAACTGAGCCACCTGCCTGTTCTTCCCGAGCGTCTTGCGCAAAGCCAGGTGGTCAGTCAGCCTTCCGCTCAAGACTTCACCAGCATGCACGATAAGACCGGCCAGATCCTGAAGAGGGTTGCCGAGATCGATGTCGATATCGGCGTAGGACGGAGCTTCGACGCCGTCCGGATCGGCGACGACGAACTGAAGACAGGGTCCGCCTTCTTGACGATAACTGTCGAGCGGCTTGTACGCCGCGGCAGCGCCGGGAAGTCCCTTCTGCTTCACGACTTCGAGCAGGCGTTTGTGGCACGCGGATGTCGGCCTGCCTTCGTGGTAGATCGGTTTGCGGGGATCATCCGCGAGCTTCGCGAGCATCGGCTGCAGCTCGGAGTCGACCGTCGCATAGATCCGATCGGGGGCGGCCAGAAAGTTGCTCTGAATGTGGGAGATGAACGGATAGGACCGCGATGGGAAACAGGACGCCTTGGCGAGAATGTTCAGCAGGCACGCGCGCCGGCTCGGGCGCACCGCTGGATCAGTCAGCCACTCAGAAGCTGGCCTAGCCTCGATAGTGGAGGAATCAACAACTTCCTTGACCCGACTCGTGAGGGGACCAGTGAACACAATGTGGCGCGGGTCCGGCTGAAGATCCAGAAGCAATGTCGCCTGGCCATTCTCCTTGATCTCGAAGTCCTGCCGAGGATTCACCAACGGCTGGTCTTCCACCGCAATTGCCGTCCGGTACGTGCCCCACGGCAGGCCGAATGGTGAGACCTGACCATTCCTCCTCCCAGGGTGATGCCCCTTGCGTCCTTTCCGCATCACCTCAGGCCCGCCATCGAGGCCCTCCCAGGTGAAGTCGAGGAATCAGCCACTCGGAGCGTCGCTTGGAGCCGCATTCAGGCTCCGCTGCATTCAAGCGGCCATGTTGAAATGGACCCGCACCTGGCCGGTGCCTACGAACTGCGACAACAGTCGATAGTTCCTGCGCTCGTGGCGCACCCGCCCGGCAACGATCGCGGGGTGGATCTGCAGGACGTTCGCCAGGCTGATCACCGCCATTGGAGTCGGCCGCTTGCGCACCGCGCTCGTCTCCCAAAGGGCTCGAGGGATCAGCGCCTCCTCCGCCCACTCATCTGCTTGAACCTCGGTCGGGTCCTCGCGGCCTCCCTCGACGTTGCGGAGCGTCAGGTCGTCAACGAAGGAAGCCTCGCCGTCTGTATCCATGTGACGGCCGACGTGGGCGAGCTCGTGCAGCAGGCAGAACCAGAAGTTGTCAACGCGGTCGTAGCGAAGCGTGAGTCCGATCACCGGTGTCCCATCGGCCAGCTTGAGTGCCGCGCCATCCAGGTACGTCCTGGGCAGGTGCGGAACCGCAACGAGGGGAACGCCATGCTTCGCCAGGTACTCCTTGGCCAACCGGGGCCCTTCGGCCGACCAGCTCAGTCGCGCGAGTTCGCGGAGAAACTCCACGGTGACCGTTCCCGGCTTGTATCCCACGCGTGGGCGGCATTTATCGGCATCGGCGAGGACCTTCCAGCACCACGCTCTGAGCGCATACGAATCGGTCTTGGCGTTGGCTCGCACGTGTTGACTCTTGCGGTAAAGGACCGCGCCGGCAACTTCGGCGCCTCCCGCCCTTCGGATCAGATCAGTGATGACAGCCTTGGCGCGCGATCGGACATTGCGGCTCTTGGGAATCCAGCCGAGACTCGCCATCGCTTTCAGCGGAAAGCGGTCCCAGTCGAGGTCTCGTGCCGGCTCTGCGTACTTCGCGCCTGAACCCTGCAAGAGCACATCTGCAGGGATCCCCAAATGTTCGTGAAGGGCGCGCGCCATCGGCATCGTCAGCGGTCTCTTGCCCGAAAGCACTTCCGACACCTTGGCGCGGCTGCCGATGAACGGGACGAGATCTCGCGGGTTCAGCCCTCCTTGCTCCAGCCGAAACTCGATCGCGGCGATCGCACTCGGAAACCCCATCGGAACGGACTTCTCCTCGTAGTGCTCGACCAGGTCAGTCAGCACGTCGAGTTCGTCTCCTTCCGGCGTACCGGCATCAGCATCCATGAGCGCGTCGATGCGGGCGAGCGCCTTCTCGTGATCAGCGTCGTTCCGAATCGCTTTGATCTTGCTCATGCTCAAATCTCCTTAACGTCGATCTCGTCGTACTCCGCGTGCGTCCCCACGAACCGGATGTAGACAACGCGATATGCGTAGTTGATCTTCACGGCCAGTCGGTACGTGTTGCCCTTGATATTGAAGACAACGCGGTTGTCTCCGACGATGCTCGCACTCGCGTACTTCTGCTTCGCCTTCGCGGGCGTGTCCCCGTCCTCGTGTTCCACTTCGCGGTACCACGCGAGCAGTGGTTCTTCCGCGTCAGGGTGGACGTCCCAGAAGTCACGCAATGTCTTCTTGGCGATAACGCGCATCCATAGGGCACCTCGTTCCCGTTATCACTATTAGTAATATGCTCCCAACACACACGACAGTAAAGAGGTCGCGGAATTGTTCACGATTATTCACTGCGGCCCGGCGGCGCGGCCGTAACTAACTGCATACGAATGACTTATGCTGATTCTCGCGACCGGATGGTTGTGAGCGCAGCTGACCGGTGGAAGTGATTGAATAGAAAGGGGATTGGCTCCTCAGGCAGGACTCGAACCTGCCCGCCTTCGCTCCGCAGACGGAGCTACGGCGTGGTCTCGCCGTAGCTCGCCGTACCTTCAGCGTGGCGAGCGGAGGCGGACAACCCTCCGGTTAACAGGCGGAAAAAGCGTCGTTAGCCGCGCTTTGCGTCGGTTTGCCCGGGGCTGCCGGATCTCGCATCCCAGCCCCCGGAGACGCCCGGATTTCGGCCTTCGCGTTGTGCCGCTCGTTGCGGCCGTTTGCCGGCGTTTGGTGCACCGAAAGGGCAAGAGAAGGGCAACGTCGCGCGCCGCCGTCGAACGACCCGGCCTCAGTCACGCCCCCGCGTGCCGGAGAGCAACGGATAGCCGAGCGCCTGCACGGCTCGCCTGAAGGCCACCTCCGATTCCGCTGGAACGATGATGCTCCCGTTCTCCGCCACGGTGCACAGGTGCCTGGTCTTCGTGTCGCGGACGAGACGGGAAGCAAGGTCCGGGTCCGCGCATTCGATCAGCAGGGCATGACCCGCGACAGAGAGCATCGCCGCCCGGCGCTCCAGGTCTGCGAGAAACGTCCGCGCACAGTCCGGGAGTGCATCGCCACACGCCTCCTCGAGGAAACGGACCAGATCGCTCGCGCGGTGCCCCTTCTCGATGGCCGCCAGGGCAGTGGCACGATCGAGGCCGAAGCCGTCGCCGCGCCTCACGCAGAAGGTAGACAGATACGTTTCGTCGCCCGGGTCGAACGGTCCGGAATCCGCTACGATGTCGAGACTCGGCAGAACGCTCACGCGGCTCGTCGGTGCGATCGCTGTCGTCTCGAGGTTGTCGGCGACGTCGAGACAGAACGCGCCGAGGCCGGTGAGTCGCAGGCAGGAAAACCCGTCGTACCGACTCAAGAAGGCCAGATCATCGGTTCCCCACATGGACCGGAAGTCTCTTCTCGCGCCTTCAGGAGCCGCATAGGCGACATCCACCAGGCCCAGCGTGGCTGCGTATTCGAACAGCAGCGCCATCATGTAGCGCTCTTGCAGGATCCCCCAGGCGTGGCTGCCGTCGTAGCCCAGACTTCCGTACTGCATCTCCGCGATGTACAGCTTCCACGGATCGTGCGCAACCTCGAAGGTGTTGCCGGTCGCGCGCATGTGCCTCGACAGCTCACCGATCGCAATCCACGCTCCCACCGGGCACTCCGCCAGCGCGTCGGCGATCGCGTGCCGCCGACCGGCGACAGACGTCAGACGCTTGCGATCGCTCTGTCCCTTGATGGCGTCCACCCGGGAAAACTCGTCGAAGATCGAGGTGTCGACCCACTTCTTCCACGCGTGCCGCAGCGTCTCGGCCGCTGGTTGCGTCAGGGCCCTGCGTCCCGCAGAGGTCAGGGCAAGCTTCGAGCCGGCGACCGAGGCAAGGCCAGCCGCCTGCACGAGGAGCGGCCAGGCAAACGCCCGAATCGACCCGATCTCTTGCTCCCACCCGTGTTGCCTCTCCTCCGACGGATAGAAGTCGCCGCCGACCAGCACCTCCCTGACAGCAGCCATTCCCTTGGCCGACGGCCGACGCGTCTGGGCGCTGACCTGGATCTTGCCCATGTCCACCAACCGCAGCACGCCGAAGACCTCCCGGGTGGCCGCTTGTTCGGTGTCGACGACCGTGAGCGGCGGACCATCGTTCACCGGCACCGGTTCGGTGAGACAACCGAGCGCTTCCTTGCGAGGCTCCGGCACGAACTGGCGCAAGCGGGTGGCCAGATCGGCGGGGATGAACGGTTCGTCCGGCTCGCGATCGAACTTGCCCGGCATCAGGAACACGCCGAGCAGCGTTTTGCCTTCGCGCGTGCCCCGTGGCGAGGACCAGACCGGCACCGATCCGTACTTGGCGCGAAACCGTGGCGCGTCGAAGGTGTGGTTCTCGTCGCAGAGCGCTTCGGCCACCGCCGCCTTTTCGATATCGGTCAGTCTGGCGAAGACATCTTTCGGCCGAGGACTGCTGGGGTCCGGACCTAAGACCGCCGCCGCGATGGCCGCCGCCAGATCCGCTTTGCGGGTCGGCCCGGCCACACCCAGCGCCTGCGCGAGCCGGCGGAGCGCTTCGCCGTTGTAGCGCTCCTCAAGTGCGGCGCGGAGCGTCGCCGGCCGGGCCCACGGCGACGGGAGCAAATCATCGTTGTTCATGATCTCGTGCTTTGCATCCTGTCGTGTGCGAGCGGTGATCGGCTCGCAGAGAGAGAGATAACAGACGCCGCCCGGTCGTGCTGGTGCCCGGAACGTCGGCCGCGGCGCGGTCCAGCGGCGGGCGACTCATCACACCCGGTGCCGCAGGAGTGCGCGAGATCAGCCGCCTTGCGAACCGCGGCCAGACACCTTCGACGTCGTCCAGATCAACGTCTGGGCCAGCGCGCTTTGGCCCGATCGAGAAATGACCGTTCTGGTCGGTGGCGCGCACCTGCGGCGAGCCGCTCGAAGCCCGCTATGAACCCGAGCTGTCTGTGAGCGTCGCGATCTTCGTTGCCGTTTCCTCGAGCTCGCTCCCGAACGAAAAGCACGCGCGGTCGGAAATGAAGCCACCGGGACTGAGGGCGAGCTCGATCTCGCGCTCCAGGGTATCATGTTCGTCGCGACGGTTTCTCTTCGTGGCAGTGCCCGAGCGCACCCAAGATAGTCGTTCGAGATCGGCGTTCGGTCGCTGAGGCTCTCACTTCGGGTCGCGTGGAGCCGATCGTGGTGTCGACTTCGCAGAACGAGGGAGAAGGTCGAGCAGCTTCCGCCCCTCCGCCGCAGCGAACGCGCGCGAGCGGATCCAGCGTCATCTGATCGAAGGCCGAGCGGTCACCCGTATGGTGCTCCTCGTGCCAGCGCCGGACGACCGCCGTGCTCTGATCGAGCAACTTGGCCACACGCGGATCGCGGACCAGAGCGCGGAAGAACTTCTTCGCGTTCCGAGGCTGATCCTCGAGGTAGGCGCGCAGTCGCCGGCGCTCGGAGACGCCGGTATTGTGGTCCTCGGCGTCCTCGGAGCACTTGGGCGCCGCCGTTCGCTCGCCGACCAGCATGCGCGCGGCGCGCGGCGAACTGAGCGCTGCGCGTACGAACGCGGGGAGAGCTTCTTCGACGCGCCCGAGCTCGAAGAGCGCGAACGCCTCCACGAACCCAGCTGCGGGATCCAGATCGCCACCCGAGCGCTTCGCGAAGTCCGCGGCCTGCTCCCACTTCCCCATGTTGAGGTAGATGGCTGCACGGTGGGAGGCCGCGCTGAAGTCGTCCCCGCACTCGTTCTGGAGGCGATTGCAGACCGTCACTGCCTCGTCGTACCTGCCGGCCTCGTTGAGCGTCAAAGCGAGGTTCCGCAGGCCGCGCATGTAGGGCCGCGTGGTGTGGTCACTCCAGTAGCGCTTCTTGGGAATGCGAGCAGGGAAGGACTTGCGCCCAAGCTCGGTGGTCTTCTCGAAGCGCGCGACCGCCTCCTCGAGCTTGCCCTGCTGGTAGGCGATAAGACCCAGGTAGTTGTAGCCCTCGGCATACCCATCAAAGCAGTCGACCAGCAGCCGGAAGACGGCGTCGGCCTTGTCGTATTCGCCGCGCTCGTACAAGCCGGCAGCGTGTTCCTCCGTGTCTGGCGGCACGGATCGGCCCTGCAAGGCGAAGCGCCAGTAGAACAGGTTGTCCTCGTTCCACTCGGTGGGCTCCTGGTCCCGCAGCTTGAGACGCCAGGCAATGAGGTCCGTCAAGTACTCGAGCTCGTGCCGATGCTCCGTGATGAGATGGGCCGAGGAAATCAGATCCTGTGGATCGGCAAGTATGAGTTGCTTCGTGAAGGTGCACAGATCGTCGCGGAACCGCCCGCGCAGACGTTCCGAGCGGTACTCATGAAGATCTGGCAGGGAGTCCAGGTTCTCCTCGATCCCTCGCCGGATGTCGTTCCAGTCGACCTTGACGTCGGTGAACTGCTGTCGAAACAGTCCCTCGAAGTTCCAGCGGCCTTGGTTCTTCCCGCGGCCGAGGATCTCGAGGGCCTCGGCCTTGGAGTAAATGGTAAACAGGATCCGCTGCTGCACCTTACCGGTTCCCGGCTCCCGCTCCCCGTGAACGATGGCCAGCTGGTTGCCGCGTTTACGGACGTAGGCCATGACGCTCCGCCGTTGTGTCCATGACCTATACTACACACAATGATGTTGTGCGCTAGTAATCGTAGTAGCACAACCGCGAGGAACGCCTCGGCACGCGCGGAGGCGCGCGCTGTCAACGGCCGCCCGGGCGTCGTCTCGAGCAGCTCTTCCAGAGCATGGATCGCGCCGAATATAGGCAGTATTTGAATTGTGTTCACTACACGTGATATGTTCACAATGTTGTGAACAATGGCTCAGTCGTGAACATAGAGCAGATCCATGGATCGGCCCTGGAGCGACAACTCGCAGAGACCCTGCAGAATCTGCTGGGCGAGGTTTCATGGCTGAAGAACTGGTCCGTAGCGTCAGCGCCAAGGACGCAGCCTGGCTGGGACTTGCGCGTTTCCGGAAGCGTGCCTGGGCGCGGAAACGCGGTGCTCTGGGTCGAGTGTAAGAGTCTCAGTTTCCAACCGGTCCAGTTCTCCAGTATTGCCGATCGCCCTTGCTCCGCTAGCGAGGATGCCGTCTGCGCGAGGGTCCTCGCAATGCCGCGCGTGTCTCCGCGGATGGCGGCCCTGTGTCGCGAGCGGGGCTGGAGCTGGTACGACTCGGCGGGCAACTGTCGCCTTGACGTACCGGGCCTCCTGCACATCGATCATTCGGGGAAAGAGCCGGTCAAGATCTCGCGGCGGTCGGGCGCGAACCTGGGCACCCCCGAAGCCGCCCGCGTGGTTCGTGCGCTACTGGCGCCGGAGAACGCCGGCCGCCGGTGGACTCAGCGCGACATGGTTGCGCACTTCGCGGACCTTGTTCCGCGTGTTCCTGCGCCGAGCCTTGCGCTCGTCAACAAGGTCGTTCAGCACTTGCGCGACCAGGCGTTCCTCGAGCCCATGCCCAATCGCGGCTTTTGCGTTCACGACTTCGACGGACTGCTGCAGGCGTGGCGATCCGCGTATCGATTCGAGCGCCACGAGCGACGCCCCTACTTCACGCTCTTGCAGGGGTCCGCTCTTCGAGACCGACTGCGAGCCATTGACCCGGGAGGCCTCGGACGCCTTTCCTACGCGGTCTTTTCAGCCGCGGATCTGCAGGCGCCAGCAGTCCGGCAGCCCCGCACCTGGCTCTACATGCAACCGGGAATAGAGCAGGAATTCGAATCAACGGTGGAAGCAAAGCGCGTGGACTCTGGCGAGAACGTGATCGTGCTGCTCCCCGGTGATCCGGGGGTCCTCTACAGGCCGGACGCCGGCGTCAATCGGCTGTCGTGCACGAACCCGGTACAGACCTACGTCGATGTCGTTCACGCCGGCGCTCGCGGCGAGGAGGCCGCGGAAGCGATTCTGCGGCAACGGCTGAAGCCAGCTTGGGCGGCGGTCAAGGCATGAGCCACGAACCACTCTACGAAGGCGATTACACCAACCGGCAGGTTGAGGCGGCTCGCCGTGTACTCGTCGACGTTGCCCAGGTGCTGGGTTCGTTCCGCGATGCGATCGTCGTGGTTGGGGGGTGGGTGCCCGATCTCATCATCCCCGCGCCGGGGACGGCGCACGTCGGGAGCATCGACGTCGATCTCGCGCTCGACGCGCAGAAGCTCGCCGACGGACGATACGCGGAGCTCTTGGGGCTTTTGTTCGACACCGGCCGCTATGAAAAGGGCGACAAGACGTTCCAGCTCGTAACGACGGTCGACCTCAAGGACGCCGAGGCGCCCGTCCGGGTGGACGTTGAGTTCCTGGCACCCGCCGACGTGAAGATGAAGAAGAATCGCCCGAAGCTTGTCGGCGACTTCAGGGTTCTGCAGGTTCCTTCATGCGCCGCCGCGCTCCGCCGCCCCGCGATCGTCGAGTTCGAGGGTCCGATGATCTCAGGTGCATCGAACACCGTGCACCTGCGAGTCGCGTCGCTCCCCGATTTCATCATCATGAAGGCGCATGCGGTCAACGGCAGAGACAAACCGAAAGACGTGTACGACATCTGTTACTGCCTGGACGAGTTCCCGAACGCGATCACGGTTGTCGGCGATGACTGGCGATCGCGTTCCGATGATGCGTTGGTGGTGGAGGGGATTCGGATCCTGCGCGAGAAGTTCCAGTCCGTCGACTTCTACGGGCCGCGACAGCTTGCGGTCTTCCACGATTCGAGCGACGGGAACGAACGCGCCATGCAGGCACGGCGCGCGTTCGAGCTTGTGCAGAAGCTATTGAGTGTTCTGTAAGCGTCAACGAGCGGCAACAGCGGCACCGCCTCCACCTTCGCCTCGCGACAATGTCCTTTCAGGTCAACTGATTGCCAGGGCGCCGGTTGACGGCAAGACCGCGAAGTCTGCGAGCATCCGGTTGACTTCGACGCCTTCTCAACAACACCAATAGAACCGGGCACGAAAAAGGGCAAAGTCGGGGGATGGCGCGAAGCTGATGCTTGGAAGTTGTTGAAAGGATTGGCTCCTCAGGCAAGACTCGAACCTGCAACCCTCCGGTTAACAGCCGGATGCTCTGCCATTGAGCTACTGAGGAATATTGGCCAGATCGCGCGGCCTCGGACAGCCGTAACTGTCAGAGGCCAGACCATCGATATTAGCGAATCGGGCACGCACCGTCAAACGGCGGCGCGCCCGGGTGGTCGTCTAGCTCCCCCCACCGGGCCGGAGTCGTTCGTACCGGAGAAGGACGACCCCGTTCCCGAACGTCCGGGTCTCCGCGAGGCGCAGCAGGACCTTCTCCTTCGACGGGGGAAATAGGCGCTTCCCCTCCCCGATCCGGATCGGGTGGACGTAGATCCGGTACTCGTCGATCAGGTCCTTGGCCATGAAGGCCGCGCCCAGGTCCCCTCCCCCGACCACGAGATCCCCACGGGCCCGCAGCTTGAGCGACTCGACCTCTTCCCGCACCACGTCCCGGGCGATCGTGGTGTTCCACCCCGCCGAGGTGAGGGTCTTCGAATAGACCACCTTGGGCATCTCCCGCCAGATCCGGGCGAACTCCTTCACGAAAGGAGGGCTCCCGGGGTTGGCGTCGGCGGTCGGCCAGTATGCGGCCATGAGCTCGTAGGTGACGCGTCCGCTCAGGAAGGCGCCCATCGCCTTGAGCTCCTCGTTGAAGTAGGCGTGGAGCTCGTCATCGACCATGTTCCAGTCGAGCTCCTTCTTCGGTCCCTCGAAGAAGCCGTCCAGGGAAACCTGGACGAAGAGGATCACCTTTCTCATCGCGAGTCCTCCCGCGGTCGCCAAGGCTTCGGGCGTCCCCTCGGATTATGCGGAGGCCGGTAGTCTTCCTCGAGCACGAGACGAGACCAGTACCCGCACCCGGGCTTTGACTGGACTTCGGTGGCTGGTGCCCGCGCCCTCAGGCGCCGGTCGACCCTCGACCGCGTCCCTACTTCTCCACCGTCTTGATGACGGTCTTCCCCTTGAAGATCTTCGCCACGGTCTCGGCGTCGGCCTTCGAGCCGACGATGTCGCCCCAGTGCATCGGGATGAGAATCGCGGGCTTGAACCCGTTTGCCGCCTCGGCCATCTCGGCCGCCGTCATCGTGTAGGTGCCGCCGCAGGGCATCATCGCCACGTCCACCTTCAGCGCCTTCATCTCGGGGATCGCGTCGGTGTCGCCACTGTGATAGATGCGCTGGCCCGTCGACAGGGTCACGACGTAGCCGACCCAGTTGTTCGACCTGGGGTGGAACTGCTTGTTCATGTTGTAGGCGGGGACCGCCGTCACCGCGAGGGCCCCGGCGTGCAGGCTCTCTCCGGGTGTGGCGACCAGCACCTTCCTGCCCGTGAGCTTGGCCGCGACATCGGCCGGCGCCACGAACACGGTGCCGGGCTTCTCGATCTTCGCGAGGTCCTCCGGCGAGAAGTGATCGTAGTGGCCGTGCGTGATGAGCACGACGTCCGCCTTCGGGGCGCCCGCGCTGATCTTCCACGGGTCGATGTAGATGATGGTCGCGCCGTCCTGGATGCGGAACGACGCGTGGCCGAGCCAATGGATGTTGTCCACGTTCATCTGCGCCTCCGCTGGAACAGAGAGCAGCAACGCGATTACGAGGGGGAGCAGTCGCATGGCAATCCTTTGGTCGAATGGTAATCGGGACGAACGACCGGCCCGGACGGCCATCGGGGCGCCCGGGGCCTCTCGAGTGATTCTGGCGAATCGGAGGAGGCCGGGTCAAATGCGGCGATGCCCTGGTGCCGCGACGGAAGGCGGCACCAGAGCACGCGAGCCGAAGGGCCGCGAATCCAGCGCCAGACCAGCGGCGAGGCTGACAGTCCCGGGCTCATGACACGCACGCTCGCCGGAGCGAGCCGGCTCTTCAGAGCCGCCAGACTCGCCGGGGCTGAAGCCCCGGCCTCCATGTGACACGTCAGCCGCCAGCCTGCCCTGAGCGAGCTTGGCGAGTCGAAGGGCCGCGAGCCGCCCGCCGGCGACTTACTTAACTTTCAGCCCGACGATCTGCGCCACGGTCGCCATCGTCGTCTGCGCGGCGTTGAGGCCGAGCTTGAAATCCTTGTCGCTGTAGGTCGCGAACATGTCGGTCGGCTGGTGCCAGTTGGGATCCCAGCCCGATCCGACCTGCGACAGGCGCTCCAGCTCGCGCAGGCTCACGGTCGGCGTGAAGTCCTGGAACGGCTGCGAATCGGTGTTCGACATGCGATTGCCGACCGTGACCGGGTAGTCGGTGGCATAGCGATCGTTGACCGCCCGCATCGTCCACGCCAGGTCGGCCGACTCCTTCGCCATCTTCGACACGCCCGCGAACTCGACGTTCACGTCCGCCTCGGGCCGCTGCTCGGGCGGCAGCTTGCCGTCAGCGAGCGGCATGCCGTGGTCCCACAGCATCATGTCGTGCTGGATCATCGCCAGCCACTTCGGCTCGGGATACTTGCCGGATCCCGCCGGCTCCTCTTTCCCCTGCAGCTCGCGGCGCTGGTCGACGTAGGCGTGCGCGCCGTTCAGGCCGGTCTCTTCGTTGTTCCACAGGATGAAGCGGATCGAGGCGTCGGTCTGGACGCCAGGCGCGCTGAAGACCCGAGCCAGCTCCATCACCAGCGCGGTGCCCGACCCGTCGTCATTGGCAGCCTCGGCGTAGCCGATGCCGTCCATGTGCCCGGCGACGATGACCATCTCGTTCGGGCGCGTGGTGCCAATCTTGGTGCAGAACACCTCTTCGCGGGCGCCCGGCGTGGTCGGCTGCGAATCCAGCGCGCGCACCTTCTCGTCGGGCTGCTTCATCGGATCGTTGTTGGCGCCGGTCGGCCCGCGCAACCCTTTTTGAGGAGTGCCGCCGCCCCGGCCGCCCCGGCCTGCTCCGGCTGCGGCGGGCGGACGCGGAGGCGGAGGCTGGAAGTCGTACTTGACCCGCTCGGTGTTGGTGCAGCCGTAACTCTTGAGCTGCGCCTCGATCCAGTCGACCGCGGCCTTGTTGCGATCGGTGCCCTGCCGCCGGTCGCCGAACCTGGTCAGCCCCTTGATGGTGTCCTTGTACTTCGCGAGGTCGAGCCGCGAGACCAGCGTCCGGATCGGATCGTCAGGAGCAGCCACCTGGGCCGGCGCCGCAGGAGCCTGAGCTTGAACCGAGACATGGAGCGCTGAAGCGGCGATTGCCGCCGCGAACGTCATCACAACAATCTTGCGCATTATTGGTTTCCTCCCGGAACGGGTAAGTCTAGCGCAGAAACGGGCTAAAGGCTTGGGGCTAAAGGCCTGGGGCTAAAGGCTCGAGGCTCGGCGCACGCCCCGGAGCCCGTTCGGTCAAGGACATAGGTGACAGATCATTCTCAGGACATAGGTGACACTTCGTCGACGTTGTGCGCGGCTTCCGGCCGTTAGCCGCCAGCCGCCAGCCGTGTTTGTCACCGTATCGGCGGCGTCGTGGGCGGCGGATGCCGGTGCCGGGTGGCCTGCTCATACGAGTACGCCAGTCTGATGAGCGTGGCCTCGGACCACGCCCGGCCGAACCAGGTCACGCCGGCCGGCAACAGGCCGCCGCGCGTGTAGCCCATCGGCACCTGGATGGCCGGGAACCCGGTGGTCGGCGAGTAGAACTGGCTGTTGTCGCCGTGGGGCGAGTTCAGATCGCCGATGAGCCGCGGCGGATTGCTCCAGGTCGGATACACGAACGCGTCCAGCTTCAGCTCGTCCATGGTGCTGGTGACCGCAGCGCGCACCTGCTCGCGGTACGCCATCTCGGCCTTGCAGCCTGGCGTGTCCGGGCCGTTCTCGGGCCCCGACTCGGCCTGCTCGAGGCGTCGCTGAACGGTCGGGTGGAAGCGCCTGGACTTGACGATCTCGGCGAGAGTCTTCACCGGCACGTTATCGCCCCGCGCGGCAAGGAACCTGTTGAGGTCGTACTTGAACCCCATGCACGGGCCCGCATTCTGCGCCCGGCGAATCTGGTCGAGGCCCTTCACGCCCGCGGGATCGACGATGACGGCGCCGGCGCGGCGCATGTCGTCGAGGGCGGTGGCAAAGACCGCCGCAATCTCGGGATCCGTCGTGCCGCGTTCGTACGCGTCGCGCAAGACGCCGATGCGCGCGCCCTTCAGGCCGTCACGAACGAGCGACGCGGCATAATTCTCGGGCGCCCGGCCGTGCGAGGCCGCCGTCGCGGGATCATCCGGATCCTCACCCACGACAACCTGGAACACCGCGACGGCATCATCGACCGTGCGCGCCATCGGGCCCGCGATGTCGGCGAGCAGGTTGAGCGGAAACACCCCGGCGCGGCTCGTGAGGCCCATGGTCGATCGGATGCCGACCAGCGCCTGGTGCGACGAGGGGCCGCGAATCGAGTTGCCGGTGTCGCTGCCAAGGCCGATCGCGCCGAAGCTGGCGGCCACCGCCGCGGCGCTGCCCCCGCTCGACCCGGCGGTGACGCGATCCAGCGCGTACGGGTTCCTGGTGTAGCCCGGCAGGATCGAGCTGACCGTCTCGTAGGGCGTGAACGCCCACTCCGCCATGTTCGACTTGGCGAGCACGATCGCGCCGGCCTCCTTGATCTTCCGGACCTCGAAGGCGTCCTTCGACGCGACATATCCTTCGAGCGACAGCGAACCATTCGCGCTCTGCAGGCCAATGGTCTCGAAGTTGTCCTTCACGATGGCCGGCACGCAGTGCAGCGGCCCGACCAGGCCGCCCTGCGCGAACCGGCGATCGAGCTCATCGGCCTGCGCCAGCGCGTCGGGGTTCGTGACGACGATCGCGTTGATGGACGGGCCGTTCTTGTCGTAGACCTCGATGCGCCGCAGGTACAGCCTGAACGAGAGCCCGGCACGTGAGGCGGCCGGCCTTCATGGCGGCGTGGATGTCCGAGATCCGGGCTTCCTCGACCTGGAAGGGCGGCGGCGTCTTCGACGGCGCCGCGGGGGGTGCCTGGGCCGAGCGAGCCTGGGCTGCGGCTCTCATCGAGCCGGCCGCACCCGCTGCGAGAACGACGGCAATTGACACTGTGACCAGCAGATTCCTGATACGCATGGTAGGGGGATCATACACGGACGCCGGGGAGGAGAGGTTACAGGGTACAGGTTATAGGTTACAGGGTGAACGGCCGATGATGCACTCGCAAGGCGGCGTTTACGACGACAAGAAATTCTCAGGGCTCTCGACCCGGGGTGCAGTCACCGCGCAGGGCGGCATTGCGCGCGGCACAACGCTCACGGCTCACGGCTCCCACCTTCGCGCTGTCGCGCTACGGCCTGGCAAGGGCAGCGGTCAACCAATAGCCTGTGACCTGTCCCCTGTAACCTGTCCCCTGTAACCTGTAACCTGTAACCTATAACCTATGCCCATGGACGTCGGCATCCGCATCGACTCTCTCCGCAAGATCTACACCTCTCCGCCGCCTGCCGGCGCCATCGTGCGCGGCGGGCCGATGACGGGCGTGAAGTTCTTCAAGCGCCGCGAGAAGAAGAAATACGAGGTCGTGGCGCTCGATGGCGTCTCGCTCGAGGTCAGTCCCGGCGAGATTTTCGGCCTGCTCGGCCCGAACGGCGCCGGCAAGTCCACCACGGTGGGCGTGCTCACCACGCGCATCCGCCCGACCGGCGGGAAGGCGTTCATCGGCGGCCTGGACGTGTGGCGCGATCACTCGACGGTCAAGCGCCTGATCGGCGTCGTGCCGCAGAAACCGAACCTGGACTTCGCGCTGACGGCGCGCGAGATCCTGATGTTCCACGCGGCCTATTTCGGGATCCCGGCCGCCGACGCCCGGGCCCGGGCGGCTGAACTGCTCGATCGCTTCAAGCTCACCGATCGCGCCGATCAGATGGTGACCGGCTTCTCGGGCGGCATGATGCAGCGCCTCTCGATCGCCCGGGCGCTGATGCACGATCCCCAGGTGCTGTTTCTCGACGAGCCCAGCACCGGGCTCGATCCCCAGACGCGCCTGATGCTGTGGGACCTCATCGCGGACTTCAACCGGAGCGGCCACACCGTCCTCCTGACGACGCACAACATGGAGGAAGCCGACGCGCTGTGCCACCGGCTCGCGATCATCGACCACGGGCGCGTGATCGCGATGGGCTCGCCCGCGGAGTTGAAGCGGTCGGTGCCCGGGGGCTTCCTGCTGCGGCTGTCGTTCGACGAGGTGAGCGACGGGTTGACCGCGCGCCTCGCGCAGATTGCCGGCGTGACCGAAGTGAAAGCCCAGCCGCCCGGCGGGGTCGATCTGTTCGCCGACCAGGGCGGCACGCTCATCCCGCAGATTGTCTCCGCGGCGAGCGCGGCGGGGGCCACCATTCACGACGTCCACATCTCCGAGCCGAGCCTCGAGAATTTGTTCCTGCACCACACGGGAAGGAGCCTGCGCGGATGAACCTCAGCGCCTTCTTCGCCATGCTCGGCCGCGACGGGCGCGTGGCGCGCCGCAACTTCCTCCCGCTGCTGCTCCAGAACCTGGTGCAGCCGATGCTGTTCGTGTTCGTGTTCGGCCGGGTGATGACGACCAGCGGCATGATGCCCCCGGAGTACAAGAGCCTGCTGCTGCCGGGGATCATCGCGATCAGCATGCTGCTGTCGGGCCTGCAGGCGGTGGCGTTTCCGATGATCGCCGACTTCCAGTTCTCGAAGGAGATCGAGGATCGGCTGCTCGCGCCGATGGCGATCGAGTTCGTCGCCATCGAGAAGGTCGTGGCCGGCAGTCTCCAGGCGCTGGTCGCCGGGGCCGTCGTCATCCCGACGGCGCTCGTGGTGCTCGGCAGCGGCGTGCAGATCAGCTTCGCGCACCCCTTCGAGCTCGCTCGCGCTGTCGATCCTGGTGGCGTCGATGGCTGCAGCCGTGGGGCTGACGCTCGGCTGCTCGCTCGGGCAGCAGCACATCGGCATCATGTTCAGCCTGATCGTCGGACCGATGATCTTCCTGGGCTGCACGTACTACCCGTGGAGCGCGCTGGCGAGTTTCCCCGTGCTCCAGAAGGCCGTCCTCGTGAATCCGTTCGTCTACGCGAGCGAGGGGTTCCGCAGCGCGCTCGCGCCTCAGTTCCCGCACCTCTCCGGCCCCATCGTCTTTGGGGGCCTGCTCGGGTTCAACGCCCTGTTCATCTGGCTCGGGCTGAAGCAGTTCAGGAAGAAGGCGATAGGCTAGGGGCTTGAGGCTCAGGGCTAAGGGCGGTGCCCAGGCGCTGGCCGCAAGCCCCAGGCCGGAAGCCCCAAGCCTTAGCCCCCAAGCCTGACGCCAGGTAACCTACGAAGGAACAAGCCTGCGGGTTCCCCCACTCCGGCTCGCGCTTAATCCTTGCGCATGCTGGAGATCCAGCCGTTTGTATTGTCCGGCCTGTCCCCGATTCAGGAACTTGGATTTCCGACTTAATTAGTCACCGAAAACCGCGACTCTTCTGGCGGCTGCCAATGGCACACCATTTGAGTATGAGGACGTCGGTTGGGGGCCAGAAAAATTCCAATTCGACGCCAGGCATATCCGCCTGGTGGGAGGTAGAAGATGGTGTCTCTCCTTCGGCACCGGCCACAGCCGGACCGTCTCGGCGCGTGGCTGCGCACCCTGGTTCTCTCATCCCTGATTCTCGCCTGTGCTGCCCTTCCGGCGCTGGCTCAGGGCACCCAGTCCGGGATCCTCCGCGGCACGGTCACGACGGCCGACAAGCTCTCGCTTCCAGGCGCGACCGTCAACATCAAGTCGTCCGTCCTGCAGGGCGAACGCACGGCGGTCACCGCCAGCGACGGAACGTTCCTCTTCCGCGGCCTGCCACCCGGCACCTACACGGTCACGTTCACGATGAGCGGAATGGCCACGATCGAGAAGCAGGTCGAGGTCCCACTCGGCGGGGTCGCCGAGGTTTCAATCGTCATGTCGCTGGCGAATGTCCAGGAGGTCGTCCAGGTCACGGCGGAGGCGCCGACGATGGTGACGACCCCGGTGATCGGCAGCAACCTGAAACACGAGGACATCGCCTTGCTGGCGAGCCGGCGCGACATCGAGGGCATCGCCAATCTGGCGGCGTCGGTCACCGAGAGCACGGCGCCCAACGCGCGCCAGTTGAACATCAATGGGTCGTTCGCCTACGACAACCTGTTCATGGTCAACGGCGTGGACGTCAACGACAACCTGTTCGGCTCGCCGCAGAACGTCTTCATCGAGGACGCGGTGCAGGAGACCCAGGTGCTCACCTCGGGGATTCCCGCCGAGTACGGCCGCTTCTCGGGCGGCGTGGTCAACGCCATCACCAAGAGCGGAAGCAACCGGTTCTCGGGCAGCCTCCGGCTGAACCTCACCGACCCGACCTGGAGCACGCTGACGCCGTACGAAACGGCGCACAACGTCAAGGTCACCAGCAAGGTGAACGACATCTGGGAGGGCACCTTTGGCGGCCCGCTCGTGAAGGACCGGGTGTGGTTCTTCGGAGCCGGCCGACTGGCGAAGACCACCACGGCGAATACGTTCCCGGAAACAGGCATCGCGTATAGCACCGGAAACGACAACAAGCGTGGTGAGATCAAGCTGACGGGCAGCCCCAACAACGATCACACCTTCACGTTGAGCTTCATCGACGCGCCGACCAACATCACCAACCAGCCGGCGATCGGTGGCTACGAGATCGACCCCCACACGCTCCTGAGCGAGCAGCAGCCGAACTGGACCCTGGGCGCGAACTGGCGCGGGATCCTCGCGTCCAACGTGTTCGCCGAGGCGCAGGTACTCGCGGCGGCACTTCTCGTTCCAGAACGCCGGGGGAACCAGTACCGCCATGCAGGATTCGCCGTTCTTCACGCTGGCGCTGGGCGATGGCAACTGGGCCTACAACGCGCCGTACTTCGACGCGACCGACCCCGAGGATCGCGACAACCAGCAGGCGACCGGCAGCCTGTCCTACAACGTCCAGGGCGCCGGACGCCACGACTTCAAGCTCGGGTACGAGTGGTTCCGGAGCCAGCGCAACGGTGGCAACTCGCAGTCCCCCACCAGCTACGTGTTCGTCACCGACTTCGTCACCAATCCGGACGGAAGCCCGGTGTACGACGCGAACGGGTACCTGATCCCGATCTTCTCGCCGGGCGAGACGCAGACGCAGCACTGGATTGCCACGCGCGGTGCCAGCCTGCACGTTGACACCCAGTCCGTGTTCCTCCAGGACCACTGGATGGTGAACAACATGCTGTCGTTCGACCTCGGCGCGAGATACGAGCACGTCAACGGCATGTCGACCGGCGGCATCCAGGGCGTGAAGACCGACACCATCGTGCCGCGCCTCGCGGCGGCAGTGTCTCCGCTGGGGAACAGCAAGCTGGTCTTCCACGTGACCTACGGCCACTATGCCGGCCGCTACAACGAAGCGCAGGTTGGCGCCAACAGCCCCGTGGGCAATCCGGCCCTCACGGTCGGAATCTACAACGGACCCGCGGGACAGGGCCGCAGCTTCGCTCCGGGACTCGATCCGGCGAACTACGGCATCGTGTTTGGCAGCTTCCCGACCGCCAACGTGTCCATGGCGAAAGGCCTGTCGTCGCCGATCACCAAGGAGTTCACCGTGTCGGCCGGCGGGGATCTCGGTGGCAAGGGCTCGGCTGAAGTCGCCTATGTCTGGCGGCGGATGAGCAACTTCATCGAGGACTTCATCGACATCGCGAACGGCACGACCGACGTCGTCCAGAATGGCCAGGACTTCGGCACGTTCACCAACATCGTGTTCAAGAACACGAGCGTGCCGAAGCGCGACTACCAGGCGCTGGTCTTCCAGGCCAATTACCGGTTCCTCCCGCTCTGGACCGTGGGAGCCACCGTGACCTACCAGCTGAAGAACGACGGGAACTTCCAGGGTGAGAACCCGAACCAGCCTGGGATCAGTTCGCCCTTCGGCGACTATCCGGGCGCGAACGGGCTGCCGAGCATCTACCAGGCAGACCGGAACTACCCGACCGGAAAGCTGTACGACTACCAGCAGACGAAAGTGCGCCTCTGGTCGTCCTACACCCTCGACATGCACAAGGCCGGCAGGCTGAGCCTGTCGGGACTGCTGCGCGCCGATTCGGGCCTGACCTACAGCCTGGTGGCAGCGGGCCAGCCCCTGACCGATATCCAGACGGCGTTGCTCGCCCAGGAGGGTTACCCTGACTCGCCCAGCAGCCAGTCGGTGTACTTCGGTGCCCGCGGCTCGCAGAGCTTCAAGGGCTACGCGCTGGTCGATGCGTCGCTCAACTACGACATCCCCATCATCCAGAGCCTGCGTCCCTGGGTGAAGTTCGATGTCTACAACCTGGGCAACAACCAGCCGCTGATCTCCTGGAACACCACGGTGAAGCAGGACCCCAACAGCCCCGTTGACGCGATGGGGCTGCACACCGGGTACATTCTCGGTTCGCTCTACGGACAGGCGACCGGTCCGAAGAACTACCCCGTGCCCTTCCAGTCTCAGACCGGCGGCCGCACGTTCCGCATCGCGTTCGGGTTCAGGTTCTAGAAGACGCGCGAACGACACCGGGGCGCGAGGCGGTTCTCGCGCCCCGATCTTTGTACAGTTCACGTCTGCAGTGAATATCTATCCTTCGCCAGGCCGAACAGCCGCTTCCACACCACCCGGTTGAACGTCACGACGACGACGGCCATCACCAGCGTGGCTGCGACCAGCGTGGCGAAATCCCCGCGGTCGCTGGCGCGGCTGATGGTGGCGCCCAGGCCCGCCGTCCAGTACACGTCACCTTTGAAATGGAAGTACTCGGCAACGATGCTGGCATTCCACGCGCCGCCGGCCGCGGTCACCAGGCCGGTGACGAGGTTCGGAAAGATGCCCGGCAGAATCAGCACCCGCCATCGGGCCAGCCCGCGAATGCGGAAGACGTCGGCGGACTCCTTCAGATCGGACGGGATCGACATCGCGCCCGCGATGACGTTGAACAGGATGTACCACTGCGTGCCGAGCAGCATCAGGATGAGCGCGGCCAGGCCCATCCCGCCGCCGGCACGGACCAGCATCAGGAGCACGATCGGAAACAAGGCCGTTGCCGGCACCGACGCGGCAATCTGCGCGAGCGGCTGCGCCACGCGCGCCAGGCGCGGATTCAGGCCAATCATCACGCCGACCGGCACCGTCCAGAGGGCGCCGATCAGGAGCGCGGCAAGCACCCGCGCGAATGTCGCCGCGGTCCCGGAGAGAATATCGATCAGGGCGGTCTCCGGCAACGTCGTCATCAGGACGATCGCCTTCACCGCACCATAAGCCGTGACGACACAGGCGGGCATCGCCACGATCATCGGAATCCACGACCGCCGGCCGGTCGCGGGCGCCCGCGACGTGCGGGCGCTCCGGCGGACGAGCCGCGCGAGCCATCGCTCGGAAAGCGGCTGAATCACGCGCCGCTCGAACGCCCGCAACAGCCGGGAGCTTCGCAGCACGCCCAGCACGAGCGACCCGCTCGACTCGGATGCTTCGACCTGCTCGAATTTGAACCGATCGGCCCAGGTCGCCACGGGCCGCCAGATCAGGACGTCGAGCAGCACGATCAGTCCGACCATGGTCCCCAGTCCCCAGAGGATGGCCCGCGGATCTCCCGAGATCGCGGCCGCCTGGAGGTACGAACCGAGGCCGGGCAGCCGAAAATCCCGGTGCCGCAGGACGAAGCTCTCGCAGGCCATCAGGAAGAACCAGCCGCCGGCAACCGACATCATGGAGTTCCAGACGAGCCCGATGGCGCTGAACGGCAATTCGAGCTCGGTGAACCGCTGCCAGCGGCCGAGGCGGTACACCGTGGCCGCCTCGCGCAGTTCGCGCGGAATCGCTTTCATCGACCCGTAGAAACTGAAGGCGATGTTCCACACCTGCCCGGTGAAGATGAGGAGGATTGAGCCGAGTTCGACGCCCAGCTCGCTTCGGGGGAACATCCCGACCATGGCGAGCATCACGCCCGGCAGGAAGCTGAGCACCGGGATCGACTGCAACACGTCGAGAACCGGGATCAACACGCGTTCGGCCCGGGCGCTGGTTGCGGCGAGGTAGCCATACCCGATGGCCACCAGCAGGCTCAGCACGTAGGCCATGAGCAGCCGCAGCAGCGAGTAAGCCGCGTAGAGCGGAAGCGCGGACGGCGACAGGGAGATCTCGAACGAGGGCTGAAGCGGCCCGAGCCAGTTCCTGCCGAGCACGCTGACGGCGTACAGAGCCGCCAGTCCCACGCCCAGGACGAGCAGGTCGGCCGCCATTGTCCGGGTGAGCGCCGGACGGCCGAACGGAAGAAAGGACCTCGGCGCCACGCGCATCAGCTCTCGGTCAGCAGCAGCCGGCCCGTGTCGGCGTCGTAGTCGAACATTTCCGCGTAGCGGCCCCAGTGGATGGCCGTGTCGAGCTGGCGCCGCGCCTCCTCGGGGCTGAAATGATCGTCGAGGATGTCGAGGAAGAACTCGGCCTCGAGCGTCCGGTTCGACTTCGCGCGCAGGCCGGATTCGATCTGGCGGAGCAGGACGATGTGCGCCCGGGCGGCGTCGCGGAAGAGCGACTTGCGCGTCAGGAGATCGGCTTCAGCGAAGGCGCGGCCCGAAGGCGTGAGCTCGGCGTCGCCCTCCTGCACGCGCAGGAACCCGAGCAGCGCGCCGGCCTCGAGGGTGGGCAGCAGGTCGGCGGCCGACATGCCCAGCTCCGCGGCGAGATCCGGCACGTCCTCCTTGCCTCCCTTGTCGGCCAGGATTTCGAGAAAGCCCGCCATGCCCCCGGGACGCGAATGAGGAAGCATCGGGTATCTCGGCGGGGCCGCGGCGGCAGAGGCTGAAACGGCCGCTGCGCCCGAGGTCACCACCTGATCGTCGGAAGGGCGGGTCAGCACCTTGTAGACCAGGTCGACCAGCTCGAGGAAGCGCTGCGACTTCCTGTCGCGAGGCTGCGGCAGGTCGATCGTGAAGTCGGCACGGATGCGGGCAGGATTGCGGCCGATGACGACCACGCGGTCGGCCAGCCACACCGCTTCCTCGATGTTGTGCGTCACGATGAAGATGGCGCGCGTCGGAACCTTCTTCTCGAGCCACAGGTCGAGCAGCTCCCCCTTGAGGTTCTCGCCCGTCAGCACGTCCAGTGCCGAGAACGGCTCGTCCATGAACAGGACCTCGGGCTCGACGACCAGCGCGCGCGCGAAGCCGACCCGCTGCTTCATTCCGCCGGAGAGCTCCTTCGGATACGCCGCCTCGAACCCGTCGAGCCCGACCGTGTCCAGGATGCCGAACGAGCGCTTCTGCCGCTGGAGCGGCGACACGCCAAGGGCCTTGAGCGGGGCCTCGACGTTCTCGAAGACGGTCAGCCAGGGAAAGAGGGCGAAGCTCTGGAAGACGATCGCGGCGTTGGGCCGCGTGACGGACACGGGCTGGCCGTGCCAGAACACGGTCCCCGCCGAGGGCCGCGCGAGGCCGGTCAGCATGCGGAGCAGCGTGGACTTGCCCGATCCCGACGGGCCGAGCAGCGCGATGATGGCGCCTGCACAAATCGACAGGTCGGTGGGGGCAATCACCTGCACCCGATGGCCGTCGGGCTGCTCGTAGTACTTCTCGACCTGGCGGGCTTCGATGATCGTGTCGCCTGCGGTCATGTTCAACCCCTGATGCGCCCGGGGCCCTCGACCCGCGAGCGGCCCGTCGGCGCGTTCACGATTGCGGGCCGGCGAGGGAGGACAGGCGGGCCGCAAGCGCCAGCAGGATTGTCGCACACGCCGAGACGGCTGCAAGCACCCAGCCGATCAGCCTGAGGTGACGGGGCCCGGGCCGCACGATCGCAAGCGGAATCGCGAGCACGCCGAACAATGACGCCGCGGCAAGCGCGTAGGCATTGAGGCGTCCGGAAGAGGCGAGGGCCCCTGCCGCGGCGAGGACCACGACCGCCAGGGCGGCCGCGCGGTACCCCGCCCACCAGTCGCCGGGGCGGCGGATGCGCGCGGTCACCGCGCGCACCGTCATGGTGAAGATGAGGAAGCCCGCCGCGAACACGGCCCACATGGTCAGTCCCGCGACGAGCGTGAGGCCGGCGGCGAGCGTCACCGGCAGGCACGCCGATGCCAGCGCGACGGCGGCCACCATTTCTCCGGGCCCGGAGTGCTCGGTGCGCGTGAGGCAGAAGACGCTCATCAGCACCGCCAGGCCGGCGGGGATCAGGATGCAGGCGCGTGCGGGGGCGGGCATGTAGAAGATGCCGTGCGCCCCGCTCGCGAACATGAGCACGGTGAAGGCCGCGAGCCATCCTTGCGCGGTGCGCCCGTCCTCCCGCATGGCGCGCGTGCCTCGCTGGCCCGTCAACACGAGCAGCGCTTCGTGCGCCAGGAACGCCGACACGGACGCCAGCGCGAACGCCAGGCTCGCCTGGTTGTTCCAGCCGCCCGCCAGCAGGGCCGCCGCGAGCGGCGCGCCGAGCTGGGCATAGGCTCCGTGTTCTTTCGGAAGGAACAGCTTCACGTGTCAGCCGCCCCAGGTTCCGGCCCACGCCGGGGCCGGGTTACTGCTTCTTGTTCCTGGCCCGCTTCCTGGATCCGCTCGTGTGCAGCTGCACGTACATCCCGATCAGGCTGACCACGATCCAGGCGACATAGACCCAGGTGGATCCGGCAGGCGGCGTGTTGGGATAGACCATCCAGACATCGCCGCCGGCGGAGGCCGCCCGCGACGCGGGTTTCAGCACCAGCGCCGCCCCGCCGACCAGCATGGTCCACCCGCCTGCGAAGGAGGTGGCGGCGATGATGACGTGCCGCTGGAATTTCATCGCGGCGAGCGCGCCGAGCGCCGCGCACGCGACCACCGCGATCCAGTGCGGGTCACCGCCGAACGGTTTCCACGCGAGGTTGACGATGAGCGCGCCGACCCCGGCCCCGACCAGCGCCACCGCGAAGAAGTAGGCGGCGATCAGGATCACGGCGCCTGCCACGCCGCCCCCGATCGCCCCGGCGATGAGCGCCCAGGTATTGCTGGCCGCCATCATGGAGCTGCCGATGAGCGCGCCGAGGATGAAGCCGTAGATCCCGAGGACGGTCTTGAAGAGGCGATAGCCCGCGAAGCAGGCGACGACCCCGCCGGCGAGCAACACGATGGAGGCCGGCACCTGAATCGATCCAGGAAGCATGCGGCTAAACCTCCCGTCGCCCCTCGAGAGACTTGTGCATCGTGATCTCGTCGGCGTACTCGAGATCGCTGCCGACCGGAACGCCCATGGCGATGCGTGTGACCCTGACGCCGAGCGGCTTCAAGAGGCGGGCGAGATAGATCGCCGTCGCCTCACCTTCGACGTTGGGGTTGGTGGCGAGGATGATCTCGTCGGCGCCGTCGTCGGCCACCCGCTTCAGCAGGCCCTTGATCCGCAGCTCGTCGGGACCGATTCCCTGGAGCGGCGACAGGGCGCCCATCAGCACGTGGTAGACGCCGTTGAAGTCGCGGCTGCGCTCGATGGCGTACACGTTCTGCGGCTCCTCGACGACGCAGATGAGGCGGCGATTGCGGGTGTCATCGGTGCAGAGCGCGCACGGATCGACGTCGGTGACGTTGTTGCAGTTCGAGCAGTAGGTGACCCGGTCCTTCACGTCGCGCACGGCCTCGCACAGACGATCGGCCTCTTCGCGCGGCGTGCGCAGGATGTGGAACGCGAGGCGCTGGGCGCTCTTGCGGCCGATGCCGGGCAGGCGCTGGAGCTGCTCGATGAGTCGGGTCAGTGATTCGGGTTGGGACATGATGGCCGGTCCATTTTACATGCCCGGTATCTTCATCCCGCCCATCATGCCGCCGAGCTGGCTCTGCAGCTGCTCGTCCACCTTGCGGAAGGCGTCGTTGATCGCGGCCACCACCATGTCCTGGAGCATCTCGACGTCTTCTTTCGACACGCACTCCGGGATCGATGGTGATCGACTGCGAGCACCTTGCTGCCGCTGACCACGACGGTGACCATGCCGCCGCCGGCGGTGGCCTCGACTCGCATTTCCGCCATCTGGCGCTGCATCTGCTCCTGCATCCGCTGCGCCTGCTTCATCATCTGCTGGATGTTCATTGTGGCTCGACTTCCTCGACGCCCCGGATCTCGACCGGGAAGATTTCGAGAAGCGCCTGCACGGCAGGGTTCGCGAGGGCTTCGGCCTTCAGGTCGGCCGGCTCAGGCCCCCTGGATGCGCCACTGGCGGGTCCGAGCGTGCCGGACACCGGCTCGCGCGGAGCGGCGGCATCGCCTACCGCCGAGGCCACCGTGATGGGCCGGCCCGCGAGGCCCGTGGCCAGGCTCTCGATCCAGGCCTTCTGCTGTGTCACCTGGTCGGCCAGGATCCGGTGCGTCGGCGAGAAGGTGAACGTCACGCGGTCGGCCGTCACCTCGATGCGCTGGGCCTGCGCGACAACGGTTCCGTAGAGGACGGCGCGGCTGCGCTGGATCTCGCCGAGCAGGCGCTCCTTCAGGCCACCGGCGTTCCGCCCGTCGACCGGCGCCGGTTCCGCGTCGCGCTGGGCTCTCTCTGGCGCGGGGGCCGGGGCGGAGGCTGGTGAGGTCGCCGGCGCTGCCGCGCGCGACGCCCGGACCTCCGCCACGCGAGCGGCTGTCGACGCCGGGGGTCTCGCCGTCTCGCCGGGCGGCGCGGTCCCGGCAACGGCGCGGCCGGGCCCGGGCGCTGGCCCTGGCCGGCCCGGCGTACTCGGGGAGCCGCCGCGGGCTCCCGCCGCCCTGCAGGCCGGCGATGATCTCGGAGAGCGGCGCCAGCTTGCGCAGGTGCATCCATCGCAGCAGCGCCATCTCGAGCTGGTGGCGCGGCTCGGTCGAGTTCCGGATGTCCAGCTCGGCGCGCGTCAGCTGATCGAACGCCCTCAGCAGATCCTCGCGCGAGAAGCGCGGCATCAACGCCGCCAGGCGCGGGCGATCGCCTTCCGGCGCGATCTCCCCATCCTCCATCCGCGACGGATCGACGTTGAGCACCATCACGTCCCGCACCAGGCGCGACAGCTCGCGGCACAGCATGCGGAGGTCGTAGCCCGACTCCACGGCGCGGCCGGCCAGCTCGAAGGCGGCAGGCGCGTTCTCGTCGGCCACCGCCGTCAGGATGTCGAAGAGCAGATCGCGCCCGACCAGGCCGAGCACCGTCGCCACGTCCTCGATCGTGATCGTGGTGCCGGCAAAGGCGATCACCTGATCGAAGGCCGTCTCGGCGTCGCGCATGCTGCCTTCGGCCGCGCGGGCGATGAGCGCCAGCGCCTCGTCCGACACGGTGATTCGCGCCTGTTCGAGGGGTTCCGACTCGCCGTGAACGTCGGGACGGACCGGGGATCCCTGTTCTCGGCGATTCTTCTGAGCTGGTCGGCAATCGCGCCGCTCGAAATCGTGCGGAACTCGAACAGCTGCGCCCGGGACACGATCGTGTCCGGGATCTTGTCGGGCGCCGTGGTCGCCATGATGAAGGCGACGTGCGGCGGCGGCTCCTCGATCGACTTGAGCAGGGCGTTGAACGACGAGGCCGAGAGCTGGTGGACCTCGTCGATGATGAACACCTTGTAGCGGTCGCGGACCGGCATGATGGCCAGGCCCGAGATGATGACCTCGCGCACGTTGTCGATGCCGGTGTGCGTGGCGGCGTCGATCTCGAGGACGTCCATGTCGCGCGCCGTCGGCAATCTCGACGCAGGCTTCGCATCGTTCCGCAGGGGTCGGCGGTCGGCCCGTCCACGCAGTTGAGCATGCGGGCGAGGATGCGCGCGGTCGTGGTCTTGCCGACGCCGCGCGGCCCGGCGAACACGAAGGCCTGGGCGATGCGCCCGCGGGTGACGGCGTTGCGCAAGGTCTGGGTGACCGCGCGCTGACCCACGACATCATCGAGCTTCTGCGGGCGCCAGCGCCGGGCAATGACGGTATAGGACATGGGCGAAACGGCTCTCGGCTGGAGGCTGGCGGCTGGAGGCCTTGTAACGCCTCAGGCTGCCGAATTCAGGCTACGGGTTGTTTCTGGTTTCGGGCTACCAGGTTCAGGCTCCAGGCTGTCGGAACTCGGCGTCCGGTCATCGGATCGGTTGTCGGCTGTCGGCCGCAGGCGAGTGGGATCATCGGCTACTCACCCGCTTCGGGTCCAAGGCCCCGACCAACCGCGCCCAGCGCCTAGCCTAGCGCCTAGTCCCTAGCCCCTAGCGCCTAGTCCCTAGCCCCTAGCCTGGCGAACCCCACTGCGGCCCGGATGGTCCTGCGGCACATCGCGGGATCTGCTGAGTGCTGCTGCCTTCCGGCCCTGACACGGTTCACAAATTCGAGATTGCACAGGGTCCGGGCCGCAGTGCGATTCGCCAAGCCTCATCGTCCAACAGTTGAGTGTAGCGTGCCGGAGGGGCGATCAACAACAGGGGCTTGGGGCTTACGGCTGCGGCTGGCGGCTGGCGGCCAGAGCGCGGCCAGCGCAGTCGCCCGCCTGCTCGGCCGGCGGAGCTCCCGGGGTCCGAGGACCCCGGTCTCCACGAATCACGGGAGGCGACCGTCAAATGGAGGCCGGGCGTTGAGCGTGCGGCGCCAGGACATGGGTTACGCGTCCAGGCCGTCGGTCAGCGCGTTCTGCGCGTCGCCAGCCGCCAGCCGCGAGCCGCGAGCCGGAATTCCGGGGCCTTGCATCCTTTCAAAGTACCAACCAACATCTCCCCACCTGTGTCTATTGGAAGTGTGAGCGATTCGGCGCTGGTCGAGCGGGCCCGGTCGGGCGAGTCTGCCGCCTTTGGCGAGCTGGTCGACCGGCACCGTCGGGCGGTGTATCGCGCCGCGCTCGCCGCCACCGGGTCGACCGAGGATGCCGAAGAAGTGGCCCAGGAGGCCTTCATCGCCGCCTATCGCCACCTGTCGTCGTTCCGGGACGAGTCGAGCTTCAAGACGTGGCTGCTCTCGATCGCGTGGCGCAAGGCCCTGACCCGGCGGCGCAGCGTCAGGACGCTGATGAGGCGTTTCGTCGCCGCCGGACGCGGACACAGGCTGGGATCCGATGGCCCTGGGACGGACGCAGGAACAGACCCTGATCGACGGCGAGCTGAGGCGGCCACCTGAGTCGGCTGATTGGCGGCGCTGCCGCCGAAACTGCGCGACACGCTTGTTGCTCGGCGTCCACCGGCGACTACACCTACGAGGAGATCGCCGCGGATGCTCGGCATCCCGGTCGGGACCGTGAAATGGCGCATGTCCGAGGCGCGCAAGCAGTTGAAGGTCAGGCTCGGCAGGCTGGGATACGGCCATGGGTGACAGGAATCTGACGGAGCGGCAACTCGACGAGGCCATCGACCAGGTCGCGCGCGAGATGGTGGACCGCGACGTGGACCCCTCGTTCAGGGCCAGGCTGATGGATCGGCTCGCGGCGCCTGAGCGCGGCCGGCGGCCGATCGGGCGCCTGGCGTGGGCCGGCGCGCTGGCGATGCTCGTACTCGCCCTGGGAACCGGGCTCTGGCTGGCGAGACAGGCGCGGCCGACGCATCAGCCCGAGCAGGCCACGAATACGTCGCGCCCGGCTGCATCGCCGACAGGCCAGGCTGCTGAAGCGACACACCAGGCTGCAATGCCGGGGCACTCGGCCGGCACGTCGCCCGAGTCGCAATTGGCCGCAACCGGCGCTGAGGCGGCTCAGGCGGGGCCGCACGTGGCAGGGACGAACGGCACCTCCACGAACCGCCGCGCGGCTGGCGCGGCGACAGCCGAATCCGAAACCGTCGCGCGGGGCCCTGCGCCGCTCCCGCCCCCGGCGCCCATTGCCCTGAGATCGATTGACCCGGCCGAGATCGCCATCACCGACATCGATATCGCGCCCATCCCGGACATTGCCCCGATCCCGATTTCGCCCACGACCGCCGGCTCGGGTGAGCCGCAAAGGAGAGAACTCCGATGAAAGCTCCACGTTTCGTCATGTTCGCCGCTGTTGCCCTGATACTTCTGCCTGCGCTCGCTCTGGCCCAGATGCCGGTCCCCGCAACGGCACCGCCCGCGCCCACAGGGGCCCCTGCCGTGATGCCGGCGACGCTGGCCACTTTGCCGAGTCCCGCCATGGCACCGATGCCGGTCATGCCCGCGCCTGCCCCGGCCCGGTTCGCTGCCGTGCCGCAGGTCGCGCCGACGCCGCCAATGCCGAGGCCCGCACAGGCGCCGATGTCGCCTCGTGCAACGGTGAGGCCGGAAATCGCGATGGAGCCGCCAGCTCCTCCCGATGTGGCCGACGATCAGGTGCCGCCGCCACCGCCGCCCCCGCCGGCTCCCGGGCAGGCCCCCAAGGTCGCGATGCCGGTACCAGCGCCAGCTGCCGTTGCGCAGGCGGCCCCGAAAGTCGTCAGGGCGGAGCCCCGGAAGATGATCGCGGTCAAAGTCGAATTCACCATCACCGATCAGCTCGGGAGCAAGCCGCCGACGAAGAAGTCGATGGCGATGACGATCGGGAGCGGGGAGTTCAGCCGGATTCGCACCAACGCGTCGTATTTCCAGAAGGTGGGACCATCAACGGAACGGCGCCAGGCCCCGTTGTCGATCGATGTCAGGCCCTCGGTTGAAGGCAACAAGATCTGGGTCGACTTCACGCTGGAGTACAACCTCCTCGACGATCCGCCGGCGGAAGGAATCCCGGGCGGCAACACCTCGGTCTCGGAAAGCCTCGCGGTCGTCCTGGACAGCGGTGTGCCGCTGGTCGTTGCGCAATCCTCCGACGCGCTGAGCGACCGGAAGATCACCATCGAGGTGAAGGCGACGATCATGAAGTAGGTTACAGGTTATAGGTTACAGGTTACAGAACGCACGCTACACGCAGCACGATGCACGCTGCAGGCTACACGCAGCACGATGCACGCTGCAGGCTACAGGCAGCACGATGCACGCTGCAGGCTACAGGCTTTGGGCCATGGTCAAAACACATCGTGTCCCGTTGGTGGCCCACAGCCCGTGGCCTGTAACCTGACAGCGTGCACCCTGTAACCTGTAACCTGTAACCTGTAACCTGTAACCTGCTCCGGCCGTTCAGCGTCGCGATGTATAATCCCGACGCTGATTACCATGCCGACCCTCCTCGCGCTGACGGCGTCGCTGGGCGTGACGGTCCTGATCATCGGGGCCGTCTTCTACCTGCGCCGATCGCTTCTCCATCGTCCGCCAGCTCACGTTCGTCCTGATTGTCGCCGCGGTCGCGGCCGGCCTGGCTGTCTACAAGCTCTCGGGCGTCACCCTGCTGCCCGACTCGGAGCAGGTCTTCACGGCGCTGCTGGCGTTCCTGGCGGTGATCGTCGTCCTGCGGCTGGTCGGCATCTACATCTTCGACATCCACCTGCGCGCCAACCGGGGCGTGCAGCTGCCGCCGCTGCTGGCCCCGGTCACGCAGGGCGTCATCTACGTGGTGGCGGGATTCATCATCCTCAAGCTCGTCTACCAGGACATCAGCCTGGCGCCGCTGTTTGCGACGAGCGCGGTCACCTCGCTCGTCCTCGGCCTGGCGCTCCAGCCGATCCTCACGCAACCTCATCGCCGGCGTCGTCATCGCGATCGAGAAGCCGTTCCGGATCAACGACTGGATCAAGGTCGGCGACGTCGAGGGACGCATCGTCGAGATCACGTGGCGGACGACGCACCTGCGGACCAGGGACAACGACAACCTGATCCTGCCCAACGGCAAGATCTCGGAAGAGCGGATTCTCAACTACTACTACCCGAACCCGATGCACATGGCGCGGGTCTGGATCGGCGCGCACTACTCGGCGCCGCCGTACCGGGTCCGCCGCGCCCTGCTCGAGTGCGTGCCCGGGCGTCGACGGCACGCTCGAAAAGCCGTCGCCCGACGTGCAGGTCCGCGACTACCAGGACAGCGCCATCCAGTACGAACTTCGCGTCTGGATCAAGGACATCGCCGACGTGGATCGGATCAAGAGCGACCTGCGCGCCCGCATCTGGGAATCGTTCAAGCGCAATGGCATCACGATCCCGTACCCGATTCGCACCATCGAGGTCGCTCCGCGGGCGCGGGCGCAGGCCGACGGCGCGGCCGAGCCACGCGCGCGCCTCTACGTGAGCGACGGGGCCGGCGCCGGCCTCACCATCCGGCTCTCGGATCGGCCGTCGACGATCGGACGCGCCCCGACCTGCGACATCCAGCTGAACGACGCGCAGGCCAGCAAGGAGCACGCGCGGATCAGCTGGGCCGGCGGCGGGTTTCTCATCGAGGACCTCGGCAGCAGCTTCGGCACGCTGGTCAACGGCGTGAAGGTCGATCGCTGCAGCCTGAATCCGCTCGACCGCATTGCGATCGGCGGCACGATCATGGTGTTTGAAGCAGATGCCGCCTGAAGATCCGCACCGCATCGGCCCGTACGAGATCCTGGGGGTGGCCGGCACCGGGTCGCGAGGCCCCGTCTACAAGGCGCGCCGGAACCAGAACGCGGGCCTGGTCGCCATCAAGGTGCTGTCGCCGCGCTCGCAGCGCAAGGTCGAACGGGTCGCCCGGTTCGCGCACGAGCACGAAGTCCTCGAGAACCTCTCCCACCCGAACATCCTCCGGGTGATCGACCACGGCCAGGACGGCGATCAGCTCTACGTGGTCATGGAGTACGTGGACGGCACCACCCTCGCCGGCCGGCTGACGACGGACCGGCTGACGCTGGCCGCCGCGATCCACGTGGTCCGGGAAGCGGCCAAGGGCCTCGCCTTCGCGCACGAGCACGGGGTCATCCACGGCAGCCTGAACCCGAACGCGATCCTGGTGGCCAAGGATCTGTCCGCCATCAAGCTCAAGGCGTTCGCGCAGTCACACATGAGGGCCCCCTCGGCCGAAACGGGAACCGTGACGGCGGCGCTGTCGGACCTTCGCACGCTGCCCTACTGGGCGCCCGAAGCCCGCGACGGCCGCGCCCCGGACGAGCGCGCGGACATCTACTCGCTCGGCGTGGTGTGCTACGAGGCGCTCACGGGCACGGTTCCGTCGGGCAAGTTCAACCTGCCGAGCGAACTCAACCGGCAATTGCCGCTGGAGCTGGATCCGATCGTGCTGAAATGCCTGGCCTCGGATCCCGGCCAGCGATACGCCTCGGTCGCCAAGTTCCTGGAGGAGCTCGACAAGGTCGAGGAGGTCGAGGACTACCAGCTCATCAGCGAGTTGAAGCGGCTCTCGGGCGGGCGGCTGTTCAAAGAGGCGCCTGCCGACGGCAACATCCAGGCGCCGCCGCGAAGCCGGATGCTGATGATCGCCGGCGGTGCCGTCATCCTCCTGATCGTGATTGGAGCGATAGTCGGGTTCCTGCGCGGACGTGCGCCGTCGCCGGATGCGGCCTCGCCCGAGGCGGTTCAGACACCGGCAGCCGATCCCGCTTCGTCCGGCAAAGGCACGGCGCCCAAACGCGCGGCCGATCCCGCCGCTTCGGTACCGGTGCCTCCCGTCGCGGCGGCGCCGGAGCGTCCGGCAGAAACGGCGCCGGCAAGTCCCGCGACCGATATCGCCCAGGCCTCACCAGGGGCCACCAGTCCTGCGCCCTCGTCCGCTCCGATTGCAGCCACGGCGCCCGTCAGCGGGAAACCCGCGACGGGCTCGCGGGTGCCGGACACGATGTCGACCCCGCCGCCGAACCTGAAAGCGACCCCGAAGCTCAACGAGGATGCCGCCCGGGCGCTTGCGCCGATCAAGGCCTCCATCGAAGCCGGGCGGTCGGGAACCGCGGTCGACGATCTTCGGGCCTTCCTGGCGTTGTACGACAAGACGCCATCCGGGCTGGACGCCTTCCTGCTGCTGGCACAGGTTCAGGAACGCGAGGGCCGCCCGCAGGACGCCATCGTAACCTACGAGGACGTGACGAAGCGCTACCGGAGTGATCCGCGCATTGCCGCGGCCCTCTTCAACGAATGCCGGCTGCTCGAGAAAACCAGGGCCGGCGACGCCGAGATCCGCAAACGGCTCGCCATCATCGGCGAGGAGTTCCCGTCCTCGAGCTGGTTTGTTCCCGCGATGAACACGAAGATCGCGCTCGAGGACAAGGCCAGGCTGAAAGAGCTCGATCCGACGCTCGGCATCACCGTGCCGGCCTCCCTCATGACGCGGCGCCTGCTGGTCGAACGCGCCCCGGGCAACCAGGCGTCCGAGCCGGCGATGTGGCGGATGGGAGAAATGTACGAGGACCTGAAACTGTACCGCCAGGCCGCCGGGATCTACGCGAACCTGGGCACGCAGTTCCCTCAGACGAAGCTGGACGCGTGGTTCAAGGCGGGCGAGGTCTACGAGCGCAGGCTCTCTGCCTACGCGGACGCCAGGAACGCGTATCTCAAGGTCCCGGCCGGTTCCTCCCGCTATCGCGACGCGCAGGATCGCGCCAGGAAACTGGCCGGGAAGTAGCGCCGGCCCTTCAGGGCCGGCGAGTCCGGCGGCTCTAAAGAGCCGCCCTACATCAATCCAAAGACCCGGCGAGTCCGGCGGCTCTCAAGAGCCGCCCTACATGAATCTAAAGACCCGGCGAATCCGGCGGCTCTCAAGAGCCGCCCTACATCAATCTCCCATGACCGACGGCTCGCGGCCGGCGGCTCGAGGCGTGAATTCTGGCGCCGGGCCTTGGACCCGTGCTAGAGTCCTGGCAAGTAGATGGTCCGGCTTCAGCGTCACGCCCCACTCAGAACCCTGACGTTCCTCATGCTGCTCTGGATTGGATGCGATCTCGGAGCGCACGGCATTTTTGCGTCCGACTTCGAACCGATATCCACCGGAGCCGACAGCCGGATGAGCGTCGACAACAGCGTCGGCACGACGACTGACGCGCCCGACCACTGCTTCTGCCACGGCGTTTCGGTGGCGGCCGTTGTGCCGGCCGAAGCCGCCGGCCTCACGCCGGCCGGCACGCTCACCCTGGATCTGAACCCCCAGATGCCCGCCGGCGACCCGCATCGGCTCTACCGACCCCCGCAATAGCCCGCCGCAGCTGCTCTTCCAGGTTCCAACACAATTCATCGCCCCCGGACCGGCCCTACTCCCATGAGAAGTATGTGGATCGGAGTCCTTGGAGCGGCAATTGGCGCGACTCTCTACGCCCAGGGTCCCGCCGTGCCCTCCAGGCTCTCGCTTGAAGACGCCGTTCGCATCGCCGAGGCGCGCAGCCCGCAACTGGTTGTCGCGGAACAAACGGTCGCCGTATCGGAAGCTGACGTCGCCGGGGCCCGGAAGCGGCCCAACCCTGTCCTGGCGTTCGGATCCGAAGGGATTCCCCTGTCGCAGCAGGATCACGCGTCGTTCCTCAACAGCCAGGAACTGGCCGTCAGCATCGAGCAGGAGTTCGAACCGGGAGGGCGCCGGCGCATCCGGACCGAGCAGGCGCAGCGCGGCGCCGACGCCTCGCGGGCCTGGGCGCGTGACGCCAGGCGCCAGCTGATCTTCGACGTTCGCCTGGCCTACATGCAGGCGGTCCTGGCGAAGGCGGACGATGAGGTGGCACGCGCCTCGCTCGAGGACATCGACAAGGTGCTGGCGCTCAACCGCGCGCGGTACGAGCAGGGCGAACTGTCCGGTGTCGAGATGCGGCGCCTGCAGGTGGAACGCTTTCGGTTCGCCGACGACGCCTTCACGACGGAGCTCGCGCTGAGGAACGCCCGCAGTGCACTGCTCGCGCAGCTTCACGCGGAGCCGCTCGACCAGCCGTTCGACACGAGTGACGCGCTGCTGCCGGCGTCGACGACCCCGGCGGGTGCCGCCGCCGCGGAGCCTGCGGCCTCTGCGGTCAGCCAGGCGCTGGCCAGCCGTCCCGACCTTGACGCGGTCCGCCGGGAACTGGAGCAATCCGAGGCCGCAACCCGCCTCCAGCGCGCGCTTCGCACGCCGACCTTTTCAATCGGCGCCGGCGTCAAGCGTGATTTTGGCGTCAACGGGCTGATCGTCACCTTCGGCGTGCCGCTCCCGCTCTTCAACCGAAACGAGGCGGGCGTGGCGCGGGCCGGCGCCGAGCGGCAGCAGGCGGCCGCACGCCTGGCGGATGTCCAGACTCGCGTCTCGCTCGATGTGCAACAGGCGCTCAACGCCGTCGACGTCAGCCGGCGCCGCGTCGTGTACGTGGAGGGCGAGTACCTCAAGAGCGCACGCGAGGCCCGCGACATCGTCCTTGCGTCGTACCGCAGCGGCGCGGCCACGCTCATCGACTACCTGGACGCCGAGCGCGCGCTGCGTGAGGCGCTGCGCACACAGAACCGGGCCCGTTTCGACTACCGGATCAGCATGTTTCAGTACGAAGCAGCCGTTGGCTCACCCGCGGCGGCGCCTCGAAAGGAACTTCCATGAACAGGCAGTGGATTGGCATCGCGCTCTTCGGCCTCATCGCCAGCGTCGCGTGCAAGCCCGCTGAATACGCGGTCCAGAAAGCCGGGCCGCCAGAGGCGAAGGCGCCTGCAGGAACCGATGAACGGAACACGGTTCGCGCCAGCCAAGAGGTCCAGAAGAAATGGGGCATCGACGTCGCCCAGGCGACACGCGCTGATGTCTCGGGGGCGATCAGCATCCCCGGCGTTCTGGCTCTCGATCCTCGCCATACCGCTCAGATCACCTCACTGCTCGACGGCAAGGTGACGTTCATCGGGGCGCAGGTCGGCGACGAAGTCCGGCGGGATCAGGTGCTGGTGATCCTTCATGCCCCGGCCCTCGCGCAGGCGAAGACGGCGTACCTGCAGGCGGGCGCGACCCTCGAGCTGGCGCGGCGCGAATTCGAACGGGCGGAGATCCTCCTGAAGCAGGAGGCGATGGACCGGAAAGAGCACCTGCGGCGGCGGACAGAGTTCGAGAACGCCTCGAGCCAGTTCGCGGTGGCCGAGTCGAATCTTCACTCCTACGGGCTCGACCAGGCGGCGGTGGATCGACTGATCCGCCAGGCTCGACGGCCGAACGACGGCGCCACGGCGATGGATGATCTCGCCGAGCCGTATCTCTCGCTGACTTCCCCGATCGCCGGCCACGTCGTCGAGCGCGAGGTGATCACCGGGCAACACATCGAGCCCGAGAAGATGCTGCTCACGGTCTCCGATCTCTCCACGCTCTGGGCGCTTCTCGATGCCCGGGAGGCCGACCTGCCGCACGTCGCGCGCGGCCGCGACGTGCGAGTCACGAGCAGCATCTACCCGGACCGCGTCTGGCGGGGCGTGGTGGACCAGGTGGGCGATAGCGTGGACGAGAAGACGCGCACGGTCAAGGTGCGGGTCCTGGTCCGCAACGAAGGCCGGCTGCTCAAGCCCAACATGTACATCCAGGGCGAGTTGCCGGATGCGGTCCGTTCCCGCAACGTGCTCACCGTGCCCCAGGATGCCGTCCAGACGATCGGGGGCGAGTCGGTGGTGTTCGTTCGTGAGGGGGCCGACACCTTCGTGGCGAGGCCGGTGGAAGTCGGCGATCGTGTCGGCGTCCGGCGGGCCGTGTCGAGAGGTCTGAACGGCTCTGAAACCGTCGTCGTCGCCGGGGCGTACAACTTGAAGGCCGAACTCCTGAAATCGACGCTGGCCGGCGAGTAACTTCCACCTGGCAAGAGGCACCCGCACATGCTTGAACGGTTGATGGCACTGTCCCTCCGGAACCGCCTGATCGTCGGCCTGGCGGTCCTGGTGATCGTACTGCTGGGCGCGTACGCCGTCCGCACGATCCCGATCGACGCCTTCCCCGACGTCACGAACATCCAGGTCGAGGTCGTCAGCACCGCGGCGGGCATGTCGCCGCTCGAGATCGAGCAGTTCGTGACGTACCCGCTCGAGAACTCGATGCGCGGCCTCCCCGGCCTCGTCATGATGCGATCGGTGACGAAATACGGGCTCTCGGTGGTAACGCTCGTGTTTCATGACGATGTGGACATCTACTTCGCACGGCAACAGGTGCATGAGCGGGTGTCCGAGACCGAGCGGACGCTGCCCGAGGGCGTGGAGACCGAGATGGGACCCATCGCGACGGCGATGGGCGAGATCTACCAATACACGCTCCAGAGCGACAGGACGGATGCCGCGGCGGATCAGGTTGCCGCGCTCACCCAGCTTCGCACCATCCAGGACTGGATGGTCACGCCGCTGCTCAAGAGCGTTCCCGGCGTCACGGAGATCAACTCGTTCGGCGGGTTCCTGCAACAGTACCAGGTGCTGGTGGACCCCGACAAGCTGCTGAAGTACGACCTGTCGGTCGATACGGTCGCCAACGCGATCCGCGCCAACAACTCGAATGTCGGCGGCAACGTCGTGTCGCGCGCCTCCGAGCAGCACATCATCCGGGGCGTGGGGCTGATCCGCTCGGAGGACGATATTCGCAAGATCGTCCTCAAGGCGGAGCGCGGCACGCCGGTGTCGATACGCGACATCGGCGAGGTCCGCATCGATCATGCGATCCGCCAGGGGGCCGCCCAGCAGGACGGGCAACGTGAAGTCGTCGGCGGCATCGTGATGATGCTGCGCGGCGAGAACAGCCGGGAGGTGGTCAGCAACGTCGAGGCCAAGGTTCGCGAGATCAATGCGAACCACATGCTGCCCGACGGCGTGCGGATGGTCCCCTACTACGAGCGTTCGGAGATCGTCGGGAACAGCATCGCGACCGTGCTCGAGGCGCTCGCCGAAGGATCGATCCTGGCGCTGGTGATTCTGTTCCTGCTGCTGCGCAGCGTGCGCGGGGCGCTCGTCGTGATCGTCGCGCTGCCCCTGTCCGCCCTGCTGACCTTCATCATCATGCGGTATACGGGCCTGAACGCGAATCTCATGTCGCTCGGCGGCCTGGCGATCTCGATCGGCATGATCCTCGACGCCGCCATCATCCAGGTGGAAAACGTCCAGCGGCACCTCGCCATGCAGCCGGACAAAGACCGAAAGCTGACCACGGTGCTTCGGGCCGCCGTGGAAGTCCAGAAGCCGAGCATCTTCGGCCAGCTCATCATCGCCGTCACCTTCATCCCCATCGCCACCATGCAGGGGATGGAGGGCAAGATGTTCTCCCCGCTGGTGTACACCGTGGCCCTGGCGCTGCTGTCGTCGCTCCTCCTCTCGGTGTTCGTCATTCCATCGGTGTGCCTGGTGGCGCTCAGGCCGGTTCACAAGGAAAGCCCCCTCCTGTCCCTGGCCAGGCGGCTCTACCTGCCGCTGCTCGACATCGCGCTGCGGCGCCGCTTCGTCGTGGTGTCGGCCGCGGCGGCCGCCCTGGTGGCAGCCATCGGCGTCGTGCCGCACCTGGGGACCGAGTTCGTCCCCGCGATGGACGAAGGCGCGTTCGACATGGACGTCCAGTTGATTCCCGGTGTGTCGCTCGAGCATGCGATGCAGACGGCGGGCGAGGTGGAGCGGCGTCTCAAGCGCTTCCCCGAGCTGGAGACGGTGGTGTCGCGAACCGGACAGACGGGCGTGGCGATCGAAGCCCGCGGCATCGACAAGACGGGGTTCGTAGGCGTCCTCAAACCCCGCGATCAGTGGACCAGCGCCCGCTCCCGCGAGGAGCTGACCGGGAAGATGCGCGACTCGCTCGCGGACATTCCCGGGATGGTCTTCAGCTTCAGCCAGCCGATTCAATGCCGCATCGATGAGCTGGTCGCCGGGACCAAGGCCCAGGTGATTCTCAAGCTGTTCGGCGATGACACCGACGTCTTGAGGCGGAAGGCGGGCGAGATGGCGGCCGTGCTCGGGACCATCCGCGGCAGCGCCGACCTGGTCGTGGAGCGGCTGGCCGGGCAGCCGTACCTGACGGTCACGGTGGATCGAGACAAGGTCGCACGCTACGGCGTGAACACGGGCGACGTGCTCCGGGTCATCGAGCTGGCGATCGCCGGCAAGCCGTTGTCACGCCTGTATCAGCAGAACCGGGCGTTCGACATCGCGCTGCGCTACCCCGACCAGCGCCGGGAGTCCATCGAGGCGCTCGGCGCCCTGCTGATTGACGTGCCGGGCGGGTATCGGGCGTCGCTCAGCCAGCTGGCCGACCTGAAGGCGGTCGAAGGACCGACCCAGATCAGCCGCGAGAACGGCCAGCGGCGGATCGGGATCGAGCTGAACGTGGTCGGGCGCGACATCGGCAGCTTCGTCAAGGAAGCGCAGCAGCGCATCGCGCAGGGCGTGGAGCTGCCCCCGGGTTACTACTCGAGCTGGGGGGGACAATTCGAGAACCAGCAACAGGCGACCTCGAGGCTCATGATCATCACCCCGGTCGTGGTGGGCCTGGTGTTCCTGCTGCTGCTCTTCACCTTCGACTCGGTCTGGCTGGCCGGCCTGGTGCTCGTCAACCTGCCCTTCGCCATGGTCGGTGGCGTCTTCGCGCTGCTCGTATCGGGCCTGTACCTGTCGGTCCCCGCCTCGGTGGGCTTCATCGTGCTCTTCGGCGTGGCGGTGCTGAACGGCGTCGTGCTGATCTCGTACATCTCGGACCTTCGGGACAACGGCGCCAGCGTCGCGGACGCCGTGCGGATCGGCTGCGAGGCGCGGCTTCGCCCGGTGCTGATGACCGCCAGCATTTCCATCCTCAGCCTGATCCCGATGGTCTTCGCGAACGGGCCCGGCTCCGAGGTGCAGCGCCCCCTGGCCGTCGTCGTGATCGGGGGCCTCGTGACGTCGACCGCGCTCACCTTGCTGGTATTGCCGACGCTCTACCAGTGGTTCGCGCCGGAACGGAGGCCAGTGGAGCCCTGATCCCGATCTGTCACCTTTCGGGCGCGCCGTGCATCCTTCGAGCAGAGACCTTCCGGTCTTGCGGCTGGACAGCCGATCTTCTGGAAGTTCGAGGACTCTTATGGATATGACGATTACGTTTCCGGGGGGCGCCAAGGTCGACGCCCAGGTCGGGCAGCACGTCGTTCACACGGATCAGCCGGTGCGAGGCGGCGGTGAGAACTCCGCGCCGACGCCCTTCTCGGTGTTCCTGGCCTCGATTGGCACGTGCGCGGGAATCTACGTGCTCGGCTTCTGCACGCAACGAGGATTGTCGACCGACGGGATCCGGATTCACCAGCGTGTCGAGCCCGATCCGGCGACGGGCATGATCGGGAAGGTGGCGCTCGACATCCAGGTGCCGCCCGAGTTCCCGGCGAAGTACTACGACGCGCTCATCCGCGCCGCCGATCAGTGCGCGGTCAAGAAGCACCTCGAGCACCCGCCGCGCTTCGAAGTCAGAACCGTGGTCGCCTGAGCTACATGACGGGCGCGGGCGCGGTGCCTTCCTTGGCGAGTTTCGCCCTGGCGGCCTGGACGTTCTTGTGGAAGACGAACAGCGTGTCCGCGTTCTCGTTCGAGAAATTGTACGTGCGTCCGCCCCGCAGCTTGATGCGCAGGTTCTTCTTCAGGTAATCGACCTCGAAGGTCTCGATCTTCGCGAACGGCGACTTGAACGCGTCGTCGGCCTTCGAGGTTTCGTACCTGATCCCCGTCGTGTCGGCCACCAGCCGGCCGCTGCACGACCCGATCGCATGCTTGTGCGCGACGGGAATCGACTCGTTGAGCTTCACTTCCTTGAACCTGACGAGCACGGCGTTGGGCCCGGCCGCCACCTCCACCGTATCCGCATACCCGTCGTAGCCATCCGCCGACACGTTGACCTTGTGTGACCCGGGGGCGACACCCTCGATCGTCAAGGGCGTCACGCCCTTGTACTCACGATCGAGAAACACGCTGGCCCCGGCAACGTCGCTGTCGAACTGCAGCGTCCCGGCCGTCGGTGCGGCCGGAGGCGCAGCGGACCTGGCTGGCGCCTTGCCGCCCTTCGCCCGCCGCGGCTCGGGCGACGGGGCCTCTTCGGCCTTCGGCGCCGTTGCGAGAACGGGCGGCGCCGGCACGGCTCTGGGCCGTTCAGCTATTGGCGCGGCTGCGGTCTTCGATGCGGGCGCTGACGGCGCCGACAACATCCAGATCGCGACCCCCACGGCGGCGGCCACCACGAGCAGGATCCCGACGAGCAGCAAGCGTTTCGAGGAACTCGACGGCTCGGGTTCTTCAAGAAGAGTCATGACGTCACCTGGATGAGGGGTGGCAGGCGGTGATCACCGCGGCTCGCGAATGAAATGCGGCATCTCGGCCGGGATCACGAGTGAGAGTTCGACGAGGCCCTGGCAGGCGCCATCCTTGTACCAAGGGGCCTGATAGATGAGCTTGTGAACGCCGTTCTTTTCTATCGTGTACGCATTGACGCGCGGATTGGCCAGCAATTCTTCCAGCTTGCCGCGAGCGGGGTCCGGATGGCAGTCGAGCATGCTGCGGCCGATCAGGGCGCGTCCGCCGTCGCCGGCAAACGTCGCGGCGGACTTGTCGTTCATGTCGAGCACGACGCCCTGCCGATCGCAGACGGTAATGGCGCCGGGAAACCGCTCGATCCAATCCACAGGATTCATGCGACTACCTCTTCTTGCCCTGCCGCTCTATCAGGGGCTTGGGGGCGCTTCGCTCGCCTGGTGGAGGGCGGCCCATCTGATGGAGGGCGGCTCTTCAGAGCCGCCGGACCCGCCGGGGCTGAAGCCCCGGCCTACAGCCGAACGCTCCCGCCTGGTGGAGGGCGGCTCATCTGATGTAGGGCGGCTCTTCAGAGCCGCCGGACCCGCCGGGTCTAAAGACCCGGCCAGATCCGCCGCGCTCGCCGCTTCAGTGCGTCGCCGCCGCCTGCATCGACCACACGCGCTGCATCACGTCGACGGCCTTGCGGCAGTCCTCCGCGCTGATGCCGTAGTGCGTCACCATCCGAAGCCGCCCGGCCCCGAAGTCCGACACCCGGACGCCCTGCGCGTCCAGTGCGGCGGAATACGACTCGGCCTGGGCGGCGTTCGCCACTTGGAAGACGACGATGTTCGTGTCGACCTCGGGCGGATCGAGCCTGACCCCGGGCAGCGAGCGGACGCCATCGGCCAGAATCTTCGCGTTGCGGTGATCCTCGGCGAGCCGCGACACCATCTGCGTCAGCGCGATCAGGCCTGGCGCGGCGATCACGCCGGCCTGCCGCATGCCGCCGCCGAGCATCTTGCGCGCCCGCCGTGCCCGGTCCACGAACTCCGCCGATCCGCAGATCATCGATCCGACCGGCGCCGCCAGCCCTTTCGACAGGCACAGCTGCACCGAGGACACGTGCCGGGTCCAGTCGGTCACGGGGCGCCCCGCCGCGACCGCCGCATTGAAGAGCCGCGCGCCATCGAGGTGGACCGGCACGCCGTGGCGTGCGGCGAGATCCGCGACGGCTGCGAAGTAGTCGGGCGGGACAATCCGGCCGCCGCACCGGTTGTGCGTGTTCTCCAGGCAGATCACGCCGGGCGGCGCGAAATGATAGTAGTGATAATGGTGCGCGGGCAGATGGATGGCCGCCTCGAGGGCGTCGAGCGGCATGGTCCCGTCCGGGCTGGTCCGAACCGTGTGCAGGACCAGGCCGCCCAGCGCCGACGCCGATCCGTTCTCGTAGTTCCAGATGTGCGATTCGTCGCCGACGATCACTTCCTGGCCCCGCGTGCAGTGGGCCAGCAGCGATCCCAGGTTGCCCATCGTGCCGCTCGTGACGAACAGCGCCGCCTCTTTCCCGGTGACCTCCGCCGCCACCTTCTCGAGCCGGTTCACCGTGGGATCCTCGCCGAACACGTCGTCGCCCAGCTCGGCCTCGAGCATGGCCTGCCGCATCTCGGGTGAAGGCAGCGTGACGGTATCACTTCGCAAATCGATTGCCATTCGTCGTCCTCCGGCCAAACGACCACCTCCGGCGTCCCCAGCCGCGTGGCGCCCGCGTGAAGAAGCACTCCGGGAACACGGTTCCGAGTGAGCGGCCTGGCTGATCGGGCCGTTACGGCATTCTATTCTCCGAAGGCGAGTCTTGTCGCCTGGTCCGAGGCCTGCCGAAGAAGGCCGGGCCGGACGGCGGCGGGTTCCCGGACGGTCAGTTGACGCCACCGGCCGCGATGCTGCATCCTGCCCCTTCATGCGCGAAATCGTGGCCCTGCTCGTCGCCGGCCTCGGTGTCTTCTTTCTCGGCCTGGAACTGGTCAGCACCGGGTTCCAGGCGAGCGGATCGCGCCGTCTACGGACGCTCATCCGGCGATCCACCAAGAACATCGCCTCGTGCACCGTGCTGGGCGTGCTGTCCGGGGCCGTGATGCAGAGCGCGTCGGCCGTCACCGTCGTGCTCGGGAGCATGACCACGAGCGGGATGATCACAGTCAGGCAGGCGCTTCCGATCGTGGCGTCCGCCAACGTCGGGACGACGGCGCTGGTCTTCATCGGGGCGCTCGATATCCGCGTCGCGGTGCTCTACCTGGTCGGTCTCTCGGGCATCGTCTACTCGGTGTCGAGCGAGTTCCACTGGCGCTCGCTGACATCCATCGCGCTCGGCCTGGGCCTGCTGCTCTACGGAAGCGACCTGATGACGCTCGGCGCGTCGGGAGTCGAGAGGTCGCTGTGGTTCCAGGAATTCGTCCGGGCCGGGCACGGGTCCAGCGCGGAGTCCTTCCTGCTCGGAACGCTGGCGTCGTTTCTCGCCCAGTCGACGACCGCGGTCGCGCTCATCACGGTGGCCCTGTCAGGCGCCCAGTTGCTCAGCCTGCCGGACGCGATGATGATGGTCTACGGCGCGAATCTCGGATCGACGCTCGTTCGCATCCTGCTCTCGCACGGCCGGACGGGCACCGGGCGCCAGATCTCGGGGTTCCAGGATCTCTTCAAGACGGCCGGGGCCGCGCTCTTCGTGGGTCTTTACTATCTCGAGTACATCGGGCGCGTGCCGCTCATCGGCGCGCTGGTCGGGCACGTCTCGACCCACGTGCCGCTCCAGGTCGCACTGGTCAACCTGTGCTTCAACGCCACGATGTTCGTCATCGGGATCCTGGTCGCCGGGCCGCTCGAGCGTTTCCTGGTGCGGACCTGGCCGCCCTCCACCGTCGAGGATCTGTCGGTCCCGAAGTACATCAACCACGATGCGCTGGGCGAGCCCGAAACAGCCATCGACCTGCTCGAGAAGGAGCAGGCCCGGGTGGCTGCCCGTCTGCGTGATCACCTGGAACTGCTGCGCCCCGAGAACCGCCTGGCGCAGACGGTCGATGCGCCTGCGCTGCATCGCGGCTTCCTCACTCTGTTCGCTGAAATCGAGCACTACTACAACGCGCTGGTCGGAAAACACCTCGCCGCGAGGACCGCGGAACGGTTGAGTAATGTCCACGGCCGCTTCAGCCTGCTCGCGCTGGTCGAGGATTCGCTCCACCAGCTCGCCGTGAGCGTGCAGGGCGTGACGCGGGGCGCCAAGATCGATGCGTTGACGGGCAATTTCGTGGAGTCGCTGGACCTGTTCCTGCTGCTCACCAACGACGCGGCCGTCGCCCAGAGCCGCGAGGACATCAGCATGCTCCAGGAGATCTGCGGCGACCGATCGGAGATGATGGGCCGCATCCGCAACCTCTACCTCGCCCCCGAGCAGGAGCTGCCGGCCGCCGAGAAGGCCCTGCTGCTTGAAGCTGACGACGGTGTTCGAACGGATCGTGTGGATGTTGCGACGATACGCCGGGCTGCTCGAGCAGAACCTCGAAGCGGGTTCCTGAGCAGCCTGGCGTCGTGTCCTGGCGGCGGCCTTCGGAAGGACCGGACCGCTACTTGATCCCCTCCGGAATGACGAACCGATCGCGTGCTAGCGGCACGTTGACTTCGATCTTCGTCACCGTCGCCTTGATTGGCGCCTCGGTTCCGAAGGTGTACGTGACGCTGTGGGCGAACTTCACTCCGCCGGTCGTCCCGTAGTCGGCGAACGCGTATTCCGGCGTGAACGGTTTCCCGCTCATCGTCACCTCGGCCGTCGCCTTGAGCGGAAGGAAGGTCTTGGCGTCGATGAAGTACGTCATGGCGGCGCCGAGCGGCAGCGCCACGCGAAGCTTGTGTACAGCGGTTGTCCCGACCTTGTCGGTTCCGAGGTACTCGGGCTTGTTGTCGAAGAACGCGGGAAAGATCCGGGCGATGTCGACCTCGAAATTCTTCACTTCAGGGGCGGGCGCGCATGCGGCCCGCGGCTTCTCGCCGGCGGGAGCCGCCGGCTGTTTCGTGAAGCAGCCGCGCGTGCCGTCGAACACGAGCACATAGGCGGACTCGGTCCTCATGAGGTTGGGCCGCATGATCTCCTGCACGACCGGGATGGCGCGCTCAGGATAGGACGTCGTGACCCGCAGCGTCTTCACGGCGCTGATCTTCGCCATTCCGCCCATCGCGTCGGCGCACCTGGCCACCACCTGGTCGGCGGTGAGCTGCTGGGCCGAAACGCCCAGGCCCCCAATCACCAGCGCGCAGGCCGACCCGATAGCGATGAGTGCGGAAATTCGCAGATGCCGCGTGGTCATGACTGGCCTCCCTGTTCGAGGGCGGGCGAACCCGCTCCTCCTCCCCGGTTGTGGCAATCCGCGCCGGCGGCCCGCTACTGCTGGCTGGCCGAAGGTGCGGGAGCCGGCTTGTTGATCACAAGATTCTCGATGAAGAATTCCATCATCCGCTGCTGGTTCACGCCCGAGTGCCCGGCGTCGGGCCCGACCTGGACCTCGAAGCTCTTTCCGGCCCGCTGCAGCGCCTGGATGAGCTGCATCGAGTTGGTCGGATGCACGTTGTTGTCGGCCGTTCCGTAATAGATGAGCAGCCGGCCGTTGAGCTTGTCAGCATACGCCATCGCGTTCCCCGTTTCGTAGCCGGCCTTGTTCTCCTGGGGAATCCACATGTAGCGCTCGGTGTAGATCGTGTCGTAGTGGTACCAGGCGGTCGGCGGAGACGAGGCCGCGCCGGCCCGGAACGCCTCGGGGTGCCTGAGCACGCACATCAGCGATGAATACCCGCCATACGAGGTCCCGAAGATCCCGACGCGGTCCTTGTCGAAGTACGGACGGCTCCACAGCGCCTTGATGCCCTCGGCCATGTCGTCCATCTCGACTTCGCCGAGCTTCAGATACAGGCTGTCGAGCGTGCGCTTGCCGAGGCCGAGGATGGACCTCGAGTCGAGGTTGATGATGAGGAAGCCGTACTCGGCCATCGGGTTGGGCGCGACGAATGTCTCGCGTGCCGTGTTGCTCGAAAAGGCCGGCCCTCCATAGACCTGCACGAGCGCGGGGTACTTCTTCGCCGGATCGAAGTCCGACGGGAAACTGATGATTCCCCGCAGCGTCGTCTTGCCGTCCGCGGCCTTGTAGGTGAACATCTCGGCCTTCTTCAAGCCGAGGCTGTTGAACTTGCTGAGGTCGCTCGAAGCCAGCTCGATGACAGGCTTGGCGGTCGCCGCGTCGATCAATCGGGTGGCGGGAGGGCTGTCGTGGGTCTGGTAGACGTCGACGACGAACCGGTCGTCGGGCGCGATGCCGCAGGTTCCGCCGCCGCCACGGCCGCCGCGGCCTGCTGCGGGCCCGCCCGGCCGTTCGAGGCAGCTGCCCACCGAGTGGTTGAAGGCCGGATCCGTCAATCGGACGTCGCCCTTGCCATCGAGCCCGACGCGGTGCAGCTGCATCTTCAGCGGGTTGTCGCCGTCGCGCGCCATCAGGAAGACGACGCCTTTCGCTTCGTCGACCTTGACGATGTCTCCGGCCTCGAAGGTCGTGTAATTGGTGAGCGTGGCGAGGAGCTTTCCGCTCAGGTCGTAGAGGTAGTAGTTCCTCCAGCCGGTCCGCTCCGACGCCCAGATGAAGCGTCTGCCGTCCTTCAGGAACATCAGCGTCGGACTGTTCTCGACCCAGGCGGTGGGCCATTCCTCGTGCAGGATCACCCGGCAGGTGCCTGTCTGCGGGTCGGCGGCCACGAACTCCAGGATGTTCTGCCGGCGGTTGGTGCGGTGAAACAGGAGTTCCTTGCCGTCGGGCGACCAGGCGACGCGGTACACGTAGTGACCGACCACGCTGTTGTCGAACGGCTTGCCGTCTCGCACGTCGATTCTGACGCTCTTGCCGCTGGCGACGTCGTACACGAACAGATCGACAACCGGGTTGGGCTGACCGGCTTTCGGGTACGCTTCGACGTCGATCCTGCTGTAGAGCTTCGTCTGGTCCATCTGCAGGATGTAGTCGGACACCTGCTTCTCGTCGAACCGGTAGTAGGCGAGCTTCCTGCTGTCGGGTGACCACCACATGGCCGTCGTCTGGTCGAGCTCCTCGCCGTAGACCCAGCTGGCCGTGCCGTACTTGATGCGCTCGGGATCGCCCTTGCCATCGGTCGTGATGGCGGACTCGTTGGCACCGCCCGCATCGCTCAGGAACAGGTTGCGGTCACGATAGAAGGCCTTCAGCTTCTGGTCCGGCGAATCGGCCGAAGCGTTCTGTCTGCCGCGTGCCGGACCGCCCGCCTGTCCGCCTCTCCCGCCTGGCGCCCCTGACCGGCCGGGCTGCTCCGGGGCCTCGCCGAGATCGGTCGTCTGCCTGGTCACAAGGTCGAATCGATAGAGCCTGCCGCCCTTCGTATAGTCGAACGTCGTACCGCCGTCGCTCCACGTCACGTTGAGCGCGCCCGGTGTCACCGCCCCGGCGACCTCCTTGCTCATCTTCTGGAACCGGTCGTAGCCCGGCATGGTCTTCAGGCGGTCCTGGGCGTCGGCGCTGACCGGCAGGATGCCAAGCGTTGCGATGAGCGCAAGGCCGGTACGCCAGTTTGGAACGCCAGTCTTCCGGGTCGTCATGATGATCGAATCTCCTGGCCGTGCGATCGGGCGGGTGTGCCGGCATCGCGTAACGGCTGCGCAGCCATACGAAGGCCGGTCCGTTGCTTGTACTTCGTCCCGGGCCCTGTTGACAACTGTTTCGAGAAGGAAGGGGGGCGACGGGCGACCGCAAGGGTCGCCCCTATGGTCGGATGGAGATCCCGCCGCGGAAGGCGAATCCGTCGAGCACGCCGCCGTCGAGAAGCACGTAGACCATGGGGGCCACCTTCGCCTTGAGGCCCACGTTGAGCTGCAGCAAGGGGAAGATGGTCGGGTAGTCGAAGGGTTTCGCTCCCGGATCCCGGTCGCCGTTTGCGACCTTCTGGTCGTACTCCTGCTTGAGCTGCAGCAGCGTCTTGTTGCTCGACTCGGTGATCGTCGCCGTGATTCCCCCGGGCACCTGCAAGACGCCCTGGTAGGAGTAGGCAAGCGCGGTCTGTTCCCATGCGCCAACGCCCGCGGCGCCCAGGCCGAGCGTGAGGTAGGGGTGGAGCCAGGCCGACGGAACGATGTCCCAGCGGAACGACAGCATCGCGGCCAGCGGCCTCGTCTCGACCGAGCCGGTAGCCGTCGCGGACAGGCTCCAGGGCAGGTGCGTCCTCGGATCGGTCAGCGAGAGTGCGCTCGCGACGCTGGGCAGGCCGACCTTGAATGAACTCTTCTCGGCGGCGAGGCCGATGCTGAACGATCCGCTCTCGCCCTGCGGGTACCAGCGCACTTCGAATCCGTAGTTGCTCCCGCTCGAATCGAAGTCGACCTGCGTCCTGGTCGTCACGACCGAGAAATCGATGCCCGGATAGAGGCTCCTGATCCGGTCCAGCTCCTTCTGCGTGATCTGATCGCCAAAATCCTGGACGATGTGCTCGATGGTCGGCTTGAGCAGGTTGATGTTCCACGGCCCGTAATGGAAACCGAAGTCGAAATGGCCCTGGGCCGACGCGCCGGTGGCGAAGATCGCCACCGCCACCCACGCCATGACGAACGAGATCGCGGCCTTACGTATCATGTCAGTCATATGTCCCATCGACTGTGAACGCCCGCGAAAGGGGCGGCCTGTCTACCATCTGCGAGTCATGGTGATGCGGAAGCTTTTCGAATCTCCAGTCGCGCTGACTGTCATCCCTCTGAACTTCTTCGTGAAGAGAGAGCTGCTGAGGAAGCCGATTCCAGCCCCGGCGATGACGTCGTGGGCGTAGTGCTGGCGGGATTCCACGCGGCTGTAGCCCACGAAGGCCGCCACGGCGTAGGCAGGCGCGCCAAAAGCCCAGCCGTAGCGCCTGCGCATGAATTCGGCCGACGTGAAGGACAGCGACGTATGGCCCGAAGGAAACGAGAAGTTCCCGCCGTTGGGCCGCGTTTCGTTGACTGCGTGCTTGAGCCCCAGGGTGATGGCTTCGCTCACGCCAATCGAGATCGCCAGTTGCAGGGCTCCGGCGGCGTCGCGGTGGCCGATGGTCAGCACGGACGCCGCGACCGGCAACGCGATCTGGAGGACGGTGCCGGCCTTCTCGATGCGGTCCGCTGCGCGGGCCGGCAACGATCCGAGCGCCAGCACCATCACGGCGACAAACACCCGACTGGACATTGAGTGTGGGGGCACTGTTCACAGGTACCACTATGGCGACTCAGAAGCGATGGATTTCTTTGCCGACCAGGGCGGCATCAGGTACTTGTACATATCGAGCGCAACGCGGTTGGGATCCTTGGGATCGACCTTCACGGGAACGCGCGATCCGGCTTGAAACAGAGGGATGTGCACCCGCGATACGAGGCTCTTCTTGATGGTGGCCTCGTACGGGGGCTGACCGGCGCGCTCCACGGCCACTCTGAGCCCGATGACCGGGTCGTTATTGACGGTGACCCCGGTGTCCCACACCTGGAGGACGGTCGCCTGGGCCGATTCACCGATCTTCTGGATCGCCCGGCTTTCAGTGACCCCGCTCATCCGATTGGCGATTGCGCATCCATTGAACACGAACGCACACGCGGCCACCGCGAGGATCCCGGATCGTACGTTCATGCAGCCCCCTTCTCTGGCGCACCCGACAGGCGCTCCATCGCTCTTTTCCCCTCTGGTTGCCTCGTAGACACTATCAGAGTCGCAAGCTGTAGATCCGGGGCATGTTGGGGCTGCTCGATCCTGCTCCGGACGCCTGCGCCGGACGGCGAATGGGCACCACGAAGCTGGCCCGTCCGACTCCGAACGGCCGTTCATCGAATCTTCAGATGAGCGTGCTCTAATAAAAGGATCTGGACTCCAGCTCGACCCAATCGCGCGGCCACGCTCCGACCAGCGGCCGTTCGCGTTCACATTCCGAGGAGGCTCGCCATGCGCCGATTCTGCCTGGTATCCGCGGTTGTCATCGCGCTCGTCACGCCGGCCCTTCTGGCCGGCCAGGCCGGATCCGCCGGTCCGTACAAGGTGCTCAGTTCTGCGAAGGTCGGCGGCGAGGGCGGTTTCGATTACATCTACGCCGACTCCGCCGCACGCCGGCTGTACATCCCGCGAGGCGGCTCGCGCGCCGTTCCCGCGACCGACACCGCGCCGGCCAGGCCGGCGGGGGCCGGCCGAATCACCGTCTTCAATCTCGACACGCTCGAGCTGCTCGGAGAAATCCTCGACACGGGGGGCAACGGGGTGGCAGTCGACCCGAAGTCGGGCCATGGCTTCTCGAGCAGCAAGCCCGTCTGCATGTTCGACACGAAGACGCTGACGCTCATCAAGAAGATCGACGTGGGCGCCGCCCAGCCGGACGGCATCCTGTTCGATGCCTTCAACGAGCGCATCTACGTCTTCAGTCATCCGACGAAGGACGCGACGGTGATCGATGCCAAGGACGGCGCCGTGCTCGGCACGATCAATCTGGGCGGTGTGCCCGAGCAGGGCGTGTCCGACGGCAAAGGCACGCTCTACGTTGTCATGCAGGACCCGCAGGGGAGCGTGACCGTGGTCGACGCCAGGACGATGAAGGCGACCGCGCATTATCCGTTCGGCGAGGCAGGACGGTGTAACGGGCTCGCCCTGGACGCGAAGAACCGCGTGCTGTTCGCGGCGTGCGCTGCTTCAGGCCCGGTGCCTGCTCCGCCCGCCCCGACACCACGGCCCGCCGAGCCGGCGGCCGCAACAGTCGCACTTCCGGCACAACCCGCGCAGCCGCCCAAGCCGGTGATGGTCATCCTCAGTGCCGTGGACGGCAAGATCATCACGAGGCTGCCGCTCGCTGGCGGCTCCGACGGCGCATTTTTCAACCCGGTGACGCTGGAAGCCTTCAGCACGCACGGAAACGGCACGCTGACCGTCGTCAAGGAGACGAGCCCGGCCAGCTTCGAAGTCGAGCAGAATCTGCAGACGATGATGGGCGCGCGGACGCTGACGTTCGATCCCAAGACGCAGCATCTCCTGACCATGAGCGTCGAGCGCGGGCCGGCCCCCACGCCGCCGCCGGCCGGCGGTCGCGGCGGGCAGGGCCTGGCGATCCCGGGCTCGTTCACGATCCTGGTGATAGGCAAATAGGCGAGCGGCCCGCGCGATCCCTTCCAATGTCGGCCGGGTCTTTAGACCCGGCGGACACGGCTGGCGCACGCTCGATCCCGGGGTCTGAAGACCCCGGGCTACATCGAGTCCGCGAACTCCCCGGGCGACATCAATCAGAGCGGTAGCACCTTCAGGTGTAGGCCCCTTCTTCCGATGTGGGCCGGGTCTTTAGACCCGGCGGACACCGCTGGCGCCCGGCGCGATCCCTTCCGATGTAGGCCGCCCAAACCCGGGGTCTAAAGACCCCGGGCCTGGAGTTTCTACATTTGAGTCGGTCGGTCATATATAGTGTTGACAGACCGACGTTGATGTGGCATCCTGGTGCGGTCACATCAGGAGCCGCCGATGCCCGACGATGATCTCAAAGACCTGATTCTCGGCACTGTGGAAGCCTCATTGGACGCCCAGTTGCGAGCCGTGCGCCGCCTGCGCCACGGGGAGCCCACCTCGAAGACGCCGCGTGTTCGCAAAGGTCTGTCCCAAGTGGACATGGCGCATGACGTACTCAAGAAAGCCCGCGGCCCCTTACATGTCTCGGAGATCCTCACCCGTATCGCGGCCCAGTTCCACGTGACCGTGGATCGCGAGAGCCTGGTCTCCTCGCTCACCAAGAAAGTGGCGCGAGGTGATCGCTTCACCCGCCCGGATAAGAATACCTTTGGGCTGCGCCCGGAGGGGCGATGATCGCCGCGCCGCCGGCGACGTTGCTGGGCACGTTCCTGGGCATCGTCGCCCCGTGGCGCGACGTCTTTCCGCAACGGCGCACCTATCGGCGCGCCGTGCGCCAGGCCGTGGGCTCGTTGCTGTGTCTCGGGCGCCGCTGTTTGTCGCGGATCATCTGGACCCACGGCGGCCAGCACCGCAGTTGGAGCGCCGAGTACTTCCTGCACTCGCGCTGTCACTGGGAGCCCCAGGCGCTGTTCCAGGCCATCCTGACCCGCGCGCGGCCGCTGTGCCGCGGTCGGTTGGTCGGCGTTGCCGTCGATGACACGCGGGTGCACAAGACCGGGCGGTGTATCCCGCAGGCGGCCTATCACCGCGACCCGCTGTCGCCGCCCTTCCATGTCAATCTGATCCGCGCGATCCGCTTTCTCCAAGCCTCGGTGTTGGTGCCGCTGCACAGGCGCGCCCCGTTGTACACGCGGGCGCTGCCCATCCGCTTCGAGGAGGTATCGTGCGTCAAGAAGCCCCCGCGAACGGCCGACCCCGCCGCCTGGATCGCCTACAAGGCGGCGGTCAAGATCCACAATCTGTCGGCCCGCTTCGTCACGATGGCCCACGGGCTGCGCACGGACCTGGATCTGGCCGGGGGCGCCCGACAGACCTTGGTGCTGGCGGTCGATGGCAGCTTCTGTAATCGGACGTGTTTGCGGGCCGAGGTCGCCCGCACCGAGGTGATCGGCCGGACACGCCGGGACGCGAAACTCTGCCGCCACGCCCCGACCGGGGAGCGGCGCGTCTACGATGTCACCAAGTTCACGCCCGAGCAGGTGCGTCAGGACGACACGATCCCGTGGCAGACGACCAAACTCTGTTATGGCGGGAAGCGGCGACGGATCCGGTACAAGAAGTGCCGGCCCTCTTGTGGCAAGGCGGCGCCGGCCGTCGGTCGCTGCGCCTCTTCGTGGTCGCGCCGACGCCGTACCGCAAGCGCCACAGCGGCAAGACGTACTATCGACAGCCCGCGTATCTGCTGACCACCGACCAGACCAGCTGGGCCCACGCCCTGCTGCAAATCTATTTCGATCGCTGGCAGATCGAAGTCAATCATCGCGAGGAGAAGGACACCTTGGGGATCGGGCAGGCGCAGTTGTGGAACGCGACCGCCGTCCCCAAGCAACCGGCCTTGTCGGTCGCCGCATACAGCGCGCTGTTGTTGGCGGCCCTCGTCGCCTTCGGCGCCGAGCGGGGAACCGTCTACGCCGCGTTGCCGAAGTGGCGACGACACGCCCTCCGCCCGTCGTGCCTCGACCTGATCACGTTGCTGCGACAAGAAGTCGTGGACCATCCGGAGCTCGTGACAGAATTCCACTTCGCGCCCACCGATCGTGGGCTCACTCATGCCGCTGCGGCGTGACAATATGTAGAAACTCCAGACCCGGGGTCTAAAGACCCCGGGCTACATCAATCCGCGAATGCCCCGGGCGACATCGAGTCCGCGAAGACCAAGGACTACGTCCGATACGCCGCCAGCCATGGAGCAAATGACGGCTTTCCTCGGTCCAGTGTGCCGGCTTCTGAGGTAAGAATAGGTACTCAGGGCGTTACTTGCACAGAGTGTGAACATGGCGAAGCGGGCGTTCGATCTGATTGCGTTCGACGGCGACGACACGTTGTGGCACAACGAGCGCAGCTACCGGATGGGGCGCGACCGGTTCTACCGGCTGCTGGCTTCCGCCGGTGTCGTCCTCAGCGAGGATGAGATCGACGCGCACGTCAATCGGGTGGAGCTGCAGAACATCCCCTACTACGGCTACGGCGTGTCGAACTTCATCCTGTCGCTCATCGAGAGCGCGCTTGCGCTCGCCGGGGGCCGGGTGGCCGGAGGCGAGATCCAGGGGCTGATCGACCTGGCCAAGCAGATGCTGACGCGAAGAGATCGAGCTGTTCGAGGGCGCGCGCGAGGCGGTCACGACGCTTGCCGCGGCGTACCCGCTGGTGCTCATCACCAAGGGCGACCTGCTGCACCAGACATCCAAGGTCGATCGGTCCGGGTTGCGCGATCACTTTCGGTTCGTCGAAGTCGTCAGCAACAAGACCGCGGCCGTGTACGCCTCGATCCTGGCACGGCAGGGCGTCGACGCCCGGCGTTTCCTGATGGTCGGCAACTCCGTCAAGTCGGACATCCTGCCGGTCCTCGAGCTCGGGGGATGGGCCGTCCACGTCCCGGCCACTCTGAGCTGGTCGCACGAGGACGCGCGAAGTGCCCGACGCGGCGAGGTCGCGCTGCTTCGAGCCTGCGGACGCCTCACGGACCTGGCGGATCTGCGTGCAACGGACTGGAGAACGGCGGGCCTTGGATCTAGAGGCGACTCGGGCGGTCTCCCATGTCGCCGCGAGCGGCCCTCGCCACGCAGCCCCTGCGAGACGACGGGGCTGTCGCGCCGGCGACACGTGAGGGCGGAGCCTGGGGGCCGCCCACGACCCGCGGCTCCGCCCCTGCAGAAAATCAGAACACGAGCTTCACCGCGAGCTGCGACCTGGCGCGGATCGCCGACGCCCTGCCGCAGGAAGCCGTCGAAGTTGAACAGCGCCGGCGTGGAGAGCGGGTTCACGTTGTTGGCGTTGTTGAACGTGTTGAACATCTCGAGCGATCGGGATGATCTCGGCGCGCCCGCCCACCCGGAACGGCCGCTGCAGCCGCCAGTCGAGCGAGAAGTACGCGTTGTCCTTCCGGTCCCAGTTGCGGCCGCGGTCCACGTTGTTCAGCACGCGCGGCGACGTCGTGATCGGCTGCGCCGACCGCGCCTGGATGCGGACGTTGACCAGCACCCGTCCCGGCAGCTCCGCGATAGGTGAAGAAGTTGAACTTGTGGCGGATGTCGCGGTCCGACGGGCCGTAGTCCTGGCTCAGGTCGTAGAAGTTGAACGACCGGTCCGTGAACGGGTCGCGCTCGTTCGAGTCGTCGTCTTCGTCCTTCGACAGGACGTAGTTGGCCTCGAACTGGTACTGGTTCGAGAAGCGCTTGCGCACGCCGAAGGTGGCGCCCCGGTAGAGCCCCTTGCCCCGGCTGTTGGTGACGAACACGTCGCCGAGCTGCGGCCCGAACGGGTTGCGCGCCGACGTAGGTCGTCGTGTCGCGCGTGGGCGGCTGGTTCGCGGCCGCCGCGGTGCCGTGCACGTTGTAGTTCAGGAACCGCGTCAGGTGGACACCCTTCGCGTAGCGTGAAGTCGACGTAGGCCGCCCAGTCGGGCGCCAGCTGCTGCTCGAACCCGGCGTTGAAGCTGTAGATGCGCGGGTTCTTGTAGTCGCGGTCGAACACGCGGACGCCGGTGAAGAGCGGGAACGTGCCCGGCGGCACGGCGCTCGGCGCCAGCAGGTTCGGCCAGACGGGCATGTCGGCGAACGAGGTGAAGGTGGCGTCGCGGTAGTCGGTCTTCTGCTGGATGCCGTTGGTCGTGACCGATCCGACCTGGCTCAGCATGTTCTGCCGGGCGTAGTAGATGCCCGCGCTCGCGCGGACCACCGTCTTGCCGTCGCCCTTGACGTCCCAGGCCACCCCGAGGCGCGGCTGGAACTGCTTCCACTGGTCGGGGATCGTGCCGTCCGACGGGAACCGCGGGTCGTTCAGGAACGGTCGCGTACGCCGTGGTCTTCGGATCGACCGTCTTCGGCATGAGCTGCGCGTCCCACCGCAGCCCGTAGTCCAGCGTCACGCCGCGGCGTGACCTGCCACTTGTCCTGGATGAAGAGCGAGAACTCCTCGTTGTTGATGTCCGACTCGCCGGCCGCGTCGCGGGCGATGCCGTCAGGGCTGCTGCCCTGCAGGTAGAACAGCAGCGGCCCGCCACGTCGTCGTCGTGCCGGCCGGGCAGGACGCCGGCGCCGTGACATAACGTCCCGTTCGAGCACCCGACCGTGTAGGGCCCGAACCCGCCGGGCGCCGCCGGCGACGCGTAGCGCAGGAAGCCGGTGACGCTGTCGAACAGGTAGCGTCCCTCGAAGAAGCCGCGGAACACCTGGTAGTTGTTCGTGTGCAGCCACTCCGCGCCGGTCTTGATCGTGTGCGCGCCCGTGATGATCGTGAAGTTGTTCTTCACCTGGAAGCGCTTGATCAGCTCGTCGACGTTCGGCGCGAGGAAGAACGGGTTGCCGAACCGGAACGACGGGCCGAAGCCGATGCCGGTGTCGGCCGGCACGTTCGACGTGACGGCCGAGCGCGGCCGATCTTCGCGCGAGTAGGTGACGTGGAACTCGTTCACCTTGGTCGCCGACACCGTCGTGAACAGGTTGACGTTGAGGATGTGGATCTTCGACGGCCCCTCGATGCCGTTCGCCGAGTTGCCGTAGGTGGCCACGTCGAAGGTCTGGTTCGTGTTCTTCGAGTAGTTGAAGTTGTACGACAACGACAGGTTGTTCCTCGCGTTCAGCGTCCAGTCGAACTTTCGCCAGCAGCGCGTTGTTGTTGATCTTGTGGGCGACCGGCTGCCCTTCGTCCTGGTTGCGGGTGGTCTTGAAGAAACTGAGCAGGGCCAGCCGCTGGCAGTCCGCGTTCGACCCGATCAGCGACTCGTTCGCCGCGATCGTCGGCGTGGCCACGGGGCACGCGGCGCCCGATCGGCGCGGAGAGGTTCGCCCGGCAGGAACTTCTCGCGGATGCCCTCGACGGCCACGAAGAAGAACGCCTTGTCCCGCTTGATCGGGCCGCCCATCGTGCCGCCGAACTGCTTGCGGTTGAAGTCGGTCAGCGTTCCGCCGTCCGAGGTGTTCGACGTCAGGGCCTCGAGCCGCTGGAACCAGAACAGCCTGCCGTGCGGATCGTTGGTGCCGGACTTCGTGATGACGTTGACCACGCCGCCGGCCGTGCGGCCGAACTCGGCCGCGGCCCCCGTGGCCACGACCTGGAACTCCTTCACCGCATCGAGCGTGATGTCGATGGCCGCGCGCTGCCCGCCCATCTGCTCGCCGAAGAACCCGTTGTTGTAGTCGCCGCCGTCGAGGCTGATGTTGTTGAACACCCCGCGCTGGCCGGCGAACGTGATCTCGTCGCCATCCGGCCCCTGGACGACGCTGACGCCGGGCGTGAGCGTCAGCAGGTCTTCGAACTTGCGGCCGAGGATCGGCGTCGTTTCGATCGTCGCCTGGTTGAGCGTGATCGCCGCAGCGGTGCGCGAGGTCTCGATGGTCGGCGGCGCGGTGGTCACCGTCACCGTCTCCGCCACGCCCGAGACCTTCATGATCGGATTGACCTGCGCCGACTGGCCGACCGTGACCAGGATGTCCTCCTGGACGAGCGTCGCGAACCCGGACAGCTTGAATGTCAGCGTGTAGCGCCCCGGCGGCAGCTGCAGCGCGACGAACCGGCCCTCCCGATCCGTCACGAGGCTGCGCGTGAGGTTGGTGTCGACGTTTCGAACTTCCACGTCGACGCCGGGAAGCACCGCCCCGCTCGAGTCCACGACCGCGCCCTGGATGACGGCTGTCGTGATCTGTGTCTGGCCCGCCGCTGGCAAGGCCAAAGCCAGGGCCATCGCGACCAGCATGAGGATGAGTCTCGTCCTGCACATGCGTGTCCCTCCTTCGCGAAAGGCGCTGCAGCGAAGTGTGGTGGCCGTGGTCTGCACCTTGGGTTCGAACCGAACGGCGTCGGCAATCGGGTGCGACCACCCTGAACGGGGGGCGTACAAGGCTAGCGCCAAGCTGTGTTCGCCGCAAGGCCGCGTGGGCTGTGGCCGAGTCCCTCGCAGGCGCCGCCGGGGGGGTTGGCCCGTCGGCGGAATTGGGCCTCGTTCCTGCAGAAATCCGAGGCCCCGGGGCAAGCCTCGGGCATGCGCCAGGCGGGTGCAAGATCGAGTAGGATTCGCTCCATGCTTCCCCCCAAATTCCGCTCGAAGACGCTCGTCGGCGTGAGCTGTGGCCTCGCCCTCCTCCTGATTGGCGCGGGGGCCAGGGCGCAAGGTGTTCCCGGCAAGCCCGGCGGCGAGTGGCTGGCCTACAGGCCGGCCACGTTGACCAGCGATCAGATGCAGCGTTGCGGCATCACGCCAGCCGTCCAGGCTCAATGGCGCAAGACGGTGGACGAAGTGGCGGCCGTCGTAGCGGCCAGCCCGGCGCTCGCAGGCCTTGCGGGCCATGTGCCGGAGATGGCCAGCCAGGTCGATCTCGTGTCGCCGCCCGGCGGCACCGACTGCAGGAAGTGGGCGCTCTCGGCGAGCATCGTCCTGTGGCCGTGGATGAACAAGCACGTTGAGCCCGACCCGGCCGCCCGACCCGGCGGGCCGAAATTCCGCCTCAAAGGCCAATGGGTGAACAACACGTTCGGCGGGTTCTGGGTCTGGATCAACGCCATACCCAAGTTCGAAGGCGACCCGTGGGAGAAGGACGCGCGGGGCGTGTTCTTCGAGCAGCCTGAGCGCCTGCGGGACGTCGCGGGATTTCCGGCGTATGGAGACCACGTCTACATCGCGGGGGCGTCCAACCCGCCGCTCTTCCTGCCGGTGAGCCACGAGCGTGTGATCCAGGCGTATCTCGTCCGCGCGCGACAAGACGCCCTCATCCCCGGGAGCACGCTCGAGAGCCGGAAGAAGCAGTACGAGAACTTCATGAGTCCAGCCTCGCAGGAGAAGCGGAGGAAGGAAATCGAGGCTGCCGCCGCGTCACAGAAGAACCCGGCGAACTCCGAGCAGGAGCGCAGGCACGCGATCGCGATCGACAAGCGGCGCGAGGACGACTACCGGAAGGCGGCGAATCCGTCGCCCGACGACCGCCTCTTCGAGCCCGTGAAGCGGCTGAAGGCGGCAGAGGCGCTGCTCTCAGGCATGACGGAAGCCGATCGGACCGCGCAGGCGTGGCGGACCGCGCCGCAAGGCGAGCAGATGATGCTCAACCTGGCGCGGCCTCGCGCCCAGGGCGCGCGCCCGGTCGTCGAGGTGAACCCCGCGTACCTCGACTTCTCCGCTCCGCGCGCGACGCTCAGGAACCTGATGCTCTGGGTGAAGGAAGGCATGCTCACGCGCGAGCTTGGCAGAAGCGACCTGGACACGATGATCAGAGTCGATCGCGCCGTGGTGCTCCAGACCGACTGGACCCGAGTGGCGCAGATGATGAAATAGGGGTGCGTCGCGTGGCTGCACGGATCGCCCGCCGTCGCCGCTTCGCGGCTCTTGCGGGCAGCCTCCGGCACGTCAGCGGCTGACGAGCCGAAACAGGAGTGGTGACTGGGAAGGTCCCGGTCCTGGATCCGCTATTCTTGCGCCCGGCTGCAGCGTCAAGTCGAGGCGTAGACCAACAACCCGACCTGGTCCCGCTCGAGGCTGACGAAGAGGCTGGCCGATCCGTCTACTGATCGTCTGTGTCCGGCACAAGCGACGATTGACTCTCCGTCCCACCGTTGACAAGAACCGAAAACATTTTTTTCGAATTGCGTTAGTCGAACGCAGAGACCTGTTTTCTCGGCCGAATTTTCTGCCGCTGCATGGCAGCGTTCTTGATAGAGCCCATCCCCGGCGGGTCAAGGAATCGGCGGCTCGGTTCCATTGGCTCACGGCAACAAAACCGGCGGCACTCGGCTATGAACGGCGATCGTCCGCTCCGGGCGGAGCGCTGGAAAAAAGCCGGGCCGTCACAACCAATCGGAGCTTCTCGTCCCCAGTGACCACGGAACGTGGGCGTGTGATTTGTGTCGGCACGTCCCGGGTCGGCGCTCGGCGATCACTGCGGAAGAGACTCCAAGCTGCGGAAGCGCGACGAAGCGTCCGCGGCTTCACATTTCGCCGCGGGGTCGGCACAACCCCGTTGGAGACGAGGACATGAGAAGAACTCGCCTGTTGGGAGGATTGTTCGTCCTGCTGGTTGCTGTCAGCGCGGTGCCTTCAGCATCAGCTCAGCTCGCTCGCTTCGGACCGATCGACCCCGCCAATTCGTTTCCAACCTGGTATCAGGACAAGGGCGGCCTGGCCCTGGAGAACTGTCTCCCTCAGAGCCAGGCTGAACTCCCGTGGTGCCTGCTGCCGATCATCCCAAATGGGATCCCGCCCGAGATCTTCCCCACCAATTGGGCGATCGAAAACTTCTACGCCAATGTCACCTCCGGCGTCCGCAAGGTTCCGATCCCTGGCACCAATCAGACGGCGTGGTGATGCTGATCATCGACCTCGAGTCGTCTTTCGCCAACGGGTTCAACGTCATACCCGGCGACCAGGTCGTGTTCGCCCGGACCCGAATCAAGATCAGTCCCCTGCCGTACAACGGCACCTACACCGTTTACACGCCGGTCGGCAAGTTCATCTTCGCCGACAGGATCGCCGGCGACCGGCTCTTCTTCACCGAAGATGTCGGCCTGGCGGCGGCGATCGACTTCTCGAAAGCGCTGAATGGCCGGATCGGTCCATTCCTGCTGCCCTCGCCGACGCCCGGCGGGGCCGAGGTTCCGCCGATTCCGCTCCTGCTGCCTGGGCAGGATCCGTTCTACGACGCGCTGGTCGCCGCCGGCGGGGCAACGCTCTATCCTGGGAACGGCAAGAAGTACATTGCCGATCCCGCCCGCATCGGGCCCATCACCGGCAGCCCCCTGCCGGATTACGTGGTCGCGGACGGCACCACCCGCAACGCCAACATCTTCCGCATCGAGGGCCCGAACGGCTTCGTGTTCGAGAGCACCTCGTTCACCATGATGGGCCGGATCTACGAAGGAGCGATCGCCGGTGACATCTCCCTGAACCGCGCCAGCTATGCCCGCTCCGCAGCGGCCACCACGGTTGATGTCTACGCGAACGCCACGTCGAGCACCCAGGGACGGCTCCCTGCCGGCCCGGCGCCGGCCACCGTCGCCACCCAGCTTTCGTACTTCGATGCGGCCTGCACCCCCACGCTGGATGCGAACGGCAACCCCGGGCCGCCCTACAGCGCGCCCGCCAACCTCACCGCCAACCAGATGTTCGCCGCGGGCGTGAACTACTTCGGCGAAAGCCATCCGGCGATCGTCCCGTCCGAGGTCTGCGTCCAGTCGAACTCGGTCAACGCCGTGGGCCAGACGGTCACGGCCTACTCGCCGATGCCGCTGGGCGACCAGATCTTCATCAGCGAGGCGCTCTATGATCCGGCGAGCCAGAACCTGTCGGTCAAGGCGCTCTCGGGTGACCTCCTGGTCCCGCAGACGCTGACCGTGCAAGGCTTGGGCACGATCGATCCGGCCAGCGGCCAATTGGTCGTCGGCCAATTGATCGCCCCGCCGGCCAAGGTGACGGTGCTCTCGTCCGGCAGCGGCTCGAACGACTTCCAGGTGAGCCCGGGCACCGTGGCAGGCGGCGCCGGGAGCCTTCCGGTCGCGGTGAACGACACGATCACCACGCTCGAGGACACGCCCGCCGCCATCAGCGTCCTGGCCAATGACACGGGTGTCGCGGGCGGGATCGTGAGCGTGGTGAGCCTGCCCGTACTGGGCACGGCGGTGGTCAATCCCGACGGCAGCATCAGCTACACGCCCAACCTGAACGCGAATGGCACCGACACGTTCAGCTATCACGTGACCGTGGGGGCGCAGGTTTCCAACGACGCCTCCGTGACGGTGACGATCACCCCGGTGAACGATCCGCCGGTCGCGATCAACGACACGGCCGGCGCGCTGCGCGGATTCGCCAACAGCCTCAACGTGCTGGCCAACGATACCGATCCGGACGGCGCCGCCGACCTCGCTGCCGCCGTGATCGTGACCGGCAACGCCAGCCTGGGCGTCGTGGCGGGCACGGTGTTCGCGGGCGGCGTGGTCACCTTCACGCCACCCGCCGCGACGGCGGCGGGCCCATACACGTTCACCTACAATGCCATTGACCGTGCGGGCGCGGTGTCGGCAACCCCGGCGACGGTGACCATCAACGTCTCCACGTCAGAGGCCATCGTTCCGGCGAAGGCCATCTACACCCAGAGCAAGGGGCGCTGGACCGTGGGCGGCACCATCAGCCCGGCCGCCGGCCAGACGATGAACATCACGTATGACATCACCACGCCGCCGACCTTCAAGGTGAATGGGGTCTGCACGGCCATGACGGCTGCGACCAATCCCGTGATCGGCAGGGCCCCGGTGGACGCGTTGGGCAACTGGCTGTTCGACCAGCTCCTGTCCAACACCTCCGGCGTCATCAACCCGAGCAACACGCTCGGCAACTCCACCGGCTTCTGGTGCACGCCGCCGAAGTCGGTCCGGATCACATCTTCGCTGACAGGCGCCAGCGTCACCTTCCCAATCTCGTTCAAGTAGTCGAGACGCGGTGACAATCCTCTGCACGGCCCGGGCCGCGAGGTCCGGGCCGTGTTGGAGCACAAACCCTCGTGCCTCCACTTCCGTTCCGGCCGACCTTCAACGATCTGGCGACGAGGGGTGAAGATCCAGGATCGCATCCCCGGCCGTCGCATTGCCGAACGCCGTCGTGACCGAGAATTCCCTCGAGCCTCGCCGCGAGAATCTCGTCTGCGATCGATCGTCTTGCTCTCACCTGGCGATGCCCGGCGCACCGCCCCGGGCCATCCAGGAACTGGCCGGGTGCCAGGACCTGGCGACGACGCAGCCTAAGATGCACCTGAGTCGCGCAGCGCCCGGCACGGCCGTTCAGCTGCTGGCCCGACGCCGCGAGTTCGTGCCGTTCGGCCCTTCGGCCTAGCTCAGGGTCGCCCCGAGCGAGTCGAGGGGCGACTCGGTCGCCTCGCTCCCTCGCTCAGGGCATTCTCCCTGGCTGGCTTGCCATGAGCGAGGCCCTCGACGTTGCTCGGGCCGAGTCGAATGGCGGAGAGAGAGGGCTTCGAACCCTGGTAACACCTGGTTCTAACTGGTTGATGGCGTACGACTTCTGGCTCTAAGGGTTCGAGTCTCAGGCAGTTACAGGCGTCGAGTTGTGCACAGCAGTCCCCGCCAGTCCTAAGTATTCTCCCTCGGTCGTGGAGACATGTTGGAGACGGCAGCCACAGCCTCCGCGGATCGATTGGAGCGAACCCTCGATGCACTGGGCATCACCGGGCACCGCGCCCTGGTGAGGCCTATGCACGCGTGCGCTATCATAGACGCCAGAGGCGAGACGATGAGTCCACACCTGTCGATCGATCGGGAGGCGGTGTCGGCGTTCTGCCGACGGCACCACATCGCCCGCCTGGCACTGTTCGGGTCCGTGCTTCGCGACGACTTCAGGGCCGACAGCGACGTGGATGTCCTCGTCGAATTCCTGCCCGGCCATATTCCAGGCCTGCGTTTCGTCACGATCGAACGCGAGTTCTCTGAACTCCTGCACGGTCGACGCGTCGACATGGTCACGCCGAAGTTCCTGAGTCCGCGAATCCGAGACAACGTCATGAGCGCCGCTGAATCGTTGTATGTCGCCGCGTGATCTCGTGTACGTCGGGCACATGCTCGACATGGCGAGGAAAGCGGTTGGAAAGGCAACGGGCCTGGGCACGACGCGTACGAAACGGACGAGAATCTCCGCCTCGCGCTCACCCATCTCGTTCAGGTGATTGGGGAAGCGGGCCGGCTCGTGTCCAGTGATTTCAGCGATGAACACCCCGAGATCCCGTGGCGCGAGATTGTTGGCATGCGCCACAAGGTCGTTCACGACTACCTCGGCGTGGATGAAGACATCGTCTGGCAGGTCGTCACCGAAGATCTTCCACCACTCATTGTCGCGCTGGAGAAGATCCTGGCGCCGCTCACCGACACGAACAACCAGGCCCGAAGGTGAGCGAAGGTGGCTGCTTGCCACCCGAAGCTCACCGAGGAAAGCGGTAAGCCGAAGGTGAGCGAAGGCTGGCGGTCCGCCCGCGCCGATGCTCGGCACGTCTTGGAACCGAGCGAAGGCGGGGCTTCGGCGGGACTCGCTAATTCTTCGCGCGGTAGCGCGATGAATTGGCGGAGAGAGAGGGATTCGAACCCTGGTAACGCGTGTTTCTAGCTGGTTGATGGCGCGCGACGGCGATGGCGAGCCGCAAGCTCTGGCGATCGCGCCAGTGGTAGAACGCGGCGAGCCGGTCGCGGCACGAATCAGTCGGCGACAACGCGAGCGCGACATCGTCTGCTATCGACACTTCAGCTGGTCGAATGGCGAGGTCGGCTCCGATGGCAAGCGGGCCCGGCGGGAATTCGAGGTAGAACTCGACGTCAGGATGGACGTACCGATCGCCCTTCCGTGCGAAACCGAGCTCCCCGAGCACGCCATCGAGGGCGGCCTGCTGGACTCGTCCCTGGATGACAAAGTCAGCGTCTTTCGACACGTAGGATCCGTCCGTGTAGACCGACACGCATGCGCCGCCAGTAAGCACCGCCGTAATGCCGTGCCGCCGGAGTTGGGCGCCCACGGCGACGGCCACCTCAGGCAGCGTGGATGTCGAGGTCAGCGTCACAGCGGTTTCCCTGTTCGACGTGGCCTTCGTCGAAGCCGTGATGCTGCCGTTCTCAGCGCAGTATCGGCGTCCGCCAACCGGAACAGGTAAGCCGCAAGTTCCGGACCAGCGAAATAGGCGGGGTTCAGCGTGTAGACGCGGCTTCGGCCGACCAATCGGCCCACCACCAATGCGTCCCGTTCAAGCCCGACGAGCGCCCGAGAGACTGCGGACACTGGTACGGCGAGCACCCGCGACAACTCGCGAGGGAAACTGGACTCCAGCAGGCGCAGGCTCACGAGGACTCTTGTTCGGGCCTGCCCGCCGAACGGGCTCGACAATGTCTTGACCATCATATGTGGTCATATGACCACTACACGTGGTCTACGTCAAGATGGCACCCGGCGACGGCGAGGAGGCGCGCACCGGCTGAGAATGTGCTTCCACCCGTTTCGGGCGCCCGCCGCCTCGGTGAGGATACTCACGTACTCCTGCTCGTCGAGGTGATCCGTCCCGGGTGCGCGAATCTTCGGCAGCACCAGCTCCAGGAGGGCCTGCTTCTTCGAGAACCCGAACCGTCCGCCCCGAGCGGTCAGCTCCCGCTCGATCTCCGCGTCGGACCACTGCGGATGCTCATCTACCACGTTCCGCAGCTCGCCCCAGCGTTCGAGATTCAGCTCTCGCTTGATGTCCCACCCCTGACGGTCCCTCGCCAATTCCACCATCGCCTTGTGGACGGGATTCGGGCCGACCGGCTATGAGGAAGGGCTGGCGTGTTCCTCGACCGTGATCAACCAGACCTGCACAGCGGGACGGGGGACATCTTCGAATTGGAGCCAGAGGCTCTCTGCGCGGTAGCTGAGCTGGTGCCCTCTAATTTCGGGATACATCGCCCTCAGCACACGAACGGTCAGACCCACGGCGTCTGGCGGGGCGATGGCCGGCGCCGAGATTCCCGCCGCACCAGTGAGCGTCAGCGGACCTGCCATCACGCCGAATCTACTTGCGGCGGACCAGGGTGAAATCATCGCTGCCTCCAAGTTATCGGAACTCGCCCCACCTGTTGTCCTTCAACCTCTTGAGGACCACTCCGAGGCTATCGCCCGAGGCGAGCCCTTGCACCAGGAACTGCCACGCGTATGCCGCGGACAAGCTTCTCCCTGTCAGTGGCGTGTCAGCCGAAGCTCACCGAGGAGAGTGGCAAGCCGGAGGTGAGCGAAAGATGTTGGCTTGTCAGCCGTAGCTCACCGGATGATTGGGACACTCCGCCTTCGCCGCTTCGCGGCTTTGGCGGACAACCATCGCCAGGACCAAGTGAGCGAAGGCTGGCGGTCCGCCTTCGCCCCGAGCAACGTCGAGGGGCTTCGGCGGGACTCGCCAATTCATCGCGCGGTTGCGCGATGAATTGGCGGAGAGAGAGGGATTCGAACCCTAATCACGCGTTTCTGTAAATGGTTGATGGCGCGCGACTTCTGGCTCTAAGGGTTCGAGTCTCAGGCCGTTACAGGCGTCGATTTGTGCACGGCAGTGCCCGCCGTTCCTCAGGATTCTCCCCCGGTCGTGGAGACATGTTGGAGACGGCGGTCAGGCTGCCACTTTCCTTCTCTTCCGAATGGCCGCGGCATTGCAGGGGGAGGCAAGGACTTGAACCCCGACAAGGTGGTCCAGAGAGCGGTGAATGTGCTCCGGTATGTTCCGGTCCGCTCCGTTTTGCTCCGGTCTTCACCTCCCGCGCTTCGGTTCGCTCTCGTCCGCTCTGGTTTGTTCTTGTGCGACATGTCTCATTGTGTCTCACGTCGATCTGGCCATCGACCATTGGGACCCGCTCCAGCGGCAGCGGCGGTCTCTCCGGCCGACCGTGCGAAGCACTTGCACAAAGCCACCGACATAGGGTAGCTTCACACCCAGAATGGGAATGAAGAGGGTCGGTGGAACGGTGCGCGACCAATCCGGAGGGCTGGCGGATGCGCTGTTCTCGAAGACGAAACAGCGGGTGCTCGGACTGCTGTTCGGCCAGCCCGAGAGGAGCTTCTACGTGTCCGAGATCGTCAGCCGGGCGCGTGGAGGAACCGGCACGGTGCTGCGGGAGTTGGCGCGCCTCGAGAAGAGCGGACTCGTGAGCGTCAAGCAGGTGGGTAACCAGCGCCACTATCAGGCGAACCCGAGCTCCCCGCTCTTCGACGAATTGCGCAACATCGTCGACAAGACCGTCGGCGTCGTCGAACCGCTCGCGGCCGCACTTCGGCCGCTCGCTCCCAGAATCGTCGCCGCATTTGTCTACGGGTCTGTCGCGAGGAAGACCGACACGGCTCGAAGCGATATCGACCTGATGATGGTCAGCGATCAGCTGACCTATGGCGACGTGTACCCGGTCCTCGAGGTCGTCGGCGCAACGCTGGGACGACCCGTGAACCCGACGGTGTACAGCACGAGCGAATTCAGGAAGCGGCGGGCGGCCCGGAACGCGTTCTTGACGAAGGTCCTCGCCCTGCCGAAACTCTGGATCGTTGGATCAGAAGATGACCTCGCCTCTTGAACGCCTCGCAGGCCCGGGCCAGCCCTTGATCGCCGAGCCTCCCGACGCTGCCGAGTTCGAGGGGCTGAAGCGGTCAGGGCTGTCACGGCTCCGCGACGCCGAGAACGCGGACAACTCTCTCGAAGGCCGGTTCGACCTCGCCTACGGCGCGGCGCACGCGCTGTGTCTCGCGGCCCTGCGCTACCGTGGATTTCGTCCGGTGAAACGCTATATCGTCTTCCAGGTGCTGCCCGATACTCTGGGACTCGGACCGGAAGTGTGGCGCGTTCTGTCGAAGTGCCACGACCTGCGGAATCGTCCTGAGTACGAAGGGGCGGCTGAAGCGGACGAGCGGCTGGTCGAAGACCTGATCGCGGCGTCTCACGCCGTGGCCGCAAAGTTGGATCGGCTCTCCCCCCTCTGACCTGGGCGGCCCAGTCAGCCCCGAACCACCGTTCCTAATCACACATGCCGGGATGAACACCGTGTTGCAGGACGGCCCGACGACAACGGACGGCGTGACTCTCCGGAGCGCCAGGAGGGGCCAACGGTCGGCCGCACACTCTCGCACTACGAGATCCTCGAGAAGCTCGGGGAAGGCGGGATGGCAGGACGACGTCGACTTCATCACCCATGGGATCTACGCAACGCCAGCACTGGGCGGAAGGGAGCGAAGGCCGCGGACTTCCACCCGGTGCCCGAACCCCTGTTGTTCCTCCCGCGGGCGCTGGCGTGGACCCCCGACGGTAGGTGGCTTGCCGTGCCCCGCGTGCGGACGCGCTCTACGACGAGCATTTCCGCACGCTCAGGCACGAGGGGCTGACATGACCCGCCACAAGTGGACCGGCATCAAGGCCAGGGCTCGCCCGGCTACGCGCGCACGCATGGAATCGGAAGCGCGGCGGCTGTCGGACGAACTGCACCTGTCGCAACTGCGGAAGGCCCGAGGCCTGACGCAAGAAGCGATGGCGGACCTGCTTGGCGTCAGCCAAGCCGAGGTCTCGAAGATGGAGCGCCGCAGCGAGCTCTACATCGGTACGTTGAGGAAGTTCATCGGCGCGATGAACGGCGAGCTCGTCCTGGCGGCGCGACGACGGGGTGGAGGTGCCGATCAGGCTCACGGAGGCAGAGGACGCCGCGTGAGCGATCGGGTTCAGTCTCGCGGCAGCGGTTCTACTTCGGGTTTCTGGTTTCGGCGCGGCTCTTCTCGATCGACTTGATGAAGTCTCGGATCCGGTCCTTCTTCACGAATGGCGTCCGGAAGAACCGTTCTACCGTGGCATTGAAGGTGTCTGGGTCGTCGTACGGGATTCTGTGGGTGGCGTTCGGAAAGATGGCGAGCTGGCTGTTGGGGAGACGATGATAGATCTCGAGGGTGTGCTCATCGCGGATCACGTCATGATCGCCTGCGAGCACCAGCGTGGGCGCCGTGATCGCCTCCAGCGCTGTGGCGTCGATGTGGGGTTCCTCCAGCATCATCGCAGTCACCTTCCGGGCCCGGCCCGCGTTCGGCGTGTCTTCTTGCGTCTCCGGAAGGGCTGCCAGTCCCTGCTTCACCCAGCCAATCACCTCCGCATAGACTGCCTCCTCGGTGGGATTCAGATTGGCGGCCATGGCCGCAATCTTCTTCACCTTCGCCGGATGGCGGATGCCAAGTAGCAGGGCCTCGATGGCGCCGTCGCTCCAGCCCAGCACATTCACAGGGCCGAGTTTCAGGTAATCCAGCAGGGCGGCGAGATCATCGGTCATCTTCTCGTACGTGAGCTTCTCCGGACTATCTGCCGATCTGCCGTGGTCGCGGCTATCCATCGCGATGACCTGGTGATGCTCACGGAAGTACGCGATCTGCGCCGCCATGCCGCCAATGCTGTTCCCGTTGCCGTGGATCACGAGCAGCGGTTCGCCCGCGCCGTAGATCTCGTAATACAGCCGCACGCCGTCATGGGTGAAGTAACTCCCGGCCGCCGAATTCGCGCCGTACTTCACCGCGTCTGAGGCGCGCGATGGTGCTGGCTCCGCCTGCCGGCAGCTGCCGGACGGCACCAACAACGCGAGCAGGATGAAGACGGGTAGTGGCTTCACGGAGCGGCAGTATACAACGAGTGCACGGACGTGTTGCACGTCATCAACCGGTCAGCGTGTCTCATTCGTGTCTCATCGAGACTCCGCTAATCTGCGAGGCGCCGGCTAAGGCCACGAGTATCAATCGGTTGCGGAAACCGAAGCTGACGCCGATAACGTGGTGCACACCGTGTCGGCGGCTAGCGAGTGGGAAGTTCTGGTAAGTACTTGTTGCAAAAGGGGGTGTTTGGCTGGGAGGCAGGGATTTGAACCCCGATAACGTGGTCCAGAGGCACGTGACTACCTGCGTCACGTTCTGGTAGAAGCCGAGTACCCGATGGATCGGAGCTCGGCCTTGGCGGTTGTGGAGCTCCGGGCCGACGATGCGCTGCGGCATGCGTTCGTGCCCGGCCGTGCGGATTGCCGCCCACCTCTGGTGGATGCGCACCTTGGCGGCGCTCTGACCCTACTTCTTGAATGCCTGGTCCAGCCGGTCGAGCATCCGTTGCTCGCTCGCTGAGACAGGTGAGGTCAACTCGAGGAAGCCGCCCGCGGCAGCGGCCACTAGGCTGGCGCGGTCGATGAGGTCTGCCCGCAGGGCCTCTCGCTCTTCGTCGTCGATCGCCTCGCACAGTCCGTTGACGTACAGCGTCCATGCGTCGAGCAACTCGGTGTCGGGCTTGTGCGCCAACCACCGCTCGAGCAGCGCGTGGGCTGGATGCCCGACCGTGATCCCGTAGTCCGCACTCGCCTGGAGGACCGCTGCCCGTTCCTCTTCCTGGATGCGGCCATCTGCCCACGCCACCTCGACCAGCGGTACGAGTGCAAGCGCGCTGACGATTTCCGCGTGGATGTCGAGTGCGACCAGCCGATCGAGCACCTTCGTGTTGGTGATACCGGACACGGCGGCCAGCGCCTGTCGCGTCTCTTCCATGCGTTTCAACTCGCGGTGTCTTTCGAGGAGGACTCGGTCCTGCTCCAGGAAGAACAGGTCCTCGAGCGTCCGGCCGCGGGTCGAGAGGTCATTGGCGTCGTTGCTCTTCACTTCAGTCTCCGGGTTCGTGTGCCGCCCGCCGACTGCGGCGGGTAATGGCAGGTGGTCATCAGCCGTCCGAGTATTCTCGCACAGCTCAAATCCAGCTACACGCCGTCGCGAGCGCACAGTATCCGGCGAGATCGGGCACGACAGGTTGGTCCCGCCGCGGCAGGACCTTCGGCTCGCCGGGGACCGACCGACGCCTGGCTGGGCTGCGGCGGTCGCTCATCGCGGGGTCCAGCGGCGCACGAGGCTGGCGACAATCAGGCTGCCAGCGGCTGCGCAGACCGAGAGCCCGATGACCTCGAGCCTGATGGGCTCGAAGACGAACAGCCTGGTGACAGGTGGGACGAAGAGCGCGACGGCTATCAGCAGGAGCGCCCCGGCGGTGACGATGGCCTCGGGCCGGTTGGGCGCGCGAAGTGTGGCGCGCAGCGTGCGTCCGCCGGCCCGGCTGATGAAGATGAGCCCCAGATTGCACAGCACCATCGTCGTGAGGATGGCGGCGCGCGCGCCTTTCTCTCCCAGGGCCGGCAGCGCCCACGCGAGCAGGACGAGTTCGGCAACCAGCTCCGCCGAGCCCTGCACGAGGCCGACCAGCAGTCCCCGCCGCCCGAAGAGCGGCTCGTCGAGGCGACGCGGCGGCCGATTCATGACTCCGTGCTCGTCCTCGTCGGCCTCGAAGACCACCGTGCAGGCCGGGTCGATGATGAGCTCCAGGAAGACGACGTGGATCGGGAGCAGCACCAAAGGCCAGCCGAGCAGGATGGGCACCAATGACAGCCCGGCGATCGGGATGTGCACCACGAAGATGTAGAGCATGGCGCGCTTGAGGTTGGCGAAGATGCGCCGTCCGGTGCGCACACCCTTGACGATCGACTCGAAGGCATCGTCGAGCAGCACGATCGCGCCGGCCTCGCGCGCCACGTCGGTGCCGCGACCGCCCATCGCCACGCCGATGTGCGCGGCCTTCAGCGCAGGGGCGTCATTGACGCCGTCGCCCGTCATGGCCACCACCCCGCCGTCCGACTTGAGCGCCTGCACCAGGCGCAGCTTCTGCTCGGGCACCATCCGCGCGAACAGGTTGACCGTCCTGACCCGCCGCGTCAGGGTCTCGTCGTCCATCGCATTCAGATCGGGCCCGGTAATCACCTCGTCGGCGTTGGGCAGACCGATCTCCCGCGCGATGCTCTGCGCGGTGCCGGAGTAGTCGCCGGTGATCATGATGACCCGGATGCCGGCGCGGCGGCATTCGGCGATCGCCTCCGGCACGCCGGGGCGAACCGGATCGGCGAGGCCCAGCAGGCCCAGGAGCTCGAAGTCGTAGTCGTGCTGCTCGCGCGGCAGTCCCCGGCCCTCGTCCTTGAAGCACGCGCGCGCAACGCCGAGGACCCGGCGGCCTTTGGCAGCCAGCGCCGCGATCGTCGTGCCGAGCGCCTCGCGCTCCGTCCCTGACAAATGGCAGAGATCCGCGATGGCTTCGGGCGCGCCCTTCGCGGCAATGACGTGGTCGGTGCCGTGCTGCGAGCGCCACACCCGCGACATGGCCAGCAATTGCGGTGACAGCGGGTACTCGTGCAGGAGTTCCCAGTTGTCGTGCAGGTGCTCTGTCCCGGCGAGCACACGCCCACCGAGCTCTTTCATCGCCTTCTCCATCGGGTCGAACGGATCGGCAGGGCTGGCCAGGATCGCGAACTCCACCACGTCGTGGAACGCCTCTGGCAGCGCTGTTCCTTTCGCGTCGATCTCGAGACCCTGGTCGCCGACGACGAGGTCGGCCACGGACATGCGATTGAGCGTCAGGGTGCCCGTCTTGTCGACGCACAGAGCCGTCGTTGCCCCCAGGGTCTCCACTGCCGGAATGCGTCGGGTGAGCACGTTGTGGCGTGAGAGGCGCCAGGCGCCCAACGCCAGGAATATCGTGAGGACGACGGGGAACTCCTCCGGCAGCATGGCCATGCCCAGCGTCAGGCCGGCGAGCAATCCCTCGATCCAATCGCCCCGCCCGAACCCGATGGCCGCCACGACGACGGTGCACATCGCCAGGCCGATGCCGGCGAACAGCCGCACGAGCCGGCCTGTCTGGCGTTGCAGTGGGGTGCGCTCGATCTCCAGCACCGCCAGCGCCTTGCCGATGCGGCCCATCTCCGTCTGCCCGCCGATCGCGCGCACGGTGGCGATACCCTGGCCACGCACCACGAGCGTGCCGGAGTAGACGAAGGGGGTGTCATCGCCGCCGGGGCGGGCCATCTCGACCTCCCCCTGCACCGCCACCTTGGGCACCGGCACCGACTCGCCCGTCAGCAACGACTCGTCCACCGAGAGGCTTGTGCACGACACGACGACGGCATCGGCTGGGACCCGGTCTCCCTCGGAGAGCAGGATGACGTCCTCGCGAACGACCTCGCGTCCGGCGATGCGACGCTTCTGGCCGGAGCGGATCACCAGCGCGCGCGGACTGGCGAGGTCACGCAGCGCGTCAAGCGCCCGTTCGGTCTTGCGCTCCTGGAAGAAGGCAATACCGGCGACGACGAAGACGAACGCCAACAGCAGCATCGCTTCGTGGACGTCGCCCAGCACCAGATAGAGCGTGCCGCAGGCCACCAGCAGCGCAATCATCGGCTCGCGGACGACCTCGAAGGCGATGTGCCAGACGTGCCGCCGTCTTGCCGAGGGCAGCTCGTTGGGGCCGTCCGCGAGCAGGCGTCGGGACGCTTCGTCATCGGTGAGGCCAGCGAGCATCATGTCCTCTCAGAAAAGCACTCGCACGTCGAAGAACGACACGCTCTGTGGTCCCGACGGCTCAATCAAAGGAGGGGGCGGGCGAGGTTCATTCCAATGGCCTGGTCGGCACCGGCACAGGCGCATTGACAGTGTAGTCGAGATGGTCCGACTCAAAGAGCTTGCTCGCCGAGATTCCGTTGACGGTTCGATTCTCGAGTCGTTCAGGACTAGTTCGACTTTCGATCTCGCAAGGGATGGTTCTTGCGTCGACCGAGCGTTTCGCCACAAGAAGCTGCTCCATCACCCGGCACGTCATCGGTCCACGTCTTTGCTTACTCACAGACCGGCGGTCGGATCACTCCGCAGGGAAGTAGCGCCGCCGTGGATCCTGGGGACTAGTCCCGATCTCCCGGAGCAAGCCGCCTGCCACCAGTCGGGCAAGCCGCGTGCGAGTGGCGCGAGCGCTCAACTCAATCGCGCTGGCAATCTCGTTGGTGAGCAGTCCCGCCGAGCCCGAGAGGCAGGCGAGAATGGCCTCGTCTCTCTTGTCGCGAACAGGCCGCGTGCCACGCTCGGTGGAAATGGTGACGCCGAATCTGGCGGCCAGTTCCTCGAACACCGGCACCGCGAGGCCCGCTTCGCGACACGCGGAGGCCATGCGCTGAATGCCGCTGCCCCACTGCTCGATCAGCCCGAGCGCGTGAAAGACCCTGCCGATGACCCGGTTGCGCAACTTCGAGACGCCCTGCGGCAGATCCTCTATCGTCAATCCGAACGGCAGCAGGCCGGGATTCTCCACCTCGAGCCGGTCGTCGAATATGGAGATTCGAATGGGCGCGCCGCGTTGAGCGTAGTCCGAGTGGACCACGGCGTTGATGACGGCCTCGCGCGCTGCGGCCGGGGGAACGCTCCATCGTTCGACTCGACGTACGGGTCCGATCTCTGCGCCATGCACGGAGTGCTTGGTAATGAAGGCAATCGCCTCTTCCACCGCACGCACCGGCAGCGAATGGATCTCGACCTGATCGACAATCCGGCTCTTGTCCCGGCCCGCGAATCGCCCTGCCTGTATCCACGCGTCCGGAAACTCCCGCTCGCGGCCCTTGCCGAAGAGGAGCAATCCACCGACCGTCGGCACCAGGCGGCCTTGATGCCTAGTCAACAGCCGAAGCGTCTCGAGATCGCGGCGTGACAGGGCACGAACCGGAGCGAACGACTCGGAAGCCACTCGGAAGTCCAACGCTTCCGAGTCGAGGCCCGGCATCGGTTGCTCGTCGAACGCTTCGCCACGGCTGAATCGGCGAAGCTCGTCAATCAGGTCAGCGTCCGCTCGCCGGTTGGTGGAACCCACGCGCACGTAGACGCCTGATGCTGCTCCTTCCCGCTTGAGGTGGTGTGGTCGGCTTGGGCTTGGAAAGACGTGCACGGCAACAACGGACGTGCGGCGCCACGGGAGAATCTCGATGTCCGGCACCAAGCGCGGAGCGATCGCGTCGCTCATCAGGTTCGCGAGTCGCTCCTCCACATCAAGCGGCTCGCCGATGCCGCGAACATGGCGCGTCCGGTCTTCCACGCCGACGAGCAGTGTCCCGCCGGCAGTATTGGCGAAGGCGACGATCGTCTTCAGGACGCGGTCCGGCGCAGAGAGTTCTCGCTTGAACTCGAGGGTCTTGCCTTCAGGCCGCTTGAGGATCTCGATCAGCTCCATCAACTCAGAAGTCTACTCAGAAGCATCTGGCCGGATCAAGCGTCCGAGTTCAAGTCCGAGTTCCGGGGCCGTCGCCAAGGGCACACAGACTCGGCCTGCGGGCGCCGATCGTGGAGACATTGTGGAGCCACGGCTCAGAGCCCGCGTCTCCACTGACGCATGTTGTTGGCGGAAGGGGGTTTCGTGGCCCGACGGGCCGAGGGAATCTGACCCTCTCGCGCCGAGACTGTAAGCGTAGGTAAACAAAGGACTTGCGATGAAGCTGGCGGAGAGAGAGGGATTCGAACCCTAATAACGCGTTTCTCTAAGTGGTTGATGGCGCGCGACTTCTGGCTCTAAGGGTTCGAGTCTCAGGCAGTTACAGGCGTCGAGTTGTGCGCGGCAGTCACCGCCAGTCCTCAGGATTCTCCCCCGGTCGTGGAGACATTTTGGAGACGGAATAGCGAAACGTGGGCGCCACGTTCGGGCTGTCCGTCGTCATCTCTTGAGCAGATTCCTGTGTGAGCCGGTTCGCTCCAGTCTGAGTGATTCCGCATCCGACGTGTGGGGATGACAATTCACATGGGCTCGATGTGCGGGCAGCGACGAGATGAGCGGGTGCGCCCCGCGAGATTGCTTTCCGATAAGGACGCAAGCTGATTAGACTGGCATTCGTGTCGACGGAAGCCACCTCGCTCGTCGTCAACCAGTCGTCGCTTGCGCACGTCAAGATCGCACTCTTCCGTTCCCTGTTCCGGGGGCGTGAGGACGTGTATCCGCGACGATTCGAGAGCCGGAAGACCGGGAAGTCCGGTTACCTTCCTGCGTGTGCCCATGAATGGGTTCGCGGCATCTGCGAGAAGCCGCGCATCAAGTGCGCCGACTGCCAGCACCGGCAGTATCTACCATTGACTGATGAGGTCATTGCGTGGCATCTGACGGGCCGGGATGGCGGCGGACAACCCTTCGTTGCGGGCGTATATCCGTTGCTTCAGGATGAGTCCTGCTGCTTCTTGGCCATCGACTTTGATAAGGCCAACTGGCGCGAAGACACGGCGGCCTTCCTCGATACCTGTCGCCGATTGGGTGTGCCTGCCGCGCTCGAACGCTCTCGCTCCGGTCGGGGCGGGCACGTCTGGATCTTCTTCGATTCTGCGATCCCTGCCGCGCTGGCTCGCCGACTCGGTGCGCATCTCCTGACGGAGACCATGGAGGGACGACCGGATCTCGGACTCGACTCGTACGATCGCCTCTTCCCGAACCAGGACACGATGCCGCAAGGCGGATTCGGCAACCTGATCGCCCTGCCGTTGCAGAAGCGCGCCAGGGACCTGGGCAACAGCGTGTTTCTCGACGACGCGTCCGTGCCGTGGCCCGACCAGTGGGCGTACCTCGCGGGCATCAGCAAGCTGAGCCCCGCCCGAGCTGAAGAGATCACGCAGAAGGCGGAGGGGCGAGGCCGAATCCTCGGCGTGCGACTGCCGCCGCAGGAAGACGGCGACGACCAGCCGTGGACGGCGCCGCCCTCGCGTCACCACAAGGACCCTCCAATTGTCGGGCAACTGCCGGAGACGATGGAGGTCATACTCGGCAATCAGCTCTACATCTCGAAGGACGGCCTGAACCCAAGCCTCCGAAATAGACTGCTTCGCCTTGCGGCCTTTCAGAATCCTGAGTTCTACAAAGCCCAGGCGATGCGGCTGTCCACCTACAACACGCCTCGCGTCATCGCCTGCGCCGAAGATCATCCCAATCACGTCGGCCTCCCTCGAGGATGCCTCGAAGAGGTCCGCAAGACCCTGACCGATCTGGGGATCCAACCGGCGATCCGTGATGAGCGGTACGTCGGCACGCCGCTCGGCGTGACCTTCAGTGGCGACCTTCGACCCGAGCAACAGGCCGCCGCCCAGGCGATGCTTGCCCACGAGACTGGCGTGCTGGCGGCAACTACGGCTTTCGGCAAGACTGTGATTGCGGCCTGGTTGATTGCCCAGCGTGGTGTCAGCTCGCTGGTGCTCGTGCATCGTCGACAACTGTTGGACCAGTGGGTCGACCGGCTATCGGCATTTCTTGACGTACCGACGAAGTCCATCGGTCGAATTGGAGGTGGACGAAGCCGGTCCACGGGACTGCTCGATGTCGCCATCATTCAGAGTCTTGTGAGGAAGGGCGCGGTCGATGATCGCGTGGCGGGATACGGCCATCTCGTCGTTGACGAGTGCCATCATCTGTCCGCTCGGAGTTTCGAGCTGGTGGCTCGCCAAGCGAAGGCGCGTTTCGTCACCGGCCTGTCGGCAACGGTCGCGCGGAAGGACGGCCACCACCCCATCATCTTCATGCAGTGCGGGCCAGTCCGCTATCAGACCAACGCCAAGATCCAAGCCGCGACCCACCCGTTCGAGCACAACGTCCTCGTGCAGCCTACGGCCTTCATGCCCAACAGGAGCCCTGAACCTGACAAGCGGCTCGAGTTCCAGACGCTGTACCGGGAGCTGGTAGAAGATGACCTGCGCAGCGATCGCATTTGCGATGACGTGGTCGATGCGGTAAAGGGCGGCCGGTCTCCGCTCGTGCTGACGGAACGGAACGACCACCTCAACCGACTCGAGGAACGGATCGTTGGCAAGATCGCGCACGTGGTGACGCTGCGAGCAGGAATGGCGAAGAAGCAGCGGCGTGCTGTTGCCGATCTGCTGGCGTCCATCCCTTCCGGGGAAGGCCGGGTGATTGTGGCAACCGGCAAGTACATCGGAGAGGGCTTCGACGACTCGCGCCTGGACACGCTGTTCCTGACGCTGCCGGTCTCTTGGCGCGGCACAATCGCCCAGTACGCGGGTCGGCTGCACCGCCTGCATGAGGGAAAGCGGGACGTGCGGGTATACGACTACGCCGATCTCAATGTGCCGATGCTGGCGCGGATGTTCGACCGGCGTTGCCGCGGCTACGAAGCGATCGGCTATCGTGTGCTTCTGCCGGCGAGTGCGATCCCAGGATGGCCTGTCGATGTCGTTCTGCCGTCAGATCCGGTGTGGAAACGCGACTACTCCGGCAGCGTCCAGCGGCTCGTCCGCGACGGTGTCGATACGCCGCTCGCCAGTCTGTTCGTCCACGTCGCCCGAGTCGTGCCTCCCGACGCACAAGGCGCCGCCCGCGCGCGAAGCGCGACCGAGTCCTTTCTCTATCGCCGGCTTGAGACCATGTCGGACACCAAGGGGCGTTTCATCCTGAACGCGGTGCTACCGATTGCGTTCAACGGTCAGGGGAAGATGGAGGTCGACCTGCTCTGCGCCGATGCCCGCGTGGCAGTCGAACTCGATGGCGCGCAGCATCTGGGGGACCCAGTCGCGTACAGGCGCGACCGCCGTAAGGACCAACTGCTACAGGAGAACGACTACCTGGTATTGCGATTTCTTGCTGAAGATGTAGGGAAGGACCTGGAGTTGGTGCTCGATGCGATTCTCAGGGTGCTGAGCAATCGGCGATCAACGCCGCTCGCCGACCACGGTCCTGCAGCGGGAGGGCGTCCGCGCTAAACGCTAGGACGAATTGCCGTAGCGAATCAGACGACCCGTAGGCGTCGACAGTGGCTTCCTCGGTCATTTCGTCGACCATCGCGCTCGACGGGACCGGCCACCGTCGGTTGCGGGGCCGTTTCTTTATCGGAACAACCGGATTAAGCCCAGTTCACAACGTTCTTGGATCGATGCCGGCGTCAGCCCTCTGTGTGCCGCGATCAGAGAGGCGCCGCGGACCGTGTCCGTGGTCGTGTGGAACAACTCGGCCACGCGGGCCGCCACCTCTCGTTTCAATGACGGCCGCAACTGCGGCGCCACCGAGGTGTGCCAGATCTCGTTCAGCTGATTCAGTGCGTCGCCGAACAACTCGATGGTGTCGTGGATGTACAGGACGTCCTTGGGCCGGTCGTCGCGCTTTCTCCGCGAGTGGATGAGTAACTTCTGGGTGATGAAGCTCACCGGGTTGGGGACGAGAACCACGGCCGCTTCCGAAACGGCGAAACCGTTGTCCTGACTCACGGTGACTGCCCATGGGGCGATCAGGAGAACGTCGAGGTGTCGAAGTGTCTGCGCCACGACTCCGCCGATGCGCTCGGTGACGTTGCGCGAGCCGTCTCGACGTCGCTCACTTCCCAGCAGTGGCGTCAGAAACTCGGCATAGAATCCCAGTTCCTCCTTCCCCAGGCTGTAGTGCGTAATCGGCGGTTGATCGTCACCGGACATCTCCTCGAGGAAACCCCACGCGATCAGCCTGGCGCGCAGATCCTCGGTGCGGGCGATCGTACCCGGACCGAGGGCGACGTCCGCATCCTCAGTGCGCAACGCCTCATAGGGTGGGGCGACCGCCTCCGGGCGCTCACGGTAGAGGCGATGGGCCCATCCACCGATGAATACGACCTTGCCGAGCCATGGACGAAGGGCGTCGACCAGGCGTGAGAACCGCTCGGTGTCGCTATGGCTTGTGGGCATTGGCTGCCTTGATCATCGGTCTGATCACGTGCCGCTCAATAATGTCTGCTTGTTCCTTCCCGCGCGTGGGGTGTGGGCCCGTGTCGAGCCACACCTGAAGCACATCGGACACGAGCAGGTCATCGACCGTGACAGCGCCGCGGAATACCGACTCCTGTGCGGCCGGGACACGGAGCAACACACTCGCCGGGTGTCCGGCCGGCGACGCGGAGAGCCCGGCATCGGCCAGGCGCTCCGGCCGGAGCGCGTCAATGTAGATATGGGCGGGAGCGCCCGCGACGTGCCCAAGCCTGAGCGCGCGGGCGGCCGCAAACAGCCCGAGGCAGGCGCGCCCTCCGAGCGCCTCCAGCGCTCGAGCGAGTTGTCGGCGTTCGCTTGCCTGGCAAGATCCAGCGGCAGGGCCATTCGTTCACGGGGCTGAGGTACGCCCGTTGCCAACGTTCCAGGAGCGCCTCGAGCCGCACCAGCCGCAGAAGGCCGCTGCTCTGATCAAGGAACTGCTCCTGTTCCAGTTGGCGGACCAACCGGAAGGCGCTCATGACGGACACGTGCGCGGCCTTCGCCAGAGCCGACGCGTTGCGGTACTCGCCGCGGGGAATAGCTTCCGGCAAGAGTTCGCGTCGGTCAATGTACGGCGCGAGCAGGACCTTCAGCATCCACTGGTTGAGGTCCGAGAACAGGTGAACGGCAGATTGAGACGCGCGGTCCAGCCTCCGCCCTGACGGTTTCGGCTGGACGTTGAGCTGATCAAGACCTGGCCCGACGAAACAACGGACGCCTTGGCGGTCGAGGAGCCCGACCGCGACGTCTGGCGCGTGGTCGCGCGCAAAGGACCGCAGCGCGTCTGCGACGGCCTTTCCTATCCTTGGGGCCGCGACGACCGCCAGCGGATGCCAACCGGAGTGCTGTGCCGCCAGTGACCGCGCCTGCAGAATGGCCTGCGAGAGCAGGGGCACAAGCCGGTCACGTCGGCCCTCCGAAGCCGGTCTCATGTCCACCACGTAACGGTGCCGGCCCTTGCCGGCACGCACTTCGGGTTGGCGCCCGCCCGCGTGTGGCCCGCCGTGGATCTTCCAGCCGCCGCGCCGAAACGCGTCGATGAGGAGTTCTTCGAACGCCCCCTCTGGCTGGACGGCCCGATGTTGATTGGCGTGAGCGGGCATGGTCATAGTCCCAGACCGAGCACGGGGATAACGTGGCCATGGTAATTAACATGGCCATGATAACACGGCGGCGTCCGGCAATGACACCCGACGTCGGGCGTTCTCTCCGGCATCGTCGAGCAGCCGTCCGGTCCGAGCTGGTACACGAATCTCAGGCCCGGCGGCGATCGAGAATCCGATCTGGCTACTGGAGTCGTCTGGAACCGTCCCCACGTGTGGAGACCAGAGGGGAAACAGCAAAGCCGCGCGCCTTATCGAGCACAAGGAGGAGCGCCTTCTCTCGCTGCAGACGTTCTTGGAACTTCTGCAGGGTGCGCAGAACCAGCGTCAGCACGAATTGACGGAGTCCTTCCTGAACGACTCGGCCGAGTCCACCACCGTGGAGACATGGTGGAGACACGGCTCAGAGCCCGCGTCGCCACCGAGGCATGTTGTTGACAGACGGGGGCTTAGCGGACCAAGGGCCGAGGGAATATCGCCCTTTCGAGCAACGACTGTAAGTGTATATAAATGAATGACTTGCAATGTAGTTGGCGGAGAGAGAGGGATTCGAACCCTAATAACTCGTTTCTCTAAGTGGTTGATGGCGCGCGACTTCTGGCTCTAAGGGTTCGAGTCTCAGGCAGTTACAGGCGTCGAGTTGTGCACAGCAGTCCCCGCCGTTCCTCAGGATTCTCCCCCGGTCGTGGAGACATCTTGGAGACGGCTGTCAGGCTGCTACTGTCCTTCTCTTGCGAATCGCCGAGGCGACGTCGCCCGGCGTGGCGTCTAGGGCAAAGAGCGCCCGTAGCAACAGGTCCGCAGAGACCGTCGGGTCGGCAGCTTCGACCTTGGCGATGCGAGACTGGCTGGACTTCAGCCATCTGGTGAGTTCAGCCTGAGACAGTCCTTGCGCCACCCGCGTGTCGCGAACGCTGCCGCTGAGCGCGAGCTTTGTTTCGACGAGTGCCGATTCCGCAGGCGAGAGGGCGAGAAAGTCCGTCGCGTCGCCCACCTGCCAGCCGTGCGCCTCGGCCGTGCGCGCTTGTCCTTATGCATCCCGTTCACCCCTTGCCGCTTGCGATGGCATCGTAGGTCATCAGACGACGCCGGCACGATTCAATCACCGACCGCGGCGTCGCCTGCTTCTTCTTGGCAAAGCCGTCGCAAATGACCACTGCGTCGGTGTCGATTCTGTAGATCACGCGCCACGTCAGGTCCCAGTCCGCGATCCGCAGTTCGTGACAGCGGGGCCCGACAGTCGGCATCGGCCGGGAGTGCGGCATCTCGATCCGTTCGCCGCACTGGAACAGCCGCAGGAGCGTCTGTCTTGGCTCTCGCGGAGGCGTCTAGATTCCGCCGTGCAGCCACGCAAGAGGTCCGTCGAACCGAGCCATCGCAATCGGAATATGTCATACATGACATAGCTGTCAACATGCTGCCATCGCCTTCACCCTCGGGCTGATCGCTCGGCGTGCCATGCGCGACGCTCTACACGCAGCGCCTATCGCCGCTTCAGCCTCAGCCAGCCGACCAGCAGAATCGGTGTCGCCACGGCGAAGCTCACGAGAGCCATGATGGGAATCCAGACCAACCAGTACCCCAACCCTTCCAACCGCAGTGTTGAGAGACTGGTGAACTTCATCAGGGCATGCTCAGGGTACAGCAGTCCGAACGCGAGGTAGATGTCTATCGCGTGAGCGCCCATGCTTATGTAGAGGAGCCAGACGAGCACCGCCACACGCAAGATCGTCAACACTGCTCCCACGCACAGGTACCAGATCAGCGCCTTTCTCCACCCTGATCGTCCGGATCCCAACGTCTCCTTCTGCCGTTCCTTCATCGCCTTCTCCTGCCTGATGGACGGTGTCTCCAGGCCCGTGAGCAACATTCGTGGGCACTGCGCTTGCCCTTCTTGCCGCCGCCCTCGCGTCTGCTTACCGACGCAGTAACACCTTGGACATCAGGACGCTGGCCTCGTTTGACCAATGCAGCGGACTGAAAAAGTGGTCAAGATGAACGGCACTCTTAGCGTCGTAGCAATTCGACGGCGTTGATTCAAGATCCTCACTGAACCCCAGACCCGCTTGATGCCCGAGTTCGTGTGCTATGGTCGCACCAAGTCCTCGGCCGAGAGCCGTGACCAACGCCGGCCGGGGAATCCCTGTCTGCGTTGAGCACTCAGCGAGGGTAATCGCCCACCCAGGGCATCTGACCGTCAGAAGAGCATTTTCGAGACTCCGAAGATACACGTCGGAGAACCTCAGCATCCTGGAGGTCACTCCAACATTGTCACCGGGGCCGGGCTGGGAGTGTACCCATACGTGCCGCCGCGCCGTGTCTGAGGTTGCCTTCTGCTCGTCGAACGTGAAGTGGACGACGTACCCTTGAAAAGCCTCGTTCAGCGCGGTTTCTGCCGCAACCCGGATGAGATCTTTGTCAACCTGCTGGTTGATCTCGCTCCACCACGGTGTCTTAAGGTGCACGGCTACCTCGATGGCCTTTGCCGTTCCCGGTTGCTTGGCGCCGTTCAAGTCGGGATAGGCCGCCGGATAGTCCGACAACGCCTCCCCCTTAAGCAGACTTATCCAGGCGTCGTCGATGACCGTCCACAAATCGCCGCCGCCGAAGCTGGGGCTTGTTCCGGCGCCCGAAGACAGCATCATCCGCGCCGCCGCGGACGCTGGAATGACGGGCATCGGCGATTCCCGGACGACCGCGCCGGTGTCGTCGAGTTCGGTCAACGTGATGCCGTCGGTGAGAGCCACTCCGCCGCCGGCCAACGAGGTGAGGAACGTGCCTGCCACCGCGGGGCTGAACTTCACCGCCCAGGTATCCAGGTCGTAGCGCGACGCCGTTCGCGTCGAAGCCGACGCCATCGCCCATCCGATCGAACGGGAGCCACCCCTCCACACGTGCCCCCGAGGCGTCGGGTCCGACACGTTGATAGAAGTATGTCCCGCCGCCGGAGTTATCGCGGGACGCCCATCCCGCGTGGACCCCGCCGCGCGGGTCCGGCACCACGGTGCCCGCATCGAACCCGCCCACGCTATAGTCGTAGCGTCCGCTCTCGAGTTCGTACGTCGTGCCGCCGCCGTCCGATGCGACGCGCACGACAAAGATCGATTCGGTGTGCTCCGTCGGCACGGCCCCTGACGCGTGACACTCTGGCAGGCTGTAGTAGTCGCGCACCCTAACCAACGTCTTGGCGAGGGCGTACAACGCTCCGTCGTACCCAATCACCGGTGAGCTGACCGTCGCGCCACGCGTGTGCAGGCTGCTGTACGTCGATGAACAATCAATGTGGTACAGGCCGTAGAAGCTGGTCCCGGGCGGCTGATACCGGAACTTGACGGCCCCGGTCGCTCCATCGAGGCCGACCACGGAGGTGGCGTCGCCAACGGTCTCGAGAAGATACACGGTGCCCTCCGGACTCTGGCCGACGAGCGCGGCGTCGGTCGCGGGCGACTCGTAGCGCCAGGGAAGCGCGCCGGGTGCACCGGGAATCCTCAGCAACCCGCGGGCCTCCGTGCCGGAGTCCCACGACGACGTCCCGAGAATGACGCCACCACTCCGGTCGGCCAAGGCTCCCCACCCAGATCCTGACGACGCCGAAGACAGGTCCCACGCAGTCGCCAGTGTGCCGTCAAGGAAGATCCCCTGCAGCAACCGGGCGCCGGACGCCGTGCTTGCCCCCACGTACAGGTCAGGCACGGACTCCTCCACCCGGCTCGCGTACAGGGGGCCCGAGAGATACGCAGCCCCCGCGGATCCCTGCGTCTTCCACCGGACCGTACCGCTGGGGAGCGACCCGGCGGCCCTGACCTCGACCAGCGCCGTGGCGCTCAGCCCCGCGTGCGTCGCCGTAATCGTGGCCGTGCCCTCGGCCAGGCCCTGAACCGTGACGGCATCGCTGGTGGTGGTGAGGGCGAGGTACGTCGTGTTGTCCAGGGTCCACTCCACCTCATTGGACACCGCCAGACCGGTCTGGTCCACCACCTGGAGCGGGCGACTCTCTCCGACGACGATGGTCCGCTGGGACGGTGAAATGCTGATGGCCGTGGCCGGCACGACCCGGGTCACCCGAAGGCCGACCGACGCGCTGTTGCCCGCCAGGTCGCTGGCCTGGAGGACGACCGGGTTCAGACCTGGGTTCAGGGACACCTCGCACGAGACGGTCCCATTCTGCCCGACCTGGACGGGCGTCCCATTGCAGGCGACACGCCCAAGGCCCGAGCCATCATCGGTGACGGTCCCCGTGAGCGTGAGCGTCGCAGCGGTCGTCGTCTGGGCATTCGCGGGGGAGGTCATGCTCACGAGCGGCGGGGTCCGGTCGATGCGCACGGTCACCGTCGCCGTCGTCGTGTTCCCCACGGTGTCGATCCCGACGCCCTCCACCACATGCGTGCCTTCGGCCGTGACCTGCGCTGGCGGAGCGCACGACTGCACACCTGTGAGATCCTCGCATCGAAACGTCACCGTCATCGCGGTGGCGTTCCAGCCGGCCGCATTCGGCAAGGGCAGCAGGGACGTGGTAACCGTTGGACCCTCGCGGTCAATGCGGAAGCTGGCCCAGGCCACGGGGCTCGCCAACCAACCGACTTGAAAAGCCCGGGCAGCCAGGTTCGTGTCCGCGCTGATCGTGAGAGCCGAGGTGTAGCGGGGCGAGGTCTCGTTCGGCACGCTTCCGTCGACCGTGAATCGCACCATCGCGCCGGCGCCGGCGCGCAGTGTCACCGTCTGGTCCCCGCCGAATGTGCCGCCCGGCGGAGTGATGATGGGGGCGCCAAGCACGCCGGGGCCGGTCCCGGTGATGGCGATACCGACAGGCGCAGACGCTGTCCGGCCCCCAAGATTGTCGACCACCACCGCGACGATGGTATGGCTGCCGGGCTGCCCGCTGCTCCACGTGACCGAAAACGGTGGGGTCGTCGGTGTTCCGACTGTCGTGCCGTCCACCTGGAACTCGACACGATCCACGGCCCCGTTCGAGATAGACACATCCGCGGACACCACGACGGGGTTGGACACCGGATAGACGGTCCCGGGGATCGGACTGGTGAGATTGACCGTGACAGAGGGCACGCCCGCCGAAATCGGGCCGCTTGTGGCGAGCCGACTGTAGCTGTTGTCCGCGAAGAGCCGGACTTCGTAGGCGCCAGCGCCGGCTGGCAGCGTCACGGCCAGCGACGCCTCGGTGAGCCCGATGGCCGGCGGTGAGGTTGACCCGTTCAGGTGCTGCCACGCGATCGGTGAAGCGTCGGTATCAC
>CAWFQE010000003.1:0-777388 GCA_963817885.1 uncultured Acidobacteriota bacterium | reverse complement strand
CAGAACAGCCGTGCCAGGTCGATGCCGATGATTTTGCTCATGGTGACGTGTTCCTCGCGAACCAGGGTGTCTCTTGCCCCAGGTGTGTGACGTAAGCCCGCCCGGATTCCCGAAGTCAGGCTGTTTAGGCTGCAGACAGTATAAAATCTTAGCCTCTTGTTGTCAATGTATGGCCATTCCCCGGCCCACCCCGCTTGCCGCAACATCTTCTGCCGTAGGAAGTTGTGACCGCCTGGGCCGTGCTATACTATTAGCGCCTGCCCGTATAAGACAGCACCTCGCAACGCCCGCGAGGTCGCTGCGCCCTAGTCTTCAGGGGGTCTCTCATGACCAACGTGCGCTTCGTTCTTCTGGGGACGGCCTTGGCCTGCCTCATGGCCGCACGTCCGGCGCAAACGCAGGCGCAGGCAAACACCGCTGCGCCGCCACAGTCCCTTCCCGCTCCCGCTCACATCTCAGTTGTGGATGGCACCGCGCTCATCGAGCGCGAGGGCAGGGCGGACCCCGCCGTCGTCAACGTCCCTGTGGTTGACGGCGATCGCCTTCGCACCGAGTCGGGCCGCCTCGAGGTCGTCATGCCCGACGGCTCGACGCTGCAGATCGACGAGTCTTCGTCGGTCGATCTGCTCGCGAGCGACCTGTTGCGCCTGAACGACGGGCGTCTGTTCCTCATCGTCGCCGGCGCCGACGATCCGGCGCGGGCCGTGCACTACCAGGTCGATGCTCCCGCGGCGTCGGTCCAGGTCAACCTGCCGGGCGAGTACCGCATCAGTCTGCAGGGCGACGAGATTGCGCTCGAAGTCGTGTACGGCGACGCCACCTTCGCGACCGACACCGGTTCGGTTCAGGTGCGCGCCGGTGAGCGGTCGGTTGCCGGCGCCGGCGGCTATCCAAGCTCGCCTCAGTACTTCAACGCGGCGACCGAGGACGCGTTCGATCGCTGGAGCCATGATCAGCGCGACGCCCGTCTCGGGCAGCAGTCGGCACAATACCTCCCCCAGGACCTGCAGTATTACGCGGGCACATTCGACCGGTACGGAACCTGGTCGTACGACGACGACGTACGGAAACGTCTGGTATCCGGCGGCGTCCGCCGACTGGCGGCCCTACTCCGACGGCTACTGGGAGAGCTATCCGGTCTATGGCTCGGTCTGGATCGGTGCCAATCGCTGGTCCTGGCCGACCCATCACTACGGCCGATGGGGCATCTCCCTGACGGGACGGTGGTTCTGGATTCCCGCTTCAGCGTGGGCGCCGGCCTGGGTGTACTGGGCCGTGAACCAGGACTACGTCGGGTGGTGTCCGCTCGGATGGAACAACTACCCGGTGTTCGGGATGTGGGGCGTGAGGGGCGTCTTCGATCACGGCCGCTACGACCCGTGGCGGGCGTGGACGGTCATGCCAAGCCGCCATTTCGGACGGCCCATCGCGGTGGCACGCGTGGCGATTGATGGGCACCGGCTTGACGATCGCGTCCGCACCACGTTCGTTGCACAACGCACGGCGCCGCGCTCCTACGCGGTGCCGCGTTCGGCGTTCGGCGTGCGCGCCGATCAGCGCGGCTCGGCCGTGCCCCGGCCGGGAACGCCCGGGCTTGCCGGGATGGCGCGCGGATCGTTCGACCGGTTGGGAACTGCCGGCGCTGGACGGCCGCAGCCGGGGCGGGCCGACCTCAGCGTGAATGATCGCCCGGGCCGACCTGGGATTGGAGGCTCGCCCGGCGCGGCCGGTGATCGCACACGCGGCGTCGCCGCTCCGTACTCGCGCCGCTCGGTGCCTGGCGCACCGGCCGCCTCGTCCGCCCAGCCGCGAGGCATGGCGCCGATGGAAGGCGGCCGCGCGCAATCCGGCGCGCTCGACCGTCGTGTGCCAGGCAGGTTCGGGACCCCGCGCACCGCAGCACCGGGCCAGGTGTTCCAGGATCGATCCGGCGGACAGATCGGATCCGGCAGCCGGCCAGGCGCGCCGTCCTACGCCGTGCCCCGTCAGCGGTTCGAAACACCGGCGCCCGTGCGGCCCGGCACTCCGAGCATGCGGTCGTTCCAGTCTCCGGGCAGGAGCGACCAGGCCCCGATGCCCGCGCAACCGGCCCCGGGCACGCGGTCGTACCAGGCGCCCGGCGGACGGTATCAGGCGCCGATGCCCGCACCTCGCGTCCGATCGTATGAGGGACCGAGGCCTTCCGCACCCTCTCGCGGACCGGCCACCATGTCGGCGCCGCCGTCTCCGAGGTACAATTCGGGTGGATCCGCCCCGCGGGCGTCCTCCCCTTCACGAGGCGACTCTCGCCCGCGCGGCGATACACGACCTCGCGGAGGCGAAGCGCGCCCGCGCGGACGCGGGTGACACTCGACGATGACGAAGGCTGCCGCACCCAAGAGTTCTGTCGCACATCAGGCCGGGATCGCCGCGCTCTTCGTGATCGCGGCGGTCCTCGGCATCCTCAGCGGGATCCTGTTCGCCTACGCCGGCGACCTGCCGCAGATCTCCGCGCTCGACGACTACTCGCCGAGCATCATCACGAAGGTCTACTCGTCGAGCGGATCGGTCATCGGTGAGTTCGCCACGCAGCGGCGCGTCGTCATCGGCTATGACGACATTTCTCCCCTTCTGCGCGAGGCCATCATCTCGGCGGAGGACGACGGGTTCAACTCCCACTTCGGCGTGAGCATCAGCCGGCTCATTGTCACGGCCATCAAGGACATCTTCCTGGCCGCCAGGGGCCAGTCGCCGGCCGGCGCGAGCACGCTCACGCAGCAGCTCGCGCGGAAGCTGTTCCTGACGCCGGAGAAATCCATCGAGCGCAAGGTGAAGGAGGCGGTGCTCGCGATCCAGATTGAGAAGCGCTACACGAAGCGCGAGATCTTCACGCTGTACTGCAACCAGATGAACCTGGGGCACGGCGCGTACGGCGTCGAAGCCGCGGCGAAGCTCTATTTCAACAAGACCGCCAAGAGCGTCACGCTCGAGGAAGCCGCCACCATCGCCGGCATCCTGCAGGCCCCCGAGCGCCAGAGTCCGTATGTCAACATGCGGGCGGCGCTGCGGCGCCGGAACTATACGCTGCAGCGCATGGCGGCCGAAGGCTACATCACCAAGGCCCAGGCCGCTGAGGCGGAAGCCAAGCCGATCGTGCTCGCCGGCCAACCAGTCGGCACCACCGGCATCGCGCCCTACTTCGTGGAGGAAGTCCGCAAGTACCTCGAGCGTGAGTACGGCGCCAGGCAGCTGTACGAAGCCGGGATGTCCGTGTACACCACGCTCGACGCCGACCTGCAGGTGGCGGCCAACGCGGCCCTCGATCGCGGGCTGCGCGCCCTCGACAAGCGCCAGGGCTTCCGGAAACCGACTCGGAACGTGCGGTCGGAAGGCCACACCATCGACGGCTTCAAGGACAAGCGGTGGGACCGCCCGATCGCCGTTGGCGCCATCGTGCCGGCCGTGGTCGCCTCGATCGACGGCCCGAAGACCGGCGGCGCACAGTTGAGGATCGGCAAGTACCGCGCGGCCCTCACGCGGAAGGGCTTCGCCTGGACGCGGCGCACCTCGGCCGCGGCGCTCTGCAAAGTCGGCGATCTGGTCGAGGCGGAGGTCACGGCGATTGACGAGGCCAAGGGCCAGCTCGCCGTCACCCTCGAACAGGAGCCCAGCGTCGAAGGGGCGATCCTGGCGATCGACAACCGGACCGGTCAGATCCGCGCGATGGTCGGCGGGCTGAGTTTCGCGCGCAGCAAGTTCAACCGCGCCGTGCAGGCCTCGAGGCAGATGGGATCCACGTTCAAGCCCATCGTGTTCACGGCCGCGATCGACCGCGGATTCACGCCGACCTCGATCCTCATCGATGAGCCGGCCAGCTACAATGCCGGTCCGGGCCAGCCGCCGTACGCCCCGAGGAACTACGACCGCAAGTACGAAGGCCCGGTCACGCTGCGGCGTGTCCTCGAGGACTCGCGCAATGTGCCAACCGTGAAGGTCATGAACGAGCTCGGACCGGCACAGGTTGTCGGCTACGCGCGCCGGATGGGCTTCGAGTCGCCCATTCCGCCGTACCTGTCGAGCGCGCTCGGCGCCGCCGAAGCGACGCTGCTCGAAGCCACCAGCGCCTACACGATCTTCCCGAACCAGGGCGTCCGGATGCGGCCGTACGAAATCGCCAAGATCCTCGACCGCGAAGGCAACCTCGTCGAAGAAAAGCGGCCCGAGGCGACCGACGGCATCCGCGCCGACACCGCCTTCATGATGGTGAGCCTGATGCGCGGAGTCTGCATCCGCGGCACCGGCGCGGAGGCGGCGAAGCTGGACTGGCCCGTCGCCGGAAAAACGGGGACCGTGGACGACAACACCGATGCGTGGTTCATCGGGTACGATCCGAACATCACCATCGGTGTCTGGGTCGGGTGGGACGACAAGAAGCCGCTCGGTCTCAACGAGACGGGCGCGGTCGCGGCTCTCCCAATCTGGATGGAGGTGATGAAGGCCTACATCGACAAGCGGTGCGACCGCAAGAACCCGCCGGCCTTCGCACCGCCCGGTAACATCGTCTTCGTCACCGTCGACAGGACGACCGGGGCACCGGTCGATCCGGCGACGCCCGGCGCGATCAGCGAGTCCTTCATCGTCGGCACTGAGCCCGGGACAGGATTCCCGAGACAGTAGCGCACCCGCCGGGCCCGCCCTCGAACCTAATCCCGGCGCTCCTCATGATTGATCACATCTCCTCGCGCGCGAGTCGCCACCCGACTTCAGCATCAAGGAGTCGAGTGAGGCCTCGACCGAGGACGAGCCAGCCGGGTGCGCCGTTGTTCTTGATGTGTCCGCCGAGGGCGGCGACGCCCAGCATGGCATCTCGTATTGTCGGCTGGCGCGGGAGGTGGTAACGACGCCACGCGAGCAGGGTCCGCAGGAGGCTGCAGTTGCGTTGGATCGAGCACGTCACTCGCCGGTCGCGGTTGCGGGGCCCGGCCCAGATGACGCAGGACCAGCAGGCGCCACGCCAGCGGGATGAAGAGCGCCAGGGCGCGAAGCAAGGCGGGCAGACTGGTCAGTTGCCGTTTCTCGAATCCGCATCCGGTCTTGAGCGCCTTGAAATACTCCTCGATGATCCAGCGCGCGCGGTAATGATCGACCACCGCGGTGGCGTCTTCCAGGCCGTCGACTGCTTCCGACGTGAAGAGCATCCATTCAATCGGCGTCTCCCCGGTCGGCGGGTTGGGCTCCGCGACGTGCACGGCCTGCAGGGTCAGCGTCCGATCCCGCGCCTCGTTGTCCTGCCTCCGGGGAAGCGTCACCGTGCCCCAGCGGATCTCGAGCGTCGCGAGGCGCTCCGCGCGCGCCGGGTGCCGCCCTCGGGTCTTGACCTCTTTTTGCACGCTCCGCGGGGCGATCGGGACCTCGCGAAAGAGGGTCGCCGGCTGGCGAGCCAGGATCGCCGTGACGGCGAGTTTCGCGTCGACCGTTTGACGCTTGGGACACGCGCGGATCACGTAGCGACCATGCGCCTGCTGGAGGGCGGCGAGCAGGTCATAGTCATCGGCTTCCTGGTCCATGACGTGAATCGCCTCCACCTCCGCGGGGAGCGCCGCCGACACGGTGAGCGCCAACTGCTCCCAGCGTGCCGATTCCTTGGCCGCTCGAGGTTTCTTGCGCGTCGCCGTGACCCGTTGAGCTGGCGTATACCCCTGATGGGCGGCCGCGTCGTCGTGGATGAAGGGATGGACCCCGACCACACCGAACGGTTCGCGCGTCTCATCCGACGCCACCGCCGCGCGACATGCGCGAGAAGCCCTTCGCGCCTCCGCGGAGTATCCCCAGGCCCTCGCGGTCGCCATTCAAAGCGGCAACGTCGTCGGTCGTGCCCGATCCGCACGACGCCCTGTCGCCTGCATCCCGCGCGTGGCGTCTGCTGTCCGTGCCCATCGGGCCGGCCCCGCAGCCGTCACCTTCGGAGTCGCGTGAACCGATCCAACGCATCTCGGTCGGCCCCGCGCCACCTGCTCCGGGAGTCTCACCACCTCCCGGTCTGCCGCGACCCGCGATGCACATGCGGCGCGCCGCTCGTCCATCGCGCACACCCAACGAATCGCCGTCGCACTCGGCTGGCCTCCGTTACCTCGATCGACTGGCCTTCTCATGCCCCTCATCAGAGTCGCAGATGGCCACCCGAGCGCGATGGAGATGTGTAGGATCATGAGCCGGCGCTCGGTTGAGTTGAGTACACGCCGGGAATGGAGCACGTGGGCTTCAGCCCGCGTGCCCGGGGCTCACGAGCTCAATACAAGTGAGCCCCGGGACTAGTCGTCAGCCGGGGCGGGCGCACCCAGCGTCCCTGCCGCCTTTGCCTTCAAGTACGCCTTGATGAACGGATCGATGTCGCCGTCGAGCACGCGGGCCACGTCGCCCACCTGCTCCTTGGTCCGGTGATCCTTGATCATCTGATACGGGTGGAGCACGTAGCTGCGAATCTGGCTCCCGAAGGCGATGTCCTTCTTCTCGCCGCCGAGCTTGTCGAGCGCGGCCTGCTGTTCTTTCAGCTTCAGGTCGTAGAGGCGCGACTTCAGGACCTTCATCGCCGCGTCGCGGTTGCGAATCTGGGATCGCTCGTTCTGGCACGACACCACGATGCCGCTCGGGAAGTGCGTAATGCGGACGGCGGAATACGTCGTGTTGACGCCCTGGCCGCCGGGGCCGCTCGAGCAGAAGGTATCGACGCGAATATCCTTTTCCTCGACGACGATCTCCACGTCGTCGTCCAGCTCGGGCCAGACGAACACGGAGGCGAACGAGGTGTGGCGCCGCGCGGCTTGATCAAACGGCGAGATGCGCACGAGCCGGTGCACGCCCGCTTCGGCCATCAGCAGGCCGTACGCGTAGTCGCCCGTGACCACCAGCGTCGCACTCTTGAGACCCGCATCGTCGCCGGGCTGGTAGTCCAGGATCTCGCGCTTGAAGTTGTGACGCTCGATCCAGCGCAGGTACATCCGGAGCAGCATGTCGGCCCAGTCCTGCGACTCGGTGCCGCCCGCTCCGGGGTGGATCGTCACGATGGCGTTGCGACGGTCGTGCTCGCCGCCGAGAATCCGCTTGGTCTCCGCCGTGTCGACCTGCGAGTCGAGCCGCTCGAGACCCTCTTGCAGATCCGTCGCGACGTCTTCCCCCTGCTGGCCCCACTCGACCAGCACGGCGAGATCCTCTTCCTGCTTGCGCAGCGACGCCAGCAGCTCGACCTCTTCCGACAGCCGCCGCCGGCGCTGCAGGACCTTCTGTGCTTCGGCCTGGTTCTTCCAGAAATCGGGCGCGGCCGCGCGCTCTTCGAGCTTGGCTATCTCATCGGCCGGGCGAGCGGCTTCAAAGATAACTCCGCAGCTCGGCCGACCGCTTCGCCAGGGTCTGATAACGACCGACCAGTTCATCGAAATCGAGAGGCACGGCGAATTCCTTTCAATGACGACCGGAGAAGGCTGATGTCTCGCCCCGCCGAACCGGATCTGCAGGAGGCTCTGGCTCCAGCGGTCACCAGTGTCCAGCCGCGGCGTCGAGCGACGCCCGGCGCACGGCCAAGGCTGATGTTATCTTTGTGATGATACCCCGAAGCCTGCGCCGCGCGCGCGGCGGAAGCACGCGATCCACGCCGCCAGCGTGAGCAGGGCGCACGCGTATGCGAACACGTCGCCCGTCCGGCCGTAGATCGTCAGCCCGTCGAGGAACCGCGCCTGTCCTTCGATCGTCGTCCGAACGAACAGGTCGGACTTCACGAGGACGCGCCCGTACGGGTCGATGATCCCGCTGATGCCGGTGTTGGCCGATCGGATGAGGTAACGCCCCTGCTCCACCGCCCGCATGGCAGACTGCGTGAAATGCTGGTACGGCGCCGACGAGGTTCCGTACCACGCGTCGTTGGTGATCGTCGAGAGCAGCTGGCTGCCCTTGCGCGCGGCCTCGCCCGCAAGCGGCGGATAGACGATCTCGTAGCAGATCGCGGTCGACATCCGGTGCCGGCCCACCGGCAACAGCGTCACGTCGCTTCCCGGCGAGAAGTCGGAGGCCCCTTCGACCAGCGGCGCGATGAAGAACAGCAGCCGCTTGAGCGGGATGAACTCGCCGAACGGCACGAGGTGGATCTTGCGGTACACCGCCGCGGTGGTTCCGTCGGGGCGCAGCATGAATGCGGCGTTGTAGTAGCGAGGAGGTGTGCCGGGCTCGTACTGGTCGCTGCCGAGCAGCAGCGTGATGCCGGTGGCCCTGACGAGCGAGGTGATCCGCGCCTGGCCCGCCGGCTCGTACTCGTAGAGGAAGGGCGTCGCCGACTCCGGCCACACCACGAGCCCGGCGCCATGCTGCGCAGCGGCCCGCGTCATCGACAGGTAGGTCTCCAGGATTCCTTCGGCGCGGCTGGCGTCCCACTTCTGTTCCTGCGCGATATCGCCCTGGACAAGCGCCACATTGATCGGCTCGCCCTGTCTCGTCAGTCCGCCATCCCGCACCCGGGCCGCGCCCCAGATCGCGATGATCGCGACGAGCAGGGCCGCGGCGCCGGCCACGGCAATTCCCTCACGGCCCCGATCGAGCGCTGCGATCGCCATCCCGGCGGACACGAGACAGACCAGAGCCGACACGCCGTAGACGCCAGTCACGCTGGCGAGTTGCACGATCGGAATGACGCCGACCTGGCTGTAGCCGAGCAGCTCCCAGGGGAATCCCCCGAGGACCGCTCCTCTCAGCAGCTCGACAGTCACCCACACCGCCGGCGCCAGGAGCAGCCCCTGGACGCCGATTGCCCGGCAGGTGACGGCGCAGATGCCCGCGAAGAGCCCCGTGTACAGCGCCAGGACGGCGACCAGCATTCCAGCCGCCGCAACAGAGAGGATCGGATTGACGCCGCCGAACACTTCGACGACCGTGGAGGTCCAGTAGAGCGTGCCTGCGAAGTAGAGGGCGCCGGTGACAAGACCGAACCGGAAACCCTGCCACCCCGTCGTCGAAGGACGCGCCACGGCCACCAGCAGCGGTGTCAGCGCCACCCAACCAAAGGCCGAGTGCCCGAATTTCGGGAAACTGAGGGCCAGCAGGACGCCCGAGAGAACGGCTAGCGGATAACGCGTGGCTCGAACTGCTCCTGTTCTTTGAGCCGCCGGGCAGCATCTTCGGCTTCCTTCAGCGTCTTGAAGGTGCCAACCCTCACGCGGAAGACGCCGGCAGGGCTCTTCCCTTTCGGCGCGAAGACGTACGCACGGTACCCTTTCCCAGCCAGCCGCTTGACCAGGGCATCGGCGCCGGACCGGCTCTTGACCGCGGCGACCTGCACCGAATACCCGTCACCGGCCCCATCAGCCTCCGGCGCATCCGTCGTTCGAGCCGCCGGCGCAGCGCCCTTGGCGGCCGATCCGCTCTTGGCAATCGCAGGCGACGCCTTGGCGGCCGGCTCCGGGTCTTTTGCCGGGGCTGCAGGCTTCAATGTCTCGGGCGAGGTCGCCTTCTTCTCGAGTCGCTCCGGGTAGCTGAGCTCGTCGACCGGCGGCGGAGCGGCGACCGGGCGCGCGTCGGCCTGTGGCGCCGGCACCTGCGCCTCGGCGGTCGGCGCCGGCTGATCGGGTACGAACTGAGGCGCCGACACCAGCGTCGAGCCGGCGCCGGTGTCGCGCTCCGCCTGCACGCCGCGGCCGACCAGGACGCCGAGCAGGAAGATCACCACGGCAACCACGCTGGCGGCCATGAAGAGGAAGACGAGCTGCTTGCCCGTCAGGTGAATCTCGCGGTAGCCCTCGTCGCTCATGTCGCAGTTCTCCGCGGATCCCTAGTCTTTCCTGTTCAGCATGCCCCTCAGCAGATCGATCGGCAGCGGGAAGATGATGGTTGAGTTCTTCTCAGAGGCGATCTCGGTCAAGGTCTGCAGGTACCGGAGGGTCATGGCCTCGGGCGCCGACGCGATCACGACGGCCGCTTGCGCCAGCTTCTCCGAGGCCTCGAGTTCGCCGGCGGCGTGGATGATCTTAGCACGCTTCTCGCGCTCGGCTTCCGCCTGCTTGGCCATCGCGCGCTGCATGTCGGCGGGCAGATCGACGTGCTTCACTTCGACCGCCGAGATCTTGATGCCCCACGGATCGGTGTGCTGATCGAGGATCTGCTGCAGCTGCACGTTGAGGCGGTCCCGTTCCGACAGCAGGTCATCCAGTTCACACTGACCGAGCACGCTCCGTAGCGTGGTCTGGGCCAGCTGCGAGGTCGCGTAGTGGTAGTTCTCGACCTGGACCGTCGCCTTCAACGGGTCCATGACCCGATAGTACACGACCGCATTGACCTTGACCGACACGTTGTCGCGCGTGATGACATCCTGCGGCGGCACGTCGAGGACGACCGTCCTCAGGCCCACGCGCACCATGCGGTCGATCGGCGCGAAGACGAGCACGATGCCCGGCCCTTTCGGCTGGGGCAGCAGCTTGCCCAGGCGAAAGACCACGGCCCGCTCGTACTCCGCCAGGATCTTGATCGAGCTCAGGACATAGAAGACGACGATGGCGACAAACAGTAAAGTCGGAGGAAACATGGGTTGCCACTCCTCAGGGCGTCTGCTCACGTCGAACGGTCAGGGTGAGGCCCTCGACGGCCACGATGCGCACGCGCGCGCCTGCTTCGAGCGGATCGGGCGAACGGGCGGTCCAGATCTCCCCGTGGGCCGCGACCCGGCCCTCGCCGCCCGCGGCGGTCCAGGTCATCACGGTCCCGGGCTCCCCGACCATCCCGCCCGGGCCGGTCACGGACCGGCGTCGCTGCGAGGCGACGGCCAGGCGAACCAGGAACAGCAGAATCGCCGACATGCCCAGGACCATGGGCAGGATGAGCGACAGGCTCACCTGGAGCTCCGGCGCCGGCGAATCGATCAGGATCATGGAACCGAGCAGCAGGCTCAGCACACCGCCGAAACCGAGCACGCCGTAGCTGGTCACCTTGATCTCCAGCACGAGCAGCCCCAGTCCGAACACGATGAGCAGCACCCCGGCGTAGTTGACGGGCAGCACCTGGAACGCGAAGAAGGCGAGCAGCAGGCAGATGCCCCCGGCCACACCCGGCAGGATCGCCCCCGGCGACCACAACTCGATGGTCAGGCCGAGCACGCCCAGGCTCATCAGGATGTAGGCGACATTGGGGTGCGCGATGGCGCTCAGCACCTGCTGGCGAAGCGTCATCTCGACGTATTCCAGGCGCGCGCCCGCGGTGTGCAGCGTCACCACGCGCCCGTCGAACCGTTTCACCTCGCGCAGATTGCACTTGTTCAGCAGGTCGGGCACGTCGGCCGCCACCAGATCGATGATCGGCGGGGTCGCCTTGAGCGCCTCCTCCTCGGTGAAGGAGCGGCTCTCGCGGACCGCCTGCTCCGCGAGATCGACGTTGCGCCCCCGCTTGCCTGCCAGCGTTCGCGCATAGGCCGCCACATCCGAGGCGACCTTCTTGGCCATGGTCTCGTCCATCTTCTCGCCTTCACCCGAGACCGGGTGCGCGGCGCCGATGTGCGTGCCCGGCGCCATCACGGCGAGATCGGAGGCGAGAATCACCAGGAATCCTGCCGACGCCGCGTGCGACCCTGACGGGGCGACGAACACCGCGACGGGCGTGCTGGCGGCGAGCATCCTCGTGATGATCTCGCGCGTCGAATCCACCAGCCCGCCGGGCGTCCGCAGGATGAACACCAGCAGGGCGGCGCCTTCGCGATCCGCCCGGTCGATGGTCTTGACCATGTAGTCGGCCGACACTGGCTGGATGAGCGCGTCAACCTCCGCCACCAGCACCACCGGCGCCGGGCCGGCGACCGGCGCAGGCTCCGACGCGTCGAATCCTGTTTCGAGGGTGCACAGCGCGGCGGCGAGGATGATGGCGGAGATCGAAACCCGGTAGGCGGAACGGCGTGTCCACAGCATGACGGGTGCCCGGGAACCAGCCGGAGTACCGGTGCCCCGTGGAGGATCCACGAGGCGCCTCGAGAGAACCGAGGCAATTATATCGGATGCGAGCCGTCGCGCGGCGGCCCGAGTCGATCGAGCAGGAGTTTGGCCTCGGTCGAGCCCGGATCCATCGCGAGCGCGCGCTGGGCTTCGGTTCGGGCGCCGGCCTCGTTCTTCGCCGCAAGGTAGGCCTCGGCAAGCGCCAGGTGCCCCGCAAGGGTTTCCTCGCTCCACAGCGAGATCTTCAGCTCGTCGATGGCTTCGCGAAGGCGCCCGGTACGCATGTAGACCCGACCGAGCAGCAGGTGGGCCTCGGCGAGGTAGGGCGACAGATAGAGCGCCCGGCCCAGTTCTGAGACCGCCTCGCGATCCCGCTCCTGCCCGACCAGCCTCCGGCCATGATCCAGGTAGATCGTGGCGAGTTCGCCCCGCTCCCGCTGCCCGCCGGCGTCGATCATCGATTCCACGCCCTGCGCGTGCGGCGGACCAAGGCGATCCTTCAGCCGCGCCAGTCCGCGCAGCGCCGGGTCCGAATCGTAGGGTCGCCTCGTGAGCGCCTCGGTACGCCGAGGAGAGCTGCTGGGCGAGCTCGAGCTCTCGTACGGCTTCGGAGGCGGCCCCGGAGGCGCGCAACGCCTGCGACAGCACGGCGTGCGCTGCGGCGTCGGCGGGATTGAGCCGGACCGCCTCCTTCAACCAGTAGGTCGCCGCTCCGGCATCATGTTCTGTCCAGTACGCGTAGCCCAGGTTGAAGACGTAGTCCGGGTCCTGCGGATCGAGCTCCCGCGCCTGGTTGAAATACCAGGTCGGCCGGCCGCCCGATTCGGCGGCCTCTGCACTCAGGCGCTGCTGCACGACCCCGATGTTGTTGAGCACGCTGGCTGCCGGCGCCCGCTTGAGCAGGGCGGTCAGCGTGGTCAGCGCGTCCGCGTACTGCTTGAGCGCGATCTGCGAGTTCGCGGCGAAGAAGCGCGCCGCTGCGAACGACGCGGATCCCTCGGCCACCGGGTCGAGCACCTTCAGCGCGCCCCGGTGATCACCGGAGGCCGTGTAGGCTTTCCACGCCGCCAGCCGCGCATCATCGAATCCCGGCATCAGGACCAGCGCGGTCTTCAGATTCGTCAGCTGCGCGGCAGGCGTCTCGGCAATCAGGCCCTTCACATACGCTTCGAAGGCCGGCAGAGGAGGCCTCGGCCGGCCCTGTCGAGCCTGGGAGCCCGGCGTCGCGGGCGGCTGAAGCCCGAGGGCGACCCGGTCGAAGACGCCGAAGATCTCGCTCACCGCCCCCTGCTCGCTGAGCTCGGCGTCCATCCGCCCTGTGCTGAGGTGGATGCATCGAGCGTTCACCTGGAGCGTGTTGCCGACCGGACGAATCGATCCTGTGACGACGGCCGCGGCACCAACCAGCTGTCCGACGCGGATGACCGTGGCGCGGCTGATCGTCGCCAGCGGAGGCACCTGCAGGCGCTCGAATGCCCGCAGCCGTTCGTCGCGTGGAATCACCATCGCCCCCTGGAACTCGAGCGATTCGGTCAAAAGGACGGACGCCGCCTCGGTCAGCCAATGCAGGCGAGCGTCGCGGCCTTCGATCTCGAAGGGCATCACGAGGATCAGACCGGTCGCCGTTTCCGGGCGCTTCGACTGATCCAATGCGGGCGGCGCGAGCGGAGCGGTCCGGGCCGGGACGGTCTGGGCCGCGCCGGATGCGGCGACGGAGAGCAGCAGAGGCAGCAGCCAGACTCCGACCAGCCGGCGGTCCGTCCTGGCGGCAGTGCTGGTCACCTCGATGGTGCAGACATCACCGCCCCTCGCGCGGCACTGCGCGATCCGGACGCCGGCAGGGGTCGAAAACTCCTGCAGCAGCTCCTCGATGATGGCCGAGTAGTAGCCGCACAGCGGGCCGTCGACCGGCCCGCGCACCTCACAGAACAGCGACCGCCGAATCACGAACCGGCCGACCCCAGCGCGCCAGCGCGCCGTGACCCGGGTTTGCTTGTAGGTCTGGAGCGCCATTCGTCGCGCCAGGCGGCAGCACCAGCGGATCCTGAGCCACGAGGGCATCCGGCGCGCGAACGCGCGCGTGGTTCGGGGCTGCGAGGCCAGATACCACTGGGCCGCACAGGTCCCGGCGCGGCGGACGATCGTGTCGTAGAGCGCCCCCTCCGTGCGGAGGAAGCTGAACACGGCGTACAAGCCGGCCAGGTCGAGGTGGCCGTCGCGAAACCCCTCGGCGCTGAGCCACCCCTCGTAGAACCCGAGGCGCATCGGCAGCAGCTCGGCGATGGCTTGATGAAGGCTGGCCACCACCAGGCGGCCGATTCCCGCGTCTCTCATTTTTCTGCTAACGTAGGACCTCCGAGGGCCCGCGAGCGATAGGCAACCGACGTCGTGCGCTCCAGCGGTGCAAGAGGATTGTCGAGCAGCATCGCACGCTTCAGGCCATTCCCGCAACTTGCCCCTGTCGCGGGTCGCCGCGAACGGGCACCGGGGCAGCCGAGGGCCGGCACGTTGATCACCGCGGCGATACTGGCAGGGGGGCGGGCTCGCCGACTGGCGGGCCGGGACAAGAGCCGCCTGGTGATCGGCGGGGAGACCATCCTCGCGCGACAGGTACACGTGCTGCAGAAGGTCGCGGCCGAGATCCTCCTGGTCGGAGGTGCGCCGAGCCGGCCCGGATCGCCCGGCCTGACCTGCGTGCCCGATATCCGGCCAGGCACCGGCACGCTGGGCGGCATCTACTCCGCGCTTCACGCGGCCCGGTCGGCGAAGGTCCTCATCGTCGGTTGCGACATGCCGTTTCTCACCGCGCCGTTCCTCTCGCGGGTGATCGAGGACGCCGACGGCGTGGATGTGGCGATGCCCCGCACGAGCGACGGATGGCAGCCCCTGTGCGCGTGCTACGGGCAGGGCTGCCGGGCTGGGATCCTGAGGCACCTCGACGAGGGTCGATTGAAGGTCGTAGACATGCTCCCCGAACTGACCGTCCGCGAGATCGGGCCCGAGGTGGTGGCCTCGTTCGACCCGCTCGGTGATCTGCTGATGAACATCAACACGCCTGAGGATCTGGCCCGCGGCCGCGATCACGTGCGCCGCAGGCGGCGAGTCCCCTGAGAGGCGACCTCACCCGCGCGCGCCAGACCCGAACATTCCCGAGACTGGATACTCCATGATCCTCGCCGTCCACGACCTCATCCGCGAGCGTGTCCTTCAGGCGGTCGTCACACTCTACGGCCTCGACCCGGCTGACATTCCCGCCGTGACCCTGGATGGGACCCCGAATCGGTCGCTGGGCGACCTGGCGGTCCCCCTCGCGTTCGAACTGGCGCGGCGGCTCCGCAAGGCACCCCGGGCGATCGGACAGGAGATTGCCTCGGCGCTCGGCCAGATCCCGGGTGTGGCCCGGGTCGAATGCACGCCGAACGGGTACCTGAATTTTCGTCTCGACCGGAAGGCCTTCCTGACCACCCGCCTGACCGGTCAGGCCCCGGCATCCACGGTCGCCGCCCGAGAGGGCAAGGCGATTGTCGAGCACACGGCCATCAACCCGAACAAGGCGGCGCACATCGGACATCTGCGAAATGCCGCCCTGGGCGACACGCTGGTGCGCGCGCTCCGGTTCCTGGGCCAGGAAGTGGAGATTCAGAACTACATCGACGACACCGGCGTCCAGGTGGCAGACGTCGTCGTCGGTTTCTGCGATATCGAAGGCAAGTCACTTGCCGAGGTTGAGGCCATCGCCAACTCCACCAGGTTCGACTTCCACTGCTGGGATCTCTACGCGCGGGTCACGGACTGGTACAAGGGCGGGACCGATCGCCTGGCCATCCGGGCCGCCGCCCTCCATGACATTGAGCACGGCACGGGAATGCGCGCCGAGGTCGCCCGATTCGTCGCGGATCGCATCGTCCGCTGCCACTTGAAGTCGATGGCCAGGATGAACGTGATGTATGACCTGCTGTCGTGGGAGGGCGACATCCTCCGGCTGCAGTTCTGGAATCGCGCATTCGAATCGCTGAAGTCGGACGGCACCGTGTACCTCCAGTCGAAAGGCCGGCTGGCGGGCTGCTGGGTGATGCGGATCGCCGAGGATGGCGAGCCCGCCGGCGACTCGGCATCCGCGGCGGCGCTGGACGAGACCGAAGTCGAGGCCGGCGGCCCTGAGGAGGAAGGCGACCAGGCCGAGAAGGTCATCGTGCGGTCCAACGGCACGGTGACGTACGTCGGCAAGGACATGGCGTATCAGTTCTGGAAGTTCGGCCTGCTCGGCCGGGATTTCCACTACCGGCTCTTCGGCGCGGAGGGCAAAGACGGCCCGCTCTGGGCGACCAGCACGACACCGACCCCCGAAGAGGCGTCGCATCCGCCATTCGGCCGCGGCAAGATCATCTACAACGTCATCGACGTGCGGCAGGCGTACCTGCAGAAGCTGCTGAAGCAGGCGCTCGCGGCCGCCGGCCATCATGCCGAGGCGGAGCACTCGGTTCACTTTTCGTACGAGATGGTGGCTCTCTCGCATCAGACCGCACGCCAGCTCGGGTACTCCTCGGAGGCGGAGGAGGCCGGCAAGCCATTTGTCGAGGTGTCGGGACGCAAGGGTCTCGGCGTCAAGGCCGACGACCTGATCGATGCCCTCATCGCCAAGGCCGAAAGCGAGGTGGCGAGGAGGAATCCCGGACTGACCCCTGCGGAAATCCGTCGAACGGCGGAAATGATAGGCGTGGCGGCCGTGCGGTATTTCCTGGTGAAGTTCTCACGCGGCAAGGTCATCGCGTTCGACATCGACGAGGCCCTCAATTTCGAGGGCGAAAGTGGCCCGTACCTGCAGTATGCTGTCGTTCGTGCGAACAACATCTTCCAGAAGCTGCACGGCCGGGACCAGCTCGATGAGGCCTCGGTGCTCGCCAGGCTGGAAGGGGCTGCCAGCGACGAACTCGCCGACAGCGTCGACGACCACGGCCTCTGGGCGCTCATCCTGGAGGCATCGCGGCTCGACGAGGTCGCCCTTCAGGCGGTTCGGACCCTGGAATTCTCAGGCATTGCCAAGTGGGCGTTCGGCCTGGCCCAGCTGTTCAACGCCTACTATCACCGATACCCTGTCCTGAACGAGGAACGGTCAGACGTCAAGCTCTGGCGCGCAGCGGGTGTGGCCTACTTTCGCACCCAATTGACCCGGGCTCTCGACCTGATGGGCATCGAAATTCCGGTACGGATGTAACGTTGTCGTCGTCAGGCGCGCCTCCGGAGGCCGTTCACCATGCATCCACAAATCGCGGTCACCCCGTGCCGGGCTCTCCCTGACTACCTGGAGTCAATCAAGATCGCTGGGGGCGATCCCCGGGCGCTCGACCTCGCCGCCGACACGCCAGACCAGGTGATGTCCTGGTGCCACGGATTACTGCTGACCGGCGGGGGTGACATCGACCCGGTCCGCTATGGCGAGGCGCCGCATGCGGCGCTCGCGGGCATTGATCGCGATCGCGATGCGTACGAGTTCGCCCTGGTCGCCAAGGCCATCGAGCGCAACATGCCGGTGCTCGCCATCTGCCGCGGCGCACAGGTGCTGAACGTGGCTGGCGGCGGGACCCTCGTGCAGGACATTCCGACCCAGATTCCCGGCTCCGAGAGTCACGACGTGAAGATCCCGCTGTCTGGAATCGCGCACGAGGTGTGGGTCAACAAGGGCAGCCTGCTCTGGTCGCTGATGCAGGAGCAATCGCTCGAGGCCGATGCGTGCGACGTCAACAGCCGGCACCATCAGGCGATCAAGACGACCGCACGGGGTTTCGAGGTCTGCGCGACCTCGCCCGACGGCATCATCGAGGCCATCGAGCGCCCCGCGTCCCGGTTCTGTCTCGGTGTGCAGTGGCACCCGGAGAACTTCTGGCGCACGGGAGAATTCCGGCCGCTGTTCGAGGGATTCATCGCGGCCTGCCGGACGCTGCAGGCAGTTCCATAGACACGACTTGGGGCTTGAGGCTTAGGGCTTGGGGCTTAGGGCGGTGAGGGCAGCAGGCCCAGGCCTTAGGCCTCAAGCCATAAGCCGCAGGCCTTAAGCCTCAAGCCGCAAGCCCTAAGCCCGGTCGAGAATCGCCATGACTTCGACGTGTGCCGTATTCGGGAACAGGTCGAATCCCCGGACAGATTCCAGGCGGTAGCCGCTGGCGACGAGCCGGCCGATGTCGCGCGCCATCGTGGCGACGTCGCACGATACGAAGATGATGCGCGCGGCGCCGAGCAGCGCGGCCCGATCGCACGCGTCCTTCGACATGCCCGTCCGTGGCGGATCGAGGATGAGCGTATCGGCTTCGATCCCCCGCGCGCCAGCCAGGAACCGCTCAACGGAAAGGTGCCGCACGAACAGGCGATCCGCATACGGGGCGGCGTTGGCCAGCAGGTCATCGGCCGTGGTGGCGTGGCCCTCGACGGCGAGCACCCGATGACGCCCGCTGGCGGCCAGCGAGACGCCGAAGAGGCCGACCCCGGCGTAGAGATCGACCACCGGCCCTTCCGGACACGCCGCCACGACGTCGCTGACCAGCGTGGGAAGCAGGAAACGATTCCCCTGAAAAAACGCCCTGACGTGGCGTCGGAGCCGGGCGAGGTTCGCTGAATCTGAGGCGGAGGCCTCCAGCGCCCCAACGGGCGAGGCATCCGTCCGATCGGCCGATGGCCTCGATGGCACCGTGAACACATCGGTCACGTACGGCTCTCCGTGAACGAGCCGGACGTCGCGATCCTCGGTTCGCGTCCAGGTGAAGCCCGAGAAGGCCTTCAGTCCGGGCAGGAGCTTCGGCGACCTCAGACGGGCATGCTCGGCCAGCTCGAGGTGGATCGCACGCTGGTCGCCCGGTACGTTCTCGGACCATTCGACCGAGGCGCTTCCCTGCTGGCCTGCGGCATGCAACGCCTCGTCGAGCGCAGTCACCGCATCGTTCGATTCGGGCAGGAGCTGTCCGGTCAGTGCGGCGTCACACAACTGGTGCGTGCCCTCACGCAGGAACCCCACTCGCCCGTCCATCACATGCAGGCGCGCACGCATCCGGTATCCCCGCTCAGGCGAGGGCATCACGGCGAGCGGCTTCTCCCACGCGATTCGCGCGAGCCTGGCCAGCCCGTCGCGGATCACCTCACCCTTCAGGCGCACCTGGGCGTCGTAGGCGATGTGCGCATACACCGCGCCGCCGCACGCCACGTCGCCGGTCACGGGCCGCCGATCGGGATGCGGCTCGAGGATGTCGACCACGCTCGCCTGCGCAACCCCCTTCGCGACGCGGTCGACACGCGCCTGTACCGGTTCGCCGGGCAGCGTGCCGCTGACGAGCACAACCTGCCCTTCGTGGCGCGCGATCATCGCGCCGCCGGCGGCAGGCTTTTCGGCGACGAGGGTAACGAGATCACCTGGTGACAACATAATGGCTGAGTCCGAGTTGCGGAGGCGGCGGCTATTCGAGCCGGATCGCCGGAAGGCCCATGACATCGCGGACAAGGCGGTCGCGGCACGCGGCGGCCGCCTGCGCATACGCCTCGGCCGACAGCCGGGTTTCGAACGGCTCGAGCTCGAGGCGGGCGTCACGATCGATATCGGCCAGGCGCTCGGCGCCGGCCTCCTCGCGCGCGGCGTCGACCAGCTGTGCGTCGATGGCTGCCAGCCGTGCGATGGCGTCCTCGCGGGCGGAGCCGCGGAGCCGGTCGGCACCCGCCCGGACCACGTCGAGCTCCCGTACCGCCTGCTCTATCGCGCGGTCCCAGCGTTCCGATAGCACCGCCCCGGCTCGCATGGCCGTCAGCCGTGCGATCACCCGATCGATATGGGCTGGCATCGAGCGCTTCGGCTTCGCCGGTGTTCCGGCCTCGCCCGCCCCGCTGTCCTCACCCGCCGGCGGCGGGCGCAGCCCGACAGCGCGGCGCCACTGATCGAAGGCGTCGAGCACGTCGGCCTCGCAGAACTCGATACGCACGGGCCGGCGACGAGGTCCCCGGGCGGCGGCCCGATCCACGTGTCGATCGATGCCGCGAAGCACCACCTTCAGCGGAATGCCGATCCGCCCCCATTCCCGGACCATCTCGAAGGCCGGGCCCGACACGCGCACCAGGTGTCCCTCATTGCGCTGGCAGAGATAGGATTCGATTTGCCGGCAGGACTCGTCGGTCTCCAACGTCGGACTCCGCACGGGCTCTCAGCAGCCACGACCAACCGGCGGCGCTCCTCGATCGCCGCCTCGTCGCCCGGGGGCGCTGGCCTATTTCGTGGTGGGCGGCGGCTGGTTCCGCTCCCACAGGATGAGCAGACCGTGCAGCGTCAGATCACGGTCTATCGCGTCCACCACGGTGGTTTCCGGCGCGATCGATTCCGCAAGTCCGCCAGTCGCGACACAGAACGCCGAACCGCCCAGCGCCGCCCTCAGCCGGTGCACCAGGCCTTCAACCATGCCGACATACCCGTAGAACAGGCCTGACTGCATCGAGCCCACGGTGGTCCGCCCGATCACTTCCGGCGGTTTCCGCACATCGATGCGAGGCAGGCGCGCGGCGCGCTGGAACAGGGCGTCGGCGGAAATCTGGATCCCGGGGCAGATGACGCCGCCGAGGTACTCTCCCTTCGCCGAGATGGCGTCGAAGGTGGTGGCCGTTCCGAAGTCGACGACGATGAGCGGCGACCCGCGCTGGCGCCCGTAGCGCTCGACCGCCGCGATGCCGTTCACCAGCCGATCGGCACCGACCTCTTCAGGATTGTCGTAGAGATTCGGCATGCCCGTCACCACGCCCGGCTCCAGGTTCAGGGGCCTGGGACCGATGTAGCGCTGCGACATCTCCAGCATGGTGGCGGTCAACGGTGGAACGACCGACGCCATCACGACCCCGTCGATGGCCGAGGTCGGGAATCCGCCCCGCTCGAGCAGTTGAGTCACCATGAGCCCGAGCTCGTCGACGGTGCGTTCCCTCGAGGTGGCGAGGCGCCAGCTGTGCACGAGATCGCGGCCTCGAAAGACCCCGAGCACGATGTTCGTGTTGCCGATATCGATGGCCAGCAGCATCTCGGACCTCTCCTTCAGCAGGGGCTGGGGGCTAGGCGCTAGGGACTAGGGGCTAGGCGCTAGGGACTAGGGGCTAGGCGCTAGGGACTAGGCGCTCGGCGCTGGTTCGTTTTCGTGTCACGCCGCGTCGAGGGCTTGGTGGACGAGCTCGCTGTGTGATCCAGCACTGAATCTTCCCTAGCCCCTACACGCCCGGCCCCTAGCCCCTAGCGCCTAGCGCCTAGCGCCTAGCGCCTAGCCCCTGGTCCCCGGCCCCTAGTCCCCGGCCCCTCGTGCCTCGCTCCCACGTGATCTCCCCCGAGACGATTCGCTCGACCCGGTCTCCGTCCCTCACGAGCAGCGCCCCGTCCTGATCGAGGCCGGCGGTGGTGCCGCGGCGCAAGCCGTCAGGGCCCTGCCATTGGACGACGGCGCCGACAGAGCCGGGCGCCAGGCGCCTCCACCGATCCAGCACGCCATCCGCGCGCCCATCATCCAGCGCCGCCCGACACTGCGCCAGGTTGACGAGGATGCGGGCGATGAGCGCGCCGCGATCGATGCGGCGGCCCAGCTCCTCTTCGATCGACGTCGCCCGCGCCGCGATCTCCCGCGGGTATTCCACGGGGCGGAGATTGACCCCGATTCCCAGCACCACGAAACCGGCGAGGTCGCCCGAGACGCCCGACTCGGCAAGAATGCCGGCGAGCTTGCGGCTCCCGCAGACCAGGTCGTTGGGCCACTTGATTTCGGCCGGCAGGCCCGTTGTCTCGCGCACCGCGTCGCAAAGCGCCACGCCGGCCATCAGCGTCAGCAGCGACGGCAGCTGCGCCGGGGCGCCTGCGGGCGATCCCGCGTGCGTCGCGATCCCCTGTGGCCCGCGGGCGGAGCGGGGTCGCATCACGACCGACAGATAGAGCCCGGCGCCCGGCGGCGAGAACCACGTACGGCCCAGGCGCCCGCGCCCGGATGTCTGCGACTCGGCAATCACCGTGGTGCCTTCTGCGGCGCCGCGCGCGGCCAGCCTGGCCGCCTCGTCGTTGGTCGAGCCGATCGACGCGAAGTACGACAGGGGCGAGCCGAAGGTCCCCAGCTCCGCGTGCACCTCCCGCAGGGCCTCGGAGATGTCGCCTGGCAGCTCGGCCAGGCCGGAAGTGTCACAACGTTTCGAGTTCAAGGCAGATATCAGAAGCGGCCGATGAATCGGTCAGGGCGCCCAGCGACAGGTAGGTGGCGCCCGCGGCCGCAAGGCCGCGAAGTTGATCGACGGTCACCGCACCCGAGACCTCGAGCTTGGCGCGCCCGCTGCAGAGGCGCGCGGTCTCCCGAATCTCGTCGAGCGAGAAGCGGCTGACCAGCACCACGGCGGCGCCCTGGTCGAGCGCCTCACGAACCTGTGCAATCGACGCCGCTTCCACTTCGATGGGCGTGCCGCTCGCGGCCGCCCTGACCTTCTCGACGGCCTGGCGCACGCCTCCAGCCAGCCGCACGTGGTTCGACTTGATCACGACACCGTCGTCCAGTGTCGATCGGCCGTTGACACCGCCGCCCAGACGCACCGCGTGCTTCTGGAGCGGACGCAACAGCGGCAGCGTTTTCCGCGTATCCGCGATGGTAATACCCGATCCCGCCGCCTCGACACACGCGCGCGTCAGCGTCGCAATGCCCGAGAGGTGACGGAGAAAATTGAGCGCCGTTCGCTCGCCCGTCAGCAGCGCGGTCGCCAATCCCCGAACTTCGCCGAGCCGGTCGCCCGCCTGGCAGCGCTCGCCGTCCTGCCGGAGGCGAACCAGCTCGACCGACGGGTCCAGCTGCCGGAACGTCTCGGCGGCGACATCGAGGCCGGCCAGCACGCAGGCGCTTCTCGCGAAGATGACGCCGAGCGCCCTGGCGTCCGGCGCCACGATCGCGTTGGTCGTGAGATCGCCCCAGCCGAGATCCTCGGCCAGCGCGCGCCGCACGACGTCGCGGTAGGACGCCGCGTCGAGCGTGTCGAGAGTGACAGCGGTCACGCACCCAGCTCCGTGAGCATCACGCCGAGTTTCCGCCGACGATCGGCGACTTCGGCCGCGCGGGCCCGCGTGTCGTCGACCAGGCTGGCCGGGGCGCGCTCGACGAACGAGGGCGTCCCGAGCTTGCGATCGAGCCCCTCGGCCTCCTTCTCGAGGCCTGCCAGTTCCTTCTTCAGCCGATCGATTTCCGCCTGCCGATCGACGATGCCCGACAGCGGAACGTACAGGTTCGCGTGACTCAGCGCACGCTTGACCGTGTCAGGTCCTGGCGCCACGTCGTTGCGGAACTCGAGATCGGCAAGGCCCGCCACCAGCCTGATGTAAGCCGACTGCGCCTCGAGCACCCCCCGCGCGTCCTGGTCGTGCTCGTCGATGATCGCCGTGATCTTCTTCGACGGCGGCACCCCCCGCTCGGACCGCACCGTGCGGATGGTCGTCACGATCTCCTGGAGATAGGCCATGTCGCGGGCGGCGGCTTCGTCGCGCCATGCCTCCACGCGCCCGGGAAAGGCCGACAGCGAGATCGTCTGCCCGTCGCCGGACCGCCGCGGGAGCTTCTGCCAGATCTCCTCGGTGATGAACGGCACCACCGGGTGCAGCAGCCGCAGGAGCCGATCGAGCACCTCGATCAGCACCGCGACGGCCTGATCGCGCGCCTCGCCGCCCTGGCCGAGGTCGAGCTTGACGAACTCGATGTACCAGTCGGCGAACTCGTGCCAGAAGAAATGATACAGCCGGTCGCACGCCTGATCGAACCGGAACGCGGCGAAGGACGCCTCCACCTCGACCGCCAGTTCGCTCACGCCGTTGAGCATCCAGCGGTGGATGAGCGCCAGCCGTTCGACCGGCGGCACCGGGGGCCGCAAGGGCAGCTCGCCGATGTTCATCAGCAGGAACCGCGACGCGTTCCACACCTTGTTGATGAACAGCCGGTAGCCCTGCATCCGCCCTTCCGACAGCGGAATGTCCATGCCGGGAGATGCCATCGCCGACAGCGTGAATCGGAGCGCATCGGCTCCGATGTCGTCCATCACCGACAGCGGGTCGACGACGTTCCCCTTCGACTTGCTCATCTTCTGGCCGCGCTCGTCGCGGACGAGTCCCGTGATGTACACCGTCCGGAACGGCACGTCGCCGGCGAACCTCAGCCCGAGCATGATCATCCGCGCGACCCAGAAGAAGATGATGTCGAAGGCGGTCAACATCAGCGTCGTCGGATAGTAGCGCGCCAGGTCGGCCGTCTGATCGGGCCACCCCATGGTGCTGAACGGCCAGAGCCCCGAGCTGAACCACGTGTCGAGCACGTCGGTGTCCTGCCGCAGGGCCCCGCCGCACGCGCAGGCCGCCGGATCGTCTTCGGCGACAATCGTGGCGCCGCAGCTGTCGCAATACCACGCCGGGATTCGATGGCCCCACCACAGCTGGCGCGAGACGCACCAGTCGCGGATGTTGGCCATCCACTCGTAGTAGGTCTTCGTCCAGTTCTCCGGCACGAACGTGATCCGGCCGGTTTCGACCGCCGTCACCGCCGCCGAGGCCAGCGTCGCGATCCGCACGAACCACTGGGTCGAGAGCAGCGGCTCGACCACCGTGCCGCAGCGCTGGCAGTGCCCGACCGCGTGGCGGTGCTCGGCGATCTTCTCGAGCAGGCCCTCCGCTTCGAGCTGGTGCACGAGGCCCTTGCGCGCGTGGAACCGGTCCTGGCCGGCGTAGGGGCCGGCCGCCGCCGTCATCTTTCCGTCTTCGTCGATCACCGACACGCTGTCGAGGCCATGCCGCTGGCCCATCTCGAAGTCGTTGGGATCGTGCGCCGGCGTGACCTTCACGGCTCCGGTGCCAAACGCCGGATCGACCAGCGCGTCGGCGATGATTCGCAGCTCGCGCCCCAGCACGGGCAGGATCACACTCGCGCCCACCATCTCGCGGTATCGATCGTCATCCGGGTTCACCGCGATGGCCGTGTCGCCCAGCATCGTCTCAGGGCGGGTCGTCGCCACGGTGACGCCCTTGCCGCCGTTGGCTCCCGGGTACTTGATGTAGTACAGCTTGCCGGCCGAGTCCTGGTGGTTGACCTCGAGATCCGAGAGTGCGGTCCGGCACCGCGGGCACCAGCTCACCAGGTACTTGCCCCGGTAGATCAGGCCATCGTTGTAGAGCGACACGAACTCGCGGCGCACCGCGCGGCTGAGGCCCGCGTCCAGCGTGAAGCGTTCGCGCGACCAGTCGACCGACTCGCCCAGCTTCCGCATCTGGCTGGTGATCGTGCCGTGACACTGATCGACCCACTCCCACACGCGCTTCTCGAACGCCTCGCGCCCCAGGTCGTGCCGCGTCTTTCCTTCCGCCGCCAGCTGCTTCTCGACGACGTTCTGCGTCGCGATCCCGGCGTGGTCCGTCCCGGGCAGCCACAGCACGTCGTGGCCGGTCATGCGCTTCCACCGCGCGATGATGTCGGGCAGGGTGTGGTTGAGCGCGTGGCCCATGTGCAGCGACCCCGTCACGTTGGGCGGCGGCAGGACCATGCTGAATGCCGGTTTGCCGGACGTTTCGTCGGCCCGAAACGCACCGATCGATTCCCAGTACCTGGTACCACCGGGCATCCACTTCACGATGATCGAAAACCTTCGGCAATTCGGACATGGCGGCGGTCGGATCGTCCTGGATCGAGGGCTTGACACGGCAGACCTCGAGCGTGGTGCGAAGGGCTCGAGCGAACTGCCAAAGAGTACAGGGTACTCGCTCTGCGCGGTGTGCTTCAAGGGACGGGCGAAGAGCCGGCCGGGCGGGACTGTCTCCAGCCTGCCCGGATTCGACGGAGACCGCTGCTGACGCGGCAGCCTCTACTTGATGGTCGCCTTGATCCGGTCGATTTCCTCCCGGATCAGGCGCTCGGCAATGCGCGACACCGCGTCGGTGACGGCCTCGCGCACGCTGCGATCGGTCATTCGCTCGATGACCTCGCGCGTCACGCGCTCGACGATGTCATCGATGGCCTGCGGCGACAGGCCCTGCGGGGGCCAGAGCGGCGGGCCGGCCGGCACGGCGGCATCGCCGCGTTCCGCGGCCAGCAGCGCGGAGAACGCCTGGGCCACGGGCGACCGATCCGCGCCCGCTGGCGGTTCAGCCAAAGCCGGCGCGGCGTGGCCCGGCGCGACGGCCTCGGCGCGCAGATCCCCGGAGGGGACGGGCCCTGCTGGTTCTGCCTCCTGCTCTTCCTCTTCTTCACTCGGGAGGTTCGATTCCGGACGGCCGGCTGCGGCCGCTCTGAATCCTGCGGCCTGGGCGCCTGGCGCAGCGCCGGATCCTGGACGCACCAGCGTGGCGAAAGCGGCGTCGAGCCGGTCGAAGTAGTCGTCGAGCGGTCTGGCGACGGCTTCCGGCGAGCCTTCATCGGCCTGCCCGCCTTCCGGGCCGACAGCGGCCGGCGTCTCTGCCGTGATCACTGGAGGCCTGCGCCGAATCCGAACATCGCCAGCCAGTTCGGAGGGCGACGACTCCGGCAAAGCGGTCACAGGCGCGTGTTCGGGAATCAGGGCGTCGCCGGCGGGCGGCGCGATGGCGGCCTCCTCGGTGACGGTCAGCACCAGGTCCGCGCCCAGGTCGGGCACCTGATCAAGATCGAAGCCGATCGGCGCGCCATCGGAACGGGGCGGGGTGCTGGCCAGCAGTTCCCTGACCCGGGCGATCACCATTTGCGGTTCGAACGGCTTGGCGAGCACACCATCGCAGCCCGCCTCGCGCGCCCGGTCTTCGTCGACCGGCTCGAACGCGCCGGTCAGCAGGAGGACGGGAATGTGCGCCAGACGCGGCGTGCTCTTGACGTAGGCCGCCACCTGGTATCCGTCTCGACTCGGCATGCCGACGTCGGCCAGGACGATGTCGGGCGGTTCGGCCTCGATCTGGTCGATGGCCTGCTGGCCGTCGCCCACCGCGATGACCTTCACGTCTTCATCGGCGAAGGTCAGCTCGATGACACGCTGAATCGTGACGCTGTCGTCTGCAAGAAGCAGCTTGTATGACATAGTCCCAACCATCTGACCCTAAAGGGGTTATGCCCGGCGCTTCTCGGAGTCTCGGGAACGGGTGCTGGCCCCGGATCTTGAGCGGGCACAACGACTTATCGGAGGCAATGAGGTCTGGGAATAGGGAACGGCGCGCTAGAGGGCTCCGGCCCGCGACCTCGCGTGCCCGCGAATGTAGTCGATGATTTCCTGCATCGGCGTTCCCGGCCGAAAGACGCCGTTGATCCCCATCTCGGCCAGCCGCGGCAGATCCACGTCCGGGATGATCCCGCCCAGCACCACCAGCACGTCGTCGAGGCCCTTCTGCTTGAGCAGAGACATGACGGCCGGGCAGATGTGGTTGTGCGCGCCGGACAGAATGGAGAGCCCGATGACGTCGGCATCCTCCTGCAGCGCCGCCGTGACGATCTGATCGGGCGACTGCCGCAGGCCGGTGTAGACCACTTCCATGCCGGCGTCTCGAAGCGCCCGGGCGATGACTTTGGCTCCGCGGTCGTGTCCGTCGAGCCCAGGTTTGGCAATGATGACGCGAATCTTGGACATGGATGAATCGAACCTGTGACCGGTACGCTTGACTTTGTACCGTGTACCCTGTAACCTGTACCCTGTAACCTGTAACCTAGATGGTCGGCGTCTCGACGTATTCGCCCCACACATCCCGCAGCGCATCGCACATCTCGCCCACGGTGGCGTAGGCGCGGGTGGCCTCGATCAGGGCCGGCATCGTGTTGTCCTTCCCTTCGGCCGCGTGCCGGAGCCCGGCGAGCGCCCGTTCCACGCGAAGGTTGTCGCGGTTCTGGCGCAGCGTCTTGAGCTTCTCCATCTGTCTCGCCGCCGCGACCTCGTCGATGTAGAGCGTCGGAATCGCACGGCCCTCCTCGACGACGTAGTCGTTGACGCCGACGATGATCTTCTCCTTGCGTTCGACCGCCTGCTGGAACTTGTAGGCGCTGTCGGCGATCTCGCGCTGAGGGAACCCGCGCTCGATCGCGGGCACCATCCCGCCCATCGCGTCGATCGTGTCGAAGTACTCGAGCGCGCCGCGTTCCATGTCGAGCGTGAGCCTCTCCACGAAGTACGACCCGCCCAGCGGGTCCACGACGTTGGTCACGCCGGTTTCATTCGCGATGATCTGCTGTGTGCGCAGGGCGAGCGTGGCGGCCTCCGCTGTCGGCAGCGCGAGTGCCTCGTCGAGCGAGTTCGTGTGCAGCGACTGCGTGCCGCCCATGACGGCCGCCAGGGCCTGGATCGCCGTGCGCACCACGTTGTTGTAGGGCTGCTGCGCCGTCAACGACACGCCCGCCGTCTGGGAGTGGAACCGCAGCTTGCAGGACCGCTCGTCGCGGGCCCCGAAGCGGTTCTTCATGATGTCCGACCAGATCTTCCGCGCGGCGCGGTACTTGGCGATCTCCTCGAAGAAGTCGTTGTGCGCGTTGAAGAAGAACGAGATCCGCGGCACGAACTGGTCGACATCGAGGCCGGCGTCGACGCCGTACTGGACGTACTCGATGCCGTCGCGCAGCGTGAAAGCCAGCTCCTGGAGCGCCGTGGCGCCGGCCTCCCGGATGTGGTACCCGCTGACCGAAATCGTGTTCCACCTGGGCACCTCGGCCGCGCAGAACGCGAACACGTCCGTGATGAGCCTCATCGACGGCCGGGGCGGGTAGATGAACTCCTTCTGGGCGATGAACTCCTTGAGGATGTCGTTCTGGATGGTGCCGGAGATCTTCTTCCAGCTGGCGCCCTGCTTCTCGGCGACGACCAGGTACATCGCCAGCAGCATCGGCGCCGGGGAGTTGATGGTCATCGAGGTCGTGATGTCGGCGACCGAGATGCCGTCGAACAGCGTTTCCATGTCGGCGAGCGACGCGATGCTGACGCCGCACTTCCCCACTTCACCGAGCGACAGCTCGTGATCGGGATCGCGCCCCATCAGCGTCGGCAGATCGAACGCCACGCTCAGGCCCGTGCCGCCGGCGGCGAGCAGGTGCTTGTATCGATCGTTGGTTTCCTCCGGCGTGCCGAACCCGGAGAACTGCCTCATCGTCCAGAGCTTGCCGCGATAGCCGGTGGGATGAATGCCCCGGGTGTAGGGGAACTCGCCGGGGTGGTTCAGATCGCGGGAGTAGTCCAGTCCGGCCACGTCCTCAGCCGTGTAGAGCCGATTGACGGGACGCCCGGACACGGTGGTGAACGAGGCCGCGCGTTCGGGCGAGCCGGCGGCGGAGTGACGCGGGGCGTCTTTGTCCCGGCGCTCATGCGCCGATACGCTGGCCTCAGGGGTCTTATCCATATCCAGGCGATTATACCCGCTAAGCCGCGGCGGCTGCGCGCGTGACAGGCCGGCGCATGGCGGGTCGGCTTCTTGACTTCGCTTGCGCCGAGCAGGTACGCTTTGCGGCGGTCTTCATCGGGATGCCCGCGCCGCCTGACGCGGGGTCCTCAGGAGGAGCCTCGTCGTACCACACGTCCCCCCTCCCCCCGCCGATTGGATGACGCACCCCGGGCCACAGGATCGACTCGGGCGTCTCCGCTAGCGGCAACCAGCCGTCGGGAGTGCAGCCGCGTCGGACGACCGGAGCGATACGCCCCCACGAACTGCAGGCGGCGGCGGACGCTGTCGAGGTCGCAAGGATCAGGCGGACTGGTGGCAGATAGGCCTGGGGTGGCCGTGGCACGGACCGCCCTGCTCCTCTGGCGCTGCCGAACCCCAGGTTCTCCGAGAGTGCCCCCGCAAGGTCAGTCGGACGGGATTCCGGACCGGCATGGCCAAGGAGGTGTCAGCACGTCTGTGATCCGACTTCGCCAGAGCGACTTCCCACTCATGATTGCAGGTTGACCTCATTCCATACGCCGGCCGCACCGCGAGCCGGAGGAGAAACAGCAGTGTCAAAGCCTTTCAACCCGTTTGAGATGGCGCAGGCCCAGTTCGACAAGGTGGCCGACATCCTCGACCTCGATGCGGCGACGCGCGACCTGCTCCGGTGGCCGTTGCGCGAGCACCAGTTCGCGATCCCCGTCCGGATGGATGACGGCAAGATGAAGGTGTTCCGCGGCTTCCGCGTGCAGCACAACGACGCCCGCGGTCCCAACAAGGGCGGGATCCGCTTCCATCCCCACGAGACGCTCGATACGGTGCGCGCGCTGGCGACCTGGATGACGTGGAAATGCGCCGTGGTCGACATCCCGCTCGGCGGCGGCAAGGGCGGCGTGATCTGCGATCCGCACCACCTCAGCATGATCGAGCAGGAGCGGATCTGCCGCGGATGGGTCCGCCAGATGAGCAAGAACATCGGGTTCGCGCAGGACGTGCCCGCGCCCGACGTGATGACCAATCCGCAGCACATGGTCTGGATGATGGACGAACTCGAAGTCCTCCACGGCGGCAAGGAACCCGGATTCATCACGGGCAAGCCGGTGGGCATGGGCGGTTCGCTCGGCCGCACCGAGGCAACCGGATTCGGCGTCATCTTCACCGTGCGCGAGGCGCTGAAGCTGCTGGGCATCGCGCCGGACAAGACGACCGCCTCGGTCCAGGGCTTCGGCAACGTCGCGCAGTTCGCGGTTCAGCTGTACACGCGCCTCGGAGGCAAGGTCATCTGCGTGTCCTGCTGGGACGACGCCGATCAGAAGACGTACTCCTTCCGCAAGATGGACGGCGTCACGTACGAAGAGCTGATCGGCATCACCGACAAGTTCGGCACGGTCGACAAGGCGAAGGCGAAGGGCCTCGGCTACGAGATCCTCGCGGGCGATGCCTGGATCGAGCAGGACGTCGACATCCTGATTCCCGCCGCGATCGAAAACCAGGTCACCGGCGACACCGCGCAGAAGATCAGCCGGAAGGTGAAGCTGCTGGCCGAAGGCGCCAACGGACCGACCACGCCGGAAGCCGACAAGGTGCTCACCGAGCGCGGGGTGTTCGTCGTCCCCGACTTCCTGTGCAACGCGGGCGGCGTATCCTGCAGCTACTTCGAGCAGGTCCAGGGCAACATGAACTACTACTGGCCGAAGGAAGAAGTGCTGCAGAAGCTCGACGCGGTGATGACCAACGCGTTCCACGGCGTGGCGGAACTTGCGAAGAACAAGAAGCTGTACACGCGAGACGCGGCGTACGTCATCGCGATCAACCGGGTGGCGAGCGCCTGTCATCAGCGCGGGTGGGTGTAGGAACAGGGGCTAGGGGCTAGGCGCTAGGCGCTAGGAACTAGGCGCTAGGCGCTAGGAACTAGGCGCTAGGCGCTAGGCGCTAGTCGGCCGCGGGTGGCGGCTGGCGGCAGAGTACGCTTGAGTCGATGACAGGGGATCGGGCTGGGGCCCGGTCCCCTTTTCTGTGTACTCCAACGAACGACGCTTGACCCGTAGCTCCGGCTTCGTTCCGATCGCACGCAAGGAGTCGACTGGCCAACCGCGTGTTCCGAGCGAGCACAGCGAGCCACAAGACAGGGCGTAGGGCTTGAGGCCAGGCCAGCACCGTAACCGGCCGATGGCCGACAGCGTGAAGCCTGCGGTCTGTGGTCTGTGGCCTGAAGCCCATCGCCGCCAACCGCCAGCCGCGAGCCGCCAGGCGAGCGCCGAGCGCCTGGCGCCTGGCCCCTGCCGCTATACTGTCCCCATGAGCGACGCGGCGACCACCCCCACCGATGGCTCGTTCGAGACGATCTTCGATCGCCTTCGCGAGCGCGCCAAAGAACTGCACTGTCTCTATCGCGTGCACGATCTGACCAGCGACGTCGAGCGCTCGCCCGACGACGTGTGCCGTGATCTGCTCGACGTGGTGCCTGAAGGCTGGCTGCACCCCGACGCCTGCTGGGTCAAGATCACCATCGAGAACAGCGTCTACGAACCCCCGCAGGCGGTGGAGTCGCCCTGGGTCATGCGCGCCCCGGTTTCGGTGATGGGGAAGCTGGCCGGCGCCGTGGAGGTCTTCTACGAGCAACAGTTCCCGAAAGCGGACGAAGGCCCGTTCCTGAAGGAAGAGCGCAAGCTGCTGGACACGATCGCCGAGCGGCTGGGCCAGTACCTGGCGCACCGCCGGCTGCGCGGCATGCTGCGCAACTGGCACGTCGCCATGGAGCAGCTTCCGGCCGACGACCGGCGTGACTGGCGTGTCATCATCGAGTTCCTGCGCCGGACCGATCCGCACCTGCTGACGCGCGTGTCGCGGCGGATGATCAACCACCTCACGTGGAACGGCGTCGAAGAAGCGCAGAACCTCCTGCAGCGACTGGGCACCACCGCCCGCGAGCGCGACGGGTCCGAGGACAACACGCCGGTCGAGCGCACCAGCCTCGACGAGATGATGCGCATCACCAACGCCGCGTTCCGGATTGCGGCCAGCAACCTGGACGAGCAGGACATCGTGCGCAGCATCGAGCAGTGGGTCAAGGATGACAAGTGCAGCTTCCTCATCGAGGCGGTCGAAACCCAGCGCACCACGCTGACCGACATCGCCGAGGCCCTCGAGCGGTTCGAGCAGATGGGCATCGCCGACCGGGAGCTGTCGCGCTCGGTGCACCTCGGGCTGCGCGTCTCGCTGGTGCGGCGCTTCCTGACCGACGATCTCGACTACATCAACACCGCGAAGAACTACGTCGAGGTGCACGACTTCAGCGAGCTGGTGCAGCGGGTGATTTCGCCCTCGGCCAGCCGTGGAAAGCTCGGCGGCAAGAGCTCGGGCCTGCTGCTCGCCTACCACATCGTCCGGCGGTCCGGGGAGTACGCCGACGCGGTGGGCACGGTGAAGATGCCCAAGACCTGGTTCATCACCTCGGACGGCATGGGCGCGTTCCTGGATCACAATCACCTCCAGGACATCCACAACCTGAAGTACGCCGAGATCGAACAGGTGCGGCGCGAATACCCGCACATCGTGCAGGCCTTCAAGAGCTCGCGGTTCCCCCAGGAGGTCGTCAAGGGGCTCTCGCTGGCCCTCGATGACCTCGGTGAGCAGCCGCTCATCGTGCGCAGCTCGAGCCTGCTCGAAGACCGGGTCGGATCGGCCTTCTCGGGCAAGTACAAGAGCCTGTTCCTCGCCAACCGCGGGACGAAAGCCGAGCGCCTGGCGTCGCTGGCGGATGCCGTCGCGGAGGTCTACGCCTCCATCTTCAGCCCCGATCCGATCGAGTATCGCGCGGCCCGCGGCCTGCTCGACCTGCACGAGGAAATGGGGGTGATGATCCAGGAGGTGGTCGGCACCCGCGTGGGACACTACCACCTCCCGGCGTTTGCGGGCGTCGCGTTCTGCAATAACGAGTTCCGCTGGTCCCCGCGCATCAGGCGCGAGGACGGCCTGCTGCGGCTGGTGCCCGGCCTCGGCACGCGCGCCGTGGATCGGCTCGACGACGACTTCCCGGTGCTGCTGGCGCCGGGCCAGCCCGGGCTGCGCGTGAACGTGAGCCCGGCGGAGATCGCGCGGTACTCCCCCCGGAAGGCCGACGTCATCAACCTCGAGGCCAACCGCTTCGGCACCGTCAAGATCGCGGACCTGCTCCAGCGGTACGGGCGCCACTACCCGATGTTCAAGGAAGTGTTCTCGATCTGCGACCGCGACGGCGTGCGGCCCGTCTCGCCCATCGCGTGGGACGGGTCGCCCGACAATCTGGTGGCGACCTTCGAAGGGCTGGTCCAGAACACCTCGTTCATGACGCAGCTGAGCACGCTGCTGAGGCTTCTGCGCGAGAAGATCGGCGTGCCGGTGGACATCGAATTCGCGCACGACGGCAAGGATCTTCACCTGCTGCAGTGCCGCCCCCAGAGCTCGGGCGACGATTCGGCGCCCGCCGGCATTCCCCACGACGTGCCACCGGAGCGGATCGTCTTCACCGCCAGGAGATTCGTGTCGAACGGCCGCGTCCCCGACATCACGCACGTGGTGTATGTCGATCCCGAGCGCTACGCGGAGCTCTCGAGCCTCGAGGCGCTCAAGTCGGTGGGGCGCGCCGTGGGCCGGCTGAACAGGCTGCTGCCCAAGCGGCGCTTCATCCTGATGGGGCCCGGGCGCTGGGGCAGCCGCGGCGACATCAAGCTCGGGGTCGACGTCACCTACTCGGACATCAGCAATACCGCCCTGCTGGTGGAGATCGCGGCGCGCCGCGGGGGCAGCCAGTCACCCGAGCTGTCGTTTGGCACCCATTTCTTCCAGGACCTGGTCGAATCGGGTATCCGCTACCTCCCGCTGTACCCCGACGAGCCCGGCGTCGTGTTCAACCTGGAATTGTTGAGAGGATCAGCGAACCGGCTGGAAGGCCTGCTCCCGGAGTACAGCTCGCTGGCCGATGTCATCACGGTCATCGACCTCCCCGCCGTCACGGGAGGCCTGGTGCTCAAGGTGTTGATGAACGCGGATCAGGACCTGGCGATGGGATTCCTCTCCGCGCCCGGCGGCCCGCAGCACTGATGAGGAGGACGGCAGCAGGCTTAAGGCCTAAGGCCTAAGGCTTAAGGCCTAAGGCTTAAGGCCCAAGGCCTTGATCGCGTCGAGCCGGTGCGGAACTCGCCGAGCGTCGCCGGTCGCGGTGGGAGATAAATAAGCAGACTGGTCGAAAGCATCGCGGCAACAGAACTCGCCTCAAGCCGCCAGCCGCGAGCCGCCAGCCTAGCTGATAATGCGCATCGCAATCAGGGCGGTGGCTTCTCCGGATTCGGCCGCCGCACCCTTGGCGCGCACCTCCACGAGGTACTCACCCGAGGCCAGCCCGGCCAGCGGCAGATCGACCTGGCAGTACCCGTCGGGCGTGGCTGGCGCCTGGACCGGCAGGTCGGTCATCGGCTGTCCGCCCCGGTTCAGCAGCCGTACAGAAGTCGCGGGCGCGGTCGAGCCCGGGCCGAAGGCGCGGAAGCGAATCAGCAGGCGATCGGTTCTTCGGAACTCGCGAATCGCCACGGGCACGGGATCGGGATCCCGCGTGATCGCCTGGAACTCGCGCGCGGTTCGCGCGCGAATCACGAGAGGCGTGCTCAACGCCACCTTGGGCTCTGTCAGATCCGGCACGACGATCTGCTGCAGGCCCGTGTCGATCACCTGGCCCGCCGCATTCTCGATCGCCATCCGGACTTCCATCTTGCCCGGCGCGGCCTCGAAGGTGACTCGCGACGGCGCACGCGCGATCTGCACGGGTTGCCCGGGCGCCGGGGTGGCCTTCGTGGCGTCCTGGTCGGCGCCTGTTTCCGGGACCTTGCCCCGGAAGTAGGGATACCCGTCCGGGTCGGTTGCCATCAACGACACGCGCTCCGGTTCCTGCCTGGTCAGGCCATGCACCGGCGGCAGCGGCTCCCACACGAAGGTGATCGCTGTCTTCCCACCTTCGCCCCGGGTGGTGCCGATCCAGGTCGCCACGAACGCGTCGGGGCGCTTGGCCTCGACCGTGCCGAGCGCGGTTTCGACGGCGGCCGGCGGACGGGGCTTCGGCGGAGCCGTCGCGGAGGCGGCCTCTTCGGCGGTGAAGGCCCAGTACCCCTTCCGCGCCCTGACCTGGAGCCCGGACCGTTTCAAGCGGACGTCGATGCGGTGGAACTTGCCATCGGACGTGCCGCGCGACGAGTTGTAGCCGACCAGGTAGTAGGCGCTCGTGTCCCGAATCACCTGCTTCAGCCCGGCGGACAGATCGTTGCGGTTCACGACGGCACGGCCGTCGGTTTCGTCGGACAAGGTGCGCAGCGTGTCCTGCGTCGATCGGAGGATCTCCGAGTCGGTCTGGGACCCGATGCCTTCGTTGATCTCGAACTCGTTGACGGGCAGGCCGCGGGGATCCAGCGTGTAGATGGCCGTGTTGTTGCGATTGGCCGTGTCGTAGACATCACGCATCTCGGTCTGCAGATCGGCCATCGAGAAGAACCGCGCTGTCTCTTCGGCGCGCGTGTCGCCGGCGTTCGGATTGCCGCGGGCGGGGTTACCCAGGCCCGGGAACGCCGCACTGGGATCGCGCAACTGGGGCGGCAACAGGCCGGTGTACCCCTCGCTGACCAGAATGACGGCCTTGCGGCCTTCACGCATCGCGCCCAGCTTGACGAACAGCCCTTTCAGCGCCGACCAGGTGACCTCGTTCCGCACGCGTTCGACCGTGTCCGCCGGGTACATCGCGTACTGCTGTTCGAAGTCGTTGCGCGGGCGGTAGTCGTACTTGCGCCCCTGGAAATTCCGGATCTCGGTGGCTACGCTTTCGAGATTGCGCGTGAAGGTCAGGCCCGTGACCGGCGTCAGCGGGTACATCAGGGCGACCATGTCTAGCGGGCCGAGCTGCGTCTTGACGAACTGCATGAGCGGATCCCGGACGCGCATGGAGGCGCCGAGCCGCACGTGGTAGTCATCCAGGAAGATCACGAAGAGCCGCACATCGTCACGCGCCGCCTCGGCTTCCTGCGCATACTCGCTCGTGATGCGGCGGGGCTGCTCTTCTCCCGGCCCGGGCGTGCCGTTCGCGTTGATGAGCCGGAAGAGTTCGACGTTCTGGGGCTTCCCGTCCTCGAGGACCTCGAAGTCGCTCTGCTTCAGGTCCGTGACGACGTTGCCCTGCCTGTCGGTGACGATCACGTCGACGCGCACGAAATTGACGCCCGCGCGGAACACCGGCGGCGGCTGCTGTCCCTGCGGTGGCTGGCCCTGGGCCGGCGGAACGGTCTGCGGCGGCTTGGATTGAGGCGGAGCGGCCGCCTGCTGGCCCGCCAGCGCGGCGATCAGGCCGACGCCGAGCAGGAAGGACACGGTGGTCGCGGTCCGGGTGACGGTACTCACGTGCTTCTCCGTTCCATCCTACTGCCGGCAGGGCTTCTGGCAGCTATTCGCATGATACCATTAAGAATATTACTGGCGCGCGGGTCTCAGAACCTGCGCGGAGCGACGACGTCCCGCCGCGACTGCGCATGATGAAACCCGACGCAGGAGAAGACTGTGGTCAAAGAAGACCTGCTACCCGCACTCACGCAATTATCCGAAGACGAGATCCTGCTTCGCGACAGCGTCCGTGAATTCGCCGCCGCGCAGGTGCTGCCGCTCGTTCGCGAGATGGAGGAACACGCCAAGATTCCCCGGACGCTCATCGACCAGCTGTTCGAGCTGGGCGTGATGGGCATCGAGATCCCGGACGCCTTCAGCGGCAGCGGCGGCAGCTTCTTTCACGCGGTCCTGGCGGTGGAGGCGCTCTCGCGAGTGGACCCGTCGGTGGGCGTGCTGGTGGACGTCCAGAACACGCTCGTCAACAACGCGATGATCCGGTGGGGTTCGGCCGAGATCAAGTCGCACTATCTCCCCCGCCTGGCGACGGGGACCGTCGGCGCCTACGCGCTGTCGGAGTCCGGCTCGGGCAGCGACGCGTTCGCGCTCACGACCAGGGCAGTGGCCGACGGCGACCACTTCGTCCTCACGGGCCGCAAGCTCTGGATCACCAACGGCAACGAAGCCGACATCTTCATCGTGTTCGCGAACGTCAATCCCGAAGCCGGGTACCGAGGCATCACCGCGTTCGTCGTCGAACGCGGCTTCACCGGCTTCACGGTTGGCCGGAAAGAAGACAAGCTGGGGATCCGCGCCAGCAGCACCTGCGAACTGATCCTCGAGGACTGTCGCGTGCCGAAGGCCAACGTGCTCGGTGAGATCGGCAAGGGCTACAAGGTCGCGATCGAAACCCTGAACGAGGGCCGAATCGGCATCGGGGCGCAGATGATCGGGCTCTCGGCCGGTGCGCTCGAGCATGCGATTGGCTATGCGAAAGAGCGCAAGCAGTTCGGCAAGGCGATTGGCGAGTTCCAGCTCGTGCAGGGGCAGCTGGCACGCGCGGCGACCGATATCGAAGCGGCGAGGCTGCTGGTGTACAACGCCGCCCGCCTCCGCGACTCGGGCAAGCCGTTTGTGACCGAGGCGGCCATGTGCAAGATCTTCGCGTCGGAGGCCGCCGAGCGCGTCACCTCCCTGGCCATCAACCTCTATGGCGGCTACGGATACGTGAAGGACTACCCCGTCGAGAAGTTGTGGCGCGACTCGAAGATCGGCCAGATCTACGAAGGCACCTCCAACATGCAGCTGGTGACGATCGCGAAGCAGATCATGGGCTAGGCGCTAGAGGCTAGAGGCTTGAGGCTCGAGGCTTGGGCCAGTGGCCAGATGCCGGGCGCGAGGCGCAAGGCGCAAGGCGCAAGGCGCTGGTTGGACGCGGCGCGAGGGACTCGCCGACCCGGAATCACACCGAAGACGTCACCCGGCACATTCAGTGTGCAAAACGGCTCGGCAACGCGCCCAAGATGAGTGACACTGCTCCGGTCGGCGCCGGCGGGCTGATCGATCCTCCAGAATCGACCTCACCACGAAGAGCCGCCGTTTTTGTTCACAACCACATGACCGAGTTGCCCCCATCCGACCTTCCCCGGTCTCCCGCGCCTGCACATCGCGCCCACTCCCGCAGTCTGCGCCGGCACGACCGTCTGGCATTGCTGGCGCGCCCGCTTCTCCCCCGGCCGGGTTAGACGGCCCATCGGCCGACACTTGCTGCCGTGGCCCGGACTCTGCCTGCCCGGGTCGCGTACCGCCCCGACGGCCGGTGCCTTTTCCGAAATGTCCCGGAAAAGGCCCCGCCGTGGTATTTTGTGAGTAGGGAATCCCAAATGAGCGTACGGGTCGTTCTGATCGACGATCACCCCATGATGCGGGCGGGGCTGCGCCTCGCGCTCAACGCCGAGACCGGCGTGGAGGTGGTGGGCGAAGCGTCATCCGGAGCCGCGGCGGTCGACACGGTTCGAGAGTCCAAGCCGGACATTGCGATCGTCGACATCCGCCTGCCGGACGAGGAGGGATCCGAGACCGCCAAGCGGCTGCTGTCGGAGTGCACCGGCGTCAAGGTGCTGATGCTGTCCGCGTTTCCCGACTCCGACTTCGTCAATCGCTCGATCGCGGCGGGCGCAAGCGGATACGTCCTGAAATCGAGCGGTGCGGACGAGTTGATCCGCGCCGTTCATACGGTGATGCGCGGCCATTCGTACTTGAGCCCCGAGATTGCCAGCACCGTCATCGCCGCCTACCGGCGCCTGCTGGCCGTGCCGCCGGCCACGACGACTCCCCCGCTCTCCCAGCGTGAACGGGAAGTCCTGATCCTCATCGCCGATGGACTGAAGGCCCGCGAGATCGCCGCGAAGCTGCAGATTGGCGCCAAGACCGTCGACACCTATCGCGCCAGGCTCATGGCCAAGCTGCATTGCAGCAGTACCGCCGAGCTGGTGCGCTACGCGATCCGCGAGGGCATGACCGCGGTGTGAGGCCCTTCGAGCCCGAACCGCCCCAATCCCGTGTCTCGAGCGGCTGAGAGCGGTTACTGGCCGTCGCTGAGGATGTGTCCCGCGATGGCCATGCGCTGAACCTCGGATGGCCCGGGGTAGATCTCGGTCGCGCGCGCGTCACGAAACAGCCGTTCGACCCGCGATCCGCGCCGGTATCCCGCCGACGCCAGGATCTGCATGGCCTTGTCGGCCGCCTTGTGCGCAGCCTCGGAGGCGGCGAGCTTGGCCATCGCCGCCTCGACGGCGCACGTCTGCTGCGTGTCCTTGGCGGCTGCCGCCTTGTAGGTGAGCAGGCGCGCGGCGGAGAGCTCGGTTGCGATGTCAGCCAGCATCCACTGGATCGCCTGGTACTGGCCGATCGGGCGCCCGAAGGTCTGCCGCGTCCTGGCGTGCGCCAGCGCTTCGTCCACCGCCGCCTGTCCGATCCCGAGCGCCTGCGCGGCGATGGCGATTCGGCCGCCCTCGAGTGACCACTGCGCGATCTTGAATCCCTCGTTGACGGCCCCGACAACGTGCTCGGCCGGCACCTCGACGTCGTGGAACACCAGGTCCAGGCACCCGAGCCCCCGCACGCCGAGCGAGTCGGCGCGCGTGGTGTGATCGATACCCGGCGTGCCCATGGGCACCAGGAACGCCGTCACGCCACTGGCCCGCTGGCCCGGGCGGGTGGCCGCAAAGACCACGGCGACATCGGCGGCCTCGGCACAGGCAACCCACACCTTGCGTCCGTTCAGACGGTATCCCTGGCCGTCGGGCGTCGGCTCGGCGGTCATCTCGACGTTGGCGGCGTCGGTCCCGGACTGTTCTTCCGACAGGGCGAACGACCCGATGGACTCGCCAGTCACCAGGGCGCGCAGCCATCGGCCTTTCTGGCGATCGGATCCGAACTTCGCCAGCAGTTCCGCCACCAGCGAGTTGTTGGCCGCGAGAATCACCCCTACCGTGGCGCTTGCGCGCGCCACGGCCTCGATCGCCAGCACGTAGCTCAGGTAATCCCGGCCGCCTCCGCCGAGCGCCCGGGGCACGACCATGCCGCACAGGCCCCGTTCTCCGGCCAGCTTGATCAGCGCGCGCGGGAACTGGCCCGTCTCGTCAATCTTCGCGGCCAGCGGCTCGACATGTTCGCGCGCGAAGGCTTCGACCTGTTGTTGAAAGGCTTGCTGCTCGGGAGAAAGTTCGAGATGCATCTGGACAGTATACAGGCTGGGGGCTGGGGGCTAGGGGCTAGGGACTAGGGGCTAGGGGCTAGGGGCTAGGGGCTAGGGGCTAGGGGCTAGGGACTAGGGGCTAGGGGCTAGGGGCTAGGGGCTAGGGGCTAGGGGCTGGGCTAGGGGCTAGGGGCTAGGGGCTAGGGGCTAGGGACTAGGGGTTAGGGACTAGGGGCTAGGGACTAGGGGCTAGGGAGTAGGCGGCAGGCGCTAGGCGCTAGCCCGCGCGAAGCGTTCGAAGGCCGGACGCAGCCGGGCGGCGCTCTGCTCGATGTCCTCCGGCAGCACGCGCACGCTGCCGACAACCGACATGTAATTCGTGTCGCCGTTCCAGCGCGGGACCACATGGACGTGCAGGTGGTCCACGATGCCGGCTCCGGCGGCGCGCCCGAGATTCATGCCCACGTTCAGTCCCTGCGGGCGATAGACCTCGGTGAGCGCCTGCTCGGCGACGCGCGTCAGATCCATCAGCTCGGACAGCTCGCCGGCCGACGCCAGGGCCAGCGCCGCGATGTGCCGGTTGGGCACCACCATCAGGTGGCCGCTGTTGTAGGGAAACAGGTTGAGGATCACGAAGCAGGACGTGCCGCGGTGCACGACCAACCTGCCCGCCGTCGCGTCGGTCTGCGCGTCGCAGAACACGCAGCCCTTCGCCTCACCAGCGCTGGTCACGTACTGCAGCCTCCACGGCGACCACATTCGTTCAAACGATGACATGTGAGACCCGCCCGCGCGCTGCTGCAGCAGGACCGTCGTGATCATCCGGCCGGAAACCGCCGTGCGCTCCCCGCGCCCGGCGCCCTCTACGCGAAGGTGCCGGGCTCCGCGGGCTGATGGTCGCCCTCCGGCTCGCCGGCGGCCGGCGGAGCGCCCGGCTCGAGGTTGATGAGATCCTTGAGTTCCTTGCCAGGCTTGAAATACGGCACGCGCTTGGGCGGGACGTCGACGCGATCGCCTGTCTTGGGATTGCGGCCCTTGCGCGGCTCCCGCTGGCGGAGCCTGAAGCTCCCGAATCCCCGCAGTTCGATTTTCTCGCCGCGCTGGAGCGCGGTGATGATGGACTGGAAGACGGTGTCGACGATCACCTCGGAGTGTTTCTTGGTGAGGTCCGACACGCGCGACACTTCCTCGACAAGCTCGGCTTTTGTCATGGTGACACGCTCGCCAAGTTGCCCCGGTTCCGTGCTTCCCCGGCCGAAGGCCGGAGGTCCGGGCTGGCGCAGATCGCCGGCCCGGGCCTCTCCCTCGGTGTGACGCTTACTGGTGCCGGAGGATGTCGCCAATGGTGGCATTCGGGCTGCCAGAATTGTCCGCGTACGACGACCAGTCGGCACGGTCCTGATCCAGGCGCAGCGCCCGGATGCTCAGCCCGACCTTCCGCTCGGCGGGACTGAGTTTGATGATCTTCATCGGGTAGCTCTGATCCACCTGCAGGTCGATCTTCTCGCCCTGCTGGTCATCGAACTCGGAGACGTGAATCAGGCCTTCGATGCCTTCGGCCAGCTCGACGAACGCGCCGAAGTTGGTCAGGCGGACGACCTTCCCCTCGACGGTCTCGCCCACCGTGTGGCGGCCGAAGAACTCGTCCCAGATGTCGGTCGCCAGCTGCTTGAGCCCGAGCGACAGGCGCTGGTTCTCGGCGTCGATGTTGAGCACGATCGCCTCGACCTTGTCGCCCTTCTTCAGCACCTCGGACGGATGCTTGACGCGCTTGCTCCACGACATGTCCGAGATGTGGATCAGGCCGTCGATGTCGTCCTCGACCTCGACGAACGCGCCGAACTCGGTGAGGTTCCGGACCTTGCCGACGATCTTCGCCCCGACCGGATACCGCTCGGCCAGCTCGTGCCACGGGTTGGACTCGATCTGCTTCAGCCCGAGCGAAATCCGGCGCGCCGTCGGATCCACGCCGAGCACCATCGCCTCGACCGGGTCGCCCTGGGTGAGGATCTTCGACGGGTGCTTCACCCGCTTGCTCCACGACATCTCGGAGACGTGGATCAGGCCCTCGACGCCCGGCTCCAGTTCCACGAAGGCGCCGTAGTCGGTCAGGCTGACCACCTTGCCGGCCACGCGCGCGCCGACCGGGTAGCGATCGCTCACCGCGCTCCACGGATCGGAGTTCAGCTGCTTGTGGCCAAGCGACACCCGCTCGGTCGCCGGGTCGTACTTCAGCACGACCACGTCGATTTCATCGTTGACCTTGAACAGCTCCGAGGGGTGCCCGACCCGGCCCCACGACATGTCGGTGATGTGCAGCAGGCCGTCGATGCCGCCGAGGTCGATGAAGGCGCCGTAGTCGGTGATGTTCTTCACCACGCCGCGCATGACCTTGCCGTCGGCCAGCGTCGCCAGCGTGTGCTTCTTCTTCTCGGCGTTCTCTTCTTCGAGCAGCACCTTGCGTGACAGCACGATGTTGCCGCGCTTCTTGTTCACCTTGATGACGCGCATCCGGAGTTCCTGGTTCTTCAAGGCATCCAGGTTCCGGACGGGACGGACATCCACCTGCGACCCGGGCAGAAACGCCCGGACGCCGATGTCGACCGCCAGGCCGCCCTTGATTCGCTCGATGACGCGGCCAATCACGACCTTCCGGTCGGCATAGGCCTTCTCGATCTCGTCCCAGATCTTCATCTTCTCCGCTTTTTCGCGGGAGAGGACGACGTAGCCTTCGCGATCTTCCGTGCGTTCCAGGAGGACGTCGACGATGTCCCCGGGCTGTACGGTGACCTGCCCGTTCTCGTCGATGAACTCTTCGACGGAGATGATTCCTTCCGACTTGTAGCCCACATCGACGATCACTTCGGAGGCGGTCACCTTGAGCACCGTGCCCTTGACCACTTCACCTTCGGCGATGTTGCTGAAACTGGTGTCGTACAAGTCGAGGAGACGGTCGTACTCCTCGGGATCGATCTGATCCTCATGGAATCCGCCGGTCTTCATTCCCATCTTTCGCGTCGTCGGCCTAGAGTGTCCCGCGGGGGCCTCTCCTCCCTGGGTCAGATCGGGGCCGTTCACGCCGTCTACGTTCGCCATGCCTTGCGCGTCCTCCTACTTCTTGGATTGCCGGTCTTTTTGTAGCAGCGCCGGCTGGCTGAAGGTCGGGCCGTGGCCCGTCGCGATAAGCAACAGAGTGTACAACACTTAGGCGGATAGGGTCAAACGAGCATTAGCCAGGGGCTAGGGGCTCGGCGCTAGGCGCTGGTCGGGCCAGGGGCTCGGCGCGAGGCACTGGTCGGGGCAGCAACGGGACTCGACACGAATCCGCGGGCACGTGAGCGGGATGGTGACCGTGAACCCGTGCGGCCCCTACGCCCCCGACACACACGACCTGCCCGTGTTGGGTTCAACGACCGACTGCAGGCTCCAGCCGGCCCCTGCGAGGGTTTCGGGGGTGCGGGGGACAAGACGAACCAGCGCCGAGCGCCTAGCCCCTAGCCCCTTCTTCCCTCACCACCGCCATGACCCGTTCGACGACCACCTCGATCGAGTCGTGGGTCGTGTCGATGATGGTGGCGTCGGCGGCGATCATCAGCGGCGAGGCCGCCCGGGTCCGGTCGGCCGTGTCGCGCGTTTCGAGCGCCACGGCGACGTCGCTGAGCGCCATCTCCTGCCCCGCGCCATGAGCCGGATCGTTCGCCCGCCTGCGGGCCCGCTCTTCAGGTGAGGCGTCGAGGTAAATCTTCACGTCGGCGTCGGGAAAGACAACCGTCCCGATGTCGCGGCCTTCCATCACCACGCCGCCGAGCTTCCCGTACTCCCGCTGGCGCCTCACCAGGACGGCGCGAACCTTCGGCAGGCGCGCGACGCGTGAGACGGCCCGGTCGATGTCCGCCGTCCGGATCTCCCGGGTCACGTCTGTGCCGTCGATCAGCACGGACCCATCGCCAAGCTGGATGTCGGCCGCCTCGGCCATCGCGGCCACGGCGTCTTCGTCGTCGAACGACGCCTGGTCGTGGATGACCTTCCAGGCCGTGGCCCGATACATGGCTCCCGTGTCGATGTGGCGCAGGCCGAGCCGCAGGGCGACTTCCCGGGCAACCGTCCCCTTCCCTGCCCCCGAAGGTCCGTCGATGGCGATGATCATGAGTGGGTTCTGGCGCTGGCTCCGGAGAGGCGAGGTGGATCGGGCCGGCGCAAGGGCTTCTTCCGCGGGTCTCCCGCGTCGCGCTGGCCGAGTGAGAGTGTAACATGCACGCTATGCGTTCTCGGAACCCGCTCGTCCCCGTGGTCATCGTCGTGACCCTCGTGGCCCTGTTTGCGCCGATCCTGCGATCGTACACGCGATCGGCCGCATTCATCGTGCGGGTGGCGAACCTCCCCGGGCTGCCGCACGAACTGGCGAGATGGGAGCAGGAGGCTGTCTCCGTGTCCGGGACCACGGTGCCGTCGAGACACGGGTCCCTGCGGGCCCTGGTGTACATGCCGGCCCGGGTGCGGCGGGCCGTCATCCTGGTCGCAGGTGTGAACGCGCTCGGGATCGACGAACCGCGGCTGGTCGGTCTCGCCACCCAGCTTGCCGAGGTCGGGTTCGCCGTGGTGACCCCCGAGCTTCCTGACCTGCAGATATACGACGTGTCGCCGCGCACGACCGACATGATCGAGGATGCCGCCCTGTGGCTGTCATCCAGGCGGGCACTCGCCCGGGATGGCCGCGTCGGGCTGGTCGGCATCAGCTTCTCCGGCGGATTGTCGGTGGTGGCGGCCGGACGGGCGGCGCTGCGGGATCACGTGGCGTTCGTCTTCTCGTTCGGGGGGTACGCCGATTTTTCGCGAGTGCTGCGGTTCCTGTGCATCGGAATGGAACCGGTGCCGCCCGGGGCCGCTGCTCCGGGACACCCGGCCGGTCAGCCTGCCGCCGAGGTCTACCGTAAGCCCCACGATTACGGCGTGGCGATCCTGCTGAAAAGCCTCGCGGATCGGTTGGTTCCCCCGGAGCAGGTCGAGCCGCTGCGATCGAGCATTCTCGAGTTCCTCCACGCGTCGCACATGGACCTGATCGACAAGGCACGGGCTGCCAAGGAGTTCGCGTCGGCGCGGGCAATGGCAGACGCGCTGCCCGAGCCTGCACGAACGCTGATGTCGGATGTGAACAACCGCCGCGTCGATCTGCTCGGCCCCATGCTGCTCCCGTTCATCGGCCCGGCCAACAGCATGCCGTCGCTCTCCCCCGACCGCTCGCCGGCACCGGCCGCACCGGTGTACCTGCTTCACGGCACCGACGACAATGTCGTACCAGCCGTCGAGTCAGTGATGCTGGCCCGGTATCTCGAGGGCAAGACGCACACGCGCACCTTGCTGAGCGCGCTGATCACGCACGCGGAGATGGATCGCCCTCCCACGGCGTCCGAGGTCTGGAACCTGATATCGTTCTTCGCGGATATGTTCAGGCGGTAAGTTGGGCGCATTGGAGGATTCAGTGGACGATCGTGGTGTGCGACTTCAGAAGATCCTGTCGGCAGCCGGTGTGGCCTCGCGCCGGGCCGCCGAGGTCCTGATCTCGCAGGGACGGGTCTCGATCAACGGTGCGATGGTCACCAAGCTCGGCACGCGGGCCGATCCGTCGCGTGACGACATCCGCATGGACGGCCGCCGCGTCCACGTGTCGTCACGATTCAAGTACATCCTGCTCAACAAGCCGAGGGGGTATCTGACGACGAGGTCGGATCCGAGAGGCCGCCCGACCGTCATGAACCTCATCGGAGATGTCGGCGAGTACGTCTACCCCGTCGGCCGGCTCGACTACGACTCGGAGGGCCTGCTGATCCTGACCAACGACGGCGACCTGGCGGCCAAGCTGCTTCATCCCCGTCATGAGGTCGCGCGCGTCTATCACGCCAGGGTCCGCGGGTTGCCGGACGAACCGACACTGGACCGGCTCCGCCGGGGCGTCATGATCGACGGACGGCGGACGGGCCCCACCGAGGTGGAGGTCCTCACGGCCGGCGTCGGGGCGCGCGGGGATCAGGCGGTGCTCGTGTTCACGCTGCACGAAGGGCGCCCGCGCCAGATCCGCAAGATGTGCGACGTGGTGCGGCACCCGGTGGTGCGCCTGCGGCGCGTCAAGTTCGGCCCGATCAGCGATGAACAAATCAGGACGGGGGAATATCGCGAGCTGACCGAACGCGAGGTGGCCAGGCTGAAGGCTGCCGTGGACAAGGCCGTCGCGCACGGTGCCGATCAGAAGGCCGAGCGCGGGCGCGGCGGAGCGCCTCCCGCGCCGAGGCGCGCGGTCAGTTCACCGTCTCGGGACCGGAATCCGGATCGTCCTGGACCGGCTCGGGCTCCGGCGACGAGGCCGGGTCGCCGGGCAAATCCTCGGACTCCGACGACGGCGCCTGGGGGTCGTCCGGCAGAGCCTCGAACTCGCCGAGAGGGAGCAACTGTTCGGCCGGACCGGTCTCGAGCGCCGAAGGCAGATCGAAGCCGAGGGCCTCGGCCATCTCCTCGACCTTCGGGAGGTCGGCGAGGTCGTTGAGGCCGAACCGGATCAGGAACTCCCGCGTGGTGGCGTAGAGGAACGGCCGGCCCACCACCGGCTTGCGGCCCGCGGTCTTGATGAGCTTGCGCTCGACCAGGGTGGAGAGCACCCCGGCGGTATTGACGCCGCGAATCTCCGCAATCTCGGCGGACGTCACCGGCTGCTTGTACGCGATCACCGCAAGTGTTTCCAGCGCCTGCACGGAAAGCCGCGCGGTCTTCCGCTCGTGGAAGAGGCGCCGGACCCACTCGCTGAGTTCCTGCCTCGTGACGATCTGAAAGCCGCCCGCCAGCTCGATCAATTGAAGTCCGCCGCGCCGCCCCTGATAGTCCAGGACGAGCGCGTCGATCGCGCTCTGGACGTCCTCCTTCGGCTCGCTGTCGAGCACCTTGAAGATCGCCTTGGGCGTCAGCGGGTCGGGCGACGCAAAGATCAGCGCCTCGACGATGGCCATCAGCTCCTCGGACGCGCGCGGGGCCGCCGGGTCCGACGGCGACTCTTGATCCGCGGCGAGAGCTTCGGCCGGCTGCTCGTCGGCAACGGCCAGCACGATTGGCTCCCGAGCTGACTCGGATGCCGTCTCCGGCTCCTCGTTCGAATCATCCGGGGCCGGCGACAGAACCGGGCCGCTCTGGTCCGGCTGCGCCGCCTCAACACGCTCGCCGTCGGCTTTGGGCACGGTGGGTTCGACTGGATCGCTCATCTCACTCTCAATCTCAACCTGGAGCTCGATTGTCTCACCTTCGAGGGCGACTTCCACGACCTCGCTCGCCTCGTCATCGGGCTCGGACTGTTCCGCGGATGCTCCTGCCTCGACCGCGAGGGCCATCGTCTCAACAGCATACGCGCGCGGAGCCAACTCAACCTCTCGTTCAGCCGCGAGCGCTACGGCTTCGCGCCCGCCGGATCCGATGATCCCGGGCACGTCGGGATCGGCTGCACGCTGTGCGGCGACATCAGCGGCCTCAACCGTCGGCACCACTTCCTCAACCGTCAGTGCCACTTCCTCGACCGTCAGCACCACTTCCTCGACCGTCGGTGCCACTTCCTGAACCGTCAGCACCACTTCCTCGACACCGTCGGTGCCACTTCCTCGACCGTCGGTACCACTTCCTCAACCGTCGGCACCACTTCGTCGACCGTTGGTACCACTTCCTCAACCGTCGGCACCACTTCCTCAACCGTCAGTGCCACTTCCTCGACCGTCGGCACCACTTCCTCAACCGCCGGTACCACTTCCTCAACCGCCGGCATCACTTCCTCAACCGTTGGTACCACTTCCTCAACCGTGGCAGCAATCGGCGCAACGTCCGCGTCAGGGTGAGTTGCAGCCGGGATGGCCTCTCCGTCCGGAACCCCGGGCGCGGCAGGCTCGAGCGGTGGCGCCGCCGGGCGCTGGACAGGCGCGTCGATCGGATGGTCGGGCGGCCGGCTGGAAACCGCCGCCGGAGCAGGGGATCGCCGCAGCCCCAGTCCCCTGAGCAGGGCATCCACGGCGGCCTTCACCCGGCGAAACCACGGACCCAGCATGCGCGAACTCTCCGAAGTGACGGGCCTCGTCCTCCAGCCTGCAGGCTCCCCGCGCGCGATCTTCGGGCGATCCGCAACCGGGCGATCTGGCCCGAACGAGGCAGGCTCCCGATCAGTTGGCCGCCGGCCTGGCCTTCTTGTAGACGCGAATCGCCCCGAACATGCCGGCCTGGAACACCCGCACCAGCCTCTGCCGGATCATCTCGAGCAGCGCCAGGAACGTGACGACCAGGTCGCCTCGCGAGGAGATGTCATCGAAGAGATCTTCGAATCCGCACGCCTCGGTCTCCGACAGCCGTGACAGCAATTGCTCGATCCGCTCTTCGATGGAGATCTGTTCCCTCGGCAGGAGGACGCGCGGCCGGTGCTTGGCCCGCTCCAGCACGGCCTTGAAGGCCGTCAGCAGGCTGAACAGGTCGACTTCGAGCTCCGGTTCGATCTCCTCGCCGGCAATCGGGGCCACGACCTCGTCGGGGCGCAGCCACTGGGCACTGCGAACGGTTTCGCGCTCGTGCAGCAGTTCGGCGGCCGCCTTGAACTTCTGGTGCTCCAGCAGGCGGTTGACCAGCGCGTCGCGCGGGTCCTCTTCCGGATCCTCCTGGGACGGGTCGGGCCGGGGCAGCAGCATCCTCGACTTGATGTGGATGAGCGTCGCGGCCAGGACGAGGAACTCGCCGGCCACATCCAGGTCGAGCTCGCTCAGCACGTCGAGGTACTCGAGGTACTCGGCGGTGATGAGCGCGATGGGGATGTCGTAGATGTTCACCTCGTTCTTCTTGATGAGGTGAATCAGCAGGTCGAGCGGCCCCTCGAAGGCGGCGACCTTGACCGAGTACGCGTCGGGCGACGACACGAAGCCTGGAACGGTGCCTTCCATGACGCGCCTAGCGGTAGGAGATCTTCATCGCGTCCCGGACGCGAGCCATCGTGTCGCGGGCCACGACGCGGGCTTTGCGCGAGCCCTCGTACAGGATTTCGCTCAAGCGCCGGGGTTGCTCCAGCAGCTCGGCGCGGCGTTGCCGCATCGGCCCGAGCGTCGCCTCGAGCGCGATCACGAGCTTCTTCTTGACCTCGACATCGCCGACCTTGCCCGCGCGGTAGCGCGTCTTCAGGTCCTCGACCTCGGCCAGGTCGCGGTTGAAGGCGTCGTGATACATGAACACCGGATTGCCTTCGACGTTGCCCGGGATGTCGGCACGGATGCGGTTGGGGTCCGTGTACATCTGCATCACTTTCTTCCGCACCGTCTCGGCATCGTCCGCCAGGTCGATCGCGTTCTTGTAGCTCTTGCTCATCTTCCGGTTGTCGAGCCCGGGCAGCCGCGGGAAGGTCGTCAGCAGGGGCTGGGGCTCGACGAACACCTCGCCGTAGAACTGGTGGAACCGGCGGACGACCTCGCGCGACAGCTCGAGGTGCGGGACCTGGTCCTCCCCCACGGGCACGAAGCGGGCGTCGTAGATGATGACGTCGGCCGTCTGCAGCAGCGGGTAGCCCAGGAACCCGAGCGTGGAGAGGTCCTTCTCCGTGAGCTGATCGCGCTGTTCCTTGTAGGTCGGCACACGCTCCAGCCACGGCGTCGGCACGACCATCGACAGCAGCAGGTAGAGCTCCGCGTGCTCCGGCACCAGCGACTGGATGAAGAGCGTGGACGCTTCGGGATCCAGGCCGGCCGCAATCCAGTCGGCCGCATTGTCCAGGGCGAACCCCGTCAGCTCGCCGGTGCTGGCGTACTCGCTGGTCAGCGCGTGCCAGTCGGCCACGAAGTAGAAGCAGTCGTACTGCTCCTGCAGCGGCACCCAGTTCTGGAGCGCTCCGACCAGGTGCCCGAGGTGCAGGCGGCCGGTCGGCCGCATGCCCGATACCACTCTTGGTTTCACAGCAGCCATGTCAACAGCAGATTGTAAGGCGGCATGACCAGGATTCGAAACAGTCCGGTCAACATCAACCCGTACAGCAGGAAGAAGCCGTACGGCCGCAGGTGATCGAATGCGTCGGCCGCCCGGGCGGGCAGCAGGCCGGCGAGCACGCCTGCGCCGTCGAGCGGGGGAATCGGCAGCAGGTTGAAAATGGCCAGCAGCAGGTTGATCTGAAGCAGCCGCGCGAGCGTCACGACCAGCACGGGCACCGCGCCGCTCATCGACATCACCTGGTCGAGCGGGAAGAAGCGCAGCGCCAGCGACGCGGCAAGAGCCAGCGCGAGGTTGGCGGCCGGCCCGGCCGCCGCGATCAGCATCGAGTCCTCCCGGTAGTGGCGGAGGCGCCTCACGTCGATCGGCACGGGCTTCGCCCAGCCGATGATCGGCAGGTGCGTCAGCATCGCCATCAGCGGGAACACGACCGTGCCCCACGGGTCGATGTGGGCGAGCGGGTTCAGCGACATCCGGCCGAGCTGGCGCGCTGTAGGGTCCCCTCGCCGATCCGCTGCCCACGCATGCGATGCTTCGTGAACCGTCAGTGAGAACAGCAGGATCAGGAACGAGATGAGGACCTGCGCGAGGTTGATATCGAGCAAGGGACCCTCAGGCTAACACCGTGGCCCGGCGGGAGTCAAAGAAGGCCGGGGACCGCGGCGCCGAACGACGCGACCGTCACCTCAGCCGGGCGAAGTGCGCCAGGACCGCATCGGCGGCCTTGGTTCCGACGAGCGCGCTCAGGGCCTCCCGGCTGGCCCGCCGCACGCCCGCCACGCTGCCGAACTGCTCGAGCAGCGCCCGCCGCCGGCGGGGGCCCACCCCCGCGATCTGGTCCAGCTCGGACTGCAGATCGCTCATGCCACGGGCCTTGCGATGGAAGGTCACGGCGAACCGGTGGGCTTCGTCTCGAATCTGCTCGAGCAGCAGCAACGCCGGGTTGTCGCGCGCGAAGGCGATCGGCTCGGGACGATCGCGCGTCACCACCAGTTCCTCCCGCTTGGCGAGGCCGACGGCGACCAGGTTGGCCATGCCGATCGATTCCAGGGCCTGGTAGGCGGCAGAAAGCTGTCCCTTGCCTCCGTCGATGAGGATCAGGTCGGGAAACGGCCCGCCCTGCTCGAGCACCCGCCGGTACCGCCGCAGCACGACCTCGTGCATCGCGGCGAAATCGTTGGGCACGCTGGGCGGCCGCGACGCCTCCGGCGTCTGGCCGTCCTCCCCGCGGATCCGGAACTTCCGGTATTCACCCTTGCGCATCCGGCCGTCCTCGCAGACCACCATCGATGCGACCGTCTCGCGGCCCTGCAGGGTCGAGATGTCGAAGCACTCGATGCGCCGAGGGAACGCGGGCAGGTTCAGCACGGCCCGGAGCCGTTCCAGGGCGTCGTAGTTCGCCGTCGAGCCGGCGCCGTACCGGGACTGATACGCGATGCCGGCGTTTCGGGACGCGAGATCGAGCAGCCCGCGCTTCTCGCCCCGCCGCGGCACGACGATGGTCACGCGCCGGTTGGCCCGGCTCGACAGCCAGGCCTCGAGCCACTCGGCTTCCTCGAGGACGACCGGGACGTGCACCTCCGGCGGGACCTCGCGCGATTCGTAGAACTGCTGCAGCGCGGCCTGCAGCACGTCCTCTTCGCGGTGGCCGAGACCCTGGTCGCCGTCGGCCGCCAGCTCGACGCGCTCGATCACGCGCCCCCCGCGCATCTGGAAGACCTGGATGACGCTGCCCGACGGGCCGGACTTCACGCCGAAGGCGTCGCGATCGCCCAGGGTGCTGGTCGCCATCTTCTGCTGGCGGTCGCGCAGCGTCTCGACGGTGCGGATGGCGTCCCGCAGGTGGGCGGCCTGCTCGAACCGCTCGCCGTCGGCAGCCTCGCGCATCTCGGCGTCGAGCCGTTGCACCAGCTCCGCATTGCGGCCCTCGAGGAACAGGCGCGCGCGATCGACCGATTCCGCGTACTGGGCCGCGGTGCAGATCGACTCCACGCACGGCGCCACGCACCGGCCGATGTCGTACTCGAGGCACGGCCGCCCGCGGCGCCCCGTGATCTCCTCGTTGCAGGAGCGGATGCCGAACAGCCGGTGCGTCAGGCCCATCGTGCGGCGGGCCAGGCTGGCGGGCATGAACGGCCCCGCGTAGAGGCTGCCGTCGGATTCGACCCGCCGGGCCACGAGCACCCGCGGAAACGGCTCGGAGGCGGTCAGGCGCAGGAACGGGTAGTTCTTGTCGTCGCGCAGCAGGATGTTGTAGCGCGGCATCCGCTGCTTGATGAGGTGGTTCTCGAGGGCGAGCGCCTCGACGACCGAGTCGGTGACGACGACCTCGAGCCGGTCGACCTCGGAGAGCAGCGCGTCGTGCCTGGGGCTGCTGCCCCGGGCGCCCAGGTACGACCGCACCCGGTCCCGCAGGGTGCGGGCCTTGCCGACATACAGGGTTTCCTGGCCGCGCCCCAGGAAGAGGTACACGCCCGGCTGTTCCGGCAGGCGTGCAATCTGGCCCTTGAGATCCTCGATGGGCATGGAATACTATGGCGCGTTCCGCCTCCTGGAAGGCGGCTACCCGCGATTATATCGAAGCAATGACGTTTACGGGACTGATCGGAACCATTGTCAATTTTCCGCTGCGCGGAATCATCTACGTCTGCGTCCGGCTGCGCATCCACCCGAATTTCCTCACGCTGACCGGCGTGATCATCAACATCATCGCCGCCCGCGAGCTGGGCCTGGGCCGGTTCCCCTCGGCCGGCGTTTTGATGGTCGTCGCGAACATCTTCGACTACATCGACGGAAAGGTCGCGCACGAGCTGGGTGTGGCCAGCGAGTTCGGCGGGTTCTGGGACTCGGTGATGGACCGCTTCTCGGACATTACCCTGTTCATCGGCCTGGTCTACCTCTATTCGAAGCTCGGCCACCCCGAGTACGTCGTGATCACGGCGCTGGCCATGATGTTCTCCGTCATGACCAGCTACACGCGGGCGCGGGCGGAATCGCTCATCGAGAAGTGCAAGGTCGGCTTCATGGAGCGTCCCGAGCGCATCGTGTGCTTCATGCTGGGGGCCTTCACCAACCGGATGGGCGCCGTCATGTGGGTGATCCTGGTGCTGTCTGCGGTCGCCGTGTTCGACCGGATCCTGCACACGTGGCGCGAGCTCAAGGCCGGCCGCAGCCTGAGCCGCCGCAGTGCCGAGGCCGCCGCCAATCCGTTGGCCCCGCCGAAGCCGCCTCATCATCCCGGCACCGTGACCCGCGTGATGACGCTGCCGGCGCTCATCCTGTGGCGCGGCCTGTTCTGGACCTACGAGCGCGCCACGTGGCAGTTCGACGTGATGGTGCTCGCCATCCTGTCGTTCATGTGGGTCGTTCCGGCACGGTGGCTGGGCGACCCGATGGCGATGGCCGGCCGCGGCCTCGTTCAGTGGGTCATGGGGTGGTCCTGAGCCCCGGGCGTTCCTGCACCACGGGCTGCTAGAGATCGTCGCGCTCGTCGTGGCCGCCAAGGTGCAGCCCGACGCCGTCCAGGTGGAGATCGTGCGAGGCGACGTGATCGCGGAGCAGCCGCCTCGCCTCCGCGTAGTGCTCGATGGGAACGGCAAGGCGCCACGCGGATTGCCGGCCCCGCGCCACCGCCACCAGCGTCGGTCCCGCCTCGTCCCGCCAGCGCGCACCGGCGATGTCCGCCCACCTCACGAAGACGCGATCCATCCACACGCCGCCCTGGTAAATGCCCCGCCGGATGCCCAGGCTCGACGGATACGCGGCCCCGTAGTAGGCCAGCATCATCGATTCGCCGAACACCCGCCACAGCGGCCAGTGGAGCCCGACCGTCTTGTAGATGAGCACCAGGCCGAGACCGACGGCCACGGCCAGGTAGACGGCGTGCAGCCTGGGCCTGGGAAGCTTCCAGGTCAGCACGGCCGACCGCCGCAGCCGGCGGAATTGCACCACTGACTGGAACACCAGGAGATTGGCGCCGAGGAATCCGACGCCGAGCAGGAACAGCAGGGTGTTGAGTGGATCGGCCACAGGGAATTGGACACCGGCGCGGCGGCCATGTTCCCCGCCCGCCCGGGATGAGTTCGAACCGGACTACTTGTGTTCGCTGCTCGCCAGGCTCGGATCGAAGCACTTACGGCAGCGGGCCTCGTAGGTGCCCTGGGCGCCGAGCAGCAGGCGATCGCTGCTCGCGACCAGCCGCTGCGTGTGATTCGCCGGGTTGCCGCACACCATGCAGATCGCCAGCGTCTTGGTGATGTACTCCGCGATCGCCAGCAGCTGCGGCATCGGCTCGAACGGCTTGCCGAGGTAGTCCTGGTCCAGCCCGGCCACGATCACGCGCTTGCCGCGGCTCGCCAGCGTGTTGCACACCGCCGGCAGCTCGGCGTCGAAGAACTGCCCCTCGTCCACGCCCACCACCTCGGTATCCTCGTCAACCGCGTTCAGCAGCTCGGCCGCCGTGGTCACGTTGCGCGAGGGAATCCGCTGCTCGCTGTGCGACACGATCTCGTCTTCGCTGAACCGGCTGTCGAACCCGGGCTTGAAGATCTGGACCTTCTGGCGGGCGATCTGCGCGCGGCGCAGGCGGCGGATGAGCTCCTCGCTCTTGCCGCTGAACATGCTGCCGCAGATGACCTCGATCCAGCCCGACTGGCGTTGGACAACTTCCATGAGCGCGGCCTCGTCTCCGCTGCACTCGCCCCTTCAGGCGCGCGACTGGTATTCGCCGGTTTCGGTGTTGACGCGGACTTTGTCGCCGACATTCACGAAGGGCGGCACCGACACGACGATGCCGGTCTCGAGGGTGGCCGGCTTGACCTGCGCGCTGGCCGTCGCCCCCTTGATGCCCGGCGCCGTATCGGTCACCACGAGATCGACCGTCTGGGGCAGCTCGATTCCGACCGGATCGTTCTCGTAGAACTCGACGTTGATGGTCGACTCCGCCACCAGGTAGCCGGCCAGCTCGCCCAGCACCTCTTCCGAGAGGGTGAGCTGCTCGTAGCTGCTGGTGTCCATGAAGTGGTACCCGGCAGCGTCGTTGTACATGTACTGCATCTCACGCTCGTCGAGCGTGGCGCGTTCGATGGTGTCTTCCGATCGCAGGCGCTGGTCGGAGAGGGAGCCGTTCCTGAGATTGCGGAGCTTGACCCGCACGAACCCCCGGAGATTGCCCGGGGTGACATGCGACAGCTCGAGGATCCGGAACAGGTCCTCGCCCATCTTGATGATGTGTCCCTTGCGGAGTCGTGTCGCCTGAATCGAACTCATCCTGGTCTCGCATACGCGGCCGCCGGCGGGCCGCATTCCGCCCTGCTGTCGGGCAATTTCACTTGTACAGACTGGCGATCGTAGCACACCTTTTTGGGGCCCTTCAATCATGCTACGATGCGGATCGTGGCCTTTGCCCGCTGGGATCCGCTCCACGATCTGCTCGCCCTTCACGAACGGATGAACCGTCTGGGTGGGGAATCTGCACCCGGGTGGACACCCGCCGTCGACGTCTACGAGGGCGCCGACCGTTTCGTCATCAACGCCGAGCTGCCCGGCCTGTCCCGCGAGAACGTCAGGATCGAAGTCCTGCGCGACACCGTGATCCTGCGCGGCGAGCGCCCCTCCCTGCGGACGGCGCAGTGCCGCTTTCACCGCGTCGAGCGGGGCCACGGAGCCTTTTCGAGAACCTTCTCCCTGGGACAGCCCATCGATGCCGAGGCCATGTCGGCCGATTTCGCCGATGGCGTCCTGTCCATCGTGGTCCCGAAGGTGCTCGCCAAGCCGCGACGGATCGAAGTCCTTTGACCTTCCGCCCGGTCCGCGGGCGGGCCGAAGGGATAGCCACAGATGAAACGAGTCCTGTTCGCCGTTGCCGCCATCACCCTCGGCTTTGCCGCAGGCATGGTCCTGACCGGCCGCATGCGGTCGTCGCAGTCGAGCGAGGCGGCCCCCGCCGCCCAGGTCGAGACGCAAGGCGCGAGGGCGCCGCAGGGCGCCGCGCGCGCCCCCGTCGGCCTGCCTGATTTCACCGAGGTCGCGGCGGAAGCCGTTCGAACGGTGACCAACATCTCGTCGGTGCAGGTCACGCGGCAGGCGAATTCGCCGTTCGCCAACGATCCCTTCTTCAGCTACTTCTTCGGCGACAACTCCGACGTGTTCGGATGGCGGGACCGGCGCGAGGCCAGCCTCGGATCGGGGGTCATCGTGTCGCCCGACGGCTACATCCTGACCAACAACCACGTCGTCGGCGACAACACGCTGCAGATCACCGTGGCGCTGCCCGACAAGCGGGAACTGAAGGCGAAGGTCGTCGGCGCGGATCAGTGGACCGATATCGCCCTGCTGAAGATCGACGCGAAGGGCCTGCCCGCCATTCCGTGGGGTGATTCCTCGAAGCTCAAGGTGGCCGAGTGGGTGCTGGCGATCGGCAATCCGTTCCAGCTCAGCCAGACCGTCACCCTGGGGATTGTCAGCGCCGTCGGGCGCGCCAACGTGGGCGTCGCCACCTACGAGGACTTCATCCAGACCGATGCCGCCATCAATCCGGGCAACTCGGGCGGGGCCCTGATCAACGCCCGCGGCGAGCTCATCGGCATCAACACCGCCATCTACAGCCAGAGCGGCGGCTACCAGGGCGTGGGATTCGCCGTGCCGAGCAACCTCGCCAGGCACGTGATGCTGGACCTGATCAAGTACGGCGAGGTGCGCCGCGGCTCGATCGGTTTCATCGAGATCTCGCCGATCACGTCGCACGTCGCCGAGCAGCTTGGATTGCCGAACGACCACGGGGCGCTGGTGTCGCGCATGAGCCGGGATTCGGCCGCCTACGCCGCCGGAATCAGGCCGGGCGACGTGCTGGTCAGCTTCAATGGGACGGAAGTCGAGGACGCGTCTCACTTCCTCCGGCTGCTCTCGGACTCCCAGATCGGCAGCACCGTGACGATTGGCGCGTATCGGGATGGGCGGAAGATCGAGTTCCGCGCGCAGATACAGTCGAGCGCCGCGCCCCGGAAGACGAAGTAGCGGGGGCGGATCCGTTCGCCCGTCAGCGGACGGCCAGCCTGATTCAACCCTGGCGCCGGAGCCCGGCCGACACGCAGGCGCTTCCAACCACGTAGCATCGCCACTTCCGATCGGTTCCCACGCGGATCCCGATCCGGGGAGTCCAGGCGATGCGATCGACGCGAACGAGTCGATCCTCGAGCCAGATACGGCCAGAGAACGCCGGCCTCGCCGCCGCGCGCAACGCGGGTGACTGGAGCGGCGACTCGACGCGGGATCGGCCGGAGCGTCCAGCCCGGGTCAAATCCTCGTGGTTCAAATCGAGCGTGATGCCCATGGCCCGTGTGAGGTTGCCCGGGCCGCGGCACAGATCAGGGTCGGGAATCGGCGAGCCGTCCTTTCGCAATCCCCGGCGCGTTCGCATCAGCGAAACGCCGTCCAGCGGATCGAGGGCGCGGATCAGTATCGCCGCGGGACGGCCGATCGCCTCGGTTACCACGTTCATCATGAAGTGCACGCCGTAGTTGAAGTACACGTATGCGTGCCCCGGCTCGCCGTACATCGGCTGATTGCGCGCGGTGCGTCCGGGGGCGGCATGCGAGGCGGGATCGGATTCGCCGATATAGGCCTCAGCCTCGACGATGACCCCGGCCGTCGTGCCGGCACTGGCCTGATGCACGAGGACCTTGCCGAGCAGATCCCCCGCGACCTTCAGCGTTGGCCGGTCATAGAACGAACGCGGGAGCGCGCGCATGGGCGATTGGCCGGCTTCGGGCTGGAACGCCTACATCCGGGCGGCCCCGGCCGGCCTCGGACGAAGGCGCTTGATCGATCGCGCGACGGCGGAGGCCACGGTCCGGCTCGGGTCCTGCAGCGCGGCGTCGAGCGAGGGCAGCGCCCTGGGGTCGCCGATGACGCCCAGCGCCTCGGCCACCATGGAGCGCGTGTCGATATCCTTGCTCTGCAGGAACGGAAGCAGCGACGGCACGATTTCGGAACCGAGTTCGATCAGGTAGTTCCACGCCTGGCCCTGAAGCGTCCTGGAGCCGAACACGTTCGGCCGGAGGGCCTCGACGATCACGCCGATCTGGCTGGCCCCGGTGGCGCGATAGCGCGCGAACGCCAGCGCGAGCTTCACTTTCCTCGATCGGTCGTCGCCGACGCGGCTCTCGAGCGCCTGGATCGCGATCCGGTCGTTGATGCGCGCGATGCCTTCCACGGCCAGCACGCGCGTCTGCTCGTCGCTCGAGTCGAGCTGCGAGGTCAGCAGCTGAAGGCTCGACGGGTGGGCGATTCGGGCAATCGCATCCAGCGCGGCGATCGCCACCTCGCCCCTCTTGTAGTAGGCCAGCTGATCGGTGAGCGCCTGCAGCCCGCGGTCGTGACGCACGTCGCCGAGCGCCTTCATGCAGGCCAGCCGCTGCAGCGGGTCGGGGTCGTTGAGCCCGACGACGAACTGATCCCCCACTGTCTGCCGGATGTCCAGCAGCTCGCGGTTGCGCTCGGGCAGCAGGCGCGCCGTGCCCATCAGCCGCGCCAGCACGTGGGTCGCGGCCAGGCGCATGGCCGGATCGGCGTCCTGCATCAGGGCCAGCAGGCGATCCACGGCGGCCTTGCCGTCGTGCAACGCGCCGGTCTTCACGAGCGGCGGCCCGAGCACGCCCAGGGCGTATGTCGCCTCGAACCGGACTTCGAGGATGCCCGACTTCATCGCGCCGACCAGCCCCGAAATCACCGCCGGCGGCGCCTGGTTGGCCACCGTCGATCCGGGCCCCTGCGCGAAGGCCAGCAGCGCCAGCGACGGATTGCCTTTCCCGACGGCCTCCCGGCCGACCTGCCGCGTGAATTCTTCGTCGACCAGGAACAGGCTGATCTCGGTGTCGATGGCGTCGATCTGCACGTCCTTGACCAGGTCGGTCATCAGCGGCGCCACCGGGAGCGACGCCTCGAGGTAGCCTGACTCCCTGAGCATCTTGAGCGCCTGAAGGCGGTTGGCCGGCGCGGTGGCTTTCAGATTGGCGAGGACGTCTTCGAACGCGATCTGCTGGCGGGCCGCCCCGACTGACCCGAAGGCGCCCATCAGCATCACGCTGCCCACGGCGAGCGAGACGATCGTTCGTTCGAGTTTCATCCCAATGCTCCCATCTCGTCGGCTGACCGGCGGTCGGCGAGAACCGGCCGCAGGTACCGACCGGTGTGCGACTCCGGCACCGAGGTGATCTCTTCGGGCGTGCCCGTCGCGACGACCCGTCCACCCTCCTCCCCGCCCTCGGGCCCGAGGTCGATGATGTGGTCGGCCGTCTTGATCACGTCGAGGTTGTGTTCGATGACAATCAGCGAATGGCCGGCCTGCACGAGCTTCATCAGCGCGGCGAGCAGCTTCGCGATGTCGTCAAAGTGTAATCCCGTTGTGGGCTCGTCGAGAATGTAAAGCAGGCGTTCGCCCGCATGGGAGCTGAGATGCGAGGCGATCTTGATGCGCTGGGCTTCCCCGCCCGACAGCGTCGTCGCGGCCTGCCCCAGGCGCAGGTAGCCCAGGCCAATCTCGTCGAGCACCTGGAGTCGCCGCAGAACCTTGGGCGACGTGTTGAAGAACGTCAGGGCCTCGCGGACGGTCATATCGAGGACCTGGTGGATGTTCCGGCCGCGGTACAGGACATCGAGCACCTGCGGCTTGAACCGGCGGCCGTCGCAGACATCGCACGGCACGAACACGTCGGCGAGGAACTGCATTTCGACCCGCACCTGCCCTTCGCCTTCGCAGGCCTCGCACCGCCCGCCGGGCACGTTGAAGGAGAAGTGGCTGGCCGTCAGGCCGTGCGTGCGGGCGTCCTTGGTCGAGGCGAACAGCTCCCGGATGGGGTCGAACGCCTTCATGTAGGTCACCGGGTTGGACCGCGGTGTCCGGCCGATCGGCGTCTGGTCCACCAGCACGACGTCGGTCACGAACTCGGCGCCTTCGATCCGCCGGTGCCGGCCGACGCGCTTCTCGGTTCCGCCCTTCAGCCGCTTGATCGCCGGGTAGATGATGTCGTGCACCAGCGTCGACTTGCCGGACCCGCTGACGCCGGTAATCACCGTCAGCGTGTTGAGCGGAATCTCGACGTAGATGTCCTTCAGATTGTGCTCGGCCGCGCCGTGCACCCGCAGCCGCTGGCCCGTGCCGTGCCGCCGGTGCGCCGGCACGCCGATGCTCAGCTCCTGCCGGAGGTACTTGGCGGTCAGCGATTTCGGCTCGTGCATCAGGCCGTCGAGCGTTCCGCTGAACACGACGCGGCCGCCCTGCTCTCCAGCGCCCAGGCCAAGGTCGACGATGTGCTCGGCGACGCGAATCATCTCGGCGTCGTGCTCGACGACCAGGACCGTGTTGCCCTGGTCGCGGAGCACGCGCAGGATGTCGATCAGCCGCTGGTTGTCGCGCGGGTGAAGGCCGATGGACGGCTCGTCCAGGACGTACAGCGTGCCCACCAGCGCCGAGCCGAGCGCGGTCGCCAGGTTGATGCGCTGCGACTCACCGCCCGAGAGCGTCGAGGAGAGCCGGTCCAGGGTGAGGTAGTCGAGCCCCACGTCGCTCAGGAAGGTCAGCCTGCGGCGGACCTCCGCCAGGAGCTTTCCGGCGATCGCCGAGTCCCGCTCGCCGAGCGGCAGGCTCTCGAAGAATCGCAGCCCGTCCCGCACGGTCAGCCGGCACACTTCGTCGATCGTCCGGCCGCCGACCCTCACGTTGCGCGCCGCCTGCCGCAGGCGCGTGCCCTGGCAGTCGGGGCACTCGAGATAGCCCCGGTAATGGCTGAGGAACACCCGGACGTGGACCTTGTATTTCTTCTTCTCCAGCCACTGGAAGAAGCCCCGGATGCCCTCGTACTCGCCGCCGTCGCCGTCGATGACCAGCCGCTTCTCCTGGTCGGTCAACGTGTGCCACGGCACGTCGAGACGAATGGCGTGCCTGCGCGAGGCGCGCTTCAGCTCGGCCAGCTGCGTCCGGTAGTGGGGCCTGCTCCACGGTTCGATGGCGTTCTGGTTGATCGTCTTCGCCTGGTCGGGCACCACCAGGTCCATGTCGATTTCGATGACGTTGCCGAACCCGTGACAGGTCGCGCACGCGCCGAACGGGTTGTTGAACGAGAAGAGGCGCGGTTGCGGATCCTCGTACGCGATCGCGCACGGCCGGCACTCGAAGCGCTCGCTGAAGACGTGCAGCCGCGGCTCGGTCGTGAGCGGCAGCAGCGCCGGTCCGGTCTCTCCGGCCTCCTGGTCGGTCGACGGCAGCTCGAGCGCGAAGGCCGCCCCGCCACCCTCGGCATAGGACGTTTCGATGGCGTCGGTGAGCCGCCCGAGCACGTCGGGCCCGACCCGGACCCGGTCCACGACCACCTGGAGCGTGGCCCCCGCCGCGAGGGCCGACGGATCGATCTCTTCGAACCCGGCCGCACGCCCGCCGACCAGCAGCCGTCCGAAGCCTTTCTTCCGCAACGCGTCGATGACAGCCGAAACGGCCTCCGGCGAGCGGCGGACCTCGGCGGCAGCGTGCAGGTCCTTGCCGTTGCCACTGCCAGTCCCGTTTCCGTATCCGTTTCCATTTCCGTTTCCGTCGCCGTTGCCCGACGCGAGCTGCGACTCTCCGATTTCGTCAGGGGATTCGGCACCATTGGCGCCGATGGCGGGGCCGGACTCGATGACCGGGACCTCGAACCCGAGCAGCAGGCGCGTGCCCTCGGGCATCACCGCGAACCGCCGGGCAACCACCTCGGCGGTCTCACGGATGACTTCCTGCCCGCACTGGCGGCAGTAGGTCCGGCCGATGCGCGCGAACAGCAGCCGAAGGTAGTCGTGAATCTCGGTGGTGGTGCTGACGGTGGATCGCGGATTGCGGATGCTGTTCTTCTGGCGAATGGCGATCGACGGCGACACGCCCTCGATGCGGTCCACGTCGGGCTTCTCCATCCGCTCGAGGAACTGGCGGGCGTAGGCCGACAGCGACTCGACGTAGCGCCGCTGGCCCTCGGCGAAGATGGTGTCGAAGGCGAGCGACGACTTGCCGGAGCCGCTGACGCCCGTGAACACGATCAGCTTGCCGAAGGGCAGCGTGACGTCGACGTTCTTGAGATTGTGGGTGCGTGCGCCGACCACCACCAGATCGGCCGGCCCGGGGATGTCGCCATCGACCCGGGCGTGCCCGGCATCCGGGAGGACGGGATCGCCGCTCACGTCGCCTTCCTCGTAGAAGTCCCCCATAGCGGGATTCCAGGCCCTTCTCCAAACATACGATGTTACCACGGGCGCACACCGGGTGTCGTCGGTCGGGCGGCTCGCCCGGGCGCACGAGGCCGGGCCCCGCCTGTATCAATGCGCCGGCGGTGTGCTACAAAGGGCTGATTCAAGCCAGGGTTCGGGCCGTGGAGCCCGGGCTCGGCCGGGCGACGATCGGGGTCCAGGCGCGGAAGCGCAAACAGGGAGCCTCCATGGGAAACTCCGACGGGGGTGGCATTCCAGCCGACGGTCTCCATCGATTCATCGTCACGGGGAACGCCGGCGACGTCATCTTCGAGGAGGGCGACTCATCCGCGGAGATGTTCATCATCCAGGCCGGACGGGTCGAGCTGCTACGCCGCCGCGCCGGCGTTCAGGAACAGGTGGCGGTGCTCGATGCCGGCGATTGCTTCGGCGAGGTCTCGCTGTTCGAGGGCACGCCTCGCGAGGTGACCGCTCGGGCGGTGACCGACTTCAGCGCCCTCAAACTGGATGCTCCGGGCTTCCGCCAGGTGGCGCTGGAACGTCCTGATGTCCCGTTCCAGCTGATCCGCCGGCTCACCGGTCGTCTCCACGAGTACTGGGAGGCCGACTGGCGCGCGCCTCGACCGGCCGGGGCGTCGTCCCAGCAGAGTGCCATGCTCGTGGAACGCCAGTCGGGAAAGCGGATGGCGGTGCCCCGCGGCCGCGCCCTGGTCGGCCGCATCGATCGCACGACCCGGCAGGTGCCGGATATCGACCTGACCTCGCTCGAGAACGGCCGGAGCGCCGGGCGGCGCCACGCGTTCATCACGTTTCACGACGGCACGTATTCCGTACTCGAGGAGGCGCCGAGCGCCAACGGCACCTTCGTGAATGAAGTCCGCGTGCAGGCCGGCGTCGAAGCGATCATTCGAAGCGGCGACCAGGTGCGATTCGGCCTGGTCGACTTCGTGTTCAGGATCGAGTAGCGAACGGGAGCTTCCACTGGTTGGCGTGGTAGGGCGGCATGGATGGCGACCAGGTGCGATTCGGCCAGGTCGACTACGTCTTCAGGATCGAATAAGTCTTGCGAAGAACACGGTGGCGTGCGACTGGCGCGCCGCGGCATGCTGCTCCGGCGATCCCGCTCGCTCCCTTCGACTCCAGCTCAGGGAGCCCCGTGGTTCGGCAAGCTCACCACGCTCTGAGCCATGTCGAAGGGCGAGCGAGGTCGAGGGGCTCGGGGAGCCTCAGGGCCCGTCCAGGTGCCTGGACGCCCGGCCACCCGCCGCACCATAGCGCCGCGCGTACCAGCGAGTCGCCCTGTAACCTGTAACCTATAACCTGCAACCTGCTGCCAGCAGGCGAAGCCTCAGAAGTAGTTCGTGTATCTGCTCCAGAGATCGTCCGCCAGCTTCCAGTAGGCGTCGACGGCGCCGTTGGCAATTGTCTGCGAGTACTTCGTCAGGAACTCGCGTGCCTTGGCGGGATCCTGCTTGTAGAGCGCCAGCGCGTCGGCTTCCACCTTTGCCTGGTCGGCGTACGCCTTGTCTTCAATCGGCCGCCAGACCTTCTCGATGTCCTGCACCATCGGCTGCCACCGCAGGAACGCCAGCTGGCTGACCTGCCGGAACGCCCACCACGCGCAGTCGCGCCGGAACTTCGCGCGGCCATCCACCATGAAGGAGGCCGGCATCTGGGAGATGCCGATGTAGAAGGGCATGTGCGGGGTCGTCATGGGATTGTCGTACCCGAGCCACACGAGGCCGCCGATCGGGTTGGGCAGCCAGCCGCGCGACTGGGTCACCTGAAGGTAGGTGGCGCGCTTGCAGGCGATGGTGCGCTCGGAGGAAATCCTGAACGCGTCGAGGTAGTCGTTGTTCATGAAGGGATTCGCGATCGGGTTCTTCGCCGCTTTGCCCGACTGGTCCACCTTCATCAGCGTGCGGGTCATGTCGTAGGGCGTGTCCTCGTAGGTGTCGCGGAAGATCTCGAAGATGTCCTTTACCGACAGCTTCCGTTCGGCCCTGACCGAGATGGGATAGTTCTCGGCGTTGGCATCCAGCTTCAGCGACGGCGCAATCCGGCTGAGCGCGCGCCACTCGCGGCGGCGGCTGCCCATCGCCGTCCGGCTGCCGTACGCGTAGCAGAACTCGAACGCCTGGCCGCTCGTCCGGCTCCACAGGCCCAGCTCCTCAGCGAGCGACTGCACGTTCGCCGACGCCATGACGTGCTCGGTATCGGCCAGGTTGAGCCCGCGGATCCGCGGCGCGTTGGCGGACACCGACACGTGATCGTCGGGAATGCGGACGGCTGCCCACACGGCGCCTTTACGGCCCTTCCCGGGCCCGAGAATCTCGAACAGCCACGTCTCGTTGGGATCGGCAAACGTGAACGCCTCGCCGTAGTCGTTGTAGCCGTACTTCTTCGTCAGATCGTCCGCGATGCGAATCGCCTCGCGGGCCGTCTTCGCGCGTTCGAGCACGAGCCGGTACAGCTCCGGGCAATCGATGATGCCGTTGTCGCTCTTGAGCTCGCGCTTCCCTCCGAAGGTCGTTTCGCCGATGGCGAGCTGGTGCTCGTTCATGATCGGGTAGGCCGCGTTCAGGAACTGGTAGGTCTCGGCGACCTGGGGAATCTCGCCCGCCGGGATTCGATCGGGATCATCGGGTCCCTTGGTCTCCTTCGGATCCATCCAGACGGTCGCCACCTGGCCCGGCTCGTGCTTCCGGTTCGGCTCCATCTTCATCCACGTGCGGTCGGTCGTGCTGTCGCAGGAGTGGGACGTGATCGTCGAGCCGTCAGTCGAGGCGGCCTTGCCGACCAGGATGCTCGTGCAGCCCTCGCACTCGCACATGGGCCCGTCGGCGGGAGGCGCGGTGGCGAAACCCGGCTGCAGGAACAGGACGAGGGCGACCAGGGAGAACGAGATGAACAGGAACCTGCGCCGGCTTGGTGTCGTTGGCATGGAGAGACTCCTTCGGTCGGGGTCTTCGGGGGGGCGGGAGTACGAGCGCCGAGAGGATAGCACAGCCTACTTGTTCAGCGACGCCATCGCCTGCGCGGGGTAGCGGGCTCCCGACGCCGCGCCTACCGGAACGGCCTCGCTGATGCGACCAAGATCGGCCGGCGTCAGTGTGATCGTCTCAGCCTTGGCGTTCTCCTCGAGCGAGGTTCGCCGGGTTGTGCCCGGGATGGGCACCACATCCTCGCCCTGTGCCAGCACCCATGCCAGCGCGAGCTGGGCAGGGGTTGCGCCCTTCTCGCGGGCGATCTGCCGGACGCGCTCGACCAACTGCAGATTCTTCTCGAAGTTCTCCGCCTGGAATCGCGGATGGCCCCTGCGGGTATCGTCGGCGGGCAGATCCTCGGGCCGCGTGTACTTGCCTGTCAGGAATCCGCGTCCGAGCGGGCTGTACGGCACCAGGCCGATCCCCAGTTCTCTGAGCGTCGGCAGGATCTCCGCTTCGACATCGCGCGTCCACAGCGAGTATTCGGTCTGCAGCGCCGTCACGGGATGCACCGCGTGCGCGCGCCGGATGGTGCCCGGGGCCGCCTCGGACAGCCCGATGTAGCGGACCTTGCCCGCTTTCACCAGCGCCGCCAGCGCGCCCACGGTTTCCTCAATCGGCGTCGCCGGATCCACCCGATGCTGATAGTAAAGATCGATGTGGTCGGTCTGGAGGCGCTTGAGCGACGCCTCGCAGCACTGCCGGACATACTCGGGCCGGCCGTTCACGCCCCGCCACGCCCCGTCGGGCCCGCGGACGTTCCCGAACTTGGTCGCCAGCACCACGCGATCGCGCTTGCCGCGCAGGAACCGCCCCAGCAGTTCCTCATTCGTGTGAGGACCGTACACATCCGAGGTGTCGAGAAACGTGATGCCCAGTTCAAGCGCGCGGGCCAGCGTGGCCATCGACTCGGCCTCGTCCCGGCCCGCGTAGAAGTCGCTCATGCCCATGCAGCCAAGGCCGAGTGCCGGCACCTTCAGTCCCTGGCGTCCCAGTTGTCGTTGCCGCATCTGTTGCTCCTTTACCCCGATTGTAGCGTGCCGGACCGGCGAGGCAAGTGCGCGCCTTTGGTCCCGTGGCTCCCCTCCGGTCGAACGACCTCTCCGCCGGCAGGCCCGCCCGAAGGTGCGCGTGGGCCGTTCTCCGCGCCTGCCCAACTCGTCCGGGCACCGCGGGCACGCAAGAGCGTCACTTCACGAGGTCGGCGCGGACGATGCGGAGGCCGTACACCGTGGCCGTCTCGCTGCCGCCCGTGCCCTGCACGCGCACCGTCACCTTTGGCCTGCCCGTGAGCAGGACAGCAGGGATCGGATAGTCAACGTCGAAGAAGTCCTCTTTCTCCTGCGGGCTGCGCCGGCTGATCCGTCCCTCGCCGATCTTCGTGCCATCGACCAGGATCTCGAACGTGCGCGCGGCACGCTCATCGCGGTTGTACGAGATGCGCAGCAGCAGCGGATGCGACGCGTCGACGGGCAGGTCGAACGAGAACCAGTCCACGGCGCGCCGGCCGAAGCGGCCCAGGAGCTGCGCCGGAGTCGAGGTGCCGCCCTGCATGTTGAAGTCGCGCTCGGTCTGCATCTGCCCCGGCTGGGCGAACGCGATCGTCGCCGCCTCGAGCGCGCGCGCCTGATCCTGCGCGGCCAGGATCGCCGCCGAACGCCGCTGCCAGGCTGCGGGCGTCAGCACGTCCCAATAGGCCGAGTAGAGGCGGCGATGGAGACGATAGAACGGAACGAAGTCGACGTCCCTGTCGCGCCCGACGCCATCCGAACGGAAGACGCCCGGCCTGTCTGCGACCGGCTTGAGCCAGCCCGACACCGGCCCGGCCGGCGTGACCAGCACCGGGATTGACGGCCTCGCTGGCGGTGTGGCGGCCTCCTCGTCGCGCTGACCGCGTGGCGGCACCGGCCCAAGGTCGCCGGCCAGCACGAGCGGTCCCCACATCACGGCGGCTTTCTCGGGATTGTCGGGCAGGGGCTCGAGCCGCAACGACTTGGGCAGCAGGAGTTCGACCGAGTCCCCGCTCTTCCAGGCACGCGTGATCTCGACGTAGGTGTCGGCCGCCGGCACGTTCTTCACCTCGCTGCCGTTCACCTTCACCACGAACCCGGTCCCGGCCCAGTACGGACGCCGCAGCGCCACCGTAAAGGTCCTGGGCGATGTCAGCGTGAAGCGAGAGCTTCGCGTGGTCGCCTTCCGGAAAGTCCGTGTCCATCGTGATGCCGACGCCCGCATCCCTCCATGTCGCCGTCGACGGCGCGTAGAGGTTCACCAGGAACTTGTCGCCCGACTCGTAGTAGATGCCGTCGGCGTGCAGCGCGTGGCTCTCCATCCCCGAACCGACGCAGCAGGTGAAGCTGCGCGTCATGTTCTGGTATTCACGCGTGACACCCTGCCCCACCGGGACCATGTAGCAGGTGGCGCCGTCCCCGGGATCGATCGACCCGAGGATGTGATTGAAGAGCGCGCGCTCGTGGAAATCCGCGTACTTGATTTGCGGCTGCAGGGCGAAGAGCGCCCTCGCCATCTTGATCATGTTGTAGACGTTGCAGGTTTCGGCGGTCCGGCCCTCGATCATGTCGTTCAGCTTGTCGGGCGCGCCGAAGTACTCGTTGCGGCCGTGTCCGCCGGTGGCGAAACTGTGGTGCAGCGCCACCTGGTCCCAGAAGAAGCTCGCGGCCCGGCCGTCGACCGGGTTCCCGGTGTAGACGTATCGCACGAGCGACCCGAGCAGCTTCGGCACGTTCGTGTTGCCGTGCTTGCCCTCCAGGATGTCCTCGCCTCGCGACAGGGGATCGATGATCGCGTGATGCTCGAACCGATCCGACAGGACGATCCATCGCCGTTCGCCCGTGTCGGCGTAGAGATCGGCCATCACCTCGTTCATGCCGCCGAACTCGGTTCCGAGCATCTTCTGCGTCTGTTCGTCGTCCAGCCTGGAGAGGATGCCCTCGGCCCACGCGCCGTACTTGATCTCCACGTCGATGGCCGTGAGATTGCCCGTGTAGCGGTAGGCGTCGCGCAGCCCCGCGAAGATCTTGTGGAGCACGTACCAAGGCGACCACAGGCCGTTCAGGTCGAATCCGCTCGAGCGGATGTTTCCCGCGGCCAGCTCCTGGAAACGCACTTTCGCCGGGACGCCGTCCTTGTCGAGTTGGGCGCCGATGTAGCCGTCGCCCTGCCGGTCCTGGACTTCCTTGAGCTGGGCCACCAGGTAGTCGGCCCGTTGCTTGAACCGCGGGTCGCCGGTGGCCGCATACATCAGGCTCACGGCCGACAGGTAGTGACCCGCGATGTGGCCGGTCAGCTGGCGGCCCGATCCGTCCCATCCGCCGTAGCCTTCAGCTTTCGGCTCGAGGCCGGCGCTCTTCCGGAGGTAGGCCATCATCCGATCGGGCTCGAGCGACAGCAGGTACTGCGCATCGAGATCCTGCGCGTGCTTGAGCGGCCCGCCGGTGAGCCTGACATCGGAGATCGGAAGCGGGCGCGCGCGGGCGACGACAACGGGTGGAGCCGGTCCATCACCCTGGAGATACGGGATACCGCCGGCGATGAGCGCCAGCGCCGCCACGGCGTACGAGTAAGGCTTCACGTGATGCTCCTCGTCTTCATGCCGGCCCTTGCTGCGCGTTGCCCCCACAACGAACGAGGCGGCGGGCACGCTCGACTGCTTCGAGCTCGCCCGCCGCCTCGATTGTATACAGACTGTCCGGCCGCCGGTTAATCCCGGCGCCCGGTTGAGTTGAGGACACGCCGGGAATGGAGCACGTGGGCGTTAGCCCGCGTGCCCGGGGCTCACGAGCTCAATCCAAGTGAGCCCCGGGGTCAGAACAGCAGGCCGAACCCGACGCCGGCCGTAATGCCGCCGACCTTGATGTCCACGTCGGCCGGTTTCATCGACACGCTGCTGAATTTTGCCCTGGCGTCGACGACGAACCGGCTTCCAACCGTCAACGAGACCCCGCCGAGCGCGCAGAAGCCGACCTTGTTCTGCTTGGCGTCGCCGAGCGGCGTGTTCGTTTCGCTGAACATGTAGTAGCCGACGCCCGCTCCGACATACGGCGTGATCTTGCCGGGGTTGATGCGGTAGATGGCACCGCCCTCAACGGCATTCACGGTCACCTTCGTTTCCTCGAGGGTCACCGACAGTTTTCCCGTGCGCTGTCGCATGGTGCCCTCGAGCCAGCCGACGATCTTCGGTCCGCCGGGCCGTCGCGGCGCATATCGGAACTCGGCGCCGAACACCTGGCCGGTACCGTAGATGTCCTTGAAGCCCGAATCCGACGCAATGAACTGACCGCCCCGGAGCATGATCATGGCGCCCGAATCCGAAAAGTCCCTCGGCGGTGCGGCCACGCGCCTGACTGGCGCGGGCCGGACCGCCTGGGGCTTCGGTGCTGCCGCAGGTGTCGTGGGCGCAGCTGCCGGCGCGGCCGGCGGAGTTCCCCCGCTCACGACCTTGACGGTGAGGCTGTGCACGTAGCCTTCCTTGCCGCTCTTCGAATCCACCACCTTGTACCAACTGCCCATCGTCGCCAGCACTTTCAGCTCGACGCCCCGTTCGAGCGTGGCGACAATCGCGCTGTTGGTGGTGGGTTCGGCCCGCAGGTTGACCGTGCTGGCGGTGACGCTGACAATCGACTGGGCAAACCCGAGGCCTGCGGTCGCCACGACCATCAGAAGTGCTATGCCAAATGCTCGTCGCATGTGAACTCCTTCTACTGAACGGTGATCATGGCTGGGGCGCCTTCGCGGCTGTTGCTGGTAATGGCGGCAATCGCGTATTGCGTCGCTCCAGCTGGTGCCTTCCTGTGGAGGTACTCGAGCGACGACCCGGTCGCAGGCACGTCGGCCAGCTTGGACCATGTCCCGCCGTTTTGCACGTAGATCCTGTACATGACCACGTTAAGTCCCGCGTTGGACGAACTCGGCTGCCATTTCAGGTCGTTGATGTACTCCATCTGCGAAAAGCTGCGGTTCACCAGGTGCTGTCCGGTCGCCGAGGGCGCGAAGATGTACTGGAAGTTGGCGACGATGGTCTTGTTCGCGTCGACAACGACGGTCAGCGGGTTGGTGCTCCCACTGGCTGCACCCGTCCACGCCACGAAGTCTGCGTAGGTCGACGGGTACGCCGTCACCGTGATCTGGCTCCCCGGGGCGTAGCCCCAGGCGCCAGGGGCCGGGTCGGTCGTCCCGAACGGTGTGGCCTGAATCGTCAACGTGAATCTCGGCAGCGAGGCGATCGCCAGATCGACCCGAATCCGGGGTATCGGTGTCCTTCGGGCGTCGCACACGCTGGTAATCGGCACGCCGGTGTTTCTGAGGGCCGCCAGGAAGTCGTTGACGCTGCCGGTGGCCATGACCGACTTGAGCAGCGCCCAGGCGCCCGCCACATGCGGCGTGGCCATCGACGTGCCGTTCCAGGAGGCGTAGCTCGTATCCGAGACACCCGTCGACGAGTAGATCTGGCTTCCCGGCGCGAACAGCTTCTGCAGCGTCGCGCTCCAGTTGTTGAAGTCCGACTCGCCGTCGGAGTCGGTCGACGAGCCGACCGCGATTGCCGAGGAAATGCAGCCCGGTGAACCGATGGTGCCGCAGGTTCCGTCGTTGCCTGTCGCGATCGCGGTCGCAATGCCCGCCGCGCGAAGGTTGTCGATGGCGGCCTTCTGGCTCTTGCTGTCACAGGCCGTCGAGTACGCGCCGCCCCCCAGGCTCATGTTCGCCGAGGCGACCCGGTAGCTGCCCCGGATGGAATACAAGTAGTTCAGCCCGGCCAACTGGTCGGACTCATACGACTTGACGGTGCCGTCTGAAAACTTCGAGAACACCTGGATCGCAATGATGTCGGCGTTCTTCGCCACCCCGGCGAGCGACCCGTAGTTGCCCGTGGCAATGCCCGCCACATGGGTCCCATGATCGAAGCCCTCGTACGAGCTGGGGTAGTGGACGGCCGAACCGGGTCCGGTCATCGAGGTGCTCCCGTTCGGGCAGTCGCCGGCGGGGCCGACACCATCGCCACCCAGAGAGAAACAGGCTTCGACAACCGACTTGCCCGTGAAGAACTGGTGAGTCTTGCGAATCCCGGTGTCGACGATCGCCACGTACCAGCCCTGGCCCGTGAAGCCCCAGCTCCAGGCCGTGGATGCGCCGATGATGTTCACCGTATTGTTCAGCTGCGGCGCATCCGCCTGGGCTTTCGGCGTCGCGCTCGAACTGGTGGCGGGTTCGAGAGTGGTGAGCACGTCTTCTTCGATTCCCAGCACGTGCGGCGATGCCTGCAGGGCCGAGATGGCCTGCGCCGAGGCGCGAAGCGCCACGAACGGGATGCTGTCGTATCGCCGGTTCTCGGTGTACGCGGTTCCCTGCAGTTCGGACACCACGGCTTCTGTCGAAGCAGTGATCGCTGAGCGGAGAATCCCGTCCGCCGCGTCACGTGCTCTTGCCGTGACCTGGCTTGCGCCGACGGTAGGCATGCGGGCCGACGCTGCGGTCAGCTCCGTGATCCCCGGCACATCCAGTTGAACGATGACGCCGACCGATCCCTCTCGCCAGGCCTTCTGCGTGAGGCGATCGAACTCGGGCGTGTTCTTCTGGCTCTGCGCCGCGGTATGGAATGATGACAGTGCCAGCAGAAAGGCAACGCACAGTAGTGTGCCAATTGCCGCTCCTGCCTTCCGTGAGACGGGCATACTCATAGGACCTTCCTCCTCGTGTTCGGGTCCGGCAACATTGGGGACTTTGGGGGCCGATGACCCTGCTCCAACGGGTCATCGTGGCGAGTCGGTGATGAACTGCAGGCTTCGCAGCGCGCCATCGAGCGCGGGCGAGCCATGGCGAACGGACACCCTGGTGAACCTGAACTCGCGTCGGATTGGGTAAGTCCGGCGGAGCCGATCGAATTCCCTGCCGCGGTCGGACGACGCCCGCGACGCCGTTGCCCTGAGCGCCTGATCGTCGCGGAGAATCGGGTAGACGCGCGAGACGACCTCGGCCAGTACGTCCTCCTCGTCACGCCCAAGCGCATCAATCACGAGTTCGGGAACCTGGGGCGGTGGAAGCACATCTGACACGTGCCACGCGACGGGCTGGTTCAGGATGCGACAGGCCGCTTCGTAGACCATCTGCGTTCCGTGAGCCTTGCCCTCGAGCGAGTGGCCCGCGATGTGCGGGGTGGCGATGTCGGCCGACGCGAGGAGGCGCGGGTCGATGTCCGGTTCGTGATCCCAGGTATCGAGGACGAGCCCTTTTACCCGGCCCGAATCGAGCGCGGCCTGCAGCGCCGGCTCGTCGATGACGCCGCCCCGGCCTGCATTGCACACCCACGCACCGGGCTTCACCCTTGCGAAAAAGGCATCGCCGACCAGCCCTGCGGTCGGATCGGGGCCGGTGCGGGTGAGCGGAGTATGGCAAGTAATGATGTCGCAGTCGAGCAAATCCTGAAGGGGGCGGTACTCCGCGAGGCCCGTTTCCCTGGCCTTGGGCGGGTCGTTCAGAACAGGGACCATGCCGAGCGCCCGTGCCTTCTCCGCCACGAGCGTGCCGACGTGGCCGACGCCGATGATGCCGACGCTCAGGCCGCGAAGCGTCCGGCCCCTGCGGCGGCCGAGCGTGAGCCACGCCGCCGCCATGTATTCGGCAACCGAGTTGGCGTTGCAGCCCAGCGCGGCATAGAAGGGGATCCCCAGCCGCTGCAGATCGGCTTCGCGCACGTGATCGGACCCGGAGGTGGCCGTTGTGACCAGCCGCACGGGCGTGCCCTCGACCAGGGCGGCCGTGACATTGGTCTGGGAGCGGATCATCAGCAGGTCGATGTCGGCCAGATTGGCGCGCGTGACGGCGCGGCCCGCGGTGATCCGGACTTCTCCGAGCGTGGAGAACGCCTCGCGGGCGTATGGGATGTTCTCGTCGGCCAGAATTCTCAAGAGCCGCCCTTTCGCGGTGCCGGTGTTTGGCTGATCATCTGCAACGCGAATGCCAGCGTCAATCGCGATGCTTCAGCGAGTGTCGTTGAGGTGTGTCGATGCAGGACTCAATCGCGCGACGGCCCAACGCGTGGTGGTGTCGGGATCCCGGACGTTTCAGCAGGGGCTAGGGGCTGGGCGCTAGGCTAGGGGCTGGGCGCTAGGCGCTAGTCAGCTCGGCGGCCCGGTGAAACCAGACCTCCGACAGTCCGATCAACTCGTGAGGGAAGAATCGAACCAGCGCCCAGCGCCTAGCCCCTAGCCCCCGCCTTGGCACCGCCGGTGCGAAGCCGGCGCCAGCCTCCTGGCCTCAAGCCTCAAGCCCGTGCTCAATTCGTTCCCTTCCCAATAATCGTCATGACCCCGTCGATGTGGCCCATCGGCGCCGCCAGCTGCACGCCGGCGACCTGGCCGCGGACGCGCTTGAACGTCTCCGCTGCGATCTTCGTGCCCTCGGCCAGGCCCTCCTCTTTCGTGGTGGTCTTGCGCATCCTGGCGAGGATGTCGGCCGGCACGCTCGCCCCGGGCACCTCGTTGTTCATGAACTCCGCGTTGCGGAACGAGGTCAGCGGCCAGATCCCGCACAGGAGCGGGAGCTTGACGTGCGGGATCCGCTTGATGAACTTCTCGAGAATCTTCAGATCGAACACCGGCTGCGTGATGATGTACTCGGCGCCGGCCTCGATCTTCCAGTCCAGCCGCCGCAGTTCCTCGTCGAGGTTGATGGCGCCGGGATTGACCCCGACGCCGATGCTGAAGCCGGTCGGCTCACCGATGGGATTGCCGCCCAGGTCCAGGCCGTGATTCAGCCGGTTGATCAGGTTGACCAGGCCGATCGCGTCGACGTCGAACACGGCGGTGGCGTTCGGGTAGTTGCCGAGCTTGGGCGGATCGCCGGTGACGCCCAGGATGTTCCGGATGCCGAGCGCCCAGGCGCCGAGCAGGTCCGACTGCATGCCGATCACGTTGCGGTCGCGGCAGGCGAAGTGCAGCACCGTTTCGATGCCGACGTCGCGCTGGATGAGCGTGGCCAGGGCCAGGGCCGACATGCGGGCCGAGGCGCGAGGCCCGTCGGGAATGTTGATGGCGTCGATGCCGAAGTGGTGCAGCCGCCTGGCGTTGGCCAGCTCGCGCGCGGGCGACACCCCGCGCGGCGACACCAGCTCCACCAGCGTCGCGAACTCGCCGCGCAGCAGCTTGCTCGACAGCCGCGACTTGTCGGACTTCTCGTAGACCTTCACCGTCTCGGGCGCCTGAACGCCGAGGTCGGCCACGCTGACATCCATCCGCTTGGTCGGCTGCAGCGCCCGCACCGCGCGCCGGATCGCCCGGATGTGGGACGGGTTGGTGCCGCAGCACCCGCCGACAACCGTCGCGCCGGTCTGGATGAAGCGCTTCGCGTACTCTGCGACGTACTCCGGCGAGGTCATGTAGATATAGCGGCCGCCCACGTTCTGGGGCACGCCGGCGTTGGGTTGCACGGAGATCGGCAGGCTCGTCAGCGTCTTCAGCTGCTCCAGCGCCTCGAGCATCGCGCGCGGGCCGATCGAGCAGTTGAGGCCGATCACGTCGAACGCGTATCCCGAGATCGCCTTCACGCCGCTCTCGAGCGACGCGCCGCTCAGCAGCGCGCCCTCGTCGTTCACCGTGAACTGGACGACGAGCGGCAGATCGGGGGCGACGTCCTTGGCAGCGCGAATGGCCTGTTCCAGTTCCTTCGCCAGGCCGAAGGTCTCGAGGATCAGCAGGTCGACCCCGCCGTCGACCAGGCCGCGGATCTGCTCCTTGAACGCATCCCGGGCCTCGTCATAGGACAACGCGCTCAGGGGTTCCAGGGGCACGCCGAGCGGGCCGACCGATCCGGCCACCAGCGCGCGGTCCTTGACGGCCGCCTTGGCGATCTCCGCTCCGCGCTTGTTGATCTCGTAGACCTTCTTTTCCAGCCCGTGCGGCGCGAGCTTGAACTGGTTGGCGCCGTACGTATTGGTTTCGACGACATCGGCGCCGGCGTTCACGTAGTCGCGGTGCACCTCGGTGACGATGTCCGGGTTGATGAGATTGAGTTCGTCGAAGCAGGTATTGACGAAGATGCCCTTCTCGTAGAGGTAGGTGCCGACCCCTCCGTCGAACACGATGATCTCGTCGCGCAGGCGAGTTCTGAAGTCTTTCATGATTTGGGCATTGTCGCCCGGGAGCGCATCGCGTGTAAACGGGGAGGGACGGAGGGGAAGGTTACAGGTTGTAGGTTACAGGTTACAGGTTACAGGAAGGCCGGGGTTTCCGCCTTCGCGGATCGCATCGGCGGACTGCCGTAGCCTTGGCGTGGGCGGTCAGACCCCGCGGATACGGCTCGCGGCTGACGCCCTCCGGATCGCGAACCCGGGGTCTTAAGACCCCGGGCTACATCTGACGACTTCAGAATGTAGCCCCGGGGCTTCAGCCCCGGGGTAGTCTCGCCAGCTCGGCGCGGGCTGCCGCGAGGACGGGGATGTCGGGGTCGGCGTTCTTCCAGAGCGCCAGGAAATCCTGGTAGGCCGCGCGGGCCTTCTCCGTCTCACCCGCAAGCTTGTATGCGCGGGCAAGGCCGAGACGCGCGAGCGCGCCGATAGGCTCGTTGAAGACGAGGCCGCGATGGCCGATCACGCGCTGGAACTCGGCGGCAGCCTCGCGGCCGCGGCCGGCGGCGACGAGCGCCTCACCCCGGATGAACACCGGGTACAGGGCGGTCCAGACGTAGGATCCCGTGTCGGACACGCCCAGTTCGTACGGCGCGGCCGGCCGGAGCTCCTCGATGGCCTCCGACGCCTTGCCCCTGTCGAGCGCGATCGTGGCGCGAAGCGTCGGCAGATAGTTGAACTGCACGCTGGTATCTTCCGGAAAGCGCTTGCCCAGCTCGTCGGCCATCGCCTGCGCCCGGGCAGCGTCTCCCGCAAATGCCAGGGCCAGCGCCGCGCCGTATTGCACATCGTGGCCGGAGGGGCGTGAGAGGGCGGCACTGGCGCGCCGCCGAGCTTCGCCCGCATTGCCGAACAGCGCTTCTCGCAGGGCGGCGACGACCGAGTAGGTTGCGGCCGTCTCGTGTTCCTCCGCCCGTTCGGATGATTCCACCGCCCGGCGGGAGAACTCCCGGGCGTCTTTCAAACGGCCCGAGAACGCGGCAGAGTCAGCCTCGAGCCCGAGCAGCATGTCTTCCACGCCGGGCTTGCCGGCGGCCCACGCGACCTGCCGCGCCATGCCGGCTGCGTCGTTGCGCAAGGAAGGCCAGCTGGTAGAGGCTGCCGTGAAGAAATGGATGATCGAGCCCGCGCGCGAGCGCCTGATCGTCGGCCTGTTGTGCCTCGGCGAGGCGATCGAGCACCGTGAAGTCCGCCATCAGGATCACATACGCGATCGGATCATCCGGATTCACGCGGATGGCCTGGCGGGCCTCGTCGACGGCCTGCCCATAGTGTCCGAGGACCGGGTAGACGATCCCCGACAGGAAATCGTGCGCGATGCCGGATCGCGGATACGCCTGCGTGCAGAGGCCGCAGGTCTGCTCGGCCTTCTCCATGTTTCCGGTCACGACCATGTGGAAGGACGCCGAGATGAAGCACTTTTCCAGTTCGCTGGTCCGGTCGCGAAGCTCGTAGGCCCGGCGCGTGGGTTCGGCCGCCAGCCGGGCCTCGCCGATATCGGCGTACAGCCGGCCCAGGAAGGCGTAGGCGAGCGCGAAGCGCGGGTCGATATCGATCGCGTGGAGGAGCGACGGAATGGCCGCGGCGGATCCGGTGGTGCTCGCGATCCGGCGGGCCGCGCTGAAGGCCTTCAGCGCGTCGAGCGACGAGGTGGTGGCCTGATCGAGCGGGGCATCGAATCGCTGGATCGTGCTCAGGGACTCGCCCAGGCTGTTGCGAATCGCCGATGCGGTCGCGCCGAGCGCGTCGAGCACGTGGTTCTTGTCGTTTGCGCGCGCCTCGGTGCTCGCCAGCGTCTCCCCTGTGGCACAATTGACGGCCTTGAGCGTCAGCAGGTACTGCGTGCCAATCTCGGCAATCGATCCTTCCAGCACCGCGGCGCTTCGACGTTCGCTGGCAGACCTCGCGCGTGACGGGCGCGGTCAGCTTCACGTCAGGTTCCCGGCCCATCAGCCGCAGGGTCTGCTGGATCTGCTCGTCGGACACGATGCGCAGAAACGGCGACTGTTCCAGCTGCACGGAGAGTCCCTGGCGCAGCGCACCGTCGAAGACGCCGTCGCCCGTTGTGTTGTCGAAGTCCGCGAGGACGACCGTGTCCTTTGCCGTCAGCGTGTGAGACCTGGCGGGCCGGATCAGCCAACCGCCCACGGCGACTCCCGTCACCAGGATGGCCGCGCCAATGAGTGCTCCCCGCCGGGCGAAGGGCCGGACGGCGGATCGGACGGGCCTGGGCCGGTCCAGATCCCCTGCAACCGCTGATCGGCCCGAGTCCAGGTCGCGCCTCATCCGCCGCAGATCGGCGACGATGTCCGCCGCGCTCTGGTAGCGCAGGGCGCGGTCCTTTTCCATCGCCTTCGACACGATGCGCTCCAGCTCCGGAGGTATGACGGGATTCAGGCGCGCGAGCGGCGCCGGTGCGCCGTTCAGGATTGCGTCGAGGATGACCGCGCTCGACTTGCCGGGAAACGCCATGCGGCCTGCCGCCATCTCGTAGAGCACCGCCCCGAACGAGAACAGGTCGGTGCGGGGATCCAGATCCTCGCCGCGCGCCTGCTCGGGCGACATGTACGCCAGCGTGCCCATTGGCGACCCGGGCGAGGTCAGCAGGGCCTCGGTCGCAGCCGTGAGGTCAGCGGTCACATCGGGCGTCCCGCCGGCGGGGGTCCACTTGGCGAGGCCGAAATCGAGAATCTTGGCGTGACCCTTCCTGGTCACGAAGATGTTGGCCGGCTTGATGTCGCGGTGGATGATGCCTGCGGCGTGAGCGGCGTCGAGCCCGTCCGCGATCTCGAGGCCCCACTCGACGATCTGCTCCAGCGCCAGCGGCCCGCCGGCGATGCGGTGCCTGAGCGTCGCGCCGTCGAGGAACTCCATGACGATGAACGTCCCGCGCCTGGCCTCGGCGATCTCGTGGATGGTGCAGATGTTCGCGTGGTTCAGCGCCGAGGCGGCCCGGGCTTCGCGGTGAAAGCGGGCGTTGAGCTGGGGGTCGCCGGCGAGTTCTTCCGGCAGGAACTTCAGGGCGACGAGCCGATCGAGCGCCGTGTCCTCGGCCTTGTAGACGACACCCATCCCGCCACCACCGAGTTTCTCGATGATTCGATAGTGCGAGACGGTCTCGCCAACCATACTGATAATGATACTTGATTAGTCGGTCTTTCCGACAGTGCCAGGGCGACTGCCTCGTGGCCCAAGGCTCTCGGCGCTCGGCCCGACGGCGCACCACGGCCCACGGCCAAGAGGGAACCTGCTCACTCCGGGTGAGTTCGAGGCTAAGGAGTCACCGCGAAGCCTTCGCGCCCGGGCGGCCGCGGTCCTACAAGCCCTGTTGATCGGCGAAGTCCAATGCGCTCACAACCTGGATTCCGTGCCGCATCAGTTGACCGAAATGTCGTTGATTGTCCGTGACCACCGTCGTGGCCCCCGCAAGCCGCGCGGCTTCGGCGATGTGCGCGTCGTAGATCCGCCCCCCGGCCACGCCTTGTGTCGCCGCCGCACGGAGAAAGTCGACACGCGCCGCCTCTGGCAGGTCAACGATCTGAAGCCGGCGGACGATCTGATCATCCATCAGGCTCCAGGCCATCTCCGGCGCGAGGCGGAGGCCGGCCGGCAGGCGCGTGGCGACCGAGTAGAACTCGAGGCAGCAGTGCCAGGCCGTGCAGGGATGCTTGAGGCGACCTGACTTGACGGCATCGAGAATCCGCTCTGCGGGCAGCGAGGTCTCGCCCAGTTCAATCAGACCCGCAAGCAGGACCGAGCTGTCGAGGAAGGGTCGGGCCGTTACGGCCATCGATTCCGCTCCTCTTCGATGAGCGCCGCCACATCGATCTTCGGGAGCCGGTGCCGGGGTACGGTGGGCCTCGCCATGAGCCGCCCGCGCTTCCTGATCAACTCCGGTGGCGACACGGCCGGCGTGAGGCGCACGGCCGCTTCGTCGACCGACACGACGAGCGGCGTGCCCGGGCGCAGTCCCAGGCGTTCCCGGACCGCTGCCGGGATGACCACCCGCCCTGCCTTGTCGATGGTCGTTGTCATGGTATTAGACTACCACATGGGTGGCATGCCGAATCGACCCGCGGTCGGGCCGGCGTTGCTCGTGGGGCATCGGATCCGAACGAAGCGGCAGAATGCACGTTTCGTGCTGCCAACCTCCCGGGTCGAGGCCCCGGTTCACCAGGCTCCGCGTCCGAGCGCTGGACCTCAGGTGGACGTGTGCTAAGATGTTGGCTTGTCCTGCGTCGGTCGAGTCGCGCAGGACCCCACCACGCCGGCCGGCGTAGCTCAGTTGGTAGAGCAGCTGATTCGTAATCAGCAGGTCGTCGGTTCAAGTCCGACTGCCGGCTCCATACACATCAAGCACGTAGCCCAGTGTCCCCGTTCCGCATCCCGGGGAGCGTTCCAGTAGAATAGGCGCATGACCGGCACCAGATCCGATCGACGCGCGGCTCCGATTACCGTGCGGCGCTTTGCGTCGGCCGCCGAAGCCGACCGGCACGACCTCGAGTACTGGCTGACTCTGACTGCCGCCGAGCGACTGCTCCAGGTCTGGCGCCTGAGCGTGGAGCTCTGGCGATGGCGAGGCGAGTTCCGCGATGAACCAGGACTTTGTCGATCTGTTGCGAGCGTTCGTCGCGCATGAGGTTCGCTTCCTCATCGTTGGAGCCTACGCGCTCGCCCTGCACGGGCGCCCGCGCGCGACCGGCGACCTGGACATCTGGGTCGACGCGACGCCGGAAAATGCCCGCCGAGTCATGATCGCGCTCGCCGCATTCGGCGCGCCGCTCGAAGATGTGAGCGAGACGGATTTCGCCAGTCCGGGAGTGGTCGTCCAACTCGGCGTCGCGCCAGGCCGGATAGACATCCTCACTCAGTTGACTGGCCTCTCATTCGGCGAAGCCTGGCCGGAGCGCCTTCATCATCCCTTCGGCGAGGTGGACGTGGACTTCATCGGGCGCGAGCCGTTCCTCAGGAACAAGCGGGCCACCGGACGCGCGAAGGACCTGGGCGACATCGAGGGCATGGAGTAGCCTGTCCTCCTGGAAGAACCAGTCCCGATCGCGTCCGCGGCCGAAGGCCCCCGGGCGGCGGCGACGCCGGCGGCCAGCGTCGCCGCAGAGGCGGCAGTTCAGACAGCACGCAATCTCACTGCTGAGTGGTCTTCGAGCCGGTCCCGCCCGCCGGCATGTTCCTGTTGAAGAAGTCGATGCTCTGCTGGATGGCCTTCAGCTGGATGTCGTCCGGCTTGGGATTGCCCTTCTCATCACGCGGCACGCGAATGATGAAGCCGTGCACCGGGTGGTCGTACTTCACGCTCTCGACGTTCTTGCCGGCCTCCTTCATCCACGTGAAGGCCGTCTCGAACAGCCCTTCGAGCGAATCGTGCGTGCGGAGGACGAACAGGACGGGGAAATTGATGCGCCTGATGCGCTCCATGGCGATGTCCTTGTGCGTCAGGAACGGCGCCACCGATTCCATCGTCGGCAGCTGGTTCTCGTCGCCCGCGAACCCTTTCGGGTCAATCTGGAGGAACTCGCTGGTATCCGGTTCCGAGGAAATCGCCGCCGCGACCTGCATGCCTTCGGCGCCCGCCTTGAGGATCATGCCGCCGCCGTGGCTGTTGCCGCAGAGCCCGACCCGGTTCGGATCGACGTACGGCAGGGTTTTCACGTACTGCACGATCGTCATCAGGTCGTTGTATTCGAGCGCCGGCCGGTTGAGCAGCTGGTTCGCCTGGTGGTGCGACACGGTCAGCGGCTGGACGCGCGTGTACTCGAACCAGCTCTCGGCGCGGTAATTCAGGTAGCCGACCGCGTAGCCGGCCTTCAGGTACCGATCCATCGTGTACGCCGCCGCGTTGTTGACGGATTCGCGCACCGCCCTCACGCCGGATCCGCCGTTGCCGCTGAAGAACATCACGATGGGGAACGGCCCCTTGCCCTGCGGGTGACGCAACCCGATCGGCATGTAGAGGCCATCGACGGTCTCGAGCAGCGTGATGTCGACAGGGATATCGGATCCCTTCACAGGCTCGGTGAACACGAACGCGTCCCACGGCGGCACGATGGGCATCTGGGGCGGTTTGAAGTCCGGAAGCGGTACGTTCACATTCGACGGTGCCGGCGGCTGCGCAAGAGCGGCGCCCGCGGTACACAACACGAGACTACACGCCACGACGAAGCTGCGCATGATCACTCCTCCATAACGGCTGGACGGACAGTTGCGGTTCGATGTCCCTTGATTGGTCGCATCCTACACCAATCCGAGCGCGCTGGGCTGGTTGCCGGTCGGCCAATCGGCCGTACGCGCGAATACGGGTTGAATCCCAGGTGCTTTGCCCGAGTTCAACTCGAAGCCTACCTCCGTCGACTTGGGGATGCCGATTCTCAACTTCAATGCGCGACCGCTGTGCTCCGACGGCGGCGTTGACATCTGATGCGTGATGCGTGATGATCCATCCATGCGCACGACGCTCGATATCGCGGAGGATGTCCTGCAGGCGGCCAAGGAGCTGGCGCTCGCGCGCCGGACGACCGCCGGCCGTGTCTTGTCCGACCTCGCGCGGCAGGCGCTGACCCCGGCTCCCGTCCACCGCCTCCGCAACGGCGTGCCTGTCCTTCCCCGCCGCGCGGCCGGCCGGCCGCGCCCGACCATGAAGCTCGTCAATGAGCTGCGGGACGAGACGTGAGCCGGACGGCGCTCCTCGACGTCAATGTCCTGGTGGCGTTGTTCGACCCGGACCACGTCCATCACGAGATGGCGCACGACTGGTTTGCCAGCGATGGCAGAGAGGCATGGGCCACGTGCCCGCTGACCGAGAACGGACTTGTCCGCGTGCTCGCGCATCCGGCCTACGCTGCAACGGTCGGACGTGTCACGGACCTGCTTGCGCGGCTGCGCCGGTTCTGTGCGAGCGGTGGTCACGTGTTCTGGGAAGACTCGGTGTCGCTTCGTGACGCGACGGTCTTCGACGCGTCGGTCGTTGCGGGGCCCCGGCAGCTGACTGACGTCTATCTGCTTGGTCTGGCCCACGCACGTAAGGGGCGCCTGGCGACCTTCGATCAATCCATCCCCATCCGTGCCGTCAAGGGCGGCTCCTCTCGCGACCTCGTCGTCATCGAGCCGTCCGACTGACTCCGCGGGGCTGCAGCCCGGGTCTGCATGCACCACTCGGCCCCCTTGGCACCAGAGGACCCTGAATCCACGCCAGGATGGAGACCGACTGTCATTCGATCAGCGCCCGGCAGTTCCTGGCCTCGTCGATAGACAGGAGCCTTTGTGTGGAGGATCGGAGGGAGTCTCGCGGTCTGGGTTCGGTGGGTTCTCAGCGCTCCCCTGCTCTGGTACGGCCGACGCCGTGGAGCTGGAGCTGCGGGCGGCTGCGAGCCGGCCGATGTCGGCCGGCGTCAGCGCGCCTTGCCGCTCACCGCGAACAGGGTGTTCAACCCGCGCACGTACATCACGCCATCGGACAGCGCCGGCGTGGCCATCACAGACTCCCCCATCGCGTTGGTCCCGAGCAGCTTGAACACGGGGCCCGCCGCCACGACCAGCATGTCGCCGTCCTCGCCCGACAGGTAGATCTTCCCGTCGGCCGTCACCGGCGACGCGCTGTACCCGCTGCCCACGACCGGCAGGCGCTGCCGGTACACTTCCTCCCCGGTTCCGATTTTGTACGCGTCGAAGACGCCGTTGTTGCCCAGGACGTAGAGCAGCCCGTCGAGCGCCAGCGGCGTCGGCATGTACGAACCCCGGCCGGTCTTGCTCCACACGACGGCATCGCTTGATGTCTTCCCGGCCCCGAGCGTCAGGTCCCCTCGGGCGGCCGGCTTGACGACGAAGATCGGGCGTTCAGGCCCGCGCCCGCTCGCGACGATCAGCAGATTGCCGGTCGAAATCGGCGTTGGGGCGGTGATCTTCGAACTGCCCCCCAGCCGCCACAGCTCCTTGCCCGTGCTCGGATCGTACCCGCGGATGAACTTCGATGCGTTGGTCACGAGCACCGGTCCGGCCGTCGTCTGGGCCACGGTCGGCGTGCCCCAGGAGGGCAACTCGTCGCGGTCGGTCTTCCACACGGTCTCGCCGGTGGCGGCGTTGAGCGCCAGCAGGAACGAGTCCGCCTGCGTGTCGACCTGCAGGATGACCAGGTCCTTCCAGATGATGGGCGAGCTGGCCGGCCCCCATTCGTAGGAGGGAAGGTCGTAGGCGCCCAGGTCGAGCCGCCCGAGGTCCACTTTCCAGCGCAGCGTGCCGTTCATGTCGTACGCCACGACGCCCTGCGATCCGAACCACGCAACGACAATGCGGCCGTCGGTCGCCGGCGAGGCGCTGGCGTAGGTGGACTTGATGTGGCGCTTGTTGAGCGGCTCGCCCTCGAAGGCGGTGCGCTCCCAGAGCGAGCTTCCCCGTGCGCTTGTCGAAGGCCATCACCAGCCAGCGCTGGCGGGAACGATCCGTCGAGGCGTCCCCGTCGCCGTAAAGCCCCTTACGGAAGGTCGCCTTGGGATCGCTGCTGACGGCGGTCGTCACAAAGAGGCGGTTGCCCCACACGACCGGGCTCGAATGCGCGAGTCCGGGCACGGCCGTGCGCCACAGGATGTGCTCGCCGCTCGCGACGTCCCAGGCGTCCGGCAGGTTCTGGCTGACGGCGACGCCGGAGGCCTCGACGCCCCGAAACGACGGCCAGCTTCCGGCCGCCGGCGCCGCTGGCGGCAACGCTCCCCGCACTTCGCCCGGCGTGCGAACGATGCGCCGATCGGGCCGCACCACCGGCGTCCCAACCGGCACCCAGGTGCCGCCGTCGAGGATCATGCGCCGGGGCTCGCAGGTGTCGGACTCCAGCGCCAGCGTCAGCCGCACGCCGTCCCGGCGGAAGGTGTAGCGCCCCGGGCCTTCGCAGCCCTTCCCGCCGCCGGTCGTGCTGAGCTCCAGGGTGCCGTTGCTGGCGGTCCACTTGCCCTTGAAGGGAGGCCAGCCCTGGCCCTCGAGCGAGAAGCTCCCGTCCCGTCCAAACGTGGCCGTGAAGACACCGAAGGACATCGGCGTATCCGGCAGGGCTTGCGCCTCCTGCGGCGCGCCGCCCTGGCGGACGGCGGCTGTACCCGACGAGCCCAGGATCGCGGCTCCGGCGCAGATCACCACGACGCTCGCCACTGCAACGACTCTGATTCGCATGCGCATCACTTCTCCCGAGGCTCTGCACGCCCTTGACGCCGATGGCCGGTCGACAGACGTTCCCCGTCTTCCCCGTCAATGGTGAGCGGATTCTAACATCGCAGGGCACTTGATGCCGGCCCGGCGCGACCGATCCGGGCCGTCAAGGGCGGGTCGGCTCGAGACCTCACCGTGATCGCGCCGGCCGACTGCGGCCAGGGACCTCGAGCCCGGCGTCCCCGCCTCGGGCAGGCCGTCGGCGCCTCGGGGCGCCCCCGCCGAAGAACATCGGATGTCTATGCGTTCTGCTGTATATTTATGAGATGGCCAACATCCTCCAGCATCTCCCGGTCGGCGAACGTGTCGGCATCGCGTTCTCGGGCGGGCTCGACACCTCCGCCGCCCTCCACTGGATGCGGCAGCGCGGCAGCATTCCCTTCGCCTACACCGCGCACCTCGGGCAGCCCGACGAGGACGACTACGAGGCCATCCCGCGCAAGGCGATGACCTACGGCGCCGAGCAGGCGCGGCTCATCGAGTGCCGGTCGCAGCTGGTGGCCGAAGGCATCGCCGCGCTCCAGTCCGGCGCCTTCCACATCTCGACGGCCGGACAGCTCTACTTCAACACGACGCCGCTCGGGCGCGCGGTCACCGGCACGATGCTCGTGGCGGCGATGCAGGAAGACGACGTGCACATCTGGGGCGATGGCAGCACCTACAAGGGCAACGACATCGAGCGGTTCTACCGCTACGGCCTGCTGGTCAACCCGCACCTGCGCATCTACAAGCCCTGGCTCGACGACCGTTTCATCGCGGAGCTCGGCGGCCGCGCCGAGATGTCGGCCTACCTCGAGGGCGCCGGCCTCGAATACCGGATGAGCGCGGACAAGGCCTACTCCACCGACTCGAACATCCTCGGCGCCACCCACGAGGCGAAGGACCTCGAATACCTCCACAACGGCGTCTCGATCGTGACGCCCATCATGGGCGTGGCCTCGTGGCGCGACGAGGTGGAGGTGAAGCACGAGACGGTCAGCGTCCGGTTCGAGGAGGGGCAGCCGATCGCCCTCAACGGCATCACGTTCTCCTCGCCGCTGGCGATGTTCCAGGAGGCCAACGTGATCGGCGGCCGGCACGGCCTGGGCGTGTCCGATCAGATCGAGAATCGCATCATCGAGGCCAAGAGCCGGGGCATCTACGAGGCGCCGGGCCTGGCCCTCCTCTACATCGCCTACGAACGCCTGGTCACCGGCATCCACAACGAGGACACGATCGACCAGTACCGCGCCAACGGGCGGCGCCTCGGGCGGCTGCTCTACCAGGGCCGGTGGTTCGACCCGCAGGCGCTCATGCTGCGGGAGACGGCCCAGCGATGGGTGGCCCGCGCGGTGACCGGCGACGTGACGGTGGAGCTCCGGCGGGGCAACGACTACTCGATTCTCGACACGACCAGCCCGAACCTCACCTACCACCCCGAGCGGCTGACGATGGAGAAGGGCGAGGAGGTGTTCTTCACCCCGCAGGACCGAATCGGCCAGCTGACGATGCGGAACCTGGACATCCTGGACACGCGCGACAAGATACGCGTGTATCACCAGGTGGGCCTGATGGGCACAAAGCCGCACGAAGGCCTGCCGCTGCTGCCCGCCGCGAAGCCGGATCACGATTCGGGCTGGGCGGACTGATCCCGGGGCTCACTTGTGTTGAGTTCGCGAGCCCCGGGCACGCGGGCTGAAGCCCACGTGCTCCATTCCCGGCGTGTACTCACCTCAACCGAGCGCCGGGATCAAGGCCGGCCCATTTCTAGGGCCCGTCCAGGGTCTCCCGGACCTTCGCGGCCAGGTCGCTCACCGAAAACGGCTTCTGAAGGAAGCTCACTCCTTCGTCAATCACACCCTGGTGCGTGGCGGACTCCGCCGTGTATCCCGACATGAAGAGCCGCTTGATGGACGGGCGCACCGCCAGCAGGTGCCTGGAGAGCGTCCTGCCGTTCATCTCGGGCATCACGACGTCGGTCACCAGCAGGTGGATTGGACCGGCATGGTCCCTGGCCAGCTGGAGCGCTTCGCTCCCTCCGCGGGCGGTCAACACCACGTAGCCGCGCCGCTCGAGCACCTTCCTGGTCAGGCTCAGGATGGCCGGTTCATCTTCCACCAGGAGGATCGTCTCGTGGCCACAGTTCGCTGGCCCATTCTCGGCCTCGGGGCGCGGCAGCTCGTCCTGGCCCAGATACCGCGGCAGGAAGATCGTGAATTTCGTGCCGGAGCCCGGCGTGCTGCGGACCTTGATGAAGCCGCCATTCTGCTTGACCGCGCCGTACACGCTCGCCAGGCCCAGTCCCGTGCCCTTGCCGACGCCCTTGGTCGTGAAGAACGGCTCGAAGATCTGGCCCAGCGTCTCTTTCTCCATCCCGCACCCGTTGTCACCGACCATGAGTTTCACGAACTCGCCGGATACCGACGCCGACTGGTCGGACTCGTCCCGGTCGTCGACGCAACTGTTGTCCGTGCCGATGGAGATGGTTCCCACGCCGGTGATGGCATCCCGCGAATTGACGCACAGGTTGGCGAGGATCTGGTCAATCTGGGCCGGGTCGATCTTCACGCGCCACAGGTCGGGCCCCGGCAGCCATTCGAGATGGATGTCCTCGCCAATCAGCCGGCCGAGCATCTTGAGCGACCCCGCGACGGCCTCGTTCAGATCCAGCACCCTGGGCGCGACGGTCTGCTTGCGGGCAAACGCCAGCAGCTGTCGCGTCAGGTCGGCTGACCGCTTGGCCGCCGTGCGAATCTCATGGAGGTCCGCGTGCAGCGGCGAGGCGGGATCCACGCTGTCGAGGGCGATCTCGGCGCGGCCGAGGATCACGCTCAGCATGTTGTTGAAGTCGTGGGCGACGCCGCCGGCCAGGCGGCCGACCGACTCCATCTTCTGGGCCTGCTGAAGCTGAGCTTCGAGCCTGGCTTTCTCCTCTTCGGCCCGCTTGCGGTCAGTCAGATCGTGGACCGTGCCCTGCAGGATCACCTTGTGCCCGAGATCGATCCGGGTCAGCAGAACGTCGGCGTCGAAGTCTTCACCGTTGGTGCGCCGGTGAGTCCACGCGAAGGACCGGGAGCCGTCGCGCAGCGCCGTCTCGATCATCTCCGCGGCCTTCTCCATCGACGCGCGCCCGTCGGGCTGCCGTTCAGGAGACAGTTCCCAGGGCGCACGGGACACGAAGTCCGCCTCGTCCTTCGTGCCGAACATCTTCACCGCGGCCGGGTTTCCCGCGGTGAAGTTCCACGAGGGAGGGTCGAGCGTCATGATGGCGTCGCGCGAACTTTCGAAGAGGCCGCGGAACCGTTTCTCGCTCTCGCCCTGGGCGTCTTCGGCCTGCTTGCGCGTGGTCACGTCGCGGAAGGACCAGACGCGGCCGACGATCTGATCGCCATTCCGCTGCGGCTGCGAGTAGCGCTCGACCACCCGGCCGTCCTTGAACGTCAGCACGTCGAAGCTGACCGACTCCGGCGAGCGGTACAGGTCCCGGACTGACTTGAGAAATGTCTCCGGGTCTTCGAGTTGATCGAGGACGAAGCCGATCGCGGCGTTGTCGTCCCTGGACGCGACGATGGCCTCGGGAAGGCTCCAGATCTCCTTGAAGCGCTCGTTGAACCGGACAATCCCGCCCGCGCCATCGACGACCAGGATCCCGTCGGCCGTCGACTCGAGGGTGGACGCCAGCAGCGACAGCGTGCGGGCGATCTCCGCCTCCGCCCGCCGGCGCTCGGTGATGTCCTGGACGGTCCCGTGGAGGCCGATGATGCGTCCGTTGGAATCGTAGGTGGCGGCGCCCCGGGCGGCCTGGAACACGGTCGTGCCGTCCGGCCGCACGAATTCCAGTTCGAGCTCGTAGGGGTCTCCAGACTCGATCGCCTTCTGCACGGCGGCGTTGAGTCGCGTCCAGCTGTCGGGCGTGTAGTCCTTCTGCATTTCCGCGTAGGCAGGCGGAGGCAGTCCCGGATCGCGCCCGGTAATTCGATAGAGTTCGTCCGACCAGGTCACGGTGTCGGTCGACGTCTCCCACTGCCAGCTGCCCATGTGGGCCAGCCGCTGCGCCTCGAGCAGGCTCTGCTCGTTCTGGCGCAGGACTTCTTCCGACTGCTTGACCCCGGTAATGTCCGTCGAAATGCCCAGCAGGCCCCAGATGGTCCCACGGTCGGCCTGCGCATAGATCGGGGTCTTGACTTCCCGGTAGACGCGCCGCCCGCCGGCCGCATCGGGGACGTCAATCTCCTCGGTCGTCCGTTCTCCCCGCAGCACACGCGCGTCGATTTCCTGCAGCCGCTGCGCCGCGCCCGGCGGGAAGAAATGCGAATCGTCGCAGCCCACCAGCTCCTCGGCCGTACACCCGAACAGCTCCAGCGTCGGCCTGTTGGCGTAGACGTACCGGGACTGCGAATCCTTCATGTAGATGAACGCGGCGACATGATCCAGTGCCTCGCGAAGGCGCCGCGCTTCGGCGAGCACATCGCTCGAGTCCCGTTGCCCGGGTTCGGGCTCGGCCGCCCGCTGCCCGGTGGCGCGGGCCGGTGCGCCGGCATGCTCGGTTCGGTGTTCGTTGGTGCTCATGAAAGGCGTGGATCCGAAGGCTGCGCAGTTCAGAGAGACGAGCCTGCCCGATGGCCCGCGTCCCACGATTGTAGCAGAGCGAGCCGGCCGCCCCCCTTCACGTTCTGCCCCGCCCTGGCATGGCGCCAGAAGCGTGTGGGGGGCGGCGGCGGACCGTACCGATCCTTCAGCGCTTCAACATCTGCCAGTTGGGGTCGGTCACAGCCGGCAGCGCTGCGTTCGACACGTAGGTGGGGCCGTTCATGATCCAGATCACGTTCTGGCCGGTCGTATAGTTGCGCCACGCAATGTCAGTCTTGCCGTCCGCATTGAAGTCGGCCGCCATCGCGATTTGCCACGCCTGGTCGGTAACCGGGGGGAGCAACGCGTCTCCAATCTTCGTCGCCCCGTTCATGTACCAGACTGCGTTCAGCCCCGACGTCAGGTGCCGCCACACGAGGTCCGGTTTGCCATCCGCGTTGAAATCGGCCGACGCGACAATCCGCCAATTGGTATCGGCCACCGCCGTCACCGCCGCCTGGAGCAAGCAGGTGGTGCCGTTCATGAACCACACCATGTTCATTCCGGTCAGCCGGTTCCGCCAGACCACGTCCGGATGCCCGTCTGCGTTGAAGTCGGCGACCGCCACGATATCCCCGTTCGTGTCGATCATCGTCGGAAGCGGCGCGGTCCACGCGATCGTGGCGCCCTTCATGTACCAGACGGCATCCTCCCCCGTCGTCTTGTGGCGCCAGATCAAATCGGCCTGGCCATCGCGGTTCAAGTCCGCGCTCGCCACGATTTGCCAGTTCGTGTCGGCAACTGTCGCGATAGCAGCGGTCGACGACAGTGTCGACCCGTTCAGGTACCACACGGCGTTCGCGCCGCTCGACGCGTGACGCCACAACAGGTCCGGCTGGCCGTCCCGGTTGAAATCGCTGGGCGCCTTCACCGGCACGGGCCGCGCCTGGGGGCCGATGATCTCCCACCCGGCGTCGGGGGCCGGCGGGAGAAACGCCGTCGACTGAATCGTCGTCCCATTCATGAACCAGACGACGTTCCAACCCGTGACCGCGTCCCGCCAGACCAGGTCGGGGTGGCCATCCGAGTCGAAGTCAGCGAGCGTCCCGATGCGCCAGCGGAGTTCGGCGACGTTTGGAAGAGACGCCGTCGACACGAGCGCCGCGCCGTCCAGATACCAGACTACATTCTGCCCGGTTGACAGGTGTCGCCAGACCAGGTCAGGGTGCCCGTCCCCGTTGACGTCGGCCGCTCCCACCAGTTGCCACAACGTATCGGCCACAGTGGGGAGCGCGGAAGTCGACGCCAGGGTCGTCCCGTTCAAGTACCACAGTGCGTTCTGGCCCGTCGCGGCGTTGTGCCAGACCAGGTCCGGGTGCCCGTCGAGGTCGGCATCGACGGCGGCCACCAGTTGCCACGCGCCATCGGCCACCGTCGGAAGCGGTGATTGCGATACGAAGGTTGCGCCGTTCATGTACCAGACGGCGTTCTGACCGGTTGCTGAATTTCGCCAGACGAGGTCGGCCTGGTTGTCTCCATTGAAGTCGGCGGTGGCCGCCATTTCCCAGTTCGGATCCGCCACGCTCAGGAATGTCGCCCAGGACACGACCGATGACCCGCTCAGATACCACGCCGCGTTCTCGCCCGTCACGGCGTGGCGCCACAGCAAGGCCTGCCCGGTCACGATTGGCGCGACCACTTGCGTCGGCGTGGTGCTGCTTGTCGTCGTCCCATTGCCGAATTGCCCGCGAGAGTTGTCCCCCCAGCACTTCGCGCCCCCAGCGCTGGTCACCGCGCAGGTGTGAAACCACCCGCCCGTCACGGAGCCGACTCCGATTGTCAGCCCTGTCACGTCCACCGCCGTCGAGGTGCTTATCAACGTCCCGTTGCCGAGTTGCCCCTGGGCGTTGGAGCCCCAGCACTTCGCGCCCCCCGCGCTCGTCAACGCGCAGGTGTGATACCACCCGTCCGTCACGGCATCGACTCCGCTTGTCAGCGCCAGGACGTCCACCGCTGTCGAACTATCCGACGCCATCGTCCCGTTGCCGAGTTGGCCGATCTGGTTGCCCCCCCAGCACTTCGCGCCCCCCGACGTGGTGACCGCACACGTGTGTTCGGATCCGCCTGACACTGCGCGCACACCGCTCGTGAGTCCTATGACGTTCACGGGCTCGGAACTCGCTGTCGCTGTCCCGTTTCCGAGCTGCCCCTTGGGGTTCGACCCCCAGCATTTCAGACCCTCCGCGCTGGTCAGGGCGCAGGTGTGAGAGGTCCCACCTTCCACGGCATTCACGTCTCTCGTCAGTCCGTTCACATTGACCGGCGTGGAGCTGTCCAGCGTCGTCCCATTGCCGAGTTGCCCGTACGCGTTGTTCCCCCAGCACTTCACCCCGCCGAGGGGGGTTGTCACCGCGCACGTGTGATAGTCGGAGCTGGCGACGGCGCTCACCCCGCTTGTCAGGCCTGTCACATCCACGGGCGTGGAACTGTCTGCCGTGGTCCCGTTACCGAGTTGGCCGTGGTTATTGAGCCCCCAGCATTTCAAGCCTCCCCCGCTGGTGACCGCGCAGGTGTGGTACCCCCCAGCAGAGACCGCAATCACGCCGCTCGTCAACCCCTTCACGTCCACCGGCGTGGTGCTTGGCGTTGACGTCCCGTCTCCGAGTTGACCCGAGTAGTTGGCGCCCCAGCACTTCACGCCCGATGCACTGGTGAGCCCACACGTGTGGTAGCCGCCTGCGGACAGCGTCAGCCACAGCGCGGGAACCTGCGCCGGCTGTGAGTTGGCGGCGCCACGGCTGTGGGACACCGTGCCGTCGAACCGACCGCTCTGGGCCGCGGCCTTTCCCGCCGGCCCGAAGACTCCGATTCCCGTTTCAAGCCAGAGCATGAGGAGACCGACGCCAAGGCGCGTTCCGAACGCAGGTGGCAGGCTCCGGTGCGACATCGTCGTTCCTCCATACCAGCGCCCGGGCGGTGCCAGGCGCCAGACAGAAGCGGGCGAGTTGCGAGGGGGGCAATAAGGTCAGGAACGGACGGGTTGGGCGTAGTTTACGCCTGCTCGAACTGAAACGACAGCGGGTTGCCGGGTGAGATTGGCGGGGGTTGAGGTCGGCGAAGGGAGTGGCCGAGCTAATGGCCGTTTCCTCCGACGCTTTCGGGTGCGGGAAGCTGCTATAGCGGCTGACTCCTCGGAGGCATGCCGATTGCCTCGTATAGGGCCAGGGCCACCGCGTGTGGTGGCCCTGGTCACGTCACGAAGAACGAATCGAGGCCCAAGAGACGCCTCGCGGCCGGCCGCTCAGGGCCCGTCGACCGGCGACGAAGTTCGAGAGCCAGCGTGAAACCAGTCTTCAGCGCTTCAACATCTGCCAGTTGGGGTCGACAACAGTCGGCAAGAACGCATTCGACACCCAGGCCGGGCCGTTCATGATCCAGATCACGTTCTGGCCGGTCGTATAGTTGCGCCACGCAATGTCAGTCTTGCCGTCCGCATTGAAGTCGGCCGCCGCGCCAATCTGCCAGGTCTGGTCGGCGACGGTTGGGAGCAGCGCGGAACCAAGGTTCGTCGCGCCGTTCATGTACCACACGGCATTCTGGCCAGTCGTCAGGTGCCGCCAGAGCAGATCCGGCTTCCCGTCCCCGTTGAAGTCGGCTGCACCCACGATTCGCCAGTTGGTGTCGGCCACCGTCGCGAATGGCATCTCCGACACCAGGGTCGCTCCGTTCATGAACCAGATTTCGTTCTGCCCCGTCACCACGTTCCGAAGCACGAAATCGGACTTGCCGTCCCCATCGAAGTCGGCCACCGCCGAGATCTGCCAGTTCGCATCGGCCGTATTCGGCAGCAACGCCGTCCAGGCGATTGAGACGCCGGCCATATACCAGACGGCGTGTTGGCCGGTCACCTTATGGCGCCAGATGAGGTCGGGCTGCCCGTCCCGGTTCAGGTCCGCGCTGGCGATGAGTTGCCAGTTCAAGTCGGTGGACGACGGCATGTTCCCTGTCGAGCCCAACGCCGTCCCGTTCATGTACCACACCGCGTCCGCTCCCGTGGTCACGTGGCGCCACAGCAGGTCCGGCTTGCCGTCGCGATTGAAGTCCACCGGTGCCTTCACCGGAATGGGCCGCGCTCGTTGACCGGCCATGTCCCAGCTGAGGATGTTGGCGGTCGGGAGGTAGACGCCCGACGACAGGTTCGCCCCGTTCAAGTACCACACCACGTCCTCGCCGGTCCCGGCGTTGCGCCAGACAATGTCGGTCTGGCCGTCACCGTTGTAATCGCCAACCGCACCGACGTACCAACGGAGATCGGTCAAGGCGACCACCCCGGCATCGCCGATCTTCGTCACCCCATCCATGTACCAGATGCCGTTCTGCCCCGTCGCCAGGTGACGCCACAGCAGATCGGGTTTGCCGTCACCGTTGAAGTCGGCCACCCCCACCATCTGCCACAGCGTGTCGGTCACCGTCGGGATGGATCCCGTCGACACCAGGTTCGTCCCGCTCATGAACCACACCGCGTTCTGGCCGGTCGCCGCGTTGTGCCAGACCAGGTCGGGTTGGCCGTCCAGGTTGAAGTCGGCGGCGGCCACCAGTTGCCACGCGCGGTCGGCCACCGTCGGCAGCGGCGCCTGATACAGGAACGTCGCGCCGTTCATGTACCACACCACGTTCAGCCCGCTCGACAGGTTTCGCCACACGAGATCGGTCTGGCCATCCCCATTGAAGTCAGCCGTGGCTGCCAGCTCCCAGCTGGAATCAGCCACCGTCAGCAGCGGCGTCTGCGACAGGGTCTTCGTGCCGTCCATGATCCACACGGAGTTCTGGCCCGTCGCGGCGTTCCGCCAGAGGAGATCCATCTTCCCGTCGCCGTTGAAGTCCGAGAAGACGGGGCTCCCCGTCAGCACCAGGCCGGTGCCCGTCTCTTCGACGGCACCGATGTCGCAGTGCGCTCCCTGCGGCCGCGCGGTCCCGCGCTCGTCGGTGGCGGGACAGCCGGTGTCGGCCCCCCCGTTGATCGCGGGGCTGCCGACCAGGAGCCGGCGCACCAGGATCCCGCCGCCGGCGTCCTGGAGCTGCGCCAGCTTCGGGACGACCGAGGGCTTGTCGCTGGCGACCGTCAATCCGCAGGTGTTGACGTTCTCGAGGTTGTTGCCATTCGACAGGACCGTGCCGCTGCAGTTGTCGGGGCTGCCGAACGCGACGATGGTGTTCTTCAGGCCGATGCTGGCGTTGTAAGTGCCAACGCTGCCGACATGGATGTTGCCGCCCTCGGTCCCCGCCGAATTGCTGGCGATCGTGGTGTTCAGGATCGTGGCCAACCCGGTGCCAGCGCCCGCAGTCCAATACAGCCCACCGCCGTTGGTGGTGGCGCGGTTGCCGCTCAGCGTGCTGTTGGTGAGGGTGAGCGATCCCGCGCCCGACATTTCGATTCCGCCGCCGAGGTTCGCGCTGGAATTGTCCGAGAACGTAGTGCTCGATATCGCGGTGACGCTGCCGTCGCTGGCCACGCCGCCGCCGTAGAGGCCCGCTGAGTTCTTGACGAAGGTGCTCGCGGCCAACGTCAGGGTTCCGACGTAGGTGTTGATGCCGCCGCCTCGAAAACCGGCTGTGTTGGTGTCGAAGGTGGTGCCTGTCGCCGTGACGGTTCCAATCGAGTCGATGGCCCCGCCATTAATCGGGGCGCTGTTACCGGCGAACTTGCTGTTCGCGATGGTCAGCGTGCCGTAGTTGCTGATCGCGCCTCCATGCGTGCTCGTGGTCGAGTTGGCGCTGAAGAGCGACGTCGAGATGGTGGTGGTCCCGTCGTTGCACACCGCACCGCCCCGGCTGTTGGACGTGTTGTTGACGAAGCGAGTATCGGACAACGTCAGCGTTCCCCCCGCGGCGACACTGATCGCACCACCACAGGCCAGGTTGATGGAATCCTGCAGCGTGAGTTGCGAGAGGGTGAGATGACCACCAGACGCGACGTTGAAGAGGTTCCCCAGGCCATCGTTCTGTCTCCGGAGCGTGACCGCGTTGCCACCGTTGATCGAAATGGCCGTCGAAATCGTGTGGGGACCGCTCAGGGTGATCGTGATGGGAGAAATCCCGCAGTTGAACACGATATTGCTGGTCCCGGAGGTGACAAGGGCCGTATTGATCGCCGCCGACGTGCAGCTGGCCGGAGTCCCGTCACCGATCGACACCTGGCCGTTCCCCAGCGTCTGGAACGTCTGGTCCGGGCCGTTGTAGGTGGTGCCGGTGGCGGTCAGCGTGAACGTGTACCGCCAGTGGTACAGCGTACCCGGGGTCAGCGCGGGAGGGCCCCAGTCGTCCCAGGCCATCCAGGATCCTCCGGACGGGATGGGGCTGGCTTCGTTGATGACTCCGTAGCTGGTGGTGGTGCCCAATTGAAAGTGCCCCGTGCCGGGCCCGGGCGTCGTGAGATAGGCCACCGAATGGGCCGTCGTCGCCTGGATGAGCGTGGTCGAAGGGGTCGGCATGCTGATCGCCGGCACGCTGCCGCCGCCGGCACTGAACACGTACGCCCCCTGGGTCGGCCGGAGGGTGGGGCTGCTGTTGCCATCGAGCACCCAGACGTTTGCCTGAAACGTCGCGTTGCTCAGCGTGGTCGTCGACTTGACCGGAATCTGGAATTCCCACATGCCGCCTTGCGGCAACGGCCAGAGGTAGGCGTGCGCACTGTCTATCGACAATATCTGGAAGGCACCTGGATTGATCGTGGACGCCGGCAGCGACTGGGGACACTCGTTCGCCGCGGTCGCCACGCCGTTTGCGTAACAGTAGACCTTGTAGGTGGCGTCTATCGCCGTGGTCGTATTCGGCGGCAGGGCAATGTCGACATACGCCCTCATGCCGCTGCACGAGTTGCCCAGCCCGGCGACGACGACGTGAATGTAGTAGACACTGTTTGGCTGGGGCTGGCTCGCGTTCGGATTGGCGTAGAAGCCCACGAACGTGCCAGCGCCTTTTTCCTGATACGGAACACCCTGAATGATGCTGGCGCAGTTGGTGATGGTCGAATACTGGATCAGCCCGTCGTAATATTTCGCCTGCGCGGCGGCCGGACGAGGCAGGGCCGCTATCAGCCCGATCAGGAGCAGTGTTCGAAGGTAGTGTGACATGGTCTATCCCTTTGGTGAGTCAGAAGGCTCGGTGAAGCCACACACGCCGCATTGGTGATCGGGCAGTCGAGTGCCCGCGAGCGTCACGCCCGGGTGCGCTCCCAGCCAGACAGCGCTTGAGGTGCGAGGCGGGGGCAATTGCGTGATGTCCTTGATCCCTGTCGCGCGCCGAATGGTATCCACGACGAGTCCACGTGCGCCAGCAACGCACGAGGGCCGAGACGAGAACTGCCGGGAATGCGGCAGATCATACCAGATAATCCCGTCGAGTGAGCGAGCGGCCGCGATCGGCCGCGGCCGGCGCCGACAAACACCGGCGACTTTACTCGGGCTTTCCAGCGACGGTCGCGACGTCGTCCGTACAGGACTCGAGGGCGGCCCCCTCGCCGGAGCCGCCCTCGAGGAACACGCAGAATCCGATCAGCGTTCAGCTGAAGGTCGAGCCGTACTCAACAGGTCGCCTCAGCGCCTCACCAGCAGCCAGTTGGGATCGACGACGGTCGGCAGGTACCCGTTCGACACCCAGGCCGTGCCGTTCATGAGCCAGACCACATTCTGGCCGGTCGAGTAATTCCGCCACACGAGATCCGTCTTGCCGTCGGCGTTGAAGTCCGCGGCCATTTCCAGCTGCCAGTTCATGTCGGCCACGGCCGGGAGCAGGGCGTCCCCAATCTTCGTCGTTCCGTCCATGTACCAGATGGCATTCTGCCCGGTCGCCTGGTGCCGCCACACGAGATCCGGTTTGCCGTCGCCGTTGAAGTCGGCCGCCGCCACGATTCGCCAGTTGGTGTCGGCCACCGTCATCATCGAGGCCGCCGACAAGTACGTCGCTCCGCTCATGTACCACACCGCGTTTTGCCCCGTCGTGGCGTGGCGCCACACCAGGTCCGGCTTGCCGTCCCCGTTGAAGTCGGCCACCGCTGCCAGTTGCCAGTTCGCGTCGGTGGCGGCCGGGAGCGGCGCCGACCACGCGAGCGCCGGGCCCGCCATATACCAGACCGCGTTCGCGCCCGACGTCTTGTGACGCCAGATGAGGTCCGCCTGGCCGTCGCGGTTCAGGTCCGCACTCGCCATCAATTGCCAGTTTGTGTCGGCCGACGCCGGGAGGTTCGCTGCTGAGGCGTACGCCGAGCCGTTCAGATACCAGACCGCGTTCTCTCCGGTGGTCGGGCGGCGCCACAGCAGATCGACCATGCCGTCGCGATTGAAATCGCTCGGCGCCCTCACCGGCACGGGACGCGCCCGGTGGCCGGCCATGTCCCAACTGGTGTCGGTCGTGGTCGGGAGATAAGCCGTTGACGACAATGTCGCCCCGTTCAGGAACCACACCACGTTCTCGCCGGTCGACGCGTTGTGCCAGAGCACATCGGGACGGCCGTCCCCGTTGGCGTCGCCCACCGCGCCGACGTACCAACGAAGATCGGGCAGCGGGATGAGCCCCGCATCACCCACCTTCGTCGTCCCGTTCATGTACCAGATTCCGTTCTGCCCGGTCGACAGGTGCCGCCACAGCAGGTCGGGATGCCCGTCTCCATTGAAGTCCGCCACTCCAACCATCTGCCACAGTGTGTCGGTCACGGTCGGGAGTGCCGCCGTCGACACCAGGGACGTCCCGCTCATGTACCACACCGCGTTCTGGCCCGTCGCCGCGTTGTGCCAGACCAGGTCGGGCTGGTCGTCACCATTGAAATCGATCGCCGCCACCAGTTGCCACGCGCGATCGGCCACGGCCGGCAGCGGCGCCTGCCACAGGTACGACGCGCCGTTCATGTACCACACCACGTTCTGACCCGTCGTCAGGTTTCGCCAGACCAGATCCGGTTTGCCGTCGCCATTGAAATCGGCGGCCGCTGCGATCTCCCAACTGGCTTCGGGAACCGTCAGCACTGGCAACGTCGAGACGAACGCCCCCCCATTCATGAGCCAGACGACGTCCTGGCCGGTTCCAGCCTGTCTCCAGAGGAGGTCCAGCTTCCCATCGCCGTTGAGGTCGGTAACGGCGCCGTTGACGGCGGTCGTGAAGCTCCACCAGGCCCCCGCGTTCGCATCGGTGGTGCCCGTTGCGTTGCGCGCGCGTACCTGCCAGTAGTAGGTGGCCCGGTATGCCCGGGTCGGCAGCACCGCCGTGGTCGCCGAGCCCATGCTCGTCCAGGCACCAGCGCAGGTGGCGCTCGTGTTCACGCAGTACTCGTAGCTTGTCGCGCCGCTCGATGCGCCCCAGCTCAGTGTCTGGTTCACCGCCTGCCCGCCCAGGCCGGTTGCGGGGCTGCCCTTGGCGAACGCGCCCGGCAGAGGCAAGGCGAACCCGCCGATCTTCGCGATGAACCCGTCCTGGAGGCCGTGGTTGGTTGGCTGGTAGGTTCCCGCCGTCCCGATGAGCGCGGTGTTGCTGGTATCACCGGCCAGGTAAATGGTGCCGGGACCGATGGCAACGTCGTTCACCATTTCCTGGTAATAACTGGAGAACAGCAGCGCGCTCCCCGTGGAATTGAGTTCCGCCACAAAGCCATCCGAGTTGAGGTAGTCGAAGCCGGTGATGGGATTGACGGTCGGGAACTGTGTGGTTCCAAGCTGCGGGGAAAGAGCCTTGCCGGCCACCCAGGCATTCCCGGCCGAGTCAATGAGCAGCGCGTTGATATCGTCTTCGCCGCTTCCGCCAAGGTAGGTCGAGTACACGAGCGAGGCGGCGCCGGCGAGCGATGGATTGATCTTTGCGACGAACCCGTCGCCACATGACTTGTAGAGGACCGGATAAACCGCACAGTTGCCGACATTCCACGCCGGTTGGAACGACCCGGCCGTGGTCGGAAAGCCAGACCCTTCCGCCCACCCGCCCACGTAGATGTTGCCCGAACCGTCGACGGCGATCCCCTTGCCGACCTCGTAGAAGCTGCCCCCGAGGAACGTGGAGTAGAGAAGGGTCGAACCATCGGCGCTGATCTTGGAGACAAAGGCATCCGTGAGCCCGCCACCGAAGGTCGTCTGTCTACCGCCTGCCGTGACCGGGAAACTCGGCGACTCCGTGCTGCCGGTCACATACGCATTGCCGGCGCTGTCGATCGCGATCTTCTGACCTTCGTCCGTAAGTCCGCCACCCAGGAAGGTTGAATATACGAGCGACACCTCCACCGCGACGTTGGTGTTCACCTTCGCGACAAAGGCATCGTCCCCTCCGCCGGACACCGTCTGAAAAGCCCCGGGGGTGAAATCAAACAAGGGCCCCCCAACCCCGGTGAGGTAGACGTAGCCTGTTCCGTCGATGGCAAGCCCGTTGGCGTGGTCGTCGCCCCCTCCGTAGCCAAGCAGCCCCACGTAGGTCGCGACACCCGACGAGTTCAGTCGAATGACGGCCGCGTAGCCCCCCACCCCTCCGGTCTGCGATCCCTGTCCGACGACGTAGGCGTTGCCCGCCGCATCGACCGCGATGTCATGGCCGGCGTTGTAATACCCGGGATCTCCGTGGTAATGCGTCGAGTACATGAGTGCCGTGCCGGTCGGATTCAGCTTCGTGATGAACAGGTCGGCAAAACCCACGAAGGTGTGCCCGTTGGTCAGCGGAAAATCGGTCGACCACGTATTCCCCGTGACGTAGATGTTGCCGGCGCTGTCGACGGCGATCCCGTCAATGTAGTCATTCCCGCTTCCGCCGAGGTACGTCGCGTAGGTGAGAACCGGATCGATGACGAGCGGCCGGCTGCGGTCGTAGTCCCCGACGATGAATGAGGCCTGGCCCGGACCGGAGGTCACGTAGCCGCCGGAAACCGGTCGTCTGACGCCAGCCACTTCCTGGTAGATCACCGGCTTGTGCTGGCGAACCTCTCCGCCGGACACTTTCAACACGAGTTCGCCCTGGCGATCGACCTCCACGGCATCGGTGCCATCGAACTGCAGCCGGATCACGCCAGGGTCCGCGCCCGGCGCCACGACCAGGTCGTACTCGAGCTGCCGCTGATTGCCGTAGCAGACGAGATCGACGCCAGGGTACACAGCCTCGTAGCGAACACGTCCGTAGGTCGCCACGTTCTCGTAGCGCGCGAGTCCGGCTTCGGTGCGCGCGCGCGGTCGGGCCACGCCGGCAGCACCAATGTGCGGAGCGCTCCCCGCGTAGTAGTTCCGCCGGCCAGCCTGCTCTTCCAGTCCGGTCACCGCCGGATTCGCGTTCGCGCCTGAGAGTCGCATCCGAATCACGGCTCCCGCGATTGGTGAGACCGGGTGGTGGCTCCTCGTGCGCAAGTCACGGTCGACGGGGCTGGCGCCTCGCCGCAGAGCGAGCACGGCCTCGGTCGAGGTCAGAGACAGTGTGTAACCGGCGCCCCTCGCCAGGAACCGGACGCGCGAGTCGAACTGCCCGCGATTGATTTCGAAGCTCAATGGCAGCTTGCCGACGAGGGATTCCGCACGAGCGGGCGTCATCTTCGCCGAGGCTCCGCCGATCAGTCCGGGGCGGAGACTGGCCGCCGCAGGTCCTTCGTGGGCCGGCACCTGAATACTCCGCGGTCCCGAGCCAATTGCCAGGGTAACCAACACGAGCGGTATCAGACCTAGATGACGCATCGTCGCTCCTTGCTCGAGCCATGAACGGTGTCGAGGCTCGGTAGACCAGTTCCCAGGGGTGTACCATCGGGGGGCTGATGGCAAATGGGACGTCCGCGACTCTTCGATGTCGTGGTATGCGAGGAGAGCCTACCACACACCACGGCCTCGTTTTGTCTTTCCGGAAAAATCCTTGCAGCCCGGCACTGGAGCGGAGATGGCGGCCTTGACGTTCGCGCCGCCGGCGAGGCACTCGCGGTGAAATGACAGGAGGGCCACCGCTCATGGTGGCCCTCGTCAGGTCATGAGGAACGAATCAAGAGTCGCAGCGACGGGCTCGCGGCGTCAGCGCCTCACCAACTGCCAATTGGTGTCGGCGACAGAGGGCAGCGCCGCGTTGTACAGGTACGTGGCGCCGTTCATGATCCAGACGACGTTCTGCCCAGTCGAGTAATTCCGCCACACGAGATCCGGTTTGCCGTTCGCGTTGAAATCAGCGGCCATGGCGATCTGCCAGCTCAGACTCGGCGACCGTCGGGAGCAGCGCGTCTCCCGTCTTCGTGGTGCCATCCATGTACCAGAGGGCGTTCTGCCCCGTCGTCGTGTGCCGCCAGACCAGATCCGGTTTGCCGTCCCCGTTGAAGTCGGCGACCGCCACGATTCGCCAGTTGGCATCGGAGGCTGGCGTGAGCATCACGGCGGCGAGGTAAGTCGGCCCGTTCATCAACAACACCGCGCTCTGCCCGGTCGTCTGTTGCTGCATCACCAGGTCGGGACGCCCGTCCGCATTGAAGTCGGCGGCGCCGATGACCTCCCAGTTCGTGTCGCCCGCCTCCTGCAGCCAGGAAGACCACGAGAGCGCTGCGCCGTTCATGTACCAGACGGCGCTCAGACCGGCGAGCTTGTGTCGCCAGATGAGGTCCGCCTGCCCATCGCGGTTCAGATCCGCGCTCGCGCTCAGCTGCCAGGTGGAGTCGGACGCCACGGAGAGGGTCGCTGTTGAGACGAGCGTTGTCCCGTTCAGGTACCAGATTGCCGTCGCACCGGTCGTTGCGTGACGCCACAGCAGGTCCACCTGCCCGTCGCGATTGAAGTCGTTCGGCGCTCTCACCGGCACGGGCCGCGCCCGGTGGCCCGCGATGTCCCAGCTCGGATCGGCGACGGTCGCGAAGTACGCGGTCGATAACAATGTCGTCCCATCCAGGTACCACACGACGTTCTCACCCGTCTGGGCGTTGCGCCAGACCAGATCGGGATGGCCGTCCCCATTGCAGTCGCCCGCGACGGTGATGTGCCAGCGGAGATCGGGAACGGCGGGAAGCGCCGCGTCCCCGACCTTCGTCGCCCCATCCAGGTACCAGACGGCGTTCTGGCCCGTCGACAGGTGCCGCCACACCAGGTCCGGATGACCGTCACCGTTGAAATCCGCCGCTCCCACGATCTGCCACAACGTATCGGTCACGGTCGGAAGCGCCGCCGTAGCCACCAGGGACGTCCCGTGCAGATACCACACGGCGTTCTGACCCGTCGCGGCATTGTGCCAGATCGCATCGGGCCGGCCATCCACGTTGATATCCGCGACAGCCACCAGTTGCCACGCGGGGTCGGCCACGGTCGGCAATGGTGACTGCCAGAGGAACGCCATGCCGTTCATGAACCAGACGGCGTTCTGCCCGGTCGCCAGGTTCCGCCACACGATATCGAGCTGGCCGTCTCCGTTGAAGTCCGAGCTGGCCGCCATCTCCCAGTTGGGATCGGCAACCGCCTGCACCGGCGCCAGTCGACACGATCGACGCTCCGCTCAGGTACCACGCGTAATTCCCTCCGTTGAGGTGGCGCCACAGCAGGAGCTGGCCGCTCACCATCGGGCTGAGGACGGACAGGGGCGAGAGTGAGTAAGACCTTCCGACGCCGAGTTGCGCGGAGCTGTTGCGTCCCCAGCACTTCACGCCTCCGCCGCTGGTGAGCGCGCACGCGTGTGAATCGCCGGTGGATACCGCGCTCACCCCGCTCGTCAGTCCCACGACATCGACCGGGGTGCTGCTCCACGTTGTCGTCCCGTCGCCCAGCTGCCCCTGCTGGTTCGGGCCCCAGCACTTGACGCCTCCGGCGCTGGAGAGCGTGCACGTCTCCGTGTACCCGACCGCCAGCCTGGTGACTCCGCTCGCCAGTCCGGTCACCGGCGTGGTGCTCGACGTCGTCGTCCCATTACCAAGTTGCCCGAGGATGTTGGACCCCCAGCACTTGATGCCGCTCTCCGTGGTGAGCGCACAGGAATGAAGGTAGCCCGCTGACACCGCACTGATCCCGCTCGTGAGCCCCGTTACGTTCACGGCCAGACTGCTCGAGGTCGTCGTCCCGTTGCCGAGTTGCCCATGGAAGTTGTATCCCCAGCACTTCGCGCTCCCCGCACCGTAGACCACACAGTTGTGGGACTGTCCAACCGCGAGCACACTCACCCCGCTGGTCAACCCCGTCACGCTGACGGGTGTCGAGCTCGGGGTCGTGGTCCCGTTGCCGAGCTGCCCCGACGAGTTGGAGCCCCAGCACTTCACGCCGCCCCCCGTGGTGAGCGCACAGGTATGAAGGTAGCCCGCCGACACCGCAATCACTCCGCTCTGCAGGGTCGCCACGTCCACCGGCAACGAGCTCGACGTCGTCGTTCCGTTACCAAGTTGCCCGACGCCGTTGTACCCCCAGCACTTCACTCCTCCCGCGCTGGTGAGCGCACACGTATGCGAGTACCCCGCGGCCACCGCCATGACGCCGCTGCCCAGCCCAGCCACGTCGACCGGCACGGAGGTACCCTGCGACGTCGTGCCGTCCCCGAGCTGGCCGGAACTGTTTTCCCCCCAGCACTTCACGCCGCCCGACGTGGTGAGCGCGCACGTATGAGCGCCGCCGGCCGCCACGGCAGTGGCCCCGCTCGTCAGCCCAGTCACATCCACCGGCGTACTGCTCCAAATCGTGGTGCCAATTCCGAGCTGGCCGGTCGCGTTTTCGCCCCAGCACGTCATGGTCCCCAAGTTCGTCATCGCACACGAGTGGTAGCCGCCGGCTTTCACCTCGATCACTCCGCTCGTCAGACCCGACACGTTCACCGGCGTCGTGCTCGACCCCTGCGTTCCGGTGCCGAGTTGTCCGGCGCCGTTGTTGCCCCAGCACTTCACGGCTCCCGCACCGGTCAGGGCACAGGTGTGAGTGCCCCCGGCTGTGACGTCGTGCACTCCGCTCGCCAGCCCCGTCACGTCCACCGGCGTCCAGTTGTCGGTGGTCGTCGCGTTGCCGAGCTGCCCGTTGAGGTTACGTCCCCAGCACTTGACGCCGCCCGCGCCGGAGACCGCACAACTGTGGGTGGCGCCGGCGGACACCGCCGTCACCCCGCTCGCCAGCCCGATCACATTGACCGGCGTCGGAGCTCGACGTCGTCGTGTTATTGCCGAGCTGGCCCCAGCCGTTGAACCCCCAGCACTTCACGCCCCCTGACGTGGTGAGCGCACAGGTGTGAGCGCCCCCGCCGGCCACCGCGCTCACTCCGCTCGCCAGGCCGATCACGTTGACCGGCGTCGGGCTGAACGTCGTCGTCCCGTTGCCGAGTTGCCCGTCGGAGTTGTATCCCCAGCATTTCACGCCTCCAGCATTCGTGAGCGCACAGGTGTGACTGGTGCCGGCGGCGACGGCAACGACTCCGCTCGTCAGCCCCTGCACGTCGACTGGCGTCGCGCTCGACGTCGTCGTCCCATTGCCGAGCTGCCCGGAATCGTTACTGCCCCAACACTTCACGGCTCCGGCGCTCGTGACCGCACAGGAGTGCATGCCGCCGGCCGCCACCGCGATCACCCCGCTCGTCAGCCCCGTCACATCGACCGGGCTCGAACTCCCCATCGAGATCGTTCCGTTCCCGAGCTGCCCTTCCGGATTGCCCCCCCAGCACTTCACGCCGCCGGCGGTCGTGAGCGCACACGTATGGGAGTTCCCGCCGGCCAACGCGGTCCATATGGCGGGAACCTCGGTCGGCAGCAGACTGGCGCCCTGCGCGCTGCTGACTGGCATCGGTTCGAGGCGAGCGCTGTCGGTCGACGCAGTGTCATCCGGTGCGATCGCCCCGAGCCTCGCGTGGAGCGATACCGCAATCAGGCCCGCAATGGCGACAGACCCGTACAACCGAACGATGCTTCGGTGCAACATGGATTCTCCTGTCTGATCGCAGGCGTCTGCGCGCCGGATGAAACGGTGCAAGCACTCGGGCTCGTTGGAACGAGTCGCGCACAATCGAGCGTCGAGGACGACACGAAGGGGGGCGGATGAGCGGGTCGGACGAAGGCCGTCACCACGAGCGCGACGACGGATGCCGGAATTCTATCGCGGCGGCGGCGGTTGTCAACCGATTGCTGGCAGTGAAGGCCCCGCAACTTTTCGGAGAGGGCACGGTACAGGCGCGCCTTCACCGGAGGCGGCCGCAGAACCGTTGCGGAGACATGGATCTGTTGTACGCAGCCAGGGCCACCGCGTGTGGTGGCCCTGGAACGTGCGACAAAATCCGACTCGAATCATGCGCCCGCAGGCCCGCGCGAAGCGGCCCGCGGCACGCGACTCCCGGCTGGCGGCCCGTCGCGGTGCGACGAGCGTCGAAAGGCCGCCAACCGTCCCGTCAGCGCCTCAGCAATAACCAGTTGAGATCAGGATTGCTCAGGACCCCGACGCTCGACACCCAGCTCGCGCCGTTCATGAGCCACACCGCGTTCTCGCCGGTTGCGTAGTTGCGCCACACCAGATCCGTCTTCCCGTCGGCATTGAAATCAGCCGCGATCCCAACCTGCCAGTTCATATCGGCCACGGTCGGCAGCAACGCATCCCCGATCTTCGTCGCGCCATTCATGTACCAGACAGCATTCTGCCCGGTGACCGAGTGCCGCCAGACGAGATCCGGCTTCCCGTCCCCGTTGAAGTCGGCTGCGGCCACGATGCGCCAATTCGTATCGGACACCGTCGTGAGCGCCGCCGACCCTATGACCGTCGTGCCGCTCATGAACCACACCCCGTTCGCGCCCGTCGACACGTTCCGCCAGATCAGGTCCGGTCGGCCGTCCCCGTTGATATCGGCCACCGCCGAGAGCACCCAGTTGATGTCGGGCACAATCGCGAGAACGGCCGACCAGAATGGCGTCCCGCCATTCAGGTACCAGACCGCATGGAGTCCTGTCGTCCGGTGCCGCCAGATGACGTCGGCCAGGCCATCGCGGTTCACGTCCGCGCTCCCCACGATCTGCCAATTCGCGTCGGAGATGGTCGGCAGGTACGCCGTGGACGCCACGGTTGTCCCGTTCATGTACCAGAGCGCGTCCGCCCCGCTGACCGCGTGGCGCCATAACAGATCGGGCTTACCATCGCGGTTGAAATCGCTCGGCGCGACCACCGGCACCGGCCGCGCCCGGTGCCCGGCCAGGTCCCAGGTGAGGTCGGAGGAGGTCGGCAACGTCCCGGTCGACACCCAGGCCGCCCCGTTCATGAGCCACACGGCGTTCGCGCCCGTCGCGGCGTTGTGCCAGACCAGATCAGGATGGCCGTCCGCGTTTACATCGGCGATGGCGCCGAGGTACCAGGTCATATCGGGCACCGCCATCATCGCGGCATCCCCGATCTTCGTCACCCCGTCCATGTACCAGACGCCGTTCTGCCCGGTCGACAGGTGCCGCCAGACCAGGTCCGGGTGGCCGTCCCCGTTGATGTCCGCCGCCCCCACCATCTGCCACAACGGGTCGACCGAGGTCGGCAGCGACGCGGTCGTCAGACAGGTCGTCCCGTTCATGTACCAGACCGCGTTCTGGCCCGTCGCGGCGTTGTGCCAGATCAGATCCGGCCGGGTGTCCCCGTTGATATCGATCGCGGCCACCAGTTGCCACGCCGGATCCGCCACCGTCAGCAACGGCGCCACCCCCACGGCGGCCGCGCCGCTCATGAACCACACGGCGTTCTCGCCCGTCGCCAGGTTCCGCCACGCGATGTCGACCTGGCCGTCGGCGTTGAAGTCCGCCCGCGCGGCAATCTCCCAATTGGGATCGGATGAGGCTGTCACGACACCAGTTGACAGGAGCGTCGACCCGTTCAGGTACCACAGGGCGTTCTGCCCCGTCCCGGCCTGCCGCCACAGCAGGTTCGCGGTTGGCACGATGGCGTTGTTGTTGACGGTGATCACGAAGCCGTTGGTCGTCGCTGCATTCACCGTCATCGTGATGTGGTTGATCGTGTCGGTGAACGACTGGCCCGGGACATACATCGTGCCGGCGTCAGCGTTGTTGCCGTTGTTGTCCTTGTCATAGATGTGGGCAGGAGCAGAGGAACGCGAGGGATCGACCTGGTGGACGATCATCGCGTCGCCCTCCACCTTGGAGTCGTAGCCGACGCGCTTCCTCGCCTCGAACGTGTAGTAGGTGGCGGTCGCGCCAATGGGGACCTTCACCCATTGCGACCCGGCCGAATTGATCGCCAGGTTGTCCAACGTGACCACGGTCTGGGTCCCGACCGGCACGTCCACCCGGTGGCCCGTGAGCCACCCCGCCAGATCCTTGTGATAGGAAATCGTGTGCTGGGGCACGCAGCCGTACACCGGATCGTCGGTGCAGTTGTACCGGTCCCAGCTCATCACGTCCCAGGGGTTGTCGTAGGTCGCGCCGTAGTTGCCGGACGAATGAGGAAATCCGAAGCCGTGTCCCATCTCGTGAGCGATCACCGAGATGTCAGAATAGGCCCACGGCGGCTCCCAGGTCGTGCTCCACGTCTTGCTCACCCCGTCCAGCGTCATGTACCGGCTGCCGCCCCACGCCCAGCCATTGTCAAAGTCGCTGTTGAACATCATGTTGATGCCGGTATACAGCGAGTAATCGACAACGGAATTTGCCGCGGCAATGCAGTCGGTCGCCAGGAGATTGAGATTGGTTCCACCTGCGGTGTTGGTGGGATTGTAGGTGGCCTCCGTCCCGGGCAACGTGACCCAGGCGACGGCCCCGCTGCCCGCCACGTTCGCCAGGTTGAAGGACTGCTCCAGCCAATAGTGATTGAGGCCCGGCTTCGTGCTGCTGTACATCCCCTGGAAGAACGCCAGGTTCTTCGGCTCGGCGGCGATGTCGGAAAACTTGCACAGAATCGACACCCAGGGCTTCGAGCCCAGCACGGCCGGCTCCGCGCCCTGCGCAGCCTTTGCGCCGACGACGAGGGCGATTGAGTAGACGTCGATCACCTGGGGACCCGTGAGCGACCCGGGCATCGCCGGGGGCCGATAGCCCTCAACCGTCACCTGCCGGCGATTGAGCGCCAGCACGCCGCCGGCGGGCGCCGCCACCTCGTCGGCCAGGCTCAATGGAAGGATGTCGCCACCAGACGTGGTCAGCGAGTACGACATCTGAGGCGTGCCATTCCCGCCCTCGGGGTCGCCCCACACGATATTGAAGTATCCCGTCAGTTGGACGGCGCCTGCGGCCTGCTGAGCCTCTGGGGCCCGCCCGCTCCCTGCCATCAGACCCGCGCCCGCGGCGAGCGCCAGCGCCAGTGCCAGGAATAAGGAGACAGTGGTAAGTCGTCGATTCACGGCAGCCCTCCTTGCGTGGGCAACGTATCAATGGACAAGATCAGATTCCCGATGAGTACTGCACGACGGACCCGACGTAGCGGACAAGACTCGAGTCGTTGCCTCGTTGGCAACCTCGACTCGCTGCTGGTGCGTGCACGCCTCCGGCTGCATTCCACACCTTCGGCCCAGAAGGCGTCCCCCCGGCAGGACCTGGATGTGTGTCGCCCAATCCAACGCGGGAACGCTACTCCAAAACAAGGCCACGGGCAATGGAAAAACCTTGTGTTGCGGAGACATGGCGCGGTTGTACGCAGCCAGGGCCACCGCGAGTGGTGGCCCTGGGACGTGCGATGGATTCCGACTCGAATCATGCGCCCGCAGGCCCGCACGAAGCGGCCCGCGGCACGCGACTCCCGGCTGGCGGCCCTTCGCGGTGCGACGAGCGTCGAACGGCCAGCCAGCCCCTCGTCAGCGCCTCAGTAACAGCCAGTTGAGATCGGGGTTGCTCATGATCCCGACGCTCGACACCCAGGTCGCGCCGTTCATGAGCCACACCGCGTTCTCGCCGGTTGCGTAATTACGCCACACGAGATCCGTCTTCCCGTCGGCATTGAAATCAGCCGCGATCCCAACCTGCCAGTTCATGTCGGCCACGGTCGGGAGCAACGCGTCCCCGGTCTTCGTTGCGCCATCCATGTACCAGACCGCGTTCTGCCCCGTCACCTTGTGCCGCCAGACGAGATCCGGCTTCCCGTCCCCGTTGAAGTCGGCCGCGGCCACGATCCGCCAATTCGTATCGGTCACCGTCGTGAGCGCCGCCCCCCCCACGAGCGTCGGGCCGCTCATGAACAGGATCGCGTCCAGGCCCGTCGATACGTTCCGCCACACCAAGTCCGGCCGGCCGTCCCCGTTGAAATCGGCCACCGCCGAGAGCACCCAGTTAATGTCGGACACGTACGGAAGAAGGGCCGGCCACGAAGCGGTCGCGCCATTCACGTACCAGACCACGTGGACTCCCGTCGTCTGGTGCCGCCAGATGAGGTCGGCCAGGCCATCGCGGTTCAGGTCCGCGCTCCCCACGAGCTGCCAATTCACGTCGGCGATGGTCGGCATGAACGCCGTGGACGCCACCGTCGTCCCGTTCATGTACCAAATCGCGTTCGCCCCGCTGACCGCGTGGCGCCACAGCAGGTCCACCTGGCCATCGCGATTGAAATCGCTCGGCGCGGTCACCGGCACCGGCCGCGCCCGGTGCCCGGCCAGGTCCCAGGTGAGGTCGGAGGAGGTCAGCAGCGTCCCGGTCGACACCCAGGCCGCCCCGTTCATGAGCCACACGGCGTTGGCGGCCGTCGCGGCGTTGTGCCAGACCAGATCCGGATGGCCGTCCGCGTTCACATCGACGACGGCGCCGATGTACCAGGCGATATCGGGCACCGCCATCATCGCGGCGTCCCCGATCTTCGTCACCCCGTCCATGTACCAGACGCCGTTCTGCCCGGTCGACAGGTGCCGCCAGACCAGGTCCGGGTGGCTGTCCCCATTGATGTCGGCCGCCCCCACCATCTGCCACAACGGGTCGACCGAGGTCGGCAGCGACGCGGTCGTCACGCAGGTCGTCCCATTCATATACCAGACCGCGTTCTGGCCCGTCGCGGCGTGGTGCCAGATCAGATCCGGCCGGGTGTCCCCGTTGATATCGGTCGCGGCCACCAGATGCCACGCCGGATCGGCCACCGTCAGCAACGCCGCCGAGCTCAGGTACGTCGCGCCATTCATGAACCACACGGCGTTCTGTCCCGTCGCCAGGTTCCGCCACACGATGTCGGACTGGCCGTCGGCGTTGAAGTCCCCCCGCGCGGCGATCTCCCACGTGGAATCGGCGACGGTCAGCACCGGCGCCGTCGAGAGGAGCGTCGACCCGTTCACGTACCACAGGGCGTTCTGTCCCGTTCCGGCCTGCCGCCACAGCAGGTTCGCGGTTGGCACGATGGCGTTGTTGTTGACGGTGATCGTGAAGCCGTTGGCCGTCGCCGCATTCACCGTCATCGTGATGTGGTTGGTCACGTCGGTGAACGACTGGCCCACCAGGAACATCGTGCCGGCGTCGGCGTTGTTGCCGTTGTTGTCCTTGTCGTAGATGTGGGCGGGTGCGGAGCGCGCCGGATCGACCCGGTGGACAATCACCGCGTCGCCCAACAGCTTGGAGTCGTAGCCGACACGCTTCCGCGCCTCGAACGTGTAGTAGTTGGTCGTCGCGCCAATGGGGGCCTTCACCCATTGCGACCCGGCCGAATTGATCGCCAGATTGTCCAGCGTGGCCGTGGTCTGGGTCCCGACCGGCACGTCCACCCGGTGGCCCGTGAGCCACCCGGCCAGGTCCTTGTGATAGGAAATCGTGTGCTGGGGCACGCAGCCGTAGACCGGGTCGTCGGTGCAGTTGTACCGGTCCCAGCTCATCACATCCCAGGGGTTGTCGTAGGTGGCGCCGTAGTTGCCGGACGAATGCGGCAGCCCGAAGCCGTGTCCCATCTCATGCGCGATGACCGAGATGTCGGAGTAGGCCCACGGCGGCTCCCACGTGATGCTCCACACCTTGCTGACCCCGTCGAGCGTAAAGTACCCGGTGCCGCCCCAGGCCCACCCATGGTCAAAATCGCTGTTGAACATCATGTTGATGCCGATATACGTCGAAAAATTCACATAGGGATCCGCCGCGGCAAGGCAGTCAGTCGCCAGGAGATCGAGATCGGTTCCACCTGCGGTGTTGCTGGGATTGTAGGTGGCCTCCGTCCCGGGCAACGTGACCCAGGCGACGGCCCCGCTGCCCGCCACGTTCGCCAGGTTGAAGGACTGCTCCAGCCAATAGTGATTGAGGCCCGGCTTCGTACTGCCGTACATCCCTTGGAAGAACGCCAGGTTCTTCGGCTCGGCGGCGAGGCCGGAGAACTTGCACAGAATCGAAATCCAGGGTTTCGAGCCCAGCACGGCCGGCTCCGCGCCCTCCGCAGCTTTTGCGCCGACGACGAGGGCGATCGAATAGACGTCGATCACCTGGGGACCAGCGAGCGGCCCGGGCATCGCCGGGGGCCGATATCCCTCAACTGTCACCTGGCGGCGATTGAGCGCCAGCACGCCGCCGGCGGGCGCCGCCACCTCGTCGGCCAAGCTCAGCGGCACCCTGTCGCCGCCAGCAGTGGTCAGCGTATACAACATCTGAGGCGCACCATTCCCGTCCTCGGGGTCGCCCCACACGATGTTGAAGAACCCGGTCAGTTGGACGGGGCCTGCGGCCTGCTGAGCCTCAGGGGCCCGCCCGCTCCCTGCCACCAGACCCGCGCCCGCGGCCAGCGCCAGCGCCAGTGCCAGGAATAAGGAGACAGTGGTACGTCGTCTATTCACGGCCGCCCTCCTTGCTTGGGCAACGCATCAACGGCCAGGACCAGATTCCCATTGAGTACCGCACGACGGCCCCGAAGCCGCGGGCAAGAGTCGGCGCGTCGGCTCGTTGGCGACCTCGACTCGCTGCTCGCCCGTGCCGGGGACAACATGATCGGCGCCTTTAGCGCCTCAGGAGCATCCAGTTCGTGTCGGTGACGGCCGGCAGCGGCGCATTCATCAGGTACGTCACGCCGTTCATGAGCCAGATCACGTTCTGGCCGGTCGTGTAGTTGCGCCAGACGAGATCTGGCTTGCCGTCCGCATTGAAATCAGCCGCCATGGCGATTTGCCACGCCGGGTCGGCCACCATCGGGAGCAACGCGTCCCCCGCCTTCGTCGTCCCATCCATGTACCAGACGGCGTTCAGCCCCGTGGCCAGGTGCCGCCACACCAGGTCGGGCTTGCCGTCCGCATTGAAGTCGGCCGCCGCGACGATGCGCCAATTGGTGTCGGCCACCGTCGGGAGCGCGGCATGTCCCCAGTAGGCCGCGCCGTTCATCAGCCAGATCACGTTCAGGCCGGTCGTCGTGTTGCGCAACACGAAATCGGATTTGCCGTCCGCATTGAAATCCGCCACCGCCGCCAGCTGCCAGGTGGCGTCGGCCGCGGACAGCAGCGACGCAGACCAGGCCACCGTCGGACCGTTCATGTACCAGACGCCGTGCTGGCCCGTCGTGGTCTGGCGCCAGATCAGGTCGGCCAGGCCATCGCGGTTCAGGTCTGCACTGCCCACGAGCTGCCAGCTCGGGTCCGCCGCCGACGGCAGGCTCGCGGTGGACACGAGCGTGGACCCGTTCAGGTGCCAGAGCGCGGTCGCCCCGCTGACCGCGTGGCGCCACAGCAGGTCCACCTGGCCGTCGCGATTGAAGTCACTCGGCGCCTTCACCGGCACCGGCCGCGCCCGGCGCCCGGCCGCGTCCCAACTGGTGTCGGCGACGGTCGGCAGCGAAGCGGTCGCCACCAGGGCCGTGCCGTTCAGGCCCCACACCACGTTCTCGCCTGTCGCGGCGTTGCGCCAGACCAGATCGGGATGGCCGTCCCCATTGCTGTCGCCCACCGCGGCGACATACCAGCGCAGATCGGGGGCGGCCGGGAGCCCCGCGTCCCCCACCTTCGTCACCCCATCCATGTACCAGACGCCGTTCTCGCCCGTCGACAGGTGCCGCCACACCAGGTCCGGGTGCCCGTCCCCGTTGAAGTCCGCCGCCCCCACCATCTGCCACAACGGGTCGGCGACGGTGGGCAGCGAGGCCGTCGCCACAATGGAAGTGCCGCTCAAGTACCACACCGCGTTCTGGCCCGTCGCGGCGTGGTGCCAGACCAGATCGGGATGGCCGTCGCCATCGACATCGACGGCGGCCACCAGCTGCCAGGCGGGATCGGCCACGGCCGGCAAGGGCGCCGGCCCCAGGAACGTCGCGCCGTTCATGTACCAGACGGCGTTCTGCCCCGTCGCCACGTGCCGCCACACCAGGTCGGCCAGGCCGTCCCCATTGAAGTCCGCCGTGGCCGCCATCTCCCAGCCGGGATCGGACACCGCCAGCAGCGACGCCCCCGACACCACGCCTCCGCCGCGCAGGTTCCACAGGTAGTTCTGGCCCGTGGCGGCGTGCCGCCAGGCCACGGGTTGAACGGCTGCGGCCGGGTCCGGTGCCGCGGTCGCGAACGCCAGATCGTCGCGCTCATTGAAGTTCCCGGTCCAACACGGAGATGGCGTGCCCTGGTACCGGAACGCGGCCCGAATCGCCTGCAGGCTGCCTGAGGGCAACACGTAGGTCGCCGACAGCGTCTGCAGGCCACTCGCCACTGCAGGGACGGTGGCCAGCCACGTCCAGGACGGCGAGGCGGCAGTGCCGGTGTAGTAGAGATCGAGCCAATCCGACGTGAAGTCGCCGTATGCAAACACGGTCACCTCGACCTGGACCGTCTTGCCCGGCGCCAGCACAGAACCATCCAGGGTGGCCACGCGGATGCGTTCGATGGATTCGTCAAACAGGTATTGGCCTTGGGTCCCGTCCGCGCAACTGCTGAACAGCGTGTTGGGCTGGCGCATCTCGGCCCCGCCCGCTATGGTGTCGCGCCCGGAGATTCGGCTGCTTGAGTCGCAGCCGGCCGCGGCTTCCGCGCAGGCCGGGACCTTCAGCGTGGCGTCGTACACGGCCGTCTCGATGGTGCCGTCAACCACGCTGAGGGGCGTGGAAGAATACAGGAGCCCGCTGCCGAGTGCCCCGTTGCCGTTGTCTCCCCAGCACTGCGCACTGCCAATGGAGGTGACCGCACAGGTGAACGCGGTTCCGGCGTCGACCGACAGCACCCCGCTCGTCAGCCCCGTCACGTCGACCGGGCGGGGGCTGTACGTCGTCATCCCGTTGCCCAGCTGCCCATAGACATTCCACCCCCAGCACTTCACGCCGCCGGCGCTGGTGAGCGCGCACGAGTGATAGTCGGCGGCGGTCACCGCGATGACTCCACTCGTGAGGCCACTCACGTCCACCGGTGTGGTGCTCGGCAAGGTCGACCCGTTGCCGAGCTGGCCGGCAAAGTTGTAGCCCCAGCACTTCACAGCTCCTGCGGTGGTGACCGCGCACGAGTGGCTGTAGCCGGCGGCGACCGCGATCACCCCGCTCGTCAGCCCCGTCACGTTCACCGGCGTGCCGCTTGGAGTCGTCGTCCCGTTGCCGAGCTGACCGTTGGTGTTGGCGCCCCAGCACTTCACGCCGCCCGCCACGACCGCACAGGTGTGGTACCGACCACCGGCCACCGCGCTCGCGCCGCTCGCCAGCCCACTCACATCCACCGGCGTATTGCTGTTGGTCGTCAGCCCGTTGCCCAGCTGTCCGGTGTCGTTCTGTCCCCAGCACTTGACCGCCCCCCCGCTGGTGATCGCGCACATGTGATACTCACCAGCGGCCAGCGCGCTCGCGCCGCTCGCCAGCCCCACCACAGCCACAGGCGTCGTGCTCGACGTCCAGAGTCCGTTGCCGAGAGCACCGGTGCCGTTGCTCCCCCAGCACATCACCCCACCTGCGGCGGTGAGGGCACAGGTGTGGCTGTTGCCGGCGGCCACCGCCCGCACGCCACTGGTCAGGCCCACCACGGGGGCGGGCGTCGTACTGCTCAGCGTCGTTGTTCCGTTGCCCAGTTGCCCGGAGAAGTTGGCTCCCCAGCACAGCACGGCCCCCGCGCTCGTCAGGGCGCAGGCGTGGTCGCCCCCCGCAGACACCGCGCTTACGCCGCCGCCCAGCCGGGTCACATCCACGGGCGTCATGCTCCACACCCGATCCCCGTGGCCAAGTTGACCGACGGAGTTGGCGCCCCAGCACGTCACCCCACCTGTGGCGGAGACCGCACACGTGTGGCTGTAGCCAGCGGCCACACTGCTGACCACTCCCGTCAGCCCTGGCACCGCCACAGGGAGACTGCTGATCGAGACCGCCGCGCTTCCCAACTGCCCCCACGTGTTGAGCCCCCAGCACGTCACGCCGCCCGCTGTGAGGGAGGCACACGCGTGAGCGCCCCCGGCGGTCACCGCACGGACGCCGCTCGCGAGCCCCGTCACGTCCACCGGCGAACTGCTCGAATCCCAGAGTCCGTTGCCCAGCTGTCCGACGGCGTTCGCTCCCCAGCATTTCAGGCCGCCCGCAGTGGTGAGCGCGCACGTGTGAGCCAGGCCGCCGGCCACCGAGCGCACCGCCGTCGCGGTCAATCCCGTCACGTCCACCGGCGTGGGACTGTCGGTAGTGGTGACCGTTCCCCAGCTGCCCGTAGACGTTCTGGCCCCAGCATTTCACGCCCGGCGCGGTCGTGGTCACACAGGTGTGGCTCGCCCCGGCAGCGACCGTGAGGACGATGTGTGACAACCCGGTTGCGTCCACGGGCGTGGCGCTGTTCGCCGTTGTCCCGTTGCCGAGTTGACCGACGCTGTTGAGTCCCCAGCACTTCACGTCTCGAGCGCCGGTGACGGCGCACGTATGGGAGACGCCCGCCGTCAGGCTGATGACGCCGGAGGTCAGCGACGGCACGTCGACCGGCGTGGAGCTATTCACGATCGTCCCGTTGCCCAGCTGCCCGAAGGAATTGCTCCCCCAGCACTTCACGCCCCCGGCGCTGGTCAACGCACAGGTATGGGCGCCCCCCAAGGCCAAGGCTCGCACCCCGCTCGTCAGCCCCGTAACGTCGGCCGGCGACGAACTCGCCGGCGCACTCGTCCCGTTGCCCAGCTGCCCGGCGTTGTTCTGCCCCCAGCACTTCACGCCCCCCGCGACGGTCAGCGCACAGGTGTGGCCATAGCCCGCGGCCACCGCGGTCCACATCGAGGGAGCGGCCTCGACGACCGGGCTCATCTGCTGCCCGCGATCGCTCAGCGGGAACGCCGGAGGGAGAGACGCCATCTCAGCCGTTACCGGCCTGGTGCCCTGCTGGCTCCCGCTCAGAGGCGACACCGGGGATACGACGGGCGCGTCCGCCCGGACCGCGCTCGTGTCCGGGCGGCTGGGGCGTGCCGGCCCCGCGACCGGTTCGGCCGGACGCGCAACATCGCCGACCGGCGCGAGCGCGTTGAGCCCCGCATGAAATGACAGCGCGAGCAGGCCGGCGATCACACTGGTCCCGAACAGTCGAGCGTGTGTCGAGTGCGACATGGAACCTCCTGGCCGTTCCGGTGATGTTCGCGCAGTGGTCGAAGCCGACCTGACAGCATCTGCCCGTCGAGATCGCCCGCACGCGCGTGCGCGATGCCGTCGACTCTGGCGCGCACACGCGGGCCAACCGATCTCGACACGTGGAGGCGGGGGCGTGGGATCCGAACAGGATGGGCGGATCAGAGGGGGCGAACGACGACTGTCCGTACACCCCAGACGAGCTGCTGCAGGATTGTAGCGCGGCGGCGCAGGGTGTCAACGACAATGCGTGTGCAATGCGAGTTCAACATCTCTGCGTATTCAACGGGTGTTCGCGCATGTTCGCCACTGTGCCGGCCCGGGACCTGGCAGGTCCGAGCCCGGCGCTTCCGATCAATCACCGATTCCATTGCACGGCGAATCGAGCCTCGACCCGTCGCGGGTAAGCGCTTCTCCGCTGGCGTCGTAGACGTTACCGAGGGGTATACTTCAACAACATGCTGAGAAATCTCTTTCGGTTCGTGTCGGCCATTGCCATACCTCTGTCAATCGTCTCGTGCTCGTCGGCTGCGGGTGGCAGCTCCAACGCGCCGGCTGGGAGCGGCGGCCCGGCGGGCCGCGCCGCGGGGCGCGGGGCCGGCGGCACCGTGCCCGTCGTCACCGCACGCGTCGAACAGAAGTCTGTGCCCATTACGCTGCCGGCCGTCGGCACCGTCGAGGCGATCGCGAGCGTGCAGATTCGGTCGCAGGTCACCGGCCAGCTGAGCGCGATTCACTTCGCCGAAGGGCAGGACGTCCAGGCCGGGCAACCCCTGTTCAGCCTCGATTCCCGGCCGTTCCTGTCGGCGCTGCGTCAGGCGCAGGCTGTACCTGGCGCGGGATTCGTCAACGTACCAGAACTCACAAACGCAGCAGACTCGCTCCGACAACCTCTTTCAACGCGGCCTGATCTCGCGCGACCAGTACGACAGCCAGCGCGCAAGCACGTCGGCCCTCGCCGCGACGATCGAGGCCGACAAGGCCGCCATCGAGATTGCCCAGCTGAACCTGCAGTACGCGGACATCAAGTCGCCAATCAGCGGGCGGACCGGTACGCTCGGCGCACACGTGGGAGACATGGTCCGTGCGAACGACACCGTTGCGCTGATCGTGATCAACCAGCTCTCGCCGGTCTACGTGACCTTTTCCGTCCCCGGGCGTTACCTGTCCGACATTCGCCGCTTCCAGGCGCGTCAGCCGCTGACGGTGACGGCAATCTCGGCCGGCGGGTCCGCGCCGCCCGAGGCGGTCGCCGGATCGGCGGGTTCCGCCTCGAGCGGAACCGGGGCCGGAGCGCCCGCACCATCGAATGCGGCCGCGACGACCGGCTCGACTCGGGGCGTCGTGAGTTTCATCGACAATGCCGTCGACCAGACCACGGGTACGATCCGCCTCAAAGGGACCTTTCCGAACGGCGATCGCCAGCTGTGGCCCGGCGTATTCGTCCAGGTCACGCTCGAGCTGGTCGCGGATTCCAGCGCCCTGGTCGTGCCGGCCACGGCCGTGCAGGTGTCACAGGACGGTCAGTACGTCTACGTCGTCAAGGCGGACCGCACCGTGGAGATGCGGCCCGTCCGGGCGGAGCGGCAACAGGGCAATCAGATCGTGATCACCGACGGGGTATCGGCCGGCGAGGTGGTGGTGACCGACGGTCATCTGCGCCTGACGCCCGGAGCGCGCGTGACCGAGCGCGGCGAGTCCGGCGGGGGCCGCGGCCCGGGGGTTGGCCGCGGCGACAGCCAGCCGCGCGACACCGGTGGCCACTGACCCGGCGCTCGGTCGAATTATGTAGGTGCCGGGAGTCGAGCACGCGTACTCGAACCACGCGAGCCCCGGGGAGAACGCGGCCGGCAGTCTCGAGGACATCATGAACATCGCGGAACCCTTCATTCGCCGTCCGGTGGCGACGACGCTGCTCGTCCTGTCGATCCTCATCTTCGGCGCGATGGGCTACCGGCTGCTGCCGGTGAACGACCTGCCCACCGTCGACTTCCCGACGATCCAGGTGAATGCCAGCCTGCCGGGCGCGAGCCCGGAAACGATGGCGGCCTCGGTGGCGACCCCGCTCGAGAAGCAGTTCTCGACCATCGCCGGCGTCAGCTCCATCAACTCGACCAACTCGCTCGGCAGCACCAGCATCACGCTCCAGTTCGACTTGAGCCGCTCGATCGACGCGGCCGCCCAGGACGTCCAGTCGATGATTGCCCGCGCGCAGCGGTCGCTGCCGCCCGGGATGCCCTCGCCGCCCTCCTTCCAGAAGGTCAACCCGGCGGATTCGCCCGTCCTGTTCCTGACGCTCAGCTCGCCCACGCTGCCCCTCTCGCAGCTCGATCGCTATGCGCAGAACCTGCTCGCGCAGCGCCTCTCGATGATCGCCGGCGTCGCGCAGGTCAACGTCATGGGATCGCAGAAGTTCGCGGTGCGCGTGGACGTCGATCCGCTGCAGCTCGCCTCCCGGCAGATCGGCATCGATCAGGTTGCGCAGGCGATTTCCTCGTCGAACGTGAACCGTCCGACGGGCACCCTGTACGGCCCCGACCGCAACTACGTGATCCAGGCGGCGGGCCAGCTGCTGAATGCCGAGGCGTACACGTCGATCGTCGTCGCCTACCGTAACGGCAGCCCGGTCCGCCTGAACGAGGTCGCGCACGTTTACAACGGTGTGGAAAACGAGCGCAACGCCGGCTGGTTCAACGGATCCCGGACGATCTACCTCTCGATCCAGCGCCAGCCCGGCACGAACACCGTCGAGGTCGTTGACCGCATCAAGGCGATCCTGCCGCTGCTGGAGCAGCAGCTGCCGGCCTCCGTTCAGCTCCGGATCCGGAGCGACCGGTCGGTGCCGATCCGCGAGTCGGTCGACGATGTGAAGGGCACCCTGCAGCTCACGGTCTGCCTGGTGGTCCTCGTCATCTTCCTGTTCCTGCGGAACGTGTCGGCCACGATCATTCCCAGCCTGGCCCTGCCCTTCTCGATCATCGGCACCTTCGCCGTGATGTATGTGCTCGACTTCAGCCTCGACAACCTGTCGCTGATGGCGCTGACGCTCTCGGTCGGGTTCGTGGTGGACGATGCCATCGTCATGCTGGAGAACATCGTCCGGCACATGGAGATGGGCAAGCCGAGGCTGCAGGCGGCGCTCGACGGGTCGAAGGAGATTTCCTTCACGATCATCTCGATGACCCTCTCGCTGGCCGCCGTCTTCATTCCCGTGCTCTTCATGGGCGGGGTGGTCGGCCGGCTGATGCACGAGTTCGCGATCACGATCGGCGCGGCCATCCTCGTGTCCGGCGTCGTGTCGCTGACGCTCACGCCGATGCTGTGCAGCCGGTTCCTGAAGGCGCCGCATGCGATCAAGCACGGCGTGTTCTACAACGCGATGGAATGGGTGTTCGACACCTGGCTGCGCGGCTATTCGTGGTCGCTCCGGAAGGCCATCCGGTTCAGGGGCGTGACCATGCTCGTGTCGGCGTGCGTGCTCGCCGGAACCGTGTATCTGTTCACGCTCATCCCGATGGGGTTCATCCCTGCGGTTGACACCGGCCAGCTGAGCGGACAGATCGAAACCATCCAGGGTCTCGGGTTCGACGCGACCGTGGCGCGCATCAAGGACGTGATGGACGTCCTGGCGAAAGACCCCAACGTGGCGGGTTACACGGCGAACGCCGGCGGGTCCGGCGGCCGGATGAACGTGGATCTCAAGCCGCGCAACCAGCGGGCGCTCGATGCCGACCGCGTGATTGAAGAGCTGCGGCCGAAGTTCGCGCGCATCCCGGGCATCCGGGTCTACATGACCAATCCGCCGGCGATCCGCATCGGCGGCATGATGTCGCGCAGCCAGTACCAGTACACGCTGCAGGACCCCGATACCGACGAACTCTACAAGTCAGCACCGAAGTTCGAAGCTGCGCTGCGCGGGATCGACGGCCTCGAGGACGTGACCTCCGACCTGCAGATCCGCAACCCGCAGGTCACCGTCGGCCTCGACCGCGATCAGATCGCGGCCCTCGGCCTCACCGTGGACCAGGTCGAATCGGCGCTGACCTCCGCGTACGGCTCGCGCCAGGTGTCGCAGATTTTCGCGCCCGACGACCAGTACCAGGTGATCCTGCAGGTCGACCCGAAGTATCAGCGCGACCCGACCGCCCTCTCGATGCTGTATGTGCAGACCCCGGCCGGCAAGCTGGTGCCGTTGTCGACTATTGTGTCGACCAAGTCGTCGGTCGGCCCGCTGTCGGTCAATCACACCGGCCAGCTGCCCTCGGTGACGCTCTCGTTCAACATCCGGCCCGGTCTCGCGCTGGGCGATGCGGTGGCGCGCGTGCAGACCGTGGCGCGCGACACGCTGCCCGAGACCGTGTCGGGCAGCTTCCAGGGCACGGCGCAGGCGTTCCAGGATTCGATGACCGGCCTCGGGTGGGTGCTCGCGCTGGCGATCTTCGTGATCTACGTCGTGCTGGGGATCCTGTACGAGAGCTTCATCCACCCGCTCACGATTCTCTCCGGGCTTCCGTCGGCGGGCTTCGGCGCGCTGCTGACGCTGCTGATCTTCCACCACGACCTGAACATCTACGCGTTTGTCGGCGTGATCATGCTGGTCGGCCTGGTGAAGAAGAACGGCATCATCATGATCGACTTCGCGATCGAGGCGGGGCGGCGCGACAACCTCAGCGCCGCCGACGCAATCTACGAAGCGTGCCGCGTTCGCTTCCGGCCGATCATGATGACGACCATGGCGGCGCTCACCGGCACCCTGCCGATCGCGCTCGGGCTGGGCGCCGGATCCGAAGCGCGGCGGCCGCTCGGCCTCGCGGTGGTTGGCGGTCTGATCGTGTCGCAGACGCTCACCCTCTATGTGACACCGGTCTTCTACATCTACATGGAGCGCCTCCAGCAGTGGCTGAGGAGCCGGAAGCCCGCGAAGCACCCGGCGACGCTCCCGAGCTTCGAGGCCGTCGTGGAGGATGGAGAAGGCGGAGTCTGAACGCGGCGGGCGGTCCTTCGACTCGCGACGCTCGCTCAGGACAGGCTGCCTGCCATCGGCTCCGGACACCCGGAGCCGATGGCAGCGTCGCCTTAGCGCTTCAGGAGCACCCAGTTGACATCGGCGACGGCCGGCAGCGCAAGATTCGTCAGGTACGCCACGCCGTTCATGAGCCAGACCACGTTCTGACCGGTCGAATAGTTCCGCCAGACGAGATCCGTTCTGCCGTTCGCATTGAAATCCACGGCCATGGCCAGCTGCCAATTCTGATCGGCGACGGTCGGAAGCAGTGCGTCCCCAACCTTCGTCATCCCGTCCATGTACCAGATCGCGTTCAGTCCGGTCGTCCGGTGTCGCCAGACGAGATCCGGTTTGCCATCCCCGTTGAAGTCTGCCGCCGCGACTATCCGCCAGTTCGTATCGGCGACGGTCGTGAGCGAGGCCGATGCCAGGTAGTTTGCGCCGTTCATGAACCACACAGCGCCCTGACCCGTGACCGCATGCCGCCACACCAGGTCCGGGTGGCCGTCCGAGTTGAAGTCGGCCACCGCCGCGAGCTGCCAGTTCGGGTCGGCCACCGTCGCCAGCGGCGCCGTCCACGCGATCGTCCCTCCATTCAGGTACCAGACGACGTGCTGTCCGTTCGTCTGATGCCGCCACACGAGGTCGGCCTGACCGTCGCGGTTCAGATCCGTGCTCGCCACCAGCTGCCAGTTCGCGTCGGCGACGGCCGGGAGCAGCACGCTCGACGAGAGCGCCGGCCCGTTCAGGTACCAGACCGCATTCGAGCCGGTGGACGCATGGCGCCAGACCAGGTCGGGCTGGCCGTCGCGGTTGAAGTCGCTCGCCGCCTTCACCGGCACCGATCGAGCGCGCTGTCCGACAAATTTCCAGAGGAGATCGGGGACGGCCGGCAGGGACACCTGCGACACGAACGTGGCGCCGTTCATGTACCACACCGAGTTCTCGCCCGTGGCGATATTGCGCCAGACGAAGTCGGGATGGCCGTCGCCATTGCAGTCGGCCACCGCGCCAATGTGCCAACGGGTATCGGGCGCAGTGAGAATCCCCGCGCCTCCCACGTTGATGACCCCGTCCATGAACCAGACGGCGTTCTGCCCCGTCGACAGGTGTCGCCACACCAGATCCGGGTGCCCGTCCCCGTTCAGATCCGCCACCCCGACCATCTGCCACAACGTGTCGGGCGCGGTCGGCAGCGCGGCCGACGCGACCAGGGACGTCCCGTTCATGTACCACACCGCGTTCTGGCCTGTCGCGGTGTGGTGCCAGATGAGATCGGGCCGGCCGTCCAGATTGATGTCGGCGGCCGCGACGATCTGCCAATTGACGTCGGCCACCGTCGGCAGGACCGCAGCCCACAAGACATTCGGGCCGCTCATGATCCAGACGACGTTCTGCCCCGTCAACAGGTTTCGCCAGACGATATCGGTTTGGCCGTCCCCGTTGAGGTCGGCCGACGCCGCCATTTCCCAGTTGGCGTCGAGCACCGACGACAGCGCCGCCGACGACAGCAAGGTCGTGCCGTTCATGTACCACACGGCGTTCTGGCCTGTCGCCGCGTGCCGCCACAGGATGTCAGGAATGCCGTCGCCGTTGAGGTCGAACGGCGTGGTCAACGTTCCAGGCGGCAGCACGCGCAGGACCACGTCGGCCAGGACGTAGTGATTGCCTCCATCCTTGGCGCAGACGCGAATCGTCATGTGGTTGATCTCGTTGATCTTCCCGCCGGGCACTCCCACCGAGGAATAGATCCCGTCACCTGGGGTCACGTCCCCCAGCGTGCCGGTATCCAGCGGCTCGTTTGGAAACCAGACCGGCACGTTCGCGAGGTTGGTGGGGGGTATGCCGTCCAGGAGGTGATCGAGCAGGACACTCTTGAGATCCGCCGCGCCATTGGGATCGCTGATGGCGGCCAGCAGCTTGACGGTCGCACTTGGATTTCCCCGGACCATCGCATACGGACTGAACCCGATCGAGCTGATCACCGGCGCAGGCGCGACGGCCGCTGGATGATTGAAGTGGCCCAGCACCAGGGCGTGCTTGAACGGCCACGTGGCGTATTCGTAGTGAAAGAGCATGTGGGTCCCGTCGTCGGAGATCGACAGCTGGCTGATGATCGACAGATAGAGTTTCCGCGGCATCAGATCCAGCGCAGTCGAGTCCGACGTGTTGATCAGCCGGCCGCCATTGGAAGCGGCATCGTTGTAGAAGAGCTTTCCGCCGTCCCTGGTGAGCGCCGATCCCACGAAGTTGGTTTCCGCCTTCCCGAGGGCCTTGCCTGCGCCTCCCGACGATCCCATGGAAATATACTGAGCCACGCTCGCATTGAGATCCGCATACACGATCGTCGAACCGTCACCGCTCAGCACCACCCGCTCCTTCGCGTGGCCATCGTTGGTCAGCTGGGTGTAGTTCCCGCCCTTCAGGGAGAACAGCTCGAACTTGTTGACGGGACCGACGCTCGGCTTGTTGTACCCCCAGAGCACGAACGCGATGGTCGAGGCATCCTCCGAGATTCCCCAGCTCCAGAAGTTATTGCCGGTCCCGAGGTTGGTTGGCACGGCGGCATCGTCGATGAACTTGACGAGGCCTGTGCCGTCCGACCGCACTCTCCAGAGATCGTTGTCCTGGCCGACGAAGTAGACATAGTCGCCCGTCGCCGTGGTCTTGATGGGGGCCTTCGGCAATCCCGGGCCGGGGTTCACATTCAGGTTGATCTTCGTGATCGCTCCCGCCTCCAGCTTGTAGATGGCGGGTTCGTATCCTGCGAGGAAGAACGCACGGGATCCGTCGCGATCGATCGCAACCGATCCAATCTCGCCCGATCCATTGGGAATGGCATAGGACACCAGGCCGGAGCCGTCCGGATTCATGAGGTAGGCTCTGCGGCTGGACGATCCGGCGTTGGCATACGCCACTTTCGTGCCGTCGCCGCTGAGGGCGGCTGGACCGAGGGTGCCGACATCCATGTGATCGGCATCCGCGAGCCAGTCATAGGCGGCGGTGAACTGGAATGGACTCTGGCCGAATGCCGGGTAGGAGACGAGAAACGTGAAGGCCAGCGTGCAGACGACGGAAAGCGGCGTTCGTGTGCCCATCGTACGCTCTCCTGTCGGGGGCACGGGAACAAACCGGGGTCAATGGCTACTCAGCCGGACGCTCTACGTCTTCATTCGCCACGCCGCCGCAGCCGCTGACAAGGTGCCGCCTGCGGCGTTCACCGAATACCGGAGGGCCGGACCGCACCAGGCAGCACCGCGCTCGAGTTCACCAGGAACGTATTGGTCCCGTCCTCAGGACGAAAACAGGGGGGCCGTTGATGAGACAGGGATTCAGGGGCCTGCGCAGTATCTCACAGAAGACGGGCTGACGGCATCACCTGCCTGACGCCGCCCCGGGGGCCGACGTTTCCTGCCGCAGGCGCACCCAATGGAGGCGTGCCCGGCCGGCGGCTGCCGGCCATCGGCTCCAGGTACCCGGAGCCGATGGCGGCGTCGCCTTAGTCCTTCGATTTATAAGTTCGGCGACGAATCTATTCCCTCAGGACTAAGTGCTGAGCGAGCGTATTGAACGAATCATCACCTGAGGATACGGCACCGAATTTGCGAGTCGAAGCACTTAGCGCTTCAGCAACACCCAGTTGACGTCGGCGACGGCCGGAAGCCATGAGTTCCCCAGGTAGGTCGCGCCGTTCATGAGCCAGATTACGTTCTGGCCGGTCGAGTAATTGCGCCACACGATGTCGGGCTTGCCGTCCGCGTTGAAGTCGGCGGCCATGCCGATCTGCCAGTTCGGATCAGCGACCGTCGGGAGCAGCGCGTCCCCCACCTTGGTCAGCCCATCCATATACCAGACGGCGTTCTGCCCCGATGTCAGGTGCCGCCACAGGAGATCCGATTTGCCGTCGCCGTTGAAGTCGGCCGCAGCGACGATGCGCCAGTTCGTGTCGGATACCGTCGTGAGCGATGCCGACGACACCATCGTCGCTCCGTTCATGATCCACACGAGGTTCTGCCCGGTCGACACGTTTCGCCACACGACATCCGGCTTGCCGTCGCCGGTGATGTCGGCCACCGCCGCGAGCTGCAGGTTCGTATTGGACAGGATCGGGAGCAAACCCGACCACGCCAGCGTCGTGCCGGCCATATTCCAGACGGCGTTCTGGCCGGTGGTCCTGTGTCGCCAGATGAGGTCGGCCTGGCCGTCGCGGTTGAGGTCCGCGCTGGCCGCCAACTGCCAGTTGGCGTCGGTGGCCGACGGGAGGCTCGATGCCGCCGCAAGCGTCGAGCCATTCATGGACCACACGGCATTCTCACCTGTGGAGGTGTTGCGCCACAGCAGATCCACCTGCCCGTCGCGATTGAAGTCGCTCGCCGCCTTCACCGGCACCGGCCGCGCCCGGTGGCCCGCAAAGTCCCAGCTGACGTCGGGGGCGGGCGGAAGGGCGGCCGTGGATAACAGGCTCGATCCGTTCAGGTACCAGATCGCGTTCTCGCCCGTCGCGGCATTGCGCCAGACCAGATCGGGATGGCCGTCCAGGTCGCAGTCGCCCACCGCGCCGACATACCAACGGAGATCAGGCACGGCGATGATCCCGGCATCCCCGATCTTCGTCACTCCGTCCAAGTACCAGATCCCGTTCTGTCCCGAGACCATGTGCCGCCACACCAGGTCCGGATGCCCGTCCCCGTTGAAATCCGCCACCCCGACCATCTGCCACATCGTGTCGGTCACGGTTGGCAGCGATGCGGTTGACACCAGGGACGTGCCGTTCAGGAACCAGACCGCGTTCTCTCCTGTCGCGGCGTTGTGCCAGACCAGGTCAGGCTGACCGTCCAGGTTGATATCAGAGGCGGCCACAATCTGCCATGCGCGATCCGGCACCGTGGCGAACGGCGCCTGCCACAGGAACGTCTGGCCATTCATGTACCAGACGACGTTCTGTCCCGTCGCGAAATTGCGCCACACGAGGTCGGCCTGGCCGTCCCCATTGAAGTCCGCCCGGCCAGCCATCTCCCAGTTGAGATCGCTCACTGCCAGCAGCGGTATCTGTGTCAGCAGCGTCGATCCGGCGATCGGCCACGCGTAGTTCACCCCGGTTCCCGCGTGGCGCCACAACAGCGTCAGGGTGGGATCGTTGTCGATCTCGATGGCGACGACGTCCTTGTTGGCCAAGCCCGCGGCGCTCACGCGGATGGTCGCCGAGCTGTTGACCCTGTCGGCGTCCTCGGCGGCGTTGATCGTAACCGTCTGGAAGATGTTCCAGTTGGACGAATCGAAGGTCAACGTCGAACCGCCGGTCACCGACAGGTCGGTGTCACCCGACGCCCACGCGACCGACGCCGTGACTGTGGCAGCCGGCTGGGCGCTCAATTTCACCTGGAACGTGCCAGTGCCGCCCTCCGACACAAACAACCCTGCCGAACTCGTGACGAAGGTGACGGGCACTTCCGCAGCGGCGGTGAACACCAGGTCGTCATGGTCGTTGTAGGATCCTGTTGAACATGACGACACCGAACCCAGGTATCTGAAGTTTGCGCGAACCGCCTGCAGATTGCCGGTGGGCAGCACGTAGGTCGTCGACATCGTCTGCAGGCCGGTCCCACCGGGCGTGATGGTGGCGATCAACGTCCACGACGGCGGGCTTGTTGTGCCCGAATAGTAGAGATCGAGGAAGTCTACATTGGGGTTGTACACGTACGCGGTCACTTCGACCAGCACCGTCTTGCCTGGCGCCAGTGGCAGACCGTCCTGCGACGTGAGGCGAATGCGTTCGATGGACTCGTCTCCGAAATACAGGCCGGCGGTGCCGTCGGCGCACGCGGGAGCGGATGCGAGGGTGTTCGGCTGATTCGGTTCGTTTCCTCCGGACATCGTGTCGCGTCCGGTCAGCAGGGTTGTCGAATCGCACCCGGCCTTCTGGGCCGCGCAGGCCGGTACGTGCAGAGTCGGGTCGTACACGGCGAGTCCGACCTCATTGTCCAGCTCGGTGGCGGTGATGTCCCGGTCGGCGACTCCAGGGGCGCTGACACGAATGGTCGCCGTGCCGTTCAGCAGGTCCGCGTCCTCCGCCGCGGTGAGCGTGACCGTCTGATACGAGCTCCAGTTGCCGGTGGTGAACGAGAGGCTGGCTCCGCCTGACACGTAGACACTCGTGTCGCCCGACGCACGGCTGACCGTCGCGTTGACCGTCCCCGCCGGGGCAAGGCTCAGTTTCACCTGGAAGGTGGCCGTGCCGCCCTCCGGCACGGTGACGCTCGAGACGCTCGTCGTGAACGCCGGGACCGTGTCGCCGGCCGTGAAGGTGAAATCCGAACCCGTCGGGGTGATGCCGCTCGCGCCGACCAGGGTCGGATTCCCAGCGTATTCGTTGCTGTTGGGAACCGTCGCGTTCCCGAATGTCCTGCCGGTGACATAGAAGTCGCCGGCATTCACCGACCCTCCGGCCTCAATCTGCTCCAGCCCGTCGGCCTCCATCAGCCGCACGAGCTTGTGGGACGCGTACGAGTTGTCGTAGAGGAACGTATTCGACGCGGCCAGCGTCGCGTCGATGTGCCAGATGACCAGGCCGTCGGCCGGATATCCGGTGTCGTTGCCCGTCCGGGTCCGGTTCTGGATCATGTAGAACTCGGTGAACGGGCTGGCCAGCGAGTAGCCGGGCCACATAATCATCGCCTGCTGGCTGGTGGACGAAGGCGACAGCGTATAGCTCGATCCGTTCACGGCGATGGCCGGGGTGATCCAGTCGAGCAGCATCTTGCTGAAGCAGTTGTGATCGCCCCAGTTGGCGTCCATCATGTCGAGGCCGCCCACCCCGCCATCCGGACCGACCGCGCCGTCGTAGTCGTACAGATCCGGAAGGCCGAGCGAGTGGCCGGTTTCGTGGATGACGACGAGCGGCGGGAACGTCAGGCCCGTCGATGTATTGGTCCACTGCCACGAGTACCTGGAATCCTGGAACTGCTTGCCGTCAAGGGTAAAGGATGAACCGAAGCCCGTGTAGTATCCCCACCAGAAGCTGGCCCACGGGCCGGACGGACCGGTCCACAGCACGCAGAAGTAGTCGATCTTGCCGTCGCCGTCGTTGTCGAACTGACTGAAATCAGTGGTCGCATCGAACGAGGTCAGCGCTTCCATGATCAACGCTTCGCGCGCGGCCGTGGTCTGGGCCATGCTCGCCCGCGAGTAGGCCGGGCGGTAGTAGCCGAGCGTGACGCCGCCGATATCCAGTTGGCTGTACGACGACCGGCGGTAGTAGTTCCGGAGGCTCTCGCGGGGATAATCCGTGGGGACGCCATCCCCGAACAGAGCGGCGTTGATGGTGCCCGGCGTCGGGTAATGGGTGGCGTCGGACGGGTAATCCGAAAAATCGAGCAGCAGCGCGAAGACCTTGACGACGCCCTTGTTCTTCAGCCGGGTGCCGGTCCCCGGCGGAAATGTCGGGAGGATCTGGTCGATTTCTGCGGGAGACAGACCCTTCTGCTCGAGCGCGAGACGCTTCATGCGGTACTGGAAGTCGAGCGTGAGCTCGGGGTTGACCTTGTCGTTGCCAAACTCACGTGCCTGCGCGGCTCGCGCAGCCAGTGTGCCGTCCGCCTTGTACTGCGCCAGCTGAGCAGGTGTCGGACGCTCCATGGCCTGCAGGGTTCCGGCCCATCCGAGGAGGAGCACAATGGCCCCCAGCGTGCCGAGACGAGTGGTGCACGGCCGACGTCCGGTCTCTCTGTCCGCGTGACGCATGGTCGTCCTCTGGCCGAGGCGCGGGACTGCGATCGTCCGCCCTCGGGATGAATAAAGGGGCGTCGTGGAGGTACTCGGGATCAGGGGCGCGCGCAGTATCTCACAAGTGGAGGGCAGACTTGATCATTAACCGCAGGGCCGCCCGGGGCGAGCCAGATTCCGGGGGAGGCGCACCCCTCGGGCCGCACGCGCCGGCCGGCGCTTTGCGCCGTCGCCGCGATGAGCGACTGGCCCCGGGATCGTCGTCGCGGACTGCTCAGCGAAGAAGGCTTAGGCCCACGACCGCGAAGTGGTCTATAAGTTCCGCCGTGGATCGAGCCACAATTCGGCCGGGTTCACACACGTGTTCGTGTGCTCGCGCGAGGTGACTGTTGAAACGCCACTGTCCCCGTCTCTGTCAGCCTGGCGCTCGTCTTCCTGGTCGGCCTCGCGCAGGGGATCGGACCCTGGGCGCCCCGAATCGCCGCGGCGCCTGAAGCTGCGGTCAATCCGGGGCGGAACCGGGCCCAGGTCGAACGCAACCCGTCTCAGGTGGCGGCCAATGCGAGGATCGGATTATGGCGGCCGTCCGTGTTCTCGTCTCCCTATGGTTCCTCGTGGGGTCTCGACCCCGCGCAGATCAAGATCATCTACGAGAAGCTCACCAGGATGTCGCAGGTCTTTCGCGAGACGGCGCTGCTGAAGGCGAATGTCGGGTTCGAGGTGAAGGTGTTTCACACGGCCGGCGCCGGTGGGCCGATCAAGGACGGCGCCACACTGCGGATGCCGCGGAGCACGCTGTCGATCCTGCTCTTCAGGTACATCCAGCGCTGCTCGACCTGTCCCATCGAGCCCGAAGCTGAGTCCAGCACGCAGATCTACCTCGCCGTCAACGACCTGGACGGGTTCTACGACTCATGGCAACAACCATTCGCGCGAGACGCAGCCGCCGGCATGTACCTGGCCCCGCTCGGCCAGGGCCAGCTCGCGGGATTTCCCCTCTACCAGGCCCCGGGCAAGGGCTCGAAGCTCCTCATCACCAGTGACAACACTCGCCCGGTCTGGGTGCCGGTCAGCCAGGAGCGGTACATCCTGGGCAAGATCTCGACCGTGAGGAATCAGATCGCGAAGATGAAGCCGCCGTACGACCAGAACGGCCGGCGGGAAATTGCGGATCTCGAAGCGGAGCTTGCGGGAATGTCGGCGGAACGACGCGCGGCCCCTGCCTACATCGACAGCGCGCGGAGCACGCGTCGTTCGGGGCTGGGATCGGCCCACGAGCGGGGCGCCCGGGCGATCGTCGTCACCAACACCGAGTTCTTCGATCGCACCCGCCCGAAGACATCATTCCAGATGGCGGAGGTCGAAACCTATCCACAGGATCTCCTGATGCGGGCGCCGGACTTCTACATGGGGCGCGTCGTGGTGGACGTGATGAAGACGGTCGACTGGAAACGGATCGCCGCGCTTATCCAGTAAGCCGTTGTCGAGGGCGGCCGCTCAATGACACCGACTCGGCCGGAGGTCACCATTGACCGGCCGCCACTCGACAGGACTGTAACTGCGCGCCGCGCTGAATCGAAATCCGTCCCGACCCCTATCTTCCGGTGAAGTCCAGTGTCCCGACGTTCTTTCCGCAATTGATGTTGCCCGAGACCTGACCGGCTTTCGTCCACAGGCTGATGGTCTCGCAGCCGAAATCGTCCTGCTTTTTCTGCATGGCGGCCGGATCTTTGAGCTGCGCCTGCAGTTCCTTGGTCATCCGGGCCGAGACGACCTCGATCTTCTTTTGAAGGGCCGTCATCTCCGGGCCGGCCGCCTTGCCCGCCTTGATGAGCGCCATCATCTGCTCCTGGAGCGCCGGCAACTCGGCCATGGCCGAGCCCGACTGCCCTGCCGACATCATGAACGTATACGAACCTGGCTGCGACTCGGCCAGGATCTCCAGTGGTCCGCTGGTGGACTCGAACGGCGTGGCCGCGCCCGGCTTGAAGAAGTCCGCCTTGTAGGTCGCCGTGGCGGCGCCGGGCTTGGTGAACGCGAAGGACTGGGCCTGGGGAGCCAGCTTGATCGTCCATCCGTTGGCGGCGGTGAGGTTGTAGGTACGCGGCGTCCCGATGAACACCGCCGGCACCCACACTTCGCCTTCGCTCACCGGGGCGAACGCGAAGATCCGGCCCCAGCCTAGCGAAAGCCCGGCCGCGACGGTGACGGTGGCCTTGAACGAGTTGGCGGCGACGACGACGTTGGACAGCTCCACGCCCTCGGTGTAGCTGACAAACGTGGTCTTGTCGCTGAACTTGCCAACTAGCGAGACCGGACCACTGGCGCCTGCCGCCAGCACCACCGGCTTGGCGAGCGTCACCTCCGGCGTTGGAAACTGGGAGAACAGCTTTCTTCGGTTCGCATCGCCGTTCAGCTGCGCCGCGGCGCGATCGGCCGCCGCCTGGCGCCGGATCTCATTCCGTTTGGCGGTGAAGCTCGCCGATTGGGCACGTACCGCCGCCGCGACCAGGGCGACGGCGAGGGCGACGATGGCCACCGCATAGAGTGTCCGGCCTGACTGTCGATTCATCATCGGGTCATCTCTCCTGTGTGTAGCGCGATGGGGGACGCAGTCTGTGTAGATTGCCACGCAAGGGCGGCCGACATCCAGAGGGCGGCCGTCTCGGCAGGGCGTTGGAGCGGGAAGTCGAAGCACGCCAGGGCGGCGCAGGCCGCAACCGCGCCGGCCGCGCCCGCACGTGACGCACGGTCCGCCATCGAGCGCGAGTCGCGCAAAAGGAAGATCGGCGTCGCCAGCAGCAAGACAGTCGTCACGAGCCCGGGCACGCCGCGCTCGACGAGCGCCTGGAGATAGTCGTTGTGGGCGAACTGCTGGGGCCCCGCAAACACGGAGTCGTGCGCGGCGCTCCGATCGGAGGCCTGCGCGACCCTGTCCCATTCCGCGTACTGCAGTTCGAAGGCCCCGGGGCCAACGCCCGTCATCGGCTGCTCCCAGGCATGCGCCCACGCTGTCTGCCAGATGTACACGCGGCCCCGTAGCGTCTCGGTCAGTCCGCGGCCGCCCGACAGCGCGATCAGCACGACGGCGGCGAGCACGGCGCCCACCACGATCCACCGCCTCCACCGCTGGCCGAGAACGAGCGCGAACACGACGCCACCTGATGCGAGCCCGACCGCCCCGGCCCGGGACCCGGTTGCGGCGAGCGCCGCCGCCAGCACGGCCACCGCCAGCCCGGACGCGATGCGAAGCCTCTGCGAGGCGGCCCGCGCCGCCGCAAGGCCCAGGCCGAGCGGGATGGTGATCGCGATTAACGCCGCGACGAAATTCGGATTGCCAAGCGTGCCGTACGCGCGCATGCGGAGGCTGGCGCCTTCGATTCCCGGCAGCCAGCCGCCCCAGGCGAACGGGTCCGCGCCAGCCGCCTGCGCCAGTGCAATGACTGCCATGACGGTGGCTCCCGCGACATGCGCGGCAGCGAGGCTGGCATCAGGAACCGCTGCCAGGACGATCAGCAGGCCCCAGAGTGGCCCGGCGATCCCGAGCAGCAACGCATCGAAAGACAAGGTGGGCGCAGCCAGGGCCGACCACGCGAAAGAGGCCAGCGAAGCCACGATCACGGCCTGGAACAGGTATGGAACGCGCCCCGCGCCGGAATCGGACGGTGCGCCCGTCGCCGCCGATCGCCGTACCGCCTGGCGCGCCGCCAGCGGCAGCAACAGGGCGACCGCCGCGGCCAGGAGCCAGCGCTTTGGCGTCGAAAACGGTGCAGCCAGCCCCGGCCACACCAGCAGCGGCAGCAGCGCGGCGACCAGCGGAATCAGCAGCCGCCACCATCCCGTTCGACCTGCGCCGCGCCTGGATACGCTCACACGTCCTCGTGCGATACGGACAGCGAATTCGAGCTACGGCGCGCGACGCGCGCGGCCGGGACAGCCATCAACCGCCCCTCTTCCCGGGCGGCGGCACTCGAGGGTACTGATGCGAGGGGCCAGTATACCGCAGGCACGCCGCGGCGTTGGGGCGGAACGTCCGGGCGTACGGGTTGCGCCCCGCGCCCCTGCGGATCTGGTGTCGTGAAAAGCCGGGGGCCTCCGGGGCGGTTACTTGAGGGTGAACACCGCGAGCGGGAAGTCCGCCGATGCGTCGAACGGACCATCGGTCTCGCGGGCCAGCAGGCGAATGGTCTGGCCGGGTTTCACGCCCATGTCTTTGTAGGTCAGCTTTGCCGAGACCAGCGCGCCCTTGATCGGCACCGCCTCGGCGCGGAACGAGTTGACGATGTCTTTCGTGTTGCCGCTCGTGTCGATAATCCTACCGACCGGCACCACCGCGTGGTAGCCCTTGACCTTGGTCCCGTCCAGGCCGCCGACGCACGTGATGCTGCCGTCGACGAAGTCGACGCAGGCTTCGAGCTCTGCCTTCAGTTCGAACCCCGGCACCTTGCTCCAGAACGTCTCGTAGCCGGTCTTCGGATTGTTGTCGGTGTCGATGTAGATCGTGACGACTTCCGATCCCCAGGTGCCGGACATCGGGCTCTTGAGCGTGGCGTTGATGGTCAGAGCGGTGCCGTCGCTCACAAGGCCGAGCTTGACGAGGTCGAACCCGGGGCGCGTCCCGTTACTGGTGTTGCCGCGTTCGACGTCGCCAGCCGGGTCGGTCCACTCGACCGCGTGGAGCACCTTCACAGCGCGCGGAGCAGTCTGAGGCACGGCAGCGGCCACGGCAATGGCGAGAATGGCGGGTCCGATCATGATCGACTCCTTCCTCAGGTTGATGACGGAGGCGGATTTCCGGCCCGGCGCCGGCGTGCGACAACGGCGCAATGATACGCCGGAATTCGCCGCTCGCACGACTTGTGGCGCCCACTCCGGGAGCCCATTCCTGGAGCCCACTTCTGGGGCCACTCCGGGAGCCGACTCCGGGAGCCCACTCCGGGAGCGATGGAGCCCGGGGTCTTCAGACCCCGGGTTGGCCGCCAGCCGCACACCTCTCGCCGGGTCTCAAGACCCGGCCTTCTCCGGAGTACGCCTCACGCTCGACGGGTGTAGCCCCGGGGTCTTCAGATGCCGGGGCAATCGGCAGCTCCGAGTTGGGCGTATAGTGTGAGGTTGTACTGGGGATGCTGGAGTTCCGGTGTCCATTCATTGAAAGGAGCCTGCTCATGCGTAACAGTGGCACGCCCTGGGTGCTCGCCTTCGGCCTTGGTCTTGCGGTCAGCGTTGCCGGGTGCGGCGCGCCGCCCAAGGCCGATCTCGACGCAGCGAAGGCCGCGGTTGACAAGGCCATGGCGGCCAGCGCCGGCGACTACGCCGCAGACTCCCTGAAGGCTGCGCAGGATGCCCAGGCCGCCCTCGATGCCGAGCTGAAGGCAGAGGACGCGAAGTGGTTCAAGTCGTACGACAAGGTCAAGGAATTCGCGGCCAAGACCAGGGCGGCCGGCGAGAAGGCCGCCGCCGATGCGGTGGCGGGCAAGGAGAAAGCCCGGATCGAGGCGACCGCAGCGGTCGGCGAGGCCAAGAAGCAGCTCGCCGAGGCTGAAGGCCTGCTGGCCAAGGCGCCCAAAGGGAAGGGATCGGCTGCCGACATCGAAGCCATGAAGGCCGACCTGGTCGCGGCGACCACGGCGATCACCGACGCCGAAGGCGCGCTGGCCACCGAGCATTTCCTCGACGCCCAGGCCAAGGCGGCAGCGGCCACCAAGACCGCCACCAGCGTCACCTCCGCCGTCGAGATGGCCCAGGCCGCAAAGAAGCGCTGAAGGGGGCGCCGGCCGCGGCCTCGTCGGTCGATCATGAGTCGCCTCGCCGGATCTTTCAGGATGCGTTTCCCTGGACACGCCATTCGCGCGCACTTCGATGGCCAGGCTGGCCGTGCACTCTACGCCGCGGCCGCTGTTGTCACGGTGCTGACGATTGGGTACGACCTCGCGCTGGTCGTCGGCTCGCATCGCGCAACCGCGATGCGAGTGGCCTCTGACGCCGCGCGCACCGCCGTCCGCGACGCGCGGTCGGCCGATGCCACGAGGTGGGCTCCCGACGAGCTGCTCGCCGCCGAACGGCTGTCGCGAGAGGCGCTCATCGCGCACAGGACCGAAGAGGTGCGCTTCTGGCCGGTCCCCGACTCGGGGCGCGTGGTCAGGGCCTACGCCGAGGCCGAGCGTTCCGCGAAGAACGCCATCGTCCACGCGCGGGAGCGCAGCACGGCGGCAGAGCACGACGCCACGTCCCGGATCGAGCAGGCCCGCGCCATCGTGTCGTCGAGCGAGACGCTGGGACTGACGATCGACATCGGCGCCGAGCGGAGGCGCACGCTGGCGCAGGCAAAATCGGCGCTGGAGGAAGCCCGAGCCTACCAGGACGCCGGCGAAACCGGGCGCGCGTCGAGCCTGGCGCAGCGGGCCACCGAGCTGGCCGGCCAGGTGCACGATGGCGCCGCCGAGGTGGCCTCGCGCTACGCGGATGCCGACACGGTGGAGCGGTGGCGCCGCTGGAAGGTTGAAACCATCGCCTGGTCACGGCGCGAGAGCCGGCCGGCGATCGTCGTCTTCAAGGAGGCGCACCTGCTCGCCCTCTTCGTCCGCGGCCAGATGGTGAGCACCTACGAAGTGGATCTCGGCGTCAACTGGATCGCCGACAAGGCGTACGAGGGCGATCGGGCGACGCCCGAGGGCCGATACCGCGTGGTCAGCCGCGCGGCGTACCCGGGCTCGATGTACCACAAGGTGCTGCTGCTCGACTACCCGAACGCGGAAGACCGCGCCAGGTTCAGCCGCGCGCGGCGCGGAGGGGGTCTGCCGGCGTCGGCACGCATCGGCGGCCTCATCGAGATCCACGGAGGAGGCGGCCGCCGCCAGGACTGGACCACCGGATGCGTCGCCCTTGCGAATCCGGACATCGACGAGCTGTTCCGGCGCGTCGGCGTCGGCACGCCCGTGACGATCGTGGGAAACGACGACTATGGCAACATTGCCGAGTTCGCCGCGCAACACCAGCGCAGCGGGCCGGGCCGCAAGCCCTGATCTTCCGCCTGCCGCGAAGGCCGGCGCAGCGAGCCCGGCGCCGCCCGGCCCGCGCGGGCCGGGGCTCGTCCGGCCCGATCGGCGAACCAGGGAAGTCCTGGTCGGCGCCGCCGTGCTGCTGCTGACCGTTGCGTGGATGGGCACCGGCTACCACTACGATCAGTACGTCGACTCTCCTGCGGCGCTGACGGGCGACACGCCGACCGACGCGCGCAAGCTCGCGCAGCTCGAAACGCGGCTGACCCGAAACGCGCGCGATCTCGGCAGCCGGCTGAAAGCCACCGCCCCGCGCGGCGTCTACATCGTCATCGACCAGACCCAGAACCGGATTTACCTGAAGCGGGACGAGGACACCCTGCTCGAGGCCGTGTGCTCGACGGGCTCGGGGATGGTGCTGAAAGAGACCGGAGGCAAGAAACGCGAGTGGGTCTTCGATTCGCCGCGCGGCCGGTTCGAGGTCCAGATCATGATGATCAACCCGGTCTGGAGCAAGCCGGACTGGGCGTTCGTGGAGGAGTCACAGCCGATTCCCAAGAACCCTTCCGAGCGCCTGGAGTACGGATCGCTCGGCGAATATGCGCTGTATTTTGGCGACGGCTTCATGATCCACGGAACCCTGTACGAGAGGCTGCTCGGCCGGGCCGTTTCCCACGGGTGCATCCGCGTGGGCCGTGACGATTTGAGGAAGGTCTGGGCCAATGCGAGAGTCGGCACCCACATCTATATCTACTGATCGCGCGGGCACCCCATGACGGAACGTCGAGCACGGGCCTGGACGATCCTGGCGATGGTCGCCGGTGCGGCAAGCCTGCTGGCCGCGTCCTCCTGCACGAAGTCCCCTGGCGCCCCGCAGGCCAGGGACATCAAGGCGGAGCTGGCGCGACTCCAGCGGGCGAACGCGCTTCTGCAGCACCAGATCGAGCTGGCCTCCGGCAAGGATTTCTACCTCGTGCTCGATCCGGCGAAGTCCGATCTGACGCTGATGCTGCGCGGCGCGGAGCTGCAGCGTTTCGCCGTCCGCGGTCTGCAGGTGGGCAGCCCCAGGATCTCGTGGTTCGGCCGGCGCGATCCGCGGCCATGGCAGGGCACGATCTGGACCAGCGGCGCGCTGGACCCGCCCCGACAGATCGATCGCCTCGTCGTCCAGGCCGCGCCGCCCGGCAAGGATGTCGCCGAACCCGAACCTCCGCCGATTCCGCAGACGCCCGAGGAGCTCTACCCGGTTCCGCCGCGGTACCTGGTCCGTTTCGACGCTGGACGCTCGCTGGAAATCCGCCCCCGGGAGGGCGACGAAAAAGCGGGACACGTGGGCCGCGCGTGGGCCGCCTGGATCGCCAAGTGGCACGACGTGGGCTCCGCGCTGTTCGGCGGGGATCGCGACCGTGTCAGGCTGCGCCTGGCCATGAGCCCGCACGATGCCGAATCGCTCTACCGGTCGCTTCCACCCTCCGTGCGGCTGATTGTGCTGGCGGGACCATCGGCAGGGGTCGGGACGGATTAACGCGGAACGTCGCGTTCGTTTACGGATTCGTGATCCGGCGGCACTTCAGAGAGGCGCACCGCCTCCGGCCACAGTCGGGAAAAATAGTCAGGCCCCGTCGGCAGGCTGCGATTGGTGGCGTCGAACAGGCGCTCGGCGAAGGGAACCATCTCGCGCGCGTCCGCATGACGCAGGTAGCGCGGATTCAGGTCGTGGAGCCGGACTCGGTCGAGTCCGTCAGCATCCTTCAGCAGGCTGATCAGGCGGTGATGGGGGTGACCTGCCTCGGGCTCACCACTGCAGTGCAGCGTCACAGCGGCCTGGATGGCGGGATAGTCGGCTGATCGAACGCCACCGCGCGTGAAGAGGGCTTGCAGGTCGGGAAGATCGGCGAGCCGCGCCCACGCGTCCGCGCCATGCCGCGTGCAGTGCCCATCGTGCCGGCGGGCGATGTCGTGAAGATAGACGGCCGCCCATAGTCGCGACACTTCCTCCGGGCAACCCACCTGTGCCACCAGCCGCAACCCGTGCACGAGCACGCGAGACACGTGCGCCTGGCCGTGCAGCCTGCTTGCATGCCAGAACAACTCCGGCACCGGCACCAGCTCGTCATCCGCAACGGCAATCAATCTTCTGATGGAAACAACGTCCATGTGCTCACTTCGTCGATCGCTCGAGGGTTGCTGATTGGGGGCCGAAGATCCGTGCCCTCACCAGACTACACGAATCTCGATCCCCCCTCCTGCGGGCAGGAGATGCGCCCCGCCTGACAGGAACGCCGCAAGTATGAGTCTCCATTCCGGCTCAGGGATAGTTCGAATTCGCTGTGCGGGGTTCAAGTCTTCCCGCAGGGTGCCGATTACGTCCTCGGACGTCGTGTCGGTCGCCCTGGCCGGCATCTCGTGCGTGATGGTGCGGGACAGCCGGGTCCGGGCATCGATCCCGGCGGCCCGGCAGCGCACGAACAGCCAGGAGCTCCGACGAAGGAAACGGCAATCATGATTTCGGTCACTCGACTCGACGGCCAGTCCCTGATCGTCAACGCCGATCTCATCGAAACGATCGAGGAGACGCCTGACACGATCATCTCGCTCACGACGGGGCAGAAGCTCATCGTGCGCGAGTCGCTCCGGCAGGTGACGGATCGGGTCATGGACTACAGGCGTGCGGTGTTTGGAGCGCTCGAGCGGGCCGTTCGAGCCGAAGGCGCCCGAGCCGTTCCCCGGGACGGGAAAATGAGCGTTCGCAAGCGCTTTCGCGTCGACGTGGCGTCGTTTCTCGGCGTGCCCGTGTCGCTCGGGCTGATCCTGCTCGGCCAGGCGTGGGAGGGAGGCTCGGTCGCCTCGCTGCTGCAGCCAACCGCTGCGCTGATCGTGTTCGGCGGAACCTTCGGCGCGCTGCTGCTCGCCTTTTCGCGCAACGACATCCTGCACGCGGTCCGCTCGGTCCGGACCGTGTTCCTGTGGGACGGCGAGCCTCCGTCGCAGACAATCCAGGTGATGGTGCAGCTGGCGAAACAGGCCAGGGTGACCGGCATCCTCTCGCTCGAGAACGAGCTGCCGCAACTGCACGATCGGTATCTGCGCAAGGCTGTCGGCCTGGCGGTCGATGCGGCCAACGCGACGCTGATGCGGGACATGCTCGAGATCGAAAACCGAAGCCTCGAGGACCACGACGAAACGCCGGCCCGGGTGTTCGAGGCGGCCGGGGGCTACGCGCCGACGGTCGGGATCCTGGGCGCGGTCATCGGGCTCATCCAGACGATGCAGCACCTGACCGATCCGACCAAGCTGGGAACGGGCATCGCGGTGGCGTTCGTGGCGACGGTGTACGGAGTGGGTTCGGCCAACCTGCTGTTCCTTCCTGCCGCCACCAAGCTGCGCACGAAGGCGCGCCACGAGGGCCGCCGCAGGGAACTGATGATCGAAGGGATTCTCGCCATCCGCGACGGCATGTTCCCGAATATGGTCGAGCAGCGGCTGTCGGGATTCGCGGCACAAGCGGCGCCGCCGGAGCAGCCGATTCGTGGAAAGTAGTCCGGTCCGCGACGCTCGTCTCCCGTCGAACGGGTCGCGACCCTCGCCGCCGCGCCGATCGCCCGCGCAAAGCAGCCATGATCGCTGGCTGGTTTCGTACGCCGACTTCATCACCCTGCTGTTCGCGTGTTTCGCCATGCTCTACGCGCTGTCGACCATCGACGCGATGAAGTTCCGCGATCTGTCGGCGGCGCTGAACCAGGCGTTCCAGCTCCGCCGTGTGCCCAGTGCCGCCCCAGCCGGAGCGGCGGCGCCGGCGGAGGGTCCAATCGAACCACTCGCGAAGGGTGGCGGCCCATCCAGCACGACCGAGCTCGGGGCCGTGCGCGACCGCCTCATGCAGCGCCTGGCCCGGGACCTGGCCCAGAAACGGGTCTCGATCGAGATTGATCCGCGAGGCCTCGTCATCTCGATCCGCGAGGCCGGTTCATTCGCGCCGAGCAGCGCGGAGCTGTCCGACGCAGTCCGGGAGATGCTGGTGTCGACCGCGAGTGCCATCAGCGACATCGGGAACCACATCCGGGTCGAGGGCCACACCGACGATGTCCCCATCAGCTCGACGCGGTTCGCGTCGAACTGGGAGCTGTCAACGGCACGGGCCACCACGGTGGTCCGGTTTCTCCTGGAGCAGGTCAAGCTGCCGCCCACCCGGATCTCGGCTGCCGGGTACGCCGAATATCAGCCCTACGTGCCGAACGACTCCGAGCTCGGACGGGCACGGAACCGCCGCGTCGACATCGTGATCCTCAATCCCGCCACGCAACTCGCCGAAGAACCGGATCACACCCCGAAACGCGCGTCGAGCCAGTGAAGACGGATCCTCCGGATCCGCTCGTCGTGACTCGTGATGAGTGAGTCGCTTCTCGGCCTCCGCTGATCTACCATTCCCCTGACGAGACGCCCCCGCGACGTTGTCGCGATGCAGCCCAGCATCCGTCCTTCGCAGGCCGGCGCAGCCCTCGCCCCGCGCGGCGTGGTTCGCGACGTCGCCGAAGCCCGCTCCGAATACACCAGCGCCCGCACCATCGGCGCGAACATCGATCATCGACTCGCGGGCCGCCCCCTGCCCCGCCCGCCGGGATATGTCGCGCCTGAAATCGACTGTGTCCTCGACGACGGGACGGAACTGACCGTCTCGGTGCGCGACAGCGACGTCCGCTTCCTCGACCGAGTCCCGCGCGCGACAGCGCTCGAGCACGTGGACCTGATCCATCGCGCCCGGCGCGGGGACCGGGGGGCCGCCCGCGAACTGGACCGGCGCACGGCAGCCACGGGCCAGTCGATTGCCGCCCGGCTGGCGGGCCGCACGCTGACCGACAACGAATACGTGATTCCCTACACCTCCTCGGCCTCGTTCACCGAGAGCCAGATCAGTCACAAGGGATCCATCCTGCTCGGCCTGTCGCAGAAGGGATTCGCAACGGCCGATTTCACCCTGCTCTCGGCCGGCGCCATCAAGCTGCCGCCGGACAGGTTCGAGCAGTGCGTGCGCGATGCCATCAGGGATCTCGAGATCCTGAGCGGACGGCAGCTCGGAAACCCCGACAACCCGCTGCTCATCGCGCTGCGCTCCGCGATGCCCACCTACATTCCGGGCTTCATGCCGACCTACCTCAACGTCGGCCTCACGCCGGCGGTGCTGCCCGGCCTGCCGGCGAGGTACGGCGACGACGGCGCGTCGCGCATCCGGCTGAACAGCCGCAGGACACTGGTGGAGACGCTCGATCCCGAAGGATATGCGCTCATCGAACCCGACATCCGTCCGGATCTGACGCGCTCGCAGACCGACGCGCTGTCGGAGCGGCTCGAAGCCCTGGCGGCGCGCAAGGCGCCGCACCTGCTCTGTGACGCGGTCGCCCAGATCCGGTTCTTCCTCGACAAGACGTATCGCTTCTACACGGACCACCTCGACGTCCTGCGCAACTTCATGGTGCGCGACACGCACTTCCCCGCCGTGATCGTCCAGCGCATGGTGTGCTCGGTGATCGACGACAGGTCCTACGCGGGCATCCTCTATAGCCGGCACCCGCGGCTGGGCACCGGCGTCTTCCTCCAGTACGCCAAGGCCGTGTTCGGCGAGGAGTTGATGACGGGTCGACTGGCGCCGCAGGAGCGGCACTTCTCGAGCCGCGACGAGGCGCGTCGCGAGTTCCCGGCCGTCTACCACTTCTGGCCGCGGCTCTTTCAGCTCGAGGACATCTTCGGCGGGCCGGTGATGGTGGAGTTCACCGGCGTGCACGGAACCTTCACCGTTCTGCAGGTGAATGCGGCGGAGCTGTCGGGGTCGGGCATGCTGACGGCCGTGATCGACATGCATCGCGCCGGCAGCATCCCGGCCGCGCGCGTCCGCGAGCTGATCAAGCCCTACCACGTCCGGCAGATCGAGTCCGACGCGATCGACCCGAGGTCGATCCAGACGCTCGAGCCATTCGGCCGGGGCGTGGCGGTTCTTCCACGGTCCGCGGTGACCGGACGGCTGTCGTTCTCGGTGGACGCCGGCGCGCAGGCATCGAGAGGAACCGGACAGGTGGCGATGATTCTCGCCAAGGCGCGTTTCACGCCGCAGGACGCGATGGACATGCAGCGGGTCGGCGGGATCTGCAGCCTCAGTCCGGCCGCCATCCACGTCGTCACCACCGCACAGAACCTCGGCATTCCCGCGCTGCTCAACCTGGAGGAGGACGGCGTCAGGCTCGACCTGGCGGGCCGGCGGCTGGTCAACGCGTCGGGACGCGAGTTGCGCGAGGGCGACTGGGTCACGATTTCCAGCCGCAAAGGCACGCTCTACGCCGGCAAGGCGGTGTTCGCGCCCGCGAGGCTGCTGAGAATGATGGCCGGAGAGCCGGTTGAACTCACCCCGGCCGAACGGCCGCGATTCGAGCAGCTCGCGATCGACTACCGGGAGTACCGGCGGCTGCTGGAAGACGTCGATGCCACGGGCTTCGAAAGCCTGCAGGATCTCGGACACGCCATCCGGTACGGCGTGCTGCGCGATCAGCCCGAGCGGGCCCGCGACTTTGTGAATCAGTGTTTCGATCGCCGGGGCCTGGGTCTGGTCGATCGCCTGTTCGAGACGACACTCGGCACCCACCTGATCAACCTGACGTCGTTCCGGTTGCTGTCACCCGATCGGCAGGCGCGCCTGTTCCAGATGGCTGCCGAAGCGTGCGCCGAGCGAGGGCTGTCGGGCTATCGAGCCGGAGCGTTCGTCGTCGGGAGCTTCGTGGATCCCAGCCTCCCGGTGGCGTTCTGGAAGATGCTCCAGCCGCACGAGGTCGCGTTCCTCGTCAACGAGTGGGTGCTCCACCAGAAATACCTGGAGGTGATCGAGGAAGTGGGAGAGAAGCAGATTCGCCAGGCGCGCGATGTCATCCTGTCGGGCGGCATGGGTACGCTCCAGGGACTGCCCGCGTCGGTGGCGGCCTTCATGCCGCTCAAAGTGTCGGGGGTCGACCTGGAGGAGGCCCGCCGCGCGATGCCCGATGGCAGCGACCCGCAGGCGCTCGAATTTGTCGACCTGCTGCTGCAGCCGTTCGGCGAGTTCTTCGACTACGAGAATCCTCAGAGCCTCGCCCGCCTGCAGCGACTCTGCGAGGACGAAGGCCTCCCCCTGCCCGATCCATGTGAACGATGAGCGCGCCGCTCGCGGGACCGCCCCAGCCTGGCGATTGCTCACCCGTCCGATAGCTCACTGTTCCGGCTTGGCGATTACGAGACCCGATCGCCGAACAACAGCTTCTCGGTTCCGCCGTGCGGCGCGGGCGACCGGTCGCAGTCAACAGGTACCAACCCCGCCCCGATTCGAAGGATCTCTTCCGCCATTCGCACCAGGTCGCTACTCGAAGAGGATGCAAGTGCGTCGACGTCGCAGTAGTTGTTCACCTGGGCGTGGGCGGGAACAATCGACGCTGGCGGAAGTTCGAGATCGGGTCCGACGCTCGCCTCTGAACCGATGCACGACATGCTGCCAACGACCGCGCGGGCCCCGATTCTGCTGCCGTCACCAAGTCCGCACATCGAATCGACCACACATCCGTCCCCAAGCACCACTCTCCTGCCGAGTGCGACACCGACGCCAACCTGGGATCGGTCCCCGGTCACGACGCCAGGCCCAAGCATCGACGACCGGCCGACGAGCGTCTCCCTGCCAAGCCGGATGCGGTCCACCAGGACGTCGCCGTTGCCGAGAACCACACTTGTGCCGAGCGAGACGCGATCAGCGACGTCAGTGCCGGCGCCGAAATCGAGAAGAGGCAGATCGCCAATCAACGAGTCGGCGTAGACCGTGAAATCCATCGAGCCGCGGTATCCGAACAGGCGGAACATCATCGTCTTGAGCGAGGGAATCGAGAGGCAGATTGAGTAGATTGGCTTGTTGTGGAAGACGCACGTCCAGCACAGCCCATAGAGCCGCCGTTTCCCGTACACGGGGTGCAAGAGGTCACGCGGAAACTTGCCGGGGATGATCGCCTTCTGAAACGGGATGCTGAGAAGCCCCGCGGTCAACACGAAGAGCACGCTATAGATCATCGGACCCGCCACGGCAGTCGCCGCCAGCAGTCGGGCGTCCGGCCACAGCACGAGCGGCACGACGACGACCGCCAGCGGCAGGCCGAAGATGACGAGCACGAACGGCGCCACCAACCATCGAACCATGTCGTTCTCCTTGCCGGCAACCGGCCCGGCCCGAGACTGGGCTCAGACGACCTGGCGGTGACTTTCGAATGAATTGCCCCACCTGCAAGGCTCCGTCATTCCCGGCAAGCCGACTGATTAGTGCCATACCACCGGCCATCCCGTGCGATCCCGCCCGGAATCCCCCTTTGACGCGCCGCGTAGACCGGCGGGCCGCCCTATTGAACAACTTCCGAGCGGAACGCCGTGGCTGCTGAGTGCTTTCGCATTCGGGTCAAGCCGGAGGACGCTCAATCGACTGAGACCGCTCCCGGATGGACGTCGCGCGACGCGGCCCGCCGGTGTTGTGTCCCATCAGATACGCCTCGAGCACGAATTTCGCGAGCCGACCCTCTCGAACAATCGTTTTGCTCCCGTATTCCGGGCGTGTGTGCGCAAGAGTAAGCGCTGCTGCACGACAGGTCGCCCCCCATTTGAGGGGGATTGCGATTGACGGCGAAGATCTCAGGCGGTACCGTTCCACCGGCTCCACGAATCAATCCGGCCTGTCTTCACGTCGGTTGTGGATAAACCCCAATGCCCCCAGACTCGCTTGCCCTTCATCTCATCGAGCAGATCTACGACGCGGCGCTGGAACCAGCGTTGTGGCCCGCGTTCCTCGAGGCCCTGTCCGACGCGCTTGGCGCGACGGCCACCAGCCTCGTCTGTCACGGCGTGCATTCATCCGATGGTGCGGTGATGGCCACGGTGCGGCTCGATCCGGATTGCGGACGAGCCTACGACGAGCACTACGGCGCCATGGATCCGTGGGCGGGGGCCGCCAGGACACGCGGCGTCATGTCACCAGTCTCGCTGCATGTCGGCGATGAGCTGGTGTCGCACACGGAGTTGAAGAAGACGGAGTATTACGGCGACTTCGCGCGACACTTCGACGTGGTACGACTGCTGGTAGCCGGGCTCCAGGTCGATGGCCCGCTCATCTCGAGCCTCTCCATCATCCGGCCGGAGCGGGCGGCGTCGTTTGATGTCGAGAATCGATCGCTCGTGGCCATTCTGTTGCCGCATCTTCGTCGCGCCTTGAAGCTCGACCGGCACATTGCCGGGCTGGCTCTCGAGAAGGACGGCGCTGAGGAATCGCTCGATCGGTTGCCCTTCGCCGTCGTCGTGCTGGACTCCGCCGGGCGAGTCGTCTTTGCCAACCAGCCGGCCGCGGCCATCCTCGCAAGAGACGACGGGCTCAGGGTGACAGCCAGGGGCATCACGGCAGCGGCGGCGCACGAAACCCGAGCGCTGGCCGACCTGGTGCGTGATGCGGCCCATCCGCACATCGAGATGGCCCGTCTTCCGGGCGGTGTGATGAAGGTCTCCAGGCCGTCAGGGCGTGAGCCCTTCACGCTGACCGTCATGCGATTGCACGGCCACGAACAGACTCGACCGGGCAGGACCGGGTGTACCGTCAGCCTCTTTATTGACGACCCCGATACGTCGTTCGAGCCGAGCGGCGACATGTTGCGCGCGGTATACGACCTGACCCGCGCCGAGGCGGCAGTGGCCTGCGATGTGGCAGCCGGCCTGACCCCGGCGGAGATCGCGCGGAGGCAAGGCGTTCAGCCCTCGACGGTGCGCTGGCACCTGAAGCACGTGCTTGCGAAGACGCAGGCGCGCCGCCAATCGGATCTCGTTCGGCTGCTGGCCAGAGGGCCCGCGGCCCTGGTGCAGCGGGAATCGTGAAACGGCGCCCTACTTCAGCCACGTCTCCGCGAACGCGAGGAACGTGCTGCTGCTCTGCCGGGTTCCGCGCATGCGGGGCGTGGAGTTGCCCGCGGCGCTTTTGCCGTTGATGACCACCTCGCCCGTCCGCGCCGGAATGAACGTCGACAGGATGGTGTACGGGTTGTGCGGCACGCCAGCCCGGCTCTCGATGGCAAAAGGCTCGTAGAAATCTCGCCAGACGAGTTCGATGCTGTCCTTGTCGGACTTGATGGACTCGCGCCACGCCGTGGCGGTGTCGCCGCTCCGCTCGAATCGCGCCATCCGCACCGGAAACGGCTTCTCACCGTAGCTCTTGTCGAACGCCGTCATGAGCTGCGTCGCGACGTAGTCGGCGAGCTTCTGATTGTCTGTGAACGCGACGCGCAGGTCGTCGGCGGTCGGGCCATCGCCGGTCACATCGCTCGTGATGAAGCACACATGCCCCATGCCGGCCGGGCTCTGGAACACGCGCCAGAAGCTGACGCTGGTCGACGGCGCGGCGCCTTCCTTCATCACCAGGCGGATGCCGGGGTTCTCGCCGATGACGGCAACCTTGCCGTCTTTCACGTCGGATGGCGTCTGGGCCATCGCGATGGAACCGAGCGCGACGAAGGCGACGGCACAGAGCGAGGATCTGAACATGTGATTCTCCCTGACGATTCGCGGGGGCTGGCGGCGGACCAGGTGCCTGGCGCCCAGCCCCTGGTCCCTGGTTGAAGAGCCCGGTCTCCTACTTGCCGGCCGGCGCGGCTCCTTCGCACCGCCCGCCTGGGCAGCGTGCGGCGACGAGCATCCTGAGAACCGAGTCGTATTCGGGGCCCTGCACGTTGCGCCGGCGATTGCCGGCGGCGGCGTAGGCCGGGGGCACTTCCATGTCGGTCTTGAACGCCACGACCATGTCGAGCTCGGGCAGAATGGTGATGAACTGGCCGCCCGCGCCCATGCCCGTGTGCGCACCCTTGAACGGTCCCGGGGAATTCGGCGCGTCCCACACCCACCACATGTAGCCGTATCCCCACCGCGTGCCGGTCCCGAGCGCTCGATGGCTGGGGGGATTCATCTCGTTCATCGGCGTCACCAGGCTCGAGATGCGCCGCACCCACTCGCGCGAGGCCACCTGCTTCCCCGCCCACTCGCCCTGCCTCAGCATGAGAAGCCCGACGCGCGCCATGTCGCGCACCGACAGCCACATGTGGTACGCAGCGTACTGCGATCGCTTGAGGTCGCCCGACTTCTGCTGCTTCGCCCGATCGAAATCCTGCATGCCGATCGGCCGGGCGAGATCCGTCTCGAGCGCGTCGTAGATGTCGCGGCTGGTCAGCTTCTCGAAGATCGCGCCGGCGGCGTTGAAGTCCCAGTTGTTGTAGAGCTGGTAGGTCCCGGGGCGCTGCGATCCCCGCGGCGGCGCGCTGGCCGTGTCGTCGCCGCTGTTCGACGCGGGATGGTAGACGCCGGATCGCGCGGTGATGACGTTCTCGATTGTCGCGTCCAGCTCGCGCGGCAGCAGGCCGCCCACATCGGCGAACTCGAGGTCCTTGAGCGTCCGGTTGAGCCGAATCGTGCCGTTCTCGACGTACTTGCCGTAGAGGATCGCGAGCAGGCTCTTGCGGACCGAGGCGAGGTAGCTGAGATGTGCCTGATCCCCGTACTCGAAGAGCACGCGGCCCCCGACCGACACCGTCATCGAGGTGGCGTCGAGCGACTGGACCCACGCCCGCAACGCCTGGAGGCGGGGGGCGGAATAGCCCGCCTGCTCGGGCGTCCTGATCCGCTCCCAGTCTGCGCCGGGAAAGACGGGCTTCTCCAGCCCTGCAGGCGGAGGGGCCTGGGCGGCAATCGGCTGCAGCGTGGCCAGCAGCGCGATGAGGGCCAGCCCGGCGATGCGAGTGCCCGAAGAGCAGAGCAGACGACCCGGGTGCGATGAGCCTGGCACAGCGTCCTCCGGACCCTGACGTAGGGCGGCTCTTCAGAGCCGCCGAACCCGCCGGACCTGATGTAGGGCGGCTCTTCAGAGCCGCCGGATTCGCCGGGGCTGAAGCCCCGGCGCTACATCCGGCACGCACACCACCAGGCGAACGGCCGCAGGACGGCGAATCCCTCTGATGTGGGGGCGGCTCTTCAGAGCCGCCGGATTCGCCGGCGCTTAAGCCCTGGCGCACATCCTGACCCAGCCTCCAGCCGCCAGGCTGAAGCCCCGGCGCTACATCCGGCACGCTCGGCCCGCAGCCGCACGCACGGCCTGAAGCCGCGAGCCTGCGGCCTCAGCCTCCCTTCAGCTCCTCGCCGCCAGCGCGGCCTTCACGCGCTCGGGCGTGAACGGCACCTGGCGAAGCCGGGCGCCGGTGGCATCGAACACCGCGTTGCCGATCGCTGCCGCCATCACCGTGGTCGACGTCTCGCCGGCGCCTGTCGCCGCGACGTCCGGCCGATCGATCAGGACGATCTCGACCGTCGGAATGCGGGCGCCGAGCGGATACGTGTGGTAGCTCCGCCAGTCGATGGAGGTGACCTTCTGATCGTCCCAGGTCACTTCTTCGAACAGCGTCCGCGAGATGCCGTGCAGCGCGCCGCCTTCGGCCTGGTTCTTCACGCCGTTCGGGTTCGAGGCCGGGCCCACGTCGAGCGCCATCACGATTCGCGTCACCGCAACCGCACCGGTGTCCTGGTTCACCTCGACCTCAGCCACCATGCCGATGTAGCCGTTGTGCCCCTCGTAGGCCACGCACGCGCATCCGCGTCCCCTGGCAACCCCGGTCCGGGGCCGGCCGGGCTTCGGAGATGTCCGCGCATCCCACTTCGCGGTCTTCGCCACGGTTCGAACCGCGTCGCTCAACCGGGGATGCGTCAGGTGGCGCAGCCGGAACTCGATCGGATCCACGTTGGCGCGCGCAGCCAGCTCGTCCATGAAGCACTCGTGCGCGAAGGTGTTCTGCAGCCGCTCGGGCCCCCGCAGCGGCCCGGTCCAGAACGGCCCGGTGATGCGGTGCGACAGGACGCGCTCGGACTCGATCGAGCCGGTGCCCGTGCGCTTCCGCCACCCACGCGGGACGCCAGGTAGGACGGGATCGGATTCAGGTTGTTGTCGGACCCTTCCGTCGGCTCGGGCGCCGGCGATCGCGGCGAGAGGGGCGCGGGTTCGAACCCAGCCAGCAGGCCGGTGATCAGATTGCCCGGGCGGTCGTAACCCGGCCGGCCCCCGCGTGCGGCGGACCACCCCTCGTAATCCCACGCGACGATGCGGCCGCTCGCGTCGAGGCCCGCCCGCTGGTCGATCACGAACGGAAACCCGTAGTTCTCCCACGCGATTTCGTCTTTGCGCGACAGCTCGACGCGGACCGGCCTGCCGGCCGCGTGCGACAGCAGCGCGGCATCGAACGCGACGGTGTCGGCGCCGTTGATGCCGTAGCAGCCGGATCCCCTGGTGAAGATGACGCGGACGGTTTCCAGCGGAGACCGCGAGCAGCTTGGCGATCGACGCTTTCAGCGGGTGCACGCCCTGCGTGGCCGACCACACCGTGACGCCCTCCGGGCTTGACGTCTGCGACGGCGCACGACGCGCCGACCGATCCATGCGCCTGGTACGGATAGAGATAGGTGGACTTCAGCACGACGGAGGCCGACGCCAGCTTCGCCTCGACATCACCGGAATTGACGAGCAGCGTGTCGCGCACCGGCTTCTGCTGCCGCATCTGATCGAAGAACCCCGCCTGGCTCGGCAGGCCGGTGCCTGCGGTCCAGGTGGCCTTCAGCGCCCGCACGGCGCGGATCGCCTGGAACGGCTTCTCGGCGACGATGCCCACGAAGTTCTTGCGGACGACGAGCTTCACCACGCCGGCGACATCCTTGATCGAACTCTCGTCCACGCTCACGAGCGTCGCGCCAACCGCAGGCGGACGCACGACGCGCCCGTGCAGCATGCCGGGGACGCGCACGTTGTGGACGAAGGTCTCGGTTGCCATCACCAGGCCCGGCAGGTCGACGCGGGGCACCGAGCGTGCCGAGCACGGTCCACTCCTTCGGCGGCCGGCGCTTTGCCGTCCTGCTGATCGTCATGCTGAACCGCTTGCCGCCGATGAGCTCGCCGTAGGTCACGCGCTTCGCCGGATCGGCGGTCGCCACGATGGCGCCGTCCCTGGCCATCAGCTGATCGATCGGAACCGACAGCCGCTCGGATCCCAGCTGGATCAGCGCTTCGCGCGCGGTGGCGCCGGCCTGGCCCAGGTTCGCGTTGTTGAAGTTGGCGGGGTGCGACTGGGCGCCCGACGTCGTGCCCTGGTCCGGCGTCACCGAGGTGTCGCACTGGATCAGGTGCACCCGGCCGATCGGCACGCACAGCTCCTCGGCAATCAGCTGGACCTGCGCCGTGAACAGCCCCTGGCCCAGCTCGCACTTGCCGGTGTAGGCGGTCACCGAGCCATCCCCCGCGATGGCGATCCACGCGTCGAGCGACGGCGCGCCGGGCCCGTTGATGCCCTGGGCGTCTGCGTCCTCCGAGAAGAACGTCACCTCGCCCATCGCGAAGGTCACGAGGAGTACGCCCGTCGTCTTCAGGAAATCGCGCCGGGTGAAGCCGTTGAGGGCCAGCGTGTCGGCGGCGTCGGGCGTCAGCGGCCGGTTCATGACGTCCTCCCGTCGGCGACGCGCTTGATCGCCTTGATCATCCGCACGTGGGTGAAGCAGCGGCACAGCACGCCCGAGAGGGCCTGGTGAATCTCGTCCTCGGTCGGCTTCGGATTGCGATCGAGCAGGGCCTTGGCGCTCATGATGACCCCGTTCAGGCAGAAGCCGCACTGCGCCGCCTGTTCCTCGACGAACGCACGCTGCAGCGGGTGCGGATGCTCCTCGGTGCCGATGCCGTCGAGCGTGGTGATCTCGGCCCCGGCGACGGTCGAGACCGGCGTGATGCACGATCTGATGGCGCGTCCATTGACGATGACCGTGCAGGAGCCGCACTGCGCGAGGCCGCAGCCGAATTTCGGCCCCTTCAGGCCGAGGTCATCCGTGAGGACGTAGAGGAGCGGGGTCGACGGATCCAGGTCGAGCGCGTGCGCCTGGCCGTTCACCTTCAGCGTGATCTTGGACATGCTCGTGGCCCGTTCCAGCTAGAGGGAAGTCATAGAGCGTGATGTCGACCCGCGAAAACAACGAGCAGGATGCCTTGGCCGACGCTGTTCCTGGGTCGAACCCGGGAAGTGTATCACCAGCCGCCGTCCGGCGAGCGCACGGCTTCCTCCCATCCACGGTCGGGACGGACCTGGCGCGGCGCCGGCGCTCAGGGTTCAAGTCGTCCGCAACCAGACTCTTCGAGGAGGCCTATCCACGAAACACGCTGCGGAGAACGGCCCCGACCGAATGCGCGTCCGGTGCGGCCTTCTGCAGCGCCCAACCCATGAGCGTCATCATCGCCACCAGCGCGAGGGCCGGAAGCCACGTCCGGCGCAGCACCGCGGAAGTCCAGGATTCGCGATCCTTCTGCTTGAGGCGGCTGTAGGCCGTCGAGACCAGCGCGGCGTCGAGCGCAACCTCGGCGAGCATGAGCGGCGCGACGTAGATCACCCAGCAGACGGCGATGAGGCCACCGAGCGCGGCCGCCAGCGCCAGGAGGATCCACTTGAGGTCGTCGAGGTCGATGGCTCCCGCCACCTTCTCCACCGCGGACCCGGCGCCTTTCGAGAGCGACGAGGCGGGCTCGGTCGTCTCCATCGTCGGGCCGGCCCACACTGCTCCGCCTCCGCCACCGCCCCCGCGGCCGCCCGCGAACAGGTTCAACGGCGCCCCGGTGCCTCCTCCCCGGCCTGGCACGAGATCGACATCCGGGATCACGTCGCCGAAGTCGATGCTCCCCCGGCTACCGGATTGGGTCAGGCCGGCCTGGCCGTCCGTGCCGAGCCGGCGCCGCTCGTAGCCGATCCACGCCCATATGCACCCGAGAAATGCGAGATAGCCGACGAAGGTCGCGAGGAAATAGCGGACCGGCATCATATTGACGCCGGCGCGCAGCCCTCCGGCCGACACGAGAAAGGCGACGCCGCCCGACACGGTCAATGCCGTCAGCACGGTCAGGCGAGGATAGCTCTCGGCCGACAACCGTCGCTGCAACTGCGCCACGATGGCGTCACGGGTGCCCGCCTTGAACGCCGCCAGCCTGCTCATCGCGATGCTCCATCCCACGAGGCGAAACCGAACTCCTACTCCTTTGCCGACAAACTCAGCACAGCGCGCCGAAGCGGTCGATGCGCGTCGAAGAGGCGCACGAAGTCGGATTCGCGGCGAGCGCCCTTGGCGCGCACGACGCGCACCAGGGCGCGGCGCCCGCCGTCGGACCACCGATCCACGCCGGGGAGCGCCAGCACGAGCGGGCTCCATCGCTGCCAGGCGAGCCGCTCTCCGGCGGTCCATCCCGCAAACGACCGGACGCCGAGCAGACGCGCGGCCTCCCGTGAACAGACGCGCATGCCTCGTTCGCGCTCGCGCCCGAATCGACCGGCCAGGTACCGGGAGATGTGGAGGCCGATGTTGCCGAGCGACACGAGGCCGAGCACGTCGCGGCGCGGCCTGGCCGTGTGAAGGAACACGTACTCTGCGGACAGCTTCTGCAGCATGGCCGCGCTCGATCGCTCGCGCGGGTGACGCTTCAGCCGCGCCCGTTCCTCCCGGAGCAGCCGCTGAACAGCGGGGTTCAGCGGACGGTAGCCGAGCTTGTAGTAGAACCAGAACGCGCCGGAGCGCTGGCCTTCCTTGTTGTCGTGGCCGAGCTGGTAGGGATCGAGCGAGAAGGTGTCTACCCCGAACACATGACGGACCATCGAGAGCACACGGCCGTAGATCCGTGCCGCTTCTCCGCCACGATACGTCTCGAAGATGTTGAACATCACCTCCGCGGACTCGAACAGGCCGCTGAAGAGGCCGTAGCCAATCGGCACGCCGTTCTTCAGGGCGAGATGTCCGTACGTCGATTCGATCATCAGGCGACGTTCCGGGATCAGCCCATAGCAGACCGTCTCGACCCCGCCCCCGTAATCGAAGACCCTGACGTCGGCGGGATCGGCGTGGATGAAGTTGTCGAGGTCCCGGGAGCGGGTGACCATGGCCTCGCGGGCAAGGTCGATGAGCGCCGCGCCCTCGGCGATCGACACGCCGCGCACCGACAGGGGCATCTGCCGGATGGCGTTCCGCAGGTTCGGCCGCGATCGGTCGATCGGGCGTGTCTGGAAGGCGACGGGCCGGCTGAGGTGCCTCGCGCGGGTCCGCGCGGGCGTCGCCGGCCCCGGCTCGAGGCGGAGCTGAAGCCCGAGGCCCTCGTAGAGGGTTTCGCGGCCGAACGGGCTGGGATGGAGCGCCTCGAAGCGCCGGACCAGGAAGGCGGCATCGGTTTCCGCGGGGCCCTTCAGGCGCTCGATCCACTGGCGGATCGGCAGCGTCAACTCGTCGAGGGCCGGCGACTCCGAGTACGGCAGCATCAGGTGCAGCAGGCGCTCGAGATCGTCCCCCTTGTCGAAGTGCTTCCAGTCGATCGAGATCCGATCGGGCCACCGCCGCGCCAGCCATTGCGCGGTAAACCAGAAGAACGGATACACGATGGCGGTGCCCGCCAGCCCCGAGTCCTCGAGCGCAGCGCGGTAGCGGCGCAGGTCGGGACGCCGTTCGAACGCGTCCAGCATCTGTCGCACCCGCCCGAGCAGCGGCTCGTTGTCCGGATAGGCGAGGAGGAAGCAGAGGCACTCGTGGTACCGGAGCACTTCGGCGGCGCTCTTCAGGCGTCCCCGTTCCAGCACGGACAATTGATCGAGCTTGGCCTGAGCGGCCGGCCCTCCAAAAGTCGCGTTGAGCTGTTCGAGCCGTTCGAGTGCAGCGGAAGCAGAGTCCGTCACAAGGCTCCTCATCAGGACACAGGTTTCACGCCAATGTGCCGGTCTGGCTGGCGGCAGGCGGCTCGCTTCGAATCTCCCACTCCGTCGATCCGGCTGTCAGCAACACCAGCCCCACGCCGGCGACGGTCATGGTGGCGATCATCCTCAGCACAAGGGCCGTCAGGCCGAACATGACGTCCTGCTGATCGGATATCACCGTGGCGAGATAGAACTCCCGGCTGTTCTGGGGCTGGAAGCCGCGCATGGGAATCGGCGGCTGGGTCATCGCGTGAGCCAGCCGGGCAATCGGCGTGTCGAACCCGAGGTCGTCGCTGCCGCGCCGGCCAAAACGCTGGCCCGCGAAGGCGGCGTAGCCGGCCGCAGTGATGAGCAGGATCAGACCGGCGAAGATGCGGATGCGGCATTTGCCGCGAAGGGCCGACCAGCGAAACCGGCTCTTCGGCAACGCGAAGGTGATTGGCATTCGGAAATACTAACCTGATTCTGGAGGCTGGAGGCTTGGCGCTTGAGGCGTAGGGCTCAGGTCTTGAGGCTTGAGGCTGGCGCCGCAGGGGTATAATCCTGGGACTCTCGCCGGGATGTTGCGACCCTATTCCGGGACGATTCTTCATCTGGCCGCCCGGTTCGTGTGACAGGAGATCCCGAAATGAATCGAAAGCGTCTGCCTCTGCTCGTCTTCACACTCGCCATCGCGTGGACGCTCCAGTTCGGCACGAGCGCTGCCCCGCAGGGCGCTCAGGTCAACCCGAAAGCCGCTCCGCCTGCGGCGTCGCAAGCCGCCGCCCGGGACGACCAGAAGCCTGCGTCGTCGCCCCGGGCGATGGAGCTGGCCGATATTCTCGCCTGGCAGTCCATCGCCATGCCGGTCGTGTCGCCCGACGGCAAGTGGTTCGCCTACCGCCTCACGCCGATCAACGGCGACAGCGAAGTCGTCGTGCGTCAGACGCAGGGCGACAAGCAGTATCGCTTCCCGGTCGGCGACACCCGGGGCCAGGGCGGCGCGCTTGCGATTTCCGATGATGCGAAGTGGGCGGCCTTCAGCGTGGCGCCGACCAAGAAGGAGGCGGCGCAGCTTCGACGGCAGCGCAGGCCGCTGCAGAACAAAGTGACGATCCTGAACCTGCAGGACGGCTCGGAAACGAAGATCGACAAGATCCAGAGATTCGCGTTTTCCGGGGAGCGCGCCAACTGGATCGCGCTCAAGAAATACGGAGACTCCCCCGCCGGCGGCGGGGCCGGAGCGCCGGGGCCAGCCGCCGGGGCACCTCCCGGGGCCGCCGCGGCAGTTTCGAGCGCGGCCGACGAACGGCCGAAGGGCACCGACCTCATCCTGCGTGAGCTCGCGACCGGCACCGAGCTGAACGTCGGCAACGTCAACGAATTCGCCTTCGACAAGTCCGGAAAGTCCCTGGCGTTCACCATCGACGCGGCCGACAAGCTGGGCAACGGCGTCCAGCTGCGCACGATGGAGTCCGGCACGGTGACCGCGCTCGACAGCGGCAAGGCGTCGTTCGAGCGGCTCGCCTGGACGGAGAAGGGCGACGCGCTCGCCTTCCTGAAGGGCACGGAAGACAAACGCTACAAGGACAAGGTCTACGCGGTGGTCGGCTTCACCGGCTTTGGCGCGTCGAAGCCGGAAAAGACCCTCTACGACCCGGCGTCGGACAAGACATTCCCCGAGGGGATGGCGATCAGCCCGAACCGGACGCCGGCCTGGACCGAGAGCCTCGACGCGATTCTCTTCGGCCTGCGCGCACCGAAGAAGGCCGATCTGAAACCGGGCGAGAAGCCTGGCGACAAGCCGGACGAGACGGCGGGCGCCAAGCCCGAGGCGACCGCGCCGCCCGCCGCGGCAGCCGACGACGCGGAGGAGAAGCCCGACCTGGTGATCTGGCACTACAAGGACACGCGCCTCCAGTCGCAGCAGATCGTCCAGGAGGAGATGGATAAGAACTTCAGTTACCTCTCGATCTTCCGGGTCAAGGAGAAGAAGTTCCTTCGCCTCGCCGACGAATCGGTCCGTTCGGTCATGCCGTCGCCGAAGGAGAAATTCGCGATCGGCACCGACGTTCGCAGCTATGAGCTCCAGAGCAATCTCGACGGCCTCCGCTACGCCGACGTGTATGTCATCAACATGCAGACCGGCGAACGGAAACTCGCCTTGAAGAAGGCGCGAAACATGGGCCAGCCGTCGACCGACGGCACGAAGTTCTACTACTACGACGACGGCCACTACTTCGCCTACGACATGGCGTCGGGCCAGTCGACCAACCTGACGAAGACGGTCCCGGTGTCCTTCATCAACACCGAAGACGACCACAACATGGTGAAGCCGCCGTTGCCGGCCATGGGCTGGACCAAGGACGGCGATGCCCTGCTGCTGTCCGACGGCTGGGACATCTGGAAGGTTCCGGTCAACGGCGGCGCCGCGGTCAACCTGACCGTCAACGGCAGGAAGGACTCGGTCCGCTACCGCCGAATCCTCCGCCTCGATCCCGATGAAAAGGGCACGGACCTCTCCATCCCACGCTACGTGGACATGTTCGGCGAGTTCACGAAGAAGGGCGGCGTGGGCCGCATCGACCCGGGCAAGCCCGGCGTGCAGCCGTTGCTCTGGGACGATGCCTCGTTCGGCCTTCAGAAGGCGGAGAAGGCTGACGTCTATATCTATTCGAAGGGGACGCCCGCCGCACCGGCCGACGCCTACGTCACCGACGCGACGCTCAAGCCTGGCAGGAAGATCACCGCGCTCGACGACCAGGTGAAGAAGTTCACGTGGTCGAGCGGCGCCCAGATCATCAACTACACCGTCACCCTCGGCAAGGGCGGACCGACGCGCAAGCTGCAGGGATCGCTCTACCTGCCCGCCAACTACGAGAAGGGCAAGACGTATCCAACGCTCGTCTACATCTACGAGAAGCTTACGCAGGGCCACAACCAGTTCGCGACGCCGACGGCGAACGGCTTCAACAAGTCGGTCTACACCAGCAACGGCTACGCCGTGCTGATGCCGGACATCTCCTATCGCGTCAACGACCCCGGGATGTCTGCGGTGTGGTGCCTGACGGCTGCGGTGAAGGCGGCCATCGCGACGGGCGTCGTCGATCCGAAGCACATCGGCCTGCAGGGCCACTCGTGGGGCGGCTACCAGACCGCGTTCACCGTGACGCAGACGGACCTGTTCGCGGCGGCCATCGCCGGCGCGCCGCTGACGAACATGGTCAGCATGTACAGCCTCATCTACAAGAACACGGGCGGCACCAACCAGGCGATCTTCGAGAGCAGCCAGGGCCGGTTCTACGGCGGCTACTGGGACAATTGGGAGGCCTACGTCCGCAATTCGCCGGTGAACTTCGCCAAGAACGTGAAGACACCGCTCGTCATCCTTCACAACGACAAGGACGGCGCGGTCGATTTCACCCAAGGGGTGGAGTACTTCAACACGCTCCGGCGCCTGGGCAAGCCGGTGGTCATGCTGGAATACCCGGGTGAAAACCACGGCCTCGCGAAGCCCGCGAACCAGCAGGACTACACGGTCCGGATGAAGGAGTTCTTCGATTACTACCTGATGGGAAAGCCGGCCCCCGACTGGTGGACAAGCGGCGTGCCTCGCCTGCAGATGGACGAGTACATCAAGGCGCGGCTCGACGCGCAGAAGAAGAAGGTCGCGCCGGCGCCGCCGGCAAAGGCGGGGGACAAAGAGTAGGCTTGGGGCTTAAGGCTTGGGGCTTAAGGCCCCAAGCCCGTGGCCGCCCTCTTCATTTCCCTGTCGGCACAATTTCGATCGGGATCGCCGGCAACGTCAGAACCTGGACCCGGCGCCGAACGGCGCCGGCTGGCGCGGTCGGCGGCGGCACGCGCTCGCCCGATACCGTCACGATCAGATTCCCTCGAAAGCCCGCCTTCATCCTGCCGCCCTCGGCCTGGACGATGAACTCGCCGCCCGGTCCGCTCAACGTGAGGTCGCGAAGCGAGATGCCGTCGGGCGGGTCGCTCAGCTCGAACTGGATCTTCTCGAAGGTCAGGACGCCTGGCGGAAGGGTGACTCGGACCCTGGCCGTTCCGCCGGCGGGCACCATCACCGGCTGCGCGCCGACGATCCTGGCCGGAATCCGGAACGCTCCACGCGGCACGACCGATACTCTCAGGCCTTCATTCGTCGGCACGAGATGCCAGTACGCGAAGGCCTGCATCATGTTCTCGGCGGCCACGGCCTCCCGCGTCACCGGCTTCCCCTCGATCACCGCGCGGCCTTCCACCCCGACGCCGAGCGGCGCCTTCTCCGGCCGGATTGGCATGCTCATCGTGAGCCTGACGGAATCCTGGCCGGAGGGAATCGTCCCTCCGCTCAGCACCAATCCGTCCGGAGCGTCCTTCACGGTGAGGACGATGTCGCCGGCAAACCCGTCTTTCCTGATGGCCGTGACCGTGACGGGAACCGAGGTGCCCGCGCCGGCGTTGATCGCCGACGGCGCGACGCGCAGATCGAAGTCGGGCCGGGGCGCGCCGACGCGCAGGCGGTACGCGAACTCGGGCCCGCCCTTGCGCTGCGGTGTCCCACACGCGCAGGAAATAGGTGCCAGTCGCCGGCAGCGTGGCCGCCAGGTACGAGTCGGCCTGATGCGTCACGAGCCCGGCGCCCTTGTCCTCGAAGTCGTCGTTGAACGAGAGCCGCTTCCCCGCAGCGTCGGTCAGCTCGAGCGACGAGTCGAGCGGCGAAGCGAGCCGGCGCGCCACGACCTCCGCGACGATCTGCTGGCCGGCGCGACCATCGAATCGAACACGTCGATGTCGCCGGCCTGCTGGATGCGCCCGTTGACGATGACCGGAAGCGTGATCTTCTGGGCGGCCTTCGGGGTGTCGTTCGATTCCTTTTCGAACGCCTCGGGCAGCGTGTCGAGCGCGAACGGCACGCGATTGGAGACGGTAGCGCCCCGGTGCACCGAGAGCGGCACGATCGAGGGTCCCGCGCCGGACGCGTCCATGGTCAACCTGTTGCCGGGAAGGTTCCAGCCGATGACCTCGACGCTGGTCTTCGCGCTCGACAGCCCGCCAAGCGGAAAGATGCCCGTCACGAATGGCAACTCGCCAATCGAGATGCGGTAGACGAAGTCCTCGCGCCCGCGATACAGCGCGTCCTTGATCTCGACGACGTATTCGCCGTCGCTCGGGACGCGGAAGTGAATGACCGGATCGAGCTGGAACCGGAAGTCGTCGTCGTAGGCCACTTCCCTGCCGCCGCCGTCGATAGAGGGTGAGCGTCGGCCTGGAACCAGCCCGGCACCGCATCGGCCAGGTACGGCATCAGCTCGCGGGCGCTGGCCGCGATGACGAGGTCCTGTCCCTTGCGAGCGGCGAACCGATACCGGTCCACGTCGCCCGGCGTGTACTGCTGGCCCTGGCGCAGCGGCGCCTGCACGCGGTCCGCATCGCCCGGAATCATCCGCCCGTTGACCGTGGCGGGCAGCGTGATGGTCAGCTCGGTGTCGGCCCTGGTGGTCTTGACGTCGCGTTCGCTGAACTCGGGGAACTGTCCAACCGCGAACACGAGCGGCTCGGTCAGGCCGAGCGGCGTCGCGAGCCGGAGCTGGCGCAGGCCGGGCTCGGCGTCCGGCGCGATGACGACCTCGACGGTGACGTACTCCGCGATCATCGGGTTCGCGTTACGCCGCAGCGAGTCGCCGATGCGCATGCGCAGCGCCTGGGCCTCCTGGCGGCTGGCAGGATCGGCCGGCGCCTTCTTGACCAGCTCCTGCAGCTTCTCCCGCAGGTCGTTGATCTGCATGATCGTCATCGGCTTGTCGTGCTCGATGATTCGGGCGCTGACGCCGCGACCGGAGATCTCGGCGCCGGAGACGCCGTCCAGGAAGCGCCCGCCGACTCTGACCTGGCTCGTCGTGCCCGCCCGGGACCCGGCCGGATAGACGTAGCCGACGTGCGGCGTGTTCGGCTGCTGCTGGGCCATCACCACGGCGGCCGGCAGGAGCACGGCGAACAGGCATGCAGCGGCCGGCACCGCCCCGGAGAGCCAACTGTCGCGCGCGGCCTGGAATTCCGAAACGCGCGACCGAACGGATCTGAATATGTTCATGCGACTTCGCCTACATGATTTCCTTCAGCCGACCGTCCGGCCGGCCAGACTCCGCAGCGGTCGGCGCCAGGTGAACGTCCAGTCCCTCGGGATTGGGCAGCTTCGCTTCGGGATCCAGGCCGAGCAGCTCGTACATGCTGGCGATCACGTCTTCCGGGTAGACGGGACGATCCGTCACCTGCTCGCCCTTCGCATCGGTTGCGCCGATCACGCGGCCGCCCTTGAAGCCGCCGCCCGCCAGCACGGCTGAGAAGGCGGAGCCCAGTGACCGCGGCCGCCGTTCCACGGCGCCTCCCACATGATCTTCGGCGTCCGGCCGAACTCGCCGCTCCACCAGACGATCGTGCTGTCGAGCAGGCCGCGCTCGGACAGGTCCTGCAGCAGCGTCGCCATGCCCGTGTCCATCTGCGGCAGGCGCTGGCGCATCGCCTGGAAGTGCTGCTTGTGCGTGTCCCAGCCCTTGTAGTTGATGGTGACGTACGGCACGCCGCGCTCGACCAGCCGCCGTGCCACCAGGCACGACTGTCCGAACGTGTTGCGGCCGTATCGCTCGCGCATCTCGTTGGTCTCCTGCGACAGATCGAAGACCTTGCCCGCGTCGCCGAGGATCAGCTCGTACGCCTGCTCTTCGGCCTGCGCGAAGGCCTGCGAGCTGCGGGTCGCCGCTGATGCGCGTTGCCGAACGTGTTGAGCTGGTGGAGCAGGTCGCGCCGATCCCGCTGCCGCTGCTCGGTGATGCCCGGGCGTGACGACGCCCTGCACGGCGAACGGCGTCTGCTGCGGATCGCCGCCCGTCGCAAACGGCGCGTAGCGCGGCCCGAGGAACCCGGACTCCGAGAAGCGTCCCTGCAGCTCCGTCAGCGACGATGTACGGCGGGATCAGGCCCTTGTAGCCGGCGTTGTAGCCCTTGAACAGCGACACGACCGCGCCGACGCCCGGGTACACCAGCCGATCGCCGGGCTTGCGGCCGGTCTGCACCCAGTAGGCGGCCGATTCGTGCGCGTTGTTGCCGTGCGTCATGCTGCGGATGATCGAGTACTTGTCCGCCTGCTTGGCGAGCATCGGCAGCAGTTCGCCGATCACGTATGCCGTCGACGTTGGTGGGAATCGGCTTGTCGAGCGGCCCGCAGTAGTCGGAGCCCGCCTCGGGCTTCGGGTCGAACGTGTCGAGGTGCGCACGGGCCGCCCCACATCCAGATCTGGATCACGGCTTTCGCCCGCGGCCGGCTTCGCGGTCATGGCGCGCAGGCGCGAGCCGATCGGCCAGCAGCAGCCCGGCCGCACCGATGACTGCCCGCCGCGAATCGCTTCGCGCCTCGTGACGATCATCTCGCTCTCCAGTCACGTCGGTGCCGCCGTTGCAGTCGCCGGGCCTCATCGGGCCGTGACGCGTCCGCGATCGGCGGCATCGCGCCGGAATCAGTGCCGGTACCGGAATTCCGCGCTGTTGATCAGGGCCCACGCGAGATCGATGGCCGCGCCGCGACGCCTGTTGCCCGCCGGTGGCGGGCATGCGGCTGCCGATCAGCCGTCAGCTCCTCGTCGGTCGGGAACCGCGAGAGGATCGCGAGGTAGAGCCGGTTCACGACCTGCCGTCCGTCTCCGCCGGCCTGGAGCAGCGCCTGCAGCTTCGGACCCTGCTGAATCTTGCGCTGGATGTCGCTGCCATTCAGCAGGTAGCAGCCGCTGCGCGGCGGTCGGCCGGGTGCTGCGTTCCGAGGCGAGGCCCGTGTCGCGTGGCGACCGGCCGAATGTCTCCGAGGAACGAGCTCGTGATGCTGCCGTCGCCGATCGCGATCGAGCGCACCTCGGGCGGCATGAACGTGTACGGCTCGGGAATCGCGCTCTGGTATTGCTCCGTCATCCCGGTGATCTGGTTGATCGCGTCGATCAGCACCTCCGCCTCGAGCGGGCGCAGGATCGCGTGCGCGAAGTTGTGCCTCGGCCGCCGGGCTGGTGCTGCGCGGCAGCGGACGACAGCTGGTAGGTCGTCGAATTCAGGATCAGCCGGTAGAGGTGCTTCAGGTCGTAGTGGGACGCGACCAGCTCGCGTTCCGAGGTACGCGAGCAGCTCCGGATTGGCGGGCGGATTGTCGGGCCGGATGTCGTCGGGCTCGTGGATGATGCCGCGCCCGAGCAGCCAGAACCAGACGCGGTTGACGACGCGTCTGCGCGAACCAGGGGTTCTTCGGCGTGACGCAGCCAGGCGGCGAACGCCTCGCGCGGATCCTGGCCGGGCAGATCCGCGCCGGTCGGTGCCGTCGGGAAACACGACCGCACGTGGCGCGCCCGCACCTGGGCCGGCAGCGCCTTGTCCGGATCGAAGAAGACGATCTCTTCCTTCCACTCCGCTGGTCGCCTTGTAGCCGATCTGCGAGAAGAACGCCGCCATGTCGGCCAGGCGATCCTGTCGGCCAGGCTTCGCGTTCGCGTGCCCATGAAGGTCAGCGCCACGGTCGACGGCGATCGCTTGCGGATCCCTGCTCTGGACGGCCCGGTAGAAGTTGACCGGCGGGACGCGGAAGTTGCTGCCGCTTGCGGTCAGCAGCTCGCGCGCGAACCGGTCGTAGGGCACGTTGTCGCGCACGGCCGTGCGGATCCAGTGGTGATACGCCTGCACGGCGTTGGGCCACAGATTGATCGGGAACTCCGACTTGACGCGCAGCACGTCGCCCCACTTCATCGCCCAGTAGTCGGCGAACTCCGTCCGCTCGAGCAGGCGATCGATGAGCGCCGCGCGCTTGCTCGGGTCCTGGTCGTCGAGAAAGCCCGGGCCTCGTCGCCGGTCGGCAGCGTGCCGATCACGTCGAGGAACGCGCGGCGCACGAACACGGCGTCCGAGCAGAGGCGCGGCGGGCTGGATGCCCAGCCGTCTTCAGCTTCGGCGAACACCAGCTCGTCGATCGGGTTCCTGGGCGATGGCGCACCCGGAATCGCTCGAACGGACCCTGGGCCGATGCCTGCAGGTGGACATCCGCGCGCGCCACCGAGCAGCACGGAGTGCCGTACAGTCGAGCAGATCGCGCATGGAGCAGACCGCGCAGTGGGCTCGCCGCTTCGCGCGGAAGGTCCGCGCGCCGGCCGCACGGCATGATGGCGATCGCCTCGATCTCGACGAGCAGGTCCTCGCGGCAGAGCCTCGCCTGGATGCCGGTGCTCGCGGGCAGCGGGTCGAGGCCGAGCCAGGTGAAGAATGCCGTGCGCACCTCGTTGAAGTCTCTTGTAGTCGCGCTCGATGTCGCGCAGGTAGCAGGTGGTCCGGACGATGTCGTGCCAGGTCGCGCCCTCCGACTCGAGCAGCGCGGTGATGTTGCGATAAGTCCGCCAGAGCTGCGCGCGGAAATCGCCGATGTGCCTGGTCAGTCCTGCGTCGTCGATGCTCGCCGTCCCCGAGATCATGAGCATCGTCTTGTCGCCGATGTCGAACCGCAGCCCGCGCGTGAACGAGGACGGCCGTCGCGTAGTCGTACGCCTCGTTCAGGACCGAGCCCGCCCGGATCGCACGCTTTTCGATGGGCCCGTCGGCAGATGCGCGATCTGGCGCGGGCGGAGCCTCGACGACCCCGCCGTCGCGTGAGAGGATTCCGAGGGCCGCCATTTCCTCGCGCTCCGCGTCAGACAACGCCCGCATCAACGTCGCAGGCGGATTCGAGTGAACCAGTGTGCTGGTTGGCATCGCGTTCCCTGTTCGACCGGGCTGCAGGATGAGAGGTCGATGGAGTTAGACCGGGAGGTGGCGTCGGATGTTACATCGCAGAGGCAGAGAACTCCCCGCGTTTTCCGGCCGGGTTGACAGGGATAATCCGGATGACGGCGTCTCGCCTACATCTTGGCGACGAGCCTCCCGGCAAGCCAGCCGACGATGAACCATTGTGACCTCCATGTGGGTGGGCAACGAGTCGAACCAGGCAGCAGATGATACCCCCGCCGGCGTCGGGCATTCCACCGGATGGCCCTGACAGGTCGACCGCAGATCCCGGGCGGCCGGCCACTGGCGTGCGACCTTTTCAATCCTGATTGGTCTAATAGGATTAGGGCAACCTGGAGTCTCAAACCATGCCAATCGCGGACCGGGGCGTCGGTCGCGTCTGTGCGCTCGGTGGCGTCGCCATACTGGCAACAATGGCAGGGTGCGCTCTTCGCACGGCGCCTGTGACGGCCGAGGATCATCAGAGCCCGCCTGCTGTCTCAGCGTCCTCCGACGAGCGGGCCGTCACCCACCTGCTGAGTCGATCGACATTCGGGCCACGTCCGGGCGAGGCGGAGCAGGTCGCACGGCTCGGCATCAAGGCCTTCATCGATCTGCAGCTTCACCCGGAGCGGATGGACGACTCCCGCCTCGAGGCGCGCCTGGCGACGCTGCCGACCCTGGCGGCCTCGCCCCGCACCCTCGCCGAGGACTACGTGAAGCCGGCGGATGCGGAGCGAAGACGGCGGGTCGCCGAAAGGGCGGCCGCGCGTTCGCCATCGAAGGAGGGCGGGGCCAGCGCAGCGGCAGCGCCTTCCACCCCGCGCGCCCCGGAGCCGGAAGTGTTCAAACGCGAGCGGGAGATACAGACCGACCTCTTCGAGCAGAAGATCCTGCGTGCCGTCTACAGCGAACGGCAGCTCCAGGAGGTGCTCGTCGACTTCTGGTTCAACCACTTCAACGTGTTCATCGGCAAGGGCCCGGTCCGGATCTACCTGGCCGACTACGAGCAATCGATCATCCGTCCGCGGGTGTTCGGCCGATTTCGTGACCTGCTGGGCGCGGTGGCCCAGAGCCCGGCGATGCTCTTCTATCTCGACAACTGGCTGAGCACCGACCCGGGTGGGCCGCACCCGGCGAGGAGGGCGGAACCCGGGGCCGTGCGGCCGGGCATGCGATCGATGGCGAGCCCGCCTGCCAAACCTCCGGCCAGGCCTGCGCCGGGGCGCTCCGGCCTCAACGAGAACTACGCACGCGAGCTGATGGAGCTTCACACGCTCGGCGTGGACGGCGGCTACACGCAGCGCGACGTGACCGAGGTCGCCAGATGTTTCACGGGCTGGACCATCGCGGGACCCTACAACGGCGGCGGCTTCGCCTTCGACCCTCGCCGCCACGACGAGGGACGCAAGGTGGTGCTCGGCCATGTGATCAAGGCCGGCGGCGGCAAGAGTGACGGCGACGCGGTCCTGGACATCCTCGCCAGCCAACCCGCCACGGCGCGCTTCATCGCGACCAAGCTGGTGCGGCGGCTGGTTGCCGACGATCCGCCACCGACGCTCGTGGATCGGGCGGCGGCGCGGTTTCGGGAAACCGGCGGCGACCTCCGGGAGGTCGTCCGGACGATCCTGCTGTCGAGAGAGTTCACGTCGCCGGCCGCGTACCGGGCCAAGCTGAAGACGCCGTTCGAGTTCGTGGTCAGCGCCCTGCGCGCGACCCACGCGCGCATCGACCATGCCGCACCAGCGGTCAATGCGCTGCGCCTGCTCGGAATGCCCGTCTACGGATGTCTGCCGCCGACCGGTTACGCGGACCGCGCCGACGGATGGTCGACTGCCGGCGCGCTGCTCGATCGGATGAGCTTCGCGACGGCCCTCTCGTCCAACCGGCTGCCCGGCATCGTCGTCGACCTGCCGGGCCTTCTGGGGTCGACCGACCCGGCGGTCGAGCGGACCCGGATGCCTCGCGTGTTGATTGGGCCTTACGAGACTCGCGCAACGTCTTCCGTCCTGGAGCGCCAAACCAGCCTGCCCGAGGAGGCCGCGCTTGCGCTCGGGTCGCCGGAATTCCAGCGTCGTTGAGAGGTCATATGCTCACTCGTCGAGTGTTCCTGAAGGATGGCGCCCTGGCGCTCGTCACGCTTGGGCTCGGGCCCCGCTTTCTCTCACGGACGGTCGAGGCGGCCGGCGTGCCCGCGCGCCGAAAGGTCCTGATTGCGATCTTCCAGCGAGGCGCCGTCGACGGCCTCAGCGTGATCGTCCCTTACGGCGAGACGTCGTATTTTGCCTCGCGTCCGCTCATCGGGGTGCCGCGGCCGGGCGTCGTTGGCGACGGCGCGATCGACCTGGATGGGTTCTTCGCGTTCCACCCGCGGCTTGCTCCCCTCAAGCCGATCTTCGATCGAGGGCACCTCGGCGTGATCCATGCCTGTGGCTCCCCCGACCCGACCCGCTCGCACTTCGATGCCCAGGACTACATGGAGAGCGCAACCCCGGGCGACAAGAACACGGCTGACGGCTGGCTCAATCGAGTGCTGACAGTGTCCAGCGATCCGTCGCGGACGCCGTTCCGCGCCGTCGCGGTGACGCCTCAGCTTCCGCGCACACTGCTCGGGAAGGCGCCGGCTCTCGCGCTCGGTCCGCTGCCGCAGTTCGGCGTCCGGGGAGGTTCTGCGTCATTGCCAGGGGCATTCGCGGAAGAGTACCTGGCCTCTCCGGACGAGAGGCTGCGCACGCAGGGCCGCGAGGCGTTCGACGCGGTCAGGATGCTGAAGTCCGCTGTCTCCCCCACATACCAGCCCGCTCCCGGCGCGGACTATCCGCGGTCTGCCTTCGGAAACTCGCTCAGGGAGATCGCGCAGCTCGTGAAGGCGGATGTCGGAGTGCAGGTCGCATTCGCCGAGGTCGGCGGCTGGGACACTCACGTCAATCAGGGCGCGGCGATCGGCCAGCTGGCCGCACGCCTCGACGACTTCGCCAGAGGCCTTGCCGCCCTCACGGCAGATCTGGACGATCGGCTGGACGACGTCGTCATCGTGACCATGTCGGAGTTCGGACGCACGGTGAAGCAGAACGGGAACGGAGGCACCGACCACGGACACGGCAACGCGATGTTCGTGATTGGCGGAGACGTCCGTGGCGGGCGCGTGCTGGGCCGGTGGCCGGGGCTTCTGCCTGACCAGCTCTACGACGGACGCGATCTCGCGGTGACGACGGATTTCCGCGACGTCTTCGGGGAACTGGTCGTGAAACACCTGCGCGTTCCGGATCCCGCCCCGGTGTTCCCGGGGTACGCGATCGAGCCGGCGCGCTTCGTGGGGCTCCTGTAGCGTTTCGGGTCTCAGGTCTCGTCCACGCGTCGTTCAGGATGTCCCGAGAGCCTTCTCCAGCCGAACTGCACGTGCGGCAGGCGACGCTCGATCCACCTGACTTCGTCGTCGTAGCCCGTGTCGTGCCAGAACCGCTGAAGCCGGCGGTACCGCTCGACAATGTCGAAATGGATCGCCCAGTGCAGCTTCCGGAGATCCACCGGGCAGATGTGCAGCGGCCGCCGGTCGCTCTCCGCCATGTCGGCCGATCCGTTCATCAGGCACCGGTAGTAGATGCAGTGCTGGATCCCGATGATGTGGCAGATCTCGTGCGCCACCACGCGACAGCAACGCCGGGTCAGGACTTCCCGGACCGCCTGGCGCGACTGGTCACAATACGGCGGGCCGAAGCGGGCCATGCTGAATACGCCGACCCGGCGCTGCTCGGATGCCTCGCCGAACGCGAAGTTCACGACCGCGTGCGGATACAGGTCCCGCAGCGTCACGCCCATCACGCAGAGCGCGTCGGCGGGGCGGCCGGCCGCCGCCAGGCCGACGAGCAGGTCGCCCGCGTAGGTCTGCGGCGCCCCTGACTGCCAGTCGATCCGGGTTGCAGCCGCCCGGGCGTCCAGCGTGAGGGGCGGCAGCACCGAGACCTCGAGGCAGAAGAACGCCCGGCAGAAGGACGCGACCGCCTCGAGACAGGGAGATGCGGAGGGCGGCAGATCATCGAACGGCTGCAGGTAGACGCGGCTCGCCGCCGGATCGATTTTCGACTCGGTGCTGCAGAACTGCTCGAACGTCTGGCCCTGCTCGTCGTGGGTCGCGAGCCAATCGTGCGGTGCCGGGTCCGGAATCGGCTCGAACGCCGCGTCCGGTTCGCACGCCCGGCGCAACTCCGCCGGCATGTCGACCATCGGGCCGAGTGCTCGCACCCGGTCCCGTCGCCCGTGCATATCAGGCCGCATCGGTGCCTCAGCGGGGACGACGGGGGCTGCCGATCTTCCGAACGGACCGATCACCTGCTGAACATCCAATGCACGAGACAGGCCATGGAGGGAAGCCGCGGGCGGCGTGAACGACCGGGATCTGGCCGCGGCATCGGGCAGGCTGGCCCGCAGCCCATTCTGGTGTGTTTCATTCTGAAACACAGCGCCGCACAATGAACCGTCCTTGTGTCACATTGAGCCCGTCTCAGGTGTATGCTGAACTCGAGTACCGCCTCGCCCCCCTTCGATCTCGGACGCCCCCGGGACCGAAACATCATGACCACCCACAGAGACTTGCAGCCGTCGGAGCTGCTGGATTTCCGGCGCGACGTCGGCCAGATCTGGATGCACGAACAGCGCGTGATGATTCTCAGTGCGGCGGCCATGGGGCTGCTTCGCAAGGAGCTGATTGGCACGCTCGGGAGCGACCATGCGCGCTGCATGTTGATGCGTTTCGGATACGCCGACGGCTACCACGACGCCCTCGCCCTGCGCGACCAGTTCGCCTGGCGCGATCCGCTCGAGGGTCTGGCGCTCGGGCCGGCGCTGCACTCGCTCGAGGGCTTCGTGCTCGCCGACATGCCGCGCCTCGATTACGACGAAGAGGCCGGCCGGTTCGAGGCACACGGGGTGTGCCGCCATTCCTACGAGGCCGAGCAGCACGTCTTTCACCACGGCATCAGCCAGGATCCGGTGTGCTGGTCGCTGGTCGGGTACGCGAGCGGATACGCCAGCGCGTGCACCGGCCTGGAGATCTACTTCCAGGAGACAGCCTGCGCGGCCGCGAACGCCGCCGAGTGCGTGATCGTCGGCCGAGACTCCGGCAGCTGGGGCAACGATGCGGAGCGGCTCCGGACCGAGTTCCGCGGCCCTGAGCTCTCGATCGAAGTCGTTCGCATCAGCGAGAAGGTGCGCACCGAGCGCCTGGCCGCGGCCAGGCGGGAGCGCGGCAGCGTCCGTCAATCGGCGGAACTCGAGCGCCTGCGCAGGCGCGTGTCGGACTATGCGCACGCGCACCACGTCGTGCTGGTCAGCCAGCCCCTCCGGGCCACCTTCGAGCTGGCCGCTCGCGTGGCTCCGCTCGATACGACCGTGCTCGTGAGCGGCGAGAGCGGCACCGGCAAGGAAGCCGTGGTCCGCATGATTCATGAGCAGAGCGCCCGGGCGCGAGGTCCGCTGGTGTGCATCAACTGCGCCGCGATGCCGGAGATGCTGCTGGAGTCGGAGCTCTTCGGCCACGTGCGCGGCGCCTTCACCGACGCCGTGCGGGACAAGGCGGGCCTGTTCGAAGTGGCGAGCAACGGCACGCTGTTCCTGGACGAGGTGGCCGAGATTCCGCTGTCGCTGCAGGCGAAGCTCCTGCGAGCCCTGCAGGACGGCGAAATCCGGCGCGTCGGCGGCGAGAAGACCGTCCGCGTCAACACGCGCATCATCGCCGCGACCAACCACGACCTGAGGTCGGCTGTGCAGGCCGGCAGGTTCCGGGAGGACCTTTACTACCGTCTTGCGGCGTTCATGCTGACGGTTCCTCCACTCCGGGAACGGCGGGAGGCCATCCCGGCGCTCGCGCAGGCCCTGTTGCAGCGCGTCGCCGAGCGATGCGGCAAGCCGGCGCCCACGATCTCGCCTGATGCCATGACCAGGCTGATCGACTACCCGTGGCCGGGCAACGTGCGGGAGCTGCAGCACGTCATCGAGAGTGCCATCATCCTGGTGTCGGGCCCGCGGATCACGGTCTCGGACCTGCCCGCCGACCTGCAGGCGCCGGACGGGACCGCCGCCGCCGCGTCGTCATTCGACATCACGCGGCACGAACGCGACCTCATCACGCAGGCGCTCGTCCGATTCAAGGGCAATCGCCGCCGCACCGCCCAGGCGCTCAACATCAGCAGGGCGACCTTGTGGCGGAAGATCAGGCGCTACGGCGTGGGCCCAAGTGACGAGTCGGGGGCGCAGGCCTGACCTGGTCGGGCACGCGACCAGGGCTCCGGCCGGCAACGGCGTGAGCGGAGGGCCGGGCTATCGCGTGGCGTTCGAGAGGGTCGCGATGGAGATCTCCCGCCGATCCGATACCCGCAGGATGAACACGTGGCGCCCGTCACGCGACAGCGACATGCCTGCCAGGTGATCCGGCGCGACCGACAGCACCTCGGACTGTTCGCTGGTGGCGGAATCGACCAGCAGCAGCTTGCCCCTCGAGTCGGCCACCAGGAGCCGGCGGCTGTCCGGCATGAAGGCGCTCGGCCCCGAGAATCCGACGAGCCCCACGCACTCCTGCGACGTCACGTTGTACACGAACGGGCCTGAACTGTCCTCTCCCGCAAGCAGCGTCATGTCCGGCGACCAGTCCCAGAGCAGCGGCACGGTGCCTCGACTCGCCGATTGTCGTACCGCAGGGAGCAGGTACCGCACTCCCGGAGGAGTGCCTCGCGTGCCGGCATCGAACAGGCCGATTTCCCCGTTTCGATTCACCGCCGCCACGCGCGACCCGTCCCGGGACCACACCGGGTGACGCCAGCCCCGCTCCTCGCACATCGTCTCGATGCCGCTCCCGTCGCGACCCATGATCTTCAACTGGCCCCCGGCAGCGGTCACGTCGCTGAAGACAATCTGTCGCCCGTCAGGAGACCAGAGCGGGTCGAGGTCGGCGCCCAATCCGGCCGAGACCTGGCACAGTCCGGATCCGTCCGAGCCAATCACGAACAGATGCTCGGGAGAGGGCCCCGACGAGAAGACGGCCCACTCGCCGTCGGGTGAGGCGGCCACGCTTGTGGGGGTCACCCCGTCCTGCGTCACCCGCTCCGGATCGTCAATGGCAGCCGCGCTGTTCCGATCGATCGACAACCGCTGGATGTTCGAGGATCCGCTGGTCCAGGCACAGGCCAGGTGCGCGCCGTCTCCCGAGATGGCGATCGACGTGACGTCGCCCGGCACGGTCAGCGGCCTCGGCTCCCCGAGCGGCGCTCCCGACTCTTCGTCGACTCTGATCGTCCAGAGATTGCGCTTCCCGGATCGATCGCTGAGGAAGTAGACGGCTCCACCGTCCGGCGACCATACCGGATCCCAATCCGAGAACGTCGTGTGGGAGGGATGTGTCGTGAGCTGTCGAGTCGCCCGGCCCGCCACCGTCACCGACCAGATGCTGCGCCGGCCCGTTTCGGAAGCTCCGGAGTACGCGACGCGCAGGCGGTGGGGAGACCAGTGCGGGGCGAGGGCCTCGCCCGTCTCGAGCTGTCGTTTCTCGCCTGAGGCGACCGTCACAATCCAGATCACGGAGGCGAGCGGGCCCGCATCAGGCGTCACGGCCACCTCGGAGGCCACGGCCAGATAGCGTCCGTCGGGCGACCACGCCGGAGAGTAGCCGAAGTCGGTCAACCGCTGCGGGTCCTTGCCGCCGCGGGTCATCACGAAGATGCCCCCGCCCTGCCGCGCGGAGCGAAAGGCGATGCGCTCACCGTCCGGCGAGAAGGCAGGCTCGGTGTCGTTCGACTTCGAATCGGACGTCAGGTTGATCGCTCCCGGAGAATCGACATTCTGCAGGTAGACGTCGAAGTTCCCCGACGAAGCGCCGGCAAATGCGATCCACTGGCCGTCGGGGGAGAGGCTTGGAAGCGTCGATCCGCTGGAGGTGACCTGCGTGAACGACGACACCGTTGGATACGGATCCGCCGGGGCCGGATGGATGCCGCGGAGCATCCAGAACGCCCCGCCAACACCACCGGCGATGAGCGACACGACGGTCACGAGCAGCGCCCAGTGCAGGACGGGCCGGCGCGGCTTCGGTACGGTCTCTCGATCCGCGGACGCCGCTCCCGGCGGGGCGCCCGAGCCGGGCGGAACCTCCGGGAGTGATGTCATGCGATGCCGCCATGGCATCTGCCGAGGTCCGGCACGGACCGGCGCGCAGACTCCGGCAGCAGAGTCCGAGGCGTCCTTGTCGCGGCGCGGGCGAAGTCAGTATTCGGGCTCACCTGTGGTCCGGCGGCGTCTAGCGGGAACTCGAGATGGGCGGGATTGTAGCATCTAGAGGGAGGGGCGGGCACCGGAGGAGGGTGCCCGCCCCTCGAGGGCCGACGCGGCGTCAACAACGCCGCGTCAGCGCACGACGTACATCGCGAACCGAGGGAAGGCGAATGTGCCGGCCTGCTCGTCGATCACGTTGACCTGGCACGTGTAGAGACCCGGCGCAAGCGACCCTGGAGGCACCAGCATCTCGACGCTCAAAGCCTTGCGGCCCGGCTCGGTGAGCGCCTGAGCGGCGGTCACCTCGGTCTGGTAGACCGGACGAATTCCCTTGTAGAACGTCAGGTTCGACAGCACATTCACGGCTCCGCCCGCGGCTGACTTCACGGCCGCTGCCGGAGTCGACGGCCTGGCGGCCTGCGCCCCGGAAGGTGCAGTCCCCTGAGGCTGGGCGGGGGGCTTGCCCGGATCGTAGAGCTCGTAGAACACGGCGAATGGCTGGCTGCCGGAAACCACGCGCGCCACGCTCGGCACGATCTCCTCGGCACCCCGCACCAGCGGATCCATCGATTTCGTCTTCTTCCTGGCCGCGATCGGCTGCACGGTCCCCAGCACGACGGAGCTGAGCTTCACGTCGGCCCGGTCCAGGTTCGGAACGAGCAAGGTCGTATCCAGCGACCCGACGGTCCCGACCTGGTTCTCCCTCACGACGACCTTCAACTTGTAGATCCCGGGAGGCAGTTCGAAGCTGGTGTCGTACTGGACGTTCTTCCGACGGACATCCTGGGTCGCGTTCAGCGCGAGCTTCACCGTGTCGCGGATCCACGCCACGGGCGTGTTCCGCCCATCCCGCACCACGCCGAGCACGTCGAGTGTCGCCCGCTCGGTGTCGCTGGACTTCGAGAACGGGATCGAGGACCCGGGAACGATCAGCCAGAGCGGAACGCGGTACCGATTCTCCTGCAGCCGGAAGTAGCCCGCCTCGCCGTGCAGGGGCAGGTCGGTCACGCCCATGTCGGACAGCAGGTAGTCCTGGAGCTGCTGCTCCCGGTCGTCCCGGGCCGAGTGCGAGAAGTCGCGAGGCGCGTAGTAGCCGGACCGGTACTCGAGCTTCATGCCCGGACGCTTCACCGAGACCTTGATGCGGCGGTACCGTCCGTCCCTGGCCTCGTTGGTGCTCGAGAATCCAAGCAGGTAGTAGGCCGTCGTGTCCTTCACGACCTGGTCGAAGACGACGCCCATGTCGTTGGTGTCGAAGAACGCCCGCCCGCCCGTGTCCTCGGCGATTTTCGAGAGGGTGTCCTGCGACGCGCTCATCTGGTTCCGCGCGTTCTCGACGGTCGCGCCCGAGAAGGCACCCTGGCCTCTGACGCTGGCCTGGCTGGCGTCGCCGCCCGGCACGGACGCCTGCAGGCCGCGCGCGTCGGCCGCGTAGATCGACATGTTGGCGCGCACCGCGCGGTCGGTCAGCGCCCGGAGCGCCGCTTCGTTCTCCAGTCCCTGCTGTGTCATGCCCGAGCTGAAGTAGATCAGGGACTTCTTCTGATCGATCCCGGCCAGCACGTCGGCCAGCGAGCGCAGGGCATCGATCCGGCGGTCGGTGTTGAAGATGTTGAACTCGGAGTCGTCCGCCGCGAACGCATTGCCGGTGTCCGGCGTCTCGTCGGCCGAGGTGGTGACGCCCTCGGCGAAGCCGGAGGCGAGCTGGGGATCCAGGCCGTTGAGCGCCGCCAGGATCGCGTCGCGGTCCGACGTAAAATCCTGGTTCACGCTGAGCGAAGTGCCGAGCGAGACGACAGCCACCGTGTCGGCCGGCGACAGCCTGGTCGTCACGTAGTCACGCGCGGATTGGACCGCGCGCGTCACATCCTCGGGCTGCATCGAGCTGACGTCGAAGAAGAAGACGAGCAGGCGCCGATCCCGCAGGTCGACCGCCGGGTGTGAGGCCAGCGGGGCCGCCGGCGAGGCGGGCGCGGCGGCGGGTTCGGCCTTGGCCGGCGCCTTATTGAGGCCCGCCAGCAGCGGCGCCCCCGCGGCAGCGGCCTGTGCGGGAGCGGTGTCGAGCTCCTCGAAATCGAACGTGCTGATGGTCTGTGGCCGGTTGTCCTCGGCCAGGACGAAGTCGTCTGCGGTCAGCCCGCGCACGACCTGGCCGTTCTTGTCGCGCACCACGACGTTCACGATGACCAGATCGCGCGCGGTCCGGAACGTCACCATCGGCTGCCCGCCCTGGGGCACACCCGACTGCTGAGACTGCGACGCGGACAACGGCAGGCAGACGACTCCGGCCATCAGGACGGCGATCAGGCGAGCAGGGTGCGAGAGTTGGCGTCGCATGGCGTCAGAAGGAAGCCCGCAGGAACAGCTGAACGCTGCGCATGGGCCGCATGGAGGTCACCTGCCCGAAGGTCGGCGAGTTCACGATGGTGTCGATCGAGGCGTACTGCGCCGTGTTGAACACATTGGTCGCCTGAATGCGCAAGTTGAGGTTCCGCGTGCCGCCGATCGGGATGGTCTTGTTCAGGTTCATCGAAACGTTCAACGACGACGGCCCCGTGATCATGTTGCGGCCGGCATCGCCGAACTGGCCGGGGAGCGGCAGCGTGAACGCCGCGGTGTTGAAGAATCGCAGCACCGTCGGGTCGCTCAGGGCTATCGGCTGCCCCGTGTAGTTCGCCCTGAGGCTCCCGTTGACGCCCGACCCGAGATCGATCGAGCTGCCCAGCACGCGCGCCGTCAGCGGCGTCCCGCTGGCCCACGACACGTTGCTCGCCCAGGTCCAGCCGCCCAGGATCTTCGCGGCCAGCCCGTCGTTGTTCAGCCAGCGCCGGTTGGACCCGAACGGCAGCTCGATGACGAGATCGCCGTTGAACCGGTGCCGCTGATCAAAACTGGATGGCCCCCACTCCGTCGCCAGGTTCGTGTCATCCTGCGCCACAACGCCGGCGCCGCCGCCAAGGGTGGAGGCATCGTCCATCGACTTCGACCAGGTGTAGGCCAGGCCCCCGCCGACGCCGCCGGTCGGCCGTTTCCTGATGCGGAACGAGAAGGCCGTCATCTTGGAGTGGCCGCTCGACGTCTCCCAGAGGAAGGGCTGCACATCCGGGATGCGCGGTCCGGTCGGGCCGCGGTTCGGCGCGCGCAGCACGTCGAGGTTGTTTCCGCGCGTGCCCACGTAGGACGCGCCGACGCTGATGTTCCGCGTGAGATCGCGCTGCACGTCGAGATTCCACAGCTGCAGGCGGCCGAGCTTGTAGTTGGGATCGATGCCGAAGTTGTTGGTCGTCGTCACCGCAGCCGGCGTCGCAAAGACAGTGGCCACCGGCAGGGGCGAGAAAGCCGTCCCGGCCAGCGAATCGGTCACCGCGAAGGGGGGCTGCGCGGCGAGTCGCTGGGCGATGCCCGCATAGGTCGGTGAGCTGTAGCTGATGCTGTAGCCGCCGCGCACCGTCATCCTGGTCTCAGGCCGCCATGCGAATCCCATCCGCGGGGCGAAGTTGTTCGGGTCGGGATTGAACCCGGATGTCGGGAATCCGCCCGAGAAGGGGCCCGCCTGGCCGGCGATCACGGGAACCGCCGCGGTGAATCCGGGCGAGACATCAAGGTTCACCAGACGATTGTTCGCTTCGTAGTACGGAGAGAGATACTCGTAGCGCAGGCCGAGATTGAAGGTGAGGTTGGCCCGAACGCGCCAGTCATCCTGAACGAACAGGTTCCAGGCCCTGGCGCGGAAGCGGGTCTCGCCGGGCCCGTACTGCAGCGTCGCCTGCTGCGCCTCGCCCAGCAGGAAATCGGCGAAATCCAGGCCGCTGCGGCTGCCGAGCGACGCGCCCTGGCTCGCGTAGATGCCGGTGAAGACGAACGATCCGCCCGGGTTCGTGTCCGAGCGCGTGTCGGTCAGCATAGAGCGGAAGTCGCCGCCCCATCGCACCGTGTGCCGCCCGCGGATCTTGGTCTGCGTGAGGCCGATCGTGACCGTACGGTCCGTGCGGTCCGAAGGGTTCGTGTCGCGCAACGAGGTGAACGAGGAAAAGGAAAGGCTCGGGATGCCCCACGAGAAGGGATCCTGGGACACGCCGAGTATCCCGGCGTCGCCGGTCACGTTCGTCTGATACGCGTACTGGTTGAAGGTCGACGCGTGACGGCTGTTGAAGTCGATGCGAAACGCGCTGAAGATGCCGGCCAGCGCGAAGTTGAAGTTCACGGGCACGTCCCAGCCGATTGCCCTGGTGGAACCGGCCGTGGTGGGAAACACGCCCGTCTGATTGCCGGTGGACCGGGAGAAATGGACCCCGACGCTCAGGTTCATGCCCCCGCCGAGCCCCCCGCGTCCGCCACCTCCGCGGCCGCCGCCGGCACCCGGCCGGCCGCGCCCGCCCATGGGCGTGGTGAAACTGTGGATCAGCCGGAAGTTGATGTCGTCCTGTTGCCGGACCGTCGTCGTCGCGTAGTGGAAGTTCTTGGTCGTCCCGTCCAGGTTCGGTTCGGGGATGTACTTGAGCAAGGCCGACGCCACCGGGTTGAGGCGGCTGTCCGGAATCTGATTGCCCGCAAACGGCTGCCCGGTGACCGGATCGTAGACGGTGACGGGGTACGACGAGAAGTTGCCGGCGCGGACCGCGTCGGTCGGAACCGTGGCGTAACTGTCCTGCAGCGTCGAGCCGTGGGTCCCGGTGTAGTTGAGGAAGAAGTTGGTGCGGGGCCCTGCGTCGAACAGGCCGGGGACCTTCAACTGTCCGCCCGCGTTCAGGCCGAAGCGCTGCTGGAGGTAGTTGGGCTTGGTCGGTGCTGCCGTCCCGAATGGATACGGTGCGGCGTCCAGCATCGAGCCGGAAAGGTTATAGGTGAACTGGGCACGCGGCCGGTTGCTCTGGCCGCGAGCGGCCATCGCAAGACGCCCTGCCAATTGCCCCCCTCCGCGTCCTCCCCCGCCTCCGCGCCCGCCACCCATCGCGCCGCGTCCGCCCGGGCCCATACCGCCTCCGCGACCCCCTTCTGCTCCGCCGCCGAAGTTTGCGGCGCCCGGCATCCCTTCGAAGCCCCCGAAGCCGTCCTGCCTGCCTCCCTCGCCCATCATGCCGCCCATCCCTGGAGGGCCGCCCTCGCCCATCGGAGCGAACACCAGGAACGGATTGACCTGCCCGGCCGCACCGGTTGCGACAACACTGCTGGCGGAGGTGTCAACCGAGAACCCGGGCGGCAGGCTCAGCTGCGCCGCGGCAATCTCGGCCTCTCGGGCGGGATCGTTCGCGGCAGCCGAAGCCTCGGTGCCGGTCGCGTCGGCTCCGGACGCGGACGGCCTGGCCAGCCCGGCCCGCGGCGAGGCCGCCGGCCTTGGGGCCTGGGCCCGGCCCGCGCCTGAGGCCGCGGAGTTCGGGGCGGCCGGCGCGCCTGACGCCGCCGCCGGAGCTGTAGCCGGGGCTGAGGGCGCGGCCGGAGGTACCGAAACATTCGCCGGGGGCTGACCCGAGGGTGCCCCGGTTGGCGTCGGCTTGGCTCGCGAAGCCAGCGTCAGGGTGATGTTGAGGCGCGCGTGGCACGAGACATCGACGGAGATCTCGCCGGCGAACGGCTCGAATCCAGTGAGTGCGGCCCGAATCCGATAGCGCCCCGCGCCGGGAATCGACACGGAGTAGGCCCCATCGACGCCGGTCGACGTCGTCACCACGCCAGCCGAATCCATCCCGGTCGCGGTCATGACCACGCCAGGCAGCAGGTATGAGCCGGACACGACCGTGCCGGTCACAGTACACCGAACCTGTGGGCTGCCTGTCGGGGGCTGCTCTTGAGCCCAGGCCAGCGTCGGCAGCAGCAGAGCCAGCAGAACCGCAAACTGTCGCATAGGTGAACCTTGCAGCGCACGCCGCGTTGCGCGCGCGACCATCCTCTGGTCCCGCAAGCCGACGCCCCGACCGCGCCGGCCATGCATTCGCATCAGCTCGATTCGCCACGGCTCGTGCCGCCCCACCTCGGGCGGCCTGAGTCCGGGTGACGAACCGCCGGAACCGACTACATTTTCCATACGACGCTCCCGCCGCAGGCGTTTGCATCGGATGGGAGCGTCGCCGGGTCATTTTCGCGAACCACGTTACCTATTACGCGGGACGCGTGGCGTTTGGATGGCAGATGTGTGAAAAGACTGTGACAGTTCGCGCCGGTCCTCACCGTTCCCGCTTGATGTCGGGGCAGAAGCCGGGTTCGAACCCGCGGGCACGCTCGCGCCGGGCGAGCGGATCCCCATCGCCCCGCTCGGGTGGCAGGACTCCAAGGCGCACCAGTTGCTGACGGAATTCGTACCGGATGCTCAGCGTGACCGCGGGCGAGGACTCGAGGTCGAGGTGGACCCGCCTGACGGCGTGATCGGTGGTGCGTCCGATTCCGGTCGCGGCGTAATCGGACGCCTCCGACGCGGCTTGTCCGGAGGCCGCCCCGGCACCAGGGCTGGCTGAACTCGGCGCCGGTTGCCCCGCCTCAGCGCGGCGCTTGGCATCGCGCTCGGAACTTTCGGACCTGGGCAAGGCGAGCGGCACCACCAGGCTGTCGATCCGCGGCACGCGTTCGCGGAAGAACACGGCGGTGATGATGCCGAGGTCGTCAGTCTTGCCCAGCATCTGCCCGTACGACTTTTCTTCGGTCGTGAACTCGAATCGCCGTGCGTGGCTCATGCTGGTCTGCCAGCCGCTGATGGTGATGGTCTGGTATGGATCGATCACCCACTTCTGCGCATCGGACGCCGTCGTGTGCCTGGCGTCGATCGTGTTGAGCCCGTCCACCGAGAGGGCAACGGCGACCCGCACGGGATAGGGGTTGTAGACCCGGATGGCGTACTCCCGGTTCCTGACGGCCTCGATGTAGGTGGTTCCCTGCGCGGAGTATCGCGGGCGCGGACTGTTGTCCACGAGCACGTCCATCCGCGGTGCGGGGGTGTAGCCGGACGGGGCTGCCGGGGCAGCCACCAGCAGAAACAGGGCAACGGACACGGCAACGTGATGATTCATGTCGTCCTCCATGATCTGAGAACGACCTCCCGCCGGATTCTTGCAGGGAGACGGAGAAGGCGATAGTCGAAGGGAGCGAGCGAAGCGAGTCGAAGGGCCGTGAACCTGCGACTCGCCTTCGCGAACGCCTGATCCCGGGGCTCACTTGTGTTGAGCTCGTGAGCCCCGGGCACGCGGGCCAAAGCCCACGTGCTCCATTCCCGGCGTGTACTCAACTCAACCGGGCGCCGGGATTAGTCGTTGTGCCCTGTCAGGCTGACGTTGAGCGGAGTGGTCTCGCGCGGCTTCACCGTCACATCGCGGATGAAGGGCTCGAATCCTTCCTTTCGAATCTCGACGCGGTGGACGCCCGCCGGCAGGTCGATCACCAGCCGCGGCTGGCCGGGCAGGCCTTGCCAGCGCTCGCCATCGATGCGGATCTCGGCATCAGCCGGTTGCACCCGAATGGCCAGTTGGCCGAAGTTCGTGGCGTCAGCACCTGCTCGCTCCGTTGCCGGCGGCTGCTGATCGGCCGGCGGAGCCGGCTCGGTAGGCGTCGGCGGCGGTATCTGCCTCACTCGGCCACGCGGGCCAGGCGGCATCCGCTGGGGAATCGGCTGGCTATCCGCCGAAGCTGGCGGCGGCGTCGGCTTCGGTCCGCTGGACTCCCCGGGAGCCAGCTTCTGCATCTTCGCCTGAATCTTGTAGCCCTGCCCCGGGCTGAAGTAGCGGCGGTCGGTGATGGTCTTGTACCCGTCCAGATAGACCTGGATTTCGTGCCCTCCCGGCACCACCTTCAACCGCTTGAAGAGTCCGTCGAACTTGTTGACCGGACCGGCGTAGTGCCCGTCGACGTAGACCTCGGCGTTCTTCGGTTCGACCTGGACCCGAATGTCGGCCGTCGTCGAATAACCCCCGTAGTAATACGGGTAGGGCGGATAGTAAAACCCGAACGGGCCCCAGAACGGATCGTAGAATCTCGGGCCCCAGAACACACCAAGGCGGACCACGGGCCCGACCCGTCCGCCGGGTCCGTGCCGCCACTGGGCTTCAGTCGGTGTCGCCGAAGCGGCTACGACCAGAAAGGCCAGGGCCAGCAATCCAACTGGCGTCTTCCAGCGCATGACACACACCTCCCAGGCAGGCATCAACACTCAGTGCAATGATGATGCCGCCCGACACCCGCCCGTTTCCGCCTGTCTCGCGCCCGATCTCGCGTCACGGCCTCCTCTATTGTCCTCCAGGGATGATCCATGTGTCGCCCCGGCGAAACGGTCGTGCCCTCGGCTGGAGCCGCGCTTGTCACCGCGGGCCGAACGCACCCATCCAGTCGATGAAGCTCCGCCGCTCGAGTGGATTGGACATCCAGCTGGTATCGGGGGCCGGAATCTCCAGGCACTCCCGCACGGTCGGCCATCGCGGTCCGAGAGGAACCACGCTTGGCGTTCCCCGGCGGCTGATCCAGCGGAGCCTCTGCTGGCGCAGGCACTCGAGGCCCAACTCGAGGGTCCGGCGCACGTCGCCGCCGCAGTAGGTGAGCACGGCCTCGTATTCACCGGCTCGCCAAAGCCGCGGGGCATCCTTGCCCGTGATGGTCGTCATGCCGCCATCCGCGGTCTCCACGTCGTGGAGCTTCGAGGCCAGGCCCATTCCGGCAAGTGCCGTATCGAGCGCCAGCGGATGGCCCTTCTGGCAGACCAGCCAGAACATCATGTCCACGCTGCCGAGCGCGAGGCGCGCGCATGGCTCGATCCGGCCGCTCTCGAGCGCCAGCACCTGGAAGTCGAAGCTCGTGCCGTTCCAGGTGACCAGCGTGTCACCCCGATTGACGCTGGCGACCAGCTCGTCGATGACCGCGTCCACCGCCGCACCCGTCATCGCACGGGTGGTCGCGTCGAAGTAGTCGGGATGCTCTCTGGGATTGAACCGGAGCCGCGGCTGGCTCTCGCCCTCGCGCATCAGCGCGGCACACGCGACGCCGAGCGGCGCCAGCGCCATCCAGTCCCGCGCGTCGTCGGGAATCTCCTTGGCAATCTCCAGATCGAAGGCCACCAGCGCCACGCGCTCCCCTTTCCTGCTGTCGCCGCAGGTCGCCGAAGCGTCGGCTTCGGACGACGAAGGTCGATTACCGGCGTGCGAGGATCTCGAAGGTCACGTCGACTTCGTCCCGAACGCGAATCGTGCCGCCCGCGGCCGTGACCGGCTTGATGCCGAAGTCGGTCTGCCGAATCGTGAAGGCGCCGTACGCGGTCAAGGTCCGCGCCTGGTCCGCGATCGTGTAGTTCACCGTGCAGCTGACCGGCTTCGTGACACCGTGCAGCGTCAGCTCGCCGTCGAGTCCGGCGACCTTGCCCCCGCGATCGCCGACGGGGAGCGCGCCGATTCCGCGCCGGGACGTGTAGACGATGGTCGGGTACCTGTCGGCATCGAGCACGCGAGGGCCGAGCATCACCGCCCGAACTTCCGCCACCACGCTGGCCGCTTCGTCCTTGTCGACGACGCGCAGCGCTCCGGCGTCGAACGTGATCGTGACCTCGCTCGGCTGGCTGCCGTCCGGATACACCGTGACGGTGCCAGAGAGCGCCGGCGCCACGACCTCGTGGATATGCCCGGCGAACCCGAGCACGCCGGCCTTGCCGACGTGGATGGTCACGGAGCTGGCGGCGGCGTCGATGGTGAACGTCCACGGATCGGCGCCGCTGGAGACCGCGCCGATCGACGCACTGGTGAGCAGCGCCAGCAGAGCGAGCCGCGCGGTTCGCCGAACGATCGGACCGTCGCCAGATCGCGGTGCGGGGTCAGTGACAGATGCCCTGGCCACGGTCGTGAAACGCCGTATTACCAGCTGGAACGAATTCGTAGGCATACCCTGCCGACTCCAGCGTCAACTTCAGCACGCCGTAGGTGGACGCTTGAACCCGGCTGTTCGGCTGAATGATCCCGAAGCTGTACAGATCCGCGCCCCCGGTGCCGACGACGAACTCGACGATGCCGCGCGCCAGGTCGAGCCGGCCGGTCGGATCCTGGGGGTCGAATCGCTCGTAGGAGTGGTCGTGGCCGTTCAGCACGATGTCCACGTTGTGAGCGTAGAGCACGTTCCACACCTGGCGCATTTCATTGGTCGCCGGGTTCCGGCTCGACGACGAGAACAGCGGATGATGCCAGTACGCGATCGTGCACTTCGCGCTGCTCGCCGACAGATCCGCTTCGAGCCAGTTCATCTGGGCGGAATCGCCGCGAATGATCGAGACGCTATTCAAGGCGACGATGTGCCAGCCCTGATAGTCGTAGCTGTAGTAGCCCCCGCTCTCCGGCCCGGACGAGCCCTGGAGGTACTGGAAGTAGGCGGACAACCCTGCCGCGCCATTGTAGTCGTGGTTGCCGGGCACGGGACGGGTCCGATCCAGGAACCGGCCCCAGGTCGGGCCGTAACAGCTCTGATACTGCGCCAGGGTCGCGCCGCCGTATACGTCGTCGCCGGTGGTGAACACCATCCCGGGGATGGCGTCGATGAGGGCGGCAGTTGACGCGGCTGCGCCCGGGCATTGACCGATGTCACCGGCGCCAACGAACACGGGCGCGGTCGGTGGCGGAATGAATGGCGGAATCGGCGTCGGCCCGGAGGAGGACGCCTTGCTGCAGTCGGAAGCCAGCAGGAGCGTGGCGGCGACACCGGCAGCCTGCAGGAGGGCCAGGACCATCCGGATCCGGGGGGAGCGGGCCATTCGGACCGCATGATGTCGACTCGGATCGGATTGCCACCCGGAAGGCACCTGTGTTAGGTTCTGGCGGTCCATACTAAGGCGTCACGAAGATCGGCCCTTCGGGTGTCACGTCTGAGGGTATCAAATCCACGCAGGGAATGGGAGTCTGGATGTCAGTCCCGACCAAGGCCAGCGGCGACGGATTGATTCTGTCACCCCGCGAGGCGCTCGTCGCCGGCGGTGCCGCCGAGGAATTCGAACAGCGCGTCCAGGATCTGTTCAAGGCCGGCTACCGGAACCTGGTCACCGATCTGCGCGGCGTGACCAAGATCGACAGCGCGGGCATCCGCTCGCTGGTGCGAGGGCTCACGACGTCGCAGCGTCTCGGCGGCAGCTTCAGGCTGGTCGCGCCCTCGCCGCAGGTGCAGGAAGTCCTCAAGCTGTCGCGCATGGATTCGATCTTCCCGGTATTCGACGCGGTCGCTCCGGCGATGACCAAGAAGCGGCCCTGGAAGAGCGTCCTGCTGTTCGCCGCCGGCGTGCTGCTGATCGTGGCGCTGGCGCTCAGCGGCTTCTGGACCGAGCTGCCCAGGCTGGTCGAACCGGACCAGGCGCAGCAGCTCACGGGTCGGGCGGTGATGCCCGGTGCCGGCGTCGTCGCGGTCTCGCCCTGGCAGCCCTTCATCGCGCTCGTCAAGCTCGTGCTGGCCGCGCTCATCGGGATCATCGTGACGGCGGTCCACCGGCGCTACCGGAGCGAACGGCCGCAGACCCAGTCGATGGAGCAGGCGCAGGTGCTGCTGTGCATCTCCGGCGCGATGATGATGATCATCATCGGCGACTCGCTGGCGCGCGCCTTCGGCATCGCCGGCGCCGCGAGCATCATCCGGTTCAGAACGCCCGTCGAGGACCCGAAGGACATCACGATCCTGTTCCTGCTGATGGGACTGGGCATGTCGGCGGGCCTGGGCGCCTTCGGAGTGGCCGGGCTCGGGACGTTGTTCCTGTGCGCGTTTCTCGTCGTGCTCGATCGCGTCGGGTCGCGCCGCCCCCGCGCAATGATGGTCGACATCGCGGCCGAGGGAAGGGATTTCCCGACGTCTCACGTGCAGAGCGTGTTCGCCCGCAACAAGGTCATCTTCGAGCCGCGCGAAGTGTCGCAGGGCAAGGAGATGTCGGTCCGGTATCACGCGCTGCTCGACGCGGATCAGTCGCTCGAGGACCTGAGCGAGCAGTTGATGGCGGACGGCAAGGCCGGCGTGAAGGCCGTTTCGTGGGAACTGCCCAAGAAGAGCGAATGAGCTGATGCGCGCCAAACGATCTGCCCCGCCGCGCGCACCGCGGCGCCGGTCCGCCGACCGCGTCGTCGTCGCCCCGAAAGGCAGACGCGATGCCGTGCTGGAGGTCATCGGCGCGGCCCGCAAGAGGCTGATTCTCTCGGTCTTCCGATGCGACGACTTCGCGATTCTGGACGGCCTCGCCGACGCGCTGCGGCGCAAGGTGCGGGTCGAGGTGCTGCTGACGCCGCGGGCGAAGGGCTGGGAGAAACGGCTGAAGGATCTGTGGGACGTCCTCGAGGGAATGGGCGCCACGCTGCACCGCTATGCCGATCCGGTCGTCAAGTATCACGCCAAGTACATCGTCGCGGACAACGGGCCCGCGCTGGTCGCATCGCTGAACCTGACCCGCAAGTGCCTGACGGGCACGGTGGACTTCGTCGTCACCTCCCGCAATCGAGGGGTCGTCTCGGGGCTCACGCGGCTGTTCGACGCCGACCGCACCAACCCGGGCGGGCCGCTGCCCCGCGGCCTCAGCTCGCGTCTCATCATCGGACCCGAGCGCGCCCGCCAGCAGTTCACCGATCTGATCCAGCAGGCGAGGCACAGCATCCGGCTCATCGATCCCAAGGTGACCGATCCCTCCATGGTGTCGCTGCTCAGAGCCCGGAAGGCCGCGGGCGTCAAGGTGACGCTGCTCGGGCGCGGATCGATCGGCGGCCTGACGACGCACGGCAAGCTGCTCATCATCGACGAGAAGATCGCCGTCATCGGCAGCGTGTCGCTGTCGGCCCTGAGCCTCGATTTCCGCCGCGAGGTCGCGATCATCGTCACCGATCCCGACGCCGTGAGAGCTCTTCAACAATTTCTTCCAGCAGCATGCGCCCGGCGGCCGCCGCCGTGGTCGATCCGCGTGAAGGAGCTCAGCCAGATGACGCCACAGCGGGCCATACCCGCAGCACTGTGCGCGATGCTATTCCTGTCTGCGCCACTGGCTGCACAGCGCGACATCCTGCCGGATGGGGCCGGCCCGGGGACGAAGGCCGCGCGGCTGGACGCCACCGCGACCGAGCGCGCACCGGAGGCGCAGCAGGCCGAGGCCGCCGGGAAGGCGAAGAAGGCCGACGATCAGGTCGAGAGCGAAAAGAAGAAGAAGAAATCGACGGAACAGGCCGCCACCGAGGAAAAATCCAAGAAGGCCAGCAAGAAGGAAAAGGAGAAGGAAGAGGAAGCCTCCGAGCGCGGCTTGATCTGGAAAGACGGCCCGTCGCTGCGGGCGGGGAAGGACTTTCAGATGGACCTGCGCGTGAAGCTGCAGGGAGAGGCCATCGGGTCACCCATCGATCTGGAGCCGTTCGGCTACAGCCGCCCGACCGACTTTCACCGCGCGCGCCTGGGCGTCAAGGGCCAGGTCTTCCAGCACCTGGAGTACGAGGTCGAACGCGACTTCGTCAAGGGCGGCGACTGGAAGAACGTCTACGGAAATTTCAAGTACTTCACGTTTGCGCAGCTTCAGGCCGGCAAGTTCAAGATCCCGTTTGGCTACGAGCTGCTCACGAGCGCGGTCGATCTGGATTTCGTCTACCGCACGCGCGTGAGCGATTCGGTTGCGGCCGGGCGCGATGTCGGGGTCATGCTGCACGGCCGGCTGCATAAGAGGGTCATCCAGTACCAGGTCGGCTGGTTCAAGCACGACGGCGACAATTCCCCGGCGCTGCAGCCGCCATTGCTGCTCCCGGGCGAGGTCCCCGGCGAGCAGAAAGGGGCGATCGCCGCGCGCGTCACGATCGAGCCGCTGAAGCTCGGCGCCACCCCGGCGCACCTGAACAGCCTCTCGATCGGCGCGTCGGTCGTCTCGAGCACGATTCCGGAGGGTCAGAACAACCTGCACGGCCACATGGTGTTTGCGGGGAACTTCTTCCATCGCGACTTCTATACGAAGGGCCGCCGCCTCCGGCTCGGGGCCGAGGCGGCCTGGGCGCCCGGGCCGTATTCCTTCAGCGCCGAATACATCCATTCGAGCGAGCAGCGCCTCGGGCTCGGCGTCGGGAGCGCGGCCGGCCTCGACAACGACCTGCCCGACATCATCGGCCGCGGCTGGTACGTGGCCGGAACCTGGGCTTTGACCGGCGAGAAGAAAGAAGGCGGCATCAAGCCGAAGCGGCCGCTCTTCCAGGGCGGACTCGGGGCCATCGAACTCGCCGCCAGGTACGAGTCGCTTGGATTCTCCAGCACCGGCCCCGCCGACGATCCCGGATCGAAGAGCCCGCGCGCCGCCAACGTCCGGCCCAACACGGAGCGGGCGCTGACCTTCGGCGTGAACTGGTACTGGAACAAGTGGCTCAAGCTGCAGATCAACGGCATCAACGAGTCGATCGACGACCCGTTACGCGGGCCGACGCCCACCTCGTCAAAGACGTCCTGGATGAGCTTCGTGACCCAGTTGCAGTTCGTGCTGTAGACCGCGGGGCCTCGCCGCGGCGCGGCCCATTCCTGTAGATGAGGTAGAGCATGGCCACCGGTCGAACCTTCGCGGCAGCGGCGCTTGGCGTCATCCTGCTGGCCCTTCCGGGCCAGGCCGCCGCGCAAACCGCCGACGACCTCTTCAACGACCAGGTCCTGCACCGGGTGGACCTCTGGGTCAACACCCGGGACCTGGCGCTGCTCAAGGCCGACTTCACGACCAACGACTACTACCCCGCCAACCTGAAGTGGAACGGCCAGACCGTCACCAACGTCGCGATCAGGTCGCGCGGCCAGGGATCCCGCTCGGGCGTGAAGCCGGGCATTCGCGTGGACTTCAATCGCTACGTTACCGGGCGGACCTTCCTCGGCCTGACGGCGGTCAACCTGAACAACATGACGCAGGATCCGACCGCGGTCCGCGAAGTCACGGCGATGAAGTTCTACCGGATGATGGGCCTGCCGGCGCCTCGCATCTCGCTCGCCGCGCTCTACATCAACAATGAGTACTTCGGCGCGTACGCCATCGTGGAAGAGATAGACGAGGTCTCGGTCGGCCGCCTGTTCGGCGAGACCACGGGCTACCTGTTCGAATACAAATGGTTCTTCGCCTGGAACTTCGAGTATCTCGGATCGGACCTTTCGGCCTACGCGAAGATGTACGAACCGAAGACGCACACGACCGACTCGCAGGCCACGCTCTACGCGCCGTTCGAAGCGATGGTCCGGACCATCAACAACGCCTCCGATGACGAGTTCGTCGCGGCCGTGTCGCAGTACCTGGATCTGTCGATCTTCATGAGGCACGTGGCCGTGCAGGCCTTCATCGCCGAGCCCGACGGTTTGCTCGGCAACTGGGGACTCAACAACAACTATCTGTACCGCTTCAGCGGCAGGACGCTCCACCAGTTCATCGCGTGGGACGCCTCGAGCGCCTTCTACACGAGCACGTACCCGTTCGACGTGGGCCTCGACCGCGTGCTGATGGCGCGCGCGATGGCGGTGCCCGAGCTTGCGGGCCGTCTTCTTCAGCACGATCCTCGAGGCGGCGGCATGGGCCGATCACGTGGACACGCCGGGAGACCCGGGCTGGCTCGAGTCGGAATTGACGCGGTTCCAGGGTCTCAACCGGGCGGCGGTGTACGCCGACACCAACAAGCCGTGGACCAATGCCGAGTACGACCAGGCCGTGGTCGATATCCTCGAACTTCGCCCGGACGCGCAGTGCACTGGCTCGACAGGTAGTCGCGCGAATGACGGCCCCGGACGGACCGTACCCGACCCCGCTGTCGGCGATGCTTCAGGCAGGGGCCGCCGCCAGGAAGGCGGCCGCCGGGCGGCTGGAACTCAAGCCAGCGCCTCGTCGATAGCGCGCTTGGTCAGCCGCCGGCACTGACCGGCTTTCTCGCGCGCGTCCAGGTACGCGATCATCTTCTGCCGCAGGTCGGCCGGCTCGACCGGGGTCACGGCAGTCGACAGGACTCCGCCGCAGAACTCTCCGAAGCCGTCCAGCAGCTTGCCCTTCCAGCCCGCCGACTTGCCGCGCTCCTTGGCCCGGTAGCAGATGTGGGGGCGCGGCGCGAACCCCAGGATCTGCTGGAGCCAGGCCTCGGGCAGCCCCGAGGCCACTCCCAAGGCGACTGCCGTGTCCACGTAGGGAGCCGCCACGACGATGTGCCCCTGTTCGAGCGCCGGACGGATCTCCCAGCGCACGCGGAACGCGAGATCGGCCGCGTACAGGAGGATCAACGTCCGCGGGGACAGGGTCAGGTATCTGCGTTTTCCGAGGCGCAACTCGTAGAAAAGGCCCGACGCATCCCAGCGGCAGATGCCCCCCGAAACCTTGTGGCCCCGGATGTGATGCCAGAGATTCTTGGTGGCGTCCTCGAGATCGGCTCCTCGTGACCCTTCGACGGCAATCAGGCGTGACTTAGCGGCGGCTCGTCGCGCCATCGCGGACCTCCCGAGCTGCCGGGCTCCAGGCCAGCCACTCGGCAATCGCCTCCATGTTCCACTGTCCCCACGGCCGGCGCTGGCTTTCCTGGAACAGGCGCCGGATGTGCCGGTGCTGCTCGTAAATGGGTTGTTCGCCGTCGATGGTGACGAACTGAAAGATCAGGGCGAGGGACTCGTACTCGCGAATCATGCGCCCGATGAAGCGGCGGTAGCTGCCGATCGGGTCGGCGACTTTCGTGACGTCCTGCCCGGCGTCGTAGTACTTCGGCGCGCGCGTGGCGGCCACTCGCGTGGTCGAGGTTTCGGCGGACACGGCAAAGTAGTACACGAGATCCGGCCAGAACAGCGGCGCATGCGCGGCGAGCAGCCAGTCGAGATCGAGGCCGCGCGCCGAGGCCCTCGCGAGCGACGTGAACAGGAACCGGTCCGCCACCACGACCTTGCCCTGCCAGAGCGCCGGGAGGATCTCGTTCTCGAGTCGATGCCGGAAGTCGGCGGCGTGGAGGAGGCAGAGCTCCTCGGGGCTCAGCGCCCGCAGCCTGGTGCGCGCCTTCAGCAGCGGCTTGATCGCCCGAGACGAGGTGGACTTCGGGACGAGCACCTGATGTCCTTCGTGCTCGAGCCATGTCTTGAACAGGCGCCGCTGGGTCGTCTTGCCGGCGCCGTCCGGCCCCTCGAAGGCGACCAGCAGGCCGCGCGATTTCTCGCGGGCCCGCACCAGCTCGGCGATGCCGCGTGGCAGCCGGGGCGTCTTCTGCCGCGTGTGTGATGTCTTGACAGCCATCGGGGTCGAACCGGCGTCGCCGGTCGGGCTCCTTCCTCGTCTTCGCCTTGAGTGGCGGCCTTGCGTGCGCGTATTCTAGCCGAAACCTGCACGAACACGAGCGATCGTTTCCCGTCCCTGCAATCCGGCATCACGGCGCCGCCACGTTCGCGCCCCGGCGCGCCACCGTCGCCGGGATCGGGCGGGACCGCGTAGTAGAATCCGTAAGGCGGCAGCGACTGTCAACCTCCTTCGACATCATCGTGATCGGCGCAGGCGCAGCGGGCCTGATGTGTGCGGCCGAGGCCGGGCGCCGCGGCCGGCGCGTGCTCGTCATCGACCACTGGAACAAGATCGGCGAGCGCATCCGGATCTCGGGTGGCGGGCGCTGCAACTTCAGCAATCTCCACGTCACCTCCGAGAACTACCTCTCGCAGAATCCCCACTTCTGCCGCTCCGCGCTCGCGCGGTACACCCCGCGCGACTTCCTCTCGCTCATCGACCGGCATCGCGTGGGCTACGAGGAACGCGAGCTCGGACAGCTGTTCTGCACGCGATCGGCGCAGGACGTCATCGAGATGCTCAGGACCGAAATCTCGAGTGCGGGGGTGCAGCTGGTCTACCCGTGCGAGGTCGGCCGGCTGGACCCGCTCGACGATGGCGACGATCCGGCCAATCCAAGATTCTCGGTCGCCACCGGCCAGGGAACCTTCTGCTGCCGCTCCGTCGTGGTGGCCACCGGCGGGCTCGCCGCACCCAAGCTCGGCGCGAGCGCGATCGGCTACTCGATCGCGGAGCGATTCGGATTGCCGGTTGTCGCACCCCGGCCGGCGCTGGTGCCGCTGGCGCTGGCCCCGGAGATCCTGGCACCGCTTCAGCCGCTCTCGGGCGTGTCCATCGACACCTCGGCCCGGTGCGCCGCACTGCCCGGCGTGACGTTCAGGGGCAAGACGCTGATCACGCACCGCGGGCTTTCGGGTCCCGCCATCCTCCAGATCTCGAGTTACTGGCAACTGCAGGCCGGTCGCGGCGCCGGCGGGCCGCTCGAGGTCGACCTCCTGCCCGGACTGGACGCCTCAGCCTGGCTTGCGGAGCACCGCCGGAGCCGGGTCCTGCTGGCCAATCTGCTGTCGGAGAAGCTGCCACGCCGATTCGCGCACGAGTGGTGCAAGCTGTTCGGGTGGCAGAAGCCGGTTGGCGACATGACCGCGTCCGAACTCGGCGCCGCCGGACAGAGCCTGAACAGGTGGAGCCTGATGCCGTCGGGCACGCTTGGCTACGAAAAGGCCGAGGTCACGCTCGGCGGCGTCGACACCAATGGGCTCTCGTCCCGCACCATGGAGGCCACCTCGGTGCCAGGCCTGTATTTCGTTGGCGAGGTCGTCGACGTGACCGGGTGGCTTGGGGGCTACAACTTCCAATGGGCGTGGTCATCCGGCTGGGTCGCCGGACAATTCGCATAAGGTCGATTCACCGGCTCCGGCCTGCCGCTACGACGCTGACACGCCGGGTCGCGACGTCCCGCCGGCCGTCGGCCGCAACGAGCGTCACGCTGATCCGGTATTCTCCTCCCGGCAGCCCGCGGAGTTCGACCGTCGTGGTCTCGGGAGATCGCTCGCCGTCGAGCGAAATCGAAGCGCTTCGATGACAGGTGTCCGACTCGGCGTCGATCTGGATCGCGCGATTGAGCGGATGCGGCGCGATCGAGGCCTGCACCTGGAGAGTGGCGGGCGCGAAACACAGCTCGGGCGTCACCCGGACCTCGACGCGCGCGGATCCTCCGACGGACGCGGCCGACAGGAGCAGAGTCAGGAGCAACGATCGGACGTTCATGGTTTCCTCCGCACGATCGGGTCAGGTCGCCTGAGACCGCCCGCGCCGTCGCACCTCGATGCGACGGCCTCGCGTCAGGTACGGGCCGGAAGACGGTCCTGCCAGGGGAATCGGCAACCTGCGGGGAAACTTGAGCGCCGCGCGGATGGCGTGCGATCGCGCGGCCTATTGTCGAACGGATTGATAGGCATTTCAGGTCGATCGGGCACCTGCCCGAGGGCGTCGACGCCGATGCCCGAGCGGTGCTGGGCGAGCGGATCGGATCTTGCTCCGTTTTGTCCTGCGTTCGGGGTAAACACCAGAACCGGCATGTCGTATATATTTCGTGTACCGGGACCGGACGGGGTCTGCCCCGCGTGTTCCCTTCGCCCGTAAACAGCCCTCGGAGTGTCCGGGTTATCCCCTGGCACGACTGCCTTCCGCCTGCTAAACACACATGCGACGTTGCACACGCACTCGTCTGACCAGCATCGTTTTTGTCGTCGGCATGACGGCTCTCGTGGCGTCCGCCGGGGCTTCCATCGGCTGCAAGAAGGCCGGCGGCCCCGCCGGGAAGGGCGGCGGCGCTCGTCAGGACCGGGTATCGGTTCGAACCGTGAAGGTCCAGCGAATGGCGGTCCAGCGCCAGGTCGAGATCTCCGGGACGCTGCTCTCGCCGGATCAGGCCAAGGTGAGCAGTGAGGTCGCCGGCGTCGTCCGCGAAGTGCCCATGCAGATCGGCACGGTCGTCCGGGCCGGCGATCCGCTGGTCGTCCTCGACAAGCGAGAGCTGACGCTCGCGCTCGAACGGGCCGAGAGCGCATTGCGACAGGTCGAGGCGCAGCTGGAAATCAACGGCAGCACGGCGACCGAGGCGCCGCCCGACGACCAGATTGCGTCGGTTCGCCAGGCTGCGGCCACGCGGGACGACGCCGTGGCGAACCTCGCCCGGGTCGAGCGCCTGATCGCGCGGGGGATTCTGGCCCAGGTGGACCTCGAGGCGGCCCGGACCAAGTCCAAGGTCGCCGAAGCCACCTACCAGTCCACGCTGGCCTCGGCGCGCAGCCTGAAGGCCAGCCTGCAGGACCGCAGGGCCTCGTACGACCTGGCGAAGAAGAAGCTCGAAGACGCGGTCATCAAGGCGCCGGTCGATGGCGCGGTGGCCGAGCGGCTGGTCCAGCCCGGGGAGTACATCCGCGAGAACGTCCAGGTGGCGACCATCGTGTCGATCAACCCGCTCAAGCTGAGGACGGCGGTCCAGGAACGCTATGCGGGCCTGATTGCGCCCAAGCTTCCGGTGGAATTCCAGGTGACATCCTTTCCGGATCAGACCTTCAAAGGCGAGATGGCGTATGTGAGCCCCGCTGTCGATCAGGCGACACGCACGTTCGTCGTCGAGGCCTTGATTCACAACCAGGACCGGAAACTGAAGCCGGGATTCTTCGCCAAGGGCGTCGTCACGACGAAGCTCGACCAGAACGTGCCGGCCGTCACCGAGAACGCGATCTCGACGCTTGCCGGCGTCTCGGCGGTCTACGTGGTCGAATCGGGGAAGATTCGGCAGCAGTCAGTGGTTCTTGGCGTCAAGCAGGGCGATCTCTACGAAATCCTCGACGGCCTCAGCGGAGTCGAGGAACTCGCCGCGAGCAACCTGAACCAGTTGGCCACCGGCACACTGGTGGCCACCGGACCGGGCGGCCAGGCGCCGCCCGAGGGCGCACAGCCAGGGGCGCAACCCTCCGGTGAACGCGGCGGGCGAGGCGACGGAACCAGGGGAGGCGGCGGGCGGGGCGACGGATCCGGGCGGCAGCGGGCGCGCGGCAAGCGCGCCCAGGGCGCAGGGGATCAGGGAGGACAGCGGTGAAACTAGCCGATGTCAGCGTGAGGCGTCCGGTGTTCGCGGTCATGATGACCGCGGCCTTGATCGTGATGGGGTGGTTCTCGTACCGCCAGCTCGGCCTCGACCTGATGCCGAAGACGGACTATCCCGTCGTGTCCGTCGGGACGTCGCTCTCGGGAGCCAGCTCGGAGGAGATCGAGACCTCGATCACCAAGCCCGTCGAGGAGGCCGTCAACAGCATTGCGGGCGTCGATGAACTGAGCGCCAGCTCGAGCCAGGGCAATTCCCGGGTGTCGATCACCTTCGTCCTCGAGCGCGAGATCGAATCGGCGACGCAGGACGTGCGCGACAAGGTCGCCGGGATCATGCGCCAGTTCCCGCGCGACACGCTGCCGCCCACGGTCACGAAGATGGATCCGGATTCATCGCCGATCCTGACCATCCTCGTGTCGGGGCAGCGATCGTCGAAAGAGATCTCGCAGATCGCGGACAAGAACATCAAGCAGGTGATCGAGACGATCGAGGGCGTCGGGGGCGTGTCCCTCCAGGGCGATCGGCGCCGCGAGATCCAGCTGCTGCTCAACGCGGACCGGCTGAACGCCTACAACCTCAGCGTCGATCAGGTCCGGAACGCCGTCCAGCGGCAGAACGTCGAAATCCCGGGCGGCTCGTTCACCGCGGGCGCGTCGGACATCGCGATGCGCACGATGGGCCGCCTCACCGACGTTCGCGACTTCAACGACATCCTCATTTCCTACCGCGACGGCATGGCGATCCGCTTCGGCGACGTGGGCCGCGTCACCGACGCCATCGAGGAGGTCCGCAGCTCGACGCGGCTGGACGGCCGGCCGGCCATCTCCCTGATGATCCGCAAGCAGACGGGCACCAACACCGTCGACATCGTCGATCGCGTGCTCGCCCGCCTGAAGCGCATCGAGGCGACGCTGCCGCCCGACATCACGATGCAGCCGATCCGCGACCAGTCGCGGTTCATCCGGAAGTCGTTCGAAGAGATCAGGATGCACCTGCTCTTCGGCGGGCTGCTGGCGAGCATCGTCGTCTTCCTCTTCATGCGGAACATCCGCCTGACCGTCATCGCGGCCCTCGCGATTCCGACGTCGATCATCGGCACGTTCTCCGTGATGAAGGCGCTCGACTTCACGCTGAACAACATGACGATGCTGGCCTTATCGCTAGCCACCGGCATCGTCATCGACGACGCGATCGTGGTGCTCGAGAACATCTTCCGGTACATCGAGGAGAAGAAGGTCTCGCCCAAGGAAGCGGCGATGAAGGCCACGGCCGAAATCGGCCTGGCGGTCATGGCCACCACGCTGTCGCTGGTGGTCATCTTCCTGCCGGTGGCCTTCATGACCGGCCAGGTCGGCCGCTATTTCTACAGCTTCGGCATCACCTCGGCTGCGGCGATGCTGATTTCCATGTTCGTCTCCTTCACGCTGACCCCCGCGCTCTGCTCGTGGTGGCTGAAGTCGATCGACGAGCGCGTCGGCGCTCACCGCGAGACGAAGTCCCGGGGCGTGTACGCCTTCGTCGATCGCTCCTATGGCCGGATGCTGGAATGGTCGCTCCACCACCGCAGCTGGATGCTGGCGATCGCGGGCGTCGTCGTGGCGTCGGTCGTGGTGCTGTTTCCGTACGTCGGCAAGGAACTGGTGCCCGACGACGACCAGAGTGAGTTCAGCATCAACGTCAGGCTGCCTCAAGGGACGAGCTACGCGCGCACCGAGGAGTACATCAAGACCATCGAAGCCGACCTGCGCGATCCGAAGAAGCTCCCGGAGGTCGCGCATGGTCCTGGCCAGCGTCAACCCGGGCAGCGCAAACTTCTACATCGGGCTGAAGCCGCTCGAAGAGCGGAAGCTGTCGCAGCAGGAACTGATGCGGCGCGCCCGCCTGATGATGCGCAAGTACCCGGGCGCCCGAATCGGCGTGTCGGGCGGAACCGACCTGTCCGGTGCGTCGAGCGGCGGCGGCCGCGGCGGCGGGGGCGGCGGCTCGAACCGGCTCAGCATCCTCATTCAAGGGCCTGAAATCGAGCAGCTGCAGATCTACGTAACCAAGCTGATGGCGCTCGTCCGGACCATCACCGGCGTGGTCGACGTCGACTCCAACTTCGAGCCGACGCAGCCGGAAGTGCGCATCATGACCGACCGCGCGCGCGCGGCGGACCTCGGGGTCTCGATCGACTCGCTCGCCTCCAGCATGCGCTCGCTGGTCGGCGGCGAAGAGGTCGGGAAGTTCAAGGATGGCGACGACCAGTTCTCGGTGAAGTTGCGGCTGGACCAGCAGTTCCGGGATGACCCGGCGGGGCTCGGTTCGCTGCTGATTCCGACCGCGAGCGGCAAGACGGTCCGGGTCAGCGACGTCGCACAGCTCGTGATGGACCGCGGACCGGCCACCATCCAGCGCTACAACCGGCAGCGCCAGATCTCGGTCAGCGCCAACCTCGACAAGGTGCCGCTTGGCGACGTCGTGGCGGCGGCCCGGTCAAGGTCGCCGAGCTGAACATGAAGCCCGGCTACCAGGCCGTGTTCGGCGGGAGCGCCCGGACCCTGGACGAAGCATCCAGCGACTTCGTCATCGCCATCTTCCTCGCCGTCGCGTTCATCTACATGGTGCTGGCGTCACAGTTCAACAGCTTCATCCATCCGCTCACCATCATGACGGCGCTGCCCCTCAGCCTGCCGGCGGGCATCCTGTCACTGATGGCCTTCGGGATGACGATCAACGTCTACAGCGCCATCGGCCTGATGATGCTGTTCGGCATCGTCAAGAAGAACTCGATCCTGCAGGTCGACTACACCAACACCCTGCGGGCCGAAGGACTGGAACGCCACGAGGCGTTGATGGCCGCCAATCACGTCCGGCTGCGCCCGATCCTGATGACGACGCTCTCGATCGTGGCCGGCATGCTGCCGATCGCCTTCGGCAAGGGCGCGGGATCCGGCTCGCGCGCGTCGATGGCCGTCACCATCATCGGCGGCCAGATCCTCTGCCTGCTGCTGACGCTGCTGGTCACGCCCGTGGTCTACTCCTACTTCGACGACCTGAGGGAACTCAAGGCGAGCGAGATCCTGAAGGCGCTCGCCAATCGCATCGCGGGCCGAAAGGCCGTGAAAGCCGCGCTGGCTGACGCGCGACCGACGCCAGCGACCCCGTCCGAGTAACGCAGACACCGTCTCGAAGACCAAGGGCCGGGAGAGGCAACTCTCCCGGCCCTTTGTCGTTGAGGATCGATTCCGCGCGACCTGGAGCCGGACGCTCGAGGGTCAACGCCCGGGCCACTCGCAGGTGCGGCGGCCCGGCCTCCGGCGTGCCCGGGGCGCCTACCGGAACAGGCCGAGGCGCTGGAACCCGCTGAGCGCGTTGAAGGTCAGGATCAGGTCCATCCGGTTGTTGTTGGGAATCACGATCGTGTTGTGCGCAGCCTGGGTCCAGAAGAACTGGATACCGAATTCGGGCGTGAGCTTGACGGTGGCCGTCTCGTAGAACCGCTTGCCCCGGGCGAACCGGTCCGCGTTGGTGGTGGGCGCCAGGTTGTCGATGCTCGCGTATCCAAAGCCTGCCGCGAACCACCTGGTCACGGCCTTCTCGCCGTAGAGCGCGTATCCGGACCCGCCCTTCGGATCGCGCCGGAAGTACTGCTCGAGCCTGACCGAGTCCACCACGACGAGCGGCGCGGTCTTGGCCGTGATCGCAAACCTGAACGTGGGCACGCCGGTGAGCCTCGAATACTCCGTCGAAGCGGTCACCTGCCTGGTGATCTTCTTGGTCGCGAAGAACTGGACGTAGTTCGGTTCGCCTGTCAGCCGCTGGTAGCGGTTCGTGATGCTCGGGCTGTTCAGGTCCCCCAGGTAGGCGGAGGTCACGCCGAACTCGTCGAGAAAGAAGTCCTTCGGGCGTTTCACGCTGAGGCGTTCGCCGACCAGGTACGCATCGTTGTCGTAGGTCGTGATCTCGGTCGCCTCGCCACGCACGAAGCCGAACCCGCCGACGCTGACCTCGACGCCCGGCGCCGGGATGGCCGCCGCGTAAAGCTGCTTGAGATACCAGTGATTGAAGCTGTCGCCGGTTCCGACGCCGGTGTTGTTCCAGCCGCTGGTGAACGCGTTGCCGGACGCATAGACGGCGTTCACGGTGTAGCGCCCTTTGCGATCGAACTTGAACCGGCCCTTGAACTGGCCGGAATCCTGGATCGCACTGCCCGTCCGGACGTCGCGGCTGTTGAAGATGGTGCGCTGACGCAGGGCGACGGTGCCCGTCTGCAGTTCGAACCAGCGGCTCAGCTTCGACGGTGCAGGCTTGGCGGCTGCGGGCGGCTTGGCCGGCACCTTGACCTGGGGCTCATCCTTGGCCCCCTTTGCTTTCTTCTCGGCCTTCTCGTCCTTCGGAGCTGGCTCCGGCCGCGGTCGTCGCTTCGGCGGCAACGCCCCCTCGATCCGCGATGCCGCTCTGGACGGCCGGCTGCGGACCATCGTGCGATGCCAGACGGGCCTGGAGACTGGCCGGAATCAGGCAGGTCGCCGAGAGCAGTGCGACGGCGGTCATGGCCCGGAACGTAAGTGATGTGCAGGGAAGGTTCATGATCAGGGGCCTCCTTGGCCTCGGTGGGGCTGGCTACGAACCCTCACCTAATCGGCCAGGCCCGCCGGAAGTTGAGCATCTGGCCGTCGCCACTCAAGCCATCGCCGCAGTTCGCCGATTACCCATCCGTTCCCGCAACAGCGGTGACACTCGGGACCCTCGCGACACGAGGTTGCGATCCGGGTCTCCCGACGATGACCCGCAAGCCAACGATGGAGTTGCTCATGATAGTCCGTTTCGCAGTCGTGTCCGCGTGCGTTCTGTCGGCCCTGCTCGCGGCCGCACCTTCATCGGCCGGGCCGCTCGAGCCCGCCGTTCAGGCGAAGGTCGACGCGCAGATCAAGATCGCCCAGGCGTTGGCCAGCAACCCGGCTGTCGTCGATGCCGTCAAGGCGCAGAACGCCGCGGCCCCGGCCGAGTTCGCGGCGATGACCCAGGAGAAGTGGGCGGCGCTTTCGGTGCTGGATCCCTTCGTCCGCGCCTTCACGAAGAACCAGGCGGCCACCTTCCTCAAGGGTAAGAAGTCCGACGTGATCGCCGAGCTGTTCGTGTCGGCGTCCGACGGCCGCAAGGTCGCATTCCTGGCGAAGACCACGAACTGGAGCCACAAGGGCAAACCCAAGCACGACGTCCCCATGAGCGCGAAGACGTGGCAGGGCCAGGTCGAGGTCGACGAGTCGAGCGGCGTCCAGAGCGTTCAGATCGCGGTGCCGGTCATGGACGGCGGGAAGCCGATTGGATCTCTGGTGGTCGGCCTGGCGATTGCCAAGCTGTAGACACGGTCAGCACCAGCGGGTTGCGCGGCCGGCACTCCGGCAGGGCCGAAGGATGGCCACCGGCCGGCCGGGTCCGGCCCGCGCACCGCCCTCCGCTGACGTGCGCATCCCCGGGACGAGGGCCCACATGAAGAGTCTGAATGTTCCTCGACAGCTCCTGACGGTCATCGTCGTTTCGGCGACGGTCATCGCACTGGCATCGGTCGGGTTCCTTGCGGTGCTCCAGCGTGCAGTCGGCGATTCGAACCGGTTGACGGCAGACCTGGCTCAAAAGCTCACCAGCTGCTACGACCTGATTGAGAGAGTCAACGACACCCGGAACGACGTGCAGCGCGCCCTGCGCGTTCGGGACCCGGATGAGCTCGAAAAGATCGTCACGAACCTCGACGCCGGCCGTCAGCAAACCGCCTCGCTCCTCGCCAGGAACGGCGAGGCGACCGGCGCGATCAAGGCGAAGGTCGATGCGGTCGGCGCCACCGAGCAGCGCATCGTCGAAGCTGCGCTGCGCGCAGACCTGGCAGGGGCCTCCGAACTCTTCATCTCCACGGCGAATCCGCAGTACGAAGCCGTCCAGGACGGGATCCGAACCTATCAGCAGGCCGTGCAGGCCAGCGGCGATGCCGAGCTGGCAGCGCTCGCCGGCAGACTGCGGGCCACGACCTGGTTCGGCGTGGGCTGCGTCGGCATCCTGCTGGTTGGCCTCGTCTGGTATCAGTGGCGGCTGCGAAGGGATCTGACCTCAGCCCTGGTGCTGGTGGCGAAGGGACTCGAGCAGACCAGCTCCAGCCTGACCGAAGCGTCGGGCCAGGTGGCCGAGACCAGCCAATCCATCTCCCAGGGATCGATCCGCCAGGCGGCGGCACTCGAGCAGTCCAGCGCGTCGCTCGAAGAGATGTCCGGCATGACCCGCCAGAGTGCCCTCAACGCCGAGCACGCCAAGGAGCTGGCCGATCAGGCCCGCGTCGCGGCCGAAAGCGGCGCAGCCGACATGGGCACGCTCGGATCCGCGATGGACGAAATCCGGGCCGCCAGCGACAACATCGCGAGGATCATCAGGACGATCGACGAGATTTCGTTCCAGACCAACATCCTGGCGCTCAACGCCGCCGTGGAAGCCGCACGTGCCGGCGAGTCCGGGATGGGCTTCGCGGTGGTCGCCGACGAGGTTCGAAACCTCGCCCAGCGGGCGGCGCAGGCGGCCCGCGACACGGCGACGAAGATCGAGGACTCCATTGCGAAGAGCGCACGCGGCGTGCAGTTGCGTGACAAGGTCGTCGCCGGCCTGCAGCGCATCGTCTCGAAGTCACGCGAGGTGGATACCCTCATCACCGAGATCGTCGTCGCGTCCAGGCAGCAGCGCCAGGGCATCGAGCAGGTGGTGGGATCGATGACCGAGGTCGAGCAGGGCACGCAGTCGGGCGCTGCCAACGCGGAACAGGGTGCGGCCGCAGCGGAGGAACTGAACGACCAGGCCCGTGTCGTGAAAACCCTGGTCGGCGATCTTCTCGACCTGGTCGGCGCACGGCGCCAGTCCGTCCCGCCGGCGCAGGTTCCGGTGGATCGATCGCGCGCCGAGGGCGCCGACGCAGGTTTCCGCCGGCAGGCGGCCTGACCTTCGCGCAGGCAGCGCACGAATGCGCCGCGGCGAGACGAGGCGAGGCCGGCTTCACCCCCGAGCCGGCTCGGCTAGGGCAGCCCCGCGGCCTGGACGCTCGCGAGCGTCGTGAGATTGACCACGTCCTGCACGGAATTTCCGTATTGCAGGAGCTGCACGGGCAACCGCGTGCCGGTCAGCACGGGACCGACCAGCACGGTGTCACCGACGGCCTGCAGCAGGTGCATGGCCAGGTTACCGGACTGCAGGTCGGGAAACACGAGCACGTTGGCGTCCTTTTCGAGCGCCGAGAAGGCAAAATAGCGGCTCCGAATCTCGCGATTGACGGCCGTGGCGATCTGCATCTCGCCGTCGACGACCAGGCCCGGAGATCGCTCCTTGACGATTTCGGTCGCGCGGCGCACCTTGCGCGCAAACGGGTGATCGACCGACCCGAAGTTCGAGAACGACAGCATCGCCACGCGGGGTTCGATGCCGAGCAGCCTGACCATCCGCGAGGTCAGCAGGGCCGTCTCCGCCAGGGCATTCTCGTCGGGTTCGATGGCGACGGCGCAATCGGCCAGGAAGTACACGTCCTTCGGGAGCAGCACCATGTAGTAGCTCGACACGCGGCTGGTTCCCGGCGCGGTCCCAATCGTCTCGAGCATGACGCGAAGCGAATCCGCGTAGTGGTGCTCGATGCCGCTGACGAGCAGGTCGGCGTCGCCGCCATGGAGCATCATCGCGCCGAAGTATTCGGTCCGGCGCACGCGTTGCTCGGCAGCCGGCCGCATCACGCCCCGCCGGCGTCTCATGCGCACGTGCTCCTCGACGTACGCCTCCAGCTTCGGGCTGCGCGCCGGATCCACGATGAGCAGCCCGGATGGATCCAGGCCGGCGCGGACCAGGCCGGCGCGGATCTCGGCTTCCTCGCCGAGCAGCACCGGTCGCGCAACCCCTTCGTCGGCAAGGATCACCGCGGCGCGCTGGATGATCTCGGATGCGCCGTCGGCAAAGACCGTTCGAAGCGGCGTTTGCCTCGCTCGCACCATGAGCCGGCGCATCATGCCTGCGCCGGTTCCAATCCGGACGGTCAGGCTCTCCTGGTACGTCACGTCATCCACCGGCCGGCCGGCGACACCCTCCGCCACCGCCTGCCGGGCCACCGCCGCCGACTCGCGTATGAGCATCCTGGGGTCGATGGGCTTGGGCAGCAGGTACTCAGGCCCGAAGCTGAGGCGCTCGTACCCGTAGGCGCGACTGACTTCGTCGGCCACTTCGTCGCGCGCCAGCTCGGCCAGCGCCCGCGCGGCGGCCATCAGCATCCCGTCGGTGATCCGCGCAGCCTGGACGTCGAGCGCCCCTCGGAAGATGTACGGGAAGCTCAGGTGATCGACGATCGCGTTGGGACACCGGGTCACGCTGGTCGCCACCAGCACGTCCCGGCGGCTCTCCCGCGCCTCCTCGTAGCCGATTTCGGGATCGGGCGTCGCCATGGCCAGGACGATCGGGTACCGGGCCATCGACCGGATCATCTCCTGCGTGAGCACACCCCCTGACGAAGCGCCGATGAACACATCGGCTCCGCGCAGGCCCTCCTGGAGCGTCCGGGGCGCATCGGCGCGCGCGAACATCCGCTGATGCGGCCCGATGTCCTGGCGATCGGGATGCACGAGCCCGTTGATGTCGTAGAGCCGCAACTGGTCCGCCGACGCCCCCATGCCCCGCAGGAACCGTGCGCAGCCGATCCCGACCGTCCCCGCGCCGCAGATGACGATGGTCGAACCGGTGATGGTCTTCTCGGCGAGGTCGAGCGCGTTGATCAGTGCAGCCGCCATCACCACGGCCGTGCTCTGGAGGTTCTCGTGCACCACCGGAATACGGAGGCACTCACTCAGGCGCGCATAGATCTCCAGCCCCTCCGGCGCCTTGATGTCTTTCAGGTCGATCCCGCCGAAGGTCGGCTCCATCATCCGCACGGTGTCGACGAACCGGCCCGCGTCGGTCGTGTCGAGCTCCAGGTCGAACACATCGATGTCCGCCAGGCGCTTGAAGAGGACGGCGGTCCCCTCCTGCATGGGCTTGGCGGCGAGGGGCCCGACGTCTCCCAGGCCCGGCACCGCCGTCCCGTTGGTGATGACGCCGACCAGGTTCGCACGGGCCGTGTAGCGGAACGCCGCGTCCGGGTTGGAGTGGATCGCGGCGCCGGGAAAACATGCGCCGGGCAGGTAGGCCAGCCGCATTTCCCGCGCGGTGATGCACGACTTCGTCGTCCGGAGCTCGATCTTCCCGGGCCGGTCCGCCTCGTGGTACGCGATGGACTCTTCGCGACGGATCATGACGGCACCTCCACCGGCGCGCGCACCCGCAGGGGATTGCGGCCGGTCGCCTCGCGCCAGACGGCCAACGCCGATGGAACCGGACGCACCTGCAGCACCTGCAGGCGGGGCCCCTCGAATCCGAATTCGATGTCCAGGGGCGACCCGTACGCCTGCTCGAGCCGCGTGGCCGTGTCCACGACCTCCAGCAGCTCGGGATACTCGAGGGCCGGCCGCAGCCGCTGATGGGCCAGCGTACCGACCTTGACGGTGCCCTGGCCGAACCGTTCGTCGTAGATCACGCGCTCGCGCTTGTCGCTGGTCAGGTAGCGGAAGCGCGGCGGCGCGGATCGATCGTCCGACTTGACCACCAGCACGTGGTCGGCGGCGACCGCACCCGACACGATGCCCTCACCGAGGCCGAGTCCGACGTTGATCACCAGCTCGCACGGGTTCGACTGGGCGGCGTTGATGGTCTGGATCACGCCCGACACCCGGGAGTACGCCATCCGTTGCACGATGATGCCGCCGTGCGGACAGCGGCGATCGTAATGGTGCAGCCGGTCTCGAATCGCGCGCTCGGTCCACAACCCGGCCCAGGCCTGCGTCAGGACCTCCAGCACCCGAGTCTCGCCGCGAATGAACAGGAACGTCTCGAACTGGCCCGCCCGCGTCTCGCGCTCGGTGTCCTCTTCGAGCCCGGACGATCGGATGGCGACCGCTTCGGCCCCAAGCTCGCGGTACGCCCGGCTCACCTCGTTGGCCACCTCGCCCGGCAGGGCCATCCGCCTCCAGATCGCCTGGATCTCGGCCGCCATCCATGCGGGTGTGCGGTCGGACCGTTCGAGCACATTCTCAATCGCCCGCCTGACCGTGCCGCCCGGCGAGGCAACGCCGAACGCGTGGGCTTCGAGGTCGAACGTCGAGTCGAGCGCCGCCTGAAATGCGCGATCGGTGACGGCGAACCATCCGGGAATCGAAGCCTCCCCGAGAACCCGCGCGGCCTCGGCGAGATTGGCCGCCTTGCCCCCGACCAGCTGATCGAGATCGATTCCGCCGTCGCCCGGAACGATGATCAGCCGGCCCGAAAGGCGCCCGGTGCCCGCCCCGGCGCGGGCCCGAGCGGCGGCATCGGCGAGCGCCACGGCCTCATCGGGGATCTCGCTCGCGCCGAGCACGGCGTTCAGCCGGCTCAGCACCACCCCGAGCCGGCGCGCCGATCCGAGCGCACGATCGCCGACGATGTCCGATCGGATCGCCTCACGCAATTGCCAGAGCCGTTCAGCGGCCAGCGCGTCGAAGTCGTTCGACTCGCCGATGCCGAGCAGGGCGGGCCGCAGGCTGCACGCTTCGAGAATCGCCCGCACCTGCCCGCACGTCTGCTGCAGATCGAAGACGGCCTGGCGAAGTGCCAGCACGTCGTGCGCCGTGGTCGCGCGGGGAATCTGCGCGACCGCCCGCTGCCGGGCTTCGGCAAGCCGTCGTGCGAGCGCGGCACCCAGCTGGCTGACCGACTCGCGGGCAAACGCGCCGACGTCCGGGTTGGCCATCAGCTGGAGCAGCAGCTGCACGAGATCCGCGCCGCCGCCGGAGGCCGATCCCGCCTGGCCAATCAGCAGCTCCTCGACGCCGTAGCGTGCCAGCCCCGGGTCCGTGATGCGTGGAATCAGCCGCTCGAGCTGGTGCCGGCCGTGCAGCCGGCGGCCCCGTTCGCCGAGGATCTCGTCTGGCCCGGCCCGGGCAAGGCTCCAGCAGGCGTCCGCGTAGAGATGAAGGGTCGTATGGAACGTGAGGGCCAGCGGGTCGTGCCCGAGCAGCCTGAGGATGCCCTGGCCGGCGTCGAGCACCACCAGGTCGCCGTCGCAGATGACATCCTCGACCTCACGCAGATCGAGGAACTTCACCACGCGGAAGCCCGGGATGTCGATCGCCTGCTCGCGATACATCGATCGCTTGCAGGTCAGACGCCGGTCTCCGGCCGTCAATCCGATCCAGGTTCCCTGGACGATCAGGGCCGGCCGGCCCGACTCCACCGCCACCAGGCCGAGGTGACTGAGGATCCCGCCGCCGGTCGACACGATGCCCGTCGCCGCGTGGAGAAAGGGCGCGTCGGCGGGCTCGAGCCGTTCGGTGACGAGCACGGCCCCGTCGCAGTCCTCCGGTCGCCGTCCGGCAGTTCCTGTTCGCACCTGGCCCGTGGCGCGGCCCGGCGATGCCGCTGTCGCGTTGACGAATCGCTCGCCTGGAAACGCCGAGAACCGCGGCCTCGGATGAGGTGCCCGGAATCGCCGGCGGATCTCGTCCACCCTGGCGAGGTCGTCGTCGGCCGGCGGCAACAGTCCGCTACCCAGGTAGTTGGCGCGGCGGAGATTCGCGGCCAAACCCGCCGCGTCGCACAGCGGGCTCTCCTGCCACGCGTCCTCGCCCGACCTCCGGCGACGGTAGAGCGTGTTGTCTGGCGCCGCGCAGGCCAGCCGCACAATTCCTTCGTGATCCCGAAGCACGAATACCCCGAGCGACCGGCGGCCGAGCACGACCGTGGATCGCTGCACCTCATACGCGTTGATGCTGCCGGTCGTCTGGAATCTCACGCTCCGCTCGATCGACGAGACCAGCCGGGCCACCTGCGCGGCCTGCGCCAGAACCGGCGCGGGTGAGTTCAGGATGTCCACCAGACGATCGACCTCATGGACCTGTTCGAACACGTCCGGCTTCGAACGCACCGGCCCTTCGGAGGTTTCGACGACCTCTCCCCTGGCGACGGCTTGGCGAAGAGGCTCGAGGACGATCGCTTCGAACGGCAACTGGCGGAACAGGTCCGAACCGGCGCCTGGCTCATCCCGCCGTATCTGCAGGCGGTCGAGAACCCCTCTCACGAATTCACCGCAGGAGGCGGGAACCTGCGCGGTGAATCGGTCCCGGTATGCGCCATCGCCTGTCCACCGAACCTCGCGGACGCCCTCCGCCCCCTCCTCGATCGACAGCAGAACGCTGCTGCGGTCCTTCGTCAGGAACTGGTGCATCGGAAGCGTTCCCCACGTCGTGAAGAAGTCAGCCCACGCGCCGGCGACATCGCGGCGGGCCTCGGAGGGCAGCGCCAGCGAGGCCACGGTCCAGTCGACGTCCATCAGGTACGGCATCAGGCCGAACAGCTTCTTCGCCTGGCTCACGAGATCGTCCATGCAGACCGCCCGCTCCTTGTCGTAGCGGGCATGAATGCGTGTCGAGTCGATCTCGACGATGAAATCGAGCCGTTCGAAGATCAGCCGGATCGCGTCGAGCGATGGGCACGGGTGCCAGGCCAGCTCGTTGTTGCTCACGCCGAGGTACTGCAGGTCGATCATCCCGCCGCGCAGGGGCGGAGAGTAATCGACCCGGATGAAGGCGGGATGATTTCGGAACCGCGCGAAGTAATGGACCTCATTGCCGTAGCAGAAGACGCTCACCGTCGGAAAGGCGCGCTGGCCGTGAAGCAGCTGCCGGGCAAACGCGTCGACGATGAAGGCGACCGATTCGGGCAGGGCGGGGGCGATCTCGCCGGCCCTCGATTCGTCCAGGTCGACGAACTCGAGCAGGCGCGCGACCTCGATGGGGCGCGCCGCCGACAGCACGGCGAAGTCGACCGTTCGGGTGGCGCGTGGTCCCGAAGGCACCAGTCCAAAGGCGAGTTTCAGCCCCCGCTGGTGCAGGTAGCGCTTCAGGCCGTGAAGCGTGTGGATGTCGCGCGGGCCCGCGGGGTCCTCGAAGGCCTGCGCCAGCCGGCACGCTTCGATCGGGACCACATCGTCATCGCAGCCGGCGAGTTCCCCCTCGATTCGCGATCGCAACTCGTCGAGGATGCCGGCCAGCACGGCGGCTTCGTCCCGGTTGGATGTGAACATCGCCGCGAAATCGCTGACGAGGCGATCGAGCGTGTCGAGGACCTTCTGCAGCCGGTCGCGGGTGAGCGGCGCGAGATCGAGCAGGTCGGACAGCAAATCGGCGTGGGCGACGTTGTAGGCCCTGAACCGGGCAACGGCGTCGCGTGCCGAAACCGTCGCCGACGGATCGGCCGCCTGCCCGCCAACCGCGACGACCACGGTCCGCTCGAACACGCGGCGGGCGCCCGGGCATCCTTCGAGAAGGGCGGCGTCGGCTGGTGCAAGCGCCAGCGGGAACGAGCCTGCGACGCTGACACCCACGAAGGTCCTCGCGTCGAGCCCCATGTTGACGCGGTCCCAGCCGAGCGCCGCCACCAGCTCCCGCATCCGGGACGGGCCGCATTCGTGTTCGACCCGCTGGAACGACGCGAGCCCGCCAGGTGTGTCAACCAGGGTGCGCGCCCGAAGGAGGTCCTCGTGCGTGGCGCGGGAGAAGGCCAGCGCAGGCGCCAGCACCGCGAAGCCCTCCTCGCCAAGGATGCGCCTGGCGAGGTCGTCGTGCGGCGGAGGTCCGTCCAGATCCAGCAACCGGGCGGCCAGGCGCCTGATGTCGGGCGTCGATCCGCGCTCGAGCAGATCGGATTCCCCGCCCGGCGCGGGCTGGTTGCGACCGCTGTCGAGGCCGGCACGGGCGCGGGCCGCGACGATCTCGCGAACCACGTGCAGCGCGGCTTCACCGGTCACGCCGCTTCCTTCCCGATCAAGGGCCCCGGCCATCGCCCCCAGAACGGCGTCCGACACCGAAAGGGTGCCGGCGCGAACCGCTCGTGCAATCGCCTCGAGCGCGCGCCGGGAAAGGGCCGCGTCCTCCAGCGACAGCAGGCGGGCGAGCACGGGCCAGGGGTTCGGCAGACCGCCGGCGAAGTCCTCCAGCAGCGAGAACACTGAGGCCGCCACCGGGCCCGCGCGCCGGCCGAGGAGCGGGAGCAATCGAGCGAACGATGCGTCGCTCGCGGGACTCGCCCAGGCCGCCCGCTGCCGCCTCACCTCCGCGCAGGCGGCCTCAACCAGTTCCTGTCGAGGAAGGTAGGAGGAGCACGCCGCAGCCACCGAGCTGATCGCTTCGTCCAGGAGATCGCAGGCGAGGGGTTCGCCAGCCGGCTGACTGGCAGCCATCGAATCCGGCGGACCCGATTCAGCCTCTGGCACCGCCCGCGACTCCCCGGGGCAAGTTTGCCGTGGATGACCGGCACGACAAGGTGGGGACGGGGGCGGAAGACAGCTGCAGTATAGACCAGTCGCGCGGGAGACGGGCGCGGAGCGGATTCACGCCGCCAGGTCGACCGAAGCGGAGGGAGCGTGAGAACTGCTGGAGGCGGCCTTGGTGGCGCGGGCCGTCCTGCCGGCCCCGTTCACGGCCGCCTCGAGCATCGCGACCACGTCGAGACTCGTCCCGGCCTGCGCAGCAAGCTCTTCGGATGAGGCGGCGCACTCCACGGCCGTCGCCGCGGTCTGCTGCGTCACGTTTCCCATCCTGGAGACGGCGTCCGACACCTGTTCGATCCCTTCGGCCTGCTGGCGGCTCGCGTCGCTCACCCCGTCGATGAGGGTCCTGACCTTTCCCACCGTCCCGCTGATGCCACCGATGGCACCTGCCACGTGGGCAACGGTCTGGCCGCCCGCCTCCGTCCGGGAGATCGATTCCTCGATCAGGTCCGACGTGTCACGCGCGGCCTGGGCTGACCGGTGCGCCAGGCTCCTGACTTCGTCGGCGACGACGGCGAAACCCGCGCCGGCCTCGCCGGCTCGGGCGGCTTCGACGGCGGCGTTCAGCGCCAGGATATTGGTCTGGAAGGCGATCTGGTCGATGGTCTTGATGATGCGGGAAACCTTCTGGCTGGACTCCCGAATCGCGTCCATCGACGCGACCATGTCCTCGAGCGCCGCATTGGACTCGCCCATGGCCGCCTTGAGCCGGCCGGCCTCCTCCTTGTCGTGGTCGGTCTGCATCGATTGGGCCAGGGTGTCGCTCGTGGAGATCCCCTGCTCGACCAGCTTTTCGAGCCTGGTCGTCCACGCCTCGATGAGTTCGCCGTCTCCCGTGACGCCGCCAAGAATCATGTTCTTCTCGGCGCCGAAGATCTGCGCGTTGATCGCGCGGACTTCTTCAGCAAGCTTCAGTCGGGCGGCGGCCTGGACGGTTTCGTCCTGCCGCCCCTTCATGGCCGCAGAAGAAAGCCACGCCACGGCGCTGGCCAGCCCGACGCACATCAGCAGCAGGCCGAAGACGACGAACAGCTTCCGGCCAAGAGACCACCGTGTAAACATCTCGTCCCCCGCAACCCGTACCGCACTGCGCCTTCCGTTCCGGCCGGTCCGCCGGAACGTGGCACACGACTCTCCGCGGCGAAACCGGATGCCCTGGGAATCGGCACGCGGGGTCGACACTTGAGAGCTTCCTGCGCCGGCGCGGGTGCCCTCCCGCCCCCCATCCGGGGGGGACGTCGCATTTCCCTTGCCATATCGAGGCACGCGAGGTAAAAGAGTTCACTCTCTCCGATTCTTTGGCGGCGCTTCGAGTCAGTCGCTCGCGGGCGTTTCGCTCATCCCCCGAGGAGGTTGCACCATGGGCCGGTGGTCTATTCGACGATCACTCGTATTCTTCGCGGTCTTGTCATTCGTCACGCTGCTTGCCGCCGATGTCCTCGCACAGCGGTCGGTCGGCGCGGACATCGCCGGTGTCGTCAAAGACGAGTCCGGCGCCGTGCTGCCCGGAGTCACTGTCACGGTCACGTCGAATTCGACCGGCGTGTCGCGCTCGCTGGTCACCGACGACAAGGGAAATTTCCTCGCGATCAACGTGCAGCCCGGGAGCTACACGGTCAAGGCCGAGCTCGCGGGGTTCGCGCCGGTCACGCTCACCAAGGTGACGACGACGCTCGGCGAGCGCGCCAACCTCTCGGTCCAGATGAAGGTCGGCACGCTGACCGAGTCCATCACCGTGACCGGTGAATCGGCGACGGTGGTGGAGACGACCAAGACGAACATGAGCACGCTGGTCAGCGAGAAGCAGCTGACCGATCTGCCGATCAACGTGCGCAACCCGCTGCAGTTCATCCTGACCGCGCCGGCCACCACGCCGCAGCGCACCTCCACCGGCAGCGGCTACTCCTTCGGCGGCACGCGCGCGCGGAGCAACCTGTCGATCGTGGACGGCGTCGACAACAACGACGACGCGACCCGCAGCTTCATGGCGCAGCCGAACCTCGATGCGGTGAAGGAGTTCCAGGTCCTCGCCAGCAATTACTCCGCGGAGTTCGGCCGGGCGAGCGGCGGCGTCGTCAACACCATCCTCAAGTCGGGATCGAACACCTTCGAGGGCAGCGCGTCGTTCTACTTCCGCGACCAGAGCCTGATGGCCATCCCGTACTTCACGAAGCTGGCCGGGGGCAAGACGCCGCCGTACCGGCAGTTGCAGCCCGGCGCCACGCTGGGCGGGCCGATCGTGAAGAGCAAGCTGTTCTTCTTCGGCTCGTACGAGCTCTACCAGACCGACGCGTTCAACACCGTGACGATCAGCCAGAAGAACACCGACATCATGAACGCGGTGCTGTCCGGCAACTTCGACAAGCTTCCGGCGCTGGGCGTCGCCCTCGGGGCGAACTATCCCCGCGACATCAAGTACGGCTACGCCTCGGTTGGCGGCCCCGGGACCTTCCCCACCTCGACCAAGCGGCACGGGGTGGTCGGGAAGGTCGACTGGCAGGCGTCACAGACCGATTCCCTGTACGTCCGGTACATCTTCAGCCGCAGCCGCACCACGGGCAACGGCAGCGGTCTGAACGATCTCACGCGCTCCGGCACCGCCGGCATGAACGACTCGAACGCAGTGGTCGGGTCGTACTCTCACATCTTCTCGTCGACGATGCTGAACGAGACGCGCGCGCAGTTCTCCACCTACACGTCGGGCGGCAAGCTGGGCGACTCGATCGGGCCTGGCATCAATATCTCCGGCGTGGGAAACTTCGGCCGCAACCTGAACCAGCCGCAGGGCCGGACGCAGAAGCGCTACCAGATCATCGACACGTTCAGCCGGATGTCCGGGATCCACGAGTTCAAGGCCGGGTTCGACATCAACCAGGTCAACCTGGTCAGCTCGCTTCCGGGCACCAACGCCGGCCCGCTGGGGGGCCTGGGCGGCGTGTTCTCGTTCTCCAACCTGACTGCGTTCCTCGACGGCAACTCGAACAACTTCCTGCAGGGCTTCGGTTCGTCGGGCACCGACCAGACCTATACGACCTACGGGTTCTTCGTGCAGGACAATCTCAAGCCGATCAGCAACCTGACACTGTCGCTCGGCGTCCGATACGACCTGTCGATCAATCCCAAGGTCGCCAATATCCTCGACCCGAACCCGGTGCGCATCCATACCGACACGAACAACATCGCCCCGCGGATCGGCATTTCCTACAATCCCGACGGCACCGGCCGGACGGTCATTCGCGCAGGCTACGGCCTCTACTACGACATGTTGCTGACCAACATGGCCAGCAACGCCGGCCAGTTCAACGGCCTCACGGTGAAGACGATCACCCTGACCGGAGCCGCCGCCGCGGCGCGGTTCCGCGGGCTGAACCTCGGCTACCCCCCGGGCGCGCTGCCCAACGTGCCGCCGCCCGACGGCTACGGCAACATCATCTGGACCAGCCCGTCGCCCATCGCAGACTCGATCTTCCCGCTGCAGAGCATCACGACGATGGATCCGAACCTGCCGGTGCCGTACACCCACCAGGCGCACATCACGCTGGAGCACGCCGTCACCAAGGACCTGGCGGTGAGCGTGGGATACATGATGAACCGGGCCAAGGCCCTGCCGGCACTGGTGAACCTGAATCTGCCGACACCGATCGTCGACGCCTCGGGACGGAACATCTACAACCTGTCGCAGCGCACCGCGGAGCTGCCCGACCCCCGCGTGCTGATCAACAACCAGTTCCAGGCGCTCGCCTACTCCAGTTACGACGCGCTGATCATTTCGGTCAAGCAGCGCCTGAGCCGCGGGCTGCAATTCAGCGCGAACTACACGCTGTCGAGGGCGAAGGACCTGGTGCCCGACCCGATCTTCGACAACCCGTCGACCGCTGACCAGCGAAACCCGAGGGCCGACTGGGGCAGCTCGATGCAGGACGAGCGGCACCGCTTCGTCTTCAACGGCGTGTACATCACGCCGTCGGGGACCGGCGTGCTCGGCGCGATCCTGGGCGACATTTCCATCTCGCCGATCGTCACCATCGGCTCGCCGTTCTTCGGGAACATCGTGGTCGGCGGCGACACCAACGGCGACGGCGTGCAGAACGATCGCCCGATCGGAGTCGGCCGCGACACGTACAAGCTCGATTCGAACTCGCAGGTCGACCTGCGAATTTCGAAGAGCGTCAAGCTGCACGGCCGCAGCGAGATTCAGGTGATGGTGGACGCGTTCAACATCTTCAACACCGTGAACTTCAGCAGCTACAACATGACGTGGGGATCGGGCGCCTACCCGAGTTCTCCGGTCTCGACCTTCGGCCAGCCGACGGGAGCCGGCGCGATGCGAATCGTCCAGCTTGGAGCCAGGTTCCGGTTCTAGCGCGGGAGAAAAGGCAGAGTGGGGGGCCTCGTCGCCCGTGCGTTCGACGAGGACGAGCACAGGGCCTCCCGACAAACGGCAACCCGGCCGCCTGGAGCGCCCGCGGCGGATTCGCGGGCGCACCAGGTGGCCGCCAGCACATTGAAGGTCTCGAGCAGGGAGCGGCCGGCCGGGCCAACCCCTCGCGTAACTCGAGGAGTGGTCCCGCCCTCAGCGTGCCAGCGACTCGACCGTTGGTATCCCTGCTCGCCCAGCCGACTGCTCGAACATCGCCCTGACCACCTCACCAGCCGCGGCCAGCGTCTCGACCTCTTCTGCGGCTGAGGCCTGCGGCCACGCCACGGACAACACGAGACCTGCGGCGACCACGATCCAATCTGGCTGCCTGCTCCGGAAAACGCTCACCTCGTGCCTCCCTGGCGCGTGTCGTTCCATCGATCATTCCCGGCTGACTGCCGGTGTCTGCTTCCCCGCCCTCCCCGGTTCGTTCTCGGACGCCGTCCCGCGCCAGCCGCCAGCCGGTAAGAATCACACCAGATCAGTACCCGATCACGGCGCCGTCACGGCGGGGATCGGCCCCTCCGATTCGCTGGTTCGTTCGCGGATCGATCACGATGCCCTGGGCGGCCCCGAAGGCCAGGTCAAACTGCCCTGCAGGCTTGAGGTCGTAGCCGAGCTTCTGCAGCGCGGCCAGCGTGTCCTGCGGCAGGCGCGGCTCGATGGCGAGGGTTCTGCCCTCCGGGAAGATGCGGGGCGCCTCGATGGCCTCCTGGACGCCCAGCCGGTAGTCCACCAGGTTCTGAATGAGCAGCGTCATCGTCGTCAGAATGCGTGAGCCGCCAGTCGCGCCAAGTGTCGCAAACGTCCGGCCGTCCCTGAGGAGAATCGTCGGCGCAATGGTCGTGCGCATCCGCTTGCCGGGCGCGAGGGCGTTGGGCCCTTCCTTCGAGAAGTTCCTCATCTCGTTATTGAGGATGATCCCGGTACCGGCGACCATCACCTTCGCCCCGAAGCCACCGGAGATCGTCTGGGTCAGGGCGACCATGTTGCCGTCCTTGTCCACGACCGACACGTGCGTCGTGCTGATGGGGTCCTTCGGCGCCGCCCCGGCCGAAATCGACGGGCTGATCTCCGTCACCTTGATCTCCGCGGCACGTGCCTTTGCGTAGGATTTCGACAACAGCCACTCGGCCGGAACCGAGACGAAGCCCGGATCGCCCACGTACTGCAGCATGTCCGCGAGTCCGCGCTTCATGGCTTCGGAGGCGATGTGAATCCGGGCGGCCGACAGGGCGGGCGGCCTCGACAGCGGAAACGATTCGACAATCTGCAGCATCTCGATCAACGTGAGACCGCCGCCCGGCGGCGGAGCAGAGACAATCGTGCAGCCGCGGAAGCTTCCCTGCACGGGCAGGCGCTCGATGGCCTGATACGCAGCGAGATCGTCCCTGGTGATGAACCCGCCCTGCGCCGCCATTTCGTCGGCGATCTTCCCGGCGAGTTCGCCGCGGTAGAAGGCGGCGCGGCCCCCGGCGGCGATCTTCCTCATGCTGGAGGCAAGCTCGGGATTCCTGATCGTGGCGCCGGCCTCGAGCGGCACGCCGGTCGGGGCGAAGACCCTGGCCATCGGCTCGCGCCTGGAGATTTCCTCGGAACTGTCGGCAATGGCGCGCCCGAGCGCGCGCCCGACCGCGAATCCTTCCGCGGCAAGCTTGATGGACGGCGCCAGGACGGTCGCCAGCCTCAAGGCGCCGTACTTCTCGAGCGCAACCGTCAGGCCCGCAACGGTTCCCGGGATGGCGGCCGCGCCGTGTCCGAGCGCCGGGACGCCCTGGTCGTAGTTGAACGTCGCCGGCGCGGCGGATCGGTAGTCGATGGAGACGGCGGTCCTCGTCTTCGCGAGGTAGATCACCATCATGCCTTCGCCGCCGATTCCGCTCGCGTCGGGTTCGACCACACCGATGGCGAAGGCGGCCGCGACAGCCGCGTCCACGGCATTGCCTCCGGCTTTCAGGATTTCCACGCCGGCCTGTGACGCCAGCGGGCTGGCCGAGGCAACCATGCCACGCGAGGACACGACCTGCGCGTTCCTCGTCGAGGGACCCGCCGCGCCCGTCATCGCGGCGAGAGCCAGCGCGACCACCGCCACCTGCCAGAGCAGGACCTTCAGCCTGGAGGACATCCTGGTCGTGCATCGGTCCATTCGGTCGCCCCCGGGGCCGTCCGGCCGATTCGAGGATTGAGCGCGCCCGCCAGCCGCGCCCGGGCCGGAGCGCGGCGCACAGTCCAGAGGCGGCTCCTGGCCTGCGCTTCGATCCGAGAGTGTAGCCGAAACGGGGGCTTATGGTGCCTGCGGGACCGGGCGGGAGGCCACCCGAATCCCGTCGGCGATTTGATCGGCCGGGTGGACGATGACGCGGTCGCCCGCCTTCAGGCCGCCGAGCACTTCCGCGGTCGTCCCGTTGCGCTGTCCGACCGTCACCGGGCGCAACCGCGCGCGCCCGCCCTCGACCACGAAGGCCGCCCACCGCTCGCCCTGCCTGAAGAGCGCACTGGTTGGGATCTGCAGTGCATCGTCGCGGCCCCAGGTTATGACGCGCGCTTCGACGCGGTAGCCGTCACCGAGCGTTCGCCAGGCTTCCCGGGCGTCGGCCAGCTCTACGACGACATAGACGCGCTGTTCTTCGACGCCGAGGGCGGACACTTTCAGGAAGGCCGAGGGCTCAATGCGCCGGACTCGCCCTTTGAGAGGGCTCGCGCCACCCCACCAATCGATGAGCACGGGCATGCCCGGACGCATGCGCACCGCATCGGTGGACAGGAAGTCGGCAATCACCTCGAGCGAGGCGGGGTCGGCCACCTCGACGAGCGGCTCCCCCTGCGCCACGACGGCCTCGCTCTGCCGGATGCGCCGGAGCACCACGCCGTCGATCGGCGAAGTCACAACGATCGACTTCGACGGCCCGGCCGCCGCCTGGCTGCTTCCCGGCTCGACGAGCATCGCGCGCGCGGTTTCCAGGTCGTGCACGGCGGCGGCGACCGCTGCCTCGGCCGCCTGCAGGGTCCGCGCGCGGACTTCCGCCTCGGACGAGGCCGCTTCGCCGGCCTGGCGGGTCGCCAGGCCCTGTTCCACCAGCATTTGCGACCGCCGCGCCTCGGACGCCGCGAACGCGCTGGCGACCTTGGCCTCGTCGCGCACGGCTCGGGCGCGGTCGGCCGATGCGGAGGCGGCCGCAACGCGCGAGGCGAGTTCGGCCCTGGTTCTCGAGTCCAGCAACGCCGGCGCGGCAGGCAGCAACGTCGCCAGGACCGTCTTGCCCCGCTCGACCGGGTCGCCGGGCTCGAGCTCGATGCGAAGCACGCGTCCCGAAAGCGGCGCCGACACCACGAAGGGCTCCCGCACGCGTGTGACGCCTTCGTGATCCAGCGTCACCTGCATCGGCCCCGACGCAATGGTCGCCTGATCGACCGCAATCGCGCGCGGCAGCAGGGCAACGACCAGCGCTGCGAGCGCAACGAGCCCGATGACGCTCCAGATGATGACTCGTCGTTTGGTCGCGGTCGTCATGGCTTATTCCCTCGTCTTCAGAACTTCCACCAGGTCGAGCCGGTCGAGCCGGCGGCGGACGGCAAACGCCGAGATCGCCGTCGACACGGCGACGGTCACGGCGGAGAACGCATAGGCGCCGGGGCGAATCACGAGCGGGAGCCTCCAGAGCTCGGTATCCATCGCGCCCTTCATCGAATGCACCATGCCGAGCCCGAGCAGCATGCCCACCGGAATGGCCAGCAGCGTGAGGATCGCGAGTTCCCCGAGGAGGATGTAGGAAATCTCGCCGCGGCTGAAGCCGATGACCCGAAGGGTGGCCAGTTCGCGGCTTCGTTCGGAGAGCGAGATGCGGGCGTTGTTGTAGACCACCCCGAAGGCGATGATGGCGGCGAACAAGGTGAAGATCGCCAGCATCTGGTACATGAGCGCCGCCATCGTCGCCTGGAAGCTTTCTCGTGCCGCGCGTTTGAGCAACACGCCGCCCACGCGCGGTGTGGACTTCAGGCGCCGGTAGAGCTCGTCGGTCCGCCACCGGTCCACTTGCAGGTAGGCCCCGGACACGGTGTCTCCCTCCTCCATGACCCGGTGGAGTGCATCGAGGTTCATGTAGACGTTCAGGCCCATGGGTTCGTCGACCAGGTCGACGACTGGAACCGTTCTCGTGGCACGCCTGCCTTCGAGGATGTCCACGATCACCGAATCGCCGCGCGCGACGCCGAGCACGCGCCCGAGTTTCTCTGAAAGCACCAGCCCGTCGGGCGGAACCGTGATCACCCGCATCGACGCATCGACCACCCGGTTCAAGCTCGGATTGGCGGGAGCGCCGAGGATCGCCGTGATTCGAGATCGTGCTCCGCTCCGGATTCGAACCGGCACGGCGCGAAACGGCTCCGCGGAGATCACCCCGGGCAGGCGGCGCAGGTCTTCGAGTGCCGAGGAAGACGAGGGTTCGACGAGGCTGACCATCACGTCGAACCGCTGGGCGACATCGAATTGCATCTCCATCAGGGCATCGATGGAGCCGGTCGAGAAGGAGCCCACGATCAGGAGCGACCCGGCGAGCCCGATGCCGACCACCGACGCCGCTGCCCGCCCGGGATGGCGTTCCAGCGTTCGCACGATGATCCGCTCGGGCTCGGACAGGAAACGTCTCAGGCCGAGGCGCTCCGCGCGGCTGACGCGGTACCGGGCAGGGGCCTCCGGACGCATCGCTTCCGCGGGCGGCAGCGTCACCGCCCGCCGCACCGCGCCGATCGCAGCGAGTGCAGCCGCTGCGAATCCGACCGCCACGGCCTCGATCAGCAGAGGCGGCTGCAGGCTGTAGAGCAGAATCGGAAAGTCGAAGAAATCCGTGTAGAGCTTCGTGAACGCCTGCCCCAGCCAGGCCCCGACGCCGACGCCGAGCGCCGACCCGAGGCCCGCCACGGCGAGACTCCACTTCACGTAGTGCCACGCGACCTCGGCGTTGGAGTAGCCAAGCGCCTTGATCGCGGCAATCTGCGGCCGCTGCACCGTCACGATGCGCTGCAGCACGACGTTGAGCAGGAAGGCGGCGACGCCGAGGAAGATGATCGGGATGATTGCGCCGGTGCCCTCGAGCTGCGACAGCTCGTTCGCGAGATACCAGTTCGAGGGTTGAAGCGCCCGCGGCACGGCCCCGACGCCGCCGTAGCCGCTCTCGAGGATGCGGTCGAGGCTGGCCACAACCTCGGGCTCGGACGCGCCCCGGGACAGCCGGAGCACGACATTGTTGAACGCGCCGTCCAGGCTGAACGCGGTCCCCAGCGCCCGGCGCTCCATCCAGAACACGCCGAACCGCTTTTCGTCGGGCAGGATTTCCCCCGGCCGAATCTGGTAGATGTACTCGGGCGACAAGGCCAGGCCGACAATCTGCAGCGCCCGGCGGCGGCCGTTGATGATCGCCACCACCGAGTCGCCGGGCCCGAGGCGGTGCGCCCGGGCGAACTTCTCGCTGACGAGCACCTCGTCCGGATGACCGGCGTCAAGATAGCGTCCTTCGCGCAGAAAGACGTCGCACAAGGCGGGGCGCTGGGGCGCAGGCACCGAGATCAGGCGGCCGACGGCCGGCTCCGACTGGCCGGCCACGTCCAGGGTCACGTCCACGACGACCCGGGTGTCGACCTGGGCCACACCGGGGATCTGCGCGATGGTCTCGGCGACCGAGTTCGGAGCACGCTTGAGAGAGGCGAACACGTCGGCGAAGCGGTAGCGGTCGTAGTAGGTGCGCAGGGTCAGGTCCAGCGCATCGAAGGTGGAGAACATCGACACGAAGATCGAGATGCCTGCCGCCACCACGAGCGCGATGGCCAGGGCCTGCCCTTTGATCGCCCACAGGTCCCTCACGAGTTTCCGATCGAGCGCCGAAAGCTTCATGGCTGCCTGCCGTCCGGACCTCGCCAGGTCACCAGTGAATCTCGCGCGGAGAGAGCCGCGTCGGATTCCTGCGGTCGTCGACGATGCGCCCGTCGGCCAGCGTGACGACGCGGTGGGCCATCGCCGCGATCGCCGCGTTGTGCGTGATCACGCAGACCGTCGTGCCCGTTTCGCGGTTCACGCGTTCCAGGGCCTCGAGCACGACGACGCCGGTCGTGATGTCGAGCGCCCCGGTGGGCTCATCGCACAGGAGCACGTCGGGCCGCTTCGCGATGGCGCGCGCGATCGCGACGCGCTGCTGCTCCCCGCCCGACATCTGCGCCGGAAAGTGATCCGCCCGGTCCTCGAGCCCCATCAGCGCCAGCGCCTCTTTGGGCGGCAGCGGGTTGTCGCAGATCTCAGTGACCAGGTCGACGTTCTCGCTGCCGGTCAGGCTCGGAATCAGGTTGTAGAACTGGAACACGAAGCCGACGCTTCGCCGCCGGTACGAGGTCAGCCGCGCTTCGTCGGCCGCCGTCAGATCCTCGCCGCGGAAGTAGACCTTGCCGCTGCTGGGCTGATCGAGGCCGCCCAGGATGTTCAAGAGGGTGGACTTCCCGCTTCCCGAGTGCCCGAGCAGCACCAGGATCTGCCCGCGATCCACGTCGAGGTAGACCCCGCGCAGGGCGTGTACCTGCACCTCGCCCATGGTGTAGATCTTCGTGACGTCGTGGACGTGGAAGATCGCCGACTGCTCGGCCAGCGGATGATCGAGCGACGGCGGAAGCGTGTTCATCTCGCCCCCTTCAGCCTCGCGCGGCGCCCCTCGGCTCCGCGATCCGACGCCAGAGATCGAAGATTCCCTGGAACAGCCGATCCTGCTCCCCGGGTGTCATCTGGTCGAAGTGGTCCACCATCCAGTGATCGGCCGCCTGATCCGCCGCGGTCAGCACCTCCAGCAGCATGTCGGCCGGCAGGTCGGCCCGGACTTCGCCGACCTCCTGCCCTCGTGCGATCAAGGCCGACAGCCAGGCACGGCCCTGCTGGCTTCGAACGGTGAGCAGATCGTCCAGCTCGGCGGCCGGCAACGGGTGGTACAGCAGGCGGCCGACGCCGGCCAGCCACGGCAGGTCGCGAATCCGCCGCCGGATCATCAGCGAGAGCGCCTCGAGACGCGGCCAGAAGGTGTCAGCCTGCAGCCCGCCAATGGCGACCGCCCGATCGGGAAAGAGTGTCTCCCACACCAGCTCCACGACGGCGCCGAACAGATCGGCCTTGCTGTCGAAGTAGTAGTAGAAGACGCCCTTGCTGAGGCCGAGCGCGTCGATGATGTGGTTGAGCGACGCCTGCTCGAAGCCGTGGGCGGCGAATTCCGAGGCGGCGGCCTCGAGAATGGCCTGCCTCCTGGCAGGGTCCAGCCGGGCGAATCGTGGACGTGGCACGGGTCGACCTCCAGTCGTCGGGGGGACTACAGCGCAGGAACCGATGACACGCTCAGGGCAAACCCGGGGGCAGGCCAACGTGGGAGGGACGTCAGGTCGCTCCGTCGACGGCTCTGCCTAGACCTCACGACAGAACCGTACGGTTCGACCGTATGGTCTACCCTATCACATCGCGGGTTTCAATGGCCAGAAGTCCTTGTTCCCCTGAGGACTCGGTGTGACAACCGCACCGGCAGGGTGTAGAATCGGCGGTGGTCTTATTCTGGCCCCTTTCGGAGAGGGTCCGCCCTGCCAGAGCCACGCGTCCAGGTTGCCGGCTAGAGTGGTCCCTTATTGGAGACTGATGCCGATGACGCTCAACATCTGTAAGCAATCCCTCGTCCTCACCGTCCTGGCGCTCTTCGTCCTGACTGCCACGGCGGTCCCCCTGTCGGCTCAGCCGGCCGCAGGCGACGGGTACAAGAATCTCCAGAGACTTGGCGGTCCTTACCAGTTCAACTCGACGTTGAAGGATCTGGCCGCCGTGAAGCGAATGATGGCAAGGAAGCAGATTCAGAAGGATATCGGCCTGCTGATGGACAAGGCCGGGACGCCTTCCCTGACGCCAACCGTCATCGAGATCCTGACTAAGGGCGATCCCGAGCAGATCAAGGACATGGAGTTCCAGCCGGGCGACACGATGGTCTGGATGGCCTTCCGCCGCGGGGGCAGGCCCGACATCGTCCGGAACCTGAAGTGGGCAGGCCGGAAGCCCTTCCCGGCGTTCGTGTTCGTGATCGACGACATGGACAAGACCTACACCTTCGTTCTGCCGAAGCAGTGCGCCAACCTCGCGCTGCAGTCGAGCGAGCCGAGCCGGGAGAAGGCCAGGCAGGACGCGGCGCGGGAGAAGGAGCGTCTCGAGCTCGATCGCGCCAACAAGGAGAAGGCCGCGGCCGAGGCGGCGAGGCTCGAGGCGGAGCGGAAGGAGCGGGAGCGGCAGGAGGCCGAGCGCGCCGCCCAGGCAGCGGCCGCCGCGGCAGCCAAGGCCGAAGCCGATCGGCAGGAAGCCGCACGAGCCGAGGCGGAGAAGAAGGAACAGGAGCGCATCGCGGCCGAGAAGGCGAAGGCCATCGGCCCGTTCGGCGACCTGTTGTTCGGCAAGGAGCGCCGCACGCGGGTCGAGACCGCCGGTGGGTTGTGCGCGCCGCTGCTCGGCGCCAAGCTCGGCTACATGTTCAATGCCGCCCCGAACCTCTACATCGCTCCGGCCGTCGGCGAGGCGATCAACTTCGATCGCAGTGCGAACTCGAGCCTGTTTGCCGAGCTCGAGCTGGACGTGATGGCGAGCAAGAACCTGTTCGGCGCGGGCATCGGAGCGTGGGACATCACCCACAGCGACTGGGTGTCGCCGACACTGATGGTCCACTACGGCCGCCAGCTCAACCAGGATGCGCGCGGGAACAAGATCTTCTTCATGGGTGAAGGCCGGCTCTTCCTGAACAGGACCGGAGATATCCAGAACAACTACCAGGCCTGGGCGGGCATCCGGTACATCGTGCGGTAGGGACCGCGTCGAAACGAAGCGGCCAGGATTCAACACGGGCGGTTGCGCCATGCGTTCAGCATCGCGCAATCGCCCGTGTTCTCTTGAGGCGGCCTCGGGCGGGCGGGCTACGCGGATTCAGCCACGAAACGCTCGGCGAGCGCCTCGATGGTCAGGGGCGCGGAACCTTCGGACTTGTTGTTCACCAGCAGGAACACCTGGCAGCGCGCCTTGGCCGACCGGCGCATGATCGAGATCGCGTCGCGGCGCATGCTGTCGTCGGGCTCGACCAGGCGGTCGAACGGCGCGAAGACGTGGCGCTGCTCCTCGTACCACTTTCCGGGACGCAACAGCAGGCGCACGACGACAAACGGCTGGTCCTCGGGGGCGATGGTCCGCGCCTGATCGCCGGGCATCGGCATGGCCGACCAGTAGTTGTAGACATGAGCCGCGCCGTGGCGCAGCAGGACGCGGCGGTACGGGTCGGTCAGCATGAGCCGATCCCGCAGTTCCACCGCGTAGGTGAACCGCGCGGGCAACTGCTCGAGAAACCTGTCCAGCGACTCGGTGAAGGCGGCGGCGTCGGTCGGCTGCCCCTGGGGCGGCGCGGAGAACTGCAGGATGAAGGGCCCGGCGTGCGCCCCGAGCGAACGGTCGAACGGCTCGAGCATCTCGGATACGAAGCGCTGCGCCGACAGGTAGTCCGGGTTCGGGCCCGCGTGGCGACGCGCACCGGGCTCCCGCGCCGAGGTCACCGCCGAGGGCGCTTTCGTGCAGCAGAGGAAACCGTCCGGCAGCGCCGCGGCGTACCGGCGAAGGTCTTCGTCAGGAATCGGCGCGTAGTAGCCCCTGTCGATCCCGACCGTCTTGAGCAGCGGATGGCGAACATACTCGCGCAAGCCCTCCCGGCCCAGCATCGAGGCAGCCCGCCGTCGCGAATAGACAATCCCGTGCCACCCGGGGAAGCTCCAGGAACTGGTCCCCATCCGGAGCTCCGGAGGCAGGCTGGCGGCAAGCACCCGGTACCGTTCGTAGCGCTGCTCGAGCGCTGAACCCGGCGCGGGCCAGTCGCCTCCCCTGGCTTTTCGCGACGGTTTCCCGGGTTCGAGCTCGAAGAGTCCCAGCTGGTCCGGCATGGCCTCGCGTCGATTCTACATCCACCGCTCCGTCTGAACCTCGCCCCTGACCCCGAACTGGATGACCTTGATGGGCACCTTCCGCGCGGCGGCGGCGGCAGCCTGCTGGGCGATCCGCACCAGCCCGCTGCAGCACGGCACCTCCATGACGGCGACCGTCAGCGTGTCGATCAGGGAGTCGTCGATCATCGAGGTCAGCTTGTCGAGGTACGCCTCCATGTGCTGGTCGAGCTTCGGGCAGGCGATGGCCAGCGCCCGGCCGTCGAGGAAGCGCTCGTGGAACTCCGCGACGGCGTAGGCCACGCAGTCCGCGGCGAGCAGGACGCTCGCGCCCTGGAAGTATGGGGCGGTGGGTGGAACCAGGTGGAGTTGGATTGGCCATTGCCGCAACCGGGACGGGCGCGCCGCGGGGCCTGTCGGGCCGACATCGGCCGCGCTCGGCCCGGGCCGCTCGAACGACTGGACCCGGCTCCCGGGGCAGCCGCCGCCATGGCTTTCGTTCAGGACGCGGATGGCAATCCGCGTGGCGGGGAGTGTCGCCACCAGCGGAACGGCCGCCGACGGGGCTGGCCCGCTCGCTCGCGGGCGGGCCCGACGGGCGACCTCGGCCTCGTTGAATTCCGGCGCGTCGCGCTCGTGGACGGTCAGCGCTCCGGTCGGGCACTCACCCAGGCACGCCCCGAGCCCATCGCACAGAATCTCGGACACCAGCCTCGCCTTGCCGTCGATGAGTTGAAGCGCACCCTCGTGGCACGCCGGCACGCACATGCCGCAACCGTCGCAGCGTTCCTCGTCTATCTCGATGATGTTTCTGGTCGTCATTTGGCCAATCTGCCTTGATGCGAATCCGGCTTCCCGCTCACGGCTGGAGAACTGGCGGCTGGCGACCGTTCTGATCGCCCCGCGGTTCCCCACCGCATTGAAGACTGGACGCGACTGGCAAGATGCCATCGTACCTGATTGGGCCGCATCCAGCCTAAGACGGCGGTCAGACCGGCCTGAAGGGGTGCGCGGTCCGGACGGGGCGGCCCGAGGGCCAGGCCGCCCGAAGGGCTGTGCTATGCTCACGCGGAAATGGCCGAATTCAGGCGCAGCCTGACGTTGTTCGACATGACCATGATCGCCATCGGGGGGACGATCGGGTCGGGCATTTTCCTGACGCCGTCAACGGTCGCACGGGCGATCTCCGAGCCATGGCTGATCATGGCGGTGTGGACGGTTGGCGGCCTGATCACGCTCGCGGGCGCGCTGACGTTCTCGGAAGCGTCGGCCATGATGCCCCGCGCCGGCGGCCAGTATGCGTTCCTGTCGAGGGCCTACGGAGATCTGGTCGGGTTCCTGTTCGGGTGGGCCTACTTCCTGGTCGTGAACGCCGGAGGACTTGGCGCGCTGAGCGTCGCGTTTGCGACCTACCTCGGCTTCTTCGTGCCGCTGGGGGTGGTCGGGACCAAGGTCGCGGCCGTCACCGGCCTGCTGCTGCTCACGCTCGTCAACGTGCTCGGCGTCCGGGCCGGCGCGATCTTCTCCGACGTCTTCACCGTCCTCAAGATCGCCGGCATCCTGGGCCTGGTGGCGGTGGGGTTCGCGCTCGGATCTCCACACACGACCGACTTCACATTGCGACTGGGCCCGACCGGCCCGAGCGGGATGTGGGGTCCGCTCGCCCTGGCGATGGTCGGTGTCCTGTGGTCCTACGGCGGGTGGCAGCACGCCACGTATGCGACCGCCGAGGTCATCAATCCGCAGCGCACGCTGCCGCGTGCGATGACGCTCGCGGCGCTGGCGGTGACGGCCATCTACGTGTCGGCGAATGTCGCCTACCTCTGGCTGATGACGCCGGAGCAGATTGCCGCGTCGCCGCGCGTCGCGGCAGACGCCGTCAGCGGCGTCCTTGGGGGCGTCGGCGGCAGCCTGATTTCCATCGCGATCTTCATTTCGACCTTCGGCGTGGTCGGCATCTACACGCTGACGGCGCCGCGCATCTACTACGCGATGGCCGCTGACGGGCTCTTCTTCAAGAAGGTCGCCGAGATTCACCCCCGCTTCCACACGCCGGCGTTTTCGATCGTGCTGCAGTCGCTGTGGGCCGCCGTCCTCATCCTGTTCTGGGGCACATTCGAGAACCTGATCTCGTATGTCGTCTTCACCGACTGGATCTTCTTCGCGCTGGGCGGGGCGAGCGTCATCGTGCTGCGTCGAACGATGCCCGACGTCGAACGGCCCTTCCGTGTGCCCTGGTATCCGCTGGTGCCGCTGTTCTTCGTGGCCATGTCGACCTGGTTCGTGGCGATGACGCTGCAGCAGAAGCCCGAGGAGGCCTGGGCTGGTATCCTGTTCCTTGGGATGGGCGTTCCGGTCTACTACTACTGGAAACGGAAGAAACGGCAGGCGGCGTCCGGCGCGTCCTCGCCCGGCACCTCGAGCGACCGCTGATGAGTGACTCCACCCCGATCGATGATCGCCTGCGGGCGAGCGCGACCCGTCCCGTATCGCCGCGCAAGCGCCGGGGGTGGGGGCGGCGCATCGCGATCGGCGTCTCGGTGGCCCTGGCGACCCTTGTCGCCTTGATCTTCTGGCGCCTGCAGGCCGCCCTGCCCGACACGGACGGTACCATCCGCGTCGCGGGGCTGCGGGCGCGGGCCTTGATTCTCCGCGACACCGACGACATTCCCCACATCCGCGCAGCCAGCGAACCAGACGCCCTCTTCGCACTCGGCTATGTCCATGCGCAGGAACGCCTCTGGCAGATGGAGTTCCAGCGCCGGGTGGCCCAGGGCCGCCTGTCGGAAATCCTGGGCGCCGAGGCGCTGAAGGCCGATCGGCTGCTGCGCACGATCGGCCTCGCCCGGGCTGCGCACGACTCCTGGGCCCACCTCGACGGAAATGTCAGGGGCCTCATCGAGGCCTACGTCGCCGGCATCAACGCGTTCCTGGCCGATCATCGCGGCGGCAGCCTGCCAATCGAATTCGCGATCCTGCGGGTCTCGCCCGAGCCGTGGCGCGGCGAAGACGTGCTGGCGTGGCAGAAGACGATGGCCTGGCTCCTCAGCCTGAACTGGGAAGAGGAGCTGCTGCGCGTGAAGCTCTCCGCGCGCGTCGGCGCCGAGGCCGCCCGTCAGCTGATGCCCGCCTACACGGCGAACGGCCCGACCATTCTCGCTGCAGAGGCGGCGCCCTCCGGCGCGGACACTCGCACGACCGGGCGCAGCGTCCCGCCGATGGCACCCGGACCGGCTGTCCGTCCTCGCGACGCGCTGGTCCGCGAACTGGCGCAGCTCAGCGCCTCGATTCAGGCGCTGCCGTTCGCCCCGCAGGCCGGCGGCGGCAGCAACAACTGGGTGATCGGGGGGAGCCGAACGGTCACCGGCAAGCCGTTGCTCGCCAACGACCCGCACCTGGGCGGGCAGGCGCCGTCCATCTGGTTCCTGGCCCACGTGTCGGGCGGCGATTTGGATGCGATTGGCGCGACGCTGCCCGGCGTTCCCGGCATCGTCATCGGGCACAATCGGCGCATCGCGTGGGGAGTGACGGCGCTGATGACCGACGTGGAGGATTTGTACATCGAGCACGTCAACGCGACCGATCAGGCCGAGTACAACGGTGCGTGGGTGCCGATGACGGTCCTGCGTGACGTCATCAGGGTCCGCGGCGGAACCGACGTGCCGATTCGGATTCGCCTCACGATGCACGGGCCGCTCATCTCGGACACGCTCGACCAACCCGACGAGGCGCTGGCCCTCCGCTGGACGGGCCACGATGTCGAGGACGACACGGCCGAGAGCTTCCTGAAGGTCAACGTGGCCAGGAACTGGGACGAGTTCGTCGCCGGCCTCGCGCGGTTCCACGTCCCCATGCAGAATTTCGTCTACGCCGACGTCGACGGCAACATCGGCTACTACGGGCCAGGGGCCATCCCCGTCCGCGGCGGCGCCAGCGACGGCACGATGCCCGTGCCCGGGTGGACCGACGCGTACGAATGGCGGGGATACGTGCACGAGAGCGATTGGCCGAAGGCCTTCAATCCGTCGCGGGGCTACATCGCGTCGGCCAACAACAAGGTGGCGCCGGACTCGTATCCGTTCCTGCTCGGCACGAGCTGGGAGCCGGCCTATCGAATCGCGAGAATCACCGAGCTCATCGAGGCGACGCCGCGCCTGGGGATCGACGACGTCGCGCGCATGCAGCGCGACATCCGGTCGGCACAGGTCAAGGTGGTCCTGCCGTTCCTGATGCGAGCGCGCCCCGGGGATGCGAGGAGCCGTGACGCGATGGCCCGGCTCGCGAAGTGGGACGGAACCATCGCGGCCGACAGCCCCGACGCCGCGCTCTACGAGGCGTGGTACGACGCGACGGTCCACCGCCTGTTCGCCGACGAGCTCGGCGACGATCTCTGGAACGACTACGCGGCACATCGCTCCCTGGTCGCCAAGGCGCTCGATCGCGTCATCCAGTCGAACGATGCCACCTGGTGCGACGATGTGCGGACGAAAGAGCCCGAGAGCTGCGAGACGATCCTCGGCGAGTCGCTGGTCACGGCGCTCGATGACCAGGCCCGGCGGCAGGGCACCTCGAACATCTCGAACTGGCGATGGGACCGGGTCGACGCCGCGACGTTCCCGCACATGCCGTTCGACCGGGTGGGGCTGCTTCGCCGCTTCTTCAGCCGCACCGTTCCACGCGGCGGCGACTCCTTCACGGTGACGCCGACCATGCCGATCCGCGACGAGATCTTCATCTCGTCGTACCGGCAGATCATCGACCTGTCGTCGCTCGACGCGTCCCGCTTCATCATTCCGATGGGACAGTCAGGCTACGTCTGGAGCAGGCACTACGCCGACCTGCTCGATCGCTGGTCCAGGGTCGAATACGTCCCCATGCGATTCACGACCCCGGCGGTCGACAGCGCGCTCTCGGCGACGCTGACCCTCGTACCGAAGTAGTCGGCGGCCGGAATCGACGAGCCGCGACGGTGCGTACCGGGGGATAATGAGAGCCCGTGGTCCACGCGCATGCCGGTCGAGTGCGAACAGGGTCGGACCCCGTCCAGCGGATTGCGATCCGGGTGACTCGTCGCTCCGACATCATCCCGGAAATCCCGAAGGAGGCTTCATGCGAGCCCGTTTGCCGTTCTTCGCTGTTCTCCGCCCGGTTCTCGTGTGCGCGGCGGTGGCAGGTACGCTGACTGCGGTCGTGCTGGCGCAACGCACGGTCAAGCCCGTCCTGCACGGCCGCCACTGGGTCGCCATCACCGGTAAGCCGCTCGGCGCGACCGCGGGCTCGATGATCTTCGAGAAGGGGGGCAATGCCGTCGACGCCTCGTGCGCCATGCTCGGTGCGGTGACGACGATGTGGGACACGCTCGGATGGGGAGGAGAAACGCAGGCGCTGATCTACAACCCGAAGACGAAGAAGGTCATCGCCATCAACGCGCTCGGCGTAGCGCCGACCGGGGCGACGCCCGAGTTCTTCAAGTCCAAGGGGATGAAGTATCCGCCCGAGTACGGTCCGCTGGCGGCCGTGACGCCCGGCACGCCTGGCGGGCTGATGGTGATGCTGGCCGAGTTCGGCACGATGAGCCTGAAAGACGTGCTGGCGCCAGCCATCCAGATGGCCGACGGGTACCCGATCGAAGCGCAACTCGCCGATGGCATCGAACGGGAGAAGAAACGGATCAGGGAGTGGCCCTACTCCAGGCAGGTGTTCCTCACCCATCCTGGCGCGACTCGCGAGGCGCCGGAGGCGGGCGAGGTGTTCAAGCAGTCCGATCTGGCGGCGATGCTGCGCAAGCTGGTCGACACGGAACAGACGGCGCTTGCCTCCGGCAAGGACCGCAAGTCTGCGATCTACGCCGCGTATGACCGCTTCTACAAAGGTGACATCGCGCAGGAATTCGTGCGCGGCTCGCAGGAGCAGGGCGGGCTGCACACGATGGCGGACCTGGCGAACTGGAAGGTCCACATCGAGGAGCCGCTGGTCGCCGACTACAAGGGCATACAGGTCTACAAGCTCAATACGTGGGTCCAGGGCGGGGTCATGCTGCAGGGGCTCAACATGCTGGAGCAGCTCGACCTGAAGGCGATGGGCTACAACAGCCCGAAGTACATCCACACGCTGTACCAGGTGATGAACCTGACGTACGCCGACCGCGACTTCTACTACGGCGATCCGTACTTCCCGCCCGCCACGCCGATCAAGGGGCTGCTCTCCAAGGACTACGCGAAAGCGCGGCTGAAGACGGTCAACTGGGAGATGAACGATCCCAACGTGAAGCCCGGCGACCCGTATCCGTTCGAGGGCAAGACCAACCCCTTCACCAGGGAACTCGAGAAGTGGGGGTCGAAGCCCGGGCTCGACGCCAGCGCGATGACGACGGCCGAGCGCGAGGCGTTCGAGGCCGACTTCACGCGAGGCACGACGTCGATCGAAGCCGCCGACGAGCAGGGCTGGGTCGTGTCGGTCACGCCGAGTGGCGGGTGGAATCCCGCCTGCATAGCCGGACGGACCGGGGTCGGGATGAGCCAGCGCATGCAGGCCTTCGTGCTCGACCCGGCTGAGTGCCCGTTCAATGTCGTCACGCCCGGCAAGCGGCCGCGTTCGACGTTGACCCCGGGCCTGGCGATGAAAGACGGAAAGCCATTCCTGGCGTTTGCCGTCCAGGGCGGTGACACGCAGGACCAGAACCTCATGCAGTTCTTCCTGAACATCGTCGAGTTCGGGATGAACGTGCAGCAGGCGACTGAGGCAGCCAATGTGAACAGCGGCCAGATGCGCAGCTCGTTCGGGGCGCACGAGTTCGCGCCCGGCAAGCTGACGCTCGCCCAGTCGACACCCGAGCCGGTCCGCGCCGAGCTGGCAAAGATGGGTTACAAGCTGGATTATCAGAGGCTGACTTCGGGTCCAATCAACGCCATCTTCTTCGACTGGGTGCATGGCACGATGTGGGGCGGGTCGAGCAACCACGGGGAAGACTACGGGATTGCGTGGTAGGGGAAGTCAGGTTACAGGTTATAGGTTACAGGTTACAGGGCGGACACGGGCAAAAGGCTTCAGGCCACGGGCTACAGGCCATAAGCCTTGAGCCCTGAGCCTTGGGCCACAGGCGGGCGGCGACCGGGCAGCCGGCTGGAGCACTGCGGACCGTTATCCAAAGGGAGAAGTGAATGAGCGAACGCACGTACCGCATGCAGACGCTGGCCATTCATGCCGGGGAATCGCCGGACCCGGCGACAGGCGCGCTGGTGCCGCCGCTGCACCTGGCCACGACCTACCACCTGGGCACGGCCGAGAACGGCGCCGCGATTTTCTCGGGCGAAAAGGAGGCCTTCGTCTACAGCCGATGGTCCAACCCGACGGTTGCCGTGCTCGAACGCCGTGCGGCCGCGCTGGAGCACGCGGAGGCCGCGCTGGCGACCTGCAGCGGCATGGCGGCGATTTCGACGGCCGTGCTGGGCGTCGTCAAGGCCGGCGACCACATCGTGTCGGCCCGCGCGATCTATCCCAGCACGTTTCATTTGTTCACGGAGCAGCTCGGCTCCATGGGCGTCGCCTCGACGTTTGTCGACGCCACGGAGCCGGGCAACATCGTCGCGGCGATCCGGCCGAACACCAGGCTCATCTACCTGGAGACGCCGGGCAACCCGCTTCTGGCGTTGTGCGATCTGGCGGCGATTGCCGCCGCAGCCAGGCAGGCCGGCATCACCACGATCTGCGACAACACGTTCGCGACGCCGGTGAACCAGCGGCCGATCGAGCTGGGGATCGATGCGGTCGTGCACAGTGCGACGAAATACTTCTGCGGGCATGGCGATGCCGTCGGCGGGCTGATCGTCGGATCGCGCGCGTTCATCCAGCACTGCGCGACCGAGCCGATGCGGTACTACGGCGGGATCATGGCGCCGTTCACGGCCTACCTCATCCTTCGCGGGTCGCAGACCTTGCCGCTGCGCGTGCAGCGCCACAATGCGAATGCGATGCAGATCGCCATGCACCTGGAACAACACCCGGCTGTCGCCGCCGTCTCGTACCCGGGCCTCCCGTCCCACCCCCAGCACGCGCTGGCAAGGCGGCAGATGACCGGAGGGTTCGGCGGCATGATCTCGTTCGATCTCAAGGGGGGCGTCGAAGCAGGCGCGCGGCTGATGAACAGCGTGAAGCTGTGCTCGCTGGCGGTCAGCCTGGGGGACGCGCGCACCCTCATCACGCATCCGGCCTCGACGACACACAGCGTGGTATCCAGAGAAGCCCGGATTGCGCAGGGCGTCTCCGACGGGCTGGTCAGGCTCTCGGTCGGCCTCGAGGACGTCGAAGACCTGATTGAGGACCTGGACCAAGGCATGGGAGTCTAGCTGACCCGGACAGGCTCACTGCTCCGTGGCGGGGCACCTGCACCCGACGCCCTGTAGCCCGTAGCTTGTACCCGTACCCTGTAACCTGTAACCTGTAACCTATAACCTGTAACCTGTAACCCGCCAGGTTCCCCGATATCCGACCAGCTTCGACCTTGAACGCGGTAATCCAACGTGGAAACATAGGCGACATCACCCCCGGGCCGTCGCCTTCCACCCTGCGAGGAACTCGCCAGACATGGTTCATCGTGTGATCGCTCTGTTCATGCTGGCCGTCGCGTCGGTTGCCGGCGCCGACTGGCCCCAGTTCCGCGGCGTCAATCGGGACAATATCTCGACCGAGACCGGGCTCTATCGGAGCTGGCCCGCCGGCGGGCCGAAGGTGCTCTGGAAGACCACAGTCGCCGAGGGCTACGCCGGCGCGGCGATCAAGGCCGGCATCCTGTATCTCAACGACTACGACGAGAAGAAGAAGGAGCACCTGGTCCGTGCCATCTCGCTGGCGGACGGGAAGGACGTGTGGCGTTGGAGCTACCCGGTCGAGATCAGGCCGAGCCACGGCATCACGCGGACGGTGCCGGCCGTCGGGGCCAGGCTCGTGTTCTCGCTGGATCCCAAGTGCCGGTTCCACGCACTCGACGCGAAGACCGGCAAGCTGGTGTGGCAGAAGAACCTGGTCCAGGAGTACAAGGCGACCATCCCGGGGTGGTACGCGGGGCAGAATCCCCTGCTCGACGGCGATCGCGTGGTGATCGCGACGGGCGGCGACGCGCTCGTGGTTGCCTTCGATCAGGCGACCGGCAAGGAGATCTGGCGATCCGCCAATCCGGACAAGGACGTGATGTCGCACGTCTCCCTGATGCCGACCACCATCGGAGGCGTGAAGCAATACCTCTACATGACCATGAACAAGGTCGTGGGCGTGGCGGCGGCCGATGGCGCGATCCTGTGGCGCATTCCGTTCGCCGTGAAGATGGCGGCGTGCCCGTCGCCGCTCGCGATCGGCGACGGCCGCATCTTCATCACGAGCGGCTACGAGGCCGGCAGCATGATGATCCAGGTGCAGAAGGGGCCATCGGGCTTCACCGTCAAGAAACTCTTCGACCTGACGGCCATGCAGTTCAACTCGGAAGTCCACACGCCGGTACTCTTCCAGGACCACTTGTTCGCGGTCAGCAGCAAGACGCGGGGACGCTTCACATGTCTCGGTCTCGACGGCAAGATCGTCTGGCAGAGCCCGGTGGAGTCCGGCAACCCGGGGGCCAGCCGGACCTTTGATTTGGGCGGATTCCTCTTTGCCGACGGGATGTTCTTCATCCTCGACGGCAAATCGGGCATGCTGCGGCTCGTCGAGGCCAATACGAAGCAGTACAAGGAACTGGCCAGCGCACAGATACTGTCGGGCGAGGATGTGTGGGGGCCGATGGCGCTCTCGAACGGGAAGCTCATCATCCGCGACATGAGCCAGATGGTGTGCCTGCAGGTGGGAGCCGCGGGGGGGAAGTGATGTACGGCTTAGGGCTTCGGGCTTAGGGCTTAAGGCTAGAGGCTGGGCGCTCGGGCAGAGATGGACAACGAGCCGGGGTGAGGGCAGCGGATGACTCGGAGCGGTCACGGCGGCGACCGCCTGTCGCCAGTCGCCAGCCTCCAGCCGCCCGCCGCCAGCCGCCAGCCGATTGGGGTCAGTTATATGGAACCACCGAACGACACTCCAACGCCGTTGACCCTTCGCGATCGACTCACGAAATCGTGGTTCCCGCCCGCGGCCGTGCTTGGCGCGCTCGCCGCGCTGGTCGGCGCGTCCCTGCGCGTGCGGCCGGCACCAAAGTCAGACCGTCAAAGCGGCGGCGTCGCCTCGACGGCCTCGGGGCCAACAGCCTCGACGGCCGCAGCCTCGTCGGTTTCATCCGCACCGGCCGCGACTTCACGGGGTTCCGGTGCCTTCGAGCGACAGTACACTCTGACGGCCGTCCTGGGCGGCGCGAAATCCGCAGACCCATTTCGCAAGTCGCTCAACGGCGTCAGCGCCGGCGCGAACGACTGCATCTATGCCCTCGGTGACGATGAAGTGAGGGTCTACGATGCCGGGGGAAACCGCCTCCGATCGTGGCGCGTGCCCGAACTCGCCGCGTGTCTTGCCGTCGGCCCGGACGGCCGCGTCTATGTCGGGGCGGGCAATCGGATCGAGGCCTACGACGGCGCGGGAGCCCGCATCGGCGGCTTCACGGCCGGCGACCAGGACAGGCCCGCCGATGTCACGGCCATCAAGGTCTTCAAGGACGAGATCCTCGTCGCCGACGCCGGCGCGCGTCTCATCCGACGGTACGACCGCAGTGGCCGCCAGCGCGGGGTCATTGGCGACCGGAACAAGAGAGGCAGTTTCATCCTGCCCAACCGGAGCCTGGATATCGCGGTGGACGCCAAGGGCGTCGTTCGGGCAACCGACACGGGCCGGCACCAGGTTTCCGCGTGGTCGATGGACGGTGCGCCGATTGGCGCGTTCGGCAAGTTCGGCATGCTCGCCCCGGAGGACTTCGTGGGCTGCTGCAATCCGGTGAACATCGCCGTCACTCCGGAAGGACTGGTGGTGACGGGCGAGAAGATGGTCGCGCGGGTGAAGGTCTTCGAGCCCGGCGGCCGGATGCTGGCGCTCATCGGGCCCGAGCACTTCCATCCGGGCTGCATTCACATTCACCTGGCGGCGGACTCCAAGGGACGTATCCTGGCAGCCGACCCGGCCAGCCGGGAGGTGAAGATCTTCTCGCCGGTGACGCTGCCGGGCCGCGCAGAGACGACGCCGGACCGGGAGAAGGCGGGACGCTCATGAATCCGAAGAGCACGCGTCGCGAGTTCATCGATCGCTCCTGCCGCGTCGTCGGATTTGCGACGATCGCCGGCGCTGCGGGGCTGCTGACCAGGCGGGCGTCGGCCAGCGCCGTGTACCAGGTCGATCCGATCAAGTGCTCGTCGTGCGATCTGTGCCGCACCTCGTGCGTGCTGAGCCTGTCGGCCGTGAAGGCGGTCAACGACTTCAACAAGTGCGGCTACTGCATGCTCTGTCCCGCCTACATGGACGTCACGAGCACGCCGGACGCGATGGGCATCCCGACCGGAAAGGTGTGCCCGCAGGACGCGCTGAAGCGGCGCGTGGTCGGCACGGTCGACAACGACGACCCCAACAACAACTACTACGAGTACGTCATCGACGAGACGCTGTGCGACGGGTGCGGGAAGTGCGTCAAGGCGTGCAAGGCCCCCGCCGGGAACGGATCGCTGCGGCTCGAGATTCGATACGACCGGTGCGTCGAGTGCAACGAGTGCGCCATCCAGATCGCCTGCCCGGATGTGGCGATCGTCCGGGTGGACGTGCCAGGCATGGCTCCCACCGCCGGCGGCGTTGAAGGGAAGCATGCCTAGTTGTCGCCCGCAGCCGGCCGGGACCAACCGCCTCTGGCTGCTGCTTCTGGTCGCGGTGCTGGCCTCGGCCGTTCTCTCGGCCCAGTACCAGAAGAGACCGCCCGATTTCGGCGGCAGCTACAGCTTTCCCACCCCGACGCACCCCGAGCCCCGCGCGGCGCTCATCCGCTCGCTCGATATCGGCCTGCTGGCCGCCGGGCTGGCCCTGGGCGCGTGGCTCATCCTGAAGCGGCGCAACCGCAACGAGGTGATGCTGCTGAGCGTCGGCGCCATTGCCTATTTCGGCTTCTATCGCAAGGGCTGCATCTGTCCGATCGGGGCGATCCAGAACGTGACGCTGTCGCTCGTCGATCCGCGCTACCTGATTTCGTTCGGGGTGATCGCGTTCTTCTTCCTGCCGCTCATCGCCACGCTGCTCTTCGGCCGCGTGTTCTGCGGTGCCGTGTGCCCGCTGGGCGCCATCCAGGACATGGTGCTGCTGCGCCCGGTGAAAGTGCCGAAGAAGCTCGATCGGGCGCTCGGCTGGCTGCCGTACGTCTACCTCGGGCTGGCGGTGTGGCTCGCAGGCTGGGGGATGCACCTGGCGTTCGGATCCTGGCATTTCGATCTCGGCCGGCGCTTCGTGATTTGTGAGTTCGATCCGTTCATCGGCCTGTTTCGCATCTCAGCGCCCTTCAACATGCTCGTGCTCGGCGCCAGCTTCATCCTGCTCGGGATGTTCGTCGGACGGCCGTATTGCCGGTGGCTCTGCCCCTACGGAGGCATTCTCGCCATCCTGTCGCGGGTGGCGTGGAAGAACGTGAGCATCACGCCCGGCCACGAGACCGACTGCGGTCTGTGCGCGGAGGCGTGCCCATTCGGAGCGATCGAGAAGTTGAGGGCCGATCGGGCAACGTGCGTCGCCTGTGCGCGGTGCTACGAGTCCTGCCCGATCGAGCTGGAACGGCGCGGCCTCCCGGCCGGAGACGCCCAGCTGATCCAGGTGCAGAAGCCGTGAGGCGGAGCCGGCTCGTCTCGATCGCGCGATCCTGGGCCGGCGTCGGCGCAGCCGGCATCGCGGCGATCGCCTCGATCTGCCTGCTGGGCTTCTACGTCCACTCGCTGATGGTCACGCCGACCGAAGTGGCGCGCGTGAACGCGTGGAAGCTGCAGGCGAAGACCGACGCGGAAATCCAGAAGGTCCTTCAGCCCGAGCTCGCGCGGCAGCACATCGAGTTGGTCGTGCGGCGCAACGTGTACCGCTACGGCGGCCTGACGCTTCTGATATCGGTGGGCCTGTTCCTGGCCTGGTTCAAGTGGTTCCGGCCCGTGGGCCGCGAATGGGCCGGCATGCCGCACTCGATGGTGCGGATGCTGCACCTCGATGGCCGTCCAGCCGAACCGGCTGAACCGGTCGATCGCACCGAAGGTGGTTCGAGGGTTGCCATTCCAGCGCCGTCGAGCACCCCCGCGCAGCCGCCGCCAGGACGAGGCGCCCTACCGCCCGTCGACCTTGCGCCGGTCGAAGAGATCCTCCAGGCCGAGGGGCGAAGCGCGGCCTCGGTGATACCGGTGCTGCAGGCCATCCAGTCCCGCTACCGGTACCTGCCCTATCCGGCCCTGCGGCGGGTGTGCGAGAAGAGCGAGATCACCCTCGCGCAAATCGCGGGTGTCGCGTCGTTCTACGGGCAGTTCCGCCTTCGACCAACGGGCGAGCACGTCATCCGCGTCTGCGAGGGCACGGCCTGCCACGTGTCGGGCGCGGTCGAGGTGCGCAACGAGCTGCGGCGGCGCCTTGGATTGCAGAATGGCGAGGACACCGATGCGAACCGGCAGTTCACCATCGAACGCGTCGCGTGCGTCGGGTCCTGCAGCCTCGCGCCGGTCGTGACGATCGATCAGCACATCTACGGCCGCCTGAGCGCGCTGTCGGCCGCCGGGCTGATCAATGACTTCATCGCTGCGGAGGCCGACACGCGAAGTCCCGGAGGCCGCCACGGGGCCGGGAGAAACGGTGGCCGTCCGCGCCGGGCCACCCGCGATGACGGCGCTGAGCCTGGAGCCGCCGGCAGGCAGGTCGAGATTCGAATCGGCCTCGGTTCGTGCGGCATCGCGAGCGGGGCCCTCGCCGTCCGCGACGCCATCGCGGATGAGCTCGACGCGATTGGCGGCGGCGCCAGGATCAAGGCCGTCGGGTGCGCGGGGCTCTGCCACAGCGAACCGCTGGTCGAAGTCGTGGCCGGCAACAGCCAGGCGCTCTACGGCAACGTGCAGCCAGGCGACGCCCGGGGGCTCGTGCGGCGTCACGTGAGGCCTCGGGGCGTGGTCCGCCGCCTGCACGAGGACATCAAGGACGTCCGATCGCGCCTTCGGGACGATGACGCGTGGGTGCCGATCGAGGCGCGGACAGTGCCGCCGACGCCCTACACCGGCAAACAGGTCCGCATCGTGCTCGAGAACTGCGGCGAGATCGACCCGCTGTCGATCGGGGACTACCGCGCACGCGACGGGCTGCAAGCGCTCGACACGTGCCTCACGCGCCTCACGCCCGAGGAGGTCATCGGCCGCGTGCGGACCGCCGGGCTTCGCGGCCGGGGCGGCGCCGGTTTCCCGACGGCGATCAAGTGGGACATCACGAGGCGATCCGAAGGCTCGACCAAGTACGTGATCTGCAACGGAGATGAAGGCGATCCTGGCGCGTTCATGGATCGCGCCGTGCTCGAAGCCGATCCGTTCCGCGTGATCGAAGGGCTGATCATCGCCGCCTATGCGACCGGTGCGACCGAGGGGTTTGTCTACGTCCGGCGCGAATATCCGATCGCGGTGCGCCATATCCGCGCCGCCATCGCAACGGCCGAGGCGGAAGGCCTGCTGGGGAAGCAACATCCTCGGCACCTCGTTCGGGTTCACACTCCAGGTGCGCGAGGGTGCCGGCGCGTTCGTATGCGGCGAGGAGACGGCGCTCATCCAGTCCATCGAGGGCCGCCGAGGCATGCCGCGGCCTCGACCTCCCTACCCGGCGCAGTCGGGGCTCTGGGGCAAACCGACCCTCATCAACAACGTCGAGACCCTGGCCTGCCTTCCGTGGATCTTCCGGCACGGCCCCGAAGCGTTCGCAGCGCTCGGCACGGAGAAGTCCAAGGGCACGAAGGTGTTCTCGCTGGCCGGCAAGGTCAATCGCGGCGGGCTCATCGAGGTGCCGATGGGCATCACGATCCGCGAGATCGTCGAGGACATCGGCGGCGGGATCAAGGGCGGGCGCACGTTCAAGGCGGTCCTGGCGGGCGGCCCGTCGGGAGGCTGCATCCCGGCCCGCCTGGCCGACACGCGCATCGACTACGAAGAACTGGCGTCGACCGGCGCCATCATGGGTTCGGGCGGCCTCGTCGTGCTCGACGATCACGACTGCGCCGTCGAGATCGCGCGCTACTTCCTGCACTTCACGCAGGACGAATCGTGCGGGAAGTGCACGTTCTGCCGGATTGGCACCAAGCGCATGCTCGAGATTCTGGAGCGGATATGCGCGGGACACGGGCGAGCCGCGCGACCTGCAGACACTCGAGGAGCTCAGCCTGGGGGTCAAGCGAGGGAGCCTGTGCGGCCTGGGCCAGACGGCCCCCAACCCGGTGCTGACGACGCTCAAGTACTTCCGGGAGGAGTACGAGGCGCACATCCACGACCATCGATGTCCGGCTGGCGTCTGCAAGCCGCTCATCCACTACCGCGTGCTCGACAACTGCACCGGCTGCACGCTCTGCGCCCAGGCCTGCCCATCGGGCGCGATCGAGCGCCGGCCGTACCTGCGGCACGACGTGGCGGACGAGCTGTGCACGCGCTGCGGGATGTGCGTCACGGCGTGCCCGGAGAAGGCGATTTGCGTGTCGTAGAGCACGGGCTTAGGGCTTGGGGCTTAGGGCCGTGCCAGCCTGAAGCCTCAAGCCCCAAGCCTTGAGCCGCTGATAACGGGGTTCGGCAGGGAACTGCATTGAGATGGTGAGACTTCGGATTGACGATCGGGACATTGCCGTCGAGGACGGCACGACCATCCTCGAGGCCGCGCGGCGGCTCGGGATCCGTATTCCCACGCTCTGTCAGGTTGATGGTTTCGAGCCGTCGGCATCGTGTTATCTCTGCGCGGTCCAGATCGAAGGCCGCTCCGCCCTCTCGCCGGCCTGCGCCACGCCGGCCGCCAACGGCTCGGTGGTTTACACCAACTCGGACGAGGTGCGCGCGTCGAGGAAGATGGCGCTCGAGTTGCTGCTCTCCGATCATGCCGGAGACTGCATCAGTCCGTGCAGGAGCGGCTGCCCGGCGAGGTTCGACATTCCGGGCTTCCTCACCGAGGTGGCCTCGGGCGACATCCGCCGGTCGGCCGAGATTGCCTCCGACTTCCTGACCTTGCCCGCGGCCCTTGGCCGCATCTGTCCGCGCCTGTGCGAGGAGCGCTGCCACCACTGCAGCAAGGGCGAGCCGCTCTCGGTCGGCAACCTCCATCGTTTCGCGGCGGACAGCGATCTCGAATCCGGTAAGCGTTACGTCCCGCACCGCGAGAAGCCGACGGGCAAGCGGGTCGCCATCGTCGGCGCGGGGCCGGGCGGCCTCTCTGCGGCGTATCACCTGCTGCGGCGCGGCCATGACGTGACCATCTTCGACGCCCATGAGCGGCCCGGCGGCATGCTGCGCTACGGCATCCCCGCATTCCGCCTCCCCCGCGAAGTGCTCGACGATGAGATCGACATCATTCGTATCCTGGGCGGAGAGTTCCGCATGCAGCGCCGGATCGGGACCGACATCAGCTTCGACGCGCTGCGCCGGGAGCACGACGCCCTCTTCCTCGCCATCGGGGCGCAAGGGTCCCGCGCACTCGACTGTCCGGGAGAGGAGCTCGCGCTGCCTGCTGTCGGGTTCCTGGGCGAGGTCGGCCGCGGCCTGACGCCGAATATCGGACGCCGGACGCTCGTGCTCGGAGGCGGCAACACCGCGATGGACGCGGCGCGGACCGCGATCCGGCTCGACGCCGAGTCGGTCATCGTGCTCTATCGCCGGACCCGCCGCGAGATGCCCTGCCTGATGTCGGAGGTGGAAGCCGCAGAAGCTGAAGGCGTGAGGGTTGAGACCCTCGTCGCGCCAGTCCGGCTCGAGCGTGCCCCTGGCGGAAGCCTCCAGCTCACCTGCATCCGGATGAAGCTCGGCCCTCCGGATGAGAGCGGCAGACCGCGACCGGTTCCGGTTCCCGATTCGGCGTTCGTGCTCGACGCGTCCACCGTCATCGCCGCCATCGGCCAGACGGTCGAGGCGGCCAGGACGGGCGCGGCGGAGTTGCGGCTGACACGCCGCGGAATCGCGGTCGATCCGCGAACGCTGGCGACCAACATCAAGGGTGTCTTCGCCGGCGGCGACGCGGTGACCGGAGCGGATCTCGCGGTGAGGGCCGTGGCCGCGGGCAGGCTGGCGTCGGTCTCCATCGATCAGTATCTCGGAGGCCGCCCCGTCACAGGCGATCCTGAAGCGGTCACGGCCCTGATGGGCAAGCTCGACGATGAGGAACAGGCGGAGTTCTACCGGGTCATCGAGGAAACGCTCAGGGCACCAATGCCCGAGCTGTCGGCGCCCGCGCGTGCGCGGAGCTTCGACGAGGTCGAGCTCGGGTTCCCGCCCGATGTCGCCCGGGCCGAAGCGCGACGTTGCGCGACCTGTGGGTGCTGGAAGGCCTCAACGTGCCAGCTGCGCCAGTACGCCACCGAGTACGGCGCAGATCCGGCCCGATTCGCGGGTGCCCGCCGGAAGTTCGCTCGTGACCTCACGCACCCGGACATCGTGTACGAGCCGGGCAAATGCATACTCTGCGGCGCATGCGTGCAGGCCGCCTCCCAGGACGCTGACGGTCTGGGTCTGGCGTTTGTCGGCCGCGGATTCGACGTCGCGGTGGCCGTCCCGCTGCGAGGCACGATGCTCGAGGGGGTGCCCTCGGCGGCGAAGCGCGCGGCGGAGGTCTGTCCCACCGCCGCGATCTCCCTGCGCGTTTCAGGCAATGGCGCCTGTCTCCTGCTCGATCCCGGCCCCGCGGCCTCAGCCGGCGGACGACGACTCATCCCGCTCTCGCCGGGGAAACCGATCGCGGGTTAGATCGGAACCAGTCACGTCCTTCCTCGAGGCCCCAGAGAGACCGACCCTCCCGCCCTCAGCGGCAGCGGGCCCGAAGGCATCATCAACGGCGGCATCGCCAGGATCGACGACGCGATGAAGGCCCTTCCGCACGATCGCGGCGGGCCAAGGTGAGGTAGACGGCCGACGCGCACAGGCATCGCGCATCGAGATGTGACACCACGCCCGAGAGATTGGCGGGGGAACCGGTCTGTCAAGTAGGCGCGCGGTCGTGTAGACTGCGCACTACCATGCCTCACCGAGATGCCGAACGCGAGCGATTCCTCCTCCTGATCTTCTACTTCGTGGTGCTGGTCATCGGGTACCTGGCGTTTCGAGTGGTCGGCCCGTTCCTCGCCCCGCTGGCGTGGGCGGCCGTCTTCGCGATGGTGATGTACCCCCTTCGAGAGCGGCTGGCACGCCGCCTGGGCGAGTCCTGGGCGGCATCGGCCACAACCGCCCTGGCGATCCTCGTCATCGTCGTACCGGCCCTCGCCGTGCTCGCGCTGCTCGTGCAGGAAGTCACGACGCAGGTGCACTCCGTCCAGGCGTCGGGCTTCCAGCTTCCCACGCCGGCGCGCATTCAAGAGTGGTGGGATGTTCTGCGCTCACGCGTGCCCGTCGTGACCCTGCCGCCCGACCCGACCTCGGGACTTGCCGAACTGGCCAAGACGGCGGCCACCTTCCTCGCGGCACGCGCGACCTCAGTCCTGGCGAACATCGCCGACCTCGTGTTCCAGGGCTTCGTCATGCTCTTCGGCTTGTTCTTCTTTTTCCGGGATGGCGGGCGCATGGTGGACCGGGTTCGCCAGATCCTGCCCTTCGAACAGTCGCGACGGGATCAGATCCTCCGTCAGACCTATGATCTCGTGGTCGCCACCGTCGGGTCGACCTTTGCCGTGGCGGGCGTGCAGGGCGCGCTGACCGGGATCACGCTGGGGCTGCTCGGATTCCGCGCACCAGTCTTCTGGGGCGTGATGACGGCGTTCCTGTCACTGGTGCCGATGGTTGGATCCGGCCTCGTGTGGGGTCCGGCTGTCCTGTGGCTCCTGCTGTCGGGCGACTACCTGCGCGCGGCGATCCTGCTCGTGGTCGGCGTCGGCGTCATTGGCACGGTCGACAACTTCCTCCGCCCGCTGCTGCTCAGCGGCCGCACGACGATGAACGGGCTCCTGGTCTTCATCAGCCTGCTGGGAGGGATGGCGGCGTTCGGGTTCATCGGCCTGGTGATCGGCCCCGTGGTCATCGCGGCGATGAACACGCTGCTCGAGTCCGTCATCAAGAAGCAGGTCTCCACCGATCCCGCCGCGCGAGAGTCCTCCAACGGGGCGGGCGCGTAGCATCCGCCCCCGCCGGGGGAATCGAGCCGCGCTATCGGATGATCTTCGCGCCCCCCGAGAACGTCTTCAGACGGATGGCGTGCTGGGAGTCGCCCCCGTTCAGGTCCGCGCGCAGGTGGCCCTTCCGTTGTTCCTGGAAGGTCAGCGGCAGGTCTGATGCCAGCTTCCCGCTGAAGGAGTCGAAGCTCACCGCCGCGCGCGCGGCATCGGCCAGCTGGACCTCGATGCCACCCGAGAAGGTCTCGAGATCGAGATTGGGGTCGACGCCCGGGGCGAGCCGGATGGTCAGCGGCCCTGAAAACGTCTTCGCCGACACCGGCGCAGCCGCGTCTTCGACGACGGTTTCTCCCGAGAAGGTATGGATCGATTGCCCGCCGGAGACGTTCCGGATCCGCACGGAACTGCTGAACAGGTCCAGTTTCAGCCGGGCGTCGCGCGGCACCTGGATATCGAACTCCGTCTCAACGACGTTGTCCCGGTCGTTGTCATGGCCCGGGGCCCTCCGGTTGGCCTCGATGACCACAGAGGTACCGGTCGACTGCACGTCGAGCTTGATGCGATCCAGCCGTTCCTGCGGCGCCCGGCGCGTGGCGTCGATGGTGACCTGGTTCACATCCGCGCCCGTAATCCTGACGGCGCCGGAGAAGTTGTGAAGTTCGAGCGTTCCCCCGGCTGACAACGGAACGACCTTGTGAAATTGCTCCGTCTCGGTGGCAGCGGCCGGGATCGACACGACGCACAGTACTGCGGCTGCAGCAGTCATCACCCGAAGACATCTCATGGGCAACACTCCTTCCACTGGAGTGATAGACGGAAGCGGCCGCCGTATCGTTGCCTCTGCCGGCGCGTGGATGTCATTTTGGCCTCGCGCGGCGGGCTCCTTCCGGCCCACCGTTTCCGCCCTGGGGCTGGCGAACCTGCCGGGTCCTATCGCTCGACAACCAGCGGCAACTCGACGAAGCTCGCCTGGCCCGGCGCGTGATAGATGCGCTGGACGGCCTTCCTGTAGTCGGCAGGCTTCGCCCAGAAGATGCTCGGCACGAAGGTCTGCGGATTGCGGTCGTAGAGCGGGAACCAGCTCGACTGCACCTGCACCATGATGCGGTGCCCAGTCCGGAACACGTGGTTCGCCGTGGGCAGCGCGAAGCGGTACACCAGCGGCACCTCGGCGGCGATGGCCTTCGGAGTCTCGAAACTCTCGCGATAGCGGCCTCGGAAGATGTCGGCCGACACCATCAGCTGATAGCCGCCCAACTCGGGCTGGCCGGCCACCTCGTCGGGATAGACGTCGATCACCTTCACGACCCAGTCCGAATCCGTGCCGCTTGTCGAGGCCACGAGGTTGGCGACCGGCTGGCCGCTGATCTTCAGCGGCGAGGTGAGGACCTCGCTGACGAACGCGAGGACGTCGGGGCGCCCGGAGGCCTCGCGCTGGTCGCCCACGAGCCATTCGGACCAGCCGAGCCCGCTGCTCGGCGGCACCGGCCGAGGTCGGTACGGTACCGGCTTGGCCGGGTCGGATACGTATTCATCGAACGGCGCGTCCCCGGCTTTCGGGCCGTCGAACGACGTACGAGTGCCCGAGGTCAGGTAGAGCGGCTTCGCCTCGACGCTGCAGCCGGATGCGCAGCCGGCCGGCCAGGCTGGCAGGCGCCGCCAGGTGCTGGTCCCGGTCTCAAACGCGGTGACAGGCGCGATGTCGGCCTTCGGCGCGCCATCCTTCAGATACTGCGCGAGGAAGGGACCCAGCACCTGCTGGCGGAACACGAGCGCCGTGTCGGCGCCGAACCTGATGGGGCCGAGCGAGCTGCCGTCGTGGATCTGCTGCCCGTGGAACCACGGGCCCATCACCAGGAACACCTTATCGTTGCCGGTGTCCTTTGGCTCGATCGCCTTGTAGACGGCGATCGCGCCGTAGATGTCCTCCTGGTCCCAGAGGCCGTGCACGAGCATCACGGGCACTTTCAGCGGCTGTGCCGCGAGCAGCTTGTCCACAGCCTGATCGCGCCAGAACGCGTCGTAGGAGGGATGCGCCAGGATCTTCCGCCAGAACCCGACCTGCTCCAGGCCCCGCCGCCGCCCGAGCTCGCCGGCCGACCCCGCCTGCATGTACATGTCGTAGTCGTCGAAATGGCTCGTCCACCACTTCGCATCTGAACCCCGCGTCGCCTCCTGAGTGTAGATGTACGGCATGTTCTGTTCGCGGAACGCGCCGTTGTGGAACCAGTCATCGCCCATCCAGCCGTCCACCATCGGGTTCATCGGCACCGACACCTTCAGCGCGGGGTGCGGATTCACCAGCGCCATCAGCGGCAGGAACCCGTCATAGGAGATGCCGAGGATGCCGACCTTGCCGTTGCTCTCCGGGATGTTCTTCACCAGCCAGTCGATCGTGTCGTAGGTGTCGGTCGCGTGGTCGACCGGCGTCGGATTCTGGGGGCCCTGGAGGGGACGGTTCATCACGTAGTCGCCCTCGGACCCATACTTCCCGCGAACGTCCTGCACGACGCGGATGTAGCCGCCTTCGACGATGACGTCGGTGGCGTTGTCGTAGCCCGTGAGAATCGGCCCGAGGTGCGAGCTGTCGGCGTGGCTCGTGAGGGCCGTGGCGTCGTAGGGCGTGCGCGTCAGCAGGATCGGGCGCGCCTTTCGCCCCCTTGGGCACCAGGATGACCGTGTGCAGCTTCACGCCGTCGCGCATCGGAATCATCACGTCGCGCCGGACGTAGTCGAATCCGTCGAAGGTGGGCTGGAGTTTCTCCGGCGTCTCGCTGGGGAGCGCGGGGTAGGTGGCGGGCCGCTGCGGGACGCTCTGCGCCAACGGCAAGTTGGCAGGAAGGAGGGCGCAGAAGACGAAAACGAGTAGCGCCCCGACGAACCGACGCCCGGCATTCACGGCGACCATGAGATACCTCCACGCTGATACCCCTGCCCGCCCGAGCGGCCTCCGCGCTGGCGCTCAGAGGCGGCTCAGGCTGGCAGGGCTTCGGAATTGCGGCTGCCGCATGGCCGCGCCCGTCGCTCCCGGGCAACGACGCTGCCCGGTTCGGCGCGGCCTGCACCGACGCATTATCCCGCCAAGTCTACCCGAAGGCCGGCGCACCGACGCCCAATTGGCTCTCAGGCCGTTGGCGCGGCCCTGATTGCAGGTGAATGGTCCGGTTCCGGTTGACTGCTGAGTGCCCGGCTTTCGCTGGCGGGGTGCCTGTGGCGGATGGGACGACTGGCGGCTACTTCGGAATCGTGATCTGATGGTCGGTGGTCACCTGGAAGCGGCGAAACTTCGAGTACGTCGCGCGGGCGTCGAGCGACACCCGAAGCGTCCTGGGAGGCACCAACGCCACGTAGACCTCGGTCATCTCGGAAGGCACCCACAGTCCCAGCGTGGCGTCGCGCGTGTATCGGACCTCGAGAACCGCACTCTCTCCGAAGCTGCCCAGTTCGAACTCCATTCTGGACCCGAGGACGGCTCCGCTTGCAGGGTCAACGAGGAACCAGCCGCGGGCCGCAATGTCGGTGGTCTTGTTGAGACTCACGACCGTCGGCCGCGACTCCTCCTCGTAGGAGATGCGTGACGCCGCGACTCCCTCGACATCCTTCCTCCCGGCCTGGCTGAACCGGAAGCGCCGGACGTTCTCGGCTTCGAGGAACTTCAAGGTGAAGAGCGGCACGTTGATGTTGCGCCCGATGGCGCCGACGTTGTACCGCGCACTCTCGTTCTTGATGGCGCCCAGCTTGGCTTGGGCTTCCGCGCTCGGATCGAGGAAGAGCCGTTTCAAACGATCTTCACGGTCACGCACGGGCCGGCCGTCGAACTCGAAGACGTCACGGAACGAGACCCAACCTTCCTCCCCATCGGTTCGCACGAGCAGTAGGTCGGAACGCAGTTCCCTCTTGCGCCCCATGTAGGTTTGAATGAAGTGCTCCTCCGCCACCAGCAGCGAATACTCCCGTTGATAGGCCTCGACATACTCAACCGCCCTGGCCACCGCGCGCTGGACTTCCACGCCGCGATCGGAAGCAGGTGCCGGAACGGCGCCGGAAGAACTCGTCCTGGCTACGGCCGCGGCATTGGCTGCGGTCGCTGTCACCGTGGAGCCCGGCTGAAGAGCCGCCGCCGGATCCGCTGCTTCCACGTCCCCGGTGTCGACGCCACGGACCAACAACGTCGGCGCGCGAATCGTCAGTCGCTGCGGCGCGATCTCGACGCGAAGGGCATGCAGGCCGCCGTCAGCATCTGACGGCGCGCCTTCGATCCCCAGGACGTAGCAGGCGGCGAGGTCCGACACCAGGCCGTCGATGCTCTTCTGCCAACCCTTCCTCAACTCGGTGTAGCTGCCCCCGGTGGAGGTCGCCAGGCGCTCGAGGATGACCGGATCGATCGCGCCGGCGGTATCGTCGCGAGGGCCCAGAAATGCCAACGCGTGGATCGTCGCGTTGGCCGCGCCTGCCGCCACGATCAACTGATTGAACTGCCTCGTGGCGTCCGAAGGCAGCCCGGCGGAAAACACGACAAGCGTCTTGCGGCCGGGAATCGACCGAAGCGTGTTCAGGAATACCTGGAAGCCCGGCAGGAACCCCGAGCTCATCGAGGCCGCGGCGGAGTTCTGACCCGCGTCGACCGTGACGCGGCTCGGGACAGCCGGCCCATCCGGCTGCGGCGGGGGGGCAGACGGGCTGGCACCGGAAACTGCCGTTGGGTAGGCGCGACCGACGATCCGACGTAACGCGACTCGCACGTCGGGTCGATCAGTTGCCAACGGCACGACGGTTTCGCCGAAGGCCGGCATCCGCACCACGCCGACCCGGTCGCCGAGCCCCAATCGATCGAGCAAGGCTGCAGCCGCATCCACCACTGCCTTCTCACTGCCGCGCGGCAGCGACGATTCATCGATGACAACGAGGACGTTACGGGCAGGTTCCGCGGCGAATACGACCGAATCGGCACGGCCCGCTCGGCGGCGACTGGCTTCCGCCGAGGAACCGGGACCGCGGCTGATGTGACGGAGCCAGAAGAGACGGCGTCTCTGGCCATCGACCGCCACCGAGAAGTTCTCCGGCGTGAGGTTGTCGACAAAGGCCCCGGCCCGATCGAACACGCTGATGTCGATCGGAATGACCGCGGCCGTCGATGGCGCGAGTTGTCCCCGCAAGCCGGGCTCAGACGCGCGCGGGACGACGGAGCTTGCCGCCCCGAGGGCGAGGATCAGCGGGAGCCACGTGCGCAGTCCGGGTGGCTGTCGAAACATCGTCTGTACCGCGCCGGCGGAATCGAACGCCCCTGCGGACGAACGGACTGGCTTCGGCGGCGACGCTGACCGGGAACCGGCATGGACGCCAACGCGAGCGTCGTCGCTCGGCTACCGCGCCGGATCGCGTCCGGGCCGACCCGTCGCCGCTACTTGGGCTCCACGACGGTGAACAATCCCTTGCCCATGTTCATGCCGCAGATGATCGGGATGGGACCCGCCTTGTTGGGCGTGAACTCGATGGTCGTCTCGCCGGTCTTCACCGTCTTCTTGACGTCGAAGTCCTTGATCACGACGGTCCGCATGCAGCCCTTGACCGTGTCGAGATCGACTTCCATCTTGACGGGCACGCCCTTGGTCACCACGGCCGGCGTCACCACGTACCCCTTCTCGTCGAAGGTGAGCTTGACGACCTGGACCTTGGCGGGTTCCTTTTTCTGCGCGGTGCCGGTGGCCTGGGCAAAGATGATGGCTGAGGATACGAACATCAATGCCGCACACAAGGCGAGTGCTTTTACCTTCATAGACCGTCTCCCTCTCGCGGACGACTGCCGAGGCGGGAGGCCCCGACATTACCGCCGCCTTTCCCCAGATGGATTCTCGCCTGATTTCGGGGCGTTCGGCAAGTACGAGACAGGAAGGACGAGACAGGAAGGAGGAACAGATAGCCACGCGGAGGGAGGATCGCCCGGCGATCCTCCGCCGGGCGATCCTCCCGTTGACAAGTCGACACGCTTCAGGCCGGCCAGAAGCCGGGAGCCTGGAGCCGAACCGCGATCCGCTATTGCGTGCCTCCCGCGACGGCCGTCTTGCGGCCCGCGTCGAGATGGTTCCAGTTCAACATCGCGTTGAACGCCAGGATGAACGTGCCGTGCGTTTCGAACCGCCAGAACGGCCTCACGCCAAAGATCACGACGTGGCCTTTCCCGAGCGGCGCATCGATGACGGCCGGATGACTGGTCATATTCTCGCCACCGACCAGTTCGCCGGAGAGCAGCAGGTCATTTGGATCGCTCGGGAAACTCAGCACCACGCGCGGCCCGGGCGTTGTCGCCGCCGCCGCACCGCCGCGCCCGCCGCCGCCAAACGCCACGCCGCCTCGTCCGCTGCGGCCACCGCCCGCCGCTGCAGGGGGCGGACCGTCGAGCGTCGTCAATCGCGGAGGCGTCGCCATCGGCTGGAGATCGCCGCCGCCAACGCCAGGGGGCAGCGACCCGCCGCGCCCGCCGCCGCCACGCCCGGCCCCGCCTGCCGTAATCGCCAGCAGGGGCCCACCTTGTACATGACGCCCATGCTGTTCTGCTCGAAGCCGTAGAGGATCGGGCTGGTCTTGTCGGCTAGAACGGCCTTGATCACCGATCCCGGAACGTAGAGACCGGACGGCGACTCGGTCGACACGCCCGGAAGCAACCGGTAGTCCGGGAAGATGGCGGCCGGCCCGCCCTCGGCAATCAGCAAGCCTCCCTGCTGGACGAAGTCTTCGAGCGCCTGCAGGCCGTCGCGTCCAAGGCTGCCCCGCCGATCGTCGGTCGAGTCCGGAGCCGTTCCGATGTTCGGCGTCAGCTCCGTCTTCTTGTACGGCTGCGGAGCGCCGGTGGTTGGCATCTCGCCGCCGTCCACGGTCACCGGGCCGTTCGGGTAGAAGATGACGTCGTACTTCGCGCGCAGGTTGCCCTGACGCAACTGGTTGTCGCCGAAGTAGGTGTAGGGAATCTTCATCGAGTCGAGGGCCATCCGATCCCAGCCCTCGTCCTGCGTGCTCGACCATGAATGCACGTAGCCGATGCGCGGCACGTCGAGGTCGTGCGCCGGCACCGCCGGCGCCGTGCCGGTTGCCCACGCGAGCAGGCCGAGATCGCGGATCTGCGGCTCGAGCGCGGCACGATCGGCGTTGGGAATGATGAAGGCGCCGGCCGCGAAATGATGGCCCGCAAGGTCGAAGGCCTGCTCGGCCGCCTGCATCCTGACCTTCGCGTTCGCGAACCGGAACGTCGCGAGCGTGTTGTCGGTGGTGTGATCGACGACGATCGTGCTGCCGGTGCCGGTGATGGTGCCGGGCACCTTGAAGTCGGCGGTGGCCAGCGTCATCGGCTGGTCGAAGACGCTCTTGTCATCGACTCGGAAGGTCTGCACGTTGCGCAGCAGCGGCAGCGACCAGCCGGTGTCGTCATACGGCCTGGGGTTCTGCTCGGGGTACCACTGCACGCCGAGCAGGGTATCGACCAGCCCCCCGTACGGCTGGTCCATCCTGACGATGTAGTCGCCCGCGGCCACCTGGATCTTGCCGAGCGCAAACGCCGCATTGGCCGTGTGGATCTCTATCGCCTCGCGGCGGAGGAAGTTCATGAACGAGGCGGCCTCGACGCGCCGGCGCTGCGCGGCCGGGATGATGTACGCATAGGGCGCCCGGGTCCTGCCCTGCTCGATCATCATCTTGTTCTTGATGTAGTAGTTCTCGAGGAACATTTCCCGGTTCTTCGCGACAGCATTCATCGCGATGAGCAGCGCCGACTGCTGCATGTTGATGTTGGCGCGGCCGCTCCACTGCACGCCCTCTGGCGGCACCGGGAAGGGCCGATACCATTCGCGGCTCTGGCCTGCGCCGATCGCTCCCCGGCCACCGCGCCCGCCCTGCGCACCTTCCGCAGGCGCCATGCCCGGAGCCGCGCCCTGCGCGGAAGCCGCCGCAGCCGGAGCACCGGCGCGACCGCCCGCAGACGGAGCCGCGCCCGCGCGACCGCCGGAAGCAGGTGCTCCGGCAGCTGCCGCGCCGCCGGCTGGCGGCGTCGCTCCCCGCCCGCCTCCCCCGCCGTAACTCTGCGTCTCGTAGAACCGGCCGATCGAGTTGTGCGTCACGCCAGTCCAGAACAGGTAATTCGGAACCCAGCCGTCGTAGTAGTTGTAGGTCCACACGCCAGGCACACCGCGCTTGGTCATCTCCATGATTTCGGTCTGCGCGAGCCACCACCACTCGTTCACCTGGATCGGCGCGACATCGGGGAAATACGGGCCGGTGCCGGTCGAGGTGTAGAGCAGCGTCACCGACTCGTGCAGATCGTGCAGCACCTGCGGATGCAGATCGAGGAACGACTTCAGGATGTTCTGGGAGAGGGCGAGCCCCTTGCCGATGCCGTCGCGGTTGTTGTCGTGCGCGACGTAGCGTCCCCAGTAGGTCATCCCCGGCTGCGGCTGGCCGGCGTCCTGCGCGCGCCGGTTGTCCACCTGCCGCTCGTGGCCGTCCACCTCGATGACCGGGGTGATGACGACGATGATGTTGTTGCGGATCTGCCGGATGAAGGGCGTTTCCTCGACCGCGAGACGGAAGGCGAGCTCGGTCAGCATCTCGGGGCTGCCGGTTTCACCGGAATGGATGCTCCCCGTCGCGTAGTAGATCGGCTTGCCGGTCTGGATGAGCAGCTTCGCCTGCGCGTCGCTCAGCTTGCGCGGGTCGGTGAGCTGTGCGGTGATCTGCTTGTACTTGTCGAGCGTCTTGATGGTCGCTTCGTCGGCGATGGCCAGCGCGACCATGGCACGGCCTTCTTCGGACTTGCCAATCTCCCACAGCTTGACGCGTGGCGAGGCTTTGGCCAGGGCCTGATAGTAGGCGACGATGTCCTTGTGGTAGGTCAACCGGTTGTTCTCGCCCGGCACATACCCGAGGAACTTGAGCGGCGAAGGCACGGTGGCCGAGACCGGCATGTGGTCGACCAGTTCCGTCAGGATTCGCTTGTCCGGTGTGTTATCGAGAATTCGCTTCGTGTACTCGGCGTCGACTTTCTGCGCCTGTGGCGCGCCAGCGCCGCCCTGCGGACTGGCCGTCTGGCCGCTGGTGCCGAGCGCGAGCACGAATCCCACCAGGGGCACCAACGCCAGGCCCGACCTCCGTCGCATTACGTGCATGGTCACTTCCTCCTCCGGACATGATGGGGAACCCGATCCGTGCCGCCGCCCCCACAAATCGGCCACAAGCCTTGCGCACGGACCGGCCAGCGAGACCTTCGGTTCACGACCTGCGGCCCGACAAGGCAGACTCCCGCCACGAGAATGGGTATTGAAGCCGCTGGTAGACACTACTGGCTCAAGGACGATCCCGCTTACCGCCGGCCGTAAAGAATTCGGGCCCGTCTGCAGTGGCAGTCTGGTCGGGATTCGCACGGCCTGTCACCTGGGACCGCGGCTGGGGAGGCCCTGCGCGCACGCTGAAGGAGACAAGGCCGGGGGCCGCGGAGCTGGGGCGCGTCCTGTGGTATAACGCGAGCGCCGGTTCAGACCCTTACCCGTCGAGAGTGCGACTGCCGGGCTTTCCGCTCGTGCTCTGGAGGCCGTTCATGCTTCGTCGACTGCCCATCGCCAGTGTCGTTCTCATCGCGTGCGTCGCGGCTTTCGCCCGTCCCGGCGCACAGACACCGCCGTCCTCGAGGGCCTCGGTGCCCCAGGCCGCATCCGGTTCTGCTGGCATCGGAACCAGGGCCATGATGCCCCGGATGGCGAGCGTCGATCCGGCGCTCTTCACGGGACTTCGATACCGCCTGGTCGGTCCGTCGCGGGGCGGGCGGGTCACCACGGTGACCGGCGTGCCGTCGCAGCCCAGGACGTTCTACATGGGCGTCGCCAGCGGCGGAGTGTTCCGCACGACCGACGCCGGAGCCACCTGGACGCCCATCACCGACGGCAAGGTCCCGCTCGGTTCGACCGGCTGCATCAGCGTGGCGGACTCCAACCCGAACATCATCTATCTCGGCACCGGATCGGACGGCATCAGGAGCAACGTGTCGACCGGGCGCGGCGTCTACAAGACGACCGATGGCGGCGCGACCTGGACATTCGCCGGCCTCTACGACGCCGGCCAGATCGGCGCGGTGCGCATCCACCCCACCAACCCCGACATCGTCTGGGTGTCGGCGATGGGCGACGCGTTCAAACCGAACGCCGAGCGCGGCGTGTTCAAGACGGTGGACGGCGGAAAGACCTGGAAGAAGGTGCTCTACGTCTCTGACCAGGTCGGCGCGATGGACGTCGAGATCCACCCGTCCAACCCGGACATCGTCTACGCGTGGATGTCGCGGCTCGAGCGCAAGCCGTGGACCATCATCAGCGGTTCCCGGGAAGGCGGATTCTACAAGAGCACGGACGGCGGCGAGACGTTCACGCGCAACATGACGGGGTTGCCCTCGGAACTGATCGGCAAGGGAAACCTCGCGGTCACCTCCGCCAGGCCCGACCGCATCTATGCGCTCGTCGAAGCCAAGCCGGGCGGCGGGTTCTATCGATCCGACGATGCGGGGCAGAGCTGGGCGCTCGTGAACTCGCAGGCGATCGCTCATCCAGCGGCCGTTCTACTACACGACGCTCGGCGCGGACCCGACAAACGGCGATGTCGTCTATGCCGGCGCCGAGGGGTTCTTCAAGTCGGTCGATGGCGGCAAGACGTTCACGACGCTGCGTACGCCGCACGGCGACAACCACGACATCTGGATCAGCCCGAAGGACGGCAACGTGATGATCCAGTCGAACGACGGCGGGGCCAACGTGTCGCTCGACGGCGGGAAGACCTGGTCCACGCAGATGAACCAGCCGACATCCGAAATCTACGGCGTGTGGACCGACGGCCAGTTCCCCTACATGCTCTACGGCGCGCAGCAGGACAACAACACGCTCATCATGTCGAGCCAGGCCGAGCCCTACACGCTCTCGGATTGGCGCAGCGGCCCGGGCTGCGAGACCGGCCCGATCATTCCTCATCCCCGGAACCCGGACATCGTCTACGGATCGTGCAAGGGGCAGTTCTCGGTGATGAACCTCAGGACCGGCCAGGAGAAGAACTACTGGATTGGCGGCCAGTCGCTCTACGGCAATCCCGCGAGTGACCTGATCTACCGCATGCAGCGCGTGTCGCCGATGGCCGTGTCGCCGCACGATCCCGACGTGCTGTACTACGGGTCGCAGTATCTGCACCGGACCCGCGACAAGGGCGTGACGTGGGAACGGATCTCCCCGGACCTGACGGCGAAGCCGGCGGGGACACAAGGCGTGAGCGGCGAGCCGATCACGCGCGACGTCACGGGCGAGGAGTTCTACTCGACGCTCTACGCGATCACCGAGTCCACGCTCGAGCCTGGAGTCATCTGGGTCGGATCCAACGACGGTCCATTCCACGTCACGCGCGACAACGGCAAGACGTGGAAGAACATCACGCCGAAGGACCTGCCGCCCGGCGGGCGCGTGCAGTACATCGAGGCGTCGCCGCACCGGAAGGGCTCGGCCTACTACGCCACCTACCGGTACCTGCTCGGTGACTATCAACCGTACATCTATCGCACAGACGACTACGGCGCGACCTGGACGCGGCTCACCGACGGCACGAACGGCATCCCGGCCGACTGGCCGACGCGCGTGGTGCGGGAAGATCCGGACCGCGAGGGCCTGCTCTATGCGGGCACCGAGTTCGGGATGTTCATCTCATTCGACAATGGCGGCCACTGGCAGCCATTCCAGCTGAACCTGCCCCAGGTGCCCGTCACCGACATCAAGGTGTATCGCAAGGACCTGGTCGTCTCGACGCAGGGCCGCGCGTTCTGGATCCTCGACAACATCACGTCGCTGCACCAGATTTCCCCGAAGACGACGTCTGCTGACGTGCGGCTGCTCAGACCGCGAGACGGCTACCGCACGCGCGTGGCGCCGACGGTGCTCGGGCCGAACATCGAGTATTACCTGCCGGCCGCGCAGGACGTACCGGTGACAATCGAGATCCTCGACGCCGGTGGAGCGGTCGTGAACACCTACAGCAGCGAAACGCCGGCCGCCACCGCCGGACGCGGCGGCCGCGGAGGCGGCGCATCGGCCGAACCGCAGGACCCCGACGCGGCTCCCGTGGGACGCGGCCGCGGGGGCCCTCCCCCGCGCGTGACCAGGCTGTCCGGCCTGAACCGGTTCGTGTGGGACGTGCGGAACAAGGCCGGCATCACCGTTCCGCCGGGCCGATACCAGGCGCGGCTGAAGGTGGGCGGCGCCACGATGACGGAGGGCTTCGCGGTGCTGATCGATCCGCGGGTGGCCGCAGACGGTGTCACGCTGGCCGATCTCCAGGAGCAGTTCGCGCACAACGTGCGGATGCGCGAGCTGGTCGACCGCGTCAACCAGGTGATAGCGCGGGTGCGGGACGCGCAGACGAAGCTGCGCGCAGCGTCTGGCGCCAATGCCGAGACGGCGAAAGCGGTCGATGCGATCGCCTCCAGGCTCCTGACAGAACCCGTACGCTACGGCAAGCCGGGCCTGCAGGCGCAGATCACGTATCTGGCAGGGATGACAACCGGCGCCGATCAGAAGATCGGACGGGATGCCGTCGAGCGGTACGGAGTGCTCCGCAAGGAACTCGACGCGATCCTGGTCGAGGTGGACCGGGTGCTGGGGCCAGTCGCGAAGTAGAGGCGCGCCGTTGGAACGGGGCCGCGGGATCACCTCCCGCGGTCCACCGTAAGCACAGAGGGAAACGCTCCGTGGCGCGGTCCCCTGCACGTCCCGCGTACGCCTCAGTCCTGGCAAGTGGCGGAATCTGCACCGGTAAAGCGGGAACGATGAGGAATCCGCGGCCTTTCCATCCGCGTCAGCGGCGGCACAAGTCGTGAAGACGACGATGTATGATGCAGCCGATGCCGCGAGTGCCGCCATTCGATCGGCCTGCCACCTACGAAGACCTCGAGAAGCTGCCGCCCGAGAAGGTCGCCGAGATCGTCGACGGTGAGCTGCACGCCAGCCCGCGTCCTGCGCCCCGACATTCGCGCGCCGAATCCAGTCTGGAAGCGTTGATTGGACCGCCGTTCGACCACGGCCGCGGCGGCCCGGGCGGCTGGCACATCCTGGTCGAGCCGGAACTGCACCTCGGGCCTGACGTACTCGTGCCTGACCTTGCCGGCTGGCGTCGCATGCATATGCCGGCGCTCCCGGAAGCCGCCTACTTCTCTGTCTCTCCAGACTGGCTCTGCGAAATCGTCTCCCCCTCAACGGCCTCGCTGGATCGTTCGAAGAAGCTCGCGATCTACGCCAGGCACGAGGTGCGCCACGCGTGGCTGGTCGACCCGATGGCGCGCACGCTCGAGGTGCTTCGCCTGGAGGGAGGCCGCTGGTCCATCCTGGCCGTGCACGCCGACCATGCGCTCATTCGCGCCGAGCCATTCGACGCGGTCGAATTGGAATTGGGCCTGCTCTGGACCGAAGACGTGTCAAGGGAGTGACTCGAGCGTGTGGCGGACGGCCTACGGCAGGTCGCCCTCCCCTTCCAGGAGATAGCGAGTGGGCTGGCCGGCGGCCCGGCACAACTGGTTGACCTCCCTCTTCAGCTCGATCATGCGCAACTCGCGGCCGACCATGGCGCGGTTGAAGCGGGTCAGGTCGCTGACCGCGGCCCGCATCTGCTCCTGGGCCCGCTTGCGCTCGGTGACGTCCATCCCGACCGCGGCCACGCGGGTCCCGTCCAGCCGGAAGACGGACACGGTGAACGACCGTTCGCCAATCACCGCATCGTGCTCAGACGCTTCTCCGGACTCGAGCGCCCTTCTGAATCGCAGCAGGTCCTGGCCCAGCTCGGGACCGCCGAAGACCTCGCTGAACCGACGCCCAATCAGCTCCTCGCTCGCGCGCCCGGTCGCCTTCAGCATGACGTGATTGGCGTCCTGGACGGTCCAATCGATCAAGGTCCCGCGATCGTCCCGCACGGCTTCGAGGATGGTGATGGTCTCGCCCAGGTTCTCGAAGAACGTGCGGTACTTGGATTCGCTCTCGCGCAACGCCTGTTCAGCCAGCTTCACATTGGTCAAGTCGACGGAGGCGAGACCGATCCCGACAATCCCTCCCTGGTCATCGACGATCGGTTCGAGGAACAGATCCAGGAAGCTGCGATGGGCGTGGCTCGTGATCCACATCTGTTCCCGCAGCGTGTCGCCTGTCGTCAGCACCCGCCGCTTGAGCGCGATGAGCCGGGCGGCGTCCTCCGGCGGAAACAGCTCGTCGTCGGTCCTGCCAAGAATATCGGCCAGCTGCCAGCTGCGCGCGTTGTACGCCCATGTGTAGCGCAGGTCACGGTCCTGCGTGGCGACCGCTACCGGAGCATGCGTGAGCGCCAGCCGGAATCGCGCGTCACTTTCCGCCAGCTCGAGGGTCCGCTCCCGGACCCGCTGCTCGAGGTCGGAGCAGAGCCGCCGGAACTCGTCCTCGACCCGCCTGCGCTCGACCGAGTCGCGCAGGGCGAGGATGCCGTACGCCATGTCGTCCGCCAGTTCCGTCAGGAGCTGCAGCTCCTCGGTGTCGAATGCGTCCGGCGTGGCGGCGTAGATCGTCAGCGCCCCGAAGGTCGATTGCTGGTCACGAAGCGGAAGCGCAGTGCTCGACTGGTACCCGCGCTCGATCGCCTGCGCGCGCCAGGGCGCCATCGCGGGGTTGTGCAGGAAGTCCTGATTGACCTTCGCCTCGCCCGTCCTGATCGCCAGGCCTGTGGGCCCCTGGCCCCGTTCGGTATCCGCCCAGCTGACGCGCGCCTGCTCGAGATATCCCGCTTCGAATCCGAACTCGGCCACCGGTGAGACGCTCTTGCCCGGGTCGTTCATGGCAAAGCCGACCCAGGCCATCCGGTACCCGCCGGAGTGCACGATGATTTCGCACATCTTCTGGAGCAGGTCGGGCTCGTTGACGGCATGGACGAGCGCGTGGTTGCACTCCTTCAGCACCGAAAGCGCCCGATTGACCCGCACCAGGTGACGCTCCGCCCGCATGCGCTCGCTGATGTCGGTCACGAGGGCGATGGTTCCGGCGAATCGAGTGCTCTGGGGGCGGGGCACCCCGGTGATCAGAACGGGAAGCTCCCCCCCGTCGGCGCGTTTCAACCTGAGCTCGTACAGGCTCACCTGTCCCAGCTCCCGCTCCAGCTGTCCCTTCTTGTGTATCTGAAGATCCTCGTCGACCACGAAGTCAGAGGTCTTCCTTCCGATCAGGGCCTCGACCGGAACGCCCACCATGCGGGCAAACGCCGCGTTGGCGTACTCGAGCCTCCACTCGGCATCGGTCACCAGCACACCCTGGGCGATGCTCTCGATGGCGTACTGGGCCTGCTCGGGCGGGATCGTCGGCACCGTGCGGCCGGAGGGGCCAGCGTCGGGACCTGGCTCGACAACCCGAGACGAGAAATCAGTCATTCGCGGTCCTTTGGCGCAGGAGGCGCGCGCCATCGTGCCGACCGGCTCAGTTTCGATGCTTCGCGCGCCCGGTGTCAACAGGGCCGAGTGCAGGCAGCAGGGGGCAGCGGCAGCGAGCAGGCGGCAGCGAGCACCTCGCTCCCGGCCGTTCAGACGTAGAATCCCGGGATGCGCGACCCGATTTCCCGGCTCGCGCCCCATTCTTCGAGGTCCGCCATGTCAACTCGGACGACGGCGTTCATTCCGGCGGTGCTCGCATTTCCTCTCGCGGCGTTTTTCGGGCTGTCGTCGCTCATCGGGGTGCTGCAGCCCGGCATCACCTACCGGTACGAAACCAGGCTCTGGGCGGCGCAGGGGTTCGGGCAGGATTGGGTCGACCTGCTCATCGTCGTGCCGCTGCTCATTGTCTCGGCCATCCTGACGCTCAGGGGATCGACTGTCTTTCGCATCGCGCTCGGAGGCACACTCGTCTATGCGCTGTATTCGCTGATCCTTTATACCTTCGCGATGCACTTCAACCCGCTGTTCCTGCTCTATTGCGGAGGGCTTGGGATCTCGTTCTACGCCGTCGTCAGCCTGATCGTGTCGCATCGAGTCGAGGGATCGCAGGCGGCCTGCAGTGAGCGCACGCCGGTCAAATCCACCGCCGTGTTCGTGATCCTGGTCGGCGCGGTGTTCTACGTGCTGTGGCTCGCAGAAGTCGTCCCGGCGCTTGTCGGCGGACGCGTGCCGAAGAGCACCATCGATGCGGGGCTCATCACCAACCCGGTGCATGTGCTCGATCTGTCGATCGTCCTTCCGGCGTTCATCATCGCAGGGATTTCACTCTACCGGCGGGGTCAGCTGGGGCTGTTCCTGGCGCCGGTGATGCTGATGTTCGGCGTCGTGATGGACCTGGCGCTCGCCGGCATGGTGTGGTCGATGAATCGCACCGGTCTCACCGAAGGCGGCCCGCCCATCGGGGTGTTCATCGGCCTGGCCGGCGCGTCGGCCTTCGTCCTCTGGCGGCTCGTTCGCGGCATGCCGGGCGAACCTCACGCGCCGGCATGAACCCCGCCCGTCCCTCCGCACAGTCCGCACACTGTGCAACCAGCGCACGGTGTGCGGACCCCCGGCTGCCGGTTCGCACCGCGCGAAGAATCAAGCCGTGTTCCTGGCCCTGGTCCGGGCACGACTTATGGCTCGCTTCGTGCACCGCACCGGTCGGACTCGGAACCGCGCGGAGGTCGACGTGGCCCTGCATCTTATCGCCCGACGGGACGGCCCGCTCGTCACGACGCTGATTCTAGCGAGCCTGGTGGTGTTTCAGGACTCGATCGGGTCGATGCTCAGGTACGCGCGCCAGGTCGAGGCGGGATACCATCTGGAACTGCTTCCCGGCCTGGTCATTCTGCTCGTGATGTTCGGCTACAACCAGTCATCGAAACGCCAGGAAGCCAAGCGGATCGCGGCCGCGGCATCAGCCGAGAGCCTTCAATTGCTCGAGCGGACTCACGAGCTCGAAAAGCTGAGCCGGTGCGGCCAGGGGCTCGCCCAGGCCCTGTCGATTCGAGTCGCTCCGAGTGGCCGTCCTGCGATTTCTGCCCGATCTGCTCGGGGAAACCGACGCCTGGCTGCTCGGCTCCACCGACGGTCGCCTGGAGGTGCTGGCCGACACCCGATTCAACACCGAGGCATGGTGGGACGGCGAACTGGCGGGCCTGGTCCAGGCGGTCGCCGATCAGCCGGATCCTCACACCCCGTTCCGCCTCGACGCGTGGTGGTGCTATCCGCTGATGGCCCACGACGCGGTCGTCGGAATCCTGGGTGTCCACGCACGCAACGAGCGGCCGCCGGCCCGCGTGGAACGGCTCATCGAGGCGCTCGGCGCGCTGCTCGCGGTCGCCATTCGAAACGTGCAGCTGTTTGCCCAGATGCGGTCCGAAAGCACGCGCGACCCGCTCACCGGGTGCATGAGGCGGACGCCCGCGATCGAGGTCCTGAAGTCCGAGCTGGCCCGCTCTCGCCGCTCCGGCAATCCCGTGTCGGTGATCATGGCCGATCTGGACGGGTTCAAGCAGCTCAACGACAGGCACGGCCATGCGTGCGGCGACGCAGCGCTGGGGAGCATCGGCCGCCTCCTGCGAGACCAGCTCCGGAACAGCGACACCAAGTGCCGGTTCGGTGGAGACGAGTTCCTGCTCATCCTCCCCGAGACACCGGCCGGCGGCGTTCTGCTGGTCGCCAGGAAGCTCTGCCACGCGATTGAGAAGATGTCCATCCCGTGGGGTGAACACAAGCTGAGTCTGACCGCAAGCGTCGGCGTGACGACGAGCGGACTGGACGAACTGCCCGCCGAGCAGCTGATCGCGCAAGCCGACAGGGCGCTGTACGAAGCGAAGCGCGCCGGCCGGAACTGCGTCAGGGCAGGATCGAGCAGCGGGGCGACGCTCGCGCCGATCCAGCTGGACGCGCCAGCCATGGGCGCTGAGTTCGAGCCATCGACCGTGGTGCTGGAATCCCGGCGTGGGGTGTCCGCTCACTGACCGCAATTGAACTCCGCCGCTCTCGGGCCAATCCCGACACCGACTGAAGCGGCACAGACGATGGGCCCGCGGCGCGTGGCCGCCGGTTCTCCCTACCTGGCGCGAATGCAGAACAGCGAGGTCTTGCTGCGCAGGAAGATCTCTCCGCCGGTGACGGCCGGCGTCGCAATGAACACCTGGTCGCGCAACGTGTTGGTGGCCAGCACGTCGAACTTTTCACCCATTCGCACGACGATCACGTCCTCGTTTTCGCTGGCGAGGTAGAGCTTGCCGTTGACGCCCACCGGCGACGACTTGAAGGTGTAGGTCTTCGGCAGCCGCACCTGCTGATAGTACGGCTCGCCGGTGCGCGCGTTGTAGCAGCTGAGCATGCCGGTGTCGGTCAGCGCGTAGAACTTGTTGTCGAAGATCACCGGTGAGGGGGTGTACGAGTTCCCCTTGGTCTGGGTCCACACGATGGCGTCGGTGCCCGTGAGATCGCCCTCCCGTCCGAGGCGAATCGCCATCAGGCGCGGATTCTGGTACCCGCTCATCACGAACACCATGTCGTCCTGGACGACCGGCTGCGGGATCGTGTTCGCCCCGAGCCCGGCGCATTCCCAGATGAGCTTTCCGGAGTCGAGGTCGTAACTCCGGACACGGCTCGTCGCCGCCACGACGATCTGCTTCTTCCCCTTGTAGTCGACCACCAGCGGGGCGGCCCAGTTGGTCTTCTCGTTCCGGCTGACTCTCCACAGCTCGTCCCCGGTGGCCTTGTCGAGGACCGACATGAACGAATCGCCTTCGTGATCGAATACCAGAATGAGCTTGTTGCCGTACAGCACCGGCGCCATCCCCTCGCCGAACGACATCTTCATCCGCATCTGGACGCCGTAGTCCTTCTTCCAGACGAGATTGCCCTTGAGGTCGTAGCAGTACATGCCTCGCGATCCGAAGAACGCGTACACGAATGCGCCGTCGGTCACGGGCGAATTCGACGCGAAACTGCCGTAGGTTTCGTGTCCACCCTCGTGCGGCGTGGCCGTGATCGCCGTTCGCTCCCAGAGGATCTTCCCGGTCTTCCGATCGAGGCACACCACGTCGAACTTGTGCTCGACCTGCGGACCGCCGCCGCCCGGATGGAATCCGCCCCGCGATGGTGGAGCAGCAGCAGCGGCTGGCGCGGATGGCGCCGCGCCCGTCCGGATGGCGGTCGTGAGGAAGATCCGGTCGCCCCAGACGACCGGGCTGGAGTTCCCAAGCCCGGGGATCTCGGTGCGCCACGCAATATTCTCTGTGTCGCTCCAGGTCAACGGGGCGTCGCCGGAGGCCATCCCGTCCGCGGCCGGGCCGCGCCAGTACGGCCAGAACTTCTCCTGTGCCGGAGGGGCCGCCGCAAGCGAGGTGACAATCAGGACGGCGACCGCAGGAATCAGCGCGGGACGCAGGACAACCAACCGCCTCATGAGGCTCCTCCGATGATGATCTTCAACGCCGGCCCGCCACTCCCGGCGGGAGGCCGGCACGATGGCCGCCGCCCTGCCGGGCGCACGGCTATTTCGCTGAGGAAGGACGCGTACCGAAACAGTAGAGCGTGTTCCGCGTCCGCAGGTAGATGCGCCCGTCCGCGATCGCGGGCGTGGCAAACACCTCGTCGCCAAGCGCGTTGACCGCGAGCACGTCCCACTGGGCCGCGGCCGACACGACCGACACGGTCCCGTCCTGGCTGATCAGCCAGACCTTGCCGTCGGCACCGACGGGCGAGGCGAAGTACTTGTCGATCGCGCCCTTCAGGCGGCCCTGCTTGAGCACGTTGCCGGTGGCCGGATCGAACGAAGTCAGGATGCCGCTGTCGTTCACCATGAACAGCGTGCCCCTGTAGAGCAGCGTGGAGGGCACCTGCGGCACGGGCCGCTGGTAGCGCCATTTGACGGCGCTGGCGGTCATGTCGCCCTGCCCCCCGAGCTTGATGGCGAGCAGACCATTTTCCGCCGCCAGCATCATCCGGAACACTTCCCACTCTTTCGCCGTCAGCTTGCCGTCGCGGTCGAGGTCGAACGCGTCGAACCCGTATTTGGGCGACAGCATCCGGTCGATCGGATCGGTTCCGGTGATCTCGTCGCGGCCGACAGCCCCGTCCTGGTTCTTGTCGTACCGTTTCAGCCCGTCCTCGAACGGAATCGTCGCGACCTGCTGGCCCGGCTGGTTCTGCGGGAACCCCCAGCCATTGATGTAGAGGTACTCCCGGTCGTAGCTGGCCACCGACTTCATCTCGCACGGCAGCCCGCGAACCCACCAGATGCGCCGCCCGTCGGAGGCCGAATAGGCGGAAAGCTGGAACGACTCGGGCACGATGATCTGCTTCGTCCCGTCGCCGGGCTCGTAGACGGTGGGCGTCGAGTAGCCGGAGATCACCCCGGGCCGGTCGACTTTCCACCGGATCTTGCCTGTCCGCTTGTCCACGGCCACCAGGTACGAGCCAAGGTCCTGATCGACGGCCAGCACGATCAGATCGCCTACCAGGATGGGCGACGCGCCGAAGCCGTAGAACATGCTGAAGGGGCCCATCGGCAGCCGCCACAGCTCCTTGCCGTTGGCGTCGAAGGCGAGCATCCCGAATTCCTGCAGGAACGCGTAGACGTTGCTGCCGTCGGTCACCGGGCTGGGCGACGCCGGACCGTTGACGTTCTGCAACCGTCCAGGCGTCGTGCGCGGCACCTCGCGCTGCCACAGGATCTTCCCCGACTTGCGGTCCAGGCCGATCACGAACAGCTTGTAGGTGTCCTTCTCGCTGGTGTGGGCCGTGAGGAAGATCCGCGTCGGGGTCAGGACCGGCGACGAGTGCCCGGGGGGCAGCGGGGTCTTCCAGAGCACATGGTTGTCGGGCCCGAACTCCACCGGCAGGCCGGCCGCCTCCGAAATACCGGTGCCATTCGGCCCGCGGAACCTCGTCCATTGGCCCTCGACGCCGGCGACGCGCGCGAGGAAGACGAGGCAGCAGATGGCGAACAGGACCCGGGCGCAGCTCGATCGGATTGTCATGGTATGGAACTTCACTCGGAACGAAGCGCGTTCAGCGTTGGCGATCCGAACGCGGCGATGACCGCGGCGCACGACGAGAGCGTGCCAACGCTGAGCACGCCGATGGCAATCAGGCCGACATTGGCAAGCGGAACCCCCGCGCCCCTGGCGTGGAGCGCCGGCAGCACGGCGAGCAGCGCACAGGCGCTGCCGCAGGCCAGGCCCCACCCCATCAGGAACAGGTTCTCCAGCACGACCACCAGTGCCAGGGTCCGCTCACGATACCCCACCGCGCGCAGCAGCGCCAGTTCCTTTCGGCGCTCCAGCACGTTTCTGAGCAGGACCGCCGCCAGCCCGACCGTGCCGAGGATCAGGCCGAGCCCGCCGAGCGACTGGAAAGTCGACAGATAGGTGTTCTCGACGCGGGTGTACGCGGCGAGCCGGTCCCGCGCCAATTCGACGCTGACTCCCCAATCGACCAGGCCGTCCTGAAGGGGCCGGATGAGCGAGGAGGCCGAAGCTGGCGGTGCATCGACCAGGAAGAAGCGGTACCCCTCCTGGTCCGGGAAGCATCGCAGGAAGTTCGCTTCGGACATGATCAACTGCCCCTGGAGCACGCTCTCCCGCAGCGCCGCGACCAGCCGCAACCGAATCGGCTCGCCGGTGGCCCCTGGAACGATCACATCCTCTCCGAGCGATCGGTGAAGGATGTACCGAATCGTGTTCGCGTCGCCGATGACAGGGATCGACCCGTCCTGCGACCGGCTCTCCAGCAGCAGCCAGGGATTTCCCGTTCTGCTCGGGCGTTCCCGGCAGGGAACTCTGGAACGAAAAGCGTCCGCTGGCAACGAACGCGTGGGGGGCGCCGAGGATCGTCGGCGCCTTCGGCGCGTAGAGGTTCAGGCAGCTGGCATCCTCTCCGGAGCGCTCCCTGAACGGAGCGAACCGGACGCCGGAGAGTTCCGGCACCTCCGACGGGGGGATCCCCAGTGCCTCGCGGCCCGCCGCCGTGTTCGGGTCTTGCACAATGGGCAGAACAGAAGTGCCGATCAGGGCGTACCCGCCGGTGCCGGAACTGGTGCGGTCATCGACGAGCCGGGGATCCGTGCGAAACGCCTCGACCGACACGATGACGAACGTCGCCGACGCGACCAGGGCGATCGAGGCCAGGCTGCGGCCAGGCCGGTGCATGGCGTTTCGGATGGCGAGCCGCACCATGGCGCCCATTCCGCGGCCGTGCATCGCGTGCGCACCTTCGCGCCGCAGGTAGACGGCGGCAACGCTGAGCATCGCGACCAGGAGCAAGAACCCCGTCCCGAAAAACCCGCCCTCCTCGGTCACCACCTTGGTGCTCGAGGCCAGCAGCAGCGCAGCGGCGCAAACCAGCGCGGTAGCCGCCAGCCATCGAAACATGCGAGCGTGGCCCCGGCCCACGGCCTGGGATTCGAGGACACCGGCCAGCGAGGCGCGCGCGGTGTTTCGCTGAAGGCTCCCGAGCGTCGACGCGACGACGATCATCGTCACGACCAGGCCGGCGGCGGCCCCGGAAAGCAGCGGCCCCCACGCCACGTGGAGGTGAATCTGGCGCGTTCCCACGGCCCCGACCCACCACGTGCGAAGCCCGACCACCAGGGCGTCGCCGAACGCCACGGCGCCGGCCATGCCCACGATCGAACCGGAGAGCGACAGCACGGCGCCTTCGAGCAGGAAGACCCGGCGAACCGCGCGGGCGGGGAAACCGACCGCCTGAAGCGTCCCGATCTCGCGCACCCGCTGCTCGATGCCGAGACGAAAGAACAGGCCGGACAGAAGCACCGCAGCCGCAATCAGGAAGAAACTGAAGTACAGGAAATACTCGCCGAAATCCGTCGAGCCCGCCGCCGCATCGAGCCCGCTCTGCCGCACCGGGGAGACAGTGAAGCCGGCTCGTTCCGGATTGAGCCGTTTCCGAATCCGCTCGGACACCTGGTCCTGAAGGACGCGAAGCTCGGCCGATGACCCGTCGCGCCAGGCGGCGTCCCGGCCCGAGCGAACCATGCGCACCGCCGAATAGCGCCCGAACCGGCTTTGCCACAGTTCCTGGCCGTCCTTCAGCTCGATGAGCGCCTTGGGAGTGGCCTTGAAGCGATTCCAGTAGTCCTCGTCCTGGGGGCGAATCCGACGGAGGTCGATCGGGAACGGCGGATCCCAGTCGCGCATGCTTCCGGCTTCAGTAATGCCTGGAAAGTCCGGCGCGAGGCTGCTGTCCACACCGTTGCCGATCGGCAGGACGCCGGCGAGCCGGAATCGAGCGGTGCGCGTGACCAGCGTGCCCTCGTCCTGCCACCGGTAGTAGTCGAGGTCTACCATCGCGCCCGGGGCAACGCCGAGGTCCCGCGCGGCCCAGTCAGTGAGCCAGATCGGACGGAGCGTATCCGGCCTCTGGAGGTCGGGCCCACGCGACGGCGCGACCCGGACATCCTTGAACGCGCCGCTCCCCAGGTCTGCAGCCGTGACGACGGAGTACGGGATCTCTCGTCCGCCCGCGCGGATGGCGTTTGCAAGATACGTGAACACGCCCGAGGCCTGGAGCCCACTCTCGACGCCCGCTTCGAGCGCCGCAGTGGCGGCCTCATCGTCGAGGAGTATTCGCGACGTTTCCACCGACAACCCGTCCTGCGACGGCAGCATGCGAAGTGTGATGCCGAGATCTTCGAGCGTGTAGCGATCAGCGAGCACCTTGCGGACGCCCGCGAGATCGCGTGTCAGCGGCGTCGGGGCGAGCAGGATCGCGTTGGCGCGCCGGGGCTGGGCGAGGTCCTGCTGGAGGCGACTCAACGGAACGAATACGGTATCGACCTCGGCTTGAGTCGGCAGCAGCGCGAACTCCCCCATCTGGTCGGCCGACAGGATTCCGCGGCAGGTGAGCCTGATGGTCTTCCCGACGTCCTCGCGGCGGCCGAACAGTGATTCCCTGGGAACGCCCTGCCGCGTTTCGACCCTGACCAGGAGCCCGTCGCCACGGTCAATCCCGAGCCTGCGCGCCAGCGGGGCACCGACCAGCGCGTCGCGGCCCGCAGGCTGCGCGACACCTTCCACGTGATGGAACGCCCAGAACCGATCGTCGACGCCGACGAGATTGACCTTCGTCGCGCGCTCGCCGGTTGCCTCGCGCGTCACAACCCCCTGGACGAAGATGATCGGGCAGCTGGCCACGGTCCCATCGGCAGTGCCAGCCGGCGCGAAGGCGGAAGAGAGGTCAGACCTGAAGAATCGATCGGCGGCGACGACGAACTCGGTCGCACCGATGCGCTGGAACAGCAGATCCCGCAGGCTCGCGCGAACCGACTGCCCCACCAGCAGCGCACCCGACAGCACCGAGACCGAGGTCGCCACGCCGGCGATGACCGCCAGGTTGGTGCGCCAGTAGAAGAGCAGGTTTCGAATGAGCAGCCGGCTCATGTTCTCCTCGAGTCGACCGGACCAGGCATCAGTGCTCCCCCAATCCGGCCGGTCCGGACTGTGGCACGCACTCCAACCGTGTGTCGGTCAGACGGAACTGCCGGTCGAATCTCCGGGCAAGATCGAGATTGTGCGACACGACGACCAGGATGGTCCCCTGCTGCCGGTGGAGGTGCAGGAGCAACGAGGCCACCACTTCGGTCGCGGCGTGATCCAGGTTCCCGGTGGGCTCGTCGCACAGCACGAGCCGGGGCTTTCGCACGAGCGCCCGCGCGACGGCTGCCCGCTGTTTCTCGCCGCCCGACAACTGATGGGGCCGGTGGTGCATGCGAGGACCGAGGCCGACCTGCTCGATCAGGCTGGCAGCCCAGGCCGCCGGGTCTCCATCCGGCTCTCGCGCGACAAGGGTCGGGACGAGCACGTTCTCGATCACGCTCAATTGGGGAAGCAGGTGGTGATCCTGGAAGACGAACCCGACCCGCTCGTTTCGAAACGCGGCCAGATCGCGCTCCTTCAGCTCGAATGGGTTTCGCCCGTCGAGGCTCACCGTTCCCGACGTTGGAGGCTCGAGCCCGCCCAGGATGTAGAGGAGGGTGCTCTTGCCGCTCCCGGAGGGCCCGACAATCGAGGCGGAGGTTCGGTCAGCGAGCGTGAGTGACACATCCGACAACGCGCGGAAGGTCCCGGAGGCCGCCTCGTAGTCCTTGCACAGGTTGATGGCTTCGAGCACGGCGTCTCTCCTGCTCATGATCGTCCGGAGGACGGGGGGCGACTCGAGAGCCAGACGCCCCTCGAGCCGAAAGGGCCGAGTGGGCTGCCCGCCCGCTCGCTGCCTCACGCCGCCGAACCACGGATGCCGGAGGCCTGGGGCCGGTCACTCCGGCAGAACCGACCGGTAGACTTCGAGCGTGCGCTCCAGCATCCGAGCGGCGCTGTAGTGCGTCCGCACGCCTTCGAATCCCGTCGCCCCGAGATGCCGCCGGCGTTCCGGGTCGCGCCAGAGCTCGAGGATTCCTTCCGCCACCGCGTCGGGGTTGTCGGGTGCGACGAGGAGTCCGCCGCCGGTGGTCTCGACCACCTCGGTGAAGGCGCCGCTGCGGGGCTGGACCACGGGAATCCCGCTCGCCATCGCTTCGAGGAGGAACTGCCCTTTCTGCCCGGCGTGCGGCGCGGGCACGGACAGCACGCCCAGTGTCTGCAGGAACTCGAGCTTTCCGGCCCGATTCGGCGCTCCGTGATACTGGAACTGGTCCGAGAGCCCCCAGCGTTTCGCCTGAGCCCGGATGCCCGCCAGGAACGGCTTGTGCTCGGGCGCGAGGTACCCGACTGCCGACACACGGCTCGGAGGCAGCCCGGGCCGCTCGCGAAGCCTGCGGTAGACATCGCACAGGACGTTGAGGCCCTTTTCCGGGGCCACGCGGGCGAGATAGCCGATGGTGAACACCTCGCCGTTGAGACTGCCCTGCGCATGGCCATCGAGGTCGACGCCGAGCGGCACGACGCGGATGCGGCCGCGATCGATCCCGAGGCACCGCGACATCATGTCTGCGCCGTAATGGCTCACCGCCATGAAGGCGTCAACCTGGCCGGCATGCTCGCGGATGAGCGCGATGGCCTGGCTCCGATACGGTTCGCCCAGGCCATCGAGGAACAGGTCCTCTCCCTGGAGCGTGCAGACCACGGGGACCTTCAGGGCGGACTTGATCGCCGGCGCGAGCGCGATCAACAGCGAGTTCGGGATGCTGACGATCTCGGGCTCGACGTGGTCGGCGAGGAATTGCACCAGCTCGAGGATGGCGCCGCGCTGCGGGCCGCCGGTCCCGTGCAGCATGGACACGGTCAGACGGCCGAGATGCGACGGTTCGACGCTGACACCCCGCCGGGTCGCCAGCTTCAACAGCGGCGCGGCATCGAGCAGCCGGCTGACCAGCCGGGGCATCCGGCGGAACGAGGCGAAATGTTCCTGGAGGAACACGTTGATGCCGCCCAGTACACCCGGTGCATGCTGACGTCGCGCCCTTCGGACCTGGTGGGCGTGTAGGTGGGGATGAGCATCACGTCATGGCCCGCGTCGATCAGGGCGGCCGCCAGCGTGTTGTCGCGCAGGCAGCTGCCGCAATACATGTGGCCCGCGCCCGCGGTGATGTGTGCGATCCTCATGCGTCTTCTGTCACCCGCCAAAGCCGTAGAGCACGCCGTCCTGCGACCCGATGACGAGAAACCCTCCTGCGGCCGCCGGCGACGCCGACAGCGGTGCGCCTGCCGTGAACTCCCACGTCTTCCTGCCCGTCGCCAGATCGAGCTCGTAGAGCACGCCGTCATTCGAACCCACGAACACGCGATTGCCATCGAGAAGCGGCGAGGACTCGACCCGCGCCCGCGTCAGGAATGTCCACACGGCCTTTCCGGTAAGAGCGTTGATGGCGTGCACGAGCTTGTCGCGTCCCCCGACGACGACCCGGTCGGCCGTCGCAGCGGCGGACGAATAGAACGGGAAATTCCGCGTGGGATGCCGGTAGGTCCAGCCAATCGCCCGCCGCTTCAGATCGATGCCCAGCGACCTCTTCTCCAAACGTGCCGACAAAGGCGCGGTCACCCCGAATCACGGCCGAGGCGCCCGTGTAGGCGCCGAGCGGCAGCGCATAGATCTGCTTGCCCGTTGCCGCATCGATGGCCCTGAAGGTTTCGTCGCACCCGGAGATGTAGACGATCCCGTTGTCGAACGCCGGTGTGCCGTGCACGGGGCCGTCGGTCTTGAAGGTCCAGATGATCGCGCCGGTCGATGCCGCCAGGCAGTAGAGGTTCTGGTCGTAGGATCCGATGTAGAGACGGTCGCCCACCACGTTGGGCGACGATTTGATCTCGGCCCCGGCCTTGAAGGTCCAGCGCCCTTTGCCGGACGCCGCGTCGACCGCATGAACGACCCCGTCCAGATCGCCGACGTAGACCACGCCGCCACGCACGCAGGGCGAGGATTCCCCGATGGCGGCCTTCGCCTCGGTACTGCCAGCGCAGCTGGCCGGTCGCCAGGTCCACCGCGTGGAGGAATCCGTCCGCGGAGCCCACGTACACCACGCCATCGACAATGGCGGCCGAGGATTCGATCGAGTCCTTCGCCTGGTAGCTCCACCGCAGCTTCAGCGGGGACGGAAGCGGAACGGTCGAGATGCCAGACAGCGACGGCGATCCGCGGAACATCGGCCACGCGTCGACCGCCCTCTGCTGCCCCGGCACGCCGAGCGCCACGCCGACCGCGAGACCGATCGCGAGGCTTCTCACTGGCCTGTTCCCGGTGCGGGAGCCGCCAGTGCGTACAGCGTGGACCTGGTCATGATGTAGAGCACGCCGTTTGCCGGCACCGGGGTCCCGTACACCGCGTTGCCCATGGTGTTCTCGGCGAGTTTCTTGAGTTCCCTGCCAGCCTGCATCACGGCGACGTCGCCGTCCTCGTCTCCGAGGTAGACCTTGCCGTCGGCCACCAGGGGCGAGCCCCAGACGGCGGCCAGCATGTCATAGCTCCAGTACGGCTTGCCCGTCTTCGCGTCGAGGCAGTGCAGAAAGCCGCTGAAATCGGAGATATAGACGAGACCGTCCGCCACGGCGGCCGTGGAGATCGATCGGCGGATCTTCTCGAAGTGCCAGAGGCGCCCGGAGTCGGTGATGTCCCCGGTCTTGGTGGGATCGATGGCGTACATGTGACCGATCCCCTCGCCGCTCTCGGGATCCTGTCCGACGGCCATCAGGACCATGCCATCGGCGTAGACCGGCGTAGAAATGCCGTCGTTGCGCGTCTTGGGCCAGACGGCATCCTTCGGATTCAGATCGAAGCGCCAGATCTTCTCTCCGGTCCGCGCATTGAACCCGTAGAGCCAGCCGTCGCCGCCGGGGAAGATCGCCTGCATGACGCCGCCGACTTCACCGAGCGCCGGAGAAGACCACTGCCCGTGGAGGATCCGATCGCCGGGCGACGCGTCCTTCCACACCACGGCCCCCGTGTTCTTGTTCACGGCGATGAAGCTCGGGGCGGAGGGTGACGGCACTTTCTCGTGATTGTCGCTGCGGCCGTTGGACGTCTCGACCAAGACGAGGTCCTCCCAGATGACCGGCGACGAGTTGGCCATGTTGTGCTGGAACACGCCCAGCTCCTTCATCATGTCCAGTTTCCAGATCACGTCGGCGTCGGTGGGGCCCTTGCGCACCTCGGCCTGGTACGGCCCGTCGTTCTTCCCGTCGAGGAACCCTTCCGTGTCGAGACACACCAGCTCGCCGCGGCTGGTCACGTAGTAGACCCGCGTGCCTTCGACCGCCGGCGACGAGCAGATTCCCTGCTCGGGCCAGTCGTTCTCTTTCCCGGACTCCAGCTTGTCGCTGACGGCCTGCCACAGGAACTGGCCATCCGCCTCGCGGAAGCACATCAGCACGCCCTTGTCGCCCTGGATCTCGGGGTTGCGCGGGCTCGCGTTGTTGGTCCCCACGAACACCTTTCCGCCGCTGACCACCGGATTTCCGTACGAGGTCGAGCCCAGCTCTGCCTTCCATTTGACGTTCTTCATCGCCTGGACGTCCCAGGTGGTGGGCAGATTCTTCGCGGCCGACACCATGTTGCGCCGCGGCGTGCCGCCCCACATGGGCCAGTCCTGGGCGAGGACCGGAATGGCGGCAACCGCCAGCGCGACGATGGAGAGGGAACGAAGTCGAGAGTGCCTGGTTGTCATAGTGAAGAGCCGTATTCGACGACCGGAACGCCCCGAGTCGCCGTCAGAAACCCGCGCACGTGGCGCGTGCGCGCCGCCAGCCGCCAGCCGGCGGTCGTCATTCCTATTTCGCCTTGATGTCATACGCGGTCAGCGTCCCCTGGTTCCTGATGAAGAGAATCCCGCCGGCGATGACGGGATGCGGCCAGCTCGGCCAGCCCTGGTCGGCGATCTGGAACCGGCCCTTCTCGACATAGGCGGATGGATTCGCCTCCGCAAGGCCCACGGTGTTGGCTTCCCCGAGGAGGTAGAGGTTGCCGTCGGCATACGTCAGCGAACCTTTCCCGACACTGCGATTGCGCCACATCACCTTGCCCGTCGCAAACTCCATGCAGGTGAGGATGGCGTTCGAGAACCCGTAGAGATACCCGTTGACCAGCACGACACCGCCGTGATGGTTCATCATGTCGCGGCTGAAGTACACCTGGTCGGCTTTCAGGCCGCCATTTTCGGCTGTCAGCTGCAGCAACGCGCTGCCGGTGTCGTAGGCGGATGTGTAGAACACGCGGTTGCCGGAATAGACGGGCGTCGTGACGTTGGCGGTATCGTTGGCCACGCGGGGAAATCGCCAGAGCAGCTTGCCGTCGCTCGCGCGCACCCCGACTCCGGCCTGCGAGGTCAGCGTCATGATCGTTCGAACGCCCTGCACCTCGGCCACGATGCAGGACGAATACGCCGCCGGGTCGCTCAACTCCTTCGTCGTCCACACGGTCTTTCCCGTCGTCTTGTCGAGCGCGACCACGCACGCCCCGCGTCCGCCCGGCGTGACGATGACGCGATCGCCGTCGATGAGCGGCGACTCGCTGATGAGCCACTGGGGATTGGCCCCGTTGAAATCCCGCAGGATATTGCGGGTCCAGACCACCGATCCGTCAGTGGCGCGCAGGCACGCCAGGTCGCCGTCTTCGGAGAGAACGTAGGCCCGATCGCCATCGAGGGTTGGCGTTCCTCGGGGACCGCCTCCCTTGTCCTGGTCCATGTCGCGCCCGAGCGCCCGGAACCAGATGGCCGAGCCGTTGCCGCGGTTCAGGCAGAACACGCCGCTCCTGCCGCCTTGCGTCCCCTGCACGTAGATGCGGTCCCCCCGGACAGCAGGCGATCCGTAGCCCCGGCCGAGGCCCGCGATCGACCAGACGGTCGACGGCCCCTTGGGCGGCCACTGCTTCATCAGGCCGGTCTCGGTGGAGACGCCGTCCCGGTTGGGTCCCCGCCATTGAGGCCAATCGAGGTCCGCAGCCGCGCCGGAGATGAACGAACAGGTCACCAGCACGAGGACACACTTGGCTAGACGCATATCCACCTCTCGCCTGTTTCGGCCGCGGGGGACAACATTACTTCTGCCCGATCGCCACGACGTGCGAGAACGTCCGGACGAAGATCACGCCGCGTGAGATGGCCGGCGTCGCCATGCAGATGTCGCCCATGGCGTTCTTCGCGATCAGCTCGAACTTGGGACCGGCCTTGACGACGTAGATGTCGCCGTCTTCGCTGGCAATGTAGAGTTTCCCGTCCCCGGCGACCGGCGACGCGCTGAATCCGGTGGAGCCGCCGCCCAGCCGCTCCTGGTAGCGCCGGCTGCCCGAACGCGCGTCGTAGCAGCTCAGGACGCCGTTGACCTTCACGTTGTAGAGCAGGTCTCCGTAGACGAGCGGCGTGCTCATGTACGCGCCATCGCGAGGCGTGCTCCACGCAACGGACTGGTTGGACGTCTCTCCCGAGGCCAGCGACACGTCACCGGTCGCGGTCAACCGGATCGCGTAGATGGGGGCCGTCGGGCCATGAGCGCTCGTGATGAAGACCATTCCGTGAGCGACGACGGGCGTGGGAGCGGGGATGTCGCCTCCACCCTTGAGCCGCCAGACTTCCTTGCCCGTGGTCACATCGTAGCCGCCGACGTGCCGGTAGCCGTTGACGATCATCTGCCTGGCCCCGCCTGTTCCGGCCACCGTCGGCGTTCCCCACGTCGGGACATCGTCACGGGTCGTTCGCCAGAGCTCGGCGCCATCACTGGTCTTGAATGCCGCAATGAAGGAGCCGTTCAGGACGTCGCACTGCACGAGCACCATCCCCTGCTCGATGATCGGCGAGCTGGCGAACTCCCATTGTGCTTCGGGCGCCACGTAGAAGGCCGAATCGAGCACGCCCAGGTCCTTCTTCCAGAGCTGCTTGCCGTTCAGATCGAAGCAGTACAACCCTTCGGAGCCGAATAGCGCGACGAGGTGCCGGCCATCGGTGGCGAGCGTGGAGTTGGCATGGGTCGACTTCGGATGCCGTTTGATCTTCGGCACGCCGACATAGACCGTCTTCTCCCAGAGCACCTTCCCGGACTGCGCGTCGAGGCAGTAGATCAGCCAGCGATGCGACGAGTTGTCCTGCACCGGCTCGATGTCGCCGTACAGGCCCACCTTCAGCTGGGGCTTCTCGAGGCCACTGACGGCGGTCGACACGTAGATCCGTCCGCCCCACACGATCGGGCTCGAGTGTCCCAGGCCGGGGATTGGCGTCTTCCACTTGACGTTTCGGGAGGATGGGGCGTCCCAGTCCGAGGGCAGTGGATACCCCTCGGCAACGCCGGCGGCGTCGAGGCCGCGGAATGACGGCCAGTTGGCGTCAGGCTGTGCCTTCTGGCCCTTCAATGGCACGACCATGACGGCGAGCAGAACGACCAGGGCCGCACCGAGAGGTCTTCGAAGCGTGTTCACGGTTCAGGGCTCCTGATTGCCGCAGTTCGTTGATGCGCCGGCTATCCAGAATGCTCGGACGGCGCGCGGTGGACGTGACGCGACAGGTCCGGTCGGGATTGGCGCATTATACCGTTGACGGTTCGCGACGCCCCAGCGGCCGGGCGAAATCGCCGGACCGTGTACAATCGAGGTTCATGACTCATGACGCCATCGCTGTCATCGACTTCGGCGGGCAGTACGCCCACCTGATAGCCACCAAAGTCCGGCGCCTGCGCGTGCTCGCCGAGATCCGCCAGCCGGACGACCCCATCGACGAGTTCCGCCGCTACAAGGGAATCATCCTGTCTGGCAGCCCGAGTTTCTCCTCCTTCGGCGAGGATTCGGCCTATACCAAGGCCATCTACGATCTCGATACGCCAATCCTCGGATTCTGCTTCGGACACCAGGAGATTGCCAAGCATTATGGAGGCACGGTCGTCCACGGCGGACGGGAATGGGGCCCGGCCGACCTGCACATCGTGGGCGACAGTCCGGTGTTTCGCGGCCTCGGCCCCACCGAGCGTGTGTGGATGAGCCACTTCGACTCGGTCACCAGCGTCGGTCCGGACTTCGAGGAAGTCGGGTACTCCGAGCTCGGAACGCTCGGCGCGTCGCATCGCTACGCGGCGATTGGCTCGGCCAGGCTGCGCCGGTACGGGTTCCAGTTCCACCCCGAGGTCGACGACACGGTTCACGGGACCGAGATGATCGCCAACTTCGTGTTCGGCGTGTGCGGCTGCCAGGCCTCGTGGACGATGGACCGCTACGTCGAGGAGCGGGTCGAGCAGGTGCGCCGCCAGGTAGGCGACCAGTCGGTCTTCCTGCTCGCCTCGGGCGGCGTGGACTCGACCGTGGCCGCGCGCCTGCTCGCCATGGCGATCGGGCCCGATCGGCTGCACCTGCTGCACGTGGACAACGGCCTGATGCGCCGGAACGAGAGCCGCGACGTGATCGAGACGTTCCGCGGATTCGGGCTCGGGAAGAACCTCCATTTCGTCGACGCGTCCCGCGATTTCCTCACGGCGCTGGGGGGCGAGGTCGAGCCGGAGCGCAAGCGGCGCATCATCGGCGACACCTTCATCAGCGTGTTCGAGCGAGAGGCGAAGGCCCTCGGCATCGAGGGGCACCTGCTCGGCCAGGGCACGATCTATCCGGACACGATCGAGACCGGCGGCACGAAGCGGGCCGACACGATCAAGACCCACCACAATCGCGTGCCGGTCATCGAGCGCATGATCGCCGCGGGCCGGGTCGTGGAGCCGCTCGCCGATCTCTACAAGGTCGAGGTCCGGGAGCTTGGCGAGATGCTCGGCATCCCGCCGGCGCTGGTGTGGCGCCATCCGTTCCCGGGACCCGGGCTCGGGGTCCGGCTGCTCTGCTCCGCGGGTATCGAGGCACGCGACGGGTTCGAGGACATCGAGCCGCGCGTCACGGAGGTCGGCCGCGAATACGCCCTGCGCGCGATGGCGTTGCCGATCAAGTCCGTGGGCGTGAAAGCGGACCTGCGATCGTACGAACATCCCGTGCTGATCAGCGGCGAGGCGCGATGGGATCGGCTGATCGAGATGGCCGCAGCCCTCTTCAAGCACGTGCCTGGCATCAACCGATGCATGTGGAACCTCGGCCCCGCTGCGCCACGCGCGGTTCGTCCGCTGGCGGCATCGGTAACCTCAGCGCGGCTGGATCTGCTGCGTGAGGCGGACCACATCGTGATGGAGGGGCTGCGGCGCCATGGGCTCTACGACAGCATCTGGCAGTGCCCGACGGTGCTGGTGCCGATGGAAGTCGACGGCGCCGGGCGCGAGTTCGTGATCGTGCGGCCGATCCATTCCGAGCGGGCGATGACCGCGACGCCGGCGCAGTTGCCCGGCGCGCTGGTCGCCGAGTTGCGCCAGCAGATTCTGGCGCTGCCTGGGGTGAGCGGCCTGGCGCTCGACATCACCACCAAGCCGCCGGGCACGATTGAGTGGGAATAGAACTAGGGGCTAGGGGCTAGGGGCTAGGGGCTAGGGGCTAGGCGCTAGGGGCTAGGGGCTAGGGGCTAGGGGCTAGGGGCTAGGCGCTAGGGGCTAGGCGCTAGGGGCTAGGGGCTAGGGGCTAGGCGCTAGGGGCTAGGCGCTGGGCGCTGGGAGCGGGTCGGGCAGGATTTGCATGGCCAGCGCCCGGTTCGACTTCCCGGAAATGCTATCGGCTATTCAACGCGTTCCAAGGCTCGGACCAGTCCGTGCAGAATTCGGCCGACTTCGGCCGCGAGGGCCCGAACTGGCTCGGCCTCAGTTGCAGACACGAAGCCGAGTCGAACTGCAAGCTCCAGCTGAGTTTCGAGTTCGGCTTGTGAACCGAGCGCGATGCTGACGTGGTTGGCGAACGCCAGCTTCGAACGGCGATTGTGACCTTCGGCCAGATTCGACGGGATCGAGACGGCTGCCCGCCTGATCTGCATGGTGATGCCGAACCGTTCGTTGGCGGGGAACTCCCGCGTAAGCCTGTAGCAGGATTCGACGAGCGCCATGGCCTTTCGCCAAGCCTCCAGGTCGCTGTAGGAATCGATTCGGGCCATCCGAGAGGCTCCCCTTCGGCGCGAGTCCTGGGCCGTCAGCCGAGCGGAGTTGCAATTGCCATGCCCGTCGCAGCGGGAGGGAGTGCGGGTTCTCAGAAGTCCAATCGGCTCCCACGCCCGTTCTGCCTGACCAGCGCCTTGCCCCTGGCCCCTGGTTCGGACTAGCGCCTAGCGCCTAGTCCCTAGCCCGTAACAATCCCCCGGCAGAGCCGGGGGCTTTCGAGTATGTGAGCCGCTCGAAGCGGCTTGCCGGGGCCGCTTACGCGGCCCAATTTCCGTGGGCCACCGATTCGGTGGCCCGTTATCTCCACAACGCCAGCTGATCCTGTCGCGTGTCCTCGGCTTCCTGTCGCCGGATGTATTCCCGGATCACCGTCTCGTCTCGGCCGACGGTCGACACGAAGTACCCACGCGCCCAGAAATGCTGTCCCACGAAGTTGCGCTTCTGTTCGCCATACACCCGGGCCAGGTGGATCGCACTCTTCCCCTTGATGAACCCGACCACCTGCGACACCGGATACTTCGGCGGAATCGACAGCAGCATGTGCACGTGATCCGGCATCAGGTGGCCTTCTTCGACCCGGCTCTCTTTCTGCGTGGCCAGATTCCGAAACACCTCCCCCAGGTGTCGCCTCAGCTGCCCGTAGATCGTCTTCCTACGGCACTTCGGGATGAAGACCACGTGATACTTGCACTCCCATACCGTGTGGTTCAGACTCTCCAATGTGTCCATCACGACGCTTCCTTTCGTGTGCTTGGCGGCTCACGACGGAAGTATCTACGGGTGGACACACTCCCTGAAACGTCAAACTGCTACTGCCACCCCGGCAGAGCCGGGGGGTCTCCCTGGGTAGCTAGCCCCTAGCCCCAGCCCCTGGTTCGGACTAGCGCCTAGCGCCTGGTCCCTAGCCCCTAGCCCCAGCCCCTGGCTCGGACTAGCGCCTAGCGCCTGGTCCCTAGCCCCAGCCCCTGGCTCGGACTAGCGCCTAGCGCCTGGTCCCTAGCCCCTAGTCAAATCCCCTGATGCTCCGTCCTCGCGATGATTTCGTCCTGCAGCGCCTTGGTGAGGTCGCAGAAGTAGTCGCTGTAGCCGGCAACCCGCACGATGAGGTCCCGGTGCTTTTCGGGCTCGCGCTGGGCGGCGCGAAGCGTCTCGGCGGTGACCACGTTGAACTGGATGTGATGACCGCCCATGCGGAAATACGTCCGCACCAGCTGCGACAGTTTCTCGAGGCCGGCCTCGCCTGCCACGACCTGCGGGGTGAATTTCTGATTGAGCAGGGTGCCGCCGGTCCGGGCGTGATTGAAATGTGACGCCGATCGCAGCACTGCCGTGGGGCCGTGCCGATCGGCTCCCTGAACCGGCGAGATACCATCCGACACCGGCTCCCACGCCCTGCGGCCGTCGGGCGTGGCGCCGCACACCGACCCGAAGTACACGTGGCACGTCGTCGACAGGTAATTCACGTGATAGTGGCCGCCGCGGGTGTTGGGACGGCCGTCGAGCATCTCGTGCAACAGGTCGACGACCGACGCCAGGATGCGATCCGCATACGGGTCGTCGTTGCCGTAGCGCGGCGTCAGGTTCCAGAGCGTCTGACGCAGCGGTTCCTGTCCCTCGAAGTCCGCCGCGAGCGCCTCGATCATCGCCTTCATCGTCACGTCGCGGCGCTCGAACACGTGGAACTTGATCGCCGAAAGCCCGTCGGCCACGGTCCCCGGGCCGACCGGCATGATGTAGGTCGAATTGTAGCGTGCTCCGCCGTCGTTGTAGTCGCGGCCGTTGCTGATGCAGTCGTCGATGAGGGTCGAGAGAAACGGCGCGGGCATCTCGGTTGCGAACAGGCGCTCGATGACGTTGTTGGCCCGCACCTTCACGTCGATCAGGTGGCGCAGTTGGCTGGCAAACGCCCCGAACGCCTCGTCGTATCCGGTCCACTCGGCCGGGTCGCCGGTGTCGATGCCCACCTTCCGGCCCGTCCGCGCGTCGAACCCGCGCGTCAGGGTCAGTTCGAGCACCTTCGGCACGTTGAAGTAGCCCGTGAGAATGTAGGCTTCCTTCCCGAACGCGCCGACCTCGACGCACCCGCTGGTGCCGCCCGCCCGCGCATCCTCGAGGGACTTGCCGTGCCGCAGCAGTTCCTCGACGACGCTGTCGGCATTGAAGACCGACGGCTGGCCCCAGCCCTTGCGGATGATCTCGCAGGCGCGCTTCAGGAACCGATTGGGACTGCGCGCACTGAGCTGGATGTTGGACGATGGCTGGAGCAGCCGCATTTCGTCGATGACGTCCAGCACGAGGTAGGTCAGGTCGTTGACCCCGTCGTCGCCTGACGGCGTCAGGCCGCCCGAGTTGATGTTGCAGAAATCCGTGTAGGTGCCGCTCTCTGCCGCGGTGACGCCGACTTTCGGCGGCGCCGGCTGGTTGTTGAACTTCACCCAGAAGCAGCCGAGCAGCTCGCGCGCCAGGTCCTCGGTCAGAGTCCCGGCGTCCATCTCGCGGCGATAGAACGGAATGAGGTGCTGATCGAGCCGGCCGGGACAGAAGGAGTCCCACGTGTTGAGCTCGGTGATGACGCCAAGGTGCACGAACCAGTACGCCTGCAGGGCTTCCCAGAAATCGCGCGGAGCCTGGGCGGGCACGCGCCGGCAATTCGATGCCACGCGCAGCAGATCCTGCCGGCGGACTGCATCCGTCTCGGATGCCGCAAGCCGCTCGGCCTCTTCGGCGTGCCGTCCGGCGAACCGGATGATCGCCGCGGCGCAGGTGCGCATGGCGCGCAGCTCCTCGCGCTTGTCGTACGCCCGGGCATCGGTGAGCAGATCGAGCGAGGCAATCTGCGCGTCGATCCTCGCGATCACGTCACGGAAGCCCTGCCGGTAGATCTTGTCGTCGAGCACCGTGTGGCCGGGCGCCCGCTGCTCCATGAACTCGGTGAAGACGCCGGCCTCGTACGCATCTTTCCATTCGTCGGCCATCTGGCCGAAGAGCAGGTCCCGGATCGATTTCCCGCTCCAGAACGGAATAATCTCGCGCTCGTACACGTCCCGCACGCGCTCATCGACCTGAAACCGAATCTTTTCGCGGCCATCGATGATCGCCAGATCCGACATCGTGTGGCAGCACAGCTCCGGGTAGGTCGGGGTTCCCTTGGGCGACGGGCCTCGCTCGCCGACGATGAGTTCGCCCGGCATGATGCAGATGGACTCGTGCGCCAGCAGGTACTCGAACGACTTCGCCCGGCGCATCGGGGTCGACAGGCCCGCGGCGTGATCGCGGTAGAACCGGGTCATCAACTCGGCGCGCTCGCTCGACAGAAAGGGTTGCGCTTCGAGGCTCGCGGCCCGCAGCCGCGCCACGCGTTCCGTCATGGTCTTCCTCCTGCGACGGCGTCGAGGCCGAATCCCGCCAGGATTCGGACGGCCGTGTCGGTCTCGCCAGTGGGCACGCCGGTGTCGGCGAGGCGGTACTCGCGCCCGAGCGCTGGATACTTGGCCGTCCCCGCCCGATGGTACGGCAGGACTTCCACGCGGGACAACCCAAGATCGGCGAGGAAGCGCCCGGTGCGTTCGATGAGAGCTGGATCGTCGTTCACACCCGGCACGAGGGGCAGACGCACGATCACGCGTGCGTGCGCGTCCACCAGCGCCCGCAGGTTGTCGAGAATCCGGGCGTTCGACACGCCTGTGAATCGGCGGTGCAGGCCGTCGTCCAGCAACTTGACGTCGAAGAGAAACAAGTCGGCCAGCTCAGCGGCCTGCAGGAGCCTGTCGCGATCGGCCATGCCGCAGGTGTCCACGGCGGTGTGAATGCGCCTGCGCCGGCAGGCCTCCAGCATCTCGATCAGGAAATCGGGCTGCACGAACGGCTCGCCGCCCGAAAACGTCACCCCGCCTCCGGACTGGTCGTAGAACAGCGTGTCGCGATCGACGGTGCCGACGACCTCTGCGGCCGACATCAGCTGGCCGGTGCGGGCTCGGGCTCCGGCGGCGCAGACATCGGCGCAGCTCCCGCACCAGCGGCACAGCGCCTCATCGACGACTGGCGCGCCCTCGACGACGGAAACCGCGCCCTCGGGGCAGCGGTCGACACACTTGAAGCAGCGGATGCAGCGCTCGGGGCGGTACATGAGCTCGGGCAGGGCCGACTGGCTCTCGGGGCTGTGGCACCACCAGCAGCGCAGCGGACAGCCCTTCAGGAACACCGTGGTACGGATGCCCGGGCCGTCGTGTACGGCGTAACGCTCGATGCGAAAGACGTGTCCGGTCACTAGATGACGAGCGTAGCAGATGCGGACTGGGATTCAAAAAAGGGTGAATGCCGGCGGGCACACGGCACGATCCTCCGCCGCCGGCATCGGGCCAAGGTTCAGACTTGAGTGGTCTCGTGCTCACCCAGCTTGCGTTCGAGTTCTTCAATGCGCGCGGCCAGGCTGTCGACTTCCGACTTCTTCACGTACCCCATCGCCTTGAAGCCCGTCTGCACCGCCTCGTCGACCTGCTTCTGGATCTTGTCGCTCTGCTCGCCCGCCCGCTTTCGCCACGAGGCGAACATCTCGCGGGCATCCTGCTCGTTCATCTCGCCGTGCTTCACGAGCTCGTCGAACAGGCTCTTCGCCTTCTCTTCAGTGAGGTAAACCGCCCCGAGTCCGGCCATCAACAGCTTCCGCAAACTCTCGTTCATGAGTTCACCTCCAGGGCCTGGCGCCCGAGTACAGGTTAGCACCGGACGGGCCGACAGGGATGTCGTGCCGCGCTGGATCGTTCTACGTCGCCAGGGCCCGCAAGGTTGCCGGAGGGGCGGCACCAGCCTTTTGGCAGGGCCAGCCGGGCGGTGTAGACTGCCTGAACGGCCGCCGCCCGTTGCGGCGGGCCCCCGCGACACTCCGGCATGCACCCGCCGCAGTGCCGGCCCCCGCCCGCGATCCTGTCTGTCGCCGGACCACCTCACCGGAGGGAGCCATTCATGAGACGACTCACGTTCTGTCTGACCGTGCTCGCCCTTTTGGCGTGCGCGACCGCGTTTGCCGGCACCCCCGGCCGGTTCATGCAGTACCCCGACATCAACGGCAACACGATCGTGTTCAGCTGGGAGCGCGATTTGTGGGCGGTGCCGGCCGCCGGCGGCGTGGCACAACGCCTCACGACGCACCCCGGGATGGAAAACGAGCCCAAGTTCTCTCCCGACGGCAAACAGATCGCGTTCCAGGGTCAGTATGACGGCGGCCCGGCGATCTACGTCATGCCCGCCAGCGGAGGGTCTCCCAGGCGTGTGACGTTTGCCGGAGCAGGCGTTCAGCCGATCACGTGGACGCCTGACGGCAGGAAGATCGTCTTCCGCTCCTCGCACGAGAATACCTTCCGGCCGATCACGAAGCTTTATACCGTCTCTCCGGACGGAGAGCTGCCAGAACAGATGCCGATCGAGCGGGGCATCCTCTGCTCCTATTCGCCGGACGGCACCAGGCTCGCCTACAACCGTCGCGGAACCGAGGAGTACTACTGGAAGCGCTACAAGGGCGGGCAGTACACCGACATCTGGCTCTACGACTTCAAGGCCAGGACCTTCTCGGCGCTGACCGACTACGTGGGCAAGAACGCGTACCCGATGTGGATCGGCAACAGGCTGTACTTCGTGTCCGACCGCGCCAGCAGCGGCATCGCCAACCTGTTCACCTACGATTTCGCCACGAAGAAGGTCGAGCAGGTCACCGATTTCCAGGACTTCGACGTGCAGATGCCCGACACCGACGGCAAGTCGATTGTCTTCATGCAGGGCGGGGCGCTGGTCGTGCTCGACGCAGCCACCAACAAGTCCCGGCGGGTCGCCGTCGAGATGCCGACCGACAGGTGGGAACTCGCCGACCGGACCGTCAATCCTCGCGACTACATCCAGTCGATGGCGATCGCCAACGATGGCAAGACCGCCGTGTTCGAGGCGCGGGGCGACATCTTCCTCGTGTCCACCGACGACGGGGCGATCCCGCGCAACCTGACCGGCACGCCCGGCACCCGCGAACGGTTCCCGCAGCTCTCCCCCGACGGCAAGCGCGTCGCGTTCTATTCCGACACGTCCGGCGACTACCAGATCTATGTGACCGACGTGACCGGTGACAGGCCGTGGGAGCCGCTCACGACGACGCTCGATCGCTACGCCTACCACCTGGAGTGGTCGCCCGACGGGACGAAGATTCTGTTCGGGAACAAGGACTTCTCGCTGTTCTACCTGGATGTCGCGACGAAGAAACTGACGAAATTCGCCACCTCCAACCAGATGCAGAACGACGAGTTCTTCTGGGAGATCAGCGACTATTCCTGGTCGCCCGACAGCAAGTGGGTCACCTATTCCTTCGTCGAGTACAACCGTAACAACCGCGTCTTCGTCTACAGCCTCGACCAGAACAAGAGCTTCCCCATCACCGACGGGTTCTACGACAGCCTGAACCCGTCGTTCGACGCCAACGGCGAGTATCTGTATTTCCTCTCATACCGCGATTTCAAGACGCGCCTTGATATTTACGAGGACGATCACGTCATCCCGGCGCCGGTGCAGGTGATGGCCGTGCAGCTCAAGGCCGGCCTGCCGCCGCCGTTCGCGAAAGGCGCAGCGCCGGAGAAGAAGCCCGATGGATTTCGAATCGACCTCGCCGGCATCGAGAAGCGGGTGTTCCGGATCCCGGTCGAATCGGGCCTCTATTTCCATCTCAAGGCCGGCAAGGGCGTCGTCGCCTGGGCCAGCACCGAGTTCTATGGCGAGAGCGAAGTCGAAGAGCTCTTCAAACCAACCGGAGACGACAAGTGGACGCTGCACGTCTACGACATGGACGCGCAGAAGGACACCACGCTCGAGCCCGCCGTCAGTGACTGGCGGCTCTCGATCAACCGCGAACAGCTGATCAGCCAGAAGGGCAACGCGTACAGCGTGAGCCCGCTGGCGAAGGCTGCTTCGGCGAAGAAACTCGGCACCAGGCTCAACCTCGACCAGATGACGTACCGGGTGAGCCCGACGCCCGAGTGGACCCAGATCTTCAACGACGCGTGGCGGTGGTACCGGGACTTCTTCTACGACCCGAACATGCACGGCCGCGACTGGAAGAAGATCGGCGACAAGTTCCGCGCGCTGGTGCCCGAGCTGAGCAACCGGGCGGAGCTCAACTGGCTCTTGTCGCAAATGGTCGGCGAGCTGTGCGTCTCGCACACCTACATCACCGGCGGCGACTACAGCCCGTCGCAACTGCCGCCCGTGCCCGTGTTCACAGGCCTGCTCGGCGCCGACATCGTGACCGACCCGAGCGGGTACCCGAAGCTCGCGCGGATTCTCGGCCCGACCGACTACAACCGCGACCTGGTCGGCCCGCTGGTCCGCCCGGACTTCGACGTGAAGGACGGCGATCTGCTGATGGCCATCGACGGCCACGACCTGAAGGGCGTCAACCCGTTCAGGTTCCTCCAGGTCACGCGAGGCCAGAAGGTCAAGGTGACGGTCAATTCCGCGCCGGGCGCGGCCAACGCCCGCACCTACGAGGTCGAGCCGATCAGATCCGAATCATCGCTCCGGTACGACCGATGGCTGGCCGACAACATCGAGACCGTGCTGAAGGCGTCCAACGGCGAGCTCGGCTACCTGCACCTGACGGCGATGGGCACGGACAACATCGGCCAGTTCGACAAGTTCTGGCGGGCCTTCCGGTACAAGAAGGGCCTGGTCATCGACGTCCGCGGCAACGGCGGCGGGTGGACCGAGTACTTCGTCATCGACAAGCTCGAGCGGAAGATGACAGCCTTCAACGTCCTGCGCGGCATGGAACCGTTCCGGTACCCGGGCTCGGTGCTCAACGGGCCGATAGCCGTGCTCAGCAACGAGTACAACGGGTCGGACGGCGAGGCCTTTGTCGAGCACTTCAAGGCCCGGAAGCTCGGCACGGTGATCGGCGTGCCGTCGTGGGGCGGCCTGGTCGGCATCCTCAACGGCCAGCGGACGATCGACAACGGCACCGTCCAGCAGTCAAACAACGCGTTCTGGGGCGCCGACGGCAAGTGGATCGTGGAGAACCACGGCGCGGATCCGGATATCCTGCTCGACAACGATCCGGCGTCGGCCACGGCGGGCAAGGATCTGCAGCTCGAGAAGGCGATCGATGTCCTGATGAAGCAGATCAAGGAGAAGCCGTTCACGTTCCCGGCGCGCCCGCCCTATCCGAAGAAGTAGCGTCCTGACCTCGACCGGCTTCACTCCCTGCGAGCCGCATTCCGGCGGCCCGGGGAGTGAGGCCGGTCACCGTTTGAACCCGCTCGCCAGTTCAAAGCCCCATGACTACCATGCCGACACTCCTGACGCCGCTCTCCTTCTCAGGGCTCACGCTTCGCAACCGCATCGTCATGCCGCCGATGTGGTCCGCGAAGGCGACCCCGCAGGGATTCGTCACAGACGCCATCGTCGACTACCACCGCGTGCGCGCGGCAGCCGGCTGCGGCCTGGTCATCGTCGAGCACGCGTTCGTTCATCCGCGCGGCCGCCACAGCGGCACCCAGCTCGGCGCCTATGACGACACGTGCCTGGAGGGGCTCACGCAGCTGGCGGCGTCCATCCGGCAGGAAGGCGCCGTTGCCTGCATGCAACTCTCTCACGCTGGATCGCGGTCGTCGAAAAAGGTCAGCGGCGAACAGCCGCTCGCGCCGTCGGCAATCCCCAATCCCAGGGAGCGGAAGGACAACGTCCCCGAAGGCGCGAGCCTGGCTCAGATCGGGGAGGTCATCGAGGCCTTCGCTTCAGCGGCCGAACGAGCACGGCGCGCAGGGTTCGATGCCGTCGAGCTGCACGCCGCGCACGGGTTCCTGCTGTCGCAGTTTCTCTCTCCGCTGACCAACCATCGCGACGATGCCTACGGCGGAGACGACGAGCGCCGGTCGAGGCTGTGCGTCGAAGTGCTGGCGGCTGCACGGAAACGTGTGGGCCCCGGGTTCCCGGTGTTTGTCCGGCTCGGTGCGCACGACGAAATGCCAGGCGGGCTGACGCTGGGCGCGGCGTGCCGGGTGTCGACGAGGCTGATCGCCGGCGGCGCAGCCCTGCTGGACATCTCCGGCGGGATGGCCGGGTCGGACGATCCCGGCCGGGGCCCTGGCTACTTCGTCGCCTACGCCGAGGCGATCAAGAAAACGGTCGGCGTACCGGTGATGGTGGCCGGCGGCATTTCCGACGCGGCGCATGCCGACGCGATCGTGCGAGCCGGGCAGGCGGACCTTGTGGGCGTCGGAAGGGCCATGCTCGAAGACGCGGAGTGGGCGAAGAAGGCGATTGAACAGCTCAAGGCGTGAGAGAAGAAGGAGCCGGGGCTGGCGACTGGCGGCTCGCGGCAGCGCTTCGACGGTGGCGCCGTAGTCTTCCTGATTCCAGCGGTATAATCCGCCTATCGAACCCGTAGCGAACCAGTCGGGAGGAAATGGTTCAGGCGGGCCCGCGACGCTGCGCGGCTGGCGGGGGCCCTTCGCGAGAAGGTGCGGTTTGCGCGGGGTTCCACGAGGTCGCAGGGTCGGAACTTGAACGCAGGAGACACCACGATGAGAAGCGCCACAGTTCTCTGCGCCGTCACGGTCTTCGGCATGGCTGCCTTCGCGGCCGCTCAGACGCAGAAGCCGCCGTTGAGCCCGCCGGCCGAAACCTCGGTGACCATCGCCGGCAAGGCGATCACCATCAAGTACTCGGCTCCGTCTGTCCGCGGCCGCCAGATGTTCGGCGAGGGCGGCGTGATCAGCAAGGACAAGACGTATCCCGTGTGGCGCATGGGCGCGAACCCGGCGACCGCGCTGCACACCGAGGCCGACCTCGACATCAAGGGCCTCGCGGTGCCCAAGGGCGACTACACGGTGTTCGCGCTGGTGAACGTCACGCCGTGGCAGCTCATCATCAACAAGCAGACCGGCCAGTGGGGACTGACCTACGACCAGGCCCGGGACCTCGGCCGCGTGCCGATGGACATGACCAAGCCCCCGGCGCCCATCGAGACCTGCAAGATCACCCTCTCGGCGACGGGCGGCAACGCAGGCAAGCTCCAGGTCGAATTCGAGAACGTCATCGCCTCGGTTCCGTTCACGGTGAAGTAGGAACCGACTCACGCAGTCCAGCTGGCGGCGCCGGGGCCGAGGCTTGGACGGCTTCGGCCGCGGTGTTGGGCGAGTGTATGTGTGCCGTCGGTTGGTCTTGGAGTGGCGCGACGATTGAGGCATCAACGGGCCGCCGGCTTGGACTCCTGCCGGAGGGAGCCGATTCCGCGATTCGAGCAGCCTCATGACGTGGCCGGACTGGGTCATCGTCGCTCTGTACTTCACGGCGAGCGCCGCCGTGGGCGTCTACTACGCCCGCAGGGCCGGTCGAAGCGTCGAGGAGTTCTTCCTCTCGGGCCGGAACCTGCCCTGGTGGCTGGCGGGGACCTCTATGGTGGCCACCACCTTTGCCGCCGACACTCCGCTCGCCGTCACTGAACTGGTTGCGAAGAACGGCGTGGCCGGCAACTGGCTGTGGTGGAACATGGCGCTCGGCGGGGTCGCGACCGTGTTCTTCTTCGCGCGGCTCTGGCGGAGGGCCGGGATCCTCACCGACGTCGAGCTGGTCGAGCTCCGCTACTCGGGCAGGCCCGCCGCCGTCCTCCGGGGGGTGCGAGGCGTCTACCTGGGCCTGTTCGTCAACTGCGTCATCATGGGCTGGGTCAACCTCGCCATGGCGGCGATCCTCGAGGGCATGCTCGGCGTCCCGCACCACCTGGTGCTCTGGTGGGTCGCCGGGGCCCTCGCGATCACGGCCGTCTATTCCGCGATGTCCGGGCTCTGGGGCGTCGCGATCACCGATGCGTTCCAGTTCGTGCTGGCGATGGCCGGCACCATCGCCCTCGCGGTGATCATCGTCAACCTGCCCCAGGTCGGAGGCATCGCGGGCCTCAAGGCTCAGCTTCCCGAATGGGCATTCCGCGCGATGCCGGCCATCGGCGCACCCTCCTCCGGAACGTCGACCGGAGGCGTGCTGGCGATGAGCGCCGCGACGTTCTTCGCCTTCATCGGCATCCAGTGGTGGGCGTCCTGGTACCCGGGCGCGGAGCCCGGGGGCGGCGGCTACATCGCCCAGCGGATGATGTCGGCGAGAAACGAGAAGCACGCGGTCTTCGCGACGCTCTGGTTCACGATCGCGCACTACTGCATCAGGCCGTGGCCCTGGATTCTCACCGGGCTCGCGGCCCTCATCCTGTATCCGGACCTCGCGCCCGAGGCCAAGCGCCTCGGCTACGTCTACGCGATGCGTGATTACCTGCCGGCCGGATTGCGGGGCGTCCTGCTGGCGTCGTTTCTCGCCGCCTACATGTCGACGGTGTCGACCCAGCTCAACTGGGGAGCGTCCTACATCGTCAACGACGTCTACCGCCGATTCGTGCGGCCCGACGCCGGCGAGCGGCAGCTGGTGCGCTTCGCGCGGCTGGCCACGCTCGTCATCATGGCGCTCTCCCTGATCGTCACGGCCATCCTGCAGACCATCTCGGGAGCGTGGCTGTTCATCATCGAGGCGGGCGCGGGCCTGGGGCTTGTGCTCATCCTTCGATGGTACTGGTGGCGGATCAACGCGTGGAGCGAGCTGGCCGCGATGGTCGTGCCGCTGGCCGTCTACGGCGTCATCCGGTCTCGTACCACGATCACGTTTCCCGACAGCCTCTATCTCATCGTCGGAGTCACGACGCTGGCGTGGATTGCCGCGACGTACCTGACGCGACCCGTCGAAACACGGACGCTCGTCGCGTTCTATCGGCGCGTCCATCCGGGCGGCCCGGGCTGGAGGCCGATTGCCGCGCTCTGTCCGGAGGTACGGCCGGATGCCGGTCTCGGCCGATCCGTGCTGGACTGGGTTGCCGGCGTGCTGATGGTCTACGCCATGCTCTTCATGGTCGGCGACGTGATCTTCGGGGAATGGATGCAGGCGGGCTGGCTGGGCGCCGTGGCCGTGGTCTGCGCGCTGTGGCTGGCGCGGAGCCTGTCGCGACAGGACGTGGGCGCCGACGGTCGGTGAACTCGGCCCGAGTCAGTACCTCCCGTATTCATCCGCCGCCCGAGCGAGCGCACGAATGTTCTCGGGCGGCGCGTGCGGGGGCACCGAACAGGCAGTCGACAGGATGTAGCCGCCGCCCGCCGCGGCTGCCTCGATCCGCTGCCTGGCTTCGTCGAAACACTGCTCCGGGGTGCCGCGCCACACCGTGTTGACCGGGTCGAGATTCCCTTTGAGAAAGAGGCGGCTGCCAACGCGCCGCTTCGCGTCGGCAAGATCCACGTTGCCGAGCGGCGGCGGATCGAGTGTGTCGATTCCCCGCGTGCCCGTTTCCGCCAGAAGCTCCAACCGGTCTGCCAGCCGGCCGCAGGTGTGCGTGTAAACCGGAACACCGGGATGTGCTGCGGCGAATGTCGTGATGATGCGCTGTTCGAAGGGCAGCACGAACCGGCGATAGTCGCCGGGCGAGATGAAACCGCCGCCGGCATATGCACTCGAGATCAGGACGGCGTCCGCCCCGGCCCGGGCGTGACCGTCCATGAGAAGCTCGGTGCCCCGGCAGAGCGCGTCGAGACAGGCAGTGACCTTTCCTTCGTCCGCCCGCAGGGCGAACATCACTTCGGTGACGCCCAGCAGCTCGATGAGCTGGCTGAACGGCGAGAAGACCTCCCCGTGCACGCTGACATCGGGACATCGAGCCCGCACCAGCTCGAGCGTCCGCCAGTGCCATGGCGGGAAGATGGCTGAGCCCGAAACGGGCGCAGGTTCGTCCCCGAATCCCCACCTGAGCGGGTAGGTCACACCCGCAAGGTCGTGCGGCTCGACGTAACACAGGCGTTCGGGATCGACGTCGGACAGCGAGAACCTGGCTCGATTCACCCCGTCCGGGAGGTAGACATGCGGGTTGTCAGCGTCGGCAGCCCGCGTGATCCAGCCGTTGGACCACACAATCGAGCGTTCATCCGTTCCGGTACGAACCTCAGCGATATGTCGCCGCCAGTTCGGATCGCGGCCAGGCAGGTTCACCAGGATCCCGTCGAAATGGTAGGCCGCACGCAAGGCGACCAGCGCATCCGCGAAGGCCTCGGAGTCGTGCCAGATGTCGACGGCGCTGGACCTGCACTGAACGAAGTAGTGGCCGAGAGCAAGCTGGCACATGACGGGCACGCGATCCGGCGTGCCGCCCCGCATGACGATGGACATGCGTTCGCGAGAGGTCATACGCGTCGCTGCACGCCGGCTCCCGCCATCAGGCAAGCCGCCGGATGGCCATGATCGTCAGGTCGTCCGCGCGGGCGGCCCGCCCGCGATGCGCAGCGAGATCAGCGACGCAGGCGTCCACCACGTGCTCTGCCGTGGCGTGAGGGTCAGACACGAATCCAGCCAGCCGATCCCTGAGGCGATCGACCCGTACTCCTGCCCCGCTGCGTTTTCGGTTTCGATCAACGCGTCGCTATAGAGCAGCGCCAGTTCGCCAGGCTCCAGGGTGACGGTCCTGGTCAGGTACGCGGAATTGCAGAACATACCGAGCGGCAATCCGGTCGAACCAACGACTTGCACGCCGCCCGGCCTGGCGACCAGCACGGGAGGATGCCCGGCATTGGCTATTCGCAGCTGGTGCGAGGGCGTGGCCTGGCAGCACACGAGCGTGGCATAGTGGTCGGCCATCGTGTGCTGGCAGAACAGGCGGTTCGCGCGTTCGAGCAGCAGTTCGATGCTTGGCGCGCTCTCCATGAGCGTTCTGAACGTCGCGTGCAGCGACGCCATCAGCAGCGACGCGGCAACGCCCTTGCCCGACACATCGCCGAGCAGGAAATAGACCGCCCCGCCGGGGCCCTCGGGCGTCACGATATCGCAGTAGTCGCCGCCGACCTGGCCCACCGGTTCGAAGTGATGGCAGACATCCCAGCGCCCGTAACGGCTGTTGCACGGGGGCAACAGCGTGTGCTGGATCCGGCCGGCCAGCTCGAGGTCCATGTCGAGCGCGCGTTGCTCGGACGGTGTCAGGTGCGCCAGGCAATGGCGCGCCAGCGGATCGGCCAGGAGCCGGTCGGGCTCGATCGGACCGTGGCACACCTCGCAGAGCCCATATGCCTCGCCATCCATGCGGCTCAGCGCCTCATCGACCTCGTTGAGAAGTGCCTGTAGCTGCGACTGCTCGGGTGCCGCCTCGACAACAGCCCTCAGCCTGTCCCGGCGGGTTGTGAGTTCGGTTCGAAGCGTGTCGTTGATCTCCCGTGCCATGCCGGACCTCCAAGGCTGAACCTCCAGCCATTGTATCCGGTACAGGCGGCGGGATTGCCTGGATCAGTCGGTGGTGATCGTCGCGCCAGATTCGCTCTTGGGCGAGGGCTGGGGAGGTCCCGCCGCGGCAGCCGGGCTGGCAGCCGTCTCGGGAATCGCGACGCGGGAGCCGCGCGGCCGGCGGATGCGGGGCGCGAGCAGCAGCGCCGCGCCGTAGAGGGCCAGCGCCACCGACAAGGCGGCCGGCCTCGACTTCATGAAGTCCTCGAGCACCATTTTGAATCCGGTGAAGACGAGCAGCGGATACACGAGCCATCCCCACTCGACAAACCCTTCGCGGCTGCCGATCCAGGCCACCAGCAACGTCGCACAGGCGAGCACGCTGGTCCTGACCGTGGCCACGACGCCGGGGTCGACGCCTCCGCCGGGCTCGGCGCCGATGGCCTGGGCCAGCCAGCCAATGACGGCCGCCCCGACTGCCCACACGAGCACCAGGATGATGCCCAGCCGCGGGAGCCGGCCGTAGCCGGCTTGGTCACCTGTCGAGCCCGACGCGGAAAGCCACGCCGCGACCAGTCCGGCGCCCGCCACGATCAGGACACCGCGGCCCGGCAGCGGCCAGGGGTTCGCCGTTCCAAGAAAGGCCGCGAAGCCGTAGGTCACAGCCCCCGACACCAATGCGGCGGAAATCAGGTAGACGGCGGCGTGCAGCCCGAGTGCCAGCCGGCCGTACCGGGCCCACAGCCAGGCCGACACGACGCCAAGCGCCGCCCAGGTTGCCGCGTTCATCGTCTCGCCCAGGACCAGATCGGTGCCGGCCATCATGAAGACGATCGCCAGGGCCGCGTAGAAGTAGACGTTGCGGCCGCGGTTCTGCTGCCGATCGATGAACACGAACGTCACGCCGTAGCAGGCGGCCGAAAAGATCAGGCTGGCCATTCCGAGCGCCAGCTCCCCCGAGCCGCTGTGCCGGGCAACCGAAATCGCGCCGCCGAAGCCGAGCGCGAGCGCTGCCAGTGTCTGGACCACCTCGAACGGGATGACGTTCCGGCCCCGCACCAGCGTACGAACCGCGATGCTCACCAGGTACGCGGCAACCAGCAGCAACTGGACCGCGATCACGACCCCGGCGGCCTCGGGGGGACTCGGCGCGAGCGCCCGCAGTGTCAGGCCGAAGACGACGATGTCGCAAACTGCGGCCACCGGCCATCGAAGGAACAGCCAGTCCAGCGAGTAGCCCATCCACAGGGTGGCCACACCGAGCAGGATCATCACGAGGGCGTATGGAACGACCAGCTGGGTGCCGGCGATGAGCGCAATCCCGACCGGCAGCGCGCCGGCCACGGCGACCCAGGCCAGCGTCTGCAGTTGCCGCCTCCAGGCCACCGCCAGGCAGAGCGCAACCAGCGCCAGCAGCACCAGCGCGCTTGGCCAGGGCGGCAGGACCCTGAACCGGCTGGTCGCTTCCCAGACCAGCGGGAACGCGACCAGCGCCGTGGCGATGCCATGGAAGTCCGCCGCGAGCTTGTGGCCCTGGCTGGCGGCGCGATCTGCGGCGATGATCCAGAGAACGGCGTAGGCCAGGCCGGCGCCGATGCCGGCCTCCGGCGGGACGCGACCCGATTCGGTCAGCGCGCGGAGCAGGAACCCGCCCCCGAGCACGATGAACAGGCGTCCGAGCAGGGCCAGGACGGACACGAGATCGTTCGAGACCGCGCCAGCCATCGCCGGGATCTCGGCCGAAGCCTCGGGCTGGCGCGCGTGGGCGGCCGAGACGGCCGTCGCGCCACGCGTTTCGAGTACGGCCAGGCGGTGCTCGAGCGCACCGACGGTTCGGGTGAGATCAGAAACGGCGGATTCGAGGCGCGACAGGCGGTCGTCCATCTACAAGCCTCGACGTGACATTCTGGCTCGCGGCTTGCGGCTCGCGGCCGGCGGCTGGGGTTGTTCTCGCACCCCGTCCGCCAACAGCACTCCTGTCTGTTCCACTCACGGCGAGATCAGTGCGCCTCAGGCCCGACGCCCAATCCCCAAGGCGAGTCGCAGGCCGAAAGCCTCCAGTCGCCGGCCAGATCAGCGCACCGGCCCTACGCGCGGGTCGCAGCCGAACCCTTCTCGTGCCCCCACGGGGGCAGCAGGCTGATGAGCACCCACAGTATCGCAAAAGGCAGCAGGAGCAGCAGGATTGCCGGCAGCAGGCCCTCGCGCGTGGCGAACTCCATCTTGTAGGTCGTGTAGCCCAGGAAGCTCTTCGAGAAGAGCTGTCCGCCGATGACCACGTTCCAGCGCATCGCGAAGATGCCGATCATCGTCAGCGTGCCGGCAATGACATACAGGACGCGGCGCGTGCGCTCCGCGAACCGGTAGAGCTGGTTCGCCCCGAGGATGGCCAGCGGGACCAGGGTCCCCAGGATGATCTGGATCACAATCTGAGACATGAAGAGCTTGGTATGGACCATGAAGTCCAGCGCCCGGAACGACTCGTCGGCTTCGTAGACGCGCTGGATCAGGTCGAGCATCTCCAGCGTGAAGTCGACGGTGAAGGCGTAGAACAGGTACCTCGCAATGGTGTCCACGCACGGCATGTCGACCCGCACTTTCCGGTACCAACATGTCACGAAGTACATCAGCAGGATGCACGCGATGCCCGACACGATGGCCGAGAAGAGGAACACGATCGGCATCATGGGGGTCGACCACCACGGGTTCGCCTTGATGGACCCGAAGATGAAGCCCACGTACCCGTGCAGCATGAACGCCGACGGGATGCCGATGACGGTGATCGCCTTGCCGATCTTGTCATCGAGGGCGAGCGCGGCCGGGCTGATGTTGTTCGACCAGAGCGCCATCGCGCCGTAGACCATGCGGGTGAGCCCGGTGCTCGCCTGCCACTTCACGACGATTTCCTTCCGGTAGTCGAGCCAGATCTCGAGGACCAGCACGACCATCAGGTACCAGAGGTACACGAAGCCGAACATGGCCATCGCCGAGGTCGTGTGTGGCGTCAGGTACATCTCCAGCGACCGCTCGGGATGGCCGAGGTGGAGCTGCAGCGGCAGCGGCGCGACCAGGAGGAACGCCAGGGCCGTGAGCAGCGCGAGCCGATAGGTCGGCTTGACGGCCTGGACGTTGAACACGCGCTCGAGCGAGGCCAGGATGAACGCCCCGGCGACCAGTCCCGTGATGAACGGGTACAGGACGATCAGGACGCTCCACTGGAGCTCCAGCTCATTGGGATAGATGAATCCTTCGAAGCCGTTCATGATTGCCCTTCCCTGGCTGCTATCGCACCGAGCCGTCGAGGCCGTTGTAGTACATCTTCGAGCCCGTCGCCATCTGCGGCTTGAGCACCTGAACCTTGTGGTCCCGCAGGAACGCGTGAATCGGGTCCTTCGGGTTCTTCAGGTCCGCCAGCGTCCTCGCGCCGGTCGGGCACGTCTCGCAGCACGCGGTCGTCAGGCCCTTGGTGATCCGGTGGTAGCAGAGCGAGCACTTGTCGACCGTCTCGGTGCGCGGGTCGATGTAGCGGCAGCCGTACGGGCACGCCTGCACGCAATACCGGCACCCGAGGCAGTAGGACTTGTCCACCAGCACGACGCCGTCAGGGCTCGAGAAGGTCGCACCCACCGGGCACACCTGCACGCAGGGTGACTCCGCACAGTGATTGCACAGCTTCGGCACGAAGAACATCTTCAGGTTCGGGTCCTTGACCTCGCGCTCGTGGAACCCGTCGTACCCGCCATTGGGCGACTCGACCTTCGGATGATCGAGGTCCGCCGGGTCGACCACGTAACGCTCGACCCAGGTGCGGAACATGTAGTCGTTCATGGGGACATCGTTTTCCGTCTTGCACGCGCGGACGCAGTTCCCGCAGCCGATGCACTTCTCGATGTCGATCGCCATGCCCCACCAGTGTTCGGTCGTCTTGTAGTTGGGCGCGTTCTCGGGGCTGCCGGCGAGCACGTGCTCCCAGGCCGCAGCGGCCGCACCCGTCAGCAGCAGCAGCTTGCCCGTCTGTGCAAGGAACGTTCGTCGATCCTGGTTCATCGGTGGCTCCAGTTCCTCGTCAGGAGAGCTTCGGGCTGTGCGGCTGCTCGTGGCAGGCCGTGCACGGCCCCTCTGGCGCGTGTTCGGCAGGATCGACCTGCGGAAACGACTTCGGCTTGGAGATGCTGGCGGTGTGGCAGGTCACGCACGTCTTGCGCGGGTCCGGCCGGACCGGCTTGACCTTGTCGGGCGCCAGGGCGTGGGCCTCGAGTGCCCCGTGGCAGGCTTCGCATCCGACCTTGGCGTGACGCCCCTTGGCGCGGATCTCCGCCTGCTCGGTGTGGCATTCGATGCAGGCCTGCTGGCCGGCATACCTGAGCGGCCGCGCCATGTTGTCGTCCAGCGCACCCGCACGGTAGTGCGCGTAGACGCCGAATCCGGCAGGCACCATCGCCCACCGCAGGAACAGAAACGCCGAGATGCCGATTGCGAACAGTCCGACCATTCGCAGCAGATGTATGTAGTCCTCGGATCGTGGCTTCATGAGACCCTCGGTCGACCGGGAATGACTGTAGACGCTCGACGCGCCGCGGATGACGGAAATCCGTTGATCTGCCCGGGATTAGGCACCAAGCTGCAAGCCTCACGCCAGAAACAGGCGTGGTGGTTTTCCTGACGGTTCCGCGTCCGGACGGTGAGCGTTCGTGCGAAATCCCAAGGGAAAACCAGCATATTCAGCCTGTGAGCTGATACGGCCGCCAGCAGCCCGTGGTGAAAGTCCGTCGTCGCACCGAGACCGGCGATGCGCCCGGATCGCAAGGCGCGAAACGCGAGAATATCGGGAATATTTGAGCGTTGAGCAACGCCGCGAGGCGGGATGCAGCGTCGGTCGAATGCAGACGGACTTTCACCACGGGCTGCTAGCCTTCGGCATGCCGGAGAGGGCAACGGGGGCACCGGCTTCAGGATGTCCGCCTGTGACGGGTCCAGAACAGGTAGGCCGGAACCCCGAGCGCGATGATGAGGAGGCCCGCCATGGCGTTCCAGAACTGGTTGACGAGCGCGTTGGCCGAGATGAACAACGCCGCACACACGAACAGGACGGGAGTCACGGGATAGCCCCAGGTCCGGTAAGGGCGAGCGAGGTCGGGCCGTTTCGACCTGAGAACGATCACGGCGGCCACCGTCAGGCCAAAGAAGATCCACTGCCCGAATACGACGTAGTCGGCCAGCTGTCCGAAGGTCCCGCTCGCGCTGAGCACCATCGCCCAGAGCCCGGTCGCCAGGATCGAGATGTGCGGCGTGAGGAACCGGGGGTGGATCTCGCCGAAGCGCTCAAAGAACACCCCGTCGCGCGCCATGGCGAAGAACACGCGGGGCGCGGTGAGCACGTTCCCGTTGGCGGCCCCGGTAATCGACAGCAGGATGACCACGCCGAGCACCGTCGCCCCGAAGGTGAACCCGGCAGCGGTCACGGCGTCGCTCGCCACGCGGGTGGATCCAATCAGCTGGTCGAACGGCAGGACGTAGAGATAGGCGAGGTTGGCCGCCAGATAGAGCGCGATGATGACGAGGGTTCCCGCGAAGAGGCCGAGCGGCATGTTGCGCGCGGGGTTCTTGATCTCGCCGGCGCTGAAGCTGACCGCTTCCCACCCCTTGTACGCCCACAACGCGCGCTGCAGGGCGAGACCGAATCCGCCAATGAGCGCGGCCGACATCGGGGGGGGCGCCGGCTCGACGAATCCGGCGGCGTGGCCCCTGGCCAGGGCGAGGATGCCGAACGACACCGCGAGCACCGCCGCGAACTTGATGAACATCAGCAGGTTCTGGACGCGCGCGCCCCAGATCGTCCCGGCGTAGTTGATCGCAACCAGCGCCGCGATCAGCGCGACGGCGATGGCCTTGGTGCCCAACGCCGAGATCGGCCCCGTGAACTGCGGCAGATAGATCGACGCGAACGCCATCGACAGCGTGGCAATCGCGCCGGAGTCGATCACCAGGAAGAGTGTCCAGCCGAACAGAAACGCGGTCGGCTTGCCGTACGCCTCGCGGAGGTAGACATACATGCCGCCGGCCTGGGGAAAGGCCGCGCCGAGCTCCGAGAACGCCAGCGCGCCAAAGAAGCTCAGCAGCCCACCGACCACCCAGACCGCCATCAACAGGATCGGCGATCGCACGTAGCCGGCAATCGCAGCGGGCACGATGAAGATGCCCGATCCAATCACGGTCCCGACCAGGATCCCCATGACGCTGGTCAGGCCGAGGACGCGCGGCAGCTCGCCTCCCCCACCCCTGCCGGAGTCGCCCGGCGGAAGGTTCCCGGGGGTCGCCGCGTCGATTGACGTCACTGGCATGGCGGTCAGCCTCCGGCATCCCACCCGCCCGCCTCGGCAATGGGGCTGGACGAGCCACAGGGCGAAACTCGCAGGTTTGAGCGCCGCGAGCATATCGGGCGATTGGTAGCGCGTCAAGCACGAGTTCGTGCGAGGCTCGCGAAGGCCAGCGCAGGGGTCCGGCCCATGCAGCCCGGAAAAAGGAAGGGCCGCGTGCGGCTTTCACCGCGCACGGCCCTGACGAACCAGCCGAACGTGAACCCAGGGGCACGATGCCCCATCGGGTCCTACATCTTGATGCGAACCTCGCCCATGACGGCCCGCTTGATCACGTCACCGAAGACGTGCTGCTGAACTTCCTCATTGAGGAGATTGGTGCCCTTGATCGAGGTGACAACCTTGCCGCCGGCCCACTTCACGCCGAGGCTCGCGTTGACCAGCGCGAACGAGTTCGTCCAGCCGGCGTACCGCGCGTCGAGCACGTCCTCCCAGAATGCCTTGTCCTGATAGGTGACCGACAGGTCGCCGATGAACCAGTCAACGCCCGCGTTGACGCCCACGTTGAGGCGGTGGTGCGGCGGCAGATTGATCTGTTCCTTGGGGAAGTTCGGCTCGGGATCCGGGCTGAACGAGTAGTTCAGGAACGCATCCACGCCGCGTACGACCGTCATGTCCAGCCCCGCTTCGACACCGTAGTACTTCACGCGGCCGAGGTTCAGGTAGGTGAAGTGCGACGGAAGGCCCATGCCGGGTCCGAAGGCGTTTTTCTGCGCCAGCAGGTCCAGATACGCCGGGGGCAGGGGCCAGCCCGGGGCCACGTTGGTCGACGAGTAGGACGCGTCCTGCGTGAAGAAGATCTCGTCCCGCATGTCGTTGTAGTAGACCGCGAGGCTGACCGACGCCCGATTGTTGATCGTGCCGGAATACCCGATCTCGTAGGCGTTCAGCGACTGCTGCTTCATCGTCTTCGTGTTGCCCTGTGCCAGCAGCGGGAACGTGTAGATCCGGCCTTGAAGTGCGGCATTCGTCCTGTCGAGTTGCCCGAGATCCAGCTGGTTCAGCACCCTGACGTCGAGGAAGTTGTTCACGAGCGACGGGGCCCGGAACGCGTGGTTGAACGACACGCGGAAGGTGTGCGCCGGGCTGGGCTTGAACATCAGCGTCGTGCGCGGCGAGACGATGGCCTTCGAAATCACGTCGAACTTGTCGAGCCTCGCCCCCACCAGCCAACGGAACTTCGAGCCGAGGAACATCTCGTCCTGCAGGTAGACTCCGCCTTCTTTGCGGGAGGATCCGCCGGGCGCGATCGACAGGTTGAACGAGTTGTAGCGGACGTTGCCGCCGTAGCTCAACACGTGATGCGTTCCGATGGTCGAGATGTTGGAGACGTCCAGGTCGTAGGTCTTCGTGTTGAACGAGAACGAGATGGGCTTGCCGTCGGTGCCGATGGCGAGCAGCGCCGGCGCGTTGCCGTTGAGGATGTTCGTGAAGAACATCACGCGCAGCGCGCCGCGGGAGTAGTCGGCCTTCCCGAAGGACAGGCTGGACCCCTTCTCGATCTGGAAGGGTCCGATGCCGGTGTGGATGATCCCGCTCGTGCCGCCGTAGCCGCCCGAAAACGTGAGCTTGTTCTGGCCGTCCGGGAAGTCGTAGTCGAGGCGGGCGTCGAACTTGGGCTGGCTGGTGCCGGTGTTCACGAACGACGGGTAGGGTGTCTTGAAGGCATTGTCGATCACGCCGACCGGCCTGGCGTAGGCATCCTGCGTGACATACCCGGCAGAAACCCGGAATGCCAGCTGATCGTTGATGACCTGCGAATGGCTGACGCTCGTGTAGAGCGACCCGCCCGCGCCAGGATCATTGGCCTGGCCTTTCACCGTCCGGTCGAAGGTCCCGAAGCCGAAGGTCACGCTGGTGCCCGGCGCCTCGCGCGGGGTCTTGGTGATGATGTTCACGACGCCGTTCAGCGCGTTGGCGCCCCAGACGGCCGACGCCGGCCCGCGGATGACCTCGATCTGCTTCACCTCGCTGAAGTTCACGGGCAGGAAGTCCCAGCCGACGAACCCGAAGAAGTCCAGGTACACGCTGCGTCCGTCGATCAGCGCCAGCTGGGAGGTCGACAACGTCCCGGTCGCTCCCCGGCTGGTGATGTTCAGGTCGCGTGCCGAGGTCTGCGACACGTTGACGCCGGGCACCGACCTGAACAGGCTCGCGTAGTCCTGGTTCGCTTTCGACTCGAGTGTCTGGGCGGTGATCACGCTGACCGTCGCCGGGGCGTTGACCAGCTCCTGTTCGATCTTCGACGCCGTCACCACCACCTGCTCTTCATAGCGCGGAGTCTCGCCCTCTTTGGGCTTCTCCTTGGGCTTCTCTTTCTGCTGATCGGCCGCCGGGGTGGCCGGCTTGGCGGGGGCGGGTGGCTTGGCCTGAGCAGGCGCCGCCTGGTCCTGCGATACTGCCGTGGCTGGTGCCGGTGACTGTGCCTGCGGCGCGGCGGATGAAAATGCCGGCACCGCCACCAGCACTGATCCCAGCACGACAGTCGCTAGTCGAGACGCCATCTGAACCTCCTGGAAAGCAAGCGGCTCTGCATGGCGCCCCCGGGCGCCCTGAAGCCACGTGCGTGTCGTGCACGGAGACCGCCAAAGCCCGAAGAGTCGGAGGCCGCCGCCTTGCCTGGCGGCAGCGTCCGAAAAGTATAGCGAAAAGAGAAGCCAATGTCAGGTGGCAGACTGGACCCGGTCACGCCCCGCTGGAAACGGCCTCGTCCGTCCCTCGACAGACATATCCTCGGATCGAGGGGTGGTGGTCGAAAGCCGCCCTGCGGGGCCCGCCCACGGCGAGGGACCCCGCCCGGAAATCTCAGCGACGCTCCATCCGGATCTGGAGATCCGGGTCGGCCAGCTCTCCGCAGAACTCGCACACCCGCGAGAAGGCCCTGAATCCGACCAGCTCGACCTCGGTCGACAGGTACCCGGGCTTGACCGGTTCCTCCCTGAGCAGGTCGGTCGTCAGGTACTTCTTGTTGCTGTCGGAGAAGACGGTGACCACGCTCGATCCCGATCCGAGTTCGCTCTGGACCTTCAGCGCGCCGATGAAATTCGCTCCCGACGAAATGCCGACGGCGATCCCGAGCTGGGCTGCCAGCCGCTGCGCCATCAGGATCGCGTCGCCGTCGGACACCGCCACGACGGGGTCCAGCTCATCGAGCTTCACGATGGCAGGAATGAAATCGTCCGAGATGCCCTGAATCCGGTGCGCGCCCACCTTGTGTCCCGTCGACAGGGTCGGGGATTCGGCGGGTTCGAGCGGATGCACCTTCACCGACGGGTTGTCGCGCTTCAGGAAGCGTCCGACGCCCATCACGGTCCCTCCGGTGCCGACCCCGGCAACGAACGCGTCCGGCCGGATGCCGTTGGCCCGCAATTGCCACAGGATCTCCGGACCAGTGGTGGCGGCGTGCGCCTCCACGTTCGCCTCGTTGGCGAACTGCCGGGGCAGGAACACGGACGGATCCTCGTCCGCCATCCGTTCCGAGAGCGCGATGCTGCCCACGAACCCGCCCTGGCCCCGGCTCACCGGGATGATCTCGGCACCAAGGCTGCGGATGATGTCCAGCCGTTCGCGGCTCATCCAGTCCGGCATCAGGATGCTGACCGGGTGGCCCAGGGCCCGGCCGATCGCCGAGAATGCGATACCGGTGTTGCCGCTGGTCGCCTCGACAATCCTGTTGCCGGGTCTGATCGCCCCCGTTTCGTACGCCCGCCGGAGGATGTGCAGGGCCATCCGGTCCTTGATGCTGCCGGTCAGGTTGTAGTGCTCGGCCTTGGCGTAAATCGTGCGCGGCTCGCCGCGAAACACCAGGTCGATCGCCAGCATCGGCGTGTTGCCCACGAGCCGGGACACGGCCTTGAGTCGATTGGCCAGCTGCGGATCGAGTTCCTGCGCCACCTGTGCCTCCATCCGTCACCTCTCGCTTTGCAGGGGCGTTCGGGTTCCGGGAAAACAATACCACAGGGCTTCGAATTGGCCGGCGGGACGGCCGGGCGGGAATCTACCCTCCCTGTTTCAGGAACGCGATCAGCAGCGCCACCGTGACGGGGCTGATCGCCGTGGTCACGACGACGGTCGCCGTGACAAACGCCGGCGCCACGTCGAACTCGAGCGCGATAATCGTCGTGATCACGGCACTCGGCATCGCCGACTGGGCGAGCGCAGCCACCCGGGCCGGGCCCGACAGCCCCAGGACCTGCGCCAGGCCGAAGCCGACGAGCGGCGAGACCACCAGCGTCAGCAGCGCCGCCGTCGCGACCAGTGACGGCCGCTCCGGCCACGATCCCCGCTCGAGTTGCATCCCGAGCACGAGCAACATCATGGGGATCGCCGAATCGCTCAGCAGCTGCACCGGCCGCATGACGGGCAACGGGACAGTGACGCCGGAGGCCACCACCAGCCCGGCGGCCACCACCGCATACACGGTCGGCACCTTCAGCACTCCCCCGAGCGCCGCCCAGATCGATCGCCTGCCGGCCGACGCGATGAACACGCCGAGCGTGTACATCATCGCGGCACTGACCACGAAATAGATGACCGCGCGCGCCAGCGTCTCTCGACCGAACGCGAAGAGAATGACCGGCAACCCGTAGTTGCCCGCGTTCGAGAACATCACGACGATGAGAAATGCCGAGAGCATCTGACGGTCGAGCCGGAACGGCATCGCCACCAGGCGGGCCAGCAGGCCGATGCCGAGGATCAGCGCCACCGTGAAGCCGGCCATCCGCCACGTCTCGTCCGGCCCGATCTGCGCCGTGACGATGAGGGTGAACACGAGGCACGGCGCCAGCGCGTTGAACGACACGCGCGCGAGCATCTTGACGTCGACCTGGAACAGGCGCGCCAGGCCGAAGCCGACCGCGCCGAGCAGGAAGGTCGGCAGAATGTCGTTCAGCAGAATCGACAGCAGCAGCGCCATCAGGCCCTCGTCAATGCCATCGGCCCGTGGCGAGCGCCAGTCCGCATGCGACCGGCTCTTGCCTCGGCCGTGCCGGCGGCCGCACGGTTCGTGACGGCCAAAGACGTCTATTCTATCGATCTTCAGGGGGGACCCGGCTCACTGGCGATCTGTTGTGCCCGTGGCCTGAGGACCGGTTCGGCCTTCGGTTACAATCGGGGAGCGCCACAGGGCCCGCTCCGGCCTGCCGGGCGACCGTCATCCATCAGAAGGGATCATTACCGTGAAACGTGTCTCGCTGCTCGTCATCATCGCCGCCCTGAGCCTGCTCGCGCTCGCGCCGGCGCCCGGCGATGTGGTGTCGCTCACCATCCTCCACACGAACGACACGCACGGCCACCTGCTGCCCTTCAGCTACCCGACGGTCGTGCCGGAGGGCTCGGTGCTGGAGAATCTGAAGGTTCGCCAGAACATCGGCGGCATCGCGCGGCGCGCCGCGCTGGCGGCGAAGATCCGTGCGGAGGTCGCCGGCCGGAACGGCACGACGTGGCTCGTTGACGCCGGCGATTTCTCCGACGGCACGCCGTTCTCGACCGAGTACCACGGCGAAGCCGACGTCGCGGCCATGAACGCAGCCGGCTATACGATGGCCACGCTCGGCAACCACGAGTTCAACAATCCCCTGGCGCAGACGAAGAAACTCATCGCCAGCATCAAATACCCGGTGCTCCTCGCCAACGCAACCGATCGTGCCACCGGAAAGCTGCTCGCCCCTGCCTCGCGGATTGAACAGCTGGGCGCGCTGCGGGTCGGCATATTCGGCCTGGTCACCCACGAGGCCGCCGACTATCCGGCCGCCAAGGAGGGCGTCGACATCGCCGACGAAATCCAGACCGCCCGGAAGATGGTCGACTCGTTCAAAGGGAAGGCGGACGTGGTCGTGCTGCTTTCCCACTGCGGGGAAGATGTGGACGGGCGGCTCGCGGCCGAGGTCCCGGGCATCGACGTCATCGTCGGCGGGCACTCTCACTCCCGGCTGCCGACCGGCGAATTCGTCTGGCACGGTGAGGATCTTCGCACCGACGAGGTCAACGGCACGGTCATCGTGCAGGCCCACCAGTGGGGCGGCGAGCTCGGACGACTCGACCTGCTCTTCGCCAGGGACGCACAAGGTGAGTGGCACGTCGATCGGTATCGCGCCCGGCTGATCCCGATTACCCCGGACCTGCCCGCCGACGAGAAGGTGGCGGCCGTCGTCGACCAGTTCTGGCGCCCGATCGCACCGAAATTCGGCGAAGTGCTCGGCACGGCCAGCGGCGATTTCAGCAGCCGCGGCGATGACGACGCGTCGTACAACCTGGTGGCCGACGCGATCCGCGAGACGATGGGGACCGAGGTCGAATTCGAGAACTCGGGTGGTGTTCGCGCGCCGCTGGTGGCCGGCGCCATCACGCTCGGCGCGATGGTCGACATGGATCCGTTCAACAACACCGTCGTGACCTTCAAGATCACCGGCCGGCAGATCCGGGAGGTCCTGCTCCGCAACGCGCCGTACGTCTCCGGGATTCGCTATCGCATGGTCGACCGGGAGCTGACCGATGTGACGGTGGGCGGACAGCCGCTCGACGACGAGCGAACGTACACGGGAGCGGCGAACTCGTATTTCGCGGGCTTCGCGCTCAAGGAGCTGGCCGTCCAGGACTCCGGAAAGCAGAGACTCGACGTCGTCACGAGCTACGTTCGGAAACAGGGCACGATTCGCCCGGCGTACGACGGCCGGCGGATCGTGATGGGAAGCCGACGGCAGCAATAGCTGGCGAGGCGGACGATTTCGGCCCGTTGGGTCGACCCCTTCGGCGTCCGTCAGACGAAGAGCATGGCCGTGGCGGCGAGCACCGCCGCCGCGGTCGCCGTCAGGTCCAGTCCCGCCTGCGGCACCAGCACCAGCGTGGCGGCGAGCGTGCCGGCGCATCCGCCGAACAGATTCTGCTGCATACAGCGCCCCGAGACCGCGCGCCTGGTCGCGCGGCCAGCGCGAGGTTGCGTAGCCGAAGGCTGCGCCGACCGCCGCGCCGGTCGCGGCCAGGCCGAGGCCGGCGACCGCCCAGCCCTGCCCCACGCCGGCCAACGGCGACGCAACCAGCGACAGCCCGCACAGCGCGGCCAGAATCCCCACGCCTCGCCGTCGAACACGGCCCGGTGAGCCGTCGTTCGCGCGCAGCCGGTCGATGGCGAAGGCGCCCGCCGCCAGACCGGCCATGAAACACGAAAGGAGCAGGCCGACATCCTGGAACACGACACCGTTGGCGATCTGGAACCGCAGGATCAGGGCCGTCTCGAGGACCATCGCGGCCGCACCAACCAGGACGACCATGCTGACCAGCCGCAGACCAGGCCGGCGGCGGGCGAACGCCGCGACGCCGAGCCCGATCCCGCCGACCACAGCCACCAGCCACGCGGCGCCGAGCCATCCCGACGGCAGGTGCCGGGGCTCGGCAGTCCCCAGCCTCGGGTAGAACATCGACAGCCAGACAATGGCGGCGTATTGATAGCAGGCCGGCCGGGCGTCGGTGTTCGCCGGAACCGTCGCCGACTCGAGCAGCCGCGTGGTTTCGGCCTGTCGATCGTTGGTCAGGACGTAGCGGACGAAATCGGGCGTCAACAATCGAGGCCGTACGCCGCGGCGCCGCAGGCGCGCCTCGATGAGTTCCGGATCGCGCGAGAGCGGCGCGGAGGAGGCAAGAAGCGTCAGGGTGCCTCCAGGCAGCGCGAGGACGTCAGGGAACTCGAGCCTCAGCGCGCGATACACGCTCGCCGTGCGCTGCAGCAGTGCGGGGGTCCACACGTTCTCGGCCGCGGGCAGCCGCAACCCAACCACCCCCTGCGGCGTGAGTGCCCGCCGGCAGAGCGCGAAGAACTCGCGCGTGTAGAATCGGCTCGCCTCCCCCGAGCTCGGCTCGGGCATGGCGACCAGGATCAGATCGGTACGGCCCTGCCTCGGCGGGCCCGGCACGCTCTGACGATGATCTCGGTGCGCCCGCCTCCACGCCGTGCGTGCTGACTTCCCGCAGGAACACGCGAGGGTCGGCGAACGCGACGTGCATGCGGGCGTCTCCACGAGCCAGTCCCGCCGGCAGCCGAGCCTGCACCGTCTCGTACGCCCGGCGATCGAGTTCGACGTTGTCCACAACGCCGTTCACATACGCGGTCAGCTCGCGCGCGACCCCGTTGGAACCTCCGCCGAGAACCAGCGCCCGCTGCGGCGAGGGGTGCTGCGACGCCGTCAGGCCGGCGAACGCCTCGGGCGCGGCGCTCTCGCTGTCGAACACGAGCACGTCGTTCGAGAACGCGGCAATCTGTCCTCCGCGCCCGGTCACGACGACCCGGCTGTAGGGCGTGTCACGAACGTCGAGCAGGTCGGGATGATTCAGTGAGGCCAGCCGGACATCGATGGTGGACGAGAGGGCCAGCGGCGCGAAAAGGACCGCGAACGCCCCGACCCGCCAGATCGATCGCCGGTGCTCGAGCCCGAACAGGTGCACCACGGGGTAGCTCAGCGCCAGCGCGCCGGCGCCAAGCGCGAGGGCCATGTTGGACGTCCCGGCCCGCACCAGCGATGTGACTACGACCCCGCCAATGAGCCCTCCCACGCCTTCCACCGCGTAGGCGCTCGCAGGGCTCCGCCCGTCGACGATGGCGTGTGCCGCAGCCCACTGGAACAGGAGCCCGAGCAGGCCTGCCACCGGAACCACCGCCATCCCGACGGTCGCCAGCTGAAAAGGAAACGACAGGAAGGATCCCGGCACCGCTCCGAACAGCCAGCGCGCCGACCTGACCGCCACCACGTCGACCGGCAGCGCCACGCCGACCAGTGCGAGGAGGAGCAGGACCGAGTGGAACGCCGGGAGCAGCCTCCGGCCTGCCGCGGCACCAGCCGCCGTTGACAGCATCCAGATACCGAGCGCAATGAGATAGATGAGCTCGACGCCGTAGAGAGCCGCTGCCAGCTCGCGGAGCACGACGACCTGCGCGATGAGCGAGAGCGCGCCGGCCAGCAGCAGCCAGATCACCGGTAGTCCGATTCCTTGAAGACGTCAGCCTGGAACGTCAGGAACGTCGCCCCCCTGGCGCGCCAGGCACGCGCCGGCAGGCCGGCCTTCAGGCTCAGGTTGTCCAGCATCTCGTCGCGCTGCCAGTGCTGTTCGGTCGCCACCTGGGGCAGGAACACCGCGGAACGGTCGTCGACTTGCAGCACCACCCCGTCTCGCCCGACCACGATGTCGGAAGGCCCCGCAACCTTCTTCATCGGCGTCAGCACCGACACTTCGACTTCGAGATCCTTCAATTCTTTCGCGGAAACGGGCGTGAAACGCGTGTCGTTGAACGCCGACTCGATCGCCATCGACGCCACCAGCGGCAGCAACGGGCGATCCGCCTGAAGATGCCCGATGCAGCCCCTGAGATCGCCGCCCTTGCGCAGCGTGACGAACACGCCCGCCCCGCGCAGCAGCCTTGCACCTCCCGCGCGCGGCAGCGGCGCCGTGTCGGTGTCGAGGTACGTGCGTATCGTGTCGCGGGCGATGCGAAGCAGGACCCGCTTGTCGCCGGGCTCCAGCGATCCGGACGGATCAGGTGCGGGCCGCTCCAGGGCACTCAGATCGGCGCCCGCCTCGCCCCTGCTCCAGACCACCGCTCCGTAGCCGACGGTGCGGCCCGGGTCACCGCCCGCCGAATCGCCCGAGTTTGCGTAGCTGACCACGATGCCTCGGTTGGCGCCAAGCGCGCGCGAGGCTTCCATCGACACCAGGATTGCGCCCTGGCCGCACGCCGAGGTCACCAGCCCCGGGTAACGCTGATCGATGACGGGCTGTTCCGCCGCCTGCAGCGCCGAGGGGCTCATTCTGGCGATGGCCTCGAGCGTGACCCGGTCGACGCGCGCGGCGTCGGCCGCGCTCGGGTAGTGGGACAGATCCGAGCTTGCGACGATCAGCACCCGGCGCCCCCCCACGACCTTCGCCAGCGCACGCCCGACCCGGGCGCACATGGCCGCATCGGGCGCGCCGACCACCAGCGGGAGAATCGTCGCGGCCGGAAACTGGAGCTGGACGAACGGAACCTGCACCTCGACGGAATGCTCCTGCACGTGGAGACGATTGTCGAAGACGGCGCCGGCGTCTTCCTTGACCAGCGCCCGGGCCAGATCCTGATCCACGGGCACCGTGCCGAGCGGCGTCTGCCAGGCCGCCCCGTCGTAGACCGACACGCGCGTGAATCCACCGGTCGTGTGATTGGTCCCAACGATGATCACCGTATCGTAGCGGCGGCCGGCAACCTGCCGGAATCCGTCAGCGGCGATCTGTCCGGAAAACGAATAGCCGGCGTGGGGCACGACAATCGCCACCGGCTCGCCGACCGGCCGCTGGAGCGCCGCGCCAAGCAGCGTGGTGACGGCGGCCTTGAGCTTCGCCCCGTCACGCGGGTAGAACTGCCCCGCCACGGCTGCCGGCCGTGTCTGGCCGGCTCCGGCAGCTGGGCCCTGGCGTACCGCTTCGGGCGCCTGGCACACGGCGAACAGGACCAGCGCCACCAGCGCCGAGGTGACCGTCTGCCGAATCCGCCGTTGATCCGATCTGCCGAGATACTGAGTCCTCATGACCACACTCCGGGAATCGAGGTCCCGCAGAAGAGGCAGCGGCCGCTCTTCACGTTGATCTCGACCACGAAGAAATCCTGCCGGCGGATCACCATCTTCCTGCACGACGGACACACCGTGTGCCCGCCGGGGTGGTCCGGCACGTTGCCGACGTAGACGTAGCGCAGCCCCCGGTCCATCGCCATCGCCCGCGCGCGGTCGAGCGAGGCGATCGGGGTGGGCGGGAGGTTCTGCAACTGATAGTCCGGGTGGAACCTCGTGAAATGGAGGGGAACGTCCGGCCCAAGCTCGCCCATCACCCAGTCGGTCAGCCCCCGCAGCGACGCGGCGGAGTCGTTCAGCGTCGGCACCACGAGATTGACGATTTCCAGGTGCACGCCCGACTTGCGGATCTGCCTGATGCTTTGCAGCACCGGCGCCAGCGAGGCGCCGGACACGTTGCGATAGAACTCCTCGCTGAAGCCCTTCAGATCAATCTTGATTCCGTCGAGGGCGGCGCACATGTCCCCGAGCGGCCCTGCGTTCATGAACCCGCAGCTGACCAGCACGCTTCGGACCTTGCGGGATCGCGCTACAGAGGCAATGTCGAGCAGATACTCCACGAACACCGTGGCTTCGTTGTAGGTGAACGCAATGACCCGCGCGCCGCGCGCCTCCGCGCCCGCCACCACCGCGGCCGCCGAGGTCCACGGCACATCGAAGTCTTCGGGGTTGGCCTGGGAGAGCTGCCAGTTCTGGCAGAACCGGCAACTGAGCGGGCAGCCCGTGGTCCCGATCGAATACGCGGTGGACCCCGGAAGAAAGTGGTAGAAGGGCTTCTTCTCGATCGGGTCGAGGTGCACCGCGACCGGCCGGCCGTAGACCAGGCTTCGAAGCTCACCGTCGACATTCATGCGGGCACGACATTTTCCGCGACGGCCTCGGGGGATGGTGCAGCCCTGCGCGCACAGCAGGCAGGTGATCGTCGACGGATCGTGCACGTGCTGGCCTGTCGCCGGCCTGGTTCCGGGGATGTGACAGGTGGTACAGGTCACACCCGGCGTGGTAATCGTCGCAAAGTAGCGGGCCCTCGGCGCGGTACGTGCCAGATCCTGGACGCTCGTCCCCGTGTCGCCGGGCCAGAGCGCGACACCCGGGGCGTTCAGGCCCGCCCTGGCAAGGGGCAACGCGCCGGGAAGCAGCGCCGGCGCGCACCTGGCCGTCACTGACAGGAAATCGCGGCGGGTCATCATGTCCGGCGGTCCGTCGGGGGCGAGAAGTACATGCTACCCCCGCGACCGCCTGCCGGTCAGGAGAATCGAGATGTCAAACCCGGCGCGAAGCCGGCCAAGGGTGGTATCCTCCCGCTGCCCCTGACGCGGATAGCGGCCCGCCGGCTCGAACGCAGGCGAGGCGCCCGACCATTCGCTCGCTGAGGATTCCCATGACACGACCCGTCACGCAGGCGGCCGGACTCGCCGCCATCGTCCTGTTCGTCCTGTGCATCCCGGTCGTCGGCCAGGTGTCGGCCATCCGGACTCCCCTGCCCGCGAACGTCGTGGCGCTGCTCGCCAACGAAGTCTCGGGCCAGATAGCATTCAACAACCAGGTGAAGCTCGCCGGCGCGCCATGGCAGCGCGAGCCGCGGGAGTTCTCCGACGCGTTGTACGAAACCCGGACCATCGCCGATCTGGTCAAGGGATACGGCATCGAGACCAGCCAGGTCGAGCGCTACCCGTCCACGCGACAGGTGGAATACCCGCGGGCGGGCGAGCTGTGGACGATCGAGCCCGAGCGCCGGCTCGTCGCCAGGCTCGGAGCCGACGCGGCGCTGGTTGCCGGCGGTTCGCAGACAGCCGACGTGACCGGGCCCCTGGTCTACATCCCGCCCGTCGCAGCCGACGAACTGAAGAAGCTGCTCTCCGCCGGGCCGGCCGGGCAGTTCAAAGGGAAACTGGCGCTGATGTGGTCGCACCCGCGCGAGGACACTTCCAGGCTGCTGGACGAAGCGGGGGTCAGGGCCGTCATCGCCTTCGCGTCGCGGGATCGGTACCTGGACCCGAACGAGGTGATCTACTCGTCGGGCGCGTACGCGAAGAACGCCAGCCTCAAGTGCGGCATGAACGTGTCGTGGCGCCAGTGGTCGGAGTTTCTCGAGGACCTCACCGCGGGACGCCCGGTCACGCTTCGCGCCTGGACGAAGATCGAGACCTACCAGGACAAGTTCGAAGCGGTGTACAGCCGGATTCCAGGCACCGAGCCCAACGCCAAGGGCGTGATCTTCACGGCGCACCTGTTCGAGGGCTACGTGAAACGGGGCGCCAACGACAACATGAGTGGCGTGGTCGTGCAGCTCGAAATCCTGCGGGCGCTCAACGCCCTCATCGCGCGCGGCGATCTCCCGATTCCCCGCCGCACCATCTACTTCCTGTGGCCCAACGAGATCTCCGGGACCTACGAGTTCCTCAAGCGGCACCCGGGCTACGCCGACACGGTCAGCATCAACCTCAACATGGACATGGTCGGCGAAGGGCTGCGGAAGAACAACTCGGCGTTCACGATGAGCGAGACGCCCGACGCGCTGCCGAGCTACCTCGACGGCCTCGCCGATTCGATCATGCGCTACGTCTGGCGGATGAACGACGTCGTCTACCTGCCTGACGCACCACGCGGCCGGCCGGGGGGCCAGTTCTTCCCGATGCCGCTCTGGGAGAAGAACGGATCGACCGACGCCTTCCGGTACTACACGCACCGGGCCACGGGCGGCAGCGACCACATCTGCTTCAACAACCCGTCGGTGGCGGTGCCGGGCATCGAGTGGTTCACGTGGCCGGACCAGTGGTACCACGCGGACACCGATACGCCCGACAAGGGCGATCCGACCGAGATGAAGCGCGTCGCGTTCATCGGCGCGGCGACGGCGTGGGCGGCGGCCAACTGCACCGACGACATTCTCCCGGGCCTGCTCGACGCCACGTCGTCTTTCGGGTACCGCAGAGTGGCCGAGCGCGACCTGCCGCGCGCCCTGGGCTACGTCGAGGGCGCGGGCGCCGCAGAACTGGCTCGGGCGACGGACAAGGCCCTCCTCACGATGGACTGGGCAATCGACCGCGAGATTGGGGCCCTGGCGTCGATTGGAGAGATCCACAGCCGGTCGGCCATCGCGCAGACGCTGCTCGGCAACCGGCTCGAGCAGTGGGAGCTCTACCGCGCCGCGCTGCGATCCCAGGTGGCGGCCTACGCGAAGCTGCGCGGCGGCCAGTTCCCCCGGAGGGCGCAGGCGGCCCTGCCCGCCGATCCGCTGCAGCGGAAGTACGAGCGCGTCGTGCCCGCGATCGATGCGGCCGTCCGCGGCCAGGAGTTCTCCGTGGCAGCGAGCGATCGATATGTGGCCTACATGAAGGAGAATCCGGACGCCATCAAGACGCTCGGCCTGAGTCCCGCCCTCACCAACACGATCCTGCAATACGTGAATGGCAAGCGGTCAGTGTCAGCCATCCGCAACGCGGTTGTCGCCGAAACCGGCCAGGACGTCACCTTGTCGTCGGTCGCGGCCTGCATTGAACTGCTCAAGGCGGTCAAGTGGGTGAGTTACTGATCGGCGTCCGGCTATCGGCGATCGGCCCGGCCGGTCGCGAGCCGTTTGTCTCGGCCTGCCCGGAGGCCGTCGTCGAGCCGCTTTCAGAGTGGAGCGTGAGGCCTGGAGAGGGAAGCCTGTAGCCGGAGGCCGAACGAACGGACTATGCTGGAAGAGCTGATGCGTCCAGCCGCCCCTCATTTGACAGACGCGAGGACATCATCGCATGGCACGTATTGATACCAAGCACCTCGGGTTCGACAGCAAGGTCATCCACAGCGGCTCGCACACGGACGCCTACGGCAGCGCGACGGTCCCGATCTATCAGACCTCGACGTTTGCGTTCCACAACGCGCAGCAGGGCGCCGATCGCTTCGCAGGCACGGCGGACGGATTCATCTACACGCGGCTCGGGAACCCGACGATCAGCGCGCTCGAGCGGCAGATGGCCGAGCTCGAGAACGGCTTCGGGGGCATCGCCACCAGCTCGGGCATGGGGGCGGTCTCGACCGTCTACATGGCGCTGCTCGACAAGGGCGCCCACATTGCGGGCACGGCGGGCGTCTACGGCCCCTCGCGGCTGCTCGCGGAGAAGCACCTGTCGCGGTTCGGCGTGGAATCGACCTGGGTCGACACGACCGACCTCGCCCAGCTCCGCCAGGCGATGCGGCCCAACACGCGAATGGTCTACGCCGAGAGCCCGTCGAATCCCGGCATGGATGTGACCGACCTTCCCGCGGCGGCCGAGATCGCGCACCAGCACGGGGCGCTGCTCGTGGTCGACAACACCTTCGCGAGCCCCTACCTGCAGCGACCGCTCGATCTCGGCGCCGACGTGGTGCTGCACTCCGTCACCAAGTTCCTCAATGGCCACGCCGACGTGGTCGGCGGCGTCATCGTCACGAAGACCGAGGCGCTCTACAAGCAGCTCCGGCCGATGATGACCACGCTTGGCTGCAACATGGATCCTCACCAGGCCTACCTGGTCATCCGCGGCCTGAAGACGCTCGCCGTCCGCGTGGAGCGGGCCCAGGCCAACGCGATGAAGATCGCCCAGTGGCTCGAGCAACAGCCGCAGGTCGAGTGGGTCCGGTATGTCGGGCTGCCCTCCCACCCTCAGCACGAACTGGCGCGACGGCAGATGAGCGGATTCGGCGCGATGATCGCCTTCGAGCTGAAGGGCGGACTGGTGGCGGGCCGCACGCTGATGGACAGCGTCAGGCTCGCGACGCTGGCCGTGTCCCTGGGGGGCGTCGAGAGCCTGATCGAGCACCCCGCCTCGATGACCCATGCCAGCGTGCCGCGGGATCATCGGATCGAGGCGGGCATCACCGACGGCCTGGTCCGCTACTCGGTGGGCATCGAGAACGCCGAGGATTTGATCGCGGATCTGGCGCAGGCACTGGCAAGAACCAGGGGCTAGGTCTTGGGCGCCTGGCGCTGGTCGGACACGGATGGAGCCCAGGCTCCGGGAACCAGGGGCTAGGTCTTGGGCGCCTGGCGCTGGTCGGACACGGATGGAGCCCAGGCTCCGGGAACCAGGGGCTAGGGATTGAGCGCTCGGCGCTCGTTCGAGGTCGATGTGTTCGCTGCAGGCCGATCCCGGGCGGACCGGCCTGCAGCGGATCTCCAGACAGACTAGCGCCTAGCCCCTAGCCCCTAGCCCCTAGATCAGATCGGCCGTCTTGAAGACTGCCGTCTTCGCCACCATGTCGTGGATCGCCTGGCGATTGGCGCCAAGCACCATGAAGCACCCCACGAAGATCACGAGACTTGCCACGGTGCCGAGCGTGCCGATCACGGGAGTCGCGAGCGCGATCGCCAGGAACGCGAGGATCTGACCGCTGTACTTCACAGCCCATCGCGTCAGGTAGATGGAGATTCCAGCCTTGTGTCCGTCGGCGGTGCCGACCTTGAGCTTGAGGATCATCTTCCCCGGCGACGCGCCGGTCAGCCCTTCAATCAGGGGGTAGAGGAGCCCAAAGACCGCCGCGCCGAGGGCGAATCCGCCGATCATGCCCAGCAGCGCTCCGGCCGCGGCACCGGCTTCGGCGCCGCCTTCAGTCGAGGATCCTGATCCCAGGGCCGATCCCGCCCCCATGCCCAGCATGCCGCCGAGCATCCCGCCGAACACGATCGACAGCACCACGATCAGGACACAGTCAATCAACATCGCGCCGAACCGAGGTCCGAACCCAATGCGTTTCTCCATCACGGCCTCCTCTTCCTGACCTTCCATTCACCAGACAGATTGCCCCACAGGAACATCCACGACGGTACGGAACGCGGTTGACCCTTGTCGCTTCACAACATGGATGTGGCCGGGCGGGTGGAGTCTAGCATGGGAGCCGCTCGAACGGGCGCCTTCGGTTGGACGGGTCAATCCGTGGCTGGGGGCTGGAGGCCGGAGACTGGAGGCTCGAAGGCATTCATGGCGACCCCTGGATCGAGTGGTGATCCGGTCTGCTCTCCCGGTCCGGACCGACGCACGGACAATCGAACGGCGCGTGCGGCGCGACGGTCCCGTTGCGGACCGGCGCCCCCGGCCGCCAGCCGCCAGCCACCGGCCGCCGGCCTCGAGCCGAAATGTCGCATCCTGGTTGACCCGTAGTACCATTCCGGGCCGGGAGGCGTCCGAACGGTGACGCATAAAGCGCGGGTACGGCTGACGGTTGTCCTGGGTGTGCTGGGCCTTGCGATCGTTGGCCCTTCGGTGGCCACGCTCTACACCGACTGGCTCTGGTTTGGCGAGACGGGTTACCAGTCGGTGTTCTGGGTCAGCGTGGGCACGCGCCTTTTGCTCGGGATCACGGCGGCCGCCTTTTCGTTCCTGTTCGTCTACGGCAACATCCGGCTTGCGTTGCGGCATGTGGCCGAGCCCTACCTCGTGCTCGGCGTCGCCCTGTCGGACGGCCGGCCGCTCATCCTCCAGCGACGCGGCATCTACGTGCTCGTGGGTGCGCTGTCGGCGGTGGTCGCGATCCTCGCGGGCGTCTTCGCGTCGAGCCACTGGCTCGAGCTGCTGCAATCCCGCAACGGCGTCTCGTTCGGCGAGCGTGATCCGATCCTCGGGTACGACATCTCGTTCTATGTCTTCAACCTGCCGTTCCTGACCTTCGTCCAGTCGCTCCTGCAGACGGTCGTTCTGATCACGCTCATCGGAACCGTGCTCGCCTACCTGCTCCCGGGCCGCGCGGTCATTCCCCGCAGCGGGCCCTTCGGAACGCTGCGCGGCGCCAGCCGCCACACCTCCCTGCTCTCCTTCGTGCTGTTCCTGATCCTCGCCTCCGGCGCCCTGCTCGACACGACGCAGCTGCTGCTCGGCAAGTCGGACGTGATTGTCGGCGCAACCTATGCCGACGTCACGACGCGGCGGCCGGTGCTCTGGGTCCTGTCCGGCGTGTCCGTGTTCGGCGCGCTGCTCTCGCTCGTCCATGTGTTCACGAAGCGCACGTGGCTCCTCATCAGTGCATTCGGCCTGTACGCGGCGGCGTGGCTGATGGGGGAGCTGCTGTCCACCGGCGTGCAGAGGCTCGTGGTCACGCCGAACGAGCAGGTCAAGGAGACGCCCTTCATCGAGTACAACATCGCCGCCACGCGGAAGGCATTCGGCCTGGACAGCATCGAGGAACGGCAGCTCTCGGGCGACGCGACGCTCACGCCGCGCGACATCAGCACCAACTCGGGGACCCTCGGGAACGTGAGGCTCTGGGATCGGCGGCCCCTGCTCGACACGTTCGGGCAGCTGCAGGAGCTGCGGCGGTACTACGATTTCACGTCGATCGACATCGATCGCTACATCATCAACGGCCAGTACCGGGAGGTGATGCTCTCGGCCCGCGAGCTCAACGCCGAGAGCCTGCCGAACCGCAGCTGGATCGCCGAGCGCCTGACCTTCACCCACGGCTACGGCCTGACGCTCGGGCCGGTCAACGAGGTCACGCCCGAGGGCACACCGGTACTCCTCGTGAAGAACGTCCCGCTGGAATCGCCCCCCGAGCTGGAAGTGAAGGAGCCGAGCCTTTACTTCAGTGAACTGGCGAGCGACTACGTGTTCGTGAGGACGCGGGCGCGCGAATTCGACTATCCGCGCGGCGACAGCGACGTCTACCGGGCCTACAACGGGACGGGAGGCGTCAGCGTCGGCTCGATGTTCAACAAGTTTCTCTTCGCGCTGCGCTTTCGCTCCATCAAGGTCCTGCTGAGCGAGGACCTCACGCCGGACAGCCGCGTGCTGTTCCACCGGAATATCATCGAGCGGGTGAAGACGATTGCGCCGTTCCTGATGCTGGATCGGGATCCGTATCTGGTCATCGCGGGCGGACGACTGTACTGGATGCTGGACGCCTACACGACCACCAGCTCCTACCCGTACTCCACCCGAACCGACACGGGCATCAACTACATCCGGAACTCCGTCAAGATCGTCGTCGACGCCTACAACGGCACGACGACCTTCTATCTCGCCGACCGGCGGGATCCCCTCGCGGCGACGCTGGCGAACATCTTCCCGGGCCTGTTGAAGCCGCTCGGCGACATGCCGGCCGAGCTGCGCCGGCACGTGCGCTATCCCGAGGGCCTCTTCTCGATCCAGAGCGCGATGTACGCCACCTATCACATGACCAACCCGGCCGTGTTCTTCAACAAGGAGGATCAGTGGGAGGTGCCGGCGGTCGAGTCCGGCAGCACGGCCGCGCCGATGGAGCCCTACTACGCCATCATGCGGCTGCCGCGCGAGCGTGACCTGGAGTTCATCGAGATGCTCCCCTTCACGCCGAGCCGCAGGGACAACCTGTCGGCGTGGCTCGTGGCGCGAAGCGACGGCTCGCACTACGGGCGGCTGGTCGTGTACCAGTTCCCGAAGCAGAAGGTGGTCTACGGGCCGCGGCAGATCGTGGCGCGCATCAACCAGGACCAGGTGATTTCGCCCCAGATCACGCTCTGGAGCCAGCAGGGCTCCGAAGTCATCCAGGGGACGCTGATGGTGGTTCCCATCGAGGAGTCACTTCTGTATATTCGTCCCCTGTACCTCCGCGCCGCGGGGGGCAAGACGCCTCCGGAGCTCAAGCGCATCATCGTCGTGTACCAGAACACGATCGTGATGGAGCCGACCCTCGACGCGGCGCTCGAGCGCGTGTTCCGCCTGGGCGTCGGCCAGGCGAGCGTGGAGGAACCGCCGCCGACCGACACCGACGTGCTCACGGCGATCGAGTCTCCCGAAACGCTGGCGCCGCTGGCGCGGGAGCACTTCGACAAGGCCATGCAGGCCCAGCGTGCGGGCAACTGGGCCGTGTACGGAGACGAAATCAAGCAGGTGGGCGCGATTCTCGAGCAGATGACGAAGAAGCCGGACACAGCTGACCGGGCGGACAGGCCGAAACGGCCGATCAAGAAGTAACCGAGGAGGCAGGATTGAAGTACATCACACGAATCATCATCGGACTGGCCATCGTCGTCATGACTGGTTGTATTCAGTCGAACACCGTCATCACCGTCAAGAGTGACGGGAGCGGCACCATCGAGGAGACCACCGGGATGAGCGCGGAGGCCGTCGCGCAGCTGAACGCCCTGGCGTCGATGGGCGGCGACAAGACCAAGGGCAAGGGCCCTGACATGTTCGACGAGGTCAAGCTGCGTGCCGCCGCCAAGAAGATGGGCCCCGGCGTCCGCTTCGTCTCCAGTACGCCCTTCAAGAACGCCCAGATCCAGGGCGTCAAGGCCCTCTACGCATTCGACGACGTCACCAAGATCCGCCTCGAACAGAAACCGTCCGGCCTCGACAGCTCACCCGACACCACGGTCGAGGGGCGCCCGAAGGAGGAATTGCTCTTCAAGTTCGGGAAGTCGGCGGCAGGCAACCCGGTGGTGACGGTGGTCTTCCCCGGGAACAAGTTCGAAGAGGCCAAGTCCAAGGCAAAAGAACAGGCAGCCGATCCGAGCGCCGCCGGTGCCATGGAAATGATGAAGCAGATCCTCAAGGGCATGAGGATTGCCATCGCGCTTCGCGTCGACGGCCGCATCATCAAGACCAACAGCCAGTACGTCGATGGTCCGCAGATCACGCTGCTCGACATCGATTTCGACCAGCTCACCGCGGACCCGAAGATCCTCGAGAAGATGGGCCAGCCCAATTCGCTCGAAGAAGCGAAGGTGATGCTCAAGGGGGTCAAGGGGGTGAAGGTGACCCTCGACAAAGAGGTGATGGTCGAGTTCGCGGGACGCTAGAGGCAATCGGTCTGATGGCGCCCGCGGCGCACCGCCCGGGCGCCATCAGAATGTCCAGGCGTAGCCGAGTTTCACGAAGAACGTCCGGTTCTGCCGCCTCAGATCGACCGCCGGAGCCTCTCCCCCGCTGTAATTGTCCGAGTACCCTGCGAACACGACGGTCTGGGGGTTCACCTTGTACGAAAACAGGAACTGGGTGAACAGCCGCCGGCTGTGCGGGGCGGTCTCGTCGATGTAGAGCGCCGGATTCCGCGTGATGTCGGTGTACTGCACGATCGCCCGGATGAACGACCGTACGCTGATGTTGTAGACGAGGCGGGCCTGCGTGAGGTTGGCGCGATAGAGCCGGCCCTGCGGCACGGAGAGCTGATCGAAGTTGTGCGTCAGCGCCAGGCTGACTGCCGTATTGGGGCGATACTGGAAGCTCGGCCCGAACTGCAGCGCCGCTGTCGCCTTCCGCGAGTTCGCGAAGTCCACGCCGTCGCCGAACCGGCCGGTCATGAAGAAATTCGTGTTCCCCGTCGGCTGGAGGCCGACCTGGAAGTTGGGCCGCCAGTAGTTGTAGGTGACGCCCTGGTAGACGACCAGGTCGTGGGCGCCGTTGAAGATGAGCTGCGATTGCAGCGGCCCGAAATAGTTGACGAAGGCCGCCACCGTGCGGTCGGTCATGTTCCAGTCGGACCTGGTCGACTCCCATCCGCGCATCCCCAGGTCGAGCGTCGTAAACCAGGACTTGCCCGTCCCCCAGAAGCGGCGCGCCAGCTCTGCATACAGGTTGCGGTAGTCGACACGCGCGACGAACCCCGAGTCGCTTCGGAAACCCGGGCTGTACGATTCCGCCAACGCGTAGGCAACCCACGTCCGGCTCTGGTGCTGGTAGTCGGCGAACACCGCGTCTCCGCTGAATGGCCGTGCCGGCTGGCTGTAGTCCTGCGCAATCTCGAGCGGGTACTGCGTGTCGCTTCGAAGGACCTGGATGCGCACGCTGTCGGACTTGCCGAGACGGAGAAACGTGTCGGCTCCGTACTGGCGATTGTGGTAGCCGCGGGCTTCGCGTCCCGAATACAGCAGCCCGAAGGTCGATCCCGCGCCGATGTCGCGCCGGAAGCGGACGACCGCCGCAGCGGTGTCCTCGTGCTGTGACGCGCTGACCGAGTCCTGGTTCGCTGGAATCAGCAGGTTGTTCAGCCGATCCAGCGTCGCGAACACGCCGATCGGCGTTCGCTCCCTGCTTGCCGGTCAGCTTCACGCCGCCGTACGGCTCCGCCACCGTTCGCGTGAACACGGTCTGGATGGGCGTCGAGAAGTAGTCGAGGCCCTCGAGGAAGAACGGCCGCTTCTCGGGGTAGTAGAGCGCGAACCGGGTGTTCACGTCGAGCTGTGCGACGTCGGCTTCGACCTGTGAGAAGTCGGGATTGGCCGCCCCGTTCAACGTCAGGTTCGGCGTCACGCTCCACCGGCCGCTCAAACCGGGCTTGGCGTCAATCCTGCCGGAGGTCATGCCGGCCTGATCCTCCCCGATCTGATCCGTCCGGCTCGAGGTCAGCGTGGGATCGAGTTCGATGTTGCGGCCCGGCAGCAGGCCCTCGAGGCCCCCGAGCTTGTTCTCCTGGCACAGGATGCAGAGCTTGCTACGGTCCCGGTAGGCCGACGAGATCCGATGCCTCACGCTGCGCGGCCACGACCGAAAAGCCTCGAATCCCCATGTCTCGGACTTTCCTCCGCCCGGAAACCGCAGCTGTTTCAGCGGAAGCGCCATCTCGACGACGTATCCGTCCTCAGTGATCCTGGCGCGAGCGTCCCAGATCATGTCCCAGGAGAAATCCTCGATGCCGTCCTGCTCGCTGAAGATGGCGTCGGCCTGCACGCCTCGCGGGTTGACGCGGAACTGAAACGCACGGCGTTCGTCATTGAACGTGTCGATCATCACGCCCACGTGGTCGCCCTGGACGAGCGTGTCGGTATCGTCGCGGCCCATGAGCGGCGCGCGGATTTCCTGGGGCCTCGGATCGTGCGCGCGAAACGCCACGTAGAAGTAGGTGTCGTCGTAGGTGACGAGGCACTCGGTGGCGACGGGCGGCGGCACGTTGTCGCCGGGCGACCATTCGTACGGCAGGGTGATGACCGTGGCCTTCTCCCACGCGGGCTCATCGAGCACGCCGTCGATCTTGATCGGCGAGGTGGCGCGCACCGCCGTGAAGGTGGCGATGGGCGGCGCGACGCGCGCGGGTTGCGGCGGCTGCGGGCCCTTCTGCGAGGCGGGCTGGGCGTGAGACGGCGATGCATGCGCCACGACGACGAGCGCGAAGACACATCGAACCGCGAGAGACGGCATCAATCCCCCTTGTCTCGCTTAGACGGATTTCAACGCCGATGAGTTTGGTGCTAGTTTACCAGTCCGTGCGATTCCAGCCAGCGCATCGGCGAACGCGCGCGCTCTGTCACCGGCGTGGCGCGAGAGCGGCCGCGCATCGGCGAACGCGCGCGTCTTATCACCGGCGTGGCGCGAGAGCGGCCGCGCAGGAGGATTTGCGCCAGGTGCCCCGGGCGGAACCCTGGCGTTTCTGCCGGCACCGCGGCGAGCGTCAGCGTGTTCCGCGCCCTCTGTGGTCGTGTGCTGCGGCGCGTCAGCGCCGTTGAGGGCGGGCGGAACGCCGAAAGCCGGAAGTCTGAGCGGTGCTTTGGGTTAAGATGACGGGGAGTCGGGGCGTAGCGCAGCCTGGTAGCGCACCTGCCTTGGGCGCAGGGGGTCGCTGGTTCGAATCCAGTCGCCCCGACCAACTTCCTCTCGAATCTTCACAACACACAGTACGAACGCGAGTTAGCTGATCACTCAGCGATACTCGCGATCTGCCACGCGTCGCCGCGAATCGCCCGTTCTCGCATCAAAGCGGCCACAAAAGTGGCCACACCCAAATCCCGCCTAAGTGATGCAAACCACAGCGCTTCCCGGCGCTGTGCGGTCGCCAGTGGCCACAGTTGGCGTCTCTCCGCATTCCAACGCAACCGAAGGAGGTCCGTATGCACGACTTCGATCCTCGATCGTTCGATGCCCCGCGCGACGACGAACGCGGCTCGCGCGCCAGATCCTGGCGGAGACTGGCCGCGATCTCAGTCGCGGTGGTCGCGGCGCTTCCGACGCGCGCGATCGCGAGCACGTCGATCCGCGGAGGTGTTCATGAGCCAGGTCGATCTCCCTCGCGGACTCGAACGCGTTCGAGTCCACGAGCGCGACCACGAATACATGCTGCGCGGCTCCGAGAGCCGCACGCTCACGACGGTCGGCGCGTTCCGTGTTGTCCCTGCCGGCGACCTGCGCGACGGCCAGGACAGGCCGCTCGATCCGCGACGCGGCGACCTCTACCACCTGCGCCAGTCGGGGCTCGTCCAGACCATCCCGGCTCTTGGTCGCGACCGGGCGCTCGTCGTCCTGACCGAGCGTGGTCGAGACTCTGCTGGAGGCCAATCGACGCCCTTCGGCGAACTCAGGGCGCCCCGAACCTGCCGAGGTACGCGACACCCACGATGCCCGCCAGGCGTTCTACGCCGGCTTCCGAAAGCCCAAGGAGCTGACCCACGACGCGCAGGTCTACCGAGCCTATCTTCGGGCTGCGGGTCAACTGTGCGAGCGTGGCGCGAACGTGCGGCGCGTCGTCGTCGACTACGAGCTCAAGCGCGAGTACCAGCAGTTCCTGCAGGAGCACAACCGGGGCCGGTCGGACAGCGACGGACGCTCCGATCGGACGCCCGAGGAGATTCACTTGTGGGCGCTCGCACACGACCTTCCGGAGCAGGATGGCCACGTCCAGTTTCCCGATGCGCGCATCGAGTACGAGGACGTGGACGGGCGGCTCCGGACCGAGGACATCGAGGTCACAACCGTCCACTACCGCGGTGGCCACTTGGCTGCCAAAGCCGCCGCCGGGTTCAGTTGCCACCGCGGCTCCGGCGTCCGCATCGTCAAGGGCGGCGGCGGCAGCTGCGGCGCGGTGGGGGTCGCCAGAACGGCGCGAGGGGTGGACGCGGGTTCGATCCCCGCGTTGCCGAGGAGCTACTGGGATGAACATCAACGATGCGGTCCAGGCCGTCGCCAAGAAGGGCTTCACGGAGCGTCAGGCGCGCTTCCTGGTGCTCGTCATGCGCCACTCCGGCGTGTGCGTCATGCGCCAGTACGCGGCGTTCGCCGGCATCGTCTTCGGGCAGAAGACGCGGCGCTTCTTCGACAAGCTCGTCACGGGCGGGTACGCCTCAACGTACGACTGCTCGCACAACCGCGCGCGCATCTTTCACGTCCGTCACCGAGCCTTGTACGAAGCCATCGGCGAGCCCGACAGTCGGCTTCGCCGTCCGCCCGCCGTGCCGCGTGCGCTGGAGCGCCTGATGCTGCTCGACGCGATCCTGGAGAACCCCCAGATCGTGTGGCTGTCCACGCCGGAGGAGAAGGTCGCCCACCTGACCGCACTGACCGCGATCTCGCCTGACGACCTACCCCACGTTGCCGTCGCGACTGCCGGAGACGGCGCCGAGCGACAGGTCAGGCTCTTCCCCGATCGCCTGCCGGTCGGCATCCATCCCGAGGGCCGGCTCATCCTCGTCTACCTGGTGTCCGACCCTCTCCACGAAGACCTGCGGGGATTCCTCCAGCGACACGCCGCGATGCTCAGCCGGTTGCCGGCGTGGACGCTCCGCATCGTCCTTCCCCCACACCTGGGAAGCAGCGCGGACCACTGGCGGCAGGCCGCGTGGAACCAGCTCGCCACGCCGTTGAGGGAGCCTGTCCTTGGTGAACTGCGGTGGTACTTCGAGCGTCTCCGGGAGGTCCGGTCAGGGTCGCTTGCGGAAGCCGATGATGCCCGCTTCCAGCGCGCCCGCCGGGCCTTCCAATCGCCTCGATTCCCCGTGCTGTATCGCGCCTGGCAGCAGGACGGCGAGGCTGTTCTGACCGTCGCCGCGTCCCCGACAATCAGCAACGCGTTGACGTCCGGCGCGGCCAAGATCGAGACGCTGGTTCTCCCCCACGCCTACAGTCACCTCTCCCCCCTGGTTGCCGTGGCCTGAACCGCTGCCGTCCGCGAGAGGGGGCCGAGAAGGGGGAACCAAGCCCCCAGCGTCATCGGCCCCCTCCACCACCTGACAACCGCCACGACACGACCACGACCGCGACCACGAGCACGACGCATGATGCATGATCATCGATGATCATCGATGAACATGACCAATCAGCCTGCGCCCGCCGTCGAACCGCAGCCAACTGCGACAGCATCGAGGACTTGGGCCTTCGCTGGCGCCGAGTTCGGGCGGCGTTCGTTGCCGCCCGCGCACCCACCGCCGAAGGGACGGCGGGAAGGAATTGGGGCGTGAGCGACCCCACCTGCCGCGCGCTTGGCCTGTTCCAGGCCCCGCGAGCGGGGTCGCTCACGCCCCGCTGTCAGTGCCCAGTCTGTGTGACGGTGAGCAGCAGATGCTGATCCAGATCCGCGCAAGATCTGGATCGCAATCTGCCGTTCGTGGCGCAGCGGATTACACTGTTGATCTGATGGTCGTTCTCCGCTGCACGCAGCAGTTACTCCTCCGGCTGAAGCGGTTCGACGACCCGCCGCCAGACGCGTCCACGACGCTGCTCGGCGACTGGTACGGCAACGTCATCCGAATGGGGCGCCGCCACGCGCTGCTGTTCATCAGCGAGCATTCGCGCCTGCCGGTCCTGATTCCGGTGCGCCAGGCGAACCGCCTGGCAGTGGTGTTTCCCGACGCCGTCTGCGCGGCGCTCGCCGTCCTGGGAGTCCCGCAATCGGCGATCGACGAGGAGCGCTCCCGGATGTCAGACGTAGCGTTCGGCAGGACGAACAGCCGCACGTTGCTGGGCACGCTGAACGACTTCTCGTTCATGGCACGCGCGCACTTCATTACGGTCAGGCAAGCGACTCTCGAAGACATCGCCCGTGACCTGGCCCGAACGCCGATCCTGCCGCTCAAGGGTGCGCGTCCGATCGACCTCACGCGGGCGCTGTTCGGTCTGGACTGATCCGACCGCAGGGCAGCTCCGTCCGTGCCGTCGCTCCGGCCCACGATTGTGCGGGAGCGCTTGGGCGCGTCAAGACTGCCCTTCGCTGCGCTCCGGCGCTTCGCGGTCTTGACCCGCCCGGCGCGCTCTATGTCGGTCACCACAGCTACATTGGCACGCCGCGATAGCGGCGGGTCCGATCACATTACGCCATCGCCTCGACACTCTCGTCTACGACGCACCCGTCGAACAGGTGAACCGTACGATTGGCGTGGCGGGCGAAACGCGTATCATGGGTCACCATGCAAATCGTGGCGCCCAACCGGTGAAGCTCGCTGAGCAGTTCCATGACGGCCTCGCCGTTGCGAGAGTCTAGGTTGCCCGTCGGCTCATCGGCCAGTAAGATCGCTGGTTCACCTGCGAGTGCCCGAGCCACGGCCACACGCTGCTGCTGTCCACCCGACAACTGGCTCGGCAGATGGCGCGAGCGGGGGGTCATCCCGACTCGCTCCAGCGCTGCCGCGACGCGCGCTTCCCGCTCGCGAGCCGGCATCCCACGGTAGGTCAGAGGCAGTTCGACGTTCTCGAACACGGTCAGATCGCCGATCAGGTTGAAGCTCTGGAATATGAACCCCACCTCGCGGTTGCGTATCCGCGCTCGCTGGGCGAGATTCAAGTCGGCGGCAGCATTCCCGTTGAGGGTGTACGTGCCTGCGGTCGGCGTGTCGAGCAGCCCCAGAATCGACAGCAGCGTCGACTTGCCGCAACCCGACGGTCCGGAGATCGCGACATATTCGCCGCGCTTGATCTCGAGGTTGATGCCGGACAGGGCATGCGTCTCGACCTCGTCTGTGAAGTACCACCTTCGTCACACCTTCAAGCTTGATCAGCGGTTTTGTGGTCGCGCTCATCGTCAGTTCCTTCCAGAATGGTCCCCCGCCTGGAGCCGGCAGCAGGCCAGCGGCACTCTCCGCTACTTGAGCCGAATACGATCGGCGGTTTCCCACGTGGACGTGTCGGACAGCACCACTTGGTCGCCTTCCTTGAGTCCACTGCGAATTTCCACAGCATTGACCGCCGTGCGCCCGAGCGTCACCTTGACGCGTTCGGCAGTGGAGCCGTCGGGGCCTATCCGGAACAGCATGATGGAACTGTTCTCCTGACCCAAGGCAGGCCGCCCCGTGTAGAGCACGTCCGGGAGCCGCTCAAGCTCGATCGTGCCGTCCACACTGAGGTCCGGCCTGGCGCCCCTGGGCAACTCCCCTTCGAGCGATACATCGACGGTGACGGTGCCGCCGACCACCGCAGGATCGATTCGGACCACCCGGCCAGCGATCAATCCGTTGCGGGTGTCGATGGACGCGACCTGTCCAATCTGCACGTCCTTCGCCTGCGTCTCGGGGATCTTCAGTTCGGCCTTCAGGCGGACCGGATCGGCTACTCGAGCCAAGTTCGTTCCCGGTGCCACCTGTTGCCCAACCTCGACCGGGACGAGTTGAAGCACCCCGGCGATGCCGGCGCGGACCTTTAGCGCCCCAACCTGCGACTGCTTCAAGATGACCTGCGTGCCCATCCGCTCGACTGCCAACTGCTGCACGGCTAGTTGTGCATCCACTGACCCCTTCATCCGGGCCAACCGCTTGCGTTCGGCCTCCGCTTTCATATTGAGCGCCTCGGCCCGCATGGCGGATAGCCGCGTCTCAAGACTCGACTTCAGGCCTTCTTTCGCCAACCCGGCGTCGGCCGTCGCCTGCAACGTCGCCTGGCGGTACTCTGAATCAATCGACACGACCGTCGCCTCCTGCGACTCCAATTCGTTCTCGATGCGGGCACGAAGCGTGGTGAGTTCGGCTTCGGCCCCGCGCTTCTGGCCTTCAAGGTCAACCAGCGCCTGCGCCTCTGAAGGGTTGCTAAGCTCCAGCACGATCGTGTCAGGCGTCACAGTGGCTCCGGGCCGAACGAGAATACGTTCGACTCGACCTGCCGTTTCAGCAGGAATCCAGCGGATGACCTCGGGGACCAGCGTGCCGAGACCGCGGACGTTGCGTACCATCGCGCCGCGCTTCACGGTGTCTGTCAACACGCTGGAGCGCTCGACGGTGGGTGCGGCTGGTCTCAACCGTGACATCAGCAGCGTGGTGACAGCGATAGCGAGCACTCCTACCGCAACGACAATCACGCGACGGTTTCGACGGGCTCGGGCAATGGACGGCAGTCGCGGTACATCCACCATCTCAGTCACTTCCCTGGGATCGAGCGCCGTCTGTTCGTTACGCCTGGTGCCTCTATTCGCACCGCCGCGCGGTGAATGGACAGACCCTTGTGGCGCAGCGCGAGTTGGTCGTCGAGTTCCTGTTCAAGCCTACGGCGTCTTCCAACGTCCAGCAGTCACCCAATTGGCATGCGGGGACGAGCCATGACACCTTCGAACGGACCACACGTACTGCGATTCGAACAGCCTGTCTGTGAGCAGGGGCGGACAGGCCGGCCCTCACTCATAGGACGCCGGCAGTCACTCCGCGCGAAGCGCAACGAGCGGATCGACGCGGGCGGCCCGTCGTGCCGCCACGTAACTGGCCACCGCCGTTGTGAGAACCAGCGCGGCAGCTGCGAGCAGGAACGACGCCGTGTCGCGAGCTGTCACGCCATAGAGAAATCCCGAGAGCGTGCGCGTGAGCACGAAGGCTCCGCAGAGGCCGACTGCCACGCCAGCCCCAGCCAGGCACAGCCCCTCGCGCACGATCATCCCGACCACTTGCCACCGCCCGGCGCCAAGCGCCATCCGGACGCCTATCTCTCGCGTCCGCTCTGTCACCGTGTAGGTGGCGACCCCGTAGAGACCCACGACCGCCAGGATTAACGCGAGCCCGGCGAGGGTTGAAAACAGTGCCGTTCGGAACTTCGGGCGGGCGGCCGCCTCCGACACTACCTCGTCGAGCGTCCGTACCGGCCCGATGGTGATCTCGCGGTCGACCTTGTGAACGACCGCAGCCAACGCGCCTACTAGCTGAGATTGATCTCCGGTGGTCCTGGCCACGAGCACCATGTTGCGGAACGGATACTGGGGAAACGGCACGTAGACCGTTTCCTCGACGGCTTCTCCGAGCCCGGAGTACTTCACGTCCCCCACAACGCCTACGATGGTGGTGAACTTCTCCCCGGCCTTCCGGCTTCCGGGCAGCGTTCGCCCGACCACATCGAGCGTACCAAACAGGCGCTTAGCAGCGGTCACATTGACAATGGCAATCTGGGGAGCATCCGCGCCGTCGGCCACCGTGAAGAGCCGGCCTCTCACGAGTGGAATCCCCAACGCGCGGAAGTACTGTGGGGTCGGATTCAGCATCCCAATGTCACGCTGGACCGGCCCGCCGGTCCTCCAATCGGGCAGATTGAACGACATCATCATGCGCGACTGGTTCGGGGGCAGACCGTTGGCGGCAGCCGCGACGCGGACGCCGGGCAGAGTGCTGGTGTCTGCCACGAGTTGCTCGGCGAGTTGTATCTGCCTCGCAGCCGGAAGCGTCCTGCCCATGGCGAGGTTCAACTCGACGGTCACGACATGGTCCGTCGCGACACCTATATCGGTTCCGACCAGCCGCAAGAAGCGTCTGCGCTCAGGCGCGACGGTCGCTCCAGGCCGCAACCGCGAGGCGGCTTCCGATATTCCGCATGGCGCCCGCGCTCAGGCGCACGCCAACGGCCACCTCCACTTCTCGCGCCATCCGTGACGGAGGTCGCTATGCAGTTGGAATCCGCTACCAGCTCGACCGGATCGGGGCTCGATCCTCGCTGGCTCGACGTGGACGCGGCGGCTCGCTACCTGTGCATGAGTCGCCACTCCCTCTACCACCGCGTGAACCGGCGGCAGATGCCGTTCGTCCGGCAGGGGCGCGTCATCCGATTCGACCGGTTCGCGCTCGACCGCTGGATGGCCAAGGGGGTGCGCCATGGGTTTGACGAAGCGCGGTGACACCTGGTACTTCGTCAAGCGCATCAACGGCCAGCGCTTCCGCGTGTCCACGGGCTTCGCCGACAAGAAGTCGGCGGAGCGCCGCGCCGTGGAGATCGAGCACGACATCCGCTCGGGCATCCTCGGCTGGAAGAGCACCATCCCGAGCTTCGCCGAATGGTGGGCCGTGTACCGCGCGACCTACTCGCCCACCAAGTCGTCGAAGAACCGCGACGCACAGATCGTCGCTCACTTCCTCCCGCTCCTTGGCGCCAAGCGGCTCGACACGATCACCAAGTCGGACGTCGTCCGCTACATGAACATCCGCCGCACGCAGCTCACGGCCAGCCCGGGCCACAAGCAGCGGCGGCGCGTGTCCGAAAGCACCGTTCGTCGCGAGCGCGGGTTGCTGCAAGCCATCTTCGAACGCGCCATCGAGGAAGGCCACGAGATCCGCAATCCGTTCCGCGGCATCAAGCGCGGCAAGGACAAGGCGCGGACGCGCGTGCTCACGCTGGACGAGGAGACGAAGCTCATGGGGGTGCTCCACCCGCGATTCCAGCGCTTCGTCCGTTTCGCTCTCGGAACGGGCTGCCGGCTGGAGGAGATCCGCGGCATCGATCCAAAGCGCAACATCGATTGGGTGCGAGGCACAGTGCACGTTCTGGGCAAGTTCGCCAAGGAGCGAGACGTGCCGATGCAGCCGGACGCGAAGGCCGCGATCAAGGAGCAACTTGATGCCGAGGGCAAGCTGTGGAACCAGAACCAGCAACGGCTGCGCGAAGTGCTGGCGGAAGGCGCGGTCCGGGCGCACGTGGCGCACCTGACGCCGCACACGCTGCGCCACACGTTCGGCACGCGATGGCTGCAGGCCGGCGGCGACATCTACAAGCTGTCGAGGATCCTGGGCCACTCGAGCGTGACCGTCACCGAAGCGCACTACGTGCACCTGCTCAAGGACGACATGGTGGCCGCGAGCCAGCAAGTCAAGATCCCGGTGGCGCCACGAGCCGGCGCGAATGTCATCCCAATGCCGGCGCGACGAACGAAAGAGGCGTCATGATGGGCCAGTCGTTTGGAATTTCAGCGATTGTCGTAGCCAGGCTACGACTCATCACAACGGGCAATACACCGCCTGTCGAACCCGAGGCTATTGATCCGATGGCTCGGCTGTTGATGAAGACTCGCCCTCGGCTGGCTCCTGGAATGTGGCAGTCTGATCCCGACTTCCGTGAAGCACGCGCGCGATCACGATCCGTGCGTTCTCCTGGCGGTAGTAGATCACATGGCGCTCCACTGGGAAGCACCGCACATCCGGCCCGAGATCGGGGCGAAGCCGCCCAGCGAGCGGGAAGTCGGCGAGCATTTCGCACCGTCCCGAGATCGCGTCAATCACTCGATCCGCAACGGCCTCGCTCGCCTCGTCAGCGAGGTGCTGCCACAGGATCTCGAGATCCCTGGCGGCGGACGGTGCGAGGACGTACGTCATCAGCGCTTTGCCGCCCTGGCGGCTCTTGCCCGTGCCTTGACGTCGGCGGCGAGACTTCGTCCGGACGCACGGGAGTATTCGATGCCCTCGCCACGAGCAACCTCATCGAAGCCGGTTCGCACGTCAGCACGAAGGCGCGTCAGGTCATCGCGTTCCTTCATCAGACGCAGCGCTTCTCGTACGACTTCGCTCGCGGTCTGGTAGAGGCCGCTGTTGACCTTCTCGTTCACAAGATGCTCGAGTTCTGGAGTCAGCGAGACGTTCATGGTGGAAGTGTCCTTCCCAATCACCCTAGGCGCGATGTCATGGTTTGTCAATATTTGACATCAGGCTCGTCTCGTCCGAGTTCATCGCCGCAGGCACCCTGGCTTGGCGCCGTCTCGCCATGCAACGGTCCCCGGCCCTGGCCCCACGATATCGCCGCGCCTACATCCCATTTAGTTCTAATGGCTTACAGGCCTTTCCGTGGCCTGCCTTGGGCGCAGGGGGTCGCTGGTTCGAATCCAGTCGCCCCGACCACGATCCAGCGGGGCGATCCTGAGTCTATCGTCCCTCGACCCAGCTCGGGACGACCCTGAGTTCGTCGAAGGGTCGAAGGGTCGCCCCGACCATGATCCAGCGGGGCGGCCCTGAGTCTATCGAAGGGTCGCCCTGTTTTTCGGGTTCCGGGTTAACAACGGGGTGACACCCAAACCCGCGCCCACTGCTAGTAAGTCTCCTACTCACGTTTCGAATAGCTTTCCACGGGCTCGGCACCTCGGTCGGTATTGTGGGCGCCGTCGCGAACGCACCGCCGACGACCACCCTCAGCCTCAGGAGGGGACCGTCGCGCTGGTTCAATGAATTCGTGGTGCCATCGCGGTTGCGCGCGGCGGAGTACGAAATCGACCGGGTGCCTCTCCGCAACGCCCTCGTCCGACAACCGTTCTCCCAGGCGTACTCAATACAGGAACGCCAGGTCAACCTTGGCCGAACACCGCCACTCGGTGATAGTCCAGGTAGGCGCTCTGCCCTCTCGAGAACTCGCCAACGTGGATGCGAGCGGCGACATCTACTTATGCGCTCGGAGGCATCGGCCAATGTCGAGCGTCACCGTTCACCGTCGAGAAGTCGAATAAGTGCCTCGGCGTTTCCGAGCGCGTCGTGTACCGGATGGTGATCGTGTTTTGTCCGGCGCAATCGCTTCCACTTCTGCGTGCTTCGAAAATCACCCACCAACCCCGCGTAGAAGTCGGCGATGCGCCGCCCGGAATGCCCGAACGGGTTTTCGCCGAAGTAACGCCAGAAGTAGAAGTTGATCCACTGGAAGTCGTAAGCCGGATTGTCTGAGACAAACACGACCGGCATCCGTGGGGCCAGCCATTCCTGGAACTGACGGAACGTGTCCTCAGAGCAGTCGACGCCATGAAATGTCTCCACACGTCCTTCCCGAAGCGCGTTGACATCGACTGCGCCGAACTCCGTCATGTCACCGACGGAGGGCGCGCCAACCCCGAAGGGCGCTTCGCAGTCAACGATGATCAGTCTACCCATTGGTGATCACCGACCGTTTCATGCCTGCGTCCAGTGGTCAACCGGCTTGGTCAAGAACTCCTCCAGCGGAATGCCATCCCCCCCGACCAGTAGCGTGCGCTTCGGCTTGAAGGCCTCCGCAAAGGCGCCAAGACCCGGAAACGAAGCAGGCGCGCGGCCGCTCTTCACTTCGATGGCGATGACGGTTCGGCCGGTGCGGACCACGAAGTCCACCTCGCGGTTACGTTCGCGCCAGTAGAACAGCTCGCAGGCGCCGCCAGCAGCCGCGTTGGCGAGGTGCGCGCCCACGGCCGACTCGACGAGACGCCCGCGAAACTCCCGATCGGCCCTTGCTTCGTCGGGTGAGAGGCCGGACTGCGCGGTCATGAGCGCGGTGTTCAGCACCTGCAGCTTCGGGCTCGACCCGCGCTGGCGCACGGCCTGGCCAGCGTATTTTTGAAGGCCCGTGAGCATCCCGGCGCCGGCGAGCAGATCGAGATAGTGCGCCAGCGTGGTGGCGTTGCCCGCGTCCTGGAGCTGTCCGAGCATCTTCGTGTAGGACAACACCTGGCCGGAGTAGCGGCAACCCAGCTCGAACAGCCTCCGCAGCAGCGCGGGCTTGTCCACCCTCGTCATCAAGAGCACATCCCGTGCGATGGTCGTCTCGATCAGGGCATCGAGAAGGTAACGTCTCCAGCGTGGCGGATCCTTGATGAGCGGCGCGGCTCCCGGATAGCCGCCGAAGTACAGGTACTGGTCGAGAGAAAACCCGAAGGCCGCGCGCATTTCCGCATACGACCAGTGCGGCACGTGCACAATCTCGAACCGGCCCGCCAGGCTCTCGGTGAGACCCTGCTGCATCAGGAGGGGCGCCGAGCCAAGCAGAACCACCTTGAGCGGCCGGCGGGCCCGCGAGTCCTCATCCCAGAGTCGCTTTACCGTCTCTGACCAGCCCGGGATCTTCTGCACCTCGTCGAGGGCCAGCACCGCTCCGGCCTTGCCGGTCTCGGCGGCCGCGATTCGCGCCCGTTCCCACCGGGAGGCGAACCAATCGACATCGCCAAGGGTCGGCTCGTCCGCCGACACGAAGACGCTCGGGACATCCAGGCGAGCCAGCACCTGCTCCACCAGCGTGGTCTTGCCCACCTGGCGGGCGCCCGCAACGACCTGCAGGAATCGACGCGGCTCACCTAACCTCGAGGCGAGAGTGGCCGCCTGTCCCCGCTCGAACGGAGGGATCGCGCGTGTAGTCATTATAGTGAGTAAAATTACTCATTATACTGAGCAATGTCAAGAGCACACTTCCCCTCCCCGTTGGCGTGACCCTTTGGCGGAGGGCCATCCTGTCGCCATCCGTTGCCATGTGACGCACGCGCTGACGGCATGACTCGGTAGCGTCGGCATCGAATCCTCACCCAGTGGAACGGTCCCCGCGGCGACGCGTCCATGACGCAGCGCCGCAGCGATCTCCTCGGCCCGGAGATTGTCTACAGGTTCGAACGATCAAGAAGTTCGGGCACACCTCCAGCTGCTGCGCAACCGGCCGGCAGCGTGAACCGATCCTCCTGGACGTCCGCCCTACCGGCGCAGCAATTGGGTGACCTGAATGAGATTGCCGCAGGTGTCGTTCAGCTTGGCAATCTTGGAGCCGGTCACCTCCGTTGGCGGCATGGTGAACTCGGCGCCGCGCGCTTTCATACGCTCGTAGTCGGCCTGCACGTCGTCGGTGAAGAACATCGCCGCGGGCTGGCCTTGCTCGTACATGGCCTGCTGATAGGCCTTGGCCGCCGGGTTGTCGTTCGGCGCCAACTGCAGCTCCGTGCCGTCCGGGTCCTCCGATGACGCCACCGTGAGCCATCGAAACGGCCCCTGGCTGAAGTCAGCCTTCTTCACGAAACCCACGACGTCGGTGTAGAAGCGCAGGGCCTTCGCCTGGTCATTCACGTGTACACTGGTCAGCTTGATCTTCATCGGTTGCCTCCTTACGCCACATTCGAGGGCGCGGCGCATCCTCGTCACAGTGCTTGAGGTTCGTCCATCAGGACTACGACGGACCGCGATGGCGGAATGTGACCGCAGAGGAAAGCTCACTTCGACGGTTTCGTCTTGCCAGCCTTGTTCAGGGCGACCGCCTGGCGAACGAGCGCCTTGAAGGCGGACTCGTCAACAGCCGCTCCCTCTTTGATGTCGATCGCACGGCGAACGTTTCCGTCGAGGCTCGAGTTGAAGAGACGGGCCGGATCCTTCAGAGACGCGCCCTTGGCGAAGGTCAGCTTTACGACGCTCGTGTAGGATTCGCCGGTGCAGATGATCCCGTCGTGCGACCAGACCGGAGTGCCGGGCCTGGTTGGTTTGACCCACTTCCACTCCTCGACGACGTCCGCGTCCGCTTCCTTGATGAGCGCGCGCATCCTGGTGAGGGTTTCCCCGCGCCAGCCCCCGAGTTCGGCGATTCTCTCGGAGATGAGCTCTGATGCCGACTGGCCTTCTCTTGCGTCTGGTGTCTTCATGTTCTGCTCCCGGGCGCTCCGCCATCAGCCCTCAGCACGATTCCAGGATCCAGGACGGCGACCAGCGCCTCGAAATCGCCGTCCCGGACGGCCGCGAGAAACGCGTCGACGCTGCGGCGCTGGTCTCGCAGGTTCTCGACGTCACTGACATCGGTCCGGCCGAGTCGAATCCAGCCTTCCTGGACCGCATCCTCGGCTTCGCTGGCGGATCCGAGCATCCGATACGCGACCGCGCGCAAGTGAGCCCGGTGCTGTTCGAACTGCTCAGCGAGCCACCCTGGTGTGGGCATCGGTCACATTCCTCCGTGGCCACCCTTCACTATAGTGACGCACGAAACGTCGAAGATGTGACAGGAACGGGAGGCCATGGCTCGGGGACGACCGTGTTTACAGCAGGCGGTGCTGCTGGCGAATGCGCGTCACGTCGCCCGCACTGACCCCGGCCTGCGCCGCCTGCGCGGGCCACGAGGCCACGGCCGCGTGGACCTGCTTCAGAACCCGGGGCGCGGTGCCGATGCCGAAGCGGTCGGCCACCTTCAGCAAGTCGTCGCGGCCGATGTCCGAGAACTTCCCGTTCACCGACATGAGGTGCTGGTAGGTCCACTCCCCCCGCGGGTTGTAGGCGTAGACTAAATCGTAGGCCGGCGCCAGTTCCCATGCGCCACCCTCGCGCAGAAGGAATGACACGTTCTTCGTGTGGTCGTCGCAATTGGCGGCCATCACGTTGAACGCGACGCGGCGGAACGCCTCTTCCTTCGCGGGATATCCCAACCGCAGGCCGTCCAGCGTCAGGAACAGCTGGCTGACGTCGTGCGTCGCCTTCTGCCGGTAGTCCAGGTGCGCCATCGCGCAGAGCGTCTGGACGTGATGCTTCGTGTTCCCGTCGCGATCGAAGCGCCTGGTCATGAAGTGGGCGCGGCCATGCTCTTCCAGGAGCCGGCTCGGCATCATCTCGATGCCTGCGTCGCGCGCCATCAGGGAGTAGGCGTATTCGATGCGGCCGTAGTCCTGGCTGACACCCAGCTCGCTGTCGGCGCCCAACCCGTCGAACTTGAGCAGCCAGTGCTCGAACCCCGGCCCCACCTCGAACTGGCCCGCGCGAATCTCGTCAGTCGCCGGATTCCAGGCAATGGCCGCCTTCGCGCGCGCCCCGCCGGCCGAGGTGCCAACCTGGATGATCTGCGCAAGGGCCGCTTCAGCGAGCGCATCGTTGCCGAAGTCCCCCCGCACGGCGCGCCTGGCGCTTTCCACCAACTCTGACAGCTCGATGGCCGTGGTCACCGATTTCGAGGGCCCGCGCACAGGCTTGAATTCGAGCGCGCCCAGGCTGCGCCTGCCCATGTAGGCGAGGCGGTCGAGCGAGGTGATCGCGGATCTTTCCACGCCCTGCGCGGCCATCCACGCATCGATCAGGTTGTTGCCGAACGAGTCGGGGAGCGCGTCCGCCACCAGGCCCGGCAAGCGGAAGTAGGTGACCTCCGGGAGCGCCGGGAACACGAACGGCTCGCGCGCGGCAGCAAGCGGCAGCGTCAGTGGCGCCAGCTCGATGCCGGAGCGAACGAAGGCCGGCGCATACTCGAAGGCGTAGACGCCCAACTTCGGATCGAGCGCGACGGCGCCAACCCGCTGCCCCCAGATGCGAACCTCAATCGCGTCGACCGGCTTGTACACGGCCGCCTCCTACGTCCGCTTCCTGGAGGCGCGCTGGCGCGGGGCCTTGCGCGCGAGGGCCTGCAACGGGCTGATGGTGACCTGCGGGGAGAGCGCGTCGAGCCAGTCTTCGCGGCCGAGCGCCCGCAGCACCTTGATGAGGGAACGCGTCGTGCCGCCCTTGCCAGACTCGAGGCGCTTCACGGCATTGAGGGCGACGCCGGCTCGAGCGGCCAGCTCCTGTTGATCAGTGTTCTGGCGGAGCCTCAGCGCCCGAAGGCGCTCTCCCAGTTCCGTCGCCAGTTGGTCAGGTGTTCGTGCAGCCATTCATTAGACCTCATTAAGTCTACTGGCTGCCGTTATTGATGTCAATAGACCCATATAGGTCCATTACATGAGCACAACTCAGGCGATCCAGGACCTCCCCCGGAGGAAGACGCACAGCCGGAGAGCGAAGATCGCGGCACGCGCGCCGGAGCTTCTCAGCCCGCAAGCATTTCCGCCCGGCCCGGCGTGAGCAGCCGGCAGCCTGGGATGCTCGTGGCGTTGAACAGAACTACTCAATCGCCTGAGTAGTCTCCGGCGCACGTCTCATCGACCGGCCGCCGGACTTCGCGGCCTGGGGCCTTCGCGCTTTCCGCGCCAGGCAGCGAGCAGCGTCGCGCGGGCATGGGAGTTGTCGCGATCGATGGCCAGCGCAATCCGGCACTGTGCGATCGCGCCATCGAAGTCGTCGGCAAGATAGTAGGCGTGGCCCAGGTTGACGTGAGGCCGGGCTTTCGCCGGGGCTTTCTCCACCGCATCGGACCAGAACGCCACCGGATCGGCATATTTCGCGTTGCGCGCGATCGTCAGGCCAATGAGCAACGGGAGGAGCGCGATTGGCGCGATGCGCATGACGCCCACGGCGGCGTGTCTCCATGGACTCGCGCCCGTCGACACGCGCATCCGCGCGAGCAGTGCAACCCACAGCGACACCAGCGCCAGGAACAGTCCTGGTGCCGACAGATACAGGTTGCGGTCGCTCAGCAGATCGTAGCGCGGGATGACGCTGTTGGTCGGAAGGAGCTGCAGAAAGAACCAGGAGATTCCGAACGCGGCGAGCGGGTTCCTGCGGACGAGAAGCACTGCGGCCGCGAGCAGGCCTGCGAGGAGCAGAAGCGCGCCCACTGTCGGCCACGCCAGCATGGATCCTGCCAGCGGGAGGTCGTGCTCGATGCAGAGGCGGCCTGGCAGGACGAACAGGGACAACGCGTAAGCCACCACGGTCACCTGCGTGAGCAGGTTCTCGGACAGCGGGCGGATGCTGAGGCTGGTATCGAGTAGATAGGCGTAGCGGGACTGGAACGCCGCCAGGACGAGGAACACCACCAGCACTCCCCAGAACGGAAGCTGGAACCGCAGCACGGCGTTGCGAAGGTCCGACCCCCTTCGTCCCCGGGCGACCGCCTCAACCAGGATCAACGCCAGCGGAAACGTCAGTGCGGTTTCCTTCGACAACAGCGCCAGCACGAAACAGGCGATCGCCGCGAGGTACGTCCAGGAGAACGCAGACGCTCGCAGTGGACTCGACGCGCGAAGGTAGAGGTAAAGGGCCGACAGGTAGAAGAACGCCATGAGGCCGCCGGCACGCCCCGACAGGTAGGTCACCGTCTCGGTGCCGATCGGATGGACAAGGAACAGCAGCGCGGACCAGAACGGAATCGTCGTCGCCGGGGCGCCGCCGCGCGCAGGCTCGCCACGAACGAACCCCAGGATGATCGTGTAGAATAGCGTCCCGCATCCCAGGTGCAGCAACACGTTGACCAGATGATAGCCGACCGGGTTCTCACCCCAGAGCAGACGGTCGATGACGTAAGTGAACTTCACCGCCGGGCGAATCATGCCGCCCAGCTGGGCAACATAGCTCGACAGGCTCTCGAGGCGGGTGTCCGAGAGGATGCTCACGTCGTCGAACAGGAAGACGCCGGAGAACGAGTTCAGGTAGGCGAGGGTCGCCCCGGCCGCGAGCAGAACAATCAGCCGCTGACGCGACACGACCTCGGCGATGCGCATGGATTTCCGGAGCAGGTTAGCACCGTTTGTGAGCACCTCAAAGGGAGGCGGGCGCGATGTGGAAAGTTGCGAGCGTGGCGGCGATGGTCGTCCTGGCTCTTGTCGGCGGTTTCAACGCCCTGCCCTCCGCGGCCGGCATCGGAGGAGCATCATCAGCCGCCTGCTCAGACCCAAGGTTCAAGGCAGCAGAGCTCGCCGCGTATCGAGCCCTGGTCAAGGCCCAGGAAGAGGCTGCCCGCGTGCTCGCAGACGCGATCACCGCGCTGGAGAAACAGTACAGGGACAAAGAGGCACGCGAAGACCAGCGGTACAGGCAGGGCCTTCTGGCGTGCAACGGCGATGCGGCGTGCATGCAGAACAGCACCGACTACCACAATTTGCAGGTCCCGCATCTTCAGAAGGAGCACGACAAGGACCTTCGCATCCTGAGAGACAACGAGGCGAAGGCCAAGGAAGACGCCAAGAACGCCTACGACGAGGCGGTCGACAACGCCAGGGAACAATTCTGCGGGGGAGAAACCAGCAACAAGGCCGAGGCGAAGAGGATAGCCGCGGAGCAGCGTCGCGTCGAGCTGGCCATCGCCCGAGTTGTGATGTACGCGTCGAGCATTCGCTGACGGTGATCCCGTCTGGCCCGGACCGGAACCCAGCATTGCAGGACATCCAGACATGACAGATGCGCAGACGGCCACAGACGCTCGACGTGGAAGTTTTCTGGCGCAGGGCTATCGGGAGTTACGCCGATCGCTTGCACGCGTCACCCTTCGCAAGAAGATTCGCCAGCAGGGGCTCGAGCGCACCAAAGCGCTGACCACCCTCGGGCAGCACGCGTGGGACGGGAAGGTCGACCTCTCGGGCTTTGCAGAACTACGGGACCAACTGAGCGGGCTGGACGCTCGCGCCGGTGAGCTTTCTCAGACGACCAGCAAGCTCAAGTCCGACCAGGCCGCCCTGGAGTCGGAGCGACGCACCGAGCTGGAGCAATTCTCCGCTCGCCGCCGGGAGATCACCGAAAAGAAGAACCCGGTCGATACGGCGCTCCGCGCGGCGCGCGCTCGCAAGGCCGAGTGCGAGCAGGCGCTCGCACGCTCCGACGCCAGGATCGCGGCGATCCCCGCACAACTGGCCTCGCTTGACGCGGAGATCCCTTCACTTGCCGCGCTAACCACTCCGGATCAGCCGCAGCGCATCGCCGCGGCGCAGGAGAAGCGCACGCGCCTGGCCGCAGAGCAGGCTGACCTCACGACGAAGCTGGCGGCGGCGCGAGCCGATCTGCCAGGCCTGGCTGTAGAGGAGCAACGCCTCTCGGGTGAAAGTGGGCAGCACGCCGCGGCAATTGTCGCGGTCGACGCCGAGCAGAAGGCGGCGCTCGAGCGCATCGACGCAGGCTTGAGCAAGATTCGATCGGAGTCCCAGGGCGCGTCGCAACAGACGAACGCGCTTCGCAGTCAACGGGCTGAGATCTTCGCGAGCCTCGGGCTGGGCCTGTACAACTCAGCTGTCCGGCCCCCGGCGCTTGCCGAAGACGTCGAGCGCATCGCTGCGGTCGACCGGGCGAGCACAGAGTTCGAGTCGGCGCTCGCCGGCTCCATGGGCGAAACGCAGTCTCTCCCTCGCGGAACGATGGTCAGGTTCTGGTGCGTCGTCGTCGGTGTTCCCCTCATCCTCGTCGTGGCAGGACTCGGTGCGTACCAGTTTCTGGGCCGGCGCGCTGAATCCGCGGCGGCGACCGCCGCGGCATCGGGGCCCGTCAATTCGGATGCCGACCGAAACCTCATCGTCCAGCGCTTCGTGCAGGCGGCCGGTCAGGCGGACGAGGGGCTTCGAGCGAGCGCAATCCGCATCCTGAAGGAAGACATCAAGACCATGGGGTCGACGGCAGACGGCGGCCAGTTGCCGGTCCTGACAAGGATTCTGCAAAGCAGCGAGCCGGACCTGAGGGCTGCCGCTGCTGATGCGATGGGCATGATCCGGCCGACCTCATCGGAAACCGCCGCGCTCGAGCGCCTGTTGAAGGATCCGGACGCCCGGGTGGTTGATGCTGCGCGGCGGGCGCTCGGAGAAAGCTCGGATCCGGCGGCAAGGGAACTCGCGCGAGCTGGCAGCCCCGCAGGAACTCGGACTCCGTGACGGCTCCGGGTTCACCTCAGGGTTCTCCCTCAGGGTTCTTCTTGACTCCTCCGCCGACCGGGGGATAATCACCCCTGAGTCCCGGGGCTTGGGGCTCCACCAACACATTCCGATACAGGCTACCGCTCCAGCCGGTATTGGGGAGGCGGCTCCTCACGATGTCTCTTCGCCGGCGGCAAGAGGTAAATCGGCGTTCGCCGACGCTGTCAATGTCCCCTTCCTGCGGCACTCGCCCCCGGAAGATGGACGTTCCAATCGGGGGGACCAATCCGGCCGCCGCGGCTGATCGGCGCTCGATTCAACCAGAAGGAAGGGACCAAAGTGGGCGAACTCGAACCAGGCCGGAGCGATCCCGCACCTGAATCGGTCCAGGCGCCAGCCTCGCGGACATGGCTCGCGTGGTTGCCGAGCGAGCGGCGGACACCCGTTTCGGCAGTTCTGCTCTGGGTGCTCCTCTTCGAGTCGGCGCTGGAGAATTTCTGGCGCGGCTCACCGATTCGCTATTGGCTGCTCGCCGCCTTCGTGATCGCGGCGGCGCTCCTCGCCGTCGGCTGGAAGCGGCTGGGCTGGCGCCCGAAACTGGCCGCCGCATCCGCGCTGCTTCTCGGCGAGTTCTTCGTGGCCGTCCTCCGCCTGGGCTCCGACGCCAATCCGGGGTTCCACCTCGCCGGGCTCAGCCTGGCGCGTCTGGTCGCCGTGATGGTGGCATGTTCGATCGCGCTGGCGGCTTTCGCGGTTCTGCGTCTGCCGTTTGTCCGAAGCCGGCGAAGTCTTGCGATCGGGCTGGGCGTCGGCGGAGCGTACGCCGTGCTGCCGTTCGTCGTGGCGGCCGTACGCCAGCTTCCGTTCGCGGCGATATGGAGCGGGCGCGGGACATTGACCGCCTGGCTTCCATTCTGGCTGCAGCCGTCGTATTTCGCCGCCCAGGTATGGATTCCACTGGGGTTGACGGGCTGCCTTCTGCTGCTTGGCTGGTCGGTACTGGAAGCGCCAGTCCGACGACCGTCGTCTCGTCGCATCGACCGCCGTCATGTTGCTGCTGTCGTTTCTCGTGCTCTCCCTGGAGCTCTCGCGCGCCGGTCTGCCGCACCTGGCTCGCGCAGTCGTGGGCCCGCTCTTGACGCGGCTGTCGGTGCCTGGCTCCACCGCTCCGGAGACGATGGCCGGCGCCACGATGCAGCAGCCAGGGAGCCCGGCGCCAGCGCAACTGGCGCCCGACGACGACTGGTTGAAGCCGTATCGCTCGATGACGCTCGATCAGGCCTTCGCTGAAGTCGCCACTCGAATCCGCTACGAGCCGTACCCCGGCGTGCTGCGCGGGGCCCGCGGCGCCGCCCTGGCCGCTGGCGGCAACTCGATCGACAAATCGCTGTTGCTCGCGGCAATCCTGCGCGCAGGCGGCTACGAAGTCCGGTTCGTGCGCGGGCAGCTGACCGGGCCGAATCTGGCCGCGGTGCTGCGCGGCATGTATCCCCCCAAGGTGCCGCCAATCCAGCTTGACGCCGATTTCGCGCCGTTCGACCCCGTCACCGATCCGAATCTCCAGGCAATTGCGCGCGAACACACGTGGGTCGAACTCAACCAGGGCGAGACCTGGCTGCCGCTGGACCCTTCGTTTCCGCGCGCCCGAATCGGCGAGGCGTATGCCGAGGCCGTGACGCGGTTCACCGAACCGGCCGACGCCGACTACCAGGTCCTGGAGATGAAGATCAAAGTACAGACCGGCGGGAAGACGGCGGATCTCGGAGGGTTCAGCGGGAAGGTGGCCGATCTGGCGCTGCAGCCGATCGCGCTCGTCGTCGACGCCACTCCCGTGCGGGAACCGGAGGCTACCGCGCCGTCGAAGCCGGTTGGCGGAGGCCTGTTCGGCGATGCGATGAGCGGCACGGCTGCGAAGCCCGAGACGCCCAAGAAGGCGGGCGAACAACCGCTGGTCGGCCTGCGATTCACGCGCAGCCTGCTCGTTGGAGACAGCGCCCGGCCGGTCGGGCGCACGGTGTCGCTCGCGCGCGACGCATCGACGCACGTGCAGCGCGAGTGGCTGGAGTTCACTCTCTCTGGCCCTGGCGGGCTGAAGCGACGTTTCGATCGCGTGGTCCAGAACGGCGCGATCGACGGCGCCCCCCTCGATCTGACCGCCCGCCACCGGCGGATCGGCATCACGGTGCTCTCCGGCCCGGTCTCTTCAGACTACGTGTCGCGCCAGACGGCGCGCCTTCGGCCCACGCTCAATCTCGATGCGGCGCGCCGCGAGATCAGCGGGCTCTCGGCAGGCGCGAACAGCGCGACGACGACGGAATCGCTTGCCTCGGCGCGCCGTGTCGAGGCATCCGTCGGTGGCGTCTCCGAGTACCTGCTGCCCCTCGTCTTCGCAGCCCAGTCGGATGCCTTCACTGATCAGGTCGCCTACCCGAACAGCGTCGCCGTTGTCCGAGGCCTCCCGCGCGTACTGCTCGCAACTGTGGAAACGGTCGCCGACGGAAAGGGCACGGCAAAGTCCGAGGTCAGCCTCGACCTCAGGTTCGACGAGGTCCAGGCGTACGCGTACCCGCAATACCCGTCGCGAGCCGCGCGGCTGTTCCAGACAGGGCGCGGCATGCAGGAATCAGCGCTCGAGGGCCGCGTCCTCGAGGGGGTCGGCCAGACAATGGCAGTAACGACCGCCGCGCTGATGCGCGAAGCCGCCGCCGCGGGGGTCGAGTTGCTGGCCGTCACGCCGTCCTCGTCGGGCGACCTGGACCGGGCGAAGGGACTGCCGCCCTCAGTCCGCCGGCTCCTCGAGGCCGATCTCAAGAACGACCGCCACGTGATCGTGCCAATCTCGGCCGTCAAAGTCGCCGGACGCGATCGGTGGGGATGGTGGTCGCTCGACCCCGGCTCCGGCGCCGTCATCGGCGTCATGGAGAGCGGGCAGAACCAGGCGTCGCTCGAATACGCGATCGATACGAACGCGATTGGACTGAATGACGACATGGGCTTCGCCATGGGTTGCATCGTCGGCGGAACGACGACGCAAATCCTCCTGGTCGCCAAGATCCTGGAGTACGGCGAGGTGACCGAGGAGCTGATCAAGGAAATCGAGGAATACGTGGAGCGGGGCGGCTGCAACAGCGCGTGCCCGCCCAAGGCGGAGGCCGGGGCTTTTGTCGAGGCCAACGTGGCTGGCGACTGCTTCAAGAAGGACGGGTTGCCGATTGGCGAGGAGGGATTCAAACCCGGGATCGGGCTGAAGGTGCCGCTCAAGTTCTGCGACCGGTACAACGACGGCTTCAAGTGCGCGGGCGGATTCATCCTCGCCGGGCTCAAGGGAAAGACGCCCGGCGTCGGGGCCAAGATCGAGGTCGGCGCGGCCCTTCCGAATTGCGTGGAGCCGAAGTGGAGTCCTGGCATCGGGAACCAGGCCAAGTAGGAGGAGCGGGACACATGAACACACGACTGACTGCTCTTCTTATCATCGCGGCGATTGCCGCCGGGCCCGCCTGCAAGCGCACCGAGCCGTCGGCGCAGCAGGCCACCGCCGCTTCCAGCGGAAAGCTTGCTCCGAACCCGTTCTCGCAAATCGATCCGGGCGACTACCCGGCGCCGATCCCCGTGGCCACGGTGGCCCGCGCCAGCGAGATATCGCGAAACGTTGCCAGATCGGTCGGCGAGGGCGCTTCGAACAAGGCCGCCGAGATCCGCGTGGAGAGCTACCAGACCACGACTGCGATCAACGGCCGGTCCGCACGGCCCGGCCGGCAGTTCGTCGTGCTGGAGATGACCTGGAAGAACATCATCCCGCTGACACTGGTGGACCACCGGCAGCCTGACCGCACGCAGGGCGCGGGCAGCCTGGGTTTCGGCGTTGCCAAGACCGACCCTGGTGCGGCCGCAAGCCAACCGGCGACCCTCGAGTCCACACCGTACGTGGTGCCGGACGTCAAACGACATCTGTGGCTGCTGAGCGACGGCCGGTTCGCCGATCCCGTCGATCTCGCCGCGACATCCGCCACGCCCGACCACCTGTCGACACCGTCGTTCACCATCGCGAAGCTCGGACAGGTGCTCCGGGGGAAACTCGTCTTCGAAGCCCCCGCAGGGGCGACCTACCAGGCGCTGCAGTTCCTCGATACGCAGTACGGCCACGCGCTGATCCTGGTGAAGGGCGGGAAACCCGCACCGCCGCCGGGGCCGCCGCTCGGCGCGGCGAAACAGAACGAGGTGCTCGAACTGGCGGTGACCGAGTCGTCGTTGTCAGCCTCTGACCAACCCTCGGCGCCGGGGCTCCGTTCCTTCACGCTGGGCCTGCGAGGAATCAGCCGCTCGCCCACCGACATCGTCGACGTGAAGTTCGATGAGTACGCGTTCCTCCAGACCGATCAGGGCTGCGTGGCCCAGCCCGAAACCGACGTGTCGTCGCTCGCCCGGCCGTTCGCGAAGCTCGCGTCGTTTCTGCCGACGTCGCCCGATGAAGGCCAACTCGTCTTTCTCGTGCCTTCCGACACGAAGAACGTCAAGTTCCTGCTCCGTCCTGCGACTCGGGGCGCTCTCGATCTCACGGTGGGCGTCAGACTTCACGCCGTCGTGGCCCACGCCGGTGAGGACCGTCCAGGACGGCACGACGTTGCGCCTGCAGATCCTTCCGACGCCGGCCCGGCCCTCGGTCGTTCCTCCGCCTGCCGCCGGGCACGATCAGGTCATCCTCGACGTCGTGGTCGAGAGCCTGAAGCCCACGCGCGGGATTGAGTTCCAGGCCGCTCAGCAACTGCGCCTGGTCGATGCCGATGGCCGCTTCCACGCGCCGGATCCCATCTCGGCACAGCTGCCATGCCGCCTCACCGGCGCCGGCGTGATCCCGGCCGGCGGCTCGCGGCGGTTCACGCTCATCTACGACGTGCCGGCCGGCCAGGGCGGGAAGCCTCGAGTACCGCGGATTCGAGAAGGCCGAGACCATCGTCTTGAAGTGACCACGTAGGATCGGCCGGCGCATCGCGCGCGCTGGGCGCCCGGCCGTATCGTGTCGAGGGGGATCATGAAGAAGGTGCTGGTTGCTGTTGTCGGTGTGGCGCTGGTCGCCGGCGGTATCCTGGCGTATCGAAGCGGCTGGATTGGCGGAGGCAGATCAACGGCGCAGCCGGCCGGGAGCGGATCCTCAACGGCACCGGCCGGGGCGACCCCGGCGGGTGGCGCAGCCGCGACAGGCGCTGCTGGCACCGCCACTCCCCCGTCATCGGCAGCGGCTGATGCCGCCACCTCCGGCCAGCCGGGCTCGCCATCCGCCACGTCGACCCAGCCGGCCGATTCGAACTCGGGCCCGCCGGATTCGGGGGCCGGCCAGCTTCCGGACGGCAACCTGGCGCTGCTCGATGCGGGAGCGGAGATCGCGTTCGTCACCTCGCAGCACGACGCGGGCACGTGGGCCGCCGCCCGCCTGATCGACGGCGAGACCACCCGCGCCTGGTGCTCGCGCACGCTCGTGTTCCCGCAGGACATCGTCGTGTCGTTCTTTGCGCGGCAGCCGGCGCTGGTCGGCTCCGTCGTGGTCAATCCCGGCAGCTCCGAGGGCAAAGAGACCGTGGGCCAAGGACGTCGAGATCTGGACGTCGATGGACAGCCCGACCGACGGGTTCACGAAGGTGGCCTCGGCGACGCTCCGCGACGAGACGGTGGATCAGCCGATTCCGTTTCCGAGCCCGTGGAGGCCCGCTACGTCAAGCTGCGCATCCTGTCGAACAACGGGTCGAAGGCTTACGTCGAGTGCGGGACGTTCAAGATCATCGAGGCCCGGCGCGCCGGCTACGTCTCGCTGCTCGAACGCCACCCCGACCTTGCGGCGCTGCTGAGCGGGAAGGCGGTCGCCGCGATGCCGCGCCGGTTGTCACGCCAGCGGCCCTCGCCCTGCCGCCGTGCTCTCGGGCGACGGGTGCGTCGTGCCGCCAACCGGCGTCCGCGGTCAAGCCGCCGGCGAAGACGGAAAGCCGGAAGGTGCTGGTCGTCGCCGAGCGATCCCAGGAGCTATCCACCGACGGGTACACGCCGAAGGACACGATCGGCAAGGTCGACTACTCGATCTACGGCCGCGTCGAGTTCGTCAGGGTGGGGCCGGACGACGGCCAGAACCGTGATGCTGCTCTGCCGGCGCAGGGATTCGACACGGTGGTGCTCGCCCAAGTCTGCGACATCAAGAAGAGCCGTGTCGGACGAGTTCAAGAAGGCGCTGGTGCCGTGGGTGGCGGACGGACACAAGCTGATCATCCAGGACTCGGATCGGTGCGGCGGGTCGGGCGACCTGCCCGACTACAGCTTCCTGCCGTTCCCGTTTGCCACCAGCAACCCCGGGAGCGATGGGCGCGGAAGGCAAGTCGCTGGTCTTCGTCGAGGAGAACCTCGATCGGCAACGGGAAGCCCGGCACGCCGGGGTACCTCGACCTCGACGGCTGGCTGAAGGGCACGAGCGGAGAGTACAACGAGATCGGCGACTCGAACACCATCATCAAGTACGACCCCCACTGGTGCGGCCACCTGTTCGGGACCAACGTCAAGAAGAAGAACGGCTTCATGGAGGCGTACGCGCACTACGGTCGCGGTCTCATCATCTACGACGGCTTCGACGTGGACCAGTACCAGCGGCATCAGCTACCGCCAACTGGTGACGCGCGAGCTGGCGCAGGGATTCGATCCCGACAACCTGCCCTGTTCCGCTCCGCTCTCGCCGATTTCGTGATCACCACCGAGCAACGGCTGAAGAACCAGCTGATGATGCCGGGCCAGACGTTCGCGTACCCGCTGAACGCTGCTGTCGAACCAGGCCTACCAGGGCACCGTCAAGCTGACCGCCCGATCGACGCCTCCCGATCCGACCTTCGACTTCAAGCTCGAGCCGGACACCGTCGACTTGACCGAGATCTCGCCGGCCACGCTCACGGTGACGACGACCGGCGCGTCGTCGCCGGCTTCCACGTGATCGCCGTGCGCGGGACCGACGCGGCGGGCAAGACCAACGTGCTCTGCCTGAATCTGGCCGAGCGGACGTCGGGGTCGATCCGGGTGATGAGCGGCCTTCAGCGCACGAAGAAGCCGACGAAGAACCTCGAGATCATCCTCGACGCCTCAGGATCGATGAAGCTGCCGCTGGGAAAGAAGACGCGCTGGACGACGGCACTCGACGTGCTGAAGGAGGTCGTGGACAAGCTGCCGGACGATTTCAACGTCGGCCTCCGGGTCTACGGGCATCGCGAGGCGTCCACGTCCCCGAGGACGTGCACCGACAGTCAGCTGGTGCTTCCCCTCGCCAAGCTGAACCGCGCAGCCGTGCTGGCCGCCGCCAACCGGCTGAAGCCTCGCGGCGAGACGCCGCTCGTCTACTCGGTGCTGCAGACGGCCTCCGACCTGAAGACGGCCCGCGCCGGAACCGTGATTGTCATCACCGACGGGGAAGAGAGCTGCAAGGGCGACCCGCAGGCCGCCGTGAAACAGCTGCAGGACTCCGGCGTCGACGTGACGCTCAACATCGTCGGGTTCACGCTGACCGACAAGAAGGTGCGCGGGCAGCTGACGACCTTCGCCGAAGCGACCGGCGGGCACTACTACGGCGCGCAGAGCGGCGAAGCGCTGGCGCGCGCGGTGCTGATGGCGGCCGTCGAGAAGTTCCCGTACGCGATCTTCGACGCGTCGGGACGCCAGGTGGCCAGCGGCGAGGCAGGCGCGAGCAGCGGAGGAACTGCCGCCGGGCGACTACAAGGTCGTCGTGCGGGCGGGCGACGAAGAAGTGACGGCCGGTCCGATCACGGTCGCGATCGGCACGGACACCGTCCTGAAGGTCGTGATCAAGGGTGACCGCTTCGCCGTGGAACGGTAGGCGTTTCCGGGCGCCGAAGGTCCGAAATCGCCGTGGCCTTCGGCGTCGGGCGACCCAGCCCTGAACGCACAACGAACAGCGACATCCGACGAAAAGTACGCTCCGTCAGAACCTGCGCGAGCCGTTCGAGACTTCTCGCGTGCGGGCCGCCTCCTCGGCTCCCCGGGACGGTGATTGCTGATCACGGCCCAGACGAAAAGCATAGGCGTAGAATGGGCACGGTCACGGGCCGCCGGGGTGGGTCCGTGCCGCGCGCGTTCAATGGAGGGCTCGCCATGCGCCATCGTGTGTCGGTTGCCCGTGTGCTCGCCTGTGCGGTGATGGCCGTCTTCGAATTGGTCGTGAATGCGGAGTACCAGGGGGGCGGACGCCCCGGCCCACTTCCCCCGCGCGGGAGCCTGACGATCGACCGCCTGGTTGATATCAGGCACCCATCCAACCCGGTCTGGTCACGAGACAACCGGTCTCTCGCGTTTCTCTGGGAGCGCGCCGGCGTGACGGACCTCTTCGTCGTACCCGCAGACGGCTCCGCAAAGCCGGTCGCGTTGACCTCCGGTGGCGAGCCCGTAGCCGGCATCATCTGGAGCGCTGACAGCCGAACGATCTACTTCATGCGGGGTTCGACGCTGATGCGGGTAACGGCCGACGGGAGACAGCCGCCGCAACCGGCATGGCCAAGCACTCCAGGCCGCACCGTGGTTGCATCCCGAGATGGCACTCGCGTGGCCTATCTCATGGACGGCGAACGGCCGGGCTCCGGACAACGGGCGGCCGCCGGCGAATCGGCCCAGCGCGCCAGCGACGGTCCCGTGCAGATCCGGATTCGGTCGTTGCTGGATGGCAGCGATCGGATCGTGGCCACCGTCGCTGGTCCGATTGGCGCTCTTGGTTGGAGCGGCGATCTCGCGAACCTCACGTTCTCGCGCGGCGGCGTCCCTCGGATGATTCGGCATGAACAGACGCCAGCCTATTCGGGCTCCAAGATCATCTACACGGTTACCGAGGTGGCTCCGGGCCCGCCAGCGCAGACCTTTATCGTCCCGGAGGCGGGCGGCGAACCCCGCGAGTATCAATCTGGTCCGGGAGGCGGGAGCGGCGGACGTGGCCCGGGCGCGAATCGCTGGATCGACGCCACCCATTTCCTGGTCGAGCGTATCGTCGAGTTCAAGCGCCGCGAGATTTCCATAGGCGACACGACGGGCGGCGCCCCGCGGCTCGTTCACCAGGACGTTAAGGAGACGTTCTGGAGCATGACGGGCAGTGCGATGGGTGGCGCTCAGGCCTCGCCCGACGGCCGATGGATTTCGTTCCTCAGCGATCGCGACGGATGGGATCACCTCTACGTGATGCCAGCCGGCGGCGGGACTCCCGTCCAGATCACCAAAGGTCGGTTCGAGGCCTGGCGCCCGTCGTGGTCGCCCGACGGAACCCGCATCGTGTTCGACGCCAACGACAGCACCAATCCGGGCCTGCGCCACCTCGGGGTAGCTGAGATCGACGGCGATCCGGCGCGGGCGAGGGTGACAACGGTGACAACCGGACCGGGAACGAACACCGCCGCGCAGTGGTCGCCCGACGGACACATGCTCGTCTACCAGCATACGGACGCACAGAATTCGGCCGACTTGTGGGTGCTTGACGTCACGAGGAACGGCGCCCGTCCGGTCCGGCTAACCCAGTCGATGCCGGACGGCATAGACCGCGCCGCGCTGGTGGCCCCACAGCTGGTGCGCTACCCGGGCCCTGACGGGAAGCCGGTGCCTGCGTACCTGTTCGTGCCGAAGGGGCTGGATCGGACCAAGCGGCATCCCGCCATCGTCTGGATCCATGGTGACGGCGTGAACCAGAACTACGATGGCTGGCACATCGAGCGCAACTACGCCGTCTACTACAGCTTCCACCAGTACCTGTTGCAGCAGGGCTACGTCGTCCTCGCGCCCGATTACCGCGGGAGCATTGGATACGGCGCATCGTGGCGCGAGGGCGTGTACATGGATGTCGGCGGAAGGGATTTCCGGGACGCCGCGATGAGCGCGGCCTATCTGAAGACCCTGCCGTATGTCGATGCCAGCCGGATTGGCGTCTGGGGCCTCAGCTACGGCGGCTTCTTCACACTGCTCGCCTTGACGGAGCTGCCGACCACGTTTCGTGCGGCCGTTGACGTGGCCGGTGTGGCTGACTACGCGATGTACTACGAGGATCCGTACCACGGTGGCTGGACGGTGAGCCGGATTGGCACCCCTGAGCAGCATCCGGAGGTCTATGCACAGGCCTCGCCGGTCTCGCATGTCGACAGACTCGTGCGCCCCCTGCTCATCCTGCACGGAACCGCCGACGTCAACGTGCCGTACCTGCATTCAGTGCGGCTCATCGACGAACTGCTGAAGAAGGGGAAGGGCTCGCTGGTGGAGTTCATGACCTATCCGGGCGAATTTCACTATTTCACGCGCGAGCACGTCCTGCGCGACGCGTGGACCAGGGTCAGTGCCTTCTTCGAACGGCACCTTCGGGACGGCAAGAACGACTGAAGGCTGCGCTGGACGAGCCAGGCGCACGGCGAAATGCGGGGCGCACGAGCCGGCGTGCGAGGGCACGTCTCGGGCCCCGCCAGGTCAGTTGCGTCGCCTTCAGACATGCGCTAGATTCTGGGTGACATTCTCCGCTCGGACCTCGTCGGGCCCCCTACATGCCAGGAGGTACCCACGATGAAGCGTCTCGTTCGCGTGGCGGTCCTCGTCTCCGTAGCGGTCATGGTTGCCGGATTCGCGTTCGCCCAGGTCCAGACCGGCAGCATCCTCGTCAAGGTCGTCGATGAGCAGGGCGCCGTTGTTCCCGGCGTCACGGTTACCATCACCAGCCCCGCCCTGGTGGCAGGACAGATGGTGGGCACGACGGATGCCGGTGGCGTCCATCGGTTTCCGTCGCTCAATCCGGGCACCTACATCGTGAAGCTGGACCTGACAGGGTTCCAGTCCGTGGCACGCGGCGACATCATCGTCAGCGTCGGTCAAACCACCCCGATCGACATGTCGATGAGCGTCGCGAAACTGTCTGAGACGGTCAACGTTTCCGGCGCCGCGCCGGTGGTCGACACCACCAGCGCCAACGTGAGCGTGACGCTCAGCCAGCAGCTCCTGCAGAGCACGCCTGGCGGTCGTGACATCTGGTCGCTCGTGGAATACAAGGTGCCCGGCCTCATCTCGAGCCGGCCTGACGTCGGCGGAGCCTCGGGAGGCCTGCAGGGCGCCATGGTCGCACGCGGCACGTCGAACGCCCAGAACTCGCAGTTCCTGAACGGGATCAACGTCGGCGACCCGGCGGCCATCGGCTATTCAGGCTTCTACTACGACTACGACGCGTTCGAGGAGGTGCAGGTCTCGACCGGCGCCCATGACATCTCGGTGCCTGGCTCCGGCGTCTTCGTCAACATGACGACGAAGTCGGGCGGTGACCGGTGGAGCGGCAAGACGTCGTACTTCTGGGAAGGCAAGGCCACGCAGGGCCGCAATGTATCGGATACCCTGCTCGCGCAGGGGTTCAAGCCCGACACGAACAGGGTCGACCTCGTGTCGGACCTTGGCATTCAGCTGGGCGGGCCGGTCATCGCCAACAAGCTCCGGCTCTTCACCAGCTTCCGCGACTGGCGCGTGCACGTGAACGTGCCGGCGGCCTACTCGCAGTCGGTCCTGGATTCCACCAACATGACGTCGGGCCTGATCAACCTGACCTGGCAGGTCAACAACTCGAGCCGCCTGACGGCCTTCTACAGCCGCCAGTACTACAAGAAGCCCAACCGGTTCCTGGCTTCCTCGGCACTCTACACGAGCGAGTCCAACTCCAACGAAGACGATGTGTTCGACATCTACCAGGCCTTGTGGAACACGGTGCTCTCGAACACGTTCTTCGTCGACGCGCGGATCAGTTACAGCCACATCTACTTCCCGCTGCTCTACAACGGCAACGACCAGTCGATCACCGACTTGTCGACCGGAATCCTGTTGCGCAATGAGGCGTCGGAGCAGATCTACATCCGCAATCGGCTGCAGGGGAGCGTCACCTTCAACAAGTACATCGAGCAGGCGCTCGGCGGGCGGCACGAGATCCGCTTCGGTGTGGATCACGCGCACATGCCGACCAGCACCGAGGTGCACCGGTGGGACAACCTGGCGCTGACCTACCGGAGCGCGACCAATCAGTCGGTCGGCGTCACGTTCTACAACACGCCGGTGCAATCGAAGGGGACGGTCGACGTGACCTCGATCTTCCTGCAGGACAGCTACGCGATCAAGCGGCTCACGCTGACTGGCGGCTTGCGCTGGGAGCGCGTGGAGTCGTACCTGCCCGCGCAGAGCAGTCCGCCGAGCCGGTGGTTCCCAGATATCCAGCGCAGCTACCCGGCGGTCCACAACGCGCCGCTGTGGCACACGATCGGCCCGCGACTGGCGGCAATCTATGACCTCGACGGGGGCAAGACGGCGCTGAAGGCCTCGGCCGGCCGGTACTACTACATCATCGCCTCCGGGTTCTCGAACTCCATCAACCCGAACTTCAGCGTCAACAAGCAGTACGGGTGGAACGATCTGAACGGCGATCTCCGGTACCAGGTCGGCGAAGAGACCGGGGTGCCCGTCCAGGGCGGAGGTCTGACGACCTCGTTCGACCCGAACCTGAAGCGGCCCTACACCGACGAACTCACCGGGGGCATCGATCGCGAACTCATCCCCAACCTGCGGCTGAGCGCCGTCTTCACGTGGCGCACCGAGCGGTACCAGACCGCCAGTCTCAACACGGCTGCCCCACTCAACACGTGGGTGCAGGTGACGCGGCCGGATCCCGGGCCCGATGGCCTCACGGGAACCGCCGACGATTCCACCTACAGCTACTACGACCGGACACTGGCGGGAAGCTATACCCTCATCACCAACGATCCCACGGCCAAACAGACCTACAAAGGGATTGAGATCACGGCCACCAAGCGGATGTCCAATCGCTGGCAGATGGTTGCCGGCTACACCTATGCGCGGGCGAAGTTCACCAACCTCTCGGTGGGCACGAGCCCCAACGCCTTCCTGAACACGGAAGGGCCGATCTACAACGATCGGCCGCACCAGTTCAAGCTGACCGGCAGCTACGTCCTGCCCTACGACATCTACGTGGCAGCGAACTACCGCTTCCAGAACGGCCCGCCCATCAACCGACAGATCAGTGCGCCTCTTTCGTTCGGCGGCGGCAGCACGACCATCAACGTCGAGCCGCAGGGCGCGCACCGGCTGCCGTCGCTGCAGACGGTGGATCTGCGCGTGGCCAAGACGATCAGGTTCGACGACCGGCGCAGCCTCGAGGTCGACCTCGACATCTCCAACCTGACCAACGCGAACACGACCTGGGAGATGCGCTCGCTGACCGGGCGGATGAGCGTGCGGCAAGCCGGCGATCCAGCCGGCCAGATCAACAACATCCAGCAGTTCCTGTCGCCGTCGCAGATTCTGTCGCCGCGCATCGTTCGCCTCGGCGCAGCGTTCCGATTCTAACGACAGCAGAAGAGTCACGCCCGATGGGCAGGGGGATCGGCTTGGGCCTTCCCCCCTGCCCACCCGCTCCCCCGACCCCTCGAGTTCCAGCCATTTCCCTGACCAGATTGCTGCGTGGCATGGCGGCTGTCAGGAGCCCTGAGCCTCGAGCCGTGATCCGAGCAACCGAAGCCGGGTCTAGGTATACTTGCGGGCCAACAGGAGGCACCCGTCGTGCGGTACACAGGCAGAATCGGATTCCGGATTGTCAGCGACTTCCCTCGCCCCGACGCGTCGCTCGTGCGGCAGTTCGCGGGGCTGGCCTCGTCCAATCTCGCTGACGCCATGGGCCGGTTCCATTTCATGGATCCCGGCATCGCGATGCGCACGGGCCTGCCGCTCCATGGCGTCGCGATCACGGTGATGGCGCGCCCGGGCGACAACCTGATGGTTCACAAGGCCATGGAGGTTGCGACGCCGGGCGATGTCATTGTCATCAACACCGGCGGCAATACCACCAGCGCGCTGTTCGGCGAGCTGATGGGCACCTCCGCCGTCGCCGCAGGCCTGGGCGGGCTGGTCGCCGACGGGGCCATCCGGGACGTGAGAGCCCTGACCGATCTCCGCTTCCCGGCGTTCAGCCGATCGGTATGCGCCGGCGGATGCGACAAGGACGGCCCCGGCGAAATCAACGTGCCGATTTCCTGCGGCAACACCGTCGTCATGCCCGGCGACATCGTCGTCGGCGATGAGGACGGCGTGGTCATTGTGCCTCGCGAAGACGCCGAGCTCGTGCTGAACGCTGTCCGCGCGCTGAAGGACCGCGAGATCAGGCGCACCGCGGAGATTCACTCCGGCGTGGTGTTCAAGGCCGAGATCAACGACACGCTGCGGTCCAAGGGCGTCATCTGATGAGTCTGCTGCTCATGACCCCGGGGCCGACCCGCGTGCCTGAGCGCGTCCTCGCGGCCGGTGCGATGCCGATGATCCACCATCGCACCGAGGAGTTCGGCCGCATGCTCGAGTCGGTCGTCGAGCGTCTTCGCCCCCTGTTCGGCACGACGGGCGACGTCCTGCCGGTCCATTCGACGGGACGCGGCGCCCTCGAGGCGGCCATCACCAACCTGTGCTCGCCCGGCGACGAGGTGATCGCCTGCTGCAACGGACGGTTCGGCGAGATGTGGGCAGAAATCGCCGAAGCCTTCGGCGTCGTCGTGCACCGGATCAGCCAGGAGTGGGGCATCGAGGTGGATCCGGCCGACGTGGAGGCGGCGCTCGACGCGCACCCGAACGCGCGCGCGGTGCTCCTCGCCCACAGCGACACGTCAACCGGCGCGCTGAACGACGTCGCGGAGGTCGCCCGGGTGGCGCGCCGCAACGGGGCCATGGTGATGGTGGACGGAGTCAGCTCGATTGGCGGCGCCAGGTTCCGATTCGCCGTCTGGGGCATCGACGTGGCCGTGACCGCGTCGCAGAAGTGCCTGATGTCGAGCCCGGGACTGGCCTTTGTCGCCCTCAGCGAGCGCGCGTGGGAGGCGAGGTCCGCCTCGAAGATGCCGCGATCGTATTTCGATTTCGACGCAATACGGAGAGCGCTCGCCAGGGCGCGGCCCGAGACGCCAGGGACGACGCCCGTGCACCTGGTCGCGCAGGTCGACGCCGCGCTCGATCAGATCGAAGCCGAGGGTCTCGATGAGGTCCACGCCCGCCACGACGACATGGCGCGCATCGCGCGCAGCGGCGCCGCCGCTCTCGGGTTCTCTCCACAATGCCCGGGGTTGACCAATCTGTCGCCGACCCTCACCGGGCTGCGCGTCCCGGAGGGCATCAGCCCCGCGCGGGTCCGCGAACAGTTGAAAGACCGCCGCATCCTCGTCTCGAAGGCGCTCGGCCCCTACGAATCAACCTGCCTTCGAATCGGCCACATGGGTGACATCCGTCCGGCTGACGTTCTGCAGACGCTCGAAGCGCTTTCGGATGTGCTCGCCGGGACGCGGTAGGGCACGCTGCCACCATGGCCGGAAGAACCACCAGCGAGAAGATACTGTCGCGAGCTTCGGGCCGGGAGGCCCGTGCCGGAGACCTGGTGATCTGCGAGGTCGACGTCGCGATGGGGACCGACGGCTCGGTCCCGATGGCGCTCGACTACTTCGACCGGATGGGCGGCACCCGCGTGTTCGATCCGGCACGTGTCGTCTTCGTGTTCGATCACTACGCCCCGGACCCGCTGGCGCCGACCTTTGCCCTGCAGGCGCGCGCCCGGGGTTTCGCGGCCCGGCACGGCGTGGCCCTCCACGACTGTGGTGAGGGGATCTGCCACCAGGTGATGGTGGAGTCGGGACGCGCGCGGCCGGGGCAGCTGATCGTGGGGGCTGACAGCCACACGGTGACGGCCGGCGCGCTCAACGCGTTTGCGACCGGCATCGGGTCGTCGGATCTTGCGGCGACGATGATCTGCGGGCGGATCTGGCTGAAGGTTCCGGACACGATCAAAGTCGTGCTCTCGGGCGCGGCCAGGCCCGGCGTCTACGCGAAAGACATCGCGCTGGCGCTCGCAGCCCGGCTTGGATCGGATGGCGCAGCGTACCAGGCCATCGAATTCGATGGCCCCGGGGCGGCCGCGCTCGAGGTCGAGGACCGGCTCGTGCTGAGCAACATGTCCGTCGAGATGGGCGCGAAGGCGGGCATCTTCCGCGCCGATCGGACGACGGCAGCGTATCTCGCCGCCCGCACGCGGGACGCCTTCGAGGCGGCTGATCCGGATGCCGATGCCGTCTATGCGCGCACGATCCGCGTCGATGTGACGGAACTCCAGCCATCCGTCGCGCTGCCCCACCAGGTCGACCGCGTGACCCGCGTCGGCGAGACCGCCGGAGTTCCCATCCAGATGGTCTTCATCGGGACCTGCACCGGTGGACGAATCGGAGACATTCATCAGGCGGCGAGGATACTGGCCGCGGCCGGACGGATTGCGCCGGGGGTTCGGCTCGTGATCGGGCCGGCATCACGCGAGGTCGAGACGGCGCTCCGGGCGGACGGAACCCTGGAACGACTTGCGGCGCTGGGCGCGACAATCATCCCGCCGGGCTGCGGTCCGTGCTGCGGCACGTCCCCGCCGATTCCTGCCGATGGCGCCAGCGTGATCTCGACGGCGAACAGGAACTTCAAGGCGCGGATGGGGAACGCGACCGCGTCAATCTTCCTGGCTTCGCCCGCGACGTGCGCCGCCTCAGCGGTCGCCGGATGCATCGCCGACCCGCGCGACTTCGAGGAGACCCGGACGTGAGGATCGATCTCGATGGACGCGCCGTCCTGCTCGGCGATGACGTCAACACGGACTACATCATCTCCTCGAGCCGCAAGAAAGATACGCTCGACCCGGCCGTGCTGAAGCAGTACCTGTTCGAATCGATCGATCCTGCGCTTGCCCGCTCCATCCGGCCCGGCGACATCCTGGTCGCCGGCAGGAATTTCGGCTGCGGGTCCGCGATGGAAGTGGCGGTGACAGCGGTCGTCGCCGCCGGCATCCGCGCGGTGATCGCCCGAAGCTTTTCGCGCACCTACTACCGCAACGCGATCAACAACGGGCTCATCCCGATCGAGTGCGACACCCGCGGGATTGCAGCCGGCGCGAGGCTCCACGTGGCGCTCGAGAGTTCAGGCGTTCGCATCTTCGACGCGGAGCACGAGCGCGAGGTGCACGGGCGCCCGCTCCCGGCCATCATGCTCGCAATTCTCGCGGAAGGCGGACTGGTCCCCTACATCCGGAAGCACCAGGGCTACGGGAGCGTCTGATGAAGCCGCACACGAAGATTCTGATCGGCCTGCTCTCTGGCGCCCTGCTCGGAGTGTCTTCGCAGGTGCCCGGCGCCGGATGGCTCAGGGACGGCCTCATCTCGATTGAGCCGATCGGCACGCTCTTCATCAACATGATCCTGATGGTCGTGGTGCCGCTCATCGTCGCGAGCCTGTTCGTCGCCATGGCCTCACTCGGCGACGGCCGCAAGCTGACGGCGCTCGGCGGCCGCACCCTCGCCTTCTTCCTGACCTCGACCATGATCGGCGCGGTGATCGGCATGTCGGTGGCGCTCATGGTCCGACCGGGCGAGGGGCTCGATCCCGCCATTCGTGACGGGCTCGCCGCACAGTTCGAGGACAGCGCAGGCAGGGCCGGTGCCGTCGCAGGCTCCGCGCCGGGCATCATTCAGCTCGTGCTGTCGATGATCCCGCAGAATCCATTCGGCGCGGCGGCCAGGATGGAGCTGCTGCCGCTGGTCGTCTGCACGGTCATCTTCGGGGCTGCCGCCAGCCAGATCGCCGACGAGCGCCGTCAGGGCATGGTGCGGTTCTTCTCGGGCCTGAACGACACCTGCATGGTCGTCATCGCCTGGGTCATGAAGCTGGCGCCGATCGCGGTGTTCGCGCTGATCGGCGCCACGGTGGCCAGGTTCGGCGTCGATCTGCTCCGCCAGCTGATCGTGTATTGCCTGGTCGTCGTCGCAGGCCTTGCCATCCAGGTCGTCGTGCTGTCGGCCGGGGTCAGGCTGCTGGCGAGAATGAGGGTGAGGGATTTCTTCCGTGGTGGCGCCAAGGCCCTGCTGGTCGCCTTCTCCACCTCGTCATCGAGCGCCACGCTGCCGGTCAGCATCGAAGTCGCAACGAAGAACCTCGGCGTCCCGGCCGAGGTCGCCGCCTTCGTGCTGCCGCTCGGCACCACGCTGAACCTCAACGGCGCCGCCGTCTACAAGGGCGCGACCGCCGTCTTCATCGCGCTCGTCTATGGCATCCACCTCGGGCCGTCCGGCTATGTCACGATCATCTTCGCGTCCACGCTTGCGGCGATTACGGGCGCCGGCGTGCCAGGGAGCTCGCTGGTCACCACGCTCGTGGTGCTCAACGCGATCGGCCTCGGCGCGCATGCCGTCTCCGGCATTGCGCTGGTGCTCGGCGTCGATCGGCTGCTCGACATGCTGCGGACGACAGTCAACCTGACCAGCAGCCTGACCTGCGCGGCCTACGTGGGCCGCCGCCAGCGACACGCAGCGGTCGGCGATCCGGGCGCCGCCATGGGCGACCCGCGGCCTGTGTAAGACCCCGCCGACACACGACGCTCGAGTGCAATCTGACTGTCTCCGTTGAGATACATTTCGCCCGCATGGAACTTTTCCAAACCGCGCGCCTCTAATTCTCGTCAAATCGTCTGACCGTCCGCCATTCCCGTCCCCCAATCTCCTCCGGGCATGGACGACAGGTCGTTCCAGGGCATCGCCGCAGTCTGGACGTCGCGGGCACTCGCACCGGGAGGTGGCCGCCGGTCGCCGCGTGGAACGCGCTGAATCGCGAGGAAGTCGCTCGTCGACGGCGGGAATCGTGGGATTGAACCGGGAACTCAGGGGGCGTTAGACTCTTGCGTCCGGCACGCCACCTCTCCTCGGTTCGGCCCGTCAGGAATCCCGCAGAAAGGTCTCTCATGCGCCTGGTTGCCTCTTCTGTTCTCATGCTGTGTCTGGCCGCGGGCGCGCCCGCCCGGGGGCAGGCTCCGAAGCCCGACGCCACCTCGGTTCTCGCTGCGGCGCGGGACGCGCTTGGCGGCGAGAAGAAGCTCGCTGCCGTCAAGGCGTTTGTCGCAACGGGACGAACGCAACAGGTGCGAGGCATCAACCTCGTGCCCATCGAATTCGAGATGTATTGCGAGTTGCCGGAGAGGTTCGTGCGCGTCGACGAGATTCCAGCCCAGGAGAGCGGACCGACCTCGACGGGGTTCAACGGCGACAAGCTGATCCAGTTCCCGGCGCCCCCTGAACCGCCGCCGCAGGCGGCTGGTGCGGCGCGGCCGGGTGGACCGGGCGCCACAGCGGCAGGAAGTCCGCGACCGGCCGCCCAGCCTGCTGGCGCGACAACAGGGGGTGTGCCCACGGCGCCCGCCGCGCCATCGGCGCCGGCCATTCCCCCGCAACCAGGCGCGGCTCAGCCGCCCGCACCTCCCGCCGCAGCAGGCGCCGCAGCGAGTCGGCCGGCCGCAGGCGGCCCGCCGACCCCGGGCGGCCCCGGCGGTCCCGCTGGACCGGGTGCCCCGCCAACCGCGCGCCCCGACCCTCGGGTGGCGCGACTGATGCTGGCCAGGCAGGACTTCGCCAAGTTGACGCTCGGTATGTTCGCCGCCTCGATCGACAGCTACCCGCTCACCTTCACGCTCGATGGCATCGCTGAGGCCCCGCAGGGCAAGGCCGACATCATCGACGTGAAGGGCCCGGGCAATTTCGCGGCCAAGCTGTTCATCAACGAGGAAACGCATCTCCCGATCATGGTCAGCTGGACGACGCCGGCAGCCAACATCATCCTCGACGTCCCCGGGGTGCCGAAGCCCGAGACGATTCCACCGGGCTCCATCATCGTGCCGGCACCGGCGCCTCCCGCCGAAACGGCGTCGAAGGACGAGCAGGCGGCCTACGCGAAGACGCTGCAGGATCTTCGCAAGAAGGCGCTATCGAGCGCCAGACCGATCGAGAACCGCGTCTACTACGCCGACTACCGCGACATCGGCAACGGCATCAAGTTCCCATTCCGGCTCCGTAAGGCCATCGCGGGAGAGACCGTCGAAGAGACGAACTTCGATGGATTCAAGGTCAACGGCAAGATCGATCCGAGGAAGTTCGCGGTCATTCGGTAGAAGGCGGATCGCGGTATCTGGCGACGAACCGTTCATCCGGCCACCCTTCGGCATCTGCTATTCGAGGCTCTCATGAAGCGTCTGACTGTTGCCCTGCTTCTCGTGGCTGGCCTGTTCAGCCTTTCCACCCGTACGGCCGATGCGCAGCCCGCACGCGAGGGCCGGTTGCTCGTCACGGTCGTCGACCAGACCGGCGCCGTCATCCCCAACGCGTCGGTGACCGTGGTCGGCCTCGAAGACGCCTCGAAGAAGAAGGAGATCCCTGAGGTCAAGACCTCCGACAAGGGGATCGCGACGATTTCGGGCCTGGCGATCGGGCGCTATTCGATCCAGGGGGAGTTCCCCGGGTTCGAGTTGGGCCTGATCCGGGACATCAGGGTCAAGAACGGCGACAACAAGCACGTGATGGTGCTGCCGCTGCAGAAGATGACGACCGAAATCACCGTCGGTCTGGACAAGCAGGCGGCCGCGGCCGATCGGGCCGGCACGTTCGGCACCGCCTTGACGCGCGAGCAGATCGAATCGCTCTCTGACGATCCCGCGGAGATGGCGCAGCAGCTCGCGCAGATGGCGGGTCCCGGGGCCGCGATCCGCGTCGACAGCTTCGAAGGTCAGCAGCTGCCGCCCAAGTCGCAGATCAAGTCGATCCACATCACGCGTGACATGTTCGCGGCCGAGAATCACTACGCGGGCGGCATGTTCATCGACATCGTCACCCAGCCAGGCATCGGCCCGCTTCGCGGCGGGACGGGCGGCCAGTTCTACGACAGCGCCCTGGAAGGCCGGAATCCCCTGATCCCCAAGAAGGGGCCCGCTCGATCGGGCAACGTCCGCGCGAACCTCGGCGGCTCGGTGCTCAAGGAAAAGGCCAGCTTCAGCGTGTTTGCCTCGACCGAGTCCGGCTTCACCACGCCGAACATCTACGCGGCGACCCTCGCGGGCACGCGCGCCGAGAACGTCAACCTGCACGTGGTCCGGAACAGCTCGAACATCGGCGCCAATTTCGACTACGCGGTCACGAAGGACCAGACCATGCGGCTGTCCTTCAACGTGGGCAAGACCAACCTCGACAACCTGGGCGTCAGCGGGTACGACCTCCCGGAGCGTGCGTTCTCGACCGATTCGAATTACTTCAACCTGCGCGTCCAGGAAGTCGGTCCGATCGGGCGCCGGTTCTTCATCAACACCCGGTTCGCCCTGAACGTCAGCGACTCGGTCACGCACTCCGCCACGGAGGCTCCAACCATTCGCGTCACGGATGCGTTCACTTCGGGCGGCGCACAGAGCCGGGGCGGCTACCATTCCCGCGTCTTCACGCTCCAGTCCGATCTCGATTACGTGCGCGGCATCAACTCGTGGCGGGCAGGCATCCAGCTCGACGGCGGCTGGTATCGCAGCGACGACTCGTCCAACTATCTCGGGACCTACAGCTTCGAGAGTCTCGAGAAGTACCAGGCCGGAGAGGCCCGCGTCTTCACGCGCCGGATCGGCAATCCCAACATCTCGTACCAGAACCTCCAGGCGGCCTTCTATCTCCAGGACGACATCCGCATCAGCAAGAGCTTCACGCTCAGCCCGGGCGTCCGCATCGAGGCTCAGACCCATCTCAAGGACTACAACAATATCGGTCCCAGGTTCGGGATCACCTGGGCGCCGTTCAAGAGCGGCACGACCACGCTTCGAGGGAGCTTCGGCATCTTCTACGACTGGCTGAGCTCGGGCACCTACGAGCAGACCCTGCGCGTCGATGGCTTCCGCCAGCAGGAAGTCACCATCGTCAATCCCACCTTCCCCGATCCGGGCGTCATCGGGGCGGGCCTGCCGACGAGCCGGTACCTGCTTGGCAATGATCTCCGCATGGCTGAGAACACGCGTTGGAGCCTCGGCGTCGATCAGCAACTCACCAAGGTGCTCCGGCTCAGCGCGACCTACTCCAACATCCACGCGCGCGGCATCCTGGTTGGGCAGAATCTCAACGCGCCGGTCAATGGCGTGCGTCCCGATCCCGCCTTCTCGAACATCATCGAAACGGTGGCCGAAGGGCGCTCCCGTTCGCAGAACCTCAATATCAACCTCATGACGGACCTGTCCCGGCTGAACATGAACCAGATGATGAGCGGGCCACTTTTCAGCCCGACGCGCGGGTTGACGCTCCTCCTCGGCTACACCCTGGCGAAAGGCGAGAACAACACGGACGGCGCGTTCAGCACGCCGGCCACCGGGACGCTCGACACCGAATGGGGACCAGCGAACTTCGACGCCCGCCACCGGGTCCAGGCGGTGTTCGCCACGCAGGCCGTCAAGAACCTCTCGGCGATGGTGATGGTCTTCTATATGTCGGCCAACCCGTACACCATTCGAACCGGCACCGACGACAACGGCGACCTGATCATCAACGACAGACCCGCGGGCGTGGGCCGCAACACCCTGCGCGGCGCACCGCAGTGGAACTCGAATGGCCAGATCATGTATTCGCTTGGATTCGGAAAGCGCAAGAGCCCGCTCCCGCCGGGCATCATGATCTCCGGGTTCGGCCCGGGCCAGATGAACGTGCAGAGCGTCAACATGGCAGGACAGCCGCGCTACCGCGTGATGTTCGGGCTCAACTTCTCGAACATCACCAACCACGCGAACTGGACGACCTACAGCGGCGTGATGACGTCGCCATTCTTCATGAAGCCGACCAACGTGTCGGGCGTGCGGCAGGTGCGCTTCAACATGAATTTCTCGTTCTGACGCGAGCGGGGCTTCGGGCCTGAAGCTTCAGGCTGCTGGAGCACGGCCTCAGGCCAGGCGCGCGGCACGGTTCGCGCCCGTGACGACGCCTGTGGCCTCCAGCCTGAAGCCCATCGCCAGCGGTTCGTAGCCTATCCCCAGCGCTCGATTGAGTCGGGTGTGCGCTGGGGACGTAGCGCGCGGGCTTCAGCCCGCGTGCCCGGGGCGACGGTGCTCAACCCAACCGAGCTCCGGGTCTAGCGCCGTGGAACCGCGGCTCCTTCGACGAAGTAGATGCTGACCGTGGCGTTGTGGAACATCGGCCTGAAGAGTTGAGGCGCGCTGCCGAACACCGCATCGATCCCCGGGTACTTGGCGCGCTCGGCCGGCCCGACGTAGAGATACTGGATGCCCAATCCTCGAGCCAGGACGGCGGCTTTCGCCGCATCCGTCTGCACGAACACCTCGCGGATGCGTTCGCTGGCGTCGCGGTACTTCTGCGCCGGGATCATCGAGATGGGAATGCCCGCCACCATGCGTCGTTCCGCGAACGCGGGAATGTAGGCCCAGGTCTCCGAGTCGCGCGCGAAGGGCTCAATCTGAACCAGCGCATCGGGCGGCGTATAGGCCTTGATCCAGCGAAACGCCTCCAATTCGTCTGGAGTCAGGATCACGGTCCACCGGAAACCAGGCCCCATGTTCTGGTTCGAGGTGTCCTGCGTATTGTAGATGTCGATCACCGCCATCGGGAGCCCGGCGAGCGCGAGCGCCAGCGCCGCCGCCGCCGTGACGCTGCGCCTGATGCGACCCCCGGCCCACAGTTCCTGCAGCGCGTACCCCACCAGCGGCGTGAACGCCATGAACAGCAGGTGCCCGGCGCGCCAGCCGACATAGACGTGCTGGTGATCGCGGACGTCGACGAAGAAGTAGAACGCGAACCCGACGCCAATCATCAGCACGAGCACGGCGAAGTGCCACGCACGACGGAACCCCGCGACCAGCATGCCGGCGATGGCCCCAATCAACATCGGACCAAAGCTCAGGAAGATGGCCACCATCGCGTTGCTGCGGGCGGTGGGATTGAGCCCGAAATAGACCAGCGGCCCTCCCGACTTGTCGACATACTCCAATGCGTTCGATACCAGCAGCGCGGCAGCGAGGGGCACGGCGGCAGCAACTCCCGAGAGCAGGATCGCCTTCCAGCAGCGCTGCCAGACCAGCCGGACGAACTGGTAGATCCCGACGACCGCGCCGACCATCACGGCAAGGAACGAGCTCATCAGGAGGCTGGTGCTGAGCAGGATGGCCGCGAGCAGGGTCACACGAACGCGGCTCGCCTCGCGCGCCTGGATCAGGACGAGCAGCCCCGAGAGCCCAAGGGCCCATGCCGTGGCGTGGTGCGGCTGGTACAGCAGCAGCCGCTGCAGGCCGTCCACCGGCATGCTGTTGAACTTCCAGCGGGTGATCGCGTCGATGTTCAGATCGCGCAGGTACTCGATGGGCACGTGCCGGGTCCAGACCAGGTAGAGCTGCTGGGCGCCCTCGAAGCTGGAACAGAGCACGACCGCCACGCACGCCATCGCCACGGCGGGCGGCGAGTGGACGAACTGCCTGACGAATGCATACAGAAATGCCATGAACGCCAGATCCAGCAGCACGGCGTTGCAGAGCAGCACCTGGTCCACGGTCAGCGACTTCTGAGTTTCGCGGTGCTCAATGGCCGACACGAGGTTGGCAAGCCAGTAGTAATGCATCGCGTCGCCGGCCAGGAACGGGTTCTTCGGCGGCACGTCGCCCTTGGCCACCTCGCCGGCCACGGCCATGGCCCACACGAAGTCGGCAATGAAGTACGCCCGGTACGCCCGGCCTTCCGGCCGAAGCTCCCCGACTCTCGCGTAGGGCCGGCCGACGACCAGCGGCACCAGCGCCAGGACGATGATGATCGCCACGATGTCCCGGCGCGTGAACTGCGGTACGGTGAGCGACCCTGCCAGCCGGCCCGCCGGAATGGCCACCAGCGCGGCGAGAATCGGCGCCAGGAGGAGCACCGGGACGTTTCGAATCCCGGCAACCCACATCACGAGCAGCACCAGGCTCGTCAGCGAGAAGCCCCAGACGGGCCCGACGAGGAAGGACTGCGCCCACGACCCTGCCTGGGCCCCGTAGATCCGGCGCACGACGACAATGCCCGGCAGCGCGGACCACGCGAAGAGGAGGAGCAGCACCGCGCCCTCGGCCGCCGGGAGGATGGCGCGCAGACAGACGCCCAGCCCCAGCAGGAACGCGATGGCGAGCAGCCGCACCCCGAGTCGACGTGCCGATCCGGAGCCTCCACGCGATGGCGTGGTCTCGCCCGCCGTCTGCGCCGTGGCCGTGGTCTCCATGTTACGATTGTGCCGCCAAATCCAACGGGATGGTCGAGCGCGTCGAGGGGCGGCTCACGCCGAATCAGCGCCCCCATGCAAGAGACCGATTATTCCCGCCTGAACTTGCCCATGTCAAACCTGGCTCCGCACCCGGCCAGCTCATCAGGACCCGCGCGGCGGGAAGGCAGCTGCCACGAGCCGGCTCCGGCCGGAATCACCGCGACCCGGAACGTCCACTGGCTGAAAGGTCCACGCCGATGATCACGGTCAAGACGCTCCGCAAGGTCCTCGTCTGGATTGTCTTCAACCTGCTGGTGACCGTCGCGCTGCTCGAGGGAGTCTTCCTGCTGCTGCTCCACGCTCCGCGCCTGGTCGCCGCGTCGCCGAAGCCGGTCCAGGGCCTCGTCCAGCAGATGTACAGGCATTTCAACCGGTCCCTGATCCAGTTCGAGCCGGCCTGCGCGCAGTACGACCCGGAGGTCACCTACACGCTCAAGCCGGGCAGGTGCACGTTCAGGAACGAGGAGTTCTCGACCGAGGTGGAGGTGAACCACCTTGGCCTTCGGGACACCGAGGCTGCGCTCTCGGCGCCCGAGATCATCATGCTCGGCGACTCCTACGTGATGGGCTGGGGCGTCCAGCAGGACGAAACCATCCCGCGCGTGCTCGGTCGCAAGACGGGGATGAAGGTGCTGAACGCCGCCGTCTCCTCGTACGCAACCGTCCGGGAGATGAAGATGCTGGATCGGCTCGACACCTCCCGGATGAAGGTGCTGATCATCCAGTACGCCGACAACGATCTTCCGGAGAACCGGACGTTTCACCAGCATGGCGGGTCTCTTCCCATCACGAGCGAGGCGCAGTACCGCACCATCGTTCAGCACTACCAGGCACAGCAGTCCTACTTCCCGGGCAAATACACGTTCCGCCTGTTCATGAAGGTGCTGCGCCTCGAAGCCCCCGAGCCGGACCAGCTGAAGATGGAGGTCATCCCCGCTGCCGAGGAGGCCGACCTCTTCCTCTACGCGCTCGAGCACGCCGGCCGCACCCGGCTCGACAACGTGCAGGTGATCGTGTTCGAGATGAACAAGCAGGAACCCACCCGCCCGTTCATTGCCGCGCTCGGCCGGGAGTCTCGCCGGGAGGGAAACCCGCCGTACGCGCAGCGGCTGATCGCGTTCGACGTCGGGCCCTACCTCAAGCCAGACGACTTCTATGCGATCGATGACCATATGAAGGCCAGCGGACACAAGGCGGTCGGCGACGCGCTGGCGGACCTGATCAAGGACCAAGGTGAGCAGATAGCGGCCCGCCTGAACGATCCGCTACCGGGTTTCCGCCCGGGTCAGTGATAATAAGGGATTCGGCCGTCACGCTCCACCGCGCCGGTTGGTTGAACCAATGAGCGATCGCACCGTGATCCTGGGCATTTCTGCGTTCTACCACGACGCCGCCGCGGCCGTCGTGTGCGACGGCGAGATCGTCGCCGCCGCCCAGGAAGAGCGGTTCACCCGCGAGAAGCACGACCCGGGCTTTCCGCAGCATGCGATCGACTACTGCCTGCGCGAAGCCGGCGTCTCGCCCGACCAGCTCGACTACGTCGCCTTCTACGACAAGCCGCTCACGCAAGTTCGAACGGCTGCTGGAGACCTACCTGGCGATACGCGCCGGCGGGGTTCGCGAGCTTTCGCCAGGCGATGCCGGTCTGGCTGACGCAGAAGCTGCATCTGCCGCGCGAGATGGACCGCGGCCTGCAGGGGCGCTTCAAGGGCCGCTACGTCTTTCACCGAGCACCACGAGTCGCACGCCGCCAGCGCGTTCTTTCCGTCGCCGTTCGAGGAGGCGGCCATCCTCACCCTCGACGGCGTCGGCGAGTGGGCCACCGCCAGCCTGCGGCGTCGGCCGGGGCAACCGGATCGAACTGACGCACGAGCTGCGCTTCCCGCACTCGCTGGGCCTGCTCTACTCGGCCTTCACCTACTACTCGCGGCTTCAGGGTCAACTCCGGCGAATACAAGCTGATGGGGCTGGCGCCGTACGGCGAGCCCGATGTACGCCGACCTGCATCTGCGAGAAGCTGCTCGACCTGAAGGAAGACGGCTCGTTCCGCATGGACATGTGCTACTTCAACTACTGCCAGGGCCTGACGATGACCAGCCGGCGGTTCGACGCGCCTGTTCGGCGGGCCGCCGCGCGGCGCCGGAATCGCCGGTGACGCAGCGCGAGATGGACCTGGCGGCCTCGATCCAGGTCGTGACCGAGGAGATCATGCTGCCGGATGGCCCGGCACGTCCACGGCAGACCGGCATGAAGAACCTCTGCCTGGCCGGCGGCGTGGCGCTCAACTGCGTGGGCAACGGCCGGATCCTGCGCGAGGGACCGTTCGAGAACCTCTGGATCCAGCCGGCGGCGGGCGACGCCGGCGGCGCGCTCGGCGCGGCCCTGTTCGTCTGGCACCAGCTGCTGGACCGGCCGCGAACCGTCAATGGCGATCGACAGCCAGAAAGGCTCGCTGCTCGGGCCGGCGTTCACCGACGAGCAGATCGAGACCGTGCCTCGATCGCAGCGGCGCCCGCTATCACCGGCTCGACGACGAGGCGACTGTCGAGCGCGTCGTGCGGCCTGCTCGTCGACGAGAAGGTGGTCGGCTGGTTCCAGGGGCGCATGGAGTTCGGCCCGCGGGCGCTCGGCAGCCGCAGCATCCTGGGCGATGCCCGAAGCCGCGAACATGCAGTCGGTGATGAACCTGAAGATCAAGTTCCGCGAATCGTTCCGGCCGTTCGCGCCCTCGGTGCTGCAGGAGCACGTGGCCGACTACTTCGAGATGCGACCCGGGCGTCGAGAGCCCGTACATGCTGCTCGTGGCCGATGTCCGCGCGGAGAAGCGCGTGGATGATGCCGGGAAGCGCCAGGGCCTGAAGGGCTGGACCTGCTCAAGTCGGCGCGATCGGTCGTGCCGGCCATCACGCACGTCGACTATTCCGCCCGGGTCCAGACGGTCGACCGCGAGCGCAGCTCCGCGTACCACCGGCTGATCGAGCGCTTCAACGAGCAGACCGGCTGCCCGGTCATCATCAACACCAGCTTCAACGTCCGCGGCGAACCGATCGTCTGCACGCCCGAGGACGCGATCAACTGCTTCATCAACACGGACATGGACGCCCTGGTGCTGGAGCACTTCCTGCTGCTCAAGTCCGAGCAGCCCGAAAGCCTGGCGGGCAACCAGGCTGAGTACCTGAAGGCGTTCAAGCTGGACTAGACACTCGCAGGCCCGCGGCTCATGGCCTATGGCTTGGGGCCTGTGAAACGAGGCTCGGGCCTCTCGCCCATAGCCGATAGCCGATAGCCGAGCATTGGGAATCTGCCAACTGCCATGACCTTTCGTGACATCAACTTCCACCCGAGTGACAAGGACCTTCGTGTCTTCGCCGTGCTGTGGCTGGCGGGCTTCGGCCTGATGGGCGTACTCACCGCGTGGCGCGGGGGCGCCTTCGGATCGGGCGTGCCAGTCGGGTGGCTCGTTCCCTGGCGCACGCCGCTCGCGTTCTGGGGCGTCGCGCTTGCCGGCTCCCTGGTGGGGCTCGCGTGGCCCGCCGCGCTGAGGCCGATCTACGTCGGCTGGATGGTCGCCGTGTTCCCGATCGGGTGGACGGTCAGCCAGGTCCTGCTCCTCGTCATCTTCTTCGTCATCTTCACCGCGGTGTCCGTCGTCTTTCGCCTCATGGGCCGCGACGCGCTGCGGCGTGCGTTCGACCGCCCGGCTGAGTCATACTGGATCCGCCGGCCGCCCTCGCCGGATATGGATCAGTACTTCAGGCAATCGTGAAAGGAAGACGTCCATGGCTGACAACTCCCCAAGCGCGTTCGATCGACACAGCGGAGCGGCACGCTCCTCGCTGGCCGGGGAGTTCCTCCACTTCCTCGGACGCACGAAGAAGTGGTGGCTGCTGCCGATCGTGCTCGTCGTCCTGGCCCTCGGCGGCCTGATGTTCCTCGGCAGCACGGGCGCTGCCCCATTCATCTACTCGCTGTTCTAGACGCCACGCCGGCGGGGCCTGCCTCGTCGTAACTCAAGGTGGGTCATGGACTTGGCCGGACGCCAGATGTCCGGTTGGCCGCATTGTCTCGTGTCCGTTCCTGTCCCCTAAAGTCCTTATGACGACCCGCCGATAAGCCGAATACCCGGCAGTAGTGCAGGCCGGGCAATGTCTCCGTCGAGGTTCGCCATGAGACGATCCCTTGCCTTGATGATTGGTTCGACGTTGCTCGTGTCGCTTGCCGCGTGCGAGGCGAAGAAGAGCTCGAATCCGTTGAGCCCGTCGATAGCCGGCCCCATCGCCGGGGTCGACATCAGCGCGCCCAAGCCCCTGAAGCCCAACGGCGAGGTCGTGCTGGTGCAGAGCCAGCCGGTCACGCTTGTCGTTGCCAACGCCGCCAGCTCCGGAGTCCGCCCGGTCACCTACCTCTTCGAGGTTGCCGTGGACTCGGCGTTCACGAACAAGGTGCTGACCCGGGAGTCCGTACCTCCTGGTGAAGGCGGTAAGACGGATCTCCGCCTGCCTGACGCGCTCGCGCCCGAGCGCACCTACTACTGGCGGGCTCGAGCCGAGGATGGGGCGAACACGGGGCCGTATTCCGATCCCGCCAGGTTCGACGTGGTCACCCCCGTGGTCATCGATGCGCCCGCCCTGATCTCGCCGGGCCCGAACGTCACGCTCGACGGTCTGCACCTGCAGTTCACCGTGGCCAACGCCCGGCGGTCGGGTCCGGCCGGGGCGATCTCCTACCTGTTCCAGGTGTCGTACACCGAGACGTTTGCCAGCGGGTTGTCCTACAGCGTGGCCGAGCAGCGGGACCAGACCTCATTCGACGCTCCAGACAACGGGGCGTACAGCACCACGTATTTCTGGCGTGTGCGGGCCAGCGACCCGGAGAATACGGGCCCGTGGTCGGAGACGAGGGCGTTCCGGACGCCGGATCCTCCGCCGCCCCCACCCCCGCCGCCGCCGCCACCACCGCCGCCGCCGGAGACAGGACACGTCCCGCCCGGTCCGCTCACCGAGAGCCAGGCGGAGAAGGTCGTGTACGCGACCGCCGCGGAATTCTCGTACCTGACCGACGTCTACAACAGCGACTCGGAGGCCGAGGGAGCCGCCGAAGAACTGCTGCTGCGCACGATCTGGCATCTCCAGGTGTACGGATTCAAGTCCGCGCGTCAGCAGAACCCGTCCGGCGCCATCTCGAAGGACAAGCTCTGCGTCAACATCAACGGGGCCTGGCGATCCTTCGATATCTTCCGGCTGGGCTATGCAGGCGTCCGGACCACCGTGCAGTGGATGGAGGTGTGGCCGCCAGGGCCGGTCGGCAGCGGCGGCATACCGGACTGACGCGTCCGGGCTGACACTCCCCGATTCGCGCCAGGCGGCGCTCGTCGCCGCCTGGCGTAGAATCAACGGAACATGGCGAGCAAGCCGCAGACGGATTCCCTCCCGGCGCACCCGGCGCCCTCGGACAGCCACTCGGTCGCGCAGACCACGCTTCGAACGGCGCTATTCCTCGGATTCGGTGCGATTCTCGCCCTGTCGGTGGGCGTCGGGGTCCTGGCCGACGTCGGCTTCGAGCGCATCGAACGCGAAATCGATCGTGGCACCCAGGCCTTCATCGAAACCGAGCGTGACCTGGCCGTCGTCCGGGACGGCGTGCTGGAGGCGGCCGTCTACGTGCGTGACCTCCTGTTGAGTGCGGAGCCGGACCGGGCCGCGTTCTATCGTTCCCAGATTCAGCAGAGCCGGGCCATGAGCCAGGCTGCGTTCGTGCGCATTCACGCGCGAGTCAGTCACGTCGGCTCCGAGGATGTCGAGGAATTCGAGCGAGAGGTCACCGAGTACTGGTCGGCCATCGACCCGGTCCTCGCGCTGGCCCCGATTGACGCTTCCGCCGATCCGCTGCGCCTCATCAGAGAACGGCTCGTGCCAAGGCGGGAGCTGATCCTGCAGATTGCCCGGCAACTCCAGCACACCAGCCAGATCCGGTTCCAGGAGCAGCAACGCGATGTCACGGGGTTGCGCGCGAACCTTCAGCGGCGGATCTGGCTGATCGGCATCCTCTCGCTGGTGCTCTGCCTGGCGGTGGCCGCCATCGTCACGGTGTATTCCGGGCGTCTCGAGCGCCGGCTGCGCGAACAGCTGGCCCGGAACACCCAGTACGCGGAAGATCTTCATCGACTGTCCGCCCAGCTGGTCGGGGCCCAGGAGGCTGAGCGGCGGCTCATCTCGCGGGAACTGCACGACGAAATCGGTCAGGCGCTCACCGCGGTCAAGATGCACCTCGGCGCCGTCCTTCGCACGGCCGCACCCGAACGACGCGGCGAAATCGAGCAGGCCAGGCTCATCGCCGATAACGCCTTGCAGTCGGTGCGCCAACTGGCGCGCCTCCTGCGCCCGCCGATGCTCGACGACATGGGATTGGCCGAGACCGTGCGCTGGTATCTCGATGGATTCAGCGAACGCACCGGCATCGAAACCGAGTTCGACTGCCAGGACGAGGTCGGCCCTCTGGCGGCGGATGAAGAACTCTGCCTCTATCGCATCGTGCAGGAGGCTACGACCAACGTGGCCCGCCACGCCGAGGCCAGATCGTGCCGCGTGAGTCTCGATCGCCTGTCCGATACGGTCGTCCTGCGTGTCGAGGACGACGGAAAAGGTATCGCCTCGAAGCCGGCGGACCGCGAGATCGGCAACGGCGTCGGCCTGCTGGGCATCCGCGAACGGGTCGCCGCCTTTCACGGCGAATTCGCGCTGGACAGTTCCAGCGGCGGCGGAACCCGGCTGAGGGTCGAACTGCCATATCTCGCCGGCCGGACCGCCGACGAGATCGGCGGCGAGAGCCAGCCGGACGCTGAGGCGGACGAACCGTCCTCGACAGGGAGCCTTGATGCTGAGCATTCTGCTCGCTGACGACCACACGCTTGTCAGGCAGGGCCTTCGGCGCATCCTCACCGAGCAACCGGGCTGGAACGTAATTGCCGAAACCGGAGACGGCCGCGAGGCGGTGCAACAGGCCCTCGATCTGCACCCTGATGTCGCGATCCTCGACGTGACGATGCCCCGGCTCAACGGCATCGAGGCGACGCGCCAGATATTGCGGCGGTCGCCGGACATACGCATCCTCATCCTGTCGATGCACGCCGACGAGGTTCACATCTCGCGCGCCGTGCAGGCGGGGGCATCCGGGTATCTGCTGAAGGACTCGGCAGACGTGGACGTGGTCACCGCCGTCGAATCGGTCGTGAAGGGGAAACTGTTCTTCAGCCCGGCCGTCGCGGCCGTCCTGCAGCACGATTACCGCCGATCGGTGCTGAGGCGCGGCGTCTCGGATCGCTACGAGCTGCTGTCGGAGCGGGAGCGCGAGGTCTTCCAGCTGATCGCGGAGGGACACAACAACAAACAGATCGCCGACCAGCTCTTCATCAGTGCTGTCACCGTCGAAACCCACCGCGCCCACATTCTCGAGAAGCTCGACCTGCACAACGTCGCCCAGATGGTCCTCTACGCCGTGCGCCGGGGGATCATTTCCTGACGCGAATACTGTCTCGACAGGATGGGCGCCGCCCTCCGCGACAGCGTACGCTGGTCCTCGTCATGTAAGGTGTCTCGGCCGGGGTCCGCAACAGGGATGCTCTCCTGATCGGGAGCGGCGAGGATCCCTCGTACCGCGGATTCCGGCCAATTTCCATCAGCGACAGTCCCGACGAGGAGCAGCAGCGACCGTGCATTCACGATCACTTTACGTTCTGGCCACCGGAATCATCGCCATCGCGTTCGGCTGCAGCAGTCCCGGCGATCATCCGGCCTCCACGGCGGGACCGTCGCCAGCGACCACCGACGCGGCGGCCGACGGTTCGACGCTGAAGGTCACCGCGCCGACGCCGGTCAGTCCGGCCAACGGCAGCATGCTGCAGGACCCTGGCGGCGGGCTCGCCAGTGATGCGACACTGAAGATACAGGCCGCCGCCGGAGTGTATGCGCCGATCTCGTCTCCGACCTACCGCTACCAGCTGATGGACGGGGCGGGCGTCCTCATCAAAGCGCAGACCGGCACCGCCCTGACGTCGCAGTTCTACACGCTCGAGTACGACAAGACCTACAAGTGGCGGGTCCGTGCCGAGGTCGGCGCCCTGTTCGGCCCGTGGTCGGACACGTGGAGCTTCAAGACCCCGGCCATTCCGAGCGGCTACATCAATGGCACCGAGGTGTACGATCCGCTCACCGACGGGAAGTCGGTCGGGATCGTCCGCGGACCGGCGACGTTCATTCCGGGGGTCGGTCTGCGGTTCGACAGCATCACCACCTACGTCTACTACCCGCTGGTGGGAACGTTGCCGGCCGGCCAGTTCTCGTTGCTGACGACCAACCTGAAGAGCCTGAAGGGCGAGAGCAACAAGTCGAAGCTCTTCACGATGTGCGAAGGTGAAGAAAACTGCAATGGCGAGCTCGCCGACAACGACCACCGGTTGACCGTCGAGAAGCGCGGGACCGGAGAGGTCGCCTGGCGGATCATCACGAGCAACGATCAGAAGGACACCGAAGGTGCCGAGCGCGTCTACATCCAGCTGAACGCCGATCAGACCTACTTCTGGAAGGCGGTCTGGGGCGGGTCGATGACCGTGTCGATCAACCAGGGCGGCCCCAACGGACCGATGCTCTACAACTTCGGCAAGTTCTACTCCGGCGTCTACGATCCGAGCCCGCACGCCGCGTTCCTCGGCGCACCGCCGCACCGCAGCGGTCCCGAGAACCAGTCGGTGATCGATGTGATCTACCGTGGCGTGTGGATTTCGAGCAAGCCGCGGCCGGCCTTCGCGGATCGGTAAAGATCGTTTCCTGCTGCCCGTACCGGGAGCGATTCCAGTCCGGGCGGCAGGGAGCAGAACCGTACGCTTCCCGTGGCGAATGCCACGGGAGGCGTTTCGGTTTCGTCCGCCAGCCGCCGCGCCGCCGGCGTCCCGAATACCCTGAAGCATCCTTCCGAAGACGCAGGTGAGCGGCCGGAACCTCTTCGACGCTCATCGAGGCCCGGCTTCGCCCGGCCTGTCCAGGCGCCCTCGCGGGTTCGAGCTCCCGGCATCGATCTCCGACCCGTAGGCTGTAGAATCGATCCAGCGGCACCCTCGGGCGGGGCCAGCCACACCTCACGGAGGCCGGGAATGGGCATGCCAGAATCAGTGATCGCCTGCGAATGCTGGGCGCGCGACGGGCTGCAGTCGATGCCCGTCCTGGTGTCCACCGACGACAAGCTCGAGATGATCAAGCGCATCGTGGACGCAGGCTTCAAGAAACTCGAAGTCACGTCGTTCTCTCATCCGAAGCTGCTCCCCCAGTTCGCCGACGCGGCGGAGGTGCTCAGGCGGATCGAACGCCGCCCGGACGTCTCGTATGTCGTGCTGATGCCGAACACGAAGGGGTTCGATCGCTTCGAGATCTGTCAGAAGGACGGCTACGGCGCCAACGAGATCATCCTCATGATCTCGTCCTGCGAGAAGCACAACCTGCTCAACTTCCGGATGACGCACGCGGAGGCCATGGACGAGCACGCGCGCATCATGAAGCGGGCGCATCAGCTGGGCGTCAGGATCATCGGATGCGCCGGGACCGTGTACGGCTGCCCGGTCCGCGGCGATGTCGCCACCTCGGAGGTCGCCAAGATCGTGCGGTTCTACCTCGACGAAGGCGCGCAGACGATCATGCTGGGCGACACGACCGGTGTCGCCAATCCCAGGCTCGTGCGCGAACGGATCGGCGAGCTGATGGCGCTCTTCCCCGGCGCGGAGTTCATCGCCCACTTCCACGACACGCGCGGCACGGGTATCGTCAACTCCATCGCGATGCTCGAGCTCGGTGTGCGATATGTCGACTGCTCGATTGGCGCGATCGGGGGCCAGCCGGCGACCGGTGTCGCGAAGTACTCGGCCGGCAATACGGGCAACACGTGCAGCGAGGATCTCATCGGCGTGCTCGGCGAGATGGGTGTCGCCACCGGGATCGATCTCACCCGGCTGATCGACACCGGCCTCCGGGCGGAGGAGATTCTCGGAGAGCGGCTCCGCTCCAACATCGTGCGCAGCGGTCCCGTCATCCACGGAGAATCGTCGCCGCAGAAGGAGCCAGGGGCAGCGGTCGCTCGGGCACGGGCGTAGGAGATAGGTTACAGGTTACAGGTTACAGGTTATAGGTTACAGGCTATAGGGCACACGGCACGGGCCACAGCTGCGGGCCTTGAGCCTATAGCCTTAAGCCTTAGGCCGAAGGCTCTCGGCCAGGAGCCCCAGGCTATCAGCTTCCGCCCGCCCCGATCAGGTTGAGGTACGGCAGGCCGATGCCAAGCAGGGCCGCGAGGAAGACCAGGCCGAAGATCAGCCCGAGACGCCAGAAGTCCGATCGCGAGATGAAGCCGCTGCCGAAGTAGACCGGCGCCGGGCCCGTGGCGTACGGGGTCAGCACCCCCATCAACCCGAGCGAGTAGCACAGCAGCAGCGCGACCGTCCTGACCGGCACGCCAGGCACGGTCAGGGCCGCGGTCAGGACGACAGGCAGCACGGCACTGGTGTGGGCGGTCAGGCTGGCGAACATGTAGTGGACAAGAAAGAAGATGGCGACCAGGCTCGTCAGCACGACCGTCATCGGCAGGCCCGTCAGCATCACCGCGGCGTGGTTGGCGAACCACGCGATGAATCCGACCTTGCCCAGGCCGTCCGAGAGCGAGACGAGCGTCGCCAGCAGGACCAGGACGCTCCACGCCGCGCTGTTGCCGATGACCTCCTGCCAGGTGATGAGCCCGGTCACCATCATCAGCGAGACGACGATCAGCGCTGCCGTGGAGGCATCGATCACATCGCCGGCGAACATCCACAGGATGACGGCCAGAATCGCGAACGCCCCCATCAGGATCTCGCTCCGCGTGACGGGCCCCATGGCCGCCAGCTCGCGGCCCGCCCACGCGGGCACCTCCGGCCCGCCCTTCAGCCCGGGCGGGTAGAGCACGTAAACCAGCAGCGGCAGCAGCGCAACCAGCACCAGCCCGACCGGGAGGAACCCGATGGCCCAGGCGCCCATCGAGATCGTGACGCCGGTGATCTGTTTCACCAGGCTGACGGCGAGCAGGTTCGGCGCAAGCGCCGTGACGAACATCGAGCTGGACACGCAGGTGGCGGCAAAGCCGGTCCACATCACGTAGGCGCCAATCTTCCTGGCCGAGGATCCGGGATGGGAATCGTAGAGCGGCGGAATGTTCCGGATCACGGGGAAGATCGTGCCGGCGCTGCGCGCGGTGTTCGACGCGGTGAACGGCGCGAGCACCACGTCGGCCAGCGTGATGGCGTATCCCAGGCCGAGCGTGCGGCTGCCGAGCCGCCGGACCAGCAGCAGCGCGATGCGGCGGCCAAGCCCGGTCTTCTCGTAGCCGAGGGCGAGCATGAAGGCGCTGAAGACGAGCCAGACCGTTCCGTTGGCAAACCCGGTGAGCGCCCACTTGATCGCGTCGCCCGGGTCGGCAACGACCAGCCGCGACGAGGCAGCCAGTGCCATGCCGATGAACCCGACGCCCGAGGCGGGAATCGGTTCGAGCATGAGGCCGGCGACCACCGCCATGAACAGCGCGAAGTAGCGCCAGGCTTGCGGCGTGAGGCCTGATGGAACCGGCAGCAGCACGACCACCACGCCCACCCCGACCGGAACCAGCCACCTGACGACATTGCTCCGTGTCATCCCCGCCCCTCTTTGGATGCAGCGTCCGGGGTCCGCCCCGGAAGCCGGGCGCGCAGATGAACGGCGCCCGCCGACCTTCGAAACCGCCACGCGTGGTACCTGTGCAACCCGCCCGGGAGGATACCATCAACTCGGCCGGAAACGAGGGGCGGAGCGGCGCGCCCCTCTCTGCACCTGGAGAGTGATGTCCCGTGAATGCGCCCCGGGCCCTCGGGATCGGCGCGATCGCGACAGACGCCCTGCTGATCGAGGTTGACGCTCCTCGACCGGGCGTCGTACGCTTCGGCAGTCCGGTGGGAATCCGGGACCGCTTCCGAAAGGCCTGATGAGATGCCGAGACTGGTCGAATGCGTGCCGAATTTCTCCGAGGGGCGCGATCGCGCGATTATCGATGCGATCGGCGGCGCGATGTCTGGCGTGTCCGGCGTGAAGCTGCTCGACGTCGATCCGGGGGCCGACACGAATCGGACCGTCTACACGATGGTGGGAAGCCCCGAGGACGTCCAGGAGGCGGCGTTCCGCGCGGCGCAGCTGGCATCGATCCTCATCGACATGTCGAAGCACAAGGGCGCGCATCCGCGCATCGGGGCCCTCGACGTCTGCCCGTTCGTCCCGGTCTCGGAAGTCACCATGGAGGACTGCGCGGCCATCGCGCGCGCGGTCGGCCGGCGCATCGGGACCGAGCTGAGCATCCCGGTCTACTTCTACGAGCACGCCGCATCGAGCGAGGAGCGTCGCAGCCTGGCGAACATCCGCGCGGGCGAGTACGAGGGGCTGCCGCGCAAGCTCGAGGATCCCGCGTGGGTGCCCGATGCCGGGCCGGCCACCTTCAACCGCCGATCCGGCGCGACGGTGGTCGGCGCGCGCGAGTTCCTGCTCGCCTACAACGTCAACCTGAACACGATCGATCGCAGGCTGGCCAACGAGATTGCCCTGAACATCCGCGAGGGCGGCCGGGCGAAGCGCGACGCCCAGGGCGCCATCGTTCGCGACGTCGACGGGGCCTCGGTCAAGATCCCGGGACGCCTCAAGGCGGTGCGCGCCATCGGCTGGTACATCGAGCAGTACCGCCAGGCGCAGGTATCGATCAACCTGCTCGATCACACCGTCAGCCCGCTGCATGTCGTCTTCGAGACCGTCCGGGAAGAGGCCGCCAGGCTCGGGCTGCTCGTCACCGGATCCGAGCTGGTCGGCCTGACGCCCCTCGGACCGATGCTCGAGGCCGGCCGGTTCTACCTTCGCAAGCAGGGCAAGTCGGCCGGCGTGCCCGAAGCCGAGCTGGTGGAAATGGCCGTCCGATCGCTTGGCCTCGACCAGGTCTCGCCGTTCGATCCCGACAAGAAGATCATCGAATACCACTTCCGTCCCGCCGCGCCGCTCGCCTCCATGACCGTCGCCCGATTTGTCGACGAGGTCTCGACCGAGTCGCCGGCGCCCGGTGGCGGATCGGTGGCGGCACTCTCGGGCAGTCTCGGCGCGGCCCTCGCCGCGATGGTCGCCAACCTCACCATCGGGAAGAAGGGCTACGAGGCGGCGTGGGACGATCTGCGCTCGGTGGCGGAGGAAGGCCAGTGGCTCAAGGCGCGGCTGGTCCGCGCCATCGACGAGGACACCGAGGCGTTCAACGCGGTCATGGACGCCCTGCGCCTGCCCAAGAGCACGCCTGACGAGCAGGCCGAGCGGGACCGGGCGACCGCGGACGCGTACCGCCGCGCCGCGAACGTGCCGCTCGAGACCGCGCGCCTGTGCCTGGAAGCCATGCGCCTGAGCCAGAAGGTCGCCGAGACGGGAAACAGGAACTCCGCGTCGGACGCCGGCGTGGCGGCGTTGACGGCCCGTGCCGGAGTGGAGGGCGCGGCCCTCAACGTGCTCATCAACCTGGCCTCGATGACTGACGAGCGGTTCAAGGATCAGTGCCGCCGGCAGGTCGACGGGCTGGTCGCCGACGCGCGCCGCCTGTGCGACGCCGTTCAGGCGACCGTCATGTCGGCGATCGGATTGAAGGGCTGACCGCGCCCCTTCCCCGGCTCGACGCCCCTCGGGCGGCTGGCGATCACTCCTCGGGAGTATCCCCGGCGGGGACGGAAATCAGGGCGCGCATCTCGTTGTCCAGCATGGTCGGAACCGGCTCCTCGGCGATCAGGTACTCGAATTCACGCCGGAACTCCTCGAGCGACAAGCCGGCCGCCGAGGCGAACTTCGCCAGTTCATGCGGGTCCTGGAAGTCGTCACGGCGGAGCCGCACCATGTAACGCCTGGCGATCGAATAGCTCGTTCCGTGCACGTCCACCCGGCGGATCTTTGCGCGGCCCGTGGCCGGATCGATGAGGCTCGGGAACGGGATCGGCACGAAGTGGCCGTTCTGCGTCGAGATGAGCACGGCATTCCCGCCGGCCAGCAGGTACTTCGCGGCGCAGTATCCGAGGTCGCGCGTGTACTCCATGTCGGAGGCAATCGGATCGGCGCAGCGCAGCTCGTAGCCGATGTTCTTGGCGATGATCGTCGCCTTGGTGCCGAACTCCTTCAGCCGCCGGCTGACCTCCGCCTTGAGGAGCTCGCCGATGTTCACCTCGGCGATTCGCACGTTGCCGTGCGCGTCGCGCTCGACTTCCTCGAGGTGGGTCAGGTCGGCCGGATCGATGTTCAACACGAGCCCTTCGGCGAGCACGGCCACCCCGTCGCGCCGGCCGTAGCTCAGGCGCTTGATGATGGCGCCGGCCAGCGTGTCGACGAGCGTCTTGAGTTTCAACCGTTCGCCCGAGAACTCCTCGGGAATCAGCGAGAGGGTCGCCCCGGCCGCCTTTCCGATCGACAGGGCCAGATGCCCGGCTCCCCGTCCCATCGCGATGACGAAGTACCAGCGCGACGTCGTCTTCGCATCGACCATCAGGTTCTTGACGATCTCGACGCCGTAGTGCCTGGCCGACTGGAAGCCGAACGTGTCCACGAAGGGCGGCAGGGCCAGGTCGTTGTCGATGGTCTTCGGAACGTGCACCACGCGGATGCGCCCGCCGGCCTTTTCCTCGAGCTTCATCGCCGAGTAGGCGGTGTCGTCGCCGCCGATGGTGATGAGCATCGACACGTTGAGCCGCAGCAGCGACAGCACCGCGTTCTCGAGGTGCTCGGGGTTCTTCGTGGGATTCGACCGGGAGATCCCGATGTGCACGCCCCCACGGAAATGGATCCGGCTGACCGCCTCCAACGTGAGCGGCATGACGTGTTCGACGTCGCCCTGCATGATCCACTCGAAGCCGTCGCGGATCCCGATGACCTCGACCCCGTCCATGGCGGCTCGAATCGTGGCGGCGCTGATGACACCGTTGATGCCGGGGGCGGGACCGCCTCCGGCGAGTATGGCGAGCTTGTTCGGGTGAAGCACGGTTGAAACCTCCCGCTACCCATTTCAGGACATCCGGACCCTGTCTGCACGGATCCTAATCCCCGCATCATATCGCGAGAGCTGCGGGATGAGGACCCTTGGCCGGTCCCTCCCGGATTGTCGGCCCATGGGCAGGGCTCGATGCGAAATCCTGCCGCGCGGGTGTTTCGCGGGGCCGAACCGTGCGATAGCGGACGAGGCTCCCGGCCGGGGCCTCAAGCCTTAAGCCTTAAGCCTTAAGCCTCAAGCCGGCCGTATAGCCAGCATCAACTTGGCTGGCCGCTGAACGCCAGCCCGCTCGCCGCCTCTTCGTACAGCTGGTGGTCGTGATCCTCAATCGCGCAGTAGGCAATCATTTGCTCGATGGTGAACTCGTGCATCACCACATCCCCGCACTGTGGACAGTGGCCGAGCAGCATGATGTGTCCGTCGGCCCGGCCGTCGACCTCGGTGACCACGGCTGCCTGGCCACACCGCGGGTGGTTGAACGCAATCGAGTGCCAGTTGACCTGCATATGGGTGACTCGCGACGCGAGGTGCCGGATGAGAGGGTGATTGAAACCTGTTCGATCCTGCCGTCAAGATGGGAATCGGCAACGTGAATGGGGAGTTGAGGATCCGCGGGCGCTAACCAACGGCGGTACAGAGAGTTGTGCCCCTTCCGCGCACATCCGTGGTCCGCAGCCGCGCACCTGCGACCCGCACGCGACACACCCGGCGACCAACGTGGCGCCTCCCGCCTCTAGGCGCCGAAGCACCGCAGGTGCGGAGGCGGCGCCAGCCCGCGTGGACGGGTGTTCCCGCGAGCCGCCAGCCGCCAGTCGCCAGCCGGGCTGTTATGGCCTCAACCTGGTCTCGGCCTGCATCAGCGCGTCGGTGGCCTGGTTGAAGAAAGCCGCCCACGCCAGCCTGAACTGGTCCAGCTTGGCCACGATCGACGGGATCCATGGTCTGTCCGGCGCTGACCAGGTAGATGAACGCCTGGCGGTGCACCCGCGACGATTGTGCGGCCGCGGGCACTCTCGGTCCCAGCGCCCCGATGACGTCGTCGATGAGCACGTCGCGCCGGGTGCCGTTGAAGGTGACCCCCACGCGCGGCGCCGAGACAGACGTCACCACGGGCACGATGTTCTTCGGACTGTCCACGTAGAATGTCGGCGGCACGTCGGTTGGGGCCAGCAGCCCCATCGCGTACTGATCGAACTTGCTGTAGCGCTGCACGGCGGCCGTCGTCTTGAAAGCGCCTCCACCGAGATCCTGGATCTGGTTCCCCTCCATGACCGAGGCGTCCGAGTTCATGAAGAAGCTCCAGTGGGCCTTGTCCCGTCCCAGCCAGACGTCCGAGACCTGGCGGTTGACGTCGAGAAACGTCATGAAGGCGAGCCACCGGTGGCCCGACTCCTGTCCCATAAGGCTGAGGGAGTTGTTCTCGCCGTTGAACTTCACGGTGGGATCGGCCGGATACTTGTGGATATCGTCCATCATCACGACGCTGCGCAGGCCGCCCGCGCTGCCGTAGCTCTTCGACAAGTCATAGAGGTCGACCCCAATCCCCTGGATCTCGTTCGCCACGGTCATCTCGTATGCGAACGCGTCATAGACCAGGTTCCGATCGGTCCAGACCAGCAGCTGGTCGTATCCGTCGGGATGCGATCCATAGAACTTCTGGCTGAGCGCGACCAGATCGATCTCGTCCTTCGCCGAGTAGCGTTCGCCAAACGCGCCGGTTCCGCCGCTCACCGTAGACGAGGTGGCCGACGCCAGGTTCACGGGGCTGAAGGTGGTGGTGTTGCCGGGCGAGATTCCGACGACCGCGTCGGTCAGCGTCGTGCCGGGATCGATGAGCGAATCGATGTGGCCGTCGGGCCAGATCGTCACCTGCGCAGTCAGCGTGCTGGTCGACCCGTATCCCGGGACTTTGCACCAGGTCACGGTGACCGCGGTGGCGTTCGCGTTGACGAAGACTCCCCCGCCCTTCGACGGATCGAGGTCGGCAAAGAACGGGGCCACCCGCGGCGGTCCGCTCGCCAGCCGCGAGATGTCCCTGTCCGTGCTGGCGTTGTCGCCCTGCTCGAAGGTGATGTTTCCGTCGGAGTTCACGAAGCCGGCCGTTTCGGACTTTCCATAGAACGGCACAGCAAACGACAGCGTCATCTGGCTGGTGTCGTCATCTGAGAGCGTCAGGCGGGTGCCGAGACTTGTCTGGAACGAGGTGGGCCCGGCGACGACGTTGTATCCTCCACCGGCGGCCGGCCTGTAGGTCAACCCGACCCCTTTCAGGTCGATGGGATGCGCCGGCGTAATGACGTCGCCCTGATCCTGGATGACCGCTATCTCGCCGACATCCTGGGCCGAGGCCTGGGCGGCGAGGGCCGATCGCTGCACGCCGCGCGCGATGGCCTCCTGGTGGCGCCACAACGCTTCCTGAGCGGGCCGGCGGCTGTGATGGTCCAGTGTCGTGCCGGCGCTCTTGGGACTTGGCAGCGCGGCGGAAGTCACGGCCGGCACGGGCGCGTCCAGGCTGACCGTCGAGCACGGGCTGGCAGGCGGCAGGGTCGTGTTGTTGCCGGGCGTCACCGGAGACGAGGAGCTCCCGCCGCACGCGAAGGCCGCGATGACCGAGGCGAAGGCAGCCGCTATACCGAGACGTCGGATTGTGCTCATCCCCAACCACCTTGAACACGATATCGCAGGCGCCGCGGACGGCGGTGATTTGGCTCTCTCTGGTAGGACGCTTGGAGCCTGCATTTGGACGCCTGCCCCCTCTCCGTCGCGGACTCCGCCCCTCAGACAGGGTGGCGCGGTGCGTCGCGGGGCCTCGACAGAGGGTACAATTCGAGCGCTGCTACGAGGAATGCATGTGGTGTGAGCGCATCGAAGAACTCGACGACCCCAGGGTGGCGGACTATCGAAACGTGCCGGACCCGGAGCTGCTGCGCACGCACGGCGTCTTCATCGCCGAGGGGCGGGAGGTCGTCCGAACGCTCGTTACGGAGTCGCCATACGAGGTCTTGTCGGCCCTGGTCTCGCCCACAGCTCTCGACGGGATGCGGGACATCCTGGAGCGCCGCGACGATTTCCCTGTCTATCTCGCGAGCCAGGAGCAGATCGCGGCCATCGCCGGTTTCCACGTCCACCGAGGCTGCCTCGCGGCAGGCCGTCGCCCGCCGTCGCGCCTGCACACCGAGGTGCTGGAGGCCTCGTCCCGGGGGCGGTTGCTGGTCATCGCCGAGGGCATCGCCAACGCGGACAACATGGGGGGACTCTTCCGCAACGCCGCGTCGTTCGGCGCCGGCGCCGTGCTGCTGAGCCCGCGGTGCTGCGACCCATTGTACCGAAAGACGATTCGCGTCTCGATGGGCGGCAGCCTTCGCGTTCCCTACGGCACCTTTGGAAACTGGCCGGCCGGCCTGGCCGAGGTGAAGTCAGCCGAGTACACCGTCGTGGCGCTGACGCCAGACCCGTCGGTGCCCGACCTGATGGAGCTGAACCGCGACCGCGCATGGCCCGCCCGCGTCGCGTTGCTCTGCGGACACGAGGGCAGCGGGCTGTCCGACGAAGCGCTGGCGGCGGCGGACCTGCGCGCCCGAATCGCGATGCAGCCCGGCGTGGATTCACTGAACGTGTCCACGGCCGCCGGCATCGCAATGTATCTGTGCGCAAGGGCGTGGAATGGCGTCATGCAGGTCTGAGATGGTCGAGCTGGTGACACCGGCCATCCTGGTCCGATAGAGTTGCGCGAGCACCCCGGAGGTCTGAAATGAGCCAGCGTCGGGTCCTGATGGTCCTTCTCGCTATCTGCCTCTCGTGCTCGGTCGTTCCGATCTCCACGCAGACGCCTGCGACGCCCAGTCCGGCCGATCGCGCGCTGATCCCCGTGCGGGAGCGATTTGCCCCCGACCGGCGGCTCGCGGTGTTCGACCTCAAGACAGAAATCCGGCCTGGCGGCATCGTGGTTCAAGGCGAGGTCGAGAGCACGGCGGCGCGTGAGGCGGCCATCCAGGCCGTGCGCGGCGCCGGCTTCGCGGAAGTGACCGACCGGATTATGGTCCTGCCCGATCCGGCGCTTGGCGCGGACCAGTCTGGCGTCGTGCGGGTCAGCGTCGCGAATGTGCGCACGCGGCCGTCCCACGCGGCGGAGATGGGCACTCAGACCGTGATGGGCTGGACCGTTCGCGTGCTGAAGCGGCAGTCGGGTTGGTACTACGTTCATACCGATCCTGACGGCTATCTCGGATGGATCGAAGAGCTGCAGCTCACGCTGATGTCACCTGCGGGCAAGGCATCGTGGGAAGCTGCGCCACAGGTCATCACCACGGTCCCGGTGTCGATGGTCCGGGTGGCGCCCGACACGGCTTCGCAACCCGTAACGGATCTTGTGGCGGGATCGATTCTGAAGAAGACCGGCACGAGCGGCGCGTGGACAGGCGTCGAAGTGGTGGACGGGCGAACGGGATTCGTCCGCTCCGAGGACGTCGAGGGCTACGGCAGCTGGAAGGCCTCCCGCAAACCGAGCGGAGATCTCATCGAGAGGACCGCCCTTCAGTTCATGGGCGTCCCGTACCTGTGGGGCGGCACGTCGAGCAAGGGATTCGACTGCTCGGGCTTCGCGAAGACCGTGCTGCGACTCAACGGCATCGAGCTGCCGCGCGACACCGACCAGCAGGCGCAAGAGGGGATCGAGGTGCCGACATCCGACGGGCTGTCACGTCTGCAGAAGGGCGACCTGCTGTTTTTCGGCACCAAGGCGAGCGCCGATCGGCCCGAGCGCGTCTCGCATGTCGGCATCCACGTGGGAAACCTCGAGTTCATCCACGCCTCTGGCCTGGTCCGGCGAAACAGCCTCGATCCAGCTTCGCCCATCTACAGCGAGAGCCTTCGCAACCGGCTGCTTCACGTTCGACGGGTCCTGAAGTAGGGGCCCGGCCTAGCAGTACCCGCAGGGCGGCTTCGGCCAGGCATCCGGCGAGATCGACGACCGACTGCACATCCACCCATTCTTCCTTTGCGTGGGCGCCTTCGCCCGTCGCTCCCATCACGACCGTCTCGATGCCGGCCGAGGCCAGCAGTGCAGAGTCCATCCACGGCGTCTGCCCGATCAGGGCTGGCTCCCGGCCGAGCACCGCTACCACGGAGTCTCTCAGGCTCCGCACGATGGCGGCGTCGGGTGACACTTCGAATGGCTCGCGGGCGAGCATCAGGCGCAGATCCGCGGAGAAGTCAGGGTCGGTGGCGCGCAGCCGATCGAGAATCGCCTGGAACTCGGCCATGACGGAGGCAGCTGTCTCGCCCGGGATTGTCCGTCGCTCGATCTGCAACGTGGACGAAACGGCGTAGGTGCTGAGGCCGGTTCCGCCCGTGAGCGTTGCGGCGTGGAGCGACGGCGGCCCGACCAGGGGGTGCGGCCTTCTCGACCGCACCTCGCGCTCGAGGGCTTCGAGCTGCGCGAGCACGCGCCCCATCCTCATGTTCGCGTCGACGCCGAGGTCGAATCTCGATCCGTGCGCGGCTCGCCCGTGCGTCGTCACCTCGACCCAGATGAATCCCTTGTGGGCCACGCAGAGGTCGAGCGAGGTGGGTTCGGTGACAATCGCGCCGTCGACCCGGTAGCACCCGATCAGGCTTGCCGTGCCCTGGCTGGCGTACTCTTCGTCGGAGACGGCGGCGACGAGCACGTCACCGCCATGGGGGCGCCCCGCGTCGGCAAGCGCTTTGACCGCGGCCATCGACGCCGCCAGTCCGCCCTTCATGTCGAACGCGCCGCGGCCGTACAGCTTCCCGTCGCGGATGTCGCCCGAGAATGGATCGATCATCTCGTCAACGCCGACCGTGTCGGCGTGGGCGTTGAACATCAGCGACCTGCCGGGCCGGCTTCCCGGAAGCCGCCCGACGACGCTTGGCCGCCCGGCCTCGGGCTCGTGGAACCGGACGTCCAGCCCGATCGCCCGCAGCGCGCCACCAACGTACGAGGCGATCTCCGCTTCGCCCACTTCCGCCGGCACGAGTGTCGGGTTGACCGAGTTGATCCGGACCAGGTCGCGCAGTGTCCGTTCCAGGAATCCACGATCGATCTTCAGCATGGTGATGTCTCCGTCGCGTCTGGTCTCATCCGCCTGGGGCGATGGCGAGACAACCGGCTCTTCGCTTCGTCGGGTTCCCCGTCTCCGCTTCGACAGGAGGCTCGTCGACCTTGTCGTGGAGCGCACGCAACGCCACCTCTGTGACGCTGGACGGCGCACCGGTGCCGGACATGTGGTCGCGGAGGCGGGAGCCGCAAATCGAACCCTGATGACGCTATGCCCGAAGCGTGCCGGTCATCAGATCGGTTCCGAAGGGCGTGGGATCGCGCCGGACCTCGGACAACCCGGCGCTGACGAGCCATTCGGTGATCTCTTCCGCGGTGAACGTGTCGCCTTCGTCTGTCCCCACGAGCATGTTCAGCGCGAACATCGCGCCGCCGGCAGGCGTCACACGATCGGGCGACATCACCCAGTCGACAATCGCGACGTGGCCTCCGGGATTGAGCGAAGCCGCGCACTTCCTGATGAGGGCGGCGTTCGCCGCGTTGCCGTTGCTGTGGATCACCGCCGAGAGAAACACCAGGTCGAATCCTGTCGGCAGTCGATCCGTGAGGTAGTCGCCGGGAGAGGTGGACACTGCGTGGCCGAGACCGGCCGAAGCGACGTACTTCTGCGTGAGCGGCACGACGTTGGCCAGATCGAAGACCACCGCGCGCAGGCCGGGATGGCGCACGGCCATGGCCATCGAGAAGACGCCGGAGCCGCCGCCGACGTCCAGCACGCGCGAGGCAGGTCCGACAGGCAACATCGCCGCAATCGGGTCGGCCTGGGCACGCGCGCGATAGTGCATCGCCGCGATGAACGGCTCGAGCCAGTTCTCCCCGCGGTCGTTCACCGCGGATCGCGCCGCCGGTCTGCCGTCGCGGACCGCGCTCGTCAAGCCGCTCCACGTGTTCCACAGGCTGACCGAGTGGCCGAGTCCCGCCACGTACTCGGCACTGGAGTCCACCAGGTAGCGCATCGTATCGGGAGTGTTGAAGAACCGGCCGTCACGCTTGTCGAGCAGCCTGAGTGCGCACAAGGCATTCAGCAGCCGGTCGGTGGCGCGAGGATGACATCCGGTGCGTTTCGCCACCTGGTCGGAGGTGAGCCCGTCCGATCCGATGACGCTGAACAGGCGCAACTCGACGCCGGTCAGGAGCACCCGGCTCGCCTGAAATGCGGTGGCGATCTCGCGAATCGCTGCCGGGGTCCACGATTTCGACGGTTCACGTTGTTCTGGCATCACAGTCCTCTCGCGACATCTCGCGCGGCGCCGGTCCGCGGTGAACGAGGGGGTCGAGGTTCCTCTTCGGATGATTGTGCCAGTTTCCCAGCCGGGTGACCATTCGCGCCCCGCTGCCGGAGCAACACCCTGTCCGGACCGCCCCGCGAGCAAGGTGTAGGGCGACCGCGGGAACTCGCGTTATCCTTACGCGCATGATGCCACCACCTTTGGCGACGCGGTTTCCACGATTGTCCTCCGTGCGCGCGGCGCTCCTCGGCACCGCGCTTCTCGCGCTCGCGGCGCTCGGCGCCCCGTTCATCGCCGGCGTCCCTGTCGCCGGTTCCCCATTCGAGCGGACGCTGCCGACAGAGGTACGACAGAAGATCGGCCCGCTCGCGCATACGTTCTCGATCGTGGCTCGCGACCCCGAGACCGGCGAGATGGGCGTGGCGGTCCAGTCGCACTGGTTCTCGGTCGGATCCATCGTGACCTGGGCCGAGGCCGGCGTCGGGGCCGTCGCCACGCAATCGTTCGTCGAGCCCGCCTACGGGCTGCGCGGGCTCGAGCTGATGCGGAACGGCACGGCGGCGCCCGACGCCCTGAGGCAGCTCGTCGCTGCCGACAACCAGCGCGAAGTGCGCCAGGTCGCCTTCGTGGACACCCAGGGACGGGTCGCTGCGCATACGGGCAAGCTGGCCATCATCGCCGCCGGCCACCACATCGGCAACCAGTACTCCGTGCAGGCCAACCTGATGGCCAACGACAAGGTCTGGCCGGCCATGGCGAGTGCCTACGAGTCGTCGAAGGGCGACCTGGCGGAACGCATGCTCGCCGCTCTCGAAGCCGGGCAGCGCGCGGGCGGAGATATTCGCGGCAAGCAGTCGGCCGCCATCCTCATCGTCAAGGCGAAGTCGACCGGCAAGCCGTGGGAAGGGGCGGATCGGGTGTTCGATCTGCGCGTCGAAGACAACCCGGCGCCGATTCCGGAGTTGCGGCGCCTGGTCCGCTACCAGCGCGCCTATGCGCATGCCAACCGGGGAGATGAGCTGGTTGCCGAGAAGAAGATCGACGAGGCGCTGAAGGAGTACGCCGAAGCCGGCCGTCTTGCGCCCGAGGTGGCCGAACTGCCCTTCTGGGAGGCGGTGACGCTGGCGTCGATCGGCCGCGAGACCGAGGCGGCTCCCATCTTCCGCGCCGTGTTCGCGAAGGAGCCGTTCTGGGCCGAGCTGGTGCCGCGCTTGCCGGCCGCGCAACTTCTGCCGAACGACAAGGGCCTGATCGAGCGAATCGTGAAGCTGAAGGCGGGAGCGTAGAACTGGGGGCATACGCAGGCTCGCAGCTCACCCGGGGTCTGAAGCCCGGGCTACATCACACGCGGGCTGGGTGCACGGTGTAGCCGGGGTCTTCAGACCCCCAGACCCCGGGCTACATCACACGCGGGCGGGGTGCACGGTGTAGGCCGGGGTCTTCAGACCCCGGCGATCGGCCATGCCGGCGAGCGCGAGCGGGACTCGCAAAGCGACCACCGACGGACGGCGACTCGCGCGGTCAATCGGAGAATGGAGGCGTTACGGCGCCGAACCGATCCGCTCTCATCGTCCTAATGGCTGCACTCGCCCTGTCGATCGCCGTGACGTCGGCGGGCGCGGCCGGCTCGGGAACCCGGTCGGGGCCCGGCTCGGGGACCGGGCCCGCGTCAACCCAGGCGGCTGTGCGGCCCGCGTGGCTGTCGAGGCTCGAGTCCTGGTTGCTGGCCGTCAGGGGGCACACGCCAAACCGGGCCGACGAGCGCGCCACCGAATTGAGCGCCTGGACCGAAGCTGAGCTCAGCCTCGTCATCGCCAATCTCGAAGGACTGCAGAAGCTGGGCCGCCACGAGCGTGAACGAGCCACACGGGGGGAATTCAACCGGTCCTACGAGTACAAGAAGACGACGCTCACGCTTGCGAATATGAAGGAGCTCCTGGGTTCGGATTGGGCGAGGCCGGAGACGTGGAATGCGATCCTCGAACGGGGCGCGCTGCTCCACGCCGACATCGCCATGCTGGTCGTGCCGTACCGCGCGTCGAACGCTGGCTGCCGGCCCGGGCCGACCGCGGTCACGAGCGACGGAAGCCGGGTCGGCTCCGGGTGTGAATGCTTCCACTGGGCCATCGGTCGAGCGCTTCTGGACCTGGTCGAGCCCGCCCCGTCATCGCGCGCGGCCGTACGCCTCTGGTATCTGGCCACGATCGCGTCCCTGCTGGAGCGGCGCGACTACGCGAATGCCGGGCCCCACGTGGAACACGCACAGAAGGTCTTCCCGCTCGATGCCGACATCCTGTTCCAGCACGGCTGCTACCACGATGCGCTGACGGCTCCACTGGTGCAGGTCGCCGTGCGCGACCTGGCGCTGACACTTGCATCAGCCCGCGAGCAATTGACCGAAGCCGCCGAGCTGTACCGCAAGACACTGGTCTCCGATCCCAGCCGTGCCGAGGCTCGGGTGCGGCGCGGACGCATCTTGATTTCGCTTGCACGGTATGGGGAGGCGGCCGACGAACTTCAAGAGGCCCTGAAAGGTGCGCGCCGCGGCCAGCTTGCGTACTACGGCGAACTGTTCCTCGGCGATGCCGCACAATCGCTCGGCCGTGACACGGCGGCACGTGACTGTTACCGGAGAGCGGCTGCGCTCTACCCGGACGCCCAGTCGCCTCACCTCGCCCTGAGCCTGCTCGCCCGCCGAACAGGCGATCGCGCAAGCGCGCTGCGAGAGCTCGAGCAGCCGCTCGTCCACCCGTTCCCTGACCGCGCGCGAACGGATCCCTGGTGGGCATACTACGACTGGCAGGAACGAAGGGCGGTCGACGTCTGGACGGAGCTGCTCAACGTGCTCCGGCCGGGGGCGTCGCGATGACGCTTCGACACGTGCCGTGCCTGGCGTTTGCCCTGACCGTCGCGGCCCTGGCTCCGGCGCAGCAGGCTCCCACCTTCTCGTCGAAAGTCGAGGCGGTCCGCATCGACGTGCTGGTCACCGAGAAGGGTTCCCCGGCGCGGGGCCTTCGCCCGGGCGACTTCGAAGTGTTCGACAACGGGGTCCGGCAGCGCGTCGATCTGGCCATCTTCGAGCAGCTGCCTCTCAACATCGTCCTGACGCTGGACATGAGCAGCAGCGTGATTGGAGAACGCCTCGACCAGCTGCGCGCCGCCGCTCGAGGCACGCTGGATGGTCTGAAGAAGGAAGATCGGGCGGCCCTCGTGGTCTTCAGCCACCAGGTGGCCGTCACGACAGGACTGACCCCGGACGTAGGACGCGTGCGCGCCGCCTTGGAACGCGCCCAGCCGTTCGGCGATACGTCGCTTGTCGACGCCACATATGCCGGACTGATGATTGGCGAATCGGATGTGGGCCGTTCGCTGGTGATGGTGTTCAGCGACGGCGTCGACACGACCAGCTGGCTCGCGCCACATAGAGTGTCCGAGGTCGCCAAACGATCGGATGCGGTCGTCTACGGAGTGTCAGCCCAGGGGTCGTCCAGGGCCGAGTTCCTCCGCGACATGGCTGCCGAGACCGGCGGGAGGCTGATCGAAGTGAAGTCGACCGGCGATCTGACGTCGACCTTCCTCGCGATCCTCGATGAATTCCGCCAACGCTACCTCGTGAGCTACTCACCGAGCGGCGTGTCGAAAGACGGGTGGCATACGATTGAAGTCCGGGTGAAGGGGCGAAACGCCACGGTGAAGGCGCGCCCCGGCTACTTTGCGGGATCGTAGGTCGACCCGGCTCCGTCCCGGCTGACGCCAGGTCCGGAAAAGAGACTCGGGCCCGCAGTGAGCCTTGGGTCCGCAGACAGAAAGGGCCCGGGATCGCGCTGACCCCGGGCCCCTGGCCCCAAGCCCTAAGCCTTAAGCCGGACGTCATCTGACGATTTCGTCTGCCACGATGACGACCTTCGAGGTGTAATCCTTTCCGCCCACCGAGAGCTTCACCAGGTAGGTGCCCGGCTCGAGCACGGGCCCGGCCGCCTGGCCGCCGCGTCCGCCGCCGCCGCCTCTGCCCTGCGCAGCGCCTGCCGGACGTACCGGCGGGTTGCCGCGAAGGTTCCACTGGACGCGATTCAGCCCGGCGTCCTTGGAGCCGTCCATCTGGCGCACGACTCTGCCCGAGTAGTCCGAGATCGTGATCTTGACATCGCCGGTCGCCGCGGCCTTCAGGTAGTAGCTGATCGCCGTTCCAGGCTGCGGATTCTGGCCCTGGAAGTTCTTCGACCCGCCGACCGTCCGGGCGAGCATCGTATCGGTCAGCCAGAGCACGCCCGGCCGCGGCTCGAACAGCACGGTGTCAGCGGCCATCACCTTGTCGGTCAACTCCTGCAGCGGCGTGATGTCGTCGACGATGTAGAAGCTCCGGCCATGGGTTGCCGCGATCAGATCGTTGTCGCGGGGATGAACCAGGATGTCGTCGATGCGAACCGTCGGCAGGCCGGTCATGAACCGCTTCCACTCCTTGCCGGCGTTCAGCGAGACGTACAGGCCGTACTCGGTGCCGAGGTACAGGAGATTGCGGTTCCTGGGATCCTCACGGATCACGTTGAGGTTGCCCTCCGGCAGGTTCGCGGCCAGGGAGGTCCACGTCTTTCCGTAGTCCCTCGTCACGAAGACGTACGGCTTCATGTCATTGGTCCGGTGGCCGTCGAAGGTCACGTAGCAGGTGCCGGCGTCGTAGTGCGAGGCCTCGACGCGCGACACGTGTGTTTCCTTCGGGACGCCCGGCACGCTGGCGACCACGTTAGTCCAGGTGGCCCCGAAATCGCGGCTCAGCTGGAGATTCCCGTCGTTGGTGCCCACCCAGAGGACGCCCGGCAGGACCGGCGACTCGGCGATCGTGATGATCACGCTGTAGTTGGCTGCGCCGTCGTGCTTGGACGCCATCGGTGCGTCGCCGGCCACGCCCATGATCGGACGATCGAACCGCCCGAGGTTGTTGGTCAGGTCCTTGGTCGCCGTGAAGGTCTCGCCCCGGTTGCGCGAAATGAAGAGCCGGTCGCCGCCAACGTAGATGATGCTCGGGTTGTGCGGCGAGAGCAGCGTCGGGGTGTTCCAGTAGAACCGGAATTGCTGTCCGGCTGGCGGCTCGGGGACGATGTTGGCGTTCGCCGCTCCGCCGCCGAAGCCCATCTGCGCCGCCATGGCGGCCTGCGCGGCCTGCTGCTCCAGCTGTGCCGGTGTGGCGCCCTGCTGCGGCGCTCGCGCCGCTCGCGGACGGATGCTCGTGCTGCGCCCGGTCCTGAGGTCCAGCCGATTGACGTTTCCGTCCTGCGACTCGGCATACACCACGTTCGGGTCGGACGGATCCTGCTGCGTGTAGAACCCGTCGCCGCCGCCCACGCGGAACCAGTCGGCGTTGAGGATGCCGTTGGAGCTGCGCACGGCGCTCGGCCCGCACCAGGTCCCGTTGTCCTGTAACCCGCCGCAGACGTTGTACGGCTTGCGCATGTCGGCGCTCACCGCGTAGAACTGGCCGACGGGCATCGTATTCACGAATTCCCACGTGTCGGCCTGGTCGTAGCTGATATCCAGGCCGCCGTCATTGCCGAGAATGAGGTGCCGCGGGTTCTTCGGATCGATCCACATGCCGTGGTGATCGCTGTGCGCGATGCCCCCGACCGACCTGAAGGTCTTCCCGCCGTCGATTGATTTGAAGAAGGGAGCGCCCATCGTGTAGACGATCTGGTCGTTGGTCGGATCAACGCGGATCTGGCTGTAATACATCGGCCGATCGTTGTTGTTGCTCATCACCTTCCACGTCCTGCCGCCATCGTCCGAGCGCCAGACTCCGCTGCGCTCCGGGTTGGGCGCCTGCGCCGGTGTCGCCTGGCCGGCTGCACCGCGCTCGCCGCCCCCTGCGGCCGCACCCGCTGCGGCACGGCCGGCTGCACCGCGCTCGCCTGCTGCGGCCGCGGCACCAGCACCCGCCTGGCCTCCGCGTCCGGCCCGGCCGCCGGCTGCGGCCACCGCGGCTGCTCCCTCGGACTGTCCGCCGCCGCCGCCGAAGCCTCCGCCCACCGGCGCCTGCTTCCCGTCAGCGGTCACATTGGCGCCCGTCCCACCGCTGGCGCCCACTTCCATCTGCGCGTAGACCACCTTGGGATTGGAGCGCGAGATGGCCAGGCCGATGCGCCCGATGATCCCGCCCGGCAGGCCGTTCCCTTCGAGCTTCTTCCAGGTCCTGGCGCCATCCTTCGTCATCCAGATGCCGCTGCCGGGCCCGCCGCCGTTGAAGCCCCACGGCACTCGCCGCCGCTGGTACGACGCCGCGAAGAGCACGTTCGGGTCCTTCGGATCCATGACCAGATCGGTGAACCCCGTGTCCTCGTTGATGAAGCGGGTGTTGGTCCACGTCTTCCCGCCATCGATCGTCTTGTAGAGGCCGCGCTCCTTGTTCGGTCCGAACAGGTGGCCGAGCACCGCCGCGTAGACGATGTTCGGATCTTTCGGATGCACCACGATCCGGGCGATCGTCTGGGTGTCCTTGAGGCCCATGTTGGTGAAAGTCTTGCCGGCATCGGTCGACTTGTAGATGCCGTCGCCGAACGAGGAGCTCTGGCGGTTGTTCGCCTCGCCGGTGCCGACCCAGATGATGCTGGGGTTGGACGGCGCGATCGCGATGGCGCCAATCGAGCTGACCGGGTAGGTGTCGAAGATCGGCGTGAACGTCGTGCCGTTGTTGACGGTCTTCCAGAGGCCGCCGGTGGCGAACCCGACATAGAAGGTCGACGGGTCGGACTCGACGCCCTGGATATCGTCGACGCGGCCGCCCATGTTGGCCGGCCCGATTGAACGCCAGCGGAACGTCTTCAGCACGGGATCGTCGGACTGGTTGACGGCCGCAGCCGGCGCGGCAGGCGCCTGCGGGGGCTGGGCGAGGCCGACCTTGATCGACAGGGCCGCCAGCCCGGCGGCCAGCCCGATCAGGACGCGGGTTCGCAACGCTCTGGTCATCTGCTATGCCTTTCCATGGTGGAGAGAACGACGCTCGTCTCGACTGTCAGAGTCCATTACGACCGCCATCCGGGGCCGTTTCATCCGGCGGGGCCGCCTGTTCGGTCGAAGATCTCGAATGGTATACCGGAAGGTTCATGCCTGTCGCGAAAGAGCGTCTGTATACCCCGCGCTTCTGTCCTATCGGCCGCGATATGACGCCGGTGCGGCCCTGATCCACCTGGCGATGGCGGGCATCGCGTGGCGGCTGATGGAGGTCCGGCCTCACGACACCGGCGGAAGCGTAGCGCCCTCGGGCGCGAAGCTCGAAAGGCGGGACCTCGTTGTATCACTCGCGCACTCTCTGTATTCATTCGGTAGAGTCGCCGATCGCACGTGACTGGGTGGCATCTTCACACCAACAGCGCGGCTCGGCGGGGGTCGCGGGCCCCCTTCCGCCGTGGCCACGTCACGAGGTGGAAGGGGACTCAGAGTGTGAGGAACCGCTCCCGGAGGATGCGAGACTGAAGGCGGCTGACCGGCAGCTTCTGGCCGTTGGCCAGGACGGCGACGTGGGTCCCGCCCGGCATCACGCTCATCTTCGTGATCAGATCCACGTTGGCGAGCGTGCCTCGCCCCAGCCTGATGAATCGTGCCGGGTCGAGCCGCCGTTCAAGGTCTTTGAGGCGGTAGGTGATCGTGTGTCGCTCGTTGTGTGTCGTGGTGATCTTCAGCAGTTCGCCTTCCGCCACGATGGACGCGATCTGGTGCACCGGCACGATCACCACTTCTTCCCGATGCCGGACCGGAATTCGCTCCAGGTACGGCGGTTTGACCAGTGTTTCGTAATCGCTGATCGCCCCGCTGACGCGCGTGGACTGCTCCGAGATCAGATCGGCGTGTTCCATCCGCTCGAGCGCCCGGTCCAGTGTCTCGCGAAGTCGGGCTCGCTCGACCGGCTTCAGCAGATAGTCGACGGCGTTGACCTCGAAGGCGCGAACGGCGTACTCGTCGTACGCGGTGACGAACGCGATGAGCGGCATCGCCTCCTTCTTCAGCATGCCGACGACACCCATGCCGTCCAGTTCCGGCATCTGCCAGTCCAGTAACGCGAGATCCGGCGTCTCCCGCTCGATCACCGCGACGGCTTCGGTTCCCGACGCCGCTTCGGCGACCACCAGCACGTCGTCGAACGTGCGCAGGAGTGACACGAGAAACGAGCGCGCCGGCAGTTCGTCGTCGGCGACCACCACTCTCAAGCGTGCGGTCACAGCGGCACCTGGTGCCCTTCCTCGCGGTCGTAGCTCACCCCCGGCTCGACCGGAATGCGAATTTCGACCACCGTGCCCTGCCCTGGAGTCGTTCGGATCGACAGCGACGCCGCGTCGCCGTACTGACACGCGAGCCTCCGCTCGACGTTCTTCAGGCCGACGCCGGCGTCGCGGCCCCGCTCGAGCTGGGCCGGGCTCGCACCGGCCCCGGTATCCTGCACGACCAGAACAAGCCGTCGCGTATCGGCGCCGACCTGCTCCACCCTGGCCAGGATCAGCACGTCGCCTCCGGCGCGCTTCTGGGCAATGCCGTGCTTGACGGCATTCTCCACGATCGGCTGAAGCACCAGTGCGGGGATGCGGAGGTTGCGTACCGTCGAGGGCACGTCCAGCGTCACCCGCAGCCGCTCGTCGAACCGCGCGCGTTCGATGTCCAGGTACGCCTCGATGACCTCCAGTTCGCGGCCGACGGTCGTGAACTCCCCTTCCGACCTGAGCACGGCACGAAGCAGCGCTGTCAGACGCAACAGGGTCTGCAGGGCGCGGGGCGGAGCCGTCTGAATCAAATAACCGATCGTGGTCAGCGCATTGAACAGGAAATGTGGATTGACCTGCGCCCTGAGGGCCCGGAGTTCGGCTTCGGTGGCCAGCTTCCCGATCTCCTGCTCGTGCCTCTCCCGTTCGTAGCGCTCGTTCGTGATCCGAACCGCATCGATGCGGCGGGCAATCACGATGGCAATGGTCTCCAGCGTGGAGAGATCATCCGACAGAAGCCTGCGGCCACCCGTGAGCTGGCCGATGGCCAGGACAAACGAAGGAGGGTCGGTCGTCGGCACGATCACCAACGCGGCGACCGGTGACGGCAAGGGCTCGATGGCAGCGGTCCTGACGATGCCGGCCGCTTCTGTATCGCCGACCACGACGAGGCCGAGGGCGACTTCCTGCCCGAGCGGGCGGGACTCCCGCCACGTGACGAACCGCGCGCTGAACGCGGGCACCAGAAGGCCGCAGACCTCTGACAGCAACGTGGGAACGTCATCGCGCGTCTGGACGATGCGCGCGATCGTGGTTCTCAGCGAGGCATAGTCCGGCCGATGCAGCACAACCGCGTCGACGAACCATGCCGTGCCTTGCCGTACGACGGGATACAAGAGGGCCGTGAACACCCACAGGGTGGCCAGGATGCTCACTTGCTTCGGATCGACCTCCACGAACTGCGCAAACAGGGCGGACCGAGAACCAAACGCGGCAATCCCCGCGATGGCGATGGCGGAAATGCTGAGCAACGCCAGCGCTCGCTTGAGGAACAGGTCCGCCAGCGCAAACGGATAGTCCTGATAGAGAATGGCGACGGCGAGCGGAAGTGATGCGTGGTGCCCGACGAGCTCAATCGGCCAGGACGCATCGCCTTGGTGCATCTGGCTCAAGTGGAGGGCCGACACCGCGAAGGTCGCCAGCGCCGCTGCCCACAGTGCCCGCCTGGACCCCGGCTGTCCACGCGTCATCGCCGCCAGCGGAATCACGAGCGCGACGAACGTGTAGGTCAGCAACCGCATGCCGAGCGTGGCCGGAACCGTCTCTTCGGTTCTCGCGGCGTACAGGTTGAGCACCGCCGCGACCCCGCTCACCGCATACGCGACCGTCGCCACTGATTGCCGCAAGCGGCCGCGCACCTCGTGGTGCTCACCCCGCAGTACGGAATGGACGACCACGGCCGGAAGCAGACCCAACGCGCCGAAGCCGACCGCGATGAGGTAGGGAAATGGTCCCTCGATCCCCATCTTCGGCAACTCGTACGCGGGCAGCGCACACAGGTTCCAGATCAGCCCGACCACGGATGTGACCAGCACCAACGGGTCGAATCGGGACGTGAGTCCCGGCGTCCGTCCGGCGCGGACGACCATCACGAACAACATCGCGTAGAGCACGACACCCGCGATGTGCCCCACGAGGTTCAGCAACTCGACGATGTTCAAGGTAGCTGCCACGGTACCTTCAGACTCGAGGATCGTCAACCATGATGGCGGCGACCGGCTCGACGGGCCGGCCGTCGTCGCCACGCATCGCGCAACCGGCCCCTGGAGGGCCGATCCGCCCCACACTCTGGATTCCGGTCGCCGGCCTCACCAGGATCGACGCTCCGATTCGCAACGCCGATCCGGTCGACGCCGGCGCCATCTATAGGTCGATTCTCGACGCCCATACCCCCGAAAAGACCATTCGTTCGCTTCCTGTCGTCGCCTCGGCGGGATCTTGCTAGTCTGCTCGTGTTGGCACCTTCAACAATATTCCGGCCGGCGGACGCCCAGTCAAGCGGAGGTCCTATGACGAAGTGGCGCACTCCCGTGTGCTCGACAGTCGTTGCCGCGTTGGTCTGTCTTGCTCCTTTCGCAGCCACGGCGGCACGGGGCCAGGGGCTCGGCGGTGCCGGCACGCTGCGGGGCACCGTCAAGGATCCGACCGGCGGGGTGATGCAGGCGGTCGACGTCAGGATCAGCAACCCCGTCACCGGCTTCCTTCGTATGACAACGACCGACGCGACGGGCCGGTATGTGTTCAACAACCTCCCGCCCAACCCGTATCACCTGTCAGTCGAGGTCCAGGGATTTCAGACACTCGCACGCGACGTGGACGTGCGCACGGCGGTCCCGATCACCCTTGATCTCACGCTGGTCCTCGCCGCCGCGTCGACCACGGTCAACGTGGTCGGCCATGCCGAGGACCTCGTGGAGCGCGACCCCAGCGCACACACGGACATCGACAAGAGCCTGATTTCGACGCTCCCGATCGAATCGTCGTCCGGACTGAACCAGGTCATCACGCTGGCATCTCCTGGCGTCGTGTCGGACTCGAACGGGTTCTTCCATCCGGTCGGCGACCACGCCCAGACCCAGTTCTCCATCGACAACCAGCCGGTGACCGACCAGCAGAGCCGCCTGTATTCGAACCAGATTTCGCCGGACGCCATCGACTCGATGGAAGTCATCACGGGAGTGGCGCCAGCGGAGTACGGCGACAAGAGCAGCCTCGTCGTCCACATCGTCACGAAGTCCGGCCTCGATCATCGCGAAACCGACCGGCAGCTTGTCGTTCGGATACGGATCGTTCAAGAGCCCGACCTTCGACCTCAACCTCGGTGCGGGTTCACATGAGGTCGGCAACTTTCTGTCAGTGAGCGGCATGCGGACGGATCGATTCCTCGATCCGCCTGAATTCCAGGCCACGCACGACACCGGGAATCAGATGTCGGTCTTCGATCGGGTGGACGCCAAGGTCGGTTCCCAGGGCACGTTCCATCTCAACCTCCAGGCCGCGCGGTCGTCGTTCGACGTGCCGAACAGCCTGGACGCGGCGGCGGTCGGCCAGGCCCAGCATCAGCAGATCGACACGTTCAACGTGGCGCCTGGGCTGTCGCAGGTGATCGGATCGAAGACGCTGTTCACGGCCAACGCCTACGTGCGTCAGGATCACCTCACCTACACGCCGAGCCCCGATCCCTTCGCTGACCAGCCCGGCACGGTGAGCCAGAACCGGAAGCTGACGAATCTCGGGATCAAAGCGGACCTCGCGTACTCGACCGGGAATCACAATCGTCAAGATTGGAGCCACGGTCAGCGCGACGAAGCTGGACGAACACTTCACGCATCGGGTTCACCGACCCGGCGTTCAACTCGCCGTGCCTGGATCCCAACGGCAACCCGTCCGGCGACCCCGCGCTGATGGACCCCGGCCAATGCGTCGGCGCCCTGGCCGCGAATCCCGGCTTCACGCCAACTCTGCTCGCCTTCGACCTGACGCGGGGTGGGGTCGCCGTTCGCGTACCACGCCAGGCAGGACGATCAAGCAACAGGCTGCCTACGTGCAGGACGAAGTCAAGGCTGGCCACGCCACCTTCAAGGTCGGGGTGCGGCTCGATCACTACGACGGTCTGACAACGGCGACGCTGCTCCAGCCGCGCCTGGGCGTCTCCTACTCGATTCCGGCAAGCACTACCGTGCTGCGTGCCTCGTACGGCCGGACGCTCGAGACGCCGTACAACGAGAACCTGCTGCTCTCGAGCGGCGTGGGCGCTGAGGCCCTCACGGGCACGGCCAACCCTCCGCAGCCCGGCAAGCGGGATCAGATGGAAGTGGGCATCGAGCAGGCCCTTGGCAGTTGGCTAGTCGCCGACGTCGGCTACTTCTACAAGCACACCGTCAACGGCTACGACTTCAACGTGCTGTTCAACACGCCGATCGTCTTCCCGGTGTCGTGGGACCACTCGAACCTCAACGGCTTCACGGCCCGGGTCAATCTGGTCGAGCATGGAGGTCTCAGCGCGTTCGTCGTGATGGCGCACACCAACGCCATCTTCTTCCCGCCGGGCGTCGGCGGCGTGCTGCTCGCGCCGCCGTGCGACACGCCAGGCTGTTCCTTCCGGATCGATCACGATCAGAAGCTCAACACGACGACCAACGTCCAGTACGTCGTCGACAAGCGGACCGGCACCTGGATCGCGCTCAACTGGCGATACGACTCGGGGCTGGTCGCCAGTTCCATCGGCGACGTCAACGACCTGCTCACGCTCACGCCTGCGCAGCAGGCGGCCGCCGGTGTGTCCTGCGGCGGTGTACCGGCGACGCCGACGGCGGGCTTCACGGCGTGCGCGCCCGGAAGCCTCACGGCCAGCCGGCTGGTCGTGCCAGCCGCGGGCGCCGGCGATCCGTTGAACAACCCGACGCGAGTGGCGCCGCGCCATCTCTTCGATCTCGGCCTCGGAACGGACAACCTGTTCTCGAGCGAGAGGCTCAAGGTGAAGCTGCGAGTCAGCGTGATCAACCTGACGAACACGGAAGCGCTGTACAACTTCCTGTCGACCTTCAGCGGCACACATTTCGTCACGCCGCGAGCGTACCAGGTCCAGGTGGGGGTGACGTTCTGACCGCCGCGTCGGGTCGAATCGCGCCATTCTAGAGCGGGCCGGTGGCGGCTCGTCGTCCGACCCGGGCGGGTGCCCTGAGTAAGGAGAGCGGTGCCTCCACCTCAGGGACCGCGCCGCCAGGTCCGGCCCCCCAAACTGCCCCGGACTTTGCTAGGATTGTCGTGCGTAGACATCCTCTTGAGGAGCGGGTTCATGATTGGGGGAGACGACATGACCGAGCGACGCACGTTTCTGCAGCAGATGGGAATTGCGGTCGGCACGGTGACGGCTGCCGGTATGGTTGGCCAGACGGTGGTCGCCGGGCAGGCGGCATCAAAGGCCACTGCCAAGCTTGCGAGCACCGCGGACGCCGGGACGGTGTTTGGCGACGTCCAAAAGACCACCGCCGAGTGCGTTCGGACGGGTGAGGGGTGCGTCGCGCATTGCTCGAAGGAGTTGGCGGCCGGGAACACCAAGATGGGTCCGTGCAACATCAGCGTGCACGACATGCTCGCGTTGTGCCGCGCGATGCTGGCCCTCTCGAGCGCCGAATCCGCCCTCGCCAAGCGACTGGCACTCGTCTGCGCTGACGGGTGCAAGACCTGCGCCCAGGCCTGCCTCGCACATCAGGAGCATTGGGCCATGGGCATGCATCTCGCGTGCAAGGCCTGCTACGAGTCGTGCCTGGCGTGCGAAAAAGCGTGTCGCGCGCTGGCCGCGTAGTCAGGCTGAACGTCGGCGGACTCAGCCGAACGCCCTGACGTCTACACGTGTGTTCGTGGCGAGCCCTCTTCGCGAGGTCGCCTGCCTTTCGCGCAGGCGGGTGGCCGCGCGCACTGCTCCGGGATAGTTCCGCCCGGATGCTGCACATTCTCGCCCTGCCGGCGCCGGTCCTCTCGGGAGTCGGTGATACCGCGCGGTACGATGGGCCACCGGCCACTTCGGCCACCGGGCAGGAATCCAAGGAAGCCTGCAATGCACGTCGTGTTCGGCCCCGGTGCGACACTCTACCGCACCCCACGCCGTCCAGTGCGACCACACGCCACATTCTCGAATCGCCAAGCGGGCGCTAGAATCCTCTCATGTTGAGCCCATCCACGAGCGGGAAGACCCGCAACGGAGCCCTCCGACGCTACGTGCCGGCCCGCGTGTTCCAAGTCACCCTGTCGTTGCGTTACTACGTCAGGACGACCGGCGCGTGGGGAACCGGCGTGACGCGCGACATCAGCCGAAGTTCGGTCGTCTTCGCGCGAACGGGTTCCGAAGTTCGCGTGGGCGACCGTCTGATATTCGTGATGGGATTTCCTGGACACCAGGACCCCCTGGGTGCTGTGGCGATTTGTCGGGGAGGGGTCAGCCGGGTCGACCAGGACAGCGTCGCCGTCAGCATCGATCAGTACCGATTTCAGCCGGCGAGCGGGGCCGTCTCCGATTGCCGCAACGCTCGCGCCGGGTGGCTGCTCGGCCTGTGCCACGGAGGACGCCAGGCCGGATGTGCCGAGTCGCCGGCCGTGTCTGGCCGGCGTCTGAGATCGGCGAAGCCCCGCCCATTGACAGCACCGACCGAAGGCGGCCTCACACAGTCAACGTGAAACCGGGTTCTTCGATAGCTTGCGCTGCAGCGATCGCCGGTGCAAGCCCAGCATGCGCGCGGCTTTCGAGATATTGCCGCCGCAGTCGGTGACCACGCGGCTGATGTGTTCCCACTCGACCCTCGCCAGCGACGGGACCGTGAGGTTCTCGTCCAGGCCTGCAGGCGTGGGGCCCAGGCGATCGCCTCGATCGAAGGCGGCCAGAATCGCGTCCACGTCGGCCGGCTTGGTCAGGTAGTCGGCGGCTCCGATTCTCACGGCTTCGAGCGCGGTGGCGATGCTGCCGTAGCCTGTGAGCACCACGCAGATCGTACCGGCATCCAGCGCCTTCACGTCACGGATCACATCCAGGCCCGAGTGTCCCGGCATCCGCAGGTCCACGAGCATGTACTCGGGCGATTCCTCGCCGGCGGCGGCCATGGCGGCGGCATAGTCCCCCGCCTCGCGGGTGTCGAATCCGAGATCGGAAAAGGCCAATGCCAGCCTGTGACGAAGCGGCTGGTCATCTTCGACGATGAGCAGGGTCCGCACCAGTTCGGAGGGTGATGCCATCAGCATTCTCCGATCGGTGGAGCAAGCGGTAATTCGAAGCTGGCCGTTGTCCCGTGGCCTTCGGCCGACGTCAGCAGGAGTCGTCCGCCCAGCCGTTCTGCGAGCGATCGCGCGAGAAACAGGCCCAGCCCGCGTCCGCGGCCTGGCGGCCGGGTGGTAAAGAACGGGTCGCCGGCCCGGGCCAGGACGTCCTGCGGCATGCCGCAGCCCGCGTCGCGCACCTCCACACACAGGGTGCGGTCATCCGCGGACATCCGAACCGCGACGCGCGCGGGTGCCGCCCCGGCCTGGAGGGCGTTGCGGAGGAGGCTGGCCAGCGCGCCGCACGTCGCCTTCCGGGGAACCACCACCAGCCGTGAAGGGCCTTCGCAGAGCAGGTCCACGCGAGACGCCTCGTCTGCATCCAGAGTCGAAATGGCTTGAGACACGACGTCCCTGGCGACGACCGCCTCGAGCCGTTCGCCAATCGTATCGCCGGCTTCGGCCGCCATGCCGTCGAGGATCCGGCGGCAGCGTTCGAGCTCGGATCGAATCAGCTGCACGTCGTCGGCGAACTGCGCGACCTCGGAAGCCGGCAGCTTGCCAAGCGCGCGATGGAGCGATCCCGCCGCCACCATCACGGTGGCCAGGGGCGTCGCCAGCTCGTGGGCCGCACCCGCGGCCAGGGTGGTCAGCGCCGCCACGCGCTCGTGGCGGCCGGCGCGCTCGCGCATCAGCTCGATGTCCTGGTCCCGCTGTTCGATCGTACGCGCGAGGCGGGTGACGAAGTAGGCCGTCAGGACGCCGGCCATGGTCAGCGCGATCCACATGGCGCGCATGTGTGCGGAGAAGGTGCCGCCGCTGTGGTCGTGCATGTCGGCAGGCATCGGCACCTCCCCTAGAAAGAGGGCGGCGTAACCGGCGACCGCCAGGCCGGCAACCAGCCACGTCCAGCGGGAGCCGAGCGTCACCGCCGCCATGGTGATCAGCACAAGGTAGAACACGCTGAATGGGTTCGAGGGACCTCCCGTCAGGTAGAGCATCGCGGTGGTGAGGACCGTGTCGACGACGAGGGCGATCCCGCGCGTATGCTGCGGGATGTGGTCACCGGACCGCAGGCGCCAGACGAGCCACACGTTGGTCGACGCCAGGACAGCCAGCAGTCCGAGTAGCGTTCCGATCGGGAACTCGGCGCCTCCGAACGACGCGGCGACGGCGATGACGAGGGCCTGAGTGGAAACCTCGCCCCAGCGAACCCGCACCAGCCAGCGGGCGCGGACCTCGTCACGCACCTGCGTGGGACTCCGCATCGGGATCGCCGTCGACGTCGCCTCGTCGACGCTCGTCGCTACAGTCATCGGCGGGAGGTTCATCGCGCGGTCCCATCTCCTCATCGGCCCGATCCAACGACCGGTCTTCGTCCAGTCTAGTCCCGGAACTCGCGTGGGCTGATACGCTGGCTCCGGAGTCGGCTCCAGGCTCGCGGCTCGCGCCCCGGACCGAGCCTACTCCATAGAAATGAGTCCGAGTGTAGTGCACCACGCTCGCCGTCAGGTCGCGGCGATTTGTCGCAGGACTCTGATACTCGTGTGGAGGTACCAAAGTGCCATCGTGCCCGACTGCGGGGCCGGCTAGACTCTGGGGGCCGCGTCGGACGAGGTCCGACCGAACCCTCAGATGCGAACGATTCGACGCCTCCTCTCCGATGTGGCCATTGTGCTGATGGTGGTGCAAGCCACCGGCATGATCGTCCCGACGACGGGCGGATGCTGCCCGGCAGGCTCGAGCGACATCGAGTGTACGTGTTGCCGGAAGGGTTCCGGCGATCAGTGTCCGATGTGCAGCCGGACTCAGCACGCCTCGACTCGCTGCGGCCCGAACTGCGACCGTCATCCCGCCGGGCAGATGCCGATTCTCGATGAAGCGGCGATTGTGCCTGCGCCGAGAGCCGAGTGCGTCGATCTCGTGTCCGGAATCGCGCCGCCGGTCGAACTCATGGCAGCCGCCAGCTTCACCCCGGCTCCTCCTTCCCCTCCGCCCAGGCTCGCCTCCGGTCCTTCTCGACGTCACGTCTGGTGAGAATCGCGCGAGCGTGAGCACTCGCGCGGAGGGTCGGCTGCGTCCTCCGGCGGTACCAGGCTCGTGCAGGGCCGCGGATGGCCAACTCACTCGTCTCACATCGAAACAGGCACGTACCATCTTGGGGGCCGCCCTTCGCGAAACGGGGCCGGAGCCCGGCGGAGACTTGTATGTCACACAGACATTTCGCGCGTTCCTGGCGCTTTCAAACGGTAGTGGTGAGCGCCGCACGACGTGCGGCGAGCGGGCGGACCTCGTCGAGAAGCACTCTCATGCGCTGTATCGTCCTCCTGGTTTCACTCTGGATTCTGCCCTTGGGGGTCTTCGCGCAAACGGCTGCGCCTCAGGGGAGCGTCACCGGGGTCGTGCTTGACCAGACCGGCGCGGTCCTGCAGGGAGCCACAATCAGTATCAAGGGAACCGACTCGGAATTCGCGAGGTCGACGCTCACGGACCAGGCGGGTCGCTACGTCTTCGACGCCCTGCCCCCGGGCCGGTATCAGGTAACGACGGCCGTCCTCGGGTTCGAGGCGGCGACGCGTGACGTCGTCGTGACAGCTGGCCGGTCCTCGGCGCTCGACTTCTCCCTGGGTCTCGCGAGGCGCGAGTCCGTCGTGCAAGTCACCGCCGCGCCAACCACGCTCGGGCAGGAGGTGATCGCGTTCCACGCCGTGAGAACCAGCGATACGGCGGCGATGCTCGACGCCGTGCCGGGCGTCAGCTTCTACGGCAACGGCGGCGTCTCGACGCTTCCCGCCATTCACGGCATGGCGGACGACCGGGTGCGGATCAAGGTGGACGGCATGGACTTGATTTCCGCCTGCGCAAACCACATGAACCCTCCACTGTCCTACATCGATCCGTCCAACGTCGGCAGCATCGACGTGTTCGCCGGTATCACGCCGGTGAGCATGGGCGGCGACAGCATCGGTGGTACGATTTCGGTCAACTCGCCTGCGCCGGAATTCGCCATGGCCGGACAGCGCTCCCTGCTGAAGGGCCAGGCCGGGTCGTTCTATCGCAGTAACGCCAACGCCTACGGCGCCAACCTGCGGGCACTCATCGCGACTGAGACACTGAGCCTGACCTACAACGCCTCAGTGTCGCATTCCGACAACTACCGTGCGGCGGCGGACTTCAAGTCCGCCGGGCCGGCGGCCGCCGATCGCGGGTATCTCGCCGGGAACGTCGTCGGATCGTCCAGATACGAATCGCAGAATCACGCGCTCGGGCTGGCGCTGAAGCGTGACAGGCATCAGGTGGAGTTCACGGCGGGGGTGCAACACATTCCCTACCAGGGTTTCCCGAACCAGCGCATGGATATGACCGCGAACGACAGCGTACGTGGCACGCTCCGCTACTCCAGCCAATACACGTGGGGTGCGTTGGACGCGCGCGTCTACGCCGATCAGACGCGGCACAAGATGGATTTCGCCAACGACAAGCAGTACGTCTACGGTAGCGCGGCGACCATCCTGGCGCCCGGCATGCCGATGAATACGAAAGGCAGGACGCTTGGGGCCGTGGTCAAGACCGACGTCGTGTGGTCGACGCGGGGACATCTCAGGATTGGCGTCGAGGCGCAGCGCTACCGCTTGGATGACTGGTGGCCGCCGTCGCCAGCCGTCCTGCCGCCCGGCTATACCACCGGGGGCATGGCGCCAAATACGTTCATGAACATCAACCACGGCCAGCGCGATCGGCTGGGTGTCTACACCGAATGGGAGGCCCGCTGGAATCCGAAATGGACCACCTTGCTCGGAATGCGCGGTGAAGCCGTCCTGATGAATACGGGAACCGTGCAGGGCTACAACAACACGATGATGTACGATGGCGCTCCGTTGTACCCTGCGACCACCTTCAATTCCCGCGACCGCAAGCGCACGGACCGCAACCTCGACCTGACGGCGCTCGGCCGGTATGCGCCCGGCGCCACGCTGGATTTCGAGGCAGGCTACGCCAGGAAGACCCGCTCGCCGAACCTCTACGAGCGCTACGCCTGGTCGACCAACACGATGGCGATGGAGATGATCAACTTCGCCGGCGATGGCAACTACTACACCGGAAATCTCAATCTGAGCCCGGAAGTCGCCCATACCGTCAGCGCGACCGCGAGCTGGCATTCGGCCTCCAGGAACCAATGGGGACTGGCCGTTACGCCCTATTACACTTACGTGCAGGACTACATTGATGCCCGACGGTGCCCCTCCACCGTCTGCGGCAGCTCCGCCGCCGTCACGGCGAGCGCGACCGCCACGAGAGGCTTCGTCTATCTTCAGTTTGCGAATCAGTCCGCCAGACTGTACGGCATCGACGTGTCCGGTCGTGCCCTGTTTGCGAGGACGAGCGACTACGGCAGTTTCCAGGCAAGCGGTGTGGTGAGCGTCGTCAGAGGCGAGAACCGGACGACCAGTGACCAGCTCTATCACATGATGCCGCTGAACGCGACGCTGGCCGTCGTTCACAACGTGGGTAGATTGACCACGACGCTTGAAGGGATATTGGTGGCCGACAAGCGAGACGTCTCGCAGGTTCGCAATGAAACGGCAACCCGCGGGTACGGTGTGCTGAACCTGCGCAGCAGCCTGGAATTGGGGACGGTGCGGGTCGAAGTGGGAGTGGACAATGCGTTGAACAAGGCCTATGCCGCGCCGCTCGGCGGGGCGTACGTCGGCCAAGGCCCGACGATGTCGGGATCGGCGATTCCCTGGGGCACACCCATTCCTGGCATGGGACGCTCGTTCTATGGCAGCGTGGGCGCGAAGTTCTAGCGAGGCCCCGCCTCAGACCGCCGAGCACGGGAGGGGCGATCGCTCGTGAGCCTCGCTAGTGTCCCGGAAGCGTGATTGGTGGCATGAGTCCCGGAGCGCGGCGCCCGGATCGCAAGGCGCGAAACGCGAGAATATCGGGGAGTATTTGAGCGTTGAGCAACGCCGCGAGGCGGGATGCAGCGCCGGTTGAATGCAGACGGACTTTCACCACGGGCTGCTAGGGGGCGCCCGGGCGCACGAGTATCGACGCGGCCGGCGCCGGTGTCCGGCATGGGACGGCTGGCCTCTGGCGGCCTGACATGGCCGTTCTGAGTTGGTATGCCGCTACGGAGGCAGGCTCGCGACGGTTCGACCGTCGCGAGCCTGTTTCCGCGTTCCGATCGCTGCCCTGGACGCGCCCATCGGCTCCGTCCGAGCCGAAAGGTCAGTAGTGGAACCGGTACCGCACTTCCGCGTACACCTCGCGGGGGCTGTTGAAGTGCGTGCCTCCGAACGTCGGGCTGTTGTCGATCATCACACGCCGATTCGCGATGTTCAGCGCCGTGATCGATACCGAGAACCCCGCGCCGAACTTCCGGCCGACCACGAGATCCAGCGTCGTGTGGCTCGGCAGACGTGCCGGCCCGCCACCATCGGGGAATCCAGAACCGTAGTAGAGGTTTGCACCCGCAAAGGCACCCTGGGGCAGGTGCGCGTCGAGGCCGGCGCTGAAGGTGTCGCGCTGGTCGTGGTCGAGCGGAAAGTAGCCCGACGGAGGCGAGAAGTCCGTCAGCCCTCCGCTGACCGCGCCAATACCCTCCGCGACCTGGTGCGAGAACGCCAGGTGGACCTGCGCGACACGCCATGCTCGGGGCGACCGAACCGTCAGTTCCGCCCCATGGATCCTCGCGCCATCGATCGTCAACGGGAAGAACACGTTCGAGTTGCCCACGCTGTTGTGGTCGAAGAAGTTCGTCGCCTTCGTCCGGAACACATCTGCGTCGATGATCCAGGCTCGGACCGGCACCATGACGCCCATCTGGAACTCCTCGTCGCGTTCGCCGCGCAACGGGATCAGCGCGAGATTCTGACTGGTGACGAAGTCGACCAGAGGTCCCGACGCGGTCACCAGGGGCGGCCCCTGGTAGAACCGGCCATAGAAGCCCCGCACGGTCCAGCCGACCGACGGAATCAGGAGAGTGACGCCAACTCGCGGGCTCGTGGCGTTCTCGGTCAGGCCGCCCGAGAAGTGCGTCTGGCGCACGCCGCCCGTCAGACTCAGCCACGAGGTGGCCCTGAAGGTGTCCTGGGCGAACACCGACCAGAGGCCCCCCGACGGCCGCTGGCGCACGCTGAAGTCGGGGTTGCTGAGGTCGTTGAAGGCAAGTGCCAGCGTCTGGTCATCCTGCTGGTGGAACCCGTAGAATCCGGCCTGCAGCTCGTGTCGCCCCGCCGTCACGCCGAGCGTCGCCTGCGCCCCGAGGTACTCCGACAGCCGATGGTCGGTCGTGCTCACGGGGACATCGCCGGCGCCGCCGTCGTAGTGGGTGCTGTTGCGGTGATAGAACGGCGACATCGTCAGCAGCACGCCGGAACCGAAGGACCGAACCCAAGACAGGTTCACGAACGCGTCCGACTCCCGTTCGACGTCGTTCACGCCGGCGGCCTGGGCCGCCGGATCGTTGGGCACCTCGTACGTATCACGGCGCTCCGAGGTCACGAGCCGCAGTTGGTCCCGGGGATCGAGGTTGAAGATCAGCGTGCCAAACCCGCCAACCCCGGTCTGGCGGTCGTGAATGATGTCGGCCACCGGTGTCTGGAGGCCCAGGTCGCTCCGGTTGCCGTTCACGCTGGCGTAGTACGCGAAGCGCGGACTGTGCCCGCCAACACTCACCTGGTCGTTCGTCTGAGCGTAGCTCCCCGCGCTCAGGACGAACTCGGCGTCGTTGTTGCGCTCGAATCCCGTTCGGGGCACGACGTTGAAGACGGCGTACGTGCGATCGCCGTACTCCGCATCGTAACTGCCTCGGTGCACCTCGACGTAGTCGGCATCCTTCGGGTCGAACTGCGGCCCGACATTGCTGGCGATGTTCGTGTTGGGTACCGGTACGCCGTCGAGCAACCAGCTGACCTGGTGGCCGCCGCGGATGTGCAGTTGGTCGTGGGTGACATAGGAGCCGGGGACGAAGGCCGTGATCATCGAGACGCTGTTGGATCGACTGGCGCCGGGCGTCTCCGCAATGTCGTCCCGGTTGACGAGCGTCGTCGGCGTCATCGACATCGGGTACGCGCTCTCGGGGTTTGCCGACACACGAATGCGTTCGTCGACCGAGGCAATCTGCAGTTGCACGTGGAGCACCGGGCTCGTGTCCGAAAGGACCGTCATCGTGAGATGCGCCGGCGCGAATCCGGACAGTTCGACATCCACGGTGTAGTCGCCCAACGGCACACCCGAGAACTGGAGTTCCCCGTCGGCCCCAGTCACCACGGACCGGGTCCAATCGGAGCGCTGCGCCTTCAAGGTCACGGTCGCACCGGTCACTGGCCGATGCTGGGGGTCGTGGACGACGCATCTCACCGTGCCGAACACGGTGGCCCCTGACGGGGCGGACACGGTGACGATCAGGAAGACGGCCATGGCGACTCGGACCAACGTACCCATCTCACACCTCCTCGAGTGGTCGATTCAGTCCCGAAGGTGCCGGCGCGATCTGGCGTGGCCCCCGCTGGGCACGCGGTCGGCCGAGGCACCGCGATTCAGGTTCGACTCGACAGCGCTCGAGGCGGCGGAGAAGGCACGGACGGGACCACGGCAGGCAGGCCGGACAGGCGGCAAAGCGACAGGAACACGGAAGTCAGCGCCAGAGGGGACTCGAACGTCGAGACGGGCGGGCCCGGGACGCCTACCACCAGTGTGGGGTGCTGACTCGAGCAGCAATGTTGTCGGCAAGGCGTCGAAGGCGACCGGGGTACCGAACCGCCGGCGGCCGGCCCGTGCGCCATCGGGCACATGGGGTTGGCGCCGCCGCCCGAACGACAGCAAGGACAGGTGCAGACAGCGACGGCGGATTGACCGGACGACGAGCAGGTCAGGCCCGAAAGCGCAGGCGATCCCGCATAGAACATCATCAGCGGGAGGACGGCCCAGATAGCGCCACGTCCAGTCTGCTTCATGACGACCGCCAAGCGTCCCGGCCGAGCGACGTTCTCACGATTGCCGAGAACGATCGCCGCCTCGCCGACGACCCCGTATGCCCGCTGCCGGCACGCAGCCCATCACTCGGGGCTCGTGCCGCGGACGGAACCGCGAGATCCAGCGTTGGTTTGGACCTGGTTCTCAGTATAGGACGCGATTGGACCGAAGGCGATGCGGCAGATTGCCGCACGGGCGTGCGGCCTGGCTGCGAGCCGCAACTCAGAACGTGTACGCAAAAGACGTTCTGAAGGCGTAGCCACGGGCGCCGGAACCCTGTGGCAAGTCCCGAAGGGCTCCGCTCGAGAGAGGGGTGGCGGAGGGATGGAACATCGGACCGCCCGCGAACGAAAGCTGCCATCGTCGTCCAGGAGGCGCAATGTGCAGCGACGGTCCGATGAGCAGCCGGGCGCCCCCTTCGGCCTCCGAGGCGTTCCAGAAGCCCTCGAGGTCTTCACCGACGCCTTCGATGCCGAGCGACACCGAGTCGCCGATCCGGCGCGCCCAGCCGACAGAGGTGATCAGGTCCAACGGATCGCGCCCAGCCGCAAGGGGCTTCTGGACGATCAGGTTCCCGTGCAGTCGCCAGTTTCCGAACTCCCGGCCGGCAACCACGCGGGCGAGCATGACGTCGGCACCGCCCGACTCGTGGAGCATGCCTCCGCCAATCGCGACGGCCACGCCGTTGGAGGCCTGCGTGAACACGGAGTAGAGCACCTCGCCCTGTTGCGATGTCTGGTACGCGGCGTCAGCCGCTGCCATGCCGACCCGACCGATGAGCGTCCACCGGCCAAGGGACGCCTGAACGCCCACGCGTTGCTCGGGGCCATTGTTCTGGGGACCGCGGAACGCGCTCTCGCCAAACCCGAAGTCGATATCAATCGACACGTGCGACTTCGACGGATCGGGGGCCGTTGTGAGCGAAAAGGTGAATGGCCGATCCTGCCCCCGCGCAGGCGGCACGGCTGCACAGAGCACCGCGATGGCCGTCAACAGATGTAAGGGGCGCATGCGCCGCACGATAACCGCCGATCATGGATGCGGTCAAGCGGAATGACTCGGCGGCGACACATGCCCTCTATTCGCCGCCAGAGAGACTCCAGGGCGCAGGTCGAGAGCCGCCAGCCTTGTTGTCAGTCCGCTCTTCAGGGCACGAGCACCGTCGGCTTCTGACCCGTTGCCGACGAATAGAGATCCGCGATGCGTCGCGAGGCGGCCTTCGCGCTGCCGGCCTTCGCGAGCATGACAACGGACCCGCCAAAGCCTCCGCCCGTCAATCGCGCGCCGAAGATGTCGGCGTCGGCGTCCGCGATGGCCACCATCCTGTCGATCTCCCCGGTCGAGACTTCGAAGTCATCGCGCATCGACAAGTGCGAGGCGTGGAAGAGCTGCCTGAGCCGCGCCCCATCCCCCGCCCGCATGGCCTCGACCGCCTGCAGCACGCGCTCGTTCTCTGTGACCACGTGGCGGGCACGGCGGCCGAGCGGCGCCCCCAGCGCCTCGACCCGCGCCATGTCGCCCACCGTGACATCCCGCAGCTGCGCAACGCCGAGCGCCCGCGCCGCCTGTTCGCACTCCGCGCGCCTGGTGGCGTAGTCGCCGGCCGCGTGCCGATGCCGCAGCCCCGAGTCGATGACGATGAGCTCGACGCCGGCAGGCAGCTTGACCTGCTCGCAGGCCAGGCTGCGCGTGTCGAGGAACAGCGCCGCCCCCTCTTCGCCCAGGCTGACCACCATCTGATCCATGATGCCGGTCGGCGTGCCGACAAATTCGTTCTCGGCCCACTGACCGGCCTTGGCCATTTCCACGTCGGTCATGCGCAGGTGGTGTACGGCGCGCACGGCGGCCCCGACGCTCATTTCCAGCGCCGCGCTCGACGACAGGCCGCTGCCGAGCGGGACGCTGGACTCGATGCGAAGGTCGAACCCCTGCAGCTTGTGGCCGAGCCGGGCGAACCCGGCGGTGATGCCGGCGACGTAGTCAATCCAGGAGCGCTGTCGCTTCTCGGATCCGATCACGAATTCGCCGAACCGATCGGCCGGCGGCATGTTAGCGCTCCATGCTCGGACGCCGCGATCGCCACGCGCCGCAAGGGCGACCTTCGTGCGCTGTGGAATGACGGTGGGCAGCACGTACCCGCCGTTGTAGTCGGTGTGCTCTCCGATGAGGTTCACCCGGCCGGGCGCGTCGGCACGAACGGAAGGCGGGCGACCGAACAACTCGACGAATGACGGCAGAGACGCCATGCAATCGACTCCAGGAGATGTTGCCAGGCCAAGCGCGAACGTCGAGCGCACGCGCCCGGCGTGCGAAAGCCACAGGCGAGGTCGGATCCAGCGCTGACCACGGATCGTGCCCGCCCGAGAACGCCCGCGTCAAGGCGGACAATCGGGGCGAGGTCAAGTCCGGGGTTCGCGCGGGCTACAGCCCGCCTCGAGCAGGCCAGGTCTTCAGGCGCGGCGTCAGGGCGCGGCGGCCTCCGGTCGGGCCCGGCGCCCGAGCACGGAGGCGCCGGACAGCCAGCCCACCACGTTGGCCGTCGTGCGGAACATGTCGGGGATCGTATCGACGCCGATGAGCAGGCCAATCCCCTCGACCGGAAGGCCGACAGCCGTCAGGACAGGCGTGAGGACGATGATGGCACCGGCAGGAATCCCGGGAACGGTCAACGTGGTGAACACCACGATCACGGCCAGCGTGCCGAGCGCAGCCGGGCCAAGCGCCACCCCGTAGAGCCGTGCCAGGAACAGCACCGCGCCGACCTGCGCGATCGCAGCGCCGACGCGGAACATGGAGGCCGAGAGCGGAATGAAGAACGTCGACATCTCCTCGGGCAGGCGGAGGCCTGACCGAACGCCCTCGATGCACGCGGGCAGGGCCGCCAGCGACGATCGGGACGAGAAGGCGATCCCGACCGCAGGGGCGCAGGCGCGCAGGAAAGGCCCGGCCTTCTGCCCGCCCAGCCAGATCGCCGCCGGGATCGAGACGACGAGTGTGAAGACCGTGCAGATGATCGCCACCACCAGCATGTAGTAGGCCAGCGCTCCGGCCGCGCCCGCTCCCATCTTCGCGCCCAGGCCCACGGCCAGCGCGCCGACGCCAATCGGCGCCGCCTTGAGAATCCATCCGACGACGGCCAGCATCGCGTCCGAGATCGCCTTCAGCACGCCCTGCATGGTGCGCTGCACATCGGCGTTCACGCGGGTCACGCCCAGGCCGAACGCGATCGAGAACACGATGAGCGGCAGCATCGCGCCGTCGGAGGCGGCCTTGATGGGATTGACCGGCACCAGGTCGACCAGCCACTGCGAAAGGGTGGGCAACCCCGAGGCCTGGGCCGACGCGCCGGCCGCCTGTGCGGTCGTTCCCCGCAGGGACGCGGCAACCCCGGCGTCGACGGTCATCAGATTGAGGAGAGGGACGCCGAGGGCGATCGCGAAGATCGCCGCCGCGGCCAGCGAGACGAGAAAGAGCGCAATCGCTCTCAGCCCCGTGCTGCCGACACTCTTCGCATCACGCGCCGATGCGACCCCCAGCATGAGGCTGGCGACCACCAGCGGGATCACGGTCATCCGGATGGCGTTGATGAAGAGGGTTCCGATCGGTTCGGCGACGGCAGGGACGAGCCGCGCATAGGGCAGCGAGCTCAGAGAAACCCCAATCCCCGTCGCCAGCCCGACGACCAAGCCGAGCAGGACCTGCAGCGTGAACGGCACAGGGTGAGGATTATACAGGAAGGCCCGGGAACCGCCTCACACACCCGAGGCGCCGCCCGGGCCCCCAGCCGGACGGGTGAACGCGAGCGTTATGCCTGCGTGGGCGTGACCCGCGCGCGCTGGCGGCGACGCTTGGCGGGGCGCCGGCCGCGCGAGGGTCCCACCGCGTCCACGCAGGGCTCGGTGCCGGAGCCGGCCAGATCCGCCAGCGAGTACCGACTGAGCACCGCGCGGACTTCATCGGTCATCGCCTTCCAGACCTGGCGCGTCGGGCACTCGTTGCCCCGCGGGCACCCGTCGGGATCGTCGACGCATCCGATGAACTGCAGCGGTCCCACCGTCGCGTCGAAGACTTCCTGGATCGCGATCGCCGAAGCCGGCCGCGCCAGGCAGTAGCCTCCGGTCCGTCCCGTACGGGAGCGGATGAGTCCGGAACGGCGAAGCGGCCTGACGATCTGTTCCAGGTAGCGCATGGGTAGGCCCGTCGAGGCTGCGACGCTTCGCAACCCGACGGGAGAAGGTTCAGACTCCTGGCGTGCGAGTTCGGTGAGCAACCGCACGCCGTACCGACCGCGCGTATTGAGCTTCATGGCTTCCTTGATAACGCCCGACGTTCGCCTGACGCCCGGGCACCGTGTGCCCGGGGGGTTGCGCCAGGTCGGCAAAGCACCCTGAACTGGCGAACTTCAGAATCGGGGCAATATATAATTCCTATCCCTTTGCTAAGTGTCAGTCAAGTCCCTTGGTGATCTGGCGCCCTCGCGGCGAGCTTGACACTGGATGCATGTGCGCCGTACGCTCTGAGCGGATCGGGTTGTCACGCCCAGCTCGGTCCTCGCCCCCCGGGGCTGCCGACATACTCGCCCGGCTCTCATCGTTCCTCTCGCCCCCGACGGCAGCGCCGGCCCCCCCGACCACCCCCCGCCCCTTCGAGTGCAGACCGTCGAAACGGTCCGAAGCGCCTGAATCCTTCCTCTAGGCCTTCCAGCCAACGCGCGGCGCGCGACACCACGGTTGTGTGCCTGCGACCGCGCATATCGAGCGCACGCGCCTGCGTCGCGTACGCGGCCAATCGCGTCGAGGGCCGCCTCGCTGGCGGGTCGCGGGGCGAGTCGACCGCGGATCCGGCCGGGGCACCGCGGCGAGGTGCCTGAATGACACGTGAGGAGGTGCGGTCATGAAGAACGGGACGCACTGCCGGTACGCCGAGGACGTCAATCCGGCGTTTCCAACCGACATCATGGCCCAGCCGGGCGGAGAGGCGCTTCGCGACTGCATCCAGTGCGGGACCTGCAGCGGCGCCTGCCCGATGTCGGTGTACATGGACCACACGCCGCGCCAGATCATCGCACTCACGCGGGCGGGGCTCGAGAAAGACGTGCTGGCCTCCGCCACGCCCTGGCTGTGCGCCTCGTGCTACGAGTGCCAGGTGCGCTGCCCTCGCGAGATCCGGGTCACCGACATCATGTACGCGTTGAAGTGCCGGGCCATTGCCAGGCACCTCTATCCGAAGCGCTTTCCCATCCCGGTGCTGGCGAAGCAGTTCTTCGACCTGGTCGCCCGCCACGGCCGCAACTCCGAAACCCGCCTCGTGATCCAGATGATGCTGCGCACCAATCCGCTCGGCCTGCTGAGGATGGCGCCGCAGGGACTGAAGCTGACCAGGAAGGGCCGCATGCCCCTCGGCCAGGAGCGGATCGAACAGATCGACCAGCTCACGGCGATGCTCGACGCGATGGAGGAGTCCTGAGATGACCGCCTACGCCTACTTCCCCGGATGCTCGCTCTGCGGCATGGGGAAACCCTATGACGAGTCGCTGCGCGCGGTCTTCTCACACCTCGGCCTGGGCCTGGAGGAGATCCCGGACTGGAACTGCTGCGGCGCCACCTCGTACATGTCCATCAGCTCGACCAAGGCGGTCGCGCTCGCCACGCGCAACCTCGCGCTGGCCGAGTCGATGGGCCACGACGTGGTCGCGCCGTGCTCGGCCTGCTATCTCGTGCTGGCCAAGGCCCAGCACGCGCTGGCGGAGTATCCGGACATCGCCGCGAAGGTTCAGAAGGGGCTCGCCGCGGCCCACCTCACGTACAGCGGGCACGTGAAGGTGCGGCACCCGCTGGACGTCCTGCTGAACGACGTCAAGCCGTCGTCCCTCGCCTCGTTCGTCCGGCAGCCGCTCTCGGGCTATCGCGTCGCGCCGTACTACGGCTGCCAGATCATCCGGCCCTACGCCACCTTCGACGATCCGCTCCGGCCGACCTCGCTCGATCGCTTCCTGGCCGTGCTCGGCGCGGAGGTCGTCGACTACCCGCTCAAGGCCCGCTGCTGCGGAGGCTCGATCATGGGCACGATGGAGGACATCGGCCTGCGGCTGAACTTCCTGCTGCTCAAGGAAGCCCTCGCCCGCGGCGCCAACGTGATCGCCACCACGTGCCCGCTCTGCCAGTTCAACCTCGAAGCGTACCAGGGCCGGATGCACGCCCAGTTCGGCGAGGCGGTGGACCTGCCCGTCGTCTATTTCACCCAGCTGGCGGGCCTCGCCTTCGGTCTGCAGCCGAAGGCGCTCGGCCTCCAGCGGAATTTCGTCACGGCCCCGCCGCTGCCGGCGATGGCGTGAAAGGGGAAACAGGCATGCCAGAAGACGCCACCTGCCGCATCGGGGTCTACATCTGCCACTGCGGGCTGAACATCGCCAGCAAGGTGGATGTCGCGGCCCTCGAGAAGCATGCCGCGGCCCAGCCGAACGTGATCCTGGCGAAGACCTACAAGTTCATGTGCTCGGACCCGGGCCAGCAGCTCATCAGGGACGACATCGATCGCCACCATCTCACGCACCTGGTCGTGGCGTCCTGCTCGCCGCTGATGCACGAGCCGACCTTCCGCGGCGTGATGATCGAGCGGAGCCTGAACCCGTACCTCTACCAGATGGTCAACATCCGTGAGCAGGTCTCCTGGGTGACCAAGGACCCGGAGAAGGCCACCGAGAAGGCCCGCAGGCTGGTGACGGCGGCCATCCGCCGCGTGGCGCTGCACGATGCGCTCGAGCGGTCGACCGTGCCCGTCAACCCCAACGTGCTCGTGGTCGGCGGCGGCATCGCCGGCATCGCCGCGTCGCTCACCCTCGCCGAGGCGAACAAGAAGGTCTTTCTCGTCGAGCGCGAGCCCGCGATCGGCGGGCACATGGCGCATTTCGACAAGACGTTTCCGACGCTCGACTGCGCGGCGTGCATCCTGACGCCCAAGATGACGCAGGTCGGCAAGCACAAGAACATCAGCCTGATGGCCAACTCGGAGGTCCAGGAGGTCAGCGGCTTCATCGGCAATTTCACGGTGAAGGTCCGCCGCAAAGCGACCTACGTGGACACGAGCGTCTGCACCGGATGCGGCGCGTGCTGGGAAGCATGCCCGGCGCGGCGCGTCCCGTCCACGCGTGTCATCCGCAAGGGCAAGCTCGTCATCGGGCGCACGCCCGTGGCTGCCGTGTGAGGCCGAAACCTGGAGCGAGTGTGAGCAGACCTGAATCGACCTCGCCGTTCAAGGACGCGACCTCGGCGCTGACCCTCGCCGCGGTCCGGCGCCTGCTCGACGCGGAGGCGCTCTTCTGCCCGGACGAGACGGTCCAGGTCAGCGGCGTCACCGCGGCTGATTTGATGAGCGACGTGCTGACGGGCAGCCGGCCCGGGATGCTGCTGCTGACCGGGCTGGTCAGCCTGCAGTCCATTCGGACGGCGGCGATTGCCGATCTGGCGGGCGTGGTCTTCGTGCAGGGCAAGCGGCCCGGCGACGATGTGATCGCGCTGGCCAGGGAGAAGAACGTGCCGGTGCTGGCCACGTCGAAGCCCCTGTTCGAAGCGGCGGGCGTGCTGTTCGCGGCTGGCGCGAGCCTGGACACCGGGGCGAGGTCGGAGGTGACTGAAGAGCCGGTATCGGGGTGACCGAATGTCGGATGCCGCCTTCGTGCATGCGTGGACGGTCCAGGGATCCGACTTCACCAATGCCGGGCGGGCGTCGACCAGCATCAAGGACACGCTCAAGCAGATGGGCATCCCGGCCGCACTCATCCGGCGCGTGGCGATTGCGGCCTACGAGGCGGAGATGAACGTGGTGATGTATGCGCGGCGCGGAACGATGAAGCTGCGCGTCACGACCCGCTCGGTCGCGCTGGACGTCGAAGACGAGGGGCCTGGCATCCCTGACATCGGCCTGGCCATGCAGGAGGGCTACTCGACCGCCACGCCCGAGATGCGCGAGATGGGGTTCGGCGCGGGCATGGGGCTGCCCAACATCAAGCGCAACAGCGACGCCTTCGACATCAGCTCCGATCCGGGACAGGGCACGCGCCTGCGGGTCGGCGTCAACCTGGTCTGACTGCCATGGACAACGGCCACTACCATTCGATTCGTTTCGCGTCCAGCCAGTGCACCGGCTGCATGTCCTGCATGCGGGTCTGCCCGACACAGGCGATCCGCATCCGCCGCCAGCAGGCCGTGATGCTCGGCGATCGCTGCATCGACTGCGGGGAGTGCATCAAGGTCTGCACGGTCGGCGGGGTCGAGGCGCTGACCGAGCCGCTCTCGCAGCTCCGGAAGTTCGACTACACGGTGGCGATCCCGTCGCCCGCGCTCTACACGCAGTTCGACGGCGACGCGCCGCCGCGCGTGATCCACCGGGCGCTGCGGGAGTCGGGCTTCGACGCGGCGGCCACGCTGTCGTGGTCGTGCGCGGCGGTCACGCGATCGATCGAGCTCTTCCTCAATGAGTACCGTGGCCAGTATCCCCTGATCTCCTCCTTCTGCCCGACGGTTGTGCGCCTGGTCCAGGTCCAGTACCCGGAACTGCTCGACCAGCTCATCCCGGTGCTCTCGCCGCGCGAGGTGGCGGCCCGCGAGGCCAAGCGGCGGACCGCCGCCGAGGCCGGGGTGCCTCCCGGGCGCATCGGCGCCGTCTACGTCACACCGTGCCCGGCCAAGATGGTCTCGATCGTGGACCACCCCGGCATGGATCGATCGTTCATCGACTCCGCCGTGTCGATCCGCGATCTCTACCCGGTGCTCGCCTCCGCGATCCGGCAGGGCCGGACCGACGAGGCCGTCCCGCCGGAGACCGAAACGGCGGTCGGCCTGAGCTGGGCGTTCTCCATCGGCCTGCCCAGTTCCCTGCCGGCCGAGGACACGATGTCGGTCGCCGGCCTCCCCAACGTGATCCGGCTGCTCGACGATATCGAAGAGGGGAAGCTCCGCCGCTACGCGTTCATCGAGGTTCACGCCTGCCCCGAGGGCTGCGTCAGCGGGGCCCTGACGGTCGAGAACCCGTATGTGGCGCGGGCCCGCGCCATCCGGCTGCGCCAGTCGCTCGCGCGGCGTGAGCCCGAAATCCCCGGCGAAGTCGAGGAGCGCTGGAAGGCCGGCGAATTCAGGACCAACGTGCCATTCGCCCCGCGGCCGCTCAGCCCGCTCGACAAGGAGATCTCGGGCGCCATCACGAAGATGAAGGAACGGGATCGCATCGTGTCGGGCCTGCCCGGCATCGATTGCGGCGCGTGCGGGGCCCCGCGCTGCTCGGCGTTCGCCGAGGACGTGGTGCGCGGTGATGTCGACGAAGGACAGTGCGTGTTCGTGCGGGAGCGGCGGATCGAAGGCGTCGTGAAGCAGCTGTCGGCCTTCTTCACGCCGCCGTCGCGCAGGAAACGGAACGCACGGGAGGACACGTGATGACGGTCGGCGAGCTCGCGGAAGCGGTCGGCGGCAGCGTGGTCGGCGGCGGATCGGGCGCGGCCAACGTCGTGCTCGGCGGCTATGCGTCGGACCTGCTGTCGGACGTGATGGCCAACGCCCAGGACGGCGACATCTGGGTCACGCTCCAGAAGCACGTCAACACGGTGGCCGTCGCCCAGCTGAAGAGCCTGTCGGGCATCGTGATCGTGAACGGCCGGCAGCCGGAAACCGACACGGTTGCGCGCGCCGTCGAGCACGGCGTGCCGATCGTGACGACCGAACGTCCCGCGTTCGAAATCGCGGGATTGCTGTATGCACTCGGCGTCAGAGGAAGAAGGGCGTCCTGAAAGTGGTCGGCCTGGACATGCACGTGCACACGTGCCTCTCGCCGTGCGGGGAGCTCGACATGCACCCGGCGGAGGTGGCGCTCGCCGCGGCCGCTGCGCGGCTCGACGGCCTGGTCGTCTGCGACCACAACGCCGCGGACAACACCACGGCGGTGGCGCGTGCGGCCGGCCGGCTGGGCATCGGCGTCGTGCCGGGCATGGAGGTGACCACCGAGGAAGAGGCGCACGTGGTGGCGATCCTCCCCGATCCGGACGCGGCCGGGGCCCTCCAGGCGCGCGTCGCCGCCGCGCTGCCGGGACGAAACACGGCAGGCATATTCGGCGACCAGGTGATCGCCAACGAGTTCGCCGAGGTCCTGGGGTTCAACCCGTACCTGCTCTCCGGCGCGACGTCCTGGACTGTCGAGCGAACGGTTCGGGAAATCCACCGGGTCGGCGGCCTGGCCGTGGCGGCGCACGTCGATCGCGAGCGCTTCGGGATGATCGGCCAGCTCGGGTTCATTCCGGCCGACCTGCCGCTCGACGCGGTGGAGGTTTCGGCGCGGACGACCTTTGCCGACGCCCGCCGCCGCTTCTCAGGGCCGAAGGCTCTGCCCATCGTGACGGGTTCCGATGCGCACGCGCCGGCGGAGGTTGGCGCGGGGGTGACCTTCATGCGGGTCGCGCAGGTCACCTTCGACGAGATTCGCCGCGCCCTCCGGAACGTCGACGGCCGGACCGTGCTGGGAGGAGGGCGCCCGATGGAGGATCTCTCGCTGCACATCCTCGACGTGGCCCGCAACAGCCTCGAAGCGGGCGCAGACCGCGTCGACATCGAGGTCATCGAGGACGTCGAGGACGATCGCCTCGTGATTCAGGTGCGGGACAACGGCCGGGGAATGGACTCGGCCATGCTGGAGGCGGCGACCGATCCGTTCTTCACGACCCGGACCACGCGGGCCGTCGGGCTCGGCCTGCCGATGCTCCGGAAGGCGGCCGAGGCCGCCGGGGGCACGCTCACCCTGAGCTCGCGGCGCGGGGGCGGCACCGAAGTCACGGCGACCTTCGGGTACAGGCACATCGACCGCGCGCCGCTCGGCGATCTCGAGACGACGGTGATGGTGCTGGTGGCCTCGCATCCGGAGGTGGACCTGACCGTAACTCACCGCGTCGGATCGCGCGACTACTCGCTGTCGTCGCGGGATCTGGCGGCGGCGCTCGAAGGGGAACCACTCACCTCGCCAGCAGGACTGGCGCTCGTGCGGGAGGCGATCCGCCGCGGTGAAGCCGCGCTCGCGGAACGCGATCCCCGCCAGGACACCTGCACGACCACGCTGCAGGCCGGCCCGGGCGGGCGGAGGACAGCATGATAGACGTCGCTAAAGTCGAGCAGATCGTGGACCAGCACGGGCGCCGCAGGGAGCATCTGATCGCCATCCTCCTGCACTGCCAGGAGGAGTTCTGCCACCTGCCGCACGAGGTCATCGCGGCCGTGGCCCATCGCGTGAATACACCGATCCCGGTGGTGCTGGGCATCGCGACCTTCTACCGCGGGTTCAGCCTGAAGCCCGTCGGGCGCCATCCGGTCCACGTCTGCATGGGCACGGCGTGCCACGTCCAGGGCGCACCGCGCCTGCTCGACGCGATCAGCCGCGAACTGGGCATCACACGGGGCGAGACGACGCCGGACCTGGAGTTCAGCCTCGACACGGTGAACTGCCTGGGCTGCTGCGGCCTGGCGCCGGTGGTGACCGTCGGGTCGGAGGTGCACGGCAAGCTGAAGCAGGCTGGCGTGCCGAAGATGCTGAAGAAGTACAGCAAGGACTACAAGGCGAAGGTCAATGCATAACTGGCCTCAGGCTGACGGCTTTCGGCTTTCGGCCTGGCCTCGCTCCTCGTCGCCCGGTGGTGTCCGAGGCACGCCAAGGCGCGTGGCCAGCAGCGGTGAGAAGTCGCCGGATCACTCTTTGTTGGCAGGCCGGAAGCCGTAGGCCGTACGCCGTCAGCCTGCTGTGATTGGAGCTTGTCCCATGCCGAGATTGACCGTTGACGACCTGAAGCGGATGCGGGCGGAATCGGTGCCCTCGATCCAGCTGCGCCTGGGCTCGGCCCGGGCCAAGGTGACAGTCCACATGGGCACCTGCGGCATCGCCGCGGGAGCCCGCGACGTGATGGCCGCCCTGATGAAGGAACTCGAGCACCAGGGCGTCAGCGACGTCATTGTCACGACGTCCGGGTGTGCGGGCCTGTGCAGCCGCGAACCGATGGCGACCGTCGAGGTCAGGACCACGGCGCCGGTGAAATACGTCGACCTGACGCCGGAGAAGATGGTGAAGGTGTTTCGTCAGCACGTGCTCGGAGGCGAGATCGTCACCGACTGCGCGCTGGCGGCCGGCTGCGAGACCACCGCGTAGGCGGCAGGAGGTCTGACCGACATGGCGTACCGTACACATTGTCTGGTGTGTGCCGGAACGGGATGCGTCTCGTGCGGCTCGTTCCAGATCGGCGACGCGCTCGAGGCCGAACTCGGCAAGCGCCAGCTCGCCGGCGAGGTCCAGGTGGTGCGGACCGGGTGCCAGGGATTCTGCGCCGAGGGCCCCGTGCTCATCGTGCAGCCGGACAACGTCTTCTACTGCGGCCTGAAGGAGAAGGACGTCCCGCTGCTGGTCGAGGAGCATCTCCTCAAGGGGAGACCGGTCAAGAAGCTGATGTACACGCCGCCCGCCTCCAAGGCGCCGATCCCGACCCTGAGCGAGATCCCGTTCTTCGCCAAGCAGCAGCTGGTGGTCCTGCGCAACCGCGGGCTGATCGACCCGGAGCGGATCGAGGACTACATCGCGCGCGACGGCTACTCGGCGCTCGCCCGGGCGCTGACCGAGCTCACCGCGGAGCAGATCATCCAGGAGATCAAGCTCTCGGGCCTGCGGGGCCGTGGCGGCGGCGGATTTCCGACCGGCATCAAGTGGGCGACGTGCCGCCAGGCGGCGCTGCAGCGCAACGTCGATCCCATCGTGGTCTGCAACGCCGACGAGGGCGACCCGGGCGCGTTCATGGACCGCAGCATCATCGAGAGCGATCCGCACGCGGTCCTCGAGGGCATGATCATCGGCGCGCGGGCGATCGGCGCCACGCAGGGGTTCGTCTACATCCGGCACGAATACCCGATCGCGCGCGAACGCCTCGAGAAGGCGCTCGGCCAAGCCCGGGAGTACGGGCTGCTCGGCCGCGGCATCCTCGGCACGAAGTTCGACTTCGACGTCGAGATCGTGGAAGGCGCCGGCGCCTTCGTCTGCGGCGAGTCGACGGCCCTGATGGCGTCGCTCGAGGGCAGAATCGGCGAGCCGCGCGCGAAATACATCCACACGGTCGAGTACGGCTACAAGAACCTCCCCACCAACCTGAACAACGTCGAAACCTGGGCGAACGTACCGCTCATCATCAACCGCGGCCCCAGCTGGTTCGCCGCCATGGGCACCGGCGAGGTGGCCGAGAATCCGTGGAACGGCAGCAGCGGGACGAAGGTCTTCTCGCTGGTCGGCAAGGTGAACAACACGGGCCTCATCGAGGTCCCGATGGGCATCTCGCTGCGCGAGATCATCTTCGACATCGGCGGCGGCATCCCCGAGAACCGCGCGTTCAAGGCGGTGCAGACCGGCGGCCCCTCGGGCGGATGCCTGCCGGGGTCGATGCTCGACATGCCGGTGGATTTCGACAGCCTGACCTCGGCCGGCTCGATGATGGGATCGGGCGGCATGATCGTGATGGACGACCACACCTGCATGGTGGACGTCGCCCGCTACTTCATCAGCTTCCTGACCGAGGAATCCTGCGGCAAGTGCGTGCCGTGCCGCGAGGGCCTTCGCTCCTCGCTCGACGTCCTGGAACGAATCACGCAGGGCAAGGGCGAGAGCGGCGACGTCGAGCTGCTCGAGGACATGGGCGCGGTGATGCAGGACTGCTGCCTCTGTGCGCTGGGGACCTCGGCGCCCAACCCGGTCCTGTCGACGCTGCGGTACTTCCGCAACGAGTACGAGGCGCACATCAGCGAGCATCGCTGCCCGGCCGGCACCTGCCAGGCGCTCATCCGCTACGAGATCGTGGCGGAGAAGTGCGACGGCTGCCACGCCTGCGTGCACGTGTGCTCGACCGGGGCGATCGGCGGCACCGTGAAATACCTCCACACGCTGGATCAGGGCAAGTGCATCAAGTGCGGCGCCTGCATCGAAGCGTGCAAGCGCGACGCCATCCTCACCGTCTGACGCCGGGGCTCTTCTGCTGGAGGCCATAGATGAAGCGCGTGAAGGTGACCATAGACGGCATCACGACCGAGGCCGACGACCGGGCCCCGTTGATCTCGGTGGCGGAGAAGGTCGGGGTGAGAATCCCGACCCTGTGCCACCACCCCATCATCGAGCCGTACGGGGCGTGCCGCATCTGCATGGTCGAGGTCCACATGCGGAGCCGCGTCCGGATGGTGACCGCCTGCAACTACCCCGTCACCGACGGCATCGAGGTCTTCACAGCGACCGATCGCGTCCGCCGCAACCGGAAGATGATCCTGGAATGGCTGCTCGCCCGCTGCGGCCACGTCCCGGTCCTCAACGCGCTCGCCGAGGAATACGGCATCACCGAGCCGCGCTTCGGCCGCGGCGACGACGACTGCATCCTCTGCGGCCTGTGCGTGCGGGTGTGCTCGGACGTGGTGGGCGCCAACGTGCTCGGCTTCTTCAGCCGCGGCACGACGCGCGAGGTTTCGACCGCCTACGACGAGCCGTCGGAGAGATGCATCGCGTGCGGCGCCTGCGCGTACGTCTGCCCCACGGGCAGCATTCGGATCGAGGACGACGCCGAGCAGATCCGCCACGAGCTGCCGCTCGGGCCCATGACGCCGATCTACATCCCGACGATGCAGGCCGTGCCGCACAAGCCGGTGATCGACGCCGAGAGCTGCATCCACTTCAAGACCGACGGGTGCCAGGTCTGCGCGACGGTGTGCGAGGCCAAGGCCATCAACCACGGGCAGCAGGACACCATCGAGGAGTTCCAGGTCGGCTCCATCATCGTCGCCACGGGGTTCCAGACCGTGGACGCCAAGCGGCTCCCGCAGTACGGCTACGGCGCCTATCCCAACGTGTTCACCGCGATGCAGGTCGAGCACATGGTGAACGCGTCGGGACCGACCAACGGAACCGTGCAGCTGGACGACGGGTCGGCGCCTGCCTCGGTGGGCATCATCCACTGCGTCGGGTCGCGCGACAAGAAGACGCATGAGTATTGCTCGCGCGTCTGCTGCATGTACTCGCTGAAGCTCGCCCACCTGGTGCACGAGCGCAGCGGCGCCAAGGTCTACAACTTCTACATCGACATGCGCAGCTTCGGGAAGGGCTACGAGGAGTTCTACAACCGCCTGCTCGAGGAGGGCGTGGAGTTCATCCGCGGGAGGGTCGCCGAGGTCACCGACTGGGCCGTCACGCCCATGGAGCAGGGCAAGCTCGTCATCCGCGTGGAGGACACGCTGGCGGGCATCGTGCGCCGGATCCCGGTCGACATGGTCATCCTTTCCACCGGCCTCGAGGCGCGATCGGATGCCGACGCCGTGCGGCGCATGTTCAACATGTCGTGCTCGACCGAGGGCTTCTTCCTCGAGCGCCACCCGAAGCTGGCGCCGGTCTCCACCTTCACCGACGGCGTGTTCCTCGCCGGGTGCGCGCAGGGCCCCAAGGACATCCCGGACACGGTCGCGCAGGCGGGCGCGGCCGCTGCCGAGGCGATGGCTCTCATCGACAAGGGCCAGGTCGAGCTGGAAGCGTATACCGCACACATCGACGAGGAGCGCTGCTCCGGGTGCCAGGTCTGCGTGCCGCTGTGTCCCTTCAGCGCGATCGAGTTCAACCGCGAGAAGAAAGTGTCGCAGCTCAACCAGGCGCTCTGCAAGGGTTGTGGGACCTGTGTGGCGGCCTGCCCGTCGCACGCCGCGCAGCAGCATCATTTCACCGACACGCAGATCATGGCCGAGATCGAAGGCGTGCTGGCCTTGTAGGGAGCGTGAAGCATGGCCACGTTCGAACCTCGTATCGTCGCGTTCTTCTGCAACTGGTGCACCTACACCGCCTCCGATCTGGCAGGCACGGCGAGACTCACCTACGCCCCCAACGCCCCGGTGATCCGGGTCATGTGCTCGGGCCGTGTCGATCCGCAGTTCGTGCTCAAGGCATTCGAGGAAGGCGCCGACGGCGTCCTCATCGGCGGATGCCACCCGGGCGACTGCCATTACCAGGAAGGGAACTACAAGACGCTCCGCCGGTTCCGGCTGCTCAAGCGGGTGCTGACCCAGTTCGGCGTGGAAGATGCGCGTGTGCGGCTCGAGTGGATCTCGGCGAGCGAGGGCGACCGCGTCCAGCACGTGTGCAACGAGATGACGGAGCAGGTGCGGAAGCTGGGGCCCTGGAAACAGGCGAGGAGCTGACGATGGCGGACAAGCCGAAAGTGGCCTTCTACTGGTGCGCGTCCTGCGGCGGCTGCGAGGAGGCTGTGGTCGACCTCAATGAGGACATCCTCAAGGTGGTCGACGCGGTCGACATCGTGCTCTGGCCGGTCGCGATGGACTTCAAGAAGCACGACATCGAGGCGATGCCCGACAAGTCGATCGCCGTGGCGTTCATCAACGGCGCGGTCCGCATGTCGGAGCAGGAGGAATGGGTCCACCTGCTGCGGCGCAAGGCCGGCCTGGTCGTCGCCTTCGGATCGTGCGCGCACCTGGGCGGCATCCCGGGCCTGGGCAACCTCACCAACCGCCAGGAGACCTTCAAGACGGTCTACCACGACGTGGCGTCGATGGAAGCCGGGACCACGGCCGACCCGCAGGAGTCGTCACAGGTGGACGGCCACACGCTGACCCTTCCGGCCTTCTGGGACACCGTGAAGTCGCTGAACCAGGTGATCGATGTCGACTACTACCTGCCCGGGTGCGCACCGCCGCCCGCGCTGATCTGGTCGGCCGTCACGGCGATCCTGACCAATACCCTGCCGCCGCGCGGCGCGGTCCTCAGCCCGAACAAGGCCTGCTGTGACGACTGTCCGCGGAAGGACTCCAAGCCCGATCGGATCGAGATCACCGAGATCAGGCGTCCTGCGACTCACCTCCTCGACCAGGAGAAGTGTTTCCTGGCCCAGGGCTTCATCTGCATGGGGCCGGCCACGCGGTCGGGCTGCGGCATGCGCTGCATCGAGGGCAACATGCCGTGCCGGGGGTGTTTCGGCCCGATGGACGATGTCTACGATCAGGGCGCGAAGTTCCTGTCGGCCTTCGCGTCGATTCTCGAGCCGAAGGACGAAGCGGCCATCGAAAAGCTGCTCGACCAGATCCCGGATCCGGCCGGCACCTTCTACCGGTTCTCGCTCCCGACGTCTCTGCTCCGGCGACGCAGGGTTGGGGTCACCCTATGACACAGCGCATCACGATCGATCCAATCACACGCCTGGAAGGCCACGGCAAGATCGAGATCTTCCTCGACGACCAGGGCGAGGTCTCGAACGCCTACATCCAGGTGCCCGAGTTGCGGGGATTCGAGCGGTTCTGTCTCGGCCGGGCCGCCGAGGAGATGCCGCGGATCACGCCGCGGATCTGCGGCGTCTGTCCCACGGCGCACCACATGGCCGCCACCCGGGCGCTCGACGCGCTCTACCACGTCGATCCGCCGCCGGCCGCCCATAAGATCCGCGAGCTCTTCTACAACCTGTTCATGTTCGAGGATCACACGCTGCACTTCTATTTCCTGGGCGGGCCGGACTTCATCGTCGGACCGGGGGCGCCGGCGGCCGAGCGCAACGTGGTCGGCGTGATCGGGAAGGTCGGGCTCGAGATCGGCGCCAGGGTCATCGCGGCGCGAAAGGCGGCGCGCGACATCATGGTGGAGATGGCCGGAAAAGCCATCCACCCTGTGTTCGGCCTGCCCGGCGGCATCAGCAAGCCCATGACGAAGGACCTGGTCACGCGCCTCCAGCAGGCGGCGCCAGGCTTTGTCGACTTCGCGGCGTTCTCTCTCCAGGCGTTCGCGGACATCGTCCTGAAGAACCAGGCGTATGTCGACACGATCCTCGCCGACCACTATGCGCACCGCACCAACTACATGGGCACCGTGGATCCGGCCGGGAAAGTGAACTTCTATCGGGGCGATGTCCGCGTCGTCAACCCATCCGGCGCCGAGATCCTCCGGTTCCAGCCGCAGGATTACCTGCAGCACATCGCGGAGCACGTCGAGACGTGGTCCTACATCAAGTTCCCGTTCCTGAAACGGATCGGGTGGAAGGGCTTCGTGGACGGCGAAGACAGCGGCCTCTACCGCGTCGCGCCGCTCGCGCGCCTGAACGTCGCGGATGGCATGGCGACGCCGAGGGCGCAGGAACACTACGAGCAGATGTACTCCGTGCTCGGCGGCAAACCCGCTCATCACACGCTGGCCACCCATTGGGCCCGCCTGATCGAGGCCTTGCAGGCCGCGGAGACCGTGCTGGCGTTCAGCCAGGATCCCGAGATCCTGGACCCGGTGGTCCGCCGCCTGCCCACCGAGGCGCCGACCGAAGGGGTGGGCATCGTCGAGGCCCCGCGCGGAACGCTGATCCATCACTACGCGACCGACCAGCGCGGGATCCTCACCGCCGTGAACCTGATGGTGGCGACGGTCCACAACGCGGCCCCTATCCAGTTGTCGATCCAGAAGGCCGCCAAAGGCGTGATTCACGCCGGGAACGTCGGCCAGGGGATCCTGAACCAGGTCGAGATGGCATTTCGGGCCTACGACCCGTGCTACGGGTGCGCGACGCATTCGTTACCGGGCGAAATGCCGCTCCGCGTCACGATTCGAAATGCGGCCGGCGACATCGTCCAGACAATCGAGCGCGGCATCGAGGGCCAGTCGTGGACGTGATCCCGTCGCCGCCCGCCTCTTACGAGACCGAACCACGGACGATCGTGCTGTGCCTCGGCAACGACCTGCGATCAGACGATGGGGTCGGATGGGAAGTCGCATCGGTGCTGGGCCGGGAATCGCTGCCGGGCGCCGTCGTGCGCCGCAGCGGGCTCTCGGGCTTCTACCTGCTCGACGAGCTCATGGGCTACGACCGCGCCATCGTGGTCGACGCGGTCAGGACCGGTGCGCATCGCCCGGGCACGGTGCTGTCGTTTCCGCTGGATGCCGTCGGCACGCCGGCCGGCCCTTCGCCCCACTCCGTCGGGCTGCCGGCCGTGGTGCGCCTGGGCAGGCAATCGGGCGTCGCGCTTCCGGCGGCGATACACATCGTCGCAATCGAAGTCCAGGACATGGACACCATCGAGGTCGGGCTGACGCCTGCCGTGCGCGCGGCCGTTCCAGCCGCCGTCCGCGCCGTCAGCGAACTGCTGCGCCGAACCGCCGGCGAGCTCGCGACCCGATGCGGGGAACGAACTTCGTGAGTCCAGAGGCCTGCCGTGACCGTGACTCGTGCCGAGACAGCGGCAACCAAACCGGTTCGTGTTCCTGAGCGAACGCTCCGCACACGTCTGCGGCGGTTGACGGGCGGAGTGAGCATCCAGGGCCGCCTGGCCCGCAACTTCTCTGTCGCCATCCTGATTCCGGCGCTCATCACCTCGGTGCTCGGCATCGGCATCATCCGCCAGCGCGTGTTCGAGCAGGCGCAGGCGCAGGTCAATTCCGACCTCGAGGCCGCAAAGGAAATCTATCAATCCACGCTGGACCGGCTGGAGAACGCCATCAGGATTCACGCCACCCGCATGGTGATCTACGGCGCGCTCCAACGGAACGATCCGACGGGACTCGACGAGGAGATGGATCGGGTCCGCCGCGCCGAGCACTTCGATGTCCTGACGCTGACCGACCCGCAGGGCCGGGTGTTCTACCGGACGCGCAACCCGTCCGATCGCAGCCGGGAGGACGTCACTGATGACCTGGTGGCGAGGACCCTCAAGGAGCTGGCGCCGGTATCGGCCGCCGAGGTCGTGTCCCGCGACGCGCTCGACAAAGAATCTCCGGCGCTGGCGCGCCAGGCGTTCATGACGATCGCCGCGACGCCCCGGGCGCGACCGCGACGCGAGGCCGAGATTCAGTCGGGCATGATGCTGAAGATCGCGGCGCCGGTCTTCACCCCGGCGGGAAAACACCTTGGCGTGCTGGTCGGCGGCGTGCTGCTCAACCGCAACTACGACATCGTCGACCGGATCCGCGAGACGGTGTTCAAGGACCAGGAATACAAGGGCCGGCCAGTCGGCACCGCCACGATCTTCCAGGATGATGTGCGGATCAGCACGAACGTGAGGAATGCGGACGGCACACGCGCCATCGCGACGCAGGTTTCGGCCGAGGTCGCCGACGAGGTGCTCGGCCGCGGCGGAGTCTGGCGCGGGCGCGCATTCGTCGTGAACGACTGGTACCTCTCCGCGTACACGCCCATCCGGAACCTGGCCGGCACGACCGTCGGCATGCTGTACGTCGGCGTGCTGGAGCAGCCCTATAACGATACGCTCTGGCGCAGCCTCTACTGGTTCCTCGGGATCGCCATGGGAGGCGTGGGCCTCGTCATGCTGATGTCGGTCCGGGTTGCGCGCCGGATATCCGAGCCGATCCATGCGATGGCGCTGGCAGCCCAGAAAGTCGCCGGGGGCGACTACTCGATGAAGGTCCAATCCAACTCGCAGGACGAGCTGGGGTACCTCGCCTCGAGCTTCAACACCATGACCTCGGAGCTGGAGCGCGCGCACCAGGCGCTGACCGACAGCGCCGACGATCTCGAGCGCAAGGTCGAACAGCGCACGGCGGAGCTGAAAGCCATGCAGGCGCACCTGCTGAAGACCGAGAAGCTCGCGGCGGTCGGCAAGCTCGCCGCCGGCGTGGCGCACGAGATCAACAACCCGCTCACCGGCATCCTGACCAACAGCAGCCTGATGCTCCAGGACCTGGCAGAGGACCATCCGTGGCGGGATGACGTGCAGACCATCGTCAACGAGACGCTGCGGTGCCGGCGGATCGTGAAGGGACTGCTCGACTTCGCACGACAGACCAAGCCGCAGCGATCGCTGCTCGACATGAACCAGGTCGTGGAAGACGTCCTCGCGCTCGTGCGCAACCAGGCGAGCTTCCGGAACATTCAGATCTCGCTCGATCTGGCCCAGGACCTGCCGACGGTGCTCGCCGACGGCGACCAGATGCGGCAGGTGGTGCTGAACATCGTGCTCAACGCAGCCGACGTGATGCCGGATGGCGGACGTCTTCGCGTTTCGTCCCGTCCGGCGCGGGGCCAGAAGGGCGTCGAGCTTCGCATCAGCGACACGGGACCGGGCATCCCGGACGAGATCAAAGCCCGGCTGTTCGAGCCGTTCTTCACGACGAAGAAGACCGGCACCGGCCTCGGCCTGGCCATTGCGTACGGGATGGTCGAGCGCCACCTGGGCTCGCTGTGGGTGGAGACCACGCCCGGCAAGGGCTCGACGTTTGTCATCGTCATTCCGGTCGGAGGAGCTGCCGAGGATGAGTAGCGCCGAGGGTCCGCTCGTGCTCGTGGTTGACGACGACACGTCGGTGTGCCGGAGTTGCGAGAAGATCCTCACCCGCGAAGGCTACAAGGTCAAAACGACCACTTCCGGAGCCGAGGCCCTCGACTGGCTCGATCGAGAGCCGTTCGACCTGGTCTTTTCGGACCTGAAGATGGCCGAGATGGGCGGCATGGAGGTGCTCGAAGCGCTGCGCAGCCGATTTCCGGATGTCGTGCCGGTGGTGATTACAGGGTACGCCACCATCTCGTCGGTGGTCGAGACGATGAAGATCGGCGCGTTCGACTACCTGCCGAAGCCGTTTACCCCGGACGAGATGGCGGCCGTGGCGCGCAAAGCGTGGGAACGAAGGCGACTGCTGTTGCGCGGGCGAGGAGGCGCCGGGCCGGAGGACGAAGACGAGGCGAGGTTCGGGGACCTGGTGGGCAGCAGCCCGAAAATGCAGGAGGTCTACCGGCTCATCCGCAAAGTCGCACCCACGTCGAGCACCGTGCTCATCGTCGGCGAGACGGGCACGGGAAAGGAACTGGTGGCCCGCGCCATTCACCGGGAAAGCGCGCGTCACAAGGAGCGGTTCTTCGCCGTCGATTGCGGGACACTGTCCGTGAATCTGCTCGAGTCTGAGCTCTTCGGCCACGTGAAGGGTTCCTTCACCGGCGCCGTGTCCGACAAGAGAGGGATCTTCGAGGCCGCGCACCAGGGCACCGTGTTTCTCGACGAGATCTGCAACGTCGATATCGAGGTGCAGGCCAAGCTGCTCCGGTTCGTGCAGGAACGCGAGCTCCTGCCGGTCGGCAGCACCGAGCCGAGGCACGTGGATGTCCGTCTGGTCTTTGCCACCAATCGGGATCTCGAGCAGATGGTCCGCGAGGGCACGTTCCGCGAGGACCTCTACTATCGGCTGTATGTGTTCCCGATTCGGCTGCCGCCCCTGCGCGAGAGGCGCGAGGACATTCCCATGCTGGCGTGCCACATGCTGGCGCGGGCGCGCGAGCGCAGCGGCAAGCGGGTGGCCAGGATCTCCGAGGACGCCATTCGCCTGCTCGAGCAGTTCGACTGGCCCGGCAACGTCCGCCAGCTCGAGAGCGTCGTGGAGCGGGCGGTGATCGCCTGCGACAGCGACACGGTCGAGCCGCGGCACCTTCCCCGCACGCTGACCAGGCAGAGCCTGCCGGCCGATCTCACCATCCCGCAATCCAACCGCGAATTCCTGGTGATGAAGAAACACTTGAGGGACGTCGCGGTAGGCGATCTCGAACGCGAGTTCGTGATGGAGGCCCTGCAGCGGAACGGGTGGAACGTCACCCGGGCGGCCCAGCAGGTCGGCATCCAGCGGCCGAACTTCCAGGTGCTGATGCGCCGGCACGGTATCCGGACCGGCCACGCCGACACGATTGGAGCCGAGCCCGAGGTGGATGGTCCGATTCGCCGGAACAACGCGAAGGGGCCATCGCCGATCCGCCCGCCCTTCACAGCCTCGGCGCCCAGACCCGCGAGACATCGGCCGGAATAGAACGTCACAACTAAACGTCATTCGTTCCGCCCCTGGTTCTGGTAGAATCCCGCCGACTATCCGATCATGCCCCTGGCTCCAGGAAGCCGCCTCGGCGCCCACGAAATCATCGCCTTCATCGGCGCGGGGGGTATGGGCGAGGTCTGGCGTGCGCGCGACACGCGGCTCGACCGCGAGGTCGCGCTGAAGGTCCTTCCGCCAGCAACGCTTGCCGACCAGACCGCCCGCGCCCGGCTACTGCGAGAAGCGCGGCTGGCTTCGAAGCTGAATCACCCGCACGTCTGCACGATCCATGAAGTCGGCGAAGCCGACGGGCAGGCCTTCGTGGCGATGGAGCTGGTCGAGGGCCAGTCGCTCGACGGGCGCCTCGCGTCCGGAGGACTGCCGGCTGAGGACACGCTGCGGTACGGCATCCAGGTGGCGGATGCGCTGGCGCACGCGCACGGCCGCGGCGTGGTGCACCGCGACCTCAAGAGCGGCAACATCGTCATCACGCCTGAGGGCCGCGCCAAGGTCCTGGACTTCGGACTGGCGAAGCGCCTGGTGGACGAAGATCGGTCCAGTGAGGCGACCGTATCACGCACCTCGCTGACCGCGCCAGGCACGCTGGCCGGCACGCTCGCCTACATGGCGCCCGAGCAACTGCGCGGCCAACCGGCCGACGCGCGCAGCGACATCTGGGCGCTCGGCGTCGTCCTCTACGAGATGGCCACTGGAGGGCGCCCGTTCAAGGCGGAGACGAGCGTTTCGCTGGGCTCGGCGATCCTGAACGAGCCGCCGTTACCGCTGCCTCCGGCGACATCGGGCGAGTTGCGAGTTGTGATCGAACGCTGCCTGGAAAAGGACCCCGGGCAGCGGTACCAGCGGGCTGGCGAAGTGCGCGCGGCGCTGGAGACCGTGCAGGCGGGAGGCACGGTCCCGCCAGGCGCGGTGGCCTCGGCGCGTCCGCGGCGGCGATGGATCGTGGGCATCGCGGCGCTGGTGGTCGTCGTCGCGGCCCTCGTGGCGCTCGAGGTCGGCGGCCTGCGCGGGCGGCTGGTCGGGGGAGCCGGCGCGCCGCCGCGTGCCATCAAGCTGGCGGTGCTGCCGTTCGAGAACCTCACGGGCGATCCGAACCAGGAGTATCTGAGCGACGGCGTGACGCAGGAGATGATCTCAGCGTTGGGTCGCCTGCATCCGCAGGGGCTGAGCGTCATCGCCCGCACCTCGGTGATGCGTTACAAGAAGGGCAACACCCCCATCGACCAGATCGGCCGGGAACTGGGTGTGGACTACGTGCTCGAGGGCAGCGCGCAGCGTGAGGCGGGTCATGTCCGGATCTCGGCCGAGCTCATCCAGGTGAGAGACCAGACCCAGCTGTGGGCCGACGTCTACGATCGCCAGCTCGCCGGCATCCTGATCCTCCAGGCCGACGTGGCGAAGAAGGTCGCCGGCGCGTTGGCGCTGAAGCTGCTTCCGGCCGAGCAGGCACGCCTGGCAAGTGTTCGCGACGTCAACCCTGAGGCGTACGACGCGTATCTCAAGGGATCCCACTACTGGCCCAACTTGACGCCAGCCGATCTCGACACGGCCGAGCGCTACTTCGAGCTGGCCCTGACAAAAGACCCGAACTACGCGCCCGTGTACGCCGGAATCGCGATTGTGTGGGCCAGCCGTCAGCAAATCGGGATCACGGCACCCTCCGCCGCCGGCCCGAAAGCGAAGGAGGCCGCGCGAAAGGCCGTCGAGCTGGACGAGTCCTTTGCGGAAGCACACCTGGCGTTGGCCACTGTCCTGACATGGACGGACTGGGACTATGCGCGCGCGGAGCCGGAGTGGAAACGCACGATCGAACTGAATCCCAGCGATCCGAACGCACTGATGGGCCACTCGCACTTCCTTCAGATCGTCGGCCGCCCGGACGAGGCGATGCGGCAGGCCGAGCGGGCTCTGGCGTTGGACCCGTTCAGCGTCCTCGTCCAGGGCTTCTACGCCTTCGATCTGCTGTACGTTCGCCGATATGACGAGGCCATGGCCCAGGCCCGCGCGATCCTTCGTCAGCAACCCGGCGCAGTCAACCCGATTGGAATCTTGTGGATCGTTTATCGAGTCAAGGGGATGCAGAAAGAGGCCCTTGCGAGCGCCAGAGAGTTATACGCCTCCACCGGCAGCCCTGACGTCACCGCGGCGCTCGATCGGGGGTACGCCGAAGCGGGTTACGCCGGGGCGATGAGGCGGGCCGCTGCCGTGATGGGTGCGCGCGCCGTCAAGGGGAATGCCGGCTATATGGAAGTAGCTGAACTGTATATCGAAGCGGGGGACAAGGACCGGGCCATCGAGTGGCTCCAGAAGGGCTTTGTGGCGCGCGAGCCCGGCATGCCGTACCTCAACTTACCGCAATACGACCGCCTCCGGTCCGATCCCCGCTTCCAGGATCTGCTGCGCCGCATGGGGCTGCCCCAGCGCTGAATGCGTCTGCGTTGCGCAAGAAGAGCGGCGGATGGTTCGTGTTGGGGCCGTCCGCCCTCGCGCTCGACCAGGGCCGAGCCTTGGCGGCGTGCCGGCGGTGAAGGAAGTTCGCGGACGACACTTGTCGACCCGGTCATCAGACGTCCTGTTCGGCCAGCACCTGGAGGTGGCGGCGGGCAGCAGAGATCGTGTGAGGAAGAGGAGGCGCGCAGCGCGCCACAGCGGACGCTCAAGAGCCAACGGTCGTGCAGATCGCTGTGAACGCTCGATAGAGATGTCCCCATCGTTCACCTTCATGCCGAGGCCGCCGAGCAGCCCCCCCCACTCACGTGCGGGCCGCTGTGAGCCAGCAGAACGGCGCAACCTTCATTCGAGCCCGCCCGGCATGGCAGTTCAGACGCCGCATGCCGGGGCTGCGTTGACGCGTACGGAACTGTACGCACCCGTGCCGGATGCCGACAATTCGTCGCGCCCTCCCCTCTCACATCCGCATTTTCGGCCCGGAAATGTCGGGTCCTCTGCCGGATGCCGTTTGAAGGCCGGCTGCGGACGCCTGCTTCAGCCCCGACGGTGCATGCGACCGCCATGCACTCCGGGGGTTGGTCGCGTGGCCGCGATTCTCCCTCATCACGGTAGCCTCAAGACGAACAAGCACTTGTGGGGCAGGTGCCGAAGAAGCCTCCGTTGGCGCACGGCTTGCACCTTCACCAGTCGGAGGACGGCCGGAGCGTGAATCGGAGAGCGCTCGACGAGAAGGCCGGACAGGCGCGGCCCCCGAGCGTCGGCCGCCAACCTGATGGGACCCCGGCAGCGCCGCTCGCCGTCCCTCGCTCAGGGAAAGAGGATGTCATGGCCACAGCAACATTGACGATGCGGGTTCTGGTGGTGGACGACGAGCGAACCGTGTGCAACGGGGTCGAGAAGATCCTCGTGCGCAAGGGGCACAGCGTGGAGAAGAGCCTGACGGTGGCCGGCGCGGTCGCCGCGCTCGAAGCCAACCCGGCGTTCGATCTCGTGCTGGCCGACCTCATGATGCCCCAGGCCGGCGGTTTCGACCTGCTGCGCACCGTGCGCGATCGCTGGGCACGCATCCCGGTGGTCATCATGACCGGCTACGCGTCCATCGCGTCCGCGGTCGAATCCACGCGGATGGGCGCGGTCGGCTACCTGCCGAAGCCGTTCACCCCGGACGAACTCGAGCTGGCGATCGCGCAGGCGACCGAGGCAGCGAGACCAGCGACGGCCCCCGCACCAGCCCCGAAGCAGCCTGACCTCATCGACGTCGACATGCCCTTCGACGCCGCAGAAGTCGCCAAGGCGACATCAGTCGCCTTCGTGCAGCACCTGACCCGCGGCGACATGCCGATGGTCGACTACTGCACGCTCGGACAGCGCTCGTGCAAACGCCTGAAGACGAAGGGCGTCTGCAAGCGGAACGAATGCCCGTTGGCCGCCGCGGAACGGCGCAAGTCGGCGCAGGCAGCCCGGACGACGCTGGTTTCCGACCCAATCGATGTCGACATGCCGTTCAGCGCGCGGGAAGTGGCGGCGGCGACCAGCGAGGCGTATGTGGACGCGCTCGGACGCGGCGACATGGCAGTTACCGGCCGCTGGAACCCGAAGAAGTCCTCCTCGCGCAGGGTGCTGGTGGTGGACGACGAGGTCGTTGTCGCCCACAGCGTCCGACGGTCACTGACCAGGCGCGGATTTCACGTCGACGAAGCCTTCTCGTCGAGAGAGGCGCTGGCGAGAATTCTCACCGAGATGTACGACCTCGTTCTGCTCGACGTCCGCATGCCGGACGGCAGCGGCCTCGAACTGCTCCCGAAAATCAGGAAGCACCGCCCGCAGCTGCCCGTGGTGATGGTGACCGGCTACGCCTCGATCGACAGTGCCGTCGATGCCATCAGGCAGGGCGCGAGCGACTACCTGGCGAAACCATTCACGCCCGACGAGATCTACGCCACGGCGAGCCGGGCCATCAGGCGGGCGATTGTGTAGGAAAGGGTTCACTCGCATCGGCCATGCATCGCGCCCGGGAACCGGCCATCGGCCGTTTCCGGGCGCGTTCTCGTCAGGATCGCCGACGAGTACGCGCAGAGATTCTGCTCGTCCGCTGCTCCTCCGCTGTTGACTGTCCGCTCCGCTCCGTCTAGCATCTGTCCAATTCATCCCTGCATTCTTCGAGCGCGCTGTTCACGTCGTCGGCCGTCGTACATCGGGCCACCCTCGCGGGCACACCCGGCGCTGACATGCCGTTCCGGTGCCCTCCTGTCGGGTGCCCGCCGTCTAATCCCGGCACCCCTCTGAGTCGGGTTCGGGCCGGGACTGTCGCACGTGGGCCCTTGTTCGCGTGCCCGGGGCGAGCGTGCTCACCACCGGTGAGCCCCGCCGCTTCGGTCGGACGCAAGTGGCCAATGGAGGGAGACGACCATGGGTCGATTGATGTTCCGGGGCGCGGTGTACGCTATTGTTGGAGCGTTCCTCGCGGCTCCACTCGTCGGTCTGGTCTACGGATTTCCGATACCGTTCAGGGGCAAGGTGCACGGGCTGGAAGCCGTCGTCCCGAGCGTGCTGGCGGTGATCTTCTTCGGCCTGCTCGGCGGGTTCATCGCGCTAGGCCTCATGGGCGCGATGGGTGGCGCGGCCGCGCACTACCTGAGCGGCGGGGAGCCGACCAAAGGAAAGCGCCTGACGACGGCGCTGGGCTTCCTGTCGTCGCTGGTGGGGGTCGTGATCGTCGCCGTGCTCGATCGGTTCATCAGCCCGCGATGATCCGGGCCGCCCCAGGGCCCGACACCTGCCACGCCACATCGCCCGCTTGTCGGCGATGTCAACCATGAAGGGTGTGCCTGGTGACGGCTCTCGAGGTCAATGGCCTGGCAGTTCGGATTGATGTCGACCCTCGCACCTCGCTGATGACGGTGCTGCGCGACCATCTCCACCTGACGGGCACCAAGTGCGGGTGCGATGATGGCCGGTGCGGGACCTGCACGGTGCTCGTGGACGGCCAGGCGACGAGAAGCTGCAGGCTGACCGTCGGTGAGGCAGCCGGCGCGCGGGTCGTCACCATCGAGGGACTGGCGACCGGCGACGAACTTCATCCGATCCAGCGAGCGTTTGTCGAGGCCGGGGCCGTGCACTGCGGCTTCTGTACGCCGGGCCTCGTCATGGCGACCAAAGCGCTGCTCGATCGCCAGCCCTCCCCTGCCCGCCCCGCAATCATAAAGGCGCTCGGAGCCAATTACTGCCGGTGCACGGGCTATCGCACCATCCTGGATGCCGTCGACCGCGCTGCGGCCATGCTTCGGGGCGAGACGGTAAAGCCCGCCGTGGTGGCACTCCGCGAAAGCTGGGGCGAGCGGGACATGGCCACGGGCCGGGCCATCTACGCGGCCGATCTCGCCATCGACGGCATGCTTCACGTGAAGGTGGTGCGGAGCCCGCACGCTCACGCGCGCGTGGTCTCGATCGACAGCGCCGCCGCGCTGGCGCTCACGGGAGTGGAGGCCGTGCTGACGGCGAGTGACGTGCCGGTCAACCGCCACGGCCGGCTCGTGCAGGACGAAATCGTGCTGGCCGGCGATCGCGTCCGCATGATCGGAGATCCGGTGGCGGCCGTGGTCGCCAGTTCCGAGGATGTGGCGGAGCGTGCGGCGCAGTTGGTGTGTGTCGTCTACGAGGAGTTGCCCGCACTCCTCTCGCCGGAAGACGCGCTCGCCCCGGGAGCGCCAAGGATACATGCCGGAGGAAACCTCCTCGCACGCCAGGTCATCACGCGCGGGGATCATGACAGCGAACCGGACGAGGCGGCGCGTCGTCATCGATGAGCGGTTCACGACGCCGTTCAACGAACACGCGTATCTCGAACCCGAGGCCGCCCTTGCCCATGTCGACGAGCAGGGCCGCGTCGTCGTGCACTCGGCGACGAGCCATCCTCACCTGCTGCGGCTCGAAGTCGCCAGGGTGCTCGGCGTGCCGGAGGATCGCGTCAGGGTCGTTCCCACCGTGATGGGCGGGCACTTCGGCGGGCGCACCGATGTCAGCGTCCAGTGCATCCTGGCGGTCGCAGCCCTCCGCCTGGGCCGGCCCGTGCGCTGTGTCTACACGCGGGCCGAATCGTTCGCCACCACGACCAAGCGACACGCCTTCGCCATGCACGGGCGCCTCGCTGTCGATCCGACCGGGCACATCACGAACCTCAGGCTCGACATGACGGCCGACGGCGGCGCCTACGCCTCGGCCGGCCAGTTCATCATCGTCCGCGCGGCCGTGTCGGGCTGCGGGCCGTATGACATTCCGAACCTGTGGCTGGGCGGGCCGGCCGTTTACACGAACAACACCATGGCGGGCGCCATGCGCGGATTCGGCGCGCCCCAATCGACGTTTGCACTCGAGTCGATGGTGGACGAGGCGGCGCGACGCCTCGGGCTGCATCCAATCGAGCTGAGGCTCCGCAATGCGATCCGTCCGGGCACCTGGCTGGCCACCGGCGCGCAGGTCGGAGAGGAAGTTGGATTCACGCAGACGCTCGATGCGATTCGGCCGCACTACGACGCTGCGATCGACCGCGCTCGTGCGGCCGGCAAGCGGGGCAGAGTCCGCCATGGCGTCGGTGTCGCGTCCATGTGGTACGGCATCGGCACGACGACCGGAGAGAAGCCAAGCTACGCCGACGTCGAGCTGCTGCCCTCCGGCCGCGTCGTCGTCTACGCCGGGGTGACGGATGCGGGCCAGGGGTCGGACTTCCTGCTGCGCCGGATCGCGGCCGATACGTTGAGGATGCCGCTGCACCTGATCGACCTGGTGCGCGGGGACACCGACCTGACGAGCGACACCGGATCGTGCACCGGAAGCCGCGTGGCGTTCTACGTGGGAAACGCGGTCCGGCTGGCGGCAGCCTCGCTCGGCCGCGCCATCTGCGAATGCGCGGCGGCCGAGCTGGGCATCTCGCCTTCCGATGCGGAGCTGGACGAACTGGGCGTGCACGTGGCTGGACATCCGCACCGGAGACTGTCGCTTGGTGATCTGGCCGCGGGTCTCGAGGCTCGCGGCCAGCGGCTGAAGCAGACCGGCACCTTCGTGCCCGACACGTCGGCTCTCGATCCGGAAACGGGCAGGGGACGTCCGTACGCGACCTACGCGTCCGCCACGCAGATGGCCGAGGTCGAGGTCGACGTACGCAGCGGTGCCATTCGCGTGACACGCGTCGTTGCGGCGCACGACGTGGGAAAGGTGTTGAACCCTGCCGGGGCGCGAGGCCAGGTGGAAGGCGCCGTGGTGATGGGCCTCGGGTTCGCCCTGAAGGAGGAGTTCATTCCAGGCGTCACCCGCGGGTTCGGCGACTACCGCATCCCGACCGTGCACGACGTGCCGGACATCGAAGTCATCTTCATCGAGCGTCGCGAACCGGCCGGACCATTCGGCGCCAAGGGCCTGGGCGAGTGCGCGACGATCCCGACCGCCCCTGCGATTCTCAACGCCGTCGCTGACGCGACCGGCGCGCGCATCAGGTCGCTTCCGGCATTCCCCGCGCGCGTGCTCGACGCGCTCGCCGCAGCAGGTGTGCGCTGACGGCGCGTGCGAGCGGGCTCCTCGCGACGTGCACCCTCGGTCCGGACAGCCCGAGCGGGCGGCCACCAGCCGGATCGTCTCAACGACGCTCAGCGGGCGGGCTATGATGGCTTGTGTAAGGTCTCCGCTACCGCCTTCGGACCGCGGCTTTCAGCGAGGATGTCCATGGCACACACCCGGCGAGACTTCATGCGGAACTCCGCGCTGGCCGGAGCGGCGGCGATGATCCCGGCCGGCTCCTGGCAGCAGCCGCGAGGCGGGAAGACATCCGGAGGCCGGCCCCGTCTGCAGCTTCGGTTCCGGCCCTACACCCTGCAGCTCAGGCACGTATTCACGATCGCCACCAATTCGCGCACGACCACGCCGGTCGTGCTGACCGAGTTCGAGTTCGACGGCGTCGTCGGATACGGCGAGGCGTCGATGCCGCCGTATCTCGGCGAGACGCACGAGACGGCGATGGCCTTCCTGTCGAAGGTCGACCTCGGCCGCTTCGCGAATCCGTTCGAGCTCGAGACGATTCTTGCTGCTGTCGACGCCATCGCCCCGGGTAATCCCGCGGCAAAGGCCTCGGTCGATATCGCGTTCCACGATCTGATCGGGCGCCTGATGAAACAGCCCTGGTACAACATCTGGGGCTACGACGCGTCGAAGACGCCGAACACGACCTTCACGATCGGCATCGACACTCCGGAGGTCGTCAAGCAGAAGACGCTGGAGGCCTCGGAGTACAAGATCCTCAAGATCAAGCTGGGCCGTGACACCGACAAGGCGATGGTCGAGGCGATCAGGTCGGTCACCGACAAGCCGCTGACAGGGGATGCGAACCAGGGATGGACCGATCGCCAGCAGGCGCTCGACATGATCGTGTGGCTGAAGGAGCGCGGATTCCTCTATGTCGAGCAGCCGCTGCCCAAGGAGCGGGTGGACGACATGGCCTGGATCACCGAGCGCAGCCCGCTGCCGATCATCGGAGACGAGGGTGTGCAGCGTCTCGAGGACGTGCACAAGGCGCAAGGGGTCTACTCGGGCATCAACATCAAGCTGATGAAGTCGACCGGAATGCGCGAGGCGCACGAGATGCTCACGCTGGCGCGCGCGCTCGGCATGAAGGTCATGATGGGCTGCATGACCGAGACCTCGTGTGGCATTTCGGCGGCCGCTCACCTCTCGCCGATGGTGGACTGGGCGGATCTGGACGGAGCCCTGCTCATCTCGAACGACGTGTTCGACGGCGTCAAGGTGATTGACGGGAAAGTCACGCTCAACGATCGGCCGGGGATCGGCGTGGCCAAGCTAGGGGCTGGGGGCTAGGCGCTAGGCGCTGGTCAGACAGGGGCTGGGGGCTAGGCGCTAGGCGCTGGTCAGACAGGGGCTGGGGGCTAGGCGCTGGTCAGCCTGAAGTCGCGCGACTTGCGGTTCAACGAGCCACGCTTTTCGACGGGACGACAAGAACGAACCAGCCCCTGGCGCCCGGAATCCCCTCCCCGACTGACTAGCGCCTAGTCCCTAGCCCCTACCCACTAGCGCCTAGTCCCTAGTCCCTAGTTCCGTCCCGGCCCGATGCGCGGCCAGAGCGAGTCGCCCTTGAGGGTGTGACGGTCGCCGGCGCCATGCCAGACCGCATCATCCAGGCGATGATCGGACGCAGGCTTCGGCGCGCCGACTCGGCGGAGAATCTCGGCCGCCGAGCCGGGCATGATGGGCAGGAGCAGGATGGCCGCGATCCGGACCGCCTCGGCCACCTCGTAGAGGATCTGCCCTACGCGCTGCGCATTGGCCGGATCCTTTGCGAGCTGCCAGGGTTCGGTATCGGTGATGAACAGGTTGGCGGCGTCGATGATGGTATACGCCGCGCCTGCGCCATCCTGCAGCGCGAACTCCTCCATCGCCTTGCGGTAAGCCACCACCGAGGCTGTTGCGATCTCGGCCAGACGCCCGGCAGGAGCCGAGGGCCGCGCCAGCTGCCCGCCGCAGTACTTGTCGGCCATGGTCGCCACGCGGCTGACGAGGTTCCCGAGGTTGTTCGCCAGGTCAGCGTTGTAGCGCTCCTCGAAACGCTCCCACGAGAAGTCGCCGTCCTGCCCGTATGCGAATTCGCGAACCAGGTAGAGCCGCAACGGATCGGGCCCGTGCTTGGACGCCGCGTCGAGCGGATCGACGCTGGTGCCGAGCGACTTGCTCATCTTCTCGCCCTTGAAGGTCACGAACCCGTGGCCGAATACGCGCCGGGGCACCGGCACGCCCGCGCTCATGAGCATGGCGGGCCAGATCACGCTGTGGAACCGCGTGATGTCCTTCCCGATCACGTGGAGATCGGCGGGCCACCATCGTTCGAACAGCGCCGGGTCGCCGCCGTAGCCGACCCCTGAGATGTAGTTGATCAGCGCATCGAACCACACGTAGACCACGCTGGACGGGTCGAACGGCAGCGGAATGCCCCAGGACTGCTCGGCGCGGCTGATGGAGATGTCCTCCAGGCCGCCGTCAATCACGTTGAGAATCTCGTTGCGCCGGACTTCCGGCTGCAGGAACTCGGGGTGCGCGTCGAAGTGGCGCCGCAGGGGCTCCTGGAATCGTGAGAGCCGGAAGAAGTGGTTCTTCTCCCGAATCCAGTCCGGCTTCCGCTTGTGGATCGGACAGAGCCCGTCGATGAGGTCCTTCTCCTGCTTGAAGGCCTCGCACGACACGCAATACCAGCCCTCGTAGTGGCCGTCGTAGATGTCGCCGGCCTCGCTGATCCGCTCGACCAGCGCCGTCACGGCCGCCGCGTGCCTTGGCTCGGTCGTGCGGATGAAGTCGTCGAACGAGATGTCCAGCAGCCACCACACCTCGCGGAACTCCTGCTCCATCTGGTCGCAGTACGCCTTCGGGTCGAGGTTCAGCTCGCGCGCGCGCCGGAAGACATTGAGGGAATGCTCGTCGTTGCCCATCAGGAAATGGGTCTCGACGCCGGTCAGCCGCTTGTAGCGCGCGATGACGTCCGCCGTGATCTTCTCGTACGCCGTGCCCAGGTGCGGCCGGCTGTTCACGTAGTCGATGGCGGTCGTCAGGTAGAAGGTGGACATGATCGATTCGTGTTCATCCGGGGCGGCGAGCGTTCCTGACCCCGGCCGGGGCGCCCCGGGGGTCACCGCAGGTTACAGTCAATCGATCCTATCAGGTTCAGGCGCCATTCCGAACCGACGGCTTTGCTATACTGACCGCATGCCCTTGTACGAATACACGTGCCGCCAGTGCGGCCGCCAGTTCGAAGTGCTCTTCCGCGAAGGCGTCACCCCTGCCTGTCCGGCGTGCCACGCTGAGGATGTCGAGAAGGTGTTCTCGGCGTTCGCCGTTGGCGCCTCGAGCCCCAAGCGGTCCGCGATGCCGGCCCAGGGCGGCTGTGCCAATTGCCCGGGCGCGGGCGGCCCGGGCTGCGGCGCGTTCGACAGCTGACAGCCGCAACGACACTCGCCGGAGGACGGCCTCTCGCGGCACGCTCCAGGCGGCGGACCCGGGGTCTGAAGACCCCGGGCTACAGCAGACATACGTGTGGACGTCTGAAGACCCCGGGCCACATCAGACATACGTGTGGACGTCTTGATGTAGGCCGGGGCTTCAGCCCCGGCGATCGGCCATGCAGCGGATGGCGTCGCGGACCCGGGGTCTGAAGACCCCGGGCTACGTCAGAGACGCGCTCGCGGACAGACTCAGCGATCCCGGCTGGACCGGAGTCCGCACCTACCGATACTGTCTGGCGAGCTGCTCGGCGGTCACGAAGTGCGGCTCGATGTCGACCGGCACGCTTCCGAGCCTGTCGAGGGCGCGCTTGACCTCGGGCCTCACCACCGCCATCTTCTCGATGAGCGCCTTGGCTTTCGCATAGTCGCCCGCCGCCTCCAGCGTCATGATCTCCCGGGTCAAGGCGACGATGGCATCCTTGATCTTCGCCTGGTCCACCGCGAAGGTCCCGTCAGGCCTGGCGACGAACGCTCCGGCATCGAGCAGTGTGTTGAGCTGGATCGCGATGCCCCGCCCGTGAGCCTCGTTCACGCCAAAGCGAATCGACCGGAACGCCGAGGCCAGGAACGTCGTGTACATCGTCTCGGCCATGGGCTTGCCAATGACGCCCTTGTCGACCAGGTATTGGAGGGCGAAGAGCCCCGAGACGTCGGCCTTGGCTTCCTCGATCGAGCTGTAGGTCTCCTTCAGCTCCTGCCGGACGGTGGTGGCTCGCCCGCCGACGGTAATCTCGTGCGGGCCGAGGCCGTGCATCAGCTCGTGCATGAGGATGTGCGTGAAGAACGCATCGAACGAGACATTCTTCTGGTCAGCCGGCGAGAGTACGACGCGGGAGATCGGCAGGAGCACCTTGTTGAACTTCGCTTCCTGCACGTTCTTCAGCATCACGCGCTTGGCGCCCTTTTCGCGGACGATGCGCTCGTCGTTCGGCAGGTTGTAGGCCGCCGTCTGCACGCCGCGATTGCCGTCACCGGCAGCCAGTACCACGTTGACGACGCGAATGGGGGCCATGCCGCCGAGCTTGGGATTGCGAAGCGTTGGATCGATCGGCAGGTGGTTCTCGATGTCCTGAAGTTCCGAGCCGAACTTTGAGAGCTTGGCCGACTCGGCGCTGTCCCTGACGGTGATGAACGCCTCGAACGCCGCCTTGAAGTTGAACCACTCGTCCTCGTAGACCTCGTAAGGCCCGATGGTGGGCTCGATCGCCGAGTCGAGCTCCATCCAGGCGACGTCGCTCTCGTAATACGTATTCCACGCGAACGCCTCGGCGCGTGTCGTCAGGAACCTCTTGAGCGTCTTGTCGGCGGTCAGCGCAGCCGCTTCGCGGAGGAGCGCAGCCGCGCGCGCCAGCTCGCCCTGGTACTCCACCGAGTACGGAAGGATCCTCAGCGTGCCGTCGGGGGCCCGTCGAATCGTGGTGAAGAACCCCGTTGCCCCGTTCCGGCCGGCCGGTGAAAGCTGGCCCAGCCACGCTTCGATTTCGGCCTTGGTGGCACCGAGCGGATAGTAGTTCGCGCCGTCAGGCTTGGGGGGAACGCCCGGCACGAAGGGCGCGTTGTGGTCGAGCCGCGACCACGGCCCCTTGTTGATGAGGAATTCGTGCAAGCGGGCTTTGCCGAGCGGCGTCGCGTCGGTCAGCAGTTCCAGTAACACCGCCTCGTTGCCGGACCAGACCTGGCGCAGGAACAGCGCGTCCATCACGTATCCGGCCTCGACCAGCCTGGCGAGCGCACGGCGCTCGCTTTCGGGCAGGCCCGTCAGGTCGGCGCCGATGTCGACCGGCGCGTACCGCGCCGACATGGCCTGAAGCGCCGCGGCGTCGGGCAGACTCTTCGGCGACTGGGCTTTGACACCGGCCACAGCGGCACCTCCAACGAGAACAGCGACCAGCAAAAGGCGACGGACGACATTCGCTCTCATCGCACACCTCGCGAACACCTGCGAACCAGGTTGCCAACCATCAGCCTTGCACTTCCCCCTTGTACACCAAACGACGCCACCAGTCTCGGCGCGGGCTCGATCGCGGCGTGGGACGCCGGGGGCGGCCCCTCCCGGCAGCCGGCACCCGAACCGACGCTCTACTTCAGCGTGATGGTCCTCGACCCGACCAGATCCGAGGCGTAGTCGTACACGACCAGCTTGACGTACCTGGGCTTGGCGACCATGGACAGGGATGCGCTCAGAGGGAATCCCTCCCGCGAGTACCGCTGGAACGTGTCGTCCTTCAGACTGAGGTCCAGCGTCTGGCGCGATCGGCCGATCACCCGTTCCTTCGCGTCTCCACACGCCAGGGCGAGTTCGAGCGAGGCGACGTGGCGGTTGTCCTTGACCGAAAAGGCCACTCGGCTCACATCGATGACCAGGTCGAGCGAGACGTCGGTTCCGCGCGAACTCCTGGCCGTCGTCGCCTTGGCCGAGAGCTTGATGTCCGGCACGTCCACGGTGTAGTAGGTCGCGGCAGCGAGCCGGCGCTGGATCAGGAAGGCCCGCCGGTCGATTGGCGGCGGCACGTCATCGGCGAAGTACCCGTGGCGATAGAGCACCGTGACGCCGGGCCGATTGACGCGGACCACGATGCGCCGATACCGGGTGTCTCTGGCCGTGTTCGACGGGTGGTAGCCCAGCAGGTACCCGAACCGCGTCGTCGCGTCGATGCGGTCGACGGCAGGCCTGGTGTAGACGCGCGCGGCCGACTGCCCTCCCGTCTGATAGGAGATGTTCTTCAGCCCGGAAATCCGGGCCATGTCCATGAAGGTGAAGTTCATGCTCGGAATCGGCGGGCCCGGCGAGGAGGCGGTCGGAGGCGGACCCGGATCGAGGCCGCCCGTCTGAATCGTGTCGATGACCACTCGGGCGTGGTTGGCGCGTGCGGCAAGGGCATTCTCGGAATCGGCGCCGCGGGGAAGATTCATCCCGTTTTCCGACACAAAGATCAGATGCTTCTCTCCCTCGAGATAACGAAGGTACTCAATCCCCGTGTAGAGATTTCCAAGATCTTCGTTGGTCTGGACGCTGGTCGAGACGTACGCATCGAAGGGCAGCGGTTGCATCTCCGCCTGGATCTGGTCCAGGACGCTGCGCGCGCCTCCAATCCGGGCGGCGTTCAACTCCGCGGTGAGCGCGGAGTCCGTTGCGCGACGGGTGTCTGCGGCAATGGCAGCAGCGTCGCTCACGGAGGCAGGCACCAGTTGCCGCGATCTGACGGCGCCGGGCTCCTGGAACAGCTCGTCAACCTGGCGCTGCACGTACTGCGGGATCTCGCGGCTGCCGTAGACGGCCTCCAGACCGCTGAACCGGTGACGAAGGTCCGTTTCGATCTGCTCGTGCCGGCGCTTGTACCGATCGAGCAGCCTGACGATCGGCTCGTGGTCGTTCGTGAAATCGGTGGACCGGTTGTAGGCCATCACGGCGACCTGATCCTGGGGCAGCAGGCGGCTGCGCACGAAATGGATCAGGCCGTCGAGCCCTTTCGAGGGCTCCTGCAGCCGTCCTCGGCCCAGCACGATCAGGAAGATTCGCGACTGCTGCTCCTGGACCGCCGGGCTGGCGCGCGTGCGGAATGCCGGTTTGGCCCCTGGCTCGGCCGGCAAGGCCACCAGTCCTCGCGCAGAGAAATAGCGAATCTCATGGGGCACGCCGTTCTCGAGCACCGTGAAGTCTTCGCGCTTCAGATCGGTGATCGGCTTGCCCGTGCGATCCAGCACCCGAACGTCCACGGGCACCAGGGTCGTTTCGCTTCGAAAGGTCGGAGGGGGCGGCTGCGTTTGCGGCGCCGCCTGGGACGGGGACTGCCGCGCATCCGCGACCGCGAGGATTCCGAACAGGCCGCACGCCGCGATGGTGAGGACTGGTCTCATGGCAGTTGTCCACGGCAACGATCGAACGGGTCGTACGGCACCGATCATAGACCGAATCCCCGGGGCTGCTCGAAGTGGCCAATTGAGAGACCACGACTGTCGGTCGCCGCACATCCTGGGGGTCCGGCCGTCGCCAGCCTGCCCAGAGCGAGCACCGCGAGTCGAAGGGCCGCCAGCCTGCCCAGAGCGAGCATCGCGAGTCGAAGGGCCGCCAGCCTGACGACCCGGAATCGCGTGCTCGTGTCTACTTCAGCCGCCCGGCTGCCCACGCCGCGTGCTCGGCCACCCGCGGATCGGCCAGTGTCGGCGAGTCGGGGGCGCGGCGGGACCGTTCCTCTGGCGCGAGCGCGGGGGCGGCGTCCGCATCGCCGGAATTGCCGATGGCGACCGCGATGTTGCGGCGCAATCCTGCAAGCCCAGGCCTTTCGAGCGGGCCGTCCTCGATGGCGGCGGAAAGCTCCGCGTCGGACTTCGACCACAGACCGAGCAGCTTCGGCCGGTCAAGCGCCTGACGCGGCATCCACTCGGGCCGGGAGCTAGGCGGAGCGGTCGCGTTCCACGGACACACGTCCTGGCAGATGTCACACCCGAACACGTGCGCGCCCATGCCGGAGCGCTGCGCGTCGGGCACGCTTCCGCCGAACTCGATGGTGAGGTAGGCGAGGCATCGGCGGGCGTCGAGCTCGTGCGGAGCGACCAGCGCGCCCGTCGGGCACGCTTCGAGGCACAGCTGGCATGATCCGCACTGATCGAGCGCGGGCGCGTCGGGTTCCAGGCCGGCGTTCGAGACGATCGCCCCGAGCACGACCCACGAACCGATTTCCGGATTGATGACGCAGGTGTTCCTGCCGATCCAGCCGAGGCCCGCATGCTGCGCGTAGACGCGTTCCTGCACGGGGCCGGTGTCCACGTAGCGCCTCGCGTCGAAACCCGTTCCTGCTTCGCCTCGCATCCACTCGAGCAGCGCGTCGAGCCTCCGGCCCATCACGTCGTGATAGTCGTCGCCCCACGCGTAGCGGGCGACCAGCGCCTCGCGGGAATCGGCGACCTCGGTCGAGTACGGACGATCGACATTGTAGCTGCACGCCGTCATGACCACGGAGCGGGCCGACGGCAGGATGCGGCGGACGTCGGCGCGAACCTTCGCCGTGCGATTGAGGTACGTCATCGTCCCGGCGTAGCCGCGTCGCAGCCACACCGGCAGCGCGTCGAGCTCGGGGAGATGTCCGGCAGGCGCCACGCCGCACAGGTCGAACCCGAGCGTGAGCGCCTGCCGCTTGATGTCAGCGGAGGTCAACAAGCCGCCAGCCTCCAGCCGCCAGCCGTCCTATTTTCTCGCCGCCATCTGCCGGACGACTTTCTGCAGGATGCCGCCGTTGCGGAACGCGTCGAGCTCTTCCGGCGTGTCGATGCGCGCGGTCGCCACGAACTCCTTCGAGCCGGCCGGCCCGATCGCCCGCACGCGCACGTCGCCGCGCGGCTTGAGCGACATCGGCCGCGCCGATCACCTCGTAGACTTCCTGGCCGGTCAGCCCCAGGCTGGCGGCGTTCTCGCCCGCCTTGAACTGCAGCGGCAGGACGCCCATGTTCGTGAGGTTGCTGCGGTGAATCCGCTCGAAGCTCTCGGCGATGACGGCGCGCACGCCGAGCAGCGCGGTGCCCTTGGCCGCCCAGTCACGCGACGAGCCCGAGCCATACTCCTTGCCCGCGATCACGACGAGCGGCACGTGGGCGTCGCGGTACTTCATCGCCGCGTCGAAGATGGACATCACCTCGCCGCCTGGCATGTAGGTCGTCCACCCGCCCTCGGTTCCGGGCGCCAGCTGGTTGCGCAGCCGGATATTGGCGAAGGTGCCGCGCATCATCACTTCGTGATTGCCGCGCCGCGCGCCGTACTGGTTGAAATCCTTCGGCTGGACCCCGTGCGCAATCAAGTACGCGCCGGCCGGCGAATCGGCCTTGATGTTGCCCGCCGGCGAAATGTGATCGGTGGTGATGCTGTCGCCGAGCAGGGCCAGCACACGGGCCCCCGTCAGCGCCGTCGGCGGCGGCGGTACCGGCGTCAGCCCGTCGAAGAACGGCGGGTTCTGAATGTAGGTGGACGACGCCTCCCACTTGAAGGTCTTGCCCTCGGGAGTCGCAATCGCCTGCCAGCGCGAGTCGCCGTCGAACACCCGCGCGTACGTGTCGCGGAACATCTTCTGGTCAAGGGCGCCGGCCATGGTCACATGGACCTCCTGGTCGGTCGGCCAGATGTCGCGCAGGTACACGTCCTGTCCGTCCTTGCCCTTGCCGAGCGGCTCGGTGGTGATGTCCATCGTCATCCAGCCGGCGAGCGCGTAGGCCACCACCAGCGGCGGCGACGCCAGGTAGTTGGCGCGAACGAGCGCCTGCACGCGGCCCTCGAAGTTGCGGTTCCCGGACAGCACCGAGGCGACCACCAGGTTGCGCTCCTCGACCAGCGCCGCGACCCGCTCGGGAAGCGGTCCGCTGTTCCCGATGCAGGTCGTGCAGCCGTAACCCACCAGGTTGAACCCGAGCGCATCGAGGTACTTCGTCAATCCCGCGCGCTGCAGGTAAGCCGTGACCACCTGCGATCCGGGCGCGAGGCTCGTCTTCACCCACGGCTTCCGGGTCAGCCCCAGCTCGACGGCCTTCTTCGCGAGCAGGCCCGCCGCGATCAGCACGGCCGGATTCGATGTATTGGTGCAGCTGGTAATCGCGGCCACCACGACCGCGCCGTGATCGAGGCCTTCGACGCTGTCCTCGCGCTCCAGCACCGCCACTGGCGCCGGGGCAGCGGCGGCCGCCGGCTTCTTCGACGCCGCCAGGATGCCGGGCAGCGCGGAGGCGAAGCCCTGCTTGGCCTTCGACAGGGCCACCCGGTCCTGCGGGCGTTTCGGACCAGCCAGGCTGGGCTCGACCGTGGCGAGGTCGAGCTCGATGGTCTCGGCGTAGATCGCCTCGGGCCCCGACCCGTCCGCGAACAGGCCCTGCTGCTTCGCGTACTGCTCCACCAGCTTGACGTGCGCGTCTTCACGGCCGGTCAGCCTCAGGTAGTCGAGCGTGAGGCCGTCGATCGGGAAGATGGCGATGGTCGAGCCATACTCCGGGCACATGTTGGCGAGCGTGGCGCGATCGGCCAGCGTGAGGTTGGCCAGCCCCGGGCCGAAGAACTCGACGAACTTGCCGACCACGCCCTGCTTCCGGAGCCGCTCGGTGATGGTCAGCACCAGGTCGGTGGCCGTCATGCCGGGCTTGAGCGCTCCAACCAGCCGGAATCCCAGCACTTCTGGGATGAGCATCGAGCACGGCTGTCCCATCATCGCCGCCTCGGCCTCGATGCCCCCAACGCCCCATCCCACCACGCCCAGCCCATTGACCATCGTCGTGTGTGAATCGGTGCCGATCACCGTGTCGGGATACGCCCACCTCACGCCATCGACGGCCTGGTCGAACACGACGCGTGCCAGGTGCTCGATGTTGACCTGGTGGACGATGCCCGTCTCGGGCGGCACGACACGGAAATTGCTGAACGCCTTCTGGCCCCACTTGAGGAAGGTGTACCGCTCCCTGTTCCTGGCAAACTCGATTTCCGCGTTGAGCGCGAACGCGTTGGCCGTCCCGAAATTGTCGACCTGCACCGAGTGGTCGATGACCAGTTCGACCGGCTGCACCGGGTTCACGCGATTGGGATCGCCGCCAAGTCTCGCCGTCGCGTCGCGCATGGCGGCCAGATCGACCACCGCCGGCACGCCGGTGAAATCCTGGAGCAGCACGCGAGCGGGCGTGAAGGAGATTTCCTTTTCGCGCTTCGCCTTCGGATCCCACGTCGCCAGCGCCTGGATGTCGGCCTTCTTGACAAACGCGTTGTCCTCGCACCGCAGGAGATTCTCCAGCAGGATCTTCAGCGAATACGGAAGCCGGGCCACGCCCGGGTAGCCCCCGTGCTCGAGAGCCGGCAGGCTGCAGATCCGAAGAGTCTTTCCATCGACCGTAATGTCCTTGACCGTCGAAAACGAGTTCAATGTCGTCATGATCACCAGCGCTCCACGAAGTCCAACGCGGAAACAACGAACAACAGACGGCAACCCTGCAGCGAGCGCAGAGGCGGGTGTACGGTGCCGGCCTCGGCTTCCTGGAAGTCTCCAGGCCCAAGGCGCCGGCCACCCACCAGTACGTCACCGTCCACAACGAACAACTCCTCCGACCCCGCGTGCGAGCGGCTCGGGAACTGGGCGCCAGGCGACAGATCGACCAGCAGGACCACCCGTCCCTGCTCGACGCCTCCGCCCAGCCGCTTGATGCGGACCGATTCGGTGCTGCCGGCCTCCCACCGTCCGTCGCTGCTGGAGACGGTTCGCACGCCCGGCTCGTCACCGGGTTCCCCCTTGAGCCGCGCCATCAGGCGTCGCCGGACGGCTGCCGATGGCGGAAGCGTTGCCGGCAACGCCAGCGCCAGCAGGATGGCCACGTCGTAAAACGCCCCCAGTCGCTCCCATTCCTGGGGCGCGGAGGCGGCGAGATGCGAGCGCACGTCGACCCGCTCGGTCCGTCCGATGGCCCCGGCCGCGTCGAGCGCCACCATGTCTTCGAGGGTTGTCGGGCTCATCGTTCTTCAATCCGGGAAAGGATGGGCAGTTGTTCGACCAGGACGCTCATGCCGGTCCGGACACGGGATTCGACGATCCCGATCGGCAGGCGATGGCGCGCGGCCAGTTCGACGTGGTCGAAGCCGAGGAGAAAGGCCTGCTCGATCAGTTGCCGCTGTTCGGCGGGCAGACCGGCCAGCGCCACCGAGGCTTCCTGCTGGTCCCGGCCGCGGCCGAGCCTCATGCCCCGCTGCTGAGCGCCCGATTCGTCCCGGTCGTGGCCGCGCTCGTGGGGGGGCCGCGACCGAAGGCGCTCGACGGCGCGATATCGCGCAAGGCCAATCAGCCATGCCTCGACCGTGCCGAGGTAGCGGCGGTACGAATCGAGCTGGTCGCGCACCTGGACGAAGACGTCCTGCAGGACGTGTTCGGCCTCGGTCGCATCTCTCAGAATGTGCAGGAGCAGGCCATACAGGAGGCCCGCGTGGCGGTCGTAGAGTTCACCGATGGCCTCGGAGTCGCCCTCGGCTATGCGCCTGAGCAGCGCGGTGTCCACCTCGTGCGAGCCGGTTGAATCGCTCATCGTGCTGGTCCACTCCCTTTGACTGGCGCCAGGCCGGCCCTCAGTAGCCGGGCCGTTCACTCGCTCGGGCCCCGTCTCGACGCCGACACGTGCAGAACATCCTACATCGCCAGGAAGAATCCAAGCATCCCTGCGGGGTAGGTCCGTTGATTGGCACCGATGTGGAACCCACCCTGCACGTGGCATTCGCGGAGATCGAACCTGACTCCGAATCGCTGCGCGCCGCCTGATCGCCCGGGCCCGAGTCCGACCCTCAATCCGACGCCCGCCTCGATGACCGACCCGTTCTCGGCCAGCGTGTTTCCCGTGTGCAGCTGTCGCAGCGCGCCGCCGCCCACCGACACGTAGGGCTGCGCGCGCCCGCGGGCGAAGCGCAGACGCTGCGGCCCCAGCAGCAGGTGACCTTCGAACTGCATCTGCTTCAGCCGTTCTCCGGTGAAACTGGCGTTTGGCACGCCTTCCTGATCGCCCGATATCGCGACCCGCACGTCGGCGACCGTGAACCACAGCCCGGCCTCGATGGTGAGCGCGGACGACACGTGGTAGCCGATTCGCGCTTCGACGCCCCGGCCCCAACCGAGATCGGTGCCGGTGGTGAACAGCACGTAGCGCGGCGCTCCCGCCTGGTTGGGCGTGAAGGTCGCCTGCTGTGAGCCGATCGTGCTGGTCCCCGAGAAGGCGAAGGCCAGGCTCACGTCGAACCGCGGTTCGGGTCGCGACACCCGCACCTGGACGACGGCCGGCCTGACCTGATCGGCGGCGGCGTTCGACAGGCTCAGGAGCAGGACGCCGCAGGCCAGGCCAGGCACGACAACCCGCGGCGTCACTGCGCGACCACCTTGATCTCGATGCCCGTGGCGCCCCCGCCCTTGGGCACGATGACCAGCTGCTGGAAATAGGTCACTCGAAATCCCAGGTCGACTGCCGGTCCCGCAGGATCGAAGAAGCTCGCGGTATCCGCATCGTCGAGCGGCTCGACGCGCACGACGTAGGCGCCGGCATCGAGCCCGGCGATCCCGAACGACCCGTCGTCGCCGAGCGCGAATCCGCCGACGATCGCCCCCGTCCCGGTGTTGAACGCCTCGATGTGCGCGCCGAAGACGCCGCTCCCGTTCTTCGTGACCTTGCCGCTGATGCTGCCCTTGTCCCCGAAACCCGGCCCTGGATAGACATCGCCAATGCCGGCGACGTCGTCCGCCCGCAGCACGCGGCCGTCGATGCTGCCGGCCGTGAACGCGATCGGGAACATCGTCGATTCGGCGGCGATCACCCGACGCCCGCCCGGGATGACCTGGGTTTCGCCCATGGCCGAGTGACCGAGTCCGAGCAGGTGACCGATTTCGTGGGTGGCGATGGACTGCAGATCGTATCGACCCTGCTCGCCCGCGGCGGCGACCGACCAGGGAAACGTCGTGTTGAAGAAGATGTCGGCTTCGAGGAGCTCGCCGGTCTGCGTGTCCACGACGAAGCTGGTGGATCCGAGCACGCGGTCGAGGTCCGGGCGGTTCTGGAATCCCAGCACCGTCATCCCGTCGCCGCGGGATGGAGCGACGCCTGTCATCCCGACGTCCTGCGAGCTCAACGTCGCGGTGGCGACCGCGGCCCACGTGCTGAAGGACTGTTCAATGGCCGACTGCAGTTGTGATGGGCTCACACCCGCCGCGCCAAGGTCGGAGACGTAGTAACGAATCGGCAGCCGATTCCAGCGCAAGGTGACCTGTCGGGTGCCGATAGTCGTCCCGAATTTCAGGTAGGCCTCAGCAGGTGAGGTGACACCGACCCCAAGCGCCAGGGCAAGGCCCATCACCAGGCGTTTGCCGCCCCGGGACGCTGGCAGTCGCCGGCAGGTGAATGCCCTCATCGGCCCTCCTGCTGCTGCCTTCGAGGCGTCCGAGACGGGTCTCTCCCCTGCTCGCGCTGCAGCCTGAGGCGCTCGACCTCGCGGAGCTCGACCGCGAACTGGTCGAGCGTCATCAGACGCTTGTACCCCTCTCCTCGCACGACACGTTCCGGCTGCTCCTGCCGCACGGGCGGGGCGAGCACGCGGCGTACGCCGGCCCCGTCTGACACGACGCGAAGGGCTCCCTGGCTGAAGCCGACGAGGGTGGGAAGTTCGGGCGCGACGCCCTTCAGGAAGCACACCACCTCGTCGCCTTCGCGGAAGGTCGGCGCGCCGACCACGATGGTGCGATAGCGCCCCATCTCGCCGCCCGGCACGCGGAAGACCACCTCCCGCCCGCCCTGTCCCTTGAAATAGCCGGCCACCTGGAGCGTGACCAGCGTCTCGGTTCCGCGATCATCCGAACGGATGGCCCGGATGGCGGCCACGCGTCCGTGCACCACCGACTGCGCCCCGGTCACGAGATCGCCCAGATCGGCAGGCACGAGCACGGTTGCCGAGACGCCGGCGACGCTCGCTGCGGCGAGCATCGCCACGATCACACCCGGCTTCAGAAACCTGTGGCGCATGCGATAAGTCTAGTCCGGAACGGCGCGAAGCGCGCAACGCGGATCCGTGTCGCATGCATCGCCCCGGCAGTGGCCGACACGGGGACGTGTGTGAGGTTCACGCCCGGCACGTGCGCAGCACGGCCTGCGCCGCGCGACGGCTGGCCCCCGCAAGCCCGAGCCGCGCGCGGACCTCGCGCAGCCGGTACCGGGTGCTCTCGGCGAGGGTCGAATCGGTCAGGAACGCGACGGCCCGCTCCGCCACGGCGTCGGGGGTGAACTGGTCCTGGATGAGTTCGGGCACCACGCGCTCGCCGGCGATGAGGTTCACCATCCCGTAGGTGTCGACGCGAACGAATCTCCGCCCGAGCCGATACGTCAGATCGGACAGTCGATAGACGATCACCATCGGGCATTGGTGGATGGCCGCCTGGACGGTCGCCGTTCCCGATGCGGTGATCACGGCGTCCGACGCGCCGAGCACGTCGTCGGCGCGATCCTCGAGGATCGTGATTGGCGCCACGCCAGACGAGGTCAGAACGTCGAAGGCCTCGGCCGGGACATTCGACGCGCGCGCGACCAGGAACTGGACGTTCGGGACACGCGCGCGAATGATCGGCACGGCCTCGGCGAGCGTCGGCAGGATGGCACGCACCTCGTTGATGCGGCTTCCGGGAAGCAGCGCCAGCGTGGGCAAGGCCGGATCGAGCCCGGAGCTGCGCAGAAACGCGTCGCGCGGCTCGGTGGCCCTGGCGATGTCGAGCAGCGGATGGCCGACGAACTCCACCGGCACGTCCGCCTCCTTGTAGAGCCTCTCCTCGAAGGGAAAGATGACCAGCGCCTGATCGACCAGGCGCTTGATCACCCGCATCCGGCCGGGTCTCCACGCCCAGATCTGGGGACAGATGTAGTAGACCACCGGGACACCCAGACTGCGGATCGATTTGGCGAGACGGAAATTGAAGTCGGGAAAGTCGATGACCACCAGCACGTCAGGCCGGTCCGCCTTTGCGCGGGACACCATCGCCCGGTGCATGCGCAGGGCGCGCGGCAGCACGCGGATGGCCTCGCTCAGTCCCGTCACTGCCAGCCCATGGTAGTCGCCGACCAGCTCTGCGCCCGTCGCACGAAGCCGCTCGCCGCCCAGGCCGAACAGGCGCGTGCCCGGGCGCAGGTCGAGAATCTCCGTGGCGAGCGCGGCCGCGTAGAGGTCGCCCGACGCCTCGCCGCACGAAATCATGACGGTGGCCATCCGAGGTCGACCTAGATTCCGGCGAAGACGAGGGTTCGGCTGGGTGCGAAGATCATTGAGGCTTCTTGAACAGTTCGGGCGGCAGCGCCTGGTTCACGGCAAACGACGTGACGGTGCGCTCGACGACGGGCGTGCCTTCCCGCATCACGACCGACTTGGCCGGTAGCCACACGCCATCAACCTGTCCGTACTGCGAGTAGTCCTCGGTGAACGCCTCGGTGCCCGACGGCCCGCGCATCTCGTACGACATGCGCGCCACGCGCCCGGTGTCCGGCGCGACGTAGAGCCGGAGCGTGCCGAGGCTGGCGCCCTGCAGTTCCACCACGTCGAACGGCCGGTCGCCCTCGCCCCGTTCCGGCGGCAACAGTCGTCCGGTCACCTTGTCATTGGCGGCGGCCACCAGCACGGCGATGAGGTCGCGCCGGACGCTCATCCGGATCTGGTCGCGCATGCCATCCGGCGCGTCGTGGACGCCATTCGGATCCTTGATCCACGCGTCGCCATCGGCATAGGTCTGGACCAGCGTGGCGCCCGGCAGCCTGGCATCGACGCGGAAGCGGTCGGGGTACTCGATATAGGTCTTGGTGTCGGCCTTCAACTGGCCGTCCGGCGAGTACAGCACCGTGGTCGCGGTGGCCGTGAGCGTCTTGACGGCCTGCAGCCGGTCCAGTCCTCCGATTGCCTGCACCGCGCGCATCACCACGGCCTTGGCCGCCGGCCAGTCTTCCTTCAGGGCCTTCTGTCCCGGATCCGGCTCGGGCCGGACCTGCAACCGGCCTGGCGGGAGCGCGGGCGATGCCAGCGGCTTGTGCCGCCGGAAGTCGGCTTCGGCCAGGTCGAGTTCGCCGAGCGGCACGGTCTCGAAGCTGCGGAATCCCACCCCCCGGAGCTGATCCGCGAAGGCCGACACGTTGCCGACCAGCACCATCGACAGCTGATCGGGCTTGAGGTAGGTGCGGGCCACCCACTGGATGTCCTCGACGCTGACATTGCCGACGCGCCGGCGGTAGGTCTGCAGTTCCTCGAGCGGCAGGTCGTAGAAGAGCTGCGTCAGCACCTGGGACGCAATCGCGTCCGGAGTCTGCAGGGAGAGGGGAAAGTTGCCGGTCAGGTAGTCCTTCGCGTTCTCGAGTTCCCGTTCGCGCACGGGCTCGCGCTGGAGGCGGAAGAACTCGTCGATCATCAGGCGCAGCACCTCGCCGGTCGCCTCGGAGCGCGTCTCGGTCGTCGCCGCGAGGTCGCCCGTCATCTTGTACGTGTTCAGCTCGGCGCTGGCGCCGTACGCGAGGCCGCGGTCGATGCGCAGGACCTGGTGCAGGCGGTTGCTGCCCTCCCCGCCCAGGATTCTGACTGCAAGATCCAGGGGCAGGAAGTCCCGCTGCTTTCGCGGGATCCCGATGTGGCCGATCCGGATCTCGGTCTGCACCGCATCGGGCTTGTCGACGACCACCAGCCGCCTTTTGGGGGCCGGCGTTTCGCCTGCGACGATGGCCGGCACCTCTTTGCGGGCCCACGGGCCGAACACACGGGTGACCGCGGCGATGGCCTCGTCAACCGTCACGTCGCCGACGATGGCGAACAGGCTGTTGTTCGGAGCGAAGTACGCCCGGTGGAACGCGATGAGATCGTCGCGGCTGATGCGGTCGATCGTATCGAGCGTTCCATTGCCCGGCATTCCGTACGGGTGGGATCCGTAGATCATCCGCTCGAAGACGGTGGTGGCGACGTAGCCGGGATCGTCATTGGTCACCCGCAGGGCGGAACGGACCTGCTGCCGCTGGCGTTCCAGTTCCTCGTTGGCGAACGCCGGGTTGCGGATCGTGTCCGACAGCAGCTCCAGGCCGAGTTCGAGGCTGTCCTTCATGACGGTGACCGCGCCGAAGCTGAGATCGGTGCCCGCGCCGGTCCGCAATTCCCCGCCGACCGTGTCGATCGCGCCGGCGATCTGCTGGGCGCTGCGTGTCGTGGTGCCCTGGTCCAGCAGGGCCGCCACCAGGTTGGAAACCCCGGCTTTGCCCGGAGGGTCCTGGGCGCATCCGGCCCGGACGAGCAGACGCATGCTGACCACGGGCTGCTGGGTGTGCACGACGACCACGACCTGCATGCCGTTTGGCAGCGTACGCACCTGGTAGGGCGGAAAGTTGAACGGGCGCGCGGGCAGGGGACGCGGTGCGGACTCGCTCGGCCAGTTGCGTGCCTGCGCGGCAGCCTGGTGAGGCGCGATCACGCAGGAGGCCAGCAGCAACGCCGCGGTGGCGAACCTCGGCACCGGCCTCATTGCGCGCCCCCCTTCGGGAAACTCTTCGGCAGGATCGTGATGACCAGCCGGCTCTCGGGCGTGAAATAGGTCCGCGCCACGCGCTGGATGTCCGGCGCCTTCAGGTTCATGAAGATGTCGAACTCGCCATCCGCGGTCGAGACGTCCTTGTGGATGACGGCGGCATGCGCCAGCGCCGACGCCTTCTGCTGGTCCGTCTCCCGCCCGACGACGTAGTCGCGTGCAAACTGGTTCTTGGCGCGCTGCAGGTCGGCCTCGCTCACCGGCTCGGCCCGCAGGCGATCCAGCTCCTCGCAGAGCGCCTTCTCGGCCTCCTGGGGTGTGTGACCAGGCTGAACGATCGCGACGGCGAAAAACAGGTTCGGCTGCTCGGTGAAGTTGCCCCCGCCGAAGGCAGCCAGGGCAAGACCGCGCTCGTAGACCAGCTTGCGGTAGATGCGCGAGCTCTGGCCGTCGGAGAGGATCTTCGACGCCACCTGCAGCGGATAGGAGTCCGGATGCCCGTCGTAGGTGATGTGATGCGCCACGACGACGACGGGAAGCGGATAGCTCTCCTCGAGGGTCACCCGGCGCGGGCCCTTTGGCGGCGGTTCTTGCGGAATGTCCCTTGGCACGGGGCGATCCGCCTTGGGCACCCGTCCCAGGTACTTCGCCGCGAGGTCGACGGCCTGCGCGGAATCGAAATCGCCGACCAGCGCCACGGTCGCGTTCTCGGGCACGTAGTAGGTCCGGTAGAAATCGCGGACATCGTCGATCGACGCCGCCTCCAGATCCGCCATCGACCCGATCGTGGTGTGCTTGTAAGGGTGTACCGTGAACGCCTGGTCGTAGATGATCTCGGAGACGCGGCCGTACGGCTGGCTCTCGATCCGCGTCCGCCGCTCTTCCTTCACGACCTCACGCTCGCGGGTGAAGCTGTCCTTCTCGATGCGCAGCGTCGCCATCCGGTCGGCTTCCAGCCACAGGACCAGCGGCAGGTACTGCGAGGGCACCGTCTCCCAGAACACGGTCACGTCTTCGGTCGTGTACGCGTTGCTCAATCCGCCGACGCTCGAGATCATCGATGTGTGCTGCTCGGGCAAGACGTTCTTCGACCCCTTGAACATCATGTGCTCGAACAGGTGCGCGAAACCGGTGCGGCCGGGACGCTCGTCCTTCGATCCAACGTGATACCAGAGCTCGAGGTGAACGATCGGCGTGGAGTGGTCCTCGAGCAGGATCAGCTGCAGCCCGTTCGGCAGCGTCGTGGTCTGGTAATTGAGCTTGGGCGGCCGGACAGCGGCGCTGCTCGTGACGCCGAGCAGCAGGGCGAGCGTCAGGCCGGCGGCAGCCGTCGATGAGCGGCGCAACCGCCGCCTGGGCACGACGAGCCTGGACAGGTGCAGGACGAAGCGGCCAGCCATACCGCTGATTATGTCACGGGCGGGCGGATCCTGAAGGTCAGTGGTCCTCGGTGGTGCCGGCCTGCAGACGCGCTTCGAGCTCGGCGAGGCGTCGCTCGAGGGCGGCCACGGTCTTCCGGAGCTCGGGAAGCTTGCGGAAGATGATCGACCCCTTCAGCCACTCCCGGTTCTCGATGGCAGGAAAGCCCGAGATGAAGGCGTTGTCGGGCACCGAGTTCGGGACGCCCGACTGGGCGGTGACGCGAACCCCGCGGCCGATGTGCAGGTGGCCGGCCACGCCGACCTGCCCTGCCAGGATGGCCGCGTCCCCGATCACCGTGCTCCCGGAGATCCCCACCTGGGACATCAGCAGTACATTGCGCCCGACCCCGACACCGTGGCCGATCTGGACGAGGTTGTCGATCTTGGTGCCGGCCTGGATGCGCGTCTCGCCGACTGCCGGCCGATCCACGGTCGAATTGGCGCCGATCTCGACGTCGTCTTCGATCACGACGATGGAGACCTGCGGGATCTTCTTGTACGTGCCGTCCGCGCGCGGGGCGAACCCGTAGCCGTCGCCGCCGATCTTGACCCCGTCCTGCAGGATGACCCGATGGCCGAGGCGGCATCGCTCGCGAATCGAGACGTGCGGGTAGAGGATACAGTCGTCGCCGATGACCGCTCGCGCGCCAATCGAGACGTGAGGGTGGATCACGGTCCGCGCCCCGATGACCGCCCCGGCCCCGATGGACACGAACGGGCCGACCGAGGCGCCCTCGCCAAGCTGCACGTCCGCGGCAACCACCGCATGGTCCGACACGCCCGGAGCCGGGACGGTGTCGGGGCAGAACAGGGCCATGGCGTCGGCGAATGCCAGGTACGGGTCGCGCGCCCGGAGAACGGCGCACGGCGCGGCGGGCGCGTCTTCGGCAAGGATGACGGCCGACGCCCTGGTCCCCGGCAGCGCCGAGGCGTATTTCGGGTTGGCGAGAAAGGTCAGGTCGCCCGGGCCGGCTTCGGTAATCCGCGCCACCCGCGCGATGTCGATCTCGCCGTCGCCCTCGAGGCGGCACCCGAGTCGTTGTGCGAGGTCTGCGAGTTTCAAGGCGGCGAGTATATCACGCGGCCGCGGGGAGTGTCCGGTCGAGAAACGCGTCGAGATGCTTCAGGTGCAGGCGATCCGCGATCGCGTGCACCAGGGCGTGTCGCTCGGCAACCGCGAGGCCGGCGGCCTGCCGCAGTTCCGCAAGGGCGTCGTTCGGCGTGAGATGCCAGGCGACCTGCGTCTGGCCGTGCCGTGCGCCCAGCCACGCGAACAGGTGCCCGACGGTGCGGAACACGAAGTAGTACGCCGCGAGATTCGGTCCCGGCAGCACCGTCAGCGGCAGGCAGACCAGGTACCAGGCCAGATCGATGATCGCCCAGCGCAGGTGACGCCGCGAGTCGGTACGCAGCGTCCTGGCGAGTCGATCCTGAACGTCGGCAGACGTCATGTCGGACGGGAAAAAGAGCGTCGCTTCGTCGGCGCCGCGCAGGTGCCAGAGCAGCCGCTGTTCCGCGATCCGCTCCGCCAGCCAGGCGATCACGCGGCCACGCAGCCGCGGCCATCGGCCCTGCGGACCCTGCCCGTCGCCCGCCGTGTGCCGCTTCTCGCGTTCCTGCTCGACAAATTCCAGCACCTGGTGAAATGCGCGCGTGGCCCGCGCGCGCCAGCCCTTCTGCGTGGCGCGAGCGGATTCCACAGCACGGTCGTCAACCTCATAGTAGAGGTCGTAGTGGGTGGCCGAGAGGGCCACCAGGTAGACATCCATCCCGGACTACTTCCCTTTGATGATCTTCCTGGGCGAACGCGCGCGTTCGACGGTCACCAGGTCCGGGCGGCCCGCCGCTTCCCACGCCCCGGTGATGACGGCCGCCGTCATCGTGATGGCAGCGTCCACACGGTTCTCGAGAATGGGACGGGTGGCTGTAAACATCGCGTCGAAGTAGCCGTCGTCGTAATCGGTCCGCGAGGCCGTTGCGTCACGATCGGCCTTGAGAATCGGATCCACGTCGCGAGCGCTCGCCAGCAGCGCGTCGAAGATCGCGTTGCCCGGATCGGCAATCGCCACGGGCGGCTTCGGCTCGATGACGAGCTTCGACACGTAGCGTCGGAACAGTTCGGACTCGAACCGGGAGTGCAGGCCGAGCTGGTTGGTCAGCTGGCCGTCGTAGTTCAGCGTCGCGTGCATCGGCTGGTGCGCGTCGGCGATGTAGTGGCTGACCACGGCCGCGAGGACCATGATCGTGTCGACGTCGCCCTGCGAGCGTTTCTGCTGCTCGAAGGCGCGCACGAGCCGGCCGTCCATCTCGACCAGGTGCCACGGCAGCGTGCCGTTCTTCAGGATGGCCTCGTGACCGAACTTCGCCAGCGCGGCACCGTATTCACGAGGAAGGCCGGCGAACGGATAGGGCCCGTAGGCGTCGTAGTCCAGGAAGTGACGGGGCGCTTCTTCATCGAAGCCGACCGACCGCCACAGATCCGGATCGGTACAGCGTTCCAGGAGAATCGCGCGGTTCTTCTCGAAGACCGGCCTGATCGGCGCCGGCAGCAGCGCGATCGCCCGCTCCATGATGAACCGGTGGCCTTCTCCGCCCCAGGCGCCCAGCGGGGCGCCGCAGGCTGCCACGATCAGGATGATGAGTCCGTACCTACGCATCGTGCTTCTCCCCAAAGACCTCGGCCTCGAACCGGAACAGCCGGGCGCCGTGTTTCCAGGCGTCGGGCTGCAGGCCGGCCTTGAGGCAGGTCTGCCGGATGAACGTCTCGCGATTCCACCGCTGCGCGGTCGCCACCTGCGGCAGCAGGAGTCCCCGCCGCCACCCCTGCTCGGCGATCAGCCCGTGGCGCCCGATCTCGATGTCGTCCGCCGTCGAGACGGGCTCGATGCCTCCGAGCACCGACACCTCGATGTCCAGCTCGTCGAGCTCGGCGAGTGACACGGATTGAAACCGCGGATCCTCACGGGCCGCGGCGATCGCACAGCGGCCGATGACGTCCGAGAGCGGCTGGTCGGCCTCGGGATGGCCGATGCAGCCCCGCAGTTCGCCGTGGTTGTGCAGTGACACGAACGCCCCCGCCACGCGCGAGAAGACTCCCCTCGCGTCGGGCGGCGCGGGCGCATGTCCCGACAAGGCGTCGATGATGGCCTGGCGCGCCGACTGCAGGATCTCCCGTCGCTCGGATTCCGCAAGTGGATCGGCCATGGATTGCCTCCCTCGGGGGCGGGTCAGGCAGCCGGCTCTGCAAACGTCCCGAACGCAGCCGCCACGTAGCCTACCACCGCGCTCTTGTCGCCGGAAACGTCCCCGGAATCCGCGTAGCAGAGGATCCGGGCACCGCGCGCCCCCAGCGCCGTGGCCGCCCGCATGACCGCAACGATTGGGCCGCCCCCGCAGGCATGGTCGGGAAGGTGGGCGAGCACGCGCTCCAGGGCGTCGGGATCGAATCTCCTGACCGAGTCCAGAACGACGCTGTCGAGCTTGTGAGCCGTGGGCGCGTCCTGGTAGTGCGACAGGTCGCTGCTCGCGATGAGCAGCGCCTTCCGGCCCGCCAGGCACCGGGCCAGCGCGGATCCGAGATCGTGAATCGTATGACGGCTCTGCGTGCCCATCACGAGCGGCACGATCGGCGTGTCGGGCAGGAAACGCTGGAGGAACGGCAACTGCATCTCGATCGAATGCTCGCGCTGATGTGCGGCCGGATACTCTCGCACGACGGTGCCGGCCTCCTGCAGGGCCAACCCGATCTCCTCCGACACCGTCAGCGGGCCGCAGGGCGTCTCGAACACGCCACGGAGGAACAACGCGACGCCCTCGAAGCCCATGTAGTGCGAGGGTCCAACCAGCACGGCGACATCGTAGTGGCGGCCTTCGAGCTGTCGATACGCGTGGGCGGCGACCGGCCCCGAGTACATCAGGCCCGCATGGGGAGCCACCAGTCCCACCAGATCGCCCTGGATGCGTTCCGGCACTCGCGCGCAGTACCCGCTCGAGCTCGCGTGAGAGCGTCGCGGGGACGTCCGGATACCACGCTCCTGCGACCGCCGCCTTGCGGATTGGTTGCGGCCTCATCGGCCTGATGTTAGCATCGGCCATGCCCGACGGGGTCCACGAAGTTGACATCGACCACCTCGCAAAGCTGGTCAGGCTCGAGCTGTCGAACGAGGATCGCGGGCTCTTTTCGGCCCAGCTTGCCGACATCATCGGGTTCGCACGCCAGGTCCAGGGCGTCGAGACCGCCGGCGTCCCTCCGACGGCCCGCGCGGCCGAACCCGGGACCGCCGAACGCACCGACGACGATCGAGCGTGCCTGGCACAGGACCAGGCCCTCGCCAATGCGCCCGTCAGGTCGGCCGACCTCTCTCGATTCAGCGTCCCGAAAGTGATTGGGTCGTGACGCAGGTGGAGTGGACAATCCGCGGCATTCGACAGGCGATCGCGCGCCGCGAGTGCAGCGCGGCGGAGGTCTGCCAGTCGGCGCTCGATCGAATCGCCGCCCGCGACGGCGATCTGCACGCGTTCCTGGCGCTCGCGCCCGAAACGGCGCTCCGCAGGGCTCGCGACATCGATCGGCGGGGCGCGCACGACAAATCCGCTCCACTGCTCGGCGTCCCGATCGCCGTCAAGGACAACATCTGCACGGCCGGCATCCCCACCACCGCGGCATCGCACATCCTGGCGGGGTTCGTGCCGCCCTACAACGCGACGGTCGTCGACAGGCTCGAGCGCGCCGGCGCTGTGATCCTCGGAAAGACCAACCTCGACGAGTTCGCGATGGGCTCGTCGACGGAGCACTCCGCCTTCGGCCCTTCGCGCAACCCCTGGGATGTCACGCGCTCGCCAGGCGGATCGAGCGGCGGGTCCAGCGTGGCCGTCGCTGCGCGATTGGTGCCGGCCGCGCTCGGATCGGACACAGGAGGCTCGGTCCGCCAGCCCGCCGCGTTCTGCGGCCTGGTCGGCCTCAAACCGACTTACGGCCGCGTCTCGCGCTACGGCCTCATCGCCTTTGCGTCTTCGCTCGATCAGATCGGGACGCTCACCTTGACCGTCGAGGACGCCGCGATTATGGCGCAGGCCATTGCGGGCCAGGATTCTCTCGATGCCACCTCGGTCGCCCGGGACGTCCCGGATTTCGCCGCCAAGCTTGGCGCGGGCCTTCGCGGCGTGCGCCTCGGCGTGCCCAGGGACTGGCTGGAGTCGGGGGTCGATCCGGAGGTGACACGCGCCTTCGCCGAAGCGATCGACGTGCTGCGCCGGCAGGGCGCCGCCCTGGTGGATGTGAAGCTGCCGCACGCACGTTTCGCGGTCGCCACCTACTACATCATCGCCACGGCCGAGGCGAGCTCGAATCTCGCGCGCTACGACGGCGTCCGCTACGGCTTGCGAGCGCCCGGGGTGACCTCACTGGACGAAATGTACACGGCCACGCGCGAAGGGGGGTTCGGGAGGGAGGTCAAGCGACGGCTCCTGCTCGGCACCTACGTCCTGAGCTCCGGCTACTACGACGCCCACTACCTGAAGGCTCAGCAGGTGCGCACGCTCATCGCGCGCGATCACGACGAGGCGCTGGCGCAAGCCGACGCCATCGTGCTGCCCACGACGCCCACGCCGGCCTTCGCGCTCGGAGAGCGCCTCGCGGATCCGCTGGCGATGTATGTCGCCGACGTGTTCACCGTGGGCGCGGCGCTGTCGGGGCTGCCCGCCCTCTCGGTCCCGATGGGGTTCTCGGCGCAGGGACTGCCGCTGGGATTACAGGTGGTCGGGCGCGCGTTCGACGAATCGATGGTGCTGCGTGTCGCGTCCGCCTACGAGCGGGAGACGATGTGGTGGAAGCGGGAGCCCGCGACGGCCTGAAGCTCTCGCCTACGCATGGGGCAGGACGGCCGGCTTCGAGAACAGTTTCACGGCGCCCCACACGATCAAGCCGAGCAGGACGAAGGGCAAGAGCGGCGCAACAATCGCAAGCCCGATACCCAGGATCGCGAAAAGGCCTCCGAGGATCAGGATCGGCAGGAACAGGAGGCCGAGCGCGACCTTCAGGAAGACCCCGACCAGGCGCAGCGGCAGGAACACCAGCCAGAACGTCAGCTTGATGACGGCGCCCACCAGCCCCACAACCAGCAGGACGGATCCCACGATCAGACCGAGCGCCAGCAATCCAAACATGGTCGTTCGCCTCCTCGGCGGGGTGCCCGGGCGGCCGCCCCGGATATCAGCCGGAACCACCCGCGGCAATGGCCGCAGGCCACCGGTGACTATTCTGATCTACGGAGGAAGCCGGGAGGAGGTTTCCGAAAGAGGGCCGAAAGGGTCTCAGGCGGCTCGCCTGGAACCGCCGAGCTGGTCGGAGGTGCCCCTGGGCGTATCGGACGGGAGATAACGCGGCGCCTCTCCCATCGATTCCTGGATGGTTCGCACCGTCATGGTCCTGGGCCCGCCGGGCCGCAGCTTGGTGAGCGTCAGGAGCACGCAGACGCCGATGAACAGCGCGAGGATGAAGACGGCCGCCACGCCAACGCCCTGGACGGTGGCAACCACCAGGTTGTAGATTTCGGAGAAGGTCACGCCTCGCCCTCCGGTTCGGCTTTCGGCGGGATGGGGCTGGGGATGTCGTACTCGATGAACCCGCGCCTGACCTCTTCCATCGCGATCCGCTCGGCCTTGTGCGGAACGACCGGCGCAGGATCCGCCGTTTCGTCGAGCGGGTGGGCCAGCAGGCGGTTCACGGCGCCTCGGCGAAGCTGCTTGGCCCTGAGGGCGGCGATGTCCACGAACAGGAACCGCCGCTCCTGCGGGGCAACCGCAAAGCGAGGGTTCGGCTCAACGGCAGGTGGCGGTGTCGAAAGTTCTTCAGTCACAGCTCTTTAGAGGTACCTGCAGCCGCTTGGACCGACGCAAGCTTAATAAGGGCCTAGCGAGCCTTTCGTGGCTCGCCAGGCCCTTTTTGGGCAGGAAGAAGAGACGGCCTATTCGTGCACCTGCACCTGAACCTGCTTCGGCTTGGCCTCTTCCTTGATCGGGAGCTTGATGGTGAGGACGCCCTGCTTGTAGTCGGCCGATACCTTCCCCGAATCGACCGTGGGCGGAAGCGTGAAAGTCCGCGTGAAAGTCCCGTAAGACCGCTCGACGCGGTGGTAGTGCTCGTCCTTGACGGTCTCGTCCGTCTTCTTCTCGCCGGTCAACGTGAGGCTGTTGTTCTCGACCGTGATCGAGATGTCCTCCTTCTTCATGTCCGGCAGCTCGGCCTTGATGACGAGTTCGTGATTGCCGGTCTCGTAGATGTCCACGGGCGGCAGCCACGTGCCGCGGCGCATGACATCATCGTCGGCCCCGCGATAGAAGTCGCTGAAGAGCCGGTTCATCCTCTCCTGCACGGTCGACAGGTCACGCAGTGGATCCCAACGCACAATTGCCATGATGTCCCCTCCTGTTTCTTCGGCCGCCCCCGTCGCCGGGGGCGGCCTGTGGTTGCTCCGAAACTTCAGCTTGCCCGGGCGTAGCCGTCATCGACGACCTCGCCGTCCTTGACATCGCCCGTCCCGGCCGGCGAGCGCGGGCCCGCCTGCCCCTTGCCCTGGCTGGAGAGCTGCTCGGCAAGGGCGTGCGCCGCGTGCCGCAGATCATCCGTCTGCCGGCGGATGGCGTCGGCGTCCTCGCCCTCCATCGCCCGCTTGAGCGACCCGATGGCCGCTTCGACACGGCTGACATCAGGGGCCGCCAGGCGCGCGCGGTTCTCGCGCAGCGTCTGCTCCACGGAGTAGGCCAGCCCGTCCGCTTCGTTGCGGGCTTCGATGAGCTGGCGGCGGGACTGGTCCTCCTTCGCGTGCTCGGTCGCATCGCGCACGAGACGATCGACCTCGTCTTTCGCGAGGCCGCTCGACGCCGTGATGGTCACCTTCTGTTCCTTGCCGGTCGCGACGTCGCGGGCCGCCACGTTGACGATCCCGTTGGCGTCGATGTCGAAGGTCACCTCGATCTGCGGGACGCCGCGCGGCGCCGGCGGAATGCCCGCCAGCTGGAACCGCCCGAGCGTCCGGTTGTCGCGCGCCATCGGCCGCTCGCCCTGCAGCACGTGGACCTCGACGCCCGGCTGATTGTCGCTCGCGGTCGAGAAGGTCTCCGACTTCCGGGTCGGAATCGTCGTGTTGCGCGGGATGAGCGTCGTCATCACGCCGCCCAGCGTCTCGATGCCGAGCGAAAGCGGCGTTACGTCGAGCAGCAGCACATCCTTCACTTCTCCGGCGAGCACGCCGCCCTGGATGGCCGCCCCAACGGCCACCACCTCGTCGGGGTTCACGCCCTTGTGCGGCTCGCGTCCGAAGTAGTCGCGGACCAGCTGCTGCACCTTCGGAATGCGCGTCGATCCGCCAACCAGCACGACCTCGTCGATGGCGGCCGGCTCGAGCCCCGCGTCGGCGAGCGCCTTGCGGACCGGCTCCATCGATCCCGTCAGCAGGTCGTCGACCAGCTGCTCGAACCTGGCCCGCGTGAGCTTCAACGACAGGTGCTTGGGGCCGTCCGCGTTGGCGGTGACGAAGGGCAGGTTGATGTCGGTCTCGAGCACGCTCGACAGCTCGATCTTGGCCTTCTCCGCCGCTTCCTTCAGGCGCTGAAGCGCCATCCGGTCCCGGCCGAGGTCGACGCCCTGCTCCTTCTTGAACTCCTGGATCATCCACTCCACGACGCGCTGATCCAGGTCGTCGCCGCCGAGATGCGTGTCGCCGTTGGTCGACTTGACTTCGACCACGCCGCCGCCCACCTCGAGGATCGAGATGTCGAACGTGCCGCCGCCGAAATCGTAGACCGCGATTGTCTCGTCGGACTTCTTGTCGAGGCCGTAGGCGAGAGCTGCCGCCGTCGGTTCGTTGATGATGCGCAGGACCTCGAGGCCGGCAATCCGGCCCGCATCCTTGGTGGCCTGCCGCTGGGCGTCGTTGAAGTACGCCGGCACCGTGATCACCGCCTGCGTCACCGTTTCGCCCAGGTAGTCCTCGGCGGCCTTTTTCAGTTTCTGCAGAATCATCGCGGAGATTTCGGGCGGCGAATGACGCTTGCCCTGGACCTCGATCCACGCGTCGCCATTCTCGGCCCGGACGACGCGGTACGGGACCCGCGCCGACTCGGCGCTGACTTCGTCGTTCTTGCGCCCCATGAAACGCTTGATCGAGAAAACCGTGTTGTCGGGATTCGTCACCGCCTGCCGCTTGGCGACCTGACCGACCAGGCGCTCGCCGTCTTTCGTGATGGCCACCACCGAGGGCGTCGTCCTGGCGCCTTCCTGGTTGACCACGACGGTGGGTTGCCCGCCTTCCATGACCGCCACGACCGAGTTGGTGGTTCCGAGATCGATTCCGATGACCTTACCTGCCATATCGTCTGCACCTCCTGACCACGCCGCTACCAACAAGAGCCAATATACGCATTACATGAGCCTGTGTCAAGTATATTACATGCGTCTATTACACTCATATCACCAACACCATCCATCGGAGCCCCGTTGGCCAGCCGCTCCTCAGTGAGGCGACGCCATTTCCAACCTCGATTTCGGCACACGGGCCGGGCCCCGGACCTGGCGACATGTCGGCCCTGCCCGAGCCGCGGCCGCAGCCAGCCCGGGTAGCCTGGACCCCGGACATGCTGCTATCCTTCAAGGGTCCCCGACGAGCCCGAGCGTGGCCCGTCCGGCCGCCGGCCCCCGGATCGACCATTGGTGCAGTCCCGCGCCCGAATCACACGCCCTTCAATGAGGATGACGACATGGCGAGATACAGAATTGCGTGGTTGCCCGGTGACGGCGTGGGCGCCGATGTCATGGACGCCACCCGCGTCGTCCTGGACCGGCTGAAATTCGACGCCACCTACATTCACGGCGACATCGGGTGGGAATTCTGGTGCAAGGAGGGCGACGCGCTGCCCGCGCGCACGATCGACCTGCTCAAGAACGTCGACGCGGCGATGTTTGGAGCCGTCACGTCGAAGCCCGGGAAGATCGCCGACGCCGAGCTCGTACCCTCGCTCAGGGGAACCGGCCTCGTCTACCGCTCGCCCATCGTTCGCATGCGCCAGTTGTTCGACCTCTACAACTGCCTGCGTCCCTGCAAGGCCTACCCTGGGAACCCGCTGAACCACAAGGACACGATCGACCTGGTCATGTTCCGGGAGAACACGGAAGATCTGTACTCAGGCGTCGAATTCAATCCGGTCCCTGCCGAGCTGGCCGAGGTGCTGTCGCGTCTCTCGAAACCCTTCGCCCACTTCGCCGGCCTGCGCGGCGACCAGTACGCCATCTCGTGCAAGATCAACACGCGCAAGGGTTCCGAGCGCATCATCGACGCCGCGTTTGCGTTCGCCCGGAAGGCCAACCGCAAGAAGGTCACCGTCGTGCACAAGGCGAACGTCGTACGCGCCACCGACGGGATGTTCCTGGAGATCGGCCGGGAGGTCGCCTCGCGCTATCCCGAGATCGTGTTCGACGAAGCCAACATCGACGCCATGACGATGTGGCTCCTGAAGAATCCGTTGAACTACGACGTGCTGGTGGCGCCCAACCTGTATGGCGACATCATTTCCGACCTTTGCGCGCAGATGGTCGGCGGCCTCGGGTTCGGGTGCTCCGGCAACATCGGCGAGAAGCTGGCCGTCTTCGAACCCACGCACGGCTCGGCGCCGAAGTACGCGGGCCAGAACAAGGTCAATCCGATTGCCACCATCCTGGCCGCCAGGATGATGCTCGACTGGCTGGGCGAGCACGCCCTCGGCGAACGCCTCGAGCGCGCCACGGCCGCCGTGATCAGGAAAGGCGAGACCCGCACGTACGACATGCGCGGCACCAACACCACGATGGAGATGGCTGAGGCGATAGCGAAGGAGCTGTAGGTGCCCGAACTCATCGTCCACGAGGTCGGCCTGCGGGATGGCCTTCAGATAGAAGAAGGAGTGGTCCCGACCGAACGGAAGCTGCAGTGGCTCGACCTCCTCATGCAATCCGGCGTCGACATGATCCAGGTGGGCTCCTTCGTCCACCAGCAGAAGATGCCGCAGATGGCGGACACCGACGAGCTGTTCCGCCAGATCCCTGTGCGCGGGCTGCAGCGCCCCGGGGTCATCCTGACGGCGCTGGTGCTCAACGAGAAGGGCCTCGAACGCGGGATGGCGGTCGGCGTGGAGTACTTCTGCATGGGCGTGTCCGCCAGCGACACGCACAGCCGGAAGAACACGGGCATGGGCACGGCCGAGGCGGTCGATCGCATCATCGCGATGGGCCGGCGGGTCGTCGCTGCCGGCAAAGGACTGCAGGTCTCGGTGCAGTCCGCCTTCGGGTGCGGGTTCGAAGGCCCGGTGCCGAAGGACCGCGTGATGTCGCTGGTGCACCGGTTCCTCGACGCCGGCATGACCACCATGAGCCTGGCGGACACCGCCGGCCATGCGGACCCCGCATACGTCGAGCAGCTGTTCGGAGAGGTAGCGGCCCTCGGTTCGACGATCCAGCTCGCCGCGCACTTCCACAACACCTACGGCCTCGCCGTCGCCAACAGCTACGCGGCGATGCGGGCCGGTGCGACGTGCCTCGAGTCCGCGTTCGGAGGGTTGGGGGGATGCCCGTTCACGGCCGTCGCCGCCGGCAACACGTGCACGGAGGATCTGGTGCACCTGCTGCACCGGATGAATCTCCGGCGGGACATCGCCCTCGGGCCGATTCTCGATGTCGTGAAGGACGCGGGCGCGTACTTCGGGCGCGATCTGCCCGGCACGATTCACCAGACCGGTCCGATTCCTCACGCCGGCCGATTTGCCTTCGCGCCGCCCGAGTAGCGGCAGCGGCCCGGCTGAAGACATCTGGAGTCGTTCAATGAAGCTGCTGGAAGGCATTCGCGTTCTCGATTTGACCAACGTGCTCGCCGGCCCGTTTGCCACGATGCACCTGGCCCTGGCGGGCGCCGACGTGATCAAGATCGAGAACCCCGTCGGCGGCGACCTTGCCCGGACGCTCGGCAACGTGCCGGCGCTCAACAAGGAGCTGATGGGCACCAGTTTCCTCGCGCAGAATGCGAACAAGCGATCGCTCACGCTCAATCTGAAGGCCGACGAGGCGCGGGACATCTTCCTGAGGCTCGCGAAATCCGCCGACGTCATCGTCGAGAATTTCCGGCCGGGCGTGATGGCGAGGCTCGGCCTCAGCTACGAGACCTTGCGCGCGGGCAACCCCCGGCTCATCTATTGCGCGATTTCCGGGTTCGGCCAGACGGGCCCGGACGCCAACAAGCCCGCCTTCGACCAGATCATCCAGGGCCTGAGCGGGGTCATGGACGTCAATGGCGGCCAGGATCTGCACCCGCTGCGGTGCGGCTTCCCGTTGTGCGACACGGTGGGCGGCCTGAACGCGGCCTTTGCGATCATGGGCGCGCTCTACCACCGCGAGCGCACCGGCGAGGGGCAGTTCATCGACGTCGCGATGCTCGACTCGGTGATGCCGCTGATGGGCTGGGTCGCGGCCAATCTGCTCATCGGCGGCCAGGCGCCCGTGCCGATGGGCAACGACAATTTCACCGCCGCGCCATCCGGCGTCTTCCAGACGCAGGATGGGCCGATCAACATCGCCGCCAATCAGCAGGAACAGTGGGAAGCCGTCTGCGACGTGCTCGGCGTCCCGGAACTGAAGACGGACGAGCGCTTCAGGAAACGTGACGTTCGCAAGGAGAACCGGAAGCTGCTGACGCCGCTGCTCGAAGCACAACTGAAGAAGAGACCCACCTCGTACTGGGTCGAGGCGCTCAACAGGAAAGGCGTACCGTCGGGCGAGATCCTCGACCTCGAGCGCGCGCTCAACTCCGCACAGGTCGCGCACCGGGGCACGATTCAGACCGTCGTCGAATCCGGCCTTGGACCCCTGAAGCTGTTCAACCTGAGCGCCAAGTTCGAAAAGACGCCCGGCGAGATCGAGGCACCCCCTCCTCGCCTGTCCGCACATACCGAAGAAATCCTGCGCGGCCTCGGCTACTCCGCCGATGAGACCGCTGCACTCCGCCAGAAGGGAGCCATCTGATCCATGGGCATGACACTGACGCAGAAGATCCTCGCGCGGTCCGCGGGACTCGCCTCCGTGAAGGTCGGAGACGTGGTCGAACCCGCCGTGGATCTCGCCATGTCACACGAGAATGCCGCGCTCGTCATCAACCAGTTCGTCGAGGTCTACAAGGGCACCGGGCTCGAGCCGCGCGTATGGGACCCGTTGAAGATCGCGATCATCTTCGATCACCGGGTCCCGGCCGAGGGCGCGAAGACGGCGACCAACCAGAAGAAGGTCCGGGAATTCGTCGCCAGCCAGGGCATCTCGAAGTTCCACGACATCCGCGGCGACTCCGGCGGCATCTGCCACCAGGTGCTCGCGGAGAAGGGGTACGACAGGCCGGGCCGCGTCGTGGTCGGCACCGACAGCCACACGACGAGCCATGGGGCGCTCGGCGCCCTGGCATTCGGGATCGGCGCCACTGAGATGGCCTCGGTGTGGGCCCTGGGCCGCGTGCTCAATGTCGAGGTGCCGGCCACGATCAAGGTCGTCGCGAACGGCCGGATGGGCAAGGGCGTCGGGCCCAAGGACCTCATCCTGTATCTCATCGGCCGGCTCTCGGCCGAGGGCGCAAACTTCAAGGTCATCGAGTTCCACGGCGATGCCATTGCCAGCATGCCGACATCGGGCCGGCTGACGCTCTGCAACATGTCGGTCGAAGCCGGCGCCACGGCCGGAATCGTGCCGCCCGATGCCGAGACGGTCCGCTACCTCCGGGACGAGGCGGGCGTCACGGATCAGCTCGACATGACCGTGCCCGATCGCGATGCCGACTACGTGCAGACCATCGAGGTGGATGTTTCGACCGTCGAGCCGCAGATCGCCTGTCCGCACACGGTGGACAACGTGAGGCCGGTCGGCGAGGTCGCCGGCAAGGGCATCCAGCAGATCGTGATCGGCTCGTGCACCAACGGCCGGCTCGACGACATCGAGATCGCCGCCCGCACGCTGAAGGGCAGGCGCGTGGCCGAGGGCGTGCGCATGCTGATCTTCCCGGCATCGTGGTCGATATACAGGCAGGCCATGGACCGCGGCTACCTCGCCGACCTCATCGACGCCGGCGCCGTCATCATGAACCCGGGGTGCGGCTGCTGCCTCGGGGTACACCAGGGCGCACTGGGCGACGGCGAGGTGGCGCTGTCGACCACCAACCGCAACTTCAAGGGCCGCATGGGCAATCCGCAGGCCGAAGTCTATCTGTGCTCGCCGGCAGTTGCCGCGGCCAGCGCCGCGACCGGCGTCATCACCGACCCGCGCCAGGAGGGATGAGTCATGTCGAAGGTCATCTACAGGCTCGGCGACGACGTGTCGACCGACGCCATCTATCCGGGCCGGTTCATGGCGACCGTGCTCCCGGCCGAGACCCCGCAGTACTGCTTTGCCGACGACCAGTTGTTCAACGGCGCGCTTCAGAAACACGAGATCGCACCGGGAAGCGTGATTGTGGCGGGCCAGAACTTCGGCTGCGGGTCATCGCGCGAGCAGGCCGCCTCGACGCTGAAGGGCCACGAACTCGTGATTGTCGCGAGAGGCTTCGCCCGCATCTTCCTGCAGAACTCGATCAACCTCGGCCTGCGCACGATCATCTGCCCGGGGATCGAGGCCGATCCGGGAGACCAGCTCACGCTCGGCCCGACCTCGGTGACCAACGACACCACGGGCCGGACCTTCCAGGTCGTGCCGCTGCCCTCCGCCCGCCAGGCGATCATCGACGCCGGAGGTCTCATCGCGTATACCCGCCAGCGCCTGCGCGCCGCGCCGCAGCGCGCGGGCTGACCCGGGGCCCGAGTGAGGGATGGGGCCCGGGGGAACGCGGGAGGCCCCAAACGGTGACTGGCGACCGACGAATTGTCTGTGCGATCATGAGGGGTCATGTACGAACTCGACGCGATCCAGCCGCTCACCGGCGAGGCGGACCTCGCTGACGCAGTTCGCAGGATCTTCGAGGATCTCGATCGGGCGCGACCGCTCGACCAGCGTCTGTCGCCCGGGTTCCTCTCTCCCACGCTCGACGCCCTGGAAACCGACGACGCGGTGGAGATCCTCGTGGACTTGCCCGGCGTGACCGCCGAGGACCTGCGCGTGGTCATCAGGGGCAGCGTCCTCATCATCGCAGGAGGCAAGACGCCGGCCCATCCGGCCGAGCGCGCCGAGGCCAGCTTCCACCTGGTCGAACGGGACTTCGGGCGATTCGCCCGCGCCATTCGCCTGAACGGCGCGTTCCAGACGGCGCAGGCCACAGCCACGCTTGGACGCGGCGAGCTGCGCGTGAGAATCCCGAAGATCGAGGAACGCCGCGGGCGCGACTTCGTCGTCCCGATCACACGGACTACAGCCGACTGAGGCGGCGGCCCCGCCGCCGCCACCGCACGTTCGGGACACCCATGCGAATCCTCTTCATCGGCGACGTGTTCGGCCGGCCCGGGCGCGACCTCATCCGGCGTGGCCTCAGGGGGCTCATCGAGCACTTCGATGTGGACCTGACCATCGCCAACGTCGAGAACGCCACGGCGGGATCGGGCGTGACCCGCGAATCGGGCGACGAGCTGCTCGCGCGCGGCGTCGACGTGATGACCTCCGGCAACCACATCTGGGACAAGCGCGAGACCCTCACCTACATCGGCGCGGAGCCGCGGCTGCTGCGACCGGCCAACATGCACAGCGAAGCCCCCGGGCGCGGCGTGTTCCTGGCGCGGACAAGAGCCGGCCGCCCGGTCGGCGTCATCAATCTGATCGGCAGGGTGTTCATGCACCCGGTTGACGACCCCTTCGCGGCGGCGCTTGCCGGGGCCGCCGGGATCAGGAGCCAGTGCAAGGTCATCCTCGTCGATTTCCACGCCGAAGCGACCTCGGAGAAGATCGCGATGGGGTGGCACCTCGACGGCCGCGTCACGGCGGTGGTCGGCACCCACACCCACGTGCAGACCTCCGATGACCGCGTCCTGCCGGGTGGGACGGCGTATATTACCGACGTGGGCATGACCGGACCTCACGACTCGGTGATTGGCGTCGATCGGCACAACGCCCTGAGCCGGTTCCTCACCGGGATGCCTGTCAAGCTCGAACCCGCAACCGAGAACCCGCGCCTCCAGGGGGTGCTCATCACGGCCGACGACGAGACGGGCCTGGCGCGAAGCATCGAGCGGCTGGATCTGTCGATGGACGATCTGCGCGCCATGCGATCGGCCGAAGACGAGGAGTCCTGACACGCGGAACGCTCGGCCAGCGATCACTATGGGCGACCTGTTCGACCTCCCGTTCGAAGACGACGAACCCGGCCCGCCCGTGCAGCCGGAGCCGGCTCCGGGTCCTCGCATCTTCAGCGTCACCGAGCTGACCGCCGATATTCGCGGGGTGCTCGAGTCGCGCTACGGCCAGGTCTTTGTCGAGGGGGAAATCTCCAACTGCCGGCTCTGGAACACCGGTCACCTCTACTTCACGCTGAAGGATGCCAATGCCCAGTTGCGGGCCGTGATGTGGCGCACGGCGCTGCGGGGCATGAAGTTCAAGCCGGAGGACGGCCTGAAGGTGATCGCGCGCGGGCGTCTCGGCGTGTACGAACCCAAGGGCGAGTACCAGCTGGTCTGTGACCTGCTCGAGCCGCGTGGCCTCGGCGCGCTGCAGCTCGCGCTGGACCAGCTCAAGAAGAAGCTGCAGGCTGAGGGCCTGTTCGATCCGGCCCGCAAGCGGGCGCTGCCCAGGCTGCCGAGGAAGATCGGGATCGTGACCTCGCTCGACGGCGCCGCCCTGCGCGACATCATCAAGGTGCTGTCGCGACGGTATCCAAACGCGCATCTCGTCATCGCGCCGACGCGCGTCCAGGGCGAGGGGGCCGCGCAGGAAATCGTCAGGGCGCTCGACATGGTCGGCCGCGTCGAAGGCGTGGACGTGGTCATTGCCGGCCGGGGCGGAGGCGCGATCGAGGATCTGTGGTCGTTCAACGAGGAAGCCGTCGCCAGGGCGATCGCGCGGTGCCCGGTGCCGGTCATCTCCGCCGTGGGCCACGAAACCGACGTCACCGTCGCCGACCTGGTGGCCGATCTCCGCGCGCCGACGCCCTCGGCCGCGGCGGAGATCGTCGTCACGGCGCGCGACGAATTCGTCGCGCGCATCGGCCGGCTCGAGGAGCGCACGCGAGCGGCGTTCGAGGGCCTGGTGCAGCAGCGGCGGATGCGCCTCGAACGCCTGGCGTCGCGACCGGCGATGGCCGGGTTCCAGGGCCGGCTGGCCCTGCGCGGGCGCCACGTTGCCGAGCTGGCCTTCGAGCTGCGGCAGGCGGCGCGCAACCATGTGGACACCCGGGCGCGGCGCCTCCAGGAGATCCGGATCCGGCTCGACGCGATGGATCCCGGCCGAAGCCTGGGCCGGCTTCGCGCACGCATCGGACAGGCGGACATCAGCCTGCGGACCGCGCTCGGCAGGCGCTACCACGCCGCCGACGTCGCCTGGCGATCGCTGTCCGGGCGGCTCGACAACCTGAGCCCGCTGGCGGTCCTCGGCCGGGGCTACGCGGTGTGCTGGAACCAGGATCGGACGCAGATCGTCCGCGCGGCCTCCAGCGTGGCGCCCGGCGACACCGTGCACGTGACGCTGCACGAAGGCTCCCTCTCCTGCGAAGTGAAGGAACGGAAGACACCATGGACCTGAACATCAAGGATTTCGAGGCCGCCATCGCGGAGCTCGAGGCCGTCGTGAAGAAGCTCGAAGAGGGCGACCTCTCGCTCGAGAAGTCTCTCGAACTCTACGAACGCGGCGTTCAGCTGTCCCGCTTCTGCCACGGCCGAATCGAAGAAGCCGAGCGGCGGATTGAAGTGCTCGACGAGCGCGGGGAGTTGAAGCCGGCGCCGGCCTCGCTGGCAAACGGAGCCGCGAGCGCCCAGGACGACGAGGCGCGACGGGCACTGGCGCCGGGCGAGCGCGACGAGAAGGGACGGGCGAGGTGACCCCAGGCGACAGGCGCCCCCTGTCGGAGTACGTGAAGGCGTGGCGCGAGCAGGTGGACCTGGCGCTGGCGCGGGCGCTGCCCGCCACGATCACGCCGGCGCTGGTCGGCGACGCGATGCGCTACAGCGTCTTCGCCGGGGGCAAGCGGTTTCGGCCCATCCTCACCCTGGCCGCGGCAGAGGCGGTGGCCGACGGCGAGACGTCCCGCCAGGTGCTGGCCATGCCGGCGGCCTGCGCGATCGAGATGATTCACACCTACTCGCTCATCCACGACGATCTGCCGGCCATGGACAACGACACGCTGCGGCGCGGCAAGCCGACCCTTCACGTCGTCCACGGCGAGGGCATGGCGATTCTCGCGGGCGACGCGCTGCTCACTGAAGCCTTCGCCCTGCTGTCGCGCGAGCCAGACTCGACTCGAGATCCGCTGCTGGCCGCGCGGAAGCTCTCGACCATCCAGCGCGTCGCCGAGGCTGCAGGCGCCGAGGGCATGGTCGGAGGCCAGGTCATCGATCTCCAGGCCGCGGGCCATGTGCACGACAGCACGGCGCTCGACGCGGACGGACTGCGCGACATGCACGCGCGGAAGACGGGAGCGCTCATCCGCGCCTCCGCCGTGGCGGGCGCGATCATGGCGGGAGCGAACGCCGGGCAGATCACCGCGATCGACCGGTACGCCGCCTCGCTCGGGCTCGCGTTCCAGATCGTCGACGACATCCTCGACGTCGAGGGCGACGCCGCCAGGCTCGGAAAGACGGCCGGCAAGGACGCCGCGGCGAACAAGCCGACCTACCCGGCGCTGTTCGGCCTCGAAGAGTCGCGGCGCCGGGCCGGCGCGGCCGCGCAGGAGGCGGTCACCGCGGCCACCGAGGCCGGGGCCCACGCGATCCGACTGGCGGAAATCGCGCAGTGGGTGGTGTCGAGGAGTTCGTGAGCGTGAAACGAGCCAGGCTGGACACGCTCCTGGTGGAGCGCGGTCTCGCGCCGTCGCGGGAACGCGCCCGCGCGCTGATCCTGGCCGGGCGGGTGTCGGTCGAAGGCCGCAACGTGGACAAGGCGGGAACGCCCGTCGAGATCGGCGCGGGCATCTCGCTCTCCGAGCCGGATTTCCCGTACGTGGGGCGCGGGGGTGTCAAGCTGGCTCACGCGCTCGACACGTTCGGCGTCAGCGTCGAGGGCCGGCTGGCGCTGGACATCGGCGCGTCAACCGGCGGCTTCACCGATGTCCTGCTGCGCCGGGGCGCGACCCGGGTGGTGGCGCTCGACGTCGGTCACGGCCAGCTCGACTGGACCATCCGTGGCGATCCGCGCGTGGTCGTCATCGAGCACCGCAACGCGAGGCACCTGGAGCTCGGATGGCTGCCCGGCCGCGTGGACGTGGTCACCATCGACGTGTCGTTCATCTCGCTTCGCCTGATCCTTCCCGTCGTGCCGGCGGTTCTGAACCCGGCCGCCGACGTGGTGGCGCTGGTGAAGCCGCAGTTCGAGGCCGGCCGGCACGAAGTCGGCAAGGGCGGGCTGGTAAAGGACCTGGCCACCCACCAGGCCGTGCTGGAGCGCGTCGCCGCGGCCGCGGAACGGGCCGGGCTGCGCGAGATCGGCCGGACGCCGTCACCGATCACCGGTGCAACCGGGAACCAGGAATACCTGATTCATCTTCGTCTTCACGCCGACGTCGTACCGGGCACAACCGGGCCGGAGCCCTCATCGAAGGACACACCGTGACTGCCGAACATCCTTCAGCGATTCATCGCGTCGGCATCGTCCTGAAACCGGGGCTGGCCGCGGCGGCCCACGAGCTGGGCGCGATCGAACTCTGGCTCGAGCAGCGCGGCGTCGAGCCGGTGTTCGAGCTCGAGACGCCGGGCCTGATCGGCGCCCGCAACCGCCAGCTCGTCAGCCGCGACGAACTGGCCCAGTCGGTCGACATGCTGCTGGTGCTCGGCGGCGACGGCACGCTGCTCGGCATGGCGGATCGCGTGGCCCAGGCCGGGCTGGAGATTCCCATCCTTGGCGTGAACTTCGGCAGCCTCGGCTTCCTGACCGAAGCCGGGCAGGAGGACCTGTACCCGTCGCTCGAGGCGGCCCTGGCGGGGACGGCGACCATCGAGCTGCGGATGATGCTGCGGGCCCGAGCCGAGCGCAACGGATCGTCGTTGTACGACCGCCTCGTGCTCAACGACGTAGTGGTCACGGGAGGATCGCTCTCCCGGATCGTCGAGTTCTCGGTGTCTGTCGGCACCGAGCTGGTCGCGCGATTCCTGGCCGACGGCATCATCGTCGCCAGCCCGACCGGATCGACGGCCTACAACCTGTCGGCCGGCGGCCCGATTGTCCACCCGGCGGTCGACGCGTTCGTGCTGAATCCGATTGCCCCGCATACGCTGACTCATCGTCCCGTGGTCATTCCCGCCTCGGCCGACGTCACGATTCAGCCGCTGCTGAAATCGCCCGGAGAGCCCGCCTACGCGACGTTCGATGGCCAGCTCGGCCTCGAGCTCCAGGGCGGCGATCTGGTGCGAGTGAGCCGGGCCGATCGGCGTGTGCACCTGATCAGGACCAAGCCGCGCGGCTACTACGAGGTCCTCCGGCGCAAGCTGAAGTGGGCGGAACGATAGAAACGAGCGCCCAGCCCCTGCCCCGAAATAGGGGGCCGCGATTCTGAGTCGATCAGGCGCGGCCACATCAGCTCGCGAGCCGGGCTCCGCAGTCCGGGAACACTCCTCGCGGGGCGCCGGTTTCCGGATTTCTCCCGCCGGCTAGCGCTACTCGCGCCTGATCGACCGCTACGCGCCGCGCCGGGGAAACCGGCGCCCGCGCTCCTCGTGTTCCGGAGGTCGTGCGCGGACTGCTCCGCACGGCTCGCTCGCCGATGCGCCCGCGCCTCCGGCCGCGATCCCGAATCGGGGTCTTCTATCTAATCCTTGTGCGTGTGCCGAGCGGCGCCGGACGAGCCGGCCGTACCGGACGCGCGACGGGCTGTCCGTTGCTCCGTGAAGAAGTTCACCTGGTACTTGCGGACGTTTCGATTGTGCTCGTCGAGCGAGGACGCGAAGGCGTGCGAGCCGTCATTGCGGCTGACGAAGTAGATGTAGTCGACCGCGGCCGGGCGCACGGCGGCTTCGAGCGAGGCGCGACCGGGCGCCGCGATCGGGCCGGGAGGAAGGCCCGCGTATCGATACGTGTTGTAGGGCGAGTCGAACCTGAGGTTCTCGCGCGTCAGGTTGCCGTCGTACTTGCCGGCCCGCTCGAGCGCGTAGATCACGGTGGGATCGCACTGAAGCCCCATGCGAAGGCGCAGGCGATTGTGATACACGGCCGACACGAGCGGCCGTTCGTCGGGCCGCGACGTTTCCTTCTCGATGATGGACGCCAGCGTGACGGCCTCCCGCACCGTCAGGCCGGCCGCCCGCGCCTCCCGGCGCAGGTTCTGATCGAACACGGCGTCGAATCGAGCTACCATCATCGCGACCAGCTCGCGGGCCGAGGCGCGGCGGCGCAGCAAATAGGTCTCCGGGAACAGGTAGCCTTCGAGATCACGGGCCGACCCGTCCACCTCCGCCACGCGGGATCCGTCGGAGGCGGCGTCGAGGAAGTCCTGCGCCGTGCCCAGGCCGCGTTCCACGTAGACCTGTGCCATCTGGCGAATCGTGAGGCCTTCGCGAAACGTCACGGGCCGCAGGTAGACATCGCCGCTCGCGATCTTCGCCAGCACATCGCCGGGCGTCATCGGCGAATCGAATCGGTACTCGCCGGCCTTGAGCCTGGTCGCGTCGTTGCTGCGCCAGAGTGCGAGCCGGAACGTCATGAGATCGATCACGACGCCCTGCCGCACCAGCTCCCGCCCGATCGACACGGGACCGGTCCCCGCGGGAATGTCGACGAACGCCTCGTTGTCCGTGTATCCCTTGTATGGCGTCGAGAGGCGCAGGGACGCCATCCAGAGGCCGGCGGCAGAGGCGGCAATGATCAGGACGAGGGCGGCAATGGCGACGCGGCGCACTAGTCGGGCTCCTGGCGGCGCTCGGCAGTCGCCGGCACCGAGTCCAGGTATTCCTGGAGAATGACGGCCGCCGCCGCGGCATCGAGCCGCTTCTTGCGCACGCGCCAGTCGCGCTCGCGAAGGGCCAGCCGCTCTTCGGCTTCGCGGCTGGTGAGCCGTTCGTCAACGAATACGATGACTCGACTCCCGTCTCCGCGCAGCGCCTCGCCAAAGGCGCGCGCCTGCCCGGTCTGATCGCTCGGCGACCCGTCGAGATGGCGCGGCAGACCGACCACGATCACGCCGATGGGATCGTCGTCCGCCTCCAGCGCGCGAATTGAGGCCAGCACACGGCGGGCGGTCTCGGCGAGCGTGGCCCCGGCGGCGATCGTTTCGACCGGCCGTGCGAGTGTCCCGCTCGGATCTCCGACGGCAAGGCCGACTCGCTTGAGTCCGAAGTCCAATCCAACTACGCGCATCCTGCTCAAAGATACCTTTTCTCCCGTGCTCTTCGCGAGGAGTCCGCGTTCGGGAATTCCCGGCAGGCTGACGCTCGGGGCGCTCGGTCGCCGCACGCGCGCGGCCCGCCGAGGCCCCGCCACGGCGCCGGGCGCCGCCAATCCAGGCGAAGAGAATCGCGCGACTTCGTCGATCCACGGTCAACGCCTTGACGCGCCCAGGCGGCAGTCCTTCGACCCTCGTCCACCGCGACTCGACCGCCCGTCAGTGCTTTCCGGCCCCGACGGAGGAAGCCGGCAACGCCCGGCTGACCGCGGGATGACCGTAAGGTCCCCGCGCCGAGCTCGTGGCCCGGTTCGCCGGGCTGCAGGGGGCCGCCGCGCTCTTGAAGATCCGAATCGTCCCGACATACCAGCCATGCGCCGCAACAGCGCCTCGGGCGTGTCGGTGCCGAATCGCCACAGCACTTCCGCTCGGCCAGCGCCTTCACGGCGGGTGTGGTCACGGACTGGTGAAGAACGTTCGGCTCACGATGCTCGACGCTCGCGCCCACAGCCCGGCGTTGAGCGCTCATCGCCGACACCCTTCGCGGGGCATCGCAGCTCATCGAGATGGTGCCGGGCGGCGCGTCCGACTTTCCCGCGCTCGCCCGCGGCGATCGCGCCGCAGTATAGCCGATTCGAAACGGCCGGAGCAGCGCCGTGGCCCGCTGCTGCGGGTCTCGCAGGCGTCCAGCTGGCCCCGCCGTCTGTGCTCTTGAAAACTCCGCCGCGCTCGACCCTGCGTAGCATCGTCTCTGGCGAGCGACGATCGACGACGACCGTGCAGACATCGCCGCCGGGCGGCCCTCCGCCTACCCAGTCTCGCGCCGTCGCGGGTGTGAGTTCGATTCGCCTCGTCGGCTGCGCGCGACAGCTCAGACTGGCAAGGCCAGGAACACGCCGACTGTCATCGCCACGACTCGGTTCATGTGAGTGTTCTGCCTGCCTGGCCGATCCAGTCTGTGCCTTGGGGCTGGCGCGCTCGACACGCGACCTTCGGCGGGCTCTCAGGATGGGCTCAATCGCGTATCGAGTCCTCACTTCAGGCCGATCTGCCAGGCTCGCGGCAGGGCTGCGCTGGCGAGCCGAAGTGCTAGTCGATTCGCGCCAGCAGCGGAGTGCCGGGTCGAGCGGAGCACTGCGCGAAGGACCGGGCAGGAGGGGCCGGATCACCGAATCGCGTACGCTATACTGGCCTCTCCGATCGGCCAGAGATGAAACACATCTTCACCCTGCGCTTCACCGCGGCCATCGCATGCGCAGCAGGGGCCGCGATGGCTTCGTGCAGCCCCTCTCCCAGTCCCCAGCGATTCACCCAGAAGGCCGTCATCCTCGGGTTCGACGGCATGGATCCGCGCCTGACGGAGCGCTGGATGGCCGAGGGCAGGCTGCCCAACATGGCGCGGCTCGCCTCGCAGGGCGGCGAGTACCGCCTGACGACCACCTATTCGCCCGAGTCGCCGACCTCGTGGGCATCGTTTGCGACCGGCGTGCAGTCGGGCAAGCACAACATCTTCGACTTCCTCGTGCGCGACCCGAAGACCTACCTGCCCGATCTCGGGCTGGTGAAGAAGGTGCCGCCGGACTTCCTGTTCAACTACATCCCCATCAGGCGGCCGCAGGTCACCTCGATCCGCGGCGGCACGTCGTTCTGGGTCACGGCGGACCAGGCCGGCGTCCGATCGAGCATCCTCACGGTGCCCGACACGTTTCCGCCGGAGACCACCGAGCACGGGGAACTGCTCTCGGGCCTTCCGCTGCCCGACATCCGCGGCACCATCGGGACCTTCTATTACTTCGCCACCGATCTGAGCCGTTACGAAGAAGGCAACACGGAGATGGGCGGCATCCTCAAGCGTCTCGTGTTCGACGCCGATCGGGCGGCACCCGAGCTGGTTGGACCGCCGAACCCCATCGTCAAGGCGCAGGAGCGGGCGATCCTGGCGAGACGCGCCACGCCATCGGCCGGCGACAAGGCCCGACTGGCCGCGCTCGCCTCGCACGAGGACCTTCGCGTCCCGATCACCATCCGGTGGACCAGGGGCGAGCAGCGGGCGACCTTCACCATCCAGGGCACCACGGTGACGCTGGCGCAGGGAGCGTGGAGCGGCTGGATCCCGCTCGAGTTCCGCGCAAACCTGCTGGTCCGACTCTCCGGGATGGCGCAGCTGTTTCTGATCAAGGCCGATCAGGATCTGCGGCTCTACGTCTCTCCGATCAACTGGCGGCCCGACTCGCCGGCGGTGCCCATCTCCTCGCCCGCGTCGTTTTCGAAGGACCTGTCCCGACGGCTCGGCGTCTATCGCACGCTCGGATGGGCCGAGGCCACCTGGCCGCTCAACGAGGATCGGATCGACGAACAGGCGTTCATGGACGACCTGTTCCGCGCCTTCGACGATCGCGCGAAAATCATTCTCGATCGACTCGCCGGCCGGCAATGGGACCTGCTCATCGGCGTCATCGAATCGACCGACCGCGTCCAGCACATGATGTGGAGGTTCCAGGACCCCACCCACCCGATGTACGACGCGGCGCTCGCGGCGAAATACGGCAACGCGATCGAACAGGTGTACCGGCGTGCCGACAGCCTGGTCGGCGAGGTTCTCGACCGCGTGGAACCGGGCACGCTGGTCCTCGTCATGTCCGATCACGGCTTCCATTCGTTTCGCACTGCCGTCAACCTCAACACCTGGCTGGTTCAGGAAGGCTACCTGGCGATCACCGGGCCGCGCACGAGCGAGAAGACCCTGGACAACCTGTTCCTCGGCAGCGGCCAGTTCTGGGAGAACGTGGATTGGCCGCGATCGCGCGCGTACGCCATGGGCCTCGGCCAGATCTACTTCAACGTCAAGGGCCGGGAAGGCCAGGGCACTGTCGAGCCGGGGGACGAGTACCGGAAGCTGGCCGACGAACTCTCGTCCAAGTTGATGGCCATGACCGATCCCGGGACCGGCGCGCGCGTGGTCAGCAACGTCTACAAGCGCGATGACATCTATACGGGCGAGTTCGTGAAGGACGCTCCGGATCTCCAGGTCGGGATGGTCGATGGCTACCGCGTGTCCTGGCAGACGACGCTCGGCGGCTCGCCGGCCGGTCTCTTCTACCCCAACACGAGGAAGTGGAGCGGCGATCACTGCGGGTTCGACTACCAGAGCATACCGGGCGTCATCATCTCGAATCACACGTTCACGGCGAAGGCGGCCGGCGTCATCGACCTGGCTCCGACCATCCTGAAGTACTTCAATGTTGCGATCCCGGCAGCCATCGACGGCAAGCCCCTGTTCTGAGCGTCCGTCGCCACGTGCGCGTCGCGCGCGGCCGGGTTGGCGGAGATCTGCGCTCGTGCTGGCTGCGGCCCTGTGCGCGGCCGGCCCGGTCCGGGCGCAGCTGGCGCCGGCCCAGGTCGAGCGCCTGGAGACCGAAGCCCTGCAGAGGCGGGCGGCCGATCGGATCCGCGCGCTGACCCGGGAGGCGGAGGCCCTGGCGTCGCGGGAGCGAACGCTGCTCGTCGCCCTGCGCCGCCTCGAGGTCGAGCGGGACCTGCGTGCGGAAGAGTTCGATCAGCACACCAGGGAGCTCTCCGAGATCGACCGCCAGATCGACGCGGCCACCGGGCGGATGGTGACGCTGCAGGACCAGGCGAAATCGCAGCTGCCTGACCTGTCGGCGCGCCTGGTCGAGCTCTACAAGCTCGGCAACGCCGGCTACGTGCGGCTGCTGCTGAGCGTGGACGATCTGCGCGACATGGGGCGCGCCTACCGGTTCGTCTCGGCCCTGCAACACCTCGATGCCCAGCGAATCGCCCAGCACCGGCGGACGCTCACCGAGCTGACCTCGGCGCTCTCCGTCCTGCGTGAGGAGCGCACGCGACGCGCGGCCGTGCAGGCGCAGGCGGGCCGGGCGAAAACGGCGGCGGAGCGGGCCGCCTCGGCCCGCGAGGCGCTCGTCGCCCAGATCGACGCGACCCGGGATCTCAACGCGCAATGGGTGGCCGAGCTCCAGGTGGCGCAGCAACGGCTCCAGCAGACGTTGTCGCGGATGGCGGGCGGCGACTCGCGACCGGCCGCGGCGGCCGTCATCCTTCCGCTCCGCCCGTTTCGCGGCGCGATCGACTGGCCGACTGAGGGCCGCGTGACGACCCGGTTCGGGCCCCAGCGCAACCCGCGCTTCAACACCGCCGTCATCCGGACCGGTATCGAGATCGCCGCACGGGCCAATGCCCCGGTGTTCTCGATCCACGAAGGCACGGTTGCCTTTGCGGATTTCTTCCCGGGATTCGGCAACCTGGTGATCGTGGACCACGGCAACCACGCGTATTCGCTCTACGGGAATCTCGCCGAAATGACCGTGAAGCCGGGAGCATCCGTGGCGCGGGGCCAGAGCGTGGGCGCGCTGGGCGCCGCGCTCTCCGACGCAAAAGGCAGCGGTCCGCTGCTGTACTTCGAGTTGCGGATCGACGGCAGGCCCGTTGATCCGGTAGAATGGCTCAAGAAACGCTAGTTTTCAGCACTTCGCCATGACACCTCGCTCCCGTTTGATCGTGCTGCTGGTTTCCGCGCCGATCCTCGTCTTCGCCGTTGTCGGCGGCTACCTTGGCGGCGTGACGGCACGCCAGGAGGTGTATCCGCACCTCCGCGTGTTCGATGACGTGTTCAATCTGACCACGAGCAACTACGTGGAAGACGTGAACCCGGACAAGTTGATGCACGGCGCGATGCACGGCCTGGCCGACTCCCTGGACGCAGACAGTGCGTTCCTCACCGCCGAGCAGGTCCGCCGGCTCGATCAGGGCGATCAGCTGCCGCCGGGTGATCTCGGGATCGAACTCACGCGGCAGTACTACCTGCGCGTCATCGCGGCCCGCGACGGATCGCCGGCGGCGAAGGCCGGCCTGCGGACCGGGGACTTCATCCGGATCATCGATCGACAGCCGACGCGCGAGATGTCGGCGTGGGAAGGCACGCGGCTCCTGCGAGGCAAGCCGGGATCGACGGTCAGCCTCACGATCATCCGGGGCAACGCGGCCGAGCCGCACGTCGTGGACCTGGTCCGGGTGCCCCTGGTGCCCGCGCCCCCGAGTTCGCGGATGGTGAACGCGACGACCGGGTACGTCCGGATCCCGGAGTTCACCGACCAGACACGGAACTCGGTCGAGGCCATGGTCAGCGGGCTCGTCAAGTCGGGCGCTGCCCGTCTCGTCGTGGATCTTCGGTCCACCGCGAGCGGGCCGCTCATCGCCGGCATCGAGACCTCCCGCCTCTTCGTGCGAACGGGAACCCTGGCGATGCTCGAAACGCGCGGGGCGGATCGCCAGGTCGTGTCGGCCGGTCCGAAAGACGGGCCCATTGCCCTGCCGGTCGCCCTGCTGGTGGACGCAGGCACGTCGGGTGCGGCGGAACTGTTCGCCGCGGCGCTGTCGGGCAACTCCCGGGCGGAACTCATCGGCGAACGCACGAACGGGCGTGCGGCCCTGCAGCGACTCTTCAAGCTGCCGGATGGAGGCGGGTTGTGGATGTCCTACGCGTGGTATCTCACGCCGAGCGGCACGCCCATCCACGAGCGCGGCCTGAAACCCAACATCGATGTCCCCCAGCCGGACCTGGAGTTCGGCGCGGCGGCTCCACCCGGCGATCCCACCCTCGACAAAGCGGTCGAGCGCCTGTCTGCACAGGCGGCAGGCGTACATCAGTGACAGTCCGTTCGTAAACACGACAGCGGCGGATCGGGCGGATCGGGGTGGCGTGCGTGCTCGCTCCGGACGACTCGCGATGCTGCACCATGGAGGGGCGAATGAACAAACAGGACGTGATCGGCAAGATCGTCGGTGCAACAGGCGTGACCAAGGTGGCGGCAGCATCGGTGATCGATACGCTGCTCGACACGATCACCAAGGCGTTGAAGAAGGGCGACACCGTGACCTTCGTCGGGTTCGGTACCTTCAAGACCTCGCAGCGCAAGGCGCGCACCGCCCGCAATCCGCAGACCGGCGCCCCCATCAAGATCGGGAAGCGCCGCGTGCCCCGGTTCACCGCGGGCAAGGCGCTCAAGGTCGCCGTCAAGTAGGACGGGGTGCCGGTTCTGGCCGAAGGATATCGATCCCGGGGATGCCCGAACGCGCCCGACGCGCGCGGGTATCCGCCGGGGTCGGCCCGGGCTGGGGTGTCTCCCGCCGTTGACGCCTTCGCGGAACCGCTGTTATACTGGCTGGTCCGGTAAGCCTTGTCTTCTCAAGACCTAGGCGCGTAGCTCAGTTGGTTAGAGCGCCTGCTTGACACGCAGGAGGTCAGCGGTTCGAGTCCGCTCGTGCCTACCACTTCCCCCGCTGCCTGGTCGAGAGGTCGGCCGGTGAGGGTTTCTCAAGGCCGGCCGGTGTTCCAGGTCCAGTTCGCCCTATCGATGACTCACGTCACGATCACTCTTCCGGACGGCTCCCGCAGGGAGACCAGCGCCGGCCAGTCCGCCGCCGACCTCGCGACGCAGATTTCGCCGCGGCTGGCGAGTTCTGCCCTGGCGGCCGTGGTCGACGGACAGCTGGTCGATCTGTCCTACGCGCTCGATCGCGATTGCGCCGTGCGTATCGTGACCCCGGAGAGCCCCGAAGCGCTCGGACTGTTCCGTCACAGCACCGCCCACCTCATGGCGGCCGCCGTGACCACCCTGTTTCCCGGCACCCAGTGCGGCGTCGGGCCGGCCACCGACGAGGGCTTCTTCTACGACTTCGTGGTCGAGCGGCCGTTCGTCCCCGAGGATCTCGAGGCCATCGAGCGGAAGATGCGCGAGATCGCCGAGCGCAACCTCCGCTTCGAGCGGAAGATGATCCCGAAGCCCGAGGCGAAGGCGCTCTTCGAGGGACGGGGCGAGAGCCTGAAGGTCGAGCTGATCGAGGAAAAGGGCGGGCCGGTGGTGTCGTGCTACGCCATCGAGGACGTCTTCACCGATTTCTGCACCGGGCCGCACGTGCCGGCGTCCGGGCGGCTCAGGGCGTTCAAGCTCCTGAGCACGTCGAATGCCTACTGGAAGGGCGACGCGCGCAATCAGCCGATGCAGCGCGTCTACGGCACCGCGTTCGCCAAAGAGTCGGAGCTGAAGGCGCACCTGCTGCGGCTCGAGGAAGCGAAGAAGCGCGATCACCGCAAGCTGGGCCGGGACCTCAAGCTGTTCATCATGCACCCGTGGGCGCCCGGCGCGACCTTCTGGCTCTCGAAGGGCACCACGCTCTACAACGCGCTCTCGAACTACATGCGCGAGGTGCTCTTCCCGGCCGGCTACCAGGAAGTGAAGACGCCGATCATCTTCAACAAGGCGCTCTGGGAGACCTCCGGGCATTGGGCGCACTACCGCGAGAACATGTTCCTCGTGAAATCGTCCGACGACGAGGAGATGGGCCTCAAGGCGATGAACTGCCCGGGCCACTTCCTGGTGTTCGCCAGCGAGATGCGCAGCTACCGCGATCTGCCGATTCGCTTCCACGAGCAGACCCCGCTGCACCGCAACGAGGCGTCCGGCGTCCTCTCGGGCCTGACGCGGGTCCGCCAGTTCGCGCAGGACGATGCGCACTGCTTCGTCATGGAATCGCAGATCGCCGAGGAAGTCGAGCGGCTGCTGCGGCTGGTCCAGCGCGTCTACGCGGATTTCGGCTTCGAGTACACCGTCAAGCTGTCCACCCGCCCCGAGAAGTTCCTCGGCGAGGTGGCGACCTGGGACCAGGCGGAAGCGTCACTGCACCAGGCGCTGGTCGCCGCGAACCAGCCGTATGTCGTGAACGCGGGCGACGGCGCGTTCTACGGGCCGAAGCTCGATTTCGACATCACCGACGCGATCGGGCGGAAGTGGCAATGCGCCACGATCCAGCTCGATTACCAGATGCCGCAGCGGTTCGACCTGAAGTACATCGGCGCGGACAACACCGAGCACCGGCCGGTGGTCATCCACCGCGCGATCTTCGGCAGCTTCGAGCGTTTCATCGCGCTGCTCATCGAGCAGTACGCCGGGGCGTTTCCGCTCTGGGTCGCGCCGGTCCAGGCCATCGTGCTGCCGATCGCGGATCGCCACCTCGCCTGCGCCGCGGGCGTGCGCGACGAGCTGCTGCGCGCCGGGCTGCGCGTCGAGCTGGACGAGCGGCAGGAGAAGATCGGGTACAAGATCCGGGAAGCACAGCTTCAGAAGATCCCGTACATGCTGGTCATCGGCGATCGCGAGATGGCCGACGGCACGGTATCGGTCCGGAGTCGCGCCTCCGGCGACCAGGGCGCCAAGCCGGTGAACGCCTTCACCGATGCCGCGCTGGACGAGATTCGTCGCAAGGGCCGGTAGGCCCGAGAGCAGAAGGAGGCTCCTATCGCTTTCGATCGATCAGGCCCACGTCGTGAAGAACGCACCAGGGTCAACGAGCGCATCCGGGTGCGCGAGATCCGCGTGATTGACGACACTGGGGCGCAACTGGGAATCATGGCGCCCCAACAGGCGCTCACCATCGCGCGTTCGCGCGGACTCGACCTGGTGGAGGTCGCGGCGGCCGCCACACCGCCCGTCTGCCGAATCATGGACTTCGGCAAGTACCAGTATCAGGAGCAGAAGCGCACGCGGGAGGCCCGGAAGCACCAGAAGGTCATCGAGGTCAAGGAGATCAAGTTCCGGCCCAAGGTGGACGAGCACGACTATCAGTTCAAGAAGAAGCACATCGAACGCTTCATCGCGGACGGTGACAAGGTGAAAGCCACCATCTTCTTCAGGGGTCGCGAAATGGCGCACCCCGAGATCGGACGCAGGATCCTGACGCGCCTCATCCAGGAACTCGGCGAGCTGGCGGTACCCGAGAACATGCCGAGGATGGAAGGCAACACGATGCACACGATCCTGTCGCGCAAACCCGGCGGCGCCAAGCCGCCAACCGCGCCGCGGCCGGCTCGACCGACCGAGCCGGTCGATGCGGTTGTGCCCGCCGCGCCACCCGCCTCAGCTGAGCCGGCCGAACCAGCCGGGCCGGCCGAGCCAGCGATCCCGGCGGACACCGAGTAGGACAGCCGACCGACGCTACAGGGGACGAGAAGGAGAGATCGACGTCATGCCGAAGTTGAAGACACATCGCGGCGCGGCCAAGCGCTTCAAGAAGACGGGAACGGGCAAGTTCCTCCGGAGCTCGGCGTTCGCGCGACACCTGCTGACCAGCAAGACGACCAAGCGGAAGCGTCAGCTGGCGGGCACGCATGTCGTGGCCAAGGAAGATCAGAAGTCGCTGGCGAGGATGCTTCCGTACAAATAGGGCTTAGGGCTAGGGGCTAGGGCTAGGGGCTAGGGGCTAGGGGCTAGGGGCTAGGGGCTGGCCTCAAGCCGCCAGCCGCAAGCCGCCAGCCGCAAGCCGCCAGCCGCAAGCCGCGAGCCCCAAGCCGCAAAGAGTGGAATCGAAGCGCAGGGAGACGGGGATGCCACCCCCCGCAACCGCCTTTGATTCTGAAGATGAAGACGGGCGGCCCCGAACCGGGGCGCCCCCTCAAGGCTGCAGGAGTAACGACATGCCGAGAGTCAAGCGTGGCACCGTGCGGCGCGCCAAGCGCAAGAAGCTGCTGTCACGGGCCAAAGGGTATTACGCCAACAAGGGCAAGCTGTACCGCGCCGCCAAAGAGGCGGTCGACACCGCCCTGAAGTACGCCTTCGTCGGCCGCCGGCGCAAGAAGCGCGACTACCGCCGCCTGTGGGTCGTGCGCATCAACGCCGCGGCGCGCGAGCACGGCACCACCTACCGCGAGTTCATGTACGGCCTGAAGCTGGCCGCCATCGCGATCGACCGGAAGCACCTGGCCGACCTCGCCGTCGCGGACCCGAAGGCCTTTGCCAAGATTGTCGAGCAGGCTCGCACGGCGGTGGCCGGAGCGGCCAAATCGTGAAGACCGGGCCCGCCCCGAACGCGGAGACAGCAGACATGGCGAAGTCCGGACGATCGGCCGACCTCGAGCCGCTGGAGCGGCTCGAGGAGAAGGTCAAGTTGCTGGTCGCGCTCGTCGGCCGGTTGCGAATCGACCAGGCACGCGCCGCCGAGGACAACGGGCGGCTGAAGAAGGAGCTCGACGAGGCGCGCGCGCGGCTTGCCGAGTCCGATGGCGTGGCCGCCGACGTCGCGGCGCTGCGCGACGAGCGTGACGCGGTCCGGACGCGCGTGAGTTCGCTGCTGGAGCAGATCGACTCGCTCAACCTCTAGAGACGACCATGACCGACGTCCTGGTGCCGGTGGAGATCCTCGGGCAGACCTACCCGATCCGCAGCCGCCTGGACCAGGCGTACGTCGAAGAGCTCGCCAATTACGTCGACGCGAAGATGAAAGCCGCGGCCGACGTGACGCCCAACGTGGATTCGCTGCGCCTGGCCGTGCTCGCCGCGCTGAATATCGCCGACGAGTTCTTCCGATCCCGCGACGGCCAGGGCCGCGGCGACGCCCAAATCTCCGACCGACTCAAGCAGATCGAGCGCCTGATAGACGAGGCGCTCGAGTCGGGGATCCCTTGACCCCTGATCGTGCCCGGTCTAAGATCACCCCAGGATTTTTCGGGTTCCCTGCTTTGCCCGTGATGGTAGGAGCGTCGCTTGAGCCAACGCTAGATCAATGTGAACTGCGATGCCGCGCGGTGTGCATGCCTCCGTTGGAGGAAGCCTGAAACGCGGCTCCGAGCGGTTCCCCCTGCGCAAGCAGGTTCAACGACCTCCCCACACGGCAAAGCGGGGTCTTCTCTAGAGGCCTCCCTCCTCTCCGGTTCCACCAGCGCGGGGCGTTCCCGTTCAAACGGGGTGCCAATGGCCCCGCAAGGCCCGACCATCTCGTCGCGTAGGTCTCGAAAGGACGCGGCATGAGCGGATATCTGATCTACGTCGTCAACGGCCTGATCACGGCGGCAGTCGGCACCATCCTGTTCCTTGTCTGGGTCGCCAACAGGAAGCGCCTCGCCGCCGAGACCGTCGGCCGCGCCGAATCGCACGCCGCCCAGCTGGTCCGCGACGCGGAACGCGAGGCCGAGACGCGGAAGAAAGAGGCCCTGCTCGAGGCCAAGGAGCGGACCCACGACCTGCTCATGGACGCGGAGAAGCAGGCCCGCGAGCGCCGGCAGCAGCTGTCCACGCTCGAGCAGGCGGTGCTCCGCCGCGAGGAAAAGCTCACCGAGCGGGTGAGCGCGCTGGATCAGCGGGAACGGGAACTGCGCACCCAGGAGACCGCCGTCGGCAAGCGCGAACGCGCCGCCAACGACAACGCCACCAAGTACGAGACGCTGGTCGCCGATCAGCAGCGCGAGCTTCAGCGCGTCGCCGGGCTGACCGCCGACGAAGCCCGCGACATCCTGCTCAAGCAGTACGAAGCCGACGCGCGCCGCGACGCCGCCAACATGGTGAAGCGCCTCGAGGCGGAGGCTCGCGAAACCGCCACCGCGCGTGCGCGGCAGCTGGTGACCGAGGCCATCCAGCGCAGCGCCGCCGAGCACGCCGTCGAAACCACGGTCTCGGTCGTCGATCTGCCGAGCGACGACCTCAAGGGCCGCATCATCGGCCGCGAGGGCCGGAACATCCGCGCCCTCGAAATCGCCACCGGCGTGGACCTGATCGTCGATGACACCCCGGGCGCGATCATCCTGTCGGGCTTCGACCCGTATCGCCGCGAGATCGCGAAGCAGGCCATCGAGCGGCTCATCGCCGACGGCCGCATCCATCCGGCCCGGATCGAGGAAGTCGTCGAGAAGGTGAACGCCGATCTCGAAGAAGAAGTCCGCCGCGACGGCGAGGCGGCGGCCTACGAGCTCGGGCTGCACGACCTCCATCCGGAGGTGCTGCGGCTGATGGGCCGGCTGAAGTTCCGGACCAGCTACGGGCAGAACGTGCTCAACCACTCGAAGGAAGTCGCGTTCCTGGCCGGCAGCATGGCCCGCGAGCTCGGCCTGCAGACCGGCATCGCCGTCCGGGCCGCGTTCCTGCACGACATCGGCAAGGCCATCGACCGGGAGATCCAGGGCACGCACCTCGAGATCGGCGTCGACTTCCTGCGGAAGCACGGCGAATCGGCGGCCGTGACCGACGCCATCGCGGCGCATCACATGGACATCGACTGGCCCTCGCTCGAAGCCATGATCGTCCAGGCCGCCGATGCGATCTCGGCCGCGCGCCCCGGCGCACGGCGCGACATCCTCGAATCGTACGTGAAGCGCCTCGAGAAGCTCGAGGGCATCGCGGACTCCTTCAAGGGCGTCTCGAAAGCCTTCGCGCTCCAGGCGGGCCGCGAGATCCGCATCATGGTCGAGAGCGAGAAGATCAGCGACGAAGAGGCCGTCTGGCTCTCCAAGGACATTGCCCGCCGCATCGAGAACGAGCTCGAGTATCCGGGCCAGATCAAGGTCACCGTCATCCGCGAGACCCGTGCCGTTGAGTACGCCAAGTAGCGTCGCGGACCTCGGCGAGCGGGCCCTGATCGACCTGATCCGCAGCCGTGTCGGGCCCGCGCCCGACTGGCTGACGGTAGGCATCGGCGACGATGCGGCCGTCCTGGAGCCCGCCCGGAACCGGCTGGAGGTGGTGACCACCGACGCGCTGGTCGAAGGCATCCACTTCGACCGGTCGTTCACGCCGCCCTCGGCCATCGGGCACCGCGCGCTGGCGGTCAATCTCAGCGACCTGGCCGCCATGGGGGCGACCCCGCGTGCGGCGCTGCTCTCGCTGGCCCTGCCGTCTGCCTTTCGCATCGATGATCTTTCGGAGTTCCTCGACGGGTTCCTCGCGCTGGCGGAACGTCATCGCGTGTCGCTCGTCGGCGGAAATGTCTCGCGCTCGCCAGGGCCCCTCTTCGTCGACCTCACCGCCATCGGCGCCGTGCGCCGGCGCCGGGTGCTGCAGCGTTCCGGCGCGCGGCCGGGCGACGACATGTGGGTGAGCGGCACCATCGGCGGAGCCGGTGCCGGCCTGGCCTCTCTCCTGCGGCACCACGAGTCGAGCCCGGAGTGGATGTCGCCGTGCGCCGATCGCTACCTGCGCCCCGAGCCGCGCATCCGGCTCGGGCGGTCGCTGGCCGGCAATCGGGCGGCGTCATCGTGCGTCGATTTGAGCGACGGGCTCTCGGACGGCGTCCGGCAGCTGGCCGCCGCGTCCGGCGTGGGAGCCGTGGTGGAGACCTCGGCCATTCCGATCGAGCCGTCCGCACGCCGCTGGTTCGAAGCAGAGGGGCGCGATCCGGTCGAAGCGGCACTCGCGGCGGGCGACGACTACGAGCTGCTGTTCACCGCCCCGCCGAAGTACCGCTCGCGGGTGACGGCCATTGCGCGGGTCGACGGCCCGCTGACACGGGTGGGAACGATGACAGCCGATGCCCGGGTGATGATCAGCCATCGCGGAACGCTCCGGCCCCTGCCCGACGGGTATCAGCACTTCCGATGATCCACCTGGGAATGACGGCCATTCGGAACTGGCTCGGAGCGCTGCTGCACATCCACGATTCGCCGCAGCGCACGGCGCTGGCGTACGCGCTGGGCGTCTTCTTCGGCTTCTCGCCGTTCCTGGGGCTGCACACGGCCCTCGCGCTGCTGCTCGCCTTCGTCTTCGGCCTCAACCGCATCGCGATTCTGCTCGGCGTGTACTCCAATCTGCCGTGGATTGTCGCGCCTTACTACACGCTCGCCACCGTCGGCGGCGCCCGCCTGCTCGGAAGGCCGCTGCCGGTGGCCTTCGGCCAGCGCTTCGCCGGCCTGTTCGACCGGTCGTTCTTCGAGCCGACCATCTGGTCGAAGGTGTCCGAGCTGCTCCGTCCGCTGCTGTGGCCGTACGCCGCCGGCACGATGGTCAGCGCACTGGTGCTCGGCGCGGTCTCCTACCCGCTGGCGCTGACCTTCATCGTGGCGGGACGAAAACACCTGCACCTGAGGTCGCATGGCGCCGGCCGGAAGGATGGACCGTGAGGCGCACGCGCGGCACGCGCCGCCACCTTGCGGCCCTCGCGCTCGCCGTCCTCGGGCTCGTGCTGCTCTTCGAGGTCACCACGTTCGACTCGCGGCGGGCGGCGGAGCAGGCCGAAGAGAGCCGTTCGCTGACCACACCCGTACCCGGGGCGCACATGCGGTTTACGGCGACGGCCTACTGCCAGGGCGCCGTCACGGCGTCCGGCGTGCTGCCCCAGACTGGCGTGGCCGCGGCCGATCCGGCGCTGCTCCCGGTCGGCTCCGTCGTCGAGGTGGCCAGCGCCCCGCCCTACAGCGGCGTCTACACGATCATGGATACGGGCCCGATGATCCAGGGGCGCCGTCTCGACATCTACATCTGGAGCTGCACCGAGGCGCTGCAGTTCGGCCGGCGTCCCGTCGAGGTGACCGTGCTGAGGCTGGGATGGGACCCGCGGGCGAGCCGAACCGGCCTGGTCGACAACGCCCCGGCGAGAGCCCCGGGTGGGCCTCTTCCGTCGAGGCCGGCGTCGCTCGTGCCGCCCTCCACGCTGCGTTGACGGCCGCGCGCGGCCGCACACATCTTCACACCTCTGTCGCATCCTGCACCACATCGCACGGCAGGGCCTGCACTCTCGGGCACGCGGGTCCGATACCCAGATTGCAGACGCTTCATCCGCCCCGGGATCCGGGTTCGGACCGGGCCGAATGCGGCACGGCGTCTTCGAGAGCCTCGCTGGCCCGAGCTGCCTCGTTTTCGAAAGGGACATGTCATGCGCAGGTGTCTGGTTGTCGTTCTCCTCATCGCCGCATTCGCCATGGCGCGCCCGGCTTCGGCTCAGGGCCTCCAGCCACACGCCGGCAACTGGGCCCTGTGCGGGGCGATCGGCCTGTTCGTTCCGGACGAGGACTTCCACGGAACCTTCTCGCCGGAAGCCGCGATCGAGTTGTACCCGGTGGCGCGGGTGAGCGCCAGGCTGCAGGTGGGCTACGCCAGGCCCAGCTTCGTCACCGGCCTCACCTCGCTCGAGCAGACGCGGGTCGCCCTCAACGCGGTCTACAACTGGGAAACCGGCGACTGGCACCCGTATGTGACGGCAGGCACCAACGTTCAGATCGTGCGCTACTGGCTGGACGATGAGACCGTGCAGGACGGCACGCACCAGCGGTGGGGCGTCAACCTGGGCGGGGGCGTGGAGTATTTCGTCCGGACCAACGTCACGTTCCGGTTCGAACTCCTCTACTACTTCACGCGCCAGGGCGGGCTGCCGGGCAACCCATCGGGGTTGGTGGCGACGGCGGGGATCAAGAGATATTTCAACTAGATCGCCATCACGTCGAACTGCTCGTGGTGCAGGTGGATGTCGGGCTTGATGCTGACGGATTTCCCCAGCGCCTGCTGCAGGTCCCTGAGCACGCCGGCCTCTTCCTCCTTGAGCGCGCGCGCGATGTCGGGGTTCACCCGCAGGACGACGCCGTGCCCGTCCAGGTCGCCGCCGATCTTCCGGATTTCGTCCAGGATCTCGTAGCAGATCGTGGAGCTGGACTTGATCATGCCCGTGCCGGTGCAGTACGGGCACGGCTCGGTCATCACCCGCTCGAGGCTCTGCTTGACCCGCTTCCGCGTGATGATGATGAGGCCGAAGTCCGACACCTGGACGGCCTTGGACGGTGACCGGTCGCGCCGGAGCTCCTGCTCGAAGGCCTGGTAGACCTTCTGGCGGTTCTTGCGCTCCTCCATGTCGATGAAATCGAGCACGATGATGCCGCCCAGGTCGCGCAGCCGGATCTGCCGCACGATCTCCTTCACGGCCTCGATGTTGGTCTTGACGATGGTGTCTTCGAGCCGATCGTTGCGCTTGCCGACGTACCGGCCCGTGTTGACGTCGATCGCCACCAGCGCCTCGGTCTGGTTGATGACGATGTAGCCGCCCGACTTGAGCCAGACCTTGCTGCGCAGCGCCTTGTCGATTTCGGACTGGACGCCGTACTCCTCGAAGATCGGGTAGTCCTTGGAGTACAGCTTCACCCGTCCGGCCAGCGCGGGCATGATCCGCTCCACCAGGTCGCTCAGCCGGTGGTACTCCTGCTCGTTGTCGACCCGAATCGAGGTGAATTCCTCGGTCAGCAGGTCACGGATGAGCTTGGCGACCAGGCCCTGTTCGCGGTAAACCACCGCCGGGCAGCGCGACGCGTCAACGCGCTCCCGGATTTCGTTCCAGACCCGCTGGAAGTACGCGAGGTCGCTGTGCAGGTCCTCGTCCGGGCGTCCCGCGGCGGCGGTCCGGATGATGACGCCGCCGGTGAACCCGTGCGTCTCCCGGTAGTCGCGCACGATGCCGCGCAGCCTGGCGCGCTCCTCGCGGGCCTCGATCTTGCGCGACACGCCCACGTGGTCGACCGTCGGCATGAAAACCAGGAACCGGCCCGCCATGGTCACGTGAGAGGTCAGCCGCGCCCCTTTCGTGCCGAGCGGCTCCTTGGCCACCTGGACGAGGATCTCCTGCCCTTCCTTCAGCAGTTCCTCGATCTTCGGCTCCTCGCCCTTCTCGCCGCGGCGGGAGCCCTCCCCGCCCTCGGCCGGCTGGCCCTCCTCCGCCTCGTCTTCGTCACCGCCGGTCAGGCGTTCGAATTCCTCGAGCGTGTTCACGACGTCGGACACGTAGAGGAACCCGTCGCGCTCGAGGCCGATGTCCACGAAGGCCGACTGCATGCCGGGCAGCACCTTCGACACCCGGGCCTTGTAGACGTTGCCGACCACGCCGCGCTGGCGTTCGCGTTCGATGGAAAGCTCCGTGACGAGGTCGTCCTCGAGGATGGCCACCATGGTCTGGTGGCCGTTCGAGGTGATGATCATCTCTTTGGTCATTCCGCAGACTCCGGGATCGACGCACGCACTCCGCACCCGGCCGCAGCCGGGTCAGACGACCCGTGCCGGACCGACGGCGGGCGCGCACGTGTTCCCTCAATTCGTGAACCTTCGCATCCTGACATTCAGGATGAGTCCGAAGCCGGCGAGCGTGGCGATCAGTGACGACCCGCCGTAGCTCATCAGCGGCAGCGTCAGTCCCTTCACCGGCGCCAGCCCCGCCGACATCGTAATGTTGTAGACGACCTGGAACGAGAAGCACGCGAGCACTCCGACCACCAGGTAGGTACCCAGGCGGTCCTTCGCGAGCCTCGCCGCATCGATGGATCGCATGACCACGAAAAGATAAAGGCCGAGGATGACGAGCACGCCGACGAACCCCTGCTCCTCCGCCAGAACCGAGAAGATGAAATCGTTGTGGGCCACCGGCAGGAAGGCGAGCTGCCCCTGGGTGCCCATCCGGAAGCCCTTGCCCCACAGGCCGCCGGAGCCTACCGTGATTTGTGCCTGGATCTGCTGATAGCCGGCGCGCTTGGCATCGCGCGACGGATCGACGAATGTGAGGATGCGGCTCTTCTGATAGTCCTTGAGGCCGTAGGCCCAGACGACCGGCGTCGCCAGCACGGCCAGCAGGATGAGAATGCCCACGCTGCGGAGCCGCACGCCCGCCACGAAGACGATGCCGAGCAGGACGGGCAGAAGCGTGGCGGCCGTGCCCAGATCGGGTTGAGGCGCGATGAGCGCAAGCGGGATGGCCGTCAGCACGCCGGCGGCCACCAGGTCGGCCCGGGCCGGGTCGCGGCGCCTCGAGTCGCCGAGCAGCCGCGCCACGACCAGCGCGACCACCAGCTTGGCGAACTCGGACGGCTGCAGGTTGAAGTGAACGCCCGGGATCGGAATCCAGCGGCGTCCGCCGCCGCGCATCGCGCCGAACAGCAGCACGTAGATCAGGGCGCCCACCAGGAGGATGTAGAAGATGTGGACCTTGTCGGCGAGCCGCCGGTAGTCGATCACGGCGCAGAGGAACATCGCTGCCAGCCCGATGGCCAGCGCGTAGATCTGGGTGACGTAGAGACGCGCCATGTCGGGCCGGAGAGAGTTCCCCGTGGTGCTGTAGATCAGCGAGATGCCCGCGCCGCACAGCAGCAGGATGGCTCCCAGCATCAGCCAGTCGAGATGGACGTAAAGTCGGCGTTCCAGCATGAAGATCGCCCCGCCTCTACTGCTGTCGCGCGGTCCCCTGGGCCGGCGTGATCGGGGCTGCGGGCTTGATCGGGGCGGCCGGCTTGGCCGGCGCGGCCGGGGCTGCGCTCGCCGGGGCCTCGAAGGCCGGCAGGGGCCGGCCCTCCTTCTTCGCGTAGTACACGTCGAGCAGGTGCTTGGCAATCGGGGCGACCCACGCCCCGTGCTCGGCGTGCTCGCCGAAAATCACGCCGGAGATCTCCGGGTTGTCGCGGGGCGCGAAGAAGGTGAACCACCCGTGGTCCCTCAGGTCCATGCCCGAGTTGACCGCGGCCTTCTTGCCCTGCAGGGAAATCACCTGCGCGGTGCCGGTCTTGCCGGAGATGTCGCGCCCGGGCATGCGGGCCCGGCCGCCGGTCCCCGCCCCGTTCACGACCATCCAGAGGCCGTCGTGAAGGGCGCTGATCGTCTCCGGCTTCAGCAGCGTGTCCGGCATCTCGGGCACGTCCACCGTCTTCCAGCCGTCGCCGGCGTCGATGGATCGAACGACGTGGGGCAGGAATCGCCGACCGCCGTTGGCGACCGTGGCGTAGAGCTCCGCCAGGCCGATGGGCGTCACCGACACCGCGCCCTGTCCAATGCCGACCGAGATGGTCTCGCCGGCGTACCACTTCTCGCCCGTGCGGGCCAGCTTCCACGCCGTGGACGGCACGATGCTGTCGACCTCGTTGGGAAGATCGATGCCGGTGCGGCCCGTGAGCCCGAGGGCCTGCGCCCACTTCGCGATCTTGTCGATGCCGACCATGTTGGCCACGGTGTAGAAATACACGTTGCACGACTGCTCGATGGCGTGGCGCAGGTCCATCGCGCCGTGACCCTGCTTGATGTTGCACTGGAAGAAGCGGTTGTAGAAGACGGCGCCGCCGTGGCAGTTCACCGTGAAATCGGGGGTGATGATGCCCTCTTCGAGCGCGGCGGTCGCCACGACGACCTTGAAGGTGGAGCCCGGCGAATACCGCCCCTGCAGGGCGCGGTTCTGCAGCGGCCGGGCCTTGTCCGTGTTCAGGCTTGCCCAGGTCGTGCGGTCGATCCCGGCGGCGAACACGTTCGGGTCGTACGCCGGCAGGCTCACCAGCGCGAGGATTTCTCCGTTGCGCGGGTCGAGGATGACGGCCGCGCCATCGTATCCGAGCCCCTTGAAGCCGTCTTCGACGGCCTGCTGAAGATCGACGTCGATGGTCAGCTGGACGCGGCGGCCTTCGGTCGGCGGCACTTCGTCGAGCGTGCTGATCTCGCGTCCGACGCTGTTGACCGTCACGCGCCGCTCGCCGTCGGTGCCCATCAGCAGGCGGTTGACCGTCCGCTCCACGCCCGACTGCCCGACGATGGCGCCGCTGCGCAGGCCCTCGCTGTTCATCTGCGTCTCGGCCACTTCGCCCACGTAGCCCAGCAGGTGCGCCGCCAGGCCCCCGGCGGGATAGCGCCGCGTCGGCACCCGCTGCACGACCACGCCCGGCAGCTCGTTGTCGAGCCGGCGGGCCATGACCGCAGAGACCTGCCCGAGTGAAGCGTCCTCGATGACGACGACGGGCCGGTACGACGGTTCGGAACGATGCCTGGCCACCGTCTCGCGCACGCGCTGCTCGGGGACGCCGGTCACATCCGCCAGCATCCGCATCGTGTGGTCGAGGTTGGCGCTCTGCTCGCGCAGGATCGAGATCGCGTACGAATCCCGGTTCTCGACCAGGACGCGCCCGTTGCGATCGTAGAGCACGCCGCGTGGCGCACGCAGCGACAGCTTGCGCTGGTGGTTGTTCTCCGCCATGCCCTGGTACGCCGCGTGCTTGACGACCTGGAGATACCAGAAGCTGATCGCCAGGGCGACGAACAGCGTCGAGATGGTGACCTTCATCACCGTCATTCGAAGGTGGGTCCGCTGCCGGCCTTCCGGCCACGCGGTCAGGATTGAATCCATGGCTACCTGAAACGCTTTCTTCCCGCGCTCGACCTTCGGGCCCGGCGGCGCTCGATGGCGCCGGGCAGGAACTCCTTGATTTCGAACGCCACCACGCCCAGCAGCGCGTTGCCGATGCCCTGCGTCACGGCCATCGCCAGCGGGCGATCGAAGTGCCGCAGCCCGAGCAGGACGTACAGCCCCATGAAGATGCCGGCGTGCAGCAGCGTCGCGCCGAAGAAGACGACAAATCGCGGAAACGTCTGGGTCACGATGAACTGCGTACCCGCCACGCCTGTCAGGAACCCCGCGACGCTCTTGGCCAGGCCGCCGATCCCGAGGATGCCGCCCGACATCGCGTCCTGAGCCAGGCCGCCCAGCGTGCCTCCCAGCAGGCCGGTCAGCCGGCCCGAGGCCAGCGCGGCGTAGATCACCACCACCAGGACCAGATCCACCGGCATCGTGTGGCCGATCATGAAGCCTGCGGCCGAGGTCTGCAGCAGCACCGCCACGACGATGGCCAGCACGACCCAGAATGCCTTCATGGCGTCCCCGGGGGCTTTGCCGGGGGCGCCAACTCTCCTGTGACGACCAGCACCGTCTGAATGCTCGAGAAGTCCACGGCCGGGCGCACGGCTCACGACGCGGTTCGCGCCGACGCGCTCGACCTGTTCGACCGTGCCCACGATGAGCCCCTTCGGGTAGACACGGTCGGTGCCGGCGGTCACCACCAGGTCGCCGGGCTGCACCACGGCAGTCGACGCCAGGTAATCGAGGCGCAGCATGCCGTTGGGGCCGGCCTGGATGATGCCCTGCGCGCCCGACTTCTCCACCAGGGCCGCCGCGGCGGCGTTGGCGTCGATCAGCAGCTGCACGGTCGACGCATCGGCGCCCGGCAGCACCACGCGCCCCACGACCCCGGCGGGCGCCATCACGGCCATGTCGAGCCGGATCCCGGATTGCCGGCCCTTGTTGATCGTGATGGACCGGAAATCGGGCGTTGCGCTGCCGGCCACCACCTCGGCGGCCACCGTCGCGAGCGCCAGGCGCGCACGAAGGTCGAGCAGCGCCCGCAGCGACTCGGTCGTGCGCGAGAGCGCCCGCTCCTCCTGCAGGCGCACGCGGAGGTCGGCCACCTCGGTCGAGAGCGTCCGGTTCTGCGCCCGCACGTCGCGCAGGTTGATATAGCCGTTCCACACGTCGTGGATGCCCGACTGGACGCCCCACGCGAGCCGCTGGAGTTCCGCGATGCCGCCGAAGAGCACGGCCTTCAGGATGGGCACGCCCGTGCGCGAGTTCACCTGCGCGGATATGAGGATGATGTGCCCCACCATCACCGCGATGAAGAGGTAGCCGGTGCGGTGGCGGATGTCCGAAAGCGCCATGCGTCGCTCGCCGCGATCGTGCCGAATCCGTGATGTCGCCCCGCCCCCGCCTCGGCCACGCGTGCCCCGGGGGACGGGTCGGAAACTCGTCAGTCGATGGAGATCTTGCGGAGCAGGTTGAAGTCCGAGAGCATCTTGCCCGCGCCAAGCACGACCGACGAGAGCGGGTCCTCGGCCATGGCCAGGGGCAGCCCCGTCTCCTCGCGCAGCCGCTTGTCGAGATTCCTCAGCAGGGACCCGCCGCCGGTCAGCACGATCCCGCGATCGACGATGTCGGCCGACAGCTCGGGCGGCGTCCGCTCGAGTGCCACGCGCACGGCATCCACGATCACGTTCACGGTTTCGGCCAGGGCGTCGCGGATTTCCTCATCGCTGATGGTGATGGTCTTCGGGACGCCCTCGAGCAGGTGCCGCCCCTTGATCTCCATGGTCAGCCGTTCGTCGAGCGGGAAGGCCGACCCGATTTCCACCTTGATCTGCTCGGCCGTCCGCTCGCCGATGAGCAGGTTATAGTTCCGCTTGATGTACTGGATGATGGCCTCGTCCATCTCGTTGCCCGCCACGCGGACCGCCTTGCTGTAGACGATGCCCGCCAGCGAGATCACCGCGATGTCCGTCGTACCGCCGCCGATGTCGACGATCATGTTGCCCGACGGCTCCGTGATGGGCATGCCCGCCCCGATCGCGGCGGCCATCGCCTCTTCGACCAGGTGCACTTCGCTCGCCTTGGCCCGGTAGGCGCTGTCCTTCACGGCGCGCTTCTCGACCTGCGTGATCTCGGACGGCACGCCGATCACGATGCGCGGCCGCACCCACATGTTGCGGTTGTGGGCCTTCTTGATGAAGTAGGTCAGCATCTTCTCGGTGACGTCGAAGTCGGCGATGACGCCGTCCTTCATGGGCTTGATGGCGACGATGTTGCCGGGCGTCCGGCCGAGCATGTCCTTGGCCTCGCGACCGACGGCCTCCACTCGCCCGTTCACCTTGTTGATGGCCACAATCGACGGCTCGTTGACCACGATGCCCTTGCCCCGCGCGTACACGCACGTATTGGCGGTGCCAAGGTCGATGGCCAGGTCACTCGAGAATAATGAGAACAGCGACCGAAAACTCAACGCCCTTACTCCTTGCTAACCCGCTCGGCGGGTCGCTCTGAGGCGAGCCGAAGTCCGTTCTTTCCGCTTTCCTTCACGCGGTACATTGCCTGGTCGGCCGCCTGGATCAGTTCATCAGGCGAAGTGCCATCGACAGGCATGCTGGCGACCCCCACCGAAGCCGTCAGGTGGATCGTCAGGTGTTCCGAGGCGAGGAAGGGGTGCGCAGCGAGGTGATCGCGAACCCGGCGCGCCACCAGCACGGCCCCATCACTCCCCGTTTCCGGCAGCACCACCGCGAACTCGTCGCCACCGTAGCGGGCCACCACGTCGGTTTCACGCGCGCAGTCGCGGATGACCTGCGCCGCCTCGACCAGCGCCTTGCTCCCCTGCAGGTGGCCGTGCAGGTCGTTGATCGTCTTGAAGCCGTCGAGGTCGATGAACAGCACCGACAGGTCCCGCGCGCCCCGGCGCGCCCGCTTGGTTTCCCGCCGCAGCGCCTCGGTCAGGAACCGCGAGTTGTACAGGCCCGTCAGGTCGTCGGTCACCGACAGGGCCTCGGCGCGCTGCAGGCGCAGGCCGTTCTCGAGCGCCACGGCCGAGGCGGCCAGCAGCGGCCGCAGCCCGTCGCGGACGCCGGTTCCGAACCGCGGATCCCGCGCGCTGGTCGCATCGTCGAGCCCGACCACCGCCCCGAGGATCTTGCCGCGCGCGGGCAGCACCAGCGCCACCACCGTCGCGTCGTAACTGCCCGACGCCACGCGCGCATCGCGCAGCAGGCTCGCCGCCAGGAAATCGTCCCCCCGCCGCACGACCCACCCGGCCACGGCCATCGACGCGCGAGTCGCCTCGGCCGTCAGATCGCGCGACGCGACCAGCGACAGCTGCCCTGCCCCGTCCACCACGATCACGCCCCACCGCGGCGCGGGAATCCAGCTCGATGCCCGTGCGATGATCGCGTCACCGATCCTGGCTGGAGTCACATCGGAGTGAAGGGCGGTCAACAGATCCGTGAGTATCTCGCGTCTCCTGGGCACCGTGCGCAGGAAGCGCTGGCGCTGAGACAGGCGCGCAGACAGATCGGCGGGTCTGCTCTCGGAGGCCGGCACAGCGACCGTGTTGGATCGCGATGGGATTCGCTGTCGGTCCATCGGCCGTGCGCACGACTCCTTCAATCGCGTCCATACGAACTCGCCTCCACACACCAGGTCGGCCAGCTGCTGCGATCGGGCCCATCGGGCCCGGCTGAGGTTCGCGCACGCGGGCGTCGCGGCGTGCAGGAGGCGCACGCAAGGGTCGCGTTGATCACACTGACCGCGGGGCTGCCGGCGCCCTGGTGCCGGCAACTTCCGCTAAGTACTTCAATCCTGAGCAAATATAGCACACAGTCAACCCTGGCAAGGCCTACCATCCAAGGTCTTGAATCAGACAAAATGCACCCGGGCGAGGCGCTGAGGGACCCGACGCCTCCGGAAGGGGGCCATCGTCTTCGTGCCGGGCCGGGGCGCCCTGTCGAATGTAACTGCTTGCCGCTGCGCGATTTCTAGCGATACACTTAGGGTTTCGGCTGCGGCCGGCGGCGACGAGCGAGGCCCGCCTCGAATCGGGGCCGCCGGGACGTTGCGTCAACCTGGATGACGGGATCGGACTGGAGTCGTTCGCGCCATGACCATGCTGGACCGGATGCGACGCCACAAGGGCTGGCTCAAGTGGAGCCTGGCGCTCGTGTGCGTCACCTTCGTCATTTTCTACATTCCTGACTTTCTCCGCGGCAAGGACGCCGGGTCGCTGCCGAGCGATCAGATCGCCACGGTGGCCGGCCGCCCGGTTTCGGTGGCCGAGTTCCGGCGCGCGTATCAGAGCCAGCTCCAGGCGTACCGGGGGGCCTACGGATCCCAGGTGAGCGAGCAGCTGCTGAAGCAGCTCGGCGTCGAGCAGCAGGTCCTGCAGCAGATGATCGACGAGGTGGCCTCCACCGCGGAAGCCGAGCGCCTCGGCATCAAGGTCGGCGACGAGGAAATCCAGCAGCGGATCCTGTCGATCCCCGCGTTCCAGCTGAACGGCCAGTTCATCGGCGAGCAGCGGTACCGCGACCTGCTCGGGATGCAGCGCCCCCCGATGACGCCGAGCGAGTTCGAGTCGAGCCTCAAGCGCAGCCTGATGGTCGAGAAGCTCAGGGCGGTGCTCACCGACTGGATCATGGTGAGCGATCAGGAGGTCGACGCGGAGTTCGCCAGGCGCAACCAGAAAGTGAAGATCCAGCTGGTCACCTTCTCGGCCGACACGTTCCGCAAGGACCTGACGGCATCCGACGCGGAGATCGCCGCGTACTTCGAAAAGCACAAGGAGTCGTACCGCGTCGGCGAGCGGCGCCGGATCAAGTACCTCGTGGTCGACGTGGACAAGCTCAAGCCCCAGGCCGTGGTGACCTCGCGCGAGATCGAGCGGTACTACAACAGCAACATCGAGATGTTCTCGACTCCGGAGCAGGTGCGGGCCAGCCACATCCTGTTCAAGACGGAAGGCAAGGACGAAGCGACTGTCCGCAAGCTCGCGGAGAAGGTCCTGGCCGAGGCGAAATCCGGCGCGGATTTCGCCGCGCTCGCCAGGAAGTACTCTGACGACGAGCAGACCGCGAAGCTGGGCGGCGATCTCGACTACTTCAGCAAGGGCCGGATGGTGCCCGAGTTCGAGCAGGTGGCCTTCGCGATGGAGCCCGGCACGATCAGCGACCTCGTGAAGAGCACCTACGGGTTCCACATCATCAAGATGGTCGACAAGAAGCCGGCCAGCACCCGGCCCCTCGAAGACGTGCGCGCGCAAATCCGCGATCAGCTGGCGACCGAGAAGGCCCAGAAAGCCGCCGACGCCCTGTCGACCGAAGTCGGCCAGCTCATCAGGACGCCCGCCGACCTCGACAAGGTCGCGCAGGCGCGCGGGTGGAAGGTGCAGGAGTCGGGATACTTCACGCGCGAAGAGCCCGTGCTGGATCTGGGCGCGTCGCCACAGCTGGCCAACCAGGTCTTCTCGATGAAGGAGGGTGAGGTCAGCCCCGCGATCCAGGTGAGCCGCGGCTATGCGTTCGTGACCCTCACCGGCAAGCAGGACCCGTCGCTGCCCAAGCTCGAAGAGGTTCGCGATCGGGTCCGCGACGACACCATCAAGGAAAAGGCGAAGGCGCTGGCGGCGGCCAAGGCGGCCTCGATTGACTCGGCGCTCAAGAGCGCGGCCGATTTCGCGGCCGCGGCCAAGAAGGCCGGCCTCGAGGCGAAGACGAGCGACCTGGTGGCCCGGGGCACGGCGCTGCCCGACGTCGGCATCAGCCCGGCCATCGACAAGGCGGCGTTCGGCCTGACGCCGGGTACGGTCAGCGATCCCATCGAGACCAGTAACGGCACGGTCATCATCAAGGTGCTCCAGCGGGAGGACGTGACGCCGGCCCAGGTCGCCAGCGGGCGCGACACGCTGCGCCAGGAGATGCTCGGTGAGCGGCGCGGCCGGTTCTTCTCCTCCTACATGGTGAAGGCCAAGCTGAAGATGGGCATCGAGATCAATCGAGACGTCCTGAATACGGTGATCGGCGGATAGGCACGCCGGGGTGCCGGAGCACCCCGCGTCGCAGCTCTCTTGCGACAGAGGAAACACGAAGGGCCGCGCGGTTGTCCGCGCGGCCCTTTCTGTTTGTGCGGCCCTTGTGGAAGCGGATCGCGCGCTAGCGCGTGAAGGCCATCGGCATCAGCGCCAGTGGCTCGCCGCGCCTGAAGATCCGCAGCGGCGCCGAGAGGACTGCCACCGCCTGCCGCTCGCCGCGGCCGAGCAGCAAGGCGAGTCCCGCGCTCTGGTCCGTGCCGCCGAACGTGTCGCTCAGGATTTCGTACAGCGTGCGGCGCGGGGGAAAGACCACGAGCTCGACGTTCTGCGCCGCCGGGATCTTCGCCCGCTCCTTCGCGAGGGCCACGGCGCGCTCGAGGCCGCCCAGCGCGTCCACCAGCCCGCGCTCCTTCGCCTGCGCCCCGGTCCACACGCGTCCCTGGGCGAGCTTGTCGATCGCCTCGGGGGTCTGCCGGCGCGACCGCGCCACCTTCTCGACGAACTGGTCGTAGAAGGCCTGCAGCTGCTCCTCGAGCTTTGCGCGCTCGGACGGATTGTAGGGACGGACCGGCGAGTTCATCTGCGCGTTCTTGCCGATGCTCAGCGCCTCGATGTTCATGCCCAGCTTTTCGTAGGTTCCCCCGGTTACGATCTTCCCGCCATAGATCCCGATCGAGCCGGTCAGCGTGCCGGGCTGCGCGACGATATCGGGCGCCGCTATCGCGACATAGTATCCGCCCGAGGCGGCCAGGTCCGACATCGACGCCACCATCGGCACGCTGGGATTGCCGCTGCGGTTGGTGGTCAGCTCGCGCCACATCACGTCGGAGGCGATCGTCGATCCGCCCGGGCTGTCGATCCTGAGGACGACGGCCCGGATCGAGCTGTCGCGCCGGACGCGGCGGACATATTCGACAATGGTGTCCGATCCGGCCACCGGCCCGTTCAACGGGTCGTAGCCGCTCTTGCCCGAGGCGATGAGGCCGGAGATGTAGATGACCGCGATTCTGGGCCCCGTGGCGAGGCCGAGTGATTGCTGGCTGACCTGGCTGTAGGTCTCGGCCGTGATGCGCGACATCTCGCGCCCGATGCTCAGCTTGGCCTTGTCGTTGATCTGGTCTTCGTACGCGAGGTCGTCCACCAGGCCGGCCCGCAGGGCCGCCTCGGGCAGGAAGGGCCCCTCGTCCATGACCTTCTGGATGTCGGCCTCGGACCTCCGGCGGCCCTGGGCGATGCCGCGCACGAGCTGCGTATAGAGATCCCGGTTGAGCGATTCGCTCATCTCGCGATGGGCCGGCGTGAAGGTCTTTTCGGTGAGCTGGTTGGTCGCCGTCTTGTAATCGCCGATGTGATGGTAGTCGGCGACGGCCCCGATCTTGTCGAGCGTGCCGCGCAGGAACAACTCGTAGCTCGCCAGCCCGTTGAGGTCGAGCGGGCTGGTCGGCAGGAGGAAGACCTGGTCACAGGCGGTCGCGACAAAGTATTCGCGATCGCCGCCGTACTCGAGGTAAGCGACGGCCCGCTTGCCGGAGCTGCGGAAGTCGAGGATCGCGTCGCGCACTTCCTGGAGTTTCGCCCAGTAGGGGGAGTCGACACCGATCGGCATCACGATCACGCTCGAGATCCGCGCGTCGACCTTGGCCTTCTTCAGGGTGTCGACCAGGTTCCGCACGGTGAGGCGCCGCCGCCCGAGGACCGATCCGAAGACGTTCTCGGGTGCGGTCTCGGAGAGCTCGCCCTCGATGCGAAGCACGAGCACCGAGTGCGGCGCGACGGCTGGCTCGCGGCCGGCCACGAAGAACATCAGGAGCACGCCCAGCGCCGAAACCACGACAGCGGCCACCAGGATGCCGATTACGACACCGATGCCACGAGGCCTTGCCACAGCTAGTTCCTCCTTCAATGACGGACCGGAGGCGAGTATAGCACTGGGGCTCGCGGCCTCCCCTTGTCCGCCCGGCCGGACCCGATGTATCGTGGGCGGGCAGCAGGGAGACACCAGCGTGGCCGACCTTCGATCGTACGTATTCCTCGATTCTCTGCAGCCGCAGCACGCCGCCTTCCTCGGCACCGTGGCCCAGGGCTTCCTCCCGCTGCCGGGCGATGCCTCGCTCTGGGTCGAGATTGCGCCCGGGATCGAGATCAATCGCATCACCGATGTCGCCGTGAAGGCCACTGCCGCGCGCCCGGGGATGCAGATCATCGAGCGCCTCTACGGCCTGCTCGAAGTGCACTCCCCTTCCCAGGCCGAGGTGCTCGCCTCGGGGTCGGCGATCCTCGACGCCCTGGGCCTGACCATCGAAGATCGCTGGAAGCCTCGAATCCTGTCGAGCCAGGTCATTCACAACGTGGATCCCCACCACACACAGCTCATCAACCGGATGCGTCACGGCAACCTGCTGCTCGCGCGCCAGAGCCTGTTCGTCCTGGAGGTCGAGCCGGCCGCCTATGCGGCGATCGCCGCCAACGAGGCAGAGAAACACGCGATGATCAACATCCTCGAGGTTCGCGCCTTCGGATCGTTCGGGCGCATCTATCTCGGCGGTGAAGAGCGCGATATCATCGCGGCCTCGCAGGCGGCCATCGGCGCGGTGGAGGCGATCTCCGGGAAAGACGTGAGCCGCAAGGGCCAGTAATTTCAGGGTCCGGCACGTCGCGGGAATGAACTTGTCCGCTTCCGTTTTCGTCCCTAGTACTGCAGTCGAGCGGACCATCCGGATGAGGTCAGCAGACGGTCCGTGTGGTCCCGCGGCGAGGCGTCAATGACCAGCTCCGGATCCGGCGCCGGCGGGGGTCCGTCGTTCGTCCGAACGTTCAAGGGAGACCTGCTCCGCCTGTGGTCCGAGATGCGTCAATCGAGTTTCCTGCGGTCGGTCAGGCGGACGTTCGAGGAATTGCAGGCGTTCTACCTGACCGAGGACCAGCGGGACAGCCTGCGCGGCATGCGGACGCTTCAGCGCTATGCCCACTTGGTGTGGTGGCTCTTCAAGGCGCTGTTCTTCAAGCTGACGCCCCCCCGCCGCGTGGTGCTGATCGTCGCGCTGGTGCTGACGGCACTGGCGGGTTTCAGTTTCTCGGTCGGGCACAACGTCCAGGCCAGCGTCAACATTCCGTTTGTCGGCTCTGCCCTCCTCCTGGTGCTGCTCATGCTGGAACTGCGGGACAAGCTGATGGCGCGCAACGAACTCGAGGCCGGACGCGCCGTGCAGATGGCGCTGATGCCCGAAGAGAGCCCGATGATCGCGGGCTGGGACGTCTGGCTCTACACGCGGCCGGCCAACGACGTCGGCGGCGACCTGGTCGACTGCCTGTCGCTCGGTGACGGGCACTACGGAATCAGCCTCGCCGACGTGGCCGGCAAGGCGCTGCCTGCCGCGCTGCTGATGGCCAAGGTTCAGGCCACGCTGCGCGCCCTGTGCACGGAGTTCGAATCGCTCACCGAGCTGGGCACGCACGTCAACCGCATCCTGTGCCGGGACGGCCTGCCGGATCGCTTCGTGACGATGGTCTACCTGGATGTCGCCCGGAGCACGGGACGGGTTCGCCTGCTCAACGCGGGGCACATGCCGCCGGTCGTGCTCCGGCAAGGGCGCGCAGACACGCTGCAGCCTGGAGATATGGCGATGGGCCTGCTCGACACCGCCGGGTTCACCGAACAGGCGGTCGAGGTGATGCCGGGCGAGGCCTTGATCGTCTACTCGGATGGCGTGACCGAAGCCATGAACGAGGCGGGCGACTTCTTCGGCGACGACCGGTTCCTGGCGCTGCTGCCGGGCCTCGCCCCGCTCACGGCGTCGAAGATCGGCGAGCGCATCCTGAACGAGGTGCGCGCGTTCGTCGACGACGCCCGGGCGCACGACGATCTCTCGCTGGTCGTCCTCAAGCGCACGTCCTGATCAGTTGGCGGGCGCGAGCGGGACTCGCGCTCGCCATCACCGCATCCCGCCCGCCCTTGGGCGCCGCAGGCGCGAAGGCGGCGCAAGCCCCAAGCCTCAAGCCACAACCCTGAAGCCGCAAGCATCAAGCCTCGCCACCACGCTCATACGGTATGATTCCAGTCACTGTTGAACGCCCCATCGACGGGTGATCGACCCGACAGCCGCGGTGGCCTCGGGCGCCGCCGAAAGCATCACGAACGTGGCTCTGCTCTATCGGAATCCGGAGGCCGAACCCGCGCCGCAACGCTACACGGCTGTCCGCTGCGACCTTCCTCCAGAGGAGGCGCTCGATTGCGCCAACCCGGCCTGGGCGGCCCCTTCGGTGATCACCTGGGGCCCGGCGCCGTATCGCACGTGGTTTCGCGCGATGTGGAACCCGCACGGACTGCTCGTGCGATTCGATGCGGAAGACGATCGCCCGTGGCACACGCTGACAGGGCGGGATTCGTCGCTCTGGCTCGAAGAGGTCGTGGAGCTGTTCCTCGATCCGGCCGCCGCGGGCCGCAACTATGCCGAAGTCGAAATCAGCCCGGCCAACATCGTCTGTGATCTGCGGATTGCCGAAGGCTGGCCCACCCTGGCCGGAGATCGGGAGTGGGACTGGACGGGCATGGTCACGCGCGTAAGCACGCGGCCCTCGCCCGAGGGCACCGGATCGGGATCGTGGACGGCCACGGCGTGGCTGCCGTGGGACGGGCTGCGATCGCTGTCGGCCGAAGCAGGCGCGAAGCTGCCGCCTCGCGAGAACGACGCCTGGAGGTTCAACGTGTTCCGCATCAAGCGTCCGGGCGGGCCGGACCAGCCCGAGCGGGATGCCGTTTACGCCGCGTGGTCCGTGCCTGACGGACCGAGCTTCCACGTGCCGGCCGTGTTTCGGGAGTTCGTCTTCGCGTAATGCCCCGCCCCGGAGGATCCAGATGATCCGCAGGCACATCCGCGTCGCACTGTCAGTCCTCATCGCCGCAGGGCTCGTCGCAGATTCGTTCAGCATGCGCGCGCAGATCGCCGCCACGGACACACCGCCGCCCGAGTGGCAGGACCCTTCCATCACGGGTGTGAATCGCGAAGCGCCGCACGCGAGCATGACCGTCTTCGCCGACCGCGAGACGGCGCTCGGCGGCAACCGGGCCGCCTCGCCCTACTACCGGCTCCTCAACGGGGAGTGGCGCTTTCACTGGGTTGCGAAACCGGCGGATCGGCCGATCGAGTTCTTCAAGCCCGAGTTCGACGTCTCGGCCTGGGCCGCGATCCCCGTTCCGGCCAACTGGCAGCTCGAGGGATACGACCTGGCGATCTACACCAACAGCGACTACCCGTGGGGCAAGGCGGATCCCCCGCGCATTCCGGCGGACAACAACCCGGTCGGTTCGTATCGCCGGACCTTCACCGTGCCGGACGCGTGGCGCGGCCGCCAGATTCGCCTGACGTTCGACGGCGTGGCCTCGGCGTTCTATGTCTGGGTCAACGGCGAGAAGGTCGGGTTCAGCAAGGACAGCCGCACGCCCGCCGAGTTCGACGTGACGCGCGTCGTCCGGCCCGGCGAAAACGTCCTGGCGGTCGAGGTGTTTCGCTGGAGCGACGGATCATACCTGGAGGACCAGGACTTCTGGCGCCTGAGTGGCATCTTCCGCGACGTGACGCTGTGGTCGACCGCGGCGCTTCGCGTCCGCGACCTGGACGTGCGCGCGTCGCTCGATGCCGGCTATCGCGACGGGACCCTCGATGTGACCGTCAAGGCGCGCAACGACGGAACCGCCCCACGAACGGTCACCGTGGAGGCCGAGCTGCTGGACCGGGCCGGCCGTCCAGTCATCGAACGCCTCTCCCGGTCATTGTCTGTCGACGCGACGTCCGAGTCGCCCGTCACCTTCAGCCAGGTCGTGAAGGCGGTCAAGCCCTGGTCGGCGGAGTCTCCGTCGCTGTACACGCTGCTCGTGACGCTCAGAGACGACGCGGAGCGGGTGGTGGAGGTGATCCCGGCTCGAGTGGGCTTCCGGAAAGCTGAGATGAAGGACGGGCAGTTCCTGCTGAACGGCGTGCCGATTCTTTTCAAGGGCGTCAACCGCCACGAGACCGAGCCCGATACCGGCCAGTATGTCACCCGCGAGTCGATGCTCGGCGACATCAGGCTGATGAAGCAACACAACATCAATGCCGTGCGCACGGCACACTACCCCAACGCGCCTGCGTGGTACGACCTGTGCGACGAGTACGGCATCTACCTGGTGGACGAGGCAAACATCGAGTCGCACGGAATGGGCTACAGCCCGGAGCGTACGCTCGGCAACAACCCGGCCTGGAAAGACGCGCACATGGATCGCACCGTCAGGATGGTCGAGCGCGACAAGAACCATCCGTCGGTCGTGATCTGGTCGCTCGGCAACGAGGGGGGCGACGGCGTGAATTTCGAGGCGACCAGCGCGTGGATCCATCAGCGCGACCCGTCGCGGCCGGTGCAGTACCAGCGGGCGGGCCTGAGGCCGCACACCGACCTGTATGTGCCGATGTACATGCGGCCCGACGGCCTCGCGAAGTACGCGTCGGCGCCGCAGACGCGTCCGCTCGTGCTCTGCGAGTATGCGCACGCCATGGGCAACAGCACCGGCAACTTCAGCGAGTACTGGGACCTGATCTACTCGAACCGGCAGCTGCAGGGCGGCTTCGTGTGGGACTGGGTGGACCAGGGACTGCGGACGCTCGTCCCCGCGCGGGGCGAACGCACCGACCGGCCCGGAGGATCGAAGCTGAAGGCGTCGGGCGCGATCGCGAAGGGCCGGACGTTTCTCGCATACGGAGGTGATTTCGGACCGCCCGGCACGCCGAGCGACGGCAACTTCTGCATGAACGGCCTGGTGGCCGCCGATCGAAAGCCGCACCCGGGCCTGCTGGTGGTGAAGAAGAACTACCAGTACGTGCACGCGAAGCCCGTGGATCTGGCCGCGGGCACCGTGGAACTCACCAACTGGCACGACTTCACCGTGCTCGGCGACGAGTTGACCGGGCGCTGGGAGGTGCGGGGCGACGGCCGCGTGATCGCGGCCGGCACCATCGCGGATCTGGACCTGGCGCCTCGGACCAGCCGGACGGTGACGCTGCCGCTGCCGAAGATCGCGCCTGAGCCGGGTGTCGAGTACTGGCTCGACCTGTCGTTCCGCCTGCGGCGCGCCACGCCGTGGGCCGGTTCGATCGGCCAGGAGATGGCGTGGGAGGAGTTCAGGCTGCCCGTCACACGCGAGAAGGCGCTCATCGACACGTCAACCGCGGCACCGGTCACCGTGAAAGAGACCGCGTCGGCCGTGGTCGTCGCGGGCAGCGGGTTCGACATGACGGTCGACAGGACGCGCGGCACGATCACGTCGTGGCGCTTTCGGGGCACCGAGCTCATCGCGCACGGTCCGCTGCCCGACTTCTGGCGCGCGCCAACCGACAACGACATCGGGGCCAGGCTGCACGAAAAGCTCGCCGTGTGGCGGACGGCGGCGTCAGGCTGGCAGGTTCAGCGGGTGACGACAACCCGCCTTGGCGATCGGGCGGCGCGCGTCACGATCGACGCCAGGCTTCCGGGCATCGACTCCGCGTACCAGCTTTCCTTCACGGTCCTCGGCACCGGCGATCTCGTTGTCGACGCCGCGTTCACGCCTGGCAAAGAGGGCCTGCCGATGCTGCCGCGCTTCGGCCTGCAGATGGCGCTGCCGAAGGGGTTCGAGCAGATTGCCTGGTATGGGCCAGGCCCGGAAGAGACCTACAGCGACCGGAAAGAAGCCCGGGTCGACCTCTATCGCGGCACGGTGGACGGGCAGTGGACCGACTATTCCAAGCCGCAGGAAAACGGGAACAAGGTCGACGCCCGGTGGATAGCCCTCACCAACCGCGGCGGCATCGGGCTGGTGGCCGTGGGCATGCCCTTGCTCAGCGCGGCCGCGCGCCACTTCACGCACGCCGACATCGAGTCGGTTCGTCACACCTACGAGATGACGCGCCGGGATGAGGTGTACCTGAACCTGGACCTCGCGCAGATGGGTGTCGGCGGCGATGACAGCTGGGGGGCCCTTGCGCACGAGCCGTATCGGCTCCCGGCCCGGGCGTATCGCTACCAGTTCCGCTTGCGGCCCTATGTGATTACTGAACAGTCGCCGGCGAAGATCGCGCGCCAGGCGGTGCCGGCCGAGTTCCTGGCGAAGTAGATGAACGGAACGATCGACTCGAGGATCGACGCGTTGCGACGGATATGTCACGGAGCAGTCCCGCAGATCTCGATCCTGATCAGCGCGCGAGCGAGGTCCCGATGACCATCGAATCCATCCGTCGTGTCTGTCTCTCGATGCCCGGTGTGACCGAGGACATCAAGTGGGAAGACTCCCTCGTGTTTTCCGTCGGCGGCAAGATGTTCGTCATGGTGAACGTGGAGCCGCCCAACGGCGTGTGGTTCAAGACCTCAGTCGAGGACTTCGCCGAGCTGATCGAACGCGACGGCATCGCGCCGGCGCCGTACCTCGCCCGCGCACAGTGGGTGGCACTCGAGTCGCTGGAGGTGCCCATCGACCGCTGCGAGCTCGAGGGGCTGCTGCGTAAGGCGTACGACCTGGTGCTGGCCCGCCTTTCGAAGCGGCGTCGCGACGAGATTGCGAGCGCGGTGCGGAACGGCCGCACCCGCCGCGCCTGGTCCCTTGACGGCACCAGGATCCAGTACGTCGCGTGCGGCGCCGGTCCGGTGTCGCTCGTCTTCATCCACGGCGGCCTGGCGAACCACGAATTCTGGAAGCACCAGCTCTCGGGGCTCTCCGATCGGTATACCTGCGTTGCCGTCGACCTGGCCGGCCACGGCCGATCGGGCCACGACCGGACATCGTGGACCATCACCGCATTCGCAGAGGACGTTCGGGCCGTCGTCGAGGCGCTCAGGCTCGACCGGGCGGTGATCATCGGCAACTCGCTTGGCGGGCCCGTGGCGCTCGAAGCGGCCGGCCTGCTTTCGGGCCGGGCGATTGGCGTGGTCGGCGTCGACACGCTCCACGATGCCACCCAGGTGATGCCCGCCGATTTCGCGCACCAGAGGGCGGAATCGTTCCGCACCGACTTCGCGGGTGCGTGCCGCGCGATGCTCGACAGCCTGTTTCATCCCGGCACCCAGCCGAAGCTTCGCGCGTGGGCCGAGGCCCGCATGCTGGCGATGCCGCACGCGGCTGTGGTCGGCCTGATGGACGGCATGGCAGACTACGACATGGCTGTCGCGTTTCGGAAGGCAGGCGTGCCGATCCGCGCGATCAACGGCGACCTGTGGCCGACGAGCGTTGCAGCCAACCGGAGCGTCGTCGCCGATTTCGACGCCGTCGTGATGAAGGGCGCCGGCCACTACCCGATGCTCGAGAGGCCCGACGAGTTCAATCGCCTGCTCGTCGAGACCGTCGAGGGCCTTGCGGCGCGGTAGGTGGATCGCTACTCCCGCCGCAGTCGCGGGTTGGCCTTCGCCAGGTTCAGCACGAGGATCGTCCCCGCGCTGACGCCGGCATCCACGTGCCGAACTGAGAGACGATCTGCCCCTGGAACCAGAGGCGAGCGTTCCGATGCCTCAGCGCCGCGACGGTGCGCTGCCACCGGGTCGCCTGTGGAGTAGGGGGTGACGGCCTGGTGGTGGAATCCAGAAGCCGCTGCGCCAGCGTGGCCCGGACCGTCGTGGGGCGGGCGTGGATCGAAGGCGACCGTTCCTTCGTCCTAACGGCATGAGACGCCACAACCTCGCCTTCGCCGCGGATGTCGCCTGCTCGACCTTCATGGCGATCCTGTTGGGCCTGGCCATCGGATTCCACGATCGCGTCCCGGGCTGGCAGGCCCTGGCGGCACAGCTGGCGATCGTGCTCGGTCTCTACACCGGCATCACCTGGGGGCTCCGCCGCCTTCGGGACGGCACCGTTGCCGTCACGATCCGCACGGCGGTCGTGGTCGGCCTGTTCGCCTATCTGTTCGACGCCGTCGCCAACCTGCAGCACGTCCTGGTCCGCGGCTGGATGGACGGGTCGGTGCTGGCATTCGAGCGCGCGGCGATCGGCTTCGATTCCACGATCTGGATGCAGCGATTCACGGGGCCCGCGCTGACCGAATTCATGATGTTCGCCTACGTGTTCTACGTGCCGATGCTGCCGGGCGTGGCGCTGCTGTGCTACAAGTCGGCTGGAGCCGAGGCGGCGCACGACTACCTGCTGAGGTTCTCGCTGGTCAACATCGCGTGCTTCACGGGCTTCATCCTGTTCCCTGTCGCCGGGCCCCTGTATTACCAGCCGCAGGTCTACACCGTGCCGCTCGGCGGCGGGTTCTTCACGTGGTGCGCCGAATGGATCCGGAACCACGCGCACTACGCCGGCGGAAGCCTTCCGAGCCCGCATTGCGCGCTATCGAGCGTCATGCTGGCGATGCTCTACCGGTACGACCGGAGATCCTTCCGCGTCGCGCTGCCCATCGTCCTCGTCATCTACGTGTCGACCATTTACGGCCGCTATCACTACGCCTCTGATGGCGTGGCGGGGATTCTCACTGCCGTCGCGATTGTCTCGCCGAGACTCGGCAAGCGAGAGGATCCCGAGAGCCCCGGCTATGATCGCAACCGGGTTCGCCGCGAACCTGTCTTGAGCGATCTGGAATAGGCCGCGTCACTTGATCCCGCCGACCCAGGCCGCAATTTCGTCGATGACCTCCAGTGCGACGTGACCGGGCGCCTTCGTGTATTCGGCGGGCGTGCTCTTCCCCTCGCCGGCCTGGAACAGGTGATTGAGGGCCGGGAAAGACTTGAACGTCACATTCTTCCGGTCCTTCAAGGCGTCTTTCCAGCGGCCGAAATCCGTCATCGTTACCTGGTAGTCGCGCTCACCCTGCAGGATCAGCATCGGCTGCTTCAGCGCACGCGCCTCCGTTGCCGGATCGTATCCCTTCAGATCCAGCCAGTAGGACAACGGGGCGCCAAACGGCAGATCCGCCTGGCTGACCTTGCTGTCCGGCGTCAGGCCTTTCACCAGCGCGGCCTGGGCTTTCGCCCGCTCGACCTGCTTGAGTGCCTCGGGCGGGTTGCCCGCCAGTGACGCCAGGTAGGTCAGCTGTTCCACGACGAGGTCTTCGAACGGACGGGAACTGCCGGCAAGCGAGATGAGGCCGGCCAGCGACGGATCGCGGCGGCCGATCCGCGCGATCAGGAACCCACCGAGGCTGTGGCCGAGCACGAAGACGCGCTTCGGATCGATCTCCGATCGGCTCCGCAGGTACTCCGCGGCCGCCAGCGCATCGTCGACGGTTTCTTCCTGGACCGTGAAGGTCGCGAGCTTCGCCAGGCGGGCGGCGGCGTACCGCGTGCGCTTTTCGTAGCGCAGGACCGCGATGCCGCGAGACGCGAGCCCCTCGGCGAGGTCGCGGAACGGCTTCTGAGGTCCGATCGACTCGTCGCGGTCGTTCGGGCCCGATCCGTGCACGAGCACGAGGGCGGCCGACGGCTTCGCGCCCATTGGCAGCGCGAGCGTGCCGGGCAACTGCCAGTCGCCCTTGCCGAAGGTGACCTCCTCGGTACGGAACGACGCGGGCTTGCTGTATGGCGGCGGATTCCACGGCACTGAGGTCACCGATGACGGCCGGATGAAGAAGCCCGCGAGGTCGCCTGTCGACGTGACGTTCACGACGAATTCCCACGACGCATTCTCGAACTCGACCGGCAGGACGACGGTCTGCAAGCTGCCGGGCGCCTGGACCTGCGGGTCGAACCGCTTCTTGACGGCGCCGGAGCCGCGAAGAATCGGCGACACGGCCGCTCGCAGCCTCTCCTCCGGCAGCCCCTGGCGGATCGATGGGGCGAACATGGCCACGACCTCCGCGTATTTCTCCTGGAGCAGCAGGTCGAGCGCCAGTTGCGCCTTGGCGATGGCCGGCGCGGGCGCCTGCGCGGGGGCTTGTGCTGGAGCCTGTGCGGGCGCCGGCTGCTGCGCCAGTGGTGATAACGACAGGACGCATATGATCAGTGCGGTGTGAAGCATCATCGGACTCCTCGAATAGCGAGCGCGACGATTAGCCTACCACTGGAGAGGAGGCGGTGCCTCGTGCTAGCCGCGGCGGCCATGGCGGTGCCGGTCGTGCCGGTTGTTGCGGGGTGGCGGCGTTGCCGTGCTTCCCGCTGGCATTCGCTCTGGGGGGCGCCTGGTGTTTGGCTCATCGTCGCGTTTTGGATATACTTGGGTGTCCTGCCCGCAGCAATTGCCCTTCAGTGCGGAAGTGGCGGAACTGGCAGACGCGCAAGCCTCAGGAGCTTGTGGCCGCAAGGTCGTGGAGGTTCAAATCCTCTCTTCCGCACCAGCCTTCGCTCACCGTCGGCTTGCCACTCACCTCCGGTGAGGTTCGGCTGGCAAGCCAAGTACTCGCGAAGGCCGTCCGCCGAAGCGGCGTGGCCGCGAAGGCGGCCCCCCAAGCCAACCACTCGCGAAGTGGGCTCGATCCGCTAGGTGCGGGTCACCGTTACCCACTTTGTTCCGAGCACGTTCCCACATCCGGAGCACGGACGCGACCCGCTTCCCAACAGTGCTATCGAGGCTTGACATAGGCGGCAGGCGCGCGGCAGCGCGCGTTGACACGCTCGCGCGACGGGCGTAGCCTCTGGGCAGTCGAATCAGGTCCAACGACAAGTTACTTTCGCGCCACACCGCGTGGCAGAGATGGACGTGGCTATGCGGAAGCGGTTTGTGCGAGCTGCCACCGTGGCGTTTCTTCTCGTTGCCCTGCCGTCGATCGCGTGGTCGCAAGCCACCGTCAAGAAGATGGAGATGCGCGCCATTGCGTCGGTGAACGGCAAGGACGTCTACCAGGCGTACTGCGCGTACTGTCATGGCGACGACCTGCGGGGCCACGGCCCCGGTTCGGTCGGCATGCGGGTACCACCGAGCGACCTGACAACGATCGCTCTCCGCAACGACGGCAGGTTCGTCGCGGCGAACGTCGAGGAGAACATCAATCGCTGGAAGCGCGTGCCGAAAACTATGACGGACTTCATCGCGACCCAACGCGCGGCCAGTACCGGACAGGACAACGAGTACTCCCAGCCGATGCCGGTGTTCGGGCCGATCTTCGCCAAACTCTACCCCCAGGAAATCCGCGACAGGGTGGTCCGGCTCGCCAACGTGGTGGCCTACCTCAAGTCGAAGCAGGTGAAATCGCCCTGGCCTGACGATCCGAAGTAGAGCGAAACGGGTGCAGGCTCTCTCGAATAACCGTCAAGGGTTTCCGGGAAACGCATCCACCCATCCGATGGACCAGTATGTGTTCGAACGACTCGTCATCGATGCGCAGCGTGTCGTAGCACTGGCACAACTTCAGAAGAGAATTGCCCATCCCGGCCTCAAGGGCCGTTTTCGCGAGCTGCTCGTCGACGGGATTCTCGAACCGTGGCTTCCAGCCACCGTGCACTGCGCTACTGGTACCGTCATCTCATTTCGAAACGCCTTCCGGTCCAAGACGCAGGACGACATCTTGATCATCGATCGCTCCATTTCGCCTGCCGTGCTGATGAAGCCCGGTGTTCAAGAGGGCGTTTACATGCGGAATAGCGTGCTAGCTCGGATCGAGGTGAAGTCAACGTTGGACATCAGTGGGTTTCGCGACGTCGGAGACTCCTGCGGCGAATACCGTCAACTCGGCCTCGATCTTGACGTCGAGCGTTTGCGGTCCGACCGAATTCACATGATGGAGCTCAACCTACTCTTCGGGTTCGAATCGGCCGTTAGCAAGGACACAATTCGCACATGGCTTTCTACCGCAACGGACGGGGCTCTTTCCGTGCTATGCGCTCTAGATCAAGGCCTCTGGAAGATCGAGGCCAACCGACGCTGGGTTGAATACCAGTGTCAGACACAGGACCTGCAGGCTGAACGGTTAGCGGCCTTCGTCGGACTAACGTCGAACACGTCTTTCAACCAACATCAGTCGGCACAGGGTCGTGACAAGCTCAGCTCACTTGAGAGCGGTGTTGGGCAATATTTCAATTCGTGGGCGCTCGCGCATCCCTGAGACCCATTCACGCCATACAATCCGGCGCCCAATCCGATTGCAGACGACGGCCGCCGGACCTGCCGCACCCCGCCCGCGGCTGAACCACGATCCGGCCTACTGCACCTCGAGCAACTCCGGCGAGACACCGTTGCGGCCGCACATCCCATGTGATTACAATGTAGTCACCATGGGAACGACAGCGAGAATCGTCAGAATCGGCAACTCCCGAGGGATTCGCGTGCCCAAGGCGTTGTTGGAACAGGCAGGATTGACGGAGGAAGTGGAGTTGCAGGCGGAGCCGGGGCGCTTGGTGGTGCAGGCCCTGCGTCGGACCCGAGCCGGGTGGGCGGAGGCCGCCGAGCAGATGCGGCTTCACGACGACGATCGGGTGCTTGATGCGCCGGTCCGCACACGGTTTGACGAGACGGAGTGGGAATGGCGGTAGCCCGACTGCTCTTCGCCCGCGGCGATGTGCACCTGGTCGCGCTCGATACGACGAAGGGCAGCGAAATCCGAAAGACTCGGCCCTGTCTGATCGTTTCTCCGAACGAACTCAATCGGCACCTTCACACCCTTGTCGTCGCCCCCATGACGACCGGCGGGAACGCATACCCGTGGCGAATTCCCTGCCGATTCCAGGGTCGGTCAGGATTCGTGGCGGTTGATCAGCTTCGCACAATCGATATCGAGCGTCTGGTCAAGCGGCTTGGGAAAATGCCGTCGGCCTCCTTCAACGAGGTGCTCCGGGTGCTTCAGGAAATGTTCGCGGAGTAGACGTGTGAGCGGCCGGCAAGATCGGTAACAGCTGTCCGGTTACACGGGTGATGCGCGTTCGTTCGGCAGCGTGAGGGAATTCAATGAATGCCGTTGAAGTCGGTCGCAGCTATGCGGTGGGTTGGGGCACCCTGGCGCTCATCAACGCCGGACTCGCTCAGTCGAAGGGACGAAGCCGCTTGGCGTGGTTCCTTGCGTCCCTCCTGCTCGGGCCGCTCGCCACCTTCATCATCGTCGTCACGGACAACCCACTGCCGAGGGCGCCGAAATAATCGAGACGCGGCAGTCCTCTTGCGTGCTGGCAGGTTGACGGGCGTCGCTGACACGCCGCCAATCGACGAGATCTATTCAGCGAAGGCGCTGCCTGACGTCGGCTCGCGGCCGACGGCGGTCGGTGAAATGCTGAGCCGCCGCGGCTGAAACGCGGTCTATGCGGAATACTCCGAAACGAGACGCTCAGGCGGCGACGATGCGTCGGAGGCGGAGGTGCTTTCGGTTTCGACCGGCGTGCCACAGGTCGTACTGAACCTGCTGATTCAGCCAGCTTTCAGCGGTCGTATTGAAGGCCAGGGACAGGCGAATGGCCATCTCCGGCGAAATCCCCGCGCGTCCGTTCAGGATCGGGCTCGGGTCAGCGGCCGGCCGCCATCATGAACGCAGCGACTCCGGCGGCGATGGCCAGGCCCACCACGACCGCCGCGATCGAGACGCCAACGATGGTCAGCACGCCGATGCAGCGCCAGAAGGACTTCTGGTGCTTGAGGGCGTCCTCCAGCCCGGCAACGGTGCCGCTCGCCTTGAGGCGCTTGATCGCGGTGGCGTAACGGGACAGGTACAATCCGGGAACGATGTACACGCCGGCCAGCAGGAGATAGAGACAGGCCATCAACCCGCTGGCGATCGCGCTGCCGAACAAGCCGCCGGCCTCGGCGCCGCTCGCCGCCCTGCCGCCGAAGATGCTGGCCGCCAGCATCGCAAGTGCCGCCAGCACCATCATCCCGGCGCTCGCGTAGGTCACCACGGACATGAACCGCACCCAGGGCCGCGTCTGGTCGAGGTACTGAAGCGCCAGCGGCGTCAGGCTCGCTGCAGCAGCACTGTCATCCCCCGCCCTTCTGCCGAAGTCGGTCCCGAACGCCTGGTCCGCCGGTTGCTCACTCATCGACTTGTCCCTTCCAAATGACCTGACGCCCCTCATACGACATGAACGGCTGGCGACACGCGGCTTCCGGGCCGGCCGGCACGGCCGTCACTCCTAGTTGAGCCGGATATCCACCCGCCCCACCAGGTCGGACCCGAAGTCATAGACGATGAACCGGACGTTCGGCGCGCCCTGGATGGCGGGAAACTCGACGGTGTAGGGAAACCCTTTCACGGCGCGCGCGTATTCGGCTTCAGTCAGCTTCAGCGGCAGCGTCTCCGCGTGCATGCCCATCTGGTTGCCTGCGGTGTCCAGGCCCATCACCGCGAGGTTGAGCAGGCCGACTCGCGCGCCGTCCACCGTGGAGAGCCTGACCTTCGACAGGTCGATCGTCCCCTTCACCTCCAGGGTGTCGCGGCCTCGCAGTGACGCCGACGCCTTCACCTTGATGTCGTTCACCTCGCGCCGGAACACCGCGGCCGCCCCCAGGCGTGAGTTCGTGATGAACATCCGGCGGTCGAACGCGCCGGCCTCGGGCTGCCGGACGTAGCCCAGTCGGTGGAGCACGGTCACGTCCGGGCGGCTGACCTTCACTTCGATCGTCCGGAACGTGGCGTCCCACGACGGTCTCGACGACTGGTATTGCAGCAGGTAGCCTTTCCGCGTGGTCGCGTCCAGCCTGTCGAGGATCGCCTCCCCCGATTCGGCAACCGAGGAGAGGCCGCCGGTCAGGCTCGAGATCCTCCTCAGGCTCTGCAGCGACTGCGCCTGCTGCATCGTGGTGTTCAACTCCCTGCCGCCCGTCGTCTCCAGCACGCCGCCTGTCCGAAGCGTGTGGACTGAGGCTCGCGCGTCGCTCGCGAGGACCGCGATCGCCCGATCGTTTCCTTCGCTCGGCCACAGCAGCCCCTGCTCGGTGACGAACAGCACGTGCTTCTCGCCGTCGAGCCGCCGCAGGTACTCCATCAACGCCATCAGGTTGTCCACGTCCTGGAGCGAGGTCGCCGTCGACGCCATGAAGGTGTCGAGCGACATCCCGGTGAACGCCTGCTGGTCGATCTCATCGACGACAACCGGGTCCGCCGGCGGGGCGCCAGGCCCGAGGATCAGCTCGTCAATCCGCTTCTGCAGCTTCTTCGAAATGACCCGGCTGCCATAGAGCGGCGCCATTCCCGTCGGCCCCAGGTGCTGTTGGAGCTCGAAGTCCACGTCCTCGTGGGATTTCCGGATCCGCTCGAGCGCCGCCAGGACCCGCGGGCGATCGCCTGTGAACGGCAGCGCGCGGTTGTACGCGAAGATCGCGACCTGGTCCTGCGGCAGCAGCTGCGTCTTCGCGAACTCAATGAGATGGCTGATGCCCTGCCACGGGCCTTCGAGACGGCCCATGCCCAGCGCGAACACGAAGATCCGGTGGGACTGGGCCGAGGTCGAGATGGCGGTCTGAGGCGCCGGCTTCGCATCAGGCGACACCGCTCCTGGCGCGAGCAGTTCCGGCGTGCAGGACTGAATCCGCTGCGGCACGCCGTCCTCGAGCACGGTGAACTCCGACTGCGCGAGATCGCTCACCGGCTTGCCCGTCCGATCGATGACGTGCACATCGACGGGAACAAGATCCGCCGCGGGAACCGGCGGCTGCGGTTGCTGCCGCGCGTGCGCGACGGGATAGAAGACCAGCACCGCCAGCAACACGACGACGTGCGATCGGGATCGCGACATGGGCACCTTTCGGCCTGGCGCAGGAACGTGGAGACTGCCGTGAACAGGGCAAGCAACGACGATTCGGGGGGGCCGGGCGACAACGGCGCGCAGCCGAGATTCTGGCCGGATGGAAGCTTCGGTGTCAATCGACGCCGGTCAGCCCGTCGCGCGTCAGCCCTCCAGCTTCCGGCTCACGGCGCCGCGCCGACTTTCAAATCGGTCCGCCCGAGCAGGTCGGACCCGAAGTCGTAGACGATGAATTGGATGTGCTGCGCGCTCTGAATCAGGGGCAGCTGAAGGGTGAAGGCGAACCCCTCCTTCAGCGCGCGCGCGTACTCCTCTTCGGTCAACTTCAGCACGCAGCGTCTCGGTCCGCAATCCCTTGAAGTTGTTTCCGCTGTCCAGGCCGAACGCCGCAACATTGAGCCGGCCGACGTGCGAACCGTCGATTGTGGCGAGCTTGATCCGCTTGATCTCGATCGTGCCCTTCACCTCCATCGTGTCGTTGCCCCGAAGCGACAGCGACGCCCTCACCTTGATGTCGGTCAGCGACCGCTGGGTGCTGGCCGCCGCTCCCAGGCGCGTTTGAGTGATGAACGCCCGGCGATCGAACGGTCCGGCCTCGGCGATCCGGTAGTAGCCGTGCCGATGGAGCACGGTCACATCGGGCCGGTTGACCTTCACCTCGATGCGCCGGTAGCGGGCGTCCCATGCGGAGTCGGACGGCTGGTATTCGAGCAGGTAGCCGCTTCGGCTGCTCTCGTCCACCTTGTCCAGCAAGGCCTGGCCCGAGCCCATGATCGAGGAAATGCCGCCGGTCAGGTCCGAGATTCGTCTCAGGCTCTGGAAGGACTGCGACTGCTGCATCGTGGCGTCCACCTCCCGGGTCGCGGTGGCCGACAGCTGGCTTCCGGTCTGCAGCGTGTGGATCGACGCCCGCGCGTCGTTCGCAGCCGCGGCGATGGACTCGTCGTTTGCCTCGGTCGGCCACAGGAACCCCTGCTCGGTGAGGAACAGCACGTGCTTCTCGCCCTCGAACCGCCGCAGGTATTCCATCAGCGTCATCATGTTGTCCAGGTCCTGGAGGGACATGGCGCTCGAAGCCATGAAGGTATCGAGCGACAGCTCGCCGAATGCGGCCGTGTCGATCTGGTCCACCGTGATCGGGGCCGGCGGCGCGGCGCCAGGTCCAAGCAGCATCTCGTCGATCCTCGCCTGCAGCTTCTTCGGAAGGGCGCGGCTGCCGTACAGGCCCGCCAGGCCCATGGGCCCGAGCTCCTGGCTGATTTTGAAGGAAATGTCCTCGTGCGACTTCTTGATTCGCTCGAGGGCCTCGAGGATCCGCGCGTGGTCGCTCGTGAACGTGATGGCGCGGTCGTAGGCGAAGATCGCGACCTGGTCCTGCGGCAGCAGTTGTGTCTTCACGAACCGAATCAACGCACTGACACCCCCCGGCACTCCCTCGAGCCGTCCCAGGCCGAGCGCGAAGACGAACAACCGTTGTACCTGGGGGGACGTCGAGATGCGGGTGCGCAGCGCCAGCTTCGTCGCGGGCGATGGCGCGCCGGCCGTGATCGCCTGCGGCGAGAACTGCTGAATACGTTGCGGCACGCCGTCTTCGAGCACCGTGAAATCGGACTGGGCAAGACCGGTGATCAGCTTTCCGCTCCGGTCGATGACACGGACGTTGATCGGCACGAGATCGCCCCCGCGGGCCGCCTGCGGCGGCTGCGATCCCGCGTGCACGGCCGGATAGCCGGTCACCGCCACGGCCAACAGGAGTACGAAGATTCGAGATTTCGACATCGACACCTCCCGGCCTGTCCGCGCAGGGGCGCATGGACGGCAGGTCGCTCGGCAGGGTACGAAGGCTCAGAGGCAGGCTCGAAGCGCCGGAATGCCGAGATTCTGATCGGTCGGGATGCTTCGTGTCAATGGACGCTGCACGAACAATGGACGCTGCAAGACCGACCGTGGACAGACTGCGCCGGGATGGGCGGCGAGAGACCCAGCCATCGCGCAGGACTGCCGCGAGCAATCCAGTTATCTGAACTCGAGCAGGTTGATGTAGTCTGTCCCGTCGTCTTCGCATGACCACAAAGAACACACGAGCCTTGGGCCTGGCACTCTCGGCGCTATCCACCATCCTGCTGTGGCAGTTCGCGGTTGGGCGCCTCATTCTCTATCCGCTCACGATCCTGGCCACCTGGTTCCACGAGATGGGGCACGGGCTGTGCGCCATGCTGCTCGGGGGGACATTCGTCACGCTGGAGCTCCTGCCCGACGGGTCGGGGTTCGCCGTCCATTCCGGCACACGTTTCCTCGGCCAGACCGGATTGGCGCTGGTCGCTGCCGCCGGGCCCGTCGGACCGGCCCTGGCGGGCTCGTTGCTCATCTTCTTCAGCCTGCGCCCGAAGCGGGCCAGGCTCGGGTTGACCGGGCTGGCCGCGATGATGCTGCTGTCGGCGTTCATCTGGATCCGCACCGCGTTTGGCTTCAGCGTGATCGTCCTGCTGGCGCTCCTGCTGCTCGTCATCCGGTTCAAGGGCAGCGATCGTTGGCAGATCGTGAGCCTGCAGTTCCTCGGGGTGCAGGCCTGCATTTCCGTCTTCCTCCAGATCGGCTACCTGTTCACCGAGAAGGTCCGCATGTCCGGCCGGCTCGTCTACTCCGACACCGGGCAGATCGCCGCGGCGCTCGTCCTCCCCTATTGGTTCTGGGCCATTCTGCTGACTGCGTTGACCCTGTGGCTGCCGTATTGGAGCCTTGGCCGCGCCCTGCGTGGCGGCAGCCGATAGGGGTCCCGGGCGCCCGACTCGGCGCAGACTTCCGGTGATATGATTCCGCCCACCAAATTCCCAGACCCAATCTCCCTCTTTCTCGTGGAGACACCTTGCCCATGTCCTTCATGCCCTTCGCCCCCAGCGTCACGCGATCCCGTCAGCGTCGCACCTCGGCAGGCCGGGCTGTTCTGGCCGCGGTCGCGATCGCTCTGGCTGCGCTCGTGCCGGGCACCGGCGTGCCCGTCGAGGCTCAGGGCACGTCCGACGGCTCGATCGGCGGCCTCCATGCGAAGTTCGTCGATGTCAATGGCGTGAGAACCCGCTACTACGAAGAAGGCCAGGGCGAGCCGATGCTCCTGCTGCACGGCGGCTCAACGGCAGGCTCGTCCACGGCGAATGTCTGGTCGCGCAACATCCCGGGCCTGGCGAAGCGGTTCCACGTCTTCGCCATCGATCGGCTTGGCTCAGGCCTGACCGGCAACGCGGAGGACAACGACTATGGCACCGAGGCCCAGTCGCGGTTCGCCTACCAGTTCATCCAGACCTTGAAGCTCGGCCCGCTGCACCTGGTCGGCCACTCGGCCGGCGGCGGCGTCGCCCTCGCCATGGCGGCCGAACATCCGGATGCCTTCAAGACGCTGGCGATCATCGCCCACGGCGCGGGCGGCGGCGCTGGACGATCGGCAGACAACCCGGCGCGGCTCACGGTCGCCCTGCAGAATTGCCCGGATCAGAACGTCTACGAAGGCCTGAAATGCCGCGTCGAGAAGCTCGGGTGGAAGGCCGACACGTTCGATCCCGAGTATTGGCAGGCCGACGAGTACATGGCGACCCTGCCGAAGTCGCGCGAGGCGCGGGCAGCGATCGCCAGGCAGGCAGGCGACGCCGCGCGCGCGGCGCGCTCAACCGCGTACCGCGAAAAGATCATCAATGCCGTCAGGAACGACGGCGTGTTGAAGATGCCGGTGCTGCTCTACCTGGGCAAGGACGATGTGATCGACTGGGATGTGCGGGAGCCGGCCGCCAGCCTGAAGAGCCAGATGGGGATGCTCGACATTCTCTCGGCGAAGAGCGCGGATGTCCGCTCGATCATCCTCAACGACAGCGGCCACTTCATGTACCGCGAGCACGTCGATCTGTTCAATCGCGACCTGGTCACCTTCATCGACGGGTCGGCCAGCCGGCCAGAGGCGGCCGTGGCCCGCAAACCGGCTTCCAGGCCCGGACCTGACGGGTCGGTGAACGGGCTGAAAGCCCGATTCGTGGACGTGCGCGGCGTGAAGGCCCGCTACTACGACGAGGGCAAGGGCGAGCCGATGATTCTCATCCATGGCGGCTCGACCGGGGGATCGTCGAGCGCGAATGTCTGGACGCGGAACATCCAGGGGCTCGCCAGGCGGTACCGCGTGCTGGCGATCGACCGGCTCGGATCGGGGCTCTCGGGCAGCTCGCCGGCCGGCGACTACGACACGCCCGCGCAGGTGGAGTTCGTGTCGCGCTTCATCGACGCGCTGAAGCTCGGCCCGGTGCACGCGGTGGGCCACTCGGGCGGCGGCGGGGTCGTGCTGAACCTCGCGCTCGAGCACCCGGAGCAGGTGAAGACGCTGACGATCATGGCCTATGGCGCCAGCTCGGGCCGCACCACCGACGACCCGTCGAGATTGATGGCCGCGCTGAAGAAGTGCCCCGATCAGAACGTCTACGAAGGCCTGCGCTGCCGCGTCGAAGCGCTGGCATGGCATCCCGACACGTTCGATGCGGACTACTGGGCCGCCGATGCGCTGATGGCCACGCTGCCTTCGGCCCGGGCCGTCCGCGCCGCGGTCGCCTCGGGGGCGGCCGATCCCGCGCGCGCCGCGCGCAACGCGGCGTACCGCCGGAACACCCTGGATCGGATCCGCGGCGGCGCCATCCAGGTTCCGGTGCTGATGTATCTCGGGAAGAACGACGTCATCGATTGGGGCATCGACGAGCCCCTCGCCAGCCTGAAGGTCCAGAAATCGATGTTCGAGGCCATCGCCGCGAAAGACCGGCGGGCCAAGCTGGTGATTCTCAACGACAGCGGCCATTTCATGTATCGAGAGCACGTCGATCGCTTCAATCGCGACCTGATGGGGTTCCTGGATCACTGGCGCGATCATCCCGAGGCCGTGTCGCCGATGGCGCCGCGGGCGAACCCGGACGGGTCGGTCGGCGGCCTGGCCGCGAAGTTCACGAGCGTGGGCGGCGTCAGGACCAGGTACTACGAATATGGACAGGGCGAGCCGATGGTGCTCATCCACGGCGGCTCGACGGCCGGCGCCAACGTCTGGTCACGCAACATCCCGGGCCTGGCGACGCGTTTCCACGTCTTCGCCATGGATCGGCTCGGCTCCGGCATGGCCGCCAGGCCCAAGGACGACAAGTACGACAACCCCGCCCAGGTGGCCTTCATCACGCAGTTCATCCAGGCGCTGAAGGTCGGCCCGGTCCACCTGGTGGGCCATTCCGCGGGAGGCGCCATTGCCTTCTATGTCGCGGTCGAGCACCCGGAGCTGGTGAAGACGCTCACCGTTGTCGCCCACGGCCCCGCCATGGCTCGGCCCGGGGAAGGGCCGACCAGGCTGCAGCCGGCGCTGGACAAGTGCCCGGACCAGGCGACGTGGGAAGGACGCAAGTGCCGCGTGGCCGCGCTGGGATACGACATCGACACGTTCGATGACGAGTTCTGGACCGCGGACGAGTACATGGTGAACCTGCCGGACTCCCCGTCGCGCACACGGGTCGCCGGCACGACGAACGCGGCGGAAACGGCCGCGTACCGCCAGCGCGCGTGGGACCGCGCGCGCACGGAAGGCGTTCCCCAGGTGCCGATCCTCATGTATGGCGGCAAGCAGGACGTGCTCGACTGGAACCTGAAGGAGGGCATGGCGAGCCTTTACGGCGAGCTCGACTTCTTCGAGATCATCGGCACGAAGAACCCGCGCGTGAAGATGACCATCGTCAACAAGGGTGGCCACTTCATGTACCGGGAGCATCCGGAGCAGTTCAACCAGGACCTGGCCGCGTTCATCGCGTTCTGGAAGAACAACCCCGGCGCGAAATAGGAGCGGGGGACGCTGCCGCCGCGACTCATCCTGCCGTCGGGTGAGGCGGCGGCATCTCCAGGAACCCCCGCATCACGTGCCAGAACAGGTGGCGGTTGAGCGCGAACGCCACCGAGTGCGCCGTTCCCGGCAGCACCACCAGCTGCCGGTTCCCGTTGGGCAGCAGCTGGAAAAAGCTGAACAGGTCCTCCTCGGTGGCGATGCCGTCGAACTCGCCGCGAATCAGCAGCACCGGCGCGTTCACCTTGCGCGGATCGACGACCGGCAGGTTGGCTGTCATGTCGAGATAGGTCCCGGTAGGCACCGAGTCGCCGAATTTCAGCTCCGCGTCGGCCAGCACATCGGCCACCGCCGGATCCGAGGTGCCGGCCTTGTCTCTCGTGAAGATGCTGCGGATCATCGCGCGGTCGCGCGGCCGGCGGTTGTGCGTGCGGTAGAACTCGAGCTGCTTGGCCCGCTCCGTCAGGGTGGGCGATCCCTTGCCGGTGTAGGTGAAGGCCGCCAGGACGAGGTGGTCGACGAGCTCGGGGCGCTTCATCGCGAGCGCCCCGGCGCGCAGGCCGCCGGACGACTCTCCGAAGAAGTGCATGCGGCGCTTCCCGGTCTCGCGCATCACCACGTCGGATGCCGCTTCGAGGTCGGCGACCCCGGTCGCGACATCCGCATTGCCGTCGGTCCTCGACGACCGCCCGTAGCCTTCGCAATCCATCGTCCAGACATCGAAGCCGTACCCGGCGAACACGTCCATCAGCGAGTACTCGCCGAGCCCCGGCGTCGCCAGGTCGAACGTGGATCGCGATGACATCGAGGACCCGTGGACGAGGAACAGCACGGGGAGCGCCGGCGATCCGGCTTTCGGCGCCACGCTGCGCTTGCGGAACAGGTACAGCTTGACGTCGCCTTTCTGGGCCCAGTACTCGCGACTCCATGACCTACCGCCCGCGCTTTTCTGCCCGCCGCCCTGCCCAGAGCCATGGCCTGCGCCGAGGCCGGTCTGTGCTGACAGGGCTTCGGCGCCCAGGCCGAGGATTCCCAGACCGCCGGCGATTGCCGGCGCGGCACCGAGAAGTCCCATGCGGTACAGGAAGGAACGGCGTGACGAATCAGACTGGATTGGGGGCATCGCGACCTCGATTCAGGTTCTGGCGTTTCTCAACTGAAGGTCATACTCTACTCACTTCGCTGCCTCTCATGCGAGACCCTCGCGGCGGGAGAGGCTCACGCTCCAGTGAGGTTGAACCCGCCGGCGCCGGCGAGGCTTGCTCGTGTAGGATGGGACGGTCGTGGGCCTCGTGGTATGGACGGTAACAGCGGCAGGCCGGGGGCCGTTTGCAGGGGAGACTCAATGCGACACGCATTCATCTGTATCGTAGCGGGAGCGTTGCTGGCTTCGGCACCACTGCCCGTATCCGCCGCCGGCCCATCGGTCAACCTCACCGGGACGATCACGCCTCGCGCGGCTTCGGCGCCGGCGGGAACCGTGACCGGGTCGATCACGATTCAGGGACAGAAAGCCGCCCTCATACGAACCTACGTCGACGAATCCCCGAGCGACATCATCGTCGTCCTGGCGTCCAGGGATGTCCCGCAGGACTCGGTGCCCTTCATCGGCGAGGAAGTGGCGCGCAAGCTGAAGATCCATGCCGTGGTGTTCACCATCGACCGGGCGAAGCGCGCGCTGGGGTCGACCTTCACCATGGTGTTCTATCCGGGAACGGAAGCCGGTTTCATCGGTGCCAGGCCGGAGATCTTCACCCTGCAGCTGAAGCGGCTTGACGCAACAGGCGTCGAAGGCCGGGTCTTCACGACCAAGCCGGTGAAACTTAGCGACGTGGAATACAACTTCGACGCCACCTTCTCGATTCCCCTGGGAGCCGCCGCGCCTGCGGCGCCGCCGATCGAGGTCACGATCAGCGGCGATACGTCGGCACCATCGCAGGCCTACGCGACGTACTATCGCGCGGTGTTCGCCGGCGACGTGCAGAAGGTCCGCGACGGGTTCGTCGCGGATCGGCGCGCCGCCTTCGACAAGGCGACGCCGGACGAGCGCGCGATGATGATCGATTTCATGAAGACCAACCCCGCACAGATCGTGATCGGCAGACCGGCAGTCAAAGGCACGACGGCGACGCTCACCGTCGAGGGCGTCAACGAGACGGCCGGCAAATCGACCGGCACCATCACGATGATCCAGGAAGGCGGCACCTGGAAGGTCGCGCAGGAGAAGTGGTCGACCTCGTCCAAGTAGCGCGCTGTTGCGCAGTCCGTCGCTGATACCAGTCCACTGCGAGGGTGTCGGCGCTTCCCGTTCCGGCCAGCCACTGCACCGTTCGAGCCCCGTGATCCCGGGCAATGTATCTCGGGAAAGATCCTGCTTGCCTATACGGCCGCCTTTGCCCTAAGGTTAGCGGCATCCCGTTCCCATTCATACAGGTTCCCCGGCCGGCGTTGCCCTCATCCGTTCGGGCGTCGCGCTGAATCCGACGGCAGAATCCTCTCTAATCAGACGCTGCGGTTACTCGCCCCGCTGCCTGGTCCGAGTTGAGCCGTCAACTTTCGCGCTCCGGTGGGTGTTTCGACCGTCGAGCCACCCGCCCCAGGTCGCGGTATGCGACCGGCGCCTCACGCACGGAGCGGGGGGCCGTCACGGCATTCGCCGTGTCGGCCGCGTTCGAGGGATGGCCGCGCCCGGCCATTGCACGTCACTTATGGAGGAGGAGGGGATCCATGAGGTACCGCTCTGTCGGAGCAGTGTTTGCACTCGTCTTCTTCGGGATGCTCGGCGGCACCAGTCCGCCGGCATTCGCCCAGGAACAAAGCGGGTCGATCCAGGGAGTCGTCAAGGACTCCTCGGGTGGCGTCCTGCCCGGCGTGATGGTCGAGGCGCGCAGCGCCCAGACGGTCGGCGTGACGTCACGTGTGACCGACGGCAGCGGCGTCTTCCGTTTCCCGGCGTTGCCGCCGGGACGGTATTCGGTGTCAGCGGCCCTGCAGGGCTTCACCGCAGCGAAATCGTCTGTCGTCCTGTCTCTCGGCCAGGTGCTCAAGGTCGACCTGACGCTGGCGCTTCTCGGCGTGTCGGAGACCATTCAGGTCACAGGCGAAACGCCGCTCATCGACGTCAAGGCGAACGCGGCGACAGCCAACCTGACGGCGGATTTCATCGACCTCATCCCGAAGGGTCGTAACTTCACGTCGGCCCTCACGCAGATTCCCGGCACCAACAACGAGACGCGCGGCGGCGGCATCATGATCGACGGCTCCTCCGGCTCGGAGAACCGCTACATCGTCGACGGGCTGGACACGACCAGCGCGCGTACCGGGCAGTCGCAGAGGGACGTCATCACCGACTTCATCGAGACTATCCAGGTCAAGCAGTCGGGTTACAACGCCGAATACCGCGCGGCCCTCGGGGGCGTCATCAGCGCCGTCACCAAGAGCGGCAGCAACCAGTTCCATGGCAGCGTGGGCAGCTACTACACGAACAACAGTTTCCTTGGCAGGATCCGCCAGTCACTCCGGCAGGTGCCAACCAACCAAGCCCTTGCCGAATACATCATCACGCCACGCGACAAGGGGTATTCGGTCGACCCCGTATTCTCGATCCAAGGGCCCATCAAGAAGGACAAGATCTGGTTCTTCATCGGCTACAACCCGTCGTATTCGTACGCGCAGCGGACGGTCACCTGGGCTGCGCCCAAGACGTTCGCCCCAACCCAGACGTTCGACAACAACTCGCCCTACGATCGGACGCTGAACTACAACGCGACCTCGCAGGTTTCCAACAGCCTGAGGGTTCGCTTCACCGGGAGCAACGAGCGCACCAGAGGGACCCTCGGGCTGCCGGGCATCGAGCCCGACGGAACCAGCACCAGCAATGTGACGTCATACAATCCCCGCCCGGCCCTTCGCAGTGATACGTTCACCGATTTGTACACCGGCATCTTCGACTGGGTGGCGAGCGGCAAGCTCTATGTGAACGTCACGGCCGGGTACTTCGGCTACGGCAGTCACAGCGCCGGCGGCGACTACTATCACGGAACGCGCCGCACGTTCAGCCAGAGCAACATCGGGCTGCTCGATGTCCCGGCGAACCTGCAGCAGCTCAGCGGCTATGCCGAAAACACCTCCAACAACTACTCCCTGGGAGACAATTATTCCCGGCTGCAGCTGTCCACCGACGCGACCTGGTTCACGCGTTTCCTCGGGGACCACGCCTTCAAGGTCGGCGGGCTGTACGAGAACATCGGCAACAGCGCCGATTTCGGCGACCAGGCCCAGAACATCTCGTTCGCGTGGGGCTCGACCTACAACACGCTCAGCAATACGACCGCCAAGGGCAAGTACGGCTACTTCACGGTGAGCCAGCAATTCACCAAGGGCTCCATCCACGAGGTGAACCTGAGCTTCTTCGCGCAGGATCAGTGGACGGTGAACAACAAGGTGACGGTCAACTACGGCGTGCGCCTGGAACACGAGCAGATTCCGTCGTACCGTCCCGAGAATCCCGGCGTGACATTCGGGTGGGGCGACAAGATCGCGCCGCGTCTCGGCTTCGCCTACGACCTCAAGGGCGATGGCCGATGGAAGACCTACGGGTCGTGGGGCCTCTTCTACGACACGATGAAGCTCGAGATGCCGCGCGGCGCGTGGGGCGCGGAACGGTGGGTCCAGTACATCTACACGCTGGACACCTACAACTGGAACTCGATCGACTGCACCGGCACGCCCGACAAGGGGTGCGCGGGCGGCACCTTCATCGAGTTGAACGATCGCCGCCACGTCTCGAACCAGCTCGGCGCCAGCCTGGTCGACCCGCACCTGAAGCCGACCCGGACCGGGGAATTCACGCTCGGCGTCGATCACGAGTTCAGCCCGGTGATGTCGCTCGGCGCCCGCTTCGCGCACAAGTGGATGGGCCAGACCATCGACGATGTCGGCGTCATCGTGGTGGGCGTCGGCGAGGTGTTCTATATCGCGAACCCCGGCTACGGCCTCGGAACGGGAGCGCTCGGGCCGAACTTCCCCGCCACGCCGAAGGTCAAGCGCAACTACGACAGCTTCGAACTGGTGCTCCGAAAACGCTTTTCGCACAACTGGCAGGCTACGACCAGCGTGGTCTTCAGCCGCCTGTTCGGCAACTACGGCGGGCTCGCCAGCTCGGACGAGAACGGCCGCGCGTCCCCGAACGTCAGCCGGTACTACGACGGCCTCTACATGTCATTCGACCAGAAGGGCAACCCGGTCAACGGCCTGCTGCAGACCGATCGGCCGATCCAGTTCAAGTTCCAGGCCGCCTACGTCATGCCCTGGGGCACGAGCCTCGGCCTGAACTTCCAGGCCACCAGCGGTCAGCTCCAGACCACGCAGGTCACCTACCAGACCGTGCCGGTGTATTTCCTGGGCCGCGGCGATCTCGGCCGGTCGCCGATGTACAACCAGACGGACCTGCACGTTGGGCACGAGTTCCGGCTGCCCTGGGGCACGCGCTTCTCGCTCCAGGCCGACGTCATGAACCTGTTCGACCAGGCCATCTGGTTGACCGAGGGCACCTCGGCCTACCGGGATTCGCTCACCATTCCGGGCTATACCGGGAACCCCGGCGGAGCCTTCTTCCAGCCGGGCGGGTTCGACACCGTCGCGATCCAGGCGGCTGCAAATGCGGCGAACCCGTCGTCAGGCCGGCCCCAGCCGATGTACAAGATGCCCAACGGCTACCAGGGCTCGCGATCGGTCCGTGTAGCCGCAAGGTTCACGTTCTGAGAACGATCGAGCAGTAGGCTTAGGGCTTAGGGCCTGGGGCTAAAGGCTACATGGATTCCGGGCGGCGGGGACGGACCCTGCCGCCCGGAACTCGGAAGGCGATGGCGCAGCGACGCCTTGCAGTAAGCCCTCCCACACACCACAAGGCGCCGATACGGCGATGCGCGACGGACCTGCTACAGCGCCTTCAGGAAGTTGACCAGATCCGCCTTCTCCCGCGCCGTGAAGCGGGCGTCGAAGCGGGTGTTGTAGAAATCCACCACGTCCTCGAGCGTTTCGGCCATCCCGTTGTGGAAATAGGGCGCCCGCGCGGCCATGCCGTGGAGAATCGGACCCTTGAACTGGCCGATGTGGGCGAACTTCCCCGAGATCACGGCGCGCCCCGGATCGGTGGTCTGCGCGATGGCGCCGTCCGAGTTGCGCGTGAGGATGAAGAGCGGCAGATCGGACACCGCCTCGCGGCCGAGCGCGGCCGGCGACTTCGCCGCCACTCCGATATCGATCGGCAGGCGGGTGGAGTGGTCTCCGACATTGGGCGCGTCGTGGCACGTGCTGCACGAGCCCACGAACGACGACGGAATGGGCTGCGCCAACGTGGTTCCATCGGGCAGGACCGGCGTTGCGTCGTTCAGTCCGCCCACGCCGCTGATGTTCAGCCGCTGCGAGTTGAACAGCGCTTCCCCGCGCTCGATCGACGCGCGCATCGGGTTCTTGTTGCTGAGCCAGGCATCGAACGCGGAGAAGACGAGCGGCGTGAATCGCGTGTTGTTCAACACGACCGTGCCATCCGGTTCGACGGTCAGATCTCCCTGCAACACATCGTTGATCCCGAAGTGGAAGGGCTGGTTCGAGAGATTGCCTACTCCTCCCGTGGCTCCGGCCGCGCTCAGGCTGCCTGCTCCGTGCACCGTGTCCTCTGCGGCAAAGAGGCTGAACATGAAGTCGGCAAGTCCGCCGGCCAGCGCGTCCAGCTCGGTGCCGGCGTAGACGTGCCCGTCGGGAGCGACAAGAGAGGGCCCGGCCTGGCGTCCACGGATCACCGCCTTGGCGACGTCGATGACGCCGGCACGCGTGGGACGGATGGCGGGATTCGGGCTTTGCCGGGTGTCCTGTCCATCCCAGGACACCGTCGTCAGGAACGGGAAGTTGGTCGTCGGCAACGGACGCCGGTGGACCCAGATCTGGGGAACCCCGCCGCTGTCCTGGGCGGTGTATGCGAGATACACGACGCCGGGAATCGCCGGCGTGGAGTCCGGCGTATCCTGGGAAACCACGTGGCCATCGGCATCGACGGCGATGGTGTTCAGCGACTCGGGCAGCGACGGATCGACGACGGCCGTGACCGTGAAATCGAGAGCCGCCGTGGTGTTCAGATTCCTGCGAACCAGGACGTCGCCCTTGTCGATGAGCAGGCTATAAGCTTCCTCTCGCTGCTCGACGGTTCCCCCGCTGCCAAGCGCCAGCGCGGCATGGAAGTCATTGGCGCTCGGCGCCGAGAACAGCGGATGCTGCCCTCCCGTGGACTCGAACAGCTGCTGTGCGTGCTCGGCGGAGATGCCCCAGCCGTTCGCTGCAAAGTGGCAGTGCTCGCACGTCGTCGCGAACTGCTTCCCAAGCGGCTGGAAGAAGGGCTGGGTCGTGTCGATCGGCCCGGCCGCGGAGAAGGTCCGCAGCACCCCGCTTTCATTCGGGAACGAGAGAAGCGGGCCCGGAACCTGGGCAAGGACGACGGCGGTCAACAAGCCGACCACCGCGGCGGCGGCGGGTCCGGCGGAAAAGCGGGGGACGTAGTCTGGCGGGCGCGCGGTCAGATGCGTCTTCATCAGCGTCGCTCCTTGGCGAAGGTCCTTCGCAGGCAGGGTTGTGACAACGGCAGGAGTCCATGGGCAGGCCTGAAACCACGACAGCGTCTCCCGGAATATAGACCTCTTTAGTAGGATAAACGCCCGCGGGATGTCAATGGGTGATTTGTGTGAACGCCGAGATCCAGGGCTCCGTCCCCGTCCCATTTGCTTTGCTGAGCGCGCCAGTCACACAGCCCCCACCCTCGGCCTGGCCTGGAAGGAGTGGAACATGCGCACGTGGATTGGCCTCGGCCTCACAGCTCTGGTTCTCATTCTTGTCGCCAGTGTCGCGGTTGCGCCACCTCCGATGGCGTCGACCGGGCGTGGATTCTCAATCACCCCGTTGCGGCCGGCCGCACTCGACGCCCTGCGCGCTGCCGGCAAGCATGTCAAGCTTCCCTTCCCGAATTCCATCAACCGCGGGCGCAAGTTCAACCCGGGTGGTGAGACGATTCCGGCGCTGGTGACCGACAGCACTCAGAAGGTCCTGGTGCTGTTCGTCGAGTTCACGACGCCGCCTCCCGGTGGCCCGGCCTCCCGCCTGAATCTCGCCACGTACTTCGATGCGATGCTGTTCGGCACGGTCTACAACCCGGCCGAGTACGCTAGCCTGGGGGGACCCACCGATCGCACGCTGAAGAACTACTACCACGACGTCTGGTACGGCAAGGTCGACATCGTGACCGTGAACCTGCCGAGCGCCATGGGCTGGCAGAATGCCGGGCAGACCTACGAGTACTACTGCCAGGCCGACGGCATTCACGACAACGGCTTCGGCTGGTATCCGCGCAACGCGCAGGGCCTGGTGCTCGCAGCGGTGCAAGCGGCGGACGCGAATGTCAACTTCTCTAGCTACGCGATCAACGGTGAGGTCCCGAACCTGTTCGTCGTCCACGCGGGCACAGGCGCGGAGTGGAACGGCGATCCATCCATCATCTGGTCGCACAGCTGGAGCCTCGATTCGGGCACCAGCATGGCTGGCGGCTACCTGACCGAGGATGGCGTGCGCGTGAACAACTACGCGATGATGCCCGAGGTCGGCGGGGATCTGACCGGCTACACCGGCATGACCGACGGCCCGTACCCGCCCACGGTCGGCGTCTACGCGCACGAGTACGGCCACGTGCTCGGCCTGCCAGACCAGTACGACTACGGCTACGAGTCGGAGGGCACCGGCATCTTCAGCCTCATGGCCGGAGGAAGCTGGAACCAGTATCCGTCCGCGTGGATCTTCTCCGGCAACTCGCCCGCATTTCTCGACGCGTGGAGCCGCTACCGGCTCGGCTTTGTCACCCCCCTCGAGGTGAGCGACCTGACCGAGGCCACGCTGCCGCCGGCTGAAACGGAACCGACGGTGTACAAGATGGTCGTACCGAACTCGGGCGGCCGGGAGTACTTCCTGCTGGAGAATCGTCAGCAGATCGGCTTCGATCAAGGCCTCGACGTGTACTTCGACTACCGCGGACTCGACGTGCACGGCCTGGCGATCTACCACGTGGACGAGGTGGTGATGAACCGGAGCTACTGGCGGCCGAATGAGGCCGAGAACTGGAAGGAGTTCCGGTCCGAGGGCTGGAGGAAGGCTGCCAACGGCGAGACCCACTACGGGATCTCGCTCATCCAGGCCGACGACCGATGGGACATGGAGCTCGGATACTACGGCGGGTTCCGCGGCGATCTGTACCCGGGGCTGAATGGGGTGACCGGGTTCGGCAACGCGTCGCGCCCGAACAGCAGCAGCTACTATTTCTGGGCCGGCTCGGCGCCGAAATTCGGATACTCGGGCGTGACCGTCAGCGAAATCGCTGAGGCGGCCGGCTCGATCTCGGCGACGTTGTCGTACGCGCCGTGGAAGTAGCCGAACACGAATCGGCGCAGCCGCAATCGAACCGACCAGAACGCCGGCAGAGCATCGCGGATTCTCCAGGGGATCCGCGATGCTCTCACACACGCTCCTGAATCCTCGCTCCATGCCTGAACGGGCCAATCCTGTGGACCGGCCAGCGATCATTCCTCTTGACGCCGCTCGCCGATCTGGTGATAGAGTCGAAAGACCAGCCAAATTAGCCAGCGGATCCCCCTCCAGCCATCGGCTGAGCATGATCCACCACCTCCTCGCAACAGGAGGGCGCAGGTGAGAACGCCGCCTGGGCGTCTCGTGTTCCCCACCTCGCGCGCCACGCGCATGCCGGCGCAGGCAGCCGGAGCGCCAACCACAAGACTCGACGGCAATTCGTTCCGGCTTTCCGGGGGCGTTGAGCACGGCTCCCGGTCGGCACGGGGATGGGACCGCTCCGTCCTGGGGCGGACGCCCGTCTGGCGAGTGGTCGATCGTGCTCGTTCTGTTGTCGAGGAGGTCGTCGATGAAGGCCATGAGATGGACATTGCTGGCCGCCGCCATTCTGGCGCTGCCAGCCATCGGGTTCGCGCAGGAAGCGGTTCTGACCGGCACCCTGACCGATACCTCAGGCGCCGTGTTGCCTGGCGTCACGGTGACAGCTGTGCACGGAGCGACAGGAAACACGTTCGTGACGGTGACCGATGCGGGTGGCCACTTTCGGATGGCCGTGCGCGTGGGCATCTTCAAGCTGACGGCGGAGCTGACGGGTTTCGCGACGGTCACGCGCAGCGGCCTGGAACTGCTGGTCGGACAGACAGCCACCGTCAACCTGCAGATGGCACCCGGCTCGGTGGCCGAGACGGTGACGGTCACCGCGGAATCGCCGCTGATCAATACCGCCGCCTCGAGCCTCGGAGGCAATATCACGTCGCGCCAGGTGGAGGAACTTCCAGTCGTCGCGCGCAACTGGATGGCGCTCACGATGCTGGCACCGGGCAGCAGGACGACCAACGAGAACGTCGTCACGCCGGACGCAGATCGGGGCAGCACGACCGACGTGCGTGATTTCCAGATCAACATCGACGGCCAGCAGGTGTCGGCGGAGCTCGGGACGGCGAATCAGCCCAGGTTCAGCCTGGATGCCATCGCCGAGTTCCAGTTCATCGCGAACCGGTTCGACGCGACGATGGGCCGGTCGGACGGCGTCCAGGTGAACGTGGTGACCAAGTCGGGCACCAACCAGTACGCCGGCCTGGTTCGAGGCAATTTCCGTGACAGCCGCCTCAACGCGCCGAATCCCGTGCTGCACAAGGTCGTGCCGATCAAGAACGACCAGTTCAGCGGGACCCTCGGCGGTCCGATCGTGAAAGACAAGCTCCATTTCTTCGCCAACTTCGAATACGAGCGCCAGCCGACGACCAGTATCTGGAACACCCCCTACCCGGCGTTCAACATCACGCTGTCGGGCACCCAGAACGTGTATAAAGGCGGCGTGCGCGGGGACTACCAGCTGTCGCCGCAGACGCGACTGATGGCGAAGTTCTCCAGGAGCACGACCTGGCAGCCGTTCGGCGTCGGCGGGACGAATCACCCGGCCGGAACCAGCACGAACGCCGAACACAATACAGAGGCATTCGTCCGGCTCACGCAGGTTCTGAGCAGCCGGGCCGTGAACGAAATTGAAGGGGGAGAGGCGGTCTACGGGTTCCACCAGGAAGCGCTCACCACGTGGTCACACGCCTGGTACGCCTCTCAGGGCTACGCGATCGGGTCGCCCATCATCTCGTTCAAGGGTTTCAGGATTGCCCCGAACTTCGCCCTGCCGAAGAAACAGAGCCAGGAAGTGTGGAGCGCGCGAGACAACTTCACCTTCTCGTACGAGGCGGCAGGCCGCCACGACCTGAAAATCGGCGCGGAGTTCCTGGCCCGCCACCAGTTGCTGTCCAATCGCGCCTACAGCACCGGCAACATCAACGCGTCGATCGGGCTCCCCCCGAACCTGCCGGCGATCTTCCCCGACCCGTTCAACGTCGACACCTGGAACCTGGCGGCCATCTCTCCGTACGTGCGGACCTACTCGATTGGCATCGGGGACTTCCCCGCCAATATCTACTCCAAGAAGATTGGCGCGTGGGTGCAGGACGACTGGCAGATGTCGGATCGCCTGACGCTGAATCTCGGTCTGCGCTACGACGTGGGGCTGAACGAATTTGCGAACAACGTCGCCTTGCTTCCGTGGCAGGCGGCCGGCCGGCCGGTTGACGCGCTGAACTTCCAGCCGCGAGTCGGCTTCGCCTGGAAGCTTGGCGAACGGACGGTGCTGCGCGGCGGAGCGGGCCTGTACTACGCCGACGCGCTCGGCAACGACTCGTCTTTGGCGACGCAGAATGCGCAGATCAGCACGATCCAGTACACCAACGACGGCCGGCCGGATTTCGCCTCGAATCCGACCAACGGGCAGCCGCTGCCAACCCTCGCGCAGGCCCTGCAGCAGGACCTGCTACGTCAACAACAATGCGCCGGGGTGCCTTCTCCGATCGATCGAGGAGTTCGTGGGGCCGTCTCAATACACGCACCTCGCACGATCGTTCCAGGCATCCATCGGCGTCCAGCACCAGATTGGCGACTCGGCGTCGATCGAGGCCGACTACGTCTACAACCGGAATTCCCACGAGAAGAGCGTCGTTGGCAACGTCAACCTGACATTCGACCCCGCCACGGGCCTCAACTACCCGTTTTCGAACCGGAGCCAGAGGTTCGATCCGAATTGGGGCAGCGTGTCGATGAACGTGCACCTGGGGCGCTCCGAGTATCAGGCGTTCCGAGTCAACATCGCGAAGCGGTTCAGCCAGCACTGGCAGTTCTCGGCGAATTACACGCTGTCGTGGATGTGGGATGCCGGCGCGCCGCCTTTCAGCGGCCTGACGCCGGTCCCGTTCAAGACGCTGGCGGATCTGGGCGGAGAATGGTCGCTCTCCGCCTTCGACCAGCGCCATCGGGCCGTGTTCAACGGCGTCTGGCAGCTCGGCGGCTTCCAGGTCAGCGGGCTCCAGTACTTCGGCGCGGGCATTCGGCTGGCCAACACGTACGGCGGCGATCCGCTCGACACCAGCGGCCTCGCCGACGGACGCCTGCGGCCGGATGGCACGATCGTGCCGCGCAACTCGCTGCTCGCGCCCCCGCAGAGTCGAACGGATCTCCGGCTGCAGCAGAAGATCCCGCTCCGTGGCCGCGCGTCAATCGACGCCATCGTGGAGGTGTTCAACGTGTTCAACCAGCCGAACTGGGGGATCGGCACCGAGGAGGACAGGCCGGACTACAAGCAGCACATCACTGGAGAGAACCGCTCGGCGCAAATCGGCTTCCGGTTCACGTTCTGATCCCGGCACTCGGCTCGAGTTGAGTACACGCCGGGAATGGAGCACGTGGGCTTTAGCCCGCGTGCCCGGGGCTCGACGAGCTCAATACAAGTGAGCCCCGGGATTACGCCCTGAGATCCCGCGAGTCGAAGGGTCGCCAACGTCTTCACCGGTCCGTGACGCGGGGTGTGCTCGAGCACCCCGCGTCACGACCCACGCCCGGGCTGATTCGCCGCAGAGTAGGACTCCGATCGCCGATCGTCCGCGCAGGCACCCCGCCCCAGATCTTGCCAGGCCCCACCTCAGGCGCCGCTGCTCAGCACGGCGTCCGACGGGACCAGTGCCCCGTTGCCGACGCCCGGGGGTGACACGTCGTCCAGGACGCGGGACATTCCGGCTGACTTCGTAAGGAATCCGCACGAAAGCGCGGGGCAAACCGCGCTTGCGTTACACCGCACGCTGGCGTACCGTTTGCTCCGTCCGCCAGTCGGTGCCCCCCCGGGGCACACCGATTCGACGATCGCGGGAGATTCCGATGAGCACTCTTACGAGCCGGATCGTCGGGGCCGGGCTGACGCTGGCGTCGATCGGGCTCGTCTCGGCCCTCGCCACCCTCGGGGCGAGCCCGGCCGGGGCCGCCGGCGCGCCGACCAGGCAGTCGCCGCAAACAAGCCAACAGCCACGTGCACCTTCCTTCTCGGTCAGCATCACCGCGGTGCCAATCGACGTGCGGGTCATCGACCGGCGGACGGGCAAGCCGATCACCGATCTGAAACAGGGCGACTTCACCATCCTCGAAGACGGCGTCCGCCAGGAGATTCGCCATTTCCAGCTGCAGACTTTCACGGCCGATGATGCGGTCGCTGCCGCGTCGCCGGAGTCGGCCGCCCGGATGTTGCCGCCGGCCGTTCGTGAGTCACCCTTGTCGCTCGTCCCTCAGCGCAGCCGCGTCTTCCTCTTCGTGCTCGCCAACGGGCGATTGCAGGGCGGCCCGGTCAAGGGACTCGATGCGGCCATCACCTTCGTCCGTACCCGGCTTCTGCCCCAGGATCATGTCGCCGTATTCGGCTACAACCGCGCCACAGACTTCACGCTGGACCACGAGAAAGTGGCGCAGGTCATCGAGCGCTTCCGGTCTGAAAACGACACCATCGCCGCGGGCGTCGATCACCAACTGGCGGGGGTCACCGGGGCGTATGGCGTACTCCCGGAATACGTCCAGAATCGCATCGACTATGTGTTCAGCGGGACGGACAAGATGCCGTTCCGGACAAGCGCACTAGCGGAGAATGCCTTGACCGGCGGCCGAACGGCCACCGATCAGCAGAAAGCCGAAGCCGCCGCCAAGGACGCGTTCGTCGCGGCCGGACGGATGTCGGCGGTCTCACTGGATGATCCGATCGGCGGGAGCGCGGCGCGCGGGTCGGGCTCGACATCAGGCGATTTCGCCTCCTTCGTGGCCGCAAACGCCAGGACCGCGCAGGATATGGGCAATTTGTACGCGGCCATCGCCTACATGCAGAAGCTCGAGGGCGAGAAGCATCTGGTCTTCGTGACCTCGTCCAGCTTCAGCCTGGGACGCGGCGACGACTACAAGGACATCTCCTCGGAGGCGGCCAACGCACGAATCGTGCTGGACATCCTGCAGACGGGGCAGTCCACCAATGTCCTGGACAACACGCTCCTGAAGGGGCTCGCCGAGGACACCGGAGGAACCGCCACCATCGCGGAAGCGGCCGAGGCCGGTCTCGACAGGTTGGACGCGGCCACCAGGGTCAGTTACCTCCTCGGGTACTACCCGAGGAACCCAACCTGGGACGGCTCCGAGCGCACGGTCACAGTGAAGGTGAATCGCCCGGGCGTGGATGTGTCGTATCGCCGAAGCTATCGTGCCGACAAGACGCTCCCAAGCTTCGACCGGCGGGCGTACACGACACGGTTCAGGGTCGCGGCAGCCATGCAACTCCGCGACGAGATCAAGGACATCCGGGTCAGGCTCAACGTAGCGGGGGCGAAGGTTGGCGGCGAGCGCGGCGTGGCCATCGACGCGCGCATCGATTCGTCGCGGCTCTTCTTCGAACGCCAGGGGGGGCTGCAGGTCGGACGCATCGACATCGCGGTGGTCTTCATGAACGAGCGGAACGAGACCATCGGGGGCACGTACAAGAAGCAGACGGCCCACCTCGAATACGATGCTGCGTCGTATGCCGAGGCGATGAAGGACGGCGTGCCGTACCAGGTTCAGATGCGCGTCCCGTCCGGCACCCGGTATATCCGGCTCATCGTCTACGACTACATGGCCGACCTGCTCGGCACGGCGGGTGCCTGGCTGAATCAGTGATGCGCTTGTGCGGGCTTGCGCACGCAGGGTAATCTCTCGACGTGTCCGTGCTGCCCGCGCCTCGACGCCTCGCCTGGCTGGTGGTCATTGCGGTGCTCGCCGTGAGTTTCTTCGCGGCGGCCCGCCTGAAGCGGGACTACGTCGACTTCCTCGTGTACCAGACCGCAGGCGCGCGGGCACTGCAGCACGCGCCGCTCTACCGCGCCGAGGATCTCCACTACCAGTTCAAGTACCTGCCCGTCTTCGCCTTCGCAATGGCGCCCTTCGCGCCGATCGAGCCGGAGCTGGCCAAGGCGCTCTGGTTCGCACTCTCGGTCGGGCTGCTGATCGTGCTGGTCGACCGCTCGATCCGCGCCCTTCCCGATCGGCGCAGCCGGGTCGCGACGCTCGGCTGGATGACCGGCCTGCTCATCGCCAAGTTCGTGGTGAAGGAGCTGGTCAACGGCCAGATCAACATCCTGTTCGGCGTGATCCTGGTCGCCGCGCTCGCCGCCTCGCAACGAAACCGGCGCGTTCTGGCCGGCGTCCTGGTGGGCCTTGCCATCTTCGTCAAGCCGTATGGCATGCTGCTCTGCCCTGGCTTGCCGTCGTGCAGGGCCTCCCGAGCCTGGCCGGCGCCGGCCTCGTGCTCCTGGCCGGACTGGCGGCGCCTGCGCTCGCCTACGGGTGGAGCGGGAACCTCGACCTGCTGGCGGGCTGGTTTCGCACCGTCACCAGCACCACGCCCGAGAACCTGCTCCACTCGGAGAACATCTCGTTTGCCACGATGTGGGCAAAGTGGATCGGGCCGGGTGCGGCCGCCTCGGCCCTGGCGCTCGGGACCGGAATCGCCTCGCTGCTGCTTGCCGTGGGCATCTGGCTCCGAAGACGAGGCGTGCGCGAACCGAACTACCTCGAGATGAGCCTTCTCATGCTGCTCATCCCGCTCCTCTCACCGCAGGGATGGGACTACGTCCTCATCCTGGGCGCCCCCGCAATCGTCCTGCTGGTGGATTGATGGCGCGAGATGGCCGTCGCGTGGCGGGTCGTCGCCGTCGTGGCGCTCTGGGCCACCAGCCTCACCGTGTTCGATCTCAACGGCCGGCAGTTCTACAACTGGCTGATGGATGTGTCGGCTGTCAGCATCGGCGCCATGGCCCTTGCGGCCTGTCTCGCCCACATCAGGTGGCGCCGGCTCGCGTAGCAGCCGGGGTGACGCCCCGAGGGCCCCGGTCCGCCGCGGTCCGGGCGACGGAAACCCGGCGCCTGCCGCCGGAGCTCGAGCGACAACCTGTCCCGACCGGAGTGTCGCCGGTCCCGATGACGGCAAGAGCCGAGCGTCTGGCCCACTACCGCACTGGAACGGGACTTGCTGCTGGTCCTCCTTCACAGGGAGTCCCTCATGTCCAGCGTCCTTCTGCGCGCCACCGGTGCCTGCACCGTGTGTCTGCTCCTCGCTATGGCCGCGCCCACGGCGAGTGCGCAGCCGCCTGCGGGCGGCACGCGGAATCCGCCGCCCTCCGGGGATGTTTCGTGGTCGATCCGCGCCGGGGTCGAAACGTTCTCTTTGCGTGACGTGTCCCGTGTCGGACCGCCGGTCGACGCCTCGCCGGTCGCATGGGTGGGCCGGGGCCCGAGCCTCGTGATCCGATTCGATCGAGAGCGTCCATCGCGCCTTATTCGAGCCGAGCTGCTGCTCGCCTCCATCGGCCATTTTTCCTATGACACGGGCGTGGCTACTTCGGCGCGCCCCGCCGGCGATCACGCATTCCGGCTGGAAGGACGCTATCAGTACCGCTGGTTTCCGCTCCGCGATGTCCTGATGAAGGGCCTGGATGTCGGAGGCGGCCTGCAGGGCATCGGGGCCTACGTTTCACTCTCGCGCCAGATGCCTCCCGCCATCGAGTTCGGCCAGCGAGAGGAACGATTGGGCGCCGGTGCCATCGCCGCCGTGCGCTTCCATCGCTGGCAGCCTTTGACGCTCGAGGCCGCAATGGTGAATGGCGGCATGGTCGCACGGACGGCCCTGCATCACTCGGCCGCTGCCGTCGCCTCGACATCGTCGTGGGGCGGCGGGTGGTTGACGGACTTCTCCGTGGACGCGACGGTCCGAGTGGCGACACGTACCTCCCTGGTGGTGACCTATTTCACGAGCGGTGAAGGTCATCTCGGGACGCATCGTGGCTATGCCGCGGGCCGCGGCGAGCTGATGGCTGGAGTCACGTATGCGCGCTAGACGGATGTGGCCGACCGTCGTGACCGCGCTTGCAGCCGTGCTGCTGGCAGGCCCGGCGTGCAACTCGGTCCTGGGGCCGAAGACTCCGGACCACAACTGGCACACGCGCACGCTGGGGCACTTTTCGTTCTACGTGCGCCCGGGATCCTTTGCCGAGCAGCACGTGGACATGTTCGGCACGGTGCTCGAGGACCAGTACGCCGTGACACTCGCCGCCCTCAGCACACGCTACGACGGCCATATTTCCGCGTTCCTCTACGCCTCGGCCGACGACGCGGGGCTCGCGTCCGACCGGAGCGGAACCGGCTTCCCAACGACCGAATCGTTCGAGGCCGTCTGCACCCCGCCGCTCAACGGAAGCCTCTACGAACTGCTCGCGCACGAGGCCAACCACGTCATCATCAACGACGCGCTCGGCCGGCCTGGCACCTCCTTCGTGAACGAAGGCCTGGCATCGGCGGTCCTCTCCGAGCGCTACCACGCGCTTGGACGTCACTTCCTCTTCGATTGGACCCGGACGCACCGGGCGCAGCTTCCGCACATCCAGGATCTGGTGAACGACGACAAGTGGTCGAGCTGGGACCAGAACGTCTGCTACAACGCCAGCGCTTCGTTTCTCGCGTACTTCCTCGACACCTACGGACCAGAACGCCTCCAGCACATCTACTACGCCTCCACGGCCGACTTCGCCGCTCGCGTGGCCGAAGCGTGCGGCCGAAGCCTCCAGGCGGTCGAAGCCGACTGGCTCACCTTCTGCGACAACTGGGTCGGATAGCGTTCCCCGCGACGTCTTCCGCGTGGCGCCCGTTCCGCCCGAACGTGCCGTTTGCCCGCCCCGCGCGAAATGCTATACTCGACCCTTCTGGTAGGCTTTTAGCCAGCTCTCATCCGGCTGACCGCACCGCCTGACACCCTCGGCCGCGTGTGGAGCAGGCTCCAGTGCTGTGACGGGTTGCCAGGGTTCATTCAACTGTTGGATCACGGCGGCGATGGCATGCCGACCCGGCATGACCGGGTGGCGCGCCAGCACCGCCCTTCACCAAGGAGCTCCGCAATGGCTCAGAAGACCCCCACCGAGAAGGACATGTTCCTGCAGGCTTTCCAGCACGAGTGCGAGACCACACTCAAGATTCTGAAGGCGTACCCCGCCAACAAGGCCGACTTCAAGCCTCACGAGAAGTCGCGGTCGGCTCGCGAGCTGGCGTGGACGTTCGTCAACGAGCAGAGCCTTGCCGAAGGGGCCCTCAAGGGGAAGATTGACTTTTCTCAGCCCTCGCCCAAGCCGCCGGCCGACTACTCGGCCGTGGTCTCGGCCTTCGAGAACGCGTGCCGCCAGACGATGAACAACGTGGCCAACACGGACAACGACAGCCTCAACGAGACGGTCAAATTCCCGGTCGGGCCGAACAAGATTGGCGACCTGCGTCGCGCCGACGTCCTGTGGACCACGCTCATGGACCAGGTCCATCATCGCGGCCAGTTCTCGGTGTATCTGCGGATGGCCGGGGCGAAGGTGCCGTCCATTTACGGACCGAGCGCCGACGAACCCTGGATGTAGCCCGGCCGGCCGAGCCGTCCCTGCGGCTCGTGTGCGTGCCCGGAGCGTCTCAACAACGGGGCCCGGATGCGAGGCATTCGGGCCCCCGCCGTTTCGTGTCGGAACAAGGCGCTCCCTGACTGGTGGTGTGTGGTCCTGGCACGGGCAGGCCGCCGCCGCCGCACGTGGCCGGCGGCCGTGCACTCGCGGATGTTCTGGCCTATGAGCCTGGACCGTGCAAGCGCACGGTGTTGACGATGTAATCGACGTGCAGGCTCTTGTCGAGGCAGTCGACGGCACCGGCCGCGCGGATCGCGCCCCGGTGCCACGCGTCGTCGTGCATGGAGAGCCCGATAACCCGGACCTCGGGGAACTCGGCGCAAATCAGCTTCGTGGCTTCGATCCCGTCGACGATCGGCAGGCTGACGTCCATCAGGACCACGTCCGGCCTGAGTGCGCGGACTGTCTCGAGCGACTGGCGCCCGTCGACGGCCTGCCCCACGACCTCGATGTCCGGCTCCTCCTGGAGCGTCCGAATCAGGCCGTCGCGCACGGCCGCATGATCATCCACCACGACGACGCGAATTCGCTTCGCCGTGCCGGGCCTGGGCCGGTTGTCCTCGAGGCCCGTTTGGACCGCAGGGCGCTCTGCGATTTCCGCGAACGGAGCCACGATGCTGACGCGTGTGCCGCTCCCAGACGAGCTTTCCAGATCGAACGTTCCCCCAAGCGATTCGATCCGCTCTCGAAGCCCGATCAGGCCGAGGCCGCCCATCGATCCGTCCCGCGCGGCCCAGCCCGACGCATCGAAGCCGATGCCTTCGTCGGAGACGACGATCTTCACGGTCCCTCTGTCGCGGCCGACGCGCACCTTCGCCGTCGAGACGCCGGCGTGTTTCACCGCATTCATGAGGAGCTCGCGAACGGATCGGAACAGCGCGAGCCGAAGCTCCTCTGACGCGATATCCGGGACGTCGTCGGCCGTCAGCCTGACGTGCAGGCCGTGCTGCTCCTCGAACCACTGGACGAGCCATCGCAGGGCCGCGGCGAATCCGCTGCGATAGAGCACCGAGGGGCTGAGCTCGGCCGTGAGCGTTCTGACGACGGCCAGCGATTGGCCCACCAGCTCATCGATCCGCGAGATGTCGTCGCCCATCTGCGCGGCGTCCTCGCGGCGGCTGAGCAGCTCGATGTTGATCCGGATCACAGCCAGCAACTGCTGCAGGTTGTCGTGAATCTCCTGCGCCACGCGCCGCCGCTCGTGTTCTTCGGTGCGGGTCAGCTGCAACGCCAGGGCGCGCAGCTGCCGGGTGCGCCGCTGCAGGTCGGCGGTGCGGGCGTCGACCAGCGATTCGAGCGACTCGTTGCTGAACTTCAGCTTCGCAGCGAAGTCGAGAAGATCCTGGTTGGCCCGTTCCAGCGCGGCCTCCATCCGCTTGCGGTCGCTGATATCCATCAGGGCCAGCCGCCAGACGCGCGCGCCGTCGACGTCGCGCGCGGAGGTGGCCTCGAGATGCGCCCAGAATGGGCCGTGCCCGGCCCTGAGCATGCGGAGATCGAACGGGTGCGGTGCGCCCGCCTCGCCGATGCGCTTGCGCTGCAGGTAGTAGACGTCCTGGTCTTCGCCCAGGACGAAGGAACTGAAGGGCCGCCCGACCAGCACCGCACGAGCGACGCCCGTCAGCGTCGCGGCGGTGAGGTTGACTTCCAGGATCAGTCCCCGCTCGTCGATCGTGCAGTAGCCCACCGGGGCCAGGTCGTACAGGTCGAAATAGCGCGATCGGGCGACGTCGAGATCGAACTGTGTCCGGCGCAGTTCCTCGTTCTGCAGCTCCAGCTCGATCTGGTGCACCCGGAGCTCGTGGACCGTCGCCTGGAGCGTGTCGAGGGACTCGGCGCAGGAGGCCGTCGCCGGGGTCACCGGCTCCTGCCTGAGCAGGGCCTCAGCCTTCCGGCGGAGCGGCAGATCCGAGTCTGCCGGCCGCGAATCGGTCGAGCTGGCTTCGGCGCCGGGGACGGCACCGGGCATGTTGACATTGCTGCTCATCGCGCCCTCTCCTGGTCACCGGGTGGCGGTGCGGCCGCCGGCCGGGCCGCCGTGCTCTTCGGGCCCGCGGTTCGCGACGGTCACGAACACGGTGGCGAATCGATTCGGCCCGACCTGGTACGCGCTGATGCTGTAACGGCGGCCGGTCGGTTCGAACCAGGTTTCGAACGTCTCGGTGCCCCCGCGGAGGGCCACGCGGCCGTAGGTGGCGATCAGATCTGTCTTCTCGATGCCAGGGTGCACCTGCGTGGCGCGCCTGCCCAGGATGTCCGCGACCCGCAATCCGGTGTGCTGCTCGAACGCCTGGTTGGCCTCCAGGTAGATGTAGTCGACGGGTTCGCGACCTTCATCGAGCACGATCTCGTGCAGGGCGACCGCCGACACGGTGTTTTCGAAGAGCCCGCGAAACTTCGCCTCGCTCTTCTGCAGCGCATCCTGCGTCCGCTTGACGTCGGTGATATCGACGTAGGAGATGACGGCTCCCTCGATCACGTTGTGCAACGTGCGGTAGGGCCGGATGCGCATCGTATACCACGCGCCGGAGGTCGTCTGGACGTCGACTTCGAGGGGAACCAGGGTGTCCAATACCGCCTGCACGTCGGCCACCAGCCGATCGTAGCCGACCAGGTTGGACGCGATGTGGCCGACCGGCCTCCCGATGTCGCTCAGAATCAGGTTGATGATCTGCGTCGCCGCCGGGGTGAAGCGAAGAATGCGCAGCTGCAGATCGACGAAGACGGTGCCGATGCCGGTGCCTGCCAGCAGGTTGTTCATGTCGTTGTTGACACGCGAGAGATCCGCCACCTTCGACTGGAGCTCGGCGTTGATGGTGGCCAGCTCCTCGTTGACCGACTGCAGCTCCTCCTTGGACGTCTCCAGCTCCTCGTTGGTGGACTGGAGCTCCTCGTTGACCGACTGCATCTCCTCGTTGGACGACTTGAGCTCCTGGTTGGCGGATTCCAGTTCCTCGATGGTGGCCTGGAGATACTCCTCCTTGGCGCGAAGATCCTGCCTGAGGGCGGCGATGCGGGCATCCGCGTCGATCGCGGGGGCGGGCTCGCGGCCGGCAAGCTTCGCGCCTTTCGCGCCGCCCGGCCCAGGGGGGGGCGGCACCTGATCGAGGTCCGACGAGGGAGCGTCCTCCAGCGTGACCAGGTATAGCGGCACGTCGGTCGGCAAGCCCGGCATTGACGCGTCGCCGGCCTCGACCGTGTCGGAGCCGAAAGGCGCGGTGCGCGGCGATACGGGGCGAATGGTCAGGTTCACCGTGGTGAACCCGCCGTTGGTCCTGACGCGCAGTCCGTGCTGGCGCACCACGCCCTGCGTCACGGCGGCCTTGCGCAAGGCCGCCGAGAGGCCGGTGCGGAGCCCTTCGCGGGCCATCTTCAGGATGTTGTTGATCCCGGCCTCACCCGGGGCCGGCTCGAGGAACAGGCCGGTGCGGCCGTGGAGGTAGAGCACATCGCCGCGAGAGTCCACCAGCGCGCTGGGCGGGACAGCCTGCTGAAGCAGCGCCTGTTCCGTCAGCTCGCGGGCCGGTTGCTTCCGCTGGCCGCCGACCCGGGCGCGAGCCGGCTGGGGATCCCGATCGCCCCACATCACCGGAGGCACGAATCGATCGAGCGTCGTGCGATGCGCGCCGCGGTGCTCCTCGCGCCGCTGGTACAGCTTCGCCTTGCGGTCGACGGTGGAGAACAGATCGCCGTGCTCGCCGACGGTCTCGGAGGTTCCAAGGAACAGGAATCCGCCAGGATTGAGCGCGTAATGAAACAGTGGGATGAGCCGCTCCTGCAGCTCGGAGCCCATGTAAATGAGGAGATTGCGGCAGCTGATGAGGTCGATCTTCGAGAAAGGAGGATCTCTGATCAAATCCTGCTCCGAGAAGACCAGCATGTCGCGAATGCTCCTGGTGGCGCGGTACGCGCTGTGGTCGGACTCGGCGTCGAAGCAGGAGGCCAGGCGGGCCGGCGCGAGATCGGCTTCGATGCTGACCGGATAGAGGCCGACCCGGGCCGCGCCAATCGCATGGCCGTCGATGTCGGTGGCGAACACCTGCACGTGATAACTCACCTTCAGCGCCTCCATCCGCTCCCGCAGCAGGATCGCGATGGAGTAGGCTTCCTCGCCCGACGAACACCCCGGCGACCAGACGCGGATCGTGGAACCCGGGGGTTTCGCGGCGACGAGCTTCGGGATGACCAGCTCTTCGAGGGCCCTGAACGCCTCCGCGTCGCGGAAGAAGCTGGTGACGCCGATCAGAAGATCCTGGAACAGGGCGTCCAACTCGGCCGGCGTCCGCTGGAGAAACTGGACGTAACTATCCAGTCCCTGGATCAGATGCACGGCCATCCGCCGCTCGATGCGACGCAGGATGGTGCTGGGCTTGTACTGCGAGAAATCGTGGCCGGTGTGGGCGCGCAACAGGATGAGCAGCCGTTTCACCGCGCTTTCGGCGCGGGGAGCCGGAGCGGCCATCGAATGGGGACGGGCGCCGAAGGCGTGGGACGTGTAGGCGATGAGTTGCGCCGGCATCTCCGCAGGCGGAAGTTCGAAATCGACCAGGCCGGTGGCCAGCGCGCTTCTCGGCATCCCGTCGTGCTCGGTCGACGCCGGGCTCTGAGCCATGACCATGCCGTTCTCGCCCTTGATGGCCCGCACGCCAAGGGTGCCATCGCTGCCGGTGCCCGACAGCACGATGCCGATGGCCCGCTCGTGCTGATCCTGGGCGAGCGATCGGAAGAAGAAATCGATCGGCAGCCGCTGGCCGCGGGGCGCCGTTGGTTCCAGCAGGTGGAGCGTTCCCTTCAATAGCGCCATGTCCCGGTTGGGCGGGATGATGTACGCACAGTTGGGATGGACGACCATCCCATCCTCGACCTCGACGACCCGCATGCGCGTGTAACGCCGGATGAGGTCCGTGAGGATGCTCTTGTGGTCCGGCGCCAGGTGCTGCACCAGGACGAAGCCCATGCCTGGATCGGCGCCGGCGGGCATGCCGGAGAAGAACGCCTCGAACGCCGCCAGGCCGCCGGCAGACGCGCCGATGCCCACAATGGGGAATCCGGCTCCAGCATGCTCGATCGGGGCAGCGGCCGGAACTGCGTTCTCGGCGTTCGGTGCTGGCTTGACGGCCTTGGAGTTGCGCCCCCGCTTCGGGGCGCTCGCGCCGGCTCGCGGTTTTCGCTTCATCACGGCTTCCGATACAGGCAGCTTCGTCCCCGGATCCGATCGCGGAATCCGGCCGCGAACGGTCCGTTCGGGCTGAAGTGTACTGCACTTCAAGTCGTCTGGGTATCATGCGCCCGGCACGAAACTCCCCCGTTCCGGAAGCGCATCGTCCGGCCGGCAGGCGCGAACGTCCCGGTCGAACGTCGAGAGGCAGCCTCAGGCCTGCAGCGCGTCGCGGCAGCGCCTCCCGGCCAGTTCGTCCAGCGCGGCGCTATAATGCCCGTGATCTCTGATTACTTTCGTCGGCAGTCACGTTGCAGGTCGGCATCGGATCGCAGGAAGGAGTCCGATGATGAGGGATGTTCTGAAGGCAGTGCTCTCCTTGGCGGCGGCCGTTGTGCTCTCCGGCGGGACCGTGGCAGGCGCGTATTCCGCCCGCCCGCCCGCCATGACCAGCGCGACATTTTCGCAACAGGCCCCACCGCCGTCTCCAGCCAGCCAGGATCCGAATGCGGAAGCGCTGAAGCAGGCGCAACAGGCGGTCCGCGAGGGCAAGCTCGACGACGCCCTCGCGCTGTGTCTCAAGATCCTTGAAGCGTCACCCGACTCGTCTACCGCCAACAACCAGGCCGGCATCGCGCTGGACCTGATGGGCCGGTACACGGAGGCGCGCGCGCACTTCACCCGGGCGATTGCCGCCTCTGCCACCCCCGAGACCAGGGCCCAGGCGCTGCGGTCGATGGCCATGTCGCATGCCTTCGAGCACGACTGCAAGGGCGCCACACCGTACGAGAGCCAGCTGTACGAGTCGTACCTGGCGGCGAAGGACTTCTACAACGCGGGCGAGATTGCCAACGAACTGGCTCGCGTCTGCATCGAGTCCGGCAGCCTGGACCAGGCCGAGCGGTGGTACCTGATGGGGCGCGACGCGGGATTGAAGGAACCCGACATCAAGCCGGAGAGGCGCGATCTGTGGGAGTTCCGGACCGAGCACGCCCTGGCCCGACTGGCGGCGCGGCGCGGGAACGCGGCGGAAGCCCGGAAACACGTCGCCGCGGCGAAGGCGGTGATCGACAGGGGCACCAACCCCAACCAGGCCGTGTTCGTGCCCTACCTGACCGGGTACGTCGCCTTCTACCTCGGCGATGATGCCGCAGCGCTTCAGGATCTCCAGAAGGCCAACCAGAACGATCCGTTCATCCTGAGCCTGATCGCCCAGGCCTACGAGCGGATGGGCGACAAGGCGAAGGCCATGGAGTACTACCGGAAGGTGCTGACCTTCAATATCCACAATCCGACCGGTGCGCTCTCGCGGCCGCTTGCGAAGAAGAAGCTGGGGATCGAGTCACCGGGCAAGGGGGGCCAGCATGGCCACGCGCACTGAAATGGATTCGATGGGACCGGTGGCACTGCCCTCCGACGCGTACTACGGCCCGCAGACGCAGCGCGCCGTCAACAACTTCCCGATCAGCGGCTGGCCGATGCCGCCGAGGCTGATCCACGCGCTCGGGCGCATCAAGCGCGCGGCTGCGGGCGCCAACCTCGAGCTGGGGCTGCTGGATCGGCGCGTGGCTGACGCGATCGCGGCGGCCGCCGCCGAGGTGGCCGAGGGCAGGCTGGACGCGCAGTTCCCGGTGGACATGTTCCAGACCGGATCCGGCACCTCGACCAACATGAACGCCAACGAGGTGATGGCCAGCCGCGCCAACGAGCTGCTCGGCGGCGCGCGGGGCGACAAGGCGCCGGTGCACCCGAACGACCACGTCAATCGCTGCCAATCCTCCAACGACGTGATCCCGACAGCCATCCATCTCGCCGTCATCGAGGCCATCAACGCCGAGCTCCGCCCGTCGCTCGATCTGCTCTGCGGCGAGCTCGGGCGGAAGGCGGTGGAGTTCGATCGCGTGCTGAAGATCGGGCGCACCCATCTGCAGGACGCGACACCGATCCGGCTCGGGCAGGTGTTCGGCGGATTTGCCGCGCAGGCGCGAGTACGCCTCCGCGCGCGCCGGGCGGGCCATCGAGATCCTGCGCGAGCTGCCGCTTGGCGGCACCGCCGTCGGGACGGGCCTGAACGCGCATCCCGGGTTTGCGAAAGCGGCGATCGCGCGGCTGTCGGACGAGCTGAAGGTTCCGCTCTTCGAAGCCAGGAACCACTTCGAGGCGGCCTCCACCCGCGACGGCTGCGTCGAAGCCAGCGGATGCCTGAAGACGATTGCGGTCGGCCTCGCCAGGATCGCCAACGACATCAGGCTGATGGCAAGCGGCCCGCGTTGCGGCCTCGGCGAACTCAGGCTTCCCGAGGTTCAGCCGGGCAGCTCGATCATGCCGGGCAAGGTGAACCCCGTGATCGCCGAGAGCCTGATCCAGGTTTCGCTGTGGGTGATCGGCGCCGACCTGGCCGTGACGCTCGGCGGGCTCCAGAGCGTGTTCGAGTTGAACCTTGCCATGCCCCTCATCGGCGCGCAGCTCATCGAGAGCGTCGAGCTGCTGGCGGCCGGCGCCCGCAACTTCGCGCGCGCCTGCGTGGCAGGAATCGAGGCGGACCGCGAGCGGTGCGAGTCGCTGGTCGAGCGGAGCCTCGCGCTCGCCACGCCGCTGTCCCCGATCATCGGCTACGACAAGGCGGCGGAGATCGCACACGCGGCGGCCCAAGAGGGCCGGACGATCCGGGAGGTCGCGCGCGAGCGCACCGGTCTCACCGGCCAGCAGCTGGACGAGATCCTCGACGCGCGCGCAATGACCGAGCCGGGACTGCACGGAAAGGGCGGGGAGTAGGGGAAGGTTACAGGTTATAGGTTATAGGTTACAGGTTACAGGCTACACGGCACCCGGTACAAGTTGCGGGTTGCCGGCGAGTGCAGGGTACCGAATGGCGTGCCTTCGGCGCGTCGCAGAGCCCGACGCTCTGGAATCCCGATGTCGGATGCCAAAGAGTTGCCCTGAGCCCGTGGCCTGCAATCTGTAATCTCTGCTCTGCACCCTGCACCCTGCACCCCGTAACCTGTAACCTGTAACCTGTAACCTGTAACCTGTGCCTGCGCCCGTGTCTGTGCCCTGTAACCTGTAACCTGTAACCTATAACCTGCCTGACCCCAATGACCCAAGTGGTGATCCTCGGCGGGGGGTTCGGCGGCTTGAGCGCCGCACGCGCGCTGGTTGACGCGCCGGTCGGCGTCACGCTTGTCGACCGCCACAACTACCACCTCTTTCAGCCGCTGCTCTACCAGGTGGCCACGGCCGGCCTGTCGCCAGGCGACATCGCCTCGCCGATTCGATGGATCCTCCGCAAGCAGTCGAACGTCACCGTCCTGCTCGGGACCGCGCTCGCCATCGATGCTGCGAGGAACACGGTCAGGTTCGACATCGGCGAGAGGACGTTCGACTATCTGATCGTGGCGACCGGGGCCGCCGATCAGTATTTCGGACACGACGACTGGCGAAAGCACGCGCCGGGCCTGAAGACCCTGGACGACGCGCTCGGGATCCGCCGGAAAGTCCTGCTCGCGTTCGAGCGTGCGGAAGAAGAACGGGATCCGGCGAAGAGGCAGGCGCTGCTGACGTTCGTGATCGTTGGCGGCGGCCCGACCGGCGTGGAGCTCGCCGGGGCGCTGGCCGAGATCTCGCGGCACAGCCTCAGGCGCGAGTACCGCTCCATCGATCCCCAGTCGACGCGGATCATCCTGGTTGAAATGGCGGATTCCGTGCTGACGGCGTTTCCTCCGATTCTGCAGGACGCGGCCCGGAGATCGCTCGAGCGCCTGGGCGTCGAGGTCAGAACCGGCGTGACCGTCGGTGACATCGGCGACGGGTGGGTCCGGCTCGGTGACCAGCGGCTCGAGGCCGGCACGGTGCTCTGGGCGGCCGGGGTCGGCGCCTCGGCGCTCGGGCGAACGCTTGGCGTTCCGCTCGATCGCTCGGGACGGGTGATCGTCGAGCGGGACCTCAGCATTCCGGGGCACCCGAACATCTACGTCGCCGGCGATCTCGCGAGCTTCTCGCACCAGACGGGCAGGCCGCTGCCCGGCGTGGCGCAGGTCGCCATGCAACAGGCGCGGCTCGCGGCGGTCAACATCGGGCGTTCGCTCCGTCATCAGCCCTCGCTCGAGTTCCGATACCGGGACTACGGGAACCTGGCGACGATCGGCCGGGCCGCCGCGGTCGCAGACTTCGGCCGGATCAGGCTGTCAGGCTGGTTCGCCTGGCTGACGTGGCTCTTCGTCCACATCCTGAACCTGATCGGGTTCCGCAACAGGATTCTCGTGATGGTCCAGTGGGCCTGGGCGTATGTCACCTACCAGCGCAGCGTCCGGCTCATCACTGAAGACGAGCCTTGATTCATTGGTTCGGCTGGCGGCTGGCGGCGGGCGACGAGCGGCCGGCGACGGGCGGCTGGCGGCTGGCGATCCGGTCGAGATCCCCTCTTCAGGCCGGGTGATGCGCCCGCCAGACGGGCCGTGATACTGTCTGCCGGAACTCGACGCGTTACCTGACCGAGGCCGCACCGTGACGATGGTTCCACCGCTTCGTTCCGCGATCGTGATCGCCATGACTCTCGCGGCCTGCCTGGCCTGGACCGCGCCGCCTGCGCCTCCCGTTCTCGACCCGACCGCGATCGTCCACGCCGCCTCGGTCTTCGACGAGTCACCGCCGCTCTCGTCCCTGCTCGCGGGCGCTGACGCCAGCGATCGCGGTGAACGGCAAGACGGGTCGATGGTCGCGCCGGCCTCACTCCGAGCGGACAGGCTGCCTCTCCATCTCCCGCCAGGTCCCTCGAACACGCTGGCCCCGGAGGAGGCACCGGCGTCGCAGCAGGGCCAGGCACCCGTCGTTCCGCCGGTGATCACGACGCCGGCAGGCTCGGCAGAGGTCGAACAGACCAGCCCCGGCGCGATGCCGCCCCCGGTGCTCGCCTCGAGTTTCGATGGCCTCGGCGTTGGCTTCGACGGGCCGCAGGGCTCCCCTGCGGTTCGCAATCCGTCGGACAACAGCCTTGCGGTCGGGCCCGACCACATCGTCCAGACGGTGAACTCGCGGATGGCGATCTTCACGAAGAAGGGCAAACGGTTCGACTCGACCGGCAAGGTGCTCTACGGTTCGGTCGCCACCAACAACATCTTCAAGGGCTTTGGCGGTACCTGCGAGTCGGTGAACAACGGGGACGCGGTGGTGCGATACGACCAGCTCGCCGATCGGTGGCTGGTCGTCATGCCGATCTTCAGGCGCGCCCAGCCGAGGCCGGACCAGGCTGCCGAGTGGAAGGCCGGCGATCGCGCGTACACGAGCCCGCCGGGCCGGTCCGGGCAGCCCGGTCGAGCCGAGCGGCTCTTCCAGCCCCCAGCCCCTCCTCCGGAGCCTCCGGCCGGGCCTGGTCCCGCCGGGCAGCGCGGCCGAGCGGGCCAGGCCTTCCAGCCTGCGCCGGGAGGGCGCAGCCAGGAAGGCCCGCAAGGCCCGTATGCCATGTGCTATGCCGTAAGCGTCGGGCCCGACCCGTTCGGCCCGTACCTATCGGTACGAATTCCTGCGATCGCTCTTTCCCGACTATCCGCGCCCCGCCATCTGGCCCGACGGCTATTACATTCCAACCAGCACGGGCGACAATCCGATCTCCGACGCCATCACGACCCAGAAGCACGCGTGCGTGGCCGATCGGGCGCGGATGCTCAAAGGCGAAGCCGCCACCGAGCAATGTCTCGTCATCGAGAACGTGAACTTCCTGAACAATGCGGATATCGACGGCAAGGGCCTGCCGCCGAAAGGCTCGCCGAACATCATGATCGCGGCCGGCGGCACACAGCTGAAGAAGGTGTTCGAGGACGACGGACTTTACGCGTGGCGATTCCACGTGGACTGGCAGGACCCGGCGAAGACGCGCATCACGGGTCCGGAGAAGATCGCCGTCGCGCCCTACCATTACCTCTGTGACGGGCAACTGACGAGCTGCGTGCCGCAGCCCGGCACCGATCGGCGGCTCGATGCGCAGGGCGACAAGATCATGTCGCGGGTCGTCTACCGGAACGTCGGCGGCCGCGAGTCGATCGTGGCCGTGCACTCGGTCAACACGACGGCGGGCGCAGGCGGGGTCAGGTGGTACGAGCTGGTTGTCGGGAACGATCGCAGGCTGAGGCTTGCCCAGCAAGGGACCTACGCCCCCGACGCGTTCTTCCGCTGGATGGCGAGCCCGGCGATCGATCGATTCGGCAACATCGCCATCGGCTATTCGTTCGGCGGAACGCCGAACTTCGCGGGGCAGCGCTTCGCGGCGCGGCGGGCGGGCGATCCGCCCGGCCAGCTCACGCTTCGTGAGGCGGTGCTCGCCGAGGGCGCGGGCGCTCAGGTCAACACGCTGCGGTGGGAAGACTACACGCAGACCGCCGTCGACCCGAGCGACGACTGCACGATCTGGTATGTCGGCGACTACCTGAAGAAGGACGCCGCGAGCTATTCGAGTCGAATCGGCGCGTTTCGGATGCCAGGATGCGCGGGGGCAAAGTAGGGTTCGATTCGATCCATCCCGTCCAATGCGCGCGGATCGCGGCTGGCGGCTGGCGGCTGGCGGCTGGCGGCGATCAGAACCACAGAATCCAGCCTGCCTGCGCGACTGGCCGCGAGCCGCCGGTCGCCATCCGCCCGCCGCGATCCGAATGAGAAGATTGACGTAGACGGTCGCTCAATCCGCGAACTTGTAGCCGAGGCCGTGGACGGTGAGGATGAATTGCGGATGGCGCGGGCACCGGCTCGATCTTCTGCCGCAGCCAGGCCACGTGCACGTCGACGGTGCGCGTCGACGGCATCGAGTGATACCCCCACACCTCGTTCAGCAGCTGGTCGCGGCGTGATCACGGCGCCCTGGTGCTCGACCAGGTACTTCAGCAGCAGGAACTCGCGGGCTGACAGGTCGACGACCCGGCCCGCGCGCGTGACTTCAGCCCGGCGAACGTCCACCACGACGTCGCCGAACCTGTAGACGGCCGATCCCGCGGCCGGCGAGGCCGCGCGACGCAGCTGCACTTCGATGCGCGCCAGCAGCTCCATCATCTCGAACGGCTTGGTGAGATAGTCGTCTGCGCCGAGTTTCAGGCCGAGGACCTTGTCGAACACCTGGCCTCGCGCGGTCAGCATGATGACGGGGGTCCGAACCCCTTTCTGCCTGAGGTCACGGCACACATCGAACCCGTTCATCCCCGGCAGCATCACGTCCAGCAGGATCACGTCCCACGTCTCGTGCACGGCGCGTTCGAGTCCCGATGGCCCGTCGGATGCCGATCCGACCCGGTAGCCCTCGCTCTCGAGCCGGTCGGTGAGCGTCAGGACCAGTCCGGGTTCGTCCTCGACGAGCAGCACGCGCGTCACGATGGCTCCCGCCGCATCACTGTCCCTGGCCTGCCTGCGGCGGAGGCTCGACCTCTGGCGGCGCGGCGGGCAGAATCACGGAGAACGAAGCGCCCTCGCCCGGCCTGGATTCGACGGTCACCCGTCCGCCGTGCGCCTCGACGATGCGCCGGACCAGGCTCAGGCCGATCCCGTTTCCGTGGACCTGGGCGTCGGTGGCGTGCTGGCCGCGGTAGAACGGTTCGAAGATGTGCGCGAGCTCGGCCGCGCTGATGCCGCGTCCGCGATCGCTGACCGTGACGCGCACCACGGTCCGGCCGCGCCCCTTCTCCGCGCCAACCGACACGCCGATCCACCGTCCGTCGGCGCCGTGCTTGAAGGCGTTCGTCATCAGATTCTGCATCACGCGGCGCAGCGCCGGCTCATCACCCGACACCAGGCGGTATCTGGCGGCCGCCGGCCGGGACGTCGAGCTCGATCGTGCATCGGGCCGACTCGATGGCAGGCCGCAGCGACTCCACCACCTCGGTGACCAGGTCGCCGACATTCAGCAATCGTTCCGACCGCGGCCGCCGATTGCCGGACAGACCCGGCATATTCGAGCACCTGTTCGATCGTATCGGTCAGGCGGCGGCCCTCGGCCTCGACAAGATCGCCGTACCTCCTCGCCTGGGCCGGGTCCGACACCACGCCTGCCGAGAGGTTCTGCGCCGCAGATCGGATGACCGCAAGAGGCGTCCTGAGCTCATGGGTCACCGAGGCAACGAAATCCATCTGGCGGGCCGCCAGTTCCTCGGATCGGCGGGCATTCCTGACGACCAGCGCGATGCCCACCGCGAGGATTGCGAGGATGCCGAAGCTCAACGCGAGGTTCCGGCGGCGGGCCTGCGTCACCGCCGCGTCGAGCGATCCAGACGCGTGCTGCAGCACCACCCGCCACGCCGGCCGGACGATACGAATCTGGTCGGGAAAGATCCCGGGTTTGGTCTGCGTGTCGAGCAGGCCGGTCCCGAGCCGAAGTCCCGCGATGTACAGGGCATCGGACCCGGGTGAGCCTGAAGGGTTGGACTTCGAGCCGGGTCCGCGCGGGCTCGCGGCACGGGTGCCGGCTTCCGGCTCGTCCGGACTGCGCTGCTGCACAAAGACCGAGACCCGGCCGCCAACGAGCGAAGAGGTCTGATCCGGTGTCGAGCCCGACGTCTCGGCCCGGAATGCCACCGTCGCGTTCCGGCCGGCGAACTCGCGGGCCATATCCAACCGCGGCATGAAGAAGGAGGTCGTCACGTCGGCGTGATCCGGATCCAGTGTCGAACCCGGCGGAACGCCGCGCTCGAACACCGCGTTGCCGGAGGCCGAGAGGATCGCCACGCGATAGTCCTCCGAGCCGTGCTCGGGGAAATGCCGGGCGGCCAGCGCCGGAACGACGGTCTGCCGCAGATAGTCAGGGTCGAGGTCGACCACCAGGACGGCGCCCCGGATCTCGAACCTGGCCGCCGCGATTGGCGCCGCGCCGGCGGCCTGGGCCGCATGCGGGGCCGGTGGCAGAGGACCTGACACGGGCACCAGCAGCGCCGGTACATTCGCCATGACCGGCGTCATCGTGATGGCGATGAATTGGGCCTTCCCGGCGCCGATGCCCCCGGATCGCGTGGTGCTTCCGGCGAGCTGTTTCCGTACCGGATCGAGGTGAGCCGGCCAGGAGACGATCGGAGACTCGCCGAAGGCGCGGCCGCGGTCGTCGTACCTTCGCAACACGTAGGCGCCGTTTTGAAGTTCCGCAAGGTAGAGATCGCGGACCATGCGCGGGAATCGTGACGTCTGGCGCCACCGATCGAGCGCGTCGGCAAACGGCGTCCAGTTGCGGGATGTGACGGCGTCTGGCGAGACTTGCAGTGCGAGATAGGTGCGGCTGATTTCGAGATCGAAGTCGTCTGCGAACTCCCGCGCGCGCTGGGTCAGCGATCGGCGCAGCTGTTCCCGTTCTGCCTCGCTCACCTTGCCGAGCCACTCGTACTGGAGCGTGGCGAGCAGGCCCACCAGGCCCACGAGCAGCGCGGGAATGATGAGGCCGGTCGGAACGCGTCGCTTCCGCACGATGGCGAGTGTACCACGCGTACGCGGCTCGCCGGCCGGCCGGAGGCGGCGCCTTTTACGTTCTTAACATTCTTTTGCTCCCAGTTAACCAATGCGCCCGTCCTTCTGCGCCGTTCGCCGTCATAATCGAAGAGTCGCTTGCGGCCCGAGGGTGGAGGCCGTCCGAAGGCCGTATGCTGGCTCGCTCCGTCTCTCGATGTAGGCCGGGGCTTCAGCCCCGGCGATCGACCAGGCCAGCGGATCGCGTTGCAGACCCGGGGTCTGAAGACCCCGGGCTACATCAGCAACGCGGGTGGATGTGTCGATGGAGGCCGGGGCTTCAGCCCCGGCGCACGGTTCGCGGTCGAGGGGTTCAGGACAGGCTGGCGGCAGTCGGGCTGACGGCGCCGGCAGCCGATCTGCGGCTCCATGTGGCGCGCGCAACTTTCAGAGGAGACAGACGTGATCAAGCGGTTATTCATGTGTGGACTGGCCGTCGTCGTGGCGGCCGACTTCGCCTCGGCGGGCCAGGGCGGAGACGCCGCGAAGGTGCTCGCCGATGCGCGCGCCGCCATGGGCGGCAAGAAGCTCGAGGCGGTGACTGCGATCTCGGGTTCCGGTCGCGTGCTGCGCACCGGCCCGGATGGCACAACCAGGGAAAACGAATTCGAGCTGAGCCTGCAGCTGCCCGACAAGTACCTGATGCGCAGCGTCATGATGGCCATGGGCAACATGAGCATCTACCGCAACAGCGGGTTCAACGGCAGTCAGCTCATCGAGGAGATCGACAGGCCGCCGAACCTGAGCGGCGGCAACGTCGTGATCCGCATGAGGGGACCGGGCGATTCGGCAATCGATCCGGCCAAGATGACTCCCGAGCAGAAGGCGGAATTCGATCGCATGCGAGTGCAGGCGAACCAGAAGGAGTTCACAAGGCTCTCGCTCGGCATGTTCGCCGCGTCGCTGCCGGCCTATCCCGTGACCTTTACTTTTGCCGGCCAGGCGGAGTCTCCCGACGGCAAGGCGGACGTCATCGAGGTGAAGGGCGAAGGCGGATTCGAGGCGCGCCTGTTCATCGACGCCCAGTCGCACCTCCCGCTCATGCTGAACTGGACCGACAAGGAGCCGCTCGTGATCAGGATGCAGACGGGGCCCGGCGACGCTGCGGCAGGGGGAGGGGCGCAGAGACAGTTCACCACGACCACCGGAGGCGGCGGTGGGACATCGGTCCAGCAGTTCAGCGCCGGAGGGAGCGGCGGCAAACAGATGTCCAAGGAGGACCAGGACAAGATGACGAAGCAGCTCGAGGAGGCGCGAAAGGAAGCCGAGTCGAAGCCGCGGCGGATGGTCGAGTTCCGTGTGTACTACGGCGACTACAAGGCGGTGGGCGGCGCGATACTCCCCCACCGGATCCAGCGCTCGATGGACGGCAAGACCACCGAAGAAATGGTGTTCGACACTCTGAAGATCAATCCGAAAATCGACGCCAAGACGTTCCAGCCGACCAAGTAGGGCGTTGGAGTAGACCGTGATGCGTTGGTCCCCGTTCGTTCGCCGCTTTGTCCCAATCTCGATCGGGCTCGCCGTGGCCCTCATCATGGCGTCACCATCCCCTGCGCGGGCCCAGCTCCGGCGGAGCCGGCTGGTCGTGACCGTGGCCGACCAGTCCGGCGCGGTCATCCCCAACGCCAGAGTCAGCCTCACGGGCCAGGACGCCTCCACGCAGGCGATCCCGATTGCCCCGGCGATGACCAACGGCGTCGGCCAGGCGATCCTCGACGGCCTGGCTGAAGGGCGCTACACCATCCAGGCCGAGTTCGACGGATTCGAGACGGCCGTGGTGCGGGACGTCAGGGTGCGCGGCGAGGAGTCCCGCCGCCGCATCACGCTGCAGATCAAGAAGCTCGACGAGGCGGTGACGGTCAGCCGCGACCGCCGGTCCACCGCGCTCGATCCGCAAGGCAGCGCGTTCAGCACGGTGCTGACACGCGAGCAAATCGAGGCGCTGCCCGACGATCCGGACGAGATGGAGGCGGTGCTCAAGGCCATGGCGCCTCCCGGCGCCACGTTTCGCGTCGACGGGTTCACGGGAGGCAAGCTGCCGCCCAAGTCGATGATCCGGTCGATCCGCCTGCCGAAGATGGACATGTTCGCGGCGCAGAATCACGGCGGCATGAACGGCATGATGTTCATCGACATCATGACGATGCCGGGCATGGGGCCGCTGCGCGGCAACGCCGACTTCAACTTCATGGACGACGCCTTGAACGCGCGCAACGCGTTCACGCCGGTCAAGGGCCAGGAGCAGCTGCGGCAGCTCAACTACTCGCTCGCGGGCACGATCAAGCAGAACGTCGCGTCGTTCTCGATCAACGGCGGGGTCGGCTCGCAATACAGCTCGCCGAATCTCTACGCGAAGCTGCCGGACGGAACCACCTCGGACCAGTCGATTCGTCAGCCTCGCGACACCTTCACGCTCACCAGCCGCGTCGACTACGCGTTCAACAAGGACCACGCGATGCGGGCGAGCTTCGACCGCAGCTCGAGCAATGCGCGGATGCTCGGGGTGGGCGCCTTCGATCTGCCGGATCGCGCCTACCAGGCTTCCTCCACGACCAGCATGCTGCGCGTGTCCGAGAACGGGCCGCTCGGGCGGCGGTTCTTCACCGAGTCGCGCCTGCAGATTCGCTGGCTCGACTCGTCGAGCCAGTCGGCGGTCGAGCTGCCGGCCATACGCGTGATGGACGCCTTCACCTCCGGCGGCGCGCAACGTCGAGGCGGTCAGAAGGAAGTGGACCTCGAGCTGGCCTCCGACCTCGACTATGTTCGGGGGGCGCACTCGTGGCGAACCGGCATCCTGATCGAAGGCAGCAGGTACCGGTCCGACGACGTCTCGAACTATCTCGGCACGTTCACCTTCGCAAGCCTTGCCGACTACGCGGCCGGCCGGCCGATCAACTACACCCGGCGCACCGGAGATCCGAACCTCGGCTACTCGAGCCTTCAAGCGGCCGTGTACCTTCAGGACGACTTCCGCATCTCACGCAGCGTGCTGCTGTCCGGGGGCGTGCGATCCGGGATTCAGTCGCACGCAGGCGGCGGACTGAACTTCTCCCCCCGCATCACGGTGGCGTGGTCGCTGCGAAGGGACGGGTCGCTCACCGTCCGGGGCGCCTACGGATATTTCTACGACTGGGTGTCGAGCGATCTCTACAAGCAGACGCTGCTCGTCGACGGCGAGCGCCTGCGCGAAGTCAACATCGTGAACCCCTCGTACCCGGACCCGGGGGCGGGAGGTGCGGCGCTTCCCTCCAACCGGTACCTCTGGCCGGGTGAACTCACGCTGCCGACGGCGCATCGGCTGAACGTCGGGCTCGATAAGACCGTCGGCAAGAACGGCCGGCTCAGCCTCACCTGGACGCTCGGCTGGGGACGGGGACTGCTGCGCGGACGCAACCTGAACATTCCGGTCGACGGCGTCCGCCCGGATTCGGCGTTCGCGAACATCATCGAGCCCGCCGCTGATGCCGAGTCGCGTTCGACCGCCGTCAATGTCGCCTACAACCTGATGAGGATGGACTGGCACCGGACGTTCTTCGTCGTGAACTACACCTGGAGTCATGCCACGACGGACACGACCGGCGCGTTTGCCGTCCCTGCCGGCGGCGACAACCTGGCGACCGAATGGGGCCCGACCGCCGGGGATGTCCGCCACCGGGTGGGCATGTCGTTCAGCACGTCGCCGCTGCAGAACCTGAGCCTGAGCCTGACGGCGAGAGGCCAGTCCGGCTCGCCCTACACCATCACGACCGGCCGCGACAACAACGGCGACGGCGTGCTGAACGATCGGCCGGCCGGTGTCGGGCGCAACTCGGCACGCGGCGCGGCCCAGGTCGACGTGGGCGGCCGCATCTCCTATGCGATCGGATTCGGTACGCGATCGCAGGGGGCCGGCGGCCCGGGCGGCACCCAGGTGGTCATCAACATGGGAGGCGGCGGCGGCCTCGCGCCGGGCTTCGGCGGCGGCGCGACGGACAAGCGGTTCAGGGTCGAGTTCTACCTGGCAGGCCAGAACCTGCTGAATCGCGTCAACTACACGAACTACACCTTCGTGGAGACCTCGCCGTTCTACGGCACGGCCGTCGCGGCCGCGCAGCCCCGCAAGCTGCAGGTGGGGATCCGGTTCGCGTTCTAGCAGGGGTCGGGACGGATTTCCAAACGGGCGCCGCCGCAGTCACAATTATGAAATCACGCTGCGGACGTTACAGATCCGTACGTTGATGAGCATCCGTCCGAAAATCCGTCCCGACCCCTCGCTCAAGCCCCAAGCCTCAAGCCGCCAGTTGCTGCGCGATCCGCACGCATGCGCTCTCGCCGCCAAACACGCGGTCGAGGTCGAGCAGGATCTTCACGCCGCCCTTGACCTTTGCCACGCCGCTCAGGAAGTCGGTCCGGATGCCATCGCCGAAGTCCGGCGTCTGTTCGACCTCTTGCGGGGCGATGGTGAGCACCTCGGACACCGCGTCCACGATCGCGCCCATCATGACGTTCACCTCACCCAGCGCAACTTCGACCACGACGATGCAGGTCCGCTCGGTGTAGTCCTGAGATCCGAGCCCGAACTTGAGACGGAGGTCGACGACCGGGATCACCTTGCCGCGCAGATTGATCACGCCGCGAACGTGCGGCGGCACCTGCGGCACGGCCGTGATCTCCATCATCTTGATGATCTCCCGGACCTTGAGGACGGGCACGCCGTATTCCTCTGAGCCCAAGGCGAAGGTCAGGTGCTTGCCTGCCAGCCCGGCGTCCGGCGTGACGGATCGGCTTTCACGACTCATTGCACTGCTCATCTCTGCCTCCTCGCACGATTCCCATTCCCGGCGTGTCCTCAACTCACCCGAGCGCCGGGTTCAGAACCGCCCAAAGGTGCCCGTGCCCTCGAGCGGGATCTCGTCTTCCGCACGGCGGCGTGTTGGGACCGCGGCCGAAGCCGGCTTCGTCTTCTCGAACGGTCGCACCACACCGCGACCCGTGGCCCGCTTCGCCGCCTGCCGGGGCCCGCGCCCGCTCTCCGCCGACCCGACCATGATCTCGAGCTGAGACACGACGCCCAGCGAGGTCTCGGCCTGGCCATTGAGCTCCTCGCTCGCCGCCGCACTCTCTTCGGCGGTCGCAGCAATCGACTGGGTGACCGTTCTCCATCTGGGAGATCGCCTGTGCCACCTGCTCGATGCCCTGGGTCTGCTGCCGGCTGGCGGCGTTGACTTCCTCGGCGATCGACTTGACCTGGTTCACGCCGGTTGTCACGCCGGCGATCGAGGCCGGCGACCCTTTCCATCCGCTCGCTGCCCTGCTGCGCGCTCTGCGACGACTCCTCGATGAGCGACGCCGTGTCCTTCGCCGCCTGCGCCGCCCGCTGCGCCAGGTTGCGGACTTCGTCGGCCACCACCGCGAACCCCATCCCCGCCTCGCCCGCCCGCGCCGCTTCCACCGCCGCATTGAGCGCGAGGATGTTGGTCTGGAACGCGATCTCGTCGATGGTCTTGATGATCTTCGACACCTTGCTGCTCGACTCCCGGATCGCCGCCATCGAGGTGACCATCTCGGTCAGCAGCTGGTTCGATTCCGCCATCTGCCTGTCGACATCGCCCATTACCTTCGCCGCCTGTTGCGCGTTCTGCGCGGTCTGGTGCGTCATCGACGCCATCTCTTCCATCGACGCCGATGTTTCTTCGAGCGACGCCGCCTGCTCGGTCGCGCCCTGCGACAGGCCCTGCGCTGCGGTCGCCACCTGCCCGGACGCTGCCGCCACCTGTTCTGCCCCGCCCTTCAGCTCGGTCGCCATCGCCACCAGGCTGGCGTTGACGCCGCGGACGACCCACACCACGAGGCCCGAGACGAACAGCCCTAGTGCCGCCAGCACCAGGGTGGCGAACTTTGCTGCGGCGTCCGCCTGGTCGCCCGTGGTGTTGGACTCCTTCAGCTTCTCCAGCTGGGCGACCAGGATCTCGTCGATGGTCTTGGTGGTGGCGTCGACCAGGGGGCGGTTTCTCTCTCGTGAGACGGCCTGCGCGTCGTGGAACCTGCCCGCGTCGTTCAGCGCCTGCACCTCTGCTCCGTTCTTCACCTGCTCGTCGAGCAGCTGCCGGCTCTTCGCGGCGAGGGCCTTGTCACTCGCTTTCGAGAACATCGGCGTCAGCTCGTCGGCGGTCTGGGCGAAGCTGCTTGCAGCCTGAGTCCGCTTCTCCCGCCAGGTCTTCAGGTTTGCGCCGTCCTGGTCGTAGCCGGAGAGGATGGTGATCTTCTCCGCGGCGTAGACCTCGTAGGCCTTCATTTTCAGATCGGCTGCCAGCTCCACCTTCTTTGCCCGCGCCAGTGCTTCGTCGAACCGTGCCGCAGCTGAGGTGGTTTGCCACCAGAGAAATCCTGCCAGAACAATCAGGCAGGCCACCAACCCCCCCACCCCCGCGTAGAGCTTCCGTCCGATGGTCCAACTGCGTGACATGGTCACCTCACGTGTATGAATGATGATGCCGCATGCGTCCGATAAAGACTGGGCGCTCCAGTTCCCAGCTCATACAATCGGCACCCTGGGCCGGATCGTGAGGATCAAGACAACGCGCCGAGCCATCAGTGGCAAGTGCCCGGGCTCGGGTGCCCCGGCCGACATCGGCAGCCGGCGACCGGGAACGTGTTGTCCTGACGAAGGCCGCGGGTCTAAGATTTTCCTTGAGGGACAACCCGTTCAAAGGAAGGTGCCATGGGACGCTTCCGCGCGAAGGCGTATGCGGTGAGTTGTGGGTGCGGCGTGCTGGCGATCGCAGGCGCGGCGTCGCTCGCGGCGATGTCCAGGCAGTCTGGACCCGAGGACCCGGCGGTCCTTCGGGCCGACCAGGCACTGGTGGCGGCACTCGCCAAGGGCGACTCCGGTGCTGCCGGCCCGATGCTGGACGCAGAGCTTGCGTGGACGACCTCTGCCGGCGAAACGCTGGACAGGGCGAAGGTTCTCTCGTCGCTGCCAACGCCGCCGCTCGGTGATGAAGGCGGGGCGCAGGTGAGCGAGCGAACCTATGGACAGCTTGGCGCCGTGCAGGTGGCCGGCGGCAAGCTGCACGTCCTCCGAATCTGGGGAAAGCGCCCCGGCGGTTGGCGGCTGCTCGTCTACCACGAGGTGACGCAGCGCGCGGCGCCGCCTCCGCCAGGTCCTCCGGCGCCCTCGACGAACGACTGCGAGAACCCGTGCAAGGGCGTGCCCTATACCCCGAAGAACGCGGCTGAAAAGGAAATCCTCACCTCGTGGGGACAGCTCGAAACGGCCGTGACCAACCATCAGCCGACCGTGTGGGGGCCGCACTTTCTCGACGAGTTCGTCCTGGTCAACTCGGGAGCCACCGAACCGGTGGACAAGGCGGGCAGGATCGCGGCGCTCAGCCGGCCGGGCATCGGCCCGGCGCCCGCGCAGCTTGCCGCCAAGCCGGCGGTGCGGTTCATTCACTTCGGCGATGCGGTGGTCATGATCGCCCAGACGCAGCCCTACGCCGGCAAGCCGGCTCACGTCAGCCGTATCTGGGTCAATCAGGCCGGCATGTGGCGCATGGCGATGAGCTACCAGACGACAATCCAGGCGGCGCCCGCGATCGTGCCGCCGGGCGGAGAACAGCGGTAGGCGAGCGGCTCGCGAATGGCTGGGTCCCCGGGGTCTGAAGACCCCGGGCTACATCAATCACACGCGACGCACAGCCTCCATCGGTCACACGCGGCGACGCAGGTTCGGGCTGGAAGCCGGCGGCGTCCCCGGGGTCTGAAGACCCCGGGCTACATCAATCACACGCGACGCACAGCCTCCATCGGTCACACGCGGCGACGCAGGTTCGGGCTGGAAGCCGGCGGCGTCCCCGGGGTCTGAAGACCCCGGGCTACATCAATCACACGCGACGCACAGCCTCCATCGGTCACACGCGGCGACGCAGGTTCGGGCTGGAGGCCGGCTGCGTGCCCGGCATCTGAAGACCCCGGGCTCCATCGGACCGACCGCGCGGCGGTTCACTCGCGCCTGGCGGCGAGGCGAAGTCGAACCGCCACGCGGTCCGACTTCACCTCCACGCCCTTCGACCGCAGGTCCGGTGTCTCGAACGAATACACATCGTCGGGCCCGGGCATCTGGTACGCGCCCCTGCTGTGGCCCTGGCTGTTGACGGAGCCGTTGCCGGTGACGCGCCGATCGATGATCACCCGCAGCTGCTTCTCGCCCGTGACGTCGACTACGGCAGCGATCGCACCGCTGATCTCGAGCTTTGCGTCTCCCTCGGCGGTCGAGACGGTGATGGCCGAAAAGTTGAAGTGGACGACGCCCGAGGCCGGCAGGTTCACTTGACGGACGTCTTCGCTGCCGTCCGCCCGGGTGTGGACCAGGAACAGATCGAAGGCAACCGGGTCGGCAAGCGAGGCGATCCCGGGGCCGAAGCCAGCGAGATCGGTCGCGTTGGCTCCAATTCCTCCCCCGACGCCCCCAGAGGAGCCCGCCCCAGCAGACGCGCCACCACCAACGGGACCGACAGGCGGCAGGCGGTTGCCGGCACCCACGCCGGCACCAACGCCGGCACCGGCACCCGCATGGATGCCGTCCACGCTCGTGCCGACCGTGCCCCTCATCCGAGCGGTGGGCGGGCGGTTTGGCACTACGACGGCGGAGGCCTCCAGGCGAGCTCCGATCGCTTTGCACGAGCCGCTCGGTGCGATGGGTATTTCCTCCAGAGGCACGCTCTCCCCAGAATGGATGAACACCTGCAACGTGCCGCCGGGTCCGGTGTCGTTGCGCTGGGACTCGGTCCAGACGCGCTTCCAGTCAATCTGCACGAAGAGCCCGTCGCTCTCGTGGCGAAGCACGCGGCCCGATACGCGCCAGCCATTGCCCGGCTTCATCCAACCGGGTTCCGATCTCGACGCACCCAGCTCGCACGGGGTCGATCCAGTGTAGACAAACCCGTCGATTGAATTCAGATCGGTGGACGATGCACGCCCAGAGCCCTTGCCATCCGCGTAGATCCCCTTCGCCGTCAGCTCGAGCATGATTTGCGTCCCCGGTCCCTGCGGACCCTCGGCGACAGAGGGCGCCACCGCAGAAGCCGCGGCGAGCGTCATCTGCGTCCCCGGTTCCCGAGGAACCTCGGCGGGAGAGGGCGCCACTACCAGAGCGGCGGCAAGCACCATCGCTGCGAACATGTCAGTTCCCTCCCGCTTTCTCGGTCCAATCCACGCCCGGCTGGAGGCGGATGATGCGTGTGGGTGCGGGGGCCGACCTCTGCGGGTCTCTCGATGCGTCGTGATTCACTGCGGCAGCCGAGGGAGCGGCCTGGGGCGAACCAGGTAGCCGATCCATGTAGTGGCCCACCGCATACGCACCAAGCGAACAGACGACGAGGGCCGCGACGGCTGCCCATCGCGTCAGGACGATCCGGCGTGGCGCTGACTCGGGGACGCCGGGCAGCGTCGCCATTTCGCCGCACGCCTGGCGAAGTTCCAGCACATCGACAAGATAGTCCCGGCCCTTCGGGCTCGCCAGCGCGCGCTTCAGCTCATCACGGTCGACCCGCTCGCCGTCGACCAGTGCATCAATGACTTCCAGCTCGTGATCCATATGGCGCTCCGCCTTCGGGTTCATCCCGGCAGTGTCAGTTTCACGCTGACCGCTCTATCTCCGCCCGTGGTTCCTCCGAGCGTCGCGCGGAGCTGCTGACGCGCGCGGTGGAGGCGCGACCTCACCGCATCGGGCGTCAACCCCAACGACTCCGCAATTTCGTCGTAGCTCAGTCCGATGGTCTCGCGCAGCAGGAAGATGTCGCGCTCGACTACAGAAAGCGTGTCGATCGCCTCGCGCAGGGCGAGGGCAAGCTCCTGTGAACCGGCGGCCAGCGACTCGATCAGTTCGACCGTCGCGGGCCGGCGGCCGCGGTCGCGCCCGTGGTTCAGCGCCAGGTTCCGGGCGATGGTGAACAGCCACGCCCGGGATTCCGTCGGCCCGGCGTCGGGCGCCGGAGTCCGTGCCAATCGGAGAAACACTTCCTGCGTGAGGTCGCGTGCCGCATCCTCCTGGCCGACCATTCGACACAGGTAGCGAAAGATGCCGTTCCGGTGCCGCGCAAAGAGGACTTCGACGCTTGTGGCCGCCATCACTTACCTAGAACCCCGGCGGCGACCGATCCTCTCAGGCAAGGTCACACTCCTTGCGGGGAATTCCGCACCCGTCGGGTCCGGCTACGGTCAGTCCGTTCGTTCGTCGGGAAGGCCAACTGACGCGGCGGCATAGCATTCCGGGCAGATGCCGTGCGAGAAACGGATCTCAGAGTGCTTGGTGAGATAGGTTTCGAGCCGAATCCAATAGTCCTGATCGCTGCGAATCCGGCGGCAGTAGGAGCAGATTGGCAGGAGCTGCTGCAGCTGCGTCACCTGGTCGAGGGCCTGTTCGAGATCCCGGACCCGTTCGGTGAGCGAGGCCTTGGCATCGACCAGCTCCCGCTCGACTCGCTGCCGCACGGTCACGTCACGCGCGAGCAGCAGCCGGCCGACGCCGCTCCTGGTGCGAAGCTGCGCGATCCGAAGCTCGATCGCCCGGTCGCCTGGCTCGGCTGCGAAGATCTCGGGAGATGCGTCCGCGCCGTCCGACAGGCGCGACACCCACGTGCTCAGGGGCGGCCGCATCGGCATCCCCAGCGTGAGCGCCGAGGTGCCAAACATCTGCGAGGCGCACCGGTTCATGTCGATGACCCGGCCCGACGCGTCCAGCACGACGACGCCGGCCTCCAGCCGCTCGAACACCTCGCCGCGCGCGACCGGGACCAGGTCGAACAGGCCGTACCGCACCAAGCCGAACCCGAAGAGCACCCCGGACACGATGAAGGCGATCGGTGTGGGATCCACGCCGGGCAGCGGGCTCGCCCCGGCAACATACATGACGCTCGTGCCGAGCGGCAGGATGCTGCCGAACACGATGGCGAGCAGCTGGCCGCGATACTTGCTCGGCGTGGCCACGACGTCGAGCAGGAGCAGGAGGGCCGCGACGACCACGGTCACGTAGATGATCGCGATGATGGCGAAGAACGCCCAGCCGTGAATATAGACGATGGCGTTGCGTCCGGGCACTGGCGCGAAGCCCTTCCACAAGGCGTGATGCAGGGGGTTGGTCCACGCGACGGACCAGATCGCGACGAGCATCGCCCAGAAGAACGCCTTCGCCCGTGCGCTGAGGGGCTTGTCCGACCGTGTGTACTGGAGAGTGAACCGGAGGTAGAACACCGGCACGCTTGCGATCCCGCCGTACGAGATTTGCGACCAGAGCACCTTGGCCGGCGTGCCCTGCACCGCCACCTCCATGCCGGCGGTGGCGGACCAGAATGCCGCTCCGCCGAGCAGCCACGCCAGTTCCGTCGCGCCGGGCGTCCGTCGCCTGGGCCAGATGACGACGATGACTCCGCAGGCGAGAAGCGCGCTGGCCAGGAACGCCGCAGCCGGGATCGAGAAGACCATTCGCAGACCGATTCTGGTCCCGGTTCGGCTGCGAGTCAAATGCCGCTCGAACGCGCTCGAACGCCACGCAGGCGACGCACGCGGCGGCAAGCCTCGGCAGATGCGGCAGGGAGTTCTTCCGGGATATCAAGGCGGGGCGCGGCAGCCGATGGGCGCCCCGACCTCACATCCCGGAGCTCACTTGTATCGAGCTCGTGAGCCCCGGGCACGCGGGCTAACCGCCTCCGCCAAGGCTACGGCGGTCCGCCGAAGCGTTTCGCGAAGGCGGAAGCCCACGTGCTCCGTTCCCGGCGTGTACTGAACTGAACCGAGCGCCGGGATTAGGACGTGGCGAGGACCCTCGCATACGGCCCGCCAGAGCGATATGCTCGGACTATCAAGTCCGGGGGCTGACGTCGCAGGCGTCCATCGAATCGTGCCGGACAACGGAACGGAATGAAACCTCCTGAGCCAGAGGCGGGAATCACGCGATGCCAATCGAACACGATGAGCAGGCAGGTACGGCAGCGTCTGCGGGCCGGAGCACGTGCGATGAGCGTTCTGCGAGCGGCGGCGGGTTGAATCGCCGCTCGTTCCTCGAGCGCGGCCTCGCGGCCGGCGTCGCGCTTGCGATGCCCACCGCCTGCGGACCCGGCGCGGCGGACAAGGCTGCAGAATCAGAAGGCGGCGGCGCCTGCGGCGACCAGTGCCGGTCCGCCGGTTGCGCCCGGCGTGCCGGCAGCCGACGAGTTGTTCGAGCTGACCGTGTCCGGCGCGCGATCGCGCATGGAAACGGGCGCTCTCACGTCACGCGCGCTCACGGAGCATTACCTGTCGCGCATCGACGCGATGAACCGGACGGGACCCGCGATCAACGCGGTAATCGAGCTCAACCCGGAGGCGCTCGCGATCGCCGACGCGAGGGACGCGGAGCGAAAGGCCCGGAAGCTCCGCGGGCCGCTGCACGGCATCCCGGTGCTCATCAAGGACAACATCGACACCGCTGACCGGATGGCGACGTCCGCGGGTTCGCTCGCCCTCGAGCACAGCACGCCGCCGCAGGACGCCCACATCGTCGAACGCCTTCGTGAGGCCGGTGCGGTACTGGTCGGAAAGACCAACCTCAGCGAGTGGGCGAATTTCCGATCCACGCGTTCGACCAGCGGCTGGAGCGGCCGCGGGGGACAGACGCGCCATCCCTACGTGATCGACCGCAACCCGTGCGGGTCCAGCTCGGGCACGGCCGCAGCCATTGCGGCGGATTTCGCCATCGTCGGCATCGGCACGGAAACCGACGGGTCGATCATCTGCCCGTCGTCGATCAACGGGCTGGTCGGGATCAAGCCCACGCTGGGCTTGTGGGGGCGGTCGGGGATCATCCCGATCGCGGCGTCACAGGACACCGCGGGCCCGATGGCTCGAACCGTTGCGGACGCGGCCGCGCTGCTCGGCGCGCTGGCCGGACTGGACGGGCGGGACGAAGCGACGCGATCCGGTGAGGGGCACCGGGAGGCCGACTACACCGGGGCGCTCGCCGAGGGCGGGCTCAAGGGAGCGCGGATCGGCGTGGCGCGCAATCTTGCGGGGTTCCACCCCGAGGTCGACAAGGCGCTCGAGGCGGCCATCGGCGCGCTCAAGGAGGCGGGCGCGGTCGTCGTGGACCACGCGGACATCACCGGCGCGGGAAAGTTCGATGATGCGGAACTCGATGTGCTGCTCTACGAGTTCAAGGACGGCCTCAACCGGTACTTCGCATCGCTGGGAGCCAAGGCTCCGGTGAAGACGCTCGCCGATCTCATCGCTTGGGACGAGCGGGAGAGCGCGCGCGAGATGCCGTGGTTCGGACAGGAGCTGTTCGAGCGCGCCCAGAAGAAAGGCCCGCTCACAGACGCGGCGTACAAGGAGGCGCGGGCGAAGTGCCTCAGGATGGCCAGGACTGAAGGCGTCGACGCGACACTCGGGAAGCACAGGCTCGACGCGATCGTGTTCCCGTCCAACGCTCCCGCCTGGCTCACCGATCACCTGAACGGCGATCATGTGACCGGCGGCAACACGACATTCGCGGCCGTGGCGGGCTACCCGGCCGTCACCGTGCCGATGGGCTACGTGCACGAGCTGCCAATCGGGCTGACCTTCGTCGGGCCCGCGTGGAGCGAGGCAAAGCTCATCTCGTGCGCATATGCATTCGAGCAGGCCGTCAAGGCACGGCACGCACCGAAGTACTTCGTCACGCTCGGGGTGTAGAGCCCGCCAGCAGGCGAAGGGGCCGGCGAACGGGCGACCATAATCCCGGCGCTCGGTTGAGTTGAGTACACGCCGGCAATGGAGCACGTGGGCTTCCGCCTTCGCGAAACGCTTCGGCGGACCGCCATAGCCTTGGCGGAGCCGGTGAGCCCCGCGTGCCCGGGGCTCACGAGCTCAATACAGGTGAGCCCCGGGATTAGTGGATCGTCCGCGTCTTCCTGTCCAGGTAGTCCATCAGGAGGTATTCGCCGAGGGTTTCGGGTGTGGTGAAGTACGCCTTGCCCCGGCAGATGGCGGTGACGCGCCGGACGAAGGCGACCAGGTCGTAGTCGCGCGCCAGCATGAAGGTGTTGATCATGATGCCGGACCTGGCGCAGGCCGACACCTCGGCGAGAGTTTCAGTCAGCACGAACGGGTCGAGGCCGTATGCGTTCTTGTAGATGCGGCCGTCGGGCTGCGTGAGCGCCGAGGGCTTCCCGTCGGTGATCATCACGATCTGGCGCATGTCCATGCGCTCGCGCTCGAGGATCCGGCGCGAGAGCCGGAGGCCCTCCCGCGTGTTCGTGTAGTAGGGTCCCACGCGCACCCGCCCCAGCTCCCGCACGGGAATCTCTTCGGCGCTGTCGTGAAAGAGCACCGCGTGCAGCGTGTCGCCCGGGTACTGCGTGCGGACCAGGTGCGACAGCGCGAGCGCCACCCGCTTGGCCGGCGTGAACCGATCTTCGCCGTACAGGATCATGCTGTGACTGCAGTCGAGCATCAGCACCGTCGCGCAGGATGCCTGGTACTCGCCCTGCGACACCATCAGATCCTGGTAGTCGATGTCGGAGGGCTGGCCGGTCCGCTGCACCGCATTGAGGATGGTGGCGGTCGCGTCCAGGTTGAGCGTGTCGCCGAACTCGTAGGGCTTCGGAGCGCCGCTGGTATCGACGCCGGTCGCGAGATCACGTGTGTCGTGGCGGCCCAGGCCGCTGTGGCCGATCGACCCAAGCAGCTCGCGCAGGGCCCGATAGCCGAGAAAGTCGAGGGCCTTGTCGGTCACCTCGAAGGTCACCTTGCCCGGCTCGCGTGAGTCGCCGGGGCCCGTGCCGGAAGCGCGTCTCGCCTTCTCGCGCTCGAGATCGGGCGGCGGCGTGATGTAGCCAGACTCCGCCATCCGGTCGATGATCTGCTGCACGAGCGCCTCGAGCAGGTCGCGCGCTTCCTGGTCCTGCATATCCCCGCGGTCGCCGAAGAGTTTGTCGAGCAGGTCGGGAGGCAGGACGCCCCCGCTGAAGAGCGCGTCCAGGATGGCGTCGTGCAGGGCCTGCAGCGTCCGATCGAAGTCGGAATCCCCCTGGCCTTCACCGAACCCGCTCGAAAGCAGCAGGTTCGACAGCTTCGACGTCAGCTCGTCGATGTCGATCCCGTCGAGCAGGTTCGGAACGAATTTCGTGTAGCGATATTTCATGGCGAGTCAGGTTTTAGGTTACAGGTTACAGGTGACAGGTGACAGCTCAGCCTGAGGTTCCGGCACTTCGGTATCTCAGCCCCGCTTGTGGATTCTGCGTTGCGGGACACTTCCTCGCTCGACTCCGGACCCGCTGTTCGCTGACACGTGCGTCACGGCAACTCTGCAACCACGTGCGCCGCTGTACCCTCTGACGTGTATCCTGTAACCTATAACCTGTAACCTGTAACCTTCTTCAGTTGTAGGACTTCTTCCTCTTTCGCCCGGCGGACTCGGAAGGCTCATCTTCCGACAGGTAGACGGGCGAGCCCGCCGGTCCACGCGGCTCTCTGCGAACCTGCTCCGCACCGTGATAGCCGCGCTCGTCGCTCCGGCTGATCCGCCGCTGGGCATGGAGCCCCTCGAGCACGAAGTCGACGCTGGCGGCGACCACCGGCGCCAGCGCGTCCCCGCCAGCGCCGAGCTTCTCGGCGGCGCCGAGCAGGCCGGGCACCTGGCGCGCCCGCTCGAGCAGCGTCGAAGACGACGTCGTGTCCGAGAGGGCCAGCGTGCCGCCCGAATCGAACCAGCGGCACACCTCGGCGTAGTCGCGCCCTGAGCTGTAACCGTCGAAGACGCTCGAGACGGCCGATCGGACCAGGTCCAGGGCCACCTGTTCGGCGCCCTTCAGTTCCCCCTCGGTACTCGAGTTCGAACTTGCCCGTCATGGACGGCAAGGCGGAGAGGATGTCGGTGACGCGTGCGACAACCGGAGACTCCCCCGTTTGGAACGCGCGGCGTTCGGCATTGGACACGACCGTTTCCAGCACGCTGATCGGCAAGCGCTGGCTGACACCGGATCGCTTGTCGATGCGCCGCTCGGCCCGCGCCTGGAAGGCCACTTCCTCGACGATTTCCCGCACGAACTCCGGCACCCGGAGATCCGGCGCGCGTTCCACCCAGGCTTCCTGCGCCGTGATTCGGATGCCGTCGACCCGGCTGGCCGGATAGTGGGTGCGAATCTCTGCTCCGATCCGGTCCTTGAGCGGGGTGATGATCTTGCCGCGGGCGGTGTAATCCTCCGGGTTCGCGGTGAAGACGATCATCACATCCAGCGGAAGGCGAACCGGGTATCCCTTGATCTGAACGTCGCCCTCCTGGAGGATGTTGAACAGCCCGACCTGGATCTTCCCGGCGAGGTCGGGAAGCTCGTTGATCGCGAAGATGCCGCGGTTCGCCCTCGGCAGCAGCCCGAAATGCATTGACAACGGGCTCCCCAGCTGCAGCCCGCCCTTGGCGGCCTTGATCGGGTCGATGTCGCCGATGATGTCGGCAATCGTCACGTCCGGCGTCGCCAGTTTCTCGACGTAGCGATCCTCGCGCGCGATCCACGCGATCGGCGTCTTGTCGCCCTCGGCGTCGACCTGCGCGCGCCCGAAGGCCGAGATCGGCGCCAGCGGGTCGTCGTGAATGTCACTGCCAGCGACAACCGGCAGCCAGGGGTCGAGCAGGCTCGTCAGGGCGCGCAGCATACGAGTCTTTGCCTGACCCCTGAGACCGAGCAGGATGAAGTGCTGCCGGGCCAGGATGGCATTGATGAGCTGCGGGATGACGGTCTCGTCGTACCCGATGATGCCGGGGAAGAGGTCGACCTTGCGGCGGAGCTGATCCGAGAGGTTCTCGCGCACCTCGTCCTTGACGGTGCGGTGGCGCACCTCGCCGCGCGCAACGGCGACCTTGAGCTGTCCAAGCGTTTCGATGTGGGGGAGTACTGGTGTCACATCCGTAAGACGCCTGCCGTCAGCCGGTGGTGCCACCAGGGCGGCGCAAGGCGCGGCATCGGGCAAACGATCACGGGCCGCGCGGGAGATGACGACTGATGGGACGACGGCGCGCTCCTCGCATGGCAGGCCCTGCCATCGTTGAGCGCGCCGTGGTTCGGACAGGATTCTGGCGGTCGGAGCAGGCGGCGCTCGCTCCAGTCCGCCGAGGCTACTTGTTCTCAGCCATCTTGGTTGGCGTAATCCAGGTCTTCCCGTCCTTCTCGGCTACCGTGCCGGTCACGACGGCGCCCTTCTCACCTGTGCAGGTGTGGCCAAACTTGGTCAGCACGGCGTTCTTCGTGATGTAGTACTCGGTCGCCTTGTCCCCTGCTTTCACGACGAGGACATCCTGGCATTCCTTGGCGTCCGCCTTCTTTAGCGTGCACTTTGCACACATGATGTTGCCGGTCAGCGTCTTCTCATCAGCTGCCGACGCCACACTGGTGAGGCCGACGACCAGCGCCAGCGCCACCGCCAACAGTGTCAGACTCTTCATGCACAACCCTCCTTGTTCTCAGGCCTGCCGGGCCCGCAACCGGGCGCGGCCGGGACCTTCTCTGATCTTAACCCCTACTGAACTACCATGCAATCAGCCGGCCTCCGCGTCGCCAGCCGGCCGGCGGTCCGGACTGCCACGGCCATCCCGCAGAGGCGGGCAGGGCCTCGGACGGGCACGGTCCCGCCTCGTGCTCACGTCAGCTCGACCGCTGCGCTGTGTACTCCCCCGCCGAGCCGCTCCTGCAGGCGCGCCATGTAGGTGAACACCACGGGCGTGAGATAGAGCGTCACCAGTTGCGAGAACAGCAGCCCGCCAACCACCGCCAGACCGAGCGGCCGGCGGGCTTCGCCCCCGGCGCCGTACCCGAGCGCAATGGGGACGGCACCGAGCAGGGCCGCCATGGTGGTCATCATGATCGGCCGGAACCTGATCAGGCAGCCCTGGTAGATCGCCTCCATCGGCTTCATGCCCCGCCGCTCGGCGTCGAGCGCGAAATCCACCTGCATGATGGCGTTCTTCTCGACGATGCCAATCAGCATGATCATGCCGACGAAGGCGTAGATGTTCAGGTCCACACGGAAGATCGCCAGCGTCAACAGCGCGCCGAATCCGGCCGAGGGCAGGCCGGACAGAATGGTCAGCGGATGGATGTAGCTCTCGTACAGGATGCCGAGCACGATGTAGACGACCAGGATGGCGATCACGAGCAGGACGAACAGGTTGGTCAGCGAACTCTGGAATGCCTTGGCCGCGCCCTGGAATTGCGCGCCGACCGTCGGCGGCACGACCCGTGCCGCAATGGCCGTCACGTGCCCGAGCACGTCGCCGAGCGATGCACCGGGTGCAAGCGAGAATGAGATGGTGACCGACGGCAGCTGTCCGTAGTGGCTGATCGTCTGCGGTCCGACTTCCTCGCGCACCTTGGCGAGCGTATCGAGCGGGACCAGCGGGCCGGAGGTGCCCTTGATGTAGAGCAGTGACAACGCGTCCGGATCGGACTGGTATTGCGGCTCGAGCTCGAGCAGCACCTTGTATTCGTTGACCGCCCCGTAGATGGTCGACACCCACCGGGGCCCATAGGCATCGTAGAACGCGTTCTCGATCTGGCTCGCGTTGATCTGGAGCGACGCCGCCTTGTCGCGATCGATGTTCACGTCCACCTGGGGGCTGGTGACCTCGAGGTCGCTCGTCAGGTCGCGGATGCCGGGGACCGCGGCGAGCGCATGCTGCAGGCTGGTCGCGACGGCGTAGAGCTCGGTCCGGTCGGGGGATTCCAGCGTGTACTGGTAGAGGCTCTTGCTCACCTGGCCGCCGATCCTGACGGTCGGCGGGTTCTGCGGGTAGACCAGCACGCCGGTGATCTGCTGCAGCTGGGGCCGCAGCTCGGTGATGATCTGGTCCACCGACCGATCCCGCTGGGCCCGGGGCTTGAGATGGACCACCAGCTGGCCCAGGTTCGGTCCGCCAAGGGTTGTCGCCGCCGTCCCGCCGACGCTCGACACCAGGGCTTCCACGCCCGGATCGCGGCGCACGATGTCGGCGACGCGGTTCTGGTACTCGACCAGCTTCGGGTACGAGGTGCCCTGCGCCGCCTCGGTGACAATGACGAGCTGGTCGGTGTCCTGGTCGGGAATGAAGCCCTTCGGTGCCCGCATGAACAGGACGCCGGTCGCCATCAGCACCACGACGAACGCCACCATGGTGGCGCCCCTGTGACGCAGCACCACCTGAAGGCTGCGATCATACGCGCCGAGCCAGCGCCGGAAGAGCTCTTCGCTGAGGCGATAGAGTCTCGAGGGCCGGCGCTCGCCTGGCGCCTTCATGAAGCGGCTGCAGAGCATCGGGGTCAGCGTCACCGAGACGAGGCCGGAGATCAGGATGGCGGCGCAGATCGTGACAGAGAATTCGCGGAACAGCCGGCCGAGGATCCCGCCCATGAACAGCACCGGGATGAACACCGCCGCCAGCGACAGGGTCATCGACAGAATGGTGAACCAGATCTCACGCGATCCCTCGAGTGCGGCCTTCAGCGGCGACTCCCCCGCTTCGAGATGCCGATAGATGTTCTCCAGCATCACGATTGCATCGTCCACGACGAAGCCAATCGACAGGATGAGCGCCATCATCGACAGGTTGTCGAGGCTGTACCCCAGCAGGTACATCACCGAGAAGGTCCCGATGATCGAGAAGGGCAGCGCCAGGCTCGGAATCACCGTTGCGCGAACGTTGCGAAGGAACACGAAGATGACGGCGACCACCAGCGCCAGGGTCAGCACCATGGTGAACTGGACGTCCTTGTACGATTCACGGATGGTGTCGGACCGGTCGTAGAGGACGGCGAGGTGGACCGAAGGCGGCAGCTCCGCCTTGAAGGTGGGAAGCAGGTGCTTGACGCCGTCGGCAACCGAGATGGTGTTGGTCCCGGGCTGGCGCTGCACGCCGAGCACGATGGCGCGCTGGTCGGAGGTCGGCGTGTAGTACCACGACGCGGTCTTGCTGTCTTCGATGCCATCGACCACCTGGCCAAGTTCCCCGAGCCGGACGGGCGCGCCGTTTCGATAGGCGACGATGACGGGGCGGTACGCCTCGGCATCCATCAACTGGCCCGTCGCCTGGAGCGTGAACGCCCGCTTCGGCCCGGTGATCGTGCCGGTCGGCAGGTTCACGTTCCACGCGCGAAGGGAGGACTCCACTTCGTTGATCCCGACCTGTCGGCCCGCCATCGAGTGCGGGTCCAGCTGCACGTGGACCGCGTACTTCTGGCTCCCGAGCACCTGGACCTGCGCGACGCCGCTGACCATCGAGATCCGCTGCGCCACGCGCGTCTCGGCGTACTCATCGAGCGTCCAGAGAGGCAGCGTGCTCGAGGTCACCACCAGGTACAGGACCGGCTGGTCCGCCGGGTTGACCTTCGTGAAGGTGGGCGGTGTCGGCATCCCCTGCGGCAGCAGGCGCGCCGCCTGGGTGATGGCGGCCTGGACGTCGATCGCCGCGCCGTCCAGCTTCCGGCTGAGCTCGAACTCGAGGGTGACCTGGGTGGATCCGAGCGCGTTCACGGAGGTCATCGAGTCCAGGCCGGCGATCATCGAGAACTGGTTCTCGAGGGGCGTCGCCACCGACGACGCCATGGTCTCGGGGCTGGCTCCGGGCAGGCTGGCCGTGACGAGCAGCGTCGGGAAGTCCACGTTCGGCAGGTCGCTCACCGGCAGCGTGCGGTAGGCGACGATCCCGAACAGGGCGATCGCGGCCATCAGCAGGCTGGTGGCGATTGGCCGCCGGATGAATCCCTGGGAGATGTTCATCGCGTCCTTCCCTGCTGCCGGTTCAGCTCGCCGCCTGCGCGCCTGACGGCAGGGCCTTGCGCGCCCGCTTCCTGAACAGCCCGGCCATATACGTGTAGACGACCGGCGTCAGGTAGAGCGTCATCAACTGCGACACGAGCAGTCCGCCCACCACGGCGATGCCGAGGGGCCGCCGTGCTTCGCCGCCCGCGCCGAATCCCAGCGCGATCGGCAGCGTGCCGACCAGCGCGGCCATCGTGGTCATCATGATCGGACGGAAGCGGATCAGGCATCCCTCGTAGATCGCCTCGGTGGGCGTCTTGCCCTCGCGGCGCTCGGCATCGAGCGCGAAATCGATCTGCATGATGGCGTTCTTCTTGACGATCCCGATCAGCATGATCAGGCCGACGAACGAGTAGATGTTGAGATCGACGCCGAGCAGGGTCAGCGTGAGCAGGGCCCCGAGACCGGCCGAGGGCAGGCCCGAGAGAATGGTCAACGGGTGCGCGTAGCTCTCGTACAGCATGCCGAGCACGATGTAGACGACCAGGATGGCGAGCGTGAGCAGCAGGCCGAGGTTGGTCAGTGAACTCTGGAAGACCTTGGCCGAGCCCTGGAACGAGGTCGTCACCGAGGAGGGCAGCATCCGCTGCGCGATCGCCTGAACCTTCCCCACCGCCGTTCCGAGCGGCACACCGGGCTTCAGGTTGAACGAGATGGTCACTGAAGGCAGCTGCCCGGAATGGTTGATGGTCTGTGGACCGACGTCCTCCTTGAACGACACCACGGAACGCAGCGGGATGACGGCCCCGGTCGAGGACTTGAACGCAATCTTGTCGAGCGCGGCGGCATCGGCCTGGAACGGCTCGTCCAGTTCGAGCAGCACCTTGTACTGGGCGTTCGGCGAGTAGATGGTGGACGCCCAGACCGGCCCGAACCCGTCGTAGAGCGCCGACTCGATCTGGCTGGCATTGAGGTGGAGCGTGGCCGCCTTGTCGCGGTCGAGTACGAGATTGACCCGCGGCGTCTTCATCTCCATGTCGCTCGTGACGTCCTGCACGTCGCCGAGCCTGGCGATCTCCGCCTCGAGCCTTGGCGCCCAGGTATACAGTTCCGATGTGCTGAGGGCCTGGACGCTGACCGTATAGGTGCTGCTCGTCATCCGCCCGCCGATCTGGATCGCGGGCGGGAGCATCAGGAACGTGTTGAACCCTGGAAAGTGACTCAGCTTCGGCCGCAGCCGCTGGACGATGTCCTGCGCGGTCGACTTGCGCCGGGCGCGCGGTGTCAGCTGCACGAAGAGGCGCGCCGAGTTCACGGCACCGCCTCCGCCGCCGACGTTGATGAGGTAGCTGTCCACGTCCTTGTCACGGCTGATGATGTCGGCTACCTGCCGGACGTAGGTCACCATCTGGTAGTAGGACGTCCCCTGCGCGGCGCGGAGATTGACGCTGATCACGTCGTTGTCCTGATCCGGGATGAAGCCCTTGGGCACCACCCGGAACATGATCACGGTGGACGCCAGCACCGCCACGAACAGGCCGAGCATCAGGCGCCGGTGCTGCAGCACGCGCTCGAGGCTCCTCGCGTAGCCGGATCGGAGCGTGTCGAATGCCCGCCCGATCAGCCGCGAGAAGCGGGAGCGGCTCTCCTCGACGGAGCCCCGCAGGAACTTCGACGCCAGCATCGGGGTCAGCGTGATGGAGACCAGGCCGGAAATCAGGATGGCGGTGCAGATGGTCACCGCGAACTCGCGGAACAGGCGCCCGAGGATCCCGCCCATGAACAGGATCGGAATGAACACGGCCGCCAGCGACAAGGTCATCGTGACGATGGTGAACCCGATCTCCTTGGATCCGCTGAGCGCCGCCTGCAGGGGCGTCTCTCCCCGCTCCATGTGCCGGACGATGTTCTCGAGCATCACGATGGCATCGTCCACGACGAAGCCGACCGAGAGGATGAGCGCCATCATCGACAGGTTGTCGAGCGTGTAGTCGGCGAGCGACATCACCGCGAAGGTGCCGACAATCGAGAACGGCAGGGCCAGGGCCGGGATCATGGTGGCCGACAGGTTGCGCAGGAACAGGAAGATCACGCCCACCACCAGCATGAGCGTCAGCAGCATCGTGACCTGGATGTCCTTGAAGGCGGCCCGGATGTTGGTCGACCGGTCGCCCCGGATCGTGAGGTGGGCCGAGGGAGGAAGCTCGGAGGCGAACACCGGCAGCAGCCGGCGAATCGAATCGGTGACCTCGATCGTGTTGCTGCCGGGCTGGCGCATGACCACCAGATTGATGGCACGCTGAGTGCCGTGATCTTTCGTGTACAGCCACGACGCGCTCTTGTCCTGCTCGACGCTATCGATGACGGTGGCGACCTGGTTGAGCCGGATCGCCCGGCCGTGCTGCCATGACACCACCAGGTTCTGGAAGGCCGCCGCGTTGGTCAGCTGGCCGCTCGCCCGGATGGTATAGGTCGCGTTGGGCGCGAACAGGGTGCCGGTCGGAATGTTGACGTTCCAGTTCTCGAGCGCCGTGCGGATTTCGTCGAGGCCGATCCCGGCGGCCCTGAGCTTGTCCGGATCCACGCGAACCCGGACGGCGTACTTCGCCGAGCCCCAGACGTTGACCTGCGCGACGCCGGACACCATCGAGATGCGGGGAGCGAGCAGATTCTCGGCGTAATCATCCAGCGCCGGCAGCGGCAGGTCCTCGGAGGTGAGGCCGAGGAACATGATCGGGCTGTCGGCCGGGTTGTACTTGCGGAACGAGGGGGGCGACGGCATGCCGGGCGGGAGCAGCGGCATCACCTCGGCAATGCCGGTCTGCACGTCGACCGCCGCGGAGTCGATGTCGCGGCCGAGATCGAACTGCAGCGTCACCGAGGAACCGCCCATCGAGCTGCTCGACGTCATCTCGTCGAGCCCCGCGATCATCGTGAACTGCCGCTCGAGCGGGGTGGCCACGGCCGAGGCCATGGTGCCGGGGTCTGCACCGGGCAGCCCGGCGTTGACCACCAGCGTCGGAAAATCGACGTTCGGCAGATCGCTGACGGGCAGCGCCCTGTACGCCACCACGCCGAACAGCGCGATCGCCGCCATCAACAGGCTGGTGGCGATGGGGCGCCGGATGAAGATGGCCGAGGGGTGCACGATCGAGCCTCGAAAGGACTATTCCGTCTGGCTGGCCCGGCCGCCGGTGACGGCCCGGTCGCTCTTACCGGAAGACCGCTGTCCGCGGCCCTGCCCGCCGCTTCTCCCGGCGGGTGGCTGACCCGGTGCCGGCGGATCGGCGCGGGCCTGCACGCGCACGCCCGGCTCGAGCCGAAGCTGGCCCTCAGTCACCACCGTCTCGCCAGGCTGCAGGCCCTGATCGACCACCACGTCCTGATCGATCCGCGCGCCGCTCTTGACGGGGCGCTGCTCGACTTTCGAGTCGGGCGTGACCACGAAGACGTACTGGCCGCTCTGCCCCGTCTGAAGGGCCTCGGTCGGGATCACAACGGCCTTCCGGAGGGTGGTCAGCCGGAGCATGACCCGCACGAACTGGCCGGGCCAGAGGCTCCGATCGCCGTTGGGCATGCTGGCCTTGAGCTTGATAGTGTCGGTCGACGCATCGACCGCGTTGTCGACGAAGGTCAACACGCCGTCGGCCGGCCTCGCATCGCGATCCTGGGGCCTCGCCTCGACGGCAAGTGAGCCGGCCCCCATGAATCGCTTGACGGCGGGCAGATTCTCGGCCGGCACGGCAAACGTGACGTTGACGGGCTGGTCCTGCGCAATCGTCGTGAGCTCGGTGAGGTTGGCCGTCACGATGTTGCCTGGCTTGACGCTGATGACGCCGGTCCGCCCGCCAATGGGCGCCCGAATCTCCGTGTACGCCAGCTGCAGCTTGGCCGTGTTCACCGCGGCTTCTCCGGCGACGACCTGCGCCTTCGCACTCGCCACGGCGGCGCGATCGGCCTCCACCGCGCCAATCGCGGCGTCCGCGCTCGTGCGGGACTGGTCCGCCTGTTCCTTCGAGAGCAGGCCGCGTTCGAGCAGGTTGGCGAACCTGTCCGATTCGACCTTGGCGTAGCTCGCCTGGGCGATGTCCCGGCTGAGGTTCGCTTCGGCCTGGTTGAGGCCTGCGCGATCCCGCACGGCATTGGCCTCGGCCTGCTGAAGCTGTGCCTGGAAGGGGCGCGGATCGATGATGAACAGCAACTGATCCTTCTGGACGGAGGCGCCTTCGCTGAAACGCGCCTCCATCAGCTGGCCGTTCAACTGGGGCCGGACGCTCACCGTCGACGACGCCTCGACGTTGCCGATCGCCTCGAGCTCGACGGGCACGTCCCGTTGCGTCACCGCCGTGGTCACGACGGGGACGCCGCCCTCGGGCCGCGCGCCGCGACGCGCTGCCGCTGCGGTCGAGGTGGTGCAGGCCTGGAAGGCGGGCGGAGCGAGCAGCAGGGCAATCAGGGGAACAAAGCGGAGACTCGGGCGAATCAGGCTCATCGGTCCCGGCATAAACTCGGCTCCAGGTTAGGACTGGCACGACGGTTCTTCTGTCCGCTCCCCGGGAGAACGCGGATTCAATCCTCCGCACAAGATGGACACCATGCCCTGACTGATTGGACGCATACGGGTCCGGTCGCGATTCGTGGGGCCCGGCCTGCCGGCTCCGGCAATGGATACGGTGCGTAAGGGTCCAGCTGACGGGAGGTTCGACGAGGGAGTGCCGGCCGTGATCCTGCTATCGGGTGAAGCCGGCTGGCGCCGTTCGGGCGAGGCCCGGGCCCCCTGACGGACCGAAGCGAGGCGAGCCGATGGCCGGATAGCTGGTTGGCGCGTTGAGGCTAGAACCTGAAGGTCAGTCCCGTGAGGAAGCGGTCTTCGCGGTAGGAGTCGGCGGTGGTGTGCTCGCCGGTGAACTGCAGCGAGACCACGCGCCAGAGGTTCATCATCCCGGATATGCTGATGCGCCTGGAATTGGGCCGCGTCTCGATCACCACCCCGTCCAGCCGTGTGAATTGCAGGATCGAGAGCGAAGTGCTGTAGTCAGCCGTCACGTACACCCGCCCGCCCAGGCTGCGCCCCAGCGACACGTACCACGAGTCCCACGACGACGCCGTGCCGCGCGTCATCCGGTTGTCGGTCACGTTGAGGTCCACGCCGGATCCAAACAGGTTGAACGTGAACAAGCCGAAGGTCAGCCGGTTGGTGACTGCCTCGTCCTGGTTGTTCGTGTCGCGCGAGTACCCGCCGAACACGCGCAGGTTCTTCAGCACGCGCACCGTGAGCCGGCCCCCGTTGGACGAATAGAGGAAGCCTTGCAGCGCCCTCGACGTAATGGGCACGCCGGCCAGCTGATCGTTCGTGATCGTCCGGGCATCCAGGGACCGTCCATGCTGGATCAGCGCCTGGATCTCGACATCCGGGCTGATCGTGTAGCGCCCATTCAGGAAGAGATACGTCAGCCCGCCGTGCCCCTGCCCCGCTGGTCCCGCCAGGTCGAATTCGCCTGCCTGGTAGATGTACAGCCGTTTCCACAGCGGCAGGTAGTTGGAGAAGGTCAGCACTGAGCGCTCGGAGAGCGATTGGTTGTGAATGCTGACATACCCGAGGACGTGCCGCCTCATGTCGGGCGCCTCGACAACGACATACGCGCCGTACTTCGAGACGTTGGTCGCATAACCCAGTTCCAGCACCTTGGGCTCGACCCCGTAAAAGCCGCCCACCCGCCAGCGCGTCGTCTTCCCGATGACGCCTGGCTGCACGTACTCAACCAGCGCCCCGCCCACCGAGCCCAGGCTGCCCAGGTCGTTGAGCCACATCTGCCCGACCTTCACGGCCAGATGCCCGTCGAGGAGCCGCCCGCCAATCCAGCCGTCGTAGACCGAGGTCCGGGCCTGGCGGTCGGACTGCGACGGGTAGCCCGCGTAGCGGACATTGAACCCGTAGTCGAACCCCTCGCCGTCACTGACCTCGGACGCCGCGCTGGCGTTGGTCACGATCTCGCTGTACGACGAGGTGCCCCCGCCGGTGGTCGACGTGGTGCTCCCCGTCTGCGCGAAGAACGAGACGCGCGCCCAGGCGGGAATCGTGGCCGCCTGGGCCGACTGGGTAGACTGGGCCGACTGGGCGAATGCCGGCCCGCTGCTGATGAGCAGCGCGAGCAGCAGGACACGTGAGCCGGATCGTACGATTCTGGTCATATATGTACCGCGCGACTAGCCACCAGAGCCCCTGGGATGGCAGGCGTAGCAGGCCGTCGCGACGTATTGGTAGCCGTTGACGCCCCGGTGATTGCTGGCGGTCGTTGCCTGGGCGTGACAGCCGTTCATGCACGTGAAGACCGCGTAGTTGGTCGGCGTCGTGTGGCAGATGTTGCAGGCGATACCGGCGTGCCGGCCCGACGTGATCGGGAAGAACGTGTGATTGAACGTGGCGCCGCTGAAGTCGGCTCCGGCCGGGTTGTGACACTGCTCGCAGGTGGTCGGGAAGCCGGCGGCCGCGTGATTCGGGTTGGTGGTCGCGTTGTACTGCGCGGCATGGCACCCGTAGCACGTGGTCGGCGCGTTGGTGTAGACGCTGTTGACGTGGCACTGACTGCACTGCGCCGTCAGGTGCCGGCCGACCAGCACGAAGAACGTGTTGTGGTTGAACGTGGCGCCGCTGAAGTCGGCTCCGGCCGGGTTGTGACACGTCTCGCAGGTCGTCGGGAAGCCGGCCGCCGCGTGGTTCGGATTGGTGGTCGCGTTGTACTGGGCGGCATGGCACCCGTAGCACGTGGTCGGGGCGTTGGTGTAGACGCCGTTGACGTGGCACCGGGCGCACGGCAGCGTGGCGTGCGTGCCGACCAGCGCGAAGAACGAGTTGTGGTTGAACGTGGCGCCGCTGAAGTCGGCTCCGGCCGGGTTGTGACACTGCTCGCAGGTGGTCGGGAAGCCGGCGGCCGCGTGGTTCGGGTTGGTGGTCGCGTTGTACTGCGCCTGGTGGCACCCGTAGCACGTGGTCGGCGCATTGGTGTAGACGCTGTTGACGTGGCACCGCGCGCACGGCAGGGTGGCGTGCACGCCCACCAGCGGGAAGACCGACGCGTGGTTGAACGTGGCGCCGCTGAAGTCGGCTCCGGCCGGGTTGTGACACGTCTCGCAGGTCGTCGGGAAGCCGGCGGACGCGTGGTTCGGGTTGGTGGTCGCGGCGTACTGCGCCTGGTGGCACCCGTAGCACGTGGTCGGCGTGCCCTTGAACACGTTGTTCACGTGGCACCGCGCGCACGGCAGGGTGGCGTGCACGCCCACCAGCGGGAAGACCGACGCGTGGTTGAACGCCCCGTTCCAGTCGGGGGAAGCCGCGTTGTGACATTGCTCGCAGGTGGTCGGGAACCCCGCCGCCGCGTGGTTGGGATTGTTGGTCGCGTTGTACTGCGCCTGGTGGCAGCCGACACAGGTGGTTGGCGTGCCCTTGTAGACGCTGTTCACGTGGCATTGTGCGCAGGGCAAGGCGGCATGCGTGCCGACCAGGGCGTAGAACGCGTTGTGATTGAAGCTGCTGTTGCCCCAGTCAGCCGCCGCGGCGTTGTGACACGTGTCGCACGTGGTCGGGAACCCCGCCGCCACGTGGTTGGGGTTCTTCGTCTGGGTGAACTGCGCCTGATGGCAGCCGACACAGGTGGTCGGCGTGCCCTTGAAGACGTTGTTGACGTGGCACGATGCGCACGGCTGCGTGGCATGCACGCCGACCAGCGGGAAGAACGTGTTGTGGTTGAAGCTGCCGGTGTTCCAGTCGGGCGACGTCGCGTTGTGACACGTCTCGCACGTGGTCGGGAACCCCGCGGCCACGTGGTTGGGGTTCTTCGTCTGGTTGTACTGCGTCTGATGGCAGCCGACACAGGTGGTCGGCGTGCCCTGGTACGTGTTGTTCTTGTGGCACGCCGCGCACGGCTGCGTCGCGTGGACGCCCACCAGCTGGTAGAACTGGCTGTGATTGAAGTTCGCCTGCGTCCACGAGGTCTGGGTCGTCAGGTGGCACGTCTCGCAGGTCGTGGGGAACCCGGCCGCCCGATGGTTCGGGCTGGTGGTGGCGTTGTAGTCCTTCTGGTGGCACGTCGCGCAGAATACGGAGTTGGGGGTGAAGACCCGCTGCTTGTGGCATCCATCGCACCCGAGCGCCTTGTGCACAGGGGTCAGCGCCACGCCCGTCATCGCCGCATGATCCCAGTTGACCGCCGTCCAGGAGGTGGGCCGGTGGCAGGTGCCGCACTGGATGCCGAGCCTGGCCTCGTATGGATCGTCGTGCCGGCGTTCCCAGTGACACGACTCGCAGGTCGACGGCGTGCCTTTCATCTCGTTGTTCAGGTGGCACGACGCGCACGGGACCGTCAGGTGCCGCCCCTCGAGCGGGAAGATGCCGTCCTTGTGGAACGCCCTCGACACCGTCAGCCAATCCTTGGGCGTGTGGCAGGTGTCGCAGGTCCGCGGGGCCATCGCGCCGTGGTGCACGTCGGCGTGGCAGCTCGTACAGCTGGTGCCGATTCCCTTGTACCGAATCGTCCGCCCCCGGCCGGCCGGGAACACCGCCGTCTCGATCTTGTGGCACGACTCGCAGGGCTTCTTCGCGTGCTCGCCGACGAAGAAGTCCTTCATGCCCTTGTGCGTGTAGGTGAGCAGCTTGAAGGTGTCCGTCGAGTGGCACGTGTCGCACTTCTGGCTGAGCTGGCCGAGGTGCTTGTCCTGGTGGCACGAGGCGCACGCCGTCGACAGGCCGGTCAGGCGGACGGCCTTGCCCTGGCCCGCCGGGAACGCCGCCGTTTCCTCCTTGTGGCACTTGGCGCACTCGACGGTCGGTGCTTGCCGGTCAGCGGGAACTTCGACCCCGCATGTGAGAACTTCACGGGCTCGAATTTCGCCGCGTCGATCGTGTGGCAGGTCTCGCACTTGCTCCCGACCTGGCCGAGATGCACGTCGTTGTGACAGGTGGCGCAGGCCGTCGTGACGTTCTTGAACGTCCAGTCCTTCACGGGCGCCGTCGGGCGGCGCGGAGCGCTGGGCGGCTGGGCGACGTGACAGCTCGCGCACGCCACGCCCTGGTGCTGGCCGGCGAAGAACTCCGGATCATTCTTGTGCTTGTAGTCGGGAAGCTTGAACGTTGCCGTCGAGTGGCAGGTGTCGCACGTCGCAGGTAGCTCGGCGTGGTGCACGTCGGCGTGGCAGGACACGCAGGTGCTGGCCAATCCGCGGAAGTCCACGATCTTGTTCCTGGCGGGGGTGCGGCTCTTCAGCGCCGCCGCCACGTTCTTGTGGCACGCCGCGCAGGCCACCGTCGCCGCTGCGTGGGCGCCCGTCAACGGGAACTTGGTGTCTCTGTTGTGATCGAAGGCCTTGGACTTCGAGAAGCCGGCCTCCGTGTGGCACGAGGCGCAGTCCTGCTTGAACGTGCCTTTGTGCGGATCCTGGTGACAGGACGCACACCGGTCGAACGGCAGCGCGACCTTGGTCGCCGGCTTCACGTGGCACGAGGCGCACGGTACGCTGGCGTGGAGTTCCTTCAGCGGGTATCCGAACCGCGCATGATCGAACTTCGTGGCCTTCCAGGTCTCGGTCGAATGGCACGTGGTGCACGAGGACGCGGCCACCGGCTTGTGGTGCGGGTTCTGGTGACAGTCGACGCACAGGGCGAACTTCAGGCCCGTCCACCTCTTGTTGACGTGGCACTTCGCACAGTCCACCTTCTGGTGCGCGCCATCGAGCACGAACGCCGCCTTCGAGTGATCGAACTGTTTCTCGGTCTCCTTGAAGGTGACGCTCACCGAGTGGCACTTCGCACAGTCGTTGCCCAGGGTGGGTTTGTGCACGTCGGCGTGGCACCCCACGCAGGTCGTCGGGGCGGTCAGGAACGAGCGCGTCTTGTGGCAGCGGGCGCAGTCCTTCGCGATCTCGGTGTGCTTGCCGTCGAGCGGAAATCCGGTCTCTTTCGCGTGGTCGAATTTCTGCGTGTCGAACGGGCGCAGCACGGTATCGCGACCGGCGTGCTCCACGTGGCACGAGGTGCAGTCATTCTTGACGTCGCGGTGCACGCCCTGCTTGAGGCGGATGCGCTCGGCGACGGGCTTGTGGCAGTCGAGGCACAACGTGGCCATGACCTTGTGCCCGGGCTCGTGGCATTTCTGGCATTTGTCGGCGCCTTCGAGGTTGGCGTGGGCCTTGGAGAGAGGACCCGGCGACACGAGCTGTCCGAGCTGCGCCTGCGCCAGCGAGGCGCTGGCCAGCAGGACGAGGACCGCCAGCAGCGTGCTCCGTCCCACACCTCGCACGACTTCCAATCTGCGACAATGCTGACTGACCGTCATGGTTCCCCCGCAAGCATCACGCGGGTCATTTCGGCCCCAAACCCGCTCCGAACGATCCTGACGCGCAACGACGAATGCCCGGGCGACTGCCCGTCATGACTCTGGTCTTTACTGGTCCGACACCCTCACCAGAATCGATACCCGAAATACAAAGCCACACCCACGTGCAGGAAGGCGACGGCAAACATGACGTAGACCAGCGGGCGGTGGAAGATGTACCACATGCCGAACAGCTTCTTGGTCTGGTTGAGGTGCCCGATACGCCTGACCAGCCAGGCCTGTTCCGCGATGGCCTCGCTGACCTCGGTGACCAGCTCGCGGTCAACCCCGCCTGACCGCAGCGCATGCCTCAGGTGATGCAGCTTCGACCGCATCTCCCAGAGCCGCATGCGGCGCCCGTCCGAGGTCGAAAGCGCCTCCTGCTCCACCTCGTGCACCCGCTGGAGCAGCTCCGGCGCCAGGGTGGTCGTTTCCAGCTCACGTTTCAGCGTGTCGATGCGCGCCTGGATGTCGTCGAGCGTCATCTCCGTCCCGCGAATGGTCTGGGGAATCCGCACGTACCAGTAACGGCCCACGAAGCCCGACAACATCACCGCCACCATCGCCCAGTACGCCACCGACACGATCCCGTTGAACTTGAAGCTCGAGTGCAGGGTCACCGCAATCGGGCCGACGATGCCGCAAAAGATGTGCGCGTTGAGCCAGGCCGGCATCGACCCGAGGTGGCGAAGCCGTTTCCAGTTCTTCCGCACGGCATACGCCACCGGCATGGCCAGCAGCGCGAAGCCTCCCACGCCAAGCGGGTGGCCGATGTAGCCGGTCGGGCGCAGCGCGCGATGCTCGGGCGAATAGCCTCGCACGCGAAGCGGTGTGGTGTAGTAGGACCACCCGCCGAAGTCGGCGAGCACCAGCATCGCGAGCAACAGGCTGACGACGAATGATGCGAACAGCACGTTCAACACCGGTCGACGGCTGCCCTGATGTGACATCGAACTCGCTGCCTCCTGGTACCTGTCTGTCGCACGAGGACCCGCGGGGCGTCTCGACGCGGCCCCGCTCCCGATGTGAAGCGCCAGGCCGCCGGAATCAGGCGTCCAGCGCGCAATCGCCGCGCGCCCACGTGACGCACGGCAGCACGAAGCCCTCGTCGCGCTCGCTCTCGTCGAGCGCGTCGGAGGTGCATTCCACATCGCCGTTGACCAGCCGCGTCTTGCAGGTGCCGCAGACGCCGTTCCGGCAGATGTTCGGAATATCCACGCCGGCCGCCTCGGCTGCGTCCAGCAGGGTCTGGCGCTTCGTGACGGTGGCCGTTCGATCGCTCTTCACGAGCACGAGCCGTGGCGTTCCGCCGGCGGCGGCGGCCGCCACAGGCTCGGGCTCTTCCAGGGCCGCGTCCGCCGAGCTTGCCTCCGCCACGCCTGCCGGTGGTAGCTTGGCGCCGATCGCCGCGGCTGCCTGGAACACCTCGGATCGAATCTGGGCCGGCGCGACCCCGGCTGTCTCCAGGCTCTGCCGGACCTCAGCGATCATCTCGAGCGGGCCGCACATCATGTAGACGGACCCGATCACCTCGTCCACGACTTCCTGGATCATCGCGCCGCAGATTCGGCCGGTGCGCCACTTCGATTGCGTCACGCCGGTCACCGTCATCACGAGCCGAATCTGCGGATGCCGCCGCAGCAGGACCTCGAGCTCGTCCTGGTAGGCAACTTCCTCCTCGGTGCGGACCGAGTAGATCAGCGTGACCGGCCGGGACGGATCGGCCGTCACGGCATGGCGCAGCATGCTCATGAGCGGCGTGATGCCCACGCCTCCCGCAACCAGCACGACCGGGCGATCGTCCGAGTGCGGGTACACGAACTTGCCGTTCGGCGGCTTCACCATCAGGTTCGCGCCCGGCCGCTCCACCGCGAACAGCATGTTCGACACGAGCCCCTGGCGCTTGACCGAAATCTCGAGGTAGCCCGTGGTCTCCGGCGCCGAGCTGATCGAATAGCACCGGACGTGCGGTTTCCCGTCCACCTGCATGCGGACCGTCAGGAACTGGCCGGCCTCGAACTCGAAGCCCGGCGGCCGCGACAGCCTGAAGGTCCGGATGGTCGGTGTCTCGTTGTGAATGGCCAGCACGGGGACGGGGATGAAGTCCTTGGGCCGCGCGGGCGGCTGCTTTGCCGGCGCGGAACCGGCGCCTGCCGGGGCTCCCGTTCCTCCGGACGCGCCGCTGCGTCGCCCCGTGTCGACGGGTCGTGGCCCGCTCGCGGCGGGTGCAGCGGCGAGCATCTTCTGAGCCTGACGGGACGGGACCATCTTCTCGCAGGCGACGAACCAGATCAGGTGCACGAGGACGCCAACAGCCAGACCAACCGGGGTTTGAAAAATCCAGGGCGTCGAGGTCAGCACCAGCGACACCGGCAGGACCATGGCCAGCGACGCTGACGAGCTGCGCTCTTTGCGGAGCGCGACCATCGCGGCGTGCACCGTCGTCACGAACCCAAGCACGGAGGTCGGCAGAGCTGCTGCAGGATTCAGCATGGATGGACCCCAACAGGCACGTTGGCAGAACCCAACCTCGGAATCGCAAGAGGGATGCCACCAGAATCGAAGCGGGAAGACTGCCAAATCCGCCCTGCTCTGGGTGACGGGCGGCCCGTGCGCGGGCGCCAATCCGGGAACGACGGAGGGTCGGGCGTATCTCCTACTTGTTGACTAGGCGATAGTTGGCCGCCTCGCGCTCTTCGGCCGGTCGGCCGATTCCTGACGCCGGCCGAGAGAGGTTTCCGCGACTCCCCTACAAGTGGAGACGATGGGACGAAATTACCCGGGTATGAGGTATTTACCCGGTCGGGCGAGTCTGACGCGTGAGGGCCCGGCCCCTCTCGGGGTGTCGAGCGGACGGGGTGTGAGCGGACGGGGATGTCAGTCGGATGCGAACCCGAGCAGTGGTGCGGCGACCGCATTGATCTGTTCTGCCAGATCGAAATCACGCGCGGAGAGTCCCTCGACGTCGTGGCTGATGAGATCGATGGTGACTCGCCGGTATGAGTTCGACCAGTCCGGGTGGTGATCCATGGCCTGGGCCACAATCGCCACCGAGGTCATGAAGCCGAACGCATGCGCAAACGTGCTGAACTTCAGCTCCCGGTGCAGGCGGCCCCTCTTCAGCTTCCACCCGTCGAGGCGCCTGATCCGCTTGTCGATTTCACGCGCCGACAGCCTGCTTGTGCCGCGTTCCATGTGCCGATCCTTCTTGAAAGCTGCCAGCTCGTTGTCCACGCGCGCCTTCACCCCGCCTGACAAGCGGACCGGGCTTATCGCGTGCATTGATGGGCCAACCGGCCGTACTCCTGTCCGCGCGGACCGAGGTGGCCGCGGGCAAGGAAAGGACTCCGGTTCAAGTCCTGACGGACACGCGCGCCCCGCCCTGAGCGGCCGCTGACGCGACGCGCCCGGGTTCAACGCATGCCCGGTTTCGAACTGTGCCCTTCCGGTTAGTGTCGCACGAGCGGACCCGGGAGGGATCCCTGAATTATCGACTGCACTGGTCTGGGATGGCTTGCGGCTGGAGGCCGGCGGCTCCGACGCGCGCAGTAAGTCATTACTCCGCGCGAAAGGCCTGACGGGCACGACGTCGTGAAATCCTCAACAAAACCGGTCGATTCCCAACGGCGCATCCCTTGCAATCCGACTGAGCACCCCTCTCACGACCAGAACGGGGAGCGTCCATCGAACAGGAGGAGGAAGATGGAGATCCAGTCCGATACTCGGGGCATGACGCGCCGCCAGTTCACGGCGGCTTCGATCAACGCGCTCTTCCTGGGCATGATCGTCACCGTGACGGCCTGCAAGTCTGCCGGCTCGGGAAATGCGGGTATGAGCCCGTCGCCCAGCCCGTCGACGACCTCGCCCCCGGCCGGCGACGTTGCGGGCGTCATCTCCAGCAATCACGGGCACATCGCCAGCGTCACGCACGTGGAGCTTGTCGACGGCGGCGCCGTGTCGATGAACATCAGGGGAACTGCCGATCACGATCACACGGTCGATCTGACATCGGACCAGGTGCACCAGGTCGCAGCGGGCACGAAGGTGTCAGTGTTGTCCACCGTCGGGACGACGCAGCAGAGCGACGGGTACGGCGGGTACACGACATACACGCACACCCACACCGTGACGTTCAATTAGAACGGTTCGCGGCTGGCGGTTCGGGGCTGGCGGCACGGGGCCGGCGGCTGACGGTTCGGGGCCGGCGGCTGGCGGGGCCGGCGGCTGGAGGCAGGTGGCCGGCGACGAGTCGGGTGCGACTCGCTGCCGGCCGAGCGGTACGACTACTTCGCGATGGCCTGCAGCGACACGCTGATGCGGACCTCGTCGCCGACGAGGAACCCGCCGGTCTCGAGCGCGGCGTTCCAGACCAGGCCGAAGTCCTTCCTGTTGACGGTGATCTCGGATTCGAACCCCACGCGCTCGTTGCCCCACGGGTCCTTGGCCGTGCCGAGGAAGGTGACGGGCACCGACAGGCTCCTGGTGACCCCGCGAATGGTGAGGTCGCCGGTCACGGTGAACTCGTTGGCGCCGCGGGCGTCCACCTTCGTGCTGACGAAGGTGATGAGCGGGAACTTCTCCGCGAAGAAGAAGTCCTCGGACCGCAGGTGCGCGTCGCGATCGGCGTTGTCCGTGTCGACGCTGGCGGTCTTCACACTGATGGTCGCGGACGAGCGCTCCGGGTGGGCCTGGTCCAGGACCAGGTCGCCTTCGAAGTCGGTGAAGCGGCCGCGGACCCTGGTAACCAGGTGGCGAACCTGGAAGGCCGTTTCCGAATGAACCTTGTCGATGCCATAGGTGCGGGCTGCGGTGGCGACGGCGTTGGACATGAGTGGCTCCATATTGGTTGACAGGTTGCTCATTGACTGGTCACGTGTTTCTGCAAACAAAGAGGCGCGATCGGCTCACGATGCGCCGCCCGAACGGCGTCGAGCAGCCGCACCAGCTCGCGCTGCTGGGCCAGGCTGAGGCCCTTGAGGCACTCCTGGCTCGACTTCCGCACCGGCTCATCCAGCTCGGCCAGCAAGTCGAGCCCCTGCGTGGTAATCCAGCACAGGTGCTGCCGGCGGTCCTTCGGGCAACGCTCCCGGCGCACCCATCCCTTCGCTTCGAGCCGATCGAGCAGGCGCGTCACGCCGGGGGTCTGTTCGATCATGCGGTCGGCAACCTCGAGCGTCGGCAGGCCCTCGTCTCCCCCGCCCCGCAGGATGCGCAGGACGTTGAATTGCTGGAGCGTGACGCCATGGGGCTCGACCACCGAGAGCGTGAGGCGGCGCATCAGGTCCGTCGTCCTGAGCAGCGCGACCACGCCTTCGTGTGCGCTGGACTGGAAGGGCCGGCCCTGCCGGATTTCGCGCTGGAGGTCGCCGGGCTGCTTCATGGCAATTAGATTACATGACATTAAATGACTAGTCAAGTATTATCCCTCGCCGGTCGACACCCCCCCGCCCGTCCCGTGGCGAAGCTCCCTCGCCCTGCCCGGCCGGCCGGACCGAATCGATCGCACCTTCGGGCCGGTCCAGACGTCTTAACAAGTAGAGGTCATCGGGCGGAGACCATCATGAGAACCAGGTTCATGCTCACCATCGCGTTCACCACGATTGGCGTCACAGCCGGCGCGTACGTCGAATTGCACCACACAGGCCCGGACATCCGCATCCTGACCGGGCAGGTCAGCCGCGGCGACATCGTGAGCACGGTCATCACGACGGGGACGGTGGAGGCTTCCCAGACGGTGCAGGTCGGCGCGGAGGTCTCCGGCCTGGTCACTCAACTGGGTGCCGACTTCGACTCGATCGTCCGGAAGGGTGACATCCTGGCGCGGATCGATCCTTCGGAGATCCAGGCGGAGGTCACCCAGGCGAAGGCGGACGTGGCCCGCGCCAGAGCCGACGAGCAGGGATATAAAGTCGCCCTGGACGAGGCGCGCGCCCAATTGGGCCGCTTTGCGTACCTCACGGCGTCGGGAACCAATCCCCAGGCTGACGCCGACGCGGCCCAGGTGGCCGCCACCACGGCAGAGGCGCAGCTCGAGGCCGCGGAGGGTGACGTCAAGCAGGCGCAGGCGGTGCTGGCAGGGTACGAGGTCGACCTGTCGCACACGATCATTCGCTCACCCCTGGATGGAATCGTCGTCGGTCGCATGGTGGACCTTGGTCAGACGCTGGTCCCGAGACTGGAGGCGCCGACGCTGTTCGAGATCGCCGGCGACCTGTCGAAGTTGCAGATTGACGCCACGGTGGACGAATCCGACATCGCGAAGGTTCGAGCCGGCCAGCATGCCGGCGTCGAAGTCGATGCGTACAAGGGCCAGATCTTCGACGGCGTGGTGTCACAGGTCCGCATCGGGCCCGAGGTGGATCAGGGCGTGGTGAGCTACGTCGCCGTCATCGAGGTCCCTAATCCCACCTTGAAGCTGCGGCCGGGGATGACAGCCTTCGTCACCATCGAATCCGCGCGCCGCGCGAACGTGCTCCGGGTGCCGGTGTCCGCGGTGCACTTCACACCCTCGGCCAAGGTCTTCGCCGCGCTGCACCAGCCTTCCGTGCCCGCATCCGGTGCGTCGTGGTCGCCCAAACCCGGCGCGTCGCGGTCTCCGGGCCGGGTCTGGACCTACGCCGGAGGCCGTCTCAGCCCGGTCGCGGTCACGCTGGGGCTCTCTGACGGCGCCAACATCGAGCTGCTGGACAACAGCCTGCCCGCGGGCGTCGCGCTTGCGACGGCCACGGCGGCCGCGAAGCGCTGACATCCTGCGGCCCTCCGGCGGGGCCACACTCTCGCGGTGACTTGAAGTAGGCTAGCTCATGCGCACGACCTGAGCGCAGGACGCGCCCATGAGACACATTGCCGGCCGACGCACTGCCCTGCTTCTCATCAGCCTGATCCTCGCCGCCGCGTCGCAGGTACCTGGCGGCGCTGCGCAGGGCCAGAAGCCTCCATCTCCACCGGGGCCGATGCTGGACCAGGGGACGATCCCGCTCGAGACGCCCGAGTTCCAGCTCGTGCTGGTCCGCTCCTCGCAAACCGCGGCGGCCCTTCGGCCGAAAGGCGCCGAGGCCTTCGATTTCACGCCGGGCGACCTGCTCGTCGAACGATCCCGGGACGGGTATTATCACCTCGGCGACATCGACCTTCGAGTCCGCACTGGAACATCAGGCGACTGGAAGCCCTACTCTTCTGCGCTCGCCCGGGCGCCTGTCACAGCGTTGCCGGCCTCGTCTTCCGTGCTGGCAGCCGCCGACCTCTCGCCGTCACTGCCCTCAGACATCCCCCTGCAGGTCATCCGGACCTGGAGGGTCGAGAACGGCAGGCTGATCATGCGGTTCGAGCTGAAGAACCGCACCGATCAGGTCGTGCAGATCGGTTCGCTCGGCATCCCGCTGATCTTCAACAACGTGCTGACCAACCGGACGCTGGACCAGGCGCACGCCTCGTGTGTCTTCTACGACCCGTACATCGGTGAAGACGCCGGCTATCTCCAGGCGGTCAGGCTCAACGGCCACGGCCCGGTCCTGCTGGTGGTTCCGGACGGCCGCACGAAGTTCGAGGCCTACAACCCGATCCTCGATCCCCGCCGGGCGGAGGGCGGAGCGGCGCGCGGCGCACAGATCTTCACCGATCCCACGCCCCGCGGCACGACCTTCGAAGGGTTCTACGAGTGGCTGGTGCACAGCCAGGCGTATGCGGACGTCGAGTGGAAGCAGGCCCGCCCCTGGAATCCGCCGACCGCGCTGACGCTCAGGCCGGGCGAATCGCAATCGTACGGGCTGGCGTTCCTGCTTTCGGAGGACGTTCGCCGGATTGACGCGACACTCGCGGCCAACGATCGGCCAGTCGCCGTCGGGATCCCGGGCTACGTGCTGCCGACCGACATCGACGCGCGGCTCTTCCTGAAATACGGCGGCAAAGTGACGTCGGTCGACGTCGAGCCCAAGGGCGCGATCGTCGTTTCGAGCGGCCCGTCGCGGCCGGGCGGATGGAGAGAATACGGCCTGCGCGGCGCCAAGTGGGGCCGGGCTCGCCTCGTCATCACCTACGCCGACGGCTCGGTCCAGGCTGTCCACTACATGGTGACCAAGCCGGCGGCCCAGGCGGTTGCCGACCTTGGCCGGTTCCTGACGACGAAGCAGTGGTTCCAGCGCCCAGGGGATCCGTTCAATCGCAGTCCGTCGGTGATGAGCTACGACCGGGAAGATGACCAGATCGTCAGCCAGGACAGTCGCGTCTGGATTGCGGGCCTCGGAGACGAGGGCGGATCGGCGTGGTTGTCCGGCGCGATGAAGCAGATCGGGCAGCCCGACCGGGCCGAGGTCGCCAAGTACGAGGAGTTCATCGACCAGGTGCTGTGGGGCGGCCTCCAATACGCCGACGGCCCTCGAAAGTACGCGGTGCGCAAGAGTCTCTTCTACTACCAGCCGGACCAGGTGCCTGCCGGGTACTACCGAAGCGACCTGAACTGGTCGACCTGGACGAGCTGGAACAGGAGTGCGTCGGAACGGGTGGATCGGTCGTACGACTACCCTCATGTGGCCGCACTGCATTGGGCGATGTACCGGCTCTCGCGAAATTCGACGGGCCTCGTCACCAATCACCGGTGGGAGTGGTATCTCGACAACGCCTTCCAGACCGCGATGGCCATGATGAAGTTCGCGCCCCACTACGCGCAGTTCGGCCAGATGGAAGGCACGGTGTTCCTCGAGATCCTCAGGGACCTGCAGCGTGAGGGCTGGTCGAACCAGGCGTCCGAGCTCGAGTCAGGCATGAAGTCGCGTGCCGATACGTGGGCGAGGCTCGAGTACCCGTTCGGCAGCGAGATGCCATGGGACTCGACCGGCCAGGAAGAGGTGTATGCCTGGTCGAAGTACTTCGGCAACGCGGCCAAGGCCGACGTGACGCTCGACGCCATCCTGGCCTACATGCCGACCGTGCCGCACTGGGGCTACAACGGCAGCGCACGACGCTACTGGGACTTTCAGTATGCCGGCAAGATCCGTCGCATCGAGCGGCAACTCCACCACTACGGGTCGGGCCTCAACGCGATTCCCGTGCTCACCGAGTACCGCGAGCACCCGGACGACCTCTACCTGCTGCGCGTCGGGTACGGCGGGCTGATGGGCGCCATCGCGAACATCGACCAGGACGGGTTCGCATCGGCTGCGTTCCACGCCTTTCCGGACACGTTGAAGGCCGACCCTTACTCGGGAGACTACGCGCCGAACTTCTTCGGACACGCCCTCAACACGGCGACCTACGTGGTCAGGCACCCGGAGTTCGGCTGGCAGGCGTTCGGCGGCAACCTGGCGGCCAGCGCCAGCGTGGTCGAGATCACGCCGCTGGATGCATTCCGCACGCGCGTCTACCTGGCGCCGCTCGGGCTGTGGCTGACGCTCGACGCCGGATGGTTCGAGCACCTGGAGGTCAATCTCCGGAAACATACCGTGCAGATCACGCTGGCCGCCGGGACGTCCACCGTGCCGACGGCGCGGCTGCGGGTCGAGCAGCCGGCCCTCGTCAAGGGGGTCGGGCGCTACGTGCCGGCCACGCCGGCGCCCGCCGAGCGCGGCGCGTACCTCATCCCGCTCAAGTGGGACTCGACCTCATTTGATCTCATCGAGGAGTCGCCGAAGGTCGCATCAGCGATTCGATGACGCGCCCGGCCAGGATCTGGCCGCCTGGATGCGGTCGCGGTCTGACGGCCGCGACCAGCCCGGACGGATGGTCTCTGTCGGGGGTGCAACTCGCCAGAGCCTTACCGCCAGAACAACAGTCCCTTGATGGCGTGCGGAAACTGGACCATGAACACCAGGCGGAAGGTCAGCCCGGCCAGGCCCGTGACGAAGAACCGCCAGAACGACATGCTGACCGCCCCCGCGAGAGGACCGACCACGAAAAAGGGCGGGATACCAGTCAGTGCCGAGCCGAAGTTGAATCCGCTGAGGACCCAGAGGTTCATCCCGGCCATCCTGAGGCGCAGATCGGCCACCCGCTTGGGTGAGATCCTCCGGCCCGCACGGCTGTTGAGCCCGCCCTCGGCCAGACGATACACCAGCGACTTGGCCGTCATCTGCCCGAGCGCCGCCACGACGCCGAGGGGCCACACCGCGACATCGGCCGGTGCGATGGCCGCCACCGCCACCAGGAACACTTCGATGCTGACAAAGGGGAAGATCCCGCCGAGCACCGCGACGAGGAAGGTCGCGATCTGGGGGCCGACAAAGGTGAGCAGTCTCTGAATATCCACGGCAGAAGGTCAGACAACAGCGACGGCAGACCGGCCCTGTTCGCGGGGCCACCACGAGTTGCCGAACGTTCGACGAAGCGATCCTGTCGGAGGCGGGCCGGATGGCCCGCCCCCTCGATGGTCCGTCCCGGGCTTACGGCGTCTTCTGCGTCTTCGCCGCGACCTGCTCGACCTCCCGCCAGACGCGCAGGAGGTTTTCTCCCCAGATCTTCCTGATCTGCGGCTCGGTGTACCCGCGCCTGACCAGCTCGATGGTGACGTTGGGCGCGTCGGTGTCGTCGTTGAATCCCGGGATGCCGCCGCCGCCGTCGAAATCCGTGCCGATGCCGACGTGGTCGATGCCCGCCACCTTGACCGCATGGTCGATGTGATCAACGAAATCCTTGATCGAGGCAGGCGGGAACTTTGCGTCGACGTCCTTCATCCGCTCCCGGAGCTGATCCTCCTTCTTCTGCCGTTCGGCCTGCTGCTCGGCCGTGAGCGGAGGCGCCGCGGCGCGACCGGCCCCGGCTCCGGCTCCGGCCCCGGCCCCCGCGCCGGCCCGGCCGCCGCCGCCCGATCCGCGTCCGCCACGCGCGGGCAGCCCCAGTTCCTCCCGCAGCTTCGCGATGGCGGCGGTTCGCGCCGGGTCCGGAGTCTTCAGGTAGCTTGCGAGCGCCACGGTCTGCATGACCCCGCCGTTCTTCGCAAGCGCCTTGAGCTGATCGTCGGTGAGGTTCCGATCGGAATCGGTCAGGGCCCGGCAGCCGGAATGCGACGCGATGATCGGCGCCGTGCTCGTCGCGATGATGTCCCAGAACGACTTCTCGGCGATGTGCGACACGTCGACCATCATGCCGAGCCGGTTCATCTCGGCGATGGTCTGCCGCCCGAGCGCCGACAGGCCGTTGTTGAGCGGCTCTTTCGGTCCCGAGGAATCGGCGAGCTGGTTGTGGCGGCTGTGGGAGATCGTGATGTAGCGGGCGCCGAGGTCGTAGAACTTCTTGATGTTGGCCAGGTCGAGACCGATCGGGTACCCGTTCTCGACCCCGGTCATGATGACGCGCTTGCCGGTCTTCGCGATCCGTTCCACGTCGGCGGGCGACTTCGCAAACGCGCAGCGGTCCGGGTACATCTGCTCGGTCAGGCGGTGCAGCGCGTCGAACTTCGCCATCGCCTGCTCATACGCCTGCTTGTAGCCCGCTGCGTCGAGCGGCCCCTGGCCGACATACACGGCGAGAAATGCGCCCGTGAGGCCGCCCTTTTCCATCTTGGTGAGATCGCATTTCTGAGTGGACGAAGGCGCGCCAGGATCCATCGCCGGGGTGGCGTAGTTGCCGTCCGGAATGTCGACGTGCGTATCGAGGGAAAGGACGCGCTTGTGAATCGCGAGCGCTTTGGCGACCAGGGGGTCATCTTGTGCAGTCTGATGCGGCGAAGCTCCCACCAAAGCCGGCAGAATCACGATTGAGCACATGACGAGGCGTCTCAGATGCATGAAGCGGGTTCTCCACGTATGCGGAATCGGTCTGTGAACGGGTGGCCCGTCGAGCGAGACCAGATACTACACCAAGCCGGTCTGGTCACCCGACATGATCCTCATCCCCTGCAGATTCGGAAGATCACCGGCGACGTCGCTTCCCGATCGTTTCTCTCGGAATAGGCGGCTCCGGAAACGATTCCCCATCAGACCTGCGAGATGCGCATGGCGTGATGTCCTCAACAGTAGACACAACCAGGGGAACTCCAGCGACTTGTCGGCTGAAAGATCACCAAATACCCTCGAATCACGATGGCAAGCGGATTGCGAACGTCGTGGTCGTGAGCCTGCGACGGTCAACTCGGGTGCTCCGCTGAGGGGGAGCACGAGGCAACCGCGCAGGGCAACGGAGGGTCATCATGAAATTCACGACCATCATCACGCCGGCAGCACTGGCAGTGGTGCTTTCGATCGGCGCCGTTCCGGCGTTCGCTGGTCAACGCAACCAGAACGATCGCGCGAAGTCCCGTCCCGCAGTCGGTCGCGCCGTAGAGCGGCAGGATCGCAACGCGCGCGGCTATGACCGGGCCCGCAACGAGAGGTTCGCTCCGCGCGCCCGCGAGGAGAGATACGCGGCACGCGATCGTGACTATCGGTATGTCGACCGCCGTTACGAGGTTCCTCGATACGCCTACAGGCAGCCCTACCGGCCTGGCGGGGTTGCGGGGCTGGTGGCGAGCCTCGGGCTGCGGTTCAACGTGGGCGGCCTTCGAGTCGGCATCTTCGCGGGCCGGCCGTTTCCGTACCGCTACGGGTACGCGGTGCCGACGTATCGATACCATTACCCGGTCCGGTTCGCACGTGGTGTGCGGTATGGAGGCGTGAGCTTCCTGCTCTCCCAGACTGACGCCTCAGTCTACGTCGACGGTTACTACCTCGGAGTGGCCAGTGAGTACTGCGGTGGCCGGCCGCCGCTGCCGCTCGTCCCTGGCGTGCACCGGCTCGAACTCCGGTCGCCCGGATACGCGCCGCTGGTCTTCGATGTGAACGTGAGGCCAGGACTGGTCATCCCGTATGAAGGCAGCATGAGGCCGCTTTACTAGGACCGTCGAGTCTCAGAGCTCGCACACGGCAGGCCGGACATCTCGCCATCACCGCTCACAACGATCGGTGCTTCTGCCTGCCGCCCGATTCCGGCGTTTCATCCTTCTCGATCACGCGGCCCAAGTGTTGCAGGTCCTCGTGCTACACTCGCCGCGTTGATCAAGCCGCACAGGCCGTCCCGACCCGTCGGGGCGGCGCGCGTGACGGAAGCTCGAGCTTCTGATGCTGGAGCGAAGGGATGCGTGTCCGAATCCTGATGATGGCCGGCCTCGTCCTGCTGGGTTCGGCCCCGGCTCGCACCGTCGAGCCCGATCCGGAGTCGCTGCGCAAGGCCGGGCACTGGAAGCAGATCAGGACGCTCATCGAACCGGGGTTCCGCGGCAACCCGGGCGAGGTTCGAAACCTCTACTGGATGACCCGCGTCAAGGTGGCATTCGGGGATCTGCAGGCCGGCTACGACATGGCGAGGCGGCTGGTCGCGGCCAGCCCCGAGCAGGCCGACAATCAGTTCGCGCTGGCGGAGGCGGTGGGCACCCTGGCGCGCCGGGTGGGCCTGCTGAAGGCGCTGTCGTACCAGGGCGAATTCAAGAGGTCGCTGGAGCGAGCGCTCACGCTCAATCCCCGCCACGCCGAAGCGCTGAACATGAAGGCGCTCTTCTATATCAACGCCCCGTTCATCGTCGGTGGCAGCAAGCGCCGCGGGATGGAGGTCATCCGGATCCTGGCGACGGTCGATCCGGCGCTGGCGTGCCTGGCCGAGGTCAACCGCGCCCTGGGCGAAAAGGATCGTGCCCGGGCTGAGGTCCTCCTCAAGACGGCCGCCGCGAACGACCCGCGGAGCTACTTGATCCAGTCCCGCCTGGCGGCGTTCTACCTGAGCGCCGAACCGAGACAGATCGACGAGGCCGTGAGGTGCGCCTCCTGCGCGGTCGCCATCGATCCCGGCCGCGTCTCGGCCTACAACAGCCTGGCGCGGGCCTATGCAAGTGCCGGGCGCTGGCCGCAGCTCGACTCGACGCTTCTGCAGGCCGAGCAGAACGTGCCCGACAATCTCATGCCCTACTTCAGTGCGGCGCGAACGCTGGAAGCCGGCGGAAGTCAGCTTGAGCGTGCCGAGCGATATTTTCGGAAGTACCTCACGATCGAGCCCGAAGCGGATGCTCCGGACCTGGCGAGTGCCCGATGGCGGCTCGGCCAGGTTCTCGAGAAACTGGGGCGCAAGCCGGCTGCCATCGCCGAGATCGAAGCGGCGCTGCGCCTGCGGCCCGATCTCGACGGAGCCGCGAAGGATCTGAAGCGCCTGAAGTAGCGCCGGCTCCTAGGCGAGGGCCGTCCAGGCCCATTGTTCTTGCTCCCACCACTCCAGCGTGATAGAAACGCCCGAGATCACTGACCGCGGGACAGGGACACCAGTATGTTCGGCGTGCCACTGTTCCGCGCGCCGTCTGCTCGCGCCGCAAGGAGTTCACATCAATGAATCGGAAGCATCGCTATGCACTGGCGGTCGTGGCCGTCATGTTCGCCGTGCCGCTCGTCGCAGGAAACGAGGCGATCAATTTCGACGACATCGCCAGAATCAAGGCTGAGGGCCTCCAGCGTTCGCAGGTCATGGAGCTCAACAGCTGGCTGTCGGACGTCTACGCGCCGCGCCTGACGGGATCTCCGACCGCGGACAAGGCGGCCGAGTGGGCCGTGGCGAAGATGAAGGAGTGGGGACTCACCAACGTGAAAATCGAGCCGTGGCAGAACCGCAACGGGTTCGACCGTGGCTGGACCAATGACAAGTTCTACATGGCGGCCGTGACGCCGCAGGGCAACTTCCCCATTCCGGGCACACCGACGGCGTGGACGCCGGGCACGACAGGCCTTCAATCGGCCGGCGTGATCCTCGTGACGGCGACCAACGCCGACGAGCTCGCGCAGTACAAGGGCAAACTGAAGGGCAAGTGGGTCCTGACGCAGGCGGTGCCGGACGTGCCGGCGTACTGGGAGCCGCCATCGAAGCGGTTCACGCCTGAGCAGCTCGCGACGATGGAACTTGCCCAGCCGACGCAGCCCGAGTTCGGCATCACGCCGCCTGGAGGCGGCGGTCGGGGCGCTGCTGCCGCACCGGGCCGCGCGGGTGGCCCGCCGGCCGCGCCGGCCGCACAACTCGCGCCGGCAACACCGCCACCACCGGGACGCGCCGCGGCCGCCACGCCGCCACCACCCGGTCGAGCAGCAGCCGCCACACCACCACCGCCCGGGCGGGCCGCAGCCGCTACGCCGCCGCCGCCGGGCCGCGCGGCCGCAGCGTTGCCACAGCCGCCGGCTGGCGGCGGACGCGGGGGCTTCGCGGGCGTCATTGCCGAATTCTGCAAGACCGAAGGGGCGTTCGGCACGCTCACCACCGCGCCGCGCGGCCACGGTATCTACACAATCTCCGGGAACCGGGCGAACGACCCTGCCACCACGCTGCCCTCGGTCGCCATCGCGGCAGAGCAGTACAACCGCATCGCCCGGATGCTGGCGAAGAACGTGGCCGTCACCATCGAAGCCGACATCAAGAACACGTTCTATCCCAACCCGCCGGTCTTCAATGTCGTCGGCGAGATCCCGGGCACCGACAAGGCCGATGAAATCGTCATGCTCGGGGGCCACATCGACTCGTGGCACGCGGCGACCGGCGCCGCCGACGATGGCGTGGGCGTGGCGGCGATGATGGAGGCGATGCGGATTCTCAAGGCAACCGGCGTCAAGCTGCGCCGCACGGTGCGAATCGGCCTCTGGGAAGGCGAGGAACAGGGCCTCATCGGATCACGCGAATACGTGGCGGCGCACTTCGCGTCACGTCAGGCTCCGCCCCAGGCAGCGGGCGTAGCGGCCGGCGGCGGCGGACGAGGCGGGCCGCAGGGTCCGCTCGAGACGAAGCCCGAGTACGAGAAGTTCTCGGCCTACTTCAACATCGACAACGGCACCGGCGCGCTGCGGGGGATCTACCTGCAGGGCAACGAGGCGGTCGCGCCGATCTTCCGCGAGTGGATGGAGCCGTTCCGCAGCCTCGGGTTCACGACGATCACCATCAGGAACACCGGCGGCACCGACCATCAGTCGTTTGACGGCGTCGGCCTGCCGGGCTTCCAGTTCATCCAGGACGAGATCGAGTACAACACGATCATCCACCACACCAACCTGGACACCTACGAGCGCCTGCAGCCGCGCGACTGCATGCAGATGTCGACCATCGCGGCCGGGTTCGCCTACCTCGCGGCGAACCGCGACGACAAGCTGCCTCGCAAGCCGCTGCCTTCCGCAGGCCAGCGCGGAGCCGGGAGAGGCGGACAGTAATCGGCAAAACGTCCGATCTCGAGCGCGTCCCCCTGACGGACGCGCCCGAGATCGGGCGGCCCTCTCTCACTCGGACACCGCCGTCGACACGCCCGACGGGAACAACGTAGACTCAGGACAGATGTCCGTTCGCCGCCGCCGGCGCTCTCGGAGCAGGATTCCCGAGTCGCGCCCCGAATCACAATCCACCATCCGCACCGGACGCCGCCGGCGCGCGTGGTTGCTCCTGGGACTGCTGCTCGTCGCCACGCTCATTGCCTACCAGCCCGCATGGCGCGGCAGCGCCCTGTGGGACGACGACGGTCACATCACCCGCAGCGATCTGCGTTCGGTCGAGGGCCTTGGTCGAATCTGGTTCGACCTTGGCGCGACGCAACAGTACTATCCGCTGGTCCATTCGACCTTCTGGGTGCTTCACCGCCTCTGTGGCGACGACACGCTCGGCTACCACCTGCTCAATATCGTCCTGCACGGGCTGTCCGCATTTCTCTTCGCGCTGATCCTGCAGCGCCTGGGGGTTCGGTGGCCGTGGCTGGCGGCCGCCATCTTCGCGCTTCACCCGGTCCAGGTCGAATCGGTGGCGTGGATCTCCGAGTTGAAGAACACGCAGTCGGCAGTCCTGTTCCTCGCCTCGGCGCTCGCCTATCTCCACTTCGACGAGTCCAGGCTGAAGCGGACCTACGGGCTCGCATCGGGACTGTTCGTCCTCGCGCTGCTCTCCAAGACGGTGACGGCCACGCTTCCGGCGCTGCTCCTGGTCATCTGCTGGTGGCGGCGCGGGAAGGTAAGTGTGCGGCGGGACGTCGTGCCGCTCGGGCCCTGGCTGGTTGCGGGCGCGGCGTCTGGCGCGCTGACCGCGTGGACCGAGCGCACCCTGATCGGGGCGTACGGGACGGAATTCGGCCTCACCGCGGTCGATCGATTCCTCGTCGCGGGACGGGCCTTCTGGTTCTACCTCTCCAAGCTGTTCTGGCCGGTCGACCTGGCCTTCATCTATCCCAGATGGCAGGTCAGCACACATCAGTGGTGGCAGTTCATCTACCCGGCTGCCGTGATCGCGCTGCTCGCGGGTCTGTGGCTCTGGCGGAAGCGCACACGCGCACCGCTCGCGGCGATCCTGATCTTCGGCGTCGCGCTCTCTCCCGCGCTCGGGTTGGTCGACGTCTATCCGTTCCGCTATTCCTTTGTCGCGGATCATTTCCAGTATCTCGCCAGCCTTGGCATCATTGCGCTCTTCGCCGGGTCGATCGCGACGCTTGCCGGCACATGGACACACCAGGCTCGCTCTGCGCCTGCCGCGGCGGCCATCCTGATCCTGGCGCCGCTCGGGTTTCTCACGTGGCACTACAGCCGGGACTACGTCGATGCCGAGACGCTCTACCGCGCCACGATTGCGCGCAGCCCGTCGTCGTGGATGGCGCACAACAACCTGGCGGTGCTGCTGCTTCCGCGGTCGACAGAGGACGCCGAGGCGCACCTTCGAGAGGCCCTGAAATACAATCCGGACTATCCGGAGGCGCACAACAACCTCGGCCTGGCGCTGCAGATGGAGGGCCGTTACGAAGATGCCGCAACGGAACACCGGCGCGCGCTGCAACTCGAGCCCGCATTTGCCGAGGCACACGTCAATCTCGGGTCCGCGTTGCAGAGGATGGGCAGGCTGAGCGAGGCGTCCGGCGAGTACGCGGAAGCCGTTCGGCTGCGGCCACGCGCGCTGCAGGCGCAGGCGAACCTGGGCAGCGTGCTGCTGCAGTCCGGGCAATTGGAGCGGGCCGTCGCACATCTCCGGGAGGCGCTCCGCCTCGACCCGTCACATGCCAGCGTCCACTTCAACCTCGCCACCGCGCTCGAGCGATCCGGGCACGTGGAGGAAGCGATCGGCGAATTCGAGGAGACGCTGCGTCTCGATCCGGGCTCGGCCGGCGCCCACGCCGGGCTGGGCAGCCTGCTCGAGAAGATGGGACGTCTCGACGAGGCCCTTCGCCACGACGAGGCGCGGGTCGAACTGGAGCCTGGCTCCACGGCCGCGCGCCTGGCACTTGGGGACGCGCTGTATCGGAAGGGCGAGATGGAGCGCGCCGCCCGCGAGTACCTGGAGGCGATCAGGATCGAGCCCGGCTCGGGGGTGGCGCGAAACAACCTGGGCGCCTGCTTCGACCGGCTGGGGCGTCTCAAGGACGCGGTCGCGCAGTATCAGGAAGCGGTCCGGCTGTTGCCTCAATCGGCCGATGCGCGCGCCAACCTCGCACGGACTTCTGCGGCGCTCGCCTTCCCGCATTAGCATCAGGGGTCGGGACGGATTTTCGTCGAGGTCCCGACGCGGTAACAACATCGTAAGCAGGCATATGCGATTACGATGTTGAGGCTCCCGAGAGACCTCGACGAAAATCCGTCCCGACCCCTATAAGAAAACCCGGCCGGAACGGATCCGGCCGGGTTCACGCTTACAGCAACGACCTCGGCGCGAGCGAGTTCAGCCCGCGCCAGGATCTGATCCTACCAGCCAATACGGAACGAGAGCTGCCCCGTGCGGCTCGTGTCGACGCCGCTCGTGATCTGGTAGTTGTCCGACACACTGTAGTTGGAGCTGCCAGTGGCCGGATTGAAGTTCACGCGGTTGAACACGTTGAAAATCTGCGCCTGGAACTCGAAGTACGACGAGCCCACCAGCTGGACCCGCTTCGAGAGCGTGATGTCCACGCGGACGATCGGCGGACCCTGCACGACGACGGTCTGCAACCCGCAGTCGCCGTAGCCCTGGGAGACGGTCTCCAGGCACTGCGGCCCGCCAGCGGGCTTGATATACCGGCCCGAAGGCGCACCAGCGCTGTAGCCGGTCGCCGTCAGGCTGTAGGCCTTGATCGTGTTGTCGATCACGTCCTGCGGGAGGTTGTACACCAGCGTCCGGAACTGGTTCTGCGGGTCGGTGACCATCCGAACCTTGAACATCTTCGAAAGGTCATCCGTGGTCATCCCGACCAGGTTCACGTTGCCGAAGTCCACGAGGCGGCCGGTCTGGTACCGCGCGACGCCCATGAAGCTCCAGTTGCCGATGACACGATTGAGGATGCCACCGGCGTTGCCGCCAATCGCCTTCCCCTGGCCGAACGGCAGCTCGTACACCCAGTTCAGGACGGCGACGTGATTGACGTTGCCGCTGGCCGCGCTGGAGTTTGTGTAGGTCTGCAGCCGTTCAACGTACGGCTTCCGGAAGGAGAACAGATCGCTCTGGTACCCCCGGCCGTACGTGTAGTTCCCCGTGAGCTGGAAGCCCTTGGTGAACCGGCGGTTGAAGATGAACTGGAGGCCCTTGTACTTCTGCGTCGGACCGTTCGACACGATATAGGCCCCGTTGACCTCCGGGTTGACGACCCAGAAGTTGACCGGCAGGCCTGCCTTCACCATGTTGTCTTTGTAGGTCCCGTTGGTCCGCAGGTTGCTGGCCGCGGTGAACACGTTCGGATTCAACTGGTACATCGACGGTCACGAGCGTCGTGTTGGTCCAGCCCGTTCCCGTGTACTTGGACGCATCGCCGGCCGCGGCTGAGCCGTTGATATTCGCGAGGAAGATCGGCAGCGGGTTGGTGCCCGGAGCGCCCGTATAGGCGAACGTGTTGCCCTTGCCCGCCGCGATATTCGCCACGAGGTTGGACTGCGCGATGCGGAACTCGTTGACGAACCCGTTGTCGACCACGTCGACTTCGTTGTAGTTCAGGTTCCCGATGTCGCCGGCCGTCCACCGCTGGTGGCTGTCGGTCTGGATGTAACGGACCTCGACCGACATGTTCCGGGTCAGCGCCCGCTGGACCCCGATGGTGCCCGACGCGGCCCACGGAATCTGGATGTTCGGGTCGAACGCGCGAACGTTCGAACTCGCCGACGGCACCGTCATCGGGTACGTCGCGAGCGAGGACGATGTTGGGCGCGCTCGAGGTCGCTGCCGGTCAGCAGGACCGGAAGCGCACCGAGGTTATTGTTCTGCAGGCTGCGCGTGGCGTCGATCAGGATGCCCGGGTTGTTGCCAAACGCGTCCGTGTAAGTCGCTCATGCCCTGCCGCTGGTAGGCGACGTTGAACCCGGCCCTGACGACCGTTTCACCCGGCGTGCCGAAGATCGTGCGCAGCAAACCCGTCTTCGGCGCCCGTCGTCCACGCCGCAGCCGATGCTCGGCCCGAGGTTGTTGTAGTCGGTCTTGTACGGCCTGCGATCCCTTGGCGAGCATCTGGTAGGTCGTCGGCGCGCCCTGCAACACGCCCGGCTTGAACAGGTTGCCGAGATTGGAGCCGGCCGAGCCGACGACGAACCCGGCGCCGGGGCCGGTCATGCCCGAAGACGTCGGCGACGGTGGCCTGCGAGTAGCTGTTGTTGAGGGAGTAGAACGGCAGCTGCAGCTCGTACCGCAGTCCGGCGTTCACCGTGAAGTTCGGTTTCAACCGCCACGCATCCTGGACGAAGAAGCCGAGCTGCCACATGCGTCCCGTCGCGTGGCTCAATCCCAGGATGTTGTACTGGGCTCCGTCCTCGCCGATTCGGGCGTCACGCGTGATCGTGGTGATGCGCCCGGTCAGGATTGAGTAGAGGTTTCTCGCGTTTGTCAGGTCCGTGCCCGACGCACCCGGGAAGTTGGCCGCGCTGAACATCCCGTCGGCCGGGTCGCCCGCGGCCATCCCCAGGGTGAGCGTCGGCACGTGCCGCTTGTTGTCGAGCCACACGTCGCCGCGCGTGGCCGATCCCCCGAAGCTGAAGCTGTGCTTGCCGGCGAGGAAGCTCAAGCGTGTCTTCCAGGACCGTGGTCGCGCCTTCACGTGCGCTGTAGGTGGAGGACACGTACGTGTTGCTGATGCTCTTGAACGCGTTCCACGAGATCGCGTAGCCGCCCATGTCGCCCACGGGCTGTCCGCCGAACCTGGACGCGTTGTTGTCGGGCGAGAACAGGGTGCGTCCGCCGGTCTTACCGAAACGGAACTCGTTCACCATGTTCTTGGAGAGGACCGACCGTACCTGGAAGGTCCCCGTCCAGCGGGTCGAATCCTGGAGACCATGCACCGGGAAGCCCGGGAACTGGACCTGGCCGGTATTGGTGGTGTCCGGATCCGACAGCAGCCCGTTGAACGTGCCGGACAGCGACAGCCTGTGCTTCGACGTGAGGTTGTAGTCGAGTCGGCCCGTCGGGTAGTTCGTCCTGCTCTTGGTCGGCTGGTTGAACGAGAACGACTGCGTCAGCGGGTCGGTCGTCGCGGTCACGTTGCCCTGCGAGGTCGAGTTGCGGACGTCGGAGAGCAGCTTCGCGATGAGCGGGTCAATCCTGGCGGTCTGACCGTTCTTGGCGGCCAGCGCCATCAGGTCGACCGTGCCTCCCGCGTACTGGAACTGGCCCTGCTGGGAAAGCGGACTCATGATCGTCTTGGTGTCCGTTCTCGTGCCGGGCGTGCTGATGATCTCGTAGTTGCCGAAGAAGAACAGCTTGTCCTTGATGATCGGACCGCCGAGGCGGCCGCCGGGCTGGTTCTGGTTGACAAGCGTCTTTGGCGTGGGCGCCCCGGTCACCGGGTCGACGTTCCGGTGCAGGTTGAACCAGGTGTTCGAGTTCATCCACTCGCGGCGGTAGTAGTAGTAGGCGCTGCCGTCGAACTTGTTCGTTCCAGAGCGCGTGACGAACTTCACCTGCACGGCGCCCTGCCCGCCCATGTCCGCGCCGAGCGCGGCGGTGGACACGGTGACTTCCTCGACCGCGTCGAGGCGCGGGTTGACGCGCGTGAACATGCCGTCCCACGTCTTGGCGTAGTTGTCCTGGATGTTCATGCCGTCGAGCGTGATGTTGACGGCGCTCTGCGGCAGGCCGTTCACCGATCCGTCGCGGACGCTGCCCGTGGTGCTGTTGACGCCCGGCATGGTGGCGACCAGTTCGAAGGCCGCGCGGTTGCCAACCGGCAGGTTGGCGATCTGTCTCGCGGTGAGCGTCATGGCGACTGAGGTCGCCTGCGTCTGCACGATTTCAGTCGACCCTGCGACGACCACGGTCTCTTCGAGCTGGCCGAGCTCGAGCACGGCCTTCACGGTGGCCATCTGTGCCACGTTCGCGATCACGTCGTTCAAGACCGCCGTCTTGAATCCCATCAGCTTGATGGTGATCACGTAGGTGCCCGGCGGCACCGCCGGAATGGTGAACGTGCCGTCTGATCCACTGACGGCCGTGAGGACCGTGCCGGTGGATGCGTTCTTCGCCACGACATCCGCGCCCGGCACCACGCCGCCGGACGTGTCAGTGACCGTGCCCGAGATGGTGGACGTCGCGCTGCCCTGCGCGTACGCCTGGGAGCCCCCAATGCCGAGCACTATCATGAAGACGAGCGTAAAGATGATCCCGACCGATCTGTACTTCATCGATCCCTCCCCGCATCCACGATGCGGCTGCTTCAATCCGGACCACGCACGACACAACCGAGAAATTGCCCTGGATGTTACGATTTGTTGTCAGCCGCGGGGGGGGACCATATCCCGCGGCTGAACCTCTGGCGTACGCGCCAGTAGGGCGGGACAGTGTCGCGCGAAACGGTACCGCGGGCGCAAATAAATGTCAACCGCAGGACCGCCACGCCACGAACGCCCATCGTCAGCGCCGGTCAGCACGTGTCTTGCCGGCCGCGCGACGTGCCGCCATCCAAAACGCCGGATGACGTTCTTCAAGAAACCGTTTGTCCGATTGAACTGAAACGCTTCCGATCCGCGCGCGTCGCTATTTCCGCTCCCCGATGGCCGCGTAGTCCATGAAGCCGAAAAGCAGGCGATTGAGCTTTTCGGCGTTCATATTCAGCACTCCGGCCCAAGCCGGGAGCACCGACCCGTCGACCTCCCCCGAGACGCTCTGCAGTCGTTCGTCCCTTCTGACCGGGGAACGGTAGCTGATGTGCACGCGCTGGTAGCCGCTAGCTAGCAACAAGTATTCCAGCGTGTCCGGGTGGACCGGGCGGACATGGGTGGGATCGCGGATGTAGCTGGAAAAGAATGCGAGCCAGCAGGCAGGATTGATCGTTTCGAGAATGATCAGGGATCCGGGCCGCAGCTTGTGGTACGCGGTCTCGAGCACGCAAACCAGGTACTCGGGTGCGAAGTGCTCGACAACCTGGGCGGCGAACAGCCCGCCGAGCGAGCCGTCCGGAAGGCTGGAAAGGTGCTCGAGCGCGTCACCTTCGACGACATCGAGCCCGCGAGCCCGGCAGAGCTCGACCATTTCGTGATTGCCGTCCAGCCCCCACGCGCTGATGCCGTGCTCACGCATCAGATCGAGGAACTCGCCTCTGCCGCACCCGAGATCCAGCACGTCGGACGCACCCTCGAAGTACGGCACGTAGTCCGCCTGGTTCGCCCGGATGGAGTCGGGAGAGCCCCGGTAGTACTGCTCGAAGCCGACGTACTTGTAGGCGTCCGTGTCGGGACCGTGGGCCCTCCGGCCGTCGGGCGCCGAATCGGCTGGGTGCGCGGGGCGTACGGACGTCAGCGCCTCGACGGCCCGATCCAGCTCCCGCTTGTTGACCAGGCTCAACTGCTGCACGCTGGCCAGGCTGATGCTCAGCTTCCGGACTTCATCGGTGACCTGGTCCAGGGCCGTCGAGAACGACACGGCCGCCGCGGCGATGTCCTCGTGACGATCCTTGGTGTCGATGTACCCGGTGATGCGCTGCAGGTACACGACCAGCCGCGACTGGAACGCCTGCACAAACGCGAGTTGCTCGCTCATGGTCGCGATGGTGCTCTCGATCGAAACCGGAACGGCACGCTCGGCCGGGATGTTCCGGTTGATGTGATCCACCAGCGTGGAATTGAAGGCGAGCTGCCTCTCCAGGACCGGGCTCACGACGTTCCAGATGAAGCGAGCGGCGCGGCGCCGCCATCCCCTCAACCCGGCCGTCGGATCGACGCTCAGGATGTCCCACTTCTGGTTGAGCGGGGTGATCTGGTGTTCGTCCGGCCCAGGCGGAGGATGCGGCGGGTCGGGAAGCTTCAGAATCGACCGGTCCACCGCGGCCAGCGCTTCCTGGTAACTCCGATCGGCCTCCTCGCGCTGCTGCTTGAGCAGACCAAGATCGGCGCCGTTTGCCGCAGGCGGTATTTTGAGCACGCTGGAGGCCAGCCTAGCCTTGAACGCGAGGTCCGTCAAGATCGACCGGCCGGCGCGAAACGGCGGTCGCCGCGCGCGCGGCATAGATCTTCAGCGTCGTGTCGAAGACGTCGTCGAGCGTGAGACGCTGCATGCAGAGGTTGTCCCTGCACCGGGAGAGGCGGTTGTTCAGGGCACTGACGCAGGGACTGCACGCGACGCCGGACCAGAGCACGTGGTTCCTCGGCGTCCGCGCCGCGAACAGCGCCGGTGTTTCCGGACCGAACAGCGTGACGACGTCAATCTGGGTCATGGCGGCGAAATGTGCCGGACCGCTGTCGTTGGTGACCAGCACCTCCGACAGGGAATACAAGGCGAGCAACTGATCCAGCGTCGTCTTTCCGGCGAGGGAAATACATCGGGCCGAGGACACCTCCGAGACAAGCCGTTCGATCTCGCCGGCTTCCTCCGGGCTGCCCGTGAAGGCGACAGACACTTCCGGCCTGGCGTCCAGCAGCCGCCTCGCCAACCCGACGTATCGCGAGGAGTCCCACCGGCGAAGAGGCATCAGGTCGCTGCAGTTGGCATTGAGGAGCACGAGTGGCGGGACAGCGGACAGGCCGGTCGCGCCGAACAGCAGCTGCCTGACTTCGGCAACCTCGGCCGGCAGCGGCCGACATCGAGGCGGATCGGATCGGACCTCCGGAGGCAGCGCCGCAAACGCCGGGAAAAGGCCGTCATCATGATCCAGGGCCCGGATCATGAGAAGGAACAGCTGGGCGGTGTGCAGGTAGGGGTTGTAGACGAGGCGATGCGTCATCAGATCGCCGCGGTAAGGGCCTTCGCCCGCGTACGAGTGCAGGCCGACGCGATGACGGGCACCGCTCAGGTACGAGAAGATCGCCGAGGACCGGGCGAAGAACTCGAGATCGATCGCTGCATCGATCCGCGCCTTTCGCAGACGCCTGATGGCGGCCGGAATCGAGCGCAGCGCCCGTGCCGCCGTGCGGACATCGAGAGCGACGACGTTCGCGCCGGGGATGATGTCCATCGCGTCGAGGATGAAACGGTTCTCGTCGAACACGAGGAAGAACACGTTCTCTCGCCCGACCCGTTCGACCGCGGCCTGCAGCGCGTCGGAGGCGAGCACGGTGGAGCCCTGCTCGGCGAGTTTCACGAACAGGATCCGCCGAATCGGCCCGCCGGCCCGGGCGCGGCGGAACAGCCGCCGGTGAAGCGTCAGCAGGACACACGCGGGCACCCCGACGACGCGGTCCAGACCTCTCAGCATCGAGATGTTCATCTGCGCTTTCCTGATCTGGTCCCGGCCCTGACCAGCGCGGCGCGCGCCGCGGCAGAATCGGGCTCGAGCCGCAGCGCGGCTTCGAAGCTGGCGCTCGCCTCGTCAGCACGCCCCAGCCGTTCCTGCGCGAGGCCGAGGGCGACGTACACGTCCGCCGAGCCGCCCTCGAGCCGCAGTGTCGCCTGGTACTCCGCCACCGCCTCTGGCAGGCGCCCCATCCGCTGCAAGGTTTCGGCGAGGTTGTAATGGGCATCCGCAAAGCCTGCATCGAGCCGAATCGCCACAGCGTGCTCACGCGCGGCATCTTCGAGACGACCCAGGTCGAAGAGCGCACTGCCGAGGTTCATGTGCGCCTCCCGATAGTCCGGCTTCAGGCGGATCGCTTCCTGGTACCGCTCAACGGCTTCGAGAGGCCGGCGCTGGGACGCCAGCGCGATGCCGAGCGCGTTGTAGGTCTCCGCAACGCCAGGAGACAATCGCAGCGACTCCTCCAGCTGAACCATCGCTTCGGCGAACCGCCCTTGTCTCACCAGGGTCGCACCGAGCCCGCGGCGGACGTCAGCCGGATTTGCGCCGAGCCGCAGCGCCTCCCAGTAGTGTGTCGCGGCCTGGTCGAAGCGGCCGATCCGCTGCAGGGCGTTCGCCAGGTTGCGGTGAGCCTCGGCGGAACCAGGCTGAAGACGCAGCGCCTCGTTGTACTGGAGCATCGCTTCGGGATAGCGTCCGAGATCCGCCAGCACGGCACCCAGGTTCACCCGTGCGGCGATCGACTCCGGGTTGAGCCGCAGCGTTTCCCGGAATTGCGCGATCGCATCCTCGGCACGCCCTGTTCGCGCCAGCAGGTTGCCCAGATTGACGTGCGCCTGCGGATAGGCGGGAGCAATCGCCAGCGCCCGTTTGTACTCTTCGATCGCTTCGTCGAGCCGGCCCTCTCCGGCCAGGATCAGCCCCATGTTGTTGTGGGGGTTGGGGCTCCCCGACGCAAGTCGCGCGGACTCGACAAAATGCGACATGGCTTCGCTCGTGCGGCCCTGCCTGACGAGCTCCAGCCCGAGCGCGTTGTGGGCAAAGTAGTTCGCGGGCGTCACCTCCACGGCGTGTTGCCAGAGCGCGTAGGTGTTCTTCCAGGTGGAAACCTGTGCGCGCGCCGTGACCCCGCAGGCGACGATGGCGCAGCCGGACAGCGCCGCGAGCACCGCGTCTCTGTCCTGCCGCCGCCCAAGGGCAGCCGGCACTCCCCACGCGATCATCACGAAGAGGCCGATGAGCGGCACGTACGTGTAGCGATCGGCCATGGCGTGGCTGCCGACCTGCACGAGCCCGATGACCGGCAGCAGCGTGCCGAGGTACCAGAACCAGCCCACCGCAAGGAATGGCCAGCGCGCGATCATGCGAAGCGCGAAGAACGACACGCCGGCAAGGACGATGAGCGCGCCCAGGGCCGACCAGACGGCGATGCTCGGAGGATATGGGTAGAAGGGCACCAGGGAGGCCGGCCAGATGGTCCTGGCGAGGTATGCGACGTAGGCAATGAGCGCATTGGCCAGCCTGCCGGCAAGGGGAAACGCCTGCAGCTCGGCCACCGCACCGCCCGCGCGCTGGGCGACAACCGCCACCACGCCTGCGGAGGCAGCCAACGCGAAGAACGGGATCTTTTCGCGAACGAGCGGCATCCACGCCCGCACGGCGCTCCGCCAGCCTGAGGGACCGGGACCCGAGCCCACGCGGTTCACGCGACCAAGAGGCCACATATCGAGCAGCAGGAGCGTGAACGGCAGCGTCACGAGCATCGACTTGGCCATCAAGCCGAGGCCGAAGAAGACCAGGGCGAGGAGGTAGCGGAACCATCGCGGGTTCCTCGCATACCAGACATACGCGCAGAGCGTCAGCATCCAGAAGAGCGTGCTCAGGACGTCCTTGCGCTCTGCGATCCACGCCACCGATTCCACGTGAAGTGGATGGACGGCGAACAGCGCGGCCACGACCGCGCTTCTCCAGAGGGCGCCCGACATGCGCAACATCGCCGCGAACAGCAGCAGCGTGCTCATCATGTGGAGGATGACGTTCGTCACGTGCATCGGCCCGGCGTTGAGGCCGAACAGCTGGACATCGAGCATCAGCGACAGCCACGTCATGGGATGCCAGAAGTTGGCGTAGCTCGCGTTGGTGAACGCCCACGCGACCCCGGGCCATGTGAGTCCGCCCCGGACCTGAGGATTGTCGAGAATGTAGATGGGATCGTCGAGCGCGACAAAGTCGTAGTGAAGGACCGGAGCGTAGACGAACCACGTGATGGCGGCGAGAGCCAGGGCGGCCGACGCGACCCGCGTCCACGACGGTTGGCCGTCGGGATGCGGCTCGCGGATCGGCCGCAGCGCTCGGGCGCCAGCGGTCCCGGGTCCGGCCTGGGGCTCGAGCGCAAGGGCCTCGGGGTGCCCGGATGTGCGGCGATCGCTCGCCTGATCCGAGTGCGCGTCACGCCCGGTCCGGCGCCGCCGGCTCACGTCCTCAACCTCGGCAATCTGGGGGCCCTCTGTCGCAGCCGGACCGGGAAACCGCCACTCCGGGCCGGCGCGCTTCCTGCGGGGCTGCCTTCTGCATCCGCGAGTCGCGGCACTTCGCTCCGGCAGCCGTCAAGGATAGCATGCAGGCTCGAGCAATCCTCGATGGCGTGGCGGCCCGGGCACGGCTCGCGGCGGTACTCGAGCGACGGGCCGGGCTGCGCCTATCTCGTGGTCCGCGGATCGGGGTTCACCATCAGCGGCTGCGAGTAGCTCTTGCCGCTGACGGTCAGCTTCACCGTGTAGGCTCCCGGCTGCGACATCATCGCGCCGCCGCGGCCGCCGCCACCACCCCCTCCGCCCCCTCCTGCTCCGCGTCCGGTGACGGCGGGCGGAGTGGGCCGCAGATCCCACACCCAGCGATGCATGCCGGCAGCGGCCGACAGCGGCTCCGGCGTGGGCACCCAGTGCGCGGGAATGTTCAGCGTGGTCGGATCGCGAGGCGGTGTCCGATCCTCGCTCGAGTAGCGCCGGATGGTCTGGCCTGCCGGGTCGAGGATCTCGAGAGTGACGGGCCCGGATGGCGCCGCCTTGAGGTAGTAGTCGATGACCGCGCCGGCCGGAGGGTTCTCGGCGAAGGGCTCGTCCTTCGGCAGCGGGGTGCCGTTCTCGTTCCCGGCCGGCATGGTGGTCGCCGTAGCGGGCCGGAACAGGTAGGTGTCCGCTGCGGCCGCGTCGGTCGCCTGCCGGAGCGCGGAGATGTCGTCGAGCACCCAGAAGCCGCGGCCGTGCGTGGCGACGATCAGGTCGTCGTCATGAATGGCAAGATCCCGCATCGAGGTGGCCGGCAGGTTGAGTTGCAGCGGCTGCCACCCATCGCCGTCGTTGAAGGACACGAAGACACCTCGTTCCGTGCCGGCGAAGAGCAGGCCCGGTTTGACGGGGTCTTCCTTGACGGTCTGCACGTAGACGCCCGCCGGCAGTCCAGTCGTGATCGACTGCCACGTCTTCCCGCCGTCCCGCGTCCGGTAGATGTAGGGCTCGTAGTCCTGGAGCTGATGCCGTTCGACCGAGGCATAGGCCTCCCCCGCATCACTGTGGGACGCGTCGATCATCGTGACCTTGCTCCAGCTTGTCAGCGGGGGCGGGGTCACATCCTTCCAGGCCTTTCCGCCATCGGTTGTCATCTGTATCAGCCCATCGTCGGTGCCAATCCAGATGACTGGCGTCCGGACGGGAGACGGCGCGATTGTGTAGATGACTCCTCGCCGCTTCTCGGGCGGGGCGTCGGCGGCGGACGCGGCGTCCAGGTTCGCCGGCACGCCGGGATCCTCGCGGGTCAGGTCCGGGCTGATGCGCTCCCAGGTGACGCCGCCGTCAATCGTCCTGAAGAGGAACTGGTTTGCGTAGTAGAGCGCTCGCTGATTGGCCTGGGAGAACACGAGCGGTTGCGTCCAGTCATGGCGGGCCGGGGTCGGCAGGTTCCGCTCCGGCGATACGTTCTGGGACACACCGGTCAGGACGTTGCAGCGGGTCACGGTTCCGCCGAAGAGAATCTCCGGGTGCAGCGGATCCGGCGCCGTGTAGCCGCTCTCGCCCCCCGCGCACAGGCCCGTCCAGTCGTGCATCGAGATGACCGCATGCACGCTCGTCGAGGGCGTGCCTATCGCCCCGCTGTCCTGCTGCGAGCCGGTCACCCAGTACGGGACTCGGGCATCGGCGGCCACGTGGTAGAGCTGGGCCGTCGACTGGTTGTACCAGGAACTCCACGTTGCCGCTCCGTCCACGGTGACGATGGCACCCTGGTCGCTGGCGAGGGCCATGCGGTTCGAATCCTCGGGCGAGATCCAGAGCTGGTGATAATCATCACCTCCGGGAGCGCCCTTGATTGGCGTCCAGCTCTTGCCCGCATCGGTGGACTTGTAGAGCGAGGTGTTCGAGACGTAGACGAGGTCGGCGTTGCGGGGATCGACAGCGACCTTCTCGAAGTACCACCCGCGGGTCCAGATCCTGTTCTCGCTCGAGATTCTCGACCAGGTCGCGCCGGCATCTTCCGACCGGAACAGGCCGCCCTCCCTGGCGTCGACAATCGCGTAGACGCGCCGGGGGTTGCTCGGCGCCACGGCGAGCCCGATGCGACCGAGGCCCTCGACCGGCAGACCGCTCGTGAGCGGGTTCCAGGTCGTGCCGCCGTCGGTGGACTTGAAGACCCCGCCGCCGGGGCCGTTGGACGGCGCGTAGATGTACCACGGTGGACGGCGGGTGGCCCAGAGCGCCGCGTAGATCGTGGTCGGCCTGGCCGGATTGATCGCAAGATCGACGGCGCCGACGCTGTCGCCCTTCGACAGGACGCGCTGCCAGGTCGCCCCGCCGTCCCGCGACCGGTACACGCCGCGGTCCTGGCTCGGGCCGTAGGCCGATCCGAGCGCGGCGACGAAGACAATGTCCGGGTTCCTCGGGTCGACGAGCACCCGGCCGATCTGTCGCGTCGCGTCGAGCCCGAGGTGCGCCCACGTGGTGCCGCCGTCGGTCGACTTGTAGACGCCGTTGCCGTACCCGATCGAGTCGCGCATGTCGGATTCGCCGGTGCCCACGTACACGACCCGCGGATTGGACGGCGAGACGGCGATGGCCCCGATCGAGGCGACCGGCTGCTGGTCGAATACCGGGAGCCACGTGCGGCCCGCGTTGGTGGATCGCCAGAGCCCGCCGCCAACCGATCCGTAGAAGAACGTATTCGGCTGGCCCGGCACGCCGCTCACTGCGTTGACGCGTCCGCCGCGAAACGGCCCGATGAGCCTCCAGCGCAGCCCGGAGTAGAGGTCCTGAGGAACGGCCTGGTCGGCACCCACCAGCGCCAGGCTCGTCGCAGCGACGACGCCCAGCACCAGGAAGAACGCGAATGCTAATCGACGGACAGACATCGTGTCACTCCTCCAGAACGGCAGATCGCGAACCGCGAGCCCCCGATCGACGGCGGCCTCCAGCCGGATTGCGTAGTGCGAGTTATCTCCCAGTTAGAAAGTGTAGATCCACATCGCCTGCTTTTCTGTCAGAATCCATCAACCCGGCGACAGCCAGGAAAAACGGGCGAGCGAGCCCCTGCGACTCGGGAGAAACGGCCATGCTTTCGCGGACATGCTCGGCGTCGGTCGCGATTGCCATCCTCGTGCTCGTGTCGGCGCCGGCTCTGGCGCAGGGCACGGCGGCAGACTACCAGCGTGCCAGCCTTCTTCGCGCCAAGTACGAGAGCCTGGCCGTCGATATCGCCGGTCCGGCCACATGGATCGAGAAGACCAGCCGGTTCTGGTACCGCAAGTCCGTGAAGGGCGGCAACGAGTTCGTCCTGGTCGAGGCCGGGACGGCGCAGAAGCGTCCGCCGTTCGACCACGCGCGGCTCGCAGCGGTGCTCTCGAGCGCCGCGGGCGGGAAGTACACGGCCGTCACGCTGCCCTTCAGCACGTTCTCGTTCACCGACAACGAGCAGGCCATCGAGTTCACGGCGGCCGCCTCAACCTGGCGATGCACGCTGACCGACTACACGTGCCGGAAGACGACCGATGGCCGCCTCGGCGGCCGGGGCGCGGCGGGAGGTGGCGGACGTGGCGGACAGGCACCCGATACGCGGCCGCGGGTGTCGCCGGACGGGAAGTGGGAAGCCCTCATCAACAATTTCAACGTGGTCGTCCGCCCGGCTGGAGCGACGAAGCTCACGCGCCTGAGCCTGGACGGATTCTGAAGGCAACTACTACACCTTGTCGTCGATTGCCTGGTCACCCGACTCGAAGCGGCTCGCGGCCTACCGCGTACGGCCCGGATACCGCCGCGAAGTCCACTACGTCGAGTCCTCGCCGGAAGATCAGCTGCAGCCGAAGTCTTCGACACTCCTCTATGCCAAGCCCGGCGACGTGCTGGACTTGAATCAGCCGGTCGTGTTTGCGCTCGATCCCGCCACGCAGCTCACGGTCGACAACGCCCTCTTCCCCAACCCGTATTCGCTGTCGCGGCTGGAATGGCGCAAGGACAGCAGCGCCCTGACGTTCGAGTACAACCAGCGCGGGCACCAGGTCTATCGCGTGATCGAGGTCGATGCGACCACGGGGACGGCGCGCGCCGTGGTGTCGGAAGAGCCGAAGACGTTCTTCAACTACCGCACGGCGAACGGGAGCCTGGCCGACTCCGGGAAGAAGTTCCGTTTCGACCTCGACGGCGGCAGGCAGGTCATCTGGATGTCGGAACGGGACGGCTGGAATCATCTGTACCTGATCGACGGGTCCACCGGCGCCGTGATCCGGCGGATCACGACGGGCGACTGGGCGGTTCGAGGCGTGGTCAAGGTCGACGAAGCGCAGCGGCAGATCTGGTTCAGCGCCGGCGGGATGTACCCGGGCAAGGACCCGTACTTCCTTCACTTCTACCGCATCGACTTCGACGGGTCGAACCTGACGGCCTTGACCGAGGCCGACGCCAACCACGCCGTCAGTTTCTCGGCCGACATGACGTACTACGTCGACACCTATTCGCGCGTCGATCTGGCGACGGTCTCCGAGCTTCGCCGGACGAGCGATCGCAGCCTCGTTGCCGAGCTCGAACGCGGCGATGCGACCGAGCTCCGCACGGCCGGCTGGAATCCGCCGGAGGTCTTCACCGCTCCCGGCCGTGACGGAAAGACCGACATCTGGGGCGTCATCTACCGGCCCACGAATTTCGACCCGAAGAAGAAGTACCCGGTGATCGAGAACATCTACGCGGGGCCGCAGGGCTCGTTCGTGCCGAAATCGTTCAGCGCCTACAACGCGATGCAGGCCCAGGCCGAGCTCGGCTTCATCGTCGTGCAGATCGACGGGATGGGAACCTCGAACCGGTCGAAGGCTTTTCACGACGTGGCGTGGAAGAACCTCAAGGACGCCGGGTTCGCGGATCGGATCCTGTGGCACAAGGCGCTCGCCGCCAGGTATCCCTGGTACGACATCACGCGCGTCGGCGTCTACGGGACCTCGGCGGGCGGCCAGAACTCCCTGGGCGCACTGCTCTTCCACCCCGAGTTCTACAAGGCCGCCGTGTCGGCCGCCGGATGTCACGACAATCGGATGGACAAGATCTGGTGGAACGAACAATGGATGGGCTGGCCCATCGGCCCGGAGTACGGGGAGTCGTCCAATGTGGACAACGCGCACCGGCTCGAAGGCGATGTCCTTCTGGTCGTCGGGGAGATGGACACCAACGTCGACCCGTCGTCCACGATGCAGGTGGTGAACCAGCTCATCAAGAACAACAAGGACTTCGAGCTCCTGGTGATCCCCGGCGCCGGCCATGGCGCCGGCGGCGCGTACGGCGAGCACAAGCGTTACGATTTCTTCGTGCGGCACCTGCTTGGCGTGAACCCGCCGGCGTGGAAGGATGGATCGCCCAAGCCGGGTGGCCCGTCTGAAAGGCAGCCGGGAGGCGGGGCGTGACGATCCTGGGTCGGGCTCGACAGGCCACGGGTTTCATTGCCACGCGAATGCCTCGCCTCACGCGAGCGACCGCCCTCACGATGCTGCTCTACGTGGCGGCGGTGGCCCTGTTCGGAATCTCCATCAAGCAGTTCAACTATCGCCGCACGGGCTTCACGTATCTCATCAACTTCGGCGATCAGTTCTACGGGAAGCTGCTGCCCGAGGTGCGCGCGGTTCCGCACTTCACGTTCCCGGGCGCCGGCTACGACGGCCAATGGTACGCCCAGCTGGCGTTCGTGCCGCTGCTCCGCGACCGGGCCATCGACACGGCCATCGATACGCCGCCCTACCGAGCCCGGCGGATCCTGTTCGCCTGGACGGCCTACCTCGGCGGATTCGGGCAACCGAGGCTGATCCTGAAGGTGTACGCCGCGCAGAACATCGTCGCGTGGATCGTGCTGGCGATCCTCATGCTGCGGTGGTTCCCGCCGACCGCCCCGCGGAATTTCCTGCCGTGGTTCGGGTGCCTGTTCGGTGCGGGCCTGAGCCTCTCGGTGCGCAACGCCCTGCTCGAAGGCCCGAGCATGATGGTGATGGCGCTCGCCATCCTGGCCATCGAGCGCAACCGGCGAGTGCTGGGAAGCTGCGTGATGGGCCTCGCCGGTCTCGGCCGGGAAACCAACCTGCTCGGCAGCGGCATGCTGATCGAGGAGCTGCCCCGGACGCCGCGTCAGGCGCTACGCGCCGGCGGCGCGATCCTCATGGCTGTGGCCCCGTTCGTGTTGTGGTCGTTGTATGTGCGATCGGTGTACCCGAACTTCGAGTACTCGAATCCCGCCAGCTTCAGCCTGCCCTTCACGGCCTACGTCAACACGTGGATTTCGACGATTTCCGAGCTGGCAGCCGGCGGATGGAAGTCGTACGCGCGGTTCAACCTGGTCGTGCTCGTGAGCATGACGACACAGGCCGGCTATCTGCTGCTCAGGCGCGACTGGAAGTCGCCGTGGTGGCGAATGGGCATCGTGTACGTGATCTTCATGCCGCTGCTGAGCCCGCTCGTCTGGGAGGGCTACCCGGGCGCTGCGGTACGGGTGCTGCTGCCGATGTCGTTCGCCTTCAACGTGCTCGTTCGGAAGGACCGCTGGTTCTGGCCGTTCGTGATTCTCGGAAACCTGTCGGTGCTCGACGGCGTCGCGGAGCTCCGCCCGCCGATCATCGGGCCGTACTTGTGATGTAAGGCCTGAGCCCCAAGCCTTTACTCGTCATTTACTCTCGTGAAACTCCCGATCGCCCCGACCCGAGGTGGAAGATCAACAGCGGCTCCACAACTGTCGCCCAGTATTGCCATGTGTGTCCGCCTGGCGCGATCAACCATTGGTTGCGAATGCCTGAGGCGTCAAACAGCTGATGCAACGATTGCATCTCCCTGAAGAACCTGTCGCTCGTCCCGCATGCCAGCATGACCCGGGGCGGTGGTCCAATGGAATCCGTCGCATGGTCGTCGGCGCCCCGGTCGGCAGGCGCGACGGTACCATTCCAGAAGGCCCACGTGTGGTCGTAGAAACCGCTGACAACCCCGACACTGCCGAAGCGCTCGGCTGAGGTGCGCGCGACGTCCAGCGCCACGAGGCCGCCGAACGAAAAACCCGAGACCGACCAGCGGGAACGGCCGGCCTCAACGCCATACAGGCGGCCTGCGAGTGCGGCCACCTCCTCGGCCACGTACGTCGTGACCGCGGATCGCGGCGGGCGCGGCTTTGTGGGGCCAAATCGGCTCGCGATGCGGAGATCGGGCAGGACGATGATGGCTCGCTCGACAGCTGTTTTCGCGAGCAGGTCCGCGTACACGCGTTCGATGGCCAGGTGTTCAGGCAGATCTTCGGGCCGGTCGAGCCAACCGTGGTTGACAATCGCGACGCGCGTCGCGGGTTCCGGCCCGTTCGGGACCAGCGCCAGGAAGTACCGAGTGTCGCCCAGGCTGGCGGAATGGAAGCGCACGCGATCGACGTGAACGATCGGCCCGTCGGCAACGAGCGACCGGTCAACGCCATCCGGGGGCAGCGGAGCCAGTTCCCACGGCAGAACCCGCGGCCCCACACACGCGTCCACCGCGTACAGCACGAAACCAACCGCCACAATCGACATCCGCCTCCACCCGAGGACGCGGCGTCGGTCGGTCATGATTCAGGCGGCTGCGTGCTCGCGGTCCGGTTTTGCGCGGCTTGTTTTTCAGCCACGAGGATTTCGATCTGTTCGATCGTCTCGAGCCTCCGGCGGTCGAGGTCCCGGGTGGAGAACTCGATGCCGAATCGCGTTTCCAGGAACAGCACGAGCTCGATGATGGCAAGAGAGTCGAGAACCCCGAAGGTCCCGAGGGCGGTCGTATCCGCGATGGGCCCGGGGCGGCGCAGCAAGTCGCTCCCCTCCACGTACTCACGGATGACGGTCTTGATGTCGTCGTTCACAGGGGCTCTCCGCTTCCCAGGGCCTGCTGCCGTTCGTCGATGACCTTCCGACGCGCGCCGACACCGCGTCGCCGGCAGCCCGGCCGCCAGACATTATACCCTTGCGAACGAGCCGCGCCCGAGGCGACACCGGCGCCGGGGGAGACTCGCTTCCGGGCTCAATGCGGACGTGATTTCGCGGCCTGCGGTTCAAGCGCCGGCTGGTTCCCACGACGACAGTCGCTCGTAGTCGATCTTGCCCCGGTTCCCCCGAGGCATCTGCGCCAGGATCACGAACCGATCCGGCAGCATAGAGGCAGGCAGGAGCCGTGCGCAGTGGAGCCGCAGATCGTCGAGCTCTGCGGGCTTCCCTCCGCGCAGGGTGACAAACGCCGTCACCACCGGAGGATTGGAGCCGGTGACCGCGACGGCCGCCTCGGCAACGGACTCGTTCCTGCCGAGAACGCTCTCGATCTCGCCGAGCTCGATGCGAATTCCCCGGCGCTTGATCTGACGGTCGATTCGGCCGATGAAGTGCAGCTGACCGTCCGGGAGGAGTGACACGCGGTCGCCGCTGCGGTAATACCGTGCCCGATCGCGTCCAACGCCTATTTCGACGAACGCCCCATCCGTGTCCGCCGCCCGGTTCCAGTACCCGGCCATCATCGATTGCCCGGCCAGCAACAGCTCTCCGATCGTGCCGCCGCTGTCGCCGGCCGGTCCCTCATCCGGACGGACGAGCACGCGGGCGTATGGGCAGGCCACGCCGATCGGGACCGGCCTCTCTGGATCGATCGATTCTGGCAACTCGTGCCACGTCACGACATTGGTTTCGGTGGGGCCGTAAAGATTGAGAATGCGGGCGCGCGGGCACGCGCCGCGCAGCGCGGCCGCCAGCCGCGGCGGAAAGACCTCGCCCGCCAGCAGAAACAGCCTCACGCCGGCCAGCCGCCCAGCAACCGCATTCGGAGTGTCGGCGACGGCATTCAGGGCGGAGGGAACCGAGTACCACGCCGTCACACCCAGATCTGCGAGTTCCTGGAACAGCAACCGCGGAACCCATCGGGTCGCCTCCGGAAGCACGACGCAGGCCGAGCCGCTTCGACCGATGTTGAGGACGTCGAAGGTCGACAGGTCGAAACCGAGCGGCGACGGACAGGCAATCCGATCGCCCGGACCGAGTCCGAACTCACGCGCCGTCCAGTCCACGAACGCTCCCGCGGCGGCGTGAGAAATGGTGACGCCCTTGGGCGTCCCCGTCGATCCGGACGTGAAGAGAATGAAGGCGGGGCGATCCGGATCGCCCGCCGCGGGTTCACGTGCGTCCGCCCCGCTGACAGGGGCCGGGATCGGCCAGGCGCCGGTCGTGCCGGCCGCCGGATTGTGTATCAGCAGCCTGCCGGCGCTCTCAGCGGCATCACTCGAGACGACGATCCGCGCGTCACAGTCTCGCAGCACCGCGTCAATCCGCGCCCGGGGCCACAGGGGCGGGAGGGGCACGTACACGCCCCCGGCCATCATCGCGCCGTACAAGGCCACGATGGCGTCACGAGACTTCTCAATGACCAGCGCCACGCGATCCCCGGGCAGAAGCCCGCTCTGCCTGAACGCACCGGCCAGTGCCGTCGCCTGCGCCCTCAGTTCGGCCAGCGTCGTTTCGCGGCCGGACTCGACGATGGCTGGCCGATCGGGCCACCGGTCCGCGGCACGGTGCAGCCACTCGTGCAGGAGAGGCGGAGGGTCAGCTCCGGGCAAGGGTGACACCCCACGTGAATCCAATGCCCGCCGCCGCGAAGAGCAGCCACTGCCCGGGGAGAATCGCCCGGTCACGCACGAGGTCGCAGTAGTTGATCGCCAGATCGCTCGCAAACGTGTGGCCGAACTCCGCCATGGCTGTCGGGCGGTTCTTGCCAGGCGCCAGCCCCATCGCCCTCACGAACCCGTCGCGGTCGCTCGCGCTGAGGTTCGAATAGATCACGTGGTCCACATCCGAGATGCGGATCCCCGCTGTCGCCAGGGCCCGCTGGACCAGGCGATGGAAATGCAGGTAATAGACGGGCACCACGGATTCCTCCGTCTGGGCCGCGTCCACGCGAAGTTCCAGGTCCATTCCGCCCGCGCGCGTCGCCAGCGTGATCACCTGGTGCAGGGCGCCGACGGTGAGCACCTCCGTCGTCACGATGGCCGGTCCGCGGTCGCCGCCCGCGCGCAGCACGATCGCGCTTCCGGCATCTCCCTGGACGGTGATGGGCATCAGCGAACGGCTGCCGGGCGGCGGGCTGTCGGCCGCCACGAGCAGGGCGACTCGCAGACGGCCGTCGCTCGCCATCAGGGCCATCGCCTGCTTCATCGCCATGTGCATGCCGGCGCACCCGCCGAACTTGAGACTGATGTTGAGCGACGCTTCGGCGTTGATGTCCGTGGACAGGCGGGGCCCGAGCGGGGCATACAGCTCGGCCGAGCCCGGCAGCGTGCTGTAGTCGATGATGAGGTCCACGTCCGAACCCCTGACGCCGGCGCGTTCCAGGGCCGTCGCAGCGGCCGCTTTCATCAGCTCGTAGGGCGGCTGCAACCCACAGCATCGGACTCGTTCGATCCCCAACTGCGTGGTCACCCGCTGCCGAAGCGCCGGGCTGACAACCGAGAGGGCCGCCTCCACCCGCTCGCGTTCCCTGTCGAGGATGTCGTGAACCGACTCGACCATCTCGGGCACGGCGTACGCCGCGCCTGCCAGTCGAACGCTCATCGACGCCCTCCCGAGGCCACGCGGGTGGCCGCCGCCTGTGACCGACACGCCTCGACGTTTATCGCGACGATGCTGTCGGCGGTCGACGTCCGGGCCCGGAAGAGCGCCTCGCCGACGTTCCAGAGCCCGGCCCCTCCAAACAGGCCCACGTGCGACCCCCGCGCCAGCGGGCGAAGAGCGGAAGGCACGATGCCGGAACCGCCGGAGTCCACCGTCATTCCGGCATCCGAATCTGCGGGAGCGGCAACCGACTCGAAGAGCGCCGCGCCGTCGATGGCAAACGGCCCGCGCATCGAACCGCTCTCCCGGGCACGCCGCTGATCGTGCGGTTCGATTGATCCAATCCATCCGCCCAGGTAGCGCCCGAGCACGAGCGCATTTCTGGACGCCGCCGATCCTTTCGGTCTCGAGGAGGCACGCGACAAGACCCTCGCCCGGAATGCGAGGGCAATGGCCGGCGGACAGATCCGGCGGGTGCGCTCCGAAACAGGCCGGGTCAATCGCGCCGGCGGCCTCGTAGTATTGATAGAGCGGACGGATCAGGCAGTCGCCGGCCAGCACGAGGACGCGATCCGCCGCACCCGCGGCCAGGATCGCGGCGGCCTCCACGAGCGCTGTCTCGCCAGACAATGCGCCTGCCATGACGGTCAGGTTGGGGCCTCTCAAGCCGAAGGTTCGGGCGACATGGCCGGGAACCAGGTTGGGCAGCGTCTCAGGGAAGAGGATGGGGTCGGCCTTCGCGGAGTCCTGCGCCACGGCCGCCAGGAATTCCTGGGTCCGATCCAGGCACCCGAACGCGGTTCCGCACACGACGCCCGTGCGGTCCGAACCGGCCGCCGAAGGGTCGATCGCGGCCGCCTCGAAGACGAGCGATCCACACATCATCGCCCACGCTGACAGGCGATCCATGCGGCGGACCCGCAGGCCCGGCACGAGGTCATTCATCCGGAACGGCGGCACCAGGCAGGCCCAGCGCGGGCCCGGCGTCGGCCACTGCGTGACGAGCCGCGGTGGAATCGCGTCGCCCGTTTCCGGAAGACTCCGCTGCACGCCGCATGCTGTCACCGAGGCGAACCCGGTGATCGGGAATGCCGGGCTCACGCGTTCACTCCCTCGGCGGGCGGCGGCCCGAACACCAGGCACGCGTTGCTGCCGCCAAACCCCGCAGACACGCTGATGGCGGCCTCGACGGCGAGTGTGCGAACCCGATCCCGGACCAGGTCCACGTGCGTCGAGGCCAGGGGACGTTCGAGCCGCATCGTGGGACACACCAGGCCGTGGCGCACCGCCAGCAGTGTCACGACGGCTTCGATCGCCCCGGCCGCTCCCAGGGTGTGGCCGAAATGTCCTTTCGTCGACGAGACCGGAACGGGGCGGGTTCGCCCTGCAAACGCGCGCTCGTACGCCTGCATCTCTGCCACGTCGTTCATCACGGTCCCGGTGCCGTGGGCATTGACGTACCCGACCCAATCGATCCCCACGTCTGCCGCTTCGAGCGCCTGCGTGATGCACGAGGCGAGCCCGCGCCCCTCGCTGTCGGGTGCCGTCGAATGATACGCGTCGTTGTTGAACGCCCATCCTGACAGCACACCCAGCACCTCGACACCGCGGGCCCGGGCGTGTTCGAGGTCCTCCAGCAGGAGAGCCGCGGCGGCCTCGCCGATGTTCAGGCCGGCGCGCGTCTCGCAGAACGGCCGGCACGGCTCGACATCGAGCGCCTGCAACGCGTGGAACCCCGCAAGCGTGGTCCCGCACAGGGCATCACTGCCGCCGGCCAGCGCCACGCGCGTTCGTCCGTCACGAATCATCCGAGCCGCCAGGGCGATGGCGATGGCGCCCGATGCGCACGCCACGCTGACCCCGAGCCGTGCTCCGCCGAGCCCGAGGGCGGCGGCCACGCTGTCGCAGACGTGTGACACGGGATACGTGGACGCGATGTCGATCCCGGCCCGGCCGTAATATTCCGACGGATCCGCAACCATGGCTGGAGGCAGGTCCGACAGCCCTCCCACGGTGGACGCCAGCACGACGGCACATCGCTGTCGCAGATCCGCGCGTGCCTGAAGTCCCGCCACCGCTTCCCGTCCGGCCATGACGGCCAGGCGATCGGTGCGCGACATCGGCATCCGGCCCGCTGAGGCCGGCTCGACCGGGTGGCGCACCTGCCCGACGACTGGCACATAGTCGAGCGGCGTCTCGAACAACGTCAGCGGCGCGAGTGCCGGCGCGTCCGCCGACAGGCCCTTCGTCAGCGCCGCGACCCCACTTCCGTACGGGCTGGTCACGCCGATGCCCGTGATGACGACGACCGACGGGGCTCGAGCCTTCATTGCGCGGGGCCGGTCCGGTCGGCGGGCCAGAAGTCGAAGAAGTTCAGCCACTGCTGCGGGTGGTCGCGCAGCCGCGCTTCCAGGAACGACGTGGCCTCGACTAAGGCCTGCCTGATGCTCTCGTCGCGCGGTCTTTCTGGATCCATCCGCAAGGGCGGCGCCACCATCATCCGGTATCGCAGCCATCCCGTGCGCACGACGATTCCCGGGACGACCGACGCCCCGGCCGCATGGGCGACATGAAAGGGCCCGGCCGGGAAGCGAGTGGGCCTGCCGAAAAACGGGACCGTCACCCCGTTGCCGTGCAGCAGGCGGTCGCCCTGCATGGCGACGATATTTCCTGCGCGCAACTCTGCGAGCAGCTCGAGCACGGCGGTCGGTTCGAGCAGATCCACGGCGCGCAGGCGCTCGTTGGTCATCAGGTCGCGCAGCTGCCGTTCGGCCGGATTGCCGGCCTCGACCACCCTGGCGACGATGACGCGCCGCCCGTGCAATTCGAGCAGCCGCGAGGCGAATTCCCAGTTGGCCACGTGTGCGGTCCAGATCAGGACGCCGCGGCCGGAGGCGAGACACCCTTCGATGATCTCCGCGCCACGGTCGGGGTCCGACAGCATCGCGAGCAGCTCCTCATCGGTCGCCTGCGGCACGTAGCAGTAGGACACGATGAAGTCGCAGAACGAATAGAACACCCGGTACGCATCCAACAGGGTCCGCCACCCCGAGTGTCCGGTCACGACCTGCAGGTTCCGGATCACGGCCTGCCGCTCGGACTTCAGCCGCGCGAAGAAGATGGCGGCCGTCACCAGCGCGACGGCCGGGTGCACGAACTTCGGCAGACGCGGGATGATCGCGAACACCACCCTCAAGTATCCCGTTCCGTGAAACCGGTGCTGATACCAGCGGCCTGCCACGGTCATGGGGCGACCAGCTCCCGGGTGCTGGTCACGGCGCGGCGCATGAGCACGGAGTAGAGCCTGACAATCTCGGTTTCCGAGTAGCCGGCGCGGGTCAGCGCGCGCACCGAATCTCCAATCCGGGCCGGGTTGCGCAGGCCAAACCGCCGGTGATATTCGAGGACGATCCGCGTCATGTCCGATCGGCTCAGCGTTGGCGTCCCGAGCGGCATGTCGTGGTAGCAGCTGGCCATGCTCTCATCGAGCTGCTCGGGCGTGAAGCCCGCCTCGAGCGCCTGTTCCCGCACATCACAGCCAGGGAAGAACCGCAGGCAGAAGTGGTACGGCAGCACGGAGGCGCGCGGCAGCCCGTCGAGCCATTCGAGGGTCTGCCGGGCCTGCGCCATGGTCTCACCCGGGAACCCATACATCGTCGAGATGTTGACGACGACGTCTTTCTGCTGGGTATAGGCAATGATGTGCCGCGCGCGCTCGAGGTTGACGTTCTTGCGCGTCAGGCGCTGGATGGTCTCCGATGCGGACTCGACGGCGAAGGTGAACCACACGGCGCCTGCGGCGATCGCCCTGTCCACGAATTGCTCGGTCACCGTGTCGGCTCGAAGCCCGTTGACGAAGTACAGGCGCGCGGTGAACGGCGCCGCGGCCAGCCGATCGAACAACTCCAGGGCCCGGGGCAGGCTCACATTGAAGATGTCGTCGACGATGTAAAAGTCCTCGATGCCGAAGGACCGGTTCAACCACTCAACCTCGGCGAACACATTCGCCGCGCTGCGCCAGCGGATCCCTTCCCGTGGACGGAAGCAGAAGCTGCACGAGTATACGCACCCGCGGCTGGTCACCAGCACGCCTTGCCGCCGGCCGTTGTACGCGTAGCTGAGGTGCTGCTGGTAGCGATCGAGATCGATCAGGTCGTAGGCCGGGAAGGGCAGCGAGTCGAGGTCGGCCACCTCGGGCGCGTCGACATTCTCGATCACCGTGGAGCCGTCCCGGTAGATGACGCCGGGCACGAGGGCGAACGGCTCCCCTGCCAGCAACCGCGGGAACGTCGCTTCACCCTCGCCCTTGACGGCCGCATCAATGTCCGGAACGCGGTCGAACAGGCCCGTCCTCCACGCCTCGACGATGGGACCTCCCACGACGATGGCGGCACGGCTGCGCGCTCGCGTCAGCCGCGTCAGCCGCCGAAGCTCATCGTCGAAGAATACGATCGATCGGATGCCCACCACGTCGGGCTGGAAGCTGTCGAGCAGCGCGACAAACGCCTCGTCGGTCGGACAGTCCAGAGACGACTCGACGATCCGGATCTCCGCGGCCACGCCGGCGGCGCGGGCGGCCGCGGCGACGTACATCAGGCCGATGGGGATGACGTGGACTTCGTGCGGGACCGTCCCGCCGACCCACCGGGGCATGTCGTTGGCTTCAACGAGGAGAAGTCGTAGACCGGAACCGGTTGGAGGGGGAAATCTTTGCATGGGCGCCGACACCGGACTCGCAACGATCGGCCGAGTCCCGCCGTCTCCGGCCTTCGATCAATGCGGCCCGACAGCCCGGGCGCGGATCGCGTCGTCTATCGCCGCCGCCAGGGTCGAGACGTCCTTCCATGCCCCGCGATCGAGCACGCCCGTGACCAGCCGGACATCGAACGCCTTTTCGATGTCGAGCACCAATTGCAGCACATCGATGGAGTCGATGGCGAGTTCCCCTTCGAGCAGCGGCTGATTGTCAGCGACCTGGTCCGGGGTCAGGTCCTCGATCCGGAGCGACCGAACAATGAGTGCCTTGAGCGTGGTCCTGATGGTCTCCAACTGGCTCATCGAGAGTTCTCTCACAACTTTCGCGAGTATATCGTACTTGCCGAGGCGGTCCGGCCGCGCGTCAGGCGAGATAACCGAATCGGTCGGCGATTCCAAGCGTGAGGCGCGCGATCTGTCCCACCGGGTCCAGGAGAATCCAGCGGCGTCCGAGCATCTGTGGCACGGGCTGCTGCTTGTAGGTCGCCATGTTCCGATATTGGGCGATGAAACTGAGCACGCGCAGCGTGAGCCGCCATCGGAGCGGCAGGAAATAGCCCGGCGTGACCAGGACCTGGGTCTCACCGGCTCTGACTTCGGCGATGAAGTCCGGATAGGTCGTCGCCCGAGTGCCACTGAGCGCGCTGCTCGCCAGCAGCAGGTGGCTGTCGCCCCCGCCGACCAGCGGCTTGCCAGCCTCCGCCGCGAGTGCCACCACGGCCTCGTTCTCGCGAGAGGTCCGCATGCCGTTGATCTCCAGGGCGTCGATCGCCCACCCGTACCGCCGCAGCAGGGCCAGCGCGGGAGCGGCGGCGATGGTCCCGCCGCCCCAATCGAGGAGTGGGTGGTTGAGCACGATCAGGCACCCGAGTGACGCCAGCGTGTCGAACACGGCGTCCAGGTCATGGCTCCGCGCCTGTGCCTGGAGCGCGAGATGAATGTCCGCCACCCGAGCGGCCGGCAGGCCGGTCACGCCCAAGTGAAACACCCATTTCTCGAACTGGATGCTGAGTTCTTCGCCGAGCGCGATTTCCGGCTCACGGTCGGGCAACTGCTCGAGCAGTTCGATGCCGCCGGCCACTTCGTCATGGTCGGTGATCGCCAGAAGAAGACGCCCGACACCCAGGGCAGCCGCCGACGCGGATTCCATTCGCCAGATGTCGATCGGCTGGAACGGCGGGTTGTAGCAGAGGAGTCGATAGTCGATCTCGCCGGCCGCCGGCAGGCCGAAGGCCCGCCGCAGGACGCCTTTCAGCGGCCGCATGTACGACAGATTCATCACCCAGTTGAGACTGGCGAGATTCTCGGTCGAGTGGCACGAATGGGTATGGAGCGAGACCAGGGTGTTCCAGCGTGCGCCCGGGTCAACACACGGCTTCAACCGACCCTGTTCGACCACCCAGCACGGCGGCCGCCCGTCTTCCCGGGAACTCGGAGGCATGGGCTTAGAGCAAGCCTCCGTCGACCGCGATCACCTGGGCCGTCATGTAACTCGCCTCCGCGGATCCCAGGAACCGGACGAGCGGCGCCACCTCTTCGGGCGCGCCGAACCGTCCCAGGGGAATCTGCCGGAGCAGGGTCTTGCCTTCGCGTTCCACGTAAGCTGCCGTCATCTGCGTTTCCACGAGGCCGGGGCACACGGCGTTGACGCGAATCCGGTAGCGGCCCATCTCGCGGGCCAGTGCCTTGGTGAACGCAATCACGCCGCCCTTCGACGCCGCGTAGTTGCACTGCCCGGACTGTCCTCGCACGCCGCTGGGCGAGACGATGTTCGTGATGGCGCCGCCCTCGAGGTGCATCATCCCGCGCAGCGCGACCTGGGAACACAGCCGGGTGCCTTCGAGGTTGGTGCGCAGCACCAGGTCCCAGTCGTCGTCGGACATCATCATGAGCGCGGCGTCGCGCGTGACGCCGGCGTTGTTCACGAGGTACCGCACGAAGCCCGCCGACGCTTCGATCGCGGCGAACATCGCCTCGACCTCCGCCCTCTTCCCCACGTCACCCTGGATCGCGTCCGCTGACCCGCCCTCCGATACGATTCGCGCCACCACATCGCGCGCGCCCGCTTCGTCGGCGTGATAATTGACGAACACCCTGTACCCCGCCCGTGCCAGGTCCACGGCAATGGCCGCACCGATGCCGCGAGACGCGCCGGTCACCAGGGCAATGTTCAGGCGGTCAGTCATGGCCTTCCCGGGCGGACACCGTTACTGGCCCAGGGGCTTGAAGACGAGCAGGTACACGCTCCAACGATGGGGGTACCGGTCGAGGTTCCCGCTCAACGCGTATCCGAGCGTGCCCTGCACGAAGGTGCCCCACGGCCCTACGGTGCCGAGGTTGACCTCGAGCCCGTCCAGGACGCGGTACTTGCGTCCCTCGGTGAGGTTTCTGCCCCAGGCCCGGTTGTACAACCCTTCGAGCTTGATGACGTCGAAGACGTTGAATCCGTACGAGAGGCCCGCCACACCGAGCGCGTCGAACGAATCGGCTCCCGAGGGGACCCCGCGGATGCGCGGCCGCGCCAGGAACGACGGCTGGTACCGGGAGAACCGGTCGAGATGATCGCCGCCGTAGTAGCCGAGCGTGAGATTGGCCTTGCTGAAGGCTGTGACGTAGAACTGTTTCCCGAATTCGGCTGAGTAGGTCAGGAAATTCGGTTCCGTCTTCAGGGGGTCCGATTCGTAGCCCAGCGGGCTCCAGCGGATGCGACGGCCGTAGAGGCCGATCGCCGTGAACGCGAACCCCCGCCGCACGGCCCGCAGCTCAGCGGCGGACTGGAAGCTCAGCCCGGAACCTTTTGCCGCGTAGGTTTTCGCCGTCGTGTCGGTCGGCCTGAAGAGATTGGCCGAGAGGTACGCCGAACCCGTCACGCTGACGTCGGTCGACGCCTGCCAGCTCGCGAGGCCGCCGACGGTCTCCTCGTAGGTCTTGATGCGCTCGGCGGTGACCTCGGTGCCGCCCTGGTACAAGCGGTTCTCCCGTCCGATAGCGGAGAGCGCCATGTCGAACCCGTATCGGAATTTCGGCGAGACCTGCTTCGACATGTTGACGGCCAGGATCGGCCCCGCAAAGAACACCGACAACTGGTAACCGCTGTTGCGGAAGTTGAAGTCGACCATCGAGAGCCCGGCCAGCGGCAGGGGGTATTTGGACGTGCCCTCGTACAGCGTGCCGACCAGCAGTGACCGCACACGGCGGGTCTCGGGCTCCACCACCCGTTGCTGTCCCTCCCGCTTCAGCACCCGGAGGCCCTCGTCGGTATCCCGGAACATGCGGTTGTCGGAGGCCTGGGCGGTCGCAAGCTCCGCGGCGAACCCGTCGGCGTTGATGCGGTAGTCGGAGAACGCCAGTGTCTTCTCGAGGAGGAAGCTGCGGCCCGCCGCGTTCACGAGTTCCTGGATGTAGATCGATCGGAGCAGGTTGAACGAGTGGCCCGCCTCGTCTTTCACGACCTCGAATCGCTGCGTTTCGGCGTGCGAGAGCACGTTGCTCTTGCCGCCGCCCTGCTGCAGATCCATCCGGACCTGGCGGAACGTCACGCCGTCGATCCAGATCTTGCCGCTGAAGAGCATCTCGCCGGATTTCTCGGGCTCGACTTCGACGACGTAGGCCGGTGCGCCGTCTATCGTGTCGACGCCGCGCAGGGAGTACTTGTAGCGCTCGTTCAGTGACAGCTCGAGCGGTTGCGACACGACCTTCTGAGGCTCCAGCTGCGGCAGCGGAAACCCGCGTTTGCCGCTGAACCGCACGCCGTTCACGAAGAAGCCATCCTGCACCCAGTCCCGTTTTCCATCGCGGTCGATGAACTGGCGCAACTGCAGCGACACGTCGAAGCCCGACCCCAGCGCCGTGGATTCGAAATGCATTGACATCAGGCACTTCGACCGGACGTTGTCCTGGATCTTCAGTTGATCCGCGCGTTGCTGCTGCCAACGGGCGATGATCTCCTCGACGCTCAGCTCGCCGCGGCCCGTCACGTTGACCGACTCGTAGACGCGGTTGCCCACATCCGTGCTGCGGGCCGTCACCACCGCGTAGGCCGAGTCCGCGACGCACGATGGGAGTCCGCCGTCGGAACGGCCGGGCGCTTTCGACAGACGCCGTCCGTCGATCGCGTCGCGACAGTCAATCTCGAAGCGGCCGCCCTTTGCCGTGACGTCGAGCGATTGGGGCGCCGCGGTCGATCCACCCGCGCGAACGAGAAACGCCACGCTCGGGGAATTCGCGTCCACGTAGGGCATCGACTTGACGCCGGCCGACGGCGAGGACAGCGAGACGCTCAGATGGGAGCTCTGAGTCGTGGCGAAACCGGGGCCCATCGCATCCGCCAGGACGTTCGCCGCGCGACAGAGTCCCGACACCTCGGCTGCTCCGGCCCCTTCGGCCCACACGGTGTCGACCAGCGTGTCACCGGTCTCGACCAGCGTGTCGAGATACGCTCGCGCCAGCTGTGAGGCATCCGTCTCCGAACCCGGGATCGTCCGCAGCACGATCGGCTTCTTCAGTTCGCTCTTTGCCCACTCGGCCTCCTGGCGCCACCCTTCGCCCGCCAGGACACCAACCTCGTCGGCGTAGGCCGTGACGCGCCGCGGAAACCCGGCGGACTGGCCGAGCTGGCCGCGCGGAAAGACCACGGTAATGCGCAGGGCGGCGTTCGCGGTCTTGACGCGAAGCACCAGCCCGGCGACGGCGAACTGGAGCAGCGAGGAACTCGAGGGCACCTCGGCGATGTCGATGATGACGCCGCGGACGTTCTGCTGTTTGAGCGGCAGCGCCTCGACGACGCGATCGATGGCCTGTCCCACCCGCGTCTCGAGATCGGATCCCGCGGCGCCTGGCTCGGCGGCAAGCACGCGCAGGTGCAGGAGCACCTGGGTGGCGGCCGGAAGCCCGTCGAGTGATCGGGTCACCGGCCCAAGGGCGTCGGCCGGCAGCGGCGCGTCCGCAACCAGGTCGATCCGAAGCGGCGGCGCCACGAAGGCATCCACGCCCGTGCACCGGGACTGGAGGGTCGCTCGGGACTCCGGCGCAGGAAGCGGCAGGGACAGCCGCGGCCCCGTGGCCGATTCAGCCGGACCCGCCGTCAGGATCAGCGCCAGCACGGATGCGGCGCCGATGATCCAAAGCGTGGCACGGCGGTCATTTCTCGCGTGCCCGGCGAAGGCAGGTACGAAGTCCGCCGGAAGAGACCGGCCGGCCCCGCGTGCTAGCGCGCGCCCTGGTTGCATTCACCCAGCCTGGTCAACTCCTCGGCGTCGCGCTGCCTCGTGCCGGAGTTGTAGTTGCAGAACGAGACCAGCCGGCCGTCCGTGGTCACGTACTTGATGATGCAGCGATGCGTCCGCCGCGTGCTGAAGTTGGTGGCGTCCATGAAGTGCATGCCCGCGAAGAACATGCCGTTGAAGCCGCGCTGGACCCATGACTCCCCGCGGCCGACGCTCTTGTCCTCCCATCCGTCCAGCCCCTTCAGCAGGCGGAGGAAGCTCAGGCCCTTGGGCGCATTGCCCCCGTCGAAGCACGACGAAAGCGCCTTGAGCTGGGCGATCCCCGAGATGTGCCGCGAGAAGAAGCCCCGGCTCTTCGGCGCCGGCAGATCACCGATGGTCCGCAGGAATCCCTCGAGGTCGAAAAACCGGGTCAGGCACGTCGGCTTGTTGTCGTCGTCGACATGAAAATACGTCCCAACCGAGCAATAGGCATCACAGGCCGGGCTCTGGATGACCTCGCCCCTCATCCTGGCGACGCCCCGTGTAATCATCGTGAGGGAGTTCAGCGGGAACCAGTCATCGGGAAAGCGCGTCAGACCCGTCTGCCGGCCGAACTCCTGGGCCATATCGACCAGGTTGAACGAACCCTCGCCCGGCACCTTCACGCGCCCGGTCGCGGCCATGGGCTGCACGCTGATGCCGGTGACGTGGTGGCTGTGTTCCAGCGCGAAGTTGAAGATCGCCCCCATCTGGTCGACGTTGACGCCGGCCACAAGGGTCGGCACCAGCACGACCCGCATGCCGGTTTCTTCGATCTTCTCGAACGCCTTCAGCTTCTGATCGAGCAGCGGACGTCCGCGCAGCGTGTGGTAGACGAGGTCGTCCATGCCGTCGAACTGCATGTACAGCGTGTGGAGCCCGGCCTCGTCGCACTTCCGGGCGAAGCCCGGCGTGGCGAACATGCTGCCGTTGGTGGCGACCTGGACGTGGTCGAACCCCATGTCCCGGGCCATGCGGACGATCTCGAGGAACTGCGGGTGGAGCGTCGGTTCGCCGCCGGAAAACTGCACGTGCCGGCACGGCAGCGGCTTGTGCGTGATGAGCGCGGTCAGCATGCGCCGGACAGTCTCGAGGTCCAGATAGTAGACGCTCTGGTTGGAGACCTCGGCGAAGCAGACCGGGCACGAGAGATTGCAGTGGTTGGTGAGATCGACCACCGCCAGCAGCGGCGCCTTGCCGGGATCCTCATCCGGAAGCGCGTCCGGCCGGCCGGAAAACACGCGCCGATTCCAGTCTTCGAGTTTCGTATGGATACGAACGTCGGACAGAATCAGATTCTCGGTCCCGTTGTGCGCCGGGCAGAGGGTGCGCTGGAATACGCGTCCGTCGCGCTGGAGCACCAGCGCGTCCGCCTCCGCACCACAGGTCGGGCAGACCGATCCGTAGCGAGCCAATACGGCATTCGCGTCATCAGCTTTCGCTGTCGTGTCGGAATCACGGGAAGGGCCACTTCCAGCGCTCGGACTGGACTTGAACACACTTGCGTCATGATGCATGGGCGACCTATTATCGCGACTTGGCGCGGTGAAGTAAAGTGGAGAACTGGTCTGTCCGGCCCGCGAATCCGGGCCTTCAGCGGCGGCCGCTTCCGCGAATCTCGACACGGAGCCTGGCGCGGAAGATTCGATCGTGAGGCGTGGGCATGGCAAAGGCTCTGGCGTTCGTGCTGCTGTTCGTCGTGACCAACGCCAGTCTCGTTTTCGTTTATCCTCCAACCGCTGCACGGATACTGACGGTCTTGTTCATCTTCGGCTGCGGGACCGCCGCCATGCTGGCGCTGTTGTTCCTGCCAGGCGTCGACTGGCTGGCGGCCGGCCGGACATCGATTGCCTGCGCGGGCGCCCCGTGCGTCGCGCTCACCTTCGACGACGGGCCGAGTCCCGACGTGACGCCGAAGGTGCTCGACGTGCTCCGGGCGAGGGGCGTGAGGGCGACATTCTTCTTCGTCGGAAGCAAGGTCGACGCCAATCCCGAACTCGCCCGGCGCGCGCGCAACGAGGGACACGTCATCGGGAGCCACACGTACTCCCATCCCCCGCTCTTCTGTTTCCTCACGCCCGGCCGGCTTCGCACTGAGCTCGCCCGCGGGCAGGACGCGATCCGCCGGGCGACAGGGGTGACGCCGGTGCTGTTCCGCTCGCCGGTCGGGCTTCGGCATCCGATGCTCGCGCCGGCCCTGGCGCGAACGGGGCTGGAGTTCGTGCTCTGGAACGTCCGCTCCTACGACACGCGATGGCCGACCGCCGAATCGCTGCGCCGGCGCATTCTCGATCGGGTGCACCCCGGAGCCATCGTGCTGTTCCACGACCGGCCGGGACGCGGGTCGGCAGCGATGCTCGATGCCCTGCCGGGCATCGTCGACGAGCTGCTCGCCCGCGGGTACCAGCTGGCGACGGTCTGAATCACCGCGTTGCCATGACCGTGGGGCCAACGAATCCGCGCCATGACCTGTCCGCGACAGAACCGCCGCTCATGAACGTGTGTGCCATCATTCCGGCGTTCAACGAAGCCGATGTCATCGGCGGGCTGGTGACCTCCGCCCGACGCTACGTGGCCGAGGTGGTTGTGGTCGACGATGGGTCGACCGACGAAACGGCCGTGCGTGCGGAGGGCGCCGGAGCCGTCTGCCTGAAGCTCGGTCGAAACTCCGGAAAGGGCACGGCCGTGCGCCGAGGCCTGGAACACTTCCGCGACCGGGACTTCACCCACGTGCTGTTCATGGACGGAGACGGTCAACATCGCCCCGAGGACATCCCGCGGCTCATCCAGGCGGCCCGGGATGGGACCGACGTCGTGATTGGGACACGGGCGTTCGTGAAGAACGCCATGCCGGGCTCGCGGCATTTTTCGAACACGGTTGGCAGTCGAGCCGCGTCCTGGCTGGTGGGACAGGCTATCCTGGACAGCCAGAGCGGCTTCCGGCTGATCCGGCTCGACGCGCTTCGAGGGGTGCGCCTCAGGGCCAGGCGCTACGAGTTCGAGATGGAAGTCCTGATCAAGCTCCGGGCCAGGGGCGCCACCATCGCACAGGCGCCGGTGACCACCGTCTACGATCGCGGCCTGGCGCGCTCGAAGATGCATCCGGTACGTGACACGATACGGATATGCCTGTGGTCCCTGGTGTTTCGCTTCGGACGCGGATGATGCGCCGCCCGTGCATCACGCGAGCGCTCGCCTGGGGTCCCGCGTGGCTCTTTGCCGCGATCATGGCCGCCACCGTCGCCGCCTCGGGCCAGGTCGCGCCATCGTCCCGGGACCTGCTCGATCGGATATGGAAGCGCGTGGCCGAGGTCCAGCGCCGGGAAACCACCGCCTGCGGTACGATCGTCGAGACGCGCACCTCACCCCTGTTCACTCGGCCGCAGGTCGCCCGCGGAACCTTCTGTGTCGCCGGGACCGACCGGTTCAGGCTGGACTACACCCAGCCCACGCCAGTCCGGATTCTCTACAATCGCGGGATCCTCAACCTGTCAGCCGACGGGGGCGCCCACACCGAAGCCATGGATATCGCGGACGCGGTGTCGCGCACGCAGAAGTACTTCAGCGGGCCGGAGTCGGCGGCGACGCTCGAGCGGGACTTCAAGATCGAGGTTTCCGAAACGCCCGACCGCTTCGTGATGCGGCTGACCTCCGTGGCCGGGCCCATTGCGAAGCGAGCGAGCCGGATCGGGGTCGAGCTGGGGAAGGCGGACGCCTTTCCGCGACAAATCAGCATCGAGGGCAGGAACCGCGTGACCAGCGTGTTCGACATCACGGTCGATCGGACGGACATCACCCTCAAGGCCTCGATCTTCGAGGTGTACGACCCACGCCCGCCCGGGCGGCGCCCCAAAGACTGACGCCATGATCCGATCGGATATCGAAGCCATCCTCCCACATCGGGAGCCGTTTCTCTGGGTCGACCGCATTGTCGAGATCGTGCCAGGCGAGTCCTGCCATGCGGCCACCGATGTCGACCCTTCTGCGCCGTTCTTCTCGGGCCACTTCCCCGGCGACCCGATCCTGCCCGGGGTCTTCCTGATCGAAGCTGCTGCCCAGACCGCGGGGGTGATGCTTGGAGCCGGGGCGGTTGCGACGGGGAGGCGCCACCTGCTGGCCGCCGTCAACCAGTTCAAGTTCCTCAAACCGGTCCGTCCCGGCACGACGCTCCACATCGAGACAAAGGCGCTCATCGAACGGGACGGGATGGCCGTGGTCTCGGCCACGCTCTCGGTGGACGGGGAGACGGTGGCCGTCGGCCAGCTCACGGTGGTGTCACGGTGAGCGTCCTGGCCCGCGCGCGGAAGACACTGACCGGGAACTGGACCCGCGTGGTCGAGCTGCTGCACGAACAGATGGAGCCGGGGCGGGCGGCTGCCGCCGTCATGATCGGCCTCACGGTGGGCATCGTCCCGATCTACGGGCTGCAATCCGTCGTCGCGATTGCGCTCGCCACGGTGTTCCGGCTGAATCGGCCCCTGACGTTTGCCGCCACGTTCATCAGCAACCCGCTTTTCCAGCCGTTCGTGCTGGCGGGCTGCCTGCAGCTCGGCCATCGTGTCACACGTGGCAGGTGGGTGGCGCTGTCGATGGACTCGCTGCGGCAGACCGATCTGGCCACCAATATCTGGGCGCTCGGCGTCGGCAGTGTCGTGCTGTCGCTGCTGGTGGGCCTGCCCGCAGCCGCCGCAACCTACATGATCGTGTCCGCGCGCAAGCGGCGACCGGCCGACCTCGACGCGTGGCGCACGTTCGTGAAGGCCCGCTACGCAGGGGCGCGCAGCGGCGCACGCGGCTTCGTGAGGTGGAAGACCCGTCTCGACAGGGTGTTCGAACTGCTGCTCGAAAGCGACCTCGGGTCGGGCCCGGTCGTGGACCTCGGCTGCGGCCATGGGATCGCGCTGACGCTGGCGGCGTTTCGCGATCCCGGCAGGCCGCTGTGCGGATGCGACCTCGATGCAGGCCGCGTGCGCACGGCCGGGCTCGCCCTTTCCGGACTCGACGCCTCCGTGCGGGTCGCTGACATCCGCGAGTATGCCGTGCCCGAGGCGGGGCTGATCCTGATCATCGACGTGCTGCAGTATCTCGACCCGGACGACCAGCGCGCCGTCCTCGAACGATGCGCGGCATCGCTGCGCCCCGGCGGCACGCTCATTGTCCGCGAGCCCGACACGGTGGGCGGATGGCGCGGGCGGCTGACCAAGGCCCTGGACAGGGCGGCGGTGCGGACCGGGGGATCTTCGGTACGGCCGAGGTACCAGACGGCGGCCTCCTTCACCGAAACGCTCGAGCGCGCGGGCCTGTCGGTGAGTGTCCAGCGGCATCGCAACACCCTGCCGCTCGCGCACATCGTGGTCCGGGCGCGCCGCGCAGACCGGGCGGCATGATGGTCACCCGCTTCCTTCGGCGCGTATCGGCGTTGACGTTGAATCACCCGATACTGGTGCTCGCCCTGGTCGCGGTGCTCTCCGTGCTCCTCCAGATCAACACGCGGCATCTCAAGCTCCAGACGTCCCTCATCGATCTGATGGGCTCGTCGTCAGCGGAAGCGGTCGTCGCGCGAGAGTTCGTGGAAGGGTTCGGGTACGGCAACCGGTTCTTCGTGGTCATCGAGGGTGGGGTGAAGGAAGAGCCGGACGCCGAACGCCTGGAAGCCGCAGCGGACCGCCTGGTGACGTCGATGCACAACAGCGGGCTGTTCGCGACGGCGCGATCCGGGTTCTCGCAGGACGAGCGACTCGGGATCGCGCGGTACCTGGTCGGCCATTTCCCGGCGTTTGCCGATCTCGCGCAGCGAGACAGGCTGGCCGCGCGGTTGTCGCCAGCCGGGATCCGCGAGCGGCTGCGCTCGGCTGCTGCCGGCCTGGTCACCCCGTTCTCAACGGCCGGGTCGGAGTACTTCGTCGCCGATCCACTCGGCCTGATTGAATTCACCGACCCGGTCACCCGCCAGTCTGGAGAGTCGACCGCGTTCGATCTCGAGTGGGGAGACGGCGGACGGTTCTTCAGCAAGGACCATCGCTCGCTCCTCGTGATGACCGAGCCGGGCGGGTCGGCGTCGGACTACGAGTTCTCCGCCAGGCTGATGGCCTATTATCGCGACCAGGCGATTGCGGCAACCTCGGCCGATCCTGCGATACGGCTGACCGCGGCCGGCGCCTACGCCTACGCGGCGCAGAGCCGGAGCTTCATCCAACGCAACATCGGGCTGGCCACGTTCCTGTCGGCCGCCGGCAACCTGCTGCTCTGCGTTGTCGTGTACCGGTGGATCGGCGCGCTGGTCTTCGCCTTCCTGCCGACGGTGCTCGCCGTGCAATGGACGATGGGCGTCATCAGCACGTACCCGGGGGAAGTCAACCTCATCAGCCTGGCCTTCCTCGCCATCATCGTCGGGCTGGGCGACGACCAGGTGACGTACTTCTTCAGCCGGGTTCCACAGGAGATCGCGAAGGGGCGATCGCTCCGGGATGCCATCGCCAGCACATACCTCACGACGGGCGCGAGTGTCATCTTCTGCATCGTGACGACCAGCACGGGCACGTTGATGCTGGCGTGGGCCTCGTTCAAGGGTCTCGCGGAACTGGGACTGTTCCTGACCATCGGACTGTTCATGCTCCTCGTGCATACCCTCTTCACGATGCCGGCCCTGCTTGCCCTGTGGTGGACCAGGTTCCCCATTCGGGAGGCCGACACCCGGGGGCCGTTCCGGTTCCTTCCCGGCGTGGGTCGCGGCGCCGCCCGGCTGGTCACCTCCCGTCCGCGCCTGGTGCTGACAGCGGGCCTCGTCGTGCTCGTCGCCTCGGCCGCGGCGATCCCGGCCGTGCGCGTGTCGGCAAGGCCGGAAACACTGGGCCACCCCGACGATGTCGCCCTGGCCGGACAACGTCTGCTGGCGTCGCGATTCGGGCTCGAAGGCGCTCCGCTGGTTCTGCTGGTCGAGGGCACCGAAGCCGAGGTGCTGACCGGCACGGAGGGACTCCAGCGCGAGCTCGAAAGCCTGAGGCGCGCGGGCGCTATCCGTGGCGTGAATTCGCCTGCCAGCCTGCTGCCGTCGCCGGCGACCCAGCGTGAGCGGGGTCGTGCGCTGGACGGGATCGATTTGATCGCCGCCGCCCGCGCCGTCGAGGATGCGGCGCGTGAGATGGGGCTGTCCCCGGAAGTCGTTCGCGATACCAGCGCGCGCCTGAGGGCCTGGGCCCGCGGATCCGTGTCTCCGGTCGGCCTTGACGCTGCGAAACGCGAGTTGCCCGGCGAGCTTCTCGACAACCAGATTCGTCACATGCCGGGCGGGCGCTTCCTTGGTGCCGTCACGTTATATTCGGCGGACCCGGCCGCAACAGCCGCGCTGCCGGCGGCCGCGCTGGCCCGGCTGCGGGACCGGGTCGGGCCCTTCGTCGAGTTCTCCTACGATCGGATTGCGAGCGACGTGCAGACGCGCATGGCGACCGACGGGCGCCGCGCGGCAGTGGCGACGGGGTTGCTCGTCGCCCTCATCGTGATGATCCTCTTCCGCCGGATCCGCACGGGCCTGCTGGTGCTGATGCCGATCGGTTACGCGGTGGTCGCCACGATCGGCATGCTCGCCCTCTTCGGGCACACGTTCTCGGGCATGGCATTCGCCGCCTTCCCGCTGATCATCGGCATCGGGATCGACAACAGCATCCACATGGTCCGGCGGTATCTCGAACCAGGCGGCGGCGACGTGCAGCAGTTGATAGCGGCCACCGCGCCGGCGCTCATCCAGACCAACCTGACGACGCTCGTCGGATTCGGCGCGCTGCTCTCGACGACATTCCAGCCGCTCTTCGAGCTCGGGCTCGTCACGACGCTCGGCATCGCAACGGCGCTCGCCGCGTCGTTGTTGCTCATCCCGGCCTGGCTCGTCCTCTTCGGGCATCCGCGCAGCGACTCCCCAACATTGTGACGAGCGCCGACGGTCGTCGACGAAACGCCGTGAAAGAGCCGCGCGTCCTGGGCGACATGATGACACGGGAAGACGGGAGCGCCGGCTCCATTCGTGAGTCGGGCGACTTGCTGGTCACCTCTCGAGGTTCGGCGGCCCCGGCGCGGCCCGGCCGTGAGGTATTCTCTGTGGATGACTCACTCGCCGTCCGTTCGTCGTCGTCGTGCTCGCTACCCTCCTCGGCGTCGCGGTCGCCTGCCGGACCACGCCCGAGGCGCCGGCGCCGGCGCGCCGCGATCGACCGCGACCTGCTGGACGTCACGGTGCCACAGCTGCATCGCCTGTACGCGGAGAAGAAGTACACCGTCACGCAGGTCGTGCAGTGGCACCTCGATCGCATCGATCGCTACAACGGCGTCTACGGCGCGATCGAGACCGTGTTCCGTCGCGAGGCGCTCGCCGAGGCCGCGCGCCAGGACGCCGAGGCCGCGCGGGGCGGCGGCGCACGGGGGCCGCTCTGGGGGGTGCCGATCGTCATCAAGGCGAACACCAGCATCAAGGGACAGGTGACCACGGCCGGCTGGGAGGGCTTCAGGCGCGCGGGCCACGAACTCGTCGCGCCGCAGGATGCCACGGTCGTCGCGAAGTTCAAGGCCGCCGGCGCCATCATCGTCGGGCACGCCAACATGCCCGACCTGGCCAACAGCGACACGAACCGCAGCAGCTCGTTCGGCCGCACCGGCAACGCGTACGACGTCCGCTTCTCGCCGGGCGGCTCATCGGGCGGCATCGTGACCGCGGTGGCCGCGAACATGGCGGTGCTGGGCAACGGCACGGACACCGGCAACTCGATTCGCATGCCGGCCGCCACCAGCGCGCTCGTCGGTGTCTTCCCGACGCGTGGCCTCGTCAGCATCGCCGGCATCGCGCCCCTCGACTGGCTGCTCGACAACACGGGGCCCATCGCGCGCACGGCAACCGACGCCGCGATCGCGCTGGCGGTGATGGCCGGCGAGGATCCACTCGACCCGCGCACGGTGGGCTCGCCAGCGCTCCGCGCAGCGGACGCCCTATGAGCCGCATCTCAAGGCCGACGCCCTCAAGGGCAAACGGTTCGGCGTGCCGGCGTTCATCCTCGCGGGCGAGCGGTATTCCGTTCCATGGCATCCCGGCGGCCGTGCCGGAGGCGGCGGCCGAGAAGCTTCGCGCGGCCGCGAACGTGCCGCTCCGGCCCGAGACGCGAGAGATGTTCATGAAGGCGGTCGAGGCGCTTCGGGCCGCCGGGGCCGAGGTGGTCTTTGACGACAACATCCTGCCTGCGAGCTTCGCGAAGACGGCGAGCCGCGTGGCCACCTACGCGTACATGCAGGACGGCACGAACCGCTTCCTCGCGGCGTTCGGCCCGGCGGAGTACCACTCGGCCGCGGACTATCTGAAGGTCGTGGGCGCGCCGCTCTTCCCGTCGTCGATCGGCGCGGAGGACGCCTTCCGGCACCTGGGCGGCGTCCGAATCGATCAACGGTCACTCGACACCGATCCGGACGCCGAGCGCACCTACCACGCGCCACGGCGCGCGATGCTGACCGCGTATCTCGAGCCCCTCGATCGTCTGAAGCTCGATGGCTATGTCTATCCGGCGATTCAGATGCCGCCGCCCGACGAGACCATGCCGCAAGATGGCCGCGTGAGCGAAGGGCCGCATTCGGCCACGAGCTGGGTCAACATGATCGGCGTCCCCGCGGTGGTCGTCCCGGCGGGCTTCTACGCGAGCGGTCTGCCGTTCGGCCTGGAGTTCTCGGCACGCCCGTGGACGGACGGCGATCTGCTGGCCCTCGCCTACGCGTGGGAACAGGCCACGCACCTGCGGAAGCCGCCGACGCTCGTGGAACAAGGCCTGCTCGCCGTCACACCCGCGCGCGAGCGCTGAGCCGGGCGTGCGCCTGGGCGCGACTGGCGCGTGTCCACTGTTCTGGCACGGACCTTCCCGCGTTCACCCGGCTCCTCTTGCCGGCTGATCGCGCCTCCGTGTTGGGCGTCTGGATGGGTCGATTGGCTCACCCGCGCGATCCGCGGATTTCCTGCAGAAATCCCTCCGCCGCCCGCTGCAGCAGCATCCAGTCGAAACCGAGAACAAGCGCCTGGTATCCACGGTCGAGCATCTGCTTCGCCTGGTCTGGCGTTCTCGCGACACCGCCCAGGGGGACCTTGCTCCGAAGAATGCCCGCTTCGGCTTCCGCGAAGGCGGCCTTGAACTTCGGGTGGTCGAACTGGCCTGGGATTTCGAGTGCCGTCGCAAGGTCCCCAGGGCCGATGAACGCCAGGTCCAGGCCCGGAGTGCTCATGATCTCGTCGATGTTCCGCACGGCGTCCGGATGTTCAATGGTGATGATCGCCATGACCTCGTCGTTGGCAGTCGCCACGTACTCCGGCATCGAGATGTCCCAGCGGAACGGCGCGTAGAAGGGGCCCCACAGGCGGTCTCCGACAGGCGGATAGCGCAAAGCGCGCACCGCGGAATCGGCCTCTGCGCGGGTCCGGATCATCGGAAAGGCGATACCCAACGCGCCGAGGTCCAAGGCGGGCTTGGCAAGCCAATGTTGGGACCATGCGATACGGATGAAGGGCACCGCAGGGGTGCCGGAAGTCGCGACGATCATGGCGTGCGCGGCCGCCAGATCGATCGGGCCGTGCTCCATGTCGATAAGAACCCAATCGAGCCCGGAGTGCGCAAGGACCTGCATGACCTGGACACTCGGGATCGTCGCGATCAATCCGAACGACGGCTCGCCGGCCCCGAGCATGCTCTTGATTCGATTGAGCCGCGGCGGTGTGATGTGAGTCATCGCTCGTTCTCCGGATTCGATTCCGTGACATGAGCAGCGATAACGAGTCAGCCAGAACGCCCGGCCTCATCCGCGGCGCCGCATCAAGGCACCAGGCGGCGGAGCGGCGAGGGCATTATTCCGGGAAGGCTGGCGGGAAGCAAGTCCGAGCGAAACAGGGAGAGAGGCCCTGCTACTCGCGACGTTCGTCGGCGAGGTGTGCGGGATCTGACGGGACGTCACCCGCCGTCCCCCCCGGTCTGTCAGGCCCGTCCCACGCCTCATTCGCCGTGAGAAAACGCTGATGCCCGCCCAGCACCTTCCGCACGGCCAGGCGCCGCTGCATGGCGTTCAGGGGAAGGTAGGCCGCACTCTGCCCCCACCTCGACCTGGGCGGCAGCGTCCACCGCGAGAAGATCGACGGCCAGGAATAGAAACTCTGCCAGGCTCGCATCCAGCCTTCCCGCAACTGTTCGCGGGTCATTCGCTTCGGAACGAAATACGGTGAGCCCGCATCGTGGTCCGCGTGCAGCCACCACGTCCTGTCCGTCAGGCGCCCCTCTTCATCCAGCCGCCGGTACAGCCGCGTGCCCGGGTACGGCGTCAGGATCGCGAAGCTCGCCATCGTCAATCTGGCCTTGATGCCGAACTCGACGGTGCGATCGAAAATCTCGGGATCGTCCGTGTCGAAGCCGAACACGAAGCTTGCCCAGGTGCCGATCCCGTGCTCGCGCAATCGTCCGATGATCTCCTCGTAGCGTTCGGGACGATTCTGTTTCTTCCCGGTCAGCGCCAACGCCGCCTCGTCAACGCTCTCGAGGCCGACGAACAGGCCCTTGCAGCCGCTCCTGGCCATCAGCGCAATGTTGGGTTCGTGCTGGATGGCGGCGAGCGAACACTGGCCGACCCAGCTCTTGCCGAGGTCGGCGAGCCGGGTGAACAGTTCCTCCGCGTATTTCCTATGGATCATCACGTTGTCGTCGGCGAACAGCAGCCGCTTGCCGAGCGTCTTGAATTCGCTGACGACATCATCGACCGGGCGCATGCGCAGTGTCGTTCCGTTCGCGGTCGAGACGCTGCAGAACTCGCATGGGTACGGGCAGCCCCGCATGGTCTGGACGACCTGGAACGGGATGTACTTACGCGATCGAAACAGATCCCGGCGCGCCCACGGGATGCCGGTCAGCTCCGGCCATCCCCCGTCATAGCGAGGTTGCAGGTTGTGCGACTGAAAGTCGGCGATGACCTGGCCCCAGAGTTTGTCCGCCTCGCCGACGACCACGCTGTCCGCGTGCAGCAGGGCTTCTTCAGGAAGCGCCGTCGGATGGATGCCTCCAAGCACCACCTTGACGCCGCGCTGTCGATAGCGCGCCGCGATGTCGTAGGCCCGGCGGGCCGTCTTGCTGTCCACGCTGATGCCGACCAAATCAACGTCTTTGACGTCGCGGTCGAGATCGAATGGCGTGACGATGTCATCCGTGTAGATGAGTTCGATATCCGAGGGAGTCTGCGCCGCCAGCAACCCAAGCCCGAGGCGGGGGAGCAGCGCGGAATCTTCACTGGCCGGCGCGATGAGTTCGATCTGCATGGGGGTTGCCTCGGGCCACGACCACCTGTCTTCGGGGGAGCCGCTCGATCTTCCGGGTGAACGTCCGCGACCAGAGGCTCTCTGTCTCTGGCGGCCGGCCCATCCTCCATCTCATTCCGGTGCATCAACCGGGGGAGGGACCAGCGGCGCTTCCAGCGTTTGGCCTGGCGACGCGATGTCCTGGATCTTCGTCTCGGCCAGATAGGCATCGGGACTCATCAACTTCTGCGTGCGGGCGAGGATGCGCGCAAACCTGGGGATGTCGCGCACGCGAACCTGGCGCAGCCAGTGCCACCACTTCTTTTCTCCGCCCGCGTACAGGACGGTCCGCCGCCAGGTCTCGCAGTAGAGCTCGAAGAAGCGGCGCACCGGGAGCCGCGGTTGCCACAGCAGGTGGTGCAGGTCGTAACTTGTCCAGTCCCGCACCTGGAGCAACTCCCCCATCTGCTCGAAGTACCGCGTCCCGGGCAGCGGCGTGAGGATCGTAAACCCGACCCGCGTCAGCCGATGCTCGGCAAGGAATTCCCACAGGATCCGGAAGTCGTCCTCGTTGTAGTCGGGGTCGATGATGAAATTGCCCGTGACGCCGAATCCCAGCCGGCGCGCGATGCCCACGGCCTCGATCGTGTTCTCGACTTCCGAGTCCTTGTGCAGCGCGTCGAGCCGCCTCGTCGTTGGCGCCTCGAACCCGAAGAAGATGTCGAAATTGCCCGCCAGGGGCCTCCAGCGCTCGAGCAGTTCGGGATGATTGACCACCGTGTCGAGCCGCGACTGTACCAGGACCCAGTTCTTCCGGACGCCGCTCGCCAGGATGTCGTCCCCGAGTTCGCGGCTGCGCTCTGGATTCGACCAGAACGTATCGTCGACCACGAACACGTTCGGGCCGGCGGCCTTGAAGTCGGCGACCACGGCGCGATTCGCATGGAAGCGGAGGGCGCGCTGGTGAAACTGCCAGACCGAGCAGAACGTGCAGCGATGCTCACAGCCCCGGGCCGTTTCGATGGTCCAGACAGGCATGTAGTTGAGACAGCAGTAGTGGCGCTGGTAGGCCGCCACCGTGAGTCGATCCGGGATGGCGACCTGGTCGAGGTCGATGAGCGCCGGGGCCGGCCCGGTGGGCCGGAAGTTCCGCGACTGGTCCGGCATGAGCAGGCCCGGCACCGTTTCCAGGCCTTCGCCGCGTGCGAGCGCATCGCACACGGCCGGCATCGTGACTTCGCCCTCGCCGGCGACGATCGCGTCCACGCCGGTCGAACCGGCAAGCGCGCGGGGGTAGGTCGACGCCGCGTGGCCGCCGACCACCACGGTGACTCCCGGCTTGATCGACTTGACGCCGGCGGCAAACGCCGACGTGGCATCGGCTTCGAGCACGTGGACGCACGAGAGCCCCACCACGTCAGGCGCGTGACCGCTCACGAGGCGCCGGATGCTGCGGCGATCGAATCGAAGATCGGCCACCGACACGAGGTGCCCGTGCCGGGCGAGCGCTGCGGCGACGTACTCTACGCCGAGAGGCTCGGTTTGAAAAAACGGCGCCAGGCCAAAGTCGATGGCGCTCGATGAGGGCTTGATCAGCAGCACGCGCATTCGGCAACTCGTCGATCGATGACACCTCTGCCGTCGCTGCCGATCGAGCGCCGGACCCGTGGCGGGCCCGGCCGCCAGGTCGTCAGATCAGACAGAAGATCGGATGGTAGCACGCTTCAGACGGGCGGCGGCTCCGCGAGCTCGGATCGGGCCTATTTCGCCCCGTGGAACTCGGCCACCGTTGCGCACACCCTGGCGATCTGCTGGTCGTTCAGCTCCGGGAACATCGGCAGCGAGAGGATCTCGTCGGAGATCTTCGTGGTGACCGGCAGGCGGCTCCCGCTCGACAGCAGTTCCGCGTAGGCCGGCTGATGGTGAATCGGGATTGGATAGTGGATCCCGCTCTGGATGCCCTTCGTGTTCAGGAACGCCTGCAACTGGTCGCGGCGGGGCGTCCGGATCACGTACAGGTGGTAGATGTGCGACAGCTCGTCGGCGGGCGCCTTCGGCGTCACGACGCCGGGAATGCCGGCCAGGCCCTTGTCGTAGGCGCGCGCCGCGCGGCGCCGCCCGGTGTTGCTGGCTTCGAGGCGCGGCAGCTTCACGCCGAGGATCGCCGCCTGCATGGTGTCGAGCCGGGCGTTCAGCCCCTTCTCCACGTGGTGGTACTTCTTGGCCTCGCCGTAGGCGCGCCGCTGCTTCACCGCCATGGCCAGCGCCTCGTCGTTGGTCGTGACCATCCCGCCATCGCCCATGCCGCCGAGATTCTTGCCAGGATAGAAACTGAAGCACCCGAGCTCGCCGATCGCGCCGCAGCCCTGGCCCTTGTAGCGGGCGCCGTGCGCCTGGCAGGCGTCCTCGACCACGCGAAGGCCGAATTCCCTGGCGACGGCCATGATCCCGTCCATGTCGACGGCCTGGCCGTAGAGGTGCACGGGCACGATCGCCTTGGTGCGCTTGGTGATGACGGGGCGAATCAGGTCGACGTTGATGTTGAAGGTCGCCGGATCGCAGTCGACCAGGACCGGCACCGCGCCGAGCGCCGACACCGCCAGCGCCGTCGCGATGAACGTGTTGCCGGGCACGATGACTTCATCACCGGCCTTCACACCGACGGCCTCGAACGCCAGGCGCAGGGCATCGAGCCCTGAGCTGACGCCGATGCCGTACTTCGCCCCGACCATCTTCGCGAACCCCTGCTCGAACGCCTCGACTTCGGGTCCGAGGATGTACTTCCCGTGCGTCAGCACGCGATCCACGGCGGCCCGGAGATCGTCACGAATCGGTGCGTGATGAGCAGCCAGATCGACAAACGGTACGATGTCCACGTTTCACCTCTTGATTCGAAGCCCGAGCAGGATCAAAGGCCGCAGGATGCTCCACCACCCGGTGATGGGCTTCATCTTCGTGTAGCCGAGCTCGTGCGGCGGATAAATCTTGGTGACCGGCACTTCCTTCACCTTGTAGCCGAGCCGGATCATCTTGTAGAACAGGTACGGTTCGAGTTCGTAGTGGTCGAGCCACTCCTGGTCGAGATCGATGCCCGACGCCTTCAGCGCCGACAGCCGGATGGCGCGAAACCCGTTGGTGGTGTCGGTGAAGCGCCGCATCACCAGCAGCGAGAACAGCCACGGGTGCACCACGCGCGTGGCGATCTGGCGGTAGAAGGGCATGTTGCCGAAATCGCCGCCCGGCAGGTAGCGCGACCCCTGGACGAAGTCGCAGCCGTCCTCGTCGATGGCGGCGAGCAGGCGCTCGATTTCCGGCGGCCGATCCTTGTCGTTTCCCGCCAGGATGACGACCACATCGAACTGCTCGGCGAGGCCATACTTGAGCGCCGTGCGGATGGCCGCGCCGGCCCCCGACCTGGCCTGGTGGGTCAGGACCACCGCGCCCTTCCCCGCCGCCACCTTTGGCGTGTCGTCGGTCGAGGCATCGTCCACCACGACGATGCGGTCCACCAGGCCCGGCGGGAAGCGGTCGAGCACCCGGCCGATCTTGGCCGACTCGTTATGGGCAATCGAGGCGGCCATCACGCGGAGGGCGGGGCGGGACGCGGTCACCGCTTCTTCGCGATCTTCCGTGCCGGGATCTTCTTCGCCGGCCCGGGCAGCGGCTCGGCGCCGGTCAGCCGCGCAACGCCCTTCGGCGACTTGCGGTAGCGCAGGCCGCACTTCCTGCACGTCAGCACCGGCCCGCGGCCGGTGAGCGGCTGGCAGCACTCGCAGACGTAACCGTGCACCCGCCCGGGATTGCCGAACACCACCGCGTAGTCGGGGACCGGCTTGGTGACCACGGCCCCCGCGCCGATGAACGCATAGCGGCCGATGTGGCATCCGCAGACGATCGTGGCGTTGGCGCCGATTGTCGCGCCCTCGTCAATCGTGGTCGCGACCGGTGACCAGTCGCGCTTGCTTCTCGGCCGGTTGTCGTTGGTCAGCGAGCAGTTCGGACCCAGGAACACGCGGTTCCTGACGGTGACATACTGCCAGACCGCCACGCTGTTCTTGATCGTCACCTCGTCGCCGACCACCGCACCGCTCTCGACGAACGCATGGTCGCCGATATTGCAGTGGCTGCCGACCTTGGCGCCCTTCATGACGTGCGCGAAGGCCCAGACGTTGGTGTGCTCGCCGATGTCCTCGGTCTCGACCAGCGCCGTGGGATGCTTGAAGAACCCGTCTGCCATCAGTGTCCCCCTCCCCGCTGCTCCACCGTGACGGGAGCGCCGTTGCGGGCGATCGATTCATTGATCGCCGAGAGCACCCTGACGACGTCCGCGCCGACGCGGCCGTCGCTCCGGATGCGTTCGGGGGCATCCAGCGCCTCGACGAACGCCTGGGCCTGCATTCGCAGAGGCTCCTGGGGCGGCACGCGCGGCACGGTCACGTCGCCCTCGCGGGCGAGCAACTGGAACTCGCCGAAGTCCGAGTACTCGGGCGGCTTCTTGGTCACCGTCACGCCCTTGTCGAACACCATCACGGGTCCGAGCGGCGCGAGGTCGTCCCAGGTGGCCATCCGTGATTCGCCGACGACGGTAATCTCGCGGACCTTCTTGGGGTCGAGCCAACTCACGTGGATCGAGCCCACGACGTTGTTCGGATACTGCAGCGTGATCACGGCCACGTCGTGGATGCCAGGCTGCAGGAACGACTTCCCGACGGCCGACACCTCGATGGGCACCGCATCGAGCAGGTGGTTGTAGATCGAGACGTCGTGCGAGGCGAGATCGAGCACCGCGTTGACATCGCTGCGAATCGGGCCGAGATTGGTGCGGCGCGCGAACAGGTAATACAGCCGGCCGAGGTGGCCCGTCCGAATCAGCTCCCTCAGCCTGAGGATCCCCGGATTGAACAGGAACACGTGCCCGACCATCAGGCGCAGGTTTCCGTCGGCCGCGATCTTCACCAGCTCGTCGGCCTCGGCGCCCGTCAGGCACAGGGGCTTCTCGCACAGCACGTGCCTGCCCGCCAGAAGGGCGCTCTTGACCACGTCGTAGTGGGTCATGGTCGGCGTCGCCACGACGACCGCATCGGGCCTGGCCTTCGCCATCATCTCCGCGGCATCCTGGAACAACGGGACGCCGGGCGACTGCGCCTTGATGCGAGCGAGGCGCTCCGCCCTCAGGTCGGCCACGCCCACGACCTCGACGTTGGGCAGGGCCGAGAAGTTCCTGACGTGATTGGGTCCCCACGCCCCGCAGCCGATCACCGCGACGCGCCACTTTCGCTCGTCCGCTCCCACGTTCGATGCTCCTTCCACCGGTCAATCCCGGGCGTTCCAGGCCCGGACGGTTCCCGCGGCCTTTCGCCGGAATCCGGGCGCCGGGGGCACACAAAAACACTCGATCCTAGCACACGCAGGGCCAGGCCTCCACGCCGCCGCCGGGTCGCCGGGCAGTGGCACCGGCTCGCTCTCGGGACCGGTGAGCTTCGGCCTGGCCGGACGAGCCACCTCCCACCCGGGCACACCTTCTCAGACCCGCGACGATCCACCAAAGCGAGCGTTTCGGAGGGACCGCTGGCCGGTCGAGCGCGACATTCCAAGCGGCCGCGACGGCCGGCGCTGGTCGCGCTATCATGATGGCGCACGTGAGGTCCGCCCCCGCACTCCGATTTGACCGGAGGCCAGCCCATGCCGCGCCCGCGCGCCCCGTGGTGGATGTACGTCGTCACCGCGTCCATCCTTGGCTTCGTCGGCCTTCAGCTCTACGCCGAATTGTGCGGGCCGGGAGCCTTCGGCGTGAGCCTGCACTTCGAGGGCGACCACGCGGTGGTCGTGGACCTGCTTCCCGGATTTCCCGCCGCAAATGCCGGACTCAAGCCCGGCGATCGGATCGTCACGGCGGGGGGCCTGCAGCCCAGGACGCTCTTCACGTGGCGGCAGGCGGCGGAGAACGCCGAGGTCGGCAAGCCGTATCTGCTGCAGGTCGAACGCGGCGGACAACGGCTCGAGATGTCGCTTTCGTTCGATGCGCACTGGCGGCGTTGGACGTCTGGCGTCTGGCTCACCTTCTTCGCCAAGTTGACGGCCCAACTCGTGTGCGTCGGCCTCGCGCTGCTGATTGGGTTCAGAGGCCCGCCGGACCTCACGGCGCGAATGGGAGCCTGGCTCCTCGCGACACTGGCGATTACCGACCTCCAGCCAATCGCGGCCATCGACCCGCACGTTCCCGCACTAACGAGCGGGGCGGGAGCACTCTGGCGGGCCCTCCCAATCTGGCTGGGCGCGCCGCTCTGGATTGGCGGCCTGAACTTCACGGTCGGACCGGTGGTGGTGATGGCGTTTTTTTCGATCTTCCCTCGCCCGGCTCTCCGTTCGAGGCGCGCGTGGTGGATGTTCTGGATCGCCTGGACGGCGGTGCTGCTGCCGGCCGTCCCGCTGCTGATCGGGTGGATGGTGGTGTCGGTATACATGCCAGGGTCCGCCTGGACGACGCCGGACTGGTTCATCCCCTACGTCGGCGTGTTGGTCGTCCTCGCGATGATCTCTGCCATCTCGATGCTGGCGAGCAATTACCGCCGGCTCAGCGATCCGAACGAGCGGCGGCGCATCCGCGTCCTGGCGCTGGGCACGGTGGTGGGGATGGCCGGATCCACGCCAGGCTCCATGGCGGACTTCTTCAACTTGCCCGCCGACCTGCAGCTTGTCGTGCGCTCCCCTGCCTGGCGGACCGCCTCCAGCCTGGTGTCCCTGGTCCTTCCGATCTCGTTCGCCTACGCGATCTTGCGGCACAGGGTGTTCGATATCGGCGTGATGATTCGCCAGGGGCTGCAGTATGCCCTGGCGCGAGGCCTGGCCGGGGCGATGGTGCCTGTCTGCGCCGCCGGCCTGGTCATCGACCTCCTCGTCAATTCGAATCAGCCTCTCCGTACCGTGCTTGTCTCTCGCGGCTGGATCTACGCCGCCGTCGCCGCCAGCGCGCTCATCGCGCACCGCCGCCAGCGACAATGGCTCGAGAGCATCGACAGGCGTTTCTTCCGGGAACACTACGACGCCCAGCGGCTGCTTCGCGAAGTCGTCGAACGGATCCGCGAGGCCGGCAGCCTCGAGCAGGCTGCGCCCCAGGTCGTCGCGCGCATCGAGGCCGCGCTCCACCCGGAGTTCGCGGCGCTGCTGGTCCGCGCGCCGCGCGAAGCCGTCTACCGGACGCTCGCGGCGGCACCGAACGCTGCCTCCGTGCTCTCGTTGCCGGCCGACAGCAAGCTGGTCGCCCTGGTGCGGCTGCTGGGCAAGCCGGTCGACACGGCCCCCGGCGACTCAGGGTGGCTGAAGGGACAGCTGCCTCACTCGGAAACTGAGTTCCTGAGGGAGACGCGTCTCGGGCTCCTCGTGCCAATTGCCACCGAAGAGGGCCGACCCGAAGCGCTCCTCGCGCTTGGCGTCAAGCGGTCGGAGGAGCCGTACTCGCACGAGGATCAGGAATTGATCGTCGCGATCGCCGCGAGCCTGGGGCTGCTCGCCGATCGGCCGGTTGCCCGGGCCGCTGGCGACGTTTTCGAGGAGTGCCCGCGCTGCGGCGCCTGCTACAACTCGGGCGCCGGGTCATGCGCGCAGGAGGGCGCCACGCTCGCCATCGTGCCGCTCCCGCGCCTGCTCGGCGGGCGCTACCGCCTCGAGCGCCGGCTCGGCCGGGGCGGGATGGGCACGGTCTACGAAGCCACCGACGTGTCGCTCGAACGGCGGGTCGCGGCAAAGGTCATTCGCGAAGACCTCGTCGGGAGCGCCGAAGCGGCGGAGCGATTCAGGCGTGAAGCGCGCGCCGCGGCGAGTTTCTCCCATCCGAACGTGGTCACGGTGCACGACTTCGGCATCGCGGTGAACTCGCGTGCCTACCTGGTGATGGAGTTGCTGCGGGGCACGACGCTGCGCGAAGCGTTGCGCGTCGAGCGCCGGTTTCCGCCGAAACGGGCGGCAGCCATTCTCTCCGACGTCTGCGCCGGGGTGGACGCTGCCCACGAGCGCCAGCTCGTGCACCGCGACCTGAAACCGGAAAACGTCTTCCTGACCCCCGACGGCCGGTCGGAGAGGGCGAAGGTGCTGGACTTCGGCATCGCAAAATTTCTTGCGGGCGGCGACGACATGGCCACCGCCACCGGATCGGGCCAGCTCATCGGAACCTTGATCTACATGGGACCCGAGCAACTGTGCGGAGGTGCGGTCGACGCCTCGTGGGATTCTGTGGGCCCTTGCCGTCATCGCCTACGAGATGCTGACCGGGGCGCTTCCGTTCGGCGCGACCTCGGGCGCCGGACACCACCACGCGGTCCTGTCCGGGCGATTCACCCCGATCAGTGTCCACCTGCCGGGAGCCTCGCCGCGCCTGCAGGAGTTCTTCGAGCGCGCCTTCGCGCTCGAGGGATCCTCGCGCCCGCAGCCGGCTCCCCGCTTCGCAGCCGAGTTCGAAGACGCAGCGGGGATGACGGCGGAGGTGCCGCGTGTGCCGGACTAGGCGGGGCTTCTGAAGCCGCGGTACGCGCCGAGGATGGCGCGAACCGATTCGAACGCCAGGTCCTCGATCCGCACGTCGCCGGGCTTCACGAACACGATTTCGGCGATTTCGTCGCTGAGGGCGAGGCCGTGGAACGAACGCGGGGCGCACCGGAACACGATGTCGCAGGTGAAGTAGGTCAGCCCCTTGAACACGTAGCGATTCGGGAACGTGCCGAAGTACGTCAGCTCTTCCAGATCGAGCCGCAGCTCTTCCCGAATCTCGCGCCGCAGCGCGTCCTCGGCGCTTTCGAGCGGCTCCAGGAAGCCCCCGGGGACATCGAGCATTCCGCGGGCCGGCTCGTGGTTTCGCCGAGTGAGGAGGAGGGCGCCGTCCGGGCGTTCGATGAGGGCGGCAACCGCCGAGGCCACGTTCAGAAAGAAGGGATTGAGGCACTGCCGGCAGGTAAACGCGTTGGGCGCCGTGAACTCCAGGTCCGTCCCGCCGCACCGGGGACAGAACGTCAGGACACGCCGCGGGTAGCTCAGATCGGGATCCTGTGCCATCAGTACTTGAGCCCCACCGCGCGCCGGCCGAGCGCATTCAACAGGCCGAGCGTGCCAAACCGCTCGCGGAACATCCTCGCATAGAGGCGTCCGGTGTCTCTTGGCGGCACGCGCGCTCCGGGCTTCGCCATGAGTTGCGCGGCGCCCGACGGACACGTCGTCACGCACAACCCGCAGCCGATGCACCGCTCGGCGATCACGCGCGAGGGGGCCGCGTCGGCCGGGATCGCGTCCATCTGGCACCGCGTCGCGCACACGCCGCACTCCTGGCACGTCCCGGGATCGACCACCGCGACGTAGCTCGTCGAGAAGAAATCGGCTGGGCGAGAAAGCCTCTTGGCCGTGGTCAGCACGCCGCAGCAACAGCCGCAGCAGCAACAGATGAACAGCGGATCCTGCGTGTTCTGCGGCTCGACGACCAGGCCGTCGCGATCCGCCCGATCGAGGAACGCCGAGCGTCTCGTCTCTCGAGATGAACCGGCCGACGCCACGGCGAACCATCGCCTTCGCCGCAGACCCGATGGTCAGGCAATGCTCGCGATCGTGAGTCTGGCGGCACGGCTCGCCCAGCAGGTCCTTGCCTTGCTGGCAGATGCAGTTCATCACCGCGAAGGGCCCCTTCGAATCGCGAACCGTCGCGCGGATGTCGTCGTAGCGGCCCACGAATCGTTCGACGGGCACGGCCTGGTTGACCGGCACCGTCCGCAGCTGGGGCGTCCGCCCGGAGTGGATGGCGCCGCCAAAGGCTTCGCGCTCGTATTGTTCGACGTCCCGCTGCAGGTCGGCTGTCAGGCGATTGACCTGCGCCTCGTAGAAGCCGACCACGAAGAACCGACTTGCCGTAGAGGGGTCCGCGTCGTGTCGCGAGACGCTGGACGAGGCCGCGGCCGGCCATGTCGTCGAGCGCCTGCGCCGAGCGCCGCCCGGCTGATCGGCCAGTCGGCCCGCTTGTGGATCGTCGCCAGGCGTTCGGGAATCGCGCTCACGCACAGGGCGATTCGCGCGTCATCCGGGGTGAACAGACGCTGCAGGATACGGATCTCCACGCCCGACTCCGTCGGCGGAAACGGCACGGGCATGCGATCCAGGTGACGCTGGAGCATCCGGTACAGGTCGTCGTGCATGGGATCTCGATGCCGAAGCCGGTCGCTCGCGCCGGCCTCATGGTAGTCGACGTCCCGGGTTTCCTACCAGAAGTACGCCGGCCGGCATCCTGGCGCGCGCCGGGCCCTTTGTCCCTGCGCTTGTCGCCGTCCGACCAGAACGCCTGACCCCGGCATCTGAGCCCAAAGCCCTAAGGCCTAAGCCTCAGGCCCTAAGCCCCGGCCCTACGCCCCAGGCCGCCCCCGGCCCGGAGCCCCTGGTCCTGTGGTACGATGCGCGGGACTTGCGGCTGTCGTTGACCCCCTCCCCCGAGATTGCCTCACATTCGATCAACGACGCGTGCTACTCCTGGAGTGACTTCATGAGAAGACTGATTCTGGCCACCGCCCTGGTAGTGGGCCTGGTCGCGACAGCGATCCTCGGCGCCGGCCAGGGCACCACGGGCGGCACCGACCGCCTGACAGCCGACCTGCTGAAGAGCTTTGAATTCCGCAGCATCGGCCCGGGCCTGGCAACGGGACGCATCGCGGACATCGCGATCGACCCAAAGAATCCATCGGTCTGGTATGTCGCCTCCGCATTCGGAGGCCTCTGGAAGACCACCAATCGCGGGATCACGTTCACCCCGATTTTCGATGATGGCGGCTCCTTCACGCTCTGCTGCATCGTGATCGATCCGAAGAACTCGGACGTCCTCTGGCTGGGCACCGGCGAGCACAACAGCCAGCGCAGCGCCCACTTCGGTGACGGCGTCTACAAGTCGGCGGATGCCGGCAAGACGTGGAAGCGCATGGGCCTGGCCACCTCCGAGCACATCGGACGGATTGCGATCGATCCGCGCAACCCGAATACCGTCTACGTGGCGTCGCAGGGACCGCTCTGGTCGCCGGGCGGCGAGCGCGGGCTATACAAGACGGCCGACGGGGGCGCGACCTGGACGGCGATCCTCACGATCAGCCCGGACACCGGGATGACCGATGTCGTGCTCGACACGAAGAACCCGGACGTCGTGTTCGCGGCCGCCTACCAGCGGCGGCGCGCCGTCGGGCAGATGATCGGCGGCGGGCCGGAAGGCGGCATCTTCAAGTCGACCAACGCGGGCAAGACGTTCACGAAGCTGACCAAGGGCCTGCCCAAGGGCGACATGGGCCGCGTCGGCCTCGCCATCGACGGGCGCAAGACGCCGGCCACGCTGTTCGCCATCGTCGATGCCAAGCGGGACGAGTCCGGGTTCTACAGATCCGATGACGGCGGGAACACCTGGGCGCGAATCGGCAAGGTCGCGCCTTCGGCCGGACGCGGCGGGCGCGGCGGCGCGGCGGCCACGCCTCAGGCAGGAGCACCCGGCGCGGCGGCTGCTGCTCCAGCGGCGGCGCCAGCACCGGCTGGAGGCCGAGCGGCGGCCGGACGAGCGGCAGCGGCAGGCGCAGCAGGCGGCGGCTCCGGCCGGCGCGGCAGCAGGCGCACCCTCGGGCGCGCAGCAGGCGCCGCCAGCGGCCGGCCGCGGCGGCGGACCCGCCGATGACTGGTATCGAGGCGGAGGCGCCCAGTACTACCACAAGCTCTTCGTCGATCCCTGGCGGCCCGACACGATCTACTCCATCAACGTGAACATGGAGCGGTCGACAGACGGCGGCAAGACCTGGGCGCAGACGAGATGGGAGAGCACCGGTGTTCATGTCGACCATCACGTGCTCACCTTCGACCCGTCCGACAAGCGTCACATGCTGCTCGGCAATGACGGCGGCGTGTACGAGTCGTACGACGAAGGCACGACCTGGCGCTTCTTCACGAACCTCCCGATCTCCCAGTATTACCGCGTGTCGACCGACAACTCGAAGCCGTTCTACCGCGTGTGCGGCGGCACCCAGGACAACTGGTCGCACTGCGGGCCGTCGCGCACGTTGAACAGCTGGGGCATCCGCACGAGCGACTGGTTCGTGGTCGCGGGCGGCGACGGGTTCCAGAGCCGGAACGATCCCGAGGATCCGAACACGATCTACGCTTCGTCGCAGGACGGCAACGTGTCGCGGTACGACGTCTCGACGGGCGTCTCGAAGCGCATCCGGCCTCCGCAGTCGCAGAGCGGCCGCGGCGGGCGCGGCGGCGGCGGAGACGATGCGATGCCGAGCGCGCCGCCATCCGGTCAGCCTGGCGCGCAGGGCGCGGCAGGAGGCCAGGGCGGCGGCGGCGCCGCTGGTGCGCAGGCCGGGCCGGCGGATCGCGCGAACTGGGACGCGCCGTACATCATCAGCCCGCACTCGTCCAGGCGGCTCTACTGGGCGAGCAACAAGCTCTACCGCAGCGATGATCGCGGCGACACGTGGACGGCGGTCAGCGGCGATCTCTCGCGCAATCTCAAGCTCGACGAGATCCCGATCATGGGCAAGCTCTGGCCGGCGGACTCGATCGCGCGAAACTCGTCGAGCACGGCGCTCAGCAACATCGTGTCGCTCGATGAATCGCCTCTCTTCGAGGGCCTGATCTACGTGGGCACCGACGATGGGCTCGTGCAGGTGACCGAGGACGGGGGCAGGAACTGGCGGAAGATCGAGCAGTTCCCCGGCGTACCGCAGTGGACCTACGTGACCGACGTCTTTGCCTCGCCGCGCGACTCCAACACGGTGTTCGTGACGCTCAACAACTGGCAGCGCGGCGACTACAAGCCGTACATCGTCAAGAGCGCCGATCGCGGCAGGACGTGGACCAACATCACCGGCGACCTGCCGGACCGACACGACGTCTGGTCCATCATCCAGGACCACGTCAACGGCAACCTGATGTTCGCCGGAACCGAGTTCGGCGTGTTTGTCAGCGTCGACGGCGCCAGCCACTGGACGCAGCTCAAGGGCGGTTTGCCAACCATCCAGGTGCGCGACATGACGGTGCATCGCCGCGAGAACGACCTGGTGATCGCGACCTTCGGCCGCGGCTTCTACATCCTGGACGATTACAGTGCGCTCCGGGAGGTCACGGCGAAGTCGCTCGGCGAAGAGGCGCGTCTTTACTCGCTTCGCAACGGGTACTCGTTTACCCCGACCGGCATGGCGCCGGCCGGAACAGCCGGGATCGGGTCGATGTCGGGCAACTGGACGACACCGAATCCGCCGTTCGGCGCGGTGTTCACCTACAGCGTCGGGCAGAACCTGCCTGCTGACGCGAAGCTCGTGCTGACGATCTCGGACGAGACCGGCCGACAGGTACGGCGCATCGAGCTCGACAAGGCGGCCGGCCTGCGGCGAATCGCATGGAATCTTCGCGGTGAAGGTCCTGCGGCGCCGGCACGGCCTGCTGACGACCAGCCGCTTCTGGATGATGAGGAAGCGGAGTTGCAGGCGGCCGGCCAGGTTCAGCGGCCGGCAGGCGCGCCTGCCCCGCAGGGTGGCGCGGCGCAGGCCGGCGCGGGCCGCGGCGGTCAGGCCGGCGCGCCAGCGGGCGGGCCGGCGGGCGGCTTCGGCCGCGGCGGCGTGCCGATGGTACCCGGCGGCCGTTACCAGGCTCAGCTTGGAAAGCTGGTGGGCGACAAGGTCACCGCGATTGGCGGGCCGCAGTCGTTCTTCGTGGTCGTGATTCCGCAGTAACGGCGAGGGGCCATCACGCCCGGCGTGATGGCCCTTCCTGGCCGGTTCGGCAGCTCGCAGGGCCCGGGGGCGAAATCCGTATGAAGCCTCCGGGCCCTGTCTTTTTGATCAGTGGTGGTATGGCACACCGGCTCCCGCGGTCGTGGCTCTGGGTCGCCGCGCTGGTGCTGGCCTTCGCGGCCCGGCTCGGCTACGGCGTGACGTCGGACTTCTGGTCGGAGGACGAGCGACAGGTCTACCTCATCGGGCTGAAGTCGTACGCCCGGGCGCAGTGGCCCTACTTCGGCGCCGACGTGGTGTGGACTCACACGCAGTTGCCCGGCGCCATGCAGGGGCTGCTCGTGCGCGTGCCCCTGAACATCTGGCCCGTGCCCGAGTCCCCGTTCGTGCTCCTCAATCTGCTCTCGTTCGGTGCGCTCGCGCTGCTGGCCTGGTACTACTGCCGCCGCCTGCCGGAGCTGCCCCGATGGCTCGTCTGGGCGCTGCTGCTCACGGTTCCCTGGACGCTCAACTTCTCCACCCACATCGTCAACACGTCCTACATCCTGCCAGGCGCGGCGGTGTTCTTCGTCGGATTCCTGGAAGCGTCGCCGGCGTTTCGGATCGGCGCAATCCGGCCCGTCATGGCGTGGTCGATGATGGGCGCCGGGCTCGTCTACCTCATGCAGATCCACATGTCGTGGGTCCTGCTGCCGGCCTACGTCGCGTTTGCGGCACTCGACGCGCTGCGTCGAGACCGGGCCGGGGTGGTCGCGGCCGCCGCCGGGTTCCTCGCTGGAGCCGCGGTGTCCGGAAGCGTCCTGCTGCCGACCATCGTCGCCTATGGCCTCTCTGCGACTCTCCTGACGCAGAACGTCCAGTTCCACGCGCAAAGCCTGATGACGCAGGCCACCATCGTGGCCCGGTTCCTGTCGTTCCCGTCATTCGAGCTGAACCGCTTCCTGGGGCTCACCCTCTCCGATCGGCTCGTGCTGGTGTGGCACTCGCCGTGGCTCGTCCCGCTGGCTCTCGGGGTCGGCATCGCCGGCCTGCTCCAGCCCGTCCTGCTCGCGTTCGCGTGGTTCCGGCGCGATCCCGGCCAGGCGCACTGGGACAGGGTCAGGTGGCTCGCCCTGGTGACCGTGGTGTGGATCTACGCGAGCTTCTTCTTCTCGGTCAGAGGGCCGCTGGCACACGCGTTCTACGTGGTCTTCCCGCTGGCCGCCTTATATGGATTTCACAGCTGGAAAACGCTGGGGATCTATCGGTTTCGCCGGGCGTGGGCCGTCCTCATCGCCGCGAACATCGCGCTCCATGCGGGACTGGCGCTCGCCAGGATGCCGTCCCGGTCGCTGTATGCCGATCGCGCAACGGTCGAGGCGGCCATCGGGGCGCCCAACGATCGATTCCTGGGCGATCGCCGGACCTCGCGTGTGGAATCGCCTGATCCTGCCCCGCGATCGATCGATCCCGTTTCCGATCGGGACGCGTACCTGCGGGCCAGGCCGGCTGAGGACCTGGAGGTCGTCTCGGCGACCTGGTCCACTGCTGTCATGGGCCGGGTATCGGTCGTCGATCTGACCCTGCGCAACCGCAGCCGCGTCGCGGCCTATCTGGATCTTCGATACGTGACGACGTATCGGAGCGGGAATCAGGAAGTCGTCGACAGGCGCGAAGGCATCATCAAGCGGATCATCCAGCCCGGGGCCGTCCTGGCGTTTCCGGTCCTGGTGGACGGAATGGTACCGGCGGGCGCGGCCGCGCTCACCCTGGAAATCGCCGGCGCCGAGAAGTGCATTCCCATCCGGGAAATCCGCTGACGGCCTGATCGCCCTCCGCTCATCCGGAACGCGGCATTGGCGCCCTTCAACCGGTGCCGACGCTGGGCCTGGCACGCCAGACTGCATCGTGCCGCCCCACGTGCTAGCATACCCGACTCAGAACTCCTGAGACCTGCTGCAACCTCATCTGAAAGGCCCGACAAGATGTTGACATGCATCACGATCAGAACCGTGCGTCGTGCGGTCCCGTGGCTCGCGGCCCTCGTCCTGGTGGCTGTCCTGACGGCCGCGCCCGATGTTGAATACACCCGGCTGCTGCGCTCGCCGACGGTGAGCGCGACGCAGATTGCCTTTGCCTTCGCCAACAACCTCTGGATCGTCGAGCGCGCGGGGGGCGCCGCCAGGCGCGTGACCAGTTTCCAGGGCGCAACCTCCAATCCGAAGTTCTCGCCCGACGGCAAGTGGATCGCCTTCAGCGGAGACTACGCGGGCAACACCGATGTCTATGTCGTGGCGGCCGGCGGCGGGGAACCGCGGCGCCTGACCTGGCATCCGGGGCCTGATCAGGTCCAGGGATGGACACCCGACGGCAAGCTCATCGTATTCAGCTCGTCGCGGGCAACGTGGGCCCCGAGCGGGGCTCCGCGCTTCTGGACCGTCCCGATCGAGGGCGGGGTCGAGGAGCCGATGCCGTTGCCGCGCGCCTACCAGGGAAAGATCTCCCCTGACGGGGCGCGTATCGCGTACCGGATGAACAACTCATGGGATGAGGAACGCCGCAACTACCGCGGCGGACAGAACCGCCCCATCTGGATCGTCGATCTCAAGACCTACGATCTGACGTCTCCGCCGTGGACCGACTCGAAGGACATGGATCCGGCGTGGATCGGCGACACGGTCTACTTCATCTCCGATCGCGACGGCGTCGCGAACGTGTGGGCGTACGACACGAAGTTGAAGAAGCTGGCGGAGGCCACGAAGTTCACGGACTTTGACGTGAAGACGCTCGACGCGGGCGCCGGCTCTGTGGTCTTCGAGCAGGCCGGCTACATCCACGAACTCGATCCCAAGTCTGGCCGGGAGCATGTGGTCAACATCAAGGTGGCCGGCGACTTCCCATGGATGATGCCGCGATGGGAAGACGTGACGAGCCGGATGACCAACATCTCGCTGTCCCCTACCGGCAAGCGCGTCGTCGTGGAAGCGCGCGGCGAGATCTTCACGATCCCGGCCGAGAAGGGCGACGTGAGGAACCTCACCCGGTCGAGCGCCTCGGCCGAGCGCGACCCCGCCTGGTCGCCGGACGGGAAGTTCGTTTCGTACTTCAGCGACAAGTCGGGCGAATACAGGCTGATGCTCGAGGCGCAGGACGGGCTCACGCCTCCTCGCGAAATCACGCTGCAGAACCCGACGCACTACTACACGCCCTCGTGGTCACCCGACTCGAAGAAGCTCCTCTTCACCGACACGAAGCTGAACGTGTGGGTGCTCGATGTGGCGACCGGGCAGGCCAAGGTGGTCGGAAACGATCCGTGGATGGTGCCGCAGCGCACGCTCAATCCGTCGTGGAGCCCGGATTCCAGGTGGGTGGCGTACGCGAGCAGGTTGAAGTCGCTCTACCGGGCCATCTTCGTGAGCAATGTCGAGACGGGCGAGACGAAACAGGTCACCGACGGAATGGCCGACGCGATGTTCCCGGTCTGGGACGCGAGCGGCAAGTATCTGTGGTTCCTCGCATCGACTGACTTCGCACTGCGGTCCCAATGGCTCGACATGACCTCCTACGACCACGAGGAGAACTTCGGGCTGTACTGCATGGTGCTCAAGAAGTCGGAGCCCAGCCCGCTCCTGCCCGAGAGTGACGAAGACAAGGGCGTCGGCAGCGCCCCGGCGCCGGGCGACTCGCCGTCTGGCCCGGGCCGTGGCGGACGCGGAGCCGGTTCGGGTGCCGCGGCCCCGGCGGGCGAGGCCGGTGGCGCAGGGAGCGAGCAGACGGCGCCATCGCCGCGGGGACCTCGGGCCCCGGTGACGGTCGAGATCGATTTCGCGGGGCTCGCGCAGCGCACGATTGCGGTGGCGAGCGTGCCCGAGCGGCAGTACTCGCTGCTGAAATCGGGCGTGGCGGGCACGGTGTTCTACCTCGAGGCCGGCGCCGCAACCGGCCGCGGCGCGGGAGGCCCCGGAGGCGGCAACGCGCTGATGCGCTATCGCCTGAGCGACCGCAGGGCCGCCACGTTCGTCCCGGGCGTCGCGGCCTATGACGTCAGCGCGGACGGCCGAAAGCTCGTCTATCGCACCGCGGGCGGTGGTGGCGGCGGCAGGGGCGGCGGCGCGGCCGCAGGCGGCGGAGTCAGCCTGTTCCTGGTCGATGCCGATCGAGCGGCGCCACAGCCCGGCCAGGGCCGCATCGAGGTCACGCTCCGCATGTACCTGGACCCCAAGGAAGAGTTCAGGCAGATCTTCAACGAAGGCTGGCGCAATCAGCGCGACTACCTCTACGTGCCCAACATGCACGGCTCGGACTGGCCGAAGATGCGGCAGATGTACGGCCAGCTCCTGCCCTATGCCATGCATCGCGCCGATCTCAACTACCTGCTCGATAACATGGGCTCCGAGATCGCGATCGGCCATTCCTACGTCCGCGGCGGCGACATGCCGGACGTCCCGCCGTCCTACGGCGGCTTGCTTGGCGCCGACTTCACGATCGACAGCGGCCGGTATCGCATCTCGCGGATCTACGACAACGAGAGCTGGAACCCGGACCTTCGAGCGCCGCTCGCCGCGCCCGGCGTCGACGTCTCGACCGGCGACTACATCCTCGCGATCAACGGCGTGGAGCTGCGGACGCCCGACAACATCTACCGGCTGCTCGACGGCACGGCCAATCGCCAGACCGTGCTCACGCTGAACGCCAAGCCGGTGATGGACGGCGCGCGACAGGTGACCGTGGTGCCCGTGGCGAACGAACAGGGCCTTCGCACCCGGGCGTTTGTCGAGGCCAACCGCCGGCTCGTGGACAAGCTGTCCGACGGGCAGCTGGCCTACGTCTACGTGCCCAACACGGGGCAGCCGGGCTACACGAGCTTCAATCGCTACTACTTCGCGCAGCAGGACCGGAAGGGCGCCATCGTCGACGAGCGGTACAACGGCGGCGGATCGGCGGCCGACTACATCGTGGACCTGCTCCAGCGCGACTTCGACGGCTACTTCAACAACGTCGCCGGCGATCGGTATCCCTTCACCAGCCCGGCCGCCGGGATCTGGGGCCCGAAGGTGATGATCATCAACGAGATGGCCGGCTCTGGCGGCGACCTGATGCCCTACATGTTCAAGCGCCGGAAGATTGGCCTGCTGGTCGGCAAGCGCACCTGGGGCGGCCTGGTGCACACGGCCGACACGCCCACCTTCGTCGATGGCGGTTCGATGATCGCGCCGCGCGGCGGCTTCTTCTCGCGCGAGGGAAAGTGGGCCGTCGAAAACGAGGGCGTCGCGCCTGATGTCGACGTCGAGAACTGGCCCAAGGACGTCATCGCCGGCAAGGACCCGCAGCTCGAGCGGGCCGTGCAGGAGGCCCTGCGGATGCTGAAGGAGAAGCCGGTCGAGCGGCTGACCAAGGAGCCGCCGCCCCCAACCTGGGGCAAGAGGAAATAGGGACGCAGAATCTCAGCGGGACACGATCCCGCCCGCACCCGGACGCGGCACCGCGTAGGGATCGCCGAGAATGGAGGTCTGGTAATGGTAGAACGCCAGCCGATTGGTGCGGGCGGCGTCCAGCCTGACGATCGTGTTGTCGTCGTCGGCCAGCAGATGGTAGAAGAAGACGTTCTGCCAGCCGGTCCAGCGCCGCCGCGCGCTCCGGAAGTTCGCGTTGTAGGCGGTCAGCACGCCGTCGTAGAACGCGGCCTGCAGCCCGTCGTCTTTCGAGGCCAGGCCGGTCTCCGTCAGCCAGAGCGGAACGCCGACCGGCAATTCGGCCTTTCGCGCGTTCATGAAGGTCGTCAGGCGCTGGGCCACGCCGGCGGCCGACTCGCCGCAACTTGACCAGCAGTACCAGTGCGTCGTGACGATGTCCAGCATGCCTCCGAGCTGACTGATCGCGTCGTGGTACCACGACGCCCGGCCGAGCGTGCTCGAGTCCGAGGTCTCCGGCCCGGAGATGCGCGCGGTCGGATCGATGGCGCGCGCCGCCAGGCTGGCACCGCGGATCAGGTTCGCGTAGTCGTCGAATGAGCCCATGAAGAAGACGTCGAGGTTGGGTTCGTTCCACACTTCGTAGACGACACCCAGGCCCCGGTAGCGGCGCATCAGCTCGGCGCAGTAGTGGTACCAATCGGACAAGTGGTCAGAGGTCGGCGGGTAAATCTGGGCCTTCCCGCCGTTGGCCCACGCCGGCGCGTTGCCGAGACCGTAGACCACGTGGAACCCCTGCGCGTTGGCCGCCATCACGGAGTCGGGGCAGTCCCAGTTCCACGTGGAAGAATCCGGATTCGGCGAGGGCTGGACATCGGCCCACGCGCACCCGGCCCGAATCCAGTTCGCACCGAGATCGCGCATCCGCTGCGGCATGACGTCGCCCCAGATGTTCGTCACCATGCCGAAGAAGTCGCCGCGAAGCTGGCCCACGGTCTCTGCGGGAACCGCGAGCAGGCCGAGGCTTCCGAGAAGCGCCGCCGTCGCGGCAGCCGCCCGTATTCGGAGTCGCATGGGTATCCTCGCCGGGAGCCTGTCAGGCTGGCCAGGAAGGCCGGCCCGCTTCGCGGTCGACCGCCTGGCGCCCCGCGCCTGGTCCCGAAAAGCCGCGCGTGGTCAGAGACGAAACAGCAGGGTCACGTGGTACGTCAATCCGCCGAGATCGAGCCGGTTGCCGAGGAAATCCGCGCTCAGCCTGGCCCGCGCCATCTGATAGCGGGCCTCTCCGCCGAAGGCGATCCGGCGGCCAAGGGGCACCCGCACACCGCCCAGGAACACCGGACTGACGGCGGTCCCTTGCTGCGAATAGTCCGCGTTGAAGATCCGCATCGGCAGGTCGACGAAGTCACCGGTTTCGCTGTAGCGCCACACCAGGAGCCCGACGCCAACGCCGACATACGGCTGCACGGCGGCGCGCGAGGAAAGCGGGAGGACGCGCAGCGTCGCGGTGACGGGCACGATGCGCAGCCGCAGGCGCTGCGCGATTTCCGACCCATCGGCGTTGATGAAGTCCCGGTAGGTGCTGGGCACGTCCGATGCGTACCACCCTGCTCCGAATCCGGCTTCCACGTGCTGCCCGAACGACAGCAGCCACTCGATGTTGTACGAGCGATTGGTGAAATCGCGCAGCGTGAACCGCAGCGCGTTTCCGTTGGACGCTGAGAGATCAGCCACCAGCACGTCGCCGGCCACGCGGCTGCCCTGCCCAACCGGTACGAACTCGCCCGCCGAAAGCGCCAGTGCGTGAGGCTGGGCCATGGCGAGGCCGGGAACCATCAGGGTTCCCAGGGCCAACGCGAGGACCGTTCTCAGGAGCTGCAGGCGCGTCTGGCCGCTGCCAGGACGGCGGCCCATAATGGACCTCCCCCACGGATCCGCCCGAGGCCCGGGCCCCGGCGGGCGCCACCCTCTGGCGGCTTACGGCATTCCCGGCGCCTCGGGAGCGAAGCGGCTCGGAAAGGGCGGATGTACGCGGCCGTGTTCGAGCCAGGCACGGACGCAGGGCCAACGAGCTATGATAGACGCCTAAGTTCACAAGGCGCCAGAGCGGCATCGACTATTCGCCCTGGCGGCGAATCGACTGACCGACACCGACCTTCGGATGCCATGCCCAGACTCGTCGCCTTCCTGCGCGCCATCAACGTCGGCGGCCACAGCGTCACGATGCCGCGCCTGCGGGATCTCTTCAGAGGCCTTGGCTTTCTGAACGTGGAAACGTTCATCGCCAGCGGCAACGTCATTTTCGATCAACGATCGAAGGATTTCGAGAAGCTCCAGCACCAGATCGAGGATCGGCTCCGAAAATCGCTGGGCTACGAGGTGGCGGCGTTCATCCGGACCGAAGGCGAGGTCGGAGCCATCTCGCGTTTCAAGCCGTTCAAGGCATCCGACATCGAGGAAGCCGGCGCCTTCTGCGTGGGCTTCCTGGCGGCGCCCCTTCGGGCCGATGCCAGGAAAGCCCTGATGGCGCTCGCGACCGACATCGACGATTTCCACGTGCAGGGCCGGGAAGTCTACTGGCTCTGCAAACGGAAGCAGAGCCAATCGACGTTCTCGAACGCCGTGTTCGAGAAGAAGGTCAAGGTTCACGTGACCTTTCGCGGCGTGCCCACGATCGTGCGTCTCGCCGCGAAGCTGGACGAGGCGAAGGGCGGTCGATCGCGCGCGTAGCCGACAGCGGGCCCCCCGCAAGCCGCCACCCGGGCTCGAAGGTCACGACGCCCGGGCGGGTGCGACCCAACCGGCCGGGCTCCGGCCCCTGCCGGTCGCACGCGTGCAGCGTCCCGATCGTCCTTCCGCCACAGGAGGAGGATGCACGCATGCGCCAGACAACCCGGACCGGATTCAGGATGGTTCTTGGCGCGCTCGCCGCGTCGGCTCTCGCCGTCGCACTGAACGCTCAGGGACGAGGCGGGGGCCAGGGCTCCGAACCCGTCGTTGAACCGTTGCGCTTCCGCTATGTCGGCCCTCCCAGCGCGGGCCGCTTCTCGGCGATTGCCGGCGTTCCCGGCGATCAGAAGAACGTACTACGCAGGCGCGGCATCGGGCGGCGTCTGGAAGACGACCGACGGCGGGCAGAACTTCGAGCCCATCTTCGACGATCAGCCTGTACAAGCGATTGGCTCCCTGGCGGTCGCCCCGTCGGACCCGAACCAGGTCTGGGCCGGCACCGGCGAGGCGTGGGCGATCCGCGACGCCGACATCATGGGCGACGGGATCTACCGCTCCAGCGATGCGGGAAAGTCGTGGGTCAACATGGGCCTGCGCGAGTCCGGCCGGATCGGTCGCGTGGTCGTTCACCCGACCAATCCGGACATCGTGTTCGCGTGCGTGCTCGGACGCACGACCGGCCCGCAGGAAGAGCGCGGCGTGTACCGCACCACCGACGGCGGCAGGAACTGGCAGCGCGTGCTGTTTGTGAACCCCGATACGGGCTGCTCGGGCCTCGCCCTCGATCCGAAAGACCCCAAGCTCCTGATCGCCGGCATGTGGCAGGTCGTGATGCACACCTGGGCGATGTTCAGCGGCGGCCCGGGCAGCGGCGTCTACCGGTCGCGGGACGGCGGCTCGACGTGGCAGAAAGTCGAGACGGGGATGCCGAAGCCTCCGGTCGGCAAGATCGACGTGGCCATTGCCCCGTCCAATTCGAAGCGGATGTTCGCCCTGATCCAGACCGCCGGCCAGGGCTCGCTGTGGCGCAGCGACGACAGCGGCGACACGTGGAAGGTCGTGAGCTGGGATCGCCGCCTGATCGGCCGCGCGGGTTATTACATCCGCATCGCGGTCAACCCGCAGAACCCGGACGAGGTGCTCATCGCCAACAGCAGCTTCCATCGTTCGACCGATGGCGGCCTCACCTTCCCTCCGGGCGGCGGGCGGTGCGGCGACTGCCACGACATCTGGATCGATCCGAAGAACGGCGACCACTGGGTCGTGACTGACGATGCCGGGCTGAACTTCACGAGGGACCACGCAAAGACGTTCCAGACGGTCCAGCTGCCTGTCGGCCAGATGTATCACGTCGCCGTCGACGACCAGGTGCCGTACCTGGATCTACAGCAACCGCCAGGACGACGGAACGATGCGGGGCCCGGGCAATTCGCCCGTGCCGGTCACCAACGTGCCCTCGTACGCTCCCCCGCCCGCACCCGGCGGCCGCGGCGGCGCAGGCGGCGGTCGAGGCGGCGGTGTCCCGTGGCAGGCGGGGCTCGGCGGTTGTGAATCCGGCTTCACAATCCCGGTTCCCGGCAATCCCGATGTCGTGTGGGCGAGCTGCTACGGCAACGAGGTCACGCGATACGACAACCGTCTCGGCAACGCGCGCTCGGTGAGCCCGTGGATTCACACGCTCGATTCCGAGCCGAACAAGACGCGGTATCGCTGTCACTGGACGCCGCCCCTGGCCATCGATCCGTTCGAAGCCGAGACGGTCTACTACGGCTGCCAGGTGATCTTCAGGACACGCGACCGCGGCCAGACCTGGCAGATCATCAGCCCGGACCTGTCCTCGCAGGATCCGAGCCGAATCGTGTCGTCGGGCGGCATCATCGGCGACAACCTCGGCCAGTTCTACGGGGAGGTTGTGTTCGCCATCGCTCCCTCGAAACTCGAAAAAGGCCTGATCTGGGCGGGCACCAACGACGGGTTGCTCTGGCTCACCCGCGACGGCGGCGACAACTGGACAAACGTCACGAAGAACGTCCCGGGCATTCCCGAGTGGGGCACGATCCGGAAGATCGAGCCCTCGCGCTTCGACGCGGGCACGGCCTACGTCGCGGTGGACGATCACCTGATGGACAACCGGAACCCGTTCATCTTCAAGACGAGCGACTTCGGCCGGACGTGGACGCGATTGAGCGACGGGCTGCCAAAGGGCCACCCGCTGGACTACGTGCTCTCGGTCGCCGAGAACCCGAATCGCCGCGGGATGCTCTTTGCCGGAACGGGCCACGGCTTCTTCTACTCGCTGGACGATGGGAAGACGTGGCAGAAGCTGAACGACGGACTCCCTTCGGCGCCGGTGAGCTGGATCGAAGTGCAGCCGCAGTACCACGACGTGGTCGTCTCGACCTACGGGCGCGGGCTGTTCGTGCTGCGTGACATCACGCGGCTGGAACAGCAGGACCAGGTCGATGCGAACGCGCCCGCGTTCCTCTACACGCCTCGCCCGGGATTCCGGCTGGCGCGCGGCGGAAGCGCCGAGTTCCTCTATTCGCTGAACGCGGCCTCCGCAGCCCGGATCCCGATCGAGATTCTCGATGCGAACGGCTCGGTGATTCGCAGGCTCGACGGGCCGGGACGCGCCGGGCTCAACCGCGTCACCTGGGATCTCCGCTACGAGGGGCCGGCGCAGCCCGAGCTGCGGACCATTCCGCCCGACAACCCTCACATCTGGGAAGAGGCGCGGTTCAAAGGGAAGGACGTGCGGCCGATCCTGCACTGGGGCATCCAGGGGCCGCAGCGACAGGGACCGCTGGCCACGCCCGGCCGTTACGCCGTGCGGATGACGGCTGGCGGCCAGACGGTCACGCGCCGTCTCGAGATCCTCGGCGACCCGAAGCTGCCGGGCTCAGCCTCGGACATCGCCGCCTCGACTGCGACGCAGATTCGCATTCGCGACGACATCAACCGATCGGTCGGAATGATCAATCGGCTCGAGGTGATGCGGAAGCAGATCGAGGATCTGCTGAACGCCAATGCCGGCAGAAGACCCATCGAGCAGTCGCTGCGGGATCTCGGCGCGAAGATGATGAGCGTCGAGTTGCAGCTCCTGAGCCGCACCGAGATGCACAGCGACGACAAGTGGTACGTTGAGGCCTACAAGGTCTACCTGAACCTGATCTGGCTCAGCGGCGTCGTCGGTGGCGGCGCAAGCGACGTGGCCGGCGGCCCCGAGTATCGCCCTACAGACGCCTCGCTGGAGGTGCTGGCCATGATCGAGAAGGACCTCGCGGCGGCCGAGACCGCGTATGCGGCAGTCGAAAAGGACGTGGCGACGTTCAACCGCACGAATGCCGGGAGGAAGATCGCGATCAAGTAGGGCGGCTCTTTAGAGCCGCCACGCTCGCCTGTCCGATGGAGGGCGGCACTCCGATGGAGGGCGCACTCCAATGTAGGGCGCACTCCAATGTAGGGCGGCTCTTCAGAGCCGCCAGACTCGCCGGGGCTCAAGCCCCGGCCTCCATCTGACACGTCGGCTCAACGGTTGGCCTGCGCAGCGTCCCGCGCCCGCGCCGGTCACCGCCTCGAGCCGCCAGCCCGACACGCGAAGCCCGATCATCGATGATCGAGCGCCTCGCGGACCTTGACTGACAGGGCGGCCGAGGTGAACGGCTTCTGGATGAAGTGCACGCCCTCGTCGAGCACCCCGCGATGAGCGATGACGTCGGCCGTGTAGCCGGACATGAACAGCCGCTTCATGGCCGGATACGTCGCGATCAGGCGCTTCGCCAGGTCACGGCCGTTCATCTCGGGCATGACGACGTCGGCAACGAGCAGATGGATGTCGCCCGGGTGCTCGTCGGCGATGCGAATCGCCGAGCCGGGCGTGCCGGCGGGCAGCACGTCGTAGCCGAGGCGCTCGAGCATTCGCGTGGCGACCTTCAGGATCGCCGGTTCGTCCTCGACCAGCAGCACGGTCTCCTTGCCGGTCTGCGTCTGGGCCACGGCGTCGACGGCCGGGATGGTCCCGGCCTTCACCTGGTACTCCGGCAGGTAGATCCGGAAGGTCGTGCCCTTTCCGGGCTCGCTGCAGACGTCGACGAAGCCGCCATTCTGGCGAACGATGCCGTAGACGGTCGCCAGCCCCAGCCCGGTGCCTTCCCGCGGGCCCTTGGTGGTGAAGAACGGCTCGAAGAGATGGTCGATGATCTCGCTCGTCATCCCGCACCCGTTGTCACCGACGCCGAGCACCACGTATGTGCCGGGCGACGCATCGCGATGATCGGCACAGTGCGCCTCATCGATCACCGCGATCCCGGTTTCGATGGAGATCGCGCCGACGCCCGCGATCGCGTCGCGCGCGTTCACACACAGGTTGGCGAGAAGCTGATTGACCTGTGAGGGATCGACCCTGACCTTCCTGGCGTCCTTTCCCGGGATCCAGGCGAGCGAGATGTCTTCGCCGATGAGCCGGCGCAGCATCTTGAGCATGCCGTCGACTGTCTCGTTCAGGTCGAGCACGCGGGGCGCCACGGTCTGCCGCCTGGCGAAGGCGAGCAACTGGCTGGTCAGGTCCGCAGATCGCTGGGCAGCCTTCTGTATCTCCAGCAGGTCCGCGTGGAGCGGATGCGCGTGATCCAGTTGCCCGAGCGCCATCTCCGCGTGGCCCAGGATGACGCCAAGCATGTTGTTGAAATCGTGCGCCACGCCGCCGGCCAGGCGGCCGACCGATTCCATCTTCTGGGACTGGGCCAGCTGCGATTCGAGTTTCCGCCGCTCGGCGTCCGCCCGCTTGCGCTCGGTCAGATCCTCGGCGAACCCGTTGCAGTATTCCCGGTCCCCGAACTTGACGTATGCCTGGGTGAGCTGCACCGGGAAGACCGAGCCGTCCTTGCGCCGGTGCTCGGATTCGAGCGTCGAGGATCCCCGGGCCTTCATGGCGTTCCAGACCTCGGCCCACCGGGCGGGCGTCGCCCGGGGATTCACGTCGAACACGCTCATCTTCAACATCTCGTCCTGGGTGCACCCGAGGGCCTGGCAGCCAGCCTGGTTGACGTACACGAATTGCCCGTCCGGATCGATCCAGTAGGCGCCGTGCGGGGCCACGTCGACCGAATACTTCAGGAGTTCGAGCAGTTGCTCGGCTTGCCTGCGCGCGGTGATATCTGCCACGGCCCCGACAATGGTCGCGACGCGGCCGGTCGTGGAGTCGCGCAAGGCGTCCGCCACCACGTGAACGGATCGGAATCGGCCGTCCTCGCGGCGGAACCGGCCCTCGAACTCGATGGTCCCGCCCTCGGCAATCAGCTTCTTCAGCAGGTCGAAGAACCGCGCGGCATCATCCGGATGAATCAGCTGGGCCCACTGCGCAGGCGTGCGGGCCTGATCGAGCCGTCGCCCGGTGTCGGGCTCGTACCGGTCCGACACCATGCTCATCTCGATGCCGCCATCGGCCGCGACGTCGAGCTGGAACACGTAATCCGACGTCAGGCGGGAGATCAGTTGATACTGGGCCTCGCGCTTATGGCTCGCCGCGGCCTCGCTCCGGAGGCCTTCGATCTCGGCCTCGAGCGCGCGTTGCTGCGCCCGCAAGGTCGCAACGAGCTCGCGGAGGGCCGCCGGCGAGAGCGTGTCCGGGTCTCCCGACGACAACGACGCCAGAGCCCTGTCAGCCCCGGCGCAAACCGCCGAACGATCACCCTTCGCATCCCGATCCGAATTCACGTTGCGCCTCTCTCTGGAGTCGAGCGTTGCGCGCTCGGGGATCACGCAGCACGATCACCCGGCATCGGTTGACGCCCTGCCGACATGATCTCGACGAGCATGCGCGCCTTGGGGCCAGCCTGTCCTGTGGTTCGCCTCGGCAGACCCTCGCCGGGCCGGGTGACTGGATGGGCCGAACCGCGCGCATTATAGCGCTCCCGCAGTCGCGGGTCGCGGAATTCGCCGATCACGATCCTGGCTGCGACGGCGCCGGATCGTGCCGCAGATCCATGCTCGAACTCACTTGTAGTGAACACGTTTCGCCCCGGATGCGGGCCGGGAGCCCAAAGCCGACTTCGGAACGAGTGAATCGAGCCAGGCGAGCGCGGAGACCAGAGCGGCATCCCTCGCGAATCCATCGGCGGCGCCGTCGTTCGCTTCGGATGCGCGCACGCACAGGAGCGTGCTCACGGCGCGTGTCGCCGCGTCAGCGTCCTCGAGTCTCGAATCGCGCCGGCGATCTGCCGGGCGAGGTCGGTCTGGCCCGTCGCGGTCGCCACCCCGAGCGCCTTCTCGAGGCTGGCCAGGGCTTCTGCGGGCCGACCGGACCGGCCATACGCCCGGGCTGCGAGGGTCAAGGCGTCGATGGACTCCGGCGACAGTCGTGCGGCCGCGTCGGTACTGTTCGATTCCCTCGGCGGTTCTTCCACCCTCGCAGAGAGCGTTGCCGAAGTTGATGCGGACCCCGTAGTTGTCCGGCTTCAGCCGAATCGCGTCGCGGAACTGCACGAACGCCGGCTCGAAGTCGCGGGAGGATGCCAGGGCGAACGCCAGATTGCTGTGCGCATCTGCGTCGCCCGGGTCGAGCGCCAGTGCCTTCCGGTATTCGTCAATCGCCTGACGGACATCGCCCGTCTGCTGAAGGGCCATGGCGAGGTTGTTGTGCGAGCTGGGATTGTCGGGCGCCAGGACGATCGCCCGCCGGTGCTCGGCGATGGCCTCACCCGCCCGCCCGGCCTCCATCAAGGCCAGCCCCAGGTTCGAGTGCGCCGCGACCGAGTCGGGCGCGTATCGGGCCGCATCCTGGAAGTGCGGAAGCGCCTCACTCGTCCGGTTCAAGCCGCGCAACAGGACGCCAAGTGCGTTGTGCGCCTCGCCGTGGCCGGGACGCAGGCGAACCGTCTGCGTGAACTCCTCGATGGCGGCCAGCGGATCTCCGGCGTCCTGGTAGGCCAGGCCCAGCCTGAAGTGCGGCTCGGCGTAGGCAGGGTCGAGCGCGACGGCCTTCACCAGGAGAGGAATGGCCTCAGCCGGTCTGCCGTTCTGCATCAGGAGCGAGCCCAGGTTGAGGTACGTCTCGTCGTGAGCTACGTTGACCGGAACGTTCGCCACGATGGCGACCAGCCCCGCGACCGACAGCCCCACCCACCACCGCCGCTCCCGGTTCGGCGTCGGCGACACCTGTTGCCGGATGGGCGGCTTCCGCGCCTTCCCGCGGGTCGCCGTTGCGAGGGCCGGGCGATCATCAGCCCGGCGCAGCAAGTCCAGGAGACCGCTCACTCCCGCCGCCGAAAACAACAGGACGATGGGGATGAGGGGATGCCGATAGCGGGCGACCACATAGAAGAGCGCGACCGCGAGCGCCAGGCTTGCGAACATCGCGTACAGGATGAGCAGAGACTGCCACCGGGCGCGTTGTGCCCAGGCTCCGAACGCGGCCAGCGGCAGCATCACGCCGAGATTGAGCCAGATGAGCGCCCGCAGCATCCGGGAGAAGTCGGCATACGCGGCGATTGATTCAGTGTCGGGAAGTTCCGCCGCGTTGAACGTGAGGAACACCTTCTTCGCCAGCAGGCCCAGCCACTCCATCGGATGGCTGCGGATATAGCCGAACGATTGTCCGAGCCAGTAGTCGGACACTGCGCCAGGAGAGAGCGCGCGGCCGGCGGCAGCCGATGCGAGACGCGTGGCATCCTCGCGCTCGTACACCGGGTCGCCCCGCTCCGGCACGAGCGGTTCGTACGTGCCGGACGCCTGCAAGTGGTTTCCGATGTAGAAATTCGATCCGAGCTGGGAGGTCGAGACCAGGAACTCGCCGCCAACCCTGTAGTTCCTGAGACCGACCGGCACCAGCGCGGCCATCGAGGCGGCGACGAACACGGCCGCCCACGCGACGCGCCGGCGGAACGGCACGTCCCGAAAGTCGAGCAGGAGCCAGGCGCCGATAACCGGGTAGAGGACCCGGGCATTCTCGCGATTCAGCACGAAGGCCGCGGTGGTCACGCCCAGGGCCGCCAGCCACTTCCAGTTGCGCCGGGCCCGGAATTCGGCGACCAGCGCGAGCATCAGCGTGATCAGAAAGATGTCGAGCGACGATTTCTGGATCAGTCCGTCGAAGAAGAACGCCGGAGGGTAGACGGCCAGCAGCAATCCGGCAATGACGCCCACGCGGTCCGAGAAGAACCGGCGGCCCGCCAGGCCGAGCAGGGCGCAGGAGGCGGCACCGAGAATGGCCTGCACGACGCGGACCAGGCCAAGGTCGTATCCGGCCAGCCGGAAGATGATGGCGAGCCAGTACGGGTAAAGCGGGGTCTGATAGAAGACCTCCGTCCCGAACCACTGCCCGCCCGCGATCTGCTGCGCCCACGCGGCGTACTGGCGGCTGTCGCCCATCAGTCCGGCGAACGGCGGGCTCCCGCCGAGCTCCGCCAGGTACGTGAGGCGAACGATCAGGGCCAGCAACGTGGCCCCTGCCAGTGCCAGGCCAAAACGCCCTCGACGAAAGTTCATGCTAGTCCTGGCGCGGGACTTTCCTGAGCGTGCGCGTGACACGGCCCATCGTTCCGTCCTCGAGCCGGATGACGCCTCGGACAACGTAGTCGCCCGGCGGCAACGCACCGATCGGCGCCGCTCCGGTGGCCACCACGCGCGACTCATCCGCGCGTGCCAGCGCGAGCGGCAAGGTGACGAGAGCGGGCCCGTCCAGCGCGCGGGCCACCTCCATCGTAGCGGAAATGCGCATGCCGGCCACACCGCCGTAGATGTCGAATGTCACGATGGCTGACGGCTCGGCGCCGAACTCCAGCCGGGGCGCAACCTCGTCGTCGCGCGAGACTCCGAGCAACAGCGATCCGAGCAGGAGCGGACCGACCGGCGTGAGGCGCGCCTCGATGACCTCCTCCGCCGCCCCTGGCCGGCCGCCGCTGTCCATCGCGGCGACCCGCAGCCGGTAGGTTCCGGGCGGGGCGACCATCGCGCCAATGAGCGGCCGCGCGGAGGAGTCGGCGGCGAACCAGCGGGCCGCGATGTGACCGTCGCCGTCGACAAGGGCTGCCCCCACCGAGTCGAGCGATGCTGCCGGATTGCCCGATTCCACCACGACGCCGACGCGCAATCGTCCGTTCGGTTCCTGGACCGCAAAGCCGGCCGCTCGTAGCGGAAGGTCGGTGAACGCCTCTCGCGAAAGGAGCAAGTCGGGAACCGTGAGCCGCGTCGCTGCAGTGTGCGGCAGAGGCTGGGCAAAGGTGATTTCCGGTCGTGCGCGCACGGTGACGCCGCGGCGAAGGGCTCGCACCTCGAGAGAACGGGCACGGCCGAAGACCTCGTTGCGCTCGGGCTCGAGTTCCGCAACGTAGAACGCGGACGTCTCTCTGGCCACTCGCAGCAGCGACGCCGTGCCGGTCGCGTCGAGCGGCAGGCGCGTGCCGCCGGTGGCGCCGGCCAGGTGCTCGATGCCGATGAGTGGATTATCGGAGCCGAGATAGTTCGCGCCGGCGATGGTTTCTCGCCACGCGGACCCGGTCATCCCGATGTTGGCCGGCTGCAGGATATACAGGTTGGCGCGCGCGGCGCTCGCGGCCACGGTGACGCGGCTGAAGTCATCCACCGCCAGCTCGCACATCCCCGGCCCGAGCGCCATCGCCTTGTCGCGGCGAGGCCCGGCGAGGCCCGCCGTGAACAGCACGACGGTGAGCGGCGCGGTGCGCCCGGCGTGGCTGGACAGGAAGCCATCGAGCGAGTCGAGGAACCGGCGGGTCCGGCACGCCATGTCCGATCCGGTCTCGGTTGCCGACCCCTGGCCGCCGATCTTGTCCATTGCCGAACGCACGCGCAACAGATCGGAGGTCAGCTGCACCTTCACGCCGCCAAACGGCAACGCAACGATCACGCTCTGATCTGTGGAGCCAAGGTGCGGCAGCAGCCCGTTCACCGCGTTCCGAAGCGGCTGCTCGCCGCCCGGGGGAAACGACGCTTCATCGACGACAAGCGCGAAGGTGCGGCCCGAGACGACGTCGGCGTTCGTACCGTAGGGCGGAGGCAGGCTGGGACTGGCGCCGTCAAGAGATGGCGGCTTCGCAGTCACGTTCAACCGCAGCGACCGGATGCTCCTGGATTTCCCGGCGATGCGAATCTGCGCGTCGGAGGGCTGGAGGTCGAGGACCGGGGCGCCATCGGCCTGCACAGCGACGAAATCAACCGTGGGGCCTGGCTGGTGTTCGGTGGCGGAGGGAGCCTGACGGGCCGACACGTCGTTGACCGGACCGGATGCGATCGCCGCCAGCACGGAGAGCGCGGCCACGCACACGCGAACGGGCAAGGACATCAGCGGCCCCTCGGGGAAAAAGAGAAGGCCGGTGGAGCATCGAGAGGCTCCACCGGCCGGGTTGACCTTGCAGCCCGACCCGCGAGGGACGGGCACGAACAGAGGGAGCTACCAGTTGAATCTAAACATCAACTGTCCGACCCGGCCACCCGGATCGTAGGTGTTGCTCGCGTCGGTGTAGGCGCTCGTCACCTGGAAGATGGTGGCACTCGCCCAGTTCTGGGTCGTGGACGGCGCCCATGGGTTGTAGTTCGGCGTATCGAAGACGTTCAGCAGGTCGAATCGCAGCTCGAGGTTCATTCTCCCCTTGATCTCGATCCGCTTGGTCACCCCCATGTCGAACCGGACGAACCACGGCGCGGCAATGATGAGGGTGCGCGGGGCGCAATCCCCGGCTTTGACCTGGACGCACGAGGCCGAGTTGGCCGGCGCGATGTACTTGCCGTTCGGATCGGGCGCCCCGAGCGACGCGGAATACCCGTTGGCGGTCGTGGTGCTCGTGCTGAACGCGCGGTTCGTGTTCGCGATCACGTCGTCGGGCAGCATCCACACTTCCGTGACGCCCGCCGCGTTCTTCTTGTAGTAGTACTTGTACATCTTCTGCAGGTCAGACTTGGTCATGTTGACCAGGTTGACGTTGCCGAGATCCACCGTTACCGCCTGTATGCGGCCGACCCCGTTGAAGCTCCACCCGCCGATGAGCACGTTGGCCAGCGTGCCGGCGTCGCGGCCCCACTTCTGCCCGCGTCCGAACGGCAGCGTCCAGTCCCACTGTGTCTTGATGGCGTGCATGACGTCCGCCTTGGGGTCAAGCGCGTAGCCGGAGCTGAAGCCGTCGAAGTTCCCCACCTTCGGGAACGCCAACTGGTAGTTGATGCTGGCCGACAGGCCATGCGACAGCCGCCGCCTGAGCTCGATCTGGAGAGCGTCGTACCGGCTGCGCGAGCCGCTGTCGTAGACGTCGTTTCTGCCCACCGCAGGATTCGGCAGGAAGAAGTTCGCCGTGTACCCGGCGTTCTGCGCGTTGGTCCGGCGCGACGTCGTGCCGTCGAGGTCACCAGCCGCCGCGGTCGGATTGGGGTTGACCGCGACCAGCCGGGCCGCGAGCGAGGTGCTCGTCCAGGTCGAAGACCCACCCGCATAGGCAGCCGGATTGCCGAAGTCCTTGCTGCCGTTGAGATAGGCCAGATAGATAGGCAACGGGCTCGTCCCTGTGCCCGAACCGAAGTAGGCGAACGACCCGGTCCGGCTGCCACCTGCGGCGTTGTTGGCCGTGAGATTGGCCATCGCCAGCTTGAACTCGTTCATGAACCCGTTGGCAACCAGGTTCTCACCGCGAATCGTGTCGTACCTGACCGAGGCCCACTCGTTATTGCCGACGTTGCCGATGTAGCGGATCTCGATCGCCATGTCCTTCGAGATCGACCGCGCGATGGCGATGTTCCAGTTCTGGACCCGGCCGATCTTGATGTCCGGCGCGAAGGTGTAGAGAGCGTCGACCCGGCCGGGGCGGACGGCGATCGGGTAGCTCGGGTCCGGATTGAACGACGCGGAGTACAGCCGGTTGGTCTGAGAGACGAGAACCGGCCACGACTGGCCAGCAGGCACCAGCCCGGAATTGGCGTTGCGGGTCAGCGTCAGCTGGCTTCCCTGGTTGCCCCCGTACTGGCCGGTGAATTGGGTGAGGGCCGGACGGTCGAACGCAATCGCGTAGCCGGCTCTGATGGTCGCCTGATCCGGATCGCCCAGGATGGCCCGGAGAATGCCGGATTTCACATTTGGCCGCCATGCCGCGCTCAGCGACGGCCCGATGTTGTTCCAGTCGGTCTTGTAGCCCGTGGTGCCCTTCTTGAACAGGAAGAACTCCGGAGTCGCGCCGCCCGAGGCAGTCGGGTTCAGGACGTTGCACCGGTTAAGCGTGCCTCCGCTCCCGATCCCGGACATGCCGCACACGCTCGCCATGTTCACGTTCGACATCAGGTCGGTCGAAGGAGAGAACGGCGTCTGAACCTCCCAGCGGAGCCCGCCCGTAAAGGTCAGCGTCGGAGACACTCTCCAGGAATCCTGGCCGAAGACGCTGAAGACCTTGAAGCCACCCTTGTAGTCGACCGGAGCCAGCTCGACGTACTTGCCCGTGCTCGGGTCGAGCACCGCCGCGCTGTTCACGCTGGCCACACGGCCGGTGAGCACGGCGTAGGTCGCGCGGGCAGCCGTCAGATCCGTCGACGCCGCACCGGGGAAGTTGGTGGCGTTGAACATGCCGATCGCCGGGTCGTAGGTCGTGTCGAAGCCCAGGCTGATCCCCCGGACCATCTGCTCGCTGCCGGAGTCGGCGTTCGAGAGCAGGAACGACGCGCCGAACATCATCATGTGCGAGCCTTTGACCCACGTCAGCGTATCGTCGGCGCTCCAGGTCGGCGCGATGCGCCAGCTCGGGCCATTGGACGTGTACCAGTCGGTCGTGTCGGTCGGCGTCGTGATCGCGAAGCCGCCCTGATCCGCGAACGAACTCGGGGAATTGCCCGACTCCTTGGCGGCGGGATAGCCGAAGTTCGAACCGCTCCAGATGGACGAGAAGCCTCCCCGCAGCTCGTTGGTGATGTTGTTCGAGATGGTGGATCGCAGCGTCAGGGATCCGAACGGCCGCGTCGACGCGAAATCGCGGTGGTTCGGCGCGCCGGGAAAGCGCGGGTCGGCCGAGTTGAGATAGTCCGGTGTGCGTTGGGCGGTGATGACGGCAAACGACGCGCTGAGCCGGTTCCTGGTCGTGAGGTTGTAGTCGAGGCGCGTCGTCGGCTGGTACTCGAGCAGCGACGAGGGGCTCAGCCAGACGTACGAATCGTACAGCGGGTCGGCCGTCGGGCTGCGCTTGCCGCCCGTCTGCGTCGCGGCGTAGATCATCCGCTCCATGTTCATCACGGTCGGATCTTGCGTGGAGATCTGGCCGTTTGCGGCCGCCAGGCTCAGCAGATTGACTTCGCACACCCCGGTGGCGCACTTGTAGCGGAAGAAACCATCGAGGACGCGCGGGTTGAAGACGGTACGTGTCCGCGTGAAGGTGTTCGGAAACCGGATCTGCTCGTAGTGGAAGAAGAAGAACGCCTTGTCTCTGCCATTGTAGACGCCCGGAATCACGATCGGGCCGCCGACGCGTGCGCCGAACTGGTCCAGCTTGACGTTGTTCTTCGGCTGGTTGTTGTACCGGTTGAAGATGTAGTTCGTGTTGTACGACGGGGAGCGGTGGTACTCGTAGGCGCTGCCCGTGAACACGTTGCCGCCCGAGCGCGTCTGGAACGCCATCGTCATGGCGCCGCCCCCGGCGCTCCCCGCGGCCCCGCCGGCGGCCAGCACGACCGACACGGCCTCGACCGCGTCCTGGCGCGGAGTGACGGTCGCGAAGAACGAGTCCGTGTTGCGCAGGAAGTTGTCGTTGTTGCTGACCCCATCGAGCGTGATGCTCAGGAACGACTCCGGACAGGCCGTTGATCGTCGAATCGCGGTTGGAGCCAGGCGTGTTGACGCCCGGCAGGAACGTGATCGCGTTCAACGCGTTGCGCGTCGGGGTCGGCATCCGCGTGAGCTGGTCCGAGTTGAGCGTGGCCGCCACGGTGGCGGTCTCCGTGTTGATGAGCTCAGAGCTGCTCTGGACCACGACGGTCTCGGTGAGTTGGCCGACCTCGAGCGTGAGCGTCACGGTGACCGGCTGGCCGGGCGCGATGCTGACTTTGGCCACCGCCGTCTTGAAGCCCGCGAGCGACGCGGTCACGGTGTAGGCGCCGGCAGGGAGCGCCGTGACCTGGTACCGGCCGTCTGCGCCGGACACGGCCTCGCTGGGGTTCCCCATCGTGTCGTTCTTGACGACGACCGTGGCGCCGGGAACCACGCCCCCGGCGGTGTCTCGCACCACGCCCGATATCGACGCGGTGGATTGTGCGAAGGCTCCCGATGCGAAGATCAGGAACACGAGTACGGCGATAGACCCACGCCATACCGAACGCGACATATTTGTCTCCTCCCCAAATAGGTGCGAACGAGGCGTGCACCCCAGAAAGGCTGGCGTACTTCATGGGGGGGCACGTGGATTAGTTTGTAACGCGGAGCTTAGTGCGCCTGCGGGGAGGGGTCAACAAGATAGTAATTATGTTGTCATGCGGGAGGCGGGGCACCTCGAAGGCCCAGGGACGGTTTTCGGCCTAGATCTCGGCGGTTGGGCAGCCGGCGTAGTGCCTGCCGGGCAGCAGGCATTCGTGTTTCATGATGACGCTGTGCGGGGCGACGCGCGTGCCCGCACCGACCTCGGCGCCGTAGAGCATCACGCCGGCGGTTTCAACCGTCGCTCCCCTGCGGATCCAGACGTGATCGATTTTCAGCACGCGATCCTCGAACGTGTGGGCCTGGAACTGGCAACTCACCGTCGAGTCGTCCTCGAAGTGCAGCATGTCCGGGTCGACGACCTGCGCGAAACCGCCACCCAGCACCACGCCATGGCCGATCTCGGCGCCCATCGCGCGCAGGTACCACGACAGCCAGACGGTTCCCTCGAGGGCTGACAGCGGCGCCCGCGCGTAGACTCGCCACGCGACGAACAGGAAATCCCACCGGCTGCACCAGCACGACCACAGCGGATGGTGCCCCGGCCGCACGCGCCCGAGCAGCAACCACTTGAGCCCCAGCACCAGGCCTCCGAACACCAGCCCCGTCGCGACGGCGCAGAGCGGAATGAGCCCGAACAGGAGCACCGGCAGCGGGACCGTCTCGTCGAGCGCGGCGATCGATCCGAGCCACCCCAGCGCCGCGAGCGCGGGCACCACCGGCAGCGTCGATCGCAAGGCCTCCCAGAACACCCTGGTCACATACCGGGCCGGCGTCGGGTCGTGCGTGAGGCTCCGATCGAACTCGACGACCTCGCGCCGCGGCAACTCGAAGGGCGGCTGGCCGAACCACGAGGTGCCCGGCCGGAGCAGCGTGTCGTCGGCCGCGGTGCTGACGCCGATCAGCACGCCGTCCGGCACCTGCTGGCCCGCCGCGATGACGGCGTGGTTGCCCGCGAAGCACCCGGTGCCGATGCGGGTGCGCGCAAGCGTGACGGTGCCTCGATGCACGCGCGGGCCCGCCAGGTAGATGCCGTCGGCGAAGAACGTCCCCTCTCCAATCTCGACCAGCTCCGGCACCACGTCGATGATGGTGCTGATTTCACAGCCACGCCCGACCGTCATGCCGGCGCGTCGCAGCCAGACGGGCCATGCAAGCGTGCCGCTGAGCCAGTCGCTCGCCGACTGCACCAGCCCCGTCTTCAGCCACACGCGGAGATAGGCGAGGCTCCATCGATCGATGACGCCCTCCCTGACCGGACCAAGCGCACGCATCACGCACGCATCGACCGCCACCTTCATCGGCGCCGCGGCCAGCATGACCACGCCAAGCGTCCGGAGCATCGGCCAGCTGAGCGAGGGACCCGCCAGCCACTCGACGACGTGGCTGGCAGTGAGGCCGTGCAGGACGGCCGACAGGATGAGCAGCCCGCCCACGGGCGCGGCACGCAGCGCTCCCAGCCCCACGCGTGCCAGCACGAGAACGACGCCATGCGCGATCGGAGACAACCGGCGGGATTCGACGCCTGGGACGGGCCTGTCGGGCGCCCGCCCGGCCGGCGCCGCCGGAATCCCGTCCCACCGCTCGCCCAGGCCGACACGGGAGCCGGGCAGCAGCGCCGACAGCGCCGTGAGCAATGAGTCCTCATCCAGGCTGGCCCCACCGCTGACCCCCGCGCGGACCTCGATGGTGGCGCGCGCGCCGATCGTGACGGGAGCAACGACGAGCTCGCCACGATCGAGATCAACCGTGTTCAGCGACGCGTCCTGTCCGATCGACACCTCGTCGCCGATGTCCAGCAGATCCCAGCCGCCCTGGAGCAGGTTGACGCCGCGATGGATGTGGACGCGCCCTCCGATGCGGGCGCCCAGCGCGCGAAGCGCCAGTTGCTGGAACACCGTGCCTTCGAGCAACCACCACGGCACGGCTCGAACCGCTCGCTGCACCATCCAGTTGCGGACGTAGAAGCTGCCCCAGACTGGAACCCGCATCGGGCGATACCGCCCGATGAGCACGCGCTTGGCCACCACGGCGAACATCAGCGCGACAGGCGCATAAGCGACCAGCGCGGCCAGCGACAGGAGCGGCGCCAGCACCAGGAAGGGAATCAGGCCGAGCTTCTCGAGCATCGCCGGCAACGCACGAAACGCGAGCAGGTAGCCCGCCGGTGCCGCGATCAGGAGCCCCGATGTCAGCCAGGCGGCCTGAACCACGGAAGCGAGGAGAGGGTTTCTTCGCGCACGCTCGCCTGCCGGAATCGGGTCGACAGAGGCCGTCGTGACGTCCGCCTCGGGCAGCACGCGCGAGGCAAGCCCCGACACCGTCGGCGATTCGTACAGGTCGCGGACCGTGAGCGCCGATGTCGCCGCCGCGCCTCGAAGCCGCGAGACGACCTGGGCCGCACGCAACGAATCACCGCCAAGGTCCCGGAAGAAATCGTCGTCAATCGAGACGGGGCCCTGAACGCCGAGAACCTCGCGCATAGCCTCCGCGATCCGGGACTCGACGGGCGTGCGCGGCGGAATCGCATGCGCACGGTTCGTTGCGGCAGCGTCCGCGTCCAGGAGCGGCAGCCTGTTGCGATCCAGCTTGCCGCCGAGCGTCGTCGGAAGGGCCGGCAGGAGCCCGATCCTCGCCGGAACCATGTAGGCCGGAAGCGCCGTGGCGAGCGACGCCTGGAGTTCGTGCGCGGCCGGGGGACGCGCCGGATCGGCCGGCACGACAAAGGCCACCAGCGTTGGCGAGGCGTCGTCGCCCTGGGTACGGCACGCCGCCTCCCGCACGCCCGGGTGCTCGGCCAGCCGGGCCTCGACCGCCTCGAGTTCGACGCGGTAGCCGCGGATCTTGACCTGCGTATCGATGCGGCCGTGGTAGTAGAAGCGGCCGTCGGCCTCACGATGCACGAGATCGCCGGACCGGTAGATGCGGCCGAGCACCGGATGGATCGGGAACTTGCGCGAGGTCAGCTCGGGGCTGTTGTGATATCCCCGCGCCAGGCAGGAGCCTCCGAGACAGAGCTCGCCCCGGGCCAGGTCTTCGACGGGCGCGAGCGCTTCGTCGAGGACCCACGCCTGCACGCCTGCGGCGGGAACGCCGATCGACACCGGATCCCCGGGCTCGACTCGGCCCCGAAGCGCCGTCACCGTGCATTCGGTGGGGCCGTATCCGTTCACCAGCATCCGGCCGCGGGACCAGCGGTCGGCCACATCAGGAGGCAGGGCCTCGCCGCCGACGTAGACCAACCGCAGGTCGGGCAGCTGCGAGATCGGATCGTCACATCCCGTCGCCCGAAGCTGCGTGGGCGGCGGACAGAATACGGTGATGCGCTCGCGTCGCAGCCACGGAACCAGGTCCGGCCCGAGCCTGGCCTCCTCGTGTCCCATCGGCACGAGCGCCGCGCCGGCCGCCAGCGCGAGCCAGATCTCCTCGAGCGACGAGTCGTAGGCGGGCGAGGAGTTCTGCGCCACGCGATCGTCGGGAGACATGCCGAACTCGGCGAGATCGGCGGCCACCAGGTTGCTGATGCTCGCGTGCTCCACCATCACGCCCTTGGGCCGGCCGGTCGTTCCGGAGGTGTAGATGATGTAGGCCAGGCTGTGCGGCGTGAGCCACGCGGGCGCGGAGGCACCGGGTCCGCCTTCAGTCATCCCGTCGAACAGCGTGGAGACATCAATCACCCGATCCCCTGGATATCCCCATCCTGCGGCGCGGCATACCCCGTCCGCGATCGTGAGCATCGCGACGGGCCGCGCGTCTTCCAGGATGTCCCGTATCTGACCGTCCGGAAACGACGGATCGATGCAGAGGTAGGCGGCGCCGCTCGTCAGCGCGCCAATCTGCGCGGCATACAGCCATTCGGACCCGCGCGGCAGCAGGATCGCCACGGCCGCGTCGGGTCCAACCCGATGCGCGAGCGTGCGGGCCACGCACTTGGCCTGCCGATGCAGTTCCGCGTAGGTGATGAGCAACCGGGTCGCCCGGCCGTTACGTGGCGCAACATCAATCGCCACGCGGTCGGGCCACTGCCGGACGCTTCGGTTGAAGAAGTGGTGGAGAAGCGACGACGCCGCACTGGCCCCTGATTCGTCGCCGGCGAGTGATTGGGGGCGGAGACCGCCGCGCGCGTCGTGGGTCATGCAGAGAGGTTGATTATACGGGCACTCGGGCGCGGATCTGGAAGGTCTCTGACCTACGTGTGTCCCTTCGGCGGAAGCGAGGCGCCGAACAGGTCGCCGATGACGGCGTTGAACCACGGCCAGCCTGCGCCGTAGACGCCCAGCAGGGCGGCCGCCGCGGCTGCCGCTTCGAGGCTCTCCCGTCCGACCGGATCCCAGTACACGTCCGCCAGGTGGAGCCACAGCGCGAATTCGTCCAGCGTGAGCCCAAGCGCCACGCCGTACACGACGGCAATTCGAAGGTGCCATTTCGGCGCCCGGGTCGCCAGGGCCGCCATCCCCACGATCATCAGGAGCAGGATTCCCCAGAAGAGGTGATGGATGTGGAGTCCGCCCCGGACCACGATGTCGTGGATCGGAGCAAGGTGGTAGTGGATGCTGTAGGTGATGCCTCGCAGGACGGCCATGGTGATCAGAAAGGCGAAGAGCGCCTTCAGCGCAACCTGGCGGCCCAGGCTGAGCTTGGCGTGATAGTGCATCCGCGCCCTGACGCCGAGGTGGTGTTTCATGCGCGCGCCTGATCACCGCGTTCCGGCCGCGGGCCGGAGCGGTCCGGACACGTTCCCGTCCGTCCGTCCGCCCCGCCAGGATTCCATGGTACCATTCCGGCGTTTCCCGTTACTCATGTGGCGCGGCGCCTGACCTCTGGTCGAGGATGGCGTTCGACGCCGACCACAATCCTATACGGAAGGACTTCCATGCGCCTCACGCTCTTGTGCTTCCTGGCCGCGATGACGGCCGGAACGGCCGCGGCCCAACAGGCACCCGCCAGCAACCCGTCCATCGACCCGAATCACGTCGTCATCTCGGAGCCTGTGAAAGGCTCCGACATTCCCGTGCAGCTCATGTATGTCGAGATGTTCGACGGCACGTACGCGCCGATCGGCCTCCGCAAGCCGGCCGGACCGGGCCCGTTTCCCATCGTCGTGTTTGCCTCGGGCAACGGCGGCGGCGGCATGGCGGTGGTGCGGTCGGAGTCACAGGACCAGAGCTGGACGCAGGATCAGTTCCTGAAGGCCGGCTATGCCGTGGCCTGGATGCGGTATCGGGCCGAGATTGAGCTCGGCTATAACAAGGGCGGCAGCCTTGTCGCCGGCGGCCGGCAGGGCCGTCAACTGCTGAACCGCGCCCCGCTGGACTACGAGGACGTCATCTCGATCATCAAGTACGTCAAGACGCTGCCCTACGTGGACCCGCAGCGCGTGGGTTACATGGGCATGAGCCACGGCGGGGAGATGGCGTTCAAGATCGCGTCGGAATACCACGACGTCAAGGCGATGATCGCCAGCGAGCCGGCGCTGCACGAGTTCCTGTCGCTGACCCCGGATGAGACGGCGACGGTGACGAAGGAAACCGGCATGCGGGACATCGAGAAGATGCTCATGCGCGAGACCGACAAGGTCCGCAAGCGCATCGACCTGCCGCTCTCGCAGAAGCGCATCAGCACCATCACGACGCCGATCTTCGTGCAGGGCCGCGACACCGACGAACTGCAGGGGCTCTTCCGGACGGGCTACGACCTGCTGGTCGAGGCCAAGAAAGACACCAGGTGGGCGACCTACAACCACGCCGTCCACGGGTTCGTCTACGTCAAGCGCGGAAAAGACGGCGCCTACGCTCCCGATCCGGTCCAGATCCAGGCCGTCAAGGATTCCATCGGGTACTTCGACCAGTACATGAAGAAGTAGTGATCTCGGGCGGGAGACGACTCGTTCGTCTCCCGCCTGTCGCCTTCCCGCCTGCGCCGCTCCGGACAGGGGCGCGAGATTCGTGCCTCGGGACCACCCACGAGCGCCGCCACCCGCATCATGGGTAACCGCCTACCCAATGGCGGAACCTGCGATCCCCATCCGGCTGGCTGTCGCCGATCTTCACCTGACATTCGTTGCCCCCTCGCCCGGCTCGGATCTTGCTCCGTCAGGGTCCGATCATGATTATCCGAACCTGCGTTGCCCGTGTCGTGCTGGCAGGCGTGCTTGGACTCGCGTGGTTCGGTCAGGGGGCCGGGGCCGGCATCGAGGCGCAGAGCACCGGACAGGCCTCCCAGCAGGGCGCCGATGAGCAGCGACGCTTCCTGGACGTGCGGCGCCGGCAGATCGAGCTGTCGGCGGCGCGCGCCAACGTCACGCGGACCGCAGACCTGTATTCTCAAGGACTCGTGGCGAAGGCCGATCTCGACCGCGCGGAAGCCGCGCTGCAGACCGCCCAGCTCTCCTACCAGGAATCCGTGCTGGCGCTGCTCAACCTCCAGCCGCGCCTGTCGGTCCGGGAGGCCCTGAAATCCCAGGCGCCTGACGGCCGCAAGTTCGTGCGCCTGACGATCGTCAACCTGACGCCGACCTTCGACGATTCGCAGTTCAAGCTGTTGAACAACTTCGAAGGGGCCCAGCCGATCCCCGAGGAGTTGCGGACGCGCGACATCAGGGACATCTACCTGTCGCTCAAGGACGCTGGTGGCACGCCGGCCGCCGGCGCGACCGATGTCGCGCCGCGCGGCACCACCATCGCGCTCCCGTACGAGGTTCACGTGGCGCAGCTCGGGTACGGCCAGGCCCGCACCATCGAGTTCCAGCTTCTGCGCGACGTGAACCGCGTGGTCGTCGCGAGCGCGTACAAGGGCCAGACGCAGGAGATCGACATCGAGCTGCAGCAGGCCGCCACCTCCACGGTGGTGGCCGTGACCTCGGCCCAGGTCTCGCAGGAAGCCGACCTGGGCGGCCAGGCGACCTTCGATCTCCGGCTCGAGCGATCGAGCGTCGATGTGCGGCAGTTCCAGCTCAAGGTCGTCAACCTGCCGAGGCAGATCAGCTACTCGTTTGTCGACGCCTCCGGGCGCGACGCGTCCAGCGAAGCCCGCCTGTCGCAGCTGAGCTTTGCGAGCGGCGTCTCGCGCCAGGCGCTTGGCCTGCGCCTGTTCCTGCCCGAGCGCGCCGACGACCAGGTGCGCATCGATCAGCCGCTGGAGTTCTGGGCGCTCGTGATGAACGAGGAGCAGGCCCGCCACTTCGACGCCGATCGTACCTACACGGCGCAGGAGATCGACGCCAGCCGGGCGGGAGCCGTTCGCCTGGCTATCGTTCCGCGAGGTGCCGGGCGCATCGAGGTGTCGGCAGCGAGCCTCTACGCCGAAATCACCGCCGGCGATCGCGTCGAGACAAACCTGGTCATTCGCAACACCGGCACCCGCCGGCTCGATAACATCAAGGTGTCGGCCGACGCGCCGCTCAACTGGCGCGTGACGCTTCAGCCGAACATCGTGGCATCGCTCGACATCAACCGCGAGGAAAGCGTGCGGCTGCGGATCGAACCGCCGACGGAGGTGTCGGTCGGCGACTACGAAGTCCGATTGAAGAGCGAGAGCTTCGCCTACAACCGCCAGCTCCCTTCAGAGGACAAGATCTTCCGGGTCAGCGTCAAGGCTCGAACGAACCTGTTCGCGATCATCGGCCTGCTGGCGCTGCTCATCGGCCTGGTGGCCGCGATCATCGTCGCAGGCGTCAAGCTGACGCGCCGGTGATCGGACCTCACCCGGAATGAACCGGCGAGACGAGGACGGCAAACCCATGATTGAAGCCATCGACTTGAGCAAGCGGTACGAGGACGGGGTGATGGCGCTCGACGCGCTCAGCCTCGTCGTCAAGCCCGGCGAGATCTACTGCCTGCTCGGCGCCAACGGGGCCGGCAAATCGACGACCATCCATCTCTTCCTGAACTTCATCGAGCCGACCTCGGGCCGGGCGATGCTCAACGGCATCGACTGCTCCCGCTCGCCGCTCGAGGCCAAGCGCCACGTCGCCTACGTGTCCGAGAACGTGATGCTCTACGGCAATTTCACGGCCCGGGAGAACCTGGACTTCTTCGCGAGGCTCGGCGGGAGAGGGACCTTGTCCAGGGCCGACTACCACATGGCGATGCGCCAGGTCGGCCTGCCCGAGCGCGCCTTCGAGCAGCGCGTGCGGGAGTTCTCGAAAGGCATGCGGCAGAAGCTCGGCATCGCGATCGCCATGATCAAGGACACGCCGGCGCTCCTGCTCGACGAGCCCACATCGGGCCTCGACCCGAAAGCGGCGGCCGAGTTCCAGGACACGCTGCGCGAGCTCGCCTCGCGGGGCAAGGCCATCCTGATGAGCACGCACGACATCTTCCGCGCGAAGGAGCTCGCCGACCGGGTCGGCATCATGAAGGAAGGCCGGAAGGTGATGGAGCGCACGCGCGAGGAGCTCGAATTCGAGAATCTCGAGCGCCTCTACCTCGACTACATGCGCGGCGGCGTCGACTCGGAGCCTCCCGCGCGGGTGGAGGCAGGACGTGCCTGACGAGGGCCCGACCGGACCGGCTGCGCTCTCGCGCCCGGCTGTGGTCCGCATCATCGCCGAGCGGGAGATTCGCGACCATCTCCTGAGCCTGAAGTTCTACGTCTGCACGCTGACGATGGCGCTGCTGGTCGGGCTGTCGGTCGTGGTGATGGCGCGCGACTTCGCGGTCCGGATGGACAACTACTCGGTGCTGCGGGAGCGTGCGCGCCCACGGCCCGGGGAATCCGGCGTCATGGCCGTCGTCGAGCCGCGCCCGCTCTCGGTGTTCGCCAAGGGCCTCGACGAGACGATGGACCGCGGGTATACCATCCAGGCCTACACGGGCATCTCGCCGCACGATCGGCAGACCCAGGCGGTCAGCCTGTTCTCGCTCTTCGCGCCGCCCGACCTGCTCTACATCGTCAAGGTCCTGCTCTCGCTGATTGCGGTCCTTTTCGCGTACGACGCCGTGGCCGGCGAGCGGGAACAAGGCACGCTCAAGCTGGTGCTCGGCGGCGAGATCGCCCGCGGCGACTTCGTGGCCGGCAAGATGATCGGCGGGCTGGCGGCGGTCCTCGTCCCGTTCCTGTTGACCGTCGCCCTGGCGGTGGCGGGCCTGTCGCTGTGGCCCGGGTTCTCGCTGGGCGCATCCGAGATCGCGCGGATCTCGATCATGGTCGGCGCGGCGGTGGTGTATGCGTCGCTGTTTTTCGGAGCGGGCCTCCTCATCTCGTCACTGGCCGGAAGCGCCGCGCGCGCCCTGGTGCTCTCGCTGCTGGCGTGGTCCACGCTGGTGTTCGCGCTGCCCAACCTCGGCGCGCTCATCGCGGAGGATCTGGCTCCGGTTGCGTCGGCCGAGTCGCAGGAGCTGGCGCGCTACCAGGCCTTCGTGAAGAACCGGTTCATCAGCATTCAGTCCGACGGCAAGGACCCCGAAGGCTCGGTCGAGACGTTCAACCGTGAGTACGACCGGCTCTCGGAAGCGTATCGCATCAACGTGGACCGCCTGACCGAGATGAGCCGCATGGTCTGCCGCGTGGCGCCGGCGGCAGCCGTGACCTTCATCTTCACCGACCTGGCGGGCACGGGGCTGTCGGATCATCGGCGCCTGAGCCGCGCGCTCGCGGAGTTCAAGACACGCAACCTGGGCGCCCTGCTGGCGCAGAACGCGAAGAACGCGCCGCCGCTGTCGGTGTTCGACTTTCCGGCCGCGCCCCTGTCCGAAGCGCTTCGCCGCAACGTTGTCGTCGACCTTGGCGTCCTCGGCCTGATGGCGGCCGGCGTCTTTGCCGCCGCCGCCTTCGCCTTCGTCAGGATCGACCCGAGATGAGTGCCCGATGATCCTCGTCCTGATTCGCAAAGAGCTGCGCGAGCACCTCCTGTCGCTGCGATTTCAGATCGGCCTGGCGCTGGCGCTGGTGCTCGTGTCGGTGTCGGCCTTCGTGCTCGCGGCCAATCATGTCCGCGAGCAGCAGGAATTCGATCAGCGACTCGTTCAGGAGGATCGGTTTCTCCAGCGCTACGCGCACCTGAACCGGCTGGGATCCGTCATCCGGACGTCCCGCCCGCCGGCGCCGCTCGTGCTGGTGACCGGCCTGCCGGCTGATGCCGGAACCGAGGCGGTCGACGCGAGCCCCATGCGCGAGCTGTTTTCCTCGATGGACTTCAGCGCGATCGTGGCGGTGATCTTCAGCCTGCTCGGCGTGGTCATCGGGTTCGACGGGGTCAACGGCGAGAAGGAACAGGGGACGCTCAGGCTCGTGCTGGCGAACGACGTCAAGCGCGCCGAGGTCATCGTGGCGAAGTGGGCGAGCGGATGGCTGGTGCTCGCCTCAGCCGTCGCGGCGGCCGTGCTTGCCGGACTGCTGGTCGTGGTGGTGAGGGCGGGCATCCAGTGGAGCGCCGGCGACGCGCTGGCCATGGCGGCGATCGGCGCCGCTGCGTGGCTCTACGCCGGATTTTTCTTCACGCTCGCGCTCGCGGTGTCGGCCCTGGTCACCCGCAGTTCGGTCTCGGTCCTGGTCAGCGTGCTCGTCTGGGTGGTCGGCGTCCTGGTGGTGCCCAACCTGAGCCCGTATCTGGCCGCGCAGGTAGTCCGGGTTCCCGCCGTCGCCGCGCTCGAGCGCGACATCCAGTTCATCACCAGCGAGGAGCGTGACGAGCTCGGCCGGCAGGACATGATCAGGCTGCGGGAGAAGTTCCGATCGCAACTCGATTTCACCAACCTCGGTCCCCGCGAGATCGAGCGCCGCTCGGCGGCCGACCCGGCATTTGCGCGCGTCTACGGCCAGTTCCGCGCGGCCGCCGACGAGGTCTGGGCGGAGGTCAACCGCAAGCAGCTGGCAAAACGAGATCGCCTGGTCGAGGCCTGGCAATCAGCCGCGACCCATCAGTTCGAGCTGTCGCGCACGCTCTCGTACCTGTCGCCATTGCCGCCCTTCGAATACGCGGCTACCGAGTTGGGCGCCGCAGGGTTCGAGAGCCTCGCGGATTTTCGCGTCCAGTCAGAGGCGTTCGGCAGTGCGCTCAGCCAGTACCTGCAATCGCGCTACCGGGAGGCGCAGCGGGCGAGCGCGGCTTTCGGCGTGAACGATTTCCTCGACATCAGCACCAGGCCACGGTTCGCCTATCACGCGCCACCGTTCCTGGCGCGGCTGCAGGCGGCGCTGATGCCGCTACTGGCACTCGCGCTCTGGAACGTCGTGGCGCTGGCGGCAGCCATCGGCCTGTTTCTGCGGTTCGATCCGCGGTAGCACGAACGGAAGCGACACCTGGGATCGGGTTGGGCGACAAGGCCGCCGATCGAGGACACGATCATGATCTGGAACATCGCCCGGAAAGAGATTCACGAGAACATCCTCAGCCTGCGGTTCGTGCTGTTGCTGGTGCTGGCGCTGACGCTGGTCCCTGCCTCGCTCTACTCGAGCTACCAGGGGTACCTGACGCGCCTGGCCGACGAGCAGCAGATCGAACGGCGCAACCAGGACTTCCTTCACAGCCTGCGTCCGACGCAGCTGTTCACCAACGCGAATTTCACGTTCGACGCGTACTGGCCGCCGTCGGTCGGCTCAGTGTACGCGGCCGGGCTCGCCGGGTCGCATCCGCGCCACCTGCTCATCGGCAAGTACAGCGTCGAGTACGGCGCCCCGCTGGAGGCGCCCTCGGCGCTCGGCCTGTTCGGCAACATCGATTTCCTGTTCATCGTGCAATTCGTCTTCAGCCTGTTCGCCGTCCTGCTCTCGTTCGACGCGATCACGAGGGAGAAGGAGCAGGGCACACTTCGATCCATCCTGTCCAACTCGGTGAGCCGATCGGCGCTCGCGGCGGGCAAGGCCGTCGGCGGCTACATCACGCTGGCCCTGCCGCTCATCCTGGCCGGTCTGTTCGGCGTCGTGCTGCTGGCGGTAGGAGGGCTCGATGTGTTCACGCAGGGCTTCCTCGGCTCGTCGGCCTGGATCATGGGATCCTCCCTGCTCTACGTCGCCGTCTTCTTCGCGCTCGGTCTGCTGGTATCGTCAATGGCGTCCACGACGTATGCGGCGCTGGTCGTGTCGCTGGCCATCTGGCTCCTGGCGGTGGTCATCGCGCCTCGCGCGGCGTCGCTGGTCTCGCAGCTGGCGCGGCCCGTCAAGTCCGCGCAGGTCGTTCGCTTCGAGAAGGCCGCCTCGACCAACACCATCGAACGCGAAAAGGGCGCCGAGCTGCAGCGCCTCTGGGGCCCGAACGAGAAGGCGGCAGCCGCGGGCGACCAGTGGATGAGCGTGCGCCAGCCGGTGGCCGACCGTTACGCCGAGCGCATCTCGACGGCACTCAAGGAAATCGAGGACGACTCCCGGCGCGAGACCGATGCCCAGCAGGCACTCGGATTGTGGCTGGCGCGGTTGTCACCCGCCGGCGCGTTGGCGGATTTCGTGGCCGAGATGGCCGGCACGGGCATGCAGGCCGAACGGGCCTTCATGGCGAGCGCGGAACGCCACCGCCAGGTGCTGTCGCGCGAGTTCTACTCGAAGGTGTTTCAGGACGTCTTTCCGACGGGCATGATCAAGATGGGGACCACCGATTACGCCGGCCTCAAAGAGATGCAGCTGCCCGGCTTCCAGTATCCGCGTCTCTCGACTCGCGATCGGCTGCGGGCCGCCGACATCGTCATCCTGCTCGGGTGGGTGCTGGTCGCCTCGTGCCTGACACTGGTGGCGCTCGCCCGCTACGACGTGCGGTAGCCTGGGGCGCGCCAATGGAGGCTTGTGGCTTGGGGCTTGAGGCCTGAGGCCAGGTAGATCGTCGAAAGCGTGACCGGGCGTCGAGCATGCGGACGGCGCGCGGACACCAGCAGCCCTCAGATCGGCCGGGTCCTGGACGCTCGGTCACCCGCTCGACGATTCGTCGTCGGAGGTGGCCCGCTCCGGCAGATCGGCATCATCGGCGGTCATGTGATACTGCCGCATCTTGTTGAACAGCGTCTTGCGGCTGATGCCCAGGCTTTCGGCCGTTGCGGTGCGATTGCCGTGAAGCATCGTGAGCCGGGCTTCGATCAGGCGCTTCTCGAGGCGCGAGGTTGCCTCTCCCACCACGTCGGCCAGGTGCATCCGATCCAGTGAGGAGGCCGCGCCATCCCCGGCGTCCTGCTCTCCGCGAATCCTGGCCGGGAGATCCCGCGGCGTCAGCACGTCGCCGTCACAGAGCACCATGGCACGGCAGATGGTGTTTTCGAGCTCCCGGACGTTGCCGGGCCAGTCGTAGCCCACGAGCAGGCCCCGCGCGTCCTGCCGCATGGACCGGATGGCAAGGCCGAGCTCCCGGTTGAACCGGTCGAGATAGTGATCGACGAGCAGAGGGAGGTCGCCCGGCCGGTCGCGCAACGCAGGGAGCCGGATGCTGACCACATTGATGCGCCAGTAGAGATCTTCGCGGAACCGGCCGGCGGCGACCGCCTGTTCGAGATTCTGGTTGGTGGCGGCGACCACGCGCACATCGACCGGGGTCGGCCGCCTCGATCCCAGCCGCGTGACCTCGCGTTCCTGCAGCGCGCGCAGCAGCTTGGCCTGTGCATCGAGCGCGAGGTCGCCGACCTCGTCGAGGAACAGCGTGCCGAGGTTCGCCTGCTCGAAGCGTCCGGGACGGCTCAGGTCCGCGCCCGTATACGCGCCCTTCTCGTGGCCGAAGAACTCGGCTTCCACCAGCGCCTGCGGTATCGCGCTGCAGTTGACCGCGACAAACGGCTTGTCCGCCCGGCGGCTGCGGCGATGGATCGCCCGCGCCACCAGCTCCTTGCCCGTCCCCGACTCGCCGAGAATCAGCACCGTGGCGTCGACGGCGGCCACCTTGGACACCAGCCGAAACACGTCCTGCATCTGCGGGCTGATGCCCACGATGTCCGAGAACCCGTAGCGCCGTTCCAGCTCGCCGGTCAGCGCTTCGACCTGCGCGTCGAGGGCGCGCATCTTCGCCACCCGGCCGATGACGAGCAACAGCTCGTCGTTGTCGAACGGCTTCGACAGGTAGTCGAATGCGCCCACCCGCATCGCTTCCACGGCCGAGCGGATGGTGCCGTACGCCGTCATCATGATGCAGTCGCAGCGAGCGTCGAACGCGAGCAGCCGGCGAAGCGTCTCGAGGCCGTCGATGCCAGGCAGGCTGACGTCCAGCAGGACGATGTTGGGGTGGAACGACTGCTGGCAGTCGAGGGCTTCTTCACCCGAGGCCGCCTCCCGAACGTCGTGGCCCTCGTCGGTCAACAGGACCGACAGGATGCGCCGAATCGGTTTCTCGTCGTCGACCAGGAGGATCTTCGCCATTTCGTGCTGCTCCGATGAGGCCTGGACTCACTCGACCGAGTCGCGAAGGTGCGCGGCGAGCAGCGGCAGGGACACGCTCACCCGGGTGCCGCGGCCGACTTCGCTGCTGATGTCGATGTCGCCCCGGTGCCGCTCCACGATCCCGTGGCAGATCGCCAGCCCGAGGCCGGTCCCGTCGCGCTTCGTCGTGAAGAACGGGTCGAAGACGCGCTCGACGTGTTCCGGCGCGATGCCGATGCCCGTGTCGGCGATGCCGATGCGCACCGCGCGCGGCGCGCGCTGGGGCTCGGCGACGACGGGCGAGGCCTCGACGCGCAGGAGACCGCCCTGCGGCATGGCCTGCAGCGCGTTCATGAGCAGGTTCACGAACAGCTGCTTGAGCTCGCCCGGATCGCCCGAGCACCGGGCGTCGAGGACGTCGATCGCCTCCTCGATCCGCACCTCCTGCCGCCTCGCTTCCGCGCGGATGAGCGTGACCGACTGGCGGAGGATGTCGAGCAGGTCGGTCACCTCGGGCTCGAACGACCGTGTCCGTGTCAGGCTGAGGAGGCCGTTGACCGTGCGGTCGATGCGGTCGACCTCGGTCAACACCTCGTCGACCAGTTCACGCTTCGGGCCCTGCTCCGGGAAGTCCTGGCGAAGATACTGGATCGTGGACCTGATGGCCGTGAGCGGGTTCCGGATGTCGTGCGCCACGCCGGCTGCCAGCTGCCCCGCCGCAGCCAGTCGCTCGGCCCGGTGCAGGCGCTTCAGGCGATCCCGCTGCTCCTGGTACAGGAGCGCGTTCTCGAGGGCAAGGCCAGCCTGGCCCGCCAGGGCGAGGAGCCGCTCGGTGTCCTCGGCGGTCAACCGCCAGGCGGGATTGGTGGAACCGAGCGTGATGATTCCCGTCAAACGATTCAGGCTCACGAGCGGCCCGCAGATGCGCGCGCCCACCCGGGTCAGCAGCGCCTGCTCGGGCTCGTCCAGGTACTCGTAGACGCCGGCCTCGACCGGCACGGTCAGGACGGTTTCGTTGACGATCAACCACCTGGCGAGCCGGCCCCGCTGCCGGAAGAACAGCCCGGACAAATCGTCGAGCGGATGGCCGAGGGCGTGGGCTGGCGAAAAGAGCCCTTTGTCCGCGTCGAGCTGGAAGATGACGACCCGGTCCGCGCGGAACAACTCGTGAAGCCGCGTGACGATGCTGGACCTGAGCGCGTCGAGGTCGACGATGAGGGCCAGCGATCGGTTGAAATCGCGGAGGATCTGCCACTCCGCCGCCTGCGGCTTCGACGCGAGTTCGGATCGGGAACGGAACAGATCGAACGCCATAAGAAAGGGTGACCTGATGATACTTGATCGGAATCCAATCCCGACCCCGCGCGGGCGCGTGGCCCGCCGCAGCGGCCCCCCGGCGCGGGTCACTCGTCGGGTCGGCTATCAGCCGGACTTGACGCGCATCCCGCAGCCCTCTATCGTCTTGGCGATCCAGATCTCCCGGCGTGACGGCGATCCGCGGGAGCGGGCCAGTCGATCGAAGCACGTTCCGGATGCGGTGATCGCCGTTCGGCCGGTGGCAGGGAGGATCGCATGTTGAGACGAGAGACCGGAATGACGCACGCGGCCGCGGTGAACCGATCCGCGACGCGCGCGCGTCGCGTGATGGCAGCGCTCGTCTGCAGCGCCGCGATCGGCACCTGCGCCGTCCTGGCCGGCCAGCAATCGCCCCCGCCCGGCCGTGGACAGGCCGGAGCTTCGCCCAAGCAGTTGAAGAGCCTCGGTAAACTGGCCGAGCCCTGGCCCGACGAAGCGACGCGCACCAAGCGGCGCCTCGAGTCCGAGGGCCGGCCTCTGTTCCAGTCCGAGGATGTCCTCCCGATCACGCTCAAGGCCGACTTCAAGGCCATCAACAGGGATCGGAGCCGGACCAGCACCAACGTCTTCCCCGGCACGATGACCTACACCGATGCCGGCGGCAAGGCCGTGTCGCTGCCGATTGAGTTCCGCCCGCGTGGAGTCATCCGGCGGCAGCCCAGGGTTTGCGATTTCGTGCCGCTTCGGGTCGAGTTTCCGAAGGACGGGCGGGCGAAGCTGGACGGAACCCTATTCGACGGCCAGAAAGAACTGAAGCTCGTCACGCACTGCCGGGACGATTCGGACTACGAACAGTACGTGCTTCGGGAGTACCTGGCCTACAAGGCGAACAACCTCCTCACGCCCGCGATCGCTGCGCGCCCGCCTGGTACGGGCCACCTACGCGGATCCGGTGACCGGGAAGACCGAGACGACGCGCTATGCGTTCTTCCTCGAAAGCGAAGAGGACCTCGCACGCCGCATGGAAGCCAGGCTTGCTGTGTTGCCGCGGACCCAGTTCGCGGACCAGGACCAGGAATCGCTCCTGTTCTTGTCGATCTTCGAGTTCATGCTCGGCAACACGGACTACTCACTGTTCACGCTGCACAACGTCTTCCTGCTCAAGACCGAAGCCAACGTCCTGTACCCGGTCCCGTACGACTACGACGTCACGGGCCTTGTCAATCCTCCGTATGCGTCTCCGGACCGGAAGCTGGGGATTCAGTCCGTGCGGGAGCGCCTCTACCGGGGCCCCTGCAAGACGGCTGCGGAACTTGAACCGGTGCTCGCGCGCTTCCGGGCGAAAAAGAACGACATCCTTGGCCTGTTCGACAAGCAGGCCGGCATCGATCGGCGGACACTCGACGGGATCAAGGAATTCCTCGGAGACTTCTTTTCGCTGATCGAGTCGCCGGGCCGGGTGAAAGGCAAGCTGATCGACGGCTGCAAGAAAGGAACGGTTTAGGCTTTGGGCGCAACCGGGGCGCCGGATATGACGGGAGCCTCCATGAGACTGCGCGCGACGGGATTGATGCTGGGCGTGGCCATCGCGACTGTCGCGGTGCTGGCGGGCCAGGCGCCGCCGGCCGGCTCGGGCCAGGCCGCGACGGCCGCAGAGAAACAGGCGAAGACCGTCGCCAAGCTTGCCGAGCCCTGGCCGGATGCCGCGACCGTCCGAAAGCGCCGCGTGGAAGCGGAGGGTCTTGCCCTCTTCCAGGCGGACGATCCGCTGCCCGTGACGATCAGGGCGGACTTCAAGGCCATCAACAAGGACCGCGATCCCCAAAGCACGAAGCGGTTTCCGGGAACCATCACCGTGGCGGGCGTCAAAGGCACCGAGGTGTCCATCCCGGTGCAGCTGGGCACACGCGGCAACCTTCGCCTGCGCTCGGCTGTGTGCGGGTTCGCGCCGCTGAAGATCGACTTCCCGAAAACGGGGCTGCAAGGGACGCCATTCGCCGGGCAGGACTCGCTGAAGCTCGCCACCCACTGCCAGAGCGACACCGCCTACGAGCAGTATGTGCTGCGTGAATACGCGACCTACAGGCTCTTCAACCTGCTCACCGCGCGATCGTTTCGCGCGCGACTGGCCCGGGCCACGTACATCGATGAGGCGACAGGCAAGAACGTCGCGAGCCGGTACGGGTTCTTCCTCGAGGCCGACGTGGATGTCGCCCGGAGGATGGAGGGCCGGCTGGCGCAGATCACGGGCCAGCGGTTCCTCGGGCTCGACAACGACGGGCTGCTATTCATGACGCTCTTCCAGTGGATGATCGGCAACACGGACTTCTCGATCGTGTCGCGCCACAACGTGTCGATCGTGCAGCTGGAATCCGGTATCCGCTACCCCATCACCTACGATTTCGACAGCGCAGGCCTGGTCGACACCCCGTATGCCGCGCCCGACAAGCGGCTCGAGCTGTCGTCGACCCGCCAGCGGCTCTTCCGCGGCCCGTGCCGGACGATGGACCAGTTCGATAAGGCGCTCGTACCGTTCCGGGAGAAGCGGACCGCCATGATGGCCGTGTTCGACTCGCTCCCCGACCTCACCGATCGAACGCGCCGTGACGCGAAAGCGTACCTGGACGAGTTCTACTCGATCATCAACAACCCGGACCGCGTGAAGCGGATTCTGCTGGGGGAGTGTCTCAAGGGCGGGGGGATGTAGGGGCTTGAGGCTTAAGGCTTGAGGCTTGAGGCTTAAGACTTGGGGCTAGAAGGGTAACAATCCCCCTGGCAGATCCGGGGGCTTTCGAATATGTGAGCCACTCAAAGCGGTCTGCCGGGGCCGCTCACGCGGCCCCCGTTTCCGAGGACCACCGATTCGGTGGCCCGTCAGCTCCACAGTGCCAGTTGTGGCCATCGCGACTCGAAGGGCCTCAAGCCTCTAGCCTCTAGCCCTTCAACGAATCATGGTAGTAGAGCGTCGGCCTCGCCGATGATCGACGCTACGGGTACATCCCAACTGAACTGATCCCGCCAGGGGAGTCTGTCGACCATGCGCTGCTCTGCCGCGCTCGCGGGAGCGAGCTTGCTGCTTTCTGTCCTGCTGCCGCTCGGTGCCGAGGCACAGCAACAATCGTCCAACGCTCCGCCGCCAGCCGCACCCACCGTGCCGACCGTCACCGAACGGGTCGAGGTTGTCGCCACCAAGCTGCCGGAATCGCCTGACCAGGTGCCCTCCTCCATCGAGGTCATCACGGCGGACGAACTCCGGAACCTGGGTGCGCGCGACCTGCGAAGCGCCCTGGCGCTCGCCGCGGGCGTGTCGATCGCACCGGGCGGCGATGGCGGGCCCGCCAGCGCGGTGCCCGAGTTCTGGGGCCTGAAGGAGTTCGACGCCTTCCTGCTCGTCGTCGACGGCGTGCCGTGGGGCGGGGCATTCAATCCGTCGCTGGCGGCGCTGAGCCTGACCGACGTGGAGCGAATCGAAATCCTGCGCGGACCGGCGGCCGTCACCTACGGCGCCACCTCGTTTGTGGGCGTCATCCACGTCGTGCACAAGAACGCCTCGGCGTCCGGGCGCACCGCGTCGGTCCATGCAGGACAGTTCGGCAGCGCCGGAGGACTCTTCAGCAGCAAGGTTCCGCTTGGGCGCGGCTGGGACTCGAGGCTGACGCTCGACGGGGACCGGCAGGGCTACTCGGACTCTCGCACATGGTTTGCGCGCGGCCACGCCCTCTGGCGCAACAGCACCAGCTGGGGTCCGAAGGGGCGCTTCTGGTTCAACGTGGATCTGCTGTGGCTCGACCAGCGGCCGGCGAGCCCGTCGGTGCGCGACGGACAGGTGCTGTCGCCACTGGTGCCGCTCGACAGCAATCAGAATCCCTCAGGCGCGTTCCAGAATCACCGGGCGGGCACGCTGATGGCGGGCTTCGAGCGGCCGCTCGGCACGCTCAGCTGGACGACCACCGCGTCGGCGGCGCGCACCCGGCAGGACATCCTGCGCGGATACCTGCTGACGCTCGACAACGGGCCAGACAATGCCAGGGGCATCCGCGAGCACATCGACCTCACGGACATCTACGCCGACTCGCACGTCTCCTGGCGCAAGGGCGAGACGATGTTCGCGGCCGGCGCCGACTTCCTGCACGGGATGGGCACCGCGCACGGCGCCGATTTCGACTACACCGCCGCGCTCGATGGATCGAGCGTGCCCCAGGCCGGCGTGCCGTCCACGCTGGACGTGTCGATCGAAGATCGGCGGGATTTCGTGGGCGGCTACGCGATGGCTGAGTGGCAACCGGTCGCCGGGGTGCGACTCGACGCGGGACTGCGGCTCAATGTCACCAACGAGGCGCGCGACGCGCACAGCGGCACAGAGGCGGACGCTGGCCGGGAGAACACGAAGACGACTGTCAGGCCAAGCGGCAGCCTCGGGGTCATGTGGACCGCGTGGCACCGGGATGCCGATCGTCTGGCCTTGTTCGCCGACTATCGCAACACGTTCAAGCCTGCCGCCTTCGACTTCGGCATCGGCGAAGCCGAAGCCGAAGGCCTCTTGAAGCCCGAGACCTCACAAAGCGTCGAGCTCGGCGCCAAGAGCCGGCTGTTCCAGGGGCAGGTCTCGGCCGAGGTCTGGTACTTCAGGATGGCGTTCTCCAATCTCGTCGTGGCGCAGACGGTCAACGGCCTGCCTGCGCTGGCCAATGCCGGAACCGAGCGGTTCCAGGGCATCGAGGGCGCAATCGCCTGGTATCTGCCGCATCACCTGACAGGGCGCGCCACCTACAGCTTCCACGATGCCCGCTTCCGCGACTACATCGCGGAGTTCGACGGCATTCCCACCCAGCTTGGCGGCAAGCGAATCGAGATGTCGGCGCGCCACCTGGCCGCGTTTGGACTGGTCTACGGCCCGGAGCACGGCCCGACGGCAGGTGTCGAATGGAGCTACGTCGGCAGCCGGTATCTCAACATGCGCAACACCGCGCTCGCCGACCCGTATGGGACCATTGGCGCCTCAGTCGGGTATCGGTCTGGAAAATGGGAGCTGCGCGTGGATGGCCGCAACCTCACCGATGAGCGGCCGCCCATCGCCGAGAGCGAGCTCGGAGACGCACAGTACTACCGGCTGCCCGCCCGGCGGGTCGACGCGACACTGACCGTGAGGTTCTAGCCGTTCCCGCGAGTGGCGCGTGGAGGGCGCCCTCGAGTCCAAGGGCGCCCCCCGCGCGGGCGATTACGCGGGTTCGACGTTACCGGCGCGCGGGCCCTTTGGCCCTTCCTGCGGTTCGAAGTTCACCTTCGTGCCCGGCCTGAGCGTCTCGAATGCCAATCCGCCGCGAAGCTGATCACGGTGGAAGAAATATTCGGAGCCGTTCTCGGCTGAAATGAAACCGAAGCCGCGGTCCTGCACGAGCCGCTTGATAGTCCCCAACATGCTGAAGCCCTCCTCGTAAGGACCATCATCACACAGGGACCCGGCATTGCGATCCACCCAACTTCCGGTGCGCCAGGCGCCCCCTGGTTTCGCCGGCTCCTCCCGTGAATCGGCCCCCTGGCTGACAGCGCCAGGACACCACCTCGCGGCACCAGTGGTCCGTCCACCTGCCCTGCTACTCTCGATCGGGCGCGACCTTGACGAAGGCCGGATCCGCGCGGCGGGCGACGGGCGCCATGGGCTCTGAAGCGCCAGAATACTAACGCGCACGGCGATCTATTCGCTATTGACACCCGGCCGTGACCCGCGTAGTTTCTTGAAGTGGATTTGCCTTATGCGATGCGTTCCAGAGTTGTGGTCTGACCACATGCAGCCTAACGCCCTTCCAGAACCTGCAGGTCAGGCCGGGTTTTCGCCTTCGAGCAGCGGCTGCCGCCCGTCCTCGGCGGCCACGGTGATCCGTTCCGCGTCCCGATCTGCGGGCCGCCAGGCATCGGCTCCGGCGCGATGGAGAGGTCTGCCATGAACCTCGACGAATTGACGCACCTCTACGATTTCTCCGGTCAGACCGTCGTCGTCACTGGCGGCACCGGGATTCTGGGAGGCGAGATCGCCTGTGCGCTGGTCGGATGTGGCGCAAACGTGGTGTTGCTCGATCGCAACTCCGACCCCGCCGAGCGCCTGCTCGACCGGATGGCAGATGGCGCCAGCCGCGCCATCATGACTCCGGCCGACGTGCTCGATCCGAAGAGCCTGCGCTACGCCGCGGATCTCATCCTCGAGCGGTTCGGCCGGATCGACGCCCTCGTGAACGGCGCCGGCGGCAACAGGCCCGAGGCCACGACACGTGCCAACCCGTCGTTCTTCGATCTGCCGGCAGACGCGCTCCGGTGGGTGTTCGATCTGAACATCCTCGGCACGATCCTGCCGTCGCAGGTGTTCGGCCGCATCATGGTGGACCAGGGCGCGGGCAACATCCTCAACGTGTCGTCCATGAATGCCCTGCGGCCCCTCACGCGGATCGCGGCCTACTCGGCCGCCAAGGCCGGCGTCAGCAATTTCACGCAGTGGCTGGCCGTGCACATGGCGCAGGAATACTCGCCGAAGATCCGCGTCAACGCGATCGCGCCGGGGTTCTTTCTCACCGATCAGAACCGGTTTCTCCTCACCGAGCCCGAGAGCGGCCACATGACCCCCCGGGGCCAGGCGATCATCGCTCACACGCCGATGGGGCGATTCGGCAAGCCGGAGGACCTCTTCGGCGCCGTGTTGTGGCTGCTGTCCCCGGCCTCGGCATTCGTCACCGGCGTGGTCCTGCCGATCGACGGCGGATTCTCGGCCTTCAGCGGGGTCTAGCGGTGATGAGCGCGCCAACGGCACCTGCAGCGATCGTCGTCGGCCAGGGCTCGGCCGATCGCGTGCTCACCCCGGAGCAGGTCCACCGTATCGTCGGCGAAGGGCTCGGGTCCCTCCCGCTCGACGGCAAGCGCCTGCTCGTCATCATCCCCGACGGGACCCGCACGATGCCGATGGCGATGATGTGGGACGCGATCGAAGCGGCGGTCGCGCGCCGCGTGGCCGCGTGCGATTTCCTGATCGCGCTCGGCACCCATCAGCCGATGTCCGACGCGCAGATGAGCCGGCTGGTCGGCCGGCCAGTCATCGCAGGGCGAAGCGGAGATCGGCGGGTCTTCAACCACCGGTGGGACGAGCCGGCAAGCTTCGTCACGCTCGGCCGCATCGAGGCCGCGGAGATCGAAGCCATCACGGACGGGCTCGTCGCGCGAGACGTCGAGGTGGCCATCAACAGGCTGATCCTCGACTACGACCGGATTCTCATCTGCGGGCCGGTGTTCCCGCACGAAGTGGCGGGCTTCTCGGGCGGCGCCAGGTACCTGATTCCCGGGATTGCCGGGCCGGACATCATCAATCTCACGCACTGGCTCGGCGCGCTGATCGGCAACTTCAACGTCATTGGCGAGCCCGTCACCCCGGTGCGCGCGGTGATCGAGCGCGCCGCCTCGCTCATCGATCGGCCCGTGTCGTGCCTGGCGCTCGTCGTCACGCAGGCCGGGGTGAATGGACTGTACTTCGGCCCGGCCCGGGAGGCCTGGCGCGAGGCCGCTCGCCTCTCGGCGTTGAAGCACATCGTCTACCTGGATCGGCCGGTCGATCGGGTCCTGTCGATCATGCCGGAGATGTACGACGATCTGTGGACCGCTGCGAAGGGTATGTACAAACTGGAGCCGGTCGTGGCCGACGGCGGTGAGATCGTCATCTACGCCCCGCGCGTCACGGAGGTGAGCTACACCCACGGGCGCATCCTGGACGAGGTGGGCTATCACTGCCGCGACTATTTCCTCGCCCATTGGGACAGGTTCGCGGGCTACCCGGGCGGTGTGCTCGCGCACTCCACGCACGTCAAGGGGCTCGGCCGGTATGACGCCGCGACCGGCATCGAAACGCCCCGGATCCGGGTCACGCTCGCCACGGGGATAGCCGAGGAACGGTGCCGCCGCATCAATCTTGGCTACCTGGATCCCGCTCGTATAAGAATGGAAGAGTGGGCCGGGCGCGACGACCCTCGGCAACTCGTCGTGCCCCGTGCTGGTGAGATGTTGTATCGGCTACGGGCCGGGCCGAAGTCGGCTCCCGCATCCTGAGCCTCGGGCTTCGGGCCCAGCCGTCTGTCAGGAGCACCGACATGACGTGTGACATGGGAGTAGTTGGGCTGGGCGTCATGGGCAGCAATCTGGCGCTGAACGTGGAGCGCCATGGCTTCCGCGTGGCGGGCTACGATCTCGATTCCAGCAAGGCCGACGCATGGCTGGGCGGCGCCGCCGGGAAGCACGTCGAGCTGGCCAACTCGCCTGCCAGCCTGATGGCCTTGCTCGGCAAGCCTCGCCGCGTGCTGATCATGGTCCCCGCCGGGGCCGCGGTCGACAGTGCGATCGCCCACCTCAAGGACCACCTCGAGAAGGGCGACATCCTGATCGACGGCGGGAACTCGCTGTTCTCCGACACCGAGCGCCGGGGCCGGGAACTGGAGGCGGAAGGCTACCTCTACGTCGGGACGGGCGTGTCCGGCGGCGAGCAGGGCGCCCTGTGGGGGCCCTCCATCATGCCTGGCGGCCCGCGCGAGGCCTGGGAGGCGCTGTCGCCGATCCTGCGGGCCATCGCGGCCAAGGCCGAGGACGGCGAACCGTGCGTCGAATACATGGGGCCGGGTGGCGCCGGGCACTACGTGAAGATGGTGCACAACGGCATCGAGTACGGCGACATGCAGCTCATTGCCGAGAGCTACGACATCCTGTCACGGGGCCTCGGGCTCACGGCACCCGAAATGAAGGACATCTTCACCGAGTGGAACCAGGGCGAGATGAAGTCGTACCTGATCGAAATCACCGCCGAGATCCTGGGAAAGATCGATCCGGACACCGGCACGCCACTGGTGGACCTCATCCTGGACGAGGCGGCGCAGAAAGGCACCGGCAAGTGGACCAGCCAGCAGGCGCTCGACATCGGCGCTCCGATCCCGACGATCACGGCTGCCGTCGAGAGCCGCATCATCTCGGCCCTCAAGCCGCAACGCGTGACGGCAAGCACGATCCTGCGTGGACCGTCCCCGTCTTTCACCGGCGACCGGGGCCGGCTCATCGACGCCACCCGCGACGCGCTCTACGCCAGCAAGATCACGTCCTACGCCCAGGGTATGGGCCTGCTCAGGCTCGCCTCCGAGGAATACGGGTACGGCCTGAAGCCGGTTGACATCGCCAAGATCTGGCGGGCCGGCTGCATCATCCGGGCGAACCTGCTCGGCGACATCATGGCGGCCTACCAGCGCGATCCGGAACTGGCGAACCTCCTGCTGGACGACGCGTTCCGGGATGCCCTCGAGCGACGCCAGCCGGCCTGGCGCCTGGCCGTACAGACCGCCGTCGGCCTGGGCATCCCGGTGCTTGCCACCGGCGCCTCGCTCGCCTACTTCGACGCGTACCGGAGCGAGCGGCTGCCCGCCAACCTGACGCAAGGCCAGCGCGACTACTTTGGCGCTCACACGTATCGCCGCGTGGACAAGCCGGGCGTGTTCCACACGGCGTGGTGAGCGCGCGACCAGGGCCCCCCGGTCCTCTCGACACGGGAGCACACAGGATGACGCACGGATTGACGATCCGCAACGACGGCGCGCTCGACTTCGTCTCGCTCGGGGCGCTGGTTCATCGCCTGGACCCTGGCATCATTCCGTTCAGGAAGGCGACGGAGTGCCAGATCCACGTCAGCGGCGGCGAGTTCAACGCGGCGGCGAACCTTGCCGACTGCTTCCGCCTGAACACCGGCATCGTGACGGCGATGGTCGACTACCCGATTGGCGATCTCATCGCCGAGCGCGTAAGAGCGATGGGCGTCAGGCCGTTCTACAAGCGGTTCGCGCATAACGGCGTCAACGGGCCGAACATGGCCGCCGTCTACAGCGACCGGGGTCATGGCATCCGGGCGCCGGTCGTTTTCTACAATCGGGCGAACGAGGCGGCAGCGCTGCTGAAGCCCGGCGACGTGGACTGGGCCGGCGTGTTCGCGGGTGGCGTCCGGTGGTTTCACAGCGGGGGCATCTTCGCCGCGCTCTCCGAGACGACCGGCGAGCTGATTGTCGAGGGCATGAAGGCGGCCCGGGCCGCGGGCGCCATGGTGTCGTTCGATCTCAACTTCAGGGAGAAGCTCTGGAACGTGTGGGGCGGCCAGCGTCGCGCCGCCGACGTGCTCACGCGGATCGTCGAGAACGTGGACGTGATTGTCGGCAACGAGGAAGACCTGCAGAAGGGGCTGGGCATTCCGGGACCGGAGGTGTCGGCGGGATCGAAGCTCGACCCGTGTACGTTTCTCGGGATGATCGACAAGGTTGTGAGCAGGCACCCGAATATCCGGGTTGTCGCCACCACCCTGCGCGAGGTGCACTCGACCGCCAGGCACCGGTGGGGCGCCGTCGCATGGGTGGACGGCGAGACCTTCGTATCGCCCATCTGCGATCTCGACGTGCTGGATCGCGTCGGAGGCGGTGACGGGTTTGCGTCGGGTTTCTTCTACGGGCTGCTCGCGGGAGAATCACCGGCCGAGGCGGTCAAGCTCGGCTGGGCGCACGGGGCTCTGCTCACGACCTTCCCGGGCGATACGACGATGGCCACCGTGGAACAGGTGCGGGGGTTTGCGCAGGGCGGGACGGCACGGATTCAACGGTGACGGGCCTACGGGGAAGCGGGCGACGGATCCGCGGGCGGCGCGGACCCGGGCGACGCAGGAGCGACTGGCGCCGTTCGCGGGGCCAGGTGAGCCATGAGCGCCTCGCGCAGCGCGACCGGCTGAATCGGTTTCGACAGGTACCCGTCCATGCCGGCCGCCAGGCACCGTTCCCGATCGCCCTGCATCGCGTGCGCCGTGACGGCGATGATCGGAACGTGCGCCGCCGGAGAGTCGAGGCTCCTGATGAGGGCGGTGGCCTCGTACCCGTCCACCACGGGCATCTGGCAGTCCATCAGCACGACGTCATACGGCGCGAGCCCGATCCTGGCCACGACATCTTCTCCATTGGACGTCACGTCGACGCGGCAGCCGAGCTTCTCGAGAAGCCTCACGACCAGTCTCTGATTCACGGGGTTGTCTTCGGCCAACAGCACCCGGGTTCCGAGCAGCTCCCGCCTCGCATCTCCGCCACACCCCGGATCCGCCGCCCGGGCATCTCCCGGCCTGGCCTCCGCCTGCTGTCGCTTCGTCGTCTCGCAGGCGAGCGTTGCGACCAGTTGACTGTATCGAATCGGTTTCACGATCGTCGCCGTGACGGATCCTTTCTCGACTTCAGCCTGCAGCGTCCGCTGCGATCCGTGAGCGGTCATCATCAGGAGACCAGTGTCGCGCAACACCTCCGCGGAGGTGAGGGCCCGCGCCACCGAAAGCGCCGTCGTGCCCGCGAGATCCTCGTCGACGACGGCAAAATCGAAGCGCGCGCCAGTGCCTCGTTCACGCCGCAGCGTTCGAATGGCCTCGTCGAGGGAGGAGGCCTGTTCCACGACCGCCCCTGATCGGGCCAGGTGCTCGGCCTCCAGGGTCCGGCGCAGCAGCGAGGCGTCGGCCACGAGGATCCGAAGTCCCGCCAGGTCCATGCCTGCCCCACCGGGAAGCACGGCGTCCGGCTCGACCTGAAGGTCGAGCGACAGCGAGAACACCGATCCACTTCCCATTTCGCTCGAAACGGTGAGCGTTCCACCCATCAACTGTGCGAGCTGGCGACTGATGGCCAGGCCCAGGCCGGTCCCGCCGTACCTGCGGCTGGTCGACGCGTCACCCTGTGTGAATTTCCCGAACACGTAGGTGAGCTTGGACGTCTCGATGCCGATACCCGTATCTTCGACTGAGATTCCGATCGTCGCGCGATTGCCGGCGCGGCGTGTGCATGTCACGCCGATCAGGACGTGCCCCTGGTGGGTGAACTTGACCGCGTTGCCGACAAGGTTCACCAGGATCTGGCGGATGCGGCTGACGTCTCCCACGGCGACCCGTGGCACGGCGGGGCCGAACCGCGTCAGCAGATCCAGGCCTTTCTCCTGCGCACGCGGCCCGAGCAGGTCGGCCACCTCGTCGATGACCCCGTACAGATCGAATGGAGCGGCGTCGATCGCCAGCCGGCCGGCTTCGATCTTGGAGAAGTCCAGGATGTCGTTGATGATGCTGAGGAGACCGTCGGCGCTCGAGCGGACCGACTCCGCGTATTCGCGCTGTTCCCTCGTCAGGTTCGTATCGAGCAGCAGGCCGGTCATTCCAAGCACGCCGTTCATCGGCGTGCGAATCTCGTGGCTCATGTTTGCGAGGAACTCGCTCTTGGACCGGCTGGCGCTTTCCGCGGCGTTCTTCGCCTGCTGCAGTCGCTCCGAAAAGATCGCGAGGTCGCGCGCCCGCTTCTCGGCGTCGCGCCGGCGAACCCAGACCACCGCGAACGAGCCGAGGAACAGCGCTCCAAGCAAGGCTGCGCCCATCTCGCGGTACGGGACAATCGGGGAGAACCCGAAGTCGGCCTGGTCGCGCGGCACCAGCCGGTACCCGCTGTTGAACGGAGCGACCGCCTTGTCCTGGCTCGCGATGCCAACCACGTCCGCGCCGGGAGCCTTGAGCAGCTTCTCGACGAAGTCCAGGTTCTGGAGGAAGGCGTCGAGGAGGAGGACGGGGATTTCCCCCGACTCGTCCTGAATCACGACGCCCATCTTCTGCCCGAGCATCGCGGACTGGATTCGAATCTTCCCGTGAACCCGGACGAGCTGGTTCTGGAATTTCTCGGTCAGAACATCCGCAATCCTGACCCTGGCAGGCTGGACGGCGGTTCCCGCGCCGAGGTTTCGCGCCGAGTCGACGATCAGCTGCTCACGCCCGCGATATTGCGAGACTTCCCCGTTGACCTCCACGATGTCGCCCTGGCCGAACCGGCCGACCATCAGTGACGGAGTGGTCGTGAAGAGCACGATGCCGGCGGTCGCATCCTGGATGGTGGCGGTGCACGCATTCTGCCCGATCACCCGGGGCTCGTAGGTGACAACGCCCGTCACCGTGACCTTGGTGCCGATCAGGTCGGGAATGAAATCGTGATTGGCATCGCGGACCGCGTCTCGAATCGTCAAGGGAGGCTGGGGCCCTTCCGCACGTGCCTGAAGCGAGAGCATGAGGGCAATGGCCGGCAGAATGACCGGCAGTCGAGACCGCTCCGGGTGGCCAGGCCTGCGCATTGGGAAACACTCCTCATGGCGGGGCGGGAGCCCGGGCACAACCGGGCCGGAATCGGCCGGCGGCGGCGCTCCCCCGTGTCCGTACAATCGGTCCCGGGACGCGCCGCATGAATCGAGTCGGGAGGATCTCCAGGCAGTCCGGGCAGTCAGGAGGACGCGCGTGCAGGACCGGCCGAAAAACGAAAAGCCCGGCAGGCTGATAATCCCGCCGGGCTTCGCGTTCTGTTGCCTGAACCGCCCAAACCTCTCGGGCAGAGAAAGCAATTAACAGGCAAGCTTGAGTTGGTTGGACCACTCTACCACCTGATGACCATACCATGTCAAGGCCAATATGCGCCCGCGTCGGGCGTCTCTCGCATCAGGCGCTCTGCGGCTCCTGCCCGATTGGACTTGGGCGGAATTACTGATTACCGGCAATGATTACAATAGTTTACGGACAGCTGGCGGTCGAACTGCCCGCGGTGTTCCGGCCTCGGACAACCGACGACACTCGGCGCCGGACGACAGGCGGTTGCGTTCAGGCGCGGCCTCTGGGACAATCAGCGGGAATCCCAACAGGAGTGCCTATCGATGCCCCTCTTCCACAGAGTCGTGCTGTCGGCGTGCGTCGGCGTATGTCTGGTCGGCACCGGCGCCGCGCCGACATCGGCGCGCCAGCTTGGTTCGCGGCCGGTCGAAAACTGGATCCAGTTGATGGAAAGGCCTGAACGGGTAGCGAGCCTTCAGGTCGACGAGCTTGTCGCCCGCCTCGATATCAAGCCCGGCCAGGTCGTGGCCGATATCGGCGCCGGGCCCGGATTGTTCAGCCTGTCGCTCGCCAAGGCCGTCGGGCCCACCGGGAAGGTCTATGCCGAGGAGGTCGACCCGGTCTTCCTCGACCGCATTCGGCAGAAGCTCACTGAACAGCACATCACCAACGTCACGCCGGTCCTCGGGGTCTACACGGACCCCAAGCTGCCCGGCCATGACGTGGACCTGGCGTTTTTCCACGACGTGCTGCACCACATCGGGGACCGCGCCGGTTTTCTCGCCGCGCTGTCTCCATATCTCAATCGGACCGCGCGGGTAGCGATTGTCGAGTACGACGCGAAGACGGGCCCCCACAAGAACGATCCGGCGCTCATCATCACCAGGGAGCAGCTCGACGGCTTGATGGCGGGCATCGGCTTCAAGCCGGTCCAGCCGATCGAGGGCCTGTTCCACGACGCGCGGTGGGCCGTCATCTACGGCCGTCAGTGAAGGGGCTCGGATCGCGATTGGCCGCCGGAGGGATGCGACGACTGCGCGTCAGCAGCTGCCGCATGCCGGCGGGATGGTCGGGTGGCTGAACGACCGGATGACGCCTGGATTCCAGCCTGCTGCGGGTTTCTGGCGTGCGCCTCCGAAGAGGCTCCGGATCCATGTCAGGATTCGCCGGCGCCGGCGGTGATGCATCCGTCCAGATGTCAGTGATCGTGCGGCCATCATTGCCCCCATCGAAGCCGAAACGCACACGCCCTGCGACATCAGCCGTCCGTGATCAGGGTGATCACGCGGCGGTGCGGGCGCGGCGTGCCTTCACGCCGCGCCCGCCCGACTCCTTCTCCCGACAGCGTCGGGCCGTCTGGCCCTACTTCGCCGCCGGTGCGGCCGGTACGGCCGGCTGCCGGTTCCAGTAGTCGATGAAGTTGATCACGTTCTGGTTCCACTCTTCAGGATGTTCCCGGTAGTGGAAGTGTCCGGAGTTGTTCGCGATGATCATCCTGACGTTGGGGTTCTGCACGGAGATGACGTCAAGCAGCGCCAGGCCGTTCTTGAGCATGGCCGAGGGGTCGTCCTTGCCCCAGTAGAGCAGGATGGGCATCATCAGGGTCGGCTGCTTGATCACGCGCTCGTGAACCTGCTTCTTCCACTCGTTGAACTGCGAGCTCAACGGTTCGCCCGCGCCCGCCTTGATCTTCGCCACGGTGTCCTTCGACTTCTGGAAGCTCGCCATGTAGCGGCCCGTCGCGAAGAACTGATCATCGAACGCCACATCGGGCAGATGTGAGATCTGGCGCAGCCGGCAGCGCCATTCCTCCCAGTCCGGGTCCTTCGGGCAGGCGGCCAGGACCGCCTGGCGGTTGGTTTCGCCGACCTGTGGTGACGCTGTGCCGGTGTCGACGATGACGAGCGTCTTCACGATTTCCGGATGGGCGATGGCCAGGAAGAACACGCACCCGCCGCCCCGCGACTGGCCCACCAGGTGCACTTTGCCGACCTTCATCGCCAGGATGAACTGGTACATGTGCTCGACTTCGCCCTGGATGTTCATGTCCTTGTCGTCCAGGGGGTTTCCCGTCATGCCCGACGCCAGCTTGTCGGCGGCGAACACGTGGAAGCGCTTCGCGAGGCCGGGGATGTTCTTCGACCACGTGTTGGCGCTCGAGTGGCCGGACCAGCCCTCGCCGTGCACCAGGACCATGGGCTCGCCCTGGCCCGCTTCGTAGTAGCGGGTCCTGACGCCCTTGATGTCGATGAACTTGGCCTCGAGGCCGTTCACCGAACCGGTGGGCGACACGCCGGGCGGCGGCGCAGGCGTCTGGGCGCTGACCACCGCGACACGCGGCAGCAGCAGCACGAGGCCGAGCGCCGCAACCCGTACGGCAGACGACGCGCTGAATCGGAACGATGTGGAGTGAATGTTCGGCATGTTCGTCTGTCCCCTATTTCGAAGCCGGCGCGGTCGCGTGGTTGTGCTTCAGGTTCGCGTCGAAGAACGCCATGAACGCCTCGAACGCTTTCTGCTGGATGGCATCCGGCTGGTAGGACCCGTCGGGCTTGAGATACATGAAGGGGTATCCGTGGACCGGGTGATCGAACGACAGCCACGTCACGTTCTTCCCCGCTTCCTTCGTCCATTCGTAGGTCAGCCTGAAGATGCCCTGCTGGTGATCCTTGTCGCGCCCGATGACGAGCAGGGGCGTGGTGCCGATGTTCTTGATCCGGTCCATAGCCTTGGCCTTGTTCGCGAACTTCGCCACGACGGCCGAGTCCTGGAACTGGACCTCGTTGTCCTTGCGCGGGGCCGCGGGGCCGTTGTCGATTTCGAGGTACTCGTTGGTCGCGCCCTCGATGGGCACGCCGGCGCCGAACGAGATCTCGCTGGCGGCCTTCATGATGAGCTCGCCGCTGTGGCTGACGCCGACGCAGCCCACCGCGTCTTTGTCGATGAAGGGCTGCGCCTGCAGGTACTTGATGACTGCGATGTAGTCATCCGAGTCGAGTGTCGCGTTGGACTTCAGCACGCGGTTGCCGCCGCTGACGCTGTCGGGCAAATCCACGGCCCGGCCCTGCTTCTGGTAGAGATACGGGATTTCGTTCCTCGGCTCGATGTTCACGACGACGTAGCCGCGGGCCAGCATCGCGTCGGTCATCTTCACCAGGCGCTCCGCCGTCGAGATGGCTCTCGGCATTCCGCCGGTGCCGTTTCCCGCGCTCATCAGAATGGCCGGGAACGGGCCGGTGCCCTTCGGGCGCCGGAGGACGATTGGCACATAGATTTCGTCCTGTGTGAAGACGAACGTCAGCTCCATCGGTGTGTCGGAGCCCTTCATGGGCTTGACGATCGAGAAGCTGTGCGTGGGATTCGGGGGCGGCGGGGCGTTGCCCATTCCCTTGACCTGCGGGTCGGCAGGCGAGGCGGCCGCCGAGGCGCCCGCCCACATGCCGGCTGCGCCGCTCAATCCGACGACGATGACCGCCGATACCAATAGTTTTCGCATCATCGAGGAAGACTCCTTGCGTGTCCGCCGGTCCGCCGTGCCACGACGTCGTGCGTGGACTCCGGCAGTCCGGCTTGCCTGGCCGCACCTGGGGCCAAGGCCGGGGATTGATGCCGTGTGGATCGGACGCTCTGGCTGGGGGAGTTGCCCGCGAGGCCCGAGCCGTCCCTGAACTGGTCACCCCTGTGGCGCCCGACGCACGTCGGTCGGCTGACCGGGACTGCTCGAGAGATGATGGCGGGAGCCCCTCGCTGCCTGCCTGAAACAATCCCGCGGCCGGGCCGTGCGGGTCTGGCCCCGGCCGGCCGCGGGAAACGGAAGCGCCCCCGACAACGGGGGCGCCTCTTTCGAGAAACCGCCGACGATTTAGAACACGAATCGGATACCGAGCTGAACCTGTCGCGGAGCGGTCACCGTCGCCGTGATCTTTCCGGCGCCGGCGTTCTTCGTCGTGGCATTGCTCCACAGGCTGGCGCCCGGAACGCGGAAGTTCACGGAGTTGGTGATATTGAACGCCTGGACCTGGAGCTCGATCCGCTGACCGCCCGAGAACCTGAACGACTTGGCCAGCGACCAGTCACTCGTGAACAGTCCGGGTCCACGAAGCGCCATGGCCGACACGTTCCCGAGATATCCCGGGTCGTTCATCACGAAGCAGTCACGATTGAACCAGATCACCGGGGTGCCGCTTCCGATGGAGCCGATGGCCGGGTTCTGGATGATCGCGCTCGTCGCGTCGCATCCCGGCGCCCAGTTCGGCCGGTCGCCGAGTGAGCTGGAGGTCACGTTCTGACGCGAGCGGTTGAAGCCGGTGGCCACGTTGAACGGATAGCCGCTCTGCATGGTCGTGATCGTGCTCCACCGCCATCCGCCGAGCACCGCCCCGGCCACGCCCTTCAGGTTCTTTCCGGGAAGGTCCCAGGTGGTCGTGAAGTTGCCGGAGTGGGTGCTCGTGTAAGAGCACGGGCCGTAGCCGGTGCTGGGATCGCGCGCGTACTGGAACACGGACGGTCCGCCGCCGTTGCCCAGTGCGGTGTTCAGTTCGCCTGAACTCTCGTTCATGCACTTGGAGTAGGTGTAGCTGACCGTGAAGCCGATGCCTTCACCCACGCGACGCTCGAGCGAGGTCTGAAGCGATTGGTAGCTCGACTTGAAGATGAACTCGCCGAACCCGATACGGCCGAAGTTCGGGTTGGGTCGCGTTCCGCCCGCCGCCCAGTAGTACGGATTGGTCGAGGTCGGATACACGCGGTTGCCGAAGTCGCTGTTGACGATAGTGCCCGACGGCAGGTTACGGCCTTCCGAACCGACGAAGCTCACCGTCAGCGCCGTCCTGAAGCCGAGATCACGCTGCACCGTCAGGTGGTACGAGGTCAACACCGGGGTCTTCGGCTTGGACTGGATAGCCCCGAAGTCGGGGAGGACCGAACCCTTCACGAATCCCTTGAACACGTCGGGGAACGGCACGTTGTTCAGCGAGTACTGGACGGTGATCGGGAAGTTGTTGCTCGCTTCGCGAAGGCTGAAGGCGTTGATCAGGTTGTAGAACATCCCGCCGCCGCCCCGGACGCTCATCTTCCCGTCGCCGAGCACGTCCCAGTTGAATCCGAGACGAGGCGCGAAGTTCGTCTTCTCCGGCGTAATGACGGTCTTGCCGACCGTGGGTGTCAGGTCGGAAGGTCCGCCCACCAGGTTGGAGAACTTGCCGTTGGCTTCCGACAGCGATGCCAGCAGGTCGTAGCGGAGGCCGAGTGACGCCGTGAACCGGGAGGATGCGCGCCAGCTGTCCTCGGCGTAGGCCGAGACGGTGTGGCTGCGGAAATCCTTGCTCGGATCGCTGCCCGGCAGAATCACGTTGGCGCGGGTTGCGGTGCCCGCCAGGAACTGGCCCCACGTATCGAAGCTGACCTCTCCGCGCGCCTGAACGGCGACGAAGGACCCCTTGTCAATCGAGTACAGCCAGGACCCGCCGGCTTTCAACGTGTGGGCGCCCTTGATGAAGCTGAACTCGGTGTCGAGGCTGATGCCCGTGTGCGTGAACCAGACCGGGGCATTTCCGGTGGTGGCCATGCCCGTCATGCCGCCGATGCCGACCGATTCGAACGCGCCGCGCGCGGAGGGCGTCACGAACGGATCCGCGGCCACATACATGCTGCTCGCGATCGGCACCGTGGCCGTCGTCTCGTCGAAGTAGTAGTTCCTGTTGAACCCGAGGCGGACGGTGTTGAGCATGTTGGCCGAGAACGTGTGGACGTTCTCGAGGCTGACGATCTGCTTGTTCCGGATGCCGTAGGTGGCGAAGTTCGGGTTGGCCTCCGGCGTGGAGCTCTTCGACCAGTCGCCCGTGTAGACGAACCAGGCCTGGTCGCTGTCACTCAGGCGGTGATCGATTCGACCCGTGACGTACTGCTCGTCAACCGCCTGCTGCGGGTTGCTGTAGTAGTAGCCGAGCCCGGGGCCGGCCGAGGGCCCGTTCGGATCGGGCATCAGGGCCAGGAACGGCACCATCTGCGGCGCGACGCCGACGAAGGTCTTGTTGCCGGCGTTGTCGTAGGTGTACCCCTGCTTGGCCTCGGCCGTCGGAACGGTCGCGACCGGCGACAGCGCAAGACGCTGCCTGAAGATTTCTCCGTTCAGGAAGAAGAAGGTCTTGCCCTTGAATACCGGTCCGCCGATCGACGCGCCGAACTGATCGCGCTTCAAGGGCGGGACGCCGGCCGTATCGAAGTACCCCTTGCTGTCGAGCGCCTTGTCGCGATGGAACTCGTACGCGCTGCCGTGGAAGCTGTTGGTCCCGGCCTTGGTGACCATGTTCACGACGCCGCCCTGCTTCACGCCGTACGCCGCGCTGTAGTCGCTCGTCAGGACCTTGAATTCCTGCAGGCCCTCGACGCCCATGATGATGTTGGCCGCGCTGACCGGCGAGGTGCCGAACGAGGTGGACGCGTCGACGCCATTCAGCAGGTACCGGTTCTGCTCGGGCCGCGATCCGCGGACCGTGATGTTTGCGCCATACAGGCCGTTGTAGGACGCCTGCGACTGCACGCCGGGCTGGAGGATGGCGAGCTGTTGAATGTCGCGGGCGTTGAGCGGCAGCTGCTGGATCTGCTTCTGATCGACCAGGGCGCCCATCTCGGTCGAGTTGGTCTGCACGACCGGCGCCTCGGCCGTGACGACGACGGTCTGTTCGACGCCGCCGACTTCCATCATGAAGTTCATCGAGACTTCGGAGCCGACCGTCAGCTGCACACCCTTGGTCAGCTTCCTGAAGCCTTCGAGCTCCGCACTGACTTCGTAGGGTCCGATCGGGAGCGCCCGAAGCTCGTACCGGCCCTTGTCATCCGAGACAGCGGACCGCGTAAAGCCAGTCGCCGTGTTCTTCACCGTCACCGACACGCCCGGGACAACGCCACCGGTATTGTCAGTGACCGTTCCCAGGACCGTGCCGGTCACGGTCTGTCCCATCGCCGGCGTGCCAGCCATGAGAACGAGCGCCGCAACCAGGGCTATGAGCCCGGATGGCACCAGGAACTTCCCTACCGGCGAGCGTGCAAAGCCGGTCGAGTGCCGAAACCGCCTAAACGACCCCGTCATGTCTGCCTCCTCCCGAGTTGCGGATCTTGCCGTCGCGCGAGTTCCCGCGCGCACCGAAACGAGCGTCACGAATCATCCTCTGCCGGAAACACGAGTACCAGGCGCCTGGCCAAGGGAGTCCCGGAGGCCCGGAACGATAGGGACAACCGGCTCCAGACAGACTGGGCACGCTTTGGGTGCGCAGCTTCAGGGCGCGGCTGATCGCGGCAGGATAATCAAAAGCCATGGGCTCTGGGTAACGTGGTTGGACCACTCTACCACCAGACGACTAGACCGTGTCAAAGGAAAAGTTCAACTTTCTGACACAACGCCCCGGCGCCTCCCTTCTGGTCCGCTTCTGAGGCCATTTCGCGATGCCCGGCCCAGAGACCCTGTCAGTTTCGTCATTCGGCGAAACGAGGGCTTCTGGCGGCATCTTCCTGGCGAAGACAGCCGTTCGGGCGGCGAATCGATGAGGCGGGCGGTCGGAGTATTCGACGCTCCTGCCGGGGATGGCGTCCCCCGGGGCGCCCGGCCCCGGTCCCGCGCCCCCCGGGCGCGTCAGGTATACTTCTCGACTACACGGACGACACGACAGGATCGGCAACCGGAAAACGAGCGCAGATCGTGGGCCACGCCTCCAGGGAATTTCAGATCTTCGCCAAGCCGGGCGGCGCGCTGTGCAACCTCGGCTGCCGGTACTGCTACTACCTGGAAAAGGCAGATCTCTATCCGGCCTCCTCGGCACCCCGCATGTCCGACCAGGTGCTCGAGGAGTACATCGCCCAGCACATCGACGCCTTCCCCGGCCTGGTGGTCAACTTCTCCTGGCACGGCGGTGAACCCACCATCCTCGGGTTGGATTACTTCCGGAACATCGTGGCGCTCCAGCGCAAGCACCAGCGGCCGGGCACGCGCATCACCAACGGCGTACAAACCAATGGGGTGCTGCTCGACCAGTCGTGGGGCCAGTTCCTCGCGGAGGAAGGGTTCAGCGTCGGCCTGAGCCTGGATGGCCCGGAAGACCTGCACGACTGCTATCGCGTCAGCAAAGGGCAGAAGGCCTCCCATGCCGCGGTCCTGCGTGCATACCGGATGCTGCGCCGGTTCAAGGTCCCCTGCGATCTCCTGTGCGTGGTCCACGACAGGAACGTCCGCGAGCCCCAGCGGACGTACCGGTTCTTCAAGGAGATCGATGCCCGGTATCTCGGGTTTCTCCCGCTCGTCGTGCGCGGGCCGGATCGGGTCAGCCCCGAAAGCGTGCCGGCCGAGGCCTACGGCGAATTCCTCACCGCGATTTTCGACGAGTGGGTCCGCCGGGACATCGGGCGCATCGAGATCCAGAACTTCGAAGAAGCCTCCCGGCCCGCGCGTGGGATGGACCACTCGCTCTGTATCGTGCGGGAAACCTGCGGCGAGATACCCGTGGTGGAGCACAACGGCGACTTCTACTCGTGCGATCACTTCGTCGACCCGGCGCACCGGCTGGGCAGCATCAGCGACACCCGGCTGGTTGATCTGCTCGAGAGCCCGGCCCAGCTGGCGTTTGGAGAGGCCAAGCGGGACAGCCTGCCGCGACAGTGCCGGGTGTGCGAGGTCCGCGCGTTGTGCAACGGCGGGTGCCCGAAGGATCGCTTCATCCGGACGGCGGATGGCGAGGACGGCCTCAACTACCTGTGCGCGGGATTCCTGCGGTTCTTCCGCCACGCCCTGCCCTACACGCTGAAGCTTGCCTCGCTCGAGCGCGCCGGCCGGCCGCGTGAGGAGTTGATGGACGCACTGGCCTCCGAGGGAAAACCCGGGACTGCCGGCGTCGGCCGAAACGACCCGTGCCCGTGCGGCAGCGGCCGGAAATACAAGAAGTGCTGCCTGGCTGGCTAGTGTTCCGGAATCGTGATTCGTGGCACGGGTCCGGGACGCTAGGAGGCGCGCTGAAATGCGGCCAGGCGGGAATGTTGGAGAGACGGGGCGGCGCCATCGCCGCCCCGTTCCCCCTGCGGAAGCGCTCCCGCCTTTGGATCGTTACCCGAGATATTTCTTGAAGAAGGCGATCGTGCGGCTCCAGGCGAGCGTGGCCGCTTCCTTGTTGTACCGCTCAGCGTTGGTGTCGTTGTTGAAGGCGTGATTCGCGCCCTCGTAGATGTACTTCTCGTAGGTCTTGTTGTTCGCCTTGAGGGCGGCTTCGAAGGCTTCGATGCCGGCGTTGATGCGCTGATCGAGCGCACCATAGTGCAGCAGGAGCGGCGCCATGATCTTCGGCACCTCCGCCGGGTTCTGCGGCCCGTAGTAGGGCACGGCCGCGCTGATCGACGCGCCGGCAGCCGCGGCCAGCCGGTTCGTCATCCCGCCGCCCCAGCAGAACCCGACCACGCCCACCTTGCCGGTCGACTCGGGGTGCTTCGCCAGGAACGGCACGGCGGCCGCCAGGCGCGCGACCGTCTCGTCAGCATTGAGTTTGCCGATGAGCGCGGTGGCCTGCGCCTCCTCAGCGGGCGTGCCGCCGAGCGGCGAGAGCATGTCGGGGGCGAAGGCCAGGAACCCCTCGGCCGCGATCCGCCGCGCGACGTCCTTGATGTGGGGCGCAAGCCCCTTGTTCTCGTGGATGACGATTACGGCCGGGTGCTTCTTCCCGCCCTTCAGGCGGGCGAGGTACCCGGTGATCTTGCCGTCGGCCGCGCTGTACTCGGCCGGCCCGGTCACCAGGCGGGGGTCGTTCTCCGGAATGATCTGCGCGAAGGCCGTCTGGCTCTCGAAGGCCGGCAGCAGCGACAGCGCCGCCGTGGCCCCCGCGACTTTCACGAGCCGGTCGAGGAGCTCGCGGCGGCTCATGCCGCGCTGTCGGTACTCGTCGTAGAGATCGATCAGCTTCTGGTCCATGGTCGAGTCCTTTTCTGATGATGAGTTCACTGCCACCACCGGCGGCTAGCCCTGTGTCGCGATCGGAACCAGCGGCCGCGTGCCCAGGCGAACGGCTCCCTTGTCGGTGACCAGGATCGATTCGCCGAGCTGCACGGAGCGGTTCTTCTCGCCGACGTCCTTCGTCTTCGCGCGGTCCAGCGTGACGGCCGGCTTGAAGTCGAAGGTGTGCCCCGGCTGCATGACCACGATGTTGTCCTCCGCCGACTGCCGGGGGCGCGAGAGGAATCCCAGGCCGCCGCCATGCGTGTTGAGGCCGCTGCCCTTCTCGCCGAACTCCTTGAACGACTTCTCGTTGAACGCCATGAAGTCGCCGTAGGTCGTCTTGCCAGGCTGGATGAAGGCAATCGCCCGTTCGATGACCTTCGCCAGCATCTCGACCGCGGTCCGATAGTACTCGTATCCGGGCGTCGATTTGCTGCCGATGAAGAAGGCGTGGTTGATCTGGGACCCGTAGCCCTGGTACGCGGAACTGATCTCCTGGTTGCAGATCTGTCCGATCCGCACCGGGTAGTCCGTCGGCTCGCCCAGCGACGCGTTGCCGCCGGCATCGAAGCCGATGGAGCACCGGAACACGTCTTCGCCTGCGCCCGTGTACAGCTCGTAGAAGCAGGCCCACCACAGATCCGCCTGGCGCGGGGCGCCGTCGCGGGCCGCGGCGATGGCCGCGCTGATCCCCCGCTGGTTGAGTTCGACGGCCTTGCGCAATACCGCCTGCTCCTCGAGCCCCTTGGACATCGCCGCGTCCTCGATCGGACCCGTGTCGTTGCCCACCTGTGGCGGGAACTGATCGATGGGCAGGAAGGCCACGCCTGGCAGCGCGGCCTTCAACCTCTCGAACCAGGTGTGCGACACGAGACCCTCGGGATCGAACCGGCTGCCCTGCAGCTTGGCGACGCCGATGCGTGTGCCCGGCTTGTTGTAGCCTTCGGAGGCGAGCAGCTTGGCCAGCGCCTGAGAGCCCGACTCGGCCCTGAGCACGAGCTTGCCGTCCGACACCCACCCGTTCGGCTTGAACCTCCGCGTCCACTCGTCCACGTGCCGGGCTCCGCTGATGTGGGCGATCACCGGCTTGGACGCGTCGCGGGGAAAGAGCACCTCGGGCGCCGACTGCGAGTATTTCTGGATGACGACCTGTGTGAGGTACCGCGCGTAGTTGCCGAGCGCGTCGCTGCCGGGCGTGATGATGGCGTCGAGGTTCCATGGCGGCTTGGCCATGTTGGCGCGCACCGCCGCCCACCGCCGGTCCCGCTCGGCGGCGGTGAACACGGGCGAGGGCACCGTGAATGCCGGGAACTGCCGCTTGGCCTGGGCGGCCCACGCCGTGCCGTCACCCAACGCCTGCGACAGCGGCAGGCCAACGCCCGCAGCCGCGGCCGTCTGCAGCATCCGCCGGCGTGAGATGCCCTTGTCCGGGTCGTCCGAGTTTCGTTTCATTCGTGCCATCCTTCGTCTCCCTATGATGCCGCGCACTCGAAGGCAGGAGCGCCCGGTTGTCGTGCGCCCTGCGCTGCCCTGGTTCCAGTTCCAGCAGCCGATGAACCTGACAATCCTCCGCGTGAGATCCCACCTACGCGCGCGTGGCGATCGGCACGAGCGGCCGCGTACCGAGCCGCGCGACTCCCGTTTCGGTCACCACGATCGCGTCACCGATCTGCACCGACCGGTTTCGTTCGCCGACGTCCTTCATCCTGTCCCGCGTCAGGGCCAGCGAAGGCTTGAAGTCGAACACGTGCCCCGGCTGGATGATCATCTCGTTGTCCTTGCCGCCCCGCGGCCGCGCCTGGCCCAGCCCTCCCGAGTGGACGGCCACGCCACCGCCTTCCCCGCCGCCCGCCTCGACCAGCGTCTTGCGGAGGTACTTCTCGAACTGGTCGTAGGTCGTCTTGCCGGGCTGAATGAAGGCCAGTGACTGCGCGTGAGCCTTGAGCAGCGCGTCGAACGTCGCGCGGTAGTAGTCGTAGCCGGGCGTCGTCGCGGTCCCAATGAAGAACGTGTGGTTGATCTGGCAGCCGTAGCCCTGAAAGCCGCCGGAGATTTCCTGGGAGCAGAATTGGCCCACATTGATCGGATCGCCATTGGCTTCGCCGAGTGAGGCGTTTCCACCCTCGTTGAGGCCGATCGACAGGCGGATCACATCGTCACCATTCGCGGCGACCATCGCCGTGAATGCCGCCCACCAGAGGTCAGCCTGCCGCGCCGCTCCGTTGCGGGCCGAGGCGACCATGGCCGCAAGGCCGAGTTCGTTGGCCTTGACGGCGCGGCGGATGGCCTCCTGCTCTTCCCGGCTCTTGACCAGCATGACTTCGTCGATCGGTCCGGCGTCAGTCCCCCACTGCTCGATGGGCAGGAAGACCGCGCCGGGCAGGGCCGACTTCAGCGTGTCGAGCAGCGTCACCGACACGACGCCATCCGGGTCGAACCGGGTGCCTTTGAGCTTTGCCACGCCGATGCGCACGCCCGGCCGGTTGTAGCCTTCGGCCGCCAGCAACTTTCCGAGCGAGTCGCCACCGGTTTCAGGCAGGAGCTTCATCTTGCCATCCGCGAGCCAGCCGCCGCCCTTCAGCCTGGCGGTCCATTCCTCGACGTGACGAGCTGCACTTGCCTGAACGAATACGGGCCTGGAAGGATCCCTCGCGATGACTACCTGCGGTCCTCCACCCGAGTAGCGGACCATCTCCACCTGGCTCAAGTACCGCGCGTTCAGGCCGACCTGGTCGCTGACGACGGTGACGATCGCGTCGAGATTCCAGGGTGGCCTGGCCATAATCGCGCGGACCGCCGCCCATCGCCGATCGCGCTCGGCCACCGAGAACATCGGCGGTGACATCGTGAACGACTGGAGCGGTGTCCTTCCCTGCGCGGCCGCGTCACCGATCGTCAGCGCGTGCGCCAGCGGCAGGGCAGCGCCGGCCGCGGCGGTTCTCTGCAACATCTGCCGGCGCGACCAGCCCGCGGTGCGGGCCGACACGACGGGTTTGGCTCGACTCATTTGGTCTCCTGTCCCGCCTGGGCCTGTCCGGCGCTCGCCGCGAGGCTGCACCGTGGTCCTCGGAAAGCCGGAGGCGCCATCAGGGACGCGCGAGGCGGCCCCCAACCGCGCACGCAAAGAGGCGGGGGCTCGAGATTCAGGGAGCCCCCGCCCGGATATGGAGTGGCGGTGTCTAGAACGTGAACCGCACGCCCATCTGCGCCGTGCGGTATTCGCCGCTGATCGGCTTGTTGTAGGTGGTCAGGTTCTCCGAAACGCCTACCTGATAGTTCGGGCTGTTGAACAGATTGAACACCTCGATGATGCCGTCGACGGACATGCGGCCGGCCAGCTTGATCTTCTGCTGGAATCGCAGGTCGGTCCGGCTCTGCGACGGTCCGATGAGCGAGTTGCGCGGAACGATGGTGCCGTCCGGCCGGAGGCGCATGGTGCCGCCGCCGCCCTGGATGTCCCGCAGGTCGGCGCCGTAGTTGTTCCTCTGCCGGATTCCGGAGCCGAGGTACTGCATCGCGCTCACCTGGAAGCCGTGACCGACCTGCCAGATGCCGCTGAACACCGCCCGGTGGCGCTGTTCGCCCGCGGCCGCAGTCCACTCACCGCCCAGGTCGGGGGCAACCGGGAAGGTCACCTGCTGGGTGCCGCTGAACGGCAACGGCTCCGCGTCCCACGAGTAGCGCAGGGAGTAGGTCCCCGAGGCCTGCCAGCGGCTGCCGAACCGTTTGGTGAAACTGGTCCGCAACTCGCGTGATTCGGAAGGCGCAAGGTGCGCGTAGGTCGTGACCGGGCCCCAATCGGAGTAAGCCCTGTGGGTCAGATCGCTGAACGGATAGTTGACGCCCGTGGCCGGATTGTAGGTCAGGTTGGAATTGTCCGTACTGAACGTCTCGTTGTACGCCTTGGTGTACACGAGGTCAGCCTCGACACCGATCGTGTCGCCGATCTGCCGCTGGATGCCGATCGACGCCTGCCACGTGTGGCCGAGGTGAGTGTACTTGGGGTCCGGGATCACGCCGTCGAGTGATCGGAAGAGACATCCCTTCACGTTGTTGACATTGCAGAAGAGCGACATGGCCTGATCGAAGGTCGGCAGCGGCTTGCCGTTGAACGGGTTCGACGCGAAATCCGCCCGGCCGTCGTTGTTGACCACGATGATGGCGATCTGGGCGTTGCCCTTCGCCTGCGTCATGTCGCCGGATCCGGCGTCCGCCTTGTAGAGCCCGGCGCCGCCCCGAATCACCGTCTTGTCGTTCAGCTTGTAGGTGAATCCGGTGCGCGGCTGGAAGCCGCCGCCCCAATCGTTGTACTTCCCGGTCGATCTCCCAGGGCGCGATGTTGACCTGAGCGAACGCGTCGATGGCGACGTCGTACCGCAGCCCGAGATTCAACGTGAGACGCGGCGAAAGCTGCCAGTCGTCCTGCAGCCACGCGCCAAGCTTCTTCGAGCTGACCCAGTTGTTGAAGTCGCCAACGCCCACGGTCAAGGTCCGGACCAGGCCCGGGACCGCGGACAGGCACGACAGACACCAGGTGTCGGCGTTGTTCCAGACGGGGAAGATCTGCTCCATCTGGTCGGCCGGTGTGGCTGTTCCGCGGGCGTCGATTTCCCCGGTGGCGTTCCTCATGTTCGCCTGAATCTGCTTGCGGTAGAGGAACTCCGCACCCGTCTTGATGTCGTGACGGCCAGCGGCGTCGAACGAGGTGGTGAAGTTGTCGCGGACACTGTAGACCCACTGCGTCTGGTGCCGCGGGAGGTTGCGGTTCTCGTTGAACGTGAAGTCCTTGAACCTGATGCGGGGCCCGCCGTTGGTCACGCCGTTGGGCGCCTGCCAGCTGTTCGTCCAGGTGACCACGGAGTTCTGGACGATTCCATAGGCCGCGCGGCCGCCTTCGATCTCGTTCACGGACCTGTTGCTCAGGACCATCGTGAGCCGGCCGTACTGCTCGTCGTTGAACTCGAGGTTTGTATTCGTGCTGGACGGGTGTTGCGCGTCGGCGGCCGGCTCGAACGGCGAGTAGTTCGTCGTCCGGTTGTACTTGACCATCAGCCTCGTCGAGGGCGACAGCTGATAGTCGAGACGCGCGCCGCCTTTCTTGACGTCCGCGACGCCGTCCAACGCGATGTTGAACTTCGGGTACACCGTGTTCCAGATCGTTTCAGTCGGCTGGCGCTCGTACTCGAAGTTGGCGAAGAAGTGCAGCTTGTCCTTCACAATCGGGCCGCCGACCGCGGTGCTGAGCTGCAGGTTCGAGATCGGCAGCTTCTTCTTGAGCACCGGCTCCTCCGAGTTGAACTTGTCGCTGCGGTAGTTCACCCGCGCCAGTCCCGAGAACAGGTTGGTCCCCGACTTGCTGACGATGTTGACCAGCAGGCCCGACGAGCGGCCTCGGGTCGCGTCGAAGCGGTTCGCGATGTACTGGAACTCCGCGATCATGTCCTGGCTGTACTTGGGCGAGTCGCCGGTTCCCAGATCCCGCGTCACCTGCTGGCCGTCCACGTTGATCTGGAAGTCCCGGATATCCCCGGTCCGTCCCCGGTCGGTGTCGGGCGTGGTGGCGCTCTCGGTGAGCGTCTTGCTCCCCGGGGCCAGCATCGCGAGCGCCATGAAGTTGCGGCCCTGCACCGGCAACTCCGCCACCTGGCGGGGCTCGACGTTACCCCCGAGCGTCGACGAGCCGGTCGTCACGAGCGGGGCTTCCCCCGTAACGGTGACGGTTTCGGTCACGCCGCCCGGTTTCATCTGCGCCGTGACGGTGACGGTCTGCCCGAGCAGGACCTGGATGCCGGAGCGCGTGACGGACGTGAACCCCGACAGCTCAAACGTGATCCCGAAGACGCCGACCCGCACCGGGATCGAGAAGCGGCCGCCGGTGTCGGTCACCGAGGAGAACTTGTTTCCGGTCGCGTCGAGTGTGGCGGTCACGGTCACACCGGGCAGCACGCCGCCGGTTGTATCGCTGACCGTGCCGTTCAACGTGGCTTCCTGCGCGTAGCCGATGGCTGGCAGAGCCAGCAAGGCGCACGCCAATACACAGCGCTTGACGAGATTCATGGGGGGACTCTCCTGAATTCACACCGGCATCGGCCGACCACCTGTCGGCCTGATGTCGGGCGCCGAAACGGGCTGATGCGGTGTTGCACGCAGCAGACGGCTCTGCGTGATCTGCGGCACATATGGAGTGAGATGTATGCGATCAGTCGAACTTCGGCGGAGCGACGTTTCGGTTCCGCCTGACGCACGACATTGGAGCGCGCGACGCTGACACGGGAATCTCACCGGCTTTCTCCTGCGAGACGAGGATCAGAGACGCGCGTGGAGCCTGTGGCGGGCGCGAAATGCCCGCCACCCTGGTATATTGGTTGACTGGTGCGGTGACTCTACCATCAGGTGGTCCAACCATGTCAAGACGTTTCGTCGAAATGGGTGGTGGCGCCTTATCTGCCCGTTTGACGCCGATAATGCCGGGCTGGAGAGTCTGGGTTTAGCGACCTGCCAGCATGCGCTATATGATGCGCAGCACAGCGTTCCGAACAGTTGAGACAGCGATCGAGACCTGCGGACTCGCGTTGTCTCTGCAATCGGGCAGGAGATGTCCCGCCCCGAATGTCCGTCCAGTCAACACGGCAACGCTGACCATTGCAGGGTCAGTCCGGGCGATCCTCCGGGGAAGAGGGAGCCGCCGGACGAGGAGGAGAACGTGCCGAATCGAAGAGAGTTCTTGGGAACGGTGGCAGGAGCGGCGGCGGGCCTGGCGATCGCCGACCGCGCGTGGGCAGCAGTCCGTCTTCCGGGCGATCAGGCGGCTCCCGCCACGCGCCGCCAGGTCTTCGTCGGGAAACGCCGCGTCAAGGTGATCGACATCCACTCCCACTGCATCATCCCGGAGGCTGCGGAGATCGTCAAAGGCACGCCGCTCGGAAACTCCGCACGAGGGGGCGGCGGCAACATCCTCGGGCCGCAGCGGATCGAGCTGATGGACAAGCAGGGCGTCGATCTCCAGGCGCTCAGCATCAACGCCTACTGGTGGTACGGGGCGGATCGGGATCTCGCAGCGAAGATCGTCCAGGCCCAGAACGAAGGCATGGCCAAGTGGGTGGCGGCGCACCCGGATCGGTTCGTCGCCCTGGCCTCGGTCGCGCTCCAGTATCCGGATCTCGCGGCCGAGCAGCTGGATCACGCGGTCAAGGTGCTGGGGCTGCGGGGCGTCTCGATCGGCGGTCACGTGAAGGGCGAGGACCTGACGCTGCCGAAGTACGACCCGTTCTGGGCCAAGGCCGCCGAGCTCGGGGTCCTGGTGCTGATGCACCCGCAGAGCGGCGAGAACCTCATCAAGGAAGGATCGCTCGGCGGGAGGGGCGACCTCGGCAACATCATCGGCAATCCGCTCGAGACCACCGTGTTCCTCTCCCGCCTGATCTTCGACGGGACGCTCGACAAGTTCCCGGGCCTGAAGATCTGCGGCCCGCACGCGGGCGGCTACCTGGCCTCGTATCTCGGCCGCACCGACGTCACGTGCGAGGTGCGGAGCAACGCCAATTGCGCCAACAAGAGAAGCCCGCGCGATTACATGAAGCACGAGATCTTCATCGACACCCTGGTCTTCTCCGAGGAAGGGCTGCGGCACCTGGCGGCGGAGGTGGGAGCGAGCCAGATCCTGTACGGGACCGACGTTCCGTTCAACTGGCCCGTGACCGTGGACCTGGTCCTGAAGACGCCGGGGTTGAGCGATGCCGACAGGGAAGCGATCCTGGGAGGCAACGCCGCGAAGCTGCTTCGCATAACGGCGTAAGGCCGTCCCCGACGGCCGGCCTCGCATCGAGGCGTGGAAGCGCACGGGCGTGCGCTTCCGCTCCTCACCTGTTGCGTCGACCCCGACTTCCGCCCGTCAGCGCGGCTCCCGCCTACTCTCCTCCCCCGCCTCCTCGAGCGTGAATGCCGCCGAGGTCCGGCTGCACGCCGGGTTTGGGCGGCACGATCGGCAGCAGGATGTAGGAGGCACGGGCTCCCCCGGTATAGATGGTGTTGTTCCCGATGTGGTACACGGCGAAGTACTCTTCGTTGTCGTGCGGCAGCACGTCGACGCGGATGCGGGTGCCCTTCTGGAAGATCATGCTGGTCGTGCGGATTTCAACTTCGATGGGCACGACATCGCCCTTCTTGAGCTTCTGCTCCGCGTCGTGGGTGTGGAACGGCCGGTCCGGCCGCGACAGCTTCGGATCGAGCTTGCGGTGCGACACCTTCAGGATGCCGTCGGACACCTCCTCGATGGATCCGTCAGCCTTGACCTTTCGCAGCCGGGCAATCACGTCCGCATCGTCGGTCTCGGACGAGATCCACATCACCAGGTTGACGTGTCCCGTGATCTCGGTGTCGTCGGCAAGGGGCTCGGACACGAACGACGCGCCGGGGTCGCCGCGTGTGCCGCGGGCGGCAGACAGCGGGCCTGCGTCGTAGGTCAGGCCGCGTTCCTCGGCGGGCGCGGAGGTGGCGAGCTTCTCGTCGTTGGTCGAGGTCTTGGCCAGGCCCCCGGACGGATCCGCGGTCAGGAAGTACTTCGTATACGTCGTGCGTTTGAGGGGGAACTCGTCTTCGAAGCGCCACTGGCAGTCTCTCGGGCTCGTACGGACGCAGAGCCGCACCGGCGGCTCCTTCATCATCCCGGTGTCGTTGCCCTTGAGCCAGTGGTCGTAGAAGCGGAGCTGTTCGGTCTTGCCTTCATCCGAGTAGAACTCGGTGAGGCGCCCGCCGATGTGCACACGGAACAGCTTGTCCTTCGACGCGGCCCGCTCGAACGCCTCGACATTGCCCCTGAAGTGGAAGCTCGTCCAGTTGCCGACGCTGAAGAACGGCACCGAGATCTGGTCGAGCTGGGCGCGCGACTTCACCTGGCCCCACCACGGACCGTCGAGGTAGTTCACCATCATGTTGTAGACGTAGTTCTCGTCGTAGGCGGCAGCATTGTCGATCCTCGTGTGCTCGAGCAGCTGCTTGCCGGTCACGTCGGTCCACCAGCGCATCACGCGCGTTTGCGAGAACAGCCCGCCGCGGTACGCCCAATCCCGGTACTGGTCCACGAACCCTTCCCACGGGATGATCGCGGCAAGATGCGGCGGCTTGAGGCTGGCGACGTTCCACTGCGTGACGGCGTAGTACGAGACGCCAGCCAGGCCGACCTTCCCGGTGCTCCACCTCTGGGCTGCCGCCCACTCGATGGCGTCGTAGTAGTCGCGGGCCTCGGCCATGCTCCAGACATCGGCGTTGCCCGGTGAGCGGCCCGTGCCCCGGCTGTCGATGAAGACCATGGCGTAGCCGCGCGGGACCCAGAAGTCGGGCTCCGGCCGCTCCTGGTGCGAGAACGGCCCCGCGTGCGGCACGTATTGCAGTTCCTTCTGATACACGCTCAGCGAGAGCAGCGGCGGGAACTTCTCGCCCGCGGCGTCGGGACGGAACACGTCGGCCATCACATAGGACCCGCCGCGGGTCGGGATCTTCACATCCTTCTCCACGATCAGCTTGTACTTGGGCTGCGAGAGTCGTGCCGCGTAGGCCGGCAGCGGGGGCGCCGCCGGCGTGGCCGGACGCGCCTGCGCCAGGAGATGGCTGGCCGAGGGTCCTGCTGCGAAGTAGAAGGCGGCCAGGCCTGCACAGAAGCCGCCGCAGACAATCCGGGCGACCGCCCGCATCGCGCCGATTGAGCGCCGTGCCGACATGATGTTCTCCTCGGTGATTGATCGATGGGTCCCGGTCATGACTTGGCCGTCAAGGGGGCAGATGACGGCTGTCACGGTGGATCATGCCGGGCGCGCGGGCGCTCAAGCCGCGGGGGCCCGACCGAAGAGCCCCCGCGACCCAAGCCGTTGAAGACGACGACTAGAAGGTCAGCCGGACGCCCAGCTGCGCTGTGCGATACTCCCCGCTGACGGGCTTGTTATAGGTCGACACCTGGTTCTCCTGGGTGCCGACGACGTAGTTCGCCTGGTTGAACAGGTTGAAGACCTCCGCGATCGCATCGATCGCGACGCGGCCGTGGATCGGAATCCGCTGCTGCAGACGGAAGTCCGTCCGGGCCTGTGACGGTCCAACAAGGTTGTTGCGCGGGATGATGGTGCCATCCGGACGCAGGCGCTGGGTCCCGCCGTTGCCGTTGATGTCGCGCAGGTCAGTCCCCCAGGTGGTCGCCAGCCGCGTGCCCGAGCCGATGTACTGAAGCACGCTTGCCTGGAGGCCCTTGGTGATTTCCCAGATTCCCGAGAACGTCGCCCGATGGCGCTGGTCGCCAGCGCCCAAACCCCACTGACCACCCAGATCCGGAGCGGTCGCAAAGGGAACCGGGCTCGTGCCGCTGAATGGCGGCGGTTCCGCGTCCCAGAAGTACCGCAGCGAGTAGGTCGCCGAGGCCTGCCAGTGGCTGCTGAACCGCTTCGTCATCGAGGCCCGCACTTCCGAGGTGGCCGAACGGCCCATGTGCACCGATGCGCTCACGTAGCCCCAGTTGGGCTCAACCCGGTGGGTTCGATCAGAGAACGGGTAGTTGGCGCCCGTGGCCGGATTGTAGGTCACGTTGATGTTGTCGACGATCCCCTTCTCGTGGTCGCCGTGGCTGTAGATGTAGTCGAGTTCGGCGCTGATCGTCTGTCCGAACTGCCGCTGGAAGCCGATGGAGGCCTGCCAGTTGTTCGCCAGCTTCTCGTACTGGGGCGCCATGACCAGCTCGAGCGCGGCCAGCTGGATGCATCCCTTGGCGTTGTTGTTCACGTGGCAGTACTGCGACTGGGCCTGCTGGAAGGTCGGCAGCGGCGCCCCGTTGGTCGGGTTGGCTGCGAAATCCGGCCGGCCGTCGTTCGTGTAGGTCAGCAGCGCGATCTGGGCATTGCCCTTCGCGTTGGTCGCGTCGCCGGCGATCGCGCCGGCAATATACAGCCCGACCCCGCCGCGCACGACCGTCTTGTCGTTCAGCTTGTAGGCAAAGCCAAGGCGCGGCTGGAAGTTGGTCAGCTGGTTGTAATCGCCCTTCGACTCCCACGGCTGGAAGTCGATGTTCGCGAACCCGCCGAGATCGGCATCCCATCGCACGCCGAGGTTCAGCGTGAGCTTCTCCGACATTCTCCAGTCGTCCTGGAACCATGCGGCCAGCTTGGTCGAGTAGACCCAGTTGGCGAAGTCTCCGGTGCCGATCACGTCGTTGCGGGTGATCGACGAAATGGCGGCGAGGTTCCAGGTGTCCGCGTTGTTCCACACCGGGAACAGCGACTCGATGTTGGCCGGCGTCGGCCCTCCGCGGGCGTCGATTTCACCGCTCGCGTTCCGCATGTTGTCCTGGATCTGGCTGCGATGCAGGTACTCCGCGCCCAGCCTCACGTCGTGACGGCCGGCTGCGTCGAACGAGAACGAGAAGTTGTCCCTGAGGCTCCAGTACCACTGGTCCTGGTGCCGCGGGAGATTCTGGTTCGGGAGGAAGCCGATCGTGGTGAACCTGATGCGAGGCGACCCGTTCGTGATGCCGTTGGGCGCCTGGAAGTGGTTCGACCAGGTGACGAGGCTCTCCTGCTTGAGACCGTACACGGACCGCCCGCCCTCGATCTCGTTGAGCGTCTTGTTGCCGAGGACCTGTGTGAACCTGGCGTATGACTCTTCGTTGTATTCGTAGTTGTTGCTGGTCGAAGACGGGTGGTTGGTGCTGCCCGCGCCAAAGGGCGAGTACAAGCTGCTGCGGGAATACTTCACCATCAGCCTGGTCTGCGAAGAAAGCTGATAGTCGAGACGCCCGCCGCCCTTCTTCTGGTTGTTGATGCCGTCGAGCGTGATGTTGAACGACGGGTAGGCGGTGTTCCAGACGCTTTCCGTCGGTTCGCGCTCGTACTCGAAGTTGACGAAGAAGTGCAGCTTGTCTTTCAGGATCGGGCCGCCGAACGCCGTGCTGAGCTGCAGGTTGTTGATCGGCAGGACCTTCTTGAGGACCGGTTCCTCTGAGTTGAACTTGCTGCTGCGGTAGTTTACCCGGCCGACGCCCGAGAACAGGTTCGTGCCCGACTTGGAAATGATCCTCACCTGCACGCCCGAGGTCCGGCCCATCGTGGCGTCGAAACGGTTGGCGATGTACTGGAACTCCGAGATCATGTCATTGCTGTAGCGGGGCTGCGTGCCGGTGCCGAGATCCCTCGTCACCTGCTGCCCGTCGACGCTGATCTGGAATTCGCGCACGTCACCAGCCCGGCCCCGGTCTGGCAAAGGCTGGAGAGCGTTGGTGGCCTGGGTCCGACTGCCCGGGGCCAGCAGCGCGAGCGACATGAAGTTGCGCCCGGCCACCGGCAGTTCCGCCACCTGGCGCGGATCGACGTTGCCGCCAAGGGTCGACGAGGTCGTGGAAAGCAGCGGGGTCTCGGCGGTGACCGTCACGGTTTCCGCCACGCCGCTGGGCTTCAACTGCATATCGACGGTGGCTGTCTGCCCCGCCAGCAGGCCAATACCCGTTCGCGAAGTGCCTGCAAAGCCAGAAAGCTCGGACAGGAGCTTGTAGGACCCGGTGCGAACCTGGATGGAGTAGCGGCCGCTGGCGTCGGTGACGCCAATGAAGGTATTGCCGGTGGCCTCGTTGGTCGCGGTCACCGTGACCCCAGGCAGCACCCCGCCGGTGGAATCCGTCACGGTTCCGTTCAGCACCGCCTCCTGCGCGAACCCGGTGGCCGGGATCACCAGAATGGCGCATGCGAAGAGAAAACGCCTGACTACTGTCATAGACGCGCTCCTTGTTTCACGTGGGGATGCATGGGTCTCTCGGACGACCCGGGTCTCAACTCCGGATGGCGATGAGACTTGGACCGCAAGCCGCACGACGACATGCGCGTCGCGCCGAGCAGACGGATGGGCGGGAGTTCACGAACGGCAGAGTGCACTTCGGCCGACGCGCGAACGGCGCGACGTGGAGACGCGAGACGCCAATGCGGCATGCTCACCCGCTCCGTCCTCTCAGTGCAGGATCTGGACGCGCGATCACCTGATAACTCGCCGGGTGACCGCCAATCAAGTAAATTGGTATGGTGACTCTACCATCATGTGGTCCAACCATGTCAAGATGATTTCCTCGATGCCCGGAGAGATTCCTGGAGGTCGCCCCGCTGCCAATCCGGCGGGCCGGCGAAGACCACTATTGGGGGGCGAAGCCCCCCAATCCCTGGGGCCGGCGCGGCGGCCGCCCTCTGTCATTCGGGGCGCGGCGAGGCTCCGGCCTGAGTAACGACAGTCCGCAGGCAGGCCCCCTTATGCTCTATCTCCTCTTTTTCCTGTCGGGCTTGAGCGGGCTGATTTACCAGGTGGTATGGGTCCGCGTGTTCGGAAACGTCTTTGGCAACACGATCTATTCCGCCTCGCTGGTCGTTGCCGTGTTCATGCTGGGCCTCGGCGCCGGCAGTTTCCTCGTGGGTTCCTGGTCGGATCGCCGGTACGCCGCCAGGCCGGAGTCGTTGCTTCGGGCGTACGGGTACGTCGAACTGCTGATCGGCGCGCTGGCGCTGGCCATCTCCCTGCTCCTTCCCCACCTCGGCCAGGTGTCCGCGCTGCTCTCGTCCTATTCGCGGGAAGGGTCCGGTTGGTACGCGCTCTCCGCGGCCTCCTATCTGGCACGAGCGGGCGTTGTCCTGCTCCTGCTCACGCCGATCACGCTGCTGATGGGCGGGACCTTGACGCTGCTCATCCGGCATCTGGTCCGGCGCGACCCCGAGACAGGCAACTGGCGAATCGCCGCGCTCTACGGGTTCAACACGGTCGGGGCGGCGCTCGGCTGCTTTCTGACCGACTTCACACTGGTGCCGGCCGAGGGCCTCGCCCGCACGCAGGTGATCGCCGTCGTCTTCAACTTCGCTGCCGCGGCGGGCGCCTTCTACCTCAGCCGAAAACAGCCTGTCCAGGTGGCCAAGCCGAAGCCGGGCCGCAACGCCGCACGACTCGAGCACGTGCGTCCGCCCGCGGTTCAGCGAGACCCGTCCGAGAACGGCTGGCTCCCTCTTGCCTCCACCAGCGCGGCACTCGCGTTGTCGGGCTTTGCGGCGATGGGCATGGAAATCGTGTGGTTCCGCCACTTCACCATCCTGCTCGGCGGCTTCCGCGCCGTCTTCTCCCTGCTCCTGACGATCATTCTCGTCGGAATCGGTGCGGGCGCACTCGCCTCCGGGGCCCTGCACCGCCGTATCGCGCGGCCGGCGCAGTGGCTGATGAGCGTGCAGGGACTCTTCATCGCGGTCACCCTGGCCGGGCTGGCCATGGCCGATGGCCGCGATCTCGATCGACTCGCCGCGGCCCAACAGGCGTTTCAGGCGGCCCTTGGCGCGGCTAGTGCGGGTGCATCGTCCGGGTGGGCGCGCCTCGTCAGGGAGACGTGGTTCAACGCCGTACCGATGCTGCTCGAACTCGGTCTCCCATCGCTGCTGATGGGCTTCAGCTTTCCGTTGGCGAACGCCATCATCCAGCGGCAGGAACGCTCGGTCGGCCGGAGCGCCGGGTTGCTCTATCTCGCCAACACCGTCGGCGCCGTCGGCGGCAGCCTGTCGGCCGGGTTCCTGCTGCTGCCGATGCTCGGGATCCAGCACACCGCGACCGTCCTGATGGTCGCCTCGGTACTCGCGGTTCTGCCCCTTCAGTTCGGGTCGCGATCCGGCCCGTCCCGGTGGCCGGCGGCATTGCTGTTCGCGCTGCTCGTCGGCGGCGGGTCCCTCACGCTGTGGCTCCGCCTGCCGGCTGACCACGTCATCACCCGCGCGCTCCCGTCGCCCGCCGACGGCGACCGGCTGCTCGCCCGAAGCGAAGGCCTCAACGAAGTCATCACCGTGGTCGACCGGCCGTCGTTCGGACGGATCCTCTTCACTAACGGGCATCCCATGTCGTCGACGGCCCGATTCTCCCAGCGCTACATGCGGGCGCTCGCCCACATCCCGCTGTTGTCGATCGACAACCCCGAGACGGTGCTGGTCATCGGCTTCGGTGTGGGGAACACGACGAATGCGGCGACGCTCCATCCGTCGATCCGGCGAGTCGAGGTTGCCGATCTGTCCAGGGACATCCTGGCCCACGCCAACTTCTTCAGCGACTTCAATCATCACGTGCTCGACGACCCGAGAGTCGCCGTGTACATCAACGACGGCCGGCATCACCTGCAGATGCAGCAGCCAGGCTCATACGACCTGATCACGCTGGAGCCGCCGCCCATCGGGTACGCCGGCGTCGCGGCCCTCTACTCACGGGAGTTCTACGAGCTGGCCCGGACGCGATTGAAGGCGAAGGGCTACATCAGCCAGTGGCTGCCGGCGTATCAGGTGCCGACCTCGACGACGCTGGCCATGATTCGGGCGTTCGTCGATGTCTTTCCGAGCTCGGTGCTGCTGTCGGGTGCGCAGGCGGACCTCCTGCTCCTCGGCACGACCGATTCGCGCATCGAGATCGACCCGGCCCGTGTCAGCGCGGCCCTCTCGAGCCAGCCTGCGGTCCTGGCGGACATGCGCCGGCTCGATCTTGGAAGCGTGCGTGAAATCGTGGGGACCTTCCTCGGATCGGCGCAGAGGCTTTCCGAGGCGACTCGCGGCACCTTCGCCGTCAGCGACGACCGGCCCCTGCAGGAATACGCGCCGAGTCCGCTGCCGAACCTCGGCGAGGCGGTGCCGGGAACGGCGGTCGACCTCAGCCAGGTCGGGGCATGGTGCCCGCGCTGTTTCGTCGACGGCAAACCCGCACCTCTCGCGGAGGGGCTCGATACCTACCTCGGCTTGCTCGACCTGGCCTACCTGGCCTCGCCCGAAGAAGCGATGCGCGCGCGGTTTCTCGCGGATCGGCAAGGTCGGCTCGTGGATGGCAGCGCGTACCTGGGGTCCATGGTCCCCGAGTCGGCGGAGGTGCACAACTTCCTCGGAATCATGCTCGCCGAGCACGGCCGGATGGACGAGGCTGTCGCCCAGTTCCGCCGGGCCCTCGAGCTGGATCCCGGCTCGGCCAGGACGCATTGGAACCTGGGCGCTGCGCTGGCCTCGCGCGGCGCACGGCCCGAAGCCATCACGCACCTGCGCCGATCGGTCGAACTCGATCCCGCCAACGCACGGGCTCGCGCCGATCTGGCGAGCCAGCTCATCGACGCGGGCCAGCTCGACGCCGCCATCGAGCAGTCGCGCGCGGCGCTCAGCGTGGCGCCCGACCTGGTCGAAGCGCACAACAGCCTCGGCATCGCGCTGGCCCTGAAGGGCCAGCTCGACGAAGCGATCACTCAGTTTCAGCGATCGCTGTCGCTGAATCCAGACCAGGTCTCGACACAACGTGACCTGACACTCGCACTTCAGCGTCGCGGGGGCTCACCCGGACGCGGCCGGTTCTGATCGCCGGGCGTTCGCGAGCGGTTCGACCTCTCGCCGGCACCTGACGTAAGTCAGTCCGGTGTCTTTCAACGGCACGACTGGTTTCAAGGAGGATTCGATCGATGCGACGAACTCTGATGCTTGCGACGACCGCCGCGATTGCGGCGGGCATGACGTTTCAGACGCTGGCGGCGCAGCGCCAGGCGCCGGGCGTGGGCCCCAACGGAGAGAACGGCGGATTCACGGCGAAGTTCGTCGACGTGAACGGCGTCCGCACCCGCTACTACGACGAAGGCTCAGGCGAGCCGATGGTCCTTGTGCACGGCAGCGGATTCGCCGGAACCGCAAGCGCCAACACATGGGCTCCCGTGATCGGCTTGCTGGCCAGGCGATTCCACGTTTACGCTCCGGACAAGCTCGCGTCGGGCATGACGGACAACCCGAAGAGCGACGACGACCTGAGCATTCGCGGTGAGGTCCAGCACATGGTCAACTTCATCCAGACCATGAAGCTGGGCAAGGTGCACCTGATCGGCCAGTCGCGCGGTGGAGGGCTGGTGTTCCTGCTGGCGGTCAACCACCCCGAACTGGTGAAGACGCTCGTCATCGTCGACAGCGACACGGCCGCGCCGGGCGCTGGTGACGATCGGAGGAACCGGCGGAAGAACCTGCTCGAGCACTGCCCTCAAGAGCCGGCGACAGCGCTCTGGCCCTGCCAGCAGGCCGCCCTGTTGTACGACCGCAGCGTCGTGACCCCGGACTTCGTCGCCGCGGCAACCTTCATGGAGAACCTCCCCAAGGCCCAGGAGACGGTCAAGCGCGAGACCCGCGACGTGCGGCGGAAGGCGGGGCTGGTCGAGGCTGAGATGAACTACGACGCCTACCGCCGCATCGACGTGGACGCCGTGCTCCAGATGCCGGTGTTGCTGTACTGGGGCAAGAACGACCCGTCTGTCCTGCCGATCCAGGCCGAGAGCCTGTTCAACATCATTGCCGAGACGGACCCATATGCGCGGCTCCAGTTCATCAACCACGCCGGGCACTTCCATTACCGCGAGCACCCGGAAGAGTTCGCCCACACCGTGACGAGTTTCGTCGATTACTGGAACGGGCCGGGCGCGAAAGAACTCGCCGCGCCGAAGCGATAGAGGTTCCGGCACCGATTCCGGACATCGTTCCGCCCGCGACTCGTGCCAGTGGCGATGCGCCATTGCGGAGCCAGTGGCCAGAAAAGGCGCGCCTCGAGCCGCCCGAGCGTCCTGCGCCGCGGCTCCATGGCGGCACCGCGGTCTGCGGGACTTCCGGATTGGCGGGCATCTGACCGTGCGGTGCCGGGTACCGCGTCGCGAAAAGGCCGGGATACCGGCACGACGTTGCGGGGGCCAGGGATTGACTCCCCGGGGCCTCTGGTGATTTCATGGCGCGGGCATCAGCAGAAGAGTTGTTTCCACATTCCGGGCGGATCGCCGCGTTCGCCCGTCCGGGATTTCTCCGCATGAAGAGGCCGCGGCGCTGAACGGATTCCAGAGTCCGGCGCCCCGGGGAGGTACCCGATGTTCGATCGTTTCATCAACCGGCTGTCCTCGCATCCAGCTCGCCGCAGGCGGCCTGAACGACTCCGTGCAGCCGCGCGCCGCGCAACCATCGCGGCGCTGGTGCTGGCGGGCCTCGTCACGTGCCGGCCCGCCCAGGCCGATCTGCTCTCGGACCCGCGCTTCGCTGAGGGCGCCAAGTCCCGGCTCGATCAATTCATCCGGCGAGGCGCGGACGCGAAGGAAGCCGAAGCGATCTTCCGGAAGCTCAACGACCTCGATCCGCAGCGCTGGGTGGACGAGTGGGTGCGCCTCGCAGAGCCGATCGAGCGCGAGGCACAGGCGCTCGACGCGCAAGGGAAACGGGACGAGGCGATGAAGGCGTGGCTGAAAGCCTCGGCCTACTACTCGATCGCGAAGTTCCCGGTCATCAATCACCCGGCGAAGCAGGCGGCCTACCGCAAGTGCATCGAGACGTACCTGAAGGCCGCACGCTATTTCGATCCGCCGCTCGAACGCGTCGCGATCCCGTTCGAAGGCAAAGAAATCATCGCGTATCTCCGCCTGCCCAAGGGGATCTCGAAACCGCCGGTCGTCATCGCCACCGGCGGCGTCGACCAGTACAAAGAGGATCGCGACGTGTCGGATCTGCTTGGAGCGGGCATCGCGGCCTTCTCCATGGACATGCCGGGTGCCGGAGAGTGCCCGGTCTGGTACACGGCGGACGCCGAGCGCGTCTACAGTGCGGCCATCGACTACCTGGCCAAGCGCGCCGATCTCGACGGGTCGCGCATCGGGATCCTCGGCCGCAGCTACGGCGGCTACTGGGGCGCCAAGATGGCGTATGTGGAACCGGTGCGGTTGAAGGCAGCCGTGCAGGCGGGCGGGCCGACCCACTTCACGTTTCAGGAGCCGTGGATCCGGCAGGTGCTCACCGACAAGACCTACCTGTGGTCCCTGGTCGATTCGATGATCTACGCGTCCCACGTCAAGGACCTGGACGAACTGATTCGCTACGCGCCGTCGCTCTCGCTCAAGACGCAGGGCTGGCTCACCAAACCCGCGGCACCGATGCTCGTCGTGAACGGAAAGAAGGACCCCTGGATCAGCATCGAGGACCTGTACATCCTCCTCGAAGCGGGAGATGCCAAGGCCGCGCGCGTCTACGCCAACGGAGGCCACATGGGTCGGGGTGAGCCCGGAGGGACGGGCAACGTCATCATCAAGTGGCTCCGGGCCCAGCTATCCGCGACGGGCGGCGACGGGGCGGGAGCCAGGCCAAGGAAGCTGCCTTGACTCGTCACGCGTGAGCCGTGGAACTGATCCGTTGAGGTTTCTGGAGGATGGCATGGCGTCGCAGCGAAGGAAACTGAGTCGTCGAGAGGCTCTTCGGATGGCGGGAATCGGCGGCGGGGCGATCGCCGCGACCGGCGTTGTCGGCGTGCCCGCGGCGGAGGCACGATCGACCGGCGAACGATTCACCGATCCGGCCGGCAGGCCGCAACGGCCATGGTGGGTGAAGACGGTCGACGTACCGACCGTCGAAGTGGACTGGAGCAGGACCGAGCGCTTCAATGAGCGCTACGATCCCAACACCGGGAAGGGCACGGTTCGCGGCGCGGGCCTTGGTGCCAGGATCGGCGTCGACAACGCCAAAGCGCTGGTGAAAGCCGGGCAGGACAAGGCCCGGCAGGACGCGCTCAACAATGTCCCGGGACGATCACTGCGCGACCTGGCGCTCTGGGGTGCGCACAGCACGCGGCCGCCGCAGACCTTCCTCGGCAATCCGAAGGTGGCCCGGCCCGAGGATCGCGGCCTGCCTCGATGGATGGGCACGCCGGAAGAAGCCGCCAAGATGCTGCGCGTCGTAATGCGGCACCTGGGCGCTGCGACGGTGGGCTTCGTCGCGCTCGATCAGAACACCCGCAAGCTGATCTACTCGGTCGATCCCGACGGAAAGCATCTTGTCTTCGCGGACGTCGAGGCGCCGCAGGAAACGGAGACCGAGCGGATCATCCCGAACAGCTACGGCTGGGTGATGGTATGGACCATGCGGATGTCGGAGGAAACTTTCAAGCGCGCCCCGTCACCGATCGCCGCACAAACCACGCACCTGACTTACGCGCAGAACAGTCTCCTGCAGAACCAGGTTCAGGACTTCCTGCGCGGCATCGGCTACCAGGGCCTGGGCGAAGCCTCGTTCAACGCGCTCGGCGTGGCTCCGGCCTTCGCCGTGCTGGCCGGCCTGGGCGAGCTCTCTCGCCTGAACCGGCTCATCACCCCGGAGTTCGGCCCGCTGGTGCGCGTCTACAAGATGGTCATCAATCTGCCGGTCGCCGTCGACCAGCCGATCGATGCGGGGATCATGGAGTTCTGCAAGCACTGCAAGAAGTGCGCTGAACATTGCCCGGTCGGAGCGCTCAGCTACGCTGACGAACCGACCTGGGAGGTCAAGGGCACCTGGAACAATCCGGGCCACAAGGCGTATTTCGACGACGCCGTGAAGTGCATGAGCCACTGGCGGGAATTGGCCACCAACTGCGGCATCTGCTTCGCCGTGTGCCCGTTCGCCAAGAAGGACCGCGCCTGGATCCACGACATGGTGAAGGCCGGCGTCGCCACGGCGCCGGCGCTCGACGGCCTCTTCCGCCGCATGGACGACGCCTTCGGCTACGGTGCGGAGAAGGATCAGGCGCTCTGGTGGGAACTCGACCTGCCTGAATTCGGGCGGGACAGCACGGCCCCGGTGAAAGGAAAGTAGCGATGCCAAGCGACAACCCCGCAGGCGCCGCGATCGTGCGCCGGAGATGGTATGAGTGGGCCCTCTGGACGGCGTGGCTCCTGGTCGAACTCTTCGTCCTTCAGAACGCCGTGGCGAGCCGGCAGGAACTTGAACCGCGGGCGTCGACGATCTTCTGGATCCTCTTCGCGGTACTGCTCGCCGGAGGAGTCATCGTCTGGTTCGCGCGGCGATCGCGCGTGCTGAAGTTGTGAAGTCCCACGCGTTACCTCTGGCGTCAACGCCGGCTCACGCTCGCATCAGGCGCCGGCGTGTCATGGCCGTCCTGGCGTCGGTCCTGATCGCCGCCGCGTGCGTCTACGGATACGTGACCTCCGGCCTCGACGCCGCTCCGCTGGTTGGCAGCGTGCTTCCTGGCGCAGCGACCATTGAACTGAAGGGTTCCATCTACATCGGACGCACGGCGAACGGGACCCTGGTGGGCTACGCGGCGGTCGGCAGCGCGCCCGGCTACGGCGGCCCCATCGACGTGCTGGTCGGCGTTGACCCGTCAGGGACGATCCTCAGCACTCGCGTCATCGCAGAGCGCGAGACGCCGGGCTTCTTTCGGCGCTTCACGAGAGAGAACTTCTTCGGCCAGTTTGGTCGCGCCGCCATCGCCCGGCCGCTGCGGCTCGGCCAGGACCTCGACGGCATGAGCGGGGCCACGCTCAGCGCCGAGGGGATTGCCTCCGGCGTCCGGCGCGCCGTGCGGCTGGTCGCGCAGGAAGGATTTCACGCACCGCTGCCGCCGGAGCGGACACCCGTGCACTGGGGCGCCCCCGAGATCGTGCTGCTGCTCCTGTTCGCAGCAGGCTACGCCGGCAATCGGCTGCAGCGCCACACCATGCGTCGCACCGTTCGCTGGGGGACCATGCTGACCGGCATGGTCGTGCTCGGATTCGTCTACACCGCGCCGCTGACGATCGCGCAGATTGTCGTCCTGATCAGCGGCTCCTGGCCGGACTGGCACAACAACCTCTACTGGTACCTGGTGGTCGGCGGTGTTCTGTTCACAACAGCCGTGTCCAGCAGGAATCCATACTGCGGATGGTTCTGCCCCTTCGGCGCGTACCAGGAGTGCCTGAGCACGGCGACCCGTGCGCCGGCCTACCGGCCGCGCAGCCTGCACGACGCTTTGAAATGGGTGCAGCGAGGGCTGGCGCTCGCGGCCATCCTCCTGGGCCTGGCGCTGAGGCGGCCGGGCGTGTCCACCTACGAGCCCTACGCAGCGTTGTTCGACCTGACGGGCACCGCCGGCCAATGGGCGCTGCTCGTGATCGTCACCCTGGCCAGCCTGGTCATCTATCGTCCGTTTTGCAGCTACCTGTGCCCCATCGATCCGGTGCTCGGCTTCGTTCAGGAGGGCCGCAGGTGGTTGCGGGAAGAGTGGTACGCATGGCGAACCGCCGCCGCGAACAAGTGAAGCGGATCCTCCTGGTGGCCTTCGTCGTCACCTGCGCGGGGCTCGCTGTCTTCAACTGGGTCGAGGCCATCGGCGAGCACGACGCCCGGCCGGCCACGACCCTGGGTGAGCCTGCGGCCGAATGACCCGCGATCCGACCGGCTCGCTCGGGGACTCGCACGGCACGGGAGATGAGTCCGGAACGCAATCCACTCCGCGCCGGAGCGGGAGGATCCGTCGACGCGACTTCATCAGGATCTCGGCCGTTTCAGGTCTTGCGCTCGGCCTGGGAACCGCCCTCACGCGCCGGCTGCTGGGCAGTGGCGAACTGCAGCGGATCGAGGACACGCGCGGCGCGATGGGCACCTACGTCCGGCTGGCGCTCGTCGCTCCTGACGGAGCCGCCGCACGCCATGCCATCTCGACGGTCTTCGATCGCATCGCGAGCCTGGAAGCGGTGCTCAGCCGTTATCGCCGCGACAGCCCGGTCAGCGCGCTGAACGCAACAGGCTCCGTGCGGCGGCCTCCCGCCGAGTTCGTCGAGGTGCTGGCCCGTGCGCGGCAGGTTTCCGAGTTGACCGGCGGAGCTTTCGACGTCACCGTGCAGCCGCTGGTCGAGCTAGTCCAGCAAACCGCGGCTCATGCGACAAAGCCGACTGCCGATGCGATCCGCGCCACCCGTCGGCGAATCGGTTTCCAGCGCGTCGAGATCGCCTCCGACCGCATTGCCTTCACACAAGAAGGCATGTCGATCACACTGGACGGAATCGCGAAGGGCTATGTCGTCGATGCGGCGCTCGCCGTGCTCGAACGCGAGGGGTTCCCTTGCGCCATGGTCGATGCCGGAGGCGATATCGGCGCGACGCTCAGACCGGACGGCTCCAGCTGGCGCATCGGTGTTCAGGATCCGCGCCTGGCCACCGGGACGACCATTGCCGTGACCCGGCTTGCCCGCGGCGCGATGGCGACCTCAGGAGACTATCTCCACGCCTACTCGGCCGATTTCACGACGCATCACATCCTGGACCCAGAACTGGGCCAGTCGCCCCTCGAGTTGAGCAGCGTGTCGATCATCGCCCCATCAGCCTGCCTGGCGGACGGGCTGAGCACCGGAGTCATGGTGCTCGGTCCCAGGCGAGGCCTGGCTCTCATCGATCGATTGCCCGGTGTCGAAGCGTTGCTGGTGACGAAAGCGCGTGAGATCATGACGTCGCGGGGCTTCCCGCTCACCAGCTGACACGGTGGCTATCGCTTCCCGACTTCTTCGATGCTCCCGCCAAAGTCCTTCAGCATCGCGGCGGCGGCGTTTCGTCCGGGCACTCCGTTGACCGACCCGCCCGGCCTGGTACAAGCCCCGGTCTGGTAGAGGCCGGCAATCGGCATCCGGTAGTCGCTCCAGCCGGGCACCGGGCGCATGTCGTCGGACTGCCCGGGCCCGTCGTATCCCGCGTGGGCGCTGCCGTGCCAGAAATGACGATTCAGCCGCTCGAGATCGACCGGGCTGACAATGTAACGGCCGAGAATCCTGTCGTCGGTCAGGTTGGGCGCCAGCCGCCGCAACGTGTTCAGATACGCGTCGGCGACCTGGTTCTTGAGCTGCTCCCACTTCTGCGGACCCTGCTGGATCGCATACGGCTGGAACCCGTTGATCTTCAGCGTATGCATGCCCGCGGGCGCCCTGGAGGGATCGGCAACCGTCGGGCAGACGATTTGCAGCGGCGGATCTTCAGTATTGATCTGCCCGTTCGCGTCGTCGGACTCCAGTCTCAGCAGACGCGCCGGGTTGACCAGCGTGACCGATTCGCACGGGGAGAGCGTGCCGCCGGCCACCGGGTACTTCGGCGGCTCCTTGACGGCGAAGTGCGCGATGAACATCGCGACTTCCGGCCTCCACGCTGCGACGTTCTGCACGAAATCGTCCGGCCACAGCTCCCGCGGCGTCATCTCGACCAGGTGCTTCACGTGGATCGTCGAGAGCACCGCTTTGCCGCCGCGGTAGCTGCTGCCATCGGCGCACTCGACGCCGGTGCATCGCGTGTTCTCGACGATCAGCCGCGTCACCCTCTTGTTGGTGAGAACCGTGCCGCCGTGCGCCGTGATGAACCGGGCGAGCGCCTGCGCGAGGGCGTCCGAACCCCCGACGGAGATGGGCCGCCCGTTGCGGCCAGATGTGACAACCGACAGGGCGGATCGATACGTGCCGGGTTCGCACGGCGGATCGCCGCCCAGGTGTCCGGCCGCCAGTGAGAACGCGCGGCAGCGGCTGTCCTCCCACAAGCTGCACGCCATGTCGTACGCGGACATCTTCAGGCGCCGGCGCCAGATATTGCCCTTTGGATGCTGCGCGAGCTTCGCCTCGTCGCCGAGCAGCGTCCGCATCTCTTCCAGCTCGGCGGCGATTCGCCGGAACGTCTGGCCGTCTGTCGGATTGATCCGGTCGAACTCGCGGGCGGTCCGCTCGAAGTCGCGCCACACGGTGATGTAGCTGCCGTCGGGAAACGAGATGTGCATCACCGGATCCGGGACAACGTAGGAGAGGCCGTAGCTGGCCAGCTCCAGATCCTTCATCGCCGGATTGCTCTGGATCCCGCCGTGCACGCTCGAGGCCAGGTCGTGCCTGAAACCGGGCAGCGTGACTTCCCTGGTGCCGACCCCGCCGCCGATGGCCGGCTGGTCCTCGAGCACCACGCAGCGATACCCGGCCTTGGCCAGGTAGGCTGCGGCGACGAGGCTGTTGTGGCCGGCGCCGGCGACAACGATATCGAAGCGATCCGTGGACGCAGGACTCTGTCGGACATCGAGCACGCCAAGGTGAGCGAGCGGCGCCAGCGCCGCCGCGCCCTTGATGAATCCACGTCTCGTGATTGGCGTCATGTGATCCTTCCGGTGCCGCGCCGGGATGCCGGCTGCGGCAGACGATGGCGGAACGGCGATGCGAGTGTCGATCCAGGCGATCGATCCGGCCAGGGCCGCCATCGAGCGAAGCAATTCCCGCGTCCGGACACCTGTCCGGCACCGGCACGAAAGGTGGCACGAAGGCATTCGTGCAGGCGGCGCCGCAATTCACCCGGGATGGGACCTATTATCTGTGGGGCGCGGCCAGAGTCAACGCCAAACGTCTTCCAAACGTCTTCCAGCACGACACGATGGACGCAAGCGTCGAACGGGCCGGCCATCGCGTGTAGAATGCAGGCGGGCAACACCTGACGCGCGTCGGGCATCGGCGGGCAGATCATGCTGCACCGATTGCGGTGCCGACCACAGCGCGGCCACTTCAGATCGAGAGGCCCCCATGTCAATCGGAAAGACGTCCGCCTTCATCTCACCGGTGATCATCAGTCTCGCCGTCGCCGGGTTCCTGGCTCAGTCGCAGACGGTCGGCACACAGGGCGGCCGTTTCCAGCTCGAAGAAGCCACCATTGCAGACGTGCACCGCGCCATCCAGTCGGGCCAGATCACCTGCCGATGGCTCGTTCAGGCGTACGTCGATCGCGCGAAGGCGTACAACGGTGTGAGCGACCGACTGGTCACAAGCGACGGCGCACCGATCCCGGAGGCTCCGGGCACCGTGCGCGCCGGGTCCCCGTTGAAGTTCCCGACCCGGACGGTTGCCATTTCGACGCTGGTGCCCGATTTCGATCAGTACGCCGGGCCACCGATCGAGTTCGGCCGCATGGAGCCGACCGCATCGGATCCGTCCGTGCAGCAACAGTACGGGATGACGGTCGGCACGCCGAATTCCGGACAGATCAATGCGCTCGGCACCCTCAACCTGCGTGGTGAACGCTCGGTGACCTGCAAGGGAGACCTCGACAGGCCCCCGGCGTCGGGCCCGCTGCCGGCAGGATCTCCGAAGGTCTGCGACGAGTTCCGCAAGCAGCCCGACGCGCTCGAGCGTGCGGCCGAGCTCGACGCGAAGTACGGCCGATCTCCGGATCTCGCCCGGTTGCCGATGTACTGCATCCCGTTTTCGTTCAAGGATCCCTTCGACACCATGGACATGCGGACCACGGCGGGTGCCGACGCGCGGTACGACATCGACTTCCCCGCCAGGGACCACACGCTCGTCGCAGAGCTGCGCCAGAAGGGCGCCATCATCTACGCCAAGGCCGTCAACACGGAGTACAACGGGCGCGCCGGCAACCCGGGCGGGCGCAACACGCCCACGAAGAAGCTCATCTCCACCCTCGGCTATCAGCGCAGCACGTGGGCCGGGAACCCGAGCAGCGTCTACGACAGCACCCGCGCCGCCTCGCTCGGGTCCAGCTCGGGGTCCGGGGCGTCGGTCGGCGCCAACATGGTGATGTGCAGCGTGTGTGAGGAAACGAGCCTGTCCTGCCGCGGGCCGGCCAACCACAACGCCGTGGCGCTCATCCTGCCGCACAAGTCGCTCATCTCGTACCACGGCGGCGCCATCGGCTCCGACATCTACAACGACCGCGCCGGCATCCAGTGCCGCAGCGTCACCGACGCCGCCAAGGTGCTCGACGCCATGAAGGATCCGGTCAACGGGTACTACGATCCGCGCGACATCTTCACGACCGTTCCCCGATCGAGCGTGCTCGACACGCCGTATGCGGCCAGCGCGGCCACGCCGGGCGCGGCAGGTTCGCTGCGCGGCATGCGCATCGGCGTCATCCGCGAATCGATGCTGATCTTCCCCGGCATCAAGGCGGACGAGCCCATCGTCACCGCCGCGGTGAGGGAGATCAAGGAAGTCCTGGGCCGTCACCTGGGAGCGACGCTGGTCGAATCGAGCGACCCGCTGTGGCAGGACGATCCCGAGATCGAGAACATGAAGACGACCTATACGCGGGCGCTCGCGGAGATGGTGCCGGTCTTCTTCCCGGCCATCCTCTACAGGCTGGACAGCGCCGGCAAGCCGCTCTTCCCCGAGTTCGCCGCGATGATCAAGCCGACCGAGTTCGCGGTGGGCAAGACGTTCGGATCCGGAACGATGGCGCCGATCGACTACATGGTCGGGCTGGCCGAGGGAAGAATCCCGCCGCCGAAGAATCTGAACATCCGGTTCATGCAGCAGGTGCCCGACGAGTCGCTGACCTTCAAGTTCCACTTCACGCAGTACGCCTCGCGGCGCGCGGCCGACTGGGCTTCCCGCGGCTTCACCGAGACGCTGGTGGACTTTCCGACGCTCAACGCGCGCTCGAAGTTCTGGGGTGATGACCAGCGCGCGGCGTTCAAGAACTGGGAGGAAGTCGAAAACATCCGGCGGCCGCTCGGAGAGGACCAGGGCATCGACGAGCGGATCCTGCTGCGCGAGCTGCTGCGCAGGGTCGAGATGAAGGTCATCCAGGAGAACCATCTCGATGTCGTCGTTCGCCTGCACACGCCGCTTCCGCCCGGGCAGATCGGCCTGGCGTCGCCTCCTGGACCGCGGGGAGACGTGCGCGGAGAGATCCGGATGGGCCCCTTCGCGGGGTTGACCGAGGTGCTCATCCCGGCGGGCTACGTGCGCACGGTCTACAACCCGGCCTTCGTGCTCGGCCAGGACAAGAAACAGTACGTCGCGAGAAACACCGACGTCCCGACGACACTGCCTGCGCCCGGGCTGCCCTTCTCACTGGTGTTCAGGGCGGAGCCTGGCGCGGAAGACCGGATTCTCAAGGTGGCATCAGCCTACGAAGCGGCATCGAAACGGCGCGTGGCGCCGCCCGCGTATCCCCCGCTCCCGGCGCCCGCCCGGACGCGCTAATCCCTGCGCTCGGGTGAGTCGAGTACACGCCGGGAATGGAGCACGTGGGCTTCAGGCCCGCGTGTCCGGCGCTCACGAGTTCAATACAAGCGGGCCCCGGGGTAGGGATGTGGCCCGGGCCCGGGCGCCTGCCCGGGCTGCCGGGCCACAACATGTTCGGACGCCGCGGCCTACGGCTCGCGGAAGAGGCCAGCTTCCCGACCGTATGGACGCTGAGAGGGCCGGAGTCCGCCGAGCCGGGACCACGGACGCGAGGGGTGGTTGTCAGGCGTCGTTCCTGGTGCTACGCTGAAAGGTGTGATGGTCGGACCTAGTGCCTGCCCTCTAGGATCGTCGGTGACCTGGTAGCACGTTTCAACAGGCGTCAACGCCCCCCAATCTGTCGAAGGACGACAACGCCATGTCGCGAGTTTCGGCAGGCGACAGCCGCAGGCCACTCCGGGAGAGGCATGCGGCCATGGCCTGTTTCAACCACGACACGCGTTCGGAGCCGCCGCGAGGCAGCGCGCCGAAGGACCGGGCGGTCCGACGTCGTCCGGCGTGAGGGAAACGAGTATGTATACAACCGTGAGAGCGTCGCGACTCTATCAGCAGATTGTCGAACAGATCGAACAGTCCATTCGGACGGGAGGACTCAAGGCGGGCGATCAGCTTCCAGCCGAGCGCGATCTTGCCCAGCAATTCGGCGTCAGCCGCACGGCTGTCCGGGAAGCCGTCAAGGCGTTGTGCGAGAAAGGCCTGGTGGAGGCCGTGCCCGGACGGGGCACGTTCGTGGTTGACGCCACGCCGGAGGCGATGAGGCACTCGCTGGATATGATGCTCAGCTTCGGGAAGTCGGACGGATTCACCTACCTGGAAGAAGTCCGCGAGATCCTGGAACCGGAGATTGCGGCCCGTGCCGCCTTACGGGCGGGCGAGAAGCAGATTGGCGCGATGCGCGAAGCCCTGGCGATCATGGACGCCAGCCCGCACGATCCCCCGGCCTACATCGAAGCCGACCTCGACTTCCACCTGGCGCTGGCCGAGGCGGCACAGAATCCGCTGGTCCTCGCGCTGATCGATTCGATCGTCGGGTTGCTGCGCGAGCAGCGCTCGCGCGTCTTCGACGCCGCCGAAGGTCCGATTCACGGGCAATTCCATCACCGGCGCATCTTCGACGCCATCGAGAAGCACGATCCGCAGGCGGCCCGTCAGGCCATGATCGCGCATCTCGCGCAGGTGAACGACGACTCTCGCATCGGCGAGGAAGCGTCGCACAAACGCGATTCCCGGAACGAGGTGGGGACCACCGCCTGATTCCCGGGTCAGTCTCACCCCTCCCGGGCCGTGCCCGACGGGCACGCGAGCTTCCGGCCCGCGTGCCCGCGGCACGGCTGATCCTCTACAGCGACTGGTGACGCCGACGCGCAATCCCGACAGCCGCCAGTCGCCAGCCAACTACTAGCCGACCCTACTTCCTGCTGTTCAGGTCGATGAAGCTGATCAGATCCGCGTTGAATTCCTCGGGGTGCTCACGGTACATGAAGTGGCCGCCCTCGTTGACGATCACCATGCTCACCTTCGGGTTCTTCGCTCCGATCATGTCGAACAGGGCCAACTCCCCAGCCAGGCTTGCCGTGGCGTCGGCCTGCGCCCAATCGAGCACATCCTGCTTGCCGCCGTACATCAGCACGGGCATGGTCAGGACGCCTTCCTTTGCCACCTTGTCCCAGGCCTGCTGCCGGTAGGCGTCGTTTCCGGCTCGAAACGCGTCGTTGGTCAGCGCAACGACCTTGGCGCGGGCTTCGATCGATTTTGGCAGCTTGGCCATGTACTGATCGGCGGCCCAGTACTCCGCGTCGAAACAGGTCGGCAGCCACGCCAGCGCCTCGACTCGGCACCTCAGCCCTTCGTAGACGTTCTGGTCCGGGCACTTCTCCAGCCGCGGCGCCAGTCGATTCGGGCGAGTGTCGACGCGAGGGTTCGCCGGCCCGTGAGCGACGATGGCCAGCGTCCTGACGATCTCGGGATGGAAGGTCGCCAGGTAGAATGCGGCGGCGCCGCCGGCTGAGTGTCCCACGAGGTGGACCTTGCCGAGCTTCAGCGTCTGGATGAACTGGTAGATGTGCTCGACCTGCCCCTTGGTTGAATAGTCCTCGTCTTTCAGCGGGTTGCCCGTCAGCCCTGATCCCAGTCGATCGACGGCGTAGACGTGGAACCGTTTGGCCAGGGCGGGGAGGTTCCTCGACCAGACGTTGGCGGTCGACGACCCTGCCGTGGATCCGCCATGGATGAGCACCATCGGATCGCCCTGTCCCGCCTCGTAGTAGCGGGTTCTCACTCCCTGGACGTCCACGAACTTCGCCTGCAGCCCGCCAATCGAACCGTTCTGCGAAGCCGGCTGGGCCCAGGCCGCCCCGGCACCAGACACGAGGGACACCGCAGCAGAGAGCGTTATCACGACTGCAGCCCATGCCCGGCGCGAGGCGCGCCGGCCGGCCAGATTGTCACCGTTACGTATCGCCATCGACATCACCAACCCTCCAACTGTCTCGAGTTCCTGAAATAGTGGGCGGACCCGCGGGACGTCGGTCCAGGGCGCGTGCACCGGTTCGACGCCGCCCCGGGGGTCCGTACATCTGTCAATCCGGACTATTTCGACGGCTTCGGCGCGGCCGTGGCCGCTCCGGCGCGCTCGAAGTGATCGATGAACGTCGTCAGATCCTGGTTGAACTGCTCCGGGTATTCCCGATACGGGAAGTGGCCCGCCTGGTTGAAGATCACCATCTTCACCCTCGAGTTCTTGGCGCCGATGATGTCGAATAGCCCGAGCTCGCCTCGAAGCTGTGCGTTCTGGTCGGCCTTGCCCCAGTCGAGCACGTCCTGCTTGCCCGCGACGAGCAGCACCGGCATCTGCAGCACCCCATCGTTCCGGCACTTGTCCCACGCCTGCTGGCGGTACGCCGTCTGGGCAGCGCGAAACGCGTCGTTGGTCAGGGCGACGACCTTGGCGCGCGCCTCCCTCGACTTCGGCTGCATCGCCATCGAGGCGTCGGCTTCCCAGTACTCGGGGTCGAAGGCGGTGGGCAGCCACCCGAGCTTCTCGACCCGGCACTTCAGGCCCTCGTAGACGTTCTGGTCCGGGCACGACGACAGATCGAGGCGGGTCGGGCCCTCGGCCGCCGCAGGATTCTCGGGGCCCTGCCCGATGATGGTCAGCGTCCTGACGATCTCGGGGTGGTGCACGGCAAGATAGAAGGCGACGGCTCCGCCGGCGGAATGGCCGACCAGGTGCACCTTCCCGAGCTTCATGGCCAGGATGAACTGGTAGACGTGTTCGACCTGTCCCGACGTGGCGTAGTCTTCGTCCTTGAGGGGATTCCCGGTCAGGCCCGACCCGAGACGATCCACCGCGAAGACGTGAAAGCGCTTCGCCAGGCCCGGGATGTTGCGCGAGAACACGTTGGCGGTCGACGAGCCGGCGGTCATGCCCCCGTGGATGAGCACCATGGGCACGCCCTGGCCTTCGTCGTAGTACCGCGTCTTCACTCCCTTGACATCGACGAACTTGGGCTTGAGCCCGCCGATCGCTCCGTCGGGGCCCGGTGCCGCCATCGCGCTGGCGCCGTACGTGACGCACGAGGCCGCAATGGCTGCGGCCAGGGCGAGACGCCGCCGGGTCGAGGTCGAGGTCGAGGTCTTCAGGCGAGTGCGATGCTCGCCGGCGCTGATCAACATAGCTGGTCCTCTCCTATTCATGCTGCAGTGCGGTGCCCGGCCCGACGCTCCCTGCGCCGTGCCGGCCCGAGTAGCCGATGAAACCGATCCAAAGGGGCATGACGCCCATGCGCCCGGAATCCCCGATCGAGGGGACGACGGGAGTAACCCGGTGGCTCAATACCGGAAGGTGTACTGGAATTTCACCAGCAGCTGGTTCGAGTCGAATCGCCACCGGTTCGCTTCGTCTCGAACGTTGTGGTTGTAGATGACGAACAGGTCTCCGAACGATCTGATGGTCCATCGAAGCCGGTTGTTGGTTCCAAACGATTGGCTGACCGAGTCGTACTGGAGATAGCTCGACAGCTGGAGGTCGGGCGACACGTTGAGCCTGATCCTGGTGCCGAACAGGCTCTGCACGAAGTTGCCGACCGGCAGGCGGCCGATGTCCCGCTCTGCGGAGAGCTCGAGCGTGAAGAGCGGCGTCGGGCTCCAGTTCCCCGTCATCGAGATCTCGTGCAGGGTGCCGTTGTAGAACTGTCCGAACCACCACGCCAGCTCAGCGCTCAGCGGCCGTTTGCGGGCGGTGATCGCATCGATCCGGTAGCGCCTGAAGTGGTAACTGCCCGGCATCAGGGTCACTCCCGGCGATACCTCGAAGGGCGTGTCGAGGTGCTCGGTCAGCAGCGACTGGTCCACCTCGAGCGTGTCGCCGGTCTCGAACACCCACTGCCACGGCACGAGGAAGAGCTCGGAGCTCCGCCAGTTCCCCCGGACGTCGGTCCACAGCTTGCCGTGGACCTCGAAGATCATCTGGCGGAGGCCCATCGCCCCGCGGATCCGGTAGATCCACTTCGACTCGTACGCGTTCTCGCCTCCGGGCAGCTCGACGAAGCCAAGGGAAGGGTCGAAGTCCTTCCCGACCAGCCGCGCCCTGGCCCAGAATTGCAGATGGTCGTTCGGGTACTCGATCGAGATGCCTTTCGCGGTCCGATCCGGCCCGAGCCCGTCGCGCCCCATCGTCATGGCCCACAGCCCCACGGCGAAGTTCTTGTCGCCGAGGAAGTGCGACGTCTGATACGTGAAGTCGCCGCCGGCCAGCCAGCTGCCCGTGCGGCCGCGCGGGTCCCCGACGGTCGCAATCATGCCGACCGACGACTCGGCGAACACGTTCTGCTTGATGCGGACGACCCCCAGCGTATCGGCGGGCGTCAGGTTTGCGGCCGACCCGGTGCGCACCACCTGGACGCCGATGTTGGTCGATCCGCTGCGGCCGCTGATCTTCCCGCCGACGGTGATTGGCACTTCCTGCCCGTCGACCAGCCCGATGCGGCGGCTGTAGTACGGCACGATGAAGCTGCTGAGGCCCAGGCCGAACCCGAAGATGTTGGATCCCTCCAGGAAGAACGTGCGCTTCTCGGGAAAGAGCAGCGGGAACCTGGTGAAGTTGGTGCGCCGGGTATCGACCTCGGTCTCGGCGAAGTCCGTGTTCACCGTCGCCGAACCGAGCAGGTTCGGCCCGAGGCGCCTGGTCACGTCGAGGCTGGGCTCGAGCGTGCCCGTGGCGGCCGCGTCCGGGGCGGACCTGCCGCCACCGCCTGTAATCGAAGGCCGGATGCTCATCCCGCTGCCCAGGTCGAAGTCGGGCAGGTCCTCGAGCAGCCCGGCTCGGCTGGTCTGGGTGACCTTGACATCACGGCTCGGGCTCGCCCAGCGATCGGATTCCAGCAGCCGCTGGACGCGACGCTCCACGTTGAAATCCCACGACGTCAGGTTCTTCTTGAAGCTGAGCGTGGCAACGGGAATCCTCATCTCCACCGACCATCCGTGCTCGTCGCGGTGCGTGGCGGATTCCCAGATGCCGTCCCAGTTCGCGTTGACCGACGAACCGCCGGGATCGATGAGCGCATCGTAGCGCGCGCCGCCAGGATTCACGGCGAACACGTAGCCGTACCGCCCGTCGCGCGAGGTGCCCAGCACCACCGTGACGTTGTCCTCCGCCCCGAGCGAGGCGTCGCGGACCTTCGTGTGACTGACAATGCGCTGAGGCTCGGGGTCATCGCACTCGATCCCGATGACGAGATACTTGCGGTTCGCCAGCACCCTGACGCGCGTCCGGCCGGTCGGAGCGCTGCCGAGCGTCGGCTCCCACATCGTGAGGTTGTCGATCGCGGGCGCCTTGGCCCACGCCGGCTCGTCGAGCACCCCGTCGACGTGAATCGAGCCGGTCAGGACGCCCGCCTTGATGGCGGGCGGCGTGCTCTGAGCGAGAGCGGGCGATGTAAGAAGGATCGTCGCCGCCAGAACGAGACTGACGTCCTGCACCACCCGGCGGATCGCGGCGCGCGTGCGCCCACGCATTCGCCGGCGCGGCTGCGCGCGATCCTGTGCGTCCAGACGGAAAGAAGGCGACGGCCCGCCGGCAAGTGCCAGCGGGCCGTCGGTCGTCGAAATCCGGGGGGCAAAGCGGACTCGATGTCGCATGTCGGAACTAGACGAGATCGCGCAGCCCTCGCCCGAAGAAGAAGGCTGTCGGCGTCGCGTCGTCCCAACCGGCGTTCAGCCACGGCTGCGTCCAGTTGGCGATCTTCGTCGGCTCGAGAACGGGCTTCCCGAGAGCCGGCGTCGCGAGGCAGTAGGTGCCCGCGTGTGTGGCGAGCCAGATCAGCTTCCGATCCCACTCGACGAATGTGGCTTCAGACGTGCCGCGCCACCAGGTGCTGTACTCCTCGATGTTGCCGTCGCGCGCAGGGACGAACCACGCGACTTCCTTCACGTTGGTCGGATCCGACAGGTCGTGGACGCGCGCGCCGGCGACGTCCCACGCGCACGAGAAGATCTCGGGGCGCGCGGTGCCGGGGGCGATCCAGGACTGGCAGTTGTGCGTGCCGAAGCGGCCGCGCGACAGGCAGAAGTCGGCGTAGGGCGCGTCCTTCGGGGCTCGCGGGCGCGGGAAGAAGCCGATGATCCGCGGGTTGGTCGGATCGCTGACATCCAGAACCCGCGGGAAGCGGACCGGCTCGCGGCAGTCGGCCTGGATGGTCTCGGCGACGCCGATGACGTAGTTCCCGAACTTCGGGAAGGCCTTGGTGCCAATCAACGGGAGCACCGTGTGATACGGGATGCCGCCCGGGGTCTCCTGATCCCAGAGGAACTGCGAGGCCGCCTTGATGTTCTTGGGATCCGCGAAGTCGTACACCACGAACCCGAATGCGCCGTGGGCGCCGTAGCCGTACCGGCCGCCGTCCTCGAGGCGCTTCGGAACAGCCGGGGCGGCGTGCGCGCCGTTCCAGGCCGCGCCGTCACCCGCGAACCAGTACTTGTAGTACTCGGCTTCTTCACCCTTGCGCTCGCCGGGGATATGGAACCGTCCCACTTCCTTCGGGTTCGCCGGGTCGGTCATGTCGATGATCATGATCCCGTTGCCGGAGGTGCGCTGGGTGTTCTCGAAGAAGAACTGGTCGTCCCAGCCGGCGGAGAGGTACGCGTACTTCCCGCCGTCGTAGAAGTTCATGTGCGTGCCCCAGCCGGTGGGGCCGAAGTTGTACTCGTGGAGCAGTGTGGCCTTGAGCGGGTCGGTGATGTCCCAGGTCCGGAAGCCGCGAAGTCCCTTGTAGCCGTTGGACCGCTTGCGCTCCTCCTCGTGGTACTGCCCGTCGGGGAACTCCGGCCGCGAACTGGTAATGGGCTGACCGGCCGAACTCAACGCCAGCCACTTCTTCAGCCTCGTGTTATAGGTGATGCACCCGCCCGCCCGCGGCGTCCGCGCGCCGCCGCCTTCTTCACCGCCGCCGCCGCCCCGGCCTCCCGCGCCCTCGGGGCGGCCGACGACGACCGGCTTCTTGGGCTCGCTGATGTCGAGCCAGCCGCCGCCGCCGGGAAGCATCCGCTGCTTCCCTCTCGCCCACATGTTCATCAGCGGCTCGCCGGCGCTGATGGTCACGCCGGGCGTGAAGGAGATGATCTCCATGTTGGAGATGTACTCTTTGCGGTCCAGGTACGTCATCGCGCCCTTGGGCAGGCGATACGGGATCGTGGCGCCTCCGGGCCGGACGCCCGTGACCTGGGCGTTGACAAGCTTGGCGCCGGCAGCGCCGATCGCTGCGACTGCGGCGGTCTTGAGGAGGCCCCGTCTGGTCATCCCTCTACGCTCTTCAGTGGAGGAGCGATCCGTCGCTTCTGGGGAGTCCGAATCGTTGGGAACCATCGACATGATTTACCTCGCTGGTTCAAGGATTACCGATCCTCGAGGTGAACCTGCCTCGAGGCGCCGCGACGGCCCACACTTGCAATTGGCGAATGTTGGGCCACTATACCACCACACCACGAGCTCAATCACCACCAGGGCGACCCCATCGGTGCCACCCGTCACGCCCTGACCCTCGTCGCAAACAGCGACAACATCTGCTCGACCGGGTTCCGGTCCGTCCGCACGTACGAGTGATCCATCGGGACCCGGTAAAAGGCTTGCGTGAGCGCTTCCTTGCGCTCGCGCGCCCGCTCGGCGTACGCGGCACGGGAGCGCCGGCTCAATCCGATCGTCTCGACGCGGCCCGATTCCAGGTCGCGCATCCGCAGGACTCCGAGACCGGCGGGCAGCGCCATTTCGGCCGGGTCCTCCGGCACCACGGCAATCACGTCGTGATGCGCGGCCAGCACCGAGAGGTCGCCGCTGCCGAACACATCCTCGTCGGTCATGAAGTCCGACACGAGGAACACGACCGTCAATCTCTTGAGCCTGGACACCAGGGCGCGGACCGCCGGCACGATCTTCGTGGGACCGGGCTGCGGCGCCAGCGCCCAGAGCCGCTCGAGGACCGTCCAGGCGTCGGCGCGTGCGCGCCGCGGCGGGATGTAGTCGACAACTTTGTCAGCAAAGGCCAGGAAGCCGATGCTGATCTGGTCCGACAGGGCGGAGAACAGCAGCGACGCCGTGATGACCGCCAGCGACTCCTTCTTGGAGGTGTGCGAGGTGCCCAACTCCATGGACCGCGACACGTCGAGCGCGATCATCACGTCGAGCTCGCGCTCGGCGCGGGTCTCGCGCACGAACGGGGCGTTCATGCGTGCCGTCACGCTCCAGTCGATCGTCCGCACGTCGTCCCCGGGCCGGTAGGGCCGGAGGTCCTGGAAATCGAACCCGGTGCCGCGGAGCCGGCTCGGGTGGGCGCCCACCCGCAGGTTGCGGATCTTCTTGGCGGAGTACACCTCGAGATACCGCAGTTCGCGCATCACGTGATCGGGAATCATGTCAGGTCCGTGAAGTGCGGAATCGTGTACAGCACAAGGGTGAGCGCGAGGCAGGCCAGCGCCGGAATCACGAACCACTGGAACACCGGCACGTCGCGCATGTACACCTTGGTCGTGAGCACGCCTTTCTCGACCCCGTCGATGGTCTGCGAGGCGGCGTCGAGATCCGCGACCGTGTTCGCATCGAAGTAGTGGCCCCCGTAGCTCCTGACCGCAGCGACCAGGCGTTCCACGTCGGGCTTCTGCCGGACCCGCTCCTCGAGATCCACGCCGACGATGTGCACGCGAATCTTCGCGGCGTCCGACTGGGCCAGCACCTCGATCGGATCACGGCCGCGATTGGTCTCGCCGTCGGTGAACAGCACCACCACGCGGCCGCGAGGGTCGTCGGATACGGTCTGGCGCGCCAGCAGGTAGTTGGCCACCGAGAGCGCGTCGCCGACGGCGGTCATCCCCTCTCCCTTGAGGAGCTCGTTGTCGACCATGTCGATGTAGCGCATCAGGTAGTCGTGATCGGCGGAGAGGGGACTGACGACGTAGGCGTTGTCGGAGAAGACGACCAGGCCGAGGCGGTCGCCGTGGCGGCGCGCGGCGAAGCGCTTGATGGCGTCCTTCGTGGCGTCGAGCCGCGTCTTGAGGTCGGGCTGAACGGGCCGTGGCCCCGCCCCCTCGACGATGGGCCCGGTGGCCAGCCGCATCGCCTGGATGCCGATGGGCTCCTGCATGCTGGACGACACGTCGAGCACCATGACCAGATCGAGTCCGCGCGACTTGATATCACCCTCGGAAAACGGGATGACCGGCTGCATGAACCCCAGGCCGGCGAGCGCCATCGCGGCGATCAACGCCAGTGATGGCGCCCGGCGCAGCAGGGACGCCCGGCTCGCGGCGTCGACAAAGTGAACGGTCGTCGACGCCGCGTAGCGCCGGCGGCGGCGCCACTGGATCAGGAGCAGGATCGCCAGCCCCCCCAGCAGCCACCACCCGTAGTCCGGCCGCAGGAATCGCATCAGGTCCGTCCGAGGCCGATCAGCTGCTCGGCCCGATCGATGGCCGCCACGCATGCGCCTCGCGTCGGCAAATCCTCTGGCTTGCCGTACCTGGCCTTGTCGCACGTGTCGAGGAACGAGGTCGCCTCGGCGGACACCTCCGCTTTGCCCTCCGACGAGAGCGCCGAGACGATTTCCGCGGATGTGAGGCCCTCGGCACTCACCCCCCAGGTGCCGGCCACGTGCCTGCGCAGCAGCGCACTCAGGCGGTCGTACACCTCCTTGCGTCCCGTCTCGGCTTCGACATCGAGCGCGCGCACATCGTCGAGCGAGGCCCGCTCGTCATGGCGCAGCTTCCTCGCGGACTGGTGGCGCCGCCGGTGGCTCCACTTCCGCTGAAGCGCCACCCCCCAAAGTACAGCCGGCACAATCGAGACGATCACCAGGCCGATGCCGATCCGCTGCAACATGACAAACGCGGCGAGGCGCGGCATGGGCGGCCGCTCGTTGCGATATTTCGCGAAGCTCGCGTCGTCGGGCAGCAGGCTCCGGATGAACACCATGGCCGGCGGGACGAGGACTTCGCCGGCCGGTTCGATCTCCTCGGGGCGCTGCCCCGGCCGCCGCACGTAGTAGCGAAGGCGCATCTCGCCGATCCGCTTCGCGGACGGCTCGAGGCTGTAGGTCGTCAGGCGATAGATGAAGCGATAGACCGTGTGGCCGTCCCCGCGGTCCTCTCGCGACTGTTCCACGCCGAGGATGTTGAGTTCGTCGAGCTGAAGGCGGTCGCGGGACAGATCGTCGGTCAGGATGTCGGTCCCGTGGCTGCAGTCGACGTCGACGATGAACGCGAAGCGATCGCCGACCCAGATCGCGCTTCGATCCAGTGACGACTTGACCAGCACGTAGTCGCGGAGGCTGGCCCCCTCGGTCGCCCGCTTCTGGCTGTCGGTCGGGGCCCCGGCCTTCGCCGCCGGCTGGGCGGCCTTCGGCGATGCTTGAGGGCCCTTCGGCGCAGCCTGGGCGGCCATCGCAACGGGCCAGGCGATTCCGGCCGCGAGCGCGAGTCCGGCAGACACGAAGGCGAAGCGGCGGCCCTTGGCCGCGGGGCGAGCGGGCTGGGATGTCATGGGATGGGTACCGTTCTGGCAAGATCGAGCAGGATTTCGTCGACGTCCACGTTCTCGGCCTGTGCGCGGACGGTCCGGATAATCCGGTGGCGGGTCGCGTCGCAGACGATCTCCTTGACGTCGTCGGGCAGCACGTAGGTGCGGCCGTGGAGAAACGCCGTCACCCGCGACAGGGCGAGCATGTGCTGGTACGAGCGCGGCGAGATGCCCAGCAGGATCATCTCTTTCAGGTGCGGACGGCCCACATCCTCCGGCGCCCGGGTCGCCCGTCCGACGCGGACGATGTAGTCGCTGATGCGATCGTCGACGTGGACGGTGTCGCGGATGAAATCGCGAAGCTGAACGACTTCGGCGGGCGTGACGCGGGGCTCGACCGCGGTCCTGGCCAGGCGCCGCCGCAGCATCTGCACTTCTTCGTCCGCGGACGGGTATCCCACGCGCAGCATCATCGAGAAGCGATCGAGCTGCGCTTCAGGCAGCGTGTAGACGCCTTCCTGTTCGACGGGGTTCTGAGTGGCCAGCACCCAGAACGGGTCCGCCAGGGGATAGGTGATGTCGGCGAGCGTGACCTGCCGCTCCTGCATCGCCTCGAGCAGCGCGCTCTGCGTCTTGGGCGTGCAGCGGTTGATCTCGTCCGCGAGCAGGATGTTGGTGAAGATCGGCCCCTTCTCGACGCGGAACGTGGAGGTGGCCGCCTCGTAGATTCTCGTCCCCACGATGTCGGCGGGCATCAGGTCGGGCGTGAGCTGGACGCGCTGGAAATCAGCGGCGATCGCCTGCGAAATCGTCGTCGCGACCAGCGTCTTGGCCACGCCCGGTACGCCTTCGAGCAGCACGTGGCCGCACCCGGTGCCGCTGCCGGCGCGCAGCGTCGCGAACGGTATGGCGGCGAAGAGGGCCGTCAGCAGCCGCTTGATCAGCGCCTGTTGTCCGACGATCACCTTGCCGATTTCTTGCTCGAGCGACGCGACGACCTCGAATGCGCTCTCGGCCGTCGTCGGCTCCTGGATGACTTCCTTGTATTGTCGGTTCACGATACCTGCCCACCTAGAGGATCAGCCACAGCAGTGCGCCCGCGACCAGTGAGGTCGCCAGGCCAACGCCGTACAGATCCTGGTAGTCTGTCGTGGTTTTCCACCCGACGAGCTTGCGCTCGCCCTGGACGATGGTGTTGATGGCGGCCGCCATCTCGCTCCCGCTCGACGACCGGACGTACCGGCCACCCGTGGCCTCGGCAATCTGCTTGAGCGTGACTTCCGAGAATCGCGTCATCATCGGGCGATCCTCCTCGTCGAGCAGCGCCGACTCCCCGCGCGATTCGAGGGCCGACCGCCGGGCTGCTTCGAGCTGATCCTTCTCGTTGACGACCACGGCCATCTCGCTGCGGTCCGGGCCCGACGGAATCACGGCCGGCATGTCGCCCCCGATGCCGACGCAGTGCACGCGGATGCGGGCCGCGCGATACATGTCCACGGCCGCCGCGAGCTCGGCGCTCAGGTCCTCGCCATCGGAGATGAGCAGGACCAGCTTCTGCGTCTTCCGCGGATCCTTCTCGATCATGGAGAGCGCCTTGATCAACGCCCCGCCCATGTTGGTCCCGTAGAGCGGCGCCGTGTCCTCGTCGATCCAGTCGAGGTAGAAGAACAGGCTGCCGAGATCGGACGTGGGATACGAAAGGATGAGGGAGGTATCGGCGAACCCCACGAGCGATACACGGTCGATCGCCTCCGGGCGGTGCCGGAGGAAGTTGCGGATCTCGGAGGTGGCCCGCACGAGCCTCGACGGCTCGATGTCGCGGGCGCGCATCGAAACCGACCGGTCGAGCACGATGACCAGGTCCTGCCGCTCGTACTGCGGGTCGGTGCTGGAGACGTTCACCTGCGGTCTCGCCAGGGCGAGGACCATGGTGCCCGCGCACACCATGACCGCCACCAGCGTGATGGCGCGGGTGCGGGGACGCGTGCGTCGCGACAGGGAGCGAAACCGCGGCGCAACCGGCGAGGCGCGGCGCATCTTGCTCCGGTAGGAGTTCTGGATCATCCAGCAGGCGACCAGCGCCGGCAGGATGAGGAGCCACTCCAGCATGTCGGGGCGAAGGAGTCTCATGGCCAGACCAGGGATCAGCCGGCCCGCTTGATCGGCGCGGACCCGGGCGCGGGATCCGGCCTGAGCAGCTTCATCATTTCTCCGGGCGGCGTCTGCGGCTTCCTGCGAATCTCGAACGTGAGCCGCAACGCCAGCTCCAGGTCGTACTTCGCGTCCCAATCGTCGGGCGCGGTGGCCACGGCCTTGATCAGCTCCTGCTGCGCGCGGCCGATCCACGCCAGCCTCGCGGACGAATCGTCCACGGCGCGGCCCTGTTCGAAGCAGGCTGCGGCAGCCCAGAAGTGCGGATTGGCTCCCTCCGGCGCCCGCGCCGCCTTCTCGACGGTCTCGTCGTTGCGGTCGGAGTGGAACAGCAGCTGGAGCTGGTTGCCGACGATGCGGTCGTATTCGGGCGCCAGCAGACGCTTGAGCGGAGGCAGCGCGTCGAATCGCTTTTCCGCCTCCGCATACGACGCGAGCGCGCGGCCGACATCACCGGCGGCCAGCGCCGCGTCCGCGTCGGCGATCGGCTGCGCCCACCGCGCGTAGGCGATCATCGCGAGTCCGCCAACGAGGAGCAGCACCATCACCGTCGACCCGACCGTTCTCACCCACGACTTCATGATTCGCCTTTCTGCACGCTGCGCCTGCCTGCCGCGTGAGCGTCCGCCATGACTCGTGTCACGAGCGTCGCCGGGAGAACTTGAGGCAGGGGCATCACCTCTCTATATAGGTACCGTCCAGCTGAAAGCTTGGTTGGACCACTGTACCGCAGAATTGGTTGGACCACTCTACCACTCGATGGCTAGACCATGTCAAGAAATTCATTGCACTCCAGACGAGAGGGGTGCTAGGCTGTCTGGTATGGTGGTTGGACCAATCGCCACCCTCGATGGAGTCAGTCCAATTCGAGGCTCGGCGGATGGGAGACTTCCATCACGATCCCGGCGGGCGGATGCAAGCAGCGGTCCTCGGATGCCCCAGAGGTCTGGCGGGCGATTCACGCAGGCGGCGGCAGCACAGGGACCCGACATATGTACACTGCAGTGCGGGCTTCCAGGCTTTATCAACAAATCGTCGAACAAATTGAGCAGTCCATTCGCGCCGGACAGCTCAAGCCCGGGGATCAGCTCCCGGCCGAGCGTGAGCTTGCCGACCAGTTCGGGGTGAGCCGGACAGCGGTTCGCGAGGCCGTCAAGACACTGTGTGAGAAGGGCCTGGTGGAAGCCAGCCCGGGTCGCGGCACGTTCGTCATCGACGACATCGCGCACCCGGTCCGGCAGTCGCTTGCCCTGATGGTGAACATCTCGCGCCCGGAAGACGCGGCATTCCTGGTGGATGTGCGGGCCATCCTCGAGCCGGAGATCGCGGCGCGCGCCGCGTCACGCGCAGAAGAGAAGAACCTGGCGGCGCTGCGCGAGGCCCTGGTGCTCATGGAGGCGAACCTCGACCGCGCCGACGCGTTCATCGAGGCGGACCTGGACTTCCACCTGGCCCTGGCCGAAGCGGCTCAGAACCCGCTGGTTCTCGCGCTCATCGACTCGATCGTCGGGTTGTTGCGGGAGCAGCGGTCACGGATCTTCAACGTGTCGAACGGCCCGACGCACGGGCTGATCCATCACCGGCGCATCCTGGACGCGGTCGAGCGGCGGGACGCCGACGAAGCGCGGCTCGCGATGCGGGCGCACCTCGAACAGGTGGCCGGCGATTCGGCCGATGTTCTCGGCGAATCGGAACCCAGGCGCGAAACGGCTTAATCAGGACGGACAGGACTCATGGCAAATCTAGGATTCGTCGGGCTCGGATTGATGGGTGGCCAGTTCGTCAAGCGGCTGCTCGAAAAGGGACACGTCGTCACCGGGTACAACCGGACCCGCTCGAAGGCGCAGTGGCTGGAGCAGGCGGGCATGCGCTGGGCCGACACGCCACGCGGCGTGGCCCAGGCGGCCGACATCGTGCTGTCGATGGTGACCGACACCAAGGCGCTCGTCGGCGTGGTCGAAGGCCCTGACGGAATCCTGGCGGGCCTGACGCCGGGCAAGCTGCTGGTCGACATCAGCACCATCAGCCCGGCCGCGAGCCGCGAACTGGCCTCGCGCGTCGCCGCGAGCGGGGCGGAGATGGTCGATGCGCCCGTGTCGGGCAACCACATCTCGCTCAAGAACGGCACGCTGGCGGTGATGGTGGGCGGATTGGCCGAGGCGTTCGAGCGCGCGAAGCCGATCCTGCTCGACCTCGGGCCCAAGGTCACCCATGTCGGCGCCAACGGTCTCGCGCTCTCGATGAAGATCGCGTCGAACCTCGGCCTGGCCGTGCAGATGCTGGCGTTCTGCGAGGCGGTGCTGCTCGCGGAGAAGAGCGGCATCCCTCGTCAGACGGCGGTCGAAGTCCTCACGAACAGCGTCATCGCGTCGCCGATGATCAAGTACCGCGGCCCCTTCGTCGTGAAGCTGCCCGACGAAGCGTGGTTCAACGTGAACATGATGCAGAAGGACATGAACCTGGCCCTGGCAATGGGCCAGCAACTCAATGTCCCGCTGCCCACCACGGCCACGACCAACGAGTTCCTCACGGCGGCCCGGGCCATGGGCCACGCCTCGAAGGACTTCGCGGTGATGTTCGACGTGCTGGCCGAGATGGCTGGAACCAAGCGCTAGGACGCATTGCCCACACGGGGCCGATTCTGCCGCACCGATGCGGCAGCCTCGGCCCCTGATCACGTCGATCGGCTCTCGGGTGATGGAGCGGTGTGCCCGAGGGGCCGGGGTCTGCGGCGGCCGCGTTGAACGGAAGCAGCGGGCGCATGGCGCTCGCGTGTCCTACGGAGAATTCCTGCATGGCAACGCTCGGGTTCGTCGGTCTGGGTGTCATGGGCGGCCACATGGTCAAGCGGCTGCTCGACAAGGGTCACGTGGTCACCGGATTCGACCTGGTGCCCTCCAAGGCGGAGTGGCTGGCCAAGGCGGGCCTGCAATGGGCGGACTCGGGCCGCGCGGTCGCCGAAGGCTGCGACATCGTGTTCGCGTCGCTGCCCAACACCGGGGCGCTGCGGGGCGCGACGGGCGGCCCCAACGGCATCATCGCCGGGCTCGGGCCGGGCAAGACCTTCGTGGACATGAGCACGGTGGACGCCGACGCGAGCCGTGAGATCGCCGGCGTGGTCGCCTCGCGCGGCGCCGTGATGCTGGACGCCCCGGTGTCGGGCAGCGTGGTGACCATTCAGCGGGGCGAGCTGTCGATCATGGTCGGCGGTCCCCGCGAGAGCTTCGAACGGGTGAAGCCGTACCTGCTCGACATCGGCCCGAAGGTCACCCACGTCGGCGGCAACGGCCTGGCGGTCGCCATGAAGATCGCGGTGAACCTCAGCATCGGCGTGCAGATGCAGGCGTTCTGCGAATCGGTGCCGCTCGCCGAGAAGAACGGCATCGCGCGCGAGACGGCCATCGAGGTCCTGCTGAGCAGCGCGGTCGCGTCCCCGATGCTCAAGTACCGGGCGCCGTTCCTGCTCACGCCGCCCGACCCGGTGTGGTTCAACGTGAACATGATGCAGAAGGATCTCAACCTGGCGCTGGCCATGGGCCAGCGCCTCAACGTGCCGCTGCCCTCGGCGGCGGCCAGCAACGAGTGCCTCACCGCCGCCCGCGGCATGGGGTTCGCCGAGCAGGAGATGTCCACCGTGTTCGACGTGCTCGCCCGGATGGCAGGAGTGACGAAGTGACCACCGCCACCACGACAACTCTACGGCCCGAGCCGGAGATTGGCCTCGATCGCGCGCTGGACATGTACACGCAGATGGTCCAGATCCGCGCCTTCGAGGACAAGGTGAAGGACCTTTACAAGCGCGCCATCATGCCCGGCCTGGCGCACCTCTATTCCGGTGAGGAAGCCATTGCCGTCGGCGTGTGCCAGAACCTGCGCCGTACCGACTACATCACCAGCACGCATCGCGGCCACGGCCACTGCCTGGCCAAGGGCGCGACGCCCGATCGGATGTTCGCCGAGCTGCTCGGCAAGGAAGCCGGCTACTGCGGCGGGCGCGGCGGCTCGATGCACATCGCCGATCCGGAAACCGGGAACCTCGGGGCCAATGCCATTGTCGGCGGCAGCGCCGGCATCGCCACCGGCGCGGCCTTCTCGGCCAAGGCCCTCGGCACCGAGGGCGTCGCCGTCTGCTTCTTCGGCGAAGGGGCGCTCGGCCAGGGCCTGTTCTACGAAGTGATGAACATCGCGAGCCTCTGGGCGCTGCCGGTCATCTACGTCTGCGAGAACAACCTCTACAACG
>CAWFQE010000002.1:1032500-1533444 GCA_963817885.1 uncultured Acidobacteriota bacterium | reverse complement strand
AACGGTTGCGGGGTCCAGGTGTACACGTCCGGAGATGTCGTCATCGAGCACAACGAGATTACCGCGGCAGGCAGCGGCATCTTCATCAAGGCTCCGATGACGGACACCGGCAGCTTCGCCATTCGCTACAATCTCGTGCACGACGTCGGCATCGGCATCATCGTCCATCGAAGTCCCAACACGGCGGACGCCCCCCTCAACATCTACCAGAATGTCGTCTACAACACATCTTCAGAAGGAATGCGGATCTGGAGATTCGATGTGAACGACAGCCCGCCCAAGAACGCCAGATTCGTGAACAACACGCTATACGACTGCAATGTTGGCTTCGGCGTGAACGGCGACCTCGCGGACAACGCGGGCCACATGTTCTACAACAACATCGTCGCCAATTCCGCGACGTATGCCATCAACTATAAAGCTGGAACCGCAGCGAAACCTCACCGATGCCAGAATGGCGTTCAAGCACAACATCTACTGGACATTCGGCACTTTTGCCATTGTGTATGCGACCAACTACTCGCTCTCTCAATGGAAGAGTGCCTTCGCGCAGGATACCGCAAGCCCGACCTCGATAAGTGCTGACCCGATGTTCGTCAACGCTGCCCAACATGACTTCCGGTTGCAGGCCGGCTCCCCTGCACGGAGCATCGGCGTTGATCTTCTCGATCTCAACAGCAACGGCTCAAATACGGACCTCGCTCCCGTTGGTGCCTACATCACCGGAACTGAATCAATCGGGCGGATCCCTGCGGCGCCCGTGGGAGTCAGGATCGTTCGCTAGTTTAAAGCGGTGGGCGGGGTGTCTCGGGTCCGGCATGCGTGTGGCGGGTTCTGCTACACCGGTCCTGGAGAAATGAGCACGTAGTCATGCCACGGATTTCAGTCTCGCGACCGGCTTGAGATTGCCGCCCACGGCGCATCTCCGTATGTCGAAGGTGTTCTTCGGAACGGATTCCTACCGCGCCTTCGACGCTTCAGGATGCGCCTATCCCTCTTCAGCGCGGTCTGCAATCAACGGAAGCTCCCTCCAGATAGCCGACCGAGGTTGTTGGCCCCATCCCGGGCCTCGGCGGTGAGCGTATGCGCGCCATCCGCCACCGTGGTGGTATCCCAGGACCGGACGTAGGGCGGCACGAGGAGTTCCGCGCCGAGCGCCACGCCGTCCAGCTTGAACTGGACCCCGACCACGCCGACATCGTCGGTCGCGGTGGCCTGGACCGGCACCGTGCCCGCGACCACCCCGGGAGCCGGACTGGTGAGGACCACCGTGGGCGGGATCGTATCCAGCGACACCACCAGCGTGCGGAAGCTCGAGGGCGGCGCCACCTGGAGGTTCCCGGCGGCGTCGCGGGCCTGGACCTCAAACTGGTAGAGCCGTATCCGGCGCCAGGCCGGTCAGCGTGACGACGTGCGTGGTGCCGGGCGCGGCGCTGTAGACCTCGGTGCAGGGACAGGCGGTGCCCGCCGTGTAGGCCACCCAGCCGGTGGCCACTTCGCTGGTGGTGAAGGTGACGGTGAGGCTGGCGCTGGTCAGGTTGCTGGTGGCGATATTGGTGATATCCGGCGGGGTGACATCGGGCGCCAGCGGCCCGCCCGCCATCCAGGTGACGGTGTTGTACAGGGTCGCCGTGTGATGGCCGGGCCCCTCGTCGCTGCACCGTCGTCCCCGCGCCCTCGTTGAAGCGCCAGTAGGCGACCAGGCCCGGCTCGGCGCCGGTCAGTTCCGACAGCATGGCGGCCTGGATCTCACTCGGCGTGCGCACGACATTCCACAGGCGGAGTTCATCCAGCGCGCCGTCGTACTGCTGGAAGCTGTCGGTTTCCCGGCCCACCTGCAGGGGCGCGGTCCAGTTCTCCATCGCGACATAGGCCGCGTTGTTGTAGCGCGTCACCGGGACCACCACGCCGTCGATGTAGAAGGTGATGCCATTGGCGGCCGTCGCCCCGCCCCGGCCATCGTAGGTGACGGCGAGGTGATGCCAGCCGCCCGCCAGCCCCGCGAGATTGTTCGCAATGGCCGCCACCGTCGTCTGCGTGCTCCCGTCGCGCAGGTCCAGCCGGAGCTCCCCCGGCACGATATAGAGGCGGTACTCCCGGACCGCGCCCTCCCACCATTTGCTGACCAGGTCCTGCTTGCGGGCCATGGTGTCGGGCCGGAACCAGGTTTCGATGGTCAGCGGCGTGTCGGTCACGCCGTTGCCGAAACTCAGGCTGTCATCATCCGGCACGGCTCAGGTAGTCGTTGATCCCGTTCAGCTCGACGTAATGCGGGGTGCTGGCGACCGGGGTGTTCTGGACCGTGACCACGACCGACGAGGTGCCGAGGTTGTTGGCCGCATCCCGGGCCTCGGCGGTGAGCGTGTGCGCGCCATCGGCCACCGTGGTGGTATCCCAGGCCAGGACGTAGGGCGGCACGAGGAGTTCCGCGCCGAGCGCCACGCCGTCCAGCTTGAACTGGACCCCGACCACGCCGACATCGTCGGTCGCGGTGGCCTGGACCGGCACCGTGCCCGCGACCACCCCGGGAGCCGGACTGGTGAGGACCACCGTGGGCGGGATCGTATCCAGCGACACGCGCCAGCGTTCGGAAGCTCGAGGGCGGCGCCACCTGGAGGTTCCCGGCGGCGTCGCGGGCCTGGACCTGATACTGGTAGAGCCGTGTCCGGCGCCAGGCCGGTCAGCGTGACGACGTGCGTGGTGCCGGGCGCGGCGCTATAGACCTCGGTGCAGGGACAGGCGGTGCCCGCCGTGTAGGCCACCCAGCCGGTGGCCACTTCGCTGGTGGTGAAGGTGACGGTGAGGCTGGAGCTGGTCAGGTTGCTGGTGGCGATATTGGTGATATCCGGCGGGGTGACATCGGGCGCCAGCGGCCCGCCCGCCATCCAGGTGACGGTGTTGTACAGGGTGGCCGTGTGATGGCCGGGCCCCTCGTCCCGCACCGTCGTCCCCGCGCCCTCGTTGAAGCGCCAGTAGGCGACCAGGCCCGGCTCGGCGCCGGTCAGTTCCGACAGCATGGCGGCCTGGATCTCACTCGGCGTGCGCACGACATTCCACAGGCGGAGTTCATCCAGCGCGCCGTCGTACTGCTGGAAGCTGTCGGTTTCCCGGCCCACCTGCAGGGGCGCGGTCCAGTGCTCCATCGCGACATAGGCCGCGTTGTTGTAGCGCGTCACCGGGACCACCACGCCGTCGATGTAGAAGGTGATGCCATTGGCGGCCGTCGCCCCGCCCCGGCCATCGTAGGTGACGGCGAGGTGATGCCAGCCGCCCGCCAGCCCCGCGAGATTGTTCGCAATGGCCGACACCGTCGTCTGGGTGCTCCCGTCGCGCAGGTCCAGCCGGAGCTCGCCCGGCACGATATAGAGGCGGTACTCCCGGACCGCGCCCTCCCACCATTTGCTGACCAGGTCCTGCTTGCGGGCCATGGTGTCGGGCCGGAACCAGGTTTCGATGGTCAGCGGCGAGTCGGTCACGCCGTTGCCGAAACTCAGGCTGTCATCATCGGGCACGGCTCAGGTAGTCGTTGATCCCGTTCAGCTCGACGTAATGCGGGGTGCTGGCGACCGGGGTGTTCTGGACCGTGACCACGACCGACGAGGTGCCGAGGTTGTTGGCCGCATCCCGGGCCTCGGCGGTGAGCGTGTGCGCGCCATCGGCCACCGTGGTGGTATCCCAGGCCGGACGTAGGGCGGCACGAGGAGTTCCGCGCCGAGCGCCACGCCGTCCAGCTTGAACTGGACCCCGACCACGCCGACATCGTCGGTCGCGGTGGCCTGGACCGGCACCGTGCCCGCGACCATCCCGGGAGCCGGACTGGTGAGGACCACCGTGGGCGGGATCGTATCCAGCGACACCGCCAGCGTCCGGAAGCTCGAGGGCGGCGCCACCTGGAGGTTCCCGGCGGCGTCGCGGGCCTGGACCTGATACTGGTAGAGCCGTGTCCGGCGCCAGGCCGGTCAGGGTGACGACGTGCGTGGTGCCGGGCGCGGCGCTATAGACCTCGGTGCAGGGACAGGCGGTGCCCGCCGTGTAGGCCACCCAGCCGGTGGCCACTTCGCTCGTGGTGAAGGTGACGGTGAGGCTGGCGCTGGTCAGGTTGCTGGTGGCGATATTGGTGATATCCGGCGCGGTGACATCGGGCGCCAGCGGCCCGCCCGCCATCCAGGTGACGGTGTTGTACAGGGTCGCCGTGTGATGGCCGGGCCCCTCGTCCCGCACCGTCGTCCCCGCGCCCTCGTTGAAGCGCCAGTAGGCGACCAGGCCCGGCTCGGCGCCGGTCAGTTCCGACAGCATGGCGGCCTGGATCTCACTCGGCGTGCGCACGACATTCCACAGGCGGAGTTCATCGAGCGCGCCGTCGTACTGCTGGAAGCTGGTCGGTTTCCCGGCCCACCTGCAGGGGCGCGGTCCAGTGCTCCATCGCGACATAGGCCGCGTTGTTGTAGCGCGTCACCGGGACCACCACGCCGTCGATGTAGAAGGTGATGCCGTTGGCGGCCGTCACCCCGCCCCGGCCATCGTAGGTGACGGCGAGGTGATGCCAGCCGCCCGCCAGCCCCGTCGAGATTGTTCGCAATGGCCGACACCGTCGTCTGCGTGCTCCCGTCGCGCAGGTCCAGCCGGAGCGCGCCCCGGCACGATATAGAGGCGGTACTCCCGGACCGCGCCCTCCCACCATTTGCTGACCAGGTTCTGCTTGCGGGCCATGGTGTCGGGCCGGAACCAGGTTTCGATGGTCAGCGGCGTGTCGGCCACGCCGTTGCCGAAACTCAGGCTGTCGGCATCCGGCACGGCTCAGGTAGTCGTTGATCCCGTTCAGCTCGACGTAATACGAGACGCTGGTGACCGGGGTGTTCCGGACCGTGACCACGACCGACGAGGTGCCGAGGTTGTTGGCGGCATCCCGGGCCTCGGCGGTGAGCGTATGCGCGCCATCCGCCACCGTGGTGGTATCCCAGGACCGGACGTAGGGCGGCACGAGGACTTCCGCGCCCAGCGCCACGCCGTCCAGCTTGAACTGGACCCCGACCACGCCGACATCGTCGGTCGCGGTGGCCTGGACCGGCACCGTGCCCGCCACCATCCCGGGAGCCGGACTGGTGAGGACCACCGTGGGCGTTTCCGGAACCAACACGCATGCGCCGATCGGCGGTCCGGGACCGACAGCCGATACTCGATGTTGTCGAGCGCCACGCCGCCTTCTTCATTGCCGACGCGCAGCCCGGTGAACACCACCGAGGTCAGATCGACGAACGTATCTGGAAGCACGAAGTGCTCGAAGTCGACGACGCCGCCCGTCGCCGTCGCAGAGGCCGTCCAGGTTCACGGTATGAGACACCGTCCCGCCGCCTTGCCGGATGCCGGTAATCGTCAGCATCTGGGCGTCCGGGTGGTCCGGCACTGGCGACGACCCAGAACTCGGCCACATCGAGCGACAGCAGCGAGAACGTGCCGCGTCCCACACGCGTCATGGTGATCGGATATCCGCGATTGGACTCGTAGCCGATATGGGTCGTACCGTTGGACGAAAACTGGGTGTTGGTTGCGGTGCCGATGACGTGAAAGTGGTCGGAAAGGAAGCGGAACCCGCTGGTCTCGCCACAGGTCAGAGTGGTCCGAATCGGGTTATCGGTCGGCGCGAGCTCGTTGAAGGTGAGGACCTGGGCTTCGGCGTGGCCGACCGACGGTCAAAGCGAATCCGGCAACGAGAGCGGCGACGAAGTTTCTCATTCAATCCCTCAGAAGGTGTCAGGAGCCTCGACCTAGCGAAGAGGACGAACCGTCGGATGAATTCGAAGGCAAGGTAGGTGCCATGACTCAAATCCGACGCACAGCTAACAATCCTCTTGCTTTCCGAATCCTCGGGTCTTGAGTAGTCACCGCGAGAGGAGGCTTTTGTCTCCATGCGGGCAGACGATCTGTAATGGCCCGCCGATTGGCAGACTGGGGCGTGCTACGGGTCCTGATTCAGCACTCGGTAGCGGGACCGCTTGCGGATCGGCTCGACCATGTGGATGGGGCCGAGCTGCGGTAGCGCGCCACTCAGGCCGATGACGCCCCAGGCCGGCTTGGCAAGAACGGGGTCAAGCAGCACGCATCGCGGGGGACATTCGTCAGCGGGCTCGGCTGATACGGCGGCTACCTTCGTCAGAGGTCGCGCCCAAGACCAGTCAGGATCCGTGTTCTTCTCCAAGCAGTTCGAGATAGATAGCCTCAAGCTTCCGCGTCCGGGTTCGGAAGCTGAAGTCGGTCTCTACCATCTGCCGTCCTTGAGTTGTCATTGCCTGCCACGACGCTGGGTTGGAGGCGAAGTCCATGATGGCTTCTGCCAACGCACCGGGGGAGCGAGCGGGCACCAGTCGTCCGGTCTGTCCATCGGTTATGACTTCAGGCGTCCCTCCAACGCTTGTGGCGAGGACCGGGACTTCCATGGCCAGTGCCTCGAGTGCGGCGTTGGGAAGTCCTTCGGTGTGCGAGGGAAGCACCATGAGGTCGAGGTCTTCAAGTGCCGCCTGAGGCTCACTGACATAGCCGACGAGATGCACCGACCGTCCCAGGTCCAGGGCGCGAATTCTCTCGACAAGCGCCTGCCGCTCGGATCCATCGCCGACCAGCACCGCAGAACAGGTGCAGCCTCGCGCCGCCGTAATGGCCAGGGCCTCGAGGAAGTCTGCATGTCCCTTCTCAGGACTCAGCCGGCCAATAGTCCCGATGATGGGGCCTCGCAATTCGTGCCCGAGCAGAGCTTCAAAGAAACCCCGCTTCCCGGTCCGCCGATAGCGTTCGATAGCGATTGCGTTGTGCAGGATGCGCACCTTGTCCCGAGAGTACCCCGGCGGCCGCGAGCTCCCCGGCGATCTGGGCGGAAACGGCGATCACCCGATCGAAGTGCCGGACGACGCGCTTGTCGAGCGCAATGAGAGACCGCTGGCGGAGACTGTTCCCAATCCACCCGTGAAGAGTCGTGACGATCGGGACCGGTTGGAGCCTCGAAGACAGCCAGGCGATCGCGTCCGACTTCGCTTCGTGCGCGTGTACGACGTCAATCCCTAACGTCTTTACGAGACTCCCCAAACGTGAAGCCAGTCGCGGGTCGAATTGGTTGAAACCGCGAACCACGTGCACAGGAATGCCGCATGCGTTCGCCGCCGCCAGGAACGGCGTTTCACCGGATTCGTGCCGGGTGAGGAAAGCCGCAAGGTGGAGACGGAATCTCTCGGGATTGATCGAACGCTGCGTTTCGATGATCGTCTTGCCAGGCCCCCCGATCTCGTAGCTGTCTCGGAGGTGAAGGATGTTGATCTGTCGCATCACGGGCCCCCGAACCTGCCCAGGAGTTCTTCATAAAGCGCCAGCGTCCGATCCACGTTTCGAGAGATGCTGAACGTGTCGACGAGACGCGCTCGACCAGCTTTCCCGAATGAGTGCGCCGTCGCGGTGTCTTTCAACAGGGTGATGACGCGTTTCGCCAACTCGTCCGCATTGCCCGGTTCAAACGTGTACCCGGTGACACCGTCTACGACGATTTCCGGCACCGCACCATTTCGGCTGCCGATGACTGGCTTCTCCATCGCCATGGCCTCCAGGAGCACCCTGCCGAACGGTTCGGGCGAGATAGAGGCATGAACGGCCACATCCATCACGTTGAAGAAGTCCGCGACGTTGGCCGTATAGCCGGCGAAGACGACATGGTCCTGTAGCGACAAGTCCGCAATCAACTTGTGCAAGCGCCTGGCATAGGGCTGGTCGGCCTCCGTCGCTGCTCCGACCAACAGACACACGACACCGGGCACCATCGCCACAATCGCAGGGAGGGCACGCACGAGCACCTCCTGCCCCTTCCATTCCCGGAGGTTTCCGACCATCCCGACGATCCGTCGATCGTCGGCGATGCTGAGCGACCGAAGCACCATCTCGCGACTTTGCCCGGGTTTGACCCGTTCCGGGTCCAGTCCGTTCAGAATGACGCGCAGGTTTCGGTGAGTCACGCGGTGTTCGAGGAGATTGTTTCGAACCGCGTCCGAGATGCAGATCACAGCCGCCAGCCGGGGCGCGAGCAACCTGGAGAACAACGGGAACCTGTCGTTGATGCCGCGCTCATGGACGACACACGGGGTCCTCGTGAAGAGGGCCGCCAGCATCCACTCCGGGCTTCTGGTGACGGAGTTGTTCAGGTGCAGCAACGCGACGTCAAGTTTCCGAAGGAGCGCCGCGTTCTCGCGAACACTCGAGAGAAAACGAATGAAGTTCACCGCACGCTGCACGAGCCGGATCGGGGCCACGAGGATCGGGTGCCGACGGCCGAACGCCGAATTCACTGGGCGAAGACGAAGCGGAGGTTGCTTCTCGAGGACCAGGACGTCGGCCCCGCTGTTAGCGAATCTCTGGAGCAGTCCGTGGGTGCGATGGAACACGACAACGGGGCGGTAGCCGGTGCCCTTCAACCCTTCGACGAGATACAGGAGGCTGAAGTAGGATCCCCCGATTGTCCCATCCGTGTTGCCCTCGCAGTACAGGACCCTCACCTCTGCCCGCGACGGAACCGTCGCCGCCATCACGGAATGCTCCTCGAGATGAAAGGCCCGATGCGCTGCGTAACTGCTATCGGAAGGAGGCGCCAGGCGCGAATCGCAAGCTTGTAGCGGGGGTTGTCTACGTTCAACGCCGGCATCTGCCGCTTCGTCCCGAGGATGTACTGCCAATATAGCTGGGCAGGGTAGGCGTTCCACTTCCGTTTGAATACTTCCCCGCCGGAGTCGTTCGTTGAGCGACCTAGATGAAACCGATCAAACCCGTGCTCGCATGCGTCCTTGATCAACTGCCAGTACAGAACAGGTAGCCGGCCATCTGCCGGCGGAACTTCGGCCGTACGCCAAGCCACATGCCCTCTACCGTCTTCCCATGACTGCCGTCGAAAGCCACAGCGGCTGGCTCGTCTGCGAGGGAGACCAGGCAGATTCTGGCGCCGCTCGGAAACTCGTTCAGGATCCTGCGGAAATAGGACTTCGCATAGATTGGAGTGCCGATGTCCCGCCAGCTCTCGGAAATGATCGAGTAGAACGGATCGAGGAGCTCCGCCTCGCCGAAACGGGCAGTCAGACCGTTCTTGTCCGCTTTGCGGATGTCCTTTCGAACGTCCGTCTTGAGGGCTTTCCATAGAACTTCCGGGTCGGAAGCGAGATCGATCGTCATGCTTACTTTGTGTTCCGACGTAAGCAGATCGGTACCAAGCCGGCGCCGGTTGCGCATCTCCAGGTAGGCGAGCCGCTGAGACGCGATGAAACGCGCGGCCTCGTCGAGAAGCGCGGCTTCAACCTCCTCTGTGTCGCCACACGGCCCCCCGAAGTTTACAAATGGCATCGAGCACGCCAGCCTGCCGAACAGCCTGCTCTTGACCTCGACGATCGGGAACACGCCGACGATGCGGCCATGCTCCATCGCAGCCAGGTACAGCGACTTGTGACCGAATTCGTCAGCGTTGACTCCTCGCCAGCCGTACAGGTGGTAGAACGACGCCGCCGGCGACGCGTGAACGTACGCGTCCCAGGCGCTGCAGTGACTGTCGTCGCACTCGATGACCCTCATGCCTCTTGCTCCATCACCATCTTCAGGGCCGCATGCACTCTGGCGGAGAGATCGCGGAGACTTTCGATCTGCTGCTCTTCACTTTGGACCGCGCTCTTCTCCGCAAGGAGCACCACGATCATTCCGCTGTTGCGACGATGAACCACGCTGTTCCAGAAAGTCAGCCACTTGGCGCGATACTTACCCGAAACCATCTGGTTGCTGATTTCGTACCAGAACAGGCCAATCTGAGCCCGGCCCTTGGTTTGAAGTCTGATCAGATTCACTTCCTCCGATCCGGTCGCTGCCGAACGAGACACGCAAGCTGCTCGCCGACCGGTGGAGGACGTCGTCGAAGTGACTCACCACCTTCTTACCCTGCCGCTGGCTCTCGAAATAGGCGACGGAAACGTCAACCGGAATGCTGCCATTCGCGGCGTACTGCCTCCGCAATTCGCTGTCCGCGCCTGTCCACCAGACGGGGCCGCGGGGAGAAACCTGCTGAGCCGTCCAACCGCCGAGCTGAGCGGGCAACTCGCTGAGCGAACGGGCCAGGGGAACCGGTTCGACGGAGTAGAAACGAGGCACGACGCCGGCAACCACGAAGAGCCCGACGAGCACGCCGGCATGCCGGAGATTGAACGATCGCCATGGAGGGGCAGCCAGCCCGGCAGCGGGATGTGGCTCGGCCCCGGCAGACGTCGTCTCGGCTGGTGTCAGGATCCTGAGCCCCGCGAAGATTACGACGTAGCCGATCCCGGAAACGAACAACCCGTGCAGCACGTGGAATGGACCATGCAGCGGCGAACCGATTTCCCAGTAGGCCAGCAGGCCAATCATCGCGACGCGCAGGCTGTTGGAAACCGCCGCGATGACAACGGCGCCTGCAATCAGCACGATCCGCCGCCACAGCGCAGGCAGGTACAGGTAACTGAGCGGGACGCCGAGGGCGAGCACCGCCACCAGATAGTTGACTCCGCTGCAGGCGCGGGACACCTCGAGCGTGATGTTCGGGAGATGCAGCAGCACGTTCTCGTGGTAGGCGGGAATGCCGATCGCCTGCAGCATCCTGACGCCGAGATTGGCCGAGAAATTCTGAAAGGGCAGGTGGAGCGGCTCGGTGAAGAAGTCCCAGAATGGAACCATCAGGAGGAGATATGCCAGCGCCACCCACGAATCCTTGAAGAACCGGAGGCCGAACAGAATCAACACCGCACCGCCGAGCGCGACGAGAAACGCAACCTGCTCGGCGACCTGGATGCCACCCAGATGGCCTCCTACGAGCAATCCCAACCCGAGGATGACGATCGGGATCCCGATGGCCAGTGCAGGCTTCGGCCTGATTTGCGCTATCGCCTTGCGGCGAGTCCAGAAGAGATATGCGCTGACAAACGGCACGATGTACCCGAACGAGTACATCGGATTGGTGTCCCACATGGAGACCATCGCCCCGAGCGCGCTTCGGTGGGCGAAGACCATGGCCACCAGGAGTCCTGCCAGCGTGAGGGCATACACCGCAGGCCTTTCAATCGACCGGGCATGACCAGCCAGTTGCCGTACCACTTACATAGCCCTCGCATTCGAGCCTTGCCGATGACGACACGGCCCCGACGTGCCGACAGGGGGCGCAGGAATCGCGCTGGACACGCTGTCGAAGCTGAACTCGGAAAGCAGCGTCCGGAGCCGTCCTTCGGTTCGATGAAGGCTTCGATAGTGCCGCAACCTGCTCAACCACGGAGCCGTGATGCGAGGCTGCTTCGGATCCAGCTCCCAGGGATGAACGTAGAACACGGCCGGCCTGTGTTCTGTTGCGTTCACCCGGCGGATCCCCCAGCGAGTCCAGGCGTACGGCAGCAACCGAAAGTAACCGCCCCCCCCGATCGGGAGATTGACCCCGGCGACTCTTACGGTCGACGCCGGGATTTCCAGCAGGCCATTCCCCATGAAATGAGGGTGTCGCGGCGCTGACGGAATCCCGTATCGATCGTGCCGAATCGGGAAGATGCTCGTGTCCCAGGCGATCCCTTCTTCAACCAGCACATCCAGAGCCCACAGGCTCTTGCTCGTGATCGAGAAACTTGGCGCGCGATAGCCCAGCACCGGGCGGCCGCACTGGGCTTCGAGCGTCGCCTTCGACCGCCGTATATCGTCCCGGAACATTGCCGGTGTCTGTTCGTACACAAGAGAATGGGACTGGCCGTGTGAGGCGATCTCGTGGCCGGCGGAGGCAATGCGGCGAACCAGGCTCGGGTCCCGCTCAGCTACCCAGCCGAGCACGAAGAAGGTGGCGTGCACGCCAAACTCGGCGAAGATTGCCAGGAGCCTGTCGGTATTCGCCGCGACGCGACTTTCGTAGTCGCCCCAGCGGTCACGGGACACCACCGACGCGAACGCGGACACCTGGAAGTAGTCCTCGACGTCCACGGTCATGGCGTTCACGATGGGGCGAGCAGGGTAATCGGGCATCGTCAACAATGAACAGGGCTGAAACCCGGCCGCCCAGATATGTCGCTACCAGGCACGGTTGAAGCCCGGCTCCACCGATATCTGCCATGAATCTCGCCGCATCAGATCGGTCCTGATCTACCCGCAGATGATATACGGGTTGAGCCGTTGAGGACCAGAGACAGGATCTGGATGATCGAGACTATCTCTTGAGTTCCAGGTTGCTGAGTTCCAGCGTCACGCTCTCCTTGGGCGCGGGCAAGAAGAGAAGAATCCGACGCACGTGTGCGAGGTCGAACTTCCTGCTCCTGGGCGCCTCACCGATGTCGGCGACGGGGATGGAAATGGCGTTGACTCCCGGTTCAATGGTGAACGACTGATTGAACCGATCCTCGTATTGATTGTTGTGGCGGATGTCATCGATGCGCACGACGAGCGAAACCGGCCGCGGCAGAGAGGACGATACCCGGAATGTGAGCTGCTTCCACCCGGTCCAATCGGGAAACGGTTCTTCGATGATGATGCCGGGGTATTCGCCCGTCCGGAACACCAGCCGGCCGTTGGGAAGGACTTCGCAACCCGTCGCCTTGAGGAACCGCTCCTGCCACGGTGCGCCGAAATCGAAGACAACGGGAAACGCCGCGTTTCGCTTCATGTAAGCATGAAATGTTGCGAAGACCGGAATGTAGGCCGAAACGAAGAGTGCGCCCGCGAGCAGAAGGAATCCTGTCCGTTTCCTCCTCCGATCAAACGCGGCATAGCAGAGCAGGAAGGCCGCGATTCCGATCGCGTCGCGAAGGATGTCCCCCAGATTCGCATCGGTGGACCACCGCGCCTGCAGCACCTCCGTGGCGATTCCCAGCCCAAGCGACACCGCAGAGGCGAGGAGATACACTGCAATGCTTTTCCCCCGCCTTCGGGAGAGGAGGATCAGAACCAGGAGCGCCAAAGCCCCGAATATCGGCGGATGACCCGCGTCGAATATCGCCCCCCAGAATAGCGTGTGCTCCGGCGGTTCCACTACCACCACCACCGCACACAGCAGGATTGCCGCAACTGTCAGAGCGGCGATTGAGATCTTTCCAGATTCCCGCACGAGCCTCCTGCCATTCCATGAACGAGAAGCGGATCGGCCGGCACACTGCAGTGCAACACCTCCCGGAACACGATCGGCGGATGAGCCGCCGGGCAGCGTGTGTCACCCTCAACGCCTGGCATCTGGAACGAGTCTCTCCAATGCGCGTTCGGTGCAGATGTAGACGGCCCCGTCTGGACCGACCGCGACCATGCTTACCGCTCTCACGCGGTCCTCGAGCAGGCGCTCGATGGCGATGATGCTGAGAGGGTTTCGGGGATCGAAACGAGCCCGCAGCAGGTGGCCTCCCGGGGTAGCGGCAACAAGAAGGTCGTTCTGGAGGGCAGGGATGAGCCGGCCCCGGTAGAACGACATTCCGGCAGCTCCGGTGGCGCCGGTGGCGGGGGACAGGGCGAGTGTCGCGGCCTTGCGGGTGCGCCTGGGCCGGCTTTCGACTTCTGCGACCGCGGTCAACCCCAGTGTGCCCGGTCGATGACTGTCGCCCACCCACAGTGTGCCGGTTCCGGGCTGCCAGGCCAGCCCTTGCGGCGACCGATAGGCGGACGAATAGACTGGCGTGGCGGCGGCCTGATCGTCGGGTGTGCTCCCGTCCGCGTTCATTCGCAGGATCTTGCCGCCGAAAGCCGCCAGGTCCCCGGCCAGACCGGGGATTCCTCCATCATCGAGCGCGACGTAGAGCTTCCCATCTGGCCCGAACCGCACAGAGGCCGCCGCGCCGACGGGGGAAGCAGGAACGGCATCGAGCAAGAGGATCGGGATCGACGAGCGTCTCATTCGTTTCGCGGAAACGGACGACGCGGAATGCTGCGGCGGTGGTGCCGGCACGTTCGGTGTGAACGGCGTAGACGAAGTGATTCCGCGCGAATTGGGGATCGACCGCGAGGCCGAGAAGGCCGCCTCCGCCGACTGTCGTCACGCGATCGAGCGTTGCCGCGGGAGCAGGTTGCAGGACCCCGTCGTGGATCAGACGAATGCAGCCCGCCCGTTCTGCGACGAAGATGCGGCCGTTCGGGGTGAAGGCGACATCGGTTGGCGCGCTGAGGCCGTCTGCCACCAACTCGACCCGCAGCCCGATCTCATCCGGGTTCGCGGGTCTCATCGGCGCCGAATCCGTCGCCACACCTGACGAGTCGCCGGTGCCTGCGCTGACCTCGGCGAGAACGGCGGTGCCCGCGCCGGTCATCTCGACCAGAATCGGAGACGAGCGGTCGTTGTCCAGCCCTTCGAACACGGCAAAGTACGCGACCAGTCGGATCGTGTGAAGGCCCGGCGACATTGGCGGGAGGCTGGAATTGCACTCGAGGACCCTCTCATCCTGCCCTGGGGCACACGAGGAATCACGCAACTCCGATCGAGTGTCGTCGACCATAAGCTGCGTAGCGAAGCATGGTGAACTCGGCCGGGTCGGTCGCTGTCTGGGTCCAAGACATGCGCTCAGTTCCGTTGATCTTCTGTGCCCCTGAATCCGGTGGGGGCCCTGGACCTGGTGGTGTGCTTTGGCCCGGTCGGCACGACGCCAAGCTCACGGCCGCGACCAGTGCGAGAAGGCGTCGATGATCCATTTCCCGCGCGATGATAACGCAGGAACATCGCCCGCCGGAAGCTGAACCAGCGAGCGGCAGAGGGATCAGCGGCCATGGACGTGACGGGCCCCTCGCGGACGCATTCGCGACGCGCCTACATCAGCCACCACTGGAGTGCAGAGACCGGAATGCCGAAATGTTCTCCAGACGCGCGTCACGTCAGATCGCTGCCATGGCGCGGCGCCAGAGCCCTCGCTATGTCGTCTCTCGGAGGGAAACGAGGTTCGCGATTCCGGCGCCGCCTTGACGCGAGCGCGTCAACTCCTGCGCGCTGCCGCACCCGCTCGCGCGGCTGTCGCCGCCCATAGGCGCAAATGTGCGCACTGATGCGGGCGAACTTACACAGCCGGGGCTGCCCCCGCCGAGCCTGAGTTGCCAGCGCGCGACGCGGCCCGCACGAGTCACCCACGCGGTGAGGGAGGGCACGATCGGTGTAACTGCCAGGGTAATAACACGTTTTACACACAGGGTCTCCTGCTGAGCCAACGAAGTCCGCTGGTCGATCCTGGCAATCTCCGGTCGCCGCCATGGCTCGACGCAACGTCATCAGGACGGCGCGTCGATTGCATAAATGTAAGTCAGTGTCGGTCAAGCCCGAAAGGGCCCGTAGAAAGGAAACAGGCACAAGGCCGAACATGCACGCTGTCTCTGACGCCACCTCGCCCGACAGTCAGCGGCGGCGGTGTGCGCCTTGGCTGGGACTCCCTGGGGGGCGGTTCCTTCGCGCCCTCGCGATGCTTGCCGTGCTGTTGGGGAGCGCGTCAGCGATCGATGCCCAGACAGTCATTACGCTGGCGTGGGACGCGAACACCGAGCCGGACATTGCCGGCTACCAGGTGTCTTACGGTACCCAGTCAGGCGCGTACTCGACGATCGTCGACGTCGGGAACGTGACCAGCAAGCCAATCACCATCACATCGGGCATCCGCTACTATTTTGCGGTCAAGGCCTACACCTCGTCGACTCCCCGCCTGTACTCACCCTACTCGACAGAAGTTTCTTACCCCGTCGGTGGCCCGTCTGCGCGGCTACTGTGGCGCCACGCCGCAACAGGGCAGAACGTCGCATGGTTCATGAACGGCGTGACCATCGCGTCGACCTCGTCGCTTGCGGCCGCACCTGATCCCAACTGGGAGATGGCGGCGACGGCCGATTTCAATGGTGACGGCCAGGACGACATCGTGTGGCACAACCTGGCCACCGGCCAGAATGTCATCTGGTTCATGAACGGCTCGACGTTGCTGTCGGTGATGTCGTTGCCGACGGTCGCCGATCGCGGGTGGCAGATCGGGGCGGCGATCGATCTCAGCGGAGATGGTCAGCCCGATCTCGTCTGGCGCAACGCGGTCACGGGGCAGAACGTCATCTGGGTCATGAACGGGGAGACGGTCGCAGGAATCGCACCGCTCCCGGACGTGGCCGACCCGTTGTGGCAGGTCGTCGGGGCAGGCGATTTCAATGGGGACGGCCACCCGGACCTCGTGTGGCGGCACCTGTCGACGGGCCAGAACGTGGTCTGGTTCCTCGATGGCGTGACGTTCCTGGCGAGCGCCGAGTTGCCGCCGGTGACCGACCTGCGCTGGTACATCGGCCTGGTGGGCGACTTCAACGGCGACGGCCACCCCGACCTGGTCTGGCGCAATGCCCAGTCCGGCGAGAACGTCGTGTGGTACCTGGACGGGCTCACGCTGGTGGGTACCGCCTCGCTGCCGACGGTCGCCGACACGGCATGGGACCTGGCCGGCCATCGCGCGCGGCTGGTACCGGTTCGAGCCGCCAGCGACTTCAACTTCGACGCCCGTCCCGATCTGGTCTGGCGAAACGCGGCGACGGGCGAGAACGGCATCTGGTTCACGACCGGGACGACCAGGGCCGGCACGGCGGTGCTCCCGACAGTCGCCGATGTCAATTGGCAACTGGCGGCGACAGCTGATGTCAACGGCGACGGGATGGCGGACCTCATCTGGCGAAACCGCTCGACGGGACAGAACGCCGTCTGGTTCATGAATGGCAGCACCTTCGTCTGGCAGGCGATGCTACCGCCTGTCCCCGACACAAACTGGCAGCTGTCGGCCGCGGCCGATTTCAACGGGGACGGTCGGTCCGATCTGGTGTGGCGCAATGCGGTCACAGGCCAGAATGCCGTGTGGTTGATGGACGGGACGACAACCATTGGCACGGCGTCGCTGCCGAGCGTGACCGATGCCAATTGGGGAATCGTCGCGGCGATCGACCTCAACGGGGACGGCGCAACCGATCTGGTCTGTCGCAACGCGGTCACGGGCGAGAACGCGGTGTGGTTCATGAGCGGAGGCGACTTTGGTGGGCACCGCGTCGCTCCCGATGATGGCCGACCCGAACTGGCACATCGCCATGGTCGGCGACTTCAACGCGGACGGCAAGCCGGACCTCGTCTGGCGCAACTACGCGACGGGCGAGAACATGGTGTGGTTCCTCGACGGGGTGACCAGGGTGAGCGAGGCCTCGCTCCCGGCCGTCGCCGACGTCAACTGGATGCTCCTGAGGCGCTGACGGGGCGAGCCAAGCCCTTCAGCGCACGCAAAATCCGACGCACCTCCCCTCCCCGCTAACCTATCAATAGCTATCGGGACTTCCCCTTTGCGCCCGCGCGTGTGCGGCGACTGGCCACGGGCGCGGGTGTCCGCCAGAGGTGCAGGCGAAGTCGCATGGCCGATGCGCCTGCCCGAGCCTGACCCGTCGGCGCGCGGCACGTCCCTGAATGTCGCACCGGCGAGGCAACGCCACAGCACTCACTGAAATTGTCAGGGAAGTAACAGAATCACGATTCTGTCATCCTGCCGCGCTCGTGTTCGCCCAGCCGTGATCTTCGCTATCCCTATAGTTCTAAATGCCTTAGCTAAACGTGTGCAGATCGGCCTGCCGATTGCGACGAAGAAGGCAGAGCCGTCTCGATTCCGAGATAGCCGCACGCCAGTCGGCGCACCGGAAGGTCGCTCATGTTCGATAACTCCAACGCGATGTCGCCCGGAAGACAGCCACGGCGGTCCACGCCTTGGTCTGGCGCTCCGGGATCGCGATTCCTTCGTGCCCTGGCTGTGCTGGTCGTTCTGTTGGGCAGCGCGTCGGCAATCGAGGCCCAGACTGTCATCACGTTGGCGTGGGACGCGAACACGGAACCGGATGTTGCCGGCTACCAGGTCTCCTACGGCACTCAGACAGGGTTGTATTCGACGACCGTCGACGTCGGAAACGCGACGAGCACGCCGATCACCCTCACATCGGGCGCCATCTACTACTTCGCAGTCAGGGCCTACACCTCGTCGACTCCACACCTGTACTCGCCATACTCGGTAGAGGTGTCCTACGGTCTCGCGACACCCGTCATCACCTGGGCGAGTCCAGCGAGCATCGTCTTCGGGACGGCGCTGTCAGCGACGCAGCTGAATGCGTCGGCGAACGTTCCGGGCACGTTCGTGTACACGCCACCTACTGGGACGGTGCTGAATGCGGGGGCGGGACAGACGCTGTCGGTGTTCTTCACGCCGACCGACGGAGCCAACTACTCGACCGTGACGAAGAGCGTGAGTATCGATGTCACCGCGAAACTTACTCCCGTCATCACCTGGGCGAATCCGGCGAGCATCGTGCTCGGCACGCCCTTGGGGCCCACGCAACTGAACGCGACGGCGAACGTGGCGGGCACGTTCCTGTACACACCGCCGGCCGGGACGGTGCTGGCTGCGGGTGCCGGGCAGATGTTGTCGGTCTTCTTCACGCCGACAGACGGAGCCAGCTACACGACCGCGACGAAGAGCGTGAGCATCGATGTCACCGCGAAATCCACGCCCGTGATCACTTGGGCGAATCCGGCGAGCATCGTGCTCGGGACGCCCTTGGGGCCCACGCAGCTGAACGCAACAGCGAACGTGCCGGGCACATTCCTGTACACGCCCCAGGCCGGGACGGTGCTGACGGCGGGCGCAGGGCAGACGCTGTCGGTGTTCTTCACGCCGACCGACGGAGCCACCTACACGACCGCGACGAAAAGCGTGAGTATCGATGTCACCGCGAAAACCACGCCCGTCATCACCTGGGCGAATCCGGCGAGCATCGTGCTCGGCACGCCCGTGGGGCCCACGCAACTGAACGCGACGGCGAACGTGGCTGGCACTTTCCTGTACACGCCGCCTGCAGGGACGGTGCTGACTGCGGGGGCGGGACAGACGCTGTCGGTGTTCTTCACGCCGACCGACGGAGCCCACTACACGACCGCGACGAAAAGCGTGAAGATCGATGTGACGGCGAAATCCATTCCCATCGTCACCTGGGCGAGTCCGGCGAGCATCATGTCCGGCACGCCCTTGGGAGCCACCCAACTGAACGCGTCGGCAAACGTTGCGGGCACCTACCTGTACACGCCGCCGGCCGGAACGGTGCTGGCTGCGGGTGCGGGACAGACGCTGTCGGTCTTCTTCACGCCGACTGACGGAACCAACTACACGACCGCAACGAAGAGCGTGAGTATCGATGTCACGGCGAAGTCCATACCCGTCATCACCTGGGCGAATCCGGCGAGCATCGTCTTCGGCACCCCATTGAGTGCCACACAGCTGAACGCGACCGCGAACGTGCCGGGCACGTTCGTGTACACGCCGCCGGCCGGGACGGTGCTGAAGAAGGGGCGGGACAGACGCTGTCGGTCTTCTTCACGCCGAGCGACACCGCCAACTACACCTCAGGGACCAGGACCGTCACGATTGACGTGATGAAGGCGACGCCAGCAGTCAAATGGTCGAATCCGACGACCATCGTCTACGGCGTGCCGCTCAGTGAAGCGCAATTGAACGCCACCTCGTCGGTCCCTGGCACCTTCCAGTACGCCCCAGCCATCGGAACGGTTCTGGATGCAGGGCCAGGCCACACGCTGTCCGTCACGTTTACGCCGGCCGACACCGACAACTACACGACCGCAACCGGGACCGTGACCCTGACGGTGGCGCCGCTGACCGCCACGGCCTATTGGCGCCGCAGCGCGGCCGGCCAGAACTCCGCGTGGTTCATGAGCGGGACGACATTCCTGTCGCAGGCGCCGGTGCCGACCGTGGCGGACCCGAATTGGGAAATGGCGGCGACGGCGGACTTCAATGGCGACGGCCAGGGCGACGTCGTGTGGAGAAACCTGGTCACGGGCCAGAACGCGGTCTGGTTGATGGACGGGGCGACAATCACGACGACGGTGCCGCTCCCCACCGTGGCCGATCGCGCGTGGTCCATCGGCGCGGCGACGGACCTCAATGGCGATGGCCACACGGACCTGGTGTGGCGGAACGCCGGCACGGGCCAGAACGTCATCTGGCTGATGAATGGGACGACGATCGTCCGAACGTCGCCGCTGCCGGCGGTGACCGATCCGCTCTGGCAGGTTGTCGGGGCGCGCGATTTCAACGGCGACGGCCACCCGGATCTGGTGTGGCGGCATTTGTCGACGGGCCAGAACGCCGTGTGGTTCATGAATGGTGTGCAGTTCTCCGCGGGCGCCGGGCTTCCGACGGTGAGCGACGAACGCTGGTACATCGGCCTCGTCGATGATCTCAACGGGGATGGGCACCCCGACCTGATCTGGCGCAATGCCGAGACGGGCCAGAACGCCGTGTGGATCCTGAACGGGCTCACGTTGGTGGGGACTACATCTCTGCAAGCCGTCACCGACACCACGTGGGACATCGTCGGTCACCGCGCGCGCCCGGTGCCGGTGAAGGCGTCCAACGATTTCGACTTCGACGGTCACCCCGATCTGCTCTGGCGTAACGCCGTGACGGGCCAGAACGCCGTGTGGCTCATGAGCGGGATCATGATGGCCGGCACGGCGTCGCTCCCGGCGGTGGCCGACGCCAACTGGCAGCTGGCGGCGACGGCCGACTTCAACGGCGACGGGATGGCGGACCTCGTCTGGCGCAATCGCGCGACCGGGCAGAACGCCCTGTGGTTCATGAACGGCACGACGCTGCTGTGGCCGACGCTGTTGACCGATGTTCCCGACGCCAACTGGCAGATTGTGGCTGCGGCCGACTTCAACGGGGACGGGCGCACCGATCTGGTGTGGCGCAACGCGGTGACCGGCCAGAACGTGGTGTGGTTCATGGCGGGTTCGACGCTGCTGGGCACGGCGACGCTGGCGAGCGTCACCGACGCCGGTTGGGGGATCGTTGCGGCGACGGACCTCAATGGCGACGGCGCGCCAGATCTCGTCTGGCGCCACGCGGTGACCGGTCAGAACGTCGTGTGGCAGATGAGTGGGATGGCGATCGTGGGCACGGCCTCGCTCCCGATGGCCGATCCGAGCTGGCACCTGGCGATGGCCGGCGACTTCAATCGGGACGGCCAGCCCGATCTCGTCTGGCGCAACTACGCATCAGGCGAGAACGTGGTGTGGTTCATGAACGGCAGCGCGTTCATGTCGGTCGCGCCGCTGCAGACCGTGGCCGATCAGAGCTGGATGATTCTGAACAGCATGCGCTGACGCCCGTGCCCGGCGTCTTCTGACTCGCGAAACCCTACCCGTTGTTCGTGCGCACGATAGGATCGGCGGCGTCGGACTTGACAACCTGGCGGTGGCGAGGGCGTTCGTCTCGTCCTGATAGGACGATGGCGTCAGCCCAGGTTCGCCAGAATCTTCCGCGCCTCTCCAGCGTCTTTGAAGTCCTTGTTCACCTTGAGCGCCTTCTCGAGCGATTCCCGAGCCTTGGCTTTGTCGCCGTTCTTGAGGTACGCAAGCCCCAGGCGGTAGAGATAGCCGGCATTGTTCGGAGCCTTGGCCGTACTTTGCCGGAACGACGCAATAGCAAGGGCGGCAAGCCCCTTCTTGTAGTAGATCCAACCCAGTGTGTCGTCTACTTCAGGGACGTCGGGCATCTGCCTCTTCGCGGTCTGGGCAAGTTGCAGAGCGGCATCGAGGTTGCCATTCCGCTCCGCGTAGAGCCACGCGAGGTTGTTTGCCGCGACGGGCGCGTCGCGGTCGATCTCGAGCGTTTGCTCGTACCGCTTCTGCGCCTCATCGGCGCGATTCTGCGCCTGCAGGAGGATACCCACCATTGTGTGCGCCGGCACGGACTTGGGTTCCCGCTGCGCGTATTGCTCGAACTCGCGACGAGCTTCGTCCAGGCGGCCCTGGACGTACAACATCTGGCCGAGCGCTACGTAAGCTCCGAAGTTGGCAGGTTGAACCTGGATGAGTTTTCGCCAGACGCTTTCCGACGCCTTAGCGTCTCCGATGGCGGTGTATGTTCGCCCGGCCAGCTCCAGAACAGCCGGGTTCTCTGCGTCCGCTGCCAGGCGCGTCGCGATCCGCGCTCGCGCGTCGGCGGGCTTTCCGGTAGCGAGTTCGATTGCGACCAAACCGGCAAGCGCCGGAACAGAGGTTCCGTCCAGTTCGAGAGCGCGAGCGAAGGCTGCGCGGGCCGCCGGATAGTTCTTCTTCGCGGCATTGATGGACCCGACCAGCGCATGCGCGTCCGCCGAGCGCGGCCACTTCGCGACCAGCGTGGCGGACTCGGACTCGAGCCGCCCGACATCTCCGCGGGCCGCGAGCGCGCGAACCAGAGTGAGGTGCGCCTCGAGATTGGCTGGTTGTTTCCGAACGATGTCCTCGATCGACTTCTGGGCCGCCTCCGCATTGCCGACAGCCAGCTGAATCTTGGAGACCTGGAGCGCTGCGTCGATCGAGCGCGGGTCCAGCCTCAAGGCTTCGTTGAAGCCTTTCAGTGCCTCTGTCGCGTCCTTCTTCTGAAACTGGACAAGGCCGACCGTATAGTGGGCGACCGCCAGACCTGGTTCGGCTGCTGCCGCGGCTTGTGCACGCGACAGGGCCTCGTCCAGGCGCCCCTCAATGGCCAGGAACTGTGCCTTGAGGACAAGTGCCTTTGCGTTGTCAGGGCTCGCGGAGAGAAGTTCGTCAAGCCGCTTGTGGGCTTGTTCGCGACGCTGCTCCGCGTAGTCCACTCGCGCAAGAAGCAGCGTGGCCGGCACCCGGCCCTCGGGCTCCGAAACAAGTCCGGTCAGCAGGGGAATGGCGTCTCTGCCCCTATTGACGTTCATGTAGTACTCGGCGAGGGCAATCCTGTCGGGCACGGCCTTTGTCGTCTCAGCAACCAGGCGCAGAGGGGTCTCCGCGTCACTGGCCCTTCCCGTCTGTTGGTAGAACTCCGCGAGAAGACGGTTTGCCATCACGTGTGCGGGTTGGACCGAGAGAATTTCTTTCAGGACAGCTTCCGCTCTTGCGAAATCACCGCTCGATTTGAAGGTGATCGCCATGCCAAGTCTTGCATCCAGGGAGCCGGGATCGACCTCGAGGGCCCTGTTGAGGACGGTCTCAGCCTGAGCGGTGTTCCCGTTGAGCGAATAGTACGCGGCGAGATTCATGTAGGTCGATACTCGCCGCGGGTCGAGCGCGATGGCTAGTTCAAATTCCCTGACGGCCCCGGGATGATCCTTCAGCCCGGCCAGTGAATTGGCCAGGACCAGCTGCGCATCGAGATTCCTGCTGTTTCGCTTCAACATCGCTGTTGCGACACGCTTCGCATCGTCGTAACCGCCGGACTGCAGGAGGTACTGTGCCGCCTTCAACTGGACATCGTCTCGGTCCGGGAGCAGGTCGGCTGCCCGCACGAACTCGCGCAGGGCATTCGGGAGGTCGCCAAGTCGCTCGTACGTGTCGGCAAGCTTCTTGCGGATTTCGCCGTCCCGGCCATCCACGTTGATCGCGTTTCGGTACTCGATGACGGCCTCGCGCAGCTTCTTCTGCTCGACGTACCCATCAGCTCGCGCCACGTACTCTCGTTTTGCCGACCCCGGGTCCTTTGAACAGGCCCCCATCGGCAGCAGGATCGCTAGTAATGCCGCAGTGCCTGCGAGTCGATCAATGCGTCTCACGTTGCCTTCCTTCGGATTCCCGTTCACACGGTTCGCAGGCATGGGCAGGAATCTGCCGACAGACTCCAGCGCCGTGTGCGAAGACTGCGACGAAAACACCTGCCCGTTTGGCGTTCGTCCAGGGCCGGCCCGTCGAAACAAGTCAGTATCCCCCGGTTCGGCGTCAGGGGAACAGCACGATAGCAGAGAAGTTCTACGCAAGTGACACGCCGATACGCGGATAGGCCGACTCGGCTGCCAAGTAATTGTCACACAGCTTGTTAGGGGATTCAGCTCGGCGGCCAGCGTGTTACTCGATGACTCGTATTCGCCGAACTGCAGACCAGAGGCCGGCCGGGCGAGACTATAGCCGAACACTGTCGCGGCGCCTCTTTCGGCAGCGAAATATGCGGCCGCCGGTCGACCTATTGGAAAATTGACCAGAATTCGCGGGTAAGCGTGAACGAGTCCGAAGGTGTTGCCGCCGCCCGTGACACCCGGCCGGCGGCCGTCAATCCCTGCGCCGAGCCATGCGCGAGGCAGGTCGACGAGGATCTCCATGATCGGTTATTGCCTGCGCCGGCGGCGCGCGGCCCCAGCCAGACCGACGAGGCCAACACCAAACAGAAGCATCGATGCCGGTTCGGGAACGGCCGCACGAGGGGGCTGAGTCTCCCCTTGGGTCCACCCATATACCGGACCGTTACCGGTCCAGATGAACCGCTCCGAATAGACAAGTGATCCTGCGTTGTACGCCCAGAAGTCCATCGTTGTTCCGATGATCATCGGGTCGGTAAAGTTGACGTAGAAACGCAACGACCCGATTCCGTTTCCTGCCGCGGACGCGCTGCCCGCCCCTGCCGAGGTGACATGCCAGGAGCCGTCGCTGAATGAGGTGAACGGATTGGAAAAGAGCGATGCCCCGCCTGAGACTGCTCCCGTGAACGAGGTCATCGGCCCCATTCCGTTTGGCAGTTCCCAATACTGGCTGAATCCGAGCGTGTCAGCCCTGGCGACAGACGGCGCGGCCATCACGAGCGCAGTGAGAAAGAGTACGACGAGCACCTTCTTCATTCTTCGCGACCTCTCCCGTGGAAAATGCAATTGCAGATACGAGCGGCACCAACTCTCCACCGGCGCCGACGGACGACCCGAGGCGACGTCCCCCCTTTCTTGAGGCCGGAACCCGTGAAGCCGGGGTGTTGAAAAGCAGCTCCCGCGCGGCCCGCTCGTCGGCCGAATTCGAGCATAAAGAAATGAGCAAGCATCGGCAGATGTGCCGACGCTTGCACCGGAGCAAGCCAAGTGCCAGCTCGCGCAGAATCGGGAAATTAGATTTCGAAATGGATCGCCGGTCGTAAGACGTGGAGAACTAAGCGTTTCAGGCAGAGCACCAATTCTGCGACTCTCGATGACGCTGTATTGACGCTCAGGAGTCACTCTCCGGCGAGACCAGCGTCACACAAATTGATGTTTCGGTGTTGTTCCTGCTACCAAAAACGGAGCTGTGGAAACGCGCGTGATTCGGACTCCTCGCTCGCCGTCACCCCGCAAGTCCCTCGGAGCGTGCCGGACTCGGTAAGTGCCCGGTCGTTGATGTGCGTCCAGGGCGGAAAGTCAATCCTGGAACTGGTGGTGCCCGAGGTCCTGGCGTCGAGTCGAGCCATACGCAAGACAAGACAGCCAGGACCGCGAATCGGGCTACTGCTTCCGTCGGCGGCGCGCCACCGCTGCGAGGCCAATCAGACCCGCGCCGAAAAGCAGATTCGTTGCCGGCTCGGGAACGGAGATTCCCGGCGGGGTTTCTCCCTCACTGAGAGGTGTGATGCTCCAGGTTCCGTCACGGGAGAAGGACAGGTGGGTGCCAAACCACTGGCCGGAGCTCGCGATGGCCCAGAAGTCGAACTCGACGTGACCGGTCTCACTATTGACCGGAAAACTGAAGTACCACTGCTGGGACATGGAGGCAAGTACGGAGAATTCGGTGACCGGGCCCGGCACCCAAACTACTGACGCTGGAGCCGAGAAGCCAACGATTTCGTACATCGTCGACCCGTACCATCCGTTCTCCATGAACCCCACAGTAGAGTTGCCGTACGTTCCGAGGCCGATCACCTCGGCCCTCGCGATCGCCGGCGTGAATGCGACGAGCGCCGCGAGAAGTAGTAGGAAATATGCCTTCTTCATCCGTCGCTTCCCTTCAACCGGAACACGCTACCGTCGGACCCATCGGCACCAGAACGTCACCGCGGCCGTTTGCGGAACTCGAACTGAAGCCCCTCTCCCCAAGCCAGGAACACCATGCCTCGGTCTCGCAACGGAGCTGGCGGGGAACCTGACCGTCGGCCGATCGTTCGAGGACGTGAGTCCGCAGCCCTCGGCAGACAGACCGACGCCTGTCATTGAGCAAGCTGAGTGCCAGCCTGCGCAGAATCGGGAAATCAGTCGTCGATCGGGATGACTTGTCGTAAGGGTAGGAAAACAAAGCGCTTCGCGAGGGACATACCAGCGACGGATCGAGTCGGCCCGTTCAATGCCGACAAGAGTCACCTGACGGCCAGACAAATGTCATCAAGATCTGCCGCCGTAGGGTCTTTCGGTCCGGCACAGGCTGGGCAGTCGTGGCGTGTCGATTTCCGTCTCTTAGCTCGCCTTCAAACCGTAGGTCCCTCGGACCGTTTCGAACTCGGTCAATGTCTGAACGCAGATGCGTGAGAAGCGCGGGAAGTCGATCTTCAGCCGGTCGCGAACCCGCTTGTCGACCCACAGGTCGAGGCCCTCGGCGCCGAGCCCGGTCCCCAGGTACTTTTGCGACCATGTTCGCCATCACGACGGCATCCAGAAGCGGCGTCGACTCGATGAGCGGATACTCGTGATGCCGCGCAATCGCCTCACGGATCTCACCAGGGAAGCCCCATCGTTCCGCAATTGCGCCGCCCACCTCCGCATGATCGCATCCGAACACCTGGCGCTCGGCTTCGACAAACGAAATCTGTTGCTCATCACGCGTGGCGAGGATCACCCGGAAGTCGGCGTCGAGATACCGCACCATGATCAGCTTGCCGACATCGTGCACCAGGCCGGCGATGGCCGCCGACTCCACCAGTTCCGCCTTCGGACACTCCCGCGCGATCGCCTTGATCGCAAGCGACGATGCCGTGGAGTGGCTCCACAGCTCGTCCTCGGTCAGGTCGTAGAGCGGTGCCGTCACCTGCAGCCTCTTCAAGTGGCCGCCCAGGACGATGTGCATGATGCGGGACTTGCCGAACCTGTTCACGGCGTCACGCACCGAATCGGTGCGCGCCCATCCTCCGTAGGCCGCCGAGTTCGCGACCCGCAGGATTTCAGCCACAGCCGCGTGGTCGTACTGGACGATCTCGCCGATCTGCGCCGCGCCCGTGTTCTCATCGTCCACAGCACGAATCAGGCGCTGAAGCGTCACCGGCAGCGGATCCAGGCGCTTGATACCCGCGAGCATGTTTACCGGAATCACGATCACTCGCCTCCTGGAGACACAGAGGTGCCTCCTGACAGGGAATCGGCCATGGCCAGGCTAACTTGAGGCCGAACTCGCGTTCGGCGTCATGCCGGGAGGCCCGTTTTGCGGGTATCCTTGGCTGGATCCTCCTCGAAAGGCATATCCAGATGAACACTCGCCGTTGGGCGTTGGGCCTGACTTCTCTCTCGCTCGTCCTGGGACTGGTGATCGTTCACGCGGCACAGACCGGTGCGGCGGTCCGCTCCGCGCAGGTCGATCCGCGCCTCTACTCCGGCCTCGTGTGGCGCAATATCGGCCCGTTCCGCGCGGGACGCGTTTCCGCCGTCACCGGCGCAGTCGGCCAACCCGGCGTGTTCTACGCCGGTCTTCCCCTGGGCGGGGTCTGGAAGACGACCAGCGCCGGCGGAACGTGGTTTCCCGTTTTCGACTCGGTCAAAGAGGTGTCGTGCATCGGCGCCATCCAGGTCGCGCCGTCAGATCCCAACGTGATCTACGTCGGCACCGGCGACCTGATCACCGGCGGCGGCATCAACGAGGGCAACGGCGTCTACAAGTCCACCGACGCCGGCAAGACCTGGCAGCATCTCGGGCTCGACGACACCAAGCAGATCCCCGCGATCGTCGTGGACCCGCGCGATCCCGACGTGGTGCTGGTTGCCGCCCAGGGCAATGTCCACACGCACACCGAGCAGCGCGGCGTCTTCCGCAGCACGGACGGCGGTAAGACGTGGACCAGGACTCTCTACGTCGACAACGAGACCGGCGTGCAGTCCATCGCGTCGGCTTACGACCGGCCCGACGTCCTGCTGGCCATGACGGTCCGGCACTACACGGCACCTGGCGCCGGGCGCGGTGGCGCGGCTGGTGCGCCACCCGCCGCACCGCCGGGAGGGCAGGGCGCTTCGACGGGACCCTCTGGAACGGCGATGTACAAGTCCACCGACCAGGGTCTGACCTGGAAGGCCATTACCGGGGGCGGCCTGCCCGCGCTTGTCGGCCGCACGTCGGTGGCGATTGCGGCCAACACGAACGCGCAACGCATGTTCCTGATCGGCAGCTTCGGCCTGTATCGATCAGACGATGGGGGTTCGACCTGGAAACAGATGGACGCCTCGGACCGGCGCATCGCGGGAAGCTCGTATCTGTGCGGCGTGTATGTGGATCCGAAGAACCCCGACGTGCTCTACACGATGAACACGACGAGCTACCGGTCCACTGACGGAGGCAACACGTTCGACGCGTTCAAGGGCGCGCCGGGCGGCGACGATCCGCAGCAGATGTGGATCGATCCGACCGATGGCCGCCGCATGTTCCTCGGCGTCGACCAGGGCGCCACGATCTCGCTCGACGGAGGCCGGACATGGAGCTCGTGGTACAACCAGGCGACCGCGCAGATCTATCACGTCTCCACCGACACCTCGTACCCCTACTGGGTCTACGGCAGCCAGCAGGACAGCGGCACGATCGCGACCAGGAGCCGCGGAAACTTTGGCGCCATCACGCCGCTCGACTGGTACCCGACGGCAGGCTACGAGTTCGGATCGCCCGTCGCCGACCCGCTCAATCCAAACATCGTTTACGCCGGCGGCCCGGGCAACGGCATCGTGAAGATCACCGCGCCGAGCGGACAGTGGATCAACGTCAGCCCCAACGTGGATGCTGCCGCCGCGCTGCGCAAGGTCACGAACCAGCCGATGCTGTGGTCGCCGTTCAATGCGCACGAGCTGCTGGTCGGGTTCCAGTACGTGATGACGACCATCGACGGCGGGATGCACTGGAAGAAGATCAGCCCGGATCTCGGCTACCCGAAGGGGCAGCCCCCGCCCGCGGCAACCGCAGGGCGAGGGGCAGCGGCAGGCGGCCGGGGCGGAGCCGGCGGGCCGGGCGCCGCGCCGCCTGGCGGATCCATCGAGTCGATGTCGGCGTCCACCGTCGCTGCCGGCACCATCTGGGCCGGCACCAACAACGGCCTGATCCACGTGACCAGGGATCACGGCGCGACCTGGCAGGACGTGACCATTCCCAACCTGCCCAATCCCGCGCGAGCGGACATCTCGGCGATCGACGCGTCACATCACGACGCGGCGACCGCCTATGTCGCGATCGACTATCACACCACGGGCGACTACAAGCCGTACCTGTATCGCACGCACGACTACGGCAAGACGTGGACGCCGATTGTCAACGGGCTCCCGACTGACGAGCCGAGCGGCAGCTTCGCCCGCGTGATCCGCGAGGACACCAAGCGCGCGGGCCTGCTCTTTGCCGGCACCGAAAGCGCGATCTACGTGTCCTTTGACGATGGGGACAGCTGGCAGTCGCTGATGCTGAACCTGCCCAACACGTCGTATCGGGACATTGCGATTCACGGCAACGACCTGGTGGTGGCGACCTACGGCCGGGGATTCTGGATCCTCGACGACTGCTCGCCGCTCCGGCAGGTGAGTGCGGCGATGGCCTCTCAGGCCGCGCACCTCTTCGCGCCGGGCGAGGCGATCCGCGTGCGCCGGAACGTCAACGGCGACACGCCGTTTCCGCCGGAGGTGCCGCACGCCGCGAATCCGCCGCTCGGCGCGATCATCTACTACTACCTCGGCGCGAAGCCGGCCGGGACAATCACGCTCGAGGTCGCTGACGCCACGGGCCACGTCGTGCGCCATATGTCCAGCGCGCCGATTCCGCCATTGCCCGATCCTCCGCCGCCGGTGCCGGACTACTGGCTCGAAAAGCCGAAGCCGATGCCAACAGAGATCGGCACCAATCGAACAACCTGGAATCTGCGCTACGACAACCCGCCGGCCTTCGTGCACAACTTCGCGCAGGTGATGGGCGCGGTTGCCGGCGACACGCCGGCATCGCCCGAAGGCCCGCTGGCGCTTCCTGGCGTCTACACGCTGCAGGCTCACCGTTGACGGCAAGACCTACACGCAGCCGGTCACGGTGAGGAACGACCCGCGATCGCCGGCGAGTGCGGCGGATCTGCTCGCACAGCACGACCTGCAGATGCGGCTCTATGACGGGATCCGGGAAGCGTGGGACGGCTTCCAGCAGGTGGCCGCGGTCAGGGCTGAGGTTGCGGGCGTGGCCGCGAAGAACCCGCCGCCGGAGATCGTCGAGGCGAGCAAGACGTTTGACGCGAAGCTGCTCGAGCGCGGGTGGTGCCGCAGGGGGCGGACGTCGCGGAGGCCCTGGGGGATTCGCGGGTGCGGGCGGCCCGACCCCGCCGCCCACCTTCGCCGGCGTCAACGGCGCGTTGATACGCCAGCTCGACACGCTCGACTTCGGGGACATGGCGCCCAACGAGCCGATGACGAAGGCCTGGGCGGCCGGGTGCGGTGATCTGAAGGCAGTGGTCACGACCTGGCGCGCGATCGGCTCGAAAGATCTCGATGCCTTCAATGCGCTGCTGGCGAAGCACGGCCTGGCGCGCATTCCCGCGCCGGCGCCGTCGCTTCCATTACCGGCATGCCTCGCGATCGCAGCCAAGCCGGCCAGTCGGCGATGACGAGATAGCGCGGCTGGCGGCCCTCGGCGGCGTCACGGCACGACGAGAGATGACGCTCGTGGGTCGGCTTGTGTCTCGCGGGTCCTGCCCGGGCATCACCACGCTCGTTCGTGCGCCAGGTATTGTCGGTGCATTCGTGATTCGGCCCCTCGACGAGCGGCCGAAGCTCGCGAGTACCACGCCGTCTGGTCTCGCCGACGACTCCCGCTTGCTCGGGGAGCCTGCCGGCCCGTCCAGGTGCGGACGCCCGGTCACCCGCTCGACGGTTCGCCATCGTAATCTCGACATCAGCCGCAACCCGCTCGGCGCGGTGGCGGGTCGGTCGTGAAGTCGGCCCCTTGAGCCGAGCCGAGGAGCGTTAGTCCGCAAAGTGCTTCGAAGGGGCCGAATTCGCCGTGGGGTCTCGGGGGCCCCACGGTTCCGCCGACCGCACCCCGAAGATGCACTTTGCCGGCGAGCGCGAGCGGGGACGCGAAACGACTGACCCGGCACCGCGCGCCCTGCCGTCGGCCGGCGCTCGGGCAGGACCCGCTCGACGGATCATCGCAGTCCTGCACAGAGCCGCCAGCCTCCGGCCGCCACCCGCCAGCCGGAGCAATGTGCCGCGACTGGCGTCGGCCAATCTGCCCTCGTCTCCCTACTTCCCCGTCACCTTGATCGCCACGCGCCTGGTGTCGGTCCCGCCGAACTTCGACTCGGCCTTCACTTCGACCCAGCCGTCGGTTCCCGTCATCTTCACCAGCGCCCGGTACCGGATCGAATCGCGGCCTCTCAGCCGGAACTCCGCCGTCTTGCCCGTCAGCATCGTCGCCGCCGACTGCTCGTTGAGCGGATCGAACCGGACGACCTGTGCGGGCACATCGACCTGCGACACGTTCGGCGACGCCGACAGCGTCAGCCGGTCTTTCACCGCGCGCTTCAACTGGAGCGCACGGTCGGAGAACGTCGGATACAGGCGGTCGTTCTGCACCGTCGTATCGACCCAGAACAGATCGCCGGTCGCCGGCGTCACCGTGACCCGCTCGATCTCGACCTTCGGGAACTGTGTCGCGGCGAACAGCGCGAAGTGCGTCTGCCGCAACGCCTCGGTCTCCATGTACGGCGCCGGCGGCGTCCGCAGCGTGTGCTTCTTCGATGTCCCGCCGATCCAGACGTCGCCCAGGTCGGGGTGCTTGAACTTCTTCGGCGTGATCCATCCTTCGCCGGTCATCTCCGTGTCGATCCACGACACGAACTCCGCTTCGTCCACGGTGCCGTCGTTGTTGCGGTCGGCGTCGGCGACCGGCGGCCGGCCCCACAGCTCGATCAGGTACGAGAAGGCGCCGAGCATGTTGTACGACGCAGCCTGCGCCTGGCCCGACAGGCCGCTGAAGGTCGGCGTGTAGTCCTTCAGGATGTGCGCGCCCTCGGTCACGACGGCCAGTTGCGAGTCCATGTCGTTCTGCATGTCGGGCGCGACCATGCGCGAGAACAACTGCGCGTAGCGGTCCGTCTTCCGCATCTCCGCCAGCTGTGCCGCGACGCGGGCATCGTCTGCGACCCGCTGCTCCGGCGTCAGGGCGGTGCGCGTGTCGGGCGGCGCCATGAACATGATCAGGCGGCCGGTGTTGTGGTAGTGGAAGCTGGCGAAGATGTTCGGGTGCTTCAGCTGGAACTGGAACACGTTCCGCGTCTCGTTCTCCGACATCGGATACGGCCACCCGTCCTGCAGATTCCAGCCGAACGGGAAGTTCCGGTTCGGATCGGGCCCGCCGAGGTCGTCCTCGTTGATTCGGCCGTCGCCGTCGTTGTCGAAGCCTTCCATGCCGATGCGCCGGAAGCGGGGCGCCGGATCGTCGCCTCGGTGACCGGCACGAATCGGCGCTTGTCGGGCGACAGCTTGAACGTGCCCGCCGGATCCTCCGCCCACATCATCGAGATCTCGCCGTCGCCGTCCACGTCCTCCGTCTGGTCCTCGTCGTACAGCCCGTCGCCGTCGTTGTCCTCCGGGCGGTACGGCTCGCGCGGGTTGTTCTCGGTGTTCGGTTCGGTGGCGTACGAGTCGTTGCCGTCCACGTTGAGCCCCGGCAGGATGTAGAAGGTCCGGTGGTCGACCAGGTCCTTGACGTACGGATCGTAGTCGTAGCGCGTGAGCAGGTACCACGCGAGATACAGCGAGCAGGTGACGCCGTTGATCTCGTTGCCGTGAATGGCGCCGTCAACCCACATGGCCGGCTTCGAATCGGCCGGGCCGGTGCCCTTGGCCGTGATGGTCAGCATCCACTGGTCGCGTCCCATGCGGCTCTTGCCGATCGACGAGAGATCCGAGAGCTGGCTGTACTGTTTCTGCAGCCCCTGCAGGATCTTCGTCTTCTCGGCGTAGCTGTAGTACTGCTTCCAGTTGATCGGGAAGTCGAGTTCGCCGTGATTGCCGGCCGGACTCGTCTGGAGTCTTCTTCTGCGCGCCGACCGGGCCCGTCCAGACGACTGCCTGCGAGCAGCATCACGGCGAGCACCAGCAGCCCGTTGCGAAGTCTGTGTGTGTGCATCGTTCATGCTCCTCGAGTCACTGGATGACCAGGTCCGGGCCTGCGTGCCGCCCTTCTGCGACGTCACCGCGAGCTTCAGCGGCGCGTCGCCTTCGACGGCCACGAGCCAGGTGACCACGCGACGATTGCCGGCCTGCTGGACCGCCGGCGTTTCCGGACGCTGCTGGCGCATCTGCGAGAGCGCCGGCGTGCCTGCGCCCTGCCTGCCGCCGCGACCGCCGCCGCGCTCGACCGCCGGCGGCAGCCGGCTGCGCGGCAGCGGCCGGGAGCGGCAGCGGTCCCCTGCAGCACGCCGAGCCTGAGCCAGCGCGATCCCTCGAGGAACGTGATCTTCCCGTTCGCGCCGAGCAGCCAGATCACGTCCTCACGGTTGCCGCGCAGCGTGGTGCCTGCGCCACCTGCGTCGGCAGCGCGCCGGTGTTCTCGACGGTGGCCGTGACCTGGATGACCTTGTAGCGGCCCGGCGCGCCGGACTTCTGGATCGTGACCGCCTCGCCGTCCTGCGTGGCGACGGCGCGTGTCGCCTGGTTGGTCGTGTAGAGCACCTTCGCGCTGGCGTCGGAGATTCCGACGTGCGGCAGCAGCGTCGCCTTGTAGCGCTCGAACTGCCAGGCCGTGTCGCACGCCTTCGCCAGCGCGTCGCGGGCTGGCGTCGGGCAGTTGCGTGCTCATCGCGAACGAGCCGAACTGGCCGTAGGCCCAGTCGAAGAACACGCCGTACCCGGCGGGTGCCTGGCGCTCGTTGATGTACGGGCTGCGCCAGCCGACGTGCCTGCTCGACCGCCCGCGCGGTCCTTGCTGCGGCCTGATCGCCGGTCTGCGCAGCGCCTGCGGCCCTCTGTCCGGCGCCAGCCCCTCTCGGCCTTGAGCGGCAGCCTGCTGGCCGGGTCCCCTGGGTGCGTTCGGTCAGCGGAGCGGTCCAGGACGCCGGCACGGCTTCGCCGACCAGCTCCAGGTACTTCCTGCCGATCAGGCGATCGAACACGGCGACATCCCGTGCCTCGACCCGGCTCTCGGGCCACCGCGCGAACGGCCGGAACGTTGTCGTGCCGCCCGTATCGAACGACTGGACCAGCAGGATGTTCGTGTGGTTGGTGAAGAACTCGAGCAGGGCAGCGGGCTTCGGCCTGAGACGAGGGGAAGTCGCCGGTGCCGCCGGGCGTGCTGTCGTCTTTCCACCAGCCTTCGGGGAAGTTGCCGTTGGCCTCCGCCCGGAAGATCGGCCTTGGCGTTGCTGCCTTCGCTGACGATCGCGAGCCCGTCGGGATTCGGCACGGGGCAGATGTAGAACGCGTTGTCGTCGACGAGCTTCGCTGATCTCGGCGTCGGTGCCGTAGCCGGTGACGAGCTTGTCGATGATGTAGAGACACGCCTCGGTGCCAGCTCGATCGTTGCCGTGCAGGCCGCCGTCGATCCACTGGCCGGGCTTGCCCTGGTACGGCTTCATGGGCGTGACGTTGTTCACGGCCGGCGTCCGCGGGCGCTGGAGAGCGACCAGCGAGTCGATCGTGACGCCCTTCTTCATGTTCGACACGACCAGCACGTAGATCGGCCGGTTGCCCGCGCTGCGGCCGATTTCCACCAGCTCCGTGATGGCGGGGTTGGCCGCAGCGACCTTCTTCAGGTAGTCGGTCGTCGCCGTCAGCGTGTGAAAGTCGGAGAACGACACCGGGACGTTCACCCCGGCTGTCGTCTGAACGGCTTGTGGCGACGGCCTCGACTGCGCGCGGAGCGGAAGCCCACCCAGCGTGAGGCACATCGCGACCACCAGCACGAGCACGGCACCCGGCCCTCGGACCCATGGTGCCGGCCTGGCTCCTCCCGATCGGTCGACGCTTGATGTCATAGAAACCACTCCCGGTCTGGAACGGGGGTACGGCAGGAAAGAAGGGCGATTTGCCGGGTGGGGGGAGACGGCGGGCCGGAGCATACCACGACCGGGGCGTGCCCGCTGCGAATGCCGTTACGTCCCGCGTAAGGTCTTTCGCCGTTCGAACCAGGAATCGGATGGTGTCGCGAAGAATAGCGTGCAACTGGCCGTCCCGGCGACGGCACGGTTTTGGCTATGAGACTGAATACGGGCAGTTACCGCAATTCAGCCTGGCTATGGAGGTCAGTGTCATGCGCTTTCGTTCTGTGAAGTTCGCCACGCTCAGCGTGGTTCTTCTTGCCCTCTCCCTCGTGGTGGCCCAGTGCGCCAAGGGATCGTCGTACAACGGCTCCCCGGCGCCGTCGCCGACGCCAACCCCCACTCCGGGCGTCACGGCCGACGTCACAATCTCTATCCAGGGGATGAGCTACTCGCCGAACCCGGCGAATGTGAAGGTCGGGCAGACCGTGGCCTGGCGCAATGACGACTCGGTACCGCACACGGCGACCGGCAACGCCGGTGAATTCAACACCAACACGATTGGACCCGGCAGCACGAGTTCGCCGATCATGATGAACAAGGCGGGAAGCATCCCGTACCACTGCACGATTCACGGGCTGCAGATGTCTGCAACGCTGATCGTTCAGTAGCGGCTCTCCATCGCGGCGCCGGCGTCCTTCCTGCCCGAGGAAGCCCTCCGGCGCCAGCGCCTGTGTCTCAAGCCCTGCCCGAAAACTCGCGCGTTTCGGTGTGGACCTTCACCTTCTCGCCTTGCTTGATGAAGAGTGGAACGCGGATTTCCAGGCCGGTCTCGAGGGTGGCCAGCTTGGTGACGCTTCCACTGGCCGTATCGCCTCTCGTGCCAGGTTCGGTGTAGGTGACTTGAAGCTCGACATGCGGCGGCAGCTGGATCCCAATCGGATTGCCGTTGTACTTCTGGACCTGGACGATCATGTTCTCGATGAGCAGCTGCCGATCGTCTCCCACCACGTCCGGCCCAATCGTGATGGTCTCGTAGGTTTCCTGATCCATGAAGTTGAAGCCGTCGCTGCCAGCGTAAAGGTAGGACGCCGGCGCCATGACGAGATCCGGCTCCGAGAACTTCTCGCCCGCCTTGAACGTCTTGTCGAAGACGGCGCGGGTGATCAGGTTCCGCATCTTGACCCGCACCAGCGTCTGGCCGCCCCGGGCGGTCGGCGTGGAGATCTGAACGTCGAGGCACAGGTACGGCGCGTTCTCATATTCGAAGAACAGCTTCCGCTTGATGGCAATCGCTTCGATCAAAGCTGGCATGAAATCCTCGGACAGGGAAAGACGCCCGACGCCGGTATGCCGCGTCAGGCCGCATCAGTTCACGTGGTCCACTCTATTGTAGGACGAAGCGCGGCACTTCGCCGCGCCGCGCGCTTGAAAGTTCCGGCCCGAAGGGAAGATCCAGCCGGCCGTTCGGCTCGCCAGTGGCACACGGCGCGTTTCCCGTGTAGCGATCCGTCGGTCTACGACTCCGATTCCGCCCGGCCGTCCGGCCGCGGCGGCCTCGGCGCGTCCGGCATGGGGACCAGCTCGCCGAAACTCGCGCCGGTCTCCGTGCGAAGGCGGATACGTCGCCGGCACACGTGGCAGGTGAGCTCTCCGCCGGCCTCGACTCCCTGCGGCACCCGCAGGAAGACGCTGCAGAACGGGCAGGAGATCGCCCGCTCGTCCTGCCTGGCCGATCCGTGCAGCACGTGATTGATCCGGCCCGCGCGAAAGCAGGTGACCAGGGCTTCCACGCAGCGCGGATCGAACTGCGTTCCGCTGAATTTCTCCACCTCGGCAACGGCCACCTCGGCATCCAGTCCCCGGCGGTAGGGCCGATTGCTCGTCATCGCATCGAGCGTGTCGGCGACGGCGATCAGGCGTCCCTCGATCGGGATTTCGTCCGTCGCCAGGCCGAACGGGTACCCGCGGCCATCGTAGCGCTCATGATGGTAAAGACAGTAGGGAATGAGCGGCCTCAGCAGCCCGACATCTTTCAGGAGGTCGGCGCCGCGCTGCGGGTGGATCCTGACCGCCTCGAACTCCTCCTCGCTCAAACCCCCGAGCTTGCTCAGGATGGCACTGTCGACCGCGATCTTGCCGATGTCGTGCAGGACCGCGCCCATCTCGACTTCCCGCAGCTTTTCGTCGCTCCATCCCATCTGCCGGGCCAGCGTCATCGCGATGTTGGTCACGCGCCAGGTGTGGCCGACGGTGTAGTGGTCCCTGAGCTCGATGGCGTCGGCGAGCAGGATCAGCGTGTCGCGATACGACTGCTCGCTCTCGTTCAGGTGCTGCGCGTTCCTGATCGCGATGGCGGATGGGCCCGACAGCCCGACCAGCAGCTCGAGGTCGCCCGGGGTGAATCCCTTCGCCTGGTCGCGCGTATCGACGTACACGACGCCAAGCGGGCCGCCCTGGTAGAGCAGCGGCGCGCACATCGCGGACGAGATGTGGAGGCTGCGCATGCTCCCGTCCGGCGCGAAGCGCGAGTCCCGCCCGGCGTCAGACGTGAGGATGGCCTCCTTGCGCGAGAACGCGCGGTTCACGATGGTCGAGCTGACGGTGAAGGCGTGATCGTCGTAGCCGGCCTTGATGTAGGCCTGCTTCCACTCGTCTCCGTCGCCTTCCTTGAGCAGGATGACGCCGTTCTGCGCCGGCACCAGGCTGAAGATCTGATCCACGATGCACTTGAACAGCGCGTCCAGCCGCCGCTCGCTCGCGATGATCGCGTTCGCCGCGAAGACGGCCTCCAGCCGCCGCTGCGTTTCCTTCAGTTGCCCTGGCGTCGCGCCCTCGTCTGGCGCGCGGAACATGGACCGGCACACCGCTTCGGCACTGGTGGCCTGGAAGGTGTCGTCCGGGTTCTCTTCGAATCGCACGCCGCGCCACGTCGTTGTGGCGTCGGCGTCGCCGGCCGGCCATTGCCCGGCATCCACCTCGAACCGGAATTCCTGGTGCCCGATCCTGATGATCTCGCCGTGCAACAGGCGGTGCTCGACGACGCGCCGGCCGCCCACCCAGGTGCCGTTGCGGCTGTTGAGGTCGCGCAACCGCACCCCGTCGTCCACGCGTTCGACGACGGCGTGCTTGCCGGACACCTTGCGGTCGTCGATCTGGATGGGGTTTCCCGGGTTGCGCCCAATCGTGACCGGCCCGTCGATCTCGTAGACGCGGCCCGCGTTGGGGCCAGTCAGCACGACCAGCCGATCGTTGCCCATGAAATCAGGCTCCTCTCGTCGATCGCTCCGTCGAACAGATGATGGCCGCCTGTGGGGCGGCGCCCCGCGGGGGCCTTCAGATGGGCGCGATTGTATATCACGCCGGGGGGACCAACAGGCGACCGCGATAGTGATCCGGCCAAGCGGGTGACCCGGCATCCAGGCCACTCGGTATCACTTGAATCGCGCATGGCGCAGGCGTTAGATCTTGAGAATCGCTCACACAGCCGGGTCGTGCACGCCAACGGAGGATTGTCGTGAACCAGACGATTATCGATCTCTACGACCAGTACACTCACGGCGGCATGAGCCGCCGTTTCTTCCTCGACCGCCTGGCCCAGATGGCGGGCGGTTCGGCGGCAGCGATGGCGATGATGCCGTTGCTCAAGAACGACTACGCGCAGGCTCCTCTTGTCGCCGCGGACGACAAGAGCCTCACGATCTCGCACGTCGAGTACGACGCCGGCGGCACCAAGGTGTCGGGCTACATGGCGACGCTCAAGGGCGCGCAGAAGCGCCCCGCGGTGATCGTGATCCACGAGAACCGGGGCCTCAACCCTCACATTCAGGATGTCGCGCGGCGCCTTGCCACCGAAGGATTCCTGGCGCTGGCGCCCGACTTGCTCTCGCCGCTTGGCGGGACGCCCGCCAACGAGGACGAGGCCATCAAGCTGATTGGCAGCCTGAAGGCTCCGGAAGTCGTGGCGTGCCTGGTCGCGACGGTGAAGTACCTTGCGGGACACGCGGAATCGACCGGCAAGGTGGGTGTGGTCGGGTTCTGCTGGGGCGGAGGAATGGTCAACCAGCTGGCTGCGGCAGGCACCACACTCAAGGCGGGCGTCGCCTACTACGGGATGCAGATTCCCGCAGCCGAGGTGCCGAAGATCACGGCGCCGCTCCTGCTGCACTACGCCGGGCTCGACCAGCGGATCAATGCGGGCATTGAAGCGTTCGAGGCCGCGTTGAAGGCGAACCACAAGACCTACGAGAAGTACATGTACGAGGGCGCGAACCACGCGTTCAACAACAACACCAACGCGGCGCGCTACGACAAGGCCGCGGCCGATCTGGCCTGGGGCCGGACCATCGCGTTTCTGAAGAAGCACCTCGCGTAGGGATGAGTTCAGTCAGGCAAGGGTGAGGGGCTGGCGGCCGGGCGGTACCGGTGCTTCGGCTCGCTCCGCTCGCTCGCTTCGACTTTCGCCGAGGGAGCCCGTGGCTCGGCCAGCTCGCCGCGACCTGAGCCAAATCGAAGGGCGAGCGAGGCCATGGGCCCGGAACAGGCCGGCCGCCGGAGATTGGCCGCGGCGTCGCACTCGAAATCGGTAAGGCGCCCGAGAGGTCGCCGCAGCCAGATCGCGGCTCGCGGAATCAGTGCGGCTGCGTCTTCCCCAGGATCTTCGCAATCTCCGCCTCGAGCGTGGAACCGGCCGGCACCCGCTCGACAACGCGGCCGACTTCCTGTCCCTGGCGGAAAAACACGAACGTGGGGACGCGCGTGATGCCCCACTTGTCCGTGAGCCCTTCCGTATCCTTCTTGGTCCGATCCACGCCCACCGCGGTCAGCGTGTGGTCGGCGATACCCGCCGCGTCCATGACCGCGAAGTAGCGCGGCACGTCGCGCTTTGAATCGCCGCACCACGTGCCAAGGATGAGCAGCACCGTCACGTCCTTCGCGTTCGCCTTGATGGTCGCCACGGCTGAAGCATCCGGCGTGTATGCCGCCGGGAACAGGCTTTGCCACGACGCATAGCTCCCAAGCTCCTCGCGCGTGAGATGACCGAGGAGCGGGGGAGGCGCCGGCGGCCTGGCAGTCGCTGGTGTCGCGGCAGTGGCTGGTGCGGTCGGCGCGGCAGCGCCCGGAGCGGCCGGCGCGGCAGCGGCGGGGGGCGTCGGATTCGCGGGCGTGGCCGGAGCAGCCTGTCCCGCTGGAACAGGCGCGGTCTTCGGAGCGATCGGCGCCACAGGTGGGGCGGCTGTCGGCGTCGTCGCAGGCGGAGTTGCCGCGGCGCCGGTGGGCGTGGCCGGAGCTGCGGGACTCGCGGGAGTCGCTGGGGCAGGAGTCGCGGGCCCCGCCGCGGCGCCTTCAGGGGGCACCGTCGCAGTCTTGATTGGGGTTCTCATCGCGCACGCCCCAGACATGGCGGCCGCCAGCGCAAGCGCGGTCACGATCCAGGGCCAGGCAGGCAGCCGATTTCGTGAGCCAGCCACGACGCTATCTTGAATCATGGCAGTCCTCGGACTTGGTGGATGGAGCCTTCTCGAACGCGTGCCCATGATAGCCGAAACGAACACGCGTTCCGCGTTCTCGCCATCGCCGGGTCCGGCGCTCCAGGCTGACCAGGCCTCAGGCAGCCTATAATGCCAATATGGGCCTGCGGCTCGTCCGCCTGACAACTGCAACGCTGGTTACCCTGGTTGCGGCCGGCGCCTCGGGCCTTGGTCAGGCTCCCGCGACTCCTCAGCAGCCACAACAACAGACGCAGCAACAACAGCCGCCGCCGCCAAACAGCAGCAGCCGCCACCGCCGTCGCAGCCGCCGCGCCACCGACGCAACCGCCGTCGCAGCAACCGCCGCCAGGACAGCAGCAGTCGCCACCGACACAACAGCCGCCGCCCGGACAGCAGCAGTCGCCACCGACACGCAACAGCCGCCGCCAGGACAGCAGCAGCCGCCACCGCCGCAGCAGCCACCTGGACAGCAGCAGCAACCGATCTTCCGCGCGGGCGTCAAGCTGGTCCGCGTCGACGTGTCGGTGACCGGCAAGAGCGACCTGCCCGTGGCGGACCTCAAGGCGGAGGATTTCGAGGTCACCGAGGACGGCGTCCCGCAGAAGGTCGATCAGCTGCAGTTCGTGCGCCTGACCGGCCAGCGCCCGCCCGGCGACGAAACGTCCCTGGATATCCGTTCACAGGACCAGGCCGAAGCCGAGGCCGCACGTGACGATGTGCGCGTGTTCACGATCTTTTTCGACGACTACCACGTCGACAAAGAACCGCAGATCATGATCCCGGTGCGCCAGGGGCTCTCCGAGTTCGTCAAGAAGCTCTGGCCCACTGACCTGGTGTGCCTGATGGATCCGCTGACGCCGCTGAGCGCGCTGAAGTTCACCAGGTCGAAGTCCGACCTCCTGGACGACATCCGTCAGCTCCAGGGCCGGCAGGGCGAGATTTTTCCTATCAAGAGCGTCATCGAGGAAGCCCAGCTCCGAAGCGGGGAAGTCGATCGCATCCGCGCGCAGGTGACGTTGTCAGCGCTGCAGGCGCTGGTCGTCAAGCTGGGCGGCCTGAAGGAAGGCCGCAAGACGGTGATCTTCGTCAGCCAGGGCCCGCGCACGTTCTTCCCGTCGCGCGGCATCAGCCTGCAGCAGGATCTGCGCGAGGTCACCGACGCCGCCAACCAGGGCAATGTCGGCATCTACACCATCGATCCCCGCGGACTCGGGCTCGACAACCGGGCGGGCGATCGCAACACGCTGCTCCAGCTCGCTGCCGATACCGGCGGGCGGGCCGTCTACAACACGAACAACTTCGAGCCGGGGCTGGAACGGTCGCTCGTCGACACGAGCGCGTACTACGTGCTGGGCTACACGCCGACCCGGGCCGAAGACGACGGCAAGTTCCACAAGATCAGCGTGAAGATCAAGCGGCCCGGGATGAGGGTGCTGAACCGGCTGGGATACTGGGCGCCAAGCGCCAAGGACCTCGCCGCAGTCGCCGAGGCGGCCACCAAAGTCGTCGAGCCCCACCTGGCCGCCACGCTGAAGGACCTCTCCGAGTCCGAGGCGAGCAAGCGGCTGGTGGAAGCCTGGGTGGGCGCCTCGCGCAACGCGGACGGCAAGACCAGGATCACCGTGGCCTGGGAACCCAATGATGCCGTCCAGGCGGCCGCGGTTGCAGGCCTGGAGGTGCAGGTGCTGTCGGAGCCAGGCGGCAAGCCGATTCAGCCGGCCCAGGACATGCCGGCGATGCTCGCGGGGAAGGGGTTCCGCGCCAAAGCCGTCTTCGTTCTCGACCCGCGGCCCGTCGTCCTGGAGTTCAAGCTGCGCAGTCTCGACGGCAGCACGATCGATCATTGGACGCAGCCGCTGACGGTTCCCGATCTCTCTGCGCCGGCTCTCGCTCTGTCCACTGCGGAGTTCTACCGCGCCCGGAGCTTCCCGGAGTTCAAGGCGCTCGAGAACGCGAAGGACCCGGTCCCGTCGACCATTCGGGCGTTCAGCCATTCCGATCGCGTGCTGGTCGCCGTCGAGTGCTACGCTTCCAACGCCGCGGAGGCACCCATCGTCGAATTCCAGTTGCTGACGACCGAGGGGCGGGAACTGACCGCGCTGCCGTCACCGCCGCTTCAGGATGGCAGAACCCGGTTCGAGCTTCCCGTCGGAAGCCTCGGTCCGGGTGATTACGTCCTGCGGGTGCGAGGACGTCTCGGCTCGTCGACCACCGAGCAGCTCGTTGCCTTCCGCGTGGTCTCGTAACGAGCCGCCAACGTCCTGAGCCATGTCCCATTCATGCTCATCCGCGACACGACGCACATTCACCTCACACCGGTCACACGCACCGCTCCTCGCCCCAGGCGGGCACCACCGTGCTCATCGCTTCGGACTGGGCCCCGATTCGCGCATTCGAAGCGCCGATCCGCGAGCACCCCGAATCAATCTACGGTGATCTGCTTCCTGTTCTGCGAAGCGCCGATGTCCGCATCGTCAACTGTGAATGCGCGTTGACCACCTCTGCGCGGCCGGTCTGGAAAAGCGGCGCGGTGTTCAAGGGTGAACCTGCCCACGTCGGCGGCCTGACCGCCGCAGGGTTCAACGTCGCTTGCCTGGGCAACAACCACGTCCTCGACTATGGGGTTGCGGGCCTGCGCCAGACGCTTGCCGTCCTTCGCCAGCACCGCATCCGGACCGTCGGTGCCGGCCTGACCGACAAGGAGGCGCACGCGCCGCTCGCGGTGACCTCCAATGGCGTGAGGATGCACATCGTCAACATCAGCGAGGGCGAGGATCTGACCGCGTCCAACGGCGGCCCGGGCGTGTTCGGGTGGGACATGCCGAGGGCGTGCGCGACCATTCAGCGGTGCAAGAAAGCCGGCGGCGTCGTGCTTGCGATCGTGCACTGCGGCCTCGAGTACATCCCCTACCCGCCGCCGTATGTCGTCTCGGCGTTTCGTGCCCTGGTCGACGCCGGGGCCGATTGCGTTGTCGGGCACCATCCGCACGTTCCGCAAGGCCTCGAGTTCTACAAGCGCCGGCCGATCGCCTACTCGCTCGGCAACTTCGCGTTCTACCAGCAGACCAATCTCTGGCATCGTAAGGTCGGCTTCTGCGTGGGCCTGCAGCTTCAACCGGACAGGATCTCGGACATGGCGCTCTATCCCTATCGGATTACCGATACCGGGTTGCGGCGCCTCGAGGGCAGGGAAGACGCGTCGTTCCGCCGAAGCCTCGTGAAGATTTCCCGCCCGCTCAAATCGGCTTCCGGGCCCGAGCGTGCGTGGCAGGCCTACCTGGCGTACTACGGGGCGAAGGGATTCACTGCCGAAGTGCAGGGCATGCTCGACCGGATGAAAGAGGAGCCGCAGAAGGCCGCAGCGATGTTCCGAAACCGCATCACGACGCGGCAGCACGTGGAACTATGGCGCGACTATCTCACCCGCGCGATGAAGGCGGGCTCGCCGCCGTATTCGCGCGAGGCCTTCGCGATGGCGGCGGAGTATTTCACGAAGACCGTCGGGGCCTGAACCCCCCACCTCTCACCGGCGGCGGTGAAGTGCGGCGCGCGCCTACTTCTTCCCGCACTCCATCATGGCCGTAATCACGTCCGCCGGCACGCCCGCATCCGACAGCTGGATGAGCGCCTTCGTGCTCGTGTCGAACTTGCACGGTGACGACTTGATCTTGCTGAGAATGACGACGGCGGGCAGCTTGGCCTTTACCAGGGCCATGATGTCCGCGTTGGTCAGCGTCTGGGCTGCGGTCGGCCGCATCGGTCGACCGAACCTTCTGATCGGCGGCATCCGCGTCATACGCGGCCCGTTCTTCGACCCGCTGCATCTCGCGAACCAGCGCCTGCGCCCGACGGCACTCGGCCACGGCCTCCGAGCTGATGTCGCCAGGCCTGAGGCGCTGCGATTCCTCCAGATACTCGAGCGCTTTCCCGTGCTGCCCGAGCGAGAAGTAGCCCATGCCGACATTGTGATAGGCGTGCGCGAGCGCCTTCACGTTTGACTTGGGGAGGGCCTTGCACTGCCGGAGATTCTCGAGCGACAAATCGAGGGCACCTTCGATGTCGCCAACCTTGTGCCTGTTGAACGCGTTCTTGAGGCCGCAGTCATTGTCGTCGAAGTAGTAGAGTTTCACGACCTCCGTCCAGGGCAGGTACATCTGCTCGGCGCGCCGAACGACCTGGGCCATGGCGCCGTCCAGAACGGCGAACTCCTCCGGATACTCGGGGCAGCACCGATCATCGGACTTGTTCTCGACAATCGGGTTGGCTTCGAGCACCTGGGCCGCGAAGATGCGGCCGGTCGCCAGGTCGACGCTTCGGATCGACCCTCGGACAAACGCCTGGGTCCGCGAAATAAAGGTTCGGCGTCTCCGGTCCTTGCTGTCCTTCCAGTCGTTGTAGAGGGCCTTCTTTTCCCAGGCGTGCCGCTGGATGTTCACGAAGATCATCACGGTCGGGCCCAGGATCTTGCCCATCTGTGCGGCGCTCTGCCGATCCACGTATCCCGACAGGCTGAGATTCTGCTCGCGCAGCAGCGCATTGAGCCGGCCCCGCTCGATCACCTCGACGTTGGCCTGCACGAAGCGCGCAGTCAGGGCGTCGACGAATTCGCCGGCGGCCTCCCCCTGGGCCGAGGCGAATGCGACCCGGTTGACCTGGATGCCGAGGTCGGGGGGGTGCGCAATCGTCGTGGGGATCTGCGGGTTGGTCAGCATGTCCCAGATCTGCCCGTGCACGCCGATGGTGGCCACGGCGGCGATCGAGAACGCGAGAAGCAGGGCGACCCGTATTCTGGTCATCGTTCAACTCCGGAACGGGATGGGCATTTCAAACCGGGAACGTGGTGTGGACAAGATACTACCGTAGATCCGGCTGTCAGTTGGAGGCACAGCGCGCGGTGCCGGGTCAGTCGTTTCGCGTCCCCGCTCGCGCTCGCCGGCAAAGTGCATCTTCGGGGTGCGGTCGGCGGAACCGTGGGGCCCCCGAGACCCCACGGCGAATTCGGCCCCTTCGAAGCACTTTGCAGACTGACGCTTCTCGGCTCGGCTCAAGGGGCCGACTTCACGACCGACCCGCCACCACGCGTCGAGCGGGTGACCGGGCGTCCAGCCACCTGGACGGGCCGCAGGCTCCCCGAGTCCCTCGACCTCGCTCGGGGCTCCCTGAGCCAGAGTCGAAGGGAGCGAGCGGGAGTCGTCGGCGAGACCAGACGGCGCTGGTACCCGCCGAGCTTCGGCCGCTCGTCGAGGGGCCAATCACGAATGCAGAGACAAACCCTGCGCGTCCGTCCAGCGTGGCGACGTCCGGGCAGGACCCGCGAGACGGCTCCCAACTACAGCCCGTATCGCCGGCGCGCGGAGTCGATCACCGCGGCGACCAGCCGCCGGTAATCCTCCATCTCGCCCCCGGGCGAATGGTGATGCAGCGTGTAGAGCTGCGGGCCCCAGCTCTTGTGCGGCTTCAGGCCGGGGATGCCGTTGACTTCCATGATCCGCAGCGCACCGGCGGCGTCGGTCTTGATGTCGATGCGCACGTGATCGAGACAGTGCATCGCGTCGGCGGCCTGGGCGGCCAGTGCGCCGGCCTCCGCGGCGCGCGGCCCCGGCGGGTTGATGTGCGTGAGGCCCACGCCTCGAAGGTCGCTGCGCAGGACCTTGTGCTTCCCGTAGTACTTTTCTTCGACGGTGACCAGGCCAGCGAGGCACTCGCGCGTGTTGCCGTTGCCGACAACCAGCGTCGTGTACTCGTCCCCCGGCAGGAAGTCCTCGACGAGCGCGGCCTGGTCGAACTCTCGCTCGATGTAAGCGACCTGCCGCCAGAGTTCTTCCGGCGAATACACCACGCTCTGGTCCGAGATGCCGACCGACCGCGACTCGCACATCGGCTTCACGAACGCAGGGTAGCAGATGCTCGAGACATCATCACCCGTGCGCACGAGATGGTGCGCAGGCACGGGCACGCCATGCCGCGCCAGCGACACGTGCGTGTGGTACTTGTCGATCATGTCCTTCATCGTCTGGCTGTTGGAACCGATGTAGGGAATGCCGCGGCTGTCCAGCTGGTCGGCCACCCACAGCCCGTCGGGATTGCGGCCGATGAATTTCTCGTTGGACGTGATGTGGTAGAGCGCGCTCCAGACGATGTCGAACCCGCCACGGTCGAGAACAGCCACGAACTGGCCTTCGGTCTCAACAGATGCGATGGCGGCGGCGTGCCCGGACGCGTCAGCCGCCGCAGCGACCGCCATGGTCACGCTCATGTCGCCCCACCCCTGGGCGTCACCGCCGGGTCCGGTCAGCAACAGCACTCTCATCGGGCGACTCCGTCAGATCTGGTGTTCACCTGTCCAACTTCAGAACAGCTCAGGAACGTGAGAATAGGACTGCAGCGCGCGCGCGGTTGCCGGCGACACGGGCTCGATCAGTCTCCCGATTCCCTGGCGGGATTCGCTACGCAATTCCACCTTCGAGACGACCTCAACCGTCACCATCCGCGCCACATGGGGGTCGGGACCATTTTCCGGATCAGGCGCGACCAACTGCACAAAATCGTAATTTGGGTTCAGCGCGCGCACGGGCCGGCCGGTGTACTTCTCGATGGCCGATGCGAAGGCGCCGCCGACGTAGCCGAAATGGGTGCAGGCCAGGCCCGCAAAGATCGTGCTGCCCGGAAGGTGCAGCAACCGGGCTGCCGATGCATATTGTTCAATCAAGAGAGCCGCAGCCATGCCGCGCGGATCCGCTTCGATGGCGGCGGCGAGACCGTGGCAGTCGATCGACGCGATCCGGCGCGGGTCGACGCCACGTGCGACGAGCCCATCTCGATGCGCGCCGGATTCGACGGTGGACCTGGTTCCAAGCACGATCAGCGCGCTCGCCGGATCCTGGATCAGCGCCTCGTGAAACAGATCCACTCCCGCGTCCACGATGCCCTGGACCGGAGTGGCCGGCGCGCGGCTGTGCCGGGTTTCCGGATACACGATCGACAGCGTGTTGCAGGCGATCAGGATCCGGTCCGCACCCAGGCGATCCATCGCCGAGAGCGCACGGTCGAACACCCGCGCCCGTTCGGCTGGTTCCGGAATCGCGTTGTATCCGCCGCCCTCCTCCGGCCAGGCGTTCACGTAAGTCAGGCGCGTCGTTCTGAACGGGCCGGCCAGGCGAAGGTTCCGTTCGATCTCCGCGCAGATCGACAAGCCGCCCAGCCCCGAGTCGGTGATGATGAGATGAGAGCTTCCTGGCATCACGGTGTATTGTAGCCGGGCCAGGCGAACAGTTTGCGGTTGCCGGCCGGTCGATGCCCCGTTGCGGCCCTGGACGGTGCCGGATCCGGACACCTGACCGACCGCGCGCTGCCGGATAGGATTCGGCCGCGCGCGACGCTGGTAACGCTGGCCGACGCGGAGACGACGTCGGCGCACCTGCAGGACCTCAAGATAGTGCCGGGATCGTTGTCATCGGGCCCTGTCCTGCGTATGCTAGCGTGCGGTTCGCTTTGTGCCCCCAAAGCCGCAGGCCGCAGCTCTGTCTTGCGGCGCATGTGACACGATATCGCCCTCGGCTTGCGGGTTATGGCTTTTGGCCGATGGCTACAGGCCGCCGGTACCCGGATTGATTTCCTGATTCATGTGAACGATGGAGGATCGATGAAGAAACACGTGTCATGGTTCGTCGTCAGCCTGCTCGTCGTGGCTGGCGCCTTCGCGGGATGCCGGGTGCTGGCCCAGTCGCAGACCGACCCGGTGGTCAGCAGGATTATCGAGCTCGGTACCAAAGACAACCAGGTCATGACCTGGAACGACTACGCGAGCAACCGGTTCGGCGGCCGCGAGACAGGCACCGACGCCTACACCAACGCGACGCAGTGGCTGGCCTGGCAGTTCAAGCAGTGGGGCTTTGACGCGGAACTCGAGGAAGTCGGCGAAGTGCCGGTCGGGTTCAACCGCGGTCCCTGGTTCGGCAAGATGATCGCGCCGACGCAGAAGGCGCTGCGGTTCGGCACGCCGAGCTTCACCGCCGGCACCAAGGGCGTGCAGCGCGGCCCGGTGTTCGTCCTCAAGGCCGATCCCTTCTCAATCGCCGGCCGCGCCAGCGGCGGCCAGCCCATCGCCAAGGACATCGTCAGCAAGAAGGAAACCGCCGTGCAGGCGGCGCTCGCCGAGATCGCCGCGAACAAGGCGGCGATCAAAGGCAGGTGGGTGCTGATTCCCGGCAACCCGACATCGGGCTTCGGGCGTGACGGACGCCGCGGCACCAAGCTCGCCGACGGATCTCCCGAATACCTCGACTCGGCTGCGATCCCGCCGGTGACCAAAGCCCTGGTCGATGCGGGCGCGCTCGGCACGATCTCGCCGTCGAAACCTCCAGCCGAGGTCCAGCCCGGGAACAATTCCGAGCCGCCGCTCAGTATGCTCGATGGATACGCCGCCTCCTGGGACAAGCTGCCGGTCCTCCCGGACATCCGCCTGCTCGACACGCAGTACGACGAGATCAAGGCCCTCGCCGAGAAGAACGAGAAGGTCGAGCTCGAGTTCGACATCCGTAACTGGTTCAAGATGGGCCCGATCAAGTACCACAACGTCGTGGCGACGCTGCGCGGGACGACCTATCCCGACGAGTACATCGTGATCGGCGGCCACTTCGACTGCTTCAGCAGCGGGACCGGCGGCGTGGACGACGGGTCGGGATTCGCGCCAGGCATGGAAGCGGTTCGCCTGATCAAGGCGGCCGGCGCGAAGCCGAAGCGTTCGATCATCTTCATTGCATTCGCCGCGGAAGAGAACGGCCTCGTCGGATCGCAGTCATGGCTGAAGAAGCACCCTGAAATCCAGGCCAAGGTCGTCGTGATGATCAATCGCGATGGCAGCCCGAGCGCCATCACCGGAGCCACGGTGCCCGAGACGTGGTTCGACGATCTCCAGAAGATCACGGCGCCGCTCGCGAACCTGAATCCGAAATGGCCCTTCAAGCTCGTGCGTGGCGTGCCGCGTGCGCACGCGACGAGCCCGGGCGGCACTGATTCATCGTCGTTCGAAATGATGAGCGTGCCGACGCTCAACTTCGCGAACACAACCGCCAGGCCCGGACCCGATGGGAAGGACATCAACTACACCTATGGCTACGCGTGGCACACGCTGAACGATTTGTACAGCGAGCTGGTGCCGTACACCGAGCACCAGCAGCATTCGGCGCTGGTCACCGCGGTAGTGGCCTACAGCATCGCCAACCTCGACAAACCCCTGACGCGCGCTGGTGTCTACCTTCCTGACGGGATCTTCGCCGACATCACCATCGGCGCGGGCGATTCGCCCATGCACGTGATGACGACGCTGGACTACGTGAACGCGCCGATCCAGACGGCGAACTTCATCCGCATCATCGAAGGCAAGGCTCCGGCGGCCGGCGGTGGACGGGGTGGCGGCCCGGCGGCGGCGGGCCCCGGCGGCGGCCGCGGCGGCGCGCGGCCCGAGCCTCCGCCCATCGGCAAGATCATCGCGGTGGTGGACAGGATTGCCAGCGGCGTCATCGCCTCTGACACCCAGAAGTCTGTGGCCGTCGCGAAGCTGCCCAAGACGATCAACAAGGCGCTCAAGCACGACACCGGCGGGATTCTTGGCATCCAGGCGCCGAACTCGTTCTACCTGACGCAGCAGAAGGACCTCTCGCTCGACAAGAAATACACAGCGATAGGAAAGGTGATCGCCGGGTCCGACAACCTCGTCTCGTTGAAGAAGGACATGCCGATTCGCAGTATCCGCATCACGCGCGTGGGCCAGGCCGCGCGCGACTTCAAGACCGACGATGCGTCGTTCAAGCAGTTGCTCGCTCCGGGTCAGAAGCCGGTTGCTCCGGCCAAGAAGCCGGCCCGTCCGGCGCCGAAGAAGAAGTAAGCGCGCTCTCGCACTGCCGGCCGGCGGGCCCCTCTCATCCGGGGCCCGCCGCCTTTCCTGCCGCCGGCTGCCAGTGATCGCTCCGCGAGTCCCGCTCGCGCTCGCCGGCAGCCCCTTGGCCCTGCCCGTGACCGACCAGCGCCCAGCCCCTCGCGCCTGGCCCCCATCCAGACCGCCTGTTAACGCTTCCGGCCGTGCTGGCGTCTTAGTAGTGAACCTCCAGTGGCCACCAGCCTGTCGATCGAGCAGTCTCGTATTGTGGACCACGTGCCGTCCGACCTGTCCGGGCACGATCCGGCCCTGGTTGAAGCCGCGCGGGCTGGAAACCGTGCAGCGTTCGGCATGCTCTACGAGCGCTACGGATCCATGGTCCACGGCGTCCTCCTCGCGCGGGTTCCGTACGACGAGGTCGACGACCTCCTTCAGGACGTGTTCCTGGCCGCGATGGAGAAGCTCGCGACGCTGCGCAATCCTGCCGCCTTCCCGGGCTGGCTGGCAGCCATCGCCAGGAATTGCGCGGTCGACTATCACCGGCGCCCGCCGGCGCCAGCAACCTCGGCCGAGGCGCCCGTCAGAAGCGACGGTCCGCGAACCGAAGCGCTCGAGGTGCTGGCGATCATCCGGAATCTGCCAGAGGCCTACCGGGAAACGCTGACCTTGCGCCTGGTCGAGGGCATGACCGGACCGGAGATCGCCGATCGAACGGGGCTGACACCGGCCTCGGTGCGCGTCAATCTTCATCGGGGCATGAAGCTGCTCCGGGCGCGTCTCGGGCTGGACGGAGACACGGTATGAGTGACGACTATCTCTGGGACCGAACGGGAACGCCCGACCCGGAGGTCAAGCGGCTCGAGAACCTCCTCGCCGAGGCGCGCCACCGTCAGCGTCCGCTCGAGCTGCCTCCCTCGATTGACACCCGAACGGTCGTGCCTCTGGCCAGCTGGCGCCGCATCGTGCCGACCATGGCGCTCGCGGCGACAATCCTGCTCCTGGTTGGCGGCGAGTGGATGAGCCTCCGCCGCGCGCCCGACACATGGAAGGTCGAACCGCTGGACGGTACCCCGACTGTCAAAGCCACTCCGATTCACGACTGGCGCGGGCTTCGCGCGGAGGAGTGGCTCGTCACCGACGCGGCGTCGAGCGCCAGGCTATTCGCCGACGAGGTGGGCGAGGTGGAGATTGGGCCGAGCTCGCGAATCCGAATCGTCACGACGCGCCGCGGCGAACATCGCATCGACATGGCGCAGGGAACCCTGCGCGCTTACATCTGGGCGAGCCCGGGACAGTTCCACGTCAACACGCCGTCGGCGACGGCGGTCGATCTTGGGTGTGCGTATACGCTCGAGGTGGACGCGCGCGGCGATGGGGTGCTGCGGGTGACGGCCGGGTGGGTCGGGTTCGAGCTTCGGGGACGCGAGTCGCGCGTGCCGGCCGGCGCGATCTGTGCGACCCGGCCTGGCCTCGGGCCCGGGACGCCGTACTTCGAAGACGCAAGCCCGGATCTCGGCGACGCGCTCACGCTGCTGGACGAGGCCTCGGGCGCGCCGGCCGATGCCCTGGACGAGGCGCTGGCGGCCGCGAGGCCTCGCGACGCATTCACCCTGTGGCACCTGCTCTCGCGCGTCGATCGTTCGCTTGCGGGCCGTGTCTACGACCGCCTCGCGGCGCTGGCACCGCCTCCGGAGCACGTCAGGCGGGAGGACGTGCTGTCCGGAAACCGCGCCGCGCTCGATGCCTGGTGGGACGCACTCGGCCTCGGAGAGTCAGCTCGGTTCCGGACATATAGATTGCAGACCCCGCCTCAATGACGCTGCCCAGCGCGGCCCTCCGGCACGTGGTCGAGGTTCAGCGTCAGCAGGATATCTTCCTTCGCGCCCGCCCGCGCATTCCGGGCGTGCTCTTCATACGCGGCGCGATCCTTACCGGCGGCAATCAGCGCGGCGGCGAACTCCAGCCCGGCATCGCCAGGGCGGAGAATCAGGCTTTTCTGGACCATCCCATAGCCGTCCACGTCTGCCGCGACGGCGCGGATTGCTCCCGCCCGGCCCTTGAACTCCGGCACGCTGCCGAGATCGCCGATCTGCTTGAGCGCCTCGGCGAAATATGCGGCGTCGAGCAGGGCGATCGGATCGGGCCGGCCGGCCTGCCTGGTCTGGCTGCGGATGCGATCCGTCAGCCTGACGAGCAGCTGCGTCGCAATCTCGCTGTCCCGGCTCGCGTAGATGGCGGCGCGGCGAAGTGTCTCCATCCGCACGACGACCGGAACCGACGGACCAAGAAGCGCCACGGTGTCTGCGGGGAGGTTCGTGACGTTGTAGTCGGCGCGGCCGTCGCGCCAGCCGCTCGATTCGCTCCAGGGCAGGGATGGCGAGGTTCCGATGTTGAAGGGGTGGCAGAGGAGCGGCGGGCCGGCAATCGCCGGCGAGGCTATGGCGATCACACCGAGCAGGACGGACGCGCTGACCGAGGCTCTGGCGTTGCGTGTGAACATGGGGGCTCCTTGATGCGCCACGTTGTTGTGCCGGGCGCTGCGGAAACGGAGAACTGTGGTGCTCGTGATCAATGACGCGAACCGCCGGCCAACTGTTAACCGACCGCCTCCACCCCCGTCCTTGGCTGTAAGATAGGCGACACGTCACCCCGAGCATCGACACATCAGGACTGGCCTGGTGGGTTTACCTGAGAGAGAGCCGGAGTCCACATGCGCGTGCTGCCCGTCCTCGCCCTCGTAGGAGTCTCGTCCGTCATGACACTGGCCCAGTCACCCGGAGATCGGCCCGCGTCGAACCCCCGCGCCACCCGCTCGGTGGTGATGGCCCGCCACGGCGCGATCGCCACCAGCCAGCCCCTGGCGTCAGCGGCCGGGCTGGCGGTGCTTCAATCCGGCGGGAACGCGATCGACGCCGCCGTCACCGCGGCCGCCGTGCTCGCCGTCGTCGAACCGACGATGAACGGGATTGGCGGCGACCTCTTCTCGATCGTCTACGACGGCAAGACGAAGACCCTTCAGGGACTGAATGCGAGTGGGCGTGCGGGGCGTGGCGCGACGCCGGAAGCGTTCGCGAAGCTGGGCCTCAAGGACGTTCCCGTGAGGGGACCGCTGGCCGTCACCGTTCCGGGCGTGGTGGACGGATGGGACGCGTTGCTGAAGAAGTACGGAACGATCACCCTCGCGCAGGCGCTCGGGCCGGCCATCGCGTACGCGCGCGACGGGTACGCCGTGTCGGAAATCATCGCGGACCAGTGGAAAGATGTTGAGCAGGTCCTGGCCAAGGACCCGCTCGCGGCAGGCGTGTTCCTGCCGAATGGGCACGCCCCGCGCACGGGCGACATCTTTGCGAACCCGAAGCTTGCCGACTCGTTGACGCTCATTGCCCGGGAAGGCAGGGACGCGTTCTACCGGGGAGCCATCGCGAAGGCCATCGCCGCCGACCTGGCCAGACGCGGCGGGTTCGTCACGGCTGAAGATCTGGCCGCGCACCATTCCGACTGGGTCGCGCCGATCTCCACAAGCTACCGCGGGTACGACGTCTACGAGATGCCTCCCAACACCCAGGGCATCATCGCGCTCGAGATGCTGAACATCCTCGAGGGCTTCGACCTGAAGGCCCTCGGCCACAACTCGGCGGAGTACCTCCACCTGATGGTCGAGGCCAAGCGCATCGCGTTCGCCGACCGGAACGCCTACCTCGCCGATCCGGGCGAGGTGCCTGCCCCCGTGCTTCGCACGCTCCTGTCGAAGGACTACGCGTCGGCGAGGCGGCGAGAGATCGATCCGAACAAGGCGGCGCCGGACTACGCGCCCGGCACGATGCCCTCGCAGGATGCCCTCAACGGACAGCCGCCGCGCCATGACGACTTCTGGGACGGGCACGATCGCGGAGACACGATCTACCTGACGGCCGCCGACGACAAGGGCAACGTGATATCCCTGATTCAGTCGCTCTTCGAAGCCTTCGGCGCGGGGATCGTTGCCGGCGACACCGGGATCGTGCTGCACGACCGCGGCGCCGGCTTCAGGCTGGACCCGGGGCACCCCGATCGGATCGCACCCGGCAAACGACCCATGCACACGCTGGTTCCGGCGATGGTGCTCAAGGGCGGGAAGCCGTGGCTGTCGTTCGGCGTGATGGGCGGCGACATGCAGCCACAAGGCCATGTCCAGGTGCTCGTCAACATTATCGACTTCGGCATGAACGTGCAGGAGGCGGGCGAGGCGCCCCGCTTCCGGCACATGGTCGGCGGCGTCGCGCTCGAATCGGCGATCTCCGCCGAGGCACGCCAGGGATTGACCGCGCGCGGGCACCAGGTGATACAACGGAAAGGGGCGTTCGGCGGATTCCAGGGCATCGTGATCGACCCGGTCACTGGCGTCCTGAAGGCGGGATCGGATCCCCGCAAGGATGGCCTCGCGATCGGATGGTGAGCACCAGGATCGATCCTCAGGCGGATTCCGCCTGGCGGGTCCTGCCCGGGCATCCAACCACCGTGGCCGGCGCCGCGGGCGTGTCACCCGATCCTGGTCTGGCGCGTCGACGCGCGGGTAAGGCTCGCGCGCACGTATGGCTGGCCTCGCCGGAGACTCCCGCTTGCTCCGCGTGACCGCGGGCCGTCCAGGTGATTGGACGCCCGGTCACCCGCCAGGCGGATCTCGCCTGGCGGGTCCTGCCCGGGCATCCAGGCACTGAGGAGGCCTACGATGAAGCGAAACGCCGTGGCCCGATTTGCGCTGGCCGTCGTCGCGGCGATCGCGCTGGCCACGTGCTTCACCTTCGCGCAACAGCCATCGAAGGCCAAGCCCAAGAAGACGGAGGCGCAGAAGCAGCAGAAGGCCATCGCGGCCATGAGCGCACCGTGGCCCGACGCCGACACGCTGCGGAAACGCCGAACGGATGCCGAGTCGCGTCCGCTCTTTCAGTCGGCCGATCCGGTGACGTTCACCCTTCGAGCCGACTTCAACGCCGTCACCCGCGATCGCAACCCGAACAGCACCGCCGCGTATCCCGCCACGCTCATCGTGACCGACCAGTCGGGGCGCGAGCAGTCGATTCCCGTCCGGCTGCGCACCAGGGGCAGCGTCCGGCTCAACCTGAGAGTCTGCAGTTTCCCGCCCATCCGCGTTGATTTCCCGAAGAGCGGCTTGAAGGGAACCGTCTTCGCCGGGCAGGAGTCGCTGAAACTGGTGCCGCACTGCGTCAACAGCGCGCCATACGAGCAATACATCCTTCGCGAACTGCTCGCCTACAGGATCTTCAATCTCTTCACCGGGCACTCGTTCCGCGTGCGCCAGGGAAAAGGCTCCTATGTCGACGCCGCGTCGGGCCGGCTCGTCGCGAACCGCTACGCGTTCTTCGTCGAGAACGACGAGGATGTGGCGCGACGGATGGAAGGCCGGGTGGCGGACATCACGGGTCAGTTCTTTTCTGTCCAGGATGACGACACGCTGGTGCTGATGACATTGCTGCAGTGGATGATTGGAAATACGGACTACTCGATCTCCGTCCTGCACAACATCCGGCTCGTTCAGCGCCAGGACAGCAAGCGGTACCCCATCGCATACGATTTCGACAGTTCGGGGCTGGTGGGCCCGCCATACGCCGCGCCCGACCGGCGTCTCGGGATCGTCTCGGTCCGTGACCGCCTGTTTCGCGGCCCCTGCCGGCCGATGGAACGGTACGAAGCGTTCCTGGCGAAGTTCAGAGAAAAGCAGCAGGACGTGTTCGCGCTCATCGATGGCCTGCCGGGCCTCACCGACGCCAGCCGCAGAGCCACCCGCTCCTACATGGACGAGTTCTACTCGATGATCAACAACCCGAACCGCGCCAGGAAGGCGCTCCTCGAGGCCTGTCTCAACAGCGCGCGGATGTAGCACCCGACCCCCATCCGCCACGCCTTCCGCCGCCAGCCCTTGGGCGCCGAAGCACTGAAGGTGCGAAGGCCGCCAGCCACCAGCCGCCAGCCAGAGAGTCCCATCGAAGCGACCTTCAGCGCTTACATGCCGACGCGAAGCGTGAAGCCCGACGACAGCGCCTGGGCCTTCGTCTTCACGTGCAGCACGCCGCGTCGTTCCGTGGCGTCGAACAGCCAGCCTTCGGTGACCGCGGCGAACGAGGCGCGAACCTTGTCGCGCGTCGCCCGATCCATGGCGGCCGACACCTCGAATCCCTGAACGGTCTTGTCTCCGAGTTTCACTGTCGCGGGCTTTGCCGGCACGTGCACGTCCACGACATACGAACGGCTCGAGGGCATGCCTTTGTAGCTGCCCTTGGCCGCGCCGACCTCGACGGCGATCTGCGCGCCCGGAATGTCGAGCGATGTCGGCGCCTCGACTTCGATCGTCGTTCGCGCGAACGCTCCCGCCCGATACTCCTGCGTCTGCCCGTCATCTTCGTAGAGGGTGAAGCTCGACTTGCCGAACGGGTACACGTCCAGCGTGACCGGGTCCTTCGGCTTCTCGCCGTCGTAGAGCATCTCGGGGTACATCGGGATGATGGCGCCGGCCTTGACGAAGAGCGGGAGCTTGTCGAGCGGCGCAGGGTAGGCGTTCAGGACAAGGGGCCCGAACTGCTCGGTGCCATCCCAGTAGTCGATCCACTTGCCGGCCGGCAGGTAGATGTCGTTGCGGATGGGCGAGTCTTCGTAGACCGGCGCAACGAGGAACCACTCGCCGCTCATGAACTGGTACTGCGTCCGCTTCGACCACGTCACCGGATCGTCGGGGAACTCGAGCACCATCGCTCGCACCGTCGGCACGCCGGTGTCGTAGGCTTGCCGCGAGTACGTGTACAGGTAAGGCGTCAGCCGCATCTTCAACTTCATGTAACGCCGGTTGTACCCCGTGTAGGGTTCGCCGAAGATCCACGGCTGCTTCATGAGATTGGTCTGCTTCGACCATCCGCTGATGATCATCCAGGCCGGCGTGAAGGCCTTCCACTGCAGGTCGCGAACGTAGGTTTGCGCGCTGCCTCCGAAGATGCCGTCCACATCGCCCGTCGCGGCGTTGAACCCCGAAAGGCCCGCGCCGATGACGGTCGGGATGTGGAACCGGATGTACTCCCAGTTGCCGGCCTGGTCGCCCGACCAGATCGTGGAATAGCGCTGCCCTCCCGCCCACGCGCAGGTCGTCCACACGAATCCGCGCGAGTTGCTGTTCTTCTCGATGCCCTCGTACGCGTCCCGCATGCCGTTGAAGGCGAACTGGTAGCCCCGGCCGACCCAGGCGACGTCCAGCTTCATCACGCGCGAACCGAGGACGCCGACCTCGTTGGCAATCCGGTCGAGTCCCTTCTCCGTCCAGAGGCCGGTATAGAACCCGCGCTTGTGAAGCTCCTGGATCGTCGTCTCGAGCTCCTGGTAGCCGCATCCGTACCCGTCGTTCGGCAGGATCCAGCCGCCCGGCATGTCGTTCGCACGGTAGACGTCGGCGACCTTGCTGATGACGTCCGGCGTCCTGCCCGTCTTGTTGTAGCAGTCGGCATCGCCGAACTCGAGGCCCCAGCGTGGCGGGAAGAAGGGCCTGCCGGTGACGAGCGTGTATCCGTCGAGAATCTTCTTCAGCGATGGTCCATAGAAGTAGTAGCAGTCGAAACGGGATTCGTCGTGCGACAGGCTGAGCGGCGAGAAGAAGTCGTACCGGCCGGGAGCCATCGTGTTCCGGAACGCGCCGTACCCGGCTGTGCTCATGTAGAAGGGCGCAGGGTTCGGCGAGGTGCCGTCCCCCCAGCCTCTCGTGTTGAGGCGAATGTTGACCGAGCTGTCGCGGTGCGAGAAGTACCCGTTCTGCATGCCGCCGCCGTAGAAGTACTCCGCCTCGCCGCGGCGCAGGGTCTGCGTGGTCGACGGCCCGTAGCTCAGCGGCCGCGTCTCCTGCCACACCATCACCGCGTTGTCCCTGTCGAACAGCGAGAGGCGCAGCGGCTTCTTGTAGACGCGCAGCACGCACTCCCTGGTGTCGATCCGATAGTAGTCGCCGGCGTCACGCGACGAGGCGCCAACCGGCGGCCCGCTGTAGACGACCATCTGCGCATCGCCGGGCTCCGGCTGCGCGGCGGTGAAGATGCCGTCGGGCCCGAGCTGGACCCGGAAGATGTCATCCCGGAAAAACGTCACCCGGACCTGATCCGGCCCCGCGCTGATGAAGAAGGTCCCGTCCTTCGCGTCGAACGCCGTCACGTCGCCCGAGCGTGATGGTCCTGCCGCGTGGCGGCGCCGGCTTCGCGGTCGCGGCCTGCCGGCCAGCCGCGGTTGCGGCCTGCCGGCCCAACTCGGCGACTGCCGCGCCGGCGCGAACCTCCCGGTCGACCGCCTGCATGCTGAGGAACGGCTGGGCAACAAGTGCGGCACTCAACGCGATGACCGTACGGCGTGACATGGCTTCAGTCGGCTCCTTGATTCTGCGTTGATCGCCGGGTCTGAAGCCCCGGCCTACATCTGAAGCCCCGGCCCTACATCAGGCGACCCGACCTACTGCGGGTTCGCGTCCGATGGATGTAGGGCGGCTCTTTAGAGCCGCCGGACCCGCCGGGTCTGAAGCCCCGGCCCTACATCAGGCGACCCGGCCTCCGTGTGCGTGATCCTAAGCCTATAACCCGTTCCTCCGCCATTCGCCAGTTCCGCGGTATCCTCTCGCCATGGCATTTTCATCTTTCCTTCGTACTTCGGCCGTGACAGTGGCGTCGGTGACCTGTGCGTTGGCATTCGCCGGCGCCGCGGGCCGTCCATCGGAGTTGCAGTCCGAAAAGGACGCCGCGCCGGTCACGATCCTGTTTCGCGCGCTGACCTCCGACGGCCTGCCGCAGACCGACATCAAGCCCGAGGACCTGACGCTGAAGGTCCAGGGGCGCGCGCGGACGATTCGCTCGCTCAAGCTCGTCCAGTTCGGGGCGGCCGGATCGGAAGCCGGGAATGCGGTCGCGCTCCCTCCGCCCTTCGCGACAAATGAAGCGTCGGACCTTGCGCGCTCCATCCTGTTCGTCGTGGACGACGAATCGATGGCCGCAGGCCGGGAGAGGCCGGTGCGGGACGCCTTGATGTCGATGCTCGCCAGCGCGCCCGCCCACGATCGCATCGGGTTCGTCACGGTTCCGCGGGGCGGTGTCACCGTGAAGCCGACGACGGATCGGGCCAGCATCCAGGCGGCGATCGAGACCCTGAGCGGCCGCGGCCCGCGCAACGAAACCGCTGCCGACGCCGTCTGCCGGACCGCAGTGACGCTCGAAGCCCTCGAAGGCCCTGTTCCAGAGTTACTACTGGGAGTCCCTGACGACGATGGTCTATGTCTCGGGCGGCCTGTCGCCGGTCATGACGGCTGCCGCTCAGATGGGCCGGTCGTCAGGGGTGTGCGAGCTTCAGCGGGAGAACTACCAGGAAACGGCCTCCGCCGCGCTCGAGGCTCCGATCGACCTCTATGTGGCGTTCGCTCCGGACGACGGCATGACCTCGGCTGCGGCGAGCAGCGACCAGCTTTCGGGCCTCGAGCACCTCTCGGCGCTGACCGGCAACCAGCTCATCCGCCTGGGCGGGACCAGCAAGTCCATCATGGAACGCCTGGTCCGGGAAACGTCCGCCTACTATCTGCTCACCTTCGACTCCGAGCCATCGGAGCGGAACAACCGGGCCTACCGCGTGGAGCTGCGGACATCGCGGGAGAAGACCGAGATTCGTGCGAAGCCCGAAGTGACCATTGGCAAGGGCGGGGCCAGAACGAGCGGACCCAAGGGCCCGACAACGAAGGAAATGCTGCGCGTGGGGACTTCGTTTCGCGAGTTGCCGCTGCGGGCTGCGACCTACTTCGCGCGCGATGCCGGCGACAAGCTGAAGCTGCTCACCGTGTTCGAGGCAAGCGAGGCCGGCGTCACGTTCTCCTCCGCCACCATCGGTCTGTTCGACGAGAAGGGCAAGCTCCTCGCACAGACCACGCCGCAGTCGAGTGAACTCGCCGCCGGAACGGTGGTGTCGGCGGTGACGGCAAAACCCGGAACCTATCGGCTTCGGATCGCGGCCATGGACACCGCAGGCAGGCGCGGTGCGGTCGACCAGTCGCTGCGCGTGGACCTCGATCCGGCCGACCCGGTCAAGCTCAGCACGCTGGTGCTCGGGAAATCAGGCCCGGAGGGGATGTCGCCGACGCTGCAGTTCGGAACCGACCCGTCGGCCATCGGCTACATCGAGGTGTACGGCGTGGCGAAGGGGGCGGCGGTGACGGCGACCTTCGAGTTGGCAACGGCCCCGAACGGGCGGGCGGTCATTTCCGTGCCCGCCAGTGTTGCGCCGCAGCGGATCGAGGATGTCCGGATGGTCATGGCCGAGATCCCGATCGGATCCATCAGCCCGGGCAACTTCGAACTGCGCGTGAGCATCAACATCGATGGCCGCCCGGTGGGCCGGGCGGCCAGGACGTTGAGGAAAGTGCTGAAGTAGCCGCCGGACGTGATGCCGGCGCCGGCGCTACTTCTTCGGCGCGGGCGGTTTCGACCGATCCTCGTACGGCCGCAGGTTCCACTCGAAGAACGTCCACGTCCGGTTCCACGAGTCGATCTGCTCCGGCGTGTCCATCCGCTCCAGTGTCTTCGGATCGACGCGACGGCTGAACGTGTGCCCGCCGCCGGCCGATCCCGGAGGCGGATCGACGTAGATCTTCGTCTCGGTCAGGTCGGCCTTCCGTGATCGCAGCGCGTCCACCATCTGCTGGTCCTCGACGAAGTTCACGTCGGTGTCGTTGGTGGCCACGTGCACCAGCAGCGGCACCCTCAGCTTGTCGACGTGATACAGCGGTGAGCGCTCGATGTAGATCTCGGGCTTCTCGTAGGGCAGCCCGCCGATCCGCTTCTGCGTGGCGAAGTCCCACTGGTAGCCCGGTCCCTTGTAGCTCAACCGGAACACCAGGTTGGTCACCGGCACGATCGCTGCGGCCGCGGCAAACGGCGTCTTGTCGCGGAAGACCGAGAACAGCGTGATGTAGCCGCCGTGGCTCCAGCCCATGATGCCCAGCCGCGCCGGATCGACATACGGCAGCGTCTTCAGGTACTCCACCGCCGACACCGCATCGTCGACTTCGTAGCCGCCGTAGTCGATCGCCTGGTGGTAGGCCTCGCCGTAGCCCGTGCTGCCTCGGTAGTCGGGCGCGATGACCACGTAACCCCGCGCGACCGCTTCCTTGACGAACGGGAACATGGTGATGCCCCAGTTCCCGTGGACGCCGCCGTGCACCCAGACCATCGCGGCGTGGCCCAGGGCGCCACGTTTCTGGATGGGCTGGAACAGGTAGGCGGGGATGTCCATGTCGCCGACGCTGCTGCGGTATGAAACCTTCTGATAGTCGATGATGCCCTTGCACAGCTCGGGATAGCGGGCTTCGTCAGCCTTGCGTGCCTCCTCCTGCCGGGCGTAGTTGGTGCCGAGCGACTGGTCCTTCGGGTCCTTCGAAACGTACAACTCCCGGGCCCGTGCCGGATCCATCGGCACCTGCAGCCGCGGATTCGGCGGGCGCGGCGGACGCGCGGCCTGCGCCTGGCCGGCCGGCGGCTGCTGCGTGGCTGGCGGCGCCTGCGCGACGCCGATCAAATCGGCCCAGACGATGAGAGCAGCGACGGCGAACACGATACGAGTTCTGTTCACGAGCATTCACACCTCCCGATTGACGACATCAAGCACCAGGCGGGTTCGCCCGGCTGGCGGCTGGCGACTGGCGGCTGGCTACTGGCGACCCCGCGCGGCTCATCTCCCTGCTGCCGTGCTGCGCGCGGCGGCCGATCGGTTGTGAAGCGTCCCCTTGAGCCGAGCCGATTAGCGTCAGTTCGCAAAGCGCTTCGCAGGGGCCGAAATCGCAGATGGGTTGGGGACCCATCTGTTCCGCCGACAGCACCCCGGAGATGCGCTTTGCCGGCGAGCGCGAGCGGGGCCGCGAAACAACCGATTGGCCGCCGCGCGCTACGACGGTCGGCCCATGAGAAAATCCGTCCAGCGCGAGCCGGGCCGCGAAACCACTGATCGGCCGGCGCGTACCGTCTGTCGAAGTCCGATCGACTCACGCCCCCAGCGGCCCGACGACTGCCTCCACCTCGTCGAGCACCTCGCCCGATTGCACCAGCGCCTTCATCGCGTTGTGGTCGTTGAAGAGCGGCCGGTCCACTTCGAGGTGCGCCACGTGGCGGCGGATCGTCTCGCGGGCCTTTTGGGTGCCCTTGCCCGGCGTGAACTTCCGGAAGTCCAGCGCCTGCGCAGCCGCCATGAGCTCGATCCCGAGCACGCCGTACGCGTTGTCGAGGATCTGGCCGTTCTTGAGGGCCGTGTTCATGCCCATCGACACGAAATCCTCCTGGTCGGCGGCGGCCGGGATGGACTGGATCGACGCGGGCGCCGACAGCATCCGCTGCTCCACGATCAGGTGGTCGGCCGTGTACTGGCTGAGCATCAGGCCCGAGTAGAAGCCCGGGTCGTGCGCCAGGAAGTCCGGCAGGCCCTGCGACAGCGCGGGGTTGGTCAGCCGGTTCAGCCGGCGCTCCGACAGCACGCACACCATCGTGACCGCCGTGCCGGCCATGTCCATCGGCAGGGACACGGGCGACCCCTGGAAGTTCGCGCCGGTCAGCGTCAGGCGCTTTTCGGGCACGAAGATCGGGTTGTCGCCGACGCCATTCAGCTCGATCTCGACCTGAGTGCGCGCGTAGGCGATGGCGTCGCGCGCCGCGCCGATGACCTGCGGCGTCGAGCGCATCGAATAGGCGTCCTGCACCTTCGTCTTCATCCTGCCGGTCGTCAGGTCGGAGCCCTCGACGACTTTCATGATGTTCCGCGCCGAGGTGATGGCGCCCCTGAACCCGCGCAGCTCGTGCAGCGTGGCGTTGTAGGGCTTCAGGTTTCCGAGCAGCGCCTCGATCGACATCGACGCGCCAATCTCGGCCTGCTTGAGCCAGCGCTTCATGTCGAAGATGTGGATCGCGGACATCGCGGTCAGCAGGTTCGATCCGTTGATGGCGGCCAGGCCGTCCCGGGCCTGGAGACCGGGCACGGCGATTCCCGCGCGGCGCATGGCCTCACCGCCCGGGAGGCGTTCGCCCTGGAAGAACGCCTCGCCTTCGCCGAGCAGCAGCAGCGCCGCCTGTGCCATCGGCGCGAGATCCCCGCACGCGCCGACCGATCCTTTCTGGCAGACCACCGGCGTGACGCCCTTGTTGAGCATCTCGACCAGGGTCAGCGTGATCTCCGGCCTGCATCCCGAGTTGCCGTGCGCGTGAACGTTCACGCGGCCGGCGAGCGCGGCCCGGACGTGCTCGATCGGGGCAGGGTCACCGATGCCGGCCGCGTGGTTGTAGATGAGATACCGCTGGAACTGCTTCACCTGCTCGTCGGTGAGCAGCTTCTCCGAGAACTCTCCGATGCCCGTGTTGGTGCCGTACATGGTCTCGCGGGCGGCGAGCTTATCCTCCAGCATCGTCCGGCAGACCTTGATTCGCTCCAGCGCGGCGGGATCGAGCGCTACCGCCTCGCCCTGCCTCGCAATCTGCACCAGCTTTTCGATCGTCAGGCTCGAACCGTCGAGAACGACCGCCATGATCCCGCTCCTTGGTATGACTGCGGCGACCCGAATGCGCGTCGCCGCCTCGACTCGGATTCCGGCGGGGGCGGCTGAATCCGGGCCGCGACATGAAAACAGCAGATGGTACGTCGCCGCGGGTTCCAGGTAAAGCTCGGTGGACCACGGCCCGCCCCGGGATCCGGCTTTCCATGGGCGCCTGAGCGCCCGAAGGCGAGGTGTCTCGGGGCGCGGCTGATCTCGGACGGGCCGGAAGGACCGCCGGGCCGCGCCGCGGTAGGATAGCCGAAGCAACGGGTACGAGAATCCGGACCGGACCCGAGGCGACCCCCCGAATCGTCCGGATCGCACTGTTCCAGAGTGTCACAAATCCGGTTCTCCGGCGTTACACATCCAGACGCACGAGCCGGCACCGCGCCGGCGAAGGCAGGAAGAGCCGATCGGGACCCGACGCCATGATCGAGCCGGACATCTCCACCGACGCCGCGATCGAGCAGGAGGTCACGAGTCTGTTCGACCAGTGGGGCGCAGGTCTCTACCGGTTTGCACGAGCCATCGTGCACGATCCGGGCGACGCCGAGGATGCCGTTCAGTTGACCTTCGTGCGCCTGCTCGAGCATCTGCGCAGGCACGGCGACACCACCAACCTCAAGGCGTGGCTGTTCACCGTGACCGCCAATGCCTGCCGCGACGCCCTGCGCGCCCGCCGCCGCTTTCTGAGCTGGGGGCCCGAGCACGATCGCGGTGTCGAGCCCGAGACTGGCGAGCGAGCGGACGATCGGCGTCTTCTCCTGGCAGCAGCACGGCGCCTGTCCGCGCGCGACCGCACGCTGCTCGCACTCCGGTCGCAGGGAATGAGCTACCGGCAGATCGCAGAAATCACCGGGCTACGGGAACAGTCGGTTGGCAGGCTGCTCGCCCGCGCCGTCACCAGGTGGCAGCGCGCGTGCCGGCAGGCCATGGTGAAAGGCCATGAGTTCATGCTTCACGGACACTGAGCTGCAGGCGATGGCCGACGGGGCTGCCTCGCCTTCGCAGCACGCACACCTCGACACGTGCGAGTCGTGCCGGCAGCGTCTCGCAGAACGGCAGGCCGCACTCGCGGCATTCGCCGGCCTTGTTGAAGGCACCGCCGTACCGCCGCGCCTCCGTGCGCGCGTGATGGCCGGCATCGAGCACGCCGCCGGGGCCTCCGGCGCGACGACCATCCGGGCCGGCGCCCCCGAGCGGCCGTGGCTGCGCCGGCTTGTGCTGCCTGTCGCGACGATCGCGGGCGTCGCCATCTTCGTGTTCACGGTTCTGCCCAGGCTCGGCGCCCCGACCGCACTCTCCGCATCCGAAGTGATCGGGCGATCGGTCCGTGCGCTCGGCCAGGCGGCCGGCGTCGAACGATTGGAGTACGACCTTCGGATCGAGGGTCTCAATTCGCCGCTGCTCGCCGGCGGGGGAGACCAGTCCCTTACCGTCCGTCACACGATCGATCACGACACTGGCCGATTTCTCATCGGCAAGTACGCGGCGGATGGCGCACTGGTCGGGGGCATGGCCGAAAACCCTGCCACTGGAATTCGGACGATGGTGATTCAGGCCGACGGGCATCGGTACGTCGCACGGCTCGCGCTGCCGCCAGGACCGCGGCTATCCATGCCGCAGCTCGCGCGGACGGTGCTCCGGACCTGGCTCGGCATCGTGCAGGCGTCGGGCTCGCGAGGCCTCACCATGTCGAAATCGGCGGAGGGCAACCGGTTCATCGTGCAGGCCCCAGGCCTTTCAGGCGAATCGACGGGGGTCTGGGATCTCCAGAGCGCGCGAATCGTCATCGACGCACAGGATTACCACATCGTCGAACTCGACACGCGGGGGCAGGTGCTCGGCACGCAATACCACGTGTCCTTCGTGCTGCGGAGCCGCCAGGTTGGGACACCGGCGTCAGACAGCGATTTCGAGTTCAAGCCGGAGGCGGGGGATATCGTTCTCGACGGTCCGGCAACCGACAATCCCATCTGGGACGTCGGATCGGCGGCCTTGCGCAAGCTGTCGGTCCTGGCCTCCACGCCCGCGGGAATCCGCTGAGGGTCATCCAGCATGCCGGCCATGATTCGCACCGAGGGGCTGACCAAGGACTACGGGCGCATCGTCGGTCTCGACGATCTCACGCTCGAGGTCCAGGCCGGGGAAGTGCTCGGATTCCTTGGGCCAAACGGCGCCGGCAAGACCACGACGATTCGCCTGCTCGTCGACCTGCTGCGCCCGACGCGGGGCCGGGCGACCATCGGCGGGTTCGATTGTCACCGCCAGAGCCTGCAGGCGCGGCGGCTGGTCGGATACCTGCCCGGCGAGCTGGCTGTCTACCCCGAGCTGACCGGGAGCGCCTGCCTCGACTACCTGGCCCGCCTCGGGGGACAGAAGGTTGATCGCGCCGTGCTCGATCGCCTGCTTGGCAGGTTCGACGTCAGCGCGCTGGATCTCCGCCGCCGCATGCGGGACCTCTCCCACGGGATGAAGCGCAAGCTCGGAGTCGTGCAGGCATTGATGGGGCGGCCGGCGGTCGTGATCTTCGACGAGCCGACCAGCGGCCTTGATCCGCTGATGATCGAAGCCTTCGCGGAGACAATCGACGAGCTCAGGCGGGAAGGCCGCACGACCGTGTTCCTCTCGTCGCACATCCTGTCGGAAGTTGAGCGATCCTGCGATCGCGTCGCACTCATCCGGCGTGGCCGGCTGGCTGCCGTGAAGAAGGTGGCCGAGATTCGCGACGCCTTTCCCCGGCGGGTCGTCGTCGACTTCTCCCAGCCGCCCTCGGGCGAGTTCCCGCCGATTCCTGGCGTGACCTTCGTTTCGCGAGATGCCCGGCGATGGGTGGTCGATGTGAGCGGTTCGGTTGCCCCGTTGCTCTCGGCACTCAACGGCCTGCCGGTCGCGGATCTCGACGTACAGCGGTTCTCGCTCGAGGACTACGTCCTTCGGCTCTACGCGGATTCGTGATGCAACCCATGCTGGTCACGACACTTCTCCGGCGATCGTTCTGGCGGGCGGCTGCGGGCTTCGCCGCGGTCGCCGGCATCCTGGCAGCCTTCCAGCTGATCATGGTCCTGACGGCAACGGTCTACCAGTCGGCGAACTCGTTCGAGACCCTCATATCGCTTGTACCAGCCTCCCTCCAGCGCGCGATGGGGCCGAGCATGCTGACCCTGGCGTCATTCCAGGGGATCGTCACGTTCGGCTACTTTCATCCAGTCGCCGTTCTCGTGCTCGTGCTGGGTGCGGCCTACGTGGCGACCGAGATGGCCGGTGAGGTCGAATGGGGTCTGTTCGATCTGGAACTGGCGCGGCCGATCGCCAGGCACTGGATCGTCACGCGGAGTCTCATTCTCGCGTTCGGATTGACCCTGTCCGGTGCGATCGCGATGGCGTGCGCCACCTGGGTGGGGCTCGCGGTATTCGCTCCCGACGGGGCAAGGTGGCCGTCGGCATGGACGCTCTTCCAGCTTGGTGCTCACCTGGTCATGCTGGGCTGGTGCTTCGCCGCCGGGGGAGCGGCGGTGGCTGCGTTTGCCCGGCGACGGGGCAGCGCCTTCGGGATCGTTGCGTTGTCGACGGTGTTCCTTTATCTGGTGAGCGTCGTGGCTGACCTGTGGCGGCCGGCCGCGCCGCTTCGGTGGATCTCACCATTCCACTACTACTCCGGCGTGGCGGTTGTGAATGGAGCGGCATCGACTGGATTCGATCTCGCGGTGCTTGCCATCCCCGTGCTGGTCTTCTCGCTCATCGCCTACTGGCAATTCGGCCGCAGGGATCTATAGCTCGACGAGGTGCCAGGCTGGCGGCTTCCGGGACACTAGTGGCTTAATCCCGGGGCTCACTTGTGTTGAGATCGTGAGCCCCGGGCACGCGGGCTAAAGCCCACGTGCTACATCCCCGGCGCACGAATCGCGGCTGGCGGCTGGCAGCTTGCTGCGGCTCACCAATCGAACTGGCGCCTAGCGCCTAGCGCCGAGCGCCTAGCGCCTAGCCCCCAGCCCCTACTAGCGCCCAGCGCCTAGTCCCTAGCCCCTGGCCGATGCCCCCGCAGGCCGAACAGCGCTACACTTGTACCAGTCTCCGCCGCCGGCCGACGGCCTTTGGCCGGCAACACTGTCCCCCTTACAGCGTGAGGTGCTCATCATGCGCACTACGTCCCGCCTGCTCATCATCCTCGTCTCGCTGGTCCTCGTTGTCCATGTCTGCGCCGTCGGGGCAGCCCCAGCCCAAACCGCCCCCGCGTTGAACGCCAACGGGGTCAGCGCAGACCAGGTCAGCGTCTTCCTGAAGACTCTTCAGGAAGCCGTCGCCATGAACAATCGGCACAAGGTCGCCACCCTGTTCGACTTCCCGATGCAGGCGTGGGTGGGCGGCCGGTCGGTGACGATCCGGAACGTCTCCGATTTCCAGGCACGCTACCGTCAGATCCTGGACGAGTCGGTCAGGCAGGCCATTGCTGACGCTCAGATCCAGGTTGTGACGGAAGGCCCGCGGGGTGTGACGCTCGACAGGGGCCGCATCGTCTGCCGCCCGGTCGGGAGCAAGGGAACGCTCCGAATCGTCGCCATCAACGAGCCCGTCGCGGCACGGTAGACGATTCGCGACCGATGCTGTCGCCCGACAGAGCGCCGACGCGCGGGCGATTGCAGCAGCCCGAGGCCTTCGTGATCGACTGCGTTGACGGAATGCCGTCCGTCGCGCGAGTCACATGGGGATGAGGAAGAGCTCTTCCGCCTTGCGGCTTCAGTTCTTCGCCCGGAATCGAGTATCCCCAACCTTCGAACGGACTGCGGCGCCGGGGTTGAGCCGGGTGCGCGCGGGGTCTGCAACCCGCGGGCTTCAGGCCGGGATCACGCCGACGCTAGCGCGATGAGCCCGCGCAGGAGCTTGAAGCCCTCGATGTAGTCGTTCGCACCGAAGGTCACCATGCGGGCGCTGGTGCGCTTCACACCGGGGAGCAGCGAGGGCATCTCGGCCTGCAGGCTGGTGTTGAACTCGAGCTCGAACGTGAAGGGCGCCGTCAGCTTGAAGATCGGTATCGTCCCGCGCTTGCCGAGCGCCGATTGCGCCGAGTCCTTCAGCAGCCTGCGCGCGTCGGCGAGCGGAAGAAGCCTGGCCGAGGTTCGGCCGATCGCGCCCTTCACGGGCGTCGTCACGAACTCCTCGCCAAAGATCGACTTCGCCTGGGCGCAGGTCTCCGTGTCACCGCTCAGCATCACGACAGGCACGCCGTAGTAACCGGCTATTGCGCCGTTGATCCCCATCTCCGGCAGCTCGCGTCCGTTGATCTTGATGGATCGGACCGACGCACTCGAAATCGTGTGATCCAGGATCGCCGGCATGGACCCGGCGCGCGCGTGGTATCCGACGAACACCGCCGCATCGAAGGTCGAGTCGATGCCCTGCATCATCGAGAGCGGCTTGGGTGTGCCGGTGATGAGCGACGCATACTGATTCAACTCATCGGCCACGATGTTGCGCATGCTCCCGTGGGAATCGTTGACGACGACCTCGGTGGCCCCGGCTGCCCTCAGGCCCTCGACCACCGCGTTGACGTCACCCACCATCCACCTGCGCGCGGCGCCGTACTCCGGTCCGGGCGAGACCTGTTCGCCGTGCACGACGCCCCAGATGCCTTCCATGTCTGCCGACACGAAGACCTTCAGGCCCTTCTGCTCGGCGCGGCCGACCAGCACCGAGCAGGCCATTGCCAGGATGATGCATGCTCTCTTCATGATCGTCTCCTCACGGGTGTGACGCGGGAATCCGGATCGGGATCGGAGCCGGGGGCGAGGCTATCTTTGATCGAATCGCGGGAACTCGGGCAACGGCGCTCGACCCGGGGGCTGGGGACCAGCCGCCCGAGGCCGGTCGGCCCGGGATCGCGCAGCGCTCATCCTGGCAAGGACAGGCAGATCGGCGGGACTGAATGGCGAACCAGGGCGCCCAACGCCCGGCCCCGGGCCTTTAGCCCTTGCTTGGGTGCCATGCGGCCTTGAGCGAGGCGGATATGGCCACGCCCGTGCTGCCGTCAGCCTTTCGGTAGGCGATGAGCCCGGACATGTTCGGGAACGTCTCGATCAGGCGCAGGCCCTCAACCGGCCCAAGGATGAAGGCGACTTTCGACATCGCGTCCGCCATCGTGCCGTCGGGCGACACGATCGTCGCGCCGAGCGCGCTTTCGGACGGCTGCAGTGTCCTGGGATCCAGGATGTGGCCGTAGGTCTTCCCGTTGACCGTCAGGAAGTTCTCGTAGTCGGCCGAGGTCGACACGGATCCGCCCTTCAGATCGAGCGTTCCCAGGATTCCGTCACGCGTCTTCGGATCCCGCACGCCAATTGTCCAGAACGGCTTTCCGGGCGGAAGGCCCACCAGGTACTGGTTGCCCCCGGCATCGATCAGCCCCGACAGGCCCCTGCGCTTGAGTGCGCCCGCGGCCAGCTCGACGGCGAACCCCTTGGCGATGCCGCCAAGATCGATCTCCATGCCGCGCTGCTTGAACCGCACGGTCTTGGCCGCCGGGTCGATGACGAGCATCTTGTAGCCGACCACGCTGCGCATGGCCGCCAGCTCGGCTGGCGTGGGCAGGTGCGGTTTCTTGTCGAAGAAGCCCCAGAGCTTCACGAGCGGACCAACCGTGACGTCGAACGCCCCATTGCTGCGCGCGCTGACGATCTCGGCCGCCTCGAGCACGCTCAGCATCGGATCGCTGGCGTGGACGGGTGCGTCGGCGGCGCCCCGGTTGATCGCGCTGAGCTCGCTGTCGTTCCGGTAGTTGCTCATCAGGCGATCGACTTCCGCGATCGCCGCGTAGGCTTCCTCGATGGCCTCGCCGCGCGTCGCGGCATCGCCGCCAGACGCCTGCACCAGCACCGAGGTGCCCATCATGTAGCGAAACTGGCGCGAGGTGCCGGTATCGCCTGTCTGGGCGGCGGGCGCCTGGGCGAGGAGGCCCGAAACCGAGGCGACAGCCACCAGCGAGGTGGCTCCGTGGCGAACCGCGCGCAGCATCATCGCTTCAGTCTCCCGGTCGTTTCATTTCCGCCCGAAGGGGATGCGGATGCCGGTCGAGAAAATCGCCGCCTGGAAACCGGTGGTCGCGACGTACCGTTCGTACTCGAACGTCACTCCGGTCCCGGACGGCATCAGCCCGAACAGCCCGTCCTTCGGCGTGAAGGTCACCCGCGCGCCGTAGAGGTCCGAGTTGAACGGCGCCAGCCTGAAGTCGCCGGTGAACAGCGTCGGCGCGCCGAAGTACTGGGGCTGGTAGAAGAAGGCGCCGGTCTGCGTGTACCGGCGATAGTCGACGGCCACCAGCGTGGACGGCGTGAAGTAGTGCGACAGGCCGACCTGCACCGAGTTCGACTTGATCGACCAGTCGTCGAAGTAGTGACGGAGGTCGGCTTCGAGATAGGTCTCGCCCGGCAGCGCCTGGCGGATGCGAAACGCCAGCGTGTGACGCGACCGGAGGTTCGGCGTGTTCCCCAGCATCATCACGCCGTTGACGCTCGTGCGAAGGAACGGGCTCGCCTGGAAGCCCGTGATCCGGTTGTACTCGTAGTTGACCTGCGCGATGGTCGTCTTGGTCAGCGTCTGCGTGACCGACACGTAGGCGTCGTGCGAGAACTGGGTCTCGGTCGTCTGCGACGGGTGCAGCTGAGGGCGGTTCCAGGAGAACGAGTACCCGCCGGCGACGGTGGTGTTGCCCTTGTTGAAGTCGCGCGTCGCGGACATCATCAGGGTATTCGAGTTGTAGAAGTTCTCGATGCTCACCTCGGCGCCCAGCGTCAGCTTCGTGTCGCCGTACTTGCGCGTGATGCTGGCGTCGAGGTACCGCCGGTTGTCCCCCATGCTCTGGGTATGGCAGCGCGCGCACGAGTCGGATGCCGAGCTGACGGCATCCACCCCGAACTTCAGCTTCAGCGTCGTGCGATCGGTGAAGTCCTTCGAGAGGTCGCCCGCCGGCGCCAGCACGGTGACTCCACGCGTGTCCTGGAATGCGTGGAAGTGGACGTTGATCTCGTCGTCGGCCCAGTTGACGACGGGGACGGAGACGACCGCCAGGACCACGGCGGCCGCGACAACGGCAATCGTCCGGCTCGTTCGGTGCACCTTCACGCGCCGCCCTCCTACTTACATCCGCAGCCGCCACTCTGAATGCCAGCGCCGCCGGCCGCCGCTTCCCGCGCGGACTGCCAGTGCGCCTCGAACGCCGCCATCGCCCCGTCTGCATTGAAGGTCATGCAGGTGTTGGCGAGCCGTCCCCGTTGCCACGGCTGGACGGTCGCACACGCGGAACCCACCGAGGCGGCAGCCAGGATGGCGGCCACCACGAGCATCCTGATCGAGCGAGCTTTCATCATCCCGAATCCTCGGTATCTAGCAGCCCGTGGTGAAAGTCCGTCTGCATTCAACCGGCGCTGCATCCCGCCTGCCACCCCAACGCGGGTGCCGCGTTGGGGGCCCCGGCCTCGCTGCGTTGCTCAACGCTCAAATATTCCCCGATATTCTCGCGTTTCGCGCCTTGCGATCCGGGCGCATCACCGGTTTCGTCCTTCGGCAAGCTCAGGACGCCCTGAGCCCCTCGAAGGGCGGTGCGACGACGCACTTTCACCACGGGCTGCTAGCGGTCAGCCGGCGCGGGTTCCCGCAGAAGCGTCAGGATCTCGCGGCGGTAGTCATCGAGCGTGGCCGGCGTGTAGCCGGTGTGCGCGTAGCGGACACGACCTTCCCGATCGATGACGAACGAGGAAGGCATGCCGTCCAGCCCGAAGCGGCTCGCGCTGTCGCCTTTCGGGTCGAAGAGAACCGTCAGCGTGTGAGGCCGATCAGCGAGAAACTGATTGGCATCCTGGCGCTTCTCGTCGAGGTTGATGCCCACGGCTTCGAACCCCCTGCCGTGGAGTTCGGCGTAGAGGTCGTTGATGGCCGGGAAGGCCAATCGACAGGGCCCGCACCAGCTCGCCCAGAAGTCGATGAGCACGACCCGTCCCTTGTAGTCAGCGAGCGAGACAAGCTTGCCGTCCTCGGCCGGCAGGCGCAGGCTCGGGGCCGGATCGCCCGGCCTGATGCCACCGACCGCCAGCGCCCCGCGTGCTGCCAGGATGGTGATGAACCCGACGAGAACGAGGCGAAAGGAACGCACGGGGGTTCTCCTTTTTCAGGCCTGATTGCCTCCGGCTACCGCGTTTGGGCGGCGTTATCGACGACCACCCATTTCCTGACCATTGCCGACTTGGTCTGGGCGTCACCCGTGAAATACCGGTACATGTTGCCCGAGGGCTGCGTCCGCGCGACGAGCCGGCTGTTCGCGTTCCCCGGTTGCACATCCCTCATGACCTCCGCATAGGTGGTCATCGAGTAGTTGCCGTATGCCCGCGACGGGCTGTGGCAGAAGACACAGTCCGAGTCGAAGATCGGCTTGATGTCCTGGACGTATGCCATCGGGTCCGACAAGGTCCGTGTCGTGCCCGACGGCCCTGCCGCGAGCGGCGAGGATGCGGTGTCGGTGGCCGGAAGGGCCTTCACGCAGCCTGCCGCACCAACGGCTGCCACAAGGGCTGAACCGAGCGCCAGAGACAGGACTCGCCGTCTCCGTGGACGGGTCGGCCCCGTTTTCGAGAGTCCCTGGATGGTTTTCATGGATTCTGGACAGCGTACTGCAACTACAGGGCCAGCCTCAGAACGACGGGATCCTGTGCAGATCGCCGACCGTTTCCAGCCACCGCGCCACGCTGTGGCCGGACTGCGTCATTTTGGGTGGACATCGCCGTAATCGCCGGCGGACAGCAGGCAGGGACTAGGGGCTAGGGGCTAGGGACTAGGGGCTAGGCGCTAGGCGCTAGGCGCTAGTTATGGGGCAGGGGCCGGGGCTAGGGACTAGGGGCTAGGGGCTGGGGACTAGGCGCTAGGGGCTGGGCGCCAGTCAGGCGCGAAGGCAAGAACTAACCGTTCCGGGATGCTGAACCGATGACGCCCGGCTCCGTGCCGCCCAACGAACCAGCGCCTAGCGCCTAGCCCCTAGGCCCTAGCGCCTGGTCCCTAGCGCCCAGCCCCTAGGTCTTGTGCACAATCTCGCACGGTTCCGGGATGCTGAACCGATGACGCCCGGCTCCGTGCCGCCCAACGAACCAGCGCCTAGCGCCTCGCGCCCAGCCCCTAGGTCTTGTGCACGATCTCGCACGGTTCCGGGATGCTGAACCGATGACGCCCGGCTCCGTGCCGCCCAACGAACCAGCGCCTAGCGCCTCGCCCCTAGGCCCTAGCGCCTGGTCCCTAGCGCCCAGCCCCTAGCCCTTCTGCACGATCTCGCACGGTTCCGGGATGCTGAACCGATGACGCCCGGCTCCGTGCCGCCCAACTAACCAGCCCCTAGCGCCTAGCGCCTAGCGCCTAGCCCCTAGGCCCTAGCGCCTGGTCCCTAGCGCCCAGCCCCTAGCTCTTCTGCACGATCTCGCGTACGGCCTCGGTGAGGGCACGGAAGTCGATCTTCCCGCTGGACATCCGCGGCAGCTCGGGCACGACGACGAACTGTCGCGGCAGAGCGATGTTGGGCAGCTCGCCCGCCATCTGCCTGAGGACTTCCTTCTCGTCCACCCCTTCGGTGACCACGGCCACGATCTTCGAGCCCCTGAACGCATCGGGCACCTCGACGACCGAGCAGTACAGGCCCGGGGGCAGCGCGCGCTCGAGCACGTCCTCGACCTTGACGAGCGACACCATCTCGCCGCCCACCTTGAGGAACCGGGCGAGCCGGCCCACGTGCCAGAGGAACCCGTCCTGATCCATGTAGCCCATGTCGCCGGTGTCGTACCACCCGTGGCGGATACGCAGCGCCGTGCCCTCGAAGTCGTCGAAGTAGCCCGACATCACGCTGTCGCCCTTCACGAGGATCTTGCCGATCTCCCCGACCTTGCACACCTCGCCGGTCTCGTAATGCTCCATCCTGACCTGGACGTTCGGCAGCACCTGGCCCACGCTGCCTGGCCGGTTGCGCGTCGGGCCGTTCACCGAGATCACCGGGCTGGTCTCGGTCGTCCCGTAGCCTTCGAGGAGCGGGATCTGGTGTTTCTCCCAGAAGGCGCGCCGCAACGCGTCCGGGCACTTGTCCGCGCCGGTGACCAGCAGGCGAACGCTCGCGAAATCTCCGGGCTCGGACTTCTGAAGGTATCCCATCAGGAACGACGGCGTGCCCACGAGCATCGTCACCTTCTCTTCGCGGGCCGCCGTGCAGATCGCGCGGAATTCCAGCGGGCTTGGCGTGGTGACCAGCGTCATCCCGAGCACGAGGGGGAGCCAGAGGTTGGTGTTGAGACCGAACACGTGGAACACCGGCAGGTTCCCCATGATCGTGTCCTTCGACCCGATATCGAGTGCGCCCCTGATGCCCTCGATGTTGGCGATCAGGTTCCGGTGCGTGAGCGGCACGGCCTTCGGATCGCGCTCGCTGCCGCTGGTGAAGAGGATGACGACGTTGTCGTCGGGCTTGCCTTGATGGAGCGAGCGGCAGATGCGATCGGCCGAGAGCGACGACTTGAGGAGTGCCGCCACCTTGGCCCCGCTCGTGACGCTCGAAGCGATGTCCTCGATGTAGACCATCCCGTCGACCGCCGGGATCTTCAGCTTCGAGAGCAGGGCCCGCGAGGTGATGATCGTCCGAAACCCCAGGCGGGTCTGCGCGATGCGGCAGTTCTGCGCCGCGCCGGTGGAGTAATTGATCATGACCGGCGTGTGTCCGGCCATGACCGAGCCGATGACGGTGAGCGCCGCGCCGGCCGAGTTCGGAATCATGACCCCGATGAAGCCCGACTCGTAGGCTTCGAACTTCTTCGCCAGGACGAGCGAGCGCAGCAGGGCCGCCTTGTAGGTCACCCGATGCCCGGTCGCGCGATCGACGATCGCCAGCTTGGCGCCGTGCTGTTTCGCCGTCCGAACGAACATGTCGATGAGAGTCACCGGAGATCCTCCCTCGATTTCCGCACCCGGCCCGGGGAGCCGGACGGTCTTGCCCCGCCTGAAAGGCTCGGTGCGCCGCCCGGAATGATACCGCCTTTCTTTCACCTGGCGTCCATCCGGCAAGCAGATCGGCGGGACGCGGCCGGCGCGGGATTCACGCGCCTCCACGCCTGTTGTCGCGGCCTCGGCCCGCGCCGATCGTTGGGGGCCGGCCGCTGCGGCGTCACGGAAATGTCACAGCTCTGCCGCCCTTTCTTCCCGACCTGGACGTCTAAACTGGAAGGAAGCTGATGGCGGAGCCTGCCCGGGCAGGACCGGCTCGCCGCCGTCTGATCGGCAAGGAGTGTTCCCGATGAGACTTCGCAACCGTGGTGGAGTTCCCCGGCGGCGCCGTGCGGCGCTCGCAGCCCTGGTGCTCTCGGCTGTTGTGGCCGCAACGGCCGTTGGACTGGAGGCGGCCACGCCGCTGCTGAAGAGCGCCTGGCGAGATCACGAAGTGAAGATCGACGGCATGAACGATGAGTGGCAGGCCAACACGACCTACCTCAAGGACGAACAGCTGTCGGTCGGGCTCCTGAACGACGGCGAGTTCCTGTACGCCATGGTGTCCACCAGTGAACCGAGGCGGCGCATGCAGTTGCTCACCGCGGGCCTCACCCTGTGGATCGATGCGTCGGGCAGGAAGAAGCAGACCTTCGGCATCGTCGTGCCGGGCACCGGGTTTGGCGGCGGCATGTTGCGCCGGCGTGGAGGAGATGAGGGGCAGTCAGGACAGTCGGGAGAGCCTGGAGAGCCGGGACAGGAACGTCCGGACCCCAACGCAGCGCTTGAACGGCTCAATCAGCCGGTCACCTGGTTCGAGCTGGTCGGGCCTGGAAGCGACGACCGCCGCCGCCTCGAGCTGGCGGCCGGCCCGGGGATCGAGATCAGCCGCGGCGTCCATGAAGGCATGGTGACCTACGAATTCAAGATCCCGCTGACGCGCTCGGAGGCACACGAATACGCCATCGAATCGGCGGCGGGCCGGACCGTCGCCGTCGGTCTCGAGACGCCCAAGCCCGAGGCGGTGGGGCGCGGCGGGCGCGGCGGTGGGGAGCGCGGCGGAGATGGGGGTGGTGGCGGGGGCGGTCGAATCGGTGGGCGCGGCGGCTTCGGCGGCGGGATGGGCGGAGGCGGCCGGCGCGGTGGATTTGGCGGTGGTGGAGAGAGCGGCCGCGGCGGCGAGCGGGCTCAGCCCCTGCAGCCGCTCAAGATCTGGATGACGGCGACGCTGGCGACCCAGGGACAGTAGGAATGTAGGTTATTGGTTGTAGGTTACAGGTTATAAGGCGCAGGCAACAAGCCACAGGCTACGGGTCGCTCACTGACGGCCGTATCCCTCTATAACCTATAACCTATAACCTATAACCTATGACCTATAACCTCTGCCCCGTGTCCCGTGTCGGAGCGGTCGCAGCAATCGGGATCGGATGACTCGCGGCCGTCGGGATGGCCTTCAGGTCCCGCGCCCGCGTCTCGGGCAGCGTCCATACCCAGGTGGCGGTGGCCAGCGCCAGGAGCAGCGGCACGCTCAGTCCTCCCGACAAGCCATACAGGATGACGACCTGGCTGACCAGGATCGGCGCGAAGAACTGCACGCCGCGCGCGATGTTGTAGACCGTGCCCATCGCAGAAGTTGCGGATGTCGGTCGGGAACAGTTCGGCCAGCAGCGCCCCGAACCCTGCCGTGCATCCCGAGCCGAATCCCAATCCGAACAGGCAGCCCCAGAAGAGCAGCGGGCTGGGTGAGCAGGTCACTCCCAGTGGAAGGCCAGCGGGTAGAGTGACGCTGCCGTGAGCAGGGAATAGGCGGTGAACAGCACGCGCCGGCCGTACTTGTCCGCGAGCGTGCCGAAGATCAACATCCCGAGAAACTGGCCGAGCTGGGCCGTCAGCATCCACAGTGTCGATCGCCCGATGGGCTGATGGAACTCGTCCTGCAGGAACTTCGGCAGCCAGGTGTAGCAGGTCCAGTAGGTGCCGAGCTTGAAGACGCCGAGCACGAAGCCGCGCAGGGCGACCGAGACCAGGCCGCGGTTCCACATCAGGCGCACGGCCGCCACCGGCGACAGCTGATCTTCCTTCTGCTCGGTCCAGAGCGCCGACTCCGGGAGGTGACGCCGGGCGATGAAGGCAATCATCACGGTGGCTGCCGAGAGCAACATGACCGCCCGCCAGCCGATCACCGGCGCAAGCATGAATCCGACCACGGCCGCCAGCCCGACGCCCATGGGCTCGCCGGCCTGCAGGGCGGCGGAGGCGCGTCCCGCGCATGCGGGCTGGCGAGCTCTCGGCGAGCAGCGCGTGGCCGACCGCCCATTCGCCGCCGACGCCGAGGCCCGTGAGCAGCCGGAATCCCAGCACGGACCAGAATCCGACCGAACAGGCCGTCAGCGCTGTCCCGATGGAGTACACCAGGATCGTCCACGTCATGATCGTGCGGCGGCCGTAGAGGTCGGCAAGATAGCCGAACAGGATGCCGCCGAGGCCCGAGGCGCCGAGCGCCACCCCGAGCAGCATGGCCTGATCGGAGGTCGGCAGGTTCAGGTCGCGGCCAATCGGAGTCAACAGGAACGAAAACAGCACCAGGTCGTAGAAGTCGAACATCCAGCCGGCCAGCGAGATGGCCCAGATTCGGAATGGAAACTTGTCCGGCCCCGCCGCTGCCGCCGTGCCCGTTCCAGGACTTGTCATGTGCGCTCCCTTGCCACTCGCAGGAATCACCGGTCGCTACTTCCACGGGATCTCGACCTTGACGGTCCTGCCGTTCAGGTCCTTCGCCGTGATCACAACGCTCTTCGGCTTGGATTGAAGCATGTTGAACGATGCGCTCTCGCGGTCCTTGAAGCTGCTGAGCGAGATGTCGCGTTTGTCGCTGTTCTCGAGCCGCTCGATGCTCGTCGAATAGATGTTCGGGCGTCCTGACGGGTGAATCTCGATATGGATGTCGTTCATCGCCAGCCCGGCCGTGTTCTGCACGGTCAGGAACAGGTTCGAAAACTCGACCTGGAATGTTCCGACGTCCCCGGTCGGGCCGCCGCCGCCACACGCTGCCGCGGCCACCATCACCGCCACGCCGGCCGAAAAACATGCCTTGCGGCACAACGTCCTCATGTCAGTTGCTCCTTTCAGCGAGGCGCCTGACCAATCCGCTCGTCAGGTTGAATGCAGAGTGTCGATACCCACGCAGGACCATCCTCGTGCGACGGCTGACAGGGAGCAATGCCGAAACCGCTCCTGGAGTGTCGCGCCCTGCCACTCGCGTCGCGGTGGCTGAGAGGCGCCGCCCTCCGGGGGTTCGGCGACGAACCGCTGATACCGGACACTAGGCCGAGCGGCTCACGGAGTCAAGAGAGAGTTGACGGCGGCTTCCTCTGTCGCGCGCGCCAGCGGCTGTAGAAACCCCACAGGATGAACAGCGGGCCGTAGGCCACGGCGAGCGGCAGGCCGAGCGACGGGCGTTGCGACAGGTTCGCCAGCGGATCGGTCACGAACGGCTTATCGGTGACAAGGTACGTCCAAGTGGACGACGGCCCCAGCAGCCCCGCCTTCCTCCAGTCCACGCCATCCTTTGTGACCTCGACGCCATCGAACATCCGCACCACTTCATCGTCAATCCGCCCGAGCGTCCACTCGAACGCCTCGCGCGCCCGCGCGTGGTACTGCTCGTACGGATCGAGCCCGCCGAGCGTGACGAGATGAATGCCGTCGCGGATTCGTGTGATTTCCGCCAGGTGGTCGCTCCAGCACCGATCGATTGCCAGCAGCGTCAGATGACGCTCGACCCGGCGGAGCACGTCGACATCGACCGTATCCGACAGGGCCTGCCAGCGCTCGGATCGGCGCTCCGCGAGCAGTTCTCCGGTCTCCTCGCCCATCAGGATGGCCTGCCGCCCTTCCTGGATGTGCTCGCGCTGACCTTCGAGCACCTGCGAGTAGCGCCAGAGTGTCTGCCTCGCCTCGAAATTCTGTCCGTCGACCAGGCGCTGGGCCCGGCTGATCTCGCGGGTCAGCAGCGGATCGTCGAGCGCCGCTGCCTGCGGCGCCGGCCAGCGGGACGGAGGGATCAGGTCGCGGAGTCCGAACCGCTGCAACAGCTCGTCCTCGAGGCTCACGATGAACTGGGACGATCCGGGATCGCCCTGCCTGCCGGCCCGTCCTCGAAGCTGGTCGTCGATGCGGCGGCTTTCATGCCGGTTGGTGCCGATCACGTAAAGGCCGCCGAGCGCCACGACCTGATCGCGTTTCGACTCGTCGCGGCCGCCCAGCTTGATGTCGGTGCCCCGGCCGGCCATGTTGGTCGAGATGGTGACCACACCGGGCGCGCCCGCCTCCGCCACGATCTCGGCTTCGACCTCGTCGTTCTTCGCGTTGAGCACCCGGCAGCTCACGCCCGCATCGCCGAGCATCCGGGCGATCCGTTCGGACTCGGCCACGCTGGCGGTTCCGGCCAGGATCGGCCGCCCCGTGGCGTGCACCGCGGAGACTTCATCGATGAGCGCCCGCTCCTTGGCCGCACGGTCCGTGAACAACCGGTCGGGATGATCGATCCTCACGCATGGCCTGTTGGTCGGGATCACGGTGACGCCTGCGCCGTAGACCTCCTGGAACTCCGCAGCCGCGCTCTGGGCCGTGGCGGTCATGCCCGCCAGGCGGGGGTACTTCTTGACGAAATGCTGAATGGGGATCGAGCCGAGAATGCGCCCCTCAGGCTGCAGGCGCTGACCTTCCTTGGCCTCGATCGCCGCCTGCAGACCATCGGGCCACTGGCGCTTGTCGACGACCCGGCCCGTCAACTCGTCAACCAGCTCGACGCGCCCGTCCCGCACGATGTAATCGACATCAGCGCGCAGCAGCGCTTCCGCGTGCAGGGCGTTGCGGATCTGCGCGAGGACGACGAGGTTCTCGGGGGCGTAGAGGTTGCCGCAACCGAGCATCTCTTCGACGCGCTGTGATCCCCGTTCGGTCAGGTTGACGTTGCGGGCGTACTCGTCGGTGTCGTAATCGACGCCCGCCGTGAGCCTGCGGGCGAGCACGGCCATCCGGGCAAGTTCTGACGGGTGTTCCTGCTCGTCGCCGGCCACGACCAGGGGAATGCGCGCCTCGTCTATCAGGATCGAGTCGGCCTCGTCGACGATCGCGAGGTGCAGCGGCCGATGGACGAGGTCGGCCGGATCGAGACACAGGCGATCGCGCAGGAAGTCGAAACCCGCCTCGCGGGCCGTGACGTACGTCACGTCGCACGAGTACGCCGACCGGCGATCGCTGCGGGTCATCCGCTCCTGCACGAATCCGACACTGAGGCCGAGCGATTCGTAGATCGGCCCCATCCAGCGGGCGTCACGCCGCGCGAGATAGTCGTTGACCGTGAGGATGTGCACGCCGCGGCCGCCCAGGGCACAGAGGCACGCGGGTGCGACGGCGACCAGCGTCTTGCCTTCGCCGGTCTGCATCTCTGCGATCCGGCCCTGATGGATCGCCAGGCCTGCGAGCACCTGGACGTCGAACGGCCTGAGCCCGAGCCGTCGCCCGGCCGCCTCGCAGACCAGGGCGAAGACCTCGACCAGCAGGTCCTGCTCGGCGGCGCCGCCGCTGGCGGCCGATCGCAGCGCCCGGCCCCGCGCACGAAGGTCCGCATCGGAGACGGATGGAAGGAGGTGAGCGGCGGACCTGATGGCCCCGAGCGTGCCCTCAAACGCCCGCAGATCGGACTCGACCGTGCTGCCCCGAATCCGCTGAAACCGGCGGCGGAGCGAGGGAGGGCCGAAGACGCTCGATCCCGCAGACCTGTCGGTCGGAGGATTCATGTCCATCGGCCCCCGCGCCCCACTCCGATTGGACTAATAGACCTCGGCGCCCTCGCCCTTGATCTGGATGGACATCTTCGAACCTTTCACGGTCTTCGGGTCGAAGGTCGTCTTCTTCTCCTTGGCTTCCATTTCGCCCTGCGCGATTTGCTCCGCCTCACTCAACACCGCGACGGTGAGGACGCCCTCGACAGCGGCGTTGCGGCCCTTGATTGCCATCGGAAATACGATGACCCCGTCGTCGACCTTGAACCGGATCGTCTGCGACTCGATGTCGCCGCCGATCGCGATCCAGCAGCCCGCCATCGAGCAGACGTCCACGATCTTTCCCTGGACCCGCACGCGCTGGCCGTTGAACTTACCGGGCTGCGCGAAGATCTCCGACACCTTCGTGTTGTCCTTGAGCGTGAGCGCCGTTCCGTACTTGGTTGGGCCGGCCGCCAGGCCGAGGGTGGCACAGATCAGCAGGGCCACCGAGATCGAGACGAGTCGGTTCATCATGAGAAGCCTCCACGAGAATCACGAAGCAGGGGGGCGTCCGACAGGATAACCCAACTCCGGCCCGGGCCCTTGGCCGCCAGCCGCCGGCCGCGAGCCGCGAGCCGCGAGCCGTCTGCTATAGACTACCTAACCGTGTGGCGTTCACTGGCGCTCCTGGCGCTTTGCGCGATTTCGTTCTTCGTGGGCCTGGGCGGGCCCGCCATCACCGACTCGGATGAGGCGTTCTACGCCGAGTCTGCGCGTGAGATGGTCGAGAGCGGCGACTGGATTACACCGCATTTCAACTACGAGCCCCGCTTTCAGAAGCCCATCCTGTACTACTGGGCTGCCGCCGCCGGCTACGTCGTGTCGGGCACCGGCGAGGCCCAGGCCCGCTTCTTCTCCGCGCTCGCCGGCCTCGGGCTGGTGTGGATCGCCTTTGCCTGCGGCAGCCGGTGGTACGGATCAGGACCGGGCCTGATGGCAGGCGCGGTGGTGGCCACCTGCTACGGGGCGTTCGCCATGGCGAGGCAGTCGTTGCCCGACCTGCCGACCGCGTTCTTCATCACCGTCGCCGTCTGGGCAATCATTGAAGCGGTCGGCCGCCGTGCGCCAGCCGGGCACGAGGCTGGCGTCGAGACGGAATCGCGAGGACGCCTCGTGTGGGTGCTCGTCGCCTCGGCGGCGATGGGACTCGGGATGCTGGCCAAGGGGCCGGTTGCGATTGTCCTGCCCGCGGCAGTGGCGATTCCGCTGATCTTGTGGGAGAGCTGGACCGAGCGGAAGCAGAATGGCCGATTCACGTTCCCCGTGCGGACTGGCGAGCTTGCGCTGGGCGCGGGGCTGTTCCTGGTGATTGCCGCGCCCTGGTATGCCGCGGCAGCCTGGGTCAACGGGCCGCACTACCTGTACCAGTTCTTCGTCGGCGAGAACCTGCAGCGCTTCGCCACCTCGACCTATAACGAACCGCGGGCGATCTGGTACTACGTCCCGATTCTGCTGGGCGGCATGCTGCCGTGGTCGCCGTTCATGGCGTTGTGGATTGCGCCGGTGGTGAGCGTGGCGCGCCGCCAGCGGGCACTCACGATGACCGAGGTGCGGCTCGTCGTCTGGGCGCTTGCGCCATTGCTGGTGCTGACGGCGTCGACAGGCAAGCAGCCTCGCTACATCCTGCCGTGCCTGGTGCCGATCGCCGTGCTGCTCGGCAAGACGATCTGGTCCCGGTCGCACCCGGAGCCGTCGACGCGGGACGACGCGCCGTTCAGGATCGCCGGCGCGGCAACCGGACTCGTGGTGCTGGCGATCGGGCTGCTCATCTGGCGTGCCGGGCCCGTGTTTGCAGCCGTATCCACACACTGGACCGATGTGGCCCCGGTCTCGATCGCCGCCGCCGGGCTCTTCACCCTGGTCGAGTCGCTGACCGGCGCGCTCCGGCGGATCCCTCTCTTCGTGATCGCGGCTTCGACGATTCTGCTTTTCGTTGTCCAGGGATGGGTGCTGGCCCCGGGCCAGCCGGAGGTCGTGCAGCGGGTCGCGCAGGCGGCCAGGGCGTATGACGCGCCCGCCGAGATCTGCACGTGCGGAGCGTTCGGCAGAAACCTGGTCTTCTACACCCACGCGAAGACCTCGTTCGGCGCCACAGCCGAAGAAGTAAGGCGCATCCTGGAGGCGCCAACGCCTGTGCTGGCCATCGTCGACGCCGGGATGCTGAGCGCATTGGATCCTGACGCAAACAGGTACCGTCGCCTGTTCGAAGCGCGATATCTGAACACGGGGCTGCTGCGCATCGGCACGTTCATTCACCCGGATCCGGCGCGAGACCTCCAGCGCGTCGTGCTGGTGAGCAACCGATGACGGGGCCGGGGCGATCGTCTCCAACCGGTGCGCCGCCGGTGACGGGTCGCGCAGGTGAGTAACAGATGATCGGCTCCGGACGATCCGCCGCAGTTGCCGGGAGCGAGCGATCCGGCACGTTGAGCTGGCGAGTTGTCGCGCTGTTGCTCGCGGGGGCCTTCGTGCTGCGCCTCGCCTTTGGCCTGCTCGGCGAGTTCTGGGCCGCCGACGAACTGCAAATCTTCCTGATTGGCCTGAAGTACTACGCGACCGGTGCGTGGCCGTACTTCGGCCCCGACGTCGTATATACGCAGACGCAGATTCCAGGCGGCCTCCAGGGCCTGCTCATCGCGGCCCCGCTGTGGGTCGTCGCGCAGCCGGAAGCGCCGTACGTGCTGCTGAACCTGCTGTCGATGGGGTCGCTGTGCCTGCTGGCGTGGTACATCGGGCGCCGTGTGCCGGGGATTCCCGCGTGGTTTCTCTGGCCGTGGATTCTCTTCAGTCCCTGGACGCTCAACTTCTCGACCCACATCATCAATCCGTCATATGCCCTGACGGGCGCGGTGCTGTTCTTCATCGCGATCTTCGAGCTGCTGCCGTTCCTGACCACGCGGACCATTCCGAGATCGCTCGCCTTCTTCCTCGCGGGGTTCGGAATCCTCTGGGTCTACCAGCTGCACCTGTCGTTTGCGCTGATGGTCCCGTTCGCGCTGGTGGCGATCGGGTACGCGATCTGGGACGGCTGGCGGACCGCACTTCGCGCCATCGCCTGGTTTTCCGCCGGCGCACTTCTGGCAGGCCTCACGCTCATCCCGACGCTCGTTCAGTTCGGCATCGCGTCCGCCGCCGGGGCCGGTGCGAATGTCCGTTTCGTGCCCGAGAGGCTCCTGCGCCTTCCGGACATAGTCGCCAGGTTCCTCTCGCTGGGGTCGTACGAACTGCCGCGCTTCATCGGATCGACCTCGGCGGACCGGCTCGGCTTCCTTTCACGCTATCCGTGGGTTGCGCCCTTCGCGATCTTCGCCGGGCTGTGCGGCGTCGTTCAGCCGTTCGTGCTGCTGATCGATCTGTTCCGCAGGTGGCCCGAGAAGCCCGAGTGGGGCCTGAAGGGCGTGATGATGGCCCTGATCGTGATGATGTGGGTCGTCTTTGCCTTCTCCGTGAAGGGACCGGCGTCACATGCCATGTACGTGACCTTCCCGCTGGTCATGCTCTATGCGTGCGCGTGCTGGGCCCGGTTGCTGAAACACCGGGCGGTTCGGATCGTGGCGGCGGCCCTGCTCATCACAGGCTTCGTGACGCACATCGGGATCGCGGTCGACGGCTTCAAGAGAAAGTCGCTCTACATGAACCGGGCGCTCGTCGTTCGAGCGATCCAGGAGAAGAACGACCGGCTGTTGGGTGAGCGCCGGCCGGAGACATGGCGGAGCGAGTCTGGCAAGTGACTTGAATGCGAGGGTGATCAAACGGGTCCTCGACATCGCCTGAGCGGGTGACCGAGCGTCAGGCACCTCGGGCGGTCGGCAGGTTCCCGAGCAAGCGGGAGTCGTCGGCGAGACCATGCCCGTAACACGCGAGCTTCGCCCGCGCGTCGAGGGCCGGTCATCGATGTGCCGACAATACCTGCCGGCCGAACGAGCGTGCCTGATGCTCGGGCAGGACCCGCGCAAGGCGGACAAGTCGGCAGTCGCAACTTCGGCGTACAGCAGGCTTGACGCTCGGTCACCCGCTCGACGACTCTCCTTCCGAAAGGCGCGAGCCGCGGCATGTTGCCGGAGGTGGACCCTTGAGCCGAGCCGACGGCGATAGTCTGCAAACTGCGTCGCAAGGGCCGAAATCCGGAATGGGTTGGGGACCCATTCCTGCCGCCAACAGAACCCTGAAGACGCAGTTTGCCGGCGAGCGCGAGCGGGTCCGCCGGAGCAACATGCCGTGGCTCGCGGCTGCAACGCTCGGGCAGACTCGCCAATCGACGGGCCGCCAGCCTGACAGTGATCTCCGCTACAGCAGACTCGCCGCCATGGCCGCGAGGCGCGAGCGCACCGTGGTCGTCATCGTGAGGTGACCGTACTCGGCCTGGCCCTTGAAGCGCTCGACCACGTGCGTGAGACCGTTGGTCGTCGCGCCCGCGTCGGGCAGATCCACCTGGTCCGGATCGCCGGTCAGCACGGCCTTGGTTCCCTGCCCGCTGCGCGTCAGCAGCGTCTTCACCTCGTGGTGGTTCATGTTCTGCGCTTCGTCCGCCACGATGTACGCATCGTGAATGCTCCGGCCGCGCAGGTGAGAAATCGGTGCGACTTCCAGGACGCCGGTCTCGACCAGGGCCGCCAGATCGTGATCGTCGCGCTCGATCGCCTCCCGCTTTGCCCCCTTGTTGCCGTGAGATCGAGGGTTGTCGGGGTCGAGCGGTGCCCGGCCGAGCCCCTTGACGATCAGCTCCAGGTTGTCGAAGACCGGCCGCGTCCACGGCGCGAACTTCTCATCGAGCGTGCCGGGCAAGATAGCCGAGCGACTGGCCCAGCTCGATGTTCGGACGGTAGACGATGAGCCGGGCGTAGGACTCACGCAGCATCGCGTAGCCCGCCAGCAGCGCCATCAGCGTCTTGCCTGAGCCGGCCTGGCCGGCCAGCGTCACGACCGAAATGTCGGGGTCGTTCAGCAACGCCAGCGCAAACACCTGCTCGGGATTGAGCGGCCCGATGCCCCGCTGGCCCTCGACGCGGCGGACGATGCGGAAATACGGAGCATCGCCTGCCTTGTAGATCGCGTAGGCCGTCTTGCCCGACGATTCGGTCCTGAGCGTGCAGCACTGGTTCGCATAGAGCGTGACCGGAGCGGCCAGATCCAGCACGCGCCGGGCTTCGAGCCGGTTCTCGCGATGCAGATCCGTGAGCAGCCCGTGCTGATCGTCGGGGATCACGATGGTGGCGCAGCCCGAGTACAGCTCGTCGATCGACGACACCCGCTGGTCGTCGCGGTAGTCCTCGGCGTGGACGCCGAGGGCCCGGGCACGGACCCGCATGGCCACGTCGCGCGTCACGAGCACCGTCCGCGTGTCCGGGTGCTTGCGCTGCCACTTCCTCGCTGCCAGGATGATCCGGTCGTCTTCGTTTCGCTGATCGAACCCGTCCCACATATCCTCGCGGGCCGCCGCGTTGTCATCGAAGACCAGCCGCCCGCCGTCCGCCATCGGAATGCCGGTCACCAGCTCGTGGCGATCCCGGCCTTCCTGCTGCTCATCCAGCCACTGCGTCACGTGCCTCGCCGCTCTGCCGACGCCGTTGAGGCCCGTCTTGGCCGTGTCGAGCTCGCGCAAGACAGGGTAGGGCACCACGACCGTGTTGCCCGTGCCAAGCTTCTTCAATGAATCGGGATCGTTGATAAGGACGTTCGTGTCGGGGAGGTAGATTCTGCTCGCGGCCGCCGCATCACGCGTCATCGCCCCTCCTTGAATGGATTACCGTCAGGTCGAGAAACCCGCCGGGCGAACTCGGTCAAGGTCATTATGGACGCGTCGCCCCGCGCCCGCAACGGCTGCCGGTTTTCGATTTCTGGCGCTCCCGGTGGACGTCGCAGACCCGGCGTCACGACGCGGGGCCGGCACGTTCGCCGCCTTCGACGCCGGGCTCGACTCAGGTGTATCTTGTTGCGTCAGGCCCGGCGCCCGCGAGCGGTCGAGCCGGGTCCAACAGGGGGATCGCACATGGATTCGAGCCAGACCGGAACGGCCATCAACGCGGAGATGCTCGAACGGCTCCTCGAGGTGACCCGCAAGCTCGCCTCGCCCTTCGATCTGACCTCCATGCTCACCGAGGTCATCGACGCCGGCCGGGCCATCCTCAGTGCCGACCGGGGATCGGTCTTTCTCTACGAGCCGAAGACCGAGGAGCTGTACACGACGGTGGCCACGGGAATCGCCGAGATTCGTTTTCCCGCGGCGCGGGGCATCGTCGGCGAGTGCGCGCAGTCCCGGCGCGTGGTCAACGTTCCCGACTGCTATGCCGATCCCCGATTCAATCGTGAAGTGGATCAGAAGAGCGGCTACCGGACGCGATGCCTGCTGGCGGTTCCCCTCATCGGGTACGACGACACGCTGGTCGGGGTGCTCCAGGTGTTGAACAAGCACCAGGGCGTCTTCACGGCCGAAGACGAGAAGATCGCCGGCGCGCTCGCGGCGCAATGCGCGGTTGCACTGCAGCGGGTCCGCATGATCGCCGACATGGTGGTCAAGAAGAAGCTGGAGCACGAGATGTCAATCGCCCGCGACGTCCAGATGCGGGTGTTCCCGAAGGAGATGCCGAAGATCGCCGGCTACGACATCGCCGGGTGGAGCCGGCCCGCGGACGAGACCGGAGGCGATGTCTACGACGTCATCACGCTCGACGATCACCGCCTGATGCTGCTGCTCGGCGACGCTACCGGGCACGGCATCGGACCCGCGCTGAGCGTCACGCAGGTCCGGGCCATGCTCCGGCTGGGCGTCCGGCTCGGAGCGGATCTCGACGCGGCGTTCACCCACATCAACGATCAGCTCTGCCAGGACCTGGCCTCCAACCGGTTCGTCACCGCGTTTCTGGGCGCGCTCGACACGAGGGATCACTCGCTCACGTACCATGCCGGAGGCCAGGGGCCCCTGTTCCAGCTCCATGCCGGCACGGGGGAATGGGAGTCGCGCGAGGCGACCACGTTCCCCATGGGCATGATGGAGATCATGCGTCTCACGAAGGCGCAGGTGTTCGACCTCGGGCCCGGCGACATCATCTGCCTGGTGTCCGACGGGATTCTCGAATACCCGAACCGCGAGGATGAACAGTTCGGCGACGCCAGGTTCGCCGAGATCGTCCGCGCGAATCAGAACGAGCCGATGACACGGCTCATCGAGCTCGTCCTCCACGCGGTCGAGGGATTCGGCGCAGGCGTCTCCCAGCCGGACGATATGACCATGCTGATGATTCGGCGGCTGCCGGACGGGGCGAACTAGACGGGAACGGGACGTCGCGCATCGACGCTCGCGACGGGAGCGTCAACGCCGACGAATCCGCCGGTTCGACTCCGGCAACATTCGGACCCGGCTGGTCCGGCGCCCCGCCGTCAGCGCCGGTGCTTCTCCAGCTGAGCCGTCACCGTGGCGCTGTCGCCCGCCTCCTGGACGTCAGCCGGGAAATCCGTCATCTCGAAGATCTGGCGGACCTCGACGACATCGTCAGGCCGCGCGGGAACCCGCGTCGCCCAGGCGACGGCTTCCTCCTTCGACTTCGCCTGGATAATCCAGTAGCCGCCAAGCACTTCTTTCGCCTCGGTGAACGGCCCGTCGGTCACGGCAGGTCTCCCGCCCGAGAAGGAGACGCGCGCACCCTTCGCAATCGGCTGGAGCCCGTCGAGCGAGATGAGCGCACCGGCTTTTGCCAGCTCTTCGTTGTACTTCATCATCTTCGCCACGTCGTCTGCGCCGGGTGCGAAGTCGGCACCGACGTTCCTGCCCTTTGCTCCCTGGTAGACGCCCGGAATCATCAGCATCATGAAACGCATGGCACGGTCTCCTTTTTGCGTGTTCATACTCACGTCGTTTGAGGGTGCGCCAGATCGACATCGACGAAGATCGAGCAACAATGTCTGTCGTAGCGCGCAGTCGCAGGTCCGGCGCCCACGCGTCCGGGGAGCCGTGCCCTGACCAGCTTAAGACGCGAGCCCTCCGCGCCCGAGATCCCGAACGGCAGGCAACCCGGCCGGCGCCCGCGCCGTTCGGCGTCCCTGCGCCGTGAAGCAGGCGCCAAGGCGCCGTCGTCGGCTCAGGCCGTCGACAGATAGCGACTGCCCCCGCAATGGACGGGCCGGCCCGCGCCGAGGTCTAATAACAGCGAACCTGCGCCCCCTGAAAAGGAACGTCTCATGCGCAGCCGCATGCACGTCACGTTGCCTGCCGTGATCATGATGCTGCTCCAGGGAATGGCCTGGGCACCGCCTGCACTCGCCGGACGCCAGGAGCCCAAGGCGCCGCTGCAAACGCTCGGCCTCGATGCACGCGACGCGTTGCGTAACCGCTGGCTCACCGCCCGCTTCGATCAGATCCTGCCCCGCATGATGCGGCGCGAGGGCATCGACATGTGGGTGGTCATCTGCCGGGAACATGCGGAGGACCCCGTCTATCAGACCCTGGTGCCGCATCCCTCGATGTTTGCGTGGCGGCTGAGCATGTTCGTTTACACGGACCGCGGCGCGTCGGGCGTGGAGCGCTTGACCGTGAACCGGTACGGCGGCGGCGACCTGCACAAGAGCTTTCCGTCCTATTACACGGCTGCGTGGGAGCCGGAGTCGCTCGACCCCTGGGATCGCCTCGCACGAATCATCAAGGCCCGCGCTCCCAGGCGGATTGCCATCAACGAGTCCCCGACGTTCGCGTTTGCCGACGGGCTGTCGGCAAGCCTCAAGGCGCGCCTCGTGCAGGCACTCGGGCCGGAGTACGCGAGTCGCCTGGTCTCGTCGGAGCGTCTCGCCGTTGGCTGGCTCGAGACGAGAACGGCCGGAGAACTGGAGTTCTACAGGGAAATCGTCGCGACGACGCACCGCATCGCCGGCGAGGCCTTTTCGTCGGCCGTGATCACGCCAGGCGTGACGACGATCGACGACCTGGAGTCGTGGACGCGCCAGCGATTCGCCGCGCTCGACCTGGACACATGGTTCCCGCCGATGTACTACATCGTCAGGCCCGATTCAGCGGGACCGGCAACGCGGATCGTGCAGCGCGGGGACCTGCTGCGCTGTGACATTGGCGTGACCTACGCCGGGCTGGCGTCCGACATTCAGCAGGTCGCTTACGTGCTGCGTGAGGGCGAGGCCAATCCGCCGCAGGGTCTGGTCGATGCGCTTCTCAAAGGGAATCGCCTGCAGGACATTCTCGCGGGCAGAATTCCGGGCCGGCCTGACGGGCAATGCTGTGCTGGCAGCCGCTCTTACGCGAGCAAGAGCCGAGCGCCTGGAGCCGCGCATCTATTCACACCCGATCGGGTACCACGGTCACGCCGCCGGATCGCGGATCGGCCTGCCGGACATGCAGGACGGGGTCCCTGGCATGGGCGACTACCCGCTGTACCCCGATACGGTCTGGGCGATCGAGCTTGGCGTGCGCGTGCCGATCCCGGAGTGGAACAACCAGGAGGTGCAGCTCGCGCTCGAGGAAGACGCGTCGTTCACACAGGCGGGCGTCTCGTTCCTCGACGGCAGGCAGACACGCCTGCACGTGATCCGGTAGGGCCTGGCACGCGTGGAGCGGCGCCGCGGGATTGGACTTGCCAGCCCCCGCGGCGTCGTCCTTCCTGGCGGAGCTACTTCTGGCGTTCCAGCTCGAAGGTCCCCGAATCACCGCCCGCGCTTGTCCAGTTGCCGACGAGCTTGTCTCCGGTGAGTGTGAGACTGGCGTCCACGCGCACCTGCTGTTCCCCCGCATCGGCAGCGAAGTTGAAGGTGAGAGTGCCGTTCTCGTATTTCACGTCTTTCAGGACGGCCTGGTTCACCATTCCCAGGGTGTCGTTCATGACCCCCAGGTAGGTGTCGCCGTCCTTTTTCAGCATCAGCGTAATCACGTCCTTGTCCTGGGCGTTCGGAACCACGGTGGTCCCTGTCCAGGTGCCGCTGATGTCGACGGCCTGCGCCGTCAGGACACCGGCGGAGGCAGCCGTCAGGATCGCCAGGACCAGCACCACGTGACATCTGTTCATAATGGAAATCCCTTTGGTGGCATCGTTCATCCGGTCACACGCTCAGACACACCGTCTCATGATACGAGAACCCGTCGCGTTTGTTCGCGCCAGACCCGCGTGTCGAGTCCGAGGCGCCGGCCCGACCCGGCACCAGGAGGACACAGGCCGCGCCGCGGGTCTTGGCGCGCCGTGCTGTGGACTTTGACGTGGCCCCGGCAGGGGACATACTGGATCAATCGTTCCGGCGAGGCCGGAATCTGACCTGCAGGATCTGTTTCTCGTCCGTCACTGGAGGTCGTCGCATGGCACACCACGTCTGCCCCTGGTGGCTCGGCTACCTGCTTGCCATTCCGCTGCGACGGCTCTGGCAGGATCCCGCGACGATTCTCGGGCCGTTTGTCCGCGAGGGCATGACGGTGCTCGAGCCAGGTTGCGGCATGGGATTCTTCACCCTCGACCTTGCCCGGATGACGGGGCCGCGCGGAAGGGTGGTGGTGGTCGATGTCCAGCCGAGGATGCTCGACGGACTGCAGAAGCGCGCAAGAAGAGCCGGGCTCGCCGAGCGGATCGACGCCCGGCTGGCTCAGGACGACCGGCTCGGCGTCGATGATCTCGAGGGCCGTGTCGACTTCGCGCTGGCGTTCGCGATGGTGCACGAGGTTCCCGACCCCGGCCGGTTGCTGGGCGACCTCCATCGTGCGCTGGCCCCAGGCGCCAGGCTGCTCGTCGCCGAGCCGCGGGGGCACGTCACCGACGAGGGGTTCCGCCAGCTGCTCGACACGGCGGAGAAGACTGGCTTCCGAACGGAAGCAGGTCCCGACATTCGCTCCAGCCACACCGCTGTGCTCACCAAGGCCTGACGAGCCGGCAGACAGACGGCGGCGTCCTGCGGCCGGAGGCGAGCGAGGTTCCGGGAGGCCGCGCTCGACCTCACCCCCGATTGGGATCTATATTCGAAATCATGATGACTATCGGACTGATCGGCGCAGGGCACATCGGCAGCCAGATCGCGAGACTGGCGGTCGCACACGGTCTTTCCGTCGTGATCAGCAATTCCCGCGGGTCCGGACACGCTTGCCGGACTGATCGCCGAGCTCGGGCCGCTGGCCCGTGCGGCAACGCCCACGGATTCGGCGAAGGCCGGAGACGTGGTCGTCGTCACCGTGCCGCTCAAGAACTACCGGCAGGTGCCGGTTGAGCCGCTCGCCGGCAAGGTGGTGATCGACACGAACAACTATTACCCGCAACGCGACGGCCAGATTCCTGAGCTCGACAACGAGTCGACCACCACGTCGGAGCTCCTGCAGGCGCACCTGCCGAAATCGAAGGTCGTCAAGGCCTTCAACCACATCTACGCAGCGCACCTCACCACGGACGGCCGGCCGGCGGGTTCGAAAGATCGGCGCGCGCTGGTCATCGCCGGCGACGACGCCGACGCAAAGCGCACCGTGACGAAGCTGCTCGACACGTTCGGCTTCGACACGGTCGATGCCGGACCGTTGAAGGAAGGTTGGCGCATCCAGCGCGACACGCCCGGCTACGGTCCGCGCCGCACCGCAGACGAATTGCGGAAGGACCTGGCCGCTGCCAGGCGGTACGCGGATAAGTAGCCGTGTCTCCAATCGCGGACGATGGTGGCGGGTCGTCGAGCGGGTGGACCTGGCGTCCAGGCGCCTGGACGCCAGGAGAGCTCCCGCTGTCACTCGTCAGGCAGGCTGATCGCAGTTGATCATCCAGGGGATGCCGAACCTGTCGGTGACCATGCCAAACCCAGGTGACCAGAAGGTCTTCTGGTACGGCATGGTGATCTTCCCGCTCTCGCTCAGGGCCTTGAAGGCGCGCTCCGATTCCGCCGGCGTCTTGAAGGTGAGCGATACCGAGAACCCCTGCGGCTTCTGAAAGTGCGTGGGTGGCGCGTCGGTCCCCATCAGCGCTGCTCCGCCGATCTCCAGACGCGCGTGCATGACCTTGCCTTGCCAGTCGGCCGGCACCTGGTCCTTCATGGGCGACTCGCCGTGGGTCTGGATGAAGGTGATCTTCCCACCCAGGACCTTCTCGTAGAACTTGAACGCGGCGGCGCACTGGCCGCTGAAATTCAGATACGGGCTGACTTCCATGACGCTCACCTCTCTCCGGCCGTGACGGCCGCGCGTGAATGCCAGTTCATCTTGGGAGCAGACGGACGGGCTGTTGGCAGGCCCGCCCGGGTGCCAATGGTTCTGCCCGCCGAATCGTCGAACACACCGCGGGCGGATCGACGGGCCGGTGACGCCGGCTCCGCCGTCGAGTTTCGTTGCCGCCCGCAGGGCGGCTCGGCTTGCAGACAAGACTAAGACGCCTGGGCGGCGGGGTGGGTTGCCTGAAAAGCCTGGCGGCTTCCCCGTTCGGCGCACGCGGACTTCGGGGGTTCGTGTCGCACGCCCGGATCCCCGCCACGGACGCCGCGCGCATGCACGGCAATCCGGCGAAGCCGCCGCCGGAGAGATCCCGCCCCTACGACTTTGGCCGCTTCTCGAACTCTGTGATCCAGGATCGGACTCTCGCCTGGGCCTCTGAAACCTGCGCAGCGGTCATGTTCCTCGCGTAGACATCACGGCCGACCACGGCCTGCTTCTGGATGTCGGCCGTTCCCCGTTTCGCTGCGAGGTCGAGCCATTTGTAGGCTTCCACCACGTCGCGGTCGACGCCCTTGCCGCTGCCGTACAGGATCCCCAGGTTGAGTTGTGCCCTGGCAAACCCGTCGTCAGCGGCCTTGCGGTACCACTTCGCGGCCTCTGTTTCGTCCTGGTCCACGCCGTCGCCGGCCGCGTACATCAAGGCCAGATTGAACTGTGCGCGGGTATCCCCGGCCTCGGCGCACTTGCGATACAGCTTGGCAGCCTCCGCAAAGTCCCGCTTCACGCCCCTGCCGCTGAAGTAGCTGACGGCCAGGTTGTACTGAGCCAGCGCGTGTCCCTGGTCCGCTGCCTTGCGAAACCACTTCGCGCCTTCCGCGTAGTTCAGTGTCACCCCCGTACCGGTGGCATAAGCATGCCCGAGCTTGAACTGAGACTCCGCGTCGCCCTTTTCCGCCTTGACTCGAAGCAACTCGATGTCCTCGACCGGCGTCAAACTGAACTGGAGCGGCGGCTGATTCGATTTCGGGGCAGCCTGCTTCGGGGGAGCCTGCCGGGCCTGGGCTGCTGCCTGGGGCGCCGTCTGAAGCGCCTCGCGTTCAGACGCCGCCGCGGCGCCGAGCCCGACTATCAGGCACAGGGTCGCGAGAGAAACGGCGCGATGCACGAGGTGTCCGCCCGCGTGTCCCAACGCCAGCGTGTCGACGCCATCGCGAAGATCCGATCGGTTCATGGTCGCAGTCTCCGATTCGCATTCTGCCCGGGTTCGGAGCGAAAGACAATCGTGTTCGCCCAGGAGGAGGCTTGCGACCCTTCAGACCACGGGCGACACGTGGTTTCGCGCCTGGCGGCCGGCGAGCACGTAGGATCCAACCACGAGCGCCGCCGCGAGCGCCTGCGCCGAAAGCGTCTCGACGCTCGGGAAGATCGACAGCCAGAGGCCCGCCCACCACGGGATCACGAGCTCCAGCCACTTGATCGGCGTGGTGCCCAGCCACCCGGCCTGCTGCATCTCCTGGGCCTGCTCGCCGACCATCACGAGCAGAACGAGGCCGAGCATCATGCCTGTCAGCACCAGCATGCGGCGGTAGGGGAGGTGGCGGTGCGCCACGAAGGTGAGGAGGCCGACGATGGAGGTCAGGATGAGACCGGCGGCGACGCCGTAGAAGACGGGAACGCCTCCGAGCTTCAGGCGATAGGTCTGCAGGAAGAGCACGACCTCGACACCCTCGCGATAGAGCGACGTGAAGCCGAGCAGCCCGAAGCCCAGTGCCAGGCGGGCTTTCGAGCCGGGCGATTCGGTTGCGGTCTTGAGCAACTCCTGCTTCTTCCGGCTGTGCATCGAAATCCAGCCGGTCCAGTACACCTTGTGGAAGAACCAGTTCATGACGACCAGCAGCACGATGATGGCGATGAGGCCGGTGGCGGCCTGGATGTCGAGGGCGGGCACGCTGTCGGCGAAGGTGTCGACCAGGCTGATCACGAGGAGCCAGGTGACCAGGGTGGCGAGGAACCCCGCTACCGCGCCAAGGGCCACGGGGCGCTGGAAGCGGCTGCGTTCGCCGGCCATGTTGGCGGTGATCGCCGCGAGCACGAGGATCGACTCGAGGCCTTCGCGGAACACCAGGACGGCAATGTCCAGGACGTTTGGGGTCACAGAAGCGACTCAGGGCCGGGCGCACACGATCACAGGACGTCGCTCCGCCGGACATGGGCAGAGCAAGCCCGGCCGTGCGGAGGGTTCCCGAAGAGGATCGGGACTTCCGTCGAGTGGAGCCCGTTGCCGGGCTACATCTAGAGAATACTGAGACTGCGTCTCAGAATCAAGAACGCCGGCCAGCCCCGGCCGGCTCCGCATCGCAGCGGCCCACCCGCAGCCTCACCCGCCCGCACCTGCCGGGCCAGAAGCACGCGGAGCCACGTATGGACATCGGACGCTGATCCTGACTACAGTCTGCCAATCGTCCACAGTCGGCCGGGAGCGCGCCCGTGCATGAGCCTTGTCAGATCCTGGCGTACGGTGATCTCGCCATGCTCGCCGTGCCGGCCGCCTTGGAGATCGGCTTCCGGTCCGCCTGCCGCCTGAAATGCGGCACGCCATCGACGTTCCACCGGACCGGCGCACGGCGCTCGAAACGATTCTCGCAACTCATCTGAACGCGCCCGCCTGACGGGCGATAGCCAGGAGCCCCCGATGACGCACCACGCCTGTCGATCCGCCCTGCTCGGAGTTGCCTGCCTGATTGGTGTCATGTCCGTGCATGCGGCCCAGAAGCCCGCAAACGTGGAGGGCACCTTCACCATGGCCGGCACCGACGCGAGGTTGAAGTACGTCCGCGCGGCCCGCGCGATGCTCGACGATAAGGGGAAACAGGGCTACGCGATCCTGATCTCGGCGCGTCCGGCGCTCGGCGACTTCTCCACCTGGAAGACGGCCGAACCGTCCAAGAACGGCAGCTTCATCTACCTGATGCTGGAAGCGAAGGGCGAGGTGTGGGTGGCGGAGCTGGGGCACACCGCGTCGAAGAGCGGCCGATTCGGGGTCGTCACCGAGCTGAAAGCGACGCGGTTCGAAGTGCGCGGCGACGAACTGGTCGCGCACATCACGACGCCTGGGGAGCAGGAGTTCTCCGCCAACCGCTACAGCATCGACCTGACGATCGAAACGCCGCTGGAGCCAAAGAAGTAGACGACTCCGCTGCTGCCACCATCGGCGTCCTCGGCAGGGTCTGCAGGCTGACGGCGGCATTCAACGTGCGGCGGACTCGGTGTGAGGGACACTACGCCGGCCTCCGGCTCTCAGCGACCGGCCCGCGCGACGGTGACGAGTTCTGCCTTGCAGGATCGTGCTCCCGCTGCCGGGAGGATCCGGTTCGCGAACAGGGCGGAATCCGATCGTCGTGGCTGGCCGAAAGCCGAGAGCCGCAGGCCTGATTGCCGCGTTCCGAGCGCGCGCTACTTCGGTTTCGTGATGGTGAGCTTGTAGCCGTCCGGATCGGCGACGCCGAACTCGCGTCCGCCCCACGACTGATCCTTCGGCTCCTGGAGCAGCCTGCCACCTTTCGCCTTGATGCGATCGGCGAGGTGATCGACATCCTGGTCGGTCTCGCAATACATCCGGAAGCCCTCGCCCTTGACCCGGTTGCGTCCCTTCTTCCAGTCGTCCTGCGTCAGCCAGAAGCTCACGTTGCCGGCCTTCATCTCGACCCCGGCCAGCTTGCCCTCGGGTTCCCATCGGTCCCCGACCGAGAAGCCCAGGACGTCCCGGTACCAGATCAGACTCTTCTCGATGTCGTTGACGGTCAGGCTGGGCCCGGCCGAGGTCAGGCTCAAGCCTTGTGCGGCCTTGCTGCTTTCCTCTTTCGTCGTCGGCATGTCAGTCACCTCGCTTGTGACGCCCGGCGCGGTCCGGAGTCGCTCCGGCAGTGCCGCACGCGGGAATGGACGGAAATCTCAGTCTACTACCATCGGAGCTAGTGTCCCGGAATCGTGATTCGTGGCACGATTCCCGGGCGGGGCATCCCGCCTCGCGGCGTTGCTCAACGCTCAAATGTCCCCGACATTCTCGCGTCTCGCGCCTTGCGATCCGGGCGCCGCGCTCCGGGACTTATGCCACCAATCACGATTCCGGGACACTAGCCGTGAATCGGGAGCCCCACTGTCGCCGAACATGCACGCAGGGCCCAATCCCGGCGCTCGCCCTTGCCACCGTCTCACTACGCGCGCGGAACCCGTCGCGGCGCCTCGCTCGTCACGGAGCGGCCAATCCGGGCGCGAGAAGGAATCGTTATAGACTCGATCGCCAAAGTAGTCGTTGGGCGCGGCGATGTTCGCGCGGAGGGCGGTACGTGAACAAGACGATGAGCAGTGTGGTGGCGGCTGCGGTGGTCGCGTTCGCCGGTCTTTCGACAACAGGCGCGGCCGGCGCGCAGAGCGAGCCGACGGATCCTCAATCAGTGCCTGGTTCCACGCAGCCCAAGTTCGCGATCGGGCAGCCGGTGTCGACCGACCTTGCCATCACCCTGCCGGAGGTCAACCGGACGTTCACCTACCGCGGACATCCTATACATCCAAAGCTGATCTACCGGTTCCTGCCGTGGATGTCCGACAGCGTGCCGATCGTTCTGAGCGTCGACCTGGCGGCCGCCGATGGCAGCAACGAGTATTTCGCCGACGACGTGAAGCCGTTGACCACCGCGAAGAACTCGTATCGTGTCGACGGCAAGGTCATTGGCGACGACACGCCCGGGGCTTACTTCAGCTACCAGTGGCTGGGCTCACCCGCGCCGGGTGTGCACGCGCTTCGGACGTCGTTCTGCGGGGGTGGCTCGGGCGTCTTCGAAGACCTGCTGGTCCTTCGGCGCTCGACCTCCAAAGGCGTCGATCTCGAGGGGAAGACCTACGACCGTATCGTGCTGACCTTCGAGCGCCTGGTGTCGCTCGGCGATCGGTGGGACGGCTCCATCAGGATCTCGCCGGGCCGCGTCTTCATTGGGCCGACGGTGTCCAATCCCAGGCCGACCGAACTTGTCTTCAAGTGAGTTCCAGTCCGGCTGTGCTGTCGTGTCGAGCGTCAGTCTGCGCGGTAATGGCAGCCGCGGCTCTCGCGCGCTTCGAGCGCAGCCAGCAGCACGACCAGCGAGGTCTGGACGCCGTTGCGCAAACCGATCAGCGCGTCGCTCAACTCCGATCGAGCGTAGAACCGCCCGATCTCGAGGTGCAGTTCGCGCAGGATCTGCTGCGCGCGGTCGAGGCGCCGCCGCGTGCGAACCAGGCCGACGTAGTTCCACATGGTCTGGCGGATCGTCAGCCAGTCCTGCGCGATGAGCGCGGGGTCGACCGGCTCGGTCTCGTACCTGCCACGGAGAGATCTCCGGCAGGTAGTACGACGCCGCTGACGCGCATTCCTGCGCCGTCTGCTGCCCGGCCCGCGTGCCCCACACCAGGCACTCGAGCAGCGAGGTGCTCGCCAGCCTGTTCGCGCCATGCAGACCGGTGCACGAGACCTCGCCCACCGCGCGAAGCCGCTGCACGCTGGTCCTGCCCCACAAGTCGACCGCGACCCCGCCGCAGCTGTAGTGGGCGGCCGGCACGACCGGTATCGGCTGCTTCGTGATGTCGAGGCCGATCTCGAGGCACTTGCCGTAGATCTGGGGAAACCGGTTCCGGATCCACGCCGCAGGTTTGTGGCTGATGTCGAGGTACGCGCAGTCCGCCCCGGTCTCGTGCATCATCTGGTGAATGCCGCGCGCGACGACGTCACGCGGAGCCAGGGAGCCATCCGGGTGATAGTCCACCATGAACTCGCGGCCCGCCGCGTCCACCAGGCGCCCGCCTTCACCGCGAAGCGACTCCGAGATCAGGAAGCGCTCGTCACCGTGGTAGAGCGTCGTCGGGTGAAACTGGACGAACTGCATGTTGATGCAGCGGGCGCCCGCGCGGTACGCCATCGCCACCCCGTCTCCGCAGGCGCCGGCCGGATTGGTCGTGTGAAGAAAGATCCGCCCGAGGCCTCCGGTTGCCAGGATGGTCTCCCTGGCCATGAACGGCTGGACGCGCCGCGTCTGGTGGTCGAACACGTAGGCCCCGACGCAGGTCGGCGGCGCGTACACGTCGCCCGCGTTGCGCGAATGGTGCGACAGGGTCAGCAGATCGATCGCGCTCCGGCGGGTGAGCACGGTCACGTTCGGCTCCCGCAGGACGGCGGCCAGCATCGCCTGCTCGATCGATCGCCCCGTCGAGTCTTCGTGGTGAACGATGCGTGCGACGGAGTGCGCAGCCTCGGCCGTCAGATCGAGCCGGCCGTCATCGTTCCTGTCGAAGGGCACGCCGACGTCGTTGATGAGCAGCTCCTCGACCAGCCTGGGGCCCTCGCGGCTGAGAAGCTCGACGGCGGAGGGTTCGCAGAGCCCCGCGCCGGCCGCTGAGATGTCTGCCGCGAGATCGTCGGGCAAATCCTTGATTCCTCGATAGATGATCCCGCCCTGCGCATACCAGGTATTGCTCTCGTTCGGGCGCGACGCCTTGGTCAGCATCACCACGCGGGCGCCGCCCCGGGCGGCGGCCAGCGAGGCGGCACAGCCGCCAAGGCCGCTGCCGATCACCAGCACGTCTGTCTCGTACCTGTCCATGCACTACCTCGCGCGCGTGTCGAGTGGGTCGAGATCCAGGGCGATGTCGACCGAGGGGGCCGAGTGGGTCAGGGCGCCGACCGAGATGGTGTCGACCCCTCCGTCGGCGAACTGCCGGACGTTCTGAAGGGTGATTCCGCCCGACGCTTCGATCCAGCACGTCGATCCGCCGGCGTGGGCCCGGATCAGCCTGACGGCCGAGGCGGCAACGGCAGGAGCCATGTTGTCGAGCAGCACGGCGTCGGCGCCGTGCAGGAGCACGTCGCGAAGCTGGTCGAGCGAATCGACCTCTATCTGGATCGGCAGCGAATCCGGCATGCCGGACCTGGCCGCCCGCAGCGCCGCGGCGATGCCGCCCGCCGAAGCGATGTGGTTGTCCTTGATCAGAATCGCGTCGAACAGCCCCATGCGGTGGTTGCGTCCGCCGCCGACCCGCACGGCGTACTTCTCGAACACGCGCAGGCCAGGTGTGGTCTTGCGCGTGTCGGACACCGATGCGCCCGTGCCGGCGATCGCGTCGACGTACCGGCGGGTCAGCGTCGCCACGCCGGACATGCGCTGGAGCAGGTTGAGGGCCAGCCGTTCTCCGCTCAAAATGGGCGCCGCGCGTCCGCTGATCTGCACCATGCGCCGGCCCGCATCGACCCGTTCGCCGTCGGCCGCCGCGCTCACCACCTCGATCGAGGGATCGAGTTCGAGGAAGACGAGTCGCGCCACGTTCAAGCCGGCAACCACCAGGGGCTCGCGTGCGACGATCCAGCCATGGGCCATCGTCCCGGTTGGCACGACCCGCCCCGTCGTCACGTCGCCGGCGCCGATATCCTCTTCGAGGAACCTCCGGATGTGGCTCCGGATGGTCTCCGGGTCGAGCCTCGCGTCGGAGTTCGAGCGGAACGGGTCGAGGGTCATTCCTTTCCTACGCCGCGCTCATGTCGAGCATTCGCTGCAGGGGCACCAGCGCCTTCACCCGCAGGTCCTCGGCCATCGTGATTTCCGGCCGCCGGTCGACCATGCACTGGTAGACCTTCTCGAGCGTGTTGAGACGCATGTGCGGGCACTCGTTGCAGGCGCAGCCGTTCTCGGGAGGCGCCGGGATGAACTCCTTGTCGGGACAGGCCTTCTTCATCTGGTGGATGATGCCCGCCTCGGTCGCCACGATGAAGCTTCGGGCCTGGCTCTTCTTCGCGTACTCGAAGATCGACGTCGTCGATCCGATGTGATCCGCGTGGCGAAGCACCGTTTCCTCGCACTCGGGATGCGCCAGCACCAGCGCGCCGGGGTGCTGCGTCTTCAGCCGAATCAGGAGCCGTTCGGAGAACGTCACGTGGACCGAGCAGGCACCGGGCCACAACAGCATGTCACGGCCCGTCCTGCCGATGAGGTACCTGCCGAGCTGCTGGTCGGGCGCAAACAGGATCGGGCGCTCAGCGGGCACCTGCCGTATCAGGTGCTCGGCGTTGCTCGAGGTGCAGATCAGATCGCTCTGCGCCTTCACCGCCGCGCTGCAGTTGATGTAGCTGATGACGTAGTGATCCGGGTGCGCGGCGCGGAACCGCGCGAAGGCCGGCGCCGGACAGCTGTCGGCCAGCGAACACCCGGCCGCGAGATCGGGCAGCAGCACGAGCCGATCGGGATTCAGGATCTTCGCGGTCTCAGCCATGAAGTGCACGCCGCAGAACACGATCACGTCCGCCCGGGTCCTCGCCGCCGCCTGCGCCAGCGCAAGGCTGTCGCCGATCACGTCGGCGATGTCCTGGATGTCGGGCTCCTGGTAGAAGTGCGCCAGCACAATCGCGTTGAGCGCGCGTTTCAGCCGCGCGATCTCGGAGAACAGATCGATCGACGGATCGACGGCCGACACGGCCGTGTGTGATCCGGCCGCGACTTCGTCTACTGTCATGTTTTGTGCCATGGGGGTTGCCACCGTACGGTGGGGACCACCCAGGGTCCCCCCTCTCCCAATTGTACCAGTCGCGGGGGCCATCGACGCGAAAGCCGCTGGAATGCCGTTTTGACCCGTGCCCGTGTCCGCGTCTTGCGTCGGGGGTCTGCCAGGAGACAGAATCCTTCGCGATGGATCGATCCCCGGCCTCATCCGCTGCGATCCTGCGGGCTTCGGCGCTCACCAAGCGCTATGGGGATGTCGTCGCGGTCGACGGCCTGTCGCTGGACGTGCGCCGCGGCGAGATCCTCGGGTTCCTCGGCCCCAACGGGGCGGGCAAGACGACGACGCTCAAGATGCTGAGCGGGTTGATGCCGCCCGACTCCGGCCGCGTGGAATTGAACGGGCACGCGGTGCGGCCTGGCGGCGGAACCGGGCTCCGATCGATAGGGGTCTCCCCGCAGAGCATCGCCATCTGGGAGATGCTCACCTGCCACGAGCAGCTCGCGTTCATGGGCCGCATGTACGACCTGCCCAGAGCGACCGCCCGTGAACGGGCCGACTCGCTCCTCGCCACCTTCGGTCTGACCGACAAGCGGGACCGCCTGGGCCGAACGCTGTCCGGCGGCATGCAGCGACGCCTCAACATCGCCCTCGCCCTGGTGCACGAGCCGGAGATCATCTTCCTCGACGAGCCGCAGGCCGGGCTCGATCCGCAGAGCCGGGTGCTCGTGCGCGAGTACATCCGATCGAAGGCCGGAACGGCGACCGTGGTCATCACCACCCACGACATGGACGAGGCGGAGAAGCTGTCGGATCGCGTCTGCATCATCGATCGCGGGCGCGTTCTCGCGCTGGATACGGTTGAAGCCATCAAGGCCGACCTCGGCGAGGGCGACGTGTTCGAGGTCGAAGTCGAAGGTGGCGTCGAGCCCGCCCTGACGCCGTTTCTCGATCGCCTGCGCGGGCAGGGACGACATGTCTCGTCGCGCGGCCCGCTGCTCCAGTTCACCGCTTCGGACGGCGTCGATCTGATTCCCGAGGTGCTCGAAACGGCGAAATCCCACGGTCTCACCGTCGAGCGGCTCGGAATGCGCAGGAAGACGCTGGAAGACGTGTTCATTCGCCTGACGGGTCGAGGGCTCCGCGAATGAGGATCCTCGCATTCTTCGAGAAGACGTTCCTCGAGAACCTCCGCGAGTGGAAGATCCTCAGTCTCACGCTCATCTTCGCGCCGTTCTTCGTGTTCCTGATGTACGGCTATTTCCACGCCTCGCCTGCCACCTACACCCTGCTCGTGATGAACCACGATCCGGGCGCCGGAGAGCTGGTCCAGGCGTGGACCGGGGCGAAGCAGTCGAACGGCGAACCCGTGTTCCGGGTCGAGCCGGTGACCGACATGGAGCAGGCCGTCCGCCGTGTCGCCAGCCGCGAGGCCGACCTGCTGGTCGAGATCCCCGCCGGCTTCTCGGCGGCCCTCGAAGCGCGACGCGGGCAGGGCACGCTCGTTCCGCCGAGGCTCGTGAACCATGGAACGGAGACGAACCCGCGATCGGCGATCGCCATGGCGTTCTCGGACTACCTGGCGTTCCAGTTCGCGTTTTCCAGGACCGGCACCACGCCGCCTCTGGACGTCTCGGTCGAACGGACCGGCGGGCTGCAGAGCCTGAGCGAGTTCGATCTCTACGTGCCGGCGCTGCTGGTGTTGAGCCTGATCATGGTGCTCTTCACCGCGGCCGCCGCGCTCGTGAAGGAGGTTGACAAGGGCACGATGAGCCGGCTGGTGGTGTCGAACCTCTCGACAGTCGAGATGCTGACGGCCGTGTCACTGAACCAGGTGCTCATCGGCACCCTCGCCATGCTGCTGTCGTATCTGGCGGCCGTCTCGGTGGGATATCACTCCGGCGGCTCGATTGTGGCGCTCATCGCCGTGGGAGGCCTGTCGACGTTGAGCGTGGTGGCCATCGCGGTGCTGGTGGCGGCGTTCCTCAACACGATTTTCGAGCTGCTGACCGTCGGGTGCTTCCCGTTCTTCATCCTGATGTTCTTCTCGGACTGTATGATCCCGCTTCCGAAGCTTCCGCTGTTCCACCTCTTCGGCAACGTGGTGAACCTCAACGACGTCCTGCCCACCAGCCTGACCGTGCGGGCCTTCAACAAGATCCTGAATCAGCAGGCGGGTCTCGCCGATCTCGGCTTCGAGACCGGCGCGATCGCATTCCTCACGCTCGTGTACTTCTCGATTGGCACGTGGCTCTTCCGCCGGCGCCATCTGCGCGCCCGATAGGATCGGCGCCAGGCGACGACGATCGGGCGCGCCGTAGCACCGTGCCGCGTCCCGCGCTTCGCCACACCCGCGCCGCGTTCCGGATCCCACGGCCGCTTCAGCGGAGACAAGCCGTCAGCGAAGGACGACGCGGTCCAGGACCTCGAGCGTCTCCGGATTCATGACTTCCATTCGTACGCTGGGGCCCGTGACGTAGAACAGGCACACGGCATTCTGCGTGGAGAAGCCCTTCACGAACGCCGACCATGGCGGCCTCGTGTCCTGGGCGTAATAGGGCGCGCCCGCAGCGCCGTTGTTGATCTGGTAGAACGCGCGCCGGATCGTCACCTTCCTGGCCGTCCAGCCGGGCGGGTAGATTTCGACATCGGACGTGAGCTGGAGGCGGTTGTAGTTGTGTTCATCGCCTGTCAGCACCGCGAGAACCTTCGAATGGTCTTCTATGATCGAGAGCACCTGGTCGCGCCGTTCGATGATGCCGACGCCCACAGGCTTTCCGGCCACCACGGGGCGGGCCGTGTTGTCGCCGAAGTACCACATGTCGTCGCCGACGTGGCCGCCGTTGGGGAACATGGGCGTGTGAACGGTCAGGAACACGTGGTCGATCGCGCGGTCGGCCTGGAGCCTGTCGAGCGTCTCGCGCAGCCACTTGATCTGGTTGTCCATCAGGTAGCCGTGGTAGTTGCCGCCCGGCCCCGGTGGCTGACCGATCGTCGGTGAGAACCAGTAGTCCGAATTGAGGACCACCATCGCGACGTTGTCGTGCACGTATGAATACACGGTCCGGCGATAGGGCGGGAAGTCGACCGACGCGGGATTCGGGTCGTAGGCGGCCCCATCCTCGCTCGGCGGGCCGTTTTCGGGATTGACCATCGCCCCCGCGACGGTCGCCTCGGTGGATTCGGTCTCGAACGGGAACCGATCGATGCGAACCGTCCGATTGTTCTCGTCCACGAACTCCCGGAGCACGACTTCATGATTGCCGACGCCGGTGTACACGGGCGTCCAGTGCGCGTACGGCTCCACGGCGTGCTTCCAGTTGGCCAGCTCCACGCGGAGTGCATCGGGGCTGCCGGTGTATCCGCTCACCAGGTCGCCGGTGAACTGCACGAAGGCCGCCTTCCGATCGAGCGCCAGCGACATCAGCCGCCGCATGATATAGGCGTTGGGGCCGAAGAAGTTCCGATCGCCGCCGCCCTGGCCGCCGCGGGAATCGCTGGCGTATCCGAACACGAACGCCCGGCGCGATCCCGCCCGCGGCGCGGTACGGAATTCGTACGTCTCCGTGTTCTCCCCGTACGTCACGATGTAGCGATAGTCGGTGGAAGGCAGGAGCCGGTCGACGAGAATCTCGTTCCGCAGGGCGCCGGGCTTGCAGGCGATCACGCGCGTGCCGATGGTGACTGAGCACGGCGCCGGGCGATCGAGCTCGAACCAGACGACCGCGCTCGCGGCCGTGACATTCGCGACAAACGGGCCCTCGGAGAGCGCCACGTCGGCTTCGAAGGGCCCCTTGCCCACGAACCTGAAGCGGCCGTCGTAGATCATGCTGCCGTCGAGCCCGATGATCCGGTATCCAACGACGCCACGACCGGACTCGCCCCAGCCGACCATGTTGTACGTGCCGGCGAGCACGGCCTTGATATTGATCTCGGCCTTGCCGTCCTTGATGGGCGTCGTCGTCCGGAACACCGGTTGAGGAAACCGCGTGTCGGCATACGGGATGAGCCCGAAGATCAGCGTGCCGTTGAATCCCGGCTTCCCGAAATCGAGCGCCATCCCGGTCTCGGTGCCTCGCGGGGCGCCTCGAAGCTGTTGAAGTGTCCACACGGGCGCACGTTCGCGGGCGAGGTACGACGACGCTCCTTCCGGCCGGAACACCAGGTCGCCTTCCGCGGTGGCCGCGATATTCGTGTAGACCGCCGGAACCGGCGGAGCAGGCGTGCCCTGGGCGTGCAGAACCAGGACGGCGGACGCGGTCGCCAGTCCGACCGCTGCAAGTGCACTGGACAGGAAGATTCGCCTGGCCAGGCGCGTGTCGCGTGAGATTGATGACACAGGATGTCTCCGGATATGAACGAGTCGGACGGGCCGGGAGGCAGCTCGGGTAAGTCTGTCACAACCGGCCAGGAATCCAGTAACCGCGTTCGCCTACTCTTTGGCGCGGCCAACGATGCGGACTTCGACCAGTGCCCCGGTGGACGAGCCGGCCTGGGCCTGAAACCGGACGGTCACGCGCGTCTTTCCTCGCGTCAGGGCTTCGGGAATCGGGAACTCGACGTCGATGAGTTCTGCCGGGTGGATCACCATCGCGTGCGTGCCGATCTTCTCGCCGTCGACCAGGACGTCGAACGTCCGCGGCCGGCCCTCTCCGCCGCGAAAGGTGCAGAAGAGCGTCAGCGCCCGGTCCGGCACGACCGCGAGCGAGTAGCTCAGCCACCCGTCTCGCGCGTCTCTCCACTTGCGGCCTTCGATGAACCCCTCGCTGGTGCCCTCGCCGGCAAACCCGTGCGCCTTCTCGCTGGCCGGATCGCTCAGGTCCACCATGTCCACGGTCCGGCTCAGGATCTGCTGCCGCGTTGCCGCGGCGGATGCGAACTCCGCCTTCCTGGCCTGCCATTCCGCGGGCGAAAGGACGTTCCAGTAGACCGAGTATCTCTGGTCCGCCGCCTTGTAGAAGGGGATGAGTGTCACATCCGCCGGCTCGCCAAGGCCGGACGTCCTGAAGGTGAGCGGAGCGCCCTCCGGCTTGATGCGCGGGATCACATCCTTGACCTCGCCGATGAGCGCCGGGATGGCCGGCGTCGCCAGCTTACCCAGCGGCGGCGCGCTGGGGCCGTATCGCATCGCGCGGTCGAGCCCGGCCCTTCCGAGATCCCCTGCCAGCACGAGGGGCCCGTACATCACGGCCACCACCTTCGGGTTGTCCGGCATCGCCTCGAGGCGCAGGGTCATCGGCATCTCGATGTCGACGCGGTCGCCGGTCTTCCATTCCCGATCGATGGCGACATAGGTGCCGCGGGGCGACGCCACCGTTTCCTGCCTGCCGTTGATCCTGATGACCATGCCGGCCGTCGCCCAATACGGATACCGGATCTTCAAGGCCAGCCTGACGGGCGCTGTCGCCGCCACGTTCAACCGCGTCGAGGCCGTTTCCGGAAACTGCGTGTCCTGCCGTAAGACCAGCCCCTTGTCCTTCCAGCTCACCTCGGAGGCGATGAACAGGTTCACGTAGAGGGATCGATCGTCATGGAAATAGATCGTGTCGCCGTACTTGGCGTGATTCTCCATGCCGGTGCCAACACAACACCAGAACGACTGGTCGGGCGTCGAATACGTCCTGAACGCACCAGGCTTGAGCGGCACGTAGTAGCACATCATGCCGGTCGAGGGGTCCTGTGAGGCGAGGATGTGGTTGAAGAGGCCGCGCTCGTAGAAATCCATTGCCTCGGCCGACGGCAACAGCTGGAACAGGTGCCGCGTCAGCTTCAGCATGTTGTAGGTGTTGCACGTCTCTGTCGTCATCTCGCTGAGGTGCTTCGAGAATTCCTCCACCGGGAAGAAGCTCTCATCGTCGGTGTTTCCGCCGATGACGTAGGAGCGGTGAAGCGCGACGCGCTGCCAGAAGAACGAGGCAATGTCGTAGTACCGCTTTTCACCGGTCAGTTCGTACTCGCGCGCCGCCGCGATGGCCTTGGGAATCTGGGTGTTGCCGTGCAGGCCGTTCAGCGGATCCTCGCCGCGGGCCAGCGGGTCGAAGAGTGATTTCTGATCGAACAGGCGGGCCAGGCGCAGGTCATCGGAATTCCCGGTCAGCCCGTAGAGGTTTGCCAGAACCTCGGCCATGCCGCCGAACTCGGTGCCGAGCATCTTCTGCTGCTGATCTTCGTTCAGCCGGCCCATCCGCCGCCCGACCCACCGGGCCTGCTCCTGGAGGACTGCGAGCGCCTGCTGGTTCCCGGCGAGCGTCCCGACATCGAACAGGCCCGCCATGATCTTGTGCAGCGTGTAGTAGGGCGCCCAGACGCGCTGTCGCGTCTCCACCCGGTCGAAGAACGACTCGGGGAATGCCGACAGGTAACCCGCGATTCGACCCGCGTGCCGCGAGCGCGTCCTGGACCTTCGCGAGCTCCGAAACCACGGCGTCGGCGCGAAGCTTGAACCGCGCGTCGCCCGTGCTCGCGTACATGAGCGCCATCGCCGAAAGGTAATGGCCGATGCTGTGCCCGCGCAGCTCGACATCCGGAGCTTCCCAGCCGCCGAGCGGCGCGGCCGTCGAGGGCAGGCCGGCGTTGAGCCTGAAGGTGTGCAGGAGCCGATCGGGATCGAGACTGAGCAGGTATTGCTGGTCGCGGATCATTGCGTCGCGAAAGGGACCGTCCAGCAGCTTCACGTCGCCGAGCCCGAAGCTCTCCACCTTGAACGTGACGGCGTTGGCAATCGGTCCGGCCGCACGGACTTCGGCGGGCGCCCGGTCGGACGAGACGAAAGCCGGGATGGACAGCATCACGGCGGCGAGGGTGAGCTCTCGAGTCCTCATCACGTGCGCACTCCTGATGGCGAGACGCTTGAACGAAGGGCACGCCCTGGACGAGCTGGCACGATGATACATCCGCTGCTCAAGGCCTTGCGGGGGCGCTATACTCCGTTCCGGCGCGGCGAGTCCGCCCCAGGCGACGATGACCCAGTATGTGATTGGCATCGATAGCGGCACCCAGAGCACCAGGACGCTGCTCGTCGACGGCGAGACCGGACGCGTCCTCGCCAGCCACGCCGTGTCGTACGGGTTGTTGCCGTCCGGCGTTCCGGGCCAGAAGGAACAAGACCCGGCAACCTGGGTCGATGGCGCGATGGCCGGCATCGACCACGTCATGCGCGCCCGCTCGATCGATCCACGCGGCGTGCTCGCGATCGGCATTTCAGGCCAGCAGCATGGCCTGGTGGCGCTCGACGCCGGCCATCGCGTCATCAGGCCTGCCAAGCTCTGGTGCGATACGACCACCGCCGCGCAGTGCGATACGCTCATGGCCCGGCTGGGCGGACGCGACCAGGCGATCGCGATGCTCGGCAACCTCATCCCGCCCGGATTCACCGCCTCGAAGATCCTCTGGCTGAAGGAGCGGGAGCCCGGCCACTACGATCGCCTGGCGACGGTTCTGCTGCCCCACGACTACCTGGCGTGGCATCTGACCGGGCGCGCGGTGATGGAGTACGGCGACGCGTCCGGCACGGGCCTGCTGGACGTCCGGACGCGGACATGGTGCCGGCAGGCGCTCGACGCGATCGATCCTTCCCTTTCGTCGAAACTCCCGCCGCTCGTACACTCGCGCACTCCGGCCGGCACGCTGCGGCCCGAGCTTGCGGCCCGGTGGGGCATGGGTCCGGATGTCGTGATCTCGGGCAGCGGCGACAACATGATGGGCGCCATCGGTACCGGCAGCGTGCGCCCCGGAATTGTCACGGCGAGCCTCGGAACCTCCGGCACGATCTACGCCTGTGCCGATGCACCGGTCGTCGATCCGCGCGGCGAGGTGGCGGCCTTCTGCGATGCCACGGGCCGCTGGCTGCCGCTCGTGTGCACGATGAACGTCACCGTCGCGACCGAGATGGTGCGCCGCCGGTTCAACCTCGACCACGAAGCGTTCGCGCAGGCAGCCGCGTCGGTGGATGCGGGCTCGGACGGCCTTCTCCTGGTGCCGTTCTTCGAGGGCGAACGGACGCCGAACTGCCCGGACGGCACCGGCGTCTTCGTGGGCATTCGCGACGCGACATTCGACGCGCCCCACATGGCCCGCGCGGCGATCGAGGGCGTGACGATTGGCCTGAACTACGGGCTCGGCCGCCTGCGCGAGCTGGGGATCGAGCCGCACGAAATCCGGCTGACCGGCGGAGGATCGGCGAGCCCCGTGTGGCGGCAGATCGTCGCGGACGTCTTTGGCTTCCCGGTCGTGTGCCCGGATGGGAACGAGGGCGCCGCCTTCGGCGCCGCACTTCACGGACTATGGGTGGCGGGGCACGCCCGCGGGCGCGGAATCGCCATCGAGAGCATCGTCGATCGGTTCGTTCGCCTCGACGAAACGACACGCGCCGTGCCGGACGCCGGACGCAACGCTACGTACAAAGAGCTGCAGCAGTTGTTCAATCGTCTGGCCGCCGATCTCGGGCCGGCATTCGCAAGCCATCGCCGCTTCCTGCTGCGAAACCACTGACAATCTCCGTTGACAACCGCGTCGCGTCGTTGCATATAATATCCTACGCACTACATCGGATATAACTGACGGGCTTGGACGTCGCGCGCAACCTCTGGGCTGAACCCTCGCACTCTCCAGGAGGTGCGAGCCGTGGCCGGAGTACGGGCGTGCGGTTTCATTGTTCGGGCGGATCTATGCGAATTGCCGGCGGCAGGAACTCATCGAGCGGCGCACTCCGAAGTGCGGCCTGGTGGCGCGCAACAGGTCGAAGCTGGTGACGACGACGTGGCCGGAGGAAACGAAGCAGGGTGGGTACCGGGGGCCCTGAGCGGCGGAGGTTCCGCTCGCATCGGCCCATCACACAAGGAGGCAGACCGTGACCGAGAAGTACACCGCCGACTACATTCGCAATTCCGTGAAGGAAATGGTTGCTGACATCGCCGAAGTCCCGATCAATGACGTGACCGACACAGCCAGCTTCATGGACAACCTGGGGATGGACTCCCTTCGTGCCATGGAGCTGCTCGTGGCAGTGGACAGGAAATACAGGATCAAGATCCCGGAGAGCGAGTTCCTCTCCATCGGCAATGTGAGTCAGGCAGTAGCGGCTGTCCAGCGCCATCTGCCGAACGCCTAGTCGCCGACCGCTCTTCCCGCTGCCAGGACACTGCCATGACACGAGTGGTCGTGACCGGAATAGGGCTGGTCACCCCGGTCGGCTCAGGGCGCGAAGAGGCGTGGCAAGCCCTGCTCGAAGGCCGCTCCGGCATTGGGCCGGTGGCGTCGATCGACACGACGGAGTATCCGGTCCATGTCGGGGCGGAAGTCAGAGCCTTCAGTCCCGCCGCGGTACTTCCGCCGCCAGGACCCGCAGCGCATGGGGCGTGCGTCGCACCTGGCGGTCAGCGCCGCCCGCCTCGCCATTGACGATGCCCAGCTGGATCCCGAAGTCTGGAAGCCGTTCGCGCGTCGGCGTCGTGCTCGGGACCACCTCGGGCGAAGCCCTGGTCGTCCAGCAGTACAACGACTTCCGCAAGGCATCCGGCCTTGTATCGATTCCAGACGACGTGCCAGGGCTCTATCCTTCGCACGTCATCCCTGGTCATATCGCCGACGAATTCGGCGTGCTCGGGCCATGCCTCACGATCCCCACGGCATGCGCCGCCGGGAACTACGCGATCGGCTACGGCTTCGACCTCGTGCGGGCCGGCCGGCTCGACGTCGCGCTGGCCGGAGGCGCAGACCCGTTCACCCGCATCACGTATTCGGGCTTCGCGCGGCTCGGCGCCATCGCCCCGGAACGGTGCCAGCCCTTCGACCGGAACCGGAAGGGCATGATCCCGGGCGAAGGCGCGGCCATCGTCGTCCTCGAGCCGCTCGACCGGGCCATCGCGCGCCGGGCGCCGATCTACGCCGAGATTCTTGGCTACGGCCTGACGTGCGACGCGCATCACATGACGGCCGGGCACCCGCTGGGTGACGGGGCGGCGCGCGCCATGCGCGCCGCGCTCGCGATGAGCGGCGTCGGCACCGAATCGGTGGACTACGTCAGCGCGCACGGCACAGGCACGCCGACGAACGACCGGGTCGAGTCCACTGGCCCTCCGATCCGTGTTTGGCGCTCGTGCCGAGCGGCTTCCCATGAGTTCGATCAAGTCGATGATCGGCCACACGATGGGCGCAGCGAGCGCGATCGAGGCGGCGGCCTGCGCGCTGGCACTCTCGACCGGCGTTGTTCCGCCAACGATGAATTTCGAATCGCCGGACCCGGAGTGTCCGGTCGACTGTGTGCCGAACCAGGCCCGGGAACTGCGTCCGCGCGTGGTGTTGAACAACGCCTACGCGTTCGGGGGCAACAACTCGTCCCTCTGCATGGCTCGGTTCGAGCGAGGGTCGCACACCTCATGAGCGAGCGCGTGGTCATCACCGGCGCCGGAGTCGTGTCGGCGCTCGGCGTCGGCACCGCCGAGTTCGCACGTGCCCTGTTCGAGGGCGTCTGCGCCGGTGCGCGGAGCTCGCGATTTGAGGAGGGCTACGTCACAGCAGAGATTGCGGACTTCAACCCCGAGCCGTGGCTCGGCACGGGGATTCGGGTGCTGGACCGCACCGCCCGGCTCCTCTGCGTGGCCACGCAGCTGGCGATGAACGACGCCGGGCTCGACGCCCGCGCAGAGGGAACCGATGCGGAGCTCGGCCTCGTGTGCGGAACGATGCTCGGGGGCATTCACAGCATCGCCAGCTTCGACTGGAACGGGATCACCGACGGCCCGCAGTACGTGAGCCCGCTGGCGTTCCCGAACACGGTGATCAACTCGGCCGCAGGCCAGGCGGCGATTCGGTTCGCGCTGCGCGGGATCAATTCCACGCTCTGCGCGGGACTGGCGTCGGGCGCGTTTGCGCTGGGGTATGCCGCCGACTTCGTCCGCCTGGGCCGGGTTCGCCGGGTGATGGCCGGCGGAGTCGAGGAACTGAGCGAGGAAGTGCTCGTCGGCCTGCAGAAGTCCGGAGCGCTGTCGGCCACGGGCGTAGCCAGACCATTCGCCCGAGCGCGGGACGGGTGCGTTCCCGGGGAGGGCGCTGCAATCCTGGCCCTCGAAAGCGAGTCAGACGCGCGGGCACGCGGGATGGCACCGGGCATTGCGCTGGCCGGATTCGGGGCAACGCGAGACGTGGCTGGACGCGAGGCCGGCGATGCCACCGCGCCCGGGGGCGCGGAAGCGATCCGGCTCGCGCTGGAGGAGGCGGACATCGGACCCGAGCATGTCGCCTGCATCGTCTCGGGCGGATCGGGAAACCGGCTGGGCGACGCGAGGGAGGCCTCGGCGCTTCGCGCGGTTTTCGGCGGCAGGCTGGCGGACGTCCCGGCCTGCGCCCCCAAGGCGGCGTTCGGTGAGTGCCTCGGCGGCGCGGGTGCGATGTCGGCACTGGTGGCAAGCGCGGCGCTCTCCGGGCAGCGGCTCCCGCCGACGCCCGGGAGCCTCGGATTCGGCGAGTACGGCATTCGGCTCTCCCCCGTCACCCAGGAGGTCCACGGAGACTATGCGCTCGTCAACATCTCTGGCTGCGACGGCAACAACGCCGCGCTGGTTCTGCATCGCTTCGCCGCAGGTCGGTGAGATGCGCAACCGCTCGGATTGGTGCCGGCCGTGAAGATCGTCCTGGTCACCGGCGGATCACGCGGCATCGGCCGTTCGATCGTCGAAACCTTCGCACGGAACGGTTACGGCGTTGCGTTTACATATGCCGCGAACCGGGACGCGGCAGACGCCGTGGTGTCGACTGTCACTGCCGCCCGCGGTACCGCGGAGGCATTCCAGGCAGACGTTCGAAGTTACTCCCGCGCCGAAGAGGTCATTGCCGGGGTGCAGGAACGGATGGGCCCCATCAGTGCGCTCGTCAACAATGCCGGCATCAGGCGCGACGGCGCGTTCGGGTTCATGAGCCCCACCGATTGGCAAGCGGTGATCGACACGAACCTGACCGGCCCGTTCAACTACGCGAGGCTCGTCGTCCGGGGCATGCTCGATGAGGGTGGCTCGATCATCAACATTACCAGCACGAGCGGCATCGTCGGCCTTCCCGGGCAGGTCAACTACAGCGCATCGAAGGCCGGTGTGATCGGCCTCACCAAGGCGCTCGCCCGGGAGGTGGCGCGCCTTGGCGTTCGCGTGAATGCCATCGCGCCCGGCTTCATCGAATCCGACATGACCGCGTCGATCGGCGAGGCGACGAAGAAGAGGCTCTACGCGACCATCCCCATGGGCACGCCGGGACAGCCCTCGGCCGTCGCCGACCTGGCGCTGTTCCTGGCAGGCGACTCCGCGTCGTATATCACTGGCCAGGTGTACTCGGTGGACGGCGGACTGGTATGACCGGGAATTCAGCGTCGGACGCAGCCCCTGGCGAACGCTACGACATCGTGATCGTCGGCGCCGGCCTCGCCGGCCTGGCGCTCGCACGGCAGCTGCTCCTGCAGACCAACAGGTCCGTTCTCCTGCTCGACAAGCGGAACAATCCCGCGGAGCGCGGGCAGAAGGTCGGCGAATCGCTGGTCCAGCTGGCCGGCTACTATTTTTCCAGAGTGCTCGAGCTCGAGGAGCACCTGCTGACGCGCCACTACCTGAAATACAACCTCCGCTTCCACTGGCCGACCCCGGGATTCTCCAATCTCGCCATCGAGGATTACAGCGCTTCGTACTCACGTGTCCTTTCGAACATCGCCACCTTCCAGCTGGATCGCAACCTGCTGGAGGCGCATCTGCTCGAGTTGAACCGCGCCAACCCGAGATGCGCATTCCTCGGCGGCGTTCAGGACACGGCGGTCACCTTGTCGGAGGCGGGAGACCACGTCGTGACAGTTGCGGGACGCCGCGTCGGCTGCCGGTGGGTGGTCGATGCATCGGGGCGGGGCGCGGTCCTGAAGCGCCTGTTGTCGCTCTCTGCGGGCAACGAGATCCGGCACGGCGCGACCTGGTGCTGGGTCGACGGGCTGGTGAACATCGAGCAGCTCACCGGCCGCTCGCAGGACGAAATCCGCGTCGACCCGAGAAGGCGCCGGCAGGGCAACTTCCCCAGGTTTCTGGCGACGAACCATTTCTGCGGCGAGGGGCGATGGTTCTGGGTGATCCCGCTGCACGGCAAGACCAGTCTCGGGCTCGTGTTCGATCGGTCGGTCGTCGATGCGAACGACGTCGCGACGGCCGGTCAGATGATTGAGTATGCGTGCCGCGAGTGGCCGCTGTTTGCGCGGGATCTCCCGCAGCGCCGAATCCTCTCACAAGGGCGCCTCCCGGATTTCTCGTACGACGCCGCGCAGACCCTCAGCGCCAGAGGCTGGGCCATGACCGGTGAGGCCGGACGCTTTTCCGATCCGCTCTACAGCCCGGGAAGCGATCTCATCGCGATCTACAACACGCTGATCGTGGACGCCATACGCCACGACGAAGCGGGTGACCTCGAGCGCCGGTGCCGGATGCACGAGACCCTCATGCGGGTCATGTACCAGGCCTACGTCCCGTCCTACGCGACCAGCTACGACTGCCTGGGCGACCAGGAGGCATTCACGCTGAAGTACGCGTGGGAACTGGCGGTGTACTTCGGGTTCTATGTCATGCCGTTCCTCAGCGACCTGTTCACGGACCCGGTGTTCGAGCGGCTGTTCCTCGTGAAGTTCGCGTCGCTCGGGCGAATCAACCAGGGCCTTCAGCGGCTGCTGAGCGGCTACTACAAATGGAAGCAGACCCACCGGCCGAAGCCGCACGCGGTCGAGGACATCGAGTTCTACGACGTCGGCTGTCTCCGGAGCTCCGAGAGACTCTTCTACCAGGCCGCCCTGTCTCCGGACGAGGCGATGGACGTGCTCGACCACCACCTGGACCGCCTCAGGGAGTTTGCCCGGTACATCATCGCGCACGTGCATGCGTCGGTCGTCGGCGACCGCCGCGTGCTGCTGAACGGCCCGTTCGTCGCGAGCCTCAAGCTGCAGCACGTCGAGTTCGATGAGGCCGCCATGCGGGCGGCGTATGCGCCATTCGCTGGAGCGACCGAGGAGTACCGGTGGACCCTGGACCCGTCGGCCCTCTCCACCTTCATTCCAGGCGAGCGCCTGGCGCTCAGGTCCGCATGACTACATCCGCCGCGACCGGCTATGCGCCACTCCTGGAAGATTGCTTTCTGTTCGATGCGATCGAGGGGGCCCACGATGTCACCGGAATTGTCGGCGCGGTGCCGGGCTGGCTGCGAGGCTCGTACTACGTCAACGGGCCGGCGCGATTCACCCGCGGAGCGATGCGCTACCGCCACTGGCTCGACGGCGACGGGATGGTGTGCGCCCTGCATTTCTCCGGCGTGGGAGTGGAATTCGTCAACCGCTTCGTGCGGACTCGCAAGCTCGAGGATGAGGAAGAAGCGGGGGCGCCCCTCTATCGCACGTTCGGAACTGCGTTCCCGGGAGACCAGTTGCGGTACCGGCTGATGCTGGCGTCTCCCGTCAACGTGAGCGTCTACCCGTTCGACGGTACCTTGCTGGCGTTCGGTGAGCAGTCGCTTCCCGTCGAGCTCGATCCGCGCACGCTCGAAACGCGTGGCGTCTACGACTTCCACGGCCGCCTGAACGAGGTGAGCCCGTTCGCCGCACACGCCAAGATCGATCCGGCGACCGGGCGGCTCGTGAACTTCGGCATGGCCTATTCGCCCACGGCACCCTCCATCGTCGTGTACGAGTTCGAGCCGGACGGGACGCTCGTGCAGCGCAGGCACCACCGGATCTCCCGCCCCCACTCGATCCACGATTGCGGGATCACGCCGGAGCACGCGGTGTTCTACCTGAGCCCGCTCCTCATGGACTTCGAACGGTTCATCGCCGGCGCATCAGTGATGGAATCGTTACGCTGGACCCCGTCCCTGGGCAGCCAGATCCTCATCGTGCCGCGAGCGCCGGGCCGCGGCGAGGCCGTTTCCGTGCGAACGGGCGCCGGCTACTGCCTGCACGTGATCAACTGCTTCGAGACGGACGGCGTGCTGACGGCCGACATCCTCGAGCTCGACTCGCCCATTTACCCGGAGTACGAACCTGTTCCCGATCTCTTCCGGACGGCTCCGCTCGGTTGCCCGGTGCGATACCGCATCGAGCTTGCGTCGAGAACGCTGATGGATCGCACGGCGCTCCCATACGACCGAACGCCGGACTTCCCGGCGATCGACGTCCGGTTGCTCGGCCAGCCGTACGCCACCTGCTGGATGCTCGGCATGTCGCATGCTGGCGCAGCCGGGCGGAAGTTCTTCGACCAGGTCGCGCGCGTGTCGTGGGACAGCCCGGAGGCGACCGACGTGTATCAGTGCCCCGCCGGCGAGTACCTCGGCGGTGAGCCGGTATTCGTGCACAACCCGGGGAACGAGGCAGAGGCGGTCGTCATCGTGCAGTTGCTGAACGCGCCGGCCCGTCAGGCTTCGATCGTCCTGTTCGACGCGTTCGACCTCCGGCGCGGGCCGATCGCTCGGCTGCCGCTCGGCCACCGGATACATCCGGGTTTTCACGGGAGCTTTGCTCCGTGCGCGTGACCGTCCATGCCCGACAGAAAAGGGTGAACGATGCTCAAGGAAGCGAAGACGCGGAAGCGAACGATCGAATGGGAAAGCCAGTCAGGCGTTGAAGCCCAGGCACGGCGGATGTCCGGGGCGGAGTTCTTCGACGCCATGCGGCGGGGAAAGATTCCCAAGCCACCGTTCACGCAGCTGATCGGCATCGACATGTTCGACGCGGGGGAGGGGACCTTCAAGATGAGCCTCTCCCCGGACGAATCCCACTACAATCCGATGGGCTGCGTCCACGGAGGCATTCTTGCGACGCTGCTCGATTCGGTCATGTCAGGCGCCGTCCACACGGTGTTGCCTGCCGGCCGGGGCTACTTGACGATCGAGATCAAAGTGAATTTCCTGCGGCCGGTGTTCGAGTTGAGCGGGGAGATCATGGCCGAAGGCTGGGTCGTCTCCAATGGGCACCAGATCGCCACCTCCGAGGGGCGCATCGTCGACTCACTGGGCGAGGTGTGCGCGACCGGCTCCGCGACGTGCCTGATTTTCGACTCGAAGATTCCCGCGAGCGAATTGAAGCCCAACGGGTAGAGGGAGCCTCTCTGCTCAGTCCGGCGTGCCTGGCTGATCTCTCGTCCTGAGCAGCAGGCTGTCGCGATAGACGAGCACCGGGCGGCCATCCTGGTTCAGGACGCGGGTGCGGAAGGTCACCATGCCGCGCCCCTGCCCTTTCACTTCGAGCGCGTGCACACGCTTCTGCACCGTGACGGCGTCGCCGATGAAGACCGGCCTGGTGAAGCGCAGTCCGTCGACGCCGTAGAAGGCGACGAGTGAGTCGTCCACGAGGCCGGAGCTGACGGTGATTCCGATCGAGATGCTGAAGACGAGCGCGCCGTGCGCGATGCGCCGGCCGAACGGAGACTCCTTCGCCCGATCATCGTTCGTATGAATCTCGCTGAAGTCGCCCGTGAGCCGGGCGAACTCCATGATGTCACCCTCGGCAATCGTGCGGCCGGGAGAGTCGAACACGTAGTCGAGCGTGAAATCCTCGAAGAACATCGCACCTGCTACTTTGACCCACCCGCCATCGCGGCCCCTTCGCGATCGGATCGCGCGAGCAGCCTGTCCCTCTGGTTTCCGTAGAGCAGCTCGAACAGCGGAGAGGCCATCAGGGTCGTGGCGATCGCCATGATGACCATCATACTGAACAGCGTGTCCGTGATGACGCCGAAATCGCGCCCGATGTTCAGGATGATCAGCTCCATCAATCCGCGGGCGTTCATCAACGCGCCGATCGCGGCGGCCTCGCGCGGGGGTTCGCCGTTCCAGCGCGCCGCGCCGTAGCACGCAAGGCCCTTACCGGCCATCGCCGCCACCAGCAGGAGAGCTCCGATGGCCCACAGCCGGGGCGTGTTCAGGAGGTTGACCTTCGTGTTGAGGCCCGAATAGACGAAGAACAATGGCAGGAGCAGATTGACCGTCAGAGGCTCGAGCTTGTCCTGCAGTTGATCGGCGAACGCGCCGCGGGGAACGACCGCCCCGAGAACGAACGCGCCGAAGACGGCATAGATCCCGATCGCATCGGTGAACCACGCCGCGAGCATCAGGAGGGCCAGCGTCGCCGGGAGCGGCAGCCCCTCGAGCCTCGGTCTCGTGCGGACGAAATCAAGAAAGCGATGGAGCAGGGCGCGCCCGGCCGTGACCATGGTGAACGCGTACACGATCCCTCCGCCGATCGCGAGCAGGGCGATTCCGGGCTGCGAGCGGAAGCTGGCCAGCACGATGGCGAGAATGCACCAGGCCGCGGCGTCGTCGCTCGACCCCGCGGCGAGCGCCAGGGTGCCGAGCGAGGTCCGCGACATGCCGCTCTCGCGGATGATGCGAGCGAGCATGGGGAACGCAGTAATCGACATCGCCGCGGCGAGGAAGAGCGCGTTCTGCCACAGCGCCACCTCCGGCTTGAAGACCGTGGCGTCCGCGCGGAGCAGGTAGGCGACGAGCGCCCCGAGAGTCATCGGCGTGAGAATCCCGGCGAGCGACACCGAGATCGCACTCCGTTTGCGCGAGCGGATCAGGTCGAGACGAAAATCAAGCCCGACCAGGAACATGTACAAGACGAGCCCCACCTGCGCCGCGCAGTAGAGCACCGTCATCGTCGGCTTCGGAAAGAGGTGGGCCTGCCATCCGGGCGCGAACCAGCCGAGCAGCGACGGTCCGAGGAGCACCCCCGCGATCATCTCGCCGACGACCTGCGTCTGGCCGAGGTAGCGCGTCGCGTATCCCACGAAGCGGCAGGCCCCGAGGATGACCGCGAGCTGGAGGAAGAACCGGATCGAAACCTCGAAGTTGGTCACCGGCTAAACCCCTATACACCGTGTAAGGGAATGTGTTCGTTCGAGTCTACCCCGGCCACCGCCCAACGGGTACGAGGAAACGCGTGGCGGGGACCCGGGGAGATTCAACCCGGGGCAGGGGCCAGTCCCTGCCTTCAGGCCCGCGAGTCGAACTCGTCCCACTTCGCGTAGGCGTCGAGCAGCTCCTGGTGGACCGATTCGAGGCGGGCAATCTTCTGCCTGATGACTTCGGCGGGCTCCCGATAGAACGCGGGATCGGCAATGCCGGCTTCGAGCGCCTGTTGCTCGGCCTCGAGCGCCTCGATCCTCGCAGGCAGCTGCGCAAATTCCCGCTTCTCGTTGTACGAAAGCCGCTTGCGCTGATCAGGCCGCGACGGGCTGTCGGCCTCCGGAGAAATCGTCTCCCCTGCGGACTGCCGGCTTGCGCGCCCGGATGGCGCCGCGGGATCGCGCCTCCTGCCTCCCGCGCCCGCCTGCCGCAGCCAGTCGTTGTAGCCGCCGACGTACTCCTGCACGCGGGCGTCGCCCTCGAACACCAGCGTGCTGGTGACGACATTGTCGAGAAACACTCGGTCGTGGCTCACCAGGAGCAGCGTGCCCGGGAACTCGGTCAACTGCGCTTCGAGCAGCTCGAGTGACTCCAGATCGAGGTCGTTGGTCGGCTCGTCCAGCACGAGCACGTTCGCGGGCCTGGTGAACACCCGCGCGAGCAGGAGGCGGTTCCTCTCGCCGCCCGACAGCGCCTTGACCGGCGATCGGGCCCGCTCCGGCGGGAAGAGGAAGTCGTCGAGATATCCGTTCACGTGGCGCTGCCGCCCGTTGACCGTCACCCATTCGTTGCCCTCGCCGATGGTGTCGAACACGGTCATTTCGGGATCGAGCTGCTCGCGCTGCTGGTCGTAATAGGCGACCTGCAGGTTCGTCCCCCGCAGAATCTCACCCGCGTCCGGCTCGATCTCGCCGAGCAGCAGTCGAAGCAGCGTCGTCTTGCCGGCGCCGTTCGGCCCTATCAGGCCGATCCGATCCCCGCGCATCACGCGCACCGAGAATCCCTGGATCACCGGGGCCTGGTCGAACGACTTGGCGACATCCCGTGCCTCGAAGACGAGACGGCCAGACGGGTCGGCCGCTTCGACCTGGATGCGCGCGGTGCCAACCTGCTCGCGCCTGGCCGCCCGTTCATCCCGCATCGCCAGCAGAGCGCGCACCCTGCCCTCGTTCCGCGTGCGGCGGGCCTTGATCCCCTGGCGCAGCCACACCTCCTCTTCGCCGAGCCGCTTGTCGAATTTCTGCTGCCGCACGGACTCGTTGGACAGCCACTCGTCCTTCTTGCGGAGAAAGGTGTCGTAGTCGCCCGGCCACGACGTCACGCGCCCGCGATCCAGCTCGACGATGCGGGTGGCGAGCCGCTGGAGAAAGGCGCGGTCGTGCGTGACGAACACCAGCGCGCCTGCGTAGCCGGCGAGGAACTCCTCGAGCCACTTGATGGCTTCGATGTCGAGATGGTTCGTCGGTTCGTCGAGCAGCAGCAGGTCGGGCTGCGAGACAAGCGCCCTGGCCAGCAGCACGCGCCGGCGCCACCCGCCGGAGAGCGTGTTGACGATGACCTCGGCAGAGAGGCCGAGGCGATCCAGGACCATCTCCACGCGCTGCTCCACGCTCCACGCCCCGCGCTCGTCGAGTTCGTGCTGCAGGCGGCCGAGCTTGTCGAGCCCGTCCCCGGTGCCGGATTCGGCCACCGCAATGGCCGCGTGGTGATATGCCGTCAGCAGGTCGCTCAGCTCGGCCACGCCCTCGGCGACGACGTCGAACACCGCGCGGTCGGCAGACAGGGGCATGTCCTGCTCGAGCCTGGCGATCCTGATCCCCGGCTGACGCCAGACCGACCCGGTGTCATGCAGAAGCTCGCCGGCGATGACCTTGAGCAGCGTGGATTTGCCCGTCCCGTTCCTGCCAATCACGCACACCCGCTCGCCGGCATCGATCTGCAGCGCCACATCGTCGAGGAGAGGGAGGTGGCCGAAGGCGACCGACACGCGATCGAACGTGACCAGGGGCATCCCACGAACGTACCACGAACGCCGGTGTTCACGGGCGATTAGAAGACGACGGGGAGGCCGTCAGCGGTCGGCGTGATGCCGGATCTTGCCGAATGGTCGCCAGCCGCATGCCGCCGGGGCCGGTGGTCTACGGCTTGTGGCTTGGGGCCTGGGGCTTGGGGCCCTATAACCTGTAACCTATAACCTGTAACCTATTCCGCCCGCCAAAGCCGCCCGATGTTCCAGGTGGCGCCGCCGTAGATGGCCGTTCCGCCGAACCCGGTGATGTCGAAGATCGCCCCGGCGTCGAGAACCAGGCTGCGTTCGACTTTGAAGGTGGGCCCCGTCAGGAAGGCCACCACTGGCCGGGTGCCGCTCGGGCCGGAGGTTCCCGGATACCCGAAGACCTCGGCGACCCAGCCAAGACTGCCCGCGATCGGCCGGCCGGCCGAACAGGTCCACAGCGCGGCGTCTCTCGGGGCCGTGCTGCCGTCGCCGCTCCGACGCGTGTAGCCTGCGTTGATGTCGATCTCGAGATCGCCGAATGAGTGGCTGGAGATCAGCAGGAGGTTCAGGTCGGTGGTGCCCGTGCCGGTGCCCAGGGAAACCGATCCCGTCGCGAACTTCACGGTCGACTGCAGCGCGAAATCGCCCAGGATGGGAGCGGCTTCGGCCACCTGCCACTTGAACCCGACGGCAAGATCGCCAACGCCCGACTGTACCGTCCCGTCCTGGGACGTTCTGACCCACCCGGGAAGGATGTCGAGCTGAAGACGATCGGCCAGTCCAATCTTGAAAAGCGCGGGCACCGACAGCAGCGTGGAATTCGGATCGGGGCGCTGCCGCTGTCCGCCGATTTCGAGTTCCACGATACCGGGCGCCACCTCGTAGGCGTGCGTGGCAACGGTCGGACGCTCGGGCTTGGCCTCGCGGGGATCAGGGGCGCTCGCACTTTGCGCCGCGGCGAGAGGCACCGCGCCGAGGAAGCATCCGAATGCGAGGCAGCCAACGATGATGGCGCGGCACCCATGGGCGCGCACACGTGAAACCATCGAAGCAGTCTACTTCACATCGATCCGCCGCTCCGACACGCTCGACCCGGCCACGGGGGCTGAAGCCCCCGCGCTACATCAATCCTCGGATCGAGCGCCACGAGCCGACGGAGCCCGGGGTCTCGAGTCGACGGAGCCACGGGGGCTGAAGCCCCCGCGCTACATCAACCCCAGCCCCCGCGCTACATCAACCCCAGCCCCCGCGCTACATCAACCCCAGCCCCCGCGCTACATCAACCCCAGCCCCCGCGCTACATCAACCCTCGGATCGAACGCCAAGAGCCGACGGAGCCCCGGGTCCAGTGAGCCCTAGAACATCTTGTCGAACCAGGCGTCCTCGAGAATCTGGAACTTCTTCGTGATCGTCTTCCCGCCCGCGGTCACGACTACGGTGTATTCACCCGGATCGGCCGCCCCGCGGCCGCCGAAGGTCGGATACGGCGGTGCCGCGGCCCCGCCCCGGCCGCCGCCGCCCCCGCCCTGCCCGCCCCGGCCGCCGCGGCCACCGCCTGTTGCGACTGCCTGCCCGGGGATCGTGATGGGAGTCACCGTCATGTTCCACACAAGCTGGTTGATGCCGGCGAGGTTGGGCCCCTTGGTCTCGGCCACCACGCGCGTGCCCTGCAACACTTTCACCGTGATGTCGCCTGCGGACGGCGCCTTCTGGTAGTAGTTGATCATCACGCCGGCCGGCTCGCTCTGGCCGTCGAAGTTGGTCGACGCCGACACGTTGGGCCGCCGCACGATCCACTTCACCTTCGACTTGACGTCGAACAGGTAGAAGTCCTGCCCGAGCGTCTTGTCGCTCATGTCCTCGAGCGCCGAGATGTCGGTGATGAAGATCCCGCGGCCGTGCGTCGCGACGATCAGCTCGTGCTCGCGCGGATGGATCTGCAGGTCGTGCACCGGCTGCGTGGGCATGCCGTTCTTCAGCTCGTTCCACGTCTTGCCGCCATCGATCGATGCGTAGACGCCCCAGTCCATGCCGACAAACAACAGGTTCGGATTGTAGGGATCCTCGCGGATGACGTTCACCGACCCGATCGGCAGGTTGCCGGCAAGCGGCGCCCACGTCTGGCCGTAGTCGGTAGTCCTGTAGATGTACGGCTTGAAGTCGTCGTTGCGATACCCGGTGTAGGTCACGTACGCCGTGCCGGCCGCGTGGCGTGACGCAACCACGCGGCTCACGTAGTAGCCGGGATTGCCGGTGATCTTGTCGTTCAGCTTCGTCCAGTTCTTCCCGCCGTCCTTGGTCATCTGGACGTTGCCGTCATCGGTGCCGACGTAGATCAGATCCCGCACCAGCGGCGACTCGTCGATCGTCGTGATGGTGCGGTACTGGATGTTGCCGTCACCGCCCTTGCCATCGGCGCCGGTCAGCTTCGTCTTGTCGTTGGTCGACAGGTCCGGGCTGATGAAGGTCCAGACCTCGCCGCGATACGTCGATTTCAGCAGCCGGTTGGAGCCGTGGTAGATGACGTTGCTGTCGTGCGGCGACATCGCAATCGGCGCCGTCCACGCGTAGCGAAGGGTGTCGTCCTGGTACCGGATGTTCTTGGACTCGCCCGTGTAGAGGTCGACCCTCGAGATCGAGCCCTGCTGAGACTCGTTGTAGAGGAACCGGTTGGTGACCGGCTCGATGACGTTGTACATCCCGTCGCCGCCGCCCACCGTCTGCCAGTCCTCGAACACGATGCGCCCGCCGCCGCGCTTGGTGCTCGGGCCGCGCACCGAGCCGTTGTCCTGCAGGCCGCCCGCGACGTTGTACGGCCACATCATGTCGTAGCCGACCTGGTAGAACTGCGCGAGCGGCAGCTCGTCGGGGTGATACCAGTTCTTGCCGCCGTCGTAGGTGATGCCCATGCCGTGGTCGTAGCCGAGGATCATGTGGTTCGAGTTGCCGGGATCGATCCACATCGCATGGTTGTCGCCGCCGAACCTGAACGGCGAGGACCAGGTCTTGCCGCCGTCAGTCGAATGCGTCACGCCGACGGTCAGCACGTAGACATGGTTGGCGTCGTTCGGATCGACGCGAATCTGCATGTAGTAGTAGCCGGGGCCGCCGCCGATCTTCTGCTTCTCCGGGCTGACCTTCTTCCAGGTCTTACCGCCGTCGTCGGAGCGATAGACCTCTTCGCCGATCATCCCGTCGCTCGTCTTGCCCGCGCGCAACTCCGCCAGCCGGTCCGCGTCCGACACGCCAGGCTTGTTGCCGTTTTCGATGTTGGCGTAGAGGATGAGCGGGTTCTTCTTGTAGACGTCGAGGCCAATCCGGCCGAGCATGCCGCCAGGCAGGCCGGTCGTCAGCTTGTTCCACGTCTTGCCGGCATCGGTCGTCTTGTAGATCCCGCTGCCGGGGCCGGCCAGGTTGAAGGTCCAGGGCTTGCGTTCTTTGTCGTACGTCGCCGCGTAGAGGATCTTCGGATTGGTGGGATCCATGACCAGTTCGCAGGCGCCGATCGCCCGGCCATCGATCTTGACATCAAGCGACTTGACCCACGTCTTGCCGCCGTCGATCGTCTTGAACACGCCGCGCTCCGCGTTCTCGGAGTAGAGGTGTCCGAGCGCCGCGACGTAGACGATGTTGGGGTCTTTCGGATCGATGATGACGCGGCCGATGTGCTGGGTGTCCTTCAGGCCCATGTTCGTCCACGTCGTGCCGGCGTCAGTCGACTTGTAGACGCCGTCTCCCCAGTACGTGCTTCGCGACGAGGTGTGCTCGCCGGTGCCGACCCAGACGATCTTCGGATCGGTCGCGGCGACGGCGATGTCGCCAATCGAGATGACCGGCTGGTTGTCGAAGATCGGCTCCCAGGTGATGCCGTTGTTCACCGACTTCCACAAGCCGCCCGAACCGGTCGCCGCGTAGATCGTCCACGGCTCCTTCTCGGGCACCGCGAAGTCGACGAAGCGTCCGCTCTGCCGCGATGGGCCGATCGAGCGGAACTTGAACGCCTTCATGACTTCGGGCCCGAGCGTCTGCGCGCCGAGGTCCGCAGCAATCGCGACCACCAGCAGCGCGGCGGCTGCCAGGGGCCAGAAAGATCGAGTCGCGGGACGTGCCATGTTCATTCACTTGCTCCTTCTCGGGGACCCCGGAACATCAGCCGGAAAGGCGGCGTGGCGGGACTCACAGTCATTCAAGTGCCATGCATCGCGCCGGAAGCTCCACAATGGGCTTTCTGACGGGAAACTGCCGTCGGGGCAAACGGTACAGATCTATCCCGCCGCGCGTCAAGGATCCAGCCGCGGGCGGAGGGTTCACAACCGAGCCGATCCAGGGCCTTGGACTGCGCCACCGGGTCTCCGCCCGAAGACCCGCTCCCCCTTGGAATCTCGCCCGTTGACAAGCCGCTCACGGGAACATATATTAACGGTGTTACGTAACAGAATGTAGTTACGCGAAGGCAGCCCATGACCGTTCAAGAACGTCGCGCGAGACAGAAATCGCTGCTGAAACAGGAGATCCTCGACGCGGCCAGGGAGATCCTCGTAAAGGACGGTTACGCCAATCTGACCATGCGCGGGGTGGCGGAGAAGATCGACTACTCGACCACCGCCATCTACCTGCACTTCGCGAACAAAAAGGACCTGGTCCGAGCCGTTTGCGACGAGACATTCGCCAAGCTCCTGCTGGAGCTGGAGGCGGTTACGCGCGGCAAGCCGGATCCTGTCGTCGCGCTGAAGAAGGGCCTTCGCCGGTACGTCGATTTCGGCCTGAGCCACCCTGAGTACTACCTGCCGACCTTCGTCATGCCCCACGGCGACGAAGCCGCGCCGACGTGCGAGGACGATTCCGGGGCCGCGCCGGTCGGTATGAAGGCCTTCGAATTCCTGTCGACCGCCGTCGCCGAATGCGCCAGGCAGGGGCGACTGCGGACGGCCGATGTGGAGACGGCAAGCCGGGCGCTGTGGGCGGGCGTCCACGGGATCACATCCCTGCTCATCGTTCAGCCTGAATTCCCTTGGGGGGATCGGGATGCGGTGATCGACGCGGTGATTGATTCGATGACGGACGGGTTCAGGGCGTAGAGACCGCGGAGTGTCTCTTTTTTTGCCCTGTAGTTAACGCTGTGTTTCCAGAACACTCTGTTCACTTCGCGGAGGCCCCCAATGACGCTGCTCGCCTGGCGCAATCTCGTGCACGACAAGACACGCTTCGCGGTCACGATCACCGGCATCGTGTTCGCGGTCGTGCTGATTGTCGTCGAGTTCGGGCTGTTCATCGGGTTCACAACCACCACCTCGAGCCTGATCGACCACTCCGGAGCCGACCTCTGGATCACCTCGAAGAGGGTCCCCTACATCGAACAGGGCGTACCGTTCTCTGAGCGGAAGCTCTCGGCAGTTCTCGCGACCCCCGGCGTCCAGGAAGCGCAGAAGTACATCGCCCGGTTCACGACGTGGAAGCGGCCCGACGGGCAACAGGAGAGCGTCCAGGTCGTCGGGTTCAACCTCGCCAGCGAGCTGGGAGCCCCGTGGAACGTCATCGCGGGCACGAGGCCGGATCTCGAGGAGCCGGATGCGATCTTCGTGGACGAGCTCTACAAGGAGAAGCTCGGCGTCCACGCGATCGGACAGCTGGTCGAGATCAGGGGACGGCAGGCACGAATCGCCGGGTTCACGCGAGGCATCCGGGCATTCACGACGTCGCCCTACGTGTTCACCTCCTTCAAGAACGCCCAGGACTACTCGCAGCTTTCCGAAGACCAGACGCTGTTCATTCTCGTGAAGGCGGTCCCCGGGACGCCGATCGGCGCTTTGCGCGACGCGCTGCTGTCGCGAGTGAAGGACGTCGACGTGGTCACCACGGCGCAGTTCAGCCGCATGACGCGCTTCTACTGGATGTTCACGACGGGAGCGGGCATCGCCGTGCTCATGGCCGCCGTGCTCGGCCTGATCGTCGGCGTCGTCGTGGTCGCGCAAACGATCTACGCGACGACGATGGACCACATCCGGGAGTACGGAACGCTCAAGGCGATGGGCGCCAGCAATCGATATCTGTATGGCGTGCTCATCAACCAGGCTGTCATCAGCGCCTTCATCGGCTTCGTCCTCGGGATGACCGCCAGCTGGTTCGTCGTCCGCGGCAGCGAGCGAGGGGGCGCGCCAATCATGCTGCCGCCCGAGATGGCCGCGGGCATGCTGGGGCTCACGGTGGTGATGTGCGTCGTCGCCGCCATGGTCTCGATCAACAAGGTCACCAGGCTCGATCCAGCCATGGTGTTCAAGGGCTAGCAACCGGCGGAGACTTCCATGAGCCAGGCGATATCGGTTCGTGACCTCACCAAGATGTACGCACAAGGCGAAGCCGCAACCCGGGCCCTCGCAGGCGTCACGCTCGACATCGACACGGGCGAGCTGGTGATCCTGATGGGGCCGTCGGGCAGCGGCAAGACCACGCTGCTTTCGGCGGTGGGCTGCCTCCTCCGCCCGACTTCCGGAAGTGTCCGTCTGCTCGGCCAGGAGGTGACGCGGCTCGAGGAATCGGAGCTGCAGAAGATTCGCCTCGATCGGGTCGGATTCGTGTTTCAGTCGTTCAACCTGTTCTCGACCCTCACTGCCGCGCAGAACGTCGCCCTGGCCTTCGATCTGAAGGGAGTTGGACGACGGGCGGCCACGGGGCGTGCCGCGGACCTGCTCGAGCAGGTGGGGCTCGCTTCGAAGAGCGACGCGTATCCGGCCGACCTGAGCGGCGGCCAGAAGCAGCGGGTGGCCATCGCCCGGGCCCTGGCGCTCGACCCGCCAATCATCCTCGCCGACGAGCCAACCGCAGCACTGGATTCACAGAGCGGGCTGACGGTCATTCACCTGCTCCGCGATCTCGCCCGCCAGAAGGGCAGGGCCGTAGTCATCGTCAGCCACGACGACCGGATCCTCCGTTTCGCTGACCGCATCGTCCGGATTGCCGACGGCCAGATTGTCGCCGGAGACCAGGGACGCGCCTCGAGCATCGACCCGGCGTTCCCGCTGGCCCGAGTCGCGCCGGGACTCGAACACGAAGGGTCGCTGGTGCACTGAACATTTGGAGCAGCACATGAAGAAGTCGACCTTGATCAGTGTTGCCGCGATGGCGGCCGCAGCAAGTGTGACCTTCCTCTCGTTGTCGGGCGCCGGGAAGCCGGCCGCAGCGGCCCCTGTCGGACCGGGCCGTGAGCCGGCGTTTGTCGCCGCTGGACCGGGCCGCGTGGAGCCGATCTCGGAAGAGATCAACATCAGCGCGGAGGTGTCAGGGAAGCTCATGGCCGTGCTTGCCGACGAAGGGGACGCGGTCCGCGCCGGCCAGTCCCTCGCGATCATCGAGAACCGGGACTACCGCGCCAGAGTCGCCTCAGCCGAAGCCGAGCTGGGCCTGAAGGAGGCCGAGCTTCGACGCCTGCGAAACGGCGCCCGCGCACAGGAGCGCCGAGAGGCAGACGCGGCGGTGGCCGAGGCGGACGCGATCCTGACCCGCGCCCGAGCGGACCAGGAGCGGGCGCAAAGCCTGCTGGCCGACGGGGTCGTGTCGCAAAGCGACGCAGACAAGGCGATCCAGGACCTGCGCGTGGCCGACGCCCGGGCGCGCGCAGCGAAAGAGCGCCGCGACCTGATCGAGGCAGGCGCACGCGAAGAGGATCGGGCCGGTGCCGAGTCGTCGGTGGCGCTGGCGCGCGCCAAGCTCGACGACGCCCGCGCGGCGTACGACAAGACCGTCGTCCGTGCGCCGATCGCCGGGGTGATTCTGCGCCGGCACCGCAAGGCGGGGGAGAGCGTCTCGACGCAGTTCGACTCCCCGATTCTCACGATGGCGGACCGGTCCAGGCTGCGCGTCCGGGTCGACATCGACGAAGCCGACGTTTCGAAGGTCACCGTCGGTCAGCCGGCGTATGTCACGGCCGACGCCTTTGGCAGCACGAGATTCCCGGGGCACGTGGTGCGGGTGGGCCAGGAGCTCGGCCGGAAGAACGTCCGCACCGACGATCCCGCCGAGAAGATCGACACGAAGGTCCTGGAAACGCTCGTGCTGCTCGACCGAAACGCGCACCTGCCGATTGGGCTGCGCGTGCAGGCGTTCATTGTCGGCCCCGACGCCCAACTCCCGCCGGGCCCGTCAGGAGCGGGGCCCGACGGCCACAGGTGACGCCGCCGGCCCGGGGAATCCCCCGCCTGCCCGGGCGCCAGGCGGTTGACCCGCGGCAGCCGCCTGGCGAATAATGAACCATTCGTTCGTTATTAACCCGGACGGCCATGGCGCAATACCTGAAGACCGACGTCAGAGACCGGATCGCCGCCGCGGCGCTGGGCGTGTTCGCGCGCAACGGATTTCATCGCGCCACGATGGCCGGGATAGCGAGGGCGGCGGGGATCTCGACGGGCAACATCTATCACTACTACCGCGACAAGAACGTGCTCTTCGACGAGGTGGTGCCCGGCAGGTTCGTGCGCCGGCTCACGGTCCTGATTCGGCGCCGGATCAGGGCCCTCGACGGCGTCGAGGATGTCCTGGCGCTGCCGCCCGGAACGGCATTCGCCGCGGCGGCCGAGACCCTGATGGCCTTCTCGATAAAGGATCGGCTGAGACTCATCGTGCTGCTCGGCCGTTCGGCGGGGACCCGTTACGAAGGATTCGCCGGGAAGCTGGCCAGGGACCTCCAGCGCCAGGCGTTGTCGTACGCGCGGACCGTCCGGCCGGCCCTGGACGTGACGGCCGAACTGCGCTTCAGCCTCGAACGGATCTACGTCCACTGGGTCGAGACGATGGTTTGCATCCTCGAACGATTCGAGACCGAGGCCGAGATCCGGGCTGCCGTCGCCAGCTTCTCGACGTACCACCTTGCCGGGCTCAGGAGCCTGCTGACAGGGCGGCCGCTCGCCTCTCGCCCAGTGTGAGGCTCGCGAAACAGGAGGCACGATATGCATGGAACGATACTCGTCACGGGGGCGACTGGCCGGGTTGGCGGAGCGCTGGTGCAGGCCCTCGAGCGCCTCGGGCAACCCGTCCGGGCAGCCGTCCGCCACGCCTCGCAACGTCGGGCGTCATGGTCGCGCACGGTCCTCGACGTCGAGTTCGACTTCGACAGGCCCGAGACCTTCGGGCCGGCGCTCGAAGGCGTGAGTCGACTGTTTCTCATTGCTCGCCCGGGCGACGACCGCGCAGACGAAGCCGCGGCGCCGCTTCTCCGCGAGTTCACCGGCCGCAGCATAGAGGTCATCGTCGACCTGACCGCGATGGGGGTCGAGACGCTCCCGGGTACGGCGCTGCGGAAGATCGAGCTGGCCATCGAAGCCTCGGGCATTCCGTTCACGCACCTTCGGCCCAACTTCTTCATGCAGATCTTCGCGGCCGATCCGCTGCTCGACGCCATCAACTCGAAGGGAGTCATCGCGGTGGCCGCCGGGGACGCTCGACTTTCCTTTGTCGACTCACGGGATATTGCGGCTGTCGCGGCCGCGGCTCTCACCGACGAACGCCACGCGGGGAAGGCGTACACCATCACCGGGGCGACGGCAGTCGATCACGCCGAGGTGGCATCGGCGATATCGCGGGCTGCAGGGAGGGAGGTCCGCTACATTCCCATCGCAGAGGATGTTGCGCGCCGGCTGATTCTCGACAGCGGGCTCTCGCCCGCACGGGCCGACCGCCTGATTGAATTCTACCGGCACGTGCGCAACGGGCACTGCAGCCCGGTCTCGGCCGACCTGTCCGAGGTGCTTGGCCGGGAGGCCACCTCGCTCGAAGACTTCGCGCGCGACCACGCTGGAGCGTGGCGGGGCCAATCGCCCGCAGAAGCGCAGACCCCGGCGGCCTCGAGCGCATGAAGCAGCCGGCGGTGCGAGGATTACAGCCCGGACACCCGGACCATCAGCTTGCCGTTGTGCGCGCCCGAGAACAGCCGGCCGAGCGCACCCGGCGCATGCTCGAGGCCTTCGACGACATCCACGCGGTACTTCAGTCTTCCAAGCTGGTGCCACTCGACGAGCCGGCTCGTTGCCACGTCGGCATCGGCCAGGAAATCCAGCACGATGAACCCCTCCATCCGGACGCGTTTCGCGATGAGCAGCCCGAGATTGCGGGGGGCGGCCGGAGGCCGGGTGGCGTTGTACTGGGAGACCATGCCGCAGAGGGCGACCCGCCCGTGCAGGTTCATCCGATCGATCACCGCTTCGAGGATCGTGCCGCCGACGTTTTCGAAGCCGACGTCGACTCCCTCCGGACAGGCCTGCGCCAGGGCGTCCCTGAGCGAGCCGGTCTTGTAGTTGACGGCCGCATCGATGCCCAGTTCGCTCACCAGCCAGTCGCACTTGGCGTCGCTGCCGGCGATGCCGACCACGCGCATCCCGAGGATCTTGCCGATCTGACAGGCGATCGAACCAACGGCGCCGGCGGCCGCCGTGACCACCAGCGTCTCGTGCGATTTCGCCCGTGCAATCTGAATCAGGCCGAAGTACGCGGTCAGCCCGATGTGGCCCAGCAGTCCGAAATGGGCCTCGAGCGGCAGCGGAATCGGAGGCAGCTTCCTGACCGCCGCCGCATCCATCACGCAGTAATGCTGCCAGCCGAGCAATCCTTCAACGAGGTCTCCCGCTGCAATTCCGGCCGCGCGGCTCTCTTCGACAACGCCGATCCCGAATCCACGCATGACCTGGCCGAGCGGCACCATCGGCAAATAGGAGTCCGCGTCGTTCATCCACAACCGGTTGGTCGGATCGAGCGAGAGCAGCAGGACTCTTGCCCGCAGCTGGCCTTCCCGAAGCGCAGGCACCGCTGCCTCTCGCCATACGAGGTCTCCGTCCTTCACCGCACCGACCGGCCGCCGCTCGATGTGCCAGGCGAAGTTGTCGCGTTCGAATTGCATGTGCCCTCGCTCACCAGGCATGCGGCCGCCAGCCTCCAGCCGCCGGTCTCCAGCCCCATCACTAGCCAAGCAGATTGTATTCGCGGAGCTTGCGATAGAGGTTCCGCTCGCTGATGCCCAGGATCCGTGCGGCGCTGCCTCGATGGCCGGCGGTCGATTTCAGCACCGTCTCGATGTGTCGCCGCTCGAGTTCATCGAGCGTCGGCAGATCGCCCTTCGCGGCGGCCGGCTCGCGCTCGGGCGCTCGCTCCGAAGGGCCCAGGACCGAGGCGGGCAGGTGTTCGGGCATCACGTCGTGCCCGTCGCAGACGACCATCGCCGATTCCACCACGTGCATCAGCTCGCGGATGTTGCCGGGCCACTCGTGCCGCCTCAACGCCGCCAGCGCCGCGGGCGAGATGTGCTTGTCGAACACGAACCGGTCGTTGAGCCTCGACTCGAAATGCTCCGCCAGCAGGTCGATGTCGGAACGCCGCTCCCGCAGCGCCGGAACCCGCACGGAAATGGTGCTGAGGCGATAGTAGAGATCCTCGCGGAACAGTCCCTGGCGAACCATCGCCGGCATGTCGCGATTGGTCGCGGCAATCACGCGCACGTCCACCCGGATCTCGGTCGTGCCCCCCACGTGCCGGAAGGTCGAGGTGTCCAGCACCCGAAGCAGCTTGACCTGTGTCGTCTGGCTGACCTCGCCGATCTCGTCGAGAAAGATCGTGCCCCCATGGGCAACCTCGAACAGGCCCGGCTTGGCCCGATCGGCCCCGGTGAACGATCCTCGTTCGTGGCCGAACAGTTCGCTCTGAAGCAGGCTCTCCTGCAGCGCCGCGCACTCGACCACGACGAACGGCCTGGTCCGGCGCGAGCTGCGGGCGTGGATGAGCTTGGCCACCATCTCCTTGCCTGAGCCGGTCTCGCCCGTGATGAGCACGGTCGAGTCGGTGGGCGCCACCCGCTCCACCAGCCCCAGCAGCTGCCGGAACTCGGGGCTGTCTCCGACAAAGGAGCTGCCGGGATCCGGAGGCGTGAGCCCGCGCTCGAGCAGGCTGGCGCGCTTCCGGAGCGTCTGCCGCTCGATCGCGCGCTGAATCCGCATTTCCAGCTCGTCGAGCGGGCACGGCTTCACGACGTAGTCGAAGGCCCCGACCCGGATCGATTCGATCGCCGTATCGATCGACCCGTGGCCGGTCAGCATGATGACTTCGCTGCCGGGGTGATTCTCGCGAATGATCTTCAGCGTCTCGAGCCCGTTCATCCCGGGCATCTGCCAGTCGAGCAGCACCACGTGGGGCTCGATCTCGCCGATCCTGCGCACGGCCTCCTCGCCGGACTCCGCCGTCGCCACCTCGTACCCGAACCGTTTCAGCTCTCCCGCCATCACCTGTCGGAACGCCGGGTCGTCGTCCACGAGGAGCAGCGAAACCTTCGACTTCATCATTCGGGACTCTGGCTTCTCAGGCGCCCTATGCCGCCGGCAGCACGACGTCGAAGGTGGATCCGGCTCCCGGGGTGCTGGTGACGATGATGTCGCCGCCCCATCGTCGCACGAAGTTCAGCGAGAGGAACAGGCCCAGGCCGGTGCCACCCTTCCTGAGGCTGAAGAACGGCTCGAAGATCCGCTTCTGGAACTCCGGCGCCACGCCGCACCCGTCATCCGTGATCCGCACCAGCAGCGGATTGCCGGGTTCGGTCGACACGACAACCCGGCCCCCGGGCTTGCAGGCCTGGATGGCGTTGAGGATCAGGTTGACCAGCGCGTGCTGGAGCTCGGCCTCGTCGGCGCGCACCTGGATGCCTCCCGCGCCGTTGCGGACTTCGATCCTTACCGAATGGGCCCGGGCCGTCGGCTCGATCAGGCGCTCGACGGCCGAGAGCGCCGCGTGCAGATCGACGATGTCGCCCGGGGAGTTCTGGCCGCGCGCGAGCCGCAGGAAATGCTGCGTGATGCCGCGGCACCGCATCACCTGGTCGCGGGCAATCGTCGCGCTCTCCGAGACCCGGCTCCAGTCGGTGTCCGCCTCGCCGCCGCCCTTCGCGTCGCGCAGGATGCCCTCGACGCACATCAGGATGGTCGCGAGCGGGGTGTTGAGCTCGTGGGAGAACCCCGATGCCAGGAGCCCGAGCGAGGCCAGGCGGTGCGACTCGGCGAGGCGCGCCTCGGCCGAACGCCGATCGGAGATGTCGCGCCAGACTTCGACCACGTGGGCGATGTGGCCGGCCGGATCGCGAATCGGCGAGGTGTGCACCTCTTCCCACGCGACCAGGCCGTCCGGCGTCCGCCGCTCGCAGATGCGCACCTGCCGCTCGCCGGTCTCGAGGCAGCCGAGCGTCGGGCACTCGGTGACGTTGCACATGCCGGGCGCGACGTCGCGGCAGCAGTTGCCGAGGACCTGGTCGCGGACCCGCCCCGTCCGGCGCAGGAATGCGTCGTTGGCGGCGATGATGCTGCGGTTGCTGTCGAAGACCGCGATCCCATCGTCCATGCTGTTGATGATGGTTTCGAGGCGCTCGCGCTGATTCCGGACCTCGCTCACCAGGCCGGTGACCGAATCGGCCATCGTGTTGAACTCGCTCGCGAGCCACGAGATCGTGTCGGAGCCTCCCACCGGCACCCGCCGGTTCAGATCGCCTCCCGCAATCAGGCGCGCGGTCGTCTCGAAGCGCTGGAGCCGCCGCAGCACCACCAGCCGCACGATCGTGGCAATGGCCGCCACGAGCAGCAGGGTCAGCGTGCCGCTCACCATCACCATCCAGCGCAGGTCCTGGTTCATCGACGCGCGAATCTCGCCCGCGTTCACGTCCAGAATGAGGATGCCGTTGATGCGCCGGTTCGGATCGTGACACCCGTGGCACGCGACGCGGTTCCAGACCGGCACCACGGTTCGCAGCACCGATCCGCCCCGCGTCTCGATCACGCGCGAGGTGTTCCGCTGGTCGGGCGGGAACTGATGGCACGACTGGCAGGTCGGAGATCCGATCGTCAGGTCGTTCCCGGGCAGCAGCGGCGCGCTCGAGTACCGGGGTATGCCGTTGCGGTCCAGCAGCGCCACGCTTTCCACGCCCGGCTGGTGACCGAAGGTCTGGATCATCCTCGCGATGAGGCTCCGATCGTTCTCGGTCATCTGGTGCTCGAGGGCGGCGCGGATCAGTTCACCTTCGGCGAGCGCAGTCCCGCGCGCCGTTTCCAGCAGGGTCTGGAAATGGTGCATTGAATAGACGTAGGCCCCGGCTGCGACGGCTGCCGCCACGGCAGCCGTGATTCCCACAACCAGTCCCACCGTCATGCTGGTGAACCGAGGAATTAGGCGCATTCAAATAGAGGATTGGCCGCATAGTGACAGAGAGGCCGTCCACTCGTCAAACCCTGCCGGCACGCCGCGCAAGAATTACGTACCGTTGTGAGCAAATTACCCGCCTGAGTGAGGTTTCAGTTCTGTGACAGCCCTCTCACTCCTGTTGTAAGTCTCCATTCCTCCATCCACGGACCCCGGCTTGCGCATTTCCGATCGTCGGCGAGCGTACACACTGGAATCGAAAGTCGTCGCGGAGGCCTGAAAACACCGGCACTCACAGCGATCTCGTGTAACACCTATCACGCACATCGGCGCTTTCAGGCGCCCGGCGGCCGATGCCAGGTCACGTTCTGGAGCGCGACTTGCAATGACGCCCGCCGAACTTCCCTTTTCTGATTCATACGTTCTTGGGGGTGAAGTGTGCCCGCTTGTGCCGAATCCCTGCCCGCGACGCCGCGTGTCAGGCCGTTCCTGCCCAAAGAAATCCTGCGGTTTCGCGCGTCGGAGCGCCAGCTGCACTGGGCGATAGCCATCCCCTTCATGGTTTGTTACTCGACGGCCCTGATTCTCGTGACGGTGTACAACCCGGACCCCAGTCGCCCGTACCGGGCCATCTTCTCGTGGATCCATCGGCTCTCCGGGGTCTGCCTGTTCCTCCTGCCGTTGGTGACCTTCTTGAGGCACCGGCGGGATCTCTCGCTCCACTTCCGCAACGTCCTCACCGTGTGGCGCTGGAGGCTCGACGATGTGAAGTGGCTGATCCTGATGGGGCCATCCACCTTCAACAAGCGCATCGAGCTGCCGGACCAAGAGAAGTTCAACGCCGGCGAGAAGATCAATTTCCTGGTCCTGACGGCCACCTATCCCGTCTACCTCCTGACGGGCCTGATGATCTGGCTGCCCGGCGTGGCCTATCTCTCGTGGCTCGTGCACCTGTCGATGGCCGCCACCGCGACGCCGCTCATCATGGGACATATCTTCATGGCCACGGTGAACCCGGACACGCGGGTGGGCCTGGGCGGCATGCTCTCGGGTTTCGTCGACCGTCATTGGGCCGAGCACCACTACCGGCACTGGTACAACGAGAACTTCGCCCACCTGTCCCGGCACGAGGAGCCGGAGCCGGTGGCGGAGCTGCCCGGGCTGGTCAGCGAATTGATCCTCGACACGGCGAAGAAGGAGGACACGTCCGCGTCGTCCTGGCCGGCGTTCGCGCGGCCGGCGTCTCGGGACCGATCGGTTGCCGAATCGGCATCGTGACGGTGGCGGTGCGCCAGTGACGGTTCAGACTCGGACATCTGCGCTCGGCGGGCTTGCGCTCGTCGCGATGATGCTGTTGATCGGCGCAGAGGCGATCTCTGCGCAGGTCCGCATTTCGCCCGGGCCGCTGGCGCGGGCGCACGCGGCGCTCGAAGGCATCGGTAACTGCGGCAATTGCCACGAGGCCGGCCGGGAGCTGTCACCCGAGCGCTGCCTGAAATGCCACAAGCCGATCGCGGATCGCATCGCGAGGAAGTCTGGCGTTCACCGTGCGGTGGACAACGACTGCACGAAGTGCCACGCCGAGCACAGGGGCGTCAACGCCGAGCTCAGGCCGATCGACCGACAGACGTTCAATCACGTTGCCGAGACAGGTTTCGTTTTCACAGGCCGGCACGTGAAGATTGCGACGAACTGCTCGGCGTGCCACAAGGCGCGCACGTTTCTCGACGTGAGCCCCGCGTGCAGCGCGTGCCACCACGACGTCCACAAGGGCGCGCTCGGCACCGACTGCACGAAGTGCCACTCGACAGAGGTCGGGTTCAAGGAGACGCGGCAGCAGTTCGACCACGGGCGGGCGAAGTTCCAGCTGACGGGCGCCCATCGCCAGGTGGCCTGCGAGAAGTGCCACCAGGGAGGCGTGTTCCGCGGGCTCCACTTCGACGCGTGCTCGGGTTGCCACAAGGCGCCGCACCGTAACGAGATCGGGCCGGCGTGCACGTCCTGTCACGTGACGGACAAGTGGGCGACCCGCACGATCGAGCACTCGAGGACCGGCTTCACGCTGGTTGGCGCGCACACGCAGCTGGCGTGCGCGAAGTGTCATCCCACCGGCGTGAGGACCAGGCTGCGCTTCGACCAGTGCTCGGCGTGCCATGTCAACGTGCACCGCGACAGCGTGAAGGAGGACTGCCGCAAGTGTCACACCGAGGCGGGCTTCCGCGGCGCCAAGTTCGATCACGGAACGCGCACCACGTTTGCGCTGACGGGGAAGCACGAGGGTCTCGAGTGCCGCAAGTGCCATACGGGCATTTCGACCGTCGACGTGCCGCTCGAGCGAAAAGTCATCGACTTTGGAGGCCTGAAACCGGCGTGTGTCTCGTGCCACAAGGATCAGCACAAAGGTGAGTACGGCCTCGTGTGCGACGCGTGCCATCGGCCCCTGACCTTCAAGTCGGCCGGATTCACGCACCCCCGATTGCCGGACTTCTTCGCGGGCCGTCACGCCGGAGTCCCCTGTGTGAAGTGCCACGTGCGGGGCGCCGACGCGCCGGCCGCCGGGCCGGGCGCCGGCCGGTGCCACGCGGGCAGTCCCCGGCCATGACCTGCGTCACGTGCCATGCCGACGTGCATCTTGGGCAGCTCGGGGCGGAATGCGATCGCTGCCACGCGATCGACGCGCAGAAATTCGCGCCCGCCCGCTTCAATCACGACAGCACGAAGTTCGCGCTGTCAGGAAAGCACCGGTCCATCGAGTGCGTGAAATGCCATCCGTCCGAAACGCGGACCTTCCCGGCCGGAGCCGGCACGGCGAAGAAGTTCGCCTCGATGTCGGGCGAGTGCCAGGGTTGCCACAAGGACCCGCACCTCGGCCAGGTGACCGCCGGGTGCCCGACCTGTCATTCGACGGCGTCGTTCAAGATCCTGGCTTACACGCACGTGGGGATGGACGACTTCTTCGGGGGATTCCACGGAAAGCTGCCGTGCCGAAGCTGTCACAAGACGGAAACCGGACAATTTCCGGCAGGCCGCGGAACGGCCATTCGCCTGAAAGTCGGGCGGACCTGTGCTTCGTGTCACCCGGTACTGATCGGCCATCCGATCGGTCACGCGCGGCGGTCGCCGTCGGTCGACGCGGCACACGATCCGGCGGAGACCTCACCTGGCGGGCGGAATGCGTCATGGTTGCAGCGTGAACTCTTATGACACACACATCGAAGCACCACCCGCTCATGGCAACGCTCGTCACGATCACCGCCGTCGCCGTGGTCGTGACCTCGTCCTCCATCGAGGGCCAGGGGGGCGCCAAGGCGCCCAAGGGGAAGCGCGGTGCGGCGCCCTCAGCCGATCGTCCGATCGTCTGGCCGCCTCCGCCCGAGGCACCGCGCATTCGCTACGTGACGAGCTATCGGGGCGGCGACGATTTCAAGACGAAGAAGTCATCCGGCTGGAAGGCCCTCCTGTTCGGCCGGGACGAAACCCCGCCGGAGTACCCGAACAACCTCGTCAAACCCTACGGGGTCGCGGTCTCGCCGGCCGGACGCGTGTATGTGTCCGACACCGGATCTCGAAGGGTGTTCGTCTTCGACGCCGAGCGGAAGGCGCTGACGTTCCTTGGTGAGAGCGGCGCGGGCAAGCTCAGCAAGCCCACCGGTTTGGCCGTCGATCCTTCCGGCAGGATCTTCGTGGCGGACGCGACCCTGAACCGGGTCTTCGGCTACGCGCCGGACGGAAGTTTGGCCGTGGCCCTGGGCCACGAGGGCGAGTTCGAAAGTCCGTCCGGCGTCGCGATCGACGGAAAACGCGGCCTGGTCTATGTGTCCGACTCCAAGAAGCACCAGGTCCACTGCTATTCGACTGCCGACGGATCACCTGTGCGTACCATCGGCCGCCGCGGCGGGGAAACCGGCGAGTTCAACTTCCCGACCAACATCTCTGTCGACGAGCAGGGCCAGCTGTACGTGGCCGACACGCTGAACTTCCGAATCCAGATCTTCGATCCGGACGGAAAGTTCGTGAGTTCCTTCGGGACGCTCGGAGACACGCCAGGCTCGCTCAATCGGCCCAAGGGCATTGGCGTCGACGGCGAAGGTCACATCTACGTCGCCGACACGTCGTTCAACAATTTTCAGATTTTCGACCACACCGGCCAGCTGCTGCTCTTTGTCGGATCAGCGGGCCATGGCCCCGGCGAGTTCTTTCTGCCGGCCGGACTCTATGTCGATCATCGCGATCGGATTTACGTGGTCGATCAGGGAAATGCTCGAGTGCAGGTCTTTCAGTATCTGCGTGCGTCCGCCACGCCATAGGCGGTCGGATGATCAGCGCGGCCCCGCCATCGCGGACAAGATCGAACGGCGACGGCCGCGGATTGTAATTCTCGAGTCGAGGTTGTGAGGGGTCAGTGTGCGCCGGAGGGGCCAGCAATCGCACGAATCGCCCAGACCGCCCGCCCGGCCCGGATCTTGATAGACGAAAGAGCCAGGCAACACTCTTAACACTCGCGGGCCGCGGCCCGCGGCAACATTATCACTACGACGTCCGTCAGGTCTGCTCCGGCACTGCCGATATCGCGCGCGGCAAAGCAGAAATGACACGGACCAGGAGGAGATGCGTGAAGAAGACACTGACCATCGCCGGAATCGCCCTTGTGGCGATGGCCTCTGGCGCGTACGCACAGAACACGGCTGTGATCGCCGGCGGTCCGCATGATCTGAGCAACGGCTCGGCTCTGCACAATACGAACACCTCCATCAACAGCCAGACGTGCGTGTTCTGCCATACGCCTCACGGAGGGGCCAACAACAAGCCCCTGTGGAACCGTTCCACGCCGACAGGAACGACCTACCAGCTCTACAGCAGCTCCACTTCGGACGTGACGACGACTGGCGCGCTGATTGCCGCCAGCGTGTCGGGCGCGTGCATGAGCTGTCACGACGGCACGATGGCCGAAGACGTCCTGCTCAACGTGAACGGCCTGCCGTTCACACCGGCCGTCAGCTTCACGAGGCAGACGGGCGCCAAAGCCACCTACGGCGCTACCGGAGGGGGCACCAACAACCTGATGAGCGGCGGGCTGCCGTTCCTTGGGACCGACCTCCGGAATGACCATCCGGTCACCATCGTTTACGAGACCGCCCGCGCGGCCACACCGGCGGATTACGTGACGCAGGTTGTTTCCGGCGTCAAGATCACCGTTGGTACGACAAGTCCGCTCCCGCTCTACGGAGCTTCGTCAGCCACCGCGACCGTTGAGTGTGCGAGCTGCCACGACTCGCACAACAACTCGCTGGGCAACTTCCTCCGGAAGTCGAATACGGGCAGCGCCATCTGCCTGTCCTGTCATATCAAGTAGTACCGGAGAGGCCGCTCCGGTTCGCATAGGTCTTCGAACGCTTACGGTCGGGGGGCGGGTCAGGTCCCCCGCAATTCTTGACGATGAAGACACTGGTTCTTCTGTCGACGCTGCTGGCCTGCCCCCAGGCGGCATCCGCCGGGCAGCTGATGGCGTCGCACACCCCGACACGTTCGCCGGCGCACGAAGTGGCCCGCGTGAACGGGGTGCCCCTTATGAGCGATCGGCTCGACATCGCCCTGCGCGCGCTCATCCCGATGGAGTCGTTCCATCAGAGCGTGAGCCCTGCGAAGATCGATCAACTGAGAGACCGGGCGCTCAACAACCTGGTGGACGAGGAACTGCGGTACCAGGACGGCGTCAGGTCGGGCTTTGTCCCATCGGAGAAGGACATCGACGCGGGGCTTGCCCGCGCGATCGCCGGCTACAAGAGCCGCGAGGAGTTCGACAGGGCCCGCCGCAAAGCCGGCGCGCAGATTTCCGAGATCAGGGCCGAGATCAGGCGGGTGCTCGTCATCGGAAAAGCCTACGAGCGCCAAGTTGGCTCTCGTTGCCAGGTTGGCGCCGAAGAGGCGGCGCGATTCTACGCCGAGTTCCCCAGGCGGTTCGTTGTGCCGGAACAGCTCCACCTGTACGCCATCAGCATCGGTGTCGAGCCCGGTGCCCCGTCCAGCCAGTGGATCGACGCCAGGTCGAAAGCCGAGGATCTGCTGAGGCAGATCAAAGACGGCGCGTCGTTCGAGGCCCTGGCGCAGAAGCATTCGACCGACCCGAGCAAGGACCAGGGCGGCGACATGGGGTTTGTCCACCGGGGCAGCCTCAACGAGCAGTTCGAGCTGGCAACCCGGGACATGAAGCCGGGTGAGCTGACCGGTGTCATCCAGACGCTCTACGGATTCCACATCATCAAGCTCGCGGCCATCCGGCCTCCCCAGCAGAAGATCCTGGCCGATGTCACCGCCGGGATCCAGAAAGACCTGTCGACGAAGCGTTGCAGCGAAATGAGCGGCGCCTGGATCGCCCGGCTCCGGGTCGCGGCGACCATCGTGTTCACCGATAGCAAGGCCGGACGAAAGACCAACGCGTCCGGAGCAGGAGATCGGCAATGATGTGCATGCGCACCCGCTGGATCGCGTGCGCCCTGGTCCTGGTTCCGATCTGGGCACACGCACAAACCCTGACGGGTTCAGCCGAGATGGCGGTCGGCAAGGGATCGAGCAAGTCGGAAGGTGAATCACAGCAGAACGCCTCGTTCTGGCAGGGCTACTCGCTCGGCTTCGCCGCGCCGTTGTTCAGCCCGAGATTCCTGAAATTCAATACCGACGTCTCGTTCCGCGCGGCACGCCTGAGCTTCGACAGCCCCACGAGCAGCCAGCGCGGCAGCCAGAACGATCTTGGGTACAAGCTGGGCGCCACGCTCTTTCCTGCCGGCAAGTTTCCCTTCTTCATCCAGGCGACGCGCGACACCGTGGCGGAAGCCGGCGACTACCCGACCTCCAGCGGGGTTCGCAGTGGCATCGTCGTGCCGGAGGGAGAACCCTCGCCCCAATTCAGGACGCGGATCAACGCGCTCAGCGCCGGATGGCAGTTCGGCGTCGGCGCGCTGCCGAAGATCGACATCGGGTATCACAAGGGCAGCTCGGTGGTGACGGGCGGACCGTACCGCGGGGAACAGCGGGACGAGGATCTGCATGTCGGGATATCGAAAGAGACCACCAACACCAGCCAGTCGCTGCGCTACCAGCTGAACTCGTACCGACAACCCCGTGTCGCAGGCGTTCAACCAGCGGATCGACGACCTCAACTACGAGTTCGACGCCACCATTGTCAAGAACCTGAAGACCTCGACCCGCATCGGGCGCCGGAACCAGTTCTCGCTGTTCGAGGTGCCCTCGGGCAACCCGTCGGCTGACGCGTATCGGGCGCCGGTCCGGGGCCAGGTCGACACGGCCTACGCGGTGACGTCCCTCAATTTCGAGCCGTCTCCCCGGTTCACCCTTGGCCTGAGCGGGGACTTCGACCGGCAGAGGGGATCCGGGGTCGCCACCGATGCGCGAGTCGCGTCCGGTTCGGCGCACCTCGAGATCGTCCGCGGCCTTTCGATCAACGCGATCGGCACCTACGGCGAACGCGGGCAGACCATCGAATCGGTCCCCGTGACCGTGACGGCCCGAAGCGGCCTGATCGGCGGAACCTACCGGGCAGGTCTGCGCTGGATCGAGGGCAGCATCGGATACAGCGCCGGCATGGGAACCAGCTCCACCGAGCAGGGCCGGGTCGGCGCCATGCGCTCGTGGGCGGGCAACGGCAACCTGTCGATCTCCATCAGCTGGTTCAGCGTGAACGGCGGCTACGAGCGCAGCCGGAACATCGACGACATCCTCGACTTCGGCAATTTCTTCCTCGACCGGGGACACGCCGCACTTCAGGCACAGACCGGCCGTTTCGTCCTGGGCGCCAGCGCAGAGCAGGCCCGAATCGAACGCGGCCGGGGATCGACCTATGCGGACAACCTGCAGCGATCCTTCACGGGAACGCTGTCGTGGAAGGTCGGACGCAACACCGCGGTCTCGGCCAACGCCGGCGGCTTCCGCAACGAAGGCACCTTCGGCCGCGACCAGATGCTGTTTGCCGGGGCGTCGATCGAATCACAGCTGCTGAGGTCGCTGCACTTCTCGGCGTGGATCCGTCGCGGGGACACCGCAGCGGCCCTGACGCGCATGCAACAGCAGACGCTCTACTCCTTCGCCCAGCTCGGTACAGGCTTCGGCAATTCAACCTTGACGTGGAGTACCGGTTCAACGACCAGCAGTTGACGACCGGCGAACTGGCCAACCCGTACAAGTTCAGAGGCCACCAGCTGCTCGTTCGGATCTCGCGCAGGTTTGGCGTGCACTTCTAAGGTCATATGGCTGCCCATCGCGAGATCACGCATGCGGCCCGACTGGCTCTGACATTGGGAGTCGTGCTGTCGGCATCCCTGGCGGTTGCCGGACCGGGCCAGGGAAAGGGCCAGTCGCACGGCGCCCATCCGGTTGCCGTGGAACGTCCCGCCTGGCCACCGCCGCCCGAGCCCGCTCGCATCCGTTTCGTGCGGACGATCGACCCGGCGTCGGTCCGCTCCAAGCCGTCGGTGTTCAAGAAGGTCTGGAGATTCCTCGTCGGCTCACCGGACCTGCCGCAGATGCCCCAGCCTTACGGGGTCGCGGTCGGACCGGACAAGAAGATCTACGTTGCCGATACGCTTGACGGCACCATCCACGTCTACGACGTCGCCAAGCCCTCGCATTCCCTGATCAAGGTCGACGGAAAGTCCCTGATCGGTGTTGCCGTGGCCGGCGCCAGGCTGTTCGCTACCGATTCGGTCGCCGGGCGCGTGATGGGCCTCGACCTCAAGGGCCACGTGCTCTGGAAGCTCGGCAAGGAGGGCGGCTTCGTTCGTCCGACCGGCATTGTGGCCGCCGGCGATCGGCTGTACGTGGTCGACACCATGCGGCACTGCGTCGTCATGGTGAGCCTGACCGGCCACTATCTCGGCGCATTCGGCGCGCAGGGGGACGGGCCGGGCCAGTTCAACTTTCCGACCAACATCGCCCGCAGCGCCGATGGCCGGCTGTATGTCACCGACACGATGAACTTTCGCGTGCAGGTCTTCGATGCGGAAGGCGAGTACCTCGGCGCCTTCGGCAAGCTGGGCGACGGGGCCGGTGACTTCGACAAGCCGAAGGGCGTCGCGATCGACAGCGCAGGTCATGTCTATGTCGTCGAAGGCATGAACGACGTCGTTCAGATCTTCGACGAGTCGGGCCGGGTGCTGCTGGCGTTCGGCGGATCAGGATCAGGCGCCGGGCAACTGTGGCTGCCGTCCGGCATCGCCATCGTCAACGACGTCGTCTATGTCGCGGACTCCGCGAACAGGCGAGTCCAGGTGTTCGAGTATCTGAAGGCAGGTCAGTGATTCGACGAATCCTCGGTTCGGTGCTGTTCTGCGTTCTTGCGATCCCGGCCCCGGCGCCGGGACAGACAGGGGTCTCCTCGCCCGGCAACAAGCACAACCTTTCCGTGAGCGGCCCTGGCCCGGTCAAGGCGCTCACGACGACCGAGATCTGCGTGTTCTGCCACACGCCGCACAATGCGAACCCGGCCGTCCCGTTGTGGAATCAGACGCTCTCGACGGGGGTGACCTACGTGCCCTACACGAGCACCACGCTCAAGGCGACCGTCGGCCTCCCGACCGGATCGTCGAAGCTCTGCCTGGCCTGCCACGACGGCACGGTGGCCATCGGCAACACCATCAACAACGGCCGGCTGTCGATGGCGGGCGTGAGCGCACAGGGCATGCTGACCGGGGCCTCGGCGCTCGGGACCGATCTTCGGCACGACCACCCGATCTCGTTCGCGCCCGTCGTCGGAGGACAGATCATCAATCCTCCCGCCGGCAGTCCCGCGAAGCTCGATACGGTCGGCCAGATCCAGTGCCGCACCTGCCACGATCCGCACCGGATGGACATCGACGCGACGATGAAGAAGTTTCTCGTCGTCAACAATTCCGGGTCGGGGCTCTGCCTCATCTGTCATGTTCAGCAGTACTGGGCGACCAATCCGAGCACGCACAAGACCTCGACCAAGAGCTACACGGCGGTGCAGGGCGCTCACACCGGCTACGCCACGGTCGACACCAACGGATGCGAGAGCTGTCACAAGCCGCACACGGCGAACTCCGCGCCGCGCGTGCTCAAGTACGTCGAAGAAGCCACCTGCGGCGGCGGCGGACTCCAGTGCCACACCAGCAGCGGCATCGGGCGCAACATCGAGGCTGAGTTCGCCAAGACCTACACCCACCCGACCTACAGCATGACGCCGTCGGTGCACGACGAGTCGGAGTCGCCGACCAATACGTCGCACACGCTGCCCGAGACCTCGCCCGCCGCCGCCCGCCATGCCGAGTGCCCGGACTGCCACAACGCGCACGCCAGCTACGCCGCGACGGCAGTCGCGCCGAAAGGCTCGGGCAAGATCGCGGGCGTCTGGGGCGTCGACTCCAACAACGCGCTCAAGCTGCCGAGCGGCACGCCTCCGTCGGTGAACGAGTATGAGATCTGCTACCGGTGCCACGCGGATTCTGCGAACAAGCCCCAGCCAGGCGGCGGGCCGGCCGGCCCGTATCCAGTCCGCGTGGCGGTGCAGTTCAACATGCGGCTGATGTTCGATCCCGTCAATCCCTCGTACCATCCCATCGAAGCGGCTGGCAAGAACACGAAGGTGCCGAGCCTCATCGCGCCGTGGACGACGTCGAGCATCATGTATTGCACCGATTGCCACGACAACGACCAGGGGCCCAAGGCGCCGACGCCAGGCACGGGTCCCTCTGGTCCGCACGGGTCGAGCATCAAGCACCTGCTGGTCGCGCGGTACGACGCGGACGCCGCGAGCATCCCTGAGAGCACGGCCACCTATGCGCTGTGCTACAAGTGCCACAGTCGATCGATCGTCCTGAGCAATGCGTCGTTCAGCGGGCACAGCCACACCGTCGGGCGGGGCCTCCCTTGTTCCGCCTGTCACGACCCGCACGGCATCAGCAGCACGCAGGGGAACATCACCAACAACAAGTTCCTGCTCAACCTCGACACGCGTTTCCTCACGCCGAGCAGCGGCATCCTGCGCATCGACGACCTCGGCGCGGGAAGTGTCCGCTGCTACATGGTCTGTCACGGCGAGAACCACAACGGACGGACGTGCTCAGCTTCCGGGTGCGGAGACTGAGGTCCATCGAAGGACCGTCGTTGACCGCGCGCGGTCAGCGACGATCGGCCGGCGGCTGCCGCCAGCGCCCGGCCCCAAGCCCCAAGCCGCAAGCCGCAAGCCACAAGCCCCTGACTACTTGTCAGCCCCGGCGTGACAACCTGTCAGGTCACGCAGGCACAATCGCCTGACCCCTCGAAAACAGGCCTGTTTCGACCACATCACGGTGGCACCAGACATGCTCTAGTGCCTTCCCAACAAGGGAGGCGACGATGGTCATGTTCCTGATGGCGCTCTGCTTGAGCCTGTTCGGGTTGGCGGTCACGGCCATGGCCTTCGGTGCGGCCACGCGCGACGAGAAGTCTGGCGAGCCGGCACAGCCGGAGCAGCGGCCGGTCCTGCCGCTTGCACTCGAAGCGCCGCGTTTCTTCGTCGACACCGGCAAGCCCATCACCGGGCAGCTGCCGATTCCCGCACCGACCCGGATTCCCGTCGAAGTGCTGCTGTCGCAGATCGAGCGTCACGTGCGGCTCGAGCAGGCGGCGGCCGAATCGTTCCTCGACTATCCCACGGCGGAATCGCTGCACAGCCGGACGACCTCGCCGCTGGTGCACTAGGAATTACGGAAGGCTGGAGGCTGGGGGCTGAAGGCGTGAGGCCGTTCACCGCCGACCGCAGCAATGAGTTGGCGCCCCCCGGACAGCGAGTTGTGAGGCGGCCGCAACATGGTGCGGCCGCTGGCGCGGGCCTCGGGCGTTTTGGCCGCCGGCCTCCAGCAGATTTCGCGACCAGGTGACGTGATGTGTTCGATCGAGACAGATAGGAGATCGCCGTGACCAGCGGACAGCCGGATCTCGTGAAAGACCTGGCGCCGGAGGAGGCCGCGGCCGTCCTGGCGCTCGGTTCGAAGATACACCTGTCGAGTGGTGCGGAACTGTTCCGCCTTGGTGCCGAAGCGGACAGCTTGTACCTGATTACGCGGGGACGCATCGCCCTCACGCTCCCCATGCAGGTCCAGGGCCGGGACGAGGACATCCTCGTTGAAGAGCGGCTCCCGGGCCAGACCGTTGGATGGTCGGCCCTCATCCCGCCGCACCGGTTCACGCTGAAGGCGACCGCGCCGCTCGAGACTGAGGTCGTCGCCATTCCGCGAAAGGCGCTGCTCGAGCATTTCGAGAAGTACCCGGACCTGGCGTACGTCGTGACCAGAAACCTGGCGTCGGTCATCGGCCAGCGCCTCCAGGTCTTCCAGGCGATGTGGCTGCGCGAGATGAAGCGCGTGGTCGAACTTCGCAATCCATAGCCCCGGGAATCCGTCTGATGAGATCGGCCACTCCAATCGCTCTGGCGCTCGCGGCGTCCCTCGTTGTCCTCTACGCCACGGGACAGGCCCAGGCTCCGCCGTCGGCGCCGGCCCAGAAGTCCGCCCAGGCTGGACCCGCTGCGGCCGCGCCCACGCCTGCGCCCGCGCAGGAACACCTCGAGGTCCCGCCGCCGCCGTTCACCGAGGGGATCTTTCCCTGCTCGAGCTGTCACAGCGAGCTCAAGCCCAACCGTACGCCCCGCGAGCTGACCGACATGCACACGGATATCGTCCTGATGCATGGCGGCGAGCACCGGTGGTGCCTGGACTGCCACGATCCGGACGATCGCGACCATCTCCACCTGGCGAGCGGTGAAAAGATCTCGTTCGACGAGTCGTACCGGCTCTGCGGGCAGTGCCACGGGGAGAAGCTGCGCGACTGGCGTGCGGGCGTGCATGGGCGGCGAACCGGCGAGTGGAACGGGCACAAGAAGTACCTGCTGTGCGCGCACTGCCACAACCCGCACCAGCCGCGATTCAAGGCGCTTCAGCCGAAACCGGCGCCCAACCGGCCCACCCATCCCTCAAAGTAACGGCGAGGAGCGAGAACCCCCGATGGACCCCAAGCGGAGCGCGCCGAAGTTGACGCGAAGGCAGTTCACGACGACCGCGGCGGCGGCGGCGGCAGGATGGATCCTGACATCGTGCGGGCCCAAACGCCTTCACGAAATGCCCCGCGAGAAGCTGAAGGCGGCGATCCAGGAGATGGAGCGGCGGTACTCCGAGAAGTACGGCACGGCGGTGACCGTGGCCGACACCCCCGCGATGCCCGGCGTCGAGTTCGCCTACGCGCTCGACATCTCGCGATGCATCGGCTGCCGGCGCTGCGTGTATGCGTGCGTCGACGAGAACAACCAGTCGCGCGATCCGCAGGTGCAGTGGATCCGCGTGTTCGAGATGAACAAGGAAGAGGGCGTCAACTTCCAGCACGCCGACCCCTATTACCAGCCGAACGAAGTGCCGCGCGAAGGGCATTTCTACGTGCCGGTCGCGTGCCAGCAGTGCCGGAACTCGCCCTGCACCAAGACGTGCCCGACCGGGGCGACCTGGACCGATCCGGACGGCATCGTGGTGATCGACTACGACTGGTGCATCGGCTGCCGCTGCTGCATGGCGGCGTGCCCGTACGGCGCCCGGCACTTCAACTGGAGCGAGCCGTCGATTCCGAAGGAACAGCTGAATCCGAAGACGCACTACCTGGGCAACCGGCCCCGCCCGAAGGGCGTGGTCGAGAAGTGCACCTTCTGCATCCAGCGCACGCGCACGGGCCGCTATCCGGCCTGCGTCGAAGTGTGCCCGGTCGGCGCGCGCAAGTTCGGGAACCTGCTCGACAAGGACAGCGAGATTCGCTACATCATCGAGCACAAGCGGGTGCTGGTGCTGAAGGAAGAGCTGAATACGCTGCCGAAATTCTTCTACTTCTACAGCACGTGAGGTTGCCGGTGGAACTCTTCCGTCTCTTCCCCCAGTTCGTCCGCGGCAGCCTGAGGCTGGTGCTCCGGGGCAACAAGGCGTACTGGACGTGGCTGGCGATCCTCGCCGCGCTGGTCGTGTCGGGCGCCCTGGCGTACGCGGACCAGATGAAGACCGGACTGGTGTTGACCGCGATGCGAGACCAGGTGAGCTGGGGCTTCTACATCGGCAACTTCACCTTCCTGGTCGGCGTGGCGGCCGCCGCCGTCGTGCTGGTGATTCCGGCCTACATCTACCAGTGGAAGCCCATCCGCGAAATCGTGATCTACGGCGAGCTGCTGGCGGTGAGCGCCATCATCATGTGCCAGCTCTTCGTGACGGTCGACATCGGCCACCCGGAGCGCTTCTGGCACCTGATTCCCCCGTTCGGATACCTGAACTTCCCGCGCTCGATCCTCGCGTGGGACATGATCGTGCTGAACCTGTACTTCCTCGTGAACTTCGCCGTCGTGACCCACATCCTGTACAGGGCCTACAACGGCCGGCCCTACGACAAGCGCATCGTCGTGCCGCTGGTGCTGCTGTCGATCCCGATGGCGGTCGGGATCCACACGATCACGGCATTCCTCTACAACGGCCTCGCGGCGCGTCCCTACTGGAATTCATCGATCCTGGCGCCCCAGTTTCTGGCGTCGGCGTTCTGTTCGGGCCCCGCCATTCTCCTGATCGTGCTCCAGCTGCTCCGCAAGTTCACGCGGTTCGAAATCCAGAACGAGGCCATCTGGAAGATCGCGGAGCTGATGGCCTACGCGATGTTCCTGAACCTGTTCCTGCACGGCGCCGAAGCGTTCAAAGAGTTCTACTCCAACACGGAACACGTGCTGTACACCCAGTATTGGTTCCTGGGACTCGGAGATCACCGGACGCTGGTGCCGTATGCGTGGACGGCCGTAGGGCTCAACGTGCTCGCCTTTGCGCTGTTCATCTCTCCCACGTCACGCCGCAACTGGGTCCTGCTCAACATCGGCTGCCTGGCCACCTACGCGGGGTGCTATATCGACAAGGGCATGGGACTGATCATCCCGGGCCTGACGCCAGACACCCTTGGCGAGATCTATGAGTACTACCCGTCCATCACCGAGGTGCGCGTGGCGGCCGGCGTGTTCGCCCTCGGGTTCATGGTGTTCACCCTGATGCTGAAGGTGGCCGTGCCCATCACCCTCGGCGAGTTCCATCAGGTTGACGGACGGGAGCGCGCCGCCGAGGGGTTCCCGAAGCCGACGTTCGGGACGGTCTCACACTAAACAGAAGATCGCGATTCGGGATCGCGGCCGGAGGCGCGGACTGATGTGGCCGCGCCTGGTCGAATCAGAATCGCGGCCCCCTGATTAGAACCTGAATCTCACGCCAAGCGTCGGCAGCCGCGGCAGGCTCTCCGGCGAGGAGTAGGTCAGGCGCGGGCGATCGCTCGCCGGGTCGTACTCGAGGACCGGATTGTAGCGGCTGACGTTCTTGCGGTTGAGGAGGTTGATCACCTCGACGTAGATCTGCCAGCGGCCGTGTCCCCACGACGGCTTGAACGTGACGCGCGCGTCCACCCGGGCGAACCACGGCAGGCGCCCGGTGTTCAGGTTGTCAACCCCTCCCGGATCGATCGTCCAGACGTAGAGACCGTTCGCGTCCCTTCGAGGAACGTAGCCCGATACCTCGCCGCCCGGCCCGGGAACCGGGGAACCCGCCACCCGAAGGCCCACGATGGGCGAGTAGGGAAACCCTGATGCCGCGCGAACCGTGCCGGCCAGATCGATCAGGCGCGACACCCACCAGGTTCCCACCAGGCTCACCGCATGCCGCCGGTCGTAATCGAATGCAGCCTGGCGTCCATACGCGTTTCGATCCGCGCGGCCCCACGTGTAGGACACCCATCCCGACAGGCGATCGGCCGCCGATGTCGCCTCGTGTGACACATACACGTCGAAGCCGTAGGCGCGTCCCGTGCCGCCGTTCGCCGGGACGCTGGTGATCTGCGGCTGCGCCGGCACGCTCGCCGCCAGCTCGGCGGGAAAATCGTAGAGCGCGACGCGCGCCGCGGTCTCCGCGGGAGTTTCGAGCCTGCCGACGATGAGCCGGCTGAAGGCCTTGTAGTAGCCTTCGACCCTGAGGAGAAGTCCGCGGCCGAGCGGGCGTTCGAGCGAACCGAGCACGTGGACCGACCGCTCGCTCCGGAGCCCGAGCGCGCGCGCCGAGGACAGATCCACGAAGTAGTCCGACTGCAACATCTTCTCGTAGCCTGGGCTCTGCGTGTAGAGCCCGGCCGCCCCGCGGAAGCGGATGCCTGCGCCCAGATCCACCGTCGCCGCGAAGCGAGGCGAGACAATCGTCTCCCGGGTCAGGCCCACCAGATCCAGGCGCAGACCGGGCTCGAGCCGCACCGCGGGCCCAAGCTCAATCCGATCGAGGATCCAGGCTCCGGCCCGGTATTGACCGCCGCCCGAGTCCAGCAGCGACGGGAGCCCCGCGCCGCCCTGGACGCTCGAGCCGTTCGCCTGATCCAGGTTGCGATCGCCGGTGATCGTGTAGCCCCATTTCGTGCGTAACCCGTGAGCCTCCAGGCCGACCTCGATCTGGTGGGCCTTGCCGGCCCTGACGCCGAGTTCCTGCCGCAGGGCGATGTCGCGAACGCCGAGATCCCGGGTGAACGCGAGGTTCGCACGGCCAAAGGCGTCATCACCCGGCGCGTTCGATCGCGTCGAGTCCTGCTGGAACGAGCCGACGGCGCCCAGCGCGTCGCGGTAGTTGTACCAGGACGCTGTCGTCTTCGACCAGGCGCGCTCGCCCAGGGTCGAGGAGAACGACAGCGACACCATGTCGTTTCGCGATCCGTCGTTGAGGCCGAACGAGTTTCCCTTGGCCTTGTCGGTAAGCTGTGCGTCGGTCGATTCGCGGCTGCGCAACCCGAAGAGCGTCAGGCGCTGGCCCGGCCGGATTTCCCACGAGACCTTGGCCTGAAGGTCGCCGAAGGCCGGCAGTTGCGTGTGTACGATTCGATTCGCCACCAGGTCATAGTAGGTTCGCCGTCCCGTGACCAGCCAGGATCCTCTGGCGCCTCCAGGCAGCTTGCCCTCCAGGATCACGTTGGCGTCGGTGAGGCTGAGTGATGACGATCCGGCGAACCCTTTGCTCTCCGTGCCAGCGCGGTTCTCGATGAGCAGGATCGACGAGAGTCGATCGCCGTACTTCGCACTGAAACCGCCGGAGGTCAGCTCGAATCGTTCGACGGTCTCGGGGTTGAACGCGCTGGTCAGCCCGAACAGCCGGTACGGATCATGAATTTCGACCCCGTCCATCACCGTCAGGTTCTGATCGGGCCCGCCGCCGCGCACCGAGAGGCGGCTGCCGAAATCCTGCGTCGCGTTCACGCCAGGCAGGGTCTGGAGCACCTTGAACACGTTCTCCGCGGCGCCGGCGACGCTGCGCACCTCGAGCGGGCTCACCTCGATCACCGACGGTGTGGTGGCAACCGGGACGTTTCCCGCGGTCACCATCACGCTCTCCTTGAACTGGGTCCTGTTGAGCAGGAGCACCTCGATTGACACGGGTTCGTCGCCGACGGTGATTTCGATTTCGTCTCCGAGGAAGCCGCTGGCCTCGATCGTCAGCTTTGAGGTGCCCCGCGGCAGCGTCAACTGGAACGCGCCATTCGGGCCGCTGGTCGTCCTGGCGTCGCCGCAGGCGATCGTGGCACCTGGAATCGGAGCCTTCGAATACGCGTCAATCACGACGCCTTTGACGGCCGGCGCGACCTGGGCCAGCGCCGGAACCGAGGCCATCCACCACAACGTCAGGGCGGCGAGACACAGGCTGGGAGTCCGAGCGTGCAACATACGCATGATTCAGGTGAACGCGGGATACTGACGGGCCCCATTTCGGACCCGGGACCGGATCGGCGAACGTGAATCCTGATTCTACCGCCCGGACGGCAACTATTCGGAGGCGACCCCGGTTATGACCTCGGAGGCTGCCGGCGGGATCCGGCGCCCCCCGACCCATTCGCGTTCGACTCGAGTTTCCCCTCTCAGAATCGTCTGCGATCCCCAAGCGATCCATGTTCAGCGGGGTGTAGGATCTGGATAATACCCCCATGTCGAACCAGCCAGTCGCCTCGAGCATCCATGTCCCGCCCAAAGTGGCCCGGCGTCTGTACGCCCGAGCGAAGGCGGGACGGTGGTCGCTTGCGGAGAAAGACTTCCAGGCTGCGCTCGATCGAAGCCTGTCGAGCGGGTTTCGCGGCCAGTCACCGTCGCCGCGCGAGATCGACAAGTATCTCGACTCCTTGCGCCTCGAAGATCTGGGCCTGGCGTGCGCCTGTGCGCGAGGCCTGAAAGAGGCGTGGGAGTATTTCGTGCGCGAGTGCCGTCCCGTGCTGCTCAGGGCCGCCTCGTCGTGCGCGCCGCCCGACGTCGCGCGCGAGCTGGCCATCTCGCTCTACGGCGACCTGTTCGGCCTCGAAGAGCGCAACGGGGTGCGCCGATCGCTGTTCGACTACTTTCACGGCCGCAGCTCGCTCGCGGGCTGGCTGCGGGCTGTTCTTGCCCAGCGTGCGGTCGATCGGGCGCGCGAGAACCGGCGGACCGAGCCCCTCCCCGATGACGAGGAAGCGCCGGGGCTGGTGCCGGCCGTTGACCCCGGCCCGCCCGACCTCGACAGGCCTCGCCATCTCGCCATGGTCCGGGCGGCGCTCACGACCGCCCTTGCCGCGCTCGAACCTCGCGACCGGCTGCGCCTGGCGCTCTATTACACGCAGGATCTCACGCTCGCCGCCATCGGCCGCGTGCTGGGCGAGTCGGAAGCGACCGCATCGCGAAAGCTCGAACGGACCCGGCGTGATCTCAGGGCCGCGATCGAGAGCCATTTGCGCGAGGTCAACCGCCTGAGCGACGTCCAGGTGGCCGCCTGCTTCGAATACGGGCGAACGGATCCGGCCTTCGACCTGGCGCGCGCGCTGCCGCCAGACGGGTAGATGGGACGTCCTGCAAGACTCCATCGCGACATCGTTCCTAGTAGTGGGAGGTTCCGCGTGACGACCGACGACCAGCGTGATGCCGAAATGGATCGGCTGCTGCGTTCGACGCTGACACCGTCTCCGCACGGCGGCGCCGGGGACTGCCCGGATCCGGAACTGCTGGCTGCTTATGGCGAGGGTTCGCTGCCTGTTTCGGAGCGGCTGAGCATCGAGACGCATCTCGCGGCCTGCCCAAGGTGCCAGTCGACGCTGTCGGCCTATGCGCGTGCGCTGCCGGAGCCTGTCGCGTCGCCGGCGGCCAAGCCGACCTGGCTGCGCGGCGGCCACCTGCGATGGCTCATCCCAGTCGCGGCGGCGTCCGGACTGGTGCTCTACGTGGCCTCCCGTTCCGTCGTGGCCCCGTCGTTCCTCCCCACCGCGAGCGCTCCCTCGGGGCCGCGGAGCGGATTCTGCGGCCGCCCCTGACCAGGTGGTTGCCGATCGGTCGGTGGAGTCGGCCCGTCAAGGCGGCGAGGCTGGTCCGCCGGGCCCGGCAATCTCCGCCAACTCAGGCAGGATCATGTCGGTCCCAATGGGATCAGCGATTCCCGCTCCGGGCGCGACCACTGTCGAAGCCCCGGGCCGGCCTGTGCCGGCTGAGCGCCCAAGGGTCGAGCTGCCGAAGGTCGAGGTGGCCGGAGCCGCGCGGCCTGCGAGACCCGCGTCGCGGACGCTGCCGGCCGGCTCGCGGCTCGAGCCGGAGAAGCGGATGGCAGCCGCCAATGCCGGCGCCCAGCCGGCGCAGCAGCCGGCCGCCGCCGCCGAGGCCTCTCCGCAGAATATCCAGGGCGGTGCGGCGCCCGCCGCCGTCGCACCGAAGAGCCTCGCGCTGGTCCCTCCAGATCGCGCGGCTCCGGCCGCCACCGCCGCCGCGGCCCCCGCTCCGGCCGCGCCCGTCCTCGCAGGAAGTGAGCGCGAGCCGGCCACGGTGCTGAGCAAGGACGCCGTCAACGATGAACTGCGGAGCCAGATAGCCAAGCTGCGCAAGACTTCGTACAAGGATCCTGTTCTGCCGCTCACGGTCGTCTCGCCGAATGGAACGACCCGCTGGCTCTTCGAGGCTGGCGGAGGGATTTCGGTGTCCACCGACCGCGGCGCGACCTGGCGTCGCCAGCTGCCCGCCGGTTCGTTGGATCTGCTGGCTGCCTCCTCACCGTCCCCGCAGGTGTGCTGGGCTGTGGGCCGGGCTGGTGTCGTGCTTCTCACGACAGACGGCGAGCATTGGCAGCCGCGGCCTTTCCCGGCCCGAGTCGACATCCTCGACGTCACCGCCACCAGCCGGCTTGCAGCCTCCGTGCTCACCCGCGATGGCCGGCGCTTCGCCACCACCGACGGGGGCGCCGTCTGGATCCCGGAAATGTACTAAGGCCGCCGGTCCCGGCCGCGCGCGTGAGCCGTGGAGCCCGGGGTCGTCAGCCGTGGAGCCCGGGGTCGTCAGCCGTGGAGCCCGGGGTCGTCAGCCGTGGGCCCGGGGTCGTCAGCCGTGGAGCCCGGGGTCGTCAGCCGTGGAGCCCGGGGCCTTCAGCCGTGGAGCCCGGGGCCTTCAGCCGTGGAGCCCGGGGTCGTCAGCCGTGGAGCCCGGGGACATCAGCCGTGGAGCCCGGGGCCTTCAGCCGTGGGGCCCGGGGCCTTCAGCCGTGGAGCCCGGGGCCTTCAGCCGTGGGGCCCGGGGCCTTCAGCCGTGGAGCCCGGGGTCGTCAGCCGTGGAGCCCGGGGCCTTCAGCCGTGGAGCCCGGGGCCTTCAGGCCCCGGTACCACCCGCTCGGCCGTCCGGGCGCCGGTTGCCAGCCGCCAACCGCCAGCCGGACTTCCTTTCGTCGCGGTCCCAACATGGCTGATCTACACTACGTGACGGACGGTGCCTTCTGCCCCCATCGCACCAACAGTCCATCGCGCTCGCACCCTGGAGACACGCACCCGTCCGGCTGACACCCTCACTCGCCCGGGCGCCCTACCGAGGAGACGACCGATGTTCGATCCCGCCATCTACCGTGAGCGACGCAACCGCCTCAAGAAGGACGTCGGCTCCGGCCTGATCCTGTTCCTCGCCAATGACGAGGTCGGGATGAATTATGCCGGCAACACCTATCCGTTCCGGCAGGACAGCTCGTTCCTGTACTTCTGGGCCGTGGACCAGCCGGGGCTCGCCGCCCTCATCGACGTCGACCTCGGCACCGAGACGCTCTTTGGCGACGACCTGACGGTGGCCGACATCGTGTGGACCGGGCCCCAGCCGACCATGGTCGAGCGCTGCAAGGCCGGCGACATCGCCGCCACCTCGCCCGCTGCCGACCTGGCCACACGCGTGAAGGCCGCCATCTCCCAGGGCCGCCGCGTGCATTTCCTCGCGCCGTACCGGCCGGAGCACACGCTCAAGATCAGCGAGCTGCTCGGCCTCAGTCCGTCGGTCGTTCGCGCCTATCGCTCCGAAAGTTTCCACAAGGGCGTCGTGGCGCAGCGAAACATCAAGACCGCACAGGAAATCGCCGACATCGAGGCGGCACTGGGCATCACCCGCGACATGTACCTGGCGGCCATGTCCGCGGCCCAGCCCGGCAAGCGCGAATGCGAAATCGTCGCCGAGCTCGCCCGCATCGTCATTGCCCGCGGCTGCACGTTCTCGTTCCCGCCGATCTGCTCGGTGCACGGTGAGACGCTCCACAATCCGTTCTACCTCAACATGCTGAAGGACGGCGACGTGATGGTGCTCGACGCGGGAGTCGAGACGCCGAACAGGAACGCGAGCGACATCACGCGCACGATTCCAGTCAACGGCAAGTTCACCGGGCGCCAGCGCGAGATCTACCAGGCGGTGCTCAACGCGCAGCTGGCGGCCATCGCCGCGATCAAGCCCGAGGTGCCCTACAAGACGGTGCACCTGCTGGCGGCGAAGAGCTTCGTCAACGACCTGACGTCGCTCGGGCTGATGAAGGGCAATGCAGACGAGGCGGTGGCGGCCGGCGCCCACGCGCTCTTCTTCCCGCACGGCCTGGGGCACATGATGGGGATGGACGTGCACGACATGGAGAACATCGGCGAGCAGTTCGTCGGCTACGAGCCGGGGTTCGAGCGCAGCACGCAGTTCGGGCTCAACTATCTGCGGCTGGCGCGGCCGCTCAAGCCGGGGTTCGTGCTCACCGTCGAGCCGGGGATCTACTTCATCCCGGCGCTCGTCGATCAGTGGAAGGCCGAGCGGCGCAACGACGCGTTCATCAACTACGACGCCGTGGAGAAGTATCGCGACGCGCGCGGCTACCGCATCGAAGACAACGTGCTCGTGACCGAGAAGGGGAACCGGGTGCTTGGCCAGCCGATCCCGAAGACGGTCGAGGATGTCGAGCACGCGTGCGCCGGCTAGCGAATTCAAGCACTACCACGCGACGCGAACACGCCGCCGTCTGACGTGTCCGCGTCGCCGGCGATCGGGAGCAGACCGAGGCACTCGCTGCGGCGCCGAAGGGCATTAACGCCAACATCACCCGCCTGCGGCGATACGATGACGTTCCCTCAGCCCTGCTCGTCGGCCCAGAGCGAGGAGAGTTCCAGTTCGATCTCGGTGAACGGCTCGGTTCGCACGGTCTCGGACCCCGCGTGCGTGGCGAGAATCGTCCAGCGCCCGGAGTCGAGGCGCATCACCTCGAGGGTTCGCGCGATGGGATCAGCGAACCATGCGTGGGCGACCCCCTCGCGAGCGTAGATCTTCAGCTTCTTCGCGCGGTCGAGTGAGGCTGTCGAAGGTGAGAGCACCTCGCACACCCAGTCGGGAACGACCGCGAAATAGGCTGTGTCGGGAAGCCTGGGCAGGCGAGTTCGCCGCCAGCCGGCCAAATCCGGGACGAGAACGTCGCGCCCGAAATGGAGTTCGGGCTCATCGAGAATCCACCAGCCCCCGGGCCCGCCGCGACCGTGGTGATACGGGCCTCCGACCAGCACTCCAAGGGAGGAGCCGGCGTTGGCATGTCGCGGCGCCGGCCGAGGCGAGGCGTGCAGCTCGCCGTCCACGATCTCCGCGACCATGATGTCCGGGACTTTCATCAGGTCGTCATACGTCGCCGGGCGATCGAGCGGCGGGATCCGCGGCATCGACCCCATGATACATCGTCGTCTCGCACGATCCGTTCCCGTGGGGCGGCAATCGAAATCGAGCGATTTCCCCCGAGCTTCGAGCGCCAGCGTGGCAGATTCAGCGGGGGTCTCAGTGGGAGTCGAGTGCTGAATCTGCCATCATCTATTCCTCGACGGGCCCTCCACCCATTTGTCGCGGCATGTGAACGGGCGGCAAAGCGGACGTGACGGCCGGACTCAGTCAATGTCGCGACGAGGATCGCGACTTCCTCTTCCTTTGTGTATCAGAAGAGCCGGATCCGAGAGGGCGCCATGCCTCAGGGCTATCGCAGGGACGCCATCCTGAGGGACGGTCCACCGGCCAGGTAGCTGGTGCGCGCGCGCGTCGACAGCGTCGGCCGGGTCGGCACTCGAACCGATATCTGGTGCAACGCCCGGCTGGGCGCGGATGGCCGGGCCGTATAGGCGAGGGCGTACTCGTTGGTCAATTCGGCTGCAATCGTCTCGTACACCCCCGACAATTCCGTCGCCGCGTCTGGGAAATAGGCGAGGCCGCCGGTTTCCCGGGCCAGGTCCTTCATGTTCTGTCTCGCCGGTCGCAGATGGCCCTCGACGCGCTCGCTCTGCCGAAGCTGGTCGGACTGCATCATGATGACGTAGATCGCCACGCCGTGACAGCGCGCCTCCTCGAGCAGATCGTCGTAACCGAGGCCGCTGGCGTTTTCCTCCCCATCGGTCAGCACCACAATGGCCTGGCGCCTCACCTGGCTCGCCTGCTGTGGAGGCCGTCCCATCTGTCGAAGCGTCACGAACAGGGCCGAGTAGAGTGACGTGTCTCCGTGAGCGCCGGCGCGGGCAACCGCTGACCGAAGCGCCGCCACGTCGCTCGTCAAGTCCTGCAGCACGGTGACGTCGCGGTCGAACCCCAGGACGGCACCGCGATCCTCCGGCCGAAGCACGCGCAGGAATCCACTGGCCGCCTTCTGGACCAACGGGCGCATGTATCCCATGCTGCCGCTGGTGTCGATGAGGAGCGTCAGATCGAGCGGAGCCTTGCCGCCGGCAAAGAAGGCGATGTCCTGGCGGACGCCGTCCTCGGAGACGAGGAAATCACGCTCGCTCAGGTCGCGAACGAAATGCTCGCGCGCATCGGTCACGACGACATTCAGCTCCACCAGCTCGACCGAACTCCGGAATACCGTGCCCTGCGCGGGTACCGAGTTGTTCGCGCCCAGGTCGACCAGACCTGCCATCAACGCCGGCAGAATCGATGCGACGAGGAGTCTGTTCATGGTGCACCCCGAAATTCGAGGGATCGACAAGCGTCAATTGTCACCTGTGCAATTGGCGGGCCGACCCGAGGGGTGGGAAAACCGGGCCTCCGGGGTCACTGTTCGGACAGCCCTTTCATGACTGGGGAGTTCTTACACTCGGCGATGGCTCTCGCCAATATCGCAGAAACCGGGCTTGACAGCGGCTCTACTGGGGAGACCCAGGGAATGGCGGATCGCCGGCCCCAGGGCCCAAGTGGGCTGGAACGCTGACACACCCTGCTTGGTTGAGGACTGCTCCCCCAATAGAATCGACCGGTGGTCGACCGACCCGGTGCATTACTGTCAACCCGGAGAATCGTCCGATCGTATCGGGCAGTTGAACGGGCGCGGCTGGTGACGGCCGCTGGTTGTGTTGTCCCGCGGATTCGGTCAGGATCTGCACATCATTGACCCGGCATTCCGAGACTGAGGTTCAGGCATGGCGCGTGGAGGATTCTTTGCGGCGCTACAAAGAGCTGCGCGAGTTGCAGCTCGTGAAAATGAACGCCGTGCACGTCAGTCGGCTCGGGAACACGCGGCATTAGCCCGCCGTGTGGAACAGACTCGGAAAGCTGAGTCGCGGTCTCGGGCACAGCTGGCCAAGGCAGATGCGGCACACCGCAAGCTTTGCGAAAGGGAGGCTCAGGAGGCCCACGTTGAATCGATGCTGACCGAGGTCGAGGAACGGAACACGCAGCTGGCTGAGACGTACGAGGACATCGATACGCTGCTTGAGGCAACGCTCTCGAGGGACGATTATGTCGATCTGAACACCTTGCGTGTCGTTGTGACGCATCCGCCATTTGACCGTGTGGACCTCGAAGTACAGACGCCTGAGCCTGCGCCTATCCCGAATCCTCCTGAACCAGTCCTATCGCTGCCTGAAGCGCCTCGCGGGCTAGCGAGCCTTTTCGGCAAGAAGAAACACGTCGAGGCTGTCGAAGGTGTCAGACGCGTTCACGAGCGCGCGATTGTCGAACGGGAGGCCAAGTGTCGGCAGGCGGAGGCGCGCCGTCAAAAGGCAAAACGTGACCATGCGGGTGCCGAAGAGAAACGAGTCACGGATCTCGAACGGGAACGCGCTCGCTATGCTAAGGAGTGCGAGGATCGAGAGGCCGAGGCCGCCGCTCGAAACCGAGATCTGGACGAGTTCATCGCGAATCTAGGCTACGGAGCCGCGGATGCCGTTCAGGAATACGTATCAATCGTGCTTTCGAATTCCGTGTATCCGGAACACTTCAAGGTCACGCACGAGTTCGAGTTTGAGCAGGCAGCCGCGGAACTCCGCCTTCGCGTCCTTGTGCCTGGGCCAAGCGAGATTTCGGACATCAAGGCATACAAGTACTCGAAGATCTCGGACGAGATCACCTCGACGACACTTTCCCAGAAGGAATGCCGCGAGCGCTTTGCAGGCGCGGTTCATCAGGTTGCATTGCGATCATTCCATGAGGTCTTCGAGTCGGATCGGCGTGGATTGATACAGACCATTTCCATTGAAGTCGGCACGAACACTGTTGATCCAGCTACGGGCAAACGCGCCTACGTTCCCTTTGTCATCGCGGCTGCTGAGCGGCAGGCGTTCTTGGCGTTCGATCTCTCCGCTGTCGTTCCGGCGCTGACGCTCGGTCATCTGGGTGCTGCAGTGTCCAAGAATCCGTTCGGATTGGTGAGCGCGGAACGCGCCGGAGTCAGGCGGGCATGACGCACAAGGGGCCCACCTTCAACCCACCTCCGGGATGGCCGAAGCCGCCCGAGGGATGGGTCCCTCCAAAAGGGTGGACGCCGGATCCTGCGTGGCCACCACTCCCTCCAGCCTGGCAGCTATGGCTAGGCGTCGACTCGGCCGAGTCTCCGGGCGATTCCCTGGGAACGCCGGACGCCCGCTCATTGCCGTCCATCCACGCGGATGTAGTCTCGAGCGTATCTGCTGACGGTCGGGTAGCGCTGCTGGAGGCAGAGAATGCTGCGTTGCGCGCTCGGCTGCAGGCCATTGGTACGGATGCTGGCACCGGAGTGGAGTTGAACGACGAGCGTGTGCTGCAGGATGTCGGCATCTACCGGTACCACCATCCGCTCGAGAACGCGGTGGCCTATCGAGAGCGCCTCGACGGAATCGGCGCGCGGATCGCAGAGCTCGTAAAGGCGGGAGCGGCGATCGAGAAATCGAACATGTTCACCTTCGACGGATCGCTGGCGAAGGGGCGAAGCCTAGCTAATGACCTTGCGAAGTTAATGCTGCGTGCGTACAACGCAGAAGCCGAGAATGTGGTCAGAACGCTCCGTGCGGGCAATCTGCAGACGGCAGTCAAGCGCTTGGAGTCTTCACGCACAAGTGTTGCAAAGCTCGGCAAGATGATGGAAATGAGGATCGGCGACGATTTCCACGCGCTTCGGATCGAAGAAATCGAGCTCACAGCCGACTATCTAGTCAAGAAGGAGGAGGAGCGAGAAATCGCCCGAGCCGAGCGCGAGAGATTGAGGGAGGAACGCAAGGTTGAACAGGAGCTCGCGGCCGCGAGAGAACGCTTGGACAAGGAACGCGCCCATCTCGTCACGGTTATCGAAAAGCTGAACGCGAGTGGCATTTCAGACCCGGACTTAGAGCAACAGTTGTCGAATGTCGACAAGGCAATTAGGCAAAACGACTACCGGGCGGCCAACATTCGCGCGGGATACGTGTACGTGGTTTCGAATCGCGGCGCCCTTGGCGAGCGCGTTGTGAAGATCGGACTGACTCGGCGGCTAGAACCGCTCGATCGCATCAATGAATTGGGCGACGCATCAGTTCCCTTCAGGTTTGACGTGCATGCAATCTATTTCTCCGAAGATGCCGTCAAGCTTGAGAACGAACTCCACGACCATTTCGCATCTCGCCGTATGAACTGGGCTAATAATCGGAAGGAATTCTATTTCGCTTCGCCGGCAGAGGTTCGTTCGGTGTTGATCGAGAAGGTGGGGAATCTACTCGAGTTCGTGGAGCACTGCGAATCAACCGAGTATTGCCAAAGTGTGCATTACTGGCCGGAAGAGTGCAGGCAGCCTGGGCCAGGCATCACGAAGCAGCCTGATCGAGATCCAAAGTGAGCGAGGCTCGTATTGGTGAGCGCGAAAGTCAGTCACCGGCATTACCGAACCCATGGCGGTGATGTCGCGGAAATCGAGGGCGTGGGAGCATGGCTGGGGAGCAGCAGGCGACTGTTCTTCGTCCAGTCTCAGTCAGCGCCTACGGAGCGCTATCTCACGCCTGTGGAGATAGGGGGCTGCTCTTCGCCAGCCCGTCTCGCCAACGCGCGTTGAACTCCCACCTTTCCGTCCAGTCAGCAACCAGCGCTGCAAACTTCAACTTCTGAACTGCATCATTGATCTCGTGGGCGCCGACTAGCGTCGACACGTTTCGGTCGGCCCACTGAGGCAAAGCTCGACGATAGGCGATATTAGGGCACCGGGCGACGCCAAGGTCCAGGCTCAACTCGACCTTGCGCCGCTACTGAGAGCCTGGCATCCGCTGTTCGCTGGCCCGGGGAGGTGGGTGGTCGGGACACTCGGACAACGTGAGAGCCGACGCGCCGCGCGAAGGGTCGGATACGGTCACTCCCGCGGCGGTTCCTGGAACAGGCGCGATGCGCGGAAGACGGTGGCGATCTCCACCACGCCGCGTCGGAGACGGTACACGATTCGGTACGGCCCGACAATGACTTCACGTATGTCAGGCGCGTCGCGCTCGGGGACCATTCGGCCAGGCTCGGGAAACGTCCGCAGGCGTTCGACGGCGGCGATGATTCGCCGAACCATGAGGTCCGCGTACAAGGGCGAATCTTCAGCGATGTACACACGAGTTGCCTGAAGGTTGCGGAGAGATTCGGGCGACCAGACGAGATCCGTCACAGGCCGAGGCGCCGCTTGGCCTCGTCGTGGGGAACGCCCCGGCCCGCATCGATTTCCGCGAGGCCGGCGTCGATCTTCGCCAGGAACACCAGCCGTTCTATCGCGTCGTCGATGGTCGCGCTCTGCGGCAAATCTTCGAGCGCGCGCAGGATCCGGTCACGTGTCGTCGGTTCCGGCATGAGAGAATTCTACCGCTTTTCTTCACCCCGGTGTCCCCATCAGACCACCATCCGGACGATAGGCGACATTGGGGTGCCGGTGCACTCCGAGGTCGAAGCTAAACGCGACATTACGGCCCTTTTCAGGCCCCGGGATTCACGCGTCACCTTCCCCAAGGCCCGGATGGTCTGAAATCCTGAGACAGCCGATTCGGTTTCAGTCCGCTACGAGCTCTCGTCTTCGACGGGCCCTCCGCCCATCCGAGCGATGTCCTCCTGTTTCACCCGGTCCGTGTTGAACTTTGCCGCGCCCTTCTTCATCTTCTCCAGCACATCGTCGAAGTCGAACGATTCGGCCTTCGAGAACCGGATCGGGTTGATCCGCGCGACGACAAACGGGCGCAGATACGGGCTCGTCAGCCCGCGCGCCTTCAGGGCCGCGACGATCTCCGTGACCCTGTCGTCGATGTCGAGGATCCGCGTCGCGCGCTTTTCCCGCTCGGCGAGCGCCTTCCTGAGCGGCAGGTCGAGAAACTCGTCGGCGCGCCTCAACACGGACTGGTATGCGCCGCCCGAGAAACGAGGCCGCTGCTCGTAGCAGATTCCCAGCGTCAGGAACGGCGCCTGTTCGAATTCGAAGGCGTGCTCGCGTTCCGGTTCGGATGGCGGCATCGCGCGCGCCATGCGGATCGTCTCGAGCGACTTCTCGCGGAGGTTGTGGGCCTTCTCGGTGTTGAGCGCGAGGATCTTGAACGCCACCTCGGCCTCTGGCACGACCAGCCCGACGATGCTCTTCGCGCCGAGCTTCTTCATCGCCTGCAGGCGGTGGTTGCCATTGGGCGTCCAGTAGCGGCCGTCCTGGCGCATGACGATGAGCGGATCGAGGAAGCGCCCGATCTTCTCGATGACCGTCATCAGGCGCTTGACGTGCGCGTCGGACGGGTCGCGCTGGTAGGGCGTCGGATCGACGCGGTCGATCGGCAGCGCGGCTACCAGGAGTCCGCGCCCCCCGAAGGGGTCCAGGTAAGCACCGATGACGGACCCGCCGTCCGCCTCCACGTCGCTGGCGAGCCGCGCCAGCACCGCGTTCGAGCCGGGCCGCGTGTCGGCCGGCGAGAGCCCGACCGAGCCGGCGGCGGCTTTCTTTCTCCGGGGCGCACGCTTCTTGACCATGAGGCGAGTCTACTGCACCTGCACCAGCGATCGAGGCATCTGCCAGGCCCGGGGCCGGGCTGGCAGGCGAAGCTGAGGCCTGGCTTCCGGGGATCCCGGCGCTCGAAAGGTCCCGAGCGCTGGACTGGTGCTCCCGTCTATAATGTGTCCGCGGATCGGTCTTTCCCGCAGGATCCCACTTCATGTTGAAATCCGGCCTCCTGTCGACAGGGTTGTGCGTCGCGCTCGGGCTATCGCTTCCGGCCTGCACTCCTGTCGCGAACCGGACCTCCTCGACCGCGCCGGACGCGTCGTCGACGGTGACCGTCAAGCGCGGGTCATTCGTCCGCCGCGTGCGCGTCGCGGGTAACACCGAGGCGATGCGCGCGGCCTCCGCCATCGTGCCGCGCCTCTCGGGCCAGACCTCGTCGACCCTGGTGATCACCTCGCTCGTGAAGGGCGGCTCCAAAGTGCGCCGCGGGGACGTGCTGGTTGAATTCGATCGCCAGGACCAGGCTCGCGCGGCCTTCGATCGGCGCGCCGAGTTCCTCGACCTGGAGCAGCAGATCCGGCGCCAGCAGGCCGACCAGGCCGCGGCCCGGGCGGCCGACGAGACCGGGCTGAAGGCGGCCCAGAACGACGTCGAGCGGGCGCGCCTCGAGGCGCTGAAGAACAGGTTCCTGCCGCGGGTCGAATCGGAGAAGAACACGCTCGCCCTCGAACAGGCCCAGGCCCGGCTCGCCGAGATCACCACGACCTTCGCGCTTCGCCGCAAGGCCGCCGAGGCGGACCGGCGGATCCTCGAGATCCGGCGCGATCGCTCGCGCAACGCGCTCGATCACGCCGAGAAGAACGCCGACAAGATGACGCTCGCCGCCCCGTTCGACGGCCTGGCCGTGTTGCAGTCGAACTTCAGGGGATCCCAGCAGACCCAGGTGCAGGAAGGCGACGAGGTGCGGCCCGGTCTGCCGGTTGTGAGCGTGGTCGATCCCACAACGATGCGCGTACGGGTTCGCGTGAACCAGGCGGATTCCGCGTCGGTGGCGGTCGGCCAGGCGGCCAGGATCTCGCTCGATGCCTACCCCGGCCTCGAGTTCGACGGCCAGGTCGAGCAGGTCGCGCCGCTCGCCGTGCCGAGTTCGCTCACGCCCACGGTCCGCGGCCTCATTGCGGTGGTGGTCGTCCACGGGTCGCATGCGAGCCTGATGCCGGATCTCTCGGCCGCAGTCGACATCACGGTCGAGCGCCGCGACAACGTCCTGCTCGTGCCGAGGGAAGCCCTGCGCATCGAAGCCGGCCAGGCCTCGGTCCTGATGCGCGCCGGCGGCGCGTTCGAGAGGAAGACCGTCGTGCTCGGCCCCCTCAGTGCCGATCAGGCCGTCGTGGCGTCCGGGCTCGACGAGGGAGCCGTGATTGCGCGCCGCGCGGCCGGAGGATCCTAGCGTGTTCAAGCGAGTCGCCGGATGGCGCCACTTCCGAAAAGCGACGGCCGCACTGGCCATTGTCGCCGTCAGCACGGTGCTCTACGGCGCGCTGGGCCACAACGGCGCCATCGGCGTGCCCACAGCCCTGGTGACCCGCGACGATTTCATCGACGTCGTGGATCTGCGCGGCGAAATCCGGCCCCTCAAGTCCGTGGCGCTCACGGCGCCGATGCAATCCGGTGAGCTGCAGATCATCCGGCTCGTCAAGAACGGCACGACGGTCAACGCAGGCGACCTCGTCGTGGAGTTCGACAGCACCTCGCTCAAGCGCAGCTACGAGGATCGGAAGACCGAGCTGAAGCAGTCGCAGGCCGAGATCGACCAGGCGCAGGCGCAGGTGAAGATCTCCCAGGAAGAAAGCACCACCCGGCTGCTGCGGGCGCGATTCGACGTGGACCGCGCAGCGCTGGACGTCGTGGAGGGGGACTTCATCGCCCGGCTCGACCACGAGCGCGCCGTGCTGGCCCTCGACGATGCGAAGCAGCGCCTGGTCGAAGCCGGGAAGCGGCACGAAGCCGATCAGGCGGGCACGGCCACCACGCTCGCCGCCAGGGAGCGGCGCCGCGACCGGATCAAGCAGGACCTGGCGCGGATCGAGCGCGGCCTCGAGGCGCTGGAACTCCGGGCCCCGTCGGCCGGCACCGTCAGCGTGATGCAGAACAACCGCACCGCCAACGCCGGCCGGCAGGACTTCCACGAAGGCGATCGGGTCTGGCCGGGCGCCACCATCGTGGAACTGCCGGATCTGTCGGCCGTGCACCTGACGGCGAGGCTCGAGGAATCCGACCGCGGCCGCGTCGCCCTCGGCCAGGTGTCTGCCGTGAGGCTCGACGCGATTCCCGACCGCGACTACCGCGCGGAGATTTCGTCGATCTCGCTCCTGGCGCGCATCGACTTCTCGAGCGCGTGGCCGCCGGCGCGCGACTTCGACGTCGAGCTGCGCATCAGCAACGCCGACACGAAGCTCAAGCCGGGCATGACGGCCGCCGTGCGCGTGGCCGTCGGGAAACTCGCCGGCGTCCTCATCGTGCCGGTCGAGGCCGTCTCGCTGGTCAACGGACGCCCAACCGTCTATCGCCAGGTCGGCTCGAAGTTCGAGGCGACGCCCGTCTCGGTCCTGAAGCGCGGCCGGGAGCAGATCGCCATCGCATCCGGCGTCGAGGCCGGCGATCGCGTGGCGCTGAAGACAGCGGCGGCATCCGGATCTGCCGGCACCCGGTAGCAGCCCGTGGTGGAAGTCGGTCGAATGCAGACTGACTTTCACCACGGGCGGCTAAGGCCCGAGGAAGGGTTCGATGACCTTGAAGCGCGGACTCGTGGCTGGAATCATCGTGGCGGCCGTAGCGGGGCTGGCCGGCCTCGCCTCGACCCGCCTGGGCGGGCAGGCCGCACCGGGCCGGGGCGTGCCGACCGCACGGGTGGTCTCGGGACCCATGCGGCTCGACGTGCGCACCGTCGGCGAGATGCGGGCCGGCCGCGTCGTGACCCTGTCGGCGCCCGCGGCGGGCTCCTCGCTGCGCGTCGTGCGAATCGCGGAAACCGGGACGGCCGTGCACGCGGGCGAGGTCGTCATCGAGTTCGATCCCGCCGACCAGCTGTACGCGGTCGAGCAGTCGCAATCGGAGCTGGCCGAGGCCGAACAGCAGATCGTCCGGCTGCGCGCGGATCTCGACGCGCAGCTCGCGCAGGACCAGGTGGGCCTGCTGACCGCGCGCTTCGACGTGCGCCGGGCCGAGCTCGACGCGAAGATACCGGAGCGGCTCGTCAGCGGCATCGACTTCAAGAAACGGACGCTGGCCGTCGAGGAAACGAAGCGCCGGCTCGCGCAACTCGATCACGACGCACTGTCGCGCACGATCACCGGCCGCGCCGGCGTGGCGGTCGTCGAGGAGCGGCGCAACCGCTCGCGCCTCTCCGCCGAGCGCTCGAAGCAGATCATCGACAGTCTCGACGTGCGATCGCCGATCGACGGGCTCGTGGTGATCCGCGAGAACCGCGACGCGATGGGCGGGATGTTCTTCGCGGGCCTGTCGCTGCCCGAATTCCGCGGGGGCGATTCGGTCGCCTCCGGCCGGGCCGTCATGGACGTGTTCGCGACCGGCGACATGGAGATCCGGGCGAAGGTCAGCGAGCAGGAACGATCGAACATCGCCGTCGGCCAGGCCGCCACCCTGCAGTCCGATTCCCTGGCGGGCCGCGCGTTCAGCGCGCACGTGTCCGCCATTGCCGGTAGCGCCTCGCGACCGGGCGAGAACACGGGGCCGCTCCGGCAGTTCGACGTGTCGCTCAAGCCGGACCAGGCCGTGTCCGGCCTCGGCGCCGGCACGACGGTGCGCATCGTCATCACCGGGTCCGAGATCGGCCACGTGCTCACCATCCCGCGCCAGGCCGTGTTCCAGAAGAACGGCAACACAATCGTGTACCTGCGCGAGGGCGACCGCTTCGACGCCAAAGCAGTGAAGACCACCTACCGCTCCGAGAGCCGGATCGCGATCGAAGGCGTGCCCGAGGGCGCGGAGGTTGCGCTGGTCAACCCGGAGATCGCCGCCGCGGTGACCGGGGCGGCCAAGCCTGCGTCGACGCCGACCGGAGGGCCGAAGTGAAGGACTCCCGCTTCGGCCAGATGGTCGTCCGCCTGCGGCGCGCGCTCGATGTCCGGCGCGAGCTGGCGCAGGGCCTCGACAACCTGCGCACGCACAAGCTGCGGTCGCTCCTCACCATGCTCGGCATGATCTTCGGCGTCGGGGCGGTGGTCGCGATGCTGTCGATCGGCGCCGGCGCCCGCCAGGAAGTCATCGCGTTCATCGAGCAGCTCGGCGTGCACAACATCATCGTCGAAGCGCGCGAGGCCACCGACGATCAGACCCTCCAGAAGACGCGCAAGCTGTCGGCCGGGCTCACGCTGGCGGACCTGAGGGGCATCGAGGCGAACCTCGAGCACCTGGTCGTCACCAGCGCCCGGAAGCGGCTGACGCCCCAGAAGATGCTGCCGAAGCCGCTGGTCGACACGCCCGCCATCTACGGCGTCGCGCCGACCTACGCGGAGCTGGCGGGCCTGCGGATCGCGAGCGGCCGCTTCTTCGACGTGCTCGACCACGACGCCGCCTCCGCCGTCGCGGTCGTCGGTCAGGCCGCCGCGGCCTCGCTCTTCGGGCCCGACGATCCCATTGGCAAGTTCGTCAAGGTGAACCAGCAGTGGTTCCAGGTGATTGGCACGGTCGGACCTCAGCTGGGCGCCGAGGTCGACGTGGCGGGCCTGCCCGTGCAGGATCGCAACAACGTCATCTACGTTCCGCTCAGCGCGCTGATGCTCCGCGTCGAGGACTCGCAGAGCTGGAGGAAGGACGAGATCGACGGACTCTACCTGCGCCTCACGCCCGAAGCCGACGTGACCACAGCCGGAGCGGTCGTGCGCGGCCTGCTGGACGCGTCGCACCGGGCAGCCGGTGACTTCAGCGTGATCGTGCCGGCCGACCTGCTGGCCGAACAGCAGCGGACGCGGCGGATCTTCGAGGTGGTGATGGTCGCGATCGCGTCGATCTCGCTGCTGGTCGGCGGGATCGGCATCATGAACATCATGCTGGCGAGCGTGCTCGAACGGACGCGGGAGATCGGGGTCCGGCGGGCGATCGGCGCGCGCAAGGTCGATATCATCAAGCAGTTCCTCGTCGAGACCGCCCTCATCACCACGACGGGCGGCGCCGTCGGCATCCTGCTGGGCGCGGCGCTGTCGCAACTGGTCGGCTACTTCGCGGGCTGGTCCACGATCGTGAGCGCGATGTCGATCGGCCTGGCGTTCTTCGTGTCGGTGTCGGTGGGCATCGTGTTCGGCGTGTACCCTGCCGTCCGCGCGGCCAGCCTCGATCCGGTCCACTCGCTGCACTACGAGTAAGCGAAATCCAGGCTGAGCGTTTCATTCCCGGGGTTCACTCAGGAACTGCGTCATCGTCCGGTCGCCAGCCGTGCGCGCCGGGTCTGAAGACCCGGCCTCCGTCTGAACCCAAGCGTTGCGATCCAAGGACGCGGCCTCCCCCTCGGCTCTGACTGATGGAGCCAGGGGTCTTCAGACCCCGGGTGCGCCGCCAGCCGCCAGCTTGCCCCGAGCGGGCACCCTTCGACGAACTCAGGGTGGCCCGAGGCACTCGAGGGCCATCGCGAGTCGAGGGGCCGCGAGCCGTAGGCCTCAAGCCGTAGGCCGCAAGCCCCAAGCCCCAAGCCCCAAGCCCCAAGCCCAAGCCTTCCTACCGTCCCCGCAGCGCGACGTCCACGTACACGATCTCGGAGACTCCGAACGTGCGGACGCGCGGTCCCCACAACTGGACCCCGCAGCTGACGAAGAAGTGGGTATTTCCTTTCTTCTTGTAGCCCCACATCAGCTCGTACTGGCGCGAGGTGATGAAGTTGACGGGGAAGAGCTGTCCGGCATGAGTGTGACCTGAGAACTGGATGTCGGCGGCGGTGCGACTGACGGCTTCGAGGTCCGTCGGGCGATGATCGACCAGGATCAGGGGCAGGTCGGCCCGCGCGCCACGCAGCAGGTCGGCGACAGACTTGCGCCGCGACGCCTGGTCGCCCCGCCCCGCGTCCCTGCGTCCGGCCAGAGTGAAGGCCCCGCCGATGTCGCGGACTTCGTCTTTGAGAAGCGTGATCCCGGATTGAGCGAAGAACGCGTCCCGATTTCCGCCGCCGAATCCTTCGTGATTGCCAAAGACGCCGAAAACACCGTAGGTTGCCCGGAGCCGCCGGAACTGCGAGCTGAAGATCCCGGTGGCCTCGCCGCGACGGTCACCTTCGATGACATCTCCACCGATGAGGATGAGATCGGGGCGGAGGGCGTTGACCTTGTCGACGAAACCGGCCATGAACCCGGGAGCCGTCAAGTCTCCGAGATGAAAATCGGAGGCGAAGACAATGCGCAGCGCGTCGATCGACGACGCCTTCTTCGGGATCTCGATCGCGTAGGGCGTGACCTGGAGATGCTCGAAGTTGAGGATGCCTCCGGAGACGATGGCGGCCGGAACCAGGACCATCGCCCAGAACCGCGCAATCCGGACAGCGGGGCGCCGGAGGGCCTCACGCCGAACAACTCCGGCCAGTCGTAGCCCGCCGACGACGAGGTCGGTCAGCACGACGAGGAGCATGAAATACAGGAGATACGGAAGCGCGTAGTAGCCCGTCGTGATGAGCGGCCTGGTTCCGCCTCCAAACGAACCGTGCGCCAGCCGATCGGCCAGCGGATAGGCTGCCAGCAGCACGACGAACAGCGCGGTGGAGACGTTCTTCCAGAGCGTGCGTTCGAGAAGCCATCGCAGGCGCAGCCCGGAATAGAGCAGGGCGGGCAGCGCGAGCAGAATCTCGTTCATCAGGAACAACGGAACTCTCCCTTTCGAGCTCGAACGCCAGATCTCGGCCTGGGGCTTGGGGCTTGTGGCTTGCGGCTCGGGGCCTGGGGCTTGCGGCTTCCTGCGCCCTAAGCCTTAAGCCTCGAGCCTCAAGCCATAAGCCACAAGCCTCAAGCCCCAAGCCTGATATCGGGCGCCGGCGCGCCAGGGCCGAAAGTCCGGCGCCAAATGCCCGTCGCCTATGCTACCCTCCCCGCGTCCGATTCACGAGACCAAGCGTGGTGGTGCTTTGCTTCGCGGTGAGCTTGGCGCCGTTGCGAATAACGGCGTACTCGCTCGACGGGCCGCCGGCCGCCAGCCGGACAGTTGTAGTGAGGCTTGAACATCCTGGAGGATCTCGCATGCCCGTTGCTCGATACGCGTCCGTCGGTGCACTGTGCGTCGCAGTCGTCCTGTCGTCGTACGGGGTCGCGACCGCCCAGGCGCCTGCTACCCGGCCGGTTCCGGCATACCAGCAATACCTGAGCCCGGCGTCCCCGCTCGAAATCGTCGCGGCCAAACGCGTCGATCGCGTCGCGTGGACTGCCTTTGAAGAAGGCAAGCGCAACGCGTATACCGCCATCGCGCCAGCCTTCGTGCCCGTCCGGCTGACGAGCTTCATGAAGGACGATGGGATCGAGATGTCGGGCATCAGGATTTCGGACGACGGATCGACCGTCACGTTCATGCGCGGGACGATCTCGCCGCCGAACCGGGAGGGCTGGGTCGCCAACCCGACGGCGAACCCGGACGGGCCCGAGCGGGCGGTCTGGGCGGTGCGCACCGCCGGCGGCGCTGCGTGGCGGGTGGCCGAGGCACTGAACGTCGAGCTGGCGCCCGACGGCAGCTCGGTGCTCTTCATCAAGGACGGCCAGATCTACCGCGCGAAAGTCACCCCGATCCGGCCCGCGAGCGAGATGGACCGCGGTGAGAAGCCCTTCATCAAGGAGTGGGGTGTCCAGAGCGCGCCGACCTGGTCGCCCGACGGGCGGAAGATCGCGTTTGTGAGCACGCGCACCGACCATAGCTTCGTCGTCGTGTACGACATGGCGACGCGGACCGTGAAGTACATGTCGCCCAGTGTCGACTTCGATTCGACGCCGATGTGGACCAGCGACAGCAAGAGTCTCGTGTTCGTCCGCCGTCCCGGTCTGGCGTTCGGCCAGCAGGCGCAGCCGGGCGGAACGGGGATCGGCGTGCCCGGCGGTCCGGCGGCCGCACAGCCAGGCGCGGCGACCGGGCGCGGCGGCCGAGGACAGGGCGGTGGCGGGGCCGCTCAGCCTGGCCAGGCGCCGGCCAGCCCGGTCGCACAGATACCAGGTCTCTCGCGTGCCACCTTCAGAGGCGGTTACGTCTTTTCGTTGTGGAAGGCGGACGTCGTCACCGGGGATGGACGCGAAGTGTGGCACGGCCAAGCCAGCGATCCGATCATGTCGGGCGCGGCGAACCTGCAGCTGGCAGGCGATCTGGTGGTGTTTCGGTACAACCCGCCCGGTGGCAGGGGAGGCGGGGCCGGCCGTGGAGCCGCGCCAGAGCCGCAGCCGACGGGCCCGGTGGACGAATGGGATCGCGTCTACTCGCTGAACATCACGAGCCCCGACACTCGGCCCGTGCTGATCACGCCCACCGACGGCCTGATCGAAGACCAGACCTCGGTGGCCCTCTCGCGCGACCAGAAGACGTTCTACTACTGCACCAACGCGAGGGACATCGAGCGTCGCCACATCTGGGCGGTCCCGATCGCTGGAGGGGAGCCATCGCAGGTGACGACGGGAGCGGGAATCGAGACGCGGCCGGTGCCGCTGAGCTCGGGACGGGCGCTGGCGACCGCGAGCGCGGACTGGAAGATGCCCCAGTCACTCGGCATCTGGCAGCTCGCGTCAGCCGGCGCGTCGACGCCGGCCGGGCAGAAGATCGTGTTCCCCACCTCGCGCAAGGGGTTCCCGATCGATGCGCAGGTGGAGCCGCAGCTGATCATGACGAAGGCGGCCGACGGCCTCGACATCCACAACCAGCTGTTCCTGCCGAAGGACCTCAAGCCCGGCGAGCGGCGTCCGGCCATCATCTTCGTGCACGGCGGGCCGGCGCGCGAAATGCTGCTCGGCTACCACTACATGCAGTTCTATCACTGGGCGTACGCCATCAATCAATGGCTGGCCAGCGAAGGCTACATCGTGATGTCGGTCAACTACCGGAGCGGGATCGGCTACGGCCGATCGTTCCGCAACGCGCCGAATACCGGCACCAGGGGCAATGCCGAATACCAGGACGTCGTGGCGGGCGCGAAGTACCTGCAGTCGCGCGCGGACGTCGACCCGGATCGCGTCGGCATCTGGGGCCTGTCCTACGGGGGCGTGCTCACCTCGCAGGCGCTCGCGCGCAACTCCGACATCTTCAAGGCCGGCGTCGATCTGGCGGGCGTGCACCTGTGGGGCAACTCGCTCGATCCGGAATCGGTGTCGTTCAAGTCGTCGACCATCAGCGCGGTCGGCGGGTGGACGTCGCCCGTGCTGCTCGTGCACGGCGACGACGACCGCAACGTGGCGTTCCAGCAGACGACCGGCCTGGTGCAGCTGCTCAGGCAGCGCGACGTGTATTACGAGCTGATCGTGTTCCCAGACGACACGCACGAGTCGATGCTGCACAGCCGGTGGATGTACACACTCGGCCGGATGGACCTCTTCCTGAAGAGATTCCTGAAGCCGGAGCAGAAGACCGCGTCGGGATCGAACTAGGAAAGAGGGCGCGCTCAGAGTGGTTTGCGGCCGTAGGGCGGGGCTTCAGCCCCGCCGTCGGCCTAGGCCTTGAGGCCCGGGCTAAGGCGCCTCTGTGCCCCCGGCCTGCCGTTGTCGCGAATTCGATACGCCCGCAAATTCGATACAACCCGCGAATTCGTGCAACGCCCGATCCTCGTGCGTGCGCATCGTGTTACCCTGCGGGCGCCGCGCCGTAACGCGCGCGGGTTTCCCTCGGCGATCATCTTCGATTCTCGTTGATTAGCGGGTTGTTCGACGCGCCACGGCGCCAGCATTACCTTGGGCGGCTGCAGCGTAACGCCGAAGGCGACGGGAGTCCCGCTGCAGCTGACTGACAAGTCAGGCCGGCTATTCGAGGCTTGCCATTTTGTAAATACATCGTGCATACTTTGAGACAAGGATGAGCGAGATCCGATTCGAGTGGGATCCGGCCAAGGCGCGGCTGAACATCCGAAAGCACGGAATATCCTTTGAAGAGGCCCAGACGGTGTTCTCGGACGATCGCGCGCTCATCATCGACGACCCAGAGCACTCAGAATCCGAACCGCGGTTGGTGCTGCTCGGCATGAGCGCCGGGCTCCGAATCCTCGTGGTGGTTCACGCCTACCGGGCGGATCCCGATACGATTCGCATCATCTCAGCGCGTCGGGCAACGAGGTCGGAACGTCTCACCTACGCGAAGGGGCTGCAGCCATGAGGAAACAGTACGACTTCAGTCACGCACGCCCGAACCCATACGCGAAGCGGCTAAAGCGCAGCGTGACGATTCGACTGGACGAAGGAACCATCAACTACTTCAAGCGACTCGCGTCAGATACCGGAATTCCGTACCAGACGCTAATCAATTCGTACTTGCGGGAGTGCGCGGAAACGCAACGGCGGCCAGCGATGCGGTGGCTGATGGCCACGAAAGGCGCGGCATAACTAGCGCTTGCAGCCGACGGCGGCCCCCGCATCACCGGCGCCGCGGCTGATGCGGGGACGTCTAGGCAGTCGAGACAGGCCGAAACCGCTGGAACCCGGCTAGACAGGGCGCACATGGGTACACCATCGGAATCCTACGGAGCGCTGCCTGTGAAGCAGAACGATCTCTTGAGTGTGACCTCGATACTCTCCGTGCTTCTGCTTGCCCTGCACATCTCGCAGGACATCGTCTTCGACTTCGACCGCGCGGGGCTCAATCATCTTGTCGGCGTCGCGATCCTGCTCGTGATTCTCTGCGGCGCCTTGCTGCTGCGAGAACGGCCATCGGGCATAGTGATCATGCTACTTGGCGGCGTGACGGCCGCCGGGATGCTGCCCCTGCACATGCGGAATGGAATGCGCCCGGAGTTTCTCGAGAAGAGCGGTGCCCTGCTGTTCATCTGGACTCTCTATGTCCTCGGAGTGACCGGTGCGTTCTCCGTGATCCTCGCGGTCCGGGCGCTGCGCGCTCGGCGGGTCGCTTCGTGACGAACCGGGTTGGTGGCGTCGCCTACGTTCTTTCGCCCTGCTCGGGTCGGCGCGCCGCCACCAGCACTGGCGTGAAGAGCAGGAAGGACACAATGAACAGCCGTCGCATAGGCCGCTGCCCAACATGCCGCTGCAGCCGACGAGCGGCGGACATGCCGGGATAGACTCAGCATCGAGGTCGCCGCTCGCGGCTGAGCGGCATGTCGTTAGGTGGCCCATAAGACCTCACGAGCGAGGAGACTCCCGAAGAGCGCTTCCGGCGCCGGCTTGCCCCGATCGTTGCCGGGATGGTGCGCCTTGGCGTCTCCGAGGACGATTGCATACAGTGGGTAGATGACTCACCGCGTTGCTCTGGTTCTCGGTGGTGGTGGTGCTGCCGGAAGCGCGTGGTTGATCGGCATCATCGCAGGCCTGGCCGAGGCTGGTCTCGATATGACAGAGGCCGCCGATTTGGTGATCGGCACCTCCGCCGGCGCGACCGCGGCAGCGCAGGTGCGCAGCGGCATACCGCCGGCCGAACTACTGGCCTCGGTGCTGTCCGAGCAGGTTCGACCGGCCGGACAGAACCGGGAACGGCCGCCATCCCTGCCGATGGCCACGGTGTTCGAGCGGATGAGGGCCATCGGCGCCGCCGCCACCTCGGCAGCCGATCTCCAGCGTGCAATGGGCGCGTTCGGGTTGGAGAGCGACTCCATACTCGAACCCGCGCGGGAACAGCGGCGCGCAACGGTCGCCGCCAGGTTGCCTCGCCCTGAATGGTCGGAAAGGCCGATGATTGTGACGGCCATCGACGCACATACCGGCGAGCTGGCTGCGTTCGACCGCGATTCCGGCGTCGACCTGGTGGACGCGGTCACCGCGAGCTGCGCGCTGCCTGGTCTGGTCCCCACGCACAGCATCAACGGCGCTCGCTACATCGACGGTGGCGTGCGCTCCGCCGAAAACGCCGACCTTGCCTCAGGCTACGCGAACGTCTTGGTGCTCTCGCCCTTGGGCGGACGGAGCCAGACAGAACCCCGCCAGTTCGAAGGCCTGCGCAGAGCACCGGAATGGCGCACGGACCTGGCAAGCCAGGTCGAGGCCCTGCGCAAGCAGGGCAGCCGCGTCGAGGTGATTACACCGGACGCCGATTCCCGAGCCGCAATGGGCACGAACCTGATGGATCTGGCGACCCGCATCCCCACCGCCCGTGCCGGCTTCGCCCAAGGCAGGCGGGAAGCGACCCGCGTGACGTTCCTCTGACGACTGCACGCCGACGCCCCCCGGCGCGTGACGAGTCACTTGCACCCGACGGCGGCCGGTGCGATGCTGAACCGCCGCGGCTGACGCAGGACGCCGGGCGGCGCGAACGAACGAACGAACGAACGAAGCGGAGGATCCTCCCACCGATGGGTGAGTTCACCGGCAAGGTCGCCCTGGTGACCGGCGCCGCCTCTGGAATCGGAGCCGCGGTGGCTGCGCGTTTCGGAAGCGCGGGCGCCGAGGTCTACTGCGGCGACCTGAACAGGCTCGGGGCGGAGGGCGTGGCCAGCTCAGGGCCGCACGCACACCCGCTCGTGCTGGACGTGCGAGAGGAAGCTGCGTGGGCGTCGGCCCTGGACACCATTGTCGCTGCGAGTCGGCACCTGGACATTCTGGTCAACTGTGCGGGTGTGTCCGCGGCAAGCCCGCTGCCCGACGCGACTCTGTCCGAGTGGCGGCACGTCCTGGCCACCAATCTGGACGGTGCGTTTCTGGGCACGAAGCACGGAATCCGGGCGATGCGGTCCCGCGGCGGCGTGATCGTGCATGTTGGCTCTGCCTCGGGTATTCGGCCGGCAACGGGAGCGGCGGCGTACTCGACGAGCAAGGCCGGCCTTCGGATGCTCGTGCGTGCGGCCGCCAAGGAGTGCCGGGACGCTGGTCTGGACATCCGGATCAACCTCGTGAGTCCGGCCGGCGTGAAGACACCCATGTGGCGATCCATGCCGTTCTTTCAGGAGCTGATACGCAAGCTGGGCTCGGAGGATGCGGCATATGATTCCCTGACGAGCTCCGGCGGGGGACGGTTCGTCGAGCCTGACGATGTGGCGTGCGTGGTCTGCCTTCTGGCCAGTGAGCAAGCCAGGCATGTCACCGGAGTGGATCTGCCGGTTGATGACGGATTCGTACTCTGATTGTCCGCTGCGCGCCGCCTGACCAGCGCCTGCAGCGGGCCGGCGCGCCTGGCGCAAGCGTCGGAGGCACCGTCCGTGCGAGCCATTCTCCGGGGGCTGTATGCGTGACACGAAAACTCTCTGCGCGATCGGTGCAAGCGTGTTGACGGCCGTCGTCGCCGGCAGCCAGGCTGGGGCCCCGGCGTCACTGTCCGGGCCGCTGCGGGCCCACCTGCAGGACGAGCGGTTTGAGATCGTCTCGTCAATCAGGGGACTGCCATTGGGCGTTCGGGACGGGCTGCAGAAGTTGTTCGGCAGCCTGACACTCGAGATCGCCGAGCCTGGAGCCGCGTTTCAGGCCACCGACCTGATCGTCAACCCGAAGCTGCCGATACGCCGGCTCGTCGCGGCGGGGTGCTCGGCCGATCACTGCCTCGTCTACTACGAGCGCGGCGGCATCGCCCACTCGTGGCAGGCGGCGCTGTTTCAATGGACGCCGGCCACGACCCGGTTCGAGTGGGGCGGTCTTGCGCCAGGCGGATTGGCCTCAATCGAGGCGGTTCGCAACGCCATTCTGTCCGGGGCGATCAAGGGGCCGGCCAAATTCTGGTAGTCCGCGTCTTCTGCACGGAGCGACATATGAAAAGACTCCTCGCCGGCCGCCTCGTCCCGCTCGCGCTCATGGTGCTCGTCGCCGCGGGCGGGCGCTCGATGGTCCTCGACGCCCAGGGCCAAGCCCCGGCTCAGGCCCAGGTCAAGGGCCAGGCCCAGACCCAAGCCCAGGTCACGACCCCCGAGGCCTTCTTCGGCTTCCGCATGGGCGCCGATCGCAAGATCGCCCGGTGGGACAAGCTCGTAGAGTACTACCGCCTGCTCGAGAAGCAGGGCGGCGGCGCGGTGAAGGTCGTCGACATGGGGCCCACGGAGATGGGGAACCCATTCCTGCTCGTCATCGTGACCTCTCCGGCCAATCAGAAGAACCTCGAAACGCTGCGGCTGAACACGCTCAAGCTCAGTGACCCGCGCGGGCTCGGCGAGGCCGAGGCGAAGAAGATAGCCGCCGCCACCAAGCCCGTCGTCTGCATGACGATGAGCATGCACGCGACGGAAATCGGCGGCGCCCAGATGTCGCCCGAGCTGGTCTACGACCTGCTGACGCGGCAGGACGCCGAGACGCGCCGCATCCTCGACTCGGTCGTCCTCCTCCTGGTGCCGTCGTTCAATCCCGACGGCCAGATCATGGTGACGGACTGGTACAACAAGTACCTCGGCACCGAGTACGAAGGCTCGAACCCGCCCTGGCTCTACAACAAGTACATCGGCCACGACAACAACCGTGACGCGCTGACCATGAACATGAAGGAGTCGCAGTATGTCGGCCGGCTGCTCTTTACCGAGTGGAAGCCGCAGGCCTACTTCGATTTCCATCACATGGGCAGCTACGGCGCGCGCATCTTCTTCCCGCCCTACGCCGAACCGATCCGGCCGCTCGCCGATCCGCTCGTCTGGCGCGAGTCCGCCTGGTACGGCGCCGAGATGGCGAACAAGGCCGAAGAGGCCGGACTGTCGGGCGTGATGAACGACGGGCAGTACTCGGGCTGGGGGCACCTCGGCTTTCACTGGATTACGCCGTTCCACAACATCGCCGGGATGCTCACCGAATCGGCGAGCGCCAGGCTGGCCACGCCGCTCTACATCGACCGGAGCCAGCTGACCGGCAGCGCCCGCAACCTGCAGCGCCCGCGAAACGAGCAGATGAACTTCCCCAACCCATGGCCGGGCGGCTGGTGGACGCTCCGGGGTATCGTCGATCGGCAGAAGGTCGGCGCCTGGGGCTTGCTCGACTGCGTGGCACGCAACGCCGAGACCATCGTCTGGGACACCTACCTGAAGGCGACGCGGCAGACCGCGCGCGGCGCGGCAGGGAAACCTGCGGCCTACGCCATCTCGGCGGCACAGCACGACCGACTGACGCGCGACGCCCTGATCAATGCGCTGCTCGCGCAGGGCGTCGAGGTGCTGCAGTCGGCCAAGGGGTTCTCGATCCCAGGCGGCACCGTTTATCCGCCCGGCTCGTTCTACGTCTCGCTCGCGCAGCCGAAGATGGGGCTCGTCCGGTACCTGCTCGGCGAGACCCACTACCCGGACAACGAGTGGACGCGCCAGCAGGACGGGACGCCCATCCGGCCGTACGACATGGGCCAGGACGTGCTCGCCGAATACATGGGCGTCAAGGCCGATCCGCTGGATGAGACCGTAAAGACCGACTTCGCGAAGGTCGCAGCCCCCATCGCCGGAGCCGGAACGGTGTCGAAGGGGGCGGCGGGCTACGTCATCGACGGGCGCCTGAACGATGCGTTCAAGGCGATGAACCTGCTCTTCGAACGCAACATTCCTGTCCGGCGGGTCGACGTAGATGCGGGCGGGCTTCGAGCCGGCGACTTCGTCGTGCCGGCCTCTGCGCCCTCCGATGCGCTCGCCGCGATCGCGAAGGCCACGCGCGTGGACTTTGCCCCGCTCGACGCGGACCCGAAAGCGGCCCACGACCTGAAGCGCCTGCGGATCGGCATGTACCAGCGGTATCGCGGCGGGAACATGGACGAGGGATGGACGCGCTGGATCTTCGAGCAGTTCGGGTTCCAGTTCAAGAGCGTCTACGACGCGGAGATCAAGAAGGGCAATCTGAACGCCAGCTACGACGTGTTCGTCTTCGCCGACGACTCGACGGGCACGATTACCGGAGAGCCCGCGTCAGGCCGCGGTGGGGGCGGCGGCCGCGGAGGCGGGTTTGCCTCCGTGCCAGACACGACCCCGCCGGAGTACCGGAGCGGACTCGGCAGTGACGGCGTCGCGGCCATCAGGGAGTTCGTCCAGAAGGGCGGCACGCTTCTGACCCTCGGCGGCGCGACCGACTTCGCGATCACCCGCCTGGGCTTGCCCGTGCGCAACGTGGTGGAGGGACTGAGCACGAAGGAGTTCTTCTGCCCGGGCTCGACGCTTCGCGTGACGATCGACCACACGAACCCGCTCGCGTACGGCATGCCGGCCGAGGGTCTCGTGCTCTTCCACTACAGCCCGGCATTCGACGTCGTCGCGACCGATCTCAACGACCGGCAGGACATCGTCGTCCGATTCGCCGAGAAGAACGTCGAGCGGAGCGGGTGGCTGAACGGGGAGAAGTACATTGCCGGCAAGACGGCGATGGCGTCCCTCGCGTATGGGCAGGGGCGCGTGATCCTCATCGGATTCCGGACGCAGAACCGTGCCCAGACGCTTGGCACCTATAAGTTCCTGTTCAACGCGCTCGTGACGCAGCCTTCCCGCACCGGGCCGCGTCAAGAGCTCTCGGCTCGTTAGCAGCGGCGATCGATTCTATGGTGGCCAGCGGTAAGAGTGACTGGTTTCTCCCGCTTCTATTGCTGGCCGATCACTCCTGGCGCTCCCGTGGGCGGCCGGCCCCCGGCCGCCAGCCGAGATCTGCACCTGTCTTCTGTAACCTGTAACCTGTAACCTGTAACCTGTTCCCTGTAACCTGTACCCTGTTCCCTGTAACCTGTAACCTGTAACCTATCGTGATTTCCGTCTCCCACCTCACCAAGACATACGGCTCATTCAAGGCCGTAGATGATTTCTCCTTCACCGTCGCTTCGGGAGAGATTGTCGGGCTCATCGGGCCGAATGGCGCCGGCAAGACATCGACGCTGCGGTGCCTGGTCGGCATCCAGGCGCCCACGCTGGGCACCATCGTGATCGACGGCCACGACATCGTGTCCGACCCGGTCGAGGCGAAGCGGCGCGTCGCCTTCATGGCGGACGAACCGCAGTTGTTCGAATACCTGACGGTGATGGAGCACCTGCGGCTGACGGCCCGGCTCTACAAGGCGCGCAACGCCGAGGCGCGGGCGAAGACGCTGGTTGAGGAACTGCAACTCACCGGCAAGGAGAACGCGCTGCCCTCGGAGCTGTCGCGCGGCATGAAACAGAAGGTGGCGATCGCCTGCGGGCTGCTGCACGAGCCGGCGGCGTTGCTGTTCGACGAGCCCCTGACGGGCCTGGACCCGCTCGGAATCCGGCACATGAAGGAAACCATCGTAGCGCGCGGCCGGGCCGGGGCGGCCGTGATGGTGTCGTCGCACCTGCTGCACCTGGTCGAGGAAATCTGCACGCGGATCGTCATCATCGACCACGGCGTGAAGATCGCCGACGGCACGCTTGCAGAGCTGAGGGAGCGGCCGGAGCTTGCCGCAGCGGGGTCTTCGCTGGAGCAGATCTTCCTCAGCGCCACCTCGGGCGACGCCTAGATGGCCGGCGCCTTCCTGTACCTGACGTTTTGTTCCGCCAGGAACCGCATGCGGCAGCGGCTTCGCCGGCTGCGTGAGCCGCGCTACCTCGTCGGGCTGGTGGCCGGCCTGGCCTATTTCTATTTCTTCCTGTTCCGCACAGGCGGGCGGACCGGGCGGAGGGTGGCCTTCGCCGGCGGTGCCTCGCTGCTGAGCCTGTGGGCCGCGCCGGCTGAGGTGTTCGGCAGTCTCGCGCTCTTCATCATCGCGGCGGTGGCGTGGGCGACGCCCGGTGTGGGGCAACCGGTTGAGTTTTCGCGGGCCGAGGTGCAGTTCCTGTTTCCGGCGCCGGTGACCCGGCGCGAGTTGCTGCACTACAAGCTGTTGCGTTCGCAGCTCGGCCTCGTGCTCAGCTCGGTGATCTTCGCGCTGTTGATGCGTCCGTCCTCGGTCGGCCAGGGGTGGATGACGTCACTTGGCCTGTGGCTGATGCTGATGGTCGTTTCCCTGCACCTGACCGGCGTGTCGCTCAGCCGAGCGAGCCTGGCGCAGCACGGCAGGAGCGGCGTTGGCCGGCAGTGGCTGCCGCTCATCGTCGTGATCGGGTCGGCGGGGATCCTGGGCGAGACACTGTTCCGAAACTGGGCGACGCTTGCGGCTGCCATCGAGGCAGGTGACGGGTTCCTCGACGCGTTGATGCGCATGGCGACGACCGGCGCCGCCGGCGTCGTGCTGTGGCCGTTTCGGGCGCTGGTGTGCCTGCCGCTTGCTCCAACGCCAGCCGCATTCTGGCAGGCGTTGATGCCGGTCCTGGTGATCATCGCCCTCAATTACATGTGGGTGCTGCGGTCAGACGCAGCCTTCGAGGAGGCCGCGGCCGCCCACGCCGAGAAGCGCGCGGCGGACCGGCACGCGCCGAAGCCGGTTGTACGAGGCAGTACGGCCACGCCGTTCCGGCTGGCGATCGAAGGGCCGCCCGAGACGGCCGTCCTGTGGAAGAACCTCATCCTGCTCGGGCGCTACGTGTCGGTCCGCACGCTTCTTCGCCTGCTGCCGCTCGTCATCGCGTTCGGCATCATCGCCCGCGGCGGCGGGCGAGCCACAACGACCGCGAATGTGATGGCCGTGCTGTGCCTGCCCATCAGCGGCCTGCTGCTCCTGATGGGCCCGCAGATCATGCGCAACGACCTGCGTCAGGATCTGGGGAACCTGGCCCTGCTCAAGACGTGGCCGGTTCGAGGGGCGGCGCTCATTCGCGGCGAAGTCCTGGCGCCGACGCTCGTGATGTCGGTGCTCATCTGGCTCCTGTTTGCAGCCGCCGCGGTACTCTCGGGCGGGATCGTGCCTGATCCCGGAGTGGCAGCCACGGTCATGGACCACAAGTGGTCGGTCGTGGCGGCTGCCGCAATCGTGGCGCCGGCGATTCTGCTGTCGCAGACCGTGCTGCTCAATGGCGTCGCGGTGCTCTTTCCCGCCTGGTCGGCGATCGGCGCGTCGCGTTCGCGCGGCATCGCGGCCATGGGCCAGCGGATGGTGATGCTCGGGGGCATCCTGCTCACGCTGCTCGTCTCGCTGGTTCCCGGCGCCGTCGTCGGTGGCGCCGTGATGTTCGCGGTCTACTACTTCACGAGCACGCTGCTGATCGTTTTGCCGGCTGCAGTCCTGTGCGCGTTCGTCGTCGCCGAATGCTGGATCGCCACGGAAGTGTTCGGGCGCGTCCTCGACCGGACCGATGTCAGCGCGATAGACGCGGTGGAGTGAGGAAGACACGCGCGGACCTCAGGCTCGCGGCTGGCAGATGCTGTGGTGCGGCTCAGGATTGGGACGACAGGCAGGCGCCGCACCGGCTGTGCCGACGAGGATTTCGAACATTCGGGCGTGGTTCTCGAGGTGTTCAAGAACGACGGGGAACAAGCGGTCGGCCGGTTGATGACATTCGCACGAGAGCACTCGGCGGCCGAAATCACCCCTATTCGGCCGGGCAAGAGATGGTGATCTTCTTGACGGCAACGCTACTCAGGTACCGCCGCGTCGCTGGGCCGCAGTCAGCATGGGTGCTCGGAGCGCCCGCGAGCAGCAAGAGCCTGGACGCGGTGAGGAAGATGGCGAAGGAGACGAGACCCGGCAAGGTGCAACCGCGAACATAGAGAACCGCGGAGAACCCACGCGGTGCCCCCGGCCGACGCCGGTGGTATGCGGCGCGCCGGCGGATGACCGCGGATCATCGGGCTGACAAATCAGACGCGGGAGTACCAATAAACGAGGGGCAATCACTTGACAGGGACCATGCGGGTGCGAACCCAGGCGGCAAGGTCCGTCTCGGCGAGGCGACCGGCGGCCAAGGCGAACATCTTGGTCAGGACGTCATCATCGTCAGCGTCGACGTCGTAACCGTTGATCGCCACAAACGTCACCATGACGACGAGTGCGACACGTTTGTTCCCGTCGACATAGGGATGGTTTCGGGCTAGACCGAATGCGTAGGCGGCCGCGAGCGACGATAGATCCGTCGTGCGATCGTAGAGCCACTGGTGTCGAGCGCGACTCAGGGCGGACCCGAGAGCATTCTCGTCGCGAAGTCCAGCCAAACCGCCGTGTTCGCGGATCTGATCGGTGTGAATGGCGTCGACAACCACCCGGTTCACCCAGACGGGCTCGATCAGACGCGCCGCCATGGCCTACTTGGCCAGCTGCCGCAGGACGTTGCGGTACCTCTTGGCGGCCCGGGCTGCCGCCTCGAGGGCCCGTTCGGTGGCTGGGTCGTAGGGCGTGAGCAAGACGCCTCGGTCGGTTTCGACGGCGAAGACGGAATCGCCAGGCTCCAGGTGCAGGCGGTCGGCCATGTCTTTCGGCAGAGTGGCACTGACGGAGCCCCCGACCTGACGTAGTGTGACGGCCTTGACCATAGGTCCAACGTAGCATAATAGTGCTACTCGTTCAAGGCGAGCTACGACAACCGCACAACGTGGCGTACGCGACCCGGGCCGATGGTATGTTGCGCGCCGGTGGTTGACCGCGGATCGGTCGGGCACCATTGTTCAACGGACCAGGCGGAATGTCGCTCGGAACAATAGTGCGAGCCGTAGCGGCAGTCGCGGCACTTGCCGCTGGCTTCTGACCCATGGAGTGCCAAGGGGCCGAGGTCGTCGGTGATCTGGTCAGGATGTCACCGCCGGCCGGCCGTCGCGTCGTGCACGATCTTCCCGCCCACGATCGTCATCCGAATCTTCCCCGAGAGAAGCCGCGCCGGGTCCTTCTCGCCGAGTTGAAGCGGATCGATGTCCATCACCGTCAGGTCGGCCCATCGGCCTGGCTGCAGCACGCCTGTCTCACGTTCCACGAAAGCGGAATATGCGGCCCAGGTTGTGTAGCCTCGCAGTGCCTCCTCGGCCGTCATCCGCTGCTCAGGGTGCCATCCGCCTTCCGGCTTGCCGGCTCGATCCTGACGCGTGATGGCTGAATGCAGGCCGTAGAAGATGTCGTAGTCGGTCCCGGGCAGATCCGAGCTGAACACCAGCCGTCCGCCCGCCCGTCTGATCGAACGCCACGCGTAGGCCAGCTTCACGCGCTCGGCGCCGAGGCGGCCTTCGGCCCACCCCATGTCCTCGACGGCGTGCGGCGGATTCATGGATGCGATCACGCCCGACTTCGCAAATCGCCCGACATCGGCGGAGTCGAGTACCTGGGCATGTTCGACACGATGCCGGCCGTTCATCGCCGCCGGCGTCCGGGCGACGACCGCGTCGATGTAGTCGAGCGCCTCGCGGTTGGCCGCGTCGCCGATGGCGTGAATCGCCACCTGGAAGCCGGCTTCCATCATCTTGGCCGTCAGCGCCGGATCGAATCCCGCCTCCGGACCGGCAACACCTCGCTCCCCCGGGCGATCGCTGTAGTCCTTCAGCAGCCGTGCGCCGCGCGAGCCGAGCGCGCCGTCGAAGAAGACCTTCACCGCGATCGTCCTCAACATTCCAGCTGGCGGACCGTCAGGCCCCTTCGCGAGCCACCGTTGCAGCAGATCGTGGTCCCGGCCCGACAGCATCACGATCACCCGCAGCGGCAGCCGCTTCTCGGCCGCCAGCTTTTCGAGCGCGCTCATCACTGCGGTGTCCGCCCCGGCTTCCTCGACGGCCACGTAGCCTGCCGCCGCCATGGCGTTGAGGCCCTTCAGGATGAGCGATTCGAGCTGGGCCTCGGTCGGCGGAGGAATGGCTGACTCCAGCAGCTTGACCGCTTCGTTCAGCAGGACTCCCGTGGGCTGACCATCGGCTCCTTTTCGGATTTCGCCGCCTTTCGGCGCAGCGGTTCTCGCCGTGATCTTCGCGCGCGCGAACGCCAGGGCATTGCCCCACACGGCGTACCCGTGCAGCCCGCGCAGGTACACCGGGTGGTCGGGCACCTTCTCCGAAAGCAGCTTCATGGTCGGATACCGGTTCGCCCATGCACCCTCGTCCCATCCGTACCCCAGGACCCAGTCGCCATTTGGCACGGTCGCCGCGCGCGCCGCGACCCTCTCGACGGCCTCCGACTCGGTCGCCACCCCGACCAGGTTGACGCGCTCGATCATGCGGCCCAGCTCGACGAAGTGCACGTGAGCGTCGACGAGACCGGGAACGACTGTGGCGCCGTGAAGGTCGATGACCTGCGTGGCGGGGCCGCGCAGGGCTGCCGCCTGCTCGTTCGAGCCGACCAGCGCGATGCGCTCTCCGCGAAGCGCAATCGCCTGTGCGTCGGATTTCCAGCCCAAGGGCGAATGCGGCGCGGCAGGAGCCGGCGTGCCATCTGTCGCAGGGTCGTTCCACGAGAGGGTGTAGATGTTGCCGTTCTGAAGGATCAGCGTTGCCGGACGGGGAGCCGGCCGCCGGGCGCAGGACAGCGTCTCGAGACCTGTCAGGAGCAGCACCGCGACGATCGTCAGCCCGGCTGTCATGCAGGACCTGTTCATGGGCGTGCACGATATCACCGTGCCGCCTTCGGAGGCGAGGAGGTCGACCCGCCTTTGTAGGGAGTACATGATCTGACCGCTCCCGGGAGCAAGTGATCTGACCGCTTCTGAGGCGGCTTGGGATAGGAAGAGAGCGAAGGAGGCTCGATGTCCTATCCGGATGCCGCGTGGGAGCGGGCGATGAAAGTGCAGGACGTGTTGATGAAAGCGATCAGCGGCGAGTGCCCCCTGCCCCCTCGACGAGGTTCCATCCGTTCACGCGGTCACGCGAGACGACTCGGTCGAAGCGACTGAAAGCCAGGCCGACGTCGGGACAGCAGAAGGGTCTGGAGTGGCTACCGACGTCGACAAGCTCTCGGTGGAGGAACTGCGCGACTCTCGTGCGTCGTGGTGGTCCCAAGAGTTCGACGACTTCCTTTGGTCATCGATTGCCGACGTTCTCCCAGGCAGTGTCCTGGATGTCGGGTGCGGAATCGGGACTCTTGAAAATCACCTGGCCCCGCGGATTCCACCCGGAACGAAACTGATCGGCGTCGATATCGATGTGCGTCGCCTGGGCATCGCGGCCGCCGAAGCGTCGCCAGCCGGCTCGGAGGCATCCGCAGCGTATGTTGCCGGCGACGGCCGGTCGCTGCCGTTCCGCGACGCCACCTTCAGCGTGTCGCTCGTGATCCTGACCCTGCAGCATGTTACGGACCCGGGAACGGTGCTCTCCGAAATGCGGCGTGTGACCGGGCCCGGGGGCGCCGTGGTCGCAGTGGAAGCAGACAACCTAGGCCAGCGCCTGTATTTTCCATTTCCAGCCCCTGATGTGGATCTCGCGATGGCAGCCTTCTGGCGGAGGATCGCGAGCGTCTGCTGGCCAGCCGACATCGCCATCGGTCCCCGGCTTCCTGACGTGTTCCGAATCGCGGGTTTCGCGTCGCCACGAGTGAAGGCGCACAGTGTTTGCAGCATCTCATGGACCGAACCGGGAGCATTCTTCGAACGCGCCAGGGTCGGGATTGAACGGATTGCCCGCCAGCACCATGTTGACCGAACGCATGAGTGCGAAGCACTTATCGAAGCTCTCGGCCGCGTCGGGGCGCAGAATCGCGACGCGTTCTACGCGATTTCGACCGTTCCGCTCTTTCTCGTCGTAGCGCGTGTGCCCGCCCGCTAGCAGCTCCGGGCTCTTGCAGCCGACACCACGATTGGCCGGCGGTGTGCGACTATCCATGTTGGCCCGGAGGCCCCAGCGCTCCCCGCGCAGGCTGGCTATACGACCGCATCCGGAGCAGCTGCACCAGAATCAGTCCTCGCGAGCTTGATGCTCGGGAGGAGTCCATCTACGGGCTGGTGGAGTCTTGTGACTTGGCGAGGACGGTCCGCCCGTGATACTGGATCGCTGTACGGATCTTCAAGGAGACACACCATGGGACGCATCGGCCGCAGCTTTCAGCTCGTCGGACAGTCCTATCGGATCCTGATGCAGGACAAGGAACTGATGGTCCTGCCATTGCTCTCGGCCGCGGTCATGGCGGCCCTCGTTGTCCTGGTTGTGCTGGGCGTCGGGTTGGACGGGGCGAGAGTGCAGCGTGTCGGGCCTGCCGTGTACGTGCCGCTCTTCCTGATGTACGTCGCGATGTACGCGATCGGCATCTTCTTCCAGGCGGCGGTCGTGGCCGGCGCCACGGAGCGGATGCGGGGCGGCGATCCGACGGTGGGCTCGGCGCTCGGGGCGGCGAGCCGGCGGCTCGGCCCGATCCTGATGTGGGCCCTGGTGGCTGCCACGGTGGGCCTGGTCCTCCGGGCGATTCACGACCGCCTCGGGTTTGTCGGAAAGATTGTCTCGAGCCTGCTCGGCGCCGCGTGGTCGCTCGCCACCTTCTTTGTCGTGCCCGTGCTCGTCCTCGAAGACCGATCGATCGGCGAGTCGTTCACGCGGTCGGTGGGCGTGTTCAAGAAGACCTGGGGCGAGACGGTGGCCGGCGGGGCGAGCCTCGCTGCTGCCGGTCTGTGCGCATGGCTCACGCTCATCGCGATTGTCGGCCTGCTCGCGTGGGCCTTCGGACTCCTGGCGGTCGTGGTCTTCGCGCCGGGCGCCATTGTCCTCATGGTCTTCTTCTCGGCGCTGCAGGGCGTCTACGTGGCGTCGCTGTACCGATACGCGACCGAAGGCCAGGCGACCCCTGGTATCGACAGGGCGCTGCTCGATCAGGCCTTCGTTCCAAAGGGACGTTGAGGCCATGAACATCCTGAACGCCATCGGCAACACATCGTTGGCGCGCCTTCGCAAGGTCGTTCCGCCCCACGGTGCGAACATCTTCGTGAAGCTCGAGTGGGAGAACCCGAGCGGCAGCGTCAAGGACCGGATGGCGCACGCCGTGATTTCGAGGGCAGAAGAGGACGGCCGGCTGAAGGCCGGATACACCATCGTCGAGTATACGGGCGGCAGCACAGGGGCCTCGCTCGCACTGGTCTGCGCCGCCAAGGGCTACCGGATCCGGATTGTCAGCTCCGACGCGTTCAGCAAGGAGAAGCTGGATCACATGGCGGCGCTTGGCGCCGAGCTGACGCTCGTGCCGAGTGAGGGAGGCCGCACCACCAGGAAGCTGATCCTGGACATGGTCGAGGTCGCCCGCGGGTTGAGCCTGGAGCCTCGCACCTACTGGACCGATCAGCTCAACAACCATGACAGCATTGCTGGCTACTTCTCCCTGGGTGAGGAGATCTGGAGTCAGACGAAAGGGGAGATCGACGCCTTCGTTCACTGCGTGGGTACGGCGGCTTCATTGCGTGGCGTCGCCACGGTGCTGAAGCGGCACAAACCGGGCATCAGGATCGTCGCCGTCGAACCCGCCGAGTCCCCGGTCCTGTCGGGAGGCCAGGCGGGCCCGCACAATATCGAAGGAGTCGGGATTGGCTACACCCCGCCACTCTGGGATCCGGCTCTGGTGGACGAGATCTTCCCGGTCAGAACGGACGACGCGAAGGACATGGCGAGGCGAATCGCGCGGGAGGAAGCCCTGTTCGCGGGGACGTCTTCCGGTGCGAACGTCGTCGCCGCGATTCAAGTCGCCGAGCGTCTCGGACCGGATGCGAAGGTGGTCACGCTGATGGTCGACTCCGGCCTGAAGTACCTGAGCACCGACGTGTACCGGAGAACATGACGGTTTCCTCTCGAGGATGCGCACGTCGCGGACGACCCTCTTGCTCCAACCTCGCGTGACCGCTACCATGCGGACACATGGGGCGGCACGCCCCGATCTCTTCTGACGGGAGATCCCGCATGATTGGCGGTCGAAGCCAACGACTGGACTGGATTGTCCGACTCTGTGGCGGCGGGGTCGCCATCCTCGGCGCGATCTGGCTGGCGCTATGGCTCGCAGGCGTCGCCGGCCGCTGGTCGGCGGACGGCGCCCTCGTTCTCAAGACGAACATGGCGTTGTGCATGCTGCTCGGCGGCGCGTCGCTGCTGCTGTCGAGCGGACCGGCGCCATCGCCGACACGCCGCTGGACCGCGGGTGTCCTGGCTGCGGTGGTGTTCCTGGTTGGAGCGCTGACGCTCAGCGAGCATGTGTTCGCCTACGACCCGGGCATCGACCAGTTCCTGGCCACTGAACTGCCCGGTGCCGTGGGAACCGCGGCGCCCAATCGTATGGGCCTTCCCGGTTCTGCCAGCCTGACGCTGGTTGGCGCGGGCCTCCTGGCGCTCATCGCACGACGACGGAAATGGGCCCCGTATTTCGGTCTAGCCGTTCTCCTGATCGACCTCGTGCCTCTGATCGGATTCCTTTACGACGTCGTCGAGTTCTACCGGCAACCGCGGGCACTCGGGATTGCCTGGCCGACGGTGCTGGCCATGCTGGCGCTCGGCACCGGGCTGATCGTGGCGGTTCGGGACGCCGGCCCGATGGTGCTGCTCACGCGCCCCGATCCCGGCGGCGTGCTGCTGCGCCGCCTGCTGGCGCCCGCGATATTCCTCCCACTCCTGTTCGGCTTCACGGTGCTGCAGATCGAACGCACAGGCCTCTTCGACCCGGATGGCGCAACCGGCCTGCTGGTTGCGACGCTGATCGTCGGGTTCTCCGCCATGATATGGCTCAGCGCCGCGCATCTCAGCCGGTCCGACACCGCGCGAATCGAAGCCGAGCTGGCGTTGCGCGCCAGCAAGGAGGCTGCCCTTCGCCAGCACGCGGAAATCGAGGCCCTTTACGAGCTGGCTCCTCTTGGCCTCGCCCTCCTCGACACCGACCTGCGATACCTGCGCATCAACGAGCGGCTGGCCGAAATGAACGGCATACCGGCTCGGGACCACATCGGCCGGTCCGTGCGCGAGATCGTCCCGACCCTCGCCGACCAGGTCGAGCCGCTGCTGCGAACAATCGTCGAGACCCGCCAGCCGGTGACCGGCCTGGAACTTCGCGGACAGACCAGCGCTGCCGCCGGCGTCGAGCGCGTCTGGGAGGAGAACCTGTTCCCGCTTCGTGACCCCAGTGGGAACGTGTTCGGCGTCGGGGCCACCGTCGAGGAAATCACCGAGCGCAAGCAGGCGGAGGAGCAGCTCAAGTCGTTGACTGCGACCCTGGAGCAACGGGTGTCCGAGCGGACGGCCGAGGCGACAGCCCTGGCCGATCAACTCCGAGAACTGGCGGCCGAGCTGACCATGACGGAGCACCGCGAGCGCCAACGCCTGGCGAAGGTGCTCCACGATCACGTCCAGCAGCTGCTGGTTGCGGCGAAGCTGCACGCGGGCATGCTCGTCAGCCGGCAGCCCGACGAGAACCTGGCGGCGTCGGCGCGACTCGTGAACGACCTCCTGGAGCAGACGCTGTCCGCATCCCGATCCCTGACCGCCGAACTGAGTCCCCCGGTCCTCCACGAAAGCGGCCTCGGACCCGCGCTGCAGTGGCTCTCGCGCAGCATGCTCGAGAAGCACGGCCTGACCGTCGAGGTGGCGTTCGACGCGGTCGGTGAGCCGATCGTCGAGGACGTGCGTGTCTTCCTGTTCGAGTCCACCCGGGAGCTGCTGTTCAACACGGTGAAACACGCAGGCGTGTCGCGGGCGCGTGTGGTAGTCACTCGCAATCCCGATCGGCGCGTTCAGGTCGTGGTGTCGGACGATGGGGTCGGGTTCGATCCGGCTCGGCTGTCCCGCAAGACCACAACCGGTGGACTGGGGCTCTTCAGCATTCAGCAGCGGATCCTGCACATGGGCGGCCGGTTGGAGATTGATGCGGCCCCGGGCCACGGCACTCGCGTGACCCTGGTCGGACCATCGGCCCCCGCACAGAGTCGGGTGCCTGCCGCTCAGCTCAGCGAGCCAGCCTCGGGGGCCCGGCAAGGGCTCGATGGCGGGTCTGCCGCGGGCCGGCGAGGTGATCCGCGTGGTGCTCGCAGACGATCACCGCATCATGCGCCAGGGACTGGCCAGCCTGTTGAGCGGCGAGATCGACATCGACGTGGTCGGAGAGGCGTCGAGCGGCGAAGAGGCGATCGAACTGGCCCGAACGCTCAGGCCGGACGTGCTCGTGATGGACGTCGGCATGCCGGGGACCAACGGAATCGACGCGACGCGGGTCATCATGCGCGAGTTCACGGACGTCCGTGTGGTCGGCCTGTCGATGCACGAGGACGCCGAGGTGGCGTCCGCAATGCGCGATGCAGGGGCAGTAGACTACGTCACGAAGGGCGGGCCGTCGGATGTCCTCATCTCGGCCATTCGTGCAGCGTACCTTTCCGCCGGTCTGCCGCGCAACGACCCGGATGACGGCCTTGGCGATTCTCGGGACGGCAGTGGAATCGAAGAACTGACCGGGAACGTGCTTCCAGGCCGCCCGGCACCGCAATCGACACCGCGCGCCCACCGATGTCACAGGAGAATGTCTCATGAGAACCCGAGTCGCCACACTGACCACCGCAGTCGCCGTTCTGCTCGGTGCCTCCCTCGTCTTTGGACAGGATGCGACCCTGCGCTACCGGTGGGTCAAGGGAGACGTTCTCCGATACCGGTTGAGCGGGCACTCCAGCACGACGACCACCGGCCTGCCCGGGATGGGCGACATGACGCTGGATCAGGACATGACCCAGGTCATGCGCATCTCGGTCGACGAGGTGGCAGCCGATGGCACCGCCACGCTGCGTCAGAGCATTGAGTCGATGCGCATGGAGATGACCTCGCCGGCGGGCAAGTCGGCGATCGACAGTGCGGCGAAGGACAAGCCTTCCGATCCACGCGCGGCCGCGATGCAGGCCATGATCTCGGCGATGGTCGGCGAGCCGGTCACGGTCGTCGTCGCGCCGACCGGAGCGGTCACCAAGGTCGAGGGCATGTCCCGCTTGTTCGAGAAGGTCATGAAGACCATGCCCCAGGATCCCATGACGGCGCAGGCACTCAAAGAGATGCAGGGGAGCATGGGCGATGACGCCATTCGGAGCATGTTCGAGCAGGGCTTCGCGACGTTCCCGGATCACGCCGTGAAAGCCGGCGAGACGTGGACCGGCAAGTTCCAGATTCGCAATCCGGCGATGGGGGCGCTGACCGCCACGAGGACCTCGACCCTTGAAGGCGTCGACAGCACCGGCGGCACCGCGATCGCCCGCATTGCGACAACGATCGCGGTCAAGCAGGACGAGGCAGCCTCGCGCTCCGGCCCGATGGGGATGACCTCGAAGGTCGCCGAATCCAAGGGCAACGGCGAAATCCTCTTCGACGTCGCGAAAGGGCGCATGCAGAAGACGTCGTTCAAGAGCGAGATGCCCGTCACGATGTCCATGAGCGCTCCCGACGGCAGCCCGATCACCGCGCAGACCCTCATCCGGACCACGCTGACCATGGATCTCGTGGAAAAATAGCGCGCGGTCTCCTGCCGCGTGCCACGCGAGCCTCGGGCTGATCGCGGTCGAGCGGATCGAACGGAAGTAGTCGCCGCCCGGTCATCTGAATCCGGCGGTCGCGCCGGCGTTCATCTTCTACTCGACGTCGTCCCGCTCGCGCCTGGCCTGGGCCCTTCGTGCCGCCTTCTCGGCGCGCGCCTTGCGGCGTCCGGCCAGGTAGGCTTCTCCCGGCGCCCAGTGCGGGCTCACCGCGACGGCCACTCCCATGAACGCGTCGGTTGCCAGCGTCTTCGTGCCGGCCGCCAGGTGCTTGAAGAGCAGGGCGAAACCGACGACGGGCAGGAAGAAGACGTAGAAGGCACCCATGATGGGCGCCAGGATGAGGAAGAGGAACGTCGGAATCCGGGTGTAGCTCCGGTCAATGCCTCCCGGCAGGACGCAACCCTCCGCCGGCGCCATCGCCATGTCCCACGCCTGGACGCTCCAGTAGAACCCGTGATTGACCTTCGTGCCGCCCTTGTAGGTTGCCATGATGTCCCTTCCTTCCTGCTCCCGAGGTCCGTCTCACTTTCTACTGATAATCTACGTCCTGGACGGGCATTTGAAAATCGGGCCAACGCCTCACTTTCGATGGAATTTGTGCGGAAATCAGCAGGTGGTATTCCGGACCGGCCCGAACCCATCAGCAGGCCATCCGCGGGGACGACCACCCGATCCAGGCTCCGGAAAACGCCCGAGCCCTGCCGCCGGACAATCCGGGGGTTACACTTGTCCAGGTCCATGAAACACAGAACACCCAGAAAGCCCAGGCGACGGGCCCGGTTTGCGCCCCTCTTGTGGATTGCCGTCCTTGCGGCGGCGGTGCTCGTATTCGCGTCGATACGGGAAAGTCACGAGCCGCGGGCGCTGTCACCGGAGGGTCCCCCGAGCGCCCGCTACGGGTATCGCGTCGTGCACGCGTACCCGCACGATCCGCAGGCCTTTACGCAAGGGCTCGTGTTTCGCGACGGGGTCCTGTTCGAGAGCACCGGGCTGGTCGGCCGGTCGAGCCTTCGCAAGGTGCGGCTCGAGACCGGCGAGGTCCTTCAGAAGCGAGACATCGACCCGCCGCACTTCGCCGAGGGTCTCGCCGACTGGCAGGACCGGCTCATCCAGCTCACGTACCGATCGGGCATCGGCTTCGTGTACGGCATGACGACATTCGATCTCCGCCGGACGTTCCCGTACGAAGGGGAAGGCTGGGGGCTGGCGCGAGACACCAGGCGTCTGATCATGAGCGACGGGACGTCGATGCTGAGATTCCTGGACCCGGAATCGCTGAAAGAGACCGGCGTGATTGCCGTGACGGAGGGCGACAACCCGGTGCCGAACCTGAACGAACTGGAGGTCGTCAAGGGCCAGATCTTCGCGAACGTCTGGCAGTCGGACGACATCGTGATGATCGACCCCGCGACCGGAAGCGTCACCGGGCGCATCGACCTCTCCGGGCTGCTTTCGCCGCAGGAGCGAGCGGGCGTCGACGTGCTGAACGGCATTGCGTACGACGCGGCGAATGACAGGCTGTTCGTCACCGGCAAGCTGTGGCCTCGCCTATTCGAGATCAAAATCGAACCGCGGAAATAGGGACAATCGGCTGGCGGCTCGCGGCTCGCGGCTGGCGGCTGGCGGCCGGCGGCGGGAGATTGATGTAGGGCGGCTCTTTAGAGCCGCCGGAATCGCCGGGTCTGAAGACCCGGCTACATCTGAAGACCCGGCCTGCATCTGAAGCCCCGGCCTACATCTGGTCCCGCAGGCCTCCCGCCAGCCGCCAGCCTGACTAGCTCTTCTTCTGTCCGTAGTACGCGCCTGGCCCATGCTTGCGGAAGAAGTGCTTGTCGCGAAGCTCGGCCGGGATCGGCGAGACAGACGGGTTGAGCGTGCAGGTGTAGTACGCCATCCTCGCCAGTTCCTCGACGATGACGGCGTTGCGGGCGGCGGCCCCGGCGCCTTCTCCCCAGCAGAACGGGCCGTGTCCGAACACCAGCACCGCCGGCGTCACTTGCGGGTCGAGGCTGGCGAACCTGCGCACGATGACTGCGCCGGTGTTCTCCTCGTACGCCGCCTGGATCTCGCCGGCGCGCATGGGCTCGGTGATCGGGATTGGGCCGGGAAAATAGTCGGCGTGCGTGGTGCCCAGGCAGGGTATCTCGCGTCCCGCCTGCGCCCAGGCGGTGGCGAACGTCGAGTGGGTGTGCACGATGCCCCCGATTCCGGGGAACGAACGATACAGCACCAGGTGCGTCGGCAGGTCGGAGGACGGGCGCAATGACCCCTCGATCGTCCTGCCATCCAGGTTGGTGACGACGAGATCACCAGGTGTGAGGCCGTCGCAGTTCATGCCGCTCGGCTTGATCACGACAAGGCCGCGCTCGCGGTCGATGCCGCTGGCGTTGCCGAACGCCTCCATGACCAGCCCGCGGCGCACCAGCGCGAGGTTTGCCTCCAGCACTTCGGCGCGCAAGTCCTGCAGCATCATGACGCCCGCCTCGCGTGGGCTGAGATCTCCCGCAGCGTGGGTAGCACGTGGCCGATCGCGGCGGCCTCCGAGGATCGGCGGCCCAGCGCGAAATACATCGAGCGGTAGAGCTGGAACAGATCGTCGTAGACGCGCGCGCTTCCTGGATCAGGCTGGACCACCGTGTGGGTCGGGCAGAGCGCGTCCTGGGCGGCCTCGATTGATGGGAACGCGCCGGCGGCCAGGAAGGCGAAGATCGCCGAGCCGAGGCTGGTCACTTCCCGATCGGGCACGAGGATGGGCTTCCTGAGCACGTTGGCGTACACGCGGTTGAGCGTCGGGTTCTTCGGGGGGATGCCGCCGCCGTTGATCACCCGCCGAATCGGAACTCCGTATTCCTCCATCCGTTCCAGGATGACACGGGTGTGGAATGCGGTGCCCTCGATTGCCGCGAACAGCTCGTCCTCGGGCGTATGGGACAGGTTCCATCCAAGCGTGACGCCACCCAGTTCCGGGTTCACGAGCACCGTACGGTCGCCGTTGTCCCAGGTGAGCCGGAGCAGGCCGGTTTCGCCAGCCCGATGCTGCCCGATCCGCAGCGACATCTCGGCAGCCGAGCTGCCGGCGCGCCTCGCGATCGCGTCGAAGATGTCGCCGGTCGCCGACAGGCCGGCCTCGACTCCCGTCAGGTTCGGGTGAACCGAGCCCGGCACGACGCCGCACACGCCCGGGACCAGCGTGTCGCGATCGCTCAGGCCGATGATGCACGTCGAGGTGCCGATCACATTGACGACGTCGCCCAGCCGGACGCCCGCGCCAACCGCGTCCCAATGCGCATCGAACGCGCCGGTCGGGATGGGGATGCCCGGTGAAAGCCCCAGTCGTTCGGCCCATGCCGGCGTGAGGCGGCCGGCAAGCCGATCGGAGGTGGCGTAGCGGCCTCTCAGCTTGTCGCGGATTCCTGCGAACAGAGGATCGACCGACGTGAGGAACGATTCGGATGGCAGGCCGCCGAGCGTCGGATTCCACATCCACTTGTGGCCCATCGCGCAGACGCTGCGTGGCACCTCGTCCGGATCGGTGATGCCGCACAAGGTGGCCGCGACCATGTCGCAGTGCTCGAAGGCGGTGACGAACCGATCCCGCTCGTCCGGATTGTGGCGCAGCCAGTGGAGCAGCTTCGAGAAGCCCCACTCGGACGAATAGACGCCGCCGCACCAGTCGATGGCTGCGAGACCCGTGGCGTGAGCCTTCGCCGTAATCTCAGCGGCTTCCCTCCAGGCCCGATGGTCGCACCAGAGATAGTAGTCGTCGAGGGGAACCAGGCCGGCGCCGACCGGGACGACCGAGGATCCGGTTGTGTCGAGCGCGATGGCGGCGATCTGGCGGCCGTCGACCGAGGCGGCCTGGAGCGCGCGTCGGGTGGCCAGTTCCAGCGCGGCCATGTGATCGTCGTGTCGCTCGGTCGCGAAGTCCGGATCCCGCTTGCTTCGGTTCAGCACGTAGTCAGCTGTCCCGGCGCCGAGCCGGCCTTCCGTGTCGTCGAAGATCGACACCCGGACACTCAGCGTCCCGAAATCCACGCCCGCGACTATCGTCACATGGCCTCCTGCGATGGAGTTGGTCGCTTCGACCCCCGGCCAGAGGCTTGCGGCCAGAGGCTTACGGCCGCGGGCGACGAACAGTCGTCTCGCAGCCCCGCTCGCGCTCGCCGCCACCCGCGGTGCGCCAGCCTCGGCGCGATCCCGACCTGACGAGCGCCTAGCGCCCGGCCCCTAGCCCCTGGTCCCAAGCCCCTGTTCTCCGTGCCAATACATCTCCCACCCGAAGTACTTCGTCGCCGCCTCGTGCACGATGGCCGCGACCGATGACAGGTTGGCCGCCACGTGGTGTTCGAACCCGCGCTCGCAGATGAAGCGCAGCAGCTTCTGCATGCCCGGGATCTCGACCACGCCCGCTCCGCCGAAGGTGACCAGCGAATCGGCGGTGAAATTTCCCTGTCCCACGTATCCGGAAATCCGCCCGGCCCCGTCGTCGGTCGAAAAGCGAGCGAAGGTCATCGGTCCCGGCTTCACCCGGCCCACGCAGGTGCCGTAGGTGTTCTCGCGGCCCACCGTGCCCGCGATGATGGCCTGGTAGTCCATCTTCACGTCCTGGAAGAAGTGCTTCGGCAGGTTGCTGCAGTGGAAGCAGACCGCCTTGTCGGGGTCGTCGCCGTAGTTGTTGTTCCAGTCGAGCAGTGCCGAGGGCGTCCCCGAGGCCAGCCGAAGCGCATGCATGCTGATGGTGCCGCAGATGTCCGTCTCGCACGCGCTCGACATCAGCTCGTTGCTCATCATGCTCATCACGGTGCAGGGCACCACGCCGAAATAGGTCTCGAGCGCGGTCCAGCATTGAAACGCGCTGGCGACGACCTCGGTCTCCTTCATCCAGCCGTCGATCACCGCCCCGAGCTTCGCCATCTTGACGAGGGCTTCCCGGGGCGTGTCGAGAACCGGCACGTAGGCGGTGATCGCCCCGAGCTTCTGCTGCACCGCCGGGTCGCCGTCCTTCAGGCGATCGACACGACCGAGAATTTCCGACAGATCGACGGTCTCGACCGAGATGCCGCTCGCCTCGAGCAGTTTCTCGCTGTAGCGGACGGTGTTGAAGGCGGCCGGCCTCGCCCCGATGGCGCCGATTCGCAGGTTCCTGAACCCCCGCACGACCTTGCACACGCCGACGAACCACTCGAGATCGCGCCGGAACGCGTCGGATCCCGGCGCCTCGGTGTGAATCGAGGTCAGTGAGTACGGGATGCGATACTGCGTCAGGTTGTTGCAGGCCGACATCTTTCCGCAGAAGCTGTCGCGCCGGTCCGCGATGGTCATCCGCCCGCCATCGTCCGGGGTGGCCTGGATGAGCACCGGCACCTTCAGGTCGGCCAGGCGCAGCGTGTCGGCGATGGCGCGCTCCTCGCCGAAATTGGGCAGCGACACGATGATGCCCTCGATCGCGTCGCGGCGGGCCTTGAACAGATCGGCGCATCGGCGCGACTCTTCCCGCGTCTCGACCGCCCCGTGCTTGCTCTCCGACGGGCCGAGCACGACCACGGAGATGCCGGCCCGTTCGAGCACCGCCATCATCTCCTCGCGGCCGGACTTGGCCAGATGGTCCGGGAAGAAGCCGCGGTTTCCGACGATCAATCCAAGGGTGGCCCGAGGAGCTGTCGTGGCTGTCATGATCGAAATTCCTCACAATGTCCGCGATCTTCGCGCTCGAAGGCAGCGTCCAAGGAACAGAGTATCTGCGCGGCCGAAGAATAGCACGGGGTCCGGCGGATGGAGAGGAGCCTGGGCCGGGCCCCCGGTAACGGGCTGGCGCGAGGAGGAGCGGCCGGTCGGGTTGACACGTTTCGAGCGGCCACTTTACACTGCCCGAAGGGTGTCCAGCCCCCCGGGAAATCAGTGTGTCCGCCTCAAATCCGCCTGCGCTGCGGGTGCCTCCGGAACGGGCATTCGTGTCGAATCATTCTTCTCCAGCCGACCGGCACCAGACGCGGATCAGCCACGCCGATCGCAGTAAATCGATCAGGAATCAGCAAGGAGTAGGACCATGATTGCACTCACGCGTTCGGTCCTCCGGCCCGGAGCGGCCGCGGCACTGGCGGCCCGATGCGCCTCGGTACTGATCCTGGCGCTCGCCGTCGCGGGCCCGGCGCTCGCACAGTCACAGGCGATCAACGGCACCATCGACGGCTCGGTGTCCGACACCTCTGGTGCCGTGTTGCCTGGCGTAAGCGTGACGGTCACCAACACGGATACCGGCGCCACCCGAACCGTCGTGACGGATGAACGAGGCGGGTATCGGGTCATCCTCCTGCCGCTCGGCACCTACCGCGTCGCGGCCGAGCTGCCCGGGTTCAAGAAGTACGAGCAGTCCGGCATCGCGCTGTCCGCCGGCATGACGGCTGTCGTCAACGTGACGCTGGGCGTCGGTCCGGTCAACGAGGTCGTGTCGGTGACTGCCGAGGCCCCGGTGGCCGAACCCGGGAAGATCGACCTTGGGCGGACCATCAGCACCCAGGAGATCAAGAACCTGCCGCTCGTCTCGCGCAACCCCTACAACTTCGCGTTCCTCCAGGCCAACGTCACCGGGTACGAGAACAACGAATTCGGCGTGCCGCGCATCAACGCCAACGGCACGCAGATGCGGACCAACTACCAGCTGGACGGCAACACCAACACGGAGAAGGACCGCGCAGGCCTGCGGCTGCTGCCGGTTTCGGAAGTGCTCGTCCGCGAGGTGAAGGTCATCACCAACGGGTTCGCGCCCGAGTTCGGCCAGACGACGGGCATGGTCTACAACGCGATCACGCCGTCGGGGACCAACAACTTCCACGGATCCGCCAGCTACCGGTTCAAGCGCAACCCGTTCTCCACCCGGCCGTTCTTCCTGTCGCCGACCGCGCTCAAGCCCGACACGAAGGCCGACGATGTGACGGCGACGCTTGGCGGTCCGATCCAGAAGAACAAGATCCAGTTCTTCGGGGCGTACCAGTACGTGAACCGGAGCCTGATCACGGGCGGGCAGGTCATCTCGGTCAAGGCCGCCGACGCCCAGACGCTGGGGATCTCGTTGCCGGCGAGCGGCGTGATTCCGGCGCACCAGAAGGTGAACTTCGGATTTGGCAAGATGGACTCCCAGCTCGGCGCGGCCAACCAGCTCGCGCTGCGCTACTTCTACTTCCAGAACTCGTCGCCGTCGAACATCGGCGGCGGCCTGACCACGACCGACCGGGCGACCGACTTCACCGATCGCATGGACTCGGCGTCGGCACAGCTGGTGTCGACCATCGGCAACAGCGTGCTGAACGAGCTGCGGGTGCAGTACGCGCGTCGCCACCAGTTCCGGACCCAGGGCAGCTCGGTTGCAGGCCCGGCCATTACCGTGACAGGGGTGGCGGCCTTTGGCGGTGCGCAGATTGGCGACGGCAACTCGGTCGGCTTCGATTTCAACCAGGGCATCACGCAGGTCGTCGACAACCTGAGCTGGCTGCGGGGTGATCACGGGTTCAAGGCGGGCATCGATGCCCAGTTCATCGCCGACAAGCGCGTCAAGGGCGACCTCTTCAGCTACACGTTCCCGACGATCGACGCGTACCTGGCGGCGAAGAGCGGTGCGAACCCGTACTGCTACTCGAACTTCCAGCAGGTCGCCGGCGACCCGAGCATCACGTACAACTCGGCGTTCTTCGGGTTCTTCGTCCAGGACGACTGGCAGGTGACGTCGCGGGTGAAGCTGCTCTACGGCCTGCGCTACGACCTGTTCGACATTCCGAAGGCCAGGCCCTATGCGCCGAACCAGTACTCGCAGAGCTTCAAGCTCGACAAGAACAACGTGGCGCCCCGGGTCGGCGTCTCGTGGACGCTCGACAGCGAGTCCATGACGGTCCTGCGGGCCTCGACCGGCTTGATGTACGAGCCGCCGCTGATCGACTTCTACGACAACGCGATTCTCAACAACGGCGACCCGCGCAGCTACACGGTCGCGCTCAATGGCACCAGCACCGGCGCGCCGGCCTTCCCGGGCAGCCTGGCCAGCCCGCCTCCGGGCTTCACCCTGCCGCGGCAGAGCATCGTCGTAATCGACCCGAACTTCAAGACGCAGTGGGCGTGGATGACCAACGTCCAGCTGGAACGCGCCCTGAGCAGTGACCTGGCCATCTCGGTCGGCTACGTGAACTCCATCGGGCGCAACCTCCCGGTGCTGGTGGACATCAACCTGATTCCGACCGGCCAGACGCTGGCCGACGGACGGCCGATCTACTCGACCGCCGTGTCGGCCGCCACACGCGTGGACCCGACCTTCGACCACATCAACATGTTCAAGTCGACGGGCGAGTCCACCTACAACGCGTTGACGGCGACCTTCACCAAGCGCATGTCGCACGGCTGGATGGCACAGGCGACCTACACGCTCTCGCGCGGGATCGACAACGCCCCGCTGACGGGCACCTACGTGGTGGGCAGCGGCGACGACCGGCTGTCGGACCCGTCGAACATCAACCGCGACAAGGGCGTCACGCCGTTCAACCAGACGCACACCTTCTCGCTCAGCACGGTGCTGCAGCCGCAGATCTCCGGCGGCGGCGTCGGGGCGGCGATCCTCAACAACAACCAGCTCGGGATCATCGTCCAGGCCAACAGCGGGCTGCCGTTCAACATCGTCAGCAACCTGGACCTGAACCAGGACGGCCAGCTCAACGATCGGCCGATCGGAATCGACCGCAACACGGGCCGGCTCGGCCGCGTGATCAACGTGGACGCGCGGTACTCCCGGTTCATCCCGTTCACGAGCACGGTCAAGCTGGAGTTGTTCGCCGAGGCGAAGAACCTCTTCAACACGCAGAACATTGCCGGTGTGAACCGGCAGATCAAAGTGGATGCGCTCGGCAACCCGTTGACGACATTGCCGGCCGTTGACGCGTTTCCTTCCACGAGCGGGTATGACCAGCGCCTGCTGCAGTTGGGGGTGAAGATTAGCTTCTAGGGGCTAGGGGCTAGGGGCTAGGGGCTAGAGGCTAGGGGCTAGGGGCTAGAGGCTGTGGGGCTAGAGGCTTGACGGGCTCGCGGCCGTGTCACGCATGACGGTTTGCGTCCGCTCCGATTGCTGCGTGGAGGCCGGGCCCCAGGCCCCGGCTCCGACGGCGCCCAACGCCTGCACGATCCATTCAAGGCCGACCATGAAACGATTCGTGCTGACTTCGATGACGGGCATCGCGCTCGGAGTCGCGCTCTTCATCCCGCTCAACGGTTCTCTCGCGGCGCAGAACCGGCTCGTGGCCCAGGACACCGGGCATGCGGCACTCGGCCTCGCGCTCAGGAAGCTCAACACCGTCGCCACCTTCCTGCAGACGACCGCCCACCCCGACGATGAGAACAACGGCTTGCTGGCGTGGCTGAGCCGCGGCGAAGGGATGCGGACCGTGCTGTTCACGATGACTCGCGGCAACGGCGGCCAGAACGAAATCGGGCCCGAGTTGTTCGAGGACCTGGCGGTGGTCCGCACCGCGGAACTGATGGCCGTCCATCGGTACGACGGCGCGGAACAGTACTTCGGGCGCGCCGTCGATTTCGGCTTTTCGTTCAGCGTCGACGAAACGTTTCAGAAGTGGGGAAAGGACGAGGTGCTCGGTGACGCAGTCCGCATGATCCGGATGATCCGCCCGGACGTCATCACGGCGATGCGTCCCGACGGCACCGGCGGGGGACAGCATCATCAGGCATCCGCCATCCTGACACAGGAGGCGTTCCGGGCAGCCGCCGATCCGAACAGGTATCCGGAGCAGATGAAGGAAGGCCTGCGGCCGTGGCAAGCGAAGAAGCTGTACTTCATGGAAGGCTTCGCGCCCTACGTGCAGCCGCCGCCCGGAATGAAGGTCGTCAGCGTCGATTCGAACGTGTACGACCCGCTGCTCGGACGCACGTATGCCGACATCGGGGCCGAGGCCCGCACGATGCACAAGTGCCAGGGCATGGGCCAGTTCCTTCCGTTGCCGGGCCCCTCAGCCGTTCAGTATCACCTGGCTGACTCCGTCATCCCCGGGGAAATGGACAAGACGGAGACCGGGCTGTTCGATGGCGTCGACACCACGCTCGGGGCGCTCGTGGCGATGGCGGGGCCCAACCCGCCGCAGGGCCTGACGGCGGGCGTGTCGGCGATAGCGGATCAGGCATCGCGGGCCCTGAAGGCATTTGCCACCGAAGGCGACAGCGCGACCATTCCCGCGATCCTCGCCGGGTTGACGGCCGTGCGATCGCTGCGCGACCAGCTGCCGTCGCTCGGGCTATCGGAACAGGCGCGCTACGACATCGATTCCCGGCTGGCGATCAACCAGAAGGACTTCGAGGCAGCGGCACTGCTGGCCCACGCCGTGTCGATCGAGGTGATTTCTGATGACGGGCTCGTGTATGGGGGACAGCCGGTGAAAGTCACCGTGATCGCGGTCAACCACGGCCCCGCCGATGCCACCGTCTCCGGCGTCACGATCGAGGGATTCACCAGCGGCGGTTCCTGCAAGCCCGCGACGCTCGCGAAGGACGCCATCTACGACTGCGTATCCGAGGTGAGTGTGCCGCCGGGCGCGAAGCTGACGGCACCTTACTGGCACACGGCGAAGAACACCTACCGATCGACCTTCGATCCCGATGTCCCCTTTGGCGTCCCGTTTGCGCCGACGCCATTCCGCGCGGCCGTGCGCCTGAAGTTCGGCAATACGGAAATCACCGCGGATACCCCCGTGATGTACCGCTATACGACCGACATCTTCACCGGTGAGAAGCGGATGGAGATCCACGTCGTGCCCACCTTCGCGGTGCGCGTCAACCCGGAGATGGCCATCGTTCCGGCGCCGGCCGCGCGGGCTGCGGCGGCGGCGAAACCTGACGCGGGCCAGGTCCGCACCGTGTTCGTGACGATCATCAACGGCACCAAGTCGCAGGCCGGCGCGTCGGTGACCCTGGCCGCGCCTGACGGGTGGCAGATCTCCCCGGCCACCTCGACCGTGTCGTTCGGCCACGAGGACGAGGCCCGGACGGTGCGATTCACGGTGAAGATGCCGGCGACGCTGCCCCCTGGCGACTACACGCTCAAAGCATCGGTGACCTCGCCCTCCGCGCCGGGAATGACCTTCGACCGCGGCTACCAGGTCGTCGAGTACCCGCACATCCAGCGGCACCACGTGCTGCACGACGCCGCCTCCGTCTTCAAGGTGCAGAGCGTGAAGACGACGCCCAACGTCAACGTGGGCTACATCATGGGTGTGGGCGACGTGATGCCCGATGCGCTCGAGGAGATCGGCGCGAAGGTCACCCTGATTGACTCAGACGAGCTGGCCTGGGGCGACCTGTCGAAGTACCAGGTCATCTTCCTCGGGATCCGCGCGTACGAACGGCGACAGGATTTGCGGGCGTACAACCGGCGGCTGCTGGACTATGCGGAGGCCGGCGGAACGGTGATCGTTCAATACAACAAGATGGAGTTCAACGAGGCGCAGTACGGACCCTACCCGGCCAAGGTCAGCACGAGCCGGGCCACCGACGAGAATGCGCCAGTGACCGTGCTCGTTCCAGGCAACCCGGTGTTCAACCTGCCCAACAAGGTGACCGACGCCACCTGGAAGGGATGGGTCCAGGAGCGCGGGCTGTATTTCCTCGGCGAGAAGGACCCCAAGTACGTCGACCTGCTGCAAATCGACGAGCCGTTCGAATACAACAAGGGCATCAAGAAGGGCGCGCTGGTCGAGGCGATCGCCGGCAAGGGGCGGTGGCTGTATGTCGGCCTCGGACTGTGGAGGCAGGTCCTGGCCGGCACGCCTGGCGCCTACGAGCTGCTGGCGAACATGGTGAACCTCGGCAAGGTGCCGGTGTCGCCGGCCGAGCTTGGGCCCGGGAAGAAATAGGCCGAGCGGGTGTCGCCGTCGTGGCAGCTGTGTCGTTGAGCGGACGACCGCGGACGATCCGCACCTCTCAACCGGCCACGTGTCGGGTCGAGCGATCCGCGACGACGGTGACTTGCATGTCGCGTGCGAGATTCACGATGCGCTGCACGAACGCCGAGGCAAACCAGGAGCGCAACGCGTTCGACTGTCCGCGCGTCACGAATATCTGGGTCGCGCCATGGATCCGAGCGAAATTCACCAGTGTCTCGGCGATGTCGGTTCCCTGGAGAATCCGGGTCTCGATTTGCAGGCCGCGGGCAAAGTCGAGGTGGCGCTCAAGGCTCTCGCGCTTGTGGCCCGCGAGGTCACGAAGATCCGGCTGGCTCGTTACGAACACGGCGAAACAGTCGGCCTGGAGGTAGTCGGCGACGCGCCGCCCGCGGCGGATTAACGCCGCGCTCGATGGGTCCGTCCCGACCAGGAGCACCACCCGTTCGCGGGCCTGCGACGGCGCGTCTGATGCGCTGCCAGCGGCTGCGGACTCTTCGCTGGGAAGCCGGCTTTCGATCGCATACGCCGCCTGACGCATGGCCAGCTCGCGCAGGGCGACAAGCGTCGATTCTTTGAAGAAGTTCCGCAACGCGGCGCCGGCGCGTTCCGGCGGGTACACGACGCCGCGCGCCAGCCGGTTGAGCAACGCCCGGGGCGTGAGATCGACCATCACGACTTCGTCGGCCTGCTTGAGCACCCAGTCAGGGATCGTTTCCCGCACCCGGACGCCGGTGCTTTGCCAGATCTGATCGTTCAGGCTCTCGAGGTGCTGCACGTTCATCGTCGTCAGCACGTCGATGCCCGCATCGAGCAGGACGTGAACGTCCTCCCAGCGTTTGAGTCGAGCCGATCCCGGCACGTTCGTGTGCGGGAACTCGTCGACGACGGCGACCTGTGGCCGTCGTCGAAGAATGGCGTCGGTGTCCATCTCCTCGAACCGCGCGCCCCGGTATTCGAGCACGGCCCTCGGCACCGTCTCCAGACCCGTCGCTGAGCGCAATCGTCTCCTTCCGGCCGTGCGGCTCGAAGTAGCCGATGACGATGTCCACGCCTCTCGGCCTTCAGCTCGTGGGCTTCGGTGAGCATCTGGTAGGTCTTGCCGACGCCCGCGGCGTAGCCCAGGAACACCTTCAGCCGGCCGCGTGTCCTTGCTTCAGTCATCCGGTCACTGCGGGAACACCCGCACGTCAATGCCTTCCGCGTCTCGATCAAGCGATCGAGCGGTGTGCCGCCCAGGCGGGTGCGCCAGGTGCGGCGGAGGTTGTGACCGACGAAGATCTGGGTGATGCCGTGTTCCCGTGCGAACTCGAGAATCGTCTTCGATCGCGTCCTTGCCTTCCAGTATCTCGACGTGCGCCTGTTGTGCGCGGGCGAGCGTGGCGTTTCGCTCGAGCGCCATGCGATCCTCGGGCGTCAGATTGTCCTGCATCACGTAGATGGCGAAGAGTTCGCCGTGAAACCGATCGACGTTCCGCCGGCCGCTGGCCAGCATCCTGGCGGCATTCGCCCGCGGCGTCATGCAGACGAGAATTCGCTCCTGCGTCCCCCAGGAAGACTTGATGCCGTGGAGCCTGCAGATACTCCTCGAGCTGGTGATCGACGACGTCCGCCGTGAGCAGCAGGGCGCGTTGTCGAAGCTGCGACAGCTGCTGCGCCTCGATCCCCGCGTCGGCCTCCGGCGGCGCATCGACGACGACGACCTCGTCGGCGCGGTAGATGAAGTCCTGCGGGACGGTCTCGGTCCTCGTCGTGCCGAGGATGTCGCGAACGAATTCCTGCTGCTCGGCGATGTACTCGAGATTGATCGACGTAATGACGGAGATTCCCGCTTCGAGCAGCTCCTCGACGTCCTCGCATCGCTTCTGGTGTCGGCTCCCGGGGGGATTGTCGTACGCCAGGCCATCGATCAGGCAGACCTGCGGGCGACGCGAGAGGATCGCGGGCACGTCGATGACGGGCGCTCCTGCGACGTCCATCGTCGGAATGTTCTCGAGCGTCCGCAGCACCTGCGCGACCTCGGGGGTTGAATCAGCTTGAGCGGCGGCCACAACCACGTCCTCGCCGCGCTCGTGGCGGCGGCGACCCTCGTCGAAGAAGCCTGAACGACTTGCCGACGCCGGAGGCGTAGCCGAGGAAGATCTTCAGCTGGCCGAGGTGTTCGGCTCGTTCCGCCGCCTCGATCTGCTCGAGCAACGTTTCTGGGTCTTGGTGAACCGGGCGATCATTGTCGTCAACCATCATCGTCGAGTGCTTCCGGCGACGATTGTACCCGACGAGAACCGGCCATCCCGCAGAATCCAACATCAGAGACCGGCGCGCAACGCGGTACCGAGGTCGGTTGCCTGCGGGCGGGGTTCAACGCCACCTTGTCCGGTTACCTGCGCGGAAACTGCTGGTCCAGTGCCAGATTGAGTTCGAGGACGTTCACACCCGGTTCGCCAAGGAAACCAAGCGAGCGTCCGGTGGTGTGCTGCGCGATCAACCCTTGGACCTGATCCACCGACACATGGCGAGTCCTGGCGACGCGAGCCGCCTGGATCCAGGCGTTGGCGGGACTGATATGCGGGTCCAGGCCCGAGCCCGAGGCTGTCACTGCGTCGGAGGGAATGGACACCTTCGGAGTGAATCGCAGCGGGGTCCTCTCGTCGTTGAACGCCTTGACGAGCTTGACGTCGTCGAGATTGCCCTGAACGTCTGTGAAGGACTCGAGAGGCATCGAAGAGTCGTAGGGGATGTTGTTGTCGAGGCAGTAGTGGACGATGCGATCTTTGATGCCGTCGAAGTCGACGACCTCGTGGTTCTTGTCGTCGGTCTTCGTCGTCCCGTTGATCAGTTTTGCGCTGGTCGGTCCGAGGTTCGAGCCCGACGTCGCCGTTGGATCGTATCCGGTGCCGGCCGCAGACGGTCGCGGCCGGAAGTACTCGGGTCTGGTGAATGATCTGCCCGATGAGCCGAGAGCCAATCACCTGCCCGTTCGACACAATCAGGCTGCCGTTGGCCTGATCACGAAAGAGGACCTGAGCGATGCCCGTGATGACAACCGGGTAGACGACGCCGGTCAGCAGCGTCATGACCAGCATCATCATGAATCCACGTGTGAGTTCCTTGAACACGTCGCTCTCCTAGGCCAGATGGAGCAGGCCGAGTATCCGATCGATGGCCCAGATGCACGGAAAGGGGGCGACCAGGCCGCCGACCCCATAGATCAGGAGGTTGCGGCGGAGCATCTGCGCCGCGCTCTGCGGCCGGTATCTGACCCCTCGAAGCGCGAGCGGCACCAGGGCCACGATCACCAACGCATTGAAGATCACGGCCGATAGGACGGCGCTTTCGGGCGTGCGGAGGAACATGATGTTGAGCCGGTTCAGCGCCGGGTACGTGACCATGAACATCGCCGGGATGATCGCGAAGTACTTCGACACGTCGTTCATGATCGAAAACGTCGTCAGGGCGCCGCGGGTGATGAGCAGTTGCTTGCCGATGGCGACGACCTCGATGAGCTTCGTCGGGTTGCTGTCGAGGTCCACCATGTTGCCGGCTTCGCGGGCCGCCGTGGTGCCGGTGTTCATGGCCAGGCCGACATCGGCCTGCGCGAGCGCCGGAGCGTCGTTGGTGCCATCGCCGGTCATCGCGATCATGCGTCCGCCCGCCTGCTCCTTCCTGATGTACTCGAGCTTGTCCTTCGGCGTCGCCTGAGCGAGAAAATCGTCTACACCCGCTTCGGAGGCGATGGCGGCTGCCGTCAGGGGATTGTCCCCGGTCACCATGACTGAGCGAATGCCCATCGCCCGAAGCTGCGCGATGCGCTCCTTCATGCCCAACTTGACGATGTCTTTGAGGTGGATGATGCCGAGCAGCCTCGAACCGTCGGCGACCGCCAGCGGCGTGCCACCCGTCCGGGAGATCTTGTCGGACAGATCGGTCACCTCCACCGGGATTCGCCCGCCTTGTTGCTTCACGAACGTCACGATCGCGTCGGTTGCGCCTTTTCTGAGCTGACGGCCCTCGATGTCCACGCCGCTCATCTTCGTGTAAGCCGAGAACGGGATGAACTTCGCGTCCTGTGCGGCCACCTCCCGGCCGCGCAGGCCGTACTTCTCCTTGGCGAGGACGACGATCGACCGCCCTTCCGGTGTCTCATCCGCCAGGCTCGACAGCTGAGCGGCATCCGCAATCTGCCGTTCGGTCACGCCGGACGCCGGCACGAAGGCCACGGCCTGTCGGCTGCCGAGCGTGATGGTGCCGGTCTTGTCCAGCAGCAGCGTGTTCACGTCGCCGGCCGCCTCCACCGCCTTGCCGCTCATCGCCAGCACGTTGTGCTGCATCACGCGGTCCATGCCCGCGATGCCGATGGCGGAGAGCAGCCCGCCGATCGTCGTCGGGATCAGGCAGACCAGCAGCGCCACGTAGACGGCAATGGTCGGCGCCTTGCCGACGCCAGCCGAGTTGACGCTGTAGATCGCGTACGGCACGAGCGTCGCCACGGCCAGGATGAAGATGATCGTCAATCCGGCGATCATGATGTTCAACGCGATTTCGTTCGGCGTCTTCTGTCGCTCGGCGCCCTCGACCAGCGCGATCATCCGATCCAGGAACGTCTCGCCGGGATTCGAGGTGATCCTGATCCTGACGTGATCGGAGAGCACCCGCGTGCCGCCCGTCACGGCGCTGCGATCACCGCCCGACTCGCGGATCACCGGCGCGCTCTCCCCGGTGATCACCGATTCGTCGACCGTCGCAATCCCTTCGATGACCTCGCCGTCTCCGGGAATGACCTCGCCCGCGCTGCAGACCACGACATCGCCGGCCCGCAGCTTCGACGACGACACCTGCTCGATCCGGCCGCTCTCGCCGACGCGATTGGCCATCGTGTCGGTCCTGGTCCTGCGCAGCGATTCGGCCTGCGCCTTGCCGCGGGCCTCAGCCATCGCCTCGGCGAAGGTCGCGAACAGCACCGTGAACCAGAGCCAGAGATCGATCTGCAGCTCGAATCCGATCCCGCCGGCGCCGGTCGCGATGTCGCGAACAAGGAACACCAGCACCAGCGCGGCGCCGACCTCGACGACGAAGATCACCGGATTCTTCATCAGCGTGACGGGATTCAGTTTCAGGACCGAATCCCAGAACGCACGGCGGAGAATCTCCGGATCGAACAGCGGCCGTGCCCGGACGAGCTTCTTCGGAATCAGGCTCGCCTCGTCGACGGGCGAGGCGGGTGGAGCGGGAGCAGGAGGCAGCGTAATCGAGGATGCCATCACTTAACTCCAGGCCGGGAACGACACGAACATCGTCGAGAACAGCCTGCCCTCGTGCATGAGGAAATGCTCGACAATCGGACCGAGCGACAACGCCGGGAAGAACGTCAGCGCGCCCACCACGATGACCGTCGCCACGAGCAGGCCGACGAAGAGCGGACCGTGCGTGGGCAACGTGCCGGCGGACGTCGGAACGACCTTCTTGCTGGCGAGGCTGCCCGCAATCGCCAGTGCGGGAATCATGAAGAGAAATCGCCCGAACAGCATCGCGAGACCGAGCGTCAGGTCGTACCAGGGCGTGTTGACCGTGATGCCCGCAAACGCGCTGCCGTTGTTCTCTGACGCGCTCGTATAGGCGTACAGCATCTCGCTCAAGCCGTGCGGCCCGGCGTTGTTCAGATTCGCGATGCCGGGTCCCGGGGGATTCCAGTAGCCGCCCTTGCCGAACGGCGCGACGATGCTGATGCCGGAGAACACGAGAATCAGGAACGACGTGGCGAGGATGGCGAAGAGCGCCATCTTGACTTCCTTCTGCTGGATCTTCTTGCCGATGTACTCGGGCGTTCGGCCGACCATCAGTCCGGCGATGAACACGCCGACGATGGCGTAGAGCAGCATGCCGTAGAGGCCCGCTCCGACGCCGCCGAAGATCACCTCATCGGTCTGCATGTTGAACATCGGCACCAGCCCGCCGAGCGGCGTGTAGCTGTCGTGCATGCTGTTGACGGCGCCGCAGCTGGCGTCGGTCGTGACCGTGGCGAACAGCGCCGACGCCGCGATCCCGAATCGCGTTTCCTTGCCCTCCATGTTCCCGCCCGACTGCGTGGCGGTCGCGCCGCTTTCCACGCCCAGCTTCGCCAGGATCGGATTGCCCGCCTGTTCCGCCGGATACGCGACGAACACGCCGATCAGGAACATCACCGCCATGGCCCAGAAGAGCGCCCACCCTTGTCGGGTGTCCTTGACCATGTGGCCGAACGTGTAGGTGAGGCCGGCGCCCAGGACGAAGATCAGCAAGATCTGCACGAGGTTCGTGAAGCCGGTCGGGCTCTCGAAGGGGTGGGACGAGTTGGCGTTGAAGAAGCCGCCGCCGTTCGTGCCGAGCTGCTTGATGGCTTCCTGCGACGCGACCGGACCCTGCGCGATCGTCTGCGTCGCGCCTTCGACCGTCTTGGCGACCGTGTAGGGATGGAAGTTCTGAATCGCGCCCTTGCGAGCAGAACACCAGCGCCGCCACGACCGAGATGGGAATCAGGACGTACAGCGTGCCGCGGGTCAGGTCGACCCAGAAGTTCCCGATCTTGTCGGTCTCGTGTCGGGCGAAGCCGCGGATCAGCGCAATCGCCACCGCGATGCCGGCCGCCGCGGACACGAAGTTCTGGACGGCCAGCGCGGCCATCTGGACGAGATAGCTCATCGTCGATTCGCCGCTGTACCACTGCCAGTTCGTGTTCGTCATGAAGCTCATGGCCGTGTTGAACGACTGGTCGGGGCTCACCTGGCTCGCGCCGAATCCCTGAGGATTGAGCGGCAGGAGACCCTGGAGCCGCATGAGCACGTACGGGAACAGAAAGGCGAAGAGGCTGAACGCCAGGAGCGACGCGGTGTATTGCGTCCACCGTTGTTCCTGATCCTCTTCACGCCGCACAGCCTGTAGACGAGCCCCTCGACCGGCCGGAGCACCGGATGCAGGAACGTGCGCTCGCCCTGGAAGAGCCGCGACATGAACAGCCCGACCGGCTTCGTGACGAGCAGGATCAGGCCGAAGAACACGAGAATCTGCAGAATGCCAATGCTAGTCATCGCAGGCCTCAGAACTTCTCGGGCTTGAACATCGCCCACCCGAGGTACACGAGCAGAAACACCGCCACGATGCCGGAAACGATGTAATCGAACATGGTCGGTCTCCTACACCCGGTCGCAGGCCTTCGTGATGGCCCAGAGCGCGAGAATCCCGAGCACTCCGATCGCGAGGTAGAACAGGTCAAGCATGGGATCTCTCCTCGTTCACATCGCGTCGCCCCCTACCGCCGGTCGACTGTCCGCCGACTGGTTCGAGGCGACGCAGAACCACCTGAAGGGTCGAGGGCTCGTGAGGGCCCCGCCTGACGGCTGTCGCGTTTGGAAGACCGGCTCCCCGTGCGGGAGCCAGGCGCTGTGACTTGCCGTGTCGACGAACACCACGAAATGGCCGGCGGCTTCGAGCGTCCGACGCCACCGTTCCGACTCGGTCGGCCACCAACTGCGCCGGCCGGCGACCACGATCAGTGAATGCGGCGTGAACGCCATCGGAATCGCCCGACGCTCGTCGCGGCACAGGTACACACGGACGCGGATGTCGAGACCCTCCGCCCGAAGGCGCTTGATGAACGCGTCGGTTTCGACCGGTGACAATCCCACCGGGCGCGTCCATCGGCACCGCGTAGGCGAACCGTCCGGAAGTGAATGAGCGTGACCGGAACGCCCAACGCCTTCGCGAAGTCGCCCGCCACTCGTACCGCCGCGAGCGTGTCGTCGATCGACGTGTAGACGACGTAGACCGCGTCAGTGCGGATGGCTGTCCCGCGCGGCTCGGGAACGGGACCGGCGCCGGTGCCACGACGGCCGGCGCGAGGTGGATGACGTGGCTCATGACTACCTCACCAGCAGTCCCACTGTAGGAGGCGGGACCTTAGGAAGTCATTAGCGCGCTATTAGGATTTTCCCGTCAGCCGACCAACGCCGGCCTCACGCCTTTGCGCGATCGTTCCTGGTCGTCGGGAGAGCAAGGCTGGCGGGCTGTGGCTCGCCTTCACTTCCGCTCAGCGCGTCTCGGGCGGGAGATACAGGCGGTAGCCGACCCACGGTTCGGTCAGGAGATAGCGTCGGGCTGGAGGGCTTCGCCTCGATCTTCTTTCGCAGCTGGTTCACGAAGACGCGGAGGTAGTCGACCTGATCGCCGTAGTCGGGACCCCAGACCGCCTGCAGCAGTTCACGATGCGGGAGCACCTTGTTCGCGTGCGCCGACGAAGTATCGAAGAAGCTCGAACTCCTTGGGCGTGAGACGCACGTTGCGGCCGCGGGCGATCACGTGGCGGGTGTCGAAGTCCACCTCGACCGAGCCCAGCGTCAGGCGTCCGCTCGGCCCGTGCGTCCACGGCGTCCGCCGCAGGCCGGCCCGGATCCGCGCCAGCAGTTCGGGCGGTGTTGTAGGGCTTCGTCACGTAGTCATCCGCGCCGGCGTCAAGCGCCTCGACCTTGTCGGATTCGCTGTCTCGAACCGTCAGCATGATGATGGCGATCTCGGACTGCGCGCGAATCGCCCGGCACGTCTCGAGTCCGCCCATGCCGGGCATGTTCATGTCGAGCAGGACGAGATCGAACCGCTCGTCGCGGAGCTTCTCCAGCGCAGCCTCGCCGCTCTTGACGTCGTCCACCTCGTAGCCCTGGCCCGTCAGCGTGACGCGCATGACCCGCCGAATCTGCGGGTCATCGTCGACGACGAGGATCCGGCCGGCGCTCACGACGCCGGTCCTCCGCGCGGAAGCGACAGCGTGAAGGCGGTTCCTGCCTCAGGCGAGCTCGAAATCGTCAGCGTCCCGCCGTGCGCCCGCGCGATCTGCTGGACAATGGCGAGGCCCATCCCGGTTCCCGGAATGTGGCGGGCCTGCGCGCCCCGATAGAAGCGCTCGACGACCCGCGCCTGCTCGCGTTCCGGAATGGTCGAACCGGAATTGCGAACGATGATCTCCACGGCCCCGTTGCCCCTGCGCCTGAATCTCGATGGTCGACGTCGGCGGGCGAGTATTTCAGCGCGTTGTCGAGCAACTGTCGAAGCGCCAGTCCGAGCAGCTCGCGATCGGCGTCGACCGTCAGGTCCTCGGGAACCTGCTTGACGAGCTGGTGACCGTCGAGACGCCTCTCGAACCTCCGCAACGTCGTGGCGACGACATCGGCGAGATTGTGGCGATCGAGATGGACGGTGAAGTTGCCGGCATCGATTCGCAGCATCTGAACCGCATCGGTCACCAGCGCCTGGAACCGATCCAGGTCTTCGTCGATGATGGCCACCAGCTCGCGATCGCGGGCGCTGGTGGACGCGCTCGCCAGCAGATCGCTCGCCGCAGCCTTCATCGACGTGAGAGGCGTCTTGAACTCGTGTGCCAGAGCGTCCAGCACGGTCGCCCGCAGCTCGCTGCTCTGCTGCGCCGCCTCGGCACGCGCCGTGGCTTCCTGTGAACGCGCCCGCTCGAGGCCGATGGCGGCCAGGTTCGCGATCGAGTGCAGCACCGTATCGCTCAGCCCGACATCCATGATCGCAAGGCTGCCAATCGGCGCTCCGCCGAGCTGAATCGCAATGACGACCAGTCCGGCCGGGTCACGCAGCGAGGTTGCGCGCCTGGCGACGTCACGAAGCTTCGTCTCGAGAGCCGGCACCTCCATCGAGCCGGCCCACGAGACGGTGTCGGCGCGCTGATCGTAGAGACCGACGGCCTGCAGCTCGAACGTGTCGGCGATATGACGCGCAATCGCTCCGGACACCGAGGCGCCGCCCTCGGAGAGAAGTAGTGCCCGGCTGAGCGCGTACAGACGCTCCAGATCGCGCTGCCTCGCCGCGGCATCGATTTCCCGCTGTCGCGCCCGGCCCGAGAGCTGACTGGCGACGATGGCGGTCGCCAGGAACGCGACAAACGCCACCCAGTTCTGCGGATCGGCGATCGTGAGGGTTCCGACTGGAGGCAGGAAGAAGAAGTTGAAGCACAGCACGCGCAAAGATCGATGCGGTCGTCGCTTCGACGATGCCCCACCAGGTGGCGATGAGCAGAATCGCGATCAGATAGGAGAGCGCGACCGTCGTCGGGATTGACGTGGACGACCTCGACATAGAGCGCGGTGATGAGCGCGACTGCGCCAATCGAGGCAGCGACACGGCCCATCGCGATGAATCTTGCGCACAACACCGTGAGGCTACTCAACGCAAGCCGGCTGGTCAACCTCGGTGGACCCTGAAATCCTGATGTCCTGCTTAGGACTTCCTGAGGCCCGTGCACATAACCTGTGACCAGTAGCGCTTCGAGGCGCGCGAGCGGACGGATGTCCGTCGACCGGTCAGAACGCTCGCGCCCGTGTACCGTGAAAGGAACTATCGTCATGATGACGAGCGGAATTGGTACTTGGCGTCGACGGGTGGCTGCCGCAGCGGCGAGTACCTGGCTGATCGCCGTTGCCGCGGCACCGGCGCAGGCTCAGGACAACCAGGGGGCGGCGCCGGCCCCTCAAGACGCGGCGGTGAAGCAGGACTCCGCGACGATGAACTTCTTCCAGCGGACAGAAGTGTCCGGTTTCGTTGACACGTACTACAGCTACAATTTCAACACTCCGAGGACACCGTGCACCACGGTGGGCGGGGTCGCGATCTTCAATTGCCTTCGCAACTTCGAGGTCGCGCACAATTCGTTCAGCCTGAATCTGGCCGAAGTGGCGATCGAGAAGAAACCCACGGCTGACAACCGCGGGGGCTTCCGCATCGACCTGGACTATGGACCAACCGCGAACCTCGTTCACGGCTCGGAGCCTGGAGGGACAGCCATCTTCCAAAACATCGAGCAAGCCTATGTCAGCTACCTCGCGCCGACCGGAGCCGGACTCCAGCTCGATCTAGGCAAGTTCGTCACGGTGATGGGGAACGAAGTCATTGAGACCAAGGACAACTGGAACTACGGTCGATCGCTACTCTTCACGCTGGCCATTCCGTACCTACCATATGGGCGCCCGACTCACCTATTCACCCAACGACAGGGTCACGCTGCAGGGCCATGTTGTCAACGGGTGGAACAACGCTTCCGACAACAACAGCGGCAAGTCCATCGGCGGGTCGGTAACAGTCAAGCCGACCGGAGCGCTGACGATCATCGAGAACTTCATGTCAGGTCCGGAGCAGAACGGTAACAACCGCAACTGGCGCTGGGTGTCCGACACGATCGTGACCTATGTCGCCTCCAAGCAGGTCAGTCTGGCCGTCAACTACGACCACGGCCACGACACGGTGTCAGGGACGGGGGTGATGTGGCACGGAGTGGCCGGATACCTCAGGTATCAGCCGAACGACTGGTTTGCCCTCTCGCCTCGGGTGGAGTGGTACCGGGATCGCGATGGCTTCACGACTGGGACCCCACAGACGCTGAAGGAAGCGACGCTCACGGCCGAGTTCAGGCACAAGGACGGCGTCGTGATGCGCGTGGAGTATCGCAGCGACTTCTCCAACGCACCGTTCTTCGCGAAGAATTCAAGCGGGGTCGTCAAGAGCCAGCCAACGCTGACGGTGGGCTTCATCTACGCGTTTACCACGAAGGCACAATGATGCGGCTGGCGTAAGCGCCTTCTGGTGTTCCATGACAGCAGGTCCGTCGTCATGGCGGACTTCCTGCTCGCCACTTGACCGATCGGGAGAGGGGTGTCGCGGCGTTTCCAGGGCGAGCCGACGTATCCGCCTCCCGCGCGGCGAAGGTGCCGTACTTCTCTGGCCAGGGAGGCGTGACGCCGCCCCGGCGGTAACGCCGGCGCCCCCGGGTCCATCGTGCCGGGCTGGGCGCCCGATCTGAGCAATTCGGAGAACCGCGTGACGTTCGCGCTCCTGATCAAGCTCTAGCGATCGATTCCGGACAGGTTACCGGGACCGCCCTAGCCGCGCGGCCAATGCGGACTCGAAGGGACCCATCCCCGGCCCTGCGTTCGATCTCGACGACCCTCGAGTCGACGCGAGCGCCGTTCGACTTCATCCCCCATCAGGCGGACCGGACGGGCTGACACGCTTGCCCGTCCGCGCCGCAGTCGGCGACGAGTCGTCGGAAACCATATTGCGCCGCCGCACCGGCGTACAGATTCCCGTCGTCGCGGGTGCGGCCGCCTTCCGCGAATAGCGTCCCATCGCCAGATCTTCCCGAAGACCCATTCAGGCGCCCGCGAAGTAGGCGATAATAGGCGGCTGGGCGCCCGATGGGTTCCTTCGAGTCCCTCCCGCGCGATCGAGTCATTAGCAGTGTGACACTCCGATCATGACGACTGACACGGCGCCAGGCAAGCCACCGACCACCCAGGTCGTAGTGGCCACCACGGTCTTCCTTTCCTTCATCTCCTTCTGGCGCGCCGCGGCGATCGTGCTCGCCGACCTCGGGTCGTCGGCCTTCTATGCGGGCGGCATCTCCGAACAGGCCGTCGGCAAAGCCGCGCCCTGGTTCATCTTCGGCGTGATGTCGTTCTCGTGGTTCGTGCGGGCGATCTACATCGAAAGCTCGGTGATGTTCGTCCGGGGCGGCGTCTACCGGGTCGTGAAGGAAGCCATGGGCGGGACCATGGCCAAGCTGTCGGTGTCGGCGCTGCTGTTCGACTACATTCTCACGGGTCCGATCAGCGCCGTATCCGCCGGCCTCTACATCGCGGGTCTGGCGTCGGAGCTACTGGCGAGAGTCCGGCGTCACTCGTGGACTTGCCCAGGGATCAGATTGCCGCCGTCCTCGCGATGGGCATCATCGTGTACTTCTGGCGGCGCAACACGCAGGGCCTCCACGAGTCGAGCAGCGATGCGCTGCGCATTATCCAGATCACGTCGGTGATGATCGTCATTCTGCTTGCGTGGTCGATTGTGACCCTCGTGAGCCGCGGCGGACATCTGCCGCCCCCGCCAACCCTCGACCACTTCACATTCTCGGAAGATGCGCTCGGGTGGTTGAAGAACACCCGATTCCCGGCCTTCACCGGAATTGCCATTCTCATCGGATTCGGCCACTCGTTCCTCGCGATGAGCGGGTACGAATCGCTGGCGCAGGTCTACCGCGAGATCGAATCGCCCAAGCCCCTGAACCTCCGCAGGGCCGGCGTGATCGTCTTCTTCTACAGCCTGATCTTCACGGCGTCGGTCAGTTTCCTCGCGGTGGCGCTGATCCCTGACTCGGCCAGGCCGCAGTTCTACGACAACCTCATCTCGGGCATCGCCATGAACCTGGTGGGCCCGATGACGCTCCGCCTGCTCTTCCAGGGCTTCGTGGTGGTCGTCGGATTCCTGATTCTGGCGGGAGCCGTGAACACGGCCATCGTCGGGTCAAATGCCGTGTTGAGCCGAGTGTCAGAGGACGGGGTGCTGCCGGAGTGGTTCCGCGCGCCGCACAAACGGTTCGGGACGACCTACCGGTTCCTCAACATGATCGTGGCGCTGCAGTTGATCACGGTCCTGCTCAGTGGCGGGCACATCTACATTCTGGGGGAGGCGTATGCGTTCGGCGTGATCTGGAGCTTCGCGTTGAAGTCGCTGGCGGTGCTCGTCCTGCGATTTACCGAGCCGGGGCCTCGCGAGTGGCGTGTGCCGATGAACCTGAAGATCGGGGGCATCGAGTTCCCGATCGGTCTGGCCGCCATCACGCTGGCGCTTTTCTCGGTTGCCGTCGTCAACCTGTTCACCAAAGAAGTCGCCACGATCTCGGGCGTGATCTTCACCCTCATCGTGTACTCGGCCTTCGTCACATCGGAGCGCGCCACCGCACGGCGCCGGGCCGCGAAGGACCACACTCTCGATCAGTTCCAGTTGCTGCCATCGCCCGATGTGGGTCTGGCCGAGGTGGCTGCCAGGCCCGGCAATGTCCTCGTCCCAGTGCGGGATCCCAACACGCTGACCCACCTTCGCTGGGTGCTGACTCACACCAGATACCAGCCGGCGCGACATCGTCGTCATGACCGTTCGCCTGCTGCAAGGACCGGACACCGGGTTCCGTGACTTCGACAGCGCACGGATGTTCCACGATTACGAACAGGGTCTGTTCACCAGGGTTGTCTCGATTGCCGAGCGTGAAGGGCGACCGGTGAAGCTCCTGGTCGTCCCGTCGAGTCAGGTGGATGATGCCATCACGCAGACGGCCGTGCGCCTGCAGTCGAGCGAAATCGTCGTCGGCGAGTCGGGCAAGTACTCGGCGACGCAGATGGCGCACATGATGGGTGAAGCGTGGGAGCGGACCGATAAGGCCGCCAATTCCAGGTCGAGGCTGGTCGCATTCAGGCGTGACGGGACGCTTTCGACTTTCCAGCTCGGCCCACATGCCCCGCCATTGACCGCAGAAGACCTGGAGCTGATTCACAGACTGTGGCTCGACGCGGTCGCGGAGTTCGGCCTCGATGTCCACCATCGGGACGTCGTCCGCGCCGCGCTCGAAGAACTCGAGGGCGACATGTCGACCGGGAAGCGCAGCGAGGCGCTCGAGTTGATTCGGCGTCAGGTCGCGAAGAACCGGCCTGACAGCGATGTCCAGGTGGACCCTCCGGACGAACCCTCAGGCGATACCGAGGCGACCTTCATTCCGAGGTCTCTCGACAGGAAGCCCTGACCTTGAGCCTGGCGCACCCGATTGCGCCTTCTTGACCATCATCGGTTCGAGGCGTTAGAGTCGCGTGTTGCCCCGTGTGCCGGCGCCAGTCCAGAGCCCCCCGAAGTGCGTCCAGGCGTCCCCCCTGTCATTCCCGTTTGTTCGAAGGACGAAGGACCATGCTGAAACGAACGACCCTCTACCTGCTCCTGATTATGGCCATTGTCGCGCCGGTCTCGGCGCAGAAACCGGGCGCTGAGGCCAGGGCCGCCGCGCCGGCCGCAGACAATCCGCTGCTCAAGGAATGGACGACGCCCTTCGGCGTGCCGCCGTTCCAGGAGATCAAGCCGGAGCACTTCGTGCCGGCCTACAAAGAGGCGATCCTGCGGAACCGGAAGGAAGTCGACGCGATCGCCAACAGCCCGAGAACCCCGAGCTTCGCCAACACCGTCGAGGCGATGGAAAACACGGGCGAGCTGCTTTCGAAGGTCGGGTCGGTGTTCTCGAACCTGCAGTCGGCGGAAACGACGCCAGCGCTGCAGAAGATCAACGGCGAGATCTCGCCGATGCTCACGTCGTTGCGCGACGACATCCGCCTGAACCCGAAGCTGTTCGCCCGGGTCAAGACGCTCTACGACAGGCGCGCGAATCTGAAGCTCACGCCGATCCAGGCGAAGCTGCTCGAGGAAAGCTACAAGGGGTTCGTCCGCGGCGGCGCGAACCTGACGCTGGTGCAGAAGGAACGGTTCCGCGCCATCAACGGCGAGCTGGCGAAGCTGTCCATCAAGTTCGGTGACAACCTGCTTGCCGAGACGAACGCGTTCCGCCTGGTGATCGACAAGCCCGAGGACCTGTCGGGCCTGCCGCCGTCGATCGTGGCGTCTGGCGCCGACGCCGCCAGGGCTGCGAAGATGCCGGGCAAGTGGGTCTACACCCTGGCCGCGCCCAGCATCTGGCCGTTCCTGCAGTACGCGGACAACCGCGACATGCGGAAACAGATGCTGACGGCCTACACGACCCGTGGCGACCACGGCGACCAGTACCGACAACAAGGTGATCATCGCGCAGATCGCAGCCCTGCGCGCCGAGCGTGCCAGCCTGCTGGGATACAAGTCCCACGCGGACTACGTCCTCGAAGAGAACATGGCGAAGACGCCCGCCAAGGTCTACGACCTGCTGAACCAGCTCTGGACGCCCGCGCGGGCGATGGCCGTCAAGGAAGTGGCGGACCAGCAGGCGCTGGCCAACCTGATCGGCACGACCTTCAAGATCGAGCCGTGGGACTGGCGCTATTACACCGAGAAGATCGTGAACCTTCGCTACCAGCTCGACGAGCAGGCGCTGCGGCCCTACTTCAAGCTGGACAACGTGCGCCAGGGGGCGTTCTACGTCGCCAACAGGCTCTACGGCCTCACGTTCACACCGCTGCCCGACCTGCCGGTCTACAACCCCGAAGTGCAGGCCTTCGAGGTGAAGGACGCCGACGGATCGCACCTGGGCGTGTACTACACGGACTATCACCCGCGGCCGGGCAAGCGCGTCGGCGCCTGGAGCAGCAGCTTCCGAAGCACGCGGATGAAGGACGGCAAGCGCGTCGCGCCCGTCGTGGTCAACGTGTGCAACTTCTCCAGGCCGGCGGGCGACCAGCCGGCGCTGCTCAGCCTGGAGGAAGTGAACACGCTGTTCCACGAGTTCGGCCACGCTCTGAGTTCGCTGGTCTCGAAGGTGCCGTACCGGGGCGTGGGCGGCTTCCCGCGCGACTTCGTCGAAGTGCCGTCGCAGATCATGGAGAACTGGTCGCTCGAGCCCGAGGTGCTGAAGGTCTACGCCAAGCACTACAAGACGGGTGAGATGATTCCGGCCGCGCTCGTCGACAAGATCAAGAAGAGCGAGCAGTTCAACCAGGGCTTCATCACGGTCGAGTACCTTGCCGCGTCGTTGCTGGACATGGACTGGCATACGATGACGCCAGGCTCCGCCAAGGACGCGACGACGTTCGAGAACGCGTCGCTGGCGAAGATGCAGCTGTTGAAGGAAATCCCGCCGCGGTACCGGAGCACGTACTTCAACCACATCTTCAACGGCGGCTACTCGTCCGGCTACTACGCCTACATCTGGGCCGAGGTCCTCGACAAGGATGCCTTCGAGGCGTTCAAGGAGAAAGGCCTCTTCGACCAGGCCACGGCGAAGGGTTTCCGGACGATCCTCGAGAAGGGCGGCAGCGAGGACGCGATGACGCTCTACAAGGCCTTCCGCGGTCGCGAGCCGAGCGTGGAGCCGCTGCTCAAGGCACGGGGATTGAAGTAGACACGACGGCGTGAGGCCTGAGGCCGGGGGCCAGGCCGGATCAAGCCTCTCTCGTTCTGGTGACGGCCGGACCGCGACGCACGGCGCGGTTCGGCCGTCGCATCACATGCCGCCCGGCGCGCCCTGGGGCGCGCCGGCTTCCCATCAGCCCTGTGGCTCGACCACCATCCCTGTCTGCGTGCCTGTCAGGCTGGCGACGTACGCGCGCGCGACTGCCGCGGCCGGCAGTCCCTGCGACGGGTCCATCTTCATCGCGAGGAGCGTCTCGCGGATCCAGGGTGGGCTGACCACGTTCACGCGGATCCGGCGGGGGGCTTCCAAGGCGGCGGCGCGGGCGAACCCTTCGATCCCCGCGTTGACCAGGCTGACCGCGCCGCTGCCAACCATCGGGCTGCGCGCGAGTACGCCGCTCGTCAGCGTGATCGAACCGCCGTCGGACACGTAATCGAAGCCGATCCGCACGAGATTCACCTGCCCCATCAGCTTGTCGTTCAAGGAGAACGCGAAGTCTGCGTCTTCGAGCTTCGAGAGCGGAGCGAAGCGCGCGTTGCCCGCGGCGCTGATGACCGCGTCCACGCGGCCCACCGTCTTGTACATGGAGCGGATGGATGCCGGGTCTGCAAGGTCGACGATCACGGGGCTGTGACTGCGGCTGGCGGCAATGACGTCGTTGCCCATTGCCACTGCCTCGACGACTCTTCGCCCTATCGTGCCGGTCGCACCCACCACCAGGATTCGCATGTTGATGACTCCAGATTGGACGGATTTGTTTCCGAGCCGGCCTCCTCAGCGAGGCGCCACGCTCCAGCGGCCGCAAGAACGAACACTCCAGGCTCATCCTCGCGCGGCTCATCCTTTTGACGCCGCGCGTTACGAGAGGATCCACGGCCCGCGTCGCGAGCGCCCGGCGCGGCGTGCGGTGCGTCGCGGCCGCCCGCCCTCGCCACGCCGTAGCGCGACATTGCGGAGGCGGGAGCCGCCGGCCGCCAGCCGTTTCCTACTTGCCCTTCAGATACTTGCCGTACCACTTCAGGTAACGCTCGAGGCGATCGCGCAGGTAGCTCGGGGTGGTCAGGCCGTGATACTGCCCGGGGTAGATGACCAGCTGCGTGTCGACGTTCAGACTCTTCAGGGCCTGATACATCTGTTCCCCGCCAATCAACGGGACGTTGAAGTCGTTCTCACCGCCCAGGAAGAGCGTGGGCGTCCTGATGCGGTCAGCCTGAAAGAATGGATACGAGACCTTGAGCCAGAGGTCCCGCGCCGGCGCCTTCCACGGCGCACCAAGCTCCAGCTCGTACTGGACGATGTACTGGTCGGAACCGAACATGGAGAGCTGAAGGGCGCTGCCGGCGCCGCTGATGGCAGCCTTGAACCGGGGCGTCGTCGCGATCGTGTAGTCGGTCAGAATCCCGCCGTAGCTCCATCCGCCGATGCCGAGGCGATCCGGATCGGCCATTCCTGCTGCCACCGCCTGGTCGACCGCGCCCAGCAGATCCACCACCTCCTTGTTGCCCCAGTCGGCGAAGATGGCCTTCTGATAGACCGATCCCCGGCCCGAGCTGCCGCGGTAGTTGATGGCCAGCACCACGTACCCGTTGGCGGCGAACAACTCACGGGTGAAGTTGAAGGAGTAATCGTCCTGGCCGTTGGGCCCGCCGTGGATGTAGAGGATGGTCGGGTATTTCGTGCCGGCCTTGAAGCTCGCCGGCTTGGTGGCGAGCCCGTTCACCACCGTGCCGTCCTTGCTCGCCGACGAGAAATCGTCGGTAATCCCGAGCTGAAGCCCGGAGAGAAGCTCGTCGTTCTGGCGTGAAAGCCGCCGGAGCGAGCCCTTCTCGAGCGCGTAGATTTCGTCGATGTCCGTCGGAGATCCGGAGAGGAGCGCAAGCGCGCCGGAGGCAGACTGCGTCACGCTCGAAACCGTTCGGCGCCCTGACGTCAACCTTTCAACTCGTCCGCCGGTCTTTGCGATCGCGCCAAGATACTCTGCCCGATCGTCAGCCACGTGAAAGAGCAGGCGGTTGCCGTCCGGTGTCCAGAGGATCGGGCCCGACACGTTGCGATCGAGCGATTCCGTGAGAATCCGGGGCTCGCCGCCCGCCGACGGCACCATCGCCAGCCTGGGTACGTTGTAGGCCGAGTACTTGGGCTCGTCGCCGCGCAGGTACGCAATCCACTGGCCGTCGGGGCTCCACGCGGGCCGATCCGGAATCGGGTCCCGGGAACGTCGTCAATTGCGTGGGCACGGCTCCGGCCTTCGCGTCGACCACGTAGAGGTTGGTGTCCTCGGTGCGATCCGGGTCCGGCGCCCGATTGCTGATGAAGGCGATGCGCGTACCGTCGGGCGACCAGGACGGGTCGGTGTCGTTGCAGGCGGCGCTGGTCAGTTGTTCGGCCTTGCGCGTGGCGACGTCGAACAGCCAGAGGTGCGAGTACCAGCCGCTTGAGGTATCCATCGCGATCCTGTTTGAAGTGGTACCGGTCGATGACAATGGGCGGCGCGGTCTTGCGCTTCCACCCATCGAGCTTCTCCGGGTCGGCCGCGGGATCCTCGTCGCTCGAGATGATGACAAGGCGCCTGCTGTCGGGTGACCAGGCGTAGTCGTCGACTCCGCCCTTGATGTCGGTGAGCTTCTGCGCCTCGCCGCCCGACCGATCGAGCAGCCACACCTGGCCGCCGCGTTTCTTCTCTTCCTCGGTGCCGCGCGCCGCCCTGAACGCCAGGTAGCGATTGTCCGGGCTCCACCGAGGCGCGGTTTCGCTGTCGGCCGTGGACGTCACCCGAATCTGAGTCGTCCCGTCCCAGCTCGCCATCCAGACATCGGTGTCGCGCTTGTCCTTGTCGGCATCGAGTGTGGAGACCGTGTAGGCGACCCACTTGCCATCCGGCGACACCTGGGGACTTCCGACGGTCCGGATTTTCGCCAGGTCGTCGGGCGTGACGGCACGCCTCGGTGATTGGGCAGACAGGGCAACGGTGGCGGCGATTGACGCCACGATGGCCGGAGCGATCCGGCGAGTCAGGCGATGTCCGAACATGGGTTTGTCCTCAGGCTGCGATGGCCGCGGCGCGAACACGGATCCCGTGAGTGTGGTTCCTATGGCCTCTCGTGGCGGACCGGCTTCGACCGGGCGCGCCGCATGGCTTCGAGGGCGTGCTGGAAATCGAGAGGGTAGCGGCTCTCGATGACCAGCCTGGCGCCCGTCACCGGATGTCGAAGCGACAGGCGAAGGGCGTGCAGCATCGTCCGGGTGACACGGCAGCCCGCGAGAGACAAGGGCGCGTCGTACCGCTGGTCGCCGAAGATCGGTGCGCCTGCCTCGGCCAGGTGCGCCCGGATCTGATGCGTGCGCCCGGTCTTCGGGCATGCCTCCACCAGCAGCGCGGCCGCCATCGATTCGAGCACCTTGAACGCGGTTTCCGCTTCGAGTCCGCCGGTTTGCACGGCTTCCACCCGCGCACGCCTTCCGCGGCCAACCCGTGCGACACGCGAGGTGCTCACCCAGGCGGCGGGAACCGATCTCGATGGTCGAACCGCGATGGCGTGGTACACCTTCTCCACGCTGTGCTTCTCGAACTGCTCCGCCACCCCGGGGTTGGCCCTCTCGGATTTCGTGAACAGGACCAGGCCCGAGGTCTCGACGTCCAGGCGCTGGTGGATGCCCAGGTAGGGCTCGTGATCGCGGCCATGGTGAAACCTGCCGGCACGGGAGGCGAGCATCCGCTTCACCGCGCTGAACAGATCGTCGAGCGACGGGTCCGCTGATGGATGCACCTGCAGGCCCGCCGGCTTCGTCACCGCGATGAGATCATCGTCTTCGAAGAGGATGTCGGCGGCGCCCAGCCCAGCCGGCGGAACGTGACGGCGCTCGGCGGAGTCGATTCGCGCGAGGTCGACCGCGACGACCAGGTGGGTGTCTGCCGGCAACAGGAATCCCGGGCGCCGGAGCGGGTGGCCCTTGACGCGGACGGCGCCGGCCATGATGAGCCGGCGTACGGATGATTTCGAAAGCGTTCGATCCAGGCGAGCCGGAAGGTCGCGCGCGAGCAGAACGTCGAGCCGGGCGCCGGCGTCGGCGGATTTCACCGGCACGTCGAGCGTCGAGACGGAACGTGAACCCGATTTGCCGCCGAACGTCGTCGAGCGCGCCAACACACCTCCGTGGAGCGCCGCCCGTGCTCGTAGACATCCGACCGGGCGTCGTCAGCAGCCCCGTTCCCGTGGGGCGCGCACATCCTGCTGCCGCGAGAAGGAGTGTATCCCATCAGGCGGGAGCGCACACGCGCTCCGGAGTGTCCCCCGTTCAAGGGCCGCGCCGGAGGGCGGAGGCGAGGTGCGTCGTGGCGGAGCCGCCAACGCGGCTTCGAGACGTGGCCAGGTCAGAGGCGGGCGCGACACGCGAATCGGTCCCGTCAGTGGCGATCGATCCTCGCGAACTCACCGGCGACGGGATGGACCAGCTTGACGAAGTCCGAATAGCGCATCCGGATTGCGTCGATGTGCGTCCCGGCGTGGAAGACAATCTCGGGATCCTTTGTCAGGCTCCGGTCCACGAACACCGGCTGCCCGTACAGCGGCCCGAGCGGCGCCATGGCACCGGTCTCGCACTCGGGGTAGAGCGCGGAGAATTCCTGTTCCGTCGCCAGCCGGAGTTCTCCGGCATTGACAACTGCTTTCAGCGATTCGAGGTCGACTTTGTAGTGAGCCGGCAGCACGACGAGCAGGGGCTTGCCGTCAGCCAGGCAGACGACCGTCTTCGCCCATTCGCGGCCCGGCACGTGGGCCGCCGCCGCCTCTCGCTGAGCGGTGAACGCCGGGGGATGACGGAGCAGGGTAAAGGGGACGCCGCCATTTGCCACGAAGCGAGTGACCGACGCTGGAATGGCCATGGTCCACCTCCGGGAGGCAATTCGTAATCTGCGGTCCGCGCGCCCCCGAGTCAAGTCCCATTTCGGGACCCTTTTCTTTACGATGCCGTCAACGGGAGGATCGGGCCGGAGCGGCAATGGTGCAGGGCCGGGTGAGCCAGGGTGCCCGAACCGCGCAAATCCTCATTACTCCAGTAGATGGCCGATCATTGGGCCTTCCGGCGGCCCAGCCTCGCCCCGTCCGGCCGAAGATCCGGCGTGAAGTAAGATCGTCGCGGCTGCACCGGGTTGGATGGGCGTCCCGTTCCTCGGGGAGGATTCGTCATATGAAACCGCTTGCCGCAATCGCGCTGTTCCTGTTCGCGGCCCTCGCCGCCTCTCCGTCCTGGCAGCTGCAGACAGGGGCCTCCACGGAACGGCTTCGAGGCGTCAGCGCCGTCAGCGACCTCGTGGCGTGGGCGAGCGGCAACAAGGGGACCGTCACGCGAACCGTCGACGGCGGCCGGACCTGGACGCTCATGCCGGTGCCCGGCGCAGAGCAGCTCGACTTCCGCGACATCGAGGCGTTCGACCAGAACACGGCGTACGTCCTCAGCATCGGAGCCGGCGACAAGTCGCGCATCTACAAGACCCTCGATGGCGGAAAGACCTGGAACGCGCAATTCACAAATCCCGACCCCAGGGCCTTCTACGATGCGATCGCATTCTGGGACGCGGCGACCGGGCTGGCGATGGGCGATCCTGTCGACGGGCGGTTCACCGTCATCCGCACCGTCGACGGCGGCAGGACCTGGGTGCCGGTGGCGCCCGGTAACGTGCCCGCCGCGCTCGAACACGACGGCGCATTCGCCGCGAGCGGCACGTGTCTCGTGGCCCAGGGCACGCGCAACGCATGGTTCGGCACGGGCGGTGGCGCGCGGGCCCGCGTCTATCGTTCCACCGACCAGGGCGTGACCTGGCAGGTGTCGGACACGCCGGTCGGCGCGGGAACCTCCTCGGCAGGTGTGTTCTCCATCGCCTTCGCCGACTCGCTCCACGGCGTCGCTGTCGGCGGCGACTATCGAAAGGAGCAGGAGTCGAGCGACAACATCGCGCGAACGGAGGATGGCGGGAAGACGTGGACGCTCGACGGAGTCAGCCAATTGCGAGGGTTCAGATCGGCCGTGGCGTACGAATTTGGAAGCCGCGGACGCTCAGTCGTCGCTGCGGGACCAGCCGGGACCGACTGGTCGACAGACGGCGGCAGGACCTGGGCCGGCATCGGCGATCCCGGCTTCCACGCGATCAGCCTCGCCCCCGGCGGCCGCACCGGCTGGGGCGTCGGCGAGAACGGCCGGATTGCGAAGTTGACCTTGATGCGGTGACCGGCGAATCGCCGGGAATTGCGGCGTTGATTGCGCCCGTTTCGTAGCCTGGCCTAACGTCTTTTCCAGCCGCCAGCCGCCTAGCCGCCAGCCCAGCCCCTAGCCGCCCCAGCCCCTAGCCCCCAGCCCCTAGCGCCCCGCCCCTAGCCCCTAGCGCCCAGCCCCTAGCCCCTAGCGCCCTAGCCCCTAGCCCCAGCCCCTAGCCCCTAGCCCCCAGCCCCTAGCCCCTAGCGCCCTAGCCCCTAGCCCCTAGCGCCCTAGCCCCTAGCCCCTAGCCCCTAGCCCCGAGCCTGACCTCGACCCGGCATCCTTTCCCGGGCTCGCTCTCGATCTCAATCTCTCCGAGGTGCTGTTCGACAATCCACTTCGCGATCGAGAGGCCGAGTCCGACGCCACCCGAGTCACGCGATCGCGCCCTGTCCGCCCGGTAGAACCGATCGAACACGTGGGGCAGATCTTCGGCGCCAATTCCAATTCCAGGATCGGAGACGACAATTCGGGCCCCGCCGTCCGCCTCGCTCAGGGAAAGACCAAGGCGTCCTGGCGGCGCGGTGTACTTGATCGCGTTCTCCCCAAGGATCAGAATCAGCCGCCCGAGCGCGGCACGGTCGCCGGAAACGGTTACCGGGTGATCCGGCCGATCGACGCTCAACTCGAGACCTTCGCGATCACAGGCGGCCCTGAGCACCCTTCCCGCTTCATCGATCAGCTCGCCGAGCTCGATATCGGTTCGGCGGACTCCACCCACCCCGGCGTCAGCGCGCGCCAAAGTCAGCAGATCCTGGACGAGCGCCGACGTGCGTTCGGCTTCACTGAGAATTCCCGTCAGTGCCTGCCGGTACTCGTCGGGGGTCCGCTCACGACGCAGCGCGATCTCGGCCGACGTGCGGATCACCGAGATCGGCGTCCGCAGCTCATGCGAGGCGTCGGCCGTGAACCGGCTGGATTCACGGAACGCCGTTTCCAGCCTCGCGAGCATCGAGTTGAGTGTTTCCGACAGCCGCTGGAGCTCGTCGCCGGTCCGGGGCACATCGAGCCGCCGCCCGAGATCATCGGCGGTAATCGCGCGGGCGGTGCTGCTGATGCGATCGACCGGCGACAACGCGCGGCGGCTGATCAGATATCCGCCCGCGGCGGCCGCCAGGATTCCAGGCGGCAACAGGATCAGCAACGCCCAGAGAAACCGTACCGACGTCAGCTGCAGTTCCCTGGTCGGGACCGCCACCTGGACGACACACGCCTGCTGGCGAAGCGTGGCTGCCTGCGAAAGCATCCGCAACGGGCGACCGTCGATGACGATGTTCTCGTAGCGCCCGCCGGGTGCGAGCGGCCCTGACGGGACCGCAGGCAGGCCGCCCCGGGCGAAAGCCGCGGAGAGAAACACCTGGTGGCCCTGCGGGCCGGTGATCCTGATCAAATCCCATCCTGGATCGAGCGACGCATACTCTTGCAGGTCTTCCTGCATCTCGTCGAACGACAGCTGGGATGACTGCTGGTTCAGGAACCGGCCGATGGCCTGGACGCGGCCCGCCAGGCCTTCGTCGACCGTGCGGATGACGATGGAGCGCAGCGTCCACCACGTCGTCGCGGCGAGCAGCAGCAGCGCCACAGCCGACACGGCCGCGAACCACGTGGTCAGGCGCCCGGTGACGGACCAACTCCTCACGGGACGACCCCGGGCTGACCGCAACGGTCAGCAAGGCTGGCAGGTATCCTCACGAGACGGCCTCCTCGCGGACACAGTAGCCGACACCTCGAACCGTGTGAATCAGCCTGGGCCGGCCCGGGCGATCCACCTTCTGACGCAGCAGGCGAACGAAGACGTCCAGCGTGTTGTCTTCGATCTCCCGATCGTGTCCCCACACGCCGTCGATCAGCGCCTCGCGCGAGACCACGCTGCCGCACCGCCGCAACAGGAATTCCAGCAGGCGGTACTCGGTGCGGGTCAGATTCAGCGGTTCGCCCCCGCGCCGCGCCTCGTGCCTCGCGGGATCGAGCACAAGATCGGAAGTCTGCAGCGGAACGCCCTGCACGACCGGGCCGCGGCGCGACACGGCCCTCAGCCTCGCCAGCAGCACCTCGAAGGAAAACGGCTTGGTCAGGTAGTCGTCGGCCCCGGCGTCGAGCCCGGCCACGACGTCGGCGTCGGCGTCGCGCGCGGTCAGCATCAGCACCGGTGTCATGTCGCGGCGCTGCCGCATCCGCCGCGCGACGTCCAGCCCGCTGATGCCCGGCAGCATCACGTCCAGCACGATGACGTCGTACGCGTTGGCGCCGATGAGCGCTTGAGCGTCCTGGCCCGTCAAGGCCACGTCGGCGGCGTGACCCTCTTCGGCCAGCCCCTTTCGCAGCAGGTCGGCCATCTGCCGCTCATCTTCGACGATCAGAATGCGCATGCCAGGCCCTATTGTGATCCGAGAACGCTGAAAACGCGATGAAAGCGCGATTCATCTGAATTTCAGATTCGTCTGGTCTACTGTCGGGTGAAGGAGACACTTCAGTGAAATCATTCCGCATCGTCCCGATCTTCCTCATCGCGATGGTCATGCTGGCCTCGCCGGCCGCCGCTCAAACGGCTCCGAAACAGGCCGCCAAACCCACTCAGGCCGCGAAAGCCGGCGATCCAGCCGCCAAGCTGCCCGCTCCGGTTCTGTCCGCGTTCAAGCAGGCGTATCCGACAGCCGTCATCAAGAACGCCTCCAAAGAGATCGACAATGGGAAGACGACCTGGGAGGTCGAGAGCATTGACGCCGGCCTCGCCCGCGACCTGGTCTACAACCCGGACGGCACCATCGTCGACATCGAGGAAGCGGTCGCGATCGACACGCTTCCGCCGGCCGTGACGGCGGCGGTCATGGCAAAGCATCCCAGGGGTACGATCACGAAGGCCGAGAAGCTGTTCCGAGCTGACAAGTGGACCTACGAGCTGACGCTGAAAGGCGCCGCCAAGCCGTCCATCGAGCTGTCCCCGGACGGCAAGGCGGTGCCGGAGGCCAAGAAGCCGGAATCGAAAGAACCCGTCAAGAAATAGACAATGTACCGAGGACTGCCATGAGACTGCTCCGCATTTCCGCCTGCCTCGTCGTCGCATTCTCACTGACCGTGATTGCCACGGCTCAAACCGGCAAGCCGGCTCCAGCCGCCGCCGGTCCCTACAAGAAGCTGGCCGAGATCAAGATCGGTGGTGAGGGCGGCTGGGACTACCTCTCGGTCGACGTGGCCGCGCGCCGTCTCTACGTCTCGCATGCGACGAAGGTCATCGTCATCGACATGGAGAAGAACGCGGTGGTTGGCGAAATCGCCCCGGCCAACGGCGTGCACGGTATTGCCATCGCCGCCGATCTCGGCCTCGCGTTCGTCAGCAACGGCCGCGACAACACGGCCAGCGTGGTCGACCTGAAGACGCTGCAGATCAAGTCGACGGTGAAGACCGGGACCAATCCCGACTGCATCCTCTACGAGCCCGCGCACAAAGAGGTCTACACGTTCAACGGCCGCAGCAACGACGCGACCGTGTTCGACGCTGTCAGCGGCGCGGTGAAGGCGACCATCAAGCTGCCCGGCAAGCCCGAATTCGCCGTGGAGGACGTCAAGGCCGGCCGCATCTACAACAATATCGAGGACACCAGTCAAGATCGTCGCCATCGACACCGCGACGCACGCGGTGGTGGCGACCTGGTCGATCAAGCCGGGCGAGGGGGCCTCAGGCCTGGCGATCGATCTCGGGCGGCACCAGCTCTTCGCGGTTACGGACAAGCTGATGGTGGTGGTCGACAGCGTGAGCGGAAAACTGCTCTCGACCTTCCCAATCGGCGACGGCCCCGACGCGGCCGCGTTCGATCCGGGAACAGGCCTCGTGTTTGCCTCGAACAGTGACAGCACGATGACCATCGGCCGACCGGACGCGACGGGCAAGCGTCGCGCTCGTGCAAACGCTCGCCACGCCGGCGCGCTCGCGGACGATGATCGCTTGATCCGAAGACGCACAGGGTCTACATTGCGTCGGCTGAGTACACGACGCCGCCGGCGGGCCCCGACGGCAAGCCGCAGCGGCCCCAGGTCGTTCCCGATACGTTCAGGGTCGTCGTGTACGAGATGACCGCGAAATAGGGAGTTGGCCTTGCTCAAGTCGAGCGTTGGTATTCCGGTGATGCTGGTCCTGTGCCTGCAGGACCAGCCGCGCGCCCAGCAGGCCACGCCGCCGCATGTCCTTCCAGGCGGCGCTCGACCTGGCGATCGCGCAGAACCCGGAGGTCGCCGCCGTGCGCCGGGGCCGCGCCGTCCGCGACGCCGAAGTCAGGCGGCAGGGCAGTGGGCCAACCCCGAGTTCTCGGCGGAGATCACCCGCGACATGCCGCACGGCGATCTCACGTATCGGCTACCCCCTCGATCTCGCCGGGCACGCGCTCGAGGCGGGTGCCCTCGTCGCGACGAGGGAAGCGGCCATGGCCGACATCGACGAGAAGGCCGCGCTCTCCTCGCTTCGCCGCGACCTCCGGCTGGCATTCTACGGCCTGGTGGCGGCCGACGAGCAGCTCGGCGCTGGCCGAAGACGTGCTGAAGATGGCCGAGCGCGTCCGTGATGCGGCCCAGGCGCGTTTCGAAGAAGGCGCCGCGCCGCGTCTCGACGAGATGGAGGCGAACCTGGGCGTTGGGCGCGCGCAGGCGGATCTCGCCCTGGCGCGTTCGAACCGGCGGTCGGCGCAGGCCGAGCTGAACGCGCTGCTCAATCGTCCGCCCGGGATGAGCCTGGCTGTCGACGGCAACCTGAGAGAGATCCCGGCATTGCCGACCGTCGAGCGTGCGACCGCGATGGCCATGGCCGGGCAACATCGACCTGCTGACGGTCGACAACGAGCTGGGAACGAGGATCTCCGGCTCGGGCTCCTGAAGGCGGAGCGGGTTCCGACGCCGGTCTTCTCGTTCGGCACCGCGCTGAACGCGCCGGGCGAATTCAACGTCGGCCCGCACGCGGGCATCAGCCTGTCGCTTCCGCTGTTCTCCCGCAACCAGGGCGAAATCGCCGGGGTCGCTGGCGAAGAAGGACGAGATCCAGGCGAGGCGCCTGAGCGTGACGCGCCGGCTGGAAGCGCGGGTCTTCGCGGCGATCGAGCGGGCCGACGCCCAGCGGACACAGGTCAACGTGTTCGCGACGACCATTGTCCCCACCGCGACCTCGCTGCAGAGCCTGGCGGAAGAGAGTTACCGCCTCGGGCGGAGTTCGATCCTGGCGGCGCTGGATGCCCAGCGCAGCCTCAGGGACGTGAAGTTCGACTACCTGCAGGCGCTGCTGAGTCTTCAGTCGGCTGTCGCGGATCTGGAGGACATCCTTGGTGGACCGATCCAGTTCTAGCTATCGTCGGGCCCTGGCGTGGCTCCTCATCCCCTGCGCGATCGGCTGGGCCGCCTCCGGCTGCAGGAAGCAGGCGGCCGACGAGGAGATCGCGTCGGCCGATGTGCCGACGATAACGGCCGGCGTCGGCCAGGTCACGCGCCGCGATCTGGTCGAGACGCTGCTCGTCCGCGGCAGCGTCATCGCCATCCCGAACCAGGACGTGAAGATCAGCGCGCAGGTGCCGGGACGCGTGGTGGCGATGAACGTGGCGGAGGGCGACTACGTCAAGGCCGGACAGGTCGTCTCCGAAATCGAAATCCGCCCGATCGAGGACCAGCGTCGCCAGGCCCAGGCGGCGGTGGCGCAGGCGAAGGCCGCTCTCGAAAACGCCCGCCTGAACCTCACGCGCACACAGCACCTCTTCGATCGCGGCATCGCCGCGGGCAAGGAGGTCGAAGACGCGCGCACCCAGATGGCGACCGCCGAGTCGGGCGTCGAGCAGGCCGCCGCCGCGCTCGACACCGCCGACCGACAGGTGGCCCGGACGCGCGTGGCCTCGCCGATTGCCGGCTACGTCGTGAAGCGGCTCCTCAACGTCGGCGAACAGGTGGACGGCACCGCCGCCCAGCCGCTGGTGGAGGTGGCGAACCTGGACCAGGTCGAGGTCGCCGCCAACATTCCCGCCGAGTATCTCGGCCGCGTCCGTGCCGGCCTCAAGGCCGCCGCCTCGTCCGACTCCTACCCCGACCGGGCGTTCGACGGTGTGCTCATCGCGATCGCCCCGGCCATCGATCCTGCGACCAATGCCGCCACCGGCCGCGTGCGCGTCGCCAACGGAGACGGCGCGCTGAAGGTCGGGATGTTCGCCCAGGTGAGGATCGCGCTGGAGGAAAAGAAGGGCGTCCTCACGGTGCCTCCATCGGCCATCAGCAAGGGTGAGGAGGAGTCGGCGGTCTACGTCGTCGCCGGCGATCTGGCAACGCGAACGCCCGTCAAGCTCGGGCTCGAAACCCCGGATGCCACCGAGATCCTCTCCGGTGTGAAGGACGGCCAGAAAGTGCTGACATCCTCCGTGCACGGTCTCGGCGAGCGGGCCCGCCTCGCGAAAACGCCATGAACGTCGCCCGCTTCGCGTCCCGCAACAGCCGCGCCATCCTGCTCGGCATCATCCTGGTCACGGCGGCCGGCCTCTGGTCGATGACCACGCTCCCAAGCGGCATCTACCCCGAGGTGGAGTTCCCCCGAATCGCGATCGTCGCCAAAGCCGGGGATCTGTCGCCTCGCCTGATCCAGCTCGCCGTGACGCGGCCGCTCGAAGAGGCCGCGCGCGGGGTGCTCGGCACGCGGCGCGTCACGTCGAAGACCATTCGCGGCGCCTGCGAGATCTCGGTCCTCTTCAATCCCGGCGCCGACATGCCGTACGCCCTGCAGCTGATGCAGGCGAAGACCGACGAGGTCAAGCCCGAGCTGCCGCCGGGGACGACATTCCGCGTCGAACGCATGACGCCGTCGCTCTTCCCGGTCTTCAGCGTAAACGTGACCGGCGGCATCCCGCCGGCCGACCTGCGCGACCTGGCCGAGTTCGAGCTGCGCCCGCTGCTGAGCCGCGTTCCCGGCGTCGCCAGCGTCGAAGTGCTCGCCAGCGAAGAGCGCGAGATCTCCGTCGTCGTGGATCCGGTCCGGCTCAATGCCGCACGGCTCACGATCGACCAGGTTGCCGAGGCGCTCAAGACGACCAACGAGGTCACCGGCGTCGGCCGGCTCGCCAAGGACTACCAGCAGTATCTCGTGCTCAGCACCGCGGAGCTGACCAGCCTGGACGATGTCCGCAAGGTGGTGGTGGCGTTCCACGGCCAGTCGCCCATCTACCTCGGCGACCTGGCGGAAGTGCGCGAGGGCGTCGTCGATCCCACGACGCTCATCTCGGGGAGCGGGAAGCCGGCGGCCGTCGTGACGGTCGCCCGGCAGATTCGCGGCAACATCCTCGAGGTCGTCGAAGGGTCCATGACGGCGCTCAGGGAATACCAGAAGTCGTTGCCGCCTTCGGTGCGCCTGTCGGTCGTCTACGACCTCGCCGAGTTCGTCAAGAACGCCGTGTCGAGCGTGCGCGACGCCATTGTCATCGGCAGCCTGCTCGCCATCTTTGTGCTCATCGTGTTCCTGCGCGACTGGCGCGTGACGACGATCGCCGCCATCTCGCTGCCGCTGACCATTGTCGGCACCTTCTTCGTCCTCAACCTGGTGGGCGGCACCATCAACCTGATGTCGCTCGGCGGGCTGGCCATCGCCATAGGACTGGTCATCGACGATTCGATCGTGATCGTCGAGAACATCCATCGTCACCGGGCGGCCGGAGAATCGGTGTCGGTCGCGGCGGAGAACGGCACACAGGAACTGGTTGCCGCCGTGGTCGGATCGACCCTGACCACCGTCGTCGTGTTCGTGCCGCTGGGGCTGCTCCAGGGCGTGGTCGGCCAGTTCTTCGCGGCGCTGTCGACGACGCTGGCCGCGGCCGTGCTGCTGTCGCTGGCCTACGCGCTGCTGTTCATTCCGAATGCCGCGAGCCGGTTTCTCACGACCCACTCGGAGAGAACCGTCCGGCTCGACGGCCTGTCGCGATGGTATCGATCGCTGCTGTCGCGGCTGATCCGCCACCCGCGCACCGTGGTCGCGGCCACGCTGCTCTTCGCGCTTCTCGGGGTCGGGCTGTTCTTCCGCCTCGAGACCGGGTTCCTGCCGGTCATGGATGAAGGGGGCTTCATCGTCGACTACTGGACGCCCGAGGGCACGTCGCTGCCGGAAACGGACCGGATGCTGCACCGCGTCGAGGACGTGTTGAAGCAGACGCCCGAGATCGCGCAGTTTGCGCGCCGCACCGGCGCCGAGCTGGGGTTCTTCGCCACGCCTCAGAACACGGGCGACATCGTCGTCAAGCTGAAGCCGCGATCGGAGCGGACCCGGACAGCCGAGGAGGTCATCGAAGATCTGCGCGGCGTCTTCGAGAAGCAGATGCCGGGCATGACCATCGAGTTCGTGCAGCTGCTCCAGGACATGCTCGGCGACCTCGAGGGCAATCCCGAGCCGGTCGAGGTGAAGATCTTCGGCGATGACATGGCCACGCTCAACCAGCTTGCCGAGCGCACGGCCGCGCGGCTCGAGAAGATACCGGGGCTGGTCGACCTGGTCGCGCCCAAGCGCGGGAACCCCGAGCTGAACGTGAAGATCGACCCGACGCGCGCGGCGAAGGCAGGCTTCACCGTGGACCAGATCACCAGCCAGTTGAGCAGCGGCCTGCTGGGCAATGTCGCGACGTCGTTCCGCCGCAATGACCGGCTCATCGACGTCCGCGTGCGCTTCCCCGATCGGTACCGGTTCGACCTGGACTGGATCCGGCAATACCCGCTGACGTCTCCGAGCGGGACGATCGTGCCGCTCTCGGCGACCTCATCGATCGACATGGCCGAGGGCGAGACCGAGATGCACCGCGAGGATCTCAAGCAGATGATGCCGATCACGGCACGTCTCGAGGGCCGGGGCCTGGGGTCCGGCATTCGCGACGTGCAGGCGGCCCTGGCAGCCGATCCATGGCCGATCGGGTACACCTACCGCCTCGGCGGACAGTACGAGAGCCAGCAGTCGTCCTTCAAGTCGATGCTGCTCGTGCTCTCGATCGCGATCCTGCTGGTCTTCGGCGTGCTGGTCGCGCAGTTCCGGCGGTTCCTGCCCTCGATCATCATCCTGTCCGCCGCGCCGCTCTCGCTGGTCGGCGCGTTCGGGATGCTGCTCGTGACCGGCACCGCCCTCAATGTCTCGTCCTTCATGGGCCTGATCCTGCTGATCGGCCTGATCGTGAAGAACGGCATCATCCTGGTGGACTATGCCGACATCGTGGCGGCCAGGGGCGGCGATCCGACCGAGGCGCTCATCGATGCCGGATCGGTGCGGCTGCGCCCGATCCTGATGACGACGCTCTGCACGCTGTTTGGCCTGCTGCCGTTGGCGCTCGGCCTCGGCCCGGGAGCCGAGATGCAGAAGCCGCTCGCGATCGCGGTGATTGGCGGGCTGTCGGTCTCGACCGTCATCACGCTGATTTTCGTGCCGACGGCGATGTCGATGATCGGGCGGACGCGGACGGAAGCGTAGAGCGCCTGTCGGGCGTTCGGTTTGAGGTTTGCGGCCTAAGGCTTGGGGTTTAAGACTGGATCAGCCTGCAAACCGCAATCGGCTGCGGACGACCGGTCGCTCGTCCGCAGCGTACCGAAACGCATCGCTACTGACCGATATCCAGTCGCAGCAGGATCCACTCGTACGGCGCCAGGATGAGCGGTCCTCGAACCGGATCGCCCCCGCGGCCGTCCGGCCCGGCTCGAGTCACGCGGACTTCGCCGCCGTGCGTCGCCTCGATGCGCGCGGTGGAGGCCACGCCCGACGCGTTGTAGAGCCGCACGAGGAGCCCCTGGCCACCCGGCCCCGGCCGCATCGCGTTCATCACGATTCCATCCCCATCGACCCTGAACGGCGCCTCGACAAACGGCGTCGCAGCCTCGACCGGCATCGTCAGGAGCGGCTGCTCGAGCTCCAGGCTGAAGCGGCGGAGACCGGCCGCGTCGAACGCCCCGTGCGGGCGCAGGGCGAACCTGTAACCCAGAAGGCCCGACTGGTCGGCCTTGTAGTTGGTGTGCCAGTAGTTGTCGAGCAGGTAGCCGTACAGCGTGGATCCCTGAGCGGTCTCCTGGCGCCACGTGCGCGTCCCGCCATCGGTTTGCCGCTCGTCGGTCAGCGCTCCAATCTCGATGAGCGGCGCATCGAGGGACCCGAGCGATACCCCGATCCGTGCGGTTGAGATGTCGATCGCACTGTGAAGACCGATGAAATCCCGGCACGAGCCCGGAAGCTGATCGGCCCCGACGGTGGTGATCGCGGAACCCTGGTCGACCCGAATCGTACCGGCGGGCAGATCGAACGGAAACGCGACGTGGGCGCTCTCCTTGGTGCGGACCGCGATCTTGTCGAAGACGTGTTCCGCCGACACGACATCCGATCCGGCCACCATGGTGACCCGCCGCACCAGGCCGTTGGTGCCGGGCGCGTCGCTCTCGATGCGGAGCGTGCCCACCAGCGGCCCGGGTTCCTCGACCACGATCCTGACCCGCGTGCCTTCAACCGCCTGCCCGGGGTCCAGGCCGGGAACGTAGAGATAGCGATTCAAGCCTTGTGCGGCCGCCAGTTCCTTGTCCGGCGCCCCGGACCAGCGCAGGCTGCTGATGGATCCGCGATTCGGGTCGAGCGCGACGCGCACGCGCCGATTGTCGAGTCCCTGCGCCGTGACGCTGACGCTGGTGTCGACGCCGGCCGGTTCGCCCTGCTGCAGGCGCAGGCGGACCGATCCGAGCGCCGGCACATCGGCCACCCAGACGGCCAGCGTGCCGTCACTCAGCCGCTGCGAGGGAGAGGTCCGGCCGCGATTGTCCCACACGCGATTGCCGGCCGACGATTGCTCCTTCGAGAGCACGACCAGTCCGCTTCGCTTCCACGCCAGCGTGTTGACGACGTCGATCTCCGGGCCGGGCGGCGGCTGCGCGGCGGCGAGCAGCGCGCGCGATCGCCGATCGGCCTCGACGGCGAACGCCTGCTTATAGGTCCACTGCGCGGCCACGTCCTGCCGATCGGGATCTCTGATGCTGTCGGCGGCGCCCCAGGTGTGTTCGTGCCAGAGGAGGACGTTGCGCCACGCCTCCTCGTCATCCGCGGCGGGGAAGAGCTCCGGTCTGCTCAGGGACCAGAGCGTCTCGGCCTGCACCAGGCGGCGCGAGCTGGCGCGCACCATGGTTTCCTCGGCGGAGGTCGAGATGGCGCCGTCCTCCCAGTACGGCGTCATGTCGCCAAAGCGAACCGGAATCCTGGCGCCGTATCGGCGCTCGAATTCCGCGAACATGGCATCGGCCGTATCGATCACCAGCCGCGGTGAGTCGTAGGTCTCGTTCCAGGTGTTGACGATCGCGGGCAGGTCCGGATCGACCGGGCCATTGTCGCCGCCGATCGTGTAGCGCACCTGCACCATCTCCCACGGGTAGTCGCGGTCGGCCAGCTCCCGCGCGTAGTCCAGGATCGCGTCGCGCCCGCCCTGGTTCAGTCTGCCCATGTTGAGGCCGTGGAACCAGGAGTAGCCCCGGCCTGCCATCCAGACGAGAATCCGTTCCTTGCCGGATGGCGAGGCCCACCAGAACGGCTGATCCCCGAGCGCGTTGAGCGTGCCGCCAATCCGGTCGCCGCGATCCGGAAGGCCCGGCATGTAGTTCGGGCCGCTGCTGAAGTAGCGAACGCCGGCCTGGTAGAGCGCGGACACCACGGGCCAGCTCAAGCCCGGGATGTCGCTGTGCATGGCCGACCTGGCGATGGGCAGCCCGTATTCGCGGGCAAGCCGGCGGGCCCCGTCGGTCCAATGGGACAGCTCTTCGGGGGACGACAGTCCGGTCAGGATGTTCGTCTCATTCGCCTGGAGCCCGATGTCGCCCCGCTTCACCGCCTCGACGAAGGCCTGGCGCTCGGAGGGCGACGCCTGCTTGAGATAGCTCTCGACGGACCACAGGCCTTCGACATTCCACCGGAACCGCGAGTCCGGCGGGTTGGACGCGGTCTTCTGCGCGAGCGCAACGGCATCCCCGAGGTTCTTCCACTGCTTGCGCTCAACGACGGGCTGCGGGTCGGAATACCCGATGTCGATGTGCGAGTGCGGCAGCAGGTGGATCTCCCACTTTCGGACCGGGCGTAGGGTGATGGCCTGCTGCAGCGCCGGCCGTCCGGCGATCTCGACCGACACCGCGAATTGCGGGGGCGCATCGGGCGGAAGGGGAACGACCAGGCGCGTGTATCCCGGCTCAATGGTCCCGGTCCAGAGCACTTGCGGCCCGAACCTGATCGCGCCGTCGGCCGGATCGGCCGCCAGGCTGGTTTCCACGCGCAGTCCGCGCACGCCGCCCTTCAGCACGACTTCCTCGGCGCTCGCGCGGGTCCAGGCCTGCACGGCCTGTTCGGGAAGCAGGAAGTAGTCCTGGCTCGAGGCCTCTTCGCCGACGACCCGGAAGCGCGGCGCGCCCGTGCCGACCGCGCTTCGCGGCAGCGTCAGCCACATGAACCCGAACAGTTCGTTGAAGGTTCCGACGCGCGTGGTCCGGAACGACAGCATCACGCCCCTGGCGCCGGTAGCCGTCCATTCCAGATCCTTGGTGTCCTGCCCGGAGGTGAACCAGACCGGGGACTCGCCGTTGACCGTGAGCTGGAAGCGGTGCGCGCCGTATCCCGATGCCACGCCGGCGTGCCACAGGTACGTGACCGGTTCATCGGGCGGTCCCGGGGGCGGCGCCGCGCCTTCCCACTCGACGATCATTCGGCCGTCGGTCGTCCGGCTCAGTCGCGTGCGGGTCTGGCCCGGGTACGCCCACGGATAGACGATGACCTCGCCGGAGACCGCGCGGAGGTAACCCTGGACCCATCGGGACGGCATGACGACCGGCCCGCGGACCATCTCCTGCGCGCCGGTGGTGGCGGGAAGCAGGGTCGCGACGATGGCCGTGGCAACGGCCGTGATGAGTTTCACCGACAACCCTCCTTGTCGATGACCGCCCGGTCACCCGCCAGACGACCTTCGGTCAGCCTCGGCCACTGGTCCCAGGGCCCAATTGTATTGAGCTCGTGAGCCCCGGGCACGCGGGCTGAAGCCCACGTGCTCCATTCCCGGCGTGTACTCAACTCAACCGAGCGCCGGGATTAGAATCCGATCCGGGCGAAGACATTGAAGGTCCGGCCGAGGTAGTACATGTCCGTGAGGGTCGGCGCCGTGGCGAGCACCTGATACTCGTGGAACCAGACATTCTTCCGATCGTAGACATTGAAGACCGAGACGCCCAGTGAGGCCCTGATCACCGAGACACGGATCGCGAACTCGCTGGAGAGATCCAGCCGGTGATAGACCGGCAACTGGTCGGAGTTCTTCGCGGCAAACGCGATCTGGTAGACCGTCGCGCCGTTGGGGAGCCAGACCTGGTTGAGCGTGGTGGCCGGAGTCACGGGCCGGCCCGAGGACAGCATCCACGTGGCGCCCAGTGTCCAGCGCGGGCCGATCCTGAGGACGTCGGCGACCTTGAGGTCGTGCGTGTGGCTCTGCGTGGCCAGGAACGTGCCCAGTTCGAGCGTCGGGAAATCGTACTGAACCCTGGCGAGCGAGTAGCTCAGCCAGCCGGTGTTCCAGCTCGCCTTTTGCTGCAGAATCACGTCCGCGCCATAGGCATTGCCCGATCCGTGGTGCATGAGAGTCGCGCCGGGGGCCGGTGCCACGCCCGGAATCAGCCTCGGTGCGAAGATCGTCAGGTCGTCGAGGAACTTGTAGTAGCCCTTGACGTCGACCAGGAACTCGGGCGTCGTGTAGCCGATGCCGGCATAGGCCTGTTGGGCGCGGGCAACGGGAACCGTCAGTCCGTCGGCCAGCGTCCAGAACTCGCGATCGCCCTGCGTCAGGTCCTCGTGCGTGACGCGGAGGGCCATCTGGTCATCCACTCCCCACCCGGCGCGAATCCGGGCCTGCGTGGTGGCCTGGAAGGTCAGGCTCATGCGCGGCTCGAAATACGACGAGCTCGTCAGGTTGTAGTAGGTCGCTCGCATGCCCTGCGAGAGGAGCAGGCGCGGAGTCAGGCTCCAGTCGTTCTGGACGAATGCCGTGATGAGCCGTGCCGACGCCGTACGGTTGAGGAGCGGGATGAGGGTGGAGGCGAAGCTGCCGTCGGGGCGACGCGCCTTGATGACTTCCGTCAGCGCGTTGTAGCCGATGTCGAGCGATTTCGTCTCGGCGCCGAACGTGGTCGTGTTCGTGAAGCCCGGGGTCACCTGGGATTCGATTCTGAACGTGGTGTCCTTGATCGTGCTGGCGTCGGTGAGGGCGTTGCTGCCGCCGCGGCCAATGAGGGCCGAGTAGTCCACGCCCGTCGTCGGACTCTTCACGAGCGTCGCCCAATCGCTGCTCGCGTTGAATTCGGAATGCCCGGCGGTCAGCGTGGTCGAAATCGCCGGCGACCATTGGCGCATCCAGGTTGCGCCGTACGCCCTCGACGTCCAGTTCTGGACGTCGCTCGTGTGCACGAACAGGTCGCGGGGCACGTTGAGCCCCGAGGCGAGCAGCGCGTCGATGTTCGCGCTTTGAACCTGCACATTGCGGGAATGGTCGATGTCGTTCAACGCGTCGTAGTAGGTGACCGAGAGGCGATCGTCGCGGGTCGGCTTCAGTTCGAGCTTGCCGTTCAGATCGTAGTACCTCGACTCCTGGGCCGGCCGCAGCACTCCGGCCGAATAGATCGCCGCCTGACCGCGCGCCGGCTGCGCGCCGCCGGTGGCGAAGATGTCGAGCGTCCTGTCATAGAGCGCGCTCGGGTACGATTGGCGCCCCGCGACCATCACCGATCCCCAGTCGCCGAACGGCACGCTCAGGAAGCCTCCGTAGTTCAACAGGTTCCCGTCGACCGATCCGGACACCGCCCTGGCCGCGCGCGTCTGGCCGCTCAGTTTCAGCACGCCACCCAGCCGCCCGCCGTCGGCCGCGCTGGCGGCGCTCTCGGAGAACTCCGCCTTCTGGACTCCGTCCATGTCGAGCGCGCTGAGGTATCCGGTGAGCAGATCCACGTTGTAGAGCGTGACGCCATCCAGCGTCACCAGCGTCTGGTCCGGGGTACCGCCGCGCACACCAAGGCCAGAGGTGGTTTCCTGGCTTCCATCGACGCCCGGCAGCAGGCGTATGGTGTGGAACAGGTCCTTCTCACCGAGGTTGGGCAGGCCGGTCAACTGGTTCGGCCGCAGCGAGACCGCTGCCGTGCCGGTCTGCGCGTAGAACAACGGCACGCTCGGCTCAGGGACGGCCTCGCCCTTCGCAGCCGGCTTGAGCGTGAGCTTCACCTCGACCGGCTTTCCGGGCGCCACGATCAGTTCCTGGGTGACCGGCTCGTAGCCCGGCGCCCCGGCGTGCACGACCACCGGGAGGCCCGCCGGCAGGCGGACGAACGAGAATCGGCCGGACGAGTCGGACGTGACATTGGCGGCCGGATCTTCCAGAGACACGCTGGCATCGGCGATCGAACGTCCGTCGGCCGCGGTCACCCGTCCAAGCAGGTCACCGAACAGGTCCTGTCCGCCCATGGACTGCTGGCCACCAGCGCCCCAATCGGATCGGCTGCCCTGCCCGACTTCGACGGTCGTCCCCTTGCCGGCCAGCGGCAGGGCCGACCGCTCACGGATGTCGACGGTTTCAACCAGGTCGGACACCAGCGGAAACGCGCTCGCAATCGGGCGCCCGGCCTTCGAGGCGAACAGCAGAACGCGGGTGCCCGCTTTGACTCCCTCGAACACGTAATGGCCATTGGCATCGGTGGTGGTCGTGCTTCTCGGCGGGTCGAGCACGACGGTTGCCCCCGCGACAGGTGAGCCGTCCAGCGCCCGAACCACGCCCTCCACTCTGCATTGCGCGAGTGCTTCGCCTCCGAGCAACAGCACGAACGCAACGCCCACCATCACTCTCGTCCACATTCCCGTTACTCCCCGGAACTGACAACGTGATCGACGCGCACGGCCCGTTGGAAGGGTTCTGCCGGGCCCTGGGTGCGATCAGGGCCCCACCTATCTTACCGTCTGATGCGGCGCGAGTGCCGCAAGGAATGTACCACCGTTCGCCGCTTCGATTACAGCGCGGGCCAGTTCGCACCAGGGACCGCGCATCCGGTCCGAAGTCCCGGAAGACCCGCGGTGAAATCGGATGTATGATCTTCAGGCGATACGGACTGTCGGCCTTTCCTGTCACCTGCCGGAGGCGTTCCTGTTGTCCTTCGAGGACGGGATTGCCATGCATGTAGGTCTGACGTCCACGAGGGCCTGGTGGCCTTCCGGGCGTCGTGGGCTTCTGGGCCAGGCAGCGGGTCCGGATGGGGTCCGTGGAGTGGATCTTGCAACGCAGGTGAGCTGGGTCTCTGAGGCAGTCTGATCGAGGGGAGTTCCATGAAACGGATCGCTACGCGGGGTCTGGGTCTGCTGATGTGCACCGCACTGATGGCGGTGGCGTCTGAGGCCTGCAAGAGCGCCAGCACCAGCACCCCGACCACGCCAACGCCTACGCCCACGCCTATTACCGACGTCTTCACGGGATCCATCCCGCAGCTCGGCTCGGCGGTACACCCGTTTGTCGTCACCGCGACCGGCTCGATCGCGATCACCCTGACCAGCGTCAGTCCGCTCGCCACCATGGCTCTCGGCGTGGCTGTCGGCTCATGGGACGGCACCACGTGCACCGTGATCTCGCAGAACGACAACGTGAGGGCCGGCGGCGCTGGCCTGACCGGCACGGCTGTCTCCGGGAACTACTGCGCGAAGGTCTACGACTCCGGCAACATCCCGGACGGCACCACGGTCACCTATACCGTCCAGATCGTGCATCCCTGAGGCGGATCCTTTCCCTCCACCGGCCCCTCGCGCGTGCCTGATGCCGCGGGCGGGCCGCGGGCGGGGATCCCCCAATGGGGCGGCCTGGCGCCGGCTCGTTGCATTCGCCTCTCGCCGATGCCACACTGATCCTCATGTCCGACGAACCCAAGAGTGCCATCGAGCTGGCGATGGAACGCCTCCGCAAGCGGGACGCGGCCGAAGGCGTGGTCGACCAGCCGCTGACCGACGATCAGAAGCGGGCCATCACCGAGGCCAGGAACATCTGCGAGGCGAAGCTGGCCCAGGCCGAAATCATGCACCGCTCGAAAACCGCGGGCGTCGTCGACCCCGAGGAAGTCGAGAAGCTCAACGCGGAGCATCGCCGCGACATCTACCAGATCAAGGGTGATCGCGACCGCGCCATCGAGAGAATCCGAAACGGTGCCTGACCCTCGACGCCCTGATTCCCCGCCGGCTGCGATTTCCGGCATCGTCGAGCGCATCACCTTCCACAATCCGGACAACGGCTTCTCGGTGCTCAGAATCAAAGCCGCGGGCCGGCGCGAGCTGCTGACCGTGGTCGGCCACGCGGCCTCGATCTCGACCGGGGAAGAGGTCCAGGCCGTTGGCGAGTGGACCAACGACCTGGTCCATGGGCTGCAGTTCCGGGCGAGCTCGATTCGGACCTCCCCGCCCACGAGCCTCGACGGCATCACGCGCTACCTCGGGTCGGGGCTGATCAAGGGCATCGGCCCCCAGTTCGCGAAGCGCCTGGTCGAGGCGTTCGGCGCCTCGGTGTTCGACATCGTCGAGCGCCATCCCGGCCGGCTGCGCGAGGTCGACGGGATCGGCCCATCGCGTGCCGCGCAAATCGCCGAAGCCTGGCGCGGCCAGCGGATCGTCCGCGACATCATGGTCTTCCTCTACGCGAACGGCGTCGGAACCTCGCGGGCCGTCCGCATCTACAAGACCTACGGCCCCGACGCGATCGCGATCATCACCGGGAACCCCTATCGCCTGGCGCGCGACATCCGCGGCATCGGGTTCGTCACGGCCGACTCGGTTGCGCAGAAGCTGGGCATCGAGAAGACCGCACTGATCCGCGCACGGGCCGGCATCAGCTACGCGCTCGGTCAGGCCCTGGACGAAGGCCAGTGCGGGCTGCCGCGCGAGGAGCTCGTCGGGCTCGCACAGAAGCTGCTCGACGTGCCGGCCGACATCATCGAGCAGGCGCTCGAGGCCGAGCTCGCGGAGCGCACCGTCGTCGCCGACCTCGCCGAGGGCCGCGCGTGCGTGTTCCTGGCGTGGCTGCACGCGGCCGAGCGGCAGCTGGCCGATCGTCTCAGGCGTCTGGCCGAAGGCACGCCGGGCTGGGGCGCGATCGACGTCGAGAAGGCGATCAACTGGGTCGAGCCCCGCCTGGGTTTCACCCTGGCCCCGAGCCAGCGTGAAGCGGTCAGCCTCGCGACGCGATCGAAGGCTCTTGTGATCACCGGCGGGCCCGGCGTGGGCAAGACCACGATTCTCCGCGCGATCCTGGCGATCCTCGCGGCGAAACGGGTTCGCATGAGCCTGTGCGCGCCGACCGGCCGCGCGGCCAAGCGGCTCTCGGAGGTGACCGGCCTCGAGGCCAGGACCATTCATCGCCTGCTCGAGGTCAATCCGATCGACGGCCAGTTCCGCCGGGGTCCGGGCAATCCCATCGAGTGCGACCTGCTGGTCGTGGATGAAACCTCGATGGTGGACGTGCCGCTGATGCATGCGCTGGTGCGGGCTGTGCCGAACCAGGCCGCCCTGATCATCGTGGGCGACGTCGATCAGCTTCCGTCGGTCGGGCCCGGGCAGGTGCTCGCCGACGTGATCGATTCCGGCGCTGCGCCCGTGGTCCGGCTGACCGAAGTGTTCCGGCAGGCGGCCGCCAGCCAGATCATCGTCAACGCGCATCGAGTCAACCGCGGCGAGATGCCCGACCTCGACGCGAGGCCCGATCAGCCGACCGACTTCTACTTTGTCGAGGCGGACGAGCCGGAAGACGGCGTGCGGCTCCTGCTGCAGGTGGTGACCGACCGGATCCCGAAGCGATTCCACCTGGATCCGGTCCGCGACATCCAGGTGTTGTGCCCGATGAATCGGGGAGCCATGGGCGCCCGATCGCTCAACGTCGAGCTTCAGCGGGCGCTGAATCCGTCAACCGGGCCGACCGTCGAGCGATTCGGCTGGACCTTCGCCGAGGGCGACAAGGTGATGCAGATCGAGAACGACTACGACAAGGACGTCTACAACGGCGATATCGGCCTCGTGCGAACCATCGATCCCGACACCTCCGAGCTCCTCATCGACTACGACGGACGGCAGGTGGCTTACTCAGCGGACGAATTGGATCGCGTCGTTCTGGCCTACGCCACGACCATCCACAAGTCCCAGGGCAGCGAGTACCCGGCCGTGGTGATCCCGGTGACGACCCAGCACTACGCACTGCTCCGGCGGAACCTGATTTACACCGGCATCACGCGGGGCAAGAAGCTGGTCGTGCTGGTCGGTCAGCGGAAAGCGCTCGCCATTGCCGTGCGCGACCGGCGGATGCGCCGGCGATGGTCGAAGCTGAAGGAATGGCTCTCAGCTAGGGGCTAGGGACTAGGCGCTAGGCGCCAGCCAAGCGGGGATCCCGCGGCGAACCAGTCGGGATGCAGCTCTACGCGGCGGGACGCGAAGATCGAACGAGCGCCTAGTCCCTAGCCCCTAGGCGCCAGCCAAGCGGGGATCCCGCGGCGAACCAGTCGGGATGCAGCTCTACGCGGCGGGACGGGAAGATCGAACGAGCGCCTAGTCCCTAGCCCCTAGGCGCCAGCCAAGCGGGGATCCCGCGGCGAACCAGTCGGGATGCAGCTCTACGCGGCGGGACGGGAAGATCGAACGAGCGCCTAGTCCCTAGCCCCTAGGCGCCAGCCAAGCGGGGATCCCGCGGCGAACCAGTCGGGATGCAGCTCTACGCGGCGGGACGGGAAGATCGAACGAGCGCCTAGTCCCTAGCCCCTAGGCGCCAGCCAAGCGGGGATCCCGCGGCGAACCAGTCGGGATGCAGCTCTACGCGGCGGGACGGGAAGATCGAACGAGCGCCTAGTCCCTAGCCCCTAGCCCCTACCCCCTACTTCCCGTTCGCAAACACTCCGATGGGGCAGGTCACGCCCGTGCCGCCCAGGCCGCAGTAGCCGTTGGGGTTCTTCTGCAGGTACTGCTGGTGGTAGCCTTCGGCGTAGTAGAACGCCGGCGCCGATGCGATCTCGGTCGTAATCGCACCGAATCCGCTCTCGGAGAGCTTCGACTGGAACGCCGCCCGGCTTGCCTCGGCGAGCCGGAGCTGGTCGTCGGAATAACAGAAAATCGCCGACCGGTATTGCGTGCCGATGTCCCCGCCTTGCCGCATCCCCTGGGTCGGATCGTGATTCTCCCAGAAGATCTTCAGCATGGCCTCGTACGAGGTTTGCAGGGGGTCGAATACCACGTGCACGGTCTCGGCATGGCCGGTCAGGCCGGTGCACACCTCCTCGTAGGAGGGGTTTGGCGTGAATCCGCCCGCATAGCCGACCGCGGTCGAATACACGCCGTTCGCCTGCCAGAACTTCCGTTCGGCGCCCCAGAAGCAGCCCATCGCAAACAGCGCGCGCTCCATGCCCGGAAAGGGCGGCTCCAGCGGAGAGGCGAGCACGGTGTGGCGCGTCGGCACCGACATTTTCGATTGACGCCCGCGAAGCGCTTCTTCGGGAAGCACCATGGTGGTTTTTCGGTTCCTGGAGAACATCAACGGCCTCTGAAATCGCGACCCGCCATCCTGACTCGGTCCAATGCTTGGGACGCGATCCGGCTGGATGGGGATCCGCGGAGGCCAGGGATCGTCCGTGGTCTTCGTGATGCGCGTGACGGGCCCCGAGCCTCGAGCCTTAAGCCTTAAGCCTCGGCCCAGAGCCCGTTCCCCTGGTCATCAGCGAAATCACCCCGTGATTCCCACCTCGACGCTGACCGGGTTCAACACGCGGACCAGGTCGGATGGGGACAGCTCGACGAGAAATCCGCGGCTTCCGCCGTTGAGGTAGAGGGCCGGGAGATCGAGGATCGTGCGCTCGACGTAGATCGGCAGCGCCTTCCTGAGGCCAAACGGCGAAGTCCCGCCTACCAGGTAGCCCGTGTGGCGGGTGGCCGCCTCCGGGCTGCACGGCGTCACCGTTTTGCAGCCGATCGACCGCGCCAGCAGCTTCGTCGAAATCTCGCGATCGCCGTGCATCAGCACGACCAGCGGATTCCGGTCCTGGTCTTCCAGCACGATCGTCTTGACCACCGCGTGCTCGTCCACGTTGAGCGCCCGGGCCGCTACGGAGGTACCGCCGTGTTCCTGGTAGCGATACACGTGCTCGGTGAAGGGAATGCCCGCGGTGCGAAGCTGGCGGACGGCCGGAGTCGACGGGCTCGCGGGTCTGCGCATGGCGTTCGTTCGAGTATAGTGGCGCCTGTCCCCGGCGGCCAACAGCGGAGAATGCCCATGCTCGACCGGTTCTTCGGCATCACCGAACGGGGATCGACCGGCCGCCGGGAGATCCTGGGCGGGGTCACGACCTTCGTGACCATGGCCTACATCATCGTCGTGAACCCGGCGATCCTGAGCGCGGCCGGGCTGCCGATTGGACCGAGCACGGTGGCCACCATCCTCGCGGCCGTGTTCGGATCGATGGCGATGGGCCTCTATGCGAACCGGCCGATCGCCGTGGCGCCGTACATGGGCGAGAACGCGTTCATCGCGTTCGGCCTCGCCTCACTCGGTGCAACCTGGGAGCAGCGGCTGGGATCGGTGTTCGTCGCCGGCGTCGTGTTCGTCCTGCTGACGCTGTTTCACGTGCGGTCGAAGCTGGCCAGCGCGATCTCTCCCAGCCTCAAGTACAGCTTCGCCGTGGGCATCGGGTTGTTCCTGGCGTTCATCGGCCTGTACGAAACCGGGATTGTGACCAGCGGCGCGGCCGGGTTGCCATACCAGGCCCTGCTGGCCCCCGGCATGCAGCTGCTGCGCGCGCCCGATGTTCCCGTGCGCATCGGCGCGGTGACCGACCCGCAGGTGATGCTGGCGGTGGCGGGTTTTCTCGTGATGGTGTTTCTGATGATGAGGCGCGTGCCGGGCGCCATTCTCATCGGCATGGTCGTCACCTCGGTCGCCGGCATCGCCATGGGCTTCGGGACCGCGCCAACCTCGATCACGGCCGCGCCGTTTCGGGGCGAGTACTCGCTCAGTCCGATTGCGCTTCACCTCGACGTGGCCGGCGTCCTGAAGCTGAGCTTCCTGCCCGTGCTGCTCACGCTCGTGCTGATGTCGCTGCTCGACACGCTGGGAACGCTGGTCGGCGTGGGCGCGGCGGGCGACATGCTCGACAAGGACGGCAACTTCCCGAACATCGAGCGGCCCATGATGGTGGATGCGGTGTCGTGTGTCGTCGCATCGCTCATCGGCACCTCGACGACCGGCGCGTACATCGAATCGGCCACGGGCATCCGGGAAGGCGCCCGGACCGGGCTTGCGGCGGTCGTGACCGCGCTGCTCTTCCTGGCGGCGCTGTTCTTTATGCCGCTCGTGGCCCCGCTGCAGCAGCTCCGGTTCGCGTACGGGCCCGCGCTGGTGGCGGTGGGCATGCTCATGCTCGGCTCGATGCGGCGGATCGACTTCGAGGATCTGACCGAGGCCGTGCCGGCCTTTGCCTGCATCGGCCTGATGGTGTTCACCTACAACATCGCCAACGGCCTGACGGCCGGCCTGGTGCTGTATCCACTTGGAAAAGTCGTCACGGGCCGTGCGCGCGAACTCGGCGCCGGATCGATCGGCCTTGCGGTCATCTGCCTCGCGTATTTCGTGTTCGGCCTGCCACACTGATCGCGGCTGGCGGCTCGCGGCCGGCGGCTCACGGCTGGCGGTTCGCGGCTGGCGGCGGAGTGCAGCTGGAGGCCGGGTCTTCAGCTGGAGGCCGGGTCTTCAGACCCGGCGGCGCCTTCGCACTTGCGATGCTTCGGCACCCGGTCCCCGGCCCCTACCAGAGCGCCGGATTGAGCACCGTCACGAGCAGCAGCACGAGCGGGAACAGCACGATGGCGACCAGGTACGTGTAGCCCATGATCTGACGGGCCTTCAGGCCGAGGATCGCCAGCGTCGGCAGCATCCAGAACGGCTGGAGCAGATTGGCGATCGCCTCGCCCAGGTCGTACGTCACCACCATCCAGCCCCCCGGCACGCCGAGCGCCTGCGCGGACTGCAGGACGTAGGGCGCCTCGATGACCCACTTCGAGCCGCCCGACGGCACGAAGATGCCGAGCAGCGCCGAGTAGGCCACGATCATCGCGGGATAGAGCGTCGTCGTCGACGCGCGCACGAACCAGCCCGCGATCGTGGACGAGAGCACCGTGCCCGTCATGATGCCGAAGATGCCGCCGTAGAAGGGAAACTGCAGCAGCACGCCCCATGTCGCGGGCGTCGCCTCGCGGACGGCCCGCATGAGCGATGCGGGCGTCCAGTGCAGCAGCGCGCCCAGGGTGAGCAGGGCCAGATTGATCGTGTTCAGGTCGAGCGCGTTCAGCATGTCGGCCACCGTCGCGCTTCGTGTCACGACGGTGTGGGCCAGGTACGCGATGCCCAGCGCAACAACAGGGAGCAGGAGCGCGGGGTGGTGCTCGATCCGGTCGCCGAACGTCGAAGGCCGCGGGGCAGGCTGGGCTTCCTCGCCCAGATCGATGCCGAGTTGCGAGGCCGGCACCGATCGTCCTTCGCCCGGGGCGTAGAGCCACGTCACGATGGCGACCACCACGATTTCGATCGTGACGGCAACCAGGCTCTGCCAGCGGAAGATCGTGTGGGTCAGCGGAATCGGCCCCCCGACCAGCGCGACCAGGCGCGCGGGCATCGAGGACTCCCGGGCCATCTGCAGCGCCGCCGATCCGCTCAGGCCCTGCGCCCAGACGGTGCCGAGGCCCAGGAAGGCGCTTGCGCCGAGCGCCCGGTAGTCGGCGGCCGGAACACGCCGCGCGACTTCACGCGCCAGGATTGCGCTCACAATCAGGCTGAAGCCCCAGTTGAGCAGCGCCGTCAGCATGGCGGTCAGCGCCACCAGCAGCACCGCCCCTTTGGCCGTGTGGGGCAGCGCCGCTAGGCGCGCGATCAGCTTGTGGACCGGGGGCGAGGTGGCCAGGACGTAGCCGCCGATGATGATCATCGCCATCTGCAGGGTGAAGGGGATGAGCGTCCAGAACCCTTCACCCCACGCATCGACGACCTTCAGCGGCGCCGAGCGCGCCGCTGGATCGACCACCAGCGCCGCGATCACGACGACAGAGGTGGCGGCGAGCGCAAAGACGAAGGCATCCGGCATGAAGCGCTCGGTCCACGCGGTGGCCCGCAGCGCGAGGCGCTCGACGAGATTGCTTCGTTCGGGACGGATGGCAGCCTCCAGGATGGATCGGAGTTGCCGGAATTCTAGCAGAGCGGGCAGATCCGCGCGGGGCCGGGCTGGCGGCGCCTTAGCGTATGGCGCCAAGCCATAGGCCGCAGGTTACAGGTTATAGGTTACAGGTTATAGGTTACAGGTCGTGTTCCTAAACAACGCGCCTGGCGCCTGTAGCCTGTAGCCTGTAGCCCGAAGCCTGCGGCTCTGTAACCTGTAACCTATAACCTGTAACCTGTAACCTATAACCTGCCGCCCGTCGCCAATCCTAGAACTGGTTCCAGAGAAACTGGTTCGTCACCTCGTGGTGGAACTGGACCTCGGCCACCTTGATGATGCCCCCGAGCGCTTTCGGACACCGCTCGGCGGAGGCCAGCTTCACTTCGGCGAACTTGTTGTGGACGTCCTCGCCGAGCGTGTCGATGGCAAAGCGGCTCGCCTTGAACAGCCGGATCGCGTCGTAGATGTTGTCGGGCAGGAAGCGGGTGCGCGCTCGCCGGATCTCGCTCTCGGAATCGTCCGGCAGCGGCCCTTCGAGGCCGGTCCGAAGCAGCATGTAGATCGCGATGTAGGGGTTCGCGTCGGGCCCGATCGATCGGACCTCGATGCGGGTCGTGCGCTCGTTGCCGAGCGGGATCCGGATCATCGCGCCGCGGTTGATCGCGGACGCCTTGATCTGGTTGGGCGCCTCGAAGTGCGGATCCAGCCGCCGGTACGCGTTGACGCTCGAGTTGAGCACGAGGCAGATGTCGTTGGCGTTGGCGAGAATACGGTCGATGAAGTTCCAGCCGAACGCGGACAGCCCGTCCTCTCCCTTGGCGTCGTGGAACAGGTTGGTCCCGTTGTGATTGATCGACAGGTTGGTGTGCATGCCGCTGCCGTTGACGCCTGTCACAGGCTTCGGCAGGAAGCTGGCCGTCATCTCGTACTGCTGAGCGACCTGGCGGCAGATGAGTTTATAGAGCTGGACCTGGTCGGCCGCCAGGCACGCCTCGGTATAGGAATAGTTCATTTCGAACTGGGACGGGGCGACTTCCGGATGATCCTTCTCGTTGCCGAATCCAAGCGCCCGCTGCGCCTCGGCCGCCGAGTCGATGAACCGGCGCAGGCCGTCGCCGGGCAGCGAATGATAATAGCCACCCGTGGAGAGGAACTCGAACTGGCCGTTCGCATGGTACTGGCGCTCGGCATCGCGGCCCTTGAAGAGGAACCCTTCGATCTCGTTCGACGCGTTGGCGATCGTCCCGTTCTTCGCGAAGAGCTCGTCGCTGAACAGTTTCAGCCTCGACCGCATGTCGGCCGCATACGGCGACCCGTCGCGCTCGCGCACGTGGCCGAACACCAGCACCTTGCCCGGGCCGAACACGTCGGCCGGAAGCCAGTAGAACGCCGGCCAGTCCACCTCGAGCCGCAAGTCGGACTCGGCCTGCTGGGAGAATCCACGGATCGACGAGCCGTCGAACGTCAGGTTGTCGGCCGCCCGGAGCAGGAACTTCTTGTCGTAGTCCAGCATGTGCAGCCGGCCCTCGAGGTCGGTGAAGCACACCGTCACGGCCTTGATGCGCTTCTCGTCGGTGAGATACTTGCGCCGCGCTTCCTGAACCTGTCCGATGGGCACTCGCGACAGGCGCATCTGCTTGGACTCGAGGTTCAGCGCCTCGAGCTGGTCATACGGAATCTCGAGAAAATCACGAAGCGGTGTTCGATCCACTGCATCCTCCTTGAGCTTCGACAGACCTCGAAATCGGGCGTGCGGTGCGGGACCCGTTCTCGCTCCTGTTGATAAGTTCGATTGCGAGAACTTACCATATCCGTTTCAGAAATTACATCACAATAGCGGCAAATTATCGTTGGGCCGCGCGGATTAACCTCATGACTCAGGGTGCCGTCGGCAAGAGGCTGGGGGCCGGCCATCATTTGCAGACCGATTCCCCCGGGGTTCGCTTCTGAGGGTAGACTGGTAGGTAGTCCCTGATGAGCAGAGCCGGAGGAGAAATGGAGAGTGATCGTGTCTGGCATCTCGGCGAGGAGATCGCCAACAGCGTGACGCACGGTGTGGCGTTCTTCGCCAGCATCGGCGGAGCGATCGTGCTGGTCGCCACTGCCATCGGCCGCGGCGACCCCTGGTTCGTAGTCAGTTCGAGCATCTACGCGGCGACGCTGGTGCTCCTGTATCTGTCCTCCACCCTCTATCACGCGCTGGCGAAGACCCGCGCGCGCCACGTGTTCCAGGTGCTCGATCACTCGGCAATCTACCTGCTGATTGCCGGCACCTACACGCCCTTCGCGCTGGTCAGCCTGCGCGGGCCGTGGGGCTGGACACTGGCCGGCATCGAGTGGGGCCTGGCGATCGTCGGGATTGCCCTCAAGGCCCGGTTCGGGCCACGTTGGCCTGTCGCGTCGACGGCCCTCTACGTCCTGATGGGATGGACCGCGGTTTTCGCCTACAAGCCGCTGCTGCAGCACCTGCCGTGGGGAGGCATGGAATGGCTCATCGCGGGGGGGCTCTCCTACACGCTGGGCGTGGCCTTCTACGCGCGCAGAGGCGTTCGCTACAGCCACACGGTGTGGCACCTGTTCGTGATGGCAGGCAGCGCGTGCCACTACCTGGCGGTCCTGTGGTACGTCGGACGGGCCTGATCCGCCGGAACGGCTCCCGTCTCTGACCCGTTTTCCGATTCGCCCGAAACGGGGCGTCCGTGTCAGGCCGCCCGGGACAGCCGCGACGACAGGAGCTCGCTCAGTGCCTGGGCGAGCTGGTCGACGTTCGATTCCAGATCTGCGACCAGCGCCCCGGCCGCGGCCATCTCTCCGCGGGCGGCATGCGTTTCAATCGCCTGGGCTATCGCCTCGGCCCTGACCCCGCCGAGCGATCCAAGCGCACCCTTGAAGGCATGCGCCGCCTTCCGGGCCTGGTCGGACAGGCTCGCCTCGCAGGCGTCCCGCAGCTCCGACAGCCTGGCCGTTCTGGTTTCGAGGAACAGCTGCAGGATTTCGGCCAGCAGCTCCGTATCGCCGTCCACCCGAGTCAACACGTCCTCGCCGTCCAGGATCAGCAGATGATCCGCGGTCACCGCCGCCGCGCCGGCCGTGTCCGGTTCCGAGCGTTTCACGGCCTGGTTGCCGGCTTCGGGCGTCGGCGGCGAGTCGATCGGTCCTGCCACGTAGGTATCCATCCCGGCCTCCATGCTCCCTGTCTGCTCTGCCTTGCCAACCAGCACGCTGAACCGGAACAGGCTTCCGCGCCCGGGCTCGCTCGCGACCGAGATCTGACCGCCCAGACATTCGACCAGCCTGGCGCTGATTGCCAGGCCGAGTCCCAGGCCGCCGTACGCCCTGGTTGTGGCTCCATCCGCCTGCGTGAACGCCTTGAAGATGGCGTCGCGTTTCCCGTCCGGGATGCCGATGCCGGTGTCGCGCACGGCGAACCGCAGGCGCACCCGGCCGTCCTCGCCCGGCCGCGCGCCGACGTGAATGGCGACTTCGCCGCGCTCGGTGAACTTGACGGCATTCCCGATCAGGTTCATCAGCACCTGGCGGAGGCGCAGGATGTCGCCCTCGACCTCTCCGGGAACCTCGGCGCCGATCGCGCACGCCAGACGCAGGCCCTTCTGGCGGGCGCGCCCCGACATGGTCCGGACGATGCCGTCCATCTCGACGCGCGGCGAGAAGGTGACCGGTTCGGGCGCCACGCGGCCCGCATCGATCCTCGCGAGGTCGAGGATGTTGTTGATCACCTGCAGCAGCGATTCCGAGGAGCGCTTGATCAGGGTCATGTACTCGCGCTGCTCGTCTGTCAGCGCGGTGTCCAGAACGAGATCGGTCATGCCCATGATGCCGTTCATCGGCGTGCGGATCTCGTGGCTCACGTTGGTCAGCAGCTCGCGTCTGGCGCGAGTCGCGTCCTCGGCCGCGCGTTCTGCGCGGGCCAGCTGTTCCTCGCCCGCCTGGATCTTGCCGCGCAGATCGTTGAGACAAGCGGCCAGTGCATGGATCTCCGCGTCGTTCTTGCGCCTGGCGCGAACGGCGTGCCGGCCAATCGCCGAGATTTCGGAGGCAAGTCTGGCCAGTCGCTCGATCGGATGGCACTCGACGCGCTGGACACGCACCGACACCAGGCCGGCGATCGCCAGGCCGCCGGCAAGCTCGAGCACCTCGCTCCCGTGTGCCCCTGTGGCGGGAAGCCAATTGCCCACGAGGGCCCGCCACAGCGCCCCCGGATCGACCGTGCCGACTGCCGCCCATATCAGCAGCAATCCTGCGCCCGCCGAGACGAGGTTGATGCGGAGCAGCGATGGCCGAATCGATGCGGGTTCGCGCCCCGGGAATGCGAGCTTGGTCATGTGAGCCGCCAGCCCAGTGTCCACGGGCCGGGCCAGGCCGCCGGCCCGATGCTGCGGGTCGGCGCGTGAGGACGGGTGCGACGGCCCCCGAGGGTCCTCTGGCCTTCCGGTCCAACGTTGAGATAATCGGCCGCCAGAAGCCATTCATGAGCATGCGTTCCGCGCCCGTCGCCAGCCTGCCCTGAGCCCCTCGACCGCCCGCCCCACTCTGTCGGCTATACTTTTCTCGCCTCCGGTCCCTCGTCTTCGCCACAGAGCCAGAGAAGGCATTGTGATGAACCTCATTTCCCGGTCTCCCGTTCGGGGCATGGTGCGCAGAGCGGCTGTCGCACTGATCGCCATGGCCGGGACGGCCACGTTCCAGGGCCCGATCTCCGGACTGACGGCCGTCGACGCGTCTTCCGCCCTTCGAGCGGGCCAGGACGTCGCCTCGCCACCTGTCGATCCGCTCATGTATTCGAGCCTGCGCTACCGCGAGGTGGGACCGCACCGAGGCGGCCGGGTGACAGCCATCGCCGGCATCCGGCAGCAACCCTGCACCTTCTACATGGGAGCGACCGGCGGCGGCGTGTGGAAGACGGTCGACTGCGGCATCTCATGGGATCCGATGACCGATGGCCAGATCGCAACAGGATCCATCGGCTCGATCGGCGTGGCGGAATCCAACCCGAACGTCGTGTACGTCGGCACCGGCAGCGCCGCCATCCGGAGCAACGTCATCATCGGGCGAGGCGCCTACAAGTCGAAAGACGCGGGCAAGACGTGGAGCTTCGTCGGGCTCCGGGATGCCGGTCAGATCGGATCGCTCGCCATTCATCCTGCCAACTCGGACATCGTGTGGATGGCCGCGCTTGGATCGCCCTACGGCCCGAACGACGATCGCGGCGTGTTCAAGACGCTGGACGGCGGCCTGACCTGGCGCCGCGTGCTGTTCGTCAATCGCGAGACCGGGGCGCGGGTGGTGGCGATCAACCCGTCGAACCCGAACGAGGTTTACGCGGGGATGTACCGCGCGTTCCGCAAGGGGTGGGACATCATCAGCGGCGGCCCGGCGAGCGAAGGCGGCATCTACAAGTCGATCAACGGTGGCGAGACGTGGGTCAAGCTGACCGCCGGGCTTCCCAGGACGCTCATCGGCAAGATTGATTTGAAGGTTGCCCGGAGCAGGCCCAGCGTGGTCTACGCCATGATCGAAGCGCCGGACCGTGAAGGGGGCCTCTACAAGTCGGTCGACGCGGGTGCGACCTGGAAGCTCGTCAACAACGAGCAGCGACTGCGCGCGCGGCCGTTCTACTTCAACTACGTCGACGTCAATCCAGTCAACGAGAACGAGGTGTGGGTCAACGAGCTGAGCCTCTGGAAATCGTCCGACGGCGGCGTGTCGTTCGGCCGCGTGGAAACGCCGCACGGCGACAATCACGGCATCTGGTTCAACCCCGACAATCCGAACATCGCGATCCAGTGCAACGACGGAGGAGCCAACATCACGCAGGACGGCGGCCGGAGCTGGTCGAGCATCCTCAACCAGCCGACCGGAGAGTTCTACCAGGTGAACGTGGACACCCAGTTCCCCTACCGGCTCTACGCTCCCCAGCAGGACAACAGCACGGTCGTCGTGCCCAGCCTTCCGCCGGTTTCCTGGAGGCCTGATTCCCCGCTCCAGCTGTGGGGCCAGGCTTCGGGATGCGAAACGGGGCAGATCATGCCTCGCCCCGACGGCAAGGTGATCTGGGGCGCGTGCAAGGGCGAGATCGGCCGCTACAGCACCGAGACCGGCCAGGAGCAGAACTACTGGGTCTACCCGCAGAACCGCTACGGCCACAACCCGAAGGACATCAAGTACCGCTTCCCGCGCCAGACGGTCGTCTACGTCTCGCCGCACAATCCAAAGGTCGTGTACCAGGCGTCGCAGGTGCTTCACCGCACCGTGGATGAGGGCCTGAACTGGGAGGTCATCAGCCCGGACTTGACGGCCAACGAGCCCGACAAGCAGGTCACGCCAGGCTCGCCGATTACGCGCGACATCACCGGCGAGGAGGTCTACAGCAGCATCTACGCGATGGTCGAGTCTCGTCTCGAGCCCGGAGTGCTGTGGGTCGGCGCGAACGATGGCCCCGTGCACGTGACCCGCGACGGGGGCAAGACGTGGAAGAACGTGACGCCGGCCGGCCTGCCGCTTGGCGGCCGTGTGCAGACGATTGAAGACTCCCCGCACCGCAAAGGCTCGGCGTACATCAGTGTCTATCGCTACCTGCGGGAGCACGACCTGCAGCCGTACATCTACGTGACCAACGACTACGGCGTGAGCTGGACGCGCCTGACCGACGGGCGCAACGGGCTGCCAATCGATCACCCGACCCGCGTCGTGCGGGAAGACCCGGCGCGCGAAGGCCTGCTGTACGCGGGCACCGAGTTCGGGATCTTCGTGTCGTTCGACGCCGGCGCCAACTGGCAGCCGCTGCAGCAGAACCTGCCGGCGACGCCGGTGACCGACATCCGCGTGCATCGAAACGACCTGGTGATCTCGACCATGGGCCGCTCGCTCTGGATCATGGACAACATCACGCCGCTGCAGCAGATCGCAGAACGGCGCGAAGGAATCGTGGCCGCCGGCGCATACCTGTTTCCTCCCCGGGAGGCGTACCGGATGCACTATTCGCCCTCGGGGGGCAGCCCGGACCTTCCCGAGTATCCTGCGCCTGGCGCCCTGATCGACTACTACTTTCGGGGAAAGCCCGAAGGCGAGGTTCGAATCGACATTCTCGACAGCGCGAGCCGGCTGCTGCGCTCGTTCACGAGCGAGGGGGCGCCCGGTGGCGGGGCCGGTTCGAGTTCCGGCCGGCGCCGGGGGGTTCCGTCCGCCGCTGTGCCCAAGCAGGCCGGCCTGAACCGTTTCAGCTGGGACATGCGCATCGAGGGCCCGGCCGCGTCGGGCGACGGCTACAGCTCGCGCAGTGGCCCGCTTATCCCTCCCGGCACCTACCAGGTCCGGCTGACCGCCGGTGAGAGCTGGAGCCAGATGCGGTCGTTCGAAGTCCGAATCGATCCTCGCGTGACGGCCGCCGGCATCACACAGGCGGACCTCGACGAGCAATACGCCCTCGGCGTCAAGCTTCGCGATGCCATCAGCGAGGCCATCCAGCTCGCTTCGAAGATAGAGGAAATCGGCGCCAAAGCGAAGGCGGACCCGGCACGCGCCAGGCAGCTGCAGTCTCTCTTCGGGCGCATCGTCACCGCGCCAATCGTGTACCCGCAGCCGATGCTCATCGATCAGCTGTCGAACGTTGCCCGCATGCTCAGCCAGGCCGACCAGAAGCCCGGTCGCGACGCATTCGTCCGGTTCGACGATCTGATGAAGGAGTTGGCAGCCATCAAGGCCGAGTTTGCCAAGCTTGCCGGTGCGCGATGAACCCGATCCGCACCATCCTCCTTTGTTCCAGCGGGAGATATGACATGCGCATCACCCGTCTTGCCGTGACTCTCGGCGCCCTGCTCGTGGCCGCGTCAGCCGACGCCGGACCCGTTCAGAAGCCGGCCACGCCTGCGCCGCCGACGTTCTCTCCGGCCTGGCAGGCGATCCTGGGGCCCTGGTACGGGGTTGGAAGCGGACAGCCCGGAACGGGGGAGGGCACCTTCGCGTTCACTCTCGAACTCGACGGCCGGATCATCGTCCGCAAGAACCACAACGAGATTCCCGCCTCCGGCAGCCAGCCGGCATCGTCTCACGAAGATCTGATGGTGATTTACCCCAGCGAGCGCCAGGCTGAGTGGCGCGCGCTCTACGCCGACAACGAAGGCCACGTGATCCACTACCGCGCGCGGTGGTCACCCGACGGCAAGAAGCTGTCGTTCGTGAGCGACATCACGGCAGGGCAGCCGCGCTACAGGCTGACCTACACCCTGACGACTCCAGACGATGTCGTGATTGGGTTCGAGATCGCGGCACCCGGAATGCCCGACGCCTTCAAGCCGTATCTGACCGGCAAGGCAAAGCGCAACGCGCTTTCCGGGATCAGGGCGCCTACTGAACGCAGGCCCCCGACCCGCTGTCCGTAAGGGTCTCTCCGGCCACCGGGATGAACTGCCAGTCGTAGGCGTGCGGCCGCAGGGTCAGCTTCAACACGCCCCAGGCGATCCGCTGTCCGTCGAGCACGGCGCCGCCGGTTCCCACGATGAATTGCCGGATGCCCTCAACGCCGGCACGACCGTCGGGATCGACCGTCGGCAGCCGCGCGTACTCGTGCAGGTGGCCGTTGACAACGATTTCCGCGTGGAATTCGAAGAGCATGCGCCAGGTGTCGCGCATCTTCGGCTCGGAGTCCCGAAGGCCGGCGTCGAAAAGCGGGTGATGCCAGTACGCCAGGATGCAGGGCGAACGGTTCACCGTGAGGTCGTTCCGAAGCCACTGCATCTGGGCAGACGAGGCATCCGCCGGCACGTTGCTGTTGAGCGACACGACGTGCCACGCCCCGATATTGAAGCTGTAGTAGCCACGCTCCGAGGGCCCGGCCCGGTCTCCGAAGTAGTTGAAGTACGGGATGGCTCCCGGAGTGAGGTAGTCGTGGTTGCCCGGCGACGGCCGGATGCGATCGAGGTGCCTTCCCCAGGTCGGCGCAAAGCAGTTCCGGTACTCTCCACCGGACCCGATGCCCTGGACGTTGTCGCCGGCCGTGAAGATCGTGCCCTGGATTCCGTCGAGCAGCTTCGCCGTTTCATACGGGCCGGTCATCGAGCAATCGCCGATGTCGCCCGCTCCCGCCAGGGTGACGGTCTCGTCCGTGAAGGGATCGATCGGCTCCGGTCCCACGATGATCACCGGGGCCGAGTCCTTCCGGCAGGCATGGAGCAGCGCAGCCAGCAGCACGGCCAACGGCAGCCACGCGTGACAACGCCGCAGCGACGCGAGTGTCACCTCTGAACTCCTCCAGCCTGGCCGCCTGGGGGTGACACGGCCCGCACGGAAATCTTACCTCTGATGCCTCCCTGGACCGGATCGAGAAGGAACAGCGCCTCGCGGCTGCTCCTCTTCGCATCCTGACTACCGCGGGATCCGCTTGATCGGATACGGCGGCGGCGGCGGCACGGTGACGGGCTTCAGCTTGACTTGCTCGCTGAGATACTTGATGGCCGCGTCCAGCTGAGCGTCCTGACCGCCAAAGGACGCGTGAGGCAGATTGTCGACCACGATGTCGGGGTCGACGCCGTGCCCCTCGATCAGCCATTGCCCCTCGGGTCCGTACACGCCCATTTCGGCCGCTGTCGCGATGCCGCGATCGACGAGAAAATTGTTGGAGCTCAGCCAGATTTCCCCGCCCCAGGTCCGGGTGCCGATCAGCTTGCCGAGTCCCAGGCGGCGGAAGCCCTCCGCAAACGCCTCGCCGTCGGACGCGGTGCGCTCGTTCATCAGCACGACGATCGGGCCGCGGAAGGCGTACTGCATGTTCCAGATGGGATGCCCGACGCGCGGCTGCCAGTAGAACCACGCCTTGCGAAGGAGGCGGGCCAGGATCCAGCTGTCGATGTTGCCGCCATTGTTGTGGCGGACGTCGATGATGAGCCCGGCGCGGTTGAACACGGGGTAGAACTCCCGCGTCCACTCCGCCATGTTGTTGCCCCCCATCGCGCGCAGGTGCACGTAGCCGATCGTGCTCTGGCTCGCCTGGTCGACCGCGCGCCGCCGCGTGAACTCCCACTCGTCATAGCGCAGATCGTCCTCGGCCTGCACGCTCATCGGCACGACGATGACGTCCCGAGGCGCGGCGCCGCTCCTGGGCTTCACCCGGATCAACACCTGCCTGTCCGCCTGCCCTCGAAGCAGCGTCGAGATGTCCGGCGCAGAGAGCACGGCCACGCCGTTCACGGACTCGATCAGGTCGCCCTCCGCGATGTCGACGCCAGGCTTCGAAAGCGGCGATCGCCGGTCGGGACGATCCGGATCGGTCTGGATGAGATGATCGACGCGATAGCCCCCCGCCTTGTCGTCGCGGGCCAGGCTGGCGCCGAGTGACGCCGGCCACACAGCGTCGGTGGCCTCGCGCATGTCGCCGCCTCGCACGAAGATGTGCAGCGCCGAGAGCTCCGCGACCATCTGGGCCAGGATGTCACTGAGCTCGGCGCGATCGGTCACCCGGTCGACGAGCGGCATGTACTTGGTGCGGACGGCCGGCCAGTCGAGGCCGTGCATGCCGCGGTCGTAGAAGTAGTCGCGTTCGAGGCGCCAGGCCTCGGTGAACATCTGCCGCCACTCGGCCCGCGGGTCCAGGTGCAGCGTCCACCCGGCGAGCGGAACGGTCGACTTGGAAAGATCGGTGGGCGCCTTCGCGCCCGCGTCGACGACGTAGTAGTCCCGCCCCTTGCGGAACAGGATCTTCTTGTTGTCGGCCGACAGCTCGTAGCTCTGCGGATCCTCGATGAAGGTTTCCGGCTCCGGCTTCTTGTTGTCGATCGTGAGTGTCTTGAGCGACGGCTTGAGGTCGCGGCCGGCCGGGCGCGAGATGTAGTAGAGGCGCTTGCCGTCCGTCGACAGGCTGGTGTAGTTGCCAGCGGGCACGGGGACCTCGATGAGCCGGCTCTGAATGCCCTCCACGTCGACGACGACAACCGGCGCCGGCGGGGCCGGAGCGGCTGCCGTCTTCTCAGGTTCCGGCTTTGATGCGGCAGCGGCCGCGGGTTTCGCCGCGGCGCCGGCTGCGGGCGGCGTTGCCGGTACAGGCGGCTTCGCATCCTTTTGAGGTTGCTTCGCGGCTTCTGCCTTCTTCGAGGCCGCCAGCAGTTCATCGTCCGGCTGGAAGGGCGAGCGCTCGCCCGCTTTCAACGGGACCATGTAGATCTTCGTCTGGCGATCGAAGAACGGCTCGGGCTGGCGCGAACCCCAGGGAGCCTGCACCAGGGATTCGAACGTCCGATCGGAGAGGAAGTACAGCCACTTGCCGTCGGGGCTGAAGGTGGGGCTGCCGCTGTCGTAGCGATCGGAGGTCACCGGCACGATGCGTGCGCTCGCGATTTCGTACAGGTGGATTCGCGTCAGCATGTTCGGCCCGGGCGCGGAGTACGCCAGCCACTTCCCGTCGGGCGACCACTCGACGTCGTCGAAGTTGCCGTCGGCCGAATCCGCGATCTTCTTCTGGGTCTTCTTCGCGACGTCGAAGACCCACAGCTGCTGATCCTTGTCGTGATGGGCGATGAGCGATCCGTCGGGCGACGGAATGCCGTCCCACCGCAGCACTTTCGCATCCGTGGTCAGCTGGGAGGCCGCGCCCACGCCATTGGCGGGGACACGCCAGAACTCGACCTCGCCGCTCTCGTCGGAGAGCGAGAGCACCGATTGTCCGTCCGGAAAGAAGCGCGCGTTGCGATACCGCACCAGCTTGTTGCGGGTCGCCTCGACCAGCCGGCCCTGGAGCGCCGGGGCCACGAACACCTCGCCGCGCGCCGTGAGCACGACGCGGTCCCCGGAGGGCGAGAGGTGGGCGGAGGAGATCCAGTCGACCGGGTTCTTCACCCATCGCTCGCGGAGCTGATCGAAATCGGAGACGAGCGTAATGGGCACGATCGAGTCGGATCCGCTGGCGATGTCGAACAGGCGGAGATCCGCGCCGAGCTGATAGACGATGCGGCCCTTCGACAGGGAAGGGAACTGGACCTCGAAATCGCGGTGCTTCGTGAGCTGCTTCAGGTCGCCGCCCTTTTCGTCCATCGACCACAGGTTCATCGACCCGTCCCGATCGCTGGCGAAGTAGACCCGGCCGTTCCATGGCATCGGCGTCTTGCTGGTGCCTTCGTAGTCGGCCGTCAAGGGGACGGCCTCGCCGGCCTGCCCCGCGAACTTCCAGATGTTCTGGGCCGTGCCGCCCTTGTAGCGCCTGGTGTGGCTGCCCTGGAATGGCAGGCGTGTGAAGAACAGCGTGGCGCCGGACGCGTCGTAGGCGCCGTCGCTGGCCTGCGAAAGGGGAATGATCGAGCGGGCTCCCGTCCGGGGATCGAGGCGGACGAGCTGTATGTTCGGCAACGTCGAGTATCGGCGGGTTGCGTACAGGATCTCGCCCTGGGGAGTCCAGCTGACGGCGCTGGCGCGGCTGGCGTCGTGGGTCTGGCGAACCGGGACCCCGCCCTCGAGAGGCAGCGTGTAGATTTCGACCGGGCCCTCGTAGGACGCCGAGTAGGCAACCAGCTTCCCGTCGGGCGAAATCACCGGCCGGCTTTCCTCCTCGGGATGCGTGGTCAGGCGCTGCGCCACGCCTCCCGATGCGGCGACGCGCCACAGGTCACCTTCGGCGGTGAAGACGATCGTGTCGCCCGAGATCGCCGGAAACCGGTAGTACCCGAGTTGAGCCTTCTGGGCCGACAGCGGGGCCCAGAGACAGACGGCAAGCAGCAGGACCAGGAGTCGTCCACGCGGCATCGGTATACCTCTCCTTGGCTCGCCTCCAGGGCGATCCGGCCGGGATTGTAGCACTCGGCCCGTGAGGGGGCCGCAGCCGCCGGCCTCGGCCGCCGGCCTCGGGAGGTTCTCCGGCGCGACGGCTGGCCGGGCTGGTTCGGCGATGATATAACTGCCCGACGCCCTCCTCGAACCTTCAGGGGCTCCGCCATGACACTCCAGCGTCCCAGTCCAATCGCGCTCATCACCTTTGCCGTCGTCGTCGGCGTCAGCCTCACGGTGGTCGTCGTCGATGGTCCGCCGTCGCCCAGGCCGGAGAGTGCGCCGCCGGCCGAGTTCTCGGCCGGGCGGGCGATTCGGCACGTCGAGCGGATCGCCGAGCGCCCTCACCCGGTCGGCAGCGCCGATCACGATCGCGTGCGCGACTACATCGCGGCCGAACTCCAACGGCTGGGCCTGAAGGTCGAGCACCAGGTCGCCACCGGCGTGCAGCGCTCCGGGCGAATCGTTGCGGGCCGGATAGAGAACCTCATGGTGAGGCTGCCCGGAACGATCGGCGGCTCGCCCGTGCTGCTGGCGACCCACTACGACTCGGCACCGGTAAGTCCCGGCGCGTCCGACGACGGGGCGGGAGTGGCGGCCCTGATCGAGACGCTGCGGGCCCTGAAGGCCTGGCCGGCCCTGCGCAACGACGTCATCGCGCTCTTCAGCGACGGCGAGGAGGAAGGGCTGCTCGGCGCGACGGCGTTTGCCGTGGAGCACCCGTGGGCGAAGGAGGCGCGGGTGGCCGTCAACCTCGAGGCCAGGGGCACGCGCGGGCCTTCGGAGATGTTCGAGACCGGGCCTGACAACGGCCTGATGATCAGCACGTGGGCCAACTGGCTGCCGCACCCGGCAGGGAACTCGTTGAGCTACGAGTTGTACAAGCGCCTGCCGAACGACACGGATTTCACTGTGTTCCGGCGGATCGGCATCGGCGGCCTGAACTTCGCCTTCGTCGGCAACTTCGTGGCGTACCACTCGCCGCTGGACACGGCGGCCAACCTCGACCGCGGCACCCTGCAGCAGCACGGGGAGGCCGCGCTCGCGCTCGCGCGGCGATTCGGTGACTCGGACCTGTCGATGACACGTGGCCCGGACGCGGTGTACTTCTCCGTGCCGCTCGTCAACGTCGTCGTGCACTACACCAGGACGTGGGCGTTTCCGCTGGCCGGCCTGGGGCTGGGGGTGTGGATCATCGCCGCCCGCCAGCTGTATCGGCGCAAGCAGACGAGTGTCGGCGGCGTGGTGCTCGCGTGGGTCATCGTCGTGGCGTGCGGCGGCGCGGCGGTCTTCGCCGGGTTCCGCGCGGGCCGCGTGCTGGCATGGCTGCACGACGGCTGGCTTCCTGCCGGCGAGTTCACGATGAACCCAGCGTATGCCGTCGCGCTGGTGGCGCTGGTGATCGCGGGTTGGCTCCTGATCTATGTGCTCGTCCGGAAGAAGTTCGCGGCGCAGACACTTGCGCTGGCGACCACGCTTGCGGGCGTGATGGCCGCGGTGTTCACCGCGGGACAGGTGCCGGGCGGGAGCTTCGTGGTCGTGTGGCCGCTGTTCGGCGCCCTGGTGTCGGTGCTGTGGATGCCGGCGGACGCGAGCGGGCGTGTGTCGGACGCGGGCCGGGCGTTCATCCTCTGGGTCTTCAGCCTGCCCACGATCTTCGTCGTGGTGCCGCTCGGGTTACTGTTGTTCTCGGTGGTCGGCCTCTCGGCCGAAGGAGGCGCAGGGCTGGCCGTCGCCACGCTGGTCTGGGCGTGGACGCTGTCGCCGCAGATCGAGCTGGTCGCCGAAGGGCGGCGTTACTGGCCTGCCGGGATCGCGATTCTGGTTGCGGTGGCCGCGATGGCCGCCGGCGCGGCGACGACCCGGTACTCGGCGGCCCACCCTCGAAACGATTCGCTCATCTACCTGCTCGATCACGACCAGGGTTCCGCGTACTGGTCGGCGAGGGCCGATCGGCCTGACGAATGGCTCGCGCAGTACCTCGGGCCGACGCCTGCCGCCGGCCGGCCCGCCGGCATGGTGGCGCCGTGGCTGTCTTCGTCGTCGCCGGCCGGATTCCTGAACGCGCCGGCCCCGATGACGGAGTTGCCGGCGCCTGGCGCCGAGTTGGTCGACAGTGCGATCCTGCCTGGGGGCCGGTCGCTGACACTGCGGCTGACGCCAGGCATCGCTGGTCACTTGCTGACGGCGTGGCTGGCTGAAGTCAACGTCACCGGCGTCGAACTCGATGGCCGCGACCTTCGCTGGGACAGCTCCGGGCAAGCCCCGTGGTGGGGATTGAGCTTCGCGAACGCCCCGCAGGCGGGCATCCTTCTGAAGCTTCAGGTGAAGGGGACGGCGCCACTGAAGCTGATGCTCGTCGACTGGGGCTATGGGCTTCCCGTTGTCCCGGGAACGGCGTACGCGCCGCGCCCGCCGTCGCTCATGCAGGCGTATCGAGGCGACCAGTCGCTGGTGAGGAAGAGCTACACATTCTAGGATCCGGCTTGGGTTTTTGCATCCAAAGGCTCCTCCCCGTTACACTGTCATGTTTCGGGCGACGCGTCCTTCAACCGGAGTCCGCGCCGACCACCGCATGCCCCGGACCACACGTCGGTCTCGCTTCTACCGCCGACCCGGTGCACGCTCCTTGATAATTCGGTTCGGTAAGTGAAGGGGTTTCGTATGGCTAGGACGTTTCGGATCGTGGTCATCGGATTGGCGATGTGCGCCGCGACGGCATTCGCGCAGGAGGCCTGGCAGGGCAAGGGCAAGATGAGCGGCAAGGTCGTGAACCCGGCCGGCAAGGGGCTGGAGGGGGTCAAGGTCAAGCTGGTGAACCTGGCCGCCAAGGCCGGTCCCGAGCTGCTCACGAACAAGAACGGTGAGTGGAAGACGGACAACCTGGCCAGCGGCATGTGGTACACCGAGTTCTACAAGGACGGGTTCGACCCGCAGCGGTTCCAGGTCGAAGTGGGCGGGAAGGCCAAGACGCAGGACATCCTGACCAAGATGACCACGGAAGGGACCGACCCGAACCTGGCCGTCTGGCTTGGCGTCGAGGAAGGCAAGCAGCTGAACGCGGCGCAGAAGTACTCGGAGTCCCGCGCCCTGTACCTCAAGCTGCTCGCGACCTATCCGAAGGTCACCGGGCTGCACAAGCTGATCGCGGTGACGTACCACGCCGAGAAGAATTTTGCGAAAGCCGCCGACGAGTTGCAGGCCTACGTGACCGCTGAGCCGAACGACGCTGACGCCAAGCTGTACTACGGCAAGGAACTCATCGCCGCCGACCGGATCGCCGAAGCCTGGCAGGTCTACTCGTCCATCGATCCTGCCCAGATCAAGGAATTCATCGACCTCGAGGACCCGGGATTCGATCTGCTTCGCGCGAAGAAGCCCATCGAAGCGCTGAAGTACTTCGACCTGGTGGTGACACGCTACCCGCAGGAGCCCACCGGGTTCTACTACCGCGGCTTTGCCGGGTGGCACTCGATGCTGACGATCACGAAGGTCGATGACCCCGAGCGCCTCGCCTACAAGGCGAAGGCCAAGGCCGACATCGAGAAATTCCTGGAGATGGCGCCGAACTCCAAGGAAGCCGCCGTCGCCAAGCAGATACTGGCTGAGCTGAGCAAATAGCCCGTCTCGGCCCGCTCGACCTTCTACCCGCCCGTTTCGCTGCGTGAGCGGGCCCGCCCGGTTCCCGGGCGGGTCCGCGCCGCGCCCCCTCCGGCGCCTCGACAGATCCCCTCACCCAGGCCTTCAGGCCGATTGACTGCCCCTGGGCGCGGGTGCCGTTTCCCGAAGCGCTCGCGGGACTGGAAATTCGCTCCAGCGATTCATCGGTACGCTACGATTGGCCCGGCGACCGGGCGTGTCACGAACGTTCTGACGGCTCCCGTCGTCGAGTGACATCATCCCTTACCCGATCATTCGCAAGGAGGCTGAGACCATGGCGGCAGCAACCGATAATCTCCTGACAGCCGGAGCCATCGCGCAGGCGCTCGGCGCGCCCGGCGCAAAGGTCAAGAAGGCCATCAAGGACCTGGCGCTGCAGCCGGCGGCCAAGAAGGGTGTCTGCAACTACTACGCGAAGGACGTTCTGCCGAAGATCAAAGCCGCCGTGAAATAACGGTTGGGACCTCGGGATCTGTCGCTTCCGAACGCGTGCCGCCCGGCACTGCCTGGCTACGCCCCGGCCCCTGCCGCCTCCACCCGCGGGCGGGTGCATAATTGGGGGAACGCTGTGCACCCGCCTCGAACGCTCCGGTGTGTTGCAGGCTCGTGCCATCTACTGAGAACGTTTCGTCGCGATCTGAATCCACTCGGGTGAGGAGACCAAACATGAAGGTATCGCGAAACGTGCGTGGATCCCTGTTTGCCGTCTGCCTGGTACTGGTTGCGGCCACCGCGTTTGCGCAGCCGCAGACGGCCAAGCCGCAGTTTCAGCCCCAGGTCGGCCAGGCGGGCAAGGACGTGGTGTGGGTGCCGACGCCGCAGGAGCTCGTGGACAAGATGCTCGACATGGCGAAGGTCACGCCTGCCGACTTCGTCATCGACCTCGGTTCGGGCGACGGGCGAACGGTGATCACGGCGGCCAAGCGCGGGGCCCGTGCCCTCGGCATCGAGTACAACCCCGACATGGTGGCGCTGTCGAAAGAGAACGCGACCAAGGAGGGCGTGAACGGCAGGGCGGAATTCGTGAAGGCCGACCTGTTCGAGAGCGACTTCTCGAAGGCGACCGTGATCACGATGTTCCTGCTGCCCGACATCAATCTCAAGCTGCGGCCGAAGATCCTCGACCTCAAGCCCGGCACGCGCATCGTGTCGAACAGCTTCTCGATGGGCGACTGGGAGGCCGACGAAACCGCGACCGTGGAAGGCGAGTGCGCCAACTGGTGCACGGCGATGTTCTGGATCGTCCCGGCGAAAGTCGCGGGCACCTGGAAGTCCGCGTCGGGTGACATCACCTTCACGCAGCAGTACCAGGTGGTCACCGGCACGGTGACCTCCGCAGGTGCTTCAACGCCAATCTCGGACGGCAAACTTCAGGGGGACCGCCTGACCTTCACCGCCGGCGGCGCCCGGTATTCCGGCAAGGTCAACGGCACGGCCATCGAGGGAACGGTGACGACCAACGGGACGTCGAGCCCCTGGACCGCCACCCGCTCGAGCCAGTAGAACCCCGCTTCAGACCAAAGAGTAGCCCCCCGAGCGCGATCGATGCACTCGGGGGGCGCCGGAATCGACGGGCTACTTGACCGGCTGGGGCGCCTTGAGCTCCAGCTTGTACTTGGCCAGCGCGGTGCTGAGCGCAGCCGCTTTCGTGAACGCCGCGTTGGCTTCGGCAATCGCCTGCGGCATCTGCACCTTCGCGTCGTTGTAGGCGCTCAGGGTCTGGGCGGTCGGCCACATCCCGCCCATCAACCCGGCCTTCGCCTGACCGAGCCGCGCAACAGGACTCGGCGCTGCCGTGGCGCCGCGTCCACCGCCGCCGCCACCTCCCCGGCCACCCGCCGGAGCCGCGAACTTCGGCACGACAGCGGCGACCGCCTTGTTGACGGCTTCGAATTCCGCCTTGACCTCGGCTGGCACATCCGCGCGCCCGCCAATCTCCTTCGCCAACTCCTGCATGCGCGTGTTGAGCGGTCCGAGGGCGTTCGACACGTCGGTGCCGAGGCGCTGCAGGCCGTGCATCTCCATCGCCATGTCATAGAGCTTCTTGCGCTCGATGGCCGTCAGCGCCACGTCCGGATCCGCGGTGACCTTGAGCGGCCGCGTTTCGACGTTCTTGCCATCGACGATGAGCGACACGCTGTAGGTGCCCGGCAGCACGAACGGCCCCGGGTTGCCGCCACCGATGCCGCCGAACCCTCCGCCGCCCCCGCGCCCGCCGCCGGCGGCGCATCCCGCGCCGAACGGGCTGACAGCCGCGCCGCCTCGCCCGCCTTGTCCCGCCGTAGCCGCAGGCGGACCGCCGGCCTGCGCCGGGGCCTCAGGAGCCTGGCCGCCGCGGCCGGCGGCCGCGCCCCCGCGCCCTGCGGGTGCCGGCGCCGGCGCCGGCTGCACGCGAAGGTCCCAGCACGCGGCCTGGTAGCCCGCCTTGTTGCTGGCGGCCAGCACCGGACCGGAGATCTCGCGCACGTCCTTCCCGACCGCATCGGTGATCTTCAGCTTCACCTCGCCCACCGGCTTCTTGAGATACCAGGAAATCAAGGCCGCCTGCGGCGGGTTCTCGCCGAAGAAGGTCTGGTCGCCCCAGAACTCGTAGTTCCGATCGCTCGCCGGCCGCCGGTACATCGCGGCGGGCGGGGGCGAGAAGAGCTTCGCGTCGGCGCTGGCGGCCTGCGCGGCCGCCAGTTCCTGGATCGGCTCGAGATGATCGAGGATCCAGATCGATCGCCCGTGCGTGGCCAGCAGCATCGCATTGTCGCGAGGGTGCAGCGTGATCTCGTCGATCCGCACGGTCGGCAGGTTGCCCTTCAGGCGCATCCAGCTCTTCGCACGATCGAGCGACACGAAGAGACCGGTCTCGGTGCCGAGATACAGGACGTCCGGGTTCTTCAGATCCTCGGTGACCGTCCGCGCCACCTCGCCCTTGAGATTCGCCGCGATCGACTGCCAGCTCTGGCCGGTGTCGTGGGTGACGTAGATGTGGGTCTCGAAGTCGTTCTGCCTGTGACCGTCGAATGTCGCGTAAGCCGTCGCCGCATCGAACCGTGACGGGGCGACCTTCGACACGTAGATGTCCTTCGGAAGGCCCGGAACCTTGTCGATGATCTGCGTCCAGGTCTTGCCGTCCGCGCTCACCGCCAGGTGCCCGTCATCCGTGCCCGCGTAGAGCAATCCCGGCTTCTTCGGCGATTCCGCGAAGGTCGTGATGGTCGGCCAGGCCGCGATGCCGTCGTTGCGCGAGATGGTGATGTCACTGCCCTTGACGCCCATCGTGACGATGTCGTCCCGGTTCGCACCCGATGTCAGGTCCGGGCTGATCGCGGTGAACGTCAATCCCCGGTCGATCGACTTGAAGACCTTGTTCGCCGGCGCGTAGATCACCTTCGGGTCGTGCGGCGACATGGTCAGCGGCGTGTCCCACTGCCAGCGCAGCGGCGGCTCGCCCGGAGCCGGCTGCGGCCGGATGTTCATCGACTCGCCCGTCACGCGATCGTAGCGAGTCATGTTGCCGTCCTGCGACTCGCTGTAGACGACGCGATAGTCGAACGGATCCTGCAGCGCGACGAACCCGTCGCCGCCCTGGATGGTCGTCCACTGGTAGTTGGCGATGCCGGCCACGCCGCGCACCTGGCTGGGGCCGCACCAGTCGTAGTTGTCCTGCATGCCGCCGCACACGTTGAACGGCGTGGCCATGTCGTAGCTCACGTGATAGAAGAGCCCGACCGGAAGGTTCGGGAAGAACACCCACGTCTTCGACATGTCGTAAGACACGGCGAGACCGCCGTCGTTGCCTGTCATGAGGTGGTTCGAGTTGGACGGGTCGATCCAGATCGCGTGGTGATCCGAGTGAATCTTCGAGGCGGCCGCGGTGTTGACCGTCTTTCCGCCGTCGAGGGTCTGCTGGAGATCGACGCCGCCCATGTAGACGACCTCGGGATCGTTCGGATCGATGCGAACCTGGCTGAAATACATCGGCCTCGGGTTCACGTTGCTCACTTTCCGCCACGTCGCGCCCGCATCGTCGGATCGGTAGAGACCGGTGGGCGTCGCGTTCACGCCCGTGGCCTGGCCTCGGCCGCCGCCCGCTGCCTGCGGTCCCGGGCCCGCTTCGGCTGCGGCCGGAGCCGGCGCGCCAGTCCCGCCGCCACGGCCGCCTCCCGCGGGCGGAACCGGGCCTTCAATCGACGCATAGAGGATGTTCGGCCTGCGCCGGTACACGTCGAGTGCGATGCGGCCGAGCGATCCTTCGGGTATGCCGCCCTTCAGCCTCGTCCACGTGTCACCGCCGTCGGTGGATTTGTAGATGCCGCTGCCCGGGCCCCCGCCGTTCATGCAGCAGGCCGTCCGGCGGCGCTGGTACATCGACGCATACAGGATCCGGTCGTTGATCGGATCCATCACGAGGTCGTTGGCCCCGGTGTCATCGTCGACCTTCAGCACCTGTTTCCACGTCTTGCCGCCGTCAATCGTCTTGTACACGCCGCGTTCGCCACCCGGCCCCCACAGGCTCCCGGTCGCCGCAACCAGCACGATGCTGGTGTCCTTCGGGTCGATGACGATGCGGTTGATGTGACGGGAGGTGCGGAGACCCATGTTGACGTAGGTCTTTCCGCCGTCGGTCGACTTGTAGACGCCGTCGCCCCACGACCCGCTCTGGCGGTTGTTCGATTCGCCGCTGCCAACCCAGACCAGGTCCGGATTGCTCTGCGAAACGGTGACATCGCCGATCGACATCAGGCCCTGATCCTGGAACTGCGCTTCGAACGTGGTTCCGTTATTGGTCGTCTTCCAGACGCCGCCGTGGGCGGTGCCCACGTAGAAAATGGCGGGGTTGGCTTCGAAGACGGCCAGGTCGGAAATGCGGCCGGACATCGCCGCGGGTCCGATCTGGCGGAAGTGCAACGCGTCCAGTGGCGAGCCGGGCGCTGCGGCTGGTGCCGCCTGGCCCGACACTCCGACGACGGACTGGCCCGCGATCGCGAGCGCGAGCGCAACGAGAAGACCGATGGCGTGCGACTGCTTCATCAGGTGAGCCTCCAGAGTGTGGCCGTGAGAATGCCGATTATAGGCCAGCCGCAGGCCGCTGACGCGGATGATTCAGATGACCCGCCGGTTCGGGCCGGTTCGGGAGGTCGTGCGCCGGGCCGGATGGCCGATGCATCGGGGCGACGCCCGCAGAATCGCCTGAACCGCGGCGGCCACCCTCGAACGCCGGGTGTAGAGTATGGGCATGCATCCGACCAGAAGACGCGCGATGCGGGCGTTGGTGGTGGCGGCTGCCGGGCTCGTTGTGCTGGGCGCGGCATCGGGCCACGCGCAACGGGGAGCGCCGCCACGAGCGCCGGAGGCCGAGGGCCGGGCCGGCATGATCAGCTCAGCGCACCCGCTGGCCACTGAAGCGGGGCTCGAAATCCTCCAGGCCGGCGGCAACGCGTTCGACGCCGCCGTGGCCGTCGCCGCCTCGCTCAACGTGGTCGAGCCGGCCATGTCCGGCCTCGGCGGCTACGGGACCATCCTCATCTACGACGCGGACACGCAGCGCGTCCGGTTTCTGAACCCGAGCGGCCGAATTCCGGCCGCGGTCAATTCCGATGTGTTCCGGCCGCCGACGCCGAACTACCTGGAGAACCGGCGCAATGCCAAGGCTGTGTCCACGCCCGGCAACCTGCACGCCTGGGAGGCCATGTCGAAGCTCTACGGCCGCCTCGGGTGGGCGCGCGTGCTCGAGCCGGCCATTCGCCTCGCAGAGCAGGGGTACCCCCTGGACGCCGCCAGTGCTGCGGTGCTGAAGTCGGCGTTCGCCGAATTCCCGCCGCACGCCAGGCAGATCTATGGCCGCGAAGGCCAGCCGCTGCTCGCCGGCGAGCGCCTCGTGCAGTCGGATCTCGCGTACTCGCTGCGACTGATCTCATCAAAGGGCGCCTCGGTGTTCTACTACGGCGAACTGGGGCAGGCCATCGACCGGACGATGCAGGAGGCGGGCGGGTTCCTGTCGATCGCCGACTTGCGGGCGGATCGCGCGGAGTGGTGGGATCCGATCAAGGTGACCTATCGCGGGCAGGACGTCTACACGGCGTCGCCGCCGGCAAACGCGTTCGACTACCTCGTGCGTCTCGGCATGATGAGCCGGTTCGATGTGAAAGCCCTTGGCCACAACACCCCGGCCTACCTTCATCGGTTCGCCGAGGTGACAAAGCACGGATTCTGGGTGCGGCTCCGCTACGCCGGCGACCCCGAGGTGAACCCGCCGCCGCTGCCGCGGCTGTTGTCGGAGCAGTACCTGGGCCGCCGAGGTTGCGAAGATCGACCCGAAGCGCGCCTCGAAATTCGTGCCGCCCTCGATCGGAGGGGCGGCCGACAGCCACACGACTCACTTCGTGGTCGCCGATCGCTGGGGCAACGTCGTGTCGGCGACGCAGACGCTCGGCAACGTGTTCGGCAGCCGGATCATGGTCCCCCGGACCGGCATCTGGCTGAACGATTCGCTGGCGTACAGCACGTTCGAGCCAAAGGGCAACCCGATGGATGCTCACGCCGGGCGGCGCAAGCTGTCGGGCGACTGCCCGACGATCATCATGAAGAACGGCCGGCCGTGGGCGGCGCTGGGCACACCGGGAGGGCACACCATCGGGCAGACCGTGCCCCAGATCGTGATGAACCTGATCGATTTCGGGATGGACATCGGAGCAGCGATTGCCTCACCGCGAGTGAGTTTCGTCGAGCCGGACGTGCTCGCCGTGGAGCAGGCGATCCCCGAGCCGGTGCGCAGTGCCCTGGCCGCGATGGGCCACCAGGTGCGCCCGGTTCGCGCGCTGGGCAATGCGCACGGGTTGACCATCGAGTACGGCAAGGACGGAAAGCCGGCTCGGTTCCAGGGCGCGGCCGATCCGCGCGGAAGCGGGCTGGCACGAGGGTTTTGAAACGCTGCCGGAGCCTCAGGCCATGACGATTCAAGACGTGCCATTCGGAACGGTCGACTGGGCGGGTGTGCCGCCCGTGGAGCATCCCGGCGAGACCGGTATCGCCACCTGGAGGACCATCGAGGTTGGGAACATCCGGGTGCGGCGAGTCGACTACTCCGCCGGGTATCTCGCGGACCACTGGTGCAGCCGCGGTCACGTGCTGCTCGTGCTCTCCGGCCGGCTGACGACCGAGTTGAAGGACGGACGGTCCGTGGAATTGCGGCCCGGCCAGAGCTATCACGTGGCTGACGGCACCATGCCGCATCGTTCGCGCACCGAGGACGGAGCCGCGCTCTTCATCGTGGACTGAGCTGGCCCGGACTGACTGCCCGGACTGTCTGGCGGGCGACTGGCCTCCAGCCGCCCGTTCGCGGCCGGACAATCGCGCTGAAGGTCCATGTTCTCGATTTCCCAGTAAACCCGGGAGCGGCCTCCGTCGTATGTGACGCTGATGCTGGAAGTGTCGGCGCTCGATGTCACGAATCCCGCGCGAGCCCTGTCGAGGCCGGACCCATCTTCCCGCAGGCAAACCCGCCCCCGCGAAAGGTCTCATACATGTCGCGACTGAACGTTCGACGATTCGCCGTCCTCTCGTGCTTTGCGGTCCTGCTCATCGTCCCGGTATTCGCCCAGTCGACCCCGATCAAGGTCGACGGCAAGGTCATCAAGGGTTACATCACCTACCTCGCGAGCGACGCGGCCATGGGGCGCCGATCCGAGACGCCGGCCTACGAGAAGGCGGCGGATTGGGCCGCGGGGAAGTTCAAGGAGTGGGGCCTCAAGCCGGCGGGCGAGAACGGCACCTATTTCCAGAAAGTCCCCATCACCGGGACCCGCGGGAGCTACGTCTTCGCGCTTGGCGTGCCGAGCGTGGTCGTCAACGGCCGGACGTTCTACGTGCGCGACAACGACTTCTCGATCGACACCGCGTCCACTCCGGGAGCGCAGGCGAGCGGCGAGCTCGTGTTCGTCGGCTACGGGATCTCGGCGCCGGACAAGGGCCTCGACGAGTACAAGGGCGTCGACGTGAAGGGCAAGGTGGTCGTCGCGTTCAAAGGGTCACCAACCGACGCGCCTGCCCCCCGGCCGGCGATGGGCGGCGGGCGCGGCGCGGCTGTGGCGCCCTCTGCGGCGCCCGCTCAGGACCCCTGGACTGCTGAATCGACCGACCAGGCCAAGATGACGGCCGCGTTCAAGGCCGGGGCCGCGGCGATCATGCTCTACAACCCGAATCCGCCGGCACAGGCCGCGGGATTCGGCGGCGGCGGGCGCGGCGCCCAGACCGATCCGAAGTTGTTCACCCGCCCATTCCTCTACGTCTCGAACATCGACGAGCGTCTCTTCAAGTGGATCATGTGGCGCGATTCGCAGGAGTCCTCGCGCGGGTTCGACGCGCGCATGGCGGCGCTTCGCAATGACATCAAGGCAAGAACGTCCCGCTCCGCGTTGCTCGGCGGCAAGGCGGTCATCAAGGGGTACACCTCGGCCAGCTTCCACAACGAGGCGCTGAAGAACAACTTCGCGCGCAACGTGATCGCGAAGATCGAAGGCACTGATCCGGCGCTCAAGGCCCAGTACGTGATCGCCGGCGGACATCTCGACCACAACGGCGTGACCAACGGCGTGATCTACAACGGCGCCGACGACAACGCGTCGGGATCGGCGACGGTCATGGAAGTCGCGCGCGTGCTGGCAGCCGCGAAAGTGCAGCCGAAGCGGACGCTGATCTTCGCGCTCTGGTGCGGCGAGGAAGAGGGGCTGTTCGGATCGCAGTACTACGCCGATCATCCGACCGACGGCGTCAGCATGGATCGCACCGTGGCCGACTTCAACATGGACATGGTGGGCCTGGGGGACCGCATCGGCGCGCCCGGTGCGCTGAACTTCCCGGCGATCTTCGACGTGATCATGAGGGATCAGGACCCGGTCATCGCGAAGAAGGTCGATCCGAGCCAGGCCGGGCCCGGCGGCAGTGACTACTCGGCCTTCATGAATCTCGGCATCGAGGCGCTCGCGCTGATGACCAGCGGCCGCAACGGCCACCCCGATTATCACGACGCAGGCGACGATCCGGCCAAGATGCAGGAAGACATTCTCGGCTGGACGGGACAGTTCGTCGTCCAGGGCATGTTGAACGTCGCCAACGAGACGAAGGTCAACCTGGTCATCCCTGACCGCCTGAACATCTACAACGCGCAGCGCTTCGTCGTGCCCGACCTGGCGGGTGGCACCGAGCGCGGCTGGAGCTTCGTCAGCGCCTCGACGCGCGATGAACTGCTCGGGCTGGCACAGCAGCGTGCGCGGGATCTCAGGAATCCCCCGGCAGCCGGCCCGGCGCAGGGCCGCGGCGGCCGCGGCGGCGCTGGCGGGCGGGTCGCCACCGGTGTGCGGGGCGCGGCCCTGTTCCAGGGCAGCGTGCCACTGTTCGAAACCACGTTGACCCTGCTCGACTTCGGGCGTATCGATGTCGTCGGGAACGACGGCTACTGGTTCGGAGAAAAGGTGACCGCTGACGGAAAGGACGCCCTGAAAGCCATCGAGGGCAGGAACGTCGCGATCAACCTGGTGAACCCGTCCACCAGCCTCCTCGCGGACTTCGCCGACGCCGCTCAGAAGCCGTTCCTGGTCACCAGCCCCTCCGGGCTCGACGCGGCGCTCTCCGACAAGCTCAAGAAGAAGAACGCCGCGGTCGTCGTGGAATGCGGCCCTGCTGATGTGGACGGGTGCGTGAAGCGTCTCGGCGCCACCGGGACCGTGATCGGCAGAAACAACCTGCTGTTGTCGATGTCGGCCGGCCAGAATCGGGCCGATGCCGTCCAGAAGCTCTACCTGGCGCTCGTGAAGTCCGGATGGACCAAGGACGAAATCGGCGCCATGGTCGGGGCCGGGCAGACCAACAATCTGTCACGGTTTGCGCCCCAGGGCGAAGGCCGCGGCCGGTAACCCGGGTCCGACACCTGAGCGATTACCCTCGTCGAGACCACTCCCGAATCGGTCGGGAGTGGTCTCCCTCCAATTTACCTGCCGGCTGGCCGCAGGACTGGGGTAGGATCTAAAGATCCGCTCCTCTTTCGAAAGACGAAAACGACGAAGCCTTATTATGTAAGGCTGATGCTCCGATAGCCATGCCACATCCGAAGATCATCCAGGGGGGAATGGGCGCCGGCGTGTCCGATTGGCGGCTGGCCCGTGCGGTGTCGCTGTGCGGGCAGCTCGGCGTCGTTTCGGGAACCGCCCTTGACGCGATCCTGGCCCGCCGGCTGCAACTCGGCGATCCCGACGGCACGCTCCGGCGGGCGATGGCTGCGTTCCCCGTGCCTGAAGTCGCCGAACGCGTGCTGGCGAAGTACTTCAATCCCGTCGGAAGGTGCCCGGGCTCGCCGTTCAAGATGACGCCGATGCACGGCGCGTCTTCGCCGCCGGCGCTCTCCGAGCTGACGGTGCTGGCCAACTTCGTCGAGGTGTTCCTGGCCAAGGAAGGCCACGACGGCCTGGTCGGCATCAACTACCTCGACAAGATTCAGACGCCGCAGTTGCCGTCGTTCTACGGGGCCATGCTCGCCGGGGTCGACTACGTGCTGGTGGGCGCGGGCGTGCCGCGGCACGTGCCGACGATTCTCGATCGTCTGGCGGAGGGCCAGGACGTCCGGATGAGGCTCGACGTCGAAGGCGCCGAGGACGGTGAGGAGACCTGGTGCGAGTTCGACCCTCGCCCGATCTTCAACGGCCATCCGCCCAGGCTTCGACGGCCCGTGTTCCTGGCGATCATCGCGTCGGCTGTTCTCGCCATCACGCTGGTGCGCAAGTGCGCCGGGCGCGTGGACGGGTTCGTCGTGGAGGGACCGACCGCCGGCGGGCACAACGCGCCGCCCCGGGGCCAGATGCAGCTCAACGATCGAGGCGAGCCCATCTACGGCGCACGCGACACGGCCGAGCTCGACAAGATCAAGGCGCTCGGGCTGCCCTTCTGGCTGGCGGGGTCGTACGGCGAGCCGGAACGTCTCACCGAGACGATTGCGCTCGGCGCCACGGGCATCCAGGTCGGAACCGCGTTCGCCTTCTGCGAGGAATCCGGCATGGATCCGGAGCTGAAACGGCGGGTGATCGACTCCAGCCTGGCCGGCACCTCGTCGGTGCTCACCGACCCGGTGGCCTCACCGACCGGTTTCCCGTTCAAGGTGCTCCAGATAGAGGGCACGATGTCGGCGGAGCAGGACTACAACGATCGGGAACGGCTCTGCGACCTCGGCTATCTCCGCCACATCTACCGCAAGGCCGACGGGACGCTGGGATTTCGCTGTCCGTCCGAGCCGGTCGAGCAGTATGTCCGAAAGGGCGGCGACCCGGCCGAGACGATCGGTCGCAAGTGCATCTGCAACGGCCTGCTTGCGACGATTGGGCTCGGTCAGGCCCGCGACGGAGCCATCGAGAAACCCATCGTGACCTCCGGCGATCGCGTGGCCTATATCGACCGCTTCCTGGAGCCCGGGCGCAGCACCTACCATGCCGCCGACGTGGTTCGCGTCCTGTTGAGCGGGCTGGAAAAGGCCTAGGCGGGGAACCACATCTCACGGGCGGTGAGTCCCATCAGCGCGACGGTCATCGCGATGAGGATCACTACGGCCGTCCAGGTGACGATGTTGTACGCGCGGGAGTTCACCCACTCGCCCATCAGCTCGCTCCGGTTGATGAGCCGGACCATGAAGATCAGGATGAGCGGCAGCAGGATCCCGTTGACGACCTGCGAGAGCAGGATCATCCTGACGAGCGGGAAGCTGGGAATGAGCACGACGCCCGCGCCCAGCACGATGAGCAGCGTGTAGAGCCAGTAGAAGATCGGCGCTTCCTTGAACGTCCGGTTCACGCCCGACTCGAACCCGAGGCCTTCGCACACCGAATAGGCGGTCGACAGGGGCAGAATGCTGGCCGCAAACAGGGAGGCGTTCAGCAGGCCTGCCGAGAACAGGATGTAGGCGTACTCTCCGAACGGCCTGAGCGCCTTGGCCGCGTCGGCGGCGTCGGTGATTTCCCGCGGCTTCACCTGCCAGATCGCGGCGGCGCACGCCACGATGATGAAGAACGCCACCCCGATCATCACGATGCACCCGACGATGACCTCGATGCGGGACTCGGCGTAGTCCTTGACGGTGATGCCCTTCTCCACGACCGCCGCCTGCAGGTAGAACTGCATCCACGGTGCGATCGACGTGCCGACCAGCCCGATCAGGATGGTCACGTACGCCGTGTTGGCCAGGAACACGGGGCGCACGCTGGCGAGAGCCGACGCCTCCCAGTCCGGGCTGATGAGCACCGCAGCGATGATGTACGCGATGTAGGTCACGCATGCGAACAGGAAGATCTTCTCGACGCTCGCGTAGGTGCCCTTGACGACGAGCGCCCAGACGAAGAAGGCGGCCAGCGGCACCGAGATGTAGCGGCTGACGTGGAACAGCTCGAGGGAGCTCGCCACGCCGGCGAACTCCGCCATGATGTTGGTGAAGTTGCCGACCACGAGCAGCGCCATCACGATGAACGTCGTCCGCAGCCCGAACTCTTCCCGGATGAGGTCCGACAGGCCCTTGCCCGTCACGGCGCCCATCCGGGCGTTCATCTCCTGGGTCACGACCAGCAGCAGGGCGATCGGCGCCAGGGTCCAGAGCGGCATGTAGCCGAACTTCGCCCCTGCCTGCGAGTAGGTGTAGATGCCGCCCGCGTCGTTGTCGACCATGGCCGTGATGAAGCCAGGGCCGATGACGGCGAAGAACACGATGATATGGCGGCGGAATCGACGGAGAAATTGCACAGGGCTAATCCTGCCGCAATACGGAGATGATGTCGTCGGCGGTGATCGTGCCGACCAGCCTGCCGTGCGAGTCGACGACGGGCAACGCCATCAGGTTGTACTTGTCCACCAGCTCGGTGACTCGCTCCTGCTTCTCGCTGACCGGCACCGCCACGACATCGTCCGAGCTGGCGAGGCTTCGCAGAGGGACGGCGGGCCCGGCCAGCAGCAGGCGGCCAATCGGGAGTGAGCCCGACAATCGGCCCTCGGCGTCGTGGAGGAACAGCGTGGTGAGGGTGTCGACCTGTTCCTCGCTTTCCTTGATGGACGTGAGCGCGTCGGCGACCGTGCCCGAGTCGGCCACGGCCACGAACTCGGTGTTCATCATCCCGCCGGCGGACCCTTCGTGAAATTCGAGCAACTCCTCGACATCGGTTTTCGGCTGGGCGTCCATCTCCTCGAGAATGCGCTCCGAGCTGGCCTCCGCCATTTCGCCCAGGACGTCTGCCGCTTCGTCGGGCGCCATCTCCTCGATGATGTCCGCGGCGCGGTCGGCCTCGAGCGACTCGAGAATGTTCGCCTGGGTCCTGGTGTCGTCGACCTCGGAGAGCGCTTCGGCCGCAACCTCGCTGTCGAGGGTCTCGAAGACGGCCTCGCGATCCTCGTGGCTCAGCTCTTCGACGATGTCGGCCAGGTCCGCCGGGTGCATGTCTTCGAGCGCCTTGTGCGAGATGTTCAGGCGAAGCCGCCGCTGAGGGTCCGGCTCGATGATGTTGCACATTTCCCAGCGGATTGAGTTCGGCGAAATGCCGCGCTGCAGCCGGCGCACGATGCGCGGCGGCACGATGCCCTGGAAGAGGCGCCGGACGATGCTCCGCACACCGACGTCCACCTCGCGGACCTGGAGCACGTCGTGGTCGTTGGTGTGCCGAAGCTCGAAGGTGACATCGGTGACGCGGACGACCTTGCGGCCGTCGACGTCGATGATCTGCTGGTCGAGCAGGTCCCGGACCAGCCGGAGCATGTACTCGTCTTCGTGGTAGGGCGTCAGGTGATCGTCGCTGAGGATGATCCCATCGAGGGTGATGGAGGCGACCTGGTCATGCCGGACCATCCACCAGGTCCACTCGCCGCCGACCAGGAAGCGATCGATCCGCCTGGCGTCAACCAGCGGCACGATGCCCGCGTCCTTGATCCGACCGATGCGACGGCCCTTCAGGTCGCAGACCTGCAGGCCCATCAGCTCGGTCAGAAAGAGCAGGCTTTCGGCCACCAAACCGCTCCTGTTCGGAAGACTCGACAACCATTTCGTGGAAAGGCAGAGAAGAGCGCGGGCAAGCCGAAAATTGCCCGCGCGACCTTTCTCCTTATACCACGCGAGGTGCCAATCGAGCCGGGAAAATGGGGGGCAAATGGGGTGTCGCCGGGGAATTGGCTTGCGCGGGATCGGCGGCGTGCGGCAGCACCCGGAGACTAATGGGCAATGAGCGATCGGTCGCGGGCGCTCGTCGGGAAGGGGCGGGCCGGCGCGGCGCCGGCAGGCGCCGCCGCGGTGGATGGCGGACGCCGGGTCGTCGTCACCAGCCCCAACCGGTCGCCGGCAGCGCCGCAGACAGGTGGTCTTGGTACATTCCTGATTCACCGAAGATGTGCCTCTGTCAGGAGGCGATTCTCAGCGTGATTCCAGCCGCCGGTGGCCGGGGGGAACTGCGGGTCACGCCCCACTCCCGCTCCCGCGGTGTATCATCTCCGCGTGGCTCCCGTCGCGACTCGGCGCATTCCTCCCACGCTGGTGCCATGCGTGGCGGTGATGAGTCGACTCGCCGGCACGGCAGGGCGCCATGCACTCTGCGCCGCCGGTCTCGCGATCGCCGTGGCGCTCTCGGGCTTCGGGTGCCACAAGTCGGCGGGAACCGGTCCGTCCCCGACGCCCGGGCCCGGCGCCCCGCCAGGCAATTACTCCGACGGTGTGTCCGCGACGCTGTTTGGCGTCGGCGTGCAGCACTCGACGACGGCGTTCCCGCTAACGTCTCCGCTCGGGGTATCTGCCAGCCAAGGGCCTACGCCTCTGGGACAGCGGCGTCAACTGGTCCCAGATCGAAACGTGCAACGCGGCGGAGCGTCCAGGGTTCGCCGCCTCGGATCCTTCGAATCCCTGCTACCAGTGGTCCATGCTGGACCGGTTCGTCAACGCCGCGCCTGCGCAACCGATGGACGTCCTCTATACCTTTGGCGCCGTGCCGCAGTGGGCGGCCAACACGGCTGTGTCAGCGGTCTGCAGCGAGGGACAGGTTGCGTGCCTTCCGCCGATTGACGTCAATCCGGACGGCACGGGACCCGACGACATGTGGATGAGTTTCGTGACGGCACTGCTGACCCGATACGCCGGCCGGATCCAGTTCTACGAACTGTGGAACGAAGCCGACGCGCCGAACTTCTGGCACGGCACTATTCAGCAGATGGTACACATGTGCCAGGACGCCGCTCGCGTGATCCGGTCGATCGACAAGAGCGCCCGGATTCTGAGCCCGTCATTTCACGGTCCAACGGCGATGAGCTGGTTTGCCAATCAATTCCTCGCGAGCGGCGGCGCGCCTACGTTCGACATCGTGAACTTCCACGGCCGCTCGCCGTCAGCCAACGACAATCCGGACAGCTTCGTTGCCATACACGACCAGGCCGCCAGTGCTCTTCAAGCCGGCGGCGTCGGTGACCGCCCGTTCTGGGACGACGAAAACGGTCCGCTCGAAGGACAGGTCGCGGATTCGGACGCTGTCGCGGCCTACGTGGCGCGGGCTTACGTGGTCCACGCGTCGACCAGGATGGCACGGTTCTACTACGCCCTGTGGGACGCCAAGCCGCCGTTCGGACTGAGCGGTACAAGCGGAGCGACGGCCTACCTCGTGACGGCCACCTGGCTGGTCGGCGCCAGAGTCAGTCCGTGCCTTCAAAGCGGCACGACGTGGAGCTGCACGCTGACGAGGCCCGCCGGGTACGAAGCACAGCTCATCTGGGACTCGTCGGAGCGCTGCAATAACGGCCTGTGCTCGACCAAATCGGTCAACGTGGATTCGCGCTTCATCCGCATGCGCGATCTGTCAGGGGCCTGGACGGCCATTACCGGCCACGCGGTCCCGGTCGGGATCAAGCCCGTGCTGGTGGAGAATCAATGACGCCGGGCGTCGCGACAACGCCGCCGGCTTCGGGTTGACTCAGAGCACCAGCCAGCCCGGACCGCGGGTCAGGTAGTCGCTCAGTGTCATGAGCAGGAGCAGCCCGAGGAAGAAGAACCCGACCGCCACGGCGGCCCACGTGAGGCGGCTGCTGGAGCGGAGGTGCATGAAGAACAGCATCACCAGCACCATCTTCGTGCAGGCGATGGTCAGGGCGACGACCGTGTTGAAGGGGCCGAGATCGACGAATGCTGCGCCGGCGGTCGTGCCGGTGAGCAGGATGAGCGCGCCGAACACAAGCAAATACAGCCGCACCGACACGACGTGCGCCGGGCCGGACTCCTCATCCGGTTCGCCGGCCGCTGAATCGTACGTCTTCGCCACGTCACTCATATTCGCCATCCCGCGATGTGCATCGTGACACTGGTCCAACCCGTCGCCGCGTTCGTCATGTCCGGGCCGCCTTCCGCGGGCCACCCGCCTGACTAGTGCCCCACCATTCCGTGCCGGTCGATCAGGTAGAGCAGCGGGAACAGGAATATCCACACGATGTCCACGAAGTGCCAGTACAGGCCGCTCACCTCGACCGGCGTGTGATAGGCCCGCGTGAACCGCCCCCGCGACGCCATCACGACGAGCACCGTCACGACGCCGATGCCGATGATCATGTGCACGGCGTGCATGCCGGTCATGACGAAATACAGCGAGAAGAACAGCTGTGCATTCAGCGGACTCGGACCCTCGTACCGGAATCCGGCCCCTGGCACCAGGCCCTCGCTGAACTTCGAGGCGTACTCGACGCCTTTGATCCCGAGAAACACCAGCCCGAGCGCGATGGTGAGCAGGAGGAACACCACCTGGGTTCGACGCCGCCCCATCTGCGCTCCGCGCACGGCCAGCACCATCGTCAGGCTTGAGGTGATGAGCACGGCGGTATTGATGCCGCCCAGCACGATGTTGAGCTGCTGGCTGGCGCCGGCGAAGGCGTCGGGATACTGCATCCGGTAGACGAGGTACGCGGTGAACAGCCCGCCGAAGAACAGGATCTCGGTCGCAAGGAATACCCACATTCCAAGCGACGAAGCCCCGACCTGCTGTCCCATGTCCGCGAAGTGGGACTGGAGCCTGGGATGCAGTGACGACGGCGCCTCAGGCATGTGCGTCTCGCTTCTCATAGTTGTACGCGGGTTCGGTCACGACGGGCATTTCGACGAAATTGTGCGTGGGCGGCGGCGAGCTGGTCTGCCACTCGAGCCCGGTGGCGCCCCACGGATTGGGCGGCGCCGGCTTCCCGTATTTCAGCGACCACAGCAGGTAGAAGAGCGGCAGCATGTAGCCAATCCCGAGCACGGCCGCACCGCTCGTCGACAGCACGTTCCAAATCTGGAACTCGGGCGCATACATGTGATACCGCCGGGGCATGCCGAGGTATCCGACGATGAACTGCGGGAAGAACGTCAGGTTGAAGCCGATGAACACGATGATGGCCGCCGCGCGGGCAATGCCGGCCGGGTAGAGCTTTCCGAAGATCTTCGGCCACCAGAAGTGGATGCCGCCGAGGAACATCATGACGGCCCCGCCGACCATGATGTAGTGGAAGTGGGCCACGACGAAGTAGGTCTGGGTGACGTGAACGTCGACGGCCAAGGCAGCGAGGAAGAGCCCCGTCAGGCCGCCGATCATGAACACGCCGATGAAGCCGAACGCGTAGAGCATTGGCGCTTCGAGCGAGATGGACCCCTTGTAGAGCGTCGCGGTCCAGTTGAACACCTTGATGGCGGACGGGATGGCGACGACGTAGCTCAGCAGCGAGAACGCCATGGCCGCATAGACCGATTCGCTCGCGACGAACAGATGGTGGCCCCACACGAGGAAACCCACGATCGCGATGGCCAGCGAGGAGAACGCGACCACCTTGTAGCCGAAGATCGACTTGCGCGCGAAGCACGGGATGATCTCGCTCATCACGCCCATCGCGGGCAGGATCATGATGTAGACGGCCGGGTGCGAGTAGAACCAGAACAGGTGCTGGAAGAGCACGGGGTCGCCGCCGAGCGCCGGGTCGAACAGCCCGAGGTGCAGCACGCGCTCGGCCGCGACCATCAGGAGCGTGATGGCGAGAATCGGGGTGCCGAGCACCATGATGAGCGCGGTCGCGTAGTGCGCCCACACGAACAGCGGCAGCCGGAACCACGTCATGCCGGGCGCGCGCAGCTTGTGAATGGTGACGATGAAGTTCAAGCCGGTCAGGATGGACGAGAAGCCCGCCACGAAGATCCCGATCACGGTGAGCGCCACGTTGCCGTGGGAAAACTGGCTGCTGAAGGGCGTGTAGAAGGTCCAGCCCGTGTCCACGCCGCCGAACACGAGCGCCGTGATCGTGAACAGTCCGCCGATCGTGTAGATGTACCAGCTCAGCAGGTTCAGCCGCGGGAACGCCAGGTCCTTCGCGCCGATCATGATTGGAATCAGGAAGTTCCCGAGCACCGCGGGAATCGACGGGATCAGGAAGAAGAACACCATGATCACGCCGTGCATCGTGAACAGCCGGTTGTAGGTGTCCGCCTGCACGAGATCGCCGGCCGGCGTGAGCAGGTTGAGGCGAATCAGCGCTGCGAACAGCGCGCCAAGCGCAAAGAACCCGGTGACGCTGAACAGGAACAGCAGGCCGATCCGCTTGTGGTCACGCGTCAGCAGCCAGGACTTCAGGCCGTACCCGTCGGACAGGTAGCTGCCGTGCGACTGGTCCGGAATCGTTTCGGTCTCCATAGGTCTACTTCTTCCGTGGAACGGGGCCGGGCTGCGCGGCGGGCGCGGCCGGTGCCGCGCCCTGGCCGGCCTGCGCCTCGGTGCCCGTCGCGTTGGAGGTGGTGGCCTTCAGCGACTTGATGTACTCGAGCAACTGGAGCATGCCCTCCTCGTTGACCAGCCCCTGGAAGGTCGGCATGATCGGCTGGAACCCCGACACGACCTTCGCCTTCGGGTTGGTAATCGACTCCCTGATGTACGCCTCGTCGGCCACCACCGTCCCGCCGCCTTCGAGGCTCACCTTCTTCCCGAACAACCCGTAGAGCGACGGCCCGCGCCCCGTGGTGTCGAGCTTGTGGCACGTGCTGCACGCCAGGTCGTTGAACAGCTTCTCGCCGGCGCTGGACATCGACGGGGCCGGGCCGGTCGAGCCGGCAAGCCAGGCTTCGTAGTCGGCCGGCTCCTGCGCGATGATCCAGCCGACCATGCCGGCGTGATTCGTCCCGCAGTACCTGGGAACAGAACAGGTGGTAGCGGCCCGGCTTGATGGCGTTGAACCACAGGTGCGTGTACTTGCCGGGCAGCACGTCGGCCTTCACGCGGAAGGCCGGGATATACATGTCGTGAATCACGTCCTGCGAGGTCATCGTCAGCTTGACGTTGCGGCCGACCGGCACGTGGAGCTCGTTGACCTCCGCGCGGCCGTCGAGGTGCTGGAACTTCCACATCCACTGCTTCCCGACGACGTAGACATCGAGCGAGGACGCAGGCGGACGCGCCATCTGGAAATAGAGGCTCGCCGACCAGACGAAGATGATGAGGACCAGGACGAGCGGAATCGCCGTCCATATCACCTCGAGCCACATGCTGCCATGCACCAGCTGGCCGGTTTCGTCGGCGGACCGGCGACGGTACTTCGCGGCGAAGTAGATGATCAGTGCGCCGACCAGCACGCAGAAGAACGTGGCCATACCGACCAGGAACAGGTACAGCATGTCCACGCGGCCGGCCATCGTGGAGGCTTGTTCCGGGAGAATCGGAGTATTAGGCATACGCTATCTCGCGCCGCCGGCCGTCATCCGCGCCTTTCTCCTGTCGGCCCGCACCGCAATCAGGATGAACCCGACGATGAGAACAACGGTGATGACGCCGCCCAGCCTGAGCACGTTCATCGCGGCCAGCGTGTATTTCCCGGCGTGCGGATCGTAGTGGTAGCAGTAGAGCAGGAACTGGTCCACCACGTTCCCGATCTTGCCGGAGGCCGCCTCGACCAGGCCCAACCTCAGTTCGCGGGGCGGGTATTCGATCCCGTAGAAGTAGCGCGACACCCGCCCCTGCGGCGTGATCAACATGATGGCGGTCGCGTGCACGTACTGGCCGCTGGCCTGGTCGTAGTAGTACCGGAACCCGACGGAGCGGGCGAGTTCGTCGATCGCCTTCTGCTGGCCGGTGAGGAAATGCCAGCCCGCGGCGGCCTCGGGCCGCCCGTACTTCGCGACGTAGGTCGCTTTCTTCGCTGCGGCGAGCTGGGGCGTCTCCTTCGGGTTGAAGCTGACGGTGACGATGTTGAACTGGTTGCCGGCGGTGAAGTTGAGCCCCTTGAGCGAATCGACCGTGCCGTTGAGGACCTGCGTGCACAACATCGGGCACTCGTAGTAGACGAGCGTCAGCAGGACCGGCTTGGTCCCGAAGTACTCTCGGAGCGTCACGGCGCGGCCCGTTTCATCCACGAACGGAGCGTCGAGCGGGATCTGCGAATCGAGCTTCTGATCGACCCCGACCTTCTCGAGCACGTCCGGTACGGCCTGCGAAGGAATGCCCGGATCCAGGAAACTCCCCGGCGAAGGCACACCCCGGCCGGCCGGGGCCGGCGCGGCAGGCTGCGCGGGCTGGCCGATCGCCAGCATCACTCCGAGCGCGACGACAGCAGAAAAGGATGTCATGGGATCTTCCGTTCGCCCTTCACGGGCGATGCATTGGAGGCCACCGTGCCGTCTGCCGCGGCAGCAGATTGCGGCTGACGGGTGGGCAGCCCCTGCTCGAGCACGAGTTTCATGGCCTGCTCTATCGGGATATGAACGGTGCCGGCCTGCTGGTCCACCCAACCGTAGCTGTTCAGCTGCGCGTCCTCCCGCTGGCGCAGCGCCTTCAGGTCGGCTTCCGGATTGACCTGGATGCGGGGCTCGGGAGGCAGGCGATCCTCGGTGGCGGCCTGCTGCTGTGCCTCCGGCACCCCCGCGGCGGTATCCCGGTCGGTGGCCTGCGACGTGAACACCCGGAACAGGACGGTGACGATGAGATAAGCGACGATGATCGTGACGACGAGCCCGATGGAGAACACCAGGATCGGGCGCAACCTGACGTCGGTGCCCTCGGTCCCTCTGCCTTGCCCGCCCGTCTCGCCTGTCTGTGCAGCCATGTTCCCCGTGTCCAACGCGACGTCCTGCCATTCATTCGCGTTCTCGATGACCGGTCGCAAAGCGGTGATCGAGCGCCCACCGACGAACCAGAGCGCCTGGTCCCTGATCCCCAGCCCTGAGCCCCTAGCCCCCTAGTGCGATCGCTCCGCCGCGAGCGCCGACACCATTTCCCGATCGTTCAGCGGCAGCAGCGAACGCGCTTTCAGATTCGACAGGAAGATGGACACCCACACGGCCGCGAGGCCGATCGTCCCGGTGACATCCGTCCAGCCGACCTGAAACCCGTTCTGGTAATAGTCCGGGGCCATGATATTGAACAGATCCACCACCCTCATCCCGATCATCCACATGGCGACGTACGACAGCATCAGCCCGCTGCGCTTGGTGTTGCGCGACAGCAGCACCAGGAACGGCACGCAGAAGTGCAGGAGAACGAGTGCCAGCCCAACCCATTCCCACCCATGGTGCATGCGGCGGAAGATACCAGGGAATCTCGTCGGGCAGGTTGGCCGACCAGATGATCAAAAGCTGCGAGAACGCGAAGTACGCCCAGAGCATGGTGAAGGCGAACAGCAGCTTCCCCAGATCGTGGAAATGTCCGGCGTTGTAGACCTCGTTCATGGGAGGCTCGGTGGAGAGCCGCCGCGCCACGATGATCGCGATCGAGAGTCCCATCAGCCCCTGGCCCGCCATGAACAGGAACCCGTACATCGTCGAATACCAGTGCGGCTCGAGCGACATCACCCAGTCGATCGATGCCAGCGTCATCGTCACGGCATAGAGCACCAGGCCCCCGGCACTGAGCCGGTGCATGCGGTCCACCAGCGCCGGGTCGCCGGTGGCATCGTGCTGCGCCGACCAGCGGATCAGCAGCCTCGCCATCACGATCCAGATCGCGAAGTAGACGACGGCGCGGGTGATGAAGAAGGGGATGTTGAGGTACATCACCTTCCCCTCGAGGATGCGATCCCCGGCGACCACCGCCGGGTTGGTCCAGGGGTAGAGCGTTCGAATGCCGACCAGCAGCGGCAGGAAGAAGACGGCCATCCACGGCAGCGTCCCAGCGCCCGCTTCGAAGATACGCCGCGTCACCACGCCCCATCCGCCTCCGGACATGTGCTGGAGCATCAGGAGCGCCAGGCAGCCGAGTGCCGCCGCCAGCACGAACATGAACGCCAGCAGGTACGAGTGGAAGAACTGGGCGGGGTTGACGAAGGCGACGGCGGCCGTGACGAGCAGTCCGACGGCGCCGACGGTCAACGCGCGCGAACGCGTGCGATCGAGGCTGTCAGGTGCGAGGTATGCAGCGTGTGCCATGTTGGTTCTCAGGGCCCGATGCCTCGCCGTCAGCGTTTCCCGGCGGCGGCCAGGGCTGCGCGCTCTGCAGGCGGCACATCCGCAAGGCTCGCGTCCTGGCTGCGCTGCAGGGCGCGGACGTAGGCGACGATGGCCCAGCGATCGTCCACCGGGATCTGCTGGGCATGGTCGGGCATCAACCCGAATCCGTTGGTGATGACGTCGAAGATGTACCCGGCAGGAACCTTGCGCAGCCGATCCTGGTGATAGGTCGGCGGCCGCCGGAATCCTCGCTGCACCACCATCCCGTCGCCCGATCCGGTCCGGCCGTGACAGGGCGAACAGAAGATGTCGAACCGCTCGTGGCCGCGGGCCATGACCTCGGCGGTCACCGGGAACGGGAAGAGGTCTGCCGGTTTCCCATCGATCTTTCCCGTGAAGCGCAGCGAGTCCTCCCGCAGACCCGTGCGCGCGATGGTCCCTTCGACCAGCGGACGCGACGCGCGCTCGTCCGCGAAGAAGTCGCTGCGGGCAAGCGGCTTGTATTTCGGCTGATCGTGCATGTCCTGCCGGCAACCGGCAGCCAGCAGTCCGGCGGCGAGGCAGACCGCCGCCAGCGCGGGCCGGATTCCGATCTGCATCCGCACATTACGGTTCAACGTCGCTCACCTCGCGCGGCTCGAGACTTTCCAGGAACTGGCGCGTCTTCACCTGGTCGAACGAAGGATCTCTCGACTCAATGCACAGGAAGAACCGATCGCGGCTCGCCATGGCGAATCGCGCCGTGTTGAACACCGGATGGTAGGGCTGAGGCAGTCCATTGAGGGCGATCATGCCGAACACGGCCGCCAGGGCCGCGAAGAGAATCGTCATCTCGAAGGTCGGCACGATGAACGCCGGGATGCTGTTGAGGGGCCGGCCGCCGACGTTGACCGGATAGGCAATGGTGGCGACCCAGTACTGCAGGCCGTAGCCAAAGAGCGCGCCAAATATGCCGCCGCCGAGCACGATCATGGGAAGCTTCGACACGGGCAGGCCCAGCGCGTCGTGCAGTTCCTCGATGGGGAAGGGCGAATATGCGTCCATCTTCCTGTAGCCCGCAGTCCGGGCCTGCCGGGCCGCGCGCACCAGTGCCGTCGGGGTGTCGAACTCGGCCATCAGGCCGTAGCTGCCCGGCTTCCTCATACTCGGCCTCTCACTCAGGGGCTGGGGGCTAGGCGCTGGGCCGTCCAGCGTCATCCGCGCAACCCGTGACCCTCGTCAGGTGTTCCCGCACCCTCGTCCCCTTTCGACCAGAGCGCCATACGCTCATCCCCTTGTGCCCATCCCCTAGCGCCTAGCGCCCAGCGCCTAGTCCCTAGCCCTTCTCCACTTTCGCCCCCGGCACGACCGTCCTCATCTCGAAGATGGAGATCACCGGAAGGAAGCGGATGAACAGGAACAGCAGCATGAGAAAGAACCCGATCGTCCCGATGAAGGTCGACCAGTCCCAGATCGTCGGGTAGTACATGCCCCATGACGACGGCAGGAAGTCGCGGTGCAGGCTCGTCACGACGATGACGAACCGCTCCAGCCACATGCCGACGTTGATGACCATGGCGATCGCCCAGATGCCGACCACGCTGCTCCGCACGCGTTTCAGCCACAGCAGCTGCGGGATCGCGATGTTGGTGGAAATCAACATGACGTACGACCACCAGTACGGCCCGGTCATGCGATTCAGATACATGTACCGTTCGAACTGATTGCCGCTGTACCAGGACATGAACGCTTCGATGCTGTACCCGTAGGCGACGATGAGACCGGTCGACAGCATCACCTTGGCCATCACGTCCAGATGGCGCGCGGTGATGAAATCCTCGAGCCCATACGCCGCTCGAATGGGGATGGCCAGCGTCAGCACCATCGCGAAGCCCGAGTAGATCGCGCCCGCAACGAAGTAGGGCGGGAACACCGTGGTGTGCCAGCCCGGGAGCAGCGAGACGGCGAAGTCGAAGCTGACCACCGTGTGAACCGACACGACCAGCGGCGTGGCCAGCCCGGCGAGCAGCAGGTAGGCGGTTTCATAGCGGTGCCAGTGCATCGCGGATCCGCGCCAGCCCAGCGCTCCGATGCCGTAGAGAATCCGGCCGATCTTCGACTGCGCCTTGTCGCGCAGCGTCGCCATGTCGGGGATCAGTCCGACATACCAGAAGAGCAGCGACACGGTCGCGTAGGTCGATACCGCGAACACGTCCCAGATGAGCGGGCTGCGGAACTGCGGCCAGACGGTCATCGTGTTGGGAATCGGCAGCAGCCAGTACCCGAGCCAGGGCCGGCCGACGTGGATGAGGGGGAACAGTCCCGCGCACGCCACCGCGAAGAGCGTCATGGCTTCGGCGAACCGGTTGATCGAGGTGCGCCACGGCTGCCGCAGCAGCAGCAGGATCGCGGAGATCAGCGTCCCGGCGTGGCCGATGCCGATCCACCAGACGAAGTTGGTGATGGCAAATCCCCAGCCGATCGGGATGTTGTCGCCCCAGATGCCGATGCCCTTGAAGAACAGGTAGGTCACCGCCACGAGCAGAAGGCCCGACAGGGCGGCCGAGATGCCGAAGCCGATGAGCCAGCCCGTCGAGACCTTCCGGGTGAGGACGATGGAGCTGATCTTGTCGGTAACGCTTGCGAAGGTGTGGCCGGGGGCAATGTAGGCCGCAGGCCTCGGATCCGGGCCCGCCTCGACCCCCGCCACGGGATTCAACGATTCAGCCATCGAACCTCAACCCCTCGAAATGCCGACCGGCCGATCCATCTGCGCCAGTGCTCGTGCGGACCACGTGAGTCATCACTTCAAGCCCGACACCGGGCCCTTGCCTGTCGTGTCGCCCCCGCCCTGCCCGGAGGAACGATCGCCGGGCGGGTCGGCCCCGCCGCCTCGATCCATCTCGGGGTTGGGATTGCGCAACGCGCCCAGGTAGGTCGTGCGCGGCCGGGTGTTCAGCTCCCCGAGCAGTGAGTACGTCAGCGGTTCGGCGCGCAGCTTCGACACCCGGCTGTCCGGATCGTTGATGTTCCCGAACACGATCGCCTGCGCAGGACAGACCGCTTCGCACGCCGTGGTGATGTCGCCGTCGCGGACGAGCCGTCCTTCCTCTTCCGCGTGGATCTTCGCGTGATTGATCCGCTGCACGCAGTAGGTGCATTTCTCCATGACGCCGCGGCTGCGCACCGTGACGTCGGGATTGCGGGCCATCTTCAGGCTTGGGGTCACCCAGTCCTGGTACAGCAGGAAATTGAAGCGCCGGACCTTGTAGGGGCAGTTGTTCGAGCAGTAGCGCGTGCCCACGCAGCGGTTGTAGACCATGTCGTTCAGGCCTTCGTCGCTGTGGACGGTCGCTCCCACCGGGCAGACCAGCTCGCAGGGGGCGTTCTCGCACTGCTGGCACATCACCGGCTGGTGTAAGGCCTCCGGATCCTCGACGGGATCCTTGAAGTAGGTGTCGATGCGAATCCAATGCATCTCGCGACCCTTGGACACCTGCTCCTTGCCGACGACGGGCACGTTGTTCTCGGCCTGGCACGCGACAACACACGCGTTACATCCGGTGCAGGCGTTCAGGTCCACCGCCATGCCCCACGCGTAGCCCTTGTACTCATGCTGGGGGTACAGCGTCAGGCTGCGAGGTGGGGCGGGCTCCTCGGCCCGCAGCACGCCCGGGTTCTTCGAGTACTCGTCGATGGTGGCCTCGCGCACGATCGCGCGCCCTTCCATGTTGTGGTGAAGTTGCGTGGAGGCGAGCCGGTACTGCGACCGCGTCGCGACCAGGGCCGCGTCGCCCGACGTCCACGGCGACGCGCTGGTCCTGATGTCGTACGCGCTGAAGCCGATGTGGTTGGCGACATGGCCCGCGCGCGTCCGCCCGTACCCGAGGTGAACCACCACCGTGTTGTCGGCCTGGCCAGGCACGATCCAGACGGGTCCGGTCACCGATCGCCGGAAGCTGTGCAGCTCGACGACATCCTCGTTCCGGATGCCATGCCGCGCCGCGGTCGCCGGGCTCACCTGGATCGTGTTGTCCCAGGTCAGCTTCGTGAACGGCTTCGGCAGCTCCTGCAGCCACCCGTTGTTGGCGAAGCGCCCGTCGTGAACGGTTGGATCGGCCCGGAAGATGACCTCGAGATCCGACGGCGTCGTCAGCGGCTGGGTGCCGGGAACACGCATCTCGCCGGCCGTAACGGCGTGCGCCGGGAACGCGGTGCCTGCCACCACGCCGTCGCGCACCGATCGGCGCCAGAACGCTTCCGTATCGACCACGCCCATGCCGGCCGCCTGCTTCACCCAGTAGTCGTGGACCAGGGCCCGCGGAGCCCGGCCGGGCGCCTTCGACATGGCGCCGAGCACCTCGTGCGCCGAACGCCCGCCGTAGAGCGGGGCGATGAGCGGCTGCAGGATGGAGACCGTGCCGTCGAAGGCTCGGGCGTCGCCCCAGGATTCGAGCACGTGGGCTTCGGGGATGTGCCACGTGCAGCGAGCCGATGTCTCGTCTTCGTAGAGGCTCAGGTGGGCCGAGAATCCGACCTGGGTCAGCCCGTCGCCGAACCGTTGATCGCTCGGGGAGTTGTAGACCGGGTTGCCCCCGAGGATCAGCAGCACCTCGACGCGCCCGGCGTTCATGTCGGCCACCAGATCGCGAAGCGACTGCGTCTGGTCGATCGGGCTGACTTCCACCGGGTCGGTGTGAATGACAGTGATGCCGTCGTTGCCGAGCGCCTGGTTGACGGCGTGCGCGAGCGCGTGGACGCTGGAAGGCTGCTCGTCGCCGACCGCGACGATGCCGGCGCCCCTGTTGGCCAGAAGATCCTTGACCGCAACGCCGAGCCACGCGCGGACGCCGGGGTCGAGCGGAGGCGCCGTGATCCCCGGCACACCGGTCGCAGCGGCCAGGGAAAGGGCGAACGCCTCGAATTCCCGCGGGCGCAGCCGCAGGCGGTGATCGGCCTTGGATCCGGTGTTGGTCGGCGTGCTCTCGGCGACGTACAGGCGGTTCATCGCGGTCGAGGTGCCCCGGACACGTCGTCGGGCGGCGAAGTCGCGGGCGTAGCGAACCGAACCCGGGCCCGAGCACAGCAGGTCGCTGCCAAGCGACAGGATCACCCGCGCCTTGTCGATCGCGAAGCGCGTGTCGACCACGGTGCCGAACGCGAGACGCGCGCCCTGGCGGACGTGGTCGCGCCCGGCCGGCTCGTACTGGTGCCAGACGGCTTCCGGGAACTCCTCGAGGAGGTCGAGCAACTGCCGGCCGAGGGTCGGCGAGGTGATGGTCTCGGTCAGGATCCTGATGCCGCGGCCCCTGACGGGCCGACGGGCTTCCACTTCAACGCGCAGGGCGTCGAGGAAGGCGCTCCACGACCGGATGTCGCCGGCCTGGGCGATCGTCTGTGACCGATCCGGGTCGTAGAGGCCGAGAATCGAAGCCTGCGCGAACACGTCGGTCGCGCCGAGGGATGCGGGATGTTCGGGGTTGCCTTCGACCTTGGTCGGCCGGCCCATGTGGCTCTCGACCAGCACGCCGGTCGCGATGCCGCCAAGCAGGATCGACGTGGCAAAGAAGAGGGGCCGGCCCGGGACGATCTCTTCCGGGGCGCGCACGTAAGGCACGATCTGCTCGGGCGGCTGCTTGGTGCATGCGCTCACCCCTGCCAGGGCCAGCGACGCGCCCATCAGGCGCAGGAACTGCCGTCGTCCGACCGGGTCGGTCAGATCGTTGGCCTGAGACGGGAACTCGCTGTGGAGGTACTCCTGGAACTGTTCGGAATTGGCGAGTTCCTCGAGGCTTCGCCAGTAGCCTGGCCCGGTGGCGGCGTGCAGCGTTGCGCGTATCGAGGCCAGGTCGATCGGAGTATGTTCGTTCATGCCTGAAACCGAGGGTCCTGTTCCTTCCGGTGTGCCTGAGAGACTGGGCCCAGGGCCTATCTCAGGCCGTCCGTCCCTATCGATGACACGTCGAGCAACTGGTCAAGCGCGCGATCTTGTACTCCTGAACCAGCCTCCGCCCCAGCTCCATCTGGTTGGCCGGGGGCTGGTAGTCGGCCTTGAACACGTCGGCCCGCGGCCTGACGTATTTCTCCGGGTTCCGATGACAGTTCAGGCACCACTGCATCTGCAGCGTCTGCACCTGCATGATCAACGGCATCTGGTCGACGCGCCCATGGCAGGTCGAACAGCCGATCCCCTTGTTTACGTGGATGCTGTGGTCGAAGTACACGAAATCCGGCAGGTCGTGCACGCGGGTCCAGTGGAGCGAGGTGTCGGTGCGAAAGCTCGATCGGACCGGTTCCAGGTACGGACTGCTGGCCCAAATCTGAGAGTGGCAATTCATGCAGGTCTTGGTCGGCGGCACGCCCGCGACGGCCGACGTCTCCACGCTCGTGTGGCAGTAGCGGCAGTCGATGCCGTTGCCTCCGACGTGGCGTTCGTGGCTGAACTGAATCGGTTGCTGCCGCGACACGAACGCCTGCGTGACGTAGGGAGACTCGCTCAACAGGTAGAGGGCGTAGGACCCTGCCCCGAGAAAGAACACGAGCCCGTACAAGGTGATTCGGGCAATCCCGTTCGCGCTCGGAGGAAAGGTCTGCGACATAGGCGTGATCGGCGCGAATTTCAGTATATCCGACCAAGACGCTCTGGTCGCATGGAAATGGTATGGAAATGGCCGGGCCAGAATGAACCACCGCTCAGGCGAGCGCGGCGGCCGACTCGGGCGTGGCCGAAAAACGATTGACTCCAGGGGCTTTGCCGACCGATCGTGTTACAGTATCCGGCCGCAAGGAATGCCTGGACGCCAACGAAAGACCACATTGCGACCAGAGTCTCCTCCAGTCCCTCACGTCCGGCAATAGCCCGAGGGTCCTGCCATGAGCGACCGAAAGTACCGTCAGCGAGGCTATCAGGACGACGGTGCGCCCCAGCGCGAACGGGCACCGGGACGCGACAGCGCGCCGCCAAAGCCACGGCCTGAAGACCGGCCGCCCGGGCCACGCAAGCTGAACATGCCGGGGTACCGCGATGTCGTGCGCTGCCACCGCTGCGCAACGCTGGTGAACGCCGCGGTCACCCTGACCTCCACCTGCGTCAAGTGCGGTGCGGCGCTGCACAGCTGCGCCCAGTGCATGTATTTCAACCCCGCCTCCCGCTACGAGTGCATGCAAACGGTCCCCGCCCGGATTCACCCGAAGGACGTCTTCAACAGCTGCGAACTGTTCGACGCGAAGACGACCGTGGAGCGCGAGACCGGCTCCGTCAGGCAGACCACGGCGCGCAGCGCCTTCGACGATCTCTTCAAGTAGGGACTCTCCACGCCGATTCGGCATGGCCCGGCGTCGGGACCGTGTGACAGCCGGCCGATTGAGCCTGGTCTGAGCGCCTGCGCCAAGCTACGGCGGACCGCCGAAGCGTTCCGCGAAGCCGGAAGACCAGAGGACCCTCATCCGGAGCCCGATGGCCGCACACCTCATGGAGCCCGGGGTCTTGAGACCCCGGGTTCGACGGCAGCTTTGGGCCCGTCGCGTGGGCACTCCTGTGAAATATTGTGCAATCCAGCTTGCGGTATGGCACGGGTCGCCTGAACATATCTTTCCGCACCATGATCGCGGGAGGTGAAGTGTTCGGCTGCAGCGACCCAAGACTGAATGATCTCAACGACCTCGGTTACAACGTCGTGCGCCTGCCCAGGGAGGGCATCGAGCCCCTCGACGTGCTGTGCCTGGACGGCGCGTGTCGCGAGAATCTCGGCGCCATCGACCGCATCTGGAGCACCCCTGAGCCGAGGCCGACGGTCGAGGGACCGATTGTCGCCTCGAGCATCGGCGGCGAGCGCACGCTCGGCCTGGACTTCTCGGTCGGCATCACCATCCTGAACGGCATCCTGACCGGGATGGGCGCCGCGACCCCGAGCCTCGCCTGGGCCTTCAAGACCGCCCGGAAGATTCAGTTCCAGTTCGAAGAAGTCCACTTGTACGCCATCGATCCGCTCGAGCTCGGTCACTACCTCCAGGCCGGAGACTTCAACCTGGGCAACCCCGTGTCGTCGCGCTGCCTCGACGGACACGATGTCGATCTATACGTGATCACTGAGGTCCTGAAATCGCGATCGATCGGCGTCATCGCCCTCGACGCGGCAGGACGCAGCCTTGTCCTGAACACCCACGTGATGACGCAGGCGGTCGGCCCGAGCGTCGACATCGGAGCCCGTCCAAACGGACAGATGCTGTTCAGCTACCGTGGAGCGTCAGCGCTCACGTTCGGATTCAAGGTGTTCCAGATCCGCTACGAGGACGGCCGCTGGATGGCCCTCGGGCGCCGGCGGTCGCCTGACGAAATGTCAGGACCGGACGACGGGCGCGGGGTGGTGTTTGGCCGAAGCCTGCTCGGCGGCGACTTCAAGCGCCGCTGACTGGGGCAATAATCACACACTGAAAGTGTCGGAATGACCACACGACACACCGGATCGGCCTTCGGCTAGAAATGTAAGTCGTTTCCTGTCAGCGTCTTACAACCTCGCATTCCAGGCATGCTTCCTGCTGTCGATTGGAGGCTTCGGGGACTTCCCCCGAGTACCTGGAGGTATGTCTGAGAATACAGGATTGTGTTCTGACGGCCGCGCTGGTTGCGCTGTCAGTCGCCCCCATCCCCGCCAGCCCTGCGGCTGCCGAGGTTGGCCGTGACAGGCTCCCGCAGCGAGTGTGTCCAATCGAAACGCTGTCGAGTGTCCAGACATTCACGGCGCGGCTCCGTACCGATCGAACGGAACCCCGGCCGGAATGAGAGTACCGCCGAGGCACGTTTGAACTTCGCGCACGTGGTCGCTGCCGTCATCGGAGACAATGCGGCCACGCATTCCGAATACCTGCCCGCCGACATTCTTGCCGCCGCCGACGGGCGTATCGAGTTGACGGCGACGTGCGACGCCGCCACCAAGGCCAGGGATGAGGCCGCCTACCGGCTGAACCTGCTTGGATACGACGAGAAGGAGATCACTGAACTCCTGCACGGCCAGCTGACCCGTGCAGAGCTCGACGCGCGTCATGCGCTCACGATGACGGGTTTCCCGCAACGTGAGGAATCCCCCGGGCCCGTGCTCTGGCCAGGGCTGCCGCGGGCCAAGGCCGGGATGCCGGTGCCGCCCGCGCCGGCTCCGCCGGATTGTGACTCGCGGTCATCCGGCTGCAGCGGTCGCGTTCCGGCGTCGCCGGCTGCGGCGGGAGTTGTCGCGCCCGATGCGCCGGCAGGCGGTCGAGCGACGGCATCATCGGACCTCGACGCCTGTATCCGCCGCTACGCGGCCGCGTACCAGGTGGACTATCTCCTCATCGCCGCCATGGTCAGGCACGAGTCGAACTGGCAGCCCTCGGTCGTGTCGAGCAAGGGGGCGATCGGCCTGATGCAGCTGATGCCGGATACGGCAGCGATGCTGGGCGTGAACCCCAACGATCCGCAGGAGAACCTCCGCGGCGGCATCGCCTATCTGGCGGGGTTGCTGAGGACCTACAAGGACGTCCGGCTGGCGCTCATCGCCTACAACGCCGGGCCCGAACACGCCAACAAGGTGGGGCGCGGCGAAATCGGCGTGTTCCCGGAGACACAGCACTATCTGGACACGATCAACGCGAGCTACGCGCTGCCGGGCACGCGCGAGCCCTGACTCGCCATCGTGACCGACGCTCGGGCGAACCGGGGCGGCTGTTTCAGGCGGACTTGGTCTTCCTGGCGGCGGCAGCTGCCTTGGTTCGCGCGGCCTTCCACTCGCTTCTCAGGATGCCCATGACAACGGTGTTGCCGTAGCGGCCCTCACGAAAATTGTCCTGCCTGAGGACGCCTTCCAGCCTGAAGCCAACCTTCTCGTAGGCCCTGATTGCGCCCTTGTTGTCTTCGTAGACGTGCAGCCAGACCCGGTTGAGGTTCAGCGTGGCGAACCCGTAGCCCACCATGAGCGAGGTGACCTCGGTGCCGTAGCCCTTGCCGCGCGCGTCGGCCTCGCCGATGAAGATGCCGTACATCGCGTGCCGGTTCCTCGAGTCGATTCGATGGAGGCCGCACGCGCCTATCAGCCGGTCGGTCGAGCGCTCGCAGATGCCCATCACGACATCGGTGTCGCTGCGCGTCACGCTCTCGATGAACGCTTCCTCGGCCGCGAGGCTGGTCGGCCTGTGGATCAGCAGGTTGCGAATCACACGCTGGTCGTTCACCCATGGAAGGATGATTGACGCCTCGGACCGATCCAGCGCCCGCAGGTAGACGTTCGGGCCGACGAGGAACGGATGTTTCATGTCGGGCATGATGGACGTCCAGACTTCGGGGGGAGGTTAGCGCCCCGGGCGGCAGGAGGTCAACTGTGGACGCCCGTGCCACGATCTCGGATAAGATCGAAGGTCATCACCCCGGATCCCCTTGATGATCGGCGCGCGGCTCGAGGCTCGTGCCGCGCCCGAGGTGGTCGATGCCGACCCGAGGACCCGGAGTCGCATCCTATGGACCAGACTGTCTCTCGCCATCCGGCCTGTCGACGTGCCCTGGTGGCGGCCGCCGTCATCGGCCTGCTGCTCACCTCGAGCTTCATCGCCGCTGCCCAGACGGCCACGGGCACCATTCTCGGCGCCGTCACCGACGCGTCCGGGGCCGCGCTGAGGGGCGCGACCGTGACGGCCATCAACGAGCAGTCTGGCGTCCAGCGCACCGCGACCTCCAGCGCGGCTGGCGACTTCGAGCTGCTGCTCCTGCCACCCGGGCGGTACCGGCTCGTCGCGTCGATGCCCGGGTTCAAACGGACCACCAGGCTTGGCGTCGAACTTCAAGTCGACCAGCGATCGCGCGTCGACATCGCGCTGCAGATCGGGGGCGTCGCCGAGCAGGTGACGGTCACGGGCGCGCTTCCGCTCGTTCAGGCCGAGATGTCCGCTCTCGGGACCGTCGTCGACAGCAAGCGGATGGTTGGCCTTCCGCTCAACGGCCGCGACTTCTTCCAGCTCGCCTCGCTCGTGCCCGGCGCGCTGCTGCCCGCTGAAGGGTCGCAGAACTCGACACAGGGCGGCGCGGTCAGCATCAACGGCGCGCGCGAACAGTCGAACAACTTCATGCTCGACGGGGTCGACAACAACGACCTCGACATCAACCAGGTCGTCGTGCCGCCCTCGGTCGACTCCGTGCAGGAGTTCAAGGTGCAGGCCGCCACCTACGCTGCGGAATACGGGCGGAGCGCCGGCGGCCAGTTCAACTTCGTCACCAGGAGCGGAACCAACCAGTGGCGGGGCTCGGCGTACGAATTTCTCCGGAACGCCGCGCTGGACGCGCACAACTACTTCGACGACCCGGCCCGGAAGGTCCCGCAGTTCCAGCGCAACCAGTTCGGGGCCACGCTCGGCGGTCCACTCGTTCGCAACAGCCTGTTCATCTTCGGCAGCTACGAAGGCACCCGGCTGCGTCAGGCGTTCACCAGGGTCGCGACGGTGCCCCCGATGCCATGGCGCCGCGGAGACTTCTCGAGCATGCTCACCGGGGTCGTCGACCCCTCGACCGGCATGGATGCGGGGCAGATCTACGACCCGCGCACGGGGATGCCCTTTGCCGGCAACCTGATTCCTTCGTCGCTCATCGACCCTGCCGGCGCAGCCATTCTCGCGTTCTATCCGCAACCCGACAACCCGGCCGCCAGGGGCCCCGCGTCGGCGACCGTCGCGCCGGTCGGCCGCAGCCTGCTGGACCAGTTCACGCTCAAGGCGGACTACAGCGGGTCCGCCGGTACCGGCTTCGTCAGGGTGAGCTCGTGGCGCGAGGATCGGTTCAATCCGTTCGACCTGGTCATGAACCCCACGAACGTTCCCGGGTTCGGCAGCAACACGAAGAACCGCGCACTCAATGCCGCCGCGGGCTGGACCCGTGCCTTCGGTCCGAACCTGCTGAACGATCTCCGGGTCGGGTTCAACCGGCTCCACGCGGGCACGTTCCAGGAGCACATGGGCGACGACGTGTCCGCAAGCCTCGGGATCAGCGGGCTCTCGACCCGGCCGGACATGGTCGGCCGGCCCGGCGTCGTGCTCGGCATCACCGACGCGCTCATCGAGCCGACCAACACGCCCCAGGATCGCATCGACGACACCTGGCAGCTCGTCGAGAACCTGTCGTGGGTACGGGGCGCACACACGTTCAAAGGCGGCGTCGACCTTCGCCGCGTCCGGATGAACGCCTACCTGGATACGGTCGCCCGAGGACAATTCGTCTTCGTCGGCATGACGAGGAATCCGGTCGCCGACCTGCTGCTTGGCATACCCGCGGCGGCGATCAGGCAGAACCCTGCCACCAACACCTACATGGACCTGCGCACGACAGCGATTGACGCGTATGTCCAGGACGACTGGCGCGCCGGCAACGACCTGACGCTCAATGTCGGCCTGCGTTACGAGTTCAACCAGCCGATCTACGACGCGGGCAACCGGTACTCGGTGCCAAACCTCGCCGACCCGGCCGGCGGGTTCATTCCCGTCGGTACCGGGGGGATGCCGAGGGCCGGATACAACGCCGATACGAACAACTTCGCGCCGCGAGCCGGATTCGCCTGGCGGCCCGGCGGGGCGATCCGCACGGTGATTCGCGGCGCCTACGGCATCTTCTACGACGCGGCCGTCGCCAACATGAGCATTCTTCCGCGCTACAACCCGCCGAACTACGAGCTGGATCTGGCCGCAGGGCTGCTCCAGCTTCGCGATGCGTTCACCGGGTACAAGATGCCCGTTCCCTTCGCCATGGGCATCGAGCGTGGATTCCGCGACCCCTACTACCATAGCTGGAGCCTCGGCGTTCAGCGGGAGATTGCGGCCAACCTCCTGGTCGATCTGACATACGCCGGATCGGCCGGCCGGAATCTCGTGGTCACCCTCGACCCGAACCAGGGCCCGGCCGGCGGACCTGCGTTGCGGAACCCGGCGTTTGGCCCCGCGCAATTCACGACCTCGCGCGGACGCTCCGACTACGACTCGGTGCAGGCGCGGATCGAACGTCGCATGGCGGACGGCCTGTCGCTGCTCGTGGCCTACACGTGGTCGCGAAGCCGCGACAATGCCTCGTCTCTGTTCGGATCGAAGGCAGGCAACTACGCCCCGCAGAACAGCTACGACCTCAACGCCGAGTGGGGCCCGAGCGACTTCGACACGCCGCACCGGCTCGTGATCAGCGGAGTCTGGGACCTGCCGTTCGGCGCGGGCCGGCGTTGGCTTCACGACGGGGGAGCGCTCGGCGCGGTGCTCGGCGGCTGGGATCTGGCCGGGATCGCGGCGTTTCAGAGCGGCCGGCCCTTCACGGTCTACTACGGGGGAACGGTCAACTACAGCGGCAGCGACAACGGCCCGGGCGCGATTGGCCTCGATCGGCCCAACCTGGTCGGGAACCCGACGCTCGCCAATCCGTCGCCGGCGATGTGGTTCAACCTCTCGGCGTTTGCCCCGCCCAGCGGGACCTTCGGCAGCGCGGGGCGGAACATCCTGCGCGGGGACCCGATGAGCACCGTCGATCTCGCGCTCAGCAAGAACCTCGTCATCGCGGGGGATCGCCGGGTGCAATTGCGGCTCGAAGCGTTCAACGTGCTCAACACGACGAATTTCTATCTGCCAATCGGCGACCTGACCAGCGCGAAGGCGGGGCAGGTGGTTCGCGCCTACGACGCCAGGCAGATCCAGCTCGGTGTCAAGTTGATGTTCTGAAGCGCCGGGCTATAATCCGGTGTTCCGCAGCATTGTCCGGACAGCGCAGGTGTCGAGGAGCGTGCCCAAGTGCCCGTGCGTGCCATCCGCGGCGCGATCGATGTGCCGGCCAACACCGCCGAGGCGATCAGCACCGCGACCAGGCGGCTGCTCGAGTCGATGGTTGACGCCAACCGGCTCGATACGTCCGCCATCATTTCGATCTTCTTCACGGTCACCGTCGACCTGAACGCGGATTTTCCGGCCGCTGCGGCCCGCGCGCTGGGCTGGACGGACATTCCGCTGCTCGACGCACAGGAAATCGAAGTGCCGTGGAGCATGCCCCGGGTCGTCCGGGTGCTGATGCACGTCGAGAGCGACACGGCCCGGGCCGCCATTCGCCATGTGTACCTCGACAAGGCCGTGGCGCTGCGGCCTGATCTGCACGACGCGCAATGAGCCGCTCCGCCAGGAAGACCGCACGCCTGCTCGGGCACCTTCGCGGGAGGTCGATCGGCGTCGTGGGTCTGGGCCAGATCGGCGGTTCGATCGTCCAGCGCCTGGGCAGATTCCGGCCGTCGATCGGGCTCTACGGGTTCGATCTGCGAACCACCCTGGCGCCGCGGGCGCAGAGGTACTGCCAGTGGTGCGACCGGCTCGAGGAACTGGTGTCGCAGAGCGACATCATCGTGCTGGCCGTGCCGGTGCCGCGGGCCGTTCAGCTGCTCCCGCGCATCGCGATCCTGGCCGGCCGGCGGCACTCCAGGCGCCGCCTGGTCGTCTGCGATGTCGGCACGGTCAAAAGCCGGACGATGGCCGCGGCCGCGAGGTTCCGCGCGGAGTTCGACTTCGTGGGGCTTCACCCGCTCTCGGGGAGCGAACGGAACGGGTGGGAGGCCGCCACCCCGGACCTGTTCAGCCGGCGCGCGGTGATCTACTGCCCCACGAAACGACGCGCCGACCTGCTGGCGCGCGACCTGATTGCGATCATCGGCGGGACGGCAATCCCCATGAGCCCCGCCGTTCACGACGAGCTGGTGGCAGAAGGCATCGGCATTCCCCACGTGCTCGCGTTTGCGGCCGCCGGGCTATCCGATCGCGCGGATTCGAACCAGCCTCTGCGAGGAGGCTCGTGGCGATCGCTGACGCGGGTGTCGGCGTCGGATCCGGCCATGGTCGCCGGCTTTCTGCACGCGAACGCCCGGAATCAGCGGCGTATCCTGAGGCGCCTGCAGGCGCGGCTCGGTGAGATCGATCGGCTGCTCGGCCGGCCGACGAGCGCCGGGCTCGAGAGGCGGCTCGAGGCGTGGCAGCGGCCAAAGACGGGCAGGTGACTTCGATGGCACTGGTGTACTTCAAGGACGGATTCGTCGACGAGCAGGCGGCGACGATCCCGGTGACGACGCACGCCCTGCATTACGGGACGGCGGTGTTCGAGGGCATTCGATCGTACGGCGACGGAACCCGATCGGCGATCTTCCGGCCCGTCGAGCACTACGAACGGTTTCTCCGTAATGCCGCCTGGCTCGACATGGCGCCGGGCGTGAACGCAGCCGAGCTGACCGAGCTGACCGCGGAGCTGTTGCGCCGCAACCGCTCTCTCGACGACCGCTACATCCGGCCGCTCCTGTTCAAGACCGCGCAGACAATCGGGGCCGGCCTGCCGAAGGGCGACGCGCTGGCCATCATGACCTTTCCCATGCCCCGCGGGCCGCTGCCGCGCCCGGCGGTCAGCGGCACCTGGTCGCACTGGCGCCGCTTCTCGAGCGCGTCGTGCCCGGCCGGCGCGAAGATCACCGGCCTCTATGTCAACTCGTCACTGGCGCGAGCCGAGGCACTGGCACGCGGCTTCGATCAGCCGGTCATGCTCAACGCCAGGGGCGAGGTCGCCGAAGGCTACGGCGCCAACGTGTTCGTCGTCACCGGATCGCGCGTGGCGACGCCGCCAGCCGACGCCGATATCCTTCCCGGCATCACGCGCGACGCGCTGTTGCGGTACTTCCGATCGCGCGGCGATCTGACGGTCTCGACCGAGCCGATTACGCCGGAACACCTCGCGAAGGCGGACGAGATCTTCCTGTGCGGCACCGGCCTGGAGATCCTGCCGTTTTCCAGCTTCGAGGGACGTCCCATCGGTGATGGCACCGGCCGTGCGCCGATCGCCGAAGGCGCGGCCCGCTGGTATCGCGACGCCGTGACCGGCGCGGCCGAGGTGCCCGCGGGATGGCTCGCTCCGGTCTGATCGGGGCTACCACTTCTCCATCGCCACGGCGACCACGAGCGCGACTAACGCGTCGACGTCCCGGCGGTCGGTCACTTCGGCAGGTGAGTGGGAATAGCGGCCCGGCCACGACAGGCCGATGTCGACGGCGCCGAACCGGCTGAACGCTGAGGCGTCGGTCCCTCCGGCGGTCACCCCGATCGTGAAGGGGATGGCCTTGCGCCGCGCCAGCTCAACCAGCCGGTCCAGCACTTCAGGCGGGGCGGCCGTGCTGTTGTCCCAGCCACGGAGGACGGCCCCGGATCCGAGCGTGTTCAACGCGATTCGCTTCGTGTCGAAGGGTGAGTCGGTCGACACGAACGTGTCGACGGCAAACGCGTACTTGGCCTTCGACTTCGCCGCGACATAGGAGGCGCCCGCCAGGCCGGTTTCCTCCTCCACGGACCACACGAAGGTCACCTTCGACGCGGCCTTTGCGGGATCGACCTTCGAGAGGGCCATCAGCAGCGCCGCGCACCCGGCGCGATCGTCCATGGAGCGAGACGTGTAGCGGGCGCCGGCCAGCGGCGTGAAGCGCTTGCGCACCGTTGCCGCGTCTCCGTTCGAGATGCCCAGCGCGCGGGCGTCGGCGGCAGTGCCGGCGCCGAAGTAGAGCGCCAGATCCTCGAGGCGGGGAGTGCCGGTGTCGGCTCCGAGATAGCCGGTTCGCGGGGCGAGCACCGCGGCAACCGGTCCCTTCGCCGTGTGCAGCAGCATCGGGTGAGCTTCGTACAACGAGTCGTACATCCCGCCCCTGGATCGCACCGTCGCGGTCCCGTCGTCCCGGATGCCGGTGATCTCGTACCCGAGCTCGTCGGTGTGGGCGAGGAAGACCTTTTCGTCGCCGCCCGTCCCGAAGGTCACGATCACATTGCCTTTCTGATCCACCTCGGGCCTGGCCCAGGGAGCCACGCGCGGAATCAGGCGGAGCACGGTGGCGCGCGCCTGAGCTTCGTGGCCCGAGACGCCGTAGGCCTCGATCATGGCCTTCATCGCGTCCGCAGTCGTGAGCGGGCCGGTCGAGGTCGAGTCCCCGGAGGTCGCGACAGGCGCCGGGGCTCCAAGAGCACCGGCAGGGCCCGGGCCTTCCACGCCGAGACTGCCGGCCACGAGCCGCGCCATCGACAGCACGTCTCGCACGTCGACCGTTTCGACCGGCGTCTGGGCGAACAGCACCGGCACGCTGGCGAGGACAACCGTGCCGTCCCATCCTGCCGGCTTGCGGAACTGAAAGCGCTCCGGGGGCACCGCCTGCAGCGCCAGTCCCCGATCGCGCCCGACCGAGGCCACTTCGGCGTTGTCCGCCGGCACCAATGCGCCCTCGCCGAGCACGCCGACCGCCCCGCGCGGGTCCGACTCCTTGCCGCGAGGGGGCAGCGCCAGCCCGCACAGGATGATTCGTTGCGGGTGGACCGTTTCGATGAGGCGGTTCAGCCCTCGCGATCCGAACAGCGATTGGGCCACCCACGCGATGGTGATCGACCCGGTGACCTTCGGCGGAGCGGTCCAGCCACCGACGAGCTCGGAAAGGGCCAGCGCTCCTGCGCGGCCTTGAGCAGCCGGACCGGCCACCCGCCAGCCGGCCAGGTCCACCGCCCGCTCCCTGAGCGTCACCCCGTCCAGGATGCGCACGCCGAGCTGTTCGACCTGTGCCCTGGTGCTGGCCCCGACATCGATCCACAGATCCTCGAGGCCCTTCACGCGGCTGGCTTCGTCGGCGGCCAGGAACCGGCGCAGGTGAGTCGACGGGGTCGCCGTGACGCCCGCCACCGCGCCGTGCTGGCGCGTCAGGATCTGAATCGGCTGGCCGACGTGAAACTGATCCAGGAGGCGATGCTGCGGTTCCCGCGTCGGCCGATGGACACGCACGAATCCCTGGTCGGTGATTGCTGACACGACGTATCCGTCCTCGTCGAGCGGAGCGATCACCAGCGTCGCACCCTGGCCTGATCCGATGGAGAGCACCAGGTTCCCCACCGAATCCACCTCGGGCTTCGCCCACGAAGGCAGCCCGGCCCGCACGATCTCACGGACTGGATTCTCGCGGCCCGATACGCCCGGGGTGTCGATGAGCCTGACGAGCCGGGCCTTCGTGGACTGGGCTGGCTGCCCGGCATCGCCGGCCGACGCTACGCCGCTAGCGGCGAGAGGCAGCGCCATGATCGCCATGAACGCCAGGGTCAACGCCCAGACTGCCGTCGAACGTGCATGCATCGGATGGCTCCTTCTGTCGATGGGAAGCGGGCCGCCGGAGAAGGCCCATCCTACGACAGGATCGGGGCCCGGGAGAAGATAACGTTCCTGCAAAGGAGCATCAAACGGCGCAAGCCGGGCCCGGGCGACCCCCCGGACAGCGTGGGCCGCTTGTTGGCTAGCCGAAGGGTTGAAACCGTTGTAGAGTGTCTCTGCCTCCAGGAGGTGCCACATGCGCGCGTACCTTGCAGCGTGTTGTGCCGTGCTGGTTGCCTTGCTTGCCTTCAGCCTGCCTGCCACAGCACAGGAAACCACCGCCACCATTGTCGGGACTGTCTCGGATGATACCGGGGCCGTCCTTCCGGGCGTGAGCATTGTCGCCAAGCACGTCGCGACCGGGCGGACTTTCGAGTTCGTCTCCACGGCGACGGGCGCATACACGGCGACGCTCCTCCCGGTCGGCGACGTACGACATCACGTTCACCCTGGCTGGCTTCCAGCCGCTCATGGTGAAAGGCATCGTCTTGAGCGTCAATGACCGGGTCGAGGTCAACGGGAGGCTCAAGGTGGGTGGGCTCGAGGAGGTCGTCGAGGTGATGTCCGAGAGGACTGTCGTCCAGACGACCCCCGCGGTCCAGAATCTCGTCGCCTCGAAACAGGTCGAGGAGCTCCCGCTCAACAACCGCAACTTCGTCCAGCTGGCGACGCTCGCTCCGGGCGTCTCGAGCGACCTGCCCGACGAGGTCGGCATCGGGCTGACCAGCACGGTCAGCATTTCGATCAACGGGGGGCGGCGCAATGCCGTCAACTGGCTGGTCGACGGCGTCTCGAACGTGGACGTCGGCTCGAACATCACGCTGCTGTCGACGCCGACACTCGAATCGATCCAGGAGTTCAAGATCATCACGAGCAGCTACGCGGCCGAGTGGCCCCGCAGCGGCGGCGGGATCGTGAACGTCGTGACGAAAGCCGGCACCAACAGGTACAGCGGCAGCGCCTACTACTTCGGCCGCAGCGACAAGCTGAACGCGAATTCGTTCATTCGCAACATGAGCAGCGACCCGTCGGTCGCGGGCCATCCCCCCAAGCTCGACTACAAGAACTTCGGCTACACCTTCGGCGGCCCCGTGCCGATGATGCAGGACAACCTGTTCTTCTTCTGGTCGCAGGAGTGGCGGCGGATCACGCGGGCGCCGGCGTCGCTGACGGCGAATGTTCCCGATCCGACCTGGCTGACCGACCCGGCCAGCTCCAACTACGTTGCGCCTGCGCTGCGCGATCCGAACGCCGTCAAGCTGCTGGCGGCATGGCCCGCGCCCAACGTCGCGGGCAAGAACCAGTACCTCGTCTCCTCGCCGAACATCAACAACACGCGGCAGGAGGTGATCCGCCTCGACTACGATCTCTCGCCCCGGTGGCGTTTCACCACCCGCTACACCCACGACCTGAGCGCACACCGAAGAGCTCGGCGGACTCTGGCTTTCCCTCGCGGTGCCCAACGTCGGCACGACGAACACGGACGTCCCGGGCACAGTCTTCGCGCTCCAGGTCAAGACGATCGTTTCGAACAACGCGCTCAACGAGCTGTCGCTGCAGCGCTCGGGCAATGTCATCACACGTCGAACCCGGTGGGCACGATGGGACGCCGGAGCGACTACGGCATCACCATCCCCGAACTGTTCCCGGAGAACAACCGAACCGCATCCCGACGATCGCGATCAGCGGCCTCTCCTCGCATCGGATCGAGCCAGCTCTACCACATCGAGTACATCAACCACTCCGTCGACGGACAACTTCTCGTGGCAGAAGGGCAATCACGCGCTGAAGGCCGGCGTGCTCATGACCTTCGAGCAGAAGAACGAGAATGCGGCCAACGTCACGCAGGGCTCGCTTTTCCTTCGCCGCGGCCGGCGGCTTCTCGGCGTTCCAGAACTTCCTGATGGGTAACGCCGTCTGGCGCGTGCGCGTCGTGCAGCTACACCGAAGCGGAGCGGGACGTCACCAACAACCTGCGATTCAATCGCTACGAGATGTACGCGCAGGACTCCTGGAGGGTGCGGAACAACCTGACGATCGACCTCGGCGTCCGGTACTCGCTCTACCCGCCGATCAAGGACACGAACAACATGCTCGTGACCTTCGATCCGAAGGTCTACAACGCGGCGAACGCCCCGATCTACGCGAACGCCGCCGGAACGCTCCTGAACTACAACACCGGTGACCCGCTGGTGGGTCTCGTCATCGCCGGGCGGAACTCCCCGTACGGCCGCGGCATCTACCCGTATGACAAGAAGAACGCATCCAGCCTCGCGTCGGCTTCTCGTTCGACCCGTGGAACGCGGGCCACACCATCTTCCGCGGAGCCTTCGGCATCTACTACGACCAGCCGCTGGTCGGGATCTTCGAGCAGAACGCCTTCACGAGCCCGCCGTTCGTGAACAACGTGACGCTGACGGGCGTGAGCCTGAGCAGCCCGGGCCAGGGCACGACGACGACCACCTCCGGGCCGCGCACGATCCAGGCCACGTCGATCGACTTCCAGAACCCGCGGACCATGCAGTGGAACGTGACCGTGACGCGGCGCCTGTTCCGCGACGCGACCATCGAGGTGAGCTACGTCGGGGCGCGCGGCGACAACCTGATCCGGCCCACCAACATCAACTACCCGATGCCCTGGGACGTCGTGGCGCTCCAGAACACGGTCGCGAGCGCCGTCAACCCGGCTCGGCCGTTCCGTTCGTACGGCACGATCACGATGAGCGAGACCACGGCCATCAGCCGCTACAACGGCCTGCTGGTCGGCTTCCGATGGGCCGGCAACGACTTCGGAACCATGTCGGTCAACTACACGCTGAGCCGCAACCGCACGGATTCGACCAACGACCGCGACGCGATCGACATCCCGCAGAATCCCGAACAACCCGTCGGCTGACTACGCCGATGCGCGCACGGACCGCCGGCACATCGTCGTCGGCATCCTACGTCTACGAGTTGCCGTTCTTCCGCAACTCCGACAACCTCCTCGCCAAGACCACGCTCGGGGGCTGGCAGTTCGCCGGCATCGTGTACTGGAACTCGGGACAGCCGGTACCGCGCATCTCGGTCGACGCCAACAACTTCCGTCGCGGCACCTTTGCCGATCGCGTCGGCGATCCCAGGGCGGGCCAGCTCGACCAGTGGGGAACGCCGAACATGTGGTTCGATCCTTCGGCGTTCGCGCCGCCGGCCGACGGGACCTTCGGCAATTCCGGGCGCGCGCCGTTCCGGCAGCCCGGCTTCTACAAGTGGGACCTCACGCTGTCGAAGAACTTCTATCTGACCAAGGAAGTCCGGATCCAGTTCCGGGCCGATTTCATCAACGCCTTCAACCAGGTGAACTGGGCCTCGGATCCGGCGGCGACCGGCCTGGACAACACGTGCACCACCAGCCTGACATCGTGCACGGTCGCGACAGACCGGTTCGGGCAGTTGATCGCCGTTCGCGCGCCGCGGGAAATCCAGCTGGCGCTGAAACTGTTCTGGTAGCTCGCCCGGGAAGAAGGGTGTGAGCGTTCGGGCCGGGCCCGGGACTCCCCGCGAGGGAGCTTCCGCCTCGGCCCGCATCACCCTGACCTTCGGCAACGCCACGGCCCTGGCCGGATGGCGGGCGTTCGTCCCGCCCGATGGCGGCTGCCGCGGCCCAGTTGTTCACAAAAAGGGAAAAACGGGTCACGGTTCCCGTTCATCTCCGACCAAAATGGGCGAATTTACCAGCCTCTTGACCCACTCCCTTCTGGCACCCAATTTGTAGCAGGAACACTCCGGGGGGCCCCAGAGGTGTTCCATGATCGAACACAACTCAGCGTTCGACCGCTACATTGTCCACCAGGATTTCCACGCTGGCAGTGTTCGCGTCGTTCCGAACGACCAGGTGGCGGACGAAACCGCCGCCATGAAGCTGCTCTTTCCGCATGAATCCGTGATCTCGACGCCGATGCGGTGTCACCATACGTGCCTCTACACCGACCAGGCTTCGCCCTGGCTGGTCGCCGAGCGCATCGCGGAACACCTGATCGAGGTCGAGCACGTTCCGCAGTTCGATCTCCCCTTCGCCAAGACCGAGCGCTGAGGATAGGTTGCCAAGCCAGAGTAACGGGTGCGGCTTGCGGCGCCTGAGGTCGCTTTCGACCTCAGGCGCTATGTCGCCTTCGTCACGCTGAGCCGGCGCCTGACCATCAGCTTCTGCAGCTCGAACGCCCAGAACGGCACGGTCGCCACCAGCAGGCTCACGGCCAGCTCACCCGCCGTGAGCGCGTGCGTCTTCAGAATCCCCTGCCAGAACGGCACGTAGGTGATCATCATCTGGAGCAGGAAGGTCACCACCACCGTCGCAAGCAGCGGCGTGTTCGTGAAGGGGCCGATGGTGAAGAATGAGTCGCGGCTCGAACGCACGGTCAACACCAGCACCAGCTGCGAAAGCGTCAAGGTGGTGAATGTCATGGTCTGCCAGCCCGGGTCGCCCGACAGCCGGTAGTACCAACCCATCCCGAGCGTGGTCAGCCCGAGCAGGAGGCCGCCCCAGATGATGTGGGAGAGGAGACCCCGGCCGAGAATCGTTTCGGTCGGCGGGATGGGTGGCCTGCGCATCGCGTGCGGCTCCGGCGGCTCGACGCTGAGGGCCAGGGCCGGCAGCCCGTCGGTGACGAGGTTGATCCACAGGATTTGCAGCGGCAGCAGCGGGAGCGGCATTCCCAGCAGCGGCGCCACGATCATGACCCAGAGTTCGCCGGTGTTGCTCGTCAGCAGGTAGAAGATGAACTTCCGGATGTTGTCGTAGATGACCCGTCCTTCCTCGACCGCGGCAACGATGGAGGCAAAGTTGTCGTCCCGCAGCACCATGTCGGCGGCTTCCTTCGAAACTTCGGTGCCGACAATCCCCATGGCCACGCCGATGTCGGCCTGCCGCAGCGCCGGCGCATCGTTGATGCCGTCGCCCGTCATCGCCACCACGTGCTGCTGCGCCTGAAGCGCCTTCACGATTCGCAGCTTGTGCTCGGGCGAGACGCGCGCAAAGACGGAGGTGCGCTCGACGGTCTGGCCCAGCTCGGCGTCGGACAGCCGCTCCAGCTCGTGGCCCGTCACCATCGTGTCGCCATCCGGGATGCCGACCTCATCGGCGACATGGCGGGCGGTCAGCGGATGATCGCCCGTGATCATGATGGGCCGCACGCCGGCGAGCAGGCAGGTCGCTACGGCGTCCTTCACCTCAGGCCGTGGCGGGTCGGTCATTCCGGCAAGACCGACGAACACGATGTCGCGCTCGAGCGCGTCAGGGTCGGCCGGCGGAACACTGTCGAGCACCCGGAACCCGAGCCCGAGCACACGCATCCCGGCTCCCGCCAGCCTGTCGTGCGCGGCGACGATTCGGGCGCGCCACTCGGAGGACAGCGCCTGTCGCGCCCCATCCGCCCAGACGCTCGTCGCGACGTGCAGGAGAGGCTCGATCGCGCCCTTCGTGAACGCCACATACCGCCGCGTCCCGATCTCCGGACCGAGCGGCTCAAGCGCGCCGAGCTCCGCCGAACCTGTCGCGGACAACTCGTGCACCGTGGTCATGCGCTTTCGCTCGGAATCGAACGGAGCCTCGGCGACCCTTGGAAATCGTGCGTCGAGATCGGGCTTGAGCAGCCTGGCGCGGGCGGAGGCGACGATGAGAGCGCCCTCCGTCGGATCGCCGATCGCTCGGAAGCGGACCGGAGGACCGGCCTGCGTCTCGAGGACGGCGTCGTTGCAGAGCGCGATGCCGGCAAACATCAGAGACAGTGCGGGGGCATGCCCCGCCGGCTCGATGCCGTCACGACGGGGCAGGGCGGCTGGCGCCTCGCCGTGAGACTCGTCGGGCATCTCGAGCAGCGTCCCGGCCACCTGGATGGCGGTCACCGTCATCACGTTCTCGGTCAACGTTCCGGTCTTGTCCGAGCAGATGACCGTGACCGAGCCCAGAGTTTCGACCGCCGGGAGCTTCCGGATGAGCACGTGGCGCTTCAGCATGCGCTGCGCGCCGATCGCCAGGGCGATTGTCACGACGGCCGGCAGACCTTCCGGCACGGCCGCCACCGCCATGCTGACGGAGGTGAGGATCATCAGCCTGAGGCCCAGCCCCTGCAGCAGCCCCTCGATGAAGATGATGGCGACCAGTCCAAGCGCGAGCACCGCGAGGTACCGGCCCAGCTGGTCGAGCCTGCGCTGCAGGGGGGTCGGCTCGCGTTCGACTGACTGGATCAGATCGGCGATCCGTCCGAGCTCGGTGCCCATGCCGGTTCCGACCACGACGGCCAGCCCCCGGCCGAAGGCGACCATGGTGCCCATATACACCATGTTCAACCGATCGCCGATCGCAGCCTCGGCGTCAGGGATGAGCTGACATGCCTTGTCCACCGGTTCCGACTCGCCTGTCAGGGAAGACTCCTGCGTGCGCAGGTTGGCGCACTCCAGCAGGCGGCCGTCGGCGGGCACCAGGTTGCCCGCCTCCAGCACGACGATGTCGCCGGCGACCAAATCCCTCGAGGCCAGCTCCCGCACGACTCCGTCGCGCCTGACCTTCACGACTGGGACAGCGAGACGCTTGAGCAGCGCCATCGCGCGCTCGGCCCGATGCTCGTGCACCAGCCCCAGCACCGAGTTGAGCACCACGACGATGAAGATCGCGACGGCGTCCTTGGGATCTCCGAGGGCAGCCGACATGACGGCCGCGACAATCAGGACGACGACCAGGGTGGACGAGAGCTGTTCCCAGAGCATCCGCCACGGACTCTTTCGGCCGCGCTCCGCCAGTTCGTTGAGCCCGTCCCGGGTAAGCCGCCTGGCCGCTTCGTCGCTGGCGAGGCCGCCAATCGCATCGGACTCGAGCCGCTCGACGGCATCGGCGCCCGACAAGGTATGCCAGGCCACGGCCCGGTCGTCTGAACGAGGCGGGGCCTCCCCTGATCGCATCTCGTGAGCGCTCATGGTGTTCTCAATTGTCACACAGGGATCCATCCTGCGGCTCACAGCGTCGCGAATTGGAGGAGCCAGCAAACCATTGTGCGCCGAAGTCCGTCTACTACCCCGGGAGGATCATTGATGGCGCGTGTTCGTGTAGTGGGCCCTCTGGGCATCGCCCTGCTCGTTTTCGCCGCCATTTCGTCCTTCGCGGGTGAGCGGGCACGCGCCGGGGAGTCCGCAAAGGCCCCGAGGGGCGACGCCGGCGGGTCGGTCGCCAGAATCGAGGCCGTCGAACTGTCTCCCGGGACGGCGCTGCGCGTAAATGGAGAAATCTCCGACAGCGCCTGGGAGCGCGCCACCCCAATTACCAATTTCGTGCAGCGCGATCCGAAGGAAGGCGCTGCGCCCAGCTTTCCGACCGAGGTGCGAGTCGTCTACGACACTACCTACCTGTATGTGGCCGTGCGGGCGTTCGACCCCGAGCCGGACAAGATCGTCGGCATCCGGACACGGCGGGACGCCGACTCTCCATCGGACTGGATCAGGCTCACGATCGATTCGTATCACGATCGACGGACCGCGTACGAGTTCACCGTCAATCCGGCCGGCGTGAAACAGGACGCCTATTGGTACACCGACGGGAATCGCGACAGCACGTGGGACGCGGTCTGGGACGTCCACGTCTCCAGGGATTCGAAGGGCTGGAAGGCCGAGTTCAGGATCCCGTTCTCGCAGCTGCGGTTCGTGCCCGGTCGAACCGAGTCGTTCGGGTTCGCCGTATGGCGTGACATCGGCCGGCTCAAGGAGGCGTGCACCTGGCCGCTGCTGTCGAAGAGCGCTCCCGGCTTCATCTCGCAGTTCGGCGAGATCGACGGACTGCGGCTGGCGAGCGCCGTGAAGCGGCTCGAGGTCACCCCGTACTCCGTCGCGCAACTGGGGACCCAGCCGGTGGCGGCCGGTGATCCGTTCACCAAGTCGCGCCAGCCCGGAGCGACCTTTGGAGCCGACGTGAAGTATGCCGTCACCCCCGGGCTGACGCTGACCGGCACGATCAATCCCGACTTCGGCCAGGTGGAGTCGGACCCCGCCGTGGTGAACCTGACGGCGTTCGAGACGTTCTACGAAGAGCGCAGGCCGTTCTTCGTGGAAGGCTCGGGCACATTCAAGTTCGACCTCGACTGCAACGACGGCGCGTGCACCGGCCTGTTCTACTCCCGGCGCATCGGACGCAGCCCGCACGTGAGCCCCGAGGTGCCCGACGGCGGATTCCTCAGCGCCCCGCTGCAGACGACCATTCTCGGCGCGGCGAAGCTGACGGGCCGGGTGGGCGGATTCTCGATCGGCGCCCTGAGCGCCGTGACCTCGGAGGAGACCGGGCGCATCGCCAGCGGTTCGGCGCAATGGAAGCAGACGGTCGAGCCGTTCACCAACTACACGATCGGGCGCGCCCGCCGCGAGTGGAGCAACCAGTCGTCGCTCGGGTTCATGTTCACCTCTACGACCCGCCGGCTCGCCGCCGACGTCAGGAACACGCTGGCCGGCCAGGCGTTCACCGGCGGGCTCGACTGGGACTGGCGGTTCCGGAAGTCGGAGGTACTCGCTGGCGGGCTACTGGGTGGGAAGCTCGGTTCGCGGCAGCCCGGAGGCCATCGATGCGCTCCAGCGTGACGCGGTTCACAACTTCCAGCGCCCGGATGCGAGAGGCATCACCTACGACCCGGCTCGTACCAGCCTGGAGGGGCACGCCGGCTCGCTGGCCTTCAACAAGATGGGCGGGAACGTCGTCCGCTTCGCCACGAACTTCCAATACAAGAGTCCGGGGTTCGACGTGAACGACGTCGGGTACGTGCAACGGGCCGACAGCGTGTCGCAGAGCAACTGGATCCAGTTCCGGCGCGACAAGCCGAGCAGGCATTTCCGGAGCCTGCGTCTGAACCTCAACCAGTGGGGGGCATGGACCTTCGCCGGCGAGAAACGGAACATCGGCTTCAATGTCAATGCGCACGCCGTGTTCACGTCGAGCTGGTCGACCGGAATGGGCGTCAATATCAACGGCGCCGGCCTCGATGACCGGTCCGCCCGCGGCGGGCCGGCCGTCCTTACGAAGAAGGCCCGCAGCATCTGGTGGTACCTGAACACCGACGATCGGAAGGCCATCAACGGATCACTCAATGCCTCCTACTACCGCGATGAACGGGGATCGTACGATGTCGCCCTGGGTCCGCAGCTCACCTGGCGTCCCACTTCGTTCCTGTCGCTCATCGGCGGTTTCTCGGTCGAGCGGGTATCCGAGGACTCGCAGTGGGTGGAGAACGTCACCGACACCAGAGTCCACTATGTGTACGGCCACATGCGGCAGAACACCGTGAGTCTGACCACGCGGATCAACTACACGATCACGCCGGCGCTCAGCGTGCAGATCTACGCGCAGCCGTTCGTCTCGGCCGCAGAGTTCGATCACTTCAAGGAGATTGCCAACGGTCGCGCTTCGCGCTTCGAGGATCGATACGCGCCGTTTGCCTACGCCGGGAACCCCGACTTCAACTACCGCTCATTCCGGTCGACCAACGTCCTGCGTTGGGAGTACAAGCCGGGCTCCACGCTCTACGTCGTCTGGCAGCAGGGGCGCGAGCGGACGAACGATGTCGGGACGTTCAGTTTCAGCCGCGACTTCGGCCGGGTGTTCTCGATTCCCGGCACGAACCGGTTCCTCGTCAAACTGGCCTACTGGCTCAACTTCTAGACCAGGAGCCGCCCGCGCGCCGGGCCGTTAAGCGCGCTCCTCCCTTGAGGAGCGCCGTATAATAACGGTGACGGCTCGTTTGCGGCCCCCGCCCCCGAATCCTCGTGGTCCTGCACGACGGTGACTGGCTTCCGGGAGGAGCGCCCATGTTCTCCATCAAGACCATTCTCGTCCCGACCGATTTCAGCGAGGCGTCGGAAGCTGCGCTGAGATACGGCCGGGCCCTGGCTGACGCCTTTGGCGCGTCGCTCCATCTGGTCCATGTGATGGAAGACCTGCTGGCTCATGCCTGGGCGGCGGAGGTGTACGTGGCGTCGATGCCGAACCTGCGTGAGGAGATCGAGAAGGAGGCACGAGAGCGGCTGGCCACGATGCTTCCCGAAGCGGATCGCGCGCAGTATCGGGCGGTGGTCGCGCTGCTGGCCGGGAATCCCTTTGTCGAGATTGTCCGATACGCGAAGACGAACGACGTGGACCTGATCGTGATGGGCACGCACGGGCGGGGACCGATCGCGCACATCCTGCTCGGCAGCGTCGCCGAGCGGGTCGTGCGCAAGTCGCCCTGCCCGGTGCTGACCGTGCGAGACGCCCAGCACGCCTTCGAGATGCCGTAACCGCGGCGGGCCCGAACCGAAGACCCGAGTTTCGCCACCTCTCGTGCGCGCCAACCCGCCGGCCATGCTGTTCGGTGAGGTAGTCGGCCGGGCGAAGGAAGAACCGTTCCTCCGCCCGGCCTGATGGATCGCCTGCTATTTCGCGGACCCTGTGCCCTTGCCTGCCGCCGGCTTCGCGGCCGGCGCGGCCTTGCCGAGCGCCACCAGGTTGGCCAGCAGTTGATAGGCGCCTTCCACTTGTGCCGGCGCCTGGCGCCAGAGCCCGAGCCCGACGTAGAGCCATCTTCCCTTGCCAACCGTCGTCGAAACGAGGGCTCCGGTCTTGACGCCCTTGTTGTCAGGGAATGGTTCTTCGACCGTCAGAAGATCGACGTACTTCGGGTCCTTCTCTCCGAGGAAGTAGAGCCCGCGTTCCTGCACCCAGCCCTTCCACGTGTCTTCCCCGATCTTGTTCGGGTAGTTGAACACGGGGTCGTTGGGCACGAGAATCTTCACGGGTCCGTTCTCGTCGGTCACCCGGCTGTTGCTGACCCTGGCCGGGTACGGCCCGTACTGGGCCTGGTTGAACTCCATCTTGTTGTATTGCACGATCACCGTCCCGCCGCGTTCGGCATACTCGATCAGGCGGCGGTTGTAGGCGCGCAGGTCCGGACGGCGCTGGTAGGCGCGCGTACCGGTGACAATGACCTCGTACTTCGACAGGTCGCCCCACGCCAGCTCATCGGGCTCGATGAACTCGACTCTCGCACCCAGTTGCTCGAGCGCCGCGGGCACCTGGTCGCCCGCGCCGATGATGTATCCCACCCTGACGTTGGGCGCCGGGTTCACCTTCATCACCTTGATGTCGGTTTCGGCCGGCTTGATCACCTGGCGCCGCTGAATGTGCGGATACTCGATGACGTGATACCCGTTGGCGAACTCGACGCCGGCGACAACCGGCGAGGTCACCACGGCCGTCACGACGTACTCGCCGGCTTTCATGCCGGGCGGCACGGTGACCGTGAAGCGCACGGTCATGGACTGGTCCTCATTGGTGAACTTGAGGGGCGCCTCGGCAGGCGCGACCTTCCATCCGGCCGGCACCTTGAGCCTGACCAGCGCGTCGGCCGGGCCCTTGACGCCGTTGGTCACCGACGCGTAGATCTCGCGAACGACCGGCTTTGCCGCGCCGGCGGCACCGGCGGGGATGATCGCCGTGGTCGGCGTCGTCTCAACCGAGAACGCAGGGACGACGTTCGGTTCCATCCGCTTGTCGCCCATGAAGAGGTCCTTCACGTAGCGGAACGTGACGGGGACCTCCGTCGACGCTGACGCTCCGCTCGCCTTCAGCTTGAATGCGGCGCGGAAGGGCGTCGGCCGGAACGGCACCCCGAACTGGACATCGGGATCGTAGATGTCGAGCGCCGCTTTCGGATTCGGGACGTTCCAGGTACTCGTCCTTCCAGTACGGCGTCGTCAGCTTCGCGGCCTGCGGCACCTTCATTTCTGCCGTGCAGCTGTAGACGGAGTTCTTCTTGACGACGCCGGGCGTGCAGGCCGCCTGGCCGTCGAATCCCGCCACCTGGATCTCGCTGAGGTCCACATCCGCCGGCCCATGATTGATGGCCAGCAGCGTCAGCCTGACCGGTTGCCCGGTAATCAGCAGCCCGTCGTCGCTCACCGCGTCGAAGGAGAGACCGTGCGCGGCAAGGACCGCGTCCTGAAAGTCCTGCTCCTTCACGTTGAGGCGGAAATCGATCTCGTATCGTGCGGAGTCGCTGAGGCCCATCGATCCGAGCTGGCCCCGAAGCGAGCGGACCGCCGCCAGACCGGCAACGATCGGACTGATGGTGCCGGCGTCATTGCCGTTGTCGAACGCCTTCTGCGCCAGTTCCGCCTGTTCCACGATCGCGGCCAGTCCGGTCCTGAGCCCTTCCGGCGGGTTGGGTCCGGCAAACTGCGCGAGAGCAGCCAGGCGGTAGTCGATCCCCTCGAACAGCGAGGTCTCGTCTTTGTCCTTCTGGCTGGCAATTGACGTTTCGATGAGCTGGTACCGGCCGGCGCGGCCACCGGTGGCACCGGGCAGGGCTGGCAGCCCTGCCATGCCCTGGCACTTGTGGAAGCTGCGTGCGTCGGCGCCGATTTCGGCGTACGTGCGGCCGAGCAGCGGGTCGAAGATGTTCGAGTCAACCGTCGCCAGCTTCATCCCGGCCGGCACGGCCTGCGCGGCACCCCGGCCTTCCCCGGCGGGCCGGGCGGGCGGTGCGCCCGCGCCGCCCGGCGCAGGCGGCCCACCACCCCGGCCGAAGTTCGGCGTGAAGTAGAGCTTCCTGGCCTGCCACGGCCTCAGGCCCTCCTTCATCTGTTCCGGGTACTGGTGGGGTCGGCTGCGGCCTGGAACGCCTCCCGCGTCAGCATGGTCGTCGCTTCGTGGGCCCGATCGCCGCCGGTCCCCTGCGTGCTCATGGTCAGAACCACGTCCGGACGGAACGTGCGGATCATCCGCACGAAGTCGCCGATGACCTCCTGCCGGCCCCACTTCTGGTAGATCTCCGGCGGGTCGAACGAATAACCGAAATCGATCGCGCGGGTGAAGTACTGTTCGGCGCCGTCGAGCCGGTGCGCCGACATCAGCTCCGAGGTGCGCAGCACCGCGAGATCCTGGAACAGCTCGGGCCCGATTTCGTTCTGGCCGCCGGCGCCGCGCGTGGTCTGCACGTCGACCGAGCGCAGGCCCTGGCCCAGGGTGAACATCGCGTAGAGGTTGTTGTGCTCGTCATCGGGATGCGCCGCCGTCTGCAGGAACGTGCCCGAGACATTCAGATGACGAATGGCGAGACCGAGTGCGACGTGGCCTTCGTCGGCCACGACGACCGGGAAGGTCATCCGGTTCTGCGCGTGGACCGAGACACGGGCCGACCAGCGCGCCGACTGATCGCGAGCAGCGTACCAGACGTTTCATGTTTGCCGTCCTTCGAGTCGAACAAAGGTCAGAGTCAGGCGTTGTGGCACCGTGTCGCGACGTCCCGGCTCCCGTTCAGACGGCTCCGTCAGAAATGGAACTTGAATCCCAGCTGGAACTCGCGCTGCTCGAACCCGGTGTAGTTGGTGAATCCCCACGCGTCGGTGGGAATCGGCACGAGCGGGTTGCCGGCCGTATCGACCTGGACCGACGAGTTGACGCCCTGCAGCTGCTGCTTGTTGAAGACGTTCTTGAACTCGGCGATCACCTCCAGGCGCATCGTCCGGTAGATCGGGAAGAAGCGCGAGTAGCGCATGTCGATGTTGTAGCGGTTGGGCATGTACATCGAGTTGCGGCCGACGTACAGCGGCCGGTCGCTTCCACTGCCGTCACCGTTCAGGTCGCGGTTGCTCGAGATGTTGAACGGCAGGCCGCTGTTGAACTGCACCATCACCCCGATCTGGTTCCCGTTGACCACGGCGTTCAGCACCCTGTTGCTCAGGTTGAACTCCGGGTTCGCCACGATGCTGCCGTTCAGGTTGTGGCGCGAGTCGAGCAGGTTCGGACCCTTGTCCCGCGCCAGGTTCGTCGGATCGGATCGGGCGCTGTCGCTGATGAACGACAGGTTGCCGCTGGCCGGCGCGTCATCGACGCCCTTGCCATACGAGTAGTTCATGTTGAACTGGAGACCGCGGCCCTGGCGGGAGAACGAAATGGTCACGGCCTTGTAGTCCGACCAGCCGTTCGACTGGACGACGTTGATGGCGCTGAAACGGGGATCCATGCGGGTGGCGGCGCTGACGGCCGTCGAGAAGATCGGCCGCCCGTCGGCCAGCATGCCGATCGGGTTGATGACGTTGATGTTGTTGACCGTCGGCAGGTCGTACCCGTGGCTGTAGATGAAGCCCGAGCGACACCGAGAAGGTCTTCCCGATCGCCGCGTTCGATCTGGACGTTGTTCTGGAACGTGTGGGCGACCTTGAAGCCTGGATCGACCGTGAAGATGTTCCCTACCGGCAGCTTGTATCCGGGTGGCAGGCTGCTCAGGCTGTTCGGGTACGCCGGGCACCCGGTCGCGGCCGGCGCGCAGCTGATGCTCGTGCGCTCGGAGGCGCCGTTCTGCTCGAGCGCGTTCTCGTAGGCGCCGAGCAGCGCCTGGTCGTACATGATGCCCGTGCTCGCGCGCAGCACCGTCCGCTTGCTCTGGCCGAGCGCCCAGACGATGCCCGAGGCGCGGCGCGATGTTGTTCTTGTCGATGGAGAACTTCTGGGAGTACGAGAACGGGGAGTTGGCCTTCGCCGTCGGGTACTGGTACAGGTCGTAGCGCACGCCGTAGAGGACCTTGAAGTCGCGATTCACGCGCCAGTCATCCTGCACGAACGCGCTGAACAGCGTCGAGGCGAACTTGTAGCTCGGCGTGCCGATCGTCTGTGAGAACGTCGTGTAGCCATGCGGCGCCTTGCCGCTCTTGGCATCGAGGTACGCCTGCGATGGTCGGGAAGGTGTAGGCTCCGTCGGTCGTCTCCTGCACCTGGCGCCAGTCCCAGACCACCTGCATGTCGCCGCCGAGCTTGATTGAGTGGTCGCCACGAATCCAGGAGAAGTTGTCGACGACCTGCAGGATGCCCTGCTTGAACGCGGCCGGAATGTCGAACGGCTTGCCGAAGGAGATCGTGCCCGTGATACGGGTCTGCTGGAGATTTCCGGACGAGGGGCTCAGCGTCCGGCTCGTGTATCGATTCGCGTACTGCATGCGCAGCTCGTTGAGCTTCGAGCCCCCGAGCGTGGACACGACCTGCACCGCGCCCGACTTCATGTAGTCGTGGTAGTCGTAGGTCGTGTCGAGCGTCGAGGTGCCGCCTCCGGCGTTGCCCGGCTGCTCGTTGCCGAACTGCATGAACCGCGCGCTGATCCGGTTGCTCTTGTTCAGCTGGTAGTCGAGCTTGCCGATGTAGAAGAGCGCCGTCTGGCTGAAGGGCACGAAGGCCGGCTGAGCGGGCAGGCCGACCTGCGCCACGGTGGCCGGGGAGAGCGTGATGATCCGCTGCTGCGAGAGGTCACGGTAGGTCCGCTCGACGCCCGCGTAGAAGTGCAGCTTGTCCCTCAGGACGGGACCGCCCAGCTCACCGGTCCACGTGTTGATCTTGGTGTCGGGCTTCGTATCGGCATTGCAGTTCGCCATCCAGAACGGGCACGCGCTGAACGGCTTCCGGCGGAAGCGGTAAGCTCGCGGCGCCCTTGAACGTGTTCGTGCCCGACGGCGTGATGGCGTTGTAGACCATGCCCATCGTCTGCCCGAACTCCGGGGCGTAGCCCGCCGTGACGACCTTGACCTCGCTGATCATGACCTCCGACATCGGCACCAGCCGCAGGCCCGCGCGATCCTTCTGCGTGTTCGTGTTGCCGTCGACCTGGTAGTTGATGCGCAGCATCGACCCGTTCGCGCTGAAGCGCGGGATGCCGAACTCCGTGTTCTCATAACCGGTGACGCCCGGCTGGAGCAGCGCGAAGTTGTACGGGTTGCGGGCCACCAGCGGCAGGTTCTTCACCTCCCGCTCGTTCATGTTCCGGCCGACGTCAATCTTGCCGGGATCGACCAGTACCGCCTCGGCGGTGACGATCACGGTCTCGTTCAGCTGGCCGACCGTCAGCGCGATATTGACGACCGCCGTCCTGGCCGGCTGTCAGCAGGATCCCCGTCTGCTCGTACTTCTTGAATCCTTCGAGGTCCGCCACCAGCTGGTACGTTCCCAGTGGCAGCAGCGGCGCGCGATACACGCCCCGTTCGTTGGTGACGACGACGCGCTGGGCGCCGGTGTCGTTGTTGGAGATCGTGACGGTAACGCCCGGCAGCACGGCGCCGGACGCATCGACGATGCTTCCCTCGATGGCGCCGTTCACCGCTCCGGCCTGCGCGTAAACCAGGGAGACTGAGGCGAGAAGCAGCAGGACGACCGAGGCGGCACGCCAGGCGTGCCGCAGGATCGCCTGCGAGATTACTGCGGGGCGATTGCTGTGTTGATGGACGACTGCTGAGGACTGCATCTCCAGCTCCTTCCGGGGTTCAGATCACGAACGAGTAGCCAGTGAGGATGAGATCCGGAATGCCGGCAAGGCTTCCACCGGCCGCAAATGCCGAGAACCCGCGCCTGCCGCAAGGATGCGGCCTGGAGGCTGTGGCACCGAGCCAGCCGAACTATACGCTGCGCGATCCCGCGAGTCAACGCGAACCCGCCGGGGCGGCACGTTCCAGCGTGGACAGGCACCAGGGGAGGGTGAATCCGTGCGTCCAGCCGAAGACGCGAAGCCCGTTCGTGATCGTCCACAACCCCCTGCCATTGCGGCGGTTCGGGTCGGCAGGGAGACGGCTGGCTTTCTCGAGCGCCTGGGCCAGATCGTGTTGAGTCCACGTGTCATCGATCGGGCGCGCGATCGGGTCGGTGTTCATGACCTCCATCCGCCGCCGCATCTGCGCCAGGAAGCTGGCGTCCCCCGTCAGGTCGTAGCCAATCGACAGGCTGTGAAGGCTCGACAGGTAGGATTCCATCTGGTGATTCAGCGGCTCCAGATCCCGCATCACCCTGGCGTGACGGATGAGCGCCGCGCGGACCCGGGCGTCGCCCGTCATCGACAGGTACTCCGAGAGGCCGTGCGTGACGTACACGTTGGCGTAGCCGAATCGATCCATGACCAGGCTGCCGCCCTGCTCGCGCTCCTGCACCCGCAGCATGCGTTCCACCAGGTCCTGCAGCTCGCGCTGGTAGCGCGCGTCCTTGGTTGCGTCCCAGACCTGCGTCAGGTTCCAGGCGGCCAGATACAGGCGCCTGCCCGTGAGGCCGTGCTCGCCCCAGATGCGGCGCAGGTGCATGTCCGCCGTCTGGATGGCGATGTCCAGACCTCGATGGTCCGCTGCCAGGTAGTAGTCCGCCAGCCAGCCCTGCACCCACACGTGGGCGCTCAGGACGTGCTGCCAGTGCTGCGGCGCGTGGCGCCGGCCGATGCCGATGTAGTTCGATCCGCGAGGCTCTTTGGCGAGCTTCCAGTAGTCGAGCGGGTAGTTGGAGTCCCCGACATATACCGGACTGGCGGGCCAGTGAATGTTGTCGACGTCCATCGAATGGCGGGCGAACGCCTGGGCGGCCGTGTAGATGCGCGCGTCGCCCGTGCGCATGAACTGCACCCAGAGCTCGAAATCTTCCGCCGGCTCGTTCTGGCTCCAGACATCCCACTTCTCGTTGTCGAAGTAGAGCTTGCCGTCGCCGTAGTCGAACATGCCGAACCAGGGCATCCATCGCTGGTTGAACAGCCACCAGTCGAACTTGTAGTCGATGCCGCGCTCCAGATCAGGGAACGCCGTCGAGCGGGCGGCGAACTGCCCGTACACGCCGCTGGCGCCGTACCAGCTCGGGCTGGCATGCGCGACGGGCGGGTGCAACAACGACCTCATCGTCGTGGCAAGCTGCTCGGGCGGCCCGCCGGCCGCGTGGAAGAACAGGCACAGCTCACTGGTCTTGGCCGTTCCCTGCGCCCAGTTCTCGATCGCGCCCTCCTGCCCCGGGTCGTTCGATACCCGGGCGAAGCTCATCGGCTCAGCCTGCGGCGACCACAGGAACGCCGTCAGCCGGTTGTCGTTCGCCGCCCGAATCTCCTTCGGGTATTCCTCGACGAAGTTCAGGAGTCCGACGGCCACGCCGCGCGTATCGTCCGCGACGTCCATCCAGCCTTCGGCGCGCTCGGTCTGGTCGACCGTGCGCCCGCCATCCGCCAGCCGAGCGATGAACCCGCCCAGGCGTGAGGCAGGAGAGGATTCGGGCACAGGGACCGTTCGGCTCGGATCCGGTCCGGTCTGCAGCAGCGAGATGTCGCCGGCGGCGATCTGCTGGCCGGCCATCCGCGTCCGGCCGTCTTCCCACCAGCGGCCATCGTTCAATCCGGTCAGGATGCGCCGCGTTCCGGACAGCTTGAGGTCGAGCGCGAGGCCTATGCTTGCCAGCCGATCACGGGGGATCTTCCAGCCGTCGTCCGACCGATCGGCCACGATCAGGTTCTCGGCCTGCGTCGCCACGTGCGGATACTCACCTTCCTGCGGGCGGTGCTTGTCCGGCACGCCGGTGTACACGAACGTGTGCAGCACTCTGACGTACGACTTCCCGGCGTAGGCGTGAATGCGGAGCGTGAAGGGCGATGGATTGTTGTCCGCCCGGCCGTAGCGGTACTCACCGTCCACGCGAAGGATGGCGTGGAGCGGGCCGGATCCCTTCTCGATGGACGTCCGGATGATCACCGCCTTCGATCGGTCGATGCCCGCCTCGTCGAGGACGTCGACAAACGATCCCCGTGCGTCGTTCGACTCGGCGATGAGGTCGCCGGCGGAGAAGCCGTCGCGCTTCTGGTCCAGTTCCGCCCGTGCGATGAAGCCGCCTTCGCCCTGCCTGATGGTCAGGCGAAGGGGCCCCGTCGTGATCTCGCTCCCGCCGCGCTCGCGCTGATTGTTGAAGACGACGACGCGATCGCCCGTGTACGCCGCCCGGCGAACCGCCGGGCCGAACTCGAGGACATACGCGTCCGACCGTGTCGCGAAGAAGAACACCCACAACCACTTCACGCTGCCCGATGCGGGCTCCCACGATGTCACTTCGGTCGTCTGCGAAGGAATCTCGCGGCCGTCGGGAGTCAGGACACGGACATGGTCCGGCGAGTCGAGCGCGTCCTTGGGGAAGGGCAGGCCGAATGTGAGCGGTGCCCCCTCGGCCGGCCGTTCCACGCGCAACGCGACTCTCGTCGTGCCAGGCGCACCAGAGGCCGCGACACCCGTGCAGAGAATCAGGCAGGCAACAAGAGGGACCGTGAGCCACCTCATGCCAAGTCCTCCGTCCAGGGGGCAAGCCAGATCTGGCACGACGGCCGGCATGCTGACGCCGGCTTTCGGGGGACAAGCGGTCCGCGAGGGGCCTACGACGAAGGGGCCGGCTGCGGCTGCGGGCGATCCGTGTAGCTCAGCGCCATACCAACCACCACGACGACGACCACGCCGACGACGTTGTGCCAGAGAAACGAGACCGAAGTGCCGAAGGCGACGATGGCGACGGCCACCATGCCGGCGATCAGCCCCCAGAAGGCGCCCCGTCCCGTCGCGCGCTTCGTGCCGATGGCCAGCACGAACACGCCAAGCAGCGAGCCGTAGAAGAACGAACCGAATCGGTTGACCACTTCGATGAGCGACCCGAGGCTGACCGCATAGAGAGCCACGCCGGCGGCGAACAATCCCCAGAATCCCGTGGCCACCTTGGAGATCAGCAGGTAGTGCGAATCAGAGGCTTCGCGGACCAGGTGCCGCCTGTAGACGTCGATCACCGTCGTCGTCGCCAGCGCGTTCATCTCGGCCGAGCTGGCCGACATGGCCGCTGCGATGATGGCGGCGATCAGCACGCCGACCAGGCCCATGGGCAGGCGCGTGGTGACGAAGGTGGGGAAGACGTAGTTGACGTCGTTGTACTTGCTGTCGCCGCTCACCTCGCGCACCAGCACCGCCGCACGGTCGCGAACCCCCTTCAGCCGGGCATCGCTCGCGACCAGTGCCTCTTTGGCGGGCGCCGCCGCAGCCTGATCGTCCTGTCTGTCGGCGGCGGCCAGCGCGATGGCCGCCGCGCGCCGGTTCTCGAACGCCGAGCCGAACTCGCGCTCGAGGCCGGCGTACTCGGCCGCGCGGGGACTGGCCTCCACCCGGGCCTGCTGTGCCGGGTTGAAGAGCATGGGCGGCTGGTTGAACAGGTAGAAGACGAACACCAGCACGCCCATCAGCAGGATCAGGGCCTGGAGCGGAATCTTCACGTAGGCGCTCATCATCAGCGAGCTGCGGCCTTCGGCGATCGACTTCGAGGTGAGGTAGCGCTGCACCTGGCTCTGATCGCAGCCGAAGTAGGAGAGCATCAGGAAGAGGCCGCCGATGATCCCGGACCAGAACGTGTAGGTCTGCGTCAGGTCGAACGTGAAGTCCACCGCCTTCAGCCGGCTGGTGCTCCCGGCCAGCTGCAGGGCTTGAACGATGCCCACGTCGTGGGGCAGGCCGGCGAGCAGCATGATCACGGCCAGCACGACCGCCGAGATGACCAGCGCCATCTGCTTCACATCGGTCCACGCCACCGCCTGGACTCCGCCGAACATCGTGTACAGCGACGTGGGCACGGCGATGAGCAGCACGGTCAGCGTGAGGTTCAGGCCGAGCACAATGGACAGCACGAGGGCGGGAGCCGAAATGGTGACGCCGCACGAGAGACCGCGCGACAGCAGGAAGAACACGCTGGTCAGCGCCCGTGTCTTGGAGTCGAACCGCTTCTCCAGGTACTCGTAGGCGGTATAGACGCGGGCGCGGTAGAAGAATGGGACGACGGTGAACGAGAGGATCACCATCGCGATCGGCAGGCCGAAGTAGAACTGCACGAACCGAAGGCCGTCTGCGTACCCCTGGCCGGTGGTGCCGACCAGCGTGACCGCGCTCAGCTGCGTGGCCATGACCGAGAGCCCGACCGCCCACCACGGCAGGCTCCGGTTGGCCAGGAAATACCCTTCGACCTCGCGGCTGCTCTTGGTCCGGCGGATGCCGTCCCACACGATCCAGGTCAGGTACACCGCGACGATGAACCAGTCAATCGGATGCATCGGTGACCGCCCACTCCGACGCGCAGGCGCCACCGCCGCACGCCGCCGACTCGAGACGCATTAGCTTCCGAAGTACCGCCCGAATGCCCAGAGCGCGATGATGACGACGACTTCCAGCAGCAGGGCGCCGGCGAATACCCACGGGCGATCCACGGTTTCGTCGTACTGCCGGCTCTTGTCGATCACAGCGCCGCGCTCCGTTCGCGCAGTTCGGCCTCGGCTGCCGCGAGATGCTGCAGTCGATCCGCGCGCCAGCGGTCGTCCTCGGCCAGAAGGCGCCGGGACTCCTCGAGCGCCAGGGTTGTCTCAGCGGGCGCGGGCCCGCCGTAGGTCCGTCGAATCTCGACGAAGTGCCGCGGGCTGAGGATCTCCGCCAGTTGATCCTCCGTGTAGTGCAGCGGCGTCCCGGTCAGCTCCCGGCTCGCCGAGAGCACCACGTCGCTCAGCCGCGCGGCCGGGTCCGCCTGCCGTGCCGCGACCAGGCGCCCGGCGATGTCGTGCGCGATATGGAACGACAGCCCGTGCTCGCGGACCAGCGTGTCCGCCAGTTCCGTCATCGTAATCCAGCCCGAGGCCGCGCGCGCCTCGAGACCTGGCCGGTCGAAGGTGGCGGTTTCCATGGCCGCGGCCACCAGCCTGATCGCGCGGATCGCGTCACGGAAGGTCGAGTAGACCAGCGGCTGCAGGTCGTCTTCGGTGTCCACGATGTCACCGAAGGGCGTGTTGTGGATGGTCAGCAGGACCGCGGTCGCCTGGCCGAGCGCCTTGCTGGTGATGCCGCGGGCGTGCTCGATCGCGACCGGGTTCCGCTTCTGCGGCATGATGCTGCTGCCCTGGACGAAACCGTCGCCGAGCCGGAGATAGTGGAACTCGGACGTGCACCACAGCAGCAGGTCCTGGACGAAACGTCCGAAGTCGGCGAGCGCAACCGCCGAGGCGGCGATGTTCTCGAGCAGGTAATCGACCGTCGCGATGCTGCCGTACGTGTTGCGGGTGGGCGAGGAGAATCCGAGCAGCTTGCTGGTCAGGTGCCGATCGATGGGAAAGCCGGTGCCGGTGATGGCACAGGCGCCCAGCGGACAGCGGTTGGTCGTTTCGTAGGCGGCCCCGAGGCGCCGGGCATCGTGCTCGAGCTGCTCGATCACGGCGAGCAGGTAGTGCGCCACCGTGGACGGCTGGGCCGGCTGCGTGTGCGTGTGCAGCGGGAGGATGGTCTCCCGGTGGTCGCCCGCCACCTTCACCAGCGCGCGTCGCAGGTCGAGCGTGGCGGACAGCAGATCGAGCACGAGGCTCCGCTGCCCCATCCGGTACAGCGTCATGTCGATGTCGTTACGGCTGCGGGCCGTGTGAAGCTTCCCCGCCACGTCTTCCCCGCATGCGCCGACGAGCAGACCCTCCACGTAGTAGAACAGGTCTTCGAAGGTGCCGTCGAAGGTGACCGTGCGGACCTGGTCCTGTGAGATCGAGTCCAGCGCATTGCGCAAGGTGCGGGCGTCGTGCGCGGAGAGGATCTCCTGACTGCGCAGCATCACGAGATGTGCGTAGTGCATCGCCATCAGCGGGGGGAGGAAGAGTCGCTTGGCGTCCTCGAAGTTTTCGTTCAATACGAAGCGAACGTACTCCGGTGCGAACCTCATGGTCGCGAAGTATACCAGAAGGGAACGATCGTCCGGTACCACCGCCATGGTTCACACCGGGAATCCGGGATGTCACGAATCACGTGCCGGGAGGATGCGGTAGAATGACCGCGCCCTCAGAAGAGGAACGATATGCTGCGTATCAGTATTCCGACTCGGTGGGTCGTTGCAGTGGCAAGTGTCGCGGCGGTCGGACTGGCGAGCGGCGCCGTCATCGCCCAACGCGGGAGCGGCCAGCGCGGCCAGTCGGCGGGCCCGCAGTACCCGCCCGGCCAATGTCCTCCGGGAACGACCGAGACCCGCCCGGGCCGGTGCCAGTCGCCCGAGTTCCCCGCACCAACCATCCTGGACTACAAACCGCGATCGACCCTCGTCACCGGCGAGCACCTCGTGCCCAGGGCGAAGTTCCCGGTCGTCGACGTCCACAGCCACACCGGTCCGACCCCGGAAACCGTGGAACAGCTGATCAAGGAAATGGACGCGCTGAACCTGCGCGTGCTGGTCAACCTCAGCGGCGGCTCCGATCCGAACGCCATCAAGCAGAAGGTCGACTACATCCGCAGCAGCAAGTACCCGGATCGCTTCCGCGTCATGGCCAACGTCAACTGGAACGGCGCCGGCGGCCCGGGGTGGGCCGAAAAGGCGACCGCAGACCTCGAGCAGGCCGTCAAGAACGGCGCGATCGCCCTCAAGATCGCCAAGGGCCTGGGGATGCAGGCGAAGAAGGCCGACGGCACGAGGCTGAAGGTTGACGACCCGGTGCTCAAACCGGTGTGGGACCTGTGCGCACGGCTCAACATCCCGGTCCTCATCCACATCGCAGAGCCGCAGGAGTTCTTCTCGCCGCTCGACATGAAAAACGAACGATGGCTCGAACTGGCGCTCTTCAAGGACCGGCGGCACTACATGGAGGGCGAGCCCACGTTCGAGGAGTTGATGGGCGAGCGCGACCGGATGTTCCTGGCCAATCCGAAGACCCGCTTCATCAACGCGCACTTCGGCTGGTACGGCAACAACCTCGCCCGCGCCGCCGCGTTCCTCGACAAGACGCCCAACGTGGTGATGGACCTGTCGGCCGTGCTCTACGATTTCGGCCGCCAGCCGAAGGCCGCGCGCGAGTTCTTCATCAAGTACCAGGACCGGGTGCTCTTCGGGAAGGACTCGTACGCCCCGTCCGAGTTCCCCTACTACTGGCGCGTGTTCGAAACGAGCGACGAGTACTTCGACTACTACCGTGACTACCACGCGTTCTGGAAGCTCTACGGGATGAACCTCCCCGACGATGTGCTGCGCAAGGTCTATTACCAGAACTCCTTGCGCGTCGTGCCGGGGTTGCCGCAGACCGGCTGGAACGTTCCGGCTGCATCCGGCTCGCGGTAGGCCGTTCTTTATTCAGGAGCGATGGACCTCGGGCCCGGCAGTCCCGGGTCCGTCGCTCCGTTGGCAGAGTGCGTGTCCGGACCGCTTCCTGGACGGGTCAGCGTTCCGGGGATTTGTCGGACGGGATCGGGACGCCGATGGCCGTCGCAAACAGGCGCAGCGCCGCGAAGTGCCGATCGGTGAACACGAAACCCGAGTTCATCACGGTTCCGGTGACCTTCCGGGCCAGAACGAGCGACTGAAGATCCGCGACGCTCATGCTGAAGACGACCCGCGTGACTTCTCCTCCGGCCGGCACGTAGCCCACATCACCCCAGGACTGGCCGAAGTAGAACAGCCGGACCGGGCTCGCATCGGCCCGCTCGATCATGAACTCGAGCTCGAAGCCTCGCACGGTGTTCGGATTGCCGTTGGCGGCCGGCAGGGCGAGGACGCTGATCGCGCCTGGAGGGTTGATCGGCTGGCGTCCGGCGAACTGCGCCTGAAGCACCAGCGACGCGGCCGACGGCAAGTCGCCCGGGCCCGGCGGGGCGAGCGCCAGCTGAACGGTGGTCGATTTCGCTTCTTCCGAGTAGGTCGACTTCAGCTCGCAGTCGGTTCGAACATATAGCCCGTAAGGGGCGGGCATCTGCCGCGCGACACCCGATGCGCCGCCGGCCGCGACCACGGCCGCCGCCAGGGCCAGCGCCGCCGGCATCCGCCTCGAGACGAGGAGCGGCCAAAATCTCACTCCAGAATATCGAGTCATACAGACCCTTTCGCTGGAGGCTCGCGCACCGGCCGAGACGCCCATGCCGGTTCCTGAAACGTAGTATGCACCCCACCATCGGTTTTCTGTCAACGGGCCGGAACGGGCCAGGACGGGGCCTGGCACGGCCATCATGACAACCCACCGGCTTCGGGGCCCGCGCCGGATGAGTGTGCCCCCGCCGCTCGAATTGGATACGATGGAGGGGCAAGCCGAGATCGGAAATTCGGCGGCGCCAGGAAAGGTGGTACCCGATGACAGGTCTCGCATCCATTCTCGTCACGACGCTGGCCCTTGCGCTGCCCGCGCAGGAACCGCCGACGATTCAAAGCCTCTTCGAAAGCGGACAGTTCTCCCAGGTCATCGAGCGGGTCCAGGCCGAGACGGCGCCGGCTCCCCAGGACCTGTACCTGGCGGGCCAGAGCGCGCACAGGCTGACCCCGCCGGACAACGAGCAGGCGCGAAACTGGTTCGGCCGGCTCGGGAACGATGATTTCAATGCCTGGACGTTTGTCGGCCGGTCGGCGACCTCGGTCCTGAGCGGCGACATGGACAAGGCGATCGCCGACGGGCGCAAGGCAGTCGAACTCGCGCCAGACAGCTTCTTCGCCCAATACCAGCTCGGCCTCGCCTACGCCGAGGCGAAGGACTTCCGCAACGCGTCAGCCGCCCTCGAGAAGGCGACGACGATGGATCCGGCGTTTGCCTATGCGCACTACTACGCCGGGATGGAGTACTACAAGGCGAAACGCGTCGACAAGATGGCCGCCTTCTTCGAACGCTTCCTGAAGCTCGCACCGAAGGCCCCGGAGCGTCCGGCCATTGAATCGCTGATGAAGACCGTCAGGGGGAAGTAGGCGTTCAGAACGTCTGACCGAAGGAGAAGTACCAACGGCCGCGCCGCGAGCCGGGCGAGCCTGGCGTGGCTGACAGGGGCACGCCAAAATCGATGCGCAGCAGCGCAATCGGTGTGTTCAGGCGCAGCCCGAGTCCTGCACCCGCCTTCAGCGCGCCAATCGACACGTCGCCCAGTTTCGGGAACACGTTGCCGGCGTCCAGAAACGCCACCGCGCGGACCCATCGGTACACCGGGAACCGCGCCTCCTGGTTGACGACCAGCATGGCATCCCCGCCAACCACACCGAGATAGTCGACCGGCCCGAGCCCGTCCTGGGCGTAGCCTCGAACCGATGTCGCGCCGCCGGCAAAGAACTTCTCGCTCGGAATCAGATCCTGACCGATGCCGTGGCCGGCCCCGAAACGCACCGCCGTGGCCAGCGTGATCGGCCCGATTTCACGGAAGTAGTACCGCTGGGCCAGGTACTTGATGAACCGGAGGTCCGACCCGAGGCTGCGCGCGGCGTACTCGAAGTTGGACGAGTGGAACCACCCGGACGTCGAGTTGAAGGGATCGTTCCTGGAATCGACGACGATGGCCGCATTCAGCCGTGCGATGTTCAGCGTGTAGTTCAGTGCCAGCTCGTCTGTGGGGCTGGCCGTCGGGTCGAAGGTGTGGTCGCGCTCGAATCGGTATCCGTATGTCAGCTTGACGGTGCGAAATGGCTGGAACCCCTGTTCGGCGGACACAATGCTCTTGTCCACGACGTAGGGAATCGCGCCATCGCTGCCCAGGGACTGGCGCAGACGCGTGAGGAAGATGGTCGTTGTGACCGGCAGCGAAACGAGGCGTGGAAGCGTCAAGGATACCCGCGCAAGCCTGACGCTGTTCTGGTAGCTGCCGGTCAGACCGAGTCCGATTGCGCGCCCGAACAGATTTCGACGCTGCAGGTCGACGAGCACGCCGGGCGACAGATCGCGACCGGTACCGGACGCGGCCGCCTGGTCCTCGAGCCTGAACCCGTAGCGCACCCGCCAGCGGGGCCACTCCTGCAGCGTCACCACCGCGCGTACAGGCTGTCGGGTCACGCCGCCCTCGGTCGTGGCCGCCCCCACCGGCGTGAACTCGATGTCGGCACCTCTGAAGACGCCCGTGTCGTAGAGCCGCCGGCGCGCCTGGTACCACGACTCGGGATCGACCGTTTCGCCAGGCGTCGCCTGGAGCGCGCGATCCACGACGCTGCGGCTGGTGCCTGATGCTCCCCGGACATCGACGCCGTCCAGCACGCGCTCCGGCCCTTCCTGCACGGCGACCGCGAGTGCGACTTCCGCGCGTTCGCGCGACACCTCCGGGGTGACAGCGACGCGCACATCGGCGAATCCCTTGCGATGGTACGCCTGCTCGACACGCGTCCGCCCCTCCTCGATGCGGGCGGGTTCGTACGGTGCTCCCTCTTCGACACCAAACTCCTGCACGACGATTGTCCCCGGCAGCCGATGTGCACCCTCAACGCGGACCCCGGTCACGCGGAACATCGGCCCCTCGTCGACGACCACCCGAACCGTCGACTCTGCGCCGTCGTAACGCGGACCTTCGACGCGGACCTTCGCATTCAACATGCCCTCGCCGCGGTAGAGCGAGGAAAGCGCTGACTGAACCGCCGCGGGATCGAGCCATGCCGCCAGTTCCAGCGCTTGTGCGGTCAGGGTCGCGCGCAGGCGCTCGGAGGTGATCTGCACGTTGCCGACGAATACGATCCGGCGCGTCGTGCTCGGCAGCCCCGGATCGACCCGGATGGTAATCGTCTTCTGCTCGCTCGCGCCGGCGCCGCTCCGCTGCACGCCGGCGTTCACGACAGCCCGCAGGTAACCGCCGCGCGCCAGGTCCGCCTTCACCGCGTCCTGCAGATCCCCGAGCAGGAATCCGTCGAACACGGCGTCGGCCCAGCGTGCGCGCAGATGGTCTCGCACCGCAGCCGGCAGGCTCATGCCCGTCACCTCGAGCACCGTCTTCGGGCCGCGAGTGACATCGTAGGTCAGGCTCACCCGGCCCTCGCCGGCCGCATCGCGAGAGGTGGCGACCCTGGCCTCGAGATAGCCTCGGCCGTGGTAGAGGCGTTGCAGGCGATCGCGATCTTCCTGCCACTTGAAGAAATCGAACGCGTGGCCCTCGCGGAGCGTGAGCCGGGACCCGAGATCGCGATCGTCGAAGCCGGGCGATCCGGTGAACCGGATGGCCGCAACCCGCGTGGCCCTCGGGCGCGGCGCCGCGCGTAGGGTCGCCCCGCCGCCGAAGGTGAGCCGATGGAACGCGTCATACGAACGACTGCCATCGTCGTAAGACACCCCGCGAAGCTCGATGCTTGGCACGGGACGATAGATGGCGACCCATGTCAGGCCCCCGCTCTGGCGGAGGCTCTGCGAGAGAATGATCTCGACCTGGCGGCTCAGGCTCTTGCTGAGGGTCACACGGGCAGCCGGATCGGTCGCGGGGCTCGTCAGGCTCGGGTCGGTGGCGAGGGGATCGACCGGCTCGCCGCGGGTGAGACGCAGCGTGTCCAGGCCGACCGCGCGCCCGGCAAAGCCCAGGATGTCGCCCGACAGGAGGCTCAGCGCCTGGTCGCGCGCGGCTGTACTCTGCTCGGCGCCGGTCTCAGAAACCGTCCGGCCTGTTACCAGCAGCGACACGATGTCGTTCTGGGTGAGCCCCTCCGACGTGAGCTCCGTCTTGAGACGATCAGGCGTGCCGGTGACGGTCAGCGTGATGTCGTGCGAGCCGATGCGCGTTTCGGCCGTGAAGTTCACATCGGGCCTGATGCCGCTCGCATCGACGAAGTCCACCGTTCCGCGCTGCAGCCGGTAGGTATTGCCGCCGAAGAACAGCTGTCCGCCCTCCCGCAGGCTGACGCGTCCGCTCACCGCCGGCCTCTGTGCGGTTCCGCCAATTCGCAGGTCGGCGCCGATGTTGACCTGCCCGTAGTTGTTGCTCACCAGCAGGTCGGAGGCGGTCACGACCGACACGTCGAGACGGACGCGGTCGAGTGCCGGCATCCCGCTGACCGCGAGCGAGCCGTAGTTGCCCGACCGCAGCAGTTCGAGCACTCGGCCGGTCAGGACGACGGGCGTTCGGTAAGCGCCGCGCTGAACGGTGACCTGACCGCGAACCGTGAAGTCGTCGCCTGCCCCCGCCTCGAGCCTTCAGATCCGTGTCGATCTCGGTGCGGAATCCTTCCGGCGCGTCGAGCGCGATCCGTCTGCCGGTGAGCGTCAATGAGCCGCCCCGGAGCGCCATCGCGCCGTAATCGAGGGCGCCGTTGACGGTGATCTGGCCGCCGTTGGCGTTCCCGCTCATCTCGCGCACGCTGATTCGGCCACGCGCCAGGTCGATGGTGCCGGCAAGCTCGGTCAGGGCGAAGCGCGGGCTGGCCAGGCTCAGCCCCGCGCCAGAGAGCGTGATCCGGCCGTCGAAGTCGGGGTTGTCTGCGCGGCCCAGCACGCGGAGGTCGACATCGGCGGTGCCGGTTGCCGCCCCGGCGGGAAGAAAGACCGACAGGACTCGCAGGTCCGACGTGCCGGCGACCGTCAGGTCGAGTTGCCGATCCGCGAGGTTCGCGCCGCCGCCGACCGTCAGTCGCGTGCCGCTGCCGGTCCACTCCCAGTCCGCCACCTTCAACCTGCCGCCCGTCACGGTCAGTCGCGTTGGCCGCACTTCGGTGATCGGCACCCGGGCCACGGAGAGCGAGAGGGGATCGAGCACCAGTTCGCCCGAGAGTGCGTCGAGCGAGGGCCGGGCCGTCTCCAGGGTGAGCGAAACGCCCGCGGAGACGTCGAGCATCGCGACCATGTCGGCCGGCATGAACGGTTCGAGCGCCGCCCGCGTGATGGGCTGCACCCTGGCCGTAAGTCGCGCGGTCGCGTCGCCAGCGGGCAGCGACGAGAGCAGGCCCGAGGGAAGCCAGCTCGCGGCGAGTCTCGCCGGCAACCGCCCGGAGCCGACGAGCACGGCGCCCTGCCAGATGCCGCGCAGAGCGCTCAACTCCAGGACGCCCGCGCGATAGGACGCTGTCAGGCCGAGCCCTGTCGCCGGCGGCAATCCGTTCGCCGCGATGCGCCCGTTCGCAAACCGGACATCGCCGGCGAGGCTGGGATGGTCGAGCGTGCCCTCAGCCGTTGCCTTCAGGCTGAGGGCGCCGGACGCCTCGAGTCCCTTGAAGCCCGCCATCCCCGGCACGAACGGCATGAGGTCCTTCAGGTCGCCGTCAATCGCGAGGTCGAGCCGGCCGTCGGCGGCACCGCGCGAGAGCCGGCCCGAGGCTGTGAATGAGGTTGCGCCTGCCCGCAGTGCGATCTGCTTGGCGACGAGCTCGCCATCGCGGTACGCGACGCTCGCACCGTTCAAGAGCGAAATCCTGCCCGATTCGTAGGCCGCTTCGAACCGCTGCACGTTGACTTCGGCGTTGACGGCCGCGAGATCCTGGAAGTCTCCCGACGCGGTCGCCGAGAGCGCGAGCGTGCCTGCAAGGCCGCTCGTGCCCGATTGCAGCGCCCGGGAGAGTCGAGACAGGTCAAGGTCTGCGATCTCGCCACGCATCGTGAACCTGTGCGGCGCAGCAGTCGAGACGCTCCCGTGGGCGGACATCCGCAGCTCCGCCGCCCCGACATCGATGACGGCGGTTCCGCGATCGAGCGACACGTCCACGCGGACTGGCCCAGCCTCGATACCGTTCCACGCCAGCCGGTTCACCTCAATGGAGCCCTTTCCCGACGGCTGGGACAGCGAGCCGTTTCCAGTGAAGCGAAAATTGAACAGGGCATCGATCGGCATCGGCTGCGCGCCGGAATCGCTGCCAGGAATCGGTGTCACCGACAGGCTCGCGCCCTCAACGTCGATGGCAAACTGCCGGCGATCGAGCTCGAAGCTGGCCGTTGCCGTGAGCCTGCCGCCACGCGGCTGCGTCAGCTCGAGGGAATCGACCTTCAGTGTGCGACCGTCCAGCCGCACCGCAGCGCGCGCGGAGCCGAGGTGCTGCCCGGCGCCCACGAGATCGGTTGCCGACAGATTCGCGTCGACTCGCGGAGCCGAGAACGTGCCGCCCACGCGGACGGAGAAGGTCACCGCGCCGCTCGGCCTCCACTGCGCGGGGATTGATGTGAGCGCGTCGCCGATCGCGGGAAGGTCACCCGACAGCTCACCCGAGAGGGTCTTGCGATCGAGCGCCCCAGTCACGCTCCCTCGAATCCGGTTCGCACCCTCGCTCAGGTCGATCGCCTCGAGCCGCACCAGGCGCGGCGTCGCAATCAGCTTCGCCGAGAGGGTTGCCGCCGGCGCACCGGCGAGACGGACGTTCGTGGCGGTGATCAGCCCATCGACGCGGGGCGCGCTGAAGGTCCCCGATATCGCAAGATTCACCTGCGCCCGCCCCCCGGGCTCGAGCGCAGCCATCTGGGAGATCGGCAGACCGGCGGCGCCGAGACGGCGGACAACGGAGGCAAGATCGGTCGAGGTCGCGCTCGCGGTGCCTCGCACACTCGACGTGGCGAGCGCATCGGCCTCCAGCTTTCCCTCGGCGGACGCCGCAATCGCGAGCACGCCTCCGACGCGGTGCTCCTGTTCGAAGCGGTACGTGCCGCCGGCGAGACTGAGTCGCGACCATCCCTCGAGTGGGACGGTCCCGGCAGCTGGCCTTGCTGGCGGCCGCGTGGTGTTCTCCACGCGCACGTCGACACGGTCGAGCCGGGCCTCACGCCACGCCGCATCGGCCTTTCCCTCCAGCCGGCCCGAGGCGCGAAGGGGCGCCTCGATTCCGGCCGCCGCGACAAGCCGGCCGATCTCGACGTCCTGCCACTCGGCGTGCAGTCGCCCGCCGCTCGTTCCGGTGAAGTCGACCGTTGCGGAGACCGCCGCGCGCCCATCGGGCGAGGAGAGCTGCAGTGAACGAACAATCGCTCCGTCGAGCGACGCCGTTGCCTCGCCGCTGGAGCGACACGTTTCGCCACGTCGCCCACGACATGCCATTTCCCGACAGCGTAACCGTTACCTGCGGAGCCACAGCGGATCCAGTCACGCGGCCCGACGCGGCGAGCGTGCCGGAAGGATGGCGGGTGAGCGACACCCACGATGCGATCCGATCCAGCGCGAGCGAGGCCCTGTAGGTCAAGTCGGCGGTCATCCGGCTGTAGATCGATCCCACGCTCCCGTCGATCTGAACTTCGCCCTCCGGCGCCGCCAGCATCAATCGTTCGAACGAGACGCTGGCGCCGTCGTACCGGACGACGCCCCCGATGCTCGCCGTCAGGGGTTGGCGATCGCGGGCGCTGACCCTGAGCGCCGGGATCAGCAACGGGCCCGCGCACACGCCCGAAGCGACGGGCCGCATCGCAAGGCTGAGGCCGCGCGCCTCGATCGAGTAGCCGCTCAGGCGATCGACGAACTCGGCAGTTCCGTTGTCGATCCGGATCGCGCCGACGACCACGCGGTCGAGCTCGCCGCTTGTCCGCGGCAGGTTCAGCGATCCGTCTTCGCCGCGCACCAGCGTGAGGCGCGGGCGGTCCAGCTCGACCGAGTCGATCGCCACCCGGCCGGCGAGGAGCGACCACGGCAGGGCGATGCGAACCTCGTCGACTTCGAAGAAGGGAGTAAAGGCCGGGCTCGTGCCGCTCGTGGTGGCCTTCGCGAGCCGGACGTTCTGGAGCCGCACCGACAACGAGAGGGGAGCGTAATCGAGCCGCGCGGCGGAAAGGTCGACGCCGAAATCGGTGCGCATCCGGTCGGCGACAAGCGCGAGCACACGCGCGCGGACCGGCCCGAGCTGCGCCACCGCCAGCAGCAGGAGGACCAGTGCCGCAACGGCTGCCGGCACGATGAACCGCCATCGCCGCCGCAAGTTCATGCCTTATCAGTATAGGGTCTCGAGTGGGCGCTGCGACGCCACATCCGTCTCGAATTCGCGGTGTCCACGTGGGCCTGTGGTGCCGTGAAGCCTCAGCAGCGGGCTCATGGTCTCGACCGCGGCATTCGGGCTGCCTGGCAGGCCGCCGGCAGGTCATGCCGGATGGTTTCAGTTCACCGTTCGAAGACGACGTTGACGTCGCGTTCGGCGGACCGGCCGTGATCATCCACGACGCGGATCAGGTGGGCGCCGGGAGAGGCGGGCGACCAGGGCAGCGGCCCGTCCGCAACCGCGCGTGTGCCGACCAGCGCGCGGCCGTCGAACCAGAACACCCGCTTGACGTCGGCGGCGACGCTCGCCTCGAGCGTGATCTGATCGCGAGAGCCCGAACCTCGCAAGGCATAGGTCACGTTGCGAAGCGGCGACCCGATGCGCGGCGGACCGAGCCGGTCGTCGGCTGCGCACGCGGGAAGCGCAGGGGGCACGCGGCGCGGCACGCCGGCCTCCCGGAACAGCTGCAGCATGTCCGACGGCCAGAACTCGAAGACCTCGAAGCGCGTCGTGGCGGGGTACGGAGGACACACGGGCCACCCGGTCTGCGAATCGATGGCGACGGCACGATGCAGCTGGCTGACATGAATCGGAGACTTGCCCGGCAGGTACCACGTGTCCACCGTGTGCGGGCAGTCGGCGTTCGGCAATTCGCCGCTTCCGCTGCACACGGCGATCTTCACCACCCCGGGCGGCGGCGTGAACGCCGGCACCTCTTCGGCAGGCCTGGCCAGGTTCAGCGCGTCCGCGATGCGAAAGAACAGCGGCGCGGCCGCATCGACGCCGATGAACGCGGGATTGCCCAGCCCGTTGAAGTTGCCGATCCACACCACCAGCACGTAGGGCCCAACCACGCCGGCCGACCACGCGTCGCGGAACCCCCACGACGTGCCGGTCTTCCAGGCGACCGGCCACCGCGCGCGCACCGGAACGGTGCCGTCGTCGTCGGGACGCAGGTGGTGCCGCAACATGTCGAGCGTGACGAAGCTCGCCTCCGGGCTGAGCAGACGCACGCCGTCGACTCGCGCGGTGGAGCGCTCGACCCGAAGCGGCCGCAACACGCCTTGATTGGCCAGCATCGCGTACAGCCCGGCCAGTTCCTCCATCGTCACCTCGCCTCCTCCGAGTGTCAGCGCAAGGCCGTAGAAGGACTCCGGCTTCAAGTCGCGCACGCCGGCGCTTTGCAGGAACTGGTAGAGCGTCGGTTGAGTCAACTGCGTGCTGACCCAGACGGCAGGGATGTTGCGGCTGCGGATCAGGGCTTCCTCGACCGTAATCGGGCCGAAGAAATGACGGTCGAAGTTCTCAGGTGTGAACGGCCCGAACGAGGTGGGTGCGTCTCGCACCATCGTCTGCGGGTGCAGCAGGCCCTGATCGATCGCCAGCGCATAGACAAACGGCTTCAGCGCCGATCCGGGCGAACGTTTCGCCAGCACGCCGTTCACCTGTCCGTCGATGGACAGGCTCCAGTAGTCGGCCGAGCCGACCCACGCCTTCACCGACATGTCGCGCGTGTCGACCAGCAGCGACGAGGCGTTCCGCATGCCGACCTCGCCGTAGCGCCTCACGTACCGCTGAATCTGCTGCTCGACCAGGCGCTGCAGCCCCGCGTCGAGCGTCGTGAAGACGGACCCCGACCCTGTTGGACGACTGGCGAGCACGGCATCGACGAAGTGGGGCGCCTGCCACGGAAGGGCAAAGTCGGGCCGCGCCGCGATCGGCAACTCGATCTGCCTTCGATCGTCGGCCTTGTCGCCATGACGGGCCAGCCAGAGCGTGCCGAGCCTCATGCGCGCGGCGAGCAGGTCGGTGTCCGGGACCGCGCGGCCGGCGCGGCCCGCCGGGCGCTGCGGAATCACGGCCAGGGTTACCGCCTCGCCGAGGGTGACCCGGTCAGGTGACTTGCCGAAGTAGACGCGGCTCGCCGCGCCCACGCCCTGGATGTTGCCGCCGAACGGAACGACGTTGAGGTAGGCCTCGAGCAGATCGCGCTTGGAATACCGTACCTCCAGCCAGAGTGCCGCTCCAACCTGGCGCAGTTTTCCGAGCACCGTCTTCGTGTTCAGCCGCAGTTCGAGCCTGGCCAGCTGCATCGTCAGCGTAGAACCACCCTGGCGATCGCCGCCCCCGTAGGTGTGAGCCGCGGCGCGGAGGATCGCGACGGGATTGACGCCTGGATGAAAGCGGAACCAGCGATCTTCCTTGAGGAGAAAAGCGTCGATGAGCGTGGGCGAGATCCCGGCGAGCGGCACCCACAATCGATACTGATCGTCGGAGGTGCGGGTGACGCGAAGCAGCTCCCCGTCGGCGGACCACACACCCGTAGAAACGGGAAACCGGTCGCGCAACGGCGCGTGCGGCCACACGCGCAGCACGACGAGGACGGCTGCCCCGAGCGCGGCCGCCTTCAACCACCGGCGATGGAAGCCGCGACCGATCACTTCCTGACGACCTCCAGGGTGGCGGCCCGGCCCACGGCCACCACGGCGCGATTGTAGAGGCCTTCGGCGAAGGCGGGAGGGACCTGGAAGAGGCCGGGGTTGTTTGCCCTCACGCGGTAGACGAACGTGCCCACGTTCGTCCCGGCGTCGCCGTAGAGGATCACGCGGTCCTCGCGCACCTCGATGTGATCCGGCGTCCAGTCCGACTTGTCAGGCAGACCGACCGGCAACGACCGGCTCATTCCCTGCTGCCGGTGCATCGCCGGATCGTCGCCGGGCGTGCTCGAGTCGGCCGCAGGCTGCAGCTCCAGCACCGGCTCGACGCCACCGGGCAGCAGGTCGACGATGGCGATCTGCGGCTCTCGATCCCGGGCGGTGGCCCGCACGCGCAGGCGGACGAAGAACTCGTCGCCGACGTTGACGCGAGTGAGCAGCGTGCCCTTCGCGTCGACGAACTCGTGAATGAGCTCGATGCCCTGGCTCACCTCGGTCGCGGGAGGCTTCCGGTCAAATCCCGACTCGGTGATGGCGAAGTAGGCCAGGGCGGCCCCGCGCTGCGAGAACTTCACGCGCGCCGCCGACTCGGACAGCTTCACCTTGGGAATGGCGCCGGCCGGCAGTGGCAGCGCGCGTTCGCTGCCGTTCTTCCCGATCTCGGTGATGCCAAGGGTGGCTGTGCCGGAGGCGGCCTTCGCGTAGGCATCGAGCGCGAGCAGCGTGTAGGCGGCCGACAGCGAGCTGGCCTGATTCCCCCCGATGGCCCGGCTGATCGTCTCGAGCGCGACGGGCGGCGTGGTGCCGAGCCGGGCGGGGAAGTGCCTGGCGAGGAGATACAGCAATTGCGCGTCGTGGATCACGGCGTCGTAGTAGATGTCGCCATCGAAATCGCTCTTCCTGGACGACCACGGCACGGCCTTCACGATGCGATCCGCGTCGTCATTTCGCTGCATCAGCCGGTAGGTCGAGGCGAGATACGCGGCGGCCAGATCGGTCGGCCAGGTCTTCGTGTAGCGATTGGTCAACTCCTGCTCCACGTTCGAGAGAGCCGCGGTGGGCTTGATGCCCTGTCGGGCGAGCAGGTAGACCGCGTAGGCGCGCAGCCGCCCGTCGCGGAGGGTGGAGGCCGGGGTCGCCGCAAAGCTGGTCAGCCAGCGGTTCAGGCCGGTCAGCACATCCTGCGGGATCTTCTGGCCGTGATCCTGGGCCTCGATCAGGAAGTGCGCGGCATAGACGGTCGGGAACTCGGCGGTCTGCGGGCTGGACGTCCACAGGCCGAGGCCGCCCTGATCGTTGGCCCGGCCGCGCAAGGTCGAGAAGGCCGCGGCGAGCGGTTGCCCGTCGGGGCTCTTGACTGATCCGAACTCCGGCCTCGCCATCAACATGAGCGCCGCCACGCCCTTGCTGACGAGCTGCTCGGTGCACGAATACTCGTAGCCGCTGAGGTACGCCGTCAGTCCCTGGCCCCATACCAGCGGCAGCGTCGAGACCGAGGCTTCCACGGTGCGCCGCTCGCTGTACATCTCCCGTGTCAGCGACGCGATCGCGGTTGCGCCATCGACCCGGCCAAGCGTCAGGTGCGTGCGGAACGCCGCGGCCGGACGAATGCCCACGCTCTCTTCGATGCGCGCCGATGCCTGGCCGCGCCGGGCGGTGAAGGTCAGCGCCGCCGCTCCGAGCACCGCGTTCGCCTTCACCCGGAACACGGCGACGCCCTCGTTCTTCTCTGCCAGCGTCAGGTCCGCGCTCGACGCGCCGACCAGTGACAGCCCCGGACCAGGCTGGGCTTCGAGGCGGATTGGACCGCTCCCGGCGCTGGTGTTGTACACGCCGACGCTGACGGTGAACTCGTCGCCGGGAGTCACCGTGGCCGGCACGTTGGGCGTCAGGATGAAGTCGCCCTGCACGCTCGTGCTGGCCTCGGTCACGCCGATCCGCCGGCCGCTGACGCCGATGGCGACGATGCGGAGGCGGCCGTTGAAGTAGTCGGGCACGGTGTACTTGAGCTCGCGACCCTCAGGCCCGACCTCGACCACGCCCGACCAGTACGCCACCGCAGGTTTGCGCTTCTTGTTGAACGGGTTCAGTTGCCGTGCGAAGCCTCCGTCGCCATCGCCGCCCGGCGCAGAGAGCGCGATGAATCGCTTCACGTCCGGCAGGATCAAATCGAGGATCTGCCGCGTGTTCACCTCGAGCTGGCGCTTCTGGAAGAAATACCCGAGGGGGTCCGGGTTCTGGTACCGCGCCACCTGGAGGATGCCTTCGTCCACCGCCAGCACCGCGACGCGGGACGGCTCGCCGGGCGCCAGCCTCATCGTCAGCGTCGTTCCGGGCTTGACCCGGCGCGCAACCTCGAGGGTGATGTCCTGCTTGCGCGCGGCGAGGTCGGGTGCGAACGGCGCGACGCCGTAGGACAGCGGGCTCATGAACAGCTCGTTGGAGGACGGATCGCGCAGGAACTGGACGTTGACGTAGCCGTTGCCCTCGAAGTCGGAAGGCAGCCTGACCTGCTGGACCGAGCTGGTCGTCGTGGTCTTGAACCACTGGTAGTGGTACACGCGATCGCGTTCAACGGTGATCAGCCCCGCGCCGATGTACGGCGCACGGATGCTGACGCGGATCGTGTCGCCGCCCGCGTACGCCGGCTTGTCGAGCTGGACCTGCAGCTCGGCGTCGCGCTCGAGGGAGCGCGACAGATCGGCCTGGCCGGCGACCGAGTAGCCCAGCGAGTTGAGCATGGCGCCCGACGAATTCCGCAGCACGAGCACGAAGTCTCCGGGCTCATCGGTCGGAAGCGGGAACGAGCTGCCGCCGGTCGCGATCTGCACGGTCCGGGTGTTGCGGACGACGTCCTTCTGGCGCGAGACGTACTGCAGCGTTCCGTTGTCCTGCTTCGTCAGGACGGACACGAACTTGCGCTGCACCCACTCGAGCGTCAACCCCTGTGCGGCCACCGGGACGAGCCGCTGGTCCACGGCGAGCCAGTGCGCGGCGCGAGCGCTCGTGCGGCGCACGAAGGTGAGATCGCCGTCCGGCTTCACGCCAATCAGGAACGCGGCGTCCGATACGATGGCGCTGTTCTCGGCGGCGACATTGCGTCCGCCTTCGGCCTCGTAGGCGCGCCCGAGCACGTTGAGGCGGTACGCGCGGCCGACGAACCGCTTCAGATCGAGCTTGAACTCAGAGGTCCCCTTGTCGTCGGTCACGGCGGCGGCAAGGCTCTCGTGGTACGGCTCCTTGAGACCTTCCCCGATCGAGAAGCGATGGTCGGGGAACTTCGCGAACCGGGGCAGCGCCGGCGTCAGGCTCAGCTCGCCTTCGACGCGGCGATTGCCCGCGGGGTCGCCGAACAGATGGGCAACGGTGATCCGCGCCTTGACGTCGTCGGTGCGGAGCCAGCCGTCAACGGGCGCCGCGGAGAGGTCGACCTGGACCTTCATGCGATCCGGCTCGAATTCCTGGACCTTGAAGGACGTGCTGCCGAGCGCCTCCCGGCGCTTCTGATCGCCGATCACGTACGCCACCGCCTCGTAGGTGCCCGTCGGGCCGGAAACTGGCGGGGTGTAGCTGAATTCGTCGAACGCGGCAGCCGACACCTTCACCTGGCTCCGGCTGACGATCACGCCGCGTGGATCGGTAATCTCGAGATCGAGGGGCAGGCCGCCCGGCGACGTCTTCCAGTCCGCGGTCCGCGTGATCGCGCCCAGGTGCGCCGTCTCTCCGGGCCGATAGATGCCGCGATCCGAGAAGAGATAGGTGGACAGCTGCTGGGCCGATTTCGCGTTGTCCACGCCGCCCGTGTCGAAACGCGACAGGTCGAGATCGCGGTTGCTGCTGTTGAACGGCATGAAGGAGTAGTCGGCCTCCTTCTGCACCAGGATCAGGAGCGGCGCCTTTTCCCCGCTCGGCGCTTCCGGGGGCTTCGGCAGCTGCGCGCGCCCACCGGCCTCGGTCGTCGCGGTGAAGACCGGGAGGCCGTTGGCCCCGACCAGCTCGACGCGCGCGCCGTCGACCGGCAGGCCCGTGCTGATCGACTGGACGAAGACATCGCGCCCTCCGTCCTTTGCCTGCTTGACGATGAAGCCCAGGTCGGTCACGAGGATCAGGCGAGTGTCCTCGGTGGAACCCTGTCCTTCTTCACCGTCGCTCTCCGAATCGTCCCCCTCGCCGTTTCCGTCGCCGGCGGTCGGCCGCGCGGAGGTCTGGCGAATGTGCAGGAGGAACAGTCCGCGGCGGCCCTGCGCCTGGTCCTTGAGGTACTGGCCGACGTCGATGGTGTCGTAGGTCGGCTTGCCGGGCGGCGTCGCGCTGTAGTCGCGCGTGGTGACGAACCGCTCGACGATCTTGTCTTCGATGGACCCGTACACGGCCGGCCGTGAGAAATTCCACATCGTCGGCGCGAGATGCTGCAGCTGATTGGGCAGCACACGGCCGATTTCGACTTCCACCACACCCACGCCCCGGGCGAGGAATCCGACCTTGCGATCGCCCGAGAGCGGGAGCAGCGCGCCTTGCCCCAGGAAAGTCAACGCCTGCGGGTAGGGCCTGACCCTGATGGTCTCGATGAACGGTTTGCCCGAGATGTATCCGCCGATGCCCTGGACCTCGGGCTTCACCAGCACATACAGGTAACGGCCGACCGGGGCCTTGAACCTGAAACCGTGCGACGTGTTCCCGCCCTCGTCAGACGGCACGTAACTCACACCGACCTGCTTGCAGGTGGCGAGAATGTCGTTGCCGATCTCACTCGAATCGGACCAGTCGTACGGATCCTGGTCCTCCTTGGGTTGCTGAGGGTGCCGCACGGGCAGCAGGCACACGGCGATCTTGCCGTCGAACGCGCGATCTCCGACCGGCGAGGAGCTGGTCAGGAGCAGGATCTGCTCGGGCTCGTACCGCGCGTTGTCCACCACCACCATCCGTGCCTCGGAGAAGGCCAGGCTGGTGCGCCCCGGGATCGTGACCTCGGCCTCCAGGCGTTCCGGCGTGTCGTTGCCGCCACGAGCGGCCCTGACGCCCTTCTCGATTCTCACCGTCATGGGCGTGTCATCGCGCGGCATCGGCAGCGAGGACGAATGCACGTAGGCGACCAGCTTGAACTTGTCGTAGACCACCGTAAAGTGGCGGCTGTCCGGCGTGAGGCCGAGGTACTCGGCGTCCTTCGCCACGGCGAGCGAGACGTGCGACTCGAACCGCTCGGCGTCCACCGGATGGCTGAACGCCACGGTGGCGACGACCTTCTTGAGATTGGGGTCGCGCGGATCCTGGTAGAACACGCTCTCGGTGAACTTGGCGGAAAACGGCTGGCTCCGGAACGTGAAGCTGTACTTTTCGAGCTGCACCTGCCGCGCCAGCAGGTCTTTCTTCGCGAGCTTCACGGTGAAGGCGCCGTCCACCGGCCAGTCGTCCTTCGGCGTGAACTGGAGCTGCCTGTCGCTCGTCCAGAACCATGTGCCCGCGATGGCCGGCGACATCTCGACGCCGGATGTCAGCGCGGTCTTCACGGTCTTCAGCGGCGCGGCTGACCCGCTGAAGACCACCTTCAATGGCTTGACCGACGCAATCCCGCTGTCGTTGTAGGTCGTCAGCTCAGGCCCGCTGACCGCGTACTCCACGTAGTTCGGCCTGGGCCGGTGCGAATACCAGTAGTAGCCGCCCGAGGCCGCCGCCAGGACGGCCAGCGCCGCCACGGCTCGCAGGGGTTTTGCCGTGAGATAGCGCCACCCGCGGGCCAGGAGAGCGGCCGTCCGCGAGAGCCAGGGAGGCGCCTCCCAGTGCCATCGGCCGACGAGCTTGACGAGGAGAGCGGGGATTCGGAGACTGAACGCCCGGATCGCGCGTAGCAGCGTCATCAAGACTTGTCGCATATGTGCCCTGGAAGGTGAGTGATGGCCAGCGGCACATTCTACGCGCGTTGCCGCGCCACGTCACGCCGCGCAGGCGCGGCGATGCGGCGCGACGCTCGGCGGCCGCGGCTGGCGGCCCGACCGTCGGGTCAGGCCACCAGCCGCCAGCCGCAAGCCTCGAGCCGAGCGTTACTTCGAGGCCGCCGTCTTCGGCGGCGCGTTTTTGACGTACTTGTCGAACCAGTTGATCCACTCGTACAGCACGTGGAGATTCGACTCCCGCGCCGCGTAGCCGTGCGCTTCGAGCGGCAGCGTGACGTAGCGGACGGTCTTGCCGTTGCCCTTGAGCGCCATGTAGAAACGCTCGGACTGGATCGGGAACGTGCCGGAGTTGTTGTCGGCCTCGCCGTGGATGAGCAGGATCGGATCCTCCACCTTGTGCGCGTACCAGAAGGGCGACATCTTCGAGTACACCTCGGGCACCTCCCAGAAGGTCCGCTCTTCGTTCTGGAACCCGAACGGGGTCAGCGTCCGGTTGTAAGCCCCGCTGCGCGCGGCGCCCGCCCGGAACAGCCGGCTGTGCGCGAGCAGGTTGGCGGTCATGAACGCGCCGTAGCTATGGCCCGACACCCCGATGCGATCACGATCGGCCACGCCCATCTCCACGATCTTGTTGACTGCGGCCTCGGCGCTCGCCACCAGTTGTTCGACGTACGTGTCGTTGGCGGTCTCACCCGCGCCGATGATCGGCATCGTCGGGTTGTCCAGCACGCCGTAGCCCTGCGTCAGGAACAGCAGGTGCGACGCACCGGAAATCGTGGTGAACCGGTTGGCCGATCCCGTGACCTGGCTGGCGGAAGCCGCGTCGGTGAACTCCGCCGGGTACGCCCAGAGCACGAAGGGCAGCCGGGTCCCGGGCTTGTAGCCTGGCGGCAGATAGACGGTGGCCGACAGCTTCACCCCGTCCTTCCGCTCGTAGGTCACCAGCTGCTTGTCGATTCCCGTGAGCTGGGGCGCCGGATCCTTGAACTGAGTCAGTGCCTTGCGTGTGCCGGCGGCAAGATCCCGAAGGTAGTAGTTCGGGAATTCGGCCTTGGTTTCGTACCGCGTCAGCACCTGCTTCCCATCGTCGGTCAGCAGGGCGGCAACGGTCTCGTAACTGGCGTCGTCGGTCTGGAAGAGCCGCTCGGCGGCGAGCGTCTTCAAATTCAGACGCGAGAGGAACGGACGGTCACCCTTCGGCGATGCGCCCGAGCCCGCGAGATAGATGAAGTCGCCGTTCTGGATGAGCGGCCGGTTGCCGCCGCCGCCCCGGCCCCCGGAGACACTCCCGGACCGATCGATCGGCGCGCCCGGATCGTTGTAGCGATCCTGTGAGTTGCGCTCCCACAGTTTGCGCGGCGCCGTGTTCGAGTCGACCAACCACGTGCGCGTCAGCCTGGTCGCGCGATCCGATTCGGAAATGAGCGCCGTGCCTGTTTCCGTCCACGAAATGCCCTGGAACCGGAACGCCGTCTTGACGACTTCGATGGGGTCGCCGCTGAACGGGGCCTTGAGCGCCAGGATCCGATCGCGGTTCGGCACCTGTTTCCCGGCGTCGCCTGCGTCGAGCGCTTCCACCCAGACGAGGGTCGACGGATCCACGGCGTGCCAGCGATAGGACCGCGGACCGGTAGTGACGCCGCCGATCGGAATCGACTCGCCGAGCGGCTGTTCGCCGATCTTGCGGACCACGTCGCCGGCGCGGCTCCAGACCTCGATGTCCTTCGGGAACTGCGAGTCGGTCACCAGCCGTGAGTACGGCCGCCTGGTTCTCACGACCAGGATGTACTTGCCATCGGGCGACACCGACGCGGTCGAGAAGATGGCGGGCTTGCCGATCGGCGTCTTGACCCCCGCCGTCGTGATCGTCGCCAGCTGGGCGGTGAAGTAGTAGTCGTACAACTTTTCGTCATGGGCGCTGGTCAGCAGATCCTGGTACGTCGAGACCGGCGCAGCCTGTCCCATGTTCTCCTGGATGCGCGGACCGGCCGGAACCGAGGGCGGCGCGGGCGCCGGGCCGCGGCCGACGGGCACCATCTGACACAGCATCGCGGTGCTGTCGTTCAGCCAGCTGCATCCGCCGAGGCCATTGATGCCGACGGCGACCAGCCGCGCCTGCGCGGTCGAGACGTCCGCCATCCACAGGTCGACGCCCCCGCTCCGGAAGACGGAGAACGAGAGGCGCTTGCCGTCGGGCGAGAAGGCCGGCGAGGAGATCCGCACGCCCGGCGCCAGGACAATCTTCATCTCCCTGCCGTCGGCGATTCTCTTGAGCGTAATGCCCAGCATGCTCTGCGGATTGTGCTGGGCGTTGGTCTTCGGATTGACCCGGTTGCCGGCGAGCCTCAGCATCGGCTCGGCAAGCTCGGAAATCCGCGGCATGCTCGCGCGGTCGAGCAGCGCCATCACCTGTCGCGTCGGGCTGACGATGGCCGTGGGCGGGGGCGGGGCGTCGAGAATGTCGACGATGACTTTCGGCGGCAGCTGGTAGCCCGTCTCGAGCGGCGAGGCCTGCTGGGCGCCGGCGAGAGCCGGAAGGCAGAAGATCGCGATGAACGAGGTGGCCAGGAAGGCGGCCGACGCCTGTCCATGACTGACTCTGACACGTCTCATGAAACAACCTCCGCGTGTTGGCGGGAACGATCAAGGCAACGGAGCACGGCGGGGGCCCGTCAGACGAGGGACGACATTTTACCCTGAACCGCGCTTTCCTCCCGCCTGGCGGTCGATGTAGCCAATACGGAGCACGGCAGCGTCGGGCCGCCACATGCCGAGACAATCTGCCGCGCGATCGGCCGATCGTTCCGAGACCGACGAACGAATTCGTGTGCCGCACCGGTTACGCTTCGACGCGGGTTGCGTTGAGCACCACGTCGCCTTCTCCGAGGCGGCGAACCAGGCGAAGAGCTCAGGGTGAGACACGGAATCGGCCAGAGGCGTGACTCCATGCTGGCGGACCAGAGGCATTCGGGTTACCATCGCCGCACACAATTCGAACCAGCAACGACGCGATGGCCTGCGCCGCGCGCCAGGCTCGCTGTCACCAGCCTGACGCCTCGACATGGGCTGCAGAGTGGAGGCTCGACATGGCCTGTCGCCGCCGGATGATCGTCGTTGTCGGCCTCGTGATCGCCCTTGCGGCCGGCGCCGGCTGCAAGAAGAAGGGGCCGGCAGCTCCCACCGCCCCCAAGCTGACGCTGCCTCCGAATATCGACGCGATCCTTACCACGACTCATTCGGATCCGCCCGGAGACCAGGTCCTGGCCCCGTTTGACGGGCCGCCGGCCCTCGTCCATTACCCCCCGGCCGACCTCGTCAGCATCAGGCTCGGTGTCAGCGGTTCGGTGCTCTACATGCGCGTGACCTTCGCCGGTGTGATCCCGGGAGCCCCCGTGCCGGTACCGGCACAGGGAGCGAACCCGGCTCAAACGGTGAAAGACCAGGGGATGAGCCTGAACATGGACATCGACAACGACGACAGGACGGGCGCAGGAGGCTGGCCCGTGATCGGTGGAATCGATATCTTCTTCGGGGTCAAGTTCGTGTACGGGGACTACGCGACGGCCTACGCGAACTACGACTTCGCGTCCGGCGATGTGCATTTGAATCGCGGCCACCTCGACGGCGACATCGTCGAGGGCGGACCGGGATTCGATCACGTGACGGTGGCATTCGATGTGTCCGGGCTGGGCGCGTTCTTTCCGAGAGGGAGGTCGGTCGAGATCGGCGCGTGGTCCGAAGCCCAGAGCTTCAACGAGGACGGGAGCCTGCTGTACCACCACTTCGCGTACGATCCGACCGTCGCAGAGAGCTGGACGATACCGCAATGAGATCGCCACTCCCGGCCTGCACTTCGGGGTCGGTTCACCGGTCGTAGGGGGTTCACTGGCGTGCTCCGTCTGGCAATTCAGAGGCGACTGGACGGCGGTCACCGACAACTGCTTTGATCGCACCGACCTCCACCTGGTCGGCTCGATGGGAATCTTCAATCGCGCCCTCTACATCGGCACGGCCGGGCCCGTCGGCGCAGGGGAGCAGGTGCTGCTCGAGCGCGTAACTGCCGTTGACGGCGACGACTGCTGTGGCGCGCGCATGGCAGGTAGTTCCACAGAGCGACCCCGTCACCCAGCCGGGCCAGCGGCAGTGAGGCGGGCCGCCACTCCCGTCGCCGATCGACCCAAGGAGAACTCATGGTGCAAGTGACAGTAGATGGAGACACCGCCGCCCTTGATGCGATCTGTCAGAACCGGTACAAATACGACGCCTTGATGAAGAGTCCGCGGCTGGTCGAGAGATAGGCGCCTGTCCCCGTGGTCCACGCGTTGTCGCGGTACTCACGCTTCTCGAACAACGCACCGTACCCCGCGTAGAAGACCGTCCCGGGTCTCACCTCGTAGGACGACAGGACGTCGCACAGGACCCGTGTGGACGAGCTGTCATATTGCACGATCCCGCGCACGGAAAGACGCGCGGTGAACTGATACCTGGTCTTCGCGTTGACGACACGGGCGTCGTAGACGCGACCGCCGTTGTCGGGTCGATCCAACGTCGTACGCTGGACGGACACATCCTGCGCGAACCGTGCGCTCGGTTGGAGTGTGACCGTGACGGACTGCCTGGTCGACGAGCCCACAAACGGCGTGACCGGATCGTAGTAAAGGCTGTCGCCGGCGGTGAGTTGGCCGCTGACGTACAGCCAGTTGGTCATCTGCACGTTGCCCTGGAGGCGGAAGAAGAGCTGATTGAACTCCCGGTGAAGCCAGGCCTCTTCCACATGGAGCACGTCGGCCCTCAGGCTTCCGTTCCGCGTGAAGTTCGAGCGGACGGCATACACCTGAATAAGGTCATGGCCCGCCTGTGCGCGGTCGTACACGTATTGCAGGAAGACGAACGGGTTGATCTTCTTCAACCACGGGATTCGCGTCTTGTCCGGATAGAAGTTCAGACCGCCATAGATCCAGCCGCCGGTGATGCCGGTGCGATTGTAGAAGGCGGTGTCCATCTTGAAGTCCCGGTCGTAGTGTTCGACCTGCGTGGAGAACCCGACCCTCTGTGAGTTGTACGAATACGATGCCTGGGCCATGGAGCCATTCCGCGAGGGTGAGCCTGCCCCGGGATCCGACGACGCCGAGTGCAGCACCGTGGCGGTGACCTGCTGGTGGGCGCCGATCCTGATCGACATGTCGCCGCCGGCGACACGGTTGTAGCCGCCTGCGAAGTCGGTCCCGGTCACTATCGCGCCGGCGTAGCTGCTTGGCCCCAGGCTGTAGGTGGCCCGTGCGATGTTGAACAGCTTGCGCTTCCCCTCGAACTGCGGATCGAGCCTGCCCGCGGCCTCGTCAGACGCGCTGATGGTGCCGAAGGTCACCCGGCCCACCGTGCCGGACAACTTCACGCCGAAGAGCGGATCGACGATGCGGCGCGTGTGAACGGCGGTGGCCATGTTGCCGTCTCCGCCGGTGCCCGCGAGTTCGAACACGCCCATGCCTTCCATGAAGAACGGCCGCTTCTCACTGAAGAAGATGGGGTAGCGCTGGTTGACCTGAATCTGGTAGCTGTCGCTCTCGACCTGGCTGAAGTCCGGATTGAGCGTGCCGTCGAGCGTCACCGCCGAGGTGATGCCCAGCTTCGCGCCCACGCCAAGGTTCGCCGTCCCCCTGGCCGGCGACCACCCGCCGGGCGTCAGCCGGGTCTGGTTCCCCGATTCGGTGATCGCCGGCATGACTTCGCGCACGCCGGGCCAGGCCAGGTCGTGCACCATCATCGTGGTTTCCCGTTCGAAGGCGGACTTGCCCGGAGGCAGGTCCGGCCACGCAACCGACACGCCGAGCCGGCTGATCCGGCGCCAGAACAGCACGCGCATCGGCACGTCGGCGCCGCTCTTGAATCGAATGCTCTGGACCGGCACGCGGATCTCCGCCGTATAGCCGTCCGGCGTCGTCTTCGCCGCACTGTCCCAGACCCAGTCCACCGACGAGTTCTCGCCCTTCGCCGCGCTGGTCAGGATGTCGCCCTGCACGCCGCTGGGGTTCACGAACATGTCATAGGAGGTCTGGCCGTTGCCCATGGCGTCGAGCTTGAGGCCGACCCAGTCGTCGTTCCACATGTTGTCGCGCCGGGCGATCGAGGTCTTGATCCTCGAAGGATCGGGATCGGTACATCGAAAGGCGAAGTAGAGGTACTGCTTGTCGTAGGCGGCCCATACGGTCGTCTTCTGCGGCAGCCGCTCTCCGTACAGCGGGTTGTACGAGATCCACTCGCCCGTCTCCAGCGGCTCGACGGGCCACTCGCCGGCATCGAGCCGCCCGTCGATCCTGGGAGCGGTCTCGACGTATCGCAGGACCAGCGTCGAGGGTGGCTGATCGGAGGCGGCGACCGAGGCGGAGAGCGTCAGGAAGGCGAAGAGAGCCGGCAGCAGTCGGCGGAATCCGGACGGCATGTCGTGTTTGACGGGATTTCGGGGCCGAGGGTTTGCAGGAAATCTGCACGCCGGCCAGGCGGACGCGCAGGGCGGGCGCGCAGATCGTGCAAACGAGATGCCGCAGGTTGTATCCTGAACCGTGTTCTCCTCCCGCCTCGCCTTCGACCTCACACCCAACCGGCTGACCGAAACGCTCCAGCGCCTGCGCGCGACGGGCGTGGCGATTGACGATCTGACCGAATCGAATCCGACGCGGGTCGGCATCGAGTACCCGGCTGGTCTGACCGAGGCGCTGACGCACCCCGGAAACCTGGTGTACGAACCTCAACCGTTCGGGCTGCCAGAGGCGCGCCAGGCCGTGGCGGGCGACTTCAGGCGGCGGGGCATGGCGGTGTCGCGCGAACGCGTCGTGCTCACCGCGAGCACCAGCGAGGCCTACTCGCTGCTCTTCAAGCTGCTCTGCGACGCGGGAGACGATGTGCTCGTGCCGGTGCCGAGTTACCCGCTGTTCGATTTCCTGGCGGCGCTGGACTCGGTGACCGTGCATCCGTACCAGTTGGAGGAGCACGGCGTCTGGTCGTGCGACGTCGACAGCCTGGCGCGCGCCGTCACGCCGCGCACCCGCGCGGTGGTCGTCGTCAGCCCGAACAACCCGACCGGGTCCTACCTCAAGCGCAGCGAGCTCGACGCCATCGTCTCCATCTGCCGGAAACATCAGCTGGCCCTGATCGGCGACGAGGTGTTCGCCGAGTACGTCCTCGACGCGGATCTGCCGAGAACCTGCTCGGTGCTGGCCCAGCGCGACGTGCTGACCTTCTCGCTCGGAGGGCTGTCGAAATCGGCCGGCCTGCCGCAGCTCAAGCTGGGCTGGATTGCCGTGAGCGGCCCCGACGACCTCGTGAAATCCGCGCTCGAGCGGCTCGAGCTGATTTGCGACACCTACCTGTCCGTGTCCACGCCGGTGCAGCATGCGGCGCTCCAGTTGCTTGGCGACGGCGGGCTGGTCCGCGCGCGGATCCGCGACCGGGTCGCGCGGAACTACGGGCGGCTGAAGGAGCTGGCAGCCGGGTTCAAATCGGTGAGAGTGCTCCAGGCCGAAGGCGGGTGGTACGCCATCCTGCAGGTGCCGGCCATGCAGACCGAGGAGTCGCTCGTGCTGCAGCTGCTGGAGCGCGATCACGTGCTGGTCCACCCCGGGTATTTCTTCGATTTTCCCCGCGAGGCATTTCTCGTGCTCAGCCTGTTGCCGCCTCCGGACACCTTCGATCGGGCGGTCGGGATGGTGCTCGCTCGCGCAGGCAGCGGGGAATGAACGAGGATCCCGTCCTGGTCTACCGCGCCGCCGGCGCGCGATCGAGCGCGGCGATCGTCGCGCCGGACGCGGGGCGAGTGACGAGGCGGGAGGCGACCGCTTCCGCGCCCGCGAACACGCGCAGCAGATTCTCGCCCGCGAGCTTGGCGATGTCCGCGTCCGACCAGCCGCGGCGCATCAACTCCTCGAGCAGCGCCGGATACTTGTCGACGCCCTCGAGGCCGACCGGAACGTGCCTCGATGCCGTCGAAGTCGGATCCGAGGCCGACGTGGTCGATGCCGGCGACATCGCGGACGTGCTCGATGTGGTCGGCCACCTGGGCGAGCGTGACGGCCGGCGCCGGATGCGCGCGCTCCCAGGCCTCGAGCGCCGCCGTGGCCCGTTCCGGCTGGCCGATGTACAGACCGGCGTAGGGCGGGCTGTTGTAGCGGATCTTCTCGGCGGCGTGATCGGCATCCCAGCGGCGGTAGGCGTCCGACACGTAGGCGGGGTAGAAATTCACCATGACGACGCCGCCGTTCGCGCGCACGAGCGCGAGCACGTCGTCCGGCACGTTGCGCGGGTGATCGTCGAGCGCGCGCGCCGAGGAATGCGAGAAGATCACCGGCGCCTCGCTGACGGCGAGCGCCTGCTGCATGACCGCGGGCGAGACGTGGCTCAGGTCGACGAGCATGCCGAGGCGGTTCATCTCGCGCACCACCTCGCGGCCGAACGGCGTCAGGCCGTGGTGCGCCGGAGCGTCGGTGGCGGCGTCCGCCCAGTCGTTGTTCAACGAGTGCGTCAGCGTCATGTAGCGCGCGCCGAGCGCGTACATCTGCCGCAGCACCGCGAGTGAGTTGTTGATCTGGTGGCCGCCCTCGATGCCGATGAGCGAGGCGACCTTGCCGGCGTGGTGAATCCGGCGGATGTCGGCCGCCGTGTACGCCATCGCCAGATCGTTCGGATAGCGCGCGGCCAGGCGCACGACGAGGTCGATCTGCTCGAGCGTCGCCTGCACGGCCTCGAGTCCCTTGAGCGTCGGCGAGACCCAGACCGACCAGAACTGGCCGCCGACGTGTCCGGCGCGCAGGCGCGGGATGTCGGTCATCAGCGGCAGCTCGCCCGCCGGTGCAGGAAGCTTCGCGGTGTCCGTCGCGAGATCGAACAGCGTCGAAATCACCGTTGAAGCGGGCGCGCAGCTGCTCCGCCAGGTCGTTGTGGCCGTCGACGAGCGGCGTCGACGCGAGCACGCGGGTGAGGCGAGCCGCGTAGTCGGGATGTTGCGGAGCCGCGGCCGCGGCGCACGCGCCGAGCGTGAGGACGGCGCCAAGGCGCCACAACGAACGCGCGGTGAACAACATTCAACGCTCCTTACCTGGATGCGGACACAGGTGGCGACCAGAGCTGCGAGGAGCAATGTCGCAGACCGGCATCCACCGCTGGTGTTCGAGCAGATCTCCCGCTCGATCCTACACCGATCTGAGACGTGGAACAGGCTGAACGGCCGACACGAGCGTGGAATTTCCCCGGGGGGCCGGGCGGTACGGACACGCACGGTCGCCTGTCGAGCCAGAAGCAAGTGTCACCGGAGCGGGTGGTGGTGCGCGGGGGTGCCGCAGGGGTATCCTGAACTGTGGCCCCGCCCCGTCCTGACGGTAATCTCCCGAGCGCATTTCTGAGCGCGAGCGCTGCGGAGGCCCGATTGCGAGGCCGCCGGGCCGGCCTGCTGCTGCCGTTGTTCTCGTGCCCGTCCACCCGCAGCTGGGGCATCGGTGAGATCGGCGATATCCCGGTCGCCGCGCGATGGATGCTGCAGGCTGGCCTTCGGATGTGGCAGTTCCTGCCGGTGCACGAAGTGGCGCCCGGCCAGAATTCGCCGTATACCGTCTCGAGCGCGATGGCGATCGATCCGATCTACCTGAGCATCCCCCTCATCCCGGAGTTCGAGCGTGCGGGCGGGGAAGCCGCACTCGACGCTGCCTCAGCAGGCCTTCTCGCCCGGGTCCGCTCGGCGCATGCCATCGATTACACGGGCGTCCGAACGCTGAAAGACCGGGTGCTGCGACGGTCGTTCGACCGGTTCTTCGAGCAGGAATGGGTTCGCGCGTCGGATCGCGCCGCCGCGCTCAAGGCGTTCGCGACAGACCATGCGTGGTGGCTGGATACCTATGCGCTGTTCCGCGCCATCCACCACGTGTCCGGCGGCCTGGCGTGGCCGGACTGGCAACCCGCGCTCCGCGATCGCGAGCCTCGTGCCGTGGAGCGCGCACGCTTCGAGCTCAGCCGGGAAGTCCTCTACCGCCAGTACCTCCAGTTCCTGGCGCACGGACAGTGGCAGGCGGCGCGAAGCGAGGCGCGGGGCGTCAGGCTGTTCGGCGATTTTCCCTTCACCGTGGCCCGCGACAGTGCCGACCTGTGGGCAGAACAGGACCTGTTCTCGCTGGACGCCACGGTGGGGGCTCCGCCGGACGCATTCAGCGAGACCGGCCAGAACTGGGGACTGCCGGTGTTCAAGTGGCGCGCCTTGCGCGACACCGGCTACGAGTGGTTCCGAGCGAGGGCGGTGCGGTCGGCTCAGCTCTACGACGGCCTCCGCGTCGATCATGTCGTGGGCCTGTTCCGCACCTGGATCTTCCCGGCCGACGGAAGCCCGCGATATTTCGATCCCCACGACGAACCCGAGCAGAAGGCGCAAGGCGAGGCGGTGCTCGCCCGCATCGCCGAAGCCGGGCTGCAGATCATCGCCGAGGATCTGGGAACCATACCGGACTTCGTTCGGGAGGACCTCGGACGGATGCGCATACCTGGATACCGGGTGCTTCGCTGGGAGCGTCACTGGCACACGCCGGGCATCCCGTTCCGCGATCCGATCGACTACCCGGCGGCGTCGCTCGCCACGACCGGCACGCACGACACCGAGCCGCTTACGACATGGTGGGAACAGTTGAGCGCGGCCGATCGCAGCGCCGTGCTGGAGATCCCGTCGCTCAGACGCCTCGTCGACAGCTCGGGCGCGGCAGGTGATGGCACCTTCAGCGCCCCGCTGCGCGACGCGATCCTTCGCGTGCTGTACGCGTCCGGCTCGGACCTGCTGGTGCTGCCGTACCAGGACGTGTTCGGATGGACCGACCGCATCAACGTGCCGGCCACCGTCGATGACCTGAACTGGACGACCCGGCTCAGATGGCCGATCGACACCCTCGACCGACAACCGGAGGCGCGCGAGCGACAATCGGCCCTGCGCGAGTGGGGCAGGCGGTACGACAGGGCTGGCGACCAGCTGTAGCTGGTGACTGGCGCGAAGCGCGCGACGGCCGTCGCACGGCCGCCGGCCGCCAGGCGCCAGCCGCCAGCCGCCAGCCGTCAGGCCTGTGGTACGATACGTGGACTTCCGCTGATCTGTCCGAGACGTTGCGGGCGGACCGCGGAGTTCACCTGCCCTCAGCCGCCAAACCGGTGCCGGCTCGACGACGTCTCAACCAAGGAGTGCCGTCCATGAAACGCATCGTCTTCGTCGCCGTACTCGTATGCCTCGTGGCCGTGCCGGCCCTCGCTCAGCCGGCCGCCGCCCAGGCGGGTCCGACCGATCCGCTGAGCCGTGCCCTGTTCGGCATGTACAACTCCATCAAGCTCAACCTCACCCAGTCGGCCGACAAGATGCCCGATGCCGACTTCGGGTTCCAGGCGACCAAGGACGTGAGGACCTTCGGCCAGATCCTCGCGCATGTCGCCAACTCGCAGTTCAGCTACTGCGCAGGCGCGAAAGGCGAGCCGAACCCGAACAAGGAAGACTTCGAGAAGACGAAGACGACCAAGGCCGACATCTCCAAGGCCCTGGCGGATTCGTTCGCGTTCTGCGACAGCGTGTACGGAACGCTGACCGACGCGAAAGCGCTGGAACTCATCACCGCCGGCCAGAACCAGGTTCCGCGCGCGCGGTCGTTGATCACCAACATCGCGCACGACAACGAGCACTACGGCAACCTCGTGACCTACATGCGCCTGAAGGGCATGGTGCCGCCATCCACCGAGCGCGCCCAGTCGTCGCGCAAGAAGCAGCCGTAGCAGGCAGCTCTCCGGAGAGGAGCCAGATCGCCATGTCATGCCGCAGGCCCGGTGCCTTGTCGCACGGCGCTCTGGCTCCTGCCCGGGCCAGGCAGTCCGGGCACGCGATGCACGCGAACGGGTCGGCTGCCGTCCGGGCCGGCTTGGGCGTGTGGCGGACTCGCCGGGCGCGGCGTCGCGTGAGAGCGGCCGTCCCATCGATCCTCGCGATCCTGATGGCAGCGGCCTGTTCCCCTGAGGTCAGTCCTCCGAAAAGCGCGCCGGGGGCGGACAGGTATCTGAAGCCGGACTCGGAGTTCATCCAGAGCCGGATTCCTCACGACGCCACGCTGGCGACCCTGCTGAAGGACAACGGCCTGCGCGCCGACCGTATCCAGCCGACGCTGGACCTCATCTCGAAGGCCTTCGACCCGCGGAAGCTGAAGACGGATCGGCCCTACCGGCTGATACGGACCTTCGATGGCGGGCTGCGCGGCTTCGAGTGCGAAGTCGACGACGATCGCTATCTCAGGGTGGCGCCGCGGTCGGCGATTGCGCCCGAAGAACTGGCGGCGGAGCTGGTCGACTACAGGAAGCAACAGGCCGTCGCCGCGCTGAGCGGGAGCATCGACAAGGAAACCACCTCGCTGTTTGCCGCGATGCAGGCTGCCGGCGAAACCGATGAACTCTCGATCGGGCTGGCGGCGGTGTTTTCCGGCGAGATCGACTTCAACAGCGAACTGCAGCCGGGCGACGCGTTTCGCCTGGCGGTCGACAAGACCACGCGCGAAACGGGCACGGTGGCGTATGGCGCCATCCAGGTCGCCGAGTTCCGTAACGACGGGCGCACCCTTCGCGCATTCCGATTCCAGCTGCCTGACGGGCAGTACGGCTACTACGACGACAACGGCCGGTCACTCAAGCGATTCTTCCTGAAATCGCCGCTGAAGTTCGAGCCCCGCATCACATCCGGATTCTCGTACAGCCGGCTTCACCCGATTCTCAACGTGAGACGGGCGCACCTTGGCGTGGATTACGCCGCGCCGATCGGGGCGGCCGTCAACGCGATCTCCCACGGCGTTGTCGTGATGGCCGGCATGAACGGGGGCGCGGGACGCATGGTTGCGGTCCGGCATTCGGGCGGCTACGAGAGCGTGTACATGCACCTCTCGTCGATCGCGGTCCGCGTCGGCCAGCGTGTCAGCCAGGGTGAGTTGATCGGGCGGGTCGGCAGCTCCGGACTGTCCACCGGCCCGCACCTGGACTACCGCCTGAAGAAGAACGGCGTGTATGTGAATCCGCTGCTCGAGCACAAGCGCATGCCGCCCGGCGACCCGATTCCCGCCAGCCTGCTCGACTCGTTCAAGGCCCAGCGCGATCGCCTGGCCGCCCTGCTGCCTCCCTCTGGTCCAGGTCATGCGGCCGCCGCCGCGGCACAGCCGCAGCCATCGGGCGGGCCGGCGCCTTCCAGGTAGCCCTCGAACCGCTCTCGGCGAGGGCACGGCGGCCGGAAGCCGCCGCTTGACGCGCCACGCGGGTTTCGCTAGCGTACTGCCTTGGGTTTCCGGGCATCCCGGAAATCCCGGACCTTCTTGGGTTCCGCATCCGACGGACGGCCGGGAACCGGACTGTCCACAATCGGGGCGGGACAGCTATTGCCCCTCCACTGTTTCCTCCGGCGGCTTCGCGCCCAGATGGGGACGCGCTGCCGCAGATCGCGAGAACATGCATGGCGAAGATTCGAGCGTTCCGCGCCCTGAGGCCCGAAGCCTCCGTGGTGTCCCGCATCGCCGCGGTGCCGTACGACGTCGTCAACACCGAAGAAGCGCGGGCCCTGGCCCAAGGCAACGAACTGAGTTTCCTGCACGTCTCGCGGGCCGAGATCGACCTGCCGCCCGACACGAATCCTTACGCCGACATCGTCTACAAGACGGCCGCCGAGCGGTTCGCGAAGCTGCGGCCGAATCTGATCGAGGAAGCCGAGCCGGCGCTGTACTTTTACCGCCTGACCATGGGTTCGCACCAGCAGACCGGGCTGGCGGCCTGTTACTCGGTTGACGAGTACGACCACGACCTGATCAAGAAACACGAACGCACCCGGCGGGACAAGGAAGATGACCGCACGCGCCACATCACCGAGTTGAGGGCGCAAACCGGGCCGGTGTTCCTGACCTATCGCGCCTCGGCGGCGGTCGACGAGGTTGCCGCGCGGGTCTCGAAGACGGCTCCGCTCTACGACCTCACCACGCCTGACGGGATTGTCCACACCGTGTGGAAGGTGACGGGTGAGGACCTGAAGGCGGTCGTGAGCGGATTCGGAAAGCTGGCAGCGCTCTACATCGCCGACGGCCACCATCGGGCGGCCAGCGCGGCGCGTGCGCGCGCGGCCGTCACGCCGCTCAAGGGGCCCGACGGCGAGGTCGAGGCGGACTGGTTCCTGGCCGTCGCGTTTCCCGACAACCAGACGCAGATCCTGCCCTACAACCGGGTCGTCAAGGACCTCTCTGGCAAGACGCCAGACGCGTTCCTCGCCGAGCTGGGGTCGCGGTTCCCCGTGCGGGCGGGGGGGCCTGCCTCGCCGGCGAAACGGGGAGACGCCGCGATGTATCTCGGAGGCCAGTGGTACACGCTCGACCTCAGCGGCCGGCGCGGCGCCGACGTGGTCAGCCGTCTCGATTGCAGCATCCTGCAGGATCAGCTGCTCGACCCGGTGCTGGGCGTGGCGGATGTGAGGACCGACAAGCGGGTCGATTTCGTCGGTGGAATCCGCGGGACCGCCGAGCTCGAGAAGCTGGTGAACAGCGGCAAGTTCGCCGTGGCGTTTTCGCTCTACCCGGTGGGCGTGGACGATCTGATGGGCATCGCGGACGGGGGACAGATCATGCCGCCCAAGTCCACATGGTTCGAGCCGAAGCTGCGGGACGCGTTGCTGATTCACGTCATTTAGCTAGGGAGCTAGGGGCTAGGGGCTAGGGACTAGGGAGCTAGGGGCTAGGGACTAGGCGCTAGGGGCTAGGGGCTAGGGGCTAGGGGCTAGGGGCTAGGGACTAGGGGCTAGGGGCTAGGGGCTAGGGACTAGGCGACTAGGGGCTAGGGACTAGGGACTAGGGGCTAGGGGCTAGGGGCTAGGGCGCTAGGGGCTAGGGGCTAGGCGCTGGTCAGACACGGACGGAGAGTACGCGACCGGTGCTGGTGGCATTTGGAGCAGGGGCTGGCGACTGGGCGCTTGGCGCTGGTCAGCCAAGGCTACGGGCTGGACCAGATGTAGGCCGGGGCTTCAGCCCCGGCGAATTCGGCGGACCTGAAGGTCCGCCCCCATCACGCACTGACCGGGCTGGACGACCCGGGCGTCTGAGCCCCTTGGCACCTGATTGATGAGGAGAACAGTATGAAGGTCTTGATTGCCGACAAGTTCGAGAAGAGCGGGCTCGACGGGCTCCAGAAGCTGGGCTGCGAAGTGTTGTACCAGCCCGATCTCAAGGACGCCACACTTGCCGAGGCGCTCGCCTCGACGAAGGCCGAAGTGCTGGTGGTCCGGTCCACCAAGGTGACCGAGCCCATCCTGACCGGCAGCTCGCTGTCGCTGGTCATTCGGGCTGGCGCGGGCTACGACACGATCGACATGGCCGCCGCCTCGCGCCGGGGCATTTACGTGTCCAACTGCCCGGGCAGGAACTCGATCGCGGTTGCCGAGCTGGCGTTCGGCCTCATCCTCTCGCTCGACCGCCGCATCCCGGACAACGTCGCCGAGCTGCGCGCCGGCAAGTGGAACAAGAAGGAGTACTCGAAGGCGCGCGGCCTCTACGGGCGCACCCTCGGGCTCCTGGGCTTCGGCAGCATCGGCCAGGAGATGGCGAAGCGCGCGCAGGCCTTCGGCATGAACCTCGTCGTCTGGAGTGAAATCGGTGTCGAGGTCGATCGGAGCGGGCTGCCGGTCGATCTGCCGCTGCTCGTCAAGCTCCGGCCCTCGTCCGGCTATCCCATCGAGCCGCGCGTGGAGGTCACGCAGACGCCTGCCGAGGTGGCCGAGCGCTGCGACATCCTCAGCGTGCACCTGGCGCTCAACGACAAGACGCGCGGGCTGGTCAACGCCGAGGTGTTCAGCCGGATGAAGCAGGGCGCCTACTTCGTCAACACCGCCCGCGGCGAGGTGGTCGACTACAAGGCGCTCGAAGTGGCCGTGAAGGAGAAGAACATCCGCGTGGCACTCGACGTGTACGCGAAGGAGCCCGCGACGCCGACGGCCGACTTCTCGGACGATTTGATGGGCCTGCAGTACGTCTACGGGACCCACCACATCGGGGCCTCGACCGACCAGGCGCAGGAGGCCATCGCGACCGAAACGGTTCGCATCGTGCAGATCTACAAGGAGACCGGCCGGGTGCCCAACGTCGTGAACCTGGCGCGCAGGACGCCCGCGAACAACGTCCTGGTCGTGCGGCACCGGGACAAGCCCGGTGTGCTGGCCGACGTGTTCGATCGACTGCGCGAGGCGGGCATCAACGTGCAGGAGACCGAGAACATCATCTTCGCCAACGCCGAAGCCGCCGTCGCTCGCATCAACATCGAGGGCGAGCCGACCGGCGCGGTCCTGAATTCCATCAGAGCGAACCCCAACATTCTCGATGTCCAGGTCGTCGCGATGAACGCGACGGTCACGGCCTGATTGCGGAAGTCTCGACGAGACGAGGAGTTCATCATGGCGACACCACGAGTCTTCAATTTCGCAGCCGGCCCGGCGGTCCTGCCGGTTCCCGTTCTCGAGGAAGCGCAGCGTGACCTGGTCAGCATGCCCGGCGTGGGCATGTCGATCCTGGAGATGAGCCACCGCGGCAAGTTCTTCGAGGGCGTCATCCAGGAAGCCGAGGCCAACATCCGCAAGCTGGCCGGCGTGCCCGACCACTACCACGTGCTGTTCCTCGGTGGCGGCGCAAGCCTCCAGTTCTCGATGGTCCCCCTCAACTTCCTGCCGCCCGCCGGCACGGCGGACTACATCGTGACCGGAGCGTGGTCGCAGAAGGCGGTGAAGGAAGCCAAGAAGGTCGGGACGGTGAATATCGCCGCGACGCAGGAGGCGGCGAACTTCAAGCGGGTGCCCCGCCAGGACGAGTACAAGTTCACGCCGGGCGCGGCCTACGTCCATATGACCGCCAACGAGACGATCCACGGCGTCGAATTCAAGTCCCTTCCGAATGTCGGCAGTGTCCCCCTGGTCGCCGACACGTCGTCCGACATGTTCAGCAAGCCGCTGGATGTCCCGAAGTACGCGTTCATCTACGCGGGCGCCCAGAAGAACATCGGCCCGGCAGGCGTGACGCTCATCATCGTCAAGGACGAGTTCCTCCAGAAGCGCGTGGACGATCCGAAGCTGGCGACGATGCTGAACTACGCCATCCACGCGAAGGAGAAATCCCTCTACAACACGCCGCCCGCCTTCGCGATCTACATCCTGAACCTCGTCACGCGCTGGCTCATCGGCCTGGGCGGCCTCTCGGCGATGGAGAAGCGAAACGAGCGGAAAGCCGCGAAACTGTACGCCGAGATCGATCGGACGGGGTTCTATCGCGGCCATGCCGAGAAGGACTGCCGCTCGCTGATGAACGTCACGTTCCGGATGCCGAACGAGGACCTCGAGGCCAACTTCGCGAAAGAAGCCAAGGCAGCCGGCCTCGATGGCCTCAAGGGACATCGTTCGGTCGGTGGCCTGCGGGCGTCCATCTACAACGCGTTCCCCGAGGAAGGCGTGGATGCCCTCGTGAAGTTCATGCAGGAGTTCGAGAAGAAGAACGGATAGTGTCCTGCCTGGGGCGGGGACTCGGGCGGTGGCCCGAGTCCCCCGCCCTGTGGTGACTGGCGCCGCCAGCATCACCCGCTGCCCGTGTGCAGCGACCTCGAGTCCCTACTACCGGGTGGTAGTATCGAGTCCGGCCGACTAGGATAGTGGCCCGAGCCCCGCAGACCCGCGACCCATCGGGTGGCCCCCCCACGCACTCGTCATACATCGAGGACTCTTCATGTCCAGATCGCGCAGGATGGCAGGCCCGGCCCTCGGCCTGATGGTGCTGATGTCGCTTTCAGCGGTCGGCGCGCACGCGGCCCCGCCGCCGGCCAGCGTCTCTGGAACTGTCCGCGATGCGACCGGCGCGGTCATCAGCAAGGCTGAGGTCTCGCTCCAGACCGGCGAGCAGACGATGGTCGGCTCGACGACGACCGACCGCGAAGGCCGGTTCAGGTTCGGCAGCGTGGCGGCCGGCCGCTACGTGCTCGCCGTCTCGTTTCCCGGCTTCAGCGATCGGCGGATGGCGGTGACCGTATCGTCCGGCGCAACCCACAAGGTCGACGTGACGCTCGAAGTGACCCCGGTCGAAGCGGAAGTCACCGTCCGGTCCACGGGCGGTGTCGCCCTGGAGGCGACCGCGGTCACTCAGCCGGTCAACGTGATCGACTCGACACAGATCCTCGAGCGGGCCAAGGCGGTCGTCGGGCAGGTCGCGCTCGAGGAGGCCGGTGTCCACCTCCTGCGCACGAGCCCGACGATGGCGGGCATCTACGTTCGCGGCCTGACGGGCAACAAGGTGAGCGTGTTCGTCGATGGCGTGCGCTACTCGAACGGCGCCGCGCGTGGAGGCGTGAATACGTTCCTCGACCTGATCGAGCCGGCCAATCTGCAGGGGGTCGAAATCCTGCGAGGCCCCAACAGCGCGCAGTACGGCAGCGACGCGATCGGCGGCAGTGTGCAGTTCCTGTCGCAGGTGCCGGCCCTGTCCAGCACGGGCGACGGACAGTTTCGAGGCGCCTTCGGCACCCGCGCCAACACCGGCGACCTGAGCTATGGCGCCAATATGTCCGCCCAGTATTCGGCAGCGAAATTCGGCATCCTCGCCACCGCGGCAGGCAGACGCATCAACAGGATTCGGCCCGGGCAGGGCATCGATTCACACGCCGCGGTGACCCGTTTCCTGGGCCTGCCCTCCGACAGACTGATGCCGCACCGCCTTCCGGACACGGAGTTCACGCAATACGGCGGTATGCTGAAGTTCAACTGGACGCCATCGTCATCCGACCAGCTCGTCGTCTCCTACACGCGAACCCAGCAGGATGGCGGCAAGCGCTACGACCAGCTGCTCGGCGGCGACGGCAACCTGATCGCCGATCTGCGCAACCTGATGGGCGATGTCTTCTACGTCAAGTACAACCGGGTCGGGGTCGGGCCCATCGACCAGATCACGGCCACCTATTCGTTCAACGCCCAGCGCGAGGAGCGGGTGAACCAGGGTGGCAACGGCAATCCGACCGCTTCGATCACCCACGAGTACGAGCGAACCGCCGTGCACGGGTTCCAGGCCCGCGGCATGTCCCTCATCGGCGGCCGGCAGGAGGTGCTGATCGGATTCGACATCTATCCGGAACGCATGAAGGCGCCGTCGTACAGCCAGAATCCCGTGACCAACGCGACTTCCATCAGGCGCGGGCGCGTACCCGACGGCGCGAGGTACCTGAGCTATGGCGCGTTCGTCCAGGACGCAGTCGCCGTCGTGGCCGACCGGCTGCGCCTGGTCGGCGACCTGCGTTATTCCGGTGCCCGCTACCGGTCGAAGGCGTCGGACAGCCCCCTCGTGAATGGCCAGCCGCTCTGGCCGGACGACAGCCTGAGCGTGTCGAGCCTGACCTACAAGGCCGGGCTGGTGGGGACCATCGCGGCGGGCCTCAACCTGACGGCAAACGTGAGCCGCGGATTCCGCGCGCCGCACATCACCGATCTCGGCACGGTCGGCCTGACGGGATCCGGGTTCCAGGTGTCGAGCAACAGCGTGAGGGGACTTGGCGCGATGGTCGGGACGACTGCGGGAGCGACCTCGGTCTCGTCGGGCAAGGCGGTCGAGGATCTCAGGCCTGAGACGAGCCTGTCGTGGGAAGCCGGCCTCAGCTACCGCAACTCGAAGGTCTCGACTGCGGCGTCGGTCTTCGTCAACACGGTCAGGGACAACATCGTCTACCAGGCGCTCATTCTGCCGCAGGGCGCGGTCGGACAGATGCTTGGCGACCAGCCGATCACCTCGCAGGGACCGACCGGAGTGGTCTACGTGCCGATGTCATCGAGCCCGGTGCTCGTGCGCACCAACTATGGCGACGCGCGCATCAGGGGCCTCGAGCACACGTTCGATTGGCGCTTCGCCCCCCGGTTCTCGGTGAGCACCGTCCTGACGCTGCTGCATGCCGAGGACCTTGCGACGGGCCTGGCGCCGAACATCGAAGGCGGGACGCCCGGGCCCGATTTCTACCTGAAGCTCCGCTACTCGGATCCGGCAGGACGGTATTGGCTGGAACCGTTCATCCACGCGGCCGGCCGGCAGACCCGGCTCTCGACGCTGGACCTCGAAGACCGTCGCACGGGCGCCACGCGGTCACGGTCGAGCATCCGCAGCTTCTTCCTGAACGGTGCGACCGCCAGAGGGTGGGTCAGCGCCGGCCCGGATGGGGTCTTCGGAACCGCTGATGACATGCTGACGACGACGGGCGAGACGCTGGCGCAGCTGCAGGACCGGGTCCTCGGGGTTGGAGTCAGCTCGGCTCCGCTCTACACCTCGGTGCCGGGCTACGTGACGGTGAACATTCGCGGCGGGCTCAGGCTCGGGACTCGCCACGACTTCATTGTCGAAGTCGAGAACCTGACCGACAGGAACTACCGGGGCATTGCTTGGGGCGTGGACGCCCCGGGGCGAAGTCTCTCGATTTCGTACCAGACAAAGTTCTAGGGGTCGGGACGGATTTCGCGCATGACAAGATCGAAATACGATTTTGTCATGCGCGAAATCCGTCCCGACCCCTCTACTACTTCTTCTTCAGAAACGGCTTCAGCACGTCCACCAGGTCGGGCCTGCCGATTTCCTGCAGCTCGTACCGCACGCGCACCGTTGGCTTCCTGATCTTGATGATCCGGTTCAGGTCGATCGGCGTGCCGATGATGACCGTGTCGCACGGCACCTTGTTGATGGTCGTCTCGAGATCCTTCACCTGCTTGTCCCCGTAGCCCATGGCGGGAAGCAACGTGCCGATGTTCGGGTACTTCTTGAACGTCGCCGAGATGGTTCCCACCGTGTAGGGCCGCGGGTCGACGATCTCACTCGCGCTGAACTTGCCGGCGGCCACCACGCCGGCGCCGAACTTCATCTCGCCGTGCGTGAGGGTGGGACCGTCCTCCACGACCAGCACGCGCCTGGCCGTGATCCGCTCGGGATGATCCACCAGGATCGGAGACGCCGCCTCGATGATGAGCGCCGTGCCGTTCACGCGGCGGATGTTATCGCGCAGGGTGTTGATGGCGGAGATGTCGGCCGTGTCCACCTTGTTGATGATGACCACGTCAGCCAGCCGGAGATTCGTCTCGCCGGGGTAGTAGAGCAGCTCGTTGCCGACCCGCAGCGGGTCGGCCACCACGATGTGCAGATCCGGCTTGTAGAACGGGGTGTCGTTGTTCCCGCCGTCCCAGATGATGACGTCGGCCTCGGCCTGCGCCCGTTCGAGGATGGCGCCGTAGTCGACCCCGGAGTAGATGATCGTGCCGTTGACGATGTGCGGCTCGTACTCCTCGATCTCCTCGATCGTGCAGTCGTTCTTGCGGAGATCGGCGATGCTGCCGAATCGCTGCACCTTCTGTTTCGCCAGATCGCCGTAGGGCATCGGGTGCCGGACCGCGGCCACCTTCAGGCCGTGCTCCCGCAGGATGCCCGCGATGCGCCGGGTGGTCTGGCTCTTGCCCGCCCCGGTCCTGACGGCACAGACGGAGATGACCGGCTTGGTGCTCCTGATCATCGTCGAGGTGGCGCTCAACACCTTGAAGTCGGCGCCGGCCGCGTTGACGAGCGAGCAGCGACTCATCAGGTAGTTGTACGAGACGTCGCTGTAGGAGAAGACGACTTCCTCCACTTTGAGTTTGCGGATGATGTCGACCAGGTCCTCCTCGGCGAGGATCGGGATGCCCTTAGGGTAGAGATCGCCGGCCAAAGACGCCGGGTACCGGCGTCCGTCGATGTTGGGGATCTGCGTTGCGGTGAAGGCCACGACCTCGCGGGCCTTGTTGCCGCGATACAGCACGTTGAAATTGTGGAAATCGCGCCCGGCGGCGCCCATGATGAGAGTCTTGATACGCGTCATAACACCTCGTTTGAGGCCCCGGGGCCCGGCCCCGGAGCTCGCCATGATGCAGTCGCGGCAGGTGCGCGACGAAAGGTTCACGCGGAGGGCAGGACCATTCGGATCCGCTCGACCGCCCAGTCGATTTCCTCGCGCGTGATCACCAGCGGCGGCGCCAGCCGGATGACGTGCTCGTGCGTCTCCTTGCAGAGCATGCCCTCCTGCTTGAGCGCCTCGCAGTACGGCCGCGCGGGGCCGGTCAACTCGATGGCGATCCAGAGGCCGCGCCCGCGAACTTCCTTGATGGCGGGGCTCTCGAGGCCGCGCAGCTTCCCGAGGAAATAGGAGCCAAGCTCGGCCGATCGTTCGACCAGCTTCTCGTCGACGAGCACCTTCAACGCCTCACGGGCGATCGCGCACGCGAGCGGGTTGCCGCCAAACGTGCTGCCGTGGTCGCCGGGCTTGAACACGCCGAGGATGTCCCTGGAGGCCAGCACGGCTGAAATCGGGTAGAGGCCGCCCGAGAGCGCCTTGCCGACGATGATCATGTCGGGGTGGACGTCCTCCCACTGGTGGGCGAAGAGGCGGCCGGTGCGGCCGAGGCCCGACTGGATTTCGTCGGCGATGAAGAGCGCGTTGTGCCTCCGGCAGATGTCCTGGGCCGCCTTCAGGAAGCCGTCCGGCGGAATGATGATGCCGGCCTCGCCCTGGATCGGCTCGACCAGGAACCCGCACGTGTTGGGCGTCATGGCCGCTTCGAGTGCGGCCGCGTCGCCGAACGGGATGATCCTGAAGCCGGGCGTCATCGGCCCGAAGCCGAACCGGTACTGCTCGTCGGTCGAGAAGCTGATGATGGTGATCGTGCGCCCGTGGAAGTTGTTGGCGCACACGATGAGCTCGGCCTTGTCGGCCGGGATGCCCTTCACGGTGTGGCCCCACTTGCGGGCCGCCTTGATCGCCGTCTCCACCGCTTCCGCGCCCGAGTTCATCGGCAGGGACATGTCCATGCCGGTCAGGTCGTGGAGGTCCTTGTAGAGCAGCGGCAGCTGGTCATTGCGGAATGCGCGCGAGGTCAGCGTCACCCGCTTCGCCTGGTCCATCAGGGCCTGGAGAATGCGGGGATGGCAGTGCCCCTGGTTGACGGCCGAGTAGGCCGCGAGACAGTCGAGGTATTTCCGGCCCTCGACGTCCCACACCCACACGCCCTGGGCGCGCTCGATGACCACGTCGAGCGGATGGTAGTTGTGTGCGCCGAACTGTTCCTCGAGGTCGATGTATCGCTGAGTGTTCGTTGTTTGTGTCTGCATGACGTCACCCGATTGGAAACGATGCTGTCCTGGCCAAGCCGGAGAATGCGGCCGTGACGGTCCACCGCGGGTGCCGCTACAAGTCCTCCGGTTTCTGACGCCTGACGTCGCGCATGGTGTCAGCTCCTCGCTATCGGTCCCACAGAAGCGAGAGCAGGGCCATGCGCACGAAGAGCCCGTTGGTGGCCTGCTTGAAGTAGAGCGCCCTGGGATCGGCGTCCACCGCCTTGTCGATCTCGACCGTGCGCGGCAGCGGGTGCAGGATCATGGCCTGCGGCTTCATCAGGCGAAGCATCCGGGCGTCGATATTGAACCGGGCGAGCGACCCGCTGTCGGGCACGCGCTCGGGCCTGATCCGGGTCTGGTACACCACGTCGACTTCGCCCATGATGGGCTCGACATCGGTGCGCAGGTCGTACCAGATGTCGTGCTCGTCGAGATGGGCCAGGATGTCCTGCCGCATCTGCACCTCGGGCGGGCTGACGAAGTGAATCTTGACTCGCTCGAACTTGCTCAGCAGGTACGCCAGCGACCGCGCCGTCCGGCCGCGGTCGAGCTCGCCGACAATCGCGATGGTCAGGCCGTCGAGCGACCGCCGCTCCCGGTAGATGGTGTAGAGATCCAGCAGGGCCTGCGTCGGATGCTGGCCCGACCCGCCGTCGCCCGCGTTGATGACCGGCACGGTCGACACTGCCGCGGCGCGGGCCGCCCCGCCCTCCTGCGTGTGACGCAGCACGATGACATCCGAGTAGCCCGCGATGATCCTGATGGTGTCTTCGAGTTGCTCGCCCTCGACTTCCGACGAGAACACCCGCGCCTGCTCGGTCGACAGCACGCGCCCGCCCAGCCGGTACATGGCCGATTCGAACGAGAACCTGGTGCGCGTGGATGGCTGGTAGAACAGCGTGGCCATCACCTTGTCGTGATAGTCCTCGGTGCCTCCCCGCGCGACGACCCGCTCCATCTGGCGCGCGCGTTCGAACAACTCCATCAGGAGCGGCACGGTGAATTGCTGCGATTCGATGACGTGCCTCAGTTGCATGGTGGTCGCTCAGTTCGTCGCGAAAGGCGTTCGGCTCGAGCCCCAGGCCCGTTCATGACGCCGTAATATGCGTCCCCGCATGTCCCCGCACGGCCTCGGCCAGCCGGTCGTAGGTCGTGATGATGACCTCGCGGCCGCCATGCTCGAGGAATTTCAGCGCCGACTCGATCTTGGGTCCCATGTTGCCCGGCGGGAACTGACCCTGATCGTGCCACCGCTGCATCTCGGCCGCGGTCACGCGGTCCAGTGGCCGCTGCTCGGGCTTCTTGAAATCCACGTAGACGCGATCCGCGTCGGTCGAGACGATGAGCAGGTCGGTCTTCATTCGCGAGGCCAGCAGCGCGGAGGCCCGATCCTTGTCGATCACGGCCTCGATCCCGCGGTACCCGCGGCCCGACCGCACGACCGGGATGCCTCCGCCTCCGAGCGCCACCACCAGCACGCCTTCGGAGACCAGCCTGGCGATGACGGCTTCCTCGACAATCTCCAGGGGCTCCGGCGAGGGCACGACCCGGCGCCACCCGCGCGCGGCGTCCTCGACGATGTGCCAGCCGAGCTCGTCGCGCCGGGATTCGGCGTCGCGCCGCGAATAGAACGGACCGATGGGCTTGGTCGGCCGCTCCATGGCCGGGTCGACCGGCGACACCACCACCTGGGTCAGGACGCTGACGACCGGCGTATTCAACCCGGCCTCGGCCAACTCACGCCGAAGCGACTGCTGCAGCAGGTACCCGATTTCACCCTGCGTCGCGGCCACGCACACATCGAGGGGATGCGTATAGACCTGGTCGGCCGCCCGCTCCGATCGCATCAGCGCCGCCCCGACCTGCGGACCGTTGCCGTGGGTCACGACGACGTGAAATCCCAGCCGGATGATCTGGACAATCGCCTCGGCAGTGCGCCGCGTGTTGGCGATCTGCTCGGCGATGGTGCCCTTTTCGCCGGCGCGGATGAGCGAATTCCCCCCGACGGCGATGAGCGCGGTTTGCGCCACGATTCACCTACCGCATGAGCTCCAGCATGACAGCCTTCTGCGCGTGGAGCCGGTTCTCGGCCTGGGGGAAGACGACCGAGTTCCTGGAATCGATGATCTCGTCGGTCACTTCCTCGCCGCGGTGCGCCGGCAGGCAATGCATGAAGATCGCATCGTCGTTCGCGCCGGCCATCAGGGCGGAGTTGACCTGATAGGGCCTGAAGACAACCTTGCGGGCGTAGGCCTCTGCCTCCTGGCCCATGCTCGCCCAGGTGTCGGTGTAGACCACGTCGGCGTGGTGGACCGCCTCGGCCGGGTCGTTGGTCACCGTGCAGGTCGATCCCGTCTTGACGCCGTTCTCCCGGGTCCACGCCACCACGTCGGGCTTCGGTTCGTAGCCCTTGGGCGAAGCGACCGCGATGTGAACCCCGAAGCGAGCCGCCGCGAACATCAGCGAGTTCGAGACGTTGTTCCCGTCGCCGACATACGCCACCTTCAGCCCCTCGAGGGCCTTCTTGTATTCGAGAATGGTCAGGAAGTCGGCCATGGCCTGGCACGGATGGCTGAAGTCGGTGAGGCCGTTGATGATGGGAATGCTGGCGAACTCGGCCATCTTCTCGACGATAGTGTGGCCGAAGGTCCGGATCATGATGCCCTGCACCATCCGCTCGAGGTTCTTGGCGACGTCGTAGATCGACTCGCGCTTGCCGAGGTTGATCTCGGACGGGGAGAGGTAGACCGAGAATCCCCCGAGCTGCTGGATGCCGACGTCGAAGGTGACCCGGGTGCGCAACGACGGCTTCTCGAAGATGAGCGCCAGCGTCTTTCCCTTGAGGGAGTCGCTGTACTTCCCGGGGCCGGCCTTGATGTCTCGCGCGACGTCGAGCAGGTGGCGAAGCTCCTCGGTGGTGAAATCGCGAATGGTCAGGAAATCCTTGCCGCGCATGAATAGCACTCCGTAGGGCTCGGGGTCGGGTGTCGAGTCGAATGGGGGCGGGACTGGCGAGAAGACCCTGCAGGCCGTCCTGCTGAACTATCTTACCTTCGGCAGTCGGCTTTCGGCTACCCGGCCAGGACTGCCGGCCGTGAGCCTGGAGCGGAAGCCTGCGGCCTGAACCTGGAAACCGCCTGTTCCACAGGCTTCGGCTCTTACGCCGGCCGAGGGGGGCGGGGTCCTCGCCGCCTGCCTCGGCGGCGCCCGCCCGGGCGTCGGCCAGCGGGCAGATGGAACCCCGGAGCCGCGTGAGCCGCCTCCTGCCAGAACGTCACCAGTTCCGGGGCGTTCCCGTGGATCTCGAGCCACGTGAGCGCGTCCTGGAACGCGCTGCGCAACATCAGCGACCGGCGCGCATTCGGCGAGCGCGACGGCTCGCGCAGCCGCTTCTGCAGGATCATGACCTGGTGAATGCGTTCGACGTCCTTTCGCGCGAGCGGCAGGATGCCGAGGTTCAGGCCGGGCCGGCTCTCGTCCTCCATCCAGACCGGCCATCCGCCCGGCGAGAACCCCAGCGGCACGATCAGGCTTCCGAGCAGGATGGGATTGGTGAGCGCTGCCGGCACGGTTGAGAATCGATTCCGGTAGGCGTCCAGCCTCGCCAGCGACTCCCACAGCGGGTCGTCGGCTCCCTCGTCGAGCACGGCGCTGATCGGCTCCAGCAATCCCACCGACTCGAGCTGTCGAAACGTGCCTTCGGCCGAGCCCGTTCGCAGAATCTTGTAGTACTCGTCCATCAACCGCGCGCGAGCGCTTCTGGCCAGCTCGTGACGATGCCGCGAGATGCCGTCCAGCACCGGAGCGTCGATCCGGAATCCGAGCCGGGCGGCAAACGCCACCGCCCGCTGCATGCGAACGGGATCTTCCCGGAAGCGGATGTCGGGATCGCCGATGCACCGGATCACGCCCGCGCGCAGATCGTCGAGTCCGCCGACGTAGTCGATGATCGAGAACGTCCCGATGTCGTAGAACAACCCGTTCACGGTGAAGTCGCGGCGGAATGCGTCTTCCTCGGCCGTGCCGAACGAGTTGTCGCGATGGATCAGGTGATCGTGATCCTCGGGACTGCCTTCGCTGCGCGCCTCCGCCTGAGCGGGGTTCGCTTCAGCACCCGCGGGCGCGCCGGCAACCGCCCGCGTCGGCTTCCTCTTCACCGATGGCGACCTGCCGACGAAAGGTCGCGACTTCGATGACCTTGGTTCCGAAGCGCACGTGAGCCAGGCGGAACCGCCGGCCGATGATGAAGCAGTTCCGGAACAGTTTCTTGATTTGGTATGGATGCGCCGATGTGCCGATATCGAAGTCTTTGGGTATACGCCCTAGCAGCAGGTCCCGGACGCCGCCGCCGACGAGATATGCCGCAAACCCAGCGTCATGAAGACGATACAGGACTTTGAGGGCGTCTGGGTCGATGTGCCGGCGCGAGAGCGTATGGCCATCGCGCGGGACGACGAGGGGTTCCACGGCAGACGATCATAACAGACTAGGCGCTGGGGGCTAGCAGCCCGTGGTGAAAGTGCGTCGTCGCACCGAAACCGGTGATGCGCCCGGATCGCAAGGCGCGAAACGCGAGAATATCGGGGAATATTTGAGCGTTGAGCAACGCAGCGAGGCGGATGCAGCGCCGGTTGAATGCAGACGGACTTTCACCACGGGCTGCAAGGGGCTGGGTGCTGGCTAGGGGCTAGGGACTAGGCGCCAGGCGCTGGAACGGGGCCAGGGAGCAGGGGCTGGGCGCTAGTCCTTCGCGTCCTTCCAGTTCTCGCCGATGCCGACATCCACAGTAAGCGGCACGTCGAGTTCGGCCGCTGACTCCATCAGCCCGCGCACGAGCGCCGAGGTCGCATCGGCGCCCTCGCGCGGCACCTCGAACAGCAGCTCGTCGTGAACGGTCAGGATCATGCGGGCATCAGGCCCATCGGCGCGTGCGGCCTGCTCGGTGAGCGCGCGATCGACGGTGATCATCGCGCGCTTGAGGATGTCGGCCGCGGTCCCCTGGATGGGCATGTTCACGGCCATCCGCTCGGTCGCCGCCCGCAGTTGGGCGTTCTTGCTCGTCAGCTCGGGCACGGGGCGCCGCCGTCCGAAGAGCGTGGCGACGAACCCGGATGCGCGCGCCTCCTCGAGCGTGCGATCGATGTACTGCCTGACGCCGGGGAAACCCGCGAAGTAGGCGTCGATGAACTCCTGCGCCGCCTGCTGGGTCACGCCGATGTCCCGGGACAGCGAGAAGGCGGTCTTGCCGTAGAGCAGCGCGTAGTTGACGATCTTCGCACGGCGCCGCAGCTCGTGCGGATCGAGGCCGCTGCTGGTGCCGAAGATCTTCAGCGCCGTCTGATCGTGAATGTCTTCCTTCCGGCGGAACGCCTCGATCAACGTCGCGTCGCCCGACAGATGGGCGAGGACGCGCAATTCGATCTGCGAGTAGTCGGCCGAGATCAGGACGTGCCCGGGCGCGGCGACGAACGCCCGGCGAATCTCCCGACCCAGCTCGGTTCGAACCGGGATGTTCTGCAGGTTGGGGTCGCTGCTGCTCAGGCGGCCGGTGGCCGCGACGGCCTGATTGAAACTGGTGTGCACGCGCCCGGTGTCCGGCAGCACGAGCTGGGGCAGGGCATCGACGTAGGTGCCCTTGAGTTTCTGCATGCCGCGCCACTCGAGAATCAGCCGCGGCAGCTCGTGAGCCTCTGCCAGGTCTTCCAGCACATCGACCGAAGTCGACGCGACTCGCGTCTTGCCGGTCTTCCGTCCCGCGGGGAGCTTCAGCTTCTCGAACAGGACTTCCGAGAGCTGCTTCGGCGAATTGATGTTGAACTCGCCGCCTCCAAGCTCGAAGATGCGAGCGCTGCGCGACGCCATCTCCTGATCGAGCCGCTTCGAGAGCGACGAGAGCGCCTGGACGTCGATCCGGACGCCGGCCTGCTCGATGTCCGCCAGCACGGGTACGAGCGGCATCTCCATCTGCCGGTACAGCTCCGAGAGGCCCATCTCCGCCAGCCTCGCATCGAGCACGTCCATCAGCCGCAGCGGCAGATCCGCCCGCTCGGCGGCATACGTCAGCAGCGAGCCGGACGGCACATCCGCGGGGCCCGACGCCTTGCTCCCCCGACCGAACACGTCCTGATCGGCGGTGGCACGATAGCCGAGGTGCTCCGAGGCGATCGTCTCGAGCGCGTGCGGAGCCCTCGAGACGTCGATCAGGTAGCTGGCGATCATCGAGTCGAAGATCTCGCCGCGCACCGCCACGCCGTGCCTGGCGAGCAGCACCAGGTCAGGCTTGAGATCGTGACCGACCTTCACGATGCCTGCGTCACCAAGAAGAGGCGACAGCAGGGTCAGCACGGCCGCTCGATCGAGGTTCGGTGCACCGTCGAGCGTGTGATGGCCGATCGGGACATAGAAGGCCCGGAGTGCAGCGGGCGCCACGGCGATGCCCACCAGTCGCGCGCGCATGGGCTGGGGATCGTCGGCAATCGTGCGCAGGCCGAGTCGGCCGTTCGAACGCGCCTCGGCGAGCACCGCGGCCAGTTCTTCCAGCGTCTCGATGCAGCTGTATGTCGATGGCGAGGCGGCGGCAGAGCTGGTCGACGGGCTGGCGGCAGCAGTGGCCGCAGTCGGCGCAAATTCACTGGTCAGCGATCGGAATCCCAGCTCGACGAAGAGCCGATAGGACGCTTCGCGATCGGCCCCGCGGTATTGAAGCGCGTCCAGCTCGACCTCGATCGGCACATCGGTACGAATCCGAGCCAGCTCGCGACTGTCACGCGCGTCCTGCGCATTGGCCAGCAGGGCCTCGCGATACCGCTTCTGCGGCACCTCGCCCGCCTTCGCCAGCAGCGCGTCGAGCGACCCGTACGTCCCGATCAGGTCCCGCGCGCCCTTCTCGCCGATGCCCGGAACGCCCTTGATGTTGTCGACGGCATCACCCATCAGGCTGAGCAGGTCCACGACCTGGTCCGGTCCGACCCCGAGCTTATTCACGACGGCGGATGCATCGAACCAGGTCCCGTCATCGCGGGGATTGAAGACCCGGATGCGGCCTCCGACCAGCTGCAGGAGATCCTTGTCACCGGTGACGATGGCGACATCGAATCCGGCGGCATCGGCTCTCTTCGCCAACGTTCCGATCACATCGTCTGCTTCGAATCCTTCGTGCGAGAGGACGGGCACGCCCAGCGCCTCGCACGCCTGGCGGACAACCGGCACCTGTTCGACCAGGTCGGGAGGCATCGGAGCGCGATTGGCCTTGTAGTCCCCGGCAAGCTCCGAGCGGAAGGTCGGGCCCTCGAGATCGAAGGCGCAGGCGATATGCGAAGGGGCGTGATCGGCAATGAGCCGCCGCAGCATGGCGACGAAGCCATAGACGGCGTTGGTCGGGCGCCCGCCGGGCCCGGTGAGCCCCTGGATCGCGTGATACGCCCGGTACATCTGCGAGTGGCCGTCGATGAGGAACAGCATCGGCATGGGTTTCGCTCAGGGCTTGCTCGTGTTGTCGCGCTCGGGACTTTGGTTCCGATCCTATATTATGGGCAGTCATGCGGATGGTGCGGAATCGAGCAAAAAGAGCCGCCGGAAGAGCCGTGCTGGCGATGGTGGTCCTGATCGCCAGCGGGTGCTCGGCCGGCCTGGTCACGCAATATGAGTACGAGGAAGAAATCTACCTGGCCGTCGATGGCAGCGCCACGGTCTACGTGAACGCCTCGATTCCGTCGCTCGTGAACCTGCGCGGAATGGACCTGGACGCCTCGCCCACAGCCAGGCTGGACCGCGCGAAACTGAGGCGGCTGTTCACCTCGCCGGTGACCCGCGTGACGCGCATCAGCTCCTGGCGGAGGTTCGGCCGGCTCTTCGTGCAGGTCCGGCTGGACGTCGACGACATCCGGAAGCTCAGCGATGCGCCGCCCTTCTCGTGGGAGTCCTTCCAGCTGGACAGGAAGGACGATCTGCTCGTCTATCGGGACAGGGTGGGCCCTTCCGCTGTCCGGCCGGCTGGTGACGTGGGATGGAACGGGCGCGAGCTGGTGGCGTTCCGTCTTCACCTGCCCAGCAAGATTCGGTACCACAACGCGGGGCCGGAGAACTTCAAGCGGGGCAACATTCTCGTGTGGGAGCAGACCTTCGCCGAGCGGCAGGCCGGCAAGCCGCTGGACATGGAAGCCCGCATCGAGACCGTGTCGAATCCTCTATCGCACGCTCTGGCTGTTCGCCATCAGCGGCCTGCTGGCGATTGCCGTTCTCGCCGGGATTATCTGGTGGGTGGTGAGGAAACCCCGGGGCGCCGGGGCGCCGTAACGGACGAGCGCCTGGCGGCCGTGTGGCCGTGAGACTCCTCGCGAGTTCCGATCCGGCGCTCGGGTACTTGCGCGCATCACTTGCCGTTGTCAGTAAGCATGACCCACTAGATCGACCAACCGTCGCTGAGTCGTTTCCCTTACGTAGCCAGGTCTCCACCGCGCCGCGGCAGCGGCCTCCAGGATGTCAGGGAGCTCAGCGAGCCTCGAAGACCAGTCGAAGCCGGCCAAATCAGCCCGTTCCGCAATCGCCCGCCGCTCGGCGGGGGATTGCGCGAGCAGGTTCGCCACGGTCGCCGCGAACTCACCGGCAGTACCCGCAAGCAGGCACGCCGGCGTGATCTGACCCGGCAATCCGTCGGCCACTTCCTGCGTGACGACGCACGGCAGGCCGGCCGCAACGGCTTCGAGCACCTTGTTCTGGACGCCTTGCGCCGTGTGCAGCGGCGCAACCGCCAGCGACGACTGCCACACGTGCTCGCGCACATCCGGGACCGTGCCGGTGACGGTGATGCTCGAATCGCGCGCCGCGAGGTCCCTCACCGCAGGGGTCGGATCGGCTCCGACCGAGCATCAGGTGGGCCGATGGGCGGGCTCTTCGTACCTCCGGCCAGACATGTCGGGCCATCCAGATGGCGCCATCGATATTCGGACGGTAGCTGAACACGCCGCAGAACACGACGCGATCCTGCGTCGGCGGGCGGGCCGGCGGCCGGAAGCCTTCGAGATCGACGCCGTTCTGCACCACGACGGAGTTCGACTGCGGGAGCCAGCGATCGAAGCCTGTCGAGCTCGCGATCGTTGACAACCAGCGTGCATCGCCGCGCAGTGGCAGCGTGGCGTTCGAACCGCGACAGCAGTCCGGCCTCCCTCCTGTAGATGCCGCCGAGCGGCCACGCGGTGATCTCCCCGAAAGCGCCTCCCACTTGGCAGAGTCGACATCGACCATGTCGAGGACGAACGGTACGTCGGCGAGTGGTGCGGTCATTGCGAATCGCGCCATCCCCGAGCAGTAGGCCAACACCACGTCGGGGCGCCGCGTGGCCACGATTCGATTCGAGAGTCGGGCTGCATCTCTGGAGCGTCCAGCAGAGCGTGCGTCAGCAGGAGTGCCGCCCGTGAGCGAAGTCAGCCCCTTGACGAGATTGCGGACTCCTCGGGACCTGGACGACGTGGACCTCGCCCGCGCCGGGCACCTGATCCGCGCGCCGCGCCTCATCGGCGTCATGCACGAACGACACCAGGTCGATCTCCATGCGTCCGGCGAGCGACCTGAGCACGTGGAATGCGCGCAGCCTGTCCCCTTTGTTCGGGGCGAACGGCAGGCGATGCGTCAGGACCAGTGCCCGCACGCTAGGCTCCCGGCCGCGATTCCGAAACGGGCGCCGTCTCGATCATCTCGTCGCTGGCGCCGGCCTGAGGGGTGACACCTCGCCCCATCATGAGGTCGGCGTAGATCCCGAGGATACGGGCGGTCCGGGCGTCGAAGGACAGCTCGCGCTCGACCCGCGCGCGCGCAGCCGCGGCCCACGCGTGCCTTTCAGCCGGCTGTGAGAGGGCGTGCAGCATTCCGTCGGCGATCGGCCCCGCCTCGCCGATCGGTACCAACAGGCCGTGGACGCCGTTCTCGATCAACTGGCGGGTGCCGCCCGCATCGGTGGCCACGACCGGCGTCTCGAGGGCCATCGCTTCGAGCACGGCATTGGGGGTGCCTTCGTAGTCCGACGCCTGCACGTAGAGGTCGAATGCGTGATGCAGTTCGGCGATATCGGTGCGATGACCCAGGAACGAGCATGAGTCCTGCACGCCGAATCTGTGGGCCATCGCCTCCAGGTCGATCCGGCAGCCCCCGTCGCCGGCGATGACCAGCCGCGCCTCGGGGTGAATCGTCTTCAACCTGCGGAAGGCCGCCAGAAGCAGGTCGACTCGTTTCTGTCGCTCGAGACGGCCGACGGATCCGATGACGAACTGATCGGGCCGAAGTCCAAGAGCCTGGCGCACGGGATCGCGGCGGACAGGGTCGCGGCGGAACGCCTCGTGATCGATCCCGTTCAGGACGGTCGTGACCCGGTCGGCCCGCGATCCGTGCTGCAGCAGGTGTTGGCGGATCTCCTCCGACACCGCGATGACCTGCGGAAAACGGCGCGCCAGCCGCTTGTCGGCCGGATAGTAGATGTTCCGCTCACGCCATGCCTGACCCGTCCAGCCGTGCTCGGTGAGCACCGGGACGACGCCGGAGCGCCGTGCCAGCAGCAGCGCAATGGCGGCGGTCTTGTAGTCGTGGGCGTGGACGATGTCGATCTCCCTGGAGCGCACGAGCGCCAGGAGATCCTTCCAGATCGAAGGATCGAACGAATGGCGCTCGCGCACCTCGACGTAGTCGATCGGCAGGGACGCGGCCCAGCGATCGATCCCGAAGATTCGATCGCGCTGGTCCCGGATGTAGCAGACGGTGATCCGCGCAGCCTGGTGAGGCACCTTCGCGGCCCCGAGCAGGATGGTCTTTTCAGGCCCGCCGCCGGTCCCGCGGACGCTGCGCAATTCCAGCACGCGGATCGGGGCGCTCACGTCAGACCACCTCGGCCTGGCGCCTGGTGCGGTGCGTCGCCCGGACGACCAGCGCCAGCGCGCGCGCCGCGTCGTAGACCGACGCGACGGCCATGACCTGCGCCACCCGCTGCAGGGTCATCTTGCCAGGATGGCTCAGCATGCGAGCGGCCCGAAGCGACGCCATGCCGGCCGCGAGCAGAACGGCCGCTGCGGCAAACCACAACCCCCCGATTTCAACGGTCAACAGGCCCGTCGCGACGATCCCGACCAGCCCCAGATCCAGCACCGGGACGAGCACGCTCGGAAGGCCGCGCAGGGTGATTGGGCTGCGAAGGCTGGCGCGCAGGTTGTCGCGGCCCCGCCAGAGTTCGCCGCGAAAGAGCGCCGCAAGCGTCGCAGGATCTCCGAAGTGGACGCTCCTCAAGCGCGGATCGGACAGGATGCGGAAGCCGGTGGAACGGAGGCGCTGGCAGAAGTCGACATCCTCACAGGTGTCGAGCGACGAATCGAATCCCCCGGTGCGCTCGAAGGCGTCGCGGCGGACCGCGAGGTTTCCGCTGCACAGCCACTCGGTGTCGCGCACGGCCTCGGACCGCTCGCGAAACCCGTCATAGGTCCTCTGCACCCACGTTCCATCGAGCGGCGCGTGATAGTGGTCACCGGCGGCGCCGACCCCGGGCCCCTGAAGGGATTCGACCGCAGACCGGAGCCAGCCGGCCGCGATTTCATGATCGGCGTCGACAAAGGCGAGCACGCTGCCGCGCGCGACTGACGCCGCTCGATTGCGCAGTTCGGACACCGGCAGGCCGGGCAGTTCGAGCACGTCCGCCCCGTGCGCCCGGGCGACCTCCGCCGAGGCATCGGTCGAGCCGTTGTCGGCGACGATGATTTCGATGCGATCTTCGGGGTAGGCGGAACGGCGCACGCTCGCGAGGCACCGTCGCAGTCCGGCGGCGTCATCGAGCACCGGGATGATGATCGACACCAGCGGCGATCGGGTTCCGGTTGGAATGACGCAGCCGGGCGCCTCTGCCGCCGAGCCGGTCACAGACGACGATTCGCCGTGGTCCTCGCGCATGTCACATCACGACGCGGCCCGAGAAGAGGCCACAGTGGGTTCCGTGCGGCGGCTCTTGCGTTCAGCGCCATCCTGGCGGTGACGGGCGTCGCCCGGCCCGGTCTCGGGATCGGACGCGCGATGTCGCCTGAGACCTCTGACGAGGCCGGATGTCATCCACAGCCCGAGCCCGAACAGCCCGAGCGACGCCGCCTCCCCGAGCCCATCGGTTCCCGACCCCAGGCTTCTCTCCATCACCACGACGCTCGACGCCAGTGGCAGGTCAGTCCGCGACAGCACATCGGGCGCCAGGGAGGCCCGAAGGTTGAGCGCGCTCGCCGTTGAGGCGCCGCCCAAATCGGCCTCGTCGCCAACCAGCGCCAGGCCCGTCCCGATCGAAAGCACGAGCAGAGCGCGCCAGACCGCAGACGCTGGTGGCCATCGCCACGAGGATCGCGTGGCTCTCGGAACCTCCACCGTGGACATGGCAGCACTCCTGACGAGGAACGTCACAACCAGAAACGCGGAGGTCTCGTCCAGCTGCCCTGCAAGGCAGGCTCCAGGCCAGTGACGGGACCGACGCGACCTGGAATACGATCAGCCTCAGTGCCCCCTCCTCAGAGAAAGTCCGCGCCAGAAGCCTCCAGGGCCACTTCATCTGCGACAGCACTCGCCTCCTTGGGGTGAACCTCGACGACTGGGCGAGCCACACGCAATGTGGGTCCGCCCTGGTTTCGCGCACAAACTTTGTTGCTTCGAGAAGTCAGCCGGGCGCCGCTCCGGATGCCAGGAATGCCCTCGTTGGCCGATCGCCGCGCCTTTGCGGGCCGCGATGCCCGCCGCATCTGCTGTGGCCGTCTCTTTGCACTTCGGGCGGACGACCCCGACTATCGCCTGGACGTGCCGGGCGGAGGTCGAGTTCATCGCGCGGGGGATCCCGTGCCGCCCGAGGATTGGGCCAAGGAGTTCACATGCTGAACCCAGCGTACCGGCGCGCCAGCGGATCGCAACGGCGAGTCCAGCGTCCAGGTGTCGTCGCCGTGGCCGCGATCCTGGCGCTCTCGGCGACCTCAGGCCTGCACGGGCAGTCTCCGAGAGTCTCGCCGCCGATTCGAAGCTCGTTGACCACGGCCGCGCCTGTGTCCGCCGTGGCAGCGGCCGGGGGCGTTTCGACCGACTACGTCATTGGTCCCACCGACGTCCTGGGCATCGTCTTCTGGCAGGAACGCGAGCTGACCTCCGACGTGGTGGTGAGGCCAGATGGAAAGATCACGCTGCCACTGCTGAACGACGTGATGGCGGCCGGGCTGACGCCCGAACAGCTGCGGCAGCGCCTTGCCGAAAGCTCCCGGCGTTTCATCGAGGACCCGGTGGTCACCGTGGTCGTCCGGCAGGTGAACAACAATCGCGCGTTCATCACCGGCCGGGTTTCGCACCCCGGGCCGTACGTGCTTTCGGGGCCGACGACGGTGCTGCAGCTGATTTCGATGGCGGGCGGCTTCACCGACTTCGCCGATCGCAAGCACATTCTGATCACCAGGCTCGAGAACGGCATCCAGCGCGCCTTCTCGTTCAACTACGACAACGTCCTCAAGCGGCGGGAGTTCAGGGAGAACCTCATCCTGAAGACCGGCGACACGGTGGTGGTGCCGTAGCATGACCGCCCGGGCACAGGCGAATCGGCGCGCAACGTGTCGATGGGTGACGCGCGGCATCACCCTGCTGGCGATGACGTGCCTGACCGCGGGAGCGGCGCAGGCGCAGGGGGCCGCGGCCCAGTCGGAGCCGGGCACCGGGCAGCAGGCCGACCGGCCGTACCGCGGGATCTTCGGCGCAGGCAGTCCCGCGGAGCGGGGCGGCCACGCGTTGGACCTTCAGGTGGGTGTCTCGAGCGAGTATGGGCGAGGCCTCGTCACCGAGGACTTCGTCGCCACGAGCCGGCAGGGCACCGGTTGGTTCACGGGTGTGCGGGCGGCGCTTTCGCTCGAGAAGAACTGGGAGTTCACCAGCTTCGGCCTGCGGTCCGAGGGCAGCCTGCGCTACTACCCTGACATCCGGCGAACGGCGCCCGTCAGAAATCGGACCGAGGCGGGGCTCGTGGCCCGCCTGGGCCGCTACCGCCGGACCGCGCTTCGCATGGGCGCAACCGCCGAGGTGGCGCCGTATTTCCAGGTGAGGCTGTTCGATGTGAGCGCTCCGGTCATGGGCGGAGAGGCCATCCTCCCGATCGCCCGCGACGACGACCTGTTCAGCCGCAGAAGGACCATCCTCAGCCAGTCGGTCGGCCTCGACTACACGATCTCCCCGCGGTCCTCCGTGACCATCGAGGAGGAGACGAGGCAGACCGCGACCGACCTGCCGCTCCAGGACGTCAGCGAAATTCGCGTCGGCGCGCGCTTCAACCGCCAGATGACTCAATTCCTGGCGCTGAGGCTCGGCTACGCGAATCGCACCGCGCGGTCGGAGCTGTTCCCCGCCGGGCGGCTCGTGATCCACGACATCGAGGCGTCGTTCGACTACCGCCGGCCGCTCGGGCGATCGCGCAGGACCTCGTTCGCGCTGGGCGCGGGCACTCTGCTCGTCGACACCCAGCCGGCGAGCCAGTGGAGGGTCTCCGGGTTCGCGAATCTTCGCCGGGAGCTTGGCCGCGGCTGGTTCGTCCAGCTGGACGCCGTTCGTGACGTGCAGGTCGTCGAAGGCTTCTCGGCGCCGTTGCTGGCGAACACGATCACGGCCAGCGCGGGCGGATTCGCAGGCCGTCGGGTCGAGCTGCTGGCCTCGGGCGGGTACTCGGCCGGCGAGATCGGGTTCGCCGGCAACTCCTATCGGGTGTTCCAGGGATCGACGCGGTTGCGCCTGGCGCTGTCGCGGTTCCTGGCGCTCGATGGGGAAGCGCTGGTCTACGACCACCGGTTCGCCAGGAATTCAGTGGCCCTGGCCCAGTTTCCCGACCAGCTCGATCGCTGGACGGTTCGCCTCAACCTGACGTGGTGGCTGCCGCTGTCGCGCTAGGACACAAAGGACGGACACGGTGATCCCAGGCAAGCACTACACGGCGCAGGATGTGTTGAAGGCGGCGTGGCGCCGTCGATGGCTGATCGTGTTGCCATTCGGCGTGGTCGCCGTCGCCACGTTCATCTACACGATGTCGCTGTCGTACAACTACCGATCGGTCGCGACGGTCCAGGTGCTGCCGCCGGCGGTGTCCGATGCGTTCGTGCGGACGGTGCAGCCGCGGCTCGAGGATCGCCTGTCGAGCCTGGGCCAGCAGATCATGACGCGGGCCCGTCTCGAGAAGATCATCGGCGATCTCGACCTCTACCCGCAGCTGCGCCAGGCGACCGTGATGGAGAACGTGATCGAGACGATGCGGCGCGATATCGCCTTCGAGTCGGTGGATAGAGATGCGTTCGTGCTGGGCTACACCTCGAAGGATCCACGGCAGGCGCTGACGGTCGCCGACCGCCTGACGTCGCTCTTCATCGAGCAGAACGCCCGGGATCGCGAACGCCAGGCCGAGGCCGCCACCGACTTCCTGGAAACGCAGCTCGTGGAGGCCCGGAAACGGCTCGACGAGCAGGAGAAGACCCTCGAGGCATACCGTCTCCGATACTCGGGCCAGCTGCCGACCCAGCTCGAAGCGAACGTCCAGGTCCTCAACAACTCGCAGCTGCAGCTGCAATCGGCCGTCGAGTCCATGAACCGCGATCGCGACCAGCGCCTCTTCCTTCAGCGGCAGCTGGAGCAGGCGAAGACGGTCGCCGGAGCGGCCGTCGCATCGACGGCGGGCGGCGCACCGGCCGACGCCGCAAGCGTGCAGCTTGGCTCGGCCGCCGATCAGCTCGAGACCGAGCGCGCCAGGCTGCGTGCGCTCGAACTTCGACTGACAGCCGAGCATCCCGACGTCGTTCGGACCAGGCGGCTGATTGACCGGCTCGAGGCCAAGGCGGCCGCAGAAGCGATCTCGCCCGCCGACGCGCCGCGGATCAGGACCGCGGCCGACCTGCAGCGGGACAACCGGGTCCATGAGCTGGAAGGGCAGATCGAGCTGCTGGACCGCCAGATCGCGTCCAAGCAGAACGACGAGCGCCGGCTGCGCGGCACGATGGCGCAGTACTCCGGCCGCGTCGAGGCCACGCCGGTCCGGGAGTCCGAGCTGTCGTCGCTGATGCGCGACTATGACGACACCAAGCGCCTCTACTCGAGCCTCCAGCAGAAGAAGCAGGACGCCAGCATGGCGGCCAACCTCGAGCGGAACGAGATCGGGGACCGCTTCCGGGTGATCGATCCGGCGCGGCTGCCCGAGAAGCCGTTCAGCCCGAGCCGCAGGAAGATCTTCATGCTGGGGCTGCTGGCCGGCCTGCTCTTCGGCGTGAGCCTGGCTGCGGTGACCGAGTACCGAGACAGCAGCGTGAGGACCGACGAGGACGTGGCGGTCAGCCTGAAGCTTCCGGTCCTTGCCACCATCCCGATCATGTCGAAGCCTGTTCCACGCGGCGGTGTCACCGTTGGTGTGACGCTGCTGACCATCGCGGTCACGCTGCTCTCCCTGGGCGCGGCCGTGGCGCTGACGTTCGGAACCTGAGACCTGCGAGACATCCTGTGATGCCAGACAGAACTTCAGCCCGTGCCCTGGTGACCGACGCGCTCTCGCCGAGGCGGCTCGACGTGGTGCGAGGGATTCGGTCAGTCGAAGCGATCCCGGCGGACACGCCGTTTCTCGCGCCCTCGGCGGCCGTGCGTCCATTCGATCCGGATGCTGCCGCTCCCGCGCCGGCGGACGTGCCGATCAAGACCACCTTCGCCTCGACCCTCACCGCGTCGTGGACTCCGGAGGTCGCCCCGGCCAGCTCGGCCGCGGTGGAGCAGTACCGGCGGGCCGTTGGGACGCTCATCCAGGCCCAGACCAGCCACGGCATCAAGGTGGTCATGGTCGCCTCGGCGATGCCGGGAGAAGGGAAGAGCCTGACCGCCGCGAATCTCGCGGTGACCCTCTGCAAGTCATACCGGCGGAACACGCTGCTCATCGACGCCGACCTGCGGTTGCCGATGCTGCACAAGGTCTTTCGCGTCGACAACAGCCGCGGTCTGAACGACCACCTCGACCCGCGCGGGGATGGTTCGATCACGACTATCCAGGTGTACCCCTTGCTCACGCTGCTGCCCGCCGGGCGTCCGACCACCGATCCGGTCGGAGGCCTGACCTCGGCGCGCATGGAGAAGCTCGTTGCCGACGCGGCCAGCTCGTTCGACTGGGTGATCATCGACACCCCGCCGGTCACCCTGTTGCCCGACGCCAACCTGCTCGCCTCGATGGCCGATGCCGTGCTGCTGGTGATCGCGGCCGGCTCGACCCAGCACGAGTACATCGCGCATGCGGTCGAGATGCTCGGGCGGGACCGCATTCTCGGGGTCATCCTCAACCGCGTGGACGACGACGTCGTGAGCCGGTACGGGTACTCGAAGTACTGAAAGCTCCGATTCGTGTGGTCCGTCTTCGCGCCCCAGCTTCAGTTTTTGGTGAACGCTGCGGCAGATTCCCCCGATCTGGCCTGTTTTCAGGCGTTTCTGGGCGCTCGGCTGTGATCGCTTCTTGCACTCGAGGCCGCTGAGTGCGGCTCGACGAGATCCGGAACGTGAAGGAGGGGCTGCCCCCCTTTGCCGGCGCGCTCTCGAACGGCAGGCGGTTCTTCGGGCGAATCACACGGCGGCGGGTCCCCTCGGGCGGCGATCGAGACACCTTATGGCTCGCATTCTGATGCGGCGCGTGACATGGCGATCGGCGACGCCAATCGTCTGTGAGAACGCGCTCGTCGTGAGCGCCGTGGCGGCGGGCGCCTACATCCAGATGGGCGCGCAGGCCTCGGATCGCTTCGCCGAGCCGTCATTCGTCCTCAAGGCCGCCCTGATTGCCGCGGTCTGCCAGCTGAGCCTGTACTTCGCGGACCTCTACAGCGACCACCCGGTCGACGGGGCGTTGGACCTGATGTCGCGGCTGCTGCGGTCGCTCGCAGTCACTTCGCTGATGCTGGCGGCGCTCTACCTGGTGTTTCCGGTTCTGATTCTGGCCCGCGGCGTCATCGTGCCGGCCGTCGGACTCGTGCTCGCGCTGGTCACCGCGTGGCGTCTCGGGTTCGGGTGGCTGGCCGATCGGGTGGGGCCGCGGGAGCGCCTGCTCATGCTCGGCACCAGGCCCGCGGCGGTTGGCCTGGCGCGCGAGTTGATGGCCCGCCGCCGGGAACTGGGCGTCGAGCTCGTCGGGTTCGTCGAGCCGGAGCCCAACGCGATGCGCCCGCCTCTGCCGGGGCCAGGCGCGGTCGGTTCGATCGACGACATTCCCGACATCGTCCGCCGGCACCGTGTGGACCGCGTCGTGGTGAGCCTCGAAGACGCGCGCGGCCGGCTGCCGATGGACGAGCTGCTCGACATGAAGCTGGCCCTGGGCGTGCGGTTCGACGACCTGGCGTCGGTCTACGAGGAGTACACGGGGAAGATCGCGGTCGAGAACCTGCGGCCGAGCTGGTTGATCTTCTCCGCGGGGTTCCGCAAGCCGCCCCTGCTGAGGATTGGGAAGCGCGCGGTCGATGTGCTGGTTGCGGTGGCCGGGCTCGTCCTGGGGGCGCCGCTGCTGGCGCTGGTCGGCGCTGCGGTGCGCCTGACCTCGCACGGGCCCGCCCTGTATCACCAGCGCCGGACGGGGCAGCACGGCCGCGTGTTCACGGTCCACAAGTTCCGCACGATGCGGAACAACGCCGAGGACGGCACCGGTCCGATGTGGGCGCGCCACGCCGACCCGCGCGTGACGCCGATTGGGAGCTTCCTTCGCAGGACGCGCCTCGACGAGCTCCCGCAGTTGTGGAACATCCTGGTCGGCGACATGAGCCTGGTCGGACCGAGGCCTGAACGTCCGGAGTTCGTGACCGACCTCACGCGGCAGATCCCGTTCTACGGCCAGCGTCACGTCGTGAAGCCCGGGCTGACCGGCTGGGCCCAGGTTCGCTACACCTACGGCGCCAGCGTCGAGGACGCGATGGAGAAGCTGCAGTACGACCTCTTCTACATCAAGAACATGTCGATTGGCCTCGACTTGCTCGTGATGTTCTCGACCGTGAAGACCGTGATTCAGCGTCGAGGTGCGCGGTGAACCACATCAGGGGTCCCGTCGGCTTCAGAAACGCGATCACCGTCGACGTGGAGGATTACTTCCAGGTCTCCGCCTTCGACAGCCCGGGCCGCCGCAAGATCTGGGGCAGTTTCGAGAGCCGCGTGTGCGGCAACACGGCGCGGCTGCTGGACCTGTTCGCGGAGACGTCGACCCACGCCACCTTCTTCGTCCTTGGCTGGGTGGCCGAGAGGTACCCCGCGCTGGTGCGCCAGATCGCCCGCAGCGGACACGAAATCGCGTCGCACGGCTATGAGCACCGGCTCGTCTACAACATGTCGCCCAAAGAGTTCCGAGCCGACATCGCCAGGGCGAAACGGGCGATCGAGGACGCCAGCGGGGGAGCGGTCCGGGGATTCCGGGCACCGAGTTTCTCGGTGACGAGGCAGTCGTTGTGGGCGCTCGACGTGCTCATCGACGAAGGCTACACGTACGACTCGAGCGTGTTTCCCATCCGCCGCGACCGGTACGGACTGCCTGGCGCGCCCCGGCAGGTCCACCTGATATCGCGTGCCCGGGGTTCGATTGTCGAAGTGCCGCCTTCCACGGTGCGGCTCGCGGGTCTGACCATTCCAGTCGCCGGGGGCGGGTACTTCCGGCTGTACCCCTACGACCTGACGCGCCGCGCCATCCGTCGCCTGAACGAATGCGAAGGCGTGCCGGCCGTGGTCTACCTTCATCCATGGGAACTGGATCCAGGTCAGCCCCGGCAGTCCGGGTCATGGCTGAACCGGTTCCGTCATTACGTCAACCTCGAGAAGACCGAGGCACGTTTTCGCAGGCTGCTGCGCGAGTTCCGGTTCGCGTCCGTCACCGCGGCTGCCATCGCGCCTGCGGACTTCGCAATCCCGTCCGTGGACAACCGGCGAAGATCGGAGGCGGCCGGCGTTCCGGCGTTTGCGGTCGCCCGCTACGCCACAGGGAGCCAGTGATGGCAAGGCTCATGCTCCGCAAGGCGGTACGAACGGCTGCGCGGTCACCGATCACCATCGGGACCGACGCCACCTCGGCCGAGTGGGATGCGTACGTGGAACGTCACCCCGACGGTACCGGCAACCACCTGTGGGCCTGGCGCGGGATCTACGAGCGCGTCTTCGGCCACGAGACCATCTACCTTGCAGCGCGCGACCGGTCCGGCTCGATTGCCGGCGTGCTGCCCATCGTGAAGTTCAGGCACCGGCTCTTCGGGCACTTCCTGGTGTCGCTGCCGTTCGTGAACCACGGCGGCGTGCTGTCATCGGACGAGTCGGCCTCGCGGGCGCTGGTAGACTCGGCCCTCGCGCTCGCCCTGCGCGACGGCGCCTCGCATCTCGAATTGCGTCACACCGCGCAATGTTTTCCGGACCTGGCCGCCAGGCGCCACAAGGTCAGCATGAAGGCCCCGCTGGAGCCGAACGCCGTGGTCGCGTGGGAGCGCCTGGATCGAAAGGTCCGCAACCAGATCCGAAAGGCCGAGAAGAGCGGCCTGAGAGTCGATGACGGCGGCGCGGAACTGATCCCGGACTTCTATTCGGTGTTCGCCAGGAACATGAGAGACCTGGGGACGCCGGTCTATCCTCGGGCGTGGTTCGAGGAGACGGTGGCCACCTTCCCCGATCGCGCCCGCGTGTTCGTCGTGCGCCATCAGGGTCGGCCGATCGCCGGCGCGATCACGTTCAACCACCGGGACAGCGTTGAAATTCCTTCGGCGTCTTCGCTGCGGGACTGTCGAGCGATGTGCCCGAACATGATTCTCTACTGGCGCATCATGCAGCGGGCCATTGCCGAAGGCTTCCGGGTGCTGGATTTCGGGAGATCGACACCCGGCGAAGGCACCTACCACTTCAAGACCCAGTGGGGTGCCGAAGCTGGTCCGATGTGCTGGGAATACGGCCTCGTCGCGAGCGAGGATGTGCCCGACCGCAGCCCCTCGAACAGGCGGTTCCAGGCCGCCATCGCCGTCTGGCGGCACCTGCCCGTCGTCCTGGCCACATGCCTCGGTCCGCAGATCTCGCGCTACCTGCCGTGAGACCCAGACGATAGACTGTAGCGGTGATTGGCGGCGCACACGACCTCGCCCTCACCCGCCACGCCAGTCTGCCTTGCCGCGTCACCCGTCGATCCTGCAGATCGCCCGGATTCGGACGCGCCGTTCGCGTGTCCGATCGAAGTCGCTGGAGGCCACAGTGAGAACGGTGCCGATCGAGCTCGTGCGAACGCGATCGGAGACCTCCGCTGGCTGGCACAACGAGCCCGTCACCGCGGGCCTTCCGGTTCCGAAGGGCGTGCTGCGCGACATGTCCGACGTCCTGCTCCGGGACGAGACGGGCGCACCCGTGCCGATCCAGGGCCGTGTGCTGGATCGCTGGTCGGACGGCTCGGTGCGGTGGCTGCTCGTCGATTTCCTCGCCTCGATCGGGCTCCAGGCCGAAGGGCGGTACACGCTGAGCGTCGGCACCGGCGCCTCGCGCGATGTCACGACAGACTCGTCGATGGCTCGGCGCGGCGTGGCCGTCGTCGAAGCACCCGGCGCGATAGTCGTTGACACCGGGGCGGCGCGTTTCACGACCCGCGTGGCGGGGCCCTTCCCGTTCGACGCCGTGCAGATCCGGGGAACGGACGCCATCGACACGGCCCGGAGCGGCCTGCAGGTGCGCCTGTCCGACGGGCGCGAGTTGGTTTCCCGCGTCGACCGCATCGAGATCGAGGATCGAGGGCCGATTCGAGCCACGCTGCGGTGGCAGGGGCGCCTCGGCACGTCCCAGGGCCAGGACGTGCTCGAGTTCGACGTGCGGGCCCATTTCAGCGCGGGCCTGCCCGTTGCCCGGATCGCGTTGACCATCAGGAACCCGAGGCGGGCCGTTCATCCCGGGAACTTCTGGGAGCTGGGCGATCGAGGCGCCGTGCATCTGCGGAACCTCTCGCTCGTGATCGCCCTGCCGGCGACTTCACCCTCGTCGGGCGGCGCGCCGGTGGAAATTCGCTGTTCGCCCGATCGAACCAGCCCGCTTTCCCGCTTCGATCAGGGCTTCGAGATCTACCAGGAATCGAGCGGCGGCGAGAACTGGGCCAGCCTGGCCCACGTGAACGGCAGCGGCCGCGTTCCCATGCGGTTCAAGGGCTACCGCCTTCGCGAGGGCGGACGCACGCACGAGGGGATCCGGGCCACGCCGATCGTGGGGCTGCGGTCGGGCCGGCACGCGGTGGCGACCTGCGCGGAATACTTCTGGGAGAACTTTCCCCGGGCGATCGAGGTGCGCGACGATACGCTGCGTGTCGGACTCTGGCCGGAGCAGTATGCCGACGCGCACGAGCTGCAGGGAGGGGAGCAGAAGACGCACGAATTCGCCGTTGCGTTCGGCGAAGACGATGTCAGCGAGATGCCGCTGGCGTGGTGCCGGTCGCCGCTGCTGGCCCGGGTGGCGCCGGAGTGGCATGCCGACTGCGAAGCGGTGCACCGCCTGGTCGCGCCCGGCAATGCCCCGTCAGACGCCTGCCAGGCGCTCGTGCAGTCCGCCATCGAAGGGGCAGACAGCTTCTTCGAGAAGCGAGAGCGCATCGACGAGTACGGCTGGCGCCATTTCGGCGACATCTACGCCGATCACGAGGCTGTTCACCACGACGGTTCGCCGCCGCTGGTGTCCCACTACAACAATCAGTACGACGCGATCGAGGGGTTCGCCACGCAGTTCCTCCGCAGCGGAGATCTTCGCTGGTGGACGCAGATGCGGGAGCTCGCCGCACATACGACCGACATCGACATCTACCACTGCGCCGGCGACAAGCCGGCCTACAGCGGCGGAGCGTTCTGGCACACGTATCACTTCACCGACGCCGGGCGATCGACCCACCGGTCATACCCGCGCGCCGCCGGCGTTCCGGGCGGCGGGCCGAGCTGCGAGCACGACTACTCCACCGGACTCATGCTGCACTACTTCCTGACCGGGGAGACCCGCTCGAAGGACGCGGCGGTGGGCCTGGCGGAGTGGGTGCTGCAGATCGAGGACGGATCGAGCACGCCGTTTCGCTGGTTCGATCGCGGAGCTACCGGCGCGGCGACCGCGACACGCACGTTCGACTACCACGGACCCGGCCGCGGGGCCGCCAACTCGATCACCACGCTGCGGAACGGCTACCGGCTGACCGGGAATCCTGTCTACCTCGAACGCGCCGAGCAGTTCATCCGGCGCTGCATCCACCCGGCCGACGACATCGAGGACCGGCATCTGCTCGACGCGGAGCAACGATGGTCATACACCGTCTTTCTCCAGGCGCTCGGGCGTTTTCTCGACGACTGCGTGGAGCGCGGAACTTTCGGCCCTTCGTACAGCTGGGCCCGCGAAAGCCTGCTGCACTACGCACGCTGGATGTCGGTGCACGAGTATCCGTACCTCGAGAAACCCCAGCTGCTCGAGTACCCGACCGAGACCTGGGCGGCCCAGGATGTGCGCAAGAGCGAGGTGTTCTCTTACGCCGCCGTCCATGCGAGCCTCGCGCAGGAACAGCAGGTGTTTCGGGAGCGCGCCGCGTTCTTCTTCGAGACGTCGACTGCCACGCTCCTCCGCATGGCGTCGCGCACGCTAGCGCGCCCCGTCGTCATCATGCTCTCCAACGGCCGGCTGGCCCCCTGGATCGCCGCACATCCGGCCTGTGCAGCGCCTCCGCCGCACGATCCGTCACCCGACTTCGGGCTGCCTCAGCGGTTCGTGCCCCAGCGCATCCGCGCGATCAGGCGGGCGAAGATCGCGGCGGGAATTGGCGTGGCGATCGCAGGTGTCCTCGCCGGGCTTCTGCTCTTTGGATAGCTCTCGCTTCCCGTCACCGGGAAGACGCGGCGACGCAGGAAGGCACACGATCTTCCCCGGAGCGCGCCTCGTCCGACCGCCGCACTTGCCGGGTTGTCGAGGGAGAGCGTGTTGCCGCAGGGATCGCGCAGGTTGGGCCCGCGCGGTGTCCGTCGCCCGACTGGTTATGGGTGGATGACTTCCAGCGAAAAGCCTGCAGTGCTGACGACGTTGCCGACATCGTAAACCCGCGCGCAGAACGTGCCGGGCTCGGCCGTTCCGACGATCACCGTTCCCGTCTGCGAGTTGTCGTTCTTCACGATCTCCGAGCAGGTCAATGCCGTCGAGTCCCAGAGGCCCAGGCTCATCCCGAGTCCCACCGGGTCAGTGGTGCCGGTCTCGGTGAGGGTCATGCTGACCTTTCCCGTCGCCGTCACCGCGAACTGGAACACGCTTGCGCCCAAGGGCGACAGGACCCCGGTGAACGTGTCCGTTGACAGGGTCGGCGGGGGGGGAGTCGGAGCCACCGGCGTCGTGGTCGTGTTCTTCGAGCACGCCGAAAGCGCAAAGGCCAGCGCGATGGCCGCGGCGAGCAGTGCCAGCTGAACACGGAAGAGCCGACTCATGCGCATTCTCACTTTCGGTCTTGCCTTCCCCTGGAACCTGCGAACCCTGGATCAACCTGACGCGAGTTCCGGCCGGGGGAGGCAGGCCCCGCGGCCTGCCTAGACCGTAAGACGTCGAAACGGGCTATGCGGTCGGGCCTGGCACGTCCGGTGCAAACCTCTATTCTACCGAAATTCGGCCTCATCCGTCGCCCCCGCGCCCCTCGACCGGCCGGGTGGGCGCACTCCCGCGCCCGTCCAGCCTTCGGGTGCGGTGCGGCCTGCCTGCTATACTCCGGATCCGGAGGGCTCGACACTTATGACACGTGCCGTTTTGTCGTCGATCCTCGTCATGCTCGCCTTGGCTGGCGCCGGACCCGCGTACGGCCAGCCGCCGAAGCCGAAACCGGCCTCGCCGCCCTCCGCGCTCGAACTGCTGCATCAGCGCATCGACCGGCAGATCGAGCAGGTGCTGCCGCGCGTCGTGACGTGGCGGCGCGACTTCCACCAGCACCCCGAACTCGGCAACCGCGAGTTCCGCACGTCGAAGATCGTCGCCGATCACCTGCGGGCGCTCGGCTTCGAGGTTCGAACGGGGGTGGCGAAGACCGGGGTCGTCGGCGTCCTGCGCGGCGGCAAGCCGGGGCCCGTGGTGGCGCTTCGATCCGACATGGACGCCTTGCCGGTGACCGAGGAGCTCGACCTGCCGTTCAAGTCGACGGTGACGGCCGAGTACAACGGGCGGCAGGTCGGCGTCATGCACGCGTGCGGCCACGACTTCCACATGGCGATGCTGATGGGCGCGGCCGAGATTCTGGCATCGATGCGGGCCGACCTGCCGGGGACCGTGACGATCATCTTCCAGCCGGCCGAAGAGGGCGCGCCGAGCGGCGAAGAAGGCGGCGCCCAGGTCATGGTGAAGGAAGGCGCCCTCGAGAATCCGAAGGTGGACGCCATCTTCGGCCTGCACGTCGGGATCACGCCGCTCGAGAGCGGATCGATCTCGTTCAGGCCCGCCGGCATCATGGCGGCGAGCGATTCGTTCACCATCACGGTGCACGGCCGGCAGACCCACGGCGCGATGCCATGGGCGGGCGTGGACCCGATCGTCGTGTCGTCCCAGATCGTGCTGGGCCTGCAGACCATCATCAGCCGGCAGTCCGACCTGACCAGAGCGCCGGCCATCGTGACGGTCGGCGTCATCGAAGGCGGCAACCGGTTCAACATCGTGCCGGACCAGGTCCGGATGGCCGGGACGATTCGGACCTTCGACCCGGCCATGCAGAAGCTCATCCACGAGAACATCAGGCGCACCGCCGAGCAGATCGCCCTCAGCGGCGGGGCAACCGCCGAGGTGAAAATCGAGATCGGGAATCCGGTGACCTGGAACGATCCTGCCCTGACCGCGAGGATGACCCCGTCGCTCGCGCGCGTGGCCACCGGGACCTTCAATCCGAATGCACAGGTCACCACGACCGCCGAGGATTTCTCGTTCTACCAGAAGCAGGTGCCGGGCCTGTTCTTCTTCCTCGGCGTTGCGCCGAAGGGAAGCGATCCGGCGGCCTGGGCGCCAAACCATTCGCCGCGCTTCGCACCGGACGAATCGGCGCTTGCGACCGGCGTGCGCGCGCTCTCGAGTGTGGCGGTGGATTTTCTCGCCGGGACTTCCCGCTGAGGCGGGGCGCTACTCGGCCCAGACCAGGACGCGCTCGCGGCCAGGCTTGGTGACGTTGAGGATCAGGCACGGGCCGCGCCGCTCGATGTCTGCGGCGGTGATGTTCAGGCGCAGCGGTTCGCCGTCCTCCGAGAACTCCCGGCCGAGATGAACCGGCCGGCCCTTGGTCATCCTGATAATCCAGAAGGGGATGTTCATCCGGAACATCTTGCGTTCGTCGGGCTGCCACACCAGGATGTGGATGGCTTCGATGTGATGCCGCACCGCCGGTGCGGTTTCGGGCGGCGGTTCGACCTCAACCGGCTCGCCGTCCCGCAGCGCGATGATGGGCTGCTGTCCCTTGAATTTTTCTTCCACCCGCGCGAACTCACGTTCGACCGACACCTGGGTGGCTGGCGCGGATTCGAACGCGAACTGCCTGTAGACGAAGTAGCCGGCCACCGCCAGGACGCCGACGCAGACCACCACGATGAGGACCACCACCCCCACGATGATCAACGCCCACGACTGTTTCTTGGCCATTGCGGCGTCTTGTCCGCCCGTCGATCGGGCTCTCTGACGTTTCCCTGCAGGGGCGGGTCCGTCGCATATTGTGACGCAGAACCGGCCGGGTGAGTTCGGATCTTCTGCGCCGGGCCCGCGTATAATTCGAGGCCGGCCTGAAACGCCGGAGCCAGGTGCCCATGATCCAGACCTACCGAACGATCGACGCCCACGCGGCGGGCGAGCCGCTGCGGCTCGTCGTCGAAGGGTTCCCCTCGCCACAGGGCCAGACCATGCTCGACAAGCGGGCGTGGGTGAAGAGCCATGCCGATCGCATTCGCAAGGCCCTGATGCAGGAGCCCCGCGGTCACCTCGACATGTACGGCGCCATCCTCACCGAGCCGGTGAGTCCGGATTCAGACGCCGGCGTGCTCTTCATGCACAACGAAGGCTACAGCACCATGTGCGGGCACGGCATCATCGCCGTCACGACCATCGCGCTCGAGCGCGGCCTGATTGTTCCGCGGTCGCCCGAATCCGTCATCGTCTTCGACGCTCCGGCCGGACAGGTCTTCGCGACCGCCCGCCTGCGGCCGGCAACGGAACCCTCCAGGTGGCCGCGCGTGGCGAGCGTCGCGTTCACCAACGTTCCGTCGTTCGTCCTTCACCCAGGACTGGTCGTCAGGGTGGGATCGCGCGACATTCGAGTGGACGTGGCGTTTGGCGGCGCGTTCTACGCGATCGTGGATGCCGAGTCGGCCGGCCTGCCCATCACCCCGGCGAGGCTGCCGGAGCTTCGCCGAATGGGCATGGACATCAAGCGGGCGGTCGAAGCGGCCGTGACCGTCGTACATCCGCTTGATCCCGGACTGAACGGCATCTACGGCACGATCTTCACCGGCCCGCCCGGCCGAGCGGATGCCGATCTTCGGAATGTCACGATCTTCGCGGACGCCGAGGTGGACCGCTCACCCTGCGGCACGGGGACCGCGGCGGTGGTCGCTGTGCTGGACGCGATGGGCCTGCTGCCCCCCAATCGTGCATTCGGTCACGAGAGCCTGGTCGGCACGGTGTTCACCGGCCGGGTTGTCGGGCGCACCACCGTGGGGGATTGCATGGCGGTCGTGCCCGAGATCGAAGGCTCCGCCTGGATTACCGGAGAGCACACGTTTCTGGTGGACGATGACGATCCACTTGCCGACGGGTTCAGACTTTAGCATCCTGTTCCGCCGGCCTCGTTTCGATGTCCTGGCCCGCCACTCCGGTGCCCAACCCGTGACAGGCAGGCGGCCTGGGATTGGCCGGACCGATTCGCTATCATCCTGGGCATGAGCAACCCGATGACCGAGCCGGGCTTCCGGCTGCTTGCCGACGAGGCACTCGACCGTCTCGAGCGGAGCCTGGCGCCCCTGGCCGATGCCGAGGGGTTCGAGATCGAGCGCCAGAGCGGCGTTCTCAATGTCGAGTTCGAGGCCCCATCGGCCGCCCGATTCGTCATCAGCCCGAATGCCCCGGTCCGTCAGGTGTGGGTTTCGGCGCTCGGCCGGGGCTACAAGCTTGGATGGAGCGATGAGGGGGCAGCGTTCAAGTTGAACGGCGAATCGCTGACCGAGCTGGTCACGAGGCTGGTGCGCCAGCACCTCGAACTGCCTTGACCGTCCGCCGGTTCCAGAAGCCCGGCCTCCAGCCGACCTCATGTCCCGTGCCGGCGTTCTGCGCTAGGATGGATTGAGGAGCCAGGGCATCCTGAACGGTGGTCCCGCCGCGTCTCGAGCAGCGGGCCTGGCCAGGAGAGGGAGGCGGATCGATGGGCCTCGTGTTCTACCTCGGCGTGGTCGGCGTGATCGCCGCGCTGGCGTATCTCCTGCTTCGCGCTCCGTTGCGCGAGTACTTCCTCATGAGGGGCGATCGCCTCGTGACCTGCCCCGAAAACGAGCAGCCGGCCGCGGTCAAGGTCGATGCGGCGCACGCGGCGGTCAGTGCCATCCGTGGGTTCCGGGACCTCAATCTCGAGCAGTGTTCACGCTGGCCCGAGCGGGCCGGGTGCGGCCAGCAGTGCCTGCGCCAGATCGAGGAGGCACCGATCGACTGCCTGGTCAAGACGCACCTGTCGCGCTGGTACGCCGACAAGACGTGCGTGCTGTGCGGAAAGCCCCTGGGGATGATTGACTGGACACGTCATCGGCCTGCCGTGATGTCGCCCGATCGCCACACCTACGAGTGGCACGAGATCAAACCCGAGACACTCCCGGATGTCCTGAGCACGCACGCCGCCATCTGCTGGGACTGTCACGTCGCCGAAGTGTTCCGGCGCCAGCGGGCCGACCTGGTGGTTGACAACCCCTTCTCCGGTCCTTCGCATCGCTGACCCGCCGGCCCTGAGGCCGCCAGCCTGCCGTCGGACGAGCCGCGCGAGTCGAAGGGCCGGCTGGCCCGACGACCCACCGGACCGATCCCTGGCGCGAAACACTAAACCGGCAGGCCCCCTATTCCGTCTAACCAGGTATCGGGCAGGGACACCAGCGGAGGCAGGCTCGCGAGGTCAGCGCTCCCCCCTCGGCCTCGACTCGATTTGCAGGGACAGCACTCCGGCCCGATGCCGGCCTTCTGGCATCACGGGTTTCGCTATCAGTATGGGAGGTCGCCATGCGCGACATCAACTTCTCCAGCAACGCAGATTGGATTGTCGCCGTTCTTCTCGCGATTGCCGTCGTCGCCGTCGCGCTGGCGTAGGCGGCCGCTCGAGAGATCGCGACACGTCGGTACGGGAGGCGGGACCGACGCTCTACTTCGGCCGGCCGGGGGCGGTCTCGGCAGAGGCCAGGTAGGTCTTGCGGGCCCGGGCCGTCATGCCCGGGCGATTCACCTTCAAGAACAGCTTGTGGACCTTGCCGTCCAGGGCTTCAGGGGTGAAGCCGACGACGTACTGGCTGTGAAGTTCCAGCGCGATACGCGTGAAGGTCGTGTTCAGGTCTCTCGTGTTGGACAGACGGAAGAACCCGCCGCCGGTTTCTTCCGCCAGCTTCTTCAAATGCGCGTCGGGCGTCGTTCGGACCTGCCGCTGGCCGTCGAAGTAGATACTTTCGAGGCCGATCCCGTAGATCATCACCTCGTCCTGCCTGGCCCGGGCGAGGACCTCGCCTTCGCCTGATTTCGAGTCCGTGTCCTCGCCGTCGGTCAACAGCACGATCACGCGCCGGCCCTCGATTTCGAGCAGGTGGTCCAGCGAGCTGTCGATCGCGTCGTAGAGGCGCGTCGGGTACCCGAAATCGACGTTCTTCAGTGAGGCAATCAGCTCGTCCCGGTCGGAGGTGAAGGTGCCGAGGTACTGGATCTTGTCGTTGAAGTCGCCCACGACCGCCTTGTCCTGCGGAAGCAGACGCATGAGGAACTGCTCGGCGCCCTGCTGAACGAGTTTCATCGAGTTGGTCATGCTGCCGCTCGTGTCGAGCATGACCACGGTCGTGATGGGCAGGACCTGGTTGTCGAAGACCGTGATGGCCTGCGGCTTGTTGTTGTCGAGGACCTCGAAATCCGCCCGGGTCAGATCGGGCACGAGCCGATCCTGCGCGTCGGTTACCGTTGCGACAATCGGCACGATGCGCGTGCCCGACTTGAAGGTCACACCAGGCTGCTGCTGGGCGCGAAGCAACAGGACTGAAGCGGCCAGCACGGCGAAAACCAGAACGATCGTTCTGCGAGCCATGAATTCAGAGTAGCAGTCGGCCCCCGGCCGGCGCAACCCGAGGGCTGCCTGCCTGCGGCGACGGGCGTCCATCCACTGCCGCCCGATCGACCCGTCGTCCGATCCTGGACGGAAACCGTCTGGAATGCCTTGGGACTCGCCCGGGTCGTGACGAGACACTTCCACTCCTATACTACAATCGTCGAACGTCTTCACCCTGCCATCCGACAAACGGAGCGCGTGACTGCCATGGCTGACCTCAAACCTCCCGTCGTCCTCGATCTCGCCTGGTCGGGCGGGTTCTCGTTCACCGCGCACGAAGGGCAGCATCAGTGGGCCATCGATGGCCGGAGCGCGGCAGCCTCGTCTCCGGTGGTCCAGCTGGCGGCGGCGCTGGGCGCGTGCATGTCGATCGACCTGGTCCACATCCTGACCAGGGGGCGCGCGGAGATCGACGGCCTCAATGTGAAGGTCACCGCGCATCGGGCTCAGGAGGAGCCCCGGCGGCTGGTCCGGGTCGAGCTGACGTTCCTGCTTCAGACCTCGGCGAACAGCGAGGCGATCGAGCGGGCGATCGCGTTATCGCGCGAGAAACACTGCTCGGTCTGGCACTCCCTTCGCCAGGATATCGAGTTGGCGACCAGCTACGAGAACGTGCAGAAGAGCCGGACGTGATGTGACGGGAACGGCGGTCGGGTCACAGTGTTCGGCCATCGGCGTTGGGCCAGGCACGCAGTCTTTCTGCATTCAGGGCCGAATGGAGGTCACATGGGTCGTCTTCGCGTCGCGGCTGCGCTTGCGGGGCTGGCGTGGGTGACACTGGCGGCGATCGAGCCACGGCAGGACGAGACGGCAGAAGCGCTGTCCCGGAGGGCCATCGCAGCCCTGTCGCAGACAGACGGCACGATCGCACTCCGGAACCTGGAGCAGCCGGTCGAGGTGATCCGCGATCGGTGGGGCGTGCCGCATATCTACGCCAGGACCGTGCACGACCTGTTCTTCGCGCAGGGGTTCGTCGCGGCGCAGGACCGTCTCTGGCAGCTCGATCTGTGGCGGCGCAATGCTGAAGGGAAACTGGCCGAGGTGCTCGGGCCGTCGGGCGTCAAGCGGGACACCTTCGCCCGGCTGCTCCGTTACCGCGGGGACATGGACGCGGAATGGCGCAGCTACGGGCGGGACGCGAAGGCGATCATCGAGGCATTCGTGGACGGGATCAACGCCCAGATCCGCCTGGTCACCGCCGATGGAGGGACCCTGCCCATCGAGTTCCAGCTGACCGGCTCGCGTCCGGAGCCCTGGACGCCGGAAGCCGTGATCGGACGCATGGCGGGCTACGTGATGACCCGCAATGCGCGCAGTGAAGTTCAGCGGGCCAGGGCTGTGCGCCAGTTCGGCGCCGACCGCGTCTCGCGAGTGCAGCCGGTCGATCCGCCCGTGCCGATTGTCGTGCCCGACGGGCTCGATCTCGACGACATCACCGACTCGATCCTCGACATCGCGAGCGACTCCAGCGAGATCGTGAGATTTCCGGCCACCTCGCCGGTCCCGTCCCCATCCGGTCTGCTCCGGCCCTTCGCCTTCAGCCAGGCCGGCGGGCTGACGCCGCCTGTTCGCGGCGAGGCTGCAGGCGATTCCGCGAACCGGCGCGAGGCCGAAGACTCGCCGTTCGATCCCGACTCGAGCGACGAAATCTGGCGGATCGGATCGAACAACTGGGTGGTGAGCGGCGCACTCTCATCGACGGGCAGGCCGCTGCTCGCCAACGATCCGCACCGCGTGATCGCGTTGCCCTCGCTCCGTTACACCGTTCACCTGAACGGTCCGGGCTGGAACGTGATCGGCGCCGGCGAGCCCGCGCTTCCAGGCATTGCCGCCGGGCACAACGATCGCGTGGCGTTCGGGTTCACCATTGTCGGGATGGATCAACAGGACCTGTACGTCGAACGGCTCGATCCGGAGAATCCCGACCGCTACCTGTACCAGGGCCGATCCGAGCCGATGCGGATCGAGCGGGAGCGAATCAGCGTGCGCGGGGAGGCTCCGCGCGAGGTGGAATTGCGCTTCACGCGCCACGGGCCCGTGCTCTCGCTCGATCGGGCGCGCCAGAGAGCGTATGTCCTGCGCTGGGTCGGTGACGAGCCCGGCGCCGCCGGCTACCTGCGATCGCTGGCGCTCGATCAGGCCCGCGACTGGGACAGCTTCCGCGGCGCGGTCGCCGGGTGGAAGGTGCCGTCAGAGAACATCATCTACGCTGACGTCGACGGTAACATCGGCTGGATTGCCGCCGGGCTGGCTCCCATCAGGCCAGGCTGGAACGGCCTGCTTCCCGTGCCGGGCCACGAGGGCCGATACGAATGGAACGGATTCCTCCCGCTGGCCGATCTGCCGCAATCCTACAACCCGGCGAAGGGCTACATCGCGACGGCCAATCACAACATCCTGCCTCCCGGCTACTCCAAGGCGCTGGGCTTCGAATGGGGAGCGCCGTACCGGTTCAACCGGATCGTCGAAGTGCTGGACGGGCCGCCGGGCGGCGGCCCGCGACGCTTCACCGTTGAGGATTTCGAACGCCTTCAGCACGACACGCAATCGGTGGTGGCGCGTGCGATCTGCCAGGCGCTCGCCGCCGCGCGGGACGCTCGCCGGCGTGGGGGAGCGGACACGGTTCCGTCGCCTCTCGCGCAGGCGGTGGACATGTTGACCAGCTGGGACCGGGTCGTGAACAAGGACTCGGGGCCCGCCGCGCTGTACGAACTCTGGCTGCCACGGCTGTCGCGGGCGGCGGCCGAGGCGCTGGTGCCCGCCGCCGATCGGCCGATGGTCGGTGCCTCGCTCTCGATCGACCGGCTGCTGACGGCCCTGCGACCAGCCGCGACCGATCCCGCGGTTCAGGCAGTGCTCGTCGGCCCGTCGCTCGACGCGGCGTGGGCCGAGGCGAATCGTGTCATGGGGCCGGATCCGTCACGATGGGCCTGGGGCCGCATCCACCGTTCCTACTGGGAGCACCCGCTCGCCTTCACGCCGGCGAGGCGCGAAGTGTTCAACCTGCCCGACGTGGCCCGGAGCGGAGATGGAACCGTGCCCTTTGCGACGGGCGGCGGAAGCCGCCAGACCGCCGGCGCGTCGTTCAGGGAGGTCATCGATCTGGCGGACTGGGATCGGTCCGCGACGATCAACGTGCCTGGCATGTCGGGCCAGCCGGGGAGCGTGTTCTACGGCAACCTGCTGAGCCTGTGGGCCGCGGAGAAGTACCATCCGATGGCCTTCTCGAGGGCGGCGGTCGAGGCCAGCGCCAGCCGGCGGCTCGAGCTTCGGCCCTTGAGGTGAGAGGCGGATCGGGTGTATACACCGCAGATTCAGACCAGAGGAACGGATCAGCCTGGAGCGACGATCGTGAGCCCACCTGCGCCCCGCCGTGCGTACATCGACTGGTTGAGAGGCCTGAGCGTCCTCATCATGATCGAGGCGCACGTCATCGACTCGTGGACTCGCAACGAGGACCTTGCCGGCGAGCCGATGCGCTACGCGCGGATGATTGGCGGACTTGCCGCGCCGATCTTTCTCTTCCTCGCCGGGGTGGCCGTGGTGATGGCGGCCGGCGCCCGCTCGCGACGGTCCGGCGATCGGGCCGCCGCCGCGTGGAGCGTGCAACGCCGGGGCTGGGAAGTGTTCGGCCTCGCGTTTCTCTTCCGCCTGCAGTCGTTCATCCTGAGCCCCGGCGCGACGGTCAAGGGCATCTTCAAGGCCGACATTCTCAACATCATGGGGCCGGCCATCGCCGTGACGGCGTGGCTGTGGGGCGCGGTGAAACGTCCGTCGAGCCGGCTCTGGGTGTTCGCCGCCGTGGCCTGCGCCTTCGGCTTCGTGACGCCCATCATCCGGTACTCGCCCCTGGTGTCGTACCTGCCTCCGCCGCTCGAGTGGTACGTGCACCCCGTGCCGAAGCTCAGCGTGTTCACCATCTTCCCGTGGGCCGGTTTCGTGTTCGCAGGCGCGTTCTTCGGGGAACTGATCGACCACACGACCTCGCCCGCGGAAGAATGGACGTTGAACCGGTGGTTCGCGGGCGCGGGCATCGCCTTGACGGCCGTGGGCTGGGGTGCGACCTACCTGCCGTCGCTCTATCAGCAGTCCGAGTTCTGGACCAGTTCACCGACCTACTACTTCATGCGCGTCGGCATCATGATGATGCTGCTCGCCGCCACCTACGCGTGGGTCCAGCGCCCGTTCGCCGCATCACACCGGCCGGGATCGCGCGGGCTGATGCTGACCTTCGGGCGGTCGTCGTTGTTTGTCTACTGGATACACGTCGAGCTGGCCTACGGCGTGTTCTCGCGGCCCCTGCAGCGTCAGCTTCCGTTCTGGTGGGCCGTGGTGGGCTACGCGCTCTTCACGGCGGCGATGTACGGCGTCACGCTCGTGAAGAACCGCCTGGTCGACCGCTGGAAGCGCCAGCGGGACCAGAAACTCTCGCCGCAGGTTGCCTGAGGAAGACGGGGACCGGATCTGCCTGGACTCTTGACCGAGAACGCCGCAGGGCCTGGACGGTGGAACCGATCCGAGGGGAGGCTCCGTTCCACTCCGGCAGGCCCTGCGGGAACACACTGAATGGCCGAATGGCCGCTGCGTCCTGTTCGCGCTAGAGCAGGCTCTGCAGCGCCCGGTTGATCATCCTGCCTGCGCGCTGGCGAAGCTGATTGAGCCGCATCCCCACGCGGTTTCGCACCTGGTCGCGCAGCTGCTTCGCCTGCTGCTGCTGTTCCGGCGTCAGCACGGACCAGACCTCGGTGTGAATCCTGGCTCTGAGAACCGCCGCGTCGGCCTCTGCCGCCGCCACCTTCGCCGCCGCGGCGCGAATCGCCGCCTCGTCGACCGCATCCGCCGTCACGGCGTCATTCAACGCCTTCCGCGCGGGGAGCATGGCATCGGCGATGGCCTTGTGATCGGCCTGATGCTTCTCGATGATGGCTTTGATCGATTGCTTCTGCGCGTCGGTCAGATTCAGCGCGCGCAGTTCGCGGAGGATCCCACCCTGTCCCGGCCCCATGCCCGGACCGCCGCCGCGCATGCCTGGGCCCATCCCCTGGCCCATGCCCATCCCCTGGCCCATGCCCTGGCCGGGTCCCATGCCCTGGCCCGGCCGCCCCTGCGGGGGACCTTGCGCCAGGTACTCCGACCGCGCCCACGGTGAGCACGACGGCCAGCAGAACACCCATGACCTTCAGAACCTTGATATCCTTGTGCTGCATCTCATGCCTCCTTCTCGGTCCTACTGTGCTATTGGACGCGAGCGATGTGGCAGCCTGAAGACGCAGTTGTGAAACTTCTGTGACAGCGCTGATCGTCGAAGACGAGCCCCACATCCGCGAGCTAGTATGCCTGCATCTGGGGCTCGAGGGCTTCGCCTGCACGCAGGCCCTCGACGGGCACGAAGCCCTGCGCCTCATCTCGTCACAACCGTTCGATCTGATCGTGCTCGACCTCATGATCCCGCATGTCGACGGCCTGGCCGTGTGCCGCGCCGCAAGGCGCTCCGGCCCCAACGTCGCCACGCCCATCCTGATGCTGACGGCGCGCCGCGAGGAGTCCGACAAAGTGCTCGGGCTCGAGAGCGGGGCCGACGACTACCTGACCAAGCCCTTCGGCGTCCGCGAGCTGGTGGCCCGGGTCCACGCGCTGATGCGGCGCACGCGTCCGCCCGCGCCTGAACACGCGCCCGTCGCCTCCGGACCGGGCGGGCGACCGGCGCCCGCGCCCGACGGGCCCCCGCCGGTCAGCATCGGCGACCTCGAAGTGGATCCGGCCCGCCGCGTGGCGCGCGTGCACGGCACGCCGATCGAATTGACCGCTCAGGAGTTCAATCTCCTCTACGTGCTGGCGTCGCACGCCGGCATCGTGTTCAGCCGGGAGGCGTTGCTTTCGAAGGTCTGGAAGGGCGAGGCCTACGTCACCGTCCGCTCGGTCGATGCGCTGGTCAAACGCCTGCGGAAGAAGATCGAGCCGGACCCGTCCTCACCTCGCTTCATCATGACGGTCTGGGGTGCGGGGTACAAGTTCGCCGATGTCTGAACGAGCCTGGTACCGCAGCCTCTACTGGCGAATCGCGATCGGGTTCGTGTTGTTCCTCGCTGTCATGCTGGCCGTCCAGGCCTCGCTGGTGCTCTGGCTCGCGGCGCGCGTTTCCGACGATGTGCCCGGACGATCGCCAATCGATCTGGCGGCGCTGGTCGCCTCGGATCTGAGCGCGGCCCTGACGGCCGAGCCAGGCACGGACGCCGGCGCCTATCTTCGCTCGCACTACGGCGAGATGTCGCGGCCGATCCTCTTCTTCGATCTCGAGGGCCGCGTCGCTTCGTCACGCCCGTTCGATCTCCCGCCAGGCCTTCACGAGATGGCGTTACGACGGCTGCAGCGGCGGGGCGGACCGGCCGGGGAAGGGCGGGGCGGACCGCTGGGCGGCGGAATGGGCGGTCCGATGGGCGGTCCGCCGCCCGACGCGCCGGCTTTCCGCGGGGGACGCCGCGCCGCCGCGTTTGCGCCCGTCCTGGTCGGGGGCCAGCGGATCGGCATCGTCGCCGTACCGCCCTTCGGGCCTCTGCCAGGCCTTGTCCGCGAATACGGGCCGCTGCTGGCCGGCGTGGCGTTCGGCCTGCTGATCGTCGGCACGGGGCTCGCCGCGGCCATTGTCTTCCGTCCCGCTCATCGCAGGCTCCAGGCGCTCGAAGAGGCCGCGCGCCGATTCGGCGCGGGCGACCCTGCAGCACGCGCGCCGGAAGAAGGCGGCGACGAGATCGTGGCGGTGGCCCGGGCCTTCAACCAGATGGCCGACGGGCTGAACACGCGCGCCAAGGACCTGAGGGACGCGGACCAGGCGCGGCGCCAGCTGCTGGCGGATGTGTCGCACGAGCTGATGACGCCGCTGACGGCCATGCGCGGCTACCTCGAGACGCTCCAGATGGCCGAACTCCAGCTCGACCAGCCCACGCGCAGCCACTACCTCGACATCGTCCAGCAGGAGACCAATCGCCTCGAGAACACCGTCGGCGATCTGCTGGACCTTGCGCGGCTGCAGGCCGGTGGTGGAACCTTCACGATCGCCGAGGTGCCGGTCGAAGCGCTGTTCCGGCGGGTGCAGGAGCGACACGAGCGCGAGTCGCGTGAAAAGCGGGTGGGATTCAGCGCCATCGTCGAAGCCGGTGCGGAAAATGTCAGGGGTGACGGCGACAGGCTCGAGCACGCGCTTCAGAACCTGGCGGCCAACGCCCTGCGCCACTCGCTGCCGGGCGGAACCGTCGAGCTGCGGGCGCGGCGGATCGGGGGCGGGATCGCGCTATCGGTCCGTGACGCGGGGGAGGGCATTCCTCCTGAACACCTCGAGCATGTGTTCGATCGGTTCTATCGCGTGGATGGATCGCGCAGCGGCATGTCGGGCGGAAGCGGCCTGGGCCTTTCCATCGTGAAGGCCATCGCCGAGCGCCACGGCGGCCGCGTGGGGGCACGCAGCCGGCCGGGCGTCGAAACGGTGTTCGAGATTATTCTGCCGCAAGAGAACGCCGGATCTGCCTGAGACCCGTTCGGGTCCAATCAGATCCAGTTCCTCCAAAAGCGCATCCGCATCATCATCATGCGCCGCCACAGGCCGGGCCGGCGCCAGCGCCACATCTGTCCGGGACCCATGTTCCGTCCCATTCCCTGGCCCATGCCGCGCCGCGGCCCCTGGCCCATGCCCGGCCCTGGACCTTGACCCATGCCCTGGCCCATCCCGGGGCCCATGCCGCGCCCCGGTCCCTGACCCACGCCCGGCCCTGGACCTTGGCCCATGCCCTGGCCCATCCCGGGTCCCATGCCACGCCCCGGTCCCTGGCCCATGCCCGGCCCTGGACCTTGGCCCATACCCTGGCCCATCCCGCGGCCCATGCCGCGACCCGGTCCCTGACCCATGCCCGGCCCTGGACCTTGGCCCGTGCCTTGACCCATCCCGCGGCCCATCGGTCCGAGGAACCCGCGTCCCTGCATCCCGCGATTGCCAAACCCGCCCATGCGGCCGAGGCGCTGGGCCCTCATCTGCTTCATCTGCTGAAGCTGCTCGGGCGTGAACACCTTCTGTCTCTGGCTCCGGGCCCGGGCCTGGAGGACCGTGCGGTCGGCCTGCACGGCGGCGAGGGCGCCGGCAGCAGCCTTCACGGCGTTCTCGTCGTACGGCTGGGCCTTCAGGACTTCCTGCAGCTTCTGCCTTGCGGTTCGCTGCCGTTCGCGCAGAGCCAGAGCGTCCTTGCGGGTCTGCTCGCGAATCGACTTCAACTGGTCCCGCTGCGCCTCTGTCAGGGCAAGCGGGCCCGGTGCCTGGGCCGGCGCGGCGGGCGCTGTGCCCGGCGCGGCCTTTGGAGGCGCGGGTGGCTGCGCCGGCTGTGCTTTCTGCGCGGGTGGACGAGGCGGCTGCGCCTGCGGCGATTGCGCGGATGCCAGGCCGGACCCGACCAGCACTCCGGCCGCAACGATTCCCGCCACGCTCATTCGAAATCGGTCGACTCTCGCGAGGATCATCTTTCCTGCCTCCCTTGAACCTTCGATCGGAGATCCTCGCGGTACTCGCGAGTCCCCTGCCTGGAAGATTAGACCGGAAGGAGGCCGCCAGTGTAAAAGGCGCGTCTGACGGCGACGTAACTGTTGGATTTCAGGTAGGACCGCGAGTCCTGTACACCACGAGGGGGCCGGCATGAACCGGCCCCCTCTTTCTCTCTCTCTGGCGAATTGATGCGTCCTATCTTGACCGGGACGCCCGGTAGCTCCGATAGCTTCCGGTCACCCCCAGAATCATGAACACGATGGACGACATCGCGAGACCCAAGAACAAGACCACCAGCGCGACTTTCAGGTCATGCGGAAGGTCGGTGAAGAAATACGACGCGGCGAGCGCGACCGCGGTGGCTCCGAGCAGCGGCAGTTCAGGGCGGCGCCAAGTGATGACGCGACGGTTTGTCACGATGGTCGTAAGCACCAACACGCCCAAGATCGCCAGCGACGCGTATCGCAGTCCACTCGCGCTGTCGGGCAGCAATAGAAAGGCCGCGAACACAACGTTGGAGGCGCCTGCGGCCACCAACCCCTTTCCGCCTGAACGCCAACTCAGACACCCAATCCCGACGAATACTGCGCCGAGAATAAGCATGACTATCGGGACGACGCTCACAATCCCCCCTTCCTGAGAGAAGCAATATCTAGAGTGCAGAGACCTCCCAACCACGAGTTCTACGGCTTGACGTCTCGGTGGACCCCTTCGACGCCGAGCACAGTCATGGCACGAGGCTAGATATCGATCTCATTCGCGGTGAGCGAACGAAATAGTACGCAGGCTGCGTACCAGTAGGGCACGTCGAATTCAGCCTGGGTACCGGCCTCTCTCTGGCGCCAGCATGTATAGTAATTGTACCCGAAGTAGCCGAGCCCAAAGCTCGCTAGGGCCACCGCCCCGTACCATGCCGCTACGGTCAGACTCGACGCCGCGATGACGCCAGTGGCCGAAGCGTCAATAATCGAGCCGCTGACCCCGAGATACGTGACGCCTGCACCACCAAGCGCCATTAATGCGTTAACGGCCTGTTCATAACATTTTGACGACCCACACACGTATCCAGCGGCCGCCGGCCCAGACGCGGGTGTCATTGCCTCCGCTGATGTATCTCCGCAATCCCAGGGGTTCTGACTACAATAGGATTCGATTTCTCCGGTTATTGCGTCGTATTCGGCTTGTGAGGAGTCAATTTCGCTGCCGAGGGCTGCCGTCGCAATCGCCACGTCCTCGAGTTCCTCTTCAGTAGCGCAGTCGGCTGGCTGGCCGCCCTCGTAGCATTCGCGGCCAGCTGGCGGTGCACCTGCTGATGGCCCCGACGGAGGTTCAGTCGTCCCGAGCTCCGAGGAGGAGTAATACTGTGACAACGTAGGGGTGAAGATCTTGAGTCGGGTCTTTCCACCGGCGACATAGCTCGTCACAGTCCCGATCCGGCCGTCCGAAGCCGCTGATCTCGCGACGGTGACGGGCAACTGACGTATTCTGTCGTGCCGCTCCGAGGCCGTCGTCGCGCTGGCGATGTCTAGCCACTGCAGCGCTCGCTTGGCGGTAACTGCGATCTTCGGGTCCGCACTCTTCTGACCTGCAAGCAAGTGCTGCCGCATCTGCTCGACAAGAGCCGACGAGAGGGGCGTGCTTGGAACCCAATGCTCTCCCTCCAGCACTTGGACCTTGTCGAGGTTCGGCGTCACTCCCTGGTTGTTATCAACCGCCGCGAACTTCTCCCACCCCAAGTGGCGCAACCGCGCTCCCTCCGATGTCGCCGCGACAAGCGGCGGCATTCCAGCGGATGCGACGGCCAGGATCGCCACTAGCACGACAAGTCTCGTTCTCACAGGTCTGATCATCTGTCGAGCCCCTCATCAAGCTGTTCACCCTTCGGAGAACGACCTCCAGCCCGCACATGCCCACGGTCGACGGCGGGTGCCGCAAGTCGCCCGACGGCAGTTGGCACCTCGTAGACCTCTGCGCGACCATCGTCAACACAGGGGACTCTACCCCCCCCATCAGAGAAAGTGCAACGTCAATCTTCGCGTGTATCTCTTGTGATACCATATATTTACGGGGATCTAATGCCCGTGCAGAAGCGTTTGACAAGTCTATCGTGATTAACGCTCGAAACGGGGATATCAGTCGGGCCGAGAACGTGAACGGCTCTACACGGTCCCGGCCGAGCTTCGATTTCGACGTCGACGGGCAGCGCGGTGCGGCCAATCATCCGCTGTCTAGCTCGGAGACAGATGGCAGCTTGCGCCTATTTCGCTTCGCCAAGTCCCCTGCGCGCAGATAGCAATGTGGGCGGACGTCGACCCTTGAAGTTGAAGAGAAGGCCCCTTAGATCGTCAGTGGTGATGACTTAGGCGAGTCGTCGCAGTCGAGGCGCCTTGCGAGGCCAGCGGTGCAGACGAAACGGGCCGACCCTATCAGAGATGCGACTTGGTGGGCTATCGGTTCCTTGCGGGTTCGACTGGCAGCCCGAATTCCTGTACATCACCAGGGGCCGGCATGAACCGGCCCCCTGGTGAACTCTGGCGCGTCCGGAAGCCTACATTCGTTTATCTTGGTGCCGATATGTGAACCCCGGAGCCGATTCCGGAGACCATTCGAGAACCTCCCGCCCTGGTCCGGTCTGCCGACGACCTCGGGCTTCTCTCGCCATGCCCTGCACCTACGACGAAGAGCCGCGTCCTTCGAGTGCTGCCCTGGCTTCCTCATCCGTGAGCAGTTCACTCTTCACCGAGAAGGCGCTCGACATCGACGCCAGCGAGCGGGCCAGCATCTTCTCGACGTTGCTCGACACCACCCCGGTCAGCGTGACGCGGCCACCCTCCACCACGATGTGGATGGGCGGATTGACCATCGACGCATACTGCCAGAACGCAGAGTTACGGTAGATCGCGCGTGCGATCTGGTAGCGGAGCTGATCGTCGAAGAGCGACACCGGCAGGACATCGATCTTGTTGATGACCTTGGTGACGCCCTTGATCTTCGTTACGCGCTTCTCGATGTCGGTCTTCTTGAACGGCATCATCACTTTGCCGGTCAAGGTCACGACCCCCTGATCCACGCCCGCGTTGATCGTGTCGAAGATGGTGAACGACGGGTAGGTCTCCACGGCACTGGAGACGTCCTTGAAGATCTGGAAGTCCTTTCGCTCGACCTGCGCAAAGGCCGGAGTCGAAAGGAGCACCAGCACCACCAACGACCCTGCAAGTTTGATTGGCCTGAACATCTGCATCCTCCCGGGCCATCTTTCACACCGGCCCCGCGGCCGGGCCATATCCCGTTGACCCGCGCCGCCTGGGGCCGGTCGACCCTTCGTGATGCCCTACAAGACATCAAGGGTCGTGCCAGGTCGAGGGAGCCCAATCAGGCCGGAAACTCGTGACTCGGCCGTTGCACCTGAGTGGCGAGAGGGTCGATTGTGGACATTTTTCGCTGCGGGGGGACGTCTCCACGTCCGATCGTCTATGGAGACGGTCGAGGCTCGCGCACGTCGGGCTGGAAGATGGTCTCAGCCGAGCCGCCCGAGACGGCCCGGCCGTGGATCGTCAGATGTCGCCACGTTCCAGCGCGGCCGCGGGCTCGAGCGCCGCGCCAGGCTGCGGGCCTTTGCGCCAGCGCCAGATCTCGTAGATCGCGGGGTACACCACGAGCTCGAGCACGAATGACGTGAAAATACCGCCGACCATCGGCGCCGCGATCCGCTTCATCACGTCCGAACCGGTGCCAGTGGCCCACAGGATCGGCACCAGGCCGAGGAAGGTCGTCGCGACCGTCATGAACTTCGGGCGGATTCTCTTTACGGCGCCATTGATGATGGCCTGGCGCAGTTCGGGCAGCGTTCGCAGCCGCCCTTCCCGCCTCGCCTGCTCGTACGCCAGGTCGAGGTAGAGCAGCATGAACACACCGGTTTCGGCGTCGACGCCAAGCAGGGCAATCAGGCCGACCCAGACGCCGACGCTCATGTTGTAGCCGAGGAGATAAAGGAACCAGATCGCCCCGATGGCCGAGAACGGGACGGCCAGCGCCACGATCAGCGTCTTGGTCACCGATCGGGTGTTGAGATAGAGCAGGATGAAGATCACGAACAGCGTGATCGGCACGACCACCGTCAGCCGTTCCTTGACCCGCTGCATCGACTCGTACTGGCCGCTCCAGAAGTAGGCGCACCCGGGCGGGAGCTTCAGCGTGGCGCGAAGCACGCGGTCGGCCTCTTCGACATAGCTGGCTGGATCGCGGCCCGCCAGGTCGACATACACGTACCCGGTCAGCAGCCCGTCTTCGTTGCGGATCATCGACGGCCCGCTGACGATCGAGACGGTGGCCAGCTGTCCGAGCGGGATCTGGCGGTCGCTGTTCTCGGTCGACACGAGCACGCGGCTGATGGCGCCCAGGTCGCTGCGGAAGTCCTGCAGGTATCGGACGTTCACCGCGTAACGCTCGCGCCCTTCGATCGTCGTGGTGACCGTCTCGCCGCCGATGGCGCTCTGAACGACCGCCTGCGCCTGGTCGATGCTCAGGCCGTATCGCGCCAGCTCCTCACGCTTCCATTGCACGTCGAGGAAGAAGCCGTCTCCGGTCCGCTCCGCGAACACGCTGCGCGTGCCGGGCACCCGCCCGAGCGCCGCTTCGATCTGGGCACCCACCTCGCCGATGGCCTTCGGATCGTTGCCCGAGATCTTGAGGCCGATCGGCGTGCGGATCCCGGTCGTCAGCATGTCGATCCGGCCCTTCACCGGCATGGTCCAGGAATTGGACAACCCGGGGATCTTCAGGGCGTCGTTCAGCTGCTCGACGAGCCGTTCCTGCGAGATCCGATCCGAGGTGAGCGGCCGGAACAGGGGCTTGATCCACTCGGGCGCCCAGCCCGAATACCACGTCTCGACGGGGCGCCACTCCGATCGCGGCCTCAAGGTGATGACCGTCTCGATCATCGACAGCGGCGCCGGATCGGTGGAAGTCTCCGCGCGCCCCGCTTTGCCGAGCACGCGATCGACTTCGGGGAACGACTTGATGACCCGATCGGTCGCCTGCAGCAGCTTCTGCGCCTCGGTAATCGAGATCCCCGGCATGGTGGACGGCATGTAGAGCAGGGACCCTTCGTCGAGAGGCGGCATGAACTCGGACCCGAGCCGGTTGAAGACGGGCACGGTCACGATGAGCATCAGCACGGCGGTGCCGATCACCAGCCACTTTCGCCGAAGCGACCACGCCACAATGGGCTCGTAGACCCGGATGAGGAACCGGCTCACCGGATGGCGCTCCTCCGGATGAATCGTGCCGACCAGCACCGCGTTGGCCGCGCGGCAGAGCCAGATCGGATTGAAGTTGAATTGCTTCAGCCGCGTGAACAGCAGGCGCAGCGCCGGGTCGAGGGTGATGGCGAGGCAGGCCGCCACGATCATCGACAGGTTCTTCGTGTACGCCAGCGGCTTGAACAGGCGCCCTTCCTGCCCCTCGAGGGCCAGCACGGGCAGGAACGACACGGCGATCACGAGCAGCGCGAAGAAGCTGGGCGCGCCGACCTCCTTCACCGCCGTGACGATCACATCGCGGTAGTCCTCTTTCTTCCCGGTTCGCTGCCAGACCTCCAGCTTCTTGTGCGTCTGCTCCACGACGACGATGGCGGCGTCCACCAGCGCCCCGATGGCGATGGCAATGCCGCCGAGCGACATGATGTTGGCCGTGACGCCCATCATGCGGAACGGGATGAACGCGATGAGCACCGCAACCGGGATGGTGATGATCGGGATGAGGGCGCTGGGGATGTGCTGGAGGAACACCAGGATCACCAGGACGACGGTGATGATCACTTCGAGGAGCGTCCGTGTGAGGTTGTCGATCGACCGGTTGATCAGCTCGGATCGGTCGTAGATCGGCACGACCTTCACGCCGGCCGGCATGCCGGGCTCGATCTGCTTCAGCTTCGCCTTCACCCGCTCGATCACGTCCAGCGCGTTCTCGCCCTGGCGCATGACGACGATGCCCGACACGACCTCGCCCGTCCCGTCGAGGTCCGAGACGCCACGGCGCAGATCGGGCCCGAGCACGACCCGGCCGATGTCCCTGACGCGGATCGGCGTGCCGGTCGGGCTGGCCGACAGGACGATCTCCTCGATGTCCTGCGCCGATCGCGCGTAGCCCCGCCCGCGGACCATGTACTCGGTGCCGCCGAATTCGATCAGGCGCCCGCCGACCTCGGCATTCCCCTCGCGCACCGCGTCCACCACGCGGTTGATGGGCAGCCCGTAGGCGCGAAGCCGGTTGGGATCCACGTTGACCTGGTAGGTCTGCGAGAAGCCGCCAAGCGGCGCCACTTCCGCGACGCCGGGCACCGACTTCAGGTAGTAGCGCAGGTACCAGTCCTGGTACGAGCGCAGTTTCGCCAGGTCGTTCTTGCCGGAGGTGTCCACCAGGACATACTGGAAGATCCACCCGAGGCCCGTGGCGTCAGGGCCGAGCTGGGTCTTGACGCCCACGGGAAGCGTCGGCTGCACGCTCGACAGATACTCGAGGGTTCGCGATCGCGCCCAGTAGAGATCGGTGCCGTCCTCGAAGACGACATAGACGTACGAGTACCCGAAATCCGAGAAGCCCCGCACGGCCTTGACCTTCGGGGCGCCCAGCATCGCGCTCACAATCGGATAGGTGACCTGGTCCTCGACGATGTCGGGGCTCTGGTCCCACCGCGAGAACACGATGACCTGCGTGTCGCTCAGATCGGGAATGGCATCGAGCGGCACGTGCCGGATCGACCAGGCGCCATACACGGCGGCGGCGGCGGCCAGGGCGAAGACGATGACCTTGTTCCTGACCGAGAAGTCGATGATCCAGTTGATCACGGGCGGTCACCTCTTGTCGACGAACTTCCCGGGATCGGCGTCAAATCGTTGCTTGCACGCCTGGGACGAAAAGTACCGCGTCACGCCGAGATACTCGCTCTTCAAGCCCGCCTTCACCGCATCCTCGGTCAGGACGATCGTGCTGCAGGCCGGATCCACCACGATGCCCGGCGACAACCCGTCGGTCAGCTGGGCGGCTTCCGTGGCGGTCAATCCCCCCGCCATCCCGACCACCGGGGGACGCGACCAGGCAATGGGCGGCGTCGTCATCGCCGGGTTGCCGTCGAGGCCCTCGACCTGCAAAGGCTTGAGCGAGGCGAGCGGGTTGGCGCCGCGGGGCATCTCATCCATGGGCGCCGAAGGCGGGGCGGCGCCGTACTTCGCGGGGTCGCTGTCAAAGGTCTTCTTGCATCCGTCCGAGCAGAAATAGAAGGTGACTCCCTTGTAAGTCGCCGTCCGGCCCGCGGCCTTCGCCTTGGTCTGGTCGACATCCATCAGGCAGATCGGATCCTGCACGGCCGTCGAGATGCCGGCCGCCGCGGCCTTCATCCGCGCTTCCGAATCGAGGAGGAACGTTCCCGACAGCACGATGCGGTCCCCGGCGCTCAGTCCCTTGACGATCTGGACCCGGTCTCCGAACCGCCAGCCCGTCTCGACATGACGGGGCTCGAAGTAGCCGTTGCCGCGATCCACGAACACGGTCTTCTGGACGCCCGAGTCGACGATGGCGTCGACCGGCACCGTGATGGCGTCGGGCAGCGAGACGGGAACCTCCGCGTCGACGAACATCCCCGGTCGAAGCGTGAAGTCCGCATTGGCGGCGTCCAGCCGGAACTTCATCGTGCGCGAGTCCGGATCGAACTGCGGCAGCGCGTTGCTCACGCGGGCTTCGAACGAGCGAGCGCCCGCGTACGACGGAGTGACCTGCACGCGTGTGCCCGGCTTCAGGTCGCGGCTCTCGTTCTCGAACACGTCCACCAGGATCCACACGCTCCCGAGGTCCGCAATCTTGTAGAGCTCCGCGCCGCGATCGAACCGCTGATCTGGCGTGATGCTTCGCGCCAACACGTAGCCGGTGACGGGCGACCTCAGCTCGATGTCCGGTGTCAGCTTTCGGCTCTTCGCCAGTTCCGCAATCTGCACCTCGTCCATCCCGAAGTTCAGCAGGTCGTCGATGGCGAGCCTCAGCTGACCGCGGGCCTGCGTCAACCTGTCCGCCGTGCTCCCGGACTGGCTCGCGCTGGCCAGGTAGTCCAGCGCCACGAAGTAGACCTGCTGCGGCCGGAGATAGTCGCGCGAGAAATATGTCATCAGCAGTTCGTGTTTGCGGACCAGGCTCCCGGTCGCGAAGCTGGACAGGCGCTTGACCAGGCCGTCGGAGGCGGCGATCACGCGGTAGAGGCGATTCTCGTCCACGTCGACACGACCGACCGTTCGGATCGTGCGCTGGATGGGCCGGGCCTCGACCGCGCCGACGCGCACGCCGATCAGCTGCCGCTTCTCGTCCGAGATTCGCAGGGCGCCGGCCACCGGCGCACCCGATGCGGCATCGTCGGCATACACCGGTTCGAGCAGCATGCCGCAATCGGGCGCGATGCCGGGCTTGTCGGACTTGTAGGAGGGGTGCATCGGATCGACCCAGTAGAGGACCTTGCGTCCTTCCTGGGACTGCTTTCGGCCCATCGCGCTCCACGTGATCCACGAGCCGGCGATGAACGCGATCACGAGCACGAGCAGAAATGGCAAGAGGCGCCAGATCTTCTTCATGTCGACTCCAACGGAATCCGCAATCTTCCGCGGACAGTAAGGAACGGGAAAGGTCTTGCAGGGGGCGCCCGGGCGTTCGTACTTGGCGGGCCAGAATCCGAAAACAGTTTACACGGAAGTCGGGCGCCATTCGCCCGCCTTCATGCGTGCGACAACATGCCGCATGGCCGATGTGGAGCGAAAAGAGCCGGCTGACACCGCCGCGCCGCCGAAACAGCGCCGCGCCGGTACTTCAGTACCGGGATTTCTGGTTACTTGAGTTTGCACCCGCGTGCCCGGGGCTCACGAGCTCAATACAAGTGGGCCCCGGGATTAGTGCGACGACAGCCCTATGCGGGCAGTCCTCACCGCGGGCGACGACGGGCCGGGTTTCGCCGGCGGCACGCCGCCCGCCCCTCGTCGATCCAGGTGCGGCAACGGGTGAAGGCCCGATCGGAAACTGACGCGGTAGCGGGCGACCATTCCCTCATCGGGTAGCACCACCTCGAAAGGCGATTCGGTGCCCGGGGACAGGAGGCCCTTCCCCAGAGCGCATACCCTGGCGCCGAGGAACGTGTCCCTGCGATCGAACAGGAGGACCACCGCGGACACGCCGTTCAAGGCCTCGCCCGCGGCCGGGTTGCGGACGACGCCGCGGATGGCGATCTGGCCGCCCTCGCGCGCCTGGGCGAGCGACACCAGTTCGAGCGCGGCCGATTCCTCCAGCGCCAGCCGGGCGCGCGCGGCGCGATGGTTGAGGGCGATGGCCGCACTGCCGATCACCATCACGCCGACTGCGGCAATCGCGAAGCCCAGGACCACTCGCCTGCCTGCGCCGACTGGATCGGCGCTTCGGCCCGCCGGGCGGGTGTGGGGTAACAGCGTTGCGTGAATCGCGGCCTCGTGGGCCGGATCGATCGTGCAGGCGCCGCCGCCGGGCTGCGGGCGCTGGCGCAACAGCGTTGCGTGGATCGCGGCTTCGCGGGCCAAATCTCCGCCGTCCGTCGATGCACCCTGATCTCCAGGTCCTGCACCCGGTCGGGCCGCTGCCATTGGGCCATCAGGAAGCCCGGCGCGACCGCGCAGGGGAGTATTCGGCCATCCGCCCATCGTTGCCGCACCTGAAGATGAGGTGGATCTCATCCTGGTTTGCGCCCATTCCTCGCGCCGCTCATCTGGCGGGCCGCTTACTTCCGGTTGCGCTTCGTCGGACTGGTCACGCCTCGCCTTGCGTCCCAGGCGGAGCGCTCTCCAGGTGACAAGGCCCATTGCCGTGGCGATTGCCAGAGAAGCGAGTGTGACCGAGACCAGAAAGATATCCATAGTCCGCATCCGGCGACAGGAAGCCTCACGCGACGGTACATTTCCCTTTTCGGCCGAAGTCTTCCCAAACTTGCGTACTGGAGGTCCAGCGCCCGCCCGACGCCTCGTCCCGCAGGACACTGAAGGTGCGATGCCGAATGAGTCGCCTGCTCCCGCCCGGTCGCCCTTGCCGGATGGTGAACCTCGGCGGGTGGCGGGACCGGGGCAGGCAGCGTAAGATACCGCTCATGTTCAGGATCTTTCGCAAGGGGCGCGGCCGCCGGGAGATGGTGCTCGCCATGGTGGGCGTCCGCATGGGCGAGCGGCTCGCGTGCTTCGGCGCTGGCGACCCCGCCATGTTCGCGGCACTGGCGACGAAGGTGGGCCTGACCGGACGCGCCTGTGCTGTAGCGTCGGACCAGGCCGGCGCTCAGGCCATGACGGCGGCTGCGGCGGACGAAGGTGTCCTGATGGAGATCGAATCGGCCATCGGGTGGACCAGTTCGCTCGAGCCGCAGTCGTTCGACGTGGCGGTGGTCGACGGCCGGCTGATCACGGACGGACAGGCCGACGGCCAGGCGTGCCTGCGTGAGGCGTTCCGGGTGTCGCGCGCGGGCGCGCGGCTGGTGGCGATCCTGTCGGGCGAGCGCGGAGCCGGCGCGCTCATCGGCGTCGAGCGCACCTCGGCCGGAATGGCGGGCTCGGAGATGGTTCGCGCCCTCGAGCAGGCGGGCTTTCGGCCGGCGCGACTTCTGGCCGAACGCGAGGGACTGACCTTCGTCGAAGGGTTCAGACCCGCCGGCCCATGACCGACGCCCCCGCCGACACCTTCAACGGCCCGCTCACGCTGCCACCCGCTCCGCGACGCAGCACCTACCTCTGGATCGCCGGCGGCTTGGCCGCGTTCCTGCTCTACGGCAGCGGGATCCCCTTCGACATTCACCCTCAGCCGCCTGGCCAGTTCGCGGAATCCTTCTCCAGGATGCTGACCTCTTACGGCGACGGTTCGCTTTCCGACTTCGCCACCAACCTGCTGCTCATGCTGCCGCTGACATTCGTCCTCTGCGGCGCATTCTGCGTCGATCGACGGGGACTGGTTGCGATTGTCACGGGCTGCCTCGGCGCCTTTCTCATCGGCTTGACGCTCAGCTTCGCTGCCGAGACGTTTCAGATCCTCATTCCGGAGCGAACGGCGGCGATCGGCGACATTGCCGCGCAGACGCTGGGAAACCTCGTCGGCATCGGCCTCTGGCTGGTGCTTGGTCCGCCCCTGACCGGACGGCTCAGGCGGGTGATGGCCGCTCGCAGTCGGGCGTCGTTATTGACGTACCTGCTGGCCGTCTACGCGGGGATCTGGATGGTTCTCGAGTGGCTGCCGCTCGATCTGACCCTCCGGCCGGCCGAGATCCTGCAGAAGTTCCGCGAGGGCCGAATCGTGCTCTGGCTCGTGCCACCCCATCCGCTGACCGTCGAGAACGCCGTCGCGTGGGGACTCGACCTTCTTGCCGCCATTCCCGTCGGCGCGCTCGCCGTCGTCGGGTGGACAAGGAGCGAACGCCTTCGTCCGGCGAGCCGCGCCATCGTGCTCGCGATCCTGGCCGTCGTGGCCACCGAATGTGTGAAGGTGCTCGTGTTCTCACGCTCGGCGTCGACCTTCGACCTGGTGACAGGCTCGGCCGGTGTCCTGGTTGGCGTGCTGGCGGTCCGCTGGCTTGGGCCCGGCCTGGGATATGGAGTCGGAGCCGGCCGGGAGCGCCGACTCTCCGCTCGCGTTCGCATCGCGATCGCGATCTGGATCGCGGTCCTCGTCGCGTATCACTGGAACCCGTTCGACTTCACAGGCGACTGGGCGGTGATTCGTGTCCGATGGTCGCGGATGTCGCTGCTGCCGTTCATCAACTACGAAGTCCCCTCGGCGTTTGTGGCCCTCGATGATTTCGCCAGGAAGTTCCTCCTGGCGCTTCCCCTGGGGCTGCTCTTCGGCATCTCGGCCCGCGAAGGGAGCGAGAACCGCCGCGCCGGCGCCATGGGGCCGCTCTTCGTTGCCGGGCTGGTGTTTTTCGTCATCGAGACGGGGCAACTGCTGTTGCCGAGCCGCATCCCTGACGTAACCGACGTCCTGACCCAGTTGCTCGGGGCAGGGCTCGGGCTGTGGCTCGCGACTCGACGCGTGAATTCCGCACCCGGTGAACGGATCGCGCCCGCGGATCCGGGAGAAGTGCGGCGTCCGTCGGGCGCCGGCGCCGTGGTGAATGCGTCTCCGATCAATCCGGAATTCAAGCCGAAGGCTGCCCGCCGTGCATCGCAGCACGATCCGGGTGATCGTTCCGGCCGCTCCATTCCCTGAATCTCGACACGGCGAAGCCGCCGAGCAGGCACAGCAGCGGCACTGCGGGTGCGCGATGGCGGGAGTACGCGTCGGGCCCGACGATGAGAATGGTGAGCACGTGATACGCGATCGCACCGCCGATCATCAGGCCTGCCTCGCTCACTCCCGGGCGTCTGCAGACGAGAATCAGCCCGACGATCGACAAGGCAACCTCGAGCGCCACGATGCCGAGTTCAGAGATCATGACGGCAACCGCAAGCGTGCCGGATTCCCCGACCGAGCGGCGGGCGGCCGCGAAATCTCCGGTACAGATCCGATCCAGGTTTCCGCCAGTCCATTGCCCGCCCATCATGCGGGCCAGAAGGCCGGCGTTGTGCGCCAGGAACGCACGAAGGACCCCGTTCGCAGACGAACGCAGCAGTGCGCCCGGGTTGCCGAGGAGAATCGTGCGCGCGGCCCGCCGCTCGCTGGCATCGGTGGAGGCGATGTCCAGCCCACTCACCCACGGATTGTTGGACTCGACCAGCGTCGGCAGCCTGAAGTCTGCGGCGATTCGGGCCTGGGCCGTTTCCCGGTCGATGCCGTCGCGCACCTGGTAGACGCCGGCTCCGGCGAAGTACAGCAAGTTGATGGTGTCGGCGGTGGTCAGGCGGGGCAGCTGAAACAGCGCGTAGTTGCGCACGATCCACGGAGCAACCGTGAGGTAGGAGGCCAGCACGACGGTCAACGCCCCGCGCAGGTGGAATCTTCGTCCGGGCGTCAGCCGTATCAGCAGCTCGAGAATGCCAAGCGCGATCGGCAGGTAGAATCCGCTGGGCCTTGTCAGGATCGCGAGACCGACGATCACGCCGGTCAGGATCCGGCCTCCGGGCCGATCGTCGGCCTCGGCCAGCTGCTTCGCCCAGAGCAGGGTTCCAAGAGACACGAGCAGGAGGTAGAGCGGCTCACTCATCGCTTCCAGGTTGAGAACCGCCAGCATCGGGTCGAATGCGCACAGCAGGGCGCCCGAGAGACCCGCGGTCCGTCCGAATAGCCGGGCTCCGACGATGTAGACCAACGCCGCGGTGAGCGTCGAGAGGGCGATCTGCAGCAGGTAGAGCGGCCAGATCACGCCGAAGGCCGATTCCACCGCTCCCGCGACGACCGGATACACCGGCGTGCGAAGGATGTCCGGCGCGTACGGCGGGGACGGCTGACGCGAATAGACGCCACGGGACCAGAGATTCTCGCCGAGCTGCACATACTGGACGGCGTCCGGGTTGTCGTTGAGACGGTAATCCAGGAGGTACTCGGGATTGTTCCGCGCGACCGAGACGAACAGCACGAGGTTGATCAGCAGCGAGACCAGGATGACCAGCAGGACGTGAATCGCGGAGCGGCGGCGCGCGGGAAGGATTGCAGTCATGGCTCGAGTCCCGACGTGATCCGGGGCGTCACAGCAGCGAGGCGGCTGACGATACTCCGCCTGAGGTGCGGTCCGCAATATCGCGAAGGGTGAGCGCGAATGTTGAGCCGGCCGGACAGGGCCGGCCGCGCTGCGAGATCGATGTCGGCCTGAGGCGGGCGGAGGGCGCGGAGGCGCCGCAGCGGTGCCTCCCGGTGACGCTCGCGGTTGTGGCTTTCGAGTGGAGGCGATCGAAATTCCAGCGTGATATAGTTCTACCCCGTGAAACAACCACAAGCTATCGCCCAACCGCAGGGAAAACTCGGCATTATGCTGGTCGGACTTGGCGCCGTCAGCACGACGTTCATTGCCGGAGTTCAGGCCATTCGGAAGGGAATCGCAAAGCCAATCGGATCGATGACCCAGATGGGGACCATCCGCCTCGGCAAGCGCACCGAGGGACGGACTCCGCTGGTCAAGGATTTCGTGTCTCTCGCCGCGCTCGATGACATCGTGTTCGGCGGGTGGGATATCTTCGAAGACAACTGCTACGAGTCGGCGAAGCATGCCGGCGTGCTCGAGGAGAAGCTGCTCGATCAGCTGAAGCCGGAGCTCCAGGCGATCAAGCCATGGAAGGCTGTCTTCGACCGGCAGTACGTGAAGCGCCTCGACGGCCCGAACGTCAAGAAGGGGAAGACCAAGCGCGATTTGGCAGAACAGGTGCGCGAAGACATCCGGGCGTTCAAGCGCGACAACGGCCTGGACCGGATGGTCATGATCTGGTGCGGCAGCACCGAGATCTTCATGACCGAGTCCGCGGCGCACCAGACGATCGACACGTTCGAGCAGGCCCTGCTCGCCAACGAGTTCTCGATTCCGTCTTCGATGGTGTACGCGTACGCGGCCCTGAAGGAAGGGGTCCCGTTCGCCAACGGCGCGCCGAACCTCACCATTGACGTGCCGGCCTTGATCGACCTGGCGCACGAGCAGCAGCTGCCGGTCGCCGGCAAGGACTTCAAGACCGGCCAGACCCTGCTCAAGACGGTGATCGCGCCTGGACTGAAGGCGCGCCTGCTGGGCGTCAAAGGCTGGTACTCGACCAACATCCTCGGCAACCGCGATGGCGAGGTGCTCGACGATCCGGAGTCGTTCAAGACGAAGGAAGAGAGCAAGAAGTCGGTCCTCGACTACATCCTCCAGCCGAACCTGTATCCCACCCTCTACGGCGATCTGTGCCACCTCGTGCGGATCAATTACTATCCGCCCCGCGGCGACAACAAAGAGGGCTGGGACAACATCGACCTGTTCGGGTGGCTGGGCTATCCGATGCAGCTCAAGATCAATTTCCTGTGCCGCGACAGCATCCTGGCGGCGCCGATCGTGCTCGACCTCGTGCTGTTCCTCGACCTGGCGCGCCGGGCCGGATGGGGCGGCACCCAGGAGTGGCTCTCGTTCTTCTTCAAGAGCCCGATGCACGGAGCCAATCTCTACCCGGAGCACGACCTGTTCATCCAGTCGATGAAGCTGAAGAATACGTTGCGCTTCCTGAAGGGCGAGGAATTGATCACGCACCTGGGTGCGGAGTACTACGATTAGGCTGTAAGCGCGGCTCGGCCCCGCCCTTCGATCGGCTCATCGCGTGTTGAGCTGACCCAAAGGACGGAGCCGGGACGCGGCAACACGACCGGGCGCCGGAACGCTGGAAGCCCCCGCGGAGTGACCCTGCGGCGGAGCACACCCATGAAACCGAACTCGATGCTCGCGGCGGCGCTGTGGGGCGGGGCGACGATGGGCGTTCTGTCGGCCCTGCCGTTCATCAACGTGGCGAACTGCTGCTGCATCTGGGTCATCAGCGGCGGCATGGTGGCCGCGTATGTCTTCCAGTCGAACGCGCCGCCGGGCGTGGTGATCAGCAGCGGCGAGGGAGCCATGTGCGGCCTGATCGCAGGCGTGTTCGGGGCGGTCCTCTTCACCCTGATTTCGCTGCCCATCAACCTTCTGCTCGGGCCCGTTCAACAGCGTTTCGTCCAGCAGTTCGTCGAGTCCTCGCAGGACGTGCCCGAGGAGATGCGCAGCCTGATCTCGAACATGGGCGGCACGACCGGGACCGTCCTGAAGGCCGCGTTCGGCTTTCTCTTCATGCTGCTCGCCGGGGCCATCTTCTCCACGCTCGGCGGGCTGCTTGGCGCGGTGCTCTTCAAACGGAAGCTGCCTCCGGCAGAGATCACGCAATCGGAGTAATCTCGCTCGGCTGGCCCTTCGACTCGCGGACTCGCTCAGGGCAAGCTGGCGGCCCTTCGACTCGCGGACTCGCTCAGGGCAAGCTGGCGGCTCGAGGCCGCTGCTAATGCCCGGTTGCCCCGCTGCCGATAACACGACGTCGTGATTTCTGTCTCTCATCTCACCAAGAAGTACGGCCGGCACGTGGCCGTCGACGACCTCACCTTCGAGGTCGAGGCGGGCGAAGTGCTTGGCTTTCTTGGCCCGAACGGCGCGGGCAAGACGACGACGATGCGGATGGTCACCGGCTACCTGCCGCCGAGCAAGGGCCGGATCCGCGTCGGAGGATTCGATCTCTACGACGACCCGATCCAGGCGAAGCGTCGAATCGGCTACCTGCCCGAGAACCCGCCCCTCTACCCGGAAATGTCCGTTCGCGGCTACCTCGGATACGTGTCCGAGCTGAAGGACGTGCCGTCCTCGCGGCGGCGCGCCGCGATCGATCTGGCGATCGAACGCGCCCAGCTGACCGAGGTGGCAGGCAAGCGCATCGGCAACCTGTCGAAAGGGTTCAAGCAGCGCGTGGGCCTCGCGCAGGCGATCGTGCACGAGCCCGACGTGCTGATCCTCGACGAGCCCACCTCCAGCCTCGATCCCAGGCAGCGGGCGGATGTGCGGAACCTGATCGCCGAGCTCAAGGGCAGGCACACCGTCATCCTGTCGACGCACATCCTGCCTGAAGTCAGCGAGGTCGCCGACCGCGTGATCATCGTCAATCGCGGCCGCATCCTGGCCGTGGACACGCCGGCCAACCTCGGCGGGCGCCTGAGGGCCCAGGAGATCGTGAGCCTGGAGTTCTCCGTGCCCGGGGGCGGCGGCGCCGTCGATCGAATCCGCGAGGCGTTTGCGGCCCTGGCAGGCGCGGGGCCGGTCCAGGTCGGGCCCGGGCCGGACGACACGTGGCAGGTCAGGCTGGAAAGCCCGGTCGGCACCGACCTTCGTGCCGAGGCCGCCGCGCTGGTCGTGTCCAGGGGATGGCGCCTGCTCGCGCTGGCGGGGCAGTCGCTGTCGCTCCAGGAGATCTTCCTGCAGCTGACGCGGGAAGACGGGAAAGACTGAAGGCATCCATGCGCCACCTGATCGCGATCGCGCGCCGCGAGCTCGGCTCCTACTTCGTGTCCCCCATCGCGTACGCGGCCGTTGCGGTGTTCACGTTCGTGTCGGGTGTGTTCTTCTCGAACATGCTCACCTACTACGTGCGGACCGCCGCGCAGCTCGATGCCCAGCTTCAGAAGACGGGCCGGTCCGATTTCCAGATCGACGTGCCGACGCAGGTGCTCGGCGACTTCTTCCGCAACGAGGCGTTCCTCGTCATGCTGGTCGTGCCGCTGCTCACGATGGGCCTCATCGCCGAGGAACGGCGCAAGGGGACGCTCGAGCTGCTGGTGACCTCGCCGGTCCGCGCCTGGGAGGTCATCGGCGGGAAGTTCGCCGGCGCATTCGGTCTCGGCATCCTCATGCTCCTGTTCACCTCGCCGATGATGGCATTCCTGATCCAGGGCGGCGAGTGGGAGCCCGGCGTGGTCGCCAGCGGGTACCTCGGGCTGCTGCTGCTCATCGGCGCCGACGTCGCGCTCGGGCTGTTCATCTCGTCGCTGTGCGAGAGCCTGCTGGTCTCGGCGATCGGCACCTACGGCGTGCTGCTCACCCTGTCTTTTCTGGACGCCGGATCTTCCACGAGCCATCCGTACTGGGACAACGTCCTGAACTATCTGTCGCTCGGCCTGCACCAGCAGAACTCGGCCCGCGGGCTGGTGGGGGTGACCGACATCACCTTCTTCCTGTCGGTTGTCGGGCTCGGCCTGTTCCTCGCGCAGCGGTCGGTCGAGTCGATCCGGTTCAAGCGATCATGAAGAAGTATTCGTACCTGCCCGGAGCCCTGCTGCTGATGGTCGGTGCCGTCAGGTCCGCGGTGGTCGGGATGTGGGACGCGACCGATATCCTGCTGGTCCTCGGAGGCGCCGCGATCATCGCGATCAGCGTCGCCGCCAACTGGCGCGAAGTCCGGGAGTGGTTCGCGGAGCCCGGCGGCGTCTACGCGATGAACACGGCGCTGTCGATCGTGCTGCTGGTGGCCGTGCTGGGAGGCATCAACGCCGTCGCGTTCCTGCATCAGGTGGAGTTCGACTGGACCGAGTCCGGCCGGAACACCCTCACCCCTGAGACCAACGCGATCCTGTCCGGGCTGAAGCAGGATGTGACGCTGGCCCAGTTCGGCCGGAATCCTGATCCCGCGATCGGCAACATGCTGGCGACCTTTGCCAGCCACTCGCGCCGGCTCCGGACCAGATTCGTCGACGCGGAGCAGGCACCGCAGGAGGCCCGGGAGTACGGGGTCCTTCGTCCCGGGACCATCGTCGTCAAGGCCGGGGACAAGTTCAGGAAGGTCGAGCGGGCGACCGAGTCCGCGCTCGCGACGGCGATCGTGCAGGCGACGAGCGAGGTCGAGCCGGTCATCTGTTTTGCCAGCGGCGACGGCGAACGCGACATCCCGGACCAGAGCGGGGCCGGGCTCTCACGCCTGGCTGCGGTCCTGACCGCCTCGAACTTCGGCGTCGACTCGATTGGGTTGCTCGAAGGCGAGGTGCCCTCCCGATGCGCGGCCCTCGTAATCGCGGGCCTGAAGACCGAGGTGCCGCCTTCGGAGCTTGCACGGGTCGATCGCTACCTCGCCAGGGGCGGGCGCCTCGCGCTGCTCATCGATCCGGTGCCGACACCGGCCATCGTCGAGTGGCTGAAGAAGTTCTCGGTCACGACCGGCACCGGGGTGGTGATCGAGGGCAGCACAGCGGCGCAGGCCGTGGGCGGATCGCCCGAAACGCCGCTTGCGCTTGCGTACGGCGACCACCCGATCACGCGCGGATTCGGGGTCGCCACGCTGTACGACCGGGCCGTCGCGCTCACCTCGGAGGACCAGTCCAGGGTGATTGCGTGGAGCGGCCGCCAGAGCTTCGAGCGCGTCGACCTGGTGAGAGAGTCCACCGTGTTTCGCGAGGGCCGCGACCGGCGAGGTCCGTTCGCACTCGCCATCGCGGCATCCTGGCTGACCGCGCCTCGCCCGCCCCAGGGCGCACCGCCGCCTCTCAGCAGCGAGACCAGGCTGGTCGTCTTCGGCGACTCGGACTTCATCTCCAACAGCTATCTCAGCCGCCAGGGCAACCGGGATTTCTTCGTTCGCACCGTGGCGTGGCTGGCAGGGCAGGAGGAGGCGCGCATCGTGAGCGTGCTCGACCGCGAGAACCGCCGCACCGAATTCACCGAGCGCACGCGCCTCCTGATGTACGTCGTCAATCTCGGACTGCTGCCTCTGATTCCTCTCCTCGCCGGCATCGTGCAGTACGTGCGCTCCCGGCGCTAGCGGGTCCGACCGCGGGCGCAGGCCAGTTCCCCAGGGTGCCCACTTCTGCACGCGATCGCCCGCAACTCTAAGGTCTTGAAGCGGATCCACCGACAAACAGGCCAGCGGGAAAGGACCATCGGCGGCGAGGGTGTCGTCCCTCTCCACGGTCCCGGCCCCGGCTCGACCGTGTCAGCGCTTCAAAGGCAACTACCGGCCGCCGCCTCGACGCGGCGAGGAACGACGACGATGGAAACCACAGTGAGAAAAGCGGCGGTGATGGTGGCATTCTCCGGGCTGCTGCTCGTCGGTGGAGCAGGCCAGGCGCTGCTCGCACAGTCGCAGAACCAGGCACAACCTCAGCGGCCGGCCGGTTCCGGGGTTCCGGTGATGATGCCTCCCGCCTCGCAGCAGCCTGCGCCACAGCGCCTCGGCATCGGGCAACAGGTTCCGACCCTCCCCGCGATTGCCACCAGCAAGCTCGAGGAGCGCGAGCGCTCCCCGGAGGCCGAGCAGGCGATGTCGCTCAGTTTCTCGGAGCCGGTCGCGGTCCGCGAACTGCTGCTCCTGCTGGTGCGCGATACGAATCTGAGCGTCGTGTCCGACCCTGACGTGGACGGAACCTTCACCGGTGAACTCAAGAACGTGACGATGACGCAGGCGCTGGAACTCATCCTCCGGCCGCTCGGCCTCGATTTCACGATGCGCGATAACATCCTGCGCGTCTTCAAGAAGCAGCTCCAGACGCGCATCTTCAACATCAACTACGTGGCGACGCGCCGGGGCGGCAGCCGCGGCGTCTCGGGCGGGCTTCAGGGCGTGGGCAACAACGCCGTGGGTTCGGGGCTTGGCGGCAGCATGGGTGTCGGCGGGTCGCAGTATGGCGGCAACAGCGGCATTGGCACCGGCCTGGGCGGCGGCATGGCGACCTCGTACGCAAGCGACGGCACGGACATGTTCGAGGAGCTCGCCAAGGGGCTCGATACCCTCGAGTCGCCGGACGGCAAGTACAACCTCGATCGGAAGGCCGGCCTGCTGCAGATGACGGATTACCCGGACCGCCTCGACAGGGTGGCGGCGTACCTCGAAGCCGTTGAAACGCGCGTGCTCCGGCAGGTGCAGATTCAGGCGAAGGTCGTCGAAGTCGAGCTCCGCGACGAGTTCTCGGCCGGCATCAACTGGGATGCCGTGTTCCGGGTGGCCGCCAACAGCGCCACGATGACCCAGCGCCTGGCAGGATCGACCACCGGCGCCTTCACGATGGGGCTGAACATCCGCGACTTCAAGGGCGTGCTCAGTGCCTTTGCCACGCAGGGCAAGGTCAACGTGCTCGCCAGCCCCCTGGTCGTCGCCATGAACAACGAGCCCGCCGTGATCCGGGTCGGCACGCAGGACGTCTATTTCGAGACGTTCACGCAGGTTGACGCCACCACCGGCGCGATTCTGCAAACCAGCGTCACGCCGCGCTCGATCAACGAAGGCGTGTCGCTGAGCGTCACGCCTCAGATCAGCGCCGACGGCATCATCCACCTCAGCATCACGCCCAGCATCACCGAGCGGACCGGGCAGGCGACGTCCCGGCTCGGCGATACGGTGCCCATCATCAGCGTCAGGGAGACCGACACCCTGGTGAGAGTGCACGAGGGCGAGACAATCGTCATCGCGGGTCTAATGCAGGAACGTGCATCAGTCGAGAAGACTAAGGTGCCCGTTCTCGGGGACGTCCCGCTCATCGGGGGACTGTTCCGGGGCGAGAATCGGCAGAAGAGGAAAACGGACCTGGTCATCATGCTGACGCCGACCATCCTCACGCCCGGCCAGATCGTGGCGGAGGCGGTTCGCGACCAGCAGCGATTCTACGAAGAGACCAAGGCCCCGGTTCGCAAGTAGACGCGAGACCGCACGACCACATCAGGGGCGACAACGATGTACGAGGAATTCTTCGGCTTTGCCGAGAAACCATTCAGCCTGACGCCGGATCCGAAGTATCTCTACAGGAGCGAGTCGCACGCCAACGCGTTCGAGCTTCTCCAGGTACTCGATCCGCCGCCGTGAAGGTTTCGTCGTGGTGACCGGCGACATCGGTACGGGAAAGACCACCCTGTGCCGGGCCTTGCTCGAGCAGATCGATCGCCGCACGTTCACGGCCCTCGTACTCAACCCGTTCCTGTCCGAGGACGACCTGCTCAAGCTCATCCTCCAGGACTTCGGGGTCGTCTCCCGCGAGGACGTCAAGGCGGGCCGCCTCGCCGGGGTCAGCAAGCAGGACCTGATCGACACCCTCTACGACTTCCTGCTCGGGCTGCTGCCGATCCAGGCGAGCGCCGTGCTCATCATCGACGAGGCGCAGAACCTGCCGCTCCAGGTGCTGGAGCAGCTGCGGATCCTGTCGAACCTCGAGACCGACAAGGAGAAACTGCTCCAGATCATCCTCGTCGGTCAGCTCAATCTCCACCCGCTCCTGCGATCTCCCGAGCTGCGCCAGCTCGACCAGCGGGTGTCGATTCGATACGAACTCAAGCCGCTGACCCGCGAGGAAGTCGCCGCATATGTCGGCCACCGGCTTCACGTGGCCGGCGGCTCGGCCAGCGTGAGCTTCAGCCCGAAGGCGCTGCAGAGCGTGCATCAGCTGTCCGGCGGCATTCCACGCCTGATCAACCTGCTGTGCGATCGCAGCCTGCTCGGCGCCTACTCGGCACGCGTCAATCGCGTCTCGCACGAGATGGTGGCGAAGGCCGCCGAAACACTCGACCTGCAGATACCGGATCGGCCCCGGTTCGCGTGGCTTCGGCGACGCGGCCCGCTCGTGGCCGGCGTGCTCGGCGCCACCACATTGTCGCTGACGCTCGGGGCGGGCGCGCAAACCTCCGGTTCCCGCCTCCAGGCCCACGCCAGGCCGACGGACGCGCCCGTGAGCGCGGCCTCGCACAACAGGTGACATCGTGAGCCGGATGCTCGACGCTTTGCGTCACAACAAGGAAGTCTCTCAGGGCCCCGACCTGACGTCTCATCGCACACGGCCCGACGATGCCGTCCTGGCCTCGCTCGGGTACTCGACGGGACGATCGGGATCGGACGAGCCGCCACGCGGGCCGCAAATCCTCCGCATCGTGATTGGGACCGTGGTCGTGGCGGTGGCGGCGCTGCTCTTGTGGCAGATCGGGGCGAGCTACGGACTGCTGCCGAACCCGCCGTGGAGGGCCGCCAAGGGAGCGGGCAGCGCGAGCGCCGGCGGGCCGGCGGTGCAGACCGACACCCGGCGCGACGCGCGGGCCGAGGCGCCCAGGCGCCAGGAACCGGCGCTGCCGGCAGCGAAGATCCCCGTTTCCAGTGTCGCGACGCAGGCTGAAACGCGCAGCGCGAAGCCTCCCGCCGTATCGGCAGAGAAGCCTTCCGTCCCGTCCGCACAGGGCCATCGGGTTGACTCGCGTAGCCCGGTGGAGGTGCCGAAGCCGGCGGCGGCGATCGCGCCAGCCACGGCGGCGAGCAGGCCGGCCTCAGGCGGAGCCGGGACCACCGTGCGGGAAGCCAGGCCGGAGACCGTGACGAAGGCCGTTTCGGTGCAGCCCTCGCCGAAGGCCGAAGCGCCGGCGCCTGTTCCGCCTGCGGCCCGTGGCCAGGTGGCGGCCCGGAGCACCGAGAAGCCCGCGGCCCCAGGCAATCAGGCGTCGCCGGCAGGCGGGGCCGCGCAGAAGACGTCGTCGCCCATCTATCGGACGCCGTCGGGTGAGACGGACCACTTCAGGCTGGCGTTGTACTATCAGCGGACCGGCGATTTCGAGAACGCCCTGGTGCAGTATCGCGGCGTGCTCGAGGCCAACGAGCTCAACCCGGAGGCGCACAACAACCTCGGGCTCCTCTACCAGGACAAGGCGCTCTACGAGGAGGCGATCCGGGAATTCCGTCGCGCGACGTTCATCGATCCCAAGTACATGACCGCCCACAACAACCTGGGCGTCGCGCTGCTGAAGTCCGGCAAGGTCGACGCGGCGATCACCGAGTTCAAGTGGATCGCCACGGCCGAGCCGCGGAACATCGAGGCGCTGACCAACCTCGCGCTGGCGCTGAAGACCAACGGCCGATCGGAAGAAGCCCGCGAGACGCTGCAGCGCGTGCTGGACATCGACAGCAAGTACCCGGCTGCGCACTACAACCTCGCGCTCATCCTGGAAGAGGGCGGCGACCTGGCGCGGGCCGTCGAGCACTACGAGAAGTTCCTCGTGTCGGCCGGCGCCGAGTACGCGTCGCTGTCGGGCGAGGTGCGCGCCCGGATTCAGGTGCTGAAGACCAAGATCGGCCAGTAGGCCGACGAGATCTCCCGCCGCGAGGTCCCGCCTCGCGGCAAGTCGCCCCTCCACTCCACAGCCTTTCCAGCGCCGCTGTTCTCGATCCTCCGCCTCTCCCAGCTGATCGTGTGCACGTCGACCGCGTGACCGGCGGGCCTGCCTGGTCGCTCGCATCATGACTCTCCGCGTTTTGTAGGGATCCCCGGTGAGAGTCCCCGGGAAAGTGGAGAGATCGCGCGCGCCGATTTGGCGTGCACATGCGGGAAACGCCCGGAATATCGGTGTGAATCGACGAAATAGCGTGTCGTGACGTGCGAGGCATGCCCCTTGCTCAATGGACCGGCAGGAGTTGGCCAGACGAGGCCATCCGTGAATGACGGGCACGGGCGCGTCGGGCCATCGCCGCCGTACGGGCCGGCGACCTGCTGAAGCCACCTGAGCCGGGGGAGAGCACATCATGAAACGCAGTTTGATCGTTCAGAAGGGTCTGTCGCTGGTCGAGGTCACCATCATGTTGCTGGTCCTCATGCTGTTGACCAGCGTGCTCGCGCCATCCATCTTCGATTTCGTCAACGACGCGCGGCGCGTGAAGGTCAAGGAGGATTGCGAAGCGATCGGCGTGTCGGTCGCACGGCTGACGCGTGACGTGGGCAGCTGCCTGAAGTTCCAGGCCAGCCAGCCCTGCACGCTCGCCAATCGCGTGGACCTGCTGTACAGCGACGGACCGGACGTCATTGACCAGGACGTGGACCCCGGCGTGATGCCGCTGTTCATCGAAAACGCGAACGGCACGCTGAACTGGAGCGACGACGACAAGCGCGGAGACTCCATGGAGCATCAGTTCGTGGACAACGGAGCGGGAGCCGGGCCCGGCTACCCGACGCCTGGAATGCTGGGCACCTACAACCGGACGGTTCCCGATTTCGGCGTCGGCTGGCGCGGCGCGTATCTGTCGGCGCCGGTCGGCCCCGACCCGTGGGGCCACCGCTACCTGGTGAACAGCGTGTTCCTCGCCGTCGCGAAGAACGCGACGCCGGGCCCCGGGCAGGGGCAGGCACAGGGCGGATGGTCCAAGGATGTCTTCTGCATCTCGGCGGGCCCGGATGGCATCTTCCAGACTGACTTCGTCGGCGGCGCCGGTTATGGGACACACCGCAGGGCGGACGACTTCACCTTCGTGATTCAGGGCGACACACGCTAGGACATCCGATCGGGCGCCGCACCGCGGCGCCAATCGACTCTGCCGCCTCACCCAGGGTGGCTCGAACATGCCGCGACGCCTCTGATGGCCGTCGCGGCATGTTCACGTACGGGTCCCGCCGTGCAGCTCTCCAGTTTCACCACAGCCCGCTTCAGCCCGAGCGCCGCCAAACCCCAGGCCGACGCTCCCGTTCACATCAGCCCTCGGGATTTTGATGCGAGCGTGGACTCCCACAACAGCCCATGTAGGGTGCAGAGCGCCACCCTGCCCCCGATCTGCCGAATTTCCTGGGAATTTGCGCTGTTTCACCTGTTGGCCGGGCCGGCCCGATGCGGCACACGCGTTGCTTTGACTTGGCGGCAGGAACCGCAATGTAATGCGGCTTTATCCATGATGCGTTCACGCCGAAACCTGTGCTCGCTGTCTTTCGAAAGACGCCGTCGCGTGACGGGTGGGGCGGCCTCCGAGCGCGGGCTGTCGCTGGTCGAGGTCACCATCATGCTCGCCGTGCTGGCGGTGCTGGCCGGCGCCGTACTTCCGGTGGCGACCGACTCGGTCAGCACCGCGCGAGTCGTGCGCGCTCGAAACGACCTGGCTCAGATTTCGGTGGCCCTCGTGAACTTCATGCGGGACGTCGGCCCGATCGTCTTCGACGGCACGTATGTCCGAACGACCGACGTCAGGGCAGGAGCCTTCCGGGCGGTGCGCGTGCTGGTGTCCGAAGGCAACGTTCCGGACTTCGCACGAACCACAACGACATCGGTCATGCCGAGCGGCATCCTCGCGGACCAGCGCACGCTGGGCTCGATTCCGCTGTGGACCGCCGCCGACGGCGCCGACCTGCTGGACCTTCACCTGAGATACAACACCCGCAACTATCCCCGATCGATCAGCGGGCCCGGCACGGGATGGAATGGTCCCTACATCGCCCGCGAGGTCAGTGGCGACCCCTGGGGCAATCGGTACATGATCAATGTCTGGTACCTCAGGGGAATGCCTCGCGGGTCATCCGACTGTCTCTCGTGCGCCGTGTTCGTTCTCTCGGCCGGCCCGAACGGCGTCGTCGAGACCCCTTTCCTTCAGCAGATTTCAAGCGCTCTGACCTACGGTGACGATCTCGCGGTCCGAATCCAGTAGGTCCGGCCTGCCAGCCCAAGCGATCGAGACCGTGCCCAGGCGAACCTCTGCCAGCCTGCTGGCCTCGAGTCGTCGCCTCACCGACCTCACCGGACCGGTTCATTCCACCCAACATTCCGTGTAGCCAGACATATTCGTTAGCATCATGAAGTGTAGCTACAGGTCTTTAGGCCGGATAGATGTCTATAACTGACACATATACAGTTATTTGCAGTCATACTGCCTTAATAGAGATTCGAATACGATACTGTCGTCAAGCGCGATACACGGTCGTTTACTCCACAATTGGTTGCACTTCAGTGAAACTTCTGTAATCACTTGTTCGAAATCGTTAGAATCGTTCCCGTTTCTGCGTAGTCTGTCAGTCCCGCCCGGCACACAGGTTGCTCAGTCTGGCACTGCGACGACCAGACGGGTCAGGTGAGTCGCGGGCTATCGGCATCAGCCGGAAGCAGAAATACCAGTTCTGACAGTCGTGGAGGCCACTATGAGGAAGCTCCGGAAACAGGCCGGCTTGTCGTTGGTTGAGGTCACGATCATGTTATTGGTCCTGATCCTCCTGACGTCAGTTCTGGCCCCGTCAATCTTTGACTTCGTGTACGACGCGATGAGGGTGAAGGTCAAAGAGGATTGCGAAGCGATCGGGGTCAGCGTCGCACGCCTGGTGCGTGATGTGGGACCCTGCCTGCAGATCACGTACAACCCGGCTGGCTGCACCTTGCAGAACCGCGCCGACGTGCTCGTGAGCAACGGCAACTTCCCCGCCGTGGTCTCGCAGGTGAACCCGTACGTCGGCGCCCTGATGGTCACCCCGAACTGGCGGACCGGCGGAGGTCCAATGCCAAGCGGTGTCGGCATCCCCTTCGGGGGAAACGTCGACACGATGGAGAACCAGCTCGTCATCAATAACCCGGGCTACCCCGGCACGCCGGTGTGGGCCGTGGGCTGGTATCCGATTCCGGTCTTCGGGCTCGGCTACCGGGGCGCGTATCTGTCGCCGCCGATCGGGCCGGATCCGTGGGGCGATACCTACCAGGTCAACACGGGATTCCTGGCGGTCGCCAACGACGCGCCTCCGGGCACGGGCCAGGGCCAGCGGTGGGGCTATTGGGATGTCGATGTGTTCTGCATTGCGGCAGGACCGAACAAGCAGATCGACACGGCGTTTGGTGGCGAGGGCGGTCCAGGCCAGTTCCCGGACGTGCGCCGCAGGGTCGACGACTTCGTGTTCGTCATCTCGGGCAGCACGCGGTAATTCTTCGTGGACGGGGCGCCGGATCGCGAGACGTCCCGTCCGTCGGATCTGCCCGGCCGCTTGCGGGTGCGCGGGACAGCACTCCGGGGCGGCCCGAGGGAACGCGGCGATGCCACCTCCGCCCGAGGGCGCCGCTCCGGCGGTACGTATCCGCCCGGGTGACGATCAACGACAGCGATCACGGTTTGCGCCATGCGTCCAACCGCCACACGAAGAAGTTCCCTCCCGGGTGGTGGCTTCACCCTGATCGAGCTGACGGTCGTCCTGGCGGTCATTGTCACGCTGGCGCTCATCCTCACACCCTCGATTGCCAACATCATCAACGATTCCCGCGTCGCGCGCGCCCGGAGCGACTGCCAGACCCTGGTCAGCGCCATCGTGCAGTTCTACAAAGACAACGGCTTCTTTCCGCAGTGGGCGACCTCCAATGCCGGCGGCCCGGGTCTTGTCCAGGCCCGGGTCGATTTGCTCGTCAGCCGCGGCAACATCCCGAGCGAAGATCAGCCCAGTGCCTGGACGACCGGGCGCGGCGACCTGCTGTCGAATCAGCTCGTGACCAATGCGCCCTTGTACACGATGAAGGCGTTGTCGTCGCAGTTCGGATGGAATGGTCCGTACCTCTCGTCGGATCTGACCACCGACCCCTGGGGCAATCGGTACATGATCAACGTCGGGTTGATAGACCTGACCTCCGGTCCGCTGGGTCGAAACGGCGTGCCGAAGTCGGCCGTCTGGGTGCTGTCGGCCGGCTCCAACGGCAACATCGAGACCCTCTACACACAGAGTTCGCTCATCGCGACCCTGGGTGGGGATGACATCGGCGTTCGCATCCAGTAAGGTCCAACAGCGAAGCAGGATTGTCCGGGGGGTCGCCCATCGAGGCCAGACGACAGGCGGAAGCTGCATCCGCCTGGCGCGGGGGAGTGAGCCAGGGCCCGTCCCCGGTGACGATGCGCCTGTCGCAGGGCTAACTCGCGTCAGGACATGTACATACGAGCTGCAGCCTTGCCGATCCGCGCCCGCGGCCGGAGGGCCGCACTCGATCCTGTCCTGCGGGTCATCGAGGACGGCCGCTCCCGCGCTGCTCGCCCTCTTCCCACTTTCGCGCGGATTTCCCCTCCCGCGCTACTGGTACTGGGCGAAGTGGCCGAAAACAGTAGTGAGTTATGGCGAACCGCACTGGCATCGAACTACTTCCCTCGCACTGCCGCGTCGTCGAAGTCGGCTCCGGCGGCGGGTTCTCGCTGGGACGACGCGGAACGCGACCGATGGCCAACCGGGTCCGGGCCTATCGGTCGTTTCCGTGCGCACCAGGCAACCCGGCGCTGCTCACGGCCGAACTGCGCCAGCTGATCTCGTCGAAGTCCATTTCCCGGCGCGCGGTGGTTGCCGTATGGGGCCTGCGAAGCGGACATCACCACATGTTGCTGCCGCCCGCCGATCCGGCAGACCTCGGGGCGCTCGCGCGGCGTGAAGCGGCCGCGACATCGGGCGTGGCGGCGGCGGCGACCGGGTCGACGATCTCGGATGGTGTGCTGGTCGGCGGACTCTGCGAAGCGCCGACTGGCGGAACGCGTCGCGAGGTCTGCTATGTCACCGCGCCACCGGACGAAATCCGTGCGCGGATCCAGCCGATCATCGACGCGGGATTTTCGATTGAGCGCGTCGTGACGCCGGCCGTGGCACATGCGGCCATGGTCCGCCTGCGGCCCGGGTCCAACCCGGGCGCGGTTACCTCGGTCCTGTCGGTCAACAGTCATGTCACCGGCATCACCGTCGTTCGTGACGGTGCCGTGCTGTTCGCCCGCGAGATGCCGTGGGGCCACGACACCGCAGCGGCCGAGCCGGGGGGATCGCCGGCCGACCCCGCGCAGCTTGCCGCCAGGCTGGCTGCCGAACTGCGGCGATCGTTGTTGTATGTGAAGCAGAACCTGCGCGTCGACGCGACGCAGGTCCTGGTGTGCGGCGACATGCCGGAGCTCCGAACGCTCACGGCGCCGCTGATGCACGAGCTCAACATGGACGTCGAAACGATCGACTCCATCGACGGCCTCGATCTGTCGCGCCTGGCGTCGCTCGCTGACGATTTCCGCGACCGCGCGTCCGAGTTCAGGCCGGCGCTGGTGGTCGCGGCCGATCCGTCGGCGCCCGTGAATCTGATGCCGCGTGAGACGGTCGCCTCCGGGCTCGCCGTGCCTGCCGATCTCCGGCAGCGCATGGCCGCGGGCCTGGTGACCGGCGTGCTGCTTTCGCTGATCGCGTTCGGCGTGATCTGGTGGATGGGACGATCCGTCCAGTCCCAGTTGACGGACCTCAGGCGCTCGGTGACCACGCTCGAGCCGCAACTGCGGGCGCTCGAAGAGCGCCAGCGCGGTGCGGTGCTGACCGCCGCGCGTCGAGCCGCGCTCGACGCCATGGCCACGCAGGGGCCCCGGCTGGCCCGCGTCCTCGAACTGGTCGGCCGGAGTGCGCCGGCCGAGCTGGCCGTCTCCACGCTCAAAGTCGAGCCGCACGGTGCGACGTGGACCATGACGGTCGACGGCGAAGCCGTGGCCGCCAGGCCCGCCGACGCACAGGCGACCTTCGGCACGTTCCTGCTCGGTCTCACGTCGTCTCCGCTGCTCGGTGCGCCCAGCAAGCCGGCCTCGTTCCGCATGACGTCGGGAACGCCGGCGGACTCGCGGACGCCGGCCGAGGTGACGGCGGCCGAGGGCGACTCCGGGATTCCGCTCGGCGTCGACTACAGCCGGCTTGGACCGCGGCCCATGATTGCCGGCAGCAACGCGTGGCTGGAGAGGGAGATTGCCGACCCGAAGCCGTGGTACGGCCCGACCGTTTCCGGGCTGGCGAACACCACCGTGGATTCGATCTATGGATTCCGCGGGTCTGGCGACGCCCGGCAGCGCGCAGGCCCGGCTGGAAGCGCTCCGCCGAACCCCGACCGGGATAGCCGACACGTCGGTGGCCGGCGGCGGCTCGGCGGCCACCACGGCCTTCGGGCTCCCGACCGATCCCAACGTGGACCTGTATCTCTGGAGTTCTCGCGCCAGGACGCTCATCCCGTTCAATCGAACGGCGGCCAGGGCGCAGACGGGCACCGGCGGCGCCGCAGCCGTTGCCTCCGCGGGCCCTCCGCCCAGTGTGCTGGCCTTTCAGTTTGGATTCGAGGTGCGGAAGTGAACACGGACCTGCGGCCGGTCACCTCGGCACTCTCGCGCAGCGCGATGGCGATTGTCTCAATCGCCATCGCCGTCCTGGCGTACTTCTGGTTCATCCAGCCGCGGATCTCGGTCTACGTCCTGGGGCGCAACGAGGTCCGGACCCAGCAGGCCAGGGTCCAGGCCCTTCAGGATGCGATCGCGCGAGGCGCACGGCTTCCCCAGTCGACCGACACGGCGTTCGTGGCCGAGTTCAACCGCCGCATGTCGGCCGACGACCAGGTATCGGAGATCATCGCGGCCATCGCACGTTCACTGAGCAGCGGGGACATGGACAAGCGGGTTCGGGGGCTGCTCATCGAAGCGGGCGAACGTCGTCGCGTCAACGTGCCGGTCGACACCGGCGACCTGCGATCCGATGTCCAGCCCCGCGTCGCGCAGAGCGCGGCGGCCGAGCCGGGAGCCATCCCTGCCGGCGATCCCCGCGCGCAGCTGTTCGCGGGACCCCTGCTCTACACACCGGTGGCCGTCAGCTTCGAATCGGATTTCGAAGCGGTGGGAGCGTTCCTTTGGAACCTGCGCGACGCCCCGACCGTGGTCGAGGTCAGCGCGCTCACCATCGAGCGCGGCCTGCCGCTCATGAAGGTCCGGGCGCAGTTGCTGGTCTACCAGCGCGTGGTCTCGACCGACGGCGCCGAAGGTTCCGGCAGTCCGCGCACATCGTCTGCCATGGCGCCCGATGAGCTGGGGTCGAACCAAGCGGTTCGTTAGCGGACTGGCACAAGAAAGTTCCTGGTCATGACCATCCGGAAGAGTCACCTTCAAATCGCGCTCGCCGTCCTGGTGGTGAGCCTTGGCTACAGCTTCTGGGTCTACCTGCGTCCCGCCCGCTCGGGCCAGGCGTCGACGCTGGATCCGGGATCGCTCGAGGCCCAGATTGCGCAGGCGTCCCAGGGCGGTACGTTCGGAGGTTCAGGCGACGCTCCCCGGGCCCGACCGGTCTCAGGTGTGACGTCGTCCCAGCAGGCAGCCGACCCCGCATCGATTCCCGCTCCCCCTCCGGTGGACCTCGCCACGCCACCCACTTGGGCCCGTGACCCGTTCCTGTTCGGCAGCGAAACCCGTGCCGGCACGGCCCGCGTCGCCGCCGCGGCGTCGCCGGATCCCGTGGTGAAGTCCATCCTGTTCTCGTCGAATCGGCGGCTCGCGGTCGTCGACGGAAAGATCGTCGGGATTGGCGACGCGATCGGAGCGGGCCGCGTGGTCGACATCACGCGCGAGGCGGTGGTGATCACGACCCCCGCCGGAGCACAGCGCCGGTTGACCCTGCGCGTTCAGTCGGCCGCTGCCGGGATAAAGCGATGAGCCCTGGTCCGGCCCGGCTTCGTTCGCGGCAGCCGCCGGAACCCCAACGACTCGCGCCGACGCGAATCAAACTGATGATCCTGTTGCCGCTCACCATGTCGTTGCTGGTGGGCGCGACGGGCTTCTTCGCACTGAACATGGCACGCCGGGCGATCGCGCTGCAGGGCAGTCACACCACCGAGCTGGCCCGGATGTTCGACCAGATCTTCGTCCAGGTGCTGCTGATTGCCCTGATTGCCGCGATCCTGGGCATCGGGCTGGCCATCGGCGTCACGACGCCCCTGCGGGCGTTTGCCGACAAGCTCGAGGCCATGGCGTCGGGAGACCTGAGCACGTCGTTCGACGCGAAGTCCGCGCCGGAAGCCGAATGGCTGGCGGGCGCGTTCAACGACGCCATCGCGGCGGTGAACCGGTACGTCTTCCAGAGCATGACCGGCGCCGTCATCACGCTCAACACGGAGGGGCGGATCATCGGTTCGAGCCCGTCGGCCGAGATGATCCTCGGCTACCGGGAAGACGAGATCGTCGGCAGGAGATTCAGCGAGGTGTTCGCGCCCGAGGGCGGAGGGCGCGCGGAACTGGCCGCGCTGGAAACCTCGATCACGCGCCGCGAGGCGGTGCCGAGCGACGAAGTCTACATCGCCGGGAAGGACGGCCGGCGGATTCGCATTGGCCTGTCCATTTCGTATCTTCGCCGCGGGGACCGGCCTCACGACGGGGCCGCGGACGACTCGGACGAGGTCATCGGCGTCACGATAGGATTCAAGGACCTCAACGAGATCAGGCGGCTCAGGGACCACCTGCGGCGGGCCGATCAACTCGTGGCCCTGGGCACGCTCACCGCGGGCGTCGCGCACGAGCTGCGCAACCCGCTGGCGTCGATGCGGGGCCTGGCCGAGCTGCTCGGCCGCGACTTTGCGGACACCGATCCGAAGCGCCTCTACGTGTCCACGATGATCGAGGCGATCGACCGCCTCAACAAGCTCGTCGAGAACCTGCTGCTGCTCTCGTCGGACTCGGCGCCGGCCTCCGAGCAGGTCGACGTCGAGCGCGTGGTCCGCGACGTCACCAGTTTCGCCCGGCTCGGCCTCGGCGCCCGGCGCGTGACCGTGTCGAATGTCCGCGACGAAGCCGCCGACGGGACGATCGTGCTCGCAGCGCGGCACCGCCTCGAGCAGGCGGTCACCAACATCGTGCTCAACGCCGTGCAGGCGGCGCCCGACGACGGCGTCGTGACCATCCGCACGGGCTCGCACGATCAGAACGTCTCGATCCGCGTGCACAACACCGGCTCCTACATTTCGCCCGACCGGATGAAGCGGCTCTTCGTGCCGTTCTACACCACCAGGCCGACAGGCACCGGGCTGGGCCTGGCGATCGCCCGCCAGATCGTCACGGCCTATGGCGGGCGCATCGACGTCGAGAGCGACGAGACCGCGGGGACGACCTTCGCCATCGAATTGCCCGCCGGGCAGCCCGAAGGCATAATCACGGACGACCAGGCGCCAGGGCCGGCGCTGTTGACGGAAACGACCCGATCCAGTTGACTGTACGCGTATGTTTCAACTTCTGGTGATCGACGACGACGAGCAGATGCAGTTCTTCCTGAAGGAAGCGCTGCAGCGGCAGGGGTACGGGCTGACGGTGCGCAAGAGCGCCGAGGAAGGGCTCGAGGCGCTCAAGGCTGACTCGGCGGATCTGGTCCTGCTCGACGTTCGTCTGCCCGGGATGGACGGCCTGCAGGCCGTCGAGGAGATCCTCAAGATCGATTCGCGGATTCCCATCATCATCATGACGGCGCACGGAACCCGCGACAACGCGATCGAGGCCATGCGCCGGGGCGCGTACGACTACTTCACCAAGCCGTTCCGTCTCGAGGAGATGGAGATCGTCATCCGGAGGGCCCTGGAGAAGCGGCGCTTCTTCATGGAAATCGAGCGCCTCCGCGAGGAACTGGCGGAAGCGCCGGGCCACCGGCACGTGCTCGGGAAGAGCCAGGCCATGGCCGAGGTGTCGCACCTCATCGAACGGTCGGCGCCCACCGACTCGACGGTCCTCATCCTGGGCGAAAGCGGCGTCGGCAAGGAGCTGGTGGCCGAGCGCATCCACGAGCGGTCCACCCGCAAGCTCCGCCCGTTCGTCAAGCTCAACTGCGCGGCGATTCCCGAAACGCTGCTCGAGTCCGAACTGTTCGGCTACGAGCGGGGCGCGTTCACCGGGGCGCAGAACCGCAAGCCGGGCAAGTTCGAGCTCGCCGACGGCGGCACGCTGCTGCTCGACGAGATCGGCGACATGACGCTGGCCACGCAGGCCAAGATTCTCCGTGTCCTGCAGAGCCGGGAGGTCGAGCGGGTGGGCGGCACCTCGACCATCAAGGTGGACGTGCGCATCCTCGCGTCGACCAACAAGGAGCTGCTGCGCAGCGTCCGCGAGGGGCAGTTCCGCGACGACCTGTATTTCCGTCTCAACGTGATCACCATCAGCGTGCCGCCCCTGCGCGAGCGGCGCGAGGAAATCTCCGACCTGGTCGAGCTGTTCCTCGCCGAAGCGAACCGGCGGCTGGGACGGACGATCCGGCGCGTGTCCTCCGACGCCCTGGCGGCACTGATGGCCTACGACTGGCCCGGCAACATCCGGGAGCTCAAGAACGCCATCGAGCGCGCGGCCGTGGTGACCGATGGGGAAGTGGTGACCCTGGCGAGCCTGCCTCACCCGGTGAGGCCCGCGGGCGTGGGCCTGGTGGCCGGCGTCGCGTCCCAGCAGTGGGAATCGCCGGGGGCGATGTCGCTCGACGACAAGATGGCGCAACTCGAGCGCGCCTTCGTCATCGAAGCGCTCTCGCGGACGGGCGGCGTCCAGGCCTCGGCGGCCAGGCTGCTCGGGATTACCGAGCGCAGCATCTGGCACCTTGTGAAGAAACATCGCATCGAGGTCGAAAAGATCAAGGAGCGCGCACAGTTCTAGCGCGCCCGAGGGACCGGGGCTCATGATCGGACAGATACTCGTCGCCAGGAAGGTCATCACGCCGGAACAGCTCCAGCTGGCGCTCCAGCAGCAGCGCGCCGACGGCTCGCTGATCGGAGACGTGCTGCTCGAGATGGGCCTGGTGTCCGAGGACGGCCTCGCCCAGGCGCTGGCCTCCGAGGCGCGCGTGCCCTACGTGGCGCCCGACGCGCTCCAGTCCGACCCGACCGTGGCAGGCCTGGTGCCCGAGAACTTCGCGCGCAAGCACCTGGTCGCGGCGCTCCGGCGCACGGGCAACGGCCTGAGGGTCGTGCAGGCGAACCCGTTCGACGTGCTCGCCATCGACGACCTGCAGCGCCAGCTGGGCACCCCGGTCGAGGTGGTGTCGAGCACGAAGTCGGCCGTCTCGGCGCTGGTGGGCCAGACATTCGGCCCCAGCAGCCCCTTGCGCGGCGTGGTCGACGAGGCCGTGTCGGCGCTTTCGCAGCCCGAGCGGGACGTGGCGCTGACCGAAGCGCCAATCGTGCGAATCATCGAGAGCCTGCTCACCGACGCGGTCCGCGCCGGCGCCACCGACCTGCACCTCGAGCCCGAAGAGAAGGTCGTGCGTCTCCGCCACCGCGTCGACGGCGTCCTCACCCAGGTGGACACGCTGCCGCGGCTCCTCTCGCCGGCCCTGGTGAGCCGGCTGAAGGTCATGGCGGGCCTCGATATCGCCGAACAGCGGCTCCCGCAGGAAGGACGCATCACGCAGACGATGCTGGGCCGCCCGATCGACATGCGCGTGTCGTGCTTCCCCACGGTCTTCGGCGAGAAGGTCGCCATCCGCATCCTCGAAAAAGAAAAGCTCGTGCGGCCGCTCGAGGAATTGGGATTCAATCGGCGCAACCTGGTGCTCTTCCAGGACCTGCTGGCCAAGTCGCGCGGCATCATCCTGGTGACTGGTCCGACCGGGGCCGGGAAGACCACCACGCTCTACTCCGCGCTGAATTACCTCGGGGGGCGCGAGAAGAACATCATGACGGTCGAGGATCCGGTCGAGTACCAGTTCTCGACCATCCGGCAGACGCAGGTGCGGCCCAAGGCCGGCCTGACCTTCGCCACGGCCATCAGGTCCCTGCTGCGGCAGGACCCCGACGTCATCATGGTCGGAGAGATTCGCGACCCCGAAACCGCGCAGCTGGCGGTCAGGGCCGCGCTCTCCGGTGTGCTCGTCTTCACCACCCTGCACACGCAGGACACGGCCGGAGCGGTGCCGCGCCTCATGGATATGGGGGTCGAGCCGTACCTGCTCGCCTCGGCCGTGGTCGGCGTGGTGGCGCAGCGTTTGCTGAGAGTGCTGTGCCCGCACTGCAAGGAACCCACCTCCTACGAGCCGGAGCTGCTCGAGAAGGTGAACCTGAAGGTGAGCGATTCGGTGACCTTCTACCGCGGGAAGGGCTGCGCGAAGTGCGGCAACACGGGCTACCGGGGGCGGGTGGCCGCCTTCGAGATTCTGCCCGTCGACGAACAGGTCAACGAGGCCATCCGGGCGCGATCCGATTCGAGGCTCATCAAGGAGGCGGCCGTGCGCGGCGGGTTGCGGACGCTGATGGACGACGCCCTGTCGAAGGCGGTGTTCGGCCAGACGTCGCTCGACGAAGTGCTCAGAATCGCGTACGAGTAGCCGGGAATCAACATGCCCGACTTTGCTTACACCGCCGTCAACTCCTCAGGCCAGCGCGTCAGTGGCACGATGGCCGCGCGGGACGAGGACTCGCTCGCGCTGTTGCTGCGGCAACAGGACCGGTACCTGGTTCAGGCCCAGCCCTCCGAACAGATGATCAACCTGTCCGAGGTGCGGATCTTCGAACGGGTCAACCGCCGCGACCTGATCTTCTTCACGTCCCAGCTGGCGACGATGGTGGGAACGGGCGTCCCCCTGGTCGAGGGGCTGAACGACATCGAGTCGGAAATCAGGAAGGTGCCGCTCAGGCAGTCAGTGTCCAGGCTGCGAAGGGACATCGAGTCGGGCCGGAGCCTGTCGGAGGCCCTCGACCGCCAACGCCCGGTCTTCGGCGAGCTCTACGTGAACATCGTGCGGGCAGGCGAGGCGACCGGCCGCCTCGAACAGGTGCTGGAGGATCTGGTCAAGCAGCTCGAGTGGCAGGACGGCCTCGCGGCGCGGATCAAGGGGGCCCTGACCTACCCGACCATCGTGGTGGTGCTCCTCACGGTGCTGATGAGCGTGCTCGTCGGATTCTCCATTCCCCGCATCTCCAGCGTGTACCAGCGCCTGGCCGCGACCGTGCAGCTGCCCCTGCCGACGCGGATCGTGATGGGCTTCGCGCAGTTCATGACGGCCAACTGGCTGACGCTGCTGGCCGCCGCCGTGGCGATCGTCCTCGCCATCCGCCTGCGCGCCCAGACGCCCGAGGGCGCCGTCACCATCTCGCGGCTGACCCTGCGTATCCCGGTCGTCGGCGATCTGATTCGCAAGATCGCCCTGTCGCGTTTTGCGCACTACTTCGGCACGCTGCACCAGGCGGGCCTCGAGGTCGCCCCGTCGCTGACCCTGATGCAGCGGCTGATCGGCAACCCGTTCCTCGCACAGCGCTTCGGGCGCGCGGTCGATCGGGTGCTGGCCGGCGAGCCGTTGTCCCGGGCCCTGACCGTCGTCGGCCAGTTCTCACCGATCGTGATCCAGATGATCGCCATCGGCGAGCGGACCGGGCAGATGGCGAAGTCCCTCGAGAACGTGCGCCAGTACTACGACCGCGAGGTCGACCAGACGGTTGATCGGGCCCTGACGCTGTTCGGTCCGATCATGCTGGTGACGCTGGCCAGCGTGTTCGTGTTGATGGCGGTGGCCTATTACCTGCCGCTGTTCGGACTGATGAAAGCCATCAAAGTCACCTGACGTGAGCGATCCGATGAGACAACACCTCAATGCGCACGGACGTCGAGGCTTCACGCTGCTGGAGGTGATCATCGTCATCGCCGTACTGGCGATCCTCGCAGCAGCCGCCACTCCCATCCTCCTGCAGCGCATCCTCGACGCCAAGATCGAGGCGACGCGCACGGAGGTCCGGGCCCTGGCCGAGGCCATCGGCGGCCGGCCCGATCAGCCCGGCAATTTCGGGTTCGTGGGCGATATGGGCCGGATGCCGGCCTCGTTCCAGGAACTGGTTCGCCCGGAGCAGGCGCCGCTCTTTTCGCTGGCCACGTTCCGCGCTGTCGGAATGGGATGGAAGGGGCCGTACGTCACCTTCGGGGACACGCCGGCCGACTACCTGACCGATGCGTTCGGCAACGCGTACCAGGGCGCGGCCAGCGGGCAGATCCGGAGTGCCGGGCCCGACGGTGTCGTCGGCAACCAGGATGACATCGTGTACCCGGCGGCGCCGCCCGTCTATCGGGGGCGCGTTGTGGTCACGCTCAAGCGGATGGCCGACGAAGGACTGTTCTATACGGTCGATCCGCCGCTCTACGAGGTGCGGCTCTATTTTGCGCGGAATGGAAGGCAGGCCTACCTGTCGGCCCCGATGCCGCCATTCGTGTTCGAGAATGTCCCGCAGGGCCTGCACGCGATCGCGGTGATTCGCACCCGGCGCGAACAGATGGTCTACCAGGACACGATCCAGACCTTCGGCAACGGATCGACCAAGCTGGTCGAGATCGTGTTCCGCCTCGGGAACTACGCCCCCATTCCGGAATAGCCGGACGGGCCCCGGGCCGTCAGACAGTTCCGCCCGAAGTCCAGAGCGCGGGCAGCGCTCGGGCGAAGGCCCGCGAATCGGCCTTCGTCGAAGCCCGCCGGCCGCAGACTATTCCAGGCCTCCCTGAACAGCCCTACGCCGCCTTCCTGACGTCGTCTTCGACCTTCCCATCGCGGAGATGAATGGTCCGCTTGGCGTATGCGGCGATGTCGGCTTCGTGCGTGACGAGCACGATGGTGTTGCCGCTCTCGTGGAGCTTCTCGAACAGGCTCATGATTTCCGCGCCGGTCTTGGAGTCCAGGTTCCCGGTCGGCTCGTCGGCAAGCAGGATGGAAGGGTTGTTGACCAGCGCGCGTGCAATGGCCACGCGCTGGCGCTGTCCGCCGGACAGCTGGTTGGGACGATGGCCGACCCGATCGGCCAGGTCCACGCGGCCGAGCGACTTGCGAGCCCGGTCGAGCCGATCCTTGGTGGGCACCCCGGCGTAGACCAGCGGCAGTTCCACGTTGTGAAGGGCCGTGGCGCGCGGCAGCAGGTTGAAGGTCTGGAACACGAACCCGATTTCCTCGTTTCGGATGCGCGCCAGTTCGTCGTCGTTCATCTGGCTGACCTGCTTGTTGTTCAGCAGGTAGCTGCCCTTCGACGGCGTGTCGAGACATCCGATCAGGTTCATCAGGGTCGATTTGCCAGATCCGGACGGCCCCATGATGGCCACGTACTCGCCGCGCTCGATTTCAATCGAGACGCCGCGCAGTGCGTGAATTTCCTCGCTGCCCATCACGTAGGTCTTCCACAGGTCATTGGTTTCAATTAGCGCCATAAATCCGTCCCGTTCGTGTTGCCAGCGCGCAGGAAGAACCCTGCAGCAGTCCCCTCAGAAGAAGACGGGAGTCGCCGTCGAATGGTTCCGTCCGCGAGCGGGCGCCGCAATTCCAGAGTCTAGCACGCGGCGGACCGGAGCCCTCTCAAAGAAGACTCGACCCGAGGTTCGCTATTCCACGATGGCCGCAAGATGACCGGGGCTGACTTCGCGAAGCGGCGCCGCGAGCGCCGACTCCGTGGCCTCGAACGAGAGCCGCGTCCTGGTCGCGGACGGGTCCGGCACGGGCACCGCCGACAGCAACGCCCGCGTGTACGGGTGGACGGGCTCGCGGAAGATCGCCTCGGTCGATCCCATCTCGACGATGCGGCCGCGGTACATGACGGCCACGCGCGCGCACAGGTGCCGCACCAGGCGGAGATCGTGCGCGATGAACACCAGCGTCAGCGCGAGGCGCTGCTGCAGATCCATGAACAGGTTGATGATCTGCGCCTGGATCGACACATCCAGCGCCGAGACCGGCTCGTCGGCGATGAGGAACGACGGCCCGAGCGCCAGGGCGCGCGCCAGCCCGATGCGCTGGCGCTGGCCGCCGCTGAACTCGTGCGGGTAGCGCTGCAGCTGCGAACGGTCCAACCCGACGACGTCGGCCAGCTCATCGACGCGGTCGCGGCGCTGCGCCCTGTTCCCGATCCGATGGATGACGAGAGGCTCTTCGATGATCGTCCGCACCCGCATGCGCGGATTGAGCGACGAGTAGGGATCCTGAAAGACGATCTGCATCTCGCGCCGGAGCGCCCGAAGCCTGGCCGCGCCAAGCGAGAGCACGTCGAGGCCGCGGAAGGATACGGCGCCGGCGGTGGGCTCGATCAGGCGCAGCATGCACCGGCCGGTGGTCGTCTTGCCGCTGCCGGACTCGCCCACCAGGCCGAAGGTCTCGCCCTCGAGCACCGTGAAGCTGATGTCGTCGACCGCGCGGACCTCGGCCGCGCTCCGCCAGAGCGTCGACCCCCGGGTGAAGGTCTTGACGAGGTGGCTGACCTCGACGAGCGGCGTCATGAGGGCGACCCGTGCAGGAAGCACCGCGCCGTATGCGCGTCGCCAACCGCGACCGGTTCAGGACGGGATGCGGCACACCTGTCGAAGCGATCAGGACACCGCGGCGCGAAGGCGCAGCCGGCCGGCAACGCGGACAGATCAGGGACCGTGCCGCCAATGGCGCGCAGGCGCTCTCCCGGGACCAGCCCCGGCATCGAGGCGAGCAGGCCCTCCGTGTACGGGTGCTTTGGCGACAGCAGCACGCGCCTCACGGGTCCCGTCTCGACGATGCGCCCGGCATACATGACGGCCACCCGATCCGCCATCTCGGCCACCACGCCGAGATCGTGCGTGATGAGCAGCAGCGAGAGGCCGAAGGCCGATCGCATCTCGCGAAGCAGATCGAGAATCTCGGCCTGGATCGTGACGTCGAGCGCCGTGGTGGGCTCGTCGGCGATGACGAGCGGCGGCCTGCAGGCGACCGCCGCGGCGATCAGCGCGCGCTGCCGCATGCCGCCTGACAGCTGGTGCGGGTAGTCGCGGGCTGCCTGCGCGGCGTTGGGGATCCTGACGGCCTCGAGCAGTTCCACCGCGCGCCTGCGCGCCTCCGACCGCGACGCCAGGCCGTGGACGACCAGCGCCTCGCCGACCTGGTCGCCGATGGTGAAGACCGGGTTGAGCGCGGTCATCGGCTCCTGGAAGATGAAACCGATGCGCGCGCCGCGCACGCGGCGCATGTCCGGCTCGGCCATCTGCAGCAGGTCCCGATCCTCGAAGACGACACGGCCCGCGAGGATGCGCCCGGGCGGCGGCACCAGGCGGATGAGCGAGAGCGCCGTCATGGACTTGCCGCTGCCCGATTCGCCGACCAGCCCGAGCGTTTCCCCGCGCGCGATCTCGAACTCGAGGTGATCAACCGCACGCACCGGCGCTGCCGGCCTGCGGGCGCCGGCAGGACGGAAACTCGGTGGTGAGGCCTGTCACCTGCAGCAGCGGACGATGGCCGGCGGACGGTTCCTGCGACATCGGATTCAAAGCCCTGGCGTCTCCGTCGTGCGCTCAGTGTTCAGGGGCCGCGGATCAGGGGCTAGGCGCTCGGCGGTAGGCGCCAGTCAGGTAGGGGCTCGGGGCTGGTTCGCCTGCCAGTGCACCTGGCTGTTCGTGAGCTTGACGACAGCCGTGAGCCCAGGCTGACCAGCGCCGAGCGCCTAGCCCCTAGCCCAGCCCCGCATCCCGGTATTCTCCGAACTCGACCCGCAGCGTGTCGGAGATTTCTCCGATGGTCGCCTTCGCTTCGACGGCGGCGATGATCGGCGGCACCAGGTTGGAGCCCGTGCGTGCCGCCACCGAAACCTCGTCGAGCGCGTGACGCCACGCGCCGGCGCTCCGGCCCGCGCGAAGGCGGCCGACACGTTCGACCTGCAGGCGTTCGACTCCGGGATCGACCCGGAGCAGATCGAAGGTGACCGGGTCGGTCGAGGTCAGGCTGTTGACCCCGACGACCACCGCGGTACCCGCGTCCACCGCCTGTTGCGCCTGGTACGCCGCATCCTGGATCGATCGCTGGATGTAGCCGGCCTCGATGGCCGCAAGCGTGCCACCCATGCTGTCGATGTGCGAGATGAGCGCCCCGGCCTCGCGCTCGATGCGGTTGGTCAGCGACTCGAGGGCGTAGGAGCCCGCGACCGGATCGACCGTGTTGGCCACGCCGGTCTCAGCCGCGATGATCTGCTGGGTCCGGAGGGCGATGCCCGCCGACTCTTCCGTCGGCAACGACAGCGCCTCGTCGCGGCCGTTGCAGTGCAGTGACTGTGTGCCGCCGAGTACGGCGGCCAGCGCCTGCAACGCCACGCGCACGATGTTGTTGTCGGGCTGTTGAGCCGTCAGCGTGCTTCCGGCGGTCTGGGTATGGAAGCGCAGTTGCTGCGCGCGCGGACTGGTCGCCCCGAAGCGCGTCTTCATGATCCGCGCCCAGAGCCGCCGCGCGGCCCGGAACTTGGCGATCTCCTCGAGGAAATCGTTGTGCGCGTTGAAGAAGAACGACAGCCGCTGGCCGATCGCGTTCACGTCGAGCCCGGCGTCGATCGCAGCCTGCACGTAGGCGATGGCGTTGGCCAGCGTGAAGGCGACCTCCTGCACGGCGGTCGCCCCTGCCTCGCGGATGTGGTAGCCGCTGATCGAGATCGTGTTCCAGTTCGGCAGCTCCCGCTCGCAGTACGAGAACACGTCGGTGATGAGCCGCATCGAGGGCCGCGGCGGATAGATGTAGGTTCCGCGCGCCACGTACTCTTTCAGGATGTCGTTCTGCACCGTGCCCGAGAGCGCGCGGGTTGCCGCCCCCTGCCGCCGTGCCACGGCGACGTAGAGCGCGAGCAGCATGATGGCGGTGGAATTGATGGTCATCGAGGTCGAGACTCGATCGAGCGGGATGCCTTCGAACAACTCCGCCATGTCCTCGATCGAATCGATGGCGACTCCGACCTTGCCCACCTCGCCCGCCGCCAGCGCATGATCCGAGTCGTATCCCATCTGCGTCGGCAGATCGAAAGCGACGCTCAGGCCCGTCACGCCCTTTGCCAGCAGGTACCGGTAACGCTCGTTCGACTGCCTCGCCGTTCCGAACCCGGCGTACTGGCGCATCGTCCAGAGACGCCCCCGGTACATGGTGGGCTGTATGCCCCGCGTGAACGGGAATTCACCCGGAGCCCCGAGGTCCGTTGCCGGATCCCAGCCCGCCAGATCGTCGGGTGTCCCCAGTTCGGGCCCGGGTGTTCGCGTCGATGGAGAGTCGGGAGAAGAAGACGTGGCCATGAAGAATTGACCAACCCCGGGTGGATGGAGCCTCAAGACGTCATTCTAGCCGAAGCCATCCCGGTCCAGCCAAAGGGCTTGCTCCGATCGCACCCCCCGGGCCGGCCGTTTCTTGACACCTCGCTGAGGGGCTGCATACAATCAGCCGCGAGATGAGGCACGGGCGTGGATGATTCGCTCGCCGACCGGTTCGCGCGCGAGTTGGCGGACGCGATTGCCGCGGCCGTGGCCGACGACTCCCGCATCGCCGAGTGCCGCGAACGCGCCCGGGCGGCGGGCATCGAACTCTGCGTGACGCTCGACGCGGTCGTCGGGCTGATTCGATCGCCGGATCCCGAGTCGGCCTCTCCGGCTCTGCCGTTTGCCACCACCCGGGTGACCACGCACGATCCCGCTGAATCCCGGCGATGGCAGGCCGACATGACCGGGGCCGATCGGCGGTTCCTGCGATCGCTGCGAATCGCAGCCGACGAACCATCCACGGAACACTAGCAGGGACCAGGACTCAGGCGCAGGGCGCTGGTTCATTCTGGCTGCGCCTCCAGCCTCCAGCCGCCGGCCGGACATCGGGCCGCCGCACCGATGCTAGATCACCCGCAGGTCGGTTCCCGTCATCTCCTTGGGCGGTGTAATCCCCAGCAGTCCCAGCATGGTCGGTGCCACGTCGCGCAACGTCCCGCCCTCGCGCAGGCGCATCGACTTCGCGTCTCCCACCAGGATGACCGGCACCGGGTTCGATGTGTGGGCGGTGTGCGGGCCGTTGGTGATCGGATCCCACATCTGCTCGGCGTTGCCGTGATCCGCCGTGAGGATCACCGTGCCGCCGGCTTCGCGCATCGCGGTGACAATGCGCGCGATGCAGCGATCGAGTGTCTCAACGGCTCGAATTGCCGCCTCGAGGCTGCCGGTGTGACCCACCATATCCGCGTTCGCGAAGTTGCAGACGATGACGTCGTGGCGCCTGCCCGCCACCGACGCCTCGAACTGCTCCGTGATGCCCTCGGCGCTCATCTCGGGCTTCAGGTCGTAGGTGGCCACCTTCGGCGACGGCACGAGGATGCGATCCTCGCCGGTATATGGCCGCTCCTCACCGCAGTTGAAGAAGTACGTGACGTGCGCGTACTTCTCGGTCTCGGCCAGCCGCAGATTGGTCAGGCCGCTTCCGGTCAGCTCTTCGGCGAGGTTGCCCGAGAACTGGGCGGGCGTGAACGCCACCGGCAGGTTGAAATGCGACTCGTACTCCGTCATCGTGACGGCGTGGAGCTCCGGGTGCGCGCCGCGATCGAACCCGTCGAATTCCGGCAAGGCCATCGCGCGGGTGAGCTGGCGCATCCGGTCCGCCCGGAAGTTGAAGAAGATGACCGAGTCGCCGTCGCGAACCGGGCCGATGGGCGATCCGGCCGCGTCCATGATGATGAACGGCTCGATGAATTCGTCGGTGACGCCCGCCTCGTAGCTCGCCCGCACGGCGGCGATCGGATCGGTCGCCCCGGCCCCCCGGATGCCCATGACGGCGTCGTAGCCGCGCCGCGTGCGTTCCCATCGCTTGTCGCGGTCCATGGCGAAGTAGCGGCCGCCGACCGAGGCAACCCGCCCGGCGCCCGCGCGGTCCATCACGCGCTGCAATTCCCCGATATAGCCTGCGCCTCCGTTGGGAGAGGTGTCGCGGCCATCGGTCAGCGCCTGGACGAACACCCGCTCGAGGCGGCGCCGCGCGGCCATCTCGATGAGCGCGTGGAGATGTTTCTCGTGGCTGTGCACGCCGCCGTCCGACAGCAGGCCGACGAAATGCACCGCGTGCGCAGCGTCGCGACAGCGGTCGAGTGCCGCCGAGAGGACCGGGTTCTCGAAGAACTCGCCGTCACGGATGCTCTTGTCGATCCGGGTCAGGTCCTGGTAGACGATGCGCCCGGCCCCGAGGTTCATGTGGCCGACTTCCGAGTTGCCCATCTGGCCGGCGGGCAGCCCGACATCCTCGCCCGAGGCGACCAGCGAGGCATGTGGAAACCGGTCGACCAGTTCGAGATACGCCGGCGTGCGCGCCAGGGCAATCGCGTTGGCGAATCGATCGCGGCGCAGCCCCCAGCCGTCGAGGACGACCAGGGCGAGGGGAGAAGTGGGACGAGTCATAAGGCCTTGGCTCCGCAGTCCGGCCGGCGGGCGGGCGGCTGGAGGCCCGGTTCGCCGTGAATCGGAAAACAGCCTATAACCTGTAACCTATAACCTATAACCTTCCTCACCCCCCCAGCTGATGAATCGCTGATCGCCCGGCGTAGTGCGCCGCGGTACCGAGTTCTTCTTCGATGCGCATCAGCTGGTTGTACTTGACGACGCGGTCGGTCCGGCTCGCCGATCCGGTCTTGATCTGGCCCGCACCGGTGGCCACCGCAAGGTCGGCGATCGTCGAATCCTCGGTCTCGCCGGATCGATGCGAGATCACCGTCGTGTAGTGCGCCCGGTGAGCCATGCTGATGGCGTCGAGTGTTTCCGAGACGGTGCCGATCTGGTTGAGCTTGATGAGGACCGAGTTGGCGATTCCCCGCTCGATGCCCTGCGCCAGGATTTGCGGGTTGGTGACGAAGATGTCGTCGCCGATGATCTGCACCCGGGCGCCGAGCTGCTTCGTCATCTGGCTCCAGCCGTTCCAGTCTCCTTCGGCGAGGCCGTCCTCGATGGAGACGATCGGGTACTGGGCCACCCATTCGGCATACATCTTCACCATCTCGGTCGAGGTCCGTGCAGCGTCGCCGGACTTCTTGAACTCGTACCGCCCGTCCTTCGTGGTGGCAGCGTCCCACGGCGTCGAGCGCGGGGAGTTGTCGTCCCAGAGTTCGCTGGCGGCTGAATCCAGCCCGATGCAGACGTCCCGGCCGGCCTTGTAGCCCGCCTTCTCGATGGCCTGGAGGAGCAGTTCCACCGCCTGCCGATTCGAAGCGAGGCTGGGTGCGAACCCGCCTTCGTCGCCGACGCCGGTCGACAGGCCGCGCTGCTTGAGGATGGCGCGAAGGGCGTGGAACACCTCGGCGCCCGCACGAAGGGCCTCCCTGAAGGTCGGCAGCCCGAGCGGCAGCACCATGAACTCCTGGATGTCCACGTTCGAGTCGGCGTGCGCGCCGCCGTTCAGGATGTTCATCATCGGCACCGGCATGATCCACTCGCCGCCGCCGGACTCGCCGAACAGTTCGCGGAGATGCCGGTAGAGGGGGACATTGCGGCTCGCCGCGGCCGCCCGCGCAAACGCCATCGACACGCCCAGCAGGGCATTGGCGCCGAGACGGCTCTTGGTCGGCGTGCCGTCCAGCTCGATCATCAGCCGGTCGAGGCTGCGCTGGTCCAGATCGCGGCCCTTCAGCGCGGCCTGCAGTTCGCCCGAGACATGATCCGCCGCCTTGAGCACGCCCTTGCCCCCGTAGCGTGCCTTGTCCCCGTCCCGTAATTCGAGCGCTTCGCGTTCGCCGGTGGAGGCGCCCGAAGGCACCGCGGCCCGGCCGAAGGCGCCGCCTTCGAGCATCACATCAACTTCTACGGTTGGATTGCCTCGCGAATCCAGGATCTCCCGGCCGTGTACCCGTGCGATCTTCATGGCTGACCTCGATCTCCACTCGTCGAAGACATCGCGGACCGCGATGTCAGATTGACAGTACGTCAGGAGCGGCCGGGATCAGCCCATGCCGCCCCGCCGGTCGGCTTCCATTTCCATGCGGAGCGCCTCTTCATCGATCGGCCCGATGAACGGCTCGTCGTCGGTCGTCACGACGACCACGCCCTGCTCGGTCACCGTGTGGCGCCGGCGATCTTCCTCGATGTCGTACCCGATTCGCGCGCCGCGCGGGATGAACACGTCGCGGTCGACGATCGCCCGGTGGATCCTCGCGTGCCGGCCCACGCGGACGCCCGGCATCAGGATGCTCTGCTCGACGAGGCTGAAGCTGTGCACGCGCACGCCGGGGCACAGGATGCTCCCGACGATGCGGCTGCCGGAGACGATGCAGCCGGGCGAAATAATCGAATCCATCGCCTGTCCGCAGCGGCCCGGATCGGCGAAGACGAACTTGGCAGGCGGGGCCTGGGGTTGATAGGTCCGCATCTGCCACTCGGGGTCGTACAGGTTGAACTCGGGGTTCACCTGGACCAGGTCCATGTTCGCGTCGAAGAACGCGTCGAGCGTCCCGATGTCACGCCAGTACTTCGAGGCCTTCTTGTTCTCGTCGTAGAAACGGTAGGACAGCACGGGCACGCGGTCGATCAGGGCCGGGATGACGTCCCGGCCGAAGTCGTGGGTCGTTTCGCGGACCGCGTCGGATTCGAGCGCGGAGATGAGCGTCGACGTGTTGAACACGTAGATGCCCATCGAGGCCAGCGAGAGGTCGGCGGAGCCCGGAACCGGGCGGGGCTCGGCCGGCTTTTCCTGGAACCCGATTACGCGCTCGTGCTCGTCGACCTGGACGATCCCGTAGCGCGACGCCTCATGCCGTGGAACCTCGATGGTCGCGATGGTGACTTCGGCGGCGCGGTCGACGTGCGACCTGAGCATCTTGCCGTAGTCCATCTTGTAGACGTGGTCCCCGGCCAGGACGATCACGTAGCTCGGCATCTCGCGCACGAGGGAGTAGAGATTCTGGTAGACCGCATCGGCCGTGCCCAGGTACCAGTTCTCGCTGACGCGTTTCTGCGGCGGCAGGATCTCGATGAACTCGCCGAGTTCCTCCGAGACGATGTTCCAGCCCATCCGGATGTGCCGGTTGAGCGAGAGCGACTTGTACTGCGTGGCGATGTAGATGCGGCGCAGTCCCGAGTTGACGCAGTTGCTGAGGACGAAATCGATGATGCGGTACGGGCCGCCGAAGTACACCGCGGGCTTGGCGCGCTCACGGGTCAGCGGATAGAGGCGTTCGCCCGCTCCCCCTGCCAGCACGATGACGAGGCTGTCGTCTAGCATCACAGGAAACGACGGTTCAGGTGAGGCAGGCGGACTTGTCGGCGGAGCCGCCTGGGGAACCGGGCCGGGAATCCGGACCGAAGCAGCATGATATCACACGGGATTCCGGGGCCGATCCGGCCGCGGAATTCGATCGAATCGACCGTCGATCCGGCCTCGGGTCGAGCTTTGACACGACGTGGCGGCCCGCCTATGATGAGCACGTGCCATACCATGCCGGAGGGCACCATACCAGGGAGTACCGTCATCATGCATATTCGTGGAAGGGTGCTGACACCGCTGGTGGTTAGCGCCGTGGTGGTGGCCGCCTCGATGTTGACAGCGCCTGTTTCCGCGCAGCCACAGTCCGGACAGAAGCAGCAGAAGCCGCCGGCCGAAAAGAAACTGACCAAGGTCCAGGAGATGGAGGTGCGGGCGGCGCTTGCCGCGGTGGACGCCGCCAGAAAAGGCGCGCCGACGCCCACCGGCTACAAGATGACGCTGCACAGCGACACGATGAAGGGCTTCAACAGGAAGACCTATGTCGCGTTTGTCGCGTTCATCGATCCTGAGGGCGTGGTGCCGAAGAACGTGACGGGATACCTCCAGGTCGTCGCCAAGGCCGATGACGTCGTGCCGGAAGCGAAAGCCGCCGGGACTGCCAAGCCGGAAGAAAAGGCCAAGACCGAGGACGCAAAGGCGCCGAAGCCGTTCCCCTGGGTGGACTTCTTCGTGACCGAGCTCAAGGCGCCGGATCCGGGTCAGCCATTCCGGCTGGCGCGCAGCTTCACGGTGGCGCCAGGCGAGTACACCGTCTATCTCACGATTCGTGACCAGGCCGATCCGAAGGCCAAGGAGAAGGACGTCGCCGCCGCCAAGGCGGGTATCCTGAAACAGACCGTGGTCGTGCCGGATTACTGGACCGACGAGCTGACCACCAGCAGCATCGTGCTCACCGATACGGTCACCACCCTGACCGCACCGCTGACACCCGAGGAGCAGCCTGCACATCCGTACGCATTCGGCCTGGACGAGCTGAAGCCGCTGTTTGAGCCGAAGCTGTCGAAGAAGGCCGAGCTGACGGCCTGGTTCTTCGTCTACAATCCGGCCGCCGACGCGAACCGGAAGCCCAATGTCCTGATCGAATACAAGTTCTACCAGAAGGTCGCGGGCGCCGAGAACGGCGAGAAGTATTTCAACAGCACCAAGCCTGTCGAATTGAACGCCCAGACGCTGCCGCCGCAGTTCGACATGGCCGCCGGGCACCAGTTGCCGGGCGGGCTGGCGGTCCCTCTTGCCAGCTTCCCGGAAGGGGTGTACCGTCTAGAAATAAAGGTGACTGATAAGATCTCCGGGAAGAGTATCGTCAGAGAAGTGACGTTCACCGTGACGCCCTGACGGAGGGATTTCTTCTTCGGACGCGCCTGGCGGAACAGGTCGTCCGGACGGCGCGGGGATGAAGTGATGAGACGCCTATCCACGCTCGTGGCCGCGGCGGCCGTCGTGAGTCTCGTGGCCCCCCCCTCGCCTGTCTCAGCACAGACGACCGTGCCAGTGCGGACGACCGAGCCCGTCATGGGTCCGATCGCGCGCGTCGGAACCGGCTCGATTCGCGGGCTGGTGCTCGACGGGCGCGGAACACCCGTGGTCGGGGCGATGGTCTCCGCGCTCGGGTCGACGGCGGCCTTCGCACTCACCGATCGCGAGGGCCGCTTCTTCCTGAAAGCCCTGCCGCCGGGCCCCTACACGGTCCGCGTGCACCTTGAGGGCTTCATTCCGTCCAGGCGGGAAATCGTGGAGGTCCATTCGGCGGCTCCCTCCGTAATGTCGGTCTCATTGCAGCCACTCCAGCCCGGCGGCTCTCCCGGAGGCCCGGCCGTGCTCACGGCGGGGCTCGTGCCCGTCGAGTACCGGCTCGCCGGCCGGATCGACGGCCGGACGCGACTCCGCGACCACGACTGACCCGGACCCGGGCGTCAACGAGAGTGAAGTCGCCTGGCGGTTGCGCCACCTGAAGCGCAGCATCTTCCGCGGGTTCGACACGCAGCTCGCGCTCGACGGCGACCTGGGGACGCTCGACGCGGTGCCATCGCCCCCGGCGGTGGGCGTGCAGAGGTCCGTACCGGGCCTCGCCTCGTCGCTGTTCAGCGGGTACCCGTTCAGCGGGCAGCTCAACCTGGTCGCGAGCGGCTCGCTCGACGCAACCTCCCGGACCGGGTCGTTGATGTCGCAGAACGTCGCGTACGTCGCCTTCGGGGCGCCGGCCGGTGGCTTCGCCGACTGGATGGTCCGCGGCGCGTTCGCGCAGGGCGAAGTGGCATCGTGGTTCGTCGCCGGATCGCTGGCCGCACGGCATTCGGCCCGGCATCAATATTCAGCAGGCGTGTCGTACAGCTCGCAGAGCTACGACCGGACCGACCCGCTGGCCTTTGCCACCATCGCCGGCGGCGTACGGGCCGTTGGCACGGTCTACGGCGTCGATCAATGGACGGTCTCGCCCCGCGTGTCCGTGGGGGTTGGCGCAAACTATTCGTGGTACCGACTACCTGCCAGGCTCGGGGCTGCTCAGCCCGCGGATCTCCCTGACGCTCGTGCCGGTCGACGGCTTCCGTGTGAAAACAGTCTATTCGCGGCACGAAACAGCGCCGGGCGCGGAAGAGTTCCTGCCGCCCTCGAGCGTCGACGGCCGCGGCATGTGGCTGCCGCCGGAGCGCACCTTCTCGACTCTCTCGCCGCGCGTCGCGTTCAAGCCCGAACTGACCTCGCACTACGAGTTCTCGGTCGAGCGTGACATCGACTCGTATGTCGTCGGCTTCCGCGCGTTCTATCAGCGCGTGAACGATCAGATGGCTGCGCTGTTCGCCAGTTCGCCCGATACGCCCGCGACCGGCCTGGGGCACTACTTCGTCACCAACGTCGGCGACATGGAGGCCACCGGCTGGGCGATCACCCTCAGCCGGACGCTGGTCGGTCCGTTCAAGGGTTCGGTGGACTACTCGCTGACAACCGCTCACTGGCGTCCCACAACTGAACCGGACATGCCCGCCGTCTTCGGAAACGCGCTCCGGCGTTCCGAAGAAGAGCGCTTCCACGATGTGACGACGACGGTTGAGACGGCCATCCCGCAAACGGCCACGCACGTGTACGTGTTCTACAAGCTGAACACGTTGCCTCTCCGGTCAGTAGATACATCGGCACGACCCGGCGGCTTCGATGGCCGTTTCGACATCCAAGTGAATCAGGGCCTGCCGTTCCTGAAATTCACCTCGGCCGAATGGGAACTCCTGGTCGCTGTAAGGAACCTGTTCCGCGATTCGCTGGACGAACGATCGGCGTACGACGAGATGCTGGTCGTACGGCCGCCAAAGCGAATTGTGGGCGGCGTTCGCGTACGCTTCTGATCGAACCGATCCGAATCGTTGGATGTAGCAGTCCGGCCCGATGGATTCGGCTCGGCCTCCTTGCGCAAATTTTCACACAACCGACTTGTTCTAAAGGGTTTATGGCCCATTCAAAGAACCGGAGCCGTGGTATGTCGATTGCTTGATTGATTCCATCAAGGCCGAAACCGATTCCATGACGTTTGACGAGCAGCTACAGGCGGGCACATCGCGGACACGACTCGCCGGGACCAACCCGTTCGGTTGGCCCCGTGTCGCCTTGTTCGTTCTCGTAGCCTGCCTGTTGGCATTTGGCATTGCCAACGTCGTGGTGCGGGCGACCTGGCACGAGGTCGAGGATGGCGTGCTCTGGGTGGCGCGAACCCAGGGCGTGACCGCAGCTGAGATTGCCGCGGCGTCTCCGGCGGAGCGCGTCGGCATCCACGTCGGGGACCTCCTGCTCGCCGTCAACGGCAGGCCCGTCGAGGCGCCGGCCGATGTGACAACCCTGGCCCACTACGCCGAGTCCGGCACGACGCTGTCCTACACGCTGCTGCGGCTGGGCTCGCGGCAGATCGTGCAGGTGGCATTGGCGCCCATCCCGCAGGGCAATAGCGCGCTGTATTTCGTTCTGGCCGCGGTCGGCATCTTCACGCTGCTGCTCGGCGCCTTCGTCCGCGTCAAGCGGCCTGCCGATCCGGCGACCATGTGGTTCTTCTGGATGTGCGTCGCTTTCTTCGGCGTCTTCACCTTCTCGTTCAGCGGCCGGCTCGATGCGCTCGACTGGGTCTTCTACTGGGCCGATGTCGTGGCGGGCCTACTGCTGCCGCCGCTGTTCCTCCATCTCTCGGTCGTCTTTCCCGAGCGAAGCGGGGGCTGGTTCGCCAGGGCCCAAGGGTCGCGCCTGCTGCCCCTGATCTACCTTCCGGCCCTGCTGCTCGGCGCGGCCCGCGTGATCAGCATTGCGCGGCTTGGCGTCGATCCGAAGCTGCTCGACGTGGTGGGCGCGCTCGACCGGGCTGAACCGCTCTACTTTGCCCTTTGCCTGGCCGCGGGAGTCGCCGTGCTCGTTCGAGCCAGGGGCCAGGTGCACTCGGTGACCGCCCGCCGGCAGCTGCGGTGGATCCTGTGGGGCACCGTGCTCGGCGGCGGGCCCTGCGCGCTCGGGTACGCGCTTCCCTTCGCGCTCGGCTACCCGACTTCGGTCCGCATGGAACTGCTGGCGGTGCCGCTCGGCATCGTCCCGCTCGCTTTCGCGTCGGCGATCGTCCGCTACCGGCTGATGGACGTCGAGGTAATCGTCAAGCGCAGCCTGGTCTATGTCGCGGCGGCCTCGGCGATTGTCGCGATCTACGCCATCCTGTACCGCGCCGTAGGGGGACTGCTCCTCGAGAACCGGTCGCAGCACAACACCGTAATCGCGGGCCTGGCCACCCTGGTGATGGTGCTGCTGGCCCGGCCGGTGAAGGACGCGATTCAGAACGTCCTGGACCGCGCGTTCTACCGTGATCGGTACGACTATCGCCGGGCGCTGGTGGGATTCGCGCGCGACCTCAGCACCGATCTCGATCCGGCGCGCCTCAGTGATCGCCTCGTGGCGAGGGTGACCGAGACGCTGGTCACCGATCGCATGGCGCTGATGCTGACCGACGAAGCCGGCGGCGCGTACCGGTCGATCCGGTCGCAGGGGTTCATCGGCGAGCCGCCTTCGCTGGCGATCGCCTCGGGACTGGGCGCGCGGCTGATGGCCGGGCACACCGTCATTCTCGACGACTCGACCACGCTCAGGCGGGTGGCGCCGGAGGAGATCGAATACTGGCGCGACCAGGGCGTGCACGCGTTCATTCCCTGTCCGTCCAAGCAGACGACGATCGCGGTGATGGCCATCGGCCGGAAGGAGAGCGGCGAGCCCCTGAGCAGCGAGGACATGTCGCTGCTGGTGGCGGTGGCGGCGCAGGTGGCCACCGCGCTCGAGAACGGGCGGCTGTACCAGCAGTTGAAGCGGCAGGCGGACGAAGTCGAGGGCATGCGGCGGTTCAACGAGAACATCCTCGAGTCGCTCGACGCCGGCCTCCTGGTCATGGACGGGGCCGACCGGATCGTCCGATGGAACCGCGCCCTCGAAGGCTTGTGCGATCTCACGCGTGGCGAGGCGATCGGACACCGCCTGGACGAGGTGTTCGGGGCCGCCCTGGTCGACAGGCTTCGTTCCGTCCGGCACGGGGCGTCATCCGGGAATACGCTGTATCGCGTGCCGATCGGCGGGACCCGGGCGCGGCCCGACAAGGGGCTGCTGGTCAACGTGGCCGTGGTGCCCCTGTCGATCGACCAGCCCGGGGTCGGGCCGGCCAGCGGCTGGATCATCCTGTTCGAGGACGTGACCGCGCGGGTGGAGCTCGAGGAACAGCTCCAGATCGCCGACAAGATGGCGTCGATCGGCGTCCTGGCGGCCGGCGTGGCGCACGAGGTCAACACCCCGTTGACCGGGATTTCCAGCTACACGCAGATGCTGCTGGAGCAGGCCGATCCCGATCACCCCAACACGAAGCTGCTGGAGAAGATCGAGCGGCAGACCTTCCGCGCGGCCAAGATCGTCAACGGCCTGCTGACGCTGGCGCGGTCCGGCGGCCAGCAGTCGAACGATCCGGGACCGGTCGACATCAATGCGGTCGTCAACGACGTGCTCTCCCTGCTCGAGCACCAGCTGAAGGCCGGCAACGTCCAGACCAGGCGCGAGCTCGCTTCGCCCTCGCCCATCGTGCGGGGCTTCGAGCACAAGCTGCAGCAGGTCTTCCTGAACCTGATCCTCAACGCCCGCGACGCCATGCCGAAGGGCGGCTGGCTGTCGATTTCCACCCGCGTCGAGGGCGACCACGCGGTCGTCGAGCTGGGAGACACCGGCGCCGGAATCTCCGCCGAGCACCTGTCGCGCATCTACGACCCGTTCTTCACCACCAAGGCGATCGGACAGGGAACCGGCCTCGGGCTCTCGATCACCTATGGCATCGTGCGCGAACACGACGGCACCATCACCTGTGACAGCTCGGTGGGCGAGGGCACGCGCTTCGTGCTGACGCTCCCCCTCGCCTCGGCCGGCCAGCGCGCGAGCGCGGCCGGGGGCTGATCGCGTGCCGCCTTCCAATTCCACGTCCATGTCGCGTCAGGGCTCGATCCTGGTCATCGACGACGAAGAGATCATGCGGGAGGTGCTCGAGGCCCTCCTGACGCGCGAGGGGTACGACGTGCGCCTCGCCGAGAGCGGGCCGGGCGGCCTCGAGCTGGCCCGGTCGATGCCCTTCGACGCGGCGATTGTCGACGTGATGATGCCCGGCATGGACGGCATCGCCGTCCTCGACGAGTTGAAGAAACTCGACGACGACATGGCCGTCATCATGCTCACCGCGTACGCGTCGGTGGAGAACGCGATCGCCGCGATGAAAGGCGGCGCGTTCGACTACATCACCAAGCCCTTCAAGAACGACGAAGTGCTGGTGGTCCTGCGGAACGCGATCGAGCGCGGGCGCCTGGTGACCGAGAACCGGGCGCTGCGGCAGAACCTGCAGGAGCGCTACCACAAGTTCGACAACATCATCGGCCGCGGCGCGGGCATGCGGCAGGTCTTCGACCTGATCATCCAGGCGGCGCCCAGCCGGTCGACCATCCTCATCCAGGGCGAGAGCGGGACCGGGAAGGAGCTGGTCGCCCGCGCGATCCACACGCACTCGGCACGCGCCGACCGCGCGTTTGTGACCGTCAACTCGGGCAACCTGCCTCCCGACCTGCTCGAGTCGAACCTGTTCGGCCACGTCAAAGGCGCGTTCACCGGGGCCGTCTATCCCAAGAAGGGCCTGATCGAAATCGCGGATCGCGGGAGCATCTTCTTCGACGAGATCGGGAACGTCCCCATCGAAACCCAGCCCAAGCTGCTGCGCGTGATGCAGGAGCGCGAGTTCATGCGGCTCGGCGGGGTCGAGAACATCAAGGTCGACATCCGGATCATCGCCGCCACCAATGTCGACTTGCGCCGGATGATGGAGGAGGGCCGGTTCCGGGAGGACCTCTTCTACCGGCTGCATGTCATCACGATCCAGCTGCCGCCGCTTCGCGATCGGAAGGAGGACCTGCCCCTGCTGGTCCAGCATTTCCTGAAGAAGTACGGCGAGGAAAACGACAAGGCCGGCCTCGATCTGACGCCCGAAGCGCTCGACCTGCTGACCGACTACGACTGGCCGGGCAACGTGCGCGAGCTCGAGAACGTCATCGAGCGGGCCGTGGTGCTCTCCCCGGGGACGCGCATCGGGCTGGACCTGATCCCCGATCAGGTGCGCAGCCGCCCGACGTTCCAGATCCCGAAGATCCTGGTGCCGCCCGAGGGCATCTCGTTCAAGGACGTCATCACCGACTTCGAGAAACGGCTGATCGAGTCGACGCTCGAGACGGCCGGTGGCGTGCAGAAGAAGGCCGCCGAGCTGCTGCACATCAAGCCGACGACCTTGAACGAGATGATCAAGCGCTACGACATCCGGCCGCGCCGGCGCAAGCTCGCGGCGGGGAGCGAGGCGGCCGCTGACGGCGACGAGCCGAACGGGACCGGCAACGGAACCGGAAATGGAACCGGGAACGGGACCGACCTGGCGCCTGCCATCCCAAAGGCCGGGTCCTGATCGAGCCCTCGTAACACGCCGATCGGGTCGTGGACGCCTGGCACCGGTGTGGCAGCCCCGGGCGGGAGGGCCCCGAGAGGGAGGAACCTGACCCCAGCCCTCAGTTGTGCTTGGTACGCACCCGAGACTGTAGCGCGCGGGCTTCAGCCCGCGTGGACCCGGCGAGTACGCCCGTTGAGCGAGCTTCGGGATTCGTGGGATTCGTCGTGGCGGGGTGACCGACACTCGGTCGGCGTCGGACGGACCGCCGGGATCGATTGCAGAACAGTCCCGCCCGGAGGATCGATGCGCTCGTTCCGGATGTGGTTCGTCATTCTGCTCATCGCCTGCATCGTGACGCCCTACCTGTTCGGGGTGCGCCCGAAGACACGGCGCGACTGGTTCGCCCTCGCCATCACCATCGCGTTCCTGATGTGGCTGCTGCTGGGGCTGGAAAACCCGTTCCGGACGCGGTAAGGCGGGGCCCGTGTCCGGCTCGACCGGGCGCGGGAGTCAGCCGCGCCCCTTGATCTTGGCGACCATCCGCTCGTATTTCTGGACCACGAGATCCCAGCGGTAGTTCTGGCGGACATACGCGCGGCCGTTGTGGCCCATCGCCGCGCGCAGCCGCTCGTCGATCATGAGCAGCTTCAGGCACTCGACGAACTCGTCGCGATCGGCGTAGAAGAGCCCGGCGTTGCTGCGCAGGCAGTGATCGACCAGCACCTCGCTCCGGGCGTTGGCCAGGATCGGCGTGCCGACGGCAAACGCCTCGAGCGCCAGCAGCGACAGGCTTTCGTAGGGCGAGGGCACGACCACCACCGTGGCCGCCTCGAGCGCCTGGAGCCGCTCGCGGTCCGAGAGCAGGCCGGCAAAGCGGATGAACGGCTCCTCGGGCAGCGGCATCAGCTTCACGCCCATCAGCACCAGCGACGCCTCGCCGCCCCCGGCGTGGTAGGTGCTGAAGTACTCGATCAGCTCCTCGCACCCCTTGCCCTTCTCGATGCGGCCGCCGTAGAGCAACACCGGCCCGTGCAGCCGGTGGCGCCGCCGGAAGGCCGCGCCGCGCGCCGAGAGCGGAGACCGCGGCCGCTCGGCCGCCGCCGCCGCGATCGCCTCGTCATCGCCCACCGGTTCCGGGTCGGCTGGCCTGTTCCTGTTGAAGGCCTGGGGCGGCAACTCCACGCCGCAGCCGACCGTGTCCTCGGCCACCGCGCGCGTCGAGAAGTGCGTGGTGACGAACCGGCGCTCGACCTCCGTGAGGTATGCGATGCCCGCCGGCTGGCTGAAGACGTCCTTGAAGATCTCCAGGTGGATCGGCGGCTCGTCGTGCGCCGTCGGCACCAGGATGCTCCGCGCCGGAGCGACCTTCAAGCCCAACACGGTCGGCGCGTACAGATAGGTGAAGAACACCAGCGCGTCGTACTCTTCATTGTGGCGTTCCAGGTATTCGATCAGGGCGGGGCACCACGGCCCCTGCTGCTTGACCCACTCGAATTCGTCGGCCCGGGTATGGCTGTGATGAAAGATCCAGTCCGAGTAGCGGTTGAAGGCGGCGATGTCGCGGGTGGCCGCGCTGGCGAACCGGCGCACGGTCACGCCCTTGATCCGATCGACCCCCTCCGGGTACTCGTTCTTCCACGTGATGTAGTCCTGGGCGCAGGTGGTCAGGACCTCGACCTCATGCCGGGCGGCCAGGCGCTCCGCAACCAGGCGGCAGACGTATTCCGCCCCGCCAAGAACCTCGGACCCGTACCGCTGGACAATAAACGCGAGTTTCACAGGCATCACCTCGAGCTGAACTTCGCGACCAGGCGTTTCAGCTCGGTCTCGATACGATCGTCTCCGAATTCGATCAGGCGCCGACGCTGGCCTTCGATGATATCTCTCCGCACGCCATCGTCGAAGGCGAGGACGTTCAGCAGTTCCGCCACGTGCTCGAAATCCTTGGGGGCGAACAGCACCCCGGCGCCGCCGAGCGTATCCGGGATGGCGGTGCTGGCGTAAGCGAGAATCGGGACATCGGTCGCCATCGCTTCGACCAGCGGCACGCAGAATCCCTCGTGCTCGCTCATCGAGATGTACACGCTGGCCGCGCGATAGTAGGCCGCCAGCTCGACGTCGGGCACCGGGCCCGTGAAGATGAAGCGCTCCGGCAGCATCCCGAACCGGGCGATGAGCTCCCGGATCGTTGCGGAATAGCGGGGGACAGCGTTGTCGCGCCCGACGAAGATGAACCGGTAGTAGGCGTCGACGTACCGCTTGTAGTGCTCGGCCAGGCGGATGACGTCCTCGATCTTCTTGTTGGGCGCGATGCGGCCGACGAACAGGAAGTTGGTGTGGCCGTCGTAGAGCATCTTCTCGAGCGCCGGAAGTCTTGGCGCGTTCAGGAGGCGCCCCAGATCGATGGCGAGCGGCAGCACGCCCGTCGGCTCGAAGCCCATCGACTCCAGCTCGCGCCGATTGAACTCGGACACGCCGAGCGCCAGATCCACGCGCCCCACCAGCGTGGCCAGTTCCCGCCGCCCGAGCGTGGCCAGTCGGAAGAGGCCCGGATCGAACGGGGCGAAGAATCGGGCCGGCGTCACGTTGTGATAGTGGACCACCCGCGCGCCGCGAAGCCGCGTCACCGCCTCGGTCATCGGCGAGGGCAGCGCGTAGTGGAAAATGGTGAGGTCCCCGCGATGCGCGCGCTCGCTCGAGAACGGCAGGACGTCGTCTCGAAGATCTTCGTCGATGGTCAGCGCGAAGAGGTCGGAGTCGTGACCCATCCCCCTGAGGATGGCGCGGGCCCGCCGGGCGCTGTCGCCGATGGCGTCGCCACGATGAGCCGCCGGCACCCACTGGTTGATGACCATGGCCGGCTTCCTACCAGCCGATGCTGCTGGCGCGCAGGGCCGCAGGCAGGCCCTTGTAGAGCGACGGGCGGTAGACGCGCAGCGCCTCGATGCGATCGGCCGAGTCGACCTGCTGCCAGAAGTCGGGCGTGACCGCGTGCGGCGGCAGGTGCGGCGAGGACATCACCTGCTCGACGAACGACAGCAGCGTGCCGCCGAAATCGCGCGCCCGCAGCCGTTCGAGCGCCCGATCCTGACCTTCCAGGATCCGCTCCTGGAGTCCGACGTCGCCCGAGACCATGTCGATGAGCGCGGCCACCTGTTCCGGATCGGGCTCGTCGAAGAGCACGCCCGCGCCGTCCATGGTGGAAGGCACGGCGGTGCGGGCCAGGGCGAGCACCGGGATGCGCTTGTAGAACGCCTCGATGAGCGGAACGCAGAATCCCTCGTGCTCGCTCGCGCACAGGAACAGGTCTGCGACGCTGTAATACGCCCTCAGTTCTTCGTTGGTGACGTGGCCGGTGAAGTGCACGTCGGGCACGCCGAGCCGCGCCACCAGGTCGTGCAGCAGCATCAGGTAACGCTCGTATCCGCCGTACGAGCCCACGATCAGCAGGCGGGCGCGCGGGTTGAAGCGGAACTTGTAGGCCGCGAAGAACCGGATGAGGTTCTCGATCCGCTTGTTGGGAATCACCCGGCCCACGAAGATGATGTTGGTCCACTCATCGTCGTAGTCGCGCGCCATCAGGTCGTGGGCCTCGCCGTCCAGGTGCGAGAGATCCGGCACGACCGGCAGGACGCCGGTCCGGGGGAACCCGAGCGATTCGAGCTCCTGCCGGTTGAACTCGGAGTCGCCCAGCGCGAGATCGCAGCGGCCGGCATACGCGCCGAGCTCCCGGCGGCCGTGATAGCACAGGCGGACGAGCAGCTTGTGGATGTCCGGGAAGAACTCGGGCGGCGTGATGTTGTGGTAGACGAGCACCATCCGATCCGGCAGCGCGAACGCCACGCGCGAGGCTTTCGATCCGATCGAGAAATGGTGGATCAGGATGTTGTCGGGCCGGCTGCACTCCAGGAGCTCGCGATAGTCGCGCGTCAGGTCCTCGAGGCGCGGATCGGCGGTGTCGACGAAGATGTCGGACTCGAAGCCGGCCCCGCGCAGCACCCGCTGGATGCCCAGGACTTCGTGGCCGATCGCGTCGCCGTAGCCCAGCGTGGCCAGGACCTGGTGCACCTGGATCGATGATCGTGCCGGGCTCATCGGCTCGCCCCATCCGGCACGGCCGGGCCTTCAGGCACGCCTTTCAACACGTCGACCGCCGGCGGCAGCGAGGCCTTTCGCCGCGCGAACCAGCCAGGGAGCGGCTCGATGCCCGTGGGCGGCCTGCCCTGGCGATCCTCGGCCTGGAGCCGGCTCAGCACGTCCATGTACTTGCCCTCGACGACCGGCCAGGCGTAGTTCGCGTCGAAGAACGCGCGGCCGTTGAGGCCGAGCGCGCGGTTGAGCGCGCGGTTGGACTCAATCGCGTAGAGCGTTTCGACGAACTCCTCGAAGCTCTCGTAGTAGAGCCCCGCGTTGCTGCGGATGCACTGCCCGCGCAGCACGTCGCACCGCCCGTTGGCCAGCACCGGGCGCCCGAGCGCCCACGCTTCGAGCGCGACCATCGACAGGCTCTCGAAATACGAGGGCATGATCAGCGCTTCGGCCCCGGCCACCGCATCGAACTTGTCCTGGTCCGGCAGGAATCCGAGATGCCGTATCCGCGGGTTGTCGGGGATCGGCAGGATCGTATTGCCGACCAGCACCAGCGTCAGATCGCCAGGGACGCTCTTCGCGTACTGCTGAAAGAACGTGAACAGTTCCTTGCAGCCCTTGTTCTCGTCGATGCGCCCGACATACACGACGAAGCGTGACGGGATGCCGTACTTCTGGCGAAACCGATCCGGGGCCGGGCTGGCCGGCACGTCGGAGCCCACGCCGACCACGACGTGCGTCGAGCCGGTGTTGCCCGACACGCGCTCGATCATGGCGCGTTCCTCGTGCGAGTTGTACATCAGCGCGCGGGCGCCCCGGAACACCGGGCCGAACAGCGCCAGGCCGATCGCCGCGTCACGCTCGGCCGTCGGCACGAGCAGCGCGCGATCCGCGGCCGCCCGAATGCCATGGTACGAGTGGTAGTAACGATAGCTGAAGAAGATCAGGTAGTCGTACTGACTGCCGTGCCGGTTGACGTGCTCCACCAGGCCCGGCGAGGTCGGCCCCTCGCTCTCGAGCCACGCCAGCTCGTCGGCGAGCGAGTGGGTGCGCTCGAAGACGTGCTGCGAGTGCCGCCCGAACTGCTCGGGCACCCGCTCGCGAGACACCGGGAACCGACGGACCTGGATGCCGTTCACTGTCTCCTGGCCTGGCGGCAGGTCGTTGCGCCAGCTCACGTAGTCGGTGGCGCACGTGGTGAGCACCTCGACCTCGGCGTGCCGGGACAGATGCTCGGCGATGTACCGGGCATGCAGCTCCGCCCCGCCGTTGATCTCCAGGCCGTACCGCTGGACGACGACCGCGAGCTTCACTGGTCTGACGGGTCCGCGCCGCCGGAGTGCGGCGTATCCGACGGGCGGGAATCGGCCGTGCTCCTGCTCTCCGAAGACGGCTCGTGGGCCGCGTTCGGCCGGGCACCGCCGTGCTCGTCCTCACGGGTTCCAGACTCGCCGGCCTCGCCGCGCTCTCCGCTCTCGGGGTGCCCGAAACCGGGCTGACCGCCGCCCTGCTGTGCCTGCGCCCCTCCGCCGCCCTGCCGTCCACGCCTCCGGCGGCGCCGGCGGCTGCGCAGCGCCTCGCCCTTGTCCATGCCGGATGGCGCGCTCTCGGGAGCCGGCGCGCCCTGCGCCTGGGGTTGAACGGCAGTGGGAGCGTCGGGAACCGGTCCCGCGCCAGGCCTGTAGAGGACCACGCCTTCGAGCGCGCGCGAGCGCCGCTCGTCGAAATCCAGCCGGCTCGACAGCGACTCGACCCGCATCTTCATGTTCTTCACTTCGATGCCCAGTCTCGTCACCTCGAGCACCAGGTTGTGCAGCACCTCGTAGTTCAGGCCGTCGAGCTCGGCGCGCACGCCATCCTGCCGGTAGAGCCGGTCCTGCAGGAGCTGGAGGGACTCGACCAGCTTGTCGAAGCGCACGCTGGTCTGGTTGTTGATGTCCCCCTGCATCGACAGCGAGTGGATGATCGGATTGGGGTTGATGAACAGCTTGAGCAGCGGGTTCAGCACCTTCCGGATCAGGCGCAGGACCTGGCCAACGATGCCGCGAGACGACGCGTAGGCCGTCGCCGCGTCGAACGCGTAGTTGGGCGGCGCGGGCGGCACCACGACAGGGGCGGGCGCGGACAGGCGCCGGCCCTTTCGGTACTGCTCGAGCAGCTCGGATCGGATCTTGGTCGGATCGAGGAACTTCTCGAGCTTGACGCCCGCCAGCTCGCGAATCTCTTCCTCGGTGTAGTCGACGCCGCGCTTCTCGCGGATCCGCGACCGGATCTGCTTCATGATCTGCTCGACGTCCACCGACTCGGAACGAATGGTGAAATCAGGCATGCCCGTCAATACCTCTCAAACAGCTGGCCCCACTCGGTCCGGCGGAACTGGCGGATCCGCGCCTGGCCGACCGTCGGGTACCACAGCCAGTCGTGGTACACGTTGGAGGCGAACGGCGCCCAGACCATCAGCGGCGAGTGCAGCAGCAGAGACTCGAAGGGGCGGAGCCAACCCTTCCGGATCAGTTGATCGCCCCAGATGACCAGCGACTTCTTCGTTCGAAACCCGAAATTCACGCCCGCGATGTCCTCGCCCGCGATCTCGATGTCGCGGGGATCGGCGACACCCAGCTGGCGCTCGTGCGCCATGCGCAGGAAAGGAATGGACATCGGATCGTAGCCCATCAGCCTGGCTGAAATCGCATCGATGGCGAGGGAATCGCTCGACGCCAGGATCAGGTTCTGGATGCGCGGAATCATCGTCCGGGGCCCGGCCCCGTCCCCGCACACCGTCCCGTCCATCACCGCGAAGACCGACGGATGCAGCTCCCGCTGCATGTAGAGCAGGTCGACCAGCACCTCGTGCATGTACTTGTGCGCGTAGTGCCGGACTTCTTTCAAAAGGCCGCCAAACGCGTTCTTCACCGCGCCGGTCATCACCGCGTGCCCGTGGGTCTTGATCGTCGGCAGGTGAACGACCTGCCTGCCCGGGTAGATCGACGGGATCTCGATGCCGTCCGGGAAGATCTCGTTCAGCCGCAGCAGCGGGCTCTTGAATGGATAGATTTCCCAGTCGACATCGGTGAGCGGCGTGAAGCCCAGGCCGTGCTTCTTCAGCACCGGCTCCCAGCGGTTCGCCCGTGCGCCTTCTCGCGGGTCGGTGACCACCGTCTTGTTCTCGACGGGAAACAGCCGATCGCGTGTGAAGCCGTCGGCCAACAGCTTCCGGGCCACGCCATCGAGCTGCCACGGCTCGGTCGAGCAGGCCGGGAAGTACTGGGTCCACGAGAGGTTCAGCTTGAGCAGCGTGTCGCCGGCGGGGTCGAGCGTTTCGCGATACCTGGCCAGCTCCATCACCCGGCCGAAGTCCTGCAGCACCGACTTGGGGCTCGTGCGCACCACGGCGACCAGTGCGGTCCGGGGGCGTTCGACCGGCGGCGCGGGCCTCATCGCGTGTTCGCCCGGCATCTCACACCCCGAACGGGCGGTAGTAGACCAGGACCACCACCGCCACGACCCAGAGGGCGACGCAGACGAGCAGCGGCCGATCGGTGGCCAGCATCTGCGACGGGCTGCCGCCGCCTTCACGCCGGTGCACGAGATAGAGATAGCGGAAGATGCCGTAGAGCGGGAACGGGATGGTCAGGCCGAGCAGCTCGGTATGGAACTTCTGGGCCGTCTCCGGGTTGATGCAGTAGAAGGTGTAGGCGATGAGCGTCGATGCCGTCACCACCCCGATCATCTGATCGAGCAGGTAGGGGCTGTACTCTCCCAGGATCTTCCGGTGTCCGATCGCGCCGTCGGCCAGCAGCACCAGCTCGTGGCGGCGCTTGCTGAGCGCCAGGAACAGCGCCAGCTGCGTCGTGCAGACGAGCAGCCACTGGCTGATGGCGACCCCGATCACGACCGCCCCGGCCACCGCCCTCAGCACGAACCCCGCCGAGATGGCCAGCACGTCGAGGATGACGATGCGCTTGAGGGAACTGGAATAGAGCACCTGCAGCACGATATAGACGACCGCGACGACGCCGAACGACACGCGCAGCGCGAATGCCGCGAGGAGCGCGATGGCCCCGATCAGTCCGGCGGCTGTCGCGGCCACCTTCGGCGACAGATCGCCGGAGGCGATCGGCCGGGACTTCTTGAGCGGATGCTGGCGATCGGCTTCCCGGTCGATGATGTCGTTGACCAGGTAGACGACGCTCGACAGGCCGCAGAAGATCGCGAAGGCGGCGATCGAGAGCCCCACGGCCCGCGCCTGGAACAGCTCCTGGGCGAAGATGACTCCGGCAAACACCAGGAGGTTCTTCGTCCACTGGTCCGGACGCATGGAGATCAGGAGGTTGATCAAGACAGATCGGCGCGGAAGGCCTCCCCGCAGGGAGGCCTCCGATGCCGCAGGTTCCGGTAGAGAACGGCGCGCCATGCAGCGCGAACTGGAAGGCCTCAGGCGCCGAAGCTCTTGATGGCTTCGCTCTCTGAGTCGTGGGTCTCGAACACCGTCAGCAGCTTGGTGATCGACAGCAGGTCCTGGATCCGCTTGGTGAGGTTGAGCAGCTTCAACGTGCCGCCCTGACGGCTCACCGTGGTGTAGGTTCTCACGACCTCGCCGAGCCCTGCGCTGTCGATGTAGGGTACGTCGCCGAGATTCAGGATGATCTTCTTGCCGCCCGCCGCCGACACCGCGTTGATCTTGTTGCGGAGCATTTCGTCGCCCTCGCCCAAGGTCATCTTGCCCTTGAGATCGAGGATCGTAATGTCGCCGACTTTTCGTTCATCGATGTGCATGACCGCTTCCTTCCGCCCCGTCCACGGGGATCCCCGGGGCACACGGAATCAACACCAACGCCAACTCGAAGGCCAGTAATCGTACCTTACGTCCTTCGGGAGCGTCAACCGTTCTGGAGCCCCCAGGGCCCCAAAAACGAGGGCCACGCCGTCGGACGTGGCCCTCGGTCGATCGCATGCGGCGTCTCATACGCCATCAGTCGTTTGGACCGGCCGTCTTCCGCTGCTGAAAACACTCACGGCAGAACACCGGACGCCCCTGAGTAGGCTTGAACGGAACGGTCGTTTCCTTCCCGCAGGACGAACAGGTCGCGCGCGTTTCGACCCGTTCCCGCCCCTGCCCGCCCGCAGGAGCCGGACGGCTTCCGCGTTTGGCCTTGCACGCCTTGCAGCGCTTCGGCTCGTTCTTGAAGTTCTTGTCGGCGAAGAACATCTGCTCGCCGGCTGTCCAGACGAACTCCGTCCCGCAGTCAACGCACCGCAGGTTCTTGTCCTGGAACTCCATCGGGCGCTCCTTCTGCCTGCTCCCTGCTTACTCCGTTTCACGCCGGAGCTTCTTACGGCTGCGCTTCCGGGCCAACGCCTGCTTGGCCCGACGCTTGTCACCGGGTTTCAAATAGAAGGAGTGCTTCTTGATATCCTTGATGATATCTTCCTGCTGGACCTTCCGCTTGAACCGTCGGAGTGCGCTCTCGATCGACTCGCCTTCCTGCACTTTCACTTCTGCCACGCGCGATCACACCCCCCTCGTTGGTGGCCGATATCGGCAGCTTCCGCTGACATCAATCGCGGAGTCTGGCCGGGTACCTGAATATGCTAGGCTATCACAGTCAGTGCAGGATTCTAGGCTCAAAACCGGACCGGGGTCAACGTTTCGGGGGGCTCGTGACCGCCCCGACCAGGGCGCCGCGCTCCCGAGGTTTCGTCACTCCACCTGAATGTCCCTGACCCCATGAAGATCCTCGTCGTCGGCAGCGGTGCCCGCGAACACGCCCTGTGCTGGAAGCTCGGGCGCGAGAGCGGCGTCACCCAGGTCGTCTGTGCCCCGGGCAACGCCGGCATCGCCGAGCTGGCGCGGTGCGTGCCCGTCGATCCCGCCAATCCGGCCGCGGTCTGCGCGCTGGTGGAGCAGAAACACATCGATTTCACCGTGATTGGCCCGGAGCTGCCGCTGACGCGTGGCGTGGTCGACCTGCTGTCGTCGCGCGGCCACGAAGTCTGCGGACCCACGCGCGACGCCGCGGAGCTCGAGTCGAGCAAGGCGTTCGCCAAGGACTTCATGGCGCGCCACCGCGTGCCGACCGCCGACCATCGCGTCTGCCGGACCGCCGGGGAGGCCCTGGACCTGATCCGCGAGGAACCGTTCGGGTTTCCGGTCGTCGTCAAGGCCGACGGCCTGGCCGCAGGCAAGGGCGTGACGGTCGCCCCGGATCGCGGATCGGCCGAGAAGGCCATTCGCGAAATCATGATCGACGGGCGATTCGGCGATGCCGGGTCACGGCTGATCATCGAGCAGTGCCTGACCGGCCGCGAAGCGTCCTTCTTCGTCCTGACCGACGGCGAGCGGGCCGTGGTGCTGCCCTCGGCCGAGGACCACAAGCGGGCGCTCGACGGCGACCTCGGCCCCAACACCGGCGGCATGGGAGCGTTTTCGCCCAGCCCGCTCGTCGACGGGCCGATGACCGGGCGGATCCTCTCGGAGATCGTGGAGCCCGTGCTGTCCGGCATGCGCCAGGAAGGCCGACCTTATCGCGGGTTTCTCTACGTGGGCCTGATGCTGACGGCGGAAGGTCCGCGGGTCATCGAGTTCAATGCCCGCCTCGGCGATCCCGAGACCCAGGTGATCCTGCCGCGCATCGACCAGGACCTGCTGCCCCTGCTTCGCGACGCGGCGCAGGGCTCGCTCGGCGCCTCGGCGGTGCGCGTGAAGGCCGAGCCACACGTCGGCGTCGTGCTCGCGTCGGCCGGCTATCCGGATCGAGTCGAGAGCGGCAAGCCGATCAGCGGCCTCGACGAAGCCGCCCGCCTGCCCGGCGTGGTGGTGTTTCACGCGGCGTCCGCCAGGCGGGGCGACGGGATCGCCACATCAGGAGGACGCGTCCTGACGGTCGTTGCCGGCGGCGAGGACATCGGGTGTGCCCGCGCGAGAGCCTACGAGGCCGTGGACCTGATCCGGTTCGAAGGGATGCAGTTCCGGAAGGACATCGGCGTGAAGGCGCTCAGCCGGTGACATAGACGTAGGCTTGAGGCCTAAGGCTTATGACGTGAGGCCGTGAGCCGCTGGCCGCTGAAAGGGACGTAGGCTTGAGGCCTCAGGTTTATGGCTTGAGGCCGTGAGCCGCTGGCCGAGCGTTGTGAGTCCCCGGCCACGAGCCGCCAGCCGCCAGCCGCGATCGGGTCGAGATCGGTCGCGGGCCGCGGGCATGACGGCGCGTGGAAATGACATCATTGCGGTGTGGCTGGCCGCCAGCCTCCAGCCTCCAGCCTCCAGCCTGTTTGTGGAGCACCTATGTCATCGATCCGAGTCCTGATCCTGATGGGTTCCGAGTCGGACGCTCCGGTCATGCAGGGCGCCTTCGAGACGCTCCGCGAGCTTGGCGTCACCTGTGAGATGACCATTGCCTCGGCGCACAGGTCGCCCGCGCGCGTGGAGCGCCTCCTGCAGGAGGCGCCAGGCCGCGGCGTCCAGGTGTTCATCGTGGGGGCCGGGATGGCGGCCCACCTGGCCGGCATGGTGGCCGCCCATACGACGCGGCCGGTGATCGGCGTGCCGATCGAATCGGGAGCCCTGAAGGGACTCGACGCGCTGCTTTCGACCGTGCAGATGCCGCCTGGCGTGCCGGTGGCCACCGTGGCGATCGGCGCGGTGGGCGCGGGCAACGCCGGCGTGCTGGCCGCCCAGATGCTCGCGCTGTCCGATCCGGCGCTCGCCTCGCGCCTCGATGCGTACAAGGCGAAGCTGGCAGACAAGGTGGAAGCGGCCGCCGCGCGGCTCGACGCGGAGCGCGGAACCTAGAAGCACGGGATTCTCTGGCAGGCGGGCGCAGATCGGCGTTGGTGGCCGTCAGCCGCCGATCGCCGCCGATCGACGGGTCCCAGGACCCGGCCTCCATCAGGATCTCGCCGCCTGCGTGACTGGTGGAGCCCGGGGTCTTCAGACCCCGGGTTCGCGAGCCGTGAGACCGGAAGTGCGATCTGAGGGTGTGGAGACGGCGCGCGTGAAGTACTCGATCGTCACCTTCGGTTGCCGCGTGAACCAGGCCGACTCGCTCGCGCTTGAATCGGCCCTTTCCACCCGCGGTGCGACCGCGTCATCCGCCGACCAGGCCGACATCGTCATCGTGAACACCTGCTCGGTCACCGGGGCCGCCGACCAGGGCGCGCGCCAGCTCATTCGCAAGATCCACCGCCGCAACACCCGCGCGCGCATCGTCGTCACCGGCTGCTACGCAACGCGGGCGGAAGAAGAAGTCAGCCCGCTTCCCGGAGTCGCGCGGCTCTTTTCGAACGACGACAAAGAGAACCTCGTCGCACAACTCCTCTCGGATTTCGATCCGGCGCGCGCGAACCAGGACGCTGGTGATGGCCGCGGAGTCGGAACCGGACCGGACGTGCGTGAACGGGTGAGCGAGCACACGGACGCTGGTGATGGCCGCAGGACCGCCGTCGAGCCGGACGTGCGTGAACGGGTGAGCACGAGCAGGGACGTTGCTGAGAGGGCTGGAATTGGCGTCGGGCCCGGGATGATGGGACGGACGGCGTATTCGCTCCGCGTGCAGACGGGATGCGATGAGCGCTGTGCCTTCTGCGTGGTCCCCTCGACGCGGGGACCATCGCGCAGCCGTTCCGTTGCCGCGCTTTCGGCCGACGTCGACCGGCTTGGCCGCGCGGGATTCAAGGAAGTCTGGCTGGTCGGGGTCCACCTGGGCTCGTTCGGACGGGATCTCGAGCCGGCGGCGACGCTGGTCGACTTACTGTCCTCGCTCGATCGCACGCCGGGCGACGTCTCGTTCCGGCTCGGTTCGATCGAGCCGATGGACTGCCCGGCCGCACTGGTCGATCTCATCGCCCGCTCAGGTCGGTTCGCCGCACACTTCCACCTGCCGCTCCAGCACGCAAGCGACAGCATGCTCGCAGCCATGAGACGGCCCTACCGCTTCGCACTGTATCGGGAACTTGTCGATCGCATCCGCACGCGCCTGCCTCACGCCGCGATTGGCGCCGACCTCATCGTCGGCTTCCCCGGTGAAACGGCGCAGGAATTCGAGACGAGCGCTCAGGCGATCGCGGCGTTGCCGCTCAGCTACCTTCACGTGTTTCCCTATTCCGACAGGCCCGGCACCGAGAGCTCACGCCTGACGCCGAAGGTTCGCGACATCGATATCCACACCCGCGCCGAGACGCTGCGCGCGATCGGCCGGGACCTGCATGCCCGCTTCCTGCGCCGGCAGATTGGATCCGTCCGTTCGGGCCTGACGCTGGACGACGGGACGATCGTGCTGACGGACAACTACCTGAAGGTCCGCATCGCTGCCGGGCACGCGCGGAACGAGCGGTTGCTGGTGCGTATCGATCGCACCGAGCCGCACGTGACGGGAACCGTCGTCGACCAAATGCCTGGCGGCGCCACCCCAGCCTGGCCTCCAACCCGCAGCCCGTAGCACGCGTTCCCGCCAATGCTGCGGCTGCCGATCTCTGAGCCTCTTAATCACGGCGCTCCGTTGAGTTGAGTACACGCCGGGAATGGAGCACGTGGCCTTCCGCCTTCGCGAGACGCTTCGGCGGACCGCCGTAGCCTTGGCGGAGGCGGTTAGCTCGCGTGCCCGGGGCTCACGAACTCAGTACAAGTGAGCCCCGGGACCAGTCTCTGCATCCTCACCGCGGAGCCCGCCGCAACCGGGAACCCGTCTTGAGGTCTCAATCGTGGGTGCTCCTGACCCCCGGCAGCAGCGTGTCAGGCGAATTCACGGGCGAATTCTCGCTTGCGCTGTGAGGTGAACACGGCTAGCATCAGCCCCCGGAATCACCGCGTCTCCACGCCTGTCGGGAACATCCCGCAGCCCGGGCACGCATCGTCCTAATATCCGACTGCGCGGCGCATAGCGCAGAGAAGTGAAGAGTCGCATGAAGATCTACACGAGCGTCGTGATGGCCTGCCTTATGGGAATCTCGATTTCGGGGTGCGGCAAGAGTAGTTCGCCAGCCGCGCCCACGCCACCGGCGCCTCAGGCCCCGACAGTATCGTCGATTTCTCCGGCCTCCGGTTCGCTCGGCGGATCGACCAGCGTGACCGTCACCGGAACGGGATTCAAGACGGGTGCGACCATCACCATCGGCGGAACGCCGGCTACCAACGTGACCATGGTGAGTGCAACATCGCTCCAGGCTACGACTCCGTCGCATGCTTCCGGGGCTACAGACCTCATCGTCACGAACACCGACGGTACCAGCGGACGATTGTCGAACGGATTCTCCTTCCTGGCATACGAAGGAAGCTGGACCGGAACGACGAGCCAGGCTCGTACCGATGTCGTTCACTGTCAATTCCAGCAATCAGCTGACAAAGTTCACCATTTCCATTGGCGCAAGCCAGTGCAGCTTCACCACCACGTACCACCTCAACACCCCGCTCACGCTGACCAACGAGAAGTTCACACAGAGCGGAGGCGAGTTCACCGGGACCTTCCAGTCCGCCTCGACCGTCTCCGGCTCGTTCAGTGTGTCGAATTCCTATTGCGGAAATGCGTCAGGAACCTGGTCGGCTACAAAATGACAACAGCCGGCACATTGGTTGTCCGCGCAGAGCCACGGACACTCTGCGCGCCGGCACGCCAGACTCCGAGCATTTCAGGACGCCGATTGCGACGATGAGACGTTGGCCGTGATGGCGGGGAGATTCCCCGCGTCGCCGATCAAAACCGCTCGGCGAGCAGCTGTCCGGGAGAAAGCCGCGTGCCCTCGACGACGAGCTGGCCGCAGGCCGCGCGGATATCGCGGCCCCGGCTCTTGCGGACCGACACCGTCAGGTGATGCTCGGCGAGAATGCGTCCGAACCGATCGATGGCTTCATCGGTCGGCCGCTCGAAGGGGATGCCGGCCGCGGGATTGAGGGGGATCAGGTTGATCTTCGACTTGATGCCCTGGAGCAACCGGGCCAGCCGCGTGGCGTCGGCCGCTGAGTCGTTCACGCCCGCCAGCAGCACGTACTCGAACGTGATCCGGTTCCGCCGCTTGAGCGGGAATCGGCGGCACGCGTCGAGCACCTCCTGCAGGCCGTACTTGCGGTTCAACGGAACGAGCGCGCTGCGCTGCTCTTCGGTCGTCCCGTGGAGCGACACCGCCAGGTTCGGCATGTACGGCTCCAAGGCCAGACGCTCCATGGCTGGGACGAGCCCGACGGTCGACAGCGTGACCCGGCGCGGCGATATGGCGAAGCCGTCGGGATCCGCCAGGATCCGGAGCGCCGCCATCGTGTTGTCGTAGTTGTGCAGCGGCTCGCCCATACCCATCAGCACGATATTGAACCGGCGCTCGCGCAAGTCGAGCGAGCCGGTGAGCACCCGCACCTGCCCGACGATTTCGCCGGGCGTGAGGTGACGCGAGAACCCCATCTTCGCCGTCAGGCAGAACCCGCATCCCATCGCGCACCCGACCTGCGTCGAGATGCACAGGGTGTGAGCCGGGGTGTCGGGGATGTAAACCGATTCGATGTGCCGGCCGTCGGAGAGCCGCAGCAGGAACTTCTCGGTGCCGTCTTCCGAACAGTCGCGACGGTCGATTGCCAGGGTCGAGACGCGAAGGTGCACCGCGAGCTTCGCGCGCATCTCGCGCGAGAGGTTGGTCATCCCCCCGAACTCGACCACACCGCGCCGGTAGATCCACTGGAACAGCTGTCCGGCCCGATAACGCTCGATGCCCAAGCCGGCCAGCGCGAGCTCGAGCTGCTCACGGGTCTGCTCGGAGAAATCGACGGGAACGACGGGGGTGTCAGCCATCAGAATCCACTGGCCAGCCGGCAGGATTACCTACGATTCTAGCAGGTGAGCGCCGGGCGGCCGTTTGTCGCGGGTTTTCCGTTGAAGTCCCGAGATCGGGCATGGTATCATTCAGGTGGTTCATAAGCAATAATTCCTTACGAATCAATCACTTGCAGAAACTTTCCTCAGGGGTGGCCGGACGCTTCGCCAGGCCTGGAAAGCAACCCGCCGTGACTGGTCCGGCCCGTTCTGCCCGCGCCACCCACTGGTCAGGCGACGACGCACCATGATTGTCCGCGAGATTCTCGACAACGGCCTTCGGCTCCTGACCGAATCGATGACCAACATCAGGTCGGTCAGCGTCGGCGTCTGGCTGACCCGTGGATCGCGCCACGAGGACGCCGCCAGGTCCGGCATCGCGCACTTCGTCGAGCACATGCTCTTCAAGGGCACCGCGACCCGGTCGGCCGAGGACATCGCGCAGACCGTGGATTCAATCGGCGGGCAGATCGACGCGTTCACCGCCAAGGAATACGCGGCCTACTACATCAAAGTGCTCGACGAGCACGTGCCCCTGTCGCTCGACGTGATCTCGGACATTGTCCTGCGGCCGGCGTTCCGCGCGGATGACATCGAGCGCGAGCAGCAGGTGGTCCTCGAAGAGATCAAGATGGTCGAGGACACGCCCGACGACCTGGTGCACGAGCTGTTCACCCAGGCGTACTGGGAAGGGCATCCGCTCGGGCGCCCGATTCTCGGCACGCAGGAGAGCGTCAGCGCCATCACGAGCGACGCGCTCGGCGATTACTTCCGGCGGGCGTACACGGCCGACAACATGATCATCGTGGCCGTCGGCAACCTGGAGCACGCGAAGATCAGGGAGCTGGTCCAGCGGGCGTTCGCCGATCTGCCGCTGCACGGCGAGAAGGCCGTGGATACGCCTCCTCCGGCGGTGCCCGCGATCACGGTGCGAAAGAAGGAAATAGAGCAGACGCACATCTGCCTGGGGTCCCGGGCCTACTCGCAGGATCACGCGGACCGCTACGTCGGCTACGTGCTGAATACGCTGCTCGGCGGATCGATGAGCTCGCGGCTGTTCCAGAACGTCCGCGAGAAGCGCGGGCTCGCCTACTCGGTGTTCAGCGGGATGAGCGCCTACCGCGACGCCGGGCTGCTGACCGTCTACGCCGGATGCGCGCGGGAGCGGGTGGACGAGGTGCTCGACCTCATCATCCAGGAGCTGCGCGGGGTGGCGGCCGACCCGGTGCCGGACGTCGAGCTGCGGCGGTCGAAGGATCACCTCAAAGGCAGCCTGATGCTGGGGCTCGAAAGCACGTCCAGCCGGATGTCGCATATCGCCCGGCAGGAAATATACTTCAACGCGCAGTACAGCCTGGACGAGATGCTGGCGGGCATCGAACTGGTGTCGGTGGAGGATCTGACGCGGGTCGCGCGGGATCTGCTGCTCGGCGTGCCCCTGTCGGCAACCGTGATCGGCCCGATGAACGGCTGGTCCCTTTCGCAGGATCGACTGCGGGTGGCCCTATGATTGCGCGATACACGCATCCCGAGATGGGCGGCATCTGGAGCGACGAGCATCGCTACCAGACGTGGCTGCGCGTCGAGATTGCCGCGGCGGAAGCGATGGCCGAGCAGGGCATCATCCCGGCTGAGGCTGCCTGCGCGATCCGCGAGCGCGGGGCCTTCGACGTGGCGCGCATCGAGGCGATCGAAGAGGTGACGCGCCACGACGTCATCGCGTTCACCACGGCGGTTGCCGAGCGCGTCGGGCCCGAGGCGCGGTGGCTGCACTTTGGCCTGACCTCCTCGGACGTGCTCGACACGGCGCTGGCGCTGCAGATGGCCGAGGCCTGCGACCTGATCCTGAAGCGGCTCGAGGCGCAGCGCGCCGCGATCCGGGATCGTGCGTTCGAGCACCGGCGCACGCCGATGATCGGGCGCACGCACGGCGTCCACGCCGAGCCCACCACGCTCGGGCTCAAGCTCGCGCTCTGGCACGCGGAAGTCGATCGCGACATCGAGCGCGTGCGACGGGCCAGGGCGACCGTTGCGGTGGGGAAGATCTCCGGGGCCGTGGGCACCTACGCGCACCTGGATCCGTCCATCGAGCAGGCCGTGTGCGCGCGACTCGGCCTCCAGGCCGCGCCGGTCTCCTCGCAGGTCATTCAGCGCGACCGGCACGCGGAGCTGCTCGCCTCGCTCGCCATCACGGCGGCGTCGCTCGAGAAGTTCGCGCTCGAGATCCGAGGGCTGCAGAAGACCGAGATCGGCGAGGTCGAAGAGCCGTTCGACCGCGGCCAGAAGGGGTCGTCGGCGATGCCGCACAAGCGGAACCCGATCGGCTGCGAGCAGATCGTCGGACTGGCCCGACTACTGCGCGGCAACCTGGTCGCCGCGCTCGAGAACGTCGCGTTGTGGCACGAGCGCGACATCTCACACTCTTCGGTCGAGCGCGTCATCCTGCCCGACAGCTTCATCGCGCTCGATCACATGCTCCGGCGCTTCACCCGCATCGTGCGGGACATGGTGGTGCATCCCGACCGCATGCTCCGCAATCTCGGGATTTCGCGCGGGGTGGTGTTCTCGGGCACGGTGCTGCTGGCGCTCGCGCGGAAGGGCGTCTCGCGGGAGCAGGCGTACGAGTGGGTGCAGCGCAATGCGATGCGGTCCTCGCTCGAGGATCTCGACTTCCGCGATCTCCTGCTGGCGGACCGGGATGTCAGGACCGTGTTGAGCGCCGAGGACATCGACGCGTCGTTCGACCTGGAAGGCCAGATGCGCCACGTCGACGCCATTTTCGCGAGGGTCTTTGCCGCGCAGCCGGCCGGCGTGGCCGGCTGATCTCGATAGGCTGGTCCGGCCGAGTGTCGTTGTCCGGTCACCGCGCCTGCCGTGTGGTGGGAATGGAAAGCGCAGGAATTGTGACGGCGCCTTGAGCCCCAAGCCTCAGGCCTCAAGCCTGTGTGTGTGCTGAGTATCTGAATCGGAAGCCCCGACCGATGTTCGATAAATTCAACGACGAATGCGGCGTCTTCGGCGTCATCGGCAACAGTGAAGCCTCGAAGCTCGCCTATCTGGGTCTCTACGCGCTGCAGCACCGCGGGCAGGAAAGCGCCGGGATCGTCGCCTCGGACGGCGCCCGGCTGCGCATCTCCCGCGGCATGGGATACGTCGCCGACGTCTTCTCGGAAGATTCGCTGGCGGAGCTGTCCGGGTCGATGGCGATCGGCCACGTCCGGTATTCGACCGCCGGCGAGAGCCGCCTGGCCAACGCCCAGCCCATCCTGATCGACTGCGTCCACGGCCAGATCGCGATCTGCCACAACGGGAACCTCGTGAACGAGCACGAGCTGCGCACCGAACTGTCCGAGGCGGGATCGATCTTCCAGACGAGCAGCGACACCGAGGTGATCCTCCACCTCTACGCCAGGTCGAAAGCGCAGAGCGTCGAGGATGCCGTGGTGGAATCGGTGGCCCGCATCCAGGGGGCGTTCTCGCTGCTGCTGATGACGAAGGACCGGCTCGTCGCCGTGCGCGACCCGCACGGGTTCCGTCCGCTGGCGCTCGGACGCCTGGGCGACGCCTTCATCGTGTGTTCCGAGACCTGCGCGCTGGACCTGATCGGCGCAACCTACGTCCGCGACGTGGAGCCGGGCGAGCTGCTCGTGATCGGCCCGGACGGCGTGCGGTCGATCCATCCGTTCGCGCCGGCCCCGCTGTCGCACTGCATCTTCGAGCACGTCTACTTCGCCAGGCCCGACAGCCTCGTGTTCGGCCAGAGCGTGAACGCCGTCCGCACCAACCTCGGCCGCCTGCTCGCCAGGGAGTCGCCGGTCGAAGGCGACGTGGTCGTCCCCGTTCCCGACTCGGGAACCTGCGCGGCGGTCGGATACGCGGAAGTCTCGAAGATCCCCCTGCAGTTCGGCCTGATCCGGAACCACTACATCGGGCGGACGTTCATCGAACCGACGCAGTCGATCCGGCATTTCGGCGTCAAGATCAAGCTGAACCCGGTGCGCAGCATCCTCGAAGGACGTCGGGTGATCCTGGTCGACGATTCGATCGTCCGCGGCACCACCAGCCGGAAGATCGTCAAGATGGTCAAGGCGGCCGGCGCGCGCGAGGTGCACGTGCGGATCAGCTGCCCGCCGACGATTTCGCCGTGCTACTACGGCATCGACACGCCGCGGCGGTCCGAGCTCATCGCGGCGACGCACACCATCGAGGAGATCCGGAAGTTCCTGAACGCGGACAGCGTGGCCTACCTGAGCCTCGAAGGGCTGCTCTCCGCGGTGAACTCGCAACGCGCGGCCTACTGCACGTCGTGCTACACCGGGAAGTACCCGGTGCCGTTCCCCCGGGACGAGGCGACGCACGTGCAGCTCGCGCTGAAGCTCGACAGAGAGGGTCACGTCGAACGATAAGGGCGGGGGCTGCGGCGCCGCCCTGGTCCGTCGGCCTACGGCTGGCGGCGCGCGGCTTGAGGCCGCGAGACACGGGTCAGCCGAACGGTGTGACAGGCCGATAGCCGCAAGCCGTGGGGCGTAAGTCGTCGGGCTGATCAGGTCGTTCAGGATTATCCATGGACTACAAGACGTCGGGCGTTGACATCGACGCCGGCAACGAGACCGTGCGCAGGATCAAGAGCCTGGCTCGCGGCACCTTCACGCCCGGCGTGCTCTCGTCCATCGGGTCGTTTGGAGGCCTGTTCCGCCTCGGCGACGGGTACAAGGACCCGGTCCTGGTGTCGAGCGCCGATGGCGTCGGCACCAAGCTGAAAGTCGCCTTCATGACCGGGCGGCACGGGACGGTCGGCCAGGACCTGGTGAATCACTGCGTCAACGACATCCTCGTCCAGGGGGCCGAGCCGCTCTTCTTCCTCGACTACCTCGCCACCGGCCGGCTCTCGCCCGATGTCGCCGCCGCGGTCATCGAAGGCATGGCGGCCGCGTGCCGCGAGAACGCTTGCGCGCTCATCGGCGGCGAAACCGCGGAGATGCCGGGATTCTACGCCGACGGCGAATACGATCTCGCCGGCTTCATCGTCGGCGTGGTGGAGCGCGACCGCCTGATCACGGGGGCGGCGCTCGCGCCGGGCGACTCGCTCGTCGGGCTGCGGTCGACGGGGTTGCACACCAACGGCTATTCGCTCGCCCGGGCGATCCTGTTCGAGCGGCTCGGCCTCTCTGCAGAGTCGCAGGTCGATGAGCTCGGCTGCACGGCGGGCGAGGAGCTGCTGCGCGTGCATCGATCGTACCTGCCCGTCGTGCGGCCTTTGCTCGCCGGCGCCCTGGTGAAGGGCCTCGCGCACATCACCGGCGGCGGCATCACCGAGAACCTTCCGCGGATCCTTCCCCCGGGGACCGCGGCGCTCATCGACCGATCCACCTGGGCGCCGAACGCGATCTTCCGTTTCCTGCAGCGCGCGGGCGGCGTGGCCGACGAAGAGATGTTCCGATCGTTCAACATGGGGGTCGGCCTCATCATCGGGTGCGCTCCGGACCACGCGCCGCGCGTGCTCGAGTTGCTGCAGGCGGCAGGCGAGACCAGGGCCGTGGTGATCGGCCGCATCGTGCCGGGAGAGCCCGGCGTGGTGTACGGGAGCCTGTAGCGAGATTGCCCGGCTTGAGCGGGCTCCCCGGAAGATCGTCGCCACTGGGACCGTCGCGACCTGTCGAGGGGCGGCCCGCGTCCCAACTCGAGTTCACGAAACCGCCGTGCAGGCGCACGCCCCATCTCTGGTGATAGGATTCCGACATCGTCTGCCCCCGCTTGGTTTCATACGGAGGTCCGATGCGGAAACATCTCTCGCTCGCCATCCTGCTCCTGGCAGTTGCTGTCCCGATTGCGGCCCAGCGTCCGATGGCCGACTTCAAGGGCCTGAAGGATCCCGCCCTCTTCACCCGGATGCCTCACTTCTTCCTCATTTCAGCCTCCTCGGTCGTGGAAAAACAGTTCGACTCGCACATCTTCTTGGTGAAGGGACCGAAGGTCCTCGAGCGGAAGCCGATCGAAGGCCGCATGGTCACCTACAAGTACGTGATCGACCGAAGCGCCGGCCCATTCCCGAGCGGGCTTCAGATCATGAGGAACTACCAGAGCGCGGCTGCCACGCTCGGCGGAAAGGTCCTCAATGAGGACAACTACCGTACGACCATCATGATCGTGAAGGATGGGAAAGAGATCTGGGTCGAAGTATCGCCCGCCCAGGCAGGCTACGAGTACACGCTGGTCATCATGGAGCGGCAGGGCATGGCGCAGGACGTCCAGGCCAGTGCCGCCGTGTTCAAGGCCGGCCTGAGCGCGACCGGCCACGTCGAGGTCCCGGGGATCTTCTTCGACACGGCGAAATCCGACGTCAAGCCCGAGTCGGAGGCGGCGCTGAAGGAGGTCGTGAAGCTTCTGCAGGAGGATCCTGCGCTGAAGGTCTGGGTGGTCGGCCACACGGACAGCACTGGGGTCGAGGACGCCAACCTTGCGCTGTCGAAGGCGCGCGCGGCCTCGGTCGTGAAGGCCCTGACCGGGATGGGAATCGCGGCGGCTCGGCTGGCCTCCCAGGGCGTCGGCCCGTATGCGCCGGTCGCTCCGAATACGACCGACGAGGGCCGCGCGAAGAACCGCCGCGTGGAACTCGTCGCGCGATAGTCGCCGATTTCAGATGTGAGCCGCGTGCCGGCTCAGGGGCGATGAAGGTGAATCGAAATCTTGGCGTGCTGATCTCGGGCCGCGGATCGAACCTGCAGGCCATCATCGACGCGATTGCATCCGGCGGGCTCGATGCCCGGGTGGCCCTGGTGATCTCGAATCGCGCCGACGCGTACGGCCTCGAGCGGGCCGCAGCCGCCGGGATCGACACGCGCATCCGAAGTCACAAGGAGTTCTCGACCCGGGAGGCGTTCGAAGAGACGCTCGTCCACGACCTGCGGACCAGGAACGTCGGCCTGGTCTGCCTGGCCGGATTCATGCGCGTGCTCGGTCCAACCTTCATCACCGCGTTTCCGAACGCCATCCTGAACATCCATCCGGCCCTGCTTCCGTCGTTTCCGGGGCTCCACGGCGCACGCCAGGCGATCGACCACGGCGTGAAGGTCAGCGGCGCAACGGTGCATTTCGTCGACAACGATCTCGACGCGGGCCCGATCGTCATGCAGGCGACGGTGCCCGTCCTGGACGACGACACTGAAGATACGCTGGCAAGAAGAATCCTGGACGAGGAGCACCGGATCTATCCCGCGTCCATCCAGCTCGTGCTGGACGGCTCGCACCAACTTGTCGGGCGGCGGTACGTGCGACGCGACGGCTAGCGCATGCGCCGGGTCTGCCTTCGACTTCGCTCAGGCCAGGGAAGCCCCGGCCTCCATCGGACGCCGAGTGCCTGAAGCCTCTTGCCTGCAGCCCGTCTATCCCATGAATTCGCGCGCGTTGCGGAACAGCCGCATCCACGGGCTGTCTTCGCCCCAACCCCTGGGATGCCACGAGAGCTGAACGGTGCGGAACACTCGCTCCGGGTGGGGCATGATGGCCGTGAACCGTCCATCGGCCGTGGTCACCGCGGTGATGCCGCCGGGTGAACCGTTCGGATTGAGCGGGTAGATCTCGGTGGGCCGGCCGGTGTTGTCCACGAACCGCGCCGAAACGATCACGTCCCGGCCGTGACGATCGTTCTCGAACACGGCGCGTCCCTCGCCATGCGCCGTGACGACGGGAAGGCGGCTGCCGTGCATCCCGCTGAAGAACAGCGACGGGCTCGGCGTAATCTCGACCGTCACCAGGCGCGCCTCGAACTGCTCTGACGCGTTCTTGACGAAGCGCGGCCAGGCGTCCGCACCGGGGATGAGCTGCTTGAGCGCCGCCATCATCTGGCAGCCGTTGCACACGCCAAGGGCGAACGTGTCGGGCCGCGCAAAGAAGCGCGCGAACTCATCGCGCGCCCGGCTGTTGTAGAGAATCGACTTCGCCCATCCCTCGCCGCCGCCCAGCACGTCGCCGTACGAGAACCCGCCGCACGCCGCGAAACCCTGGAACCCCGCCAGCGCGACCCGGCCCTCGATGATGTCGCTCATGTGAACGTCGTGGGCGTCGAAGCCGGCCCGATCGAAGGCCGCCGCCATCTCGATCTCGCCGTTGACCCCCTGCTCGCGAAGAATGGCGACCAGCGGGCGTATGCCGCGCGCGATGTGAGGCGAGGCGACATCGGTCTGCAGGTCGAAGGTCAGGACCGGCGTGATGCCCGGATCGTCCACCTCGAGTATGCGGTCGTACTCCTGCCGGGCCGCGTCCGGGTTGTCCCGCAATGTCTGCATGAGCCAGGTGGTTTCGCTCCACGCCCGCCGGAGCGCGACCAGCGTGTCGTCGAAGAGCACCTCGCTCCCGCGAGTGACGCTCAGTCGGAGATCGCCGGTCGGGCGCCCGATCACGCGCGCCTCGAGCCCGTGCGCGTGGAGCGTGGTGAGGACCTCGGCCACCTCCGGCAGGCGAACCTGGATCACCGCGCCCAGCTCCTCAGCGAACAACGCCGCGAGCGGATCAGTCCCGCCGGCGCAGATCCCGTCGAGATCGGTCGTCACGCCCGAGTGCCCGGCAAATGCCATCTCCGCGACCGTGACGAACAATCCCCCGTCGGACCGGTCATGGTAGGCGAGCACCCGGCCGGATGCTCTGAGCTCCTGCAGCGCGCCGAACAACGCTCGAACCGAGGCCGGATCATCCAGGTCTGGCGTTTCGTTGCCCGACTGTCCGAACACCTGCGCCAGCACCGATCCGCCGAGCCTCGCGCGCCCGCGGCCGAGGTCGATGAAGACGAGCGCCGTCGGGCCCTCGTCTCGAGCAAGTTCAGGCGTCAACGTTCCACGCACATCGTCACACGGGGCGAAGGCGGAGACGATGAGCGAGACGGGGCTCACCACTTCACGTGCCAGGCCAGGCTCGCTCCAGGCCGTGCGCATCGACATCGAGTCCTTGCCAACCGGGATGCTGACGCCCAGCGCGGGGCACAGATCGAGCGCCACGGCTCGAACCGTGTCGAACAGCGCGGCTTCCTCTCCAGGCGCCCCGGCGGCCGCCATCCAGTTGGCCGAGAGCTTGACGAGCGAGAGCGAACGGACCGGCGCCGCGGCAAGGTTGGTCAGCGCCTCGCCAACCGCCATCCGCCCGGACGCCGGCGCGTTCAGCGCCGCAAGCGGCGTCCGCTCGCCGATGGAGAACGCCTCGCCGGCGTACCCGTGAAAGGACATCAGTGTCGTGGCACAGTCCGCAACCGGAACCTGCCACGGGCCCACCAACTGATCGCGCGAGCACAGCCCGCCAACGGTGCGATCGCCGATTGAGATCAGAAACGTCTTGTCCGCGACCGACGGGGCGCGCAGCACCCGGCTCACGGCCTCCGCGATGGCGATGCCTTTCGGATCGAACCCCTGAAGCTGCGGGCGCACGCGGGTGACCGTGCGGGTCATCTTCGGCGGCTTTCCGAACAGGGCGGGCAGATCCATGTCGACCGCCGCGTTCCGGAACATCGGATCGTCCACCACCAGCCGGGGCTCGTCGGTGGCCGTGCCCACCACCGCGAACGGGCACCGCTCACGGCGGCACAGCTCACTGAATCGTTCGAGGTCGCTCGGCGCGATGGCGAGCACGTACCGCTCCTGCGCCTCGTTGCACCAGACCTCGCGCGGCGTCATGCCGGGCTCTTCGTTCGGGGCCGCCCGCAGATCGATCCGGGCCCCGCGCCCGGCGTCGTGGACCAGCTCGGGCAGCGCGTTCGACAGGCCTCCGGCGCCCACGTCATGAATCGAGAGGATCGGATTGTCGGCGCCGAGCGCCCAGCATCGATCGATGACCTCCTGCGCGCGGCGCTGAATTTCGGCATTGCCGCGCTGGACGGAGTCGAAATCGAGGTTCGCCGCGTTCGAGCCGGTCGTCATCGACGATGCCGAGCCGCCGCCCATGCCGATGAGCAGTCCCGGGCCGCCAAGCTGCAGGAGCAGGGCGCCGGCGGGAACCGCAGCCTTGAACGAGTGCCCGGCGCTGATGTTGCCGACTCCGCCGGCCAGCATGATCGGCTTGTGGTAGCCGCGCGCCACGCCGCCGACTTCCTGCTCGTAGGTGCGGAAATAGCCGGCGAGGTTCGGACGCCCGAACTCGTTGTTGAACGAGGCGGCGCCGATAGGGCCCTCGATCATGATCGACAGCGGCGACGCGATGCGGTCGGGCCTGGACTCCGGGCCCTCCCAGGGGCGCTCGTAGTCGGGAATGCGGAGGTTGGATACTGAGAAGCCGCACAGGCCCGCCTTCGGTTTCGACCCGCGGCCGGTCGCGCCCTCGTCCCGGATTTCGCCGCCGGACCCGGTGGCCGCACCCGGGAATGGCGAGATCGCCGTCGGATGGTTGTGCGTCTCCACCTTCATCAGCGAGTGGGTCTCTTCGTCCCGGAACCCGTATCGGCCGCCGCGGGGATCGGCGAAGAACCTCCGGATGGTGCGTCCTTCCATGACCGCGGAGTTGTCCGAGTACGCGACGATGGTGCCTTGCGGGTTCGCCCGGTGAGTGGTGCGGATCATTCCGAACAGCGACTCGGCCTGCGGCACCCCGTCGATCAGCCAGCTCGCATTGAAGATCTTGTGCCGGCAGTGTTCCGAGTTCGCCTGGGCGAACATCGTCAGCTCCACGTCGGTGGGGTTGCGACGATGACGGACGAAGTACTCGGCCAGGTAGTCGATCTCGTCCGGCGCCAGCGCGAGGCCGAATGCCGTGTTGGCTTCCTCGATCGCCGCGCGGCCGCGGCCGATGAGGTCGATGACCCCTGATGCCTTCGGTGTAAAGTGGTGGAAAAGCTCGTCGGCTTCGTCGAGCGAGCCCAGCACCGTCTCCGTCATCCGATCATGCAGCACCGCTTCGACCGCGGCGGTCTCCCCGTCGCCGGATACGTGATACGCCGTTCCGCGTTCGATCCGCCGAACCACGCCCAGGCCGCACTGATGGGCGATGTCGGTGGCCTTCGAGGACCAGGGCGAAATGGTCCCGAGACGCGGCGTCACCAGGATCATCCGTCCGGCGGGAACCGCAGCGACAGCGGGCGGGCCGTAGGTCAGGAGCCGATCGACCTTGTCGCGCTCCTCCGGTTCGAGTTCCCGTGCGGTTTCGATAAAGTGCCAGTAGCAGGCCGACTGCACGGCCAATCCCGGCCCGAGCGCGCGGAGGCGGGAATTGAGCTTGTCGATGCGGAATGAGGACAGCGCTCCTCCGCCAGGAATCTTGAGAACAGGCATGTACCTCAGATTCTATCCGGGTTGCCGGAGCGCGGACCAGCACGGCAGTCCCGTGCAAGGCCCGGCGCCCGGGCGAACCGGCGGCACGGTTTCGTCGTCTGTTATAGAGTTCCCCGAAGGCGCGCCTGCCGGAGGTCGATCGTGAAACCAGCGTTCACTCGCCCCGTTGTCATCGGCGCCCTTGCTGTCGCCACATTCTGGCTGCCGGGGCTGGCACAACAGGCACCTGTTGCCCCGGCGCCGAAAAGCGATCTCGACGCGTTCATGGCCAAGGTTCTCGAGCGGCGCAACGAGAACTGGCGGACGCTCCACGACTACATCCTGAGCGAGCGCGAGGTCTTCGATTTGCTGGGCCCTGGTGACCAGCGTCTCGAGGGAATGCAGCGCGAGTTCCAGTGGTTCATCCGGGACGGGTTCCTGATCCGCAGTCCGGTGAAGTCCAATGGCGCGGCTGTCGCCGAGGGCGAGCGCAAAGCCTACGAGGCGCACTGGCTGAGGGTGGAACAGCGGCGGGAGGAGCGGCGCCTGCAGCGTCTGAAGGAGGCCGCGGCCAAGAACATCAAGCCAGCCGACGTCGAGCCCGATGACGAAGCAGAGGTGACGCCGACGGCCGGGGAGCCGAGATTCATCTCCGAGGCGTACTTCCTGCGGTTCAAGTTCGAGCCGGGCAACTACTACCTTGCGGGGCGCGAGCAGTTCGAAGGCCGGGAAGTCATTCGAATCGAGTACTACCCGACGCGCCTGTTCAATGTGACCGACGATCAACATCGGCACGGACGCGGGCAGGCGGCGGCGAAGAAACCGAGCCCGAAGGACGAACAGATCGAGAAGGACATCGACCGGGGCCTCAACAAGGTGTCCCAGGTCACCCTGTGGATCGATCCGAAGGAGTACCAGATCGTCAAGTTCAACTTCGACAACCCGGACTTCGGCTTCCTGCCGGGCCGCAGCATCGTGCGGGTGGACGATGCGCGCGCATCGATGACCATGGGCGTGTACTTTGAAAACGTCTGGCTGCCCCGCAATATCACCTTTTCGGGCACGGCGACCGTTGCGGTGGGCAACTATCGCGTTCGCTACGCGCGCGACTTCTACGACTACCGCAAGGGGGAGGTCAGCGCGACCATCCGCGGCTACGTCCCGAAGGGCCCCGGGCTGTGAGGGCCGCACGCGCCTTCGGCGTGCTGCTGCTGTTGCTGTCCGCCCATGTCGTGCAGGCGCAAGCGCCAGCCGCCGCCACGGCGCCCGAGGTTGTCGGCGAGGTCCGGATACACGGGAACTATCGGACGCCCGACGCGGAGGTGATCTCGCTCGCCGGCGTGGCCGTCGGGCAGCCGCTCGCGGCCGGCGGAGTCGAGCAGGTCGCCGAACGCCTTCGGAAGAGCGGACGATTCGTCGCCGTCGAGGTCAGGAAACTCGGCCGGTCCCTGTCGGACCCGGCCGATGTCGCCCTTGTGATCATCGTACGCGAGCGGCCCGGCGCCGATTCGCTCGGCAGGCTGCCCGGTCCTCTTGGCAGGCTGGGTGACAGCATCATGCTGCTGCCCGTGCTCGATTACGTGGACGGCTACGGCATCACCCTTGGCGGTCGCGTCAGCTTCGTGAACGTGATCGGCAGAGACGGGATGGTCTCGGTTCCGCTGACGTGGGGCGGCACCAGGCGCGCAGCGATCGAAATCGACAAGCGTGTTTACGCGGGCCCCGTCTCGAGGGTGCAGGCTGCCGCGTCGGTTTCGAGCCGCAGGAATCCGTTCTTCGATCTCAACGACCACCGGAACGAGCTGGCGCTCGACATCTCGAAGTCGTTCAGCACCTTCGTGCTTCTCGGCGTGCGGGGCGCGTGGGCCGACGTGTCGTTCGGCGCCCGCCACGATCGGGTCTCGTCGTACGGCGCGCAACTGTCATTCGACAGCCGAACCAACCCGGCCTTTCCCCGAAACGCCCTGTTCGCGTCGGCCGGCTGGAATCATTTCGATCTGCGACGCGGGCCCCGCGTCGACACGTTCAGGGCAGACCTCAGAGGCTACGTCGGGCTCCCGGCGACATCGGTGCTCGCGGTGCGCGGCGTGGTCGAGTCGGCCAACGGAACGTTGCCGCCATACGAGAAGCCGCTGCTCGGAGGCGCGGACAGCCTTCGCGGATTTCGTGCGGGCTCATTTGCCGGAGACAACCTCGTCGCGGTCTCGGCGGAGCTTCGCGTTCCGACCACCTCCCCCATGCGGTTCGGGCAGAGCGGCATCGTCCTGTTCGCGGATGCCGGGTCGGTGTGGGACCACGGCCAGCGCCGGGCCAACGCCAGGCTGGAACGGGGCTACGGGGCCGGGTGGTACCTGGTCGCGCCCCTATTTCGATTCAACGCGTATCTTGCGTACGGCGTCGGCAACGGCGTCCGCCTGCACGTGGTGACTGGGCTGAAGTTCTAGGGGTCGGGACGGATTTCGCGCATCACAGAATTGACTTACAGATCTGAAGTGCGCGAAATCCGTCCCGACCCCTTCGCTCTCGGCCCCAAGCCTCAAGCCCCAAGCCCCAAGCCCTAAGCCTGTGTAATCCTCCCCTCATGTCTTCCAACGTCTTTTCCGAATTCGAGTGGCGGGGGATGGTGTACGAGTCGAGCGAGGGCTTGCGTGACGTCCTCGGCCGCGACAAGGTGACCTGCTACATCGGATTCGATCCCACCGCGTCGAGCCTCCACGTCGGATCGCTGCTGCCGCTCGTGGCGCTCTCTCGCATGCAGCGGTTCGGTCACAGCCCCATTGCCATTGCCGGCGGCGGCACCGGCATGATCGGCGATCCGAGCGGCAAGACGCAGGAACGCCAACTGCTGACCATCGAGCAAATCGACGCGAACCTCGCCGGCATTCGCGTCCAGCTCGAGAAGTTTCTCGATTTCAACGCTCCCGTGAACCCGGCGCGCATCGTCAACAACGCGGACTGGCTGCGGAAGCTCGACCTGCTCGGGTTCCTTCGCGACGTCGGGAAGCACTTCACCGTGAACTACATGCTGGCGAAGGAATCCGTGAAGCGCCGGCTCGAGGCCGAGGACGGGATTTCGTTCACCGAGTTCAGCTACCTGATGCTGCAGTCGTACGACTTCCTGATGCTCTACGACCAGTACAAGTGCACGCTGCAGATGGGCGGCAGCGACCAGTGGGGCAACATCACGGCGGGCTGCGATCTCATCAGGAAGCTGCGCGGCGGCAAGGCGCACGGCCTGGTGATGCCGCTTGTGACCACCTCGTCTGGCGTGAAGTTCGGCAAGACCGAAGCGGGCGCCGTGTGGCTCGATCCGGCCCGGACCTCTCCGTTCCGCTTCTACCAGTTCTGGCTGAACACCGACGACCGCGACGTGCCGATGTACCTTGAAGTACTTCACGTTCCTCGAGCAGGACCAGGTGCGCGAGCTCGAAGCCGAGCTGCGGCGGGCGCCCGAGAAGCGTGAAGCGCCCCGCGCGCTGGCGAGCGAGATGACGCGGCTGGTGCACAGCGCCGACGCCGTCGCGCGCGCCGAGCACGCATCGGGCCTGCTGTTTGGCGAAGGCATCACGGAGCTGAACGTCGACGAGGTCCTGTCGGTGTTCGACGATGTGCCGTCGACCGAGGTCGAGGCGGGGCGGCTGGCC
>CAWFQE010000002.1:0-1027500 GCA_963817885.1 uncultured Acidobacteriota bacterium | reverse complement strand
GTGCCGGAAGGTTAAAGGGAGTGGTCAGCCGCAAGGCGAAGCTACGAACTGAAGCCCCGGTAAACGGCGGCCGTAACTATAACGGTCCTAAGGTAGCGAAATTCCTTGTCGGGTAAGTTCCGACCTGCACGAATGGCGTAACGATTTGGGCGCTGTCTCAACGAGGGGCACTGCGAATTTGTGGTACCGGTGAAGACGCCGGTTGCCCGTGACTAGACGGAAAGACCCCGTGCACCTTTACTACAGCCTAGTAGTGAATGCTGACGCGTTATGCGCAGGATAGGTGGGAGACTATGAACCGGGCCTCTTGGGGTCCGGGGAGTCAACGGTGAGATACCACCCTTAGCGCTTCGGCGTTCTAACCTCGACCTGTAATCCAGGCCAGGGACACTGCTAGGTGGGTAGTTTGACTGGGGCGGTCGCCTCCTAAACGGTAACGGAGGCGCGCGAAGGTTCGCTCAGGCTGTTTGGAAATCAGCCGTAGAGTGCAAAAGCACAAGCGAGCTTGACTGCGAGACACACACGTCGAGCAGGTGGGAAACCAGGCTTTAGTGATCCGGTGGTCCCGCATGGAAGGGCCATCGCTCAACGGATAAAAGGTACGCCGGGGATAACAGGCTGATCTGAGCCAAGAGTTCACATCGACGCTCAGGTTTGGCACCTCGATGTCGGCTCATCGCATCCTGGAGCTGTAGCAGGTTCCAAGGGTCCGGCTGTTCGCCGGTTAAAGCGGTACGTGAGCTGGGTTTAGAACGTCGCGAGACAGTTCGGTCCCTATCTGTCATGGGCGCAGGAGATTTGAGGGGGGCTGACCTTAGTACGAGAGGACCGGGTTGGACGCACCTCTAGTGTACCAGTTATCCTGCCAAGGGTAGCGCTGGGTAGCTACGTGCGGAAGGGAGAAACGCTGAAGGCATCTAAGCGTGAAACCCTCCCCGAGATGAGATCTCCCAAGCTGTAAAGCTTCTAAAGGCTCCTGGAAGACTACCAGGTATATAGGCCAGGTGTGTAAGGGTGGTGACACTCTAAGCTAACTGGTACTAATCAGCCGTGAGGCTTGACCATATTCTCATTTCATAGCGCTGTTGTTTCGGCGCGTGACCGTTCAGTAACCGCTCTTTGCAGGATATTCGTTGTCAAACTCGTTCGACCTTCAGCCGCCGAACGAGGCGCGCTACGAGCCCCAGAGAAGATACCTGGGCACCTCCGGCAGCTCCTCGAACGGACCGCGCGCTTGGCGCGTCGGCTGAAATACAAGTTGCGGGTGGATGCGAGGCACGTTCGCTTGGCGGGCGCAAGCCGCACATCTTCCCCAAAGGGTTTCCCGGTGGTCATAGGAGAGGGGCCACACCCGTTCCCATTCCGAACACGGTAGTTAAGCCCTCTACCGCCGATGGTACTGCAGGGGTGACTCTGTGGGAGAGTAGGTCGCTGCCGGGGATATTCAAGACGCCCGATGCTCGGAAACGGCATCGGGCGTTTTTCTTTGTACGCCCGCAAATAGAAAAGGGGCGGTCCCCGAAGGAACCGCCCCCAAGCCTGGCACGTTGCCGCCGCGCGGACTAGAACGTGAACTGCACGCTCGTGTGAACGTAGCGGCCCAGCGGATCGTAGGTCCCGTAGAAGCCAGGGCCGTAGTCGTTGGGTGACATCCCCGCCCCGAGTGGCGGCTCCTTGTCGAGGATGTTGTTGACGCCGACCAGGAGCTGGACTCCCTTCCTCAACCGGTAGGTGACCCCGAAGTCCAGATAGTGGTGCGCGGCGATCTGGTAGATGTCGTTCGCCTTCAGCAGGTCGATGTTGCCCGGATCGCCGATGGCCGGGTTGGGGCTGCCATCATCGTTCGTGACGGCGCCGATGGTGCGCCACCCCAACGTGAGGGTGGTCCCGAACGTGCTCTCCCAGGAGACGCGGGCGAAATGCCGCCACGTGGGCGTCGGCACGCCGCACTGGTTGCCGAAGTAGCCCACGCAATCATAGGCATACAGCCCGGTGTCGATCTTCTGATGCAACAGGTAGGTGCCGATGATGTTGAACGTGAACAGGCCTGCCCCGCCCAGGGCCCTCGAGTAGCTGGCGTTCACGTCAATACCCTCAGAACTGAGCTTGCCGATGTTCTGATTGGTCGTGATCGTGTAGCCGCTGGTCTGCAGCCACAGGGTGCCGAGCGAATCACGGTGAATCAGGCCGCACAGGACGGGATTCCCGGTGGCGGCGCACTGGTTCTGGATGTCATCGGATCCCAGGCTGCCGATGGTCTTGTCGATCTTGATGTTGTAGTAGTCGAGCGCGAGCGTGAAGTTCGGGACGAACCTCGGAGCGAGCACCATCCCGGCGGTATAGGTGTCGGCCACCTCGGGCTTCAGGTCCGGGTTGCCTCCACCCAGGGTGTTGTACTGGTTGGCCGGGTTCTCGAGGACGTGGCCGTACTGGGCCGCCGACACGCCCATCTGCGCGCATTGCGACTGGGTGGCGGTCGGCGAGGTGCCGGCGCAGAGGTCCGAACTGCCGCCGAGACCAAGCCCCTGCGGCGTGAACAGCTCGGTGACGTTCGGCGACCGGGTCGCACGGTTGATGCCCGCCCGCAGCTTGAAGTCGGCAACCGGCGCATACGAGGCCTGTGCCTTGTAGGTGGGATGGTTGCCCGTGCTGCTGTAGCTGGAATAGCGGTAGCCGAGCTCGAGGCTCAGATCCTTGAACCCCTTGACGTCCTGGGCGATGGGAATGAGTGCCTCGGAGAAGAACTCCTTCACACTGTAGGTGCCTTCGACGGGAAGCGTCGGGCCACCCGAACCTGCGCCAAGGGCCTGGATGAACGGCAGGTCGGGATGGACAAACAGGTATTCCTGCCGGTACTCTCCGCCGAACACGAGCTTGACGCCCTCGGTCGCGCTGGGAAACGCGATGCCGTAGTCCTTGAAGTCCGCCTTGATATTGGCGCTGGCAACCCGCGTCCTCGTGCCGGAGTTCAGGACTTCGGACAGTTGGAGGTAATTGAGCGCGGCCGGCGTCACCCCGCCAACCTGGAAGATATTCCAGGGAGCGCACCCGGTATTGCCTGACCGGCAGTGCCAGGAGCTCGGATCGCCCGGGGTGCCGTCGACGATCAGGGCATCCTGGATGTTGAGGATGTTGAAGTCGTTGGCGTACGACTGCGGGGAGTGCATCTCAGCCTGCAGCCCGTAGATGTCGTAGCTCCAGACCTTGTTGAGATCGCCCTTCACGCCGAAGGAGTAGCGCAGCGCCGTGTGCCGAAGCTGGGACACGCGGCCGCCACCCTCGATGTTGCGCCTCTGGATGATGACCTGCGCCATGTCGGTTGGGCCGTACCCGTTGGCCGTGCACAGCAGGTTCCGCTGCTGGTCACTCAGCATCGGATTGTCGCAGTTGAGCTGGGACGTGTTGCCGAAGTCTCCCGAAGGCGCAATCTGCGCGTCCGTGTAGTCATCCATGAACATGACGTCGGCATAGCCCTGGATGTACTTGTTCCAGTCGTAGTTCAGGAACGCGCCACCAGCCCACCTGTCATCCGGCCGCTGCATGAAGTTGGCGGGCGCATAGTTGTAGACGTCCGATGAGGTGCGTGGCCTGAGCTGATTGCCTGCGCCCGTGTTGTCCAGCACGAAGTCATGGCTGTTTCCAGCGGTGTCAATGGCGAGGAAACGGCCATACTGCCACGTTGCTGAACCGCCGCACGTCGGGCCGTTCATCGTCATCCCGCCCAGGACGGAGCAGTTCGTGAAGTCACGCCGATCCTTGTTGATGGCGTCGGTCTTGCGGTAGTCGAGGTAGAGAGAGGCGTGGCCCTTCTGGTCGGCAAACTTGCCGCCGAACGCCACGTTGAAGCCCATCGGCGCGTTGTCCCACACGCTGCCCTTGGGGTAGCTGAAACCCTTGGCCGCATTGATTTGCTGGGCAAGCGCGTTGTTGTTGTTGTGCTGGTAGGCGCTCCATTCGGCGCCGCCCTTGAAGCCCTCGAAATCCCTGTCCAGCACGAAGTTGACGACGCCGGCGACGGCGTCGGCACCGTAAACCGACGAGGCCCCGCCGGTGAGGACGTCGACCCGTTTCACGAGCGCGGACGGGATGAAGTTCAGGTCCGGGGCGGTGGCGGTGAAGTCACCACTCGCCATCCGGCGGCCATCGAGAAGAACCAGCGTCCGCTGCGAGCCGAGGTAGCGCAAGTCCACCGTCGCGGTGCCTGACGCGCCGTTGGCGATCGTGGAATTCTGCGCGACGAAGACCTGCGGCAGGCTGGTGAGGAGGTCTTCAACGCGGTTCATCCCGCGGTAGGTGATCTCCTGCACTTCCAGCGTGGTGACCGGGCTCATCGCCTCCAGGGTGGGCCGGGGAATCAGCGTTCCGGTCACCGCGATCACTTCGGTCTGGCGGCCGATCTGGAGCTTCGTGTCCAAGGTGACGGGCTGGCCCGCCACCACGGAGACCTTGCTCACCAGAGTGGTGAATCCTGCCAGCTCGACCGTGACCGTGTAGGAACCTGGCGCGAGGTTGTCTACGACGTAGCGGCCGACCGAGTCGGTCACCGCCGTGCCAACCACGCTGCCGCTATCACCCTTGACCGTGACCGTTACGCCGGGCAGCACCGCCCCGCTCGGGTCGGTGACCACACCGGTGACGCGCCCTGTCGCGGTCTGGGCTGCCGCCGCCAGCGGCAAGGTCAGAACCACGAGAGCAGCCATCAGCCATGCCATTCTTCTCATCGAGTCCTCCTTCGAGATGACTACCGACCGATACGCGGAACGGCGACGAGCGGTAGACCGTCACACAAGCGCCATCGCTTGACCGGTGGGCTCGCGGAATCTGCCAGGAGGCGGGGCTTCGCATCGGCAACAAATTGCACACGCCATGCCATCATGTGCCGCGTAGCCGCCGCCGGCTCGTACGGCCCTATCGAGAGCCTCCAGCGTGTCATCGACGATCGCGCCTCTTGGAGCTTCTTGCAGGACTCCCGGAACTTCCATCAATCCAACGTACTGCGAGGCGAGTACGTTGGTACCTGGTACTGGTACCACCTCCAGTCACCGGTGCGCCGGTGCAGCGCTCGACAAAGAACCAACGTCGTGGGAGACCGATGATCTACGCAATTGGATCCATGCGGATAGATCCGGATCCTCTCGACCACAGGTTCCGAACACCCTGCGGGTTCCGCCGCGCGCGTCAAGCCCGCATCGGTCACGAGCGCTCACACTCGCGCCGACACTGTGCAGCCGCGATCGATGTCGTTGCCGGCCCGGTCGCGGCGCTATGGCGCAGGGCTCTCAGGGCTGGCCTGGGAGCGCTGCCCACGACTGCAGACCGAAGGGGCTATACGGGGGGGGCTGCCACCATCGTCTGGGGGATATCCGATGGCGGCGTTTGGAATACGGGGGCGGAAACGTCCTCGCCTTTGATCTTGGCCAGCTGCTTGAGCATGTCTCGCGCGGAGTCCGCCTCCTTGCCGTTCGGCGTCAGCGCCAGGAAGCGTTCCAGGTGGGCTTTCGCCTGCTCGGTATCGCCCGCGTTCACGTAGAGCAGCGCGACGTAGTAGTGGGCCAGCGGCTGGTTGGGATCGAGCTCGAGGATCTTGTTGAATCTGTCCTTGGCTCGAGTGACGTCATTCGCGTCGTAGGCTTCGAAGGCCAGCTTCAGGAGCCCGTTCTTTGCCGCCACGGGTTCTACCGAATACAGACCCACCAGCGAGTCGAAGAGCTTCTCCTTGTCTCCAAGGGCCAGGCAGGCGTTGTACCGAATCCGTATCGCGCTCTCGTTCTTCGGATCCGACTTCAGGATGGTCTCCGCGGCTGCCGCCGCCTCCGCGTTCTTGCCTATCTTGAGGCCGGCGGTGGCGAGCCCGAGCAGCGAGGCCGGAAGATTCGGGTCGAGATTGAGCGCTTCCTGGAATTTCGCAAAGGCGCCGGCGTTGTCGCCGGCCTTGACCAGGGCGACTCCTTCGTTGTGGAACCGCTTTGCCTCCTCGGTCGCCCGCCCGACGGTCTGCAGGTCCTTCAACGCCTCGGCGGCCTTCGCGTCATCCTTGAGGTTGCGGTACGCCTGCCATCGTGCCGTCAGCACTTGTTCGTCCCTGTTGCCAAGCGCCATGGCCTTTTCCGCCGACTCCGCCGCCTCCCGGTTGCGGCCCGTCTGCAACTGCACCGCGCCGAGCGCCACCCATCCCTGGACCAGCTTCGGGTCAAGGGCGACCGCCTCCGTGAATTTCGATTCAGCCGCCGCGTAGTCCTTCGACTTGAGGGCCGCGACGCCGGCGTTGTACGCGAGAATCGCAGGCTCCGACGTCGACGCCGGAGGCAAACCGCCGGCAGTCGCAGGCGTCCCTGGCTGCATCGTCCAGGTGAAGCGCTGGTCACCCTCGAGGTGCCACTCCTGCTGGGCCTCGGTGGTCTGATACCCGGCCTTGTCGAACCTGTAGTGGTAGGTGACGTTGATCTCGCGGAAATCGACCGTGAACGTTCCCTTCTTGTCGGTGGTCTCGACATCAGAGAACTTCGGGAACTGCGGGCATGTCACGGTCACGACGACCCCTGGAATCGGCTTGCCCTCCGGGTCGACGACCTTCCCGTACAGTCTCGCTCTACGCTGGGCTACGGCCAGCCCCGGGATCAGCACAACCAGAATCACAAGCCACGTGGTTACGCGCCGGCTGGTGCGCATCGCGGTCACCTCGCTTCCAACTCAACTGCGGAGGCTTGAACGACGGGGCTTTCCCTTAGCACAACACTCGATGCTACCACCCGGCAAGGCACTGTCAAGGCCACGCGCCCAACCTCGGGCGAGCCGCCGCCACCCCCCGGAAGAGACTCGCTGAAGTGAGCCGTGGCGTTGCGGCCGTCTGGCGCCCCCCGTGCCCCTCTCTGCCCCTATTCCGCGGGAGGTTCCCGCGATTCGGCACCGCGGAGGCCGCAGCGTGGCGTGAGACGGGCGATCTCGAAGATAATAGAGCATCACCCTCGGATACTGGGGACCTGTTGCACACTGCCTTTGAACCGAAACTGTGACACCAATTAACGACGGCCTGCGGCGCCGAACACGAAGACCGCAACGCACACACGCGCCCCACGCGTCTGCCCACGCGCCGGCGGCCCCGGCGCTGACGCCGCTGGAGCCCGCCGCCGAAACGCCGCCAGCCGAACCGCTCGCGTTCTCCGAGATGAACCTCGAACCGAAGCTGCTCCGAGGCATCCAGGACCGCGGCTTCACGCATACCACCGCCATCCAGACGGCCGTGCTGCCGATCGTGCGAACCGGGCAGGACCTGATCGCCTGTGCCGAGACGGGAACGGGCAAGACCGCGGCGTTCGTCCTGCCGATCCTGGAACGCATCATCCGGGAGGAAGCCGAGGAGCGAGCGGCTGCCGATCCGGCCGCGCCCGTACCGGCTGCACGAACCCGCGTGCTGGTGCTCACGCCCACCCGCGAGCTGGCGGTGCAGGTCGACGATGACGTGCAGGGATTCGCGTACCATGCGGGAATCAGCAGCATCGCCGTCTACGGCGGCGCGCCGATGGAGCCCCAGTCACAAGCCCTTGCCGCGGGCGTGCCGATCGTCGTCGCCACCCCCGGTCGACTGCTTGATCACATGCGCTCGGGCACGCCGTTCTTCGAGCGCCTCGAGGTGCTCGTGCTGGACGAGGCCGATCGCATGCTCGACATGGGGTTCTGGCCCGATGTGGCGCGCATTGTCGAGGCGCTGCCCACCACTCGGCAGACGGCGCTGTTCTCGGCCACGATTCCCGATGAGATCCGGCGGTTCGCCGCGGCGATCATGCACGAGCCCGTGTTCATCCAGGTCGGGACCAGGAACGCCGCAGCGCGAACGATCACGCACTCGGTCGAAACGGTGCACGCCCGCGACAAGACCGAATGGCTGGTGAACTTCCTCCGCGGCGAGGTGGGCCCGGTGCTGGTGTTTGTCCGCACCAAGCGCGGCGCGGATCGGCTGACGACCCAGCTGGCGAGCCGTCGGGTCCGCGTGGCCGCACTGCACGCCGACCGGACGCAGCGCGAGCGCATGTCTGCGGTGGAGGGTTTCCGCGCGGGGAAGTACCACGTGCTGGTCGCGACCGACATCGCCGCTCGTGGGCTCGACATCGACGGCATCACGCACGTGGTGAACTACGACGTGCCCCTCACTCCGGACGCCTACGTCCATCGGGTCGGCCGGACCGGCCGTGCGCTCGCCTCGGGCAACGCCGTGACGCTGGTCTCCCCGGGAGAAGAGCGTGCGCTGCAAGCCATCGCGAAGCGGGTGAGCTTCGAGAGCTGACCTCAGCGCGGCCATCCGACATCCAGCGCACGGCTCCGCCGGCCGGCAACGAGGAACGCGCCTTGCCTGTGATCGAGGCGGCGCAGCCTGCCGGGCGGCGCCTTCGGCTGCGGAGTAGAATGGCCCGAGAGACATGCACGAAGTCGGGATCATGGAATCCGTGCTCCAGATAGCCGAGACGCAGGCCAGAAAATCCGGGGCGTCGTCGATTCACGAGATCCGCATGCGGGTCGGCCGGATGACCGGCGTCGTGCGCGAATCGCTGGACCACGCGTTCGCAGTGCTCAGGGCAGGCACCATGGCTGCAGAGGCGATCCTCGTCGTCGACGAGATCCCTGGCACCTGCTGGTGTGACGGCTGCAAACGGGAGTTCGAGGCCGAGGGCATGATCGGCGAGTGCCCCGACTGCCTGCGGCCGAGTTTCGAAATCCGGCGGGGCAGGGAACTCGACGTCGTGTCGCTGGAGGTGGACTAGGCATGTGCGAGGAATGCGGCTGCGGCCGGCCGGGCCCCACCAGGATCGACGGAAAGCCCGCGGACGAGATTCGATCGCCGCTTGTCGATCAGGCCAAGAGTGCGGGCCCAGCCTCCGATCGCGCGCATGGTCACGACCATGACCACCACACCGGCGCTCACGATCACTCGCACGCCCTCGGCCACACGCACGATCATGCGCATGATCATGATCACGCGCACGGGCACGGCCCTGATCACGACCACGCCGGCGATCACGCTCACGCGCACGGCCACACGCACGACTACGATCACGCACACGATCACGATCACGACCGTGTCGCCCCGCACGCGCACCGCGAGGTCGAGGTTCACCAATCGATCTTTGCGGCCAACGACAGGATCGCGGAGCGCAACCGCGGGTTCTTCAACGCACTGAATCTGCTGGTGATGAACGTCGTGTCGTCACCTGGTTCCGGCAAGACGACGCTCCTGCAGAAGACGATCGAGGCCCTTGGCACAGATGCACGCGTCGGCGTCGTCGTCGGCGACCTCGAGACCGACAACGACGCCCGCCGCCTGCGGACGACCGGCGCGCCCGTCGTGCAGATCTCGACCGGCACGCTCTGTCACCTCGACGCGACGATGGTGGCCCGTGCCGTGGCCACGATGGACCTGAAGGCGCTGAACGTCCTGGCCATCGAAAACGTCGGCAACCTCGTGTGCCCCGCCGAGTTCGATCTGGGCGAAGATCTCCGCGTGACCCTGCTGTCGGTCACCGAGGGCGAGGACAAGCCCTTGAAGTACCCGCCGATGTTCAGGAACGCGGACGTCGTACTGCTGACGAAGACCGACCTTGCGCCGCACGTTGACTTCGACCGCGCGGCCGCGCTCGCCAACATCCGGCGGGTGAGCCCCGCGGCTGCCGTCTTCGAGATCTCAGCGAAGAGCGGGGACGGGATGGCCGCCTGGTGTGACTTCCTGAAGAAGTTATTGAAGTGACGCACGAAAGGGCCGCGTGGGTGAAGCGCATGCGCGCTACCGGCCGCTCATCCGGGTTCCGGTCCGCTTCGATTTGATGGGGCGTCCCGCCGAACTCGGAGCCCGGGAGTACTACGCGAACTGGACGGACCCGAGTTGCCTGGAGATCGCCTCCGAGGCTTCGAGGAGCACGGGCAGGTAGGTGCGACGCAGCTCCTTCATCGACACCCGCGACGAATGGCCGGAAACGTTGATCGCCGCGAAGCCCTGTTGAAGCCCCCTGTCCGTATTCCCGACCCGCGCGAGCCGCCATCGCACCAACATTCGACTTGACAGTTCTTCGATTGTGGACTTTAGTATGGTCGCGCGTCCCGAACACATGTTCGCCTAGCGAGCACTCGAACCCAGGCCCGGCACGCGGCGTGTCGGAACGAGTCATCACGGCTCCGGGTTCGCTGCCGGGTTTCGGGCATGGCCTCCCCGTCGCCCGTTCGCTCCCGCCCGTCGCGTTCCACCCGGAACCGGGCCGTTGTAGCTATTGGAGTCGCCACTGAGCGGTCGTGCGGGCCCGGGGGACAGAGAGGCGGCCGGGATGGCCGCGGGGAGAGGTGAGCCTTGGGGATCCTGAGGGAGATACGGGTGGTGGACCTGACGCGGAACATCGCGGGGCCATTCTGCACGATGACGCTGGGGGACCTGGGCGCGGAGGTGGTGAAGATCGAGCGGTCGGAGACGGGTGACGACACGCGGGAGTGGCGGCCGCCGGCGTGGGCGGGTCTGAGCACAACGTTTCTGGCGTTCAACCGGAACAAGCGGAGCATGGCGATCGACCTGGACCAGGCGGACGGGCGCGATATCGTGCGGCGGCTGGTCGAGCGGGCCGACGTGCTGGTGGAGAGTTTTCGCCCGGGGAGCCTGGCCAAGCGGGGCCTGGCCTATGAGCAGGTGCGGGCGATCAATCCGCGACTTGTGTACTGCTCGATCTCGGGTTTCGGAGCGCGCGGGTCCGACCAGGGGCGGCCGGCGTACGACCCGGTCATCCAGGCATTCTGCGGGATCATGAGCGTGACCGGCAGTCCGGAGGCGGAGCCGGTGCGCACGGGGCCGGCGGTGGTGGACATGGGCGCGGGGCTGTGGGGAACGCTGGGGATCCTGGCGGCGCTCTTCGAGCGGCAGAGCACGGGGCAGGGGCGGCACATCGAGACGAGCCTGCTGGAAACCGGGCTGGGGTGGCTCAGCTATCACGTGGCGGGGTACCTGGCGACGGGCGTCGTGCCGCAGCGAGTCGGGTCGCGCGGCATGGTCGCGGCGCCATACGAGACATTCCAAACGCAGGACCAGTTCCTGTTTCTGGCGGCGCCCAACGACCAGTTGTTCGTCCGGCTGTGCAAGGCACTGGAACTGGGCACGCTGGGGGCCGACTCCCGCTTCACCACAAACCCGCAGCGGCTGGCGCACCGGGAGGCGCTCCACCACCTGCTGGAGACGCGGCTCAAGACGGCGCCGGCCGCCCATTGGGAAGCGCTGCTGCTGGCGCAAGAGGTGCCATGCAGCCGCATCCGGACGCTGGACCAGGTACTGGGCGACCCGCGCATGGCGACGCTGGGGCAGCTGCTGCCGCTGCCGCATCCGCAGATCCCCGACCTGCGGCAGATTGACCTGCCGGTGAGCATCGACGGCCGGCGGTCCATGCGCCAGCAGGCGCCGCCGGCGTTGGGGGAACACACCGACGAAGTGCTGCGGGAGCTGGGCTTCGAGCGCGCGCAGATCGACCGGTGGCACCAGACCGGCGTGGTGGGCGGCCCGATTCCGGTAGGAGCCTGAGCGATGGTGAAGACTCTGGCCGTGGTCGGCACCATACGAGGCTTGCAGTTCTTGCACCAGAACCTGGGCGACACATGCCGCCCGTGCCCGCTTCTGGTGCAGCACGGGAAGGCCGGCCGCCTCGGCAGGAAGGTCGGCCGCGGCGTGTAAAACTATCCAAGGTACAGGCGGCGCCCTGTCGGGGCTTCCCGCCGGCGCGATGAGTGGACGGGGCGGCGGGTCGGACCTGGCATCCGGAACGGGAGAGCAATCATGAGCGTGAGAAGTCGCATCTGCGGAATCGTCACGGGCGTTCTGCTCGTGATGGCCTTGGACGGGCTGGTGCCGACCTGCGCCGGCCCGGCGCAACAGCCTCCGGCGGCGCAGACCCAGACCGCAGGGCCCTGGTTCGGCTTGCCGCTTCCGCCACCCTTTGGGAAGGAGCCAGCGGTCATCGTCGGAGACCGCGCGCCGCGGTCGTCGGTGCTGCCGGCGGGCGAGGCCGCCTCGCCGGAACTGGCCGGCGCGGCCATTCGCAAGGACCTCGAGGCCATTGTCCGCATTTCGAAAGACAGCCGGGCGAACCACGAGTTCGGGTCGGGCCAGATGTGGGGCCGCGTCTCCGGCTACCCGTCCGGCGCGAAGGCCATCGACTGGGCCGCGGACCAGTTCCGGAAGGCCGGGGTCAAGGACGTCAGAGTGCAGCCGATCACCCAGGACGCGGACGCGAAACTCTGGATGCCCTTGTCGTGGGAGGTGAAGCTGCTCGGTGACCCGGCGTTTGGAGCCGCCTCCGGCGACGTGGTGCTGGACTCGGCGATGCCGCTCTCCCCCTCGGACATTCCGACTGGCACGCTGACGGCGCCGATCGTCTACGTCGGCACGGCGAGTCCGGCAGTGCTGCAGTACATCGACGTCAAGGGCAAGATTGCCGTGCAGCTGATCGTGCCGCAGGGTCACATGCTTTTCGAGCGGGGCGCCGTCGCATCGCGCTCGGCAGAACTGAAGAAGCGGGGGGCCGTCGGCGTGTTCAATCTCATCCGGCTGCCCGGCAACGAGCGATCCTTCGACTTCGGCAACTGCGGCAGCGTGTGTTTCAACATCGGCGGGCAGGACGGTCAGTTCCTGGAGAACGCGCTGGATCGCGCGGCCCTGGCGGGCGTCGGGGACAAGGCGCGCGTGCAGATTACGCTGAAGACCGAGACGCGGTCGAACCTGCCGGCCAAGAACGCCGTCGCCGTCATTCGCGGGCGGAGCGACGAGACGATCATCATCGACGCGCACGCGGACGCCTGGTTCGACGGCGCCGGGGACAATGCGGACGGCCTGTCGGTGATGCTGGCGCTCATCAAGCACTTCGTGAAGCCGGAGAACGCGCCGATGAGGACGCTCGTATTCATCGCGAGCGCCGGCCATCACACCCGCGGCATCAACGGGCCGCGCAGCTTCGTGGCGGCGAACCCGGATCTGGCCGCCAAGGCCGTGCTCGTCTTCAACATCGAGCACGTGTCACAGCGGAACTTCTCCGTTGCGCGGACCGTGGCGTCCGACGGGTACCGGCAGGCGATTGCCGATTCCGGCGAGGCGCCGCTCTACGCAGGAATCACCAACCGCGCGCCGTTCATCGACGAGCTGTTCCAGCAGGGCGTCTCGCGCTACGGGATGAATCTCGTCTCGACCCGATCGAATGTGCAGAGCGGCGAGTCCGGGGGATTCGACGCCATCAAGGTGGCGCACGCGATGCTGATGCAGGCGCCGCCGCTCTACCACACGAGCGGCGAGGTGCTCGACGTCATCTCGACGCCGGGATTGGAGCGGACCGCGCGGTTCCTCGTTTTCTTCTTCAAGGCGGTCGACCGGGCGACTCGCGCGCAGATCAACCCGTAGGGTCTGGGGCCAGCGAGCCGGACGCCTGCAGGCAGGTGGGCGCCGGTCCCGCGACGCCCCGCGTGCGGGAGGCGCCCGGGCCTGAGGGGCGCCTCCGACGCCGGAGCCCGCGACAGACATCCGACATGGTCTTGACACTTCAAACAGGGTCGTATTACCGTCCGCGTACGCTCAGTGAACATATGTTCGCATACCGACCATTTACCGCCGCCCGCTCGTCAGCAGCGAAGTGAGGACGTCATGATGGCCAGCACTCGTCGGTCGGTCCGCGCCGCAGGTTGTGCGTTGGTCGCCGTGGCCTGCACCAGCCTGGCGGCCGGCCAGAGTCCGGCCCGCCGGCCGGTTCGCCCGATCACCCCCCACGCCTACCCCCTGGACGACGCCCACTACCTGCGGTGGCCGCTTCCGGCCTCCGAGCAGGCCTACGGCCGGATCGACGGCGCCCGGCTGAAAGAATGGGTCGGCGAGATCGTGGCCGTGTCGCGCAAGAGCCGCGACGAGGGCAACCTGGAGTGGGGGCGCGTCGCCGGCCTGAAGTCCGATCAGGACATCGAGCAATGGGTCGAGGACAAGTTCAAGCGGTTCGGCCTGCAGGACATTCATCGCCAGTACTTCGACCTCCCGCCGCAGTGGATCCCGACCGCCTGGAGCCTCACCGCGACCGGCGGGGGCAAGACGCTCTCGTTTCCCTCGGCCAGGGCGGCAGGCGGCTCGCAGCCGACGCCGGCCGGGGGGCTCGAACTGGAGGCCGTCTGGGTGGGCCTCGGCACCGACGCCGACTTCCTGGGTCGCGACGTGAAGGGCAAGCTGGTGGTCATCCAGAGCATGCCGACGCCAAGCGCGATCTCGCACTCGGCGGTCTGGAACGGCGCGCTCGCCCGCGTCGCGGAAAAGGGCGCGGCGGCCGCCATCGTCTCCATCACCAGCTTTGGGAACCTTCAGACGCACATGAACGGCTCCGCCGCCGTTCCGACTTTCTCGATTGGCACCGACGACCTGACCTCGCTCCGGGTCCTGCTCGAGGCCGGGACCCCGGTGAAGGTCAAGATGACCCTGGCCGTGGACCGCCGCTCAGGCCTTCGAGACGCCAGCGTCTGGGGCACCCTGCCCGGCGCAACCGACGAAGACATCGTCATCATGGCCCATCACGACGCCTACTTCGACGGGGCCGTCGACAACGGCTCGGGCATGGCTGTGATGATGGGGCTCGCCGAGTACTTCGCGAAGATTCCGCAGGCGCAGCGGCGCCGCACGCTGAAGTTCGTGTCGACTGCCGGGCACCACGCGGGGTCGGCCGGCACCATGTGGATGCACGACAACAAGGACACGTTCCTCGCGAAGACAGCGCTGCTGTTGAACTGCGAACACGTGTCGGTCACCCAGACCTACTACTTCGGCAACCGGCTTCGAAAATCGACGCAGAGCGACGCCCGGCGCTGGTGGGTCTTCGGCAGCGACATGCTGGCGGCCATCACGCTGAAGGCATACCAGACGTTCGGCGTCGCAGTCTACGCGGACATGGAACCGAACGCGAGCGGCGACATGGGGAATGTGTCCACCGACGCCCCTTCGGTGCAGATGATTGAATCACCGGTCTTCTACCACACGGACGGCGACCAGCTGGACGTCGTTCCCGCCGCCGGTCTCGAAGGCGTGGGGCGCGCCTACGCGAAGCTCGTCGACGAAGTGAATCGGCTGGAGCGCAAGGATCTAATCGGTCCTCCGACAATGCCGGCCCCGAAATAGCCAACGATCGGCCGGGATACGACCTGCGTGGCAACTGGAGCAAGGAGCGTTTCTATGAGCGACGAGAGCGGCGGACGACTGCAGAAGAACCTCGCACGACTACTCATGCTGTCTTGTTTCATCGGGGCCGCGGGGGTCGCTCCCGCTGGGGCCCAGACCACGATGATCTCGGGGATAGAAGGCCGCGTCACCGACCAGACCGGGGGAACGGCGCCCGGCGTCACGGTCACCATCTCCAGCCCCGCGCTTCAGCTCCGGACGATGACGACGGTGACCGATGAGAACGGGCGTTACCGTTTCACGGCGCTGCCCGTCGGCGTGTACGCGATGGTGTTCGAGCTGCAGGGATTCTCGACTTCGAAGCGCAATGCGCTCGAGGTGCGGTTTGGCAACGTCACGACGATCGACGTCAAGCTCACGCTCGGCCAGGTGGCGGAGTCGGTCACCGTCACCGGCGAATCCCCGGTCGTCGACGTGCGGACCACCGCCTCGACGACGAACCTGACCAAGGACACCATCGCCACCGTGCCGACGGACCGGAGCGTTGCCGAGCTGGTCAAGCTCGTGCCGGGCATGCGGGGCGGCGGGCTGAGCGACTCGAACTACGGGGCGAGCGGGACGCTCTCGCACACGTACGACGGCGTGCAGGCGCGCGACACGTTCAGGTATCCGGACGTCGGATCGCTCGAGGAGGTCCAGGTCCGCGCGGTCGCCAACGACGCGGAGGTTCCGACGGCCGGCGTGAACTTCGTCGCGGTGGTCAAGTCGGGCGGCAACGAATTCCACGGCAGCTACCTCGCGCAGTGGGAGGGGGCGAAGCTCCAGGGGAACAACCTGGACGCCAACCTCCGCGCGCAGGGGATCACGGTCGGCAGCCCGCGCGAGCTCTATTCGGACCTGAGCGCCGATTTGGGCGGCCGCGTGCTGCGGGACCGACTGTGGTTTTACGGGGGCGGCCGGTGGCTGGTCCAGCGGAACAAGGTCATCGGATTCCGGGGCTCCCCCGGACCCGACGGCGTGTACTTCACGGCCGATGACACGCAGGGGACGAACACGAACAAGTCGACTGACCGCACCTTCAAGCTCACCGGGCAGCTGACGTCGAAGCAGAAGGTGAACGCGGTCTACATGTGGGAGGAGCAGCGCAATCCCCAGCGCGGGGCTGGAACCTATACGCCCGGCGAGTCGGTCGGCAACTACGTCCTCCCGAACGACCTCAAGAAGGCTGAGTGGACCTATACGCCGACGAACCGATCCATCCTCAACTTCTTCGTGGCCAACACCCAGTGGAACTCGATTTCCCTGCCGTGGTCCGACAAACAGCCTGGCTACGACACGGTCACGCTCCGGCTCTCCGGCGCGTACGTCAATTCGGTTGGAACCGACTCCACGCCGGCGGGGAGCAACAGCGAGCGGTCGATCTACAACGGCACCTACACGTCCTACACAAGCCCGGCTTCCTTGGCGGCGACCACGACCTCAAGGCCGGCGTCGGTCCTCAACCGAGTGGTCACAACAAGTTCCAGCGGGCCCGCGGGGCTGGAACGGGCGGACTGGGCAACGACGTGCGCCTGTACTTCCAGAATGGCGCGCCGTATCAGGTCCTGCTCTTCAACAGTCCGTTCGAGAGCCTCAACAACCTGGACACGTGGAGCTTCTTCCTGCGTGACAACTGGCTGATCGGTGACCGCCTCACGTTGAACCTGGGCGTGCGTCTCGATCGATACCACGCATACCTCCCGGCGCAGTCCAAGCCCCCCGGCCCATACTCGCCGGCCGTCGGGTACAAGGCGCTCGACATCTTCACCTTTACGAACGCGGCGCCGCGGATCGCGCTGTCGTTTGCGCTGACTTCCGACAAGAAGACCGTCCTCAAAGCCACCTACGGGCGATTCAACGACGTGCCCAACGCCCAGGCCGGACGCACCTTCAATCAGAACGACTATTTCGCCTGGCGCTATGCCTGGAGCGATCCGAACAGGGACGGTGTCTACCAGCCCGGCGAGGAAGGTTCGTTCGTCGCGACCGAAAGCGCCCAGGGCGCGGGCCTGAAGATCCTCAACCCTGACCTCCGGCAGGGGAAAGAAGACGAGGCGTCGCTGTTTGTCGAACGCCAGCTCTTCCAGGGCATCTCGGTCCGCGGCGGATACGTGTTCAAGCGCCAGTTCGACAGGGCCCAGGAGGTGAACCCGGCGCGGCCCTTCAGCGCCTACTCCCTCGCGATTCCAGGCGTGGACCCCGGGCCCGATGGGAAGGTCGGGACTGCTGACGACGGCGGGGCCGTCACCTACTACGACTACATCCCGTCGTTGAAGGGCGCCGCATTCGACCAGGCGGAACAGGTGAACACGCCCGGCAACACGAACTACTACCACAACTTCGAGGTCACGCTGATGAAGCGGTCGTCGGCAAAGTGGGAGGTGCTGACCTCCTTCCTGGCAACGCGGGCGAATGCGTGGCGCGTGGGGATTCCCTTGACGCCGAACGACACGTTCGCGAAGTCCACCTACTGGGAGCACAACTTCAAGCTGAGCGGGAGCTACCGGTTCCCGTGGGACATCCAGCTGTCGGGCTACTTCGAAAGCCTGAGCGGGGCTCCTCAGGCGCGCGACGTCCGGTTCACCTCCGGCCTCAAGCAGCTCAGCCAGGTCATCCTGCTGATGGAGCCTCTCGGCTCGCAGCGCCTGCCGGCCCTGAATCGCCTGAACTTCCGCCTCCAGAAGAAGCAGCGGCTGTTCAAGGGCCAGCTGGCCCTCGGCGTGGACATCTTCAACGCGCTGAACACCAACGCGGCGACCTCCATCAGCCGGCAATCGGGTCCGACCTACGGCCAGATATCGGCAATCGTCCCCGCGCGCAATGCGCGCCTCGTGGCGAGCTACAAGTTCTGACCTCCGGTTCTGCCTCCCGCCGCGTCCACAGATACCGGTGCTCCGTCAGGCCGGTATCTGTGGACGCGGCGGGCTGTTCCGCGCTCTAGAGCGTCGCTGGAAGATCCATGTCCAAGCCGCGATCCCGTGGTCAGCCGAAGAAGCGGCGGGACCTCGAGCCGACGGCCCGGAGTTCCACGCACGCGCGCACGTCTGACTCGGGCGCTCTCCGTCTTGCCGTGCTCTTCCTGTACACGGGCAGCGGCTGTGCCGCGCTGATCTACGAGATTGTCTGGTTCGACCGGCTTCAACTGGTCATTGGTTCCACGGCCGTGAGCCTTGGCGTCCTGCTGGCCACCTTCATGGGCGGGACCTGCCTGGGAAGCCTGGCCGCGCCGCGGCTGATACCTTCCCGCCAGCATCCGCTCGTCAGCTACGCGATGCTCGAAGCGGGGGCGGGAATCCTCGGGATCGCGGTGCTGTTCGCGCTGCCCGTGGCCGGGCGCCTGTACATTGCGGGCGTGGAGCATGGGCTGCCGGGGTTTCTGGTGCGCGGAGCAATCTCGGCCGCCTGCCTGCTTCCGTCCACGTTGCTGATGGGCGCGACCCTGCCGGTCCTGGGCCGCTTTGTCGAATCGTCGCCCCGCGGGGTCTCGTGGCTCGGGCTCTTCTACGCCGCCAACATCGCCGGCGCGGTGTTCGGCTGCCTGTTCGCGGGTTTCTACCTGCTCAGGATCCACGACGCAGAGACGGCAACTTACGCGGCCGCGGCCATCAACGGGATGGCGGCAGCAATCAGCCTGATCATCGCGGGACGCACGGCGTATCACGCGGGTCCGGAACCGACCGAGCGCCCCAGTCGCGAATCGGCGGCGGCCGCTGTCAGCACACGACGGAGGTTCCTGGAGGTTCGTCCGGACGAGCTTCCGGTGTACCTGGCCGTCGCCGTTTCAGGAGCGTGCGCGCTTTCTGCGGAAGTCATCTGGACTCGCATCCTGTCGCTGATGTTGGGCGCGACGGTCTACACGTTCTCGGTCGTCCTGGCCGTATTCCTCGGCGCGCTCGGACTCGGCACCTGGATGGGCTCGCTCGTCGCCGGGCGGACATCGAAGCCGCGACTCGCACTTGGCGTCTGTCAACTGCTCCTCTCCGCGGCGATAGCTTGGGCCGCGTTCATGCTGTCGAACGTGCTGCCTTACTGGCCGCTCAATCCAACCTTGTCGACCAGTCCGTCGCTCGCGTTCCAACTCGATGTCGCGCGGTGCCTCTGGGTGGTTCCTCCGGCAGCCGTCCTCTGGGGGGCGAGTTTCCCCTTGGCGCTCGCCGCGGCGGCTTTGCCGGGGCGAGGCCTGGATCGGGTGGTTGGCGGCTTGTACGCGGCCAACACCCTTGGGGCCCTCGTCGGCTCGATTGCGACCAGCCTGTGGGTGATCCCTCGCTGGGGCAGTCAGGACGCGCAGCGCGCGCTGATAGGCATGTCAGCGATCGCCGGCCTGGCGCTCATCGCGCCGCTCGCACGCAGGACGTTCCACGCGGACGCGGGGGCCGGCCAGGGGTCGGACCGTGCGCTCAGGATCCCGTTTGCCGGCGTCCTGATGGCCGGATCCGCGGGACTCGCCGCCTGGCTGATGATCTCCATTCCCCCGATCCCTGGAATGCTCGTCGCGTATGGCCGGCAAATGGCCTCCTGGATCGGCCACGTGGAGGTGATCTACGCCGGCGAGGGCATCAATGCGTCGGTCGCCGTGTCGCAGTTCCCGGACGGCGTGAGGAACTTCCACGTCAGCGGCAAGGTTGAAGCGTCCAGCCAGCGGCAGGACATGAGATTGCAGCGGATGCTGGCGCACCTTCCCGCTCTGATCCACGCGAAACCTCGTTCGGTGCTCGTGGCCGGGTTGGGAGCAGGCGTCACCGCTGGGTCGTTCGTGCCCTACCACGACATCACCCGCATTGCCATTGTCGAAATCGAGCCATTGATCCCGACGGTCGTGGCCTCCTACTTCGAACGAGAGAATGACAATGTTCTGCGCGATCCCCGAGTCCGCGTTACGTACGACGATGCGAGACACTACCTGCTGACAACGAGTGACCGGTTCGACATCGTCACCTCGGACCCGATTCACCCGTGGGTGAAGGGTTCGGCGACGCTGTACACGAAGGAGTATTTCGAACTGGTGCGGCAGCATCTCAACCCCGGCGGGATCGTGACCCAATGGGTGCCGCTGTACGAGACGGACGTCGATGCCGTGAAGATGGAGATCGCGACGTTCTTCGAGGTGTTTCCCCGCGGAACGATCTGGGGCAACGCGCGGGATGCGCGGGGCATCGATATCGTGCTCATGGGCCAGAGAGATCCGGGCAGGATCGACGTCGACGAGATCGAGCGACGGCTTGCCGAGCCCGGCCTTGCCGAGGTCGCCGCGTCGCTGCGGGGCGTCGGATTTCGATCCGCCGTCGATCTGCTGGCAACCTTCACCGGGTGGGAGCCGGACCTTCGACAGTGGCTGAATGGCTCCGAAATCAACAGCGACCGGACCCTGCGGCTGCAGTACCTGGCGGGGATGGAGCTGAACTCGTATCGAAGCGCCGGAATCTACCAGGAATTGCTGACGTACCGGCGATTCTCAGATGAGCTGTTCGCCGCTTCAGCCAGCGCCAAGGAGGCACTGTGGAACGCCCTTGTGCAGACGCTCGATGGGCGTGCGCCCCCATCGTGACTCCTGGCGTGATCGGTGATTGCCGCGCGGGCGCGGGCGAACGGTTCTTCTATTCCCGGTAATTGCCGAACTGCAGCGCCACGCCGAAATCCTGCTCGCGAAGCAATCGCATGACTTCCTGCAGCTCGTCCTTCGACGGCGAGGAGATCCGGAGCTGATCGGCCTGGATGGAAGCCTGGACTTTCTTCAGCTTCCTGTCCTTGATGAACTTCACGATCTCCTTGGACGCTTCGATCGGAATGCCCTGCTGCAGGGTGACGACGCGCCTGACCGTGTCGTTGGCCCCGTGCTCGATCTCGCCGAGCTTGAGGTTCTTGATGGGGACCTGGCGCTTGACCATGCGCCCCTCGAGCAGCTCCCACAGGGACCGCATCTTGAACTCGTCGTCGGCGACCAGCGTCACGGTGCCCTCGCCGCGGCTGAATTCGATCGCCGCCTTCGATCCCTTGAAGTCGTAGCGCTGAGCCACTTCCTTCAGGGCCTGGTTCACGGCGTTGTCGACCTCCTGGAGGTCCACCTTCGAGGTGACGTCGAACGAGACTGGTGCAGGCATCCGCCTATGTTAGCAGAGCGCGTTGCCTGACTGCGCCTCCCACCTGCGTCGACAGCGGTCCACCGACCGTGTAACCCGAAAGCCCGACGCCGCCTCCGATCGCAACCGCGGATGCCGAACGGCCGAGATCGCCTGGCCCGACTTGCAGTTCGATTGACGACACACGGGGAACGACATCAGGTCGAACCAGCAGAAGCCGTCGTCTATTTGTCCAGATACCTGACGTCGACTGAAGTCCAACGCTCGGTAGTCGAGGCCGAAGCGCCCATCAGGGCGCCGATGCCAACCCCGGCGAGAACCGCAACGGGTAGGAAGTTGATCTTGGGACACATCGTGAAACTCCCGAGTGTCGTGCAGGAGCTGAGGCCGACTCCCAATCCGATCCCGCCGCCGACCGCGGCGCCTATCCCCAGCCCCACGGCGGCCGAATGCAGGCGCGATGGCGATCCGCCGGACCGCTCGAGACGCCCGATCGCCTCCCGAGGAATAGAGACCACCGGGCCGTTCTCGCAAGTCACCCTGAGAGTCTTGCCATCCCAATCCTCGACCTGTCCGATGACCGGCCCACGAGCTCGCCGGGGCGTGGCCTCTGTGGTATCAGGCCGCCGGAACGCCGTGCTGTCCCCGTCGCGGCCGCGAACGCGCTCACCAGCGTCGCAATTCGCGGCTTGGAGATTGACGTCGTGTCCGGTCCTCATGAGGCCTGGCCCTTCCGCCACTGGCGCGGTGGTCACGCGAATCCGAGTGCCCTTTTGAAGCGTCTCGGCCGGTCGACTCGATGCGGCCTGCGCCGCGGACGCCGAGCCGTTCCGGGCTGGAAGAGCAGCCACGGCACCCAACCGGGCGGCCTCGCGAGCGATGGATTCGGTGAGCGACGCGGCGCTGCGCTCCTGCGCCATCGCGGGAGTGAGCGCCACCATGAGCACAAGCGCAGCCACCAGGACCAATGTGAGCTTCATGACGGCCTCCGCTGGGGGCCGTGGTTACCTCGCGCCTCCGCCGACAACCCTTCACAGTGCCCGGCGCCCCGACACGGGCGGCGCCACATACGGGAGCTCGCGCGCCATCGCGAGCCGCGTCGGGGTGGTCACGCGCGGGTAGCGATGACTGCCCGCTGACATTCAGGACTGAAGAATCGGCGGAGGATTGTTACGGAAGCCCGCAGGGACCACGAGGTCGGACCCGGGTGCGACAGGGCGTCGTGCGGCAACACCTGACTCGCCGACAGGCGCCGTGGCGGCGTCTTGCCTGCCAGCCGTGAGCGTTCCGAACCTACTTGTCCAGTGACGTCACGTCGATCGGCATCCAACGGTCCTGGGGGCCGCCGGCCGCGGCAGCCAGAGCGCCCACTCCACCGCACAGCAGCGCCGGCGTAGTTGCGAGGATCACCGCCACCGGCGCACGCCATTGCCACGCGCCGATGCCCGCAAGCGAAAAGGCGCCTCCGATCCCGCCACAGACGCGGGCACCAGCAATGAAGGCTCGACGGGCCGATTCACTTCGCGGCGTCGTTCCGTCGAATCGATCGAGGCGTGCGATGGCTCCCCTCGGAATCGAGATCACGGGTCCGGATTCGCGGGCGACCGTGAGGATCTGCCCATCCCATCGTTCCACCCGGCCGACGATGATCGCGCGAGGCTGCGGGACGGTGACACGTCGTCGGTTCGAGTCCTGGACGGTCACGGCGGTTTCATCGCTCGATACGATGCCAGCCGCGGCGTTCTTCGCTTCGGACTGGTAAGCGACGGAGGTGTCGAGCCTGATCAGTCCTGGCACGTCGACCACAGGACCGGCGGTGAGCCTCACGCGGGTGCCGGCCGGGAGCGGATCAGCCCGTCGGCTCGAGGTCGGCTGAGATGGTGATGCTGAGCTGTCCTGAGCCCCGGGGACTGCCTCTGTCCCCAACCGCGCGGCCTCGCGGGCAACCGAATCGGCCAGCGGACCGGCAAACCGCTCCTGCGCCGTTGCGGAAGGAACCGATGCCGTCAGCACGAGCAGCGGCACGAGCGCCGATGTGAGTCTCATGACAGCCTCCTTCAGGCGGAGCCGCCGTTCCCCCCCGTCGACGCCGAGCGCCAACGCATGGCGCCAGGCGAGGGTCCAACCCGTCGCCTGGCGCCCGTTCGACGTGGGGCGGACCTGGCGCTACCTTAGCGAGAACCGGGCCGCAACTCCAGCGTGGTCGGACGGCCAGAATGGAGGCGCCTTGCGATTCAGGCCGACGTCGATAGTCGTCGCCCTTTCCGGCTCGAACAGGTGGCCCTTGAACAGGACGAGGTCGATCCGCCACTTCAGCTCCACGCTCGGGTCCGACAGCAGCGGATCGTGGCCCCACGTGAACCCCGGCAAGTGCGGGTGAAGCTCGCTCCAGGTGTCGGTGAACCCCCCCTCGATCAGGACCGGGTAGGTCGCGGTGCCATTCAGCCCGTTGGGGTCGGCGTTGAAATCGCCAGCCATCATGACCGGCAGGCCGGTGTCCACCGGGCCGGCCAGAAGCTCTGCTGCCTGGGCCAGCTGGATCTCTGGAAACGTTTCGTCCTGAAGATGAGCGTTGATGAAGCGAAAGCGCTCACCCCGCACGGTGACATCAACCGAGCACCAGCCCTGCATCACCTCGATGCCATTCGGCAGGCTCAGGTGGGTGTCGAAGTGGCCGTTCATGCTGTTCGAGACACGCAGCTTCCCGCGCGGCAAGTCCGCTCGGACCAGGATGACCTCACGATCCGTGAGACGCGCATCGTCGATTTCGCCCGTCTCCATGTTGATCATCGGCATCTCGACGTCCGTTTCCGTACTGACGGCGGCGACCGCGTAATGAAGCCTCTTGGCTGCCAGCGCGTCCATGAGACTGTGCAGGAAGTCCGCCACGACCTCTGTTGCCGGCGTCGTCCCTCCGGCGAGCAGGTCGCCAGGCGACTGCTTCCGCAGGAGATAGATTTCCTGGAGGGCGACGACATCAGGCATCCGCTTCGCGATCCGGTCCGCGATGCCTTTCATGCGGACGTCAGGCTGCGACGCCAGCAACTCGTAGTAGGTGGTGGTGACGGCGCCGATCAAGGCCTCCGGGTTCGAGGGATCGGCCGCCATCACCCGTTCAATGGACGCTCCGACGTACGCGTTCTGCGTGAAGACGCTGAACGACTTCCCGTCCTCTCCACTCTGTAGCCCGGCCGCCCGGGGCGCGGCGACTGCCAGCGCGATGGCGATCGCGACAATCGGCACGATGTGTCGAAGGGCGCTCGCGCAGCGGCGCTTTGGGGCGCGCCAGCCCGCGGACGCGCCGGCGCGGTCCCTCCTGATTCCGGTAGGAACGTTCCCGGCCTGCGTATTCATGATTCCTCCTCCTGCTGACGGCACAGATGACAGGTTCGCACCGGTCGGGCACAGCTTTCCGCTGACTCCGACGAGTGCGAGCGGTCGAGGTCGCCAGAAGCGCGGCCCCGAGGGGGCGGGCCGATGTTGAGACGATATCGAGGACTGAAGAATCGGCGGCGGTTTGTTACACGGCGGGCAGCGAGGCCCGGCGAGACGGCTGCCGCGCCACCACGGAGTGCGACGAGGGATGACTTCCGACCGGGAGAGCGGTGTCATGTCCGTCCTCTGCCGCCGTCTCGAAACGACGCCGCGACTCGACGAACCGCACCGGATAGATCGCCGACAGCATACGCCCAATCGGAGGATCGCCGCCATCAGGCGCGCGCCCGTGGGTTGGAGAACGACGCGCCAGTCTACCTGATAGCCTTGGAGAGATTGAGATTCGTCGGCCCCGCGCAGAAGAGCCAGCAACTGCACCGTCGATCCTGCTTCACGTGTATCCGAAATTCTTTCATGCGCGGCGATGTCCATATCTGGCTGAGCGTCTGTTCCCGCACGTTTCCCATGCTGGTTCTGAGCGGGTCGCAGGGAAACACCTCGCCGTATGGATCCACCATGAACGAGAAGCTGCCCGAGAAGCAGGTGACATCGCGCATCGCGGACTGCGGATCGACCAGGAAATCGAAGGCTCCGGCGTAGTACCGCTTCAACAGGAGCCTCTGGATGAAACCCGAATACTGATATTCACTGATGAGCCGACACTTTGCACTTGCCAGGCTGGCATGGTCGAACGAGGTGTAGGGTCCCTCCTTCACGGCAAAGCCATTCTCGAAGCCATCGTGCACGGGCTGGAAGTTGGTATCGATTCCTCGCTTTGACATCGATCTATTGATCTCGAGTATGTCGTCCACATTCCGGGATGTCATGACGGACTGCACATTGATCGTGGTGTGCTTCGCACGTGATTTCAGCATCGACAGGCTTCTCATGGCTCTATCGTAGGTGCCGGCCACGCCCCTGATCTCGTCGTGGGTGCTCCTGTCCAGGCTGTCCAGCGACACACTGATGTAGTCGAACGCCGCCAGCACGTCGTCGACGTTCCCTTCAGTGATGAGGGTTCCGTTTGTCGGGACGACCGTGATCATCCCCCGGCCTCGCGCGTATTTCATCGTGTCCAGAAGCCCCACCTTCACCAGTGGCTCTCCTCCTGACAGACTGATCAGCCTGACTCCGAGGTCGTATGCCTGATCGATCAACGCAACGATCTCTTCGCAGCTCAGCTCTCGATGGCGCCCGCCCGGCCCATCCTTCCACCTTTCGCAGAACACGCACTTGCACGTGCACACGTATGTAGTTTCGAAATACATTGAAAAGGGGCGAGGCGTGGTCGAGAAGCCGTTTCGATAGGCTTTCCTGACCGAGTCGATGCTCCGTATAGCCGCCGGCAGCACGCGAAGGTTCCTGAACATTGGAGTGGACCCCCCTCCATCCCGAACAGTCGCGGGTCCAGGTGGCGACTGCGCATTGACACTCGGGACTGAAGGAACCGCATCGGTTTGTTACCGGGGCCGCGAGACCTTTTCGCCGGTGACAGCCCGGTACCCAGCCATCAGCAGACCGACCTCGGCCGGGCAACCCAATCCTGCCCGTCGCTGCCATGGACCGAATTTCGGCGGATGCGAGATGACCGCCGTCCGTCCGGGGCGCAAACCCGGCGGGCGTGACGGGTCGGTCGAACGGATGCACTTCGGGTGTAACCTGTCCCCCGCATGCCCACCGAATTGCACAACCGGCGATTCAAGACGACGCACTGGAGCGTGGTGGTCGCGGCGGGCGACGCCGAGTCGTCGGCCAGGAGATCGGCACTCGCCACTCTGTGCGAAACCTACTGGGCCCCCGTCTACTCCTTTATTCGAAGGTCGGGGCGGCCGAGCGACGAGGCCGCAGACCTGACGCAGGCGTTTTTCGCCACCTTGCTCGAAAAGAACTACGTCCGGGATGCGAAGCGGGAACGCGGCCGCTTCAGATCGTTCCTGCTGACCGCGGTGCGGCATTTCCTCGCCAACCAGTACGACCACGAGCACGCACAGAAGCGCGGCGGCCAGGTGGTGCTGGTGCCCATCGACGTCGACGACGGGGAACGGATCTACCGGCACGAGGCGGTCGAGCACGAAACGCCCGAGCACATCTACGAGCGCCACTGGGCGTTGACCGTGCTCGAAGCCGCCAGGGCTCGCGTCGCGCTCAGGTTTAAAGGTGACAGGCGCCAGCAGATGTTCGAGAAGCTGCGTCCGTTCCTGGCGGGCGACGATCCCGAGTCGTACGGAGGCCTGGCGAAGGATCTCGGCATGACCGAGGGGGCGCTGCGCGTAGCGGTTCACCGCGTGCGGCAGCAGTGGGGCGCCAGCCTGCGCGAGCTGGTTGCAGAAACACTCGAAAGCCCGGACGATGTCGCCGACGAGATTCGCTACTTGACGGCCGTGCTCAGCCGGTAGCTCGACGATCCTCGATCCGAAACTCGACCGGCCTGCCCGGAGATGCCAGTGTCACGGCTTGTCCCGCCCCAGGTACGTGTTCAATTCCCATAGCTAAGTCGATGGCCGCCGATTTCTTATGCAGACAGCCGAATTCCTTCAGGCCGCGCAGTAGTGCCGCACAGTAGTGGTAGGGGTTCCGTCTCGTATCTCCTATAATGCGGCGGTCATGCCACTGGCGTCGGGCAGCACGGTCGGGCCGTACACGATCACGACCCTGATTGGCCAGGGCGGGATGGGTGAAGTCTACCAGGCGCACGATCCGCGGCTGGATCGCGACGTAGCGGTGAAACTGCTGCCGGCCGAATGGGCGACCGATTCGGATCGGCGCACCCGCTTCGAGCGAGGGGCGCGAGCGGCTGCCTCGCTCAGCCATCCCAACATCTGCACGATCCACGAAATCGGTGAGGCCGAAGGGCGGCTCTTCATTGCGATGGAGCTGCTCGACGGGGCCACGCTCAGCGACTGCCTGTCGACGGGTCCTTCCCCGATGGCCATCGGCGAGGTGCTGGACATCGCGATCCAGATTGCGGACGCGCTCTCCGCGGCCAACGAGAAGCACATCGTCCACCGGGACCTGAAGAGCGGCAACATCGTGCTTCTGCCGCGCGGGCAGGTCAAGGTGCTGGATTTCGGCCTGGCGACCAGGGAGCCATGCCGGCGGCGGGATGGATAGTGCGGGCGACTCCGACGCCGCCGAGACGCCGGATGACGAGGCTCGCCTGACCGACGCCGGTACGGTCGTCGGGACCGTGGCCTATATGTCGCCGGAGCAGGCGCTGGGCGAGCAGGCGGATCACAGGAGCGATCTGTTTTCGCTTGGGGTGGTGCTGTACGAACTGCTGACCGGCCGGCTGCCGTTCACGGGACGCACCTCGAGCGCCGTCATCGATGCGGTGCTTCACCAGGAGCCGGCGCCGATTCCGCGCTTCAACAACGAAGCTCCCGACGTCCTGGTGGACATCGTGGGGAAGTTGCTGGAGAAGGACTGCACCCGGCGGTATCAATCGGCCCGTGACGTGTGGACCGACCTCCGGCGAGCCCAGGAGGTCGCAACCGAAGCAGTGCCCGACAGGAAGTCCATCGCGGTTCTGCCGTTCAAGGACCTCAGCCCGCAGCACGACCAGGACTATTTCTGCGAGGGCCTGGCGGAGGAGCTGATCAACGCCCTCACCAAGGTCAAGGGCCTGAGAGTGGCCGCCCGCACCTCCTCGTTTTCGTTCAAGGGCAAGAACGCCGATATCCGCGACATCGGCCGGACACTCAACGTGCAGACGCTGCTCGAGGGGAGCGTGCAGAAGTCCGGCAACACGCTGCGGGTCACCGCCCAGCTCATCAACATCGCCGACGGTTACCACATCTGGTCCGAGCGGTTCGACCGCAAGACGAAGGACGTCTTCGCGGTGCAGGACGAGATCTCGCTGGCGATTGTCGAGAAGCTGAGCGTCGGGCTGCTGGCTGGAGAGCGGGAAGAGATCACCAGGCGCCAGACCCTCGACAAAGACGCCCACAACATGTACATCAAGGGGCGCTACTTCTGGAACCGGCGCTACCAGGCGGACATGATCAGGGCGGTGTCGTGCTACGAGAAGGCGATCGCGATCGATCCCGGGTACGCGCAGCCCTACGTCGGCATCGCCGATGTGTTCAACATCCTGGGTATGTGGGCCTTTGTCCAGCCTGACGAAGCGGCGGCGACGAGCCGAAAGGCCCTCGAACGGGCCCTGGCCATCGACCCGGAGCTCGGAGACGCGTATTGCTCGCTGGGGTTCCTGTCCTTCACCCGCGACCACGCGTACCAGGCCGCGGACGAGTACCTGCGGCGGGGAATCGAGCTCAACCCGTCGAACAGCTTTGCGCACGGCTGGTATGCGATCTATCTCTCCTCCGTCAGGCGGGACCAGGAAGCGGTCGCTGAGGCGCGCAAAGCCACCTCGCTCGATCCGCTGTTCTCCCTGCTGAAGGCGATCGAGGGCATCGTGACCGCGCTCGCGGGCGAAGTCGGGCGCGGGAGGGAGATCCTGGAGCGCGCCATCGAGCTCAATCCGTCGCAGCCTCTGTCGTATCTCTTCCTCGGATTCGCCTGCATTCAGCGGCCGGCCGCGCCCGAGCGGGCCGTCGAGATGTTCCAGAAGGCCGTCGGCCTCGGCATCGTGTTCGCCGAAGGGTGGGTGGGCCTGGCCTACGCCATGGCCGGCAGGACGGACGACGCCCTCCAGGTGCTGGAGCGCCTCCGCCGCCTCGAACGCGAGCCGTATCTTCCGCTGTCGAGGAGGCTGGTCGTCAACGTGGTCCCAAGCCTGAAGCTCTTCAGGCCGTTCAAGACGAGGATACGTCTCGCCGATTCAGCGAGGGGTGATCTATCTCGGGTTGAACAGGACGGAGGAGGCGTTGCGCGAGTACGAGGCGTCGGTTGCGGCCAGCGACTATTTCCTGTCGTTGCTCTTCACGACCGACGTGATCGACCTGCCGTGGATCAAGGACTTCGTCGGCCATCCGAGATACCAGGCGATGCGGGCGAAGATCGGCCTGGCCTGACGCCGCCCGCCGTTCCCGCCGCGCTTCCCCTCTGCCTGAAGTCCGTCTACCTCGGGTTACCCCTCCGGCTCGGCCGGTTCCCTGTCGTCGGGACGATCGGAGGGCGGAGGCGCCGCCGCTGGATCGACCTCTTCGCGCGCCATCAGCCGCTCAGCCAGCCATGCATGCGCCGCGTCGTCTCCGCGAGCGAGCAGCTCGTCGAGAGAGGATGGCGGAAGCTCGCGCGCCTCGCGCACCTGCATGCTCGGCCAGGTGCCGTCCGCGCGTCGCGGCGCATCCCGGCACAGGAACCCGAGATGCCACTGGAGGAACTGCGTCGCCCGGGCCCGGCCGTGCTCGTCGTCGCCCCAGTGCTCGAGCGCCAGGTCGACGTACCGCCGATACACGGCCAGGCGGTCCTCGGCGGAAAGCGGCACGTATCCGGACGAGACCTCGCGGAAGAGCCACGGCCTGATGAGCGCGCCGCGGGCGGCCATGACGCCGGCGCAGCCGGTCTTGCGGATGGCCGCCTCAGCCTCGTGCCCGAACAGCAGGTCGCCGTTGCCGATGACCGGCACCGGCACCGCGGCAGCCACCTCGCCGATCGCATTCCAGTCGGCCGGCTGCCGGTACCGGGCGTTGCGGGTCCGGCCGTGGACCACCAGCGCGTCGGCCCCGCCGTCGACGGCCGCGCGCGCGACATCGAGGAAATTGCGGTCGTCGTCATTCCACCCGAGGCGGAACTTCACCGTGATCGGGACGCGGATGACCTGGCGCTTCATCGCCTCGACGATTCGACGTACCCGCTTGGGCTGGCGCGCCAGCGCGGCGCCCATCCCCTTCCGGGTGAAGTGGTCGATCGGACACCCGAGGTTCACGTCGACGAAGTCGACGCCGCGGGACTCGACCAGTGCGGCCGCCCAGCCCATCTCTTCGGGGTCGGTCCCGGCGAGCTGAACGCCGAAGCAGGGCTCGTCGGGGCTCCGGCGAATCAGCGCGAACTCCGAACGCCGCCTCTGCTTGAGGCGCCGCGCGACGGTCATCTCGCCGACGGTCACGCGCGCCCCGAGCTCGACGCACAGCCGGCGAAACGGCAGGTTGCAGCCCTTCGTCATCGGCCCCAGAACCACCGCACCCGTGAGACTCTCGACGAACGTCAACGGTCAACCCCCCGGACGGGCGATTCCCGCCCGTCTTGCCGCGCGGGCGCGACTAGAAGAAAATACACGTCATGCCAAGACTCAACAGGACATTCTACTTCGGGCTAGCCGTGTCTCTCGCCTCGCTGGCCCTGACGGGAACCGTGTCCGGGCAGAGCGCTCCGATCAACCAGGAACAGCGATTGGCGCGTGAGCTGTTCAAGACGCTCATCGAGATCAACACCACCGACTCGTCGGGCGACACGACGAAGGCCGCCGAAGCGATGGCGGCCCGCCTGAAGGCGGCCGGCTTCGCCGACCAGGACGTCCAGGTGCTCGGTCCGGTTCCGCGGAAAGGCAATCTCGTCGCGCGATTGCGCGGAACAGGCGCGGCGAAGCCGATCCTGCTGCTCGCGCACCTCGATGTGGTCGAAGCGAATCGGGCCGACTGGTCGGTCGATCCGTTCACGTTCCTCGAGAAGGACGGGTATTTCTACGGACGAGGCACCAACGACATCAAGTCCGGCGCGGCCCTGCTCGTCGCGAATCTCATCAGGCTGAAGCAGGAAGGGTTCAAGCCCTCGCGGGATCTCATCGTTGCGCTGACCGCCGACGAAGAAGGAGGCACCGCCAATGGCGTTGACTGGCTCCTGAAGAACCACCGCGATCTGATCGATGCGGAGTACTGCCTCAACACTGACGGTGGCGGCGGAGAAATCCGGAAAGGGAAGCAGATCGCCAACGAGCTCCAGACGAGCGAAAAGGTCTATCTCAGCTTCAAGCTCGAAACGCACAACCCGGGCGGCCACAGCTCGCTTCCCGTCAAGGACAACGCGATCTACCGGCTGGCTGCCGGGCTGACGCGGCTCGCGGCGTTCGAGTTTCCCGTGAGCCTGAACGAGACCACGCGTGGGTTCTTCGCGCAGATGTCGCGCGTGGAAACCGGCGATCTCGCCGCCGACATGAAGTCGCTGGCCGCGACGCCGCCCGACGCCGCCGCGGCCGCGAGGCTCTCCGCCTCGTCGGCGTACTTCAACGCGCTGATGCGGACCACCTGCGTGGCAACTCAGCTACAGGCGGGCCACGCCGAAAACGCGCTGCCGCAGACGGCCCGCGCCACGGTCAATTGCCGAATCCTGCCCGGTCACCCGCTTCAGGACGTGCAGGACACGCTCATTCGCGTGCTTGCCGATCCCGGCATCGCCGTGTCCAGGATGGCCGAGCCTGATCCCAGCCCGGCCTCGCCGCTGCGCGCCGATGTCGTGTCGGCTGTCGAGCGCACCACCACCGGGATGTGGCCTGGCGTTCCTGCCGTGCCGATCATGTCCACCGGGGCCACCGACGGTCACTACCTCCGGGTGGCCGGCATCCCGACCTACGGCGTGTCGGGCCTGTTCGACGACATCGATGACGTGCGGGCGCACGGGAAGGACGAGCGAATGGGCGTGCGCGCGTTCTTCGAGGGGACGGAGTTCATGTACCGGCTGGTTCGGGCGCTGGCGTCGGGCGCGGCGTCCGGCGATCCCGCGCGCTGATCGCCGCGGCCCCGTCGGCCCCGAGGCGCGCGATCGACAGCCGGTCCGCCTGGCGACGGCCGTCTTCAGCCGACTCGCAGGAACTCGAGGCGGTGCACGGCGTCGGGATGCGACGGCGACGGCCCCGCCGCCAGCATCACCCGGTTGCCGGCGACGCCGTGTTGCTGCATCCAACCCGACGCGAAGGCATGCCAGTCCTCGGGCATCTCCCGACTCATCTCCGGCCACACGCCGAACGAAAACTGAAGCCCCGCGCAGACGGCCGCGCTTCGCGCGACGGCGACGATCCACTGCGCCGGCTTGTGCCGTGAGATCAGGCGCGCGGTGGTCCCGCTTCGTGTCGGCACGATGACGGCGGCACACGGCGCCGTCTCCAGCGCGTAGTCCACGATGCCGGCGATGGCCTCGGCCGTGGTGCTTCCTTCCGAGCCCCGCCGAAGTCCCTTCAGCGCTTCGAGGCGCACGTGCGGGCGGTACGGCTCGGTGGCGGCCGCGATGCGGGCCAGCGTGGCCACGGCCTCCTCCGGATACTGGCCGACGGCCGACTCGGCCGACAGCATGACGCAATCGGTGCCGTCCAGGATGGCGTTGGCGACATCGGTGGCCTCGGCCCGGGTCGGCAGCCGGCTCGAGACCATCGAGTCCAGCATCTGCGTCGCCGTGATGACCGGCTTGCCCGCCAAATTCGACCTCCGGATGAGGTCTTTCTGCGTGATGGCCATTCGCTCGAGGGGCACTTCGACGCCGAGATCGCCCCTGGCCACCATGATGCCGTCGGCGGCCTCGAGAATCTCGTCGAAGCGCGCGAGCGCTCCGGCCCGCTCGATCTTGGCAATGATGAACGGATCGCGTCCGAAGCCTCTTGCCGCATCCCTGGCGGCACTGATGTCGGACGCGCGCTCCACGAACGACTGGCTGATGGCGTCCACCCCGTTGGCGAGCGCAAACTCCAGGCAGTCGCGATCATGCGCGGTGAACGCCTGGATGCCGAGATTGATGCCCGGCAGATTCAGCCCCTTGCGCGATCGCAGCTCTCCGCCGACCACGACCGTACACTCGACCTCGGTTCCTGATGCCCGGACCACCTCGAGCTGTATGAGACCATCGTTCAGGAAGAGCGTGTCGCCAGGCTTCACGACGCCTGGCAGAGGTTCGAACGACACCGACACGCGCTCGACCGTGCCCGGGATCTCATCGGTGGTGAGAGTGAACCTCGCGCCCTTCCGCAGCAGGACCGGTTCCGGGCTGATCTGTCCGACCCGCATCTTCGGGCCGGGCAGGTCCGCCAGGATCGTGACCCGCCTGTTGCACGTCCGCTCGGCCGCCCGGACCCGCGCAATCCACTCGCGATGCACCGCGAAGTCGCCGTGCGAGAGGTTCAGCCGGACGATATCCATCCCGGCGTTGACCAGGCGTTCGAGCATTTCCGGCGAATCCGAGGCCGGGCCGATGGTGGCCACGACCTTCGTCTTGTGATCCCGCAGACTCATCGGCCAGTCCCTCGAGTGGATGGCGCCACTCCCGACTCGAACGTGTCCAACCCAGGTGAGCGCCTGGACTAATCCCGGGTCACTTGTCTTGAACTCGTCGGCCCCGGGCACGCGGGCTAAAGCCCACGTGCTCCATTCCCGCCGTGTACTCAACTCAACCGAGCGCCTGGACTAGCGCCGCTTCGACGCGGCGCCCCGCTTGCCGGCGGGTGCCTCGCCCTCGAGCGCTTCGCGCGCAGCCTCCAGCTCTTTCTTCTTCCCCTCGTCCATGCGGGGGAACCGCGGGTCGATGGACTTGAGCGCCGCGACCACGGCCGCCGCGACCACCAGCCGCGCGAACCACTTGTGGTCGGACGGCACGACGATCCATGGCGCCGATTGAGTGGAGGTGTGACGCAGCACGTCCTCGTACGCGTCCATGTACAGATCCCAGCAGGCGCGTTCCTTGGCGTCGGCGAGCGAGAACTTCCAGTTCTTCTCCGGCTCCTCGAGCCGGCTGAGGAACCGTTGCCGTTGCTGCTCCTTCGACACATGAAGGAAGAACTTGCGAATCAGATAGCCGTTGCGCGCGAGATAGCGCTCGAAGGCATTGATGTCTTCGAACCGCTGGTTCCAGATCTGCTTCGTGACGAGCGGGGGCGGGAGCTTCTGCGCCTTGAGAAACTCGGGGTGCACCCGGACGACCAGCGTTTCCTCGTAGTAGGACCTGTTGAAGATCCCGATCCGTCCCCGCTCCGGCAGGCACCTCGTCGTCCGCCAGAGGAAGTCGTGATCGAGTTCCTCGGCCGACGGGGCCTTGAACGAGTAGACCTGGCATCCCTGCGGGTTGACGCCCGACATCACGTGGCTGATCACGCCGTCCTTGCCGGCGGCATCCATGGCCTGGAAGATCAGCAGCACGCCGTAGCTGTCCTGCGCGTAGAGTTTCTCCTGCAGGCCGGCGAGCTCGACAATGTCGCGATTGATGATCGCCTGGGCGTGCGTTTTCGACTTGATGCCTCCGGTGTCGTTCGGATCGCACCGGCGCAGCTCGAAGCGCTTCCCGCTCGAAACGGTGAACCGCTCGAGATCCACCTGATGGTGTCTTCCTGCCTTTGCCATGATGTGCCTCCCTGGTGGCGCAGCACGATGCGCGCCTCTCTGGCGGACCGGGCCCGGACCCTCGGTGATCACGCCGACTTCCGGGGGGCGGGTTGCCGGCCGACCCGACCGGCAAGGGCGTCGGCGACCGGTCGCGTCAGCTCATTCCGTTCGAGCAGAATCTTCACCACGGCCGTGATCGGCGTCGCCAGCAGCAGGCCGACGAAGCCCCAGATCATGCCCCAGAAGATCAGGGTGACCAGTACGACCACCGGATCGAGATCGAGCGAGACACCCATCAACTTCGGCTCCACCACGTTGCCGAGCGAGAAGTGCATGAGAGCGGGCAGCGCGATGGCGAGCACCGCCGACGTCGTGGACATCTGGGGCGCCATCAGGACGATCGGCAACGGCAGAAGGGTCGCCACGAACGGGCCGATATTCGGAATGAAGTTCAGCAGGAACGCGAAGACCCCGAACACCATCGCGAGGTCCACGCCGAGGATGGCCAGGATGACTCCGGTCATCACCCCAACGAAGGCCGACAGCGCCGTCTTGGTCAGGAGGTACCGCTGGATGCGGGTCTCGATGTCCGCCCAGACGCCTGTGGCAGGCAGTTCGCCCCTGCCGGCCAGCAGGAACACGACGAAGATCATCACGACCAGGCCTTCCGACACAACCGTCGCCAGGGCGTTGCTCGTGCTGATCATCCAGCCCGCCACCGTAGGCATCGACGGGAGCAGGGATCCGACCTCCAGCCCGAACCGCCCGAGCAGCGGCGTGAGACGGCCCATGACGCTCTCGAGCTGTGCCTGGTAGGCGACATGGTTCTCGGTGAGCTGGGTGATGGAGGTGGCAATGAGCGCGCCCACGCCCGCGAGGATGACCAGGCCTCCCAGCACGATGATGGTCGTCGCCAGGGCGCGCGGCAGGTGAAGCCATCGCTGCAGCGCGCCGATCATGCGCGCCAGCGCCGTCGCGACGAAGATCGACAGGACGAACGGGATCATCACCGGGGCCAGCCAGTTCAGCGCGGCACCCAGGGCGATCGCCGTCAGCACGAGCAGGCACACCGTCCGGATGCGTTCGAGTTGACTGGCGGGCTCGGAGCTTGTCATGCGGGCTATTGTGGCTTTGGCCGACCCGCAACGCAACAACACGGAGCCGGCCGTCGCGGCAGGGCTCCGGCCGCCGGCCTGAACCGCTGGCCGAGGTTATGGTTCCGTGTTGCCCTGGGCTGGCGAAGCGCGGCGAAGGTAGGTGGTCTGCGACGGCAGCGCGAAGCCGGTCCCGGCCGACTCGAGGATCTGCGTGATCGCCAGGAGCAGCTGCTCCTGGATTTCGAGGAACCGGTCGTAGTCGTTGACGAGCACGTACGCGTAGACCTCGATCTCGAACGCGTAGGGAGCGAATCGGACGAGCCTCACTCGTGCGCTCGTCGCCTCGACGCGCGCCTCGCCCGCGAGCAGCTGCCTGATCCCCTGCATCAGGGTGATGAGCTCGGCGGCAGACGTCTCGAAGCGAACGGACAGCAGGTGCCGGAAGAGGAAGCGGTCCCTGCGGCTCAGGTTCTCGAGCTGCATGGTCGCCAGCGCGCCGTTCGGGACGTGCAGCACCGTTCGATCCAGCGTGCGCAGGCGCGTGCTTCGCAGGCCGACCTCTTCCACTTCTCCAACGTAGTCGCCGATCCGGCAGAAGTCGCCGACGACGATCGTCCGGTCGGCGAGGACCGAGAAGCCGCCAAAGACATTCTCGAGCGTCTTCTGGGCGGCGAAGGCGATCGCCAGGCTCGTGATGCCCAGGCCGGCGATCGTGGCGCTGAGATTGACGCCGAGGATCGCCAGCGCCGTCAGGGCGCCGAGCGCGAACACGGTCACCTTGACGAGCTTTCGGCCCGGGCCGAACGCGGCGGGCGGAGTTCCTGCGCCCATCGCGCGCAGCCGGAGGCGGACCCGCTCGAACGCCGCGTCTGTGAGCCGCCACAGCAGCCAGACGACCCCCGCGACCAGCAGCGCGTTGATGACGCGGTCGTAGTAGAGCCGGTAGAGGAGCGGCACGCCCATCAGCGGCGCCAGCGACCGGTGCAGGACGAGCGTGAGAAGGAAGGCCCCGGGTCGCGACCAGGCGAGCCACGCCTCGCCGAACACTCCGGGGGCGGACCGGTGCCGCAGCCGGGCGATGGCCCGGGCGGCCTGGGCCAGCACGCCGAGAATCACCCGCGACGGCACATAGAGAATCGGCAGCAGCAGGGCGAGGCCGATCGGCAGCCACAACGGCAGGCCGCCGAACCGGCTCTCGGTCAGAAACGCCGGAAGCACGCGTTCGACCTCGGGCAGCCCGACGCGGCTGTGCATCCTCGGGATTTCAAGCACCGTGTCGGCCGCGATGAGCCACACCGCCGGACCGTCGCGCGGCGCGACTCTGACAAGCGAGAGGTCGACCGCTTCGCCATCCGACAGGACGATCTGGCCTGCCAGTTCGCGGTCGGCCGGCAGGCCGTCGGAGAGCGATCCCATCTGGTCGCGACTCAACCGATCGAGGCTTCCGACGAACCCGTGATTGAGCACGAACTTCAACTCCCGGGCGGCTTCCTCGCGGGAGATGTCCATGCCCTGCCGCGGCCACTGCAGGTACTGCGCCGCGGCCGGGTAGTTGTTCGCCTGTGCCGCCTCGATGAAGCCCAGCAGCGTCCCGCGCGGCGAATCGCGCCGGTAAGGGTCTGCAGGCGGCGCCACGGGCTGGGGCACCGGCGCGGCGGCGGGCGCCGGTTGCGCGGCCGGCGCGGCACTCTGCCGCGCCTGGGAAGGGCCGGCTTTCCGCTGTGGCGCCTGGGCAGATGCCGGGCCCGCGGCCGCGACAAGGGCTGTCAGGCAGACCACCGACAGCGCCACGAACCTGGGGCGGCACGAGCAGGGCGGCTTCATGACTCGAGCTCTCCGAGCGCGGAGTTCATCGTGGAAACCAGCATGTCCGCATCGGTCGTCGTGAAGACCATCGGCGGCTTGATCTTCAGGACATTGTGCAACGGTCCGTCCGTGCTCACGAGCACTCCGCAGTCACGCATGCGATTGGCCACGTAGGAGGCTTCCGTGCCGGCCGGCTCGAGCGTGACGCGGTCGCCGACCAGCTCGACGCCCGCGAACAGCCCGAGCCCGCGCACGTCTCCGATGAGCGGGTGCGCAGGCACGAGGCCGCGCAGACCCGCCAGGAGGTGCTCTCCGACATCGTGCGCGCGTCGCTGGAGTTGTTCCTCCTCCATGACGTCGAGAACGGCCATGCCGATGGCGCACGACACGGGGTTGCCGCCGAACGTGTTGAAGTATTCCATGCCGTTGGCGAAGGCCGCCGCGATCTCGGGCGTCGTCACGACCGCGCCCAGCGGATGGCCGTTGCCGATCGGCTTTCCCATCGTGACGATGTCGGGCACGACCCCCTGCGTCTGGAAGGCCCAGAAGCCGGTTCCCGTGCGGCCCAGTCCCACCTGGACTTCGTCGGCGATGCACACGCCCCCGGCCTCGCGGACGTGGCGGTACGCCTCCCGAAGGTAGCCGTCCGGCAGGACAATCTGGCCGGCACAGCTCAGCATCGACTCGGCGATGAATGCTCCGGGCCGTGCGCCTCGCTTGTCGAATTCCCGAACCGCTTCGGCCACGTGCGACGCGTACCGGATGCCTGCGTCGCGATCGCCCGCGCGATAGGGCCCCCGATACAGATCGGGAGCCGGTACGACCAGCACGTGTGGAGGCACGCCGGCGCCGCCAGGGCCGTTGAACTTGTACGGGCTGATGTCGATGAGGCCCGTCGTGTTGCCGTGGTAGGCGCCGTCGAGCACGATGGTGTGGCGGCTCCCGGTCTTCGCGCGTGCCAGGCGCAGGGCCAGCTCGTTGGCCTCGCTGCCGGAGTTGACGAAGTAGCACACGCTGAGAGGCGCGGGCAGCGTCGCGCACAGTCTGGCGGCGTACCGCACGAGGTGTTCGTGCAGGTACCGCGTGTTGGTGTTCAGCACGCCCATCTGGCGCGCTCCGGCGTCGACGACCTTCGGGTGGCAGTGGCCGACGTGCGGCACGTTGTTGACCGCGTCCAGGTAGGCCCGGCCGTCCTCGTCATAGAGGTACTGCATGAAGCCGCGGACGATCTGGAGCGGGCGCCGGTAGGCCACGCTGAGCGACGGACCGATGTGCCTGGCGCGCGATTCGAGAATCTCGGGCGTCGCCATGCCTTCCCGGCTCCCGTGTGCCGCCGGAATCAGCGCGACCAGGTTGGGATCCGGCGACAGGCTGAGCCAGATGTCGCGATCCTCGGGCGGTGCCACTCCCGGGAAATCGCCGTTCAGATCGAGCATGTCGGTGATGACCTGGAAGTGCAGGTGCGGCGGCCAGCCGCCATTGACCGCCTGGTCGCCCACCTCTCCCAGCCTGGATCCCCGGGAGACAGGCCTGCCCTGATGGAGCCAGTTCAGCGAGTTCAGCGACAGGTGTCCGTACAACGTGTAGAAGACCGGGTGCTCGTCGGTGGCGGGATGCTCCAGGATGATCGTCGGACCGTAGTCGAGCGGCGCGGTATTGTTCCCGAAGCTGTGCACGATGCCGTCAAGCGGGGACAAGACCGCGGCGCCGGCCTCGACGAACAGATCGAGGCCAAGGTGAACGGTCCGCCACCGGGGCCCGCAATTGCCCTTGATGCGGAAGATCTTGCTCGAGTAGCACGCCCGCGCCTCGTTGTACCGACCGATGGCGACCGAGGCTCCAGCCTGCTGCATCCGGCCCGTCACGTCGTGGGCGAACTGGCGCGGATCCGGCCGGAGGGCCAGGACGCTCGCCTCGTGGCTGGCCACGCTCAGGTCGAGGACCCGCGTGACTGCCACGCGCGGATCCGGTTCGAGCACCTTTCCCAGCAGGCCCGCCCGCTGCCGCAGCCACGCGACGACCGCCGCGGTCTTTGGATTGGCCGGAAGTCCGCAGGCCGCGCGGAAGGTGTAGTGGGCAAGGCGCGGGCACATCCGATCCAGTTCTTCGATCAGGTTCCACGCGGGCCGCTCGCTGATCGTCAGGTACTCGTTCCCCGGTTCAGCGTTCCGCTGGAACGCGGAGTTGACGACACTGACGCAGAGCCGCGTGAGGATGAGCGGGAACAGGACCTCGATCTCCGGCTCGCCAAGCGGCAGCACCGCGTGGTACCCGCGCAGGATCGCGGCCGCCGCGCGCAGGGGATCCGGCTTGCCGAGCATGGCATACGCCGCGGCCACCGCCACCTCCGCGACGGTGTAGCTGCGCAGCATGTCGCCGAAGTCCACCACGGCGACCACCCGACGGAACAGGGGATCCCCGCCGCCGACGATCACGTTGTGATCGTTGGCGTCGTTGTAGATCACGCTCGACCGCAATTCGGACAGCCGGGGCACGACATCCCGCTCGTATCGGTCCAGCATGCGTTCGACGATCGCCCGGCGACCCGGGTCATCGACCTGGGGCAGGTATTCGCGGATCCAGGATGCCCGGCGAATGTCCCACTTGAGGAGCCTGTCGTCGGCCGGATGCGCGAAATCCAGCAACGCCCGGTCGATCGTGCCGAGCAGGTGACCCAGGCTGCCGAGCAGTTCGTCGCTGTGGGGACGCACCTCCGCCAGCACTCGGCCCGGGACGAACTTCAGCAGCCGGACCAGGTGCGATGTGCCGTCCGGGCCCGCGACGCGCGTCACCAGTTCGCCGGTCTTCGCCGGCTGCAGGACCGGCAACTGCAGCGACGGCTCGCGCGCGGCGATGTGCTGCACGGCGCGCAGCTGCAGGTCGATCACCTCGGGCTGTTCGGCGGAATTGGCGATCTTGAGGACGAACCGGCTGCCGGCTGCGGTCGTGAGGAGGAAATTCTGGTCGCGCTCGCTCGAGAGCGGCGACGCGACGGCAACCAGGCCGTACAGCGTGTCTGCCATGGACACCGCGTCGGCGTCCGAGAAGCGGGGAAGGTCGTGCTTGACGTGAAGCATGGTCGGATCAGCCCGGCGAAGACGAGGCAATGCCCCTCTTCGCCAAGATATACCCTGCGGCGAGCACCCCCATCCAGGGGACAGCCGCCACCAGGGTGATCTTCAATTCGGGAACCCACCACGTGGACAGCAGGATGACTGCGATCGCAGCGGCTCCAACGCAGGACGCGGCGCGGGAGAACGGGACGCGGATCGGGAGCGCATCGGGCTTCTGCCGATCCCAGTGCCGGCGGAAGGCGAGGTGCGTCACGAAGATCATCAGCCACACGAACAGCGCGCCGAACAGCGCAACGCCGAAGAACCATGCGTAGGCCGAGGTCGGCCAGGCTGCGCGCACGATGACCGCCATCGCCAGGCCCAGGCTCGAGACGAGCAGTGCCCGGACCGGCGTGCCGTGCACGTTGACCTTTCCCAGCCAGCCCGGCACGAACCCGGCACGCCCGAGCGAGAACAGGGTGCGGGAGATCAGGTACAAGTTCGCATTCGCGCTCGACAGGGCGGCGCTCAACACGACGACGTTCATCAGGAATGCCGCGCCGGGGAGGCCCACGCCTCTGAGGACCTGCACGAACGGGCTTTCTCCGACGCCCAGCTGCCGCCACGGCACCAGCACGACCAGCAGCGACGTGGTCACCAGGTAGATGAGCGACAGGCTGGCCACCAGCCGCGCGAACGCCCGCGGGATGGTGCGCTCGGGGTTCCTCGCTTCGCCGGAGGTGACCCCGACGATCTCCACGCCGACAAACGAGTAGATCACGAACGACACGCCGAGAAAGATCCCGGAGAGCCCCATCGGTGCCAGCGTACCCCGCTCGATCGGGACGGAGTGGCCGGGGCCGAAGACCAGGCTGGCCCCGAGGCAGACGAACAGGACGATCGCCGCGATCTTGATCATCGCGAACCAGTACTCGAACCTGCCCAAGCGTCCGACCGACCACGTGTTCAGGTAGATCAGCGCCGCCGAGAACACGATGACCCACACGGCTCCCGGCACGTCCGGGAACCAGTAGCCCATGTAGATCGACACGGCCACCATGTGGCCGCCGGTTGCGACAATCTGCATCAGCCAGTAGCTCATGCGGACGGCATACCCGGCAAACGGCGAGATGTAGAGATCGGCGTGCACCCCGAAGGATCCGGCGGTCGGGTGCATGACGCACATCTCGGTCAGCGCCGCACCGAGCAGCAGCGACACCACGGCGCCGATCAGGTAGGAGACGACCACCGCCGGGCCGGCCACCTGGACCGCCAGCCCGCTGCCGAGGAAGAGCCCTGTGCCGATGGCGCCGCCGATCGCCATCATCGCCTGCTGACCGGCGGACAGTTCCCGCGCCAGCACCTGCTCGTTGCGGACGCGGGCGTCCGTGCGGAGATCGCCGCGTCCCTCGTCGGGCGACGGGCTCATGTCACCACCGAGCGGACGGGCGCGCCGGCGTCGTAATCCCGCTCGCGCGAGATGCGAGAGAGCTCCGCCATCACGGCATCGATCTCGTCCAGCCGGTTGTAGAAGTGCGGAGAGATGCGGATGCCGACGCCCGGGCGGTAGTCGATCACGAAGTCGCGCGCCTTGAGCGCCCGGGCGACGTGCACGGCGTCCGGCACGTCGACGGCCACGGTGCCGGCCAGCCGCTCGGGATCGCGCGATGCAACGGTGCGGAAGCCGTACTGATCCACCAGCTCCAGCAGCCGCGCGGTCATGGCCTTCGATTTCGCCCGAATCCGGTCGACGCCGATCGTCGCGATGATCTCGAGCCCCGGGATCGCAGCGTAGTACGCGGGAATGGACGGCGTCCCGTTCATCATGCCCATTCCGTCTCCACGCACCTCGCCATCGTCGAGATCGAACGCGAAGGGATGCCGGTGCGCGACCCAGCCCGTGAGCCGCGGGCGCATGCGCTGCCTGATGGAGGGCGACGCGTACAGGAACGCGTTGCCGGGACCGCCGCACAGCCACTTGAGGCAGCCGCCGACGAAGAAGTCGACGCCGAGCGCGGTGACGTCCACCGGCACGATGCCCGCCGACTGGTAGCCGTCGAGGATCACGACCGCGCCCGCCTCGCGGGCGCACTGGACGACCGGCCGCGGGTCGACGATGTACGAACTGCGGAAGAGCACGTGCGAAAAGGCGACCGCCAGCGTCGTGTCATCGATCTCGGCGGCAAGACGCTCGCCCGGAACGGACAGGTCGTCGAGCCCCTCAACGATCTTCACGTCGAAGCCCAGATCCTGCTGAGCGCGGTAGAGGTAGACCATGGAGGGAAAATCCATGGCCGTGCAGACGATCGTCTTTCTCCTGCCCTCCGGGCGCAGGCAGGAGAGGGCCACGGCCTCGGCCGTCGTGACGTTCTCGTGCATGCTGACCGAGCCCGCAGGTGCGCCGATGATGCTCCCCACCCGGTCGCCGAGCTCGGCAGCGAGCTCCCACCACCGCTCCTCCCACGCGCGTACGCCGCGCGTGGCCCAGGTCTCCGCGTATTCGGCCAGCGAGCGCGCCGCTCCGAGCGGCATCGCGCCAAGCGAGTTGCTGATCATGTAGACCGATCGCGACAGGATCGGGAACTCTGCCCGCCAACGATCGAGATCGTCGAACGTCTCCATGCCACACCATCCGGACGGGAACAGCCGATCGGGCCCCGTTTGGGCCGGGCCTTGATGGCGTCCGAGCCTTGCCAGCCGTGCGTGTAATCCGGTCGTCAGTGTATCATTTGGACCCGATGAGCACATTGAGCCTGGACGCATTCCGGGGCAGGTTTCCGCTGCTGTCCCGGCGCATCTATGTCAACTCCTGCTCGCAGGGGGCGTTGTCGCTGGATGTCGAGCACGCCTTGCAGCAATTCCTGGAATCCTGGCACGACCGGGGCTCGCCCTGGGACACCTGGGTCGGGAAGGTGGAAGCGCTGCGGGAGGCCTTCGCGCGGTCGGTCGGCGCCGATCCGGGCGAGATTGCCATTGTGCCCAGCGCCTCGGCGGGCATCAGCAGCGTCGCCACCGCGCTGGCCTTCGACTCCGGGCGCAACCGGGTCGCGATCGGGGCCTTCGAGTTTCCGACCATGGCGCACGTGTGGCTGGCCCAGCAGCGCCGGGGCGCCGAGATCACGTGGGTCGAGTCCGACCTCCGCGATCTCCCGATCGCGAACTACGAGAAGGCGATCGACGAGCGCACGCTGATCGTGCCCGCCACCCACGTCTGCTTCAGGAACGGCCACCGCCTCGACATCGCCGGGCTGGTGCGCATCTGCCACGAACGCGGGGCCTACCTGTTCCTCGACGACTACCAGCACACTGGGACCTCGCCGCTCGACCTGCACGCGCTCGGCGTGGATTTCATGGTGACAGGCGCCTTGAAATACCTGATCGGACCTGCCGGCGTCGCGTTCCTCTATGTGCGCCAGGGCCTGGCCGGCCTGCTGGCGCCGACCGTCACGGGTTGGTTCGGGCGTGTGAATCCCTTTGCGTACCAGGCGTCTCCGCTCGATTGGGCCGCCGACGCCAGGCGCCTCGAGGTGGGTACGCCCACGGTCCCGAATGCGTATGGCGCGCTGGGCGGGCTGGATCTGCTGGCCCAGGTGGGCGCCGAACGGGTCGAGGGCCGCATCGAGTCGCTCTGCACGGCCTTCATCGACGGTGCGCGCCACGAAGGCTGGGACGTGCTCACGCCGGTCGATCCGGTCCGGCGCGGCCCCTTGTGCGTGGTGCGCAGCCACGACGGGGCCGAGCTGGTCCGGCGCCTCGAAGCACGCGGCGTGCTCGCGTCGGCGCGCGGCGACGGGCTGCGCGTGTCATTCCACGCCTACAACACACCCGACGATGTGGCGGCGGTCCTCGACGCCATGCGGCACGAGCCCGCGCTCCTCGCCAGTGCGCAGTAGCAGCCCGTGGTGAAAGTACGTCGTCGCACCGAAACCGGTGATGCGCCCGGATCGCAAGGCGCGAAACGCGAGAATATCGGGGAATATTTGAGCATTGAGCAACGCAGCGAGGCGGGATGCAGCGCCGGTTGAATGCAGACGGGCTTTCACCACGGGCTGCTAAGCCAATGAGGCAATCCGAGCGATGCCGGCCGTTCGGCACGCGTCTTGTGCCGGCATCCGCACGGTTCGCCGCGAGGTGTCGTCGATGAAGGGCTGGCAGGGCTGGGACGACTACGCGCGATTCTACGACTGGGAGAACGCCCAGACGATGGGGCGGCGCGACGTCATGTTCTGGCAGGGGATCGCACGCGGGACAGGCGGTCCGATCCTGGAACTGGGGTGCGGGACCGGGCGCGTGTCGCTGCCGGTGGCGAAGGACGGCGCCGAGGTCGTCGGCATCGACCGGTCGTCGGCGATGCTGGCGCGGGCGCGGACGCGGCTTCGGCGATCGAAGCTCGCCGGTCGCCTCCATCTCGTCCGTGGCGACATCACGGCGCTGCCGTTTCCCGACCGCCGTTTCGATCTCGTGATGGCGCCATACGGCATCCTGCAATCGCTGCTCGACGACGAGGTCGTCGAGGCGACGTTGAAGTCCGTGCGTCGCGTGCTGGCGCCGGGCGGGACGTTCGGCATGGACCTGGTGGCCGATCTGCCTGCGTGGCCGGAATACCGGAAGCGGCTGAAGCTGCGCGGCCGGCGCGGGGCCGGCCAGACCTCGATCACGCTGGTCGAGTCGGTGCGCCAGGACTCGTCGCAGCGCCTCACGATCTTCGACCAGGAGTTTACAGAACAACGAGGGCCGACGGCCACGGTGCACCGGTTCTCGCTGGCCTTCCGCACCTTGTCGATCGCGGAGATGTCGCGGCGGCTCGAGCGGGCGGGGTTCCGCGTCAAGGCTGTGCAGGGCGACTACGCCGGGGGGCCGTGGAACGAACGGTCCGACGTCTGGATCGTGCTGGCGGAATAGCGCGATATAGCTTGGCTCGAGGCTCGAGGCTTGAGGCTTAGGGCTTGAGGCCTGAGGCCTGAGGCTGGAAGCCGATCCGTTGAACCGAGGCATGCCATGAACGTCCTTGCTGATCTGACCATCGTGCCCATCGGGGTGGGCGTGTCGCTGTCGAAGTACATCGCGGCGTGCGAGAAGGTGCTCGCCGAGGCCGGCCTCACGACCCGGTTGCACGCCTATGGCACCAACATCGAAGGCGAGTGGGACGCCGTGTTCGCCGCGGTGAAGCGCTGCCACGAGGTCGTTCACCAGATGGGCGCCCCGCGCATCTCGACGGTGATCAAGCTCGGCACGCGCACCGACCGCATCCAGACGCTGGACGACAAGGTCAGAAGCGTGCACGAGAAACTCGACAGCGGAGCCTGACGCGCTCGAGGGTCGGCCCGTCACATCCGTGGAACACGCCGGGCCTGCCATCCGTCTAGGTCTCATGCATGCACGAATACCTCTCGTTCATCACGATTTCGCGAATTCAGCTCGCGATTCTCGCGACTGTTCTTCTGCCAGTTGCTCCCCTCCAGGCGCAGACCGCCCCCGCTCAGCAGCCCAAGGCGGCGGTCACCGCTGACGCGCGGACCTCACGCCCGGCAGCCATCGTTCCCATCGTGCTGCTGCGCCGAAGCGCCAAGCCGGCTCCCGACAAGAGCGACGAAGATGTCCTGGTGCCCGCCACTCCCGGGCGTGATCCGATCGCAGCCGATACGGCGCGCATCCTGGGTGATCCAGCCGGTTACGGCCAGATGGTCCTGCGTTTGAACCAGCGCGCGCGGGCGTACCTGCTGCGAGATCCGGCCCTGCCCCAGGCGCGGCGCGCGGCGCTCGCCGAACCGGCATGCCTGTTTCTCTCCGATCGCCAGGGCGGGTTTCCTGTCGAGAGCTTCTGGCTCGAGAAGCCCGATGGCACGCTGGAGCGCAAGGAGGGCGTGCAGTTTGTCGACACGGTGGTCGGTGAGCGCGACCTGCAGCCTGGCAACATCGGCGGTCTCGAGGCCATCTACGCGCACGAGCTCGGCCACCTCATGATGGCTTCCCTTGCCGGGCCGCCAACCGGGAAGGCAACGACCGCCGTTCACTTCGTGACCGTCAAGACCGACGGATGGAACGCGTTCACGGAAGGCTGGGGTGAGCATTTCCAGCCGATGGCGCTCGATCACTATCGTGATGCGCCATGGCAGGCGCATCGCGCCGATCCCGCCCCCAGCTCCGAACGGTACCTGGTACAGCCGGTTTGCCCGGGAAGAGACCGACGGATGCTGGATCTGCCCGGCGAACTTCCGGTTCCTCTGGTGGCATGGCACGCCCGAGCAGCGCCTCCGTGACGATGCTGTCCGCCGCAATCTCTTCATACACCGGGTCGCGCTGCCCGCGTCGTTCCTCGACGGGCGACGGCCGGCCCGCGAAGGCCGCATGTATCGCGACGTGATGCCGCCGCCCTCCGACGGACCGCTCAAGAACGGCCCGGAGATGATGGCCAGCGAAGGCGTCGTTTCGGCGCTGTTCTTTCGGCTCGCCAGCGACGTCGGGCTCAGGGAAACCTACCGGGAGCCTGCCTTCTATGAGCCGTTCCTGCTGCCGGGCGAAGTTCCTCCGGCGACCGAGGCCGACCTCAGGGCGCTCATCCCGCCCGCCGAGAACGTCTACCTCAAGCTCTTCGACGTGCTCCATCGGCAGTTCGCGTGGGGCGAGTGGCCGGCCATCGAACTGGTTCGCGGGTACGCGACGCGCTTTCCGGACGAAGCTGCTGCGGTCTACGGCGTCTATCTGAGCGTCACGCGCGGCGTGACGGTCGAACGGGACGCGTCGGTGCGTCATGCCGAGCCCCGGTTCCTCGCGGGTATACGCGAGCGCCTGCTCGCGGGGCAGGCACGGATCGACGGCAACATCGGGCCCGCGCTGTGGCTGGTCGCGCCGGGCACGGAATTCGGCATGGGGCTGTTTCGATACTTCGCCGTGCCCAACTCGTGGACCTTCGACTTGAACGCGGCGGATGAGGTCGACCTGCGCTCGGTCTCCGGCGTGTCCCCCGCGCTGGCTTCGGCGATCGTGCGCGACCGGGATGAACGGGGGTTCTTCGCAAGCGTCGACGGCCTGTCGCGCGTGCCCGGCATGACGACCGGCCTGGTCGAGCAGTTCCGCGCGATGCGCGCCCGGATGGAAGAGCGGATGAAGAAGACTCCGGAGCGACAGTCTGACTCGACGTTCATGAAGAACTACATCGTGCTCGTGCTGAAGGGCGCGTACTACGCGGCCGCGGTCTGGCAGTTCGGGCGTGCGCTGGTCGTCGCAGGTCTCGGCGTCGCCCTGCTCTGGGCCCTGTTTGGCCTGCGGGCCCGCGGGCCCGCCGGTTCGAATCCGCCGCCGCGCCGTCGTGCGTGGTGGCGCCGATCGGTGCGCGCGCTTGGCCGAGGCATGGGCGCGGCCGCAGTCCCGCTGCTCATCAGCGCGGGCATATACGCCGCCGGTGTCGTTCCGGGCGTCGGCACAATGGCGATTGCCGGGGCCGCGTGGGGAGTCGCCATCGCGGCAGTCGTGCTCTGGCGGCACAAGGACGCCGCCGGCCTCGCCTTCCGCGCCACCCGCCTTGCCTCCGGCGCCATCGTCGCATCCCTGATCATCGGCGCGATGTACTGGTCACCGCTGACTGTTCTCTCGTCAGTCGGGCGCTATCGGACACGCCGGCACCTCCCGCCACGTCGTGCAGCCACAGGATCGCGTGCCCGCCGCACACGACCATTCCGCCTTCCATCAACCGTCCAACAACCCCGAAAATCGTCGCTTGTGAACTCCGGGGCGAGCGGCATAGAATCGTCGCCTCCGCACACAAGAGTGCCCCATCGGGCCAGACGCTGCGCCCGTGCAGGGCGGTCTTCGGCGGCCTCGCTTCGGGCTTGTATCGGGTGTTCCCCCGCGCCTCGATGACCAGGAGGAGGCCTCTCAGGTCTCATTGCGCCAGCAGAATCCGCTGATTCCAAAGTTCCGGGAGGAGGCTGTTCATATGCTGCGTCGCCGTCTTCTTGCCACCGTCGTGGCCGTGCTCGCTATCTCCGTGTTGGGTGCCTCCCGCCTGGCCGGCGGCCCAATGCTCGGCATAGGCGTGGCGAGTTCCGCATCTCCCGCTCCCGAGATCGTCCGCATGCCGGCCGGCTGGCAGTTGAACAGGGGGCCAGGCGGCCAGATGCGGACCGAGGTCACCCTCTCGCCAGACGGCACCTCGATCGTCTTCAGCGCGAGCCCGGACGGGACGATGCCGAAGGCGATGATCTACAGGCAATCCGTGGGCGGCGCGGAGGCCACCGTCTATCCTGGCACCGAAGGCGGATGCATGCCGGCCTTCTCTCCCGACGGGCAGTGGATTGTGTACTGGGGCAATCAGAAGCTGCACAAGGTGGCGCTCAAGGGCGGAGCGCCCGAGGACGTTGCCGATCTCAAGGCTCGTCCGTTCGGCCTCGCGTGGGCGCCGGACGGGCGAATCATCTTCGGCCAGGGAGGGGGCAGGTCCTTTGGCCTCTGGTTCGTGCCGGCTGGCGGCGGGACGCCGACGGAGTTGACGACCCCCGATGTCACCAAAGAGGCCACGCACAGGCTGCCGCACATGCTTCCGGGTGGGAAGGCCCTGCTCTTCACATCGATGTTCTCGACCATGGGTCGAGAGACCAGGACCGAGTGGTTGTCGCTCGAGACAGGCCAGCGAAAGGTGCTGGTTGAGGACGGGGCCGACGCACGGTACGTGCCGACGGGGCACCTCGTCTTCGTGCGCCGGGGCGCCCTGATGGCGGCGCCCTTCGACCTGGCGAGGCTGCAGACAACCGGCCCCGCAGTCGTTGTGATTCCAGGGCTCATGCAGTCCCTCAACGGAGCGGGGGTGGCGGACATGGTTTCCGGCGCCGGGCAGTACACGGTGTCCGAAACCGGAACCTTGATCTGGGCGCCCGGAGGTATCGGTCCGTTCGTCATGAATCCGCTGTACTGGGTCGACCGTAGCGGCAAAGCCGAGCCATGGTCGGCGTTCGGACGAAGCGTCATGTCGGCCCGAGTGTCGCCAGATGGCTCACGGCTGGTGTTCGCCACCAGCCTGAGCCGCAGCCTCGAGCTCTACGACATCCAGAAGAATGAGGTGACCAGCCTGACGCCGGAGGGGCAGGGCTGGATCATCTCTCCCTCCTGGGCGCCTGGAGGGAAACGGGTGGTGTTCTCGTGGTGGAGAACGGGCCTGCCGAACGTCTGGTCCGTAGCGGCGGACGGCAGCGGGAAAATGGAGCAGCTGACCCGCAGCGAGTTCGATCAACGCGTGACCTGCATGACGCGGGATGGCAAGTTCGCGGCGTTGCTCGAATCGCACCCCGGCACCGGCCTGGACATCGCGGTGCTGGACACTTCGACCGGGAAAGTCACCCCATTTGTCGCCACGAAGGCGGTCGAGCGCTTCCCGGAATTCTCGCCTGACGCCAGGTGGATAGCCTACGTCTCGGATGAATCGGGGCGAAGCGAGGTCTACCTCCGGTCGTTCCCGGACGGCAAGAAGACCCTGCCGATTTCGAGCGATGGCGGAGTGTCCCCGGTGTGGGCACCGGGCGGGCGCGAGCTCTTTTTCTGGGACATTGCGGTGAAGACTTTGATGAAGGTGGACGTCGTTCCTGGAGAAAACCTGACGGCCGGTGCCCCCTCGCCGCTGTTCCAGTTCAAGGCCGCCGGCACACAGATGGTCCGGAACTACGACATTTCGCCCGACGGCAAACGCTTTCTCATCAAAGCGGCACAGGCCGCGACGCCCCCCGTGGCCGTGACTGAACTGAACCTGGTCCGGAACTGGTTCGCCGATCTCAAACGCCTCAGTCCGACATCGAAGTAGCCGGGTCTTGAGCGGGAGGGTGTCCATGGTGGGTCTGACCCTGGGCCATTACCACGTGGAGTCGGAGCTTGGCGCCGGTGGGATGGGTGTCGTCTACCTCGGCACCGACACCCGCCTTGGGCGCAAGGTCGCCATCAAGCTGCTGCACCCATCGGTCGTGCAGGACGCCGAACGCATGGCGCGGTTCGAACGCGAGGCCCGCGTGCTGGCGTCGCTCAATCACCCGAACATCGCCGCCATTCACGGGCTCGAAGAGGCCGATGGCACGAAGTTCCTCGTGCTCGAGTACGTGCCGGGCGACACGCTCGCCGAGCGCGTGGCCCGGAGGGCGCTTTCGCAGAAAGACGCCTTCGAGATCTGCCGCCAGATCGCCGACGGCCTCGACGCGGCCCACGAGAAGGGCATCGTCCACCGCGATCTGAAGCCGGCCAACATCAAGATCACGCCCGACGGCAAGGTGAAGGTGCTGGACTTCGGGCTGGCGAAGGCGGTCGACGCCGTCTCGCCGCTCGAGAGCCTGGCCTCGGGCGCGACCGTGACAGCCGAGATGACGCAGATGGGCGTCATGATGGGCACGCCCGCCTACATGTCACCGGAGCAGGCCTGCGGCAAGCCGGTGGATCGCCGGACGGATGTCTGGGCATTCGGATGCGTGCTCTTCGAGGCGCTGGCGACCAAAAGGACGTTCTCTGGAGAGACGACAACGGAACTGCTCGCGGCCGTCCTGGAAAAAGAGCCGGACTGGAGCGCGTTGCCGGCATCGCTGCCCGAGAACATCAGATCGCTGCTGCGGCGGTGCCTGACCAAGGATCGAAGCCGCCGTCTGCGCGACATCGGCGACGCGCGTCTCGAACTGGAGGAAACGCTCTCGACCCAGGTGGCCGCGGCCCAGGCGCGTACGGTTGGCAGGCGTGCCTACTGGCCGTATGTGGCAGCGGCCATGGTGGTCGTTGCCGCGGGGATCGGTGTGTGGGGATGGCTCCAGAACCGGAACGTCCGCGCACCCGAGATTGTCCGATTCGCTCACCAGCTCCCGCAGGGCCAGCGACTGGCTCCCGGATGGAATCCGAGCGTGATCTTCTCGCCCGATGGGATGACGGTGGCGTTCGACTACGAGGTGGACGGAATCACGACGGCGTTCCAGCGGCAGATCGATTCGCTCGAACAGAAGCCGCTCGGCGGGGTGAAGAACCTGAGCGCTCCGGTCTTCTCGCCCGACGGGCGTTTCGTCGCCATGGTCGACAGGATGGATCAGGGGCTCAAGAAGATCGCGGTCGGGGGCGGTGCGCCCGTGCCACTCGCCGTGACTGACATGTTCGGCCGCGGCGACTGGGGGAAGGATGGCTTCATCTACTTCACCGATCGTTACCCGGGAGCGATTCAGCGCATCCCGGAAAACGGCGGCGCCGCTCAGCCCGTGACGAAGCTCAATCCGCAGAAGAGCGAGTTCACGCACCGGCACGCCCAGATCCTCCCCGGCGGAAAGGCGATCATCTTCACTGTCGTCTCCGGGGGCATGGTGTCGTACAACGACGCTCGCATCGAGCTGCAGGTTCTCGAATCCGGGCAACGCAAGATTCTCGTCCAGAGCGGCTTCGGGCCTCGTTACTCTCCGTCTGGACACATCGTCTATGCCAACGGCGGAAGTCTCTACGCCGTGCCGTTCGATTTGCGCGCGCTCGAAGTCACCGGCCTGCCGATCAAGGTGGTCGACGGTGTGCAGATGAGCATCAACACCGGCGCCGCGTATTTCGACGTGTCGGCCACCGGCTCGCTGGCGTATGTTCCCGGGATTGCCGAAGGAGGCGCCCGTACGCTGGTGTGGGTGGATCGCAGCGGCAATGCAGAAGAGCTGCCGCTCACGCCGCGTTCCTACCTGTTCCCGCGCATCTCGCCCGATGGAAAGACGCTGGCCATGGAAATCGAGGGCGCCACACACAACCTCTTCAGCTGGGACATCGCGCGCACTGTCATGACGCAGCTGACGACCGACGGGCTGAGCCACGCACCGCTGTGGACGCCTGACGGCGCGAGCATCTGTTACCGCTCCTGGAAGGCCGGCACGATGACGATGTGGTCCATGCCCGCGGATCAGAGCCGGCCCGGCGAGCGGCTGACCACGATCGGCGCGCGGCAGAGCGCGGTCTCCGTGTCCCACGACGGCCGTCTTCTCGCGTACAACGAGATGGCCGAGGTGCCGCAGGGCAATGGAAACGGGGACGGCGTGATGACGGACGAGGGCGGAGGGATCAGTTCGGCGATGGGCACCGGATCGGACATCTGGATCCTGCCGCTGACGGGCCCCGACCGCACGCCTCGCGCATTCAAGAAGTCGCCGTTCGACGAAGCGTCCGCGAAGTTCTCGCCCGACGGCAAATGGGTGGCGTACTGCTCGAACCGGACAGGCAGAAGCGAAGTCTACGTCGAGCCGTGGCCCGGGCCCGGCATGCGGGTCCAACTGTCGTCCGAGGGCGGCACCGATCCGCTGTTCAGCCGGGATGGCCGCGAGATTCTTCTACCGCAACGGCGACAGGATGATGGCGGTCCAGGTGTCGTTCGCGGGCGGATTCAAAGCCGGCCCGCCGTCGGTGCTCTGGTCCGGCCACTATTCCCACGGCCTGAGTTCCTCGTGCGGCCCTCCCGGGGTCAGCTCCGCCAACTACGACGTGAGCGCGGATGGAAAACGGTTCCTGATGGTCAAGGACAAGGACGAAGATGCGGGTTCGAGCAGCGTCGTCGTGGTGCTGCACTGGGCGGAAGAGTTGAAGCGCCCGGCGGACGCTCTGCGGAAACAGTGAGCCGCAACTCCAAGTGTCGACCGCACGATTCGACCCCGCGTTTCAACTGCTTGACACGCCACGCGCCGGTCGATAGACTCGCGCGACAAATCCCGTTTTCATATCGCTTCGCGCGCATTTCATCCAGCGACGGTTGTCATATCGGCGCCGGACCAGCACGCCACACAACGAGTCTTCGCAGCGGCGACGCGCCGTGGGGCCGATCGCCCGTTACCGGGTCGAGCGGTCTCCGGCCTGAAGGTCCGACGACTCTCCGTTCCCTCGGCGTGTGCCTCTGGCGCGATGGCGCACGCCGTCAGTTGCCTGGTCGGTTGGCAGCCGGCCCGCGGCCGGCACCACCGGCTCCTTGATCTCGGCTAATGGAGGAGGATTCCGTGCACAGATGGATGATGGCAAGCGCAATCTCGGCGCTGGTGCTGCTCGGCCTCGCGCCCGACGTCCTTGCGCAGAACGCCCAGGTGATTGGCAGCGTGAGGGACCAGAGCGGCGCCGTCGTGCCCGGCGCGACGGTCACGGCCAGGAACAAGGACACCGGCCTGCTCCGGGCGGCGATCTCCGACGAGAACGGCAAGTATAGGGTTCCGGCATTGCCTCCCGGCACCTACGTGCTGACGATCGAGTTGCAGGGCTTCGGCACCGAGACACGGCCGGACATCGAACTGGTCATCGACCAGACCGCGACGATTGAGATTAGCCTGAAACCCGCGAAGCTCGAGGAATCGGTGACCGTCACCGGCGAGGCGCCCGTGGTCGACACGACGGTCTCGACCGTATCGACCAGCGTCTCCAACGCGCAGATCCAGGCGCTCCCCGTGGCGTCCCGCCGCTGGATCGACCTGGCCATGCTGACGCCCGGCACCTCGCAGGACAACATCCGGGGCACCTTCTACCGCGGCAACGTGAACGTCGGCGCCGGCACCCGCGAGTACCTCCAACGGGTTCGTCGTCGACGGGGTGAACAACACGTGGGCCGAGATGGGAGAACCGCGCCAGAACTTCGCCATGGACTCGATCCGCGAGTTCAAAGTGTCGACCTCCAACTACAAGGCGGAGTACGGGCTGGCCACCGGCGGACTGGTGACCGTCGTGTCGAAGTCCGGCACGAACCAGCTCCACGGCTCCGGCCTGTTGTTCTTCCGGGACAAGGCCATCACCGCGACCGGCTACTTCGAGAAACTCGAAGACGGCACCAAGGGCCCGGCCGTCACCACGACGACCGGCAAGCCGAACTACCGACGCTTCCAGTACGGCGGCACCTTCGGGGGGCCGATCATCAAGGACAAGACCCACTTCTTCCTGGCGTATGAAGGAACCGATGAGCGCCAGTACATGACGGTCTACACCGGCGGGATCTGGAAGAACGAAGACAAGGCGTACTTGAGCAAGCAGACCCGGTGGACCTACACCGCCAAGTTCGACCACCAGTTGAGTTCGAATCAGAGTCTCTTCCTGCGGGTGGCGCAGGAAAACGAGTACCGGCCCATCATCACGGCCGGCGGCCGGACCACGCCCAGCGCGGCCTACGATTTCGCCGTGCCGCGCGACTCGGCCGTGCTCGGGCACACCTGGGTCATCGGCCCCCGGGCGCTGAACGATTTCCGCTTCCAGTACGCTTTCGCCAAGTACGAGGTCGCGCCGCCCTACAGCCACGGCGACTGGGCCCCGGGGGACTTCCAGGCGCGGATGAGCTACTGCACGCCGGTCTACAGCTACCCCTCGATTACGTTCGGCGGGTGCGGCAACTCCCAGATGGGGCCGGAAACGCGCTGGGAAGTGAAGGACGACTTCTCGTACCTGCTGGGCGGCGGCGCCGGACGGCACCAGCTCAAGGCCGGGTTCGACCTGAGCCGGATCCCGTTCGAAGGCGACAACATGGGCTCGCCGTACGGCAGCTGGACCTTCCCGAAGGACACGCCGTACGACGTCAACGATCCCACGACCTATCCCACCAGCTACACCAACACGCTGCCGACTTACGCGAACGTGCCCACGACGACTTACGCCATCTACGCGCAGGACGACTGGCAGGCGACCAACCGCCTGACGTTGAACCTGGGGCTGCGCTACGACAGACAGATCGGCGCGTTCAACGAGGACCTGCCGGGGTTGCTCGGCAAGATCTCCGCCAAGCTCGGGCCGGGTTTCGGCTTTACGGTGCCCATCAGTCCCTGGCAGGACGGGTACACGTCGCGAGGCGACCGCAACAACTTCGGACCGCGGGTCGGATTCGCCTGGGATCCCTTTGGCCGCAGCGAGACCAACGTCCACGGCGGATACGGGCTGTTCTATGACAACGTTCGCACCCTCAACAACTTCGGTGAGCTGACCTGGCCGCAGGGGAAGACCATCACCATCACGAAGCCGGCGTTCCCCGACCCGCTCCAGGGCAAGTCGCGCGACGTCTACCTCTCGACGGCGCCGCCGAACATCACTGTCTACGACAATCGCACCGTCAATCCGTTCGCGCACCAGTTCGACGTCGGGTTCACGCACGCCGTGACGCGGAACCTCGGCGTCACCGCCGACCTGCTCGTCGTCCGCCGGTTCTCGGACATGGAGACCATCGACCCGAACCTGCCGGACCAGACGACGAAGATCAAACCGTACCCGCAGTACGGACGCGTCAGCTACCGGCAGTCAACCGCGGACAACACCTACACCGCGCTCCTTGTCAAAGTCGACAAACGGCTCAGCAGCCGCTACCAGCTCATGCTCTCCTACACCTTGAGCCACTCGGTGGACAAGGGCCGGACCAACTCGCTGGCGGATCACTACGGCTATGTGCCTTACAGCCGTGACGGAGCGGCGGACCGGCGGCACCGCCTGGTGGCCAGCGGCATGTTCCTGGCGCCATGGGACGTGCAGCTGTCGGCGATCGGGGACTTCCGAAGTTCCCTTCCGTTCAGCCCCAGCACGTCGTTCGACCTGAACGGCGACGGCTACACCGGCGACCTGCCGGCGGGCATCATGCCCGGGACCGGGTGCCGATCGCTGGACATGGTTACGGTGAACGCCTTCAGGGCGAGCCGGGGACTCTCGGCCATCACGAGCGCCCCGACCTGCGCGGCCTACGCCAATGTCGACCTGCGCGCCTCCAAGTCGATCGTGTTCGGCGAGTCCCACCGGATCGAGGTGATCGTGCAGCTGTTCAACGTGCTCAACAAGGTGAACTTTGGCACGGCGACCGGCAGCCTGACATCGGCGATCTTCGGCCAGCCCTCGGGGCTCGCCGCGAACATCAACGCACCGTCCCGGCAGCTGGAACTGGCCATTCGTTACCAGTTCTGACGAGGGACCACGCCTGAAGGCCTGTCAGAGAACAACGGTAGTATCGTGTGTTCTCTGGCAGGCTCGTGTGATGAGCCCACGGGCTCCTTTTGGAAGACGCCCGTTCACCAGCAGCGCCCTACTTCGTGTCGAGGACACCCATCGTGGCAAAACGACTCGCCGTACCAGCAATTCTGATCACGATCCTCGTGGCCGGCGTTCTCCTTCGAGAGCCGAGCGCGACCGCGCTGTCGCCCGATCGGCTCCGTCTCGCGGCGCCCTTCGACGCGATTCGCGGGGGCGTGCGCGACACGAACGGAGACGGCCTGGCCGACACGGTCGTAGCGCGCGTGATCGTGCCTGCCGCGCCGGTCACCGAAGAGGTCGAGGCGGCGACCAACATCGCCGCCCGGCTTGCCTACGAGACGACCGCGCTCACCCTGCCGATCGTCCTGCGGGACGACCAGGTGCCGCAGGCCTCCGAGGTGCAGCTGCCGATCGTCGTCGGACGCGACAACGTGTACGTGAAGAAGCTGGTGGATCGGGGTGCCGTCGACCTCAAGGCGCTGAAGCCCGGCCAGGGCCTGGTGGCGGTCGTGGACTCGCCGCTCGGCGGTCCTGACGGCATCGTCGTCGTCGGGGGCGATGCGGCCGGCACGCTGGCGGCAGGGGTGGAACTCGCGGCTCGCCTGCCGCGGCTGTGGAGCATGACGGGGATCACGATCGGCGGCATCGAGCAGCAGACCGTGCAGTACCTGAAGGAGAAGGGCGTACGCCGCCGCCGGCGCGACGGTGGTGGCGGTGCTGGTGGACAGCGACCGGCGCGGCATCGCCAGCGTGACCGTGCAGGTGGATGCCGAGTCGGGCGCGGCATCGCGTGTCGTGAAACTCATCGAGGACCTGGACGTCGCACACCGATCCGGACAGCAATCGCGGGTCCTGAACTTCGCAGAGGCGGCCACGACGCTGGTCGAGGTCAGCGCAGGCGGCAAGACCGCCGGGCGCGCCACGGTCCGGCGCTCCGGGCTGAATTCGCGCACGCTCACCCCGCCGGTCGAACCCGAGGAGTTCATGCCCGACACGAGCATCCTCGGCCGCGCGACCGCAGCAGGGGCCGCCGGCGGCGCCGGCGGAGCAGGAGGGCGCGGCGGCGGGACGGGCGGAGCGGGCGGGACGGGCGGAGCGGGCGGCGAATCGGCCGCGGGCGCCACGGCCGAGAGGTCAACCTCTGCCGCCGCAGCGCCACCCTCGGCCGCAGGTGACGGCGGCGGACCGGGCGGCGCGGCGCCCGCAGTGCCGGTCGTCGCGAAGCCATTCGACCTGTCGAACACGTACTCGATTGACGGCTGGTTTGGCGACTCGTACGTCGACCTCATTCCCGATCGCACCGAGACCACGATCGTCCTGGGCGACGCATCCGATTCCCTTGGAGCGGCGCACATCGCGGCACGTCTCGGGCTCGAGTCCACGGGCATCAGCCTGCCGATCACCAGGCCCGCCGACAAGGTCAAGGAGCCGGGCCGTGAGCCGAGTCCGATCCTCATCGGCCGGACCAACACGCACATCCAACAGCTCGTGAAGATCGGCAAGGCGCGCCTCGACGACTTGAAGCCCGGCGAAGGCGCCATCCAGATCGTGCCCCGTGCCTTCGGCGTCGCGACGGCTACGGTGGTCGCCGGCGCCGACGCAGCCGGCACCGGGAATGCCGCGATGTACCTGGCGCGCCGGATACCGTACCTCTGGGACATCGCGCGCGGCGCCTTCTCGTACGACGATTTGGTGGCGGCCGCCACGAAGTTCCTTGCTGCGCAGAGCGGCGCCGGACAAGCGGCGCAGGCCGTCTCCGAGCTGCGAGCGGTCCTCGACGAGCTGAAGGTAAAGAAGGTCGAGTCGGTCGAGGCAAAGCTGTTCCTCGAAAAGGCCGACTCCGCGCTGGCCGCGCACCTTGCGGACCAGATCAAGCAGACGATCAAGGACGCCAAGGTCAGCGTCACGAGCCAGGGCGTCACCGATCCTGTCCCCGTGTTCGAGGACAAGCCGGAGATTCCGTGGGAGGTGGACGACTTCTGGGCGAAGTTCAAGTCGGACGTGTTGCCCAAGGTGAAGGCAGGTTCCACGGTCGAGCTCGAGGCGCGGCTGAGCGAGCCCCCCGAGGTCCTGAAGACGGTCGCCGAAGCTGCGCGGGCCGCGCTGGTGAAGGCTGGCGCGCCGAAACCGCACGTGGCGGTGCTTTCCGCCTACAAGCAGGGCTACTCCTGGCTGACCGAACAGGTGATCCCGGTGCTGAAGGGCAAGCCGCGCTCGCTCGGTTCACGTCAAGGTGCTGGCGTACAAGCCGGACCTCAGCAAGAAGTACAAGTTCTACATGGTGCCGAGCCGGTGGCTCCAGGAACTGTTCCCCGTCGACGAGATTTTCGAACGCGACCTCGGGATTCCCAAGAACGCCTTCACGATGGAGCTGGTCGACGACGCGCGCGACACCTATGACGTCGAGGTGAAGGACGGCGCAGGCAAGCCGGTCTACCACGGGACCTTCAGCCCGAAGGTGGTCGACCGCGAGTACCTCGACAAGTTCCCGGGCTGGGCGAAAGTCGAGGTCACGACGGGCTGGATCGCGGCGAAGGTCGATGGACAGCAGGCCGTCGACGCGCGGATTGCCACCGATCCGGAGCGCTTCTGGGACTACTACCAGGGCAAGGTGCTGCCGAAGGTCTACGACCACGTCATGAAGGTGACCGGCAATCGGCCGACCACCGACAAGCAGCCGTTCTTCCGTGACCTCGACATCGAAGTGTGGATGAGCGAGCCCGACTACCGCATCGGGGTCGACGAAGAGCAGATTTCGTCGCTCGAGGCGCTGCACGAGGATTTGTACTTCGTGACGCTCGACTTCTTCTCGGCCATGGGGCGGACGCTCACGCGCCAGCGGATCGGGGCTCCGGGCAAGATCCTGCCCATCATCCATCCCACGCGGGCAGGCAAGCCGGGGCAGGCTCGCATCCTGTATGCCGCCAACGCCGCCACCGGCCCGCGGCTCGAGCTGACCTTCAAGGAGACTGGCGTCGAGAAGCCCGCGACGGTGACCCGCCCGTTCACGAAGATCGACACCACCGTGCCCCAGGCGATTCGCGCCGTCGTCTCGGCAGACCGCGTCAGCGAAATCGAGCTGCAGGTCGATGCAGCCAACGACCGCGAGGCCGCCGGGCCGTGGACGCGCTCGACAACCTCGCCCGCCTGCAGGCAGCCGGGCTGTACCGCGAGGACCTGTCGTTCGACCACGTCGATCGCATCAGCCTCGCCGTCGGCTTGCGCGACGCGCGCACGCGCCGCGTGATCCGGAACACCGGCGCCACACCTCCCACCAACGTCTGGACCGTGAGCGAAAAGCCCAAGCAGCCGCTGGTGACCTGGGATCACGTGATCCCGCCCGACGAGGCGGAGGACATCGTCAAGAAGCTGACCGCGTTCCCGGAAGTGAAGGCCTACCGCGTGGGCAAGTCGTACCGCGGCCGCGATCTCTCGGTGATGGAGATCACCGCCCCGATGCCGAGCGAACTGGTGTCGGTTGCCAAGCTCACCGCCTACAAGCCGACGATCTTCATGATGGGCCGCCAGCACGCCAACGAGGTGTCGTCGACCAGCCACATGCTCCGCCTGGCCGAGCTGCTCGTGACCGATCCGTCGTACCGCCAGATCCTGAAGAAGGTCAACGTGATCATGGACCCCGTGATGAATCCGGACGGCGCCCAGATCGCGTACGACCTGCAGAAACTCACGCCGACTCACATGCTGCACGCCGGGCGCTACAGCGCGCTCGGCATGGACGTGTCGTCGCGGCAGAACAACCTGCTGCCCGAAGCCGAGGTGGACGGCCAGATCTGGCGCGAGTGGCTGCCCGACATCTACCTGAACCCGCACGGATACCCGTCACACGAGTGGGTTCAGCAGTTCTCGGGATACGTCTCGCCCCAGTTCAGGGCCTACTGGACCTCGCGCGGCTGGTACACGATGATCAGCGGGCTGCGCGACCCGCGTTATCCGGAGCACATGGACGCCACAGCCGCGATTCGCGAGGCCGTGGTTGGAGCGATCAACAGCAACCCCGACGTGCGCGCCATGGATCTGCGGGCCCAGGCACGCTACCTGAAGTGGGCGGCCGGCTTCGGGACCCACGCCTTCAACATCGAGATCTACAAGGACACGACGATCTTCTTCACCGATCCGGAATCCGGCGAACCCCGCGGAGCCCGCCGCGCGGCTGCTGCGACAGGCCAGGCGGCAAGCGGGCGCCGTGGCACGATGAGCGCCTACCCGCAGGTGACCTTCGACAGCGGCATGACCGAGGCGCCCGACGAGACGGCGCAGGGGCCGTGGCTGAATCTGGTCACCAAGGCCGGCTTCTCGTTCCTGATGGCGCACGTGGAGTACCTGCGGGACGGGGGCTACACGGTGGAGCGCATCGAGGAGAACGGGCAGCGGGACGGGTCCGTGCTGACCTCCCTGCGCGTGCGGCCGGTGAAGCCTCCGCGGGTATCGGCGCGAGCGACGCCGCCGGCTGGCGCCAGGTAGAACACCGGAATTCCGGATTGCAGCTGGAGAGGCGGGCGCTTCGGGGACCTGGGCAGCCCGCCCCGTTGGGCGGAGACGACCTCGCCGACATTCACATCTTCGAAGGGTTGACGCCGACCGTCTTTCCGTCCGCAGGCCAGCGTGGCGCGACAGACCCGCCTGCGTCGCGTGTCCTGGTAACCGTGTTCCCACGACCATCCGGACCAGTGTTCGGAGAACACGAGTGGTCCCGCTCAATGGGCGGAGCCTTGGCTCGAGGGCTCGGACAATCCGCCGCACACCCGGGGCCCCGCGAGTAGAATAGGCCGGTCGGACTTGGGGGAGGTGCCGCCGTGACCTGTCCGCGCTGCCGCCGCGAGACGAATGCCGACGCCCGCTTCTGCCCGCGCTGCGGCTCCCCGATTCCGCTCTCCGACAGCGGCGCGTTGTCGGCAACCCGCACGATCTCATCCGCAGACCTCGGCTACCACGCCGGCCGCATGATTGCCGGCCGCTACCGCCTGCTGGAACTCGTCGGCCGCGGCGGGATGGGCGTCGTCTTCAAGGCCGAAGATACCCGGCTCCGGCGGACGGTCGCGCTCAAGCTGCTGCCCGAGGCCTGGGGTCAATCGTCCGAGGCCAGGGAGCGGTTCCTCCGAGAAGCCCGTGCCGCCGCCTTGCTCGATCACCCGAACATCTGTCCGGTGCATGAGGTTGCCACGGCCGATGGCGCAATGTTTCTCACGATGGCGTTTGTCGAAGGCCGCAGCCTGAAGGAGCGGCTCGCCGTCGGCCAGCTGCCCATCGCCGAGTTGACCGATATCGCCCTTCAGATCGCCGAGGGCCTCAAGGCCGCGCACGACAAGGGCGTCGTCCACCGGGACATCAAGCCCGCCAACATCATGATCGGCCGCGACGGCCAGGTGCGGATCACCGACTTCGGCCTCGCGTCACTCGAGGGCGGAGGCGACCTGACCCAGCCGCAGGCGATCCTCGGCACCGCTCCCTACATGTCGCCCGAGCAGATTCGCGGCGGGAAGGCCGGGCCTCACTCCGACATCTGGTCGTTCGGCTGCACCGTGTTCGAGATGGCGACCCTCCGCCGCCCTTTCCCGGGCGACCGCGGCGATGCGGTGCTCTACCAGATTCTCCACGACGAGGCCCCGCGCGCCTCGACCCTGAGGCCCGACCTCCCGCCCGGGATCGATGAGTTCATCGCCAGGTGCCTGTGCAAGGACCCCGCGGATCGGTATCCCGACGCCGGAGAACTCGTCCAGGCGCTGACAGGAGCGTGCGCCCAAGCGCCAGCCGCCGGACGGGCCGCCGCGCCGCGCCGCGGCGATCCGTCGATAGCCGTGCTGCCGTTCGTCGACATGAGCCCGGCCAGGGACCACGAGTACTTCGGCGAGGGACTCGCCGAGGAACTCATCCACGCGCTCGCGCGACTTCAGGGCATGCGCGTGGTGGCCCGGACATCGGCGTTCGCCCTGAAGGGCAAGAACCTCGACGTCCGCAGCATCGGGAAGATGCTCGAGGTCGGCGCGGTCCTCGAGGGAAGCGTCCGGAAAGCCGGCTCCCGGCTTCGCGTGACCGCCCAGCTCATCGATGCGGGGACCGGCCTGCATATGTGGTCGGAACGCTTCGATCGCGAAGAAACCGATGTCTTCGAAATCCAGGACGAGATCTCCCAGGCGATCGTCGAACACCTGAAGGTCACCCTGCATGCGGAGGAGAAGTCGGCGCTGCAGAAGCGTGCGACCGCGGATCCCGAGGCCTACAACCTCTACCTGAAGGGACTCTACTTCCTTGCCAGGTCCAGCCCCGAGTCGGGCGCCAAGGCGATGGGGTTCTTCCAGCAGGCCATCGAGCGCGACCCGACCTTCGCGCTGGCGCATACCGGCGTGGCCTCGGTGTTCGCCTACCTGGGCATCATGAATCTCGCGCCCTCGGCCGAGATGTATCCCAAGGCGAAGGCAGGACTGTCGAAGGCCTTCGCGCTGGACTCCAACCTGGTTGAAGCGCACGCACTGGCAGCGGTCCTGGCCCTCTGGTATCGAATGGAACTGGGCGGCGGCCGAACGCAGTTTCGAGCGCGTGCTGGCCGCCAATCCAGGCGATGCGATGTCGCGCGGCCAGTTCGCGTGGTTCCTCGTCAGCCAGGGGAGGTTCGACGAGAGCCTCCGGGAGATTGGAAAGGCCCAGACGCTCGACCCGCTGATGCCGCTCTTCTACGCGTGGTCCATCGCCCTTCACAACGTTGCCCGCCGCTTCGACGAGTCGCTGGAGCAGTTCGCCAAGCTGCAGCAGATAGAACCGTCCTTCGGCCTGGCGTACTTCCACGCGGGCTGCGCCTACTACCTCACGGGGAGGTTCACCGAGGCGATCGAGACATTCGAGAAGGGCAAGACGCTCGTCAACTTCGGGGAGTGGGACGACGGGATGCTCGCGATGTCTTATCGGCGAACGGGCCAGCTCGACAAGGCCGCCGCGCTCGCCTCCGGGGTCCAGCCGACCGCCATGCAATCGCCGACCGCGCGTGCCTGGGGCCAGTCGATGCTCGGAGATCGCGATGCGGCATTCCGCTGCCTGGATCTGGCCTTCGAGAAGCGGGACACGCTGATGCCCTTCGTGCGGGTCTACACGGAACTCCTCGCGCCAGACATGGCGCGCGATCCGCGGTTCAAGGACGTGTTGCGAAGAATGAACCTGCAGGACCCCGCGGACGGGCTCGGCCGCCCCGCCATGGGCGTCCTGTCTTAGGCCGAGCACACGACGCTGCGGCGCGCGCGCGCCGCACACTCTCGCCGGCAACGTCTCGCCGGTTCGTGCAGGCCTCGGCCGCCAATGCCGCCAGCGCGCAGTACATCGTCGATGCCGGCTGCTGGGGCAAGGGCTGCCAGCCTCTGGTGGACTAGTCACGCAGCGAGCTGCGTCGCCGCTCGGGCGGCTCAAATCTGGCGAGCCGGTGTCAAAATGCCTACGGGGTGATCATGAGAATGTGGCGTGTGGGATTGGGTCTCGTACTGGCGGCCTTGATCGCGGCGGATGGGTCGGCTCAGGCCAGGCCGGACTTCTCCGGCACCTGGACGTTCAACCAACTGAAGAGCGCACAGCCAGGGCCCGACGGCAAGATCGTGCTGGCGGCCCTGATGGGCGACGAGTTCACCGTGCGGCAGGACCGGACCAGCCTGAACCTGTCCATCAAGTCCGGGCCGATTCGCGCGACGGCCGTCTACAAGCTCGACGGCTCGGAGAGCCGGAACATGTCGCCGGGCGGACCCGGCCAGTCCGAGATCGAGGTCGCCTCGACCGCCGTCTGGCAGGGCGACAAGCTGATCATCAACTCCACCAGCACATCGATCGTGCAGGATCGTCCCGTCACGATCGTGACCAGGCGCGTCCTGTGGATCGATCCGGACGGCAACCTGGTTCTTGAACGGACCGGCACGCCGGCGAGTCAGATCACGCCGACGCGCAGCGTGTACTCGAAAGCGGCGAAATGAACCCGCGTTCGGGCGTTGGCGCGCTCGAGCTCCGGGCGGACTCTACTGATCCAGCGGCCTCGTGTTGGTCTCTCCCATCGGCCACATCAGCAGGAGACCGATGACGCCGTAGATCATGATGTAGTACGCGGGGACGGTGGGCGCCAGCTTGAGGCCGTCGATGAGCCATGCGGAGACGAGCGGCGCCGATCCGCCCGCCAGTGCGAGCGTGATGCTGTAGGCAAAGCTCATCGACGTCACGCGCGTACGCAACGGGAAGATCTCGACCACCATCGCGCCCTGAAGCCCGAGCGCCATCCCGATTGGCAACACCAGCAGCAGCTGCCCGGCGATGAAGTTCATCGCGGACCCGTACAACATCATCTGGAACGCGAACTGGATGAGCACCATCATCGCGACGGTCAGCACCATCATCAGCCGGCGCCGGCCGATCCGATCGGAGAGCCACCCGCCAAGGGGCTTGGAGAAGAGAACGGCCACCAGGCTCAGCGTGTTCGCCAGCTGGAACGCGCCGGCGTCGATGCCGGCGAGGCTCTTCCGGCGCTCGACGGCGAAGGTGAACGTCAGGTAGTAGGCAGCGTTGGTCATGCCGACGATGCCGAAGGTCTGGACGATCGGCAGCCAGTCCGCCTTGAGTGACGGCCAGAGCGCGGGACGCAGGGTTGCTGCCTGCACACCTTCTTCCGTCTCGTAGATCCCCCGCCTCAGGAACCATCCGACGATGCAGAAGATGACGCTGCCGACAAACGGGATACGCCAGCCCCACGCGGCCACGGCCTCGGCGGGCAGCCACCAGTTGACGAACCACGCCGAGCCCGATCCGAGGATGAACCCGATCGTGGTGCCCGCGGCGGTCGAGCTGCTCACGAGCCCGCGCATCATCGGCGACGCCATCTCGGTCGTGTAGACCATCGACCCCGTGAACTCGCCGCCGAGCGAGAACCCCTGGATGAGGCGCATCGTGAGCAGCAGGAGCGGGGCAGCCAGGCCGATCTGCTCGTAGGTCGGCAGCAGGCCGAGCGCGAGCGTGGCGCCTCCCATGAGCAGGATCGACAGGGTCAGCAGGGCCCGCCGCCCGATGCGGTCTCCGACCAGGCCGAGGACAATGCTCCCGAGCGGACGGGCGACAAAGCCCAGTGCGAACACGGCGAAGGCCGACATCAGCTGGACCGTCGGATCCGACTTCGGAAAGAACTGCCGGCCGATATCGGTGGCGAAGTAGCCGAACACCGCGAAATCGAACCACTCGAGAACGTTGCCGATGAGACCGGCGAGCGCCGTGCGAAGAGCAGACTGCTTATGAGTGCGTTCGGACATCAAGCCCCCTTGGTAGGTCCGGGCATTCTATCAGGGAGCCGGGACATTGGCTTTAGGCTGGGGGCTGGAGGCTGGAGGCCTGAGGCCGTGGCTTGAGGCTTGAGGCTTGAGGCCTGCGTCCCGTGGCCTGAGGCCTGTGGCTCGAGGCCTGAGGTCTGTGCGGCGTGTAGCGTGTGGCCCTGTAACCTGTAACCTGTAACCTATAACCTGTAACCTGTAACCTGTAACCTACAACCCGCAAGGTACTACGCTACCATTGCCCCCACCAATGGGAGATGTCGATCACCTGCCGGCCGGGCCGAACCGCACTTTCGGCATCACGTGGCGCGTGCTGGTGCTCTATGCGGCGCTCACGCTGCTGTTCACGTATCCGATGTGGGTCCACCCGGCGAGCACCGTCCTCGGCATCGACAACGATACCGACCTGACGGCGTGGCTGCTTGCCTGGGACGTCCACGCGTTCACCCACCAGCCGCTCGCGTTGTTCGACGCCAATATCTACTACCCGCAGCCGCACACGCTGGCGTACGCCGAGAACCTGATCGGCAGCGCGATGCTAGTGGCGCCAGCCATCTGGCTGACGGGTAACCCGATCCTCGCCCTCAACCTGGTCGGCCTGCTGTCGTGCTTCCTCTGCGCGGTCGGCGCGTACCTGCTCGCCCGGCGGCTCGGCATCGGACCGCTGGGGGCCGTGCTGGCCGGCCTGATCTTCGCGTTCTCGCCGCCTCGCTTCTTCCGCATCGGCCAGCTCCACCTGACTGCCGTGCAGTGGATCCCGTTCTGCCTCGCCTGGCTGCACGCCTATCTGGACGGCGGGAGGAAATGGGACCTCCGGCTGGCCGTCCTCTTCTTCACGCTGCAGGTGCTGTCGAGCGGCCACGGCGGCACGTTCCTGACCATTGCGGTCGTGGCGCTGCTCGTCTATCGAATTGCCCTCGGGGAGAGGCTGGGAATCGTGCGGCCCCTGCGGGACCTGGGGCTGGTCGGCGTGCTGCTCTTGCTGCCCGCTGTGCTGATCGTGGTGCCCTACCACGCGGTGCAACAGGAGATCGGGCTTCGACGCACGTTGCGGGACTGGGTCGTGAGCGGATGGAGTTTCCTCGAGTCGCCGACCTACCTTCACCAGTACCTGATCTCGCTCGTGCCGGGCCTGGAAATCAACCAGCGGGCCCGCGCGGCCCTGTTTCCCGGGATCCTGCCCCTGCTGCTCGCCGGCGCGGCCTTGATCCCGGGCCGGCTGCACCAGTTCGTGGTCAGCGGCATCGGAGGCATGAAGACGTGGCGGCGCCTCGCGATCGTGCTCGACGTGGTCGTGCTGGTGGGGCTCGCGATCGGCGGGCGGATCCTGCTGTCGGGCCCGGTCAAGCTTCGCATCGGCTCGACCGTGCTCCTCGCGTCGCGCTCCGCGTGGCGTCCGCTGCTGATGGCGTTGTCGGCCATCGCGCTTCGGCTCGCGCTCCGCCGTCGGGCGCCGCTCGCGCTGCCCGTTCCGGCCGGCGGGTGGAGAGCGGCGGCCACCCGGTGGCTCGAGGCCATCCGGCGGGGACGGGAGCGCCTGCGCCGAAGCCACGCCGCGTTCTATTTCCTGCTGGCGATTGGCACGGTGCTGCTCGCGATGCCCAGGCCGTTCACGCTCTGGCCGTATGTCTACGAGCTGCCCGGGTTCAGCTTCATTCGCGTTCCCTCGCGCATCACCATCCTGAGCGTGCTGTGCGTGGCCGTGCTCGCCGGCATCGGGTTCGATCGCGTCAGCCGGCGTCTCGCGTCCGGATGGCGGCGCGGCCTCGCGGTCCTGGTCGGAAGCCTGCTCGTTGCCGAGTTCGCGGCCATGCCGCTGCGCGTCTCGCCGTATCGCATCCTCATTCCCGCGATCGACCAATGGCTCGACACCCGGCCCAAGCCGTTTGCCGTGGCCGAGGTTCCCCTGATTCGGCTCGAGACGGCCGACAGCGTGGCGCGGTACGATCGACGGCACGCCGCGTTCATGCTCCACTCAATGGCCCACTGGCAGAAGACGATCCACGGATACAGCGGAATCCGCCCGCCGCTGCACGAGCAGCTCTACTTCGAGCTCGAGAGCTTCCCTGACGACACGAGCATCCGGAGCCTGGTCCGGCTCGGGGTCGACTACATCGTGGTGCACACGGATCTGTATCCGCCGGGGGAGTGGCCGAAGGTCGAGGAGCGCTTGAAGGCGTTCGCCGCCTGGATGACGCTCGAGCACACCGAAGGCGCCGGGCGCGTCTACGCGCTCCGGAAGGTCGAGCCGCCTGCGGCGCGATAGGTTTCGTCGGTCCCTTACCGCCTGCCTGCGGCCTCAGGCTGTCAGCTCCCAACTGCCTGTTGGTGGCCTCGGGCAGGCGCCATGAGTCGAACGGCCGCCGGCCCTGACCACGTTATAATGAATGTCTAACCCTGCATGGCCCTGGTCGCCGGATTTCGCCTGGGACCTTATGAGGTCGTGCGCCCGCTCGGCGCGGGCGGGATGGGTGTGGTCTATCGAGCGCGCGATACTCGACTCGCTCGTGACGTCGCCATCAAGGTCCTGCCCGATGGCGTCGGGCAGGACCCTGCGCGCCTGGCCCGCTTTCGTCGCGAAGCCCAACTGCTCGCTTCGCTGAACCACCCAAACATCGGCGCGATTTACGGTCTCGAGGACGCCGGATCGAGACAGGCCCTCATCCTGGAGTTGATCGAGGGGCCCACCCTCGCTGAACGGCTTGCGGGCGGGCCACTCTCTCCGGAACAGGTCTGGCCCATCGCCAAGCAGATTGCCGAGGCGCTCTCTGCCGCCCACGAAGTCGGAATCGTTCACCTGGATCTGAAGCCTGCCAACGTGGTGGTCAGACCCGACGGCGTGGTCAAAGTGCTCGACTTCGGCCTCGCCACGGCCATCACCTCGACGAGTCCGGGAATCATGGCGAGCGACGCGCCGACGCTCACCGCGGCCACGCGTGACGGCGAAATGTTCGGAACTCCGTCGTACATGTCACCCGAACAGTTTCGCGGCGCCGCCAGTGACCGACCGACCGACATCTGGGCGTTCGGATGCGTGGTGTTCGAGATGTTGACGGGCCGGCGCGCGTTCCGAGGCGCCAGCATTCCTGATGTGATCGCTGCTGTTCTTGCCGGTGAAGTGGATTGGAATGCGTTGCCGCCGGGAACTCCCGTCGGCGCGCGTCGATTGCTCCAGCATTGCCTGTCGAAGGACCTGAAGCATCGGCTGCGCGACATCGGCGACCTCCGCTTGATGCTGGACGACGCGCTCAACGAACAAGCGCCGTCTCCCGCAGCTGACACGGAAGCGGCGTCCAGAACGCCACTGCGCCTCGCGGCCGCTCTCGCTGGCCTGCTGGTTCTCGTATTGTTGTCGGGCCTGGCGGGGTGGAAGCTGATCCCGAAAGCAGGCCCCACCACGGCTGCCAGCCTCCTCCGCGGCGCAACGCTCACGCCAATCACCACTGACCCCGGGTACGAGGGCGAGCCAACGTTCTCACCTGACGGCGAGACCATTGCCTACGTCTCCGACCGGACCGGCAACTTCGACATCTTCCTCAGGCAGGTGTCCGGCGGACCCGACATCAACCTGACAGCCAACCCGGCCGACGATGTGCAGCCGGCATTCTCTCCCGACGGGAAACAGATTGCGTTCGTGTCGACACGAGACGGTTCGTCGGAGCTGACCTATGGCGGACCGTACTCATTCAGCCTCGGGGGCTCGATCTGGGTGATGACGGCGCTTGGCGGGGCGCCCAAGCGCATCGCCGAGGCGGGCAACTTTCCGTCGTGGTCGCCCGATGGAACGCACGTGCTCTTTGCGGGAGGTACGTGGTTTCGTCCGAAACTCTACGCCGTTCCCGCCTCCGGCGGAGAGCCGCGCGAGATCCCGATCACGTTCGAGTCGGACAAGGCGGTGCCTGCTCACATCGAGTTCCCGCGCTTCTCGCCCAACGGACGTCGGATCGCATTCGAGGGAACGCCGGGCACCATCTACCTGGTTGCGGCTGAAGGTGGGAACGCCACGGCGCTTGTGGCTGGCCGGTGTCCGGCCTGGTCACCTGACTCGGCGAGTCTCATCTACTCGAACACGGAACCGGGGCGAAACGCCTCGTTGTGGCGCGTGTCACTTTCGCACACGCCGACCGGAACGCCTGTCACCCCCGAGCCGCTGACCATCGGACGTGGCGCAGACATGAACGCCGCCGTGGCCCCAGGGGGCCGACGCATCGCCTTTGCCGCGCTCGACTCGACCAGCAACCTCGAGCGCAGATCCTTCGACGCGGAGACCGGGGTCCTCTCCGGTTCGCCCGAGGCGGTGACAAGCGGCGGCAACCATGTGATCTCTTTCGGATTCTCGCCCGACGGGCAATCGGTCGTGTTCGATTCGGTGCTTGGGTCCAGCTCGCACCTCTGGAAGGTCGAGATCGGTAACCCTCCATTCCAGCTGACCTCCGATCCTCACTTCGAGGACGCCGCCCCGAAATGGTCGCCGGACGGCCGCTCCATCGCCTTCATGCGGAGGCCATCGGATGCAGGTGGAATCAATTCCAGCCTGTGGGTGGCCACCGCCGATGGCGGCAGTCCGAGGCCGCTCGTCGAAAAGTCGGGATCGTTCCAGTGGATGCCCGACGGCCGCCGGATCGTCCATTTCTCCTGGGCCGACCAGGACTTCCACGTGCTGAACCTGGAGACAAAGCTGTCGCGGCCTCTGACCGATGAACCGCGTGCCATGCAGATCCTGGCGCTGAGCGCGGACGGGGCCTGGCTGGTCTACCAGTCGACCATTGCCGGCAGCGTTGACCTGCACGCAGTACCGACCTCCGGCGGTCCGGCGCGGGTCGTCGTCGCCTCATCTCATCTGTCGTACCATCCGTTCCTTTCGCCGTCGGGGAGGTGGGTTTATTACTTTCGCGACCACAAAGACCTGTATCGCGTGCCTGGACCGGCCCAACGGTGGCGGCGGGCGGAGCCTGAAAAGGTCACCGACTTCAGGCTGAAGTCCGGCGAGTTTCTCGAAGACCCTCAACTCTCGGCTGACGGACGGCATCTGCTCTACGCGCACGGTCGGCTGACGGGCGACATCTGGTTGCTCGACCTCGGCGGTGACGCGCGAAGGTAGACCTCCCGGAGATTCGCCGCGAGTCGCGCGGGGCGGGCGCCCGTCTAACTTGTTGCTCTGTAAGCCTCTATGCTAAGATCCGGGGGCACTTTTCTGTCCCGTTTTTCCTCAGAACACGAGCTGGAGTTACCGCCATGTCAGGCCATTCCAAGTGGCACACCATCAAGCACAAGAAAGGCGCGGCCGACGCCAAGCGCGGGCGCGTCTTCACTCGGGTCATCAAGGAGATCACCGTCGCGGCCCGGGCCGGCGGCGGTGACCCCGACAGCAATCCGCGGCTGCGCACGATCATCGCCGACGCCAAGGCCGCGAACATGCCGGCCGAGAACATCAAGAAGGCCATCCGCCGGGGCACGGGCGAGGAACCGGGCGTGATGTACGAGGAAGTCACCTACGAAGGGTACGGCCCGGGCGGCGCCGCGCTGCTCATCGACACGCTGACCGACAACAAGAACCGCACGGTCGGCGAGATCCGGCACATGCTCGCGAAGTACGGCGGCAATCTCGGCGAGTCGAACAGCGTCTCGTGGATGTTCGAGAAGAAGAGTTACGTCATCATCGAGAAGACGAAGGCCACCGAGGACGCGTTGATGGCCGCCGTCCTCGACGCGGGCGCCGACGACCTCCGCGACGATGGCGACAACTGGGAAGTGGTGAGCCCGCCCGAGACGCTGCAGGCCGTGAAGGATGCGCTCGCCGCGATCAAGGTCGAGCCCGAGTCGGCCCAGGTCGTGATGCTGCCGAAGAACTACGTGTCGCTCGAAGGTCGCGCCGCGCAGAGCATGCTGAAACTGATGGAGCAGATCGAAGACCACGACGACGTGCAGCACGTGTGGTCCAACTGCGACATCGACGAGAAGGAGATCGAGGCGTCTCTCGCGTGAAGGTGTTCGGCATCGACCCCGGCTCCGAGCGCACCGGCTACGGCTGCATCGAAACCGACGGCAGCCGCCACTGTCTGATTGTCTGCGGCGCCATCGCCACGCCGCCCCGGGCCGCGTTTCCGGACAAGCTCCTGGTCATCTACGGGGAGCTTCGCCGGCTCCTTGCCGAGCATCGGCCCGACTCGGTCGCCGTCGAGAACATCTTCTACGCGGCCAACGTCCGCAGCGCGCTCAAGCTCGGCCATGCGCGCGGCGTCGCGCTGCTGGCGGCGGCCGAGGGCGGGTACCCGATCGCCGAGTACGCGCCGGCTGAAATCAAGCGTGCGGTGGTCGGCTACGGCCGCGCCGAGAAACACCAGGTGCAGGAGATGGTGCGGCTGCTGCTCGGCCTCGAGGTCGCCCCCGAACCCGACGATGCCGCCGACGCGCTGGCGGTGGCGATCTGCCACGTGCACACGCGCGGAGGCGCGGTGGCCGACGTGTGCGAGACGGCCCCGCCGTCGCGAAAGCTTCCGCGAAGCTGGCGCGAGTACCGCCCATGATCGCGTACCTGCGCGGCCGGATCTTCGAGAAGCACCCCAACCGGGTCGTCGTGGACGTGCAGGGTGTCGGCTACGACGTCGCGGTTCCGCTGTCCACCTTCTACCGGCTCGGGGAGCCGGGCGCGGAAGTGTCGCTGCACGTGCACACCCACGTGCGCGAGGACGCCCTGGCGCTGTTCGGCTTTTCCACGCCCCTCGAACAGCTGATCTTCGAACGGCTCATCGGTGTCAGCGGCATCGGCCCGAAGGTCGCCCTCGCGGTCCTGTCGGGCATCGAGCCGCCCGACCTGGTGCGCGCGATCCAGGGCAACGACGCGCCGCGCCTGACCTCGATTCCGGGCGTTGGAAAGAAGACCGCCGAGCGCATCCTGCTCGAACTTCGTGACCGCCTGCCGGCCGGCGTGCTCGCGCCCCGGGACGAGGCCGCCGTGTCGGCCGCCGGTGAAACCGAAGATTTGCGGAGCGACCTGCTCTCGGCGCTCGCAAACCTGGGGTATCATCGACTACTCGCAGAGAAAGCGGTTGACGCCGCGCTCAAGCGCATCGAGACCCCTACCTTTGAAGAGACCCTCAGGCAGGCGCTGCGCGAGCTGGCCCGGATTCGGTAATGGCTGATCCACGTGTCGTGACACCGGCGCGCGTCGACGACGACGCGCAATACGAGGCGGGGCTGCGCCCGCGGACGCTGGACGAGTACATCGGCCAGGACAAGGTCCGCGACAACCTCCTCGTGTCGATTACGGCCGCCCGGCAGCGCCATGAGGCGCTCGACCACGTCCTGCTCTACGGTCCTCCGGGGCTCGGCAAGACGACGCTCGCCCTGGTCATCGCGAACGAGCTCGGGGCCGCCGTCCGCGCCACGTCGGGCCCGGTGCTGGAAAAGCCGGGCGACCTGGCCGCCATGCTCACCAATCTCAAGGAGCGCGAGGTCCTCTTCATCGACGAGATCCACCGGATGCCGCCGTCGATCGAGGAGATCCTCTATCCCGCGCTCGAGGACTACGAGCTCGACATCATGATCGGCCAGGGGCCCGCCGCGCGTTCGGTCAAGGTGCCGCTCCAGAAGTTCACCCTGATCGGATCCACGACGCGGGCCGGCCTGCTGACGGCCCCGCTGCGCAGCCGGTTCGGCATCGTGCATCGCCTCGACTTCTACAAGGATACCGACATCGAGGAGATCGTCAGGCGATCGGCGCGGATCCTCGACGTGCCCATCAGCGACGACGCGGCCTCGGAAATCGCCAGGCGGTCGCGGGGGACCCCGCGCATCACCAACCGGCTCCTGCGCCGCATTCGCGACTTCGCGCAGGTTCGCGCCAACGGCGAGATCACGACCGAGGTCACCCGGGCGGCGCTCACCATGCTCGAGGTGGACGAGCACGGGTTCGACGAGATCGACCGACGGCTGCTGCGCACCATCATCGAGAAGTTCGGTGGCGGACCGGTCGGGGTGAACACCCTGGCTGCGGCGCTCAGCGAAGAAAAAGACGCCATCGAGGACATCTACGAGCCGTTCCTGCTGCAGATCGGGTTTCTCGACCGCACCCCGCGCGGACGGGTGGCGACGGCTCGTGCCTACCAATATTTCGGGCTGCCGGCCCCAGGAAGGGACACGCGACTGTGGTGACACCTGCCGTTCGACCGACGCGCATCGCGTCAATTGCGACCTACGCCCCGCCCCGCCTCCTGACCAACCAGGATCTGAGCCGGATGGTGGAGACCTCAGACGAGTGGATCCTGCAGCGCACCGGGATTCACACCAGGCACATCGTGGACAAGGGCGTGGGCACCTCCGATCTCGCGAAAGTCGCGGCGCTCGAAGCGATCAGGCGTGCGGGACTCACCCCGGCCGACATCGACGTCATCATCGTCGGGACCGTCACGCCCGACATGATGTTCCCGAATGTCGCGTGCTTGCTCCAGCACAAGATCGGCGCGAGCAAGGCGTGGGGATTCGACCTGTCGGCGGCCTGCTCGGGCTTCAGTTTCTCGCTGGCGGTGGGCAGCCAGCTGGTCGCAACCGGCCGGCACGACCACGCGCTGGTGGTCGGCGCCGACGTCATGTCGAGCATCATCGACTACACGGACCGCACCACCTGCATCCTCTTCGGTGACGGGGCCGGCGCGGTGGTCGTGTCGCCGGCGGTCGAAGAGGGCCTGGAGATCCTCGGGTTCGAGCACGAGGTCGACGGCAACAATGCCGAGGCGCTGAGCATGCCGGGAGGCGGCAGCCTGCACCCGGCGTCCCACGAGACCGTCGACAAGAAGATGCACTTCATCAGGCAGGACGGTCAGATCGTGTTCAAGTTCGCCGTGCGGAAGACGGAAGAAATCTGCCGCCGGGTGCTGGCGCGGCACAACGTGCTGTCGGAGCAGGTCGACCTGTTCGTGTCCCACCAGGCGAATCGCCGGATCATCATGTCGGCGGCCGAGCGCCTCGGGTTTCCCGAGAGCAAGGTCATGCTCAACATCGCGCGCTACGGCAACACGACGGCCGCCACCATTCCCCTGGCGCTTCAGGACGCGGTCACCGAGGGACGGCTCAAGAAGGGCGACATGGTGCTGCTGGCCTCGGTGGGAGCGGGATTCACGGTCGGCTCGGTGTTGCTGCGGTGGGCGTGCTAGGCGGCTCAAGCCCCAAGGCTGTCGTTGGTCCCCGTTCCGAGATACCCCCGTGCTCGTCTCTGACTTCGCCTTCGACCTGCCGCCTGAGCTCGTCGCCCAGTTCCCGCCCGCCGAGCGCGGAACCTCGCGGCTGCTCGTCCTGACGCGCAGCACGGGAGAAATCGAACACACCACCATCGCCGAGTTGACCCGGTACCTGGGCCGTGGCGATCTGCTCGTCCTCAACGACTCGCGCGTCTTTCCCGCGCGGCTGATCGGGCGGCGGCTGCCGGGAGGCGGGGAGGTCGAGTGCCTGCTGGTGGCGCGAATCGCCGGGGACCGATGGGAGGCGCTGGTCCATCCCGGGCAGCGCCTCAAGCCCGGACGACAGGTCGTCTTCGAGCGCGGGGAGCACACGCTGCACGGGGAGATCCTGGAGCAGCGGTTCAACGGGCGCCGCGAAGTCCGGCTCTGGTCCGGCGGACCGCGGAGCGTTGCCGAGCTCATCGATGCGATCGGGCACATCCCGCTTCCGCCTTACATCAAGCGGCCGGATCTCGATCTGGATCGCGAACGCTATCAGACGGTGTTCGCGCGCGAACCGGGATCGATCGCCGCGCCGACCGCCGGGCTCCATTTCACGCCCGCGCTGCTCGCCGCCCTCGATCGCGCCGGCGTCGAGCGCGCAGAGATCACGCTGCACGTCGGCTACGGCACCTTCAAGCCCGTGCGCGTCACCGAGGTCGAGGATCACGTCGTCGATCCGGAGACGTACTCGATCGGCGAACCCGCCGCGCAACGGATCAACGCCGCCCTTGCCGCAGGCCGGCGCGTCGTCTCGGTCGGGACAACGACCACGCGCGCACTCGAGAGCGCGGTCGCCTCGGGCGAGGGGCGAGTGGCCGCCGGCCAATCGTCGACCGACCTCTTCATCCGGCCCGGGTTTCGGTTTCGGGCGGTGGGCGGCTTGCTGACCAACTTCCACCTGCCGTGTTCCTCGCTGCTCATGCTGGTGGCGTCCTTCGCCGGCCGCGAGCCGATCTTGCGGGCGTACCGCGAAGCCGTCGCCTCCCGCTATCGCTTCTACAGTTATGGCGACGCGATGCTCATCGTGTAGGCAGCTTCGATGAGATCTTCCGGCTGGCGGCTGCCGGCCATTCGACACATCACCGCTCTCGACCGCCGGCTTTCGGCTCCCGGCGGTCGGCGTTCGGAATCCGATGGAGGCCGGGACATCAGACCCGGGGAGTTCGCCGGCCCTGACCCCTCGACCTTGCTCGCCCTTCGACTCGGCTCAGGGCGTGGTGAGCTTGTCGAACCACGGGGTCTGCTGAGCTTGCCGAAGGGGAAGGGCCGGCCTGCATCAATCTCCCGCCGCGGCCGCACGTGGCAGACGCCTCGCGGCGATTGGGCGACGCCGATTGTTCGGCGCCTGAGTCCTGACAGGATAGGATCGAGCGGACCGCACTTGCGTTGGTCAGCCCGGCCAAGACCCAGAGGTAACGGACATGCCGCAAACACCCCACGTCGAGGCTCACTTCACCGCGGGCGAAACCGTCCGCGACATCGTCATCGGCATGTCCGACGGGCTCACCGTGCCCTTCGCGCTGGCAGCGGGCTTGTCGGGCGCCGTGGCGGCCACCCAGGTCGTGGTGACGGCCGGCTTTGCTGAAGTGGCAGCCGGATCAATCGCCATGGGACTTGGCGGTTACCTTGCCGCGCGCAGCGACGCCGAGCACTACGCGTCGGAGCGCAGGCGCGAGGAAGCAGAGGTTGTCGCGATTCCAGACCGGGAGATGGCGGAGATCGTGGAGATCTTCCAGAGCTACGAGATCACGCCCGAGGAGTGTGAATCGGTCGTCCTGGCCCTGAAGAACAAGCCGCGAGCCTGGGTCGACTTCATGATGCGGTTCGAGCTCGGCCTGGAGAAGCCCGATCCGAAACGGGCGCTCAGGAGCGCCTTGACCATCGCCGGGGCCTACGTCGCCGGCGGCATGATCCCGCTCGCGCCCTACATGATGGAGCCGACCGTGGCCCAGGCGCTTCCGATCTCGGTGGGCGTGACCGCGGTCGCCCTCGCGATATTCGGCTACGTGAAGGGTCGGTTTACCGGCGCGCACGCGCTTCGCAGCGCCTTGCAGACATTGGTGATCGGCGGACTCGCGGCAGGCGCCGCCTTCGCTATTGCCAGGGCGATTGGGTAAACTGGTAGTAGAACCTCTCAGGGGAAACCCAGCCAGCGAGCCCCCAATCGAGAACCAGTCGGTGCGCTGTCGTCAAGTGCTGGTCAGCGACCTGGTGTCCGGAGAGCCGGAGTTGAAGGAGCGGGAATGCCGGTTCGGGTAAGACTCGTCCACTGGAACGCCGCCGAGGCGTGGCCACGCGTCGAACAACTGAGTGCCGCTGGATACGACGTCGACTACGATGCCGACACCGAGCAGGTGATGCAGTCAGTGAAGGCCGTCACGCCTTCGGCGATCGTGATCGATCTGAGCCATGCCCCGTCGCACGGCGCCGAGGTTGCGCTGCTGTTCAGGCAGCGCCGGTCCACCCGCCAGGTGCCGCTCGTCTTCGTCGATGGCGAGCCGGACAAGGTCGCAAAGGTCGAGAAGGTCCTGCCCGATGCCGTGTTCACCGGGTGGAGCCGCATTCGCACGGCGCTCAGGAGCGCCATTGCGAATCCGCCCCCGGTGCCCGAGGTGCCGGAATCGATCCTGGCCGGCTACGCGGGCGCGTCGCTGCCCAAGAAGCTCGGCATCGCGGCCGGCGCGACCGTCGTGCTGGTCGACGCGCCGCCGGGTTTCGAGAAGACCCTCGTGCCGTTGCCGGAAAGCGTGAGCCTCTGCCGGAAGAATTGCGGCGCGCGCGACCTGACCTTGTGGTTCGTCAATTCGCTGGCCGGACTCCAGCGCGGCGTCGCCTGGATGTCGGTGGCCGTCGGGACGGGCAGCCTCTGGATTGTCTGGCCCAAGAAGACCTCGAAGATCGCCTCGGACCTTGGCGAGCCCGATGTCCGCCGTATCGGCCTGGGCGCCGGCCTGGTGGACTACAAGGTGTGCGCCATCGACGACACCTGGTCCGGCTTGAAGTTCACCCGGCGCAAGGCGGAGAAACTGCGCCAGCAATAACCAGGCGCCAGCGCGGGGAGCGGTTCGTGCCATTTCCCTACGACGAGTTCGATCTCTCTGGCGTCCGGACGTATCCGCTGGCCTCCCGGTCGAGCAAGGCCGCCATCGCCGACTTCGCACGCCCCCACGGCAAGGGAGGCTCGCTCAATAGCTTTGTCGACGCGCTGCCCAACATGCTGGGCGCGGCCGAATTCCGTTCGGTCGTCCGCGCGATCACCGGCGCCAGGACCTCGGGCGGCGGCATCATCTGGGGCTTCGGCGCGCATGTCCTCAAGACCGGCCTCTCACCGATCCTGGTCGACCTGGCGGAACGCGGATTCGTGTCCGCCTTCGCCACCAACGGCGCCGGCATCATCCACGACTTCGAAATCGCGCTGGCCGGATCGACCTCCGAAGACGTCGACGCGGCCCTTGGGCCCGGGCGTTTCGGAATGGCGGAGGAGACGGGCACGCTGCTCAATCGTGCGATCAACTCCGGCGTGGCCGCCGGGCTCGGCATCGGCCAGGCCGTGGGGCGCTACCTGCTCGACTCGCGCGCGCCGCACGCGGCCGTGAGCGTGGCGGCAACCGCGGCGCGGCTCGGCATTCCGCTCACCGCGCACGTGGCGCTCGGCACCGACATCATCCATATGCACCCCGAGGCGTCGGGCAGCGCGCTTGGCGAAGGCAGCCTGCGCGACTTCCGCTACTTCGTGTCGAACGTCGCGCGGCTCGACCACGGCGTCTATCTCAACTGCGGCTCGGCCGTCGTCCTGCCCGAGGTATTTCTCAAGGCGGTCGCGCTCGCGCGCAACCGCGGCATCTCGCTCGCGGGATTGACGACGGTGAACATCGACTTCATGAGGCTGTACCGGCCGCAAACCAACGTGGTGACGCGCCCCACGGCCGGCACCGGCGGCCGCGGCTACAACCTGGTCGGCCACCACGAGATCCTGATCCCGCTGCTTGCGGCAGCGCTCATCGAGGCGGAGTAAGCGACGGCTTGGAGCGTAGGACTTGGCGCTTGAGGCCAGTCGCGAGCGACAGACCCGATTCGGAGGCGGACGCGCGGCCTGCGCCTCGGCCCACGGATACGACGTACCGCGCCCGAGGCCGGACGTCGAAAGCTGTTAACTGGAAGCCGACAGCCTCCCGCCGCCAGTCCCAAGCGCTCGTGGGTCTGCCTCAAGCCTCAGGCCGCAAGCCTTAAGCCCCACGTCGTAAGCCCCACGCCCGTGTGGTAAACTCGCAAGGTTAGGCCGGTGTAGCTCAGTTGGTTAGAGCACGCGGCTCATATCCGCGATGTCAGAGGTTCAAGTCCTCTCACCGGCACCAATTCGATGCGCACCCCGTGGTGCAAGTGCATCGTCGCACCGAGACCGGCGATGCGCCCGGATCGCAAGGCGCGAAACGCGAAAATATCGGGAATATTTGAGCGTTGAGCAACGCGGCGAGGCGGGATGCAGCGCCGGTCGAATGCAGATGGACTTGCACCACGGGGTGCGCGGGCTGTGCGTGGCGGCGTGCGGCCCAGTCCAGCTTTGATGCCACCCTGCCGCCACCCCATGTCGTCCCTCTACGAACGCGTGTGGCACGCTGTCCGGAATCACGTCTTGCTCGCGCCGGGTGCGCGGGTGGTCGTGGCCGTGTCGGGCGGCTCCGACTCGGTGGCGCTCGTCCATCTGCTGCACGCGATGGCCGGCGCGGGCCCCATCGAGGCCGCAGCTGATCCGTCCGCCAGGCCGCCCGGCTCGATGCCGTTTGCCGTGGCCGGCATCGCGCACCTGAACCACCTGCTGCGCGGCGCCGAAAGCGACGCGGACGAGACGTTCTGCCGCCAGCTGGCGGCCGATCTGGGCGTGCCGTTCGAGTCGGCCCGCGTCGAGGTTGCCTCCATCGCGGAAGAGGACAAGGTCTCGGTCGAGGTCGCGGCGCACCACGCGAGGCACAGGTTCCTGCGCGAGGCCGCGGGCAGGTTGCAGGCAGATCGCATCGCCCTTGGCCACACCAGGAACGACCAGGCTGAAACGTATCTGCTCCGGCTGCTCCGCGGGGCAGGATCGGCCGGCCTGGCGGGGATGTCGCCGCGACGCGACCCGTTCATCCGGCCGTTGCTCGATATCACGCGCCGCGACCTGCGCACCTGGCTCCAGGACCGGGGCCTCGCGTTCAGGGAAGACGCCTCGAACGCGGACGTCTCCATCCCGCGAAACAGGATCAGGCACGAGCTCCTCCCGCTGCTGGAGCAGCGGTTCACACCAGCCGCGGTCGACATCCTGGCCAGGAACGCCAGGCTCGCGCGCCAGGACGAGGAGTGGATGGCGCATCAGGCCGCCGCGGCAGCGGCCTCGGTGGCGAAGGTCGGCCCGGACGGGCGTGTCATGCTCGAGGTTGCCGCGCTGTTGGCCCTGCCGCCTGCTCTGGCGCTCCGCGTCGTGCGGACGGCCCTGGCCGACATGGCCGGATCACGATTCTGTGGCCTGGACCAGGTCGAGTCGATCCTCTCGATTGCATCGGGATTTGACGAAAATGCCCCGGCTGCGGACCTTCCGGGCGTTCGTGTGGAACGAATCGGCGCAAACGTTGTCTTAACAAGTAGCGGGAATCGAAGGGAACCCCGGATCGACGCGTGGCGGTATGCGCTGCCCGTCCCCGGTTCCCTCCGAGTTCCCGAAGCGAAGTGCGAGATTACCGCCCGGGTCGAGCCGCCAACTGCCCAGCCCGTCGGTGCCGGGTTCCAGCTTGGGTCGGATCGCGCGGCAATCGACGCGGAATCGGCGAAAAACGGCCTGTTCGTGCGGTCCCGGAAAGCCGGGGACGCCTTCCGGCCTCTCGGCCTCGGGGGGCGAAAGAAGCTGCAGGACGTGCTCGTCGATCGGAAGGTGCCGCGGCCCGATCGTGACAGGGTACCACTCGTCGTCGACAGCCGCGACTGCATCCTGTGGGTGGCGGGACATGTGCTCGCCGAGGACGCCAGGGTCACGGATCGGACGCAACGCGTGGTAATATTAGAACTTAGCCAGCTGGGAGATAGTGCGTGAATTCCACTCTGAAGAGCCTCCTGTTCTGGTTGGTGCTCGTCATCGTCGGGGTACTGGTCTGGAATTTCTCGACGACGCTCCAGCCGCGGGACAAGCCTGTGACGTTCAGCGACTTCATGTCCTGGGTCGATTCGGGACAGGTGTCGGCGGTCACCATCACGGGCAACGAGATCACCGGCACGACCAAGGCCAACGAGAGCTTCCGCACCTACGCTCCAACCCAGTACGAGGGCCTGGCCAACAAGCTCTTCGACCGCAGCGTCCAGATCACCGCCAAGCAGGAGACGACCTCTCCGTGGGCGTCCATCCTCTATTCCTGGGCGCCGGCGCTGCTGATGATCGGGTTCTGGATCTTCTTCATGCGCCAGATGCAGGGCGGCAGCTCCAAGGCGCTGTCGTTCGGCAAGAGCAAGGCGAAGCTGTCCTCGGGGACGCAGAAGAAGGTCACCTTCAAGGACGTCGCGGGCGTAGATGAGGCGAAGGAGGAACTGCAGGAGATTATCGAGTTCCTCAAGGAACCTCAGAAGTTCCAGAAGCTGGGCGGCCACATTCCGAAGGGCGTCCTGCTGATGGGATCGCCGGGCACGGGCAAGACGCTGCTCGCCCGCGCCGTGGCCGGCGAGGCCAACGTTCCGTTCTTCTCGATCAGCGGTTCCGACTTCGTCGAGATGTTCGTCGGCGTGGGCGCGTCGCGGGTGCGGGACCTGTTCGAGCAGGGCAAGAAGAACGCCCCGTGCATCGTGTTCATCGACGAGATCGACGCCGTCGGGCGCCACCGCGGCGCGGGTCTGGGCGGCGGCCACGACGAGCGCGAGCAGACGCTGAACCAGTTGCTGGTCGAGATGGACGGCTTCGAGTCGAACGACGGCGTGATCCTCGTCGCGGCCACCAACCGGCCCGACGTCCTGGACCCGGCGCTTCTCCGCCCCGGCCGGTTCGACCGGCGCATCGTCGTCAACCGCCCGGACGTGCGGGGCCGCGAGGGCATCCTCGGCGTCCACACCAAGAAGATTCCGCTCTCCGACGATGTGAACGTCGAAGTGCTGGCGAGGGGAACCTCGGGTTTCTCGGGGGCGGATCTGGCGAACCTCGTGAACGAGGCCGCGCTCTATGCCGCGCGCTACAACAAGAAGACCGTGCAGATGATCGACTTCGAGTTCGCCAAGGACAAGGTCCTGATGGGCACGGAGCGGCGCTCGATGATCATCAGCGAGGACGAGAAGCGCGTGACGGCCATCCACGAGGCGGGGCACGCCCTGCTGACCGTGGTGCTGCCCAACGCCGATCCGATCCACAAGGTGACGATCATCCCGCGCGGCATGGCGCTCGGCCTGACGCAGCAGCTGCCGATCGACGAGAAGCACAACTACTCGCGCGACTACCTGATGGACCAGATTGCGATCCTGCTGGGCGGACGCCTGGCCGAGGAAATCTCGATCGGCAGCGTGACGACCGGGGCGGGCAACGATCTGGAACGGGCCACCGACCTGGCGCGCAAGATGGTCTGCGAGTGGGGCATGAGCGACGAGATGGGCCCGCTCACCTTCGGCAAGAAGGAGGAGCAGATCTTCCTCGGCCGCGAGATCGCGCAGCACCAGGACTACAGCGAAGACACCGCCATCAAGATCGACCAGGAAGTGCGGCGCATCATTTCGACCAACTACGAGCGGGCGCGCGACGCGATCACCAGCCACAAGGACGCGCTGATGCGGATGGCCGAAGAGCTGCTCTCTCGCGAGGTGCTCGACGGCGAGCAGGTCAAGAAGATCGTTGCGGGCGAAGAGCTTGCGGCCAAGGTTGTCGCCCCCGAGCCCCAGGCGCCTGCGGCCGGCCCCGATGCGCCGCGCACGAAGGATCGGGCGCCCTCCGTCACGCCGCCCATTTCGAGTCCGCTCCCGCAGGAACACTGACACACAGGCGAGCTCCCGGACCGGTCGTGGTCCGGGGGCCTCGCCGCACGAGCCCTCCACACCCTCACTGAGATCAGAGCCGCGTTAGCGGTCAGCGTCGTTGTGTGTACGGCCGCCAGCCGCCAGCCTCTCGGCGGCCGACAGGGGTCGCGGAGCATGTCCCGCTCGCGCTCGCCGCCCCTCGACCTAGCTCGGGGCGCCCTGAGCTACGTCGAAGGGCGGCAGAACGCCTCTCCGGGGTGCTGTCGGCTGTAGCGATGGGTCCCCAACCCATCGCGGCTCTCGGCCCCTTCGACGCGTTCTGCAGACTGACGCCGTCGGCTCGGCTCAAGGGACACGCTCCGCGACCCCTGTCGGCCGCCGTGTGTCTGCTACTGAGCCTGCTGTCCGGCAGCGCCCTGCCTGGAATTGCCCCGTTTCCCGCGCATTGTTCCGGCCTGACCCTTGCATTTCCGCGTGACGGTCAGCGACCCGACCGGAGAGGTCGAGCCACCACGACGTTTCCGGGTGCAGGGGCATGCCGTGATCACCATTCTTGCGCACCGCGGAAATACCGACGGACCCGACCACGCCTCCGAGAACCGGCTGCCATCCGTCCAGGCCGCCCTCAGCCGCGGCTGGGGGCTCGAAACGGACATCAGGCGGGCTCGAGACGGGCAGTTCTACATCTCACACGACCCCAGAGAGAGCGCCGAAGGGTTCCTCGCCGATGGAATCTGCGAGGCGATCCGCGCCCGCCCGTCAGCCACCATCGCCCTGAACATCAAGGAAATCGGCGATGAAGCCGCCCTCGTCGACTACCTGGTGACCCAGGACATCATCCAGCAGGTCTTCCTCTTCGACATGGAGCTCATCGAGCCGGTCGCGGGCCGGACGGCGGCCAGGTATCGAGAGCTGCACCCCACGGTCCGGATAGCCGCGCGCGTCAGTGATCGGCAGGAGCCAGGCGAGCGTGCTCTGCAGATCCATGTGGCGTCGGTCGTCTGGCTCGACGAATTCGACGGACCCTGGTGCGCCGAGGGCGACATCGCCAGGCTCAAGGCGGCCGGGCGAAGGGTCTACGCCGTGTCGCCCGATCTTCACGGGCATTCCCTGCAGACGGCACGAGAACGCTGGATCCGCTTTTGCTCGTGGGGAGTGGACGGCATCTGCACGGACTATCCGTCCGAGCTCGAATCCGTGCTGGCGGCGGTGAATCAGGGAGCGGAAAGATGACGCAGTGTCGGTTGACCGACATGGTAGGCGGCTGGATGGTCGGGGATTTCGACCCGTCGTGCTATCGGACCGCTGCCTGCGAGGTTGCCTGCAAGCACTATGCGGAGGGGGCGTCCGAGCCGGCCCACATTCACCGCATCGCCACCGAGATCACGCTGGTGGCCTCCGGCCGGGTCCGCATGAACGGCCGGGAGTTCCAGGCCGGCGACATCGTTGTGCTGGCGCCCGGTGAGGCGACCGACTTCCGGGCCCTCTCGGCGGCGACAACCGTTGTCGTCAAGCTGCCCAGTGTCGCCGGAGACAAGTATCCCGTCGCCGCCGGCGGCCATGACGGTGGCCATCTTCCCCAGGGAGCGCAATCGTGAACCGCATTACCTGCGTGCTCTTCGATCTCGACGGCGTGCTGGTCGACGCCACCGAGTGGCATTACGAGGCGCTGAACCGCGCGCTGCGGCTGTTCGGGTTCGAGATCACGCGGTACGAACACCTGTCGTGCTACAACGGCCTGCCGACCCGCAAGAAGCTCGAAATGCTGACGGTGGAGAAGGGGCTGCCCGCTGCCATCCACGGCATGCTCAACCGGCTCAAGCAGGTCTACACGCGCGAGGAAGTGCTGACGCGATGCCGCCCGGTCTTCGAGAAGGAGTACATGCTGAGCCGCCTCCGCCAGGAAGGCTACCGCCTCGCCGTGTGCTCCAACGCGATTCGCGACAGCGTGCAGCTGATGGTTCATCAGTCCGGCCTCGATGACTATTTCGAGTTCCTGATCAGCAACGAGGACGTGAGCCGGCCGAAGCCCGACCCCGAGATCTACCTCGCCGCGATGGACCGGATGGGCGTGGGCCCTGAGGAGACGCTGATCGTCGAGGACGCCCCGCACGGCGTCGAAGCCGCCCGCCGTTCCGGCGCGCATGTCTGCCAGGTGACCGGCTTCGGTGAGGTCCACTACTTCCGGCTGCGCGGTGCACTCGGCCGGGTCGAGCGGGACACGGCGAAGGAAGGGATCGAGGTGGCGGCGTGATTCACATCGTCGTGCCGATGGGCGGGGAAGGCCGCCAGTTCGTGGAGCGGGGCTACACGTTTCCCAAGCCGCTCATCGAGATCGCCGGGCAGCCGCTCATCGAGCTCGTCGTGCGGAACCTCACGCCGCGCGAACCGCACCAGTTCGTCTTCGTCTGCCGGCGGGAGCACGTGCAGCAATACGCGCTCGGCGACGTGCTGCGACTGATCGCGCCTGATTGCCACATCGTGACGATGGGAAAGCCAACCGCCGGCGCGCTGTGCAGCGTGCTGCTGGGGCTGGAGCATCTGCAGCACGAGGACGAGCTGCTGATCGCCAACGCCGACCAGGTCGTCGACGTTTCGATCGACGCCTTCATCGGCGCGGCGCGTACCGGGCTTTGGGATGGCCACATCATGACCTTTCCCAACACGCACCCGCGATGGTCCTACGTCCGCGAGGACGGCGGCCAGGTGGTCGCGGTGGCCGAGAAGCAGCCGATCAGCAGGAACGCGACCGCCGGGCTGTACTACTTCCGGCGCGGCAGCGAGTTCGTCCGCGGGGCCGAGCGCATGCTGCTGAAGAACGCGTCGCTCTCGGGCGAGTTCTATGTCGCCCCCGTCTACAACGAACTCATCCTGTCGGGCAAACGCATCGGGATGTTCCCGATCGAGGCCGGCCAGATGCACGGCCTCGGCACCCCGGAAGAGGTCCAGCGTTTCGAGGCGGCCTCGTTCGCCGTGGCCGTCTGACTTCACCGCCATGCTGAACATCGTCCTTCCCATCGCCGGCCGCGGAAGCCGGTTTGCCACGGCCGGCTACAGCCTCCCGAAGCCGCTGATCCCCGTCCACGGCCACCCGATGATCGACGTGGTCGTCCGCAACGTCCGGCCCGCCCGGCCGCACCGGTTCATATTCGTTGCGCTGCGCGAGCACCTGGAGCATGCGGGCATGCGCGAGGCGCTCGAGCAGGTCGCGCCGGGTTGCTCGATCGTGCCGGTCGATCACGTCACCGACGGAGCGGCGTGCACGGTGCTGCTGGCCCGCGATCTGATCGACAACGACGACGGGCTGATGCTGGCCAACAGCGATCAGTGGGTCGACATTTCGATCGACGACTACCTGGGCGAGATGACGCGGCAGCGGGCGGACGGTCTGATCATGACGATGAAAGCCAGCGACCCGAAATGGTCCTTCGTCGGCCTGGACTGCAGGAACATGGTCACGCGGGTGGTCGAGAAGACCGTCATCTCGGACGAAGCCACGGTGGGGATCTACAACTTCAACCGCGGCCGGGATTTCGTCCGGGCGGCCGACCACATGATTGCCATGAACCTCCGGGTCAACAACGAGTTCTACGTGGCGCCGGTCTACAACGAGCTGATCGCCCGGGGCGCGCGGATCGCCATCTACAACGTGGGACGGGAGGCCGCAGGCATGCACGGTCTGGGCATCCCGTCCGACCTCGACCGGTTTCTGTCGGACCCGGTCTCGCTGCGTGCGGTGGCCTGACGCCCCATGACCGCCTGCCCTGCTCGCCCGAACGGATCGCCGATCGATCGCAAGGGTCTCGATGAGGCCTGCCGGCGTCTCTACGCGCGATCATCGCGAATCATCGGGTGGGGCTCTGGCAGCGTCTTCGACTACTTCCACACGCTCTATCCCATCGAACTCGATTACCTCGTGGACAACGACGAGCGGCGATGGGGGCAGCGCCGTCGGGGAGTGGAGATCCTACCGCCCGGGCGTCTCGCAGGCGAGAGTGGCGCATCCACGTTCGTGATCGTGTACTCGTCGGCGTGGCCGGAGATCCTGGAGCAGATTGCGACGATCGGGGAGTTCGATTCGCTGCCGGCCAGCGCGGTGTTCGCCGACGGATCGGTCCGTGCGCGCATGGCCTGGGCCGAGCAGCTCGCCGCGCGGACAACGGTGCGAGCGCCGCGAACCGGCGATGCCATCGTGGTCCAGGGTCCGGTCGTTCCGGGCATCACGGCCACGGTTCTGAGGGCGACCTCGGCGGTTCACCCGGCCGATCTCATGGTCCTGTCGACCTGGGATGACACCGACCGGGGGCTGCTCGACGAGGCGCGCCCATTCGTCGATGAGATCGTCCTGAGCCCTCGGCCGACTCCAGCCGGCATCCAGAACCGCAACTGTCAGATCGTTTCGACTCGCGCCGGCGTTCGGCGGGCCACCGAGTGCGGCGCGCGCATGATCCTGAAGACGCGCACGGACACGGCCGTGCTTGCCGATGCCGTGTTCGATCGCGCGCGAGGCTGCCTCGATCAGCTCGACGGGACCGCTCCGCACGCTGCCGGCTCGAGGAACCGCCTGATCGTCCCGTCCAGCTTCACGCGCAAGTTTCTCCTGTATCACCCATCGGACCTGGTGATGCTCGGCGATGCGGCGGACATCGCGCGGTACTGGTCGGCGCCGCTCGATCCACGCGAGGGCCGGCTGTTGTCGCCTGAGCGCATCGATCAGCCTCTCGCCGCGGTCAACCTCGACGGCATTCCCGCGGAGTGCTATCTCGGCGTCCAGTTCTGCCGATCCCTCGGCCGCCCGATCGAAGCCACGCTCGAGGCCAGCTGGCGGTTCTACCGCGATCTGTTCATGGTGGTCGACAACGAGTGGTTCGACCTCCTTTGGTACAAGAACCTGTCGATCCCGGACGCCGCCGTGCGCGTCGGTCCCCGCCAACTGGTTACGTCTCGATTCTGGCAGAGCCTCTACGCCGGCAGTGGTCCCGGTACGCAAGACGCCTCGGCGGTCGACCTGTCGCGCACGACGCTCCGATCACTTACCGAGGGAGCCTGCTGATGCCTCTCGGAAACACGAACGCGGCGATCCTCGACGAGCCTGCCTGTGCCCGCCCGGCCGGGTCTCGGCGCCCGATCGATGCGCTGTCACTTCCGCTGGTGGCGTACCGAGGGCTCTGGGACAAGTTCGATGGCCCGGGAACGATGGGCGCCGTGCGCCGCGCGTATCGCCGCGGGGTTCCGAGCCTGGCGCGCATCGGACAGGAATCGGTCGACTTGCGTGAGATCGTCGCGATGGTCGTCGACCCCGCGACAAACAGGCGCCAGCAGCCGATCTATCTCGCCTGCCCGTCACTGCCGGAACTGACGTTGACCCGTCAGCAGGCGGCGATCGCGCGGATCTTTACCGTGCGCGTCACTGAGCGCAACGATCAGCCCTGGAGTATCTGGCGCCTGACCGCCGGCGGATGGCAGGCGGCAGGGTTCTACGTGCCGGTGCGGAGTCCGCTGGCCGCGTGTCCAGAAGATATGTGGTTCAGCCCGCTCATCATGTTCGAGTCGACCAACGTGATTGACGGCTCGCTCGAACGCCGGCGCCTCGGCGCGCGTACTGACGACGATGTGCTGCGCGCGATCCGTGAGGCGGCGGCACCAGAGGTGACGATCACGCGCGTCAGTGACCTCGCGGAACTCGATCAGCTTGACCTTCGGATCCGGGAGGCCAGGTAGACCATGGCCCTCCACGAGGCATCCAGGTTCGGCCGCGCCGACTTTCAGGCCCCGGCCGATCTGATCGCCACCGCGCTAGAGGCGCATCGGGACGAATTGAGCCGGCACGGGTGGGTTCACTGCGGGTACGCCGAAGGCATGCGTGGCAGCGGTGTGCCGGCACCGCGCGTGGATGTCTCCGTCCCGGTCGACGGTGGCTTCAGGCTCGAGCCGGTTCTCGGCTTCGAGTCGGTGCCGGCGATCGTCACGACGGGCCTTCGGTCTTCCCGGTTCGCTCCGGTCCTGTTCTGGGAGGTGCTTCATGCGCTGGCCCCAGGGGGCGTCTGGATTGACGTCGACCAGGCCCGCTGGTGCGAAGGCACCGCGCTGCACGACGAGGATTTCCTGCAGCGAGACTACTTCCGCACGTGCCTCCTGCAGGAATCGGACGAGACCGGAAGCGGCGTGCGTCAACGGGCGTTCAGGAAGACTTCGCCCTCACCGATTGCGGCCAATACCGGCGACGGGTGGACCTTCGGTATCCTGACCGCCGGGCCATCGCCGCGAGCCGCGCAGATGGCGCGCGACCTGCTCGCGCTGGACCTGCCCAAGGTGGAAGTCGTCATCTGCGGTCCGCGGCCGGCCGGCGTTCCGGAGGATCCACGTATTCGTGTGATCGATCTCGAGCGGCCGGAGCCGCGTGGCTGGATCACGCGAAAGAAGAACCTGCTCGCCGAGGCCGCCACCCACGAGAACCTCTGCCTGCTGCACGACCGTTACGTCATTACGCCCGATTTCGCCCGCGCGCTCTTGTCGTGCGGCAGGACGGCGTCGTTCGTCACGTTTCCTCAGGTGTACTTCGCGGACACGACGCGGAGGTTTCCGCAGCGGTACCCCGACTACCAGGTGCTGTATCAGCGGGAAGGGATTCAGGCGGCCCATCTCAGCAATATCTACGACTCGAATCACATCCTCCACCCGTCCTACGACGATTTCTCCGAAACGGCGTTCTGCTGCGGAGGGCTCTACGTGACGCGGCGGACGCTGTGGAACCTCGTCCGGCAGGACGAAGCGCTCTACCACTGTGAGTGGGAGGACATCTCCTTCGGTCTCGACTGCCAGCGCAAAGGCATGCCGCACCGCGTGAACCCGTCGCTGACCGTCGAGTCGATCGCTCCACACCCGCTGCTGCTGACGCGGATTCACGACCTGAGAGTTCCCGACGCTCCGGTGCGCGGCAGGCTGCACGTCACACCCGCTCAGACCGACGCTGCCTGCCTGTCGCCCGGCACGTTCAAGCCGGTCATGGCCGTCTCGCGGACCGAGTACCTACGCGCGGACGACGCGTAGATTCAACGCCATCCCCGGCCTGGGTGAACGTGACCGCCTGGGTGACGCCGATGTGGCGCAGTGCGAGAGGCTGTCCGACTTCTGGCGCCTCGTGGCGTCGCGGGTGTCGACCATGCCGATGACGCACCGTCCCCAGATTGCCGATGTCTGCGGCTTCGTCTCGGACACGGTCTACAAGTGGCCCAACCCCCAGATGCTGTCGTGGATCAGGGACTTCGAGGAATCGGCGCTCGAGCCCGACGGCCTGGCAGGCTACGCCCGGGTGATTGGCTGGGGAGCGGGATCACTATTTCGCGCCAGCCACCGCCGCGTGCCGCATCGTCTGGAATACACGATCGACAGCAACCCCGAGGCGTGGAACACCGTGGTCGACGGCGTGCCCGTCGTGTCGCCGAGTCGATTGGACGATGAGGACCCGCGCGCGGTCGCAGTGATCGTGTTTTCGTGCGCGTTCGACGAGATTGCGGCCTCGGTTGCCGCACGCGGGCCGTTCAGAGTGTTTCGTGTGGAGGAGGCGGCGGGCCGGCGGAGGTTCAGGCCGCTGGAGGACCTCGTCGCGTACTTCGAGGAGGTCGAGCGTCACTACCCGGTGCTGTTCGCCCCGGACGGCGCGCACGCGGGCGCTCAGGACGGATCAACCGGGCTGCCCCGGGGATCGTCGGGAAATGGCCGGACGTCGCCATGATGTTTTCGTCTCCATTCCCGCCGGCTGAGGTGGAACTGGTGGGTGATCCGAATCGTACGGAGATTGTGCGTCGTGCGCTGAGCCGTGCGACGCACTCAGGTTCTGTCCCGAAGGGGGATGACGTGTCGACAACTGCTCGTCGTACAACTCGCGTGATCGAGCGACCGGGCTATGTGCTGACGAACCATCGCGCGATGTGTCGTCGCGGGGTGTTGTGGATTGGCCAGACGTGCAACCTTCGATGCCATTTCTGCTACTTCCTCGACAAGATCGCCAACAGCCACCACCCCGAGCACGCCTTCCTGCCGCTCGAGAAGATCAAGGCGATGTGCAAGATCCTGGTGGACGTGTACGCCAACAACTCGGTGGACATCCAGGGCGGAGAGCCGACGATCTACCGCCACATCCTGCCGTTGCTGCAGTACCGCAATGAGATCGGGCTGAAGCCGACGTTGATCTCGAACGGGTACGCATTGGCGAACAGGGAGAAATGCCAGCAGCTCAAAGACGCCGGCGTTTACGACCTCCTGCTCAGCGTGCATGGGCTCGGCGAGCACTACGACAGGATCGTTCGCGTGCCAGGGGCGGCCGACCGCCTGCAGCGCGCCATCGGGCACCTGGCGGACCTCGACATCCCGTTTCGTTTCAACACGGTGCTCTGCCAGGAGGCGCTGCCGGACCTGATGGGCGTGGCCCGTCTGGCCGTCGATCGTGGCGCGCGGGCGCTCAACTTCATCGCGTTCAATCCGTTCGTCGACCAGAGCCTCGAGAACAAGCGGAGCATCGAGAACGTCCCGCGGTATCGCGAGGTGGTGGATCACCTGCTGCCCGTCATCGACTACCTCGACGCGCACCAGGTCGAAGTCAATGTCCGGTACCTGCCGTTCTGCCTGTTCCCGGAGCGGTACCGGAAGTTCGTGCAGAACTTCCAGCAGATCATCTACGACCTGCACGAATGGGAGAGCGCCGGAGAGGCGTGGTCGGGCGCCGTGCAGCAGCGCCAGGCCGCCGGGCCGCTCAGCGAGCCACTGGACTTCTTCAGGCACATCGAGGCGATTCGCATGGGGGCGTTCGGGCAGGCGCTCGAGCAACTGCCTGCCGCGCAGCGGTGGAGCCCGTCGGTACGAGCGACACTCGATGCGCTCGACGACAGGCTGGCCCGGGCGCGTCGTCCCATTACTGCCAGCCTCTATGGCAGTGCGCTCGTCGGCACCTCCATCCGGCACGCCGCAGCCGAGCGCCCGACGCTTGCGGCAGGCGTGCGGTTCGTGGCGTTCGTCTCGTCGGCATGTTTCCGCACGGCCGATCAGATCGATGGGCTGAGGTGGCAGACGTCCGAGTGGCTTGCAGAGAACCCGACCGATGTCGTGGTGAACACGTCACAGAGCTCGCGGGCGGCCATCTCATCAGCGCTGGAGGCCATCGGGCTGTCAGACCGGTCGATTGAGGTCTTCGGAGTCCCTTCCCGGGCCGCGTGCCAGAAGCCGTCGACGCCTGTCCTGGACTTCCCGGGCCGCGCCGGCTACGAGTACCTTCCGTATCTCCCGGAGTTGGGGCCCCTGCCCGGCGCGGGCACGCTCGAGCTGGCCTACAAGGAGTTCCGCGTGCTGATGCCGAAAACCATGCATCCATACGCGAAAGAAGAGTCCTGCCGCTCGTGTTCGCTTCTCGGCATCTGTGACGGATTCCACCGGGACTACGCGGAGTTCTTCGGGTTCGAGGAGGCCGCGAGCCAGGTGCTGGCACATCCGGTTCACGATCCCCGCCATTACTCGTGCGAGCAGATGAAGGTCGTCGAGCAGCAGGAGTTCGACTGGGCCATGCCCGCCGAATACGACGGGGCCACGCTCCGGACCCGAGAAGCGGCCATCGCCTGAGCCCGACGCCTGTCCGGCCGGCAGGGCGCCGGCCGCGTTGTATGGGAGAGCGCCATGAAGGTTCTGTTCATCTATCCCGGGATCGCCTACGTCGGCTACAACTCGTATGACCGGTCACGCGGCAGTTCCGACGCGGATCCGATCTACTGCTTCTCGATCCTCGGCGCCGTAATCGAGCGGGATGGCCATGAAGTCGAGCTGCTCGACCTGCGCCAGCTCGAAAGCGAGCAGGATCTCGAGGCCCGGCTGGCAGCGAGCGACGCAGACGTCGTCGGACTCACGGTTCAGACTCCGTCGTTCGGCATTGCCACGCGCGTCGCCGCCATCGCCAAGCGCCTGGGCAAGATCACGATCGCGGGCGGCATCCACGCGACCGTGGCTCCTGGCGATTTCCTCGAGCACGACTGCTGGGATTACATCGTGTGTGGCGAGGCGGAACAGACCCTGCCGCGTCTGCTGGCCGACCTGGCTGCCAAGACCCCCATCGCCAATCGTGTGATCACCGGCCCGCACCTCGAGAACCTGGACGATCTGCCGCTCCCGAAGTTCTTTCCGCACTACGAAGCCAAGCAGCGTGAGATGTACGCGATCGAGACCGCGCGCGGATGCCCGGGCAAGTGCAGCTACTGCGTGTCGGGCGAAAAGGCGTTCTACAAGAAGATGCGGTTCCGATCCTGCGCCCACGTGATGCGCGAGCTGGAGTTCGCCTACCAGCGGTTCCAGTTCACCGATCTGCTCTTCCTGGACGTCTGTGCCACGAGCAACAAGCGCCTGATTCAGCAGATGCTCGACGCCGTCTATGAGCGGTTTCCGCAGATGCACGTCACCATCCAGGCGCGGGTGGACAACTTCCGCGAGGATACCGCCCGGGCGCTCGCCCGGTTCCCCAAGGCCACCGTCTGGTTGGGCTTCGAGAGCGCCTCGGATCGGATGCTGACGTTTCTCCAGAAGGGCGTCACGCACTCTCAGAACGTGGCAGCCGCAAAGCTCTGCCGGCGCTACGGTCTGGAGATCGGCGCCAATGCCCTGATGGGCGTTCCGACCGAAACCGACGACGACATCCGGCAGACCTACGAGTTCTTTCGCGACATCAACCCGGAGCGACTGTTCGCAAACATCCTGTCGCCGTTTCCCGGTACCAGGATTCACCGCTACTGCCTGGATAACGGCCTGCTGTCCGACAACCTCCCGCACGAGCGATATGAGGTACGCAACGTTTTCGAGCAGGGCATCCTGAACAACATCGACTATGACGCCGTGCACTACTGGCATGGCCAGTTCAACCGGCTACTCGACGCCGACATGAGGAACCTGGCCCCCAAGGTCGACGCTATCGTCGACCGCCTGGCAGGCCAAGGCAGACGCGTGGCCATCTTCGGCGCCGGAAGCCACACCGAGACACTCTTCGACCAGACACGAATTGGAGCGCTCAATCCGGTCGCGATCTTCGACAACGACGCGCAGAAGCACTGCCTGTCGTTCCGCGGCATCCCGGTCTGCTCCCCACTGCGCCTGCGCAACCTGGCCGTCGATGCCGTCGTCATCTCGAGCAGGGCGCACGAGGACGCGATCTATCGACAGCTCGAGCACTCGGTTCCGGCCGACGTCGAACTGTTGAGGCTCTACGCGTAGTGCCGGCGGCTGCGGAGGCGACGCCGCGTGGACCATCTGCAAGAGGCGGGACGCATCAGGGGCACTCAGGATACCGTCAATGCCAGGACCGATGACCGACACTCGGAGCGCGAACATCAAGCCGTCGCCGCGATCCGTGCTGTACTTTGCCGAAAATGCCATCAGCGCGATCCAGGGCGGCGGCATCGTGGTCTACGCCGTGTTGAAGGGCCTTCCGGCCGATCGGCTGCTCGGGTTCTTCGACTACCGCAACATCACGCCTGCTCCTGAATACGCCGACCGCTTCGTGTACCTCGGACCTTGGCGGGCGCCGAAGGCGCTCGCCGCGATCGGCCGGATCGCGGGCCGATTTGTGGCACGCCGGCTTCAGCGGTTGTTCCCCGAGCGCTGCATCCGCAAGGACTTCGAGTTCGTCAGGGCGCAGGTCCAGACGCGGGGCTTCACTCCGGAGGTCGTCTACTTTTCCGGCCTGTCGTACCGGTATCTTCGGCTTGCGGTCATGGCAGCCGAGTATTACGACCTGCCGATGGTGCTGCTTCACATGGACGACTGGATGCAGGTCGAGCGCGAGGCCGCCGGGCCCCTGGGCCGGTGGTGGTACCGCCGCATCGTCAACCAGATGCGGCGCGCCGCGGAAAGGTCGCTCGTCAGCACCACCAACTCTCCCCGGCTTGCGGCTCGCTGCACCGACCTCACCGGCTTCAGGCACGTGCCCGCGAACAACTGCTGTGCCGATCTGATGGCGTCCGCCCGGGCGCCGGAGCGGGCGCGGCCCAACCGCATTCCCGTCATCACCTACGCGGGCGCCATGAACAGGAACCTGCAGGGCGAGACGCTGAAGGTCCTCGCCAGCGCGGTGACCGAGCTCAATGCCGAAGGCACGCGCGTTCACCTGCACATCTACACGCCGTGGGAGTTCGCGCCCGAGGCGAACGCTGTCGCGGTGCCGCACGCTGTGTTCTACAAGGGCCAGGTCGGACGGGACCGGCTGCCCGACGTCTACCGCCGCGCCGACTTCCTGGTCACGACCGTCACCTATCGCGACCAGCACATTTCGCTGTTCAGGCACTCGCTGTCCACGAAGCTCTCGGAGTATCTTTGCGCCGGCAAGCCGGTCATCTCGATGGGGCACAAGGACTGGCACCTGCACGAGTACGTGCAGGACCACGGCTGCGGGTTCTCGATCCTCATGGACAACAACTTCTCGCGGGCTGCGATCAAGCGGCAGCTGATCCAGATCCTGGCCACAGAGCCCGCCACGCGGCAGGAGATCGGCCGCAGGAACCGCGAGCTCTGGGAACGCGCGCACGACGTGCAGGTGATGGCCGTTGCGACGCGCCGCGCGTTGCGGCTCGATCACGTCGAGAGCGGCCCCGGGCGGCGTCGAGTGCCCGATCGGACGGCGACGGCGTCCCTCACGCGGCGCGGCGCGCTGGACATCGGGGGCGACGCTGCCCGCAGTGCGAAGTCCTTCGTGCCCCTGGACACCCTCAAACAGGCGGCGCGGCACCTGGTCGACGTATTCGACCACTCCGAGGTCGACCTCAGCGGCCGGCATCCGCTCTCGCATCCCGGCCTGGATGATCTTCTGGGATACTGCCACGACATCGGATTGCGGCCGACGCTGGTCATCGACGAGGTCGAAGATCTCGACCACGCCGCCTGCCGCCGCCTGGCGGACGGGTTCAGCAATGATGTGTCGCTGCGGATCGGTACAGGAGCGGATCTGGCGCGAGTCGAAGCCGCCTTGAGCGCGCTGCGCTCGGCGGACATGCCCGCGCGGGTCGTGGCCCGTCTCAACGGCTGCGAGCCGGCGCGCCTCGATCAGATCACGGCGATCGCCCTCGAGACGAAGCCCGCGGCCGTCGCGTTGGACTTCAATCCGGGCGACCCGCCCGGCGCGCCCGCCAACGTGAAGCCCTGGCTGTCAGAGGTGGCGCCGTACGTGCGGCGTGCGGTCGACACGCTCGAGGCCGCGGGCATTGACGCCACGATCCGGCACTTTCCGTTCTGCCTCGCCGGCGAGAATCACCGGAAACACATCCGGCACAGTTTGCAGCTGGCTTACGACATCCAGGCCGTCGATCCGGCGGTCGCGGGTTGGAAGGTCAACCGGGCGGCCCTCGATCGAAACGGGCGGCTGCCCCGTCCGGAACATCTCTTCGAACAGGTGAGCCGCGCGCGCGGCCCGCAGGCCCGGCACGAGGTTAGTTCGCCCGAGGAGAAGGCCATCAACGCGCTGAGCGTGCGGGTGCCTCGAAATGGCCCGGTTCGTCCGGTCGTGTGGCTGTATGGTTCCGAGGTCGTCGGGCGCCAGGTGATCCAGGCGATCGAAAGCCACGAGTGGCTGTCTGAGGCCGTGACGATAGGCGGATTCCTGTCATCGCCGGGCTACTGCGGAGGCGATACCCTGTTCGGGCATCCCTGGCGTTCGGCCGATTCGATCGCATTGGACCGCGCCGACATCGTGCTCATCACCTCTGAGCTGTCCCGGCTCTCGATTGCCGAGACGCTCGCAGGCCTCGGACTCCTCGATCGCGCCGTGCACCTCTACGGCACCTCGTCGGCCTCCCACCGGTACGAACGTGGCGGCGACCTTCCTGATGTCGAGGGATTCGGCGCGGCGGACTACGCCACGCGAGAATGCGTGACCCGCGCTGCTGCCCGGGAGCAGGCGGCCAACGGGCAGCAGTGCTCGATCTGTTCGCTGTCGGCCATTTGCGATCGCTTGCCCGCGGCCTACGTCGCACGCTGCGGCTGGGCCGAGGCCAGCCCGATCGCGGGTCAGCCGATCGCGGACCCGCGCCACTTCATGCGGGCACACGCGCAGGCAGTCTGAACCCGCAGCCACCATCATCGGTTGTCGCGCGCGTAGCCCGGCATCCAGGCAACCGGATCGACCGAAGGAGCCGTGCAGACTATCGCCCGAACGTGCGCGCCAGCTCGGCGTCGCACATCTCTTCGACGCGCTGGTGTCGAATGCCAAGGTGATCCATGACCTTCAACGTCCCGAACCACCGGGGCGTCTCGTGGTCAGTCTGACGCTTGTACGCGGTTCGAGCGTCGATGTCGGTGGCGTAGCCTTCCTCGAGCCCCAACCCGGCCGTCACGACGCTCGTCACGCCCTTCTTGAAGAGAAACGACAGCGCGAGGTGCGCGCTGTTGCAGCCCGACTTCAACAGGTTCGGCTGCGCCATGCTCTCGGGGCGGAAGGCGTCGAGCTCTCTGTCGATGTGCGGCCACTCCGGATGCACCGCGCGATCCCAGTAGACATTCTGCAGGTTGAAACGGACGACCCTGTTCTTGATCCACGAGAAGTCGATCACCCGATCGACATCCTCGAACCGCATCAACTGGTCCCATGCCCAGCTGTCTGTGTAGTAGCGCTCGACCGCGTCGAATTCCTGGGCGCCGAAGGGGAGGTCCGTGTCCTTGACGTTGTCGAACCGCTTCATGATGCCGTCGGGAACGAAGAGGCGATCCCATCGTCCCGCAAACCCGGGCGCGAAGAGAATGTGAATCAGCTGGTCGGCGTCGAGGAAGAAGACGGCGTCGGCGTGCTCCACGCGCGCGAACGCCTGGTTGATGCTCAGGACGAAATGCGTGCGGTGGGCATCGGGCGGTACCTTCGCCAGGCCAGGTCCCTTTCCGAGCAGCAGCACCGGCTTGTCAATCGCGATGCGCGGCAGGGCTTCGTCGAGCCATACGTAGGGGGAGATCTTGTCGGCTGAACTGAGCGACGAGTCAAATCGGATGACCGGCACGCCGGGCGCCGCGGCCCGGCTGAGATCCTCCGCTGATACGTCCGACGCAGTTGCGATGGCGTCGTAGTCGGTTTCCTCGAGGCGTGAGAACGGATAGACGGGGAGCCGGTCGAGGGTTCCCCCGGGCTCTCGATCAGCGAAACCGAGAACACACGCATCCGCCCTCGACCCGACCAGTCTCCGCTTCAGCGCCCGTGCTTCGTGGTGCCCGCCGACGACCATGATCCTGGCGGCTTGCGGGACTGCGTCGAACGAACGCCGGCAGATCGGCTCGGCATCGAGCCGCTGGGTCCGAACGCCGCTCGGCTGCGCCTCAACCAGCTTCCTCGCGGCGTTGGCCACGCAGCTGACAATCTGTGCCCGGGGTGTGGTCTCGCCGGCAAACGCCATCCAGGTGTCGAGGGGCACACCCTCGTCTGGCGCACAACCCAGCGCCTCCGCCAGCCGGGCGCGGTCTTCGCCTCGCGCTCCCGCATCGTCCGACCACGCAGTAGCCAGGCGGCTTCTCAGGCGGTTGTCGAGATCGCCGGTCTCGGGAAACGCCAGGCCGGCCAGATCAACCTGTTCGATGCAGCCGCCGTGCAGGATGCCCCCGCCGGTGCCATTGAAGACCTTGCGGCAGGTGAGCTCACCGGCACGCGAGACGATCCAGTCGCGGAATTGCACGAAATGCGACCGCGACAGGACGGGGTTGCCCCGCACGTCCGTTTCCGGTGCCGACCCCTGCTTCCTGAGAAACTCCCGGAATTCCTCGGCTCTTGCCTCGTTGGTCGCCAGGTGGCTCCACTCGGCTTCGAACGCCGTATTGCGGCAGTAGAGCAGGCCCTGCGTATAGGCGAGATCCGCTCCCGCAAAGACGATGGGATCGCACCCCATCCCGCACGCGAGGTCGAAGGCTGAGGTCAGCACCGATCCCCAGGCTCGAAGGGACCCCCGCCCGAGGCCGTGGCCGGCAAGCCACGGCCACGGGTGATGATTGCTGACGTGAAACGAGAACGTCCGGCTTTCGAATGCGCGGAACGCCCGAGGGTTCAAGCTGCCTTCGCCAACCAGCCAGATGCCGTCGGTTGGAGGAAGATCGGTCAGGTGGCGTGCGTTGACCTCGCCCGGGTCGATGCCGACGACGATGTGCGGCCTGATGCCGGCTGCGAGCAGCGGCCGTAGCGCCGTGTCGACGCTGATGAAGAGCGAGCGTCCTCTGAGGCGACGCAGGCTGTCGAGATTGTCATCGAGCGAGGGGCCGGCTGCGACGATCACGGTCGGGACGCCGCGAGCCGCGTCATTCAGCCGCCCGGCGTCGCCCTCAGCCGCGATCGTGGGCAGATTGATCAGGGTATTGCGAAGATACCGCCCGGCAAACACGCGACGAGCGGCGGCATTGGATTGAGCGCCGGAGAGGATCTTTTCGGCGACCCCTCGCGCTTGCGCAGTGGCCGACGGAAACTCCCTGGCAATCACGGGATGCGCCAGCACAGGCGCAGACTTCCCGCCAAGCGCCTTCGAGGCCGCAGGCGAATTGCCGAAGTCCGGCCCGACGACCAGCGTGAGGCGGTCTTTGTGCAGCCAGTTCGTCCAGTCCCGGCGCTGCATCAGGGCGGGCAGCGTCTCGGGAACGGGCTCCAGCGCCAGCACACGCGTGCGCGCGGAGCGAGCCTCGACGGCGTCGAGGACGTACCCGAGTCCGAGCCCGATGATGATGACGAAATCGGGCTCTCCGCCGACGAAGAGCTCCGATACGAGCCGGTCAGCCTCACCCAGGGGATCGCGACTGCTGTGCAGACGCACCCACCGACCGTCAGGTGTCCTGACCGCGATCGTCCGTCCGCCGGGACCGTCCTCGACACGAACGCCATCGCTTGCGGTGCCGGCCTGTCGAACGAGGTCTGTTTGAGGTCCCACGCTTCCACCTCAGCGCGATGCTCGGCCTGCGACCGCTGTCCGGGTCGGGGCTTCGCGCGTTCCCGGATCTGGTCCAGACCTCGGATGGCAACCGCCGCCTTGTGCGTCGACCGCCGTGCGACGGTCAGGCGTAGAGCCTGACCACTTCAACCCCATTGAGGTTCATGCCCTGCAGTTGCTGGAACACGGCCTCTTCGTGGGCCTTGGTGGAAATCACCACGCAGTCCACTCCGGCGTCAGGAATCCGGCTTGGCGGCAGGATGTCGAACCCCACCATGGTGTCGCCCCACTTCCGGATGTCGTTGTCGAAGAGGACCGGGCCGGCTTCTGAGATCCTCGTGCTCGCCAGAAGGCCTTCCGTGTGGGCGCCGGCGCCGAACACGCCCACTTTGCGGCGAGCCTTGACCGCACGGGTCACGATCGCCTCGATGCGGTCTCGCGCCTCCGCGTCGAGGCTGGCCAGGCCGTGAATCCGCTTCTGCCAGTACCGGACACGGTCGTAGTCGACGCCCTTCAGCAATCCGCGCTCGAAGATCTTCCGGATGTGGAAACGCTCATGCGTCATGTTCTCGGGGAAGAGCCCGTTGTCGCGGCAATAGTCGAACAGGGGCGTGCCCGGGAACGGAGACATGATGTTCACGGCGAGGATGTCCGGCCGCGCGTACTTGACCAGGTCATAGGTCTGCTGGATGTCTTCTTCTGTCTCCGTCGGGATGCCGATGATCATCATCGCGGCAGTCTTCAGGCGGTGCTTCTTGCACAAGTCGAGCGCCGCCTTCGCCTGGCTGACGTCGAAGTCCTTGTGAATGAACTCGAGCATCCGGGGGGACCCGCTCTCGAACCCGAACCAGACGAGGCCGCCGCCCTTGAATCGCGATAACAGCTCGGCCGTTTCCTCGTTGAAGGTGTCGGATCGGTCCTGGATGCCCACCTGCAGCTCGGGGTAACGGTCCGCCAGGGTCCGGAGGAGATCGTTGAACCGGCGCCGGTGCGCCGTCGCGTTCACGTCGAGAAAGGCGAGGTGCGTGAAGCGGAACAGCCGGTACGCGTGATCGATTTCCCTGAGCACGTGAGCGTTGGACCGGAAGCGCATCTTCCGGTAGTACTTCCGCTGGCCTGACACGCAATACGTGCAGCGGCCAAAGCACCCGCGAGCTGCCTCGATGCCATACCACTGACGATAGTTGGGCAACCACTCGGGGAAGTAATGAGGCAGGGGAAGACTGTCCAGGTCGTCGCAGACGGTTCCCTCGATGAGCCTGGGAGCTGATTCGCCCTTGTCCAGTGCGTCGAGCAGGTCGGGGAGGGCAATCTCGCCGTCGCCCTTGACCACGTGGTCCCAGCACGGCCGGTCGAAATCCTCCGGGGCCACGGTCGCGTGGATTCCACCGGCCAGCGTGACCTTCCCGAACCGTTTTGCGATCTCGGCAACCCGGCACGCGATGTTGAAGCTCGGCGTCTGAACGGTGACGGCGACGACATCGCAAGAGGAGGCGCGAAGCCTGGCGATCAGGTCGTCTTCCGATGCCAGTTGCCGCAAGTCCAGCAACTCCACCTCATGACCTCTGGCCTTCACGATCCCCGCCAGCAGGGAGATCCCGTAGATGGGCAGGGATTCGCCTTCTCCCAGGAGCGTCGTGTAGGAGTTGTAGCCGGTGCAGACGATCCCAGGGTAGACGAAGGCGACCTTCATGTTCATCTCCTGCGGTGGCGTCGAGTCTCCGACACACCGACGCCTGTCGGCTGGAAACCCGAGCGGGCGGCCAAGGGCCCGGATCTGGTTTCCGGCGCGAATAAGGGGGCGTGCGCTCGATGTCAGTCCGGTCGACGGCGCCCCGGCCCGCAAAGGCGCATCACGCCCGCAGCGGCTGCTCCAAGATCGATGCCACGTCACCCCGCAGTCCTTCACTGGCACCACGATTGCTCTCTCAGCCGACTGCGGAGCCGCGAGCAGCCGTCGCGTGCCTTGCGGCGCCGCCAACGGTCGCGATTCCGGCGAGGATCTGCCCGCACGCCACCCGTTTCGGCTCGAGCGCCGATCGGTTCTCCGACCTGCGTGTCGGCGTGACGATACCGGGCACCGTTCGGCATCCGGAGAGCCGGTGCGAGGCGGGCGGCATCCGATTTCAGGAACCTGGTTTCGGATCTGCGCTCTGGACGTATCTCTCGCTCGATCTGTCCGACCCGGCACGTGCCCGGCACGCGTCCGCCAGCGCATCCACGTCCTCGGCCACAGTGAGCTGCGACCGCCCGTGCACCCCGAGCCATTCCAGGTGGCGGAAGGGCGTCCTGGTAGCGGTGCATGTGAACCAGCGCGAGAGCCATCACCATGCGGGCGATGCAGCCGTGCGGATCGGCCTCCAGCGCGCGCGACGCGTACGCGACCGCGCTGCCGTGCCGCCGATCGGCGAGAGCGATCTGAGCCAGCTTGGTGGCCGTCAGGCTCCTGACCTCGGCGCTCAGCGTCCCGGCGTCCGACTCCATCGCCTGTCGGAGGTGCCGCCGGGCTTCGGTCTGATTGCCGAGCTGGCGCCAGGTGACGCCCAGCTGGTACTGCAGGTAAGGATCGGTGGGCGCCTTCGATGCCGCCATCTGCAGAAGCGCGAGGTTGCGCGTCGCGCGGCCGGCCCCGCCCTGCACCGAATCGTGCGCGTAGCCGTCGTGCACGACGACCAGTGGTGAGGGCGCCACCCTGCCGCCCGCCTCCACAATCGCTTCGGTGACCGATTCGTGGATGATGCCGCGGTAGCGATGGCCCGGCGCGTTTCGAAAGAGCCGGACGATCGGCGAGTTCTGGAAGCGGACCAGCTCGCCCGGCGGTTGCAGGTTGTGAACGACGACCGAGAACGCCGCAGCCCGTGACTCCTCCAGCAGCGGCTTCAGGGCCGCGCGGGATTCCGTCGCCAGCTGTTCGTCCGCATCGAGGACCAGGATCCAGTCGCCGCGCGCTCGCTCGATCGACGCATTTCGGGCGGCCGCGAAATCGTCACACCACGAGAATTCCGACACCTCCGCCCCCGCTTCCCGCGCCCGATCCGCGGTCCGGTCGGTGGAGCCGGTATCGACGACGACGACCTGATCGACCGCACCAGACACGCTGGCGAGACAGCGGCCGATCAGGGCTTCCTCGTTCCTGGCGATGACGCAGAGCGTGACAGTCGGCAAACGGTCCTCTTACGGCCGGCCGCAGGAAGATCCCACGCGGCACCCTCGAGCGCCCCGGACGGGCAACTCATCCGGTTCGATGGTCAGCCTGGTTCGGCGAGTCCGGATCTCGTGCACGGCCGTCGTAGTGTAGAAGCGCCCGCGACGCGATGACAAGCTCTCACTTGATCGCCTCGTCGGAGTCCAATACGCTCAGATGGTCCGCGCGGTCCTGGTCTTCGCCAGGGTCTGACCTTCATTTCCCTGCAGGCGGGGCCACGACATCGCCGCCGGCCGCCCGCCGCGCGCAGGACTGCGGCGCCAGTCGGCGGGTCGCCCGGACGACGTGAGCGAACGATGACGATTGCACCACGCGCGATATTCCGGATGCCGTTGAAGTCCGGGCACGTGCTCGACCTCGGCAGGCGCACGCTCGTCATGGGCATCGTGAACGTGACGCCGGATTCGTTTGCCGAAGCAGGGCCGCGAGGCGTGGACGACGCCATTCGGCTGGCGGCCGCGCTGGAAGCGGAGGGGGCGGACATCCTGGATATCGGGGGCGAATCGACGCGTCCGGGCGCCAGCGCGGTGTCGGTCGATGAAGAGCTGGCGCGCGTGCTGCCGGTTCTCGAGGCGCTCCGGCCCGTGGTCAAGGTCCCGATTTCGGTCGATACCTACAAGGCGCAGGTGGCCGCGGCGGCGGTTGCCGCCGGCGCCGCGATCATCAACGATATCAGCGGTCTAAGGTATGATCCGACACTTGGGGAGGTGGCTGCCCGGACCGGGGCGGCCCTGGTGCTGATGCACACCCGCGGCCGCTCCCGCGAGATGGTACCGCGAGGCGGTGTACCACGATGTCGCCGCCGAGGTGGTCGACGAGCTGGGCGCGTCGCTGTCGATGGCCCGGCGTGCGGGGGTGGACAAGGCACGGGTGATCCTCGATCCGGGGCTGGGGTTCGCCAAGGCCGCGAGCCAGAGCTATGAAGCGCTGGCGGCGCTGCCGCTTCTGGCCGAGCTTGGATGCCCGGTGCTGGTGGGCCCGTCCCGCAAGTCGTTTCTCGGAAACGCGCCGGGGACTGCGCGGCCATCGGATCGCGACTGGGGCACCGCCTCGGCGGTTGCCGCCGCGATCCTGCTCGGCGCGCACATCGTCCGCGTCCACGCCGTCAGGCCGATGGTCGAGGTGGCGCGCGTCGCGGACGCGATCAGGAAGCACGCGAAGGCCTGAGGGGCCCGCCCGGGCGGAGCAGACGTTCCCGACCGTACACGGAAGCGGCAGATCGAGTCCTCATGAACTGGTTCGTCAACACTTTCCAGCGGCCGCCGATTGCGTGGAACGATTTCCTCGACATCGTGATCGCGGCGGTCGCGATCTACGAGGTGTTGAAGCTCATGCGCGGCACGAGGGCCGTGCAGATGGGCATTGGCGTCGGCCTCATCGTCGCGGTGTTCTACCTGTCGCGATGGTGGCGGCTGGACACGGTGAACTGGCTCATCCGCAACATCTTCGGCTACGTCGTGTTCGCGGCGATCGTGCTGTTCCAGTCCGAGATCCGGCGCACGCTGGCGCATCTCGGGCGGGCGCGGATGTTCAAGTACTTCACGCGTGCGGAAGCCGCCGACGAGCTGGTCGAAGACCTCGTGGTGGCCGCGGCCATGCTGGCCAGCCAGCGCACGGGCGCCATCATCGCCATCGAGCGCGACATCGGCCTGCGCAACTACATCGAGGGCGGCATCCCGCTCGACGCCGTGGTCACGTATGACCTGCTGCTGAGCATCTTCCAGACGAAATCGCCGCTGCACGACGGCGCGGTAATCATCCAGGGTGATCGGATCGCCGCTGCGGCCTGCTTTCTGCCGCTCACGGTGAATCCGACGGTGAGCAAGGATCTCGGCACCCGCCACCGCGCGGCCATCGGCCTGACCGAGGAGAGCGACTCGGTCGCCATCGTCGTGTCGGAGGAGACCGGCCGCATTTCGGTCGCCCAGGACGGCAAGATCGATCGCGGGCTGACCGTGGACCTGCTGCGGGCGCGCCTGCAGGGGCTGGCGCTGCAGAAGCGCAAGCCCGCCGAACGCCGCACCGCCAGCCAGACGTTTGACTAGCGATGTACAACCCATTGCGCCACGTCGGGCTGAAGCTGCTGGCGGTCATCATCGCCGTCCTGCTGTGGTTTGCCGTGGCGGGCGAGCAGGTGGTCGAACGGCGGATCCGCGCGCCGCTCGAACTGCAGAACATTCCGGACGGCCTGGAGCTGGTCGGCGACACGCCTTCCGCCGTGGACGTGCGGGTCCGGGGCGCGTCCAGCACGCTGGGGCGCCTGGCGCCCGGCGACGTGGTGACCGTCCTGGATCTGGCAACCGCCAAGCCGGGGCGGAAGATCTTCCCGCTGTCGAGCGATCAGGTACGTGCGCCGTTCGGCGTCGAAGTCACGCATGTCTCTCCGGCGACCACGACCCTGGTCTTCGAGCAGTCGGTGTCGCGGATGATTCCGGTGGCGCCCTCGGTCGACGGCGATCCGGCGCCTGGCTACGTCGTCGAGCGCGTCGTGGTGGACCCGCCGGAGATCGAGGTGACCGGGCCGCAGAGCGCGCTGCGAGGGCCGCTGCAGGCGATGACCGAGCCCGTGTCGATCCAGGGCGTCACCGACACCGTTCGCGAAACGGTGACGATCGGATTGCCGAACAACGCGCTGAGGATTCAGCAACCCCGCCCGGCGCGGATCACGGTCGAGATCGCCCCGGTGCCGGCCGAGCGGAAGTTCGAGCGCGTGCCCGTGCGGGCGAGGAACCTTGGGCCGAAGCTGTCGTTCCAGGCGGCGCCGGCCGAGGTCGCCATCACGGTTCGCGGCCCGGAGGCCGGTCTGAAGGTCCTCGATCTCGACAGCCTCGAGACCTCGGTGGACGTCAACGGTCTGGGACCTGGCCGCTACAATCTTCCCGTCCACGTCGCCGGGTCGAAGCTGTTCGTCGTCGTCCAGATCACTCCGGCCCAGGTCCAGGTGAGGCTCAAGTAGGCGCGGGGCGCAGGAGCCCCGGCCGCGTTCTCGAGCCCGACGCCCGTGGAGCGAGTACCGAAGAGATGAGTCAACGACTGTTTGGAACCGATGGCGTGCGTGGCCGTGCCGGCGAGCCGCCGCTGGACCCGGGGACCGTCCGCAGGCTTGGCGGCGCGCTGGTGCGCGCCATGGCGGGACGCGTCGATCGCCCGCGCCTTCTCATCGGCCGCGACACCCGCGAGTCCGGCTCGTGGATCGAGCGTGAGCTGGCGGCAGGCGCCGCCGCGGCAGGCGCCGAGGTGACCAGCGCCGGCGTGATCTCGACGCCGGCCGTGGCCTTCCTGACGCGCTCCGGAGGATTCGCGGCCGGCCTGGTGATCTCCGCCTCGCACAATCCGTTCGAGGACAACGGCATCAAGGTGTTCTCGGGGGCGGGCGAGAAGCTCTCCGAGACGTTCGAAGCCGCGGTCGAAGCGATCGTGGCCGACCCGTCGTGGCACCAGCCTGCGCGGCGAAGCGCCGGCCCTGGACGCTGTCGACCTGTCCGGTGAATATCTCGCTCACGCCGCCAAGGCCCTTGGCAGCAAGCTGCCCGCGCATGCACGCCGGATCGCCGTAGACGGTGGAAACGGTGCCACCAGCGGCCTTGCGCCGCGGCTGCTGCGCGAGCTGGGATTCGAGGTGACCGCGATCGGCTGCAGTCCGGACGGGCGCAACATCAACCTCGGCTGCGGATCGACCGCGCCGGCGCAGCTGTCGAGGCTGGTCGTCGAGGCCGGGTGCGCCCTCGGCGTGGCCTTCGATGGTGACGGCGATCGGGCCATCTTCGTCAACGAGCACGGCCACGTCGTGGACGGTGACGCGGTCATGTACCTGTGCGCGCGGCACATGCACGCCAGCGGACGCCTGGCCGGCGGGTCGATTGTTGCGACCGTGATGAGCAATATCGGCCTCGAGATCGCCTTGCGCGACATCGGGATCGGCCTGGTCCGGTGCCCGGTCGGCGACAAGTACGTGATGGAAGAGATGCAGCGTCGCGACCTGTCACTGGGCGGGGAACAGTCGGGACACGTGATTTTCGCCGAGTCCCTCTTCACGGGCGACGGCCTGGTCACCGCGCTCAACGTGCTTCGCGTGATGGCCGAAACGGGGCAGTCGCTCGGGCAGCTGGCCGGCGGCCTGAAGGCGTTCCCCCAGACGCTGCTGAACGTGCGGGTCCGCGAGAAGAGGGACGTGAAGACGCTGCCGGAAGTGACGGCGGCGATGGAGGCAGTGGAGAAACGGATCGGGAATCGCGGCCGGCTGCTGGTGCGCTACTCGGGAACCGAGCCGCTGTTGCGCATCATGCTGGAGGGCGAGCACCAGCACGAGATCCAGGCCTGGGCCGAGGAAATCGCCGTCGTCGTTCGCGCGCACATCGGACTGCAGGTGAAAGATGGCTGAGGTTGACACCAGGGACACCAAGAACTTCTACGTCGACGTTCCGCAGGAGCACGAGGGCTTCTTCCTGAAGGGCGCGCACCAGCTCGACTGGGGCATGCGAAACCGCATGTCGCGCATCTTCAGGCCGTCGACGGGCCGGACCGTGATGCTCGCCATCGACCACGGCTACTTCCTCGGGCCGACCTCCGGCCTCGAGCGCCCGGACATCACGATCGTGCCGCTGCTGCCGTATGCCGACGCGCTGATGCTCACCCGCGGCATCCTCAGGTCGATCGTGCCGTCGACCTTCGGCCAGGGCGTCGTCATCCGCGCCAGCGGCGGCCCCAGCACCCTCAAGGAGCTGTCGAACGAGCACCTGGCGATGGACATCGACGACTGCGTCCGGCTCAACGTGTCGGCGATGGCCGTCCAGGTGCACATCGGCGGGGAATTCGAAACGCAGACGGTCACCAACATGACGCGGCTGGTGGACATGGGCCTGCGCGCGGGCATTCCAACGGTGGGCGTGACGGCGGTGGGCAAGGATCTCGTCCGCGACGCCCGGTACCTCGGCCTCGCCACCCGCATCTGCGCTGAGCTGGGCGCGCAGATTGTGAAGACCTATTACTGTCCCGAGGGCTTCGAATCCGTCACCTCCGGGTGTCCCGTTCCCATTGTCATGGCCGGCGGCAAGAAACTGCCCGAGCTCGACGCGCTGACGATGGCCTACAACGCCGTGGCGCAGGGCGCGGCGGGCGTGGACATGGGGCGGAACATCTTCCAGTCCGACGCGCCGATCGCGATGATCCAGGCCGTCAGCAAGGTCGTGCACGAACTGATGCGCCCGAAGGACGCCTACGACCTGTTCCGCACGCTCCGGAGCGAAGGGCGGCGGAAGCGGAAGCGCCGGTAGCCCCGGGATGGGCCCTCGATTGACGCGAATGGCGCCATGAACAGTTGCTGGTCGGACATTCAAGCCGCGGAGATGGTGGCGCGCTACGCCCGGTCGTGGGGCGACACGCTCGCCATGCGCGCCTACTCGAGCCGGCTCCTGGGCGCCGAGCCGTCGCTCGTCCTGCATGGCGGCGGCAATACCTCCGTCAAGGGAACCTGGCGCACCGCGCTCGGCGAAACGGTGCCCGCGATCTTCGTCAAGGCCTCCGGCGCCGACCTCGCAGCCATCGAGCCGGAGGCGTTTCCTCCGCTGGACCTCGCGTACCTCAGGCGCCTTCGCGTGCTCGAGGCACTCGACGACGAGGCGATGGTGAACGAGATCAGGACGCACCTGTTCAATCACCGCAGCCCGACGCCGTCGATCGAGACGCTGGTTCACGCGTTCCTGCCGGCCCGCTTCGTCGACCACACGCACGCCGACGCCATCCTGGCGCTCGGCAATCAGTCCGGCGGCGCCGGCCACCTGCGCCAGGCGCTGGGGGACGAGGCTATCGTCCTCGAGTACATCGAGCCGGGGTTCAAGCTGGCCCGCGCCGCGGCCACCGCCGTCGAGGCGTTTCCCCGCGCCCGGGGCCTGGTGCTGATGCGGCACGGCCTGATCACCTGGGGCGACACCGCGCGGGCCGCTTACGAGACGACCATCGCCATGGTGACGCTCGCCGAGAACTACGCCGCGTCGCGTGCGAAGCGCGGGCGATCCGTGGTCGTGTCGCGCGCCGACCTGGCGGCTTCCCGCGATCGCCTGGCGCAGGTCGGCCCGATCGTGCGCGGTCAGCTCGCTCGCCCGACGGGCGATCCCGACCTGCCGTGGGACCGTGTCGTGGTGATGCCGCTCGTGAATGAAGAGGTGCGTGAGCATCCTGGCGAGCGACGGGGCCAGAGACGCGCTGGTGACGGCCGCGCTCACGACCGATCATCTGATCCGGACCAAGAGCCTGCCGCTGTTCGTCGAGGCCCCGAACTACTCCGACCCCGCGGCATTCAGAAGCCAGTTGAGCGCGGCCCTGCAGGACTACGCCGGCCACTACCAGGCGTATCTCGACCGCTACAGGTCCGACCTGCCGGCCGGCGTCGCGCAGTTCGACCCGCTGCCGCGGGTCGTGCTGCTGCCGGGCATCGGCGCCCTGTGCGCCGGCAGCGACGCGCATGATGCGGCCATCGCGCGCGACATCACGGCCCAGACCCTCAGGGTCAAGAATGTGGTCGCGCAGATGGGCACCTACGAGGGGCTCGGCGAGCGCGAACTGTTCCTGATGGAGTACCGCGGGCTTCAGCACGCCAAGCTGGCGGGACCGGCCCGGCCGCTCTCGGGGCGCACGGCGCTCATCTCGGGATCGGCCGGCGCGATCGGCGCGGGCATCGCCCAGAGGCTTCTCGAGCAGGGCGCGCAGGTTGCCGTCACCGACGTGGCCGGCGATCGCCTCGACACGCTCACCACCGAGCTCGGCGCCGACTTTCCAGGCCATGTCATCGGCGTGACGATGGACGTGACGAGCGCGGAATCGGTGGCCGCCGCGTTTCGCGAGGTGATCCTGGCGTGGGGAGGCGTCGACCTGGTCATCGTCAACGCCGGCATCGCCAAGGTGGCCTCGCTCACGGCGATGGACCTCGAAGGGTTCAGGCGGCTCGAACAGGTGAACATCGAGGGGACCCTGCTGCTGCTGGCCGAGGCCGGGCGCCATTTCGCACTCCAGGGGACCGGCGGCGACATCGTGGTGGTGTCCACGAAGAACGTGTTCGCCCCTGGAGCGGGATTCGGCGCCTACAGCGCCACCAAGGCGGCCTCGCACCAGCTGGCGCGCATCGCCAGCCTGGAGCTTGCCGGGATCGACGTACGGGTCAACATGGTGTCGCCCGACGCCGTCTTCTCGCACGGCGCGTGGCGGTCGGGCCTGTGGGCCGAGGTCGGCCCCGATCGCATGAAGGCGCGCGGCCTCGACGAGGCTGGTCTCGAGGAGTACTACCGGGGCCGGAACCTGCTGAAGGCGCGGGTGACCGCGCGCCATGTCGCCAACGCCGTGATGTACTTCGCCACGCGCCAGTCGCCGACCACCGGCGCCACCATCCCCGTCGACGGCGGACTGCCGGACGCGACGCCGAGGTAACGGACCGATCAGGAAGTGCTGGATCCACCACATGAGACTTGCAGTCAACATTGACCACATCGCCACCCTCCGTGAAGCGCGCAGGGCGACCGAGCCCGAGCCGGTCGCTGCCGCCTTCATTGCGGAGCTTGCCGGCGCGGAGGGCATCACCGTGCACCTGCGCGGTGACCGGCGCCACATCAAGGATCGCGACGTGGAGCTGCTGCGCCAGACGATCCGCACCAAGCTCAATGTCGAAATGGCCGCCACCCCCGAGATGATCGATACCGCCGTGCGCGTGCGGCCCGACCAGGTCACCCTGGTGCCCGAGCGGCCCGAAGAGGTGACGACGACGGGCGGGCTGAACGTGGTGCAGCACTTCGAGGCCGTCAGAACCGCCGTGTCCACGCTTCGGCAGGCCGGCATCCGCGTCAGCATCTTCATCGATCCCGATGCCCCGCAGGTTGAAGCGTCGCAGAAGGCGGGAGCCGATGCGATCGAGATCAATACCGGGCCCTACGCCGACGCCGGGCAGGCCCGGAGGGCCGCGGAGCTGTCGCGCATCCGGCTGGCCGCTGACCGGGGGAACACCGCCGACCTCGAGGTCCTGGCCGGACATGGGCTCAACTACATCAACGTGATGCCGATCGTGCAGAGCCATCACATCGTCGAGTTGAACATCGGGCACAGCATCATCGCCCGCGCCGCGCTGGTCGGCCTCGATCGGGCGGTGCGCGAGATGGTGGCGCTGCTGCGATGAATCGCGTCGTACAGACGTCCCGGCCCGGCTCCGGCCTCTGGCGGTGCACGGTCGCGCAGGCCGTGTCGTGGCCTGCGAGGCGACGGGATGATCTTATTCGGGGCGACTCCACACAGCCACGGCCCAGGGCTGGCGGCGCGCGTGGACCAGCGGGCGCCCTGATCGCGCTCGTTGCGGCCGGGTGGCTGATTGCGGCGCCGGTTTCCGGCGCGGTCGAGCCGGCGAAAGTCAGCTTCGTCGCCAGCGATGGACAGCAGGTGTCCGGCGTGCTGTATATGCCCGATCGCAAGCCTGCGCCGGCGGTCATCCTGTTGCCGATGATGACGCGCACGCACCTCGATTGGGGCGCGACCGCCTCCAGGCTCGCGGATGCCGGCATCGCCGCGCTCGCCATCGACTTCCGGCGCGGGGGCGCCCCGAGGACCGAACCGGAGCCCGCCGGGGGCGGAGCTTCCGGCGACTTCGCCGACCTTGCGCTCGACGTCCTGGCCGCCGACACGTATCTGTCGGCGCGCGCGGACATCGCCGCAGGCCGGATCGGGATCGCCGGTGCGTCGATTGGCGCCAACGTGGCGGCCATCGCCGCTTCCGACCTTCCAGCCATCAAGTCGCTGGCGCTCCTCTCGCCGAGCCTGGAATACCGCGGCCTGCGAATCGAGCCGCCGATGCGGAAATTCGGCCACAGACCGGCCCTCATCATCGTGAGCGACGACGACCCATACGCGCTGAGGTCCGGCCGGCAGATGGTGAGCTACGGGGAAGGGGTTCGGGATTTGCGCGTCGTCTCGGGGGCCGGGCACGGAACCGTGATGCTCACGCGCCAGCCCGACCTGGTTGGCGCACTGGTGGACTGGTTCGTTCGCACGTTGGTATGATCAAATCGGAACAGTTATGAAACTAGAATCCATCGTTTTCGGTGTGACCGGTGCGCTGTTCGGCTTCATCGTCGGCTGGGTCCTCGGGACCCAGCAAGGCACCGGCCCGAGGTCGGCGCTGGTGGCGGCCCCAACGACGCAGTCGGCGCCTGCCGGAGGCGTCGCGCCGGCGACTCGGCCGCCGATTGACGAGACCCAGGCGCGCAACCTCCAGACGATCGCCGAGCGCGACACCACCAACGTTCCCTCGCGGATCGAACTGGGGAACATGTATTTTGACGGCGAGCGCTACACCGACGCGATCAAGTGGTACGAGCAGGCGCTGAAGCTGTCGCCCAAGGACGTGAACGTCAGCACCGACCTGGCCGTGAGCTACTACTACATGGGGCAGGTCGACCAGGCGCTGAACCAGTTCGACTACTCGCTTGGCATCGATCCGAAGCACCTGAAGACCCTGCTCAACCAGGGCATCGTCAAGGCCTTCGGCAAGCAGGACCTCCAGGGGGCGATGGCCTGCTGGGAGCAAGTGCTGAAGATCGCCCCGGACAGCCCGGAAGGCGCGTCGGCGCGCCGAGCGCTCGAGAACCTGAAGGCGGCGCATCCTGGCGGATCGCCCGTGCCCGCGCCGGGAACCGGGCCGGCCGGAGCGCCCCGCCCGAACCCGGGCCGGGTCGGCGGTTGACCGATTCAGCCGAGGCCGTATCGTGACCCGGTTCCTGCTGTTTGCGTTGCTCCTCTTCCTGGTCGGTCGTGCGATCTCGCGACTGTTCATGGGTATCGTCGAGGGCGCGGCGCCGCGGCCGCAGGCGGGAAGTGGTCAGCCCGAGAAGGGTGAGACCATGGTGCGCGACCCCGTCTGCGGCACCTTCGTCCTGCCGTCCCGGTCCCTCGTGCTCAAAGGGAAGGGCGGCATCCAGCACTTCTGCTCCGAGAAATGCCGCGACGCCTGGCTGGCGAAGTAACCGGATCTGACACGAACGGCCGCCGGCTTTCGGTTGCCCGGCCGCGCGCGCAGATGCCTTGGCTTGGAGCGGAGGCTCAGGGCTTGGAGCCTCGAGCCGACAACCCGGGGACGAACCGTCGGACCGTGACCGCTCTCTGGTGCCCCGAAATTCAGGTAACATAGCCGCGACCGGCAATGCGGTGGCGACAGCGTCGGCACGCTCGCGGGCACCGGACCTGACAGGTCGCGCCCGATGGAGGATCGAATGGGTGAAGCACTCGGGATGATTGAGACCAAGGGACTCGTCGCGATGATCGAGGCGGCCGACGCCATGGTCAAGGCGGCCAAGGTCACCCTCGTCGGGTGGGAGAAAATCGGCGCCGGCTATGTGACCGCCATCGTCCGCGGCGACGTGGCAGCGGTCAAGGCCGCCACCGACGCCGGGGCCGCAGCCGCCCGCCGCGTGGGCGAGCTCGTGTCGGTCCACGTGATCCCGCGTCCGCACGCCAACCTCGAGGATGTGCTGCCCATCGGCAAGTCCGGCGGCAAGGCCTGATCGCCCATGATCCTGGCCCGCGTGATCGGCACCGTCGTCGCGACGCGCAAGGACGATCGGCTGGTCAGCTCCAAGCTGCTCGTCGTGCGCCCGCTCGACCTGAAAGGCAAGCCCGACGGCAGCGCCCTGGTGGCCGTTGACACCGTGGATGCCGGCGTCGGCGAGAAGGTGCTGGTCGTCAGCGGCAGCTCCGCCCGGATGGCGTCGGGCATGAAGGACAACCCGGTGGATGCCGCCATCATCGGCATCATCGATCACGTGGAAATCCAGGAGTAGGCCGTGCAGATTGCCAGGGTGATCGGCACGGTGGTCGCCACGCGAAAAGACCCCGGGCTGACCGGAGTCAAGCTGCTCGTGATCCAGCCGCTCACGCCGGACCGGGCGCTTGCCGGGAAGCCGCTGGTTGCCGTGGACTCGGCCGGCGCGGGCGTCGGCGAAGAAGTCTTCTTCGTGAAGGGCAAGGAAGCGTCGTTCCCGTTCCTCCCGACCGAGCTGCCCGCCGATGCCGGCATCGTCGGCATCGTGGATCACTGGTCGAGCGAGGGCTGAGGATGGTGCTCGGGCGCGTGGTCGGCCAGCTGGTGTCCACGCAGAAGGACCAGAACTTCCACGGCGTGAAGCTGATGCTGGTGCAGCCGCTCGATGCCGATTCGAGCCCGCGCGGAACGCCGGTGCTGGCGATCGATTCGGTGGGCGCGGGCGTGGGCGAGCGCGTGCTGCTCGTGCTCGACGGGCGCGCCGCGCAGGACATCCTCGGGCGCAAGCCGTCGCCGGTCGACGCCGCGATTGTCGGGATCGTGGACGAGGTGGAGCTGGAGGAGACGGGGCAACAGGCTTAGGGCTCGAGGCTTGAGGCCGTGAGCCGTAAGCCCAACGCCCCAAAGCCTGCTGTAATGAGGCTCGATAGCGTGACACGGCCTCGAGGCTTGAGCCACAAGCGTCAGGCCTGCTGTAGTGAGGCTGGACAGCGTGACAAGGCCGCTGGCCCCATGCCTCAAGCCTTGAGCCAGAGGGTGAGTCACTCGATCATGGACGAAGCTGAACTGAGATCGTTCATCCGGGAATCGGTGAAGCGTCACCTCGAGCAGGGCCACACTCCGGCCCCGCGCGTGTCGGAGGTCCCATTCGGACGTCATCCGAGCCACGGCCTGCTGCCGGTCGCGAGCGGCCGGGTCGCTGGAGGGCCCTGCCTGATCGAGCCGCAGGTTGCCTGCGAGCACTGCCGCTTCTGCCAGTCGTACGGACACTGAAGGCTGGCGCCGCAACGACAGGGAGCGGCACGGACCCGGCTTGCGGTTTGCGGCTTGCGGCCGTGATCAAGCCCTAAGCCCTAAGCCTTAAGCCTATAGCCCATATCCCATGTCCCGCCCCGGTCTTCTCATCACCCGTCGCATTCCCTCGTCGGTCCTCGACAAGCTCCGGTCCGTATGCGAGGTCGACATGTTCACCGGCGACGCCGCGATCGGCCCCGATGAGCTCCGCGCGCGCCTTGGGGACAAGCAGGCTCTCATGTGCCTGCTGACCGATCGCATCGACGCGGCCGTGATGGACGCAGCCCCGTCGCTTCGGATCGTCGCCAACATCGCCGTCGGCTACGACAACATCGACCGCGCCGCCGCGCACGCCCGGCAGATCGCCGTCACCAACACGCCCGATGTGCTGACCGAGGCGACCGCGGACTTCACGTGGGGACTGATCCTCGCCATCACGCGGAGAATCCCGGAGGGCGATCGCCTTGTCCGCCGCGGCGAGTGGAAGGGCTGGGCGCTCGACTTCATGCTCGGCACCGAGCTTCGCGGCAAGCAGCTCGGCATCGTCGGACTGGGCCGCATCGGGCGGGCAGTGGCGGCGCGGGCCCCGGCCTTCGGCATGAACGTGGCGTTCGCGACGCTCGAACAGAGCGTGCCGGAGCCTCCGCAAGGGGCGGCGCCCTGGCTGCGGCTCGGCCTGGACGAGCTGCTTTCGACCTCCGATCTCGTCAGCCTGCACCTTCCGCTCACGCCCGGGACCCGCCATCTGATCGATCGCCGTTCGCTGCTGCAGATGAAGCGCTCGGCCTATCTCGTCAACACGTCGCGCGGACCCGTCATCGATGAGGAGGCCCTGGCCTGGGCACTTCAGGAGAAGCTGATCTCGGGCGCCGCCCTGGACGTGTACGAGCGCGAGCCCGCCGTTCATCAGGCGCTCGTCGGCCTGGACAACGTCGTCCTCGCCCCTCACATGGCGAGCGGCACGGTCGAGACGCGGACCGCCATGGCGGACCTGGCCGCGCGCAACGTGCTCGCCGTGCTCGGCGGCCGGCCGCCGCTGACGCCGGTTGAGTAGCGCATGGGCACGTCCCCAGGGAACCGCCGGCGGCCCAGTGGCCGTGTCGTGACGTCGCGGAAGGCGCCTCCTGCGCCGGAACCCCGAGTGGTCGAGCGAACCATGCGATCCCTCGCCCAGGCGATCACCGGCCTGGAGCTTCCGGCCATCGAAAAGATCGCCGAAGACCAGCAGGACGACGCGTTTCACGTGCTGATCGGGACCCTGCTGTCGGCGCGGACTCAGGATGCGACGACGGCGGCGGCATCGGCGCGTCTGTTCGCCAGGGCGCGCATGCCCCGCACGATGGCGGCACTCGACGTCGCCGAGATTCGAAAGCTCATCTACCCGGTCAGCTTCTACAAGACGAAGGCCCGCCACCTGAAGGCCGCGTGCCGCATGCTGATGGACGAGTTCGGCGGCCGCGTTCCCGCGACGATGGACGATCTGGTGAGGCTGCCGGGCGTGGGACGCAAGACAGCCAACCTGGTGTTGATCCTCGCCTTCAAGAGCCTGCGGAACATCTGCGTCGATACGCATGTCCACCGGATTTCGAACCGGCTGGGCTGGGTGCGCACGAAGACACCCGAGCAGACCGAGCAGGCGCTCTACCGCAACCTTCCGCAGCGATGGTGGCCGTACGCCAACCTGTATCTCGTCACCTGGGGCCAGAACGTGTGCCGCCCGAACTACCCCCGCTGCCGGGACTGCGTCATCCGGCCTGACTGCCCGCGAGTTGGCGTGAAGGTCGAGGGAAAGCCGCGCCTGGCCTCGCCGCGCGGCTGAGGCTGCCGGCAGAAGGTTGACGAATTGATCGCGCGGGTTCGTGACCTTGCGGGGGTTCCCGTGTATCATTCCCGGAAACCGCGGTTGGCCGTCCTGCCGCCGGTGCGCCAGATTACTACGTGAGAGGAGATGCCGGACATGCGGAGAAAGCAGCGGGCGGGGTTGGTAGTGGCAGCGGTGACGCTGTGGCTTGTGTCTCAGACGGTGGGTCAGGCGCAGAAGGCACCCGCAGCCGGGGCTCCGGTGCCGGGTCCCGTGGTGGTGATGGAGACCAGCAAGGGCAACATCACGATCGAGACGTATCCGTCCGAGGCACCCAAGACGGTGGAGAACTTCCTGGCGCTCGTGAAGTCGGGCTTCTACAACCGCCAGCACTTCCATCGGGTCGAAAAGGGGTTCGTGGCGCAGGTCGGTGACCCGGAGTCGAAGGACCTCAAGAAGATAGATGACTGGGGCAAGCGCGGCAGCGGCAAGCCCATTGGCGTGGCTGAGATCAGCAAGAAGCTCATCCACAAGAAGGGCGCGGTTGCGATGGCGCACGCCGGGGATCCCACCAAGGCCGACAGCCAGTTCTACATCACGTTGTCGCCGAGGAAGAATCTCGACGGGAAGTACGCGGTGTTCGGGCAGGTCATCGACGGCATGGCCGTGGCCGAGAAGCTCGAAGTCGGCGACACCATCAAGCGGATGATCATCAAGTAGGGCTGGTCAATCGCGCGGGCCCTGCAGCGCAGGTTCCGCATCAGGGTGATTCCGGGGCGGCGTGGCATCGGGCCAGGCCGCCTGTTATTCCTCCATCGCGTCGAGCAGCGTCGGCGCCGCGGCCTTCACAATCGGCTTCAGCTCGGGGTAATTCTCGAGCATCTCCGGCGGGTACTCACCAGGAACCGGCTGCCCGAGCTCGTGGCGCAGCGTGGCCGCGTTGGCAACCGCTTTGGCGGCGAAGTGGTTGTTCAGGTACAGGTAGATCTTCGTGACGAGGTGCCGGACCGCGTCGATCGTGGTGACGAATTCGCCCAGTTCCCGCCCCGAGTAGAGGTAGTTGTACCGCTCGGCCGGGTCGTCGTGCTTCCACCACTTGTCCGCGTTGCGGCCATGCAGGCGGAGGTAGTAGAGGCCGGGTTGATTCGGCGTGAAGTTCTGCCGGACCGAGAAGCGGAACTTCGGTTCGTCGATCTGGGTCCAGGCTGCCGCGTGCCCGTTGAGCAGGCCGAGCGTGTCGTCGACCTGATCGCTCCAGCTCTTGTGCCGGAGTTCGACCGCGATCGGATACCCCTCGAACGCCTCGAGCAGCCATCGGAGGTAGTCGCGCGCCGGCTCGGTCCGGGTGAAGCTCGGCGGAAACTGCGCGAGCAGGGCCCCGAGTTTGCCTGCGTGGGCGAGCGGATCGATGGCGCGCCTGAATCCATCCACGTCGTCGTGGCCGACGGTCGGGATCGCCGCCGTGTCGCCGCCTTCGGGCGTCTTCATCCCGATGGCCTTCCTGAACATCGTCGGGTGCGTGAACTTCTGGTAGAGCTTCAGTGAGAAGTCGAAGCTCGACGGCGTGCGCGCGGCCCACGACTTCGTGACCGACGGGGCGGGCTGCCGGTAGAAGCTGGAATTGACCTCGACCGTGTCGAAGTGCTCGGCGTAGTAGGCGAGCTCGTCGAACTTGCGGCCGCCCGGCGACTTGCCGCCCGCCGGATAGAAGATCCCCGTCCACGCGCCGGGGGCGGTCGGATAACTCCAGCCGGAAGTGCCGATGCGGACCTCAGCCATCATGTGTTCACCCCGGCCCGGATGTGGCGTGCCGGCTTTCGGCCAACGGCTCGCGGCCGTCGGCCCCTGACGAGGTCGGCAACACGGCACCGTCAGTTCCGTTGAGTCCAGTCGCGACGAAGCCTGAAGCGCACGGGTTCTTCAGGCCATTGTAGAGCAGGTGCCGTCAGTTGCGTTCGCCCCACCTCGGGGCTTGGAGCGTCTTCCAGACTCGGACTCACCTGCAGGGAAGGCGATTCGTCCTGGCCGTGGCCTGGAGCCTTGAGCCGAGTGCGGAGCGAGCGCATCAGCTCAAGCGAGCTCCTGGACTCGTGTCAGTCTGCCTGGCCGCAGCACTCACCATCCTGGACGGGCGGGCACGGAGTGTCTTCGTGAGAACAGAAGACGCAACAGTCGCCGGGCCGCGGCCGGAGCACGCGGCCGCACCCTTTGCAGTCGTAGAAGCAGATGCACTGGTCGGTCGGCATCGTCTCGATGGATGAATGACCGCAGTACGGACAGGTGAGCGTTGAGGTCTTCCTGGCCATGTATGTCGCCCTACAGTGTAACGCCAGGCCTCCGCCGTCGGTCTGAGCGCGTCGGGACGATCCGGGCTAGAATCAGTGTTTCGACAGGCACATCAGGACCAGGCAGGGCGTGCTGACCATCAACGAGATCTTCCATTCGATCCAGGGGGAGTCGACCTACGCGGGGCGGCCGTGCGTGTTCGTCCGTCTGACCGCCTGCGATCTTCGCTGCGTCTGGTGCGATACGGCGTATGCGTTCACCGAGGGGCACAAGATGCCGGTCGAGGAGGTCGTGTCAGCCGTCGACTCCTACGGCTGCCCCCTTGTGGAAGTGACCGGCGGCGAGCCGCTGCTCCAGGACGATGTGTATCCGCTGATGCGTGAGCTGATGGCGGGAGGCCGGACCGTGCTGCTCGAAACGGGCGGGCACATCGGCCTCGAGCGCGTGCCGCCTGGGGTCGTGAAGATCGTCGATGTGAAGTGCCCGGCGAGCGGCGAGTCCGCGCGCAACCACTGGCCGAACATGGACCTCATCGGCGCGGCCGACCAGGTGAAATTCGTGATCCAGGATCGGGCCGACTACCAGTTTGCGCGCGACGTCGCGGGCCGCCACCGCCTGGCCGAGCGCTGCGCGGCCGTGCTGTTCTCGCCGGTGCACGACGTGCTGGCGCCGAAGGAGCTGGCTGAGTGGATCCTCGCGGACCGCTTGCCGGTCCTGCTCCAGCTGCAGGTGCACAAGTATGTGTGGGGGAAGAACGTCAGGGGAGTGTAGGACGCGAATCGCTCCGGCTGGCGACTGCCGGCCGTCTCTGAGCCTGTAACCTGTAACCTGTAACCTGTAACCTATTCCCGCTGCGAGGCCAGAATCTATCCGAGGCGCAAGTGCCCGAAGCTGTCATCCTCCTGAGCGGCGGGCTGGACTCCTACACGGCCGGCGCGATTGCGAAGGCCGACGGCTTCGATCTGTACGCGCTGACCGTGCGCTACGGGCAGCGCCACGACATCGAGATCGAGGCGGCCCGGCGCGTCGCGCACGCGCTCGGCGTGGTGCGTCACGTCGAGCTCGACATCGACCTGACCGCGTTCGGCGGGTCGTCGCTGACGAGCGGCATCCCGGTTCCGAAGGGCCGCGCGCTCGATGCCCCCGGCATCCCTTCGACCTACGTGCCGGCGCGCAACACGGTATTCCTGTCGCTGGCGCTCGCATGGGCCGAGACCCTGGAGGCGCGCGACATCTTCATCGGTGTCAACGCGCTCGACTATTCCGGCTACCCGGATTGCCGCCCCGACTTCATCGCCGCGTTCGAGCGGCTTGCCGGGCTGGCCACGAAGGCGGGCGTCGAAGGCGGCCGGTTTCACATCCAGGCGCCGCTCGTCGCGATGTCGAAGGCCGATATCATCCGCCGCGGCATCGAGCTTGGCCTCGACTACGGCCTGACGCACAGCTGCTACGATCCGGGTCCCGCCGGTGAGCCGTGCGGAGCCTGTGACAGTTGCGTGCTGCGAGCCCGTGGGTTTGCCGAGGCGGGCATCGAGGACCCCGTGCTGCGCCTGCGCAGCTGATAGAGGCCTCCGAAGGCCGCCTGGTGCCGGTCGCCGCCGGGCTGATCGTTCACGTGATGTAGGGCGGCTCTTCCCCTTCGGCAAGCTCAGGGGACCCCGAGCCACGTCGAGGGGTCAGAGCCGCCGGACTCGCCTGGGCCGAGACCCCAGTCGCCGGCCGCCAGCCGCCAGCCGCCAGCCGAAACAGTGAGGTCCCCATGTCCGATCGCATCTACTACACCGACCCGTCCTGCACCGAGTTCGACGCCACCGTCCTGCGCTGCGACGTCGTCGACGGCCGCACGTCTGGTCGTCCTCGACCGCACGGCCTTCTATCCCACATCCGGCGGCCAGCCGTTCGACACCGGATCGCTCGGCGGCGTGCGCGTCATCGATGTCGTCGATCAGGACGATGGGAGCGTCGGGCACGTGGTGGAGGGGCCGGTGAAGGTGGGGGAGAAGGTGCACGGCAGCGTCGACCGCGCGCGGCGGCTCGACCATATGCAGCAGCACACCGGGCAGCACATCCTGTCGGCGGCGTTCGATCGGCTGCACAAGGCGCGGACCGTGGGATTCCACCTCGGTGCGGTCGTGTCCTCGCTCGACCTCGACAAGGTCCTCGGCCCCGACGCCATCGCCGCGGCCGAGTCCGAAGCCAACCGCATCGTCTGGGAGAACCGCGAGGTCGGGATCCGGTTTGCGCCTGCGGAAGAGGCCGCCTCACTTGGCCTTCGCAAGGACACCGCGCGCACGGGAACGCTGAGGGTGATCGAGGTGGCCGACTACGACCGCTCCGCCTGCGGCGGGACCCACGTGGCGCGCACCGGCGAAATCGGCATCATCGCGATCAGGTCGTGGGAGAAGCTGCGCGGCGGCCTGCGCCTCGAGTTCGTCTGCGGCGGGCGCGCGCTTCGCGAGTACCGGATCGTGCGCGATGCGGTGGCCGGCTGCATCCGCCACGTGTCGGTGGCGCCTGAGGATCTGCCGGGGGCGATTGAGAAGCTGCAGGGCGAGAGCCGCGACCTTCGCAAGATCATCCGCGGGCAGCAGGAACAGCTCGCGGTCCACGAGGCGGCGGCGCTCGTGTCGCGCGGCGTGACGGTCGGGAGCGCGACGGTGATTGTCGAGTCGCTCGATGGCTGGGATCAGAATGGCCTCAAGGCCCTCGCGAGTTCGGCCACCGCGCTCCGTCCGGGCGTGGTCGCGGCCCTGCTGACGGCGTCCTCGCCCGCGCTCGTCGTGATCGCGCGGTCCGCGGATGCCGCCGTCGACTGTGCGGCCGTTCTCCGGTCGCTCATCGCGCAATTCGGCGGCAAGGGCGGCGGCAAGCCCGAGATGGCGCAGGGCGGCGGGCTCGCGGGTGACATCCCCGAAATCCTCTCGGCGCTTCGACGTCTCATCGACGGCCAGTTGCTCCCCTGAGTGAGCGGCTGGTAGGATCCGCCAGCGTCCAAGGCCGAACGGCACCCGGCCGGATGCGGTGATCTCGTCAGCGCCGGGCGCGTGATCCGCGATCGACAGGCGCCTGCCGAATATCGAGTCAACACATGCCAGCTCGTCGATTCATGGATTCTCTCCGCGCGGTCAAGTTGCTGCACACTCTGGTGTGGGCGTGCTTTGCCGGATGCATCGTCGCCATCCCGATCTGTGCCTGGGCCGGGCGCCTCGTCACGGCAGCCGCGCTCATCGCGGTTGTGTTTGTCGAGGTGCTGGTTCTGGCCTTCAACGGCATGAGCTGTCCGATGACTCGCGTTGCAGCGGAGTTCACGGACGATCGCCGCGACAACTTCGACATCTATCTTCCGGAGTGGCTCGCCCGGCACAACAAGCTCATCTTCGGCCTGCTCTACGTTGCCGGCATCGTCGTGACCATCCTCCGATGGAACTCCGGCACGGCATCACCAATCTAGCGGTCTACTGCTTGTATCGATTTGGATACACCGCGGGATTTCCGGCGACGCGAGCCTGGTGAATCCGGGTTCGGTGCTATCCTGCGCCGATCGGAGCATCCTGGACGGCCGCAGCGCCGGTCGCCCTGCTCCCCATCGTCGTCGCCAGCAGCTCGGTGCTGCACTTCGAAACCAGCGCGGAGTCCAACATCAAGGGCGCGGAAGACGCGCTCTGGTGGGCCATTGCGACGCTCGCCACCGTCGGCTACGGCGACAAGTTTCCGGTCACCACGGAAGGGCGCTTCGTCGCGGCCACGCTGATGGTGGCAGGCATCGGGCTCTTCGGTACCTTCGCAGCCTTCCTCGCGAAGTGGTTTCTGGACGAAAAGGACGAGCTCGCCGAAGTGAAGAAGGAGCTCGCCCAGATCCGCAGGGCGCTCGATGAGCTGAAACGGAGCTGAGTGCACCACCAGGCCGAGACGATGCGAAGCGTGGGCACAGGAGCGAATGAGTGGACGATGGCCTGGGGCGTGCTTCAGGCCCTGAGGGTGCGTGGTCGATCTCGCTTCAGCCTAACGGGCGCACGCACCAAACGGCGTTCAATACGGGGAGATCGGCCGCGGGCGATGCGCACCGTTAGGCCGAACACAAGGAGACTCGTTGTATCCACGGACATTCCACGAGAACTTCATGCGATACGAAGCCAGCGATCAGGTCTTCGTCGCCATGCCGTTCAGCCCTCCGTTCCGGGCGGCCTTCGAACGCGTAATCGAGCCGGCCATTCGAAGGGTGTCGGTCCGCGGGCGCCCCTTGGTAGCGCGCATCATCAATCGCGCGACGTCCGGGGCGCCTGACATTCACGAACAGATCTTTGACGCAGTCTTGCACTCTCGTATCGTTCTCGCCGATATGACGGTGCAGGCATCGTGTCCCGATGAGCGCGGCGGTGTTCGATGGCAGGCAAACGCCAACGTAACTTACGAGGTTGGCTTGGCGTCCGCATGGAGAAACCCAGAGGATATTCTCCTCGTTCATCAACGCAACCCTTCTCACACCTACAGTTTCGACGTGCAGAACCTCAGGCATGTCGAATACGATCTGGCGAGCCCGACGGCCGTCGAGATGCTCTCTGATGAGATCGTTCGGGCCGTCAACCAGTCCTCCTTCGTGTCCAAGATGGCCTATCAGAAGATCCTCGAGGGAGCCTCGCCGAGTGCCATCCAGTTCATGCATCAAGAGGTACGGCGAGCGTTCCCAGTTATCGCGTTCCAGAGTCCTGGCATGCCAATCATGGATACCAGGATTCATGCGCTCACGGAGCTCCTTGCGGTACGCGCCCTCAAGAATCGCAACGTGATTGCTCAAGGCCCTGGCAAAGGCACTGCCATCGTGTACGAGTGGACAGAACTCGGGCTGCGCATGCTGTTGTCTCTTCACGCGGCCTCAGAAGTTCGCGTTCGCGAGATCAGAGCCCAGATCGGATCAGTAGCGGCCGGAGACATTCCACCTGCCGCGCTTCGCGATATGCCCGAGGCGAATGTCGATGCGCCGTCACAGGTCGATATGGTGAAGGCTGCAGAAGTGGATCCGACGACCGAGGCGGTAAGCCCCAGCACGGGCGCGGGCTAACAGCCCAACGGAGCCGACACGCTGCCGAGTTTCGCGTAGCCGGCCACAACGGCGCTGGGCGGAATCGGGGTCTAATCGGACAGAGTCACTTCAGTGGCTTCTTGGAAAGAAGTCTCATCAGTGCGGTGCGAAGGTTGAAGACCTTAAACGATTGCTACAAACCTACGTCGCGATGACTCGACCCAGCCACCTTGTGTGTCTCGCCGCTCCGCGTTCGGCATTCGGCGACAACCAGACACTTGGGGAGCATGTGGCGATCTTGATTGATTCGGGGCTGGAGGGTGGCTGAGATCATCGACGGCGATGCTCGCTGGAAGGTTTGACCTGTGTATCGTTGAGAACGCCAAGGCCGTGAATTCTGTTGAGAAGACAGTTGGATGCCCGAAACACGACCGCATCGCCGCGATTGCAGGCACGGACTGCACGACGCACGATGATAACAATCCGGTTGACTGATACCATTGCACGCTGCTGACACGGGCGCTGTCCGACGGCCGGTATTCTCGATGACCCGGTTCTTGACACGAAGTGGCACAAGGCGTGGATCAATCAACGCACAACAAGATCGTCTCCTTCATCTGGGGCATCGCGGACGACGTTCTCCGCGACCTGTTCAAGCGCGGGAAATACCCGGACGTCATCCTCCCGATGTGCGTGCTGCGGCGCCTGGACGCGGTGCTCGAACCCACCAAGCAGGCGGTCCTCGACACCAGGAAGATGCTGGATGAGGCAGGCATCACGGAGCAGCGTTCCGCGCTGTGCGGCGCCGCCAACCAGGCGTTCTACAACACATCCAGGTTCACGCTCCGCGACCTGAAATCCCGTGGCAGCCAACAGCAGCTCCTGATCGACTTCGAGGACTACCTCAACGGCTTTTCGCCCAACGTCCAGGACATCCTCGAGAACTTCAAGTTCAGGAACCAGCTTTCGACGCTCTCCAAGGCCGACGCGCTCGGCACGCTGATCAACAAGTTCACCGACCCCGAAATCGACCTCTCCCCCGCGGGCATCGACAATCACGCGATGGGGACCGTCTTCGAGGAGCTGGTCCGCAAGTTCAACGAGGAGAACAACGAGGAGGCGGGCGAGCACTGGACGCCGCGCGACGCGGTGCGGCTGATGGCCAACCTCGTCTTCCTGCCGATCGAGAGCCAGCTGAAGTCCGGACTGTACCTGCTCTACGACTGCGCGTGCGGAACCGGCGGCATGCTCACGGTGGCGGAGGAGACGCTTGCGACCATCGCGGCGAAGCGCGGAATCGCGATCGATGCCAATCTCTACGGCCAGGAGATCAACCCCGAAACCTACGCGGTCTGCAAGGCGGACATGCTGCTCAAAGGCGAACGCGACACGGCCGACCACATCGTCGGCGGCGCGGAATGGTCCACGCTCTCGCACGACGCCTTCCCGGCCCAGGAGTTCGACTTCATGCTCTCCAACCCGCCCTACGGGAAGAGCTGGAAGAAGGACCTCGAAGGGATGGGCGGCAAGGACGCCATGCGCGACCCGCGGTTCAAGGTGATGCACGCGGGCGAGGAGCTGTCGCTCGTCACCCGTTCGAGCGACGGTCAGATGCTCTTCCTCGCCAACATGGTGTCGAAGATGAACCACGCCGCGACGCTCGGCAGCCGCATCGCCGAGGTCCACAACGGCTCATCGCTCTTCACCGGGGACGCCGGCCAGGGCGAAAGCAACATCCGCCGCTGGCTCATCGAAAACGACTGGCTCGAGGCCATCGTGGCACTGCCGCTCAACCTCTTCTACAACACCGGCATCGCCACCTACATCTGGGTGCTGTCGAACAGGAAGCCCGCGCACCGCTCGGGCAAGGTGCAGCTCATCGACGCCACGCAGTGGTTCAAGCCGCTGCGCAAGAATCTCGGCAAGAAGAACTGCGAGCTCTCGCCCGAGGACATCGACCGCATCAGCCGCACGTTCCTCGAATTCGATGAGACGCCCGAGTCCAAGATCTTCCCCAACGCGGCGTTCGGCTACTGGAAGGTGACGGTCGAACGGCCGCTGCGCCTGCACAGCCAGCTCTCGCTCAAGGCGATCGAGACGTTGCGCTTCGCGTCCGGCGACGAGGACCTGCGCGCTCCCCTCTATGACGAGTTCGGAGACGAGCTCTTCACCAGGTTCGCCAACATCTCCACCGCGCTGGAAAAGCGCCTGACCGACTGGGGCGGCGACGACGAAGGGAGTGACGATGAGGAGGGCGACGGAAGGATGGGTCTGCCCGAGAAGAAGAAGAGGAAGGTGCTCGACCCGAAGACCTGGGAGCGCGACGGCCGGCTGGTCGACGCGGCCACGACGCTTCGGGCGACGCTTGGCGACGGGCTGTTCGAGGACTACAACGTGTTCCGCGTTCGAGTAGACGAGGCGCTGGAGCAGACGGACATCAAGCTGCCAGCCGCCGACCTGAAGCTGATCCTGAAGGCCGTGAGCTGGCGCGTCGAGACCGCGCCGCCCGTCGTCGCCAAGGCGCACAAGACCACGAAGACAAAGGCCGACCCGCTTCGCGGTCTGTTCGAGTCGACCGTGAACGGCAAGCCCGTCGTCGTCGAGTACGAGCCCGACGCCGACCTGCGCGACACCGAGCAGGTGCCTTTTCTGGAGGCGCCGGCTTCTGGGCTGGCAGGCGGCTTGCCCTCCGAAGCCTCGGCGAAGGAGGGCATCGAGGCCTTCATTCGCCGCGAGGTGCTGCCCTACACGCCCGACGCGTGGATCAAGGAGGAGGCGACGCGAATCGGTTACGAGATCAGCTTCACGCGCCACTTCTACAAGCCGCAGCCACTGCGCACGCTCGAGGAGATCCGCGCCGACATCCTCGCCATCGAGAAAGAGGCCGAGGGGCTGTTGGACGGGCTGTTGAAAGGTGGCGGGGCGTGAAAGAGAGGGCCGTGCAGGATCGATGGGGAAAGCGGGAACTCGAGCGGCAGTTCCATCACGCCCTCCTCGAGCGGACCGTCCTGCATTCGCCAAAAGTCTCACCGCCGGTGACACAATTCCACGGCGAGACTGCTGGCAGCATTCCGAGGGACTCCAACGTCTTCGAGGAAGGTTTCCCCAACACACTCGCCGTCGGGGTCGGTAAACGGCTCAGCGAGCGTGACTTCTGGTCCATGCGTGATTTGCACGGGGCCCTCCCGATTCTGAACCCAGTGCGTTCAGAATTGACCTGCGCTCGTTTCCGATTACCGTCTTGCGTCGAACAGGCGGAGCAGCAGCAAGACGAACTGCCCAACGGGGGCGCGGCGTGACCAGGAAGAAGCCCGTCGCCAGAACCAAGCGGGTGTCCTCTGACCGCAAGGCACCGGTATCTCGCAAGGCACCCGTGAAGAACTCCGTGGCTTCCGTACCAGTACCCGCGCCTGAATTAGGCGGCTTGCTTGCCAGCCTTCGCGAGGTCATCCAGACCGGTCGCGAACAGGCGGCGCGCGCCATAGACGTTGTCCAGGTCCGGACCTGCTGGACCGTCGGGCGACACATCGTGGAATTCGAGCAGCGTGGGGCCGCGAGGGCCGCCTATGGCGCTCGCCTGCTCGCCGATCTGGCCGAACACCTCACCGCCGAGTTCGGTAAGGGGTTCGACGCCTCCAACCTCCGTTACATGCGGTTGTTCTACCAGGTATTTCCAAATTGTGACGCACTGCGTCACGAATTGAGGTGGGCCGGCGACGCCCCCTATCGTCGGACAATATTCTCATCACCGATGAGAGAACTGCACGACGGCGATGTCGGCTGGGTCCGATGCCGGTCACCCCGTCGCGGCGAAGATGTCTCCGCCCGGCTCAGGTTCAGCGCCGAAGTCAGCCGCGAACAGCGCGGGTTAGCGGAGCAGGGCCTCGACCTCACCATCGACGTCTGGGAAGGCCGGCGATGATCGCCGACCTCAAGCCGTATCCGGCGTACAAGGAGTCGGGCGTGCCGTGGCTCGGAAGGGTGCCGGGCCACTGGGACGTCCGCCGCCTGAAGCAATGCGCCGAGCGTTTCTGGTCCGGAGGCACGCCTCCATCGGGCACTGGGAAGTACTACTGTGAACCACCGAATGGCATTCCGTGGTCACTGATAGCCGATCTCACGCGACAACGTCGTGTCGCGAGGACAGAACGGAACATCACGGAACTTGGGCGCGCCGCACGGAACCTTGAGATCCTCCCGCGAGGTACGATTCTATTTTCGATGTACGCCAGCCTCGGAACGGCAGCGATTCTCGGAGTTGATGCGACCGTAAACCAGGCCATCATCGGAATTTCCCCGACAAGCTCCAGCGTTGACCGGGAGTACCTTCCTCTACTCTCTGGAGAATCTCAGGCGGCATCTGCTTTCTCTGGCGAGTGCAGGTACCTTCGGCGAATCTCAATGCGGAGAAGGTGAAGTTGCTCCCCGTATTGTTGCCGACGATAGCTGAGCAGGCGGCAATCGTCCGGTTCCTGAATTGGGCGACCGGCCAGCTGGAGCGGGCGATCCGGGCGAAGCGAAAGGTAATCGCGCTCCTCACCGAGCAGAAGCAGGCCATCATCCACCGCGCCGTCACCCGCGGCCTCGACCCCAGCGTTCCCCTCAAGCCCTCGGGCATCCCCTGGATCGGCGACATCCCGCAGCATTGGGAGCTTTGGCGCATCAGTCGGTTGGCTCGGGTCGGAAATGGCTCGACGCCGTCGCGCGGGAACACGATGTACTGGAAAGGGGGCGTGTACCCCTGGCTCAACAGTTCACAAGTGAATCGCGGATTTATAGACACTGCGGACCAATTCGTGACGGAAGATGCTCTCCGTGAGTGTCATTTACCAAAAGTCTCGGCTGGCAGCGTGCTTGTCGCCATCACTGGCCAAGGCAAGACCCGTGGTATGTCAGCCGATATGGGCATCGAGGCGACGATCAACCAGCACATCGCGTTCATCGCTCCGCGCGTGCAGCTGGTATCGCCGGAGTTCATCCACCTGGCCCTGACAGCTGCATTACCGTCAGCTTCGTGCCTCGAGTGAAGACTCCGGGAATGACGAAGGGCGCCATCACGTGCGAGGACATAAAGCGTTTCAAGCTGGCCATCCCGCCGATGTGCGAGCAGGAGGCATTGCGAACCCATACGTCAGGCCGAGACGACTAATCTGATGCTCGCCATCACGCGTCTCCAACGCGAAATCGACTCTCCTCCGCGAGTACCGCACGCGCCTCGTCGCCGACGTGGTGACCGGCAAGCTGGACGTGCGCGAGGCGGCGAAGCGCTTGCCCGAGGAGTCATCGTCAGGGACCGCTGACGATGTCGTGGATGTGACCGACGAGATCGAACCCGCCGACGAGGAGGTCAACGCATGACTCGCGTTGAACGCACGATCGAATTCCGCGAACGCGAGTTCAAAGGAAGTCGGCTGCGCTGCCTGTTGCTGACCACCCAGGAAGCCGCCAAGATCGCCGAGTTCTTCGCGTCGTTGGTTACCCCTCACGCGTCGGTGCCGCCAGATGCTCACTGGGCTCCCCGCGGCTTCATCGAGCCGGACGAGGCGAAACTCGGGGAAACGCCGGGCTTTCTGACCGAGGCGGACCGGGACGTGCTCACGCGCTGGTGGCTGGCGAAGTCGGAACGCGCCAACACGCCCAATTGGGATCTGGTGAGTACCTGCCAGACCGGGGGCCGCTCAGGCCTGATGCCTGATAGAGGCCAAAGCCCACGAAGGGGAACTCGGCGACGACCGATCCGGAGCCTCGAACCAGGAGAATGCTCGGCAGATTGAGAATGCGCTGGGCGAGGCTACGCTGAGCTGGAATGCCTTGATGCCGGGATTCGCGCTGTCAGCCACCTCACGCTACCAGCTCTCCAATCGCTTCGCGTTCGCCTGGAAGCTGGCGAAGATGGGCAAGCCCGTGGTTCTCGTCTACCTGGGCTTCCTCAACGCCCACGAGATGGGAGATGGCACGCGCGTCCTGCTCAGGGACCAGGTCCAGTGGTGTCGCTGCGTGCTCGCTCGTTCGGAAGGGACGATCCCCAGGGGCGCCTGGGACCGGACCTTCGATGTTGACGGCACACCGCTGACCGTGCTGATTCGCTCGGCAGCGGTCGAAATCGAGGCGCGGTCGGCCAGTGACGGTGAAACGTCATGACGTCCGACCGTAGCGCCGAGTACCTCGTCGGTCTGATCCGCGAGCTGTGCAAGCTGCCCCGCGAAACCGAATGGGCGGAGTTCAAGGTCAACAACTCCGACCCGCAGGAGATCGGCGAGTACCTGTCAGCGTTGGCGAACGCCGCCGCACTGAACGGCAAGGCCTTCGCGTACATGGTCTGGGGTGTCGAAGACCAGACGCACCACATCGTCGGAACGACCTTCTTTCCTGGATCGACCAAGAAAGGCAACGAGCCGCTGGATACGTGGCTGCTCAGGCTTCTGAGCCCGAAGATCCATTTTCGCTTTCACGAGTTGACCGTCGATGGCTTGCCCGTGGTGCTGCTGGAAATCGGTCGCGCATATCGCCATCCGGTGCGTTTCCACGGTGAGGAGTTCATCCGAATTGGAACAGTGAAGAAGCCGCTGAAAGACGTGCCTGACCGCGAGCGATCTCTGTGGCGGATATTTGACCTGACGCCCTACGAGAACCTGGTGGCGGTCGAACGGGCCAGTGCGGACGAAGTGTTGCGTGTGCTCGACTATCCGGCCTACTTTGATCTGCTCGAACTGCCCCTGCCCGCGGATCGAGACGGCATACTGAAATCCTTGACAGATGACGGCCTGATCAACCCGTGCGCCGCGGGCGACTGGAATATCACCAATCTGGGAGCCATCCTGTTCGCCAAGCGACTGAACGACTTCCCCTCTCTGCGACGAAAGGCCGTACGCGTCATCCAGTACCGCGGTACGGGACGCAACGAGACTGTGCGAGAAGATGAAAGGGAAAAGGGGTACGCCACTGGATTCTCAGGTCTGATCGGCTACATCAATGGTCTGCTACCAACCAACGAGGTGATAGGGCAGGCGCTGCGTAAGGCGGTGCCGATGTACCCGGAACTGGCGGTGCGCGAATTGGTGGCGAATGCAATCATTCATCAGGATCTATTTGTCACCGGCGCGGGCCCTATGGTGGAAATATTCTCAGATCGCATCGAGATCACCAATCCCGGCGAGCCGCTCGTGGACACCCGCCGTTTTTTGGACTCCCCGCCGAAGTCTCGCAACGACGCGCTGGCGTCATTGATGCGGCGCTTTCGAATCTGTGAGGAGCGGGGGAGTGGAATCGACAAGGTCGTCCTCCAAATCGAGTTGTTCCAGTTGCCGGCGCCCTTGTTTGAGGCACCGGAGGGATTCACGAGGGCGGTTCTGTTCGCGCACAGGCCGCTCGCCGACATGGAGAAGGCAGATCGGATTCGGGCGTGCTACCTGCATGCCTGCTTGCGATACGTTATGCGACAGCTCGTGACCAACACTTCCATTCGAGAGAGGTTTGGCATTGAGGAAAAGAACGCGGCGACGGCGTCGCGCTTGCTCAACGAAGCCGTCGACGACGGGATGATCGTCGTCCGGGATCTCAGCGTGGGGAAGAGGAGCAGGAGTTATCTGCCGTTCTGGGCCGCATCCAATTCAGAGCTTCCGGCGGTGGTTGCTTGATGGACAGCCTTCTTGTGACGGGTAATCGTGCCGTCGTGAGACGTAAGGCCCTATCAGTCAATGGGTTACGTGGCTCCGTGTTGTTTGATGGTTGTTTGATGGAACTCGCTGGCGCTTCTCCCAAGAAGGGGCCTGCATGACGACCGACACCTCCGAGAAGGGCCTCGAGACGCTGATCATGCGCCACATGACCGGCACCGATGGCCTCGCCGCCGCGAACGACGACGTGGCCGAGACATCTCCGCCCTTCGGCGGGACCGGCTACACCGCCGGCAGGGCCAGGGACTACGACCGCGCCCACGCGCTCGACGTGCGACATCTCTTCGGGTTCCTGCGCGCCACCCAGCCCGAGGCGTTCAAGAAGCTGGCGATGGCCGACGCCGCCGACCCGAAGGACATCAACCGCCTCAAGTTCCTCGCGCGACTGTCGTCCGAAATCGGCAAGCGCGGCGTTATCGATGTGCTCCGCAAGGGCGTGGACCACGGGCCGGTGCACTTCGACCTGTTCTACGGCACGCCCTCGGAGGGCAACGCCAGGGCAGCCGCGCTCTACGCGAAGAACCGATTCTCGATCACACGCCAGCTCGCCTACAGCACGGACGAGACGCGCCGCGCCCTCGACCTGTGTCTCTTCATCAACGGCCTGCCCATCGCCACCTTCGAGCTGAAGAACAGCCTCACCAAGCAGACGGTCGCCGACGCGGAGGAACAGTACAAACGGGACCGCGACCCCCGCGAACGCATCTTCGCCTTTGGCCGCTGCATCGTGCATTTCGCCGTAGACGATGGCGAGGTGCGGATGTGTACAGAGCTGAAGGGCAATGCCTCGTGGTTCCTGCCGTTCAACAGGGGGCACAACGACGGCGCCGGCAACCCGCCCAACCCGAACGGCCTGAAGACTGACTATCTCTGGAAGGAAATGCTCACGCCGGCCGGGCTGACGGACATCATCGAGAACTACGCGCAGATCGTCGAGAAGAAGCACGCAAAGACAGGCAGGAAGAAGCGCAGCCAGGTCTTCCCGCGGTACCACCAGCTCGGCGTCGTGCGCAAGGGCCTGGCCGACGTGCGCAACCACGGCGCGGGCAGGCGCTACCTCGTCCAGCACTCGGCCGGCAGCGGCAAGTCGAATTCCATCGCCTGGCTCTCGCACCAGCTCATCGGCGTCAAGCGCAATGGCAAGGAAGTCTTCGACTCAGTCATCGTCGTCACGGACCGCCGGATCCTCGACGACCAGATCCAGAAGACCATCAAGCAGTTCATGCAGGTCGGCGCCACGGTTGGCCACGCAGAGCACTCCGGGGACCTGCGCAAGTTCATCGAGCAGGGCAAGAAGATCATCGTCTCGACGGTCCAGAAATTCCCCTTCATACTCGACGAAATCGCCACCGAGGCCGGCAAGACGTTCGCCATCGTCATAGACGAGGCGCACTCGAGCCAGGGCGGGAAGACGTCGTCGGCGATGAGCAAGGCTCTCGGGAATCCGCCGGCTGAACCTGACGAGCCGCCGGATCCCGAAGACACGGTGAACGACGCCCTCGAGAAGCGGATGGCCGCGCGCAAGATGCTGACAAACGCCAGCTACTTCGCGTTTACGGCCACACCCAAGAACAAGACGCTGGAGATGTTCGGCGAGCCGCTCCCGCCCGATGCCGAGGGCAAGTCAGGCACCGGCCCTTCCACAGCTACACGATGAAGCAGGCGATCGAGGAGCGGTTCATCCTCGACGTGCTCAAGAGCTACACGCCGGTCGAGAGCTACTACAAGCTGGTCAAGAAGATCGAGGACGACCCGGAATTCGACACCAGGAAGGCCAACAAGAAGCTCCGCAAGTATGTCGAGAGCCACCAGCACGCGATCCGGCTCAAGACGGAGATCATGGTCGACCATTTCCGGGAGCAGGTACTGGCCGCGGGGAAGATCGGCGGCCAGGCGCGGGCGATGGTGGTGACGAGCGGCATCGAGCGCGCGATCCAGTACTTTCACGCCTTCAAGGCCTACCTGGAGGAGACCAAGAGCCCCTGCAAGGCTATCGTCGCGTTCTCGGGCGAGCACGAATACGGCGGGGAGAAGGTCAGCGAGTCGTCGCTCAACGGCTTCCCGGGCAGCGACATCGCGGAGAGGTTTCAGGAAGATCCGTACCGGTACCTCATCTGCGCGGACAAGTTCCAGACCGGCTACGACGAGCCGCTACTGCACACGATGTATGTGGATAAGCCTCTGGCCGGGATCAAGGCGGTGCAGACGTTGTCGCGCCTGAACCGCGCACACCCTCAGAAGCACGACTGCTTCGTCCTCGATTTCCAGAACAACAGCGAGGCCATCACCTACGCGTTCCAGGATTACTATCGGACGACGCTGCTGGCGGAGGAGACCGACCCGAACAAGCTGAATGACCTGAAGGCGGCCCTCGACGAGGCGCAGGTATATTCACCGGAGCAGGTGCATCAGTTCGTCGAGCTGTTCCTCGGCGATGCCGATCGCGACAGGCTCGACCCGATCCTTGATGCGTGCGTGGCCATCTACAAGAACGCGCTGGATGAGGGCCAGCAGGTCGAGTTCAAGGGCAAGGCCAAAGCCTTCTGCCGCACCTACGACTTCCTCGCATCGGTCATGCCGTCCACCAGACCCGACTGGGAGAGGCTGTCCATCCTGCTGAACCTGCTGATTCCCAAACTGCCCGCTCCGGACGACCCGGATTTCGCCAAGGGGATCCTCGAGGCCATCGACATGGACAGCTACCGCGTCGAGCGGAAGGCGGTCATGAAGATCGCCCTGGCGGATGAAGACGCTGCGATCGAACCGATCCCGGCCGATGGCGGCGGTCGAAAGCCCGAACCCGAGCTGGACCGTCTGAGCAACATTCTCAAGACGTTCAACGAACACTTCGGCACGCTCTTCACCGACGCCGACCGCGTCGCGAAGCGCATTCGCGACGACATCGCGCCGAAAGTCGCCGCCGACACGGCCTATCAGAACGCCAGGCAGAACACGCCCCACACGGCCCGCATGGCGCACGACCAGGCCCTCGGGAAGGTGATGCAGATCCTCCTCAAAGACGACACGCAGGTCTACAAGCAGTTCGTCGAGAACGAGTCATTCCGGCGTTTTGTGGGCGACATGGTCTACGCGCTGACAAGCCAGGAGAGCGCTGAAGGTGCCAGCCAGACGATCGAACGATAATGGTGATCCTGCGTCCCACCAGGAAGCTCAGCAGGTTCCTCCCGCCGGACGCGATCACTGACGCGAGGTCCGACACGGCACTGGGCGATTGGTACGTCAACCGCCTTGTAGTAGATCGACGCCCGGTGTTGATCCTGGTGAGTTCCACGTCGCTCTTGCCCATCCTCTTGCCGGCCCGAGATGTGCGTGGGCTTCCTGCTCGGCTGGCCGGCCTTGTCGCAGCCAGACTCCGGCGTCACGGGATCGCGAGTGCGGCAGTTGAAGCCGAGACGGCGGCCATGGCTCCGGTGGTCATCGGCCGGACGGTGGATCGGTCGGTCCTTGGCATCATGGTCGACTTCGCCAAGGCCATTCCGTTCTACGTTCAGCCGGGACCCTTGGATGAGGCCACGCTCTGGTTCGTGGAGGCCAGGCTAGCCGAGACGCCATGCTACGCAGGCCGGAGATTCGAAGAGACGGTCTTCCCGGACAAGAAGGTACTCGACCTCCTCCGAGCGAAATGGGGAACTGGCTGACCACGCGGTGCTCCAGCCCGGCACGGGTGGTATGCTGCGCGCCGGCGGGTCAAGCGTTGTGTGGCCAGACGGAGAAGGACTGGACCGGTGTGAGGCAGGCAAGCGTATGAGACGGATTAATTGGCTGCAAGTGTTCGTGGGCGGACTTGTGGCAGGCGTCGTCTGGACCATCCTGTCCTCGATCGTCACGGTCGTTGTCGGGCACGATTTCGCCGCCGCGGTTCCCGGAAACAGGTTAGCTGCACCGAACGCCTCCTTCGTAGCGTTCCTGTTGGCCTTGAACCTTGCGGAGGGAATCTGGGCCATGTGGCTCTATGCGGCGATCCTCCCGCGCTACGGCCGCGGACTCAGAACCGCGGGGGTGGTCGGATCCGCCTGGTGGGTGGTCAGTAGCCTGATTGATGCCACGTGGGGATCCTTCGGGTTCGTTCCCGCCAGTGCCCTGCTGGGTCCAATGTTGGGGTCGCTTCCGGCCATCATCGAGGTTCGGATCGATGCGGCTGGGCGGGTGACGGAGAGTTGCATGCTCCGGGGAGTTCGCGAAGACGTGGACCTCAAGGCACTCGAAGCCGTGAAGGCCTGGAGGTTTGAACCGCCCCGCCTGCTCGTCGACACCGATTTGGGAGGGGTGGTCGCCTCGAGGCCGGGACGGCGGTGCCCATCTTCATGACGGTCACGATGCGACTTGGCCAGAGGCAATGAGCGGCAGCCGAACCCGCTGTCGCCCGGCACTGCAACCATCGGGGGCCCGCATTCGGCGCTCGGGTGCCAATCCACCGTTTGACCTACGAACGACAGCGCGTAGAATTCAGCTCTGACTGAATGCGGTAACCCGGCAGGGCGCCAATTCCGCATAACCGTTTACCGCATACTTCGGACAGGAACAGTCAATGCGCCAACCCACGATCGTTCTCGCCGCGATGACGTGTCTCGGAGTGCTATGGCCTGTCTCAACGCCCGTTTCGGCCCAGAAACGCTGTGACGACGAACAGGCCGCGGTCAATGCCGCCCAGGCCGACGTCGACCAGGCCAGTCAGGCGGAACGACGGCTGCAGGAGCAGGCTGCGCTCGAGGAAGAGCGGAAGGCCGCCGCAACCCGTGCCATCGAGGAGAACCGGCCAGCCGAAGAGTCGGCCAAGAACGCTTGGGACGGCGCGGTGGCCCGGTACAACGCCTGCCTGAGCAGGCCGCGCAATAACGAATGTTCTGCGGAAAAGGCGGCTGTCGAGGCCGCCACCGACAAGCTGAACGCCGCGGTCGCGTCCCGGAAGAAGTTCGAGAACGCCATCAAGGACACGACCGAGGCACTGGCGAAGCTCCAGGAGCAGCTGACGGCCGCAAGGGAGGCGTCGGCTGCGGCACGGGACAAGCTCGACAAGGCGCGCGAGAAGCTGAACCGCTGCCGCTGCAAGAAGTGGAAGGGCGGCTGGCATTGCACTATCGCTGGAACCTACGAGGAATGCTGCATCGATAAGGGCACGGACGAGTAGCTCGTCGTTCGCACCGGCGGGTGACCGCGGATCGTCAGGCGTACGCGACGACAAGGATCGGCCGTTCTCGCTCCGAGGAACCCATGGACAAACACCGGGTCTTCAAGATGTCATTTGCCAGCGTGTATCCACACTACGTCCAGAAGGCGGAGAAGAAGGGACGCACGAGGAAGGAAGTGGACGAGGTCATCTGCTGGCTGACGGGCTACAGCCCGCAGGCGCTGGCGACGCAGATCAAACAAAGGAAGGACTTCGAGACATTCTTCGGCGAGGCCCCCTCGCTCCATCCCAATGCCAGCAAGATTACCGGCGTCATCTGCGGCGTTCGCATCGAGGAGATCGAAGACCCGCTCATGCGGAAGATCCGGTACTTGGACAAGCTGGTGGATGAACTGGCCAAGGGCAGGCCCATGGAGAAGATCCTGCGCGCGTAGATCGCCCGTTCAACCAGGCGATCGTTGGCAAGCCAGTGTCGTTCGCCCTGCATGCGGCGATCGTCGTCGATGCATGGCTCCTACGAGGCGCCTTTCACTTCTCGCGAGACCCGAAGGAGTGGAGCCGACGAAGCGACGCCCAGCATCCCTGTAGCCGACCAACGGCAGAAAGGGATGACTCCCTCGCATGAAGGTGCCTGCCGCTCGCGGCTGAGCGCCGGTCGCTGGGCAGACAGACAACGGGAGGTACCCGAACCATGCGTCTTTGGTCCCTCCATCCCAAATACCTTGACGCCCGCGGCCTCGTGGCTCTTTGGCGTGAAGCGCTCCTGGCTCAGGCGGTACCTGAGGGGACAGACGAAGGGCTACCTGCATCACCCACAACTGGATCGATTCCGCGCTCAGCCTTCGCCGTGCGGCGCGATTGCCGAGTATCTTCGTGGCATTAACGCGGAGGCCGTGCGTCGCGGCTACGCGTTCGCACCTGGGAAAGTCAGCGCCGCACGGAGCTCGGAGGTGATTGGCGTTACGCGCGGCCAGCTCACGCACGAATGGAATCACCTCATGGCAAAGCTCGCAATCCGCGAACCCGCGTTGCGCGATCGCCTTGCAGCTGTACGACGTCCTCGGCCGCACCCGTTGTTCCGAGTCGTGCCCGGCGATGTTGAACCCTGGGAAAGACGGCCCCAAGGGCTGCCGGACCAGCCCTTGCAGCCGGCGGAGGCTGGCGCGATCATAAGCCGCCGCGGCTCAAGCCGGGTGTGAGGCAGCCGAGGAGATGGACTATGGACACGTGGAAGTTCTTCGACATCACGCATCGCGAGCACGTGATCTGCAATCCCACGAGCGAGGAGAAGCTAGGTCGCCTTGTGGAACTGCTGCGGCTTCCCGTCGACGGGCGCGTGGTCGACATCGCCTGCGGCAAAGGGGAGTTTCTGAGTCGCGTGACCCAGGCCTACGGGGTCCGCTGCCTGGGCATAGACCTCTCACCGTTCTTCGTTGCGGAAGCCGAGAGACGGCTCAGGGCGTCGGCGCCAGGTGATCAGGCCGTCGTCCTTCAGATGAACGGCGCCGACTTCGAGCCGGACGAACCTCACAGCTTCACTGCCGCCTCCTGCCTTGGCGCCAGCTGGATCTACGGCGGGCACGCCGGCACTCTGGATGCGCTGGCTCGCATGGTCGTGCCCGGCGGTTGGGTGATCGTGGGCGAGCCTTACTGGCTGCAGGAGCCATCTGAGGAGTACCTTCAGGCCCTCGGCGAGGGGAAGGAGGCGTTCGGGACGCACGCTGGCAACGTCGAGGTTGGGGAGGAACGGGGGCTGGATCTCGCCCACACTCTTGTGAGCAACAAGGACGACTGGGATGGATACGAAGGGCTGCAGTGGCATGCTGCGGCGGAGTATGCGCGCTCGCATCCGGATGACCCGGACTTGCCGGAGCTGGTGGGCCGAGTGGCCAAGGAGAGGGCGGCGTACCTTCGTTGGGGTCGAGACACACTGGGCTGGGCGATCTACGTCTTCAAGCGTCGGATTCCCGAGCCGCCGGCTTCGGCTGCCTAGCGTTTGCAGCCAATGGCGGCCGGTGCGATCATGAGCCGCCGCGGCTGAAACGCGGTCGTCCGGCAAGACGACTTTCGCTCGAACATGACAGGGGGAACCGAGTGAGCGCCACCAGCATGACGCGGGGCCATGGCGGGGAAGGGGCGGCGCTCGGGATACTCCTGTTTGTCACGTTTGTCGCCGGAGGCATCGGGACGGCTGCCGCGCTGCGCGCGCCAGAGATCTACCAGGCACTCGCCAAGCCCCCCTGGGCGCCGCCGCCCGGCGTGTTTGGCCCGGTCTGGACCGTCCTCTACATCCTGATGGCGGTGGCTGCCTGGTTGATCGTTCGCGCTCGTGGATGGCGCGACGCCCGACTGGCCCTTCTCCTGTACGGCCTGCAACTCGCATCCAACGCGATCTGGACGTGGCTGTTCTTCGCGTGGCACTCGGGGCAGTTGGCCTTTCTCGACATCATCGCGCTGCTGGTCCTGGTGGCGGCGACGGCCTGGACTTTCTGGCGCGTGCGGCCCCTTGCCGCGGCGCTGCTTGTTCCGTATCTCACCTGGGTCGCGTTCGCGTCGGCGCTGACCTGGGCGGTCTGGAAGCTGAATCCGCAGGTACTGTAGACGGGCACTCCCGTCGGCGGCATGTGCCTGACAAGCGCTTCCGGCAGACAACACGCCGCCCGAAGAAGTCGTCCCGGGTTCGAGATCGTGCGCCGCGGCGCGTTGCAGCTGAAGCGCATAGTCAGGCCCGGGAAGTACCGAGAGGAGAGCACGATGAGCAACGAACAGGTGGCACCTCAGACGAATGGTATTACGGTGAAGTTACTTGCCACGGTTGACCTTGGCCCTGAGATCGAGGGCATGGCAGGGCGCCAACTTCGAATGCGTATGGTGACCTTCGAGCCTGGAGGCGTCTTCGGCCCGATTCACGACCATAAAGGCAGACCAGGCACCGTCTATATACTGCAAGGAACGATCACTGACCATCGAGATGGAGTCGCCACGGACTACGGACCGGGAGTGGGCTGGCCGGAGGATCGGAACACCACGCACTGGCTCGAGAACAAAGGAACAATTCCGGCGGTGGAGATCTCGGTCGATATCGTCAGGCAAGAGTAGGCGCAAGCCCGACATCTAACCCGTCGGCAGCCCAGCAAGCGGTTGAACCCGATGCCCGCGGGGTGGTCGAACGCGGCCGCGGGTGAGCCACTTCCGTTCGGCGGACAATCCAACGAGTAGTCGTGTCAGGAGGGCTCTCACATGGACGCTGCAGGCCGCGCTGGTCGCATCATCGGCGTTCTCATAATCTTGCAGATGGTTGGCGGTGGACTGGTGAATGGTGTCTTGGAGGCGCCCCTCTTCGGTACGCCGGGATTCCTCGTGAATGCCGCTGCCCACTCCCGGCAAATCGGTCTGGCTGCAGTCCTCGGGCTCGTTACCGAGGGAATGTGGCTTGCGATTGCAGTTACGGCGTTCACCATCTTCTACCCGCGCACCCAAAGGATGGCGCTCTGGTTTCTCGCGCTCGCAGGGGTGATCCTCGCGGTGGCTGTGGTCGAGAACGCCGGCGTGATGTCCATGGTCTCCCTGAGCGATGCCTATGCGAAAGCCAGCGCCGTCGACCGCGAACAACTGCAAACGGTCCGGGTTGTCGTGGCGTCCGCGCGGAACTGGGCGCACTTCATGGCGCGGATCATCGACGGCTGCGTGATCTTCGTCTTCTACGCCCTGCTGTATCGATGTGCACTGGTTCCGCGTGCTGTTGCCGGCTTCGGTCTGATCGCAGCCGTGTTGATGGTCGCCGCGGTTGGGATGCCGCTCTTCGGTCACGACGTGGTGTTTCCATTGCTGGCGCCGATGGGTTTGAGTCAGCTGGTTCTGGCTCTGTGGCTGATCGTCAAGGGCTTTCGCAGCCAGGCGAACATGCGAGAAGCAGCTGCAGAACATCAGCATGCAGCCGACGGCGGCCGGTAAGATCATGAACCGCCGCGGCTGAGGCCGGCCTGGACGGCCCAAAGTCGATCGCGGTGGCTTTCTATCCCGGTCATCTGGCCGCCCCCGAGAAGGACTCCGCGCTCCAGGGAAACGCGCCCTTGGCGATGGTCGAATGCCTTCCGGTGTTCAACCGGTGTCACCAGGTCCGACACGCGCATACACGCGACCGGCTCAGGCAGCGCCGAGAGCGCCGGCGGGTGATGCGCGATCCGGCAGACGAAGCGGCAGGACTACAAGCTGAGGACCAACCGGAGCCCCGCGTTGACGTCCCGAAGGGGCTCTCCTCGAACTCGACCGGCGAGCTCTTGCAGATAATCCCGGTCGACCGTGATGCATTCCAGGACTCACCGAGGGCGGATGCGATGGCACATCCGTGGTGACGCCATAGCGGTTGCCATTTCGGCGATCTGGCTGCGTTTCCGAGTAGCATGGCAGGCCAAGACCTTCGCCAACCCGGGGCCGGGATCCGGCAGCGCCGAGAGACCGCCCCCACGATGCAACGGCGCGCGCCGTCGCCGGAGAATCCGAAGATGCGCAGACTCTTCCTCGGCGGGAGACGTATCGCAACCGTGCCGCTGATTGCAGCGCTGGGACTGGTCTCGCTGATCGTGTCGGGCGGATCGCCCTGTTTCGGCCAACCTACATTGACGACCAGGAACGCGGGCACCGCGGTTGCCTCAGGGCGACGGTCGGCGGTTCGCTCCCTGGCAGATCTCAGTACTCACAACCTGACGGCGGATCTGCAGGCACTCGTCGCATGGACGTACTCCATCCCAGCGCAGACTGGCGGGTCCGGGCCTGTCACTCTGGCTGAGGCGCTGGCGAGCGCAAGAGCGCGACGCGACCTGGAGACGACCGCAGCGCAGCGTGCGGCCCTGGCCGCCAGCCCGTTGGCACAGAGCGCGAGGAGCCTCCAGGGCGCCGCGGCTGCCGCCATTGCGGGTGGAAGGCCTGCGGCGGCGCTTTCGGCCATGCTCCTGGCTCAGGAACGAGCCCAGAAGGACCCAACCATCCTGGTCAACCTCGCGGGGCTGCTCGCCCGGCTGGGCATGCCTCGCGAAGCACTGGCTCTGTTGGATGCCGCGGATCGCCTGCCGGGCGAGCTGCCATCGCCGATGGGCATCAATGGCCACGCAATCGCCTTGAACAACCGGGGATACGCCCTGCTCCTCCTCAAGCGGTGGGCAGATGCCGAGCCGCCCCTGCGTCAGGCCATGGGTATGGCGCCACTGCTCTCGGAGGCGGCGACGAACCTGGCCGTGGCGCTGGCCGGGCAGGGCAAAGAAGACGAGGCAAAGCGCGTTCTCTACTTCGGCGTATGGCGTTCGCGGGGACCGGTGGAGGCGCCCGGCGCCAGGAAGGTGACCCCGGTCGCAGAGGAGGGCACGCCCGCCACGCCGCAGACTCCCGCAGAGGTGCCGGCAAGCCTGCTCAACACCCGGCTGCACCGGCCAATCAGCGAAGCATTCGACCTCTCAGCCGGCCTCGGGACGAATCTACCGGCCATAAAACACCCGGTCAACTCGGCCGAGGTTGTGGGCATGGACGCGATGCTCAGGCGCCGTACTGCGAAGTGGTCACCCGTAAGGGACGACATCTCGCAGCGCTACATCGAGCTCAAGCGACAGCTCAGGACGCAGCCCGACTCACTGAGCAAGAGACGCGCCGAGCGCATCCTGGTCATCATGACGGGCCTCGCGTCGTACCGGGATGCAGAAATGCAGGCGCTGGTCGAGGCAACGCGAAGAGTCAAGGCAAACGTGCACGCCCAGGAAGTGAGCGAGGGCCAGCTCCTCAGCCGGAAGCGGCAAGGCCTCGTCACGAGCCACACAATGACGCCGGAGAACATGACGCGGATTCACAACGAGTATGTCGACCACATGCACCAGATCGCCGTCAGGCTCGAGGGTGCCATGCGAGAGGAGTGGAGCACCGAGTACCAGCGTCTCACCGGCCTGGCCGCCAACCTCTCGGACCCGCGCTGGCACGAGTTGGCTGTCCTGCATATCAAGGGGCAGGAGGGGGCGGCGTACAATGCGCTCATCGCGGGCGTGCACGGCGCGTACGCATCGGGAGCCTACATCCCGCGGACAGACCGCGCCGACGCCGAAGACCCCGCCGAGCGGAACATCCCGAGCTGTCCGGCATCGCTCAGGAAGCAGGGGCTCGATGCCGAGCTTGCCCTCTTCTCTGTCAAGTTCTCGTGCGAGAAGGTCGAGGTCTCGGTGTCGACCGAAGGCTGGCTGGCCGGGTTCGCGAAAGCGGAGTTCGGAATCCGAGGGCGACATCTCGGTGATGGCCGGAGCCAAGGCCACGGCGGGCGTGGACGGGATCACCGGCAAGATGTCGGTGGAGGACGGCATGTACATCACCGTGGACAAAAGCGGCCTGAAAGACGTGGGGTTCCGGGTGACGTTCGAACAGGGGATCGAGGTGGCCCCGGGCGTGACGCTGACAACCGAGCTGGACAGCATGGACTTCAGTTTCGTGCCGAGCGCTCCGTCGAGCCGAACGCTCTGAAGACGTGGACGACAGTCATGGAGAAGCTGACTCCGATCTACACGGCTGAGCTCTTTCCGCCCCTCCATGCCGAGCTCATCCACCTGCTGCGCACACTGGACGAGGGCGACTGGATTCGGCCCACGCTGGCGGCTCCCTGGCGGATACGCGACGTCGCCGCCCATCTTCTGGACGGCGACCTGCGCAAGCTGGCCGGCGGCCGCGACGGCCATCGCTTGGCCGGCCGGGCCTCGTCTTTCGAGGACATTGTCCGCCTGATCAACGGACTGAACGCCGGCGGTGTGGACTACATGCAGCGCCTCAGCCCGAGGGTGTTGACCGACCTGCTCGAGGTCACCGGCCGATGGGTCTCGGAATACGTCGGATCGCTCCCGCCGCACGCCGCGTCGCCGATAGCGGTGGCCTGGGCGGACGAAGAGTCTTCGGAGAACTGGATGGACACGGGCCGCGAATACACGGAACGTTGGCACCACCAGATGCAGATCCGCGATGCCGCAGGAGCCGCGGGGCTGCTGGATCGGCGCTGGCTGTATCCGCTGCTCGATCTGTCCGTCCGGGCGTTTCGCCGGACCTACAAGGATGTGACGGCCGAGGCCGGCACGATCGTCACATTCGAAGTCGATGCCGACGGCGACAACACGTGGTCGGTCGTCAGGGACCCCACGGGCTGGACCGTTGTGCGCGGCCGGGCGCCTGAAGTGGCGGCCTGCGTTCGATGCGGCGGAGATACGGCCTGGAAGATCCTGTTCAACGTTCTCACCCCTGACGCGGCGCGTGCTCGTGTCTCGATAACGGGCGACCCCGCGCTGGCGGAACCGATGCTCCGGACTCGCTCGGTGATGGTGTAGCGCCGGGCTGACACGCGGCGAGGCTACCGCGCGCTTGCCTCTGCGCGCGGGGGGCGCCAGAATGACGTTCAGGGCTCGCTCTCACACCGGAAGACGGCCAGCCGATCCCTGACGGGCCGCAATCGACCGTGACAGCCGGCCTGGAGTTCCAGTTCGAACACGTATCGAAGGAGGTTCACGATGGCAAAGAAGATCCTGATGCTCGTCGGCGACTTCGTCGAGGACTACGAAGTGATGGTGCCGTTCCAGGCGCTGCGCGCCGTCGGACTGAATGTCGACGCCGTGTGCCCCGGCAAGAAGGCCGGGCAGACGGTGCGAACGGCCGTGCACGATTTCGAAGGCGACCAGACCTACTCCGAGAAGCCCGGCCACAACTTCGCGCTCAACGCGACTTTCGAGGAGATCCACGAGCGCGACTACGACGCGCTGGTGATTCCCGGAGGCCGGGCACCCGAGTACCTGCGGCTGAACCCGCGGGTGCTGGAAATCGTCAGGCACTTCTCGCAGACCAAGAAGCCGATCGCGGCCATCTGCCACGGCGCGCAAATCCTCGCCGCCGCGAAGGTCATCGAAGGCAAGCGGATCAGCTGCTATCCCGCGTGCGCGCCCGAGGTGGAACTGGCCGGCGCGACCTACGCCGCCATCAGCGTGGATGCCGCCGTGACCGACGGCCTCTTCGTGACCGCGCCCGCCTGGCCGGCACACCCGGCGTGGATCGCCCAGTTCCTCACCGTGCTTGGGACCCGGATCGAGCACGCGGCGCTTCGTCCGGCCTGAGGCGGTCACCACCTGCGGTGAAACCGTCATCGAGACCGCGCCTGCCTGATTGATTGCGGCAGGCAGGCGTGGGAGAATTGCGCCGGTTGAGGCCGAGAGTCGTGCTGCCCCCGAAGCCTGTGCTGGAACTTCCGGGAGGAGCACATGCATCTACTCGACCAGCGGTTTCTCGGAGGCGGGATTCTGTTGCTGCTTGCAGCCCTCGTCTGCGTCAAGCGGGCGGCGACAGGATCCGTTCTGGACAGACCGACAGGCAGCCTGCTCGTCCGGACGGTCAATGTCTTCAACCTCTGCTTCCTGCTGATCGTCAATCCTCTCGCCGCGGTGCTGCTGCTCACCGGCAGGCTGGATGTCATCGATCCGTTCCGCCTGGCAACTGAAAACCCACGGGCTCTCCTGATCCTGGAGTCCGCAGGCCTGCTCCTGTACGTGAGCGGGTTCCTCATCATGGCGTGGGCGTTGATGACGCTCGGGCGGAACTACCAGCTGGGTGGACAGGCACCGAGAGCCGAAGATCAGTTTGTGGTCAGCGGACCCTACGGGCTCGTGAGACATCCAATGTACGCGGCGGCATTGGCGATCGCGCTGGGGCTGACATGCCTGATTCAGTCGTGGGCCTTTGCCGCCGTGTTCTGCGTCTACCTTGCGTTGATCGTTCTTCTGATTCCGAAGGAGGAAGCGGAACTTCGTCGAGCGTACGGCGGGCGGTATGCCACTTACGAACGGGAATCGAGCAGGCTCGTCCCCTTCGTCTACTAGTCCGTGCAGCCCTCCCGGCCTGTCAGGAGGCGATCACATGAAAGTGCTGACTGTCTACGCCCACCCGAATCCCAAGTCGTTCTGCCACGCCATTCTGCAGCGGTTCACAGAGGGACTGCAGCAGGCCGGCCACACCAGTGAGGTGGTCGATCTCTACGCGATTGGATTCGATCCGGTTTTCCGCCTTCAGGACTTCGCCAGCTACATTCACGAGGGCATGCCGCCAGAGATCCTCGACCAGATGAACCTGAAGCAGCGCGTGATGGACGCCGCGGGAGGTCCGCTTCGGCGGTTCGTCGCCTCACGCTGGCTGCGCAACAAGGACTCGGCGACCATTGCGAGATTCATCCACGACCACAGGCCGAAAGACGCCGCCGCACAGTGGAAGAAGGTGAAAGAGGCCCAGGGCCTGGCGTTCATTGCGCCCGTGTTCTGGCTGCACTTCCCCGCGATCCTGAAGGGATGGTTCGAGCGTGTGTTTTCCTACGGCGACGCCTATGCCCTGAAGATGGAGGGCTGGCGCGGCTCGGCGTCCGGCAGGGTGCCGTTGCTGCAGCACGAAAAGGCCCTGATCATCAGCACGACGCTCTTCAGCGAGAAGGACTACAAGACCGACTGGGAGCAACCCATGTCGCGAATCATCGACGACTGGGGGCTTCGGTACCCGGGCGTCAAGAAGGTCGACCACGTCTACTTCTACCACGTGGCCGCGGGAGACGATGAGCTGCTGCGTGGGTACCTGGAACAGGCGTACCAGCTGGGAAGGACGTTCGCCGCGGCCTGAACGTCACACGCATCCGAAGGCTGTTCCGCGGCAACGGAACGTCGACATTCGCGGCCTACACCATTCGCGGCCTCGCAGGCATGCCCGACCCGCATCGGTGTTATCCTGCCCTTCAGCATGTTCCGCGCGCGCTCGAGATCCCGCGGCGGTCGCGATGCCCGCTTCCTGTGGCAGGTCCTGCTGGTCGTGCCGCCGGTTGCCATCCTGTCGGTGGTCTCCCTCTATTCGCTGCGCCAGGATCGCGCCTCGATCGAGCAGGACGCGCGCCGCAGCGCGGCCGAGCTCGCCGCCGATCTCGCGAAGAGGACCGGCGAGCGCCTCAGCAGCCAGATTGCCGCCAGCCAGCCGCTTTCCGGCCTGATCCTCGACGGCCACATCAGTCTTCCGCGCGACTACCCGGCACTGCCAACGCCCCCTGCCTGGCTGACGACTCTGGGCGGTGCCGATGCGCGGGCGTGGCGTGCAATCGCGGACAAGGCCCCGCCGGCAGACCCCGCCAACCTCCGTCTCGCGCTTGCGACGCTCGCCCGGGCGCCCGCCGCCGTGCGCGCCAACGCGGAATGGATGCTCGCGCGCGCCGAGGCGAGTCTCGACGCCTCTCCCAGGCCAATCAAGCGCCTCGCCGACCTGGCGTCCCGCTACCCGGACGAGCTCACAGAGTCCGGCACGCCGTTGTCTGATCTCGCCCTGCTCCTCGCCCTGCAGCGCGCTCCATCCGGCGGACTGCCCGCCTCGCTTCTCAGCGACATCGAGCGCCACATCGTCGACCACCCCTCGTTCCTGACGCCGGCCGTGGTGGAGGAGGCCGTTCGGAAGGCTCCCGCCGAGCCGTTGGTGAAAACGCTCGACGCGCGATGGCGGTCGAATGAACAGGCGCTTGGGCTGCTGCGCCGATTGCCGGCCGGTGACCTGCCCACGGACGGGATCTGTCTCGACGATGGCGAGGGCGAGCCGTGGATTGCGCTCGTCGCGGATCTGCCGCAGCCGGAGCCAAGCCCCGAGGGCATCGGTCCGGCGTGTCACGTGACCCTGGTGCCGGCATCGGTCGTGGATCGCGCATTTCGCTCGGCGGTCGCGGATCGATCGGCCGCGCTGCCGAGGTACGCGTCGATCACGCTCCGGATCGGCGGCAGGGAGTGGCGAACGGACGACCCGCAGGCAGGCGATCCCGACCCGCAGGAGCTCGCGTCGGCAGACGGCCGATTCGATCTGACGCGCGCGGTGCCGGCCGATGCTGTTCCAGGCCTTGCTGAGGACCTGAAACGGATCTCCCCGGAGGCCCTCTCCGCCGAGAAGCTGCCGGGCGGCCGCGTCGCATTGAACGTGCCGTCCGCGTCACACCGGTTCGCCATTGGCGTCGATCTTGCGGATCCCGACGCGCTCTACGCCAGTTACCGCCGCAGGTTCTGGCTGGCGATGGGCCTCATTCTCGCTGCTACGGCCGCCGCATTCGGAGGGCTGGCCAGCACGTGGCAGGCATTCCGGCGGCAGCGCCGCCTGGCCGAAATGAAGTCCAACTTCGTCGCCAGCGTGTCGCACGAGCTGCGGGCGCCGATTGCCGCGGTCCGGCTGATGGCCGAGAGCCTCGAGCGCGGCACCATCGAGAACCCGGAACGGCGGGAAGAATATCTTCGGGTGATCGGCCAGGAGCTGCGGCGGCTCTCCTCGCTCGTCGAGAACGTCCTCGACTTCTCGCGGATCGACCAGGGGCGAACGCGCTACAGCTTCGAGCCGGCCGATCTCAGCGCGCTCGTTTCGCAGACGATCGAGCTGATGGGCCCGTACGCGGCCCAGCGGCGCGTCGGCCTCGCAGCGTCCGTGCCGGCAGGCCAGGTCGTGCACCCTCGCGTCGATCACCAGGCGCTGCAGCAGGCGCTGGTGAACCTGATCGACAACGCGATCAAGCACTCGGCATCGGGTGCCGAGGTCACCATCGGCCTCGAAGCCGACGGCGGGCCGGCCCAGGCTGTCCGCGTGTTTGTCGAGGACAGCGGACCCGGCATTCCGGCCGAAGACCACCAGCGCATCTTCGAGCCGTTCTACCGGCGCGGGTCCGAGCTGCGGCGCGAAACGCAAGGTATCGGGATCGGACTCAACATCGTGAAGCACGTGGCCGAGGCGCACGGCGGCCGCGTGGTCGTGCGCAGCAGTCCGGGGGAGGGGAGCCGGTTCACGATCGAGCTGCCACCGCCGGCGGAGGTGGCGTCATGAGCGAGAAACAGGATCGTTGGGGGCCTGGCTCCGCGCGCCACCCGCGCGTCCTCGTCGTCGAGGACGAAGAGCCCATGCGAATGGCGCTCGAAGACATCCTGAAGGCGGATGGCTACCGCGTGCTGACCGCCCAGGACGGCCGCGCCGGCCTGGCGATGGCGATCGAAGAGCACCCGGATCTGATCCTGCTCGACGTGATGATGCCGAAACTCGACGGCCTCGCACTGTGCTCAGAGCTCAGGCGGCTGACCATCGCCGTGCCGGTGCTGATGCTCACGGCGCGCGGGCAGGTGGAAGATCGCGTGGCCGGCCTCGACACCGGCGCCGACGACTACCTGGTGAAGCCGTTCAGCACCGACGAACTGCTGGCGCGCGTTCGCGCGCTGCTCCGCCGTTCACAGCGGCAGGCGGATGGCGCCCCGGCGCTCACGCTCGGCGATCTCATCGTCGACCTGGTGAAGCAGACGGCGTCCCGTGGGACCGAGCAGGTTCACCTGACCGCGCGGGAATACGCCATCCTCCGGCTGCTGGCCGACTCGCGCGGCGAACCCGTGACGCGACAGCGCTTCCTGGACGTCGTCTGGGGCTACACCGCGTTTCCGACCACCCGCACGGTGGATGTGCACATCGCCTGGCTGCGCGCGAAGATCGAACCGGACCCGGAAAAGCCCAGGTGGATCACGACCGTGCACGGCGTCGGCTACCGGCTCGAGGCCTCCTAGCGGCATTCGACGCCAGGGCCCATGGGGTTTTTACACAACCCTGACAACCCGTGCGGCTGCTGAGGCCAGACTGACTGCGGTGGATGATGTTCCCGTGGAGTCGTGCGGCAACACGTGCGCCGCAGGGCGGCCACCGAGGAGGCGTGTCATGAAGACCGCACTGATGGTCGTGATGTTCGTCAGCGCTGCCACGTTATCGGCGGCACAGGATCGGCTGGCGGTTCAGCTCCGCAAAGGGATCGTGCAGGAGGAGGCCAGGCAGGATCTCACCCAGGCGATCAAAACCTACCAGGCCATCGTCTCGCAGTTCGACGAGGAGCGTCGCGCCGCAGCGACGGCGCTCTACCGCCTGGCCGAGTGCTATCGCAAGACCGGGAAGCGCGAGCAGGCGGTGGCCGCCTATCAACGGGTTGCCCGTGAGTTCGCCGACCAGGCCGAGCTGGCGGGGCCGAGCCGCCAGCAGCTCGCCAGCGCGTATGGGATCGCCGAGCCTCGACGCGCCTTCGAGCAGGCTCTCGCGACTGCCGTAGCCCGGGAGTCCACACAGCAGAAGGCGCTGACCAATCAATATGAGAGATCGGTCGTCGAGGAACAGATAAAGGCGCATCAGCGGTCGATGCTCAATGCAGAGAACGACGTCAAGGCCCTCGAGGGGCGGCTCAAGGCCCTGCAGGAAAGTGTGAATGCGGGCACGGCTTCCAAGGACGGCGCCGAGTATCAGCAGCTCCTGCGAGAACTCGAAGCCGCGAAGCACAAGCTCGAGATGGCTTACACCCCCAAGACTCCGTCGCGGAGCCTGGGCGAACCCACGCGTGAGCCGATGCCAGCCCTGAAGGAGCGGCCGATGGCGGCTTCGGAGAGCCCGGAGGCTGCACAGATCGCGATCCAGGCCATGGAGGCGAAGCTGGCTGATTCCCAGAAGAAGGTCGAAGTTGGCCTGATGTCGGTGCCGGACTACGAGCAACAACGGGCCGAGTACGAAATGCTCGTGCAGCGCTACCGCCAGCAGGTGCAGGAACGCAAGATGAACGAGGCGAATGCAGCCGAGGTCCAGGCCCTGAACCAGAAGATGATCACGAGCGTCGAGACCGAGATAACGCTTCTGTCCAACTGGATTGCCTCCACAGAGAAGCGCATCCAGAATGGCCAGTATTCTCCTGACAACCCGGAACTGCTGCAGCTTCGCCGCGAGCTGCTCGGACTGCAACGGAGGCTGGAGGAGATGAAGGCCGGCGTCAGGCGGTAGCCGCCCCCGCTCAACCCGTGAGCGACGATGGGCCCGAACCCGCTTCGGGCCCTCTCGGGCGCTCACCCGGAGGAATTGCTCATCGAAGGCAGGCGGGCGAGCTGACGTGCGGCCAGCCGGACAATGGCAGTATGATCTCGGGCGGAGGTCGACATGCGCATACGGCTGGCCGTCCTCGCCTTCGCATCGATCCTCGTCTTGCCGGCGCTCTCCCGGGCTCAGGCAACTCCAAGCCCCACCCAGCCCGCCCAGCCCGTTCGAATCCAGGTCGATCTCAGGGAGTCCGCTTCGGTTCCCGGGCCGCGAGCCGGGGACCCGTACCGCGCCCTCTTTCAGTTTGGGGCTCGCAGAAGATCTGCCGCTTCCGATCGAGCAGCCGCCGAAGTCCCGACGCCGCCCACCAGGCACGCCGTGCCGACGGTCGTTTGCGGCATGACCCTGATTCCCATTGATCCCAACTTCGATCCCAAGAGCAGGAGCGTCGTCCCAGAGACCGGCACGCGCTACACGTATCGCCCGTTCACGAACTCGGTGTGTCGGGCGAAATGACGCAGTTGAGAGGCAGCCCGGGCCCTTGGCTGTTGCTCGCAGCCTTGGTAAGCATCAGCCTCGGGTGCGGCCCTCCCTCGCCGGACGCAGGTCCGTCGTGTCCGCCTCCCGCTCGGCCAACCACACTGGTTCTGCCACCAAGCGCGACCATGTGCTGAACCGCGACGCGTGGGTGCGTGCCGTTGCCTTCTGCGGAGAGTGCCAGTAGCGCGAGCGACAGGGCACGAACCGATTCCGGATTCCGGTTACGCCTTTCGCCGGGCGGCGTCCAGGCTCCACGGGCCCGCGCCGGCGGCCGAGAAGTAGAGCCAGACGAAGCAATAGAGCACGGCCCCCATGCCGTTGTTCACGACAGTCCAGAAGCTGGCGGGAGCATGAAACTGGAAATACGCGACGGCCATCTCACCCGACAGCAGAAAGGCCACCGGACGCGTGAAGAGCCCAAGGAGGAGTAGTGCTCCGCCGAAGGTTTCGAGAGTCCCCCCGAGCCCCATCTGGGACATCAGCTTGACCGTGCCGCCGGTGGGCAGGATTGACACCGGAAATGCAAAGAGCTTCGCCATGCCGGGTTGCATGAACATGAACGCGGCGATGATGCGAAGCACGCTGCGCAGTTGTGGACTCCAGGACGACCACCTCGCGACGAGACTCGGTGCGCTCATGTCTCCTCCTGCCGGGGGGATCACGCGGTTCCGCGGGTTCTGGTCCTTAAGACGAGTCGATTAGCCGCCGGGATCTCGATCATCTGACGTTTTCACGAAATGACCTTTCGAGGCGGGCAGCCAGGCCGCATTCCCGCCGCAGGCCGCAGGTGGTAACGCGGGCGGACCCGGCTCAACCGGGCGCCGGGTTAGGCGGTAGCATAGGAACGATGTGACACCGCGGCCGCCGGATTCGCGGTGCCCGAACAGGGCATGGCGGCTGTCCGCGGCGTGTGAAGGAGCTGACGACGATGAGCGAGAAACAGCCCGGGTCGAATCCGACCAGTCCCTTTCCGTATGCCACGCATCTCGATATCCTGCACGGACCGCTCCAGGTGGTGAAGATCGACCCCCTCATCGAGGCATGCAAGGACCAGTGGTACAACCAGACGCTCTGCAAGGTGAACGACTCGGTTGTGCGACTGGGTGTCATGCAGGGCGAGTACCACTGGCACAAGCACGATGAAGACGATGAGTTCTTCTATGTCGTCGAAGGACACTTCCTGATCGATCTCGTGGACCGCACCGTCGATCTCGGGCCGAGGGAGGGCTATGTCGTGCCGAAGGGAGTGACGCACCGGACCCGTGCGCCCCAACGTGCCGTCATCCTGATGGTGGAGAATGCGGAAATCGTACCGACTGGGGACTAGGGCTGGGGGCTAGGGACTAGGGGCTAGGGGCTAGGGACTAGGGGCTAGGGGCTAGGGGCTAGGGGCTAGGGACTAGGGGCTAGGGGCTAGGGACTAGGCGCTAGGGGCTAGGGGCTAGGGACTAGGCGCTAGGGGCTAGGGGCTAGCGGCCAGGCGCCAGGTCGTCCCCTTCCGCCCGCCTCACCAAGGAATCCGCCGACGTGCTCGCAGCGTTGCGCCATGCTGGCTAGCGCCGAGCGCCTGGTCCCTAGCCCCTGCTTCTGACTAGCGCCCAGCCCCTAGTCCCTAGCCCCTAGTCTCTAGCCTCGGCTCTGACCTTGATCGCACGCAGCCACATCAGCCGGAGCGCGGCGCTGCCCGGCGCGATGAAGCGCCAGTAGTACCCGAACCGTTCGCGCGACACGCTGTCGGTCGCGAACACCCGGGTCTCGGTCGAGAGCAGGCAATCACCCTCTCCGCGCTCGGTGACGAGGAACTGCATGGTCGCCTTCGCGAACCCGCCCTGGACCAGGGCCCTGAACGAATCGGGCGTCGATTCGATCGCCAGGCGCATCCCTTCCGGCGCGAGCACCACGCTGCCGATGACCAGTTCCCGGTTGGGCACCTCGGCCAGCTTGAGAAAGGAGGTTCGCGTCGCAACCGCGAGCAAGGGGACGCCGCGAGGAGGGTTGAGTATGCTCTCGGGCCCGCCTCCGCCGCCACGGCGGATCCACGTGATCATTCTGAAGAAGGGAATTTCGTCGGCGGTGACCGCCTTGATGGCCGCAAAGACCCGTTCCGGCTTCGCCTGAACCGGGATGCTGTGCGCTTCCCGGAACTGGTATACCGGTGCGAACTCGTCGAATCGCGACGACGAGCCGGACGCGTAGATTTCAGGCGCCGGGCGCGTCATCCCGAACAGGCACACGATCACGCCGGCGGCCAGAAACACGAGGGCGACGATCCGATTCCTGATACCGAGGAACCGCAAGGGCCAGACGACCGACACCACCCCGGCGGCGGCTAGCGCCAACCCGATGTCAACGATGACGACCGGAAGCATGGGGGAATCATACTCTGGCTGGAGGCTGGCGGCTGGCGGCTGGCTGGCGACTGGCGACTGGCGGCCTATCTTCTTCGGAATCCTGCAAGGTGGGCGACGGCTGCGTCGGCGACCTGGTCGGCCTGCGCCTGCGGCACGTTGAAGTTGTTGGCGATCATCGAGAACACCAGCTGCTCCCCGTCGGCCGTCGTCACGAAGCCCGACAGCGCCCTGGCGTTCGAGATCGATCCCGTCTTGGCCCTGGCGTTGCCCTCGGCCGGCGTACCCTTCATGCGTCCGCTCAACGTGCCGTCGACGCCCGCGATCGGCAAGGCGTCCATGAAAGGCCCGCGCAGCCGCTGGTCGCCGTGCACGTGCGACAGGATCGAGACGATCACGTCGGTCGTGAGGTAGTTGTACCGGGACAGGCCGGAGCCGTCGACCTGCACGTACTGCTCGGGCTCGATGCCCCAGCCTTTCAGCACCTCTTGAACGACCTTGCGGCCGGATTGCGCCGATCCCTGCCGAAGGTCGACGCGGCCCACAACCTTCAGCAGCGTATCGGCGTAGAGGTTCTGGCTCACTTTCAGCATCACCTTGCCGATCTCCGCGAGGGTCGGGGAGATGTGTGAGTACAGGGCCTGCGCGGTCGACGTGTCGGGAGGCGCCGCCATGTCACCGATGTCAACGGCGTCCCCCGTGACGGCAATCCCGTTGGCGATGAGCGCGGCCTTCAGCACGCCGACGAAGAACTGCGTCGGGTTGTCGACTGACGCGGCCCGAACCACCTCCGGCCGGCCCGCCGGAACTGTCCCGGCCAGATGCAGAACGGAGGTTCCCGGAAGGCGCCGGAGATCAAACTCCACCCCGGAGTCCTTCGGTCCGGTCACCACCTTGTTGTCGACGGTCAGGCCGTGGCCCTCGGGCCGGACCTCGACGGCTACGGGATCGCCTTCCGCGGCCCCGGCGCGGAGCGTCAGTTGAACGAGATTCTCGTTGAATTCCAGGGCCCCTGACGGCGTGGCATACCCGGCACTGAGGTAGTCCCACGCCCAGCCCTGGCCGAGCCCCTGGTCATCGAGGGCGCGGTCGTCGCCGATTATCCGTCCGTCGATCTTCGAGATGCCCTGGGCCTTGAGACCCTCGGCCCACGCGGCGAAGACTTTCGTCGATTCGCCGCGGGCGCCGAGGCTCGGATCCCCGCCGCCCACCACGATCAGATCGCCTTTGAGAACGCCCTGCTCGACCGGCGCGGTTGTGACCAGCCTGGTTTCGAAGCGATAGTCCCAGCCGAGCTTCTCCGCGGCGACGCTCAACGTGACGATCTTCATGTTCGACGCCGGCATGAGCAGGGTGCTGCTCTGCTGGATGAACAGCGTCTCGCCCGTGTCGAGCGATCGTATCGTGACGCCCCAGATGGCGTTGCCGAAGGCGGGAGAGTGGAACAGCCCGGTGAGGTCCTGGCGGAGCGCCTCCAGGCCGACGATCCTGGCGGCCGCTTCGGCGGGTCGCCCGAGCGGCTGAAGCGTGGGCTCGATCCGCCGGGCGCACCCGGCGGCGAGACCCACCAGCAACAGCGCGATGGCGACCCGGCGTGTCACTTGAGCGCGTCGAGCGCTTTCATCGCGGCGTCGAACTTCGCCGCGTCCACGTGCGCGGCCCCGGCCTCGCCGGCCCGCACCGCGAACACATCGTTCCCGACCTTGCCGAACACGACTTTCTCTTCCTTCTTGCCATCGTCCGACCTGGCCACGACGACCGCCACCGGCGCATCAGCCCCGGTCCTGGTCTTCGCGTCGGCGAACGAGACGGCCTGGAGATCGGTCAGGCTCGACAGCAGCGACTCCATCTTGGCGGCATCGACGTCCTTCCTGGCGCCGACCAGCTGCCACTTGTCCGCGGCGTCCTTGACCTTCACCTTTTCAAACGCCTGGGTGGCGCCGCCTCGCGTGACCTCGAGCCGGGTCGCGGTGAAGGACCTGAACTCGAAGAGGTCCTTGGGCCGGTAGTCGTCGGGCTTCTTCTTCAGGTCGTCGGCAATCGAGCCCTCGATGGTGAACACCATCGGCCGCGACAGGTCGAGCGCGTACACCTGGCCGGACGGTCCGGGCTTGCCGATCTCGAGTGACGCGCGGGCGCTGCCGGCGCCGATGACCACCGTGGCGACGGGCTTGTCGAGGCCGTACTGCGCGAGATCCTTCGGTGTCGGCGACGAGGTCACGATCGACTTCATCTGGGCGCTCTGGATGCGCCCGATGACGCCTTCGACCGCCCCCAGGTCCGCGCGCGCCTGGATGGGGCGCGTGATCTTCCACTCGGTGCCGGACTTGGCGAACGCCACCGAGTCGGGGCCCGAGGTCACCTCGAGCTGGTCGACCTTGTCGCGCTCGAAGGCGAGAATTGACTTCTCACGCAGGTCGAACGTCGTCTTGTTGAAGGTCGAGTCGAGGAACGCGGCCACGAGGAACACCCGTTTCTCGGACGGCAGCTTCGCGTAGAGATCACCGCCGGTCGCCGTCTTGTCGCCGATGAGCAGGTGCGAGAAATCCTTCTCGCCGCTCTTGCGGAAGGCGACGTCGATCCGCGGCTTGGCCAGGCCGTACTGGCCGAGGTCGGCCGGGCTCTCGTCGACGACCCGCACGATCTCCAGCTGGGCCAGGTTGGTGGTGACCCCGGTGGCCTCTGTCTCGTCGGCCCGGACCTGGACGGGCTCGGCGATCTGCCAGGTGCCGTTGACCTTCTTCATGACGGTCCGATCGCCCGAGGCGGTCGTGATCTGGACTTCCTCGATCTTCTCCGGCTCGGCGGTGAAGGCTTTCTGCTTGGGCGCGGTGTCGGTGGCAGCCGGCTTCTTCAGTTCGACCATGTAGATGTAGGCGCCGAGCCCGACGAGCACGACGAGCAGGACGATCGTCGATCGAAAACCTCGCATCTATCGCCTCCGCCACCAGGTGTAAATGCCGGTCGCGAAGATCGCACCCGGGATGATGAACAGCGCGAACCACATCAGCCGGCGGCTCTGATCCGCAGTGAGGGTGAGCCGGCGATCGTTCGGCTCCTTGGGCCGGATGGCGATCAGGTTCTCCTGCTGCGCGAGCCAGTTGAGCGCGTTCAGGAACAGGTCCTTGTTGCCCTGGATGTTCAGCGCGTAATTGGCGACGAAGTCGGAGTCGCCGACCACGACGACGCGCGTCTCGGGCTTCCGCTGGTCCGCGTTCTCGGGGGCGGGCGCGGGCGCGCCCGGGGCCGGGGCCGACACGGCGGCGCCGATCGAGACCGGCCCCTTCTTGTCGCCCTTCTTCTCGTCGAGCTCCACTTCACCCGTCTTCATGAACTTGTCGATGTCGGTCTCGGCCCAGCTGCGGGGGCTGGTCTCGATGAAGGTCTGCGGCGAGTGGCCGTTGACCCCTCCGGGCACCGGGGTGACCGAACGCGCCAGCGGGTACGCGGTCAGGTAGTTGAACCGATCCGTGATCGGGTGCTGCGGGTAATTGGCGGCCACGGGCACCGAGGCGTCGGCGCCGATCAGCTGGCCCATCCCGCTCGCGTCGACGACGATGTTGTCGCCCAGCTCGAAGCCCCACTCCCTCAACAGCGTCTGCAGGCCTGTATACGGCGGGGTGCCCGCCTTGTCGGGCGGGTCGACCATGGCGAGCATCTTGCCGCCGCGGTCGAGGTACTTGCGGATCGCGACGATCTCCTGCGGGTAGAGATCGATGCGCGGCCCCGCGAGGACGATCACCGACGCGTCGGCGGGAACCTCGCCGGTCTGGGCCAGCACGAGCTTGTCGAAGCCGAAGTTGTCGCGCTGAAGGGCCTGGGCGATGCCGTTGTAGCCGGTGCGCTCCGAGCTCGCCGGATCCTTCTCGCCGTGTCCCTGGACGAAGTAGACCTTCTTCTGCTGGCCGGTGACCACCTTGATGATCGCGTTGGTCAGGTCCTGCTCGCTGTCGCCGACCACGCGCTCGGTGCGGCCCTTGTACTCGAAGACCACCGTGCCGTAGGACTGCACCTGGAGGGTCTTCGCCAGCCCCGGCTTCTTGTCCACGTCGACGTACTCGACCGAGAGCTTGGGGCCGCCGACGTATTCGTACTCGCGGAGCTTGTCCCTGAACCGCTGGAGGTCCTGGGCCTTCTCGAAGATGTACGCCTTGAGGGGCGAGTCGAGCCCGGCAAGGACCTTCCGGGTCTGATCCGACAGGCTGAACTGGCCCGCCGCGGTCAGGTCCCACCGCTTGTTCTGGCGGGCGCCGATGAAGTTGATCGCCACCAGGATGCCCAGCACGATGAGGATGCTGGCGGCGGTGAGCGTCCCGAGGCGGGCCTGCCGACGGCGGAACACGCCGGCGATCTCGCGCCACTGGCCGAGGGTGTAGACGAGCACGCACAACAGGCCGGCCCAGGCCGCCCAGTAGGCGTAGCGCTCCCACTCAGGTTTGAGGAACCGGATCGCGACCGCGCCGAACACCAGCGCCGTCCCGAGCCACCCGATGATGCCGGCAATCTTCTTGAACATTATCCGCGCCACCGTTCGCTGTCGACCGACTTGGCGGTCAGGAAGAGGCCGAAGGTGATGAAGCTCAGGTAGTAGATGACGTGCTTGGTGTCGATCACGCCTTTCGCGAAGTCGTCGAAGTGCTGCGTGATCGACAGGTAGGTGAACACCTGCTCGGCGGTCGGGCCGGCCACGCTGCCGATCCAGTCGATGATCCACAGCAGCAGGAACACCGCGAAGGTCAGCATCCCGGCGACGATCTGGTTCTTGGTCAGGCTGGAGATGAAGAGCCCGACCGACAGGAACGATCCGCCCATCAGCAGCAGGCCCAGGTACGCCGTGACGATCGGCTTCCACTCGGGGTTCCCGACGAAGAACAGCACGCCGACATACACGAGCGTCACGGCCAGCATGGACGCGTAGAGCGCCAGGGCGCCGAGGAACTTGCCGACGATGATCTGGAAGTCGGTGATCGGCGAGGTGAGCAGCAGCTCGATCGTGCCCGACCGCTTCTCTTCGGCGTAGGTCCGCATCGTGATGAGCGGCATGACCAGCAGCAGCACTACGGTGGTATTGAGCAGCAGCGGGCGGATCATCTGCTGGTTCACGTTCATCGGCGAGGGCATGCCGAACTGCCCGCCCTGCATGCTCTGCTCGATGAAGAAGTTCAGGATCGCGACGTAGAAGTACCCGAACAGGAGCGCGAACAGGCCAATCACCACGTACGCGATGGGCGATTCGAAGTAGGCCTTGGCTTCCTTCTGTGCGATGGCGAGGATATTGCCCATGACCTCAGGCCTCCTCAGGCTTGGCATCCTGCTCTTCGGTGGTGACCTGCAGGAAGATTTCTTCAAGGCTCATGCGCGAGGGCCGGAGTTCCAGCAGTCCCCACCCGGCGCTGACCACGCCCTGCGCGAGCTCGCGGCGGATGTCGCGGCCGTGCACGCTCTCAACTTCGAACCCGGTCGCCCCGTCGTGATGATCGACCTCGGCCACCCGCGTCACGCCGGGGATCTTCTCGAGCACCGGCTTCGGATCCGCCTTGCCCGGATCGACCTGCACGTACATCATCTCCGCGCCCCGGAGGCGGCGCGTGAGGTTGTCGGGCGTGTCGACGGCGACCACGCGGCCCTTGTTGATGATGACGACGCGCTGGCAGGTCTGCGCGACCTCGGGCAGGATGTGCGTGCTGAGCACGATGGTGTGCGTGCCGGCGAGCTCCTTGATGAGCTCGCGCGTCTCGATGATCTGCTTCGGATCGAGGCCCGCCGTGGGCTCGTCGAGCACCAGCACGTCCGGGTTGTGCAGGATCGCCTGCGCCAGGCCCACCCGCTGGCGATAGCCTTTCGACAGCTTCCCGCAGTGGCGCTCGGCCATGTCGGCCACCCGGATGCGGTCCATCACGCTCTTCACCCGCGCCGCGCGATCGCCGGGCTGCACGCCCTTGATCTTCGCCACGAACGTCAGGTACTCCCGCACCGTCATTTCGGGGTACAAGGGCGGCGTCTCGGGCAGGTAGCCCGTGCGGCGCTTGGCTTCGACCGCCTGGTCGAAGACGTCGAAGCCGGCGACGATGGCCTTGCCCTCCGTCGGCGGCATGTAGCCGGTGATGACCCTCATCGTGGTCGTCTTGCCGGCGCCGTTTGGCCCGAGGAACCCGAGGATTTCACCGCGCTCGACCCGGAACGACACGTCGTCGACCGCGGTGACTCGACCGTAGCGTTTGGTGAGGTGCTGAACCTCGATCACATCATTCTCCGTTGGAACAGTTTCCGACCTGCGACGAAGTGAACAGATAGATGAGACGGGGCCGCCCCGGTGGTCCCGTCCGCCACTCCTTCAGACGCGCGCCGTCGCCCTCCAGCCGGGCTTGCGAGGATCATTGGACGCCAAACGATCGAGTCGCCTGAACCTTTTATGCTAGCGAGGCCATTCCGAAGGTGTCAACTCTCCGCCGGGTCTGAAGACCCGGCCTCCACATTCCGAAAGCCCCTGGCCTCGAGCCCCTAGCCCCTAGCGCCTAGCCCCTAGCGCCTAGCCCCTATCTCACTGCGTGGAACACCGCCCGGTCCTGCCTGAACGCGAGGCGGGCCCGATTGCGGCCCTTCAGCTGGTGATAGACCGCCCGTGCCGCGCGGTACGGCCAGGACCTGGCCGGCGTGATCGTCCTCACCGAATCGAACCCCACACTGTGCAGCATGCCTGCGACAGCCAGCGGATTGGGCCCCCACCAGTTGGTCGGATCGTTGTTGAGCTCGGTCCCGGGGTAGAAGGCCGCCGCCGGCCGCGGAATGCCCACGCAGTCGACCACGGTCTCGACAATCAGCATCTGGCGGGTGACCGATGCGACCCGTTCGAGCGCCAGCAGCGGATGCCGCAGGTGATAGAGCACGCCGAAGAAGAAGACGATGTCGAACTGGCCCACAACCGACGGGTCGAGGTCCGTCACGTCGATGGTCCGATCCTCGACGCGCGATCCGAGGGCCTCCCGCGCCAGGTTGAAGCCGGCCTGCGTGCCCCAGCCCTTGCCGCTCCAGGAATAGGAGTCGGTGGCGAGCACGCGCGCGGCGCCCCTACGCTCGGCCTCGAACGAAAAGAAGCCGTCCCAGGCCCCGATGTCGAGCACGGTCTTGCCGGCGAAGGACCCGGGCAGATCGAGGCGGAGCAGGCGCTCCGGCGTGCTGTCGATGCCGGGCGTGACGATGCCGTTCCCGAGGTCGATCGTGTGGTACCAGCGCAGCGCCGCAACCTTGCGGCGCAGATCGTCGTTGGCCGCTGGCGTTCGGGTGATGGTCGGATATGCGGGCATGAAAGAGGAGTAGCGTACCGGACCTTTCCCCTGGTGCGCAAGGCCGGCCCCGAAACATGGAAACGAGGCCGAAGCGGGCCACGGCGGCCTCCGGCCCGGCAGGAACGGGAGCGGCTCCAGACGGGCGCCCGAAAGCCCCCGCGCCGCCCGGGGTGGGGGTAACATGGGATCGTGGACGCCAACGAGAGGCAGACGGCGCCAGCGGCCCGGCCGGGCGGCCGCTACCGGTCCGGCTCAGCCCAGGTCTGCACGCTGTGCGAGATTCACGCGGAGTCCGTCTTCCGCGTCGAGGGGATGGACTGTCACGAAGAGGTGGCCATCCTCGAGCGCCGCCTGAAGCCCGTGCGGGGTGTCGAGGCGCTGACGGCCGACGTGCTGGCGCAGCGCCTTCACGTGACCTACGACGCGGCGAAGCTGTCCACCGCGGCGATCGCCGACGCGGTCGCCGACACCGGGATGCGCGCGTGGCTCGAGCACGAGGAGCCGGCGCGCGTCGCGAGCGCGGAAGTGCGGTCCCGGCGATCGCTGGTCTACGCCTCCGGCGCGGCCACCGCGCTCGGCCTCCTGCTCGACGCGGCCGGCGCGAGGCCCCTGGTGACGGTGCCGATCTTCGCGGCCGCCGTCGCCTCGGGCGGGCTCTACTGGATCCGCCGCGCGTGGTCGTCGGCGCGCGTCTACTCGCTCGACATCAACGTCCTGATGCTGCTGGCCGTGGTCGGCGCCATGGTGATCGGCCAGTGGAGCGAAGCCGGAGCGGTGACGTTCCTCTTCGCGCTCGCCCAGCTGCTCGAGGCCCGGTCGATGGAGCGGGCCCGTCTCGCGATTCGTGCGCTGATGGAGCTGGCGCCCAACGATGCGCTGGTCCGGCGTGACGCGGTCGAGCGGCGTATCAGCGTGGACGAGGTGCGGGTGGGCGATACGCTGATCGTGCGCCCGGGGGAGAAGATCCCGCTCGACGGCCGCGTGCTGGACGGAAGCGGCGAGGTCAACCAGGCGCCCATCACCGGGGAGTCCATGCCGGTGGAGAAGTCAGCGGGCGACGAGGTGTTCGCGGGCACGATCAACGGCCGCGGGGCGCTCTCGATCGAGGTCACGCGCCTCCGGCGCGACACCACGCTGGCGCGCATCATCGCGCTGGTCGAACACGCGCAGGCCCAGCGGGCGCCGTCGCAGACCTTCGTCGAGCGCTTCGCGCGATTCTACACGCCGGCCGTCATCGCGCTTGCCGTTGCGGTGGCGGTCGTGCCGCCGGTCGCCCTCGGGCAGCCTTTCCAGACCTGGTTCTACCGCGCGCTGGTGCTGCTGGTGATCTCGTGCCCGTGCGCGCTGGTCATCTCGACGCCGGTGTCGATCGTCTCGGCGCTCGCCTCAGCCGCGCGCAAAGGCGTGCTGATCAAGGGCGGCCGCCATCTCGAGCGGCTCGGCACGATCCGCTGCGTGGCGTTCGACAAGACGGGCACCCTGACGCACGGCATGCCGGAAGTGGTGGACGTGCTGCCGGTGAACGGGGCGTCGCGCTTGTACGTGCTGCGGATCGCCGCCGCGCTCGAGGCCCGGTCCGATCATCCGGTCGGCCGCGCGATCCTGCGGCGGGCCGCCAGGGAGGATGCGCTCGCCCCGGCGGGCGACGGGCATCAGTCGCTGCCCGGGCTGGGCGCGGCGGCCATGGTGGGCGGACTGCCCGCGCTCATCGGCAACCACCGCCTGTTCGAGTCGCGCGGGCTGTGCACGCCCGAGCTGGACGCGACGATCTCGCGTTTCGCCGACGAGGGCCGCACCACCGTGCTCGTCGCGCACGACAGCCGCCCGATCGGCATCGTCGCGGTCGCCGATGCGGTCCGCGAAACCGGGCGCGCCGCCATCGATCTTCTGCGCCAGCAGGGGATTCAGCACGTCGTCATGCTGACCGGCGACAACACCGGGACGGCCAGGCAGGTGGCCGCCCGGCTGGGGATCGATGAGATCCGCGCGGAGCTGATGCCGGCCGACAAAGTCACTGCCGTCGACGAGCTTCGCCGGCTGAACACGTCGATCGCGATGGTGGGCGACGGCGTGAACGACGCGCCGGCCCTGGCCGCGGCCGACGTCGGCATCGCGATGGGCGTGGCGGGGAGTGATGCCGCCCTCGAAACGGCCGACATCGCCCTCATGTCCGACGAGTTGCTGCGCATTCCCTACGCGATCCGCCTGAGCCGGGCGACCACCAGGAACATCAAGGCGAACATCGCGCTGTCGATCGGGCTGAAGGCCGTGTTCCTGGTGCTGGCCGTCGCGGGGACCGCCACGCTCTGGATGGCGGTGATGGCGGACATGGGCGCCTCGCTGCTCGTCATCGGCAACGGGCTGAGGCTGCTGCGATACGACTAGTCGTGCTTTTCCGGTGTCAGCAGGACCCTGGCGACGCGGATGCCGTCCAGGGCCTCGACCCGAATGCGCCTGCCGTCCACGTCCACGACATCGCCCAGCCGGGGCCTCCGCCCGAGGCGGCCGAGGACGTACCCGCCAATCGTGTTGTAGGCGCTCTCGTCTATCGTGAGCCCGAACTGGGCGTTCACGTCGGTCGTCAGCGTGAGCCCGTCGAGCAGCGCGGATCCGTCAGTCAGCACGGTCACACGCCTCGGAGCGGCGTCGGAGTCCGCGCCGATCTCTCCGACAATCCGTTCCATCAGCCGCTCGAAGGTGACGATGCCGGCGGTCCCGCCGTACTCGTCGATCACGATGGCCAGCGATGTCCGATGCCGCCGCATCTCGTTCAGCAGGTCGTCCAGCCCAAGTGTCTCGGGCACCGTGAGGGCCTCACGCATCAGCGGCGCGAGGTTGACAATGTCGGGCCGCGTCGAGATCGCGCGGACCAGGTCGCGCAGGTGCACGATCCCGGCGATGTCATCGAGGTGGGCGCGGTAGACCGGCAGCACCGAGAGCGGGCTGCGCGACACCCGGTCCAGGATGTCGTCGAGGCTGGCCTGCAGGGGCAGCGCGATCATCTCGGTGCGGGGCAGCATCACCTGCCCGGCGGTGAGGTCGCTGAATCCGAAGACGCGGTGCAGCATCTGCTCCTCGTCCTCTTCGATGACGCCCGCTTCCTGGCTGGCGGTGACCAGCATTTTCAGCTCTTCCTCGGAATGCACGAGCGAATGGCGGCTGGGCGCCTTGAGCCCGAGCAGGCCGACCACCGCCCGCCCCATGCCGTTGAGCATGACGATGAAGGGCCAGAACACGGTCATGAACAGCTCGGTCGGCTTGCCGACGATCATCGCGGTCCGCTCGGGCTGCTGCAGGGCGATCGTTTTCGGGGCCAGCTCGCCCAGCACGATGTGCAGCGCGGTGATGAGGGCGAACCCGATGGCGACGGCAAGGGTGTGGGCGGTGACGCGCGACAGGGCGGCCGGCAGGAACCCGAGCCCGCGCTCGATCAGTGAGGCGACCGCCGGCTCGCCAATCCAACCGAGCCCGAGGCTCGTCATAGTGATCGCCAGCTGCGTGGCGGCGATATAGCTTTCGGGATTCGAAAGCGCGCGACGCACCGGGCGCGCCAGCCGGTTGCCCTCGGCGATGAGCTGGTCGATGCGGGTCTTCCGGACGGTGACCAGCGCGAATTCAGCGGCGACGAAGAAGCCGTTGGCGAATACGAGGGCGAAGACGACCGCCAGCCGGAAGGCGGTCTCGTCCAGTCCGATGGCTGTCTCCTGCATGCACCCTGGCCTCCGGAAGCAGACTGTATCAGAAGGGCCGGCCCCGCGAGGCCCGGAGTCAATGGGGGAGGTTCAGGGCTCCGAATGGCGGGGCCTGAATTGCTGGTCGATGAACTGATCGATGGCCGCCTGGTCGCCCGGGTCGATGCGTTCGAACTGCAGGCCCATGCCGACCCGCGCATCGCTCCACGCAACCCGGGCGTCGGCATCGACGTCCTTCCTGGAGTTGGGCAGGCGGAACCGCACCCGCACGCGAGCGGCCGTTTCGAGCGGGGTCATCGTCCGGATGCCGAGGCCGCCCTTGCCGAGATTGAGGGTGACGGCGGCGCTGATGCTGTCGGAGAACCGGTAGGCCACCGGGATGCCCACGACGGCGCGCGGGCCGCTGCGACGATCGAAGTTGTCCGGGAACAGGTGCGGGGCGAGCGAGGGCAGGATGTGCTGCGCGGCGCTGAATTCGTTGACGTAGCCGGCGACACCGAGCTCGGAGAGCAGCCGGACCTCGAGGGCGCTGGAGATGGTCCCGCTGAAGACGAGGATGGTCAGCCGCCCGCCGTCCAGCTTCCGGATCGACCGGACCAATTCGACCCCGTCGGCTGGGGGGAGCCGGAGGTCGACCACGACCAGGTCGATCGCCGCAAGGTCGGCGCGGACCCGCGCCAGCAGTTCCGCCGAACTGCGGGCGGTGACGGCGCGGTGTCCGGCATGTTCGAGCGCCGCCGCGAAACGTTCGCTGATGAGCGGAGTATCGTCCGCGATGACGACAGTCTTGTGCGAAGTACCGGTGCCGGCCATTCAGTCTGACGTATCGGACCGGACTGGCTGTAACCTTAGGAGACGAGGGAAAACGGTTGTGCCGGACGCCGCGGGTTGGATTGCGAAGCTTCGAGCGTTATCGATATAATCCTGCTTCCCGCGGCGAATCTCGGGTCGAAATCGTGGCTCAATCGTGTCGCGAAGTGTCCGGACCCGAGCGAGAGGCCCGCGTCAGGTGACAACCCGTTCTGGTGCCCGGGAGGAGGCGGTATGGCGACCTGCCCTGAATGTGACTTCGAGATCGACGTCGACGAGTACAACGTCGAGAAGGGCGACACGCTCGAGTGCGACAATTGCGGCGTGACGCTCGAGGTCACCGGCTCGTCCCCGATCGAACTGGAAGTCGTCCCCGACGATGAAGACGAGGACGAAGACAAAGACGACGACGACGAGGACGAAGACGAGGACGAGGACGAAGAAGAAGACGAATGGGAATCGTAACGAATCATCCGGCCCCGGCCCGGGCCATCCTCGTCGTCCGTCCCCAGTCCGGCAAGGAACAGTCGCTGCGCCAGGCGATCGCGGGGATGGGGTCGGTTCTCGTTGCGTTCAGCGGCGGGGCGGACAGCGCGTACCTTGCCTGCGTCGCCACCTCCGAGCTCGGCGATCGGGCGCTGTGCGTGACGGCCGAGAGCCCGAGCTATCCGTCCCACCACCGCGAGCTTGCGCTCCGCGTGGCGCGTGATTTCGGCCTTCGCCACCAGTTCATCCCGACCGGCGAAATGGATCGGCCCGAGTACCGGGCCAACGGGCCGGACCGCTGCTATCACTGCAAGCACGAGCTCTACACCCGGTTGACGGCCCTGGCGCGCGAGGGCGGGTTCGCCGAGGTGTGCGACGGCAACAACGCGGACGACCGGGGCGACTACCGTCCGGGCCGCCGGGCGGCGCGCGAGTTCGGCGTGCGAAGCCCCCTCGACGACGCCGATCTCTCGAAGGCGGAAATCCGGGAACTCTCGAGGCTGGCCGGGTTGCCGACGTGGAACGAGCCGGCCTCCGCGTGCCTCTCCTCGCGCATCCCCTACCACTCGGAGGTGACCGGCGAGAAGCTGAGGCAGATCGAGCAGGCCGAAGCGGTGCTGCAGAGCCTCGGGTTCCGCGGGTTCCGCGTGCGTCATCACGACGACACGGCGCGGATCGAAATGGCGCCCGACGAGATGATCCGCGCGCTCGAGCCCGTGGTGCGCGAGGTGATCGTGCGGGAGCTGAAGCAGGCGGGCTACCGCTACGTCACGCTCGACCTGCAGGGCTATCGAACCGGCAGCCTCAACGAAGGCCTCCTCTTGCGGCAGGTTTAGGTCCACGTGTCTCTGTTCTCAACCATGCGTCGTGCGGGCCCCATCTGGCGGGTGGCGGGGGTCCTGGCCGTCGTGTTCCTGCTCGGCCACCTGCCGATGCTGGCCTCGACGCTCGAGGATCTCGACTCGGTCAATTTTGCGCTCGGGCTGCGTCACTTCGATCCGGCGCTGCATCGGCCGCATCCTCCCGGGTACCCGATCTACATGGCGCTCGGAAAGGCCGCGAACCTCGTCGCGAGCGAGCCGGCGTCGCTCGCCATATGGGGCGCCCTGCTCGGAGCGTTGTCGGCGTTCTCGCTCGTGCAGTTGTTCAGGAGCCTCGATCGGCTGGACCGCGATGACATCTCCGCGGGCTCACGCCCGGCGACCCTGCGCGACGCCCTGACCAGCCCGGCGATCGCCGCGACGCTCGTGACCATGGCGTCGCCGATGTTCTGGTTCACGGCGTCCCGTCCCATGAGCGACATGGCGGGTCTCGCTGCGGCGTTGGCCGTGCAGGCGATCCTGGTCACGGCGATGGTGAGACAGCGGCGGCCCGTGACGGGCCTGTCGCGTGGCGAGTACGACGCGGCGACGGCGGCCCTGTCGGGCCGCGCCATCCTGGTCGGGGCGTTCGCCGCGGCGCTGGCCATCGGGATGCGGTCGCAGGCCGCGTGGATGACGCTGCCGCTGCTGGTGATCGTGCTCTTCGATCGCGCGGGCCGCGGGGCTGCCGGCGCGGTGATCGGCAGCGCCATCTGGTTCGTCTTTGGCGTCCTGCTATGGGCGGTGCCGCTCGTGGCGGCGACCGGAGGGCCCGCGGCCTATTGGCATGCGCTGACGGCGCAGGGCGGCGAGGACATCGGCGGCGTGGATCTGCTCGCCACGCACTTCGGCGCGAGAAGGGCTGCCTTCGGTCTGCTCGACACGTTCCTGCACCCGTGGGCGCTCAATCCGCTCGGCGTGGTCGTGCTCGCGCTCGCCTCCATCGGCTTGGTGGCCCTGGCCTGGCGGGGCCGGCGCGCGCTGATCGTCCTGCTGGTGGCCTTCGCGCCATACGGGCTGTTCCACCTCTTCTTCCACGAGACCACGATCACGCGCTACGCGATGCCGCTCATCCCGGCGGTCGTGTACCTGGCGGTCCGGGCGCTGTACCTCCGCGGCCGGCTCCTCGGGGCCACGCTCTCCGCCGCGCTTGCTGTGACGTGCCTGGTCATCGTGGTGCCTGCGCTGGCCCAGGTACCTCTTCGACGGGGAGCCCGGTGTCGCACACGCTGGCCGAGATCCGCCAGGCGGCCGCGCAGGAGAAGAGCGCGGTGCTGGGCATGCATTACTCCTTCAAGCGCAGCGTCGAAGCGGAGCTTGGCGATGCCCCTTACCTGCTGCCCTCGGTGCCGAAGCACGAGTGGCTCTCGATCGTGAAGTACTGGACCGAGGGGGGAACGGGCCCGGTGTGGTTCCTGCAGGATCCCCGCCGGACCGATCTCGCGCTCATCGATCCGCGATCGCGCATCGTCCGAAAGGCGTACCGGTGGCCGTTCTCGAGCAGGGAGTTCCTGGCCGGCATCCGCCCCGACGAGATCGACTGGATCGAGATGCGCGATCCCGGCTGGTTCGCGGCTGAGGGCTGGGACCTGACGCCCGAAACGGCCGGCGTCTCGCGGCTCGACAAGCGCTCGCTCGACCAGGGGCCGATTCACGCGTGGGTGCACCGGCGGGAAGGCCCGGCAACCGTCATGATCGGCGGCCGCCATCTCGGACAGGCTGGAGATCCGCCCGTGCAGTTCACGATGACGATCGACCAGCGCGTGATCGATTCCTGGATGGTGGCGCCGGCCTCGTCCTTCTTCATGCGCTTCGTGCCGGTTCCCGCAGGCGCGCTGATGGGGCCGGGACGCTGGGCGCGCCTCGAAGTGGCTGCCACGACCTCCGCGGGCGTCTCCCGCGTCAACGCGGCGATCGAACAGTTCGACCTCCAGGCGCCCGATGTTCCCATCCTGGGTTTCGACCAGGGCTGGTACGAGCCCGAATACAACCCGACCCAGGGAAGGATGTGGAGGTGGAGCAGTGGCCGCGCCGTCGCGCGGGTGAGCGTAGCGGCCGACCTCACCCTCGAGGTTTCGGGCGAGTCGCCGCTCCGCTACTTCGATCGGGCGCCTCACGTGATCGTTCGGGCGGGAGACCAGATCCTGCGCCGCGAGGAGCCGACGGGTGACTTCACGTGGCGGATCACCGTTCCGCGACAGGCGCTCGAGCTGGCGCGCGGCGAGATCGCGATCGAGACCGACCTGACCTTCCGTCCCGTCGAGCGAGGCGAGAACAACGACCCGCGCAGCCTCGGACTTCGCATCTACCGTTTCGCCATCGTGCCGTAGCCGGCGATCCGGATTCCCGCCAGCTCGGATCGGCTCGCAACGCTCGAAACCTGCGGGCAAACGTGAGCCGGAAGCGCCTCTGCACGCGATCGACGGTGCAGGACGGTTTGACATCGCCGAGACGATCTCGGTAAGCTCCACGACGAGATGGCTGATCTGATAGCTGAATCACTATCGGTTGGCCTCTTCCAGCCGTATCGTGAGAACGTAATGCCACACTCGGGGGGATGCCGATGAAACGTTTCAGCCGCTTGGTGCTCCTGGTCGCTGTGATTGCGGCACTGGGACTTGCCGCGGCGTGCGCCAAGAAAGCGCCCGTTGTAGCTCCCGCGCCGCCGCCTCCACCTCCGCCCGTAGTGACGCCGCCGCCGCCACCACCACCGCCACCGCCACCACCGCCGCCGCCGCCGCCAAAGGTGCTCACCGAGGACGAGATCTTCGCCAAGAAGACCGTCGATGAGCTCAATGCGGAAAACAATCTTGGTGACGTGTACTTCGACTACGACAAGTCGGTGGTCCGCGATGATGCCAAGGCGCCCCTGCAGAAGAACGCCGACTGGTTGAAGCGGTGGGCGAGCGTGAAGTTCACGGTGTTCGGACACTGCGACTCGCGGGGCACGGTCGAGTACAACCTTGCGCTCGGCGAGAAGCGGGCCGTGGCGGTGCGCGACTACCTTGTGAGCCTGGGCGTGCCCGCTGACCGGGTCATGACGGTCAGCAAGGGCAAGGAAGCGCCCTTCTGTACCGAACAGAACGAAAGCTGCTGGCAGCAGAACCGGCGCGGCCATTTCGTCATCACGGCGAAATAGTCATCGGGGACCGCAGGCCGATCTGTTCGTGATGAAATGAAGTCATCGACGGGCTGGCGCTTCGCGATGGAGCGACGCGCCAGCCTGTTCCCATGCCGGCGCTTCGGCGCCTAGCCCGGCGGTACCGTCGTCCAGGGGCGCCTTTCCTGCCTGGCACGCCGCAATCGAAGCCACCATCTCCTCAGCCGCCTTGCGCGGATCTGCCGCCGCGATGATCGGTCGTCCCACGACGATGTAGCTCGCGCCTGCATCGATGGCCTCGGCTGCCGTCAGCGTTCGAGCCTGATCGTCCGGCCGGCTGCCCGCGCCCGCCGGAGCGGCCCCTGGCTGGGCTGCCCTGATCCCGGGTGTCACCAGCAGGAAATCCCGGCCGCCGAGCGCCCGCAGCCTCCGCACTTCCTGCGGTGAGGCGACGACGCCGTCCAGGCCGGCCTGTTGCGCGAGGCGGGCAAGCGCGTCGACCTGGTCCCCGATCGGGCGGGAGACGCCGATGGCGGCGAGCGCCGCCTGGTCGAAGCTCGTCAGCACGGTGATGCCGACGATGAGCGGTGGCGTGTGTCCGAGCCGGGCGGCCGCATCGCGAGAGGCGTCGTGCGCCGCGCGCATCATGGCCTCTCCGCCCGATGCGTGGACGTCGAACAGCCAGACGTTCAGGCGCGCCGCTTCGGCGGCGGCGCCGGCCACGGTGTTCGGAATGTCGTGGTACTTGAGATTCGAGGAAGACGCGGTGACCCTGCTCAATCAGGCGGCGGACGATGTCCGGGCCTGCGGCGGTGAAGAGCTGCTTGCCGACTTTCACGGCGCCGACCGCGCCGCGCAGGCTCTCGGCGAGCGCGAGCGCACGGGCGGCCGAATCGACATCGAGCGCGACAATGATCTGGTTCATGAGGACCTGATTGAATTCGATGCAACACCCGGCTGGCGGCTGGCGGCCAGTCACGAGGAATCCCCACACGATGTCTTCCGCCCAGGTCCCTGGCCCAGGTCTCTGGCCCCTGCCGGCCTGGCGCCTCATCCCGGCGCTCGGTTGAGTCGAGTACACGCCGGGGATGGAGCACGTGGGCTTTAGCCCGCGTGCCCGGGACTCACGAGTTCAATACACGTGAGCCCCGGGATTTGTCCCTGGCCGGCCCTGCGCGCCCAGCGCCCACCGCCCAGCGCCTAGCGCCTAGCGCCTAGCGCCTAGTCCCTAGCCCCTTGTCTCGTGTCCCGTCGCAGGCTCCCGGGTGTCGAGCGTGCCGACCAGGTCGGATATCCGTGCGATCCCGTGGCGCTCGAGGTAGTCGGTGATGCCCGACAGCAGTTTCGGCCAGATGAACGGATCGACGAAGTTCGCCGTTCCAACCTGGACGGCGCTCGCGCCGGCGATCATGAACTCCAGCACGTCCCGCGCGCTGCTGATCCCGCCCATGCCGATCACGGGAATCCGGATCTGGCTCGCGCACTCGTAGACCATCCGGACCGCGATCGGCCGGATCGCCGGCCCGCTCAGCCCGCCCATCACGTTGGAGAGCATCGGCCGCCGCGACTCGACATCGATCACGAGCGCGAGGAACGTGTTCACGAGCGAGACCGCGTCGGCGCCGGCCTCCTCGGCGGCCCTTGCGAACGACGACACGCTGGTGACGTTGGGCGTGAGCTTGGGAATGATCGGCAGGTGAGTGGCTCGCCGAACGGCGCTGACGACCTCGTGGGTGCTCGTCAGGTTGCAGCCGAACTGGATGCCGCCTTCCTTGATGTTCGGGCACGAGATGTTCAGCTCCAGCGCGGCGACGCCGTCGACCTGCGAGAGGATGCGCGCCAGCTCGGCATATTCGCCGATCGAGCTGCCGCAGATGTTCACGATGACTGTGGCGCCCATGCGCCGCAGATCCGGCATCCGCTCGGCGATGAACCGGTGCACGCCGATGCCCTGCAGCCCGATCGCATTGACCATTCCCGACGGGGTTTCGACGATGCGCGGCGGAGGATGGCCCTCCCGTTCGGTCAGAAACAGTCCCTTGACGCTGATCCCGCCCAGGCTGGCGAGGTCGACGACCTCGGCGTATTCGACCCCGTAGCCGAAGCAGCCGCTGGCTGCAATCAGCGGGTTGCGCAGGCGAAGCGAACCGATCGAGACGCTCAGATCCACGTGTCAGTCCCAGATGATGTCGTTGCCGCTGAACACCGGCCCCGCCGAACACGAGCGGGCGTAGTGGGCGCGCCCCGACTGATCGCGAACGCGCACGACACAGCTGTAGCAGCCGCCCATGCCGCACCCCATGATCCGCTCCATGGACAGCTCGGAGGGCCTCCGCCAGGTTGCGGCGATCCGGCCGACCGCCTTCAGCATCGGCTCTGGCCCGCACGCGTAGATCGTGATGGATGGTGCCGCCGCGTGCTCGCGCAGCGCCTCCTCGAGGGGTGCCGTGACCCGGCCATGAATGCCCCGGCTGCCGTCCTCGGTCGCCAGGACAAGACGCACGCCGCGTCCGGCGAACCACTCCAGCCAGAAGAGATCCCGGGCCGTCCGGCCGCCATAGAACAACGTGGTCGAGGTCTGCTGACGCTGCAGCGATTCAGTGAGCGTCGCGAACGGCGCAAGTCCGACGCCGCCTGCGACCATCCAGGCCTCGGCCGGCGGAGACACCGGCGAGAAGGGCGTTCCGAGCGGGCCGAGGCAGGCCACTCGATCGCCGGCCACCGCCTGGTAAAGCCGTTCGGTGCTCGCGCCCACCCGTTTGACGAGCAGCGACAACCCGAGCGTGCGCCCGCTCGCATCCCGCAGAATCTCGAAGACCGAAAACGGCCGGCGCAGCAGCGGGTCGGTCCCCGTCCCGGCCTTGACCATGACGAACTGGCCGGGCCTGGTCTCCGAGGCGATCTGCGGGGCGGCAAGGGCGAGCACGCAGTAGTCTGAGGAGAGCCGCGTGTTGGACAACACCGCGGCATTCACGTCGACGGGGCCGGGCATGGAGGCAGTATACATGCACCAGAAAGTCTCCTCGCGCAATCACGCGGTGTCCGGGCCGGATTCGGATACATTAGCGCTGATGTGTCAAGAACGGCTCACGGCGTGCGGCGGTCGGCTGCCCGCACCGCTTCGGGTCCAGCAGCCTCGGATCTTCATCCGGCTGACCGGGCGCCGGCGAGCGGTCGAAACTCGATGAGGGACTCCTGATGCGGTACCTGCGCATGCTGACCAATTCGGTGATTGGCGGCGGCCTGGTCGCGCTGTACATGACGATTCTCGTTCTGCAGCTCAACCCCGGCTTCGGCCTGTCCGGTCTGCTGCCGCTTGCGGTCACCTTCGCGCTCACCTACGGCATTCATTCGGCGGCCACCTTCTACGTCTTCTTCGTCCTGCGGCAGTTGACGACGGCCGAAGTGCTGTCTCCCGGGTGGATCAGCTTCCGATTTCTGATCTGGGTCGTGTCGGCGGCGACCGCGATCGGCTCCGCGCTGATGTGGCTCAACCTGAACAGCTTTCGCAGCGTCCTGGACCAGGGCACCCTGCGGCGGATGGCGAGCGGAGCGGGCGCGCTGACCGCCTGCGCCGCCGTGGCCCTCGGCCTGGGGCTGGTGCACATCGGCTTCAAAGGGCGCAACACCCGGATCCGGGCGGCCATCCTCGGCGTGGTCGTCGTCTCCTCCGTGGCCCTGCCCCTGACGGCTCGCGGCCCCGGGACCGCGGCCCAGCGGCCTCCCCAGTGGCGCGATGGGCCCGCCGAGCCCAGCAGCAGCAGCGGCGAGACCCGCATCGTCGTGATCCTGCTCGAGGGCGGGTCGCTCGACGTGATCCGGCCCGCGGCCGCGGAGGGCCGCCTGCCGCATCTCGGGCAGATCCTCGATGCCGGCGCGACGATGCATGTCGCAAGCCTGCGGCCCGTGCAGCCGGCGCCGGTGTGGACGGCCGCCGCCACGGGCAAGCTGCCCGGGCACAACGGGATTCGATCGGCGGCGACTTACTGGCCGATGACCGGGACGGACCGGTTCGAACTGCTTCCGGATTACTGCTTCGCCCAGTTGCTCGTGCGGTTCGGATTCCTGCACCAGCAGCTGCACGCCAGCTCGGACATCCGGGCGCGCCCGTTGTGGAGCATTCTCAACAGCCAGGGCATTTCGGCCGGCGTGGTCAACTGGCCCATCACGCATCCGGCGGGCCCGATACAAGGGTACCTGGTGACGGATCGCTTCAAGCTGCTGCAGGACTCGTCGCTCGAGCCCGAGAGTGCCGGCGTCATCTGGCCCCAGGAAGCGCTTCCACTGGCCATGTCGGTGGCCACAGCCAGGCCGCTGCCCAGCCCGCTTCTCGCGCCGCCTCCGCCTGAGGCGCGGGATCTGGCAGGCGCCGGCGTGGCGAGCCCCTGCGTGTCGGACCACGCGCTGGAAGAGGTTGCGACCGAACTGGATCGCCAGTATCCGGTCCGTGTGTCGATCGTGCGGTACGAATGTCTCGACACCGCCGGCCATTACTTCCTGAGGTTCGCCGTGCCGTGGGCGTTCGGCGACGTGACCAGTGAAGAGCGGCTCCGGTACGGGCAGGTGCTCGATTCCTACTATGCAGCGGCCGACGCCTCGGTCGGGCGCGCGATGGCCACGCTCAAGCCGGGCGACCTGCTGCTGGTCGTGTCGGGATTCGGGATGGAACCGCTCAGCGTGGGCAAGCGGCTGCTCGAACGGGCCTTCGGCAATCCGAGGCTGAGCGGCACGCACGAGAAGGGCCCCGACGGGTTCATGCTGGCGTACGGTTCGATGGTGAGCCCCGGGAGCTTCGCGCGCGCATCGGTGCTCGACCTGACGCCGACGATTCTCTACTACCTTGGATTGCCGGTCGGACGCGACATGGACGGTTCCGCGCGCACAGACATCTTCCAGCGATCCTTCACCTCGGAACGGCCGATTGCATACATACCTTCTTACGATCGATAGGTTTAGGGCTTGGGGCTTAAGGCTTAGGGCCGAGTCACACTGGTTCGCACGGCACCTCGTAAGCACGCGGGTCCGAGGCCCGGCGGCAGGCGGCGTGACGGCTGCTGGCCGTGAGCCTCTTGCATGAGGTCTGGCCCCGAGCCTCAAGCCCTAAGCCCCAAGCCCTAAGCCGCCAATGTGCTATGCTGTCTCAACTCTTTAAGAACGGCCCGTGAGGCCGGCAAGAGGTGCTCGTGCCCTGCCACGCTCGTCTTCGCGACATCCGCCACACAATCCGGCCATCCCGTGCTGACGTTGCACGCTGCTTCGTCGGGCACTCGCTCGCGCACTCCGCCACGCGACCCTGTTCCTGGAGGATTCGATGCCCATAGTCATGGACGCCGAGCGGGTGGGCCGCGCGCTCACACGCATCGCCCACGAGATTGTCGAGCGCAATCGCGGCGTCGAGGCCCTGGCGCTGGTCGGCGTGCGCACGCGAGGGGTGCCGATCGCGCGCCGGCTGGCCGCCATCCTGCAGCAGATCGCCGGCCACGAGGTGCCGACCGGCGCGCTGGACATCACGCTGTATCGGGACGACCTGATGCGCCACGCCGTCGGCCCGCAGCCGATTGTCCGGAGCACCGAGATTCCGTTCTCGATCGACGACCGCGACATCATCCTGGTGGATGACGTCCTGTACACGGGCCGGACGATCCGGGCCGCGCTCGACGCGCTGATCGATTTCGGACGGCCACGCACGATCCAGCTCGTGGTGCTGGTCGATCGCGGGCACCGCGAGCTGCCGATCAAGGCCGACTACGTGGGCAAGAACCTCCCGACCGCGCGTCGCGAGACGGTGCAGGTTCTGCTGGCCGAAAGCGACGGCCGCGACGAGGTAATCATCGAACAGGCGGAAGGAGGCCCGAGGTGACCGAGGTCGCGACCGGGTTGCGCGGCAAGGACCTGCTGGGCATCGCCGATCTCACCGCCCCCGAGATCCGGCTGATCCTCAACACGGCGATCGCGATGCGGGAAATCGCCGACCGTCCCATCAAGAAGGTTCCGGCGCTGCGCGGCAAGACCGTGGTGAACCTGTTCTACGAGCCGTCCACGCGCACACGGACCTCGTTCGAGGTTGCCGAGAAGCGGCTGAGCGCCGACACGCTGAACATCGCCATCGCCAGCTCGAGCGTGGTCAAGGGCGAGACGCTCATCGACACCGCGATGAACCTGATGGCGATGGCGCCCGACCTGATCGTCCTCCGGCACGCGTCTTCCGGCGCGCTGCCACCTGCTCGCCAGGACGTGCAAGGCCGGCATCATCAACGCGGGCGACGGCATGCACGAGCACCCGACGCAGGCGCTGCTCGACGCGTTCACCATCCGCGACCGCAAGGGCCGCCTCGAGGGCCTGAAGATCGCGATCGTCGGCGACCTGCTCCACAGCCGCGTGCTGCGGTCGAACGTGCTGCTGCTGACCAAGCTTGGCGCCGATGTCTGGCTGAGCGGCCCGCCGACGCTGATGCCTCCCGGCATCGAGCGGCTCGGCGTCCACGCGACGACGTCGGTCGAGGAGGCGGTGGCCGGCGCGGACGCGGTGATGATGCTGCGGATCCAGCTCGAGCGCATGCAGGGCGGGTTCTTTCCGTCCCTGCGCGAGTATTTCAACGTGTTCGGCATGACGGCCGCCCGCGTCCGGCTGGCGAAGCCGGACGCGATCATCATGCACCCCGGGCCCATGAACCGCGGCGTGGAGATCGCCTCGGAGGTGGCCGACGGGCCGGCCTCGGTCATCCTGGACCAGGTGGCCAACGGCGTCGCCGTCCGCATGGCCGTCCTGTATCTGCTGGCGGGAGGCGATCATGAAGCTGCTGCTTAGGGGCGGGCGCGTCGTCGATCCGGCGTCGGGCGTCGACGGGGTCCGCGACGTGCTCATCGAAGGACGGGCGCATCGGCCTGGTCGTCCCGTCGATTCCGCCCGAGGCGAGCGAGGGCGCGAAGGTCGTCGACGTGCCTGCCGGTGTGGTCGTGTGCCCGGGATTCATCGACATGCACGTGCACCTGCGCGAGCCCGGCTACGAGCACAAGGAAACGGTCGCCACCGGCGTCTCGGCTGCCGTCGCGGGCGGCTTCACGGCCGTGGCCTGCATGCCGAACACGAGGCCGACGAACGACAACGCCAGCGTGACGCGGTACATCCTCAGGGCAGCCGACGCGGCGGGCCTGGCACGCGTGTATCCCATCGGCGCCGTGTCGAAGGGATCGGCCGGGGAGCAGCTGGCCGAGATCGCCGAATTGAAGGAGGCCGGGTGCGTCGCCGTGTCGGACGACGGGAAGCCGGTGGCGACAGCCCTGCTGATGCGGCGGGCGCTCGAGTACGCCGGCATGCTGAAGATGCCGGTCATCGACCACTGCGAGGACGGTTCCCTGGCCGGCGACGGCGTGGCGCACGAAGGCTTTCACTCGTCGCAACTGGGCCTGCGCGGGATTCCATCCGCCGCCGAGGATGTCATGGTCGCGCGCGACATCGTCCTGGCGGGCATGACGGGGCAGCACGTGCACCTGGCGCACCTCAGCACGGCCGGCGCCGTCGACGCCGTGAGACAGGCCAAGGCGAGGGGCGTGCGGGTGACCTGCGAGGTCACTCCGCACCACTTCACGCTGACAGACGAGCGGCTGGCGTCGCCAATCAGCTACGACACCAACCTGAAGATGAACCCGCCTCTGCGCGAGGCGGCCGATCGCGACGCGCTGGTGCGCGCTCTCGCCGACGGCACCATCGACGCCATTGCGACCGACCACGCTCCGCACCACGAGGACGAGAAGCGGGTCGAGTTCGACCACGCGCCCTTCGGCATCACGGGGCTCGAGACAGCCGTGTCACTGGCGCTGGACCGCCTCGTTCACACCGGTTCGATCGGCCTGGCGCGGCTGGTCGAACTGCTGTCGGCCGGCCCCGCGAGGATTCTCGCCGTTCCGGGCGGCCGGATCAGCGCGGGAGACGTTGCGGACCTGACGCTCGTCGCGTGGGACCTGCCCGTCACCATTCGGTCCGGCACGATGCGATCGATGGCGCGAAACACGCCGTTCGATGGATGGGCGCTTCGCGGAGGGGTGGCCGCCACGATCGTCGGCGGGCAGGTGATGTATGTGAACCCGGCGGTCCCCGCGATTTTCTTCAAGTGAGGCATACGTGAATCGTCGCCAGAACATCCAGCAGAAGGCTCTCCGCGAGCTGCAGCGTTTCGAAGTGTTGATGCTGAACGGGCATTTCGACTACGGCAACGGGTTCCACGGCCGCGTCTATCTGAACCCGCATCAATTGTTCCGCTACCCGTCGACGATCTGGCAGTTCGCGCAGGATCTGATCGACATCGTGCCGTCGAGCCTGATCGAACAGATCGACATCGTCGCGGGGCCCGCGACGGGCGGGGCCCTGCTCGCGCACACGATCGCCGGCCTGCTCGACAGCCGCCGCCAGCTCTCGGCGCCGGCCTGCGGGTTCGCGCCCTTCGCGCCCGACCCGGCGCGGGGACACGTGCTGCGCGAGTTCTACCGCGGCCTGATCGCAGGCAAGCGCGTGCTGCTCGCCGACGATGTGCGCAACACGGGTCAGACGCTCGAGCGATGTGCCGCGCTGGTGCGCGACGCCGGCGGCACCATCGTTGCCTCGGTCGAGATCTACGATCGCCTCGAGTCCATCGTCGATCTGGGCGTGCCCAACTTCGCCCTGGCCGAATACCACGCCCCGGACAATTACCCGGTGGCCGACTGCCCGCTCTGCAGGGACGGCCAGCCCGTGACCGCATTCTGAGGCCGGGTCGTGGGCGTGCCTGAGGTCAACCGGCCCGGATCGCAGGATGCAGGCGGGCTGAAAGAGCGGCTCGACCGCGTCTACGCGGACTTCGATCATTCCGGCGTCGTCACCGATCCGGTCGAACTGGTCCGGCCATTCGGCGACCCGGCCGATCGCGAGATCGCGGCATTCTGCGCCGCAGCTTTGGCGTTCGGGCGGGTGGCCAGCATCATGGCGTCCATCACATCGCTGCTTCGGGTGATGGCGCCGTCGCCGGCGGCGTTCGTCAGGCGGTTCGATCCCGCTCGGGATGCGGCACCCCTGCTCGGGCTGGTCCATCGATGGACCCGCGGCCTCGATTTCGTCGCCTTGCTGTGGATCCTCAGGCAGATGATCGAGGAGTCGGGATCGATCGAGCGGTTCTTCGCAGAAGGCGACGACCCTTCGGCTCCGGACATCGGGCCGGGCCTCGAGCGCTTCTGCGTTCGCGCGCGGGCCATCGATCTGCGGGCGGCCTACGGAGAGGTGCCGGCCCGGCCCGGCGTCTACCACTTCTTTCCGCGGCCCTCAGCGGGCAGCGCGTGCAAGCGGCTGAATCTCTTCCTTCGGTGGATGGTCAGGCGCGATCGGATCGATCCCGGCGGCTGGAGCCGCGTGTCGCCGTCGCGCCTGGTGATCCCGCTCGATGTGCACGTGATCCGGGTGGGGCGGTGCCTGGGGCTGACGCGCCTGTCGAGCCCGGGCTGGCCGATGGCGGCAGACATCACCGCCTCGTTGAGGGCGCTGGACAGGCTGGATCCCATCCGCTACGACTTTGCGCTGTGCCACCTCGGGATGTTGAACGCCTGCGGGTTCAATCAGCCGGCGGGGGATCGGCAGTGTCCGCTGCGCGGGGTTTGCCGGCCACATCCGCGTACACGGCCAGCGTCGCGTCGACCATCCGCTCGACGCTGAACAGCTCGCGCGCCCGTGCGAGCCCGGCGCGTCCCATCTGTTCCCGCAGGGCGGGGTTCGAGACCAGGCGCGCGATCGCCTCGGCCAGGGCGGCCGAATCGCGCGGAGGCACGAGCAGTCCCGTGACGCCGTGCTCCACCACCTCCGGAATGCCGCCGGCGCGCGTCGCGACGATCGCCTTCGACGCGGCCATCGCATCGAGCAGCGAGGTGCCGAGGCCCTCGGTGACCGAGCTCATCACGAACAGGTCGAGCCCTTTCATCAACGACAGCACGTCGGCGCGGAAGCCGGCGAGCTTGACGTGACGATCGAGCCGCCGCTCGTGGATCTGGTGCTCGAGGTCAGGCCGGAGTTCGCCCTCGCCGAAGATCAGGAGGTGCAGCTCGGGGACTTTCTGCACCGCGGCCGCAACGGCATCGATCAGGTACTTCTGGCCCTTGTGCGCGACCAGCGCCGCCACGTTTCCGATCACGGGCACGTGGGTGGGGAGCCAGAATTCCGCCTGGACGTTGGTGGCGGGCAGCCCGACGATGCGATCGATGTCGACGCCCTCGTGGACTTTCGTCACCCGGTCGGCCGGGATCCCGTCGGCGGCGAGCATCGCCTGGATCGCGTCCGACGACGCGATGAAGCGGTCGACCTGCCGGTACTTCCAGCGCGAAAACGAATTATTCCTGATGTGAAAGTCCACCCGGCGCGCGGCGACCAGCGCCGGCTTCGGCGGCTTCCGCATCAGCGACAGCGCCAGCGCTGCCATGGATACGGCGTGCGGATCGTGCGCGTGGACCACGTCGGGTGCGAGGTCCCTGATGATTCGCGCCAGGCGCCAGCCGGCGCCCAGGTCCACCTCGTGCGATGACGCGAGCCTGATGAGGTCGTGGCCCTCGCCGGCCCGTCGCGCCAGCTCACCTTCGGGATGCGCCACCAGCACCGCGCGGTGGCCAATTCCGCGCAGCCCGAGGACCGTCAGCAGGACCTGGTTCTGGCCGCCTCGCCAGGTTCGCGCCGTGTCGATGTGCAGGGAGAACATCGTCGGAGATCTCGCCTCAAGCGCGGGAGTTCGAACCGGCAGATCCCGAGTCGGGCTGCCGGGCCGGCGAGCCGGGTGCGGCCGTCCCGGCCTGATGCCGGAGTTCCCAGAGCTTCACGAACTTGCAGAGCACGTAGTACGAGTTGAGCAACGAGACGATCAGACCGACCTGTCCGTCGCGGAATCCGCCGCGCGCGAGGTAGTTGCGCAGGAAGGCCGCCGGCGGGTGGAGCAGGATCTGCAGGACCCCGGCCCGTCGGCCGTCCTCGTGCATCTGGCGCGCCGCGAGGCTCGTGTACCGGTCGATCGTCTTCAGGTGATGCGACACGTCACGGTACGTGTAGTGCTGCAGGTCATGGCGCAGCATGCCGGCCGGCCCGTCTACGCCGACCGATTCGTGGACGTATCGGCCTGTCCAGCGCCCGCGCCGGCGGTCGTAGAGCCGAAGCTGAGGATCCGGGTACCAGTCCGTCGTGCGAATCCATTTGCCGAGGTAGTAGCTGACGCGCGGGATCCTGTAGCCCGGGCAGCCGGGATCGCCGGCGAGCAGCGATCGGATCTCGGCGGCCAAGGCGGGCGTGACCCGCTCATCGGCATCGATCGAGAGGATCCAGTCGTGTTGCGCGATGGACGCGCCGTGGTTCTTCTGCTCGATGTAGCCCGGCCAGGCGCGCACCTCGACGCGCGCACCCGCCGCCGCCGCGAGGTCGGCCGTCCCGTCGGTGCTGTGCGAGTCGACGACCAGCACCTCGTCGGCCCAGGCCACCGACTGAATGGCCTCCGCGATGTGCGCGGCCTCGTTGAAGGTGATGATCAGGGCGGTCAGCCTTGGCACGTGTGGAGTGTAGCGCATTGGCGCCACATGCTTCATGCGGCAATCCACCCCCCCGGCCATCGGCCCTTCGACATCAGGAACGCGGGTGGACGCCATGATGGAGGCCCAGCCTTCAGGTGGAGGCCGGGTCTTCAGACCCGGCGATCGGTTCGCCCCGGGGTCTGAAAGACCCCGGGCTCCATCAGACGGATGACACTCCATCGGACGAATGGCGCACCGGCGCTATTGACCGCCGATGACGATCGAGCTGCCGCCGGCGGTGGGCGCCTGCTGAACGGTTTCGAAATCAATGAGCGAACGGTTGTAATCGAGGACGGCGCTGAGCTCGTTGTTCCGGGCGTCGGCCAGGTCGCGCTGCGCCTGGAACACCAGGAAGTTGGTCGACATCCCGGCCGCGAACTTCTTCTGCTCCGCCACCAGCCGCTGTTCCATCAGCTTCCGGGTGGCCGTGGTGGCATCGACGCGCTTCTGGTTGGTCAACAACTGCCGGGTGATGTCCCGGACCGAGGCGGCCACCTGAAGCTCGGTATTCCGGAGGGAAATCTCGTCCTGGTTCACCTGGAGACGCGTCCTCGCCAGGTTCGCGTCGGCCGCACTCGTGCCGAGCGGATAGGAGAACTGCAGCCCGAGGGTGAGCGTCGGGAAGTTCAGGCTCATCATCCTGCTGAGCACGGTGCCGTAGCCCTCGTTGATCTGCCCGAGAATCGGCGGCGGGAACCCGGCGCCGAAGTTCAGCTTCGTGCCGCCCTGTCCGGTCGTGAGGTAGGTGACCTGAGCGCTCAGGTCGGGCAGCCGCTGGTTCCGGTAGTACTTGACGTTGGTCTGGGCCACCTCGAGCTGCTTGCGCGCGGCCTGGATATCGGTCCGCTTCTCGATCGCCGTGCGCACGGCCGCTTCGACGTCGACCTTTTGCGGCTCGAACGAGGTCGGCGTCGTGGGGTCGATCTGGATGCTCCAGAAGTCGGCGGCCTTCGGGTCGAAAATGAGGGTCCGCAGCCGATCCCCGGCTCCGTCCACGTTCGACTCGGCCACGATCACGTTCTGTTCCCGCAGTGCAACCTCCGCCTGGGCTTCGACGATGTCGAGCGGCGCCATGGTGCCGATCTCGACGCGGGAGCGGTTGTTGCGCAGCGACTCGCGAGCCAGATCAAGTGACTGGCGGGCAACTTCGAGCGCACTCTTCGCGTACTTCAGGTCCATGTACGCGTTCTTCACGCTGCGGATCGTGGTGAGGATGGTCTGGCGCAGCGAGATGTCCGAGATTTCCCGGTTCGTCCGGCTGATGACCAGCTGGGTGCGCGCGCCGTCGGTCTTGAAGTTGCGCAGGAGCGGCTGCGTGAGATTGAGTGACAGGTTCGCACCGAGCGCCGGGTTGGGGCTGTCGTAGATGCTGTTCGATTTCGATCGGGTCGAATTCCACGTCGCCGTGTAGTTCATGCCCCAGGGCAGCAGCCCGTTGGCGCCCACGTCGGCCTGGAAATTCTGCCGGGTGGACTTGTCGGTGGCGCCCGCGAAGAAGCCTGTGATGGGCGAGGTCTGATTCCGATTGCTGATCGTTGAGGTGAGCGTCGGCGACCACGCGCCCTTGGCCTGGGCGATCGCCACATCCTGGATCTGCGGATCCAGCTTCTGGACCTGGAGGCTCAGGTTGTTCTCGAGCGCAAGCTTGACGGCGTCTTCCATTGAGAGCTGCCGGACCGGGCCCGCCGCCTTGTCTGCGGGCGTGGCGCCCGCGGGCTGGACCGGTGGCGTCTGGGCGGAAGCGGACATCGACCATCCGATGACGAACGCTGACAGCAGCGTCACGCTCGCGGCTCGGGAAAACTGTTCTCGCATAACCGTATGCTCCACTGCTAGGGGAACCGCCCGGATGAAGCCCTATGAGGCGGCGGGCACCGGGGGACACCCGCCTGTTCGACACCACTGCCCTTGTTGAGTAGACGAAACGGCGCGGGCGCCGGTTCGACGAAACTGCAAAAGGTATACTAGCAGCCCTTGGACGGGGTCCGCACGCAGGGGGACCTCTCCGGAGGGTGGCATGCGAACGATTCGTCGTAGCCTGGCGGTGTGCCTGGTGCTGGTGGCCGCCGTCGTCGTGGTGGCTGAGCAGCCGGCGAAACCACCGGCTCCAGTCCGGTTCGAGTTGACCGTCGACAGCATCATGCGCGGCCCGGCGCTGGTCGGATATCCGCCGTCGGGCCTCAGGTGGTCCGCCGACTCGAAGGAACTGTATTTCGAATGGCGCAAGCCGGGCGAGGACGAGGCGTCCACCTACGTCGTCGCCCGCGAGGGCGACGCGCCCCGCAAGTTGACGCCCGAAGAGCGCCGTGATGCGCCGCCCGTGAACGGCATCTGGAACGAGGAGCACCGGCGCGCCCTGTATGTCGAGGCGGGAGACATCCTGATCCACGACGGGGTGCGGAAGGCCCGCCTGCCGGTGACGCGCACGACCCAGCCCGAGTCGAACCCGCGGTGGGTCCGCAACGAAACGGCTGTGACGTTTGTTGCGCAGAACAACCTGTTCCTGGTGCCGCTCTCGACCGGCTCGGTGCAGCAATTGACCGACGTCAGGCCACGGCGCCGCGATGCCCGCGAAACCGACAGCCAGAAGTACGTGAAGGAGGAAGAGCAGAAGCTCATCGAGTTCACACGGCAAGCCGCGGAACGCCGGAAGAAAGAAGAGGCGAGGCGCGACAAGGAGAGCCTGCCGGAGTTCGAGATCTCGGAGCAGCAGACCGTCGTTGATATCGCGCTCCTTCCGGGCGAGACCTATGCGTTTCTGACCGTGAACGAGCGCGCTTCCGGCGCCAGGCCCTCGATTGTGCCGAACTACGTCACCCAGGCCGCCTACGCCGAGGACATTCCAGGCCGTCCGCTCGTTGGCGACGCCCAGGACCGCCGCCGCCTCGCCATCCTCAACCTGAAGACTCACAAGACCACGTGGGTGGATTCGTCGTTTGCCGGCATGCGAAAGGGCAAGGCTCCATCGCCTGCACCAGCCGCTGAAGGAGCCGCACCCGCCGCGACGCCCGACAAGCCTGCTGCTGCGGCTTCCGACAAGCCGGCTCCGGTGCCGAAGGACGAGCCGCGCGAGGTCCGCTGGAGTTCGCCGTTCTTCTCGAAGGACGGCAAGCTGGTCGTTGCGGTCGCGCGTGCCGGGGATTTCAAGGATCGCTGGATCGTCGCCATCGATCCCGAAACGGGGAAGACCCGCGTCGTGGACGCGCTTCACGACGACGCGTGGATCCGCGAAGCCGGCGGCTTCGGGCCAGCCGGCGGCAGCGGCATGGGATGGCTGCCCGATGGACACACGTTGTACTTCCTCTCCGAGCGCGACGGCTGGATGCACCTCTACACCGTGGACGCCGGCGTGGCCGGTGCGAAGCCGGTCCAGCTGACCTCGGGGCGATTCGAGCTGTCGTCGGCCGAACTCTCGCAGGACAAGACGAAGTTCCTGTTCACATCGACGGAAGTCCATCCAGGCGAGCGGCAGTTCTATGAGATGCCCATCGCCGGCGGCGCCCGAACCAGGATGACGGCGGCGCCTGGCGGCCACGACGTGGACGTGTCCCCCGACGGGATGATGCTGGCGGATCTCTATTCGTACGCCACGGCGCCGCCCGAGGTGTACCTCCAGGCGAACACGCCCGGCGCGAAGGGCAGGCGCGTGACCACCTCGCCCTCGCCGGAGTGGTCGAGTTTCAAGTGGATCGATCCGCAGGTGATCACGTTCAAGGCCCGTGACGGTGCGGAGGTGTACGCACGGCTCTTCACGCCGGAGATGATCGGCGCCAGGCGCGACGCGTCGCACCCTGGGGTGGTCTTCGTGCACGGCGCCGGGTACGCCCAGAACGCGCACAAGTACTGGTCGTCCTACTATCGCGAGTTCATGTTCGAGAACCTGCTGGCGGCGAAAGGGTATGTCGTCCTCGACGTGGACTACCGGGCCAGCGCGGGCTACGGCCGCGACTGGCGGACGGCGATCTACCGCTACATGGGCGACAAGGACCTCAACGACATCGTTGACGGCGCAAAGTTCCTGGTGCAGACGCAGAAGGCGGACCCGAAGCGTATCGGGTTGTGGGGCGGCAGCTACGGCGGCTTCATCACGCTGATGGCGATGTTCAACGCGTCGGACACCTTTGCCGCCGGTGCCGCGCTCCGGCCCGTCACCGATTGGGCACACTACAACCACGGGTACACGGCCAGCATCCTCAACCAGCCGCAGGACGATGCCGAAGCCTACCGGCGCAGCTCACCCATCTACTTCGCCGACAAGCTCAAGGGGGCGCTGCTCATCTGTCACGGCCTGGTGGACACCAACGTCTTCGCGCAGGACTCGATCCGGCTGGTCCAGCGGCTGATCGAGTTGCGGAAATCGAACTGGGAACTGGCGGTCTATCCCGTCGAGAACCACGGGTTCGAACAGGAATCGAGCTGGGCCGACGAGTACCGACGGATCCTCAGCCTGTTCGAACGGAACCTGCGCCAGGCGCCGTTAACGCGAGGAAGATCAAACTAGCGCCTAGCGCCGAGTCCCTAGCCCCCGCCTCATTCATGGGAGCGATGCTCGATGACACCAGACGAAGTGCTGAATCGATTCAGGGCGATGGGCGCGTTGCTCGAGGGGCATTTCAAGCTGTCCTCCGGGCTGCATAGTTCCGCGTACCTCCAGTGCGCGCTGGTCCTGCAGCATCCGGCCGAGGCCGAGCAACTCGGGAAGGCGCTCGCCGCCAACGTTCGCGCGCTCCGGCCGACGGTCGTCCTGTCGCCCGCGCTCGGTGGCCTCATCATCGGCCACGAGGTGGCGCGCGCGCTGGGCGTGCGGGCGATCTTCGCAGAGCGCGTCGACGGCGCGCTGACGCTGCGGCGCGGATTCGACCTCGCGCCCGACGACCGCGTGCTGGTTGTCGAGGACGTCGTCACCACTGGCGGATCGACCCGGGAGACCATGGAAGTGGCCCGGACCAGGGGGGCGCAGGTCGCTGGCGCGGTGGCCGTCATCAATCGAAGCGGCGGGACCGCTGACCTTGGCGTCCCGCTGGTGGCCCTGGCCGACCTGGCGTTGCCGACCTACCAGGCCAACGCGTGCCCGTTCTGCGCGGAAGGCCTGCCGCTCGTCAAGCCGGGATCCCGGCCTTCTTCGGCCGGGTGACGCGCGAACGCATCGATCGCCCGCGCGGCGCGCGCTGCTCGCGAGGGCAGCCCGAGGCCGTGAGCCCGTACCATGAGTCCAGATTCCCCATTACGCACGCTGAAGATCACCCTGGCGTATGACGGCACCGGCTTCGTCGGCTGGCAGCGCCAGCCGGCCGGCGTGTCGGTCCAGGGTGTCGTCGAGGGAGCGCTTTCGCGACTCGACAGCCGGCCCGTGGCGCTTGCGGGCGCCGGACGAACCGACGCGGGCGTGCATGCGCTCGGCCAGGTGGCAAGCGCCCGCGTCTCGACAGCCCTCGAGACGGCGACCATCGCCCGCGCGCTGAACGCGATGCTTCCTCCCGAGGTGCGGGTCCTGACGGTGGAAGACGCTGATCCGGATTTCCACGCCCGCTTCGGCGTCCGATCGAAAACCTACCAGTATCGGATCCACGCGGGAGAGATCCTCTCGCCTTTCGATCGGCTGTGGTGCTGGCACGTTCCGCGGCCGCTCGACATCCCGGCGATGCAGGAGGCGTCGGCGGCGCTTGTCGGGAGCCACGACTTCGCCGTCTTCCAGTCGACGGGCGGCTCGGTCAAGACCACGATCAGAACGATCATCCGCGCCGAGTGGCGGGCCCACGGACCGGATGGTCGCCCTGCGGCTGTCACCATTGCGACGATGACGCAGGAGGCCAGGGGCGAGACCATCACCTTCGAGATCGAAGCCGACGGGTTCCTGCGCCACATGGTGCGATCGATCGTCGGCACGCTGCTGGAAGTCGGCGACCGGCGGCGACCCGCGACGTCGATCGCCGAGCTGCTCGCGACCGGCCGTCGCGCCCTTGCAGGTCCGACCGCTCCCGCCCGGGGACTGTTCCTCGTGCGGGTCGACTACCCGTAGGGAAGGCAGGGGTCGGGACGGATTTCGCGCATCACAAAATTGAATTACAGTTTTGGCTGGCGCGAAATCCGTCCCGACCCCTGCCTTATGGGCTGGCGAATACCTCTCGGATCTTCGCGGCGAGGTCCTTTTCCGTGATCGGCTTCTCGACCAACAGCACATCGCCGTCCAGCACCCCGTGGCGGGCGACGACATTCGCCGTGTATCCGGACATGAACATGAGCCTCATGCCCGGGCATCGTCCCGAGAGCAGCTCGGCCAGCTCCCGGCCGTTCATCTCGGGCATGACCACGTCGGTCAGCAGCAGGTCGATGTGCCCGGCGTGCTGATCCGCCAGGCGCATCGCCTCGGTCGGCGATCCCGCCGGCAGCACGATGAATCCCAGGCGTTCGAGCAACCGCTTTCCCACCTTGAGCACGCCCGGTTCGTCTTCGACCAGCAGGATGGTGCGACGGGAGTTGCCCGCCGTGTCGGCGGCGCCGGCCCCCGGCTCGGGGAGCGGATCGACCTGGTCGCTCAGCCGTGGCAGGTAAATCTTGAAGCTCGTTCCCACGCCCGGCTCGCTGTAGACACCGATGTGGCCGCCGTTCTGCTTCACGATCCCGTACACAGTCGACAGGCCGAGCCCGGTGCCTTTGCCCGTCTCCTTGGTCGTGAAGAAGGGCTCGAAGATGTTCCCGACGATGTCCTTCGACATGCCGCAGCCGCTGTCGGTGACGCCGAGCATCATGTAGCGGCCTGGCGTGGCGTCGGTGTGAAGCGCGCAGTATTGCCCGTCAAGCTCGATGTCCAGCGTCTCGATGGTGACCTTGCCGTTTCCGTCGATGGCGTCGCGGGCGTTGACGCAGAGATTGGCGAGGATCTGGGTCAACTGGGACGGATCGATCCTGATCGAGCCGACGTTCCACCCCGGGATCCAGGCGAGATCGATGTCTTCCCCGATCATGCGGCGGAGCATCTTGAGCATGCCGCCGATCGAGTCGTTGACGTCGATCACCTTCGGCGCGGCCGTCTGGCGCCTGGCAAAGGCCAGCAGCTGCTTGGTGAGCTCGGCGGACCGTTGGGCCGCGGACTGGATCTCGAGCAGGTCGGCGTGAAGCGCGGCGCCGGGATCGACCTGCTCCAGCGCCATGTCCGTGTGGCCGATGATCACGCTGAGCAGGTTGTTGAAGTCGTGGGCCACGCCTCCGGCGAGCCGGCCGACGGCTTCCATCTTCTGGGAGTGGAGCAGCTGATCCTGAAGGGCCCGTGTCTCCGCTTCCGATCGAATGAGGCTCGTGATCTCGCGGACGGTCGCGATCACGCCGATGACGACGCCGTCATGCCCATAGAGGGGCCCGCAGACCTGGGATGACCAGCCGGAACGGCCGTCTGGAGTGGTGAAGGGGATGTTGAAGGCTGGCTGCGAAACGCCTCGCAAGGCCGCCGCGAGGCGATCCACCATCCCCATTTCGCTCAGGAATGGAAAGACGTCGGTCGGATGCCGGCCGACGACCTCGCTGGAGGCCACGCCGCTCAAGCGCTCCATGTACGGGTTCCACAGCCTGTACCGGAGGTCGGGGCCGTAGACGACGACGCCTTCCTCGACGCTGTCGACGATCTGCTGGTTGAAGACGCTCAGCTCCTCGAGCGCGGATCCCTTCTCGAGAGCCAGACGGCGTGATTCGAATTCCTGCAGCTGCCGGTGACCGATCCCGGCGAGAATCTCGGTGAATCCCTTGATGAAATCGAGGTACTGATTGAGCTTCTCCGCGCTCCAGACCGGCACGCGCGCCACGGCATCCAGGTAAGCGGCCTCGTCGAACCCGTAGGTGCGGGCCTGCGCTCTGAAGAACTCCAGGTCGGGCGGCTCCAGGAAGAACTGACCGGTGAAGAAGTTTCCGAGGTGCCTGCCGCCGACGATGATCGGTGTCGCGTTGTCCACCAGGCCGTGGGGGCAGCGGTAGGTCACCGCGGGATTCGCCTCGGACAGGTGGCTCATGATGTAGCGATCGCTTGCCACGCACTCCTTGGCGCACTCCGGGTGCATCCGGTGGAACCTGGTGCAAACGTCCTGCCAGGCTGTCGCGGTAAGCACGTTGCCGTCGTTGTCGATAATGGCCGACGGAAACGAGTAGATGGTGTCGAGCTTGTCCTGCAGTGCCTGAAACAGGGGAATGTCGATCAAGTCCTGCAGCTTGCAGTCTGACGCCGGACGTGGAGCCGCCAGATCTGCACCGAGGTCGCGAGCGGAATCAGCCATGGAAACACCCTTGCGGAAACCCGGACCGCCGAGCATAGCACGAGGGCCGAAGGGCCGGTCGAGGGCTGTCTTTCCCGGCGCCGTGGTCCAAGTGGCGCTCCACGGCCGAAGTTTGTAAGATAAAGCTTTGCTCGTTCCAGGAACTGCGAATGCCGCTTGCAGAATTGCTGGCGTGGCTTCCCGCGGGATCGCCCGACGAGGCGATGGCCCGGCAGGTCAACTACGACCAGCTGCCGGCCCATGTCGCCATCATCATGGACGGGAACGGCCGCTGGGCTGCCCAGCGCCAGCTGCCTCGCGTGCAGGGGCACCAGGCGGGCATCGCGTCGGTGCGCGACACGGTGGAGGCGAGCGCCCGGATCGGCATCCAGGTGCTCACGCTGTACGCATTCTCGGTGGAGAACTGGAAGCGTCCGCCGCTCGAGGTCCGGACGCTGATGACCCTGCTCAAGCGCTACCTGCGCCTCGAGCTGAAGACGCTGCTCCGCAACAACATCCGCTTCAACGTGATCGGCCGCGGGGAAGGACTCGACCCGGACATCCAGCAGGAACTGCAGCGCGCCATCGACGCCACGCGCGTGAACACCGGCATGCAGTTCAACATCGCCCTCAACTACGGAGGGCGTGCCGAGATCGTGGATGCGGCACGCCGGCTGATCGAGGCCGGCGTGAGGCCCGAGGTTCTCGACGAGCGCAGATTCAGCGAGTTCCTCTATACCGCAGGTCAGCCGGATCCCGACCTGCTCATCCGGACGAGCGGCGAGATGCGGGTCAGCAATTTCCTGCTATGGCAGATCGCCTATGCCGAGATCTGGGTGACCGAGGTGCTCTGGCCAGACTTCCGCCGAAATCACCTGCTCGAAGCCATCCTCGACTACCAGAAGCGCGACCGGCGGTACGGCGGCATCAAGCCGGCGCAGGTGGCGCTCGGGATCAAGTAGCCTGTTCGTTTCCGTCAAAGGAGCTTCGTTGGCTCGAGTCCTGAGTGCGCTCGTCCTGATTCCCCTTGTGCTGGCCGGGATCTGGTTCGCCCCGCACTGGTGGTTCGTCCTGATGCTCGGCGCGGTCCTCGTGCTCGGCCTGCTCGAGTACGTCCACCTGTCCACCGCCTCGGGCCTCGACGTGCCGTTGTCCCTTGCGGGCACCGCCGCGCTGGCCACCTGCGTCGCCTTCGCGTCGCCCGCCGGGCTCACCGGCGTCGCCATCTCGGCGGCCCTCGTGGCCGTTGGCGTCGTCGCGGTCGGCCGCTGGCAGCCCGGCCCCCACGTGCTGGGATCGGTGGCCGCCACGCTGTTCCCGGCGCTGTACCTGGGGCTGCCGCTCGGCACCATGGCAGCCATTCGTGCCGACTACGGCCGCGAGGGCCTGCTGCTGATGCTGGTCACCGTGTGGGTGTCCGACACGGCGCAGTCCTACTCGGGGCGCCTGTTCGGACGCCGGCTGATGTCGCCGACCATCAGCCCGAAGAAGACCGTCGAGGGGGCCGTCGGCGGATTCGTGTTCGGCACCGGCGTGCTCGCGATCCTCGGTCACTGGTGGCTGCCGGGCATCGCCATCCCCTGGCGCGTGGGCCTGGGCGCCCTGCTGGTGGCCCTGGGCATCGCGGGCGACCTGTTCGAGTCGCTGCTCAAGCGCAGCGCCGGCGTGAAGGACAGTTCCACGCTCATCCCGGGCCACGGCGGAGTCCTCGACCGCATCGACGCCCTGCTGTTCGTCGCACCCGGCTACTACCTCATCCTCGGGCTGATCGGCTGATCCGCCCGAAGGGAGCGGCATCTGAATCCTGTGTCGAAGCACATTGCCATTCTCGGATCGACCGGATCGATTGGGCGCAGCGCGCTCGCGGTGGTCGACGCGCATCCGGATCGGCTGAAGGTCGTGGGGCTCGCGGCGGGCGCCAACTCGACGCTCTTCGCCAGACAGGTCGGGCAGTTCCGCCCGCGCGTGGTCGCGATGGCCAGCCAGCACGCGCTCGAACACGCCACGGCGAAGTTCGGCGGATGGCAGCCCGACGTGTCGGCGGCAGGCGCCGACGGGCTGCTCGAAGTCGCGACGCACCCCGACGTGGAGATTCTGCTCTGCGCATCGTCGGGCACGGCGGCGCTCGAGGCCGTGCTGGCCGCAATCGAGGCGGGCAAGACGATTGCGCTCGCCAACAAGGAAGTGCTCGTGATGGCGGGCGGCATCGTCACAGCGGCCGCCGCGCGCAAGGGCGTACAGATCCTCCCGGTCGACAGCGAACACAACGCGATTCACCAGTGCCTGCACGGACGGGACTACGCGCAGATGCGCCGCCTGATCCTGACGGCCTCGGGCGGTCCGTTCCGCGGGCACTCCGCCGACCAGTTGAAGCTGGTGGGACCGGAGGACGCGCTTCGCCATCCGACGTGGCGCATGGGAAAGAAGATCACCATCGACTCGGCGACCCTGATGAACAAGGGGCTCGAGGTGATCGAGGCGCGCTGGCTGTTCGGCGCCACGGCCGACCAGATCGGCGTGCTCATCCACCCGCAGTCGGTGGTGCACTCGATGGTCGAGTATTGCGACGGCTCGGTGATTGCCCAGCTCGGCGTGACCGACATGCGGCTGCCCATTCAGTACGCCTTCTCGTTTCCGGAACGCTGGGAGGGGGAACTTCCGTCTCTTGACCTCGCCAGGTGCGGCCGCCTGGATTTCCTGCTGCCGGACCACAAGCGTTTCCCGTGTCTCGAGCTGGCGTACCGCGCCCTGCGGGGCGAGGAATGCCTCGCGGTCGTCCTGAACGCCGCCAACGAGGTGGCCGTGGCGGCATTCCTGGCGGGCCGCCTGACCTTCGTCTCGATCGCGGAACTGATTGAGCGTGCGATGGATGCGGCCCCGCCGATGTCCGTCCGCACGCTGGCGGAGGTCCGCGCCGTGGACCTGTGGGCCCGCGAGCAGGCGGAGGAGCTCGTCCGGGGTTACAATTGATACAGGGAATCGCCGCCAGAGGGTGCGCCGCCGAGAACTTTCAGGAGAATTCCGTTTGACCACGCTGCTGTCGTTCATCTTCGTCCTGGGCGTGCTGGTGTTCGTGCATGAGCTCGGGCACTTCCTGATGTGCCGGCTGCTCGGCGTGCGCGTGCTGACCTTCTCGCTGGGTTTCCCGCCCAGGATTTGGGGTTTCAAGCGTGGCGGCACCGACTACTGCATCGGAGCGATTCCGCTGGGCGGCTACGTGAAAATGGCCGGCGAGAACCCGGACGATCAGCGCAGCGGCGCGCCCGACGAATTCCTGTCGAGGCCGAAGTGGGACCGCTTCCGCATTCTGATCGCCGGCCCGTTGATGAACGTCGTGCTGTCGCTCGTCCTGATGGCCGTCGTGCTCATGCAGGGCGCCCAGGTCCCGGCCTTCCAGGACGATCCGGTCGTGATTGGCGTGGTCACGCCGGGATCTCCGGCCGAGCGGGGCGGCGTCAAGGCCGGCGACCGCATCATCAAGGTTGGCAGCCGCGACGTGCCGACCTGGGACCAGTTCTTTCTCGTCATCGGGACGCGCGCCAACCAGGAAGTCGTGCTGACGGTGTTGCGTGAGGGCGTTGAAACCAGGCTCACGGTGACGCCTGCGCCGGAGACGAAGTACGAGGTCGGCGACATCGGGGTCCTGCCGAACGTGCACCCGCGCGTGTCGTCGGTTGAGGCCGGAGCGCCGGCGGACAAGGCCGGCGTCAAGGTTGGCGACCTGGTCCGCGCCGTCAACGGCGAGACGATGGTGTTCTCGAAGCAGCTGACCGACGCGATTCGAAAACACCCGAAGGTGCCCATCGTGATGTCGGTCACGCGCGGCGGCACCGACGTGGACATCACGGTCACCCCGGAGCTGAGCGGTACGATAGGCCGGATTGGCATCGGCATCGGCGATGCCGTCAAGATTATCCAGCCGGGCCCGTTCGGAGCCGTGAAGCTCAGCTTCCAGAAGAACTACGAGTTCGGCGGCCTCATCGTGCAGACGCTGGTCGGCATGCTGACGCGGGAAACGTCACCCCGGCAGCTGATGGGGCCGGTCGCGATTGCCCAGCTCTCGGGCGATTACGCGGCGGCCGGATGGGTCGCCCTGGCGACCTTCATGGCGTCACTGAGCCTGAACCTCGGCCTGCTGAACCTGCTGCCCATCCCGGTGCTCGATGGCGGCGCCATCTTCATCATGCTGCTCGAAGGCGTGGCGAGGCGCGATTTCAGCCTGCGCATGAAAGAGCGGATGCTGATGGTGGGGTTCGCGCTCCTGATGACGCTGATGGTCACCGTCGTCTACAACGACCTGACGCGCATCCAGTGGATCGATCGGCTGATTCCGTGGAGGCACTGAGACTAGGGGCTGGGGACTGGGCGTTAGGCGCTGGTGATTGGATGATCCGGCTCGATCTTCATGTCTGCCGTGCGACGCGCCTTGCAGACGTACTTGCAGAAACGGGCTGCGGCGATCCCGGGGTCTGAAGACCCCGGGCTGAATCAGAGTGATATCCTGAAGACCCCGGGCTACATCAGAGTGATATCCTGAGTTGCTGGTCTCTGACCAGCGCCTAGCGCCCAGTCCCTAGCCCCTGTTCATCGTCCCTGCTAGTCCGCGACACTGACTCCAGGCGCGACCTTCCCCTGACGGGCGTGCTTCACGATCGCGGTCACCAGGCCGGGCATCGTGTAGTCGTCTGCGACGATGGTCGCCTCGATGCCCTGCGACTCGGCCGCCTGGGCGGTGACCGGGCCCAGACACGCCACGGCCGTGCTCTTGAGCAGATCGGCCACGGCGTCGGCACCGTGCATCCGCACGAAGTCCCGAACCGTCGAGGGCCCCGTGAACGTCATCACGTCGACCTGGCGTTCGAGCAGCATCTTGTAGACATCCGGCTCGCCGGGCTCGTCGGGGCTGATCGGCACGCTTCGGTACGCGGCCACCTCGGTGACCAGTGCGCCGGCCTTGCGCAGCCCGCCCGCCAGCACGTCGCGGAGATCCGCCGCCCTGGGCAGCAGCACCTCGACGCCCGAGAGATCGCCGCCCGCCTCGAGTGTTTCCACCACCAGCTCGGGCCGGTACTCGGCCAGCACCACGTCGGCCTTCACGCCGACCGCCCGCAGGTGCTCGGCGGCCGCGCCCACCGCGCACAGCCTCGCGCCCTTCAGGTCGCGAAGGTCGCCGGGCCCGGCGCTCAGCCGCCTGAGAAACGCGTCGACCCCGTTTGCGCTCGTGAACACGATCCACCCGAAGCTGCCGGCCCGCGCGACCGCCTCGTCGAGCGGCGCATAGTCTTCGGGCGGCGCAATCCGGACCAGGGGCGCCTGGGTCACCTGGGCGCCCTGATCCTCCAGCATCTCAACCAGTTCGCGCGCCTGTTCCCGGGGCCGCGTCACGACGATGCGCCAGCCAAACAGCGGACGCGCATCGAACCAGCGCAGGTGGTCGCGAAGGGCTGCCACCCGTCCGACAATGATCATGGCGGGCGTGTCGGCGGCGCGGGTCGTCGAGAGCGAGTCGAGCGTACCCGTGACGGTCTGCTGGGTCGGCAAGGTCCCGTTGAACACCAGCGCCGCGGGTTCGTCGTGCGGCCGGCCGCTGGCGAGCAGCGCCGAAAGGATCGCCGGCACCTGGCGTGGTCCCGCGTAGCAGACGATCGTGCCATCCAGCTTCGCGAGGCTCGACCAGTCGACGCGAGGCCTCGTCCGGCTCGCGTCCTCGTAACCTCGGACAAAGGTCAACGTGTCGCCGCCGCGGCGGTAGGTGACCGCGATGCCGGCGTAGGCCGGCACGCCGACGCCGGCCGTCACGCCCGGAATCACCTCGAACGGAACGCCGTGCTCGTGGACGAACAGGGCTTCCTCGCCGCCGTCGTCGAACACGAACGGGTCGCCCCACTTCAGGCGCGCGACGATCTTCCCGTCCTTGCCTTCGCGGGCCTTCTCGACGAGCAGGTACGAAATTGCATCCTGCTGCACGCCTTGTGGTGCGGCGTGCCCGACATCGATCCGCTCGCACTCCGGCTTCAGGTACCTGAAGAGGCCGTGGTGCACGAGGCGATCGTAGACGACGACATCCGCCGCAGCCAGGCACCGCGCGCCGCGTGCCGTAATCAGGCCAGGATCGCCCGGGCCCGCGCCGATGAAGTAGACGATGGGTCGATTTGCCATTGCGTGCTTCGCCTGAGGGTGGGGACCCGATGAGTGTATCAGAACGGCTCGCCGCCGGAGGTGCGAGCCGATTCCCCGCAGACCCGGCCTCCATCCGGAGCCGGGAGCCGAGCATACGAGTGAGCGCGGGGTCTTCAGGCTCCGGAGGAGCCGCCAACCTTCAACACGGATCGGTCCGGCTTACCGTGCGGCGCTTGCGATGCACAGCAGGTGGTCCTGCGTGCGAATGTACCAGCGGCCGTCGACCAGCGCCGGGCTGGCCAGTGTCTTTTCGCCGATGCGGTTGACGTGCAGCAGCTTGAAGTCCGGCGCCTGGCTCAGCACGAAGGTGTCGCCTTCATCGTTGGTGAAGAAGATCCGGCCGCCAACCGCGACCGGAGAGGCAGAAAAGCCCTCGCGCTGCGCCTCGCCGAGCCGGAGTTGCCCGGCCAGTTCGCCCGTCTTCGCGTTGTGACACGAGGCGACGCTCGCCATGTCGTTGATCGTGTACAGGTAGTCGCCGAGCACGAGGGGAGACGGCACGAACGGTGATCCCTTGGGTGTGCTCCAGACCACGTGCGTCGAGGTGACATCGCCCGACCCGCCGGGACGGATGGCGAGCGTCGGCCCCGCCCGGCCCGAGGTTGCGAAGATCAGTCCGTGAGCCACCGCGGGCGTGGGGATGACCTCCACCGTGTTGCCGCCGCAGCTCCAGAGGAGGGTGCCGGTCGCAGGATCGAAGGCCTCGACGCGACGGCTGCTGCTGACAATGATTTCGACGTGATCCCCGACCTGAACGGCGATGGGCGTTCCCCATCCCGGCTGCGGCGTGCGAGTCTTCCGCCAGAGCTCCTTGCCGGTCACCTTGTCGATCGCCACGATGAAGCCGGGTCCGGTCGGGATATTGCGGTCCATCAGGCGCTGTTCCTGGAACAGGATCAGCCGGTCCTTGTAGAGCAGGGGAGAGCCACCCGGGCCGTGATAGAGCGTGATGGAGCCGAAACTGACGTGCCAGAGCTGCCTGCCGTCGAAGTCCAGGGCCAGCAGACCGGCGTTACCGAAATAGGCGTAGACGCGCTGGCCGTCGGTCGACACCGTGGCCGAGGCGTAGCTGTTCTTCGGATACAGGTTCTCGGCCGGCGCGGTGGGGACTGCCGTCTGCCAGAGCTGCCTGCCATCGGACCGTCGAAAGCACAGCACCGAGCGGCTGGACCCGTCGGCGGCCGCGGTGGTGAGGAAGATGCGATCGCCCCACACGATCGGGGAGGAATGTCCGCGGCCGGGTACCGCGGTCTTCCACACGACGTTTTGCGTCTCGCTCCAGGTGTCCGGGTACCCCGCGCCATCGACCAGTCCCTGCCCGGACGGGCCGCGCCATCGCGGCCAGTACTTCATCGCCTCGCCGCCGGGAACGATCATCGCCACGGCAGGATCGGAGGTCGGCATCGCGAAGGTGCCGGACCTCGCGCCGCCCTGTGGTTGGCGGGCGAGGAGCGGTGGCGGCGAGGTCAGGAAGCACGCGAACGCCGCCGCGATGGCCAACGAGGCGGGAACCAGGACGTGCAACGGGCGCGCACCGGACGTGTGTGTCTGCATGGCTGATCCCGTTTCGATGGAGTGCTGGTTACCGAGGGCCTCGCGCGCCGCGATCATATCTCGCGTGACCGGCAGTCGGCCATCATGGGCACCAGCCGCGAGACCAGGGGTCAGGGATCGGGCGCTCGGCGTGGGATCGAGTGGACCGAACGCGCCTAGCTGGTCGGCCCGTAGTAGCCGAGCTTGGTGCGGGCGATGAGGTCGGGCCGGTCCACCCGCACGACGATGCGCCGCCACGCGCCGTCGCGCTTGGGGTTCTTCGAGCTGTAGCCGATCATGTACTGGCTCGAGAGCTCCTGCGAGATCTGATCGTAGACTGCCGGCAGATCGCCAATCGTGTTGGGGAAGAACACCCGGCCGCCGGTCTGGCTGGTCAGCTGGCGCAGGACGTACTCCGCTTCCTGGAAGCCCTTCCTGATGCCGGGATCGTTGGACCGGATCCCGATCGCGTAGATGGACGTCTCGGACCGCTTGGCGAGATCCATCACCTCGTCGAAGGACACGAGGCTCGAGGTGTCTTCCCCGTCGGACAACAGGATGATCGCCTGCCTCCGGATGTCATCGGCCGAGCGGGCGCGAACCTTCTTCAGCTCCCGGAGCGCGATGTACACGGCGTTGTAGAGCGCGGTCGATCCGCCGGCCACCATCGCGTGGATGGCCTTCTCCAGGTCGGCAATCGAGTTGGTGAACGGAAACGCGATGGTGACGCGGGTGTTGAAGTCGATCAGCTGCTCGAGGTCCTGCGGCCGGATGCGCTCGACGAACCCGGTGGCTGCCGCGTGCACCGTGTTCATCTTGTCTTCCATGCTGGCGCTGGTGTCCACGAGCAGCGAGACGGCAATCGGGAGATTCGTGCGATTGAAGAACGTCACATCCTGCTTGACGCCGTCCTCGAAGACCGAGAAGCCGTCCGGCTTCAGGTCCGTGACGTAGTGATTCGCCTGGTCCGTCACCGTGACGTTGAGCGAGACGACCTCGACGCCGCCACGGAAGGCCTGGCCCGGGACGGGGCTGGACGGCGCCTGCGCAGACGGCTGACCTCTGCCGGCCCAGAGGACCGCGATCGCGAGCACGACGACGACCGCGGAGCACCGCGTGCGCGTGAACATCATGCGCCTGGTTTTCGGCTCCGGACCGGAGTGCCGCGCACGACCAGTCCTTCCCGGCGGACGCTGACGCTGATGCGGTCCGGCGGAATCAGCATGTCGGGCCGGGAGTACGTGATCCGGTACTGGTTCAGCAACTCGGCGGCCAGGCTGTCGAGTGCGCCCGTGATGCCCATCTGGTCGAGCACGTTCGCTCGCAGGCCTCCGGTCCCGCTCGTGCCCCGGTCGATCACGATGTCGCGCTGCCGGTCTCCATCGTTCGTCGCCGGGGCGCCCGATCCGACCATCACCACGTTCAGCGACGTGCCGCAGGCCACCAGGTCACCGACGACCTGGTCGGCGTGCAGATCGCTGAACTCGATGCCTCCGGCCGACACCACGACAATCGCCGTGCGCGGGTTGTCGCGCTTCTGAAGGCCTCGGGTAACCTCTTGAATGCCGTCGAGCATATAGGCCCCGGATCCTGTGATTGCAAAGATCCTGCCGACCGCCCGCTTGAGCTCGGGCTGATCTTTCGTGTACGACACGAGCTGGGTCGGGCGTTCCCCGTAGGTGATCACGGCCATTTCTGCCATTTCCGCCATTCGTCCGATGAATCCTTCGAGTCCCTTGCGGATGTCCAGGATCATGGGTGCGGCGACCTGGCTGTTGTCGACCAGGATCGCCACATCGATCGGATCGGTGGCCCGCCTGGCCCGAAGCACTTCTCGCCGCACGCCGTCCTCCCCCACGACGAAATCATCGGGACCAAGACCGGGGACTGGAGCCTTGTCCGGTGTCATGACCGTCACGAACATGTCGAGCTCGCGGCTGGTCTGGGCTGCGGCCTCCGGCGAGGGTCGCAGCGGCCTTTCCGGGGCTGCGGCGACACCTGCGGCCAGGCAGCAGACGGCCGCGGCCATCACGCTGGCGGAGTGAATTCGCGACATCGGTTGTAGTCCTCGTGACGTAGGGCAGGCCTTGAGGCCAGTATAGGAGCGGGTCGCGAAGAGCGTCAAGCTGCAACAGGGCGGAAACGCTTGAAGGGCACCGACTTGCGGCGCGATGCCAGGCGCCGGGAATCGTTCCGATTTCTTGACACCCCCCTGGTCGCATGTTATAACCCGGAGGCTGTCTGCATCGTGTCAGGCTGGTCAGACGCGATTGCCAATCTTCGGCCGCAGCAGTGTCGGCGATGCCTCACGGGCGAGGCGGACTCTGTGGGACCCTCCGAGGCCCCTGGAGTCGTGCCAAGCGCCATCGAGTGCACTCCAGAGCGGAACAGCCGTCAGCGGTTCGGTAGCAAGGGCGCCTCGGGCGGCCCGGGCGGAAGGGCGTGCGGCGCGCGCCTGCGACAGGTGAGCAGAGATGGCCAATACGTTCATCCCGATTCTCCTCTTCATCGTCGTCGCGATCGGCTTTGCGATCGTCACGCTGCTCATCGCCCGCCTGATCGTTCCGCAGAGGTACTCCAAGGTGAAGCTGGAACCGTACGAGTGCGGGATCGAGCCCAAGACGGACGCGCGCGACCGCTACAGCATCCGGTATTTCCTGGTGGCCATGCTGTTCGTGGTGTTCGACGTGGAAACGGTCTTCATGTTTCCGTGGGCGGTCATCATGGACAAGCTGGCATGGTTCGGACTGATCGAAATGGTGGTCTTCCTTGTGATCCTCGTCGTCGGGTATTTCTATGCCTGGCGGGAGGGTGCCCTCGAGTGGGCGTGAGCCAGGATCAGACCGGACGACCCTGAACGACAACGACATCTGGACGAGGCAATGCCTGACGGCCCGAAGCCCGACTCACCTGAAACACCCAAGCCGCCCGTAGCCCCAAAGGCCCCCGAGGCCGGAGGCGCGCCATCGGGCGCTCCGGCACCCGGCGCGGCGAAGGCCGATGCGGGCGCTGCCGCTCCCAAGCCCGTGGCGCCGGCGGCCAAAGCGGCCGCGGCCGCACCAGCGCCTGCCGCGCCCAAGGCGCCGCCACCGCCGCCTGGACCTCCCGATCAGGCGCCGCCCGCTGAGCTGGCGGTTCCCTCGTTCGTGACCCTGGTTCAGTCGCGTCTGCCCGGCGTCGTCGAGCAGGTCAGTTACTGGGTGGGGGACTGGACGATCGTGGTCGCGCCCGACCGCCTGGTCGACGTCGCCACGCTCCTGCGCGACGCGCCGGAAGCGGCCTTCGACTATTGTTCCGACGCCACCGCCACCGACTGGCCGACGCGTGCGAAGCGTTTCGACGTCATCTACTTTCTCTACTCGACCCGGTTGCGCCATCGCGTGCGCGTCAAGGCGCGGGTGGGCGAGGGCGACGCCGTGCCGTCGCTCACGGGCGTGTGGCCCGCGGTCAACTGGCTCGAGCGCGAGATGTTCGACATGTTCGGGGTCAACCTCACCGGCCACCCGGATCTGCGCCGGATGCTCCTCCCGCAGGACTGGCAGGGACACCCGCAACGCAAGGACTACCCGCTCGAAGGTCCGGGCGAGCTGATGATGGAAAGTCCCCAGGACTGGCTGAAGGCGCGCCAGTCGGGGACCGAGTCCGAGATTGAGTAACGACATGGCAACCGACGCGCGCCAGCCGATGTTCGACACCGACGAGCTTGTCATCAACATGGGCCCGCAGCACCCCAGCACGCACGGGGTGCTCCGCGTGGTGCTCAAGCTGGACGGCGAGCGGGTCCTCGACGCGGATGTCATCATCGGCTACCTGCACCGCGGGATCGAGAAGCTCTGCGAGAACCGCGACTACACGCAGATCGTGCTGCTGACCGATCGGATGGACTACGTCGCCTCGGCGACCAACAACCTGGGCTACGTCGAGACGGTCGAGAAGCTCTACTCCCTCGAAGTGCCGCGCCGGGCCCTCTACATCCGGACGATCCTCTCCGAGCTCCAGCGGATCGCGAGCCACCTGCTGTGGCTGGGCACGCACGCGGCCGACATCGGCGCGCTCACCGTGCTGCTCTACGGCCTCCGCGACCGGGAGTTCGTGCTCGACCTGTTCGAGGAGTATTGCGGCGCGCGCCTGACCTACAACTGCATGCGGATCGGCGGCCAGCCGCAGGACGTCCCGTCGGGGTGGGACAAGCGCGTCCTCAAGTTCTGCGAGATGCTGGAGCAGAAGCTGCCCGACTACGAGCAGCTGCTGACCGGCAACCGCATCTGGCTCGAGCGCACCCGGAACGTCGGCGTGATGTCGGCCGCCGATGCGATCGCCATCGGCCTGAGCGGGCCTCCGCTGCGCGGCTCGGGCGTCGAGCGCGACGTGCGCAAGGACGAGCCGTACGCGGCGTACAAGGAATTCGACTTCGACATTCCGATCGGCACCAGGGGCGACACCTACGATCGGTACCTGGTGCGGCTGGAAGAGTTCCGGCAGTCGATTCGCATCATCCGCCAGGCGGTGGACGGTTTGCCCGAGGGCCCGGTGATGGGGAAGGTGCCGCGCCTGATCAAGCCGCCGGCGGGCGAAACGTATCACGCGATCGAGGCGCCGAAGGGCGAGCTCGGCTATTTCATCGCGAGCGACGGCAAGTCGCTCAGCCCGTACCGCCTGCGCGTGCGGCCGCCGTCGTTCTGCAACCTCCAGGCGCTGCCCAGGCTCGTGAAGGGGCACCTGGTGGCCGACGTCGTCGCGCTGATTGGGACGATCGACATTGTGCTCGGGGAAGTGGACAGATAGGGGCTGGGGACCAGGCGCCAGGCGCTGGTTCGATTCGGATCGCACGGCGGACGGGATCACGCTGAGCGCACGCTTGGGAGGCCGACAAGGATGCTGAGCGGGTAGCACGAACTAGCGCCCATCGCCTAGCGCCCAGCCCCTAGAGTCAGAGACACGTATGGTAGACATCTTCATCCTCCCGCTCATCAAGATCGTCATCGCGCTGGTGGGCGTGCTCGTCACCGTGATGTACATCGTGCTGCTCGAGCGCAAGGTGCAGGCCTGGGTGCAGGTGCGCCTCGGGCCCATGCGGGTCGGGACCCACGGCCTCCTGCAGCCCCTCGCCGACGTGCTGAAGCTGTTCCTCAAGGAAGACATCACCCCGGTCCGCGCCGACATCTGGGTCTTCACCGCCGCCCCGATCATCGTGCTGGTGCCCTCGCTCATCGCGTTCGCCGTGATCCCGTTCGGGAGCGAGATCAGCCTGTTCGGCATCCGCATGCCGCTGCGGATCGCCGACGTGAACGTCGGCCTGCTCTACATCGTGTCGGTCGCCTCCATCGGCGTCTACGGCATCATCCTGGGCGGCTGGTCGTCCAACAGCAAGTATCCGCTGCTCGCGTCGCTGCGCGCCTCCGCGCAGCTCATCAGCTACGAAATCGCCGTCACGCTCACGCTGGTCACCGTCATCCTGCTGTCGGGCACGCTGAGCATGGTGGGGATCGTGCAGGCGCAGTTCGACAAGGGCGTCTGGTTCCTGTTTGCGCAGCCGATCGCGTTCTTCATCTTCCTGGTGGGCGGTCTCGCCGAGACCAACCGCGCGCCCTTCGACCTGCCCGAAGCGGAGCAGGAGCTGGTGGGCGGGTTCCACACCGAATACAGCGGCATGCGGTTCGCGTTCTTCTTCCTCGCGGAATACGCGAACATGATCGTCGTCTCGTGCGTGGGCACGACGCTCTTCCTGGGTGGATGGCTGCAGCCGTTCCCGAACGTGGCCTGGCTGTCGTTTCTCGGGATCCTCCCGAGCTGGGCGTGGTTCATCCTGAAGGCGTTCGCGTTCCTCTACCTGTTCCTGTGGGTGCGCGCCACGTATCCGCGCTACCGGTACGACCAGCTGATGAGGCTGGGGTGGAAGGTTCTGATCCCGCTGGCCATCGCGAATGTGGTGGTGACCGGCCTCGTCAAGGTCCTGCTGCAGTAGGGACCAGTCGTCTACAGCAGTCAACGCCATGGCCGAAGCAGTCGCCTTTTATACGCTCGCCGCGCTCATCCTGTTCTTCGCGATCCTCGTGATCACGGTGAAGAGCACGGTGCACAGCGTCCTGTTCCTGGTCGCGGACTTCCTGTGCATCGCGGCCCTGTACGTCATGCTCGAGGCCCAGTTCCTGGCGGTCATCCAGGTGCTGGTCTATGCGGGCGGCATCGTCGTCCTCTACCTGTTCGTGGTGATGCTGGTGAACCTGAAGCGGCCGCCCGAGGCGCACTCGGATCCGCGGCGACAGGGCACGCTGGCGCTCGTCATGTCGGTGGCCGTCCTGGCGGAGCTCGTTGTCGTCGCCGCCTACGGGTACCTGAAACCCGACACGGTGGCCGCGGTCCTCTCTCCGAACAACGTCGAGCAGATCGGCCGGATGCTCTACACCGACTACCTGATCCCGTTCGAAGTCGCGTCGATGCTGCTGCTGGTCGCCATGGTCGGGGCGATCGTGCTGGCCAAGCGGGAGCTGTAGAAGCCGATGATTACCCAGACCCACTACATGGTGCTCTCTTCGGCCCTGTTCATGATCGGCGTGATCGGCGTGCTCACCCGCCGGAACATCATCGTCATCTTCATGTCGATCGAGCTGATCCTGAACGCGGTGAACATCAACCTCATCGCCTTTTCACACCAGCTGCAGAACACGGTCGGCCAGGTGTTCGCCATCTTCGTCATCTGCGTCGCGGCGGCCGAGGCGGCCGTTGGCCTGGGTATCATCCTCGCCTTCTACCGCAACAAGGAAACCGTCAACATCGATGAGATGAACCTGATGCGGTGGTAACCGGTATGGACTTGATCTGGCTCATTCCTCTGCTGCCCGCTCTGGGCGCCCTCGTGAACGGCGTCGTCGGGATTCGCTATTTCGGCAAGCGCGTCTCGGGCCTGGTGGCCTGCTCGACCATGGCCGCCTCCCTCGGTCTGTCGATCAATGCCTTCTGGGGGCTGGTGTCGGCCATGCCTGGCACCACCGAGCACCAGGTGACCGTGGCACCCTGGCTCTCGGCGATTCCGCTGCAGCTCGCCAACGGCACGATCGGCCAGTTCTCGATCCCGTGGGGATTCCGGCTCGACCCGCTCTCGGCCCTGATGATCCTGGTCGTCACCGGGATCGGGTTCCTCATCCACGTCTATTCGATCGGCTACATGCACGGCGAGCAGGACGGGGCGTACGCGCGGTACTTCGCGTACCTGAACCTGTTCTGCTTCTTCATGCTGATGCTGGTCCTGGGCGACAACTTCGTCGTGATGTTCGTCGGCTGGGAGGGCGTGGGCCTGTGCTCCTACCTCCTGATCGGCTACTGGTACGAGAAGAAGTCGGCCTCCGACGCGGGCAAGAAGGCGTTCATCGTCAACCGGATCGGCGACTGGGGATTCGTCCTCGGCGTGTTCCTGGTCTACTCGACCTTCGGCACGCTCGACTTCCGCGCCGTCGCCAACGCCGCCTCGTCGATGCCGGTCGAAACCGCGGGCTTTGGCACGATCTCGGTGATCACGCTGCTGCTCTTCGTGGGCGCCACCGGCAAGAGCGCGCAGATCCCGCTCTATATCTGGCTGCCCGACGCCATGGAAGGCCCGACGCCGGTCTCTGCGCTCATCCACGCGGCGACCATGGTGACGGCCGGCGTGTACATGGTCGGCCGCAACGCCGTGCTCTTCCAGCATGCGCCGCAGGTCATGATGATCGTCGCGGTGGTCGGTGTCGCGACCGCCTTCATGGCCGCCACCATCGGGCTGGTGCAGAACGACATCAAGCGCGTGCTGGCCTACTCGACGGTGTCGCAGCTCGGGTTCATGTTCCTCGCGATGGGCGTGGGCGCGTTCTCGGCGGGCGCGTTCCACCTGATGACGCACGCCTTCTTCAAGGCCCTGCTCTTCCTCTGCTCGGGGTCGGTCATCCACGCGATGGCCGGTGAGCAGGACATGCGACACATGGGCGGCCTGAAGAAGTACCTGCCGGTCACCTACCTCACGATGTTCATCGGAACGCTGGCCATCGCCGGGATTCCGCCGTTCTCGGGCTTCTTCAGCAAGGACGAGATCCTTTTCCGGGCCTTCGAAAGCAACAGGATTATCTGGGGCTTCGCCGTCGTCACCGCCCTGATGACCGCGTTCTACATGTTCCGGCTGATGTCGATGACCTTCTTCGGTCCGTACGGCGGACCGGCCTGGGAAGGGATGGTCCCGACAGGAGCCGGACCGGCGCACACGCCGAGCGGCCCGAGCGCTGCCGCGAAGGCCCACGGTCACGCAGCCACCGCTCACGATCCTCATGCGGCGTTGGCTGACTCTCATGGCGGATCCGGGCACGCGGCGGCCGGCCACGGCGGCGGACACGGCGAGTGGCACGGACCGCACGAATCTCCGAAGTCGATGACGGTTCCGCTGCAGATCCTCGCCGTCGGGGCGATGCTCGCCGGATTCCTCGGCGTCCCGGCGGTGCTCGGCGGCGGCAACGCGATCGAGACGTTCCTGCATCCGAGCTTCACCGCGCACGCGAGCGAGTCGGCGGCCGCTTCGAGCGAGCGGAGCCCCTCCGTAGCTCGCGAAGCGAGCGAAGGCGGACGCGTTTCTTCGGCCACGGCTGCAGAAGGCGATACGTTGGCGGGCACGGTCTCCGCCCCGCCCGAACGCGGTGCACACGTCTCAGACGCCGCCGTCGCGACGCCCGTGCTTGGCGTCGCAGTCATTGGCGCGAACCAGGCGGCGTCTGCGGCCGCCCAGCGGGAAGGGGCCGGCGCCGGGGAGGCCACAGCCGGAGCTCATTCCGCCGAAGCGGCCGAGGGCGGCGAAGGCGAAAAGGCCTCGTGGGGGCTCGAGGTTGGCCTGATGGTGCTGTCGGTCTTCATCGCGCTCGCCGGCATCCTGGTCGCCTACCGTTTCTACGTGCGGTCGCCGGAAATCTCCGTCCACCTCGCCGCACGCTGGGCCGGGGCGCATCGCGTGCTGTCGAACAAGTACTACGTCGACGAGTTCTACGGCGCCACGGCGATTGCCGGCACCATGGCAAGCGCGCGCGGTCTCTGGACCGTCGACGCGAAGGTCGTGGACGGCGCCGTCAACGGGAGCGGCTGGCTGACGATGGCCTTCTCGTGGCTCTCGCATCTCGCCGATCAGTACATCGTCGACGGGCTGGTGAACTTGGTCGGCAAGATCCTGGAAGAGTCCAGCTTCGCGTTCCGCCGATTCCAGACCGGGCTCATCCAGAACTACGTGCTCGTCATGCTGTTCGGCGTGTTCGCGTTCGTAAGCATTTATCTGATGTCGCGGTAGAACATTGACCCGTAGGTGACTTCAACCTCAGGACTCAAGCAGTGAGCAACGCACCTTTCCCGATCCTCTCTTCGATCCTGTTCATCCCGCTCGTGGGGGCCGTGCTGCTGCTGTTCGTGAACAAGCGCGCGGAAACCGCCATCAAGTGGATTGCGAACGCCTTCGCGATGCTCGGCTTCCTGGCGTCGGTCCCGCTCTGGTTCTGGTTCCGGCCGTCGGACCCGGCGTTCCAGTTCGTCGAGCGGATGCCCTGGATCCCGTCCATCGGCGCCGAGTACTTCCTCGGCGTGGATGGCTTCAGCACCCTGATGGTGCTGCTGACGACGCTGATGGGTGTGATCGCGATCCTGTCGTCGTGGACCGCCATCAAGGAGCGGGTGAAGGAGTTCTACATCTTCATGCTCGTGCTCCAGACCGGGATGCTCGGGGCGTTCATCTCGCTCGACTTCCTGCTCTTCTTCCTGTTCTGGGAAGTGATGCTGGTCCCGATGTATTTCCTCATCGGGATCTGGGGCAGCGACCGGCGGCTCTACTCGGCGATCAAGTTCTTCCTGTACACCCTGGTCGGCAGCGTGGTGATGCTGCTCGGCATCCTGGCCCTGTACTTCCACAACGGCGCGACCACCTTCGACATCACGCTGTTCCAGAAGATGTCGGTGCCCTACAACCTGCAGTGGTGGGTGTTCCTGGCGTTCTTCCTGGGGTTCGCGATCAAAGTCCCGATGTTCCCGTTCCACACCTGGCTGCCCGACGCGCACACCGACGCGCCGACGGCCGGCTCGGTCATCCTGGCCGCCGTCCTCCTGAAGATGGGGACGTACGGGTTCATCCGGTTCAGCCTGCCGATCCTGCCCGACGCCACCCGGACCTTCGTGCCCATGATGGTGACCCTGTCCATCATCGGCATCGTGTACGGCGCGCTGGTGGCGCTGGCGCAGAAGGACTGGAAGCGGCTGGTCGCCTACTCGTCGGTCAGCCACATGGGCCTCGCGATGCTGGGCATGTTCGCCCTCAACCCGGCCGGCATGACGGGCAGCATCCTGCAGCAGATCAACCACGGCATCTCGACCGGCGCGCTCTTCCTCATCGTCGGCATCGTCTACGAGCGGCGGCATACGCGTGAGATTTCCGAGTACGGCGGGCTGTCGAAAGTCATGCCGGTCTTCGCGACCGTGTTCATGATCATGACCATGTCGTCGATCGGGTTGCCCACGCTCAACGGGTTCATCGGCGAGATCCTCGTCCTGCAGGGCGTGTTCGTCGCGAACAGAATCTGGGCGGCCTTCGCGGCGAGCGGCCTTGTGCTGGGCGCGGCCTACATGCTGTGGCTCTACCAGCGCACGATGTTCGGGAAGATCGAGAACCCCAAGAACGAGAAGCTGCTCGACCTGAACATGCGCGAGTTCGCCACTTTTGCCCCGCTGATTGCGCTGGCGGTGTGGATCGGCCTCTACCCGACGCCGTTCCTCACGCGGATCGCTCCGACGGTCACCACGGTCGTGGCCCGCGTGAATCCGGACTACGCGAAGACGCTGGCGCAGGCGCCGTGCGCGCAGGCACCGGCCCCGGTGGCGAGCGATTCCCCGATGTCGAAGTTCGCGGCGCCGCCGTGCGGCGACGTGAAGGGATCCGACCCCGCCAACGAGGCCGCGCCCGCGAAGGACCTCCAGCCGCCTGGTGGGGAGACGCCGAAGCCCGCCGGCGGTGACGCGGTGAACGCCCCGGGCGGCGCGACGACGCCTTCCGGCGTTGAGCCGACCAAGTCGCCGGGAAGCGTGACGAAGCCTGGCAGCGGCGAGACGACCAGGCCTACGGGCGCGCCGGGCGTCCCGAGCCCGTCCGGAGGGCGTCACTGATGCCAGCCTGGTTCTCGATCAACGATCTGTTCTACCTGCTGCCGGAGCTGGTGCTCACCGCGTGCGCGCTCGTCGTGCTCGTGGCCGACGCGGTGACGCCGGCCAGGAACCAGCGGCTGCTCTCGTGGCTCGGCGTCGCCTCCATCGCGGCGACCGCAGTGGCGATGTGGTTCGTGGCGGGTTCGCACGTGGCGGTCAGCAACGGCCTGGTCGCGGTCGACCCGTTTGCCTTCTACTTCAAGACGCTGTTCCTGCTCGCGGCGGCGATGACCCTGCTGATGTCGGTGAAGTATCTCGACACCGAAGGGTCCCGGCACGGCGAATACGTGTTCCTGGTCCTGTGCGCCACGCTCGGCATGATGTTCATGGCGGGCGGGACCGACCTCATCACGCTCTTCATCGGCCTCGAGACGATGGCGATCTCGTTCTATATCCTGGCGGGGCTGCTCAAGCCCAACCGCCGGTCGAACGAAGCCGCCGTCAAGTACTTCCTGCTCGGGACCTTCTCGCTCGGCCTGCTGCTCTACGGCATGTCGCTGCTCTACGGCCTGTCGGGGAGCACGAACCTGCACGTGATCGCGGTGAAGATCGCGGCGCACGGGCGCGACCCGTGGCTGGTGCTCGCCGTGGTGCTGGTCGTGGCGGGCATGGGCTTCAAGATCGCCGCGGTGCCCTTCCACATGTGGGCGCCGGATGTGTACGAGGGCGCGCCGACGCCCATCACGGCGTTCCTGTCGGTCGGGTCCAAGGCGGCCTCCTTTGCGATGCTGCTGCGGATCTTCATCGAGGGCCTGCCGTCGATGTCGGCTGACTGGACGCTGCTCTTCTACGCGCTGTCGGTCATCACGATGACGGTGGGGAACATCGCGGCGCTGACGCAGGCCAACCTCAAGCGCATGCTCGCGTACTCGTCGATTGCGCACGCAGGCTACCTGCTGATCGGGATTGTCGCGGGCACACCGCGCGGCATCTCGGCGATGATGATCTACCTCGCCATCTACGCGTTCATGCAGCTCGGCGCCTTCGCGGTGATCGTGCTGATGCGGCGCGCCGATGTGATCGGCGACGAGCTGAAGGATCTGAGCGGGCTGTACTTCCGCCACCCGGCGGCGGCCTTCGCGATGCTGTTCTTCATGCTCTCGCTCGGCGGCATCCCGCCGACGGCCGGGTTCATGGGCAAGTTCTGGCTCTTCAGTGCGGCCATCGAAGCCAACTACGTCTGGCTGGCCGTGATCGGCGTGCTCAACAGCGCCATCTCGCTCTACTACTACGTCCGCGTTGTCGTCTTCATGTGGATCAAGACCGAGACGGTCGGCTCCGAGCCGAAGCTGGGCCCGGCGCTGGCCGCGGTCCTTGCGGTGGCCCTGATCGGGACGATGCTGCTCGGTGTCTACCCGCGGCCGCTGTTCGAATTCGCGGAAGCCTCTGCGCGCACACTCGGCGTGGTCGGCATGGCGGCGACGCAGATCAGATAGGGTCCAACATTATCGGCTGGCGGCTGGCGGCTGGCGGCTGGCGGCTGGCGGCTGGCGGCTCTCGTCCACCGCACCTCAGCGCTTCGGCGTGGCCAGGACGGCTGGCGGCCAAGCCCGCTGACCGATGGAGCCTCGAGGCCGGCGGCCCGTCGCTCCTCGCTCCCTGCTTCTGGCTTCTCGCTTCTTGAATCCTTGCTGCTCGCTTCTTGCTTCTGCCTTCCTGCTGGTGCCGTGGTCTTCGACCTGCGATCTCGTGACTTGATCCGGCCAACTGGTACTCAAGTAGCACCCCAGAGGATCCATCCTCCGAGATGGGGCTGCTCGTCGCGCGCGAGCACACCGGCCGCGTTCGTTCGGACGTGGACCGCGGGAGTTCGGAAGGCGACGCGTTGCTCGATCGGCTCCAGCGCTGCAGGGATGTGCCTGGGCCATCCTTCAGATGTGGCTGGCACCGTGGTGAAAGCGTATCGTTGATGACGATGTCACCCATGTCGGACCTGCTTCCAGCGCTACGCAAGCACTTCGGCCACGTGTCGTTTCGGACAGGGCAGGAAGACCCGGTGCGTGCCGTGCTCGGCGGTCACGACGTCCTGGCCGTGATGCCGACAGGATCCGGCAAGTCCCTCGGCTACCAGCTTCCGGCGGTCGCGCTGCCGGGCACGACGCTGGTCGTGTCGCCGCTCATCTCGCTCATGAAGGATCAAGTCGACGAGTTGAACCGCCGCGGGATTCCGGCGGCGGCACTCCACTCGATGTTGTCGGCCGAAGAGCGCCGCAGCGCCCTCCAAGCCGTGCGGCAGGGCAGCCTCCGCCTGCTCTACGCGGCGCCAGAGCGCTTCGCTTCCGAGGCGTTCCTCGGCCTGCTGCGCGAGACGCCCATCGCCCGCTTCGTCGTCGACGAGGCGCACTGCGTGTCGCAGTGGGGGCACGATTTCAGGCCCGACTACCGGCGGCTGCGTGCCGCCGCGCTCGCGTGCCGGCGGGCCGACGGTCAGGCCGGCCGTCCTCCGCTCGCCGCGTTCACCGCCACTGGCACGCCCGAGGTCCGCGACGATATCGTCGCCCTGCTCGGCCTGGCGACGCCGACGGTTATCGTGTCGGGCTTCGATCGGCCCAACATCGAACTGCACGTGCGGCCGGTAGCGGGCGACTGGGAGAAACGCGAACTGCTCCCGCAGTTGATCGGCAGCAGACGGGCGCTAGTCTACGCCTCCACCCGCAAAGGCGCCGAGCAGGCGGCCGGGACGCTGCGTACGGCTGGCGTCGGTGCCGAGGCTTACCATGCGGGCCTGGAAGACGGCGAGCGCGTGCGGGTCCAGGACGGCTTCGCCGCGGGGAGCGCGCGCGTGGTGTGCGCGACCAACGCGTCCGGCATGGGCATCGACCGGCCCGACGTGGAGACAATCGTGCATGTGGACGTGCCGGGTTCGATCGAGGCGTACTACCAGGAGATCGGCCGGGGCGGTCGGGACCGGCGTCCGGCGGCCGCCACGCTCCTCTGGAACTACGCCGACGTGAAGACGCGCGAGTTCCTGATCGACAAAGGCCGAGACGAGGTGGCGGGGCGGGCGGCGGTCGTCGTCGACCCCGGGGAGGTGGCCCGTCGAAAAGAGCTGTAGCACAAGAAGCTGAAGCGCATGGTGGCCTACGCGACGACCGCCGCCTGCCTGCGCGCCACGATCCTGCGCTACTTCGGCGACCCGGCTGCGAAGGAGCCCTGCCTCGCCTGCTCGAACTGCCACCGGCGCGTTGTGCTCAACAGCGGCCAGCTCGAGTTGGTGCGGAAGATTCTCTCGGGCATTGCGCGAGCGGGCGAACGGTTCGGCCGCCGGAAGGTGGCGGCCATGCTCGTGGGGCACGTGACGGATCTGCCCGACGCGCTGCGCCACCTCTCGACGACGGGACTGCTGTCGGGCGAGCGGCCGCAGGACCTCGAGCACTGGATCGACGCCGCGCGTGGCGCGGGCTTGGTGGCCGAGTCGCCCGATCAGTACCGGACGCTGAGCCTGACCGTGTTAGGCCGGCAGGTGATGGCGGGCCACGTGCGCGAGGTCGAGATGAGCCCGCCGGTGCAGCGAACGCCGGCGCGCCCCGCGCGGCGTCGGGCGTATCGTCCGGGTGGTGCCGCGGCTGGTCCGGGTGGTGTCGCGCCTCATCCGGGTCACGCTACGGCGCCGCGCGAGCGGCCGTCGCGGCAGCGCGTTCGGCAACGCGATCTGGACCCTCACGGCGCGGCCGAGTGGCTGGTCGACAGCGGCGGACACGCGGCCCGCCGCGAGGACCCGGGTGAGCGGGAAGCCGGCGACGTCGCGCTGGAGATGGCGCTGCGGTCGTGGCGGATCGGCCTGGCGCGCCAGCAGGGTGTGCCGCCGTACGTGATCCTGCACGACAAGACGCTGCTCGCTATCGTCGCGGCGCACCCGCGGACCGTGCGTGACCTGCTGCGCGTCCCGGGCCTGGGTCCTGTGAAGGTCGAGAAGTACGGCCCGGCGATCCTGGCGCTCACGGCTGCTGGCCGGTGACGCTCCCGGGGAAGCCGGAGCCGCGAGGTCGGGCCAGCCCCGGTTGCCGCCGGGGCTGCGGATGTTGCTCGCCGCCGGCTGCCCATCGAGCGCAGGATCTGCGTACCAGATGGCGCGGACGCCTCACCTGCCGCCGGATTCTCTCCGCCGCGGCTTGGTACGGGGTCTGCGTCCGGGTCGGCGTGGTCCAGCCGTCGCCGACCTACGAGCCGCGACATCCCTCTCAGGGAGTCGTGTTCCGGGTGGTTCGCGACCACTTCGAGACGTTCGTCGCGCGGGCGGCCACCCTGCGCGACGGCGAAGGCCTGCCGCGTTTCGTGGAACAGGAGTTCCGCGCCTTCCTGGGATGCGGGTCGCTGGCCGGCGGCTTCGCACGTTTCCGCTGCGGCGGCTGCGGACTGGATCGGTTTGTGCCGTTTTCGTGCAAGGGTCGCGCGGTGTGTCAGAGCTGTGGGGCGCGACGGATGGCCGATCGCGCGGCCCACCTCGTGGACCACGTGCTGCCTCCCGTGCCGGTTCGGCAGTGGGTGCTGACGCTGCCGTACCGCTTGCGGTACCTCGTGGCCTGGAATCACGCTCTGTGCCGGGCTGTCGTGGGTGTCTTCATGCGAAGCGTCCTGGGGTTTCGGCGGCGCGCCGCCAGGCGTTCCGCCTCCGCCAGCGGACGCGGTGGAGGCGTGGCCGTCGTGCAGCGGTTCGGGCGAGCGCTGAATCTCAACGTGCACATCCACGCGCTGGTCATCGACGGTGTCTTCGTGAACGGGATCGGCGGTCTTACGTTCGCGCCAGCCGACGACCTGTCCGATCTGGACGTGGCCGAGGTCCTGGCCACTGTGGTGCCGCGGATTCACGCTCTGCTCGCGCGCCGAGGCTACGGAGACGACGATGGCGGTGGCGGCGCGCCGGACGGGTTTGCGGAGGCGGCGCCAGCGCTCGCCGGAATGGCGGCGGCGGCCGTGCAAGGGACCACGGTGATGGGGCAACGAGCCGGGGCGCGCACCCGGCGGTGTGGGGAGGCGCTCGACCATGCCGGGGCCAACCCGCTTCCGCGCTGCCACGCCAACCAGGACGGGTTCGACCTTGAAGCAGGCGTTCGGGTGCGGGCGGACCAGCGGGATCGCCTGGAGCGTCTGTGCCGCTATGTGCTGCGCCCCCCGCTGGCCGGCGAGCGGCTGCGCCTTCTGGAGGACGGCGACGTCCTGCTGGCGCTCGAGCGCCAGTGGTCGGACGGGACGACGCACCTGCGGTTCAGCGCGGTGGAGCTGCTCGAGCGCCTGGCCGTGCTGATTCCGCGTCCGCGGATCAACCTCATCCTGTATCACGGCATCCTCGGGGCGCGCGCCGCCTGGCGGTCGCGCATCGTCGCCTTCGGAAAGCCCGGGGAAATAGCCGCGAAGGATGCCGCCCTGCAGGACACAGCGGACTCGACACGCCCCAGGACGCCGGGCGGGCGGCGATGGGCCAACCTGATGCGCAAGAGTTACGGCATCGACGTCCTCGCGTGCCCACGCTGCGGGGGGCGCCTCCGGCTCATCTCGCTGATTGAGGAACGATCGGTCATCGAGCGCATCCTCCGGCACCTCGGGCTACCCCCCGCGCTCCCGGCGACGCGGCCCGGCCGTGCTCCGCCCGTCCTGGACGAGGTCGCCGCCCCCTGACACCTGACCAGCGGCCCACCTGAGGCGGGTGGCGGGGTTTCTGTCGAGTCTCGCTCGCGACGCCGGCGCACGAGGGGCGCCGCGACGCCGGAGGCGTGCTGCGACACCTGCGTCCCGGCAGAAAGCGCCCGCCCTGTGCTTGACACCGTCGCACAGCAGCCGTAATTTGCCTTGTGTCTGGGCATCCGGGGCCGTCCGGGAGCGGTTCCCGACCCCGGACCCGTGTCGCATAAGGGACGTTGCGTCAACAACAGCTCGCGACGCCCCAGTTAATGCGTCCTATCGTCCGAATTCGATTCATCGACCGGCGCCCAGAAGGTACAGAGCCACCAATTGTCTCCGCTCGGAAATCTGTTCCTGAGGCAGATTGGTGTGCTGAACGAAGCGGGCTAACAAGCGCATGCACGCGACCGGCGCTGGTGGCATCGACTGCGTCGGCGGGTGATGCGCGATCGTTAGGCCGCCTTCCGCCCTGACCGGGCGATGTGCGTACCTGGACAAGAATGAGGCAACCTCTACAATCGGCCAAGCTCCTTCACGCCTCCAGTCGCAGCCAGTGGCGCGCCTGGTTGAAGAAGAACGACAACTCCAAGACCGAGATTTGGCTCGTCTACTACAAGAAGCACACTTCAAAGCTTCGCATCTCATACAACGACGCGGTCGAAGAGGCGCTTTGCTTCGGCTGGATCGATAGTACAGTCCGCACGATAGATGAGGATAGCTTCGCCCAGAAGTTCTCAGTCAGGCGGCCCCGGAGCAAGTATTCCCAAGCGAACCTGGAGAGGCTTCGTGCCCTTGCCGAGCAGGGCAAGGTCGCCAAGGATGTCCTGGAATCCTTGCCAGACCTGTCCCGGGAGGCACTCGCAATTCCGGCCGACATACTCAAGGCCATCAAGGCAAGAAAGGGAGCTTGGAAGAACTTCCAGCGGTTCTCCCAATCCTACGTTCGCATTCGCATCGCCTACATCGAAGCGGCACGCAAGCGCCCCGCCGAATTCGAGAAACGCCTGTCACACTTCGTTCGCATGACCGAGGCGAACAAGCAGTTCGGATTCGGTGGCATTGAGAAGTACTACTGAGCCCGAGAATGCCAGCGGCGATGCAATACCGGCGGCCTAACAACTCGCTGAAGCTGACCCGGCGGGCTGGGGCATAGAGTGGGGCGCCTGGCCCGCTGGCATGCGCGAGAATACCAGGTGCCATGCCCGCTTCCGCCGGGCAGCTTAGCTCGAGGCCGTTAGGCTCGCACCGGCGAAATGACGTGCTCGACCGACGGCACACCTCGAGGCATTCGAACATGAACAAGCGCTTTCTCGTCGTCGCCCTTCTTAGCTCGTCTCTGCTCGCGGTGGACCTCTCCACCAGCGTGCCAGCCCTTCCCGACGGTGCCAGGACGGAATGGCTTGTTGCGGGTCCCGAAGAACTCGTGCTTTATTTCGCCTTCGACCCGGCAACGGTCCAGAAGCGCCTGCCCTCACGCCTTCGCTTCATCACCATCGCGGAGCTCGCTTCCGGTGGCGTAGGGTGGGCTAAGGACTTCCTCGGTCAGCACCCCACTAAATCGCGTTGGGGCGTCTCCTTCCTTGAGTTCCTCCGGGCACGCACCTTCAGCATCGATGGGCGCGCCCCAGTCTGGCCAGCGCAGGGAGCCGTCGTTCTGTGGTTCGCTCGTGTGGCGCCGTCCGACCCCGCCGCCGATCTGGGCCCAGGTCGGCCACTCCTCGCCCTCGACTTCTGGCTCCCCGACCGCGCCTATGTCAGCTATATGAGCAGAAAGGGCTACTACGCATCGTATGGCGCTGGCCGCCTCAGTCCTAGCGCTCAAGGGCAATGGTCTGGCTCACTTGCAGTGGACGGTCTCACCATCTCCGCTCATTGCACGCCAGTCGGCCCTGTCACGGGCGGTCCCGGCTCCGCGGTCATGCAGACCATCTTCCCTCCAGCTTCGTCAGCGGTAACTGACCTCGTCCGTATCGCGTTGGCAGGTCACCGGGAGCAGGCATGCGAGACCGCCCCAACCTGGACCTTCCGCGGCTCACACCCGCTCACAAGCGCCGTAGCCCTTGAAGGTCCAACCTTTCAGTTCGGCTACAACCTTCGCGGAGGCACCTATCCACACCCGTAGCGCGAGCCTAACCCCGGCATGCAGCGGACTCGCGTTGCTCGCCGCTGATGCCAGACGTTAGCCAGTCCATGGGTGGACACTCCGTGCTAGAGATATGAAAAGCACCGTCGTTCGCTCGGGCTCCGTCCACATCATCGAGACGCTTCGACCAGGGGATTTGCGGACTGGTGAGAGGCTGTTTGACTGGCTGGAGCCCGCTGCGCTCGCCATGAATCCGGCGATCGAAACTCATTTGTGGCGAGAATCAACAGCAGACGACGTACTCATTCGCCTCCAGCACGTACTCGAAAATCTTCGCAAGACAGGACGGGCACCGATACTGCACATTGAAGCGCACGGAGCTCCAGAGGGCCGTGCTGCGACACCTGCGTCCCGGCAGAAAGCGCCCGCCCTGTGCTTGACACCGTCGCACAGCAGCCGTAATTTGCCTTGTGTCTGGGCATCCGGGGCCGTCCGGGAGCGGTTCCCGACCCCGGACCCGTGTCGCATAAGGGACGTTGCGTCAACAACAGCCCGCGACGCCCCAGTTAATGCGTCCTATCGTCCGACGTTCCCAGATCCCGAAGCCGATCAGCTTCAGGCCGTCGAGCGGGCCACTGGTGAAATGCAGTTCGGCATCGGCCAGCTTTCCTGGCGGGTTGCCGCGGTCGTTCGCGACGAACTTGACGATGATCCCTTCCATGGTCGAACCCCCTGAATCGGCCCGCCAGTGTGGCGGGCGGTTGATGGTCGTGCGGTCTGCTCTGATGTCGTTCGCGTGTTCTCGTCGCCCGGGCTGTCGGGCTCGACGGGAGCCTGGAGTCGCTGCCAGAGCCAGTGCTGGAGCGTCGTGAGACCCACCAGCACGGGATCCACAGGCGCGAAGATGTGGTGATTGCCGCGGCAGCGTGCGCGCTGCCAGGCGAGCTCGCCGGCGTCGACGAGCACCAGCCGCGCGCGGGCCCGGCCATTCCCGTTCTCGGGCACCACCGGCGTGGCGGCGAACCCGCCGACGTCGGCCAGGGTGGACAGGTAGAGCGTGAGCGTCGCAGGGCTGTCGAGGTCGACAGGCGCGGTCGTCACGAACGCGTGATAGAGGCGCGTCTGCCTGCCGATCGTCACCGCGATGCCACCTCATAAGACCGCATCCGCGAGCTGCTGCTGCAGGCGTACGTCGAGTGACGAACAGCAGATGGCCGACCCTACAGGCTTCTTCGCAAGCCGGAGGTGTGCCCCGACGCGAAATGGCGGTCAACCCGGACCGATCTGGGAGCGGATTCCGGTCAGAGCGACCTGAGGAACGCCACCAGGTCGGCAACCTGACCGGCACTCAGCCCCATTTGGAAACGCGCGTCATAGAACCTGACGACCTGCTCCAACGTGTCGGCGGACCCATTCTGAAAATAGGGAGGCCTGGCGGCGAGGGCCCGCAGGACTGGTCCCTTGAACTTCCCAATGTCGCCGCAGCGGCCAGTGATCAACGCGCGCCCCGGATCGGAGGTGTAGATCGTCGCATCTGTGGCCGCTCCCAAAGTCGTCGAGCAATGGAGCGCGTAAAGCGGCACTTGTGGCGGATTCAGCTCCGTCAGAGCCTGGGCCAGGTCAGGGTCGGCGGGGCCGGCGACGTCAGAGACGCCGATATCGAGCGGCACAGGAAACGAGTGATTGCCGACGTTCGGGGTGTCGTGGCAGGTCGTGCACGTTCCCACGATCACCGCGATACCGGTGACGTCATTGAGCCCCCTCACGTCCCGAATCGAGAGCGGGGCCGAATTGAAGAGCGCTTCGCCTCGCGCCACGGCACTTCGAGCCTCTGCGGTCGTGGAGGAAGGCGAGCCATGCAGATTCGCCCAGGTCGAGAAGATCGTGAACGCATTCTCGTCAAAGGCCGCTCCCGTGGGATTGCCACCCAGAGAGTCGTTGATCCCGGGATAGTACGGCGCGCCGGCGAGCACGCGCGGTCCGCCGCGGGCGCCCCGCGCCGTGAGAATTCCGGCGACGTCATCAACCTGCTGCGCGGTGAACGTGGCCAATTCAAAATTCACCATCTCCTGCAGGAGCATCGACGAAGGGGGGCTCGAGGCCTGTGCGTGGCCGAGCGTGGCATCGAGAGCCTGGTGCGCCAGATCGGTCCGGAGGTTTTGAGCGAAGGTGCTTTCCACGTTCAGAGGCTGGACTGTCTCCCGCCCGTCGAACATCACCGCGCTCAGGAAGCCCAGGTTGGTCGCGGGCAGGGGACGTCTGTAAACGGAGACCGACGGCACTCCGGACGCATTGGTGATCGCGCAGCCGTAAGGGTCGGAGATCACCGAAACGGTGAACTGCGCGTTGAACGGCACGGGAAGCGAGATCCGGATCAGGCCCTTGCTGAGGAGCAAGCTGTAGGCCGAAGCCAGGGGTGGCGTGCTCGCCGCTCCAGGGGAATCGGAACACACGGCGCCGTCCACGGGCCGGAACAACGGGTCGCCTCCTTGAGTGTCGTCAAACCTCGCCTGAACGTGAGAGGGCGTGATCGACCATGCGTCCCCCGCCACATGGCATGTTGCGCAGGATCGGCCATTCGTACCAAGTGATTGGAAGAACGGGTTTCCCGAATCAAACGACCCGTTCGTGGTGACGGTTGCCAGTTGCCCGCCTGGATCTGAAAACACCAGAAATCCCGGAAAGTCTCCGCTGGCCAGCACCGTCCGGACTCTCGTGGTGCCTGCGAGAAGCGTGGCCAACGCGATGAGCACGGCCCCGAGCCGCGCGAAACGCCTTCGGTTCAAGCCAGATCGTCGTCCATCTCTTGCCCGCATGTCCTTCTCCTCCCTCCGTTTGTGCGCCGCGTCCTCTCGAGTTCCCGCCTCTGCGGCCGCTCATGCGGCGAGACGGGACGCTGACGTCAAACATGCGTGAAGGCGGGGCGTCGGGTCGATGGAATTGAGGTGAAATTCTGATAGAATTGGTGTAAATGTCCAAGCTGTTCATTCCAGGCAGCTTGGAGGGCTCTCTGATGTTGGGTGGCTGCCAGGGGACCTGATGCCCGCACAGGCGAATCGGTACCGATTCGGTCCTTACGAGGTCCGTGTCCGGACGCGGGAGCTATACAAGCTGGGCAGCAGACTGAGGCTTCGACCACAGCCATTCCGCGTGCTGCAGGTACTGGTCGAACGCGCCGGGGACGTGGTCAGCCGCGGCGAGTTGCGGCAAATCCTCTGGCCTTCCGAAACCTACGTCGACTTCGAGCGCGGCCTGAACACCGCGATCAGGGAACTGCGCAGCAGGTTGTCCGATTCCGCGGCTGAGCCGCGATATATCGAGACGCTCCCGAAACTGGGGTACCGCTTCATCGTCCCTGTGGAAGCGGGGGAACCGGCTTCGTCGCGAGCGGCGAGCCTGCCGGCGCAGGGACCGGTTCCGGAGTTCGAGAAGGGCGGGTCCGCTCCCGCCCTCGCGCCCCGGCGGCTGACCCGGCGGCTTTGGGCGCAGGCCGCTACCGCATCGGTGTTTCTCCTGGCGGCGCTCGGCGGGTACTGGCAATGGCCCCGCGTGCAGGTTCGCCCGCACGCGGCGAGCGACCCGCTGATGCTGGCGGTGCTGCCGATCAAGAATCTCACGGGCGATGCCGGCCAGGATTACTGGAGCGACGGGCTCACCGAAGAGATGATCGCGCAGCTTGGGCGCCTGGATCCGAATCGCCTGGGCGTCATCGCGCGCACCTCCGTGATGCACTACAAGAACAGCCAGGAACGCCTCAAGCAGATCGGCCTGGAGTTGAATGTCCAGTATGTCCTGGAGGGGAGCGTCAGGAAAGATGCCGATGCCGTCCGGGTTACGGCCCAGCTGATACGTGTCCGCGACGAACTGCACGTGTGGGCCAAGGAGTACGACCGCCGGTTGACCAGCGTGCTGGTCCTTCAGGACGAGATCGCTCGCGAGATCGCGGACGAAATCCAGGTCGCGCTCGGGGGTCATCCACACGGGCCGGCGACGACCCGCGCTTCGCTGTCCGACGAGGAATACGCGGGGTACGACCTTTATCTGAAGGGGATGTATTTCTGGAACAAGCGGAACGTGGCGGCGTTCCGTCAGGCCATTGTGTATTTCGAGCAGGCCACGGCCAACAATCCCAACGACGCCCGGTCGTATGCCGGCTTGGCGGATTGCTACGCCCTGATCGGCGGATATAGCGTCGAGCCTCTGGCCGAGGTACATGACCAAGGCCCGGGCCGCGGCGTTGCGGGCTCTCGAGCTGGACGGAACCCTGCCCGAAGCCCATACCGCCCTCGCGCTGATCGTGCAGAACTACGATTGGGACTGGGACACCGCGGAACGCGAATTCCGGCGCGCCATTCAGTTGAACCCCAACTATGCCACGGCCCACCACTGGTACGCCGAGCACCTCGGATTTCGTGGGCGGTTCGACGAAGCGTTTCGGGAGAGCGAGATGGCCCGCCGGCTTGATCCCCTCTCCCTGATCATCGCCACCGACAACGGGGCGCTCTCGTATTACGCGCGGCAGTATGACCGCGCCATTGCGAAGCTTGGTTCGGTGCTGGAAATGGATCCCCAGGTTGCGCGGGCGGGCCTGCTGGAAGAATGGGCGTACATCGAAAAGGGACTGCCGGCGCCGGCGCTTTCCATGGTGCGGATGGGTGAACGCAGTTTCGGCGACAAGCCGTGGTTCTGGTCGGATCTGGCGTACGTTTCCGGCCGCGCAGGCAAGCAGGAGCAAGCGCGCCGGGCGATCGACAAGTTGCGCCAGCTTTACCAGCCGCAGCGGACAGATCCCGCGTTGTTCGCCATTGCCTATGCCGGCCTTGGCGACAAGGACCAGAGCCTGGCGTGGCTGGAGAAAGCCTATTCGCAGCACTCCAATTCCATGGCCACGCTCAAAGTGGATCCCATCTACGATTGCCTGCGCGGCGATCGCCGGTTCGAGGACCTGCTGCGCCGCGTCGGACTCGCGAGATAGGGCGATTGCGAACATGCGCGCTCGCAGCAGCTCCGCGGCCAGGCGCTCGCGAGACCGCCAGCGCGTCGCGGCCCGCCTGCCGCGGACGCGCTGCATCGGCGCCTCGAAATCCGAGTCGCCGCGAACGCCCGCATGGGACCGTTGTCCCGTCAGGGTTCCAGGTTCATCTTTCGCAGCAGGGCACGGTAGCGCGGGTGGGTGCGCAGCGGATCGTCATTGGGATGAGCGTGCAGGTGGATCATCAGAGACTCGTGCTCGTCGATCGCCTGCTCGAACCAGTCGAAGGCGTTGTCCATTTCTCCGAGACGCTGAAAAATGACCGCGAAACTCCAGGATAAAGTCGACAAGACGGCCGGCGGGAGAGCGTCACAGCGGCGGTAGTGCCTCTTTCTGTCCCTTTGACCCCGGAGTTCTGGAGGGCCAAGGGCCTTCATCAGAAACGGATTGCGGTCGGCGCGACCCTTCTTGAAGTCCCTGGTGCCGTAGATGGTTGGGGCCGAAGCCCGTCGCCCCGCGTCGCGAGCCAGTCGAGCTGCGTCGCCCAGCCCCGGCACCGCGAGCCGCTGGCGATCGCGACCCACAACGGGATGGTCGGCATCTCCGCTTTCGGGCATACTTGGGTCATTCCGACAGATGTTCTCGGTGGGACCACACCATCTCCCCCCCTCGGCCTTTTGGGGCAAGGGCGCGGATCCTGCAATCGGCGTGAGCAGCGGAGGCGAGCAATGCTGACCGGGTTTCTGGACCGCGCCATCGTGTCGGCATCCAACGGGCGAAGATTGATACGTGCAGGCGATGGAGGCCGGAATCGTCAATGGGCCGCGGTCGGTGCCGGTGCGTGCTCCAGATCGACGGGTGGCCTGTTGGGAGGCACCGTGAGAGCCACGCTCAGCTGGGCACGATGACCGCGAGCGGCATCGACACGTACATCCTCACGCTAACCAACGAGTGCAGGTGACCCGGCGGGAGTGACAGCCGATGTGGCTCCGCGTATTTCTCCCTGGTCGCGCCGGGTTGGTCGGCCGGATCGATGGAGGGCAACGTCCCATGCGCAGAAGATGGACCGAACGTGGTCTGGTCGTGGTGCTCATCGTTTCGGCTGCCAGCATCCTCGCGGTCGGATCTCCGCAAGGCACTCCGGAGGCGCACGCGGCCGCCCGGAAGGACTACGACAGGTACGGTCAGCCGCGGCGACGCGCTGGTCGCCGCCGGAAACTACTTCGAGGCGGTGCTGGAGTACGAACGAGCCGGACGCGTGGCGTACAACAACAAGCTCACGATCGACAAAGCCGGCCTGGACGCCAAGCTGGCGGCGGCCCGTCAACTGCGCGATACCGGGAAAAACGCTCCGGCACGCACGCCGGCGGATCCGGGTGCGGGCGATGCCGCCCGGCGACCGGCCGGCGCCGCTTTCGTCGAACTGACGACGCCGCTGGCTGCGGGCGCGAGGGTCGTCACCAGCAAGACCGTCCCGCCCGGCGGCACGTTCGGGCCGTCCGACGAGCTCTCGCGGTGGGTCGTGACGAACCCGTACCTGCCGGCGGACCGGAAGTTCTTCGAGAGCATCAACCAGATGGCGTGCGCGCCGGACGGCAGCCTCTACCTTGCCGGCGGGAGCCTGGTGGGTGCCACCGACGCGCGTCGGACGCCGATCGCCAACAAGAGCTTCTATGCCGCCAACGGAACCGGCATCTGGCGGGTTGCTCCCACTGGCGCGATCACGGCTCTTGCCGTTCATCCCAGCGTCAACCAGCCGGGTTCCGATCGCGCCACCGCCCGGTGCAACGTGAGCGTGGCGGACGCCGCCATCAACCCAGACAACTGGGGCGGCATGGCGGTCGACAGCGCCGGGAACGTGTTCGTCAGCGACGCCGAACTCAACCTGGTTCTCAAGTTCACGCAGGACGGCAGGGTGGAACACGTGGCGGGCGGCGGCCCGCAGGCGTGTGCCTACGATCGCTGGAAGACGCCGCAGAAAGGCGGCTATCTCGATGGGACTGGTGCGCAGGCGCTGTTCAGCCACCCGGCCGGGCTGGCGTTCGATCGCGCCGGGAACCTCCTGGTGGCCGACCGGGACAACTGTGCCCTTCGACGCATCGACCCGCGCGGCGAGGTCACCACAATCAGGAAGGGGTGCGAGCCCGACGAGCGCACGCCGGGCGATCCGAATGCGACGATCTACTACGAGATGGTCGCGACGAATCGAGATGGTCTTGTGGTGGTCGGCGGTGCCCGTTTCTCGAAGATGGAACAGTACCGGAGATATCTACCGCATCCTCGCTGATGGCCGGGCCGAACGGCTCTTGGCCGGCCGGCGGTTCCGTCCCCAGACCAGGCAGCAGGAACTGGGTTACCTGGGCGGTCTGGCGGTGTTGCCGAGTGGCGCCCTCTTCATTACCGACAGCAACCTCGACGTCGCCCGCGTGTACGAGGTTCGGGAAGGCCGCCTGCTGACCATTGCGGGACTGGGAGGGCAGAACGTCGACGTGGACGGCCCGGCCGCCCAGGCCCGGTTCTCGAGGCCCGGCGGGCTCTGCGCCTCCCCGGATGGAACGGTCTTCGTGCAGCCAGACAAAGGCGGCCGGCCTCTTCGCAGGATCGACGCCCAGACCCGGACGGTCAGCACATGGGTGTATTGAGCCCGCCACCGCTCGCGTGCTGCTGATGGCAGTCGGCGCACGTCGCTCCAACGACAGGCCGGCCCCTGGGTCAAGTTCGTTCAGGGAATTGACGTGCCGCTCCCGACGAGACTCGTAGACGACGCCAGGAAGCCGACCCCTGGAAAATGGCGTCAGCTGTCATGGTGAAGGGCCGCGCGAAGCTTGCGGGATCCCCGTGTTCCGGAAAGTCCTGCAGACTCCTGCGATGGGCCAGGCGCAATCCGCAGTGTGAAGGTCCTTGTTCCAGCGACGATCCCGAAGCAGATCGGAACGGCTTCGTCTCCCTTGCTCACACCAATCACCCACGTAGACGGGCGGCTCGACTCGATGACGGCGGTGTCCGCTTGCCTCCGAGCCACCGTCCGGACAGCCCGCCCGTACTCGGCAGCTCGTGTTCATCTTGTCGGGGGCACTCTGCTGCCCTGCTTCAATCTCGCCACGGCACAGACACCGTCTCCAACCCGGCACGCACCTTCTACGTCCTCGGCGCGCACGCAGTTGATCGGCAGCTGGCGCCACGTGTCCCGCGAGAGCAGAAGACCGGACGGTCAGGTCGAGCCCGATCGCGGTTTATCGGGAACCCCGATGGGCATGCTGGGAAAGGCCACCACCGACGACGAGCCGGCGCGGTTTTACGCCGAGAGCGAAACGGTGTTCTTCGACCAGGGGCATTCGTGGCGATGGGTGTTCGTGAAGGACGCCACGGGAAAGCTGAACATCGCGATCTTCCGCTACCGCGGGCGAGACTACGAGATGCCGCGCGTCAAGGAGCCACCGCGATGACTCCGGCGCCTCGCATGATCAGACCGCCTCCCGCAACCCGGCAGAAGAGTCTCTGCAGTCCTTCACCGTGGTCGCCCTGAGACACAATGAGACTTTTCGCACAAGAACAGACCGGAGCGGACGAGGGCAATCCGAAGCGCGGCCGGTGAAGACCGGATCAAGACGGAGCGGACCAGAGCATACCGGAACACATTCACCGTTCTCTGGACCAGCGTTTCGGCGTTCGAATCCCTGTCTCCTGAGCCAATCCCAGCCACATCGACCTCGTCCGGGGTCACGCCGTGGCCACAACGATTCGACTCGGGCGCGCGCGGGCTGAATCGTGGCCCCAAGAGTTGACTCGCGTGCGTCGCACCTCTTGACCCGTTGGGACGAGCACGTGGCGTCTGTCCCACCCTGGGCATCGGGACCCGGGTTGCTGGATACCGCGTCTTCCGCGATAGTTGACGTCGATCCTGATTCCCGCTCGCCTGCTTTGGAGGGCGGGCCGGCCCACCACGCCGGGGCACCGACGCCACCGGCCCCCGGCAGGCTCTGTGAGTCAGGCCATCTCGAATACACTGTCAATGCGCCTGTGCCAGTGTCGAGCAGGCCTTGTGAATGAACCTTTCCCGCCACCACCGTAGATTGAGCCGTCGGGACCACAGAGCGTGTCGTTCTTCGACGTGCGAGTGCTTTTCTGAGAGGACATGATGCTCGCTGGCCTCACCGATGACGAAGCGTCCCGACGCCTGCTCGCGGACGGCCCCAACGAGCTGCCCTCGGCAAGACGGCGGCACGTCTGGCACATCGCCTTCGAGGTCGTCCGCGAGCCGATGATTGCGCTGCTGGTGGCCTGCGGCACGCTCTATCTGGTGCTGGGCGACGTCCACGAAGCGATGCTGCTGTTGGCGTTCGTCTTCGTCGTCGCCGGTATTGCCTTCTTCCAGGAGCGCAAGACGGAACGGGCGCTTGACGCGCTGCGTGACCTCGCCAGTCCGCGCGCGCTGGTGATCCGCTCCGGCCAGAAGCGTCGCATCGCTGTGTCTGGGCATCCGGGGCCGTCCGGGAGCGGTTCCCGACCCCGGACCCGTGTCGCATAAGGGACGTTGCGTCAACAACAGCCCGCGACGCCCCAGTTAATGCGTCCTATCGTCAGGTCCACGGTGGTCCAACGGCGGTCCAGTCCACGGTGGTCCAGGGTGGCCACGCGGCAGGCTATCTGACAGTCCCGCCCGGTTCGGGAGGCAGGTTCTCGAGTCGCCGGAGCAGGTCGTAGTATTCGACAGGGATCTGTTTTGGCGGCTGTTTCGGTTGGGCCTGCGGTTGTGGCGTCGTCTTGCCGCCCTCTCGCGCGGGTTCATCGACGTCGCCGCCCATCGCTCGTGAGATGGCCATGTCCACCGACAGAATGGCCCGGCTCCGCTCCCCCTTGGCCTCGTGCACGAGCGCCATCGCGATGAAGCCCTCGGGGCGGCGCGGCTCCGCACGTTGCATTTCTGTCGCCGCGATGTCGGCCGCGGGCACGTCACCACGGAGAAGCGCGTCGCGGACGCGGATCAGCTGTCGACGGCCCAGCGCCCTGCCCACCGGCGTCGTCGACGCAGCAACGACGCTGATGTTGGCGGCTTCAGAGTCGACCGTCCCACGGAAACCGCGGCCGTCGCTGAGGTCGAGTCGCGCGAGCATCTTGTACGAGCCCGGCACGACGGCCGCCCGCGCGTCCTGGTCCATGCGCAGCACCAGCGTGGTCACAGCCGCCGGTTGCAGCGCGAGGCCGCCCGCCGACGGTTTGCCGGTGACGACGAAATGCCAAGCGCTCACTGCGCCACGCCCATCGGTGACGATGACCTCTGCACGTTCGGCCCAACTGCCGGTCGGCGGCTCCAAACGGATCGGGTCCTTCGCGCGCCGATCGGGATGCCGCAATTGGACCTCGACGAGCACCGGCTCACCCGGCGTCAGCATGAACGGCTCGGGGCCTGGCGCCAGGCCGTTGAGCCGCAGGGCGATTAACGGTGCGCCGGCTTGTGGGGCGGCTCCGCCCGATCCCTGTTGACGAACCCCCACGGCGGTGTCGCCCGGACCCCCTGGCGACGCCCCAGCACGGATCTTCAACACCGCAACGGCCGCGGCAGCCAACACGACGACGAGGGCAAGTGCGACGAAGAGTCGCTTCATGGCGTCGGCTCCTTCGGGATGGCGTCAGCTATCAGGGGGAGCGCGTCGTTGAAGATGATCGACGCGGCGCAGGCGCCGCGCGTGGCGGCGGCGTCGCCGTAGCGCGGCTGCGGATTGCGGCCCTTGTCGTTGATGCCGGTTCCCACCGGCAGGCGACAGAGCTCGAGCCCCGCGCGCTCGCTGCGGCTGTCGCTGATGAAGTAGAAAGCGCTGTCCTGGCCCTTCTTCTGGTACAGCTTGGCAAAGTAGTAACGCATGATGCAGAGCTCGTCGCCGGAACTCTGGCCGTGCTCGGCGCCGATATAGAAGGACTTGGCGTTAACCATACCGTTGAGCCAATGTTCGGCCGTCTGCTCGGCTGTCCACGGGTAGGGCGTGTTCATTCCTTGTCTCCCGGCCACATACGGCACCGCGTCCTGCAGGAACTTTGGATAGAAGCTGGGCCGCAGTCTCTCCCGCTGCAGCATCATGTCGCCTTCGATGATGCTCGCATAGTCGCGTCTCGTCGCTTCGTCGGTAATCGTCACCGGTTCCTCTTCGCCTAGGTGCTCCAGCCCTCGGCCGTGACCTTCCGCGAACGAGTAGCGGAAGTGGCTCGTCCCTGTCTTGTTCTCAGGGTCATCGCCGAAGACGAAGAAGAACGTCTGCTGACCGTCGCCCTCGCCGTGATGGTCGGCGCCGACGCTATGCATCAACTCGTGGGCGACGGCCCGGTCGTAGGCAAAGGCCAAATCCGACGCCGGCACGTTCTCGCTCGTGACCATCGAGGTCAGCGAGTCTCGCGGCTGCAGGTTGACGCTCAGGACGACGACAGGCCGTCCGCGCACGCCCTTCTTCGAAATGTCCGTCAGGCCCCCATCGAGCCCGGCCTTTGTCTCGAGAAATACGCCGTGCTGGTCGACAAGGTGCGGCCCCTGTCCGTGATTCGCGTTCATCACGCGCTTCTGCCGGTCGAACTCGGTGTCGAGGAGCTTCGAGTGCACCTCGGCCCCGGTGAGGTCCGTGAAGAGAAAGATGCCGGGCTCGGCGTCGCCGCCGATGTAGTTGCGCACAAAGAAATCCATCTTCTTCGGGTCGCCGGCGACGTGCTCGCCGTGAACGTAGAAGCCCCGGTACTCCTCGTAGAGACTGAACCCATCGCCCGGACTGATATCGCCCGCCGGACCTGTCTCGGAGTCGTCATCGTCGGGCAGCGAAACGCCCGCCTTCTCTTTCCAGATGTCGGCGATCTTCGAATCCTTGGCGCGCTTGGGCAGCAGGATGTCCGTCGGCCCGCTCTTGCTCTTGAGATGTCCAATGACGCGCCGGCCATCTTCCAGCTCCGCCGTCACCTTGAGCGTGCTCCAGGCGCCCCAGTCGAAGGAGGACACCATGACCGACGCCGAGGTGTACTGCCCCGGCACGGTTTCGGCCCGCTGATTGCCGGGCCCGCTGATGATGTACCGCGCGGGCGGATTGCTTTTTGGAGAGAACTGCAGATCGAAGTCGCCGGGGGTCACGGCCGCCAGCGGGAAGTTGAGCGCGACACCGGGTTCGCGCGACGTGCCGGTCAGCTCGAAGATGATCTTCCGCGCCTTGACCTTCGCCGCGCCGCCATCGGGACCCTGCAGCTTCGCATCGATCGTGATCTCGTTGCCGATCGTGGCCTCGTTCGGCCCTGCTTCCGGCCGCCAGGAGTCGTAGGCCTGCGGGTTGACCACGAGAAGATCGAGACCCGGCAGCTCGCCTGCGAAATGCCAGTGGACCTGCATCATTCCCCAATGAGAAAGGATCGTCTTTGTCCCTTCGATGCTGCCGTCCGGCTGGATGATGCCCGAGCCCCCTTCGGTGCCTTCGCCCCACCACGGGATCTCACGGGTGATGGGGCCGGGGTAGGGGAGGCGTTTGCCTTTCGTCGTCCAAATCGCCGGGACGTCCGCATAACTCCGCCCGGCGCCGTCGTAGCGCCACAGGGACCCGCTCGAAGGATGGACGGTGATCGCACCATCTTTGGGAGCGATAGCGCCCGAGGCCGACCCGGTGATCGTCATGTCCCTCCCGCTCAAGCGGTAGTCGAAGGTCCAGGTGCCGGTCGGCTCGTAGATCCTGAGGGCGTCGTTCCATTTGAAGACAGCGTTGGCGACGATCCTGACCCGCAGGTTGGAGGCCGGGCCATTCGTCGCGCCATAGTTCGGGTCGTCGATTTCGCTCGTTACCGTGCCGACCCACGGTGGCCGCGCCGCAGACGTGCTCGTCTGCGCGGCGGCTGGCGCCGGAGTCAGCGCGAACGCGACAACGAGGGCGATGACTGCGCAAGTCCGTGCCGAGGATCCGAAGGTAGAGAACGGCATGTCGAATACCTGCTGCGCCGGTGGCGCGTGGACGTCCGGGACGAAACAGGTGCGGACAGAAGAACCGTCAGCGTTCAGCTCTGCTTCCGGCAACGGCATCTCCGCCTCGGGATTGGCGACCCTGGACGACACGTGGGCATCTGGGGCCGGGCCGCTGGATGGAGATGTGCGTTTGCGTGGTTCGAGGATGGACCCGGCCAACGGTGAAGTCAAGGCGATCCGCGACACCTACACCTGGCAATACCACCAGGGAGTATCGATTGGCGAAGGCGTATCAGGCGCGGCGGTCCGCGCAGTAGCCGCTCTGCTGGAGTTGCTCAACGACACAGACGGAGGGCTGCGTGGGACGCGATCTCCAGGCCTGGGGTGCGGCGGAGCCTCACTGCTTCAACGGCAAACCTGCTCGGCTCGGCAGCGACGGAGCCGCGACAGGCATGGTCGATGCGTTGAGGAAGACTTTGATTGAGCAGGTGACCGCTCCTGCGGCGTCATTGGCCCGTGCGTTCTGCGGCCGATGGATCGAAGCCGCAACGTTCGCGAATGCGCTGCTGTCTGGGCATCCGGGGCCGTCCGGGAGGCATCCGGGGCCGTCCGGTAGCGGTTCCCGACCCCGGACGCGTGTCGCATAAGGGACGTTGCGTTAACAACAGCTCGCGACGCCCCAGTTAATGCGTCCTATCGTCATAAGGGACGTTGCGTTAACAACAGTTCGCGACGCCCCAGTTAATGCGTCCTATCGTCGTGACCTGAAGTTCCGTGTCCTCGTCGAGGCGATTTTGCAGCGATCGGTTGGCCTCGAAGGCGACCATCGACAGGTACGTTTCGGACCCGATCACGCGGTTGAGCAGCGCGTCCTGGTAGATCGCAGCAACGATGGCCAGCACGACCAATGGGCCCCCGACAGCCGCCCCAACCCAGTTGACGGCCGTCATACGAGTGTTCGGGTCAGCTCCGGAATCCTGGCGCAGCACGGCCGCGCTCGCGAGCCGCCCGGCGGCCGCCACCGGCAGCACGGCGAGAAACGTGAGCAGCGAGTACGGAAACCCCAGCAGGATCGCCAGGCTGAGCACAACGAACTCGACCGTCAGGGACACCGGCGCGACCGCCCGCTCGACGCCGGCGCCGCGCGCCGACTCCGCGATGCGCCTGAACATCGAGTGGCAATAGAAGACGGCCAGCACCGCGCGGAAGACCGAGTGGACCTTCTCGCCGGTCGTGGCCCGGACGATCTTCCAGTTCCGGTAGAACCAGTAGGCCGGATAGATCTGAAAGGTGACGAAGTTCATGACGATGAGCTTCGCCGTGCCGACAAGGAACCAGGGGATGGGAGCAGGCGGCGGACTGCCGTCGGGTTCCGGATCGGAGCGCGGCTCGGTCATTCAGTCTGCACTCGTCACACCGATCGCCGGTGGCCGGGAGGCTGGCAACGCCAGCGGGCCGCGCGCAGTCTAGGGTTTGCGGATCTCGACGAGGCGGTCGAAGGCGAGGCCGCTCGATCCCTCCCCGCGGCCGATCCGCTTGCGCGCGCCGAGCCACAATACCACACGGCCGTCGGTCCACCGGGTCCGTTGGAAGGCCTGCGCCACCCGCGCGCCCGCGCGCGGGACTTCTTCCTCGAAGATGAAGTACGCCTTCGGCCCAGGGAGATCGAGGCCTTCGCGGAGCAGGCTCGTTCGCGGTTTGATCTTCACCGGCTTGGCAGGATCGTTCTCGATGATTCGCGGCATGCTGGCCCGCTGAAGCTGGATTTCGCGGTTGCTGCCGTCGACGTGAACCGGAACGAACGGAATCCAGTTCTCGGGCACGCTGTTCATGACTTCGTAGCGCACCTTCGCGTCGTTCTGGAGAAGCGGCGCGATCGGCGCGGCGCCGGCGAGCAGGCGACGGTAGAACGCGGTCGTCTCCGCCGCGGCTCCACTGCCCGCCTTGCCCACCCCGTGCGGAAGCGGGATCACGGTCTCGATGCCCCAGACCATGTTGGCCATCTCGTCCCGCACGAGCAGGCACTCCTCCAGGGGCTGGCCTTCCTGGAGCTTCGGCACCGTCGGCAGCATGAGGAGGCTCTGATCGGCGACGCGGCCAAAACCGGCGGCGTGATTGAGCGTGAACATGCTCCAGCGCTGCCAGCTGTGCTCGGGCGCCCTTCCCGCCGCGTCGATCCAGAGTCGCTCGCCGAACACGTTGGTCACGACAAGCCCGCGCACCTCCGCCACGCTGCCGCAGCTCACGGGCACGGGCACGAGACACCAGTCGTTGCTGTACACCAGCGCAAACTCCAGCACGAGCAGCTTGGCCAGGTCCGTCGTGTCCGGCTGGACGCCGCCGAAATTCACCCGCCGGTCCTCGAAGCTCCACCACCTCGGGTTGGCCATGCCGTTGAACTCCACCGCCGTGGGGATGAAGGACTGCACGGTCGTTCCGCGGACTTCCGGCCTCGCGGGCGCAACCTCCGACGCGGGCCCGATGTCGAGCGCGTACCAGTCGAGGTCGCCGCGGTAATACTCCTCCGCGACAAGATCCTTTCGTCCGCCGTCCGCGGGGGCCGAGCAGCCGAAGCGGTATTCGAGCCGGCCCGGCTCCCACGCATTCTCTTCCGGGGTGACCGGCTGATCGATCAGCTTGTCGAACCAGGCAACGAACCGGTCCGCCAGCGTGTTGATCGTTCCCGCGTCGCCGGCTGCGATCGCGAGCGGGGCGGGGAGCGTCGTGAGGTCTCGAGGAGCAGGATGTTCCGTGATCCACTGGTACCAGAGGTAGCCGTCCATGGCCCGCCGTGCGACTGCCGCCTGGTGCTGCCACGCCTCGCGGTGCGCGCAGACGGCAGCCTGCGCAGGGCTCGCGGGATCGGGCGGGTCGATCTTGAACGCCGTCCGATAGTCGGCCGCGTAGGCGACGTCGAGGCCGTTCTTCGCCAGCAGCTTCATCCACTGCCGGCCCATCACCAGCCGCAGATCGAGACCGAGGCGCTGCGTTCCGGTGGTGAACGGCACGGGACGCTGCTCGACGCGGGACTCGAGCGGGACGCTGTCGTCGAAGGGCTGCTCCGCCAGGTCCTTCGGCCAATACGTCGTCAGCCTCGTCGTCGCCAGCGCGAGCTTGGCGAAAATCGGCGACCCCGCATCGTCGCCGATGAACTCCCCCATCTGCCATTGACGGGCGAGCATCCAGAGCGCGTCACGCACTTCCGCGCGCATGGCGCGGGCGAGATCGTGCGCCCGCGGGATGCCCTCGACCCGGTCCCACTGCGTGATTGCGGGAAGCTCTCGCGCGAGGAGCGCGAGGCTCATGTCAACGGGGGCCTTCATGTATTCAGGCATCTCGCACCGCCATCGCGGACAGGGCAACCGTCGCGGGCCGAAGCTCGCTGCTGATGGAGATCGCGTGCGTGGTGAACGCCATCAGCGTGGCCGGGAGGATGCGCGCTAGCGCCGTCGCCGCGATGTCGCGCGGCTCGACCGCCCGCTTCCTGGCGAGCGCGAACGTCTCGGGAATCGATTCCCGCAGATCGTCCCAACTCCAGCGTTCGCCGACAGTGGCGGGCGTCACGAGGAGCATCGTCTGCGGTGGCTCGTGGCTCGGCCGGTCGTAGTTGAACGCGAGCCCGGCCGTCTCGCTGGTGTGTGGAATGACCTCGGTCCATTCGTCGAGCAGGAGGCCGCCGAATGCCGCGGCATTCTTGTCGAACACGCCGCCCGGGTAACTCGCGGTGTAGAGGAGATGGTCGGTCGCCTTGGCGATGTCAAACGCTGGCGGAAGCTCCATCGCGAGCCACGGCTCGGTCGAATCGAACGGGAACTGCGCCGGCGCCAGAACCGGTTCGGACGTGCCGAAGGCGCCCGCGAGATGAATCACGTTCTCCAGGTCGTGAATCTTCGTCCGGACCCGCGCGAGGCCGTACATCCAGTCGTCCACGGGAAAGTCGTGGCCGGCGGCAAGATGCGCCGTCTGAGCCGGGCCGCCGTCGAACGCGTTCTGCCATTCGTCGGCCTGATCGGCGGAGAGCGTGAACCGTGGAATCATCCGGAAGCCCTCGCCGAGGAGCGCCTTCCCTGCCTCGATGAGCAGTTCCGCCTTGCGCGCTCCTGCGGCGGTGACCGCGTCGGCAACGAACCCGCCAGCCTTGGCGATCCGCTTGTCCACCTCGTCGGCGAGGCTCTTGACCAGCCGCTGCATCTCGCGCACGAGGAGCCGGAGCTGAGCCTCCTCACCGGAGGTGTCCTCAACCGTGAGGTCTATCCCCGGACGCGCCGCGAAGGTGGCCCTCCACGCGGTCCAGAGCGCGTTGAGCGTCGTCGCCGCAGAAACCCGGACGGCATCGACCTGCGCGGTTGCCGCCACGAAGGTCACGCGTCTGGCGTCCACGATGGCAATGTACGGGCCGGGCGTGTTGGGAATCGGGTCGGTGTAGGCGGTGGAGATCTCCCGCTCGGCGCGCTCGAGCGCCTGCACGCGCATCAGATTGCTGTTTCCCGGATCGGCCCCGATCGCTCGCTGCACGTCGCACGCGGCGAGCTTCGCCTGCCAGCGGTCGGCGACCTTCTTCGCGTTGCCTCGGATGAGCGTGAACCAGTCGCTCCGGGCCCGCAGAATGGGACCCGCGCCGGCGAGCGCGACGCCGCAGAGTCCCGCGTTCAGCACCAGCGCAATGAACGAATCAAATGCCGCATCGATCCCCGCCATGATGGCGGCAATCGTCGCGGCCGGCAGGGCGAGCGGATCGAGCACGGCCAGGAGCGTCGCGGCGTCGGTCCTGAGCTGACCGACATTCGTCTGCGCCGCGGTCACGAAGGCAGGCGGCACCGTGACTGCCGAGTCGGCATCGGGCGTGGCCTCGTTCTGCAGCATCGCGTCACTCGGCTTGAGCGGCCGGGCGCCGAGGAGGAGTGCGCGCAGGCTCGCGACAAGCGGCGTCACCTCGAACACGGTCTTCTTGCCTGTCACGGGCGCCGTGTAGCGGATCATGACCGACGCGTCTGGGCAGAGACCGTTCGTGGAAATGACGTGGTGCAGAATCCGATCGTCCAGCTCGTTCATCGCCGGCTCGCTGCCGGCATCGAGCAGGTAGAGGAGATCGATCGGCCGGAGCCCCAACGCGTCCATCCCGACGGCGAGATCCGCCGCGGCACTTCCGGGAGGCGCGTTCTTCGCCGTCACCGCGACGGCGATGTCGGCGAGCGGCGGCAGGGTGGTGCCGAGAAAGCGATCGAGCGCGGGCTCGGACTGCCCGCGCGGCGTCGCCCCGCCAGGCGCCGCCGCATCAACGGGCAAGTGCAGGCCGACTCGATGCGTCACCGAGAGCCCGGTTCGCGGCGTCGTGACCACGTCCGGCTCCGGCGGGAAACCGCCTTTGCTGTACGCGTCCATCGCCGCCGCGCCGCGCTCGGCGTTGCCAATCATCACCTGGTGGATGCTCTCGCCGACCGCCACGTCCGCGATCGCATCCTGGATCTCGAAGAGCACCGCGACCTCCTGATCGATGATCCCCTGCTCGGTGGGACCCGCGGGGTCCAGGCTCTTGCCCCACGGATAGGTTTTGACCTCGCTGCCGCGAACGTGTTCGAGCAGCAGCATGCCGTCGCAGACGTTTCGTGCCTCGACGCTCTGGATTGACGCGGTGTCCGCGCCGGCCTCCACGCTTTCGGCGATGCGCTTGGCCATGAGCGGAAAGGCCTTGCGGATCTGGTAGATGAACCGATCCATCTCGGCCTCGGCATGACGGTCGTGCAGCCGCCGCTCGAGCTGGTACCCGAGCAGCGCGCCGAGCGGCTGGCCGTTGCGGATGCCTTCGATGAACTGCAGCGCGATGCGCACGCGCGACGACGACAGGTCGACCGCGAGAAGCGACGGCGTGCCCGGCGTCGCGTTCTGAAGGTACCCGCTCCTGAGCACCGCCGCCGTCACGGCGTGATTGAGCGAGGGCGCCAGCACGTGGCCGCCGTTCGCCGGGTCGCGCTGCAGGCGCGTCTCGCCCGGCTTCTGGAAGATGCGCGTCGCTTCCTCGCCGAGCGAGGGTTCGGGCCATGCGGCGGGATCGGGCTTCAGTCCCTCGATCCAGCCGAAGGCGCCGAGGTAGAGCCCCTGGCGCCGGGCGGCCGCGTCGCCGTTCGGGCGGCGCAACTGGTGCAGCCGCTCGTTCACGAGGCCGAGCGTCCAGGCATCCCAACGGTAGCTGCAGACGTCGATGTGCTCCGCGAACGCGCGCTCGAGTGACGCCGTATCGGCGTGTTCCAGGACCCCGAGGGCTTCGATCTGGTCGGAGAGGACGCTCGTCGCTCCCGCAGCCGGCAGCCACGACGGAATGAACTCGGCGACGGTCATCCCGGGGGCGCCCGTAATCGCCGGCTGACGCGCGTAGAGGAACTGATAGCGGCTGTCGCTCGCCTGCTCCACACCGCGATCGGCGATGTGCACGAACGCCGGCTCGCGATACGCCTGCGCTGCCTCGGCCGGGGCGAGAAGGCCGTTCACCTGGTGAAGCCCGACTGCCGCGTTGTGATAGCCGAGCTGAAGGGCGTGCCGCAGCATGTGATAGAGCAGCGCGTCGGGAGTCTTGCCGGCGCTGAATCCCTTCTGCTGCCGAAGGTCGTCGAATGCCGTCCGGGCCTTCTCCCGGCACCACTGGATGTAGTTCCTGCCGTCGTCGGTGCAGAGCGTCAGTTCTTCCGTCTCGGAGAGCGGCGGCGTGTCGATGACCGGCCGCGTCATCGGCCCGTGCACGTAGGCGAAGAACTTCGAGACGATCTCCGGCTCCGGGCCCTTGTAGCCGAGCGACCGCAGCAGTGCCATGCCTCGATCGATCTCCTTCCTGAGCTCGGCCTCGAGCTTCGCCTGGCGCCACTTGTAGAACCGCGACTGGTTCCAGATTCGATCCGCGCTGTCCACGACGTTGAGATGGAACTCGACCGACGAGGGATGCAGGCCGATGATGTCGAGGAGCTGCTGCTGGGGGTTCGAAGAAGCCTTGCCCACACGCGGAGCGTTCGCGGCGAAGGTGTCCCAGTAATCCCGGCCCACCGTGAACAGGAGATCGCGCAACGAGGCGAAGTACCCCTCGCCCAGCCAGTTCATCCGTCCGAACGCCGTCGTCGGGAGAATGCCGTACGGCTGCTTGCCGATGCGCACGGCGGGGACAACGCCGCGTCCGGACACGCGATCGATGAAGTGGCGGCGCGTGCGCTCGATCGTCGCGGCGCTGAACGCCGAGCTGAGCTGCGTGTCCATCCCGTATCCGAGGGTCGCGGGCCAGAGCGCGGCATTCATGGCCCGCGCTTCAGCCTGGTCGGACCCGTCGGCGTTCGGAACGTCCTGGAGCACCTCGGCATCGATCCCGAGCGCTTCCGCGAGCAGCAGGCCGTCGCGTTTGGCATAAGGCGCGGTGGCGGTGGCGTCGAACTGGCTCTGGCCGGCCTGCGCGAGCCGCGCCACCTCGAAGAGGTCGTCCGCTTCCTGAACGCGGGCCCACCCGGACGAGCCCTCTTCGCTGTTGTTCGTGGGCGTGCCCTGGGGGATCAGCGCGAAGCCGCTCTGGCTCCCGGCATGATGCCGGAGCAGGCCTTCGAGCTCCTGGCGGCCCCTGTCGTGATCCGCCGCGAGGCGGACGCCGAGCACGTAGAGCCGATCGAACCCTTCGGCGGCCTGCCGGGGCGTGAGAGTGACGCGGAAGGCCATGCCGGCCTTCAACGCCGCCTCGAAATCGGTCATCCATCGCATCGGCTCGGGGACCGACAAGTCGCCGTCGACGCTGCTGAACTGCTCGGGTTGCGGTGCGAGGGGATCGGGCCCGACCGCCAGCGGCTGCGTGATGACGCCGCCGAGCAGCTCGATGTGCTCGGCGCCGCTCTCGCCGATGAGCACGAAGCGATCGGGGAGCAGTGCCGCCTCGGGCGCGCGAGTCCACGCCTGCCGCTTGACGGCTGCGGCCGCAACCGGCGTCAGGACCACGAAGACACTCGAAACCGGCAAGGTCGCGCGATCCGCGCCTGCCTGCGGGCGGTCGCCGATGTTGAACGGCACGAGGAGCCGGCGGACCTCGTCGGCCCGCGCCGCACCCACCGCTCCCACGAGCGCGTTGAAGGCCGTGGTGACGGCCGTCTGATTGCGCCCGGCGCGCCAGACCGCCGTCCAGTACGCGGCGATGGCGTTCTTCTCGGCGGCGGTTGCGATCGGGGCGTCGAGCGCGATCGCGAGAATCACCTCGGCCGAGCTGGCCCTGGCCGGCACCGGATCGGAGCCCGCGAGCGGCGCGTACTGCTTCGTCAGGTACATCGCCCGCCCGGCGCCGTGCGCCGCGCCGAGCTCGCGCCACGCCGATCGCTCCAGCCCCTGGTCGCCGCCAGCGGCCCAGATGCTGCACCAGTATCGGCGGAGGTTCTTGACTTCGTTGTCGGAGAGATCGGGGTCGAACGTGTCGACCAGGCAATCGTCGGGATAGACGCGCACGAGGAGCTGCCGCACCTGAGCTTCCAGCCCGGGCCGGGTCACGAACCGCGTCTCGAGCCGCACCGGGAAGAGGAGGATCGGGAACCTGGCGTCGAGGGCCGTGATGGCCTTGCGCGGATCGGTGACGGGCTCGAACCGACCGTAGATCCCGGCGAGCGTGTCGCGAGCGGAAGCCCTCGCCTTGCCGAGCGCCTCGACACGGGTTTCGCTGTCGGCAATGGCCCGTGCGAGGGCCCCCTGCCGCTTCCGCTGCGCGGGACTCTCTCTGTCGAGGCGCCGCGCGAGGCTCGCGGCTTCCGCGCGAAGCGCGACGAGCTTCGCCCGCTCGACGCCGAGCGCCCGCGCGGTCTCGTCGCGCTTCGCGCGCTCGGTGTCGGCCAGCCGCCGCAGCTCGTTCAGGTCGGGCATCCGTTCACCCCGTCTCAACCCGGGGCCAGCATCTCGGCGGCGTGCACCGCCACCAGCACCGGCAGTTGATAGAGCACGTAGGCGACATCGGCCGCATTCGTGTTCTCGTCCCACCGCACCTGCTTGTCCTCGAGATGCTGGTCCATCTCATCCGGTCCCTCGGAAGCGGGCGGCGCAATCGTCAGCTGGTACGCGCTCATGCCCGCCTTGATCCGCAACAGCTTCCTGTCGATCGTCACGTCGTCCCAGGCGAGGTCGCTCCAGCTGTTGAGCGGCGCGCCGCCGCGCTCGACATCGAGGCCGAATCGCGGCTCGCCCGGCCGCTCCTTGATGACGAAGAACCAGCCGGGATCGTCGGTGGCCGGATCGCCCCGGGCCTCGGGGACGGTGAGATCGAAGCCGAAGAAGGTGATGTCGGGATCGACCTTCGCTTCGTAGAGCGGCGTCTTCACCTTGTCGCGGGGCGGGCTCGATTCCTCGGCGGCCGTGAGCGGCGCCGGGATACGGATGAGCGACTGATCGATCGTCCCGTCTACCTTGGTCTGCCACGCCGCCTTGTGCGCGTAGATCACGGCCGTCGGGTAGCGCTTGAGCAGCTCGCCTCGAATCGAAAGCACGACCTCGTTCTTGGGCGGGCTGCCCGGCGGCTGCCGGTTGTCGTGATCGCCCAGGGGCGAAGATGGCGACCAGAGGTGCAGCTTCGGGACGTCGTAGAGCTTTTCGCGGAGCGCGTCGGCCGAAAGGCCTTCGCTGTTCTGGTAGCCGCTGACGTCCCAGAACTGGCGGAAGTAGCTGCCACGCTGGTCGGTCGGGTACTCGCGCCAGAGCAGCTCGCGCGCGAACTCGTGGTTGAGGCCGACCATGTAGCTCTCGATGAACTTCTGGTTGGTCTCGAGCAGGCTGATGCTGTCGTGCGGAATGAGGCCCACGTTCGGCAGGAACAGCTCGTTGCCGAGATCGGCGAGCGGGCGGTACATCGGAAGGTCGATGCGCGGATACGCCATTGCCTCGACGAAGGTCTCGGTCATCCCGTTCCGGATTCGCGGCGGGATGAGCACCGTCCGGTAGTAGCGGAGCGGGATCGATCGTGCCGGGTCGATCGTCGCCACGATGCCGGCGGCAATCGGGGCCAGCGCAAGCGGCGGCCGCTCCTTCGGCGGTTCGGCCTGGACCAGATCGACGTGCAGCCGGAAGACCGGTTCGAGCGCCTGCTTGAAGCGGGCGCCTGCCGGCGAATCTCCAGGGCCCGAAGCGGGCGCGGCCGTGGTCGTTCCGACCCGATCGATCGTGAAGCCCGGAACCGCGGGGAGCGACGCGAGTGCCGCGGGGTCTTCCTTCTCAGGCAGGAGCGTGTCGGCGTCCGCAATCGCAGACGCCAGGGCTTTGAGCCAGCCGTACGCACCGGCCGCCGCAACCGCGAGGGCGGCCGCCACGCCGGCGCCGAAGCCGAGGATGAAGAGGATCACCGCGATCGCGAGCCCGAGAATCAGCACCCACAGTGGAAGCGAGGGACTGGCTCGAAGAAGATCGACGAGCCACTTCGGAATCGCGGGAAGAAGAGCCGCAACGACGTCGAGGACCTTCGCGGCGCCTGAAGGCACCGCCGGCGGCTGCGCAACCGTGAGCGTCGCGGCGTTGAGCCCGCGAACCAGGCTCTCAGCCGGCGGCTCGCCGCCGCGCGCAGGCAGCAGCGCGCGCGCTAGGCGGCCTGCGGGCCGCAGCACCCGGCGCACCGGCGCGGCGTTGAGCGAGAGCGGAACGCGGCTGTCCGACACCTGCTTCCGCGCCGTGAAGCCGTCGACCACCACCCGCTTCATCACCGGCGCGGCGAGCGAGAGGAAGCGCGCCGGGGTGGCCGCGGCGGCCGGCGCCAGCTGTTTCGTGAACCATGAGAGCGAAACCGCCCGGACCCACTGCGCCAGCCGCATCTTGCGATTGGCTTCGAGCACCTCGCCCACCTGCTCCCAGGCGGCGTTCACGTAGTCTTCCTGCCGGTCGCGCACGACCCCCGTCCCGAATCCCGAGGCCGTGCGATGACGCGGGTCGAGGTTCAGCTCGTGCACCCAGTTGTCGGTGTTGGCGACCGGTGTCCCATCCGTCTCGGTCAGCACCCGCCTGGTCATCGCGTGCCACGTGCCGTAGAGCGGAGGCGTGATCAGCGGATCGGGGTCGGTGTCGCCGTTCGGGAGCGCGCCGATTTCGCTCGGCACCGTCGGCCCCTCGTGCGCCAGCGTCGCGCTGAGCTTCGCGTAGTCGTCGGCGAGGTCGATGAACGCGGCGAGATCCCGCTGGAACTGCTGCGGCCCGGGCGCATCCCAGCTCTCGAATCGCGCGGCCTCGTCTCTCTGCGCCTGCGTGAGGGCGAGGTCGGGAACCTTCAGCGCGCCGCCCAGCCGGAGCACGCCGTCCCCGTCGGGGCCGGCGACGCCGTTCAGATTCGGCAGCGGCTTCTGCACGTCGATGTCCCGCCTGCCGACTCTCGCGTCCATCGGCTGCGGCTTGAGCAATCGAACGAGGTATTCGAAGTCGCCCTGGATCCCGGTGCGGAAATACCAGCGGTAGTAATACGGAAGGCTGCTTCCTGCGAGCCCGGCGCGCTGCGGGTAATCCTCCCACGCGCCGCGCATCGCATCGTCCACCTTCGTGACGTCGAGCCCCATTCCAGCCACGCGGCCGGTCTCGAAGGTCGGCACGAGGAACGCGTGATACGCCTTGTTCGGCCCGAGCTTTCTCGGGCAGACGATGCGCGAGTAGGCGAGATCGGGATTCTCGCTCAGCACGCCGGCGAGCCGGCCGGCGACGGCGGGGCCGTCGCTACTCACGATGACCGTGTCGCCTGCGCCGAGATTGCGGTTGGCGTGCACGTGGGCCCAGGCCCACAGCTCCTCCTTGACCGGGAGTGTCGTGAGGTCGGCCACCTCGATGAACGGCGTCTTGCCGGCGGCAGCCGGGCGCTCGGTGAACTCCCCTTCCTCCAGCACGACGAGCATGATCCACGGGCGATGCCGGTGCGTGGCGGTGTTCGCGTGCGCCGGGGTATAGCGCCAGGGAAAGTCCTCGTCGTAGAACTCGATGCAGGCGAGATCGTTCGGCTCGAAGTTCGTGATCCAGTGGCGGGGCTCGGTCTTGATGACGGCGCCCTGTTCGATGCCGAGCACATCGCCCGGCCCGTAGAGGCGCACCGTGTTCGTGGCGAGGTTCGTGTCCGGAACAGCGGCGCCGCCGACGCCCTGGGATCGAACCGTCAGCTGCATCGCCACCGACGCGCGAAGCGCGGGGTTCGCTGCCGCCTCGTCCTGGGTGATGCTGTTGCTCAGGCCCTGCCTGAGCCAGGGGAGGAACGTGTAGGTGGCGAGCGGGTTGCTCACGTCAGGCCGCCAGTTCTGCAGAGGGGATCACGTGGAGCCCCTTCGCGCCACCGGGATCGGCCGCCGACATGCGCGACAGGTGGTCGCGCGCTTCGGCTTCGCTCCCGAATTCCCCGGCGCCTGCTGTACGCCTTGTTGGTATCGGCATCGGCCACGGCGTATTTCTCGCCGCCCACCTTCACCTTTTCGCCGCCGAACGGGTCGAGCCTGCCCTTGTGCGCCGCGCTCAGCCGGCTCTTGGAGACCGCGGCTCCCGCCAGGTGAAGATCGAAGAGCCCGGTCGAGAAGGTCGACTTGCTCTGGTGGTGCAGGTATTCCCCGTCGATGAGGATGACTTCGTAGCGAAGCACGCGCCGCGCCATGTGGCTCGTGGCGAGTTCCGCGCCGCTTGCGCCGAGCTCCAGGCCGCCGTTCCCCGGCTCGAACGACGGCCGCGACAGCTTCGCCGCGTTGTCCATCTGGAGGAACTGCGCCATTGCGAACTTCTCGCGCGCGTCGGCCTTCTTCGCCAGTCCGCCGCCGGTGACGGCCAGCTCGAAGCGGTTCGCGTCGCTCGGCTTCTGCGTCCCGAGCTTGTCGAGCGTGAGCGCGAGCGGCAGCAGCCGCTGGCTCACCCGCACCGTGCCGAGCGGGTGCATCACCAGCGCGCCCGCTGTCTGCTCGATCGCCCGGAGCGACACGAGCAGCCGGCTTCCAGCCGGCAAGGCCGTTGTCCAGCTCTCCCGCTTGTCGAGCTCGGCGGCGAGCAGCGGCAGCACGGTCACCGGCGGCAGCGTCGTCTCGGCGCTGTCGCCCCAGGTGACGTCGAAGTCGGCGCTGAAATCGAAGAAGAGGAGCGAGACGTGGCCCGTGCCCCGCGCGTGCCACGGCGTCGGGCCCTCCAGGCTCAGGTCGACGCGCACGCTCAGCACGTCGAGGCCGAATATGTCGAGCTTGAGCGAGATGTTGACGTCGATGATGAAGTAGAAGGGCGAGAACCGGAACAGCGCGTCGAAGCCGAAGCCGCCCTCGATCCCGAAGTCGTCGAACCCGAACCGCAGCTCGGCATGCGCGCCGAGCTGCACCGTGTTGCTCGTGACCGCGAAGTAGGTCTCGATCCGCACCATCGCGTTCGATTCGTTCAGGATGCAGAGCGACAGGCGCTGCGGGCTCGGGAACGGCAGCGGCGGCGGCGTGAAGCGCGGGTGGAAGCCGCCGACGGTGAAGACGAACACCGGGTCGTCGCCCCAGCCGAGCAGCAGGCCCATGCCCCCGTCGAGGGTCATGAAGAGAATGCGGCTCTCGAAGAGGCTGGCGAAGAAGAACAGGCGCTTCTTGTCGAACTCGATCGCGCCGGCAAACGCCACCTGCAGCACGAGCAGCGCCTCGTCGGCCGTCGGGAGGTTCATCCGCAGCACGCCGAGAATCGCGATGTTGCCGGGAATCTCGATGATGATGCCGAGCGACACGCTGATGAGCGTCGGCGTGCCCCACCCGAGCTTGGCCATCGGCCCGATCAGGAACTTCCCGACATACGGCGGAAAGATGGCCTGGAGGTCGCTGATAATTCGCGGCGCGTTCGCGATGATGTCCCCCTCGGGGAACATGATCGAGTTGACCGTCCCGGACTTCACGCCCTGCATCAGCGGCTCGAGCATCATCGTGCGGTTGAGGCCCAGGAGCCCGCCGAGACCGATGAGCGCGAAGCCCATGCCGAGCTGGATGCCGGGGGTGAACTCCACCGTGATGATAACGAGCAGGCTGAACCCGTCGGAGCCGTCCGGCATGCGCGTCGTGATGAGCGCGATCGCCGTGATCGACACCATGTCGAGCAGGTTGAGCTGCATGATGCCCGCGTACTCGTGCTTGTCGTTGTTGAAGAAGAGATATCCGCCGCCGCGCACCGCGCCCGCGTCGATCGAGAGGCCCACTCCTTCGGGCGGCTTGAAGCCGAGCACGAAGTCGATCGGCCCCGCGCTGCCGTCTCCTTTCTTTGGAAGCTTGAAGGTGCCCGTCGCGCCCATCCGCTCAACCACCGCCACAAGCGGCCCGAGGCTGAACTTGAGGCCGGCGGAGAGCTCCAGCTCGACCGGATCGGGATTGAAGAGCCGGGCGACGAAGCAGATGCTCGTGATCTCGAGCGGCCCGAGCGCGATGTGCGTCGGCATCAGCACTTCGATCTGGCCGCTCCCCGTCACGGCGAACCCGCTCGGCGTGAGCGTGCCGGCGAGGCTGAACTCCGCTTCGATGGCGCCGATGGGGATCGAGTTCTTCAGGAAGCCGTCCCCGCCCGAGAGCGAGAGGATGAGCTTCAGCTTGTCGAGCGCGATCGTGGCGGATGGCTCCACCGCCGCCGTGCCCGTGCCCGTGTCGAGCGTCGCGTGCGCTTCGAGGCCCGCGGTGACCTTCGCCACCTCGAGGCGTGTGCCGCCGGGGAGCCCGATGATCTGCAGCGCCTGGCCCGGATGCTCGCCGACGAGGAACGCGCCCGCGGTGACGTCCACCGTTCCGGTCGGCGGCTGCACCTGGAAGTCGTCGGTCTGCACGAGGCCGCGGAGCCCCGCCGCGAACGTGCCTTCGAATTTCGTGAGCAGCGACCATGGCCCGGCAAGCGGGAAGGTCTGGTCGACCTCGTAACTGGCGGGCAGCCTCAACTCGAACCCGAGGCCCGGCGGCGACACGCTGGTGTTCGCCTGGAAGGCGACGATGAGCGATTCGAGGATCGGGGGCTGGCCGCCGCCGGGATCGATCATCATCGCCGGCAGGTCGTACGATTCCAGGAAGCCCTTGAGCTTTTCGAGCAGCACCTGGCCATCGAACGCCGGATCGCCCCAGCCGTAGAGATCCTTCGCCAGTCCGGCCGGATCCTGGAACACCTTCACGACGCGGTTGAGCTCCAGGCCGCGCTTGATGTGCGGCGGCGCGGTCGCGTCGCCGGGGATGCCCGGCTTCACGTCCTTCGTGAAGAACCCCAGCAGGTCGAGGATGGCGGCGATCTGCGGCAGCCGCTTCTCGAGCGTCCGGATGACCATCAGCTCGGTCAGCCGCGCGAAGAAGTCCTGGACGCTGTCGGCGAAGTGCGTCTTCTGCGCCGCGGTGAGCGTGCCGTCGGCATTGGCCGCCTGCGTGATCGTGTCGGCGAGTTGCACGGAGGTGGCGGCCAGCTCGGCGATCCGGACGCCGAGCGCCACGCTCTTCGCGATGATCTGGACGGCGTTGCCTCCGGTCGAGGCCGTGGCCAGGTCCTGCGCGGCCGCGGGGAGCGCGCCGGCCGCCGAGGAGACGTGCGAGAACCCGCTCTCCACCTGCGCGGTCCACGCCGCGGGGATCCCGATGCCGACATCCTGCAGGAGCGCCGGCGTCAGCTCCTCGGCGAGCGGCTCCAGCGCCTTGGAGAGTTGCCCGAGAAGCAGCTCGATCGTTCCGGCCTGATCAGGCATGCTGCAGCTCTTCGCTCGATTCGAACATCTCCACCAGTTCCAGGAGCGTCTTGCCCTGGAGCCGTCGCACGATCGGCAGCGTCTCGTGCATCGCTTTGATCAGTTCCCTGCTCGCGTACGGCTCCAGCGCCGAGACCATCCTCGCGGCGCGGACGGCCAGCTCGACCCCGTCCCACTCGACCGGCAGCGGCACGTGCGGCAGCATCGCGGTGCGCGTGACGTGGTGCAGCAGGAGCGGGCCGTTGTTGCGGTGCCAGACCACCGCCACGCGCCGCTTCGTGTTCACGAGCGCCCGCACCTCCTCCCAGTGCGCGCGGCCCAGCTCGTAGAGCCGCTGCCCTTCCCTGGAACGGAGCAGGCGCCAGAGCGGCGTGCCTTCCTGGATCTGCGGGATGTCGGGGAGCGGCGGCGCGGCGGGCACGGTCGACGCGGGCGCCGACCAGCGCGCCACGGCCGTCTCCGACGAGATGATCGGCCCGGTGCCGCGGACCGCCGGGTCGTTCAGGAGCGCCAGCACGTCGAGCTTGCCGTTCCCGAAGTCGTTGTTTGCATTGACGCCGGTGAAGCTGTCGCGGCGCGCCTTCGCCAGGATGATGGGCTTGATCTGCTCGTGCGTCAGCGCCGGATTGCGTTCGAGCATCAGCGCGATCGTGCCGGTCACGTGCGGCGCCGCCATGCTCGTGCCCGACATGTCGATGTACGAATCGCAGCAGCAGTCGCAGCAGCACCCGTTGTAGAGGTCGCGCCGCGCGGAGCAGATGTCGACGCCCGGCGCGCTGACATCGGGTTTCTGCGCGCCGTCCACGCGCGGGCCCCGGCTGGAGGAGTCCGCGATCTTGCCCTTGTTCTTCCCCGACGAGGCGTAGTTGCCGACCGTGATCATGCTGGTGGAGCTGCCCGGTGAGCCCACCGTGTTCGCCCGGGAGAGGTCGTCCTTCAGCTTGTCCCACTGGTCGCCCTTGATCCAGGCGTGGTAATTCACCGGGGCCGCGCCGGCGTTGGTGAGCTGGATCGTCCAGGTCCCGGGCTGGTTCTTCCCGTTGGCGGCCGACTGGACGGTGATCGTGATCCGGCGGTCGTTCGGCGCGCCGCCGGGCACGGTGGCGCCGAAGATCGAGCACGTGCTGTTCTGCGTGTTCTCGGTGAAGTTCGCCGCGCCGTCCGGGGCCGCGAGGTTCGATCCGGTGATGTTATTGCCCGGGGGAACCAGGCGGCACCCGAAGCCGTTCGGGGCGTTGAACCTGATCTCGACGGTCGAAGTCGCCTGGCCCTTGACCGACTTCTGGGCGTTCAGCTCGAAGTGCAGCGCCTTGACGACGCCGTTGGCCGGAATCGACCCCGCGCTGTGGGCCCCGAGCGAGCCGTCGTTGCCGGCGGAGGCGACCAGCACGACGGGCTGCACCGGGAAGGGCAGCACCGTGCGGACGAGCAGGTAGTTGTCGATCATCCGGTCCATCGGGTCGGTGCCATCGTGCGGACCGAGCGAGTGGCCCAGGCTCATGTTGATGACACACGGCACGCCGTTGGCCGGTACCGCCGCCGCCGTGTTCGCGATGAACTGGATCGCGGCCAGCAGGCTCGCCGTGCCGGCGAAGTCGTGCTTGACGATGACCAGCTCCGCCTCCGGAGCGACGCCGACATACGTGTATTCCCCGTGGCAGTTCCCGGCCTTCTTCCCGTTGCCCGCGGCGATTCCCGCGACGTGCGTGCCGTGCTTGTGGTCGTTGATGCTCTTCTCGACGCGCGTGCCCCCGACCATCGCCCCCGGCGTGATGAGCGGCTGGTCCGCGGCGATCGCCGCTTCGATCTGGGCCTTGGTGTAGGTGACCGACGGGGTGACCGTCTGGTCGAGCATCGTCCGGATCCGCGTCTTCGTCTGGTCGTTCGGCAGCCTGAAGACGGGATGCAGGATGTTGATGCCCGAGTCGATGATGCCGACGATGACGCCGAGCCCAGTGAACTTGTTCGTGCCCGCGAACGGATACTGCGGGTTCCGCACCGAGTTGGCCTTGATCTCGGGAATCGAGTCGTCGAGCGTGGGCTCGACGCGCGGCTCGTGGTGGATGCGGAGAACGGTGGCGAGGCGGGCGAGGTCGTCGAACTTGTCGAGCGGGACATCCGCCGAGAAGAAGGTCCCGAAGAGCGGCGTGGCGTCGATGCCGGCCGCCTTCAGCTCGGCCGGGTCCGGGCCGGTCAGCTCGATCAGGACCTTCTCGGTGGGAGCCGGTTCGGTAACGTCCGCTTCCCTGCTCCGCCGTTCCCAGTCGACGGCCTTGGCGCGCAGGTGCGGGGAGACCTTCGAGCGCAGCGGCAGATCATCGTCGGGACGGGCGGGGGGCATCCCGAATCACCTCCTGCCCAGGCGGATGAGACCGCGTTCGTCCCAGGGCCTGGACGGCGGATTCCTCGAATTTCTTGAGCGTGAAGCCTAGCGGTAGATACTACACCAATGTCAGTCGGAATCTAAGCGGCTTGTTACGTTCCGAAAATCCACCGGCTGTGTCCGGGCATCCGGGGCCGTCCGGGAGCGGTTCCGGACCCCGGACGCGTGTCGCATAAGGGACGTTGCGTTAACAACAGCTCGCGACGCCCCAGTTAATGCGTCCTATCGTCCTCATCACGCTCTTCATCGGCCTCGAGACGATGGCGATCTCGTTCTATATCCTGGCGGGGCTGCTCAAGCCCAACCGCCGGTCGAACGAAGCCGCCGTCAAGTACTTCCTACTCGGGACCTTCTCGCTCGGCCTGCTGCTCTACGGCATGTCGCTGCTCTACGGCTGTGATCGGCGACGAGCTGAAGGACCTGAGCGGCCTCTATTTCCGCCACCCGGCGGCGGCCGTTGCGATGCTGTTCTTCATGCTGTCGCCCGGGCGGCATCCCGCCGACCGCCGGCTTCATGGGCAAGTTCTGGCTGTTCAGCGCGGCCATCGATGCGAACTACGTCTGGCTGGCCGTGATCGGCGTGCTCAACAGCGCCATCTCGCTCTACTACTACTTCCGCGTCGTCGTCTTCATGTGGATCAAGACCGAGACGGTGGGCACAGAGCCGCGGCTTGGCCCGGCGCTGGCCGCGGTCCTCGCGGTGGCCCTGATCGGGACGATGCTGCTTGGCGTCTACCCGAGGCCGCTATTCGAATTCGCGGAGGCTTCCGCGCGCTCGCTGGGCGTGGTGGGCATGGCGGCGACGGGGATGCGGTAGGCGACGGCTCATCAGGCTTAAGCCTTAAGGCTTAGGGCCAGGGGCTGGCGGCTGGCGGTCCGAAACATCAATCGTGACCGGCTCGCGCTGAGGGCACCGCGGGGGGGCAGGACGTGATGTGGATCTGCCCCGTCACGACCCCGAGCACCTGAAGACGACATTCTGCTTTGCGCCGGCGCGCAGCGTGATTGGCGTGGCCTCCCTGGCCGCGCCTTCCAGAAACTCCGCGTCGCGCCACTGGCCCTTCTCCACATACCCGAGCGCGGTGGCCAGGTAGTCGCCGGGCGGCAGACCGTCGAGCGTGAAGGTCCCGTCGGCGGCCGCCCGCGTTCCGTCGACGTAGCGTGTCGCCGGCAGCGCCCATCGACGCCGGTCCGCCGAGAACAGCACCACCGTGCAGCCGTCCACCTCGTCGGTCCCGTCACCGACCACTTTGCCCCTGAGCGAGGTCCCTTGGGACGTCAGCACCACTTCGACATCGCCCACGATCTCGCCCGTCCGGACCTCGACGCCGGCATCGGTGATATCCTCGCCTCCAAGGTTGACGCGGTCCAGTGCGAGCCCGGCGGGAAGGCCTGTTACCCGCAGGAGAAAGCGCCCCGACAACCCCGCGATATCGAACGCGCCAAGGGCCGTCAGCATGTCAGCAGAGGGACCCGCCGCCGATGTCTCCGCACCTGTCGGGACGGCGACGATTTCGATCCTGTTCCCGCCGGTCGCCTGATACGGCTGGCTGTCCAGCACGACGCGGCCCTTCACCCGTCCCGTCGGGGCCACCGAGACGACCACGCCCGCCACGTCCTCACCGATAACACTGATTCGAGCCACTCCGAATTCGCCGCCGGCCAGCGTCCGACTGTCGACGCGTCCAGTTCTGGCAACCCCATCAAGCGTGCTCGCCGGCAGCGAACGGCCCACGAGCGTGTACCAATCCCGGCGGGACGCCCGAGAACACGAAGCTTCTGTCTCGCTGAACGGGCGCCACAGTCACCACGGCGGGCGACAGGCCGGCGGCGCCCTCGCGCGGGCGCAGCAGCGTGACGTGCGCCCCGCTCTCAAGCGCCCCACTGGCGGTCACGAACTGTCCCGACACGCGGGCCAGCCTGGCACTGCGCAGTGCGATGTCTACTGACGGGGTGTCGGTCCCAGCCTGCACCCGCACACGTTGCGCCTGCTCCACGTCGGGACTCGACGGATAGTAGGTGGGAGCAAAGCCGACCGGACCGGGCGGCGACGATCCCATGACGGCTGCGACAAGGTACTCACCGGCCGAGAGGCCGTAGAATCCGGTACTGACCTCGGTCGTCGGTCAGCGCGGGCTTCCCCACGGCGCCGAGGCGACGCCCGCCTGCCTGATAGAGAATGCGCATCGCACTCACCGTCGCTTCGACCAGAGGCTCTCCGTTCTCATCGACGACGCGCCCTTCGATCGCGCCGCCCGGGGGCAGGGAGACCGTAAGCCGCTCGACGGCTTGGGCGTCTTGCACGACGAGGATTCTGGTCTCGTCGAAGAGGTTGCGTTGTCCGAATCGTAGGAGCGAGAACCCGTTCTTGAGGAACGCGACGGTGTAGCGGCCGGGCGGCACCCCGGTGAAGACAAAGCGACCGTCGCTGTCGGTCGAGACGAAGACGGGACGGCCCGTGCCTCGCTGCAGCCGGACCTGGACGGAGGCGAGCGGCCGGCGAGTCGTGGCATCGGTGACGCGGCCGAGAATGGAGGCGCCGGTGCGCTCGCCCTCTGCTTGCCGTTGATCGCCGCCCTCCGTCCCCCACGACGCGCCGGCCAGCGCCGTCGTCAGGACCACCGCACAGAGTGATGACGACGCGCGATCGGCCATTTTCCGCATAGGGTCCCTCCTCACGTAACGCGCATCTGATCATCGGGAAGCGGCATCAGTAACTACGAATCAACGCGAGGGCTGAGAAGCGGTGTCGCTCGTCACGCTTATCCAGGCCGGGCCAGGCGAGGTGCATGAACGACATTCCTCCGCCGGATCTGTACCACAATGCCCACGAGGCGCCAAGGAAGGCCGCACAGTGTTTCGAGCGCTTGAATCTCTCTGCAGTACCCCGCCACCCGGCGGCGGCCATCGCGATGCTGTTCTTCATGCTGTCGCCCGGGCGGCATCCCGCCGACGGCGGCTTTATGGGCAGGTTCTGGTTCTTCAGCGCGGCCATCGAGGTGAACCACGCCTGGCTGGCCGCGTTCGTCAGGTCCCCCGACGTCACGAATCAGGGTGATGCCGCCGGTTGGCGCCGGTTCTAGGAGACACCCGGCGGGTCTGATCCCGCGCCAGGGCGCGCCCAGCCAGTCGCGCCGCACGGTTCAGTCGATCGTCGTAGCTCGAGAAGCGTGTGTCGAGCGCGCCAGCGCGACGCGCCACTTCGAGATAGGACGCCAGGTGCACGCTGTCGAACCCCCGCAATCGATACCGTTCCGCCAAGTCACCCGCCAGCCGACAGATCGACGCCGAGGCGGCGAGAGCGAGATAGTTCGGCCAGTCCCGCTCGAAGGCCCGTTTTGCCCGGGCGAAGACTGCAGGTGTGAGGCCCCCTTCTCGCCGCCGCCTGGCCAGCGCCGCTCGGGTCTCGGGGTACGCGACTGCGGAGGTGGCCACGACGGTGGCCGCGGTGACGAGCGCTCTGACCGCATCGCTTCCCGGTTCCGCGACGTAGAGCATCACGAGGCTGCTGGTATCCAGATAGAGCGTCACCGGCGGTCCTCGATCACCACGGCGGACACCGTCCGTCGGTCCCTCGTTTCGAGGGGACTTCGAGAACCTTCGGGCTTCCCCCCGTTCCAGCTCGCCTGTCCTGCTGCCACGAGGTCCCCAGCCCACAGAATCGCCCGGGGGGGAGCGATGGCGTCGATCGTGGCGATCGCCCGGCCCCGTTCAGTCACCACGACGCGCGTGCCCGAACGGACGCGCTTGAGATGGTGACTCAGGTGGGCCTTCAGTTCGCGAATCCCTACCGTCTCCATGGCTAATGCAACTCCTTGTGTGACTACCAATATACCACGATGTAGTCACATCAGGTTTGGTCCGCCGCCTTCGCGTGACGCGTCGGCGGACCGCTCGGCCCTGGCGAAGCGGTTCGCGCGTGTGCCGGCGGGTGCGTCGCTGACGCTCGTCGTCGGGGCTGAAGCCCCGCCCTACAGCCAGACAGATCCCCGAATCCGCCGTCTACATCCAGATCCGCAGGTGCGTGCGCCATGCCATCCTCATCAGCCATTCCACGGCGTCGTGATCAGCCATTCCACGGCGTCGTGATCAGCCATTCCACGGCGTCGTGATCAGCCATTCCACGGCGTCGTGATCAGCCGTTCCAGCGCATCATGATCACCAGTCCCGCGGGTCGTGATCACCCATTCCAGCGAATCGCGATCACGCGTACCATGGGTCATGACCGGCGTCGCACACGCAGTCCGCTCAAACTCGACCGCACTTCGGAGGCTCAAATGAAGAGAGTCACAGGTATCGGAGGAATCTTCTTCAACGCGAACGACCCTGTCGCACTGAGAGCTTGGTACAAGCAGCACCTGGGAATCGACGTCCAGCAATGGGGAGGCACCGCGTTCACCTGGACCGATGCCGCGGGGAATCCGACTAACGGCACAACCGTGTGGTCCATCGGCGCCGCTGATGGTGGGCACTTCGCACCCAGCACGTCGACCTTCATGGTCAACTATCGCGTCGAAGACCTGGCCACTGTGCTTCAGGCGCTTCGGGACGAAGGATGCAACGTCCTGGAGAAGACGGACGATTCCGAGTACGGGAAGTTCGGCTGGGTCATGGACCCGGAGGGCAACAAGGTCGAACTGTGGCAGCCACCTCCCGGACAGTGAGTTCCAGCTCCTGCTATCGGAATGTGCAGTCGAGCGGCGCTTCTATCGGCTCGGCGCGTCTGCGTTCGCGGATTTCTTCGTGCCGAAAAGGGGCCATGCTCTTCAGGCTCTGGCCCGGCACGCTCCGCCGCGCCACATCGGATCTCGATCTCCTCGGCCGCGGCGCAAACACGGTCGCCGACGTGATGGCGGCGGTCAGGGAGATCTGCGCGCTCCATGCCGACGACGGAGATGCGGTTGGCTGCGACTGACCAGGCTCATGGCCCAAGGCTCAGGGCCTGGCAATCGCTCGCCGCGACGTGACCTGTCACGGCTCGTGCTTCTTCAGCTGCTCGCTCGTCGACACCTGGAAGCGCCGGAAGTTCGAGTAGGTCGAGAGCGACTGCAACGCAGACTTGTCGGTCGGCATTCGCCCTGGCTGGTTGACTCCTTCGTGCCACTCCCACATTTGAACCGGGACCAGAATCCCCAGATCCGGCAGCGACCCAAACTCGACCTGGATCGACGACCGCTGCTCGCCGTTCTGGATCGAATCTGTCACGTAGTCGGTCGCGCCGGTCGTGCTATTGGCCCGCGCCCTCCGTTCGACGAGATCGAGTCCGCGATCGAACCGGATCTCAGTCCGCACCACGCGACCGTCCTCGGCATCCATCCAGATCCGTCCCTCGACCGGGATGTCCACGCCATTCGCCGTGGCGACCAGAGTCGGCCTCGTCCGCTCCTTGAACCGCAGCACGCGGCTGATTCGCCCGTTCACCTTCTCGTCGGCAACGCGCGTGAAGGTGAAGCGCTCCTGGAAGGCCCGCCTCATGAATGACAGCGTCACCGTCGGCAGATTCAGGGTGCGCCGGAAGTCTCCGAGGTTGTAGCGGGCGCTTTCCGCGCCAATCCGCCTGAATTGGGAGTCGCTGTCGGAGGCATTCGACAGGAAGAGGTCGCGCACTCGCTCGGTCCGATCGCGAACGGGGGCGCCGTCAACCACAGCCACGTCGCGATACGCGATCCACTGCCGTCCCGCGATTTGCACCAGGAGGACATCTGAGAGCAGTTGACGTCTCGCGATGATCGGGCCGCCCTTCCTCTTCGGAACCTCTGACCCGTCCCGCCACTCCAGGCCCGGCTCCTGGTCGGGACCCTTCGGGTTGCCTCGCCACGGGTAGACGATCTGGACACACTTCTCCTCCGTGACGACCGCGGCAAATTCCCGCTCGAACTGTTCGACGTAGGATGCCAGACGACTCGTGAGCTGGCCGACGGCCGTACCGGCAGGGCTGGGAGCCGGCGCGAGACCGACAGCGCCCGGCGAAGTTTCAGAGGCCGGCCGGCCGGTGGATTCAGCGGGTTGCGGCTGGACCGCACCCGTGTCAGCCGACGTCCTGGATGTTCGCTCCAGGCGGAACGACTGCCGGGCGCGCACCTTCGCGCCCCATCCGGGATCGCGAACCGTGACGTCGATTCGATGGACCAGGCCGTCACGGTCTGCCGGCTCGACCTCGACTGCGAGGATGTAACTGGCCGACAACTCCCGCCTGAGTTGGTCGAACCCGACCGATGCCGAGACTGGCGTGATGGCCAGGCCGCCCGTGATGCCGGCCAGCATGACGGCAGCGGACTGGTCCTGGTCAAGCGAGTCGGGGGTCTCCGGGACCTGGTCGAGCAACTTCTGAACGGGTGCGGACGCATCCATTCGATCCGCCCGGGCCTGGTACGGCGTCAACCGAACCTGCAGGGCGTGAATCGTCGTCCTGGCGGCGGCTGCCCGCGCGCCGAGCCCGGCGATGACCGACGTGTCGTCTGCGGCCGCCACCGGACCGCCGGTGATCAGCACGAGCTGTTTCGGGTGATCGATGGAAGAGAGCGCCTCCACCAGGACTTCCAGGTTCTTCAGCGTGACCTCGGCGCGCTGTCGCCAGTCGGCGGCGATGACGCCCTCCGCCTTCGCCTGGTCGGCCTTGGACTCGTTCCCGAAGATCGGCTGTCGATAGGTGCCGACGGCCAGGCGCAACGCGCGCTTGGCGCCCTCCCGGTCGGCCGAGAATTCCACGCGCGTTGATGGTGAGGGCAAGACCCAGACTGCGAGCCGGTCGGCGGGGAGCAGGCCGTCTATGAACCGCGTCGCAGCCTCGAGCATTGGCTGGCCCTCGCCGTACGGGATGGTTTCGCGGTCCACGACGAATGCGAACAGGCGGGCCGTGCCGGCGGCATACCCTGCTGGTGGCAGGACCGGTTCGACAGGCGCGCCGGCTCCACCCGGCACGATGGCCGCATCAGTGTGTCCTTCGTCGGCTCGCACCAGTCGTTGCCAGACGACCCTGCGCGGACGCCCATCGATGCGCACCGTGAAATCATCCGGACCAAGCGTCACGACCGGATCGCCGCCGCGGCTGAGGACTGTCGCGTCTATGGTGATGAGCTCTACGCCGGAGCGAAAAACGGGAGTCTGTGTCTGCGGGCGGATGATCGATTGGGGAGCCGTTGGCGAATCGGCCTGAGTTGTTCCAAGGCTGCCTGCAAAGACGAGGATCGCAACGTACGACGCGCTCGATCGCATCGGGCCTCCTCCGGCGCGCTGACGACCGGGATTGTACTATGACCGCGAGGTCTCGAAGGCAGGCTCCGCCTTCTCAGTCCCACAATTCCCGAGCCGCGCAGGCAGCTCAACGCGGTTCCGTTCGGCAGGTCCGATTGCACCGGCTCCCTGCAACTCACGCAGCGGAAAGGCGCTTGCTTCTCTCCTGCCCTCGCAGGACAATCGCCCCGATTGCCGCAGTCACTGCAGGTGGCAGCGGCGATTTCCGCCTGGTAGCCGGTGACTCCCGCGTTCCACAAGTGGATGTTGTGTTGAGCCTGGACCTCGGGAGCCACCGGTGCCCCTGATATCGCCTATCGTCCAAGCCTCGACCCGGCTCCTTGTGGCGACGCGCTCGGCCGCCAGTTCTGCCAGCCCGACCCGTGACGGATATGGAGTGGAGCACCCATGAGCACTGACAAGCCAGGGACGGCGCTATCCGGGTCTGTTGGTCAGACCGGGTCGGGGCCGCTGGGCAGGGGGCGCTGGGCGCGCCTGGCCTCGCTGCCCATCCCCGCCTTCCTGGTGGTCATCGCGGCGCTTTGGGCGGCAGATGTGAGAGCCCCGCACGAGTCGCTGCAACTGGCGTTCGCCCTGAATCTGGTCTTCTCGGTGGTGGTGTCTCTCTTCATCGCCTACCTGATCGGACGGACGTTCGTCGCCCGCGGCGCACCGGGCACGCTGCTGATCGGTTGCGGAATCGTCATCTGGGGCCTGGCCGGCGTGGCGAGTTCGGCGGCCGGTCTGGCCGGCGCCCCGCCCGTCGTCATCCACAATACGTGCGTCCTGCTGGCGGCGATCTGCCACGTGTCGGGCGCACTGCTGCTGCTCACGACCCGCCGTGCGGCACCGGGCGCGGAATTGTGGGTTGCCGCGGGATACACGGCGGCCGTGGGCGTGGTGGTGCTGGTCACGCTGGCCGGACTGGCGGGGTGGTTGCCGACGTTCTTCATCCCGGGGCAGGGTGGAACGCCGCTGCGGCAGGGCGTGCTCGGTTCGTCGATCGCCATGTTCCTGGTGACCGCGCTCCTGCTGCGGCGGGTCGGCCGGGGCTCCCGTTCGCCCTTCACGTACTGGTACACGCAAGCTCTTGGGCTGATCGCCGTCGGACTGCTCGGGGTGATGATCCAGCCGGCCCGAGGCAGCCTGATCGGGTGGGCCGGACGGGCCGCGCAGCTCCTCAGCGGCGCGTACATGTTGGTCGCGGCCATCGCCTCCGTTCGGGAGACTCACGTGTGGGGAGTCCCGCTCGAGGCGGCGTTGCGGCGGAGCAGCGACCTGCTCGGCCAGGCCGAGCGGATCGCCGGGGTGGGAAGCTGGGAGTGGAACGTCCCGTCCGGTGAGTTGACCTGGTCGGATCAGACCTTCCGCCTGTTCGGTCTGGCGCCGGGGCAAGTCGCTCCAGACTACACATTGTTCGTGGAACGCGTTCACCCGGAGCACCGGTCACTCGTCCGCCAGGCTATCGACGACGCCCTGTCGGGGCGGCGGCCGTACGACCTGGAGTACCGGATCGTTTCGATGAGTGGCGAGACCCGCTGGGTCCACGCCCGCAGCGAGGTGGCGCGGGACGCGAACGGCAGGGCCGTGCGCATGATCGGGACGGTGCTGGATATCACCGAGCGCAAGAAGGCCGAGGCGGCATTGCGCGAGAGCGAAGCATTGCGCCGTGCCGTGACCGACAACTCGCCGGATGCCATCTACGTGAAAGATCGCGAGAGCCGGTGGATCCTGGCCAACCCGGAGGTCCTGCGCCTCGTGGGAAAGACGGCCGAGCAGGCGCTGGGCAAGACGGACCTGGAGTTGTATGCCGATCCGGCGATCGGCCGCGCCATTTTGGAGAACGACCGGCGCATCCTGGAGAATGGGAAGGCCGAGATGTTCGAGGAAATGGCGGACACTCCCGCAGGCCGCCGCACGTTCCTGTCCACCAAGGCCCCGCGGCGCGATGCGCAAGGCAATATCACCGGCATCATCGGCATTTCGCGCGACATCACCGAGCGCAAGCGGGCCGAGGAGGCGCTGCGTCAGATGAACGAGACGCTCGAGCGGCGCGTGACCGAGCGGACGGAGGAAACGCAGAAGCAGGCGGTCCGGTTGCGCGCGCTGGCGGCGGAATTGACCCAGGTGGAGCAGCGTGAGCGCAAGCGCCTGGCGACCATCCTCCACGACCACATCCAACAGCTCCTGGTCGCGGCGCGGATCCAGTTGGAGTGGCTGCAGCGCGATAGCAGGCCGGAGCGATTTCAAGCCACGGTGCAGGGGGTGGACAGCATACTCAAGGAAGCCTTGTCAGCATCTCGATCCCTGACGGTCGAACTCAGCCCTCCCGTGCTCCATCAGGCCGGGCTCATCGGCGGCCTGAACTGGCTGGCGTCCCGGAGCCTGGAGAAGAACCAGTTCGACGTGGTCCTTCGCTCGGAGAACACGGCCGAGCCGCCCACAGAGGACTTGCGGCTGCTGCTCTTCGAATGCGCGCGGGAATTGTTGCTCAACGCCGTCAAACACTCCGGGGTGTCCCAGGCCGACGTCACGCTCCTGCGGACTGACGACGGCCTCATCAGACTCATCGTTCGCGATGAAGGGAAGGGATTCGACCCCGGCGTGCTCGGAAATCTCCCGCCCAACGATGGCAGCTTCGGTCTGTTCAGCATCCAGCAGCGGCTGGCCCATGTCGGCGGACAGATGGAGATCGCGGCCGCACCGGGAAAGGGAACCTGCATCACTTTGACGCTACCCGCCGGCGAGGCTCAGCCTCTCGCGGAGGCGCCGCTGCGCGACGCGCACCATGACGGCGAGCCCGGAACATTCGTGGTGCGCGAGAAGACCGCCATGTGCCGCGTCCTCGTCGTGGACGATCACAAGATCATGCGCGAGGGGCTGGCCGGCCTGATGCGGTTCGAACCGGACATCGAAGTCGTGGGCCAGGCGGCAGACGGCCCCGCCGCCATCAGACTGGCCGCCGAGCTCCAGCCCGACGCCATCATCATGGATATCAACCTCGGCGAGGAGATGGACGGCGTGGAAGCGACGAGGCAAATCCTGGCCGCGAACCCGAACATCAAGGTGATCGGGCTGTCCATGCACGCGAACAACGAGGTCGCAACGGCGCTGCGCGATGCGGGCGCCATGGCGTACCTGACCAAGGGCGGCCCGTCCCAGGATCTCATCGCGTCCATACGAGCAGCCCGTCAGCCAATCTGAGGTGTCCCTGAGGAAGCCGCCCGACCCGGCGAGACGAACCCGGGGTCTGACCCCCCGGGCCCCACGAGACCATTCAACCACGGGTCACCCTTCGTGCAGCCGGTAGTACTCGCCGAGCATCCTGGGCAGATCGACCACCGATCCGCGGGTCGGTCCTTCGGTCAGCGGTTCGTGGAGGAACCGGTCGGGGAGCGTGTCCTGCGCCTTCGTCACCCCGAACTTGCGGTTCAGGCGGAAGTCGCGCTGCACGGCCTCGCCGAAGTGCGCTTCGAGCCGCTCGGGCGTGTACTTCACGCCGGTCGCCGCGACGAGCAGCGCGGAGGCGCTCTCGAGGTTGATCACGTCCATGCACAACCCGACGTTCTTGCACATCGTCAGCGAGTCGGTGAGCAGGGAGATCTTCTCCGAGTAGGTGACCAGCTGGGCCTTGCCCTCTTCCGACAGGCGATCGGCCGCCTTCTCGGTGCCGAACCGCTGCTTTGCCACCTCCCAGCGCTCGGTCAGCTCGAAGTACGGTTCCGCCCGCAGGTGATCGGCGCCGCGTGACGCGACGGCGTAGGTCAGGCCGTAGGCCTTGATCCCGCGCGGATCGCCGCAGATGATGTCGAGGCCCTTGACCTGCATCACCAGCTTCTGCGCGGCTTCCGAGAAGCGCTTCGAGAAGCGCGTGGCGCCTTCCGCCAGGGCGTCGCCGATCCCGCGCCGGTGGGCGATGAGCTCCACCAGCCGCCGGACGGTGTCGCAGTCGCCCCACGACACCCGCATGCCGTCCACATCCTCCGGCGTGATCAGGCCTTTCTCCTGGCACTCCATCAGCCAGCCGACGATCTCGCAGACGGCGAGCGAGTCCATCCCGTACTGGTTGAGCGTCCGGTTCATCTCGAGGGCAAACGGCAGGCTGCTGTTGCCGATGCGCGAGGTGAACCCGCACAGCGTCTCGAACTCCGGTCCCTCGGCCTCGATCCTCTCGCAGACGTAGTAGCGCGAGCAGTGGACGTGGCAGTTGTAGCAGCTCTTGTTCTTGACCTTGTAGGTCGACGCCAGCGATCTCGCCCGACACCTCGTCCACATACGAGCAGAGCCCCTGCTGGAAGTGGCGCGTGGGCAGGATGCCGATGCGGTTGAGGTCCTGCATCAGCATGGTGGTGCCCAAGGCGCGGCGCTTTTCGTACTCCGGGTGGTCGAGGATGGCACGGTGGACTTTCCGCACCTCCTCGAGGAAGCGCAGCGGGTCGCGGAGGCGAATGGGGCGGCCGCCTCGGACCGCGATCGCCTTCAGGTTCTTCGACCCCATGACGGCGCCCATCCCGGCGCGGCCGTTCACCCGGTTGCCGCTCGACACGAGCGCCGCGAATCGCACGCGGTTCTCGCCGGCGATGCCGATCGCGGCCACCTGGATGTCCCAGTCGTCGTGCGTGTCCCGAATGGCCGCCGTGGTTTCGACGACGTTGCGGCCGGCAAGATCCGGGCAGGGCACGAAACGCACCCCATCGTCGGTGACGAGGAGGTACATCAGCTCGTCTGCGCAGCCGGTGATGATGATCTGGTCGAAGCCGGTGAGCCGGAGCTCCGGCCCGAAGTGGCCGCCGGCGGCGGAGTCGCCGAGGATCCCGGTCAGGGGAGAGCGCGCCGTGACCGTGTAGTACGCCGAAGCCGGCAGCAGCGTGCCGGTGAGCGGGCCGACGCCGAAGATGAGGACGTTGTCCGGGCCCATCGGGTCGGAGGCGGGATCGAGATCCTCCGCGAGGCGTTTCGTGTTGGCGGCGCGGCCGCCGACCACGTCCCGAATCCACCGCGCGGTCAGGGGCCGGATCTCGAAGCGCCGCGACGTGAGGTCCACGCGCAGGATCCGCCCGCCGTACCCGTCGATGCGGTCAGGCACGGGTCACCGCCCAGCCGGCCCGCGCCGTCAGGCCGAGCGTCTTCACGAAGAGGGCGCGCTTGCGGCTCGGCGCCAGCCGTTCGCTGCCTTCCTTGAACGAGGCGAGGCTGACCGTGCCGCCTGAGTCGGGCACGAACGCGATGGCGTCCTGCGTGCAGGCCTCGACGCACCGCGGCCGGCCTCCGCAGAGGTCGCAGACGAACGTGATGCCGCCCACCTTTTCGATCGCTCCGATCGGGCACGCCCGCGCGCAGGCGCCGCACTCGTCGCACAGCGTGGGCGACACGACGACCTGGCCGAGCGGACCGAGCGTGAGCGCCTTTTCCGGGCATGCCAGGCAGTAGCGCTCCGTGCACTGCTGGCACACCACCGGTGCGTCCACACCGATTTCGTAGAGGTTGATCACGCGGATGCGGGCGAGGAGTCGTCCGGCGCTGCCCGTATGGTGGAACGCGCAGGCTGCCTCGCAGCAATGGCAGCCCGTGCACCTGCTCACGTCAATCCGGATCATCGGCGAGCCTCTCCACCCGGAAGACGACCTGGCCCTTCGGATCGGGACAGGCGAAATGGCGCACGGCGTGCACCCAGTGGCTCTGCGGCAGGTGCTCCTTCACGCCGAGCGTGGGAAACACCGGCATCATGCTCTGAAGCGCCCACATGCAGACAAACGCCCCGTCAGGCACCGACAACCTGGACCCTTCGAGGAAGAAGGCATCCCCGATCAGCATGGGAAGGTTGCAGCAGCCGCCGACACGCTCGACCGACACCTTGATCCTGGGCATCCCGGGTCCTCTGGTCAGGGGTGAAGCGCGTATCATACCTGCCGCGGTTGAGGTTGGCCAGCGCGCGCCGAAATGTCCCTGTCAACGCGCCGGAATGTCCCGGCTTCCTGCGGCCGCACGAGATGAACGCCAGGGCCGGTGGCTCGATCGGGTATCATTCGCGGGTTCATGCGGGCGATCCTCGCCGGCGATCATCCTCACGCTTCCGGGGTGAGCGAGATTCTGGGCATCTGGAGACAGACAATGGCCATCGACAGACGGCGATTCCTCGAGGTGACGGCTGCGGCCGCCGGGGCGGGATTCGTGGCAGAGCGCGGCGCGGACGCCTGCGCGCCGGAGGATCAATCGCAAGTCCCCGAGCCGATTCGCAACCTCAAGCCGATGACGGCCGGCATCGTGCCGATTTCCGATGACGAACGCCGGGGCCGCATCCAGAAGGCACAGCGCCTGATGTCGGAGCAGGGCATGGCCGGCATGTTTCTCGAGTCGGGCACGAGCCTGTTCTACTTCACCGGAGTCCGCTGGGGCCAGAGCGAGCGGATGTTCGGCGCGGTGATCCCGGCGCGGGGCGACCTCGCGTACGTGTGCCCGAAGTTCGAAGAGGACCGGGCGCGGGAGTTGATCAGGTTCGGCAACGACGTGCGCACGTGGGAAGAGGACGAAGACCCGGCCCGTAAAGTCGCGCAGATCTTCAAGGACCGGGGGGTCGCCACCGGGCGGATCGGGATCGAGGAGCGCGTACGCTTCTTCCTGTTCGACGGGATCAGGAAGGCCGCTCCTGCTCTCGAATACGTCAGCGCCGACCCGGTCACCATCGGCTGCCGGGTCATCAAGTCCGCCGCCGAGATCGCCCTGATGCAGCGGGCGAACGACATCACCGTGGCGGCCTACAAGGCGACGCTCGCCACGCTCCACGAAGGCATGACCACCGCGGAGTTCTCGGCAAACTCCGCCGCGGCGCATCGGGCCCTCGGCGCGAACGGCAGCATCGGCGGCAGCTTCGGCGAATCGACCGCGCTCCCGCACGGCAGCATCAAGCCGCGCAACCTGAGGCCGGGCGACGTCGTCCTGGGCGACGGCGGCTGCACCGTCGACGGCTACCAGTCCGACATCACGCGATCGGTGGTGTTCGGAGCGCCATCCGCGAAGCAGCGCGAGATCTGGGAACTCGAGAAGCGCGCGCAGGCGGCGGCGTTTGCCGCGGCCAGGCCGGGAGCAACCTGCGAATCGGTCGACGCGGCCGCGCGCAAGATCCTCATCGACGCGGGGCTCGGCCCCGACTACCGTCTGCCTGGATTGCCGCACCGCACGGGCCACGGCATCGGCCTCGACGGGCACGAATGGACGAATTTCGTGCGCGGCAACAAGACCCCCATCGCACCGGGCATGTGCTTCTCGAACGAACCGATGATCGTCATCCCCGGGCAGTTCGGGATTCGTCTCGAGGATGACATCTACATCACCGAGCAGGGCCCTCGGTGGTTCTCGCAACCGGCTCCTTCGATCGAGCAGCCGTTTGCGTGAACTTCCAGGCTTGGGGCTTGAGGCTTAGGGCTTGAAGCTTAAGGCCTGAGGCCTGAGGCTCGAGGCCGGCGGCCGCGCAGGAGTCCAGGGAACCGCGAGGCCGAATTCTCGTCTCATGACATGATCCCCTTGCTCCCCGGCTTGGCCCGTGCCGCGCGCCAGGCCGTGACGTAGTCATCCTTCGGCCCATCGATGCCGCTGCACTGACACGCTCATGAAACCTTCCGTTGTCGTTCGCGCCGCTCTTGCGGCGATCATGCTGCTCGCCTCTTCCGGCTACCTCGGCGCTCAGCCTCCACCGCAAGCCGCGGCTCAGCCTCAGGTCCCCGCCGCACTTCAGGTTCCCAGCCTCGCGGCCGTGCGCATCAGCACGCCGATCGTCCTGGACGGCCATCTCGACGAAGATGCCTGGAAATCGGCCCCGGCCGGCACCGGACTGACCCAGCGCGATCCCGACGAAGGTCAGCCTGCGACCCAACTGACCGAAGTCCGGGTCCTTTACGACGAGGCGGCCATATACGTGGGCGCCAGGATGTTCGATCGCGACCCGGCGCGCATCGCACGGAGGCTGACTCGCCGGGATGACGATGCCTCGGGCGTTGCCGACTACATCATCATCGGACTCGATCCCCGTCACGATCATCTGACAGGCGCCACCTTCACCGTGTCGGCCGCCGGAGCGCTCCAGGACGGCACGATGTACAACGACTCCTTCAGCGACAGTTCATGGGACGCCGTGTGGGAGGCCGCCGTCGCTGTCGATGAGCAGGGATGGACGGCGGAAGTCCGCATCCCGTTTTCGCAGCTTCGATTCCCGGCCGCCGACCGGCAGACGTGGGGCTTCCAGCTCGTTCGCTACATCCAGCGCCGGAATGAAGAGGACTGGTGGGTCCCGATCCCGAAGAAAGAGAGCGCCGTCATCTCGCGGTCGGGTCACCTGACGGGCCTGGACGGCATACGCAGCCGGCAGCACCTGGACCTGTTGCCGTACGCGACACTCCGAAATGAGTTCAGCGCCACCGTGCCCGCAGGCGATCCGTTCAACGACGGCAGCCGCCTGATTGGCGGCGCAGGTCTCGATGCGAAGTGGGGTGTGTCGAGCAGTCTGACGCTCGATGCCACGGTGAACCCGGACTTCGGCCAGGTGGAAGTCGATCCGGCGGTGGTGAACCTGAGCGCGTTCGAGACCTTCTACAACGAGAAGCGGCCGTTCTTCATCGAAGGGTCGGACATCCTCTCGGGATTCGGCGGCAACGGGCCCAGTTCGCACTTCGGGTTCAACAGGTCGAATCCGTCGCTGTTCTACTCCCGGCGGATTGGCCGCGCGCCGCAAGGCAGCGCCAGCGGCGACTTCGTCGACACGCCGACCTCCACCACCATTCTCGGGGCGGCCAAGCTGACCGGCAAGACATCGTCCGGCTGGAGCCTGGCCGCGCTCGACGCGGTGACAAGCCGCGAGTCGGCTCGCGTGTCGACCCTCGGCGTCCAGAACCGGACCGAAGTCGAGCCCCTCACGAACTACTTCGTGGCGCGGGCGTATCGCAATGTCGGCGACCGGGGCGGGTTCGGCTTCATCGCGACGTCGGTGAATCGCGATCTCCAGGATCCTGCGCTGGCGAACCTGTTGCCGAGTAAGGCCTACGTCGTCGGCGGCGACGGTCACCTCTTCTTGAACAAAGGAAACGACTGGGTCGCCTCGGCCGCCTTGTCGTCCAGCTACGTGGCCGGAACATCGGCCGCCATGACGAGGCTGGAGCGTGCGTCCTCGCGGTACTTTCAGCGGCCCGACGCGACGCATCTCACCTACGACGAGAACGCCCGATCGTTGTCGGGATGGAACCTGCAGGTCGACGTCAACAAGAACGCGGGCAATTTCAAGCCCAACGTCTCGTTCTGGGCCGTCAGCCCGGGCTACGAAACCAACGATGCCGGATACTTGACCACCACGGATCGATTTGGCGGTCACGCGGCATTCACCTGGCGCAAACCGACGCCGGACGGCCTAAGTCGAAGCCGGTCGCTCACGGGCGGGATCTGGTGGGTGTGGAACTTCGCCGGGAACCCTATGGGGAGCGGCTATTACCTGAGCGGGAACCTGACGTTCAGGAACTACTGGAATGCCTCCGGCGGGGTTCACGCGGGCCCATCCACGATGAGCGACCGCCTGACACGCGGAGGGCCGTTGACTCGAAACCCCGGCTTCAGGAACGTCTGGGGCGGAGTCTGGTCCGACTCGCGAAAGGCGATCTCGTTCGGGATGGACACGTCGTACTCTCCTCCGACCGATCGCGGGTGGGACGGATGGCTGTCGTTCTCGATCAAGCTGCGCCCGGCGCCCGCGTTGTCGATCGAAACAGGACCGTCGTGGACCCGGTCCGGGGTCACCGCGCAGTACGTACGGACCGTATCCGATCCCACCGCATCCGGCACCTTCGGCAATCGGTACGTCTTCGGGGAGCTCGACCAGACGGAAGTGTCGATGGTGACGCGTGTCAGCCTGATCATCAGCCCGAAGATGTCACTGCAGCTTTACGCGCAGCCGCTGCTGTCGGTTGGACGTTACCAGGGATTCAAGGAGCTTGCGCGGCCGCGGACGTACGACTTCGGACGCTACGGCATCGACGTGGGATCGATCGCGTACGATACCTCCTCGGCAACCTACACGGTCGACCCGATGGGAGGCGCCGGATCCGCGCCGTTCTCGTTCGGCAATCCCGACTTCAATTTCAAGTCGCTGCGCGTGAACGCGGTGTACCGGTGGGAATTCAGGCCAGGCTCCACGCTCTATGTCGTGTGGACGCAGCAGCGGGTCGACGAGTCGCGGCCCGGGCAATTCGCGCTGGGACCAGACACCTCGAGGTTGTTCAGCGCGCCGGGCGACAACGTCGTGATGGCGAAGATCAGTTACTGGCTGAGCAGATAGGGGCTAGGGGCTAGGGGCTAGGGGCTAGGGACTAGGGGCTAGGGACTAGGCGCTAGGCGCTGGTCTGTTCTGTCGTCACGGCCTCTAGCCGTTAGCCGTTGGCCGTTAGCCAAGAGCCTGGAGCCAATCTAACCCACCACCAGCCTCACTCCCAGCCCAACCAGGATCGCGCCTGTCAGCGCGTCCAGCGTCCGGCGCACCAGCGGCCTTGCGAACACTCCGGCCAGCGCACCGAGAGCGAGCGCCCAGATCGACAGCCACGTCGCACTCATCGTCACGTGCGTGGCAGCCAGGAGAAGGAACCGCGGAAAGAACCGGTCCTGTGGCCCGACGAACTGGGGCAGGAACATCATGTAGAAAATGACGACGGACGGGTTGAGCAGATTGGTCGCGACACCCCGCACGACGCGGTCGCCGCTCGACATCAGTTCCGCGTCAGTCGGCTCCTCCAGCCGTGACGGCGCCGGGTCCGCCGCCCGATCCCTCCACAACTCCCACAGCTTTCGAATCCCCAGGAACGACAAGTACGCCGCGCCCCCGACGCGAATCACCTGCATCGTCCACGGCCAGTGATGGAACACGAATGACATGCCCAGCGCCGAGGCGAGGCCGAGTGACGCGTTGGCGATATTGACGCCGACGACCGTGAACAGGGCGGCGGCCCGTCCGGCCGAGACCGCCGCTTCCATCACAACCGCCATCGTCGCGCCGGGACTGATGACCAGCAGCGCCGAGATCGTGGCGTAGGCGAAATAGCGGGCGTCGAACATGGTGGTGCTGACGATGGCTGGCCTGGGGCTTGCGGCCGTGTACGCTGCCCGTCGGACGAACCTTCAACGGCGCCCATGAACTCTACCAGCAGGCGTCGCCCGCTGGAAACGGAATCCGCGCCGGCCGGGACGCCCTGGACGATTCCGGCGTATCATCGAACCTGTTGACGGAGACGCGCCTGCATGCTGGCGCACTCCTGAAGACCCCCTGAAAAGCGAGGCCTGCGTATGCTGGTCAGGGACATCATGACGCGTCCCGCCCTGACGGTGACTTCCGACACGACGCTCGAGGATGCGTATCGCACCATGCGTCAGAAGGGCATCCGGCACCTGCCCGTGCTGGACGGGGATCTGCTGGTTGGCGTGATCACGGACCGCGATCTCCGGCTGGCGACGAGCGCTTTGGCGCCATCGCCCTTTCCGCCCGGCAGTGCGGTGTCGACGGTGATGTCGCGGGGGCTGCTGACGGCGAGCCCCGAAGACCCCGTGGAAGACGCCGCCCGCACGATGCGCGAGCACAAGATCGGCTGTCTGCCCATCGTGGACGATGGGCGGCTCGAAGGCATCATCACGGGCCTGGATCTGCTCGATGCCCTCATGCGGATGACCGGGGCGGATAAACCCTCCGGGCGCCTCGAGGTGCGATTGCCGGACCACCCAGGCGAGCTGGCGCGACTGACGGCGTTCCTGAGCAAGCGGGACCTGAACGTCCACTCGATTCTCACGTATCCAGACGGGCCGAGTTCCGTTCGGACCGTGTTGCGCGTCGGCTCGATGGAGATCCGGATCATCGCGAGGGACCTTCGTCAGGACGGATTCGAGGTTCTCTGGCCGCCGGAAAAACCATGCCCTCGGTGATCTACCACCCGGCCTACCGAAGCTACTCGTTTGGAGACAGGCACCCGTTCAGTCCGGTCCGCGTCGACATGATGCTCGATCTGATCGCCTCACTCGGCCACACCGTCCTGCCGGAAGAGCCGGAACCGGCCATGCACAGCGATCTGCTCGAGGTCCACGCCGACTACTACGTGCGCAGGGTTGAAGCGCTCGGCGCAGGGAAGGAGGTGCCCGACTGCCAGGAGTACGGGCTCGGGACACCCGACACGCCTGCCTTCCCCGACATGGACCGGGCGGCGCGCTGGCTGGTTGGCGGCGCGCTGCACGGCGCGCGTCTCATCTGCGCCGGCCAGAAGCGCGTGCTCCAGCTCGGCGGAGGGCTGCACCACGCGCGACGGAATTTCGCGGCGGGCTTCTGCATCTACAACGACCTGGCGATCGCCATCAACCACCTGACGCACCACGGCCTCTGGGTCGCGTATCTCGACATCGATGTGCACCATGGTGACGGCGTCCAGCAGATCCTCTACGACGACCGGCGCGTGATGACCATCAGCCTTCACGAGTCGGGCCAGTTCCTGTTTCCGGGCACCGGCGGCATTCACGAACTCGGGTCCGGCGCAGGCCGAGGGCTCAAGCTGAACGTGCCGCTCGAGCCTTTCACGGATGGGAAGAGCTACCTGGAGGTGCTGGACAAGGTGGTGCCGGCCGCGCTGGCCCATTTCCGTCCGGGCGTGCTCGTCGTCCAGGCGGGCGCCGATGCCCATTTCGACGATCCGCTTGCCGATCTGATGCTGACCACGCGTGACTACGAGGCGATCTTCTCGAGGATTCTCGACTGGGCCGACGAGTTCACGGCCGGACGCGTGCTCTTCACGCTCGGCGGCGGCTACTCGTTCATTGCGGTGCCTCGCGTCTGGGCGCTTCTATACCTGCTGATGCACGACCTGCCTGTGCCGCTGGCGCTACCCGAAGCCTGGCGAACCCGGTGGAACGGCAGGTTTGACCAGCCGCTGCCCGAGAAGTTCCACGACCCGAATCCGGGCATCGCCGAGGTCCCGAACAGGAACGAGATCGCGCATCGCAATGCCCTGGTCGCGGAGCGATTACTGGAAGGGGCGAGGCACTATTGGTTCTAGGGGTCGGGACGGATTTCGCGCATAACGAAACTGAAATACAAAACCGTAGTGCGCGAAATCCGTCCCGACCCCTGCGAGGCGCTTATGTTTCGAATCATCCCTGACGGCACGGCCTTTCGCGAATACACGCTGCTCCGCGACGGGGAAAGCGTGTTGCTGCGGACCGCCACCTCCGGCGATATACCGGCTGTGGAGGCCTTCGTACGAAGCGTGTCTCCGGCCAGCCTGCAGATGCGCTTCATGGGCGCGGTGGCCTACGTGGCGCGAAGTGTCGTCGAGATGATGTGCGCAGGCGATCCGCGCGATCGATTGGGCCTGATGGCGATCGTCGGACAGGAGCCCGACGCCCGCGTCATTGCGCTCGGCAACTACGTGTCGATGGGCGTGTTCGGCAAGGCCGAGGTGGCGTTCCTCGTCCACGATCAGTTCCAGGGACGGGGCATCAGCACGCTCCTGCTGGAACGGCTGGCCGGCATCGCGGCCGGCGCCGGGTTCATCGGCTTCGAAGCCGAGGTCCTCTACGACAACCAGGCGATGATCAACGTGTTCCGCGACTCGGGCTTCGAGGTGTGCCAGGCCTACGAGGGCAGCAGCCTTCACCTCGAGTTCCCGGTCGGCGGACTGGCCTCGCTCCGGGAACGGGTCGAATTGCGGGACCGGATCGCCGCCGCCAATTCGCTGCTGCCGGTGCTTCGGCCACGCACCGCCGCCGTGGTCGGCGCCTCGCGCGATCCCGCCGCGGTGGGCAGCATGATCTTCCGCGCCATCCTGCGGTCGAACTTCGCGGGCACGGTGTACCCGGTGAACAACCAGGCGGTCTCCGTCTACGGCGTACGCGCCTACGCATCGGTAGCCGACTTGCCCGAGCGTGCGGACCTGGTGATTCTTGCCGTCCCGGCCGGCACCGTGCTCGAGGTCGCCGCCGACGCCATCCGCGCCGGCACCAAGGGACTCCTCGTCATCACCTCGGGCTTTGCCGAGTCCGGACCCGACGGAGCCGAGCGACAGAAGGAACTGGTTCACCTGGTACGGTCGAACGGCGCCCGGCTCATCGGCCCGAACTGCCTGGGGCTGCAGAACACCCACCCGGAGATCAGCCTCAACGCCAGCCTGGCGCCCCTGCTGGCGCCCCGCGGCCGCATCGGGTTCTACTCGCACTCGGCGGCCCTCGGGCTCGTCATCCTCAACTACGCGGCCGAGCGCGGCCTGGGATTTTCCACCTTCGTCTCGGCTGGAAATCGAGCCGACGTGTCGGGCAACGACCTGCTCCAGTACTGGGACGAGGATTCGTCGACCGACATCGCCCTGCTGTACCTCGAGACGTTCGGCAACCCGCGCCGTTTCGCGCGCGTGGCGCGCCGGCTGTCGTACCGAAAGCCGATCCTGTGCGTGAAGAGCGCCCGCAGCCGGGCCGGCCGGGACGCCGCGCGTGCCCACATCGGGGCCATCGGCGAGAGCGACACCAACGTCGACGTGCTGTTCCACCAGGCCGGCGTCATCAGGGCCGACACGCTGGAGGAGATGTTCGATATCGCGGTGTTGCTGGCACACCAGCCGCTGCCGGCCGGCAACCGCGTGGCGCTCATCAGCAATTCGGGCGGCGTGCTGACCATCTGCATCGATGCCTGCGAGGCGCGGGGACTGCAGACCTCGGCCGCCACCGCGCTGGACCTCGGGCCCCTCGCCACCGTCGAAGCCTACGAGGCCAGCGTGCAGCAGGCCGTGGAACGGGAAGACGTGGACGCGCTCATCGTGATGTTCGCGTGCGTGGACGGATGCGACCCGAAGGTGGTCGGGCGGGGCATCCGGCGTGGAGTGGTTCGAGCCGAGCGCGTGACCGGTGTCCAGAAGCCGGTGCTGCTGTGCCTCATGGGCGCGGCCGGCGCGGTTCAGGTCGGCGTCGAGGGTGCGAGCGACTCCGCGTCGCATCATCACGTGTTCCCGTCGTACCGGTTTCCCGAGTCGGCAGCCCAGGCGCTGTCCCGGGCGGTCCAGTACTCCGCGTTCCGCTCGCAGCCGGGCGGGCGGCTGATGTGGTACGAGGATGTCGACGCCGCCGCGGCGCGCCAGGAGGTCACGGGTCTCATGGAGACCTCCACGGACCGAGAACTGTGGATCGACGGCGAGCGGGCGTGGACGATTCTCCGCCTGTTCGGGGTGTCTTCGCGCGGGAACGACCCTCGGCCGGTCATGACTGAGGCCGGAGCCGTGACGCTCGAGGTCCAGTCGGACCCGAGCTTCGGACCGTTGCTCCGGATCGCGAGCAGCGGCGCGGCGCCGGTCGTCAGGATCACGCCCCTGACGGATCTCGATGTGCGTGAAATGCTCGACGCGGCTGATGTTCCGGCTGACCGCGGCATGGAGCAGCTCCTCGGCCGCATTTCCCAGCTGGTCGAGGAACTGCCGTGGCTGTTCGCCATGACCGCCCAGGCGCACGCCGGCCAGCAGGACGACGGGTCGTGGCGGGTCGAGATCGGTGGCGACGTGAGGCTCGGATTCCGAAGATAGGTTATAGGTTACAGGTCAGCCGCGCCGCTACTCGACCTGGCCGAACGTCTTGAGGTCCTCCGGGCCTTCCTTCGTCTTGACCTTCTCCTTGCCCTGCACGGCCTGGCGGATCTGCTCGACCACGTCGGGATTGGCGAGCGTCGTGATGTCGCCCGTATCGAGCGTGTTCGAAATCGCGGCGAGCACGCGGCGCATGATCTTGCCCGACCGCGTCTTGGGCATGTCAGGGACGATGTGGACCTGCTTCGGCCGGGCGATCTTGCCGATCATCGTTTCGATGGTCGAGATGATCCGGTCGGTGATCTCCTTGGTTGGCGCGTACCCGGGCTTGAGGGCGACGTAGATCTCAGGCACGCGGCCCTTGATCTCGTCGACGACCGGGACCACCGCGGCTTCGGCGACCTCGGGCACAGTCAGGCACGCGGATTCCAGTTCCTTCGTGCCCAGCCGATGGCCGGCCACGTTGATGACATCGTCCACGCGGCCCAGGATGCGGAAGTAGCCGTCGGCGGCCAGCATGGCGCCGTCGGCCGCGAAGTACGGCCAGTCGCGCCAGTCCTTGCTCTTCGGGTTCTTGCAGTACTTCGCATAGGTACTGGCGGACGAACCGGTCCCGATCGCCCCAGATCGTCTGGAAGATTCCGGGCCACGGGTTCTTGATGCAGATGTTGCCGGCCTTGCCCGTGCCCGCCGTCATCTCCTGGCCCTTCTCGTCGTAGATGACCGGGTAGATGCCGGGCACGCCCGGGCCCGCGCTGCCCGGCTTCATCGCGTCGATCGCCGGCTTGGTGCTGCAGAGGAAGCCGCCGTTCTCGGTCTGCCACCACGTATCGACGATCACGGCCTCCTTCTTCCCGACGGTGTTGTAGTACCACCGCCACACTTCCGGTTCGATCGGCTCGCCGACCGTGGTCATGTGCTTGAAGTGATAGTGGTACTTCGCGGGCTCGTCGGGGCCGGCCTTTCGCAGCATCCGGATGGCGGTCGGCGAGGTGTGGAAGATGTTGACGCCGAGGCGCTCGCGCGATCCGCCACACGCGGCCCGCGTCCGGGAAGGTGGGCACGCCCTCGTAGATGACCGAGGTGGCGGCCAGCGCGAGCGGGCCGTAGACGATGTACGAGTGGCCGGTGATCCAGCCGATGTCGGCCATGCACCAGTAGGTGTCCTCGGGGTGGATGTCCTGGATGTACTTCGACGTGCCGGTCACGTAGGCGAGGTACCCGCCGGTGCGATGCTGGCAGCCCTTGGGCTTGCCGGTCGTGCCGCTCGTGTACATCAGGAACAAGGGCGCCTCGGCGTCCATCGGGACCGGATCGACGTGCGCGCCCCGGTACTTCTTCAGCACGTCGTCGACGAAGAAATCGCGTCCCTGCACCATCGGCGCGGCGGAGCAGTACTTGCCCGGGTACCGCCGCCAGACCAGGATCTTGTCGATCTTCTGGCCTTCCTTCTCCGCGGTGGCGACGGCGATTTCCGCGGCGGCCTTGTGATCGATCATCTTGCCGCTGCGGTAGTAGCCGTCCATGTAGATCAGCACGCGGCTGCCCGAGTCGGCGGCCCGCAGCCCGCACGCCTCGCCGCTGAAGCCGCCGAACACCACCGAGTGGATCACCCCGAGCCGCGCGCACGCGAGCATGGTGATCGGCAGTTCGGCGAGCATCGGCATGTGGATCGTGACGCGGTCGCCCGCCTTCAGACCCGCGAAGTCGCGCAGCACCGCGGCGAACTCGTTCACCCGGACGTACAGCTCCTGGTAGGTCACCGCCACCGGATCCTCGTCTTCCGGCTCCGGCACGGTAATCAGCGCGGCCTTGTTCCGGTATTTCGCCAGGTGGCGATCGACGCAGTTGTACGACGCGTTGATCTTGCCGCCGACGAACCACTTCCAGAACGGCGGGTCGTTGGTGTCGAGCGTGGTGTGCCAGCGCTCGTACCAGGTCAGCATCTCCGCGTATTCGTTGAAGCACTCCGGGAAGTTCTTCTCTGCGAAACGGTCGTTGATCGAAGCGTCAGTGAGATTCGCCTGGTCGACGAAGGACTTGGGAGGCTTGTAGTACTCCTCCTCCTTCCAGTGCACGGCAATCTGCGCCTCGGTCGTCTCGGTCACGCCTCGCTTGTGATCCGACATACGACGTCCTCCATCCTGTTCATGAGCGTAGAAGTCAGTACCCGACTGTGCGTTCGATCGCGTGAACCCGGCGTCACCGCGCGACGACGACCCGGGCTTCGACCGGCAGGTTCCGGCCGCCGGGCCAGCAGCTCGCAGACCAGCGCGACGACCGCCAGGATCCCGGCGGCGTAGAACGCCGCCTCGTAGTTCTTGTACATGTCGAAGAAGGCTGCCGCCGATCCTCGGTCCGATGATGCCAGCCACGCCCCACGCCGTGAACAGCAGGCCGTAGTTGATGCCGGCGTTCTTCGTGCCCCAGAAGTCGGACGTGGCGGATCCGTTCACCGACAGCTGCGTGCCGTAGCACCAGTAGACGACGAAGACCATGACGTAGAGCATGGCCACGTTGGCGCCCGTCAGGTACAGCAGCGGCATGGCGACCGCCGAGATGCCGATCATCAGGCGCAGGACGTTCAGCCGGCCCAGCGCGTCCGACATCCAGCCGGAGAGGATCCGGCCGGACGCGTTCCCCGTCGCGCCGACAATCAGCGTGAGGGTCTGCAGCGCCTCGCTCGGAATGTTCATGCTCTTGGCGAACGGCACCAGCTGGCTGATGACCATCTGGCCGGCCGAGCAGCCGAGGGCGTAGGCGATCCACATGAGATACGCCGGCGAGGTGCGCCACATCTGGCCCGGAGTGAATTCGTGGACCGTCGCGGCCGCTTTCGCGGCGCTGGCGCGGCGTCCACCCGTGCGGGCGGTACCCGGCCGGCGGGTTCTTGAGCAGGAAGGCCCCGACGATCGTCATCACGAAGAACACCACGCCCAGCACGGTGAAGGTCGTGCGCCATCCGTAGGTCGGGATGAGCCACAGGTTGGCCATCGGGCCGAAGATGGCCGATCCGCCGCCGTACCCGGCCACGGCGAGGCCAACCGCCAGGCCGCGCTTGTCAGGGAACCACTTCGCCATGACCGGGATCGGCGTCGCGTACCCGAACCCGTTGCCGATGCCGACCAGGACTCCGAAGCAGACGATCAGGTAAGTCAGGCTGGTGGTCCACGCGCACAGCAGGAATCCCACGGTCAGGAGAATCGCGCCCGTCAGGGACACGCGGAACGGGCCGATCCTGTCCTGCAGCCGCCCGGCGACGACGAAACTGAGCGCGAACACCACGATGGCCCACGTGTATACCGAAGAGGTGTCGGCCCGCTTCCAGCCGAACTCCTTCTCGAGCGGGGCGACGAACACGCTCCAGGCATAGAGCGACCCGAGCGCCAGATTCATGCACATCCCGCCGACAACGCGCCACCATCGGCTGAGACCTGGTTCCGATATCGTGCCTACCGCAGGGGACATGGGGGCCTCCACACTGTTCCGTTCGCGAAGTTATTGATGCCTCACTCCCTCGTCATCCCGGCCAGATCGTCGGCGCCGCCGCTACCCGAGAGCCGATGGGGCGCGACGCCTGCTTCGCTGCCTCGTCAGCCCGTCTCCCGTGATCGCTCAGAAGTAGAACAGCTGCAGCTGCGCCAGGACCTGCAATCGATCCGGTTGGCCATTCACGTGGAGCCGCCCCACGCTCACCTTGATATTTCGATACGGGCCCTGGAGCCAGTACGCCAGCCCGACTTGCAGCGAGTTCTGGTTCGGCGTCGTCTTGATGTCGAACGAGCGGCCCGCGTACTGCAGGAATGGCGACAGCTTGCCCTTGCCGAAGTGCGCCCCGGCCTCGACCAGGTACGCGTCCTGCTTGGCCAGCGATGGGGCCAGCAGGCCCCCGTCCATGCGGTTCCAGTCGGCCTGGAAGGTGAACCCCTGCTCGCCTCCGTTGAACGGCTGCTCGATGAACACGTCGGTGCCGAACATCGAGTAGTCCTTCTGGACGTCGAACCCGGCGCCGATGGCGACCATCTGTTTGCTGCCCTGGTAGGTGCCCTCGTAGAAGAACCCCGTTGGAGCCGTGGTCACGGGATAGATGACCACGCGCCCGGTCATCCGCAGCGTGTTCACCGCCTCGACGCCGCGCATTCCCTGCCAGACCCCCACGCGGTACTCGACGTGCTGGTTGATGGGATAGCCCCGGAGCTGGATGCCGTAGTCGCGTCCCACCCGCTCGCCGAGCGGCGTGGACTCCAGAAACGTGTACGGGCCGTAGTCGACCGGCAGCAGGGTCGCGGCCGACTGCAGATGATTGTGGCTCAGGCCGAGCAGGATCAGCCCGGTGTCGATCTTCACGTCGTTGCTGTAGTTGTAGGTCACGAACGCGTCCTGCAGGTAGATCGTGCCCGCGTCCTTGGCGCCGGTCGGATTGGCCGCCTTGTCCGGGTTGGCCTTGCCCAGATTGGGGCTGTCAGTCTCGAAGAAGAACGTCCACTTGTCGGTGACCTTGCCCCCGAACAGGACCCGGAACCGTCGCAGGAACAGGTTGGTGGACCGTCCCATCTTGTCAGGCGTCTGGAGGGACTCGAGCTGTGGCTGGGCTAGAAACCCGATCCGGATATTGGACTGTTGATCTTTCGATTCCAGCAGCCATTGAGCAGACGCGGGAGTGACTCGGAGCGCGACCACGAGGATCGTGGCCAGGGTCACCAGGAACGCCTTTCTGGGAATGCTCATCTTCGCCTCCACATTCCAACGCGCCAGCCGAACCGGACCTCATGCGCAAGGGATAGGGCCTGCAGGATTGGGACGATTGAACCCGAGGCGCGACTCTGTGGATCGTGACGGCGCCCGGATCGCACCGCCGTGCACACAGCTCCCGTATCCCGGATCCGCTCCGAGACACGTCGAACGTCGCCGTGCCGAACGAACGTCCGTTCGCCAGACATCGAAGACGCCACGGGATGGGGCAGGTGCTGTTGCTGACACCAAAATCAGCTATTTCAGCCAGTTTCGCCAATCCTCGACGCAAACGCAAGGCCATTTTCCGTCACCCGCCGATGGTACATGCCCGGCGGACGGCACGGCCGAAAGGGGCGACGACTGGCGGATGATTTCTATCGAGGCCGGCGGGATTTGGGCGTGGAAAGGCGCAGGATCGGCCCGCGCGCCCACGTCGGGGAGGCGCCGCCCGGGAGCGGTTCCCCCGGGCGACACCTCTGGTCGAATGTCGGTTTCCGGGCGACGCTACTGCTTGACGAGCTGTCCGCGCAGCGACCCGGTCTGGTTCACCGCGGAGTAGAGCTGGAAGTAGAACGATGAGGGGCTGGCGATCATCGCATCGCCCGCGGCCTGTGCAAGCACCGGGTTGATCAGGAAGTCGAGGCGAATCGAGCCGGTCGGCGTCAGCACCGGCGCCGTCGGACTGAGCGTCGTCTGGTAGACCGGCGGACCGACGGTTCCGGCGGGGCCCTGCTGGATGAGGCCTGCCACGAACACGGTCGTGGCCGGCGGCTCGTTGCCAACGGCCAGGGTGTAGGCGACTGAATACCCTCCCGTGGTCGGCGTCAGCCTGAGGGTCACGCTGCCGACGCCCTGGGTCTCGCCGCCGACCGGCGCTGGAATCACGCCTGCGGCTGAGAGCTGCGCGACCAGCGTCGTCACGCCGGTCGGTGTCACAGGTGAAATCGTCCCGTTGCAGCCCGCCAGCGCGACACTTGCGACACACGCGAGGATGGACAAGCGCTTCATTCGAGGACCTCCTCCAGCCTAGGCTCCGGAAGGCGATATCATATCCGGTCGGACAGGTCGGATCAAAGGACGAAGTGACATAATGACAGGAGGGACCGCCGCTTTCGCGAGACCACGAGCATGACCCTGCGCACTGCCTTGACCCTTATTGCCATGATGTCGGTGACGGTGGCCGCCCAGCAGGGCGGCATGAAATATCCGGAGGCCAGAAAGTCGTCACAGGTCGACGACTTCTTCGGTACGAAGATCGCCGATCCCTACCGGTGGCTGGAGGATTCGGACTCGGCCGAGACCCGGGCCTGGATCGATGCGGAGAACAAGCTCACGTTCGGGTATCTCGAGTCGATTCCCGAACGGCCGAAGCTGTTCGCGCGGCTGAAACAACTGCAGGATTACGATCGATACGGCGTGCCGTCGCGCGAGGGGGCCCATTACATCTTCAGTCGCAACACCGGACTCCAGCGACAGTCGGTGGTCTACAAGTCGACCTCGCTGGCGGGTCAGCCCGAAGTGCTCATCGACCCCAACACGCTGTCGCCCGATGGAACGGTGGCCATCGGAACCACCTCGTTCACCGAGGACGGCCGCTACATGGCGTACTCGCTGTCGACAAGCGGATCGGACTGGCTCGAGTGGCACGTCCGCGACGTTGCGGCCGCCAGGGACCTGCCCGACGTGGTCAAGTGGTCGAAGTTCAGCGAAGCGAGCTGGCTCAAGAACGGGACTGGCTTCTACTACAGCCGGTACGACGCACCAGCCTCCGGCAACCTGCTGCAGTCGGTGAACAAGAACCAGAAGGTGTTCTTCCACAAGCTCGGTACCCCGCAGAGCGAGGATCCGCTCGTCTTTGAGCGTCCGGACAAGCCGGACTGGGGGTTCTCCACCGAGGTCACCGAGGACGGGCGCTTCCTGCTCATCTACCAGACCGAGGGCACCGAGAACAAGAACCGGATCTTCGTGCGCGACCTGAACGATCCGAAGGGGACCATCGAGCCGTTTCTCAACGACTTCGACGCCGAGTACTCGGTTGTCGGCAACGACGGCGACCTGTTCTACGTCGTCACCAACAGCGGCGCGCCACGGTACCGCCTGGTGGCCATCGATCGCAGGAAGCCTGGCGCCGTCGGCGTGGAAGGCCCTGATCGCCGAAGGCCAGGGGCGCGACGTGTTGACCAGCGTGGCGATGGTCGACAACCAGTTCATCGCGACCTGGATGTCGGACGTGCACGACAAGGTGACGCTGCACGGGCTGAACGGGGCGCGGATCAAGGAGATTGCGCTTCCCGCCATCGGCAGCGTCAGCGGCTTCACCGGCCGGCGGTCGGACACCGAAACGTTCTACTCGTTCACCTCGTTCACCTACCCGACCACCATCTACCGGTACGACTTCGCGACCGGCGCGAGCACGGTCTTCAAGAGGCCGGAGGTGGCCTTCGACCCGGCCCGGTACGAGACGGTGCAGGTGTTCTACCCGTCGAAGGACGGCACGAAGATCCCGATGTTCCTGACCTGGCGCAAGGGCCTTGCGAAAGACGGCCGGAACCCGACCTATCTCTACGGATACGGCGGGTTCAACATCGCGACGACGCCGTCGTTCTCGGCCGTGATGATCCCGTGGCTCGAAATGGGCGGGATCTACGCCGTGGCGAACCTGCGCGGAGGCAACGAGTACGGGCAGGCGTGGTACGAGGCCGGCCGCCTGAAGAACAAGCAGAACGTGTTCGACGACTTCATCGCGGCGGCCGAGTACCTGATCCGCGAGCGCTACACGTCCACGCCGAAGCTCGCCATTGCGGGCGGAAGCAACGGCGGCCTCCTGGTCGGTGCCTGCCTCGTCCAGCGGCCGGACCTGTTCGGAGCGGCGTTGCCGGCCGTCGGCGTGATGGACATGCTCCGCTACCAGAAGTTCACGATCGGCTGGGCATGGAAGTCGGACTACGGCGACCCCGACACGCAGGAGGGCTTCGACATCAACATCAAGTACCTCGCCCCTCCACAACATCAAGCCGGGCGTCCGCTACCCTCCGACCTTCGCGACGACGGCCGACCACGACGACCGCGTGGTGCCGGCGCACAGCTTCAAGTTCATCGCGACGCTGCAGGCGGCCCAGGCAGGACCGGCGCCGATCCTCATCCGCATCGAGACCCAGGCCGGACACGGGGCCGGCAAGCCGGTCGACAAGATGCTCGAGGAGCGTGCCGACATGTTCTCGTTCCTGGTCAGGGAACTCAAGATCTCACTCCCGGCGGAGTTCGGCCAGTCCATGTAGGACGACAGTCAGCGAGGTCAGCCGCCATGGCCCGGCGCGCCGAACGAGCGGCGCCGGGCTTTCGGCCCGCGCACGAGAGCATGTGTCGATGATCAAAGAGATCAAGCGTCTTACCCGCTTCAACGAGCATCCTCGTCTGCTCGTCGTGCTCGCGTCATTCGTCGTCATTCTGTTCTCGGTCCTGAATGCGCTGGTCGACAAGCTGCTCCATCCCGAGATTCCCATGCTCGACATGGAGCACATCTACGTCGGAGGAGCCACCGGACTGGTCACTGCCGTGCTGGCCGGTGCGCTGCTCAGCTATTTCCGCCGGCTGTCGGCTGCGGTCAGCCGGATCCGGGAGCTCGAGGACCTGCTCTCGATCTGCGCGGTCTGCAAGAAGATCAGGGTGCCGGACTCGGATCCGGAGCGGGTGGAGTCGTGGCAACCCGTCGAGGTCTACATCTCGAGGACGACCGCGACCCGTTTCAGCCACGGCATCTGTCCGACCTGCCTGGCGGCCTATGAGGAGGCCGATGGGCTCGCGTCGCCGGCCCCGAGTCGCTCCGACCCCCCACGGTCCGGCGCGGCCCCGCTCAGTTGATGCCGAAGGCGGCCTGGCCGCCCAGGCCGCGAGTGGCTTCACCCCAATCCATCATCGCTGCCGGTCCGAATTCGCGCGAGCCGCTCTTCGATCCGCGAGAATTTGCGCGTCTGTAACCAGTCACCGAGGGGCGCATCACCTGTCAGGATCACGTAACCTCAATCCGCAAGGATTTACCTCTCCGTAACACGGGCGCCCTTGCGCGGCAACATTGACGCCGTACCCTCTTCTTCTGTTCTGCGGCGCCCGGGCGTCGCGAGGAGGATGACACGATGGTGTGGCGTTGCACGTTCAGGCGGATTGCCGGCGTCTCGGTAATGGCGGTGATGGCCCTGGGGCTCCTGTCATCCTTGGCGTCAGCGCAGGGGTTCTACTACAAGGAAGTCACCAAGGACGGAAGGATCTACGTTTTCAACGTCGCCGCCAATGCGGATCGCTTCGAGAAGTCTGGCGAGATGGGCGTCGGCATCACCAAGCTGGACGCGGGGCCCAACGGTGAGACCGTGGTCGGCGACAACGAGCGCGCCCTCCAGCTGTTCTTCTTCAAGCACGGGTTGTCGGTTCCCGTCTCCGAACCCCCCGCGCCTGCTCCGGCCCCGCCGCCGTACAAGTTCAGCGGGCTGGTCTTCGGAGACTTCTACAATTTCAACGCGGACCACGTGGCCAAGTTCGACCAGCAGAACGGCTTCTGGTTCCGACGCCTCTACTTCAGCTACGACCAGACCCTGTCGCCGAAGGTCTCGATGCGGTGGCGCCTCGAGATGAACAGCAACGGCACCATGGCAGGCGGCAGTCTGGCGCCGTATGTCAAGGATGGCTGGATTCGGTGGAACTACTACGGCCGTCAGATGGTCATGCTCGGCATTCAGCCGACCACCAGCTTCGACTTCATCGACACCTTCTGGGGTCTGCGCCACATCGAGAAGACTGCCGATGACCTCTACAAGCTCGACTCGTCTCGAGACTTCGGCGTCACGCTGTCGGGCCCGATCAATGAGGCGGGAACCCTGAAGTACTCAGCGCAGGTGGCCAACGACTCCAGTTCGAATGCCGAAGTCGACAAGAACAAGGCGCTGCGCTTCGAAGCGCGCTATGAGACGAATCCCGGGTTCGTGGTCGAGGGGTACGTCGGAGTCTTCTCGAGGGCCCTCGGCGCAGATCGCACGACTTATCAGGCCTTCGCCGGATACCAGGACAAGATGGGGCGGGTCGGGTTCCAGTACACCTACCAGCAGCGCAAGCCGGCAAGCACCGCGGCAGCCGGGACGCCGGATACGAAACTGCACGTGCTCTCGGGTTTTGGCGTCTACCACCTCAAGCCCGGAAAGGTGTCGATCTTCGCAAGGGTTGACCGATTCAATGACCCGACCCCGGACGGCGCAGGAATCGACTACCTGCCGATCGACACCAAGGAAGCCTTCACCTTCGCGACCGGCGGTCTCGAGGTCTACATCATTCCGAACCTCCGCGTCAGCCCCAACGTCGAGTTCGTGAAGTACTCGAATCCCGTGACTGGCGCGAAGCCCAAGGACGACACGGTTGCTCGCGTCACGTTCTACTGGACGTGGTAGGCGGCGACCGGCTTTTCGTTACACGGAGTTAACACGAGCGAAACATGGGCAGACCGGGCGCTCGATAGGCTGAACAGGCTGCGAGACGGTTTGCCGAAGGACTCGGAGGTTCGATTCATGAAGCGCGTATTGCTAGCCGGGGCGGCCGTCATGGCTGCCGCCGCTCTCATCACCGCCCAGGCGGTCAAGGTGGACTCCGCGTTGCCGTCCTACGAGAAGGTCGAGCGGCGTGTCAGGCAACCTGAACAGCGTCGGTTCCGACACGATGAACAACATGATGACGCTCTGGGCCGAGACGTTCCGGCAGTTCTACCCGAACGTCAAGATCCAGGTCGAAGGGAAGGGCTCGGGCACCGCTCCGCCGGCGCTGATCGCCGGGACCTCGCAGGTTGGGCCCGATGTCGCGTGAGATGCGGGCGAGCGAGATCGATCAGTTCGAATCGAAGTACGGCTACAAGCCGACGCGAGCTGCGCACCAGCTACGACGCACTCGCCGTCTACGTGAACAAGGACAACCCGCTCAAGCAGCTCACCCTGGCGCAGGTCGAGGCCATCTTCGGCAAGACACGCAAGCGCGGCTACAAGGAGAACATCACGACCTGGGGCCAGCTCGGGCTGACCGGCGACTGGGCGAATCGGCCGATCAGCCTCTACGGCCGCAACTCGGCCAGCGGCACCTACGGGTTCTTCAAGGAGCACACGCTCAGGAACGGTGACTACAAGGACACCGTCAAGGAGCAGCCGGGCTCGGCCTCGGTCGTCCAGGGCGTGACCGAGGATCGGTTTCGGCATCGGCTACAGCGGCATCGGCTACCGGACCTCCGGCGTGCGGCCGCTGCTGCTGGCCGAGACCGACAAGGGACCCTGCGTCCGACGGCTCCTACGAGGACGTGAAGAGCGGCAAGTACCCGCTGTGGCGATTCCTCTACATCTACGTCAACAAGGCCCCGGGCAAGACGCTCGATCCGCTCGTGGCCGAGTTCGTGAAGCTCATCTTCAGCAAGCAGGGCCAGGAAGTCGTGGTGAAGGACGGCTACATGCCGCTCACCGCGGCGCAGTGCCGGCAGGAACTGGCCAAGATCCTGAAGTAGTGCGCGCGGAGGCCCGGGCCGGATACGTCCGGGCTCAGGCCGCTCGGCGCGGGCCGGCGGCCGGATGTGCCGTCGGCCCTTCGTTGTCTTCAGATGCCATCTACCGTCCCATCGCCGTTCGCGAACGAGATGGCGGCCGCAAGCCGCCGGATCGGCGCCTCAAGCGCATCGACCGGGCTGCGGTCGTTGCCATCACGCTCGGCGGCATCTGCCGTCGTCGTCTGCGTCCTCGGCATCCTCGTGTTCATCGCCGCCGAGGCGGTGCCCGTTGTTCCGTCCGGCCACGGCGGATCTGGCAGGCGACGACGACGCTCGCTGCCGATGCGGCCTCCGGCACGGCGTCAGCTCTGATGGCGCGAGGGTCGGACGAATACCAGCGCTACCTCTTACGACGTCGACCCGAGCGCGCAACTGGTGTTCCGCGACACGACGACGGGCGCCGTCGGCGCACGCGCTGCCGTTGCCGGGCCTGGACGGTGCACCGTCACGGCTGCCTCGCGAAGTGTCGTCGGCGGGTTCGTCGCGGCCGGCTCGCTCGGATGGTCGCGTTGCGCTCATGCAGGTTGCGATTCACGCCGCAGTACCGCGACCAGGCCATGAGCGGACTCTGACCGTGGAGATCCGCGACCGCGGGCTCATCGATCTCGACCCGGCAGGACGCCCGATCCGGCAGGTGTCCTACGCCGAGCAGGACGGCCGGAAGCTCGTGGCGGCGCTCGTTGACGATCGGACGGTCCTCGCTCTGGTGGACCGACGAGCCGGAGGCGAGCACCGCGCGTCGGTGATGACGAGAGCCGGGCGAGCCACGTCACCGGCATCGCGGGCCGGACGCGGAGGCGCGCTGATCGCGGGGACCGATCGGGGCGCGTCTACCACTGGGTCGTCGAGGACGCGCCGAGCTGACCGACGTGTCGCCGGTCGGTCGCGGGCCCGTCACGGCGCTCGAGTGGCTGATCGGCGGACCGTCGTTCGTGGCCGGCACGCGCGCGGCGAGGTCACGCAGCTGGTTCCGGGCGGCGGGCGGCGCGGGCGGCGCCGACGCGATGCTCTGCGCGCACGTCTTCGAGCCGCAGGGCAGCGCCATCGTCGCGCATCGTGCCGTCGCCCCGGGACCGCAGTTTCGTGACGGTCGGCGCCGACGGGTCCATCGTGCTCCGGCACCAGACGTCCGAACGTACGCTGCTGACGCTCGCCGGCGCCGGCGCCGTTCGCGCCGTGGTGATTGACGCCCAAGGCCGACGGGCTGTTCGTGCTGCGTGGATCGACGCTCACGCGGTTCGTCCTGCGACAACGCCCATCCGGAAGTCAGCTGGAAGACGCTGTTCGGCAAGACGTGGTACGAGGGATATCCGCGCCCGGCGTACGTCTGGCAGTCGACCGGCGCGACCGACGACTTCGAACCGAAGTTGAGCCTCGTCCCGCTCATCTTCGGCACGATCAAGGGCACCTTCTACGCGATGCTCTTCGCGGTTCCGCTGGCGGTGCTCGGCGCGCTCTACACCTCGCAGTTCGTGCACCCGTCCATCCGCTCGAAGATCAAGCCGACCGTCGAGATCATGGCCGCGCTGCCGTCGGTCGTCATCGGGTTCCTCGCCGGCCTGTATCTGGCGTCGGTCGTCGAGAAGAACCTCGTCGCGGTGTTCATGATGATTCCGCTCCTGCCGCTCGCCGGCACCTCGGGCGTGTTCCTGTGGCGACTGCTGCCGCAGACGGCTGGCGGCACGCCTCAAGCCGGGCACCGAGCTGCTGCTCATCGTGCCGCTGCTCCTGGCTGGCGCGGTGCTGGCGTGCGGCTCGGGCCGCTGGTCGAAGGCTGGCTGTTCGCCGGCGACGCGCGCTTCTGGCTGAGGCAGGCGCTCGGCCTGACCTACGACCAGCGCAACTGCCTCGTCGTCGGCCTGGCCATGGGCTTCGCCGTCGATCCCGATCATCTTCACGATCTCCGAGGACGCGTTCTCCAGCGTCCCGTCCAGCCTGACGGCCGCGTCGCTCGCGCTCGGTGCCAGCCGCTGGCAGACGGCCGTGCGCGTGGTGCTGCCCACGGCGAGTCCCGGGGTCTTCTCGGCGACCATGGTGGGCTTCGGGCGCGCGGTCGGCGAGACGATGATCGTGCTGATGGCGACCGGGAACACGCCGCTGATGGACTGGTCCATCTTCAACGGCATCCGCACGCTTGCGGCCAACATCGCGGTCGAGATCCCCGAAGCGCCCTACGGCGGCACCCTCTACCGGACGCTGTTCCTGTCCGCCGTCCTCGCTCTTCGTCGATGACCTTCGTCGTCAACACGCTTGCCGAGCTGATTCGCCAGCGGCTGCGCGAGCGATACAAGGCGGTCTGATGGGACACCTTGCGAGCCCTGCTTCCGGCGCGGCGACCCTGGCCTCTGGCTGAGCGGCAGCGGTCTCGGCGTGTGCCTGCTGATGATTGCGGGGATGATCGGCCTCATCCTCGTGAACGGCCTCGGGTTCTTCTGGCCGCGACCCGTGGCGAAGCTCACGCTGAAGGACGGGACGGTGCTGCTCGGTGAAATCGAGCGACCGCGAAGCGATTCCGGCGCCGGGCACCGCGGAACACCTCCCGCGGTTCCGACTGCAGATCAAGCATGGGCAATCGCGATCTGGCGGCCGCGGACTTCGGTGGGTCGACGAGGCGGCGATAGCATCCATCAGCTACCCGGCCGACGTCGCTCTACGTCGAACGGCGCGAGTACGGCCCCTTCATCGGATGGGCGACGCTCCTGACTGACGGCGACCGGACGGTCGACGTCCGGCGTCGGAGAATGTGCGGCAGGCGCTCACGCCTCTGGTCGAGCAGGCCGCGCGGGACCGGGCCGCGATTCGCGCTCTCGAGCGGGGCGAGATTGCCCAGGTCAACGCCGAGCTCGAACGCGAGCGGCTGCGGTCGCGAAAACTGGACCTTGCCGCCGCACGAGGCGCCGATCTGCCGAGTCCCAGCGTACGGATCGGGCCGACATCGGCCAGCGGACCCGGAATTGAAGGCGCGTTACGGTCAGCTGGAACTGCAGTTGAGCCACGCGGCCGAGACCGCGTCCCGAATCCGGCTGACCTTGCGAGCCATCGACGGTGGCGAGAAGCAGCTGCCCACGCTCGACCTCTTTCGTGTGTATGCCCCGAACCAGCTTTCGACGGCCTCGCGCGCGAAGATCTATGCGAGCCGGCTCTGGGAGTTCCTCTCGAGCGACCCGCGCGAGTCGAACACGGAGGGCGGCATCCTCCCGGCCATCTTCGGCACCGTCATGATGGTCATGATCATGAGCCTGCTCGCCGTGCCGTTCGGCGTGGTCGCCGCCGTCTACCTGCGGGAATACGCCAAGGCAGGCGTCCTCGTGCGGCTCGTGCGGATTGCCGTGAACAACCTGGCGGGCGTGCCCTCGATCGTCTTCGGCGTGTTCGGCCTCGGGTTCTTCGTCTATCTCGTCGGTGGCGCGATCGACCGGACGTTCTATCCCGAGCGGCTGCCGACGCCGACCTTCGGCACGGGCGGCATTCTGTGGGCCTCCCTCACGCTCGGCCTGCTGACGGTCCCGGTCGTCATTGTCGCGGCGGAGGAAGCGCTGGCGGCCGTGCCGCGCTCGATGCGCGAGGCCTCTCTGGCCGTGGGCGCCACCAAGTTCCAGACGATCCTGCGGGTGGTGTTGCCGGCGGCCGCGCCGGGCATCCTGACTGGCCTGATCCTGGCGATGGCGCGCGGAGCGGGCGAAGTCGCGCCCCTCATGATCACCGGGGTCGTGAAGCTGGCGCCCGACCTGCCCGTTGACGGCATCTTTCCGTTCGTCCACCTGGAGCGGAAGTTCATGCACCTGGGCTTTCACATCTACGACGTCGGGTTCCAGAGCCCGAACGTCGAGGCGGCCAAGCCCATGGTGTACGCCACCACGATCCTCCTGCTCGTGATTGTCGTGCTCCTGAACCTGACGGGCATCATCGTGCGAAACAGGCTGAAGAAGCGTTACCAGGTCTCCGCCTTCTAGGAGTTGGGCATGAATGGATTCCAGTTGGCGAACCACGGGCCGGGGCCCGTGATTCGTGTTTCCCCGCCGGCGCCCGGGTCGAGTGCCGACCAGGAGCGGTCGGGACAGTCCCGGAACCAGGCCCCACCCGAACCAGCCATCGTGATCCAGGGTGCCAACCTCTGGTATGGAGACAATCAGGCGCTGTTCGACGTCGGCATGGAGATCCCGCCCAGGCAGGCGACGGCGTTCATTGGTCCTTCCGGGTGCGGGAAGTCGACCCTGCTGAGATGCTTCAACCGGATGAACGACCTCATCGACAACGTTCGCGTGACGGGGAGGATCGATGTGATGGGCCGGGACGTCTTCTCGACGGACACGGACGTCATCGAGATTCGGCGGAAAGTGGGCATGGTGTTCCAGAAATCCAACCCGCTCCCCAAATCGATCTACGAAAACGTGGTCTACGGGCTGCGAATTGCCGGAATCCGTGACAAGACGACGCTCGATGAGGCCTGCGAACGGTCGCTGCGCGGGGCGGCGCTGTGGGACGAGGTCAAGGACCGGCTGACGAGCAACGGGCTGTCGCTCTCGGGCGGGCAGCAGCAACGGCTCTGCATCGCCCGGGCCATCGCGATCGAGCCGGAGATCATCCTGATGGACGAGCCGTGCTCGGCCCTCGATCCGATCGCGACCGCCCGGATCGAGGAACTGATCTTCGAGCTGAAGCGGGACTACACTATTGTCATCGTCACGCACAACCTGCAGCAGGCCGCGCGGGTGTCCGACCAGACGGCCTTCTTCTGGTTGGGTCGTCTGATCGAGTACAGCGGCACGGCGGAGTTGTTCACCAACCCGCGGGAGGCCCATACCGAGGCCTACATCACCGGGAGGTTCGGCTAGTGGAACATTTCCACTTCGAGGACGGGTTGCGGGCGTTGAAGACGCGGCTGTTGGCGATGGCCGCGCTCGTGGAGGAGCGCGTCCAGCTCGCCATTCAGGCCCTGGTGGATCGCCGTGCCGAGCTGGCGCACCGCGTGATCAACGGCGATTCCGAGATCAACGAGCTGCAAATCGAAATCGACGAGCGCTGCGTGAAGATTCTCGCGCTGATGAATCCCAGGGCGACCGACCTGCGGACCATTGCGGCCGCGATGAAGATCAACTCGGATCTCGAGCGAATCGGCGATCAGGCCGTGAATATCGCGGAGCACGCTCTCAAGCTGGTGAACCTGCCGCTGCTCAAACCCCTCATCGACATTCCGAGGATGGCGAACATGGCGTCGGCCATGACTCGCGACAGCCTCGACGCCTTCGCCAGGCGCGACGCGACGCTCGCCCGCCGCGTGCTCGCCCAGGACGACGAGGTCGATGCCCTGAAGGACCAGCTGTTCCGCGAGCTGCTGACCTACATGATGGAGGACGCCGGAACGATTGAACGCGCCCTCGAGCTGCTGCTCGTCAGCCGGTGCCTCGAGCGGATCGCCGATCACGCGACCAACATCGCCGAGGATACGATATTCGTGGTGGAAGCCAGGGATGTCCGACATCATCACGAAGAACCGCCTGGCGGGAGCGCCGGCCCGCAATAACCGCCCGGAGTCATGCCCATGCGCAGAGTGCTGGTGGTCGAAGACGATCCCGACATCGTCGAACTGCTGACTCACTATCTCGAACTGGACGGGTGGAGCGTGGACAGCACAACGGATGGCCGATCCGCGCTGGAATACGTGCAGGCAAATCGATACCAGCTGCTGATCCTCGACCTGCAGTTGCCGAGGCTCGACGGGCTTTCGGTGTGCCGTGAAATGCGGCGTGACCGGCGCTCGGGCGATATCCCCATCATCATGCTCACCGCGAAGGGGGAGGAGACCGATCGAATCGTGGGCCTGGAGGTCGGGGCCGACGATTACATCGTGAAGCCGTTCAGCCCGAAGGAAGTCGTGGCGAGGATCCACGCGCTGTTCCGGCGAATCGACCGGCCCGGACAGGAGCCGATCCCCGTGATCACGCGCGGGCCACTTCGCGTCGATCGCGAACGGCACACCGTGGCGTGGGACGGCCAGGACATCCACCTGACGGCCAAGGAGTTCGACCTGCTCGTGGCGCTGCTCGACGCACGCGGCCGGGTGCTGTCGCGCCAGCGCCTGCTCGAGGAAATCTGGGGCTATTCGTACACCGAGGGGACGCGAACGGTCGACGTCCACGTCAGGCGCCTTCGGGAGAAGCTCCCGGGATTGGCCCGGGCGATCGTCACCGTGAAGCTGCTCGGATATCGACTGATGGAGACCTCGGAGGCTGCATGAAGGGGCTGCGGCTTCGGATCGCGCTCGCGTCGATGACGGTGAGCGCCGTCGCCCTGCTGGCGGTCCTGCTGCTGGTCGGCCCCCGGCTTCGCGCGCGAGCCGTCGATGAGACCGCTGACGCATTGACCGCCCAGGCCTCGCTCATTGCGCCCGGCCTGGAACAGCCCGTGGAGAGCGGTTCGAGCATGGCGACGCTGGACGCCCTGGTCGACGAGGCGGCTCGAAGGGCCGAGTCGCGCGTGACGCTCGTCGCGCCCGACGGGCGTGTTCTCGGCGACTCGGCGGTTTCCGGAGAGGACCTGCTGAAGCTGGAGAACCACGGTTCACGCCCCGAGGTCCGGCAGGCTCTCGCGACCGGACATGGCCAGAGCATCAGGCACAGTGCCACAGTCGGACAGGATTTCCTCTACGTGGCCGTGCCGGTTCGACACGAGGGCGGCGTCGTGGCCGTCCTGCGCGTCGCGCGGACGCTCTCTGACATCGACGACGAGGTGCGGCGCTTCGAGGCGGCCGTCGGAGCCGCGCTCATCATCGCGTTCGTCATCACCGGCATCGTCTCGACCCTCTTCGCCGCACGCCTCGCCGGGCCGCTCAGGGACCTGATGCACGCCGCCCGCCGATTCGCGGCGGGGGACGTCGACGTGAACGTGCCCGTCAGGCGGGACGACGAGGTGGGGGAGCTCGCTCGAATTCTCAACAAGGCCATCGGCCAGCTGCAGGCGCGTCTGGCCGACGCCGTTCGCGACGGCGCCCGGACCGACGCGATTCTCGCCGTCATCGAAGACGGACTCCTGGCCGTGGATCACGAAGGCACGGTGCTGCTGGCGAATCCGAGCCTGCAACGGACGCTCGAGCTGAATCGCCCCATCGGCGAGCACTATCTCTCGGCAGTCCGGCACAGCGTCGTCGCCGGACTGATCGACGCCGTCCTCAAGACCGGCAGCCGTCAGGAAGCCGAAGCAGAGTTCCACAAGGTCGCAAGGACCTGTTTCGTCGTCGCCGTGCCATTTCCCGGAGCGGCCGGTTCCCCCCACGGGGCCGTGCTGACGTTTCACGACGTCACCGAGCGCCGGCGCGTGGAACAGCTGCGCCGGGACTTCGTCGCCAACGCCTCGCACGAGCTTCGGACGCCGTTGACATCGATTCGCGGGTACGTCGAAGCCCTCGAAGACGGCGCGCTGACGAGCCCCGAGCAGGCGCAGCGATTCCTGGCCAAGATCCGGGTGCGCGCGGACCAGATGGCGGCCCTCATCGCGGATCTGCTCGAGCTGGCGCACGCCGAATCCCGCGCTCGTCCCGTGGCCTGGCAACCCGTCAGGGCGGAGAAGATTGTCGACGAGGCGATTGCGGCCCTCTCGGCGCAGGCGGCTCAGAAGCGCCTGGCGCTGACGGTGGCGGCACGGGTGCCGGTCACGGTGATCACCGACCCCGAGTACCTTCGACGCATCGTCGAGAACATCCTCGACAACGCGGTGAAGTACACACCGCCCGAGGGGCGCGTCGACCTGTGGCTGTCGAGCGGGCCCGGCGGCGACTGTTCGATCGAGGTGCGCGACACCGGGCCGGGCATACCCGCCGAACACCTGCCGCGGATCTTCGAGCGGTTCTACCGCGTGGACCAGGCGCGTAGCCGCGAGATGGGCGGTACGGGTCTCGGTCTCGCGATCGTCAAACACCTCGCCGACCGGCTCGGCGTGCAGGTCGACGTGCAAAGCGAGGTCGGCGTCGGTACCAGCTTCACGCTTCGCATTCCCGGCGCGCCGGGCTCTGAACCCAGTCAACCAGCTCCGTCCGAGACCTCACTTCCGGCCACATCAGCCGGGGAGTAAGCCCGCGAGACCACGCCAGGAGCGGGCCTGCAGCCACCCGCCCCGCGAGGCGCGCGCCGCCTCGCGCGCGAGAACGAGCGTCCCGTTCTCGTGAACCGCCTCAAGGGTACCCAATTCAGCGCCGATTACCGTTCGACCGTCAGGCGTGCGGCACATCGCGTCTGACGGCGCCTATTGACTTGTGTCGCCCGGCGCACATAATCAGCCGACGCCTTTTCGCGTGGCCGCGCGCGTCCCGGCTGAGCAGCGCTGCGACCGGCCCAAGGTGAGGCTTAGGGACGCTCTGAGACAAGGGGACTGAAGATGCAAACCGAGGCGCTGACACCTCCTGGCACAGCCTCCTCCCTGCTCCAGGCTCTTTCCTGGATCCTGATCGCGTTGGCGGCGTTGTGGCTGATATCCGCGGTGATCAGCTTCTTCTACCGCCGCGCCTACAACCTCACGCACGCCGAATCCGGCCGGTCGAAGGACATCAAGCCGGACTTCCTGAAGGTCGACAAGAACAAGCGCCAGGCGGCCCTCGATCGTGGCTCGGCCTACGACGCGGTCCTGGACGCGCGCGAGACCGCCGGCCCGGCGCGGAACGTCGAGAAGGTCCGATTCTGGTCGCGCATCGCCGCCGGGTTGGTTGCGATTCTCGCCCTGGGCACGACGATCGTCACCACGTTCATGAACGTCGACGCAATCCAGGAAGGCATCAACAAGTTCAGCTCCTGGGACCGGTTCTCGCAGCTGGTCGGTGAGCACAAGACCGCCGCGGTGGTCGCCATCGTCGTGATCGGATCGAACATCATCGTGACCGTCAAGACGTTGAAGAAGACACCCGGCAAGGACTAGCGGAGACAACAGATGGCCACGACCAACATCACGCTGAGCGACGACAACCTGCTGGGGGAGTACGTGCCGCTCGAGACGTTCAAGGGCGTCCTCGAACAGCGACTCGCCATTGGGCCCGATACGCTGGCGCTGCTGATTCGCGATGGACAGATTGCCGAGGCGTCCGCCGGCGCGCACTTCGCCATCGGCGGCCTCTGGCGGACGCTGAAAGACGCGGTGGCCGGCCGCCACGCGTTGCGGCTGCTCGTCGCCGATCTGAAACCGTTCCAGCTGACGACCTCGGCCAGCACCCTCACGAAGGACCACGTCCCGGTCGCGTGCGAGTTCACGATCGAGTTCCAGGTCAACCCGGAGAAGCCGGCGAACGTGCTCGGGCTCATGAAGGAGCACAGCGCGGTCACCAAGGCGAGCGTGCTGGGCCGGCTCTCGCCGCACCTGTTCGAGCGCGTCCTGAACAGCGCCACGACGAGGGTCGATGCGCTGGAACTGCGCGGGAACCTGGGGCTGCAGGACAAGATCCAGGCGGACGCGATGAAGGAAGTCGAGCGCCTGGCGGCCGACGTCGGCCTGATGGCGCGCGCCGTCACGGTGGCGTGGGGCACCAATGACGAGGAGCAGGCCCAGATCCTCAAGCGCCAGCAGGAGCGGGAACAGGAACGGCTCGAGCGGGAGTTCAAGATCCTCAGCCGCGAGGTCGAACGCGAGGCCCAGTCCACGGTGATCCAGCTGCAGGCCGACCTGAGCGTCGAGAAGGCCAAGGAGCTCACCCAGGACGAGCTGCGCACCCTGATCCTGAAAGACGAGCTGACCTTCATCGACGCGCGCGAGTCCGGCGTGCGCATCCAGCAGATGAAGGCGCTCGAGCACGAGCTGCAGTTGAATCGGACCCAGCGGCTCGACGGTCTGAAGGCCCAGCTCGAGGGCGAGCAGCACACGATCGAGATGACGCGCACGGGAGGCCTTCGCCGCGACGCCGAGATGGACATCCAGACGCGCGAGCGGACGCATCAGCTCGAGGTCACCCGCATCCAGGCCGACATCCGGGTGGTCGAGCGGTCGATCGAGGAGATGGACCGCAAGCAGGGCCTGGCCCTGCAACGCCTGGAGGAAATGCAGCGGCTCGACATCGCCGCCAGGGCCCACGAGGACCAGATCAAGACGATGCACGGCCTCCAGGATGTGGAGATCGACGCGGACTCGCGCCGGCTGGATCTCAACATCAAGGGCGGCGACGCGGAACACCGGCGGAAGATGGAGGCGGCGAAGCTGGCCGAGGAAGCGGCGCTCGCCAGGATCCAGGCGCTCAAGGAGGCCACGCCGGATCAGATCCTGGCGATCAACGCCGGGTTCTCGCCGCAGGTGGCGAACGTCATGATCGAGCAGGCCAAGGCCAGGGCCGTGGAGGGGGCGGATCGCACGGCGCTGATGCGCGAGATGATCCAGCAGGCGCAGGAAGCCAAGGTCTCCTCCGAGGCGCAGGCGAGGCACCTGTTCGATTCCGCCATGCAGGGGACGACCGGCGTGGCGCAGGGCGTGGGCGCCGCCGTTGCGGGTGGCGCGGCCCTTCGCGGTGGTGCGGCGGTGGCTGAGACCGCCGCCGATACGACCGAGTGCCCCGGCTGTCACCGCGTGATCCCGGCTTCGGACCGGCACTGCCGGTACTGCGGCCGCCAGATGAGGCAGTAAGCCCATGGAGTGGCATCCGTACGGCGCGTGCTGTCAGCGACACGCGGGCGACGCCGCGGCCGGATTCTGCCCGGACTGCGGCCACCCCTACCTGCGCTGCATGGCGTTTCCCGAATGCGGGAGCCTCGTCACGCCGACGCAGGCGTGCCCGGTCTGCGTGGCGCCGGCCCTGATGATCGACGCGGGCGCCGTCGTGCAGTCGAAAGCCGGCGAGCGCCTGTCGGTGCCGCTCATCCTCCGCAACGCGACCCCGTCGGCCCGCCCCATCTGGGTGAAGCGCATCGTGAAGTGGGACGGGCGTGTCGACGAACCGCTGGCGCTCACGTGGGAGCAGATAGAGGCGGGTGCCGAGCGGCATTTCACGCTCGACACGAAGCCGATCTCCGAGGGCGGCACGCACACGCTGCGGGCGATCATCGTGATCGCCTCCCGCTACAAGGGACTCGAAGAGGAATACGCCTTTGCGGCGGGCATGGCCATCAACGTGACCGGCCAGGACACGCAGCAGATCATCCAGAACATCAACCTCACCGGCGCGCAGTTCCAGACCGGCGGGATGGTGAACACGCAGCTCAACACGCGGTCGGCTCCCGGAACAGCGACCGGCACGTTGCAGGATCGGACGGTGCTCTCGCTCGAGCGCGCGGAGAAGTTCGAGATCGAGCAGGGCATCCGCGGCTATCGGAAGGAGAACCTGCGCGTGCCCCGGCACGTGGAATTCGGCTTCCACGGGTTTCGCGCGACGGAGCGTCCGCCCGACGGCGGCACCATGCTGGCCAGCGGCCGCTTCGCCTGCGGGCGCAACGCGCGCACGCCTGACCCCAGCGCCAACGCCATCCCGAGCGACCTGTGCCTGCGGGCCTACGACCCGCGGACCGGCGCGGTGGACGAGCCCGCGACGCTCGCGATCTCGCGCCATCACTTCGACCTGGTCGTCGTGAACGATCGCCTCTGCGTTCACGCGCGGTCCACGCACGGCCTGGATCTGAACGGGAAGCCGGTCGAGTCCGGGCACGTCGAACCGCTGTCGGAAGGCGACAGGCTCGCGCCCATCTCCGGCCACCCCGACAAGCTTCAGCTTCAAGTCAGCTTCTCGGCGTCGGTCGGATCGGTCGACCGGATTGACATCAGCCGCACTCCGGCGATGGCGCCATGATCTGTCCCGGTTGCGGCAGGGCCCGTCGGGGCCAGAGAGAACGACGATGAACTGCGTGAAGTGCCAGGCCCCGCTTCCGGCCGATGCCGTGTTCTGCCCGAACTGCGGCACCCGGCCGGCACCGGCCGCAGCGCCGGCGCCTCCGGCGGGGGGCGGCGTCCGCACCTACAGCGGCCTCAGCACGGTCGCGCCGATGCGTGAGTCCACGACGACGGCCCTCGCGCCGGGCACGTTGTTCGCCGGGCGCTACCAGGTGATCCGCAAGGTCGGCGAAGGCGGCATGGGCATCGTCTACGTGGCCGAGGACACCAACACGGGCCAGGTGCTGGTGCTCAAGCTCATCCACCCGGACCTGGTGAAGGGCGAAGACGCGGTCAAGCGGCTGATGGCCGAAGGGCTGACAGCCCGCCAGATCCGCCATCCGAGCATCGTTGCCGTGTTCGACGTCGCGCAGGCGGATGGTCAGCCCTACTTCACGATGGAGTTCGTCAATGGCGTGTCGCTTCGCTCCTGGATGGTCGATGCGATACGCAGCGGGAGGGAAACGAGCCTCGAGACGGCCGTAGGGCTGATGAAGTCGATGCTCGCAGGCGTGATCGAAGCGCATCGGATGGGGGTCGTCCACCGCGACCTCAAGCCCGAGAACGTGTTGCTCTGCGGCGATCCGAACGCCGGCAACTTCGACCTCAAGATCCTGGACTTCGGCATCGCCCGGGCCGTCAACGCGCCGGCTTCCGCTCGAAGCGGGGGCGCGGTCGGCACGCCGCTCTACATGGCCCCCGAGCAGATGACCTCGGCCGACGCGGTCGGGCCGCCTGCCGACGTCTACTCGCTCACGGTCATGTTCTACGAGCTGCTCATGGAGGCGCCGCCGCAGTCGCGCTGGGAGCCGGTCGGCAAGAGCCGTCCCGGCATTCCCAAGGCCATCGACGACCTCATCGAGAAGGGGCTGGCCGCCAGGCCGCGCAGCCGGTTTTCCACCGCGGACGAGCTCGATGACGCCATCGATGCGGCGATGGGGCAGGCGCCGCCGAAGGTGCAGGTGACCGACCCGATCCGCCAGGCCGGCTGGCGCGGCTTTGGCTCGCTCTCGCGGCGCGCGAAGCTGGTGATCGCCGGCGTGGCCGCATTCATCGTGATCGGCGTCATCGGCAACATGATCGGGGAGCGGGGGTTGGATGGCCCGAACCCGCAGCCGAATCCGAACCCGCAGCCACTGCCGCCGGACCCGAACCCGCCGCCGAATCCGAATCCCCCGCCTCCGCCTCCTCCGGCCGCGTTCAACGCCGGCGGGTACTGGCTGGACCCGAACGGCAACCGGTTCGCCGTTCAACATGACGGCTTGAATTTCGTGGCGAACGGATTCGTGGTGGGGTACGGGACGGTGAACATGTCCGGCAACCTCACGATCGCGGGAGCGCAGTTCGTCTTGCGCACGAGCGGCGGCATTGTCATGGCCGGGAATGGACGCCTCTACATGTGCGCGGCGGGAATGCCCCACCTGGCGTACGCGCTCGCTGACGGCACCACGGGAGACTTCCGGATCAATCACGTGCAGTAGCGATTGGGTCATCCCTCCCGGGCGATACCCGGACCAGAACGGAGAGCGGGAATGAAGTGCTACAAGTGCGGGGCCGAACTTCCACCAACCGGCAACCGGTGTCCGTCCTGCGGTCAGGCCATCTACACGAGGTTCGGTGTGCCCGGCGCGTCCACGGGGCGCCGCCTCGACGGCTGCCTGCCCTCGGCCCCGTCGCCGTCTGACTTTCGGGCCGTGCCGAACCTGGCGTCGCTTCCGCGGAGGGTGGACCTGCGCCCTGACTGCTCATCGGTCGAGGACCAGGGCCAGGTGGGCAGCTGCACCGCCAACGCGATGGTCGGCGCCATGGAGTTCCTGGAGCGGAAGAAGGGGCTGGCGCCGGTCGACTTGAGCCGCCTGTTCGTCTACTACAACTCGCGCCGAATGGCGGCCCGGGAAAACATCGATGCAGGGGCAACGATTCCCGAAGCCATGGCCGCATTCCTCGCGTACGGGGCGCCGCCCGAGCCGGAGTGGCCGGTACTATCCTGAGCGGGTCACCACGGCGCCGGACCAGGCCCTCTATCGAGTGGCGCTTCCGCATCAGCCGGAGGAATACGCGCGCGTGGATGGCCTGGAAGCCATCAAGGGCGCTCTCGCCCGCGAGCACCCGGTGGTGTTCGCGACCAGCCTGCCGGATCGATGCTACGAGGAGGCGGGCCGCACCGGCCGTGTCCCGACGCCGACTGCCGCCGAGCTCGACGCCGTGCGCACCGACTGCGGCACCCACGCCATGCTGCTGGTCGGATACGACATGGACGAGGGGACCATGCTCATCCGCAACAGTTGGGGCCAGGGCTGGGGTGATGGCGGCTATTGCCGGATTCCAATCGACGTCTTCGAAGCCTCTGCCGCCCGCGGCGCGGCGTGGATTCTCGGATCGCTCGAGGCGACGGGCGCCTTTACGGTGACTCGTCCGGCACGCACGGCGAAGCCGGTTGAAGGGGGCGTCCGCGACATGGCGGCGAAGATGCGGGAAGAGATTCGGAGCGGCCTGACGAAGGACCTCACCGAGTCGTTCAAGGACATCAAGACCCGGGTCAACCCGCCGCGGCGGTAGCGCTTCGTCGCGGACCGTGAGCCGCGAGGACGAATCCTCGGGCCTTCTACTTCCGGTCGGCCAGCCGCGTCGCTCCGGCCGCGGCGAAGCCTATCCGCGCTCCCACTCGAGCCCGGTGGCCGTCGCAATCATCCTGGCCAGCATGTCGGCTCCGGGCCACGAGCTGAAGAAAATGAACGTGCCCTTCGAGGATCGGACCCTGTAGATCCTGCCGCCGCCAAGCCAGCGCGGCACCTCTCCGAAATCGAGACCGGTCACATCGTTCCAGCCGAGGCCGATGTGCCGCAAGTACGACCGGGCATTCAGGCCCTCGGTGTCGACGCGTATCGCGAGGTGGACGTGGCGCCGGATATACGCGAGCAGGAAGACCGCGGCGGCCAGGTAAATGGCCACCAGCCCCGCCATGTCACCGGCGGAGGCGTCGCGAAATTGCAGGACTCCGACGGCGATCAGCATGCCAAGCGACGGCGAAGGCGGCCGCTATGGTGCTCACGAACACCACCACCGGGGTCGGGAGCCGCGGCGGCGCGAACTGCACCGCGACGTTCGGCCGCCGCTTCGGCGCCGTGATGCCCGGCCGCCGATCGGCCTGCCATGGCCACATCAGCAGGCCCAGTGCGAAGAGTGAGCCCGTGACGAAGCAGGCGAGAAACGCCAGGAAGAGCCACGGCGAAAAGCGGGCAGGCGAGACCAGCAGGATGGCGAAGGCCGCCGCAAGGAACGCGACGGCTGCCGAGACGGATTTGTTCCTCGAACTGACGCTCATCGAGCGATCAGCATACTGCGATTCTTCGGCGCGAGGGACACAGCCCTTCTCATGGCGGGGGTGTCGTGAGTATCTTAGGAATGTGAGGCCCACCACGCCGAGGGATCAGCCGGCGGTCCGGAAGACGTTCACCGAGGCCCTCGACGCGCTCGTCGAGGAGGTCAAGCGCGACCGCTCGGTCCTCGCCGCCATCCTCTGCGGCAGCCTGTCGCACGACACCGTCTGGGAGAAGTCCGACATCGACCTCGTCCTGGTCACGGTCGACGACGGCGGCCGCGCCGAAAGACGGCGTCGCGCTCTACGCGGACGGCGTCAACGTCCACGCGCTCCTCGTGCCGCGCGCCGAGTTCCGCAAGGCGGTCGAGGGCTCGATCCGCAACTCGTTCCTGCACTCGTTCCTGGCGAAGGGACGTCTGCTCTACACGCACGACCCGACCATCGCCGATTTGTGCGCCTCGCTGCCGATCTCGGCGAGCGCGACCGCGAGCTCCAGCTGCTGCGCGTGGCGACCGCCGCGCTCGGGCCGATCGACAAGGCGCACAAGTGGTTCCTCACGCGCGGCGACCTCGACTACACCGCGCTCTGGATCCTCTACGCCGCCACGCCGCTCGCGCGGATCGAGGTGATCGGCCGCGGCCTGCTGGCGGACCGCGAGGTGATCCCGCAGGCGATGGCGCTCAACCCGCCGTTCTTCACGCGGATCTACGCGGACCTGCTGAACGCGCCGAAGACGCGCGAAGGCGTGCAGGCCGCGCTCGACGCGGTCGACGCGTACCTCGGTGAGCGCGCGACGACGCTGTTCGCGCCCGTCCTCGAGCACCTGCGCGAGGTGGGCGAAGCGCGGTCGTGCACCGAGATCGAGGATCACTTCCGGCGAACCTTCGACGTCGAGGGCGTGGGCATCGGCGTGCGAGTACCTGGCCGACCAGCGGCTCCTCGGCAAGGCCTCCGTCCCGGTGCGCCTCACGAAGAAGAGCAACGTCGAGGTGCAGGAACTGGCGTTCTTCTACATCGATCCGTTGCCGGCGGAAGGTCCAGGATGAGCCCGGCCCGCGGCGCACGAAAGGCCGAAATCGGCCGTCAGGGGACACGCGGGAACGGCGCCCGCGCGCACCACCATCGCGGTGCAGGGCGCGCGCGTCCACAACCTCAAGAACATCTCGGTCGAGCTTCCGCGCGACAGCCTCATCGTCGTCACCGGGCTCTCCGGATCGGGCAAGTCGAGCCTCGCGTTCGACACCATCTACGCCGAAGGGCAGCGGCGCTACATGGAGTCGCTGTCGAGCTACGCGAAGCGCTTCGTGTCGCAGGTGGCGAAGCCCGACGTCGACTTCGTGTTCGGCCTCTCGCCGGTGATCTCGATCGAGCAGAAGACGCTCGCGAGCAACCCGCGCTCGACCGTCGGCACGATGACCGACATCGCCAGCTACCTGAACCTGCTCTACGCGACGATCGGCCAGCCGCACTGCCCGCGCACCGGCGAGCCGGCGCCCAGCCGGACGTCGAGCCAGATTCTCGAGGCGATCCTCTCGCTGCCCGAGGGCGCCGAGGTCGAGCTGCGCGCGCCGGTGTTCAAGGTCTACGGCGAGGAGCTGGACTTCGTCTTCACCGAGGTCCGCAAGAAGGGCTGCCGGCGGCTGATCGTCGACGGCAAGGCCGATCGATCTCGTCCGAGCGAGACGAGTCTCGACGAGCCGCGACGTCCGCGACATGGACGCGGTCGTGGACCGCTTCGTCGTGGGCCGGAAGCACGAGAAGGCGATCAAGGCGGGGATCGCCGAGCGCGCTGCTCGTCGGCGACGGCCTGCTGCAGGTGCACGTGATGGAGGGCGCGGGCCGGGCGGCGAGCGAGCGCTTCTACCGCGAGCTCGTGCAGCGCCACGCATCACTTCGTCTACGGCGACATCGGGCCCGAGCTACTTCGTCTTCAACAACCCGGAGAGCGCCTGCCGGACCTGCGGCGGCCTCGGCGTGGACAAGCTCACGCACCCGGAGCTGCTCGTCCCCGACCCGAAGCGCGAGCATCCGCGGCGGCTGCTTCGTGCGCGAGGCGTTCAGGTACAACCCCGACACGTGGGACGGGCGGGTGATGTACAGCCTCGCGACGGCCCTGGGGTTCTCGCTCGACACGCCGTGGAACGAGCTGCCGGAGCCGGCGCGGGCGGCGATGCTCTACGGCATCGACCCGGAGAAGATGCGCGCTGGCGATTCCGCCCGAAGCGAAGGTGAGGCGCGACGATTGGGAGGGCAAGGAGGTCGGCTTCGGCGGCATCGCGCGGCGCATCGAGCGCCACTACCGGCGCTACCGGCAGCGCGGCGAGGCCAGCTCCGAGATGGAGGCGTGGCTCGACAAGGTGATGGTCGAGCACACCTGCCCGGACTGCAAGGGCGCGCGGCTGCGTGCCGACGAGGCTGCTGTTCACCGTCGAGGGCAAGATCCGTCTACGACGTCGGGCAGCTCCACTTCGACGAGCTGCACGCGTTCCTCGGGCGCGGTCGAGCCCGCGGGCCGCGGCGCCGACGCCGGCCGCCAGGTGCTGAAGGAGATCCGCGGACGGCTCGAGCTGCTCCTCGGCATCGGGCTCGACTATCTGAACTTCAACCGGCGGTCGGGCACGCTCTCGGGCGGCGAGTCGCAGCGCATCCGGCTGTCGACGCAGATCGGCTCGGGGCTGATGGGGATGCTCTACGTGCTCGACGAGCCGAGCATCGGCCTGCACCCGAAGGACAACGTCAAGATGATCGCGACGCTCGAGAGCCTGCGCGACATCGGCAACACGGTCATCGTCGTCGAGCACGACGAGGACACGATTCGCGCGGCCGACCACATCGTCGAGATGGGGCCGGGCCCGGCGTGCACGGCGGGCGAGTGGTGGTGCAGGGCACGATCGACGACGTCCTCGCGTGCAAGGCGTCGCCGACGGGGCAGTTCCTCTCGGGCAGGCGGACGATCGCGACGCCGGCGCAGCCGCCGCACCGGCAACGGCAAGGCGCTCATCGTGCGCGGGGCGCGCGAGAACAACCTGAAGGCGATCGACGTCACCTTCCCGCTCGGGAGGCTGGTGGCGATCACCGGCGCCTCGGGCTCGGGCAAGAGCACGCTGGTCAACGAGATCCTCTACAAGGCGCTCTGGAAGCGGCTGGTGGACACGCGCACGCTGCCCGGCGAGCACGACACGGTGGAGGGCGTCGAGCACGTGCACAAGGTCGTCAACATCGACCAGTCGCCGATCGGCCGCAACAGCCGGTCGAACCCGGCGACCTACGTCGGCTTCTACGACGCCATCCGCGACCTCTTCGCGCGCGCGCCGCTGTCGGTCGAGCGCGGCTACAAGGCGGGGCGGTTCAGCTTCAACGTCAAGGGCGGCCGCTGCGAGGAGTGCCAGGGCGAGGGTCCATCACGACGCAGCTCTACTTCATGCCCGACGTCGAGGTGACGTGCGGCGCGTGCAAGGGCGCGCGGTTCAACGCCGAGACGCTCGAGGTGACGGTGCGCGGCAAGACGATCGACGACGTGCTGAACATGTCGGTGGAGGAGGGCGTGGCGTTCTTCGCGCAGGAGCCGGTCGTGCAGCGGAAGATCCAGGTCCTCGCGGACCTCGGGCTCGGCTACCTGACGCTCGGCCAGTCGGCGACGACGCTCTCGGGCGGCGAGGCGCAGCGGATCAAGATCGCGACGGAGTTGAGCAAGCTGCAGCGCTCAAGCCACACGGTCTACATCCTCGACGAGCCGACCACCGGCCTGCACCTCGCCGACGTCCAGCGGCTGCTCGACGCGCTGAACCGGCTGGTGGACGCGGGCCACACGGTGCTGCTCATCGAGCACCACCTGGACGTGATCAAGACCGCCGACCACGTCATCGACCTCGGGCCCGAGGGCGGGCACGCCGGCGGCGAGGTGGTTGCCACCGGAACGCCCGAGGAGATTGCCGCCTGCCGCACGTCGCACACCGGGCGGTTCCTCAAGCCGCACCTGCGGAGAACCAGCAGGCCGTAACGGTGGCCTGTGGCCGTAAGTGGCCTCTCGTGCGGACGGCACGGCGCTCTCCCGACCGAGCTTCAATCTCTTCCTGTATCACGGGGTCCTCGGGTACGCGCTCCTCCTCCGCCTCGGCTTCCCAGACGAGATTCCCCCGCCGGCTCGCGCCCGAGCCCCGCCCGACCCCTTCGAAAAGCGAAGGGCCGGGGATCAGGACGTCCGATGAAGGAGATGGGGATCCGCTTCATGATGGTGGTGATCCGCAAAGGGTTTGAAACGGCAGGCGCGGACGCAGCCCCTCGCGCGGAGGCGGTTGCCAGGATGTAGAGTACAAGAAGAGCCTGCAGGAAGCAGGCGTACTGCTGGGGCTCGATAGGCTCCTTTCGCCAGGCATGAACGACACACACAAGGCGATCGAGGCCGTGTGGAAGATTGAGTCCACACGGCTCATCGCAGGGATTGCCCGCGTGACCCGCGACGTCGGCATCGCGGAGGAACTCGCTCAGGATGCCCTCGTTGCAGCGCTCGAACGATGGCCGCACGACGGTATCCCGGAGAAACCTGCCGCCTGGCTGATGACCGCGGCAAAGCGGCGCGCCATCGACGCTCTGCGCCGTCGCCGGATGCTGGAACTCAAGCACGGAGAGATTGCGCGGGATCTGGAGTTTCAGCAACAGCGGCTGGGCGAAGCCATGGATCAAGCGCTGGACCAGGTCATCGATGATGATGTGCTCCGCCTCATCTTTACCGCCTGCCATCCGGTGCTGCCCGTCGAGGGCCGCGTGGCGCTCACGCTGCGCGTGGCCTGCGGGCTCACCACGGCCGAGATTGCCCGGTCGTTCCTGGTGCCCGAGAAGACGTTAGGCCAGCGCATCTTCCGAGCCAAGAAGACACTCGCCGAGGCTCACGTTCCCTTTGAGACTCCGCGCGGCGACGAATTGAGACGGCGGGTTGACTCAGTGCTGGCTGTGGTCTACCTGATCTTCAACGAGGGATACACCGCAACCTCTGGAGAGGAGTGGATGCGGGCCACACTGTGCGTGGAAGCCGTCCGCCTTGGCCGCAGGCTGGCAAGGCTTCTTCCTGATGAGCCCGAGGTCCATGGCCTCCTCGCGCTCATGGAGTTGCAGGCATCGCGCACTGCAGCGCGTCGCGGACCAACCGGAGAAGCCGTCCTCCTGTCCGAGCAGGACCGTTCTTTGTGGGACCACGCGCAGATTCAGCGAGGAATGGCTGCACTGGCGCGCGCTCAGGATCTCGGTGGCGGCGCCGGCACCTACGCCCTGCAGGCGGCGATCGCCGCCTGCCACGCACGAGCCAGGACTGCAGCGGAGACCGACTGGCAGCAGATCGTCCTCCACTATGACGACCTGCTTCAGATCAGCCCATCTCCCATCGTGGCGCTGAACCGCGCCGTAGCCGTCGGAATGGCGCAAGGACCTGGTGCTGGACTCCACGCGCTCGATGCGCTCGCAGGGGAACCCGCGCTGACCAACTATCATCTGCTGCCCAGCGTCAGGGCAGATTTGCTCACGAAGCTGGGACGCTTCGCCGAAGCGCGCGAAGAGCTGCAACGCGCCCTTGCGATGACCGAGAACCGTCGCGAGCAGGACTTGCTGACGGCAAGGCTCAACCAGACGCCGCCGGCCGATCAATCGAATTGAATCAATGGAGAGAGTTGATTCCTGAAATACGGCGCGGGCGAAGGAAAGACGTCAGACCCTTTGTAGAATTCCGGTCAGGCCATTCGTCGACATATTGAAGGCAGGACAGATCGACCCGCCCGAATGACCGAAACAAGAGAACAGGAGACGTTATGCCACAGTACATGGTGACGAATTTCCTTCCCGACAACTTCGACCCCTCCACAATGACCGAAGCGACGGTCCGCGATATCAACGCGCTCAACGAGGAGATGATCGCTGCCGGTGTCAGGCTCCTGGTTGGCGGCCTCGCCCCAGCCAGCAGCGCGAAGTCGCTGCGGGTGCGACCCAATGGCGAAGTGCTCGTCACCGACGGCCCGTATCTGGAAGCCAAGGAGCACGTCGGCGGTTTTGTGATACTGGAAGCCGCCGACATGGACGAGGCGCTGGCGTGGGCCCGCAAGGGTTCCATCGCCGGACGGACGCCGGGCGAGGTACGCGAGATCCCATACAGCAGCCTGCCGGGCGGCACACCTCACCCATCCCGGGTGAAGCGGTAAGCACCCACCGGCGAAACCGGCTCCTCCTCCGCCCGCGACCACAGTCTCGGCGACGACTCCGGGCGGAGGAGCGAAATGCCCACGACGATTTGTAGAATTCCCGTGCTGCCGTTCGTCAACACAGTGAAGGCAGGTAAGACTGGTCCGCCAGGGCGACCGTTCAAGGAGGAGTCATGCCGCAGTATCTAGTTGCCATTCACCACCCCGACAAGTTCGACCCGTCCACCGTCACGGATGAGACGAAGCGCGATATCAGCGCACTCAACAAGGACATGATGGCGGCCGGCGTCAGGTTCTTCGCCGGCGGCCTGCAGCCGGAACCCACGGCGAAGTCGCTGCGGGCGCAGCCCAATGGCCAGGTGCTCATCACGGACGGACCGTATCTGGAAGCCAAGGAGCACGTGGGAGGCTTCTGGATCCTGGAAGTCGCCGACCTGGACGAGGCGCTCGCCTGGGGCCGCAAGGCTGTCGTCGCCTGCCGGACGCCGGTCGAGGTACGCCCGTTCTTCGAGATGCCCCCCTCGAAATGAGCCATCACCTCACTCGTCGCGACTTCGCTATCCGCAGCGCCGGCTTTGGACTGGCTTTGGGACTCGCGCCCGCAATCCAGCAGGCTCGTCCAGCGTGCCGGCAGCCGTCGTCCCCGCCCGGGTAGCCAGCCTCGCCGGCCTGCCGCCTGCCTGGATCGGTGTCGGTGCTCTCGACCTGTTCGTCGAAGAAGACATGGACTACGCGCGCCGGCTCGTGCGCGCCGGAGCAGAAACGCTGAACGCGTCCCGGCGGGGTGGGCAGCTGTGTCCTGGTGCCAGCCCACCGGGCCCATGATCTCGGTGAACCGCGAATCCCGCGATCCGAAAAGGGCGTGATATCGCATTGAGCCTGGACCTGGGACTTCTCGGTGGCCTGATATCGCCCATCGTTCCTCAGATCGACCTGCTCCTGCACGGCTTCGTGAGCGACGTGCTCTTCCACGTCGACGCGCGCCTCCGGCGAGACGACCGGGGCCGGACTGGAATTGCCGGCCCGATCGACTAAAGTTCTTCTCCGTTCTGCCGAAACACGATCAGGAAGAATCGGCCGAATGCCGACCCATGAAGTCCATGAAGGTTCGCAACGCATTCACATTCGTCCTCGCTGCCATGGCCGTCGTGCTCTGGCCGGGCCCGGCCGGGGCCCGCCAGCATCCCGTGTTCGAAGTACCGGCCTCCACGGAACTCGAAGTCACCGGGTTCACCGATCGCGAGCTGGCCGGACTGGTTGATTCGCTCGAGGCCGCGCTCGTGCGCCAGCGGCCGGCACCCTCCGTCGAAGACGCCCGCCAGACGTTGTGGAGTTTTGCCAGGCGGCTCCAGGCCGGCCGGCTGACGCCGTCCCAGGAGACGGCGGTGCTCTCGCGCCTGCTGGCCATCGGGCGATCGAATGCCAGCTATCAGGGCCCGGTCGAGCGATCCAGCTTCATGCTGCGCGCGCTCGCCGTCGGCAAGAAGGCTCCCGAGACGAGCGGGACGGATCTGGACGGCAGGGCGTTCAAGCTGAGTGAGTTTCGAGGCAAGGTCGTCGTGCTCACGTTTTCCGCCGACTGGTGCGGGATCTGCCGGAGCCAGTATCCCTACTACCGGCTGATGCAGGATTTGTATTCCAACTGGCCCTTTGCCATCGTGGGCGTGGACACGGGCGTCGCGGAGTCCGTCAGGCACCTGAAGGCACAGCACGGACTCACCTACCGATCCTGGTGGGATCCCCCCGAGGCCGGGAGCGGCCGGGGCTCGATCGCGTCGGAATGGAACGTGCTGGGTTGGCCGACGACCTACGTGCTGGACGCGGAAGGCGTCATCCGATTCGTCGACCTTCGGGACGAGGACCTTCTGAAGGGCGTGCGGCAACTCCTGCACGAGCGAGTGGACGGCCAGGCGGTCGCGGCATCAGGCCGACACCACTGATCCCTGGCGTCGAGGCGGGGCGAGCCGCGCACGACTCGCCCCGTTCTTCTCCGTGCTATCTCCCTTCCTCAATTGGATCGTCGCGAAGGCGCCTAGCTGCAGGTCGTAGCGACTTGCGTGAGCTTCGTCGCCTTGAACTTCGGCAGGTCTGCTTCCTTGACCTTTTCATCGACAGGCGGGTTCGGCGTCATCGTCTGTTCAGCAAGGCCGGTCACCGTGACTTCGTGGTTCACGTGCTCCCGGAACGACAGCGTCACGACGTTGCTGACCAGGATGTACATCCGTCCCTTTTCGGTCTGGTCGTGCGTGTCGACCTTGGCGTTCTCGAGAATGAACACGGTGGGCCCGGTTCCCTGCACGACGCACCCGGTCAGCGTCGTCTCCTCGGACTTCGGCTGCTGCGGCTCCTGGCCCGCAACCCGTCCTGTCGCGGCAAGCGCTATGACGACGGCGAAACCGACGCCCAGCGCCATGATGCGGTGCTTCATGGTTTGCCCCCTTTCTTGGTGCACTCGATTTACCGGCGCGGACGCGCCGGTACAGGTTGGCTCAATTCACGTTCTGTGCCAGTGAAAGGCGCCAGCCGATCGGCCTGGTTTCGGAGCCTATGCAGAAAACGCACGCAAGAGGGCACGCGAGGTGGTGTCCCGGCGTGTAAGAGGTACCGGCCGGTCTGAGGTGCCGGCCCGGAGTCAGACCCGATGCGTGACGTGCCCTCGCGAGGTCGCAAGGTGCCACAGTCCCCGCCGGCCCGCTGCGCCGGTGGAATACGGACGGGCTGCGCGCTGACGCCCAGGTTCCCGCGCATCTGCCGTTCGGGCAGGTAGCGCAGCGCGACGGCTACCCCCACTTCTCGTCCGCCGTCGGTCCGTAGATCGAGGGAATGGGCACATCGAGCAGGCGAAGGTACACGGTCAGCTGACCGCGATGGTGCGACAGATGGCTGATGTGCTGGCGCACGACGCTCTCGCGGGGCATCGACATCAGCACCTGCGGCCCGCGCTTGAGCGACCAGATCACCTCGAAGTCGGCGTCGGTCGAGCTGGCGATCGCCTCGCGAGCGTCCCGCACGTTGCCGTCGAAGAGTTCGAGCAGCGTCTCCGTCTTCTCGAAGCTGTAGCCGGGAAAGCGGGCCATGTCGAGCTCGGTCTCTCGAAGCGTGTTGGCGATCCAGCCGGGCATCCACGCGACCAGCTGGGCGAGATGCGCCAGCGCGAACGACTTCGCGTGGGGTTTCCATTCGGCCTTGTCGGAGGGTACCCGTTCCAGCAGCCGTCGAGTCGATTTCATCTCCTGATCGAATTCGGGCAGTAGTTTCTGCGAAATCGGCATGGCAAGATCCTCCGACTGCCACGTTAGCAGGGCGAGCCAGGCGAGTCGAGGGGATCGCGAAGGCGCCGTTTCTGATGGTCTTCTCGCACGCCGACTACGTGCCCGGACTCGTTGACGGCGGTCGGGCAGGTTGCGCGCGAGCACCAGCGGTCGCTCTGCCAGCCGAGCATGATGAGCGGCGGACGATTCGTCGCGGACATGTTGGCCTCCAATCCGGACGGTGGCGGGCGGCGGTGCGAGACCGGCGCGTCCGGAGAGCATAGGTCGCCCTGAGCCGGACCCCGGGTCTCGCCTGCTGTGTCGCAGTGCCAGTCCTGCCAGGCACTGGCGACCGTAAACCGCGAATCCCGGGCTCCGAGAAGGGCGTCATGCTGCGTTGAGCTTGGACCTTGGAGCCCCCCGGTGCGCTAATATCGCCTGTCGTGCGCGTGAGCGATCGAGAGCAGCTCAAGCAGCCACCTGTCGCAATGAGCGCGAGCCGATAAACCGGTACCGTGGAGGTCCGTGCAAGGATGGTAGCCAATCGCATCTTCGTCGCCCTGACGCTCGCTGCATGCGCCGTCGCCTGCAGACCATCGGCACAGATCCCAGCCGCAACAGCGGACACCAGAACGGAGGCCGAGGCCTTCATGACGGCGTATGCCCGGGAGCTGCGTGCGCACGACCGCGAGGCCATCATCGCCAGATACGATCCGAGGGGATGCTTCTCGCAGGGCGACGGGATGAATGAGTTCTGAACACCCGAGAAGATCAAGTCGTTCTACCGGACCTGGCAAGGGCCCGAGACGTTTGACTTCGCCGACCTCAGGTACGAATCGCTCGGGCCGGATGCCGTGGTTGTGGTCGGCGTGTTTCGCTGGAAGGAACCTGGCAAACCGATGGGCGATCCTGTCTCCTACACGGCCCTGCTCGTACGCATTGACGGTCGCTTGCGCATCCGGCTCGAGCACGAATCAACGAGGGCCTCCGCGCCATGATTGCCGCCGCCCGGACAGCACCGCTGCCGTCGGGCGGCTCCGCGGCTGGCGAAGAACCCGTGGCGGCCGGGCCTCGATTACGGCTTCACGTCCGGTCAGTACGATCGCGCCATCCTGGTGGTCGATGCGGCGGCGAAGCGGGAGGCGATGATCGAGGCTCTGCGGAAGGCGCGCTGACGAAGCAGCGCTTGCTTCGCAGGCATGTCCGAGTCATTGTCGTCGCGGATAATCTGACCGTCTGATCTACACGCCCCGCTACCGCGCCAGGCTCCATCTGACGGTGTAGTCCTTCCTCTGAGTTCAATCCCGTGGCGACCCAGTGGAAGCAGGTAGATGTCAAATACATTTGACAACATGACAAACAGGCTTTACATTCATGCCCGGAGGGTACAGGTGCTCGAACTCGAATCGACCTCCAGCTCCCGGTACACCGGCGCCGGATGGTTCGTCCTAGCCGCCCTGGCATCGGTCGGCGGCAGTGTGCTTGGGCGCCTGGCCGGTCCGCACAACCCGGAACCCGGCCTTACCTACCCCTTGCTCGGCGCGTCGGCCCTCTGCGTCCTGGTGATTGCCGGTCTGGCAACGTGGCGCATGGTGCGGCATCGCGCCGATGTCTGGCTGCTGCCGCTCGCCGCGCTGAACATCGCGCTTCTCGACTCCGGTGACGCCGCCTCGTGGCGGCTCGAGTGGGGCGTCTGCGGCATGGCGCTCACCGCCGCGGCGATCCTGCTCTTCTCGCGCCTCCTCGTGCGCACCGATGAGCTCCGGCGCCGCATCCAGGTCGACGGTGCGGCGGTTGGTCTCGTGCTGGCGTTGCCGATGGCGATGGCGTACGCGCTCTTCGAGCCCTGGCTGCCTCCGCTTCGGGCGCAGTGGGTGGTGATGGGGCTGCTCGTGCTGTGGTGGATTGGCTGGCTGACGACGGCCCGCCGCTACAGGTAGAGGTGCATGGCCGTGACGAACAGCTTGCGCGTCCTGCGCGCCGCCAGACAGTGGTCGCAGTCCGATCTCGCCGCGCGCCTGGGCGTTTCAAGACAGACGGTGAACGCCATTGAAACCGGCCGCTACGATCCCAGCCTGCCGCTCGCCTTTCACATCGGCCGGCTCTTCGCGCAGCCGATCGAGCGCATCTTCACGCTCGATGAGGAGGCGAAGGGCAGCGCAAGCCGATGACTGGACTGGTTAGAATCGAGCACGTCGTCAAGCGCTTCGGCGAACAACCCGCCGTCGACCTGGTCTCGCCGCGATTCGTGCGGATGCGGTACTTCTTCTTTCCGTTCGGTGAGTTGCGGAGCCCGTCTCCCGACACGTGGGCCTCAACATTTCAACGGGTGCATACCGGCGCGGACTTCCTCGTCGTCACTGCCGTCACGCCGCTCTTCATCGCCCTGCCGTCCATCGTCCGCTTCGCCGGGCGTGACATTTCCGAGTAGGGTGGGCCATCCGCACCCTCGGTACAGGCCGCACAGGCGCGTGGCTCGGCCGGTCGAGACCCGCCGGGCATCGCTCATCAGGCAGTTGAGTTCTGCTCCGCCACTCGGTGAGGGAGCCGCTCTGAATGCTTGCGGTCCTGGTGTATCCGATTCGTTAGGCGACGGTATCTTCCCCGACAGCACGTTCTTTGGCACGAGACGGGCGCACGAGACGGGCGCTTGACAGAACTGGGGCGGGACAGCTGGCTACGCCAGACGATTTGGCCCATGTCATCCGGAACCCCTTTGGAGGCATGCCAATGAGAAACCGTTCGCGCTCCGGCGGTGTTCATCTCCTCGGATTGGCAATCATCCTGATCTCCGTATCGTCTACCGTCGCGCTCGCGACCGAAACCGTGCTCAGGGTTACCGCGCAATCTGCCGGGATCAGATCAACGACAGACTCGGCCAGTGCCACCCGCGTGACCGTGCCCGCGGGCACACTTCTTTCCGCCACGTCCAAAGAGGGCAGATGGTATCGGGTCGCGCTCCTACCCGACGGGAGCGGGCGTACCTTCTACGGCTACGTCCACGAGTTGCTCGTCACCGTGGTCGGCACCGACGCGGCGAAGGCCGAACCGGCGACCGAGCGTGCGCCGGACCCGGTCCGGCAGCCGGCGGTGGAGCCTGTGCGCGAACGCCAGGACGAGCGGGTGCAGGAGCCGCCGCACGGCACGAGGCCGGCGGCCCAGACCGGTGCCGGAGCCGGACCGAAGAGCCTGCAGTTCCGGCCCTACGCGAGAGTCGGAGCGCTTCTGAAAGGGTCAACAGCGGCGGAACTCGACTTCAGCCAGGTCGGTGGCGGCAGCCTGGAGCAGTTCCTGACGTTGAACAAGGGAGCGGCGGTGGCGGGTTGCAGTTCGTGTTCGGGTCGCGAGCGAGCGGCCTGAAATTCGGCGCGGAATTCGCGCTTCAGGAACTCATGTCCGCCAGGTTCGACACGGGTGCCGCGGACGGAAGGATCATCCTGACGAGCGATTTTGACGAGAAGGAGAACAGCGCCGCTCTTCTCGGCCTCGTCGAATTGCAGCGGCCGGGGTCGAGGTTCATTCTCCAGTTCCGGCTCGGCGGCCATTACGTCTTCTGGAGTTCCAGAAATGTGTTCGAGGAGCACGTACTCGTCGAGCGACGAGACAACCTCCGGCGCCGAGGTCAATCTTGGCGCCATGGCTGCCGTGGGAGTCAACGTTATAACCAGCCCCCTGCTGTCCATCCCGGTCTTCGCCAGGCTCGACTACGTCATGCGCTACAACAGGTACTTCACCGTCACCGTGGCGGTCGGCGTGACGCTCCACTGAAGACGCCGCCTCAGGTACACCGGGGCGCCGCGGGCACGGGATTCATGCCTGCAGGCGCCCAGCCCTCTGCTTCCACTTCGCCTCCCGCGGCCCGTCCAGGCACGCTCCCCCTGGCCGAACATCAGTCCTCCTCGTCTACGCTGAAACCGTTCGATCCAGACATAGACCGGCCATCACGCGGCTTGCGTTGAGGCGAAGGCGCGCTGGTCTCGCCCGCGGGCGCTACGCCTCCGCCCGCCTCCTGCTACTTGAGCGTCAGCAACGCCACCGGAAATTCGGCCGACTCGCCGGGGCGCCCGCACGTCTCGCTGGCCAGCAGCCGGATGGTCTGGCCCGGCTTCACGCCGAGGTCCTTGTAGGTCAGCGACGCCGACACGACCGCGCCCTTGATTGGCTGCTCCGGCTCCGAGAACGGCTTGATGATCGGTGTGGTGTTTCCGCTCTTGTCGGTCACCCTGCCGAGCGTGGCCTCGGCGTGATACCCCTTGACCTTCGCCCCCGTGAGGCTGCCGACGCACGCCTCCCCTCCATCAACGTAGTCGACGCACGCTTGCAGTTCCGCCTTCAGCTCGAACCCGGGGATCTTGGTCCAGAAGGTCGTGTACCCGGTCGCGAGGTTCCTGTCGGCATCGAGGTACAGCGTGAGCACGCTCGAACCCCAATTTCCCGACATCGGGCCCTTCAGCGTGGCGGTCATGGTGAGCGCCGTGCCGTCACTGTCCAGCCTGAGCTTGACGATGTCGAACCCGGGGCGCGTTCCGCTGCTCGCGCTGATCGGCTCGACGTCTCCGGCCGGGTCGGTCCACTCGACGGCATGAAGGTACTTCTCGGGTGGCCTGGTGTCCTGAGGGATTGCCAGTAAGAGCGCGACGGCCATCACAACAGATCCATTCATGATCGACTCCCTGCGGGGGTGATATACGCGGCAGATTCCACGAAATCATACGCCAGTCCGGGCGCGCGGCTGCGCCCCGAACGGGCTGCCGGCCGCAGACGGCGCGCGGCGGGACCGTGCTATCCTTCCAGGATCATGAGACGAATTCCCTCTACGCTGATCCTCCTGCTCGTATGCTCGACCTTCGCGTACGCCGCTCCGCCGCCAGCAAAAGGCCTCCGCTTCCGCGTGTCGTTTCCCGCGTCCGCTCATGCGGAAGGCGTAACGGGCCGCGTCTACGTGGCAATCAACCGGGCTGACGCTCCGCCTGCATCGGGCCGCGGCGGGGGCATCGGCCCAATCCAACAGGCCGGGCCCACCGCGGCGCCGCTCTTCGGACTGAACGTCGAGAACATGAGGCCCGGCAGCGTGATCGAGCTCGACGGCGGCGTGTTCGGGCATCCGGTCTCCAGCCTGAACGACATCCCGAAGGGCGAGTACCACGTGCAGGCGTTCGTGAACGTGTACACGAAGTTCGTGCGGGCGGACGGCCACACGGTGTGGCTCCACATGGACCAGTGGGAAGGCCAGAACTGGCGCCGATCGCCGGGGAACATGTTCTCGACGCCGAAGAAGATCACCATCGATCCCCAGTCGAAAGACGCGAAGGCGCTCGCGATCGATCTGGTGTGCGACCAGGTCATTCCGCCGATTCCGGACCAGCCGGACACCGACTACGTCAAGCGTCTCAAGTTCAAGAGCGACATCCTGTCGAAGTGGTGGGGCCAGCCGATATACCTCGGAGCGACCGTCCTCCTGCCGAAGGACTACGACCGGCACGCGAACGTGAAGTACCCGGTGAACTACGCGCAGGGGCATTTCTCGACCCGCGCGCCGGGAGGGTTCGGCACGGGCGGCGCGTTCGACAAGCTCTGGCTCGCCGAGGACACGCCGCGCTTCCTCTACGTGACCTTCCAGCATCCATCGCCGTACTACGACGACTCCTACGCCGTGAACTCGGAGAACAACGGCCCGTACGGCGACGCGATCATGCAGGAATTGATCGCGGCTGTTGAGGACAGATTCCGGGTCATCCGCGAACCGTGGGCGCGCAAGCTCTCAGGCGGATCGACCGGGGGCTGGGAGGCGCTGGCGCTGCAGATCTTCCATCCGGACTTCTTCGGCGGCACGTGGGCGAGCTGCCCCGACTCGGTGGACTTCCGCTACCACCAGATCGTCAACATCTACGACGACGACAACGCCTATTTCCTGTTCCGCCCGTGGACCAGGATCGAGCGTCCGAACACGCGGACGCCCGACGGGAACATCACGTCGATGATGAAGGACGAGAACTGGTTCGAGCTGGTGCAGGGCGACCATTCACGATCGGGCGGCCAGTGGGACATCTGGGAAGCGACCTATGGCCCCGTGGACGCCGATGGCTACCCGAAGCGCATCTGGGACAAGAAGACCGGGAAGATCGACAAGCAGGTGGCAGCCTACTGGAAGGACCATTACGACCTGCGCGCAACGCTCGAGAAGAACTGGAGTACGCTCGGCCCGAAGCTCGCGGGCAAGCTGCACATCTACGTCGGCGATGACGACTCCTACTATCTCGACGATGCGGTCGAGTTGATGGAGAAGTTCCTGGAGTCGACCAGGACACCGTATTACGCGGGCAGCGTCACCTACAAGCGCGGCGCGCCGCACTGCTACAGCCCTGGCGCCAGGGAGCTGCTCGACGCGATGACGCAGCACATCGAGCGCACGGCACCCTCCGGCGCGGACATCACGAGTTGGAGGTACCGCTAGCCCCTCAGGCTCACTTGTGTCGGAGGAGGATCACATGGGCTCAACCGTCCTTCGGCCCGTCGTCATTCTTCTGCTGGGTCTTGCCGGCATCCTCGGCGCGCAGTCAGTCCCCGCTCCGGCACCCGGCCTCGACGCGCGCGTGACGAAGTTCCTCGAAGAGCACCGCACGGGCTGGCACGACCTCAACGTTCCGGAGGCCGACGCGCGAGCGCTCCACGACATCGTGGTCAGGAACGGCTACAAGCGGGCACTCGAGATCGGCACGTCCACGGGCCGGTCAGCCATCTGGACCGCGTGGGCGCTGGCCAGGACGGGCGGCCGGCTCGTCACCCTCGAGATCGATCCGGGCCGCCATCGGCAGGCGCTCGAGAACTTCAAGGCCGCCGGGCTCGACCCGTTCATCGACGCGCGTCTCGGCGATGCGCACGACCTGGTGCCGCGGCTGGATGGCCCGTTCGACTTCGTCTTCATCGACGCCGACAAGGAGTGGTACACGGCGTATGCGAAGGCCGTGCTGCCGAAGCTGACCGTGGGCGGCTGCCTGGCGGCGCACAACGTGTCGCCGAGCCGGTTCCGCCGGGGGATGACGGGCGACTTCTACGAGTACATCTCCGGCCTGCCGTACCTGGAGACGACCGTGACCCCGGGCGGGCTGTCGATCAGCTACAAGCGAGGCGGCGGTGCCGAGCCCTTGCCGTGACAGGTTCGCCCGCGTCCGGCGTCACGGCGTCCATTCACCGTTTCTGGAAGAACTCCATCCAGACGCCGTAGGTGAGGGCTGGCGAGACGAGGATCGATTCCCCGTATGGCCCCTTGTAGGTATGGAACGTCTGCTCGGTTGAGTTCTCGATCAGCGTCTGCGTGGCCTCGATGTCTCTGACTTCGATGCTCACTCCAAGGATCCCCTCCCCGTGCTCGGAGAGCGAGGAGGCGACGAGGCCGTGAGCGTCGGTCGCCCCGAGCAGCAGAATCACACCTTGCCCGGCGGCAACCTCTCTGCCAGTGGCGGCAAGTCTCGGCGCCGGTACGATTCTTCCAGCCGGGAGCCCAATCGACTCGTACGCTTTGGCTGCCGCCTGGAGATCCTTGACGGCCATCCAGGCAGCATGGATGCCCATCGAGGTGTTTGCATGGCGTGGTACGTCGGCCCGGACCAGGCCAGGCGAGTACTCGATGAAGAAGATCGCGTCGGCAGGCACCACTGGCGTCACGAAGCCGACCGTTCGCCAGAGCGCCGTTGGAGCCTTGGCGGCGCCTTCGGGCGTGTTCGCGACCTCCTGTGGTCCTGAAACGGGGAGGCCCCGGGAGCGAAGCAGCTCGGCGGTCTTCGCAGCGGAGGACACGTCCAGTCCCACGAAGCGCGCACCTTCGCGCCGGCCCAGGAAGTCCGCCAGCTGGGACGAATCCTTGCTCCCCGCCGGGCTCGACGGCGCCACCGTGACGAGTTCGAGATAGGTCGAGCCGAACGGAATGATGCAATGACGAATCCCTGGCGCAGCGCTTCCTCGTTGAACCGGTGTGAACCCCAGCACATCCGTGTAGACGCGGGAGACGTAGTCGAGGTCACGGACGGCGATGACCACATGATCCAGGCCGTGTCCGGTTCCCAGCAACGCCGATTCACCGTCACCGCGAGTCGCGTATGGACCGGCAACGATCCCTGCAGCCATGAGCCCGGTGACGAGCAGCGGCACAGCAATGGCACCAAGAGGGCGGGTGGTGTTCATGCGCATTCCGAGAGGATAGCGCCTCAATCAGGCGACGCCCTCATCTTTCGGCCGGACAGGACGGACTTTTGCCCTTCGATTCCGGGCCCTGGTCCAGCGACGGATATGTCGCGCACGACGCGCGGCCCGGGATCGCCCCGGCGCGCGCCGGAAGGACATGCAGGCTGGCGCACGAGGCGCTGACAGGATCGTGCGCGTCGCGCTATTCTCGTAGTCGAGGGTGTTACCTATGCCACGTTTCCTTGCCGGCTGGCTCCTTCTCGCGGTGCTTGCGAGCTCTGGCACCGCACTCGCTCAAAAGACCGTGATCGTGGTCCGGCACGCCGAGAATGCCGGGGACAAGCTGACCGAGACCGGGCTCGCTGAGGCGCAGCGACTGGCTGGGGCGCTCGAGGGCGCGGACATCGCCGCCGTCTACTCGACCGACAGCAAGCGCACGATTGGAACCGCCACCCCCCTGGCCGATGCCCGGAAGCTGAAGATCGGGATCTACGACACGGCGGCAGGGCCCGATCGCTTCGACGCCCGCCCCTTCGTTGCGACGCTTCGCAAGGACCATCCGAATGACGTCGTCCTTGTCGTCGGGCACGTGACCACGATCCCCAATCTCCTCAACGCGCTGGGCGTCCCGGGAGAAGTCACGGTCGCTCCACTCGACTACACGAGCCTGTACATCGTGGTGCCGCACAAGGATGGCCCGGCGACCCTCGTCAGGGTGAAGTACTGAAGGCCGTGCTGGCGCGGCAATCGTCGTGACGGATGGCCCGGCCCGATGCGGCGAGACACGGGTATGATAGGCAGACCTCGAACAAGCGGGATCGGAAGCCCGGCACGGGAGAAGCCCACCCCGGTCATTGCCCCTCAGTCAATGGACCCCGACCTTCCGAACCCTCGAATCGCGTGGAGCGTTCATTGAGACTATCCATCACGTCGATGCTGTCGAAGCTGGAACGCTCACGTGCATGTCCGGGCGGCGCAGACTTTGTCAGATCCGCGTACCATGGCCTGCTCGGCAGGGAAGCGGACGAGGAAGAGATCGCTGCCGCTCTCGCGAAGCTCGCTCAGGGCCTCAGCCGGGAGGCCCTCCTCCTCATGCTCGCGCGCTCTTCGGAGTTTGCGGCCAGGATGGAGACGGCTCGGTCCGCGTTCCGCCAGGACGATGATGTGATCAACGACCGCCTGTTCATGAAGATCTATGAGCAGTGCAAAGGCTTCACGATGACGTCCATCTACAGCATGTACGCCTTGTTCAACGCCGTTCGCCATGTGGCGCGCCACGACATTCCCGGCGATTTCGTCGAATGCGGCGTGTGGCAGGGGGGAAGTGCCATGCTGGCGGCCATGACCTTTCTCGCGTGCAATGCCTCGCACAGGAAGCTCTATCTCTACGACACCTTTGCGGGTATGACGCAGCCTTCGTCGCCCGATGTGAGGCACGACGGCACATCGGCTGAAGGAATCTGGTCGGAGCGAAGGACCGATGCGGGGAGTTCCTGGGCTTGCGCGGACCTGGAGGACGTGCGGCGGAATATGGCCGCGACGTCCTATCCGGGACAGAACATCCTGATCATCCAGGGAAAGGTCGAGGACACCATTCCTGCGACCGTTCCCGAGTCCATTGCCGTTCTCCGTCTCGATACGGATTGGTACGAGTCGACCCGGCACGAGTTGAGGCATCTCTACCCGCGCGTGGCGAAGGGAGGCTCCCTGATCGTGGACGATTACGGCTGGTGGAAAGGGTGCCGCAGAGCCGTGGACGAGTACTTCGACCAGTGCCGGACTCCCGTTCTTCTCAACCGGATCTGTCCTTCAGGGGCGCGGCTGGGCGTGAAACCGTCCGCCTGATCGCCCCCCGCCCGCCGCGAACCCCTCTCAGCGAGGCAACTCCCGCCGTTTCCAGATCAGGTAGATCGCCGGGTAGACGAGCAGCTCCATGATGAACGACGTCGTCAGGCCGCCGACCATCGGCGCGGCGACCCGCTTCATCACGTCGGCGCCCGTCCCGAGCGACCACATGATGGGCATCAGCCCCATCATCGCGGCCGTGACGGTCATCATTTTGGGCCGGACGCGCTTGACCGCGCCGTGGATGATGGCCGCGTGCAGATCGGCGCGCGTGTTGAGGCGCCCGGCGGCCTGTGCCTCGTCGTGCGAGAGGTCGAGGAACAGCAGCATGAACACGCCGGTTTCCGCGTCGAGGCCCATCAGCGCGATCATGCCGACCCACGCCGCGATCGACACGTTGTAGCCCAGCCCGTACATGAGCCACACGGCGCCGACCACCGAGAAGGGCACGGCCAGCATCACGATGGTCGCCTTCACGGCGGACTTCGTGTTCATGTACAGCAGGAAGAAGATGAGGAACAGCGTGATCGGCACGACGACCTTGAGCCGCTCGCGCACGCGCAGCATGTTCTCGTACTGTCCGCTCCACTCGAGCGAGTAACCCGCCGGCACCGTCAGGCCCTTGTCCACCGCGGCCCGCGCGCGTTCGACGTAGCCGCCGATGTCGCTCTCGCTGATGTCCACGAACACGTACCCGGCCAGCAGGCCGTTCTCGTTGCGGATCATCGACGGGCCGGCCACGGTCCTGATGGCGGCCACCTGCGAGAGGGGGATCTGCGCGCCGGAGGGCGTCATCACCAGGACCCGGCCGAGCCGATCGAGATCGTCACGCAGCCCGCGGGGATACCGCACGTTCACCGGGAACCGGGCCCGGCCCTCGATGGTCGTCGTGACGTTTTCTCCACCGACCGCCGACAGGATGACGTCCTGCACGGTCGCCACCGACAGGCCGTAGCGGGCGAGCTCGTCGCGGTTGATGTCGAAGTCCACGAAGTACCCGCCGGCGACGCGTTCGGCAAACACGCTTCGGGTTCCCGGCACCTCGCGGAGCAGCTGTTCCAGCCTGGATCCGATGAGCTCGATCTCCTTGAGATCGGCTCCGTAGATCTTGATGCCGACCGGCGTCCGGATCCCGGTCGTCAACATGTCGATCCGCGCCTTGATGGGCATCGTCCACGCGTTGGTCGTGCCGGGGATCTGCAGCGCCGCATCCATCTCGGCCACCAGCTCGTCGTAGGACATGCGGTCGGGCCAGATGTGGCGCAGGACCGAGGCCTGCAGCCATTCAGGAGCGCGCGTCGAATACCACCGCGCGTGGTATCGCCACTGGGAGGGCGGTTTGAGTGCGACGACGGTCTCCATCATCGAGAAGGGGGCCGAATCGGTCGGCGTGTCCGCCCGCCCGGCCTTGCCGAACACCGTGTCGACCTCCGGGAAGGATTTCAGGATTTGATCCTGCAGCTGAAGCACCCGGCTCGCCTCGCTGACGGAGATGCCGGGCAGCGTGGTCGGCATATAGAGAATCGTGCCCTCGTTGAGGGCCGGCATGAACTCGTGCCCCAGCTTCAGGTAGATGGGAACCGTGCTGACGACAATGACGACCGCCAGGATGATAGTCGACTTGGGAAACCTCAACACGACGTTGCAGGCAGGCCCGTAGATGGCAAAGAGCAGCCGGCTGATGGGATGCCGTTCCTCCCGGTAGTACTTGCCGACGGTAATCTGGTTGGCGATCCAGGCAAGCGGCCGGGGGCGGAAGCGGAAGTAGTCCATTCGTGTGAAGAGCATCCGCAGCGCCGGATCGACCGTCAACGCCAGCAGGGCGGCGCTGAACATTGCGAGGTTCTTCGTCCACGCCAGCGGCCTGAACAGGCGCCCTTCCTGGTCGACAAGGGTGAAGATCGGCAGGAACGCGACGGCGATCACCAGCAGCGAGAAGAAGACCGACGGCCCCACCTCCTGCAGCGCCGCCAGGCGCACGGCGTGGAAGTCGCCCTGGCGGCCGCCCTCCTGCCACAACTCGAGTTTCTTGTATGCGTTCTCGACCTCGACGATGGCGCCGTCGACCAGCACGCCGATCGAAATGGCAATGCCGGCGAGCGACATGATGTTGGACGAGATCCCCATCAGCCGCATGGGAATGAAGGCCAGCAGGACCGCCACCGGGATCGTGATGATCGGCACGATCGCCGACGGAATGTGCCACAGGAAGATGAGGATCACGAGGCTGACGATGGCCATCTCGATCAGCAGCTCGTGCGTGAGGTTGTCGAGGGACCGTTCGATCAGCCCGGATCGGTCGTAGGTCGGGACGATGCGGACGCCCTTCGGCAGGGAGGGTCCGATATCCTTGATGAGTGCCTTGACGCGTGCGATGACGTCCCGGGCGTTTTCCCCCTGGCGCATCACCACGATGCCGCCCACGGCATCGCCGCGCCCGTCGAAGTCGGAGACCCCTCGCCTCATTTCCGGACCGATCTCCACCGAGGCGACATCGCGCAGCAGGACGGGCGTGCCCCGCTCGTCGGTCTTGAGAACGATCTTCTCCAGATCCTCCTTGGAACGTACGTAGCCTCGCCCGCGCACCATGAACTCGCGGCCGGCGAATTCCAGGAGGCGTCCGCCGACCTCGTTGTTGCTTTGACGCACCGCCTCGGCCACTTCGGTGATGCTCAGCCCGAACGACTTCAGGCTGGTGGGATCGACTGTGACCTGGTACTGCTTCACGAACCCGCCGATGGTCGCCACCTCGGCCACACCCGGAACCGACTGCAGACGGTAGCGGAGGTTCCAGTCCTGGAACGTCCGGAGATCGGCGAGCGACTGCGTGCCCGAATCGTCGACCAGGACGTATTGGTACACCCATCCGACACCGGTGGCGTCGGGGCCGATCTCGGTCCGCACCCCCTGCGGCAGGCGCGGCTGGATCTTCGAGAGGTACTCCAGCACCCGGCTTCGAGCCCAGTAGATGTCGGTGCCGTCCGTGAAGATCACGTACACGTAGCTGAACCCGAAGTCGGAGAAGCCGCGAATGGTCTTGACGTTGGGCGTGCCGAGCAGGGCGCTGACGATCGGATAGGTGACCTGGTCCTCGATGATGTCGGGACTCCGGTCCCAGCGGGAATAGATGATGACCTGCGTGTCGGACAGGTCGGGGATCGCGTCGACGGGAATGTGCTGCAGCGTGTAGATCCCGTACGCGACGGCGACCGCCGCGGCGAGCAGGACGAGAAACCGGTTCTCGGCGCTGAAACGGATGATGGAGCGGATCATGTGTCCGTCCCTCACTTCTTCCCGCGTGCAGCGGGGGCGGCTGGCGCGGTCATCGCCGAGAGCGCAGCCTTCAGGCTGGACTCCGAGTCGAGCAGGAAGTTGGCGGCGGTCACGACCATGTCGCCATCCTCGAGCCCCTTGATCACCTGGAAGCCCTGAGGCAGCTTGGCCCCCAGCAGGACCTCGCGCGGCTCGAGGCGCCCGTCGGACCGGTCGAGAAACACGATTTGCCTGTCGCCCGCGTCGATCACCGCCGTGTCGGGCACGACCACGCCCAGCCCCAGGTCGGTTCTCAGCAGGACGTCGGCGAACATGTCGGGCTTCAGCGCGTCGTCGCGGTTGTCGACCTCGATGCGGACCTTCACGGTGCGGGTCTTTTCTTCGACAGTGGGCGCGATGTACGTGACGGGGCCACGCCACGTCTTGCCCGGAAGGAACGAGAGGCTGATCTCCGCCTGGACTCCCAGCCGGATCGACGGCAGGTCGGAGGTGTAGATGTCCGCCATCACCCAGAGGTGCGAGAGGTCGGCAATGTCGAACAGCGTGTCGGCCGGCATCACGCGCATCCCCTGGTACACGTTCTTCTGGAGGACGATGCCGCTGACCTCCGAGTGGAGATCCAGCGAGCGCCTGACCGTTCCGGTTCGCTCGAGCTCCTCGATGTCCTTCGGTTGAATATCCCAGAGCAACAGGCGTTCCCTGGCGGCCTGGAGCAGATTGGCACCTCCCTTCGCCACGGCGGGGATCTGGCTCGACGAGAGCTGCTGCCTGGCTCGCAGCGCCAGGAGGTACTCCTGCTCGGTCGCGACCAGGTCGGGACTGTAGATCGCCAGCAGCGGGTCCCCCTTCTTCACGGGCATGCCGGTGAAGTCGACGTAGAGGCGATCGACATACCCTTCGAACTTGGTGTGCACGTGATAGAGGAGGCGCTCGTCCGGCGTCACTCTGCCGACGGTGCGGATCATCGTGCTCGATCCGCTGCAGATGGACCGGCTCCGAGCGCATGCCGAGCAGGCTGCGGCGTTCGGGCGAAAGCGAAACCACCGCCCGTCCGGAAACCAGGCTGGCAGACGACTGGATCTCGTCCTGGTACACCGGAACGAAGTCCATGCCCATCGAGTCCTTGGCCGGCTTGTCGGAGTGCACGGTGGGATCCATCGGCGAGCGATAGTAGGCGATCTTCCGGCCGGTCGAAGGCGTCGCCGCTCCGGGTGCAGGCGTGCTCGTGCCCGATGGGGCGTCATCCATCGGGACCAGCGTCATCCCGCAGATCGGGCAGTCGCCGGGCTTGTCCGAGATGTAGGTGGGGTGCATCGGGCAGTGGTAGCGCTGGACCTTGGCCGGGGCAGTCGATCCGGCGTGCTCGGCCGAGCGCTTGCACGCGGTCCACGCGATGCCAAGGGCCAGGAGGAGCACGATGGCTCCGATCGTTCGAGTGGTTCTGCTGTTCAACATCGTGTCCTCGCTACCGGTTTCCCATGGCGCCTGGCATTCCCGCGCCCGCCGCGCCTGCGTTTGGCCCGCGTGTCGATCCGGCCTGCGCCGGCATGCCGGGGGTGGCGTCGAGGCCTGCCTCCTCGAGGCTCGCGGCGAGAATTTCGTGATCGGCCACGAGCGTCGCCCTCGTCCATCGATCGCTGGCGAGCGTCGTCATCGCTTCGAGGACCGATGCGAACGGCACCGTGCCGCCCTGGTAGGAGGCGATGGCAGATTCGAGCGTCATGCGGTCCTGCAGGACGATGCCCTGGTCGTAGATCGCAACGGTCTTCTCGTCCGACACGATCCGGCGGTACCGCTCCTCGGTGCGGAGGCGCAGGAGGAGGTCGAGCGACTCCAGGCCGCGCTGGCCGGCCTTGATGGTGAGATCCGCTTCCGCGATGGCACTCTGGCGGGCCTTCCGGTTGAACGGCACGTTGATGCCGACGCCGGCAAGCCAGACCGGGTCGAGGCCGCCCCGGTCCATGAACGATGCCTGGACCGTGAAGTCGGGCTTGAGCGCCTTCTGGGCGAGCGACAGCGCGAGCCGATCCCGGTCAATGGCCAGGCGGGCCGCCGCCAGCTCGGGACTGACCGCGCGCGCCCGGTCGAGGAGATCGATCTGCGACTCGGTGAGGGGATGCAACGTCAGCCGGATCGACGGTTCGGCTGGAGGCTCGAAGGTCCTGGCAAGCAGTCGGCTGAGCTCGGCGCAACGCAGCTGGATCTCGGTGTCCTGGTCGATCAACCGTTGCTCGATGCGGGTCACTTCGACCTGCACGCGCAGAACATCCTGCTGGGCGCCCTGGCCGACGGCATAACGCGACCGCACGACCACCTCGATGTCCTGCCACAGCCCTCGCTGCTCGCGCGCAAGTGACTGCAGCTCGCGTGCGAGGAGCAGCCCGAAATACGCACGCTTGACCTCGGCGGTGACGCTGAGGCGGGCCCGGGCCAGCTGCTGCTCGACGATGTCGGCGTCGCGAGTGGCGATGTCCGCCCGAAGCCGGCGCTTGCCCGGCCACGGGAGATTCTGGCTGGCCATCAGCGCGAGCGTGGTCATGGGCATGCGCCCGAGGCTCGGCGCCCAGCCGTCGTTCGTGTAGGCCATCGACACCATCGGATCGGGAAGCGCCGACGCCTGTTCGGGGCGCTGCCGGGCGGCCGCGATCGAGGCCTGCGCGGCCATCAGATCGGGATTCCGGGCGAGCGCTTCCGAGACGAGCGCCTCCAGCACCGGATCGGGCGGCGGCGCCTTGGGCTCCTGGGCCGCTGCCGGCGGGTCAACGGCGGTCAGTGCGAGCATGCCGAGCAGGAGCCAGATGCCCGAATGGAACCTCGGGACCTCAGTCATGAGACCTCCAGAATGTTGCACCAACGGAATCGAATCGCCTGCGGGCCGGGCCTGGTCTGAATGCGACGCGAGGCTCCGGACAGGAGATCCGAACCCGACGACTGTAGTTTGGTCTGACAGGACCGCGGAGGCACACATTCGCCTCCGGTCGCGCACGGTATCAGGCTCTCAGAACCGATACCCGGTGGAAGGGAACGAACGAATGCGTGAGGGTCGTCGATGCGGTCTGGAGGTCCAGATGGGGCAGATGCGAGTCGGACGCGGAGATGCCGGTCAGCAGCAGGGGAGAATCCAGCCTGGCTGCACCGTGGTCGGCCTGCTCGGTGTGGCAGCAGCCCGGAACGCTGTCGATGGCCGGACCCGCCTGAGCCGGTTTGTGGCAGCAGGCATGCTCCGCCGGGGCGGAAGTCTGCGCGACGCGGCACAGGCACACGGCGGCGAGCGGGTTGGACACCGCCACCGCGATCATCGCCACGGACAGTCCGCGCAGAATTCGCCGCACAGGACCAATCTTCCATGCAGCAGCGAGGTTGTCAAGTTTCCGGGCCCGCGCGCATCCGTCCCGATTGCAGCGCGGACGGCTAAACCATCCGCCGGCGTATCCCGCGATTGATGCTGTGGATCTGACGCCGCAGGGACTTGAGCTGCGCGTGATCGTGCGCCTCGATGGCCTTGTCCCGTTCGGCCTTGAGGGTCCGCAGCTTCACCTTGATCGAGCTCTTGTCGATGCCCACCACCTCGTGGTGTTCGTGGGTCTGGATCGAAAGCGCCTTGCAGATAGCCACCAGCAAGTGGTCCTTGTTGAGCTGGGTGTACCCCTGCACCGCCTCGTGCTCGATGCCCTTGGCGATTTCGCGCAATTCACCGACGGTCTTCTCTTTCAGTTCGTGAAAGGTGTACGGCACGTTTCAACTCCTCACGTGAATCGGCCATGTAACCCGTCTGGGCGCCCCTCGTTCGGGCATTCTACCCCGATGCCCTGACAAGCCAGAAACGCGGGAATAGCTTGACAGGAGCCCGGGTCCGGCCGACATTGTGACTGAACTCCCGCCCCCGCCGACGGTGCTCCCAGGTTTCCCTGGAGGCCACCCGTGCGCCACCATCTCCCGCCGCTCAACTTCCGCGTGTTCACGGTTCTCGTCATCGTCAGCCTTCCGCTGCTGGTGGCGGCATCGACGCTCGTCCTTGGCGTAGGTCAGGCGAAGCTCCGGGCTTCCTGCGGCAACCAGCTGACCCAGGTCGCGGAGCACACGGCCGCCGCGGTCGACGCGTATGTGTTCCGCCGCATCATCGATGCGCAGATCCTGTCGAGGGTGGCAGAGATCCGGGCCGCGGCCTCGGCCGGCAACCGAACACCGTTCGACCTCGCCAAGACCCGCGCCCTCGATCTGGCGTGGATCCGCGGGGAGGGCCCCGTGGTGCAGAAGTCCGGCATCCTGGACTCGCCGGCGTCACGGTTCCTGAGGGAGATCGTCGAGAACGACCGGATTTACCGGGAGATCTTCGTGACCGATCGTTCGGGGCGGCTGGTGGCCGCTTCCAATATGGTCAGCTCGTATTACCAGGCGACCGACGCCTGGTGGCGCGAGTCGTTCGACGATGGCGTGAGAGGCCGGGTGAGCGTGGGCGACGTCGTCTGGGACCAGAGTTCGCGATCGCACGCGGTGGAGATCGCCATGCCCGTGTTCGACCGGCCGGATGGCAGCCTGGTTGGCGTCCTGAAAGTCGTCGCGGACGCGCGCGAGCTGCTGGCGCTCGTCGGCAGCCTGCAGATGGGTACGACCGGCGAGGCGATGCTCATCCGCTCGGACGGCACGGTGGTCTACAACCGCGGCGTGACCGGCACCAAGAGCCGGTTCTTCGCGGCCGACCTGCTGCGCGAGCGTCTCAAAGTCGATCGCGGCGGCGATCCGGAGTACCGGCTGCAGTTCTCGGCTCTCAACGTGGATGGCCGCGCGTGGATGGTCGCCATCGCCCCGAGCCAGCTCAGCGTGAGCTACCCGCACCTGGCGTGGCTGGTGGCCGTCACCGAGGCCGAGGACGAGTTGTTCGCCTCGGTGCGGGCGCAGTGGTGGCACTTGCTGATCGTGTTCAGCCTGTTCGCGCTGGTGCTGCTCATCGTGGCGGCCTGGTTCTCGGTGCGGCTTGCCGCGCCGTCGATCGAGCCGGACCTCCACGTGTACCAGCACCCCGACTCGCCGCGCGCGCAGGACGCGGCGTAGAACTTCGGTTCGGCGTTGGTCCCTTGCCGTTTCCCGGACGAGGCCGGCCCTGCCGGAAACCAGCAGCTTTGGCCGCCCGGCGGAGAATGGTCCGCCGGCTCCAGGCGGCGGGCGCCCGTTTCGGGGGTGGCAAGGGACCACCTTCCTTCAGCGCCAGCGCTCCGGCCCGCTATTTCCCTGAAGAATAAGCTATCGTACTGCCAAAGGCAGGAGGGCTCATGCTCACTCGACGAGATGTGATCAGGAACGCCTGTGCGGCCGGACTGGTGCTGGCCGCGGACCGCCGGGGACTCTTCGCGCAGATCGGTCAGAGCTCCGCCGCAACCGACGGGTCGCTGGCGCGCTTCATCGATCCCTTCATCGGAACCGGCGGTCACGGTCACACCTACCCGGGTGCGGCATTTCCGTATGGCATGGTGCAGGTCAGCCCGGACTCGGGCAAGCAGGGCTGGGACTGGGTGGCGGGCTACCACCACTCCGATACCACCATCGCCGGCTTCACCCACACGCATCTGAGTGGAACCGGGATCGGCGATCTGTGCGACATCCTGGTGATGCCCCTGCTGGCGGGCGCGGGAATGCCCGGCGACATCCAGTCGCCCTTCACCCACGACAAGGAGAAAGCCTCGGCAGGGTATTACAGCGTCGAACTGCTCGGGTCCAGCGTCAGGGTTGAGCTGACCGCCACCAAGCGCGTCGGGCTTCATCGCTACTACTTTCCGCGCATGGCGGTGTCGACGCAGCCCGGGGTGGTGGTGGACCTCGGGCACGATCTCAACGGTGATCACTCGACCGACACGCAACTCACCATTGAGGGCCCGACCACGCTGAGCGGGTACCGCCGATCCAGCGGCTGGGCGAAGGACCAGGTTGTCTACTTCGTGATCAGGTTCTCGTCGCCGATCATGACCTTCAATCTCGGCACGAACAGCCAGTCCACCGCCGAGTCGCGGCAGGTCAAGGACAAGCAGGTCAAGGGGGTCTTCCGGTTCGTGCTCCGGCCCGGCGATCCGCTGCTCGTCAAGGTCGGAATCTCGTGCGCCAGCATCGAGGGCGCGCACAAGAACCTCGAGCGCGAGCTGCCGGGATGGGAGTTCGACGAGATTCGCAAGGACGCGACCGAGGCGTGGGAGCGCAAGCTTCAGCGCGCCAGGGTGCAGACGCCCGACGCCGACCGGAAGAAGATCTTCTACACGGCGCTCTACCACTCGATGCTCGCGCCGACGCTGTTCTGCGACGTCGACGGCACCTATCGCGGGGCGGATGGCCAGGTCCATCAGACCTACGGGTTCCTGCACCACACGGTGTTCTCGCTCTGGGACACCTTCCGCGCCCTGCACCCGCTTCTCACGCTCATCCAGCCCGACAAGGTCGACGACCTGGTGCAGTCGATGATGGCGTTCTCGCGCGAGAGCGGGCTGCTGCCGGTCTGGCCGCTCTGGGGCAACGAGACCAACACGATGATCGGCTACCACGCCGTGCCCGTTATTGTCGACGCGATCTCCAAGGGTCTGACGACCGTGAACCGGAGCGAAGCGCTCGAGGCGATGAAGAAGAGCGCGACGCAGCAGGGGCGCGGCCTGAAGTACCTCACGTCACCAGATACGAAGGGCTACATCCCGTCGGACGGCGACAACGAGTCCGTCTCGAAGACGCTCGAGTACGCCTTCGACGACTGGTGCATCGCGCAGCTGGCCGGCAAGCTCGACCGCGCCGTGGACCAGCGGACGTTCCAGGCACGTGCGGGCTTCTACCGGAACGTGTTCGACAGCTCGACCGGTTTCGTGCGCGGCCGGCTCGCCGATGGCTCGTGGCGCACGCCGTTCTCGCCGCTGCTCGCCGATCGGACCCGAAGCGATTTCACCGAGGGCAACGCGTGGCAATACACGTGGTTCGCCCCGCACGATGTCCGCGGGCTCATCGGGCTGATGGGCGGGGCCGACGCCTTCGTGAAGAAGCTGGACGAGCTGTTCGACCAGCAGTCGCAGGTGGAAGGCGCCGACGCGTCGCCTGACATTTCCGGGCTGATCGGCCAGTACGCTCACGGCAACGAGCCGAGCCATCACATCGCGTACCTGTACGCCTACGCCGGCGCACCCTGGAAGACGGCCGAGCGCGTGCGTCAGATCACGAAGACGCTATACCGCACCGGTCCGGAAGGATTGTGCGGGAACGAGGATTGCGGACAGATGTCGGCCTGGTACATCCTCAGCTCGATCGGGTTCTACCCGGTGAATCCTGCCGACGGCAACTACGTGATCGGCACGCCGCACTTCGAGAAGGTGACGCTGGACCTTGGCGGCGGGCGGATCCTGAATGTCGAAGCCAGCGGGCTGTCCGACACCAACATCTACGTTCAGGGTGTCACGCTCAACGGCAAGCCGGTCGATCGCGCGTGGGTCTCTCACAGCGAGATCGTGACTGGCGGCACGCTCAAGTTCACGATGGGCGCCGAGCCGAACCGGAGCTGGGCGTCCGCTCCGGAGTCCGCCCCGCCGTCGATGACGAAGGGCTGAGGCGAGGCTGGCTCTCGGAAGAGCAGGGGTCGGGACGGATTTCGCGCATTACGAAACCGAGTTACGGAAATGAAATGCGCGAAATCCGTCCCGACCCCTAGTTGGGAGTGGTGCCTCACGCAGCCCGAGGGTCGTACATCTTCTCCCGTATGAAGATGCCCGGCACGAGTGCGCAGAAGATGTACGAGATACCCAGCAGCGCCAGCCCGGCGCCGATGGAGTAAGTGTTCGCCACCAGACCGATCATGAGAGGCGAGATGGCCGCGCCAATACGGCCCACGTTGTACGAGGTGGCGACCGCGGTCCCACGAATCGACGCGGGGAAGCTCTCGCTGAGGTACGTCGAGTTGATGGCGTACGGCGCCCCGTAGAGCAGGCCGAAGAAGAGCAGCAGGAAGGCCACGTTCCCAGGAGTGGCGACGAATATCACCAGAGGCAGATAGACCGCGGTCACCAGCCCGGCGATCGTCCACATTCTCCTCCGCCCGAACATGTCCGCGAGGTACCCCGTGATGATTTTCCCGAACACCATCATGGAATAGGTGGCCGCGACGTACCAGCCCATGTTCTTCAGATTGACGCCGAGATCACTGACCAGGTAACTCGGCAACCAGGTGTTGGCACCGTAGTAGCCGAATTGAAGGGCTGATGATGCGACGCACCAGAGGATGAATGTCCGGCGTGTCGATCCGTTCGCCCAAAGCAGCCCGAACTCATTCCTCGGCTTTCCTGACGCCCGGACCGCCTGGCGTGCCGCGACCCAGCTCGGTGGGTCGGAGGTTCCCCGCAGGAGCAGCAACGACAGGACACCCGGTACGATCGCGCAGAGGAACAGGAGCCGCCAGCCGGCGACGGGGATGATAAACGACGAGAGTACGGCCGCGATCACATACCCGACGGACCATCCCGCCTGCAAGAGTCCAAGAACGGTCGTTCTGATCCTGGTGGGCACGTATTCGGCGGCCAGCAGCGTGCCGATGCTGTAGAGCGCGGCGATCCCGAATCCCGAAATGAAACGCATGACCGCGATCTGCCAGTATTGCTGGCAGACGGCGATCACGGCCGTGCAGACGGAGAAGACCACGATCGCCCACCACGTGACCCGGACCCTCCCCAGCCGGTCCGACAGCCAGCCGGCGAGGATTCCGCCTATCCCCATTCCCAGCAGGGTGTAGGTCCCAAGGGCCCCTGCCATCAGACCCGACACCTTCATCTCGCTCGAGATGCTCGGCAACGCCAGCGCGAGCATCTGGAGATCCATGCCATCGACGATCAAGGCGATGAACACCGCCAGCGCGACGGTCTTGCCGGCCTTGTCCATCGAATCCGCGCGCGTGGCGACTCGAGCGTTATCGCCGCTGCGGGAACCAGCGCCAGCGTCCGTCGAGGAACGCGGTGGTGCCTCGCTCAACGCGATTGCTGTCCCGGCCTGAACGATTGAGTCCGCATCAGTGGCCATGTGATTCCCGTCACCGCCCCGTGAACGAGGCCTTGCGTTTTTCGATGAACGCGGTGGTGCCTTCGCGTTTGTCCTCGGAACCGAAGCAGATGGTCTGCGCGAGCGTTTCGATCAACAGGCCCGAGTCCAGATCGACGCGGGCTGACGCGTTCAGCGCGAGCTTGGCCAGGCGCGCGGCGAGGGGGCCCTGCCGGATGATGCGGCGCGCGATGTCGCCCGCCAGCTCGAGCAGCGTCCGGACGGGCGCGACGGCCGAGACAAGTCCGATCTGGAGCGCGCGCGACGCGTCGATGATCTCGCCCGTCAGAACCAGGTGCTTGGCGAGACCCAGCCCCACGATTCGGGGCAATCGCTGCGTGCCGCCCGCCCCGGGGATGATGCCGAGGCCGAGTTCGGGCTGCCCGAATCGGGCGCCCTCCGCGGCGACTCGGATGTCGCACGCCAGGGCCAGTTCGCAGCCACCCCCGAGCGCGTAACCGTTGACGGCGGCGATGGTCGGCCGTGGGAATCGTTCGACAGCCGAGAAGAACGACGACGTGACGGACGCGAGGCCGTCCCGCGTGGTCCGCGCACGCAGGTCGTTGATGTCGGCGCCAGAGACGAAGGCCTTGTCCCCGGCCCCCGTGATGATCAGGACGCCGATTGTGTCGTCGACGGCAAGGTGAGTCAGCGCGTCAGCGCACTCCGCGATGGTGTCGCGATCGAGGGCATTGCGGACCGCCGGCCGATCGACCGTCAGCGTCGCAATCGCCTGGTCGACGCTGACACGGATGTTGCTGTACATAAAGTCACCCCTGAACGGGTGATGCCGACGTTGGCCCCGTGAACCGCTGCCGGCTGGACGGGGCTGGACGCCGAAATCTCAAAATCTCAGGCTACGCGCGCTCGACAACCGCCGCGATTCCCTGCCCGACGCCGATGCACATCGTCACCAGGCCGTACCTCGAGCCGCGGCGTTTCATCTCGTGGACCAGAGTGGTGAGCAGCCGGGCGCCGGTCGACCCCAGCGGATGGCCGATGGCTATCGCACCGCCGTTGACGTTGACCCTTGCCGGATCCATGTCCAGCTCCCGTATGCACGGAACCGATTGCGCCGCGAATGCCTCGTTCAGCTCGATCAAGTCGATCTGCCCGATCGTCAGGCCCGCTCGCGAGAGGGCCTGGCGTGTGGCAGGGATGGGCCCAAGCCCCATGTACGCCGGATCGACGCCCTGGACGCCGCTGGCAACAAAGCGCGCGAGGGGAGTCAGACCGAGCCGGGCCGCCGTGCCTGCTTCCATGATCAGCAGCGCGGCAGCTCCGTCGTTGATGCCGCTCGAGTTGCCGGCGGTGCTGACGCCTCCGGCCTTGAACGCCGCCGGCAGCCTGGCGAGCTGGCCGAGCGTGACATCGGGCCGCGGATGTTCGTCCCGATCGACAACGACGGCGCCCCCTTCGGGTTGCGGAATGGACACCGGCACGATCTCGTCTGCGAACCTGGACGCCTGGTGCGCCGCCCCCCATTTCTGCTGGCTCGACAGCGCGAATTCGTCGAGCGCCTCGCGCGTCACGCCGTAACGCTCCGCGACGAGTTCGGCCGTTTCTCCCAGGCTGTATGGATGATGGAGGTCGGCCAGCTTCTGGTTGACGAAACGCCAGCCGATCGTGGTATCGAAGACTTTGACATCACGCGGAAAGCCGACCGCCGGCTTGGCGAAGGCAAACGGCGCCCGGGTCATCGACTCGGTTCCGCCCGCGATGAACACCTGCCCCTCGCCGCTCCGAATGGCGTGGGCCGCGCTGATCGCCGCGCTCAGGCCGGAGCCACACAGCCGGTTCACGGTCTGCCCAGGCACCCGCACCGGAAGGCCGGCGAGCAGCGACGCCATCCGGCCGACATTGCGGTTGTCCTCTCCCGCCTGGTTCGTGCAGCCGAGGATGACATCGTCGATCAGGTTCGGATCGATGCCGGTGCGTTCGATGATTGCACGCACGCATCGTGCCGCCAGATCGTCCGGTCGAACGTCCTTCAGTGCTCCCCCGTACCGGCCGACCGGCGTCCGAACGGCGTCGACAATGACTGCGTCTTCCACGGCCGGCCTCCCTTACTGCATCTGCTTCTGGTAGTCGTATACGCCGCGGCCGACCTTGCGACCGAGCCGTCCGGCCTTCACGTGCTGGACCAGCAGCGGGCACGGGCGATATTTATCGCCCAGGCTCTGGTGAAGGAATTGCAGGACGCCAAGCCGGGTGTCGAGACCGACGAGATCCACCAGCTCGAACGGGCCCATGGGATGGTTCAGGCCGAGCTTCAAGGCCTTGTCGATGTCTTCGGCCGACGCGACTCCCTCCTGCAACATGAAGAACGCTTCGTTGCCGATCATCGCGTTGACGCGGCTCGTGATGAAGCCGGCCGACTCGCGCACCACGACCGTCTCCTTGCCCATCTGCCGGGCGATCTGCTCGATGGTGGCGATCGTCTCGGGCGAGCTGTCGAGGGCGCGCACGATTTCGACGAGCTTCATCTTGTGAACAGGGTTGAAGAAGTGCATGCCGGCGAGCCGGCGCGGGTTGGTGAGCGCCGAGGCCATTTCCGTGATGCTCAGCGATGAGGTGTTGGACGCGAGGATCGCGTCCGGCGCGAGCCGGTCGAGCTCGTGGTAGAGCCCGAGCTTGACGTCGATGCGCTCGGGGACCGATTCGATGATGAACCCGGCGCCCTGCACGGCTGCTGCAAGATCGGTGGTGACCGTCAGGCGGCTGCGCGCATCCTGCCGCTGATCATTCGTCAGCTTGCCGAGTTCGACGCTCCTGGCAAGCACCCCGTCGATCACCCCGGTCGCTTTCCGCAGCCCCGCCTCCGCCACGTCGTGCAGGCGCGTGTCGAATCCCGAGACAATCGCTGCGTAGGCGATGCCCTGCCCCATCGTTCCCGCGCCCACGACCGCCAGCGTTGTTGTCATCGTTCATGCTCCAATGACCGCGGCGCCGCCGATCACGCCGGCCTGGCGCCACATGTCAATTCGATCCTGGTCGTAACCGAGGTCCAGAAGGATTTCGTCCGTATGCTCCCCAAGTGCAGGCGGAGCCTCCCGCCGCACGGAACGCTGACCGTCGATCGTGAACGGGAGATCGACCTGGCGGAGGTTCGGGACTTGTGGATGCGAGAGGGCGAGCATCTGGGAGAGCGCGGCGACCTGCGGATCGCGCACAACCTGATCCAGCGTCCGGATGCGGCTGCAGGGGACCTCCTGCGCCAGCAGGAGCAGCTCCCAATGCTCGGCCGGCGCCGACTTGAACCGCGCCTCCAGGAGATCGTGGAGGGCATTCCGGTTGGCAAGGCGTTGCGGATTCGACGTGAATCGCGGGTCATGGGGGAGGTGGCCGAGGTCGAGGGCCTTGCACAGCCTGATGAAGAGCTGATCGTTGGGAGCGGCCAGAAAGAGGTACTGGTCCTGGGCTCGGAACGTCTCGTACGGTGCGGCGACCAATCCGCGCGACCCGATTCGCCCGGGAATGACGCCGGATCCAAGGTACCCGGCGACGTGGTAACTGAGCCAGCCGAGGCCCGTTTCGAGCAGGCTCGTTTCGACCAGCCGCCCGTGCCCGGTGTGCTCTCGATCGAAGAGGGCGGCCAGAATGCCGATCGCGCCCCAGAGTCCCGCGCCCATGTCGACGACCGCCGGGCCAGTGCGGACAGGCACTCCGTCAGGATCGCCCGTCACGCTCATGATGCCGCAGAATGCCTGGATGACCGGGTCATAGGCCGGCCGTGCCTGGTCAGGACCCCGCGCTCCGAACCCCGAGATCGAGCAGTAGACGACCCGCGGATTGATCTCCCGCACCTGTTCGTAGGCAAGCCCTCGCCTGGCCAGGCTCCCGGGCCTGAAGCTCTCGACGACCACGTCGGCTTTCGTGACCAGGCGGCGCACGATATCGCGGCCGTCCGGCTGGTCCAGATCGAGTGCTACACTCCGCTTGTTCCGATTGAAAGCCAGGTAGGTCGAGCTCTGTCCAGCCCACTCCGGTGGACGCCACTCACGGGTGTCGTCGCCGGTATCGGGCCGTTCGATCTTGATGACGTCGGCGCCCAAGTCTCCGAGCGTCATCGTGCAGAATGGCCCGGCGATGTTGCGTGTCAGGTCCACCACGCGAATGTCAGTGAGGATGCTCAATGGTCAGCCCTCTGCTCGCAAAGCCCTGGCGATTCGGCCGCACGCGATGTCGCTCGTTGCCGCGGGCGGTGAGCCCGGCGCCGGGGCGACCGCAGCAACGGTATCTGCCGACCTTGCGTCTGGATGCTCGATGAGCGAACATATGTTCGCTCGTGGCTTGGTTACTACAACCTACTATCGAGCGACTGTCAAGCCTGATGTTGGGCGGGCGGCCCGCATGGCCTGCCGCCCACCCGGAACGTGGAGTCTTCCATGTGCTTTCAAAAGGACTTGCTGAACGGACAGGTTGCGCTGGTCACGGGGGGCGGCACCGGCATTGGCCGGGGCATCGCCCTGGCGCTCGCTGCCCACGGGTGCGATGTCGCAATCACGAGCCGGAACCGGTCGCACCTCGGCACAACCGCCGACGAGATCCGGAGGGTGGGCCGTCGCGCCCTCGCAGCTGCGTGCGACGTCAGGCACCCGGCCGAGGTCCAGTCGGTCGTTGCCCAGACCGTCGAAGAACTGGGCGGCCTCAACATCCTCGTCAACTGCGCGGCCGGCAACTTCTTCTGCATGGCCGAGGATCTGTCACCGAACGGTTTCGGGACTGTCGTCGACATCGACCTGAAGGGGACCTTCAACGTGTCGCACGCAGCCTTGCCCCACCTCAAGGCGCGCACGGGAACGATCCTGAACATCAGCGCCACGCTCCACTACCTCGGAACCATCGGACAGGTCCATGCCGCGGCCGCCAAGGCCGGTGTCGACGCGCTGACCCGTACTCTTGCGACCGAATGGGGCCCACTCGGCGTCCGCGTCAATGGCATCGCCCCGGGACCCACTGACGAAACCGAAGGCACCAGCCGGCTGCTGTCCGCGGGCCGGCGTGATGCCGTGATCAGGCAATGCCCGCTCCGCCGCCTTGCGCGAGTGGATGACATCGCACGGGCCGCGCTCTTTCTCTGCTCGGGCGCCTCCTCGTTCATCAACGGGGTGACGCTCGTGGTGGATGGAGGCCTGTGGCTGCACAACGGTCGAATCAGTCCGCCGGCGATTGGCGCAACGGACACTCACGATCCTGAAGGCGACACATGATGCCCCCCAGGGAAAGCCCCGCCTCATTGGCTGCTGACACGCAGAATCCTCGCGCCATCGAATCATGGCCGGAAACGGCCCGGCTGGATTCGGCACCCGCCCGGACGTCGTCGTCCAACCCGGATCGGCTCGCTGCAGCGCTCGATCCGAAGGCGATCGCGGTCATAGGGGCTTCCGACAATCCGAACAAGGTCGGCGGCCGCCCAATCGCGTATCTGTCGCGGTTCGGTTACCGGGGCCGGATCTTCCCGATCAATCCCGCTCGGGCGACGGTCCAGGGACTCGAGGCATATGCGAGCGTCGCCGACCTGCCGGAGGTTCCCGCCCTGGCCATCATCGCCGCGCCGGCGAGCGCGGTGGCGTCGGCGGTCGACGCCTGCGCCGAACGCGGCGTCAGGCTCGCGATCATCATGTCTTCCGGCTTCGGTGAGACATCCGATCCGATCGCGATCGCGGCGGAGCGCGACCTGGTTGCGCGGGCTCGGGCCGCCGGGATGAGAATCGTAGGCCCGAACTCGCAGGGGCTGGCCAACTTCGCCACCGGGGTCGTGGCGAGCTTCTCGACGATGTTCCACGAGGTGCCGCCATCGGACGGTCCGGTTGGCATCGTCAGCCAGAGCGGCATCATGAGTGTCGTCCCGTACGGGCTCCTCCGCGCGCGTGGCATCGGCGTCCGTCACGTCCACGCGACAGGCAACGACGCCGACGTCAGCCTGCCCGAACTTGCGTTGGTCGTGGCACGTGACCCGGCGGTTCGCCTCCTGCTCCTGTACATCGAGGGCATCCGCGACGCGGAGGCGCTCGCACTGGCAGCCGAAACCGCGCGGGAACGCGACGTGCCCGTCGTCGCGGTGAAGTCCGGCCGAACGGCGGGCGGTCAGTCGGCAGCCAGGTCCCACACCAACGCACTCGCCAGCGAGGATCGCATCGTGGATGCGTTCTTCCGGAAGCACGCCATCTGGCGGGCCAGGGACATGCATGAACTGGTCAGCACGGCGGAGCTGTACCTGAAGGGATGGCGCCCTGGCGGACGCAAGCTGGTCGCCATCAGCAACTCCGGCGCCACCTGCGTGATGGCCGCCGACGCGGTGCAGGACTGCAAGCTGGAACTCGCGGTTCTCCGCAGCGACACGGCGACCGCGCTGGCCGGAGCCCTGCCGGCCTTCGCGACCACCACCAATCCAGTCGACGTGACGGCAGCCCTTCTCACTGACAGCCACCTGTTCGGCAAGATCCTGCCGATCCTCGCCGAGGACGACGGCATCGATCTGTCGTTGATCGGGCTCCCGGTCGCCGGGGCCGGATACGACGTCGAACGCTTTGCGCAAGACGCGGCGGCGTTTGGCGCTCGTACTCACAAGCCCCTCGTCGTTGTCGCGACGCAGCCGCTCGTCGCGGCGCCTTTCCGCAACGTTGGCCTCCCGACGTTTGAGAATCCGACCGATGCGATTGAGTCCCTTGCGCAACTCGTGCATCACACGGGCCTGATGCGCCGTGGGCCGGCACGCAGGATTGCCCCGCTGAAGGTGAGCCTTCCGCCGGGAACGGACCGCTTTCTCAGTGAGGCCGAGAGCCTGAAGTTCCTGGGAGCGTTTGGGCTTCCTTGCGTGCGACTCCGCCTGTGCGGCTCCGCGGCAGAAGCCAGGCAGGCCTTTCGGGAGTTCGGCGGCCCGGTTGTTGTGAAGGCGTGTTCGGCCAGGTTCCCGCACAAATCCGACCTGGGCCTGGTCGTTCTGAACGTGCAGACCGAGGCAGACGTTGGGATCGCATTCAACCGGCTCTGGACCGGATTGCAGAAGCCGCTGGCCGCCGGCGACGGGATCATCGTGGCGCCGATGCTCTCGGGGCGCCGTGAGCTGGCGCTCGGTGGCAAGTTCGATCCGATCTTCGGGCCCACCGTGATGATCGGTGACGGCGGCCGCTACGTCGAGGTCGTCAATGACATAGCGCTGCTGATTCCACCCTTCGACATCGACGACGCTCGAGCAGCACTTCTCGATCTGCGCGTCGCCGCGATCCTTCGCGGGACCCGCGGCGAAGCGCCACTGGATCTGGGGCCGCTCTGCCAGGCGGCGGTGACGCTCGGGCGGATCCTGTCTTCCGGTACCGGCCAGATTGCGTCGATCGACATGAACCCGGTGATCGTCGGATCCGCGGACGCCGCGGTGACCATCGTCGATGCGCTGGTCGAACGGGCGGCGGGGTGTCGCGACCGTGATGTTGCGGCCCAGGCCGAGTGTTGAACGATTGCGGCGCGGCACTGGCTGGCGCCTCCAGACGCTGCGCATCGCTCAGATGACCGGCGTCAGGCCGCGCGCGCAGGGCAGTGTCCTGCGCGAGATCAGGGCTGCGAGGCCCGTTGTGAAACTGGCCGACACGATGTGATCGGCCTGGCGGATCGGACGCGCGCGCCGCGCTCCGAATCACTCACGAAACTGGAAGATTGCTTGACACGCCCTATTCAGGGTGGTATTAACTTGGCCACCTGCATCGAACACTTGTCCGGATATCGAGCGCACGGGCCTGAGGGAGGCGGTCCCCGGGGCCGGCCATCCTCCCTGGCGAATGACCCTGCAGGTCCTGTGACCCCTTCGTCAGACCGGCCATTTGTGGCGCGTCAGGTTTCTCTTACGGAGGCAAGTATGCGAACAGTGCGTTTCACCGCCGCCGGGCTCGTCCTGGCCATCGTGGCGCTCTCGGGGGCACGCAGTCCCGCGATGGCCCAGCAGTCACCCGCTCCGGTGAAAGAGCTGGCCACCACCGTGAGGGACGGCTTCACGATTGCGGCCGTCGGAGACCTCATCGTCGCCTATCCGATCTCCCAGATTCCTGATCCGGGATTCCAGGCTGTCCTCAAACTCCTCAGAGATGCCGACGTCGCCACGGGGAACTACGAGTCCAATGTCATCGACGGGAGGACGTTCAAGGGGTCGCGCGGCGCCGGCTTCGGCGGCACGCCTGACACCCCTGCCGACGTCAAGGCCATGGGCTTCGACCTCGTCGCGCGATCGAACAACCATATCGGAGAGTTCGGTATGGAAGGCCTCCTCGAGACGAACCGGCGCATCGAGGAGGGCGGCCTCGTGTACGCGGGATCGGGAGAGACCTACTGGGCGGCTCGCGCCCCGCGGTTCGTCATGACGAACAGGGGACGGATCGGGATGGTGGCGACCGCAGGCAGCTTCGGGCAGGAGGTGGCCGAGCCGGGCCGCGGCGAGTGGCCTGGCAGAGGCGGGCAGAGTGCCCTCCGGACGACGCGCATCTTCATGGTTCCGCCTTCGTTGTGGCAGTCGGTCAAGGATCTCCGGCAGGCCTTTCCCAACGGGACGGGCTTCTACGCGCCGGCGTGGACGGAGAAGGACATCGACCTGGTCGGTCAGAAGTTCAGGCAGGACCCTAAAGCGACCAAGCCGTACTACCTGTTCGAAATGAACCAGCAGGACCTTGCGGACATCCTGGCGATGGTGCGTGAAGGCAAGAGCAAGTCGGACTTCATGACCGTGGCGATCCATGCGCACCACTTCCGGGACACCGCCGGCGGCTACCGGGGGCTCAACGTCCCCGAGAACGAAGGGATCGACACCAATCCCAGCATCCCCGACTACATGCCGGTATTCGCCAAGGCTGCGATTGACGCGGGCGCGGACATGTTCCAGGGGACCGGCGTGCACGCGCTCAGGGGCATCGAGATCTACAAGGGCCGGCCCATCTTCTACGGCCTCGGGGAATTCGTGCGCCAGATGGATGTCATCGGGATCACCGCAACGGGGCGGCAGCGAGAGAGTGCCACTGTTGGCGGACGAGACAATACAAGCCCCCCCGCCAAGTTCGAAAGTGTCCTGCCCATCAGCAAGTTCGACGGAGGGCGGCTCACGGAAATCCGGCTCTACCCTGTCGAGCTGGCCTACGACACGCGCGGGTCGGTCCGCGGCATCCCACGAACGGCATCACCGGAAGCCGCACAGCGCATCCTCGCGCGCCTGCAGACGCTCTCGTCGCCGCTCGGCACGACCATCGTCGTCGAAGGAAACATCGGGGTCATTCGAACGTCCACACCGCCAGGCACCGCGCGGCACTGACGCCCGTGCGAGATTTTCGGGCAGTTGAAATGAGAGGAGGTATCGGACATGGGTAAATGTGCGCATTCACGGTTCGCGTGGAGTCAGGCCGTCCTGGTGGCCGCGCTGGTCCCGGTCGCATTCCTGCTCACCGTGAGCCCCGCCGCGTCGCAGTTCGTGAGTTCCGCGAGCATTGAAGGCAGCGTCCGCGACGAGAGCGGCGGATCCCTGCCGGGTGTGACGGTCACGCTGGCGAGCCCTGCGCTGCAGGTGAAGGCCATGGTCGAAGTCGGAGACGCGCAGGGACACTATCGGTTCACCCAGCTCCCCGCGGGTCTCTACCAGCTCCGCTTCGAAATGTCCGGGTTCCAGTCGTTCGTGCGCGAACGCCTGGAAATCGGCGCAGGTTTTGCGGCGAAGGTTGACATCGTCATGAAGGTCGGAGGCCTGCAGGAAACCGTCACCGTATCGGGCCAGAGCCCTGTCGTCGACGTGACGTCGACGAGCGGTGCCCAAACCCTCAGCCCCGACATGGTCAACAAGCTGATTCCCGGCTCCCGCCAGTACGGGGACATGGCCAGGATGATCCCGGGCCTGGTGACCACCTCGGCGCCCAACATCGGGCGGCTGGGCCTCGGATCCTCGGGCGGCTTCAGCGCCTACGGCGACACGGGAGTCCGCGTCCTGATCGACGGCATGGAGATCCGCTCGAACACCTACCCGGACTTTGCGAGCGCCCAGGAAGTGGACGTCAAGAGCTTCGGCAACAGCCCGGAGATCGCCGAGTCAGGCTCCGTGTGGAATCTGGTCAGCAAGTCCGGGGGCAACTCGTTCCACGGACGCGCGGCAGAGCAATACATCAACGACAAGTTCCAGTCCAACAATCTCAACGACAAGCTGCGATCCCAGGGACTGGGGTTCACCGACGCGGTGGTCAACTTCAGCGACTTCAACGCCGACCTGGGTGGCCGCATCATTCGCGACAAGCTGTGGTTCTATGGTGCGTTCCGCGACCGCCGCAACAAGCGGTCCGTGGCCGGGCTGGCGCTGAATGCGGGCCCCGACGGCATCTACGGAACCGGAGACGACGTGCCGTGGTACCCCGTCGTCTGGACCCAGAACGGCACGGGGAAACTGTCGTATCAGCCGTCGTCGAGACTCCAGCTGATCGGCTTCTTCGCACGTGATTACTCCATCAACGACGGCGGGGCGCAGAGTTCGAAGGCCGCACAGCGCTTCATCCCGTACGAAGCCGCAACCTATCAGTTGTACCCCGTCCTGAACTGGCGGGGAGAACTCAGAGCGACGCTGCGCGACAACATGTTCTTCAACATGCAGGTCGGACATTTCGGGTACACCGTGACCTACCTGGACACGCCCGCCGATCACAGCAACAACAAGATCACGGCCCGATGGGACCGCGAGACCGGGATCTTCACGGGAGGCAGCGTCGGACCGGGCGGGAACTACGCGGAAGCCATTCGACCCAACTACACCTGGGTCGTCCAGGGCAACCTGAACTACATGCCGTCCAACTTCCTCGGCGGCCACCACGAGTTCAAAGTCGGCTATCGGGTCTGGATTCGGGAAGGGCATACCGACGTCCCGGATCACCCGGCCGGCAACTACCAGCTGACCTATGACAGGGTCGGCGGCGCGTCGCATCAACCGGTTGAGATTACGACATTCAACTTCCCGGTCTTTCCGAAGAACCGGCAGAACTCGATATCCGGTTACATCAGCGATCGCTGGCAGGCCAGCACGCGGTTGACCGTGAATCTTGGCCTCCGTTACGACTTCGATCGCGCCTGGGTGCCGGAACAGACGAAGGCGCAGGGCCAGTTCGGCAATTCCGGAACCTACCCGCGCGTCGACAGCAACACCTGGAAGGACTTCGCACCACGCCTGGGCGTGGCCTGGGATCTGACGGGCACGGGCAAGATGGTGGCGAAGGCGACCTTCAGCGTCTACAACACCGGCCAGGCCGAGAACTTCGCGGACAAGTTCAACAACAACGCGGTGGCGCAGACGGTCTACCGCTGGCACGACCTCAACGGCAACAGCGACTACGATCCCGGCGAGGTGAACCTGAATCTGAACGGGTCGGACTTCATCAGCACTACCGCCGCGGCGAACAACATCTTCAACCCCGGCTTGAAGCGGCCACAGCAGCAGGAATTCACCCTCGTGTTCGACCGGGAACTGATGACCAATATGTCCGCGCGCGTGGCGTACATCTATAAGCGCAACATCAACATGACCGCCACGATGAACATCCTGCGTCCGTACAGCGCCTACAACATCCAGCTGACACGGCGCGACCCCGGGCCGGACGGCGTGCTGAACACCAAGGATGACGGTGGCACGGTGACCATCTACGACTACGACCCGGCGTTTCGCGGGGCCAAGTTCGTCGGGAACCAGGACCAGAACCGGCCGGGCGATCGAAGCGACAGTTTCCACACGTTTGAATTCACGCTGAACAAGCGGAATACCGGCGCGTGGGGCGGGAGCACGTCGATCACGATCACGAAGAACCACCAGTGGCTCACCGCGATTGCAGCCAGCCCGAACGACAACTACTTTCCGCTCGACACGACGTGGGACTGGGGCTACAAGCTCACCGGCAGTTATCGCCTGCCCTGGGACTTCATGGTGTCCGGGGTGTTCGATATCCAGCCGGGCGTGAAAGGCCAGCGGACCAATGTGTTCCGCGCCGCCGACCCGGACGGAGGTCCGTCGCTCAAGCAGTTGTCGACGGTCACCCTGCGTCTCGAGCCGATGGGTTCCGAGCGGGGCCCGCTTCGGTCCGCTGTCAACCTGAGGGTGTCCAAGTTCGTGAAGCTCCCCAAGGGAGAATTGCAGTTCACGATCGACGCGCTCAACGCGCTCAATACCAATACGTTCTGGTCGATGACGTTCGCGTCCGGACCGACCTTCGGCTACGGCACCGCCTTCACGAGCCCGAGGGCTCTCCAGTTCGGCCTGGCATACGAGTTCTAGAGAGTGAAACCGAAGGTGGACGCGTCCACCTCCAGGAGGCAGCAGATGCGAACCGGAAGGGTTGTCCTGGTCTCGCTTGTCGCGGTGGTACTCACGGTGGGCCTGCTATACAGCCCGTTGAGGGCTCAGCAAGCTCCCCCCCGTATCAATGAATTGGCGACGACTGTGGCTGACGGATTCAGCATCGCCTCGGTCGGCGACATCATCATCGGCTATCCGTTGTCCCAGAACACGGATCCCGCCTTTGTCGGTCTCTTGAAGATCATCCGCGATGCGGATGTCGCGACCGGCAACTACGAGTCCCACGCCATCGACGGACGGACGTTCAGAGGCTCGTCGCTCGGTCCGTTCGGAGGTACGCCCGACTCCCCGCAGGACGTGAAAGCGATGGGTTTCGACATCGTGGCGCGTTCGAACAATCACATTGGAGAGTTCGGGCCCGAGGGCCTGTTCGAGACGAACGACCGGATCGAGAAGGCCGGGCTTGTCTACGCGGGGTCCGGCTTGACCTACTGGGCCGCGCGGGCGCCCCGTTTCGTGGCGACCAGCAAGGGACGCGTTGGGCTGGTTGCCACGGCCTCGAGCTACGCCCAGAACGTGATGGCCATACCGGGACGCGGCGAGTGGCCCGGGCGCGGGGGACAGAGCGCCCTGCGCGTGACGAGGAATTTCGTGTTGCCCGCATCGATGTGGGATGCGGTGAGGACCATTCGGCAGGCCTTCCCGACCGGGGGAAGCCTGTATCCGCCGCAAGGCGAAACCGACGATCAGATCACGATCCTCCTGCAGCGATTCAAACGGGCCAACATCGACAAGCCCCGGTTCTCATACGAGATGAACCAGCAGGACCTGAAGGATCTGCTGGCCATGGTGCGGGAAGGCAAGTCGAAATCGGATTTCGTCGGGGTCTCGATCCACGCCCACGAAACCGAAGATGCGGACGTGGTCGACGCCGGGACGACTCCAGCTGACTTCCTGCCGGTCTTCGCGAAAGCCAGCATCGACGCCGGCGCAGATGCCTTTTTCGCAACCGGTCCCCACGTGGCACGCGGTATCGAGATCTACAAAGGCCGGCCCATCTTCTATGGCCTCGGAGAATTCGTTCGGCAGATGGACACCATTGGAGTCGCCGCGACGGGCTGTACAGGCGAGGGTGGAGGCTATGAAGCTGTACACCGACACCCCGTGCCGGGGCGTGCGGCAGGCCAACGTGCTCAAGTACGAGAACTACGTGGCGGTGAGCAAGTTCGACCACGGGCAGGTCTCCGAGATCCGCCTGTATCCGACCGACCTCGCCTGGGGGGAGCGCATGGCGCGTCGCGGCATTCCGCGGCTGGCTGCGCCCGAGATGGCGCAGCGGATCCTCGCCAGGCTTCAGAAGCTGTCGGCGCCGTTCGGGACGACCATCACGATTGAGGGGAACGTGGGTGTGATTCGCCCGCAGGCGGCACCTGCGCGCGGCAACACCCCGCGTCCCTGACGCCATGTCGGGGCCCAGGAGTGGTCCGGCTCCAGCGCTCGTCGGAGACCCCGTCGACAGCGCTCGAGCTTGACCCTCCTGGACCCCGGCAGCATCCAGACTGCGTCTCACGGCCTTCTGCCCTGCTCGCGCTGACTTGGCCTCACTCCCGTTTCGACGGCGAGCAGGCGAGTCCTCCGGATGATTGCCGTCCTGGCAATGTGCCGCTGGTTTTCCCCTACCATCGCCCACGACGGGTCGCTCGGGGCCTGGAATCAGACGCGTGGTTTGGGCCGCAGATCGCCGGGCCGTCACGTGGAATCCTGACCCTCAGCAGTCGAGGTCACAGGCGCTGCGACGGCGGTGGGTGCAGGAGCGGCCTTGCATTAGTGGCATCGCAAGGCGAGAATACCTGACAGGATACCGGATGCGTCGCATCGAGCCGTTCGTTTCTGAGAGTGCACCGGACCGTGTTGATGAAGCGAATTGTCGGTCAGGACATGTCCACGGCCAGCGGGCTCCCGTCAGCCGGGCGGGAGTACGTTCAAGGCCTCCAGCGCGGCTTCGATGTCATCAAGGCCTTTTCTGCCGCCACGCCCTCGCTCACGATTGCTGCCGTCTCCGAACGCACAGGGCTCACCCGCGCCGTCGCCCGGCGCTACCTGCTGACGCTCCTGGAGCTTGGATACGTCGTACAGCGTGGCCAGCAGTTCTCCCTGACGCCACGGGTCCTTGACCTCGGGTACACGTACCTGTCCACGATGAGTGTCGCCACCCTGGCGCAGCCTCATATGGAACGAGTCGTGGAGGCGCTCCACGAGTCCTGTTCCCTTTCCGTGCTGGACGGTGGCGACGTGGTGTACATTGCGCGAACTCCGGCCAAGCGCATCATGAGCATCAACCTCGTCGTTGGATCACGGCTGCCGGCTCACTGCACGTCGATGGGGAAGGTGCTGCTCGCGGCGCTTCCGCCGGACAAGCTCACGGCGTTCTTCGCGAGAGGGCCGCTGGTCCGCATGAGTGAGAAGACCATCTGCGACGAAGCGGCACTGCGCAAGCACCTGGCAGACATCCGTCACCGCGGGTGGGCGTTCTCCGACGGCGAGTCGGAGCTCGGCGTCCGGACCGTGGCGGCGCCGTTGGTCGATTCCTCCGGGCAGGTTCACGCGGCCATCAACGTCTCCGGCCACGCATCGCGGGTGTCGATGAAGGACTTGCGCCGGGTCTACCTGCCCGTGCTGCTGGAAGCCGCCACGGCCATTTCGGCTCAACTTGGGGGCGTGCGGTTCGGCTAGCGGGCCCTGAGTCCAGTGCGATTTCCTGAGCTCATCGCGCAGTGGAGCGTTCAGTCCGGGTTGGTGCCCCTCTCCAGACGTCCCGTAACAGGATCGCGTTTCCATTCGTGGCAGGAGTGGAATGCTCGGCCTTGAGCCAACACTTGTGGCGTCAACCGGACGACGGTGCCCCGAATCCGGGAATCCCGTGCCCACCACCTCGTTGATCGAACTCGTTGTGCGCTAGCGCTACCGCGTTACCGGCTCCGGTCTGTCGCAGCGAATTGAACGCATAGACGGCCGCGACCGGCGCAGGGGTCGGGACGGATTTCGCGCATTACGAAACCGAGTTACGGAAATGAAATGTGCGAAATCCGTCCCGACCCCTATCGGCATGAACCGACGAAACTTCCTGCGAACGTTCGGCGGAGCGGCGGTGGCCGGCACCGTCCGCATTCCAGGCCTGTCGGCGCGAGGACGGGAATGGGAGCGGCAGCCGTCGCTCAAAGCGCGCGTTGCCGTGCTCTGGGAGGCGGGGATTCCAACGGTTGACGCGTCGCCGGTGCCGGAGGCGACGCTCAGGGAAGCATTCGCCGATGTTGAGGCGTCCTTTGTGGGCGTGGCGGCGTTTGCGGATCGGCCAGGCACCGGCCGGTTCGATCTGGTGGTCACACCCTACGGAAGCGCGTTTCCTCGCCAGGCGTTCCCCGCGCTCCTGGAACACCTGCGGCAGGGCGGACATTGGATCAACCTGGGCGGCGCTCCCTGTGCGGTGCCCGTCGATCGTCTCGGGTCTGCATGGAGGCGGGAAGTCCGGCAGGTCTCACTTCATCGACGCCTTGGGATCACCCAGTCGTTTCCGGTCTCGACCGCTCGGGTCAAGACGTGGCGCGCATCGGAAGAATGCCAGTGGGCCACGGCGCTTGTCGATCGCCTCGCGCCCTCGACGGTGCAGGAGCTCTACGTCCGGTTCACGGCCGAGAAGGACTTCCCAGACGAGGACGGCTCGGCGGGACAGCGCGACGCGGTGATGCGCGCGCTGGTCTACGGGCTGGACGGAGATGGGAACAGGGTCGCAGCCCCGTTTGTGGCCATCGATCGTCTGCTCGGCGACGTCGCCGGCGGACGCTGGGTGTTTGCGACGGGCGACGCGCCCGTCGATGCGCCGGCACTGCGCCATCTGCTGACCTACGGCCTTCGCGGCGGCTCGCGACTCGCCGCGCGCCCCGCCTTCGCCTGTTATCGAGCAGGCGAATCGCCGTCCATCACGATCACCCATGTCCGGCCCGCCGCTGCCGCTGCTGCTTCGGGCATCGTCGAATGCCGTCTCCGTCTGAGCGACGAGCGTGGCACGGAGTTGCTGAACACACGAGTGACGCTGGCGGATGCAGCACCGACAATCGAGGCGACCGTTCCCGTTGCCATTCGCGGCACGTCTGCGCTGCCGCCTGGGCTCTACCGCGTCGAGGTCGAGGCCTCCGCGGCCGCAACGCCCGAGAGCACGCTGCGCTGCGCAACGGGATTCTGGGTCCACGACGCGGCGCTCCTCACCTCCGGCCGGCCGCTTGGCGTCGACGCTTCCTGCCTGACCCGCGACGGCCAGCCGTTTCCGGTCACCGGCACGACCTACATGGCGTCGGACGTGCAGCGGCAGTTCCTGCTCGAGCCGAACCCGGATATCTGGGATCGAGACTTCGCCGCCATGAAACAGGCGGGCGTCAACCTTGTGCGCACGGGCATCTGGACTGGATGGAAGCTGCTCATGCCGGATGTCGGCACTCCGGACGAAGGCGTCGTGCGCGCGATCGACGCGTTCATGCTGACCGCTCGCCGGCACGACATCGCGGTCGTGTTCACGTTCTTCGCATTCCTGCCCGAGGCCTGGGGCGGGTCCAACCCGTACCTCGACCCCCGAGCGATTGCGGCCCAGAAAACCTTCGTCACCGCGATCGTCCGCCGCTGTCGCGGGATGCGCGACCTCATCTGGGACCTCATCAACGAGCCGTCATTCTCGTCGAGCACGTCGCTGTGGTTCACCAGGCCGAACGGGGACGAGCACGAGGCCCGCGCGTGGGACCAGTGGCTGATCGGGAAGTATCCTTCGGCGACCTCCGAGGAGCTCGACGCGCACATCCAGGAACTCTGGCGCCTGGCGCCTGGTGAATCGCGTGGCTTGCCGTCGCCCGGCGACTTCGAAGATACCGGGGTGTTCGGCGAGCGCCGGCCGCTCAAGGCGGCGCGACTACCGGTTGTTTGCCCAGGAGATGTTCCGCCGATGGGTCGGCGAGATGACGGCGGCCATCCGCGTGGCAGGAGGCGAGGGGCAGCTCGTGACGGTCGGGCAGGACGAGGGCGGCACCAACGAACGCCCGTCGAACCAGTTCCTGGCGCCCGGCGTCGACCTGACCAGCGTCCACACGTGGTGGCTCAACGACGACCTGCTCTGGGACTCAGGTCGTCACCCGCGCGCCCGGTGTGCCGAACCTCGTGCAGGAAACGGGCGTGATGTTCAACGAGCGTGTGGACGGCCTCGCGTGGCGCACCGAGGAGGAGGCGCGCGATCTGCTCGAGCGCAAGCTGGCGCTCGCCATCGGCGCGGGCGGCGCCGGCTACATCCAGTGGCTGTGGCACTCGAACTGCTACATGCCGTCGGACAACGAGGCGGCCATCGGCATGCATCGCGCCGATGGAACCGCCAAGCCCGAATTCGATCCGTGGCGGCGCATGTCGGCCTTCGTGGCGTCGATCGCGCCGTCGCTCGTCGGGCGCGAGCGCGAACAGGTGCTGATGGTCATCCCGCAGTCGTACCTGTTCAGCGTGCGCAACGCCGCCACTGACGCGACGCGCCGTGCCGTCCGCGCGATGCACTATCACTGTCGCGTGACGATGGGCGCGATTGGCGAGCACAACGTGAACGCCATCGTCGATCCGCCGGCGCTGGTCCTGCTGCCGTGCCCGCGCGTGCTTCGAGAAGAGGCGTGGACGACGCTGCTCGGCTGGGTCGAGCGGGGAACCACGCTCGTGGTGAGCGGGCCGTTCGACGAAGACGAGCATTGGCTGCCCACGGGCCGGATGGCCCGGCTCGGAATCGACTCGGCCGTACGGCCCGTCGCGCAGGAGGAAGTCGCAAGTCTCGAGGCCGCGACGTTCCGGCTCACGTATCGAGGCGAGATGATGCAGCGCGTCGAGAAGGCTGTTCCAAGCGGTGCGCAGCCCGGCCTCGTCCAGCGCCTCGCGGTGGGCAAGGGCCGGATCATCTGGACGCCGCTGCCGATCGAGCTCGCTGAAGAAGAGACGCAGACGGCCAGGTTCTACCGCCATGCGCTCAGCCTGGCGGGCGTTGAGCCGCTCGCCAATGCCACGATTGATCCGTCAGTCCTGATTTACCCGGCCGGTGTACCGCGGCGTCATCCTCTACACGGTCGTCAACGAGTCGTCGGCCGGCACCACGATTCGCTTTTCCCCGATACCGGCCGTCGCGCCGATCGAGGTGGCGGTCGAGGGCGGCCGGGCCGCCCTCCTGCTTGTCGATCGCGCGCGCGGGACCGTGCTGAAGCGATATCCGTAGGCTGACCGCCCTCGCCGCACTCGCACCTGCGGTGCCACGGCGCCCGGCAGACGGCGGCGTTACGCCTGCAGCTGCGAGGTGCAGTGCGGGCAGCGCGTGGCCGCGAGCGGAATCGACGTCTTGCAGAAGGTGCAGTCCTTCGTCGTGACCGGCGGGGCCGGGGCCGGCCGCCTCAGGCGATTCATCTGCTTGATCACGACGAAGATCGCAAACGCGACGATGACGAACTCGATGACCGTGTTGAGGAACACACCGTAGGCGAGCGCCGGGGCGCCCGCTTTCCGGGCGTCGGCCAGCGTCGCGAAGCTCTGCCCGGCCAGCGTGACGAACAGGTTGCTGAAATCCACCCTGCCCACGAGCAGGCTCAGGACCGGCATCAACACGTCGTTGACGAGTGAGTTGACGATCTTGCCGAAGGCGGCGCCGATAATCACGCCGACAGCGAGATCCATCACGTTGCCCTTCATTGCGAATTCTTTGAATTCCTTCAACATGATCACTCCTCTGACTGAGTGGACGGCGGGCGGAGGCGGCTTCGCCGAACATAGTACCCCAAGGCCGATGCGGCAAAACCTGATTCCACCAGCAGCGGCGCGAGGGGATGTGCAGCGGCCGGCCGGCCGTTGATGGTCGAGACCAGCAGGCCGCCGCGCCGTCCCTCGCCCTCGAGCGCGATGTCCACCAGGGCCCGCGCGACGGCCCGTCCGGCCGCCGTGAGATCCGGTTCCGATTCCGGCAGCCGGACCGTCACGTCCGTGCTGCCCGCGCGCAGGAATGCCGGCGAGCGCGCCGTTGACGAGGATGACGCTGGCGCCGACCGCTCGCGCAAACGGAGCCGCCGGGCCCTGGTCGCCGGCCGTGACCGGCCACTTGAGGATGGCGCCGTACGGGTTGGCCGGGTCGGTGGCCGCCATTACGACAAGCTCTGCCTCCTCGGGTGGCGTTCGCAGCGATCGCAGCATGTCCAGCGCCGCGGGCCGCGCGAACTGCGTGGCGGCCACGCCGCTGACGAAGTAGCCGCGGCGGATGCGGCCGCCGTCCTCCATGGCCCGCAGCACGGGATAGACGGCCGCGAAACCGCCAGGAATTCCTTCGCTCGCCACGACCTCGCGCGTCAGCACGCCGTACCGCATGAGCAGTTGATTCGAGATGGCGGTGGCCCACACGGTCGGAGAGAAAGCCCTGTCGACCCTCGAGGCGACCAGCGACCAGCGGCCTTCAGCCGACGGCGGGACGAGTCGTCGCGATCGGAAGATCGCGCCCCGAGTCGCTGACCGCGACGAGCGCTCGGGCGGGCGCGTGAACGCCCGCAGGGCCTGGAACGTGTCGTTGGTCACGAGGCCGCGCCACGCAAGCGCCCACAGCGCGTCGACGGTGTCACCAGGATAGCCGCCGCCGCACGCGTCGTGAACGGTCCCGAAGAACGACGCGCCCTCGCGCTGCAGATATTCTGTAATGGCCCTCTCGCGATCCGACCCGAACGTCGATGTCGCGGACGTGTCCGGAAGGCGCGCGAAGTTTCGGAAGCTGGTCCGTCAGGTACAGCGCGATGCGCCCATCGCGCTGTCCCAGGGGCTCGATGCCGATCCAGCACACTTCACCGGCTGAGGCGAGCATGTCGAGGTCGCCCGGCTCATAGCCGGCAAGGCGGGCAGGCAGCACCAGCGTCTCGAGCGTCGAGGCAGGCAGGGGCGCGCCCTGCAGGTGTTCCACCTGGTCCAGGAGGGCGTCGAGGCCGGCTCGTTTCGACGCGACACCCTGCCACCTCGGAAGAAACCGGCCCAGCACCGAGGGCTCCACAGGCTCGATCTGGTGGCGCAGCCTCGCGAGCGAACGGCCGCGGGTCTGGCGGAGCACGTCGGGCGAGCACCACTCGCGCCTGGTCCCGCCGGGCCGGAAGTCGCCTTCGACGATCCGGTTGGCCGAGGCGAGGCTTCGCAGCAGGCGCTCGGAGGCCGCCACATCGAGGCCGTAGCGTTCCGAGAGTTCCATGGTCGTGAACGGGCCGTGCGTGCGGGCGTAGCGGAGGGCGAGGGTCTCGAGCGGCGCCCGGTCCGGCACGAGCAGCGCGCGCGGCAGCCCGGGCGGGAGCACGACGCCGAGAGCGTCGCGGTACTGGCTCGCGTGCTCGGCGGCCGCGTATCGAGACGAGCCGGCAACCTCGAGTGGAACCGCGCGGCCAGCGGCCACCAGTTCGCTAATCCGGGCGGCCACCTCGGCGGACGCCGATCGCTCGGCAATTTCGGCCGCCGAGAGATCGCCGACGCGCAGCAGCAGGTCGTGAAGACTGTCGAGACTCCTGGCGCGGAACCGCGTCGAGCGGCACTGGAGTTCGAGTTCCAGTTCGTCGAGAACCTCCGCGTCCAGCAGTTCTCGCATGTCGGCCGAGCCGACCAGGTCGCGCAGAAGGGCCTGATCGATCGAGAGCGCCTGCGCCCGGCGCTCGGCCATCGGCGAGTCGCCGTCGTAGAGATAGTTGGCGACGTACCCGAAGAGGAGCGAGGCGGCAAACGGCGACGGCTTCTCCGAGTCGACGATGACGACCTTGATGGCCTTGCGCTCGATGCGATGAGCGACATCGAGGAGGGCCGGCAGGTCGAAGTCGTCACGCAGGCACTCCCGGTAGGCCTCCAGCAGGATCGGGAACGAGCCAAACCGGCTCGCGACGGCCAGCAGATCCGACGCCCGCTTGCGCTGATGCCAGAGCGGCGCGCGGTGGCCCGGCCGGCGCCTCGGCAGGAGCAGCGCCCGTGCGGCCGATTCCCTGAACCGCGCCGCGAAGTACGCCGTGGATCCAAGCTCGGAGATCACGAGGTGCTCGAACTCGGACGAGCGCGGCACCAGCAGCGACACGTCCGGCGGCTCATCCGTCTCCGGAAACCGAACGACGAACCCATCGTCGGTCCACATGGCCTCGAGATCCAGGCCGAGCCTGGCGCGAATGTTCGCCGTTGCGGCCATGGCCCAGGGCGCGTGGACGCGCGCGCCGAGCGGTGAAAGGAGACACACGCGCCAGTCACCCAGCTCGTCGCGGCAGCGCTCGATGACGATGGTGCGATCGTCTGGAACATGACCGATGGCCGCGTTCTGATCGGAGAGATAGCGGAGCAGGTTCTCGGCGGCCTGGGGGTCGAGATCGTGCGTGCGGGTCAGGCGCTCGACCGCCGCGGGCGGAGGCATGTCTCGCAGCTCCCGGACAAGGCGGCCGATCCGTTCGCCGAGCTCCAACGGGCGGCCCGGTCTGTCGGCTTTCCAGAACGGCATCTTGCCCGGCTCGCCGGGCGCCGGCGACACCGTCACCCGGTCGTGCGTGATCTCCTCGATGCGCCACGAGGTTGCCCCGAGCACGAACACTTCGCCCACCCGGCTCTCGAAGACCATCTCTTCGTCGAGTTCACCGACCCGCGCGCCGCCCTTCGCGGCGCCGGCCAGGAAGACGCCGTAGAGCCCGCGATCGGGAATCGTTCCGCCGCTCGTGACGGCAATGTGCCGCGCGCCCTCGCGCGCCGTGATAGTGCCCCTGGCACGGTCCCACGTGATTCGCGGCCGCAGCTCCGCGAACTCGTCGGAGGGGTAGCGTCCCGACAGCATGTCGAGCACGCCGTCGAACGCCTGACGGCTCAGTTCCGCAAACGGCGCGGCCTGGCGGACCGTGTTGAACAGATCGTCGGCCCGCCACGTGTCCAGTGCGGCCATCGCGACGACGTGCTGGGCGAGGATGTCGAGCGGGTTGCGCGGGTAGCGCGTGGACTCGACCAGGCCGTCCCGCATGGCCCTCGTGATGGCTGCGCACGCGACGAGGTCTCCCCTGAATTTCGGGAAGAGCACGGCGTGGCTGATCGCATCCACGTGGTGGCCCCCGCGGCCCACGCGCTGCAGGCCGCTCGCCACCGAGGGCGGCGCTTCGATTTGCACCACCATGTCGATCGCACCCATGTCGATGCCGAGTTCGAGCGACGAGGTGGCGACCAGCCCGCGAACCCGGCCGGCCTTCAGGGCTTCTTCGACCTCCATCCGTTGCTCGCGAGCGATCGAGCCGTGGTGGGCCCGCACCAGCTGCTCGCCGGCCATGTCGTTCAGCACCCCGGCCAGCCGCTCGGCGCTGCGGCGGTTGTTCACGAAGATCAAGGTGGATTGATGGAGCCGGACCAGGTCGAGAAGGCGGGGGTAGACGGCGAACCAGATGCTCTCACGGCCCACGGCCGGCGGCTGGCGACTGGCGGCAGGTCGGATGGAGGCCGGGGCTTCAGCCCCGGCAAGGGCGGCGGCTCTGAAGAGCCGCCCTACATCGGGCATGCGTGTCGATTCGCGGCTGGCGGCTGGCGGCTGGGGGCTCTCGACACGACCGCCCCGACGCGGCGATCTGTCGGGGAGTGGATCGAAGCCGGCCGACGCGGCCAGGCGCGCCATGTCCTCGACCGGCACCTCGATCCTGAGGTCGAGGGCCTTGCGTCCGCCGGCATCCACGATCGTGACGGGACGGTAGGCGACCTCACGATCGGCAGCATGAAACTCCGCTCGCAGCTCCGTTTCCGCGTCTGTCTCCGCCGCGTTGGCCTCGACCGGCCTCCCGCTTCGCCCGCGCGAGATCGCGTCGATTGACTCGCCGGATCCACGCGTGCGAGCACCTGTCCGACCTCGCGATCCGCTGTGGTCACGCCTGCGCGCATCCGTCCCGCCCGCCGCGTGCGGGAGGGCGCCGCCCAGAAAGCGCGCCACTTCATCGAGCGGGCGTTGCGTCGCCGAGAGGCCGATGCGCTGGATCGGGCCCGTGGCGATCGTTTCGAGCCGTTCGAGCGACAGCGCCAGGTGGGCGCCTCGCTTGGTCGGCACCAGGGCGTGCACTTCGTCGACGATGAGCGTGTCGACCGAGCGGAGCGTTTCGCGCGATTTCGATGTGAGGAGGAGGTAGAGCGATTCGGGCGTTGTGATCAGGATGTCGGAGGGGCTGCGCAGAAACCGTGCACGGAGATTCTGTGGAGTGTCCCCGGTCCGGATCGCGACCGACGGAAGCGTGATCGCAACCTGGCCGGACGCCGCCAGCGCGGCAATCCCGTCGAGCGGCGCGCGGAGATTGCGTTCGACATCGACGGCGAGTGCCTTGAGCGGCGAGACATACAACACGCGGCACCGCGACGCCGGAGGCGGGGCCGCTTCGAACATCAGTCGATTGATGGCCCACAGGAACGCGGCGAGCGTTTTTCCGCTGCCGGTGGGGGCCTGGATGAGCACGAACTGGCCGCGGGCAATCGCCGCCCAGCCCTTGGTCTGGGCCGCGGTCGGCTCCCGGAACGACGCCCGGAACCATGCCCGGACGATGGGGTGAAACGCCGCGAGAGGATCGGTGCTCGCCAGGCGCGGAGCCATCGGACCATTCTACTCGGCTGGCGGCGCGCGGCCCTTCGACTCGCTTCGCTCGCTCAGGACAAGCTGGCGGCCCTTCGACTCGCTTCGCTCGCTCAGGACAAGCTGGAGGCTCCTCAGTCCATCAGCACCTTGACGACGGCCTTGATGACGTTGGAGGGCTGGTCGACCGCGACGCCAGGCATGTGAACCTCTCCGGGCCACAGCACCATCAGCTCGCCGGCCCGCAGCGTGAGGAAATCACCGTCGCCATTGCGCTCCTCGTAATCCCGCTCCTCGTCATACGGGCCAGGCTCGGTGCGCGACCCGGCGGCATACCCGATGCGCTCAGCCCCTGACGCCACGTATTGCACGTCGAGGTAGCGTCGATGCACTTCCCACTTCCCCTGATCCGGCAGCTTGGTGGAATAGCGCTGAACCACGGCATACAGGTTCCGCCCGTCGATCTCGTAGGTGCCCGGCGGCATGCCCGAGAACTCCGTCCGGCTCAGGTAGTCAAGGGCCCGCTCGATGCGGGATCCCAGGGCGGCAAGCGCGCGCGCATGATCGAGCGAGTCAATCATCATGATGGCGCCCCGTTTCCGTTCGTCGCCTCGCCCCGGTCCGTTCGACATCCGCCCGGCCCGTGTCCTGGCGCAGATCCCGCGGTCCCCGGCGGGCGCAGAACCACGATCAACGCACCCGAGTCATTCGTGCGCCCGCGCGGTCAGGTCGCACGGCCTGCCCGGTACGGGATGTAGGCCGGTTCCCACTGCGCGTGCGCGATGAGTGCCTCGAGCGTCCTGTCGTCCAGAAGACGCCCCAGGCCCGCGTGCCGCGCCTCCTTCGCCACTGCCATCGCCACCGTGCGCGACACGCCGCGAATGTCGCCCATGTCGGGCAGCAGCAGGCCCCGGCTGCGCTGCTCGGGTGTCACCGAATCGCTCAGTGCCTTGCTCGCCGCCAGGAACATCGCATCGGTGACCTTCGGCGTCTTGCAGACCAGTGCGCCCAGGCCGAGGCCGGGGAAGATGTACATGTTGTTGCACTGCGACGCGCCAATGCTCCTGCCGTTCCACGTGACATCGGCGAAGGCCGTGCCGGTGGCCATCAGGCCGAGGCCGTTGGTGGCCCTGGCGACCTCCTCGGGCGTGCACTCTGATCGGCTCGACGGATTCGACAGGGACAGGATGACGGGCCGGTCGGTGTGCCGGGCCATCAGCTCGAGGATGTCCGGACTGAACAGGCCGCGCTGCGCGGTCACGCCGATGAGCACGGTGGCCCGGGCATTCCGCACGACATCGATGAGGTCGATTCGATCCGACGACGGCAGGTTCCAGCCAGCCAGCGCGGCGGGATCCTGCGCCACGCGCTCCTGCGGCACCGAGAGCCCCGGCATGCCCTTGACGAGAAGCCCGGGCTGGTCGACCGCAAAGATCCGCCGGCTGATCTCAACGTCCGGCAGGCCTTCCTCGCGGAGGGCCGTCGCGATGTTCATCGAGATGCCGGTGCCGGCCTGGCCCATGCCGACGATGACGAAGCGCTGATCGGCGAAGCGCTCGCCCTTGATCCGCATCGCGCTGATGAGCGTGGTGAGCGTGACGGCGCCGGTGCCTTGAATGTCGTCGTTGAACGAGAGCAGGCGCTCGCGGTACCGGTCGAGCAGCCTGAACGCCTTGTGCTTGGCGAAGTCCTCCCACTGCACGAGTGCCTCGGGGAAGTTGCGCCGCACCCCCAGGATGAAGTGCTCGATGAACTCGTCGTACTCGGCCCCCTCCAGGCGCGGCTGTCGCCACCCGAGGTAGAGCGGGTCCTCGAGCAGTTTCGGATTGTTGGTGCCGACATCGAGCGTCAAGGGCAGGCAGCAGGCCGGATGGATGCCTCCGGCGGCCACGTAGAGCGTCACCTTGCCGACGGGGATTCCCATGCCGTCCGATCCGAGATCGCCCAGCCCCAGGATCCGCTCGCCATCGGTCACGACGATGAGCGCGACGCTCGGCAGCGAGATGCTCTGGAAGATCCGGTCGATGTTGGCGATGTTGTCCGGCGTGAGGTAGACGCCGCGGTAGCGCCGCGTGATGTGGCTCAGCTGCAGGCAGGCCTGGCCGACAGTCGGCGTGTAGACGATCGGCACCATCTCGGTCAGGTTGTCGAGCAACAGCCGGTAGAACAGCACCTCGCTTCGGTCGAGAAGCCCCTGGAGGTAGATGTATTTCTCCAGATCGTCCGGCTTGCGGCGGTAGTTCTCCAGCGATCGCTGCACCTGGTGGTCGAGCGACGACACGCCCGTGCGAAGCAGGCCCGACAGCTCCAGGGCGAGCCGCTCTTCCTCGGAGAACGCCGACGCCTTGTTGAGCAGCGGATCGGCGAGCAGCTGCTGCCCCCGGAGGTAAATCTCCCAGTACTCCTCGCTGGTGAGCGGGTCGACCTTAAAGGAAAACGTCTTCATGCGGTGCCTTCCATGCGCGGGGCGGAAGCGTGAATCGTGGCGTCACGAGGGGGTGGATCAGTCAGGACGTCCGGACGTGCAGCGGGGGTTACGCCTTGGCGAGGGCCGGATGGGTGCAGGAACCCCCATCCTCCAATGACTGCTCCATGCTCCGATCTTCAAAAAGTGTTGTCAAGAGTGCGAGAATGTAGAAGATAATCCGGGCGGGTTTCCATCACCCGGCCTCAGCCGGGCCCGTGAAAACTAAGGCACGGCCCCGGGCCAGATGGAGTAGGCTATTACACGGTCGCGCGGGCGGCCGGCAGACCGCAGTCTGGCCTTGATTCCCGTCCCCCGCTCATTCTCATCCCGTGCAGGGGTTCTCAATCATCAACGGGGCACCATCCATGCTCAAGATGTCCGACGACGACGTATTCGAGTACCACGAGAAACCGAGACCGGGGAAGATCGAGGTCATCACCTCCAAGCCCTGTCTCACTCAGCGTGACCTCTCGATGGCCTACACACCGGGCGTGGCGCGGCCGTGCCTGGCCATCGAGAAGGATCCTGAACTGGCTTATCGCTACACCGGCAAGGGGAACCTGGTCGCCGTCGTGTCGAACGGCACCGCGGTGCTCGGGCTGGGCAATATCGGCGCGCTGGCAGGCAAGCCCGTGATGGAAGGCAAGGGCGTGCTGTTCAAACGGTTCGCGGGCGTGGACGTGTTCGACATCGAGGTCAACACGATGGACCCGGACGAGATCATCCGGATCGTCAAGGCGCTCGAACCGACCTTCGGCGGCATCAACCTCGAGGACATCAAGGCGCCGGAGTGCTTCTACATCGAGGAATCGCTGAAGAAGATCATGGACATCCCGGTGTTCCATGACGATCAGCACGGCACGGCCATCATCTCCGGCGCGGCGCTGGTCAACGCGCTCGAAGTGGTGAACAAGAAGATCGACCAGGTGCGGGTGGTCTTCACCGGCGCCGGCGCGGCCGGCATCGCCTGCGCGGAGATGTACCTGAACCTCGGGGTCAAGAAGGAGAACATCCTCTTCATCGACACGGTCGGCGTCATCTGGAACGGCCGCACGGAGAAGATGAACCCCTACAAGCAGCGGTTCGCGGTCGACACCAAGCTGCGCACCCTGGCCGAAGCGATGAAGGGCGCCGACGTGTTCGTCGGCGTGTCGGCGAAGGACCTGGTCACGCCCGAGATGCTGAAGTCGATGGCGTCGAACCCGATCGTGTTCGCGATGGCGAACCCGGATCCGGAAATCGAGTTCAAGCTGGCCCTGGCGACCCGCAAGGACGTCATCATGGCGTCGGGCCGGTCGGACTATCCGAACCAGGTCAACAACGTCCTCGGCTTCCCGTTCATCTTCCGCGGCGCGCTCGACGTGCGGGCGACCGCCATCAACAACGAGATGAAGATGGCCGCGGCGCGCGCCCTGGCGGCGCTCGCCAAGGAAGACGTGCCCGAGGTCGTGCTCAAGGCGTACGGCGTGAACAGCATGTCGTTCGGCCGCGAGTACCTGATCCCGAAGCCGTTCGATCCGCGCGTGCTGACCTGGGAAGCGCCGGCCGTCGCCAAGGCGGCGTGCGACACCGGGGTCGCCCGTCATCCGATCAAGGATTGGGACGCCTACCGCGAGCAGCTCGAGCGGCTGCTCGGACCCTCGCGGAAGGTCATGCACTTCGTCGTGCGCAAGGCGCGCAACGACACGCCGCGCAAGATCGTGTTCCCGGAAGGCGAGCACGAATCCATCATCCGCGCCGCGCGCGACATCGTCGATCAGCGGATCGCCATGCCGGTGCTGCTCGGGCGTGAAGCGGAAATCCGTGCCCGGGCCGCCGCGCTGGGCATCGAGCAGATCGACTTCGAGATCGTGAACGTGCCCAACGCCGAGCACGAGGAGGCCTACGCGGAGGCGCTCTACATGCTGCGCCAGCGCAAGGGCGTGACGCTGCCGGCCGCGCTCGACATGGTGAAGGACACGACCGTCTACGGCCTGATGATGGTGCACCTCGGGCACGCCGACGGCTTCGTCGGCGGCATGTTCAAGGCCTATCCCGAGACGATCAAGCCGGCCATCCAGCTGGTCGGCCTCAAGCCGGGTGTGTCGCGCGTGTCGGCGGCCCACGTCCTCGTGCTCAAGGACCGGGTCTTCTTCTGCGCCGACACGATGGTGAACATCAACCCGAGCGCCGAGGAACTGGCGGAAATCGCGCTGCTGGCGGCGGACCTGGCGCGGAACTTCAACATCGACCCGAAGGTCGCCCTGCTGGCGTTCTCGAGCTTCGGATCGGTGCCGCACCCGACATCGAAGAAGGTGGCCGACGCGGTGGACATCGTCCGCCGCAAGAACCCGGGGCTCGTCATCGACGGCGAAATGCACCTGGATACGGCCGTCGTCGAGGAGATCGTCACGAAGAACTACCCGCACTCGCGCATCAAGGGCGATGCGAACGTGCTGATCTTCCCGGACCTCACGTCGGGCAACATCGGCTACAAGCTCGTGCAGCGGCTGGGCGGCGCCGACGCGATCGGGCCGATCCTGATGGGCATGCAGAAGCCCGTCAACGTGCTCCAGCACGGCATGACCGTGAGCGAGATCGTCAACGTGGCGGCGATCACCGCGGTGTCGACCGAGATGCAGTCGATCCCCGCGATGCAGCACGAACCGGTGCTGGCCAGGTAGATCGGTTGTGCGGCGCCCCGGGCCGAACAAGCCCGGGCGAACGAGCAGCATCGAAGGGCCGGCGCGAGCCGGCCCTTCGTGTCTTCGGCTGGAAGGGAACCTCGCGCGGCTTCTGCGCGTAGAGGCTGGCACGGCATGCTGGTCGGCCTCGCCCCGTTGTCGCTCGCCGCCATGGCGGGCGGAGACCTCATCCGCCAGCAATTCGCGATTCACGGTTTGACAGAGGACGCCTGGCGCCTCACCTGCCGGCCGCCTGCTGGCCTGGCTACCCGCCTGCCGCCTGATTGCCTGATTGCCTTGACATCATCGGAACGTTCCATTAGCCTTGGCGAACTTCTCGCCGAAATTCATTCCTTGAGCTGACGGGGGCGGCAATGCGTTCCTCGTCGAGCTCACACCGTCCGCCGCTGTGTGCTTCGCGCAGAAGCAGGTCGGTCCGCCCGGCGACCCGACCGCACAGAGGGTACCTGGCACGACTGGTCACGAGCCGGCATGCCTTTCCGCTCGTCGTCTCGCGTCCGGCTCAGGCGTCACTGCAGCGAACGGCTCGCGCGCGCAACCCCCTGGCTATCTTGAAAGGACGGCATAATGCCTGCAATCCCCCGCAGACTGATCACCTGGATCGTTGTCATCGCGGCGCTCTGGTCAGCGCCGGTCCTCGCGCAAGGTGTCGGCGGCACCACCTCGCTGAATGGCGTGGTCGTGGACGCGCAGGGCGGCGTGATTCCAGGCGCTTCGATCGAGGTCAAGAACACGGCGACGGGCGTGTTGGAGGCGGTGGTCTCGAACACAGCCGGCGCGTTCTCAATCCCCGGACTGAGTCCCGGCGTCTACGTGGTGACCGTGTCGCTCAGCGGCTTCAAGACGACCATCATCACCGACGTGCGGCTGGTGGCCGCCACGCCGGCCCAGATCAAGGCGCTGCTGGAGTTGGGCGCGCTGACCGAAACAGTGGAAGTCCGCGGCGGGCAGGGACTTGTGCAGACCAGCAGCGTCAAGGTTCAGTCCGCGATGCTCGCCGAGCAGATTACCAAGCTCCCGCTGAGCTCGCGCAACGGTCTCAGCTCGACGATGTTTCTGCCCGGGGTGCAACAGAGCGGCTCCGGAGGGTACCGGACGGCGACGATCAACGGCCTGCCGCAGAACACCATCAGCATCACGCTCGACGGCATTGGCATCGGCAACAACCGGCAGTCCGGTGACGGATTCTACACCCAGGTGTTTCCGCGCCTCGACGCGGTCGAGGAAGTCACCGTCACCGGCGCCACGCCCGACGCGGCCGGCGGCGCGCAGGGGTCGGTGCAGGTGGCGTTTGTCACCCGCTCCGGGACCAACACGTTTGCGAGCAGCATCTATCACTACTGGCGATCGCCGAAGTTCAACACGAACTACTACTTCAACGAGATCAACAACCTGCCGGTGAACAACGTCACCGTGCACCAGTTCGGCGGACGGGTCGGCGGGCCGATCATCCGCAACAAGGCGTTCTTCTTCGTCAACTACGAGCAGTTCTACCTGCCCAACGAGTCGACGCGGACCAGAACCGTCATCAATCAGGCGGCGCAGCAGGGCGTGTTCCGGTACGATGCTGCGGGCCAGGTGCGCCAGGTCAACGTGCTCGACCTTGCACGCGCGAACAACCAGTTGTCGTCGGTCGATTCGCAGGTGGCGTCGCTGCTTGCCTCGATCCGGGCGGCGACCGGCATCACAGGTTCGCTCACGCCGCGGACCGATCTCAACACCGAGTCCTACACCTTCCTCGCAGCGTCCAGGCGCGACGAGTACGCGCCGACGGTCCGTCTCGACCTGAACGTGACGTCGAAACACCGGATCTCGCTGACGTACCTCTGGCAGCGGATCATCTCGAAGCCCGACTTCCTGAACTCGGGCGAGGCGGCGTTTCCCGGCTTCCCGAACTTCACCGTGCAGTCGTCGTACCGGAAGACCGGCTCCGTGGCCGTGCGCTCGACGCTCTCGTCGAGCATGGTCAACGAGTTCAAGGCGGGGTTCCAGGCATCGCCGGTGGACTTCTACAGCGATCTGAGCAAGGACACCTTCGACAATCAGGGCGGGCGTCAATTGACCCTCGGCTTCGGGCTGACCAGCGTCACGCAGGGCAACTCGCCGAATCTGGTCAACACGCCGAGCATCAACGTGGTGGACAGCCTGACCTGGCTTCGAGGCAGGCACACCTTCACCTTCGGTGGCACCTACACGCGCATCACGAACCAGAGCAAGGCGTGGAACGTCGTACCGACGGTGACGCTCGGCTTCACGGAATCCAACGACCCGGCCGCGTCCATCTTCTCGACGGCCAACTTCCCTGGGGCCTCCACGACCGTGCTGACCAACGCCAGGGCGCTGTACGCGCTGCTGACGGGCCGCGTGTCTGGCGTCAACGGCACGGCCCGCCTCGATGCCGCCACCGGCAAGTACGTCTATCTCGGCGCGCTGGAGCAGCGGCTGCGGCAGGACGTGTTCGGGGCGTATGTGCAGGACCAGTGGCGCGTGAAGCAGGGTCTCACCGCGAACGTTGGCCTGCGATGGGAAGTGGCGCTGCCGTTCCAGCCGACGACCCCGACCTACTCGACCGCGACGATGGCTGACCTGTGCGGCGTCTCGGGCATTGGCTCGGGCCCCGAGGGACGCCAGTGCAACTTGTTCCAACCCGCCACGTTCGGGGCGCCGACCTCCGCCCCCCGGTACACGGTGTACGACGACAATACGCGCGCCTACAAGACCCAATGGGCCAACATCGCGCCCAGCGTGGGCCTGGCCTGGCGCCCGATGGTTCAGCGCGGATGGCTGCGGGCCATCCTCGGGGATCCTGAGCAGGCCACCATTCGAGGCGGGTACTCCGTGAGCTTCAACCGCGAGCGCATCGATCGATTCACGGGAATCTACGGCGCGAATCCCGGCGGGACGACGACGGCGAACCGCAACGTGACCAACGGCAACCTCGTGTACCCGGGTGAGACGTGGCCAATCCTGCTGCGCGACGGGTCACGGCTTGGCCCGCCGGCCATCTGCCCTGCAGGCGCGGTGACCGCCGCCTGCGTCCTCGATGGGCCCGTGTATCCGATCGGCGCCACGACGGCGAACAGCCTGAGCATCTTCGACCCGAACATCACGCTGCCGTCGACCCGCTCGTGGTCCTTCGGGATCCAGCGGGCGCTGACCGGCGATTCCGCGATCGAGCTGCTCTACCTTGGCAACAGGAACGTGAACGCCTGGACATCCGAGAACTGGAACGAGCGGAACATGGTCGAGAATGGCTTTCTCGCGGAGTTCCAGAAGGCGCGGGCCAACCTGGCAGCGAACCTGGCGGCCGGCCGCGGTGGCTCGTTCGCGTACTTCGGACCCGGTACGGGCACCGCGCCGTTGCCGATCTACCTCGCCTATCTGACGGGATCGTCCGCGTCCGGCGACCCGGCCCGCTACTCGAGCGTGTTTGCGAGCACGACCTGGACGCAGCACCTGAGCGCGTTCAATCCCGCGCCGGTGACCGCGGCCACCAACCTCGACAACGATGCCACGCGCCGGGCCAACGCCCTGACCGCCGGCCTGCCGTCGAACTTCTTCGTGATGAACCCCGCCGTGTCGAGTGCGAACATCATGCGGTCGGCCGCCGGCAGCCGCTATGACGGGATCCAGCTGCAGTACCGCCGCCGCCTCTCGCACGGCCTGCTGGTCAACGCGAGCTACACCTACTCGCACCGCTCCGCTTCAACACTGCTGACGATCCACCAGCCCCGTGTGTACCTCCAGGACGCGGGCGTGCCGCACGCCTGGAAGTTGAACTGGACCTACATGCTGCCCTTCGGCCGGGGCCGCCGGTTCGGCGCCGGCTGGGGAGGGATTGCCGACGCCGCGCTCGGCGGCTGGGAGATGTCGGGCACCGGCCGCGTCCAGATCGAGCAGTACGCGATGGACGGCGTCAAGCTGGTCGGCATGACGCAGAAGGACCTGCAGAAGGCGTTCTCCGTCCGCATCGTGAAAGACCCCACGACCGGGGTGACGACCGTCTTCAGCATGGCGCAGGACATCATCGACAACACGCGCAAGGCGTTCAGTGTCGATCCATCGTCGGCAACCGGCTACAGCGCGCTCGGCGCACCGACGGGCCGGTACATTGCTCCGGCCAGCGATGCGGGATGCATCGCCATCTACCCCGGGGACTGCGGCGCGCCCCAGCGGATTCTCCTGAGCGGCCCGGCATTCGTGCGGTTCGATCTCCGCGCCACGAAGAAGTTCACGCTGCCCTGGAAGCGGGTGACCGTGGACGTGAGTTTCGAGCTGATGAACCTGCTCGACAACATCAACTTCAACCCGGTTCTCAATCCGGGATCGGGGGCAACGACCTTCCAGGTCACCAGCGCCTATCGGGACACCGGCGTCGACGTGAACGACCCCGGCGGCCGGCTCGGTCAGCTCGTCTGGCGCATCAGCTGGTAGCGAGATCTCCGGGCAAACGGGCGGGGCGCGGCGGGAGCCGTCCGCGACCCGCCCGGCGCCGGGAGGAAGTGGCGCGAGTTTCGATCAAGTGCCCCGTTGGCCGTTCGTGACGTGGCACCCGTTCGAAGGGCCGGCGCGAGCCGGCCCTTCGTGTCTCGCGCCGGCCTCGTGATACGATCCTGACCGTGCCTCTTCGGGAGGAGGCGCGCCCCCGCTTCTCGACACGCAAGCCCTGCGTGAGGCCCGTCCATCATGCTTGCGGACGAAGCCATCCATTCCGAACGGCCGCGCGCCAGGCGGCGCCGCCTGATCCGGGCGCTGATCATCGTCCTGCTGGCTGCGGGCCCGGCCGCCGGCGTGGTGACCTACCAGGTCGCCGCGCGGTACGAGAACGACCGGGTCACGTCCCTGTTTGCGGAGTACATGTCCGAGCTGGGGGCCGACCTCGAGCTGGAGCTGTCGGCGGTGGCCGAGGAACTGCACCGGATGGCGGCGCTGTTCAGTCTGCGGCCCGGCATCTCGGTTGACGAGTTCCGCGCGCTCGCCCGAAGCGTTCGCACCGTGCATCCGCTGATCCATGCGTGCGAGTGGGTGGCCCGTGTGCCGCCGGCCGACCGCGATCGGTTCGAGAAGGACATGCGGTCGCGCGGCCTCGCGGGCTTCTCCATCGTCTCCGCGCCGCCGCCTGCCGGCGTGACGTCCGCGTATCCGCGCTCGTTCTACCCGCTCTCGTACATCGAGCCCGAGGATGGTGACGAGCTGCCGCGCGGGCTGGACCTGCGCTCGGACTCCGGCGTGTGGAAGGGGCTCTCGCAGGCCACCCGGACCGAGACGCTCGTGCTGACCGACCCGATCGATGTTCAGCATCCGCACGGGTCCACCCGGGAGATCCTGGCCGTGGTGCCGGTCTACGGAGCCGGCCTGGCGACCCGTCCGCCGGCAACACCCGCCCAGGCGGCCTGGCGGGAGCTTCACGGCTTCGTGATCTTCGTCCTGCGCGGCGGCGGCATCTTTCACGCGCTCGGCCGCGCCGACGGCACCGACGGGCAGGCGGCCGGCTCCTTCAGGCTGCAGGACGAGGACACCGAGGGCCACCCGTACACGATCGAAGCGTCCGACACGTGGCCCTCGACGCCGCCCGCCGTCATCCCGTGGTCACGAAAGATCGAAATCGGCGGCCAGCGCTGGCGCCTCGAGGGCATTCCCACCGCGCGCTTCATTGCCGGTCGCCGCTCGACCCAGCCGCTGACGCTCGGCTTCTTCGCGTTCGTCCTGCTGGAATCGATGGGCGCGCTGCTCATCATCATCGTGGATCGCATCCACAGCGACGAGCTGAGGGCGACGCTGCGCCGGCTCGAGGAATTCCGGGACGGCATGGATCAGGCGGCGATCGTCAGCGTCACCGACGCGCGGGGTGTCATCCTGTCGTGCAACGACAAGTTCTGCGACGTCAGCGGGTACCCCCGCGAGGCCGTGATTGGCCAGGATCATCGCCTGGTCAACTCAGGTCAACACCCGGCGAGCTTCTTCGCCGACTTGTGGAGCACCATCAAGGCCGGCCGCCTCTGGCGCGGCGAGATCCGCAACCGATCGCGGAACGGCACCCTCTACTGGGTCGACCTGACCATCGTGCCGTTGCTCGACGAGGAGGGGCGGCCCGAGCGCTACCTCGCCATCCACTACGACATCACCGACCGGATCAAGCGGGAGGAACAGGACATCGAGATGGCGTACGCCGCCAGCGTGCAGAAGGGGCTGTTTCCCCAGGCGGCGCCGCAGGCGGCGGCGTTCGACATCGCGGGCGCCGTGTCGCCGGCCCAAGTGACCGGGGGCGACTACTTCGACTACCTGCCCATGCCGGCAGGCGCCCTCGGGATCGCCATCGGCGATGTCTGCGGTCACGGCCTGCCGACCGCGCTCATCATGGCCGAGACCCGCGCCTACCTTCGTCCGCTCGCGGCGCGGCTGGCCGATCCAGGTGAAATTCTCGATCAGGCAAACGACTGGCTGTACGAAGATCTGCAGAACGACAGCCGGTACGTGACGCTGGCGATTGCCGCGCTGGCGGATTCGAGGACGCTCGTGTACGCGAACGCGGGGCATCTGCCGGGAGTCCTGATCGACCGGACCGGCGCCATCAAGGCCCGGCTCGACGCCACCGGGCTGCCGCTCGGCATGTTCGCCAACCCGGCATCCTCGGGCGCCGTGCGCGTGGATCTGAACCCGGGTGATGTCCTGGTCATGCTGACCGACGGGGTGACCGAGGCCGAATCGCCCGAGGGCGTCGTGTTCGGGCCCGACCGCGCGCTGGACGTGGTCAGGCGCGCGATCGCCGATCCGGCCGCGACCATCGTCCGGCGCGTTCGAGACGAGGTCGCCGCGTTCACGCGCGAGCCGGTGCCCCGGGACGATCTCACTGTCGTCATCTGCAAGGTCCGGTAGGGTATTGCCGGGACTAGGCCTGGTCCCGATCCAGGACCGCGCGCACCTTGTGCGCGAGCGCCGTCGGGTCGTAGGGTTTTGGCAGGAACTGCACGCCGCGATCCAGCTCTCCGTGGTGAACGATGCCGTCCTCCGTGTAGCCCGACGTGTAGAGCACCTTGAGCCCCGGCCGCAGCATCAGGAGGCGCTCGGCCAGTTCCCGTCCGCCCAGCAGCGGCATGACGACATCGGTGACCAGGAGATCGAAATCCTGAAGGTGTCCTTCGGCCAGGCCCAGGGCGTCCAGGCCATTGGCGGCTTCGGTGACACGGTAGCCGAAATCCCGCAGCGCACGCACGGCGACCGATCGGACCATCGCCTCGTCTTCCACGAGCAGGATCCGCTCGTTGCCCACCGGGGCGGTCGCCGGCACCGACGCCTCGATCCTCTCCGGTTCCTCCTCCGCCCGAGGCAGGTAGATCTTGAAGGTGGAGCCTGCGCCCGGCTCGCTGTAGACCCAGATGGTCCCGCCGGCCTGTTTCACGATGCCGTAGCAGGTGGCCAGGCCGAGGCCCGTCCCGAGGCCGGTCCGCTTGGTCGTGTAGAAGGGCTCGAAGATATGCTCCTGCACGTCCGCACTCATGCCGTGCCCGGTGTCGGAGACCGTCAGCAGCACGTGATCTCCGGCCTCTGCGCCGGCATGGCATGCCGCAAACGCGGCGTCCAGAGTCACGTTCCCGGACTGGATCGAGAGCTTGCCGCCGCCGGGCATCGCGTCGCGGGCGTTGACGGCGAGGTTGACGATCACCTGCTGGATCTGGGTCAGGTCGGCGCGCACCGGCCACAGCCCGTCTCCGAGAACGGTCACCAGCTCGATGTCCTCTCCAATCAGGCGCTGGAGCATCTTGTCCATCGAGAGCATGACATCGTTGAGATCGATCACGTGGGGATCGGTGACGCCGCGGCGGGCGAAGGCCAGCAGCTGGCGCGTGAGGCCGGCGGCCTTGTCGCACGCGTTCTCGACCTCGATCAGATCGCCGCTGGACGGATGGTCCGCGGGCAGCCCCGCCTTGGCCTGCGACGCGAAGCCCAGCATCACGGTCAGCAGGTTGTTGAAGTCGTGAGCCACGCCGCCCGCCAGGCGCCCGATGCTCTCCATCTTCTGCACCTGCCGGAGCTGTTCCTCCGACTGGCGGAGCTGCTGCTCGAGCGCGACGCGGCTGGTGACATCCTCGACCGTGGCCACGACGCCCTCGATCTGCCCGTGCGCGTCGAGCAGGGGAGACCCATTGATTGAGAGCAGCACGCGCTTCCCGCCCGCGCCCTCGATGGCGTGGCCGACGCCGAAGACCGGCTGGCGGGTCGCCAGGACGCGCTGCAACGCCAGCTCCGAATCGGGGCACGGCGTGCCGTCGTACCGCGTGATGCGCCATTCCGGCGCGTTGATGCGGCGCCTGAGGGTCTCGTCCTTCGTCAGCCCGAAGATCCGCGCCGCCTGTTCGTTCACGAACGTGAACTGGCCGGCCGAATCGAGCACGGCAATGCCGACCGGGCTCGTTTCGGCGATTCGCGCGACCAGGTCGCGCTCGCGCTGCAGCGCCTGCTCGGCGCGCTTCCGTTCGGTGATGTCCCTGAAGAACACAGCCACGCGCCCCGGCGCCGTCTGGAGCGCGTGCACTTCGAACGCTCCGTGAATGCCCTGCTCGTTGTAGTCGATCTGGTCGGCTTCGAATGGCACGCCCTCGGAGGCGGTTCGCCGGTAGATCGACGGCACCTCGGTGAGGGCCATCGCCGGAAATGCCGCCTCGATCGTCTTGCCGATGAACCGCGCGTTATCCACGCCCAGGATACGGGTTGCCGACCGGTTGGCGCCCGTGAACACCAGGCTGCCGTCCGCCTGCAGCTCGTACAGGTGCGCGCCGAATGGCGCTTCATCGAGCACGCTCTGGAGCCGCTGCCGGCTGTCGGCGACGTCCTGCTCGGCACGACGCCGGGCGATCGCCATCGCGACCTGCGTGGAGACGAATCGCAGGATCTGCAGATCGGCGGGCTGGTACCGAATCGCGTTCGAGTAGGTCTGCACGACGAGCACGCCGATCGTCTCGCCGTTGGCCACCAGCGGGACGCCGATCCAGTCGACAGACGGCGACCCGACCAGCTCGACCTCGCCGCGTCGCACCAGGTCGTCGAAGACCTCCGGCGTGGCCAGCAGGGCTTGCTGCGTGCGCAGCACGTATTCGGTGAGGCCGCTGCCGAGCTTCTTCGATGCAGGCTTCTCGTCGTTCTCATCGACGAAGTACGGGAAGCTCAGGCTCTGGTGATCGGCGTCGTACACGGCGATGTAGAAATTGCTGGCCGGCATCAGCCCGGCCACCACGCCGTGAATGGCCGCGAACATGGCTTCGAGGGTGTCGGCCGTCAGCGCGATCTCCGAGATGCGCAGCGACGCCTGGCGCAGGGCCTCGCCGCGGAGCCGTTCGGTCACGTCCTGCGCGATGGCGACGAACACCGCGGGCTCTTCCATCTTCCAGAGTTGGAGCGTGATCTCGACCGGATACGAGGATCGGTCGCTCCGCCTGTGCGTGGCCGGGAACTGCAGCCGCTGCTGTCCCCCGGTCTGCAGCGGCTCCACCAGCGCCCTGAACGCCGGCTCGTCGTAGCCGCCAATCACGTCGAGCGCCGTGAGGCCAGGGGGAGCGGATGCGCGGTACCCCAGGTCGGTCTGCGCGCCTTCGTTCATCTGGACGATCCGGAGGCTGGCGGCGTCGAACACGTAGATCTCGTTGAACGAGTGCTCGAGGATGCGTCCGAACCGCTCGACCAGATTCGACTGGCGCGACGCGTCAGCGTCGGCCCGGACCTTCAGCACCTCGGTCATCTGGTTGAAGTGCGCGGTCAGCCGCCCGATTTCGTCCCGGCGCTGCACCCGCAGGGAGGTCTCGAGGTCGCCTTTCGCCACCCGTGCGAGGCCGCTGTCGAGCGCCTGCAAGGGCGCGTACAGGCGGCGCCGGACCGCAACGACGCCAAATCCGAGAAGGATCACGCCGAGCGCCGCCCAGATCGCCACGGCCCGCCCGACCTGGGCCGCCTGCTCTCCCAGCAGGCGCTCGCTGGCGACCATCTCGCCCAGCCCGAGCTTCTGCGCCTCGTCAAGGGACTGCGACATCTGCATGCGGGCCCGGTCGGCATCGTCAAGCCGCTTCAGCGCGGCCGGGACATCACCGGCATCGAGGTGATCCAGCGACTCCTGAACAACGGCCGCCCACCGCGACTCGGCGCCCGCGGCGTCGGCCAGCGCGCCCCGCATCGCCGGCGACACCCGCGACAGTCGCAGGCTGACCTGCACGCCAGCCGAGTGCTCCGCCACCGCGCGCAACTCGGGCCGCATGGCCCGAACCTTGCTGAGTTCCTCCGGGGAGAGGACCTTGTCCGATATCAGCTGTCGAGCGTCCCGAAAGGTGCGCTCGAGGCTGCCGACGCGATCCCGAAGCGTGGCGTACTCCGCGCCGAGCGCCTCGGTGCGCGCCCGCAGCCGGCCGACTGACGGAGACAGCACCAGGGTGACGTACACCGTCATGACGCCGACGTAGAGGCAGCCCAGCGCGGCAATCACCGCGAGCGTCGTGCGAATGGTCAGCGTTCGGGTTGGTTCCTTCGCCATCGCGATCTTTCAGCGGCTCCCTGCGATGGCCACTTCACCGCCAGAAAAGTGTGTCATGACGAGGTTCGTGGGACGGCCCGGCGCAAAGGAGATGGGGCCGGCCACGGCGGGGTACGGCGGGCGAGTCACGCCGAGTTCCGCGAGATACTTCCTGATCGAGGATGGTCTGGATCCCACCTCGCGGATCGCCTGCGCCAGCAGTTTCAGCGCGTCGTAGAACATGACGCACGGGCCGGTCGGATCAGGGCCCGGCTTGGCTCGCCACCGGGTCATGAAGGCACGAGAGGTGTCGGTTGCCAGGTTCGGGTGCCAGAATGCCACGGCGAACACGCCATTCGCCGCGCGACCCAGCGTGTCCCCGTAGTCCTTGCTCAGCACCACGCCATCACCTGCCACCACGGGCACATCCGGCAGCAGCGTGTGCAGCGCCGAGATGATTCCAGCGGCCTCGAGGTTGCGACCGGCCACCACCACTCCATCGGGCACGGCCCGCTTGATCGATGCGGCGACGATCTTCGGGAAATCAGAATCTTCGAGGATGCCGACCTGGTCCGCCGGCGCGAGACTGCGCTTGCCCAGGCTGCTCACCACCCCGTCGCGAAGACCGATCCCGTACTCGTCACCGTAGAGATAGAACACCGTGATGCGCCGGGCCCCCAACCGATCCACGGCGAACGCCGTGATGAATTCGCCCTCGGCATCTTCGTCGGGTGCCATCGAAAACACCAGCGGGCCAAGATCCCGAAGCCGCCGGGTCGTGCCAGTCGGCACGATCAGCGGAATGCCGGCGTCCTGGTAGATGGGGGCCACCAGCAATGACGACCGGCTGCTCAAGTGACCCACCACGGCGGACAGGTCCGGCGTCAGGATCAGCGTCTCGGCGACATCCACTTCAGCGGCGTAGCCGGTCAGACCAGGACGAAACCTGGCGGGAAATATCTCGGCGATCCGACGCCGATGCCAGCCATCAATCTCCCCCTGGAGAATCGCGATCATCTTCGACGCTTCCGCCGCCGCCGGGTATGCGTAGCCGATGCGGGCCGTCGAGCCGCGGCCCCCGCACGAGCAGATCGTCGCCGCGAGGCACGCGAAACCGAAGGCCGGCGCGAGACATCTGGCGAAGAACGACATGAACCTCGACCCGCGAACGAGCGCGTTCGCTCACATGTCCGGACAGAAGGCCCGATTCGCGAGCGATCGAGCCGACGTGACCGGGCCCGGCGATCTGTCTCGGGGCAACCGGGGACTGCCAGTCCAGCGAGGTGATTATAGCTTCGGGCGGGATGTGAAGCGGGGCCCAAACTCCAGGCCCGAACTCGGGGCCGGCGAGAGCACCTCGGCCGGCCCCCAACGTCCAGGACTTCGATCCGGGTTACTGCAGCGTGAAATTGACGGTGACCGTCATGACCAGGTTCTTCGGAACACCGTCCACGACGGTCGGCGTGAACTCCCATTGCAGGACGGCGTCGAGCGCCGCCTGATCGAGCAGCGGAATCGATCGAAGCACGCGCGCCATCATGACCTTACCGTCCTTGCCGATGACGACCTCCACGATGACGACGCCCTGAACGCGAAGCGCCTGAGCATCGGCAGGGTAGACCGGCTTCACGTCCAGTGTCCTGGCCGGCGCGGAAATGCCCGGGCCCACCCGGACCGTGTCAGGCGGGAGAGGCGGCGGCGGTGGAAGAGGCGGGGCGCCAGGCACGCCGCCCACGACGCCGCTCGGGACGCCGCCGACAACGCCGCCCGAGACATCTCCGCCGGCCGGTTTGGACGAATCACTCAGCGTGAAGTTCACCGTCACCGTCATCACGACCGGAACCGCCGCGTCATTCAGCAACGTCGGCGTGAATTCCCACTGGCGAACCGCTTCCATCGCGGCCTCGTCGAGCAACGGGATCGAACGCATCACCCGCGCGGCCCGCACCCGGCCGTCCTCACCGATGACCGCCTCGATGATGACCACGCCCTGGACCTTGGCGCCCTGTGCAACGGCGGGATAGACCGGCCGCACGTCCTTCACTTTGGCCGGCGGCTTGATCGTGCCCCCGACGCGGACCGCGTTCGACGGTATGCCTGTCCATCCGCTCTGCGCCTCCTTGATCCTCATCGCGTCGGCCCGGAGCTTGTCAGCCTCGGCGATCAGGTTCTGGCGCGTCGCGGAATCCTTCTCGAGGGTCGCCTGCTGTCGCAGCAGGAGGTTCTTGTAGATGAGCGCCTCCATGTAGTTCGGCTTGAGCTGCAGGACCTGGTCGATTTCAGACAGACCCATGGTGACGAAGTTGCGCTTGTCAGCCTCGCTGAGGGCGCTGTCGCGGTAGGCACGCTCCCAGTAATAGACCGCCAGCGTGTAGCGAACCTCCGGGTTTGCCGGGTCGGTCGTCAGGAGACGTTTGAGACCATCGACCGCCTTTTCGAAGCGCGCTACGTCATACGGTGCGAGAATGACCGGCTTCGCGCCCGGCGGAGGAGGCGGTGGCGGCGGGGGCGGCATCCCGGGGCGCGCCTGCTGCGCCTTGGGATCGACGGTTGGCCGCGTCTGCCAGCCCGCGGCCTGGCCCGGACCCTGTCCTGACACCTGCTCTGCCGACTGCGGCTGCGGAGGGGCGGCAGGCGAGATCTCCGCCGGAGCGACTTCGGGAATCACTCCGGGGATCATTTCCGAAGGCAGAAGCTGGGTCGGCGGCGCCGGGGCCACCAGCGGAAATGCCCGAACGACGGTCCACCCGCTGCCGCAGAGCAGGGCCACGACAACGAGGAGCGATGCGACGAGACGGATCCGGGACATGGACGCCTCCCTCACGAGCAGTGCCACCCGCTGCGCGAGGTGGCCGTGTTTCAGGAAAGGTGCCGCGGGCTGCATCATCGGCGTCGGGCCGGCAGCGGCGAGCTTCAGCAACGCTTCGAGGTACGGCCTGCGCGATCCGGTCAGGCGAATGACGTGCTGATCGACGATCTGCTCCGTGCTCAGATGGATCTGTCCGACCAGCCACCAGAGGGCGGGGTGGAACCACAGCACCGAGAGCAGCAGTTCGTCGCCGAGGGTCCGCACCCAGTCCCTGCGGGCGACGTGAATGAGTTCGTGCGCCGCGACCGCCGTCTGCTGCGCGGGTTCGAACGAAGCGAACGTGTCGGGCACCAGCACGAGCGGCCGCCGGAGCCCGAAGGTCACCGGCCTGACGATGCTCGCAGAGACGCGGAACTCGGCATCGGTGCCGACCAGCCGCGCGGCGTCCGTGACGGCATCAGGCCGGGGATCCAGGGGCACCGAGAGACGCCGCAATCTCGCGAGAGAGAGCAGGCCAAGCCCAAGCCACGCGACCCGCGCAGTGACGCCGGCCAGCAACACGATGGCGGCGACATACTCGACGTGACCGGGCAGCTGCTCCAGCCACAGCCGGATCGGCCACGCGCCAGCCAATGGGCTCGGCTCCGCTGCAGGGGAGGCGCCGGCGCCGTCTGCGATGGGGATCTCGGCCAGAACGGACGTGTCGAGGGAGGCGCCGACCGGCGCTGGCGCGGGAGGCCACGGCTGCAGAACCGGAAGCACCAGGCATGCGACGAGCAGCCCCCGGAGATACCTGAGCTTGAGCCGTGGCGAGCTGATTCGAAACGCCATCGGCAGCGCCACGCCGATCCCGCCGAGCGCGGCCACCTGGACGGCCCACGCCACTGCGTTGCGGAGTGAGAGTTCGAGCATCTCAGGCCTCTTCGATCTGACGGGCCAGCGTTTCCAGTTCCTTCTTCGTCAGATGCCGATCCTTGACGAGGTGCACGACGAGCGGTTGGGCGGCGCCGTTGAAAAGCCGGTCGACGAACTCCCTGACCATCGACCGGACGACGGCGCTCTCGGGCCGGGTGGGGCGGTAGACGTACGCCCGGTCATCCTGGCGCTTGCGCAGGTGTCCCTTGCCCTCGAGGATCTTCATCATCGTCATAACCGTGGTGTAGGCGATCTTGCGCCGCTTCAGGAGGTCTTCGTAGACGTCCCTGACGGTGGCCTCGCCTTTCTGCCAGACGACCTTCATGATCTCGAGTTCCTGGGGCGTGAGCGTGGCGGATGGCGGTTTCATGATTACTAATAACTTAGTAGTTAGTAGCTAGTCTGTCAAGGGGCACCCGTGCCGCCGCCTCCAATTCCTCCGGACTGCTCCGCAAGTGGCCCCGATGGGGACCCGGTGTACTGTCGTTTGACACCGTGCAGGCGGTGGCGTTCCGGCGCGGCCTTGCCGAACCAGTCTCTGTTGAATTTCTCAACCCGAGCGGATCCTCGCCGAGTTCTCCGGGTCAGGCCGGGTGCGTGTCCATCGTTGATCTCACAGGAGTTGTCCCGGGGGGGCGATTAAGGCCAGCCGGCCTCGATGTCTCCTGCCCGGACCGGGGGGCTTTGGGTTATGATTCGGTCGGTACGTTGAATTATTCGCATATCTTCATCCCGACAGGCAGAAGGAGATCCAAAGCATGGCGCTGAAACAGACTCTCAAGCAGAAGATCGAGGAGTTTCGCCCCCGGACCACCAAGCTCACCAAAGAGCTTGGCAAGGTGGTCATCGACCAGGTCACCATCGACCAGGCGATTGGCGGCGCACGTGATGTCCGCTGTCTCGTAACCGATATCTCGTATCTCGATCCGCAGGAAGGGATTCGCTTCCGCGGCAAGACGATCCCGGAGACGTTCGCAGCACTGCCGAAGGCCGCCGGCTCCAAGTATCCAACGGTCGAATCCTTCTGGTACTTCCTCCTCACCGGCGAAGTGCCGACCGAGGCGGAAGTTGCGGAAGTGGTGGCCGAGTGGAAGACCCGTCAGAGCGTTCCGCAATACGTCTTCGACGCTCTCCGCGCCCTGCCCCGCGACAGCCATCCGATGGTGATGCTCTCGGTCGGCCTGCTGGCCATGCAGAAGGACTCCAAGTTCGTCGCCTTCTACAACTCCGGCAAGTTCAACAAGCAGACCGCCTGGGAGTATGTCTACGAAGACGCCTCCGACATCGTGGCCCGCATCCCGGTCGTCGCGGCCTTCATCTACAACCTGAAGTTCCGGGGCGACAAGCAGATCGGCATCGATCCGAAGCTGGACATGGGCGCGAACTTCGCCCACATGATCGGCCAGAGTGAAGAGTACAAGGACGTCGCCAGGATGTACTTCATCCTGCACTCGGACCACGAGTCCGGCAATGTGTCGGCCCACACCACGCACCTGGTGCACTCCGCGCTGTCGGATCCGTACTACGCATACTCCGCCGGCCTGAACGGCCTGGCAGGCCCGCTGCACGGCCTGGCCAACCAGGAAGTGCTCGATTGGACGATGAAGTTCCAGGCGAAGTACTGCAAGGACGTGGAGCCGACCAAGGAGCTCGTCACCAAGGCGCTGTGGGACACGCTCAATGCCGGCCAGGTGATCCCGGGCTACGGCCACGCCGTGCTCCGCAAGACCGATCCGCGCTACATGTCGCAGCGCGAGTTCTGCCTTGCGACGCCCGGCCTCAAGGACGACCCCTTGTTCAAGCTGGTGTCCATGATTTTCGAAGTGGCGCCAGGCGTGCTCACCGAGCACGGCAAGACGAAGAACCCCTGGCCGAACGTCGATGCCCAGTCCGGCGTCATCCAGTGGTACTACGGGCTCAAGGAATGGGACTTCTACACGGTGCTCTTCGGCGTGGGTCGTGCGCTCGGCTGCATGGCCAACATCACGTGGGACCGCGGCCTCGGCTACGCCATCGAGCGTCCCAAGTCCGTCACGACGGCCATGCTGGAGAAGTGGGCCGCCGAGGGTGGCCGCAAGCTGGCGTAGGCTCTCCGGCCAGAGTCTCCCTCACTCGGGGATCCGCATCCTGGCCGCCCGGCCCGACGGATCGGGTCCTCGAGGGATCCTGGTTTCAGGTCATGTCGTCTAGACAAGGGGGCGGTTGCACGTGCGGCCGCCCCCATCTGCCGCCTCACCCGCCCCGGGGGATCGGCGTCCCGCCAGGTTCCGGCGGTGTCGCCTCCGGCATCCCCGATTAGTGGAGACCCTACATGGCGACGCTGCAGGCGAAGCTTTCTCGTCAGGTACCGGCCCTTCGGGACGCGATCAGGAAGCTGACGAAGGAATCCGGCGCCGTCAAGATCTCCGACGTCACCATCGAGCAGGTGTACGGCGGCATGCGCGGCGTGAAGTCCCTCGTGTGCGACACCTCCGAGGTGCCGCCCGACAAGGGGCTGATCATCCGCGGCATCCCGGTCTCCTCGCTGACCGAGCAGTTGCCCGAAGAGACGTTGTGGTTGCTGATGACGGGCGAGAGCCCGACGCCCGACGAACTCGCCACGTTGCAGGCCGACCTGAAATCGCGCGCCACGGTTCCCGCCTACGTCTGGTCGGTTCTGCACGCGATGCCGAGGGACTCCCATCCGATGGTGATGTTCAGCACCTCCATCCTGGTCATGGAGAAGGAGTCCGTCTTCCGGAAGCGGTACGACGCCGGCATGAAGAAGGACGAGTACTGGGCTGCGACGCTCGAGGACGCGCTGAACATCATCGCGGTGATTCCGGAGATCGCGGCCGGTGTCTATCGAATGCGCTTCGGCAAGGGCCCGCGCATCGCCTCGGACAAGTCGCTCGACTGGGCTGCCGACTACGCGCACATGCTCGGCATCCCGGACCCGAACGGCGAATTCGCGAAGCTGATGCGTCTCTACATGGTGCTGCACTCGGATCACGAGAGCGGCAACGTCAGCGCGATGACCACGGCGACCGTGAATTCGGCGCTGTCGGATCTCTACTATTCGCTGTCGGCAGGGTTGAACGGCCTGGCGGGGCCGCTGCACGGGCTGGCCAACCAGCAATGCCTGGAGTGGGTACTCGATACCAACAAGAAGTTCGGTGGCCGGCCGGCGCGGGAGCAGATCAAGGCGTACGCGGAAGAAACCCTGGCGGCCGGGCGTGTCATTCCGGGCTACGGCCACGCCGTGCTGCGCATCACCGATCCGCGCTTCGCCGCGTTCCTGGAGTTCGGCAAGAGCTACATGCCGGACGACCCGGTCTTCCAGACGGTGTCGAACGTCTTCGACACCGTGCCCGACGTCCTGAAGGCCGTCCACAAGGTCAAGGATCCGTGGCCGAACGTCGATGCCGGATCGGGCGCGCTGCTGTATCACTACGGCCTGACCGAGTTCGCGTATTACACGGTGCTCTTCAGCGTGTCGCGCGCCCTCGGCGTCTGCTCGCAGGCCGTGATGGCGCGGGCGATGGGCCTGCCGATCACGCGGCCCAAGTCGATCACGACCAGGTGGCTGCAGGGCGAAGCCGCGAAGGCCGCCGCGCCCAAGTCATAAGAGCTCGAGATCCGGCCGTGGCGACCGACTACCGCGGCCGGGAGTTCGAGATGCGCGTCCAGCCTTCGCGTGCGATGAGCTCCGTCACCCGTCGCAGCACTTCGTCTCGAATGAGCCGAACCTTCGGCAGCGCAAGGCCGCGAGGGTCGTCGATGGGCCAATCGAGGCGCCGAAGCCCAGGCACGACCGGGCATTGCTCGCCGCATCCCATCGTGACCAGCAGGCTGGCGCCCTCCGCAAGCTCGCGGGTCAGGCGCTGAGGACTGACACCGGACAGATCGATGCCGGCCTCGCGCATGGCGGCCACGACCGTCGGGTTGAGGGCATCGGCGGGCTCTGTTCCCGCCGAGGTCGCGCGCGCTCGAGAGGGGTCGGCCGCCGCATTGAAGAAGGCGGCGGCCATCTGAGATCGTCCCGCGTTGTGCAGGCAGGCAAACAGGACGACAACCGGCGTGGACATGATGGCGTCTCGTCAGTCGGCTGGCTGTGTCATTTCGCCGATCCCCCCGGGATCATCGCCTCGATCCAGGGCCGGATGTCTTCCAACGGATGGATCGACCTGCCACATGCACCTGAGGTGGATGTCCAGGTCGACAAGTATCGCCGGCTTGGTCGCGTTCGGCCTGGTCGCCTCGAGGAGTATCCCGGTCCGTCCGCTGCTTTGAGGAACGGCGGTGAATCCCGGCGGCAGCTGCTTCACCGGGATCGGCGAGCCGTGCGCGCGGTCCGCCGCTGTGGCTTCTGGATCTGGATCACTCCGGCGGCGTGCAGGTCGAGCCCAACCCCGCAGAGTATCTCCAGCGGGACGCCGCGCAGCCGGCGGACGGTTGCCGCATCCTCTCCGGCCTGGGCGTCGCGGCTGAGCTGGGCGAGCGCCGGTTCGAGCAGCGCCGTGGCGGGCGTGTCCTCGGCCAGCCGGTAGGTCACCCACTTTCCCTGCTTGCGTTCGCGCACCAGGCCCGCCCCTCGCAGCTCGGAGAGATGGCCGGACACGGTTGATGCCGCGAGCCCCAGCACGGCCGTCAGCTGACACACGCAGAGTCCGCCGGACCGTAACATGGCGAGAATGCGCAGCCTGGTCGGGTGGCCGAGCGCCTTGGCCGCATCGACCAGCCACGGGAGCGTTTCTGTCCTGGACTTCGCGGAGATCATCTTGCCCTCGCCTGACACGCTAGTGGACCAACCAGGACGTGTCAAGCACCGCCCATCCCGATCCGGCAACGCACACGGATCCGCACGCCGCCTTCCTCCAGCCGAGTCGACCCTCTCCGCGTCCCGGATCTCCCGCGTCGTACCCCGGCCGGAATGCTCAGACGCCGCACCGGTTCCGGGTGTTCAGAGCGCCATTGATCCGGGCTGACGCGCGGGCTCGGCACCAGAGCGAGGCCCATGCTGGCTGGTTGACGCTGCGGTCGTCGAGAGGAACGGTCACGCCGAAGTTTCGGCGAGCCGCCGTTCGACGTCGGCCAGGGCGGCCTGCAGTTGCAGCTTGCGGACGGGGTGGGCGGTCGCCTCGATCTGACGCTGGATGTCGCGGACCGTCAGCCGGAGCGACTCGACCGCGCGGGCCCGCTCGGGATCGATCGCGGGCGCCGGTGATTTCGCCAGTCGGCGCATCTCTTCAATCTCTTCCATGCGCTCATCCAGCCGTGAGCTGGCATCTACCAATCCTTCGCCTGCGTCTCCCATCGAATTCATCGCCCCCTTGCTTTTCATTATATCGGGATCGATCGAGAGGACGAACAGTCGATCTGGACGGATCGATCGTCCGCTTCCGATCCGCCGGGATCCGCCCGATTCGAGCCGCGGCGCGCTTGTCTCCCGATCGTCAATGCCGCTAAGCTTGGGGAGAGGCATCTCACCCCGGAAGGACGCTCAATGGCCGCGGTCGAACAATCGCAGGTAGTCGAAGCGCTCAGGACCATCAAGGACCCTGATCTGCGCAAGGACATCGTCACGCTTGGATTCATCAAGAACCTGAGCATCAACGGCGGAGAGGTCGCGTTTACCATCGAGCTGACGACACCTGCCTGTCCCGTGAAGGACCAGATGCGCGACCAGGCGCGCGCGGCGGTCATACAGATTCCCGGCGTCACGCTGGTGAATGTCACGATGACCGCGCAGGTACGTGCGGCAGTGGCGCCCGGGGCGGGCCGCATTCCGGTGCCCGGCGTGAAGAACGTGATTGCGGTCGGCGCCGGCAAGGGCGGCGTCGGCAAGACCACGGTCGCCGTGAACCTGGCCCTGGCCCTCACCCGCGCCGGCAGCCGCGTCGGCATGATCGACGGCGACATCTACGGTCCGAACGTCCCGATCATGCTCGGCCTCCACGCACGGCTCGAATCCGACGGCGAGAAGATCGTGGCGCCGGAGAAGTTCGGCATGCAGGTCGTCTCGATGGGTTTCCTGACCGAGGACGATTCGCCCGTCATCTGGCGGGGCCCGATGCTGCACGGGGTCATCAAGCAGTTCTTCCACGACGTGCGGTGGAACGACATCGACTACCTCATCGTCGATCTGCCGCCCGGGACCGGAGACGTCGCGTTGAGCCTGGCTCAAACGGTCTACGTGGCGGGCGCCATCGTGGTGACCACCCCGCAACAGGTGTCGCTCGCCGACAGCCGGCGCGCGGTCGCGATGTACCAGAAGCTCGACATCCCGATCCTGGGTCTCATCGAGAACATGAGCTACTTCATCTGCCCGTCGTGCGAGCACGAGAGCGACATCTTCGGCCGGGGCGGCGGGGAACGGCTCGCCGAAGAGATGAAAGTGCCGTACCTGGGCAGCATCCCCATCGACCAGCCCATTCGGGAAGGCGGCGACTCGGGCGTCCCGCTGGTGGTCAGCAACCCGGAATCGCCCGCGGCCAGGGCGTTTTTCGCCGCCGCCGAACGGACGGCGGCGCAGGTCTCGATCCAGAGCTACCGCAAGCCCATCATCAGCCTGAGGCCGGTGTAGGGCTGCGAGTCCGCCGCCGAATCGAGGGCGGGCATGGGGCCCCGCTGCCCCCAGGCAGCGCCACCGTCCGGACCTGCGGCCTCTTCGAGGCCGGGCGCTGGATGTCGGGCGGTCCCGTGGAACGGGACAAAAATCAGTAGTAGCGGTCTTCCTGCGGCAGATGCTTGCGGGGCGTCCGCTTGATCTTGAAGAAGCTGCACTCGGTGCACCACGAGTCAGCCTCGAAGCCGGTGATGCCGGTCATGGGCAGGACGTCGCGATGCGTGCAGTGGTCCACCACGCCCGCCTCAGCGGCCTTGCGCCACCTGCAGGTTTTGAAGCGCACCGTCGCAGCCGACTGTGGAGTGGCATCTGCCACCGGAGTGGCCACCGCAGACGGGCCCTGGGACTGTCCCGAGTTGAATACAAATCCTGACATATCAAATATTGTGCCACATGCACGAGGTCGTAGCAACCTTGAGCGGCTCCGTGTACAAACGTCTTCCCGCGCCGTGCAGTACCTCCCGGCCACCCGCCTGGCGCCTGACCGGCCGTCCCGCCGGTCAGACGCCGAAAAAGGCGCCCATCAGCGTGGTGGCATCCGGAGGGACTGGATGTTCCCTCCGCCGAGGACACCCGAGACTGCCGCGACGACAGCACCCGCGCCGTCGCGAATCGTGATCGCGAATATGTCGCGGCCCTGGCCGGGTTCCCCGACATCGATGGCCGTCGCTTCGAACGAGTAGCCGCCGCGACCATTCCACTCCCCAGCGCCGGCGAAGTGCACGGTGTCGATCAAGGGCTGACGTCCGCGGCTTGGCCGGAAGTCCGGGTCGTCGCTGAACGCGACAAAGGTCACGCCGCGCGCGACGAAGCGGTTGCATCCGTCATCCTCACGATCGTCGGTATCACTCGCCAGACCGTCCCCTCCCTCATCGCGCAGGATCTCAAGTGAGAGCCTGCCGCGTTCAAGGCCGGTCGACTGCTCGCGCACGTCGAATTCGAACGTCTGACGCTTTCCAGACATCGTCAGGAAGCCGCCGCCGTGCATGTCGCCGGGAAGTGTGACGTCATGTATGGTGACCGTAAATGCGCGGGACGCGCTGTTGCCGGCCGCATCCGCTGCAGCGCAGGTCACTGTCGTCACGCCAATCGCAAACATGCTCCCCGACGCCGGCGTGCACGCGACCGCCACAGATCCGTCGGCCGCATCGGAGGCCGAGGCGGCAAACGAGACGATCGCGCCACCTAGGCCCGTCGCGTCGGCATTGAGGTCGTTCCCGGTCATCCCGCGGCTCGCGGCCAGCACCGTGTTGCTGCCCGGATCCCTGGCAAACGCGTTCACGACGGGTGCGGCCAGTAGGGGGCGACCCGTCCACGTCGTTCCACTGCTGGCCGATGTCCAGAGGGCCGATCCCGCGAGCGACGCCTGCGCCGCGGTGCCGGTCGTCGCCAGATTTGTCGACGTTGTCCATCCAGTGACGTAAGCGTTGCCGCCTGCGTCGACAGCAACGCCAGTAGGGAACTCGTCGCCATCTCCGCCGAGCAGTGTCGCGTAGACGACAGCCCCGGATCTGTCGAATCGCATCACGAACGCGTCGTTCGGACTCCCGATTGAATTGAGCGTCGGCTGGAACGCCGCCTGCGTCGCGAAGGGCCCGGACGACGAGCCAGTCGTTCCGGCCAGCACAGCTGTGCCCTCTTCCGAGACGGCGAAAGCCACGGACGTGAGCGAGCCCGGGATGCGCTTCGCGTACCCCATCGCAGAGCCCGCCTGGTCCAGGCTCGCCACGAATGCAAAGCCAAAGATCGGCCCGCCGGGGGGGAAGTCGCTCGAGAAACTCGTCCCCGCGACGTACGCGTTGCCACTGGAATCGACGCCTATGCCGTAGGCGAAATCGTAGTCGCTTCCTCCGAGGTACGTCACGTATTCGAGCACGGATCCATCAGCGCTGAGCTTCGCGACGAAGCCGTCGGTGAAGCCCTGTATCGGCGAGTTCGTTCCTGCCGAGGGAAAGTCGACGGACGAGGTGTAGCCGGCAACGTAGATCCGCCCGTCTGCTCCTACCGCCACGGAGGTGGCCGCATCCTCACTCGACCCGCCAAGATACGTCGCGTAACTGAGTACGGGGTCGATGACGAGCGGCCGGGTTCGATCGTAGCCACCGATGTCGAATCCGACCTCGCCCGGCCCCCGCATCACGAAGCGCGCGGGCACTTCACGGCGCTGGCCCGCATACGTCTGGTATGCGACCGGCCGGCTGAAACTCACATCGATTCCCCCCGCCGAAAGGACCAGGTCGCCGGACGCACTCACGTTGATCGCGTCAGTGCCCGAGGCGCGCAACGCGATGTGCGATGGGTCCGTGCCGGCCTGCACGATGAAGTCGTATTCGAGCCGGCGGCCCCGTCCGTAGTAGGCAAGGTCGACGCCGTCGAGCACTTGTGGAAATCGAACCTGTCCGAAGCGCTGGACGCCTGTGTGCCACTTCGCGCGGTCGTCACCAATGAGGTAGTTGGCACGGCCGGGAAGCGGTTGGGCAAAGGTCGACTGAGTCGCCGCGCGGGCGCCCACCACGTCCAGCCTCACGATGCTCGCCGGCCCACGATCCGGTTCGTGCGGATCTCGGCGTGTCGCCCAGCCGAGACGGGCCAGACGCCGCGACTGAAACGCCACGCGTCCCCTGCACGGCAAAAGCCACCGACCCGTCGCGCTCGACCGCAACGAGATAGCCATCTCCGCGAGCGACCGCGACGACGCGTGGATTCCGATGCTGTCCACGGTTCTCTTCGAAGGCCATCGGCATGGCGGCGAGCGAGGCCGCGGCGGCTTGGACTCCCGGCGTCGCTGTCAGAACCCCATCCGCCGGCAACGTCGAATTCGCAGGCCATGCGCTGGCGGCGACCGATAGCCTGGGCGGTTGGACGGCCGAAGGCCGGGCTACAGTCGCGTTTCGCACTGGAAATGCCACCTGGTTCGAGATCATCTCGGGTGCAGGCCTGTCAGGTCTGAATTGGCACGAGATCACCGCCAGGGCAGGCAATAGCCCGAATACGAGTGCAACTCGCGAAACCACGGTTCTGATCCGGTTGATCCACTGGGACATCGCTCGACCTCTTCAGCTGATGTGTTGTTCGCCCGACGATTGGTGACCACGCACGGCGATACCTGCTGTCGGGTGTGGACAGGCAGTTGCGCCACACTCGGCGGGCCGTGAACCTCAGGGATCGTCATGGGCGACGCGTTCAACCACGGCGCTCGACATCGCCTGGTGCGCGTCGGGCGGCGGCATCCGAGACGGGCAGCCTGAAGGGTGGATGGAGTCTAGAGATAACCCGGTCGCTGGTCGCCCCCCATTTGGGGGGGACGCAGTGCGATTTCAGGAAGAGATGGGCAGGTCCGTAGGATTGGCGGCGCGTCAGGAGTTGTGCCGGATGGGCCCGCATTCTCGCGAGATACCCTGCAGGATCCCGCGTGCTCAGCAGTGCCGGCGCGAAAGGAGGAGCCCATAGAATCGAGCGCCTCCGGGATGGTTCAGTCCCGCCTGAGCGACGGCCGGGGGCCCTCCTCAGGCTCAGCCCGATTGCGACAGCTCCGTCTTCACGAGCGCGATCGCCTCGTCCAGCGTGGTGATGGCGCCGTCCAGCTGCCTCTCGTAGACGGCGCGCAGGAGCCGTCCCATGTCCGGACCCGGCTGCACGCCCAGCGCGAGCAGGTGCCGGCCCATCAGGATGGGATCCGGCGGACGATGCTCGACGCCGAGCGCCCGGGCGCGGGCCAGGAACCAGTCCATCGCCGAACAGTCGAACTCGCCGGCGCGGCCCGCGCAGTCGGCCCGGGCCAGGATCGCGAGCAGCTCGAGATCGACTTTCTGAGCAAGCCGCCGGAAGGCGCCGTCGCCGACCGGATGGGGCGACTTGTGCCACATGCCCGGCGCCAGGTGGTACGCGACCAGGCCCACGACGTGATGCCGCACGTCGAAACCGTCGATCGTGTGGAGGTTGAGGCGATCGAGCATCAGCAGGGTCGGCGCCACGCCCTCGGGCTCGTGGTTTGGCGATCGAATCCGCCCATCGAGCCGTGAGGTCGTCGCCGGCTTGCCGAAATCGTGGCACACCGCGCCCAGCATGACCGTCAGCTGGCGGGCCCGATCGAGATCGTCGATGGCCGCCCGGGCCAGGTCGACGACCATCAGCGTGTGCGTCCAGACGTCGCCTTCCGGGTGCCACTCCGGCTCCTGGATGCAGCCGAGCAGGGCGGCCATCTCGGGGAGGAGGCGTTCGACGACCCCCATCTCGAGCGCGAGGGTGAAGCCGATCGACGGACGCCGCGCGGCGAGCAGGAGCTTCTCGAGCTCGCCGAAGACCCGCTCGCTCGGCAGGTCGTCGAGCGGGATGCGGCGGCACAGGTCCATGGTCGCCGGCTCGACCTCGAACTCGAAGCGCGCGGCGAGCTGGAGGGCGCGGAGGACCCGCAGGCTGTCGTCGCCGAACCGGGACAGGTCCACCGCGCGCAGCAGGCGGCGGGACAGATCCTCGCGCCCGCCGAACGGATCGAGGTACGCGTCGTCGATCGGGTCCCAGAGAATCGCATTGATCGTGAAGTCGCGGCGGCGGGCGGCATCCGCCACCGACATGCCCGGATCGCCGGAGACGTCGAAGCCCCGGTGGCCGCGCCCCGTCTTGGAGTCGCGGCGCGGCAGCGCGACATCGACGCCGCGGACCTTATAGACGGTGAAGCTTGCGCCGACCGTGTCCACGTGCCCGAAGCGTTCGAGCAGCTCCCGGACCCGGCCGGTGGGAAGGCCGTAGATCTCAACGTCGACATCCTTCGCCGTGCGCCCGAGCAGACGGTCGCGCACGAAGCCGCCAACGACCAGCGCGCGTCCGCCGTCGGCACGCACGCGCGAAGCCAACGCCCGAATGAACTGGAGATCGGCGATCGCGGAATCGGCGGCGGTCATCTGCGGTCTATGATACCGCTCTGAGGCTTGAGGCTTAGGGCTTGGGGCTTAAGGCGCCTCAAGCCTCAAGGCCTAGCGCCTAGCGCCTAGCGCCTGCTAGATGTCCTTGACGATTCCCTTCAGGACGAACCCCACGTTGGCCGGCCGCTCGCCAAGCCGCCGCATGAAATACGGGAACCACTGGGTGCCGTACGGCAGGTAGATGCGCATCCGGTAGCCGTCTTTCACCAGCCTGGCCTGCAAATCGCGGCGGATTCCGAACAGCATCTGGAACTCGAACCGGTCCGGGCCGATTCCGCGGTCAGCCGCGTAGGCCCTGGTTTCCTCGATCATCGCCGGGTCGTGGGTGCCGATTGCCGGGTAGTTGCCCTCGGACAGGAGCTTGCGCATGATCCGAAGATACGCCGCGTCCACCTCCGACTTGGCCTGATGCGCGACGCTGCGGGGCTCCTTGTAGGCGCCCTTCACCAGTCGAACGCGAACGCCCATCCGGTTCATCGCGACGGCGTCTTCCTCGCTGCGCAGGATGGCGGACTGGAGGACGACCCCGGTGTTGCGGATTCCGGATTCCCACACGCGGTTGAACAGGTCGAGCGTTCTCTGGATGTAGGGCGAGTTCTCCATGTCGATGCGGACAAACACGCTGTGGCGCCCCGCCAGCTCGAGGATCTGCTTCACGTTGGCGAGGCACAGCGCCGGGTCGATGTCCAGCCCGAGCTGCGTCAGCTTGAGCGAGACGTTCCGATCGATGTTCGCATCCACGATCTTCTGCACGATGCCGAGATAGGTCGCCGTTGCGGCGGCGGCCTCCCCGGCGGTGGTGACGCTTTCGCCCAGCAGATCGAGGGTCAGCGTCATGCCCTGGGCCTGGACCGCCCTGGCCGCCGTGATCGCTTCGTCGATGGTCTCACCCGCGATGAAGCGCCGCGCGAAACTGGTGGGCCTGGCCATGCCATATTTCGAGGCCAGTCTGGCAAGCCGCCGGCTCCGGGCGAGCGCGTGGAAGAACGACTTGGATGCAGCGTCGAGCATCGTCAGGTCCCGTCCTCTGTGGGGGGCAGCAGGTGGGCGATGGTGCGGGCATAGTAGCGCAGCACGCTCCGCTCCCGCACACGAACCCGGCCGCGGCCGGCAACGAGCACGCCGCGCCGTTCCAGGCGGCGGACCCCGTCGTCGACGATCTCGCGAGGGTCGTGCTCGGAGAGGTTGGCGTCGGCCTTCTGCAGCAGCTCGAGCGTGGCCGCGACGCGCGATTCGAGATCGGCTCGATCGATGTTGGGCCGCATGGCCGTCGCGACGATGGCCGTCGGGACCACCTTGTGGAGATGTCCGATCACGTCGCGGGTCCGGTGCGCCAGATCGAGCACATCCCGCTTCGAGGTCGGGTCGTGCTCGCTGAGCGGAATCGGCTCGCCGAAGGAGACGAACGCGCGGGATTCGTACCCCACCGAGGGGCTCAGCATCTCGGTCAGCTCGCTCCTGAACGAGCGCTGTTTCCGCTTGATGCCCTGCCGCGCGAGCGCACGCTCCTCGAGCACGATGTCGTAGGAGATGGCCATCGGGACCACGAAGAGGCGAGATCGGTCCGCCTGCATGGCCGCGTGGAACAGGCCGGTCTTCGGCGGTTTGAGGTCGCCGCTGTAGCTGCGCCCTCCCTCCAGGTAGAAGAGCAGATCGTGGCGTTGCAGCACCTCGGCGATGTACGCCTTCAACGTGACCAGGTAGATTGGATCCTTGGTATTGCGCCGGATCGGAATGGCCCCGGTCACGTGCCGGTGCAGCAGGCCCAGGGCCCCTCCAAACAGGTTGATGCCGGCCGCGATCACGGGGGGCGGGACGCCGGCGGCGTCGAGCACGAGCGGCTCGACCAGGTAGTCGACGTGGCTCTTGTGATTGGACACGTAGATGGCGTGCCCGGCCCCGGCCGCCTGTCGCGGATACTCGGGATGTTCGCTGATGCGGCGAACGTGCCGAAGGAGGAAGAAGAGCGGGTGTCGCAGCAGGCGGTACAGCCGCAGGCGCTGCGTCGTGCGCAGTTCGCCGATGTAGGCCATGACCTGCTGGCGGGCCTCGGCCGCGCTCAGGCCGTGCGCGCCATCGAAAAGCGCGGCGACGTCCGGGCGGCCAAGTATCCCCTCTGTGATCGCGTCCGATTGATCGTTCGACATGCGGTGTCGTGCCAGGGAACAACTGCGTGTGCGCCGACCCAGGGCCTTGCGTGACGTGCCCGGGCGCAGGCGGCGCCCGGGGCCGGTTCGTGCCGTTCTATGCCGGAACCGCCGGGCCCGCTCCGGCTTCGATATCCCGGCACATGGCGTTGGTGAACTCGGTCGTCGACGCAGTGCCGCCCATGTCGCGCGTCCGGACCGCCTTGTCCGTGAGCACGCGCGAGAGCGACGCCATGATGCGATCGGCGCACGCACTCTCGCCGAGATGGCGCAGCATGAGCATGGCCGAGAGCAGCAGCGCCATGGGGTTCGCCACGTTGCGGCCGGCGATGTCGGGCGCCGTGCCGTGCACCGCCTCGAACACCGAGCAGTCGACGCCGACGTTCGCGCTGCCGACCACGCCGAGCCCTCCGACCAGGCCGGCGCACAAATCCGACAGGATGTCGCCATAGAGATTCGGCATCAGCAGCACGTCGAACCGCTCGGGATTCATCACCAGGTTCATGCAGGCGGCATCGACGATGCGCTCGTCGTAGGTGATGTCGAGAAAGTCCCTGGCCATCGTCCGGGCGCACTCGAGAAACAGCCCGTCACTGAGCTTCATGATGTTCGCTTTGTGGACCGCCGTGACCTTCGACCGGCCGTTGGCCCGCGCGTACTCGAACGCGAACCGGGCGATGCGCGTCGATGCGCGCTCGGTGATGATCTTAAGGCTTTCCACCACCCCCGGCACGACCTCGTGCTCGAGCCCCGAGTAGAGGTCCTCGGTGTTCTCGCGAACCAGGATCAGGTCGATATGCTCGTAGCGGGCCGGGACCCCCGGGAGGTTGAAGACCGGCCGGAGGTTGGCATACAGGTCGAGCGCCCTGCGCAACCCGACATTCACACTGGTGTATCCGCTTCCGATCGGTGTCGTCAGCGGACCCTTCAGCCCGACCTTGTTCCGCCGGATGGAGTCGAGAAGCACCGGGGGCAGCGTCGTGCCGTGCCGCTCGAGTGCCGCGGCCCCCGCGTCGTACCGTTCCCACTCGATGTCGGCGCCCGCCGCCGTGAGAATGCGCACGACGGCGGCCGACACCTCCGGTCCGATGCCGTCGCCGGGAATGAGCGTAATCGTGTGCGTCATGGCCAACCCATTATATCGGGCCTGACGCGCGGCGAGGCCGCCCGGGAATTGGTATGCTTACGTTGACGAAGGTTTTCGGAGCGCGCTCCGGCGGGTCCCGGCTCCCCGAGGAGGGGATCTGTCGCCGGAATTCCGGGATCCCGAGAGTAGAGACCGCCTTCTCCACACTGCCATGAACACCTTACCCAAGACATCCCTGCAGAAGTTGACGGGCGACCAGGCTGAACGGAACCGGACGTTGCTGGCCGCATCGGTGGCGATCGGCGAACGGTTCCGATCCGACGTGCTGCCCTTTGCGCTCGACCTGGAGGGCGGCGTGCTCACCGGCGAGAACGATCTCGCGCTGGCCGCCCTCGAGAAGTCGGCGGCCGCGATCGCCGTCAAGGCGCTGGCCTCGCTCGCCACCGTCGGCGATCTCGATCACCTGGGCGGGGGCCTCGAGCTGATTCCCGCGCTCCTGATGACGCTCGGTGTCGTCGACTACGACCGGCGCCACTTCACGATCGAACACGGCCACACCAGCATCGGCTACTACTCCGCGCTGGCGGCCCTGGGCTTCCTGCCCGAACAGCGGGTCATCGACGGGTTCCGCCGAAGCCTCGACATCGCGGGCCACGTGTCCTGGGTGCCTGGCGGCACGGAGCTCAGCTCCGGCCGGCTCGGCGTCATGGTGGCGGTCGGCACCGGCCAGGCGCTCGGGCTCAGGGCACACAAGGGGCCGGGCTCGCTGGTCATCTGCCACTGCGGCGACGCCGGGTGGATTTCGGGCCAGGCGCTCGACGGATTCGTGGCGGCCAGCCTGCACCACGCGCCGATCGTGTTCGTCATGCACCGGAACGGGATCCAGCTCTCGGGCCAGACCGCGCGCATCATGAACAAGGACCCGCGGCCAATCGTGTCGAGCCTCGGGATTCGCGTGCTGGAAATCCCGTCGCTCCACGATCGCCGCAGGTTGTTCCAGGCCTACAGCGAGGCGTACCGGCTCGCGCAGGCCGGCGAGCCGGCGCTGATCTATCCCACCGGATTCCGCTCGACATCGGGAGCGCCGGTCACGCTTGCCTCGTTCGGCCAGATGTACGGCGTGTCGGCCGAGCTGCAGGCGTTCGCCGCGAAGCAGAATGTCGGCCTGCAGACGGAGATCTGGATTCCGGGCTCGCTGATGAGCTTCCGCGACGTTTACGCGATGCTGCAGTGCCTCTTCTACGTCAACCTGCTTCCAGGCGGGGTCGCGCACCACGACGGCGGCATGAAGGGCCGCGACGCCTCAGAAGTCCTCTCGGGCCCGATGCTCAGGCTGGCGCCCGAGGAATCGTCCGCTCTGGCGCGGCTGCGCAGCGCGCGCCCGAGAGTGGTGGTGACCTCGGCCCGTCCGGCCAGAGGCACGCCCAATCTCGTCCTGACACGTGAAGATGTCGAGTCGATCGCGCTTCCGCCGACCGACAAGTGGGTCTCCGCGCGTGCGGGGTCGGAGGCCGCCTACGTCGCCGTCGCGCGGAAATACCCGGAGCGGTGCTTCTTCGTGTCGTGCGACCTCAATCCGTCCACCAAGCTCGGCAAGGCGTCCGCGCTCGTGCCGCCGGGGCATCACTTCGAGATGAGCATCCAGGAACAGGTCGCCGCCCTGATGACCGACGGCCTGTCGTTCAGCAGCCGCGAGCCGCAGCTGAACGTCGTGGCGACCTTCGCGGCGTTCTTCGAAGGCATTGCGCGCGAGGGATTCGAGCTCTGGCGCTACCAGCGGAACCTGACGGGTTTCAACGAAGGGCTCAACCTCGTCATGCACCTTGCGCACGTCGGCGCGTGCACGGGCCGGGACCACTTCTCGGGATGGAGCCTCGACTGGATCAACCTGGCCTTCGGGTACCTTCCGTACCTGCGGCGATTCTACGCGCCGGCCGATGCCCGGGCCGCCTTCCTGGCGGTGAAGGATGCCGCCTCAGCCATGGGCGGCCACATCGTTGCGGTGTCGAGGGACAACCTGCCCGTGCTGACCAGGGCAGGCACGACCGATCCCCTCTGGAACGCCACGGACGACTGGACGCCGACCACCCCGTTCCGCCAGTACGACGGCGCGACAACCGCGGTGCTTGCCGTCGGGGCGCCAAGCTACCTGGCGGGCGCAGCGGCCGAGAAGGCCTCGTCGGCCGGCGTTGCGACCGACGTCTACATCGTGAACGGGTTCCCGCTCGACGAATCGTTCCTGCCAGGCCTTGCCGGCCGCTACCGCCGGATCGTCACGATCGAGGACGGCCTGATCGGCACCGTCGGCTCAGGGCTTCGCGGCTTCGCGGGCCATGTGGCGTCCACCCTGGCAGGCGGCGGCGTACAGCTGGAGCACCTGGGCATTGTCGACCCGCAGATTGCGCCGTCGGATCACTTCGTCCAGGTCTGGGAACACTACGGCATGACCGAGGCGAAGCTGACCTCGACGCTCCTCGCCGGCCGGTAGGGAGTCAGTCCGCCTGGAAGATTGGCGGCAGTTGCCGCTTGTGATCGCTCGCCCGGGCCAGGCGTTCGATCCTGGCCAAGAGCGACGGTGAGAGCCCCGAGGGGCCGTGGTGGAGGTAGGTCTCCAGATCCGCGTAGGTGAAGCCCATCTCGCCTTCGTCGGTCTGCCCGAGCCACAGCCCGGCGCTCGGCGCCTTGTCGATGATGCGATCCGGCACGCCCACTTCCCGCGCGAGCGCGCGCACCTGGCTCTTGACGAGCGATCCGAGGGGCAGCAGATCCACGCCCCCGTCGCCGTACTTCGTGTAGTAGCCGATGGCGATCTCGCTGCGATTCCCGGTGCCGGCCAGCAGGTAGTTGAGCCGGTTCGCGAGGTAATAGAGCGCGGTCATGCGCAGGCGCGGCTTCACGTTGGCCTGCGACAGGCGCCTGGCGGCCTCGTCCACCTCCTGCTTCGCAGCGGCGCCCTCGTCCAACGCTCCCTGCGCCGCCCCGATCAGGGAATCGCAGGTCTCCGACAGGTCGATCGAAATCGTCCGCAGGCCGAACTGGCTCGCCACCAGCCGCGCGTCGCGCTCGTCCTGGGGATCACTGTGCGCGGGCAGGATGACTGCAAGCACCGCGTCTGCCATGGCCATTTGAGACACGCGAGCGACCACCGCCGAGTCGACGCCGCCGCTCAACCCGACCACCAGCCCGCGCGCGCCAGCACCGGACACCTGCTGGCGCAGCCAGCCGGCCATGCGTTCCGACAGTGTGCTCATGAGTCGACTATAACCGATTTGGCGCACACGCCGGAGGTGCCGGTTGCGCTGCGAGCCACACTCGGGTACTCACCGCTCACGGCGTTCTTGCCGCGTTTGCGATGGTCTCGATCGCGGGAGATTCCGGCCAGACGGGCGAGGGCGACGCGGTGTAGGCTGCGTGCGCCAGCAGATTCTGGAACAGCGCCGTCTCCGAGGCGTAGAACAGCAGCTTCACCGACAGGCGCGCCAGCAGGTAGATCTGCCCGACGGCAAATCCGGCCAGCATCGACGCGGCGCCGGGAGCGACGACCCCGTAGGCCGCGACGACCAGCACGAAGCAGAGTCCGTCGAGTGCGACCAGGCCGGCCACGGCGCCCGGGTTTCGCACGATGAACCTGACGCTGGCGACGAGTGCGCCGATCATGCTCCGCCGATCCTCGACGACGGCCCGGACTTTCGCGTAGTCGAAGACCACGTTGCAGGCCAGGACGGCCAGGCCGAACACCGCGTAGAGCGCCATGTTCAGGATGAACCCCGTGCGCTCCACGGTCACGTCGCGAATCAGCCGCTCGTAGAGGTCGACCAGGAGCCACTTGTGGAGGAAGCTGAAGAGGAAGCCGTAGACGAGCCAGGCGACGATCCCCAGGCGGATGAACCGCAGGAAGAACACTCCCGACGCCGCGAAGAACCCGCGGGCGCGCGTGGCCCGGTTGCGCGCATATCGGTCGATGATCCCGCCAATCAGGAACGCCCAGATCGCGAGATACGCCGCGGCCAGCCAGAACACGGGACCGGGCAGCGATCCGTTGTCGAGCAGCCGGCTGAGGTTGTCGAGGACCGCGCCGAACCCGATGATGCTCGGCGTGAAGCTCGCCGAGAGCCCGCGCGCCTGCTCGCTGAACTCCTGCCACCACTCCGCATTGACCCCCGTGAGCGCCTGGGCGGCCTCGCTGCTGTTGCCGAGGTGCGCGCTGATGGCGGACCGCAGCAGGAGCCCGGGAGGCAGCGCCATCAGCAGCGTCAGCACGAACATCCCGGCCAGGATGGCCGGTGCACGCCTCACCCGCCCCACGCCGTCACGAAACGCCCGAAGGATGTGTGTCATCTTCGCCAGCCTGTCTGATCCGCGCTAGATGAAGCAGCTCGCGTTGAGCAGCGCGTCCTGCAGCCAGATCATCCACTTGAGCATCCATTTGTGCGCCGCACGTTCGGCGACGGGGGCCGCGGTCCAGCTGTTGTTGGTCCGATTGATGTCGAGCAGCAGAACCCTGTCCGGGTCCACGTCGACGCTGCGGACCCTGGCCATCCGATCGTAGGAGAACGCTTTCCACCGGTCGCGGCCGTTCCATTTCTCGCGAACCTGTTCGCCGTTGTCGAACACGACGAGCACGTCCACGGGAAACAGCGCTTCACCCAGCCGCCGGACAATGACCGTGGAGCGGGTCCGGCCCGGCTGGCCGCCGCCCCTGGCGAGCTCGACCTTGCCGTTTCGATCCACCATGCCGCGTCCCTCGACCGGTGTGCTCCGGACGGCGTCCACCGCGTAGTCGAACACGTTCGAGCTCCGGTAGACCTGGTCGAAGAACCATGTCAGATCGCGCCCGCTCACCTCGTTGACCACGGCGAAGAAGTCGTCAGGCTTCGGGTGACGGAACTTCCAGCGCTCGAAGTAGGTCGACATGATCTTCTGGAACGTCGGCCAGCCCAGGTAGCGCTCCAGCGTGTGCAGCCACAGCGCGGTCTTGTTGTACGACAGGCCGCCGCCGGTCGCGGGGAAATACTGCCAGCTCGGCGTCGACTCCGAATCGGACTTCGCCGCGAACCGGTACCCCGCGAGGCCGTCGCCGTCCACCGCGCGCGATCTCGGGATGTCCCTGAACACGTACGGGATGAATCCGCCGAAGAACCGCCTCGAGAGATAGTTGATCCGGTACAACGGGTGCTCGTCGATGACGCGGGCCGTGGAGTAGGTATTGAGCCCTTCGTCCATCCACGCGTCCTCGAACTCGTTGCTGCCCACGATGCCGTACCAGAACTGGTGGCCAGCCTCGTGGATGGTCACGCCCTCGGGTTGTGTCACGTCGCGGGGCACCAGCCATCGGGACCCGGCCGTGAACAGGGTCGGGTACTCCATCCCGCCGGCGCCGCTGCGCCAGGCGGGATCGATCACGGTGATGTACCCGTACGGATAGGCGCCGAACCATTCGCCGTAGTACTTCAGTGCGGCACGCGTCGCCTCGAAGTGCCGATCTGCCTGGTCGACGTGCTCGGGTTGCAGAAGCAGGCGCATCTCGACGGCCGGAAGACGCGGGTGCGCAAACCTGGCGGTCCGCTCGACGTAGTCCGGGCTGGTCGTCCACGCGAAGTCGTGGACGTCCTCGGCGAGATACGTATAGGTCGTCGTGTTGTCGGCCGTGTCCCGGCGGGCCTTCTCGCGGCCGCTGGCGCCGAGCACCCAGCCGTGCGGCACCGTGAGCCGCACGTCGTACACGCCGTAGTCCGCGAAGAACTCGGTGCCGCGATGAAACTGGTGACAGTTCCATCCCGCGTCCTGGAGAACGCCGATCTTCGGGAACCACTGGGCGATGAAGAAGTAGTTGCCAACCGCGCCGGTTCGCGCGAAGGTCCGCGGAATCTTCGATTCCCAGACCAGCTCGACGCTGACCGTCTCGCCGGGCTTGACCGAGGTTGGCAGGGGTACCGACAAGACGGTCTGATCGTCCGGGTTCCCATCATCCGGGGAGATGTAGCGCCGGCGGGAGGTCAGGTCGACCGGCGGCGCATCGCCGGGCAGCAGCCGGATGGCGCTGACCTCGATGTAGCCCCAGTCGTCTGGCCGCACGCTGTCACCGCCGGACCCGCCGGCCAGCTGGTTCTCCCTCATCCATGAGGATCGGGTGTTCTTCCAGGCGTTGTAGTAGAGATGAAACCGAAGCTCGTTGGTGCTGACGTTCGAGATGTTCCGCCACGTCGCCACGGCCCGGCCCGCCAGCGTGTGGGCCCTCGGGTCCAGCGCGACATCGATGGAGTAGCTCGCGTTGCGTGCCGAGAGGGCCCCCGGCAACGGCGCGTAACGATCCACGAGATCGGGTGCGGACGGCTCCGCCGTACTGGCGGCCGTCGCTCTGGCGGGACGCGACTTGGCCGGCGCCGCCGGCGGAGGCTGTGCGGCGAGCCGGGTCGGTTGAGGGATGTCGGCTGAGGCCCCGGCGCCGAGGGCGATCGTCACGAGGCAGAGCAGCGGCCAGGACACGCGTCGCATCACACCCTCGCTTCCGTAGCAGCCTGCGGTGAAGGCCCGTCAGAACCTGAACGGTGCAGGATTCCACCCGTCACCGCATACGCGAACACCGCGACATGAGAACCCGGGGGCGGCGTCGATCCCGTCGTCTTCGACAGACCCGTAGACGCCGGAGGAGCCTGTCGGAAGACCGGGCGGCGACGCGCGTTCACCCCAGGCTGCCGGCACGTGGTTGTCCGACCAGAAACGCATGATAGCGCAACTCCAGTTTCGAGCGGATCTGCCGATTGAGAGGATGCGGAACGGGATGCCCCCTTTCCGCGCAGTTGTCGGAGCCGTCGGAGCCAGGGCAGATCGAGCTGCCAGCCCCGTCTGGGAACCTGGCCGCACCCCGTACGGCGAGCCGGAGGACGTCTCATGCGCACCGCACGCTCATCCCAATGGACCATCGGCAGGAAACTCTACGCAGGATTCGGCGGAATGGTGGTGGTCGTCACGGTGCTCGGTGCCTATGGAACCTGGTCCACCAGCACGTCCATGTCGCAGTTCCGGGATTCGATGAAGGGGCCAGTCGCTGCCATCGTGTTCGGCCACCGGCTCGAGTCTGACGCGTATCGGTTCTATGCAAGCGAGAAGGGCATGACGCTCGCCGTTCTCAACGGCGACAGCGCGGGCCTGGCCACCTGGGGCCGCGAGGCCGACGACAGCCTGAACGCCATGGGCGAGGCGATCAGCGGGCTGGCCAGCCTGGCCCGCGACACGGCCGCGACCGGACGGGTGGCCGATGTCACACAGGCGACCGGGGAGATGAAGGCCGGCTTCGCCGAAGTCAGTGCGGCGCTCAAGAGCGGAAACGGAGACACGGCCGATCAGATCTCGCGGGAGAAGATCCTTCCGGCGTTCGAACGCCTGCGGAAGAACGTCCGGGCCGTCACCGCCGCCAACGATGGGAACATCGAGCGGGAGCTGGCGTCCTCGGATCGCTGGTACACCTGGATGGTCGGCGTCTGCGCGGCGCTGTTCCTGGGCGCGATGGCCATCGGGGGCGTCGGCGTCTTCACGGTCTGGCGGGTCAACCAGGCCCTTCGGGCGATGGCCGCCAACCTGCGCGACGGCAGCGAAGCGCTGGTCGAGGTCTCGTCCCAGGTGTCGACCTCGGCCGACAGCCTGTCGCGTGGATTGACCGAGCAGGCCGCCACGCTCGAGGAGTCGTCCGCGTCCATGGAAGAAATGTCCTCGATGACGCGGCGTAACGCCGAGAACGCCAGCCAGGCGTCGGGGCTGATGGCCGAGGTCAAGCTGCAGGTCGACCAGTCGAACCAGGCGCTGCAGGGCATGGTGACCTCGATGGCCGAAATCCGGGAGTCGAGCGGCCGAGTCGGCAAGATCATCAAGACCATCGATGAAATCTCGTTCCAGACCAACATCCTCGCGCTCAATGCGGCCGTCGAAGCCGCGCGCGCCGGCGAGGCGGGCATGGGGTTCGCCGTCGTCGCCGACGAAGTGCGCAACCTGGCGCAGCGGGCCGCCCAGGCCGCCCGCGACACCACGGATCTGATCGAGGGGTCCAGCGCCAGCGCGGAACGCGGCGGGCGCATGGTGGAACAGGTGGCGGCTTCGATTTCGGCGTTCACCGCCAGCGTGCTCCGCGTGCAGGCCATCGCAGACGAGGTGAGCACGGCCAGCCGGCAACAGGCCCAGGGAATCGAACAGGTCAGCCAGGCGATCACCCAGCTCGAGAAGGTGACCCAGGCCAGCGCCGCGACGGCGGCCGAGAGCGCCGCAGCCAGCGAGGAGCTCAGCCAGCAGGCCCGGTCCTCCAAGGCCCTGGTCGAGCATCTCGACGCGATGGTCGGGCACGCCGCGCGGCGGGTCCGGTCCGCATCCGGCCGCGACGGCCATGCGACCGCCGTGCAGCCACCGGCGCCGCAGTCTGTCGGGAATTCACCGCGCCCGCGGCTGGTCGCCGCGAGAGCCGCCTCGGCGCCAGTCGCCGGACAGGACGGCCCGGCGACGGGCACCTTCGGCAGGTTCTAATCCCGACGCTCCTCATGATCCTACACATCTCGATCGCTCTGGCCGGCGCTCGGTCGAGTTGAGCACACGCCGGGAATGGAGCACGTGGGCTTTAGCCCGCGTGCCCGGGGCTCACGAGCTCAATACACGTGGGCCCCGGGATTCGGCCGCGATTCCGGGCCGCTATCCCCCTGCAAGCACCGCGGCGAGTTCTGCCCGACTGACGGAGGCGCCGCGCAGGGGTTGGGCCAGGCTCACGCGGAACTCGGCGTCCCGCTCCGTGATGTCGAAGGTGAGATCCCGCGTGCTCCCGTCGGCGAAGGTCAGCCGCATCGGCACTGGCACATCAAAGAGGCCGGCGGTCTGCACGACGTGCACGACCAGGACGGGGCCCTGTTCGCCTGTCTCGGTTCGCGTGGTGACGTTCAACTGAGGGAGGTCGGGCTTCTCGATCCACTGGCTGAAGAAGCGCTCCAGCGACCGCCCGGCCTCGGCCTCGAAGGCGCGCCGGACTTCCTCGGTCCCTGCCTTGCGGAACCGGTTCTCGAGGTAGAAGCGTTTGAGGCCGCGGAAAAACGGGGCATCGCCGAGCAACTGCCGCAGCATGTGGAGGACCAGGGCCCCCTTGTTGTAGACGACCGCGCGGAAGATGCGCCCGTCGCCCTGGATGTGGCCCAGCCGGGAGCCCAGCCACACCGGGCCCTCGCTGCTCTTGGCGAGCGTCCAATGGCGAAAGTGGCGGACGATCGCCCGATACGCCGCCGGGCCCCGCACGTGCTCCGCGTAGAGCGCCGTAAAGTACTGGGCGAATCCCTCGCTGATCCAGGCTTCGTGGTAGTTCCTGGTGCCGACCGCCTGTCCCCACCACTGATGCGCCAGTTCGTGCGCGAGAAAGTACTCGGGGAAATCGCTGATCGCAGCCGGGTCGTCTCCCCACGTCACGCCGCGGCGCGCCACCACCTGGTTCAGCACCGTGAAGTACGCCGGGCTGTGGCCGCCCGGCAGGTCGTGCTCGATGAGCGCCACCGTGTAGGTCGGATACGGACACTCGCCGACAAGCGCCGAGAAGAAGCGCGCCACCGATGCCGCATCGGCCATCACCTGCGGTCCCCGGTTCCGGAACCGTCGCGTGACTTCAGCGGCAATGCCCGGTGAATCGCCGCTCCCGGCCTCGATGCGGGTGAATCGGCTCAGCACGCACGAGAAGTACCGCGCGGGCCTGGACGCGATGAAGGTGAACACCTTCTGAGCCCCCGAGGGCCCTCCCTGGCCAACGACGCCCATGGCGACCGGCCCCCCGGCCGACAACTGGCCGCTCGCCACGCACGTGTACTCGGCGGGGACCGTGACACGAATCGACGCGGTGGCGTAACTGGCGTCAGGGGCCTGCGCGTACCAGTAGCTGCGATTGCTGTACAGGTAGGACGCCTCGAACGCCGCGCTGGACCACCTGTCAGAGTCCTCGTTCTGCTCGCGGTCGGCCGACAGGCTTTCCCGGTTGCCGGCCTCGGGCTCCAGCCGGCCCGAGTAGGTCACGACCAGGTCGATCGGCGAGCCCTGGCTGAGGAAGCTCGGCAGGCTGACCACCAGGCTGTTCTGGTTCTTCACGCGCAGCGCGAGAAGCCGGCCGTGCTGGAGGCTGACCACCGACCGCACGTCGAGCGATTCGGCGAGGCGCAGGGTCAGCGACGACAGGCCGCCGGCGCGCACGATGGCATGCAGGCGGGTCTGGCCGCTCACCCATCGGCGATCGGGCGTGAACGCCGCGTCGATCTCGTAGCGCTCCACGTCGTAGGCGCGGCCGTCGTCCTCGCTGTAGGTGGAGCCGCGCTGCCGCAGCTTCTCGGGCGACGGGTAGATTGCGATCTGGCGCCGTGCGTCCCGGTTGAAGACGGAGATGTCCTCCGGGATGCTCCGGTCGCGAATGTAGGTGAGCGTTCCGTACCGGCGTGTGTGGATCTCCGCCACCAGGCTGCCGGCCTGGGGCGTCAGTGACCATTGCTGCTGGCTCAACTCGCGGAGGTCGATCGAGTACGTTTTCGGCGCGTCCTCTCGAAGGGCCGCTACAGCCTTTGCCAGCCTCTTTGGATCGATCTTCTCCGGCTCGAGACTCTCGAGGGCGAGATGGGCCGCGACCTCCGCGGGCGGCAGCTTCAGTACCGACCGCGTCGAGCGCGGTTTTCAGCGTCTCGTTGCCTGCATAGGCCCGTACCTGGCCGCGCTCCATCTCGGAGGACGGCCGGAAGACCATCTCGCCCTCGCCGACGAACACGATGCCGGCGACTCCGGACTCCGCCCGCGACACGAACAGCGAGCCGTTTTGCAGGATCAGTTCCATGTCTTCGGCGCGAACGGTCAGGTTACGGGCTTTGAGCTGGGTTGCCGGGTCGATGGTCATGCGCTCGAGGCCGTCGATGGACGACACGGGATCTTCCGCCTGGATGACCCATCCGGAACCCGCGTGGGCGGCGCCGGCTTCCTGGCCGGCGGCACGCCTGATGTCGAGGCGCCAGGTGGTGATGCGGCCGTGGGGCCCCCGCTCGAGAAACATGTCGACCGCCAGGCGGTACGCCGTTCCCGGCACGCTGCCGGACGCCGGGATCCGGTCACGCTCGCGAATCACGGCGCGCGTGACGCCAGGGCTCCCGAACAGGGCGGTGGCCGTTGCGCGGGCCCTCTCCCGGTCGGCTTCAGGAGCCAGCAGCGAGAGGTACCCTTCGACATCGGACACCAGCGCGGCCTGTTCGATCCGGTTCAGCAGGACCGCGATGCCGGCGTCCTCGTCCTGACTGGCACGGCCGGGCGAAGGCATGTCGGCTGCCAGGACCAGCGTCGACGCGGCGACGAGCATGACGCCGAGGGCTCTTGGCAGCGTGCCCCCCCGGTAAGGAGGTATACGGAGCGAACCTGCTGTGCTGTGGCGCATCGGCGGCGAACCTCAATTAACCTTTTGCCGGCCCGGACGAAAACGTATCAGCGGGTGATACCATTCCCCTCGCTTCGGCAAACCAAGCAAATGACGTCTTCCGATCCCGGCAGATCGTCCGAGGAAGAAGCCCTGAGGCTGGCGATGGCCGGCTACCAGGACGGCCGGATGGAGGCATTCGAGCAGGTGTACGCACGGCTCTCCGGCGTGCTCCTGCGGTACCTCGCTTCGCTCACGCGGGACCGGTCACGGGCCGAGGACCTCTTGCAGGAGACATTTCTGCAGATCCATCGATCGCGCCGCAGTTATTCGCCCTCGCGGCCCGTTCAGCCATGGGCCTTCGCGATCGCGCGGCACGTCTACCTCATGGACCTGAGGACGGCGTCCCGGCGCGTGCGTCCTGTGGCGTGCGAATTCGACGAAACGCCCGATCCGATCGCGCCGGACCTGGACATCACGCGGCGCATGCAGCGCGATGAGGTCCGTGATGCCCTGCAGCAGGTCCCGGCGGATCGCCGGCAGGCGCTGGTGCTGCACCACGTGGCCGGATTGAGTTTCCGCGAGATCGGCAGGAAGCTCGGAATCCGCGAAGCTGCCGCCAAGCTGCGGTCGTCGCGCGGGATTGGCAATCTCCGGTCGATCCTTGGCCGCAGGACTGAGGACGAGAAAGACCCTTCCGATGGCGACTGAGCCTCAGACCGAACGGGTGCCCGAACGGCTGCATCGGGCCATCGAGCGCGACCTCGCGCCGGTCAGGCCCCTTCCGCCGCCCTGGCGGCGAACGGCCGTGCTCCTGCCGCTCGCGATCGCGGTGGTGGTTGGCGTGCCCTGGCTGATGGGGGAGCGTCGCGATGCCGGTGTGCTGGGCGCATGGTGGTCCTGGGAGGTGTCGGCACTCCAGGTGATGGTCGGGTTCGTGCTGGTCGGGCTGGCGCTGCGCGAGGCGGTGCCCGGCTCGAACCTGACGCGGCGCCAGGTGCTCGTTGCGCTCGGCGGCGCGCTCGCGATCGTGGCGGCGATCACGTTGGGGACCTACTCAGTCAGCCCGACATCCGCGCCGCCCTCCAGCCAGGTGCCGTTCTTCTTCTACTGCCTCAGGCACTCCGCCCTCTTCGGTGTTCCCGCCGTCATCGTCGCGGGACTGCTCGCCGCGCGCGCGTTTCCCTTGAGGCCCTGGGTGGCGGGTGCGTTGTATGGCATGGGCGCCGGCCTGATGAGCGACGCCGGCTGGCGCCTGTTCTGCGACGTGTCCGCGCCGAGCCATGTGCTGGCGGCTCATGGTGGCGCGGTCGTGGTGCTGGCGGTCCTGGGCACGCTGACCGCGCAGGCGGGTGAATGGGTGCGGAAACGCCTGGGACGGTGAGCGGATGGGGGACAGCCGGGTTCCGGGAGAGACAGTCATGGCTCGAGCCGGTTCGAGTGACCGCGGCGCGGCTCGGAAGGCGGCAGCCGCCTGCACGATCGCGTCGGTGATGCTGATCGGCGCGATCCAGGGTGCGACGGTGCCCGCCGCCGCATTCGACTACGATCGATCGCGTCCATTCGATCTGAAAGTCGAGAAGACGGAGCATCGCGGCGATGTGACCGTTCAGGACGTCTCGTATCGGAGGCTCGACGGTTCGCGAAACCTCGCGTACCTGGTCGTGCCGCCTGGCCCGGGCCCTCACCCGGGTATCGTGTTCGTGCACTGGCTCGAGGACAACAGCCCCACCGCGAACCGGACGGAGTTCCTCGACGAGGCGGTTGAGCTGGCGTCGGCTTCGGGTGCCATCTCGCTGCTGCCGGACACCATGTGGACCCCGCGGGGCTGGTTCCTGAAACGGAACCCGGCCAACGACTACACGGTCTCGATTGAGCAGACCAGGGAACTGCGGCGGGCGATCGACCTGCTGGCTTCCCGCCCGGGTGCTGACGCCAGCCGCCTGGCCTTTGTGGGCCACGATTTCGGCGCAATGTACGGCGCCCTGGCCGCGGGACTCGATCCGTCGCGGTTGAAGGCGTTCGCGTTCATGGCGGGGACCGAGCGGTTCAGCGACTGGTTCCTTTTCCATCCGAAGCTGACCGGCGATGCCAGGCAGAGGGTTATCGACCGCCTTGCGCCGCTCGACCCGACACGGTATCTGGCACGGCTGGGAGCCATGCCGGTTCTGTTTCAGTTCGGCACCCGCGATCGGTTCGTGCCAAAGACGGCGGCCGACGCGCTGATCGCATCGGTCGCCGGGCCGAAGACAGCCCGCTTCTACGACTCGGATCATTCCCTGGCGGCTCCCGCCGAAGTCCGGGCCGATCGCATCGCGTGGTTGAAGCAGCAGCTGGCCCGGTAGCGTCGCGCCTCGGCCGTCGATCGACCCCGGGTCCACACGCGCGTGGCCGGGCCGGCAGGAACGCCGGGAGCGGGTTCGATCGGCCTGTCTACCCGCGGAAGTACAGATATGCGCCGAGGATGCACGCCAGCACGAACCCCGACGCGAGGACTTCGCGCCAGTTCCAGCTCGACTCCGTGTGGCGTGCCTGAGCGGCGGTTGCGGTCCCGTAGGTCAGGCCCTGCATCCGCTGGTAGTCCGGCTCAGGCGTGACATGGCTGACCCCGATCATCACGGCGGCCGACACGATCGTGATGAGGACGCTGAAGTACTGGAAGTAGATGTTGTTGACCACCCACAGGAACGATCCCGGAGCGTAGCCGTGCTCGAAGCCGGCCAGACCGAGCGTCACCGGCGTGTCGACCAGCATGCGGAACAGCCCCATCGCGAAGCCGACGATCATCGCCCACAGGCAGCCCTGTGCGTTCAGCCGCTTGTAGAAGACGCCGAAGAAGAACACGACGAAGATCGGCGGCGCCAGATATCCCTGGACCGTCTGCAGGTAGTTGTAGAGCCCGTGCGCCCCCTGGATGACCGGGATCCACGCGAGCGCGATGAGCACCATCACGCCCGTGGCGATGCGGCCGGTCCGCACGATCTGGTGCTCGGTCGCGTGCGGCCTGAATTTCGCGTAGAGATCGACCGTGAACAGCGTCGAGCAGGCGTTGAACACCCCGGCCAGTGATCCCATCAGCGCCGACAGCAGCCCGGCGACGACCAGCCCTCGCAGCCCTGGCGGCAGCAGGTATTGCACCATCATCGGAAACGCGGCCTGCGCGACTTCGCGCACCGGCTGGCCATCCGGGCCGACCATCGGCGAGAGCCCCGGTACGGTGCCCGACTTGGCAAGTGCGAGGCAGATCATCCCGGGAATGATGAACAGGTAGACCGGGAACAGTTTGAGGAACCCCGCGAAGATGCTGCCGCGCCGCGCGGTCTGCTCGTTGGGCGCGCCGAGCGCCCGCTGGACGATGTACTGATCGGTGCACCAGTACCAGAGGCCGATGATCGGCGCGCAGAAGAGCATGCCGAGCCACGGGTAGTTTCCGTTGAAGTACCACGCCTGCCGGACGATCTCGCCCGCCGGATTGCGTTCGAGGACCGGCGCCCAGGTGCCCTCGACGCCGGCCGGGATCAGCGGCTTCCAGAGGTTGAACATGTCCGACGGCAGCGCGGCGCGCAGGTGCGACCAGCCGCCGAGCTGCACCAGACCGTAGATCGTCAGCACCGCCGACCCGATGATGAGCACGACGACCTGGACGGCGTCGTTGTAGGCGACCGCGCGCATCCCGCCGAGCCCGGTGTAGAGGCCCGTGAGCACGATCACGAGCACCGATCCGATCCAGAAGCTGTTGATGCCGACGCTGCCGAGCTGGATGTGCAATTCGGGGAGCAGCGTGGCGAACACCACCCCGCCGGCGAAGATGCCCACGGCGATCTTCGAGACCACGAAGGTCACCAGCGACACGATCGAGAGCACGTAGCGCGAGTGCGCCGAGAAGCGGCGCTCGAGGAACTCGGGCATCGTGAACACCATCGAGCGCGCGTAGAACGGCACGAACACCCACGCCAGCACCAGCAGGCACCAGGCGTGCAGCTCGTAGTGCGCCATCGCCACGCCGTCGGTCGCGCCCGACCCGGCCAGCCCGACGATGTGTTCAGACCCGATGTTGGACGCGAAGATTGACGCGCCGATGATCCACCAGCCGAGGTTGCGCCCGGCGAGGAAGTAGTCGGCGGCGGTGTCTTTACCCTTCCTGACGACCCGCCAGGCGACCGCGAGGAGGATGCTGAAGTAGGCGGCGATCACCAGCCAGTCGAGGCCGGTGAGCGTCGATGCGGAACCGGAAGCGGCATTGGTCATAGGTGTCCGCCCGAGAGGCTCGGTCAACCGGGTTGCCGCCCGCTCATCCGGCCTGAAGGCACCGCGGATCGGGCCGGGGTGGACAGCGGAAAGAGCGAGCGGATCTTACCCCAAACAGGCCCCTGGCCGGCGCACGCGTCTCCAGGCTCCTACGTCGGGCCGGTCGTGGTCGCAGAAGCGTGTCCCTTGAGCCGAGCCGACGGCGTCAGTCTGCAGAACGCCTCGCAGGGGCCGAAGTCCGCGATGGGTTGGGGACCCATCGCTTCCGCCGACAGCACCCCGGAGATGCGTTCTGCCGGCGAGCGCGAGCGGGACGCGCGGCGCGGCCACGACCGGCCCGAAGCTGCGAGCCGGTGACTGCGCAGGTATAGAATCAGCCAGCCTCAGGAGGGCTCTATGAAAACACGAGGGCTGCTGCTCGCATTATTCGCCGGCTATCTCGTCATCCTCTTCGCGCCGCTTCACGCGCAGACGCCGTCCGCCCCGTCGCCGCTGACCGTCGTCAAGGCCGGCAGGCTGATCGATCCGGACACCGGCACCTCGTCAACCAACCAGGTGATCATCATCGAGGGCGAGAAGATCAAGGCCGTCGGCGCGAACCTCGCGATCCCGGCCGGAGCCAACATCATCGACCTGTCGAAGCTGACCGTGCTGCCCGGCCTGGTCGATGCGCACACCCACATGGGCATGACCTACAAGGAGCAGCCCGAGAACAACTACTACTACCTGACGTACATCACCGACTCGACGCCGCTTCGGGCCATCCAGGCGGCGTCCAACGGCATGCAGCTGCTCGCGTCGGGGTTCACCGTGGTGCGCGACGTGGGCAACAACGCGCTCTATGTCGACGCCGCGCTGCGGCAGGCCATCGAGCAGGGCTGGCTGCCCGGGCCGACGGTGATCCCGTCGGGCCCGATGATCGGCAGCACAGGCGGCCAGTTCTGGCCGACGCCCGAGATGTACAAGCAGCACAACATCATGTTCCCGGAGTACATCGACGCCAACAGCCCCGACGAGATCGTGCGGGCCGTCCGCGAGAACATGCTGTTTGGCGCCAGGACCATCAAGCTGTGCATCGACTGCAAACCCTGGGGATACTCGGTCGATGACATCAAGCTCGCCATCCGGGAAGCCGCCACCGGCGGGTGCAAGGTCGAAGGCCACGTTCAGACGGCCGCGGGTGCGCAGCGGGCGATCGACGCGGGCATCTACATCATCGCGCACGGTAACCCGCTCACCCCCGACCACCATCGGCAGATGGCGGAAAAAGGGATCTTCCTCGCCGGAACCGACACCCCGTTCACCGCCTACCGGGGAAGCGAGCCCGCATTCAAGCGCGCGGTCGACAACCTGAAGGACGCGTGGCAGCAGAAGGTGCCGCTGACCTACTCGACCGACTTCGACTACTGGAACGACCGGATGAAGGACGAGAAGACCGGCCGATGGCTGACGCGGGGCGAGCTGACGATCGCGTTCCTGAAGACGTGGAAGGCCGCCGGCATCCCGCCTGCCGACACGATTCGTGCGATGACCACCAACGGCTACAAGGCGGCCGACATCATCGCCGAACGGGGGCCGATCAAGCCCGGGTTCTACGCGGACCTGATCGCGGTCCCGGGCGACCCGCTCGCCGATGTCGACGCGCTTCGCACCGTGACCTTCGTGATGAAGAACGGGATGGTCTACAAGCGCGACGGCGTGATGACGCCCGCCGACTTCTTCCATCCCGGACCGGTGCGCATGCCGAACGGACGCTGGACACGGTAGCGAGCGCTGGCCGGGCGGGGCCGCCCCGTGGCGGACCCGCCCGCGCCTCATCCCTGCTGCCGCCTGAACGCCCGCGCTATCCGGCCAGCTCGTCGTACGCCCCGGAGAGCACGCGGGGGGTGAGCGGTCCGTGATCGGGAAATCCCTTGAGCGGGCTGGTGATCTGGGTGATCGCCTCGCGGGTCTTGCCCGCCTTCATCTCGCCCCTGACCATCTCCATCAGCGCCGACAGGTAGTCGCGCATGTAGGCCAGGTCGGCCTTGCTGCCGGTGATGCCGAACTGAGGTCCGCTGTGGCCGAAGATGTAGATGGTATCGTCGGCGTGATCGGCGACGACCTGGTCGAGGACCTTCATCCAGTTCGCGATCGAGGCCCCGCCGGGCCGGTCGATGACCGGATGGCGCCGGTTGAACACCAGGTCGCCCATGTGCACGACATTCGCCTTTTCGAAGGTCACCACGCTGTCACCACTGGTGTGGCCCGGCCCGTAATGTTTCAGCGCGACCGCCTCGTCTCCGACGAGTTCACGCCAGGTCTTGTCGTAGGTCGTGTCGGCCACGACGATCTCCGGCGGGGGAGGCGTTCCGGGCTTGGCGTTCTTGGCCGCCAGGATCGCCGCCTCGCGCTGAAGACGCGGCACGTTGAGCTGGGCGACAATCTTCTTCGTCTTCGGGCGGAACACCCCGTTGCCGCCGGTGTGATCGCCGTGGTGATGGGTGTTGATCAGGTAGTCGATCTGGAGGCCGCCAGACCGCTCGTTGATCATGTCGAGACAGATCGCCGCGGTCGCGGGAAACTGCGAATCGACGGCGACGGCGCTCTTCTTGTCGGCGTGCCATCCGATCACGCCGCCCTGGCCGGTGAAGTAGCCCACCGTGCCGCGAACGACGGTGAAGGCCGTCGCCGGCGGCGCCTGCGCGGCCTGGCCGGCCTGCGCCAGCAGGGCGCGCAGATCCAGCGTCGACGCCGCAAGAGCGAGAGACGAGGAGGCGAGAAATTGACGGCGGCTGAGAGACATCGTGGCAGGCTCCTTTTGGGTTGTGAACCGCCCGCGCGGCCACTCACTCGGGGCACCTACAGAACCGAAGATCTACTGTCTCACACATTGAGGTTCGTGAGGACCCCCGGGCACGCGGGGCCCGCGCCGGCGGTCCATCCCGTCCGGCACGGCTGCAAGACGTCGCGTCGCTCGCGCCCCCCGCGAACGGCCGATCGGCCTGGCCTGGTGTCTAATTGGCAGTTGGGAGGAGCTATGCGAGGGATGATCGCGCGCCTGGTTGGTGCTGCCTGCCTTGTCTCTCTTGGCGCGTGTGCCCATCGGCCGCCTGCGCTGCTCCCGACGCCGCCGGGCGACGACTTTGCGGCGCTGGTCTCCGCCGACGCGCTTGTTCGTGAGGGCTGCTACTCGTGCCTCCAGGAAGCGCTCACGATCTACGAGCGGTTGGCCGCCAATCCTGCCTTCCCGTCGGCCCAGCTCCGCGCGGCTGACACAGCCTTGCTCGTGGCCCTTCGAGAGCGACAGATCTCCCTCGGAACGGGCGAGGGGCAACAGAAGGCGCGCGACCTCGCTGCCGCACTGCCTGTCCCGTACGACTACAGGACCTACGTGGCGTGGCTGGACGTGGCGCCGTGGAAGGGTGGCGGCATCTCGAAGGAACAGCTGGACGGGATGTTTGGGGCCTATGGAGTGATCATGGCCAACGCGGCGACGTGGCGGCAGATACTCGCGCGTGAGTCGGGCGACGATCTGCTGAGAGCGTCGTTCCGGCTGACGCTCGAGTGCACCTATCGGGCCACCATGACCGATCGCGACGTCAAGGCCAGACCGTGGACTCCGCCTCCGGGTGCGCCTCCTCTTCTGCGCTTCTCCGCCGCCATTTGTACAGGCAACGACATCAAGTCGCTGACCGCGCTGCTCGACGCGGATCCTCGATTCTTGGAAATCGAGCTCTTCATCGGCGAGTCAGCCTTCGGCCAGGGCCGGCTCGTCGAAGCCGAGCGTCACATGCTGCTGGCTGCCAAGGCTTTTCCCAATCTGGCCTTGGCCGCTTCGTACCTTGGCGGCATCTACATGGCCATGGAGGACTACGAGGAAGGTCTCGGGTACTACGATAAGGCCGTTCAACTGGTGCCCGGCCTGCGCGAAGCGCTCCTCGGCAAGGTCAAGCTGCTCAGCTATCTTGGCCGGACCGAGGAAGCGATCGGCGTGTCGAACCGCATGCTCGAGCTGGGCACCTGGTATCTCGGCGACGCGTACCTCTGGCGCGCCTACAATCGCCAGCGCACGAAGGAGTACGAGGCCGCGTGGACCGATGTGCAGGAGGCGAAGAAATTCCTCCCGATGGACGGGGCCGTCGCCAAGCTGACCGGCCTCATCGCGCTCGGCCGCGGCGAGCTCGCCCGCGCCGAGGAGGAGTTCAGGGTCGCGATCCGCTACAGCGACAAGGACAGCGACGCGTGGTTCTACCTGGGTTCCGTGCTCTCGACACTGAAGCGATGGAAGGAGTCTGCGGAGTCGTTCGCCGCCGCCGAGCCCCTCTACGCGAACGATGCGGATGCGCTCCGCGCGAAGATCAAGGAGATCGCAGAGTCCAGGCTCGGTGAGGCTCGCAAGGCGAAGCTGATCGCGGCGAAGGAACGCCAGATCGCCGCCACCGTGCTCACGCAGGCGCGCAGCGCGTTCAGCGCGGCGGCCGGCTATTTCAACATCGGCGACTTTGCCAGGGCACAGCCGCTTGCCGAACGCGCAGGCGAGCACCCCGACGTCGCCGATTCGGCGAAGAAGCTGCTGGATCGCCTGCCGAAAGCTCCATGAGCCGCGCGCGTCGTCGCGGAATCCAGGTTCGGGGTAACATTCGCGCTGGCGCCTCCTGAACGTCCGGGCAGAAGGGGGATATGACCCGAGCTTTGTCACGCACCGCGGCCCTGGTGCTCGTGTGGCTGGTACTCCCTGGAATTGCGCGCGCCTGGGTCTACCCGGAGCACCGCAATATTACGGGCGAAGGCATCAAGAGGCTCTCCCCGCAGCGGGTCGAGTTGCTCGCGAAGCTGTGGGCCGACGCCAGGGTCGGCCACGAAGCGCGCCTCTGCGCCGCGCCGTCGCAGGCGAGCCAGGTTCCTGCCCCCGGCTGCATTGATCTGGCCGCCTGGCCAGCCATCGCGGGCGACCACTCCTGTTCCGCGGCGGACCTTCTTCACACCGCGCTCGACACCGACTGGGTCCTCAAAGTCGCGCGGGTGGCGGCTGATCTCGACGCGAAACTCGCCTCCGCCAGGAATGACGCCCAGCGTGCCTGGCCGCTGACCAGGTGTGACCAGCTGCTGGAGCTGAACGATCCGCAAGTACAGCTCGCGGGCCAACGCCAGCAGTGCGCACTTCCTCCTGCCCCGCACCCGGACGGGCCGCGACGCGCAAGCGTACGTGGCCGAAGTGCTGTCGCCCGCGGCGCCGGCCAACGCGCTCGGGGTCTACCTCACCTACCACGCGGCCGCGCTGCGACTGGCTGTGGCCTGGGGAGATCCGTCGACACGTCCGGAAGACAGGCCCGGGATTGCCCGCCTGGCGCTTTCCGCTGAAGCCTTCGCACTGCACTTTCTCGAAGATGCCTTCGCAGCCGGACACACGGTCGGATCCTGGGGCGACGCTGCCGAGCGGAAGGGCACGCACGACTACTACAACCTCCACGGGCTCGAAGCGAGCGACTGGCAGAACACGCCGTTCATTCTCTACGGTGACGGTTACCTTCGGCCTGAGGGTCTCGATCAGGCGGCGCGCGTGGTCGAAATCAGCCTGGCGCAGTTCCTCGAGGCGACCGATCCCTCCTCTCGCATCGCGTCGGGCCTGTCGGGATTCGACCTCGACCAGGCGCGCGCGGACACGTCGTTCAATATCTGCCGGTCCGTCAAGATGCCCGCGCAGAACTTCAGCAGCGAGGCGCTAGCCCTGCTGGCTGTGGCCGTGCCCTACACGCCCGTTCCGGGCCTTGGCCCCGGACCGGCGTCGCTGCCACGCTACAGGGCCGACATCGGATCGTTTGTCGGCGTGGCGGCAGGGGGATCCATCGGAGAAACCCGGGGCACCTGGTCGCCAGGCGCCTGGGTGGATGCGGCGTCGCTGACCCTGTCGGCCAGGGCAGGATTCGGACTCGAGTCGCTGACGGGCCCGTCCGGAGATGGTCAGCTCTGGGCGGAGGCGGGACTGCTGGTGCGAAACTCGGAGGGCTTCGTCTGCGGCGGTCACTGCGGCAGGGACACGCCGGTCGGATCCCAGATCCTGATTCCTTCGCGCAGCGCGATCTCGATGCGGGTCCGGGTTCCGTTCTGGCTCGTTCCGGGCGATCTCGTCGTGGCGGCGCCGATCCTGGCACTCGCCGCGCCGAAGGCACTCGACGGGATGGTGATCGGCGCCGTGAACGGCGGTGCCATTCCCTGGCAGGCCGGGTTCCGCACCCCGGCTGGCCGCTTCCAGTTCATCCTGGGGCGCGAGGTCGGGCTCACGCTCTACGGCTACCTGGGAGGTCCCGACGCGGTGACGATCCTGCCGGTCGTCCCCTCGGGATACGGCATTCCCATGGTGTACCAAATGAAGTCGATCGGTTGGGAATTCCCGGTCCTGGAAGGGCGGCTCCTGCGGGCGTTTTCCGGCAAGCAGGTCTCGACCTTCGTGATCCAGACCGGTTTCGGCTACGAGCGCACCACGCGCGTGCGGCCCATCGGTGGTGTAGGAGGCACGCTCCGGCCCGGAGAGCGTTACATGATGTTCCTGCGAGTCACCTTCGACAGCCGGTTGACGTTCTGATCCAACGGCTGGCGGCCCTTCGACTCGCGATGGCCCTCGAGTGCCTCGGGCCACCCTGAGTTCGTCGAAGGGTGCTCGCTCAGGACGAGCTGGCGGCCCTTCGACTCGCGATACTCGCTCAGGACAAGCTGGCGGCTGGCGGCCGGGCGCTCTGCGCGCCGGCTAGCCCTGGCTGCACGAAACGAGCTCTCACCTCATCTCCGCGCGTCACTGTCGCACGACGGGGAGGCCGTCCTGGTTCCACTTCGTCAAGCCTCCCATGATGCTGAACACCGAGAATCCGTCCTTCGTGAGGAGCTTCGCGGCGCGGGCACTGCGGATCCCGTGACTGCAATACACGAAGATGGTCCTGCTTCTGGACTGCTCGAGTTCTCCCGCCCTCGCTTCCAGTTCATCGATCGGAATGAGAATGGAGTGGTCGAGGTGCCCGAGCTCGTCGTTGTATTCCGACTTTGATCTCACGTCGAGCAGGACGATGGTCCCGTCGGCCTTGATCTTCGTGAGGGCATCACGCGGAGCGACGATCCGGTAGTCCTTCGGGTGCTCGACGATCTGCCGGTCCACCATGTCCATCCCGCAGATGCGGCATTTCGCCGGCGTCGACGACACATCGTCGGTGCAATACATCGGACAGATGTACTCGACTGCTGCGGCCGCGGCGGGTCCTTTCGGGGCTCCCTCCTGGGCGATCACCGCCACCGAGAGGACGCACATCGCCAACAACAGAGATGTCTTCCTCATTCCATGCTCCTGGTTATCTGACCGAAGTTATCGGATTACCAAGGTCGACTCTGCTTCGGGAGGAAGCCATCGCGCCACTCTGATGGGCGGCAATCGCTCTGAACGAAGCGGAGTTCCCGCGTTCAGTGTGGACGCGTGAAACCAGCTTCGGGTTCCAGGGGCCAGGCCTCAGCCGGTCGTGAAGATCCGGGCTGGCGAGACGGGTCGAAAGGGGCGACTGGCGGCCGATGAGCCATATTCCGCAGCAAACGCGGGCGCCAGCGCACGGGGCCGATTCGGAAACCCACCACGTGATGGCCGACTCTGTCGGAAGATTGTCTGCTCGCTGGTGGCGCCGCCGGCCACCGGCCTCGAGCCTCCAGCCTCCAGCCTCAAGCCTTAAGCCGGGTCCAACCTTCCTAGCTCTTCGGCCCCGCTGCCTGCTGCTTGAACACGTTCATGGCCAGCGCGACCATCGACCCGACATCGGAGATATTGGCCGGCAGGACGAGATTGGTCGAGCCGGCCACCAGCTGACCAAGCTGCGTGATGTATTGCTCGGCCACACGCAGCTGCACGGCCTGCACGCCGCCGTCCACCTCGATGGCTTCCGCGACCCGGCGGATGCCCTCGGCGGTCGCCGTCGCCACGGCGAGGATGGCCGCGGCCTGGCCCTCGGCTTCGTTGATCTGCTTCTGCTTGTGGGCCTCCGACGCCTTGATCACCTGCTGCTTGTCGCCCTCCGCGTTGTTGATGTTGGCGTCGCGCGCGCCCTCGGATGTCAGGATGACGGCCCGCTTCTCCCGCTCGGCGCGCATCTGTTTCTCCATCGCGGCGAGCACGTCGACCGGCGGCGTGATGTTCTTGATCTCGTACCGCAGCACCTTCACGCCCCACGCTTCAGAGGCCTTGTCGAGCTCGGTGACGACCGCGATGTTGATGTTGCTCCGCTCCTCGAAGGTCCGGTCGAGATCGATCTTGCCGATCTCGCTTCGCAGCGTCGTCTGCGCCAGCTGGATGATCGCGAACAGGTAGTCGGCAATCCCGTAGGACGCGCGCTCCGGGTTCAGCACCTTCAGGTACAGGATGCCGTCGACGCCGACCTGCACGTTGTCGCGCGTGATGCACACCTGCGCCGGGATGTCGATCGACTGTTCCTTGAGCGTGTGCCGGTAGCGGATCACGTCCACGAACGGCAGCAGCACGTGAAAGCCCGCGCTGATGATGGCCGAGAACTTCCCGAGCCGCTCCACGACGTACGCGCTCTGCTGCGGCACGACGACGGCCGTCTTCGCGATGACAATGATGACGAGGAGCGCGAGGAAGAACATGACGACGAGCGCACCGCTCATGAATCACCTCACTCGGGGTTGATCGAGATCACCCACATTGCCCGATGCACTTCAGGGACCCGGCGGACAGGACTCACCTCACTCGGGTTTGATCGAGATCACCAGCTCGTCGACCTGCACCACGAGGCAGCGCGTCCCCGCCGCGATCACCCTGTCGCCGGCGTTGCGCGCCTGCCAGGTCGTGCCGCGAAGCTCGGCGCGGCCAATCGCACCGGGCGCGAGATCCTCGGACGCCATGACCGTTTCGCCTACCAGGGTGTCGACGGCCCTGGGCTCGCCGCTGTGCTGTTTCACCCAGCGCAGCAGCGGGTTGCGGAACAGCACCAGGCTCACGATGGAGACGATCGAGAAGGCGAGCCATTGCACCCACAGCGTGTCGATCACGTCGAGGCCGACCAGCGCGCCGACCACCAGGGCGCCGAAGCCGAAGAACATGAGGAAGAAGCCGCCCGGGGTCAGCATCTCCATCGCGATCAGGGCCAGGCCGGCGACCGCCCATTGCCACCAGAGCATACGTCACTCCGCCTTTGCGCCAGGTCCGCGAGTTGGCGCGGACGCATTATCACCGATCTACGGCCAACCTGGGGGCGCGGGTTGCGCGACGGGCCGGATTTTCCCGAGCCCCGCTGCCCGGCCCGCTGCTGATGAGAGGCCAAAGCGGCATCCGGCTGAATCGGACGCAGCCTGCGGTTCGAGGGCCCGCGCACACACCGTGGCCCCTGGACCCCGTGCGGCGATTGCGCGTGCGGGATCGCAGGCCGCCGGGCGCCTTGACCGGCAGGCGCTGAATCGCTGAGGATTAGTACCGGATTCAACGCCGCCGCGTATCCGGCGGGCCGAACGTCATTCATCAACCATGACTCATCCTCGTACCGTCATCATTGGCAGCGGCTCGGAGATCCCGCCCAACATCGTCACCAACGACCTGCTGGCGACCGTGATGGACACAACCGACGCCTGGATCCGAGAGCGCACCGGCGTCCAGACCCGCCACTATGTCACCCCGGGCACCTCGACGCTCGATCTGGCCGAAGGCGCCGCGCGACGCGCGCTCGACGCAGCGCACCTCGGCCCGGACGACATCGACCTGGTCGTCTTTGCCACCATGACGCCCGATCACTACATGCCCGGCAACGGGGGGCTGCTCCAGCATCGGCTCGGGCTGCGGACGATCCCGTGCTTCGACATCCGGCAGCAGTGCGTCGGGTTCGTGTACGGCATGCAGTTGTGCGACGCCCACATCCGCGCGGGTCTCGCGCGCACGGTGCTGCTGGTTGGCGCCGAGGTGCACACGATGTTCTCGCCCTACGGGCCGGCGAGCTGGGCGAGGCTGATGGGCGCCGCCGACACGCCGATCCCGCAGGACGAGTGGGACTACACGACGTCAGTGCGCCACCTGGCGGTGCTGTTCGGTGACGGCGCGGCGGCCCTGGTGCTGAGGGCCGAGGAGGGCGGCGACCGGGGCGTCATCGATCAGATCATCTGTGCCGACGGAGCGGCGTGGGAGCGGCTATGCGTGCCGGGCGTCGGATCGAAGTACCGGCCCTACGTGGACGAGGCCATGCTGAAGCGAGGCGAGCAGTTCCCCGTGATGGATGGCCGCTACGTTTTCAAGATGGCGACGACGAGGATGACCGAGGTCGCCCGGCAGATCCTCGATCGGAACCACCTCCAGATTGGCGATCTCAAGATGGTGCTGATGCACCAGGCGAACCTCCGGATCAACGAGTACGTGCAGAAATGGCTCGAGCTGCCCGACAGCAAGGTGCTGCACAACATCCAGCGTTACGGCAACACGACAGCGGCGACGATCCCGCTGCTCTGGGACGAGTGCGTGCGTTCCGGCCGCATTGTCGAGGGCGACCTGGTGCTGTGCGTGGCCTTCGGGGCGGGCATGAGCTGGGGGGCGACGCTGATCAGGGTGTGAAAGGCTCAGGTCGGCTGGAGGCTTAGGGCTTGGGGCCTGAGGCCTGAGGCTTGGGGCCTACGGCCTGGCCCGCGCGAGGCTCTCACGTCCTCAGCGGTAGGCCGCGGTGCTCGAGGCGATCGGGCACTGAGAGATCAAACGGCGTCATCGTGGCGTGCCCGAAGGACCGAACCGGTAGCTCGCCGCGGGACCGGCCCCAAGCCTCGAGCCCCAGGCCCTAAGCCTCGAGCCGCCAGCCGCCAGCCTGGAGTCGTCAGTTCCCGCTTGCGAGTCGAATGGCTTGCCATGAGCGAGCTATCCGGCCATCGTCAGTTCCCGCTTGCGAGTCGAGTGGCGGAAGCGCCTGGGAGTCGAACCCAGCCCCCCCGCGTTTGGCGGGGAGCGACCGATTTTGAAGACCGGGAGGGCCACCGGGCCCCGTTCGCTTCCGTGATCGACCTCGAGCCGCGCTGGCCGGCACCTTCAACCGGCCTCATGCCGGCCGTGACTCTACCGTGCGGGTCCGGCAAGACGAGGCGATGCCCGCCGCGTGACACTAATGATACAGCTGAGTGGTGGGCGCACAAATCTGCGCAGCGCGGGACCGCGTCACGAGACGCGCCTGTCATACGCTGCGGCGACAAGGTGGATGCCGGCCAGGTCGTAACGTCCGGATCCGGTCAGCCGAGAGGGGGCAGTCGCCCGGCTCCGTTCGGTGGCGGAGCCGGGAGGCTTGTCCGATACGCGGTCGTCAGCCTTCGATCAGGCGAACTTCTCCCGCGCGGGGACCCTTCTGTGATTCCTCCTGCGTGAACTCCACGCGCTGGCCTTCCCGCAGGAGCTCGAACACCGCGCCTCGCACCGAACTACGGTGGAAGAAGTGCTCAATCCCGCTCTCGTCGCGGATGAATCCAAATCCCTTGTCAATGAGGAGCCTTGCGATGGTCCCGTTCGGCATACCCGTAACCTCCGGTCAACGAAGCGCCCTGGGACGATCCCAGGTGGTCTTGGAGGTGCCTGTCGGGGGGGCGCGGCGACCATCGAGTGTGGGGACGCCGATACCCGGGAATCCCGGCATATTCTCAGCAAAGAGTGCATGCCTCGACGGATACCCCCAAGATTCGCGCCAGTGTAGGGGCTGAGCCTACGGGAAGTCAAGGAGATCTGCGCGAGCTTCGTCGTGGAAGACCGTATGGAATACGGCCGAATCCGCGGGCCTTTCTGCGGGGCCAGGGGGCCGATACCCTGACAGCCGGAGCCGCCTGTCAGGCGGCCGGCACTTTCTCCTTGGGGGTCGCCGAGGGGTAGGTGGACCAGAAATGACGGCCGCAGCCCGGACAGACCCAGTACCGATCCGGCTTCCAGGCCTCGCCAGGCACCGGATCCTTCAGCTCCATCATCTCGCCGCATCGCTGGCAGCGAATGCTCGGAATCGTTTCGGCCATGCCCCGATTCTAGTCCGGAACCTTGCCGCGCTTCAATGCGCGGCCGGGGCGCGCGCCGCCGGCGCGCGTGAGGTTCGAAGCCCGACACGCCGTGTCGGAGACCGTGTCGAGCGCATCGGAGGCCGAACCGGCGCGCTTGAGCGCCAGCTCGGCGCGGCGCTACCATGCTCATGGGGGTCGGCAGACGTCATGATTGCAGCTGTCATTCTGGCGGCGGGCGCCTCGAGCCGGATGGGGCGGGCGAAGGCCCTGCTGCCCATCGGTCGCCAGTCGTTCGTCACCCGCGTGGTGTCGACCTTCGCCGACGCCGGCATCGCACGCATCGTGGTCGTGTGCGGCGACGAGATGCCCGCGATCCGCGCCGCGCTCTCGGACGCGGGCCTGACGGCCGATACGGTGGTGAATCCGCATCGCGAACGGGGCCAGCTCTCGTCGCTGCTGGTCGGCCTGTCCGCACTCGGCGCCCCGGTGCCCGAGGCGGTCGCCGTGTCACTGGTCGATGCCCCGCTCGTGGCGGCGTCGACCGTGAGGGCGGTCGTGGACGCGTGGCGGCAGAGCGGCGCGCCGGTCGTGAGGCCGGTAAACGCCGGCCGCCACGGACATCCCGTTGTCTTCGATCGCTCGGTCTTCGACGAGCTGCGAACGGCGGATCCCGAGGTGGGTGCGAAAGGAGTGGTCCGCGCCCACGCCGCCGAGGCCGCCGAGGTGGCCGTCGATGACGAGGGCGCGTTCCTGGATATCGATACGCCCGAAGACTATGCGCGACTTATCGGCTCTGCTTCAGGAACTTGAAGAATTCCCCGTCGGTCGACAGGATGAGCGTCGTGTCCTGCGCCATCACCTTCCGATAGGTTTCCATGGTCTTCAGGAACTGGTAGAGCTCCGGATCGCGGCCGTAGGCCTGGGCGTAGATGCGGGTCGAATCGCCGTCCGCCTTGCCCATCACTTCCTGGGCCTTCTTGTAGGCCTCGGACTGGATGCCCTTCAGCTCGCGTTCCTTCTGTCCGCGGATTTCCGCGCTCTTGCCCTGGCCTTCCGACCGTGAGCGCTCGGCAATCCGTTTCCGCTCGGAGATCATCCGCTCGTAGACTTTCTGCTGCACTTCCGCGGTGTAGTTGACGCGCTTGATCTGCACGTCGACCAGCTCGATCCCGAACTCGGCGACGATGCCCCGCGACTTCTCGAGCACGGTCCGGGTGATCTTGTCGCGGCCCATCGTGATCGTGGCAAAGACCTCGGCGGCACCCATCTCGACGTTGTCCTCCGCCTCGGGGAGTTTCCGGTCGGTGGTGCGCACGACCTCGATCAGGTCGTTGTTGGCGATCACGTTGCGGGTCTCGCCGTCGACGATGTCATCGAGGCGCGACTGGGCGCTGCGCTCGTCGCGCACGCGCTGGAAGAAGAGCAGGGGGTCTTTCACGCGCCAGCGCGTGTAGCTGTCGACCCAGATGTACTTCTTGTCGCGCGTGGGAATCTGGTTCGGATCGCCGCTCCACTCGAGCCACCGCTTCTCGAAGCGGTTCACTTCCTGGATGAAGGGGAGCTTGATGTGCAGCCCGGGATCGACCTGGGCCTTGCCCACCGGCTCGCCGAACTGCGTGATGATCGCCTGCTCGGTTTCGCTCAGGGTATAGAGCGACGACCACAGGGTGAGCAGCCCGAGGCAGATCAACGCGGCGATAATCAGGGGCTTCACTGCTTCACCTCCTTGGCGACGGCGTCCAGGTTCATCAGCGGGAGCAGGCCGCGGTTCTTGTCGTCGATGATGACCTTGCGGCCCGTCTTCGGGATGATGTCGCCCATCGTCTCGAGGTACAGCCGCTTCCGGGTGACGTCGGGCGCCTTGCGGTACTCGTCGTAGATGTTGATGAAGCGGGCGACGTCGCCCTGCGCGTTATTGATGCGCTCGAGCGCGTAGCCCTCGGCCGCCCGGATGACGCGTTCGGCCTCGCCGCGCGCGTTGGGCACTGCCTGGTTGTACTCGGCCCAGGCGTCGTTGATGGCGCGTTCCTTCTCCTGGATCGCCTGGTTGACCTCGTTGAACGCCGGCTTGACCGGGTTGGGGGGGTTCACGTCCTGCAGGACGATCTGGAGCACTTCGATGCCGGTCTCGTAGCGATCGCAGAGCTGCTGCAGCCGGATCTTGGTGTCCACCTGGACCTTTTCCCGGCCGACGGTGAGCACCTCGTTGACGCTGTGGTCGCCGACCACCTCCCGCATCACGGCCTCGTTCATGTCGCGGAACGTCGAGTTCCCGGCAGGGTTGTCGAGGTTGCGCACCTTGAACAGATACTTGTACGGGTCCTTGACCTTGTATTGGACGATCCACTCGACGACCGCGACGTTGAGGTCGCCGGTGAGCATCTGCGATTCCTGGGCGGTCTCGCTGTTCTGCTCGAACTGGGACTGGACCCCCGCGACCGTCGTCCGGAAGCCGAACTCGGCCTTGAGCTGGCGCTGCACCGGCACGTAGGTGACCGTCTCGAAAAACGGCATCTTCACGTGCGGTCCGGGCTCGGTCGTGCGCACGAATTTCCCGAATCGCTGTACGACGCCCACGCTGTCGGCGTTGACCTGGTAGTAGGTGGAAGCGAGCGCCGCAAGCACCAGCACCCCGATCACCACGCCTCGAATCAGTCCGCCCTTCCCCTGAAAGGGGAGTTTCGGCAGCGTGCCGACGTCGATGACCGTCTTGCCTCGGCGCTGCCAGTCTTCAATGCTCATGGCGCATTCCTTCTCGGGCCGGCGCACCAGGCGTGTGGATCACGCCCCTGAACCCAGCTGGCCCGGTTTGACTGAGAGAGGGAGAATACGGCGATGTGTGGTGGACCAGACGGGGTTCGAACCCGTGACCTCGTGAATGCCATTCACGCGCGCTCCCAACTGCGCTACTGGCCCACATCCGGGGAGAAGCAATTGTATCCCGGCCCGACGCCAACGTCAAAACGGGAACGGGTCGTTCGTTCCCGCGACGCGACGGGCTGCTATCCAACCGAGTCGATTGGTACCCGGTGCGCGAGCGCCAGCCAACGCGTCAGCATGGCCGCCGCTTCCAGGGGCGTCGAGCCGTAGAACGGCATGAGGGCGGAAGGGACACCGGGGCGGCGGGCGATTTGCGCTCGCCACCGGTCGGCGCGCACCGGCGCAGTTTCGATCACGTAGATCTGGCCGCCGATGACTTTTTCGAACCGCTGAACATCCATCGACATGAGCAAGTCCGGAAAGTGGCGACGCCTCAAACAAATGGACCACCATTCTACGCGCCTCGCGCAGGAGATCAAGCGAAGCAAAGCACGAAGCGGGTCGTCCACAGGTCCGGCTGGACGCTTCACGTGCAAATACTGCCGACAGTTTCTGTGAGTGTCCGTCCGTCCACAGGTTATCCGCGATTTCTTCCACACGTTTTCCACAGCGAGCCGATCGATTCGCCCGTCGGGCGCACCTCCTTGACGGTCCTGCGTGGCGCGACTACGCTGGATTCCGCATGGCAACCACCGCCGACTGCGCACGGCCGTCGCGCGAACCCGTGCGCGCCGCGTGCCGCGCCGCAGCCGTGACCGCCCTGATCGCAGCGCTGGTGCTTGGCGCCGCCGTGTCCGAGGCTGGCGGCGCGCCGCAGGCAACGACGCTGTTTCGCGTGTTCCTCAGCGACGGCACCTCGATCCCGAGCTACGGCGAGAGCGCACGGGCCGGCGACCGCGTCGTGTTCTCGGTTCCGGTCGGGTCGGCAGAGAATCCGACGTCGCTGCAGCTCGTCAGCCTGCCGGCCTCGAAGGTCGACTGGCCGAAGACGGCGCAGTACACCGAGTCCGTGCGATCGGCGCACTACGCGGCGACCCGCGGTGAGGCCGACTATGCGGCCCTGACAGCCGAGATTGCCCGGGTGCTCACCGAGCTCTCGATCACCGCCGAGCCTCTGCGCCGGCTGACCATGGCCATCCAGGCGCGCCGGTATCTGCAGGAGTGGTCCAGCCGGCACTACGGCTACCGTGCGGCAGATGTGCAGGAGCTGGTCTCGCTGCTGGACGAGTCGGTGTCGAGCGCCAGGGCCTCGGCAGGTCACGAGAGCTTCGAGTTGAGCCTTGTGACGATGGCCAGATCCAAGGACCCGCCGCTGCTGCCTGTGCCGTCGATCGCCGACTCGATCGTGGCGGCGCTCTCGGCGGCGCGAGCCGCCGACGTGCCATCCGAACGGCTCTCGCTTCGGCAAGCGGTCCTGCTCGCCCTCGTCCAGCATCGGGACGATCTGCCGGAAGCGTTTCGCAACGACATCCGCCGGAGCGTCGCACCCCAGGTCCAGGCCGGACTCCGGGAAGAGCAAACGTTCTCGAGGCTCCGGGAACGGGTGATGAAGGACGCGGCTGCGCGCGCCGTGCAGGGTGATGTGGGCGGCGTCGAGCGCGTGCTGGCCCGCGTCAGGAAACAGGATGCGAGGCTCGGCCGAAGCCGGCCACAGGACGTCCAGGCCCTGACCCTTGCGGTCGAGTCGCAGATCGAGACGGCACGCACCCGGCGGCTGGTGCTGGATCAGTATGCGATGCGGTCGGAAACGTTCCGGGCCTACCGGCGCCAGGTGCGTGCCATCATCACGGCAATCGAATCGGTCGGCGGCGACGTCGATGCGGTCAAGGCCATGTCCGGGCCCAGGCCGCGCAGCCTGCCGGGCCTGATCGAGCGTCTCGAGGACTCCGGGCGCCGGCTGACGCTGCAGGACCCGCCGCTGCAGCTCCAGGACTCGCACGCGGCGCTGCGATCGGCCGTGCAGCTGATGAGCGAGGCCTTCCGGATGCGGCTGCAGGCCGTCATTTCGAACGACCTGCAGCTGGCTCGCAACGCGTCGTCGGCTGCCGCCGGATCGCTGCTGCTGCTGGCCCGCGCGAAATCCGACATCGACCAGTTCTTCAGCCCGCCGCAACTCCAGTGATCACCCCGCGCCGGACCCGCCTCGTGCGAACGTCGAACCTGCGGTCGTTCCGGCGGACGCTGACCTCGCTTGCCCTCGAAGGCGATCCGGCGGCCATTCGCGCTCGCGTCGTCATCGTTCCGGGTGGAGGCGCGGCCGATCTCCTGCGGCGGGCGCTCGAAGATGCGCGTCCGGCCGGCGGTTCAGTCCTTGTCGTGCCGGACCTGATCAGCCGGGATCTCTGGATGGCGCGCCTCTGGGAGCGGCTGCCGGACGCTCCCGCGCCGCTCACGGACCTGGAGCGCGAGGTGCTCCTGCAAGCCGCCGCCCGCGAGGCCGTCGGCTCGGGCCACGCGCCTCCCTTCGACCTGCGCCCCGGGATCATCTCGGAGATGCTGGCGTTCTACGACGCGCTGCGCCGCCAGATGAAGACCGTCGGCGATTTCGAGCGGCTGGTGGTCGAGGATCTCGAGCGGGCCGTGGACCTGGACCGCGGCGCGGTGCGCCTGCTCGCCCAGACACGGTTCCTCGTCGCGGCGTTTTCCGGCTACGAACGCCGCGCGCGGGACGAGCACCGCGGCGACGAGCACGAGCTTCGTGACCGTCTGTTGTTGGCGCCCGGCGATCCCGTCTACCGGCACGTGGTCTCGGCTGTCGGGGACCGCATCAACGACACCGCGGGCCTCTGGCCCTGCGATTTCGATCTGCTCTCGCGTCTCCAGGATGTCGAACGAATCGACGTCGTTTCGACCTCGTCGTGCATCGATGCGGGATTCGGCGATCGCGTGCAGCAAAGACTGCCGGGCATCGAGATGGTGACCGACACGCCCGAGGCCGGCGACCTGTTGCGGCCCAGGCTGTCGGTGCCCGCAGGCGGCAGCGAACTCCGCTATCGCGTGTTCCGCGACAGGGAGGACGAGCTGACGGGCATCGCGCGGGCGCTGAAGCGAGCCGGCCGAATCGGCGTGGGCCCCGCCCTGTCCCGAACCGCCGTGGTCTTCAAGCGGCCCTTGCCGTACGTCTACCTGGCGCATCAACTCTTTCCAGCCGCCGGGCTTCCGTACCAGACCTTCGACGCGCTGCCGCTCGCCGCCGAACCGTATGCGGCCACGCTCGAGCTGGTATTCGAGCTGGTCGAGTCCGGCTTCACCCGCTCGTCGATCGTGGCGCTGCTGCGCTGCCCGCTCTTGAATGTCGAGGTGTCAGGCCGCCGGCCGACCGAGCCCGGCATCGCTGCGCTCGATCGGTGGCTGAGCGAACGCCGCTACCTGGGCGAGGCGGCGGAACTTTCGAGGCTCGCGGAGGAGCTGGCGTCCGACCCGGGCGACAGTCGCATGCGACACCGCGCGGCAGCGGCGGTGGCGGCGCGTGCGGCCGCCGGCGCGGCGGACCGCCTTGCCGGGCTCGCCTCGCCAGCCCGCCCGTCCGAGCATCTGGACGTGGTTCTCTCGTTCATGCGGTCTCACGAGCGCGTGGACGGCTTCGACGACGCCCTGCTCGAGCGGCATCGGCGCGCGCGCGGGGCCATCCTCGGCGCCCTCGAGGGTTTGAAGCACGCCTGCCTGACGCACGACGACACTCCGGCAGCCTTCTCTGCGATCGCCGCGACGGTCCGCCGGTGGATCGAAGGACAAACCTTCTCGCCGCGCGCGGGCTCGGCCGGCGTGCACCTGCTCGACACCCAGGCCGCGCGCTACGGCGAATTCGACTCGGTCCACCTCGTCGGCGTGATTCAGCGAGAGTGGCCCGAGGCCCAGCGCCGCAACATCTTCTACCCGCCCTCGCTGCTGCGCGACCTCGGCTGGCCGCAGGAGCCTGACGCCGCGGCGGCTGCCAGGGCCTCGTTCCACGACCTGCTCGATCTTCCCCGCGTGTCGGTGTCGGTCTCGACCTTCACGCTCGAAGACGACGCGATTGTCGAGCCGTCGGCGCTGCTCGAAGACCTCCCTCAGACGGGGCTCGAGGAGATGGCCGACAGCGCTTTGCCGGAAGGGAGAGTCTTCCAGGCCGAGGCGATGCGGCTCGATCCCGTGAGAGGCGACGTCCTCGATCGGGCCGCTCGCTCGTGGCTCGAGGCGAGGCTCGCGCGCGCGGCGAAAGCCGATCCGCGTTTCCACGGCCAGTCGGACGCCGTCTCTCCGCAGGCCTACAAGGTCAGCTCGCTCGACCGGTACCGGGAGTGCCCATTCAAGTTCTTCGCCGCCGACGTGTTGCGCCTCGAGGAGGAGCCTGAAGACGACGACACGCTGAGCCCGAGGCGGCGGGGCGAGTTCGTCCACCGCGTCCTCCAGAACTTCTACGAGCAATGGCAGGCCTCGGGCCGCGGGGCCCTCACCATCGACGAGATGGATCGGGCCCGCACGCTCTTCGCCTCGGTCGTCGAGTCGCTGCTCCCGAGCCTCGGCGAGGCCGACGCCGCCATCGAACGGGCCCGGCTGCTCGGGTCGCCCGTGTCGCCGGGCATCGGGGAGATTCTCCTTCGGGCCGAAGCCGAGCGGGCGGCGCCGGTGGTGGAGCGCCTGCTCGAATTCACGCTGGACGGGGATGCGGTCTTCCGATCCGGGTCGTCCGAGCGGACCATTGCGGTTCGCGCCAAGGCGGACCGGATCGATTTGCTGGCGGACGGCACATTCCGGATCATCGACTACAAGCTGAACCGGGCCCCGAAAGTGAACGACGCGGTGCAGCTGCCGGCCTATGCCGCTGCGGCCAGGGCGAGGCTGGACGGGCATCTCGGACGGCAGTGGGTTCCGTCGGAGGCCGCCTACATCGCATTCGGGAAGGACCGTCGCTACGTGGCGCTTGCGTCGAAGCCCGAGGAGTTCGACGCCCAGCTGGCAGCGGGGGAGGCCCGGCTGATCGAAACCGTCGACCTCATCGAGCGCGGAGCGTTCCCGCCCGCGCCTTCCGAGCTGCACCTGTGCGCCTACTGCCCGTTCTCCGGCGTCTGCCGAAAGGACTATATCGTTGACCCCTGATGGCGCCCTGCCGTTCGACGAGGACCCGGGGCGCGGGGAAGACGCGTCGTCGGCAGCCCAGGACCAGCCGCGAGCGGGAGACGGGTCGCCGCCCGAAGACCTGCCGGCGCGCGAGGCGGCCGTCGATCCCACGCGCAACGTGGTGCTCGAAGCCTCGGCCGGCACCGGCAAGACGCGCGTCCTGGTGGACCGGTACCTGAACCTCCTGCATGCCGGGGTCGAGCCGGTCAACATTCTCGCCATCACGTTCACGCGAAAAGCCGCTTCCGAGATGCGCCAGCGCATCGTGTCGCAGCTGCGTTCTGCTGCGTCACGCTCGCCGGAAGAGGCGGCGCGATGGCGGAGCCTGCGTGACCGCCTGAACGAGATCACGATCAGCACGATCGACGCCTTCTGCCTGTCGCTGCTCCGCGAGTTCCCGCTCGAGGCGGACCTGGATCCCGGGTTCGAGGTCGCCGACGAGACCGAGATCCCGCGCCTGGCCGCGGAATCACTGGACCACGCGCTCCGGATTTGCCGCCGCCTCGGGACGACCGATCCGGACATCGCGCTGGTCTTCGCGCAGCTGGGCGAGTTCAGGCTCCGCGAGGGGCTGTCGGCGCTGCTCGAGCGCCGTCTCATCGCCGGCGAGGTGCTGCGGAGCTTCCTGGAGGCTGGTCCGCGGGACATGACGATCGATCGCGCCTGCAGCACGTCGCTCGGGCGGCTGCGGGCTGCGCTCGACGGCATTCCGGGAGGTCTCGGTCCCTTCCTCGACGCGGGCCCGCTCGGCCATCCGCGCTTCGCCATGCTCGCCCGCGACCTGCGAGCCTGCGTGATGGCGGACCCGGCGCTGCCGCCGCCTCGCGTGGACCCATCCCGGCTGCGCGATCTGATCGAGCGTGTCCACGCGCACTTCTTCACCAACGACAACAAGCCGCGGAAGCTGATGCCGCGCGACTACAAGGCCGGCGACCACGCCTCGCCCGCCCTCCGGCGGCAGCACGTCGCGGGCCTGGTGGCAGCCGCCCCTGCGGTGGCCGACGCCATCCGTGCGTACCGCAGGGATGTGAACGTGGTGCTGTCCCGAGGCGTGTACAGGATGTTCGGCGTGGCGACCAGCCAGTTCGAGCACACGCTCGAGGCGCACGGGGTCCTGGACTTCGCCGGCCTCCTGGCGCGGGCATCGCTCCTGCTCGGCCAGATGGACGAGTTCGCCCGCAGCCGGTACCGCCTCGAGTCGCGCTACCACCACATCCTGGTCGACGAATTCCAGGACACGTCGCGCGCGCAGTGGGGCCTGGTGTCCCATCTGATCAGAAGCTGGGGTGAAGGGTTCGGCCTCGCGCACGAAGCTCCTCTCACTCCCTCGATCTTCATCGTCGGCGACCGGAAGCAGTCGATCTACGGGTTCCGGGATGCGGATGTCGCGTTACTCGACACGGCGGCCGAAACCATTGCGTCGCTGCGGCCCGAGGGCCAGGCCGTGCAGAGCATCGCGCACAGCTTCCGTTCGGTGCCGGAATTGCTGTCGTTTGCCAACGATCTGTTCGAAGCGGTCGAAAAGACGCCGGATCGCGCCGACCGCTTTCGCTTCGATGCGCGCGACGTCTTTCCGCTCGACGCAGCAGGCACACCCGAACCCTCCGGCGACGCGCGGCTGGGAATCATTGCGGGGCCCGATCCGCGAGCGTGCGCCGAGAGCGTCGGGGAGGAAATCGCGCGACTGCTGTCGTCCGAAGTCGTCCGGGACCGGCAGACGGGCCTGCACCGTCCTGTCCAGCCGGCGGACATTGCCATCCTGTTCAGGTCCCGCGAGAGCCACCGGGCCTTCGAGCAGGCGCTCGAGGCCCGGGGCATTCCGACCTACGTCTACAAGGGGCTCGGCTTCTTCGACGCCGACGAGATCAAGGACGTCGTGGCGCTCGTCCGGTACCTGGCTGACCCGGCATCGGACCTGCGCGCGGCGGCCCTGCTGCGATCCGGCTTCGTCCGGCTGTCGGACGTGGCGCTGTCGAGAATGGCCCGGCATGTCGCCGCGTCGATCCTGGGCGGAAATCCAGGCGTGGCCGATCGGCTCGATCCAGAAGATCGAGGCGTGTTCGAACGGCTTCGATCGGGCCTCGACGTGTGGCTGCCCCTGGTCGACCGGATTCCCCCTTCGGAGCTGCTGGATCGCATCCTGTCGGACACGGCGTACGAGTTCGAGCTGCGCGGGCCTCGCCTCGGGCAGGCCAGGGAGAATCTCAAGAAGATCCGATCCATCATCCGGCGCATCCAGAACCGCGGCTACCTGACATTCGGACGCCTGTCCGAGCACCTCGATCGACTCTCCACGGGCGACGAGTCGAATGCCACGGTTGATGCCATCGACGCCGTCAGCCTGATGACCGTGCACGCGTCGAAGGGGCTCGAGTTCCCCGTGGTGTTCGTCGTGAACCTGTCGCGTGGAACGGGCGGCGCGCGCGCGCCGATCCGCGTGGCGGCTCATGCCGCCGTCACCGAGGCGGTTGCCATCGGCGACTTCGAGTCCGAGGCGGACGAGGATGCCAGGGCCCGCGATCGGGAGGAGTCGAAACGGCTCCTGTATGTCGCCGTCACCCGGGCGCGCGATCGGCTGTACTTCGGTTCGGTTGTCACCGGCGGCACGTTCCGGGCCCGGAGCGGCGGCCTGGGAGAGGTGCTTCCGGATGAAGTGCGCGGCCTGTTCGAAGAGGCGTTCCGCGCGTCTCCGCCGGTCGAGCTCGCGTGGGTCTCGCGCTCGGGGCGGCGCCACCGCTTCAGGATCTGCACGGTTCCCGGCCTGCGTCCCGACAGGGCTGCGGCGCAGGCTGGGTTTCCCGCGGTGCCGTCCGGGAGCGGCGCCGAGGATCGCTCCGCCCCCGACGATTTCAGCCCCGTCGTCGACAACGATTCCGTGCACCGTCTGGCGGTGACCGAGATCGCCGCCGCCACACCGGGCGACCGCCGTTCGCGGCTCTTGCTGAGCCAGGACGAGGCCGCGGAGGTCGGCATCCTGGTTCATCGTCTGTTCCAGGAGACCGTCCGCACGCGCGAGGCGGCTGATGGCGATCGGCTGCGGCAGATGGCCCGGGCGCTGCACGTGGGCGCCGCGCCGATGGCTGGCGGGCCTGGGCCTGCGCCCATCGAGAGCCCGGAGCGGCCCTCGCCCGCGACCGACCCCGACCTGCGCGCGTCGATCGAGGCGCAGGCGGTCGAGCTGTTCTCGAAGATGCGATCCCACCGCGAGGTGGCCGCGGTGCTCGTTGACAGCGAGTGTCTGTTCGAGGTGCCGATTTCCTTCAGGCTCGACACGCCGCTGGCCGCCTCGCTGCTGCCCGATTGGTCGATCCGGCCCGAGGGGCCGAATCCTCCGCTGTTGCGGGGCAGACTCGACTGCCTGGCGCTCAGGCGCGACGGCTCGGTGACGGTGCTCGACTTCAAGACCGGGGCGCCGAAGCCCGCCGATCGGGTGCAAATCAGGGTGTATCTCGCCGCCGTGCGTGCCCTGTATCCGGGCCGGAATGTCTCGGGTTTCCTGGTGTATCCGGACGCCGCCACCGGAGTTTGAGCCCAATCAGCAACCGAACGATGCATCCTGGAGTCTAATTACAGTAGAATCCAGGTTCCATTTCAGAAAGGTGACGCGATGTGTGCCCCCAGAACCGTCAAAGAGACCGCAGTACGACCAGCAGCGCTCGAGCTGGACGGACTCGACTCGTTGCCGTGCGGATGCGTGGCCGCACGGTACAGAGCGCTACCCTGGGACGGGCACATGGTCCGGGTTGAGGCCAAGGGACCGCACTGCGTGACCACCCAGCACGCGGTCGGAGCCGTGCTCGGATTCGGGTCGCGTTCCGACCTGCTGGCGTTCGAGGCCGGCGGCGACGCCGACCTCGGTGATCTGCCGGTATTCGGGGGATAGCGGCTAGGCGTTCTGGCGTTCGGCCCACTCGCGGGCACGGGACTCGGCTTCCTCTCGCGTCTGGCCGACCTGGAGGATGGAGCGATCCGGTTTGCCATCCGGGGTTCGGACGACCCACGCCACCCAGTGCCCACCCCTCTGTTCGGACTTGATCTCGTAGTTTGCCATCTGTTGTCCCTGTCCTCCTTGGGTCCAATCTTTGCTGCCTGACCGTGCCATTCATTTATACCGCACCGGGCGGCGGAAGATCGTCATTGCGTCGATGACCTGCCATTCCGTACAATTCATGTGCACCGCTTTGGTCTCTGGTGGACTCTAGGGCGCGTGCAGGAGCCAGATGATGTCATTGACTTGCCCGAACTGCAGCAACACGCAGACGTTCCTCGTGAAGACGCTGCAGGCGCACGTGGTGCACCTCCAGGAGAGCCGCGTTGATGTGTCGGAAGAGAACCGCCCGGCCGTGTTCGAGGTCCTGTGTGACGAGTGCGACACGCCGGTGAACTTCGACGAGCTCGACGAACCGCTGCGTCGCGAAGTCCTGCTTGCCCTTGGCGCCCGCTGAGGTCTCCGGGCCGCCTCGATCCCCTCGCGCTCTGGTCGTTCTCTCGATCGGCATTCCAGTGGTGACGTGCGGACTGCCGGACGCACGTCGCCGTCCGATACGGGCACATCCCGCGTTCTCATCGTGTGAACGGGATCGCCCGCGCGCGCCGGGTTACCGTACCGGGAGCCGAAAGTCGTCCTCGGGTTCTTCCTCTTCGAAATAGTCGCAGTCCGGGCACGTCCACTCCCGGATCTCCCTTTTCGTGACCTGCGCCTGTCCGGGGATGCGATCGGTCTGCGTGCGGATCACCAGTCGCATCCGCTCGCCGCACATGGGGCACTCCTTGTTTTCCGGCATGGCGTCCTCTCCGATCCGTCTCTGATCCAGGATGCTCGCTGGTATGGTAGCCTGTCTCGTGCGCGATCAGACGTCCAACGATTGGCTTGGGATGAACCCGGGGCCGCCGGCCAGGCGCCCGTCAGGACTCTTGTACGAGTTCCGATTCTTCGAAGATGAGATCGCGATCGATTTTCCTGCCGTTCCAGCCATCGTCGCGCGCATCTGCGACAGCCTCTCCGAAGAGGACCGGCAGCCTCGCCTCCCGCTCCGGGGCCCGAAGGTGGCCGGCTAGCGCGTCTGCTTTCTCACCGTCAGCTGCACAGGAATCCTGGCTGGACTGTTCGGCACGCCATCCATCGAGATCGTGACGGTGGCCGTGTAGGTGCCCGGCGCGAGTTCGGCCGTGTTCGCTTCCAGGTGAATCGACATCCCGCCGCGGCCCTCGGCCGGCTTCAGCGTGAGCCACGGGACATCAGTCGAGGCTCGCCAGTCCAGCGCCTGTCTCCCGCTCGACACGGCAAGGTTGCCCGTGACGGGCCTGGCCGCGCCTGCATTCGCCGAGAGCGTGATGCCGGCCGGGTACACCGTCATCGCGGTGTCCGGATAGAGCAGGATGACGCGCAGACTGACCATCTGCACCACGGTCGCCGACGGCGTGGCGGAGTCGGTCACCGTGATCACAAAGGCATAGTTTCCGGCGCGACTGGTCACGCCGGTGACCGCGCCGTCTTCGATACGGAACCCTTGCGGAAGTCTTCCCTGGGTGAGGCGGACCGCGAACGGCGGCTTTCCGCCCGTGATCGGGATCGCCTGCGAGTATGGCAGGTTCCTCGTCGCAGCCGGCATCTGTGCCGCCACCGCCAGGGGCTCGCTCGTCGCTTTCGGCTGCTCCGCTGTTTTCGCACCGGGAGCGGGCGCGGCTGTCGCGGAGACGGCCTTCGGCTCGGGCGTGGTGACGGGCGGCGGTTCACCTGCTCCGGGCGGAGCTGCCGCCTGGGGCGCCGCGATCTCGACCGACACCTCGACAACTGAGGGCGGCCCCGGCGCAGCGCCGGTTGAAATCGTGACGTGCCCGCGGTGATCCCCTTCGGCAAGGCCGGCGAAGTCGACCGAAATCGTCACCACGCCGGGCGTCGTGCCGGTGGCGGGATTCACGCGGATCCACGGTGCGCTCGCGACGGCACGCCACTCGAGGGCCGCGCCGCCGCTTCCTGCCAGTTTCACGCGTTGAGGCAGCGCCGTCCCGCGATCGGCCCTGCCGATGAAGGTCAGCCTTGTCGGAGCGGCGGTCAGGGGAGCGGGCGGGGCTTGTGGCCACGCCAGCGCCGAGGTGACGACGAGCGATAGCATGAAGGCCGCGTTCATAGAAGATGGCAAAATACTACCACGCATGCTAGAACTTGCCAGATGAATGGCACCACCGAAGCCCAGCCCGCCTCGCCGATGGCGCGCCACGTGGATCTGCTGGGAATCCTCTACCTGACCTGGGGAGCGCTGACGCTGGTGGTCGGTGTCGCGGTCCTGCTGCTCGGGCTCGGGGCCGCGGCGATCATCGCATCAGGCGGTCAGGCGGGGCGCTCGGCTGGCTTTGCCGCGAGGGTGACCGCCGTCACGTTCTTTCTCTTCGGCGCCTCGAGCATTGCGTGGGGGGCCGTCCACGCGTGGAGCGGCTACGCGCTGCGGCGTTTCCGCGGGTGGGCCCGCCTGGTCGGGATCGGACTGGCCGTGCTCAACCTGTTCTTCGTTCCGTTCGGGACCGCCCTGGGCGCGTACGCGCTTTGGGTGCTCCTGGCCGAGCACGGACGGCGGCTCTTCGTTCCTCATCAGCCCGGTCAGCCTCAGCCCGCGACATCCGGGTCGACGACCGATCACCCCTGAGACGTTCCGTCACGGCGGATCGACGGTGCCCTGCTTCGTCCAGGGCCCGCACCGCACGATCCGCGTGAGCGTCCGCCATCCGCCCTTCAGCAACCCGTACTTCGCGATTGCGGCTTCCCCGTAGTGACTGCACGACGGCTCGAACCGGCACCGCACGCCCATCGCGCGTGTGACCGGCCCCAGCGTGGCCCGATAGCCGCGAATGCCGGCAAGAGCAGCGGCGGCGCTCCATTGAGAGGCCGGCGGGCGCGTGAGGTCCCAGGAGAGCGTCAACCCGACCACGGCCAGGACGAGCAACGACCTGCGGTGCCGCCTGAAGAAGAACTCCGCCATCTTCGGACTTCAGAACCTGTTCGCCGCCTCGCTCAGCAGCGGCACGGTCAGCCGCCGGCCTTTGAGGCCCCTCATCATGGCGACGACGTGCAGGGAGATGAACAACAGGCCAAAGAGCGGGCCGATCAGGAACCCCAGGCAGCCGATGCCCATCGTGACGCCGAACACGATGTTGAAGGCAATCCAGAACAGGAATTCCGCCGCCATCAGGGCGATGCCGTTCCTGGCGTGCCACTGGATCTCGCGATCCTCGCCGGCGACGATCAGCGGGACGAGCGCCAGGATCCAGAGGTAGGACAGGACGACCATCGCGGCACGATTGCCGGATGGCGGAACGTCCGGATGGGTCGGTTCGGCCATCTGTCGAACTCCTCGGGAGCGGGCGTGAGGCCGGGTAACGTGCCGAAGTGTAGCGAATGCCCGAGGATCAGTCCAGACTCGTCGATTCGCTCTCATCGAGAGGTGTTGCGCCTCACGTCGGATCACGACAGATGACGACAAATGACGACACGGAGCCGCGCAAGGCACATTCCGCTTGCGGGTCGGCTGACCGGGGTCTACATTCCCCGTGGTAGGGGCTGGCGGAGGTTTGAAGTGCGGCCAGGCGGTCCGGACATGACGAAATCACTCATCCGCCTTGTCACCGCGTGCGTATGCATTCTTTGTGTCGAGCCACGTTCAGCGGCCGACATGCACTCTTCCAAGAATTTCCCCGCCCAGTTGTACACGTCTCGCACCGAAGCCGTTCGCGTGGACGTGCTGGTGACCAATCGCGGACGCACGGTGACCGGCCTTACGGCCGGTGACTTCGAACTGCGTGATGAAGGGGTCCTGCAGCGCGTCGAAGTCGTCGATGTCGATACGCTGCCCCTGAACGTCATACTCGTGGTCGATACCGCTGCCCTGCCGTCTGGAGGGAACAGGCTAGGCCTTCTTCGCGGCGCGGCCGAGGGCGCCCTCGACACGCTCCAGACGCGAGACCGCGTTGCGTTGCTCTCGTTTTCAAACGAGATTCGACTGCTTTCTCCGCTGACCGCGGCTCATGATGACCTCCGACGCGCACTCACGAGTCTGAGTCTCGGCGGGGACCGCTCGGCAATTCGAGACGCGGTGTTCACCGCACTGGCGATGCGCCAGATGGATCCCGGACGCACGGTAATCCTGCTGTTCAGCCATGGCCGAGACAGCTTGAGTTGGTGCACCCCCCGCTGCGTGCTTGACGCGGCAAGGAGGACCGATGTCGTGACGTACGCGGTCGCGGTGAGAATCCACGGGGAGTCTCCGAGAGACTACGGAACCCTTCTGGACCAACTCACCAGCGAAACCGGCGGGCGCGTGATGTTCGCCGAAGACGGCCGCGATTTGCGGGGCGTCTTCGTCAACATCATCGCCGAATGCCGGGGGCGCTACGTGCTGACCTACGCCCCGTCAGGCGTAGATTCCAGGGGGTGGCACCGTCTCGAGGTCACACTGAATGGCAAGCCAGGCAACGTCACTGCCCGGCGCGGCTATTTCGCGGAGTGACGACATGCGCCGAGTCGTGGCCGTATTGAGCCTGCTCGTTGGTCTGGTGGCCACTCTCACTACCCTTTCCGGGCAGCCGGCTCGGTACCGCGACATTCTCTCGACCTACAGACGTGGTGAATTCGAGAAGGCCGTAGCGGCCCTCGCCCGGCTCCCCAGAGACGAGATATCCCGTGGTGCGAGGGAGGTGGCGCAGTCAAGTCTCCGACCGTATCGGCGCGACGTCTTGCAGGCGGTGCTGACTCTCCACACTGACTTGAGCTTTGCCACCCATGTACCAGTCGGTTGCACCAGTTCGAACGCCGATTTCGATTCGCCAGACGTTCGCGGCAGCGACGGGCTGTTACTGGCAGGATCGCCGCTGTTCGAGTACTCGACTCCTCCACGTACTTAGCGCGCGATTCCCTGATGACGAATTTCTGAAGGCCTGGTACCTGGCCGTCATCGCGTTCTCCCAGAACTGGCAGCCTGGTGGAGCAGACTGCTTCGCCAGCGCTCCGGCCCGAATTCAGCGCCTTCCAGAAATGCAGCTCGCGCTCGGTGCGATGCACGAGAAACAGTGGTTGCGAAATCAATTTGAGGGTTGGACCCCGCCAACCCTCAAACCGAGTCTGCAGGTTGCAGATCGGGCGTTTCGGGCGGCACTTTCGGTCGCGCCTGATCTTGATGAGGCCCGCGTGCGACTGGGACGCGTGCTGCTGCTTCAATCGAAGCCCGACGACGCTCTCGAGACTTTCCGGGCGGTACGTGACGGAGTGGACAGAGACTTCGCCTACCTGGCGCGAATGTTCGAAGGTGAGGCGTTCGAACAGAGAAGCGATGCTGCGCGGGCTCAGGAATCGTATGCCGCCGCTCATGAAATGATGCCCCATGCTGAATCCGCGATCATGGCCCTCGGCAATCTCGCGTTCGCGCGAGGACGCCGCGTAGAAGCGCTCGAGCTTCTGCGGCGTCTCAGTGGCGCGTCGGCAGCCGGTACGTCGAGAGATCCATGGGTTTGGCGAGCCCAGGGCACTGATCCTTGGGGCTGGTACCACTTCGGCACCAATTGGCGCTTCCCGACCTACCTGGCCCGGCTTCGAGAGTTGATTAAGTCTGGATCCTGAGCGACTACGTCGCGATGGCGTTCGGATGGGACATGTCATCTGTACGGGTGCCGCGACTCCTTGCACGGTACCAAACGTCTAAGGTCGCGCGCCGGCATCAGAACCAGGAATCCCTTGCCAGCGCACTCCTCGCCAATCCAGCCCCTCCCACCTCCACATCGAACACCAGTCCGGAAGACTACGCCAGGAGTGATTTCCGGGGGGCGAACTGCCTGACAGACACATTTGTTGAACGCTTTTCCACCCGCCTTTGACGTATATGAGATACTCTCTGGCGACCATGAGGGAGTGACATACCTGTCTCAGGGGGCTCGCCAGCCGGGCTGTCTGGATTTTCCAAGGCGCCGGAGCTGGCGGCGGTGACCCCGTCCACATGGAGAATGGAGCACAACGCATGAACCTCCAGGCCAGAATCACCAACATCATTACCAAGCCGAAAGAAGAGTGGCCGGTCATCGCGACGGAGCAGACGACTGTCTCCGCGCTGTTCACGACCTACATCTGCCTGCTGGCGGCGATTCCGGTGGTTGCGGGCTTCATCGGCCAGAGCGTGATCGGGGTTTCGCTCCCGTTCGTCGGGCGGGTGCGGGTCGGGTTTGGCGCCGGCCTCATTGGCGCGGTCGTGCAGTACGTGCTCGCGCTGGCGGCCTGCTATATCTCAGCCATGGTCATCGAGAAGCTGGCGCCGAGCTTCGGGTCCAAGGGCGACACGACCCAGGCGCTGAAGCTGGTGGCCTACGCCTACACCCCGGCATGGATCGCGGGAGTGCTCGGAATCATCCCGGCGCTCGGCATCCTGGCGGCGCTCGCCGGGCTCTACTCGATCTACCTCTTATATCTCGGCCTGCCCGCCATGATGCAGACGCCGCCCGACAAGGTCATCCCCTACATGATCGTGTCGGCGCTGGTCATCATCGTGCTGTCGGTGATTGTCGGGGCGATTGCCGGGATCGTTGCGGCGCCCGCGCTCGTGCCGCGGATGTGACGACCCGACGCTGACCTGAAGGCTCCAGAGAGGTGGCGACAGGTGCCCCGTCTCGCGACGGGGCGCCTGCCCTCCCAGCGTTTCCCCGTCTCCCTTCCGTCGTCCAGGGGTCGACAGGCGCCGGACGTTGCACGCGCCCGTCAGAACTCGACGCCTGCCTCCGTGATCTCGCCCAGGCCGAGGGACGCCCAGCTCCGGGGCGATCCGCGCCCGATCTCCGACAATCACGATGGCCAGGCGATCGGGATCCACGTGCCGCCGCGCCACGTCGGATACCGCGGCCTGGTCGATGGCCCGCACCGACGGCGTGAACTCTTCGAAGGTGGTGTCGGGCAGGTCGTAGAGAATCAGCTGCGCCAGTGCCCGCGCAATCTGCCCGCCCGTTTCGAAGCTTCTCGGATACCCCAGCGTCAGCGCATCACGGGCCAGTGCCAGCTCGTCCTCAGTAGGCGGGCGCTCGCCGCGGATGGCGCCGATCTCGATCAACGACTCGCGAATGGCGTCCGCGGTCGCGTCGGTCCGCACGCTGGCCTGCATCACGAAGGGTCCGCGGCCTTTCCTGAACTCGAACATCGTGTGGGCGCCGTAGGTGTATCCCTTGTCCTGGCGCAGGTTCAAATTGATGCGGCTGACGAACTGGCCGCCCAGGATCGTGTTCAGCACGAGCAGGGCGGGATAGTCGGGCGAATGGCGGGCCGCCGCGACATGCCCGATCCGAAGCTCGGACTGCGCCGCGCCGGGCCGATCGACCACGACCAGCCGCGACTGCGGCGGGAGGCCAGGCCCGCCGATCGGCGCACCCAGACGATCCTCGAGACGTTCCGCCGACGACGCAGGGTCACTCCACGTCCCGAACGCTTCACCCGCAGCCTCAACAATTGACGCATGGGATGCGTCGCCCACCGCGACGAGCGTGGCGCGTGACGGCACGTAGGCGCGCTCGCGAAACGAGGCGACAGCGTCGCGCGACACCTCTTGCAGCCCCTTTGACGAGCCGATTGGCAGGTGACCGTACGGATGCGTCCCGTACACACGCCGCAGGAAGACCCGCTCGGCCAGCGCCGACGGCGCGTCACGCAGCTGAAGCAGGCGGTTGAGGCGCAGCTGGCGGACGCGATCGAAGTCCTCCTGCGCGATCCGGGGCCGCACGACGCTGTCTGCCAGCAGCCCGAGCGACGGCCGCACGAACCGGCCGAGCGTCGTCAGGGCGAGGACGGCCGCGTCGGGTCCGACCTCCGTGTCGAGGTCGGCCCCGAGATGGGCGAGCGCCTCCTGGATGTCGATCGCCGATCGGGTGCCGCTGCCCTCGTCCAGCATGTCACCCGTCAGCGCAGCCAGGCCCGGCCTCGAGTCAGGATCGGTTGCCGCGCCGGCGGGCACGAGCAGGACGAAGGTCACCATCGGGAGCGCCCGACGCTCGACCGTCCAGACGGAAAGGCCGTTCTCGAGCCGGCTCTTCTCGACCGACGGGAACCGGAACGCCGGCTCGGATCCTGGCGCCGGCAGCCGCGACCTGTCTACTGTGCTCACGATGGCTCCACCAGTTGTGATCCGGGCGCTGACAGATCGTGACGGCCGCGCGGGATCACGCTCAGCGTGACCGCGCGATCGGGCCGCAGGTGCCGGCTCGAAGCCGACCGCACCGATTCAACCGTGGCGCGGCGATACCGTTCGAGGTCGCGATCGAAGGAGCCCGGATCCGCAAGGTAGACGTTGTAGGCGTTCAGCTGATCCGACTTGCCGCCGAATCCTCCGACCGTCTGGATGCGGTAGATGAAGTGCGCCTCGGTCAAGGTCTTGGAGCGGTCGATCTCATCGGCGGTCGGTCCTGTACGGCCCAGCAAGGCCGCTTCTTCGAGGATGGCGTCCTCGAGTTGACCGAGCGCGATGCCGGGAACGGCCGTCGCCACGATCTGGAAATAGCTGCCGAGCTCGCGGGAGTTCTGGAACGAGGCGACCTCGGTCGCCACGCGGCGGTCGTACACGAGCTTGCGGTACAGTCTCGACGCCTTGCCTCCGCCGAGCACGTCGCCCAGCAGGTCGAATTCCGCATCGTCCGGGTCGAACATCGCCGGCGTCTGCCAGCTCACGTAAATGCGAGGCAGCTCGACGCGATCTTCGAGCATCAGCCGCCGGTTTCCCTCCGGCACGCGAGGACGCCCGACAGGGGCCGAGGTCTCGCCGGCCGGAATGTCGCCGAAGTAGTCGGCCACCAGGCGGATGCCGGCCGCCGTGTCGAGATCACCCGCGAGCACAATCGACGCGTTGGCCGGGTGGTAGTGGGAGGCGAAGAACCCGCGGACCTCGTCGAGCGAGGCCGCGCGCAGATCGTCGGGCGCACCGATTGTCGTCCAGTGGTACGGGTGGTCGGCGGGGAAGAGCGCTTCGACAATCGCCATGTTCGCCATGCCGTACGGGCGGTTTTCGTAAGACTGGCGCCGCTCGTTCAGCACGACCTCACGCTGATTGTCGAACTTCTCCTGGGTCAGCGCGGGCAGGAGATACCCCATCCGGTCCGATTCCATCCAGAGCGCCAGCTCCAGGGCGTTGCTCGGAACGACTTCCCAGTAGTTGGTGCGATCGGTGTTCGTGGACCCGTTGACCGAGCCGCCCGCCTGCTGCAGCGGTTCGAAGTAGCCCGAGTCGTGGTGCGCCGAGCCCTCGAACATCAGGTGCTCGAACAGGTGCGCGAACCCGGTGCGGCCCGCCGTCTCGTCCTTCGATCCGACGTGGTACCAGATGTTGACCGCAACAATCGGGCAGGCGCGATCCTCGTGCACGATCACCTGAAGACCGTTCGGAAGCACCTCTTTGGTGAAAGGTATGTCCACAACCCTACCCTCGGGACCAGCCGGCCGCGCGCGAACCGGGAGATCCCGCTTGTCGATCGCGAGCTGCGTGCCACATGATAGGACGTTCAGCCCGAGAATCAGTGCCCCGGCAACCCCTACTAGAGTCATCGTATCGGCAAAGATGGGAACGGTAAACGACGAACTGGCGTGGCGGATGCTCGCCATCCTCGGACTGGGCGAGTTCCTGGGCATGACGCTCTGGTTTTCGGCGACGGCCGTCACCCCGGCCATCGTCGCCGACCTGCACATGGGGCCCGCGCAGGCCGCCTGGCTGACCATGGCGGTGCAGGGCGGATTCGTCGCCGGCACGCTCATCAGCGCACTGCTCAACCTGGCCGACCTGATCAGCCCGCGCTGGGTGTTCGGCATCGGGTGCCTGGTCGGTTCCCTTGCCAACGCGTCGATCGCCATCGTGGCCTCGCCGGTCGAGGTCATCGCGCTTCGGTTCCTGACTGGCGCGTCGCTGGCGCTGGTGTACCCGCCGGCGATGAAGATCGCCGCCAGCTGGTTCGTCGATCGCCGCGGCGTGGCGCTCGGCATCCTCATCGGATGCCTGACCGTCGGTAAGGCCACTCCTTACCTGCTCGCGGGGTTCCCGGGCGAGTCGTGGCGCACGGTGATGCTGACCGCGTCGTGGTTCGGGATCGCCGGCGGTCTGCTCGTCGTGCTCTGGGTGCGCAACGGTCCGCACCTTGCCGCCACCGCGCCGTTCGACCCGAGGGCCGCCTTTCGAATCTTCACGCGCCGCGCGCCGCGGCTGGCCACTCTGGGCTACCTCGGCCACATGTGGGAGCTCTACTCGTTCTGGGCGTGGGTCGCGCTCTATGTGACGGCGAGCCTGACGGCGCGCCACATTCCGGATGCGGTTCGCGCCGGATCGCTGGCAGCTTTCGTCGCCATCGCCAGCGGCGCTCTCGGGTGTGTCGTCGCCGGGCTCTACGCGGACAGGAGCGGGAAGGCGCGCGTCGCGGCCTGGGCCATGATGATCTCGGCGACCTGCTGCGCGATGTCCGCGCTCTTCTTCCTGGCTCCTCAGCCCGTGCTCTACCTGTTCATCGCGATCTGGGGCTTTGCCGTGGTCGCGGACTCGGCCCAGTTTTCCGCCATCGTTTCCGAGACAACGGCCTCCGACCACGTGGGGACGGCCCTGACCGTCCAGACGTGCCTCGGGTTCCTGCTGACGATGATTTCGATCCGCGCCGTGTCGGAAGTGGCGACGTGGGTCGGCTGGCAGTGGGCGTTCCTCCTGATCACGCCCGGTCCGCTGCTGGGCGTGCTGGCCATGCTGAGACTGATGCGGCCGCCGGCGGTCTCCAGCTCCGGGCTCAGTGCCCGAGGTTAGAACTGAGGCGCGGCCCCGATACCAACCTTTTCCCGGGTACGGACGTCTCACTGAAGGTAGTGGAACCCTCCGACAGGGCGGTGCGTAGTAGGATCCGGACGCCAATTGAAGGTGTAAACTAACCCGGTAGTCATCCTATGAGCCTGGCTCGCCTGAGTCTCAGCTTGTTCGGCACGGTAGCCCTTGTATCTGCCGTGCTCGCCAGTGCGACCATCTGGCTTCTCATCACGGACCCGGTGACCGTGGCCGACGCCATCGACCAGGGGCACGTCTCTCCGCTGGTGAGAGAACTCGCCGGTGTCATCTACCAGGCGTTCCAGGGAATCCTCAAATACCTCTAGGTTAGGGGCTGGGCGCTAGGGGCTAGGCGCTAGTTACGAGACGCAAGCCACGAGGCGCCAGCGATTGGGCGCTAGCGCCTAACGCCCAGTCCCTAGCCCCTAGCGCCTAGCCCCTAGCCCCTAGCGCCTAGCCCCTAGCGCCTAGCCCCTAGCGCCTAGCCCCTAGCCCCTAGCCCCTAGCCCCTAGAACCTGGGACTGGAAGCGCGCAGCGCGTGCTCGCACGCCGATGCGGTGGCGAGCAGGCCTTCGGTGTCGTTCCTCTTTCCCGCCAGCTGAAGCCCGCACGGCAGCCCTTCGCGCGTGACGCCGCACGGCATGGACAGGGCTGGATGGCCCGTCACGTTGAAGAGCTGGGTCAGCCTGAGCATCAGGTTGCGCACCGGCGCTTCTCCGTCACCTGCCGGCACGGTCGTCGCGCCAATCGGCGGCGCCGGAATCGGCAGGGTCGGCAGCGCCAGCACATTGCAGGCAGAAAGCGCGGCGTCCACCTCCTGCCGGAGCACGTCGCGGCCGGCCTGGGCACGGACGTAGTCCTCGGCCAGAACGTAGCGAGCCATCTCGATCCGCAGCCTCACGTTGGGCGTGTAGTCGCCGGGCCGTTCGGCGACGGCCGTTGCGTGATACGCCGCGGCTTCCGGAAGCTGCGAGTGAAGGTAGATTGCGGCAATATCTGTGGCGTGCGGGATGTCCACATCGACGAGCGACGCTCCGGCGGCGGCGAGCTTTGTCAGCGCTTCATCGACCCGTGCGCGCACATCCGACGCCAGCAGCTCGAAGAAATAGCGTCGCGGCACCCCAATCGTGACGCCCCGCACCGAGTCAGCCAGGGGGAGCGGCCACGCCGCGGCGGCGGAATCTCCGCGCATCACGAGGTACAGGATCCACGCATCCGCCACGCTGCGCGCCAGGGGTCCCACGTGATCGAGCGATCGGCTGAGCGGCACCACGCCATCGCACGGGAGCTCGCCGAAGGTCGGTTTGAGCCCGACCGTGCCGCACGCGGCCGAGGGAATGCGTATCGATCCCCCGGTGTCGGTGCCGACAGAAGCCACCGACATGCCAGTGACCACGGCGACCGCCGAGCCGCCGCTCGACCCGCCGGGTGACCGCGACGGATCCGACGGATGCCGGACCGCGCCGTAGGCGGAATCCTCGCTGGTCGTCCCGAACGCGAACTCGTGGAGATTGCACTTGCCGACGAACACGGCTCCTGCTGCCCGAAGGCGCGAGACGACGAGAGCGTCCGAGGTGGCGCAGTGACCGGCTCGCACGCGCGAGGCCGCCGTCGTCGGGACACCTCGGAGATCCAGCAGGTCCTTCAGCGAAACCGGGATCCCATGAAGGGGGCCGTTCCAGCCGCCGGCGGCAATGGCCTTGTCGGCCGCGTCGGCCTGCGCCAGCGCGTCGTTAGTGAGCACGGTGATGAACGCGCGCAGCTCGTCGTTCCGGGCGTCGATCGCCGCGAGGCAGGATTCCGTCAGCTCCCGCGACGAGATCTCCCGCCGGGCGAGACGAGGAGCAAGATCGGTGATCGTCATTCGCGCCAAAGGTGGTGTCATCGCCGTGTGCCTTCGACCGCCCGGTGGTCCCGAGCATCGACCGGGCCGGATGGCCCGCGCCCGTCGCCCGTGGCGGACTCGTTCCAGTCCGCCGCACGCAGGATGCCTGTTGAGTGTGCCAGGCCGGCCAGCAGCGGCTTCAACTCCGGCAATCCCCGCCGGTCCGCGTCGGCCGATGCATATGCGAGCCAGCTGTCGATGGTTGTCATGCGAGTATCGCTTCCTTCGCCGGACTCTGCTGCCGGCGCGTGCCGCCCGGGACTGAAATTCGCACCAGGTGAATGGAAAAGGGTGCCGGCCGTGACCGGCTGCGGCGCCTCAGTTGTGTTCGTCGCTGGCCCGCTTCTTCATCGACACGGCCACTCCGTCTCCGACCGGGAGAAAGATCGTGTGCAGCCTGGTGTCTGCGCCCAGCCGCTCATTGTATGTGGCGATGGCCGCTATCGTGTCCTTCGGATGGCCCGCGGCACCCTCGAATCCCGGCACGACATCACCGCCCCACAGAACGTTGTCCGTGATCAAGGCGCCGCCGGGTTTGAGCAGGTCGAAGACCCGATCGTAGGCGGACAGGTACATCGCCTTGTCGGCATCCTGGAAGATCACGTCGAAGGGGCCGGCCACCTTCGCCAGAAACCGGGTCGCGTCGCCGACAATTACGCTGATCTGGTCGGCCAGGCCGGCTCGCGCCACGTATTCACGTGCGATGGCTGCGCGGGCGGGGTCCCGCTCCATGCTGAACAACCTGCCTGTGGGGGGGAGCGCGCGCGCCAGCCAGATGGTGGAGTAGCCGTAGCCCGTCCCGATTTCCAGGATACGTTCCGCGCCGGCGAGCGACGCGATGAATTGCAGCAGCGCGCCGGTCTCACGGACGACGGCCGGGATGCCGTCCGCTTTGGATCGGAGACGGACCTCCTCGAGCAGTTCGTCGCCGGGCCGGGTCAACGAGCCAAGGTACGCCGTGACGGTGTCCGGGATGATCGGTGTCACAAATGTCGATCTCGCCTCTATATATACATCTCCCGCGAGCTGCGCGGCACGGGCTCGATGAAGTTTGCCCGCGTGTCGGCGCAGTGTTACCATTGGGGCGTCCCCGCCAAAGGGGAGTAGCAGAACCACCGCCGGTGGTTTCAGGAAGGTCAACATACCCGAAGGATCGTCCTTCTGGCCTCCTGACCGTTCGCCCCCCCGGGTGCCAGACCTTTGGCTGCGCGTTGCACCAGCGAACGCGTGGCCGAAGCTCGCCACGCAGCCCCGGGCGATCATGAAACTCACCCGTCTCCTGCCTGTCCTTCTCGCTGCCAGTGCCGCGATCCCCGGAATCGTGCTGCACCTCATGGGTGTCACGCCGACCCCTCCGGTTGCGGCCCTCGTGTCCGGCGCGGCCATTCTCGGTGCGTCGTTCCTGCTGCTCTGGGCGTGCGACGCGGCGCAGTCGGACATCTCCCAGGCGCTGGCCCTGGCGGTCGTTGCGCTGATCGCCGTGCTTCCCGAGTACGCCGTGGACATGTATTTCACCTGGCAGGCCGGCCAGGATCCGGCCAGCGACTACGCCCACTACGCCATCGCGAACATGACCGGCGCCAACCGGCTGCTGATCGGCGTCGCGTGGGGCGCCATCGCGCTGCTCTTCTGGGTCCGTTTCCGCCGCCCGGTTCGACTCGGGCCCGACAGGCGTCTCGAGCTGGTGTTTCTCGGTGCCGCCACCGCCTACGCGTTCGTGATCCCGCTGAAGGGCACCCTGGCGTGGTACGACGGGGTCGTCTTTCTCGGCCTCTACGTCTGGTACCTGACGCTGGCCGCCCGCCGGCCCACCGAGGAAGCGGAAGCGATCGGCCCGGCCGCGCTCATCATCGCGCTGCCCAAAGCGAAGCGGCGGATGGCCACGCTGGCGCTCTTCCTGTTCGCGGCGGGCACCATCCTGGCCAATGCCGAGATCGTTCTGCGAAGGCCTGATCGCCACGGGCAAACGCTCGGCATCAACGAGTTCCTGCTGGTGCAGTGGCTGGCGCCGATCGCCTCGGAGGCCCCGGAATTCGTCGTGGCGCTGGTGTTCGCCTGGCGCGGTCAGGCCAATCTCGCGCTGGGCAGCCTGCTGTCGTCGAAGCTGAACCAGTGGACGCTGCTGGTGGGCATGATTCCCGGCGTGTTCGCGCTGTCGCACGGCTCGCTCGACCATCCGATCCCGATGGGGTCGCGGACAGATGTCGGAAATCCTCCTGACGGCGGCCCAGTCGATGCTCGGTGTCGCCTTGCTGGCCTCGCTCCGGCTGACGTTGAGCGGCGGCCTGCTGCTCTTCGGCCTCTTCGCAGGCCAGCTCATCCTGCCGAGCGTCATCGACCAGTCGGGCACCGGGTTCTTCGGCGTTGGTTCCTCGCTGATTCACCCGGTGTTCTCGCTTCTCTACGCGACGGCTGCCATGGCGCTGTTCCTGCAGCGACCGGCTCATGTCGTCCGTCTCCTCACCCGGTTCCGCGCCATGCCGGCGCCGGAGAAGGCCCTTCCGTGCGATTGCGGCCGCGAAGGCTCGGAGTCCGCCACCGACGAGGAATCGCGGGATCCGAGGTGCCGGGAATGCGGATGGCGGATCGCAGCCATCGAGGCCGGAGTCCGGCCGAAGCCGCGCTGACAGCCAGACACCTACGGCGACAGCGGCAGAGCCTGCACCAGATTGCGGCCCGCTTCGGCTAGACTTGTCCCTGACCAGGGAGGCGCCATGCCACAGGCCGACCACGCAGCGAGCGTCGAGACCGTCGCCGTCATCGACATCGGAGCCAGCGCCGTCCGGCTCGTGATCGCGGAGCTGACGCCCGGCGTGCGGCCGTTCGTCGTCGAGGAGGCGTCGCGCGGCGTGCTGCTCGGCAAGGACACCTTTTCGGCAGGGCGAATCGGGGCGGAGACGATGGAGGCCACGCTGAGGGCGCTCACCGGATTCCGCCGGCTGATGGACGACTACAGCGTCCAGCGCTACCGCGCCGTGGCGACCAGCGCGGTCCGCGAGGCCAACAATGCCGACACGTTCCTGGATCGCGTCCAGGTCCGCACCGGGCTGCAGATCGAGATCATCGACGGATCCGAAGAGAGCCGGCTGACCTACATCGCGGTCCGCGATCGCCTGGCCGGCCATCCGGCCCTGACCGGCGCGCACACGCTGCTGGTCGAAGTCGGCGGCGGATCGGCCGACATGACGCTGCTCGAAGGCGACCAGCCGAAGCATTCCGGCGTCTATGCCCTGGGCTCGGTGCGCATGCGCCAGGGGCTCGGTGCGTGGCAGGGCTCGCACGAGCGGCGCGTCCGCGTGCTCAACCGCCACATCAGCAACATCATCGTCGACATCACTCGCGACATGCCGCTGCGATCGGCGCAGTACATGGTGGCGCTCGGGCACGACGTCCGGTTCGCGGCGCAGGAGCTGATCGAGGCTCCGGAGGACCGGGTGCGCGAAGTTCCCCGCGACGCGTTCCTCGAGTTCTGCGCCCGGGTCGAGTGCATGGACGAGGAACAGCTGGTCGCGCGTTACGGGCTGGCGCCGGTCGACGCCGAGACGCTGGTGCCGGCACTTCTGGTCTACCGCAGCCTGCTGCTCGAGACCTCAGCCGTGGGCATCATCGTGCCCGACACGTCGCTGCGGGCCGGCCTGCTGGTCGACATGGCGGGCCCGGGCGGCGAGACCGATCTGTCCGATTTCAGCCGCCAGGTGCTGGCCAGTGCCGAGGCGCTCGGCGAGAAATACCGGTTCGACGCCGCCCACGCGAGGGCCGTCGCACGCCTGGCGACGCAGCTGTTCGACGAGTTCCAGGCCGAGCACGGCCTGCCCAAGCGGGATCGCCTCCTGCTCGAGGTGGCAGGGCTGCTGCACGACATCGGCCTGTTCGTCGGCCTGCGTGCCCACCACAAGCACGGACAGTACCTCATCGCCGCATCGGAGATCTTCGGCCTGTCGTCGGACGATCGCGCCCTGGTCTCCAACATCGCGCGTTACCATCGTCGCGGGCTGCCGCAGCAGTCGCATCTGCCGTACATGGCGCTCGACCGGCAGGATCGGGTCCGCGTCAACAAGCTGGCGGCCCTGCTGCGCGTGGCCAACGCGCTCGATGCCGAACAGCTCCAGAAGGTGCGCAGCGTGAAGGTGAAGGACGAGGACGGCGTGTGGGTGCTGGACGTCGACGGATCGGGCGACCTGACCATGGAACGGCTGACCGCCGAATCGCGGTCGGATCTGTTCACTGACGTGTTCGGCCGCCGGCTGGTTCTGCGCGGCGCTGGAGTGCAACCGTGAAGCGTGATGGCACGATCGCCCGGCGGGGCAAGACGCCGGGCAAGTCCAAGGCCAATCGGGTACCCGGCGAGTTCTTCAATCGCGAGCTGTCGTGGCTGGCCTTCAACGAGCGCGTGCTGGAGGAGGCCGCCGACGCGCGCAATCCGCTGCTGGAGCGGATGAAGTTCGCGTCGATTACCGCGTCGAACCTCGACGAGTTCTTCATGGTCCGCGTCGCGCGCCTGAAGCACGCCATCCACGAAGAGGACATCGAGCCGGACATCGCCGGCATGACGCCCGCCGCCCAGCTCCACGACATCTCGGAACGCGCGCACGCGATGATCGCGTGCCTCTACCGGCTGGTGATGGAGGAACTGCTGCCGGCGCTCTCCGAGGCGGGCATCCGGATCCTGCCGGTCTCGCAGCTGGATTCGGTGCAGCACACCGCGGTCACCGCCTATCTCCGGGATGAGGTGCTGCCGGCGCTCACGCCGCTCGCGATCGATGCCTCGCGCCCGTTCCCGATGCTGTCGTCGCTCAGCCTCAACATCGCCGTCTGTCTGTCGCCTGCCGAAGACGAAGACGCGCCGCGCCTGGCTGTCGTGCAGGTGCCGTCGCGGCTGCCGCGGCTGGTCCGGGTGGCCGGCGGGGCCGGCGTGACCTTCGTGCTGCTCGAAGACGTGATCCGCCTGGGGTTCGACGCGCTCTTCCCGGGCCAGGCGGTCGTCGAGTCGGCCGCCATCCGCCTGGCGCGCGACTCGGAGCTCGAGCTTGACGATGAGGGCGGGCAGTCGTACGTCGAGATCATTCAGGAGGAGCTTCGGCAGCGGCGGCGCAACGACGTGGTCCGGCTCGAAGTCGAGGACCGCGCCAGCGAGACGCTGCTGAGCTGGCTCAGCGGCCAGGTCGGGGTCGGGCCCGACGATCTGTATCTCGTTCCGGGCCCCCTCGACGTCCGCATCTTCGCCGGCCTGGCCGATCTGGCAGGATTCGATCAACTGCGCGATCCTCCGCACAAGCCCGTGCCGGTGCTGCTGCCGGGTGAAGACGAGCGTCTCTTCGACATCCTCGACCATCGAGACGTGCTGTTGCACCATCCCTACGACTCGTTCGACCCGGTGGTTGCGCTGGTCGAGCAGGCGGCCGACGACCCCGGGGTGCTCGCCATCAAGCAGACGCTGTATCGCACGAGCGGCGACTCGCCGATCATCGCGGCGCTGATGCGCGCCGCCGACGAGGGCAAGCAGGTGACCGTGCTGGTCGAGCTGACGGCGAGGTTCGACGAGCAGCGAAACATCCAGTGGGCACGGGCGCTCGAGGAAGCGGGCGCCCACGTCATCTACGGCATTCGCGGGTTCAAGGTCCACGCGAAGATCTGCCTCGTCGTGCGCCGCACGCCGCAGGGCATCCGCCGCTACGTGCACCTCGGCACGGGCAACTACAACGACCGGACGGCGAGGCTGTACACCGACTTCGGGCTGCTCACCTCGTCTTCGGAGATTGGCGGGGACGCCTCCGCCTTCTTCAACGCCCTGACCGGGTTCTCGGATCCGCCGCGGATGCGCAAGCTGGTGATGGCGCCGACGCACCTTCGCGAGCGCATGCTGAAGCTCATCGAGCGGGAGGTGCGCCGGGCGCAGGCCGGCCAGCCGGCCCTCATCCGGGCGAAGATGAACACGCTGGTCGACGAGCGGGTGTGCCGCGCGCTCTACGCGGCCTCCTCGGCCGGTGTCCGCGTGATGCTCAACGTGCGCGGCGCGTGCTCGCTCCGGCCCGGTGTCGCCGGCCTGAGCGACAACATCTCGGTCGTGTCGATTGTCGGACGCTTCCTCGAGCACTCGCGCATCTTCCATTTCCACAATGGCGGAGAGGATGAAGTGTTCCTGGCCAGCGCCGACTGGATGCCGCGCAATCTCGACCGCCGGATCGAGCTGATGATTCCCGTCGAATCGCGCGAGTGCCGGGCGAGGCTGCTCGAAGCGCTCGACGTGTTCTTCCGGGACAACGTGAAAGGGCGGAAGCTGCTGCCCGACGGAACCTGGCGCGTGCCGCCGGTCGCCCCGACCGAACCGCCGGTGGAGGCACAATTCGCGCTCACCGATCTGGCCAGGCGCGAGGCCGAGCGGCGCGAAAGCGCGTCGCCTGAAACCTTCGCTCCGATCCGGTCGGCCACGCAGGACACCCGGCGGCCCTGAACCACCGGGTTTCGAGTGTCCTCTCGAAAGGTCACCTGCCGGTTATTCCCTGGGCCCCGCGAATGGCGCCCGCCATTTTCAGCCTGAAACCCTGGAAGTTCCGCCCCGCAATCGCTGGTCCCAGCCTTGCAATGAGTGCCAGTGCGAGCAACTCCTGTCCGGCGCGTGGCTGGCAAGAGCCCGTCGCGCGTCGTGAAGAAAGGAACTCCCATGGCACTCAAGCATCTCGTCGTGCTTCTCGGACTCACCCTGGGCGTGACGGCGTGCGGGCCGATCCTGGTCGACTACGACCCGTATGGGCCAGGCCGCCGTTATGCGGCTGATCCCGGCGTGGTGCGGGCGGCGATCGACTACGCGTCGCGCACAGGTTATCGGGACGGGTTCGACGCCGGCGTCTCCGACGGGCGGCGAGGCCGGGACGGATACGAGCCCAGGAGCTACCGGCGATTTCGATCCGCCGATCACGGCTACCGCCGTGACCTGCACGTGGCGAGGGACTTCTACGCCGACCACTACCGGCGCGGCTTCCTCAGCGGATACGACGCGGGCTATCGCGAGGGCCGGGAGGACCGGTCACGGCGCTGGCGATAGTCGGAAGGGGCGAATCGAGGGCTGGCGGCGTTGGGCGCGGTCGTCTCACGTCGTGCTCAGCGGAACGAAGCGGCTGTCGTCCAGCAGCCAGCACTCGCCCGCGAATCCGGATTCCCTGACCTGGACGCGAAGGCGGGGAAGGTGGTCGGGCCTCTCGTACCTGATGGAGAGGTGATGCAGGACCAGCCGCCCGACGCCGGCGTCGCGGCCGACCCGTAAGGCTTCCTCGGTCGTCGCGTGAATGTCCCACTTGCGATCGTCACGATCGAGGAACGTCGCGTCGTGCACGAGGATGTCCGCGCCGGCGACCAGTTCCGCTTGGATAGGCATGCTGTCGCCCGAGTGCGCGAAGAGCACGTGCCGGTACTCCTCCATCATGAGCTGGCGGTCGCCTGCGCTGGCGCGCGCGCGCAGCTCGGACTCGGGAAGGCCGGCGAACTCGGGGCGCAGGCGGCGGCGCCGTTCGACGGCTCGATAGCCCAGCGTCGGATCCCCCGTGCCGTGGTTCGACTCGAACGCCTGGAGGACCCGGTTGCGCCCGATGGGCACCTCGTCGCCCGGCCGCAGGCCGAGCCACGTGACGGGGAAGCTCTCGTTGGGCCAGAGACGATCGAGCAGGCCGCGAATCTGTTCGACCCCGCGGCTGCCTTCGGGGAACACGATTCGAAGGGGCTTGTCCTGCGCGCCCTTGCTGAAACGGCGGGACGCGACCAGGCCGGGCAGGCCCAGCAGGTGATCCGAGTGCCCGTGGGTGAGGGCGAGCACCTCGGGCGCCCAGACGCGGGCGCCCAGGACCAGCTGGAGCCCTTCCCCGGCGTCGATGAGCAGCCGGAGCGGCTTGTGCCACAGCCAGTTGCTGTACATCGCCCGGCTGAATCCGGTCAGGATGTCGTGTATCGGGGTCACTCTGGCTTTCCATAGTACACTTTGATGTTCTGGAGATGGGATCCGCGTGCCGGGTCCCGAGATGAACCCGATCTGCGGGGATTCACCCATGATCAGTCCCGAACCGGCCGCGGAAGCCCGTCCACAGCCCACTCGTCTGTACCGGTGGCTGGTGCTCGTCTTCATCAGCCTCGCGATGTTCGGGAACTACTACGTCTACGACTGCATCAGCCCGATGGCCGACGTGCTGAAGGCGCGCCTCGGGTTCACCGACGCCAACATCGGCCTGCTGCAGGCGATCTACAGCATCCCGAACATCGTGATGGTGCTCATTGGCGGGTTCATCATCGACCGGATCGGGACGCGCAAGGCGACGTTCATCTTCGGCATCGTCTGCTTCGTGGGCGCCTCGCTGACCGCCGTTTCGGGCACCCTTGGCGTCATGGCCGCCGGCCGGCTGGTCTTCGGCCTGGGCGCCGAGTCGCTGATCGTGGCCGTCACGACCGCCATTGCGAAATGGTTCAAGGGCAAGGAGCTGAGCTTCGCCTTCGGGATCAACCTGACCATCGCGCGGCTGGGGTCGTTCGCCGCCCTGAACTCGCCGACCTGGGCGAGCTCCGCGTTCAACGACTGGCGGATGCCGCTGCTCATCAGCGTCGGCTTTGCGACCTTCTGCGTGACCGGCGCGATCGCCTACTGGGTGCTCGAGGCGCAGGCCGACCGGAGATACGAACTCGGATCCGCGGGCAAGACCGACAAGGTGGTCGTCGGCGACATCTTCCGCTTCGGCGCGTCGTACTGGTTCATCGTGGCGCTGTGCATCACGTTCTACTCGGGCATCTTCCCGTTCCAGACCTTCGCGGTGAAGTTCTTCATGGAGGCCCACGGCGTCTCGCGCGAGACCGGAGGGTTCCTGTCGAGCATGCTCACGCTGTTCGCCATGGTCTGCACGCCGCTCTTCGGCCTGCTGGTCGACAAGATCGGCCGGCGCTCGTTCTTCATGATGATCGGGTCGCTGATGCTGATCCCCGTCTATCTCGTGATGGCGTACAGCTCCCTTTCGCTCTACCTGCCGATGGCCGTGATGGGGATCGCGTTCTCGCTGATTCCCGCGATCATGTGGCCGTCGGTCGCCTACGTCGTCGAGGAAGGCAAGCTCGGGACGGCCTACGGCCTGATGACGCTCATCCAGAACGTCGGACTGGCCGGCTTCAACCTGCTCATCGGCTGGGCGAACGACTACGCGGGCGCCAGCGCGCAGAACCCGGCAGGCTACAACCTGGGCATGTGGATCTTCTCGTGCCTGGGCTTCATCGGATTCTTCTTCGCCCTGATGCTCAGACGCAGTGAGTCCGGTCCGCACGCTCACGGCCTCGAGACGATCAGGGCGACATGATTGACTGATAAGATCCTCCTGTAACCGTACCATGCCCCAGTCGACCGTCGCCATTCTCCGCACGCGGCCCTCAACGGTTCTGCACGACTATCACGAGCTGCTGAACCTGGCCGGCTACCAGGACGTCATCGCCCGCGACGCCGATACCGCGCTGAAGGTCAACATCTCGTGGCACTTCTTCTTTCCAGGCAGCTCCACCACGCCCTGGCAGCTCGACGGGGTGATCAAGGCGCTGAAGACCGACGGGTACGACCCCGCGCTGCTGCACGCGTGCCACAACCGGACGGTTGTGATCGACGCCCACCTGGGGGAGCGGGCGAACAAGCAGCTCAACGTGGTGGAAGCCCACGGCCTGCGCAACGTCCACCTCTACGAGGGCGAGGAATGGATCGGGATTCGCGAAGCGGTGGGCGATCTGACGAAGAAGTTCCTGTGCCTGAACGACGTCTACCCGGCCGGCTTCATGATCCCCCGCCGGTTCATCGGCGAGAACATCATCCATCTCCCGACGGTGAAGACGCACATCTTCACGACGACCACCGGCGCGATGAAGAATGCGTTTGGCGGGCTGCTGAACGAGCACCGGCACTGGACGCACCCGGTCATCCACGAGACGCTGGTCGACCTGCTGATGATCCAGAAGAAGATCCATCGCGGGATCTTCGCCGTCATGGACGGGACCTTCGCGGGTGACGGTCCCGGGCCGCGCTGCATGGTGCCCTACACGAAGAACGTCATCCTGGCGAGTTCGGACCAGGTCGCGATTGACGCGGTCGCCGCCAGGCTGATGGGCATCGATCCGATGTCCATCAAGTTCATCCGGCTGGCGCACGAGGCCGGGCTCGGCTGCGGCGATCCGCGCCAGATCAGGATCGTGGGCGACGTCGAGGCCGGGAACGAGAACTGGAACTTCGTCGGACCGTTCAAGAAGATGACCTTCGCCTCGCGGATGCAGCACCGTATCTACTGGGGCCCGCTCAAGAAGCCGATCGAGTGGAGCCTGAAGACCGTGCTGGCGCCGTGGGCGTACGTGGCCAGCGTCCTCTACCATGACAGCTTCTGGTACCCGATGAACGCCGAGAAGGCCATGCACGACGTGCTCGGCAGCGACTGGGGCAGGCTGTTCCAGAACTGGGAGCGCGTGGCGGCCGACGCCAACGGGTATCCCGACGTCGGCGAGGCGCCCGCGGTGTTGACCAGGGCGGGGGTCGAGGCGTTCAAGAAGTCGTTCGGCATCCTGGCCACCTGCGTGCGCGAATCACCGGAGTTCGCGCTGCGGAAGCGGAAGGTCGCCTCCGGCCGATAGAGACTCGATCGTGGACACTCAGGAAGCAAGCCGGCCGGAGCCTTCCGGCCTCGTCGTTCGAATAGACGCCGTTCGGGTCGATCAGCCGATCGAGGAAGCCGTGTTCGCGGCGCTGCTGGCCTCGGTCAGTGCCGAGCGCCGCGCCCGCGTCCTCAAGTTCCACCGGCCCATCGATGGCGTGCGGTCGCTCTTTGCGGAACTGCTGCTTCGCGAGGTCATAGCAGAGCGAGGGATGCTGGCGCCAGAGGCCGTGGCCTTCGACGCCGACGAGAACGGAAAGCCTCGCCTCGCTCCGGACACGGGGTTCCAGTTCAACCTGTCACATTCCGGCGACTGGGTCGTATGCGCCACCGGCTCGCACGTCGTCGGGATCGATGTCGAGCGCATCCGGGACAAAGTGCCTGACGTCCTCGAGCGCGTGTTGTCGACGCAGGAGCGGGACCAGTTCGCCAGCCTGCCCGAGCCCCAGCAGCGGCGGTTCTTCTTCGCCCGCTGGGCTGTCAAGGAAGCGTTTTCCAAGGCGCTGGGGCTGGGCGTCGGGCTGCCGTTCCACAAGGTCACGCTCATCAATGAGCGATCCGGCGCCATCCGATTCGTGCGCGACGGGCTCCCTGTCGACGGAGCCGAAGGCCGGATCATCCACCTCGGCTCGGACCATGCGGCCGCCGTGTGCGTGATTGGCGGGGAATCGCCGGCCACGGCGCAGATCTGGGAGCCTCGCACCATCATCGATCGCGTCACGGCTCGTTTCCCCCCTCGTCCGATCTGAGCCGGGGTCAACTGGCCGCTCGTTCGGGTGCCTGCGGCCCGTCGACGTCAGGCCGCCGTCCCGGCAGCCCCGCGAGGCGCGCGGAGGCATACGCCGTGGTCTATCGTGCCAGTGGCCCTTGACTCCGGTCGCTCGAGCGTCGTACCGTGCGGATCCCCCGGTTCTCTTCACCAGGAGCACGGTGCGCGATATGGCCCTGTACCTCGGGATCTTTCTGGTCACCCTCTCCGGCCTGATGCTGGAGATTGGACTGACTCGCATCTTCTCCGCGACCATCTGGTACCATTTCGCCTTCATCGCGATCTCGGTGGCCCTGCTGGGCTGGGGGTTGGGCGGTTTCGCCGTGCACCTGCTGCGGCGGCGCATGGCCTTTACCTGGGAGCGCGCCGCGGCGCTCACCTTCGCGTATGGGCTGGCGATCCCCTTCGCGCTCTGGCTGATCGTGCTGGTCCCGTTCCACCCGGACCTGCTGGCGTTCTATTTCGTCGTGTCGCTCATGCCATTCCTGCTGGCCGGGATGGCGCTGTCCATGGTGTTCGCCAACGGACGGCAGCAGGCCGGACGGCTGTACTTCGCCGACCTGCTCGGCGCGTCGATCGGCGCGCTCGCGGTGACGGCGGTGCTCTCCGTCCTGGGAGGCGAGAATGCCGTCCTGTCGGTGGCGCTCGCCCCGCTCGGAGCAGCCGCCTGTTTTTCGCGCCGGTTCCGCTGGCCCGCCGCCGTGGCCGGCGCCATGGTCCTCGCCGCCATCGGGCTCAACGAACGGACCGGCGTCTTCAAGATTCGCAGCGCCCCCACCAAGGGGATGTACCAGCACCTGGCGGCGACGCCGGGAGCGAAGGTTGCGCTCACGGGCTGGAACGCCTATTCGCGAATCGATGCCGTGACCGGGTTCGGTTCGCCCTATCTCGCCCGGCTCTACATCGACTCGGACGCGTGGACCAATATCCTCGAATGGGACGGCACGGCCGAAAGCGTGGCGCCGCTCAAGGACTGGTACCGCGCGCTGCCGTTCAAGGTGGCGCCCGCCCGCCCCAAGACGCTGATCATCGGCCCCGGCGGCGGATCGGACGTGCTGGTGTCGCTTGCGGCCGGATCGGAGAGCGTGACAGCCGTTGAGATGAATCCGCTGATGCTGCGTTTTGTCCGGGAATTCGGCGCGAAGGCCGGCAGCCTCTACGACCATCCCGGCGTCGAAACCGTTCTGGCTGAAGGCCGGAACTTCGTCCGCAGGAGCGATCGGAAGTTCGACGTGATCCTGCTGGGCTTCGTCGATTCCTGGGCGGCGGTGGCGTCTGGCGGCCTCTCGTTGTCAGAGAACCATCTCTACACCGTCGAAGCGTTCCAGTCGTATTTCGATCACCTGACCCCGGACGGCGAGCTGGTGATTCTGCGCTGGGACGTCGACATCCCGCGGCTGGTCTCGAACAGCGTGGCGATGCTCGGGCCCCAGGAGGCCGGCAAGCGCGTCGCCGCGTTCCTCGAAACGCAGCCGAGCGGTTCCGGCGATCCGCCGCAGATGATCTTCATTCTCAAGAAGCGTCCATTCAGCGAGCGGGAAACCGCGGTGATGGCCGCCTGGGACTCCGCGCGGCCGTTGATCATTCCCAACCGGCACGTCGAGGAACCCTACGCGGGCCTGTTCTCGGGGCGCGTGAGCTTCGCACAGTACGTCGAGCGCGCGGCCTCGCGGGTGGACCCGGTCTACGACGACCGGCCCTTCTTCTTCGCCCGGCAGAAGCCCTGGGGCCTTCCGGCCAGCATGTCGCGGGCCTTCCTGCTGATCCTGGCGCCGGTTCTGGTCCTCTGCGTGCTGCTCATCGCTTCGGGCAAGCCCCGCGGCGAACGCAACGGGCCGTATGCGGTCTCGCTCGTCTACTTCGCGTCGCTCGGCATGGGCTTCATCGCGGTCGAGCTCGCCCTGCTGCAGCACCTGACGCTGCTGCTCGGCCATCCGATCTTCACCCTGTCCATCCTGCTCTTCACGATGCTCGCCTTCGGGGGCCTGGGCAGCATGGCGAGCGGGAGATTCCAGCCGGGGAAGGTGTGCCTGGCCGTCGCGGGCCTGGCGATTGTCTACGCGCTCGTGCTGCCCGGAGCGGTGTCGGCCCTGCTCTGGCTCCCGCTCAGCGCGCGAATCGCGGTGGCCATCGTGGTGGTCGCGCCGCTCGGCTTCCTGATGGGCATGCCGTTCCCGCGCGGCTTGCGGGCGAGCGGCGTCGGGCCGTTCCCCGAGCCGCCGTTTTACTGGGGCCTGAACGGAATCTTCTCGGTCGTCGGGTCGATGGCGACCATGGGCACCGCCGTCGTGCTCGGGTTCACGTGGGCGCTGCTCTCAGGAGCCGCCTGCTACCTGGTCGCTGCCGCCGCGTCGCGGACCTTTGCGTTCAACGCGGTGGAGGACGGGCAGACCGAGCCGGTGGCGTTCCCTCCCGAAACGGGCGCGGTGACCGCGGGCTGACGCCCGCCCGTTGGCGGCCGAGGCACGGCGCTGGTATATTCATCGGGATCCCGGGCCTGCCCGCGATGCCTCACGCGGTGCGGCCCGAACGCCGGGCGCTCGGTTGACGCATCACCTGCCCCACATTCGGCCAATCAGCCATGCGAAGAACTCTGTGTGTCGCCGCGATCATCCTCGCCTTCTCGGCCGGGAGCATCGGTCCGAGCGCGCAGGCGCCTGAAGCCCGCCTGCTTCGCTTTCCAGCCATCCACGGCAGCCAGGTGGTCTTCACCTATGCCGGCGACCTCTACTCGGTGCCCTCAACCGGGGGCGTCGCCCGCCGCCTGACGAGCGACGTCGGGTTCGAGTCGTTCGGGCGCTTCTCGCCCGACGGGAAGTGGATCGCCTTCACCGGCCAGTACGACGGCAATACCGAGGTCTACCTCATGCCGTCGCAGGGCGGCGTCCCGAAGCGGCTGACCTGGACGGCGACGCTCGGCCGCGACGACATCTCGGACCGGATGGGGCCGAACAACATCGTGATGGGCTGGAAAGACGACACGCACGTGCTCTTCCGGTCACGGCGGACGGACTGGAACGACTTCCTCGGCAAGCTCTACCTGGTCAGCGTCGACGGCGGTCCGCTCGACGAGTTGCCCTTCCCGCGCGGCGGGTTCGGATCGTTCTCGGCCGACGGATCACAGTTCGCCTACAACCGCATCTTCCGGGAATTCCGCACCTGGAAACGCTACCGCGGCGGGATGGCCGACGATGTGTGGCTGTACGACTTCAAGACAAAGGTCACCACGGACCTCACGAACAACCCGGCGCTGGACATCATCCCGATGTGGAAGGGGAGCAAGATCTACTTCGCATCGGATCGCGACGAGCCCTACCGGTTGAATCTCTACAGCTACGACCTCGGCAGCAAGCAGACGAGGAAGCTCACCGACTTCACCGACTACGACGTCAAGTTCCCGTCGCTTGGCGACAACGCCATCGTGTTCGAGAACGGCGGCTACATCTACCGGTTCGACCTGGCGACCGAGAAGTCGGCCCGCGTGCCGATCACCATCGCGGAGGATTTCGACAGCGGCCGGACGGGGCTGGTCGACGTGAGCAAGTCGGTCACCAACTTCGAAATTGCCCCGGATGGCAGCCGGGCGCTCTTCGGCGCGCGCGGCGAGGTGTTCACCGTGCCGGCGAAGTACGGGCCGACGCGAAACCTCACCCGCACGCCGGGCACGCACGAGCGGGGATCGAAATGGTCTCCCGACGGCCGATGGATCTCCTACGTGTCCGACGCGACCGGTGAGGACGAGATCTGGGTCGCCCCGCAGGACGGCCGCGGCGACGCCGTCCAGCTGACGAAGAACGGCGACAACTACAAGTACCAGCCCATCTGGGCGCCCGACAGCAGGAAGATCCTGTGGTCCGATCGCAAGCAGCGGCTGCTCTTCGTCGACATGGACTCGAAGCTGGTCACCACGGTGGCGAGCTGCCCGGTGTTCGAGATCACCGACTACGCCTGGTCGCCCGACAGCAAGTGGATTGCCTACTCGCTCCCCGAGGACAAGGGGACGGGGCGGATCTTCCTGTACTCGATCGACTCGAAGCAGTCGACTCCCGTCACCGACGGCTGGTTCCCGGTGTTCAATCCCGAGTTCAGCAGCGACGGCAAGTTCCTGTTCTTCGGATCGGCGCGTTCCTTCAGCCCGACCTACGGGCAGACCGAGTTCGAGCACATCTACACCGACATGTCGAAGATCTACTTCGTCACGCTCGCGAACGACACGAAGAGTCCGCTCGCGCCGCGCAGCGACGAGGTCAAGATCAAGGAAGACGTGAAGCCGCCGATGCCCGCCGATGCGAAGGCGCCTGCGCCCGCGGCGAAGCCGGCCGCGCCTGCCGGGACAAAGCCGGCCGCGGCGCCGGCCATGGTCCAGCCGCCGGAGACCAGGCCGGCTGAAACCGTGAAGGACGAGACGAAGAAGGAAGAGCCCAAGAAGGACGGACCGCCCGTCGTCAAGGTCGACCTCGACGGGATCATCTCGCGCGTGGTCGTGCTGCCCGTGCCGGCCGCCAATTACCGGGGCCTGCACTCCACGGGCAATCGCCTCTACTACGGCCGGGCGAGCACGCGTGAGGCGGGCGCGCTCTACGTCTTCGACTTCGACAAGCAGACCGAGACGCAGGTGGTGACCGGCGGGACGGGCTACGAGATCTCGGCTGACGGGAAGAAGATGCTCGTGTCTTCAGCCGGGCGGTACGCGATCATCGACGCGCCGGTCGCGAAGGTCGAGCTGCGCGAGTTCCTCGATCTCTCCGACATGAAGGTCACCGTCGATCACCACGCCGAGTGGCGGCAGATCTTCAACGAGTCGTGGCGGCAGATGCGCGACTTCTTCTATGCCCCGAACATGAACGGCGTCGACTGGCCCGCGATGCGCGCCAAGTACGCGCCGCTCATCGACTCGGTCAACCACCGGGCCGATTTGACCTACATCATCGGCGAGATGATCGGCGAGCTGACGTCGGGACACACCTATGTCGGCGGCGGGGACATGCCGCAGGCGCCGCGCATCCCGATGGGCCTGCTCGGCGCGCGCCTCGAGCGCGACAGCCAGTCGAAGTTCTTCAAGATCACGAAGATCCTGAAGGGCCAGAACTGGGATCCGTCGTTGCGGTCGCCGCTCACCGAGATCGGCGTCAACGTCAAGGAGGGCGAGTTCATCGTCGCGGTCGACGGGCGATCGACCGCCGGGCTGAGCGACATCTGGGAAGCCCTGGCCGGCAGGGCCGGCAAGCAGGTGACGCTCAAGGTGAACGGAACAGCCTCGATGCCGGGTGCGCGCGACACGGTGGTCGTGCCGGTCGAGGACGAGCGCGGCCTCTACTACTTCAACTGGGTGCAGGACAACCTGGCGAAGGTCACGAAGGCGACCAACGGGCGCGTCGGGTACGTGCACGTTCCCGACATGGGCGCGCCGGGCCTGAACGAGTTCTCGAAGTACTTCTACCCGCAGACCGGCAAGGAAGCGATCATCGTCGACGTGAGGAGCAATGGCGGCGGCAACGTGTCGCCGATGATCATCGAGCGGCTGCGCAGGGAGCTGGTCCTGGTGGACATCGCCCGGAACGGCACGCCGCAGACCAACCCCGGGGCGATGATCGTCGGGCCGAAGGTGCTGCTGGCCGACGAGTTCTCGGCCTCGGACGGCGACCTGGTGACGTGGCGGTTCAAGACGTACAAGATCGGCCCCGTGATCGGCAAGCGCACCTGGGGCGGGGTGGTCGGCATCCGGGGGACGCTGCCGTTCCTCGACGGCGGCTACCTCAACAAGCCCGAGTTCTCGCGCTACGACGTGGCCGGGAAGTCGTGGGTCATCGAGGGCGTGGGCGTCGAGCCCGACATCTACGTCGACAACGACCCGGCCAAAGAGTACGCCGGCGAGGACCAGCAGCTCGACAAGGCGATCTCGGTCATCGTCGATCTGCTGAAGAAGCAGCCGGGCACGCTGCCGCCCCCGCCGCCATACCCGGTCAAGCGGGGGGGAAGCGCGCCGGTGAAGAAGTAGCGTGGAGACCCGCGCAGCATCAGCATCAGCGGCAGGACGCCGGACCTGGAGGACGGCGTTCCTGCTGCTGGCCTTCTGCGCGGTGCTCGCGGTCGTGCACACGTGGCCGCTCGCCACCGCACCCGGGCGGCTGTCGCGCAACGACAACGGCGACACGCTGCTGAACACATGGGCGATCGCCTGGGTCGCCCACGAGCTTCCCCGCGATCCGGCGCACCTGTTCGACGCCAACATCTTCTGGCCCGAACGCCGGACGCTCGGGTACTCCGAGGCGATGATCGTGCAGGGCGTGATGGCCATGCCGATTCTCGCGCTTGGAGGATCGCCCGTGCTCGCCTACAACCTCGTCCTGCTGATGGGCTTCGCCCTGACCGGCGTGGCGTTCGGGCTGCTGGTGTACCGGTGGACCGGCAGCCTGTCGGCCGCGCTTGTCGCTTCCTCGGCGGCGGCGTTCAACTCGCACGTCCTGATGCGCCTGCCGCACCTGCAGACGCAGCATGTCGAGTTCCTGGCGCTGGCCCTGTTCGCGATCGACCAGGTGTTCGCGCGGCAGCGCGTGCGCGACGGGCTCGTGCTGGGAATCGGGTTCGCCCTCCAGGCGCTGACCTCGATCTACGTCATGACCTTCTCGGCGTGGGCCATCCTGTTCGCCTCGCTCTCCAGGCTGGTGAAGCCCGAGGGCGCGAAGCGCCTGCGTGCGGTCGGTCTCCTGGCGCTCGCGGCGGGTGTGGCAGGCGTGCTGCTCGCGCCGTATCTCTGGCAGTACTACCGGATTCACGCGGACCAGGGATTTGCCAGGGGCTTCGACCTGAACGGCGCCGCCAGGTGGGAGAACTTCCTGAGCACGGGGTCGCGCTTGTACTTCGACTGGTGGAGCGCGCCGTTTGTCGCGGTGAGCCAATCGAAGAACTTTCCGGGCTTCACCGTGCTCATCCTGAGCGTGATCGCGCTCGGGGCGCGGCAGGTGCGCCGGGATCCGCGCGCCCGCATGTGCGCCTTCGCCGCGCTCGGCTGCCTGTTCGTCGCGGCGATCCCGTGGCTCCCCGGGTACGCCTGGGTCAGCCGCGTGGTGCCGCTCTTCTGGGCCGTCCGCGTCCAGGCCCACATCGGGCAGATCGTGCTCGTGATGCTGGCCGTGATCGCCGGTTTCGGCGTCTGGCGCCTGGAGCGCGCCTGGAACGGGCGGCGGGGCTGGCCCGTGGTGGCGGCCTGCCTGGTCGTCATGGTGAACGGCGAGGCCCTTCGCGCGCCCCTCGTCTACACGCCGTTCGACGGGATCCCCGCGATCTACGACGTGCTGCGAGCCGAGAGGCGGGCCGTGGTGGCCGAGATTCCGCTGTACGAAACGCGGCACTTCTTCCAGAACGCGCCGTACATGCTGAATTCGACGCGCTACTGGCACCCGATGCTCAACGGCTACAGCGGGTTCTTCCCGATGAGCTACGTGCGCGCGGCCCAGGCGCTGCAGAACTTTCCCGACTACGACGCGCTGGCGGCGCTTCATGATCGTGGCGTCACCCACGTGGTCGTGCACAAGGGAGCCTTCGTCGATCGCCAGGGCATGGCCGCCTTCGAGGCCATCCGCTCGATCGAGGCGCTGCGCCTGCTGGCGAGCGACGGCGAGATCTTCATCTATCGCTTCCGCTGATTGCGCCACACCAGATCCAGGCCGGCCTGCAGCCGGCGGGCCCGGGGGCTCAGTGTCCCGGCGAGAGCATTGACGCGAAGAAGTCTGCGAGGATCCTGTAGGTGGGACCGGACAGGCCGCCTTCGTAGGCGGTCATGATCGCCAGCCAGATCAAGCCTCCCGTTCCGGCGATGGCTGGAATGCGTGCAAGGAGCTCCCAGTTCCTCTGCCGGTCCGTCAGATCGGTCCTGGCGCCAATCGCGAAATACGCCCACGCAAAGGGCATCACCGCCCCGAACCAGGCCGCGAAGTTGCAGAACGGGACCGTGAGGAACCAGGTCGGAAGCAGGCTGTTCCATTGCCACGCGAGCCCGGACAGGCTGGCCAGCGGATCGAATTGAACATCGGAGGCGAGCGCGATGCCGACGGTGAGCAGGGCCGACCCGAGCGGCGTCCGTTTGAACCAGGGCAGCTGCTCCCGAATCTGCTCCGTCATCCACACGCAGGTGTAGACAATCGTGCTCCAGCCGACGATGGTCGCCACGGGCGCAGGAAGGCGCCACAGGTAGAGCGTGTAGTTGTGCTCGCTGAAGAAGCCGAGCAGGATCCCGGTGTTCTCCAGAACAGCCCCATAGAGCAGCCCGATCCCGAAGAAGGTCGCAACCGCGTGCAGGCCTCGAGTGCGCCAGGCATGGAGGGCGAGCGCCGCCACCCAGAACAGGTTCATCCACTCGAACTGAAGAAGCAGCTCGCGGTCGGACACCGGGGTTCGCAGTGACGGAACGATCGTGAAGAGGGCAAAGTCCACGACGAGAGGAGCCAGCAGGAGCGCCGGCACCAGCCACGGTGTCCGCCGCCGGTGATCGCCGATGTCCCGCTTTCGCGCCCGAAGCATGAAGAGGAGCGCGATCCAGGCGGACGGGAGCAGCGCCGTGACGGCGAAGTCGAACGCGGTGTGTCCGACGGCACGGAATCGGGACGGGTCGAGAACGGCGACCGCCGTGTGAAGAAACCCCAGCGCCCCGAAGAAGAGGAGCCACGCGGGCAGCTGCGTCCACGCCGCATGGGCAACGGAACGCCAGCCTCTGCCGTCAGAGGATCCGTTTCGCGATGGGGTCGTCTGCATGTCGAGTCCGTCGACGGGATCCGACACCCGCTCGTTCCGCTCAACACCTTCTCGAGGGCCCCCGGGAGCAGGTGCCGCACCCGCCGCAAGAGGGCGGTTCGGCCCCCTGGCGGCGTCGACACACGCGCGGAGGCGGCTACTCGATTCCGCCCGGCGGGATCGCCTTCCTGGAAATCGCCAGCATCAGGTTCGATGTGTCCGCCTTGGAATAGCCGGTCTTGAACGGCAGCGGCTTGACCGGGGTGACGGCGGCGAAGGCGGCCTGCAGGTCGGGCTGCGTGACCCACTTGAACTCGGGGATCCAGGTGGCCGGGTTGTAGATGCCGAAGAAGTTGAGATCCCATTTCCCCTTCGTGAACGAGCGGAAGGGAATGCCCGAGTCGTCCTGCAGGATCGCCGTGCTGTGCTCCAGGAGGAAGTCACGCGTGGCCGAGAACGTGTTGTTGTGCAGGATGAACGAGGCCGCTTTCAGATACGCGGTCGCGCCGTTGAACGTCGCGAGGAACGGAAAGAAGCCGGGCTTTCTCGCGAGCGCGGCCGGGCTGAGATCGATGCTGAGGTAATAGAGCGTCTGCAGGTCGGGGCGACCTTCGCGGTGAAAGACAATCTTGATGCCCGGCACCGCGTCGAGGGGCAGCGCCCCCTTGGCTGCCGTCTTGACCTGGCCCGTGCCGTCCAGGTAGATGAGCTCGCTCTCGACGAGCCGGTTGTCGGTGCGCGCCAGGAACAGGTAGAGCACCGGCATGACGCCCTTCAGCTCGGTCCGCTGGAAATCGCGCGACATGTACGAGGTGATGAAGTAGCTCTTGGTCTCGAGCGTGGTCATCGAATCGCGCAGGTTCTTCAGGCCGAGCGCCAGCGCGTCGGGCTTGAGCGTCTCGAGGGCCGGCACGCGACCCACCGGCTCCAGCCCCGTCAGCAGGTAGACCGGCGCATCGGGGAACATCACGTGCGCCATCAGGAAGTCCGGCCCGCCGAAGACATAGTAAAGCGGAGCCGCGGGGTTGATCCGGCCGGTCAGCTCGGCCTGCGACCAGTCGTGCATCTTGTCGAGCAGATCCGTCTTGAGCGCGGCCCAGGCCCTGGCGAGATCCTCGGCGTGGGCCTTCACGCCAGGGGACGCTTCGAGGGCGATGAGCGGCGACTGCGGCGAGACCGGGAGCCCGGCCAGCAGCCGTGCCTGGTCGTCGATGGTCGACGGCGCGACTCCCTGCGCGCTGGAGGGCGTGGCAGAGGCTGCGCTGATGACGAGCGCGAACACGAGAGACAAGGACCGAAGGTGCATGATGATCACGTCCCGCGATAACCAGAGGGCGCCAGAAGCCCCCAATTGTGGCATATCCCATCATGCCCTACATTCCGGGGGATCGTCCGCCGAAATTGCGGCGTCTGCGCCGGATCAGTCTGCAGGTTCGCCCTGCGCGGGAAACGCCTTGCGGAATTGCCGTCTGCAGCCGTAGGATTTCTTCATTCGCTCACCTCGCCCGTCGGCGGCTCCCGGCCCTTCGGTTCGGCACTTCAGGGAGGAACGCATGGTATCGCTGACATCGCTCGCTGTCCCGATCCTGCTGTCGGCCGTGATCGTCTTCGTGGCCAGCGCCATCCTGCACATGGTGGTGCCGATGCACAGGAACGATCTCAAGAAGCTCGCGAAGGAAACCGACGTTCTGGACGCCTTGCGGAAATTCAACATCCCGCCCGGCGATTACGCGGCGCCCCAGCCCGAAACGATGGGCGCGGCAGGGATGAAGAGCCCCGAGTTCATCGCGAAGATGAAGAAGGGGCCCCTGGTGCTCATGACGATCGCGCCGGGAAGCGAGCCTTCGATGGGCCCGTCCCTTGCGCAGTGGTTCGTGTATTGCCTGGTCGTGAACCTGTTCGCCGGCTACATCGCGAGCCGCGCGCTGCCGGTCGGCGCGCACTACCTCTCGGTGTTCCGGTTCGTCGGCGCGACCGCGTTCATGGCCTACGGGCTGGGGATGGTGTCGGATTCGATCTGGTTCCGGAGGAACTGGGGCACGACGATCAAGTCGATGATCGACGGCCTGATCTACGGCCTGCTGGCGGCCGGGACCTTCGGCTGGCTCTGGCCCCGATAGATCTAGCCCCGCGCCTGCTGGGCCGCTGCGAGCTGCTCGAGAATCCGCTCGGTCTCACCGATGGAGATGCAGGCGTCGGTGATGCTCTGGCCGTAGGTCGCCGGCCGTCCGGGCACGTAGTCCTGGCGGCCTTCGACCAGGTGGCTCTCGAGCATGACCCCGAAGATCCGCAGGGAACCGGCCGCGATCTGGCGCGCCAGATCCGCAGCGACTTCGCTCTGCCGCCTGTGGTCGCGCTGGCTGTTGCCGTGTGAGCAGTCGACCATCACCCGCCCGGGCAATCCTTCTGCGGCGAGCTTGTCGCAGACGGCCTCAACCTGGGCGGCCTGGTAATTCGGTCCCGTCCTGGTGCCGCCGCGCAGGATCACGTGGCACGAGTCGTTGCCCGATGTCTGAAGTATCGCGGCGACGCCCTGCTTGGTCACGCCCGGGAACCAGTGCTGCTGCCGGGCCGTCAGGACGCCGTCCACGGCAACCTGCGTGTCGCCGTCGGTGCCGTTCTTGAAACCGACCGGCATCGAGAGCCCCGAGGCCAGTTCCCGGTGGACCTGGCTTTCGGCCGTGCGCGCGCCGATGGCGACCCACGACGTCAGGTCGGCGACATGCTGGGGAATCTGGGTGTCGAGGAACTCGGAGCCGGTCGGCATGCCGAGCTCGTTGATGTCGAGCAGCAGTTTCCGCGCCAGCCGCAGGCCCTTGTTGATGTGGTAGCTCTCGTCGAGATCCGGGTCGTTGATGAGGCCTTTCCAGCCCACCACCGTCCGGGGCTTCTCGAAGTAGGCGCGCATCACCACGACCAGGCTTCCGGCGTGGCGGGCGCTGCACTCCCGCAGCCGCCCGGCGTATTCGAGGGCCGCCGCCGTGTCGTGAATCGAGCACGGGCCCGTCACCACGACCAGGCGCGGATCCCGCCCGAGGACCACGTCGGTCACCTGCGCCCGGGCATCGGCGACGACATTGGACGCCCGCTCGCTGATGGGCACTTCCTCCAGCAGGATCGCCGGGGAAATCAGCGGGCGGACGTCACGGATACGGAGATCATCGGTGCGGCGAAGCATGAGGCATCAACTCCGAGACAGTCTGGTCTTCCTAGGCCATCCCGTCCATCTTGCCCGACAGGTACGAGTCGTACGCGCCGAGGTCGAACACGCCGTGGCCCGACAGGTTGAAGACGATGACCTTCTTCTCGCCGGACTTCCTGGCGTCGAGCGCATGCTTGATGACGCTGTGGATGGCGTGCGCCGATTCGGGGGCGGGGATCGTGCCCTCGCATCGCGCGAACCGGATGGCGCTCTCGAAGACCTCGCCCTGGTGATAGGCCTCGGCCTCGATCACGCCCGCCGCCAGCAGGTGGCTCACGAGCGGCGCCGACCCGTGGTAGCGCAGGCCCCCGGCGTGCACCGGCGCCGGCATGAAGTTGTGGCCGAGCGTGTGCATCATCATGAGCGGCGTGGTCCCCGCCGTGTCGCCGAAGTCGTACTCGCGCGTGCCGGAGGTCAGGCTCGCGCACGCCGCGGGCTCGACCGCGATCGCGCGCAGCGTCGTGCGGCCGCCCTTGAGCTTGTCCTTGAGGAAGGGGAACGTCAGCCCGGCGAAATTGCTGCCGCCGCCGTGGCAGGCGATCAGGATGTCGGGATACTCGCCCGCCAGCTCCATCTGCTTCCTGGCTTCCTGGCCGATGATCGTCTGGTGCAGCAGCACGTGGTTCAGCACGCTGCCGAGCGAGTACTTCGTGTCGTCGCGCTTCGCCGCGTCCTCGACCGCTTCCGAGATCGCGATTCCCAGGCTGCCCGGCGAGTCGGGCGTGGCGGCGAGCACGTTGCGGCCCGCCTGCGTGAGGTTCGACGGGCTGGCCACCACGTCGGCGCCGTAGGTCTTCATCATGACCCGGCGGTACGGCTTCTGGTCGTAGCTGATGCGGACCATGTAGACCATGCACTCGAGGCCGATGAGCCGGCACGCGCACGCCATGGCGCTGCCCCACTGGCCGGCGCCGGTCTCGGTGGCGATTCGCTTCACGCCCTCCTGCTTGTTCACGTACGCCTGCATGATCGCGGTGTTCAGCTTGTGGCTGCCGACCGGGCTGACGTGCTCGGACTTGTAGTAGATGTGCGCCGGCGTGTCGAGATCCTCCTCGAACGCCCGGGCCCGGAACATCGGGCTGGGCCGGTAGAGGCGGTAGATCTCGCGCACTTCGTCCGGAATCTCGATCATCGGCTCCTGCGACACCTCCTGGGCGATGAGGCCCATCGGGAAGATCGGCGCGAGCGCCTCGGGTCCGATGGGCTGACGCGTCCCGGGGTTGAGCGGCGGCGGCAGGGGCGTCGGCAGATCCGGCGCAATGTTGTAGAAATGCGTCGGGATGGCGGATTCGGGCAAAGTGATCTTCGTGTCAGTCACGGTCTTCCTCCGGAACTGCGAAACTGGAGTGTGATTTGCGAAGGATAACACAGGGGCGGGCGGCGCCACGGGCCACCCGAACCCGGCTGAAAGGAGCCTCGGGCGCATGCGCCCCAGCCTGAGGGAAGGCCCGCCGGCTGCGGGTCCAGGCTCCAGGAAGGCGACGGCCGGAGGCGGTCACCTGCGGACGCCTGTTGTGCCACAATCGCAGGGTGGCCGCCTCCACCCATCCCCAGAACGCCGTCACCTGCCACGGGCTGCGCAAACGCTACGGCGATGTCGTGGCCGTGGACGGCCTCGATCTCGAGGTGCATGCCGGCGAGTGCTTCGGCCTGCTCGGGCCGAATGGCGCCGGCAAGACGACCACCATCGAAATCTTCGAAGGCCTGATCGAGCAGGACACCGGGGACGTCGAGGTGCTCGGCCTCCGGTGGGGCGTTCACGACCAGGCGCTGCGGCAGCGGCTCGGCATCCAGCTCCAGGAAACGCAGCTCAACGAGAAGCTCACGGTCGAGGAAATCCTCCGGCTCTTCCGTTCCTTCTACCGCAGGGGCCCGTCGGTCGACGCCGTGATGGCGATGGTCGAGCTGGAGGGCAAGCGCGGCGCCTGGGTCAGCAAGCTGTCGGGCGGCCAGCGGCAGCGTCTGGCGGTGGCGTGCGCGCTCGTGAACGAGCCGGACCTGCTGTTTCTCGACGAGCCGACCACCGGCCTCGACCCGCAGTCGCGGCGGCAGCTCTGGACGCTGCTCGAGGGCTTTCGCGCGAAGGGCGGCACCATCCTGCTGACGACGCACTACATGGAAGAGGCGGAAGAGTTGTGCGACCGGGTGGCGATCGTGGACCACGGGCGGCTGATCGCGATCGGCACGCCGCGTGAACTCATCGCGTCGCTCGGGGCCGAGCACGTGATCGAGGTCACCGTCGACCTCGGGGCCGAGGCCCTGCTCGATCGGCTGAGAGCGCTTCCCGGCGTGAAGGACGCGAATATTGCCGACGGCATGGTGAGCCTGCGCGTGTCCGAGCTGCACCTGGCGATGCCCGCGCTGATCGCCGAGCTGGATCGGGCGAACCGGCGGATGTCGCAGCTGGCGACGCACCACGCCTCGCTCGAAGACGTGTTCGTGGCCCACACAGGGCGGCACTTGCGGGATGAGTGAAGCAGGACAGCGGCGGCGGGGTCATGACTGAACCATGACGCGGGGAGGGCGCGACGTGCGATCCGGGACCATGGTGACACCACGATGAGTGAGCGGGGGCAGGCGTATCATCCGCTGCTCGAGCTGACGCTGGCGCGGCTGCGGGAATTCGTGCGCGAGCCCGAGGCCGTCTTCTGGGTGATCGTCTTTCCGATCGTGCTGGCGTTCGCGCTGGGGATTGCGTTCCGAAACAAGGGCGACGAGCCGGTGTATGCCGGAGTCGTGGAGGGCTCCGGCAGCGCAGAGGTGCTCGCCAGCCTGAATGCGGCGCCCGGGGTGAAGGCGCGTCCGGTCGCTCCCGATCAGGGTGACCTGCTGTTGCGGGACGGCAAGGTCCAGGTGCTGGTGATCCCCGGGTCGCCACCGGCGTACCGGTTCGATCCGACGCGGCCGGAAAGCCGGCTGGCGCGGCTCGAGGTCGACAACGCCCTGCAGCGCGCGGCGGGGCGCGCGGATCGGTTCTCGGCCGGCGAGCAGAAGTTCCAGGTCGTGGGGGCGCGGTACATCGACTGGCTGATCCCGGGCCTGCTCGGCATGAACATCATGGGCACGGGCCTCTGGGGCATCGGCTACGGGATCGTGTGGGCGCGCACCAAGAAGCTGCTCAAGCGGCTGGCGGCCACGCCGATGTCGCGCGCGCAGTTCCTGGTGGCCCAGATCCTGGCGCGCATGGTGTTCCTGGTGGTCGAGGTGGCCGCGCTTCTGATCTTCGCGCGGGTCGTGTTCTCGGTGCCGGTGCGCGGCTCGCTCGTCACGCTCGGGTCGGTGGCGCTCACGGGCGCGTTTGCGTTCGGCGGGATCGGGCTGCTCGTCGCCAGCCGTGCGCGGACCATCGAAGCGGTGTCCGGCTGGATGAACTTCGTGATGCTCCCGATGTGGGTGCTCTCCGGCGTGTTCTTCTCGTCGGCGAATTTTCCCGACCTGGCGCAGCCGTTCATCCACGCCCTGCCGCTCACCGCGCTCATCGACGCGTTCCGCGCCGTGATGCTCGATGGCGCCTCGATTCCGGCCGTGGCGCACGAGATGGCGATCCTCGCGGCATGGACCGGGGTCACCTTCGCCGTCGCGCTGCGGGTGTTTCGCTGGAAGTAGGGAAGCAGGGGAAGCAGGGGTCGGGACGGATTTCGCGGCAGGCTTCAGATCACTGACGAAATCGTCATCGCGCTCGCGCCTGACCTGATAACCGAACCGGCCCCCCAAGAGTTGGACGGACACGAACAGGAGTTGGCCTATGCGACAGACGCAGATCCTGGCGGTGATGGTTCTGAGCGCCTGCGTTGTGAGCACGGTCGTCGCGGCGCCGCGTGGGCGCGATCCGCAATCGCAAATCGTCTACCAGGAAGCCCACGGCTCGATGGTTGTCACCGCGCCCCGAGGATGGGCGTTCGACCCCGCCGATTCGGGCTCCCAGGGCCTGCGCGCGGTCCTCTATCCGGTCGGGTCCACGTCGGCCGACGCTCGCTCGGTCATCTATGTCAAGACGGTATCCAAGGAAGGATGCCCGACGCTCACCAGTCTGATCGCGGCCGACCTGGAACGACGAAGCGCCCTCTCAACAGGGCTCAAGGTGGTTTCCGGCGACCCTCTTCCCACCGCTCGGGGCCCGAAGGCGAGCGTCAGGCACCTGTCTGGCGCGAGCGAGGTCTTGTCGGTGGCATACGCCGAGACGCCCGGCGTCTACGTGATGCTCATTTTGTCTTCGAAGAGTGAGGTCGATCAAAAGGCAGCGCTTCTTGCGTTCGCGGAGTTCGTCAAGAGTTATGATTTCTCCACCGTGACCGGGGGGATCATCCAGAAGTAGGCGAATCGTCCGAGGGCCCCTCGATTCTGCTCCCACCGAGGTTCGAGCTTCGCGGAAACGTGACGTCGATGCCGGCCTGGCCATCCGGGTTCGCCGGATGCAGAGTTGGCCGGCGAAGGCCGCCTGCAAACATCGTCATGAAGGAGGAGCCATGCGAGACCTGCGTGCGTGCACGGTGCAATGCTCCGAAACGCCACGATCCCGCCGGCCGGTCTTCGGGATGGCGTTCGCGTGTTCGGTATCGCTCGGCCTGATGCTGGCGGCGTGCAGCAATCCGTCCTCGCCCGTGTCGCCAGGCGCCACCCTCGCGGCCACACCGGATTCGGCATCGGCCAGCGCACCCCGGGTGCAACTCTGCCATCTCGTTGCCGGGACCGGCGCGTACACGTTGTTGACCGTCGGCGCGCCGGCCGAGCGCGCGCACCGCGCGCACGGCGACGGCGCGGTTGGCGAGCAGGTGCCGGGCGATCCGACGATGGTGTTCGGGGCTGACTGCGTGCCGGTTCCGGTGACGATCAGCACGGTGATCGATGTGACGGCCGGCAGTACCGGAACGTACAATTTCGCCGGTCAATCCTTCACGACGCCTGGAACGAGCGGGATCACCAACCTGCGGTTCAACTGGTACTCATGGGGCGCCAGCCCGGTCGCGTTCGGGACGCTCTACCTGCTGAGCCAGGAATACCTGGGACTGCCAGGCGACCTGAGCCCGTCAACGCCCGGCTTCATCGCGCGTTCCGAAAGCATCGTCGGGAACCAGTACGTCTTCGCTCCAGGCGTCTCGTTGGCTGGAGGTAACCAATACTGGGTCTATACCGACACGCAGGAAGCCTTTGTGACCAGCTTCTACGGAAGCACCTATGCGGGCGGCGATCTGTATGTCACCGGCGTGTCGACCTTCCCGTTCCACAAGGCCATTGCGACTCCGACGGGATTCCTCGACGCGAATTTCAGGCTGCAGGGCGCTGTGATCACTCCCTGACGGGAAGCGATCGCCGGGCTTCACGACCTCAACGGCGAATTCCGGCGGCGAGCCAGTGCGCAGGCACCATTCGGCGCGGCGAATATTCACGCTCTGTCGAATCGGGCGTTGGATCTGGTGCTGGTCAACTGACTGCCGCCGGCAGCGATTCAGAGCCTCGAACCTGGAGTGGGTCAGTCGATGAACGGCCGCGGGTCGCTCAAAGCGGTCGTTCGTTCGGCCGGCTCGGCGGTTCCTGTATCGCGACGGTCCAACGGGGAGGCAGGACATGACGAAACTGCGAGCCGGTCTGTTGATAGCCGTTGGCGTGCTCTTGCTCGTCGCCGTGACCGGGGGAACCATCTTCTACGTCAAGATCTATCGGCCCATCGCGTCGCCGCTCATGACGATGACTGGGGCAAGGGCGCTCGAAGAAAGGCGACTGCAGAATCACGCTGAGTTCGTGCCGCCCGAGTCCGGGGAACTATCCGCCGAACAGGCGGCCAACTTCGTGGCGGTTGAGGAAACGGTCCACGAGGAACTTGCGGCAGGGGCGGCTGTGCTGGCGCGTCATCACGCAGGATTGCTCCAGGCATACCAGTCGCAGCTGCTGACGACCCAGGCGACGCTGCTCGCGTTCTCGGACATGAAAGCCACGTATCTGAAGGCGAAGATGGCGCAGATCGACGCCATGAACCGGGCGAACTTCTCGAAGCAGGAGTTCGAGTGGGTTCGCCGACAGCTCTATGCAGCAGCTGGGCTGCGCCTGTCCCAGCTGGACGTGTCGGATCTTCTCGCGGGCGTGCCCGACGCGACCGTGGAAGTGCGTCAATTCGAGTCCGCAGGACGCGTTCCCCGGCAAAATGAGCCGCTCGGCCGATCGCTCGCCCCGAAGCTGCAGGCGTGGGTCGCGCTCGGGTTCTTTGGGCTCTAGCGCACGGTTGGCACGCCTCACCGAATCATGTTGATGGACGCCGCCACCCTTCGCGACCTCGATGTCCTGTCGACATCGACGGCTCAGGGCCAGACGCTGGTCGAGCTGGTCGATCGGACGCGAACCCGTGTGGGCAGGGAACAGCTTCGACGCCGGCTCAGGGAGCCTGCGCACTCGGCCGAGGCAATACTGGCGCTGCAGCAGGCACACCAGGCGCTCTCTGCTGAATCGGACGCGTACCGCGGGATTGTCGACCGGGCCGACGCAGACACGGTCGAGCGCTACCTGGGCTCCAACTGGAAACTGCCGGGCGTGCGGCGCGGGCCAGGCCGGCTCGTCCAGGGTCTCTGGCGCGGCGGATGGCACGGAGCGTATCTGCGGGACGTCGGCGATGGCCAGGCCTGCGTGTTGGCGCTGCTCACCGCCGCCGCCGAGTTGAGGATGCGCCTGTGCGCTGCCGATGCTCCAGCGTTGCGGAACGTCGGTGGAGCCGTCGCGGCGGCGCTCGATACGCCCTCGGCTCGGGAACTGGTTCGGCGCGGGCGGCTGCGGTCAGGCGCGGCTCGGCTGGCGTTCGACCAGTTGGCGCGAGATCGCGCCAGGCCCGTGCTCACCGGGCTCCTCGATTGTGTCGGCAGCGTCGAGGCCATGTGGAGCCTGGGCGTCGCAACCGCCGAACACGGATGGATTTATCCCCGCCCCTCGTCCCGGTTGAAGGCAACCGGCCTCAGGCATCCCTTCCTGGGTCCTCGAGGCGTGCCCAACGATCTCGACCTGGATGAACAGGTCCGGGTCTGCTTCGTGACGGGCCCGAACATGGCCGGCAAGTCGACGTTCTTGAAGGCGGTCGCGGTCGCGATGCTCCTGGCTCACGCAGGATGTGGCGTGCCGGCCGAGTCGCTGGAGTTCCCGCCCGTCGCGACCATCTTCTCGAGCGTCAGGGTCTGGGAGAACCTCGGTGCCGGGGAGAGCTTCTATCTGGCCGAGGTGCGTCGGATCCGGGCCCTCGCCCTGGCGCTCCACGCTAGCGGGTCGGCCGTCGCCATTCTCGACGAACCCCTTCGGGGCACGAACGTGCACGACGCTGCGGAAGCCACCCTGGCGGTGATGATCCGGTTGGCGCGTCATCCCGCGGCGCTGGTGTTCATTGCGTCGCACATTGGCGAGGTTGTTCCCGCCATTGTCGACGACCCTCGAATCCGCCTCGTCCACTTTGCGGCGGACTTGACCACCGACGAGCCGCGGTTCGACTATCAGCTTCGCGAAGGCGTGTCAGCGCAGCGTCTCGGCATGACACTATTGAGGCAGGAGCAGGTCCTGGCGCTGCTGGAACGCTCGGCTGAGGAGCCCGTGGAGCAGAACCCCGAGGGACACCGCCTCGACCTGGCGCCGCACGGCCGCGGCTAGGCTGGTTCGTCAACTGGGGAACAGATCCGCGTCATGCCAGACAACCTGGCCTTCGCTACTCCCGAGGCTTGCATCGCAGACACCGCTCGAAGATCGTTCCAGCAGACACCGAGGTCGTGGGCATGAGCATTCCCGGCACCGTGATCCTCATCGGACTGGCAGCGTCGTTGACTGCGGCAGCGCAGAGCGTGCCTCCGGAGCTGACCGCGCTGGCCGCCAAGGCACACCTCGATCGCCCGGTGGCGGCGTGGTGTCGCGGCGAATTCCAATCCGGACGGCCTGGCGCATTCGCCGTGGCGGTGACCTCGGTGACCTCGGCGGCCGGCGGCGGCCGATACCTGGTGCTGGAACCCGACGCCACGATGGTCGAGCTGGCCGCCTTCACGCGCGGCCCGGACCTGGCATGCTACAGCCCTGTCGATGCCGCGAGGCTCGGTGCCGCCATCACCCGCTCAGAGACCATCCAGGGCCACCTCACTCCGCGCTGGACGACCACCGTTGTGTGCGCATTCACCGACGACACGTCCGCCGTGTGCTGGCAGTATTCGCCGGCGGACCGAGCCTTCGTCAAAGTCGGCGAGTGGGTCACGTAACTCCGCCCATCCGTGCGGCGTCCCCGACATCCATCTATGAGATCGTCGGCCGCGGCCGGTAAGATGCTACGGCCCACCGCCCAGTCCCCGGATTAGAGGCTGAAATGACCGACGACAAGTCGATGGATTTGTTCTTCGAGCTCTTCTCCGGTCTGCCGCGGCAGGGTCCCGGCGACGCAGCCTCCACCGCGCGGGCGCTCTCGCTGGTCCCGCCTCTGGGCCCCGCCTCGCGTATTCTCGACATCGGATCCGGCACGGGAACGCCCACGCTGGAGTTGGCGCGGCTCACGCCGGCGAGTATCGACGCGGTGGACTTCCATCGGCCCTTCATCGAAGAACTCGACAGGCGCGCGGCCCGGCAGGGAGTCGCCGGGCGGATCCGCAGCCATGTCGGCGACATGAACCGTCTCGACTTTCCCCCGCACCATTTCGACCTCCTCTGGTCGGAGGGCGCCATCTTCATCGTCGGGTTCGATGCGGGCCTCGACGCGTGGCGCGGCCTGCTGCGGCCGGGCGGTCATCTTGCCGTGTCGGAACTCTGCTGGTTTCGGCCGGGGGCACCTCGAGAGTGCGTCGACTTTCTCGAATCGGAGTACCCGGCCGTGCGGGACATTGCCGCCAACCGGGCGGCTGCCGGGCGCTTCGGCTACGAGCCGGTCGGCGACTTTGCGTTGCCGTCTTCTGCGTGGTGGGGCGACTACTACGAGCCCCTGGAACGGAACCTTACGGCGTTCAGGGCCCGTCACACGGGCGACGAGGTTGCCGACGTGATTGCCGGCCAGGCGGAGCGCGAAATCGAAACCTTCCGCCGATACTCGGACTGGTATGGATACGCGTTCTTCGTCATGCGCAGCCGAGGGGAGTGACGCCAGGCACGATCGGGCGGGGAAGCATCACGTCAGGCTGAACTCGTACCGTGTTGCTACAAGAATGCGCTCAGCCCGGCCGGGGCCCGAGCGCACGTGTCAGGCGGCCGGCGGCTTGGCGCCCGAGACCCGGTCGGCCAGCGGGGCGGGACGGCCGAGAGCCGAAGAAGAGCCCCGCAAATCCGGGACGGATCCCCGGGCGTTTCCTTTGATTCCGGACACCGTGAACCGGTGTAGACTTCGAGTTCACGGCGGCCTCCGAACCTGAAGCCAATGCCAGCCAGACTGACGATCCTTCACCTGGAAGACGACCCGGCCGAGGCCCGCCCGGTTCGCGACGCACTGGAGACTTCCGGCCTGGACGCCGACGTGACCGTGGTGGAGAACCGCGAGGCTTTTGTGGCCGCGCTCGACGGGTCGCGTTTCGACGCGATTCTTGCCGACTACGGGGTCCCCGGGTTCACGGGACTCGACGCACTCGAGATCGCGCGCGCACGGCACGAAGACGTGCCGTTCATCTTTCTCACCGGGGCAGTCGATGCGGAGCTTGCCGTCGAAACCCTCAAGCGCGGCGCGACCGACTGCCTGCTGAAGGACAGACTTCACCGCCTCGCTCCAGCCATCAGCCAGGCGGTCGCCGACGCCGCGCAGCGGAAGCGGAGTCAACAGGTTGAACGAGGGCTGCGTGAGAGCAAAGAGGAACTCCTGCACGCGAAGGAGGATCTCGAAGCTCGGGTCAAAGAGCGCACCTCGGAACTCTCCTGGTCGGTCGAGATGCTCCAGGAAGAAGTCGCGCGGCGGGTCCTCGCGGAGGAATCGCTCCGGGAACGGTCAGCGAAGCTGCAGGCGCTGGCGGCCGAGCTGACGCTGACCGAACACCGGGAGCGGCGGCGATTGTCGCAGGTTCTCCACGACGGCCTGCAGCAGATCCTGGTCGGTGCGAAGTACCGGCTGGCCCAGCTGCAGCGGGCACCGCTCCACGAGCCGCACCGTTCGCTGGAAGAGATCGTGAATCTCATCGACGAGGCCCTGGAAACGTCACGTTCCCTGACCGCAGAGCTCAGCCCGACGATTCTCCGGGCGGGCCTGGCCCCCGCGCTGGAATGGCTGGTCGGGCGGATGCAGGACGAACACGGGCTGACGCTCGACCTGAGAATCGAACCTCAGGCCGAGGCGGCGACAGAGGACGGAAAGCTCGTCCTGTTCCAGGCCGTGCGCGAGCTGATCTTCAATGTGGTCAAGCACGCGGGGATCAGATCCGCCTCCATCTCCGTTGTCAGGCGGGACGGCGAGGTCCGCATCACGGTGGCCGACAAGGGCTTCGGGTTCGATTCCACGCGCCAGCCCCTCGCGGACCGTCATGGCGGTTTTGGCCTGTTCAGCCTCGGCGAACGCCTCGCGCTCATCGGCGGCCGACTGGAGATCGACAGTGCGCCTGGAAGGGGAAGCCGAATCAACGTGACGGCTCCTGCACGCGAGGAGCCGGAAGAGGCTGACGAGGCGGATCGCGTGAGCGCCCGCGGCGGCGGGGCTCCCGGTTTCGAGCGCTCCGCGACCGGAGGCGAGACCCGGATCAGGGTTCTATTGGTGGATGATCACGCCGTCGTTCGACAGGGACTGGTCCGGCTGATCCTGCAGGTTCCGGACATGGTCGTCGTGGGAGAAGCCCCTGATGGCGAATCGGCGGTCGCGCGCGCCCGCGAGCTGACCCCGGATGTGATCCTCATGGATATCGGTCTGCCAGGCATGGACGGTATCGGCGCCACGCGAATCATCCATGCCGATCAGCCCGACGTTCACATCGTCGGATTGTCGATGTACGAGGGCAAAGATCAGGCCGCCGCCATGCTCGAAGCCGGCGCGGTCGCGTATCTCAGCAAGAGCGGACCTGCGCATGCCGTGATTGACGCCATCCGCGCGTGCGGCAGCCGCAAGAAGGGAAGCGACGAGACGAGGCCAGGCGATCTTGTGCTGCAGGACGGGATCGAGTCTGGCGACGGATCGGAACGCCGGAAAGGCGACCGGAGATCACCGGCTCCGACAGGGGCAGCCTCCGGCGAGCGATAGCCCGCGGCCCTCCGCTTGCAGGTCATCCAAAGAGACGACGGGCCTCAGCACCCGGCAATCGGCACGGTGAAGGTAACCGTGTGTCCATCAATTGTGTAGATGCCGGTGAGGGTCGCCGATCCATCGAAGTGAAACGCGATCGCTGTCTGGTCGACGTGTAGCGTCATGTCACCGCTCGACGGAGACTGGCAGCCCTGCTTGGGGACGCGCACGTTGGTGAGCGTGCCGTTGACCGCTTTTCCCTCGTAGACCGTCTGGATGGTGCCGTTGACCAGATAGGCCGGCGAAGAGGCCAGCATGTCGTCGAGCACCAGGTCGATGATCATCGAGCCGCCGGAGGTGGCGCAGGTGCCCGTCGCCGTTGCCCGGGTGGTGGTGGCCGGGTTGTAGGCCGGCTGCTCCTGGCCCTGGTTGTTGAAGTAGCGAATCGAGGCCGAGGCGCAGGCGGTGGCGGCAAGTATCCGGCTTGGTGCGCCCGAGGCGCCCGCCCGCGGGCTGGCGCGTGACAGGGTGGCAGGTCCGGCCGGAGCCTGCGCCACCGTGGCGATGGCGCGGATTGCCGACACGAAACCGTTCACCGCCTGGCTCGACGCCTTCTCGCCCGCGTCGAAACGGATCGTGATGATGGTTGGTGTGGTCGGCATGGTCAGGGATTTCGTGCACGCGGCTGCCATCAGACAGGCCACGCCGACTGCGACGCCAACGCGACGATATGTGAATGACGTGGTGATCATGGTGTTTTGACGGCCAGAGAGCCGATACATCCCCCTTCATCGTAGTATCGGCTCTTCGCGAACGAACTTCAGACCCGTCGTGCCGGTTCCTCGCCGGCAGGGCGGGTTACGCGTGCTGCTTCTCCAGCCAGCGGTTGAACAGCCACAGCGACGCGGCCGAGACCAGGCCGATCGCCATCAGGATGAGCCAGCCGGCCGCGTTGTTGGCGGGCACGAGCTCGAGCAGGCCGTCGGGCTTCACGGTCGCGCCTTTGGCCATGACGTCGTTGAAGATGTAGGCGCCGACCGGGCCGCTCAGGATCGCCCCGAAGGCCAGCGGCAGGTTGGCGTAGCCGAGGAACAGGCCTTCCTGGCCCTTGGGCGACAGCGCGCCGATGTATTCGTACATGCGCGGCGAGGTGAACAGCTCGCCCAGCGCGACCAGCACGACCGTGATGATGAAGAACACCGAGGCGATCGGCAGCCAGTTGTCGAACATCGCCTGCGGCCCGCCGGCCATGTAGATGGGCGCGATGTTGATCAGCATCGCCGCGCTGATGATGACGGTGCCGGCGACCATCGAGCGGATGGGCTTCATCTTGCCCCACGTGCTCGAGATGATGAGCTGGAAGCACACGATCATGAACGGGTTCGCCGCGGTATAGAGATCCATCGCGGGGTTCGACTCGACCACCCGCTTCACGTAGAGCGGGAACACGTTGTAGACCTGGTTGTAGAGGAAGTAGAACCCGGTCATCACGATCAGGTACACCGTGAAGCGCCCGCTTCTCAGCACCAGCACCATGTCGAGCAGGATGCGCCCGACCGACCGCTTCGGCTTGGCGGCCGCCTTCGCATCGACCGCGGGCTCGCGGTACGTGAACAGCACCACGAAGAAGGCCACGACCGACGCGATGGCCGACACGGCGAAGATGTACGAGAGGTCGGCGGCTCCCGTCACCGCGCGCTCCGCCGAGTTCGAGCGGTAGATCCAGGTGACCAGGACGCCAGCGGCAACCACGATCGCGGTGAACCCCGCCGTGGCCATCCAGATGTCCGATTGGGTCCGGTTCGCCTTGGTCGTCCGGTGCACAAGCCACACGATGCCGGCGGCGGCCAGCGCGCAGATCGCGACGACCAGCAGGATGGTGGCGGTGCCCGAGCCGCTGCGGACGACGAATGCGGTGCCGCGGCCGAAGAGCGATCCGATATTGATCACCATGTAGAAGATCGCGAACCCGAGCGTGGCCCGCGCGCCCGACACCTTCTGGACGGTGCCGGAGATGCACGGCTTGATCACCGACCCGCCGACGCCGATGAGCAGGATGGCCGTGACAATCGACACCGCGTCGCGGGTGCCGACGGTCACCTCCGGCCGGATGACCTTGCTGAGCTCCGTTCCGCCGAACCACACGGGATAGCCCATCAGCAGGTAGCCGGCCGCGAGCAGGACGAAGGCGATGAGCAACGCCTTGCGGAACCCGATCTGGTCGGCGATCGTGCCGGAGAGCATCGGGCAGGAAGTACACGAGCCCCCAGAGCACCGTCGAGTTGAGCGTCGAGGGCCAATAGGCGCCGAAGCCGAGCTGGCCCAGGTAGATGACGACGAAGCTCGCCATCGAGTAGTAGGCGGCGCGCTCGAAGAGCTCGGTGACATTGGCCGTCCAGAACGACCCGGGGAAGGGCTGGACAGCAGTATCGGTGTCGGGCGTGACAGCTTGTGCCATGCGTCCTCGTCTTGGGGGGGAGCTGTGGAGGGGGCGGCCGTGCCGTGTGATCCTAGCCGGAAAGCACTGAAGATGGAATACCGGGGGCTTGAGCCCTACGCCTCTCCGAACGTCAGCCCCTCGATGGGGCGGCCGTCTTTGACTTTCACGGGCTGACCGTTCCTGGTGAACTCCTGCTTCCTGAGCACGCGCCAGGCGCGGCGCCCGGTCTCGATGAGCACGATGATCATGCAGACCAGGATGATGGTGGTCAGCGACACGTTGATCCACCCCAGCACTTCCTTGCCCGGCTGCCTCGCCAGCGGCAGGAAGTTGTCGGTGATGTTCAGCACGCCGGCGTACACCGTCGTGACGGAGACGAACACCAGCGGAACCAGCGTGACCCAGATGTACCGGACCTTGCCGGCATTGAGCAGCGCGGCCGAGGCCACCGCCAGCGCCACGGCGGCCAGCAGCTGGTTTGCCGTGCCGAACATCGGCCAGATCGTCGAGATGTTCCCGGTCCAGATGAAGTAACCCCACGCGAAGACCACCAGCGCGCTCGAGACCAGCGATCCCGGGATCCAGTCGGTGCGCTCCATCGGCTTCCACACGCGGCCCGCGTATTCCTGCACCAGGAATCGCGCCACGCGCGTCCCGGCGTCGATCGTCGTCAGGATGAACAGCGCCTCGAACATGATCGCGAAGTGATACCAGTAGCCCATCAGGTGGGTCAGTCCCGGGATCCCCGCGAAGATCTGCGCGAAGCCGACCGCCAGCGAGACGGCCCCGCCCGGCCGGCCCGCAACCAGCTCGCCGACCCGCGACGACAGCATGTCGAGGTTGACCGGCGTCAGCCCCATCGTCGCGAACTTCTCAGGGCTCACGTTGATGGCGAAGTAGTCGGCGGGGAAGAGCGAGCAGGCCGCGATCAGCGCCACGATCGAGACGATGCCCTCCATCAGCATGGCGCCGTAGGCCACCGGCAGCGCGTCCCGTTCGCTGTTCAGCATCTTGGACGTGGTGCCCGACGAGACCAGCGAGTGGAACCCCGAGATGGCGCCGCAGGCGATCGTGATGAAGAGGAACGGGAACATCTTGCCGGGGATGATGGGCCCGCCGCCCGCGTCGAACGGGGTGAAGGCCGGCATCTGCAGGTTCGGGTGCACGATGAACACGCCGGCGATCAGCGCGAAGATCGTCCCGATCTTGAGATACGACGACAGATAGTCGCGCGGGACGAGGAGCAGCCAGACGGGCAGGACCGACGCAATGAATCCGTAGACCGCCAGCGCGATGATGATCCCTTCCCTCGACAGGGTGAACGCCCCCGCGTAGCGGGACCCGGGAATCATGCCGCCGATGATGAGGGCGGCGAACACGCCGATGACGCCGATGACGGTCGCCTCGGCGACATGGCCCTTCCGGAACCGGTACATCCAGATGCCGACGATCATCGCGACCGGGATCGTCATTGCGATGGTGAACGTGCCCCAGGGGCTGTCGCGCAGCGCGTTCACGACGGCCAGGCCGAGGCCCGCCAGCGCGACGATGATGATGATCAGGATGGCGATCGAACCCACGAAGCCCGCCAGCGGACTGACTTCAGCGCGGGCAATCTCGGCGAGCGACTTGCCGTTGCGGCGAATCGACGCGGCCAGGATGGTGAGGTCGTGGACCCCGCCGGCGATCACCGCGCCGAGCAGCATCCAGAAGAACCCCGGCGCGTAGCCGTACTGCGCGGCCAGCACCGGCCCAATCAGGGGCCCGGCGCCGGCGATTGCCGCAAAATGGTGCCCGAACAGCACCCACTTGCTCGTGGGGTAATAGTTCTGTCCGTCCTCGAGCGTGTGCGCCGGGGTCGGACGGTCGCTGAGCGCCAGCACCTTCGCGGCAAGGAAGGCCCCGTAGAAGCGGTAGGCCAGCATCATGAAGAGGATGGCCGTGAGGATGAGGGGCACCGAGTTCATGGATCCGTCCTCTCGAGAAAGGTGCTCTGTCGGGCACCGAAACCGATCGCCATCTCGCCCTTGCGAGTCAGACGGGGGACCCGGAAATCAGCAAAGCTATGATGCCATCCTAGCCGCATTGATGCACGAATGGAACCCCGGAACCCCTGCCGGACCCCCCGCCAGATGTAACCAGATGTCTCCGCATTTTGCGGATTGCGGCTAGCGGCTTGGGGCTTGCGCCTTGCGGCTTGCGGCGTGGGGCTTGCGGCTTGGGGCGGTGCCTGGCCTGTAACCTGTAACCTGTAACCTATAACCTGTAGCCTCCAGCCCTAGTAACTGAGATATCTCTCCCTCACCTGCATGAACTCCCGCACCTCATCACTCCAGCTTGCCGCGATGTCCTGCGGCGCGACGCCCGATTCGATCTGCCTGCGAAACTCGGACGAACCCGCCAGGATATCGATCGGCATCTTCTCGTGCTCGTACTCGTAGGGCGGCTGGCGCCACGCGAATCGGACGGGGTCGGCCGCGTAGAACCGGGCCAGCAGCGCCGTGCCCGTCAGCACGGGCTTGAACCGATTGCGGTCCAGCACGTGGATCTGAACGCCGCCGCAGGTGCGCCCCGAGTGTTTCTGGAAGGTGGGCTCGAAGAAGACGGGCCGGAAATAGGCCCCTTCCAGGCCGAGAGCGTTCATGTCGGCGGCGAAGCGGTCACCGTCGATCCAGGGCGCCCCGACCGTCTCGAATGGCCGCGTGGTGCCACGGCCCTCGGAAAGCTGCGTGCCCTCGAAGAGCACCGCACCCGGATAGACGATGGCCGTGTCGAGCGCCGGCATGTTGGGTGAGGGCATCACCCACGGAAGGCCGCACTGGTCGAAATAGCTCGACCGTTCCCATCCCTCCATCGGCACCACGTCGAGTTCCGACCCGATGTCGAAGTGCTCGTTGAAGAGGCGGGCCAGTTCCCCGATCGTCATGCCGTGGCGCATCGGGATCGGGAACTGCCCCACGAACGACTCGAACCCTGGCGCGAGCATCGGGCCCTCGACCGCCACGCCGCCAATGGGATTGGGCCGATCGCACACGATGACGGGCACGCCGTGCCTGCGCCCGGCCCGCAGGCAGTTGGCCATCGTGTAGACGAACGTATAGATGCGGGCGCCGATGTCCTGCAGATCCACCACCAGCACGTCCAGGTCCTGGAGCATCGCCGCGGTCGGCTCCCGCGTTTCGCTGTAGAGCGAATAGACCGGCACGCGTCGCGCCTCGTCCTGGGAATGAGGCGACTCGATCATGTTGTCCTGGAGGTCGGATCGGAACCCGTGCTGCGGGCCGAAGATGGCGCCGAGCGTGATCTCTTCGTCCTGCCGCAACAGATCGGCGGCATGGTGGATCGCGGCGTCCACCGAAGCCGGGTTGCAGACCAGTCCCACGCGAAGTCCGTGAAGACGACGGGACGCGATGAGCCGGGTCAGGCCGGTAGCCACACGCATACGGGAATTATAGACGGCGCCGCCGTCCGGCCTTACATCATGGAGTGGAATCGAGGCGGGCGAGAAGATCAGATTCCGGCCTGGTGCAGCGCCTGGCGAACCCTGCGCCGCTGTTCCTGCGGGCCCAGGGAAGGGTCGCACGCCGTGTCGCGGATGTCGAGCAGCGCCAGTTCGACCCACGGGTTGAACCGGACGGCAATACCGCCGCCTTCGGTCGCCTCGGCAGACAGCAGCCGCGCCGTGCCGCACTGCTGGCGGAGGCGCTCGGCCAACCACTCGGACAGATCGTCCCGCCCGGCGTCTTCGAGCGCCGCGAGGGTGCCCTGCATCAATGACTCGATAGCCGGATCGATGACCACGTTCTGTCCGCGAATCGTCATGGCGACAATTCGGTGTGCAAGGACGACGCCAGCCCTGCCAGGAAGACTTTTGGCCAATATCCGCGGCAACCGGTCCGGAAGGCCTGACAAATCTGTGTAGCGCACGTGCGTCTATTGTGTGCGGTGTGCCGCCTTCGCCCTGTCGACCTCCGCGCAAGGCTGTCGCCCGGGCGTGCCCGCCGTCCGTCCGGGCGACGATCCCGCCGGACAACGTTTCGGTCCGGGCGGTGTATCCTCTTCGGGATGGGCCGAGGCTCGGCCGGGTTCTTCGGTGGCCCGTATCGAGGCCTTTGGCCCGCAGCCCGGGCGAGTGGGCCCTGCGCTCGCCTGATCGGCTTGATTGGTCGGCAGACGTACGACCTGTCAGGCACCGAGGTTCCTCCCGGATGTTCAATCCGTCCCGGACGTTCATCTCGTCGCTGGTGCCGCTCGCCGCGGTGGTGTTGCTGGCCGCGTCAGGTGCCGATTCGCGTGTGTCCCAGGCAACTCCAGCGGATTCGGCTCCCATGGCCCAGCGCGTCCTGGCCGCCTATCGTCATAGTTGGGATGCCTACAAGACCTACGCCTGGGGACACGACTTCCTGAAGCCGCTCTCGAAGAGCGGCAACGACTGGTACGGCGTGCCGCTCAACATCACGCCCATCGACGCGCTCGACACGATGCTCCTGATGGGCGAACGCGCCGAGGCCGACAACGCGCGCCGGTTCATCCTCGCCACGACGTCGTTCGACAGGGACGTCTTCGTCAAGAACTTCGAAATCACCATCAGGCTGCTTGGCGGGCTCCTGTCGTCCTACCAGTTCACGGGAGACCAGGGGCTGCTGAGGCTTGCCGACGATCTGGGCCGGCGCCTGCTGCCGGCGTTCGACTCGCCGACCGGCATGCCGTACATGTTCGTCAACCTGAAGACCGGCGCCGTGAAGGAACCGAACACGAACCCCGCCGAGATCGGGACGCTCCTGCTCGAATTCGGGACGCTCGGCAAGCTGACCGGCAAGCCCGTCTACTACGACAAGGCCCGACGGGCGCTCGTCGCGCTCCACCAACGGCGTTCGGCGATTGGCCTGGTCGGCGAGGGCATCAATTGCGAGACCGGAGCCTGGACCAACCCTGACAGCCACATCAGCGGAGCCATCGACTCGTCCTACGAGTACCTGCTGAAAGCGTCGGTGCTGTTTGGCGACGCGGAACTCCGGCGGATGTACGAGGAAAGCATCTCCGCGGCGAATCGTTACCTGTCGGTCGAGCGCGACGGGCGGCTCTGGTACGCGCATGCCGACATGAACACCGGGAACCTCACGGCCGCCCACTTCGGCGCGCTCGACGCGTTCCTGCCGGCCGTGCTCGCGCTCGGCGGCGATCTGGACCGCGCCCGCCGGCTGCAGGAGTCGAGCCACTTGATGTGGACCCGGTTCGGCATCGAGCCCGAACGGTTCGATTTCGAGAAATGGACCGTTGTGGAGGCCGGCTACCCGCTACGCCCCGAGATCATCGAGTCGGCGTACTACCTCTATTTCTACACGCACGACCCGAAATATCGCCAGATGGGGGCGGTCTATCTCGACGCCCTCGACCGGTGGTGCCGCCAGCCGGTCGGCTACGCCGCGCTCGAGGACGTGGAGTCGAAGAAGCCGCGCGACGCGATGGACAGTTTCTTCCTGGCGGAAACGCTCAAGTATCTCTACCTGCTGTTCGCGCCGCCCGAGACGCTCGATCTGAGGCAGGTCGTCTTCACGACCGAGGCGCACCCGCTCAGGCGCACCTGGTAGCGTTCGCGCCGCTACCGGTGCAGCAGCGTGCCCACGCCGAGCGAGAACCGGCCCCGTCCCGTGGTGTCGACGCCGGCCGCGACGAACACGGGGCCGAGCGGGGACCTGACGATGAGCCCGGCATTGAAGCAGGTTCCGAAGGCGGCCGTACCGAACTTCTCGAACGCCGAGCCGTAGTCGACCCACGCCCCGGCGTACATCGCGCCCAGCGTGCCCTCGGCCAGTCGCACGATCTGGTGGAGATAGCCCAGGTTCGCGAGCAGGAAGTTGCTGCCGCGCAGCTCGTCGGTGTTCATCGAGCCGATCCGGAACGGGCCGCCCAGCGTGAAGGCGTTGACGATCGTTCGACTGCCGAAGCTGCTCCCGCCCGCGCCTCGCAGGAACAGCCTGCCGCGGGCTGAGGTCGGGATGAAGATCGAGGCGTCTGCATTGGCGGACTGCAGCCTGTCTCGCTCGCGAAACGACCCGGGCGCGCCGGCGCCCTCGAGCCTGGCGCCCTTGAAATACTGTCGAATCTCGGCACGCGCATACAGCCCGCGCGACGGCACCACCCCGTCGTCCTGCAGGTCCAGCGTGACGCGGAACGAGGCGAATTGCTGGGACCCGTTCACGTCCGGGATCGTGCGAGGCCCGAGGTCGAGGCGGCGGACCACGCGCTGCACGTCGAAACCCAGCCTGGCCTCGGCGTGCATGCCGCTGTTGTATCCGATGTCGAGGCCGGCTCCCGCCGAGCGCGCACCGTACTCCGACCGCACCGACTCACCCTGGAAGATGTTCTGGCGCGAGTACCGGATGTCGCCCCGCGGCGCCACGAACAGCCCCGTCCCGCCGAACGGCTGATAGAGTTCGGCGCCGAGCTGCAGGCGGGTCCCTGCCTCCGCGTCGACGCGGACCTCGGACCCGCTGGTGGTCGGATCGTACGCAATCGCCCGCCCGCGGACGGTCGCGTCGAGTCGAAGCGCTTCGTTGTTCTGGAGTTCGAGCGCGGCCAACAGGAAGGGCGGTCCGTAGAGCTTGGGCTTCACCGTGATCAGCAGCCCGGCCCCGCGCGGGCCGGTCGTCAGCCGGTACGAGATCGACTCGTAGCGATCGTTGCCGGCAAGCGCGGTGATGTCCCGGGCCATGGCGGCCACCTCGATCGGATGTCCCACGTGGCGGCGAAGGCGCTCCGCGATCGCGGCTGACTCGCCGCCGCCGACGCCCTCGACCTTCAGGAACGCCGGGACGGGAAGCTCCGTCCGCCTCCGCGCCTTCCTCCGGGCGATCCATTCGTCATAGTCCTGCTGGCTGACGGCGAACGGCAACAGCGCCGGCTTCCGCTTTTCGGCGGCGTCGTACCCGCGCTTGATGGCTTCGAGCGCACGGCTGAAATCGAAGATCTCGATCCCGGTGAGGTCCGGCACGATGATGAGGTCTGCCGACTCGAGGGCCTTCCTGGTGCCCACGCCGACCAGCGCCTTCACCGTGTCGCTGACGACGGTGAGGATGGTCTCGCTGCGCTTCTTCGCCACCAGCTCGCGGGTCACATCCACGGCAACGACGACATCCGCGCCCATGCTGCGCGTGATGTCGGCGGGCACGTTGTTGAGCACCCCGCCGTCCACCAGCACCTGGTCGCCGACCCTGACCGGCGTGAAGACGCCGGGCAGCGCCATGCTCGCCCGAAGCGCGCGCGCCAGGGGCCCCGAGCCGAGCACCACCAGCTCGGACCGGCGAATGTCGGCGGCGACGCAGCGGAATCGCGTGGGCAGATCGTCGAACGATCGAAGGTCGTAGTAGGGCAGGGCGATCTGATCGAGCATCAGGTCGATTTGCGGTCCCGCACTGAATCCGTCCGGCAGACTGATGCCGTGCCTGAGCCCCAGCTCCACGTCGGTCGGGAACGCCCGCGCGTCCTGCCGGCGGCGAAACGACTTCGTGCCGAAGGGCGAATCGATCGAGAGCATCGTGTTCCAGTCGGCTGCTTCGACGAACTTCTGAATCTCATCCGGTGACATGCCGGTGGCGAACGCGGCGCCCACCAGGGCGCCCATGCTCGTGCCCGCGACCATGTCGACCGGGATGCGATGCTGGTCGAGCCACTTCAGAAATCCGATGTGGGCCAGCCCGCGCGCCGCTCCGCCGCTCAACGCGAGGCCAAGGGTGCGCCGGGTGCGACCGGTGGCGGATGCCTGCGGGGATGAGCCGGCGGTGGCTTCGTGTGTCGGGGCGCCGCCGGGTGGATCGTGCGCGGGCGGGCCGAGCGTCGCTGAGGGTCCTTCTATCGCCGGGATGAACGCGCCTTGCGCCCGTGCTGGCCGGGAGTGGGCGGCGAGGGCCGCCAGCAGGGCAGCCGCAACGATCGTGCAGCGGGCAACGCGCGTGCATCTCATGTTGGGCCCCTGATGCGCCGTTTCGATTCCAGTGTAGCCCGAAAGGCAGATACAATCTCTCCGTGCCTCGCCTTGTCTTTCGCGGATTCGATACCCGCACCGGCTGCCTGGCGAACCTGGCGGCTCGTGTCGTGCTTGTGCTCGGCCTGCTGCTCGCGGGCTACGCGGTGATGGCGGCTGCCCCGACCGTGCGCCTCACCTACGCCGCGACGAAGGTCCAGGGCGTGGTGACCCGCCAGATCGAGGAGTACCGGCCCACCTCGCTCGCCCCGGGCGTGCAACAGTCGCCGCAGGGTCCGCGCGTGGTGTCGGTCGAGCGGAATTATCGCGCGGTGGTGGCCTTCGACGCCCTCGGCCGGTCCTACAGCGTGACCTCGCAAGTCGCCGGCGTCGCACCAACATACGCGACGGGCTCGAAAGTCGACGTGGTGTTTCCGCCAGCCCATCCTGAACAGGCGCGGCTCCGGGCCGAGGTACCAGGCTTTTGGCAGGGCGCCGGCCTGCTGCTGGTGGGGATCATGGTCGGTGCCGGATCGGTCCGGTGGTGGTGGCGGTTGTCACATGGGCGTGCTACAATTCCCTCTTTGCCGGGCGGCCGGAGTGACGTGTTGGGCGGTTAGCTCAGTGGTAGAGCACCGGCTTTACACGCCGGCTGTCACAGGTTCGAATCCTGTACCGCCCACCATGAACGCCTCGGCGTCAGGATGTCGGGCGCGAATCTTCCGGTGGACGATCCAGTTCGGGGCGGTCCGAGGTGACATACCGGCCGCAGCACGTGGACCCGAGGATCGTGCCTGTTCGATGCGGGGTCGTAGTTCAGTTGGTTAGAACGCCGGCCTGTCACGCCGGAGGTCGCGGGTTCGAGTCCCGTCGACCCCGCCATCACACCTGCCCCGAGCTCCCGGGTTTCGCCGCTCCGGATCCACGCCCCTGCAGCATCAGCGTCACCGCAGCGATCAGGGCAACCGCGCCGGATCCTCCGAACGCCGCCAGGCTGCCCAGACGATCCCAGACCAGTCCGAACGTCGTGCTGGCCAGAAGCGCCGCCAGCCCGATGAGCATGTTGTAGACGCCGAACGCCCTGCCTGTGCGGTCGCCTGCGGCCAGCTCCGCGACCAGCGCTTTCTCGGGACCTTCGACCAGGCCATGCGAGGTTCCGTAGACGGCGGAGAGCAGGAGGAGCGCCGGAATCGTCTCGGCGAACCCGATCGCGGACCACGTGACGGCATACACGGTCCATCCGAGCGCCAGCGCGTTCCGCTTCCCGTACCGGTCGGCCAGCCGCCCTCCGGCGGTCGCGGTGCTCGCCTTGACGATGTGGAGGCCGAGCCAGAGGAGCGGCGCGAGGATCGGAGGCGCTCCCAGCCGGGCGGCCTTGACGAGCACGAATGCGTCGGTCGCGTTGGCGAAGGCGAAGAGCACGATTGGCAGCAGCGCGCGCCTCAGGGCCGGCGGCAGCGGCCGGGGCGAGCCGGTTGAAACCGACGTGGGCATCGGCCTCGGCGGCTCGCGTGTGAGCGCCAGCGCCAGCATCGCGAACACCCCGGGCACGGCGGCCCAGAGAAAGACCGTGCGCAGCTGATCGCCGCTCGCCGGGACCTTACCCCCGCTGCTCAGCCACCAGAGGATGCCGGCGCCGACGAGCGTGCCGATGGCCGCGCCGGCGTGATCCATGGCATGGTGAAAGCCGTACGCCCGCGACCGTATCGACGGATCGGTCACCGCCGCGATCAGGGCGTCACGCGGGCTGGAGCGTATGCCCTTGCCGACGCGATCGCCCACGCGAATGACCAGCACATGCCAGGGCGCGAGCGCAAAGGCGACCAGCGGACGGATGACGGTCGAGATCCCGTAGCCGACCAGCACCAGCGGCTTCAGCCTGGGGCGGCGATCGGCGATGAGGCCCGTCAGGTACTTGAGAACATTGGAGACGAAATCGGCCGCACCCTCGACCAGTCCGATGAAAGCGTTCGAGGCACCGAGCGTGGTCAGGAACGCCGGGAGGAGAGGGAAGATGGCCTCGCTCGAGACGTCGGTGAACAGGCTGACGAGCCCGAGGCTGATCACGGTTCCGGGAAGCGCCAGCCCGGACTTCCGGCGCGCGGCGCCCGCCTCAACGGGAGCAGGCGAGGTCATGGCGTGCGCCCTCCGGTCCGCGTCGATCCGGACGCGCGCTTCAGCATTCGAGCCGCATCAGGCCGGGGACATCGTCCGCATCGCCGGAGTTCATCGTTCGCATCATCTTCTGTTTGCCGCTGAGGCGAGTCGCGAGGACGAGTGCGTCTGCATTACGGCCGGCACCTGACCACGATACCACCGCACGCGGTGGTCGAGCCCGGGCCCGTGTTCGACACCTCGCGGACCAGGCAGCCGCGGCGTGGGATCCTGCGACCCTGTTGCATGACCACGCGGGGCGTGAAAAGCCGGGCGTCACTCAGGTAGACTTCGAGCACCCCGCGGTGCGCTGCCAGCAGGCGTGTCAGCGCGCAACGGGTCCAGGATGGCGAGGACCGATCACGATGGCGACCTTGGACGTGCAGGGAGGACGGGAAAAGCAGGCGGCTGCCCTGAACTCGGTTGCGGCAGCGGTGGGCCTGACCGGCACGAAGCTCGTCGTCGGCCTCATGACGGGCAGCCTGGGCATCCTCGCCGAGGCGGCCCACTCGGGCCTCGACCTGATGGCGGCCCTGCTGACCTATGGGGCCGTCCGCATTTCGGGCCGGCCGGCCGATCGCGATCACCCGTATGGCCACGGCAAGGTCGAGAACCTGTCGGCCATGGCCGAAACCGTGCTGCTGCTCGTCACCTGCGCCTGGATCATTTACGAGGCCGTGCACCGGCTCACGTACCACCGCGGCGTGGTTGAGGTGACCGTCTGGTCCTTCGCGGTGATGCTCACGTCGATTGCGGTCGACGTGTCGCGGTCGCGGATGCTGTATCGCGCGGCGCGCCGCTTCAACAGCCAGGCGCTCGAGGCCGACGCCCTGCACTTCAGCACGGACATCTGGAGCTCGAGCGTCGTCATCGTCGGGCTGGTCTGCGTCCTCGTCAGCGACCGGATCCCGGCGCTGGCCTTCCTGAAAGCCGGCGACGCGGTGGCGGCGATCTTCGTGGCGGTCATCGTCGTGTGGGTCAGCTTCCAGCTGGGCTGGCGGACCGTCCAGGCCCTGCTCGACGCCGCGCCGGCCGGGCTGGAGGAGCAGATTCGCGCGGCGATCGAGGCCCTGCCCGGGGTTGAAGACTGCCACAACGTCCGCGCACGGTATTCGGGCGCGCAGCTGTTCGTGGACGTGCACGTCCTGGTGAATGGAGATCAGACGCTGCGCGAGGCCCACGCCCTCACGGAAAAGACCGAAAGTGCGATCCAGGCGCTGGTCCGCGACGCCGACGTCACGGTGCACCCCGAGCCGGTCGAGGTCCATCGGTCGCACGGTCCAGCGGCGAACACGCCGTCCAGCCGAGCCTGATCGATCGGTCCCAGCCGTGGCGCCGGACGTGCGCATCGCGAGCGTCCAGCCGCCCGTCAGTACTTGTCGAACATCTGCTGGATCGTTTTCGGATCGCGCGTCGTGGTCAGCGCGAGCTGCAGAAGGACCCGCGATTTTGCCGGGTTGAGATCGCCCGAGGCCACGAATCCCAGGCCGTCGTCATCGATCTCGACATTGCGGCCGACGATCCCCGTCGGGACCCTCGTCGATCGCACGACCGCGATACCCTGTTTCACCGCGGCGCCCAGAGCCTCGACGACCGCGGCGCGCATGTTGCCGTTGCCCACGCCGGCAATTACGATCCCTTTCGTCCCGGCCGCCACGGTGGCCTTGACGAGATCGGCCGACATGTTGGCGTGCGCATAGATGATTTCCACCCGCGGCAGGGCGGTGAGCGCGTCGACCGTGAACTCGCTGCCGACGGTGTGTGCGCGCTCGGGGTGGCGGAGGTAGCGGGTCTTTCCGTACTCGGTGACGCCGATCAACCCGGCGAATGGCGACTGGAACGTCTCCACGTCGGTCGTGTTGGTCTTGATGACATCCCGCGCGCTGTGGACATCGTCGTTGACCACCACCAGCACACCGCGATTCCGGGCCTGAGGATCGGAGGCCACGGCCACGGCATCGTAGAGATTCCGCGGGCCGTCGGCGCCAATCGCGGTCGCCGGACGCATCGACCCGGTCAGCACAACCGGCTTCCCGCTGTGGACGGTCAGGTGGAGGAAGTATGCCGTTTCCTCCATCGTGTCGGTTCCGTGGGTGATGACGATGCCGTCGGCCGCATCGGAAGCGAGCAACTGGTTGGCGCGCTTCGCGAGCGTCAGCCAGACGCCGTCGTTCATGTCCTGGCTGCCGATCTGGCAGATCTGCTCGCCGTTCACCTGTGCCAGCTGTCGGATCTCCGGGACGGCCGCCACCAGCGTATCGATTGGCAGCTGGCCCGACTTGTAGGCGCTGTCGGTGTCTGTCCGGGCCTGGCCGGCGATCGTGCCGCCGGTCGCCAAGATCCAGACGTGTCGCGTGGACTGGGCAAAGACACCGGCTGCCGCCGCGCCGAGCAGGGTGACGAGCGCGGCCAGTACGGTCCTGCGATTACGGAATGTGCGTGTCATGGGCGTGTGAATGAAAGCGGGGGGCGGTTGGCGCGGTGGCGCGCGGGCGGGGGACTACGGGGAGTTATATCACGAACCGAAGTGAGCCCGTCTGAAACGCAGGCGGGCTCACCTTCCACTCCTACCTGCTGGCTGATCTCAATGCTGCGCGATCGCGACCAGGAAGATCGCCAGCAGCAGCACCATCACCAGAATCAGGATCTTCCACGGGCTCTTCGGATACTTGCCCGCGATGACGCCCGTGTAGCCGTTGGCGACGACCTGGAAGACCTTCGATCCGAACGTGTAGGTCAGCAGCCAGATCGGCACGAGGATGTGTTTGAAGGTCTGCCCGGAATACTCGGGATCGATGTGCAGGTTCCGCTGGGTATCCCCCGGCACCTGCATGCTGCACATCTGCATCAACTCGCCGTCCATCTGGCTGCGGGCCCTGCTGGCCGCATCGACCAGCACGATCTGGTAGTGCTCGACAGGGAACCCGGCGATGAACGCCCGATCGTAGGGGACCAGTTCCCTGGTGGGGAACGGCTCGACCCGGCGCAGCAGCGAGGCATCCACGCCCTGCGAACCGGGAACCAGCTCGTCATCGAAGAAATGATCGACGACGCCGGAGGCGGGCTCCCAGCGCGTGTGCTGGACCTGGCGGGTCTGCGTGTTGCCGTTGCTGTCCCGGTATTGCTCGGTGGTGTAGTAGTAGTAACCGGCCTCGGCGGTCCACGGGCAGTGGACCTGCGCGTCAAAGGTCCAGTACGGAATGTAGAGACCGTGGACTTCGTCGACCAGCGCCTTGCGCTTGAGGGCGTTGGGCGCGAACCAGCGCCCGGCGTACCACTTGCGGAGCCCGTCGCGAATCTGGTTCTGCGTGTGCTTGAAGGGCAGCAGGCTCTTGGGGGTGATCGGCTCCTTGAGCTCCTTGTAGTCGACCAGTGCGGGCGAGCCGCAGAACTCGCAGTTCTGGCCGACGCGCCCGGGGTCGAAGACCATCACGGCCTTGCAGCTCTGACACTGGACGCTCCGCCGCTCGGTCTGCCAGCCGCGCTGCTCGTCGGGCAACTCCCGCAGTGCCTTCACCAGGTCGAGCTCCTGGATCTCGCCGGTCGCCTGGTCGATCTTGTAGGGCGACTCGGTGCCGCAGAACGGGCACACCAGCTTCTGCTTTCCGGGGTTCCATTCGGCCTGCGCCCCACAAGCCGGGCAGGCGTGTTTCTCAGCGGCGGCAATCTCGCTCATCGGAGGCTCCCTGTTCCACGGCGATTGTCTGGCTGGCGGCTGGCGGCTGGACGCCGGCGGCACACCATGCAGACACGCAGCCGGCGGTTCTGTAATTCACACGTCCGGTGAGATCGTGACGAGTCCGGCACGCCTTCGAATTGGGGCGATTCAGGCGGCCACCTGCCGTTTGCAGGCCGACGTGCCACCAACCTGCGGCCTTGAGCCACCGGCCCCCAGCCTCCAGCCTGACCGTCAGCTCGGTCGTGCTGACCGCTGTCTTCACTGCGCCAGGTACGCGTTGAGCGCGGCCCTGGTAATCCGGAAGCTCGATCCGATCTTCTTGGCTTTCAGTTCTCCGGATTCGAGAATGGCCATGACGTCGGCCTCGGGCACGTTCAGCACCTTCGCGACGTCCGCGGGCGACAGCAGGTCGGGCGCCGCGGACGAGGCGGGCGCCGCCGCTGCGCCTGCGGCGGAGGGTGCCGCCTGCGGGGCCTGGAGGGAGACGGCCCCCTGCTGCATCATCTGCTGCGCGATGCCGAAGCCGACTGCGAGCTCGGCTGCCGTGCCCCCCGCGCCGCCCCCGGCTTCCATGCCTTTCCCCATCTGGTACTTCACGAAATCGTTCAGGTTGCCGACCGCGGCCATGCTCGATCGCTTGTCGATGGCCTGCTCGACTTCCTGCGGCACCGACACGTTCTCGACGATGAAGCTCGTGATCTGCAGGCCGTACTTCGAACCGACCACCGGGTTGATGAGCGGCAGCAGCGCGTCCCCCAGCTCCGAGTACCTGGTGGCGACGTCGAGCACCGGCACGTGAGAGCTCGCCAGCGCTTCGCTGAACACGCTGACCATGCGCGATCGCATGGTCTCGGCGAACTCGTCGAGGCGGAAGTGCTGATCCGATCCCGCCACCTCCTTCAGGAACAGCTTCGGATCGATCACCCTGAAATCGAAGGTGCCGAACGCGCGCAGGCGCACGATCCCGAAATCGTTGTCGCGCGCCATGATGGGATTCGCCGTGCCCCACTTGTTGCCGGTGAACAGGCGCGTGGTGATGTAGAAGACGTCCGCCTTGAACGGCGAGTTGAACGCGTACTTCCACGACTGCAGCTTGGTCAGGACGGGGATGTTGTCGGTGGTCAGCGTGAACTTGCCGGGCTGGAACGTGTCGCCGAACTGCCCGAGGTACATGAACTGCACCACCTGCGACTCGCGGACGATGAGCTGCGCGCCGTTCTTGATCGCCTTGTCCTCGTCCGGGTACCGGTACGAGAGGGTATCGCGTGAATCGTCGGTCCACTCGATGACGTCTATGAACTCGCCCTTGATGAAGTCCATCAGGCCCATGTGAGACTCCTCTCGAGATCGGGGGTTGCCACGGTGCGAACCGTCCTATTCTAGCTTCAGTTCGGCAAGATGGCAGGCGGCGGGCGGCCGATTGATGACGGGCTCTTGAGTCGCCGATGGATCGCCCTGGCTGAGTCGCCCGGGCGCGACCCGAGATGCATCGCACGGAGCCGTGCGGCTCTGCAGAGCCGCCGACCTCGCCGGGGCTGAAGCCCCGGCCTACATCGGACAGCCCGGGATGTCGCCCGGGGTCTTGAGACCAAGGGTGCGGCCGGCCTGTAGTCTGTGGCCTTGAACCCTGAGCCAGTCTTTTGACTTGCTCGGCGGCGAGAGCGCACAATCCGCCAGTCGCGCCTCATGCCCCTTCGGGAGGGATCCGATGCGGAACGTGCTCACGGCATCCGTGATGATGTCGCTTCTTGGAATCGCGCTGCTGGCGCAGGGCGGAGCGCAGCCGCAGGGCGTCGCGGCCTGGCCCCTCATCGCGAAGACGCCGCCGATGGGCTGGAACAGCTGGAACAAGTTCGGCTGCAACGTCAGCGAGCAGCTCATCCGTGAGATCGCCGACGCCATCGTGTCGAGCGGCATGAAGGAGGCCGGCTACCAGTACGTCGTCATCGACGACTGCTGGCAGGTCGAACGCGACGCGCTTGGACGCATCGTGCCGGACGCGGCGCGGTTCCCCTCCGGGATGCAGGCCCTTGCCGGCTACGTGCACGGCAAGGGCCTGAAGTTCGGCCTCTACTCGGATGCCGGTGCGAAGACCTGCGAGGGCCGGCCTGGCAGCAACGGCTACGAGATCGTCGACGCGCAGCAGTATGCCGCCTGGGGCGTCGACTACCTCAAGTACGACTGGTGCAGCACCGACGGGGTCGATCCGAAGATTGCGTACCCGACCATGCGCGACGCCCTGAGGGCGACGGGCCGCCCCATCGTGTTCAGCATGTGTGAATGGGGCCGGAGCAAGCCGTGGGAATGGGCCCGCGGCGTCGGCCACCTCTGGCGGACGACCGGTGACATCAGTGACCGGTGGCAGAGCTTCGTGCGGCTGCTCGATCAGCAGGCGGGGCTCGAGAAGTTCGCGGGCCCCGGCGGCTGGAACGACCCGGACATGCTCGAAGTGGGAAACGGCGGCATGACGCCGGCCGAGTACCGGGCGCACTTCAGCCTCTGGTGCCTGCTCTCCGCGCCCCTGATCGCGGGCAACGACCTCCGCTCGATGACTCCCGAGATCCGCGACATCCTCACCAACAAGGACGTCATTGCGCTCGACCAGGACGCGCTCGGCCGCCAGGGCCGGAAGGTCCGCGACGATGGCGAGTTCGAGGTGTGGGCAAAGCCGCTGCAGGGCGGCGACTGGGCCGTCGCACTGCTCAACCGGAGCGGCGCCCCGCAAGAGATGGGGATTGCGTGGATGGAGCTGGGGCTCGGCCCCTCGGCCTCGCCGCAGGTTCGCGACCTGTGGAGCGGTCGCGATCACGGTGCGGTCAAAACCGCGTTCTCGGCGACGGTACCGCCACACGAGGTGGTGCTGATCCGAGTGAGCCCAGGGAAACAGGGGCGCCGCAACTCGTAGAGCATCCGGCGCGACGCCGTTCTTGAGATGGCCGCAGCAGAGCGGAGTTCCGGACAGAATCTGTATTCCGGGCCCCAGTCGATGCGCCGAGGCCCCGCGCCGTCCAACTACAGGTTCTGCGTGTAGGCCGCCGTCGACCCCGCCGCGGCCGCCGCGGCCGCCGCTTCCATCAGGACCTCTTCGAGGTCGACGGTCCGAGCCGGAGGAAGCGTCGCAGCGTCCACGGTGGGCACCGGATAGCGCTTGGTCAGCTTCTTCAGGATGTCGAGCGCCTTCTCCAGGTGCTCGCGGGTATGCGCGGGCGTGACGCTGGTCCGAATCAAGGCGTGGCCCGGAGGCACGGCCGGGTAGACGGCCGGCGTGGCGAACAGCCCCATGTCCAGGGCTTCGACGCACATCTGGAAGGCCTGCTTCTCCGACCCGGTGAACAGCGGCACGATGGGCGTTGTGGTCCCGAGGGTCTGGAAGCCGAGGGCCTCGACGCCGTTCTTGAAGAACTCCACGTTCTCCCACAGTCGCGTGAAGATCGACTTGTCGCGCTGCATGACGCGCAAGGCTGCCAGGGCGGCAGCCGCCGAGGCAGGCGCCAGGCCAGCCGAGAACATGAAGGTGCGGGCCTTGTGACGCAGGTACTCGATGACGGGTATCTCGCCTGCCACGAACCCGCCCTGGCTCGCGAAGGACTTGCTGAAGGTGCCGAACAGCACGTCGATGTCGTCGCTGACGCCTGCGGCCTCGGCCGTGCCGCGGCCCTGCGTGCCCAGGACGCCGAACCCGTGCGCATCATCGACGTAGAGCCGGAATCCGTACTTTCGACGGAGATCCGTGAGGCCCTTGAGGTCGGCGACCCGGCCAGTCATCGAGAACACGCCGTCGGTGACGACCAGCGCATGTCCCCAGCTCTTCTGCTCGCCGCCCAGCTGGCGCTCGAGGTCCGCGAGGTTCTGGAACACCCGCATCCGGCGGCTGTTGGCCATGCGCGCACCGTCGATGAGGCTGGCGTGGTTCTCGGTCGCCATGAAGATCACGGCGCCGGTCGCCCCGCCCAGGGTGCCGATGACCCCGACGTTGGCCAGGAAACCAGCCGCGAACACCAGGACCGCCGGCTTGCCGAGAAAGGCAGCCAGTTCGGCCTCGAGGGTTTCGTGCAAGTCCAGGTTGCCGTTCAGGAACCGCGATCCGGTGCAGCCGGTGCCGTACCGGTCGATGGCCTCGTGGGCCGCCTGGATCACTTCCGGGTGGTGCGTCAGTCCCAGGTAGTTGTTCGACCCGAGCATGATGACCTTGCGATGGTCGACCTCGACCACGGGTCCCTCGGACTTCGAGACCGACCGGAAGAACGGGTAGAGTCCAGCCAGCTTGGCCAACTCGGGATCGTGGAAAGAATAGCAAACGTCGAAAAGGTCCATATCCGTATCCTGCGCCAATCGCGAAACGGCCTGAGCGTCAGATTGCCTATTATAGAGAAGGCATGGGGCTGACCATTAGCAAAATTCGTCCCCTGCCCCCAAAAACGGCCCGGACTGCCGGGCTGGCGGATCGCCTGCTACCTGAAGGGAGTCTGACACATGCCGGAGCCTCTGCAAAGACCTCGTGTGCTGGTAACCGGAGCGGGCGGCGGGATCGGCCGCGCCATCGCCGAGCGCCTCGACCGGGCCGGCTACCAGGTCACCGGGACGGTACGGTCGGCCTCCAGGGCGGCGGAACTGACCACCGCGGCCCAGGCTGCAGGCCGGACGTTGCGTTTTCGCCCGCTCGACCTGACCGCAGCGGCTGACATCATCGCTATCGCGAACGAGATCGAGCAGGATCGCGGGATCAACATCATCATCCATAATGCCGGCGCCGGAGTCTATGGGTCGGTCGAACAGGTCGACGGCGACCTGGTGGCCCAGCAGTTCGAGACCAACCTGTTCGGACCGCTCGAACTGACCCGGCGGCTGCTTCCTGGCCTCCGCGCGTGCAGGGGACAGGTCATCTGGATCGGGTCGCTCGCCGGCCGAATCGCGCTGCCCTTCCAGGCGCACTACTCCGCGACCAAGGCTGCCATCGCATCCATCAGCGACGCCATGCGCATGGAACTGCGCCCGCACGGTGTACGAGTGACGTGCGTGGAACCCGGAGACTTCGCGACTGGGTTCACCGACGCCCGGAAGACGATTGCGGCCGCCGGCTCGGTCTATGCCGACGCCCACGACCGGTGCCTGCGCGAGGTGGAGAAGCAGGAGCGGAACGCCGCCAGCCCCGATCTCGTGGCCGCCCTGATCGAACGCCTCTGCCGGTCGGCCGATCCGCCCGCGCGCGTGCCGGTCGGCCCCAGTGCAGGATCGACGTGCCTGCTCCTGCGCCTCCTTCCCGATCGGTTGCGCGAACTCGTCGTGCGAAAACACTACGCGCAGTGACGCAGATCGGCGGGGTACCTGGCGTGCGATTCTTCTTCGCCGTGCTGGCGGCTGGCCTGCTTGCGGCTGCGGCGGCAGGCGCGGCCCTTTCGTATGACGGCAGCTACCTTCTCTATCGCATGCTGGAGGGCCGTTGGTTCTGGATTGAGCACGGCCGGCTGACGCACGCGCTGTCGCAGGTCGTGCCGCTCGCCGCCAGCTTCTTCACCCACAACCTGCCCGTCCTGTCCTTCCTGCTGTCGCTCGGCTACGTGTGTATTCCGTGGCTGGCGCTGGCGCTCGCCTGGCGGCTGGTGAAGGACCGCGACCCGAAGCTGTTCGTCTGGGCCGCCCTGGGCGCCGCACTGGCCGCGCTTCCTGGCCTGTTCTGCCTGGTCTCGGACACGATGCTGGTCGAGCAGCTGGCGTGGCCGCTCTTTCTGGGCGCGCTCATCGGCATCCCGCGCCGCCTGATCCCGCCGGTCCTGCTGGCGAGCGTCGTCATCGCAACCTCCCACCCCGTGGGGTTCGTCCTCTTCGGGGTGGCATCTGCGCTCAGCTGGGTCGCAAGCCGCCTGGACCCCGGCGGGCGGACCGGGCATCGGCGCTGGGCCGGCGGGTTCCTGGCGATGTCGGTGATGACGCTGATCCGCGTCGCAGTCGGCGTCGACGCGTACGAGAAGCGGACATTCAGCTTCGAGTCGTTCGACGCCACCTGGGCCCCTTCGGTCCTGGGCGGGCCCATCAGATTGATCGCCCTGTCGTGGATCGCCGGGCTGTTGATGTTCGCCGAGCGGATCCTCGCTCGCCGCGGCAGTCTGCGGCCCGCCTCGCTGGCCTGGGTCCGCCGCGCGGGGCTGACATGCCTGCTCCTGTCCGGGGCCGTGATGGTGGTGTGGGCGTCCAATCCACGGGCATGGGCTGGAGCCATCGGGTTTCGCCTCTACCTCGGGTTCGCGACGGCCCCATTCATCCTGGCGGCACTCCTCGAACGCATGGAAAGCTGGCGCGAGACCACCCTACGATCCGGCGTGCGCTTCCAGCCCTCCTCGCGCGGCGCCTACCTGAACGCGATTGCCGTCGTCTGTGCAGCGGTGCTGGCGACGCAAAGCTGGTCGTGGTGGTCGATGACCACGCGGCTTCAACGCACCCTGCGCCAGGAGACACACAACTGTGTGTCCTTCGATTCCCCCGCGATGGCGTGGGCCGCCCACACGGCGCTCAGTCATTGGTCGATTTCCACTTACTCGTTGATGGTCCAGGGCGACCGGCCGGCGGCTGTGGTGCTGCCCGATTCGCTCTGCGGCGCAGTCGACCTGCGCAAGGGCCTCTATCTCACACCGTGGTACACCGGTACATGGAACACTCAGTGGTTCAACATGGATCGCCTGCGGCCGTCACTCACTGCCGGCCGCGCTGAACCGAATCCGTAATCTGCGATCTGCGGGCCGAAGTTCCTCACCGACGAGTCCGGCTGCTGCCAAGCGGCCGGCGTTCCTGCTAGACTCTTGAAGGTGCTCCAGCGCGCCGTACGCCCTCATGCCTGATTCGACACGTGTAGTCATCCTCTCTCTCGGTCCGGATCACCTGGACGCCGTGGCGCGTGAACTCCACCAGGCCCGGCTGGACCACGTCCTGCATCGCATCGAGACTCACGAAGCGCTCGAAGCGGCGTTGCACGCTCCGTCGTCCGAAATCATCCTCGCGGGCGGGACGTATTCGGCACGGACGCCGGCCGCCGCCGTCACGCTGGCACGCGAGCGTGCGGCCGAGGCGTTTTTGATCGTGGTAGGCGATCGAGACGAGGCGCGGCGGATGGAATGTCTCCGCCTGGGCGCCTACGCGTACTTCTCCTCGGACGACCTGGCCGGGCTGGGCGAGATCGTCCGCGAGGCCGTTCGACGCCAGCGGAGCCGGCACGAGGATCCCGCCGACGCACTGCTCCGGCTGAGGAAGGCCGTTGAGACATCCGGCGAAGTCATCTTCATGACGGAGCCTGACGGAACCTTCAGCTACGTCAATCCCGAGTTCACCAGGGTCTACGGCTATTCGGCGGGCGAAGTGGTCGGCAGGGCGACGCCCCGGATCCTCAAGGGCGGATCGTTGCTGTCGGAGCACTACGAGGCGTTCTGGAACCATATCCTGAACCGCCAGAGCGTCCACGGCACCTTCGTCAACAAGACCCGCGACGGGCGCGTGGTCGACATCGAAGGGTCTGCCAATCCCATCCTGGACGACGGCGGGAACATCATCGGGTTCCTGGCGATTCAGCGCGACATCAGCGCCCGGATGCGCAACGAAGCCGCCCTGCAGAAGCGTGAAGAGTGGTTCCGCGCGTTGATCGAGAACGCATCGGACGTCATCACCGTGCTGAACAGCTTCGGGGCGCTGGAATACGTGAGCCCGTCGGTCAAGCGCGTGCTCGGGCACGATCCCGAGGCGTTGGTCGGCCGGCCCGTGGCGGACCTGGTGCACCCCGATGATGTGAGCGGCGCGATGATCGTGGTCCAGGAGGCGCTATCTGCTCCCGACGGGCACATATCGACGCAGTTCCGCGTCATCGACAGCACCGGGGAATGGCGCCACCTCGAGGCGGTTGGCCGGCGCGTGGTGGACGAGGCGGGGGTGGCCCGGATCATCGTGAATGCACGGGACGTCAGCGATCGCAGGCACGCCGAGGAAGAAAAGCAGCGCAGCCTCTCGGAGCATCGGGCGCTCGAGGATCAGTTCCGGCAGGCTCAGAAGATGGAGGCGGTCGGGCGCCTGGCCGGCGGGGTCGCACACGACTTCAACAACCTGCTGACCGCGATCCTCGGCTACAGCGATCTGCTGCACGAGGACCTGAGGGGCGACGGGCATGCTCAGGAGAGGCTCCAGGAAATCCGGCTTGCCGCCGAACGCGCCGCCGCGCTCACGCGCCAGCTTCTCGCCTTCAGTCGCAAGCAGCCGCTCCATCCGAGCGTGCTCGACCTGAACCAGGTGGTCGCGGCCACCGGGAACATGCTGCGCCGGCTGCTCGGAGAAGACGTGGCGCTGGTGACGCTGTTCGGATCGAACCTGGGGAACGTCAAGACGGACCGGGGGCAGATCGAGCAGGTGCTGATGAACCTGGCGGTGAACGCACGCGACGCGATGCCGGACGGCGGGACGCTGACCATCGAGACGGCCGACGTCGAATTCGACGAGGCCAACATCCCCGCCGACCGCTCGGTCCAGCCCGGGCGCTACGTGGCGCTGACGGTCACCGACACCGGGACCGGCATGGACGCCGAAACGCAATCGCACCTGTTCGAACCGTTCTTCACGACCAAGGAACGCGGAAAAGGTACCGGTCTGGGCCTGGCCACGGTCTACGCCATCGTCAGGCAGAACCGCGGACACATCTGGGTGACCAGTGAACCGGGCCTTGGCAGCAGCTTCAGGATCGTCCTGCCGCGGACCGACGAGCCGTCCAATCCCGCCGTGCTCGAGCTGGTGCGTCCCGCGATCTCCTCAGCCAGGCGCGAGATCGTCCTGCTCGCCGAAGACGACGACACCGTCCGGAGGATGGCTCACACGGCGCTTTTCCGGCGCGGCTACACCGTGCTTGCCGCGTCGAGCGGCGAAGACGCTCTTCGGGTCGCGCGTGAACACCCCGGCACCATCGACATCCTGGTCACCGACATGGTGATGCCCGGGATGAACGGGACACGGTTGGCCGATCACGTCACAGAGCTGCGGCCGGAGATCAAGGTGCTGTACACCTCAGGGTATACGGACAGCCACGTCCTTTCCGAGGTCGTCCGCACCAACGCGGCGGCGTTCCTGCCGAAACCGTTCACGCCGGACACCCTCGAGCGAGCGGTGCGACGCTGTCTCGACGGGCCGGCGCCGGCGGCCTGACGCGCTCGCGCCGTTCGCGCCGAACCGAAGACCGATCGCACGCAGGGCTACCTGGATTCCGGGTCCATCGCGCGGGTTGCACCCGCTGCCGGATTCGGCTTGCTGCCGAGCGTGACGGATTCCGCCGTGGCGTAGTACAGACCGTTGAACAGGAACTTGAATGTGCCGTGCGGATGCGCGCGGAACAGGATGAGTGGCCCGTAGAGCACGAGCTTGCCCTTCCCGATGCCGGCTTCGACAATCGCCGCCCCGCCGTTCAGTCGCTCCTGTCCCCAGGCCCAGCCGCTTCGCAGCGGCGTCGCCGAGTCGAACCAGGCGATCCGTCTCGCCGGCCCGCCATCCGCAAGGCGGAATACGGGGTTGTTGTCGAAGACCACATCGACGATTCCGGGCATGCCGAACGCGAGCGGGTGAGAGGGATCGACCCGCACCGACAGGACCGCGCCCTGCACGAAGAACTTCTCCGGCGGCGCGCTTTTGCCGGCTTCGTCGGCCAGGGCGTTGCTGACCGCTGCGCCGAGACGATAGGCGATGTTGGCCGAATTGCCGATGGCCAGCACGGTTCCGCCGTCTTCCATGAACTGCTTCAGCTGCGGGATCGTCTTCGCCTCGCTGACCGCGCCGAGCCTCCCGCGGTACTCGGCCGGAATGCTCTGCGGGTCGGTCTGCGACTCGCGCCGATCGGTTCCGCGGCCGGAGGCCGGCACCAGGCCGTTCTCGATCACGATCACGTCGTATTTCTTCCCCAGGCTGCCCGCGTCGACTTCAGGCGGATACACGACGTCGAACGCGAATCCGTACTGGCCGAGGATCCACTGGAGCCATCCAGAGGGCATCGAGCCGCCGTATTGATCGAGCACGGCGATCCGGGTCGGCTTCAGCTTCAAAGCCTGCGCCTCGGGCCTGCGCGCGACGCCTTCGAATGTGAGGCCGACCGATCGCGCGAGCGACTGCAGCCTGCCCGCCGTCGCTGGCCCGGCATCGATGTAGATCGTCCCGGCCGGATAGGTCCGGCCCGACGAGGTCGTTGGGTCCCTGAGCCAGTACACATCTTCGCCAGCCGACACGAGCTGGTTGATGGCGACAAACGCGTCGTTCACCTGGTGGCTGAGCAGGTAGCCCGCTGCGCGCTCTTGCGTCACCGATCCGACGGGCGGCTTTGCGGGTTCCGCGAGAGGTTCGAACGGTCCGTCGAAACCGTCGAGCACCCGATCGAAGCGGATGCCCATCTCGTAGGCGAGCGTATAGCCGGTGACATCGTACGGGCGGATCGGCGGTCCTCCTGGATACGCGAAGTCGTCGGGGTAGTCCTGCGGCTCGAAGCAGTCCACGACGTGCGGGCGGAATGCCTGGGCGGTCTTCACGACGTAGGAGCCGGCCGGATAGGTCCTGCCGCCGGCCTGGAACGATGCGGCCGCTCGATGAACCGTCACCCCGTTCTTGATGAGCGCGTTGACGAACTTCGTGGCCGTGAGGAAATCCGGCTGGTCCGACGGGATGACGTAGCCGCGCGCATCGCGTGAAGCCGGATCGCGCAGCGCCTCGTAGAACTTGATGGGCGCGCCGCCCCGTCCGCTGGCGGGGCCCCTTTCTTTCGCCCAGGCCGCTTCGATGGCGGCCGTCTTCCGGGACGTGATGGTCCAGTTGTCCCGGCTGCCCTTGTCGATCGAACGCCGCCCCATCCGGAAGATGTTGAAGAGGAAATGCTCGCGGCGCTCCGAGGCCACGTCGAGGAACGCCCGATCGGCCGTGATCAGGTAGTCGACGGCCTGGCGGAAGTGCCATTGCTGCGGCTGGATGGGAAACGGGTTGTCGTTGGTCGCCACCAGGTTCTTCGGCACGAAGGCGATCTGGGTGGGCGTCGGGTGCCCGGTGATCTCCGAGAGGATCGCGATCTGATTGTGGAAGCAGGCGGTGTTCCTCACGCCGCCGTTGTACCAGTTCTGGTACGGCGCGAGCGACCGCGAGACCGCCCCGGGTTTGCCCTCGGCGATGTATCGCGAGGATACGGCGGCGCTCACCAACTCCATGCTGGGCGCCATCAGAGGGTCGAGATTCGGGTTCGAGGGATCGCGCATGGCGCCGACGAACAGGACCGCGCCCGCCGGCCCGCTCTGGTGCTGGTTGTAGACGATTTGCGGGAACCACTCGTGGTAGAGGACGCGCGCGATGGCCGTGGATTCCGGCATGCTGCACATCAGCGATTCGCGGTTGTTGTCGTGCCCGATGTACTTCTGGTACAGCACCGGCAGGTCGGCCATCGTCCGCTTGGCCGGGTCCTTCTCGCGCATGTACCAGTTCGCCACCAGCTCCAGGCCGTCCGGGTTCGAGAATGCCGCCAACAAGATCACATCGTCGAGAAATCGCAGGGTTTCCCGGTCGCTGCGGGACGCCATCTGGTAGAGCATCTCGGTGAGGGCCTGCGTGTTGGCAATCTCGGTGGCGTGAAGCCCCGCATCGATCCAGACGACCGCCTTGCCTTCTGCCGCGAGCGCCCGCGCCTGATCATCGGTGAGCCCGTCAGCCGCCGAGAGGCGCCTGGAGATCTCCTTGTAGCGGTCGAGCTTCTTCTGGTTCGCCGGCGAGGTGACAATCGCCATCAGCATCGGTCGTCCCTCGGAACTCCGGCCGTACTCGACGACCTTCACCCGATCCGATTCGCGATCGAGTGTCCGCCAGTAGTTCGAGAGCTGCGTGTAGTTGGCCACCTGGTAGTCGTCGCCGAGATCGAAGCCAAGCGCCGCGCGCGGGCTGGTAATCGCGGCGGATGACCCGGGCCTGCCACCGGGCGCCTGGCGTGCCTGTTCCGTTGTGACCGCTGAAAGTGCCAGGACGATGGTGAGCAGCGCCAGACGTCTCATGAAGATCTCCAGTGATCAGAAGTGCTGTTTCCGCCCGCCGGCCGCCAGCCTGGCAATGCGAGTCGCGGCACATTGCTCCGGCAAACCCGCTCGCGCTCGCCGGCAAAATGCATCTACGGGGTGCTGTCGGCAGACCCGTGGGGCCCCCGAGACCCCACGGCGATTTCGGCCCCTCCGACGCATTTTGCGAACTGACGCCTTCGGCTCGGCTCAAGGGTTCGCCTTCGCATTGCGTCGCGTCTCGCGACCGCCAGCTTGTCCCGAGCGAGCGACGCGAGTCGAGGGGCCGCCAGCCGCCGGCCGCCAGCCGCCAGCCGCCAGCCGCGTCTATTGTCCTCCGAGCGTCGGCGGCACGCGCTTCCGCGTGGCCTGCTCGAAGGCGTACGCGAGCTCGATCAGCCGCGGCTCACTGCACGCCATGCCGGTGAAGCTGACGCCGAAGGGCGAGGGCTTCGCGTTGAAGCCGTTCGGAAACGGCGGCGTCGGCGCATTGGGCACCATGCCGAACGGCACGATCACGGTCGGATACCCGGGCTTGGCCGCGATGGAGGCTCCGCCTGCCCCCGGAAACAGCAGGGCATCGAGCTTCTGCGCCTTCATCACCTCGTCGATGCCTCGTGTGGCCGCCAGTTCGATGTCTCTTGCCCGATCGGACTGGTAGCGAGCCCGGTCGGCGGCCACCTCCATCTCGTCGGAGATGTCGAGGTTGGATTGCCCGTACTTGATGGCGTTGCCTCGGGTGTGTGTGAAATTGAACGTGCGCAGCTCGGTGAGCGACTTGACGGGCGCGGCCGCCCCGAGGGTTGCCAGCCAGGCGTTGAAGTCGCGCTTCATGCCGTACTTCAGCACGACCGAGCACGCCGCGTCCTTCCCCTTGGCGTTCTCGACGCCCGAGCACATGCCCCAAGTCACGAAATTCTTCATGGGATCAGTGTCGAGCACGCTCGGGATGTCGGCCGGGTCGACGATGACGGCGCCTTCGGCCTTGAGCGCGGCGATCGCCTGCTCCATCGCGGCCGCCTGTTCCTGGTTCAGCCCGCCTGCCGGCCGTTCCCGGCCGGGCACTTTGGTCCCCGTGTAGAAGAACGCCCGCGGGATGCCGATGCGGGCACCTCGCAGGCCGTCTCGCCGGAGGAACTTCGTGTAGTCGCGGCCGGGCGGTGGCGCGCAGGCCTTGGTGGCCGCATCGTTCGGGTCGGGCGTGGCGCTTTCGAGCGCTCCGAGCATGATCGCGGCGTCAGTCACCGTCCGCGCCATCGGGCCTGCCGTGTCCTGATCGGCCGTGATCGGAATGATGCCGTAGCGGCTGATGCGGCCGACGGTCGGCTTGATGCCGGCCAGCATGTTCTGATTCGACGGGCTGAGGATGGATCCTGACGTCTCGGTGCCGACGTTGGCGGCCCAGAAGCTCGCCGCGGTGCCGATGCCGCTGCTCGATCCACCCGTGCCGAGCGCCGGCCGTCCGTCGGCGCTCGCCTCGCGCGGGTCGCGGCGCGGGTCGTACGGGTTCATGCCGTAGCCGCCGAGCGCGCTGTAGTTGCCCGGCATCGGCATGGGGCCGCCGGCGACCCAGTTGGCCAGCTCGGTCATCACGGTCTTGGCGATGATGATGGCGCCCGCCTCGCGCAGATTCCGGGTGAGGGTCGCTTCGTATGGCGGGACCAGGCCCTGGAACGCGAGGGCGCCTCCGGTGGTCGGCATGTCGGTCGTGTGAATGTTGTCCTTCAGCGCGACCGGGATCCCGTGCAACGGCCCCCGCACCTTGCCGTCCTTGCGTTCGCGATCGCGCGCGTCGGCTTCGGCAAGTGCGTTCCGGTTGATGGTCATCACCGCGTTGAGGGTCTTCTCGTAGATCGCGATGCGAGTGAGCGACTGCACGACGAGTTCACGCGACGTGACCCGTCCCTGTTCGAGCGCCGCGCGCATCTCGGGGATTGTGGCTTCGACGACGGTGAACGGAGCCGGGGCGGCGGCGGCCGGCCTGGCCGCCTGGCCGCGTGCGGCGGGTGTTTGAGCGGTGGTCGCGACCGAGATCGCGGCGGCGGCGAGAGCCAGCAAGAACGCTCGTTTCACGGCAGGGCCTCCTCCTGACCATTAGCACTCGAATTCCGGTGCCTGGCGATCATCAGTCAGGCCCGGCGGCGGCGTCAATTGCCCGCGGCCGCCAACGTTGCGTCATCCTCCTAGCGCCGTCCGGCAGACACCTTCATCAGCGCGTCGCTCAATCCCGGGTCAGCCATCAGCTTCTCGATATCCCGGATCTCGATGGGCACGAACGCCGAGAGGTTCTCGATCCCTGACTCGGTGACGAGCAGCATGTCCTCGAGCCTGATGCCGAGGTGTTCGTCCTCCAGGCGCATTGCGGGCTCGATGGTGAAGACGCGGCCGGGTTCGAGCGTGGGCGGAAGGCTTCCCCTCGGACCGGTGACGTCGTGCACTTCCATCCCGACATCGTGGCCGAGGCTCGTCGAGGTGCTGTTCCGAAAACGGTCGGCGTAGGCGAGCGAGGCCGCCTTGATCTTCGCGTCGGTGAACGAGTACGCGGCGATGGCCGCGTCCATCTTCGCGACCGCATCCTTGATGATGTCGCGCGGCGCGGCATGGACACGAATCGAGGTCAGCAGCGCGCGGTACAGCTGCAGGCCGATGCCGTAGTACTCGCGCTGGCGTGGCGTGAACCTGCCGGTCGCCGGGAACACGCGCGTCACGTCCCCCTGGTAGTACTTGAAGTCCGGGCCGTAATCGATCTGAACGAGGTCGCCGTCCCGCAGTCGCGCCGTGCCCCGGTGGTAGTGGGAGTAGTAGGTGTTGGCGCCGGTGGCGACCAGGGCGAAGTACGACGGGCCGTAGGCGCCAAGCTTCTTGAAGACGAAGTCCGCATCGGCCTGGAGCTCGTATTCGAACATCCCGGGCCTGGCGTCGCGCATCGCCTCCATGATCCCGAGGCCCGCGATGCGGGTCGCCTCGCGGAGGATTTCGATTTCACGCGGGCTCTTCGTCACGCGCAGCGTGTCGAGGACGGGATCGAGATCCCTGACATCCGACTGCGGCGCCGCGGCCTTCAGCTTTGCGACGAACGCGTCCTCGCGCGACACGCGGCCGTCCCACGGATCGTCCTTCGTTGCTCTCCACAGCGCGGCCGGATCGCTCGACGACGCTTCGCCGAGGACTTCGGGCCGGAACGGCGTGAAGATTGCGCGCGTCTCTGCCGCCAGGCGCGCCAGGAGCGGAGCGAACTCGTCCCGCGCCAGGACCGCGTCGAGGCCGGTGGCACGGGCGGCGTCGTTACCGGGGCAGAGCCCGGGACCGAACATGCTCTGGATGCGGCGCGTCTCGCACGGTTTGAGGAACAACGTGGAACGGCGCGACCGCCCGTCGATGACGAGCAGGGCGCGCGGCTCGACGACACCCGACACATAGAAGAACTGGTTGTTCTGGCGCAGCGCCTGTTCACCGGGCCGCTCGGCCGTTCCCTGGAGGATCGCGAGACCGTCGCCGATCCGCGCCATGACCCTGGCGCGCCGGGCGGCAAACTCCTCGGGAGGAAAGATCTCCGTGCCCGTGAACACCGGCTGCGCCGATGGCACGGAGCACCACGCCACGACAACAAGGAGCAGCATCGCCAGTCGCTTCATCCCGAGGCCTCCTTCGGTCATTCCGAGGCCCATCATCATATGTTGTCTGGTCTTGACAATGTATTATAGAACTAATACACTCATATACCAGCATGACACAAACGCCCTGGGCTCAAGCGTTCAAGTTCAGGCGAGACCTCGCCAGCGGGGTCCCGGTCTATCGCCAGATCATCGACCAGATCCTGGGCAGCATCGCCTCGGGGACGCTCGGATCCGGCGATCAGCTCCCAACCGTGCGCCAGCTCGCCGTGGACCTGGAAATCAACCCGAACACCGTCGTTCGGGCCTACCGCGAGCTGGAAATCCGCGGCGTCCTCAGCACGCAGCAGGGCGTCGGCACCTTCGTCACCGCGCAGCGCATCCGTCCGGACGAGGCGGAGCGTCAGCGCCAGTTGAACCAGCTGGTCGGCGACTTCATCGCCCGCGCGGGGTCGGCCGGCTTCACCGTGGACGATGTTCTCGATCGCCTCAGGGAGCACCTGGACGACCAAAGGAGACAGTCATGATCACGTCGTTGGAGATCTTCTCGTCGCGCGCGGGCCGCACGGCCTCGTCCCGCTCGGTCGGCACCGCGCTCTGTGCCGCCGTGTTGCTGGCCGGCGGGATCATTTCGGCCCTGACCGGCCGGGCAGCGCCCATCGTGATCGGCGCCGTTGCCGGTGTCTACCTCCTCTTCTCGATCCGGGTGGCCTCGCAGTGGGAGAAGATCGCCGTGCTGCGCCTGGGCCGCTATAGGGGCCTGCGAGGCCCGGGCCTGTTCCACATCATCCCGATCGTCGACTCGGTCAGCGAATACGTGGATCAACGCATCCGCGTCACCAGCGCCAAGGCCGAGACCGCGCTCACCCGCGACACGGTGCCCGTCAATGTGGACGCGATCATCTTCTGGGTGGTCTGGAACGTCGAGAAGGCCATCCTCGAGGTGGAGAATTTCGGCGAGGCCATCGCGCTCAGCGCGCAGACGGCATTGCGCGAGTCGATTGGCCGCCACGAGCTGGCCCAGATGATCACCGAGCGCGAAGTGCTCGGCCAGGAACTGCAGCGGATTCTCGATGAGAAGACGAGCCCGTGGGGCATCACCGTGCAGTCGGTCGAGATTCGCGACGTCCAGATCCCGCAGGAACTGCAGGACGCCATGTCGCGCCGCGCGCAGGCCGAGCGCGAGCGCCAGGCGCGCATCATCCTGGGCACGGCCGAGACCGAGATCTCGGAGAAATTCGCGGAAGCGGCGCTGGTCTACGAGAACCGGCCGATTGCTCTGCACCTGCGCGCGATGAACATGCTCTACGAGGCGATCAAAGAGAAGGGATCGATGGTCATCGTGCCCTCCTCGGTGGTCGAGACGATGGGCCTCGGCGGCATGCTGGGAACCGCGGCGCTCCGCAACCAGAACATGCCGCCGCAGTCGATCAGCTAGCAGCCCGCAGCCGGCCGGCGTCTGATACACTCTGCGGGCCTGCGACGCAGGTGCCCCGGGGCACCACCCATGGGGGCCCGAGGCCGGATCCGCGCCATGCCCCTTCGGAGGTTCACGTGGAGTTTCTCAATTTCGTCCTCATGTTCACCGCCGGATACCTTCTGTTGCGCAAACCGCACAAGGAGCGCCTCGCCTTCCGACTGCTCGTCGCGAGCGTCGTGCTGATGGTGGTGCTGTTCTCGATTGCCACGCGCACAGCGTTGCTGCCTGGCGTCAACTACTAGGGGTCGGGACGGATTTCGCGCATTACAGAATTGACTTACAAGACTGAATTGCGCGAAATCCGTCCCGACCCCTTCTCAAGGCGCGCCGAAGCTGTGCAGGCGCCCGAGGGAGAGACTTCAGTGAGACGACAGCTTATCTACGGCATCCTGAGTGTCGCGGTTCTCGCTTTATCGATCGTTCCCATCGGAACCGCCGTCTTCTACCTGGGATTTGTCCATGGCGATTCGCCGTGCGTGATGTGCTGGGAACAGCGCACGGGCATGGCCCTCATCGCGCTCACCGGGCTGTTCCTGCTGCGTTACGGCCCGAAGCCCAAGTACATCGGCCTGGCCACGCTCATCGGGGCCTGGGGCATCTTCATGGGCATGCGGCACGCCGGCATGCACGCCGCCCGCGACCTCGGGCAGGGGTTCAGCCTCGAGATCCTCGGCGCGCACACCTACACGTGGGCGCTGTTCATCTACTGGGTCTGCGTCGTGACGATGGGCGTGTTGCTGACCATGATGAAGGAGGGCGACTTCGCCGAGCCGCCCAGAAGCCTGAGCCCGCTCGGCCGGCTCGCGATGGTCGTCTATCTCGTGGTCATCGCCGCCAACGCGGTTCAGGCGTTTGCCAGCACCGGCCCGCCGCCTTTCATGGGGCAGGGCGATCCGGTGAGGTTTTCCTTCTCGCCGAAGCACTGGGTCTGGTCGCTCGAGGAGTATTCGCCGGCGCGAGTGAGGCTGCGCGGCCGCTGGTCCGCCACGAAGCCCGGCCTGGCGGATCTCTCCGCCGATCCCGCCGGCGGGCCGCTCGCGGGCCTCGCGACGCTCCCTGTCCGGGAGCAACGCCAGATCCAGCTGCCGCTTCGCGGAACGGTGACCGACTTGTCGTACGAGCCGAGCACGGACAGGTTCCTCTTGTCCACGCAGTCGGGCATCTACATCGTGGACAGCACGCTGACCCGCGTCCTGCGCTACACGATTGTCGATCCGGGATACTCGGTCGACCTCGGGCGGTTCGCCGGTGCGGCGTTCCTCGACCCCTCGACGGTCATGGCGGTCGGCGAGAACAAGAGCTTCGTCATCCTGCACGAGAACGACAAGGCGGATTCCGACCGGAACTTCCGCTACTTCCTCGAGTCGTTCGACCGCTTCGACGAGGTGTCGAGGTCGCGGCTCGGAACCATCCGCGCGCGGATGATGTACACGATGTCGCTCGCCTTCGATCCGGCGTCCGACTCGCTCTACACCGTCACCGTGCCCAACTCCGAGGTCCGGCGCCTGGTGGTCTCGCGCTTCGACCGGCGCGATCTCACGTTGTCCGAGGAATTCGGCCTGACGCTCTCTCCGGACTCGGGCCTGACGTTGGCAGGCACGAAACGATCGCTCGATGAGTTCTACGTGACCGGCACTGCGCTGTCCGGTGGACGGATGTATGCGATCAGCGCCGCCTACAGCACGCTCCTCGCGATCGATCCGGCGAAACGTGCCATCGTCGGCGCCTACGCGATCCCGGGGCTCTCGCATCCGACCGGCCTCGCGATTCGAGGCCGCGACCTCTACATCATCGGGGACGGAGGCCGGCTGGCGATTGTCGGCACACCTGCCGCCGCGTCCACGGCGACCGAAGACCCTCAAGGGCGGAACTAGGCCGGAAACCCGAATCGACCAGACCATGTCCAATGCCATCGTTCTTCGCGGGGTGACCAAGACGTTCGGCGCGACGGTCGCGGTGCGCGACGTCGATCTGTCGGTGCCTTCCGGCGCCCTCTACGGCGTGATCGGGCCAAATGGCGCCGGAAAGACCACGACCATCCGGATGATCCTGTCGATCCTGATGCCCGACCATGGCGAGCTGAGCGTGCTGGGGAACGCCTCGGCCCTCGAGGCCAAGGATCGCATCGGCTACCTTCCGGAGGATCGGGGGCTCTACAAGCGGATGCGCGTGGGGCACTTCCTCAGCTACATGGCGCAGCTCAAGAACGACGACGGGCACGACCTGGGCCGCCGCGTGAAGGCATGGCTGGACCGCGTCGGGATGGGCGAGGTCGAGAACAAGCGCTGCGAGGAGCTGTCGAAGGGCATGCAGCAGAAGATTCAGTTCCTCGCTGCCATCATTCATCGGCCGGACCTGATCATCCTTGACGAGCCCTTCAGCGGGCTGGACCCGCTCAACCAGCGCCTGCTGAGAGACCTGGTGCTCGAGGAGCACCGGCGAGGGGCCACCGTGCTCTTCTCGACGCACGTCATGATCCACGCCGAGCAGCTGTGCGATCACGTGGTGATGATTCACCGCGGGGCCAAGGTGCTCGACGACGGGCTTGCGAACATCAGGGCGCGGTTCGATCCGCGTTCGCTGCTCTTCGATCCGATGGACCCGTCTGCGAACCTCGACGTTCTGTCCTCGCTGGCCGGAGTGAGGAGCGTGCGCAGGGACGGCGGCAGCTGGGAGCTCGCGTTGGCCCCGTCGGCGGATCGGGCGCAGGTGATCAGGGACGTGGTGTCCGCCGTTCCCCCGGCGAGAATCGAGCTGAAGCGGCCGAGCCTCGAGGACGTGTTCATCAACATCGTCACCACCGACTCGGAAGCCGCCGAGGCGGCCGCGCTGCGGGCGGCGGTCCGGGACCCGGCCCAGGCCGGCGGCGAGGTGCGGTCATGAAGAAGATCCTGCTCATCGCGAAGCGCGAGTTCGCGGCCACCGCCGCCACGCGCGCGTTCATCGTCACGATGCTCGTGACGCCGGCGATGCTGGCCCTGGTGATATTCCTGATGCCCCGGCTCATGAACCGCGCGGCACCGAAGGTCGAAGGCGAAATAGCCATCGTCGATCCGACCGGCCGGGTCGCCGACAATCTACGCGCGTATCTCCAGCCGGACAGGATCGCCGCGCGGCGCAAGGAGGAGTTCCGGCGGCTGCAGCAGAACCTGCCGGTCGCCCTCGGCGGCAGCGGCGGGGCGAGCCCCTCGCAGGCGGCGATGGACCAGGCGTTCACGACGGCGCTCGGCAACGTGCCGCGGCTCGACGTGGTGGCCCTCGCTCCGGACGCCGATCTGGAGACTGCGAAGAATCCGCTGAAGGCACCCGTCAGGAGCGACGCCGCAGGCCGCGACCGCCTCGCGCTCATTGTCGTGCACCCGGATGCCGTGGTCCGGGCGGAGGGCAAGGACTCGTTCGGGAGCTACGATCTCTTCGTGCGCGGGAAACTCGACGACCGCATCGTCAGCGAGATCAACGCCGGTATGAAGGCATCGATCGTGGACGAGCGCGTGCGGCTGTCTGCACTCGACCGTCAGCAGGTCGACCGGCTGATCCGCGTCGATAGCGTGCAGTCGCGCACCGTGACGGCAAAGGGGGAGAACGCCACCAATCCGATGCTGAACATGATGATGCCCATGGCGTTCATGATCCTCCTGCTCATGTCGGTCATGCTGAGCGGCCAGTATCTGCTCACGACGACCGTGGAAGAGAAGTCGAACCGTGTGGTTGAAGTGCTGCTGTCGGCCGTCTCGCCGATGGAGCTGATGGCCGGGAAGATCCTCGGCCAGATGGCGGTCGGCCTGCTGGTGCTGGCGCTGTACCTGGGCCTGGCCATCATGGCGCTGATGTCGTTCGCCTCGCTCGGCCTGCTCGACCCCGCCCTCATCATCTATCTGCTGGTGTTCTACCTGCTGACCTACCTCACGATGGGCGCGTTCATGGCCGCCATCGGGTCGGCCGTCAACGAGATGCGCGACGCGCAGGGATTGATGACGCCGGTCATCCTCGTCATGATGATCCCCTACATCCTCTGGCTGCCGATCAGCCGCGATCCGAACTCGTTGTTCTCGGTCGTGCTGAGCTTCGTGCCGCCGTTCAGCAACTTCGTGATGATGCTGCGGCTGGCCTCGACGACGCCGCCGCCCGTCTGGCAGGCGCTGCTCTCCATTGCCGTCGGCGCCGCCGGGGCATATGCGTCCATATGGTTCGCCGCCAAAGTGTTCAGGATTGGCGTCCTGATGTACGGCAAGCCGCCGACGTTCAGCACGCTCGTCAGATGGACTCGCCAGAGTTCGTGACCGGTTCCGGCGGAGCGTAGAACGGCCAATCGCCGCGCGGGCATTCCGCTTCCCGGCCGCGCCGCGACCCCGGCCCCTCCGGGCCGCCTGAAGTCCGCGGCCCTTCCGTTCCTCCGCGATATTTCCGGCGCCGCCGCCCCGGCCGAGGCCCGCGACACGCGAGTCGCGACAGGCCGGATTCGGGCCACCCGGCAAGGAGGAGAAACCCGGCCGGAAACCCCCATTTGGCGCCCTTCCATTTGTGACAGTCCGGCAGAACGGGTAGATTGGTACGATCCATGTTCACACCATCCTCGGCTTTGTCTGAGGACGGAGGAAGGTTCGAGGCATCCGGGAATGGCCGAGAAAGTGACCGCTGATGCAGGCCGGGAGCGGGTCCTGATCGTCGAAGACGACGCTGCGTCGAGGGTCGGATTGCGGGAACTGGTGTCCAGCTGGGGCTACAGTGTCGAAGCGGCCTGTGATGGCGTCGAGGCCCTGGAGAAGGTCACCGCGTTCCGTCCCGGGATCGTCTTGAGCGACCTCGTCATGCCGAGAATGGACGGCCTGGAGCTGCTGCGGGCGCTGCAGCAGGAGGGCGGTGACATCACGGTGGTGATCCTCACCGCGGCCGGCACCGTGGACACCGCGGTGGATGCCATCAAGCAGGGCGCGTATGACTTCATGACGAAGCCGATCGACCTGCAGCGGCTTCAGATCCTGCTGGACCAGATGGTGGAGCGGCAGGAGACGCTGCGCGAAGTGAAGGTGCTGCGTCGGCAGCTCCGGGAGCAGGGCACCTTCGGACCGATGATCGGGCACAGCGCGCAGATGCGGCGCGTGTATCACATCATCGAGCAGGCCGCGCCGACCAGCGCCTCGGTGCTCATCAGCGGCGAGTCGGGCACGGGCAAGGAGCTGGTGGCGCAGACCATCCACCAGCTCAGCCCGCGCGCATCGGCGCCGTATGTGCCGATCAACTGCGCCGCCATCCCCGACACGCTGCTCGAGTCGGAGCTCTTCGGCCACGAGAAGGGCGCGTTCACCGGTGCGATCGAGCGCCGCCAGGGCTGCTTCGAGCTGGCGCACGGCGGCACGCTGTTCCTCGACGAGATCGCCGAGATGGCCCCGGCCATGCAGGGCAAGCTCCTGCGGGTGCTGCAGGAACGGACGTTCCGCCGGGTCGGGGGACGGACCGAGCAGCCCGTCGACATCCGGGTGCTCGCGGCGACCAACGCCGTCCCGGCCGACGCGGTGCAGAAGGGCACGCTTCGGGAAGACCTGTACTACCGGCTCAACGTGATTGCGATCCCGCTGCCGCCGCTGCGCGACCGAAAGGAAGACCTGCCGATCCTCGTGCAGGCGTTCCTCAACGAGTTCAACTCGCGGCACGGCCGGTCGCTCACCGCGGTCGATCCGCGGGCCATGCAGGCGATCGAGAGTTACGCCTGGCCGGGCAACGTGCGGCAGCTGCGCAACGTGATCGAGCGCGCGACCATCGTCGCGAAGGGGCCGTTCATCCAGTTCGGGGACCTGCCGCCGCTGGTCGAATCGGGCAAGGGCACCCACGTGGAGGCCGGCGCCACGACGGATCAGGAGGCGACCCGCCTCGCCGGCCTGGCGCCCGGAACGACCGTCGAGGAAGCCGAACGGCGGCTGATCCTGATGACGCTCGAGCACACGAAGAACAACAAGACGCGCGCGGCCGAAATGCTCGGGATCAGCCTGAAGACGCTCCACAACAAGCTGAATCGATTCCGGATCGAGGAGAAGAGCGAAGGCGCCTAAGTCCATGCGGCTCTCCATCAAGGCCAAACAGGTTCTCGGCGTCACCTCCATCGTGGGGCTGGCCATCGTGGTGCTGAGCGCGCTGTTCCTCGCCTCGCTGGTCCGCGTCACGCTCGACGAGAGCATCGCGCGCGGTGAACTGCTTGCCAACGCGGTGTTCCATCGCGCCCGCGAGGTCGTGGCCGGGAGCCGCGATCCGGCGTCGGCGCTGCGGCAGGACGCCGGGATGCGTTCGATCCTCGAATCGAGCGCCTATTCGCGCAACGTCACCTACGCCGCCATCGTGGACGTCAGCGGCACGGCGATCGTCCACAGCGATGTGACGATGATCGGGCACACGCTGCCGGCCTGCGCCGACCTCGGGGCGCTGGCGAAGCAGGGACCGGTGGCGCAGATTCGCGCGATCTACTCCGACGAGGGTCAGACGCTCGAGATCCGCGAGCCGCTGCTGATGGGCTCGGCCGAGTTCGGATCGATCCGGATCGGCGTGTCGATGCTGCTGACCCGGCGCGAGCTGGACGAGTCGCTGGGTCCCGCGGCGGTCACCGCGCTGGCAGCCCTGGTCGGCGCCAGCCTGGTCGCCATGGTGCTGGCGCAGGTGCTGTTGCGGCCCATCCACATGATCCGGAGCGGGCTGACCCGGCTCGGCCGGGGCGAATTCGGCGTTCGGCTCGACCTGCCCCAGCAGGACGAGTTCGGCGACCTTGGCGGATCCTTCAACGCGGTCAGCGCGCAGATCTCCGCCGATCGAACCCAGCTGGCCGGACAGAAGGCCAAGCTGGAATCGGTCGTCGAGCACCTGGAAGACGCGGTGGCGGTGTTCACCCCGGAACGGGAGCTGCTGTTCGCCAATCCGGCGATGCGCGCGGCGCTGCCTCCCGAGCCGCTCGCGCGGCGAATCGACGACCTGCTGGCGGCGGATCATCCATACCGGACCCTGGTCGAATCCGCGCTCCAGAGCGGCGAGTCGCGCGGTCCCGTGTCCGTGCAGGTCCCCATGCCGAAACCCGACGGCGCATCGGAGCAGGGTGAGGAGCCCGGCGGGGACCGGTTGATCCTGACCCACGCGATGAAGGACACCGAGGGCCGCCTGGTGGGCGTGATGCTGGTCGCCCGCAATCTCGACTACCTGAGCCAGGTGCAGACGACCATCGCGTATTCGCGGAAGCTGGCCGCGCTCGGGCGCCTGACCGCGGGCGTCGCGCACGAGATCAAGAACCCGCTCAACGCCACGATGATCCACCTCGAGCTGGTCAAGCAGCAGCTCGCAGGCGGATCGGGCATGCGCAGGGGAGGCGCGGCAGCAGGGAGGGCGCGGATCGCGCAGCCGGTCGACCCGGAGTGGGAGGCCACCGCCGACGGCGCGCCGGTCGCCTCGGCCGTCGGGTCCGACCAGGGCGGGGTCCCGATTGACGTGCCGGCCGCGATGGAGCACCTGTCGGTCATCGGCGCGCAGATGCGGCGGCTCGACGAGGTGCTCCAGGGCTTCCTCAAGTTCGTCCGGCCCGAAGACCTGAAACTGCAGCCTGTCGCGATGCGGGACCTGCTCGACGAGGTCCTGCCTGTGGTGACCACCGAGGCACGCAAGCACGATGTCGAGCTGACCATCGAGTGTCCGCCCGACCTGCCGTATATCAACGGCGATCCCGGCATGCTGCAGCAGGCATTCCTGAACCTCGCCCTCAATGGATGCCAGGCGATGCCCAACGGAGGGCGCCTGCGCATCGCCGGGGCCGTGGCCTCGGGCGGGAGGGTCGAGGTCGTCTTCGAGGACACCGGGATCGGCATCAAGCCGGAGCACCTCAACCGGATCTTCGACCTGTATTTCACGACCAAGGATCGCGGCAGCGGGATCGGCCTGTCCATGGTGTACCGGACCATACAGCTGCACGACGGCGAGATCGAAGTCCAGTCGACGGCGGGCCGTGGCACGACGTTCCGGCTGCTGCTGCCACAGTCGAGATAGGCGCCCCCATGCCGCGGTCCTGGTTCATAATGAAGTCATGAGTCGCTGGGCCGCTTCGACGCTCGTGTGCCTGTTCGCGGCCGGATGGATCGCGTGCGCGCCGGCCCGGGTCAAGACGCTGCCCGAGGGGCCGCCGCTCGAGGCCCCGGTGCCGCCGGCTCATGTCGTCGTCGCGCTGGAGGAGCCGCCCGAAACGCCCGCCACGCCGACCGCCGGCGCCAAGCCGAATCCGCGCGTGACACGAAGCACCCCGCGGGCCACGCCCCCCAAGACCGACAAGGCTGCCAAGCCCGACAAGCCGGAGCCGGCGGCTCCCGTTCCCGTCAAGCCCTCGACCGACGAGACGCCGCCCGCTTCAACCTCGCTCCAGACCACGGCCAACGTGGACGAGGAGGTGCGGAAGATTCGGGCCGTGCTGGACCGCGCGTCGAGCGATCTGGCGCAGGTTGACTACCGCACGCTCAGCGGCGATCGCAAGTCGCAGTACGACACGGCCAAGCGGTTCGTCGAGCAGGCGGAAGATGCGCTGAAGGAAAAGAACGTGCTGTTTGCCAGGCAACTCGCCGACAAGGCCGCCACGCTGGCGGCCCTGCTGGTCAGGCGGTAGGTCACAGACTTTCGGGGCTAGCGCGCGGTCCACTTCTCCTTGAGCGCGCTCCAATCGGCGGACATGGCGTCGAGCGTCTCCTGGAACTGCCCTTCAGGAGCGACCCGCCGCGCGCGCTCGGGGATGATGGCCTCCGTCACCAGGCGGTCGAGGTCGGCGCGAAGCGCCACGCCCCACGGCGCGGAACTGGGCGCACGCACCCAGGCTGCGATCGCGGCGTTCCAGGCCCGCTCGACGTCGCCGACGCCACGGGCCGCGGCCGCCAGCCAGTAGGAGGCCACCACCGAGCCGTTGTCGCGGCGCAGCTCATCCTCCATGCGGACCAGGATTCGCGAGTAGAGCCGTCGCCGCTCCGAGGGCCGCAGCTGCTGGGCGTCGCGATCGAGCGCGCAGGCCCACCAGTCCAGGATGGGTTCCCGCGAGTCCGGCCCGAGCATGGAGACCTGTGAGAGCCCGATTTCGAACTGTTCGGCCGCCGCCCCGGTCCGATCCTCGAGATAGAGCGAGACGCCGAGGCCGATGATGAGCTCGACCCGATCACGCGGTGAGAGGTGCGCGGGATCGAGGGATCGCAAGGTGGCTCGGGCCGCGTCGAAATCCGCCTGGTCCCCGCCGCGCCTGAATCGCTCGAGCCGCGCGCGCGCCGCAATCAGGGCGGCGGCGTCTGCCACGCCCGCCGCCTGACCCGCCTGACCCGCTTGACTCGCCTGGCCAGCCGCCTGGCCCGCCGCCATGATGGCGGCATCGAACTGATCCTGGTTGTAGAGCTGACGCGCACGCAGCAGGAGGTCCCTCGGACCGGCCGCGACGGACAGAAAGACGGCGACAAACAGGAGGGCGTGCCCCGCGTGCAGACGCACTCGCTGTAGCTGGTGCAATGGTGGCCTCCGTCTCACTGTAAGTCGTTGTCGGCCCGGCATGCAACTCCACGCGTCCCCTGAGCCCGGAACCGCCCGGTTGGCCGAGCGCGAGACCAGCGGTATCGCGTAAGTCTTACACGACACCGACCACGCAGGAAAACCCGAATCCATCGATTCGCGGGAAAATGGCCGCGAATATCCCGCCGCTCGACTTGGCAGGGTCGTTGCAGTTTCGGGGGGTGCATGCGAGCAATTGGTGCTGTGGCGACCGCCATCTGGGTGGCCGTCTCACTTGCTCAGGAACCTGCGAAACCGACATTCACCGGCGGGGTGGATCTGGTCACGCTGTCGGTGCTCGTCGAAGACAAGGGCGGCCACCCGGTGGCCGGGCTGTCACGCAACGACTTCGAAGTGTTCGACTCCGGCGAACGCGCCGGCATCGTCCAGTTTCGATCGGACAAGGTTCCGATTAACGTGGCCATGCTCATCGACATCAGCGGAAGCATGGACGTCGCCGCGAAATGGGCCGAGGCTCGCGAGGTGGTTGGCCACGTGGCCAGCTGGGTCGAGCCGGGCCGGGATCGCATGGCACTCTTCGCGTTCGATACGAGGCTGCAGGAACTGCAGCCCTTCACGACGAGCCCGTCGGAAGTGACCCGCCGGCTCGATGTGCTGCGACCCTTCGGCTCGACGTCGCTGTATGACGCGATCGCGCAGACGGCGCAGCGTCTGGTCGTGCTGGGCGGCCCGCGCCGCGCCGTGGTGGTGGTGACCGACGGCATGGACAACAGCAGCCGCCTCAACGCCTCCGAAGTTTCGGGAATTGCCAGTTCGATCGATGTGCCGGTCTACGTCATCGCGGTGATTTCCGCGATCGACCGTCCGACGGGCGCCGATCACCAATTCGCGGGCGGCGCGCTCGACGCGGGGGCCCTCGAACGGTTGGCCAACTGGACCGGCGGCCGGGTGTTCATTTCGAGCGTCCCAGCCCAGGCCAGCATGGCCGCCCGGCAGATCGTGACAGAGCTTCGTCATCAGTACTTGATCGCCGTCGAACCAAGCGCCCAGGCTGGCTGGCATCCGCTCGCCGTCCGCACGCGCCAGAGAAACCTCGTGGTACGGGCCCGCAGCGGATACATGGCCGGGGCCCGTCCAAACGGTCACGTGCAGTAGGAGACACCATGCGAAAGATATTAACTGCGACCGCGCTGCTGGCAGTCGCCACCATCGGGCTGCCGGCCTGCGCCACCAAGGGCTTCGTCCGATCTCAGGTCACCGAGATCAACAACAAGGTCGAAACGCTCAGCAAGTCGGTCGAGGAGACCCAGGAGCGTACCCGCGCCAACGAGGGGAAGATCACCGACGTCGACCAGAAGGCGCTGGCCGCACAGACCTCCGCCCAGCGCGCCAACGCAGCGGCCGGGGCGGCCGACAGCAAGGCGGGGCTGGCCGCGGCGAAGGCCGACGAAGTCGACAAGGCCTCGAAGCGGCTCGTCTACACCGTCGTGCTGAGCGACGAGGAAGGCAACTTCCAGTTCGGCAAGACCATCCTGCCGGATCAGGCCAAGCAGAAGATCGACGACCTGGTGAACCAGCTCAAGAGCAATCCCCAGGGCGCCTACTTCGAGATTGAGGGCCACACCGACGCGATCGGCCCCAAGGACTGGAACGAGAAGCTCGGTCTCGAGCGGGCCGAGGCCGTCAAGAGGTACCTCTACGAGCAGCACCAGATTCCGCTGCACAAGATCAACGTGATCAGCTACGGTCCGGAGAAGCCTGTGGCGCCGAACACCACCAAGGCTGGCCGGGCGCAGAATCGCCGGGTCGTTATTCGGGTTCTTGCCTGAGGGCCGGACAGCCGGGGGCCAGTGCGTGCGCCCGCGCGAGCGGGAGCCGTCTTCTGGCCCCTCGGTCGCGTGATTTAGGGCGATGTGAGGGAGCCGCCTCAACCGGGGCGGCTCCTGCCGTCTTCCCGCGATCTGCCGCCCGCCGCTCCCCGCGTGCGGGGACGCCGAACCCTACCAGCCTGAGATCAACTCCGCTAGCAGCGCTTTGTAGGTGTCGCGGCCGATGTCCTTCGGGATATCGCCGTGCCCCGCGTGGTCGAGCCATCGGCACCGCTTCGGGACGGTCGCCGCGTCGTAGACCCGTTTTCCATTGTCCTGCCAGGGCAGCGTCCGGTCGTCGGTGCCCTGAATCACGATCAGTGGATTCAGGCTGGCCTTGACCCGTTCGATGTTGTCGAAGGACTTCACCAGCACGAACGCGCTCGGGATGTCGAGCGGTGTCGCGCCGTTGACGGCCGTGTCGGCGTTGCCGATGGGTGCCTCGAGAAACAGGAGCCGGCAGGCCTGCCTGGCGGAGGTCTCGACCGCGGGAATGCTCCCGAGCGAATACCCGTAGATGACGATGTCGGCGCGGTTCCACCCGAGTTCCGAGGTGACGAACTGGAACGCCGCTTCGGCGTCCCGCAGCAGCGCGTCCTCGGACGGCGTGCCCTCGCTCTTCCCGAAGCCCTCGTAGTCGATGCTGAACACGTCGTACCCCATCTCCCAGTAGATCTCGATCCAGGAGAAGTAGTGGTTCAGCGAGCGGTAGTTGCCGTGGAAGTAGAGAATCTTGCCGCGCGAGGCCGGCGTGTGGAACGCGTGCAGGCCGTACACCTTCTCCCCCGCCACCGACAGTGTCATGGATGCGGGCATTGGCGGCCGGGACGATGGCGGTCGAGAAGGCGTAATCTTCCTTCTTGGGCGAGAACAGGAAGGAATCGAGCGAGCATCCCGCGCAGGACGCCACGAAGAGCAGCAGGAGGACCCGTTTCATTTGAAGCGCCTCCCAAGCCCGACATACAGCCCCACCGCGCCGCGGCCGGGTGAGACGTAGGTGACGGCCGAATACGTGTTCCGCATGTAGGGGAGCAGGTACATCGTCTCGACCAGCAGCTCCCATCGGCCCACCGCGAAAGCACCTGCGAGCGACGGCGACGCCAGCACGTGCGGCGATCGGCCCTGGCCCATCGCCACCACGCCGGGCAGCAGCGAGATCGCCGGCGACAGGCGAAGGACGTACCACGAGCTCAGCACCGGATACGCGCGGAACACCTTCTCGGCGGGATTGAATACCAGCACCCCTTCCGCCTGCAGCCCGAGCGACCTGGTCGGAAACCACGTGACGTGCGGGTCGATCGCGGCGTTTCTGAGCAGCATCACGGTGATCGGCAGGTCCACTCCAATCGCCACCGAGTCGGTCAGGCCGTAACGGAAGCCGGCCTGCACCATCGGAACGGGCACGGCAAGGCCGCCCAGCCTGACCATGGGTCCGCCCAGCGAGGCGTGCATCTCGTGCGTTCCCTTTTCGAGCGGGCGGGTGAGCACCGCCGTTGCGCAACCCGAGCCGACCGCGGCGCCGATGAGCGCGGCGGCAAGGGCCAGTCGGGCCGCGTGTGGCCTTGCGTCGGCCGGGCATCGTGCGGGCGAGCCGCCGGGAGCCTGCAAGTGGCGTATCACGTGTCTACCTGCGTTCTGCCGGAGTGTCTGCCGTCGGGGGGCGACGAGAGGTTCGGGCGAAACGATACGACGGCTCGGCCCTGATGGTCAATCGCGCGGGTCGAGCGTCCAGAATCGAGGGAAGCGCAAGCCGAGTGCCGCGTGTGGCTTGCCGCGTGACGCGCGAGAGCGTTGGGTGTGTTGCGTGACGCGCGAGAGCGTTGGGCGTGTTGCGTGACGCGCGAGAGCGTTGGGTGTGTTGCGTGACGCGCGAGAGCGTTGGGTGTGTTGCGTGACGCGCGAGAGCGTTGGGTGTGTTGCGTGACGCGCGAGAGCGTTGGGCTTGTTGCGTGACGCGTGCCGCGTTGGGCTTGTTGCGTGACGCGCGAGAGCGTGCACTTTGCGGGTCGATTGACGCCTATGGCCTGTATCCTGGCGCCGCCAGCCTGTAACCTGTGACCCATAACCTGTAACCTACCGTCTTCCCTGCCGGTCCATCGCGTCGTTGGCCAGTTGATCGGCCTCGGTGTTGAACTCGCGGCGGATGTGCTCGAACCGGACGTCGCCCAGTTCGCCAACGATCCGGCTGGCGCGCTCGTGCAGCGGCTTCAGGTTGGGGTGCTTGACGCGGGTACTCGCCGCGCATCTGCCTGACCAGCAGTTCTGAGTCCGATCGGACCAGGACGTTCGACGCGCCGGATGCGACCGCGTAGTCGAGTGCCGCAAGCAGCCCGTGGTACTCGGCGACGTTGTTGGTGGCGACGCCGATGAACTCGGACAGCTCGGCCACGAGCGCGCCGTGTCCGTCTTCGACCCGCACGCCGAAGCCGGCCGGGCCGGGGTTCCCGCGGGATCCGCCGTCGATATAGCAGACGAGCCTGGAACCGTGAGGCGGGGGATGGGGGTGGTGGACCGCGGTGCCGGTGCGGCCCTTCGCTGGAGCGCTTGCGATCGGCCGCCTCATGCCTGGGGCGCGGCCGGCGGATGCACGTAGTACAGGATCCGGTGGCAGTTGTCGCACTGGATGATGGTGTCGTTGCGGCGGATGTCGTTGTACATCTGGAGCCGCAGGCGCACGTTGCAGATCGAGCACCGGCCCTCGCGCGCTTCCGCCACCGCCGCCAGCTTGTGATAGCGCATCACGCGGTCGAAAATGGCCACCAGGTTGCCCGGGATGGTGGGGACCAGCGACTCCCGCTCGGCGGCAACCGCCTCGAGCGCCGCGTGCGACTCCTGGACCTCGCGGGCGAGCGCCTTGCGCTCCTCTTCGAAGCCCGCCTTCGCGCCGGCGAAGTCCAGCTCGGCCTGCTTGAGGCGTGCGGCCAGCTCGTCGTGTTCGAGCATCCGCTCGAGGAGCTGATCCTCGAGGCGGCGGATCTCCTCGCCCGCGCTCTCCAGCTCCTTCTGCATGGCCTGGTATTCGCGGTTCGTCTTGACCGCCATCATCTGTTCTTTGAACTTGGAGAGGCGGCTCTGGACCTCGGCCAGTTCCTTCTCGGTGGCTCGCCGCGCGGTCTGGTTCGTCGCCAGGAGCTGGCGCTGGCCGTCCACGGTCTGTTGTTCGGCGGTGAGCTTCGCGTCGAGCTCCTGCTGGCGGGTGGGTTCCTCGGCGATGGTGCGGCGGGCCTTTTCGGCCTGGTCTTCGAGTTGTTGCAGCCTGATGAGCCGTTCGAGATCCGCGTGCATGCGCCCCCGTTGCTGTCGAGTTGTCCGCGTTGGCGTGGTGGGCCCACCAGGATTCGAACCTGGGACAGGCCGGTTATGAGCCGGCGGCTCTAACCACTGAGCTATGGGCCCCTGTTGTCGACTCCTCCGACCCGACCCGATTGATGCCGCGCGCCCGGAGCTTGTCCGCGAAGGCCCTCTTCAGTCGAAGAGGCTCCCGACTCGCGACCTTCAATGCCCCGACCCTAGCAGCCCGTGGTGAAAGTCCGTCTGCATTCAACCGGCGCTGCATCCCGCCTCGCTGCGTTGCTCAACGCTCAAATATTCCCCGATATTCTCGCGTTTCGCGCCTTGCGATCCGGGCGCATCACCGGTTTCGGTGCGACGACGCACTTTCACCACGGACTGCTAGGAGGTTCGGCCCTCCAGGAACGCCCGCAGCTTGCGGCTGCGCGACGGATGGCGCAGCTTGCGCAGCGCCTTCGCTTCAATCTGGCGGATGCGTTCCCGCGTGACCGCGAAGCTCTGGCCGACCTCCTCGAGGGTGTGTTCGCTGCCGTCGCCGACACCGAACCGCATCTTGATGACCTTCTCCTCCCGGGGCGTCAGCGTCTTGAGGACCGCGTCGGTCTGCTCCTTGAGGTTCAGGTTGATCACCGCGTCGGAGGGCGACACGACCTGGCGATCCTCGATGAAGTCGCCCAGATGGCTGTCCTCTTCCTCTCCGATCGGCGTCTCGAGGGATATCGGCTCCTGCGCGATCTTCAGGACCTTGCGGACCTTCGACACCGGGATGTCCATCCGCTTGGCGATTTCCTCGGATGTCGGTTCGCGCCCCAGCTCCTGCACGAGCGACCGCGACGTGCGGATCAGCTTGTTGATGGTCTCGATCATGTGCACGGGGATCCGGATGGTCCGCGCCTGGTCGGCGATGGCCCTGGTAATCGCCTGCCGGATCCACCACGTGGCGTAGGTCGAGAACTTGTAGCCGCGCCGGTATTCGAACTTGTCCACGGCCTTCATCAGGCCGATGTTGCCTTCCTGGATGAGATCGAGGAATTGCAGGCCGCGATTGGTGTACTTCTTCGCGATGGAGACCACCAGGCGGAGGTTGGCCTCGACCAGTTCCTTCTTGGCCTGTTCGGCCTGCGCCTCGCCGCGCCGGATGGTTTCGAGCGTCCGCTTCAGCACGTCGGGCGTCTCGCCGAGCACGTCGGCCAGCCGCTTCACCTCGGCCTTCAGGTCCCGGTGCTTCAGCGCGACGGCCTTGCGCTCCTCTTCCTTGAGGCGGGCCTTCTTGTTCTTCGGGTTGAGCGCGCGATCGAGGCCGTCGACTTCCCGCTGGACCCGCTGCACGTGCTCGACCGACTCCTTGATGTCGTCGATGAGCCGGCGCTTCACGCCCTCGGTGAACTCGATGGCGCGGATGAGCTGCGACACCTGGACCCGCGCCCGCATCGCCTTCCAGCGCACCCGGCGGTACTTGCGCTTGTCCTTCTTCGGGGTCTCGCGCAGTTTTTCGTCGGCCTTCTCGTAGAGCTGGCGCGCCTTGCGCACCGCCTCGATCTGCTTCAGCACCTCGCGGGTCCGGTCCTCGAGCCGATCGTCGGTGATCTCCTCGTCGTTGAAGATCACCAGCTCCCGGATCGTCCGCTCGCCGGCCTTGAGGTGATCGCCCATCTCGATGACCTTGGTGGCCACCGTCGGCGTCCTCGAGATCGACTTGATGACGGCGAGCTTGCCGCGCTCGATCCGCTTGGCGATTTCCACCTCGCCCTCGCGGGTGAGCAGGGGCACCGTGCCCATCTCGCGGAGGTACATCCGCACGGGATCGTTCGTCTTGTCGAGCGCTCCCGGCGTCAGGTCCAGCTCGAGATCGTCGCTGCCTTCGCCCTGCTTGTCCTCGCGATACTTCTGTTCGGAATCGACGACCTCGATGCCGGCGCTGCCAAACGTGCTGAACAAATCGTCGAGATCGTCCGACGAGGTGATGTCCGAGCGCAGCAGCTCGTTGACCTCGTCGTAGAGGAGGTACCCCTTCTCCTTGCCGATCGTGATGAGTTGTCGGACTTCGTCGTACTTGTCTTCAATCGACAAGGGCCTCTCCTCCCGTTAACCGCCAGACATCCCCAGCGCCTCGATGCGCTGCAGGAGTTCTCGCTTCTGTTGCCATAGGTGATCGATGTCGCCGCTCGCCTCGGCGGGTCCCTCTTCCTGCAGCCGGTCGATCTCGCGCTGCAGGGCCGCGCCCTCGCGTTCGAGCCTCAGGCGCTTGACCGCCCGCAGGCACTCCAGGGCCGGGGCCGCCGGGGTGACCTCCGAGGCCACGCGCGTGACCAGCTGGGCTTCCTCTGTACTTAGACGCTCCAGCAGCGCCGAGGGTGAGAATCCTTCGGCATCTTCCGACAGCCCCCGGGCCAGCTGGACGACGTGCGCGGCCGACAGCACGTCGAAATCCTCCGGTTCCAGCCCGCCGAGCGCCGTCGCCGCTTCCTCCGGCCGGTTGACCAGCGCCCAGATCAGCCCGCGTTCGGCCGGCTTCAGCTGCCCAAGCGACGGCAGGCTGATCGACGGGACGTCGGGCTGGCGATCGACCGCCGCTTTACGGATTTCGGCGCGCACCACCGACTCCGTGATCCGCGCCCGGTGCGCGATGCGATCGGCGAACTGGTCCCGCGCCACCGCGTCCGGAATCCACCCGGCAACGGCCAGCATCTCGTGGAGGAACGCGTTGCGGCCCTCGTCGTTTCGCAGATCGTGGGCCGCGGCGATCCGGTCGAGCAGGAACTCCAGGTACGGCTTGGACTGCTGGAGTTCGGCGGTGTACTTCGGGCCGCCGTTCTTCCGGATGAACGAGTCCGGATCGTCACCGCCGGGCAGCACCGCCACGTTCACCTGGAATCCCTCGCGCACCAGCAGCTCGCTCGATCGGGTGGCCGCGCCCTGGCCGGCGGCGTCGGGGTCGTAGCTCAGGACGATCTTCGAGGTGAAACGCCGCAGGATCTGCGCCTGCTGGATCGTCAGCGCAGTCCCGCAGGTCGCCACGACCGGCAGGCGGCTCTCCTGCATGACCTGCGCGAAATCGAAGTAGCCCTCGACGATCACCACGAACTCGGCTTTCCGCACGAGCGGCTTGGTGACGTTCAGGCCGTACACGGTGCGGCTCTTCGAGTAAATCGGCGTCTCGGGCGAATTCAGGTATTTCGGGACCTGGTCGGCCTCCATCGCCCGGCCGGCAAAGGCCACCACGGTCCCGGTATCGCGGCTGATGGGCACCATCAGCCGCCCGCGGAAGCGGTCCACCGTCTGCCCGCCCTCGCGTTCCACCAGCAGCCCGCTCCGGACGAGCAGCGGCAGCGTGAACCCGGCCTTCAGCAGGTGGCTCTTCAGGCCGTCCCGCGACGGGGGAGCGAAGCCGAGGCCGAGCACATCGATCGTCCCGCTCTTGATCTGGCGCGCCCGCAGCTGCTCGCGCGCCCGCTCTCCGGCCGGGCTCGCCAGCTGCTCCCTGTACCAGGCGCCCGCAACCTCGTGGATCCTGACGAGCGTCTCGCGTTCGCGGGCGCTGGCCTCGTCTCCATCCGGCGCGGTGTCCGGCACGCTCATGCCGAACTTCTTCGCGAGCAGCCGGACGGCGTCGGTGAAGCCCAGCTTCTCGTGCAGCTCCAGGAACTTGAACACGTCGCCGCCGACGCCGCACCCGAAGCAGTGAAAGAAGCCCCGTTCGGGGTTGACGTGAAACGACGGCGTCTTCTCGCCGTGGAACGGGCAGAGCCCCTTGTAGCTGCCGCCGACCTTCTTCAGCGAGACGTAGTCCTGGATGACCTGCACGATGTTCGCGCGGTTCTTGAGGTCGTCGATGAAGGCGGCAGGAAAAAGCGCCACTATTCCTTCAGCTCCACCACGGTCACCCCGCTGCCGCCCTGCTCGTGCGGCGCCGGCTGGTGGCTCGCCACGAACGGATGACGCTGCAGGAACTCCGCGAAGGCGCGCCGGAGCTGTCCGGTCCCATGCCCGTGAATGATGCGCACGACGCGCTGATCGGCCAGCAGCATCTCGTCGAGGAACTTCTCGGCCCGCGCGAGCGCCTCGTCGACAGTGCAGCCGATCACGTTCAAATCGGTCGGCACGTCGTCCCGGCTCTGCACCTGGAGGTTCACGCTGACCCGCCCGGCCGAAACCTGCTCGGTGCCAGCCACCACCTGTAACTCGGTGAGCTTGGCGCGAAGCCGCTTGCCGCGCACGTCGATGTCGGCTTCGCCGTCCTGGACCGACAGCACGCGTCCCTCCAGGCCGAGGCCCCGGACCGACACCCGGTCGCCAACCCTGGCCGGCGGGCCGCCCTGCCGCAGCTGGGCCGCAGAGGGCTCGACGTGTTCCCGCAGGCGGTTGGCCACCTGGTCGAGCGCTGCGCGAGCTTCCGATCGGGCCGCGCCCGACTCGCCGGTCGACAGCGTCTTGCCCTGGTTCGCCCGTCGCTGCGCCTCGGCCCCGAGCTGATCGACCTGCCTGCGCAGATCCTCCACCACCTGGTCGATCTGCTGGCGTGCCGCCCGCAGGCGCGTTTCGAGCTCCTCGTCCAGGCGGACTTTCAGCCGCTCTTCCTTGTCCTTCAGCGTCTGTTCCCGACCGCGCAGCCGGCTGGAGTCCTCCTCGATCGCCTCGCGTTCGCGCGCCACCAGCCGCCGCTCGTGCTCCAGGCCGTGCAGCTCGTCGTCCATCCTGGCCATGTGCTCGGCCAGCTGCGCTTCGCGCGCACTGACGTTGCCGCGGGCCTGTTCGAGGATGGACGGGTTCAGGCCGAGGCGGCCCGCGATTTCGAGCGCGAGGCTGCGGCCGGGCGATCCGTACACGAGCCGGTAGGTGGGGGCGAAGGTCTCCGCGTCGAACCCGAACGCCGCGCAGGCGACACCCTCCCGGGTCGACGCGTAGGACTTCAGCGCATCGTAGTGTGTGGTCGCCACCACGTGGGACCCGCGCGCCCGGAGGTGCTCGACCACCGCCATGCCGAGCGCGCCGCCCTCGATCGGGTCCGTGCCGTTGCCAGGCTCGTCGAGCAGCACCAGGGCGGGCAGGGCCAGCGTCCGTTCCACCTGGACCATGTTGCTGACGTGCCACGAGAAGGTACTCAGATTGGCCGCGATCGACTGCTCGTCACCAATGTCGGCGAACACCGACCGGAAGACCGGGATCTTCGACCCCGCCTCGGCCGGGATGTGCAGCCCCGACTGGGCCATCAGCACCAGCAGCCCGGCGGTCTTCAGCGCCACGGTCTTCCCGCCCGTGTTGGGCCCGGTGATGACGAGCACCGTGGTCGGCGGCAGCATCCGCACGTCAACCGGCACCGGCTCGGTGGGGCCCGACGGCCTGATCCGCGCGGCCGGGACCGGCGTGTCGTCGGCGTCGGGCCGGGCGGGGGCCGCCCGCTCGGCAGGTGCCGGCTGGGCGAGCCGCGCCGTGACGGCCGACATCAGCAGCGGGTGGCGTGCGCCGCGAAGGTCGAAGGTCCCATCGGTCGCGAGCCCCGGTTCGACCCCGCCCATCAGCGCCGAGAAGCGCGCCTTCGCCTGGATCACGTCCAGGTCGGTGGCGGCCTCGATGGTCCGCTGCAGGTCGAGCGCGCGGCGGCGGAACAGGTCGGTCAGGTGGAGGAGGATCCGCCGGACCTCTTCGGATTCCTGCTGTTCCAGCGCCACGATGTCGTTGTTGATTTCGACGGTGCTGAGCGGCTCGAGATAGAGGCTGGCGCCGCTGGCCGAACTGCCGTGCAGGATGCCCGGGATCGACGTCCGGTGCTCGGCTCGCACCACCAGCACGAGCCGGCCGTTCCGGTCGGTCACGATCTGGTCCTGCAGGTAGCGCGACGTGTCCTTGTTCCGGAGAAACGACTCCATCGTGCCGCGCAGCCGGGTCCGCTGCCTGCGCAGGCGATCCCGCGTGCTTCGCAGTTCCGGCGACGCATCGTCGAGGATCTCGCCCGATGGGTCGACCTTGTGGCGCACCTCGGCCGACTCGCTGCGGAAGGCGGAGGAGTCCTCCACGATCGACTTCAGGATCGGGAACCCGGCGTCGGCACGCCGGATGGCGCCCCGGGTCGCCTCCATCGAATCGAGGTAGTCGGCGAGCGCAATCAATCTGAGCGGTTCGAGCCCGCGGCCTTCGATGGCGAGATTCCCGAGAATGGCTGGCAGGTCCCGCGTGGCGGACAGCGGAAACACCCCGTGCAGCTCGATGAACCGGGCGGTTTCGGTCGTCGCCGCCTGCCATTGGGCCACGCGCCGGGGATCGACCGAAGGCCGGAGCGCCTCGAGCCTGGCCGCGCCCAGAGGTGTCGCGGCAAAGCCGGACACAGCCTCGACGATGCGGTTGAATTCGAGGGCCTGCAGTACGGCTGGCTGCATAGTGAACGCTGGAAACCGCTTCGAAGAGGAAGGAAAGAGTCCTCTCGCCTGTCTTGCACTGTCTGATGAAGACGAGCCTTCGGACTCACATGACGTCAGCCGCGCGACCCGCAACAGTCCAATCTATGGGACGGAGGTGCTATTTGTCAAGGAGCCTGGCGCTAATCCTGCCGCCTACAAATGATTGATCAGGCTGGCGATGCTGGCTGCGCCGAACCCGTTGTCGATGTTGACCACCGCCACCCCCGGGGCGCAGCTGTTCAGCATGCCGAGCAGGGCGGCCACCCCGCCGAACGACGCGCCGTAGCCGACCGAGGTCGGGACGGCGACGACCGGCACGTTCACCAGGCCTCCAACCACGCTCGGCAGGGCGCCTTCCATGCCGGCGACCACGATGATGACCCGGGCGCCGGTCAATCGCCGCTGTTCGCTCAGGAGGCGGTGAAGCCCGGCCACGCCGACATCGTAGAGGCGATCCACCGGGTTGTTCATGACCTCGGCAGAGATGGCCGCTTCCTCGGCCACCGGGAGGTCCGAGGTCCCCGCCGCCACCACCATGATCGTGCCGTGGCCGGCCGGCACATCGTCCTGGCGGCGGGAGATCAGCCGGGCCTCTTCGTGCCAGGTGGCGTCCGGGACCGTGCCGCGGACAGAGGCGTAGGCGGCCTCGGTGGTGCGCGTGATGAGCAGGGTCTGTCCCCGCCCGGCGATGCGCTCGGCGATGGCTGCCAGCTGGGCCGGCGTCTTGCCCTGCCCGAAGATCACCTCGGGAAACCCCGTGCGCAGGGCCCGGTGGTGATCGACCTTGGCGAACCCGAGGTCTTCGAAGGGCAGATCGCGGAGCTGGTCGGTCAGCGCGGCCTGGGCGTCGGCCACCGAGATCTCGTGCCGATCGAGCTGGCCCAGGACATGCTGCAGGCGTGACAGGTTCATGCGCGATCCGATTCGCGATCCGATTCGTTGAAGCGCCGGGGATGCAAGGGTATAATGACGGATTGTGCCTGTGCCGCACAACTCCCGACGAACGGCTGACTCACCATGACGCTTCTCGAAACGCTCATCCTTGGGTCCTACTTCTTCATCCTGTGCATTCTGGCCGTTTACGGCTGGCATCGCTACTACCTCGTGTATGTCTACATGAGGCACAAGGACAAGGTGCCGGTTCTGCCAGAGCACGGGCTGGACCCGCTGCCGGTGGTGACCATCCAGCTGCCGATCTTCAACGAAATGTATGTCGTTGATCGGCTGCTCGACGCGACGGTCCGGATCGACTACCCGCGGGAGTTGCTCGAAATCCAGGTGCTGGACGACTCGACCGACGAGACCCAGGAGGTGGCGCGCCTGGCGGTCGAGCGGTGGGTGGCGGAAGGGTACGACGTCAAGTACTACCACCGCGACGATCGGACCGGCTACAAGGCGGGCGCGCTCGACGAGGGCCTGAAGGTCGCGCGCGGTGAGTTCGTGGCCATCTTCGACGCCGACTTCATCCCGAGCCGTGACTTCCTGCGCCGGACGGTTCCCTATTTCGTCAACGAGAAGGTCGCCCTCGTCCAGGCGCGCTGGGGACATGTCAACCAGGACTATTCCCTCCTGACCAAGGCGCAGTCGATCCTGCTCGACGGGCATTTCGTGCTCGAGCACGGCGGGCGCAACCGGGCGGGTCATTTCTTCAACTTCAACGGCACCGCCGGCATCTGGCGGCGCGAGGTGATCGGCCAGGCCGGGGGCTGGCAGCACGACACGCTGACCGAGGACCTGGACCTGAGCTACCGCGCCCAGCTGCTCGGCTGGAAGTTCCTGTTCATTCCCGACCTGGTGGCGCCGGCCGAGCTGCCCGTCGAGATGAACGCCTTCAAGTCGCAGCAGCATCGCTGGGCCAAAGGGTCGATTCAGACCTGCATCAAGCTGCTGCCGTCAATCCTGCGGTCGGATCAGCCGTTCGGGGTCAAGGTCGAGGCGTTCTTCCACCTGACGGCGAACTTCAACTACATCCTGATGACCCTGCTGTCGCTGCTGATGTTCCCGTCGATGGTCATCCGCTACAACATGGGCTGGTACGAGATGCTGCTCATCGACGTGCCGCTGTTCTTCGCGGCCACGGCCTCGGTGGGCAATTTCTACGTGGTCTCGCAGCGCGAGCTGTACCCGGACTGGAAGACCCGCCTCAAATACGTGCCCTTCCTGATGTCGATCGGCATCGGCCTGGCGGTGAACAACACGCGGGCGGTGCTCGAGGCGCTGCTCGGGCACCAGTCCGAGTTCGCGCGCACGCCCAAGTACGGCATCGAGGGCGGCAAGGACGAATGGGTGGGTAAGAAGTACCGGCAGTCGATGGCCATTCAGCCGCTCATCGAGGTGGCGCTCGGCCTGTATTTCACGGCGACCGTGTTCTACGCGCTGGCGAACGGGATCTACGGGACGCTGCCGTTCCTGGTGCTGTTCCAGGCGGGCTTCCTCTACATGGGCCTGATGTCGATCATCCAGCAGTTCGCCGGCGACGGTGTCGTGCTGAAGACCCAGGTGGCGCGCGGCAAGTAGACCGCATCATCCTGCAACGCAGTAGGGATGTAGGGGGCCGGCCCTGGTTCCGGGCGGCCTGCAACCGACGCACTGGCGATTCGGATCGGGAGACCTCCCGACTTCCTCCGGTGCGGTCAGGCGGGGAGTGTCGGGTATGAACTTCGGCCGTCTCGCAGCCGCCGCCATCGTCGCGTGGCTGTCGTACCTCGCGATCAACTACGGGGTGAATACCTACGTGCTCGCTGATCTCTATGCGCAGCACGCCGCCGTGTTCCGGCCCCAGGGCGAGATGAACCTGGTGCTGGGGTTTGGCGTCACGCTCATCGGCTTCTTCGCATTCACCTATGCGTTTGCCAAAGGACACGAGGGCGGCAACGGCGTCCAGGAAGGCCTTCGCTTCGGCGTCATCGTCGGGATCATGCTGGTGGCGTTCACCGTGACCTGGAACTACGTGACTCTTCCGGTCAGCGGTCGCCTGGGCGTGGCCTGGGTGGTGGACACCCTGCTGGAGATGGCCGTCTACGGCGTGATTATCGGCCTGGTCTACAGGCCGGTGACGAGGCGTGCGGCCTGATGGATCAGCGCCTCATCCGGAACTTCGCGATCATCGCGCACATCGATCACGGCAAGTCGACGCTCGCCGACCGCTTCCTCGAGCTGACCGGCGCCCTGCAGCCCCGTGAGATGACCGAGGCGCAGGTGCTCGACTCGATGGACCTCGAGCGCGAGCGCGGGATCACGATCAAGGCCCATCCCGTGCGGCTGACCTATCTCGCCGACGACGGCCAGCGGTACGTGCTCAACCTGATCGACACGCCCGGCCACGTGGACTTCTCCTACGAGGTCACCCGGTCGCTCGCCGCCTGCGAGGGCGCGGTGCTGCTGGTGGACGCGTCGCAGGGCGTCGAAGCGCAGACCCTGGCCAACGCCTACCTCGCGGTCGACGACAACCTCGAGATCATTCCGGTCATCAACAAGATCGATCTGCCCGGCGCCCAGCCGGAAGAGACGCGCCGTCAGCTCCAGGACATCATCGGGCTGGACGGCAGCCTCGCCATCCTGGCGAGCGCCAAGGAAGGCACCGGCACCCGGGAGGTCCTCGAGGCCATCGTGGCGCGTCTGCCCGCACCGGCGGGGGACCAGGCGGCGCCGCTGAAGGCGCTGATTTTCGATTCCTGGTACGACCCGTACCGGGGCGTGGTGATCGTCGTCCGCGTGCTCGACGGGGTCCTGCGCGGGCGGATGAAGATCCGCCTGATGGCCGAGGGGCAGGAGTACGAGGTCGAGCAGGTCGGCGTGTTCACGCCGAAGGCCGTGCCCGCCGACGAGCTGGGCGTCGGCGAAGTCGGGTTCATCACGGCCGGGATCAAGAAAGTCAGCGACGCACGGATCGGCGACACGGTCACCGAGGCGAGCCGCCCCGCGATCGAGCCGTTCCCGGGCTTCCACCCCCTCAAGCCGATGGTCTTCGCCGGGCTCTACCCGGTGGAAGGCCACGAGTACCCCGAGCTGCGCGACGCCCTCGAGAAGCTGCGGCTGAACGACGCGTCGTTCTTCTACGAGCCCGAGTCCTCCGCGGCGCTGGGATTCGGCTTCCGCTGCGGCTTCCTCGGCCTGCTCCACATGGAGATCGTGCAGGAGCGGCTCGAACGGGAGTTCGACCAGGACCTGGTCACGACCGCCCCGGCGGTGCTCTATCGCGTGACGACCACCGACGGCGTGGTGCACGAGATCGACAGCCCGGCGAAGCTGCCCGACGCGACCCGCATCCTGCGGATCGAAGAGCCGGTCATCACGGCGATGATCCTGACGCCGTCCGACTACGTGGGGCCCATTCTCCAGCTCTGCCAGGACAAGCGCGGGATCCAGAAGACGCTCGAATATCTCGCCAGCAACCGGGTCCTCATCACCTACGACCTGCCGTTCAACGAGGTGGTGCTGGATTTCTACGACAAGCTGAAGACCCTGTCGCGCGGATACGCCTCGCTCGACTACCATGTCACCGGCTACTGGGAGTCGCCGCTGGTCAAGCTGGATATCCTGGTCAACGGGGACCCGGTCGACGCCTTGTCGGTGATCGTGCACCACGACTCCGCGTACCAGCGCGGGAAGTTCCTGGCGTCGAAGATGCGCGAGCTGATCCCGCGTCAGATGTTCGAGGTGGCGATCCAGGCGGCGATCGGCAACCGGATCATCGCCCGCGAGTCGGTCAAGGCGCTGCGCAAGAACGTGCTCGCCAAGTGCTACGGTGGCGACATCACGCGGAAGCGCAAGCTGCTCGAGAAGCAGAAGGAAGGCAAGAAGCGGATGAAGCGCGTGGGGCGCGTCGAGATTCCGCAGGAGGCGTTCCTGGCCGTGCTGAAGGTCGGGACCGAAGAGTAGTGGTCGAATTCAGGAAATCGGTCTTTCGCGAATACTTCGAGTCGATCGTCATCGCGGTCGTGCTCGCGCTCTTCATCCGCACGTTCATCGTCCAGGCCTTCAAGATCCCGACCGGGTCGATGGAGCCGAACCTGCTGGTCGGGGACCATCTGCTGGTCAACAAGTTCCTGCTCGCCCCGACCGAGTCCGCCGCCGAACGCGTCGTGCTGCCCACGCGGGATGTGCACCGGGGCGACGTGGTGGTCTTCAAGTTCCCGCCTGATCCCGAGCGGGACTTCATCAAGCGGGTGATCGGCCTGCCCGGCGAAACCATCGAGCTACGCGACCGGCGCATCTACATCAACGGCCAGCCGATCGACGAACCGTACGCCCACTACCTGCCCCGGTCCGAGGCGACCGATCTTCACGAAATCACGCCGGACGACGTGCGCGAGCACTACGGCCCGGAGACCGTGCCGGCCGGCCAGTACTTCGTGATGGGCGACAATCGTGACAATTCGGAGGACTCCCGCTATTGGGGCTTCCTGCCGCGCGATAACATCAAGGGCCGGGCCTTGATGATATATTGGTCCTACCAGTCGGACAGGGAAGACTATCAGGAGAACGGGTTGGCGGCATCGGTTCGCGGGATGGCCTCGGTGGCCGTCCACTTCTTCACGCGGACGCGCTGGACGCGGGTGTTTCACCAGATACACTGATGCTCAGCAGAATCATCAAGCTCGCCATCACGGCTCTCTGCGTCTTCGCGGCGTGGAACATCGGATCTGCCTACTGGGCCCACTACCAGTTCGACGACAAGGTCCAGCAGATCGCCCAGTTCGAAGTGGACAAGGACGAGCAGGTCATCCGATCGCAGATCCTCGACGAGGCGTCGCGGCTCGGGCTGCCGGTCACCGAGGAGAAGGTGTCGGTCAGGCGGCAGTCCGATCACCTCTACATCGACGTCAGCTACACCCGGCAGGTGCAGGTCCTTCCGCGATTCGAGAAGCCCTGGACCTTCACCGTCACCGCCCACGGCTGGTTTGTTCCCGGCGGCCGGACCCCACTCAACAACAACAGGAAGTAGTCAGGCCAGCGGCGTCCGGCGCGCGGTCGGCCCGGTCGCGAATCCGCTCGGTCATCGATCGCGTCCTGTCGCGCCAGGTTGATCGCGTGAGCCGGCCGGGGCAGGCGGGCTGCGCCTGAACAAGTACAGCGGACCGCCTGCCACCATCTTGTAGTCCGCCCTGTGGAGGTAGGTCTCGATGCGGGCCATGACGCCCGCGCGATCGAGCGGCCACAGATCCCCGTCAATCGAGAGCGCCACGTACTCGGTCTCGACGCCCGCGATCTCGCGGCCGATCGCCTGCACGATCTTCCGGTGGCCAAGGTGCGGGATCAGGTTCGGCATGGCCGTCACCGACGCGTCAGCCGGCACCGAGGCCAGGCCTTGTCGAACCACCGAGGCCGACTGCCAATCCGTCCCGGCGCTCGTCGTCATGAGCGATCGAGGCAACGGCGAGTTCACCAGCGTCATCGCGAACAGGGCGGAGGCCAGGTACGGTTCGATCGACGGATACCGCCGCAGCACGGCGGCCGCTCCGGAGATCGTCGCGAGGAACAGCCAGGGCAGCAGGGGCCAGATGTAGTGGCCGTGCAGGGTCGACTGGAGCGTGTCGGACCGCGCGGCGAGATTGGCAACCGCTCCCGGCGCGAGCACGGCCATCCACGCCGGCCCGGCCCAGCAGAGGAATGCCGTCTGGCTCGTGATCGTCGTGATGGTGGAGAGGGTCCTCAGCCCGGCCAGCCGCCGGAGGATGCTCATGCCCGGCTGGTCGGCCTCGCCCGGGCCCAGCAGCCGCGCTTCGACGAACGGGTTGCCGGCCGGCAGTCCGTCGGCGGACCGGGAAGCCGGAATCGCAAGGAGCGCGGCGGCCGCGAGCCAGCATGCCGCGACGCTGCCGAGGATGAGGCCGGTTCGCCGCTGCCGCTCCCGCACGACCAGGAGGACGGCAAACGGCAGCAGATAGACCGCCGCATCTTCCTTGCACCCCAGGGCGAGCAGCGCGAGGAGCCAGAAGGTCCGCCAGCGCGCCGATCGCGCCGCCAGGACGAGCCCGAAGACCAGGGCCGGCTCCAGGCTCTCGACGTAGAAGGGGCTCATCAGCGCCACGTGCGTTCGCTGCGAGAACAGGAAGGCGGTGGTGACCGCGCACGCCAGCCAGCCGCCCATCTGCTGACGCGCCAGCCGGTGCAGCAGCAGCGCCGCCAGGCCGACCGCCGCGAACTGGACGAGGATGAGCGTGACCGGGGATCGGACAACCGCATAGAGCGGAAGCAGGCCGTAGAGAGTCGGCATCACGTGGTGGGCCCCGAGCGAGTGCCCGAAGAACGGCACGTAGCCCGCCGCTCCGTGCAGGGCATTCCAGAGCGCGTAGTCGAACACCGACAGGTCGTAGGCGTTGGTCTGAAGCCCGTAGTGACGGACGAGTCCGAGCGGGACGTAGAGCAGCAGCCACGCGCCGAGCGGGATCGCGACGAACCATGATCGGCCGGGTCGCACGGGACGATTATAGGGGCTCGTCACGCGGTGCGCGACCGAAGGCCCGGCGAGAACACGACCGCGCCCTTCTTGATGACGGCGCGGATGGATGCGACTCCCACCTTCATCAGGTCGACCGCATCACCAGCGACCAGGACCGCGTCCATCTGCTTGCCGACTTCAAGGCTGCCCACGCGCTCATGGCAATCGATCGCAAACGCCGCGTTGAGCGTCGCGGCGATGAGCGCCTCCTCGAGCGTCATGCCCATCGCGAAGCAGGCGAGCGCCATCGCGAACCCCATTGACGGGGAGAAGCCGCCGCCAGGGTTGATGTCGGTCGCGAGCGCAACTGGCACGCCGGCGGCAATCAGGTCGCGCGCCGGAGCGTACCGGCCGATCTTCAGGTAGAAGGCCGCGCTGGGGAGCAGCGTGGCGACGACCCCGGCCTCCCTCAGGGCTTCTATGCTGCGAGGTCCGGCAAACACCAGATGGTCGGCCGATCTGGCATGTACCTGGGCCGCAACGAGCGATCCCCCGCTCTCGGCAAGCTCGTCGGCGTGTATGCGTGGCTTCAGGCCGTGAGCCTTCCCCGCGTTGAGAATCTCAGCAGCCTCGTCTGGCGTGAAGACGCCTGTCTCGCAGAACACGTCACACCACTGTGCAAGGTGCACATGTGCGACGGCCGGGATCATGACCTCCGTCAACAGCTTGACGTAGGCGCGCCGGTCGCTCCGCCATTCCGGCGGCACCTCGTGTGCCCCCAGGAATGTGGGAACCACGTCGATCGGGTGCTCCCGCCCGAGCCGCCGAATCGCGCGGAGCATCTTGAGCTCGGCGTCGGCATCGAGCCCGTAGCCGCTCTTGATTTCGGCCGTCGTGGTGCCGTTTGCGAGCATTTCATCCAGCCGGGCCCTGGCCGATTCCACCAGTTGGTCCTCGGTCGCTTCCCGGGTTGCTCTGACGGTCGCGACGATGCCGCCGCCCGCGGTGGCAATGTCGGCGTAGCTTGCGCCGCCAAGTCGCCTGCGGAGTTCGTCGCGCCGGTCGCCGCCAAACACCGCGTGCGTGTGAGGGTCAACCAGGCCTGGAATGACGGTGCAGCCCGCCGCGTCGACCACCGTCGCCCCGGAGTCGTTTCCGAACCGCTGATGACACTCCTCCCCGGAGCCGATAAATACAATTGAGCCATCCTGGGATACGACTGCGCCGCCAGGGATGGGATTGACGTCGGATTGGGCAGGACCCCGCCGAGGTGCGGGTCCCGCACAGGTCAGGACCGTCCGGGCGTTCCGAATGATGAGCGTTTCAGCCATGGTGCATTTTATGCCCGGTGGGGGCCGGCCACCCAGCGGAACGACAGATCTGGAACGGGGCGTACAAGCTCGTCGCTATTGTGTCTCCAGGGGCCCGGAAAAGCCGTGCGAATCCGCCCGACGCGGGCCGAACGGCGGTCTCCAGGAGGCTTGCCAGCCATGGCAGGACACGGCCCGTTGATTGCAAAGGCCCCCCTTGCCGTGCCGGCCAACCTCTCGGTCAGCTCGTCTGCCGATCCTGCGATCAAGCAGGAGCCGCGCTTCCAGGACCGCCTTGGCGTGCGTCTGATAAGGACCGATGCCCAGGGCGAGTCGGTTGAGGCGTTCCGTCCCTGCGCGGAAATCGCCGGCATGCGCGAGTCGATCCACGAGCGGGTCGGACGCCTGGCCAAGTTCCGGCAGGCGCGGTTCGTGCCGGTTCGGGGCGTCGAGGTTTCTCAAGAAGACCTGACCGCAGTCGAGATCGTCTCGGATCACGTTCCAGGAATCAGACTGTCCCAGATCCTGGACGCGGCCGCCAAGGGGCGCGTCGTCATCGAGACGGGCGCCGCGCTGCTCGTCGTTCGGGAACTGCTTGGAGCGCTGGCGCTGTTCCACGAATCGCGTGGCGTGACCCACGGAGCCATCGGCCCCGAACGCATCCTGGTCACTACTGCCGGCCGGATCATGGTGACCGACTACGTCCTCGGTCTCGCGCTCGAGCGGCTGAACATCCCCAAACTCCGGCTCTGGACCGAGTTCCGCATCCCGATGCCGGTGGCCAGCGCCAAGGCCAGCATCGATGTCCGGACCGACATCGCCCAGATTGGCGTGGTCGCGACGGCGCTGCTGCTCGGCCGGTTGCTCGAAGCCAAGGAGTATCCGCGCCGCATTCCGGACCTGATCGAGTCGCTGTCCATGAGCGGAGACGTCGATCGCGGGCAGCCGCTGCCCGCCACGCTCAGGACGTGGCTGAAGAGAGTGCTCGCCATCGAGACACACTCGCAGTTCGTCACAGCCCGGGAAGCGCAGATGGCGCTCGAAGGGTTGTTGTCGAAGCGCCCCAAGCTGCAGGTCGCCAACAATCCGTTCAAACGCCTGGTCGCCGCCTGCCTCCACGGGTGGCCAGATCAGTATGCGACGCCCGGATCCCGAGAGAAAGGCGCCGATTCAGTCCCGCCGGTCCTCATTGCGCCGGCCCTCGAGGCCGACGCGGGCACTCGCCGTCGGATCGACGCGGGGGCGTCCCTTTCGGTGGCCGGCCCCGGGCCCGCCGACGTGCCCGTAGTCGAACGCATCGACCAGGACCTGGCCGCCGGCAACCTCGAGCCGGCGATCTCGCTCGCGCCGGAAGTCAGGCCTGGCGAAGTCGAGACGGTCGCCCCGGCTCCGGTGCCGCAAGAAGAGCTTGTAGAACAGTGGGCGGGCTCCGGCCAGACCCCTGCCGAGATCATCGACACCACGTGGAGTCCCACCGAGTTCGACTTCGGCGACGCGTCGTCCGCGCCGGCCTCCATGTCCGACATACCGTCGGTCGACGTGGTGCCGCCGTTCAATCCGGTGAAGATTGGGGTCACCATCCCTGGCGGATCGAAGCGGAAGCCAAGGCTGAGTGAACCCGAGCCGGTTCGGGCGGCATCGCAGACGGCGGCATCGCCAGCAGTCGCCGAAGCGCCGCCACTTCACCGTGATGATGCGGCCCGCGTCCACGATCTGTCAGACCCGGATGACGAGCTGCGCCGGCTCACGTTGAGCGAGCTGGAGTCGATTCACGCCGATTCGCATGTTGCCGCGACGCCAGCCGATGCCGGCGCCACGGCACGTCCCGCAGGAACGGTCGCCACGCCGCCGGTCAGCCTCGCAGGCGCCATCGACGCGCCGCGGCAGCCCGAGCCCGTCGCACTCGAATCGGGCCCGGCCGAGTCGAGCGTCCTCGCGGTGCCGATCGAGACAGGCTCGCTGCCACCGCAGGGCGATGACGTCATCCTTGCGGGCATCCTGGCGGGTGCCGACGATGTGCAGCTGCCGGCTGTTTCCCCCGACGCCGAACCGAACCGTGTTGAGTCGAGCGTGCTCGCTGAGGCCTTCGAGGCTCAGGCGCCTGTTGCGCATGCGGAGCTCGAGTCGCCACACGACGTGGAGTCGCTTCGGCCGTTCCTCCTGTCGACTCCTCGCGCCGGATCGGACGAACCGACGCTGGCACCGATTCCAGGGATCGAATCGGCGATCTCAATCGGCCAGGACTACGAACCGCCATTGGATCTCGGGCTGTACCGCCCGGCGGCTATCGGCGCGGCGTCGCCGCAGGCAACACCGTCGTTGAGTGCTCAGGAACCAGCGTTCGTCGAGCAGGAAGACCGATGGGTCCGCCGGGAGAGCGACGACGGCCAATTCGCCGGAGTGCCGGCCGAAGCGCGCACTCGCGATCGTGACCTGCGCGAAAGCGCGGCGTACCCGGAGGTTCCGCGCCGGCGCAGCACGCCGGTTCCGGTGGTGGAAAAGGGCCCGTCACTGGTCACGCTGGTGGCTCAGGCCGCGTTCCAGGCCACCCGCAACACGGCGTCGGGAATCGTGCGTCTCGTCGGTGAGATTCTGGCAGCGGTCGGGGGTCTGGTCGGTGGAGCGGCACGCGGCTCGGCATCGCTCGTTCGCGGCACAGGCCGGCTGCTCGTGTCCACCGCGACCGGGCTGGCCGGTGGAATCGCTCGCGTCACACTGGCCGTCGGACGGGGTGTTGCCCGCGCACTGCTGGCGACGGTCAGGGGAGTGGCCGCGGGAGCCACTCGACTGGCGGGGGCCGTTGGCGGCGCCGTGCTCGCCGCCGGTTCGATCACCTGGCGCGCGATGCGCGGGCTGGCTCACGGGGTCTCCAGGGCCACGGCCGCCGGGCTGGTGATGCTCGCGGGCGGCGCGCGCGTGGCCGCGCGAGGGGGCCGCAGCGCGGCCGTCGTGCTGCTGAAGGCGCTGGCCGCGCTGGCGCGGTTCGCCGCGGTTGCCGGACGCGTCCTCGGCAAGGCCGGGTGGACCGGGCTCGTGCAGGGCGGCACCCTCGCGACGCGCGCATTGCGAGCGACAGGTCGCGGGGCGATCGCCGGATCCGCCCTGCTGTTCGATGGAGTCGTCTGGTTGGCGCGCGGGACGGCGAGAATCGTCCGGCCGGCACGTCGCGCCGAACGCGCACCGGCCGATCAGCGCCCCGTGTACATCGGGATTGACCGGCCCGCGCCGCGGATGATGCGCCGCTGGCAGTACTTCTTCGCCGTGCTGATGGTGCCTGTTGCGCTGCATGGAATCGAAGTGGCCAAGTCCCGGTGGTTCGATGCGGCATCGCAGTCCGGCACCCTCCGGATCGACTCGGCGCCCCACGGTCTTTCGGTGCGGATCGACGGCGTAGCCTTCGGGACGACGCCGCTCTCGACCTCGCTTTCCGCCGGGCGTCACCGGGTCGAACTCTCCGGGCCGAAAGCCAGCCGCGTGCACGAGGTCGACGTTCAGGCAGGAACGACCACCACCCTTGGTCCATCCACGGGCACCGCGGCGCCGACCGGTTCGCTGCGGGTCGAGTCTCAGCCGGCCGGCGCGGAGGTCTGGATCGACGGCGTGCGCAGAGGGAAGGCGCCGGCGACGATCGAGAGTCTGGCCGTTGGCGCTCACACGGTTGTCGTTCGCAGCGAGTCCGGGTCGGTCACCAAGGGCGTCCGGGTGCAGGCCGATCAGACCGCCGAGCTGGTCATGCCGATTTACTCCGGCTGGGTCGCCGTGTTCGCGCCCGTCGAGCTCAACATCATCGAAGGCGGGCGCCTGATCGGCAGCACCGAGGGCGGTCACGTCATGCTCCAGCCGGGCGAGCACTCGCTGGAGCTGGTCAGCGACAGGCTCGGGTTCCGCTCCACGCGCAAAGTGGTGGTGTTGCCGGGCGAGGTCGCCGCGCTGAACATGCAGCTGCCCCCCGCGCCGCTCGAAGTCGTTGCACCCGCCGGCGCGGAAGTCCGGATCGACGGTCAGCTGGTGGGAACGGCTCCGCTCGGCCCCCTGAGTGTGGCGGTCGGCACTCGCGAGGTGTCGGTGCGGCTCCTGTCGGCCGGCGAGCAGCGCCAGACGATGACCATCACCTACCGGTCACCCAACAAAGTCATCTTCGAGTAGATTTCCCGCAACAACCAGGCATCAGGCTGGCGGCGGGTATCCGCGAGCCACGGCACGTTGCGCAGGCGAGCCCTTGAGCCGAGCCGATAGCGGCAGTCTGCAAGACGCTTCGAAAGGGCCGAATTCCGCGATGGGTTGGACTTCCCGTCGCTGCCGCCGACAGCACCCTGGAGAAGCGTCTTGCCGCCCTTCGACGTAGCTCAGGGCGCCCCGTGGTTCGGCAAGCTCACCACGCCCTGAGCGAAGTCGAAGGGCGAGCCAGGTCGAGGGGCGGCGAGCGCGAGCGGGTTCGCCGGAGCAATGTGCCGCGACTCGTGGAGCGTGAGCGGTCCCGCGGCGATCCGCCGCCTAGGACCGGCGATCGGCAGACGCCGGCAGATCGTCAGGGGTCGCAGTGGCCCGGCCGATGGCCGTCGAATCCGTCGAACGCGGCCTGTGCAGGAGCACCTTGTCGTCGCGGTCGCGCGCTTCCTGCTCCCGGATGAACTCCAGCGCGCCCCTGACGGCGGCGATGGTGGACTCGAGCGAAGTCTCGACTTCTCTCCGCTTCAGGCGCAGCCCGTCGATTTCCCGCTGGATGTCCTCGACCCGGGCCTGCGTCTTCTCGAGGACCAGGTTGGCGCGCGTCTCGGCCTCGTGCACGATGCCCCGGGCCTGGTTGTGGGCGGATTCCTTGATCTCGTCCGAGAGCCGTTGCGCCGTCAGCAGCGTGTTGCGCAGGTTCCGCTCGTGCTCGCGGTGCTCGTTGACCAGGCCCTCGAGCCGGAGCACCTCCTGGCGCAATCGTTCGGTTTCGTGCAGCGCCGCCTCGTAGTCGTCGGCGACCTCGGCGAGAAAGGCGACGACCTCCGATCGGTCGAAGCCGCGGATGACGGAGCGGAATCGCTGTTGTCGAAGATCGACCGGGGTGACGTTCATGGATGATCCTCTTCCTGGGAGGTGCGGAACCGCCGTCCGCTCCAACTCAGCCTGGTGACGGGGTCAGGCGCGGGATCCGAAGATCGCGGTGCCGACCCGGATGAGCGTCGCGCCTTCCTCGATGGCCACCTCGAAATCGTGGCTCATGCCCATCGACAGCTCCCGGAGCATCGACGGGTCCACGCCGTCCCGGCCCAGCTCGTCCCGCATCTCGCGCAGGCGCCTGAAGTAGGGGCGCGTGGCCTCGGGATCCGGAGTCAGCGGCGGCAGCACCATCAGCCCGACAACCCGCGCCGCCCGGCATGCGCTCCCGAGGTCGATGAGCTTCCTCAACTGGTCGACCTGGGCGCCGTGCTTGGTCGGCTCGCCCGCCAGATCCACCTGGATCAGGAGGTCCGGCCGCCGGTTCACCATGCCCGCCGCCTCGTCCACCCGTTGGAGCAGCTCGGGGCTGTCGATCGAGTGGATGCAGGCGAACGCTTCCGCGGCCTTGCGGGCCTTGTTCGATTGCAGGTGGCCGACCAGATGCCAGTTGATCGCCTTATCGGCCGACTGAGCGATTTTCTCCAGAGCGTCCTGGACCCGGTTCTCGCCGAACTCGGTCTGGCCGGCGCGAACGGCGCAGAGCACGGCCTCGACCGGGTGGGTCTTGGAGACGGCGATCAGGCGAATCGCGGAGAGGGGCCGGCCGGCCCGCGCGGCGGCGCGGCCGATGCGATCTCGCACCTCTGCGAGGTTGGCCGAAATGATGTCCTGGATGGTCACGTTCGCGCGGGGCCTCGAGCCGAAGTCGGCGGCTTCGACGCGCAGCTGCCACGCGCGAAGCCGTCGACCTGGAAGAGTCCCGTCTATTTCTTGATCTGCGACAGGATGCCCTTGGCCTGCACGGCGTACTGTCCCGTCGGCGCCAGTTCGAGGTACTTCTCGAACATCGCCACGGCTTCAGGCAGCTTGCCCTGGTTCAGATTGGCCATGCCCAGCTGATAGTGTGCGTCGGCATGGTCGGGCTTCATCTTGACCACCTCTTCGAAGGCGGCCCGGGCCTCGTCGATCTTGCCGGCGTTCCACAGGATAACGCCCTGGTTGTACTGCGCGTCCACACCGGCGGTGCCGCCCGGGGCGCCGCCAGCCGAAGCGAGCTCGCTGGCCTTCTTGCTGGCCTCGGTCGCCTTGTCGAACTTCTTCTGCGCGTTGTACACCGTGGCCAGGCCGTTGTACGCGTCGATGTAGCCCGCTTTCAGCTCGATGGCCTTGTTGAACGCTGTCTCGGCGGCGTCCCATTCCTTCTTCTGCGAGTAGGCGTAGCCGACGTTGTAGAAGCAGTCGGCACAGGACGGCACCAGCGTCGCGGCCTCGTTGAACTTGGCGATGGCCTCGTCGTACTTGCCGTCCTTGCTGAGCAACACCCCATCGTCGAAGGTCTTCTTGATGGCGGCGTTCTTGGCCGCCGCTTCCTTGCTCAGTTCGCCGCCCGGAGCGCCCAGGATGAAGTTCACTTCACCGGGCCTGCTCAGCGTGATCGGGACGTCGAAGGTCTGCGAGCCGAGATCCTTGAAATCCGCGGTGACTTTGTAGGTTCCCGAGGGCAGGCCAATCTGGATGAACTCACCCTTCTTGTTGGTCGTGACCTCGTATTTGCGGGCAGAGCTCTCTTTGTTCTCGATGAGCACTTTGGCCTTTTCGAGAGGCTTGCCTGCGGCGTCAACCACTTTGCCCTTGATCAAGGTCATCTGGGCGAAGCCGGGTGAGGCGAAGAGAACACTCATGCAGACGACAGCCGCGAGCACCAGAGGCTGGCGGCACGAGAAACGGCGAGGCATTGGAACTCCTCCAGGTAACAGGGAACAATAAGGCCGGCGGGGGCCGTCCAGGCCCAGTTTACACCGAAACAACGGGAGGCGACGAGTCCGGCGCCCGCTGTCCGGCGACGACAAACCGCGGCGCCGCGCCTGCCCGATCTTCACCGGAACGTGCGAGGTTCGAATGCGTTCCGAATCGTGTCGAAGAAGGCCTGGGCCATCACCTGGTACCCCTGCGGCGTGAGGTGGAGGCCATCAGGCCCGACATTCGCCGACACGGAGGCATTCAGCGCGGTGAAGATGTCCACCAGCGGCACATTGTCGCGCAACGCAAGTCTGGCCAGCTCCTGGTTGAGCGGCCCAACCAGGGCCGCTCCTCCGGCCCGCGGAAGTCCCGGGATCTGGGGCGGCTGATTGGCCAGAATGACCTGGACACGCCGCGCCTGGCACATCCGGATCATCGTATCGAGCGAGGCGACAATGCCCGGGATGGCGGCGGAGCCCTGGCCCGCGTTCAGATCGTTGGCGCCCTCCTGGAGGAGCAGCACCTCCGGATTGTCGCTCTGGAGCACGCCTGGAAGCCGCTCCACGCCCAGCTCGGTCGTCTCACCGCCGAGACCCTCGTTGACCACGTAGAAGGTCTGGTCGGTGTAGCGCAGTATCAACAGAGGCCGTAACTTGTCCGGGTACGAGACTCCCGGATTGTCGAGGAGGATCATCGGGTTGGCCTGCGAGGCCAGCTTCCCCTCGGTCAGGCTGTCGCCAAACGCCACGAAGTGCGTGACCGTCATCTGCGGCGGACGCGTGACGGTGACCTGGAACCCGCAACTGGCCGTGCGGCTGAGCCCGTCCGTCGCGGAGCAGGTGACCGAGAACGCGCCCGGCGCGAATGCCGTTCCGGATGCGGGTGAGCAGGAGTACGAGACCCCGTCAACAGCGCCTTCCGAGGTCGGATTCGGCCAGGTGACGGCGATCGGCTGGTTCAGGTGCGAGACGGCCGACTGATTGGCCGGGCACGCGACGGTGAAGGCTGGCGGCGGGGGCGGCGGAGGGGGCGGAGGCGTCGGGGTCGTCGGGCTCGTGCATGTGCTCAGAAACAGGCAACTCCCGATTACCAGACCGCGCGCCACGCCGACCGAGACACGGTAGTCAATCATCCTGCTGGCACTCACGTCGCGACAACGCACAGCGATACGGTAGCCGCATAGTCTACAGCGTCGAACCCGGTTGCGGTCAAGCACCTCGCCGGCGCCGCCGACGGGGCGGCGATCGCCGACCATCATTCCAGGAAATCGACGATGTCGTCCAGGCGGGACGTGATCGGGGCGGGCGGCAACGAGCTCAGGAAACGCTGACCGTAACCCATCGTCCGGAGGCGCGGATCGAGAATCGCCAGCACGCCTCGATCGTTGCGATGCCGGATGAGCCGCCCCAGCCCCTGCTGAAGCGTCAGGATCGCCAGCGGCAGCTGGAAGTCGTGGAAGCCGTCGCCGCCCCGCGAGGTGACCGCTTCGATGCGCGCCGCCACCAGCGGATCGCCGGGCGAGGCGAACGGCAGCCGGTCGATGATCACGCAGCTCAACGCCTCGCCAACCACGTCCACGCCCTGCCAGAAGCTCGAGGTCGCCAGCAGGACCGCGTTGGGCGTCGCACGGAACTCTTTCAGCAAGGTCGATCGCGGAGCGGACCCCTGCACCAGGACGGGATACTCGAGGGAGGACTCGACCGTGTCCTCGACCGCGCGCAGCACGGCGTAGCTCGTGAAGAGCACGAACGCGCGGCCGCGCGTTCTCCGCAGGATTTCCACGATCTCCCGGGCGGCCGCTTCCCCGAAGCCCGGGTGCTTGGGCGATGGCATGCGCAGCGGCAAGTAGAGGATGGCTTGCCTGCGGTAGTCGAACTCGGACTCCAGCTGCAGCTCTCTGGCTCTCGCGACGCCGAGCCGGCTACGGATGTACGAGAAGTCCCCTGCCACGGCCATGGTCGCCGAGGTCAGCACGGTCGCCTGCGTCCGGCCGATGACCAGCTCGCGGACGTAGGCCGACACATCGATCGGCGACGCGCGGAGAAAGACGCCGCGGCCGCGGCACTCGAGGTAGAACACGTAGTCGGCATCACCCGCGTCGAGCAGGAAGCGAAGCTCGTCCCGGATCTCGCCGGCGCGCCGGCAGATCGCGAGCAGATCCTCGGGCGCCTCCCTGTACCCGGCTGCCGCGCCCTCGAGCTCGCCGAGCGACTCCATCAGGTGACGGCCCGGCTCGACCGCTGCATCGAGCATGCCCGGCCGAATCCTGGTCCGATCGTCGGATCCGCCCGGCGATCCCGACTGCGGCGGCGGCTGCTCCTGGCGCGTGAACACGATGGTCGCGAAGAACATCTTCGCGCGGTGCTTGACCTCGGCGATGGCGCGGACGAGGCTGCCGCCGGCATCCTGAATGCCGGGGCCGGCCAGCATGCGTTCCCCGTCGTGCACCAGCTCATCGAGCCGGTAGTTGCTGACCGAGAACCCGAAGTACTGCGTGGCCACGTCCTCGAGCTGATGGGCCTCGTCCACGATCAGGAACGCCGAGGGCGGGATCACCTCGCCGTAGGCGTTGTTTCGCACGGCGGCGTCCGCGCACAACAGGTGGTGGTTGACGATGACGATGTCCGATTCGGTCGCGCGCTGGCGCATTCGCGTGACGAAGCAGTCCTGGTAGCGCGGGCACGCGGTGCCGAGGCAGTGTTCCGAGGTCGCCGAGATCTCGTTCCAGAAAGGGACGTCCTCCGGCAGGTCCTCGAGCTCGGCGCGGTCGCCGGTCCCGGTCGATTTCGACCACTGGTCGACCATTTCGAGGTAGACGCGGTCGGCCGGCGAACCGGCGCCTTCCTCGCGCATCGCCGAGAGACGGTGCAGGCACAGGTAGTTGCCGCGGCCCTTCATGTAGGTCGCGGTGAAGGGAACCTCGAGCGCGTCGCGCAGGACCGGCAGGTCCTTGAAGAAGATCTGTTCCTGGAGGTTCTTGGTGCCGGTCGACACGACCACGCGCTGGCGGCTGAGGACGGCGGGGACCAGGTAGGCCAGCGTTTTGCCGGTCCCGGTCCCGGCTTCGACCAGCAGCACGCCGCCCTGCTCGAAGACGCGGGCGACGCCTTCGGCCATGTCCCGCTGGCCGGGCCGCGGCTCGAACTCCGGCACGGCCCTCGCCAGCGGACCATCGTCTGCGAAGACCCGGAGGACCTGGTCGCTCAGGCCAGCTTGTCCGGGTACAGGGGGAACTTCCGGCACAGCGTTTCGACTTCCGCCTTCACGGCGCCACTCACGCGGTCGTCCTCCGGTGAGGCGAGCACGCGGGCGATGAGGTCTGCGATGAGATCCATTTCGGGCTCGGCCATGCCGCGCGTGGTCACCGCCGGCGTGCCGACCCGGATGCCGCTCGCCACGAGCGGCGGGTTCTGGTCGAAGGGAATCGTGTTCTGGTTGACCGTGATGCCGGCCTTGCCGAGGGCGGCGGTCGCCACCTTGCCGGTCAGGCCCTTCGAGAACACATCCACCAGCATCAGGTGGTTGTCGGTGCCTCCGCTGACGAGCCGGAAGCCGTGGGACGCGATGCCGGCGGCGAGCCTGGCCGCATTGGCGACGATCTGCCGCTGGTAGGCGGCGAACGCCGGTTCGCCGGCTTCCTTGAGGCACACGGCCTTGGCCGCGATGATGTGCATCAGCGGCCCGCCCTGCACGCCGGGGAACACGCTGCGGTCGAGGTCCTTCGCGAACTTCTCCTTGCAGAGCACCAGGCCCGCGCGCGGGCCGCGGAGGGTCTTGTGCGTGGTCGTCGTGACGAAGTCCGAGTCGGGCACCGGGCTGGGATGCACCCCGGCCGCGACCAGCCCCGCGATGTGCGCCATGTCGGTGACGACGGCGGCGCCGACCTGGTTGGCGATGGCCCGGATGCGCGGGAAGTCGATCACGCGCGGATAGGCGCTGGCGCCGACCATGATCATCTTCGGCTTGTGCTCGACGGTGAGCCGCTCCATCTCGTCGTAGTCGATCCGCTCGTCGTCCCGCCGCACGCCGTAGGGCACGATGGTGTAGAGCTTGCCGGAGAAGTTGAGCGGGTGGCCGTGCGTCAGGTGGCCGCCATGGGACAGGTTCATGCCGAGCACCGTGTCGCCCGGCTTGACGAGCGTGAAGTACACGGCCATGTTGGCCTGGGCGCCCGAATGCGGCTGCACGTTGGCGTGCTCGGCCCCGAACAGCGCCTTGGCCCGGTCGATGGCGAGGCGCTCGGCGACATCCACGAACTCGCAGCCGCCGTAGTAGCGGCGGCCGGGATAGCCCTCGGCGTACTTGTTGGTCAGCACCGATCCCATGGCTTCGAGCACCGCGTTGCTCACGAAGTTCTCCGACGCGATGAGCTCGAGCCCTTCGGCTTGCCGGTGGATTTCCTTCTGGATGGTGGCGGCGATGTCGGGATCGACCTCCGCAAGGCGCCGCATCTGGGTGGTGACGCGCTCTGTGACGTTCATGGCTTCTGGTGATTCCTGGTTTCCAGTCTGGCGATCTTTTCGATGCGGCGGAGGTGGCGTCCGCCCGCGAAGGGGGTCTCGAGGAAGGTGTGGACGATGGCCAGCGCGCGATCCACGGGCGTGACGCGCGCGCCGAGCGTGAGCACGTTCGCGTTGTTGTGCTCCCGGCTCAGCCGCGCGGTCTCGATATCGCAGATCGGCGCGGCCCGGATGCCCACGACCTTGTTGGCCGCGATGGCCATGCCTACGCCGGTGCCGCAGATGAGGATGCCGACGTCGAACGTGCCGGCGGACACCCGCGTGGCGACTTCATCCGCAAAATCCGGGTAGTCCACCGAGTCGGTGCTCGACGTTCCGAAATCCTCGAACGGGATGGCCTGTTGCGCGAGGTAGCGGGCAATCTCGGCCTTGAGCGGGAAGCCGGCGTGATCGGCGGCGAGTGCGATCTTCACAATGATAGGAATTCTACTCGATTTCCCCGGTGGGATTTCGGATGATGGGAAGGCTGGATCACACCCGAACCATGACCGAACCGACACTCGTCATCTCTTCGCGCGGTGAAGAACGCGTCCGCGCCGCACATCCCTGGGTCTACCGGAGCGACGTCCGCGAGGTGCAGGCCGAGGGCGGCGACGTGGTCCGCGTGATGAACGCGCGGGGACGGCCGGTCGGCCGGGCGCTCTACAGCGACCGATCGCAGATCGCCGTGCGGATGCTGACCCTGGGCGACGCGCCGGCCGGCCCGGACCTGTGGCGCGATCGCATCCGCGCCGCCGCCGCGTTTCGGGCGGGCCTGCAGATCGACGCGACAGCCTTCCGGATGGTGCACGGCGAGGCCGACCTGCTTCCCTCGCTCGTCGTCGATCGGTACGACCGATACCTGGTCGTGCAGGCGCTCTCGCAGGGCATGGAGCGGCTGCTGCCGGAGATCGTCGGCATCCTGGTCGAGCAGGTGAGCCCGGCCGGCATTCTCGCGCGCGACGATCTCAAGGTGCGCCAGCTCGAAGGGCTCGAGTCCGACGTCAGGCTGCTGCATGGCGACGTGCCGCCCGTCATCGAGGTCCGCGACGGCGCCATCCGGCAGGACGTGGATGTCTGGCACGGCCAGAAGACCGGGCTCTTCCTGGATCAGCGCGAGAACCGGGCGGCCGCCCGGGCCTACGCGCGCGGGCGCCTGCTCGACTGCTTCAGCTACCACGGGGGCTTCGCCCTGCAGCTGGCGTCCGCCTGCGAGTCGGTGCTGGCCATCGACGTCTCGGACGAGGCCGTCGAGCAGATCAGGCGGAACGCCGAGCGCAACCACATCGGGAATCTCGAGGCCCGCGCCGCGAACGTGTTCGACGAGCTGCGGCACCTCGAGCGGGCCGGCGAGCGATTCGACACGATCGTGCTCGACCCGCCGGCCTTCGCCAAGAGCCGCGACTCGGTGGAGCGGGCCATGGCGGGGTACAAGGAAATCAACCTGCGCGCCCTGAAGGTGCTCCGGCCCGGCGGTACGCTGGTGACCTGCAGCTGTTCCTACCATATCGACGAGGGCACGCTCGGCCAGATCGTCTACGAAGCGTCGGTCGATGCGCACGCGAAAGTGGTGGTGATGGAGAAGCGCATGCAGTCGCGCGACCATCCCGTGCTGCTCGGCGTGCCCGAAACCTACTACCTCAAGTGTTTCATCCTCCGGAAGCTGGAATAAATGCCCTCGATCGTCGATCGGATCGCCGCGGAGCTGTCAGTCAATCCGTCCCAGGTCGAATCGGCCGCCAGGCTGCTCGACGAAGGCGCGACGGTGCCCTTCGTCGCGCGCTACCGCAAGGAAGCGACCGGCGGCCTCGACGACACGCAATTGCGCACGCTCGAGGAGCGGCTCGGTTACCTGCGCGAGCTCGAGGAGCGGCGCGCCACGGTGCTGCAGAGCATCGCCGATCAGGGCAAGCTCACGCCCGAACTGGAGGCGGCGATCCGTGGGGCCGACACGAAGGTGCGGCTCGAGGATCTCTACCTGCCCTACAAGCCGAAGCGGCGGACGCGAGGGCATGATCGCGCGGGAGGCCGGGCTCGAGCCGCTCGCGGATCTGCTGCTCGCCGACCCGTCGATGGCGCCCGAGGCGCGCGCGCTCCCGTTTGTCGACCCCGAGCGCGGCGTGGCCGATGCCGCCGCGGCACTCGACGGAGCGCGCTGGATCCTGATCGAGCGATTCGCGGAAGACCCGGAGCTGGTCGGCACGCTGCGCGAGTACCTCTGGGCGCACGCCGATCTGCGGTCGAAGGTGATCGACGGGAAGGAAGAGGAGGGCATCAAGTTCTCCGACTACTTCTCGGCCCGCGAGCTGTTCCGCACGATTCCGTCCCACCGCGCCCTGGCGCTCTTCCGCGGGCGGAAGGACGGCTACCTGAAGATCGAGTTGTCGCTCCCCGAGGCCGAAGAGGAGCGCTTCGCGGCGCGGCTGCCGACCGCCCCCGAGGCGATCATCGCCCGTCGCACCGGCATCGATCTCGCGCGCGGGGCGTCTCCGAGGCCGGGCGACGCGTGGCTGCAGGAGACGGTTCGCGCCTGCTGGCACGCGAAGCTGTCGGTGCACCTGGAAACCGACCTGATGACCACGATCCGCGAGGCTGCCGAGCTGGAAGCCATCCGCGTGTTCGGGACGAACCTGCGCGACCTGCTGCTGGCGGCCCCCGCCGGCACGCGGCCCACGCTCGGCCTGGATCCGGGGCTGCGCACCGGGCGTGAAGGTGGCCGTGGTCGACGCCACGGGAAAGCTGGTCGACACGGCCACCATCTATCCGCACGTGCCGCGCAACGAGTGGGACCAGTCGCATCGCCGTGCTCGCCGCGCTCGCGGCGCGCCACCACGTCGAGCTCGTCAGCATCGGCAACGGCACCGCCTCGCGCGAAACCGACAAGCTGGTGTCGGACCTGATGTCGCGGTATCCGGCGCTGCAGGTTCACAAGGTCGTCGTGTCGGAGGCGGGCGCTTCCGTCTACTCCGCCTCCGAGCTGGCCGCACGCGAATTCCCGGACCTCGACGTGTCGCTGCGCGGCGCGGTCTCGATCGCCCGGCGGCTGCAGGACCCGCTGGCCGAGCTGGTCAAGATCGATCCGAAGGCCATCGGCGTCGGGCAGTACCAGCACGATGTCAGCCAGCCCGCCCTGGCGCGCACGCTCGACGCGGTGGTCGAGGACTGCGTCAACGGGTCGGGGCCGACGTCAACACGGCGTCGGTCGCGCTGCTGGCGCGCATCTCGGGCCTGAACGCGCGGCTGGCGTCGAGCCTGGTCGACGTACCGCGACGAGCACGGGGCCTTCACGACGCGCGACGAGCTGAAGACAGGTGCCGCGGTTCGGCGAGAAGACGTTCGAGCTGGCCGCGGGCTTCCTGCGGATTCCGAACGGCGACGAACCCGCTCGATGCCTCCGGCGTCCACCCGGAGGCGTACCCGGTGGTCGAACGGATCATCGCACGCGACCGGCCGGCCGCTGCCCTCACTGATTGGCGACGTGAAGCTGCTGCGAGGCCTCGCGGCCGCCAGCTTCGCCGACGAGCGGTTCGGCGTGCCGACGGTGCAGGACATCCTGGCCGAGCTCGAGAAGCCCGGGCGCGATCCGCGGCCGGAGTTCAAGACGGCTGTCTTCCGTGAGGGCGTCGAAGATCTGGAGGATCTGCAGCCCGGCATGACGCTCGAGGGCGTCGTGACCAACGTCACCAACTTCGGCGCGTTCGTCGACATCGGCGTGCACCAGGACGGCCTCGTGCACGTCTCGCAGCTCGCCGATCGCTTCGTCAAGGATCCGCGCGAGGTCGTCAAGGCCGGCGACATCGTCAAGGTGACGGTGCTCGAGGTCGACTTGAAACGGCGCCGCGCCGGACTGACGATGAAGAGCGGCGTATCGCCGGCGAATCCGCGCGATGGGGCGCCGGAGCGCAGCGGCGGGGTTCCGACGGATCAACGCCGCGAGCGGAAGAGGGTGCCACCCGCGCCGCGCCAGAGCGCGGATGGTGCGACGGCGGCGCCAGCCGCCAACCATCGTCGGTCGGCCGACGCCCATCGCCCTCCCGTCGGCCTTCCGCCGTCATCCGCGAGCCGCCAGCACATGGGTCCCCGCGACGCTGACGGTGCGAAGGTGGCAACGCCCGCGAGCCGCCAGCCACCGGCCGCCAGCCGTCCGTCGCCGCCCGCGAGCCGCGCCTCGACCGCCATGGCCGAGGCCTTCCGCAAACTGCAGGGAACCAGGTAGCAGCCTCTCAGTATTTCCACCACGGCGTCGTCGCACCCGCCGGTTTCTTCCTGATGACGAATTGCGCCATCTCTTTCAGCCGCTCGGCCTGACTGACCGGCCCGCTCCAGCAATGGGGCTTGCGATCCCCGTACATGAAGAACCCCGGGTAGTGACGGATCACGGGTCGTCTTCATCCACTGATCGAGCAGCACCACGCCCTTGTCGAGTTGATAGGTGTCCATGTCGCCGACGTAGACGTAGAGCTTGTCGACGATCTTGGGTCCGAGCGTCGCCCAGTTGCGCTGCATGAGCGCGAGCAGATCGTAGTGCTCCTTCCAGTAGCCGGCGACCTCGCGGTCGATAACGCCGGTTTTCGGATCGATGAGCGGACGGAAGTACCCGTCGGGGCCGACCGGCCCGAACACCGCGCTCCAGATGTCCATCTGCCGGCCCGACCGGCCCCGGGTGCCGCTCACCAGCTCCCACTGGATCTTCTGCTGCACGGTGAGCTGGGGCTCGCCGAAGGTGTCGCGGATGTTCGGCGTCGGCACGCGGTACCACTCGTGCTGCTTGTAGAACGCGTTGTCGTCCTTGTAGACGTCCACGCCTTCGTAGCCGGAGAAGCTCACCGGGTCCGGGCAGTAGCACCATGTCCCGCCGAAGAAATCCGGATGGAAGAGCTGGAGCGCCAGCGCTTCCCAGCCGCCGGTCGATCCGCCAGCCAGCAGGCGCGCATAGGGCTCGCGGATCACCCGGAAACGTGTCTCGACCTCCGGGATCAGCTCCTGCAGGAGCGCATCGCCGTACGGGCCGACGTTTGCCGAATTCACCGCGTACGAGTCGTCGTAGTACGGGTTGGGGTGCTGGAACGTGACGACAACCATGCGCGGGAAATCGTCCCGCATCCAGGCCTGGTACGTCTCGCCCCCCTCCCTGAAGCCGAGCGGCGGGGAGAGCGAGAAATGGCCCTGCACGTAGAGGACGGGATAGGAAATCGTCTCTTCGTCGTAGGTGCGCGGCAGCAGCACGGTCGCGCCGAGGAAGACCGGGCGGCCCCAGAACTTCGTCAACATCGGGCTCTGGAACTTGATGCGCTTCACGTACTTCGTATCGGCGGGCACGACGACCGGCGGGATCTTCTGGTCGGCCACGAGCGCGACGCGATAGCCCGCCGACCGGTCGAGCCGGATCTTCTGCGGCGTACTGAAGAGGTTGCCCGGCGATGTCTCCCAGCGCTGGCCTTCCCATTGATCGTCGTGCATCCACACGACGTGGCCGTCGGCCCGCTTGAACTCCGAGTACAGGTTGACGAAGGCCTGCACGTAGTACTCGCCGGGCGGGATGTCGCGGAGGCTGGCGACCGGATAGCCAGGCACCGAGTCGTCGATGACCGTGATCGTTCCGGGTGCGATGCGCTCGACATCGCGGCCGAAGAACGGAATCCCGTCCACCTGGTTCAGCTGCAGGCGCGGCTCGCGCTCGCCGCTGCGGGTGATCATCACGTATACGCGACCGGTCACGGGCAGGGACGAGACGGCGGCGGGAAAGGACACCTCGAATCGGACCGGCGGGCGCGCCTGCGCCAAGGCGCTGGACGGGACGGTCACGACGAAGACAACGGCCAACACCGCAAGTGGACGACACATCGGGCGACTCCTTCGAACGGACGGACATCGGGGCATGGCCGTGCGGCGCCGCCCTGATCCGCCGGCCCTCGCCAGCCTCACACCACGGCCGCGCGGCCTGCTGCCGGTCGACTCGAACGACTCGACTCAGCGATCAACGACCATCGAGACCGCCTTGCTCTCCTTGGTGCGGTACTTCTCGAACCACGCCATCAGGTAGAGCTGCTGCAGCAGCTGGTGCGAGGGACGCCGCCAGCCGTGGAACTCCTCCGGCATCCGCACCATCAGCGTGTCGGCCTTGCGCACCATCTTCAACGCGCGATAAAACTCCTCGGTCTGCGTAATCGGCGTCCGCAGGTCCGCCTCGCCCGTCATGATCATCGTCGGCGTCGTCACGTTCGCGACGTAGTTGAGCGGCGAGCGGACGGCGTACTCCATCGGATCTTCCCACGGGAACTTCTGGAATTGCCGGTACCAGCTCGCTCCGTCGGTGTTGCCGACGAACGAGTGCCAGTCGATGACCGGCCGCATCGAGACCGCCGCGCGGAAGCGGGTGGTGTGGCCGACGATCCACGCCGTGAGCAGGCCGCCGCCCGACCCGCCGCACACGAACAGATTGTCCTTGTCGATCCAGCCCTTCGCGAGAGCCGCGTCCACGCCGGCCATCAGGTCGTCGTAGTCCTTGCCCGGATATGAGAACTGAATGCCGTTGACGAACGACTGGCCGTAGCCGGTGGACCCGCGCGGGTTGGTCCAGAGCACGGCATAGCCGTTGGCGGCCCAGTTCTGGAACGCCCAGCTCCACGCGACGTTGTACATGCTCCACGGCCCGCCATGGATCCAGAGCACCATGGGATACTTCTTCGCCGGGTCGAAATTGGCGGGCTTCATCAGCCAGCCCTGGATCTTCAGGCCGTCCGGCGACGAGTAGGTGACTTCTTCGGTGCCGGCGAGCGTGACGCCGTCGAGGACGTCGGCGTTGACATCGACGAGCGTCTTCATCTCGGCGGGCTTCGTGAGCGTGAAGGTCACCAGGACGGCGGGCTGGGTCGGTGTCGATTTGATCGCGGCCACCTGCCCGGTACGCGCGAACGAGAGCGCGGTCAGCATGTGGGCGCCGGTCGTGATCTTCTTCGGCACGCCGCCTGCGGCCACCGGGAGGAAGTACTCGTTGGCCTCGCCCTGCTCTTCCATCGAGTAGTAAACGCCCGTTCCGTCGGCGGCCCAGTCGACGCCGCCCGGCGAGCTCGGCAGGTTGCCTGCCCAGAGCCGCTTGCCGCCGCCCGAGGCGTCCATCAGGTAGAGGTCCGACAGCGTGCTCGTCAGGTTCTTGTCGTCGTAGCCCGTGTAGGCGACCAGGCGTCCATCGGGCGACACGAGTGGGTTGGTGTCGGGCCCCTTCCGGTCGGTGAGCGGCCTGACGCCGAGCGCCGCCAGGTCGATCACGTAAATCTCCGAGTCGCCACGCAGATACTCGGCATCCGGCTTGCGGATGCCCGATACGTACACCGACTTGCTGTCGGCGGACCACTCCGGGGCGCTGTGATTGAAACTGCCCGACGTGATTTGACGCGGCGTGCCGCCGGTCCAGGCGTCGACGGTGAACACCTGCGTGAAGCTCTTGGTCGTTGGTCCCGTGCCGTCAGACCCCCAGGACAGCCGGTCGACAATCACCGCTCCGCGAGCGAGCTGGGCGCCGCGCGGGCTGGCCGGGAGCTTCACCGGCAGCAGCGGCGTGTCGTCGGGGATGCTGGTCGTGAAGAGGAGGAGCTTGCCGTCGGGCGACCACTTCACCGATCCCGGCGCCCGCTCGACGTGCGTGAGCTGCAGCGTCTCGCGCGTTGCCACCCACATCACGTGCAGCTGCGTGCTCCCGGAGCGATCCGACAGGAACGCGATGCGCTTCCCGTCGGGCGACCACACGGGCGCCGAATCGCGCCAGGGACCGTCGGTGAGCTGGCGGAGCCGCTCACCTTTCGCGTCGACGACCCAGACGTTCGATGCGTTCTGGTCCTTCATGAGGTCGACGAACCCGCGCGAGAACACGATCTCCGATCCGTCCGGGGAGATCTGCGGGTTCGAGACCGACTCCATCTGGTAGAACGAATCCTTCGTCAGCAGCTTCGCCCTGGACTGGGCGGAGGCTGGCAGCGAGATGGCTGCCGCCAGGATCACGATGAGCAGGCATCGACCGAAACGGTGCATGTGCGATCTCCTTGGCTCGAGGGCCGGACCTGCGGGCGCGGGGATCATGCCACAGATCGGGCCGCAAGCAGGCGGGTGTCCGCCAAGGCCCGCAGGCGGGCGAGCCACGTCCCGCCAGGGGCGTCCTTCCAGCGCCGCTGGCCGACCGGTGCCGCCGCACAATCGGCGCGAGCTGCCAGCCGCCAGCCGCGCGCCGCGTGCCGTGCTATAGTCAGTAAAAGCCGCCAGGGGAATCCGAAAAGGATTGAGAAAGCAGCCCGATTTGCCCGGGCTCGCGTAACCCTTGGAACCTGACCCGCCTCTTCGCGCGCTTGTCGCGCTTCTGGCGGGGTCACGCCGGAGCCCGTTGGGGCCCAAGGCTGACCCGGTTGAGACCGGCGGAGGGAGCGCGGCAGCCGGCCTGCCTGGTTCCCCCTTGTCAACCCTCACCACGTTTCAGGGAAGCGGCCGCACGCACCTGGATTCGCCGCATCCCGCGCAGGATGCCGGCGGGAGTTCCCGGCGTGCCAGGACGTGTTCACGCGTGCGGATCGGCGGCCTGCCGGCACGGCCTGCTCAGGTTCGGGCCGCCGGTCGCCAGCGGGTTGTCGTAAGCAGTCTCGAGGAGCGCCTGTATGTCCTCCCATCAGCAGCCCCCATCCGCGCCTTCCGACCTCGAAGGTGCGTTTCCGAATTCGCGCAAGGTCCATGTCGAAGGCCCGCGGACGCGCGTCCCCATGCGCGAAGTGAGCCTGTCGGGCGGTGAGCCGCCCATCCGTCTCTACGACACCAGCGGCCCGCAGGGCGTCGACGTGCGGCTGGGCCTGCCCCGGCTGAGATCGGCGTGGATCGCCGAGCGCGGCGACGTCGAGGAGACCGACCGGGCCTGGCAGGTCGGCTCCGGCGAGACGGGCGTGCCCGGATCGAGGCCCGACCGCCCGTTGCGCGCACTGCGCGGCCGCGGGCCGGTGACGCAGCTGCACTACGCGCGGCAGGGCACCGTGACGCCCGAAATGGAGTTCGTGGCGATCCGCGAAGGCTTCGACCCGGAGTTCGTGCGGGCGGAGGTCGCGCGCGGCCGGGCCATCATCCCGGCCAACATCAATCACGCCGAGCTCGAGCCCATGGCGATCGGCCGCAACTTCCTCGTGAAGATCAACGCCAACATCGGCAACTCCGCGGTCAGCTCTTCGATCGAGGCGGAAGTCGAGAAGCTGCGGTGGGCCACGTTGTGGGGCTCGGACACGGTGATGGATCTGTCCACCGGCAAGGACATCCACGCGACGCGCGAGTGGATCCTCCGCAATTCCGCGGTGCCGATCGGGACCGTGCCCATCTATCAGGCGCTCGAGAAAGCCGGGGGACGGCCCGAGAACCTGACGTGGGAGCTCTACCGCGACACGCTCATCGAGCAGGCGGAACAGGGCGTCGACTACTTCACGGTCCACGCAGGCGTGCTGCTGCGCTACGTGCCCCTGACCGCCCGCCGCGTCACCGGCATCGTCTCGCGCGGCGGCTCCATCATGGCGAAGTGGTGCCTGGCCCATCACCAGGAGAACTTCACGTACACGCACTTCCGCGAGATCTGCGAGATCATGCGGGCCTACGACGTGGCGTTCTCGCTCGGTGACGGGCTGAGGCCGGGATCGATCGCCGACGCCAACGACCAGGCGCAGTTCGCGGAGCTCAAGACGCAGGGCGAGCTGACGCACATCGCGTGGGAATACGACGTGCAGGTCATGAACGAGGGCCCGGGCCACATCCCCATGCATCTCATCAAGGAGAACATGGAGAAGCAGCTCGAGTGGTGCGACGAGGCGCCGTTCTACACGCTGGGGCCCCTCACGACCGACGTCGCGCCCGGCTACGATCACATCACCTCGGCGATTGGCGCGGCGATGATCGGGTGGTACGGCACCGCGATGCTCTGCTACGTCACGCCGAAGGAACACCTCGGCCTGCCCGATCGCAACGACGTGAAGGCCGGCGTGATCGCGTACAAGATCGCGGCTCATGCAGCCGACCTGGCCAAGGGCCATCCTCGCGCCCAGGCCTGGGACGATGCGATGTCGAAGGCGCGCTTCGAGTTCAGGTGGAACGACCAGTTCAACCTCGCGATGGACCCGGTCACCGCGCGGGCCTATCACGACGAGACGCTGCCCGCCGATGGCGCGAAGGTCGCGCACTTCTGCTCGATGTGCGGGCCCAGGTTCTGCAGCATGGAAATCACGCAGCAGGTCCGCGACTACGCCGCGGCGCACCACGTCGAGGACACAGACGCGCTGCAGGTCGGTATGCAGGAGCGATCGGCAGAATTTCTGAAGCAGAAGGAAATCTACGTGCCGGTGGCGGAGGGTAAAGAATAGTACGCCGGCCAGGCCGCTCGTCGCCGGCCGTGCGTGGTCAGCCTACCGGCGGTCTGCGAGTCCCGGTGGGGCAGGGACCAGCTGAATCACGGTGGGGTACCGCGACGGAGTGGCGCCCGGCTTCGGATTGAGGAGGCCTTCGGACCCGTTCCACGTGTAGTCCTTGACGGTCACGCCCGGCGGAAAGGCGACTTCCGTATCTTTGTACCGGCCCACCTCGAAGCTGTGCGTGGCCGGCACGTCGAAGATCAGCTCGCCCCTTTGCTTCAACTGCAGCTTGTAGAAGTTCACCACGTCGCCGAATGCAGCCGTGCTGCCAAACAGGTAGAACCTCTGGCCGAGTCCCGCGTCGTACGACACGATGAATTTCGCATCCGGGTAGATGGGCAGCCCGAGGTCATCGGCGGTCGGAGCGGCCGGTGCCGGAGGCTCCGCGGCCGGCGAGGCAGACGGTGAGGCCGGCGACGATGGCTTGACCGGGGTCTGACCCGCTGGTCTGGTGGCCGCACCTGCAGGATCAGCCGCCTTCGGTATCGCCTGGCCGCCCGTCCCGGCTGTCGCACCTGCCGGATCGGCCGGCTTGGCCGCCGGTTGGCCAGGGCGCACCGTCCCGGGCGGATCGACCGGCCTCGCCACCGGCGGCTGCGCGGCCGCCGCCGCGGCCAATGCCACCACACCAAGCAGACCCATCAGGAACACTCGCGGCAATCGACGCTGCATAGGGGCATTATATGCTTGGACAGTACAGGCTAGGGGCTAGGGGCTAGAGGCTAGGGGCTAGGGGCTAGGGGCTAGGGGCTAGAGGCTAGGGGCTAGAGGCTAGGGGCTAGGGGCTAGAGGCGTAGGGCTTGAGGCCCGCGCCCGGCCCTCGGCGCCAAGCCCCAAGCCTCTAGCCCCTGTATGATCCACCCCATGTCCTACCTGTCCTTCTGCGAAGCGGAATGTGCCTGGCTGCTCGCGACCATCGAGGCCCTGGTGCGGCTCGAGTCGCCCTCAACCGACAAGCCGGCCCTCGATCGGTGCAGCGACGATCTCGAAACGCCGGCTGTCGGCCATCGGCGCGCGCGTGAGCCGGCTGAGGCAGTTGACGACCGGCAACCACCTGCGTGCCGAGTTCGGCGACGGGCCGTCACAGGTCCTGCTCCTCTGCCACTTCGACACGGTGTGGAACGTGGGGCAGATCCGGCTGATGCCGCTGCATCTGGCGGACGGAATTCTGCACGGACCGGGCGTCTACGACATGAAGGCCGGCCTCGCCATCGGCATGCTCGCTGCGCGGGCCCTGCGCGCCGCGGCGCTCAGTCTCCCGGGCCGCGTGGTCATGTTGCTGACGAGCGACGAGGAAACCGGCAGCGATTCGTCCCGCTCCATCATCGAAGAGGAGGCGCGCCGCAGCCTTGCCGTGCTCGTGCTGGAGCCGTCATTGCCGGGCGGTGCCGTGAAGACGCACCGCAAAGGCTGCGGCGAGTACGTGATGAAGGTCAGGGGCGTCGCGGCTCATGCGGGGCTCGACGCGCCCCCCGGCGCCAGCGCCATCCACGAGCTCGGCCATCAGATCCGGGCGCTGGAGGCGATCCGGGATCACCCGCGCGGCATCACGATCAATGTCGGCACCATCGGCGGCGGCACACGCACCAATGTCATCGCGGCCGATGCATGGGCCGGCATCGACGTCAGGGTCGAACTCGCCGCCGATGTGGAGCGGGTCGACGCCGCCATCCACGCGCTGAGGGCCGTCCTCCCCGGCACGTCGCTCGAGATCACCGGCGCCATTGACCGGCCGCCGATGGAACGAACGCCTGCCGTGGTGTCGCTCTACGAAAAGGCACGGGACATCGCGGCCACCATGGGCCGCACGCTCGGTGAAGGCAGCACGGGCGGCGGGTCCGACGGGAATTTCACGGCGGCGCTCGGCGTTCCGACACTCGACGGGCTGGGCGCCGTGGGCGGAGGCGCCCACTCGCTGGATGAAAACGTCGTGCTGAATCAGCTGCCGTGGCGGGCGGCCCTGGTCGCGGGTCTGATCGAGCGGATTCTCAATGACTCGGTAGACCGCTGATCGCCCCGCGGCCGCGCGGCAGTCCAACGGGCCCGCCTCCGACACCACATACACCGCGTCGCGCCCGCCGGGGAGATTCGCGCGGGACCGTCACCACCGCGCCCGGCGTCCCAATACTTGACGGGCAGGGCTCCGGCCCTGCACCAGTGGAACAAGGCGCGCGACGGGCATGTCGTGGCGAATCAGGCGTTTGCGACCCGGCCTGCCACTGCAATCGGTTGGTGTACACTGGAAGGAGAGATTTCATACGCCCGGATTGATCAACCCTGATCGAACGGCGAAATCCCGCCGCGAGATCGGGTGTGAAACCCGAGAGTAGGCTGTCATGGGAAACACACTGAAAACGACGCTGCTTCTGGGACTGATGAGCGGGCTGTTGCTGGTCATTGGCGACGCTCTCGGCGGACAGGGAGGGCTGGTCATCGCCTTCGGCTTCGCGATCGTCATGAACTTCGTGTCGTACTGGTTCTCCGACAAGATCGTCCTGAGGATGTACTCCGCGAAGGAAGTCGGGCCCGAGCACCCGCTTTACGGCGTCGTCGCCGGGCTGGCGCAGCGCGCCGGCCTCCCGATGCCGCGCGTCTACATCATCCCCGATGCGTCCCCGAACGCGTTTGCGACAGGCCGCGACCCGTCACATGCCGCCGTGGCGGCCACAGAGGGCATCCTGCAGATCCTCGATCAGCGCGAGCTGGAGGGCGTGCTGGCGCACGAGCTGTCACACGTGAAGCACCGCGACATCCTCATCAGCTCGGTGGCGGCCACGCTGGCGGCCGCGATCATGATGATCGCCCGGATGGCGCAGTGGGCCGCCTTCTTCGGGGGCGGCAGCAGCCGCGACAATCGCGACGGCCCCGGCCCGATTGGGTTGCTGGCCACGATGATCCTGGCCCCGCTTGGCGCGATGCTCATCCAGGCGGCGATCTCCCGGTCGCGGGAGTTTGCGGCCGATGCGGGCGGCGCGGCGCTGGTCGGCAGCCCGTACGGCCTGGTCGACGCGCTGAAGAAGCTCGAAGTCATGTCCAAGCGCGTGCCGCTCCAGGCGAACCCGGCCACCGCGCACATGTTCATCATCAAGCCGTTCAGCGTGTCCGGCCTGCTGTCGGTGTTCAGCACGCACCCCCCCACCGAAGCGAGGATCAACGCGCTGCTGGGAAGAAGCTGAAGCCGGGCTGGCGGCTGGCGGCCAGGCGCGCCGCTGCCAATCCGCGCTGCCGCGCGGCCGCAGCAGGACGTGACGGATTTCCTGATCGGGCTGTCGCAGTGCGTGCGCGCCTCGGAACGCCAATCTCTACAGGCCCAACTGCAGGCGGGCACGCCATCGCTGCCATGGCCTGGGCGACCGCAACCGACTGTCACGCGCGCTGATTCCCGCCGACGCGGCTCTCCCGCGCCGAACCCGGGCGGGTGGCGCGTCTACCTGGAATTTGCGCGGCCGTTCACGCTTGTGGCGCCTGCCCTCGGATTCCTGTCGGGCGCGGCCACCTCAGCCGGCGCGTACCCTCGTGAACAGTGGGCCTGGGCCACGCTGGTGCCTCCGCTGCTGGGCGCGCTGATGGCCGCTGTGCTCAACGCGGCGTCCAACGGCCTGAACCAGATCTGCGACGTCGAGATCGATCGCGTCAACAAGCCGAACAGGCCGCTTCCGGGCGGACGGCTGAGCCTGCCGGACGCGTGGTGGTTCACCGGGGCCGCCTTCGGCACCGCGTTCGTCCTGGCCTGGTTCGTCGCGCCCGGTCGGCGCCACGAGTGCTTCTGGATAGTCCTGGCGGCGGCGATCATCACGTGGCTGTATTCGGCGCCGCCGCTGCGCACGAAGCGGCTGGGAATCTGGGCAAACGTGACAATCGCGATCCCGCGAGGGGTCCTTCTCAAGGTCGCGGGCTGGTCGTCGGTCAAGACCGCGATGGGATGGGAGCCCTGGTATATCGGCAGCATCTTCGGGTTGTTCCTGCTCGGGGCCACGACGACGAAGGATTTCGCCGACATGGAGGGCGACCGGCTCGGCGGGTGTCGGACCCTGCCCATCAGATTCGGCGTCAGGCGCGCCGCATGGATGATATCGCCGTCGTTCGTGCTGCCGTTCCTGATGATCCCGATCGGCGCCTGGACGCGCGTGCTGACCGGGAACTTCTGGCTGCTTCAGGCGCTCGGCGTCGTGATGATCGCCTACGGGCTGTACGTGTGCTACCTGATGCTGCGGCGCCCGGACGATCTGGCCGTCGAGGAGAACCACGTCTCCTGGGCGCATATGTACCGCATGATGTTCGTGGGACAGGTCGGGTTCGCAGTCGCGTACCTGCTATGAACAGGAACGGCTGGCGGCTGGCCGCTTATCCGCCAAGCGACACGGCGAAGATGGCCGCAGCCGCCGTGGTGACGAAGTTGAGCACGTCGTTGTTGAGGATGCCGGGCGCTTCGAGCGTCGCGCCAAGCGCGCTCTCGACGGCCGATCCCACCACCGCTCCGCCCACGACGACCCAGATCGCGCCCGAAGGAATCAGGCCGGCCCCCACGCCGAGCGCCGCCAGCGCAAAGGCCCCGACGATCCCGGCAGCGGTGCCCTCGAGCGACACCGCGCCCGAGGTTCCCGGCCGCACCTCCGACAGCGTCGTCACGAGGTACGTCTTGCGGCCCCACGCTTTGCCAATCTCGCTGGCGATCGTATCGCTGCCCCCGGCGGTGAGCGCCGCCACCAGGGCCAGCAGCGCGGCGTCGTGATACGGGGTCGATGCGGCCACCAGCGCGGCGATGGCCGCCACGCCGGTATTGGCGAAGGCGTTGGCGCCGCCTCTCCGGCCGCCGCGCTCCTCGGCGATGCCAAGAAGCGCCTTCTTGCGCAGCCCGAGGTGCGAGGAGATGATGGCGGCGAGAAAGGTCGCCAGCAGCAGCATCCATCCCATCGGCCCCGCGCACAGGTAGATCACGACGCCGATGCAGCATCCCGTCACCATGCCGGAGGCGCGCACGGTTCCCATTCGCCACCCGGCGAACGCTGCCACGCCGTTGATGACGAAGGCCGGCGCCAGGCGCGCTGCAACCATGCCGTACGATCCGAGTAACGCCCCGGGATCGACCAGGCTCACTCCCCACAAGGTCGCGCCGGCGATCGCCGGAACCGAGAAGTTGTCCTCGAGCCGGATGGGAATCGACTCCACCAGGGCGGCCGTGACGGCCGCCAGAAGCGGCCCCGCCAGGATGAACCATGCCGGCGGCACCGGCGAGATGGCCGGCGAGGTCCACCAGGCCAGCAGCACGGCGGCGCCGCCTCCGGCCACCACGAAGGTGATGGAGCCCTCCCAGGTCTTTTCGCGATTCCACGGAAGCGGGTGGCGCCCGAACCTGAGCCCGACCAGCGTGGCCATTCCGTCACCGCACGCGAGGATGCCCCAGGCGCTCGCGGCGATGTCGGGCCGCCTCGGGAAGGCGACGATCAGCAGCAGCACCGAGAGGGGATAGACCAGGACCCCGAGCGGGTATCCGCGCTCGAGGTCGGTCGGGCGGCTGATCTTGCGGCCCGCTATCCTCGGCAGCACGAATGTGTTGAAGACCAGCGCCGCCGCGGCCAGCGCCGCCGCCTCCCACCACGTCAACACCCGGAGCAGCAGGGCGAAGGCGCCCATGGCGACGTGCAGCAGCTTGCGAGCGGACTCGACGTTCATCACAGCCCCAGTTGCGGCCATTCGGCCCGGCGTCCTGCCTCAATCGGCTCGTCCCGCACGCACATTCGGCTCCCTATACGCTCTGGCGCCAGTAGTCGATCAGGTCCAGGAGCGTCTGCTGCATGGAGATCACCGGGGCCCAGCCGACCTCGGCCCTGATCCGCGCCGGGTCGCCGAGGAGCATCGGCGTATCGTGCGGACGGAATCGCGCCGGGTCGGTGCGGACCGAGATCGGCCGGCGCGCGTGCGCGAGCATCAGGTCCAGCAGGTCGCGCATCCGGTAGGCGCTGCCCGAGCAGACGTTGTAAATGGCTCCGGGCCGGCCTCGGCGCGCCAGGTCCCTGTAGGCGCGGACCGTGTCGCGCACGTCGGTGAGGTCCCGCCGGGCCTCGAGATTGCCGACGACGATCTCGGGAGGGATGGTTCCGGCCTCGATCAGGGCAATCTGGCGCGCCACACTCGACGAGAAGAACGCCGGGTCCTGCCGCGGCCCGATGTGATTGAACGATCGCGAGACGACGACCTCGATGCCGTCGTATCGCGCCGCACGTGCCGCCGCCAGCTCGGTGCCAATCTTGCTGAACGCGTAGGGACTGGAGGACTCGAGCCCGTCCTCCTCGCGCAGGGCGCGATCGGATGCGCGGTAGACGTAGGCACTGCTCGGAATCACCATGCGACTGTGCAGTCCGGCGAGGCGCAGGGCCTCGAGCAGGTGAGTGGTGGCCAGCACGTTGATGGCCAGCGTCTCCGCCGAGCGGTCCCACGACTGGCCGACGTGCGGGGCGCCAGCCAGGTGATACACCACGTCGGGCGAGAGATCGGCGATCCGGGCGTGCACGGTGTTCCGTTCGAGCAGCTCGACCTCCAGCCATTCGACCGACGGGTACGCGGCCTGGACCTCGGCCCCGATGCCTGGCCGGCGCCACGCGACGATCCGCGCGGCGTCCTGGAGCAGCAGATCCAGCAGGTGGCTTCCGGCGAAGCCGGCGGCGCCTGTGACGAGCACGGTGGGCCTGCCCGAGCGAGATGTTGAGTCGACCATCGGGTGTGATGAATTACCGGGCGGGCTTCCCGCCGTATTGTGACTGGTAGTAGGCGCGGAACGCCGGATCGTCCTGCTTGATGGGCCGCCACCACCACTCATTGGCTGCGTACCACTCCACCGTCGATCGAAGCCCGTCCTCGAAGGGCACCCGCGGCGCCCAGCCGAGCGAGCGCAGCTTGGCGGTGTCGAGCGCGTATCGACGGTCGTGGCCCGGCCGATCGGGAACCGGCGTGATGAGCGTCTCGGGCCGGTTGAGCAGCCCCAGAATGCGCCGTGTCAGCTCGAGGTTCGGAACCTCGTTGCCGCCCCCGACGTTGTAGACCTCGCCTGGCGTGCCTTGCCGAATCACCACGTCGATTGCGCGGCAATGGTCTTCGACATGGAGCCAGTCCCGGACGTTCAGGCCGTCGCCGTAGAGCGGCACCCCGGTATGGTCGAGCGCATTGGTGATGAACAGCGGGATGACTTTTTCCGGAAACTGGTACGGCCCGTAGTTGTTCGATGCCCGCGTCACGATGACCGGGATCTCGTAGGTGGCCCAGTAGCTGTAGGCCAGCCGGTCGGCGCCCGCCTTGCTCGCCGAATACGGGTTCCGCGGCTTCAGTTCGTCGGTCTCCTTCGACGCACCGGCCGATACGCTGCCATACACCTCGTCGGTGGAGATCTGGATGAACCGCTTCAGGCCGGGGGCGGTGCGCGCGGCTTCGAGCAGCACGAAGGTCCCGAGCACGTCGGTCCGGATGAACTCGCCGGCGCTCTGGATCGATCGGTCGACGTGGGTTTCCGCGGCGAAATGCACGACGATGTTGGCCGCCTGCACCAGCGGGGCGGCGACCGGTGCGTCGGCGATGTCGCCTTTCACGAAGCGATGGCGCGGGTGCTCCATCACGTCGTGCAGGTTCTCGAGGCGGCCGGCGTAGGTGAGCTTGTCGAGCGTCGTGACGCGCCAGTCCTCGTGCGCGCTGAGCGAGTGGCGCACGAAGTTGCTGCCGATGAACCCCGCCCCGCCCGTGACCAGTACCTCAACCATCCTGGCGGCTCCAGTCGTAGGGCAGGACGCCGTGAGCCGGGACGCGGAACTCGTCCGGATCGTCGTAGCGATACACCTCGGAGGGCACGTTCACCACCAGCGCGGCCTCCGGGCTGATGCACTTCCAGCCGTGGTAGACCAGGTTCGGGACCTGAACCAGGGCCCGGTTCAGGTCGCCGAGGAAGAACTCGTTGACCACGTCGCGCGTCGGCGAGTCGGCGCGCGTGTCGAGGAGCACCAGCTTCACCATCCCGGCGACGCAGACGAAATGGTCGGTCTGCACCTTGTGGTAGTGCCACGCCTTCACCACGCCCGGGTAGGTCGCCGAGACGTAGACCTGGCCGAACTTCGTGAAGAACCCGTCGTCGGCGCGCAGCATCTCCATCAGGTAGCCGCGGTCGTCGGCCAGGAGCCGGAGCGGTTTGACGTGGACGCCCGCGATGAGCGGCGCCTTCGTGCCGGACGTGCCGTACTTGGTCGGTTCAGCCACGGTGTCTCTGCTCCTCGCGCTCGATGGTCATTCGGAGAGCATTCGCGTCAGGTATCGGCCGTACTCGCTGTTGCCCAGCCCGGCGGCAAGCCGGGCCACGTGATCCGCGTCGATATAGCCGAGCCGGTAGGCAATCTCCTCGAGGCACGCGATCTTCAGCCCCTGCCGCCGCTCGATGGTCTGGATGAACTGGCTGGCCTCGAGCAGGGACTCGTGAGTTCCCGTGTCGAGCCACGCCACACCGCGCCCGAGGATCTCGACCGCGAGGGTTCCGCGATCCAGGTACTGCCGGTTCAGGTCGGTGATTTCCAGTTCGCCTCGCGCGGACGGCCGCAGCGACAGGGCGCGGTCCACGACCTCCGTGTCGTAGAAGTACAGGCCGGTCACCGCAAAGGCCGACCTGGGCTCTCTGGGCTTCTCCTCGATGGAGGTGGCCTTCCCGTCCCGGCCGAAGGCCACCACGCCGTACCGGCCCGGATCCTCGACGTGGTAGGCGAACACCGTCGCACCGGAGGCGCGCGAGGACGCCTGCTCCAGGCGTTCCGGCAGGCTGGCGCCGTAGAAGATGTTGTCGCCGAGCACGAGCGCCGAAGCGGCCCCGCCGATGAAGGATCGGCCGATGATGAAGGCCTGGGCCAGGCCGTCGGGCGAGGGCTGCACCGCGTACTGGAGCGACACGCCCCACCGCGAGCCGTCTCCGAGCAGTTGCTCGAAGCGCGGCGTGTCCTGCGGGGTCGAGATGACCAGGATCTCGCGGATGCCCGCCAGCATCAGCGTGCTGAGCGGGTAGTAGATCATCGGCTTGTCGTAGACCGGCAGCAGCTGCTTCGACACCGCCAGCGTGACCGGATGCAGGCGGGTGCCGGCCCCGCCGGCCAGGATGATGCCCTTGCGCGTGATCGTGGTTGAGGTCATGCGTTGCCGTCGCGCTTTCGCCGCCCCGGTGTTGCGCCCCCTCGGGCGTGAGTCCCCCGCCTCAGGCCTGCCTCGCGACCCCGGTCCCCCGATGCGCGAACGGGCGCGCCCGGGGCGTCGTTACCTTGTCGTCTGAGTCGCGCCCGGCCCGCCGCCGAAGAAGTTCCCGAACGACCCGAGCCCCGCGAGCGTAATCGTGAAGTTGATCCGTCGATCCTGGGTCACGGGAGGCTGGTAGCCCCCGAACGACACGCCGACAAAGCTGAAGTTCTGGTACTCGATCCCGAACCCGCAGCACTGCGCATTGTAGTATCCGACGAACCGCTGCTGCAGGAACGCCTTGTGCGTGACGTCGTAGTTGACTGACACATTGCCGCCGAACCGATTGCCCAGCACGCGGACATTCCCGTCGGCATTGAGGAACTGGCTGACGCCAAGCGGGTTGTCGAAGCCGACCAGCCCCGGGATGTAGCGGCGCTGGCTCCAGCCGACGTTCATGTTCAGCGCGTCGCTCGCCCTGAGCGAGCCCTGCGCGCTGATGGTCCGAATCGCATGGAATGTCGTGTCGTACTCGGCGCGCAGCGACGCGTTCACCTCGTCGATCGGCGAGGCGCGCAGCCCGATCGACATCGCCGAGAACTTGCTCGGCGGCGCCTGTCCGAAGCTCGACTGGTAGGCGGCATCGTACTGCGCCGCCCTCGCATCGGTGTAGTAGGACTGGGCAAGCGTGAGGGTGAGGATCTCGGACGAGCGGGGCGGCGCGTCTCCGATCTTGCGCTTCGCATAGAGGCGGCTGTTGAGGCCGTAGGTAATCCGCGTCGCGCTGCCAATCACACCGTCCACCGCGTCCAGCTGGACGATCCGATTGAAATCGGGAATGGCGGACACCCGCTGGATGTCCACATACGGTTCAATGGTGTGTTTCAGCTTCTCGGCGTAGCCGCCGCCCAGGTTGAAGATCCGGTTCACGACCGGGCCGACCACGCGGGCATCGAGCTCGACGTAGTTGCGGGAGAAGGGAACCCTCACCTGCAGCCCCGTCACGGGATCCCGGCTCTGGTCCCATCGGGTGTAGTGAAGCGTCGCCGACGTATTGAGCGTCAGGAACTGCCACTTCGTGAACGGCACCCTCACCGAGGGCGACATGTCGACGCGCCCAAGACCGTAATTCTGCGTGGCGCCCGACGAGCGCGTCTGCCGGAGCACCGAGACGTACTCGGCGCCGATGCGGAAATAGGCCAGCGACCCGAACAGCGGGCGCTCGGCCCGCGCGAACGAGAGGCGGGGCAGGGTCCCGTTGAGCGTGGAGTTCTGCGCGTCGAAGAAGTATTCGCTGTGATCCAGCGTCGCCGAGAGCGAGTAGCTGCCCCAGGCGCCCGAGACGTTGCCGCCGAAGTAGCGCTGCCGCCGCGACGTGTCGTTGATGTTGGTGTTGTACGTCTGCTGGACGGTCACGTCCGTGAAGTAATCGAGCCGCGCCGACGCCCGCAGGTTCAGCGGGAGGCTCTGGTTGGCGTTGCCGCGAACCTCCGTGCTGCGCCGGCCCGGCTGCGACACGTCCACCCCGCCGGTCGTCAGCGTCGTCGGCTTCTCCCTCAACATGTAGAAGCGCAGGTTGCCGCTCGATGCCGGGCTGGCGACGTAGCGGTAGTCGGCGCCGAATCCCTGCCCCGTCTTCGAGAACCAGTCGTACAGGAACGTCGCATCCTGGCTGCGGCTGATCGCCCAGAAGAACGCGTTGCTCAACGTCGTGCCCTTGAGCGTCGACGAGCCGTAGATCGGCATCAGGATGCCGGTCGATCGGCCTTCCTTGTTGATGGGGTAGTAGATGACCGGCAGGTAGAGCAGCGGCACGCCCTTCACGCGGAACAGCGAATTGGTCAGCAGCGCATAGTGGTCGAGGCTCACCACGACGGTCCCCGACGTCAGTTCCCATCGCGGGGTCGGCTGCAGGCAGGTGGTGAACCCGCCCTTGGTGATCTTGTACTTGCGATCGCCGATCTTCTCGATCTTTTCGCCGCGGAAATAGATGTCCGGCTCCGGCGGGCCGGCAAGCGGTGTCGGGGTCGCGCGCTCGGGCGCGGCCTTGGTGGCGACGCCCGTGGCGTGGTGGAACACGCCCAGCTTCGTCTCGTAGTTGAACTCCGCCGAGTCCGCGACAACCCGGGCCCCGCCGCTGGCGAACACGACGCTGCCCTTGGCTCGAAGCATCTTCGTGTCGGTGAAGATCTCGATCTCGTCGGCAGAGAACTTGATGTCGCCCTGCTCGACCTCGACGTCGCCGACGAACTTCCAGTGCTCCGTGGTGAGGCGCTCCCACTTGTTGGAGGTGGCGTGTTCGATCCCGGGCGGCCCCTGCTGCGCAGAAGCCGGCGCGCCAGCCAGTGCGGCCGCGAGGCAGACGAGGGCAACCGCCAGGCGACATCCCGTCATGTGCATCGATGATCCAACCGCGTGAGCCCGTGAACCGACCGCACCCATGCGCGACCCGAGTGCCGGCGTCATGCGGGATCGCTCCGCCTCGGCCGGGGCGTGACGAGCCACCGCCCGGGATGGCGCCAGGCAGTCGAGCCATGGGGCAGCCCGGCGGCCGCTCACCTCCCGCCGTATTCGGTCGCGAGCCGTTACGTCCACTGAGGTTAGCACGGCCCGCCCGGCACCACCCAACGAGTTCAAGGGCGGCTCAATCGGCCTGCCCGCCCTCGAGAAATGGAAGCAGCGAACCGAGCAGGAAGATCGATCCCGCCACGCAGGCAACCGGGGCGTCGGAGAGTGCCAGTTCGAGCGCCCGGCGAGGGTCGGGCTCGATCTCCACGCGGAGCGAGGGCCGCAAAGCCGTGACGTCAGGCAGGACGGCGGACGGCTCTGCCGATCGCGGCGTCGGTGCCCGCGTCAGCACGACACGCGTCGCATGCGGGAGGAGCGCGTCGAGCATGCCCCGGCGATCCTTGTCTTCCATCACGGCGAAGACCAGCGGCAGCCCGCCGGGATACACCTCGCCGATGTACTCCGCGAGCGAACGGGCGCCCGCAGGGTTGTGCGCAGCGTCGAGGAGCGCCTGGCGCCCCTTCGGCAGATCGACCAGCTGCAGCCGCCCCGGCCATCGGGCCGTGGCGAGCGCGGTGACGATGGCCTCCGGGGGGACCGGGAGGCCGGCCTCCTCGAGGGCCTCGAGCGTTCGCACCGCCACCAGGGCGTTGCCCGCCTGGTGGCGCCCCCGCAGCGCGAGGGTGCAGGCGGGGTAGGTGCGCATCGGCGTCTGCAGGACGAGGCGGGCCTGCCCCTGGTGGAACGTCGCGTCCATCTGCACCCCGTCCCACGCGCGCACCAGGCGCGCGCCCCGCTCCCGGCAGGCGTCGGCGATGACGGAGAGGGCGTCCGGCTTGCGCTCGCCGACCACCAGCGTCATGCCGGGCTTGATGACGCCGGCCTTCTCGAAGGCGATCTCGGGGATGGTCCGGCCGAGGAAGCGCTCGTGATCGATGTCAATCGAAGTGATCGCGCCGATGAGCGGGGTGCTGATGTTGGTGGCGTCGAACCGCCCGCCGAGGCCCACCTCGAGCACGGCGATGTCCACGCCCCGGGTCCTGAAGATCTCGAAGGCCGCGGCGGTCGTGATCTCGAAGAAGGTCGGCTGCGATCGCAGCGACCCGCCGGCGATCAGCCGATCGACGGCCTGGCGGATGGTGGTAATCGCCTCCTCGAGCTCGGCGCGCGTCACCCGCGCCTGGTCGATGGTGAAGCGTTCTTCGATGTCGACCAGGTGCGGCGAGGTGTAGCAGCCGGTCCGATAGCCCGCCGCGGTCAGCGAGGCGGCGACCATGGCGCTCGCCGACCCCTTCCCGTTGGTGCCCGCGATGATCGCGGACCGAAAGCTGTCCTGCGGGTTCCCCAGCGCGGAGGTGATCGCACGGATGTTGTCGAGGCCGAACTTGATGCCGAGGATTTCGAGCCCGAACAGGTAGGTCAGCGCGTCGGACATACGGCTTGGAGGCGCAGCAGGTGCGCCCGGGCTACGGGACGATCAGGCTTCGACGCCGGCCGGCGCCATACGAGGTGCTTCACAGCCCATGAAGCGCAGCGCGCGTGCGATGGTCGCCTTCAGTTCGCGACGGTCGACCACCATGTCGAGCATGCCGTGCTCGATCAGGAACTCGCTGCGCTGGAAGCCTTCGGGCAGCTTCTGGCGAATGGTCTGCTCGATGACGCGCGGGCCGGCGAACCCGATGAGCGCCATCGGTTCGGCGATGTTGAGGTCGCCGAGCATGGCGAAGCTGGCCGTGACGCCCCCGGTGGTCGGATCGGTGAGGAGCGAGATGTAGGGCAGGTGCGCCCGATCCAGGCGCGCCAGCGCCGCCGAGATCTTGGCCATCTGCATCAGCGACAGCGCGCCTTCCATCATCCGGGCGCCGCCCGAGCACGACACGATGATGACCGGCATGCGCCCGTCGATGCCGCGCTCGATCGCGCGGGTGATCTTCTCCCCGACCACCACGCCCATGCTGCCGCCGATGAAGCTGTACTCCATCGCCGCCACCATGGCCGGGATGCCGTCGAGCGTCCCCTGCGCCGTCACCACCGCGTCCTGGCGCCCGGTGGCCTTGATGCTGGCCTTCAGGCGGTCGCGGTACGGCTTCGTGTCGTGGAATCGCAGGGGGTCGGTCGAGGTGAGGCTCGAGTCGAACTCCTCCCACGGGCCGTCGAACAGCATCTGCAGGCGCTCGGCCGCCGACATGCGGAAATGATGCGCGCACTTCGGGCACACCTGCAGGTTGATCTGCAGGTCCTTGTTGTAGATGACCTGCGCGCAGCCGGGGCACTTCACCCACAGGCCTTCCGGCACGCGGACCGAGGCACCCTTGGCCGCCGCGATTGGCGTCTTCGTCTTCTTGAACCAGCTCATGCAGCAGTCAGCTTATAACAAACGAGGCCGCGGCCGCGAGCCGCCAGCAGGGCCGCCGGCCGCGGGCTCATCCCGTGCGCGGCACGTAGTACTGCGTGCCGCGGCCCATCGCCTTGATCTGGCGGACCAGGTCGTCGACCGTCTCGTCGCTCCGGCTGAAATCCAGCTGCTCGGTTTCGACGACCAGCAGGGGCGTGGTCCGGTAGTGGAAGAAGAAGTGCTGGTACGCCTCGTTCATTTCCTTGATGTAGGAGGGCGTCAGCCTGTGGGCGTCGGACTCCGGGTCGTGCCGGTGCTCCCGCAGGCGCCTGACCAGCAGGTCGGTCGGAGCCTGGAGATAGACGACCAGGTCGGGCGAGGGGACGTCGTGGGCGAGCAGCTCGTAGAGCCGCTCGTAGATGAACAGCTCGTTGTCGTCGAGGTTGAGGTAGGCGTAGATCCGATCCTTGTCGAAGAGGTAGTCGCAGATCGTGACCTGGCTGAAGAGGTCCGTCTGCCGGAGCGCCGCCTGCTGGCGGTGCCGGGTGAGCAGGTAGAAGAGTTGTGCCTGGAGCGCGGCCCCGGGCCGCTCCTGGTAGAAGTCGGCCAGAAACGGGTTTTCGGTTTCCTCGAGCACGGCGGTGGCGTCGATACGAACGGCCAGGCGCTCGGCCAGGGCCGTCTTGCCAACGCCGACCGGGCCCTCGATGGCGAGATGTCGGTAGTCCAAGACGCTCGCGGCGAGTATAGCGATCGGCTCACCGCGGGCGCAAGCGCACGCCATCGAGACTTCAGGCGGCCGGCCCGGCCTTTGGGGGAGCGGGCCGGGGCTGCATGCTATGATCGACCCGCAGTTACGATCAGGGTGAATCGCACGATCGCCCGTGTGCCGCGTGAACGGGCGCATGTGAAGCCACACGCCGTGAAAATCGACCGCCTGGAACTACGGCTGCTCCGGCTGCCCCTCGTGCATGCCTTCGAAACGAGCTTCGGCCGGGTCCACGATCGCGCGTTCCTCCTGGTCCGCCTGGAAGCGGACGGGGCGGCGGGCGTGGGCGAGTGTGTGGCCGAGGACAACCCGTTCTACAGTTCCGAGACAACCGAGACGGCCTGGCACGTCATCACCAGGTTCCTCGCGCCGCTCGTGCTGGGCGTCGAGCTCGGACACCCGCGCGAGGTGTACCCGGCCCTGCGCCGCATCCGCGGGCACCAGATGGCGAAGGCCGCCGTCGAGATGGCGGCGTGGGATCTGTTCGCCAACGCCGCCGGAAAACCGCTGTGGCAGCTGCTGGGGGGGACGCGCACCGCGATCGCCTCGGGCGTCTCGGTCGGCATCCAGCCCAGCCTGGACGAGCTGGTCGATCGCATCAGCGGCGAGCTGGCCGCCGGCTATCGCCGGATCAAGATCAAGATCAAGCCGGGATGGGACGTGAAGGCCGTCGAGGCCGTGCGCGCCCGGCTCGGGCCCATCCCGCTGATGGTGGATGCCAACGCCGCCTACACCCTCGAGGACGCCGACACCCTGGCGCGCCTGGACGCCTTCGACCTGATGATGATCGAGCAGCCGCTCGACTACGACGACATCGCCGACCACGCGCGACTGCAGAAACGGCTGCGCACCTCCATCTGCCTCGACGAGTCGATCCATTCGGTGCATGCCGCGCGGGAGGCGATCGACGCCGGCGCGTGCCGCATCATCAACATCAAGCCCGGCCGCGTCGGCGGGCACGCCGAGTCGATCCGCCTGCACGATCTCTGCGCGGCGGCGGGCATCCCGGTGTGGCACGGCGGCATGCTCGAATCGGGCATCGGGCGGGCGCACAATCTGCACCTGTCGACGCTGCCGAACTTCTCGCTGCCGGGCGATGTCGCCGCCAGCCGGCGCTACTACCAGCCCGACCTGATCGAGCCGCCCATCGAGGTCCGGCCCGACGGCACGATCCCGATCCCGCCCGGTCCCGGGATCGGCGTCGAGATCGTGCCTGATCGAATCGAGAAAGCCACATTGAAGAGAATTGAACTCCGGCCGGTCGGATTGACCCCGTGAACGCCAGACCATCGACGACCGTCCGCGCAGCCTTCGGGGCCATCGACCACGACCGCCGCCCATTGCCCGCCAGAACCCGGAGGGCGGCCATCGTGGTCGTGATCGCCGTCTTCGGCGGGTTCGCCGCCGCGACCTGCGCGAAGGCGCCGCCGAAGGTCGTGCCACAGGCCGTCACCTGGGAGATGAAGCTCGCGTGGATGCTCAGGCTGGAGGACCAGCGGATCCTGCGCGTCCCCGTCCCCCCGCCATTACCGCCGCCTCCCGGGAAGTCCGGGAAGCCATCGGCACGAGCGCCGATTGCCGAGGTGCCGGCGCCGCCGGATCTGCTCCGGCTGGCCGCCGATCCTGACGCGCGCGTGCGGCGTCGCGCGGCCCTGGCCATCGGGCACGTCGGTTTGCGTGAAGGCGTGCCGGCCCTGGTCGGGCTGCTCGGCGATCGCGAACCGGAAGTGCGGCAGATGGCGGCCTTCGGGCTCGGCCTCATCGGCAGCCGCGACGCGTCCGAGCCGTTGCGCGGCGCCCTGAAGGATCCGGCCGCCAGCGTCGAGGGCCGGGCGGCTGAAGCCCTCGGCCTGATTGGCGATGCCGCGTCGGCGCCGGCCATTGCCGCCATGGTGGCCTCGACCTCGCGCACGTCGGGTGTCTCCGCGCTCGAGCCCGACGATCAGGTCTATCCGCAGAAGCCCGAGATCGAGGCGTTTCGACTGGGCGTCTATGCGCTCGCGCGCCTGAAGGCGTGGGACGCGCTCTCGGGCTGCGTGCTCGACAGCGCCGGCAAGCCGCTGGTGCGCTGGTGGCCGGTCGCCTATGCGGTGCAGCGGATCGAGGAGCGGAGAGCCGTGCCGGCGCTCATCTGGTGGCTTCAGGGCACCGGATCGGTCACCAGGGCGTTCGCCGCCCGTGGGCTCGGCGCGCTGAAGGAACCATCCGCCATCGCGCTGCTCGGCCCCCTCGCCGAAGGCTGGAAGAGCGACGCGAGGCTGGCGGCGTCGAGCATCCGCGCGCTCGGCCAGATCGGCAGCCCGGAGGGCGCGCCGGTCCTGCGCCGGCTGCTGGCCACGCGTGACCTGGATCCGAACCTGCGTCTCGAGGTCGTCGCCGCGCTCGGCGGAATCCGCGATCGGGGGGCCGTCGACGGCCTGATGGACCTGCTGGCCGACCGCTGGCCTCCGATGCGAGCCGAGGCGCTGCGCGCGCTGCGTCAGATCGATCCGAACCAGTTCCTCATGGCGCTCTCCGGTCTCGATTCCGATCCGCACTGGAGCGTGCGGGCGGCGCTCGGGCCGCTGGTCGCGACGCTCGACCCTCTCATCGCGATCCCGAGGCTGACGGCCATGCTGCGCGACCCCGACGCGCGCGTGAAGGCGGCGGTGATTCCGGCGCTCGTCGCGGCCAAGGTCCCAGGGCTCGACGCGATCCTGGCGCAGGCGCTCAAAGACGATGACGTGATCGTGCGGGCGGCGGCTGCGACGGCAATGGGCGAGGCGAAACTGCCGGGCGCGGAGACGGCGCTCATCGAGGCCTATCGCGCGGGGCAGCGCGACGCGGGCTACCAGGCCCGCGCGGCGGCGCTCGCGGCGCTCGGATCCGGACACGCGGCCACCGCACTGCCGGTGCTCAAAGAGGCGCTCGGCGACAAGGACTGGGCGGTGCGCGTGCAGGCGGCGACCCTGCTGCGCAGGCTCGACCCGTCGATCGATCCTGCGCCCCTGATGCGGCCTGCTCCCGGGCGGGCGCCGGAGGCCTACTCCGAGGCGCAGCTGGTGGCGCCGTCCGTCTCGCCTCACGTCTTCATCGACACCGCCAGGGGCACCATCGAAATCGAGCTGCTCGTGGTGGACGCGCCGCTGACCTCCGACAACTTCCTGCGACTCGCCCGCCAGGGATACTTCACAGGCCTGGCCATCCATCGGGTCGTGCCGAACTTCGTCGTGCAGGACGGCGACAACCGGGGCGACGGCGAGGGCGGGCCGGGCTACACCATTCGCGACGAGATCAACCAGGCGCCGTATCTGCGGGGCACGGTCGGCATGGCGCTCGACTGGGCGGACACCGGCGGCAGCCAGTTCTTCATCACCGTGTCGCCGCAGCCGCATCTCGACGGCCGGTACACCGCGTTCGGGCGCGTCGTGTCGGGGATGGACGTGGTCGATCGGATTCAGCGGTGGGACGTGATCCGGCAGGTGCGAGTGTGGGACGGCCGGGAGCTGGTGGTGAAGTAGGCGCGACCGAAGTCGCGCCCCTAGAGAGAACTGCCGTACAAACAGAGGGGGCGTCAGCCGCCCCCAATGCTGTCCGAAGAAAAACGCTTAGCGCTTCTTCGCGGCCTTCTTCGTCGCCTTCTTGGCTGGCTTCTTTGCCATGTGTAATCCCCCCCTTCGGCTTGGAATCCTGAGCGCCCGATTCGCTCTCCGCCTTATCAGGAACCCGGTGCGGGCCCGGGAGTCAGCGGACAAAAAAAACGGGGGTGACAATCACCCCCTTGACGTGCGGCGGCCTAGCGCTTCTTGGCTGCCTTCTTCGTGGCCTTCTTGGCCGGTGCCTTCTTCGCCATTTTTCCTCCTGGGTTTTGAGACCGCCAACCTCTGACTTGGTACTAACGTACCGCAAGCCCTAGGCTGAGCGGTTCAAGCTCATACAAGCTGTAGATTATGAATGAGAGGGAACTTATGTCAAGCACAATTCGACGTCGGATGTAAAGTTTCTTGCGCGACCGGGCCCGAACTCTCGCCGAATCCGCAAGCACACGACGGCATTCCGCGTCAACTGCGGCTCGAGGCTCGAGGCTTGAGGCTTATGGCTTATGGCTTGAGGCGCGAGGCGTGCGGCTTGGGGCTCGAGGTCCGAAGCCCTAAGCCCCAGGCCTCAAACCCCAGGCCGATCTCGATCACTTCCGGATGCGCGCGATCGCGCGCGTGGCCTCGTCGCGCGTCGATGGGTCCGCGCCGCGCACGCGCGCCGCGCTTTCATACATCGTGATCGCGCGCGGACGATCGCTCGGCTCGAGCAGGCGGCCGAGCTCGAGGTACGCCGCCGCCACGAAGGTGTCGGGCGGAAGCGGATGGCTCTGGATCACGCGCTGGAATCCCACGATCGCCTGCGCGGGGTTGTGCCACGCCTCGTCGAGTTTGGCGCGCCTGAACACAATCACCGGATCCGACGGACGGAGCTCGGCCGCGCGCTCGAGCGGCCGCGCCGCATCAGCGACCGACCCGCGTTCGAGCGCGCGCCAGCCTTCCAGCGACAGGCGGTACGCTTCGGCGGCCCTGCGGTCGGGCTCGCTGCCGATGGCGTCGCCGGCGCGGTTCCGGATCTTGTACGGATCGTCGGGCGGCGCGGCGGCCACGGCCGCCCGATACGCGTCAATCGCGCGCTGCCGGTAGCCCAGCCTGTCGTTCGCCTGCCCGAGCGCGAAGTAGGCCTGCGCGAGCGAGCTGTAGGGCACCGTCGGCTTCATCGCCACCACGGCCTGCAGCTCGTCGATGGCCCGATCCGATTCGCAGAGGCTGTCGAGCATCGAGGCCATGCCCAGCCGCGCCTGGACCTGCGCCATGTCCGCGAGCCGCAGCGAGCCCTTCTGCGCCAGGTCGAGCATCTTCCGATACACCCCGAGCGCCGAGGTGTCGTCCTGGTAGTAGACGTGGTAGAGGTCGGCAATGCTGTTGAGGAAGAACGGATTGTGCGGGTTGCGCGCTTCCAGCTTCCTCAGCAGCTCGAGCGCCTTGTCGGTCCGGTGCTCGTACCACAGGTAGATCAGGTGGAGCTGGTAGTCCGCCTCGCTTCCGAGATAGAGGCCGCGCTCCTGGGTCTCGATCATCTGCTGGAGACCCTTGGTCTTGTTTCCCCCAGGCAACAGCAGGAGAAACCGCACGATCTTCAGCACGGTCGGAGAGATGTCCGCGACGTATTGGTAGAGCCCGATGCCGAAATACGCGTCCGACATCCCGGGGTCGAGCGCAATGGCTTTCTCGAGGGCGTTCTTGATGCGCTTGCCGTACCGCGCGGCCGAGAAGTATTCCTTCCGCTGCACATGGTACTGGCCCCGGAGGCCGTAGGCCGCGCCCAGGTAGAACCACGCTTCGGCCCGGTCCGGCTCGCGCCCGGTCCAGGCTTCACCCTCGGCGATCACCCGATTGACGCTCGCCATGAACGGCGCGTCGTAGACCCTGTTGGCCGGATCGATCGCGATTCGCCACCAGACGATCGCCGCGCTGATGAGGTCGCAGGCGACCTGGGGGGCCGGCGGGCAGGCCTGCTTCAGGCGCGCTTCGGCTCCGGCAAAGTCCGCGTCGTACACCAGCTGGTAGGCTTGCGCCACACCCTCCGCGCCGGTGAACCCCCGGATGGGCGCCGGCGCCATGCCGGCGAGCCACACTGCAGATCCCGCGATGACGGCGAAGGGCACGATTGCCCGTCGGGCCAGCGCACGAGTCATTGGGCGCTCGTCCGCAACTCCTGCCGTTCGGCGTGGCGCTCGAGGGCGAGCGCCATGAGGCGTTCGAGCAGGGCGGGATAGTCGAGCCCGGTGGCTTCCCAGAGCTTGGGATACATGCTGATCGTGGTGAAGCCGGGGATGGTGTTGATCTCGTTGACGAAGAACTGGCCCGTCTCGCTGTTCATCAGGAAATCGACACGGCCCATGCCCGTCCCGTCTATCGCGAGGAACGCTTCGATCGCCAGGCGTCTGACCTCGGCGGTCTGTTCGGGCGTGAGGGGCGCCGGGATCATCAGGCGGGATCCTTCGTCCAGGTACTTGGCCTCGTAGTCGTAGAACTCGCGCTGGGGGACGATCTCTCCGGGCACCGACGCCTCCGGCAGGTCGTTGCCCAGGACCGAGCACTCGATCTCCCGCACGTTCGGCACGGCCGATTCGACCAGGATCTTCCGGTCGTACCGGGCGGCGAAGTCGATCGCCGCTCCGAGCAGCTCGGGCTGCTTCACCTTGGTGATGCCGACGCTCGATCCCATGTTGGCCGGCTTGACGAACACGGGGAACTGCACGCGCCCGGTCAGGCTCGCGGCCGCGGCGGCCGGATCCTTCAGCCACTCGCGCTTGGTGATCACCACGTGGTCGGGGATCGGGAGCCCGCGGGCGGCGAACAGCACCTTCATCACGGCCTTGTCCATGCCGACGGCCGATCCAAGGACGCCCGCGCCCACATACGGCACGTTGGCGAGATCGAGCAGGCCCTGGAGCGTGCCGTCCTCGCCGTTGGGACCGTGAATCACCGGGAACACCACGTCGATGCGCAGGCCCAGGACAAGCGCGAGGTCCTGGGCCGTTTCCTGGCCTGCCTCGAGCTGGGGCCCGCGACGCTCGACGGTCAGCACCGTGTTGTCGCCGTTCGGGTACGCGACCAGGTGCGCCTCGCGGACCATGCGCGAGACTCTCGACTCCTGCTCGCGCGCGTACTCCTTGGCCTCGACCTCGGACTGCGCGTTCGGCGCCCGGTCCGGAACGATCAGCCGGCCGTCAGGTCTCACGTACAGGGGAATGGGATCGTAGCGCTGGCGGTCGAGCCTGGCGATGATCGAACTGGCCGAACGGATCGAGACCAGGTGCTCGCTCGATCTGCCTCCGAAGATCACACCGACACGGGTTCGCTTCACGGATCGGACCTCTCGCAATCAGGCCAAGGGGAGGTTATAGGTTACAGGTTATAGGTTACAGGGTAGAGGCCACGAGCATCAGGTCTCCGGCCACGGACTACAACCTCCAGGCCACTGGCCGCCGGCTGCATTCCCCGGACCACCGGCGACAGGACACGCTGCACGCCACGCCACACGCCGCGCGCGTCAGTCACCAGCTACGAACCTGGGTCATGAGCGCAGGCACGCCCGACAGCGAGACATCGACCGCCGGGAGCCCGCAGATCCGTCGGTCCCTCGCTGCCCCGATCTCGCCAGTCGGCCGGACGTGTCTTACCGGCTAATATAGCGCATGAGACGACGATGTCCGGAGTTCCAGATTGGGTGCAGTGGTCGGACTTTTCTCGTGCCGTCCCCACCAGGCAGGTTGCGTGTCGTCACCTGGCTCTTGAAGCCCGTGGCATGCGGCCCGTGTCCTGTAACCTGTAACCTATAACCTGTAACCTGTGCCCGACCAGTTCGGATTCCGAGTCACCCATACCTCCGGCGCCGCCCGGCGCGGCGAGATGACGACCGCGCACGGCATCGTGCAGACGCCGGCCTTCATGCCGGTCGGCACGCGCGGCGCCGTCAAGGCGCTCACCCCGCGCGACCTGACCGGCCTCGGTGCGGAAATCATCCTCGGCAACACCTACCACCTGTCGCTGCGGCCCGGCGACGAGCTCATCGCGAAGCTCGGAGGGCTGCATCGCTTCATGGCCTGGGACCGGCCCATCCTGACCGACAGCGGCGGGTATCAGGCGTTCAGCCTCGGGGCACGCCGGAAGATCAGCGAGGACGGCATCGCCTTCAGATCGCACCTCGATGGCAGCGAACACTTCCTCAGCCCCGAGCGGGCGACCGACATCCAGGCGCGCCTGGGCTCCGACATCGCGATGGTGCTCGACGAGTGTCTGGCGCAGCCCGCCGAACCCGGCCAGGTGCGCGCCTCCACCGAGCTCAGTGCGCGCTGGGCCCGCCGCTCGCGGGACCGGTTCCTCGCGATCGGCGAGCGAGCCGGCTCACTCCCGTCGGGTCCCGCGACGGAATGGCCCGAGGTCACCAACCCGGGGCAGGCCCAGTTCGGCATCATCCAGGGCGGGACCGTCCCCGAGCTGCGGACCCTGAGCGTGGAGAAGACGCTCGACATCGGGTTCGAGGCCTATGCGATCGGCGGCCTGAGCGTCGGCGAGCCCCCGGCGCAGATGTACGACGTCGCCGGGCACACGGCGGCGATGCTTCCCTCGGACCGCCCGCGCTACCTGATGGGCGTCGGCACCCCGCTGGACCTGGTCGAAGCCGTCGCGTGCGGGGTCGATCTGTTCGACTGCGTGATGCCGACGCGCAACGCGCGCAACGGCCAGCTGTTCACCTCGGAAGGGCGCCTGGTCATCAAGAACGCCCGCTACGCCGACGACCCGCGGCCGCCCGATCCCGAGTGCGGCTGCTACACGTGCCGGAACTTCTCGCGCGCCTACCTTCGCCACCTCTTTGTGGCCGGCGAAATCACGGCCGCGACCCTCAATACGCTCCATAATCTGCAGTTTTACCTTGACACCATGTCGAGGATTAGACAGGCTATTATGTTCAACTCGCTGGAGAACGTGCAGCGATCGCTACGCGCAATATTCACCCGCCCGTCTCGGTGACTCATGACAGTGACAGTACATCCTGGACTGGGCCTGGTGCTGGCCATGACCGCACCGCCCGACGGCAGCGTCAACCCGCTGGTGCAGCTGGTTCCTTTCGCGCTCGTGCTCGGGATCTTCTACTTCATCATTCTGCTGCCGATGCGGCGCAAGCAGAAGAAGGTGCAGGAGTTCCTGGCCTCGCTCAAGGTCAACGACCGCATCGTCACCACCAGCGGCATCTTCGGCACCATCACCAAGATCTCCGAACAGAGCGTCCAGATCCAGATCGCGGACAAGGTCCGCATCGAGGTTTCCCGGGCAGCCATTGGCGGCTACCAGGGGCAGGCGCCGGTTCAGCCGGACACCACAACAGCCAATCAGTAGAACCATGAAAGATATCCGCTGGCGGGTGGCCATCACCCTGGTTGTTCTTGGCCTTGCACTGTGGGCCGTTTATCCACCCAAGGACCGCATCAAGCTGGGGCTCGATCTCAAGGGCGGCGTCCATCTCGTGCTGAAAGTCGAGACCGACGATGCGCTGCGCCTCGATACCGAGACGACGCTCGAGCAGCTGCGTGAAAGCGCCGAGGGGAAGGGCATCACCGCGGCGACCTTCACCGTGGTGAACCCGCAGCAGTTCAAGGTCGAAGGCATCCCGCAGGCGCAGGACGCGGCCTTCCGCGAGGCGGCCAACGAGGTGCAGGCCAACTTCAACCGGGCATCCGGCGTGGGCGGCACCTACACGTTCACGATGAAGCCGAACATCGCCGTGTCGCTTCGCGAGGACGCGGTCACCCAGTCGCTGCAGACCATCGAGCGGCGCATCAACGAGCTCGGCGTCGCCGAGCCGCTCGTCGCGCCGTCGGGCGCGGGCAACGACCAGATCATCGTCGAGCTGCCGGGCATGACCGAGCCGCAGCGGGCGAAGGACATCATCCGCTCGACGGCGCTGCTCGAGCTGAAGCTGGTCGAGCAGGGCCCGTCGAGCGACAAGGCTGCGCTGCTGACCTCTTCGAATGGCGTCGTGCCGCCCACCATGGAAATCCTGCCGGGGTCCTCGAGCACGGCGGCGGGGGAGCGGGCCGACAACGTCTACTACCTGGTGCGCAAGGTGCCCATCGTCACCGGGCGCGACCTGCGCAATGCGAAACCGTCGCTCGACGAGAACAACCGGCCGGCGGTCAGCTTCGAGCTGAAGTCCGACGGCGCGCGCAAGTTCTCCAAGGCGACCGGCGAGAACATCGGCCGCTACCTGGCGATTGTCCTCGACGGGCGCGTGCAGTCGGCGCCGGTCATCGAGGGGCGAATAGCCGACCAGGGGCGCATCTCGGGGAACTTTACGGTCCAGGAAACCCAGGACCTCTCGCTCGTGCTCCGGTCGGGCGCGCTGCCGGCGTCGCTGACCTATCTCGAGGAGGACACGGTCGGCCCGACGCTTGGAGCGGACTCGGTCAAGTCGGGCATCCTGGCGAGCGTCGTCGGCCTGGTGTTGATCGTGCTCTTCATGCTCCTGTACTACCGGCTGTCGGGCGTGAACGCGATTGTCGCGCTCGTCTTCAACCTGGTCATCCTGCTCGGCCTGATGGCGTACATCGGCGCGACGATGACGCTGCCGGGCGTGGCCGGCTTCGTGCTGACGATGGGCATCGGCGTCGATTCGAACGTGCTGATCTTCGAGCGGATCAAGGAGGAACTGGCCGCGCAGCGGGGCGTCAAGCAGGCGCTGCACTCCGGGTTCAGCCGGGTCTTCCTCACCCTGCTCGATACGCACATTACGGCGCTCATCTCCGCGGCCTTCCTGTTCCAGTTCGGCACGGGCCCGATCCGCGGTTTCGCGATGACCCTGTCGATCGGTCTGATGTCGAATCTCTTCACGTCAACCTTCGTGTCGAAGACCATCTTTGAACTCGTGCTGTCGGGCCGCAAGGTCCAGGCGTTGAGCATCTAGCGGACTGGACCGGGGCAACCATGGAAATCTTCAAGAACCCGAGCTTCAACTTCCTCCGGTGGCGCTGGCACGCGCTGACCCTGTCTTGGCTCATCATCCTCGCCGGCGCGATTACGTTCTTCACGGCGGGGTTGCCTTTGTCGGTCGAGTTCTCCGGCGGCACCATCGTCATCCTCCAGTTCGACCGGACTCCGCAGGTCGACCAGGTCCGCGCGGCGCTCGACCAGGCCAAGATCGGCGGCGGCGGCCAGAACGTCGTCGTCCAGCGCTACGGTCCCGAGGCGCGGAACCAGGTCATGGTCCGGCTGGGCGAGGTGGGTGCCGAGCAGGGCGCCGGCCTGAGCAAGACGGCCGACCAGGTCGTCGGCGCGTTGCAGTCCGCCAACCTGGGCAAGATCACCCCGGCCGGCACGCAAATCGTCGGCCCGATCGTCGGCAAGGAACTGACGCAAAAGGGGCTGTGGGCGTCGATCCTGTCGCTGGCGGGAATCCTGGTCTACATCGCGTTCCGGTTCCGCTTCTCGTTTGCGGTCGGCGCCGTCGTGGCGACGGTCCACGACATCCTCATCACGTTATCGTTCATCCTGTTCTTCCGCTATGACATGTCGCTCAACGTGATCGCGGCATTCCTGGCGTTCACCGGGTACTCGACCAACGACACGATCGTAATTTTCGACCGCGTGCGCGAGAACCTGAAAGGCATGCGCCGGGATACGCTCAACGACGTGGTGAACCGGGCGGTGAACCAGACCCTGAACCGGACGATCATTACGGCGGGCACCACGCTGCTCAGCGTGACCGCGCTCTACCTGTTCGGCGGTGAGGTGCTCCGCGGCTTCGCGTTCACGATGCTGGTCGGCGTCATCACCGGCACCTATTCGAGCGTGTTCATCGCGGCGGCCATCGTCACGTTCTGGAAGAGCAAGTCCGCCCGCGTGCCGGTCCCTGCAACGGCCAGCGTCGAGGCCGGCGGACGGAAGAAGACCGGCAACCGGAAGATCAAAGCGTCGTAAGACGATCCGTTTCCTCCGTTGGATATTCTGCACGCAGCGCTGCTCGGGGCGGTTCAGGGGCTCACGGAGTTCCTGCCTGTCTCGAGTTCGGCCCATCTGATCCTGGCCCGGGCGTTCCTCGGCTACGACGCCGGCCGGTTCGGCATCGCCTTCGACGTGGCCTGCCACGTCGGGACGCTGATCGCGGTCCTGGCGTATTTTCGCGACGACCTGCTCGCCATGCTGCGGGAGGTGCGGGCGGCGGCGGCCAGAGGCGCGGTCGGCCCGGCGCGGATGGTCCAGTTGCTGGCCCTCGGCACCGTGCCGGTGCTCGTGCTCGGCGTGCCGCTCAGCCGTCTCGAAGACCGGCTGCGGGACCCGTGGACCGCCTCGCTGATGCTCGCCGCCGGCGGGCTCCTGCTGCTGGTGGCGGACCGCGTCGGATCCCGGGCACGCGAGTCGCAGGGACTGAGCGGAGCGGAAGCGATCGGGATTGGCGTGGCGCAGGCCGCCGCGCTCGTGCCAGGCGTGTCGCGATCCGGCGCGACCATCACCCTGGGCCTGTTCCTGGGCCTCACGCGCGAGAGCGCGGCCCGGTTCTCGTTTCTGCTCGGCGTGCCGGCGATCCTGCTGGCGGCCGGCCACGAGGGCCTGGCGCTCGCCCGCAAGGGCATGGACCTCACCGAGGTGCAGCTGTTCGCGGTCGGCATGGTCATGTCGGCGGTGGTGGGCTATGCGGCGATCAGGTACTTCCTGCGCTATCTGACCCGCCACTCGCTGGCGCTCTTCGGGTGGTACCGGCTGGCGCTGGCGGCATCGTTCGCCGTCTGGTGGTTCGTGACGCGAGGATGAGCACGGTGATCCAGTGGCTGCGGCGGAACTTCGTGACCGGGTTCTTCGTCATCGTGCCGCTGGTCATCAGCCTGGCGGCGCTGGCCTGGATCTTCACGCTGGTCGACGGATTCGTGGCGCCCGCCTACCAGCGCTGGATCGGGTTCCGCATTCCCGGGTTCGGCATCGCCATCACGGCGCTGCTGGTCCTGGCGGTCGGCGTGGCCGCCAGCAACGTGCTCGGCAAGAGGCTGCTCAAGGCCCTCGAATCGGCCCTGCTCAAGGTGCCGGTGTTCCGCACCGTCTATTCGCCGGTTCGCCAGCTGGTCGGCGGGTTCTCCCCGGACAGCAGCTCGGGCTTCAAGCGCGTGGTGCTGGTCCAGGATCCGCGCCGTGGCATGCTGCTCGGATTCCAGACGAAGGAATTCACGCTCGACCTCGGCCAGGAAACCGTCGAACTGCTGGCCGTCTATGTTCCGACCAATCATCTGTACCTTGGCGACATCGTCATCGTTCCGAGAGCGTCGGCGGTGTTTCCCGACCTCACGGTCGAGGACGGCGTGCGCATCGTCCTGACGGGCGGCATGGCCTTCCCTGAGAGAATTCGAGAGCTCGAGCCACGCATTCTCGTGCGCGACGGGGGACGGTAGGGTAGAATTCAAAAGTTTCCCAATCGACTGACATCCGTAAGGCCGGGATGACCCTATGAAACAAGAGGCGAAAAGCCGTCTGAGACGGCGCGTACCCGTTCTGCTGGGACTTGCGGCGATGGCGATCACGGCGGCGTTGACAAGCTTCAGCGTCCCCGTCGTCGCCAGCTCGAGTCCCGCACAACCCGAGCCGACCCTGTCGGCTGCTGCCACCATGCCGGTGCACCACACCCCCGGCGGTGAAGTGAACCTGAAGCTGCCGAGCCTCGCCCAGGGCGATTTCTTCGGCCTCAACGGGCACCAGCTGCTCGAGTCGGGGCTGGTCGTCTGCGTCCTGGGCCTGCTGTTCGGCTGGGCGACCTACATACGGGTCAAGAAGCTGCCCGTGCACCGCTCGATGGCGGAAATCAGCGAGCTCATCTACGAGACGTGCAAGGCGTATCTCCTCAAGCAGGGCCAGTTCCTCCTGATCCTCGAGCTGTTCATCGGCGCCGTCATCGTCGCCTATTTCGCGATGATCGGGCTCGAAGCCTACAAGATCGTCATCATCCTTCTGTTCAGCCTCATCGGAATCGGCGGCAGCTACGGCGTGGCGTGGTTCGGCATCCGCATCAACACGCTGGCGAATTCGCGCACCGCGTTCGCCAGCCTGCGGGGCAAGCCCTTCCCGGTTCACGAGATCCCGCTGCGCGCCGGCATGAGCGTGGGCATGATGCTCATCAGCGTCGAGCTGCTGATGATGCTGCTCATCCTGCTCTTCATCCCGGGCGATCTCGCCGGGGTCTGCTTCATCGGCTTCGCCATCGGCGAATCCCTCGGGGCGGCGGCGCTGCGCATTGCGGGCGGCATCTTCACGAAGATCGCCGACATCGGGTCGGACCTGATGAAGATCGTCTTCAACATCAAGGAAGACGACGCGCGCAACCCGGGCGTGATTGCCGACTGCACGGGCGACAACGCGGGCGACTCGGTCGGCCCGACCGCCGACGGGTTCGAGACCTACGGCGTGACCGGCGTCGCGCTGATCTCGTTCATCCTGCTCGCCGTCAGGGACCCGCTCGTCCAGGTCAAGCTGCTGGTCTGGATCTTCATGATGCGCGTCATGATGGTCATCACCTCCGGCCTGTCCTACCTGATCAGCAACAGCCTGACCAAGGCCCGGTTCGGCACTGCCGACAAGATGCACTTCGAGGCGCCGCTGACCCAGCTGGTCTGGCTGACCTCGCTGGTGTCGGTGGCGGTGACCTACATCGTCTCCAGCCTCATGATTCCGGACCTCGGCGGCGACCCGTCGCTCTGGTGGAAGCTGTCGACCGTCATCACCTGCGGCACGCTGGCCGGCGCCATCATCCCTGAGCTGGTCAAGGTGTTCACCTCGACGACTTCCGTGCACGTGAAAGAGGTGGTGACCTCGTCCCAGGAGGGCGGACCGTCGCTGAACATCCTGTCGGGGCTGGTCGCCGGCAATTTCAGCGCCTACTGGCTGGGCCTGACGATCATGGGCCTGATGGCCGTCGCCTACCTGGTGAGCACGACCGGTCTCGAGTCGCTGATGCAGGCGCCGGCGGTCTTCGCCTTCGGCCTGGTCGCCTTCGGGTTCCTCGGCATGGGGCCGGTGACCATCGCGGTCGACTCCTACGGGCCAGTCACCGACAACGCCCAGTCCGTGTACGAGCTGTCGGTCATCGAGACGATCCCGGGGATCAAGCAGGAGGTCAAGCGGGACTTCGGCTTCGACCTGGACTTCAGCCGCGCCAAGGACCTGCTCGAGGAGAACGACGGCGCGGGCAACACCTTCAAGGCGACCGCCAAGCCGGTGCTCATCGGCACCGCCGTGGTCGGGGCGACGACGATGATCTTTTCGATCATCGTGGCGCTGACCGACGGGCTGACGGTCAACAAGGACATGCTGTCGATCCTTCACCCGCCGTTCCTGCTCGGGCTGATCACGGGTGGCGCGGTGATCTACTGGTTCACCGGCGCGTCGATGCAGGCGGTGACGACCGGCGCGTACCGGGCGGTGGAGTTCATCAAGGCCAACATCAAGCTCGATGCCTCCGCTGCCGCCAGGGCGTCGGTCGAGGACTCCAAGCGGGTGGTCGCGATCTGCACCGAGTACGCCCAGAAGGGGATGTTCAACATCTTCCTGGGCGTGTTCTTCTCGACGCTGGCCTTCGCCTTCGTCGAACCGTTCTTTTTCATCGGGTATCTCATCTCGATTGCCCTGTTCGGGTTGTTCCAGGCTATTTTCATGGCCAACGCCGGCGGGGCGTGGGACAATGCCAAGAAAATCGTCGAAACCGAACTCAAGATGAAAGGGACGCCGCTGCACGCCGCCACGGTGGTGGGCGACACGGTCGGCGATCCCTTCAAGGACACATCGTCGGTCGCCATGAACCCGGTCATCAAGTTCACGACCCTCTTCGGCCTGCTGGCCGTGGAGTTGGGCGTGTACCTGGCTGCGACCCATGGGCCGGGGGTGTCGCGCGCGCTGGCGCTCGTGTGTTTCGTCATCGCGATGTTCTTCGTTCGTCGGTCGTTCTACGGGATGCGCATCGGATCGGCACGGTAGACGAGGCGGCCTGAGGCGAACCGGGGCGAAAGTTCCCGGAACCCGCCTGACGGCCACTTTTCGGGATCCGGTGTCTAATCCTTGCAGGGGGACCAGAGGGGTGTCGGGCAGGTCGCCAGCCCCCGAATCGGGGTTCCTGTTCGTTGACACCTGTTTTGGGGCACGGCTATAATCGGCCGCCTCATGCACCACGGATTGTCAGAGAGGTTAGGAGGACAGACCGGTGCCACGCGACATGTTCGGGGATGTCGTTAAATCCTCAATCACGCTCGGGAGCCGGAAATGGTACACCGTTCCGCTCTCGATCGCGGTCCACACGGTGCTCGTTGCCGCGGTCGTCATTATTCCCTTGATGGCGGCCGACATACTGCCGACGCCACCAGCGATGATGGCGTTCGTCGCGGCACCGCCGCCGCCACCACCGCCGCCGCCACCGCCACCACCGCCGCAGGCCTCCGTGCCGAAGCCGGTGATGGATGTGAACCCGGCGGCCGCGCCCGTCCAGGCGCCGTCCGAGATCAAACCCGAGACCGGTATCGAAGCGCCTGAGGGCGGGGTCGCGGGCGGAGTCGAGGGCGGAGTGCCGGGAGGCGTGATGGGAGGCGTCGTGGGTGGGCTGCCTGAAGCTCCACCGCCGCCGCCACCGCAGGCGCCGGTCCGGGTGGGTGGCAACATCAGGCCGCCGACCAAGGTCAAGGATGTCAGACCCGTCTATCCGAGTATTGCCCAGTCGGCCCGTGTGCAGGGCGTGGTCATCATCGAGGCGACGATTGGTCCTGACGGCAAGGTCAAGGATGCCAGAATCCTGCGTTCGATTCCGCTGCTCGACCAGGCGGCCCTCGAGGCTGTGCGCCAGTGGGAGTTCACGCCAACGTTGCTCAATGGCGTGCCGGTGCCCGTCATCATGACGGTCACGGTCAACTTTACGTTGCAGTAGGTCCTGTCGGTCTTTGGACGTGGTATTGGGACCGGGGGGCCACCGGCGCCCTCGGAAAGACAGTGGTAACGTTGGTTACTCGGAGGATGGAGAGACATGAACCTCATTGAGATGTGGAACCAGATGGGCTTCGTGGCCAAGGGGATCGCCGTGATCCTGTTCATCATGTCGATGATCTCGTTCGGCGTGGCCATCGAGCGAATCTATACGTTCATCAATGCCCGCAAGCAGTCGAAGCTGTTCGCGCCGCAGGTGGCCAAGCACCTCAAGGAAGGCCGCCTGAAGGACGCGATTGCGTTGTCGCAGAAGAAGGAATACCGCTACAGCCACCTGGCGAAGGTCGTCCTGGCGGGCCTGAACGAATACCAGTTCCAGCAGGAATCCAACGCCGGCCTGCAGCGTGAAGACGTGGTCGACACGGTCCGCCGATCGATCCACCGCGCCAGCGCCCTGACGGCGTCCGACCTGAAGCGCGGCGTCGCGGCCCTGGCGACCATCGGTGCGACGGCGCCGTTCGTCGGCCTGCTCGGCACGGTCGTCGGCATCATCACCGCCTTCCAGGGCATCGCGGCCACCGGGTCGGGCGGCATCGGCGCCGTGTCGGCCGGTATCGCAGAAGCGCTGGTCGAGACCGCCCTCGGGCTGGTCGTGGCCATCCCCGCCGTCTGGTTCTACAACTACCTGACGGGCCGCATCGAATACTTCAACGTGGAGATGGACAACTCCTCGTCGGAGATGGTGGACTACTTCATCAAGAAGACGGCGTAGTGTCGGCGGTTCTGGCCTGACGCCAGGGAGAAAAGAAAGAGGAGACGGCCACATGTCAATGGATGTGGGTGGCGCCAAGGGCGGCCTGAAGGCTGACATCAACGTCACGCCGCTCGTGGACGTCATGCTGGTGCTGCTGATCATCATGATGCTCATCGCCCCGATGTTGCAGAAGGGCGTTGACGTCAAGCTTCCGCAGGCGACCAACAGCGCGGACAAGCCGGAAACACAGGAACAGACCGTCGTCGCGGTCACCGCCGACAAGCGGTTGTTCCTCAACGGCATTCCGACGCGCGAGGACGACCTGTTGACGCAGGTAAATGCGGTGATGGAGACGCGGAAGGAGAAGGTCGTCCTGATCAAGGGCGACGTCGACGCTCCGTATTCGGCGATCATGTCCACGATGGACCGGCTCCGTGAGGCCGCCATCGAGAACATCGGCCTGATCACCGAGCGCAGGGTCCGCGGCGGCGACGTGGGAGGGCAGTGATGAAGCACGCGCACAAACACTTCGGCGCTGAAGATGTCGTGGTCGGGAAGGCGTTGACTGCGTCGGCGGACATGAACGTCACGCCGCTCATCGACGTGCTGCTCGTGCTGCTGATCATCTTCATGGCCGCACTGCCGCTCACGCAGAAGGGCATCGACATCAACCTGCCCCCGGAGACCAAGACGAGCACCCCGACCGACACGAGCAGCCAGATCGTGCTCGAGTACACGGCGGATCGGCGGATCTCGGTCAACAAGCAGGACGTGACGATTCAGGACCTCGAAACGCGGCTGCGGAACATCTTCGAGCAGCGCAAGGACAAGACGATGTTCATCGTCGGTGACGGCCGGCTCCGTTACGGCGACATCGTCGAGGTCATCGACGCGGCGAAGGGTGCCGGCGTCGAGAAGGTCGGGATCGTGACCGAAGGCATGCGCACCGCGGCGGGCGTCCGCCCCGGGGCTGGGAACTAGGGCAGACGGGGAGCAACGGCTTAAGGCCTAAGCCTCACCGTCCACATCGTCAACGGCTGCCTCGTCTCCGCGGGAGACGAGGCAGCCGTTCGCTTTGTACCCGTCCGATCGCCGGCCCGTTCCATTCAATCGCTGGCCCGCTCCACCCAATCGCCACACCGCTCCACCCAATCGCCAGCCCGCCCCGCCACGCCGCTCCATCCGATCGCCGGACCACTCCATCCGATAACCGCGAGCGCCTGGCCGACAATCGAGCGAGCCGGACGGGCGAGCCCCGCCGCCACGCAGGGCACCCCAAGAACGCCAGGCGGGCCCGTGAGGGGTGAATGCCGCACCACCGCAAAGGAATGCCCGGCCATCCGCGCGCCCCGCCTGGACCGAGTGTGGGCTTCAGGGGCGGGCCGCCGCGCGCCACACCCTTCTGACAACGGACGGCTCCCTGAGAGCCGCAGGACTCGCCGGGGCCGGCCGCCTGCGCCAAGGTTACGGGAGCCGCCAAAGCGTTCCACGCAGGCGGAAGTCCCGGCCTCCATCTGGCGGGTCCTGTGGCCGCCGGCCGCGAGTGCGCGTGGATGCAGGGTGGGCGGGCCAAATGAAAAAGGCCGTTCCCGCCCGAAAGGCGGAAACGGCCCCTGGAGTTCCTCGAAACGTTCAGGCGCGACTAGTCGCCGACGCCGGAGACCTTCTTCTTCTTCAGGTCGGCCGCCTGGTCGCGCAGCTTGTCGGCTTCCTTGATCAGGGCCTGCTGAACGGCCGGATCCTTCTCGAGATTCGCCTTGAGGCGGAGCAGGAGGTTCTTGTAGACGATGGCCTCCATGTAGTCGGGCTTCAGCTGGAGGGCCTTGTCGACCTGCTCGATGCCCTGCTCGACGTATTTCTTCTTCTCCGGGTCCTTCAGGCGGAAGTCCCGGTAGGCCTTCTCCCAGAAGTAGCCGGCGGTCGTGTAGAACGCCTCGGGGTTGTTCGGCTCGCGCGCCGAGCGCTGCTCGAGCGCTTCGATCGTCTTGTCGAACTCTTCCTGCCGGTTGTAGAACGCCGCGAGCTGCAGATAGACGGCCGAATCGTTCGGCTTCACTTCCTTCGCCTTGAGCAGCGCCTGCTCCGCCTTCTCGTACTCGCCGGCGTCCTCGCTGATCTTCGCCAGCCGGAAGTAGTTCTCCGGGTCGGACGGATCCAGCTGAATCATGCGCTGCACGAGCGTCTCGGACTGGCTGGAGTCGTTCATCTTGTCAGGCCCGTAGGCGGCGAGCAGGAAGTCGAGCGCGAGCTTCTTGATCTTGGGGTCGGGCTCCAGGTCGGCGGCCTTCTTGTAGTTCTCGATGGCCTTGGTCAGGTAGCCGTCGTTCTCGGCTTCACCCTTGCGACTCGGCTTGTAGAGCTGATCGTAGCTGTTGCCGAGGTAGAAGTACGCCTTGGTCTGGGTCGGATCATCCGCGATGCACTCTTCGTACTTCGCCGCCGCCCGCTTGTACTCCTGCTGCTGATAGAGTGAGTGCGCCTCTTTGATGGCCTTCCTGGCCTTCAACGCGCCAAACTGGCTGCAGGCAACGAGCGATACCGCCAGCACCGTGAGGATCGCCAGCGATGCGCCGCGCCAGAAACGCCTGTCCATTTTGTGTCCCCCTTACGCGCGATGCGCGGAATTGACCGGCCGGAGACGGCCATTTCGGAAATCGGAGTAGATCGCGAAGAATGACGGCCAGACAGGGTGGTGGCCCCTCCCGCGAAGGGAAGACGTCTTCCCAAGCAGAGGGCAGTATAGTGAACGGAAAAATGGCAAGTCAAGCAACTCTCGTTCTGCCAACCCGTTGCCGCCTCCCGGCCGCCTTGACCCTGCCGAGATTCGGCCTCTATCATGAGTACGCGCCGCCTTCCACCTCCGAACGCTCGAAAGATGGAGACGAATCCGCACTTTTCCGGCTCGAATGCTGGAGGCCTATAACCGTTAGACACCGCCGCCGATGATTCGATTCGAAGACGTCATCGACAAGGTCCGGAGCTACGTAACCGATGAGGACATCGAGTTGCTCCGGCGGGCGTACGTCTTCTCGGCCCTCTCGCACAAGGGCCAGGTGCGGCGCTCGGGCGAGCCCTACCTCGTGCACCCGCTCGAAGTCGCGGACTTTCTCGCGGATCTGCGCCTGGACCCGGCGGCCATCATCGCCGGCCTGCTGCACGATGTCGTCGAAGACACCCTCGCCACTCCCGAACGGATCGCGGAGCTGTTCGGGCCCGAGGTGGCGCACCTGGTCGAGGGCGTGACCAAGATCGGCGCGATCCCGTTCTCGTCGGCGGCCGAGCGCCAGGCGGAGAGCTTTCGGAAGATGCTCCTCGCCATGGTCGACGACATCCGGGTGATCCTGGTCAAGCTCGCCGATCGCCTGCACAACATGCGCACGCTCCAGTACATGCCCGACGAGAACCGGGAGCGCATCGCGCAGGAAACGCTCGATATCTACGCGCCCATCGCGAACCGGCTCGGCATGAGCCGCGTCAAGAACGAGCTGGAGGACCTGGCGTTCCGCTACCTCGAGCCCGAGGCGTACGAGGGGCTCAAGGTGGCCGTGGAACGGCGGCGCCGGGCGACCGAGGGACTGGTCGAAGAGCTCCGAAAGACCGTCGTGTCGAAGCTCGAAGAGGCCCAGGTCCCCATCGTCGCCCTCGACGGCCGCATCAAGCGTCTCTACAGCATTCACCTCAAGCTGAAGCGGCAGAAGATCGAGCTCGAACAGGTCTACGATTTCCTCGCCCTGCGTCTCATCACCAAGACCGTGAAGGACTGCTACGCCGCGCTCGGCATCATCCACCAGACCTGGCCCCCGGTGCCCGGGCGCATCAAGGATCTCATCGCGACGCCGCGGCCGAACGGGTACCAGTCGCTGCACACCTCCGTCATCAGCGATCGCGGCGTGCCGTTCGAGGTCCAGATCCGGACAGAAGAGATGCACCGGCACGCCGAGGAAGGCATCGCCTCCCACTGGAAGTACAAGGAAGGGCGCGTGGGCGCCGCGCGCGACGAGCGCTACTTCAAGTGGCTGCGGCAGATGCTCGAGTGGCAGCAGGAGGTGCGGGACCCGCAGGAGTTCATCCAGAACCTGAAGGTCGATCTCTATCCCGAGGAGGTCTACACCTTCACGCCGAAGGGACAGGTGAAGGCGCTGCCCCGCGGCGCCACGATCATCGATTTCGCGTACACGATCCACACCGACGTCGGCCACAAGTGCGTGGGAGCGCGCGTCAACGGCAAGATGATGCCGATCCGCACGCTGCTCAAGAACGGCGACATCGTGGAAATCGTGACGGCTGCCAAGCACCGGCCGAGCCGCGACTGGCTGAACTTCGTGGCCACCGCCCGCGCCCGCAACAAGATCAAGCAGTTCCTGCACACCGAAGAGCGGGACCGCGCGGTGGAAATCGGCCGGAAGCTCTTCGAGAAGGAGGCGCGCCGCTTCGACGTCAACGTGAAATCGCTGCTCGACGGCGACGGGCTGGACAAGATTGCCAGCGAGTGGGGCGTGCAGAAGGGGCACGATCTCCTCGCGGCGATCGGCTACGGCAAGGTCGGGGCCCGCCAGGTGCTGTCGCGGCTCTCGCCGGGCGGGGAACTGACCGAGAAGCCGGAATCGACGGTGGCCTCGGTCGTCAAGCGCGCCATCGGGATGGGCGTCGATCGCATCAAGGTGCGCGGGGCGGACGACATGCTCGTGTACCGGGCGCGATGCTGCAACCCGATCCGCGGCGAGAAAATCGTCGGCTACATCACGCGCGGCAAGGGCGTGTCGGTCCACTCGATCAACTGTCCCAACGTGACCAACCTGCTCTTCGACCCCGACCGCCGCATCGACGTCGAATGGGACAAGGGCGACGACGCGGGCCGCTATACCGTCCACCTGACCATGGAGGTGGAAGATCGCCCGGGCATTCTCGCGGAGATCAGCACGCGCATCGCCGGGATGAAGACCAACATCACCGGGATCGACGCGCACATCGACGAGGAGCGGCGCGGGCGGATCAACGTGACGATCGAGATCAGCGACATGAAGCACCTCGAGAAGGTGATCAAGACGCTGCGGTCGACCAAGGGCGTGCTGTCGGTGGATCGATCGCGCTCGGTGGCGGCCGACGGGTCGCGGCGGATCGCCTCGGGCGCACCCGAGAAGAGCGCATAACAGCTTGCGCTCTCGGGCTTGGGGCTTGGGGCTTAGGGCGCCTCGAGCCTCAAGCCTTGAGCCTCAAGCCTTTTAGAGAGCCGCGATCACGTCGATTTCGACGCGCGCGTCCTTCGGGAGCCGGGCTGCCTGCACCGTCGAGCGGGCCGGAGCCGGTGAACTGAAGTAGGTGGCGTAGGCGGCGTTCATCGCGGGGAAGTCGCTCATGTCCGCCAGGTAGACGGTCGTCCGCACCACGTTGTCGTAGGACGCTCCGGCCGCCTTCAGAATCGCACCAAGATTGTCGAGCACGCGGCGCGTCTGAACCGCGATGTCCCCGGCGACCAGGGCGCCGGTGGCCGGGTCGAGCGGGATTTGGCCCGAGGCGAACAGCAGATTGCCGGCGCGGACCGCCTGCGAATAGGGACCGATAGCCTGGGGGGCCTCACCTGTGGCAATCGCGTTGCGCATGGTCACCTCGACTCCGCTGTGATCCCGACAACTCCTACGCGGCCTTGACCACCTTGCCGGACCGCAGGCACCTGGTGCAGACGCGAATCCGCTTGTTGCCGCCGTTGATCGTCGCGCGGACCCGTTGCAGGTTCGGATTGAACCGGCGGGCCGTGACGTTGTGGGCGTGGCTGACGTTCCGGCCAACGACCGGACCCTTTCCGCAAATCTCGCAACGCTGTGCCATGGTGCTCTCTCGCCTTTGTAGTCCCTGCACGGTCAACCCGCCGGGCACGAAACCCCAAGTATAGCACGGGCCGCTAGACGTCCATTGAGCCGCCAGCCACCAGAGGCCAGCCGTTTCTTTCTCACGGAACGATCAGCGACGGGCCCGGACGCGAGAGCTCGCCGCCCTCGGCGGCCGGATCAGTGCCGCCTTGCTGGAACTGGCGGGCCAGACGGCCGGCCAGCTCGATGAAGAAACGCGGCTGCTCTCCAGCCTGGCGGGAGGTTTCCCGGATCCGTCGCTCGAGCTGGCGCAGGACCACCGCGGCGTCCTGCGCGAAGGCCGATGGACGGGTCCTGCCGAGCTCGTCGAAGACCGTGCGCATCTCGTTCGCCAGGCGCTGGGCAGGCAGCGAGCCGGCCCGGTGATCGTAGATGAGGCCCTTGGCGGCCGTTTCGTAGGTGGCGCCAAGCGCGGCGGCGGCATCCGCGGCGTCGGCGTCGCGTGCGGCGTCGAGTCCCTCGCCCTTGAATCGATCGACCAGCGTCAGGCAGAGCATCAGCAGTTGCTGCTGGGGTTCGTTCAGCACCCGAAGCGCCGGCACGAGCGCATCCAGATCGTGCTCCTGCTGCCGGCGAACCGTCGCGGCGGGATGCACTCGAGCGTTGTTGAGATAGACGCAGGTGTCCGGGCACCGGATTTCGGTCAGACGCTTGGTCCCGCAGCAAACCGGACAGATGTCCTGGTGCAGGGCGGGGCAGGCACGACGCGCGGGACGCGACTGGCAAAGAGGGCAATGCATGCTGCAAGAATTACACGACGATCCCCCTGCGTCAACGCACGTGTGCTGAACACCTGGGCACACGCGCTGCGCTCTGGAGCCGTCGGTGCGGATCGGGATCGACCTCGTGTCGCCGCACGCCAACTCACGCGTCCAGGCGAGGTGACGTCGCGGCGCTCGATGGTGGCTTACCGGCGTGTCCTGTGTGACTTGACGTGTGGCTGGGGCCACATCCCGGCCCCTGTGAGGCGTTTCTGTGTCTTCCCATTTCGAGGACAGAGGAGGGCAGAAGCCTCAACCGAACCTTTCAGGGGGGGTCGGCGTCTAAACGCTTGACGGCAGAACGGCAGTGGTGGTCGGCGGGATTCCGGAACCCAGGCTAAGTAGCTGAAAACATGAGGACATATAAGCCGACAAGCCTGGTAGAATTTGGGGCGCGACAGGGCGTTGGCACAGGAGCGTCGGTGGCGGATTCCTCGCTTCGCTTGACAAGGGTGGCGAAGCACACTACGATGGCAGGCTCTTTGCACCCCTAGGGGACCACTGAGGTCCCTCAGAAACGACCAGGGGTGGGGCGAAAGGAGCGTCGGGAGACCATGGCAAACAGCGAATCGACCACGAACCGGATGCAGGGCGAGCGTTACGACGAATTGAAGCGGATGCTCGACGAGCGCCGGAAAGAAATAATGAGCCAGGTGCACGAGAAGATCCGGGACGTCCGGACCGAAGGCACGCATGGGAAGATGAGCGAAGTCTTCGATGCGGGCGAAAGCTCCGAGGCCGACATTCAGGAAGATATCGAGTTCGCCCTGATCCAGATGAAAGCCGAGACGCTCAGCAAGATCAACGAGGCGCTCTCCCGGCTGGAAGAGGGGGCCTACGGGTATTGCTTCGAGTGCGGCGAGGAGATTTCGAAGCAGCGCCTCCGGGCGTTGCCGTTTGCCGTGCGATGCAAGGATTGCGAGGAAGCGCGCGAGACCGCCGCGAACCGCGAACGCCTGCTCGCCCAGCGGTCGGCGCCTTCGTCACTCTTCTTTGACATCTCCAGCTAACCTGCGGCATTCTTCAGGCGGGTTCCGGCCCGAAGGGCGCCCGGGAACCCGCCGACCTCCCACGCGCTTCGGGGCAGTGGCAGCGGGTCGCGCGCCCTTCTTGCGCCCCCGAAAGGGTTGCAGATGAGCGATCTACCTGATCGGCCACCGTTCGAAGATCTCGCGGGCGGCGAGAAGGCCCTGGCGATTCCTCCAGAGCTTCCCGTGCTGCCGCTGCGCGACACGGTGCTGTTTCCCAATTCCTTCATGCCGCTGGCCGTCGCGCGGGAAAGCTCCGTGCGACTGATTGACGAGGCGATCAGCGGCGGGAAACTCATCGCGGTCTTCACGCAGCGCGACGCGTCGATGGAGGAGCCCCGGCAGGAGGACCTCTATCCGATCGGCACGGCCACCCATATCCACAAGATGTTCAAGCTGCCCGACGGCAGCCTGCGGCTGATCGTGCAGGGGCTGACGCGGCTGCGCCTCGACCGGATCTCCTCGGTCGAGCCGTTCATCCGGGGCGAGGTGTCGCGCGCCGCCGAGGTGGCGCGTGACGAGGACCGCCTCGAGGTCGACGCGCTGCAGCGCAACATCAAGACGAACTTCCAGCAGGTGGTGTCGCTGTCGCCGCTGCTGTCGGACGACCTGCAGACGCTCGCGCTGAACATCACCGACCCGGGCCGGCTCGCCGATTTCATCGCCTCGAGCCTCAGCACGATCAGCACGGCGGTGAAGCAGGAGATCCTCGAAACGCTGGACCTGCGCGAGCGCATGGCCAACCTCAACCGCATCCTCATCAAGGAACTGGAAGTCCTCGAGCTCGGGTCGAAGATCCAGTCGCAGGTGCAGTCGGAGGTCGGCAAGAACCAGCGCGAGTACTTCCTGCGCGAGCAGATGAAGGCCATCCAGCGCGAGCTCGGCGAGGGCGACGACCAGACCAAGGAAATCGAGGAGCTGCGCGAGAAGATCGAAGCGGCCGGCATGCCGGACACCGTGAAGAAGGAAGCGCTCCGGGAGCTGGATCGGCTGGCGAAGATGCCCGTCGCGGCCGCCGAGTACACCGTGTCGCGCACCTACCTCGACTGGCTGGTGGCCGTGCCGTGGGCGAAGCGGACCGACGAGGTGATCGATCTGGCGAAGACCAAGGCTATCCTCGACGCCGACCACTCCGGCCTCGAGAAGGCCAAGGATCGCATCCTCGAGTACCTCGCCGTCCGCAAGCTCAACCCGTCGGTGAAGGGCCCCATTCTCTGCTTCGTCGGACCGCCCGGGGTCGGCAAGACCTCGCTCGCCAAGTCGATCGCCTCGGCGCTGGGGCGCAAGTTCGTGCGCGTGTCGCTCGGCGGCATGCGTGACGAGGCCGAGATCCGGGGACACCGGCGGACCTACATCGGCGCCCTGCCGGGGCAGGTGATCCAGGGGCTGCGCCGGGCGGAGTCGAAGAACCCGGTGTTCATCCTCGACGAGATCGACAAGCTCGGATCGGACTTCCGCGGCGACCCGGCATCGGCGCTGCTCGAGGTCCTGGATCCCGAGCAGAACAACACGTTCCGCGACCACTACCTCGACGTGCCGTTCGATCTGTCCGAGGTGCTCTTCATCACCACCGCCAACGTCCTCGACCCGGTGCCCCCCGCGCTGCGCGACCGGATGGAAGTGCTCGAGCTGCCCGGCTACACCGAGGAAGAGAAGCTCAAGATCGCCCGCGAACACCTCGTCGACAAGCAGGTCAAGAATCACGGGCTGTCCGAGTCGATCGCCGTCTTCACCGACGCGGCGCTCCGGAGCGTGATTCGCGGGTACACCCGCGAGGCGGGCGTCCGGAACCTCGAGCGCGAGATCGGATCGCTCTGCCGGAAGATCGCGCGCCGCCGGGCCGAAGGCGACGAATCGTCGATCGAGGTCACGCCCGAGCGGGTCATCGACATGCTCGGCGCGCCCCGGATTCTGGACGAGGAGATGGCGGACCGGACCAAGGACCCCGGCGTGTCCATCGGGCTCGCGTGGACACCGACAGGCGGCGAGGTGCTGTTCATCGAGGCGTCGCGCATGCAGGGATCCGGGACGCTCACGCTGACCGGCCACCTGGGCGATGTCATGAAGGAATCGGCCCGCGCGGCGCTGTCGTGGCTTCGCGCCAACGCGGCGCGGTGGGGCATCGAGCCCGATTTCTACAAGAAGTCCGAGATCCACGTGCACGTCCCGTCAGGCGCCATCCCGAAGGACGGGCCGTCGGCCGGCGTGGCCATGGTGACGGCGATGGCCTCCGAGCTGACCGGGCGCCCCGTGCGGGGCGACCTCGCCATGACGGGCGAGATCACGCTGGCCGGGCGGGTGCTGCCGATCGGCGGGGTCAAGGAAAAGGTGCTGGCCGCGCGCAGGGTCGGAATCCGCGAGGTCATCCTGCCGCGCCAGAACCAGCGCAACGTCGTCGAAGACCTCAGCGAGGATCTCCGGCGCGACATGACGGTGCACTATGTCTCGGAGATAGACGAGGTGCTGCGGCTCGCGCTGATGCCGGCCAAGCCCGGCGCCCAGGCGAACGCCCCCACCGAGACCCCGGGCGTCGAGAGCCGCCGGCCCAGGAGCCGGTCGCGGTCGAAACCTCGTGACAGCGCGGTGACCGGGCGGGGCCCCCGGGCGCAAGCGCCGTGAACATTGTCTTCTCCGAACGCTATGGGATCGATCTGGGAGCGCACGTCTTCCGGACCGCGAAGTACCGCCTGGTCCACGCGGCGCTGCTCCGCGAGAACCTCGTAGCGCCCTCCGATGTGATCGAGCCGCGAACCGGCGACATGGGACGAGCTGGCGCTCGTCCATACTCCCGAGTTCCTTCGCAAGGCCCGGACCGGCGCGTTTTCACAGGCCGAACTCGCCCAGCTCGAACTGCCCTGGAGCCTCGCCATGGTCGAGGGCTTTCGCCTGATGGCGGGCGGCACCATCCTGGCCGCACGGCTCGCGCGCCGGCCTCGACCGGGGAGCAGCCACCGGGGACCCCGGCCGTTGCGGTGCACCTCGGCGGAGGCTTTCATCACGCGCACGCCGACCACGGTGAAGGCTTCTGCCTCTTCAACGACGTGGCCGTCGCCATCCGCGCGCTGCAGCGCGACGGGACGGTTTCGCGAGCCGCGGTCGTCGATTGCGACGTTCACCACGGGAACGGCACCGCGTCGATCTTTGCCGGCGACCCGACGGTGTTCACCTTCTCAATCCACCAGCAGCACAACTACCCGGCCCTGAAGCCGCCGAGTTCGCTCGACATCGGCCTGCCCGACGGCGCCGACGACCGCGAGTATCTCGCCGCGATGGAGCGCGCCCTGCCCCTGGTGCTGGCCAGCGCCCCGGATCTGTTGTGTTATGTGGCCGGTGCCGATCCGTTCATCGGGGACCAGCTGGGCGGCCTGAGCCTGACCTTCGACGGGCTCCTGCGACGAGACACCCTCGTCCTTCACGCGGCCCTCGAAGCCTCCGTCCCCGTGGTGATCGTGCTGGCGGGAGGGTATGCGAGGCGTGTCGAGGACACGGCCGCGATCCACCTTGCGACGGTCGAAGAAGCGGTGCGGCTGATCGCCGCGGCCGCTCAGCCGTGACCTCTGTCCTGTAACCTGTAACCTGTAACCTATAACCTATTGCCTATTGCCTACGCGGGTTCGGGCCAGTTGCGGCGTTCGAAGAACGTCATCGGTTCGATCTTGCGCCCGCGGGGATACTTCCGCGCGTCGCGCCGGGCGGACCACAGCATCACCGGGCCCACCACGTGATCGATCCAGCGGGTGAAGGTGCCGAACTCGCGCTCGATGTCCTTCCGGAGCGTGCGGATCTTCCCGCTGATCTCCGCGTTCGGCTTGCGCAGGTACTTCTCCATCGCGAACAGCGCCGCGCCGTATCCACGCCGCAGATCCTGGGCGATCTCCCGCACGCGCTCGCGCACGCGCGGGTCGGGATCGTCGTGATAGCGGCGCCAGCCTTCCATCATGGTCCGCGCCAGGCGGTAGATGCTCGGGCCGTTGCGCTCGTAGTCGAGCCTGAAGGCCCAGTCCAGCAGAGACTTCGACTGTTCGCGCGGGATGGCCGCGTGCTCGAAGTTGAAGTGGTCCTGCCCGTGGATGTCGGCCAGGTCGACGTTTTCGAGGATCCGGCCCTGCTCTGACATCTCCTGGTAGAGCGGGGTGCCCGGGACCGGCGTGTACAGCATGAACTGGTGGAAGTCGGTCTGGTGGGCGACCGCGTGCTCGATCTCGCTCGCGATGTTCTCGGGCGTGTGGTGCTCCAGGCCGACGATGGTCGAGCCGAGGACGCCGATGCCGTGCGCCTGCAGGTCCTTCGTCAGCTTCAGCGTGTCGGCACCGTTCAGCTTGGAGTAGCCGCTCTTGGGCGCTTCGAGCCCGAGCCAGATCCACGCGATGCCCAGCTCGACCAGCTCGCGGAAGCTGTACTTCGAGATGGCGTTGGCCGACGAGAACACGTAGAGCGACCAGGCCTTCTTCTTGTCCTTCATGTGCTGGAGCAGTTCCATCGCGCGCTCTTTGTAGAGCAGGAAGTTCTCGTCCATCATGAAGAAGGACTTCACGCCGAGCCGGGACTCGGCATCGCACATCGCGTGAAAGATCTCCGAGCCCTTCTCGAAGAAATTGACGACCTTGCCCTTGCCGCCGAAGAACGCCGAGGTCGTGCAGAAGTTGCAGCCCATCGGGCAGCCGACCGACGGAATGATGGTCGCCGCCGGGCTCCCGCCGCCCTTGGGTCCGCGAATCCCCATCACGCTGAACCCGAAAGACGAGGGGATGACCGGATGGTTGATCGGCACGCCGGAGTCCTCGCCCAGGAACTCCCGGAACCATTTCACACCCTCGCCCTTGACGTAGTGGTCGGCGTCGACCAGGTGCTCGATGCCTGGGATGGCGGTGACGTGTCCGCCGACGACAATGGTGGCGTCCGGCGCATGCTTGCGCGCCAGGCGGCACATCTCGCGGACCTTGCCGACGTTCACGATGATGCTGGAGATGCCGATGATGTCGTATTGGTTCGTGTCGAGCTCTTCGATGAACCGCTCGCGCGTCGGGAAGTCGAGGACGGCACACGGCGCGGAGATGTTGTGCTGGATGAAGATGATGCCCCAGGACCGGTGGAAGAGGCGAAGCGAAAACGGGCCCTGCTCGCGGGTGACCTGGTTGTGATACAGCTCCATCGGGTTGATGTCGCGGCTGCCGTATTTGTCGTTCTGGGCGAACGGTCCGAACACCGACGTGAGGAGCACGCGGGCGCGCGTCCCCTTGGGATGCTGCATGAAAAGCCTGACCTTTCAGACGACCTGGATGGGCGGGTCGTATGGAATGCTCCACACTCGGCAGAATGGGGAGGGTGACTCAGATATGATACGCCCGATACCCAATCTGCGGAGCGAGCATCTCCCGATCGAATTGCTACGCGTACCACGCTGGTCGGAGTATGTTTTCGTCGCCGGCGGTCCCCTGATCGCGCGGCCCACCCGACCCGCGACGCTCAGCGACGTGTCGCTGCGGCCAGCAGTAGAGGCCATCGCATGAACTGGTTCCAGCGGATCCCGAAGGTCGAGCTGCACCTCCACCTGGAGGGAGCGATCCCGCACGACGCGCTCTGGGAGCTGCTGCGGAAATACGGCGACGCGACGATTCCGGATCGCGCAGCGCTCGACGCGCGGTTTCGCTATCGCGATTTCCCTCACTTCCTCGAGACGTGGAGCTGGAAGAACGGGTTCCTGCGCGAGGCCGACGACTTCGCGTTCATCGCGGAGGCCTGCGCCCGGGATCTCGCCTCGCAGGGCGTGCGATACGTCGAAGCGTTCTACTCGCCCTCCGATTTCGGCCAGCACGGCATCGGGCCGCAGGCGATCACGACGGCCATGCGTCGCGGCCTGTCGCGGGTGCCCGGGATCGAGATCGCCCTCATCGCGGACCTGGTGCGCAACTACGGCGCCGAGGCGGGAGCGCGAACGCTGTCGCAGGTGCTGGAGGTGCAGGCCCAGGGCGTGATCGGGATTGGCATCGGGGGCGCCGAGCACACGCACCCGCCGGCGCCGTTCGCCGCGGTCTTCCAGGAGGCGCGGCGGCACGGCCTCCACACGACCGCGCACGCCGGTGAGGCGGCCGGGCCCGAAAGCATCTGGAGCGCGCTCGACGACCTCGGCGTCGAGCGAATCGGCCATGCCACGCGAGCCGGCGAAGACGAGCGGCTGCTCTCTGTGCTCGTTGAGCGGCAGATCGGCCTCGAGATGTGCCCGATCTCCAATGTCCGGACCGGGGTGGTCCGTGCGCCCGAGGATCATCCGATCCGGCGGTTCTTCGACCGCGGGGCGCTGGTGACGGTCAGCACGGACGATCCGAAGATGTTCGGCAACTCGCTCGCGGAGGAGTACGAGGCCCTCGAGCGCGTGCACCATTTCACGCGCGACGAGATCCGGACAGTCATCCTGAACGGTGTGAAGGCGTCGTGGATGAGCGAAGAGCGTCAGGCGAGCCTGGCGGCGGAGTTCATGGCCTCGCCGGAGTGGGATAGGGATGAGTAAGCCCTAAATCAGCGTCAGCCCCCAGGCGGTCTTCAAGTCGACCACCTCGCCGCGTCGCACGAGCTCACGCGCATCGTCCCGCGAGAACACGACGGCCCGGATGTCCTCGTCTTCGTCCTTCTCGGCTTGCGGCCCGGACGGATCGGGGGCGCGCAGGTCGGTCAGCTTGTAGTAGTTCATCGCCTCGGTGACGAAGCCCGGCGTCGGGTACCACGCGCCGGCGAATTCGATGCGGCCGGGCACAAGCGACACTTCCTCCTCGCACTCGCGCGCCGCGGCGGCGACCGGGTCCTCGCCCGGCTCGAGGCTGCCGGCCGGCAATTCCCAGATCCAACGGTCGAGCGCATACCGGTATTGACGGATCAGGACGACGTGCGTCTCATCCGGCATCGGAATCAGCACCACTGATCCGGGATGCCGCACGATCTCCATCGTCACGGTCCTGCCGTTCGGCAGCGTCACCCGGTCTGCGGTCACCGAGAAGATGCGTCCGCGGAACCTCGTCTCGCTCTCGTGACAGACGCCATGCGGTTCGTTCATGACAACACCCTCATCCATTCGACAGATCCTGCGCTTGTCGCCGGGTCTGAAGACCCGGCCTACATCCCGATCGAGCGACACGCACATCAGTGGTCGTGGCCGCGTGTGTGATGTAGCCCGGGGGCTGACGACCCGGCCAACATCCCGATCGAGCGACACGCACACCAGTGGTCGTGGCCGCGTGTGTGATGTAGCCCGGGGGCTTCAGACCCCGGGTCAGCCGCCGCGATGATCGTCCGGGTGCCTACTGATCCCGCTCCTCGGCCTCGCGCACGCGCTCGACCAGCTCGTCGAGCACGTCCTGCAGGTCGGCCGGCAGCGGCGCCGTGAACTCCATGCGCCGCCCCTCGATGGGCTGCGTGAAGGCCAGTCGCATCGCGTGGAGGAACGGCCGCTCGAGTCGCAGCACGGACCGCAACAGGCCGGGCACGTGCCGCCTGATGCCTCCGTACACGGGATCGCCGACGATCGGATGGCCGATGGCGCTCAAGTGCACGCGAATCTGGTGCGTCCGCCCGGTCGCGATGGCCACGTGCAGGTAGGACACGCCGGACAGGTACTGGGCTTTCGTGATGCGGGTCACCGCGCTGCGCGCATGCTTGGACCGGGCTGACATCTTCTGCCGATTCACCGGATCGCGCCCGATGGACGCGTCGATCCGCCTGCCCTGCTGCACCAGCCCCCACACGAGCGCCACGTACTCCTTTTCGACCTCGCGATCGGCGAACTGACGCTGCAGCTCCCGGTGCGCCGCGTCGTGCTTGGCGACGATCATCACCCCCGAGGTGCCGCGATCGAGGCGGTGCACGATGCCGGGCCGGAGCTCGCCGCCGATGCCGCTCAGGTCGTCGACGTGATGGAGCAGCGCGTTGACCAGCGTGCCGTCGGCGTGCCCGGGAGCCGGGTGCACGACCATGCCGGCCGGCTTGTTGACCACCACGACATCGGTATCCTCATAGAGGATGTCGACCGGAATCGCCTGCGCCCGCGGCTCAGCCGGGGTGGGATCGGGAACCTCGAGGACGACGCGATCGCCCGCCCGCACCGCCAGGTTCGCCCGGACCTCGCGGTCGACCACGCGGACGTGGCCTTCCTTGATCAGGCGCTGGATCTGCGACCGTGACTGGTCGGGGAACTGTGCCACCAGGAAGTGGTCGAGGCGTTGCCCGGCCTGCTCGGCATCTACCAGGAGTTCTTCGTGCCGCATGTCCTCGTGCGCCGTTACTTTCGCGACTTGCCGGCGGGGACCTGCACGGGCGCCGGAGCGGCGGCCGCCCGGCGCCTGAGGACGAACAGCATGACCAGGCTCAGCGGGAACAGGCCCAGCGAGATGAGCTGTGAGGTGGAGTAGCCCCACATCATGCCCCTCGGGTCGCCGCGGAAGAATTCGATGATGAACCTGGAGACGGCGTAGAGCGCGACGTAGAACCAGAACGTCCGCCCCGGGAAGTAGCGCCCGCGCCGCTCGGTCGTGAGCAGGAGGATCAGGATCAGGAGCTCGGCCCCCGCCTCGTACAGCTCGGTCGGGTGCAGCGACACGTTGAGGGGAGTCCCCACGTTGGTCGCGGCGAAGACGTCGGTGAAGGTGATGCCCCACGGCATGGTCGTGGGCCGCCCGTAGCAGCATCCCGCGAGCAGGCACCCGAAGCGTCCGACGACGTGGCCGAGCGCAATCCCCGGCGCGAACATGTCGCTGGTCGTCCAGATCGGGAGCCTGTGCCGGCGGATGTACCACGCGGCCAGCAGGAACGCGACGATCAGCCCCCCGTAGAAGACACCACCCGAACGGGCCAGCGTCCAGATCTCGGCCGGATGGCTGCTGAAATACTGGAAGTCGACGACCAGGAGCAGCAGCTTGGCGCCGATGAGCGCCGCGATGATGGCGTAGATTCCCAGGTCGAGCACGCGGTCGCCGTCGATCCCGTGGTGCCGGGAGCGCCTCACCGCCATCTGGAGGCCGAGCAGGTACGCGGCCGCCAGCATCACGCCGTAGCTGTAGACGGTCAGAGGTCCGATTTCAAGGAGTCGTGGAAACATGCCTGCGCCATCCCATCATGTCGAGCATCAGCACCACGACGCCAATCGTGATGGATGCGTCGGCGACATTGAACGCCCAGAAGTGAAAGTCGCGCCAGTACAGATCGACGAAGTCGACGACCGAACCGAGGACGAGCCGATCGATCAGGTTGCCGACGGCGCCGCCCAGGACCAGCGACAGCCCGAACCGGGCCACGCGTTCGTGGACGGAGAGGCGCGCGGCATAGACGCCGATCCCGATGAGCGCGCAGGTGGCCACCAGCGCGAGCACGGTCGACTTGAACGGGAACTCGACCGTGTTCAGGAAGCCGAAGGCCGCGCCGCTGTTCCGGACGTGGGTCAGGCTGAAGAAGCCCGGGATCACATCGACGCTGTCGTGCACCGGCAGCGAGGCCCGCAACGCCGCCTTGGTCACCTGGTCGGCGGTAATGATGGCGATGGCCGTCCAGACCTCGGTCGCGTGCAGGCGAAACGTGGCGATCTCCGGTGGGCGTGCCTCGGCCGGCTCGGGCGAGGTGGGGCCGCCAGGGGCCATCCTCGAGTCGGGCGCTGCCAGCGCGTCAGAAGAGCCGGGGACTGCGGAGTCCGGAGTGGGCGACGTGTCGGCGGTCATCCGTTCTTTCCGTCAACGGCGTCTGCGCAACGCGGGCAGATTCCCTCGTGGACCGGCTCGTGCGAAATCAGCGGCACGTAGCGCCAGCACCGGGCGCACTTCTGTCCTTCGGCACGCGCGGCGACGATGTGAGCCGCCGAGCCCCCGGCCTCCACGTACACCGCTCCGTCCGCCGGCACTGCGCCCGTTTCGGGCGCCGTCGTCTGATCGTCCACCTGCGAGACGATGAAGAGCATCGGGAGCGCCGCCCGGTACTGCCTGACGAGGTCGGAGAGGGCGCCGGTGGTGCGCAGGTGCACGACGGCCTCGAGCGACTGCCCGATGGTCTTGGCCTGGCGGAGTTTCTCGAGTTCCGCATTGACCGCCGCCCTCAGCTTCAGCAGCCGTCCCCATCGCTCCAGCAGGTCCGGGTTCAGCAGGTCGTCATCGTCTCTGACGAACTCGGTGAGGTGGACCGACTCGTCCCGCGTCCCCGGAAGGTAGCGCCAGTATTCGTCGGCGGTGACGGGCAGCACGGGCGCGATGAGGCGCGCGAGCCCGTTGGCGATGCGATACATCGCCGTCTGCGCGGAACGGCGCGAGCGGTCGTTGGCCGCCAGCGTGTAGACGCAGTCCTTGGAGACGTCGATGTAGAACGCGCTCAGGTCGACGGCGACGAAGGTGTTGAGCACCTGGAAGATGCTCGGGAAATCGTACAGGCGGTAGGCGTCGCGGACCTGCCTGGCGACATCGGCGTATCTGGCCAGCGCGTAGCGGTCCACCTCGGCCAGCTCCGCGAGCGGCACGCTGTGGGTGTGCGGATCGAAATCGGGGAGGTTGGCCGCGAGGATCCGCATCGTGTTGCGGAGCTTGCGGTACGCCTCGACGATCCGCGCCATGATCTCCGGACCGAACCGCACTTCTTCGCGGTAGTCGACCATCGCCACCCAGAGGCGGAGGATCTCGGCGCCGCTCTTCGTGATGACTTCCCCGGGGGGGATGTCATTGCCGAGCGACTTCGACATCTTCTTGCCTTCGTCGGTCACCACCATCCCGTGCGTGACGACCTGGCGATACGGTGCGTGCCGCCTGGTGCCGAGGCCGACCAGCATCGAGCTCTGGAACCATCCGCGGTACTGATCGTTGCCCTCGAGGTACACGTCGGCCGGCCACCGCAGTTCCGGGTGGACGGCGAGCACCGCTTCGTGGCTCGACCCCGAATCGAACCACACGTCGAGAATGTCGCGCTCGCGGTCGAACGCCTGCCCGCGGCACGAGGGACAGGCGAACCCCGGGGGCAGGAAGTCGGCGATCTCACGCTCGTACCACGCGTCGGCGCCGTCCTGCTCGAAAACGGCGGCGGCGCGTTCCACCATCTCGGTGGTCAGCGAGGCTTCGCCGCAGCTGGTGCAGATCACCGCCGGAATGGGGACGCCCCAGGAACGCTGCCGCGAGATGCACCAGTCCGGCCGCGACTCGAACATGCCCCGCATGCGGTCCCCGCCCCAGGCCGGGAACCACTCCACACGCCGGGTGGCGGCCAGCGCGTCGGCGCGCAGGCCCGTCTGGTCCAGGCCGATGAACCACTGCGAGGTCGCCAGGAAGATCACCGGGTTGTGGCAGCGCCAGCAGTGCGGGTAGGAGTGCTCGAAGGGCGCCGACTTCCAGAGCCGCCCCGCCGAGGCCAGTGCCGCCGACACCTTCGGATTCGACTCGAACACGCCCAGGCCGCCGACGAGTTCGACCGAGTCCTGGAAGCGGCCGTCGGGCCCGACCGGCGCATAGATCTCGAGGCCGTACCGCACGCCGCTGTGATAGTCGTCCGCCCCATGGCCGGGCGCCGTGTGCACGATGCCCGTCCCCGTATCCAGCGTCACGTAGTCGGCCAGCAGGCCGAGCGAGTCCCGGTCGTACAGCGGATGCCGGAACCGAATGCGCTCGAAGGCGGTGCCGGGAATCCTGGCGACCGGGTTGCCAAACGTCCGGCCCAACTCGTGCGACAGCCGTTCGGCGAGCGCCTCGGCGACGATCACGACGTGGTTGTCGAACGGGTACGCGGCGTACATCGCGTCCGGGTGAAACGCCAGCGCGAGGTTGGACGGGATCGTCCACGGCGTGGTGGTCCAGATCAGCGCCGACACCTCGTGTCCGCGCAGCGCCGGCACCCGGCTGCCCAGCTCCTCGGCACCCGCCTTGCCGAGCGGGAATTCGACGTAGATCGACGGCGAGACGTGGGACTCGTATTCGACTTCGGCCTCGGCGAGCGCCGTGCGGCAGTGGATGCACCAGTGCACGGGCTTCTTGCCCTTGTAGACCATGCCCCGGCCGACGAATTTTCCAAGCGCCCGGACAATCGCCGCCTGGTAGCGGTGGTCCATCGTGAGGTACGGATCGGCCCAGTCGCCCATCACGCCGAGGCGCTTGAACTGCGTGCGCTGGATGTCCACGAACCGCGTGGCGTACTGTCGGCACGCGCGGCGAAAGTCGGCCACGGGCATCTCGCGCTTCCGCGGCCCGAGCTCGCGATCCACCTTCAGCTCGATCGGCAGGCCGTGGCAGTCCCATCCCGGCACGTAAGGCGAATCGAACCCCATCATCGAATGCGAGCGCACCACCACGTCCTTGAGGACCTTGTTCAACGCGGTGCCCAGGTGGATGTCGCCGTTGGCGTATGGCGGGCCGTCGTGGAGAATGAAGGTCGGAGCGCCCTTCCGCCGCTCGCGCAGTTTGCGGTACAGATCGATGGCTTCCCAGTGGTCCAGCATCTGCGGCTCGGTCGCCGGCAGATTGGCCTTCATGGAGAAACCCGTTTTCGGCAGGTTGAGCGTGTCTTTCCAGTCAGTCATGATGCTCGGGTGATAGACTCGCGAAAGGCGGGCCAATACTATCAATTGTAGTCCAGAACCCTCTGGCGGCATTGAGGATCGAGCGGGAGCGATGCGGGCCGTCTTCTTCGACGTCGATTTCACGCTCATCTACCCGGGGCCGACGCTGCGCGGCGCCGGGTACAGGGACTTTTGCGCCCGGCACGGCGTTACGGTCGATCCGGCGCTGTTTCAGGCCGCCGTGGCGCAGGCGGCCCCGGTGCTCGACCATGCGGCTGATCAGAACTACGACGCGCAGGTCTTCATCGACTATACCCGTGCCATTATCGAACACATGGGCGGCGCCGGGCCAGGCGCCAACGAGGCGGCCATCGAGATCTACCGCGAGTGGGCGGCCTGCCATCACTTCTTCCTCTACGACGATGTGGAGCCGTGCCTGAAGGCGCTCTCGGCGGCTGGACTGCAGATCGGGCTGATCTCGAACACGCACCGCAGCCTCGAGGCCTTCGCGAGCCACTTCGAGCTCGAAGGCCTGATCGCCGGGTCGGTCTCCTCGTCCGAGCACGGGTACCTGAAGCCGCACCCCAGCATCTTCGAGGCGGCGATGAAGGCCCTGGGCGTGACGGCGGCCGAGTCGGTGATGGTGGGCGACAGCGTCAAGCACGACATCGAGGGCGCCCGGCAGGTGGGCATGTCCGCGGTGCTGGTGCGGCGGACCGACGGGGTCGGCAGCCCGCTCCAGCCCGATCTCGATGCCGGGTTCGACGAAGTGCGCGTCATCGCCAGCCTGACCGATCTGCCGGGGCTCCTGCTCGGCGGCTCGACGCCGCCCGCTGGCGGCAGGACAGACCCATGACACGTGGCCCCCGGGACTGGAACCATGATCATCCGCCCTCTGACCGCGCTCGACGATTTCAGGCGCGTCGTCGATCTCGAGTGTGACATCTGGGGCTACACCGACGCCGCCGATGCGGTGGGCGTGCCGATGCTGGTCGTGACCGTCAAGCGCGGGGCGATCCTGCTCGGCGCGTTCGATGGCGATCGCATGGCCGGCTTCGTCTACTCGTTTCCCGGCCTGAAGGCCGGGCGGCCGATGCACTGGTCGCACATGCTCGGCGTGCTGGACGGGTATCGCGGCGCGGGGGTCGGCCGCATGCTGAAGGTCGAGCAGCGCCGGCTCGCGCTGGAGATGGGGCTGGACCTGATCGAGTGGACCTACGATCCTTTGCAGGCTGTCAACGCGCACCTGAACTTCCGGCGGCTCGGGGTGACGGTCGACGAATATGCCGTGGATGTCTACGGCGACTCCCCGAGCCCGCTGCACCAGGGCTCGCCGACCGACCGGTTCATCGCGCAGTGGTTCATCCGCGCCGGGCGGGTCGAGCGGGCGCTCGGGCTCACGCCAGGGCCGGAGCCCGGTGCCTCGGGCGCGAACGAAGCCCCGTTCGTGAATGGCGTTCACGAGCGCGACGGAGCCTTCGAGCCCTCCCGGGTTGAACTCGGACGATTCGATCCGGAATTGCGCGTGACGATCCCTGTCGGGTTCACCGAGCTGCAGGCGCGAACGCCCGAACTGGCGCGGCTCTGGCGGCAGAGTACGCGGGACATCTTCACGCACTACCTGGCCAGCGGCTACACCGTTGTCGATTTCGAGCTCGGTGCCGATCTGCTCCTCGGGCACTACACGCTCAGAGCAGGGGCTGGGGGCTAGGCGCTGGGCGCTGGTTCGACTTCTTCTGCCCGCAGCGGGTTGCGGCGGCAACCTGTATTCCTCCGGCTCTTCCCGAGTTGGCCGAACGCCGAGCGCCCAGATGAGCCGAGCGCCTGGTCCCTGTGCGGTCCCTTCTACCCAGGCGGCCAGTGCATCGGCCGGCCACCGAGCACGTGCAGGTGGATGTGGAACACCGTCTGCCCGGCCTCGGCATTGCAGTTGAAGACGGCCCGGTACCCGCGCGCCGCGACGCCCAGCGTCTCGGCGAGGGCGGCTGCACGCTGGACCATGCGCCCCATGAGCGTTCCGTCTTCCGGGGCGAGATTGTTCAGCGTCGCGATGTGCTTGCGCGGGACGATGAGGACGTGCACGGGCGCCTGGGGGTTCACATCGTGAAATGCCACGAGCTCATCGTCTTCATAGACTTTCTTCGAGGGAATCTCACCGGAGACGATGCGACAGAACAGGCAAGCGGACATTGGTGGCCTCGCTGTTCAGGACGGGCAGCCGGGCTGACGGTTCCTGGCTGGCGGCTGGCGGCGGCCGCAAACCGCACGGCGGATCGGACGACATCAACATTCTAAACAGAACTCCGGTATCTGGGGGCTCTGCAGGCGGGTGACCGGGCAGCCAATCACCTCGGGCAGACTCGCCTACGGCTCATCGACTGACGATTCGGCCCGCTGTTTCGTGGAAGAAGGGCTGCCGCCGGCCGCGCGCGCGATGGCGACGCGCGGGATGCCGGCAAGATCCTCGCGAATGTCCAGCAGGTCGATGCCGGCGGTCCCGTCGAGGATCGATCGGACCTGCTCTGCCTGGCCGAATCCGAATTCGAACACGAGCAGGCCTCCCGGATTCAGTCGAAGCGCCGACTGCGCCGCGAGCCTTCGCACGATGTCGAGCCCGTCGGGTCCGCCGTCCAGCGCGCCGGCGGGCTCGTAGTTGCGAACTTCGGGCTGCAATGTGGCGAGGTCGCCCGTCGGGATGTAGGGCGGGTTCGACACGACCAGGTCGAAGCGTCCTCCAAGTCCCGACAACACGTCGCCGCGAAGAAACCTGACACGATGGCCGACCTCGAGCCGCTCGGCGTTGCGCCGGGCGATGTCGAGGGCGGAGGACGAGATGTCGATCGCGACCACGCGGGCGCGCGGAAGCCAGCGCGCAAGCGAGATGGCCAGGCAGCCGCTGCCGGTGCCGACCTCGACGATGGTCAGCGGCGCGTCGGACGCGACCCGTGCGAGAACTTCTTCGACGATGAGCTCGGTTTCGGGCCGCGGCACCAGCACGGCCGGAGTGACCTCGAACTCCTGGCTCCAGAACTCGCGCCGGCCGGTCAGATACGCGGTGGGCGTCCTGGCCTCGCGACGACGAACCAGATCCAGGAACGGCTCGCCGAAGGCTGCCGGCGCCTCTTCCAGGCGGCGGACGATGAACTCGCCGCGGGACCACCCGCCCATGACGAACCGGGCGAGCAGCTCGGCGTCCAGCGCGGCTTCATCGTGGCTGATGCCTGCGCGTTCGAGGCGCGTGCGGGCGCTCTGGGCGAATTCCTGAATAGTCACGGATCGTCCTGGAGGGCTTGGGGCTCAAGCCTGCTCCGCCACCGTGGTGACGTCCTTGAGCAATTCGGCCGTGAAGTGGGTCACCAGCATGTCGACCATCTCGGCCAGGTTGCCGTCGAGCACGTCGGTCAGCCGGTGCGTGGTGAAGTTGATCCGATGATCGGTGATCCGGCTCTGCGGGAAGTTGTAGGTGCGGATCTTCTCCGAGCGCTCGCCCGTGCCGACCTGGCTGCGGCGATCCTTGGCGATGGCCTCCTGCTGCTTGCGCATTTCCATGTCGTAGAGGCGGGAGCGCAGGACTTTCATCGCCTTTGCCTTGTTCTTCACCTGCGACTTCTCGTCCTGCTGCGAGACCACGAGGCCGGTCGGGAGGTGCGTGATGCGGATCGCCGAATAGGTCGTGTTCACGCTCTGTCCGCCGGGCCCGCTCGAACAGAACGTGTCGATCCGAAGATCCTTGGCGTCGATCTGGATGTCGACCTCTTCCGCCTCGGGCAGCACGGCCACCGTCGCCGTGGAGGTATGGATGCGTCCGCTGGCCTCGGTGGCGGGCACGCGCTGCACGCGATGGACGCCGCTTTCGTACTTGAGCTTGCTGTAGACCTGCCTGCCCTCGATCGTGGCGATGACTTCCTTCGTGCCGCCGACGCCCGTTTCGCTGATGGACATGACCTCGACGCGCCAGCCCTGCCGCTCGGCGTAGCGGCTGTACATGCGGAACAGCTCGGCGGCGAACAGCGCGGCCTCGTCGCCGCCGGTGCCCGCGCGGATCTCGAGCATGACGTTCTTCTCGTCGTTCGGATCCTTGGGCAGCAGCAGCACCTTGATCTCGGCGAGCAGCTGCTCGGCCCTCGCTTTGAGCGAGGGCAGCTCTTCCTGTGCCAGCGCCCGCATCTCGGGGTCGTTGCCGGCGACCAGCTCCTCGTGCTGCGCGACCTCGGTGCTGACAGCCTTGTAGCGCTGGAAATGCTGTACGAGCGGCTCGATCTCGGCGAGCGCTTTCGCCAGCGTGCGATATTGCGCCGGATCCATCTGGACGGCCTGAGTCCCGAGCAGGCCCATCAATTCGTTGTATCGGGCCTCGAGGGCCTGCAGCTTGTCAAACATGATGACGTCTCAATAACCCACATTCACTGCCGGCCACGTGAGCCCGATGCCCGGCAGGCTGTTGTCACTCGGCTGGCGGCCGCCGGCCGACAGCCGGTCTTCACCCGCCCGACACCGGCGGCAGAAACGCCACCTCGTCTCCGTCGGCGAGCGTGGTGTGAAATCTCGCGTACTCGGCGTTGACCGCGCACGACAGCGACGAGCGATACGGCGCCAGGCCGGGACATTCACCCGCGAGCGCCTTCCACACCGATTCAACGGTCGAACCGGGGCCGGCCTCCCGCACCAGGGTCCCGGCGCCCGCGATGTCCCGTAGCCGTGCGAACAGCTGAATCGTCACCCGCATGCGCGTGTGTACGCCGTCTCCCTCGCGGCCTGGTCGCCCGGATCCGCGGTGGCGCCTTCGATCCACGCTTCTCCGCCCTCGAACACTTCCCGCTTCCAGATCGGCACGATCTGCTTCACCCGTTCGATCGTGTACCGGCACGCCTGAAATGCGTCGGCCCTGTGCGGCGACGCGGCGGCGATGACGATGCTCGCTTCACCGATCGCCAGTCGTCCGACCCGGTGGTGGAGCGCCAGGCGCGCCGACGGCCAGTGCTGGGCGACCTCTCCCGCGATGATCTCGAACGCCCGCTGCGCCAGCGGCGCATATGCCTGGTACTCCAGTTCGATGACGCGGCGCCCGAGGTTTTCCGCGCGCACCAGGCCCACGAACAACGCAACCGCCCCGTCGCGGCCGGCGGGGCCCGGTTCGACGACCAGCCTCGTCACGGCCTGCACGTCCAGCGGATCGGCGGTGAGCCGAAGAAGATCGATCATGGAAGTCGGCAACATCACAGTATAGCAAGAGGCGCGCGGCACCCGTCTGGCGACTGGAGGATGGCGGCCGATTCGGCGCGCCCGCAGTCTCAGTCCGTTGCCGGGTTCCGCCAGAAGTGGTCGAGCACGCCGACGCCATGTCCAATGGCATGGCCGGCCCGAATCGCGCCCTCGACGTATTCCTTCGCGCGCCGTGTGGCCTCGGCAAGATTCCGCCCGCGCGCCAGGTTGGCCGCCAGGGCCGCCGCAAAGGTGCAGCCGGTCCCGTGCGTGTTCCGGCTCTCGATGCGCCCGCTTCGGAACTCCGTGTATTCGTGGCCGTCGAACAGGACGTCCACCACGTCGTCTCCGGGGATGTGTCCGCCCTTGACGATGACGGCGCGCGCCCCGAGCAGGTGAATCCGCCTTGCCGCCTCACGCGCAGCCGCCGTGGTCCTCACCGCGATGGACGCGAGCACCTCGGCCTCCTCGGCATTCGGGGTCACCACCATCGCCCGCGGCAGCAACTGCTCCCGCACGGCCTTGACGGCGTCGTCCTGAAGTAGCCGCGCGCCGCTCTTGGCGACCATCACCGGATCCACCACGACCATCGTCAGCGACAGGCGGCGGAGCCCCTCGGCCACAGCGGTCACGATCTCCGAGGTTGCCAGCATCCCGGTCTTGACCGCGTCAATCCGCATGTCGGATGCGATCGCCTCCATCTGCGCCGTGATGATGTCCACCGGCAGCGGGAGCGACGCCGACACGCCGGTCGTGTTCTGCGCCGTGATGGCGGCAATCGCGCTGACGCCCCAGACGCCGCACGCCGCAAAGGTCTTCAAGTCGGCCTGGATCCCGGCGCCGCCGCCGGAATCCGACCCCGCAATTGTCATCACGATGTTCATACGTTAAGATCCGCCCATGACATTAGTTGGCCGTGACGCGTTGGCCGATGTGCCAACCAGCCCGTTGTTGTTCGCGATTACCGATCGCATGGCGCTCGCCTCGGCTCGCACCCTGCGCGTGGCGTCGGTGATCTTCATCGCCGTTCTCACGGCCGTGGCCGCGCAAATCAGCGTGCCGCTGCCATTTACGCCGGTCCCGCTCACCCTGCAGCCCATGGTGGTCCTGCTGGGCGGCGCCGCGCTGGGCTCGCGCCTGGGCATGGCGAGCCAGCTGACCTACCTTGCCGCAGGCATCGCGGGCCTTCCCGTGTTCGCGGCCTCGTCGCTGCTGCCGCCCGGAGTCGCCCGGGTGCTCGGGCCGACCGGCGGCTTCCTGATGAGCTATCCGATCGCGGCCTTCGTCGCCGGCTGGCTGGCCGAACGCGGCTTCGATCGTCGATACCTGACCTCGGTCGCCTCGATGGCTGTCGGCCTGGTCGTGATCTTCTCGTGCGGAGTCGGCTGGCTGGCCTCGGTCCTGATGCCGGCCCATCCGGCGGATGCGCTGGCGCTGGCGCTTCGCGGCGGCCTCTATCCGTTCCTCGCCCTCGACATCGTCAAGCTGTTCGTGGCGGCCGCCGTGCTGCCAGCCGCATGGGCGCTCGTGGGTCGTCGCGCATCGCCGCGGTGATTCCAGAGAGGCCGCGCGCCCTGAGGCGGCCGGTCTCTACTTCCCGAACACCAGAAACGTCTGGTACGGCAGGAATGTCTCGCGCTTGACGAGCCGCAACCCGGCGGCTTCTGCATCGCGCACGACCGTCTCGGGCTCGACGCGATCCTCCATGGGCGGCCCCGGGCCGTAGCCGTCGGTCTTGAAGTTGACGACGCCCACCAGTCCCTGGGGCTTCAGCGACCGCGCAACGTTGCGCAGCAGCGTGACCGGATCGTCAATCTCGTGATAGGTGTCGACAATCAGCACCGCGTCGAGTGAGCGGGCCGGCAGCCGCGGATCCGACGAGGTGCCGAGCACCGTCTTGACGTTTCGCAGGCCTTCGCGCTTGAGGCGGCGGTCGGTCGCTTCGATCATCTCCGGCTGGATGTCTTCGGCATACACGACGCCGTTCGGGCCGACACGGTGTGCCAGGCGAATGCTGAACCAGCCGCTGCCCGCGCCCAGATCCGCGACCTCCGAGCCTTCGGCGATGCTGAGCGCATCCATGATCTGACCGGGCATCTGCCAGTTGTCACGATCGGGCATCTCCAGCAGCCCGAGATCGAGCGACGAGAACAGCTTGCCGTGCCGCGGCCGGGTTTGCGCACGAGTGACGGCGGTTTGCGCCATGACGCCGAGCAGCATCATCGCGATGAGCGTCGCGACGATGTGCCGGAACCGGACACGGCGCCCGGCCGCGGGACGGGCGCGGGGGCAAGCGCTGTGCGGCAGGCCGTCGGAATGCTGTATCTGGTGCAACATCGAGACTTAGAAGCCAAGTCCGAACGGCAGTATACTGCACGCATGTTACCAGAATTCCTTTCGAGCATGGTTGATCTCATTGTCAAGACGTCGACCGATCTTCCACCCGACGTGCGCGTGGCCGTGCAGGCCGCGCTCGCGGCCGAGCCCCCCGACACGCAGGCGGGCCAGGCCATGTCCATCATCGCGCTCAACATCGACCAGGCGGCGGATTCGGACGGGGCCATCTGTCAGGACACGGGGATGCCGACCTTCGAGATCCACGTGCCTCGCGGAACCGACCAGCTGTGGATGGCCGAGCGGATTCGTGAAGCCATTGCGGAAGCCACCAAGCGCGGCAAGCTGCGGCCGAACTCCGTGGACTCGATCACCGGCAAGAACACCGGCAACAACCTCGGGGCCGGCTCGCCCGTGATTCACTTCGATCAATGGGCGAACGACGAGATCGAGGTGAAGCTGATCCTCAAGGGCGGCGGCTGCGAGAACTGCAACGCCCAGTACGCGGTGCCGGTCGAGCTTCCCGGCCTGGGCCGCGCCGATCGCAACCTCGAGGGCGTGCGCAAGTGCATCCTGCACGCGGCGTGGACGGCGCAGGGCAAGGGCTGCGCGCCGGGGGCGCTGGGCGTGTGCATCGGCGGCGATCGCGCCAGCGGCTACGCGCACGCAAAGAAACAGCTCTTCCGCACGCTCGACGACGTGAATCCCGAGCCGGCGCTGGCCGAGCTCGAGAACACCATCATGAGCACGGTCAACAAGCTCGGCATCGGCACGATGGGATTCGGCGGGAACTCGACGCTCATCGGCTGCAAGGTCGGCGTGCTGAACCGGCTGCCGGCGTGCTTCTTCGTATCGGTCGCCTACAACTGCTGGGCGTTCCGGCGGCTCGGCGTGGTTGTCGATGCCACGACCGGCGCCATCAAGCGGTGGCTCTATCGCGATCCGGCGCACGTGTCGGCGCACATGGCCGCCCAGGCCGGCATCCCGCGCACGGGCCGCGAGATCGTGCTGACGACGCCGCTCGATGAGAAGACCGTGCGTTCGCTGAAGGTGGGCGACGTGCTGCTGCTGAACGGCCGCATGTTCACGGGACGCGACTCGGTGCACTCGTACCTGAACAAGAACGACGCGCCGGTCGATTTGAATGGGTCGGTCATCTACCACTGCGGTCCGGTGGCGGTCAAGGAAGGCGATCGCTGGAAGATGAACGCGGCGGGCCCGACCACCAGCATCCGCGAGGAGCCGTATCAGGCCGACGTCATCAAGAAGTTCGGCGTGCGCGGCGTCATCGGCAAGGGCGGGATGGGCGCCAGGACGCTCGCGGCGCTGAAGGACTCGGGCGCGGTCTACCTCAGCGCCATCGGCGGTGCGGCGCAGTACTACGCGCGCTGCATCGAGCGCGTCGACGGCGTGTCGCTCTTCGAGTTCGGCGTGCCCGAGGCGCTGTGGCACCTGCACGTGAAGGACTTCCCGGTCATCGTGACGATGGACTCACACGGGAACAGCCTGCACAAGGATGTCGAGGCGGCGTCGGCCGAGCAGCTGGCGGCGCTCAAGGGATAGGCTCCGCGGCACACCTCAGCAGACAGACCCACTTTCAGCCCGGATCCCGGGGGCTTCGCGCCGCTCGGGATCCGGGGCTTCGACATCCATCCGACGTTCCACTCCATTCATCCGGCTGAGGACGGTCACGCGGCCGGCTTGGCCATGATCTCCTTGAACGCGGTCATGAACCGGCTCATCTCGTCCGCCGTGCCGACCGACACTCGAAGGTGCTCGAGCATCGGCGGGAACGGACGCCCGACCACCACGCCCTTCGTCAGAAACGCGGCGATCACCGGTTGCACGGGCCGCCTGAGGTGCACCATGAAGAAGTTCGTCTCCGACGGAATCACGCTGTAGCCGAGGCCCTGAAGTTCGGTCGTCGTCTTCTTGCGCAGGTCGAGGGTCACCCGCCTCACCGTGGCCTGCGAGTCGGTGTCCCGAAGTGCCGCGACACCGCCGTGCTTGACCATCGCGTTGACCGTTCCCGTGCTGAAGGGGCGCATCTGCTGGATGAGCTCCCTGGGCGCGACGGCGTAGCCGAGGCGCATGCCGGCGAGCGCGGCGATCTTCGAGAACGTGCGGGCGATGACAACCGGCCGGCCTTCGAGCACGTACGGCACCGATGTGCTGTAGTTCGGATCCTCGACGAAATGGTGATACGCCTCGTCGATCAGCACCACGGTGTCTTCGGGAATGCCGTCGAGCAGCTGCCGGATCTCCTGCGTGGTCACCGTGCGCCCGGTCGGGTTGTTCGGGTTGCAGAGGTAGACAAAGCCCACCTCGCGGTAGTGCCGCCGGGTTGCCTGAATCAGGCCCGGGATGTCCTGCCGGAAGTCCTCGAGGAGCGGCACCGTGAACGCGGTGCCCTTCACGCTGGTGACGTGCTGGTACACCTGGCTGTACGACGGCTCGACGCCCACGACCTTCTTGCCCGACGAGGCGAACGCCGAGCCGACCACGTCCAGGATTTCTCCGGAGCCGGCTGCGATCAGGACGTTCTCTGCCTTCACCCCGTGGTGCCTGGCGATCTCCTCGACGATGCCCGCGTCCGGGTAGCTGTACCGGTTGGCGTACTTGAGGGCGTGGCTCATCGCCTTCACCACCGACTCGGGCGGGCCGTACGGATTCTCGTTGAACCCGAGCTTGACGAAGGAGTCGTACTGCTCTTCCGAGACGCGGGGACGCGACATCTGCCCGGCGGCCTGCCGGGTGATGCCATCCGCCCCGAGCGCGGCACCGGGCCTGAGGGTCAGATATCCCAGGGCGGTCGCGACACCGCCCACGAAGCCGCGCCGGGTCAGCGAGTGCTTTACGACCATCGGCCACCTCCCGGGTAAACGTGTGGAGTCAGACGTGTCGGTGCGAGTGTATGCGACCTGCCAGCCGGGACGGTAAACTTCTGCGACCGGGCGCGTCTCACTGGTCACGCGCCTGGTCGGGACATTGCCCGACGAGCGGGTGACCACGGCAATCCGCGCGGCAAGCGTCGCTCGCCGGCGCCCGCCCGGTCAAACAGTGTGGCGATAGGTGCACGCCGTGGCCCCGCATCGAAGGGGCAAAGCCGGTGCCCGGACGGGACGCCGCGGGCCCGGCGAATATATCGTGACAATCTACCGGGCGCACGCATCATGGGCGGGCGCCAACCTCGTACAGCGAAAGGCCCCGATGGATTGCCCCTCGTGTCGGGCTCCGAACCCGGACACCCAGCCGTTCTGCGGCAAGTGCGGCTCCAGCCTTCGGCCCGCTGGTCCTGTGCGTGACGGCGCCGACGTCTCCACGCACATGGCGCCGCGCTCGCCGGATGCCCTCGACACCGGCACGACCTTCGCCGGCCGCTACCAGATCATCGAGGAACTCGGCCGCGGCGGCATGGGACGCGTCTACAAGGTCATCGACCAGGAAGTCCACGCCAAGGTCGCGCTCAAACTGATCCGGCCCGAGATCGCCTACGACCAGGCGACCATCGATCGCTTCCGCCAGGAACTGACGACGGCCCGCGCGATCTCCCACAAGAACATCTGCCGGATGTACGACCTCGGCCGCGACGGCACGACCTATTTCCTGACGATGGAGTACGTGTCGGGCACGGACCTGAAGAGCATGATCGCGATGTCGGGGCAACTCGGCGTCGGCACCGCGATCAGCATCGCGAAACAGGTGTGCGACGGGCTCGCCGAGGCGCACCGGCTCGGCGTCGTCCACCGGGACCTGAAGCCGCAGAACATCCAGATCGACAAGGGCGGCCAGGCCAAGATCATGGATTTCGGGATCGCGCGCTCGGTGGTGGCGAAGGGGATCACCGATCGCGGCATGGCCCTCGGTACGCCGCCCTACATGTCGCCCGAGCAGGCCGAAGCCAAGGGCGTGGACGCGCGGTCGGACCTCTACGCGCTGGGCGTCATCCTCTACGAGATGCTGACGGGCCGCGTGCCCTTCGACGGCGACACGCCGCTTGCCGTGGCGATGAAGCACAAGCTGGAGGCGCCGCGCGATCCGCTGGAGCTGAACGCATCGATTCCGCGCGATCTCAGCCGGCTGATCCTGAAGTGCCTCGAGAAGGACCCGGCACAGCGGTATCAGAGCGCGACGGACGTCCACGCCGATCTCGTCCGGATCGAGCAGGGCCTGCCGACCACGCGCGCAGGTCGTGCCGCAGCCGCCGCCGTCCACGTCGAAGCAGATCACGTTGCCCTTCACGATGCGGCAACTGCTGGTGCCGGCGCTGGTGGTCGTGGCGCTGCTGGCGGTCCTCGTCGGCGCGTGGCGCCTGTGGCCGCGCAAGGCGGCGAGCGTGCGTACCGCCGGGAGGGACGCCGACGCTCGCGGTGCTCTACTGCGAGAACAACTCCGGCGACCCCGCGCTCAACAAGTGGCGAACGGACCTGCCGGAGCTTCTGATCACGAGCCTGTCGCAGTCGCTGCTCCTCAACGTCGTGTCGTCGGAGAGCATGTTCACCATCCTGAAGACACTGAGTCTGGGCGACGCGAAGCGATTCTCAACCGACGACCTGGCAGCCGTGGCCAGGGAAGGCCACGCGCAGTATCTGTTGACGTGCAGCGTGATGAAAGCCGGGCAGACCACCGTGATCACCGCGAGGTTGCAGAAGGCGGCGACCAGAGAGGCGGTCAGTCCCCCGAAGAGGATTGAATTCAGGGACGAGGAGATTCTCTCCAGGGTGGATGATCTGGCCAACGGGATCAAGACCGATCTCAATCTCACGCCCCAGGCGATTGCCGGCGACAGCCGCCAGCCGCTCGGCGAGGTCCTGACCTCCTCTCGAGAGGCCCTGCAGCCGTACACCGACGCGCGAAAGCGCCTCGCGCAGTAGCTCACCACGATCGTTCCCATCTATGTCTTGTCGGCCTTGTTCTCAATCAGTCACGCCCTAGCCGGAAGCGACTTCGCAGCGCCGCGGTCGAGACGCCGAAAGCGCACGGCCGGTCGCGAATACATGCTTGCATTCCGGTGCCTGCGTAATAGACTCTCCCCAATCCCCGGGAGGTCCAGCTTGAAAAGCCCTCGATCCGTACGAGAACTGTTGTTGTCGGCGCCGCCTTTGTCGCGCTCCTCGTCGCGCTCGGCGTCGGGCAGGCGCTCGTCGACGCAGACCGCCGCCGCACAGGCGCAAGGCGCGGTCCAGGCGCCGCGCTTCGAAGTCGATCCGCTGTGGCCGAAGCCGCTCCCCAACCACTGGGTGCTCGGCTCCGCCATCGGCGTCTGGGTCGACGCGGACGATCACGTCTGGATCATCCATCGCAGCTCGGCGACGCTCGCCGCCAACGAGAAGCCGCTCGAAGACCAAGACCGGCGAATGCTGCGCCGGCGCGCCGCCGGTCCTCGAATTCGATCAGGCGGGCAACCTGCTGCGCCACTGGGGCGGACCCGGCGAAGGCTACGAGTGGCCCGACTCGAACCACGGCATCTTCATCGACTACAAGGGCAATGTCTGGATCGGCGGCAATGGCGCGCCCGACTCGCAGATCCTGAAATTCACCAAGGACGGCAAGTTCCTGATGCAGATCGGCAAGAAGGGCGCGCGCCGCGACAGGCGGGCGCCGCGGCCGGCGACCGGCGAAGGCGCCGTGGCGGGTTTCGTCGGGCGGCAGCAACGACCCGGTGAACTTCGGCCGCGTCGCGAAGATCTTCGTCGATCCGCAGGCGAACGAGGCCTATATCGCCGACGGCTACCTGAACAAGCGCGTCGCCGTGCTCGATGCCGACACCGGCAAGATGAAGCGCTGGTGGGGCGCCTATGGCAACAAGCCGGACGACACGCCGCTGCCGCCCTACGATCCGGCCGCGCCGCCGACGCAGCAATTCCACAACCCGGTGCACTGCGCCGACATGTCGGTCGACCGCATGATCTATGTCTGCGACCGCGTCGGCGACCGGCTGCAGGTCTTCACGCCCGAGGGCAAGTTCGTCAAGGAAGCGTTCTTCGAGAAGCGAACACGAAGAACGCCGGCTCGGTCTGGGACATCGCGTTCTCGAAGGATCCGCAGCAGAAATACATCTTCATGGCGGACGGCGTGAACGAGAAGGTGCAAGATCATCGACCGCCAGACGCTGCAGGAGCTCACGACCTTCGGCGACGGCGGCCGTCAGCCCGGGCAGTTCTACGGCGTGCACTGCATCGCGATCGACTCGAAGGGCAACCTCTACACGACCGAGACCTATGAAGGAAAACGCCTCCAGAGGTTCGTCTACAAGGGCATGGCGCCGGTACGAAGATGAACCAGGGGGTGCGTCTGGCCGCGATCGCCCAGGTAGGTCTGCGCCTCGCCGGTTCCGATGGCGTGTGTGCCGGTTGCGCTGCTGCTGGCAGCGCTCGCCGTCGCGCCGGCGGCGTTCGCGCACGACATCCCGCGCGACGTGACGGTGCAGGCGTTCGTCAAGCCGGAAGGGCAGACGCTGCGGGTGCTGATCCGCGCTGCCGCTCAAGGCCGATGATGGACGTGGAATTCCCGCGCCGCGAACGCGACTTCGTCGACCTCGCGCGGGTCGATCAGTCGCTGCGCGACGCCGCGACGCTCGCGCTGTCGAACAACATCGGACTCTACGAAGGCGACACGCTGCTGCCCGCGCCCGCGCATCGTGTCGGCGCGGATGTCGCTCGATTCGGACCGATCCTTCGCCACCTACGACGACGGCGCTCGCCCATGTCATCGGGTCCGCCGCTTGCCCGGACACGACGATCTATCTGGGAGCAGGGCATCCTCGACGTGCTCTTCGAATATCCGATTCAGTCGGATCGATCGTATTTCTCGATCCATGCCGCGTTCGACCGGTTCGCGCTGAAGGTCGTCACCGCGCTGCAATTCCTGCCGCCGGGCGGCATCGTCCGCGCCTATCGAACTGGAAGGCGATGCCGGGCTGGTGCGGCTCGATCCCAGCTGGACCAGGCGGCGCGCGACTTCGTCGATTCGGGCTTCTTCCACATCCTCGGCGGCACGGACCACCTGCTGTTCCTGCTTCTGCCTCGTCATCCCGTTCCGCCGCGTGCGCCCGCTCGATCCCGATCGTCACCGCCTTCACCGTGGCGCATTCGATCACGCTGATCGCCTCGGCCTACGACTATGCGCCGGACGTGCTGTGGTTTCCGCCGCTCGATCGAGACGCTGATCGCGATGTCCGTCTTCTACATGGCGCTCGAGAACATCGTGGTTCGCGCGTCCCGCAAGGCGCGCTGGATCATCACCTTCCTGTTCGGCCTGGTGCACGGGTTCGGCTTCTCCTTCGGCCTCCAGCACACGCTGCAGTTCGCCGGTTCGCACCTCCTGACGTCGCTGCTCTCGTTCAATGTCGGGGTCGAGCTCGGCCAATTGCTCGTGCTCGCGCTGCTCGTGCCGCTCTCTCAACATCCTCTTCCGCTACGTCGTCGCCGAGCGCATGGGAACGATCATCCTGTCGGTCGATCGTCGGCCACACGGCGTGGCACTGGACGGACGCGGACGGCCCGGTCGTTCCAGCCGCCTCGCTATTTCGCGATCCCCGCGTATCGCACGGCGCGGTTGAGGAACGCCACCAGCTCCGGCGCCACCTTGCTGTTGCCGTCGGATGATGGGTGCGCGTCCCAGCCATCCCCGGTCGCGTAGACGGAGAAGTTCGAAGCGCCGTGTCCGGTCAGCGTGTTGAACAGATCGAACACGACGATGTTCCGGTGCGGATAGCCGGCAAGCCAGCCTTGCGGATCCACGATCCAGTTGTTGAAGGCTCTCGCCCACCCCGCCGACATGCGCATCTCGTCATCGTGGGTCGGCCGGCCCGCGGCCTTCTTGATGAGCCATTTCCACGCCGGCTCCCGCCACGTCATCGGCGCGCCCGGCGGCGCCGTCAGGTAGACGAACAGGGTATCGGGACGCCTGGCCAGCTCGTTGCGGACCGCCTTCATGGCGGCGCGCGCATTGGCCACGGTCAATTCGGGCCCATCAGCGTTTCCTGGGCCCTCGTCCGGGCCGACGAAATCGCTGTCGGACGAGGACGGCATGAACATCACGACGCGGTTCTTCCGGCCGGCCGGCAACGTCTCGTCCTGGCGCTTGATCGAGAGCACGGCGTCCATTTCGTACTGGAACTTCGGCAACCAGTCGAACAGGTCGGTGTATTCGCCGAGCCGGCTGCCGTAGGTCGCCACGTGGAGCCGGTAGCCGTTCTGCGCGAGCAGGGCGGCCATGCCGCCGCCGTTCGGGTGCCTGGTCAGCATGCCGCGCTGGCCATCGGATAATCCACGCTCAGCCAGCATCTGCTCCCCGACGTCGTCATACAGGAACGCCAGGTCGATCGGCTCAGCCGGAGGGCTGGCGGCGAACGCCGACAGATCGGCGCCTTTGGCGACCGAGGAAGGCTTCGCAGCCCTGAGGTCGCCGCCGACCTGGATGAGGACGCCCGCGGCCCACGCTCCGACGATCACGATCGCGACGGCCAGGATCATCCGCTTGCGCATGACTGTTTCCTCAGCCCTCCCGGACCTGCGCGGCAAGCGCCCGAACTTCTCCCGCGGCATCGGCGAACCGGCGGATTTCGCCGTAGGCGCCGGACTCGGCCAGGCGCTGCGCCATGGGCGGCCCCTGACCCAGTCCCACCTCGAAGCACAGCCATCCGCCGGGCCGCACCAGCCGCAGGCCTTCCCGGCTCAGCCGCGCCAGGATCCTGATGCCGAACGGGCCTCCGTCGAACGCCAGGCCGGGCTCGTGCGACACGATGTCGGCCGGCATCGCGCGCAGCCTGCCCGTCGAGATGTACGGCGGATTGCAGCTCAGCACGTCCACCGAGCGGTTGAATTCGTCGCCGAACGGGGCCAGCAGATCACCGACCCGGAAGTCGACGCGCGAGGGGAGCGCGAGCACCTGCGCGTTCTGGCGCGCGACCGCGACGGCATCTTCTGAAAGGTCAGCGGCGAGCACCCGCGCCCTCGGCTCGTGTGCCGCGTAGGCCAGCGCGAGGTTGCCGCTGCCCGTGCACGCGTCCACCACCGTGGCCTCGCCCTGCCGGGCGGCAGCCTGGCGAATCAGGTCGAGCGCCGCCCATCCGAGGATCTCCGTTTCCTTGCGCGGGATGAGCCCCCCGGGCGCGGCGAACATCTCGAGGTCCATGAAGCGCTGGCGTCCGGTCAGGTACGGAAGGGGAGTCCCTTCGATGCGCCTGGCCACCAGCGCGCGCAAGGTCTCCTCTTGTGCGGCATCGAGGTCCGGCAGGGGATCTTCCGCCGCCCGTTCGACCGATTGCGGCGACCCGGCCGAGGCGAACCACAGCGCGCGCAGCGTGCTCGCGGCCGTTTCCTCCGGCCTGTCGGGCAGCAGTCGCAACGCCCCGTCGAGGCGCTTCATCAGGTCGTCGAACACGTTCATGCGAGCCAGCCCCGACTGGTCAGGTCCGATTTCATCAGGCACTCGTTCCTCGCGGTGCCGGTGCGGCGGCCCGGACAGGGGCCGACGCTCAGGGGCCGCGGAAGCACGGGAAAAATATCACGAAATGATCCCGGTCCGCGTCCGGTCATCGTGTTACCATCGCCACGCTTCACCCGTCCTGATGCGCAAGCTCGGCCGACACCTCTGTGCGTTCGCCTCGTACGCCGCATTGGCCGCGTTGCTTTCCTGGCCGTTGCCACAGCATCTTTCTACGCATTTGACGGCTTCGCCGGCCGGCGACGCCGGCGTGTACGTGTGGAACCTGTGGGTGTTCCGCCACGAGCTGGTGGAGCACGGGCGCCTGCCGTTCTACACGACCCGTGTCTTCCCGCTGACCGGCACCGCGGACTTGAGCCTGCACAACTACACCGTCGCCACCGATCTCCTGGCGCTGCCGGTGCTCCCTCAACTTGGCCTGGTCCGGACGTTCAACCTGCTCTACCTGCTGCAGCTGGCCGCCTCGGGCTACGGCGTGTTCCTGCTCGCGCAGTTCGTCACGAAACATCGGCTCGAGTCGTGGCTGGCCGGCGCGGTGTTCATGGCATCTCCCGTCCTGACGGCACGCAGCCAGGGCCACTACTCGCTGGTGGCCGCGGCGCCGATGGCGCTGTTCCTGCTCGCCGCGATCTGCTACCGCCGCCAGCCTCGGACCCGATACGCCATCGCTGCGGGCGCTGCCGCCGCGTGGGCCGGGTACAGCGACGCGTACTTCGCCGTGTACTGCATTATTGTCGCGGCGGTGGTGTTCGGCGACCACTTCATCAGGGTGCCGATGGCGACTGAGGCGATCGGGACGATCAGAAGGCGGCTGACGCACGTGGCCGACGGCCTGATCGTCGTGCTGGGCGCCTTCGCCGCCACGCTGGTGGCGGCCCGCGCGGAACAGATCAACATCGCCGGAATGCACATCGGCACGCGTACGCTCTATACCCCGATGCTGCTAGTCGCTGTCGTGGTGACCGCGCGCGTGGCACTGGCTTCCGGCCGCCGGCTCGCGCTGCCTCCCGCGGACATTGTCCGGCGTGGCGTGAAGTTCCTTGCCGTGGCAGGCGTGGCCGGGGCGCTGGTCCTCTCGCCGCTGCTCGTGCCTGCCGCCATGCGGGCCCAGGACGGGCAGTTCGCCAGCCCGCGGATCTTCTGGCGCAGCAGCCCGTCGGGCGTGGACGCCCTCTCGTTCATCATGCCCAACCCGACGCACCCGCTGTTTGGCGGGCCCTTTCGTGAGTGGCTGACCCGAAACCAGGCCGACGGGCTCGTGGAGTACACAGGGTCCCTGTCACTGGTGGCCATGGGCGTGGTGCTGCTGGCCTGGAAGCTTCGCCGCGGCTCAATCCCGAAGAGCTGGATTGCGGGCTTCCTGCTGGTGACGTCGCTGGCGCTCGGGCCATTCGTTCACGTGGGCGGCGTGAACACGTTCGTGCCTGGACCGTGGGCGCTGCTTCGCTATGTGCCCATTATCGGCCTGGCACGGACGCCATCGCGATTTGCGATCGTGGCGTCGATGGGGCTGTCGGTGCTGTTCGCCTTCGGCCTCGCCGCCTTGCGCGACACCACATCGGCCCGCCGCCGCCTGCTCACGTTCGGCGTGTGCGCCGCGCTCGCCTTCGAGTTGGTGGCGATTCCGCGCCCGCTGTTCTCAGCGGCCGTCCCGAAGATCTACAGCGTGATCGCCGCCGATCCCGATCAGTCGGTTCGGGTGCTGGAGCTGCCCTTCGGGCTTCGGGACGGGACGAGGGGGGCGGGCAATTTCAGCGCGGCGACGCAGTTCTACCAGGGGTTCCACGGGAAGGCCGTGCTGGGCGGCTACCTGTCGAGAATCTCTCCGGGGCGGATTGCCCGCACCCGCCGCATGCCGGTGCTGCGGGTCCTGCTGGCGCTCAGCGAAAACCGGACGCCCACAGACGAGGTCATGGCGGCGGCCGTCAAGGCGCGTCAAGGGTTCTGCCAGTTTGCGCGCGTCGGATACGTCGTGATCGACACGCACCGGGCCAGCCAGCGCCTGCGCGAGGTCGCCATCGGCCTGCTCGACCTGGAGCGCATCTCCGAGTCGGACGGTCTCGAGCTCTATCGTCCGCGCCGTCTCGAGCTGCCCCGGCCGCCCGTTTCGATTACGTCGAAGCTGCCCTAGAACGCTGTACTGGGCGCTAGGGGCTAGGCGCTGGTTCGCGACCAGAGGCCCTTGGCCAGGGGCTAGGGGGCTAGGCGCTGGGCGCTCGTTCGACGTGGCCTGCGCCGCCAGTCGCCGGCCGCCAGCCGCCAGCCTGTAACCTGTAACCTGTAACCTGTAACCTTCCCCTCCTACCCCATCTCCTGGTTGATGATGAGCAGCTTGGGCTCGGTCATCTCCTCGATCGTGTAGCGCGGGCCCTCGCGCCCGAGCCCCGAATCCTTCACGCCGCCGTACGGCATGTGATCGATGCGCCAGGTCGGCACGTCGTTGACGATGACGCCGCCGGTCTCGATGGCGTCGAAGGCGGCGAACGTCTTCAGCAGATCGTTGGTGAAGATGCCCGCCTGCAGGCCGTACCGCGATCGATTGATGGCGGCCACCGCCTCGTCGAACTCGCCGAAGCGGAACAGCGCCACCACCGGCGCGAACGCCTCCTGCGCGCACACCTTGGCGGACTCGGGCACGTCGACCAGGATGGTCGGCGCGTAGACGGATCCCGAGATCCTGCGGCCGCCGGTCAACGCCCTTGCGCCCGAGGCGACGGCCTCCTTCACCCACGCCTCGATGCGATCGACCTCGGCCTTCTCGATCATCGGACCCACTTCGGTCTTCGGATCGAGCGGATCGCCCACGACCATCGCGTTCACGCGGGCGACGAAGTCACGCGTGAAGCGATCGAAGATCGCGTCGTGCACGAACACGCGCTGCACCGAGATGCAGCTTTGTCCCGCGTAGGCGAAGCCGCCGCTGGCGATCCGCTTCACCGCGAAGTCGAGATTGGCCGACTGGTCGACGATGACCCCCGCGTTGCCCCCGAGCTCGAGGATGACTTTCTTCTTGCCCGCCCGTGCCTTCATCGCCCAGCCCACCACCGGCGAGCCGGTGAAGGTGAGCAGCTTGTAGCGGTCGTCGGTAACGAGCCGATCGCCCAGCTCGCGCGGCATCGGCAGGACGCTCAGCGCGCCCTTGGGCAGGCCGGCCTCCTCGAGGATCTTTGCGAGGAACAGCGCCGAGAGCGGCGTCTTGCTGGCCGGCTTGAGCACGATCGGATTGCCCGCGGCGATGGCCGGCGCCAGCTTGTGCGCCGAGAGGTTCAGCGGGAAGTTGAACGGTGAAATCGCCGCCACCGGCCCGATGGGAAACCGCCTGACGATCCCGATGCGTCCCGTGCCGTGTGGGGCCAGGTCGAGCGGGATCACGTCGCCGTGGAGGCGGCGCGCCTCCTCGCTCGCCACCTGGAAGGTCATCGTCGCCCGGTCGACTTCCGTGAGCGCGTCGCGCAGGGGCTTGCCCGCCTCGCCGGCCAGGACCCGGCCGATTTCGTCGCGCCGGCTCGCCAGCGAGACCGAGGCCTTCGCCAGGATCTCGGCCCGCTTGTATGCCGGCAGGCGGCGCATGACGGGCGCGGCGTCGATGGCCGCCTCGGTGGCCTTCTCGTACTCCGCGACGCCGGCCAGCCACGTGGTGCCCACCAGGGAATCGTCGTACGGATTGAGGACCGGGTGGACCAGCGCGGAGCGCTGCCAGGATCCGGCCAGAAAGAACGGCTGCTCGAATGCCACGGTGGTACCTCCCACTAGGGGCCTAAGGCTTGGTGCTTGAGGCTAAGGGCCAGGGACTTGGCGCAAGGCGCTGACGCGCCCATGCAATACGACTGTCGCGCCGGCCTCCAGCCCCAGGCCTCCAGCTCCAAGCCTCGAGCCCCCGGGTCCGAGCATCAGCCGGCCTTCGAGAGTATTACCCCGCCCGCAGGTCCCCGGCAAGTGACTGTACCGCTATGGGTTGCGGCCCGAGCCCCGCCTGCACGAACCCCAGACGCGGTTGCAGGTCGGCCCCCGGCCTTCGGGAACCACCCCGCGGAATCCCGAGTCTAACCCTGTGTGGGGTAAGGACATACCGGAGTCCGGGCCCGCCTCCGGCCTGCTCCCCGGCCAGCCGCCAGTGGCAGCCCCGGTGTCGGCTGCTATAATCAGATCATCGGGATGTAGGGCCTACCCTTTGGAGTGGATATCACAATGATTAACGTGTCGACCGTCGCAGCCTCCAAGATCACCGAATTGCTGGCCGAAGAGCAGAAACCCAACAGCGGCCTTCGCGTCTTCGTGCAGGGAGGCGGCTGCTCGGGGTTCCAGTACGGACTGATGATCGAAGACGCCCCGGGAACGGTGGATCAGCAGTTCGAGTCCAACGGCGTGAAACTGTTCGTCGATCCCATCAGTGCGCGGTACCTCACCGGTGCCGAGGTCGATTTCGTGGACAGCGTCACGGGCGGCGGGTTCACCATCCGCAACCCCAACGCGAAGTCGACCTGCGGCTGCGGCCAGTCGTTCTCGACGGACTGACGTTCCAGACAACGAAGTGGACTCAACCACTGATCTTGTCGCTCCGGATGTTTCCCGCCTGCGTCCGGCGGGCGGGAAACGATCCAGCAAGCGGGAGCGCATCCTCAGCGTGTTCCTTCGCCACGAAGGCCACATGAGCGCCGACGACCTGGTCGATCTGATCCGGCGCGACGATGCCGGTGTCAGCCGCGCCACGGTCTACCGGACGCTGCAGTGGATGGTGGAGGCGGGCATCGCCCGGAAGGTGGATTTCGGCGAGGGCCGGTTCCGCTTCGAGCACTCGTACCGCCATCCGCGGCACTTTCATCTCATCTGCAAGACCTGCAACCGGTCGTTCGAGTTCCTGAGCTCCGACATCGAGGCCGAGATCGAGGACGTCGCCTCGGCGCGCAACTTCGCCGCCCGGCAGAGCGTGCTGCAGATCTACGGCACGTGCGAGGACTGCCGCGCCGGCAAGCCGGCCCAGCCCGCGCCGGAGTCGTCGCACCTGGTGTTCGCGCGCGACGCGCTGCGCATCGCCATCGCCACCGAGCGGAGCGGCCTCGAGTTCTACACCCGGGCGTCACGGGCCGCCAAGCACCCGCGCGGCCGGCGCGTGTTCCACAAGCTCGCCGACGAGGAGCGCGATCATCTCGCGATGCTCGAGGATCGGTACCAGCAGCTGCTCTCGCAGGACGCGCTGCTCGAGTCGCGGCCCACGTTCCTCTTCTTCAAAGGCGCCGCCAACGGGCTGTTCGCCTCGGGCGCGGAGGAAGTGGCCCGGGGCGTCGACGACCGGCAGGCGCTGCGGCTCGGCATCCGGTGCGAGCGGACCTCGCACCGTTTCTTCAAGCGCTACGGCGAGCAGTTCGAGGACTCGCTCGGGCGCCAGATCTTCCTCGAGTTCGCCGACGAGGAACGCGAGCATCTCGACCTGCTGCTGCGCGAGTACATCGCGCTCGGCAAGGCGGCCGCCAGGCCGCGCGCCAGGCCGGTGGTTCGCCGCCGGCCCTCGTGACCCCCTTGATCGATCTCCATCTCCACACGACCGCGTCGGACGGGACGCTGTCGCCATCCGAGCTGGTCGCCCTCGCGACGTCGTCGGGCCTCTCGACCATGGCCGTGACCGATCACGACACCATGGGGGCGGTGCCGGAACTCGAGGAACTGGCGCGCGGGGCGGCAGCTGCAGCTGGTGCCAGGCATCGAGATCACCTCGGTCTGGCAGGGGCGCGACATCCACGTGCTCGGGTATTTCCTCGATCATCGATCGCCGCGGATGATCGCGTTCTTCGCCGCACGACGGGTGGAGCGGGCCGGCCGGGCCCGCCGCATCGGCGAGCGCCTCCGGCGGCTGGGCGCGCCGCTCGACATCGACGCCCTGGTGGAGGAAGCCGAGGGCCGCGCGATCGGGCGGCCCGATATCGCCCGGGCCCTGGTCGAGGCGGGCCACGTGCCGAGCGTGGAGGCGGCCTTCGAGCGGTTCCTCGCCGACGGCGCTCCCGCGGCGGTGACGCACGTGGCGGGGACGCCGCACGAGGTCATCGCGATGATCACCGCCGAGGGCGGGATCGCGTCCTTCGCGCACCCCGGCGTGACCCGGGACGACCGCCTGCTCGAGGATCTGGCCGGGTCGGGGCTGCACGCCGTCGAGGTCTACCACCCGGATCACTCACCGGATGAGACCGCGCGCTATCTCGCGCTGGCCCGGGCACGCGGCCTGCTCGTGACGGGCGGATCCGATTTTCACGGGGATTACGGGCACCGGTCCGGGTCGCTCGGCGAAATGTCCTTGCCGGCCGAGGAGTTCGAGCGGATCTGTGCGGCCCGCGGGATATCCGCGGGAGCGCCGCAGGCCGTCCCGCGTCAGGCAGAGGAAGCGGGGCGCAACGCCTGATGCTCGAGTCGTCCTGCCCCCCGCCGGATGTGCCCTCGCTCGTGTCGCCGTTCGTGGCGGCATGGCTTCCGCGCGTGGCCGCCGAGCTTGGCGTGCCCCTCACGCGGCGCATCGCGCTGGACCTGGCGATGGGAGAGGGACGGCACGCCCGCGCGCTGGCGCGCGCAGGGTTCGTCACCTACGGGGTGGACATCGCCCTGGATCGGCTGCAGGTCGCCAGGGAAGAGGCCGCCGCGCGCGGATTGAACCTGCGCGTCTGGGCCTCGGATCTCGAGCGCGATCCGCTCCCGCGCCAGTGTTGCGATCTGCTGCTGTGCGCCCGGTTCCTCGTCCGGCACCGGTGGTCCGAGCTCCGGGAGATGGTTCGCCCCGGCGGCTTCGTGATGTACGAGACGTTCACGGCGGCCCAGGGAACCCGGCCCTCGGGCCCCAAGTCGCCGGCGCACCTGCTCCAGCCGGGCGAGTTGCTGCGCGAATTCGCCGGGTGGCGCATCCTGTTCTCGGAGGAAATCGACGACCCCGAGATCGCCACAGCCTGCGTGGTGGCCCAGAAACCGCAGTGACGCCCCCGCCCATCATCCGGATTGCGCGATTGACGAAGCAGTACGGCGCGCTGCGCCCGCTGCGAATCGACGCGTTCGCCCTGTCGGGCGGCGAGCGCGCCGCGATCACCGGCCTCGATGGCGACGCCTCCGAGATCCTCGTCAACCTGCTGACCGGCGCGTCGCTGCCCGACCAGGGAATGGTCAGCCTGTTCGGCCGGCCGACCGCCGAGATCACGGATGCCGACGACTGGCTTCGCACGCTCGATCGCATCGGGATGGTCTCGATCCGCGCGCTGCTGCTGAACGATCTGAGCGTGGAGCAGGCCATCGCGATGTCGTTCACCCTGTCGCTGGATCCGGTACCCGGAGAGGTGAGGGCGGAGGTGGCGCGCCTGGCGTCGGAGGTCGGCCTGCCGGCGGCGGATCTGTCGCGGCGCGTCGCGGAGGTGAGCGCGCTCATCAAGGCGCGCATCCATCTTGCGCGCGCCCTGGCCTCGGGCCCCGAGGTGCTGCTGCTCGAACACCCCACGGCGCTTCTGGCCGAAGAAACGCCGGCGGTGGCCGCCGAGCTTGCGGCGGGTGTCGCACGCGTGGCGCGGGCGCGGGCGCTCGCCGTACTGGTGCTCTCGGCCCACGATTACTTTGCGCGGCTGGTGTCGAAGCGCGTCTACAGGCTGGACGGGGCGACCGGCAGATTGAGGGACCGCTCGGGCTGGCGGCGCTGGCTTCGATAAGAAACTCCGGCGCCGCCCCCCGCCGTGCGAGCTACTTCTTCGCGGCGCCCGCCTTCATCATCGGGCAGTCGGCCATCGGCTTGGCATCGCCCTTCATCATCGGGCAATCCATCTTCTGCCCACCGGCCATCGTGCCCTGCATCTTCCCGTGCATGGCCTGCATGTCGGCATCCGACATCTTCTGCCCGGCGGCCATCGTGCCCTGCATCTTCCCGTGCATGGCCTGCATGTCGGCATCCGACATCTTCTGTCCGCCGGCCATCATGGCCTGCATCTTCTCGTGCATGGCCTGCATGTCGGCATCCGACATCTTCTGCCCGCCGGCCATTGTGCCCTGCATCTTCTCGTGCATGGCCTGCATGTCGGCATCCGACATCTTCTGCCCACCGGCCATTGTGCCCTGCATCTTCCCGTGCATGGCCTGCATGTCGGCATCCGACATCTTCTGCCCGGCGGCCATCGTGCCCTGCATCTTCCCGTGCATGGCCTGCATGCACGGGCAGTCCTGCATGGCCGTAGTGGCCGGGGCGGCAGCCGGCTTGGTTCCGGTTGTGGCCTGTTGCGCGGCCAGCGTGCCGACGGTGAGGATGGCAACCGCTGCGATTGCCAGGACAGGTCTGCGTTTCATCGTCAATCCTCCGGGGGCGCTCAGGCTGTGGTCTCTCGATCCGATCGTTCCATTGTGACAGACTTGGGGGCGATGGCGAAACTGCTGCTCTTCGACGTGGACGGGACGCTGGTGCTGACCGGGGGCGCCGGCATGCGCGGGATGGATCGCGCATTCCAGGAGATCTATGGCATCGCCGGCGCGTTTCGGGGCGTGCACCTCGCGGGGCGGACCGACCCCGGCATCCTCGCGGACGCGATGGCGCGGGTGGGCGTCAGCGCAGATGACGGCGCCGGGGCGCGGTTCCAGGAGGTCTACTTCCGGATGCTCCAGGACGAGGTGAACCGGCCCGCGCCCGAAGGCAGCGACGACCCGGCCGTGTGGCGCCGCTTCAAGGGCGTCTATCCGGGCGTGCGCGAAACGCTCGATGCCCTGTCGGGACGAGACGATGTGGTGATGGCGCTGCTGACGGGGAACTACACGCGCGCGGCGGAGATCAAGCTGGGGTACTTCGACCTGTGGCGGTATTTCCGGTTCGGCGCCTTCGGCGAGGACGCGGTCGAGCGCTGGCAGCTCGTGCAGGTGGCGATGGGACGAGCGCGGGATCTCGGCTACGCCGACTTCGCGCCGTCCGACGTGCTGGTGATTGGCGACACGCCGCTCGACGTGGAGGCCGCCCGGCGAGCGGGCGTGCGGTCGCTTGCCGTGGCCACGGGCGGATTCGGCGTCGAGGTTCTCGAGCAGGCCGGCGCCGACAAGGTGGTCGACAGGCTCGGCGTCGCCGCGGTTCTGGGAGAGTAGGCGGTCAGACGCTCGTATCGGGCCCGTCGGTTGCGCGGGGAAGATAGACGCGGATGGCGGTACCGGTACCCGCCTGGCTCTGGAGGACCAGGCCGCCGTGGTGCGCGGCCACGGCTCCATAGACGAAGGCCAGGCCCAGCCCCACGGCGGCGTGCATCGGCTTGGTCGAATAGAACGGATCGAAGATCAGGGCCTGGGCCTCGCGCGCGATCCCCGTTCCGTTGTCCTTGGCCTCGATCACGACGAACTCGCCCGGGCCGGCCGGGATCACCGCCGGGTCGAGGACCGCGTCCAGGCGCTCCCCGTACACGCGGAACTCGATCGTGCCGCCCGATGGCATGGCTGACACGGCGTTGTCGATGAGTTCCCGCACCACCGCCTCGAAACGCCGGACGTCGGCCTTCACCCACGCGGCGCCCGGCGCACTCACGCTCAGCCTGACGCCCGAGGGCAGATCCTTCGCCGCCCGCGCGCACCAGGTTCGGACGCCCGCGGCGAGATCCATCAGCGACGGCGAGAGGATGTCGCGCCCGCTGTAAGAGAGGAGCTGGCCGGTGAGCCTGGCGGCGCGATCGGCCGCCACGCCGATCGCGGCGAAGTCCGCCCGCACCGCCGGGTTGGCGCCCGCATCGTCCACGCCGAGCTCTGCGTAACCGATGACGGCGGTGAGCAGGTTGTTGTACCAGTGCGCCATGCCCCCGGCGAGCCGGCCGATGGCGGCCGACTTCTCCACGTGGGCCCGGACCTCGCGCTCGGTCTGTTCGCGGAGCAGGCGGGTGTTCTCGTGTGAGGTCAGGAACAGGCGCGCCAGCACCAGCGCCATCTGGATCACCATGATGATGGCGAGCGCCCGCAAGTTGGTGGACGCGGGCACGTGCGCGAAGAAGACCAGCATCAGCGCCACGGCCGCGGTGGCCATCAGCGGCAGCGGATTGAAGGATTCCAGCCACAGTCGCAGCGGCCTCGGGGCGCCGACGGCGATCGGATCGCGTCGAAACGCCACGGCCGCCCACAGCGTGCACACGGAGGTCGCCAGCGCCGCGGCGTCCGAGAACGGCGTTGTCCCCGCCGCGGGTTCGGTCGCCAGCTCGAACTGGGCGAGGACCACGGTGAAGAGGTTGCCGAGGACCAGCGTGACGAACAGCCACAGGGCGCGGTTGCTCGGGCGCGCCTCCGCGCGCAGCACGAGCACGTTCAGGCCGACCAGCATCAGCACCTGGGCGCATCCGTAGGTGAGCGCCAGCCTGACGGCCGCCTCGCCGTTGGCGCCGAGCACGCTTGGCATCGTGATGAGCACGGTGAGCACGGCGCCGATGCCGAGGACGGCGGCCGCAAGATCCAGCGTGAACTTCCACCAGGCGGTGTGGCGCGCGGGCAGCATCGGCATCCAGAGCATGCCGGTCAGGCCGAGCACGTAGGTGAGCAGGGTGGCGGCGTTGTCGACGCTCGAGGTCATCGCGGCGGTCACGCCGAGCGTGTTGAGGAGGTAGGCGAGCGACAGGACGCCGCTCAGGCAGAAGGCGGCGGCGGTGATGCGGAGGGCCTGGCGGAGCCGGGGACCGAGCTCGGGCCGGCTGGCGGCCCAGAGGAACGCCGCGCACTCGACCGCGCTCTTGAAGGCGAAGAAAAGGAGGTAGGGCGTGCCGGTGAGCGGGCCGCCGGCGGGCGCGGGCAGCCACGGCTTGAGGGCGACCGCGATCCAGAGTGCGGTTGCGGCCCAGAGCCAGCCGGGCGGGGACTCGACGATCCGTGAGCCGTTCGTGTCCGCGGACATCTTGTCGGAAATTGGGTCTGGGCGCGGCACGGGCTGGCGGGTGCCCCGCGCCGAAGCGTGCCGATTCTAGTGCAAATCGGCTTGACAAGCGAGTGTCAATCGAGTGGGGTGGGCGGCCGGCTACAGTCCCAGCCGGTGTCTTTTTAGATACAGGCCCTTGCGGGAGAGCCCGAGCCTGCGCGCGGCGGACTCCATGTTGCCGGCATCAGTCGAGAGCACGTGCTGCAGCATGGCGCGCTCGAGCAGTTCGACGCCGGCGGCGAGCGGCTGGTCGAGCGGCACGACGACCCGCGACGCCACCGACGCACGCTCCTCGGCCGAGATGGTCCGCCGGCTCGCCGTGATGTCGGCCGAGAGGTGCTCCGGCATCAGCACCGCGCCGGGTTCGGCGAGGGCGACGAACCGCCGGATCTCGTGTGAGAGCTGGCGCACGTTGCCCGGCCATTTGTACAGCAGCAGGTATTCCAGGGTCTCGTCGGCCACGCGCAGGCCCGGCTTGTCGTGTTCGTCCGCGAACTGGCGAAGGAACCGATCGACGAACAGCGGAATCTCCTCGCGCCGTTCCCGCAGGGGCGGCATGCGGAAGTGCACGACGTTCAGCCGGTAGTACAGGTCCTCGCGGAACCGGCCCTGCAGCACCGCCTGTTCGAGGTCGGCGTTGGTGGCCGCGATCACCCGCACGTCGACCTTGACCGGGTGGGCCTCGCCGAGCGGGTGAATCTCGCTCGAATCGAGGAAGCGGAGCAGCTTCGGCTGGAGGTCGAGCCCCAGGTCACCGATTTCGTCGAGGAACAGCGTCCCGCCCTCCGCGCCGCGAATGACCCCGGGAAACGCGTCGGTGGCCCCCGTGAATGCGCCGCGCCGGTAGCCGAACAGCTGGCTCTCGACCATGTCGCGCGGCATCGACGTGCAATTGAAGGGCACAAACGGCGCGGCGGCCCTGCGCGAGGCCCCGTGAATGATGCGAGCCAGCACCTCTTTGCCGGTGCCGCTCTCGCCGGTCACCAGCACCGTCAGGTTCATCGGGCCGATCCGGCGTGCGTTGCCCAGCAATTCGAGCGTCGTCTGCGAGCCGAAGACTCCCGACTCTGTGCCGCCCGGATGTTCGTCCATCCAGGACGATGGGAGTGCGTCATCGGCTTTTGCGTTGAACGGCGCGACGGCGGCATGCGCGAGCCGGGCCGCATCGAGACAGGTGACCCAGGCAGCCAGCGACGCTGCCGGTTCCAGCTCCACATCGAGGCGGCGATCCGTTTCACCTCGGAGCGTGATGCGAACGCTTCGGTCCCCGTACGCGGGTCCGGCTGATTCGGATCCGCCTTCTGACTGATCACCGCACCAGACGAGCCGCTCGGGAGTCCGGCCGCCACGAGTGGAGATCACGGCCCCGCGTTTGAGGCAGCCGGCCCGGAACAGGAGCCGCAGCATCTGCTCGCCGAAGATTTCCGGGTGCGACGCGAGATCGATGAGCCCGATGATCGCCTGCAGCGCGTTTGCTGCGTCATCGTCGGATGGCTCGATCAGGTTCGAGCACCCGTCCAGCCGATGTGCAAGACGCGTCGGGCGACCGGGGTGTTCGTCCACATCGGCCTCGATCGCCTGGCCGAGGTCGGCGTCGTGCTGGAGGTGGGACCACAGGCTGGACACGTAGTCTTCGACCGCGTCGATTCGCGCCCTTGTGTTGCCGAGGCCCCCGAGCACGACGAGGCTGCGTTCGAAGTGCCGGCAGGCTTCGCCGATTCTCCCCTGCCGTGCCGAGGCCAGGCCCTGCAGCCGGGCCACCTCCGCCAGGACAGACAAATCCCGGCCGTTTACCGCGTCGGCCGCGGCGGTGATGAGCGCTGTGGCGGGAGCATATTCGTCGCGGGCGATGTGCCCGGCAGCCTGGAGCAGACGGAACTGGCGGAGCATGGGTTCGTCGCCGCCCGCGGCGGCCAGCGCCCCGCCGGCCTGAGCCAGGCCGATGGTCTCTGCCCGTCGGCCCTGCTGCTGGAGCATCCGGAGGCGCATGAGGATGCACCATCGCTCATGCCAGTCCGGGTGGCTCAAGGACAGTCCGGCAACGGTCGATTGCATGCGTCCAAGAAGCTCCTCACAGCCCTGCCAGTCCCGCTGCGCGAGCTTCAAATCGGCACACGTGTCGAGCAGGGCGAAATGGCTTTCTCCGCCGGGTGACGCGCTCGACAGAGCTAGATTCAGGCACTTCCAAGACGCTTCGTACTCGCCTCGGCTGAGATGAAGCGCACCCATGTCGGCCAGTGCGGCAATTCTCGTACGAAGATGTCCCGAGATCTCGGACAGATGAAGCGCGTTCTCCGCCGCAGCCAGCGCCAATTCGAAATCTGAGACCATGAAACCGACGCAACACTCTTGTATCGACGCGACACCCTCAAGCCAAAGATTAGGAAACCTGGTGAGTACCGATCGGGCAATGTGCGTGTGATGGCGAGATGTGTCCAGAGCGCCGCGTTTTCCTTCTACCTCCGCCGTGAATAGATGAAACGCAGCGGATACCCGGGGCTCCCCTAGTCCAGCAACGTTCCGTCGGAGTTCCGCCTTCAAGGCGCGCGTAGCTTCATGTCCTGCGTCTCTGGCAAGCGCCGTCATTAGACGCAACTGAGCCCAGCACAGACATTCAAGGTCTGAGGCTCGCTCGGCCAACAAGCACGCTCTCTGAAAGAGCCTGGTCGCCTCCTGCAAGTTCCCCTTCTGCCGGGCGACTAACCCCAAAACGATGGCTGCTCCAGATTGAATCTTCTCTGGTATCCCTTGTGCACTCTCCAAAGGCGACGCCACACGAGATGCTTCATCCAACAGGCCGACACGCTCTAGCAGCTCAGAGTAAAGGAGGCCGGTTTCTGGCGAAGCCGCGTTCAGTGAGGGTCTAGCAACACTCTTCAGCTCCGAGAGAGCCTCTCGGAAACGGCCAGTGTCTACCAACTCCAACGTCCGAGCGGGCAGCGCAGGCGGCACAGCCACTCCCTGCAGTCGTGAATCTGAAGCTAGCCAACGAGGTGGCAGAACTGACGGCGAGCCATCCCGGCCGGGTAAGGCCAAGCATACTCAAGGCCGAACAAGGGTCAAGCCTCAATGCGTATGCGGCCAATTTCGCTTACCTGAAGACGAACTGCCAAGCCAGATGGTCAGCTGTAGTCGCGGGAGGTTCTGGTACTGAACGAAATGGCACTATCGGGAGGCATGAGAACTGGCGAAAGATATCGCACGCGCCAAGCTCTCAACTAGATCAATGGACCGAGCCTCCCGGACGCCGGTTACTATCACGGGACGGTCGAGGCTATTCTCCCCAGATGATTGAGGAGCCCCAGATGATCGAATCGCCCCGATGATCGCCCGTCGAACCCCAGATGATTGAGCTTCCCCAGATGATAGAAGTAACCCGAAATGATCGAATCGCCCCAGATGATTGAGTCGCCCAGCACGCCCGAGGAGCCCCAAATGATCGAGCTTCCCCAGATGATGGAATTATCCCAGGCCGTGCAATTTCCAGGATTCCCCTGGCCGCACCAGATCGCCGGATCGGCAAAGATCGCAGAGCTCCCCAAATGATCGATTCACCCCAAATGATTGACTCGCCCCAGATAATCGATCGACCCCAAATGATCGATTCGCCCCAGATGATGCTCGCGGCTTCGGCCGTCTGGCTCGGCACGAACGCAATCCCCGACCCCGCCAGCACGCCGTCCGGAAGCTGAACGTCCAGCCCCCGCCTCGCCATCCATACCGCCGCCGGCACGTTCAGGCTCCCCGCGCCGCCATCGAGCAGCCCGGCCGTCGGCAGGAACGTCGCCGACAACTGCAGCGCCACCTTCACCTGCACCGGCGTCAGGTGCGGGTTCGCGTCGAGCAGCAGCGCCGCCGCCCCGCTCACCACCGCCGCCGACTGGCTCGTCCCGCTCAGCATCATGAACGCGCCGGTGCCCGTCCCGGTCACGTGCAGCGCGGGATAGTTCGCCGACAAGGTGCTGCCCGCCATCTCCGCCGCCACGATCTTGTTGCCCGGCGCCACCAGGTCCGGCTTCACCACGCTGTCCAGGTAGGTCGGCCCCATCGAGCTGTAGCTCGCCACCTCATCGTCGCCCCGGTTGAACGTGCCCTTGGTGTTCAGCGCGCCCACCGTGATCGCCGACGGGGTGTTGCCCGGCGAGCCGATGCCGCCGATGATCCGCGTGCCGTCCTCCAGCTTGCCGTAGTTGCCCGCCGAGGTGACGACCACCAGGCCCTGCCGCACCGCGCGGTTGACGGCTTTGCAGAGCGGATCGTCGCGCCAGGACTCGAACACGGGATGGCCGAGCGACAGGTTGATGATGCGGATGGCGAAGCGATCGTGGTTGTCGATCACCCAGTCGATGGCGCGGATGACGTCGCTCGTCTCGCCGACGCCGTTGCCGTCCAGCACCTTCAACGAGACGATGCGCGCGCCGGGCGCCACGCCGCTGTAGTCTTCGGGCGCGCCGGAGTTCGAGGCGTTGCCCGCAATCATGCTCGCCACGTGGGTGCCGTGGCCGAACTCGTCGGTGGCGGGGCTGCGGTAGCCGGTGAAGTCGTAGGCGGCGATCACCCGGTTGCGAAGCGCCGAGTGCCTGCCCACGCCCGAGTCGATGAGCGCCACGACGATGCCGCTGCCGTTGACGCCGTGCAGGCCGCCGAACCCTTCCCACACCGCTTCGGCGCCGATGGTCTCGCGCGTCACGGCCATGGTGGCCCGGACCTCGGCGTCGCCCGACACGTTCGCGACGGCCGCGTCGGCCGCCACCGCGTCGAGCTGGGCCGGCGTGCCTTCGAGCACCGCGCCGGTGGCGAGCGTCTTCTTCACGCGAAGGCCGTGGCGGGCCGCGAGGCCTGCCACCGCAGCCTGATTGCCTTCGACAATCACGTTATGGGTCGGCCGGTCGGGGACCTGCAGCCACTCTGCGAGGTCGCGGGAGAGACGCGCGCGGTGCTGGGCAAGGGCCGGCGTGGCGGTCGCGATCAGCGCGAGCCCGACCACGAGTCCGACCATCATCCGGTTTCGACGTGCTGTGAACCCGCTTGCCATGATCGTTTCTCCCGTCGCGTGCGACCGCCGTTTACCGAAGGAACTCGAGGGACTGTGGTGGAACGCTTTTGCCTATCTGCCGTCTCCGAGATCCAGCGTCCTGCCTGGTCGGGCAGGTGACCCATCAGGGCTGTCCCTGTCAGAACTTCAGGATCCAGCGCGACCTCAACGAGTCGGTCAGGATGCGCTGCGACCCCAGCTGCGTGCGAATCGTCGACAGGCGCTTCGACTGAATCCAGTAGTAAATCGTCCGGCGCGACACGCGAAGAATCTCTCCGGCCTGATCGATCGAGACGCTTCGCACCTGGGTCGGCACGAACGGGTCAAAATCCTCGAGGAACATCGGGCGACACCTCCGGTGTGTGTATTGCGGAATTGATACCAACACGTCGCGGAAGGCGAAATCAGTGTGCAACTATCTCTTGCACAGAGATTTACCGCCGCCGCCCCGCCGTCCGTCCGGCCTCTGGGCGCGGGCCCCATCGGCCAGTTTCTTGGCCGATCGGCCAATTCCAGGCGAGGGTGATGCGTGACGGATCTGCACGGGATTGCCGCGGCTGCTACGGAGTTGCCATGGCGCCGATCCGGCCCGGTTGCGGCCTCGAGCCGCGAGGCGGGCTGCCGACGCGGCGGCCCTATTGATGTCGGCGCGTTTCCCCGATACCAGACGCGGAGGTTCAGCTCGATGGCGTTCGCGTTCGTGCCGAAGGGAGTCCCGGCCGCGGCGATGGTCTCGCTCGGAGTCCTTGCCCTGCTCGCATCGACGCCCGGGCCCGTGGCCGTCGAACCGGGTGCGGCCGATGCGGGCGCACCCGGCGCGGCCCTCACCAGGCAGCGCCTCCGGATCGCCGCAGGCGGCGCGCGGCGGCCATCTCGTCGCCACCATCCGCAGCGAGCCGCGCTCCTTCAATCGCTACGCGAGCCGCGACTTCGCGACCGAGATCTTCTCGTTCCTCACCGAGGCGCGGCTGGTCCGCGTCAACCGGGCAACGCAGCAGGTCGAGCCATGGCTCGCCGAAAGCTGGACCTGCACGCGCGATGGCCTCGGGTGCACGATGAAGCTGCGCCGGGGCCTCACGTTTTCCGACGGCGTGCCGTTCACCTCCGCCGACGTCGTGTTTTCCTTCCAGGCGATCTACGACGGGCCGACGGGAAGTCCGCTCGCCGAGTCGGTCGCGGTCGGCGGAAAACAGATCGCGGTCAGCGCGCCGGACGCTTCGACGGTGGTGATTCGCTTTCCATCCTCATTCGGGCCAGGCGTCCGCATCCTCGACAACCTGCCCATCCTGCCGCGGCACAAGCTGGAATCGGCCCTGCGCGCGGGCTCGCTCCGGAAGGCGTGGGGCACCGACACGAGGCCGGAGGAGCTGGCTGGTCTCGGACCGTTCGTCCTGCGCGAGTACGTGTCGGGCCAGCGCCTGGTCTTCGCGCGCAACCCGCGCTACTGGCGGAAGGACGCGGCCGGCACGGCCCTGCCGTACCTGGACGGGCTCACGCTCGAAGTCGTTCCCGATCAGAACGCCGAGCTGCTGCGCCTCGAGTCCGGTCAATCGGACATGACGCAGAGCGAGGTGCGCCCCGACGACTACGCGATGCTCAAGCGCGCCGAAGCCGCCGGCAAGCTGCGGCTATTCGACGCCGGCCTGGCGTTCGATTCGGACTGCTTCTGGTTCAACCTGCAGCCTTCCAGGGCCTCCGACCCCCGGCACGCGTGGCTGCAGAGCCTTCAGTTTCGGCGCGCCGTGTCGCTCGCGGTGGATCGCAAGGGCTTCGCCGACGCGGTGTTCCTCGGGGCCGCCGATCCGATCTGGGGGCCCGTGTCGCCCGCCAACGCGACGTGGTACCCGCCCGCCTCGTCACGCGCGGTGCCGAGCCCGCCCTACGACCCGGCCGGGGCCCGCGCGCTGCTCGGGGAAGCCGGCCTGCGCGACCGGAACAACGATGGCCTGCTCGAGGACGCGCAGGGCGCGCCCGTTCGCTTCGCGCTGCTCACGCAGAGGGGACAGACCGCGCTCGAGCGCGGAGCGGCCGTGATCCGCGACGACCTGCGGAAGATCGGCATCACGGTCGACGTGGTGGCGCTCGAAGTCGGCGCGCTGGTGGAGCGCATGATGAAGGGCGACTACGACGCGATCTACTTCCGTTTCGTCATGACCGACACCGATCCTGCCCTCAACCTCGACTTCTGGCTGAGTTCCGGCAGTGCGCACGTCTGGAACATGGCGCAGAAGACCCCGGCCACCGCCTGGGAACGCGAGCTGGACGGCCTGATGCTGAAGCAGGCAGCCGAGACCAGCCTGGCCGGCCGGCAGCGACTGTTCTGGCAGGCCCAGAAGCTCCTGGCCGACCATCTCCCGGTGATCTACTTCGCGGTGCCGAGGGTGTTCGTGGCGACCAGCTCGCGAGTGACCGGCGCAATACCCGCGCCGGTGCGGCCGCCGCTGCTGTGGGCGCCCGACACGCTCGCGATCAAGCAGTAGCAGTTGACACGCCGGCAGGGCGATCGCCAGGTCTGAAGACCAGGCCTCCACCCGGAGACCCGGCCTCCACCTGGAGACCTGGCCTCCGCCTGAAGACCTGCCCTCCATCTGAAGACCCGGCCTCCGACCTGAAGACCTGGCCTCCATCTGAAGACCTGGCCTTCATCTCGGGCGCACGGGCCGCGCACCCGCCGCACATTGCTCTTGTGCCGTGCTCCCAGTGCAGGGAGAATGGTCAGGCCCGCCCAGAGTCGCAATTGGCATCTCCCGCGAGGTCAGTCCCGTGCCCGCGGCGCATCAGAGACTCTCCCGTCCGGGTAAGTGAGTCGCGTGAGCAAACCGGGATCGCTTCCTCCAAGCCTGCTCCGACAACTGGCCGCCCTCGTCGAGGCCAGCGACGCGGCGATCTTCTCGACGACGCCCGGCGGGCTCGTCCTCACGTGGAATCCGGGCGCCGGCCGCGTGACCGGCATCGCCGGCGAGCAGGCGATCGGGGCGCCCCTCTCGAAATTCATGGCCGATCGGGAGGCCGACGAGCTCGAAGACGCGCTGGTCCGCGCGACCGGCGGGGAAGCCGTCACGTGGCACGACGCGCGTTTCAAGCACGCGAGCGGCGCCGAGATCGAGATGTCGCTGATCCTGGCCCCGGTGCGTGGGCACGACGGCCGGGTTGGCGCCATCACCGGCATCGCGCGCGCCAAGGGGGAGCTGACCAGCGTCGAGCGATCGCTGGCGGAAACCGAGTCCCGCTGGCGCCGGCTGATCGAGCACTCGCCCGACCAGCTGATGGTGACCGACCAGCACGGAATCGTCCGGTACGTGAGCCGGACCGTCGACGAGCGGCCGCGCGAGGAACTGGTCGGCCGGCACGCGTTCGAATTCGCCAGCCCGGCCACGCGCAGGCAGGGCCGTCTCGCCTACCAGCGCGCGCTGTCGTCGGGCCGGCCGGTCGACCTCGAGATCCAGGAGGACCCGCAGCCCGGCATACCGGATCGCCGATGGTACTGGGTCCGGCTGGTTCCCTTCGTCGAGCCGGACCTGTCGGCCACCGTGGTGCTCTCGCGTCGCGACATCACCGCGCGGAAACGTCTCGAGAGCGCGCTCATCGACAGCGAGGAGCGGTATCGCCTGGCCACCGAAGCCGGCCGGATGAGCGTGTGGCGCCTCGACCTCGTCACCGGGCGCCTCGAGATCCACGGCCCGCTCGATCCGTTCGGCGGATTCACGATGAAGGAGCTGGCCACCCTCGACAAGCTGACGGGACTCGCGCATCCGGAGGACCGCGAGCGGGTCGAGTCCGGCCTCCGCGCCTGCGTCACGGCCACCTCCGATCGGTTCGACATGGAGTTCCGGATCGTCCGGAAAGACGGCCGCATCGGGTGGGTCGCCATGCAGGGCGGATCGGTGCGGGACCTGGGCGGAAACGTGCTGGCGCTGGTGGGCACCACGCGCGACGTCACGGAGCACCACGAGGCCGAGGAACGCGAGCGGGACCTCGAGGCCAAGCTCCAGCAGGCGCAGAAGCTCGAGAGCCTCGGCGTCCTGGCCGGCGGCATCGCCCACGACTTCAACAACCTGCTCACGTCCATCCTCGGCAACGCCGACCTGTCGCTGATGGAGCTGGAGCCGGGGTCGCCGGCCCGCCACTACATCGAATCCGCCATCCAGAGCGCGCGGCGCGCGGCCGAACTGACGCAGCAGATGCTGGCCTACTCGGGCAAGGGCCGGTTCGTCGTCCAGCCGGTGAACCTGGCCGACGTGGTCCGCGACATGCTGCCGCTGCTCCAGGCCTCGATCTCGAAGCGCAGCCTCCTGCGCCTGTCGCTCGCGCCGGCGCTTCCCACGGTCGAAGCCGACCTGCCGCAGCTGCGCCAGGTGGTGATGAACCTCGTCACCAACGCCTCGGAGGCCATGGGCGATCGCGGCGGCGAAATCAGTGTCACGGTGGACCGGCACTGGTGCGACCGCCGCTGCGTCGCCGAGGCCGATCTCGGCGGCGACATCGCCGAAGGCGACTACGTCTATCTCGAAGTCCGCGACTCGGGCATCGGCATGACGCCCGAGGTGCGCGCCCGCATCTTCGATCCGTTCTTCAGCACCAAGTTCACCGGCCGGGGCCTCGGCCTGCCCGCCGTGCTCGGGATCGTCCGCGGGCATCGCGGCGTGATCAGGGTCGAGAGCGAGCCGGGGAAGGGCACCACGTTCCGCGTGCTCTTTCCCGCGGCGACTTCGCGCGCGCTGGCCCAGCCCGATCGCGCGGGATCGCGTTCTGCGCCGCACAGCCTTGGCCTGGCCCTGGTGGTGGACGATGAGGAGCCCGTACGGATGCTCGCCCGGGACATGCTCGAACGGCTGGGGTTCGACGTGATTCTCGCCGAGGATGGCGAGCAGGCCCTGGAACAGTTCCGGGCCCGGCCCTCCGAGTTCACCCTCGTCCTGCTCGACCTGACGATGCCCAGGCTCGACGGGGAGGAGTGCGTGCAGAAGCTGCGCGAAGTCCGCGCGGATGTGCCGATCGTGCTCTCGAGCGGATACGACCAGCAGACGGTGACCAGCCAGCTCGCCGGCCTCCACCTCGCGGGCTTCCTGCAGAAGCCCTATCGCCTGGACGAGATGGCAACGGCCGTGAGGGGCGCGATCCGGCCCGCAGCGTCGCTCCGGAACTGAATCCCGGTTTCCATCACTCTTCCCTGGCCGATCCGCTAATCGGCATCCGCCAGATCCCTGGTCCGGGTATGATCTCCCGGTCTGATGGTCCGCTACCTGCTTCGCCGGCTCGCCTTCGGGTTGCTGCTCGTCCTGGTCGTCTCGTCGGGTGCGCTCTTGCTCACGCGCCTGGCGCCGGGCGACATCACCTCCGAGCAGGTCGGCACCGGCGTTTCGGCATCGGTGCTCGCGGCCGAGCGCGCGCGGCTCGGGCTGGACCGCCCGCTCGCGGTTCAGTACGCCTCATGGCTTGCGCGTGCGATTCGATTCGATTTCGGCACATCCCTGATGTACCGGCGGCCCGTTGCGGCGCTGGTCTTCGAGCGGGCGCTCAATACGGCGTTGCTCGCCGTGATTGCGCTCGCCTTCGCGACAGCGATCGGGCTGCCGCTCGGCGTCATCGCCGGATCGAGCAGGCGCCGCGCCGTCGCCGCGCTCATCCGCGGCGGCTCGCTCGTCGCGCTGTCGATGCCATCGCTCGTCACCTCGCTGGTGCTGGTCCTGATCGCGGCGCGCACGGGCTGGTTTCCCACCGGCGGCATGCGGTCGCTCTCGCCGGAGGGTGCCGGCTGGAGCGCCTGGGCCGTTGACGTGGCCTGGCACCTGGTGGTGCCGGCACTGGCGCTGGCCCTTCCGATCTCGGCCACGCTCGAGCGTCTCCAGGCGCAGGCGATGGCCCGGGCGCTCGACGAGCCCTACGTCACGGCCGGCGCGGCCCGCGGGGCGTCGAGCCGGCGCCTGATCTGGCGCGCGGCGCTCAAGCCGGCCATCCGATCCGTGGCTTCCGTCTATGGCCTGATTCTCGGCAGCCTGCTGAGCGGCTCGTTCATCGTTGAGATCGTCACCGCGTGGCCCGGCCTCGGGCGCCTGATGTACGACGGCCTGCGATCGCGCGATCTCTACCTGGTCGCGGGATGCGCCGCCGCGGGCGGCGCGTTTCTCGCCCTCGGCGGGCTGCTGTCCGATCTGGCGCTCGCCGCGCTCGACCCGCGGGTGCGCGATCGCCTGGAGTCCGCGCCATGAGGATCCTCGGCGGCCTCGGCCTGGGCGTCGTCCTGCTGGCTGCTGCGCTGGCGCCTGTGCTCACCCCGCACGACCCGGGCGTTCGCTTCGCGGACCGGTCCCTGGCTCCGCCGATGAGCGTTCATGTGATTGACGACAATGGCGGGTGGCATCTTCCGTTCGTGCATCCCGTGCGGCTGGTCAACCGCCTCGAGCGCCGGTACGAGGAGGACCGCACGAGCCGGGTCGCTCTGGCGTGGTTCGATCGCGGCGCGGTGGTACGGGCCGGCAACGAGGACTCGGGACCGTGGCTTCCGCTCGGAGGCGACAGCCTCGGGCGCGATCTGTGGGCCCGCCTGCTCTACGGAGCCCGCTCGTCGCTGCTGGTCGCGATGGCCGCGGTGCTCGGCGCGCTGCTGATCGGCGGGCTCGTGGGCGGTGTCGCCGGACTGTCCGGAGGGTGGGTCGACGAGCTGCTGATGCGCCTGTCCGATTTCGTCCTGGTGCTGCCCGCCATGTATGTCGTGCTGGCGCTGCGCGCCTCGCTTCCCATCGTGCTGCCGGCCACGGCCGTGTTCGCCCTGATTGCCGGCGTCCTGGCGGCAGTCGGCTGGCCCATGGTCGCCCGCGGCGTGCGCGCCATCGTCGCCGTCGAGCGAAGCCGTGAGTATGCGCACGCGGCCGTGGCGGCCGGGGCGGGGAGGTGGCGGCTGCTCGTCCGGCACCTGCTGCCGGCCGCATGGGGGTTTCTCGCAACCCAGGCGACGCTTCTGCTCTCCGCGTTCATCCTTGCGGAAGCGACGCTGTCCTACGTCGGCATGGGCTTTCCGGACCCGATGCCGAGCTGGGGCACGATGCTGCAGGAATCGGCCAGCGCGTCGACGCTGGTCGGCGCGCCCTGGACCCTCTGTCCGGCGGCCGCGATTTTCATCACGGTGCTGTCGGTGAATCTCCTGGTCCAGGCGCCGCGATCGACGATCGCCGGGCGTTCGGACGTGCACCGGGGACAGCCTGAGAGCTCGCGAGACGGCGCGTCGTTGCCGATCTGATCGCCGTCCCGCCTCTGCCTGCCGCGCGTTGACTCGCGTCCGCCCCGGCAGGATACTGATGCCGCTCGGATCAACGCCCCCGGAGATCCGCATGGCGCTTACGCCCGGGACAGGATCTGGCACCTGCGAGGTGCTCAGCGCGCTCGGAGCCGGCGGCCCCGCCTGCGCTGGTGCGCCGGTCCACAAGCACAAGCTTCGGCGAGGTCGCGCCAAAGACCGGCGGGTGGCGCGATGAAGGCCGGCGACGGGCTCGGCCCGTACCGTATCCTGGCCAAGCTGGGCGAAGGCGGCATGGGCGAGGTGTACCTCGCGCGCGACCCGAAGCTCGGCCGGGACGTCGCGCTGAAGGTCCTGCCGGACGAGGTCGCCTCCGATCCGGAACGGCTCTTGCGCTTCGAGCGGGAAGCCAGGACGGTCGCCGCTCTCAATCACCCCAACATCGTGACGCTGCACGCGGTCGAGGATGCCGGAGGCACGCCGTTCCTCGTGATGGAACACGTCAGCGGCCGGGCGCTCAGCGAGTTGATTCCTCCCGGCGGGCTGGATCTGGCGCGCCTCATCGACATCGCCGCGCCGATCGCCGCCGCGCTGGCGGCCGCTCACGACAAGTCCATCGTTCACCGGGATCTGAAGCCGTCCAACGTGATGGTCACCGACGACGGCCTCGTGAAGGTCCTGGATTTCGGCCTCGCGAAGATGCAGGAGCCGGTGCACGCTGACATCGAGGGCAGCGCGCAGACGGCCACCGCGACCCTCGGCAGCCGGGTGGTTGGGACGGTGCCGTACATGTCGCCGGAGCAGCTGCGCGGAGACCGTGTCGACGCTCGAACCGACATCTTCTCGTTCGGGGCGATGCTCTACGAGATGGCGACCGGGCTTCGGCCGTTTCGAGGCGACTCGTCGGTCGATGTCATGTCGGCCATTCTGCGAGGCGAGCCGCAGCCGCTCGAGCAGGTGCGGCCCGGCCTGCCTCCGCGGCTGATCCGCCTCGTGAAGCGCTGCCTCGAGAAGGACCCGCGCCACCGCGTGCAATCGGCGATCGACCTACGTCACGAGTTGGAGGATCTGACCGACGAGTTGCGGGCAGCCTCGCAGAGGGCGGTTCCATCCAGCGGAGCAGGCGGGGGCGTGCCCGGGGCCCCGGATGCGCCCGGACGGGCCATCCGTCCGCCGGTCTGGCGAAAACGGCTGCTGGCCACGGTTGCGGTCCTCGCCGTCATCGCCGTGGCCGCCATCGCGATCTGGATCATCAGGCGACCCGGGAAACCGGGAGAGGGCGCGGCAGGCGCCATCAGATCGGTGGCCGTCCTGCCATTCGAGAACATGAACCACGACGCGTCGCAGGACTTCTTCGTCGACGGCATGCACGACGCGCTCATCACGGACCTGGTGAAGTTCGGCTCGTTGAAGGTGATCTCCCGCAACGCGGTCCTGCAGTTCCGCGGCGGCGCCAGGCCGGCCAGGGACATCGCCCGGCAGCTTGGTGTCGACGCGCTCGTCTCCGGATCGGTGCTGCGCGCGGGCAACCAGGTTCGAGTGACGGCGCAGCTGATACTCGGACAGAGTGACCAGCAGGTCTGGGGGAACAGCTACGATCGCGACCTGCAGGACGTGCTGAGGCTGCTGAGCGACGTGTCCCGCGCCATCGCCGTCGAGATCCAGGCGCGCCTGGGCGGGGCCGCTGTGCCGGCGATCGCGGGCGGCCAGCGCGAGCCCCGGCGCGTCAGGCCCGAGGCGTACGACGCGTTCCTGCGCGGACGCCAGCTGATGCAGCAGGGGCTGGGCTCGTCGTTGAACGGCGCCCTCGAACAATTCAGGCTGGCGACCGATCTCGATCCGACCTTTGCCAGCGCCTGGGGCAACATGGCGGCCGCGCACCTGATGCAGGCCGTGTTCTCAACGCCCGCGAACCCCGAATCGATCGAGGCCTGCCGGCGCCTGTCGCAGAAAGCGCTCGATCTGGATCCAGCCGACGGAGCCGGGCTCACCGTGAAGGGATTGCTGCAGCTCTACGTCGACTGGAACTTCACCGCGGCGCGAGCCTCCCTCGAGCGCGCCGTCGAGCTGAACCCGCACGATTCGACGCTTCGTCACGGCCTGGCCGACTACCTCATGACAACCGGGCGCTTCGGCGAGAGCCTCGAGCAGGTGAAGATCGGACGCGACGCGAATCCGGCCGCGCCTGTTCCGGAACTCATCGTCGTCTTCCACACGATGGCCACGCGCCGATTCGACGATGTCATCGCTGAAGCCAGGCGGGCGATGGCGCTGTTTCCTTCGCTCAAGGCGATTGCGACCGACAACGTCGCGGAAGCGCTGTGGCGGCAGCAGAGATTCGACGAGGCGCTGGCGGAAACGAAGAACCGGTGGGGCGCGAACTCCGGGGAGTGGCGCGTCCTGGATGAGGGCTACAAGCGGGGCGGCCCGGCCGGGGCGATGCGAGCGTGGGTTGAATACGAGATCGCGACCTCGAAGGGCGACCTCAACCCGCTCAACATTGCCGCCATGTATGCCGATGCGGGCGATCGCGACAAAGCCATGGCGTGGCTCGAGAAGGCCTTCGCCTCGCGCCAGCCGACCCTGCTTCACGTGGTCGCGGAGCCGTCGTTCGACTGGATGCACAACGATCCCCGCTACCAGGCCTTGCTGCGGCGGATCGGCATCCCGTCCACTTCCGGAAAATAGACCGCGGGCTGGACGACACGGCACGAGGGAAGCCACAATACGTGACATGGACCTCAAAGGCGTTTATCCCCCAATCGCGACTCCCTTCCGAGACGATGAGATCGACCTGGCCGCGGTGAAGCTGAATCTCGACCGCCTGATGGCCACCGGCCTGCGCGGCGTGCTCGTGCTTGGCTCGAACGGCGAGTCCGCCTTCGTGGACGATGACGAGGGCGAGCGCCTCGTGGCGGCCGCGCGCGCCTGTGTCCCGGCCGGTCGCGTGCTGCTGGTCGGAACCGGCCGCCAGTCCACCCGCGCGACCATCGCCGCGACGCGGCGGGCGGCCAGGGCAGGCGCCGACGCGGCGCTGGTGGTGACGCCGTCGTTCTTCAAGAGCCAGATGACGGCCGATGCGCTGGTGCAGCACTACCGCGCCGTGGCCGATGCCTCTCCGGTGCCCGTGCTGCTCTACAACGTCACGGTCTACACCGGGTTGAACCTGCCGATCGACGCCCTCGCGCAGCTCGCCGAGCACCCGAACATCATCGGGTTGAAGGACTCCAACGGCGACGTCGGCCAGGTCGCCGATGAGGTGAGCCGGACGCCCGCGTCGTTTCAGATCCTGGTCGGATCGGCGCCGACGCTCTATCCCGCGCTGGTGGTGGGAGCGATTGGGGGCATCGTGGCCGTGGCCGGGGTCGTGCCGGAGCTGTGCGTGCGCCTCTTCGAGCTGGCCCGCGCCGGTCAGCACGACGAGGCCCGGGCGCTGCAGCGCAGGATTACGCCGCTCGCCCGGTCCGTGACTTCGGCGTTCGGCGTGGCCGGGTTGAAGGCCGCCATGGATCTGGCCGGCTACGTGGGCGGCGCGCCCCGCGGCCCGTTGCGGCCGGCGTCGCCGGCGGCGATCGAGACGATTCGTCAGCAGCTCGAGCAACTCTTGAAGGAATCGTGACACAGCCGGCCGCCTGCCGCGAGCCGCCAGCCGGACTCGGGCAAGACGTCGTTCCCGTTCACTGCTCAGTAGGTGAGACTGTCGCATGACCGAATTGCCAACCTCCGAACGCATCCTTCTTGGTCCTGGTCCCAGCATGGTGCCCCAGCGCGTCATGCGAACCTTGGCGGCGCCCGTGCTCAGCCACCTCGATCCCGACCTGATGGCGATGATGGACGAGCTTCGCGGACAGCTCGGCCGCGCGTTCAGGTCGCCGGAGGGGTCGTTTGCCTTCGCGGTGTCGGGGACGGGCACCTCGGCCATGGAGACCGCTGTCGCCAACATGGTCAAGAGCGGCACGCGGGTGCTGTCGCTCGTGGGCGGGTACTTCGCGGAACGGCTCGTTCAGATGTGCCAGCGGTACGGAGGCCAGGTGACCCGCCTCGACTACGAGTGGGGCCGGGCCTGCGATCCGGAGGCGGTGAGGCGTGCGCTGAAGGCGAAGGCCGCCGATGTCGTGACCGTCGTGCACGCCGAGACATCGACCGGCGTCCTGAATCCGATCGAAGCCATCGCCGCGGTTGTCCGCGAACACGGCGCTGTCACCATCGTCGACGCCGTCACGTCGCTCGGCGGGCACCCGCTCGATGTCGGCGCCTGGGGCATCGACGTCTGCTACAGCTGCGCCCAGAAGTGCGTCGGCGCGCCGTCGGGGATCGCCCCGATCGTCTTTTCGCCCTCGGCCCTGGCGAAGCGGGTCGCCTCCCCGAGCTTCTACTTCGACCTCGGGCTGCTCGAGGACTACTGGATCAGGCGCAAGTACCACCACACCATCTGCGCGAGCCTCATCTACGCGCTGCGTGAGTCGCTGGCGATGGTGGAGGAGGAAGGGCTCGAGGCGCGATGGGAGCGGCACCGGAGGCATCACGAGGCGTTGATCTCCGCGCTCTCGGCCATGGGCCTGAGCGTGCTGCCTCCGCCATCCGACCGGCTGTGGACGTTGAACGCCGTCCAGGTGCCGCCGGGCGTCGACGAGGCCTCGGTCCGGAAACAGCTGCTCGGCCAGTTCAACATCGAGATTGGAGCGGGCCTCGGTCCGCTCGCCGGCCGGATCTGGCGGGTCGGGCTGATGGGCGCCAGCTCGACGCCGAAGATCCTCGTGCTGTTCCTCGAAGCCTTCGAGCAGGTGCTGCGCGCGCACGGCGCGGACATTCCGCCGGGGGCTGGAGCCGCGGCCGCGCGCACGTCGCTCGCCTGAGATCGCAGGCTGACGCTCACTTGCCTCGACGCCGGCCCGGCTTGCCTCGACCCGTGCCCGGCTTGTCACGCCGCCGGCGCGGCAGCTACGCTAGGCGGGGGGACCCGGGGGAACTGGCACGGATGCGCATGCTTCGCTGGACTGGATTGCTCGTGGCGGGCGCAGCCGCGGTCTGCTTCGCGTACCTCGCCTACGTATACCTGACGCTGCCGGACGTGCGCCCGCTCATCAAGACCAATCCCCCGACCACCGCGTTCATGGACATCCGCGCCGCGGAGGCGCGATCGGCCGGGAAGCCCGTGCGCCATGTCCAGCGGTGGGTCGCCTACGAGCGCATCTCGTCCCATCTCAAGCGGGCCGTGCTGGTGACCGAGGACGCCGCGTTCTTCGAGCATGAAGGCATCGACTTCGACGAACTCGAGAAGTCGATCGAGCTCAACTGGCGGAAAGGGCAGTTCCTGCGGGGCGGAAGCACCATCACGCAGCAGCTGGCCAAGAACCTCTACCTGTCGCCGTCCAGGAACCCGCTGCGGAAGCTTCGCGAGTTCCTCATCGCCAGGCGGCTCGAAGCCGAGCTGAGCAAGCGGCGCATCCTGGAGATCTACCTGAACGTCATCGAGTGGGGCGACGGCACGTACGGGGTCGAAGCCGCCTCGCGCCAGTATTTCAACCAGTCGGCCGCCGCGCTCACGCCCGAGCAGGCAGCCATGCTGGCCGCCGTGATCATCAACCCGCGCCGGTACAACGCCGCCCGACCGTCGCCGTGGCTCGTCAGGCGGCAGCAGCTCATCCTCAGGCGCATGGGCGTGGTCGAGGCGCCTCCGCCGGATATTCCGACCACGGCGCTTCCGGATCAGCCCGGCGGGATTCCCCTGCCTCCGGAAGCTGCGCCCGAATCAGGCCCGCCCGCGGGAGCCCCGGGCTCCGGTGGACCGATTCCGGTCAGGAAAGGGGAAAAAGGAGCTGGAGGCTAAAGGCACGCCGGTCGGGGGCCGACACTACTCGCGGTGGCACCCCTGTGTTCGGCCGCGTCCCCCGGGATCCTGACCCGGCACGTTCCAGCATCTTCGGTCCCATGATCAACTACACCGAACGCGTGCGTGTCCTGATGGCGGACATCGTCCACCGGGTGCCGGCGCTCTCCTTCATCGACCTGCGCGAAGTGCTGGTGTTCGCCCGCTGGGGCAAGACCGGAACCGACGGCGCCTTCGCCACCTGCCACAGCCTGACGCTGCCCGACAGCGAGCCCGGCTACTACTTCTGGCGCGACCGCCGCACCGGGCGCCTGACGAGGCGGTCCGAGTGGTTCGTCACGCGCTCGCCGCAGGTGCGGGTGGGCCACACGCGGATCGCCTACCTCGTATCGATCACGCTGCCCCGGTTCTGTGACCAGACTCTGAAGGGCTCACAGAAAGAAGATCTCTACCCGGGCGGAGACGACTGGCTGGCCAAGCTCGACACCATCGTCCACGAGCTGTTCCACGTGGATCCCCATCGCACCGGGATCCGGAAGAGCCTTCGCGGCGACGGCCGGCCGGCGGCCGTGACACACACACCGCAATTCTTCGCCGACGTGGCGATGATGGTGCACGAATACCTCGACAGCCGGCCCGATCCGAAGGTCTACGAGTTCCTGCGCCAGGACTTCGACACGCTCGCCCGCCGGCTGGGCGGCGTGGTCGCGACGACGTTCCGAACCTATCCGTCGTTTCCTCAGCGCTATCGCGAGAGGCTGGCCGAACAGCCCCGCGGGCCGAAGGTGCCGCACATCGTGCCCCTGTCGGAGCCGTCGCGGCCGCACCAGTACACCGAGGCGGATCTCGAGATCCGGCGGTTCCTGCCGGATGGCGTCCGCCGGCTTCGTGACGAGGCCCACGGCGTCGCGCGGATGCGAGGCGCCAGGGCCCCCGAAGCGGCCCGCGTCCGGGCCTGATCCGGCGCGCGCGCTCCCCTCCCACACGACGGAGTCATGCTCGAGGCGACAGCCCGGTCTCCGGCTCTCGGCCAGTCACGAGGATCCGGCCTCGCGGTGCGTTCGTGATGGCGCCGTCCGGCAGTGGGAGGGCTGTGGCGCACTCCGACGCCGTTGTTCTCACATTGAGGTCAGAAGAGGCGGCGTGCCCCGAGGAAGCGGCTCGACCAGTAGGGCGTGCTGAGATGATCGATGCGCACGACCCCGCGCGAGTTCGGCGCGTGAATGAACCCGTCGCCGCCCACCGAGATTCCCACGTGAGTCGGCCCCGGGCCTGTCGTGCTGAAGAAGAGGAGATCGCCGGCCGCAATGGCCGATCGTGCAACCATTCGCCCCGCCTCGAACTGCCGGCGCAGATCTCTCGGCAGGCCGGCGCCGCGCCGGGCAAAGACGTACCAGACCAGCCCGCTGCAGTCGAACCCGGCCGGCGTGGTGCCGCCCATCTGGTAGGGCGTGCCGAGGAACGCCCGGGCGTCGTCGGCGACGCTCTCACCCTCCGCGCCGCCGGCGGGCTCTGAACGCGCGGGATCTTCGGCCGCCGCACGCGGGGGTTCCACCGGGGTCGTTCCGTAGGCCTCGGGCGCGAATCGCGGCGGAAGAACGGTTACCCCGGAGCGGCCGGACGTGGCGCAACCGGACGCCAGGACTGCGATTCCCAGCGCCATCACCCGCAACCGAATCGGCATGCTCATCGATCCCTGATATCGGACAGACAACGCTTCCGGGCCAGTCGGCCTGTCCCGGCTGGCCTGCAGGCGCTTCCGGTGCATTCCGGCTTCGCCCGCGGTCAGGCACTATTTCCGCCCGGACGCCCCCGTGGTCCGGCCGACAGGGCAACCACCGCTAACCCTCACGTGCGTAGCGCCTTACGCAGGACCCGTCAGGACCCGTCAGGCTTGACACTCTTGGCAGGGCTTCGTCACAATGCGCGCATGGAGCAGACGCTCCTCCTCAACGCTTCGTACGAGCCACTCAAGGTCGTACACTGGCAGAAAGCCATCACGCTGTGCTGCCAGGGGAAAGTCGAGATCATCGCTGTCTACGATCGCGAGATTCGCAGCGTTTCGATTACGTTCAAACTGCCCTCGGTCATCCGGCTGCTGCGTTACGTCCGAATCAAGCGCCGTTTCGATTACGTGCCGTTTTCCCGCGCGAACATCTATGCTCGCGATGACTCGAAATGCCAGTATTGCGGCGAGACGTTTCCGACGAGCGAGCTGACTTTCGATCATGTCATACCGGTCGCCCAGGGCGGCCGGAAGGACTGGGAGAACATCGTCACCTGCTGCATCAGCTGCAATCGGATGAAAGGCGGCCGAACGCCCAACCAGGCCGGGCTGCGCCTGGTGCGCGTGCCCAGACGGCCCGAGTCGCTCCCGGCGTTGCGGATCACCATCGGCTTCAGACGCGCGCCCGCGAGCTGGCGCGATTACCTCTACTGGAACGTCGAACTGGACGACGAATAGGTCCAGTCCTGGGACGCCGGACGGCACTCGTGTCAACCCCTTCCACCACACGTCTCACTGCAGTCCGGCCCACTCTGGCCGTAACCGGGGCCCGGATCACGATCGAGGGTGTCGGGCTTCCAGTACCCGACTCGCGCGCGCCCGAGGTGCGGGTCGGCGGCGAGCCGGCCCACGTGGCGATGGCGTCGCCGCGCGCGATCGCGATCCATGTGCCATCGCTCACGCCCAGGGGCCGTCACAACGTGGTGGTCGAGGGCGCCCTCGACGAGGCCCTGCAGGTCGACGTGGGCGCGCCGCTCGCCACCGGCCTGCACCAGGTCGACAATCCCGTCTACGATCGCCGCGGGAACCTCTACGTGACCTACAGCGGGTCGCGCGGTCACGAAGTTCCGGTGTCGGTGTTCCGGGTGCGCCCTGACGGATCGCGCGAGCCGTTCGTGAACGGCATGGTGAACGCCACCTCGATGGCGATCGACGCCGCGGGCGATCTCTACGTCTCGAGCCGGTTCGACGGGGCCGTGTACCGGATCCGGCCGGACGGCGGCTACGACACGGTGGCGAGCGAGATGGGCGTGGCGTGCGGCCTCGCGTTCGGGTCTGACGGCACGATGTTCGTCGGGGATCGCACCGGCACCATCTTCCGGGTCAATGCGGCCGGACACGTGATCCCGTTCGTGACGCTGCCGGCCAGCGTCGCGGCGTTCCACCTGGCGATCGGTCCCGACGACGAGCTATATGTGGCAGGGCCGACCATCGGGACTTACGACAACGTCTACAAGGTCGATCGGCGCGGCGGGATCGGCGTCCTCTCGACCGAATTCGGCCGGCCGCAGGGTCTCGCCGTCGACCAGCACGGGGTCCTTCACGTGGTGGAAGCGCTCGCGGGGTCGGCGGGACTCTACCGCGTGCAGGAAGGACGGCCGCGCGAGCTGGTCGTGGCGGCTCCGTCGATGGTCGGCGTGGCGATGGACCCGGCGGGCGGCCTCGTGGTGTCCTCGAACGACACGGTCTACCGATTCGACGTTCCGATGAAACCGTGGAAAATCCGCGCGTGACACCGGGTCCGCGCATCACGGAGGCGCCCGCGCCGGGTGCGGCCGCATGGTCTCCGGGTACCTGAACCGTTCCCGAAGGAGCTTCATGTCGCAATTGTTCGCAGTCAAGTCGCTGGACCGGCTGGTCGGTGAGACACACGATCCGAGCCAGCAGCTGAAACGCACGCTCGGGCCGGTCCAGCTGACGGCACTCGGGATCGGGGCGATCATCGGCGCGGGCATCTTCTCGTCGGTCGGGTCGGCCGCTGCCGGCGCCGGCGGGCACCTCGGGGCCGGGCCGGCCGTGGCGGTGTCGTTCGTCCTGACTGCGATCGCGTGCGCCTTCGCCGCGCTCTGTTACGCGGAGTTCGCCGCGATGGTGCCGGTGGCCGGATCGGCATACACCTACGCGTACGCCACGCTGGGCGAGCTGATCGCGTGGATCATCGGCTGGGATCTCATCCTCGAGTACGCCATCGGGAACGTGGCCGTGGCCGTGTCGTGGTCGGGCTACTTCCAGGAACTGCTGAGAGGGCTCGGGCTCGACTGGCCGGGCTGGCTCGGGATCGACTTCCGATCGGCCGGGCAAGGGGCGGCCGAGATGGCCCGGACCGTGGCTGCGGGCGGCGACGTGTCGGCACTGAGCGGCACCATCACCCACGCTGCCCAGGCCTACGCCAGCGCGCCGCGCATCGCGGGTGTGCCGATCCTCCTGGACCTGCCGGCGTTCCTCATCGTGGCGTTCATCACCTGGGTGCTGGTGCGGGGCATCCGCGAGAGCGCGTGGCTGAACTCCGCGATGGTCGCCCTGAAGCTCGCCATCATCGCCTTCTTCATCATCGTCGGCTGCTTCTACGTGAAGCCGGAGAACTGGACGCCCTTCGCGCCGAACGGATTCCGGGGCATCTCGAGCGCGGCGGCGATCATCTTCTTCGCCTACATCGGATTCGACGCCGTGTCGACGGCCGCGGAGGAGACCAAGAACCCGCAGCGCGACATGCCGATCGCGATGATCGCGAGCCTGGTCATCTGCACGGTCATCTACATCGGCGTTGCCATCGTGCTGACCGGGCTCCTCAAGTGGGACCAGCTCGGCACGGCCGAGCCGCTGGCCACCGCCTTCTCGGCGCTCGGGATGCACTGGACGGCCGGCATCATCTCGCTCGGGGCCGTCTTCGCCACGACCTCGGTGCTGGTCGTGTTCCAGCTGGGCCAGCCGCGCATCTTCTTCTCGATGGCGCGCGACGGCCTGCTTCCCCAGTGGGCCGCCAAGGTGCACCCGAAGTACCGAACCCCGCACGTCACGACCATCCTGACCGGCGCGGTGGTGGCGGTGTTCGCCACGTTCCTGAACATCAACGAGGTCGTCGAGCTGACCAACATCGGGACGCTGTTCGCCTTCGTGCTGGTCGCGATCGGCGTGCTCATCCTCCGGCGTACCAACCCGGACCGTCCGCGGCCGTTTCGCACGCCGCTGGTCCCGTGGGTGCCGCTGCTCGCGGTGGTGATGTGCGGCTACCTGATGCTGCAGCTGCCGTGGGTGACCTGGATCCGGTTCGTGGTGTGGCTCGCCGTCGGGATGGCGATCTACTTCATGTACGGCGTGCGTCACAGCGCCTTGCGCTCCTACAACGCGCGCCATCCGTCTGCGTGAACTGCGGGCCGATCCGGCGGGCTCGTCACTCAGCCGCGAAAACGGGTGACGCGCCCGTCCGGGCCCGCCGCCACGTTCTGGCACACCGCCAGATGAGCTCGGCTGCATCGGTTGCCGCATTCGGCCTGGCCAGGCGGCGCGCATTGTCGGCCATCGTCCGGCGTTCGGATTCCCGTTCCGGCGTGGCGGGGATGAAGCGTCGGAGCGCGGCGACGACCTCGGCCGGGCTGGGCGCCCAGACTCCTGCGCCCTGCCCGGTCACGTAGGGCACGTTGCCGGATTCCTGTCCGGAGAGCCTCGCAAACAGCACGAGCGGCAGACCGGCGGCCAGCGCTTCGCAGATCGTCGAGGGCCCCGCCTTGGTGACGACGATGTCGGAGGCGTGCATGAACTCCGCCATCTGGTCCGTGAATCCATAGACGTGCGTGGGACCGTTCCAGGCCGTGCCGGCGAGTTCCCGGTGAAGGCCCTGGTTGCGGCCTGCGACAACCGCCAGTTCGCACGGCAATCCCGAGTCCGAGATCGCGCGCGCAACGTTCGCCACCGGGCCCATGCCCTCACCACCGCCGAGAAGCAGGACGACCGGCAGGCCCGAGGTCCAGCCGAGCTGCGCCCTGAGCGCGGACCTGTCGGCCGGAGGTTCGCCGAATCGCCGGCTGACCGGCAGGCCGAGAACATGGATCTTGCCGGGCGGCACCCCATGACTTGCGGCGCGGCGTTGGGCTTCCTCGGTGGGCACGAGGTACGCGTCCGCCCCAGGCGAGAACCACAACGCGTGGGTTGACACGAGATCGGTGACGACCGTCACGATCGGCGGACGAGTGCCGGATAGCGCCCGGACGAACGGATTGGTGCCGAGCGGGTGGACGGCCACCAGCGCGTCGAACTCCCGATGCCCGAGGATTCGCCTGCTGGCCGTTCGGAAGAGCGGCCAGAGCGCCGTGTGGATGGCCTGGGTGCGCCTGCGGCCGTTGGTGAGCGCCCAGAGGGCACTCCAGATTCCGGCACCCGGCCCGACCATCACCGAGTACCAGGCAGGGAGGCGAGTGATTGGAAACGTGGCGCCGTCGGCCAGGATGTCGATCAGGCCTACGTCGACTTCCGGGCCGTGCCGGCTGACGAGCGCCTCACGGAGGGCCGCCGCGACGCTCGCGTGCCCGCCGCCCGACAACGAGTACGCAATGAGGACTCGGGTTGGGTCCATGACGCCCGCTGGAACATGTGAGCCCGTGCCGGCCCATGGTCCCGATCGGAAGTGGCGGTCGGGACCGGTCGCGCCCGCGCCGCCATTGTAGACCGTCTGGAAGCCGCCGTTCGCATTGCCGCTGAAGCACCGTGCGGGCCCGAGGCCTGGAAGGCAGCGCCGGCCAGGCCGGCGCGACGCTCCTGCTTACCCGCAATGTGACGGCTCGAAAGCTCATATACTAGTCCCCGCAACTGCCGTTCCGCCCTCGAGGCCGCGCCGCTCGGGTCCACGCGACAACCTATGAATCGCATGACATGGGTCGGCACGCTTCGCGCTCGGGTCGAATCTCACCCGGACAGGCGTGCCGTGGAGTTGTCGCTCGAGGGCGATTCAGTGGACGCCACGCTCACCTACGGCGACCTGGATCGCCGCGCCCGGGCCATTGCAGGCCGGCTGCAGCAGCGAGCCGTGCCCGGCGATCGCGCCGTCCTGCTGTACCCCGCGGGACCCGAGTTCCTTTCTGCATTCCTGGGCTGCATGTATGCCGGGGTCGTCGCCGTCCCGATCCCTCCGCCAACATCAAGTCGCTCTGAACAGTTCAATCGGCGATTCCGTGCGGTCCATCACGACGCGCGACCGGTGGCCGGGCTGACACTCTCGTCGATCCTGGCGTCGGCCGGCGCGGCCGCGCGGCCGCCGCGCAGAGGAACGACGCGCCGCCACTCGATTGGATCGCCACCGACACGATCGAGTCGAGCGAAGCGGACCGGTGGCATGCGCCTCCGCTTCGGGACGAGACCCTGGCGTTTCTTCAATACACCTCAGGGTCGACCGCCGAGCCGCGCGGCGTCCGGATTCATCACGGCAACCTGCGCCACAACTTCGACATCATCACCCGGCAGGCCGGCTACGACATGGAACGGGTGTGGGTCGTGACGTGGCTGCCGCCCTATCACGACATGGGGCTGATCGCGGGGCTGCTTCTGCCGCTCTATCGCGGAGGATCCATCACCGTGGTTCCGCCGCCCGCGTTCCTGCAGCGGCCTGTCCGCTGGTTGAAGGCCGTGTCGCGCGTTCGCCCGTCGCATTCGGGCGGGCCGCCGTTCGGCTTCGAGCTGTGCGTGGACCGGATCACGCCCGAGGATCGGTCGACTCTCGATCTGGCTGGATGGAAGGTGGCCGCAATCGGGGCAGAACCGATTCGCCCCGGCACCATCGACGCGTTCACGCGCGCATTCGGGCCGTGCGGGTTCCGGCGGGAGGCATTCTATCCGTGCTACGGGCTGGCCGAAGCCACGGTGTTCGTCACCGGGGGCCGCGTCGACGATCCGCCCATCGTGCGCCGGTTCGATCCCTCCTCGCTCGATCCCGGCCAGGTCGCCCGGCCGTCGCCGGAGATGCCGGACGGCCGCGCGCTGGTAGGCTGCGGGCGTCCTTCGCCCGAAGAGCGCCTGGCGATTGTCGAACCTCGTACCTGTGTCGAGTGCGCGGCCGGCCAAGTCGGGGAGATCTGGATCGCCGGGCCGTCTGTCGGCTCGGGATACCAGGGCCAGCCTGACGAGAGCGCCCGGATTTTTGGCGCGACGCTCGCTCGGGCCGGCGAGACCGGATTTCTCCGGACGGGTGATCTCGGCTTTCTCGACAACGGCGAGTTGTTCGTCACGGGCCGCATCAAGGGCCTCATCATCATCCGGGGCGTGAACCACTATCCCCAGGACGTCGAGCTGACCGCAGAGGCCTGCTCACCCGGCGCTGCAGAAGAACTCCGCCGCAGCATTCGCGGTCGAGATCGAGGGCGAAGACCGACTCGTCCTCGCCGTGGAAGTCGCTCGTGCGCACCGGCGTCAGGGTTCGGCCGATCTGTGCGGCGCGGTCAGACAGGCGATCGTCGAGGAGCACGGCATCGACCCGGAAGCCATCGTCCTTCTGGCGCCGGGCGCGATGCCCAGGACGACGAGCGGCAAGATCCAGCGGGAGGCGTGCAGGGCCGCGTATCTCGCAGGAACGCTGAGGCTCGTGTATGAATGGCGCGCGCGGCCAAGCCCGGCGGACGGTGAGCATCCGGAGCCGGTCTCGCCGGAACCGTCGCCGGCAGATGCCCGTGAGCCGCTCGCCGATGGCGAGAGGAGCTCACGTCCGGCCGGAGCGATTGAAGCGTGGCTGGGATCACGCATTGCAGAAGCGCTCCGGGTGGCGCCGGCCGACCTCGATCATTTCCAGCCTCTCGCGCGATACGGGCTCGATTCGAAGCGCGCCATGAGCCTGGCCGCCGACCTGGAACGCTGGCTCGGCCGATCGCTGCCGGCAACGCTGTTGTACCAGTACCCGACGATCCGGACGCTGGCCGCGCACCTGTCGGGTGAGGTCCACCCCGAGGCCGTGCCTGTTGGACTTCGATCGGTAGCGTCACCGCACGCCGAACCGATTGCCATCGTGGGCATCGGGTGCCGCTTTCCTCACGCGCACGGGCCGGACCAGTTCTGGCGACTGTTGACCGCAGGCGAAGATGCGATTTCGGAAATCCCTGCGGCCCGCTGGGACGCGGACGCGACTGCGGCGCTGGGCGACGCGAACCCGAATCGCCCCGCGCCGCGATGGGGCGGTTTCCTGGACGAGGTGGATCGGTTCGATCCGGGCTTCTTTGGAATCTCGCCGCGAGAGGCCGCAGGCATCGATCCTCAGCAGCGACTCCTGCTCGAGACTGCCTGGGAGGCTTTCGAAGATGCGGGGCTCGTGCCGTCGAGCCTCGCAGGAACACCCACCGGGGTCTTCGTCGGTGTGTCATCGAACGACTACGCGTATCTCCAGTCCGGCGACTATTCGCGAGCCGATCAGTACGCGGGGACCGGGATTGCCCACAGCATTGTCGCGAACCGGCTCTCGTACTTTCTCGACTTGCGGGGGCCCTCGGTCGCGGTGGACACGGCCTGCTCGTCTTCGCTGGTGGCCGTGCACCTGGCATGTCAGAGTCTTCGCAGCGGCGAGTCCGGCGTTGCGGTGGCCGGAGCGGTCAACCTCATCCTGTCGCCGCTCGGGACCATCAGCTTCGCGCGGGCCGGTGCGCTCGCCGCGGATGGCCGCTGCAAAGCCTTCGATGCCAGCGCGGATGGATTCGTGCGCAGCGAGGGCGCCGGCGTGGTCGTCCTCAAGCCCCTGTCCCGGGCCCTGGCCGATCGCGATCGGATCTACGGCGTGATCCGAGGAACGGCGATCAACCAGGACGGCAGGACCAACGGCCTGCTCGCCCCGTCCCGTCAGTCGCAGGAAGCGGTGATTCGCGACGCGTGTCGCGACGGCGGCATCGAGGCGGGGCGCATCCAGTATGTCGAGGCCCACGGGACCGGCACGTTGCTTGGCGATCCCATCGAGGCCCGGGCGCTTGGCACGGTCTGTCTCGGATGGCCGGCCGCCCGGGGAGCCTTGCCTGATAGGCTCGGTGAAGACCAACCTCGGCCACCTCGAAGCGGCAGCCGGCATGGCAGGACTCATCAAGGTCGCGCTCTCGCTCCATCACCGGGCAGTGCCGCCGAGCCTGCACTACGTGACGCCGAATCCCCACATTCCCTTCGAGCAGCTGAGGCTGCGTGTGCAGACCTCGCTCGTGCCCTGGCCGGCATCGCCTGGTGCGCCCCTGGCGGGCGTGAGCTCGTTCGGGTTTGGCGGGACGAACTCGCACCTCATCGTGGAGGGCGTCGCCACGGCTCCAGTCGAGCCGGACGCGCCGGCTCCCGCTCCGACGCTCACACGTTCTGGCCCTGTCTGCGGCCAGCGAGCCCGCGTTGCGGGAGCTTGTTCGCCGTCTGGCGGACGGCATTCGGAGCGGCGGTCAGCCTGCGTCATTCCTGGCGGACCTCTGCTACACCGCGGGTTCACGCCGGGAGCATCACGAACACCGCCTGGCCGTTGTCGCCGAAGACATGGCGCAGCTCGTCTCGTCACTGGACGGGTATCTCAATGGAGAGGCCTCGGCGGGATTTGCAGCCGGGGCGGTTCGCGCCGACAGGACGCGAAAGGTCGTCTTCGTGTTCCCGGGCCAGGGATCGCAGTGGCCGGGGATGGGCCGGCAGCTGTTCCAGGAAGAACCCGTGTTCCGGGCCGCCATCGAGGCCTGCAGCGGCGCGATGAATCGCTACCTCTCGGTTCCGCTGACGCAGGAACTCTTCGCGCAGGAGTCGGAGTCGCGGTTCGACGACATCGGCGTGGTGCAACCCGCGATCTTTGCGATCGAGGTCGGCCTGGCCTCGTTGTGGCGCAGCTGGGGCATCGAGCCCGATCTCGTCATCGGCCACAGCATGGGCGAAGTGGCGGCGGCGCACGTCGCCGGCGCGTTGACGCTGGCGGACGCCGCGGCGATCATCTGCCTCCGAAGCGGCCTGCTCCGCAACCTGCGCGGCAGCGGCGGGATGGCCGTCGCCGAGCTCGGCAGGAAAGACGCCGAGCACCTGATCGAGGAGTACGCGGGCCAGGTATCGGTCGCCGCAGTCAACGGCCCGACCTCGACGGTGCTCGCCGGTGATCGCGGCGCCCTGCAGGGCATCAAGGGCAGCCTGGACGCCCGTGAGATCTACTGCCGGATCATCAACGTCGATCTCGCCTCGCACTGCCGGGACGTCGACCCGCTACGCGGCGCGCTGCTGGACGCGCTGGCGGACATCAGCCCGGCACAGGGTTCGGTGCCGTTCTGCTCGACCGTGGCCGGTCGTGAAGTGGACGGCCGGTCGCTCGACGCGGAGTATTGGTGGCGCAATCTCCGCGAGCCGGTGACATTTGCGGACACCGTCAACGATCTCCTGGGAGCGGGGCACGACCTCTTCCTGGAGATCAGCCCTCATCCGGCCCTGTTGAGCGCGATCGAACAGGTGGCCGATCGTGCCGGTCACGCAGCCGCCGCGTTGCCCTCGCTCAAGCGAGACGAGTCGGCCTGGCCGACACTGATGAGATCGCTGGCGCGGTTGTGGACGTCGGGATGCCGTGCCAGGTTCGATCGCCTCTACACCGGCGCCCGCCTCGTTTCGATGCCGCTCTACCCGTGGCAGGGCGACCGATGCTGGTTCAACGACTGCGAACCATCCGGCACTGCGATTCCGCAGGGAACGCGGCGACATGCCGGCGCGAGTCCGCACCGGCTGCTCGCGTCGCACGTCCAGGCGGCCGGGCCGATGACGACGCATCACTTCGAAACGCGCGTGGCGCGGGAGGATGTGTCCTTCGTCGATCATCACAGGATTCAGGGCGAGGTCGTGTTCCCTGCGGCGGCCTACCTCGAAATGGCGCTCGAAGCGTCCCGCGCCATCGTCGGAGACCGGCCCACGGCGATTTGCGACGTCGAGTTCGTGAATCCTCTGGTCATCCCGGCGTCGGGCTCTCGAGCCATCCAGCTGGTGTTCACCAGAGGATCAGCCGGCCGCGCGAGCTTCAAGCTCTACAGCGCAGCGGATCCTGAGCCGCAGACAGACCCGTCGTGGATCCTGCTATGCCAGCGGCAGGGTCGAATACGCGCTGGATGAGTCTCTCGAACGTCCTCCGGCCACGGTCGATCTCGACACCATCGGCCGCCGATGTCCCGCCCTTCTGTCGTCGTCCGCGTTCTACGAGGCCCTGCAGGAGCGTGACGTCGACTATGGCGATTCGCTCCGATCGGTGTGCCGGATCCAGCAGGGCGACAACGAAGCTCTCGGCGAGCTGGCGCTGCCAGCGCAGAGCGCCGAGGAGCTGCCCCGGTATCTCGTTCATCCATCACTGCTGGATGGCGCGATGCAGGTGCTTGCCGCGGCGGCAGCGAGAAGTCGCAGCCGGATCGAGGCCGACGGGACCTGGGTGCCGGCTCGCCTCGCTCGTCTGCAACTCTACGACCGCGGGTTGGATCGAGCGTGGAGCTACGCGCGCCTGATCAGCGAGCCTGGGTCCGGTTCCTGCGGCGCGAGCGGAGACATCACGCTCTGCGATGACACGGGGCGGATGGTCGCCGAGATGTCGGGGCTCGAACTTCGCCGTCTCGACCGGCCCGAGGGCGCAATCGGTCAACGCTGGAGGCGCTGGCTCTACAGGGTGAATTGGGAGAACCGGCCGCTCGCTGGAGACGCACAGCCATCGCGCACCGGGCCTTCGAGGCATGGCGATTGGATCATCTTTGCCGATCGCGGCGGAGTCGCGCGCAGGCTGGCGGAACGCCTCGAGGGCCGAGGGGAGCGGTCGGTCCTGGTGTTCCCAGGGCCCGGGTATCGGGCCTCGACGAGCGGCGAATGTGAGATACGTCCAGGACGGACCGAGGATCTCGACCGTCTCCTGTCAACCGTCGCGACGCCCCCGCGCGGCATCGTCCACCTGTGGGCCCTCGACGCGCCAACCCTCTCCACAGACGGCGAAGTCGAAATCGAATCGACGCTCTCGCTCGGATGCGACACCGTGCTGGCGCTGGTTCAGTCGCTGGCGCGCGGGACTGTCTTCTCTTCATCCAGGCTGTGGCTCGTCACACGCGGGGCGCAGGCCGTGACGCCGGCGGGTCCGGTGACCCCGGTTCAATCGATGCTTCACGGTTTCGCTCGATCAATCGCTGTCGAGCATCCGGAGTTGATGACGACAACGATCGACCTCGAGCCCGACAGCGACGCGGCCGACCTGCTCTGTGAGGATGTGCTGAGCGGAGATCTCGAAGATCAGATCGGGTTCCGGGGCGGGAACCGGTACGCGGCCCGGCTCGTTCGAGACGGACCCTCGGAATCCACCGCCCCTGGCGGCGGCAACGCAGCCTCCGCCAGCCGACTCGGTCTGCCCGACGCCCAGCCTTTCCGTCTCGAGGTCGTGGCGAATGGCGGATCGAGCGCGCTCGCGGTGCAGACCCTGCACAGACGCGATCCTGGTCCCGGCGAGGTTGAGATCGAAGTGCGCGCCGCGGGGCTGAACTTCCGTGACGTGCTCAACGCCACGGGACTGTCCGGCTTGACTCTTCCCGGTGTCGGACTGGAATGCGCCGGCACGATTTCACGTTCGGGCGCGGGCGTCGAGAACTTCCACGTCGGCGACGCCGTACTCGGCGCGGCGATGGGATCGTTCGCATCCTTCGCCACGACCGATGTCAGGCTGGTCGTGCCGAAGCCCCCGGGGCTCGCCTTCGAGGATGCCGCCACCATTCCGATCGCGTTCCTGACCGCCTGGTGCGGCCTCCATCATCTCGGCCGGACGACGCAGGGCGAATGGGTGCTCATCCATTCCGCCAGCGGGGGCGTCGGCATGGCAGCTATCCAGGTGGCGAAGCTGGCCGGCGCCCGGATCATCGCCACCGCAGGCACCGACGCGCGACGGGCACACCTGCTCTCGCTGGGCATCGAGCACGTCTTCAGCAGCCGGACGCTCGACCTCGGGGACCAGGTCCGCCGCGCGACGGACGGCCGCGGCGTGGATGTCGTCCTCAACGCGCTGCCTGGCGAGTGGCTCGTGCAGTCCCTCTCTCTGCTGGCGCCCGGCGGCCGGTTCATCGAGATTGGCGCGACCGACATCATCAGGGACAGCCCCGTTGGTCTCGGCGTCCTGGCGAGAAACACGGCACTCCTCGGGCTCGACGTGGCGCAATTGTGCCGCGATCGGCCCGACCTCATTCACGGGTTCCTGGCCGAGATCATGCGGCACGTCGCGGCAGGATCGCTCTTCCCGCTTCCCCGGGAGATCTTCGACATCTCCGAGGCGCCCGAGGCATTCGACTACATGACCCGCCGGACCCACGTCGGCAAGATCGTCCTGCGCGTTCCGGGCGCCGGCCTTCCGCCGGATCCTTCCTCGCGAATCGTGCACCGATCCGTATCAGCCGATGCCACCTACCTCGTGACCGGCGGGTTCGGGGGGCTTGGCCTCGCGGTCGCCGACACGCTCGTCACCCTGGGTGCGCGGCACCTCGTGCTGGCCGGCCGAAGCGGGCCGGGCTGGCCGGCGCGCGAGACCCTGGCCAGGCTGCGCCAGAGATGCCCGGACCTCGACGAGGCGTCGGTTGATGTGGCCGACAGGAACGCGCTTGCCGATCTTCTGGACCGCATTCGTGACACGAAACCGCCGCTGCGCGGGTTGGTCCATGCGGCCGGCGTGCTCGACGACGGTATGCTGCAGGACCTGACCGCCGATCGCGTCCGCCGCGTGATGCGGCCGAAGGTCAACAGCGCATGGAACCTGCACACGCTGACGGCAGGACTCGATCTCGACTTCTTCGTGCTGTTCTCGTCGGTGGCATCGATTCTTGGATCTCCGGGCCAGGCCGCGTACGGAGCGGCCAACGCCTTCCTGGACGGCCTTGCGCAGTCGCGCCGCGCCCTGAAGCTCCCGGCCTTGAGCATCAACTGGGGCCCGTGGGCGGAAATCGGGCTGGCATCAACACGGGCGCGCGCTCGAAGTGTCCGGTCCCTGGGCCTCCGCCCGATTCCGCCAACCGAAGCGCTGGCCGCATTCGCGCACCTGATCGGCGAATCGGTTCCGCAGGCGATCGTTGTCGCCGCGGACTGGGCACGGGTGGGCGAGTTCAGAAGCGGACAACGCGTGCCGTCGATTCTCATGGACCAGGCATCCGCACACGGCATCGCGTCCCATGATGATCGGCTCCGGACGGGCCTGACCCGTCTCGGCGTGCTGTCTGCCGATCCTGTATCGCGACCAGAGTTGCTCGCCGCGTATCTGCGAGACAGGATCGGGGAGGTGCTCGGGCTGTCGCCGGCCAGGCTCGACTGCGACCGGCGATTGGACCGCGCGGGTCTCGACTCGCTGATGGCCGTTCAGGTGAAGAATCGAGTCGAGCGTGATCTCGGGGTCGTGATTCCTGTCGTGGCGTTACTGCAGGGCCCGAGCGTCAACGAGCTGGCCGCCGACATCCTGCGCCGGCTCGTCCAGACCACGACGGTGACCCGGGACGAGGTCGATCACCTTGACGCCGCGACGCTGAATCGGATGCTGAGCGAGCTGGAACGTCTGCCGGATGATGAGGCCCGGCGGCTACTCGTGTCGGGCGCGAGGCTGGGATCCGATGATCGATCGGAGGGATGACCTCGCTCGTCGGCTGGCGGGCCTGACACCAGAGAAGCGCGAGCTGCTGCTCCGTCAGCTCCGGCGCCAGTCGGCCGCGCCGGCGAGCGGGGATGCCCCGCCGGGCAGGTGTGCCGCTTCGTCGGACCATGAGCCCTCGCAGGTCCCAGCCACGCCCGAGCAGGAGCAGATCTGGCTGGTCGATCAGCTGAATCCCGGCAGCCCGGCGTTCGTCATCTCGTTCGCGCTACGGATGAAAGGGCCGCTGGACCGCGTCGCACTCGAGCGGGCGTTCGAAGAGATCGTCCGGCGCCACGAGGCCCTGAGAACCACCTTCCGGGCGGGAGACGACGGGCGGCCCGTCCAGGTTGTGAGCCCCGAGGCGACACTGCGCCTCGATGTCGAGAGTGTCGAAAGGGTGCCGGAAGGGGAGCGGGCCCAGCAAGCGGAGCGCACCGTCGTCGCCGGGCTCCGTCGACCGATGGATCTTGCGGCCGGCCCGCTGCTGAGAGTCGTCCTGGTGCGAGTGGGTCCCGCCGAGCATCTTCTGGCGGTCGCGACCCACCACATCGTGTCGGACGGGTGGTCACTCGGCGTGATGCACCGGGAGCTGGACGCGCTGTATCGTGCCTTCTCCCGAGGCTGCCCGTCTCCGCTTCCCGAGCCGGTGACGCAGTACCGGGCGCACGTGCAGCGGCAGCGCGAGCGTTCAACGGGACCCTCGTTCGACGCCGCGTTGGCGTTCTGGAAACAGCAGCTCGCGCAGCCGCCACCGGCGCTGACGCTGCCCGCCGATCGTTCGAGGCCGCCGCATCGGTCGTATGCGGGGACGCGTTGCGTCCTGGACCTTTCTTCTGAGCTGACCTCCGAGATCCGCGCGCTGAGCCGGCGCCAGGGCGTCACCCCGTTCATCACGCTGCTCGCGGCTTTCTACACGCTCCTCCGCCGGCTGTCGGGGCAGACCGACATCCTGTTCGGCACGCCGGTTTCGGGGCGCGATTATCCCGGGACCGAAGACGGCGTCGGGCTGTACGCGAACACGTTGATTCTGCGGCTCCATCCTGACGGTGATCCCTCCTTCATGGAGCTGCTCGCCGATGTCAGGCGCGCGGCCCTGGACGCATTCGCGCACCCGGACGTGCCCCTGATCAAGGTTGTCGAAGTCGCGCGGCCGGATCGCGAGACGACATACACGCCGTTCGTCCAGGTGCTGTTCACCCAGCCGCCGCCGATTGCGCCGCTGAGGATTGGGGATCTCGAGGTCGAGCCGTTCCATGTCGATCCGGGAACCGCGCAGTTCGACCTGATGCTGCTCGTCCTCGAAGGAGTCGACGCGCTCTCCATCGCGATCGAGGGCAGCGCGGACTTGTTCGATCCCCACACCGTCGAGAGGATCAGCGCCGCCTACCGCAGGACGCTCGACACCGCCATCGGCGATCCGCACGCCCGGCTGTCTGCGTTCCCGCCGGACGAAACCCTGGCGCGCAGGGCGGCTCCTGGCAAGGAGGCCGCCCCCCGGCCGACGATCGCGCTGGCGTCGACCTTTGCCGCCGAGCCGGTCCTGGATGTCGTGGCGTTCTGGATGCGCACGCTTGGGCGGACGGTGAACGTCCAGTCCGCACCGCTCGATCAGATCTTCCAGCAGTTGCTCGATCCGGACGGGCTGCTTGCCGGCAACACAGACGGCATCAACATCGTGTTGCTGCGCCCGTTCGACCTGGCCCGCGTGAACGACAGGATCGATGAGGCGATCCAGGCCCTGGTCGCCGCGCTTCGGCAGTCGATCCGCCGAACCGGCACGCCGCACATCGTGTGCATCTGCCCCGATTCGCCAGTGCCATCGGCCTCCGAGCCAACGCCGCAATCGATCGGCGACATGGAGGCCAGGCTGGCCGCAGAGGTGGGCGAGGTTGCCGGGGCCTACCTCATCACGACGCGCGAGCTGGACACGATGTACCCGGAATCTGCCCGCGACGCCACGGTCGGGCACCCAGGCGGGCTGCCGTTCGGCCCGCTGGCGGTGGCAGGAATCGGGACCATGGTCGCGAGGCGCATCAACGCCCTTCGGCAGGAACCCTCGAAGGTCGTGGTGGTCGACTGCGATGGAACGCTGTGGAACGGCATCTGCGGCGAGGACGGTCCGGGCGGCGTCCGGATCGATCCGGCGCGGCGGCGCCTGCAGGAGTCCCTCGTCGAGCTGGCGAGCTCGGGCGTCCTTGTCTGTCTGTGCAGCCGGAACAACGAGGAAGATGTTGTCGCGACGTTCGACGCCAACCCGGGCATGCCCCTCCGGCGGACGCATCTGGTTGCGTCGAGAATCAACTGGCATCCCAAGTCCGAGAACCTCCGCTCGCTGGCGGCGGAACTGCACCTGGGTCTGCGGAGCTTCGTGTTCCTGGACGACGACCCGGCCGAGTGCGCAGAGGTGAGGGCGGGCTGCCCCGAGGTCCTGACCATTCAGCTTCCGGGAGAGCCCGAGCAGATAGCCCGGGTGCTGAACGCCGTGTGGCCCCTGGACCGCGCCAAGATCACGGGGGAGGACAAGGCGCGCACGGATTCGTACCGGAGCCAGGCGATGCGGGAGCAGCTGCGCGAGAGCGGCCCGACGCTGCGAGCCTTCCTCGAACAGCTTCAGCTGAAGGTCGAGATTCGGCCGCTCGAGCACGCCGAGATCCCACGGGCCTCTCAGCTGTCGCTGCGCACGAATCAGTTCAACCTGACGACAATCAGGCGAACCGAGTCCGAGATCGCGCAATTGGCCGCCTCACCCCGCCACCAGTGCCTTGGCGTGCATGTCACCGACCGGTTCGGCGACTACGGGCTGGTGGGTCTCGCGATCACGACCGAAGACCCGCCGCGCCTGGAGGTCGACACCTTTCTTCTCAGCTGCCGGGTTCTCGGCCGCGGCGTCGAGCATCGGGTCCTGCGGGACCTGATCGAACACGCCCGATCGCGGCGACTCGAGCGTGTCGGCTTGCGGGCCGTGCCCACGCCCACGAACACGCCCGCCCGCGCGTTCCTGATGTCGGTTGGCGGGCCGCACCTTCGCGAAGCGGACAGCGCACTGCTGTGCGACCTGCCTGCCGACTTTGCGGTACCCGAGCAGGCCGAACTCATCTCACAAGAGCCAGGTGGAGAAGCCACGCGACCTCAGGCGGTCGAAGGCCCTGCCCGAAGCGAGGATGGCGGCGATCCTGAGGATCGGCCGGACCGCGACGTCTGGTCGCGGATTGCGACGGAGTTGTCGACCGCGCAACAGATCCAGGCGGCGGTGGAACGCGAGCGTCCGTGGCAATCGCGTTCGGGCTCGCCCCGGCCGTATGTCGCTCCCAAGACCGACACCGAACGGCTGGTCGCAGGAATCTGGCGCGAGGCCCTGCACGTGGACCTCATCGGCCTCGACGACAACTTCTTCGACCTGGGCGGGCATTCGCTGCTCGCGGTGCAGGTCGTGTCGCGCATCCGGGCGGCGTGCGGCGTCGAGCTTCCGCTCCGGCGGCTGTTCGAATCACCGACTGTCCGCGCCACCGCCGACGCGGTGGACGGAGCGTCGAGCGCGGCATCGGCAGGCGGCGACGAGGTTTCGGATCGGCTCGAGGCTGACGCCAGGCTCGATGCTGTGTTCGAGGTGCCAGCCTCGCGGTCACCGAACATGCGGAATCCCAGGTCCATCCTGTTGACCGGAGCCGGCGGATTCCTCGGGGGGCACCTGCTGAGAGAACTGTTGCAGCAAACCGACGCGGAGATCTTCTGCCTGATGCGGGCCTCGTCTCGCGAGTCCGCCTTCGGGAGGATTGCGCGGAACCTCTCTGCCTGCGGCCTGGAGCCTGCGTTGATGGCGACCCGGGTTGTTCCGGTCCTGGGCGACCTTTCGCATCGTTTCCTCGGGCTGTCCGGCGGCGCGTTCGACGAGCTCGCGGGACGCATCGATGCCATCTATCACGCCGCGGCGGAGGTGAATTTCCTTCACCCGTACGACGTGCTGCGTTCGGTGAACGTCGGCGGCACACTTGAGTTGTTGAAGCTCGCAGCACGGACGACCGTCAAGGCCTTCCACCATGTATCCACGCTCGGGGTGCTCGGTCTTGGGCAAGGCGAGGCGGGGGCGTGGCCAGAGGCCGACGCGCCAGAACGGTACGAGGGGCCGGAGGTCGGCTACTTCCAGAGCAAGTGGGTGGCTGAACGCCTGGTGGTGCAGGCGCGCAATCGCGGCCTGCCCGCGACCATCTATCGTCCGAGCATGGTGGCAGGCGACAGATGGACGGGCACCGGCAGCTCGACTGACATGCTCGGCTCGATGTTTCGCACGCTCATCGAGATGGGTGTCGCCCCCGACAGCGACGACCCGCTCGACATCGTGCCGGTTGGCTACGTGGCTGCGGCAATGGTCCGTCTCTCGATGCGGCCGGATCCTTCCGCGTCCGTGTTCCATCTCGCCAATCCCGATCCGGCGCGATTCAGTGACGTGATCCGATGGATCGGAGAGGCGGGTCATCCGCTTCGCCTGGTGTCGCCAGCCGAGTGGATCTCGGCGTTGAATACGATGACCGCGCGCCGGTCGGCGAGCGCGGCACTGGCCGCACCGCCCGATCTGGCCCGCGCGATGGTGATGGAGCTGGCACACCTTGCACCTGGCGCCGGTGGCGCCGGATCGGCGCCGCGCTATGATTGCCGCCGGGCACTGGCGGCGCTGACAGGGACCGGCATCGCCTGCCCTCCGGTAGACGCCTCGCTCGTCGCCGCCTGCCTGCCTCGGTGGATTGCGCCCGCCGAGGCATCCCCGGCGCGCTGAATACGGCGCGGTGCGCGCACGGCCGGCAGGCGGGCTGCCGCCGTTGGCCGGGCGGGGACGATCCGAACAGGATGGGGAAGGAAGAGGACCGCGGGCGCCGGGGCCGCGATTACCAGCTCAGGCGCAGCGAGGCTCGAATGCGGCGCGCCTGGTAGTACGCGCCAGGCGTGCCCAGTCGGGCGCCAAACGGCATGTCAGCGCCGGCGACCAGCCTGAGCGTGTCGGTCAGCGCGTGGGTCACTTCACCAGCGAGGACGCCGCCAATCCGCTTGAAGGTTCCGGTCCAGATGACCTTCCAGTCGCCCCAGGACTCGCTCTGGTTGACGGTGATCCAGAAGCCCGGCAGGAACTCGATCTGGAACGGCACGTTCGGATCCTTTGGCGGGTCGCGGGCGTTGTCGGCGAAGGTGGCCGTGACGCTGCCGCTGCGAAAAGGGAATTCCGCCTCGAAGCTCCACGGGATCGTCGTGCCGACCGCGGGATCGGGCGAGGTCAGCACGGCGGCTTCACCGCGGAGGATCCAGTTGGTGAAGGTGCGGCACACCTCCACACCCGCACCCGTTTCCCGTACGAAGCGGAGGCTGGTCGGCACGATGTGGCTGGCCCCCACCTCGGTGGCTTCGTCAATCTCGGGCACCATCAGCGGCATCGGCCGGACACCGGTCCGGGCCCACGCGCCGAGGTCCAGGTTCTCGCCGGTCCTGAGAACCCGGATCGATCCAAATCCTCCGCGCGGGGGGGCGCCCGGGATCACACGCAGGTAGTAGTCGATGGCCGCGTAGGGCGAGTAGCGGCCCTCCATGATCGGCATCCGCCAGGGCGTGGTCACGAACGAGCCGTAGAGATCGAAGCGGACGTTGCCGCGCTCGCCCTGGAGCCGGGCGCCCCAGAGAGGCAGGCGTTCCATGGCCAGCGCGTCGGATGCGTCGCGAGGCAGGTAGGAGTCCGCGGGCGAGTAGACGTCGGTCCGGCCCCAGCCCACCTCGAAGCGGCCGATCTGAAAGTCGATCGCCGAGGCGACTGGCACGGCAATCGAGAGCTCGCGTAACGAGATCGGCGACCGCCGGGGATTGCGATCGGCGAGATCCAGCGCGATCGGTCCCCGGCTCTCGCTCGGGATCAACTCGGCCCGCACCGCCGCCGTCGCACGCACGCCCCGGATGCGGGCCTCCTGCCTGAGGAAGAGGGTGCTCCACGCGGTCACCCTCGGTTCGTTGGTGCCCGATCGATTCGTGTACCCGAACAGGGTGGTCTCGGCGTATCCCGACAGGCCCCAGTCGATCGCCGCGGGCGCCGCACCCCCGGTGGCGGCGGAGAGATGGCGGAACGCGGACATCATCCGCGATCTCGCCACGGCCGGCGCGCTCGTCTTCCGGACGGGCGCGGAATCCTCGCCGCCTTCGCGCGTCAGGTTCTGCAGCGTGAACCGGTCCTGCGGCTGCGGCCTGTCGAACGCCAGATCGTCCAGGCGGATCGTCGTCCGGCTGCCCTTGCGGTAGTCCTGCATCACGATGGTCCGCGCGGCCCAGCGCCCGGCGATGAGCTCGTAGTCGGTGAGGACGAGCCTCTTCGACGGCTTGGCGTCGCCCCTCCGGTACAGATCGAGCCGGACCGTGGCGAGCCGATCCTTCCGCAGCGCGATGATCTTCTTCGCGTAAATCGAGGGGTTGCGGGGTCTCATGTCGATGACGAAGCAGGGCTGACCGTCGATCGATTCGTCAGGGAGGAGCGACACGTCGTACTTCGTGTGATCGAACTCCTCCATGTCCTCGTAGTTGAAGTCCGTCCCGAGAAAAGACGAGTCGCGATCCTGGCTGGCGATGCGCCGTTCCCGCTTCATCGACGGCAGGTAGAGCCACTGCTCGGTCGTCTTGCCCGGACGGCTGCGCGAGAGGTAGCCGACGCCCTTGACCTCGGGCGGCGCGACGAACCTGATCAGCTGGCTGGCGTTGCCGGCCGAGCCCTCGCGGTAGCTGCGCCACGTCTTGCGATGTTCCTTTCCGCTCGCCGACACCGCGACCACCTCGCCGACGTATTCCTGGGTCTGGCTCCGCTGGCGGTTTTCCGCCTCGACCAGAATCGCGCGGGCGTCTTCGGCCATCCCGGCCGCACCCGCGCCGTGGAAAAGGAACAGCGCGCCCGCCAGTGCGAGCGCCAGAGGCCGACCCCTGTCATTCATACGAGATCCCCTCGACGACATTGACACGCGCGGCGCGGGCCGCAGGCAGCCACGCCGCGATCACGGTGAGCACGGGAAGCAGGGCCAGGATCTGAAGACTGAGGTCGCGAGGAAAGGTGAAGGGCAGCCGGAGGCCCGTATAGGTCTCGGTCGTCCACGAGCCGAGCGTGTAGGCCATCAGCACTTCCAGCGGCAGCGCCAGCACGAACCCGACCGTAACCATGGTCAGTGCTTCGAGCACGACCCCGCGACGGATCTGGGCAGCCCGTGCGCCCAGCGCCTTGAGAATCGAGATTTCCCGGAACCGCTCGGCCACCGAGATCAGCAGCGACGTGAGGATCCCCACGGCCGCGATCGACAGCGCCATCAGGGCGGCCGCCCGCGTCACCGCCACGAATCCGTCGACGCCGTGCGTCACTTCCTCGACGAACTCCTGGCGCGTGGAAATCAACGCGGGGATCTCGGCGAAGCGAGTCTGAAGTTCGCCTCGGACCACGGCCAAATCGGCCCCGGGCGCGATCCGCACTTCGAAGATGTCCACCCGGTCGTCGTTCCAGGCCGAGGAGAAGGTGGACGCGTTGATGAAGATCGTTCCGTGATCCGACATGTAGGCGGTGATCACCGCCGCGACCCTGAGGTGCAGCACGCCGCCCGGGGACGGAAGCTCCAGGATGTCTCCCATCCTGACGCGATACCTGGTCGAGAGGTTCTCGGACACCACGCATTCCTTGCCCGAGAGCAGGCCGCGCAGGGCGCTGGTCTCGTCTCCCGCGACGTACTCCTGGCGAAGATTCACCAGCAGCCCGTCGTTGTCGAGCGCCGCCAGCTTCACCGGGTCGCCGCGGAACGAGACGGTCACATGGCGCAGAGATCCGACCGACTGCACGCCCGGCACCGATCGGATCAGATCCCTGAGCCCGGGGTCGAACCGATACGTGGTCATGTTGAACTTGGCCGACGCACGCACGAAGACATCCGCCGACACAGACACGTTCATCCAGCGCAGCAGGGCGGCTCGCATCGACTCGTAGTATCCGCCGGTTGTCAGGACGAGCGCGAACGACAGGGCGACGGCCAGCGTGGTCTGGCCCGCCCGGCGCGGATGGCCGAGCAACGAGTCGGCGGCGAGCTGGCCGGTGAGCGGAGCCAGCCGCGGGAGCATCCGGGCGGCCGCGCGGGTCGCGTGCTGGGCGATGCGCCCGAGGTACAGGATGGTCCCGATCGAACCGGCCACCAGCACGACGGCTGTGGTGACGGCCTCCCGTGCCGGCGCCAGCAACCCGACGCCGACTGCGGCCAGCAACAGCCCCGCCTCGGCCGGCGACGGCACCAGCGACGGAAGCGGTGCGCGCGCAGCGTGGACGCCGGTCGCGAGCGCGTGAACGGGGTTGAGGCCAGCCGCCGATCGCGCCGGCACCCACGCCCCGGCCAGTGACGCCAGAATGCCAAGGGCGATCGACCACGCCGCCAGCGTCGGCCCGGCGTCCGGCCGGGCCACGGTCTGCAGGCCGTACAAGCGCCCCATGACGGTGCCGAGCTCCGGCGTCAGCAGGCTGGCAGACGAGGTGCCCAGCGCAAAGCCGAGCACGCCTCCCGCAGCGCCGAGAATCGCCGCCTCCACGAGGAACAGCGCCTGGACCTGGCGAGGCGTCGCCCCCACCGCGCGCAGGATTCCGATGTCCCGCCGTCGCCGGTCGACCGCCACGGCAAACACATCGAAGACCAGGAAGATCCCGATGCCCAGCGCGAACACGCTGGTGACGTTCACCCCGACCACGAGGCTGCCGACCAGCTGCGACATCTGCGCGCCGCGCTGCTCGGGCGTCTCGACGATGTAGCTGGGCCCGACGGCTTGTCGAAGCCGGGCGATGCCTTCTTCGATAGGGACGCCATCCTCGAGCCGCACGTCGATCCGATCGAACCGGCGGCCGCGGCCGAGCATCTCCTGGGCCGCGTACACGTCCATGACGGCCACGTTGCCGCCGTAGGCCCGGGCGAATCCCGTTGGCTGGAGCAGCGCCCTGACCACCGCGCGCCGTCGGATCTGGCCGATCGCGAGCGTCAGCGCGTCGCCCGGACGGATCGCGTCGCGGGTGGCCGTCACCGTCGAAAGCGCGATCGAGTCGGGCTGCGCCAGGAACAGAAGCGGGTCGTCGACGTCGGCATCCTCGCCCGCGAACGAGTATCCGCGCATCTCGTGGTCGCCCAGCAGGTCGACCCCGAGGATCAGGATGCTTCCCCGGCTGGCCGGTTCGAGAGGGACGACCTGCTCGATGACAGGCGCCTGGGCGCGGACACCCGGCACCTCGCGGATCACTTCCTGAAGCTCTTCTGCGACGCCGCCGCCAGCGGAGATCTGCAGCTGGGCGTAGCCGGCAATCTCGTCGATGGTGCTCTTCAGGCTCGCCACGAGCGCGGTCTGCGCGGACTGCATCGACGCGAACATGGCGACGCCCGCCGTCACGCCCACCAGTGTCAGCAGCGTTCTGAGGCCGTGATGCCGCAGATAGGACAGCGACAGCGTCCGCAGGATGAATCTCACACCGGGTGTCCGTCCTCCACCAGTCCGTCACGAAGCAGGATCACGCGCTCGCACCAGGATGCCGCGCGCGGGTCGTGCGTCACGACCAGCAGCGTGGCCTTCCGCTCCCGGTGAATGCGCTGCAGCAGCGCGAGGATCTGTTCGCCCGTCACCGAGTCCAGGTTGCCGGTGGGTTCATCGGCCAGCAGCACGGCCGGGTTCGTCACCAGGGCCCTGGCGATGGCCACGCGCTGACGCTCGCCGCCCGAGAGCTCGTCGGGCAGATGGTCGGCCCGCGACTCGAGGCCCACATCGGCGAGCACGCGATCCACGCGGTCCCGAATCTCGGGGCGTCGAAGCCCCTGCAGGTGGAGCGGAAGCCCGGTGTTCTGGGCGCAGGTGAGCGTGGGCATCAGGTGATACGCCTGGAACACGTACGCGATACGCCCGCGCCGGAACAGGGATCGTCCTTCCTCATCGAGATCGGCGAGGTTGGTGCCCTCGACGACGACTGAGCCCGACGACGGCACGTCGAGGCCGCCGATGAGATTGAGGAGCGTCGACTTGCCGGAACCCGACGGCCCCATGATGGCGGCCATCTCGCCGTCCGGAACCGAGAGCGTGATCCCGCGCAGCGCACTGACCGGAGTCCTGCCGGGATAGATCTTGGTGACGTGTGAAAGGACCACCATCGACGGTCGTCTCGGTTTGGGGGAGTGCGCGCACGCGTCCGGCCAGGCGATTCGGCGGTGCCTAGCGCGCACTATAGCACAGCGTCCGCAGGCGCCCGCCTGACCCGGGCGGGCACGTCTGCCGGCTCCGCAATGGGCGGCGGGCGCGGCCTCGGAGCCCGCGCTCGCTGACTTGCACGCGCGCGTCGTGGTATTCTAGCCGCGCCTTCGGCATCAGGGCGGACGTCGACTTCTGAAGGCATCGCGAGGCGCGGGCCCCAGCTCATCGTCAGGTGGCGTCATGCCGTATCGGGCCGGCCCGCGTGAGACGATCCTCGGTGCACCAGGCGCGCTGGCCTCATTCGTACAGACCCGCCTCGAGGGGACGGGTCAGACGTTCTTACAAGGAGTGCATCATGAGAAGAAGCCTGATTCTGGCGGCAATCCTGGTTCTGACGGCCGGTGCTGCAAACGCGCAGGACTATATCAAGGCCGGCCAACTGGTCGTCGGTGGCGTGACCGCTCTGTCGGTCAATCGCCAGACGTTCTCCCAGAAGGACGTCACGGAATCGACGACCAACACGTCCACCCAGATCGACCTCTCCGGAACCTACTTCTTCTCGAAGTCAATTGGCCTCGGCCTGGCGCTCATCGCGCAGAACACCTCGGTTTCGGTCTCCGGCGCCTCGGACAAGACCACCGTGACGACCTACGCGATCGGCCCGCTGATCGCGTTTCGGTTCGGGTCTGGCAGAGTCTCGTTCAATATCAGGGGCGGCGCCGGCGTCGGCAAGAACTCCATCACGCCGGGCGGCGGCGAGAAGACCGACACGGACGTGACATTCTTCGAGGGCGGCGGCGGCCTGAACTATCACATCAGCGAGTTCGCGTCGTTCGATGTGGGCCTGCGCTACCAGAAGTCGACGATCAAGGACCCGACGGCGCCTTCCGGCACACCGTCGACCGATGCGTCCGGCTTCGTGCTCGGCGCGGGATTCTCGCTCTACTTCGGCGGCAGGTAGCAGACAGGCTGTTCGATCGGTATCGACACGAATGGGCGGGGCGGCCTGATCGCCCCGTCCTGCCGTGACTACTGGGTATCCGACCAGAAGCGCGCCAGCAGGTTGGCGGCGACCTCCCGCCTGTAGTCCGCCGACGATCTCAAATCATCAATCGGCCGGATCTCTTCCCGAAGAATGGCCTGCGCCTCGCGCAGCGACGCACCCGCCTCGAAGGCGTGCTCGGTGCGCGAGGCTCTGATCACTGTGGGCGCCACGCTTCCGAGCGCGATTCTCGGGCGGTCGGCGCGGACCGCTGCCATCACCACCTTCGAGATCGCCTGCGCCGCCCGGGTGCCGACCTTCCGGAACCACTGCACGCCGTCCACCGCAGGCACCTCGATCGCGACGATGAGCTCGTCGGGCTGCAGAACCGTCTGGCGGTAGCCTGAATAGAACGAGGTGAACGGCACCCGGCGCACACGCGACGCACTGTGGATCTCGAGCACCGCGTCGGCCGCCATCAGGACCGGGAGAGAGTCCCCGGCCGGGGACCCGTTGGCGATGTTGCCGCCGATCGTTCCACGGTTCTGGATCTGTACGCCGCCGATCTCCAGCGCCGCGTCGCCGAGCATCGGCAGGCGCCGCCGGACCCAGGGCGACGCCGCGATCTCCGACCACGTGCTGAGCGCGCCAAGCCGGAGTCCGCCTCCGGCCGCGGTGATGCCGCGCAGCTCGTCGAGGTTCCAGATGTTGATGAAACGCCTGGCGGGCTGCGTCCCGAAGTTGAACCCGACGTAGACGTCCGTGCAGCCTGCCAGCGGGACGGCGGGCTCGTCTCGAAGGTGGCGAAGCGCGTCGCGCAGCGATCGGGGCTCGACGAGCGTGGTGAGGGTGATCGCGGTTCTCATCGCCGGGTTCCCGCCTTGGCTGTGGCGTTGCGCCTGGTCTGGCCTGGCTGGCGCCGCGCGGCGTGTGCCGTTTTCGCGCCGGTCGATCCACGGCTCCTGCTCATCGATCCCGCGGTGCCGGACGGCGTGCGCGCGGCGCGGGCGCGGACTGCAGTGCCGGTCTTGCCGCCGGCGCGCTTGGTTCGATCGCTGATGCGCGCGGCCTCCTTGATCGCCCGGTAGATGCCCATGTAGCCGGTGCACCGGCAGAGATTACCGGCGAGCCCGGTCCGGACCTGCTCGAGCGTCGGCCGCGGGCCGAGCGCGACGGCCGCCATGATCATGCCCGGCGTGCAGATGCCGCACTGCGCGCCGCCCTGGCTGACGAATGTCTGCTGAAGCGGGTGCCGCCCCTTCAGGCCCTCGATTGTCTGTACTTTGGCGTCGCGAACCTGGGCGATCGGGACCAGGCACGCATTGACCGCCTTCCCGTTCACCACGACCGTGCAGGCGCCGCACTCGCCCTCGCCGCAGCCCTCCTTGGTGCCGGTCAGGCCGCACTCTTCCCGAAGCACGTCGAGCAGCCGGCGCAGCGGGTGGACATGGACCGTGGTCTTCGCGCCGTTGAGGATGAACGAGATGGACGATGCGGCGGGCGCCTTCTTCATGTGCGCACCCTGCCCGGCGTTTTGGCTGTACCGGCGCCGGGCGTTCGACGCGTGCCGCTGTCCGCTGGCTGTCGCGCGCGCGTGCTGTAGGGCGGCTCTTCAGAGCCGCCGCGCGCGCCGGGGCTAAAGCCCCGGCCGACATCGGAGCCGCCGCGCGCGCCGGGGCTGAAGCCCCGGCCTACATCGGAGCCAGCGCCGGCCGCGGGCCTGGCGCCGCCGGGCGTTCGACGCGTGCCGCTGTCCGCTGGCTGTCGCGCGCGCGTGCTGTAGGGCGGCTCTTCAGAGCCGCCGCGCGCGCCGGGGCTAAAGCCCCGGCCGACATCTGAGCCGCCGCCCGCCCGCGGCTTCCGGCCTCCAGCCTTCATGATCCGCTCCGGCGTGGCCGGGATCTCCCGCATATCGATTCCGAGATGCCGGATCGCGTTGACGACAGCCGGCGCAACTCCGTCGATCGGCATTTCTCCGACGCCCTTGGCGCCGAACGGTCCGTGCTCGTAGGCGCGCTCGAGCACGACGACATCGATGGGGGGAGTATCGAGCGTGGTCGGGATCACGTAGTTCGTCAGCTGGGCATTGTCCATCCGGCCATCGCGCATGACGACTTCCTCCAGCAGCGCGTAGCCGAGGCCCTGCACCGTGCCACCCTCGATCTGTCCCCGGACGCCCATGGGGTAGAGGGCCTTGCCGATTTCTTCCACCGCCGTGACGTGTATGGGCCGGACCTCGCAGGTGTCGGGGTCGAACTCGACTTCCACCACGTCGCAGGCCCAGCCGTACGAGCCGTAGGCCGAGCCCCGGTATCGCTCGTCGTCCCATTCGAGTCCCGGCGGCCGTTCGTACTGCTTGGTCACGGTGAGCGGACCATTCCGGCGCAGGTACTGCGCGGGCGTGAGATGGCCGAGACGCTGGCGGATCTCCTCGGCACAGCGCTGGAGCAGGCCGCCGACGATCATCGACGTCCGCGAGGCCACGGTCGGGCCGCTGTCGGGCACTTCGGCCGTGTCAGCCGCGCCGATCTCGACCCGGTCGTAGGGCAGGCCCAGGGTCTCGGCGACGATCTGCGCATGGACCGTCCGCGAACCCTGGCCGATCTCGGCGCTGGCCACGTGAACCCGGACGCCCTTTGCGGTCAGCTCCAGCGATGCCTTGGACGCGAGCTTGTCCTCGCCGCTGCCCGTGAACCCGGCGCCGTGGAAGAAGAGCGCCAGCCCGATGCCACGGTGGCTGTCCTGGTATGCGCGCCGCTTCCGCCGGAAGTCGCTGCGCTTCACGGCTTCGTGCAGGACCTGGATGGCGGCGCAATCGCGGCCGAGCCTTTGCCCCGTGGCGGTGATGTCGCCCGGCCGCAGCGCGTTCAGCTCGCGCAGGCGCACGGGATCCATTCCGAGCTGTTCGGCGATTCGCTCGATGTGCACCTCGGCGGCGAACTGTGTCTGGGGCGCCCCGAAGCCGCGAAACGCGCCGTTTGGCGGCGTGTTGGTCATCACCGCCCGCCCGGCCACCCGCACGTGATCACACCGGTACGGGCCGGTCGCGTGGATCGCTCCGCGCGAAAGCACCACGGGACTGAGCGTGCAATACGCGCCGCCGTCGAGGACGATCTGGATGTCGATCGCCGTCAGCCGGCCGTCCCGGGTGACGCCGGTCCGGTGCCTGACAATCGACGGATGGCGCTTGGTGGTGGCGAGCATGTCCTCGACGCGGTCGTAGATCAGCTTGACCGGCCGCCCTGCCTTGAGCGCGAGCAGGCAGGCGTGGCCCGCGATGATCGATGGGTAATCTTCCTTGCCGCCGAATCCGCCACCGGTCTCCGCCTGGATGATGCGCACCTTGTCGGAGGGCAGCCCGAGCAGCACCTCGAGCGCGCGGTGCACGTAGTACGGGCACTGCAGCGAGCCATGCACCGTCACGCCCCCGTGCTCCGCGATCGCCAGCATGCCGTTGGGTTCGATATAGAGCTGTTCCTGGTGACCGGTCCGATACTCGCCTTCGACCACCATGTCGGCCTGGCGGAACCCCGCGTCCAGATCACCCTTTTCGATCAGCACCTCTTTGAACACCCGCGTCGAGGCGAGCGGATCGAGCACCGGCGGGCGCTCGGCGTACTCAATCCTGACCTGCGCGTCGAGCAGGCGGTCCCGGTTCTCGTGTGCCAGCAGGAGGATCGGCTCGGCCACATGCCGGATCTCGTCCTGTGCGAGGCAGGGCTGGTCGTCCTGGATGGCGGCCATCAGGTTGCGTCCGGGGATGTCGCGGGCATCCACGATGGTGAAGCCCTCGGTGTCGAAGTCGAAATGAATGCGCGCGATTCGGCCGCAGGCGATCGTCGAGCGGATGGTGCGGCCGTAGATCGTCCCCGGCACCGTGAGGTCGTCGACGTACTGCGCCCGTCCGGCGGTCTTCTGCCGGCCGTCCTTGCGAATGACGTTTCGGCCGACAACGCGCTGCATGCGCTGGCCTCCCTCGGGATGGCGACCTCTGGAGTGGCGACTGCCGCCCGGGCTGGGACTTCGGAAGGGGGACGTCTGCCGGATTATACCGTGCGGCATGGTAGAATTGACCATTTGGTGCCCTGCCCAAGAGGCGCAACAGTGCCAGGCAGCGCGTCGGATGCCCGCGCTCACCATGAGTCACCGCTGGATTTCAGTTCGCGGCGCGAGGGTTCACAACCTCCGGAACATCGACGTGGACATTCCACGCGATCAGCTGGTGGTCGTCACCGGCCTATCCGGATCCGGGAAATCCTCGCTCGCCTTCGACACCATCTACGCCGAAGGCCAGCGCCGCTACGTCGAATCGCTGTCGGCCTACGCCCGCCAGTTCCTGGAGCAGATGGAGAAGCCCGACGTCGACTCGATCGACGGGCTCTCGCCGGCGCTGTCCATCGAGCAGAAGACCACCGGGTCCAACCCCCGATCGACGGTCGGCACGGTCACCGAGATCTACGACTACCTCCGCCTGCTGTTCGCCAACATCGGCGTGGCCCACTGCCCGCAGTGCGGGCGGGAGATTGCCTCGCAGACGGTCGATCAGATCGTGGATCTGATCATGACCTATCCCGCCGAGAGTCGCATCAGCGTGCTCGCGCCGGTCGTCCGGGGGCGGAAGGGCGAGTTCAAGAAGGAACTGCTGGCGTGGCGCCAGCGCGGGTTCGCCAGGGCGAGAATCGACGGCCAGCTGCGTGCGCTCGAGGACGACATCTCGCTGGATCGCCGGCGCAACCACTCGATCGAGATCCTGGTCGACAGGCCGATCATCCGCCCGGGCATCGAGCGGCGCCTGACGGATTCGATCGAGCTGGCCCTCGGACTTGCCGGAAACGTCGTCGTGGTGAACTCGCTCGACGGCGGCGACCGGCTCTTTTCCCGGACCCTGGCGTGCGTCGTCTGCGGCATCAGCATGCCCGAGCTGACGCCAAGAGCCTTCTCGTTCAATTCGCCGCACGGCGGGTGTCCCGAGTGCCAGGGCCTCGGGGCGCTCTACGACTTCGATCCGGAACGCGTCGTGCCCGACCCCGCGAAGACGCTGCTCGACGGCGCGATCCTGCCATGGGCGCGCGGCGACAAGCGGCTGGTTCGCGAGGCCCTCGAATCGCTCGGACGTCACTTCGGGATCGACCTCCAGACGCCGTTCGGCAAGCTGCCGAAGAAGGCACGCGATCTCCTGCTCAACGGTCCCGCGTCGGCGCCCAAGGTGCAGGCGGCATCGGCCTCAGCCGGGACAGGACGCGCGAAGCCGGCCAGGCAGGCCCGCGATCCGTTCGGCAAGGGATTCGAGGGGATCCTTCCGAACCTGCGCAGGCGCTACACCCAGGGCAGTTTCGTCGAGCAGGAAGAGCTCGAGATGTACCGCTCGCTTCGCCCGTGCCCGCGGTGCCACGGCGAGCGCCTCCGGCCGGAGAGCCGCGCCGTGAAGGTGAAGGGACGGACCATCACCGACTACGTCAGCCTGCCGGTGGCTGATGCGCTCCTGGCCTTCCAGTCGCTGCCGCTGTCCGAGCGGGAAACGCTGATCGCCGGACGCATCCGCCGCGAGATCGAAGAGCGCCTCAAGTTCCTCGTCGATGTCGGCGTCGGGTACCTGACGCTCGGACGCAGCGCGGCCACCCTGTCGGGCGGCGAGGGCCAGCGGATCCGCCTGGCAACGCAGATTGGCGCCAACCTGCGCGGTGTCCTCTACGTGCTGGACGAACCCTCGATCGGCCTGCATCAACGTGACAATCGCCGGCTGCTCGCGACGCTGAAACGCCTGCGCGACCTCGGCAACACGGTCATCGTCGTCGAACACGACGAGGAGACGATTCGAAGCGCGGACTACGTCATCGATCTCGGGCCGGGCGCAGGCGAGCACGGCGGGCGCGTGATCTTCCAGGGCACGCCGGCCGCCCTCGAACGGGATCCCGAGTCGCTGACGGGCCAGTACCTCCGCGGCGACCGGGTGATCGAGGTCCCGAGTTACCGGCGGCCCGCCCTGAAGGGCGAGCTGGTGATTCGCGGAGCCCGGGCCCACAACCTGAAGAACCTCGACGTCCGGATTCCCATCGGCCTGTTGACCGCGGTGACCGGGGTGAGCGGGTCCGGGAAGTCGACCCTGGTCAACGACATCCTCTATCGCGCCCTGGCGCGCACGCTCTACCGGGCCGGCGACCAGGCGGGCCAGCACGATCGGATCGAGGGCACCGAGCTCATCGACAAGGTCATCGAGATCGACCAGTCGCCCATCGGCAGGACGCCGCGGTCGAATCCCGCCACCTACACGGGCCTCTTCACCTTCATCCGCGAACTGTTCGCGATGATGCCCGACGCCAAGGCCCGCGGCTTCCGGCCCGGCCGGTTCTCGTTCAACGTGAAGGGCGGCCGCTGCGAGACCTGCCAGGGAGACGGCGTCATCGCGATCGAAATGCACTTCCTTCCCGACGTCTACGTCACCTGCGAGGAGTGCAAGGGCCGCCGCTACAACCGGGAGACGCTCGAGATCAAGTACCGCGGCCGTTCCATCGCCGACACGCTGGAGCTGACGGTCGACCAGGCGCTGCCCATGCTCGAGAACTTCCCGCCGATCGCGACCAAGCTGCGGACACTCCAGAGCGTTGGCCTGGGCTACATCACGCTCGGGCAGTCGGCGACGACGCTGAGCGGCGGAGAGGCGCAGCGGGTGAAACTGGCCAAGGAACTGTCGAAGCGGGGCACGGGGCGGACGCTCTACATCCTCGACGAGCCCACCACCGGCCTGCACTTCGAGGACACGCGGAAGCTTCTGGACGTGCTGAACAAGCTGGTCGACCAGGGCAACACCATCGTTGTCATCGAACACAACCTGGACGTGATCAAGACGGCCGACCATATCATCGACCTCGGACCCGAGGGCGGCGAAGCCGGGGGGAGGATCGTCGCTACGGGCACTCCGGAGGAACTGGCGGACAACGCCGCATCCCACACCGGCCGCTTTCTGGCCCGAGTGCTGCGGCCGTCCGGGTACGCGTCCGGCGCCGCGGCCGGATAGCGGGACACGGCAGGAGGTGTGGCCGTTTGACCACACCTCTAGGCATAATCGCCGTGTCGAAGCGACTACAGACATGCGAATTCCGGATACAGGTGATGATCGAGTTGCGCCATTAAGATATTGTATATAAGCCAGTTAACACTCATATCGAGAGTTGAACGATTCCGGAATGGTGCTTGCTTTGACGCTGTGGGCATCGGATTACGACGCCTGCGGGACGATCCCCTGGAATCGGCGAGACCCCAATGGATATGCAGCGGACAGTTCGACGGCAGGTTGCGTGTGCAGGAATCGGCCTGCATACGGGGAACAAGGTCACGCTCACGCTCAAGCCCGCGCCGGCCGACAGCGGCATCAGGTTCAGACGCTCGGATCTCGGCGGGCCGGATATCCCCGCGTCCCTGGTGAGCCTGTCGGCGACCAATCATGCCACCGGCCTCAAGCGCGATGGCGCGACGGTGGAGACCATCGAGCATCTGCTGGCGTCGCTGGTCAGTCTCGGGATCGACAACGTGGTCGTGGAGCTCGACCATCGTGAGGTTCCGATCATGGACGGCAGTGCGGCGCCGTTCGTGTACCTGATCCAGGAAGCCGGGACGAAGTCGCTGAGCGTGGCTCGACGCTACCTGAAGGTCCTGCGGCCGATTACCGTTTCGCACGGCGACAAGCTGATGTCGCTCTACCCGTCGGATCACTTCAAGATTACCTACAGCATCAGCTTCGATCATCCTCTGCTTCGTCACCAGGCCCAGACGGTCCAGGTCAACGAGGATTCCTTCGTCGACGAGATCGCGCCTGCCAGGACGTTCGGCTTCCTGAACGAGGTCGAGATGATGCGCCAGCACGGCCTGGCGCTGGGCGGGTCACTCGAGAACGCGGTCGTCCTCAGCGAGACCGGCGTGCTGAACAACCCCTTGCGGTTCGAGGACGAGTTCGTGCGGCACAAGATGCTCGACGCGATCGGCGACCTGGCGCTGCTCGGGTATCCGATCATCGGGCACGTGGTGGCGCACCGGGCCGGCCATGCGCTGCACACCGAGGTGGCCCGCAAGGTGCTCGACGAGCCCGATTCGTGGAAGCTGGTCGAACGGGGGCAGGCGCCCGAACGCGCCGAGGTGCCGGTGGCGGTGGCCGTCAAGGCCTAGCTCCGGGATCGCGCGATCGACGGGAGGTTCGACTGCAGGGCCGCGGGAACGCGGCCCTTGGCACGTACGGGACGCTCGAATCCGGAGCCGGGTTCTACCGGACCAGGAACGGATGCCGGGTGGTTTCCGATCCGCACGCCTCGAACCAATCCACGCCTTCGTAGACGAGGTCGAATTTCAGCTGATACCGGCCCGGTCGTGCCGGAGCGGGCACGTCCATCGTGATGTCGACCTGGCGGCCCGGCCCGAGCGCCGACGGCAGGAACGCCCGCGCGTGATTCAGGTCCAGCAGCGTGCCGTCTTCGGCGCAGAGCTGGGCGCCGAGGCGCACCAGCCGCCGGCCGTAGGTCGCCTGCGCCGGAAAGGCCCGGGCCGACAGGTTGTGGACGCGCGTCTTGACGCGGGCCGTCTGTCCCACGCGGCTGACGATGGGGCGGCCCCTCCACAGGGTGCGCACGTCGATTTTCGCCCGCGGCGTCGCGCCGGGCAGCGCATTGCCCAGCTGGCTCGTGTCCCAGATTTCCTCGCGGATCTGCTCGTAGTCCGGCGTGCCCGGGCGGAACCGCCTCGAGAAGGCGTGCTCGGGATGATCGGTGATCTCCCAGGCCAGCCGGTCCACGCCGATCTCGGCGGCCAGCGCGCGCGCGCGGTTCATCTCCTGGTCGCTGTCGTTCCAGTTGAAGAGGATGTACCGCCAGTTGATGAACGGGAGATCGCGGCGCGACGCCTGCTTCTCCTCGACCATCGTCCTCATGTTCGCCAGGGCGACGTCGAAGCGCCCCCGCTGGCGATAACGGCCGTAGGTGTCCTGCGACGCACCGTCGATGGAGAACGTCAGCTCGTCGATGCCCGAGTGGACCAGGCGCCGGATCGCCTCTTCCTTGAAGGCGAGGCCGTTGGTGCTCGTGTAGAGGTAGATCTGCGGGAACCGCTTCTTGATGTATTCGCACATCTCGACGGCGCGCTTGTGGAGGAACGTTTCGCCGTAGTTGAAGAAGTCGATTCGGACCAGCGCGGCGCCGGTCTCGTCCACCACGCGGCGGAAGATCTCGAAGTCCAGCATGCCCGCCTGCCGCGTGCGGGTGATCCCGGTTTCCGGCGCACAGCACGCTTCGAGGCACGAGATGTTGCACGCCGCCGTGCACTCGATGAAGATCCGGTTCGGCTGGAGGCCGGCGTCGAGGGAACGCTGGGGCGCCGGTTCGTCGTCTCCGAGCGGCCGCTTGAGCGGGCAGTCGCCGCAGAAGTCGGACCCGCCGAGGTTCAATCCGCGGCGCAGGGTGTCGGCGGTCGAGCCGGCCCAGATCTCGCGGACTGAGCTGATCCGGGTGTCGCCGAGCACGCGCTTGCCGTACGGGTCGGCGCAGCCGCAGACCAGCCGGCCGTCGCAGAGCAGCGTGGCCATGCTCCAGGGCCAGGAGCATGTGAAGCGGTTGGCGAGGTGATTGAGCGACATGGGGGCACGCGTGACCGAGGGCTATTTGCCTTCGGCGAGTTTCCTCATGTAGGACCCGAGCTTCTCGTTCTCGAACGTCACCGTGTTCAGGAAGAGGCTCTCGACGAGGTAGGCGCGACGCTCCTCGTCGGTCATCTGGTCGATGAGGAACTGGATCTCGCGCATCATGTCTTCGAAGGACCGGTCGAGTCCGTGCTTGGCCGTCACTTCCTGGTAGAGCGTCTCGACCACCAGGAGAAGATCGGCGTCCAGCAGGATTTCCGCGCCGGTGCTGGTCTTGATGGTACGCATGGCTACCCCCCGAAGCTCGCCAGGGCGCTCTGCTCGTCGGCGTGAAGATCGATGAAGTTCTGGGCCCCGGTCATCGAGAGCATCGTCTCGACCCGCTTCTGGACCCCGCACAGTTTCAGCGAGCCGCCGGCCGCCGTCGCCTGACGATACAGGTCCATCAGGCATCCTATCGTCGCGCTGTCGACGTAGACCACCGGGGCGAGGTCGACCAGAATCCGCGGGGTCTCGCTGGTGATGAGGCCCACCACCGCGCCCGAGAAGTCGGAGAGCAGGGGGTACATCAGCCGGCTCTCGCCGATGCGAACCACCGCGACGTTCTTGACCCGATCAATCGTCAGATTCATGCTCGTACTCCGGATCAGCGGCCCGGCCGGCCTAGGGCTGTCCCGCGCGGTTCCGCCATGTCGGGCAGCCGGCGAATCTGCCGGGCGAGTTCCCGGCGTCCCCGGTTGATCCGCGACTTCACGGTTCCTTCCGGTAAGTGTAACTGTTCCGCGATTTCCTGGTACGACAGTTCCTGGATGTCCCTCATCACGACCGCTTCCTTCAGCGCGGCCGGCAGCTGGCTGAGGGCCTTTCGGAGCTGCTGGGCGAGGTCGCGCCGTTCCATCTGCCGGAGCGGACTGGCGTCGGTTGTCGCGGGAGACAGGTCGTCCGCGTTCACGTCCCGGTCGATGGTTTCGCGCTCCTTGCGCACGCTCCGGTAGTGATCGATGCAGAGGTTGCGGCTGACGCTGATGAGCCAGGTCTGGAAGTTGGCCCGCCGGTCGAAGGTCGCCAGCGACTTGAAGATCTTCAGGAAGATCTCCTGCGCCAGGTCCTCGGCCTCGTCGTGTCGCCCGACGAACTTGTACGCGACGTTGAACACCTTGCGCCAGTGCATCCGGACGATGCCATCCCAGGCAAGCTGTTCGCCCTTCAAGCATCGCTCGATCAACGCGTTGGCGTCCGGAGCGGCGGGGATGGGTTCGGTCGGTGACATGCAAGTCAAGCAGCGTCGCAGAATACTCCACAGGTTTTCGAGTGTCAAACCGATGACGGGCGAGCTAAGATCGTCGGACTGTGGCGGGACTGGCACGATCCGGCGGCGAACTGACCTGCGACGGCGTCTCCCTGTCGGAGATCGTCCGTCACGAGTCGACCCCCCTCTATATTTATAGCGCACCTGCCGTGCGCGAGGCGCACGCGACGCTCGCCGCCGCGTTTTCAAGCTATCCGCACTCGCTGCACTACGCACTCAAGGCCAACTCGACGCTCGGGATCGTGCGGCTTGTCCGCTCGCTCGGCTGCCGGGCCGATGCCAACTCGGGCGGAGAAATCGACGTCGCCCTGCGCGCGGGCTTCTCGCCGGAGGACATCGTCTTCACGGGCGTCGGCAAGACGCACGCGGAGCTGGAGCGGGCGGTGGCGCTCGGTGTGAAGGCCATCAACATCGAGTCGGACGGCGAAGCGCACCGGATCGACGCCATCGCGCGTGCCCGGGGCGTGAGAGCGCGCGTCGCGGTTCGCGTGAATCCGGACATCGATTCCCACAGCCACCCGCATATTTCGACCGGGCGACGGGTGAACAAGTTCGGCGTGCCGATCGAGCACGTGCCGGAGTTGTTTCGCGCGATGGCCACCTGCGCGGGGCTCGAGCCGGTCGGCCTTCATGCGCACCTGGGATCGCAGATCTTCGACATGGGGCCGATGGCGCAAATCTCGCGGGCGCTCGCCGACCTGGCGGCGGAGGTGCGCGCCGGCGGAACCCACCTCGAGCACCTCGATGTCGGCGGCGGCCTCGGCGTGGCCTACGACGGGTCGGTTCCGCCCGATCCGGAGGCCTACGCGGCGGCCGTGCTGCCGGCGGTGCGCGAGACGGGCCTGCACCTGCTGCTGGAGCCCGGGCGATTCCTTGTGGCGCCATCCGGGGTGCTGGTGGGTCGCGTGACCGACCGGAAGACCTACCCCGAGTCGCCCGATTTCGTCGTGCTGGACACGGGAATGACCGAGCTCATCCGGCCCGCGCTGTACGGCGCATTTCATCGCATCGAGGAGGTTCGCCCGCGGCAGGGGCCCGCCTGCGTGTACGAGATCGTCGGCCCGCTCTGCGAGACGAGCGACACGCATCGGCCACGATCGCCGCCTGGGGCCGATCGAGGTGGGCGATGTGTTGGCGATTCGCGACGCCGGCGCCTACGGAGCGGTGATGGCGTCGAACTACAACCGCCGCATGATGCCTGCCGAAGTCCTGGTCGATGATGGGACGTGGCGTGTCATCCGGCGCCGGCAGACGATCGACGATTTGCTGGCGCTCGAGGAGTAGGGCGGGTCTTCAGACCCGCCGGACCCCGTGCTGCGGCGGTATGAAGGATGTAGGGCGCGTCTTCAGACTCGCCGGACCCCGTGCTGCGGCGGTATGAAGGATGTAGGGCGGGTCCTCAGACCCGCCGGACACGTGTCACCGTGGGGCTCGTTGTCAGGAGGCGTATGCCAGGGATGCTGATCGCGTTCGAAGGAATGGACCAGAGCGGCAAGGCGACGCAGGCGCGGCAACTGCACGCCAGGCTCGAGGCGGCCGGCTACCGTGTCGAGTCGTTGTCGTTCCCGGACTACAAGACCGCGATCGGCACCGAGATCGGGCGCGCGCTGCAGGGCGAGCGCGACTACGGCCCCGACACGATGCAGCTGCTCTACATCGCCAACCGGTACGAATTCCGCCCTCGCATCGAGGAGTGGCTGGCCGACGGGTACTTCGTCATCTGCGATCGCTACACCGCCTCGTCGGTCGCCTATGGTGAATCCCAGGGTCTCGATCCCGCGTGGGTCGACAGCGTGCAGATCGGCCTGCCGCGTGCCACCGTCACCTTTCTGCTGGACCTGGCGGCCGAGCACGCGGCGCGGCGCAAGGAGCACGACCGCGACAAGTACGAGCGCGACCTGGCCATGCTCGGGCGCGTGCGCGACAGCTACCTGCGTCAGGCGATCCAGCACGGCTGGGTGGTCCTGGACGCGACGCGGCCGGTCGGAGAGGTGGCGGCCGATGTCGCGCGCGAGGTCCTGGCGCGCCTTGCGCTGCCGTCCAGCCCCTGAGTCCGCCTCGGGCCGCCCGCCCGCAACCTGCCTCGTCGCGCGTTGGCTCGTCTACGCCACAGGTGGCGGAGCGGTTGGCCTCGAGTCCATGCGTGCTCACCTCGTGGGCGTTCGGCAGACCTTCCCGGATCTGCACCTCACCGTCGAGCGTCAAATTGCGGAGGGCGACTGGGTCGCGACACGAATCACCGCGCGCGCCACCCATCTTGGCCACTGGCTGGGCATCAGGCCGACCGGCACACGGGTGGAGATCACGGGCGTCAACTTCGATCGCGTCGTCAAAGGGGCGAATCGTCGAGCACGGCGGCGCCGCAAACATGTTCGAAGCGCTCCTGTCGATTGGCGCCATTCAGGTCGTCGGCGGTTCATAGGGCCGGTTCCGTTTCTCGGCGAACGCTGGAAGGAGGCGCATCGTGCCGAAGGTCCGCGTCAGCAGTTTCGCGATATCGATTGACGGCTATGGCGCCGGTCCGGACCAGGACCTGCAGAATCCCCTCGGCGTCGGCGGCAACGCCCTGATGGAGTGGTTCTTTTGCACGCGCACCTGGCAACACATGCACGGCGAAGAGGGCGGCGAAACGGGCGTCGATGACGACTTCGCCGCGAAGGCCATGGCCGGTCTCGGCGCCTGGATCCTGGGGCGCAACATGTTCGGTCCGATCCGCGGCCCGTGGCCGGACGAGAGCTGGAAGGGCTGGTGGGGTGACGAGCCGCCCTACCACACCCCGGTGTTCGTGCTGACCCATCATCCGCGGCGACCTCTCAGGATGGCTGGTGGGACGGAATTTCGGTTCGTCACCGACGGCATCCGCGCCGCGCTCGACCAGGCCAGGGCAGCTGCCGGGAACCGCGACATCCGCATCGGCGGTGGCGTCGCGACGATTCGCCAGTATCTGCAGGCGGGCCTCATCGATGAGCTGCACCTGGGCGTCAGGCCGGTGCTGCTCGGCAATGGTGAAGCACTGTTTGCGGGGCTGGACTTGCCGGCACTTGGTTATGAGTGTGCGCAGCACGTCGCTGGTGAGCGCGCTATGCATGTCATCTTGCGCAAGCGCGCGTAGCGCCATCCGATGTCGTTCGGCAGATCGTGTCGGCGAATCCCCTGGACCGCTGGATCGAGGCCGCTCATGCCGCGCGCCGCCGGTAGAAGAGCCTGGTCGCCCGTGGGCTTGATCTGAACGATGCCCAGCGCGATGATCGCGCAGCCGGCGCTCCAAGCGGGTCGTTCGCATCACCGCGAGCACGGACGTGCGCAGAAGGCCGCTGCGCGAGCTGATTCGCGCGGCGGCCGTGGCCCGGCCACGGCAGCGGCGAAAGCAATGGACGCGATCAGGACGGACGTTCAGCGCGGAGGTGACGATGAGAGGACTACTCGGCGGTCTTGCGGTCGTGATTTCGCTTGCCGGCATCAGCCCTTCGGCGCAGTCGCCCGGGGCGACGCAGGCGGCGGTGCGACCGCCTGCTGCGACCGCGGCGCCGGGCTCCGCCTTTTCGGCTGAGCGACTCGCGCGCATCGACAGGGCGCTGCAGCAATACGTGGACCAGAGCCGCATCGGCGGAGCCGTGGCGCTCGTGCTTCGCGACGGGCAGCCGGTCTACGAACGGGCCGTGGGATGGAGCGACAAGGAAGCCGGCCGCCGCATGGCGACTGATTCCATCTTCCGGATTGCCTCGCAATCGAAGGCGATCACGAGCACCGCAATCCTGTCGCTCTTCGAGGAGGGGAAGATTGGTCTCAACGACCCGGTGAGCCGATTCATTCCTGCCTTCGCGAAGACAACGGTGGCCGTGCGGAACGAGACTGGCCTGACGCTTGTCCCAGCCAAGCGCCCCATCACTATCCGCGATCTGATGACGCATACGGCCGGTATCTCGTACGGGACCGATAGCCAGGTTTCCGCCCTCTACGAGGCGAAAGGCCTGGGGCCTGCCGCCGGCATGGGGTGGTACACGGCCGACAAGAGTGAGCAGATTTGCGAGACGATGGAGCGGCTGGCGTCGCTGCCCTTCGTGGCCCAGCCGGGCGAAGCGTGGGTGTACGGCTACAGCATCGACGTGCTGGGCTGCGTCGTCGAGCGAGCTTCCGGTATGCCGCTCGATGAGTTCGTGCGCACGCGAATCACCAATCCACTCGGCATGAAGGACACCCAGTTCTTCCTCCCTCCCGTGCAGCGTGACCGGTTGGCGACGGTGTACGCCAGCGGGAGCGACGGACGAATCACTCGCGCCCCGGAAGGCGCGAAGGGCCAGGGCGACTACGTGGACGGTCCACGCCGGAGCTTCGCGGGCGGCGCCGGGCTGCTCTCGACAGCCCGCGACTACTCGCGATTCCTCGAAATGATTCGCAACCATGGCGCGCTGGGGCCGGTCCGCATCCTGGCGCCCCGAACCGTCGAGCTGATGACCACGAATCAGGTCGGGTCGCTGCACTCGGCAACCGGCCTGGGATTCGGCCTTGGCTTCGAAACGACCGACCGGTTCGGCGCCAACGGGATGGACTCGGTCGGCTCCTTCGGGTGGGGCGGCGCCTACGGTTCGGTGAATCGAGTAGACCCTCAGGCGCGACTGGTCATGGTGCTGATGATCCAGCTCATGCCCAATGCGACCGACATCAGAACCACGTTCCCGACCCTGGTCTACCAGGCGCTCATGGAGCCGCCCGGCAGGTGAAGAGCGCTTGACGCGCAGCCAGGTGCTTTCGCACTGGTACCAGTACGCGCGACGAAGACACCGTAATTCTGACAGGACGAAGCGAAACGGTATGGCTGACCTGGTCGTGCGGGAGTACGGAAGCGGGATGGAAACGGTGATCGCGCTGCACGGCGGGCCGGCGGCCGCTGGAGACGTCGCGCCGCTCGCGCGGGAACTGGGGCTGGCCCTGGCGGGCCGCGTGATGACGCGAGTCTATGGCTTCGACATCGAGGACGAGTCGGACGAGCTCCCCGGGCTCGATGCGACGGCGCACGATGAGACCTGGTCGGACATGGTGCGTCTGCAGCTGGACGGCACGTATCCGGCGGCTTTTGCCGCGATCGCCGGGCCCGTACTGATGATTCATGGGGCGCAGGATCCTCATCCGGGCCCTCTGATCCGGGACGATCTGCGAGCGTACATCCCGCATCTCGAATACCAGGAGCTCCCGAACTGCGGGCATTCGCCGTGGCTCGAGCGCCAGGCAGCGCATGCCTTCTTCGACATCGTCAACGCCTGGATCGAGACGCCATAACGGGGTGATCAATGGAACCCGACGACCAGATCCTCAAGCTGCTGCAGGAGATCCGCGACACCGAGCGAGAGCACCTGGCCGAGTACAAGCGCGTCACCCAGCAGTTGCTGGAGATCCAGCAGCGCGCCGCTGCCAGGCAGGAACACGCCGCTCGCACCTACAAGCGCATCGGCTCACTATCGGGCGGGCTGGTCGCCGTGCTGTTGATACTGCTCGTATACCTCCTGGTGCACTGGTGGTCGTACCTGTTTCGCTGATCCGCTCGGCGCCGCCGGCCGGATAATAGCGGACAGGGCTCGGTCTGAATGGGCGGGCGCTTCTTTCGGAAACCGGCAAGCCGGCCTTCGGCCGGCAGGAGGGCAGGCAGGCGAGTATGAGCATGATTGGAATTCCGGATCGAACTGAGGCGGCTGAGTACTGACTTCACCTACATCGACCGGGTGAGCGGAGGCGACATTTGCCAAGTCCTCCGCGCTCAGTTGCCTGAGACACTGGCCCTGCTGAACGCGATCACTGCGGACCAATCGCTTTACCGCTATGCCCCGGGCAAGTGGAGCATTCGGCAGGTGCTGGGCCACATCAACGACACCGAGCGGGTCTTTGGGTTCCGGGCGCTCTGGTTCGCGCGCGGGTTCGAGGGCCCGCTGCCGAGCTTCGATCAGGAAGTTGCGGTGCCCACACAGGGCGCCGACGAACGGTCGTGGAGCAGCCACGTGCAGGAATTCCAGGCCGTTCGGGCAGCAACGCTCTCGCTTTTTGAGAATCTCCCGGCAGACGCCTGGGCGCGGAGGGGTGTCGCGAGCGGGAACCCGGTCACAGTGCGGGCACTGGCTTTCATTGCGGCCGGCCACGTGATCCACCACGCCACCATCCTGCGAACTCGATACCTGGAGCGGTGAGACACCTGGATTGAGCAGTCTTGTCTCGCTTGCAGGCTGGCGACGCCTCGGAGCCGGAGTCAGGTCAGTCGCCGACCTGCGCCCGGACGTGAAGCGGTTCAAGGGAGGAACTTGCGATGGCCATACGTGTCGTGAGGCTTGGAACCGCCCGACTCCCGGGCGAAGGGCTTCGCATCGGAACCGTCCGCCTGCCCCCGCGCGGCGTGCCCAAGTCTAAGTTCGCTGCGCAGAACTGGTACGACGTCTGGTTTCCTGTCCTGGCGCCGAGTCGCGAGACGATGAAGCTGGCGCAGTCCGCCACCATTCCCTCGCAGTGGGCGGCCTTCATCAGGAAGTACCGGGCCGAAATGGCGGCCCCGGACGCTCGTCACAGCCTTGCCCTGCTCGCCGCCCTGTCCCGGCATAGCGATTTCTCAGTCGGGTGCTACTGCGAAGACCAGTCCCACTGCCATCGTTCGGTGCTGAGGATGCTGCTGGCCGATTCGGGGGCAAAATTCGCGTAGTGGCGCGTTGACGCGAGGCCGCGTCCGAAACAGGGTGAGGGGGAGGATCGTGTCATGACAGGGATGAACGGGATCATCGACCAGCTCCAGCGCGCGCTCGAAGGCGAATCCTGGCAGGGACCGTCGATTCGAGAGATCCTCGAGGGAGTCACCGCCGCGGAAGCCGCTGCACACCCGGTGCCCGGCGCGCATTCGATCTGGGAACTCGTGCACCACGTGACCGCATGGGTGCGGGCGGTCCATTCGCGAGTGATGGGGCAGGTTGCCGAGCTCGAGGGCGAGGCCGATTGGCCACCGGTGCACGACACCAGCGCGCACGCCTGGACGGCTGCGCTTGACGACCTCCAGCGCACACAGTCCGCGCTGGTTGGGACCCTCAGGACACTGAGCGACGCCGACCTGGATGCCCCGGTCCCGAACCGGGAGTACGACCGCGCCCATCTCCTGAACGGGTTGATCCAACACCACGCGTACCATGCCGGGCAGATGTCGCTGCTCGAGCGGGCCTCGCAGCACCGGGCGAAAGACGTCCGGCCGCTGTGAAACGGAAACCTTTCGCACGGGTCACACTTGGAAGACCATGAGCATCGCTGCGCGAATCGGCTGCCGCCGAACGGGCACACGAACATGGCCGCGATGGTGTTAGAGTGAGCGCCCATGGGTCAGCAATGTTCGTTGATTGCCTGACCAGACTGCAGCTGTAGGATCCGGAAGCCGACGTCATGCGGGAGCCACCGGCCGATGCGTCGATTCATCTTGGCCATTATCGCAACAGCCGCCGCCGGACTCGGGTTCTGGCTGAGTGTCCGGGTGATGTATCTGACCCCCACGGGCGCCGATTTCTCCGCCACCGCCCTTCGTTGGTCGACCAACCTGCTGGTGTGGGTTCTTCCACTCGTCGTCACGAAGGCGGCGAGCCTGGTCTTCCCCGTCTGGAGGGACGTGTCCTGCGTCGCATTGAGCGCGGGCGCGGCGCTGGGGCTGGGCGTCGGGGCGTTCCTGGTCGCGACCTTTTTCGGGGATCTCAGTTCGCCCACCTGGATGCTGCTGGCCGGCTCGGGCGCCGTCTCGGTGGCGTTCGGATGGCTCGGCACATACGCAAGCTAGAGGCCCGGAACCGCGCCACGAATCACGATTCCGCGACAGCAGGTGCGCGCGCCGAATTCACGCGGCCACGCACACCGATTCCGGCCGGACCGGAACTCAAGCCTGGCTGACGCCCGGCATGTCGCCGAGGCCGTCAGGATCCGCTCCAGACCGTGATTGCCGCGGTGAGCGCCCGCACCTGCCGGGCTCCCCCAGCCTTGAGCACGCGCGCACACTGATCGAGCGTCGCCCCCGTCGTACTCACATCGTCCACCACGACGATCACCGCGCCGTCCAGGATGCGACGGCTCGCCTGCCAGCGGCACCTGCCTGTCCGCACGAACCGGCGCAGCGCAAACGCGTCCACCAGGTTTCTGCGGCGTTCAGCCGCGGGCAATTCAACTTGTGATCTGGTCGCGCGGCGCCGCCTGAGCACCTCTCGGACGGGCAGTCCCAGCCGATGGGCCAGCTCCGCGGCCTGGTTGAACCCGCGCCGGCGATGGCGGGTCCGATGCAGCGGGACGGGCACGGCCAGATCGGCGCCCTCGAGAAATGCCCGGCCATGCTCACGCATCAGGTCGCCGAGCCTTCGCCCGATGGATCGCCTGCCGTCGTACTTGAACGCGTGAATCGTGTCGCGCAGCGCTCCCTCGTACGCGCCAAGGGCGCTTCCGAGATCGACGCCGTGCCTGCCATGGGTGCAGTGGGGACAGCGACGGGACGATCCGCGGGCACTGCGGATGCCGGAAAGCCGGTCGCCGCGCGTGGCCGCATGATCAAGCCGGCTCAGCGGTCTTGCGGCCTGCGGGATCGCGCGCAGCGAGGCAATGGGACCGCCACAGAGATCACAACACGGCGGCTGGATGGGCCGAATCGACGACCAGCAGGCCTCGCACACGGGACCGCCGAGTGGATGGTCCAGCGTTGACCCGCACGAGGCGCAGGCCGGCGCGATCGCCACGGTCATCACGGCATCGATGGCCCGGCTCCCGGCCTCGGCCAGCCACTGCCAGAGTTCGCCGGGCGCGTGGCGCGCCGCCAGGCCGGCGCCCGGCTCAGGCGTGAGAGTCTGGCACCTCGACGCGGACGGCGCTGCCCCAGAGTCGTTCGAGGCCGTAGAAGCGCCGGGTCTCCGCGTTGAAGACATGGACGATGAAGTCGAAGTAGTCGAGCAGGATCCACTCGGCCCGCTCGTAGCCTTCGATGTGGGCAGGCTTGATGCCCGTCGTTCCAAGGGCCTGTTCCACGCCGTCGGCGATGGCTTTCACCTGGCGCGGGTTGTTGCCCGAACACAACAGGAACGAGTCCGCAAAAGATGCCAGCTTCCGGAGGTCGAGCACCACCACGTCCTCGGCCTTCTTGTCGTATGCCGCGCGGGCTGCCAGGCGCAGGGGCTCGGGCAGCGAGGTGGGCGAGGCGGCGCGCTTCGTCTCGGCTTTACTCATGCAAGTCGGTGGCCGCGGGCCGGCCCGATCCAGGCGGCGCGTGATGCACGCCGTACAGGTCGTGGCGGCGGATATGAGACTCGACATCGGGCGGCACCAGGCCCGCAAGCGGCCGCCCGTCGCGCGCTCGTGCGCGCACCTCTGTTGAAGACACTGATGGGGTTTCCACGTCCAGGAGCCACACGCGGGGGACCGCCTCCTCCAGGGAGGCGCCCTCCGGGCGTGGCAGGGCAATCGTGCGATGGGCCAGCCCGGGCAGGCGGCGGGCCACGTCGGCCACCGGGAATCCCGGCCGGGCACACACGACGAAATGCGCCAGATCCAGCAGGGCTGGATAGTCGCGCCACGTGGCGATTTCTGCGAACGCGTCGGCGCCGGTGATGAAGAAGATCTGCGACCTGTCGAGCCCCTCCGCGGCGAACTGGCGGAGCGTCTCGGCGGTGAACGACGGCCCGGCCCGTCGAAGCTCCACGTCGCTCGCCAGGAATCCCGCGATCGGAGAGGTGGCCAGCGTGACCATCGCGAACCGGTGGTACGGCGAGGCCATCGGGTCGGCCTGCCGGTGGGGCGGATCCAGGGCAGGGACGAACAGGACCCGGTCGAGATCGAGCGCACGCACGGCCGCCTGCGCCGCCGCGAGGTGTCCCGCATGGACGGGATCGAATGTGCCACCCAGCACGCCTGTGCGTGAACGGGTCATCACTGGTCAGTCGGGACCTGAAGGTGACGCCATATGGCCTTGAGCAACGTCTCGACACCGGATCCGGTGACCGCCGAGATGCGGTAGAACGGGATCTTCAGTTCCGCCAGGTGCTTCGCGAGCCGATCGACCGCACCCTTGTCGTCGACAACGTCCATTTTATTCGCAGCGGCCAGTTGCGGCTTGTCTGCGAATTCGGGCCGGTAGAGCACCAGTTCGCGCCGGATCGTTTCGAAGTCGGCCACCGGGTCGCGGCCGGTTTCGCCCGACACGTCGATCATATGCACGAGCAGCCGCGTGCGTTCCAGGTGCTGAAGGAACTGGTGCCCAAGACCCAGGCCCCGATGCGCCCCCTCGATGAGCCCCGGCACGTCGGCGACGACAAAGCTCCGGTCGCGGCTGAGCGAGACCACCCCCAGGTGGGGGGTCAGCGTGGTGAAGGGATAGCTCGCGATCTTCGGCTTGGCCGCGGAGATTCGCGAGATGAGCGTCGATTTTCCCGAGTTCGGATAGCCGACCAGTCCCACGTCCGCCAGCAGCTTGAGCTGGAACCGGAGCCGCTTCTGGTCGCCGGGCACGCCGGGGTCGGCCCGGCGCGGCGCGCGGTTGGTCGCGGAGACGAAACGGGCGTTGCCGCGGCCGCCCTGTCCCCCTTGCGCGACACGCACCCGGCCGGATTCCTCGACGAGGTCCGCCAGCTGAATCGGATCGCTCCCGTCGGCCGACAACTCGAAGACGACCGTGCCGACCGGGACGTCCAGCGCCATGTCCTTGCCCTTGCGACCGTGGCGGTTGGACCCTTGCCCGTGCCCGCCCCGCTGGGCCTTGAACTCCGGGTGAAAGCGATACGTTACCAGCGTGTTCAGGTGAGCGCTGGCGCGGACATCAATCGACCCGCCGTCGCCGCCATCGCCGCCGCTCGGCCCGCCGCGCGGCACGTACTTCTCGCGCCGGAACGCAACGCAGCCCCGGCCGCCATCGCCGGCAGCCACCTTGATCTCGACTTCGTCTACGAACATTTCGGTATCACGGTATCACATTGGGGCTAGGGGCTAGGGGCTTGGGGCTTGGGGCTTGAGGCGTGCGCCTGGCCCAAAGCCCACCGAGCTCCCGTTCGCGGTTCGGTCACGCGTACAAAGGAATGGCCACGAGGACGCGATGCGTCCCGTGGCCACTCGGGATGTCCGGCCCCGGCCGAGCCTAGATCACCGGCTCGATGCTGATGAACCGGCCGCGGCTGCCGTGGTCCTCGAACTTGACCCGGCCCGAAATCTTCGCGAACAGCGTGTCGTCCTTGCCAAGGCCGACATTCAGGCCCGGCTTGAACCGCCGGCCGCGCTGCCGAATCAGGATCGATCCGCCGGTCACGATGTTCCCGCCGAACCGCTTGACGCCCAGCCGCTGCGAGTTGCTGTCGCGGCCGTTGCGCGAACTGCCTTGACCCTTTTTATGTGCCATGGTCGTGCTTTCCCCGTCAGACGACGATGCTGGTCACGCGGACGCGCGTCAGGTCAGCGCGGAACCCGTGACTGCGCCGCATCTGCTTCCGGCGCTTCTTCATGAATACCCGGACCTTGACGCCGCGCACGTGCTCCTCGACGATCCCGAGCACTTTCGCGCCCGCCACAAACGGGGCTCCGGCTACGATGTCACCGCCGTCCTTCGAGACCAGCAGCACTTCGTCGAAGGTCACCTCGGAGCCGGTCTCCGCGGCCTTACGGTCGACGGTCACAACCACTCCGGGCTCGACCTTTACCTGATGTCCGCCGTTTTGAACGATCGCGTACACGACTTGACTCCTGTCCGCCAGGGGCCGGCGACGCACAAGGCGCGTGCCATGAGGGCCCGTGGAAAGAGTCGAGTATACCATCGGCCGCAAGGCAAGGTAAACCCGAACTCGTTTCGAGGCTGATTTCCTACTTGATGAGAAACCGGGTGCCCCGGATCTTCTGGCTGCTCAGGGTGCCCAGGAACGCGGGAATGAGCCGGTCCATCAGCTCGAAGTACGACGACAGCGCCGGTGTGGTCTGATCGGCGTTGTAGAGCACCTCTTCACGGAAGGTCTCCGAGTAGAGGGTCGCTCCCGTCCGCCCGTCGATGAACACGAACTTGGGCTTCAGGATGAACCCTTTGCGCTCCGTGTAGGTGCGGACCGGCCTGACGGTCCGGCGTCCGACCGCATCGTAAACTTCCTGCTCGCGGGTGACGAATCCGGCGCGCGAGTTCGGCGTGAACATGACCGTGCCCGTGACGATAAGCGGGCCCTGGTATTCCTCGCCGATCTTCTTCCAGTAACTCGCGTTGGCGAACAGCGGCTCGAACAGCTGCAGTTCCTTCTCGTCCTTGATCTGCTTCGGCAGCTCGGGCGCTGCCACGCCATCGCCCGACGGCGAGTCGGCCGCCTTGGTCTGGCCGGCGACTTCCATCAGCGGCAGGACGTCGGAATCGATGACCTTCAGCGAAGACTTGTTGCGGAGCTGAGTGCGCAGCAACCTGACCGTCTCGAGGTTCGCGTCCACGTCGTCGGTGCCGCCGGCGACGAACCCCGCGATCAGCACCCGCTGAAATGCGGTCACGTCCAGCTTCGCCTGAATAGGCGTTTCCACAGGGATTTCGAGGTAGCTGACGCACCCGGCCATCGCCAGAAGCATCCCGACGCTAGCGAGGATTCTGGCGGTTCGCACGGTCGTTGATTTCCTTGAACAGATCGAAGTTCTGCTTGACGTACACATTCTTCGGCGCCAGCTTCAGCGCCATCTCGTACGCGGCCTTCGCCTTCTCGAAGGCGCCCTCGTGCTCGTAGCCGACCGCGAGGTTGTTGTAGGCGGCCGCGTAGGTCGGATCGAGCTCGACTGCACGCTCCCAGCGGTAGACGGCCTCGCGCCAGAGGCCCTGCTCGGCGACCTTGATCCCGAAATCCACCTGCGAACGGGCTCCCGCCCGATCTCCGGCCGAGGCTGCCGCGGGCAGCACCAAGGCGATCGCCGCGACAAGTGCGACTGCTCTCAACGAACTGAACATATGCACCTTGCGCTGTCGAGCCATATCTGATGAGAGGTAGGCAATTCCACTATAACCCCCGGCACAGGAGGGCGCAAGCCGAGCTGGCACGATCCTCGCAAAAAGGCCAGTCAAACTGCGGAGAGATGCCCATGGGTGACCTCGTAGAAACCGTCGCACGCTCCCTCGCCTGGACCGTGCCGTCGAGCGATCGCCGACGTCGATCGCAGGGCGAGGTCGACGGAACGAACCGCGCGCCATGTGAAGCGCCCGGCCCGCTCCCGGACCGGCCGGCCGACACATCATCGGACGAGCTTCGCTGCACACTGGCCAGGCGCGGGATCCCCACCGACGACATCAGCCATTGGGCAGCCCTGCTTCGAGCGCGCGCGAGGCAGGTCCTCGCCGGGTCGCATCGTTCCGGAATCGAGGCGCTCGCCCGGGACGACCAGCGCTACCCGTCCCAGCTGGCGGCGATTCCGGATCCCCCGCCCGTGCTCTGGATCCGGGGCGCGCCGGACTTCCCGACCCTGTCGGTTGCCATCGTCGGGTCGAGAGCCGCCACGCCGCATGCGCTCGAAGTCGCCCATCGTCTTGGTGAGGGCCTCGCCCAGGCCGGCGTCACGGTGGTGAGCGGCCTGGCACGCGGGGTCGACTCGGCAGCCCACCGTGGCGCACTCGCCGGCGGCGGCCGGACCATCGCCGTTCTGGGTTCAGGCGTGGACGTCATCTACCCGCCCGAACACGCCGGGCTTGCCGGGGCGATCCTCGGCCAGGGGGCCATCGTCAGCGAGCTGGCGCCGGGCACAACCCCCGAGGGGTGGCACTTTCCGCGACGAAACCGTATCATCAGCGGCCTCTCCCTGGCCATTGTCGTCGTGGAAGCGTCTGAATCCAGTGGGTCGCTCATTACGGCCACCTGCGGGCTGGACCAGGGCCGGACGGTGATGGCTGTGCCAGGGGGCGTGCTGAGCGGCCGCAACCGGGGAGCGCACGCGCTGATCAAGGACGGGGCGCGGGTTGTCGAGGACGTCGAGGACGTGCTGCAGGAACTGCATCTGGACGCTCCGGCGGGAGTCTCGACCGAGCGAGACCGGGCGGCATCGGAGCGGGATCCGCTGGTGCGAGCGATGCTGCCTGGCGAAGTGTATGAACTGGAACGACTTGTCGATATGACCGGGCTTGGCGTCGTCCAATTGCTCGCCCGCCTGGCCGAACTCGAGATGCGCGGCTGGGTCGAACGCGCCGGGGGTGCCCGGTTCGTTCGGGCCGGACGAACGTGCTAAGGTAGCAGAATTGTCCAACAGGAGCGGCATGGCGAAGTCATTGGTGATCGTGGAGTCGCCGGCGAAGGCCAAGACGCTGGCCCGATTCCTCGGGAAGAAATACCGGGTGGAGGCCAGCTACGGGCATGTCCGAGATCTGCCCGAGAAAGCCTCCGAAGTGCCGGCAGAGATACGGGGAAAGTCGTGGGGACGCCTGGGAGTGGACACCGACGGCGAGTTCAAGCCGTACTACGTCATCCCCGCCGGCAAGAAGAAGTACGTCCAGGCGCTGAAAGCCGCTTTGAAAGACGCGTCCGAGCTCGTGCTGGCCACCGACCCCGATCGGGAAGGTGAGTCCATCAGCTGGCATCTCAAGGAAATCCTGAAACCGAAGGTCCCGGTTCGCCGGATCGCGTTCCACGAGATCACCGAAGACGCCGTCAAGGAAGCGCTCGAGTCGGCACACGACGTGGACGAGAACCTGGTGAAGGCACAGGAGAGCCGCCGCATCCTGGATCGCCTCTACGGCTACACGCTGTCGCCGGTCCTGTGGAAGAAAGTGCAAACCGGGCTGAGCGCCGGACGCGTGCAGAGCGTGGCGGTGCGGCTGCTGGTCGAGCGGGAAGAGGCGCGTCGGGCGTTTCGAACCTCCAACTACTGGGATCTGGAAGCGCGGCTGGCGGCAGGCGGCAGGGAGTTCACGGCCACGCTCGTCCGCGTTGGTGCCGAGCGGGTGGCGACCGGCAAGGACTTCGATCCGGCGACCGGGAAGCTCCAGAACGAGCGGGTGCGCCACCTGGACCAGGAGGCTGCCCGCCGGCACGCCGACCAGCTCGAGCGCAATCTGCCGTGGTCGGTGACCGCCCTGGACGTGAAGCCTGGTGCCGAGCGGCCGGCGCCGCCTTTCACCACCTCGACCCTGACGCAGGAAGCCAGCCGGAAGCTCGGCTTCTCGACCGAACGGACGATGCAGATCGCGCAGCGGCTGTTCCAGGGGATGGAGATCGGCGGCGGCGAAATCGAAGGCCTCATCACCTATCACCGGACCGATTCCACCACGCTCAGCGAGAAAGCGCTGCACGAGGCGGCCCGCGTCATCAAGGAACTGTTCGGCGAGGAGTACTACGCCGGCCCGAGGCGCTATCAGACCCGCGTCAAGAACGCGCAGGAAGCGCACGAAGCGATCCGGCCGAGCGATTTCCAGCTGGCGCCCCAGCGGCTCGCCAACGTGCTCGAATCGGACGAGCAGCGCCTCTACGAGCTGATCTGGAAGCGCACGATGGCGTCGCAGATGACCGACGCGCGCGTGCTCAAGACGTCGGTGGAGATCAGCGGAACGGGCGCGGACGGCCAGACGTGCGTCCTGACGGCGAGCGGCAAGGCGATCGAGTTCGCCGGGTTCCGCCGGGCGTATGTCGAGGGAAGCGACGATCCGGATGCGGAGCTGGCCGACCAGGAGACGTTGCTGCCCTCGATGAAGGTCGGCGATCGCGTCGAGAAGCCCGCGCAATCTGCCGGGCCCGCGTCCGCCCTGGCGCTCTTGTCGCTCGAGCCGAAGGGGCACGAGACGCAGCCGCCTCCGAGATACACCGAGGCTGCGCTCATCAAGGAGCTCGAGCAGGCTGGCATCGGCCGGCCGTCGACCTATGCGCCGACCATCGCCACCATCGAGCGGCGGGGCTATATGTTCCGGCAGGGCAAGGCCCTGGTGCCCAGCTTCCAGGCCTTCGCGGTGACCAACCTGCTGCGCAGGTACTTCGGCGACTACGTGGACGTGGGATTCACCGCGGCGATGGAAGAGACGCTCGACCAGATCTCGAATGGCGAGCGCGAGTGGCTCGACTTCATCACGGCGTTCTTCCGCGAGGGTGACGGGGTGCATCCGGGGCTCGGACCGATGGTGACCGCCGCCGAGCCGGGCATCGAATATCCGATTATCGAGATCGGCCGGGACTCGGCATCCGGCGAACCCATCCGCGTCCGCATCGGCCGCTTCGGCCCGTTCCTGCAGCGCGGCGAGGGCGGTCCGGGCAATACCGCCACGCTGCCGCGTCACCAGGCGCCGGCGGACCTGACCGAGGAGAAGGCCCTCGCGTTGCTGAAGGCCAAGGCCGAAGGCCCGCGCGAGCTCGGCACCGATCCGGCCTCAGGCCTGAAGGTCTACGTCAATCACGGGCGGTTCGGGCACTACGTCCAGCTTGGCGAGAACCCGGAACCGCCGGCGTCGAACGGCGCGAACGGGTCGGGCCGGAAGGGCGCGAAGAAGAAGAAGGCGGAGGCGGCCGCCGCTCCCAAGCCGCGGCGCGCTTCGCTGCCGGCCGGCGTGGCGGCTTCGGCGCTGACGCTCGACGAGGCGCTGGAACTGCTCAGCCTTCCGCGTGAACTCGGGGCGCGCCCTGAGAGCGGGGAACTCGTTGTCGCCAGCCGGGGCCGATTCGGGCCGTACGTCAAGTGCGGCGACGAATTCCGATCGCTCGAAGAGGGCGATGATGTGTTCACCATCACGCTGGAGCGGGCGCTCGAGCTGCTGGTCGCGCCCAAGAAGTCGCGGCGCCAGCAGATGACCCGCACCGTGCTCCGCACGCTCGGCCCGAGGCCCGGCGACGGGATCGAAGTGAAGCTGATGAGCGGCCGCTACGGTCCGTATGTCACAGACGGCACGATCAACGCGTCATTGCCCAAGACTGCGGATCCCTCCGCGCTCACGATGGAGGCGGCCCTGGAGCTGCTGAAGGCCCGCGCCGCCTCCGGAACACCACCCCGCGCCCGCCGTGGACGGCCGGCGGGCCGCCAGCCGCGGGCGGCGTCGTCCGGGCGGGCTCGATCCTAGCCGGAACCCTGCCATGATCCGAATCATCGGCGGCGGGCTGGCAGGCTGCGAAGCGGCCTGGCAGGCCGCCGAACGTGGCGTGCCCGTCATCCTCCACGAAATGCGTCCCGCGCGGGGGACCGCCGTGCACCGGACCGACCGCCTGGCGGAGCTCGTCTGCAGCAACTCCCTCCGAGGCGACAAGCTCGACAACGCCGTGGGCCTGCTCAAGGAAGAGATGCGCCGGCTCGGGTCGCTGGTCATGCGAATCGCCGATGCCACCCGGGTGCCGGCCGGCGCCGCCCTGGCGGTCGATCGAGAGCGCTTCGCGGAGATGATGACGCGGGCGATCGGAGAACATCCGCTCATCACGTTGCTTCGCGTCGAGGTCGAGGCGATTCCCGAGCGGCGGAGCCTCGCCGAGCCCGTGATCATCGCGACAGGGCCGCTCACCTCCGACGCGCTGTCGGCGCGAATTGCCGCCTTCGTGGGCGCTGAGCACCTGTCGTTCTACGACGCCATCAGCCCGATCGTGATCGCCGCGACCGTCGACCAGGCCCGGGTGTTCCGTGCCTCGCGGTGGAACCGCAGCCTTGGCGGTCCCCAGGGCGACGCCGCCTCGCCCCCGGCCTCGGACGAATCGCCGGGTGACTACCTGAACTGTCCGCTGACCGAGCCGGAATACGCGGCGTTCTACGATGCGCTGGTCCACGCCGAGTCGGCGTCGGTCCATGATTTCGATCGCGAGACCTTTTTCGAAGGGTGCCTGCCCGTGGAAGTGCTGGCGCACCGGGGCACCGACACGCTTCGCTTCGGCCCGATGAAGCCGGTGGGCCTGATCGACCCGCGAACCGGGCGCCAGGCCTACGCCGTCGTGCAGTTGCGGCAGGACAATCTTGCCGGAGATCATCTCAGCCTGGTCGGGTTTCAGACGCAGTTGAAGTGGGGCGAGCAGGCGCGCGTGTTCAGGTTGATTCCCGGGCTCGAGCACGCGGAGTTCGCGCGGTTCGGGATGGTCCATCGCAACACGTACATCAACGGGCCCGCCGTGCTGCACGAGACGTGGCAGACGCGCCAGTCGCCCGACCTGTTCTTCGCCGGGCAGATCTCGGGTGTCGAGGGCTATGTCGAGTCGGCCGCCTCGGGGCTGCTCGCCGGCATCAACGCCGCGTCGCTCGCCAATGGCGGGACGCCCCGGCCCGCGCCTCGAACGACCGCCATCGGCGCGCTGGCCTTCTACGTGTCGCATGCCCTGTCGTCCAATTACCAGCCGACCAACATCACCTTCGGCATCATGGAGCCACTCGCCAGGCCGCCGCGCAACAAGATGGCGCGCAAGCTGGCGATCGCCGAACGCGCGCTGGCGGATCTCGACGCGTGGATGAAGCAGGCATGAAGGAGCTGCTCAAGTCCTTCCTCGACTACCTGCGCCTGAACCGCAACCTGTCGCCGCACACGCTGCGGGCCTACGACGGAGACATCTCGCAGTTCTTCGACTACCTCTGCGTCCACACCGGCAGGCCGAGGCGCGACCTGGTCCCGGGGGACTGCACGGTGGCCTCGATCCGCGGGTTCCTCGCCGAGCTCTACCGGGAAGACCGGTCGCGCAAGACCGCCAGCCGCAAGCTCGCGTCGGTCAGGACCTTCTGCAGGTACCTTCGCCGCGAAGGCCTGATGGAGGGCGACCCGGGCGCGCTGGTCGCAACGCCGCGCGTCGAGCAGCGGCTTCCCGAGCATCTCGAGATCGACGAGATGACGCGGCTGCTCGAGACGCCGGACCTCTCGTCGCCGCTCGGGCGGCGCGATCGCGCGATGCTCGAGCTGTTCTACGCGTCCGGACTGCGGCTGAGCGAGCTGATCGGCCTCGATCTCGAGGACGTCAACCTCAGCAGCCGGATGGTGCGCGTGCTGGGCAAAGGCGGGAAGGAACGGATGGTGCCGTTCAACACCAGCGCGGCAGATGCCCTTCGCGCCTACCTGAAGGATCGTCCGCTGCTCGAGCGGGCTGCCGCGTCGCTCAGGCAAGGCCCGCCGCAGCGCCCTCCGGTTCCGAGGGCCTCGCGCCGCACCGCCGGCTCCGGCGCGCTGTTCGTGAACTACCGCGGCGGCCGCCTGACCGGGAGGCAGCGTCCACCGGCTGGTCCGCCGATACGTCGCGGCGTGCAGCGCCCGCTTCGGCATCAGCCCTCACGCGCTGCGTCACTCCTTCGCCACGCACCTGCTCGAACGCGGCGCGGACCTGCGCACGATCCAGGAACTGCTCGGCCACGCGCGCCTGTCGACGACGCAGCGCTACACGCACGTCAGCGCGGCTCAGCTCATCGACGTCTATCGCCGGGCGCATCCGCGCGCCGGCCTGCTCAGGAACCGGACAGCCGGACAGCCGACGGGGCGGGCAGTCGTTGTCGAGAGCGACCGGCCGTCAGCCCGGTAACCAGAATGATGGCGGTCAGCCGTGGGCGAAGCGTGCTACCGCTGTCGCGCGACCGCCACGCGGTAGCTCACGACCGCCACGACGAGCGCCGGCAGCGTCGCCACGAGCGCGCCAGGCCGGCCCAGGCGCCGACGCCCGGGCACCAGGATCCCGCCATAGGGTCCGGCCGGATCGTAGAGGTCAGGCACCCTCGTCGTCGCCGGGGCCGAGCCGATAGTGCGCGACCAGCACGCCGCCGACCGGGACGAGCACGCCGCCGAGCACCAGCATGAAGTCCGCGTACCGATCGAGCCAGCCGCCCGAGAACAGGCCGATGAGCGTGCCGATGACGCCGATCGACCAGATCGACCACTGCTGGCCCATCTTCGGCACGAGGCTCTTCCACGCGAGCCCCGACATGTAGATGTTCACGAAGTTGGTGGTGATCGTCGCCAGCACCATCAGCACCGCGCCCGCCCACCCGAGGCCGATCGCCGCCATCATCGCGCCCGGATCGGCGCTGCCCGCCAGCCGCGCGGCGGCCGAAGCCCGAGCGGCATCATCCACAGGCTCGTCAGCAGCAGGCCGAGAAACACGGCCCGCGCGCTCGACTTCTCGGATCGCGTGTAGCGCGAGTAGTCCGCGAACATCAGGATCCACGACACCTGGTAGCCGACGACGATGTCGAAGCCGCGGAACCAGGGTGTGGAGGGAGCGCCCTGCGCGGCCGGCAGCGCAGGCGTCGGAAGGGCGCCGATGACCGCCCACGTGATCACGCCGCCCCGACGGCCAGCAGCAGCGGCACGGCCACGCGGTCGGCGAGGCCGACGGCGCGGGGCCCGAGCGCGACGACGGCGGTCGACACCAGGCCGAGCAGGCCACGATCCAGACGGGGAACGACGACGGGCCGCCGAGGAGTCGCGCGCACACCGAGGCGGCAATCACGTTGTTGACGGCGATCCAGGCGAAGTTGGTGACGTAGAGAAGCGCGGCGACCAGGCCCGGCGCCCTTCGATGCCGAGCGGCGCCCGGGCGGCGATGACCGACGGCACGCCGAGCCGCGGGCCGAGGACGGCGAGCGAGGCGACGAGCATCGAGCCGCCCGTCGCACCCACCGCGATCAGCACGAGCGCGGTGGCCGGAGGGAAACCGGTGGCGAGCGTCGCGCCCACCTGCAGCGTGGTCGCGACGATGTTGGCGCCGGCGAAGATGCCAGAACAGATCGAGACCGCTCTGGCGGCGCGCGGCCGGCGGGACCGGGCCGATGTCGGCGGCGTTCATGGGGATGACGCGGTCACCACCGGGGCGGTCCTCCGATCAGGGCTCGATCGCTGCCCGTCGTCCCTTGGGAAGCTCGATGCCGAGCGTCTTGATCTTGTAGTTGATCACGCGAGGGCTGATGCCGACCAGCTCCGCGGCGTCCTTCTGCACCCAGTTCGACATCCGCAACGCCTCGATGAGCGCCTGGCGTTCGATCTCCTCGAGCGCGATGCCGGTTGGCGGGATCCGCACGACCGGAGCGCCCTTCTCGTCGCCTGCGGCCGCGATCGAGCTCGCCGACACGCAGGTCGTCGACGGCGATGATCGGCCATTCGGTGAGCAGCACGGCGCGCTCCAGGCAGTTCTCGAGCTCGCGGATATTGCCCGGCCAGTTGTACCGCATGAGCAGCTTCTGGGCGTCCGGCGCGAGCCCGTCGATCTTCTTCTTCAGCTCCGCGCCGAACTTGCGGATGAAGAACGCGGCCAGCGCCGACGATGTCCTCCTTCCGATCGCGCAGCGGCGGCATCTCGACCGACGACGACGTTGAGCCGGTAGTAGAGGTCCTCCCGGAACAGGCCCGCGGCGACCATGCCCGCCAGGTTCCGGTTGGTCGCCGCGATCAGGCGCACGTCGACCTTCAGGGTGCGCGTGCCGCCGAGCCGCTCGAACTCGTGCTCCTGGAGCACGCGCAGGATCTTCGCCTGGGTGCTCGGGCTCATGTCGCCGACCTCGTCGAGGAACATGCTGCCGCCGTCGGCCTGCTCGAACCGGCCGATGCGCTGCTTGTCGGCGCTGGTGAACGCGCCCTTCTCGTGGCCGAACAGCTCCGACTCCAGCAGGTTCTCCTGCAGGGCCGCGCAGTTCACCTTGACGAAGTTGCGCCCGGCCGCGCAGCGAGTTGTGGTGGATGGCCCCCGCGATGAGCTCCTTGCCGGTGCCCGTCTCGCCGCGGATGAGGATGGTCGTGTTGCTCTTGGCGACCTTGCGCACGATGTCGAGCACGCTGCTTGAGGGCGCCGCTGCTGCCGACGATGGAGTCGAACTGGTAGATGTCGTTCTGGGTGTGGCGCAGGTACTCGAGTTCGTGGCGCATGCGGCGCATCTCGAGCGCCTTCTCGACCTTGACCTCCATCTCCTCGATCTCGAACGGCTTCTGCACGTAGTCGAACGCGCCGATCTTCATCGCCTCGACCGCGGTGCCGATCGAACCGAAGGCCGTCATCAGGATGACCGCCGTCGCCGGGTACAGCGCCTTGGTCGTCCGCAGCACGTCGAGCCCGTCGCTGCCGCCCATCTTCAGATCGCTCAGCACGACGTCGAAGGTGCCTTCGTGCAGGCGCTCGATCGCGATGTTGCCGTTGGGCGCCTCCTCGACGTCATGACCCGCCTGCAGCATCGCCCGCGCAAGTCCGCGGCGCAGCGCGTCGTGATCGTCGGCGATGAGGATCCGTCCCATATGTGCCTCGCTTGTCTGTCTGGTGTCGTTCTAGAGCGGCAGCGATCCGGACGCCACGACGGGGAGCGTCACCCGGAAGGTGGCGCCGTGGCCCGGGCTCGAGTTGATGTCGATTCGGCCCTCGTGCGCGTCGACGATCTTGCGCACGATCGCCAGGCCGAGGCCCGATCCCTTCGCCTTGGTCGTGAAGAAGGGCTTGAAGATCCGATCGGTCACGCCCGCCATGATGCCGGGGCCATCGTCCGAGATCTCGAGCACGACCGACGAGGACCGGGTCGGATCCGGCGCCTCGACGTGAGTGGCGCTGATGCGCACCACGCCCCGTCCTTCGAGCGCCTCGAAGGCGTTGATGAGCAGGTTGGAGACGACCTGGCGCAGCTGGAAGTGATCGGCCAGCATGGGCGGAAGCCCGGACGGCATGTTCACCTCGACCGCCGTCTTCCCGCGATCGGCATGGCTCTCGGCCATCGCGACGGCCTCGCTGACCACCCGCGCAATCGAGGTGCGATCCATTTCGAGCCGGATCGGGCGGACGAACTCCAGGACCTCGAGCACGATGGCGTTGGCCATCTTGGCTTCGTTGATGATGTCGATGAGCGGGGCGTGAAAGTCGGCGCGGTCCGCGAGCTGCCGCCGCAGCAGGCCGGCCATCACCTCGATGCTGGCCAGCGGGTTCTTGACCTCGTGCGCGATCGCGGCGGCCATCTCGCCGACCGCCGCGAGCCGATCGCGCAGGCGTTCGCGCTCCTCCGCCTGCTCGACCAGCGTGAGGTCCTTGAAGAAGAGCGCGGCGCCTTTCGACCGGCCGTGCTCGCTCAGCACGCGGGACAGGGTGTAGCCGATCACGCGGCCCGACGGCTTCAGCCGCAGCTCCGCCCGGTTCGGGAGGTGGCTCATCTCGAAGGCGCCCGCCAGGACCCGCACCACGTCGGGGTGCCCCTGCAGCAGGTCGCTGAAGTGGCGCCCGAGGTCGTCAGCCCGCCGCTCGAGGCTGAGGATGCGGTACGCCTCCTCGTTCACCATCACGACCTGGCCCCGGCGGGAAATGGCGAGCACGCCGTTTCGCATGCTCTCGACCATCTCGCGAAAGAACCGGTCGGTGGCCTTGCCGCTCGCCGCCCGCCGTCGCCGTGGAATGGCGGCGGGTTCCGCAGGCGCAACGCGCCGCGCGGCGCGCGTGGAAGGAAGTCGATGATTAGGTGCGGCCATGTCAACGCCAGGAAACGGCAGAGTGAGGCTATGTGATTTCAATAGTGTAAGCCTCATGGTCCGATCCGCCAAGCGCCACTGCACGTGACCGACTCCCGCGTATTGCTGGGCCATTCTTCGGCCTGGCGCCGCTCGAGGCCCTTGGAGTCGGCCGATCCGGGTGGAGAAGACACGGTCACACCGGGGGCACGCGCAAGGTCCGTGCCCGACCTCTTCGCGAGGGGCTGACGTCGGGAAAGCCAGTAAAGACAGCGCTGGATCTGACCCGGCGAGGTCGTGTGGGCCGGGGAGCTGGCGGGCAGACTGACGGTTTTGGAGGTGCCGGGGCGGGCAGGCCGTCCTGACGCGGGCCGGAGACAACGCCGGGGGTGACCTTCGCTCGGAAGATCACCCCCGGGAGTCGCCGATCACTCGATCTTCGAGCTACTTCTTCACAGGTGCCGGCGCCGGCACGGGCACCGGGGCCGGCGCGGCCGCACCCTTCGGCTGGATCTTCGTCGTGCCGTAGCCCACGGCATCGAGCCACTCTTTCGGGTAGCCTCCCGAGCGCTCCTGGCCCGCCGCGTTGATGTAGCCATCGTTGTATTTCACGATGAGCGCGTCAGACAGCTTCCACCACGCGTCGACCACTTTCTGGGCATTCGAGTTCGAATACTCGTCCAGGAAGTCACGCGCCAGCTTCGGGTCCTGCTTGTAAAGCTCGAGCGCGCGCTTCTCCACGTCCGGCTGCCTGGTGAAGAAGTCGTCCTCGAAGGTCGTGTACGCCTTCTTGATGTCGTCGGCCATCGCGTTGAAGCGAACCTGCGCCCAGTTGCTCACGAAGTCGAACGCCCACCAGGCGGTCGAGCGATCGAACTCCGCGCGCGATCCGGTCTGGAACGACTTCGGCACCTTCGTCAGGCCCGCGTAGAGCGGCACGTAGGCCGACGTCTTCGGATCATCCTCGGCGAACCACACCAGGCCGCCGATCCAGGCGGGCAGGAAGGCGCGCGACTGGACCACCGTGGCGTACGAGCAGCGGAAGATCGAGATGGTCCGCTCCCAGCCGAGGTAGCCCTGCGCGGGCCGGACATTGGTGGACCACCGCGTCGGGTTGCCGAACGGGCCCGCCGCGAGCCCCCTGGTCGCGTCGAACTCGGTGCCTTCGTACGAATCGCGGTGAAGCGCCATCAGGTCGCGCGGGCCGACCTTGCGGTCGGGCTTCACCGAGAAGGGCAGCTCGAGGTCCCACGGATCGAGCTTCAGCGAAGGCGCGAGGGTGCTGAGCACGCGCCACTCGCGTCGCGTGCTCCCGTACGACGCGTTGCCGCCGTAGGCCTTGCTGAAATTGAATGTCTCGCCCTTCTTCCAGAAGCCAAGTTCCTCGGCGACCGCCTGCACGTTGGCCGACGCCATCACGTTCCGCTTGTCGTTCAGGTCGAGCACGCCCAGCCGCGAATGGTTGGCGCTGACGCCGGCCTCGCCGTCGGGGATGCGGCGCGCAGCCCACACGGCGCCCTTCTGGATCGGGCCCGGGCCGAAGATCTCGAACATCCAGGCTTCGTTCCCGTCGACGATGGTCAGGCACTCGCCGCTGTCCGAGTATCCATACTTCGTGGCCAGCCCGCCCATCAGTGCGATGGCGTCGCGAGCCGAGGAGGTCCGCTCGAGCGCGACGCGCTGCAGCTCCATGATGTCGAACCAGCCCTCGTCGTTGAAGAGCTCCTGCCGGCCCGAGATGGTCGTTTCGCCCATGCCGAGCTGCTTCTCGTTCATGAACGGGTACGCGGAGTCGTAGCGCGCGAAGGTCTGGGCGATCTCCGGAATCTCGCCGACCTTCACGGCGGCGGGACGATCCGCGCCGATGCCGCCGCCCTTCATGACCGGCCGCATGGATCCGGCGGGATGCGTGCCGCCGGGCACGATGAAGATCCGGAACTCGTAATGGCCGTCGACCGAGTGGCTGGTCATCGTCGATCCGTCGATCGTCGCGTCCTTGCCGACGGGAATCGAGGTGCAGTGGAAACCGGCGTCTTCTGCATCGATGTCATCAGGTGCGGTGAGGCCGCCGCGCCGCACGTCGAACACGCCGTTGACGATAGGAGTCGCCATCTGGGGCGCAGGTGCCGGCGTGGCCCGCTGCGCCTGGGGCTGCTGCGCCTGGAGCGGCACGGCGTGGGTGACAAGGCCGCAGGTGAGCGCCAGCACACACAGGAAGAGAAGAGTCCGTACTTTCATGGGTCTCGGCTCCTTCACTCGTAGACGACCCGCAGGCCGGCTGCCTTCGACGGGTCACGCAGGTACGCGCCGACGCCGTCGCGGACCAGATCGGCGTAACGCGGAATGTTGCGCGCGGTGACCGCGCGATCGGGATGATCTTCCGACCAGGTTTCGAGCACCTGGGCCACCGACGACGTGTGCCGGCCGACCCGGACGGCGATCGGCCAGCCCTTCTCGTCGATCTTCTCGAACAGCAACCCGTGTTTCCCGGCCTTCACGACGAACTCGTCCTTGCCCGTCAGCAGCTGCTCGCGGGTGGTGACGCCGCGTGTCGCGTCCAGGAACGGCTCCGGCGCTTCGAAGAGCAGCGACACGGCCTGCGAATAGTCGCCGATCTCGCGGTGCGACAGCCCGTGCAGCGACCGGGGCGAGAACTCCGTCCCGATCTTGAACCCTTCCATGTCGGTCAGCATCATCGACACCATCGTGGCCAGGTCCTGGCCCTTCTGATGCGTCACCAGGGTGCTGATGACCGGGTATTGCAGCTCGGCCTCGTGCAGGTCGATGACGATGTCGACCTGCTCGCGGCGGATGAATTCCATCAGCGCGAAGCACGTGCGCTCGGTGAGCATGCCGTTCGGGCGTCCGGGGAACGCGCGGTTCAGGTTCCGCACGTCGGCGTACGCGAGGTTCTGGCCGCTCGGGTAATGGATGTACACCTCCGGGTCCGGCCACTGATCGAGCGGGTTGCTCCAGCGATCGCCCATCCGGAATGTCTGCCCGCCCCAGGAGGTGTCGATGGTGTAGTCGGGCGGGTATGCGCCTGAAGGACGGGTGGCGGTGGATGCGCTCCGGTTGGCGCTGAGCGCGACGATGAGCCGTCCGCGATCGACGACAGCCTGTTCGGTGATCAGCCAGCTGGCCAGCCGGCCCGCCGGCTCCTCCGGATGCGTGCCGCCCATGACGAACACCGTGCCGCCAGGCAAACGGCCCTGCAGCACGTAGAGATGGATGTCGTTTGCCGTGCCCTTGATCCCGCCGAAGTACTCGCCGAGCGTCACGACGGAGGTCACGCCCGGCCCGAGGACCACGGGCTCCGCCAGGTGGCGGCTGCGGTAGAAGCTCGCACCAGAGGTGATGAGCAGCGCGGCGCCGAATGCGCCGATGATGAGCTTGCGGACGGCTGGACGCATCATCGCGGCCTCACTTCAGCCGGAAGAGCCGCAGCAGGAACGGCAGGAGGACGATCAGGTAGAGCACTTCCCGGTCCCACTTCGTGGCCTTGACGAAGTTGAAGAGCAGCACGGCCGCGGTCCCCGCGACCAGCAGGTAGTAGATCACGGTGACGATCGATTGAAGCACCACCATGTTCGAATCCATTCCCGGCCGACTCTTGCCGTCGCTTTCTCACCTGGCGCCGCCTCCAGCCTCCGGCCGCCAGCCAGACCAGCGCCTAGCGCCCGGTCCCTAGCCCCTAGTCCCTAGCGCCTAGTCCCTAGCCCCTAGTCCCTAGCGCCTAGTCCCTAGCCCCTAGTCCCTAGCGCCTAGTCCCTAGCCCCTAGTCCCTAGCGCCTAGTCCCTAGCCCCTAGTCCCTAGCGCCTAGTCCCTAGCCCCTAGTTCAGAGCCCCGTCAGGAACGCGAGCCGTGCGCTGAAGATCACCATCAGCGTGCCCATCACGCAAATGATGGCGGCCGGCACGGCGCAGGCCCGCAGGAACTCGCCGTACGAACCCTTGAACCCGACCACGTCCACGGTGAGCCGGCCGATGATGGCCGTCGGCGGCAGCGCGTCGCCGAGCGGCCAGATCAGGCTCATGCCCGCCAGCGCGACAATCGGGTTCAGTCCCATCGTGTTGAACAGCAGCACCAGGGGCACGCCTATCACCGGGCCGGACCCCCACATCAACACGGCCTCCGACGCCGGCAGCACCAGGAACAATGTCGCGAAGACCACCCACACCGGCAGCGTGACCGCGGTCACCGCCATCAGGCCCCGCACGCCGGTCAGCGTCATGATCTGGACCAGGACGCCCGCGCAGGTCAGCGTGGCCAGCAGCGGCAGCAGTTGATCGATGGTCTCCCGTGAAATGCGCCAGACATTCAGGCGAACCGGCGAGAGCACGCGCGACACGACGGCTGCGAAGGCGAACATCAGCGGCAGGCCGATGACCGGGGTCGCGTAGGGCCACTGCCGGCCCATCATCACCAGGAACAGGAACACGGCGAAGGGCAACAGCACCTTCCACCAGCTCATGCCTGCCGGCGCCTCCGGCAGCTCCGCCAGTGCCTTGGTGACGTCGGTCGTCGTGCCTCTCCATCCCAGGATGAAGCTGGTGAGCAGGCCCGCGATGAGGCAGGGAAGGGCCAGCGGGACGAAGAAGCCGACATAGGGCATGTTCACGCCGGCGGCGGTCATCATGGCCCACAGGCTGACGGGCGGGGCCGCCGCGCTCAGTCCGGCGACGATGAACACCAGGGCGGCGATTCGAGCCTTCGGGATGCCCATATACCCGAGGACGACCGATACCATGCCGCCGGTGATGAGCACGGTGACGCTTCCGGCGCCGGTCAGCGCTCCAGGCACCAGCAGCAGCAGCGTCAACAGGATCAGGAGCAGGGCCCGCTGCCCGTGGAAGCGCGTGATGATTCCGCGGACGACGAACGCCACGCCGCCGGACTCCTTCAGCAGATTCATGAAGAGCGTGGCGGTGACGAAGATCAGGTTGATGTCCAGGTAGGTGACCGCGCCTTCCGCGATCTGCCGGGGCGGCACGCCGAACCCGCCCGCAATCGCGCCGGCGACGGCCGCGGCCAGCATCGACAGCTCGGTGGCCACCCGGAACAGGCGCACGACCAGATAGACGGCCACCATCACCGCGAGGACGAAGCTGGCCTGCGCGAACATGTTCACGGGTGTGCCGCGCCCTTACCTGGAGTACAGCGTCTTCAGGACGTCGGCGATCTCGAGGCTCTTTTCGAAGAGCAGGATCGGGATCTTCCGCGCCTTCGCAATGGTGGTGAACCGGCCGTCTTCATCCCCGTCCTTGCGCACGAGCAGGATCTGCGCCTTCTGGCACACGGCGTCGATGGACTGCTCGTCCGAGTTGTCGCCCGGAGAGGCGCCCTGCGCCCGCCGCGCCATGCCTTCGACGTGGGCCCCGATGACGATCACGCCCTGCCTGCGCGCTTCATCGATCAACGCGGCTGTCCGGGCGAGCTCGTCCTTCATCTCGACGCCGGCTGCGCCCATCCCCTTCAGGCTCGCGCCGGTGACGATGATGACCGACTTGTATCGTTTCGACGCGAGATCCTTCGCCGTCGCGATCTCCTTGTAGTCGAACTCGATGGCGAGCTTCTTCAGGAAGACCGTGATGCGGACCGGGCCCGGGCTCTGGCCGCACGACGTGACGAGAATGGGCGCCTGGGCCCGGGGCGGCGGCACAGACTGGGCGAGACAGGGGACACTGACCGCCAGGATCAACGCGGCACAGGCCGCTGCCGAGGCTGTGGAAGACGGACTTTTCATGACGACTCCCTGGTGCGGAATCAGATCTGGAAACTGGTCGTCTGTCTCGGGAGACACGAGACCGGGGGGCGGCGGAAGTGTGTCACAACAGTCGGGCCCAGGCAAGGCGCACGGCTGCACCGCGTGCCGCATTTCCGCCGATCGGAAGGTTGCAGCAGATCCTCGCCCGGGCGGCGGATCCTGCAGATCGAGAACGCGCGGAGTGGGCCCGGCCGATGCCTGCCAGGTTGCCTACTGGCCGGGTTTGACCTCAGGCTTCGCGAATCTCCCGTCGTCGAGGGATGGATTCAGCGTCATCCTGGTGAACTTCATGATCGACAGCGATGACCAGTCCGCCACACGGACCTCGAAGGGCATCTTCACCGCACCAACCGCGCGGTAGTCGGCGTAGTCGAACTGCTGCGGAAGCCGTCCCATCGGCGTCGTGATTCGCACGACCCGGCGCAGGAGCAGTCCCGAGACGCGGTCGAAGTACAACAGCTCGTTGACGTCGGGAGACGATCGGCCCGTCAGCACGATGACGGCGTGACCGTCGATCGTGTCGTAGGCCCGCGCGGCAAGCCCCGTGTATCGCTGCGACAGGTCGAGCGGGAGCGTCAGGTCGGCCGCTGTTGCCAGAATGACGGCCTCGACGCCGTCGAGCTCGCGAAGGCGTTCGCCCGACTGCAGCCAGGCGCCGCCGGGGTTCAACCCCTGGTTCACGGCGGGCGTGGAGGCGACAGACTCGCGATACCGCCCCGGCGCCTTCTCGTCGATGACGAGCGGCGAGGTGAGCCCGGCGCGATTGGTGAGGGTTCCCGTGCGCGTGCGCGAGGTGATCGTCCCCAGCGCCTCGCGACCCCCGACGGCATCGATGAACTTCGACACCACCTGATCGACCGTCTCCGACGGCGGCTTCGGCCGGGTGCCCTGCTCCTCGCGCGGAGGCGGGGCCGCCTGCCCCGGCGTCACGGGTTGTGCAAGTTGAGGAATCGAATTCGGGCCGAGCCGGCCCTGGTGGCACGTCGTGCAGGTCACGCGCGGCTGTCCCTTGAAGTTCATCGTATTGATCGATTTCACCATCTCGAGCATCTGGCGCGCGGTGACCTTGGTACGCCTGTCGTCCTTGTCGAAAGCCAGCTGACCATCGGTCCCGCGCACGTGGCATCCCTCGCAACTGGTGCCCAGCGCCGCCGTCATGTAGACCATGACGTCGTGCAGCTGCCCTGCAGGCAAGTCGTTCAGGACCTTGATGTTCATGTACTTCTCAGCGGCTGTCTGTCCGGGCGGGGCAGCCTGTGCGGGCGCGGGCGGCTGGGACCAGGCGGTGGCGCCCCACGCGAGGCCGCTCATCAGGCAGACGGCACCTGCCAATCGACGCGTCATCCGGCGGGCTTCTGGAAATTCACTCACGGTCGGCTCCTTTCCCGGGCCGCACGCGACGGCCAGGCGCCCGGGTTCTCGATGGGACTCTCCGGTTCAATCGGGCGCAGAGGTTGCCCTGGCGGCCTCTGGCGCGAGGCAAACCGGGCGATCAGCAGCGGCCCTGGCATCGTCACGTCGGACCGAGAATGGAACGCACACGCTCGGCCAGGGTCTGGATCGTGAACGGTTTCTGCAGGAACTCGACGCCCTGGTCGAGCACGCCGTGGTGCGCAATGACGTTGGCCGTGTAGCCCGACATGTAGAGGCACTTCAGGCCGGGGTCGCGCTGCTGCAGCGCGGTCAGCAGCTGCTTGCCGTTCATGCCGGGCATGACGACATCGGTGACGAGAAGCTGGATCGGGCCCCGATACTCCTGCCTGATGTTCAGCGCCTGCGCCGGTGTCTGGGCCGCCAGCACGGTGTAGCCCTTGGCCTCCAGGATCTGCCGGCCCAGTCTCAGGATCTGCTCCTCGTCCTCGACGAGCAGCACGGTCTCGGTCCCGCGCAGCATGCGCGCGTCGACCGGCTCGGTGACGGTCTCCGGCTCGGGTTCGGCCCGCGGAAGGTAGATCTTGAACGTCGCGCCCTGTCCGGGTTCACTGTAGACATTGATGAGCCCGTTGTTCTGCTTGACGATGCCGAACACCGTCGCCAGCCCGAGGCCGGTGCCCTTGCCAGGCTCCTTGGTCGTGAAGAACGGCTCGAACAGGTGCGCGTGCGCCTCCGGGTCCAGCCCCCGGCCGCTGTCGCTGATGGCCATCATCACGTAGTCGCCAGGTGCGCACTCCGGGTGAGTGCGGGCGTAGGTGTCGTCCAGGGTCACATTGGAGGTCTCGATACTCAGCGTGCCGCCGTTCTCCATCGCGTCGCGCGCGTTGACGGAGAGGTTGGCCAGAATCTGATCGATCTGGCTGGGGTCCAGCTTCACGCGCCACAACCGGGCGCCGGGGGCCCACAAAAGGCGGACGTCCTCTCCAATCAGCCGCTGAAGCATCTTGAGCATGCCGGACACGGTGTCGTTGAGATCGAGAATCTTCGGCCTGATGGCCTGCTTGCGCGCGAAGGCCAGCAATTGACGGGTGAGATCGGCCGATCGCTCCGCCGACTTGCGGATCTCCTCCAGGTTCTCTCGCAGCCCGAGATCGGGCGGCGCGCTGGCCAGCGCGAGATCCACGTTGCCGAGGATCGCCTGCAGCATGTTGTTGAAGTCATGGGCCACGCCGCCGGCCAGGCGCCCGACCGATTCCATCTTCTGGACCTGTCGCAGCTGATCCTCCAGCCGGGCGCGGTCGAGCTCCGCCTGCTTCCGGGCGGTGATGTCCTGGATCACGGTCAGGAAGAACCGCGGGCGGTTCTCCGGATCGCGCACCAGGCCGATGGTGACCTCGCCAACCACGACGGTTCCATCCTTGCGGACGTACCGCTTCACGACCTGCGCCCGATCGAGCTCGCCGGCCACGAGCGCCGAGATCTCCGGGATGCCGATCGCGCGATCTTCGGGGTGGGTCACCTGCGCAAACGTCTGGCCGACCAGCTCGTCCTCCGCACGGCCGAGGAATCGGCAGAAGGCCTCATTGCAGCGCACGAAGCGCATCTCGGGGTCGACCAGCACGGAGCCGATGGGCGACCGATCGAACGATCGCCGGAACAGCTCTTCACTGCGCTCCAGCGCCTGCTCGGCGCCCTTTCGCGCGCTGATCACGTCGAACACGGCCACGAAGTAGTCCCGCATGGGGCTGTACACCGAGATGTCGAACCACATCTTCAGCGCTTCGATGTGGACCTCGAACGTCTCCGGCACGCCGGTCCGCGCGACCCGCGCGTAGGTCTCGATTAGGCCGGGGTCGGATTCCCGGATGCCCGGGATCACCTCGGTGACCCTCCTGCCGGTGACCTGCTTCAGGCCGGTCAGGATCTCGAAGGCGGGATTCACCTCGAGGTAGACGAAGTCCACCGGGCGATCGCCGTCGAAGATCATCCGGCAGTACGCCATGCCGTTCAGCATGTTCTCGAAGAGGGACCGATAGCGGACCTCGCTCTCGCGCGATGCCTGCTCGGCCAGCTTGCGGGCGGTGATGTCCTCGGCGATCGAGATGTTGAAGGTGGGCGTCTCGCCCGGGCGCCACAGGGGAGAGACGGTCAGGTTCACCCACACGTCGGTGCCGTCTTTGCGCTTGTACCGCTTTTCCCTCGTGAACCCGCGGATTTCGCCTCGAATCAGCCTGCCGCTGTTGTTGACGTCCTCGACGAGATCGTCCGGGTGAGTGATCGCCTGGAAGCCGATGCCCTCCATCTCGTCCCGGGAGTAGCCGACGATGTCGCAGAAGCGCTGATTGACGCGCATGAATCTGCCGGTCATGGTCTCGACCTGGGCGACGCCAACGGCCGACTGATCGAAAACCGCCCGCAGCAGCACGGCGACATCTCTGGCCCGGCTCAGGCGGCCGCCGCCGGCGTCCTCGCCGGCGCCCGCGCGCCTGGTGCGGCCACCGAGGAGGACACGATTGGAGGACTGATCCTTCATGTGAGAAGTCCGGCTGTTGGATTGCTCGGGCCGCCCGGGCCCGATGGCCGGATCGGCGCCTGATCCGGTTTCGAGGTCGGGTGATGAAGGCGGCACGTGATCCTGGATGTTCCGATCCTACGCCAACGCGGTCGGATTTGGAACCCGCAGGCGGCGCCGTTACAGCTCGAACACCTTCAGGACTTCGTCGCCGCAGTGGTTGATGACCTTGATGGCGATCCGGCCGCTCGATGGGGGCGCGAATGGACGGCTGATGGTGGAGTAGAGGCTCGACCGGGCGGCCTCGTCGATCTCTTCAGAAGGTCCGAGCCCATGGCCAGGTCCGGGTTCATGCGGGTGACGAGCACGGTCAACGAGCCATACCGCTTCGCCTCCTCGGTCACGTGCGGGCCGAAGTCGATGCACTGCACCTTGCCCTTCAGGCCCTCTTTCTCGGCGAGGCTCGTCATCACGAGCAGCGAGTCGCCGAGCACCATCCGGTTCGCCCAGTGCTGGTCATGCTGATAGAAATCCACGCGTGCGTCGAAGTCTGGCAAGCCGTTGAAGTCGCTGAAGAGCAACTGCTCGGGTTCCGGCTCGCCGGCCTTTGCCGTATCGCGCATGTTCTCGACGAGCGCCTGCGGGTGGATCTTCTCCTGGATGTAGATGGGGACGACGGGCACCTGCAGGTCGGAGGCGCCCTGCTGGTCCTTGCCCTTCCACACCAGCTACGGGTCGAGCGACGCGTCGCGCGGGTACCGCATGTCCGGCGGACGCGCCTCGTCATCGGCGACGAAGTCGCGCAGCTCCCCGGTGGGGATGTTGACGCGTGCGTCCTTGTGCTTGAACGAATCGACCGGGATCGGACCTCTTCGCTTCGCTGGTGTCTTGGCCATATCAGTCGTTCACATCACCAGACCGCTCATCAGGGTTCGTACAGGCCCACGAAATTCAATGCGGACATGCGCGCAAAGTCGACATCGAGCGACCACACCAGGGCCCCTGCGTCGTGCGCGATTGCCGCAATCAGGTAGTCACCGACTCCAAATTGTTCGCCCGCGCTGCTCGCCCGGTCGGTCCACCCGTCGATCACCCGCCACGTGTCGTCGGTCGGGTAGAGCACTGGAAGCGCCGAGAGCGCGCGCCGCAGTCGTGCCCGGTCCTGTTTCGACGCGCCCGAGAGGAGCTCGACGCGGACGGGCACCGCCAGCGCCGCCTCGTCCGCATCGATCAGCGACTGCAGCACGCCGGCCGCCGGTGATGAGCCTTTGCGCAGTGCCTGCACCCACACGGACGTATCGACGACGATCACGCTCCGGACCCCCGCGGGCGACGGCGCGACTTCGGCAGGTCGATGTCGAGCTGAACGTGGCCGAACAGCGACTTCAGCTCGTCCAGGCGCCGGCGCCGGACCAATTCCCGGAGCGCCAGGACGACGGTATCGGTCTTCGACTTGAACCCCAGCGCCTGGCGGGCCTCTTCGACCAGCGATTCAGGCAGATCCAGTGTCGTACGCATACAAAATATGTTCAACTCTATGCCTGGAGATGTCAAGAAATGCCGGAGCCAGGTGCGAGGTCAGCCGTCGCCCGGATCACGGGCTCGGCGTCCCTGGGGTCGGCGCCCTCGACAAACGCCCATGGTCCGAGTCCGCCGTGGTTGTTCACCGCAGGGACCCAGAGCGCGCGCGGTCGCGGCCTTGGCGGCCTTGTCCTTCCGCGCCTCACCGCTGACCTCGACGATGAGGTTGAGGACCGGGCCGCCGGAGCGCCGCACCCGAGCCAGGAAATCGGGGTAGTCGTGCTGCTCTTCGCCGTTGAGCGTGCAGGGAATCGTGAAGCCCGGGCCCTGGTTCTTCACGCACGCCTCGACTTTGTCCATGTTCTCGAGCACGGCGGCCATCTTCTGTTTCCACGATCCCGTGTCGGCGACTACGTGCGACACGTGGCCCTGGTCTCCGCGCGTCGCGTACACCGGCCTGGTCGTATCGAAGTCGACCCACCGTGTCGATCCGACCGTGTCGTATGGGCGCAGAATCGGGCGCAGCGAATCGCTTGACGTCCGCACTCATCGCGTCACCGGATTCGAGCTGCTCGGAATCCACCAGGATGGTCTTCGGCCGCGAGGTCCAGGCGCCCGTTTCCTCGTTGCTGAACAGCGGGAGCGCGCCCGGGGGAGTTGAGGATCGGGGTCTCGATGACGGCCTGCGGCACCCTTGACACTCCTGTAATCGGCCCGGAGTTCAGCACGAGGCAACCCGACGAATCGTTCTCCGTTGACCAGCTGGACCGTGTTGGCCTGATAATCGCTCGATCGCCACCCGGTCGAGGAGCCGCAGTCCATGTCGTACCACCTGCGCAAACGCCACCTCGGAAATGTGTTCGCGCGGATTCTCCTCACGCTCGCCTGCGCGGCCATGGCGCCCGGCTTGCCGAACGCGCAGCGGGCCCCGGCGTCGGCGCCTGACGCGCGCCTGGACTGGTGGCGCGAGGCCCGGTTCGGCCTCTTCATCCACTGGGGGCTCTACGCGGTTCCGGCCGGCGAATGGGGCGGCCGGACCGACCACGGCGAGTGGATCCGCCACACGGCGAAGATTCCGCTCGATCAGTACGATCAGCTTCGAGCGCGTTTCAATCCCACGAAGTTCGATCCCGACGCCTGGGTGCAGCTCGCCAAGCAGGCGGGCATGAAGTACATCGTCGTCACGACGAAGCACCACGACGGATTCGCGATGTTCGATTCGAACGAAACCGGCTTCGATGTGATGTCGACCCCGTTTCACCGTGACGTCATGAAGGCGCTCGCCGAGGCCGCCGCGAAAGAGGGCATCAGGATCTGCTGGTACTACTCCATCATGGACTGGCACCACCCCGACTACCTGCCGCGGCGTGACTGGGAAGCAGCCACGCGGCCCGAGGCGGGCGCGGACTTCGAACGCTACGTGCGCTACATGAAGGCACAGCTCCGCGAATTGCTCACCAATTACGGGCCCGTCGGCGTGCTCTGGTTCGACGGTCAGTGGGAGGGCACCTGGACCAATGAGCGCGGCCGGGATCTCGCCGCCTACGTTCGATCGCTCCAGCCGTCCATCATCATCAACAATCGCGTCGGCCGGGCGGGCGGCGATTTCGGCCTCGACCGCGAGCAGGGACTGGTCGGCGATTTCGGCACTCCGGAACAGCAGATTCCCGCGACAGGCGTTCCCGGGCTCGACTGGGAAACCTGCCTGACGATGAATCGAAACTGGGGCTACAACCGGGCCGACAAGGACTTCAAGTCGACCAGGGAACTGGTGCAGGGGCTGGCTGACATCGCTTCGAAGGGCGGCAATCTGCTTCTCAACGTCGGCCCGACCGCCGAGGGAGAGTTTCCCGCCGAAAGCGTCGAGCGGCTGCAGCAGATCGGTGCCTGGATGAAGGTGAACGGCGAGGCCATCCACGGTACCAGCGCGAGCCCGTTCCCTGCGCTGGCCTGGGGCCGCGCGACCACACGCCCGTGTCCGGGCGGCTCCACGCGCCTGTACCTGCATGTGTTCGACTGGCCGAGCGACGGCGTCCTGGAGGTTCCGGGCATCCTGAACGACGCCATCGGCGCCCATATGCTGGCGGATCCCTCGAAGGCGGGCCTGGAGGTGGTACGCAAGGAGGACGCGCTGCACGTTCGATTGCCGGGCAAAGCCGCCGATCCGATCGACTCGGTCGTCGTGCTCGACATCGCCGGCCGGCCCGACGTCACCATCCCGCCGACGATCACCGCTGAGGCTCCCATCTTCGTCGACCAGCTCGAGGTACGCGTCGCCTCGGATCGCGACAATGTCGTGCTTCGCTACACGACCGACGGGCGCGAGCCGGATGCGCAGTCGCCAGTTGTTCCTGCACCGCTTCGAGTGACGGCCACCACGACGGTCAAGGTTCGCGCCTTCCGGGGCGCTCGCGCCGTGAGCGGCACGAGCCAGGCCACCTACACGCAGGTCGTGCCGCAGCCGGCCTCCAGGGCCGGCGCGATGGTTCCCGGCCTGCTGTACGATCTGGCGGAAGGCGATTTCAGGGTGCTTCCGGATTTCGCCCCGGCCTCGATCGTCAAGTCGGGCGCGGTTGCCGGCATCGACCTGGCACCACGGCGGCGGGAAACGCAGTGGGCCATCCGGTTTCGCGGGTGGATACGCGTTCCCGAGACCGGCGTCTATCGGTTCTACCTGCGGTCGGACGACGGGAGCCGGCTGTGGATCGGAGAGCGGCTGGCGGTCGACAACGACGGCCTGCACAGCTCGCACGAGGAGTCGGGCGTCGTGGCGCTCGCGTCCGGACTGCACCCGATCAGCGTCGCCATGTTCGAGCAGTCCGGCGGATTCGAGCTCGAGGTGGGCTGGAGCGGGCCTGGGATCGCAAGACAACGGCTCCCGTCCAGCGTCCTGTTCAGGCCCGAATCCGCCAGGATGAGGGAGGATGTGCGATGAAGTTGGCCCGCCTCATCACAGGTGCACTGGTGGGAGTCGTTGCCTCCGCCTCGGTGGCGTCGGCGCAGGCACGGCCGGAGTTCGACGTAGCGTCAGCGACGAGGTTTGCCAACCTCGCGCTCACCTGCCTTCACCAGGAGTACCCGAACAAGATCGCCCACGTGCTGAACGGAGACGAGGATGTGAAGCCGCCGCGCGTCCTGACACCGGCCTTCTACGGGTGTTACGACTGGCACTCGTCGGTCCACGGACACTGGCTGCTCGTGCGCCTGACCAGGACGTTTCCGCAAGCCGCCTTCGCCGCGGCCGCGCGGTCTGGGGTCGCTCAAAGCCTCACCCCGGGAAACATCGCGGGCGAGGTCGCGTACATGAACGGCACCGGCCGGTCCAGCTTCGAGCGGCCCTACGGGCTCGCGTGGCTGCTGCAGCTCGGCGCCGAGCTCCGGGAATGGAACGATCCGCAGGCGCGCGAGTGGGCCGCCGCGCTCCGGCCGCTCGAGGATGCCGCAGTCGCGCGACTGAGGGACTGGCTGCCGAAGCTCTCGCGTCCCATCCGGATCGGCGAGCACGATCAGACCGCGTTTTCTTTCGGTTTGATCCTGGACTGGGCGCGGACCGCCCGCGACCAGGCCACTGCCGATCTTCTCGGGAAGAAGATCGAGGAGTTCTATGCCGGCGACAAGGGCTGCCCGATCTCCTACGAACCATCCGGGCAGGACTTCCTCTCGCCCTGCCTGGCTGAGGCCGACCTGATGCGGCGGGTCCTGTCGAAGGCCCGGTTCGCGGAGTGGCTGGGGTCGTTTCTGCCCGCCATTCCGGCCGACGGCTCGTCCCGCTGGATCGAGCCCGCCGTGGTGACCGATCCGGGCGATCCGAAGCTGGCGCACCTCGATGGCCTGAACCTGAGCCGAGCGTGGATGCTCGACGGGATCATCGCCGGCCTTCCACCGACCGACCCGCGGCGAGCGTCGCTGCAGGCGGTCGCATCGAAGCATCGGGAAGCGGGACTCAAGGCGGTGACGGGCGCGCGCTACGAAGGCGGCCACTGGCTCGGAAGCTTCGCGGTGTACCTGTCGACGGCGCGGGGACTGGGCGGAGACACAAGATAGAACGAAGAACGCGATCTGCGAGCGACCCGGGGTCTAAAGACCCCGGGCTACATCTGAAATGACACCTGAAGACCCCGGGCTACATCTGAAATGACACCTGAAGACCCCGGGCTACATCTGAAATGCCCCGAGGTCTATAAAGACCCCGGGCTACATCTGAAATGACACGAGCCCGACCGCTGGAGGCTACTGCGGACCGCCTGGCCCGAAGGCCGCGAGAGACCTGATCTGAGGCTGGTCGACTGCGTCGACGACGTGAAGACGGACCGAGTCGAGACGAGTCGGCGGGATGCGGTCTATCTTCTTGTGGCCGATGCTCGAGCCTGCCGCCACCTGTTCCCACTCCCCGCCGATGCCTGCGTCGACCACGTAGCTGCGCACGCGCTCGCCCTGGGTGATGTCCTCCATCAGCACGATGTGATCGACCACCGCAGGCTCGGCCAGCGTCAGGACCAGATCGCGGCCTGTTCCGCGTGTGTTCCCGAGCGGGGAGCCGAGGCGGCGGCGAATCTCCGCTCCGAACTCGGCGGCGCGCCCGGCGTCGGGTTCCGGGATCGCGCCGGTACGGTCCGGTGCGAGATTGAGCAACAGCACCGCGCCGTGCCCGACGCTCCGATAGTACATGTCCATCAGCTGGTCGACGCTCTTCAGCGTGTGCAGGTTGTCGGTCCGCCAGAACCAGGTTGACCGAATCCTGGCATCGCACTCGATCGGCAGCCACCGGTTGCCGTCGGCGTCGCTGTCGGCAGCCGTGTAGTCGCCCCACGTCGGTGCGGGCTTCGGATAGCGCACGGCGTTCCAGGCCGGATAGGGCGCGATGCCGTCTTCGTTGCCGACCCAGCGAATCGATGCCTGGGGGCCCTGGAAGACGACCGCCGAAGGGGCATGGGCCTTCAGGATGTCTCCGACGTCGAACACGAGGTTGCCGTCGAACCAGACCTCGGCCATCTCGCCGTATCGCGATAGCACCTCGGTGAGCTGCTGCCGGTAGAGCTTTTCGTAGTCGCCCTGCCGGGCGGGCTCCTTGGCGCGGCCGCCGACCGCGACCGCGTGCCTGCGGTCCTGCGGCGACAGGTACACGCCGAGCTTCATCCCGCGCCTGCGGCAGGAGGCAGAGAGGTCCGCAAGCACGTCCCCGCGGCCCTCGCGCCAGGGGATGTTGCGCACGCCGAAGTCTGTCGTGCCGGTTTGCCACCAGCAGAACCCGCCTTCGTGCTTGGCCACGAACACGATGTACTTCGCGCCCATCGACTCGGCGACCCGGACCCACTCGTCCGTGTCGAGCTTGTCCGGGTTCATCGCCTCGAGGGGCGTGTTCAGGCTGTCGTTTTCCGAGTCCTGCCACGTCTGAGGCGCGAGGTGGATGAACATGCCAAGCTCGAGGTCGTGCCAGGCAGCCTGTTGCGCTGTCGGGAGCGCGAGAGTTGGGGACTGCGTGGCAGCCTGTTGTGCTGGCGGGGACTCGGGATCTGGAGACTGCGTGGCGGCCTGTTGTGCCGGCGGGGACCCGGGATCTGGACACTGCGTGGCGGCCTGGCGGGATGCCCAGAGCGCGAAACACGCGAGCGCGAACACCAGGCCGGTTCGACCGAGACGCGTCACGTTCGGCGTCGCGCGTGTCATTTCTCGCTCGCCGCACGCTCTCCTCGCGGCGCGTCAGCCGCGTGGGACTGCAGTGCCTCCCACTGGTTCATCAATTCACCGACCTCCCACATGAGCGCCTGGTGACGATCGATGACCGGCTTGCTCGCCTCGCGGTTCTCGTAGAAGCCGGGCGAGGACATGGCCGCCTCGATCTCCTTGACGGCGGCCTCGCGTTCCGCAATCCGGGCCTCGAGGGCGGCGATCCGCTCGATCAGCCCCTTGCGGGCGCGCTGCAGTCTGCGCTGCTCGATGTCGGCGCGCTTCCGGGCTTCGCGCTCGGCCACCCGCCCGGCTGCGGCCCGATCCGCTGCGGCGTTCGCGCCGGAAGGCGGTGCGGCCTGGGCCGGCCGCCCGCCGCCCTTGACTGGCGGGGCGGTGCGCCCCGAAACCGCTGCAGCAGGACGGTCAGTCGGGGCAGGCTTCGCGCCGCGCGCCGGGACTGCCGGCGGGGCGGGCACCTCGGCGTGCTCCTTCTTGTAGTGAAACTCCTCGTAGGTCCCGGGGTAGAGCAGGGCCTGGCCGCCGCCCACCTCGACGATCTTGGTGGCGAGCCGGTCGATGAAGTACCGATCGTGCGAGACCACGATCAGCGTGCCCCCGTAGTCCATCAGCGCGTCGAGCAGCACGTCCTTCGAGTCGAGATCGAGGTGGTTGGTCGGCTCGTCCAGCAGCAGCGTGTTGGACGGCCGGAGGAGCATGCGGGCGACAGCCAGCCTCGTGCGCTCGCCGCCTGACAGCACCGCCGCTTTCTTGTACACATCGTCGCCGGAGAACAGGAACCCGCCGAGGATGTTCCGGATGGCCGGCACCATGTGCATCGGCGAGCCCGACGACAGCGTCTCGTACACGGTCAGCGCAGGGTCGAGCTTCGACGCCTCGTCCTGCGCGAAGTACTGCATCACCACCTGGTGGCCGAGCGTGCGCACGCCCGAGTCGGGCGGCTCGACACCCGAGAGCAGCCGCATCAGCGTGGACTTGCCGGCGCCGTTCGGCCCGACCAGCGCGATCCGGTCCCCCCGCTCGATGTGCAGGTCGATGCCGTCGAACACCCGGACCTCGCCGTACGCCTTGCGCACCTGCTTGAGCTCGAGCACGACCCGGCCGCTCTTCTGCGAGGTCGGAAACGTGAAGTGGACCCGCTTGCGCTCCGGCGGAACCTCGATGGGCACCACTTTCTCGAGCATCTTGATCCGGCTCTGCACCTGCGACGCCTTGGTCGCCTGGTAACGGAACCGATCGATGAACATCCTGATCCGGCCAACCTCTTCGTCCTGCTGGCGCTTGGCGTCACGCACGCGAGCGACTTTCTCGTCCCGCTCGATCAGGTACTTGCTGTAGTTGCACGCGTAGTCGGTGAGTGTCCGCAGGTAGATCTCGGTAATCCGGTCGACGACCGCGTCGAGGAAGAACCGATCGTGCGAGACCAGGATCACGGCGTGCGGGTACTCGTGCAGGTACTCTTCGAGCCAGTTTCGCGCGTCCAGGTCCAGGTGGTTCGTCGGCTCGTCGAGCAGCAGCAGATCGGGCCGCGACAGCAGCAGCTTCGCCAGCGCGATTCGCATCTGCCAGCCGCCCGAGAACGTCTCGGTCTGTCGCTCATAGTCGGCCGGCTTGAATCCCAACCCGCGCAGCACCGTATCGATCCGCAGGTCGATCGAGTAGCCGTCGTTCAGGCGGAACCGATCCTGGATGTCGCTGTAGCGGTGCAGCATCTCCTCGTGGGCCGTCTCGGGCACCGACGCGTCGCCGAGCCGGTCCTCGATCGCGTGCATCTCGGCCTTCAAATCGAGCAGCCACTGGAACGCGAGGCTGGCCTCTTCGTACAACGACTTGCCGGAGTGGTTCAGGCCGTCCTGCGGCAGATAGCCGACCCTGGTGCCCGACGGCTTGACGATGTGGCCGGCGTCGGCCTCGTCGATACCCGCCAGGATCCGGAGCAGGGTCGTCTTGCCGGCGCCGTTGGGGCCGCACAGTCCGACGCATTCGCGGTCCGAGACCTGCCACGTGATGTTTTCGAACAGCGTGCGGTCGCCGAAAGTCTTCGTGAGGGACGTGAGCTGGATCATGCCGTCTCGACCAATGCTCCCGACCCCCGCACGTGTGCGGACTGGTCACTGGCGGTGTGCGGATCGGGTAGCGGAACCTCTCATGCTACCACAGGGATTCGGCCCTCCGGCTCTCCCCGGACGGCATGAAGAGGCCATAAAGCTCCGTCTGACTGCAGATGTGGCGGCCGATGTCCTACAGAGTCATGCCCGCCGCTGTCGCTCGTGGCATTGCCGCAAATGTGGCCCGAACCTAGCATTCAGAGGCAGGCGTATGACACCTCGTGTGCGGCTAAGCGGCGTCCTTACAGCGGCTGTCCTGGCGGCGGCGATTCCCGTGCTGCTCCAGGCGGCCGACGAGCGAACGGCGACCATTACCTTCGGCGCGACGGTCGCCGCATCAACGTCACTACGCCTCTCGACGACCGAGCTGCGCGTGGAACCCAGGCGACCGGGTGACGCAGGGCCCGTGATTGTCGGCAGCGTGGCGTTCGTGGCATCGGCCCGCACCCGGACGCGTGGTGACGTCGTACTCACCGTCGAAGCGCAGCGCAGTCTCGAAGAGCTGGGCGGCGGCGCGGCCGATGGTGCGACGACCATCGATTTCTCGGGCGACGGTGCGGGTGCGATGGCCGGCGTCCTTCGCTCGGCGCCCGAAGTTGTCGCGCGCTGGCAGGGAAGCGGGCAGCGTGACGGTCGCGTGACATTCACGCTGCGCGGGCAGGGACCGGCGTCGGACGCCGTCATCCCGCTGCGCTTCGTGCTGTCCACGCCCTGAGCGCGGCCCCGGACCGGGCGCCCGCGCTATTCCACTTTCTTCGGCGGGAAGATCTTCCGGATCTCAGGCCGCTTCTCGATCTTCACCAGGATCGTCAGCTTGGCCGTAACCTGTCCGCGCTCGAGTTGCACCTCGATCGTCGGGTCGCCGATCATCTGGCCGCCCGCCGGCAGGGAATCCGGGACGATGGCGAGACGGTGGGTCCCGATCGTCACGCTCTCGAATCGAAACCGCCCTTCACGCACCTGCTCGGTCCGCGCCCCGTCGTCCATGATCAGTATCGCGCCGGAGACAGGCTGATCTGCCGGACCAAGCTGCCCGTCGCCGTCGACGTCGTTGTAGACCACGCCCTGGATGGTGCCGACAGGAGCGAGGCCGAATTCAACCACCGTGGATCGGCCCTTGACGACGCCCATGGAGCGCACCGGATCAACGGGCACGTCGAAACTCGCGGGAATCGTGCCGGCGTCGAGCGTCACCGTCTGATCGCCGACTGGCACCCCGCCGAACTCGAATCGCCCGTCGGCGCCGGTCAGAAGACGTTCTCTGCCGAGCAGGACCGCAACCTCGCCCACGGCTTCTTCATCCGGGTCACGCAGGCCGTTCCCGTTCCAGTCGACGAAGACCAGGCCGCCGACCTGCCCGACGGGTCCGCGGCGCGGAGGCTCACCCGCCGCCCTCTGGGCGCGCGACGCCCCATAGCCGAAGTCCTTCGTGAGCCGCACCATGGTTCGCGTGACCCATGGCGTGCCGGGCAGGCCGACCTGCGGCGACCGCTCGACATAACAGTCGATCGAGAGCTGCGTCCGCCGCGCGACCTGGCCAGACAGGCCGAAGATGACGGTCTGCCGGTTCGACACCGTGTCAGTCTCCCAGTCGAGCGTGTGCCCCCCGTTGGCTTCCAGCCGCAGGTAGATCTGTCGCATTGGAATCTGGGCGCCGCCTCCCGCCTGCCACAGCGTCTGACCTGACCCGTTCCGGTCGGCGCGCCTCGAGAAGAGCCCCTGGGCGAACAGCTGGCGGTTGCCGGACAGCGAGACGTACAGCTGCGCGGAGGCGTCGTGCTGGGTGAAGCTGCTGTCGGTGCTGGCGGCGTCCACGTTGGCCCGGCGCTCGTATCGGGCGAACCCGCTGGTGCTGCCGAACGACCCGTGCCATTCGGCGGTGATCAGGCCGGTGTCGCTGTCGAAGCCGGGACCGAAATTCGAGGGGCGGATTGTCCGATTGCCGCCTTCCACCCGCAGGCTCACCGTCATTTGCGATGTGACGCGGATGCGGGCGCCGCCGAAGGCCCTCGCGGAGGTTCCCGGCGGCACGCCGGCGCGCGCCTGCCCGGACGAGGTCTCGTCCAGGTTGCTTCGTGCCGCTTCACCGCCGGCAAAGACGCGGGCGAACGGGCCAACGTCCATCTCGGCTGTTGCGAACAATCCGGTTCGATCGAGGTACGGGTAGTTGACAACCGGATATCGACCGATGGAAAAGCGCTGGGCGTTGATCTGAAACCAGCCGTGCGCGGACGTCCAGGACGAGCCCACCAGCCACGACGGGGCGCTCTCCTGCCGGGGCGACCCGTGCCGCTGGAAGGTCGCGTAACCGGCTTCAGCGTCGATGTGCCAGTTCAGGGCCGGCTGAAACCTGATTTCCCCTCCAAGGGCCGTGCTCTTGTCCACGATCGCGGGATAGAGTTTCAGGTTGCTTCCGCTCACGCGGGAGAGGTGGGCCGACACGTCGAGGCGCTCCGAGGGTCGATGCGTGAGGGAGGCCTGGTAGAGCTGCTGGCCGATGTCGAAGCTGTCGCTGCCAAAGATGTTGCGCTGGGCGGTGACGCGGCCCGCCGTGACCAGCACGCTGGTCCTCTTGCTCTGTCCGGCGACCGAGACGCCTCTGAACGTCACGGGCGGCGCAAAGAGGTTGGCGAAGGCGAAATCCGACACGACGGGCGGCGTCCAGACATCGCCCGCACCGAACGACCAGCTCAGGCCGACCACTACCACGTTCTCGAGGCGGAACACGCCGCGGCCGAGCACGAGGCGGTCGTTGCGCCGCGTGACATTGGCGTCGATGCGGAGGGCCCCGACCGGTGAAGCCGGATCGTAGAGCCGAATCCCGAAGTCGGGCTCGAAGCGGTGCTGACCGCCCAGCCGGGAATCGTCAGCCGTCGTGATCTGCACGGCGGAAATGAACTGGACCGATGGCTGCTGCGCCTGGGCCGGGGCTGCGACCAGCGCGGCGACGATCACGGCGAGCCATCCCAGTCGGCTCATCGGCATATCGAGAACCGCACCACGCCTGCGCGCCCGGCTCGGCAACCGGCGCCCGGGTACCAGGCTCTGATCCGCGGCTCCGCCTGCAATGTCAGTCGGACGCAGGCAATGGAGCGAGATCACCGTGACACCTGTTCACGGAGCCGTCAGCGTGTAGGTGAGAGTGGTTGTGTAGGTGCCCGCCGCATACGACCACGAGTTGACCAGCGCGTAGGTCTGTGTCCCGCTCCACGAGCCGGAACTGATCCAGGTCCCCACCGTTTGCGAGGTCGACGCGCTCATCGTGCCGGAGGCGAAGCCGGTGCCGGCTGCGGTCCATTGCACCTGCGACACCGGGATGCTGTCCAGTCCCGACAGCAGATCGCTGCCCGCGACGACGCTGAGGACGACCGTGCTGCCGAGCGTAGTGCGGGCCTTGGCCGTGATCGTCAACGGTCCGCCGGTGGCGGGTACGGACGGAACCGTGTCGGGGTCCGCTCCGGAGAATGCCAGCGTCATGCTCGACAAGGTGAGCTTCGCCAGCGCATTGACGGTGACCGTTGCGGTAGCCGTCCGTGTCCGGGTGGCCGCGTGTGTCCCCGTTGCGGCCACCAGCACACAGGCGGCGATGATCGCCAGCTCGCGGGGCATCCGCCGCTCCACGGCGCGGGCGGCCCGATCATCGATTTGATCGTAGTCCATCGCGTTACTTGACTCGCGGGGCGGCAATTTCCATCGTCGTCTCGCCTACCAGGAGCGCCGGCAGTCCGACGTCAATTTTGATCTCGACGCGGTACCGGCCCGGTGGCAGGGGAGCCTGCTTGTCGTCGGCCGTCGAGATGCTGACTTCCCGCTCGCTCTCGGGCAGCACCGGCACGTTCGGCACCGACATCTGGCGGATGGCCGCGCCGCTGGCCGCGTCGATGATGACCAGCGACCCCTTCGTGCGGACATACGCACGGCCGGTGCTCTGCAGCGTGGCCACCACCTCGGGCGGCCGGCCCGCGACGGACTTGATCCGGAGATCCGTCATTTCGACGGCAGCGACCGGCTTTCCCACCGTGGCGTAGAGCAGCGTGGCGACCCGTCCCCGGAAGGCAAGGTCGCGGGCCACGGTGGCCGGATCGGCGTTGGGGTGGTCGAATTCGAACATGATGCCGCAGCGGTACCCCCCTTCGCGGGTTCCTGCCGGCACATTGGTGCTGAACCGCATTGTGGCGACGGCGCCCGGGGCGATCATCTGCTCGGCGGGGTTGACGCGCACCCACGCCGCGGCGGAGTACGGGTCGGAAGGGTCGGCCGGCCTGAACTGCGGCGTCCCGTCCCTCGACAGATAGTAATCGTCGACCCGCGCCCGGACGCGCACCGGCTTGGCATCGTCGTTCTTGAGCGTGACGGCCTGGGTGTGAGTGGCGCCGGCGTTCAGCAGCAGCTCCACGCGCAGCGGCGTGACCTCGACCGACGTCTGCGCCGCGGCACGGCCGGAGAGCACACTGGCCACCAGCACGGCCGCCAGCGCGGCGCTCGTCAGGGCGCGACCAGCGTGAAATTGATCGTGGCCGAGTAGACGCCGACGTTGTAAGTCCATGAATTTGCCAGGAAGAAAAAGACGGTCCCTGTTTGAGTCGGGTTGACGTTATCGGAGCCGCCAGCCAGGCGCTGCGCCAGCGTGTGACTGAGCACCCCGCTCTGGAACGGCGGCGCCGGCGTCCCGGTCCACGTCACGTTGGCGATGTCGATGGTGCCCGCCGCGCTGGTCAAGTCACCGCCGGCGAGCAGCGTGATCTGCCAGTTGTGGCCGGAGTTGTTCCGGACGCGGTACTGGACGGAGACGGCCGGTGCGGGGATGCTCGGTGTCGTGTCCGGATCGGCTGACCCGAAGGTAATCCCCGAGGTCGACAGGTTCAGCGTCAAGGTCTGCGCAGAGGCAGGCGTCGAGCTGAACATCCACGCTCCAACCAACACGAGCGCGGAACCGATCCTGAAAATGCGGGCCATGTTCATCGCTATCGCCACAAACCAGTGTCCGGATCAGCGTGTTGTCCCGGCCCTGTACGACGAGCACCCTCATCGTTCGGACCGCGCTCGGGTCAACCACTGGCCGATGCACCACCGCGACTGTTGACGCGTCGAAGTAGCTTAGGGCCGGCGTGAAACCGCGTCAAGACCGCGTGAGCCCTCTGATCGATACGCTCCGAAGCCGATCAGCCGGCCTCGGGACGTCTTGACCCGGATTGCCCGTCAGCCTCTAGGGGGCGGTCAACGTGTAGGTCGCCGACGCAGAGTAACTGCCGGTCGAATACGACCAGTTGTTGGCGAGCGCGAAGCGCTGCGTTCCGCTGCGGCTGCCCGAGTTCACCCACGAGCCGACCGTCTGAGCCGCAGTCCTGTTCATCGTGCCGGGGACGAACCCGGCGCCGGTCGCCGTCCATGTGACGCTCGAAATCGCAATCGTGTCGGTGCCGCTCCTGAGATCGTCGGCCGCGAGGATCGTCAGCGAGACAACCGATCCCAAGGAGGTCTTGGCCTTGGCTGTGACCGTGACGGCGCCTTCCGCGGCCGGGATGCTCGGCGTGATGTCGGGGTCCGCGTCGGGGAAGGACACGGTGGCCGAACTCAGCGAGAGTTTCGCGGTCGCCGCCACGGTGGCGGACACGGTGACGGAGCTGGTCGTCGTGATCGCGCCAACCGCCCGGGTGAGCGCGAGCGCGGCCAGCAAGCTGGCGACGACCAGGTGTCGGATCTTCATTTCCGAGTTCTCCGCACGACGACATCCCCAGAACGAACGCACCCTGGGGCCGGTAGGTAGTGCCCGGCAGTGCCGGCGTCCCCAGGAGAGTTATCGGGCCGCCAGGATATGACTTTATATGACACCGCGACACTGGGCAGTCTCTGCTGCCGCCCACCTGTCGCCAGTCAGGACATCAAGATGAGTTGCGCGATTCGCGGAAACAGGAAGAGCTCGCTGCAGCGCCCCACCCGGGGCGTTGCAGCGAGCCATGAGACTCCTGCGAGGACTGAATCCGTCAGAATGCCCTGTCGATCCGTCGTCCCGTGCGCCGGGCCGCATCAGGCGGCCGGCCCAAGGGTTCAGGGAGCGGTCAGGGTGTAGGTCGCGCTTGCCGAGTAGGTGCCGATCGCGTAGGCCCAACTGTTGACCATCGAATAGCTCTGCGTTCCGGACAGTGTCCCGGATCCGCTCCTGGTGGCCACGCTCTGGGCCGTCGTCGCGTTCATGATGCCCGGGGCAAACCCGGTGCCGGTGGCGGTCCAGGTGATGTTCGAGATTGGAATTAGGTCGCTGCCGCTCGTCAGATCGGAGGCCGCCACAATCGTCAGTGTGACCGCGCCGCTGTTGATGGTCTTGACCCTGGCGTTGACGGAGATCGGGCCCAACGCATCCGGGATGGTCAGGATCGTGTCCGGATCGGCGTCCGGGAATGACACGTTCACCCGGCCGATCGTCAGCTGGGCCATGGCGCTGACGGTGGCGGACAGGGTGAGGGGCTTCGTGTCTGTCGCCGCGCCGAGTGGCTGAATGGCGGCCAGCGTGAGGGCCAGTACGCCGAGCAGCAGGAGTCTCTTCTTCATACACATCTCCTTCGGGAGTAGTCCCCGGTCCAACCCGGGGGCACGCGCGACTGCTGTTGCCCGATCCACATGGGCGCGTGCCCCCCGTGGATGCGAGTGCTGATGGCGAATCCGCCCGCCGTGCGTCCGGAGCCGCCTGCGATACATGCGAGCGCCTTCCGTAGTCCATCGGCGCGAGACGCTCGTCCTGGCGCTCGGGCTTGTTCCCGGGATGCGCCAGGCGATTGACCCGCTCGACCATGGATGGCACCGAGTGCCCGATCGTCGAGGAACACACCTCAACCGGACAGCTCCGGGCTGGCATCTTCAGTGCCGCTCGCAGATTGTATCGGAACGACACGAAATGACAGTAGGGGACTTTGAAAGTCCTAGTGCAAGACTAGGAAGGACCGCGCCATGCGAGGCGATGCTGTTCCCAGGATCCCGGGCATCCAGTCCTTCCCCGATCGCCCGAAGCACGCGGGTCCCGAGCCGGCACCCGCCGGGCTCGCCGCGAGACTCTCGCGCCTGCGACTCGAACTGGACAAAGGAAATAGGCGCCCCGCGACCGACGCTACGGGGCGGTCAACGTGTAGGTCGCCGAGGTCGAATACGTGCCGGTCGCGTAGCTCCAGTCGTTTAACAGGCCGAAGGTCTGGGTGCCGGCCCGGCTGCCCGACCCGGTCCAGGCCCCCACAGTCTGCGCGGTCGTGCGGTTGAGGGACCCGTTCTGGAACCCAGCGCCGGTCGATGTCCAGGCGACGTTGCCAATCGGAATCGAGGCGCCGCCGGCAGTCCTGAGATCGTCTGCGGCCACCACCGTCAGGCTGACGGCGGCGCCGGTGCTCGTGATCACGCTGGCCGTCACGGCGAAGGTTCCCTCGCTGGCCGGAATGGTGGGCGTGGTGTCCGGGTCGGCATTGACGAAAGTAATCGTGCTCGTGCCGATCGTCAGCTTGGCCCGCGCGCCGAGCGCGACTGACACGTTGACCAGATTGCTGGCCGTCGCGGCGAGAAGGGGCTGCAGGGACCCGAAGCCGATGAGCACGACGCCAAGCGCGGCGAGCCGGATTCGCATGGTCATCGCACGCGATGATACCAAAGCAACGGTCTGATGTGTGCCCGAGAAGTAATGTCCGCGACCACTCACCGTCGTTCACCTGCGCCACCATGCGGCCTGGCTGCTGGCGGCGTGGCCTGCCGGCTGAGCCAGGTTTCGAGATCGCCTGGCCTCACCCGCCACTGGCGACCCACCCGAACGGCGGGCAGGTCCCCGGTCGACATCAGCTTGTACACCGTGCGGATGTTGACCCGCAGACGGGTCAGGACCTCGGCCGGCGTCAGGAAACCGGGCGCTCGCCGCGCGCCAGGTGGTGAATCCGTCATCGTTCCCATTATCGGACGCGACAGAATGGGACTGTAACGACATCGACTCGGCAGTCGGAACTTCTGCGGCAGGACCCTTTCCGCCCGAGACTGCGGCCCGAGTCGTGCGAGCCGCGCGCACGCAAACCCGTCAGATCTGGAGAGGGAGACTATTCGCCCAGCGCCTTGGCGGCCGTGCTCAGAATCTTCGCGATCCGGAAAGGCTTGGTCAGGTAGCCCGCGACGCCAAGGTTGATGGCCTCGATCGCGCTCGACTCGGTCGAAAACGCCGTGATGATGATGATCGGCAACTCCGGCACCAGGCGCCTGGACTCGCGGATGAGCGAGAGACCGTCCATTCCGGGCATCTTGAGGTCGGTGATGAGCAGATCATACGACCCCGATCGAAGCCGGACCACTGCGGTCTGTCCATCGTTGACGGCCTCGACGTCGTACTCGGCGAGCGCCAGCGTCTTCGTCAGCAGTTCCCGAATCCCGGCCTCGTCATCCACCACCAGGACCCGCGCTCGATGCGGGGCGGCCGACGCTGCGGCACGGGGCGAGACCGAGGGCACGGCCGGTTGGTGGACTCCGCCGGTGCGCTGATTCTCGAGCCAGAAATCGATGTCCGTCTTTCGGAACCGCCATTGGCGGCCCACCCTCACGGCGGGAATCTTGCCAGCGTGGATCAACCGGTAGACCGTGCGGAGATTGACTTGCAGGTACTCCAGCACTTCTTCGGTGGTCAGAAAGACGTCTTCCATGGTGTCTCGTGTCCGTCCAAAGGCGGCATCACTTTACCATTTTTGCAGCGGGCAGCTGCACCGTGAATCGAGCGCCGCCATCGGCGGCATTTTCGGCGGTGATCGTGCCGCCGTGTTCCCGGATGATCCGCTGGCTGGTGGCGAGACCCAATCCGCTGCCGAGTGGCTTGGTCGTGAAGAACGGATCGAAGATTCGCGGCATCACGTCGGCGGCGATGCCGGGTCCGCTGTCCGCGATGGTGACGAGGACCGACGCTCTGTCTGCGGAAACGACGCTGGTGATGTCGAGCCGTCCCCGAACGCCGGCCATGGCCTGCTCGGCGTTCATCACGAGGTTGAGAAATGCCTGTTGGAGCAGCAGGCCGTCGCCGAGCACCCGAGGCATCGCCCGGCCGAGCGTCCGGCGTACAGGCGATGCGCGCGGCCCGCATCCCGGGAGCTCGAAGCAGCACGGCCCGCCTGATCGCGGCATTGACGCTGATGCGCCTGAGCACGAGGTGTCCGGTCCCCCCGAGCTGCAGCAGGTTTCGCACGATGCGCGCCGCGCGGTCCGCCTCGCGATAGATGATTCGGAAATCGGCCGCCGCGTTGTCCGCGACTCGTCCGGTCGCTTTCAGCAACTCGAGGTGACCGAGCACCGATTGCAGGGGGTTGTTCAGCTCGTGCGCGATCCCGGCCACCAGCTGGCCGAGTGCCTCGGCGCGGGCCAGGCGATCCCGGGTCTTCAGCACGTCGTGGAACAGGTGTGAGCTGTCGATCAGGTTGGCGACCTGCTGCCCAAGCGCGTCGAGGTGCTCGAGGAGAATGGCCTGCCGATCCTGACGCCATCTCACACCTTCGATGACGATGGTGCCGAGTGCCCGGCGCTGGGCTTTGAGCGGCACGGTCACCACCAGCCCCGGAATGTCAGGCTTCTCCTGCGCTTCGGCCATGACGGTGGCCCGTGGCTGCCGCAGGGCGATGGCGGCCGGCGCTTCTGGATCCGGCAGCCTGGCACGCGTCGACCGGGCCGTGCCATCCCGGCGGGAGGTCGCCGCCAGGACCATTTCCCGTGCAGCCCGGTCGTGGAGCCAGATGCTGACGCGTTTGCCGGCGAACAGGCTCGCGGTTTCCTGGCACAGGCGATCGAGCCACGATTCCGGCTTGAAGGCGCCGCCGTCCCGGGTCAGGCTGGCCACCAGCCCGCGGACCGCCGCGTGCATCCGAATCGTAGCCCGGAGCGCCGTCGTTTCCTCGTCCCGGCCCGTTCTGGGGGCCGCGACCGCGATGGATCGGCGATTGTCAGCCATGGAAGTCCGGCCGATTCTACTCCGGGGAGAGGGCCGACACCCAGCCGATTCGCGGGGCCTTGCCCGTCCGAAACGCCCGATCGGCGCGTTCGCGGGGCCGGGGCCGCCTCTTGGGGGCGTTCTATAATGGAGTCCTGCCTGCCATCCGGGGCCGGGCACCTCTTCCCGACTGCCAGCACGCCCGGGACGTCTAACTGTATGAGACGGCAGGCAGGTGACCGCAGGCCGAGGGGTCTCCGGGGGGATCGATCAGACGAGTCAGCATGACGGTTACCGACGAAGAACTGGTTGCCCGCACGGTTGCGGGCGACAAGGAATGCTTCGACCAGCTCATCATGCGCTGGGAACGGCCGATCTATGCCCTGGCCTATCGGACGATAGGCCGTGAAGACGATGCCCGTGATCTGACCCAGGAGGCGTTCCTCAGGGCGTTCCGGGCGCTTCCGGGCTTCAAGGGCCAGGCTAAGTTTTCGTCCTGGCTCTACCGCATCACGCTCAACCTGTGCCGCGACTGGGTTCGGAGGGAGCGGCGGACGCCCGTCGTCCAGGCGCCGGAGGGCATGGATGCGTCCGAGCTCGCGTCGGCGATACCGGTGCTGACTGAATCGATCGAAGATCGCGTGACGCGACAGGATCTCGGCCGGCACGTCGCCCGCGCGATGCAGGTGCTTCCGGAAGAGCAACGCTCCGCGATCATCCTGAAGGAGTACCACGGGCTGACGTTCCAGGAGATCGCCGAGCTGCAAGGCTGCCCGCTGAGCACCGTGAAGACCCGGCTGTACCAGGGCTTGTCGGTGCTCAGGCGGGAACTCGAACGGCGCGGATCGGTGGTGCCCATGCGGGCTGTGAACAGGACGATATGAACGACGCACATATCTGCGGCAATCAGGATGTCTTCGTCTCGTATCTGTACGACGAGATGAGCGATGAGGACCGCGCGGCATTCGACGCCCACCTGGCGCACTGCGAGAATTGCGCCGGGGAGATTCGAGGATTGCGCGGGGTGCGTTCGGAGCTCTCGAACTGGACCCCGCCCGAGACCGTGCTCGGCTTCCGCGTCGTGCGCGACACGGCCCCGGCCCGGTCCCCGTGGGCGTGGCTCCGGATGCCGGCCTGGGCGCAGCTGGCGGCGGCCTCCCTCATTGTCGGCATTGCGACGGGGTTGTCGGGCCTCGAGGTGCGCTACGACAGCAACGGTTTCGTCGTGCGAACCGGGTGGCAGAAGACAGCCGCCGCACCTCAGCCGTCCTCGCCCGTGAAGGCGGTCTCCGACAACGGGGCCGCGCCGTGGAAGACGGATCTTGCGAGCCTCGAGCAGCAGCTGCGGCACGATTTCCAGTCGTGGCCTGTCTCCGCCGGTCCGGCCGCGGTCCCGCGCGTTGAGACCGCAAGCGGCAAGACGATGAGCGATGCAGAGTTCGTCAGCCGGGTACGGGCGCTCATCGACGCGTCCGAGCAGCGCCAGCAGCGCGAGCTGGCACTCCGGCTGGCGGAAGTGGTTCATGACATGGAGAATCAGCGCCGCGCGGACATGGTCCGGGTGGCCGACGGCATCGGCGTGATCGAGGGGCGCACCGGCGCCGTGGTGGCCCAGCAGCGCGACATCATGAACTACCTGACACGGGTGTCGCAGCGGCAAGAGCCCCCGAAGTGACTGGGGTCCGGTGCGGGCGTGACAGGAGCAGCGAGGAACGTGCGCGTCAGCGGGTCGATTCGGGCAATGACGGAGGGAGAGTCGTGAGCGTTCAACGATTCGTTGGCGGAATTGGTGTGGCTCTGGTCCTGGTCCTTGCGGCGCCGAACTGGGCGGCAGCCCAGCCGCAGGCGGCGCCCAGGCGAATCGATCCGCAGGCCATGACCCGCTATCAGATCGCGGTGATGGAAGGCATCCTCGAGACCGCCGTGCAGCGGGGGGCCCGGACCATCTCGCGGGAGTGGCGGGCGGTCGCGCCCGACATGATGATGCTGAGCGGCGCCGCCCGGGCCCGCGGGTTCCGCCTGCCCGGCTACGGCCTGTTCTTCGATGTCGAGGTGCCCGCGCTGTCGCAGAGCGTGTTCTGGAGCTGGTCGGTGCTCAACCGCGACACCTCCGGTGTGTCGAACACCCTGCAGGCGATGCGCGAAATGATCAAGACCGTGACCGACCCGGCCCTCAAGCGCGATCTCGAGGCGAACCTGAAGCGGCTGGAACTGCAGGTCGGGCCGCTGCCCAAGTCGCCCGATGCGGGCAACGCGCTCATGCCCGGTCCCCGGCCGGGGGATCTCGGGCCGGCGGTCGGCACTCCGGCGCCGGTCCAGGCTGGCGGCCCCCCGACCGTCGTGCGCGCCGAACCCGAGCTGGGGAATCCGAACGAGGCCTACACGAACGAGGTCAGAAACTCTCTGATCGACGCGATGCTCGACTACAGCAACAGCTTGCCGATCGAGCACGAGGAATGGCTGACCATTGCGGCCCGCGACAGCGGAGACCGCCGGGTGGAGATGGCGGATCCCTACGACTACATGACCATCCAGATCCGCATCAAGGGGAGCGACCTCATCGCGCTGCGCACGGGCAAGATCACGCGCGAGGAGGCCCACAAGCGCGTTGAAGTCAGGGAATTCTGACAGCCCGGGGCGTGATCGCGTATCGTATGGCCGTAGGGCGGCGGCGACGGCCAGCCTCAACCCTGGCGGGAACCTTTCCGCCTCGCCGGTGACTAAACGCGTTGGGTGCAGGGTCGCCACTCCGCTCGAAGAGTGCCGCCCCGCGCCGATGGCCGTCAACGCAGCAATCACCAGGTGGCTCATGCGATCACATCTTCTTTGGGTGATGGTGCTCGGCGCGGCACTCGCCTTCGCCGCCAGCGGATGCGGGACGGCGGATGTCGATCTGGTCAAGACGCTCAAGGTTGGCGACCTGACCACCGGCTGGTTCGACGCCGGCATCGTCGACGGGAAGAACAAGCTGGTCCCGAGCGCCACCTTCTCGGTGACCAACACGGGCCGATCGACGCTCAGCGGCCTGCAGATCTACACCGTGTTCCGTTTCGTGGACGAGACCGAGGAGCTGGGATCCTCGCTGATGGTGCTGCGCGGCAAGGAGGCCCTGGGTCCTGGCGCGACAAGCAAGGCGCTGGTTTCGCGCGCCAACTGGGGATTCACCGGCGAGCAGCCGCGCGCCCAGATGCTGATGAACAAGCTTTTCAAGGACGCCAAGGTCGAGATCTTCGCGAAGTACGGCTCAGCCGCCTTCACCAAGCTGATGGACGTCCGGTTGAACCGGCAACTGCTGACGCAGTAACGCCCCCCGCAAACCACGAGCCATGCCCGCCGGGTCTCAAGACCCGGCCATCCTCATCCCTTGAATCGCAGGTCTGATGTGGCCCGGCGTCTTCAGAGGATCTGATGTGGCCCGAGGTCTTCAGACCCCGGGTTCGGGAATCTGGTGGCCCCGGGGTCTTCCGGGGATCAGATGTAGCCCGGGGTCTTCCGGGGATCAGATGTAGCTCGGGGTCTTCCGGGGATCAGATGTAGCTCGGGGTCTTCCGGGGATCAGATGTAGCCCGGGGTCTTCCGGGGATCAGATGTAGCCCGGGGTCTTCAGACCCCGGGTTTCCGCCAGCCGCGTGCCGCCAGCCGCCAGCCTGATCCTCATCGTTTCCGAACGAGCGGCACGAAGCGCACGGGGATGACATTGCGCGAGGTCGTCCTGCCGTTCACGTCCTTCTCGATGAGCAGCAGATCCTGGACGCCGCTCATCGCACCGACGGGAATCACCAGCCGTCCGCCCGGCGCGAGCTGCTCGATCAGGGGCGCGGGCACCTGCTCGGGGGCCGCCGTCACCAGGATGACGTCGAACGGCTTCTGCTCGGGCCAGCCGCCGTATCCGTCGCCTTGCCGCACCGTGATGTTGCCGTAGCCCAGCCGCTCGAGCCGTTCACGAGCGGTTTGCGCCAGCGGCTCGACCAGCTCAATCGTGTAGACGCGCGCAACCAGGCGAGAGAGCACGGCGGCCTGGTAGCCTGAGCCCGTGCCGATTTCGAGCGCCCGATCCGTGTCGCGCGGGCGGGCCAGCTCGGTCATCAGCGCCACGATGTAGGGCTGGGAGATCGTCTGTCCGTGGCCGATGGAAAGAGGGGAGTCCTCGTAGGCGTCGCGGCGATCGGCCTCGGGCACGAACAGGTGGCGCGGGATCTCCCTCATGGCCGAGAGCACCCGCGGGTCGCGAACGCCGCGACCGGCGATCTGCTGCGACACCATGGCGGCGCGCGCCGCCGAGAACTGATCCTGGAGATCCGGGTTGGGAACGCTCATCGAGGGGATTAGCGTCATGATCGCCACCCCGCCGCAGAGAAGCGGGCGCGGACTGATGTGCCACCGGCTATAATGCGTCGGGTGACCTCTCACACAACTTCCAGCACACTGGACCGTCGCCTCGGTCCCATCGATGCGGCCGCCATCGTCATCTCCAACGTGATCGGCGTCGGCATCTTCACCAGCCCCGGCTACATCGCGCAGATTGTACCGCATCCCGCGGGGATCATCGCCGTCTGGCTCGTCGGAGGCCTGCTGGCGTTTGCCGGTGCCATGGCCTATGCCGAGCTGGCCGCGCTCAGGCCCCGATCGGGCGGCGAGTACGTCTACCTGCGTGAGGCCTACGGCCCCATCGCCGGCTTCCTGACCGGCTGGACCTCCTTCATTGCGGGGTTCACGGGGGCCATCGCGCTCGGCGCCCTCGCCGTTGCGGAGTACCTCGGGCGGTTCATTCCGGCGGCCAACGATGCGACGCCGATTGCCGCGCTGCCGCTCGGGGTCGCCACGCTGACGCTGTCTCCACGCACGCTCATCGCCATCACGGCGATCGTCGCGCTGACCTTGATCCACGTGCGCGGGCTCGGCCCGGGGCGGCTGGTCCAGAACGCGCTTGCGGCGGCGAAGGTCGGAGCCCTGGTGCTGCTGGTGGCGCTCGGCCTCGCGGTTGGCCGCGGCACGGTGCCGCACGGAGCCGCCGGGCAGGCCATCTTCTCCGCGACCTGGCTGGCTGCGCTGATTCCCGTGATGTTCAGCTACAGCGGCTGGAATGCCGCGGCCTACGTCGCCGAGGAGATTCGCGATCCTGGCAGAAACGTGCCTCGCGCCCTCGCACTCGGGACCTCGGCGGTCGTCATCCTCTACCTGGGAGTGAACGCCCTCTACCTCTATGCGCTGCCGGTCCAGGAGATCGCGCATCCGACCGGCGGACAGGGCGAACTCGCCGTGGCCATCTCTGCGACGACAAGGCTGCTCGGCCCGGCCGCCGCCGACGTGCTGGCTGCCGTGGTCGTCGTGGTGCTGCTCGCGAGCATCAGCGCCATGGTGATCGCCGGCCCGCGCGTCTACTTCGCGATGGCGCAGGACGGCGCCTTCTTCCCGGCCGTGGCGCGGGTCCATCCCCGGTACAAGACGCCGGCGGTCGCTATCGTCGCGCAGGCGGCCTGGAGCGTGATCCTGGTCCTGTCCGGCAATCCGCTGAAACTGATCTACTACACGGGGTTTGCCGTCGTGCTGTTCTCGGGCCTGGCGGTCAGCGCGCTGTTTGTCTTGCGATTCCGGCACCCCGACGAGCCGCGCCCCTTCAAGGCCCTGGGCTATCCCGTGGCGCCGGCCATCTTCGTCGTGGCGAGCCTCGTCATCCTGATCAACCACATCAGGACCTACCCGTCGGACTCCATCTCGGGCATGTTGCTGATGGCGGCCGGCATTCCGCTTTACTTCATCTTCAGGGCGAACAAGCGCCGGGCGGATGCCAAGGTCGGGTAGGACACGGGGCCGATGATGCGTGGCCCGAACGTGTAGCGAAAAAAACCCCGGGACCTGATGTCCCGGGGTTTTCGTTTGCGGCTGGATGGCCCGACAGCGTCGGGCGTCGTCCTATCGGATCACCGGGTCCTGAGGCTGGCCCGGGTCCCCTTCAATCTTCGGCAGGGGCGCCAGGTCGCCCTTGTAGGTAATCGTCTCGCCGGCCCGGATGTCGACGTCGAAGATGGCGGTCTGGAACCCCGGCGCGCGCAGCTCGATCTTGTGCGGACCAGGCTGCAGCGCCAGCTTCTGGTACCAGCTGTTGAACTGGTCCACGGTCCCTGCGTAGTAACCGTCCACGTAGACCTGCGCGCTGTCAGGCGTTACCTTCAGGCGCAGACCACCGCCGTCGTCGGCGTAGCCGTACCCGCCATAGTAGTCGTCGTACCCGCCGTACCCGTAGCCGCCCCACCGATCCCAGTAGTTCCAGTAGAACGGGTCGTAGTAGAAGTAGCCGAGGCCGAACATCCCGATGCCCCACGGGTAGTTGTAGCGCGACCCGTAGTAGTACGAGCCACCCCAGAACCCGGGGTAGTAGCCCCATCCGCGTGAGACGCCGGTGTTGCGCCAGTTGTCGGTCCGGGGAGTGGCGGTGCCGAGCGACGGCCGGCCGTCACGCGGGCGGCTGTATCCCGGAACTGCGCCGTCGCCGATAGCCTGGCGATCACCGCGCGGGCGGCTGTATCCCGGAACTGGTGTGCTGCTCTCTCCTGAACGGCTGCGGGCCTGGCCCCCGGTGCCGCTCCCAGCCGGAGCGCGCCGGACGACCGCGCCGCCGCCGCCGCGCGAAGGCGGCGCCGTGTACGAACCGCCGCCGGACGAACCGCCCGATGGCCTCCCACCCGAGGATGCCGGAGCCGGTGGCGGTGAAGATGCCCTCGGTGCAGCCGAGCCGCCGCCCCCGCCGCCGGGGTGAGAGCCGCCGCCCCCGCCGCCACCGCCTGAATTCACCCGCGGTCCGGCGCCCCCGCCGCGCTGCGGGTTTGCGTCTGCCGGGAGCGAGAGCGTCGCGACCATCGCCGCCGCGACGGCCAGACTCAGCAAGAAGCCACTTCGGCGAGTCATGATGCACTCCTTCACTTGGAGCCCAGGCAGGCAGGACAGGCCTTGAAACTCCAACCCGTTCAAGAGCAATTCCATTGCCAGGCAGGCGGCGTGGCAATCCAAGGAGAATTTACGCCTCTCGGCCGGGTCTGTCCAGTGCCGGTGTCAGCCGCCGGCATCCCGGCGTCCCGTTTTCTTGACACTTTTTTCCGGCGTCCGATAGACTGCGAGTGAACTTGTCGGAGTGTCCGGGACCGAGCGGAGCCCGCTGACCGGGGCCAATAAGGCCAACCCACCATGTTGTTTCACGCCACGACCATTCTCTCGGTTCGCCACAAGGACCAGGTCGTCATGGCCAGTGACGGCCAGGTGACGCTGGGCGACGCGATCATCAAACACGGAGCGAAGAAGATCCGGCGGCTGTACGGCGACAAGATCCTCGCTGGATTTGCCGGGTCCGCGGCCGACTCCTTCGCGCTGTTCTCCCGTTTCGAAGCGAAGCTCGAGCAGTTCCGAGGCAACCTGGAGCGATCGGCGGTCGAACTCGCCAAGGACTGGCGGACCGACCGGGCGCTGCGGCGGCTCGAGGCGATGCTGGTGGTGGCCGACCGGCGGGCCACCTTCCTCTTGTCTGGCACGGGCGATCTGATCGAGCCCGATGACGGCGTGATCGGCATCGGGTCGGGTGGAGGCTACGCGATGGCGGCCGCCCGCGGGCTGGTGCAGATGACCGACCTCGATGCACGCAAGATCGTCGAAACCGCCATGGGGATTGCCTCGCAGATCTGCATCTATACGAACAGCCAGATCACGATCGAGGAGCTGTAATGAAGGGGTCGGGACGAATTTCCGGCTAACGGTCCGAGGTGCAACAGAACTGTAACGACCCTCGCGAACGTACACTTCTGTAGGACTTCAACGAACCCGTCGCAAATCCGTCCCGACCCCTGTTCCTATCGTCCGATGACGTCTCAGGTCCCGTGCCATGCCCATCTATCTTCCCGCCTCGTCTGATGAGCTGACCTCCTCTCTCACGCCCAGGCAGATCGTTGCCGAGCTCGACCGGTTCGTCGTCGGGCAGGCCCGGGCGAAGCGAGCGGTCGCGATTGCGCTTCGCAACCGGATCCGCCGCCAGAAACTTCCTCCCGAGCTCGCCGAGGAGGTCGCCCCCAAGAACATCCTGATGATCGGGCCGACCGGCGTCGGCAAGACGGAGATCGCGCGTCGCCTCGCCCGCCTGGCGCAATCGCCGTTCCTGAAGGTGGAAGCCTCGCGCTTCACCGAAGTCGGCTACGTCGGCCGGGACGTGGAATCGATGGTGCGCGACCTGGTGGAAATCGCCATTGGCATGGTGCGCGACGAACGGAACCGCGAGGTGCAGCACAAGGCCGAAGAGCGCGCCGAAGAACGGCTGCTCGACCTGCTGTTGCCGCCCAGCCCGCCGCCGCTGCCGGGTGACGAGGAGGCCTCGCGCGAGGTGCCCAACCCGACGCGCGAGCGCCTGCGCGTGCAGCTTCGCGAAGGAAAACTCGATCAGCGCTCGGTCGAGATCGAGCTGCCCCAGCAGGCGTTCCCGTCGTTCGAGGTCATCACGGGCACCTCGGTCGAGGAGATCGGCATCAACCTGAAGGACATGCTGCCCAACTTCCTCCAGGGCCAGGGCAAAGGCCGGCGCAGGACCCTGCAGGTTCCCGAGGCGCTCGCCATGCTGCTGCAGGAAGAGCAACAGAAGCTGGTGGACATGGAGAGCGTGCAGCGCACGGCGATCGGCCTGGTCGAGCAGAGCGGCATCATCTTCGTCGACGAGATCGACAAGATCGCCGGGCGTGAAGGAGGCCAGGGGCCCGACGTGAGCCGCGAGGGCGTGCAGCGCGACATCCTGCCGATCGTGGAGGGCACCACGGTCAACACCAAGCACGGGATGGTGCGAACCGATCACATCCTCTTCATCGCTGCCGGTGCGTTCCACGTGTCCAAGCCCTCCGATCTGATTCCCGAGCTCCAGGGCCGTTTTCCGATCCGTGTCGAGCTCGACGCGCTCGGCAAGGACGAGTTCGTGCGGATCCTCACCGAACCGCAGAACGCCCTGGTGCGCCAGTACATCGCGCTGATGGGCACCGAGGGCATCACGCTGCAGTTCGCCGACGATGCGGTCGAGCGCATCGCGGAGCTGGCGGCGCTGGTCAACGAGCGGACCGAGAACATCGGCGCCCGCCGCCTTCACACCGTGATGGAGAAGCTGCTCGACGAGATCTCGTTCGAAGGTTCCGACCTGGTCGAGAAATCGATTACGATCGACGCGGCGTACGTGGACCGCATGCTGGCGGAGATCGTCAAGAACGAAGATCTGGCGCGATACATCCTGTGACGACTGGCTTGCCCCAACCTGATCTGTCGATCGAGCCCCGCCCGCGCGCCCGGCGTGTTCGTCCGGCCATCTGGGCGCTGGTGCTGGCCGGGATGCTCCATGCCGCGTGCGGCAAGCAGGGCCCTCCGCTTGCGCCTCTCACGCCCCATCCGGCGCGCATCGCCGATCTGACGGCCCGGCGGATCGGCAACACGGTGTATGTGAGGTTCACCATCCCGCGGTCGAACCAGGAAGGCACCACGCCGGCCGACCTCGAACGCGTGGAGGTGTACGCGTTCACCGCCACCAAGCCGACCGAGGTCACCGATCCCCGGGATGCCACCCTCGTGTCGACGGTGATCGTCCGCCGACCGCCAAACCCGGATAAGGAAGACAAGAAGAAGAAGAGCGCGTCGAAGCCGGGTGCGACGCCTGTCGCTGTGCAGAAGCCGCCCGAGCCCGGGATGGACCAGGGTGCCGTGGCGGTCGTCAGCGAGACACTGACCGCCGCGTCACACGTTCCCGTCGTGGTAAAGGCGGTCAAGACACCCGTTCGGCTCGTTGCCACCCTCGCCACGGCCCAGATCGGGCCGCTACCGGTGCTCGGCGACAGCGTTCAACTCGGCCGCTTCTACTTTGCGATCGGGATCAGCCGGCGGGGACGCAAGGCCGGCCCGTCGAACGTGGCGGGCGTTTACCTCGTGGACCCGCCGCCGACGATGGCAGCACCGGCCTTGACGGTCACCGAGAAGGCCGTAACGGTCGCGTGGGTGCCGCCGGCGGGCACGCGCAGGCCGGTTCAGGAGCCGGCCGGCGCGGGAGAACTGACATCGAGGCCGCTCGGCTTGAGCCCGCCCGCACCACTTGGCTACAACGTCTATTTCGTTCCTGTGGCTCCGGCTGCTCCCGAAGCCGTCTCGCCGGGGACGACCGCGATGCCGATGCCGCTCAACGACAAACCGCTCCCTGCGACCACCTTCGACGACACGCAGATGGAGTTCGGCAAGGAGCGGTGCTACGAGGTCGGCGTGATCGAGACCGTGACGGGCGCCCCGATCGAGAGCGATAAGTCGCCGGCTGCGTGCGTGACGCCGAAGGACATCTTTCCGCCGCCCGCCCCGACTTCGCTCGCAGCCGTCGCCGGCGAAGGCGCGATCAGTCTCATCTGGGAAGGCGTCGATACGCCGGACTTCGCGGGATACCTCGTGCTCCGAGGCGAGGCGCCCAACGGCCCGCTCGAGCCGATCACCCCGACGCCGATTCGGGAGACCACCTACCGCGACGCGACGGCCCGGCGAGGGGTCCGGTACGTCTACGCGGTGGTGGCGCTGGACAACGCCGTGCCCCCCAACCGGAGCCCGTTGTCGAACAAGGTCGAGGAAGCGCTACGATAACGTCTTGTTGCAGGAGGTCGAGTCCTCGGCTCCTGTCACGAGCCGCCCCCGAGGGCCCTGCCGGCGCGCCGCGCGATGGACACGGGCCGGGGCCACGTCACAGCAAGGGAGTCGCACGATGGATCGGATCTACCGCATCGAGTACCAGGGACGACCGCGTCATGCCGTCGAACGGGACGGCGTGTTGAGCCTGATGACCGGCGACATCTTCGGCAGCTACGGGATCGGCGAACGCGTGGCAACCGGGTCGGCAGGAACATTCTCTGCCGAGGTGCGGCTGCTCGCACCCGTCGAACCTGGCAAGATTGTCGCCATCGGCCTCAACTACCGCGATCACGCGCTCGAGCAGGGCAAGCCCCTGCCGCCGGAACCGATGATCTTCATCAAGCCGTCCACCTCGGTCATCGGCACCGGCGACACGATCCTGCTGCCGCCCGGCAAGGGTCGAATCGACCACGAAGCCGAGATGGGCATCGTCATCGGAAAGCGGGCGCGCCACGTATCCGCCAGCCAGGCCGGCGACTACATCCTCGGCATCACGTGCGTGAACGACGTGACGGCGCGGGACATGCAGAATCGCGGCATGCAGTATTCCCATGTGAAGGGGTTCGATACGTTCGCGCCCGTCGGCCCCTGCATCAGCGTCGGGCTGGACCCGGCCGACCTGGCGGTGGAGGGCTGGGTCAACGGCGTGCGCCGGCAGGCCTCGCGCACCCGCGAGCTGATTTTCGCCGCGGGCGATCTCATCGCCTATATCTCGGCGATCATGACGCTGCTTCCCGGCGATATCATTTCGACAGGGACCCCGTCCGGCATCGGGTCGCTCTCGGCGGGCGATCACGTGGTCGTCAAGGTCGAAGGCGTCGGCGAACTCGGGAACCCGGTGCAGATGGCGGTTTGAAGGCCCGCTCGGCGAACCGATCGAGCCGGCCACCGAAGGAGCGCACACGATGAAACTCTTCATTGACACCGGAAACCTGAAAGACATCGAGACCTATGCCGCGCTGGGCATCATCGACGGGGTGACGACCAACCCGTCGCTGATGGCCAAGGAGAAAGGCGACTACCGCTCACTGCTCAATACCATCTGTCACACGGTCCAGGGACCGGTCAGCGCCGAGGTGATCTCGACCGACGCGGCAGGCATGGTGAAAGAGGGCAAGGACCTCCACTCGATCAACCCGAGCCACATCGTCGTGAAGGTCCCGTTCGGCAAGGAAGGGCTCAAGGCGTGCCGGGAGCTTCGGGGCGAACAGATCCGCGTCAACGTGACGCTGGTGTTCTCGCCGACCCAGGCGCTGCTGGCGGCCAAGGCCGGCGCGACCTACGCGAGCCCGTTCGTCGGGCGCCTGGACGACATCGCCACCGACGGCATGCAGCTCATCGAGCACATTCTCCAGATCTACGACAACTACGACTTCACGACCGAGGTGCTGGTGGCGAGCGTCCGGCATCCCATGCACGTCGCCCAGGCGGCGCGGATGGGCGCCGACATCTGCACGTGCCCGGCGCCGGTGCTCGACGCCATCTTCAAGCACCCGCTCACCGACCTCGGTCTGGAGCGGTTCCTGAAGGACTGGGAGAAATCCCAGGGAGCAAAGGCGTGATGGATCCGCTCGAACGGCTGGCCGACCTGGATCGGCTCGCGAACCTCGGCGGGGGCGAAGAGCGCCTCCGGCGCCAGCACCAGGCGGGCAAGCTGGCGGCGCGCGAGCGGATGCAGCTGCTGTTCGATCCCGGCACCTTCGAGGAGCTCGACAAGCTGGTGACCCATCGCTGTCGCGATTTCGGCATGGAGGACCAGATCGTCCCCGGCGACGGCGTCGTGTCGGGCCACGGGCGCGTGGACGGCCGCCCGGTCTACGCCTTCGCGCAGGACTTCACGGTGTTCGGCGGGTCGCTGTCGGAGACCAACGCCGCGAAGATCTGCAAGATCATGGACCTGGCGGTCCGCATGGGCGCGCCCATTGTCGGGCTGAACGACTCGGGCGGCGCGCGCATCCAGGAAGGGGTGCAGTCGCTCGGCGGCTACGCCGACATCTTCCTGCGCAACACGCTCGCCTCGGGCGTCGTCCCGCAAATCTCGGCCATCATGGGGCCCTGCGCGGGCGGCGCCGTCTACTCGCCGGCCATCACCGACTTCAATGTCATGGTCCGGAACACGAGCTACATGTTCGTGACCGGGCCCGACGTCATCAAGACGGTGACGCACGAAGACGTGACCAAGGAGGAACTGGGCGGCGCCATGACGCACAACGAACGCAGCGGCGTCGCCCACTTCGCGGTGGACGACGACCGGGCCTGCCTGGCCCTCATCCGCGAACTGCTCGGGTTCATGCCGGGCAACAACCTGGATGACGCGCCCCGCCTCGAAACGAGCGATCCGCCCGACCGCGAAGATCCGGCGCTCGACAGCCTGGTGCCCGTCTCGCCCTACCAGCCGTACGACATGCTCGATCTCATCCACAGCATCGTCGACGACGGGAATTTCCTCGAGGTGCACCGGCACTTCGCACAGAACATCATCGTGGGGTTCGCGCGCATGGCAGGCCGCCCGGTCGGCATCGTGGCGAACCAGCCGGCCCGCCTGGCGGGCACGCTCGACATCGACGCCTCGGTGAAGGGCGCTCGATTCGTGCGGTTCTGCGACGCGTTCAACATTCCGCTGGTGACCCTCGAGGACGTCCCGGGATTCCTGCCGGGCACCGTGCAGGAATTCGGGGGCATCATCCGCCACGGAGCGAAGCTGCTCTACGCCTTCGCCGAGGCGACCGTGCCGAAGGTGACCGTCATCACCCGCAAAGCGTATGGCGGGGCGTATTGCGTCATGGCGAGCAAGCACATCCGGACCGACTTCAACTACGCGTGGCCGATGGCCGAGATCGCCGTGATGGGCCCGGAAGGCGCGGTCAACATCCTCTACCGGCGCGAGTTGGAGGCCTCCGGCGATCCCGCCGCCCTGCGGGCCGAGAAGACCGCCGAGTTCCGCGAGAAATTCGCCAACCCCTTCGTCACGGCGTCGCGGGGGTTCATCGATCAGGTCATCCTGCCCAGGCAGACCCGGGCGCGCATCGTGTCGGCGCTGGCGGTGGCGGAACACAAGCGGGACAGGAACCCGCCGAGGAAGCACGGAAACATTCCGCTCTAACTAGGGGCTAGGGGCTAGGGGCTAGGCGCTAGGGGCTAGGGGCTAGGGGCCAGGCGCTAGGGGCTGGGCGCTGGTCTGACTGGCGCCTGGCGCCCAGTACCTCAGCCCCTGGGAACCAAGTGTTACAATCACAGCCGGATGCGTGTGTCCGTGAACAAGATTCTCATCGCCAATCGCGGCGAAATCGCCGTCCGTGTGATTCGCGCGTGCCGCGAGATGGGCCTGAAGACCGTTGCGGTCTATTCCGAGTGCGATCGCGGCGCGCTTCACGTGCGGTACGCCGATCAGGCGTATGCGATCGGAGCGAACGCGCCGCGTGAGAGCTACCTGCGCATCGACAAGATGATCGACGTCGCCCGGGCCTCGGGCGCCGACGCCGTGCATCCCGGCTACGGGTTCCTCGCCGAAAACGCCGGGTTCGCCTCAGCCTGCCGCGAGGCAGGCCTGACCTTCATCGGGCCCTCGCCGGAAGCCATCGACCTGATGGGCAGCAAGACCGCGGCGCGCCAGGCCGCCATCGACGCCGGCGTGCGGGTGGTGCCCGGCCTGAAAGATCCGCTTGGGCCCGAGGTTCCCGACGCCGAGGTGGCGCGGCTGGCCGCGGGCATCGGCTATCCCGTGCTCATCAAGGCCGTGTCCGGCGGCGGCGGCAAGGGCATGCGCACCGTTACCGATCCGGCCGGCCTCGCCGGCGCCCTGCGATCGGCGCGATCAGAGGCCGCGTCATCGTTCGGCGATCCGAACGTGTACCTCGAGCGCCGCCTGATGCGGCCGCGTCATATCGAGATCCAGCTGCTCGCCGATCAGCACGGGACCGTGCTGCCGTTTGTCGAGCGCGAGTGTTCCATCCAGCGGCGCCACCAGAAGGTGGTGGAGGAGTCGCCCTCCGGATGGGTGCCCGACCTGCTTCGGCGTCAACTGGCCGCGGCCGCGGCCGCGGTGGCGTCGAGCGTGGGGTACACCAACGCGGGCACGATCGAGTTCCTGGTCGATGAGAACGGCGAGTTCTTCTTCCTCGAGATGAACACGAGGCTCCAGGTGGAGCATCCGGTCACGGAGCTGGTGACCAGCACGGACCTGGTGCAGTGGCAGGTCCGGATCGCCCGCGGCGAGAAGCTGACGCTGGACCCCTCGGCGCTGCTCACCGCGCGCGGACACGCGATCGAATGCCGGATCTATGCCGAGGATCCGGACCACGACTTCCTGCCCTCGCCCGGCCGGATCCAGGCCCTGAGGGCGCCGGCCGGGCCCGGGATCCGGCGTGATGATGGCGGGGCGGTCGCCGGCGTCGAGGTGCCGGTGTTCTACGATCCGCTGATCGCGAAGCTGTCGTCGTGGGGCACGGATCGGGCGCACGCCATCGCCCGGATGTCGCGCGCGCTCGGCGAGTATGACGTGCGGGGAATCAAGACCACCATTCCCTTCTTCCGCTGGCTGCTCACCCAGCCCGACTTCGTCGAGGGGCGGTTCGACACGACCTACCTCGATCTGGCGCTGGCACGCCGCAACGGCCATCCGTTCATGGAGGTTCCTCGCGAGGACGAGGATCTCGCCGTGGTGGCAACGGCCATCTACACGTATCAGCGCCAGCTGGCGCGGGCCAGCGCTCCGAAGTCCGCACGGAATGGCGGCAGCAACTGGATGCGGGACGCGCGGCAGAGCGCCCTCCGCTGACTTTCTCGTGCGGCGCCGGAGCTGGACATGGAGCTTCAAATCGAGGTCAACGGCCGGGTCCGGAACGTGTCGGTCGAGCCGGCCGAGGGCCGATTCCGCGTCATCGTCGACGGGATCCCGCGCCTGGTCGATGCCGCACCGATCGACGAGACGACGCTGTCGCTCGTCTATGAGGGCGAGAGCCAGGCCAGCCGCGAAGTCGGGTTCTCGGAGACCGGCGTCAACGGCGAGCTGGCGATCCACACGGATGCGGGCGTGTCCACGGCGCGCGTCCTGACCGGAAGGGTCCGCCCGGGCGGCGGCCAGTCCGCGCAGGCACAGGCGACCGGGCTGCAGCAGGTGCTCGCGCCGATGCCCGGCAAGGTGGTGAAGGTCCTGGTATCGCCCGGCGACGAGGTGAAGGCCCGCCAGGGCCTGATCGTGGTCGAGGCCATGAAGATGGAGAACGAGCTGCGCTCCCCCAAGGACGGCCGCGTCCGGGAGGTGACCGTGACCGAAGGCATGTCGGTCGTGGCCGGACGCCTGCTCGTCGTGGTCGAGTGACCGCGTGACTTCGATGGATGCAAGGCAGTTCGCCCGACGGTTCCTCTCGCACGCGAGACGGACGTGGATGGTGGCCGTCGCGCTGCTGGTCGCGGCGTTCGTCACCTCGGTCACCGTCGATCTCGGGTCCCTGCTGCGTACGCGGGCGGAAGCCTGGCTGACCGATGTCCTCACCCGGCCCGTGCACATCGGGGCGCTGTCGGTCCGGCTGTTCGACGGCCGGTTCGTCGCGGGCGACGTGGTGATCGAGGGGCTCGCGCCCACCGACGTGCCGTTTCTCAAGGCCCGCGAGATCGTCATCTCGATCCCGTGGGTCCCACTCTTCAACCGCGAGCTTCGGATCGACAGCGTCGAGATGAGCGATTTCAACATGGTGGTGGAATCGTTCCCCGGCGGCCGTCATAGCTTTCCCAGCATCAAGTCGGGCGAAGGGGCGAGTTCGTTCACGACCACCCTGCAGTACGTGCGGGTGCGGCGCGGGCAGTTCTCGTATTACGACCGCCCGACGTGGAGCGTGGTGCTCCGCAACCTCGACATCTCGGTGACCCGGCTCGCAGGCTATCGCGGACACGTGTCGGCGCAGGGCGGCACCGTCAAGATCATGGACTACGAGCCGATGGCGACCGACCTGCGGGCCTGGTTCCGGATCGCCGATTCCAAGGTCTTCATGGATCGGGCCGAGGTGGCCAGCTACGGCGCCGACACCTCGTTTGTCGGCATGGTCGACATCGCGCGCTGGCCGGAGATGCTCTACGACGTCTCGTCGACCATCGATTTGCCGAAGGCGCGCGAAATCTTCTGGGCGCACGACAACTTCCGGCTCGAAGGCGAAGGGCACTTCAAAGGGACCTTCCACCTCTTCAAGAACGGGCGGGAACTCAAGGGCGACTTCCGGAGTGAGAACGTTCGCCTGAGCAAGTACGACTTCCCGTCGCTCCAAGGCACGCTCGTCTGGGTTCGCGATCGCTTCGAGGTATTGCACGCCCGTTCGGAGTTCTACGGCGGGTCGCAGCAGTTCACCTACCTGATGGCGCCGCTCGGCGTTCCGGCGCCGGGCCGGGCGCGCCTGGACACCACCTACGAGTCGGTCGACCTGGCGACGTTCACCTCGGCGATGGCCTGGCAGGGCCTCCGCCTCTCGGGGCGCGCCGCGGGGCACAACCTGCTGGAGTGGACGCTCGGGGGATTCGGCGATCATTCGGGTGAGGGCGACATCACGGTCGATCCTCCTGCCGGCGCGGCGCTGCTCGGACGGGCGCTGCCAAGTCCGCTGCCCGGCCCGCCGGTCGCCCACGTGCACGGCGACGAATTCCCGCCCGTCGTGCAGGTGCCGGTCGGCGCCCGGATCCAGTATCGGTACGGGCCCGAGTGGATCGACTTCGGGCCGAGCCAGGCGGCCACACCCACGACCTTCGTCGATTTCCAGGGGCGCACGGCCTACGGCGAACGGTCGAACGTGCCGTTCCACGTGACCAGCACCGACTGGCAGGAGAGCGATCGGCTGCTGGCGGGCATCATCACGGCGGCGGGCTCGCCCACCACGCCCACCGAACTGGGCGGGGCCGGTGTGTTCGACGGGGTCCTGCTGAATTCGATCAGGCAACCGCGAATCGAGGGCAGCGTGACCGCCGGGCGCATGAAGGCCTGGGACGTCGACTGGGGCGGCGGCACGGCCAGGCTCGTCTACGACAACGCCTACCTGGACGTCACCGACGGCCGGCTTCGCAAGGGGCAGGCGACCCTGGGCATCGACGGGCGATTCGCGATGGGCTATCCGCGCAAGGACACGGGCGAAGAGATCAATGCGCGGTTCGACGTCGGCAACTGGGAAGCCGCCGACCTGCGTCACTGGTTCGATCTCGACGAGTACCCGCTCGACGGCCCGATGACCGGGATGCTTCATCTCTACGGCGCCTACGAGCAGCCCTTCGGCTTCGGGCGGCTGACGGTCGCCCCCTTCACCGCCTTCGAGGAGGTCTTCTCCAGCGCCACCGCCGCCCTGCGTTTCGAGGGTGCGGGCGTGTGGCTCGACGCGATCGAGATGCAGAAGGGGACCGGCGCCGTTCGAGGCGCCGCCTACGTCGGATGGGACGCGACCTACTCGTTCAACGTCGATGGCCGCGCCATCCCGGCCGAGCGCGTGTCCATGATGCAGTTCGACCAGTGGCCCCTCACGGGCACGGTGGAGTTCAAGGCCTCCGGCAGCGGCGAATTCGCGGTGCCGACCTTCGATGTGACCGGCCGGATGCTCGGCCTGTTCGTGCGCGAGGAAGGCATCGGCGACGCGACGTTCAACGTCGCGATCCGCGGGGACACGACCAATTTCGATTTTCGCGCGGCCTCTCCCCGGCTCTCGGTCGTCGGCTCCGGCAAGACCACGCGCCTCAAACCGTACACCGGCGAAATCGGCCTGCAATTCGTCCAGACCTCGCTCGATCCGTACATCCGCCTGTCCTATCCGGGGCTGCCGCCGTTCACATCGGTGCTGGCGACGGGCACCCTCCGCGCACGAGGCTCGTTCGCGAAACCCGACACGATCATCGCGGACCTGAAGGTCGACCAGGCCGATCTGACGCTCTACGACTACTCCCTTCACAACGACGGGCCGATTGACATCGGGATCGACCAGGGCGTGTTCAGCCTGCGGCAGCTCAAGCTGGCGGGCGAGGACACGCACCTGGCGATCAACGGCAGCCTCAACGGCAGCGCCGGCACGGTGGCCGTTCACGCGGAGGGCGCCGCCAACCTGGGCGTGCTGAACATCATCAAGGGCCTGAGCGGCAGCATCCGCGGATCAGGCTCCGCCGAAATCCTGGCCGACATCGATGGGCCCCTCGAGAAGCCGGTGATCTCGGGCCAGGTCACCATCGCCAACGGCCGGCTGCGTCACTTCGCCATGCCGCACGCGCTCGAGAACATCAACGGGCGCATCGAGTTCTCGGGCGGCAGCGTGCGATTCGACGATGTGAACAGCCCGCTGACCGCGAAGCTGGCGCAAGGCGACGTGCGATTCGGCGGGCGCATCGACCTCAGCGGTTTCAGGCCGACCCGGTTCGATGTCTCAGCCACCGGCGCCAACATGCAGCTGCGCCTGGTCCAGGGGCTGCGCTCGACGGTCAATGCGGATCTGACGCTGCGGGGCTCGGCCGATCAGCCGACGCTGAGCGGACAGATCTCCGTGGCAAGCGCGGTGTATCGCCGCCGCATCGACCTCGGCAGCGGCCTGATTGAGCTGGCAGGGGTGCCCGCCGCCTCCGGCCTGCCCGGGCAGGCCCCTGAGCCCGGCTGGCCGTTGCGTTACGACATCCGGATCCTGGCACCGGCCTCCTCGCTGGAGATGGACAACAATCTCGGGCGCGTGGCGGCCAACGCGGATCTCACCGTGCGCGGCACGATGGATCGGCCCCTGATATTTGGCCGCGTGGAGGTGGATCGCGGCGAGATTCGGTTCGAGGGACAGCGCTACGTGATCACGCGCGGCACGGTGGATTTCAGCAACCCGACCAAGATCGAGCCGTTCTTCGATCTCGAGACCGAGACGCGCGTGCGGGCGCCGGGCCAGACCTACAACGTGACGCTGCGCGCCAGCGGGACCATGCAGAGGATCCAGCAGCTGGACCTGTCGTCGGACCCGCCGCTCGGGCAGATCGAGATCGCCTCGATGCTGCTCGGAGGCGCCCGGTCCACGCAGGACGCGGAGCTGCGGCAGCTCCAGTCGCCCAACGCCACCGAACAGTCGCTGCTCCAGGCCCGCGCGGCGAGCCTGCTGGCGAGCCCGATCTCGTCGGGCGTTCAGCGCGCCGTCGAGCAGACCTTCGGGCTCGACACGGTGCAGATTACGCCCCTGCTGACCGACCCGACACAGCAGTCCACCCGCTTCGCGCCAGGAGCGCGCGTCACCATCCTCAAGAAGATTTCCGATCGCGTCTTCCTCACGTACCTCCCGGAGCCTGACCTCGTCGGTCCGCGATCAGGTCATCCTGCTCGAGTACGACCAGAACGATCGGCTCTCCTGGATTCTCACGCAGAACGAGGACCGCACCTACGCCCTGGATGTCCGCGTCCGGCATACATTCCGATGAGCCGACCCCGTCTGCCCATCGCGTCGATCGCGCGCGCGCGCTCCGGGGGGAGCTGGCGGGCGCTGGCCATCCTGGCGGCGCTGGCGTGGGCGGGAGGCGGGCGTCCTGCCCTGGCGCAATCCCAGGCTCCGGCGGTCGAGCAGATCGATCAGTATGTGGGGAAGGTGGTGTCCGAGATCCGGATGGTCTCGGCCGGCACGGAGATCAGCGACGCACGGTTGCGCGCGCTGGTCGACGTCCGCCCTGGCGGCCCGCTTTCGCTGGCGGCCGTCCGCGAGAGCATCGTCCACCTGATCGGGCTTGGCCGTTACCAGGACGTGCGGGTGGACGCCACCATCGTTCCCGGCGGGGTGAAGCTGGTGTTCGACCTGGTGGCGCTGCACGACGTCAAGCGCGTGGTGTTCAGCGGCGACCTCGGGCTCCCCGAGGCCATGCTCCGGTCGGCCGTCGTCGATCGGTTCGGGCCCACGCCGCCGATGGGCCGGGGCGCCGACATCGCCAGCGCCCTCGAACAGTTCCTGCAGGATCACGGGTACCTCCGCGCCCGGGTGACCCCCGCGGCGGTCGGCAACGTGCCGTCCGAGTCGGGAGATCTGGCCTTCGACATTGCGGCCGGGCCCCAGGCGCGAATCGAGACGTTGTACCTGACGGGGCCGGAGCCGGAACTGAATGGGTCGCTCGGCCAGCGGCTGCAGGTGCACATCGGCGATCGGTACGACCCGGACGCGCTCCAGTCGCGCATCGGGCAGTACATCGACGAGTGGCACCGGGCCGGTTTCTACGAGGCCACGGTCGGTCGTACCGTGCGCGTCAACGAGGCCCGCGACGGCGTCACCCTCACCCTGACGCTGGACCGTGGGCCGCGGGTCGTGCTGGAGTTCCAGGGCGATCCGCTGCTGCCGCGCGAGCAGGCGGAACTGGTGCCGATCAGCCGCGAGGGGTCGGCCGACCGGGACCTGCTCGAAGACTCCGAACGCCGCATCGCCGAGTACCTCCGTGCCCAGGGCTACCGCGACGCCTCCGCGACGTTCACCCAGAACGAGAAGGCGGGCACGCTGCATATTGCGTTCACCGTCAAGCGGGGACCGCTGTACCGCATCGCGTCGGTGGTGCTGCCCACCACCTCGACGCTGTCACAGGCCGAGATGCGGACGCTGCTGAAGGTGACGCCCGGCCAGCCGTTCGTCCAGGCTCGCCTCGACGCCGATGTCGCGGCGGTCGTCGCGGAGTACCGCCGCCGCGGCTACGTCGGAGCGAAGGTCACGCACCAGGACGCGGTTCGCCCGACACCCGCGCTAGCCTCGGGCGAACAGCTCGTCGATTCGACGATCGAGATCGCGGCGGGGCCCCGCACGCTGGTAGGCGAGGTGACCATCAAGGGGAACTCGGCTGTTCCCACCTCCCGGCTCGACGCGCTCCTCCAGCTCAGGACGGGCCAGCCGTTCGATGCCGGCAAGGTGGACGCCGATCGGGACCGCCTGCTTCTCGAGTACTTCAACCGGGGCTTTCGCTCGGCTCGCGTCGACTTCGAGCTGGTCGCCAACCCTGACCGGACGCGCGCGGGACTGGTCTACGTCATCAACGAAGGCCCGGAGGTCATCGTCGATCACATCCTGATCGTCGGCAATCAGCACATCAGCGAGACCACGATCCGGCACGAGATTACGCTGCAGCCCGGCCAGCCGCTCGGCCTGGCGAAGATTAACGAGAGCCAGGCCCGGCTGTCGGCCCTGGGGCTGTTCCGCAGGGTGACGATTTCGGAGCTTCAGCATCGGGGCGAGACCAGGCGCGATGTCCTGGTCACGGTGGAAGAGGCCCCTTCGACCACGATCGGGTACGGCGGCGGCCTCGAGCTCCAGACGGTCGAGACATCCCAGTTCGCGCCTCGCGCCTTCTTCGAGCTCGGCCGGCGCAACCTCTGGGGAAAGAACCGCTCCATCAACATCTACTCGCGCGTGAGCGCCCGCCAGCGGGGAGCGATCTCGTCGACCACTCCCGCGTACTCGACGACCGAGTACCGGGTCGTCGGCTCGTATCGCGAGCCGAGATTCCTGATGACGAAGGCCGACCTCCAGGCCTCGGTACTCTTCGAACAGGGCAGCCGGACCAGCTTCGCCTTCAGGCGGCGGTCGTTCCGCCTGGAGCTGGCGCGCCGCCTGAACAAGGCGTACACCGTGTCGGGCCAGTACTCGCTCGAGCGCAACGACCTGCTCGCCGAGACGCTCAATCCCATCGACAAGCCTCTGATCGACCGCCTCTTCCCGTCGGTCCGGCTCTCGATCTTCTCGGGGACCGCTGCGCGTGATACCCGCAGCGACGCCATCGACCCGTCGTCCGGATCCCTGCTCGGGCTGAACAGTGATCTGGCGCTGGTGCCGCTCGGCTCCCAGATCGGGTTCGCGAAGACGTTCCTCCAGGCCTTCACCTACCATCGCCTCCCGACCGGGCGCCGGATCATCCTGGCGTCAGGCGTTCGACTCGGCCTCGGCGTGGGCTTTCCACGGACCGTGCTGTCCAGCGATCCCGTCACCGGCGCGACGGACTACCAGACCGTGCGCGACCTGCCGGCCAATGAACGGTTCTTCGCCGGCGGCGACACCACCGTCCGCGGGTTCCAGCTCGACCATCTGGGCATGCCGGCCACCTTCGACCGCGACGGGCAGCCCAAAGGCGGCCACGCGCTGCTCGTGCTCAACACCGAGTTGCGCATGGACGTCTGGCGCGACGTGGGCGTCGTGAGCTTCCTGGACGCCGGCAACGTGTTCGCGAAAGCCTCCGACTTCGACCTCGGCCACCTGCGCGCCGGGGCGGGGTTCGGGATCCGGTACAAGTCACCGATCGGTCCACTGCGACTCGACGTGGGCTTCAAGCTCGGCCGGCTGCTGACCTTTGCCTCCACGCGCGAGTCGCGCACGGCGCTGCACATCAGCATCGGGCAGGCATTCTGATGCTGAACACGATCAGGCGAGGCTGCATCGTGCTGCTCGCCGCCATGCTGCTGTCTGCGGTTCAGGGCGGATTTGCCGCCGCAGAGGTGATCGATCGGGTTCTGGCCGTCGTGTCGGGCAGCGTCATCACCTTGTCCGACGCCCGGGGCGCGGTCCTTCTTGGGCTGGTGGACGTGAAGGGGGCCGCCGATCCGACAGGGGCCGCCGTCACGGCGCTCATCGATCACGAGCTGGTGCTGGAGGAAGTCAATCGGTCCGTCGTGCCGGAACCCGATCCGGCGCTGGTGACGCAGCGAATCGCGCGGATCCACGAGCGCTTCGCCGACCCCGAGGCGTATCGAAGCGCGCTCGCCGCCTCGGGTCTCGACGAGGCGGGCGTGCACCAGCTGGCCCTGGAGGACGTGCGGGTGACGCAGTACATCAACCGGCGGTTCGAGGCCGTGCTGCCTCCCAGCGACGACGAAATCCTCGCCTACTACCGCTCCAACCAGGGGCAATTCACGCAGAACGGCGTTCTCCTGCCCCTCGACGATGTCCGAAGCACCATCGTCGGGCACTTCGTGGACACGCGCCGCGCGCAGGCGATCGAAAGCTGGCTCGCCCGGCTGCGAAGGCGCGCCGATGTGGTCGAGCTGTATCTTCCGGGCAGGCAGTAGGGCGGAAACGGGGCGGGCTTACGACGATCCGAAGAGCGTGAACTGGAGGATCTGGATCACGTTGAACCCCGAGTGGGAAACCACCGAGGCCGTCACGCTGCGGCGCTGCAGGTAGAGCACGCCCCAGAGAAATCCGAGCAGCATCGTGACCAGGCCGACGTCCCATCCCTGGATGACGTGACCCGCCCCGAACACCAGGCTGAAGAGCACCAGGCCGATTCTGGCGCCGCCCAGGTGCTGACCGAAGCGATGCAGCACGAACGCCCGCTGGGCCTCCTCCTTGAGGCCGCCGCTCACCACCGCCATCGTCCCGAGGATCCACGCGTCGGCGGCCGTGCGAATCAGCGCCTCGAACGGGTTGGCGGGCACGTTGTGCAGCGCGGGCATGACCAGCCGGATTCCGCCCAGCAGGAGCACGACCGCCGCGAGCAGCACTGGAACCGACACGACGCCGATCATGACTTCACGACGGATCGGCCGGTCGCCGATGAACAGCGCACGGATGGACTCGTGCGAGGCTCGCACCCGCCACGCCATGAACCCAAGCAACGCCGCCGTGTCCAGGATCCACACCGACACGACGTAGGACAGCGACAGGCTTCCGAACTCATCGAACGGACGAAAGCCTGCGGCAATCAACAGCACGCTCAGCGCGAACTGCGTCGGGAACCCGGATGCGACGATCACCTCACCGAGGGCAATCAGGCGCCCGGTCGCGCGGCTGTGTCGGTCCTCGGCGGGAAACGTCGGCACGGCCTCTCCGGCCGGCAGGAGTGTGTCGTCGGGCATCCAATCGCGACTGTACCACGTCGCTGAGGATGGTCAGAAGGGCCATGCGGCGAGAGGCACGCCGACCGATTCGTGGCGTGTCAAGGCCGAATGAGACCCCGTGTAGCGAATATAAAGCAAAACGTGGTAAAATGGCCCTAAATACACACCATATTGCGTCTGACCTAATTGAGAGGCACAATATCTGGTGGGAGAAGACCTTGACAACACGTGCAGCGAGGGCGATATTGAGACCTCGTAGCTGACAGGCCGCGCGAGAATCTCCCAGCTTCTCGCCGTGCGTTGGACGCCACGTTGTGTTGTTTACGTTCGGCACGGTTCCCGTAACTCACGACCGACTAACCCGAGACCGATGATCAGCGAAATGGCAGGGAGCCGTCAGCAGACGAACGTGCCGGTGTTGCTCGTGTCGCGGGTTCCCGCCGCAAGGCGTGGGCGGAAGGGACCGCGACCGGAGACTTTGATAGTTTGACTCGTTTCGGGATTCCGCCCGACGGGGCCCGGGTGGTCTCCGCTCTTGCCGGAGGGGGCATGCAGCGAGGCGTGGAAGAAGCAGGCGGGGCCGGCGCGGTGAGCGCCGATCCGGAAGTGTCGGAGGGGGCACGCGCGGGCCAGACCGCGCCTGGATTGCGGTGCCAGCGCGTGTTCACGCAGCCTGGCCGCGATCCGTTCGATGAATTCGAGTGGGAAGTCCGTTCGGCGGTGATTTCCAACGAACGCGGCGAAGCCGTGTTCGAGCAGCACGACGTCGAGATCCCGAAATTCTGGTCCCAGCAGGCGACCAACATCGTCGTCTCGAAGTATTTCCGCGGCCAGCTCGAGTCCCCGGGGCGCGAACGGAGCGTCAGGCAGCTCATCGACCGCGTGGTCGACACGCTGACAGGCTGGGGGCGGGCCGAGCACTACTTCGCCTCTGAAACGGACCTCCAGGCCTTCAGCGACGATCTGAAGCACCTGCTGGTCTACCAGAAGGCGGCGTTCAACAGCCCGGTGTGGTTCAACTGCGGGATCGAGAAGCACCCCCAGTGCTCGGCGTGCTTCATCAACTCGGTGCAGGACACGCTGGATTCGATCCTGACGCTGGCCAAGACCGAGGGCATGCTCTTCAAGTTCGGGTCCGGCACCGGCAGCAACCTCTCCTCGCTGCGCTCGTCGCGCGAAACGCTGGCCGGCGGCGGCACGGCATCCGGGCCGGTGTCGTTCATGAAGGGCTACGACGCCTTTGCGGGCGTCATCAAGTCGGGCGGCAAGACGAGGCGGGCGGCCAAGATGGTCATCCTCAACGCCGAGCATCCCGACATCGTCGACTTCATCAACTGCAAGGTTGACGAAGAAAAGAAGGCCTGGGCCCTGATCGACGCCGGATACGACGGTTCCTTCACCGGCCCGGCGTACGCCTCGGTCTTCTTCCAGAACTCGAACAACAGCGTCCGGGTGCCCGACGACTTCATGCGGGCAGTGCTGGACAACGGGTCCTGGCAGACCTCCGCGGTGAGCGACAAGCGGCCGATGGGCACCTACAAGGCCCGCGACCTGATGCGGATGATCGCCGACGCCACCTGGGTGTGCGGCGATCCGGGCATGCAGTTCGACACCACCGTCAACGAGTGGCACACCTGCCCGGCCTCGGGCCGGATCAACGCGTCGAACCCGTGCTCCGAGTACATGTTCCTGGATGACTCGGCGTGCAACCTGGCGTCGATCAACCTGATGAAGTTCGTCGACGCGGGCGGCGAGTTCGACGTGGTTGGGTTCCGGGCCGCCGTGCGGACGCTCATCACCGCGCAGGAGATCATCGTCGGCAACTCCAGCTATCCGACCAAGCCCATCGAGCGGAACAGTCACGAGTTCCGGCCGCTCGGCCTCGGGTACGCGAACCTGGGCGCGCTGCTGATGTCACGCGGCCTTCCGTACGACAGCGACGGCGGGCGGGCCTACGCGGCCACCATCACGGCGTTGATGACCGGCGAGGGGTACGCGCAGTCGGCGCGCATCGCGCGCGACCACGGCGGGCCGTTCTCGGCGTATCAGAAGAACCGCGAGCCGTTCCTGCGGGTGATGCGCAAGCACCGCGATTCCCTGCGGGACATCACCCCGGCCCTGGTTCCGGACCCGCTCCTCGGCGCGGCGCGGGAGTCCTGGGATGAGGCCCTCGAGCTCGGCGAGGAATTCGGGTATCGCAATGCGCAGGCCACCGTGCTGGCGCCGACGGGCACGATCGGCTTCATGATGGACTGCGATACGACCGGCGTCGAGCCGGACATCGCGCTCGTCAAGTACAAGAAGCTGGTCGGCGGCGGGCTGATGAAGATCGTCAACGGGACCGTCCCGGCGGCGCTCTCGAGGCTCGGCTACACCGACGCGCAGATCAAGGCGATCATCGATCACATCGATCGCAACGAGACGATCGAAGGCGCGCCCTACCTGAAAGAGAAGGATCTGCCGGTGTTCGACTGCGCCTTCAAGCCGGCCAAGGGCACGCGGTCGATTCAGTACATGGGACACATCCGGATGATGGGCGCCACGCAGCCGTTCATCTCCGGGGCCATTTCGAAGACGGTCAACGTGCCGAAGGACGCCACTGCCGACGACATCATGCAGGCGTACCTGGAGTCGTGGCGCCTGGGCGTGAAGGCCATCTCCATCTACCGCGACGGCAGCAAGCGGACCCAGCCGCTCAACACCAGCCGCGACAAGTCGGCGGCGGCGCAGCAGCCTCCCGCCAAGGAGGTCGTGCGCCCGATCCGGCACAAGCTGTCGGAGGAGCGCCGCGCCATCACGCACAAGTTCGACATCCAGGGCCACGAGGGCTACATCACCGTGGGCCTCTACGACGATGGAACGCCGGGCGAGCTGTTCCTGGTGATGGCCAAGGAAGGGTCGACGATCTCGGGTTTTGCCGACGCCTTCGCGCAGGCGATTTCCTATGCCCTGCAGTACGGGGTGCCGTTGCCGGTGCTGGTGGACAAGTTCAGCCACATGCGGTTCGAGCCGTCGGGCATGACGAAGAACCCGCAGGTGCGCTTCGCCAAGTCGATCGTGGACTACGTGTTCCGGTGGCTGGCCACCAAGTTCATGTCGGCCGAGGCGCAATACCGGGTCGGCGTGAACGGGCCCGACCTGGCGGAGGCGAAGGAGAAGGACGCCGAGCAGCTGAAGCTCCTCGTCAACGGCGTGACCTCTGGAGGGGGCCGTCTCCCGGCGCCATCCATGGCGCCCATTGCGACCATCCAGAACCAGGAGGATGCGCCGCCGTGCACGATGTGCGGCGCGATCATGGTGCGCAGCGGCAGTTGCTACAAGTGCGCCAACTGCGGCAGCACGAGCGGGTGCGCGTAGGATCAGCGGAGAGACCGGCCCGGCCGCGGGCCACGACTCGACCGAAGACTGACAGAAGACCGACCTCAGACCGATGGCCCGCCGAAGCGGAGTGACGCCTTGGCGGGCTATCGTTTCTCAGCCGCCAGCCCTTGGACGGCGTAGCAACGGCGTTGCGAAGGTGGGCGGGCGCGCCACATCCCAAAGGGCCCACCAGCGCCTCGGGGGTCAACCTCGTCGAACGCAGGGCCGGCGCACTCGACCGCAACCAATTGCGGCGCGGCAACTTCCACGGCACAGCCGAACTCATCGCCACCATCATGGGCGACGTCGGTTGCTCCAACGCCGTGCCGGAAACCGTTTGTCTGGATGAGGACGGCCGATGAAGACCTGGCCGCTCATGCCCGGATCTTTCCGGCGCACTTCTGCGGCGCCATGCAGACCCTGCGCTCGGGTGTGTTGGGTACGCGCCGGGAATGTAGCGCGCGGGCTTCAGCCCGCGTGCCCCGGGGCGATTGTACCCAACCCGAGCGAGCCCCGGGGTTAGAATGGGCGCACCTGCGACGTCCCTACCGCCCGGCTCGGTCCATCGTCCTAAAGGGTGAGGAGATCCCGGTGACCGGCAAAACGCTCGGACACTACCGGATTCTGGAACAGATCGGCCAGGGGGGCATGGGGGTCGTCTACCTGGCCGAGGATGCCTCCCTGCACCGCAAAGTCGCCCTGAAATTCCTCCCCGCGGAAATGCGACAGGACGACACCGCCCGCAAGCGCTTCATCCGTGAAGCACGCTCGGCCGCCGCCCTGGATCATCCGTACATCTGCCACATCAACGAGGTCGGAGAATCCGAGGGCCAGGACTTCATCGCGATGGAGTACGTCGAGGGCCAGTCGCTCTGCGACCGCACCGCTGCAGCGGCAAGCGGCCGGCCGGCCCTCCCACTCAAAGAGGCCCTGCAGATAGCCATCGAAGTCGCCGAAGCGCTGGAAGCGGCACACGGCAAGGGGATCATCCACCGGGACATCAAGCCCGGCAACATCATGCTGACCGAGACGGGGCACGCCAAGGTCATGGACTTCGGGCTGGCCAAGAAGGCAATGGCGCCCGGCGGCGTGGACGTCGAAGACGCGACGGTAACGGCGCTGACGCGCAGCGGGGAGGCCATCGGGACACTGGCCTACATGTCGCCGGAGCAGTTGCGGGGCAAGCCGGCGGATGCGCGGAGCGACCTGTGGGCGTTGGGGGTGACGCTGTACGAGATGGTCGCAGGGACGAGACCGTTCGAGGGACAGGGCGGGTATGAGGTGACCTCGGCGATATTGAGTCAGGCGCCGCGGCCGTTGCCTGCGGGGGTGCCGGCGGAACTGGGAGCCGTGATCGGTCGCTCGTTGGAGAAGGAGCCTGGGAAACGGTTCCAGTCGGCGGGGGAGTTGCGGAAAGCGTTGAGCGCGGTGCTGGCGGGGACGGTGTCGCCCTGGGTGGGCTGGCGCTACCGCATCGCGCACCGCCGGTGGCCGGCGGTGGCGTCAGCTGTGCTGGCGCTGTGCCTGCTGGTCGGAATCCTTGTGGGCGTGGATGCGGGTGGGGTGCGGGGCTGGCTGACTGCGCGAATGGGCATTGCGGCGAGAACGGTGAAGCTGGCCGTGCTGCCGTTTGCGAACCTGACGGGCGACCCCGAGCAGGAGTACCTGAGCGACGGGCTGACCCAGGAGATGATCGCGCAGCTGGGACGGTTGCACCCGCAGGGCCTGAGCGTCATCGCGCGGACGTCGGTGATGCAATACAAGAAGAGCGAGAAACCGATCGAACAGATCGCGCGGGAGCTGGGGGTGGGGTACATCCTGGAGGGGAGCGCGCGGAAGGATGGGAATCGGATCCGGATCACGGCGGAGCTCGTCCAGGTGCGGGACCAGACGCAGCTGTGGGCGGAGACGTATGACCGGGAGATGAGCGGGATCCTGGCGCTGCAGAGCGACGTGGCGAGGAAGGTGGCCGCATCGCTCGCCCTGAAACTGTTGCCGGCGGAGCAATCACGGCTGGCTGACGTCCGAACCGTCAACCCCGAAGCCTACGACGCCTACCTCAAGGGGCTTAGGCTCTCCTACTTGATGACGTCTGCCGACCTCGACGCCTCGCTGAAGTACTTTGAACGGGCGCTGGAGAAGGATCCGGAGTATCCGCTCGCCTATGTCGGCGTCTCCATCGTCTGGGCCTATCGCCAGCAAATGGGGTTAACTTCCCCTCATGAGGCCGCGCCGAAGGCCAAAGCCGCCGCGCTGAAGGCACTGGAGCTCGATGGCACCCTCGCGGAAGCGCACTTCGCACTGGCGGCCATCTACGCCTGGACCGACTGGAACTGGCCGGCTGCCGAAGCGGCCTTCAGGCGGGCCATCGAACTCGATCCCAACTTCCCGGATGCACGTGCTGCCTACTCGCACTATCTGAATATGATGCGGCGCCCGGATGAGGCCATGGCCCAGATAGAGCGGGCCCTGGCACTGGATCCGCTCAATCCGCTCGTACAAGTGTTTTATGCCGCAGACCTGATATTTGTCCGCCGATACGACGATGCTGTTGCCGCGGCGCGCAACGCGCCTGGTAATCCGGGCGCGCAGCAGGCGATCTGGTGGGCACGATCCCTCAAAGGGATGCAGAAAGAGGCTTTTGGGGCAGCGAAGGCCTACCTGAAGGGTAACTACGACGATCGTGCCGTCGACGAGGCGCTCGATCAGGGTTACGCCCAGGGAGGCTACACGGAAGGGATGAAGCGAGGGGCCCAGGCCCTGGCGGCTCGCTTTCGCGCCTCCTTCGCGGCACCGTCCGACGTGGCGGACCTGTATCTGGACGCAGGGGACAACGGGCAGGCTCTTGACTGGCTGGAGAAGGGATTTGACGTGCACGATCCCGTCTTGCCCTACCTGGGCCTCCCCTATTTTTTTGATCGCCTGCGCTCCGAGCCCCGCTTCCAGGCGCTGCTGCGCCGCATGAACCTCCCGCAATAGGGCAACCCCATCTCTCTCGACCTGTGGGACGCGACGTCAGCCCACCAGCAGTGGGTAGCCTCGACCACTCTCCCTCATCGACGAGTGGCCATGTCCGGGCGGCAGACTCCAGCACGGCCTTGACGTGGCTCCGCGAAACCGGGAACTGCTCGATGACCTCGTCGATCGTCATGCCGTCCTCCATGTTCTCGAAGACGACAGAGACCTTCGTGGCAGTCGATGACGAAAGACCGCTGCCGTCCGGAAAAGTCTTCGACCTCCTCGTGAATTGGGAAGTCCTTCTTCCATCCGGAGATTCCGGGCCTCACGAGTGACTCGCCTCCACCCGGGGCGCGATGGCGTCCCGGACTTCGACGGCACACTCGACCGCGCGCCTCGCGTCGTCGGCATCCAGTTGGGGGAGGTCGCCAGGATAGCGGACATCGACACCGTAGTCGGTCAATTGCACCGCCGCGGAGAGGGCGGTCGCCAGCGCTCCATCGACTGGGGCGATAAGGCCGAGCAGCCGCCCGAGATCGTGAGTCTTCGGGAATGCGACCTGATGGGCGACCGGGTACGCTTTCAGGAACTTCTCGGCCGCCCGCTGCCCGTGAAAGCCGACTGCGCCGTGATACGGAAGGTTCTCACCGAGCAGGTGCCGAGCGACACTGAGATCTTCGTTGGCACGCGCCAGCCATTGGGCGACGATCTCTCGGCGAACCTCGTCAGGCGGTTTCATACACGATCAGGCCCTGCCGATTGGCCGGGTAGGCGATCGTTCCCACCACGCCCTTGGTCTCGTCGAACCGCTCCGTGGTCATGACGATGATGTCAAACGCCCAACCCAGTCCCCTGAGCGCCTGACGGATGCGCAGGCGATCGGCGCGAGCGTCGACCAGGTCATCCTCGAGCACCAACAGGTCGATGTCGCTGTCCGGTGTCAACGAGCCAACCGCAGCCGACCCGAAGATGAGGATCCGGCGAGGCGAAACCACGCTGCGAACTCGTCCGACGATATCGGCGATCAGCCGTTCTCCGAGACCCACCATCCCACCTCGTACGAGCCTAGCATCGAGTGTTTCGGGGGCTTTCGCCAGACGATCGGCCCATTGGAGTGGGCATCCACATCGGTGGCAAGACCATCCTCTGGCGCGGCGTGGCCAACTCGCCACCGAGCGCGCTGAATGTGGCGCACGTTCGATCGGGGCGCGCCGATCGGTTAACGCGTTTGACTCTGATGCGAGCCGGCGCGACGCACCCGCTTCAATGGGGCCGCGGCTTCTCAGCCGCGGATTCGCCGGTCGGTTCTGGCGTCAGGATCCAGAGCATCAACGGACTTGTTCCATCTGATTGGGACGGATCCACCCGGTCGCGAGCACGGTTTCCTCCAAGCCGTTGGCTGTCTGACGCCTCTTATAGATATGGAAGAAATGGTTTGGATTCACGACATCCGGAGGAAAGGCAGCCAATATCGCCATATCCGAATACCGGGGATGATCCCCTAGCGCGAGCATCCCGTCGGCCGCGGGGCGAACCCACAGGGGCCGCCGGCCCACTCCTGCGACGGGCGTCACCCCGAATTCCGTCACGACGGCTTCAGGCGGCAGCAAAGCCTCGTCGTCGCCCGCCAATCCCGGAGAGAGGAAGTGGCCCCACCATCTGAACGCGATTTGCACGTCTGCCCCAATCAACGACGGCTCAACGTCAGCCGGTGTGAGATGCCTGCCAACCCGCCGCGCGGCGCTGGCGGCCAAGGCGACTCGAACAAACGGGGTGTAGATCAGTCCGAGCAGGTCGGCGCCCTTTGCGTCGCGGTCGTAGAGGTAGAGCGGATAGGCCTTCGGTTCGCCCTCCTCGCCGAGCGCGATCGCCTCCCGCAGCAGATGAGGATCGAGTGCCAGCCGCTGCGGTGGAGGACGGAATGGCTGCGAACCGATCACGGCGAACAACGACAACGTGAGGAGAAAGACCTTCATGGACCACCTCCATCCGCCGCCCGCGTGCCGCAAGGTATGCTGCTGGGTCGTCGCGCCAGCTACGGCCGGGTGAGGTCGTCGCGGTCATCGAGGCCTTCGTCGCCGCCCTGTCCGGCTGACGCACTCATCGCGGAAGGTGGGAGTTCACGTCGTTCGAAGCGCCGCCAGCCCTTGGACGCCGAAGCACCGAAGGTGCGAGGGCGGCGCCTGTCGCGAACCTACTCCTCGGCCTTTTCTTCCGGCTCCGCCGGCGGCGGCTCGAATTTCCCGCCGAGCCACCCGAGCAGCATCAGGACGGCCCCGAACACGGCCCGGGCCCCTTCGTCGATGACCTGGATGGACCCGTACAGGTGCATCGAGTTGTGGAGGTTCAGCGCCTGGAGGCCGAGCAGGCCGCCCAGCGCGAACAACAGCCCGCCTGGCACGCCCGCGCGGACCAGCACGGCCGAAAACAGCAGCGCCACACCCAGCACGGCGCCGCCCAGGTTGGCCCACAACTCGAGTCGGGTGAGGAAGATCAGGTCCGCCAGGGCGCCGGCGAGGGCGTAGAGGCCATATCCAGCCAAGCCGAGGGTCGCCGCGGTCAGCATGACCCCTGTTGTATCATGCCGGCATGCCCGTGCGCATCGCTCGACGTCATCTCGACCTCGACCTCCGGCGCGTCAGCTATCTGGACGCGTCGAACGGCAAGCCGGAATCCACGGTGGTGTTCCTGCACGCCTTTCCGCTGCACGCCGGGATGTGGGCCGCCCAACTCGAGGCCGTCCCTGCCGGATGGCGTGCCATCGCACCTGATTTCCGCGGCTTTGGGCTCTCGGACCCGGACCCGGAATCCCGTGACGCCGAGGAGACACTTGGCGATTTCGCCGCGGATGTCGCGCGGATGCTGGACCACCTGAAGATACCGCGCGCCGCCTTCTGCGGGCTCTCGATGGGCGGATACACGCTCCTCGCGCTGCTGCGAGACCATCCGGGTCGCATCTCGGGCATGGTGCTCGCCGACACCCGGGCGACGGCGGACACCGACGCCGGGCGCGCGAGCCGCGTGGCCATGCTCGACCGCCTCGAGAAGTCAGGCCCGGCCGCCATCGCCGCTGATATGCTGCCAGGACTGCTCGGCGACACCTCCAGGCGCGATCGGCCCGCCATCGTCCAGGACGTCACGCGGATGCTCGGAGCGGCAACCTCAGCCGGCATCGGGCCCGCGATTCGGCGAATGATGCGGCGGCTGGACTCGACGGACCTGTTGCCCGGCGTTGCATGCCCGACGCTGGTGATCGTCGGCCAGGAAGACTTGCTGACGCCGGTCGCGGCCAGCCGGTCCATCCAGGAGGCCATACCTGGTTCGTCACTGAAGATCATCGAAGGGGCCGGCCACCTCTCGAACCTCGAACGTCCGGACGCGTTCAACCAAGCCTTATGGTCGTTTCTGCAGACATCGAGCTTCGAATTGACGAGTTGAGCGCGCGCCGGACGCCCCGGCCCCCGTCGGGCGCGCGAATCTCTCGGGTTGTAGGGCGGCTCTTCAGAGCCGCCGGACTCGCCGGGGCTGACCGCCGGACTCGCCGGGGCTGAAGCCCCGGCGCTACATCCGGCACGCACATCCATCCGGCGCGCGTACCTTTCCGGCGCGGGCATCCATCCGGCACGCACTTCCATCCTGCGTGCCCGCCCTGTAGCCTGTGGCTCGGCCTGTAGCCTGCTGCCCGTAGCCTGCGGCCTGTAGCCTGTGGCCTGCAGCCTGTTACCTGTAACCTATAACCTGTAACCTGTAACCTACAACCTACACGCCCCAAGCCTGCACCCGTGAGGAGTCTCCCAATGGATCTCGGTCTGACGGGAAAGATCGCCCTCGTGACTGGCTCGAGTCGCGGCCTGGGGATGGCCAGTGCCGCCGCGCTGGCGCTGGAAGGGTGCCGGGTCACGCTCTGCGCTCGTGGCGCGGACCAGCTCGCTCGAGCCGCCGCGGAAATTTCGGCGCGCTGTGGCGATCCGGGCCGCGTGCTGACCGTGCAGGCCGACCTGGCAACGGAGGAGGGCGCGGCGGCCGTGGTCGATCGCACCGTGGCCACTTTTGGCGGCATCGACATCGTGGTGAACAACATCGGCCTCGCGCGTGGAGGCGGTCTGCTCGAGGCGACCGACGCGGACTGGCAGGAAGCGTTTGACCAGACGCTCTACCCGGCTGTCAGAGTCTCGCGCCTGGCGGTGCCGCACCTTCGAAACCGGGGTGGCGGCGTGATCCTGATGATCGCCTCAATCTTCGGGAGGGAGACCGGCGGCCGGATGACTTATAACGCCGTGAAAGCGGCCGAGATCAGCCTCGCCAAGTCGATGTCGCAGCAGCTGGCGCGCGACAACATCCGGGTCAACAGCATCGCGCCGGGGTCGATCATCTTCCCCGGCGGGTCGTGGTGGAAGCGCCAGCAGGCCGATCCAGAGGGCATCGCGGCCTTCGTGCAGCGCGAAATCCCGTTCGGCCGGTTCGGAACCCCCGAAGAGGTCGGCAACGTCGTGGCGTTCCTTGCCTCATCCAAAGCCAGCTGGGTCACCGGCGCCAGCATCGTCGTCGACGGCGGCCAGTCGAGATCGTTGATCTAGTTTGATCCTCCGCGTCCTCCTGACGCGGGCGGCACGGGTGGCGCAGGCGGCGGAGGAGGCACGTAGCTCCAGTTCATCACGGCGTTGAACATCATGTTGAACTCGCCGTGATTCTGCCAGCGATACACGGGGTTGTTGGCGAAGAGGATCACGCGTCCCTTGCCATTGCACGCCCTGGGCAGATCGACAGCGAACGGTTTCTGGCGCAGCAGATCGGCGCCAACCATCAGGCCGCTCAGCACGGACGACTCGCCCCCGGTGTACCGGCCGAGGATGTTGCCCTGGTCGGCGATGCCGACGCGGAACGTGAAGCCGCCGACATACTTGACGGGCAGTGTCTTGACTGAATAGCCGTAGAAGATCGGGTGTTCCGGCCGCGAGATTTCGGCCTGGACGATCGGACGCTGCGCGGTGACGCCGGTCACCGCTTCGACGTCGACCGTGTGGGCCCAGCCGAACTCGATCGGGAAGCGGCTCGCGGCGCCCGCCGTGATGAGCGTGCCGCCTCCTTCCAGGAACTTCGCGAACGCGTCGACGCCCTCCTGGCCGAATCCGCCCGTCATGTCCGGCGTCTCGCCGTACGCGCCGAGGAACTTGTGCTTGTCGCTCTTCTGGTACGGCTGGGGCCTGGCCGCCGGCGCCTGGAACACCGTCTGCCGGTTGATGTTCTGCGCGGCCATCAGGATGACGTCGTACTTGCTGCGCAGATCGCCCTTCCTGACCTGTTCCTTGTAGATGAGATCGTAGGGAATGCCGAACCGGTCGAACGAAAGCCGGTACCACCCGAGGTCCTGGGTGCTCGTCCACTGCGAGTAGATGGCAATCCGCGGCGCGCTGGCGTCGTGGCTGGGCACCGTGGGCAGCGCCGTCAGCGCTGCGGCGGTCAGCCCGAGTTCCTCGATGGCCGTTCGAGCGGCGGGGGAGATCGGGCCCGCGATGATGAACGAGCCGGCTGGGAACTCGACGCCCTCGGCGGTGAAGCTCTTCTCGGCGATCTTCATCGGGACCTTGTCGAGCTTGTACCGCAGCGCGATCATGTTGTTGGAGCCGAGGTGCGCCACCGCAAGGCCTGCCGCGCCCGTCCCGGAGATCTTCCCCTTCAGCGTGACAGTCTTCACCGGCACGGTCGCCAGCTTCAGGACCGCCGGATCCGCGATCTCCTTCACGTCCACCAGCATCTCGAGGCCCATCGTCCACCCGCTGTCGTCGTAGGTGGTCAGCCTCGCGTCCGGGTACACCTGCTTCTCGAGCAGATTCTTGGCGAGACGGCCGTAGGGCTGGTCTCGCTTGATCACATACGAGCCGACCGGATAGGAGGCGTCGCCGAGCTTGATTTCCGCGGCAGCCTGTCCGACTTCGATCCCTTGGACTCGAAGGATGCGAATGAGTTCGGCGACTTTCGTCATCTCGCGCTGCACCGGGATGATGAAGCCGTAGGGAGGCTTGGTCTTGCCGTCCTCGATCGAGTTCCTCGATTTCACGTAGAAGTTCTCGACGACGACGTTGGGGAACATCGAGGTGAGCTGCAGCGACGAGAGAACCCCGGTTTCCTGGTAGTTGGTGTTGTCCCGACGCGTGAAGGAAGCCGCGGCGTTCGGCGGGACGGGCAGGCCCCGGAACCACTCGCGATCCTGCGTGCCGCCGCGGCCCGTTGGCAGCGCCGGTCCGCGGCCGCCGCCTTCGCCTCGGCCCGCTTCGGGCTGCGCACCACGCCCGGCCTGGGCCGTGTCACCGCGCCCGCCGGCCGTGCCGCGGCCCGTTTCAGGTTGTGCGCCTCGCCCTGTTTCGGCTTGCGCGCCGCGGCCGGCCTGGGCCGCATCGCCGCGGCCTTCGCCGGTGCCCGCTCGCCCAGTCGCGGCCGCACCGGCGCCTCGCCCTGTTTCGGCTTGTGCGCCTCGCCCGGCCTGGGCCGCATCGCCGCGGCCTTCACCGGTGCCCGCTCTCCCAGTCGCGGCCGCACCGGCGCCTCGCCCCGTTTCCGTTTGTGCGCCGCGCCCGGCCTGGGCCGCATCGCCGCGGCCTTCGCCGGCCGCGCCTCTCCCAGCCGCTGCCGCAGATCCGTCCCGGCCTTCCTCGCCCGCGCCCGCGCGGCCCGTTCCCGGTGCGACCGGATCGCGGCCCGACTGGGTCTCGTACATCTTCATCACGCCGTTGTGGTTGTAGGCGACCGAACCCAGGTAGCCTGGCGACCAGCCGTCCATGAACGCATGCGTGTAGACGCCGGGCATGCCCCACTTGGTCATCTGGGCGAGTTCCCAGTTGGAGAACCAGGGGAGTTCCGCGAACAGCAGCGGATCGAGATTCGGGTTCTGCGGCGGACCGCCGCTGTAGGTGTAGAGCAGCGACATCGACTCGTGGAGGTCGTGCATGATCGGCGGGTGCGCGGTGTAGTACCAGTCGGTGAGCGCCCGCATCTGCATCAGCGCGATGTTGATGTCGCGATTGTTGTCGTGGAAGACGTACTTGCCCCAGTACGGCACGGCGCCCCCGGCGCCCGGCCCGCCGCCTCTGCCCGTTTCCTGTGCGCCTTGTTGCTCGCCCGCCTGCGCCGCGCTCGATGTGGTCGCCGGACCGGCCGAAGCGGCGGTGGTGCCAGCCGCAGGCCTGGTGCCGGCCGCTGGCGGGGCTCCTGCCGTTGGGGCAGCGCCCGCTGCGGTGGCCGTCCCGGGTGCCGCGGCGGTACCTGTCGCGACGGCGCCTCCGGCGGCCGCAGTCGCTGCGCCCGCGCGCCCGCCCGGGGCCGGCGCGCCGGTCGTCTGCGCGCCAGTCGTCGGCGTTCCAGTCGTCTGTCGCGCAGGCGTCTGTGCGGCGGCCGTTTCGAGGCCGAGATAGAACCAGTCGACGGCGCGATCACGCCCGTCCGCGTCGGCAGCCGGTGTGACCGAGACATAGACGTTGTTGCGGATCTGCGTGATGAGCGGCGATGTCTCGGTCGCGATGCGGTAGACCAGCTCCATCAGCATCTCCGACGAGCCGGTCTCCGTGCTGTGCAGTCCGCCGATGAGGTGATAATCCGGCTTGGTCGTGCTGATGAGGCTGCGGATCTGCACGTCGGAGAGGCCGCGCGGGTCGGCCAGCTTCGCGAGCCGGTCGCGATTCTGCTGCAGCTCCTTCATGTTCTGCTCGGACGACACCCACACGACGACGAGTTCGCGGCCTTCCTCGCTCTTGCCGATCGTCTCCACCTTGACGCGGGGCGTGGCGGCGGCGAGGGTCCGGTAGTACTTCAGGATGTCGGCGTAGAAGGTCAGCTTTTGCGGCGCGCCAACGTAGTAGCCAAGCACGTCTTTCGGCGTTGGGATGCCCTTGACGACCGGCAGGTGGTCCACCAGCGGACTGCCGTAGCGGGGCTCGCCCGTCCATTCCTTGTAGGCGCGGGCGAACGCCTCATCCTGTGCCTGCCTGGGATCGCGCGTCTCGGTGACCATCTGCTGGGCCCCGAGCACCGCGATCAGCACCATCGCCACCGTCAACACGATCAGGATGCCCGCCGCATGACGGCGGACGACGAGGGGACCTCTCATGACTCCGACTCCTTCAGACAACACCGCCTCAGGCCGGCGGCGTCCGGCCCTTCACGGGCCTTGGGGCCGTCTTCGCCGCTTGGGCAGAAATTGAACCACCAGTCCGGGCGCGTCGCGCCCGGCTGCAAACCTCGACTCCGTGAACGGCCTGGCGCCGCCAGCCCCGCCAGCCGCCAGCCTTTATCCGTGTGTAGTGCACCGAAGATGATACACGCCGTTCAAGGCCGTGTCTTCTTCCCGGAGGCCAGCTCGGCCTTCAGGACCTCAACCGCCTTCTCGATCTGCAGATCGCGGCCCTGCAGGAAATCAGCCGGCGTGTTGTCGATATAGACATCGGGCTGCACGCCGAAGTTCTCCATGTTCTCGCCCTTTGCCGTCCAGACGCCGCTTCCCGGGGTGCGAATCGTCGATCCGTCGAGCAGCGTGTAGGAACCCGTGCCGATGACAGCGCCCATGGTCGGGACGCCCAGGGTCTTGCCGAGCCCGAGATCCTTGAAGCCCTGCGGGAACATCTCGGCGTCGGATGCCGACCGCTCGTTCTGCATCACGACCATTGGCCCGTAGAAGTTCTGGGGCCGCCAGACCTGCATGTCCGAATCACGCCCGACGGCGAACTGGTACTTGCGCCCCGCGAGGATGCCGAGCAGCTCCTGGTCGATGCCGCCCCCGCCGTTGAACCGCTGGTCGATGACGAGCGCCTTCTTCGTGCGATTGGCCGCAAGGTCGAGCTCGAACTGCCGAAGCGACGGCGCGTCCATCGCCCGGATGTGCAGGTAGCCGATCTCGCCGTTGCTGAGCCTGCTGACCATGTCGCGACGGTCGGCCACCCACTTCGCATACTTCAGGTTCCCGAAGGCCGCGTTGTTGATCGGATCGATCGTCAGATCCCACGCCCCGTCCTTCGCGGGCTTGCTGTTGAGCTGGAAGTGGAACTTGCGGCCGGACGCCACCGTGAAGTACTTCCAGTAGCCCTCCGTCGTCTTCAGCTCGTGGTCGTCGATCGAGATGATGTAGTCGCCCTTCGTGATCTTCAGGTAGTCGTGGTCGGCCGGGCCGGTCTTGTAGATGTGCCCGACGCGGTAGTACCCGGCCGGATCGGCCACCAGGTCGAACCCCGGAAACCGCGTCTGCGCGGGCGACCGCTCGACGGCGGGCGGGCCGCCGCTCACGCCGGTGTGCGAGGCGTTGAGCTCGCCGATCATCATCATCATCACGGCGTGCAGTTCTTCCTCGTCCACCAGGTAGTCGAGCAGTCCTTCGTAGGTCTTCTTCTCGAGGTTCCAGTCGGCGCCGTGCATCTTCGCGTCGTAGAAGCGGTTCTTCATGATGCGCCAGCCCTCGTTGAACACCTGGCGCCGCAGCGCCTTGTGATCGACCTCGAGGTTGACGCTGAAGCTGACGCGCCTCGCGGCGGCGGCGCCGCCGGCGGGGGCCGCTTCTGTCGCGCCGCTGGCTCCGCCACGGCCGCCGCGTCCTCCCGCGGGAGCAGCCGCGGCTGACGCCTGCGACGAGGCACCGCCTCCGATCGGCGCCGCGTAGAGGTTGCGCCCTGATCGAAAATAGATGGTCCGGCCGTCGCGGGTGAACGCCATCGTGCTGCCGCCGCCGAATCCGCCGCCCGCGCCACGTCCACGGCCGCCTCCGGCCCCGGCCTCTGCCGCAGGCTGAGGAACGCGGGTGGACTGATCGGTTTCGACGTTGATGATGTACATGCCGGGCGCGGAGGCCGCCCCCTCCGACGAGCTCGATGACGACGTGAAGGCGACCGAGTGACCGTCGGGCGTGGGCGTCAGCCCGCCATAGGTGTCGCCCGGCGCGTTCAGGCGCCGCGCCCGTCGTGCGAAGCCGTCCCAGTCGAACTTCACGTCGACGGCTGCGGCGGCGCCACCGCCGCCGGCGCCCCGGCCGCCGCCCTGCCGTGAGGCCGCTTCAGCGGCGAGCCCCTGCGCCTCGTTGTCGATATCGCGGCTGACCGGATCCTTGTCCTGGTCTTTGAGCGACACGGCCCACATCTGCATCGTGCTCGGGAACCGTCCGCCGGTCGACGCGACGCCGCTGCTCGTGCCGGCCGTGGAGGTGAACACGATGTACTTGCCGTCAGCCGTCCATACGGCGTTGTTCTCGGCGTAGAGCAGGCTGTCGTCCGAAATGTGACGCTCCTCGCCGCCCGTGATGGGCGCGATGTAGACGTGGGATCGCATGGTGCGATCCTGCTTCGAGAAGGTCACCCACTTGCTGTCCGGCGACACGGCCACTGATCCGATCCGGCCCACGTCACTCGACGTCACGATGGCGGTCTTGCCGTCCGCCACCGAGTAGGCATACAGCTTCTTGTCCGCGGCCGTGTAGAGGAGCAGCCTGGAATCGGGCGACCAGAGCATGGCGCCCTTTTCGTTGTTCAGGTTCGTGATCTGTTTCAGGTTCTTCCCGTCGGGATCGCTGAGCCAGATCTCGTCGCTCCCGGCGCGGTCCGACACGAACGCGAGGGACTTGCCGTCGGGGGACCACTTCGGCGACTGGCTGCGCGAGGCCATGGCGTCCGGCGCCACGCGGGTGATGTCGCCGCGGTCGGTGGCGATGGTGACGATCTGGCCTCGAGTGGAGATCACCGCCCGTCTGCCGGACGGGGACAGGTCGAACGCGTCGAGCTCGCTGTCGACCGTCTCCACGTCGACCTGGTTCTGCTTCTCGTCCGCGTTGATGTCGAGCGTGATTTCCGTCGTCTTGCCCGAGGCCACGTCCAGCTTCCAGATCCCGAAGTTCTCCTCGTAGACGATCACCTTTCCGTCGCTCGACATGGAGGGCCAGAAGAGGCTGCCGCTCGTGTGTTTCGTCACCTGGACCGGCTGCCCGCCGTTCACGCCGATCTTGAAGATGTTGTTGACGCTGGTCCGAACCTCCGGGCTGCCGGGCTTGACGGACTTGTCGTTGGGCAGGGGATCGGCGACGTAGTAGATCTCGTCTTTCGGGCCCCACATCGGCCAGTACCGGTTGTAGCGCTCGTCGCCAAGCAGCTTCCGGTAGGCCTTCTGCGCGAAGTCACCCACCCACAGGTCGGCGGCGTAGCTGCCGCGATAGTGCTTCCGTGACCAGACGCTCGGATGGCGATTGAAGACGAACTGCTTTCCGTCCGGGGAATACGAGCCCGAGTAGCCCCAATCCACGGGGAGCGCGCGCTCCTGGCCGCCGCCGACGGCGACCTCGTAGAGCGTCGCGACACTGGGAAATGCGCCGTCGCCTCGTGCCGATCGGAACACAACCTGCTGGGAGTCGCGCGACCAGCCCACGACCTCGTTGCTGCCGGTGTAGTAAGTCAGCCGGCGCGGCGCCCCTCCCGCGATCGGCACAACGAAGACGTCGTAGTTGCCGTAGCGGTTCGATGAAAAGGCCACCCACTTGCCATCCGGTGAGAAGCGGGGATACACGTCGCGTCCTGTGCTGTCGGTGAGCCGGACGGGGCTCGAGCCGTCTTCGTTGGCCACCCAGATGTCCCCAAGATAGCTGACGGCAATCTTCCCGGCCCGGTAGTCCGGGTGGCGGGCCAGCTTGACGGGCGCGCCTTCGGCAACCGCGCCGACCAGGAACAGCACCACCACTCCCATCGATAGCAGTCGTCGAATCATGACCACACCTCATCAATCGTCGTGACGATGAATCCAGTCTGTCTGCCAATGATGCCCGTCACTGCCGGGATGAACCCGTCTTCAGGTACTTCTCCCACCACTTCAGTTCGTTGAGCATCCGGTGGACGTTGTTCCAGTGGCCGCCGATCCCGTGCGGCTGGCCGGCATACTGGATCATCCTCGCCGGCACGCCCCGCCGTCTCAGCGCGAAGTACATCTGCTCGCCCTCCTCGTACGGCACCCGCTGATCGACCTCGCCGTGGATGAACAGCGTCGGCGTCTTCACGTTGCCCGGCATAGGTCAGCGGCGATTGCTTGATCATGCGGTCGCGCGCGGCCGGGTCCCACGGCGTGCCGAAGAACTCGGTCTCCTTGGTGCGGTAGATGTCGGCCGTGCCGTAGTCGCTGACCCAGTTGGTGATGCCCGCGCCGGTGATCGCGGCCGCGAAGCGGTCGGGGTACTGCGTGATCAGCCAGTTGGTCATGAAGCCGCCGTACGAGTGGCCCGTGTGGCCGACGCGCTTCCGCGTCGATCGGATAGTGCGCCGAGCACGAAGTCGATGCCCGAGACGACGTCCTGTCCGTCCTTGTTGCCCCACTCGCCCCACGTCGCCCACTTGAACGCCTCGCCGTAGCCCGTCGAACTGCGGAAGTTCGTGTCGAACACGAAGTAGCCGTTCGCGGCGAAGTACTGATCCTTGAAGTCGAAAGCGTACCCGGTCGCCGCGTGCGGGCCGCCATGGCTCGTGACGATCAGCGGATACGGTCCCTTCTTCGGGTCGTAGCCGTACGGGAACATCAGCCAGCCCTCGATCGCCGTGCCGTCCTTGCTGCGCCACTGCAGCCGCTCGGCCCTGCTGAAGCGCGATCTCGGCGACGATCGCCTTGTGCACATCGGTCAGGCGGCGCTCGCCGGTGCCGTCGATGTTCGCGACGTAGACGTCGGGCGGCGCCTCGTGCACGCCGACGGTGTAGGCGATCTTCGTGAACGCCTTGTCGAACGTCAGGCCGCCGATTCGGCGCGGTCCCGTGGTCACCTGCTCGACGCGGCCTGCGGGCACCGACACGCGGAACAGGTGGTTCTCGCCGCCGATCGCGGCCGTGAAGTAGATGAACCGGCTGTCGGGCGACCAGCGCGTCGGGCCGGGCTCGAGGTCCCAGGTCGCCGTCAGGTTGATCGGCTCGCCGCCGGCGACGGTCGGATGTACAGGTCGCTCGGTCCGCCGTGATTCCAGCTTCTGCCGGATGATCAGATCGGTGCCCGGGTCGCGCACGTACGACAGGTACTTGCCGTCGGGCGAGTAGCCCGCGTCGCTGTAGACGTACCCGTCGTCGGTGAGCCGCGTAACTGCGCCGTCGAGCGGTCACCGTCCAGATGTCGGGGCTCTCGTACTTCAGCTCGTCCCGCCAGTCCGGGTCGGCCAGGAACACGAGCCGCGTGCCGTCGGGGCGCCAGGCGAGGCCGGTCGGTCGCAGGTCGTGCGTCGCGAGTGTCTTCTGGTCGCCGTGCCGCGCCGCCGGCGCGAACGCACGATCTGCGCCGCGGGCCGGGCGCGCAGATTGGGGGCGGGAAACGGCTGGCCGTCGCGCTGGAAGTCCTTCCAGTCGAAGGTCACGCCCTTGAATCGATCCTCGTGCCGGCGCTCGAAGTCGGTCATCGGCTCGGGCTTCGCGGCGCGGCTGGAGCATGTCGAGCGGCGTGGCGATCCACTTGCCGTCCGGGCTCGCGATGCCGGCCGCCTGCTGCCCGTCGCCGCGCCTCCGCCCGCCTCGTCCTCCGCGCCCGCCAGCCGGCCTGGGCCGGCGCCAGGAGACGGGGGGCTCGATCGGGCCTGGACGGGTCGAGGGTCCACTGACGGCGATCGGCCGAGTACTCGACCGAGCTCTCGATCGGTCCATCGCGCGCCGCTGATGTCGCGGCCGTAGTGGAGCAGACGCCACGGCCTGCCCGCGCCGTCGGTGGACACGAGCCAGGTTTCCACGCGCGTCCCGTTGTCGTCCTCGATGCGGCTGGAGACCGTGAAGCTGACCCATCTTCCGTCGGGCGAGATCGACGGACTGCCGACCGTCTGGATGCGGTAGTAGTCCTCGATGGTCAGGGCCCGGCGCGCGGCCGGCTGGACCTGCCCCTGGGGTTCGGACGCGTGAGACGCGCCACTCAAAATGAGAACAGCGAGGCAGACACCGGGCAGCCGCGACATTCGCACCTCCAAGGGTGAGACGTGCGCGAATCTTAGCAGATCGGCACTCGATCGGGGGCTCGCCGGCGCGCCGGCCCCAGGCGGGCCGGCGCTGCACGAGGAAAGCCTCCCCTTGCTGGCAGGGGGGGCCGACAGGCACCGTCTCCCGGTATAAAATGGGGGTGGCACTACCCAACCAGTCAAGGCTGAAACGCTCGCCCGCGCCACGGGAGGTCTCTCCCGCTCCGACGAGCGTGCTGCGGCGCGGCGCGTTGGTTCCGCACGTCCCATCCGATGCGCGCGCTGCGGTGGCTCCCGGGCCGGGCGACATTCCATCGAGATGCCGCGGCTGCTCGCGGCGGGAGGTCCCTCAATGCCCGCCTTTTCGCTCATCGTCAACGGCCGTCCCCAGACGGCGGACGTCGATCCCGACACGCCGCTGCTCTGGGTGCTGCGTGACACGCTCGGCCTCACCGGAACCAAGTTCGGATGCGGCATGTCGCTGTGTGGTGCGTGCACCGTGCACGTCGACGGGCGCGCCACGCGTGCGTGTGTGACGCCGGTCAGCACCGTGGCCGGCCGGCGCGTGACAACCATCGAAGGTCTGTCTGCCGATCGCAGCCACCCGCTGCAGCGTGCGTGGATTGCGGAGCAGGTGCCGCAGTGTGGCTACTGCCAGTCCGGCATGCTGATGTCGGCGGCTGATCTCCTCTCGAGGAAGCCCCGGCCAACCGACGCGGACATCGACGAAGCGCTCGGCGGCCATATCTGCCGTTGCGGCACCTACCAGCGGATCCGGCGCGCCATTCACCGCGCCTCCGCCTCGGCGGGAGGTGCATGATGAGCGTCATCTCGAGGCGCGACTTCATCCGCGTCGGCACAGCGGCGGGCGCGGCGCTCGTCATCGGCGTTCGCTTCGCCGAGCCGGATCCGTTCCGAGCGCAAGCCCAGGTGGGAAAGCCCGCCCAGGGCCCCTTCGACGCCTGGGTCCGGATCGCACCCGACAACAACACCACGATCATCTTCGCGAAGTCCGAGATGGGGCAGGGCGTGATGACCTCGCTCCCGATGATCCTCGCCGAAGAGCTCGACGTCGACTGGAGACAGGTTCACGTCGTGCAGGCGCCGACCAATCCGGCCGTCTACAACCACGGCACCGGCGGCAGCAACGCTATCCGCACATCCTTCACACCGCTCAGGCAGGCCGGCGCGGCAGCCCGGCTGATGCTCATCCGGGCTGCGGCCACACACTGGGAAGCCGAGCCCGAGAGCTGCACCACGTCGAAGGGCTTCGTCATCCACACGCGGACCAACCGGCGCGCGTCGTATGGCCAGCTTGCCGCAGCCGCCTCGAAGCTGCCCGTTCCGGATCTGGCAACGGTGAAGCTCAAGGAGCCCTCGAAGTTCGCGATCATCGGCACGAGTGTCCCGCGAGTTGACTTGCCCCTGAAGGTGGACGGATCGGCGAAGTTCGGCATCGATACCCGGTTGCCGAACATGCTCTATGCCGTCGTCGCCCGCTGTCCCACGATCGGGGGCACGGTGGTCCGCTTCGACGCGGGGAAGGCGCGCGCCATCAGAGGGGTGCGGGACGTGATCGAGATCGCCCCGATCGCGGACGCGCACACGACCGGCGGCGTGGCGGTCGTCGCCGACAGCACGTGGGCCGCGATCAGCGGACGCACCGGCCTGGCGATCGACTGGGATCACGGGCCGAACGCCGCCGAGAGCTCCGAGTCGCTGCACCGCCAGTTCACCGAGCTCGTCGACCGGACGGGAACCGTTGTCCGGAACGACGGCGACGCCCTCAACGCCCTCGAAGCGGCCCCGCGCAAGGTCGAGGCCGTGTACGAGCTGCCGTTCCAGGCGCACGCCACGATGGAGCCGATGAACTGCACGGCGGACGTTCGCGCGGATTCGGCTGAAGCCTGGGTGCCGAGCCAGTCGCCCCAGGGCGCGCAGTCGGTCATCGCGAGAATCGCGGGGCTGCCGATCGAAAAGGTGAAGGTGCACACGACGTTGCTCGGCGGCGGCTTCGGCCGTCGCGCGCTCGCAGACTTCGCCGCCGAGGCCGCGCTGATCTCGAAGGCGGTGAAGGCCCCGGTGAAGCTCGTCTGGACGCGCGATGACGACATCCAGCACGACTTCTTCCGGCAGGCCGCCATGCACCGCTTCCGGGCCGGGCTCGATGCGGACGGCAAGCCGGTCGCGTGGTTCGACCGGATGGCGTCCACCTCGATTGCCGGCATGTTCTTCGACAAGTCCAACCCGGCCCGCACCGAGGTTGCGGGCGCTGACGACGTGCCGTACCTGATCCCGAACATGCGGATGGAGTACCTCGCGGCGCAGTCCGCCGTCCCGGTCTGGTTCTGGCGCTCGGTGCAGCACTCGATCAACGGATTCGCGACCGAGAGCTTCATCGACGAGCTCGCCCACGAGGCGGGGGCCGATCCTCTGGCGTTCCGCCTGCAGCTGCTGGCAACGGCCCGCCAGGTTCCGCCCGGAAGCGCAACCGCTCTCGACACGACGCGGTTCAAGGCCGTGCTCGAGCGCGCGGCGAAGGAGGCCGGGTGGGGCAAGCCCCTTCCAGAGGGACACGCGATGGGCATCGCGGCCGTCTACGCGTTTCAAAGCTACATTGCGCAGGTCGCCGACGTCTCCATCGAGAAGGCCGGGAAGGTCCGGGTGCATCGGGTTGTGACCGCGGTCGACTGCGGCCGCGTCGTGAATCCCGACATCGTCGTGGCCCAGATGGAGAGCGGCACGATCTATGGTTTGTCGGCGGCGCTCAAGGGGCAGATCACGATCAAGAACGGCCAGGTCGAGCAGACCAACTTCGATACCTTCGAAGTCGTGCGGATCGACGAAGCTCCCGCGATGGAAACTCACATCGTGGAGAGCACGGCGGCTCCCACCGGAACCGGGGAACCGGCAACCGCACCGATCGCCGGAGCCGTGGCGAACGCGGTGTTCGCGGCGACGAAGAAGCGAATCAGGCGGCTTCCGATTCGGGCGGAAGATCTGGCATGAACGCCTGACTACTTCGCCGTGACGGCCTCCAGCCCCGCGCTCTTGAGTTGCGCGTTGAGTGCCGCAAGCTCGGCGCCCTCGAGCGCGCTCATCTTGGCCATCACGCGCGCGGACGCCTGCCTGGCCGACGAGATGGCCGCGAGCTGAATCGCGGTCGGCTGGACGTCGGCGCCCTGGAGCGACGTCATCAGTGCGGCGAGCGCCGCCCCGGCAGACGACAGCGTCTCGGGTGCCGAGGCTGTCGTCTGCGGCGCTCCCTGTCCGGCGGCTCCGGGCCCGGCCGAGCCCGCCGCGGCGCGCCCTCCGGCCGCCGAGCCCCGGCCGCCGGCTGCCCCGCCCGCTCCACCGCGTCCACCCCGCCCGCCGCCTTCCGCTATGGCACCCTGAAGCGCTTCGGCTCTCTTGTCGAACGTCTCCAGCGCTTGTGCAACCGCGCCCTGCGCCTTGCCGCGCCTGTCGGCAAGCCCCGCTCGCAGCGCGGTCAGCCTGGCTGCAGCGACCTGCGCGTCGATCGCACCGTAGTACATCGCCTCCGAGAGCGAGTAGACCTGCTGCATCGCGGCTGCCGGCGTCTTCACGCGTGGATCCGCCGCAACGGTGATGGGCTGCGTGTAGCTCTTGCCGTTGACGTTCAGCCGCATCTTGTACGTGCCGGGCGCGACCCACGGAGTGGCCGGCGCCATCACCGTGTTGTACGGCACGGCAGCGATCGGCAGACCGCCTCGTCCCCCGCCGCCGGCCCCGCTAATCGGCTGGTAGTGCACGTCCCAGGTGAACCGGTGCATTCCCGCCTCGGCCGACAGCGATTGAGGCGGCCGGTACCAGTAGAGCGGCAGCGGCGCGGTCGACGGATCCGGAATCGCCGCGACCGGATCGGTCGACGAGTAGCGGCGCACCAGCCGGCCGTCCTGCTGCAGGATCTCCAGGGTCACGACCCCGGCAGCCTTCGACTTCAGGAAGTAGTTGATGATGGCACCTTCCGGCGGATTCAGGCCCGCCGGCTCGTCGGGCGGAAGCGGCGTGTCGGTGTTCGTGTTCCAGCGGACGCGCCACGCGGTGGTCGGCTTGAAGAGGACCGCTTCGAGTTCTTCCGTCACGGCGTCGATCTGACGCAGCGGCGTGATGTCATCGAGAATCCAGAACCCGCGACCGTGCGTCGCCGCCACCACGTCATCGTCCTTGACGATGAGATCGCGAACCGATGAAGGCGCCATGTTCAGCCGCAGCGATTGCCAGTGGTCGCCGTCGTCGAGCGATACGTAGACCTGGGTCTCGGTGCCTGCGAACAGCAGGCCCTTCTTCTTCGGGTCCTCACGCACCACGCTGACCGCTGCGCCGGATGGCAGGCCCTCCACGATCTCGCTCCACGTCTTGCCGCCGTCGTGCGTGCGGTAGATGTGAGGCCGCATGTCGTCGATGCGGAGCGTGTTGGCCGCAGCGTAGGCGGTCAGTGGATCGAATCGGCCAGGGTCGATGGTGAAGACTTTCATGAACGGCGTCATCTGCGGCGGCGTGACGTCGGTCCAGTGCGCACCTCCATCGGCGGTGGTCTGAATCAGCCCGTCGTCTGTGCCCACCCAGATGCGGTTGATGTCCCGGTAGGACGGCCCTATGGAGTAGATGACGCCAAGCTGCCGCGGTTGCGCGCTTGGCTGGTCGAGATACTTCCCGATGCTCTTTGGCGCCGTCCAGGTCTTCCTCGTCAGATCGGGACTGATCTGCGTCCAGTTGATGCCGCCATCCAGCGTCTTCCAGAGGACGTTGTTCGCATAGAAGAGCGCGTGGGGATCGACCGTCGAGAACACCACGGGCTGCGTGCGCACGGTCCGGTAGGCGGGCGCGGCCGGCGCGCCGCCGCCGCGTCCGCCGCCGACCGGGCCCACGTTCGACACCTGCGCGGTCCGGCGGTCGTATCGCGTGACCTTCCCTCCGTAGACCAGATCAGGATCCAGCGGGTCGGGCGCCGCGTAGCCGTACTCTTCCACGCCGACCGGATGCCATTCGCGGAACGTGATCTGTCCGTCGTCGCCGCGGCTGGCCACGCACGCCGAGCCGCTTTCCTGCTGGCCCCCGCACACGCGATAGGGGAACGCGTTGTCGGCCATGACGTGGTAGAGCTGCGCGGTGGGCTGGTTGTACCACGAGCTCCACGACTGGCCGCCGTTGAGCGTGACGACCGCGCCCTGGTCGGCGACGAGCAGCATGATGTTCGGGTCGTTCGGGTTGATCCAGGCGTTCTGATAGTCGTCGCCTCCCGGCGCGCCCTTGAAGGGGACCCACGTCTTCCCCCCATCGGTGGATTTCCAGCTCACCACGTTGGTGACGATGACCGTCTCCGGGTCCTTCGGATTGACGATGGGCACCGCTTCGTCAATCCGGCCTGCCGGGCGCGCATCGGTGGTTGCGCGGCTCCAGGATTCTCCCGCATCGTCCGACCGGTAGATCGCGCCGCCGCCGGCGTTCAACGTGACGTAGAGCCGCGAGGTGCGGCTGGGCGCGATGGCGAGTTCCGCCTGCGTCAGCCCCTCGGGCAGCCCCTTGGTGAGGGGCTTCCACGTCGTGCCCCCGTCGGTGGACTTGAAGATGCCCCCGCTTGTCCCGCCCCACGCCGCGTTCTCCCAGGGCCCCTGCCGGGTCTCCCATAGCGTCGCGTAGACGATGTCGGGATTGGAGGGATCGATGTCGACGTCCTTGCCGCCGGTGTTCTCGTCCTTGTAGAGCACCTTCTGGAACGTCTGGCCGCCGTCGATCGAGCGGAAGATCCCCCGTTCTTCATTGGGTCCGTACGGGTGGCCGAGCACGGCCACGAACAGGCGGTTCGGGTTGCGCGGGTCGACGGCGATCTTGGGAATCTGCTGACCGTCGCGGAGCCCGAGATGTGTCCACGTCTTCCCGGCGTCCATCGACTTGTAGAGGCCGTCGCCGGTGGACAGGTCGGGCCGTGGAAGTCCCTCGCCGCTCCCCACGTAGATGGTGTTCGGATCGGAGGGGGCCACCTCGACCCACCCGATCGAGCCGGTCGGCTGATCATCGAAAATCGGATGCCACGTGCGGCCTGCGTCTGTCGTCTTCCATACGCCGCCGTTACAGACGCCGATATAGAAGGTGAACGGCTGGGTCGGAACGCCGGCAACGGCCTTGGTCCGCCCTCCGCGGAACGGGCCGATGGCGCGCCACTGCATCTCGCTGTAGAGCCTCGGGCCGACCGGCGGCGACTGCCGCGCGCGCATCGAGGGAGCGAGGGCCAGCAGGAGCGCACACACGCACAGGAACCCGGAAATTCGGCGAGCTGTCATGGGACCTCTCCGATGGCGGCGGAAGTCGCGAACGATCGCCATCAACGCGTGTCCGGCAAGTCCCGGGAATCATACGCCGATCCGGGCATCGACGAGCGAAACGACCGGTGAACCCCCGGATTGGACCGGCGGGGCTCAGGCGCACACGCCGGAGCCGGGCGTCGGCAGGGGGAGTTGCGGGGGGAGTCGACGAGCAGCGAAGGCGGAGTGGGGCGGTCGGGGCCGAGGAGCGGCCATTGCCGGCCGCCCCCCGAGCCCTCCCGAACAGGTCGGCTTACTTCTGAGCGTCCGCTTTCACATCGGCCGCGGCCGCCTTCTTCCTGAACATCGGCAACACGTCGCGCTTGCCGTGGTCGAGGAACGATACGCCCTTGTCCATCCACTCGGGCCGCGCCTTGCCGAGCAGGTAGTGGTCGAAGAACTCGTCCATGTGCACGGTCCAGTGCTTCATGTTGTCGCGGTTGCGCAGGCCGTGCGGCTCGCCGTTGTAGCTGAACATGTAGGCTTCCTTGCCGAGCCGCCGCATCGCCATGTTGAACTCGATTCCCTGGTACCACGGCACCGCATCGTCGGCATCGTTGTGGATCGTCAGGTAAGGCGTTTGCACCTTCTTGACCCAGAAGATCGGCGAGTTCTCGATGAACTCGAGCGGTGCGTCCCAGGGCGCCGCCCCGATCCGGCTCTGCGTCTTCTCGTACTGGAACTGCCGTACCATCCCGGTGCCCCAGCGGATGCCGTCGTAGGCGCTGATCATGTTCGAGACCGAAGCGCCCGCCTCGACCGCCGCGAAGATGTTGGTCCTCGTGATGAGGTGCGTGATCTGGTAGCCGCCCCAGGAATGGCCCTGGATGCCGATCCGCTTCGGGTCGATGAACCCCATCGCGACAACCGTATTCACGGCGGGGATGACGCACTTCTCCGCGCTTTCGCCCGGGAAGCCCGTGGCGTAGACGATGTCGGGACGGAGCATGACGTAGCCGTTGCTGACATACCGGGTCACGTTGATGCTGGTGCCGACATTGGGCGCGGTGTAGCTGTGCAGCGAGTTGGTCAGCTCCTCGTAGATGTAGACCATCAGGGGGTATTTCTTCGACGGATCGAAGTTGTCCGGCTTGGTGAGGATGGCGCGCAGCACCTTACCATCAGCGTTCGTGTATTCGATCAGCTCGGACCTGCCCCAGACGAATTCCGCCTGCTGCGGGTTGGCGTTGGAGACCTTCTTCATATCCTTGAAGGTCAGGTCGCTAATCCACAGATCCGGGAACTCCTCGAAGCGCGACTGCGTGAAAACAACCGTGTCGGCTTTCCGCGCCTTGGTGAGCGGGCCGAACGCCTTGTCGGCCATCACGATCTTCTCGGGCGCCGCGGTGCCGGCGAGGCTGACGCGGTAGAAGCCGGTGGCGCGCGTTCGATCGTTGGTGGTGGTGAGCAGCAGCGGCTTACTGGCCGGAATCGTGCGTTCCTCCGGATCCAGCGCGCGATACCTGAACGTCAGTTCCTGCTTCCGCCCCTCTCCGCCGGTGACCATCCGGGCCCCGGTGCCGTCGGGCTTGATTTCCCAGATGTCGAACTCGTCGTAGAGCAGCACCGACTGGTCGTTGGCGGTCCAGCCGCCCGCGCCGTACGGGCCCGGCAGATCAGGCGTGTTGTTCTCCTGCTGGAAGCGCACCTTCAGCTTCTCTGTCAGGTTGACGCGCGTGCCGTCCGCGATGCGATAGGTGAACCAGTGGCCGTTGCGCTCGTCGAAGTAGAGGACGTACTTGCCGCCGGGCGACAGGGCCGTGCCCTGGCTGCCCCAGTGCTCGAGCACCTTTTGTGCCTTCCCGGTCTTCAGATCGACCAGGTAGTGGTCGTTGTACGTCTGATCCCAGGACAGTTCCATCCGGTACGGCAGGTCCGAGGTGCCCACGGCACGCACCGGGTCGTCTCCAGGATTCACGGTTGGCAGATCGGGCGTGGCGAGCTGGACGAACGTCCTGTCCGCCAGATGCACGACCGCGCGATACGTGCGGTTGCGCTCCTGGTCGGCGCGCACCTTCTGCATCGGCTGGATGATCGGATCTTTGTACGACCAGAGATCGACCGGGATGGGCGTCGGGGCCTTCACGCTCGGATCGGCCGGCGGCTGTGGCGGCGGGCCGGTGCCGAAGAAGATCATTGAGCCGTCGCGCGAGAAGCGCGGCGCGCTGTCGGCCACCACCATGCCGATCGGCACGCCTGCGGTCGATCCGGACGCGAGCTCGACGGCAAGAGCCGCGGGCGGCGCCGGCGCGGCCGGCGAGGAGGATCCCGCGGCTCCGGGCGCAGCCTTTGCTGCGGCGGCAACCGGCGCCGGTTTGGCGGCGGGCTTCTTCGCCGCCGGCGCGGCCTTGCCCCCCTTCGAGGCACTCTGTCCGGGTTTCGCCGCGGCTGCAGCGACGGCCTCCGGACTGCTCCAGGCATACAGCCGATAGGGCGACACGGGCTTGTCGTAGTCCGCCTGGTCGCTCAGAAACGCAACCTGCTGGCCCGCCTCGTCGAACGCCAGGCTCTTGTAGTGTCCCTTGCCTGAGAGCAGCGTCTTGACCACGCCGTCGCTCAAGTGCCGGAGGTAGGCGCCATCCTTCGCGGCATCGTTCGACGACACGGCGTAGGCAAGGTACGCGCCTTTCTGATCGAACTCGTATTCGCTGACCTCGGGGATCGTCACATCCTCGCCCGTCGTGAGGTTACGGAGAATGAGGTCCGATCCTGGATCCTTGCGCTTCTCGCGGGAGCCAGATGCCGGTTCGGCTGCCTGCGACCCGCCGCCTCGCCCGGCCGCGGGTGCCGCACCGCCTCTGCCACCGCGTCCACCTGGGCCCGCGCCGCGCCCGCCGCCACTCGTGCCGCCCACGCCCTTGTAGTAGGCAAGCCATGTCGAGGACTCGGAAGGCACGAGGAAACTGCCGACCTTCTCGACCGTGGTGACCTTGCCGTCTGCGAGCGCCATGATTCCAAGACCGGTACGCGGCTGGTTCCGGGCGGACGCCGCGCCGCGGCCCGTGCCCGGCGTGCCGGTTCCCTGGCCGCCGCCCGAAGCCCGTCCGCCCGTCGCGCGCCCGCCGGACGGTTGACCACCCGCCGCCTGCGCACCGGGTTCGCCCGCGGGCGTTGCCTGGCTCTGCAGCCGTTCTTTCTCTTCCTCGGCCTTGGTTTGCGCGACGGCGAAGATGAGGAACCTGCCGTCCTCGGTAAAGGTGGGAGCGGTGCCCCGCGGGTGGCGGAACTCCTGGCCCGTGCGCAGGTTGCGCACGATCACCTCCCCGTCTTCTGCCTGCGATGTCACCGAGTAGGCGAGCCACTGGCCGTCTGACGACAGCCGCGTGCCGCCGATTGAATGCCAGTAATCCATCACGTCGTACGAAATCGGGCGCTTCGATGGGCCTTGTGCCTGCGCCATGAGTGCGAGTTGCACCGTTAAGAACACGCCGACTATCAGCGCAACGCTGCGCCAGTTCAGCCGCACACGCATATCAGGACTCCTTGGTATGACCCGCGCTTCATCCAGCACGGAATACGAGCGCGCCCATTATGGCCGATGTCCGGCCGGGGCCGACAGTCTGGACGGCGGACTCCGGACCGCACGAGCGCCCGGGCAGAATCGGCCGTACAATTCCAGCTAGAACCTCGAAGGAGGGCCTGGCCGCCCGAGCGACCAGGCGCCTTGCCGTGGGCCCAGTGGATGCGAGGACTCGATGAGCCACGTCCTGTGGAGTGACGCCCTGGTGCCAGGCCGGGACGCGCCGGTGGTGGACTATCACTCCGCGGACTACGGCGACCTGATCCGCGTGCCCGGAACGAAGGCCCTGCCGGTGGACGAGGTCGAGGCCGGCCTGCCGGACCGGCGTGTGTACCGGTCGATGAGCCGCGCGGGCGTCCTGCTCTCGCTCGCGTGTCTGCGCGCCAGGACGGTCCTTGCACCGATGCTCGATGCCGATCGATTTGGCGTGGGAGTCTATGCCGCCGTCGAAAACGGTCCCGTCGATTTCGCCGTTGCGAGGGAGATGGCGCAGGTGGGCGGCGAGGCGTTTGCCGAGCGGTACAGGAAACTGTGCAACCCGAAGAAGTACCTGCGGCAGCTTCCGAGCCTGGCGGCCGCGCAGATGAGCATCTTCCTGGGCATCCAGGGCCCGATGCACGTCTACAACCACTCGACTCACGGGAGCCTGCAGGCCCTCGGGCAGGCGGAGATCGACTTGGCAGAGGGACGGGTCGCGGCGGCGCTGGTGTGCAGCGCGTTCAGCTTCGAGAACGCGCTCGTCATGGAGCGCATCCGCCGATTCGCCCTGGGGGACCGCATTCTCTGCGAAGCGGCAGGCGCGATGCTGCTGACCCGGGACCAGGAGGAGTCGCGGTGGGACCGGCGCGCGTACGACGACACCGCGGAGTACTTCGGGATCAGCCACCAGATCATCGTCCAGGTGCTGGACAGGAGGACGCCGGATGGCGGATGAGCAGGAGTTGTTTCGCCAGGTTTCGGAGGCCATTCGAACGGTGCTGCCGGCGCGCAATGACGCGATCACGCCAGAGAGCAGGTTTCGCCGCGACCTCGGCGCCGAGAGCATCGACGTCCTCGACATCAGCTTCGAGATCGAGAAGCTGACCGGCGTCGAGCTCGATTTCGAGACGGTCATCAACCACGTGAAGGCGCTCGGCGGCACCGAGGTGTCCGACCTGTCGGTCGGAGACCTGGTCGGCTATCTCGCACACGTGAAGGCCGGGGCGTAGCGTGGCGAGCGTCGTCGTGACCGGATGCGGTCTCGTGTCGCCTCTGGGCAACAGCGTCCCTGAGTTCGAGCGGCGAATGTTCGCCGGCGAGTCCGGCGTCCGCGACATCCGGGGCGGACTGGTGGCTCACGGGTTTCCGGTGCCGTTTGCGGGCGTGGTCGACAGCACCGGGCTGCCGTCACACGAAGACCTCGGCATTCCGCCCGAGGTCGGAACCCGGTTGGTACGGTATTCGCTGATTGCCGCGGGCCAGGCGCTCGACGGCCTCGGGGCCGGCGTCCCGGTCGACGGCATCGTGTTCGGCACGCCGGGCGGGGTCTTCTTCGAGCTGGCGGCCCAGACGTTCCGCCAATTCGATCCCGTCGCGTTCAACTGGGAGAGCACGACGGCCGAGGCGGTGGTCGACCACCTGGCGCGCCTGGTCGAGCATGGCCGGCACGGCCCGGTTGCGCCCGAGCGGCGGATCAGCATCAATACCGCCTGCGCGACCGGCATCCACGCGGTCGGTGTCGGGCTCAACCGGCTTCGCGCAGGTCGCTGGACCCGGTGCCTGGTTGGAGGGGTGGATTCCGGCGCGTGGGAAAGCACGCTGATGAACTTCCACCTCCTGAATGCGCTGACGACGGCCGATGTCCCGGCGCCGGAGGCGAGCAGGCCGTTTTCGCGGGACCGCGCCGGTTTCGTCAGGAGCGAAGCCGCGGCAGCCCTCCTGCTGGAAACGCGGGAGGCGGCCGAAGCGCGAGGCGCGCCGATCCTCGCCGAGGTGCGCGGCTTCAGCCTCACGAGCGATGCCTATCGCCTCACCGACGGACGCGAGGACAACCAGTCCGTGGTGAGGGCGATGGAGCAGGCGGTCGTGTCGGCCGGGCTGTCGTTCAATCAGATCGACTACATCAGCGCGCACGGCACCTCGACACCGCAGAACGACAGGCTGGAAACGCTCGCCATCAAGAAGGTCTTTGGATCGCGAGCGTACGGCATCCCGGTCAGCTCGCTGAAGTCGCAGATTGGCCATCCCACCGTGGCCTCGGGAGCCGTCGAGACCATCGCGTGCGTCCTGATGCTGCAGCGGCAGCGGCTTGCCCCCACGATCAATCTCAAGGTTCCGGATCCCGAATGCGATCTGGACTACGTCACGGAAGGCAGCCGCGACGCCGAGGTGAGGTATATCCTGAACAACGCCTTCGGATTCGGCGGGCAGAACGCGTGCGTCGTGCTCGGAAGGGCAGACTGAGCGCCAGGCGCCTCGCGCTCATCGCCGGCGCGGCGTCGGTCGTGGATGGGAGTCAAGCGCCAGGGGAGTCGACCTCATGAGCGACCTGCATGGACGCACGGCTGTCGTGACCGGGGGCACGCGCGGGATCGGAAAGGCGATCTCGCTCGCCCTTGCGTCGGGTGGAGCGGCAGTGTGTGCCGTGTATGCGCGCGATCGTGAGAAAGCGGAGGCCTTCGAGCGGGAGGCGAAGGAGCGAGGGCTGGCCATCTCGACCATCCGCGGCGACCTGGCGCACGACGAAACGTTCGACGAGGTCGTGGCGAGCCTGAAGGCCTCCTTCGACTCGATCGATGTCCTGGTTCACTCCGCGGCGAGCGGAGTTCACCGTCCCGCCATGGATTTGTCCGATCGCCAGATGCGCTGGACGTTCGAGATCAACTTCATCGCCGTGCATCGGCTCACGCGAGCCCTGATCGGACAGATGCGGCGCGGGGGCAGGATCATCGGCATCACGTCCCCGGGCGGCACCCAGGTGATTCCTCGCTATGCCGCGGTTGGCGCATCGAAGGCCGCACTGGAGTCGCTCTTCAGGCACTATGCGCAGGAGCTCGCGCCGGCCGGAATTACCGTGAACCTGGTGTGCCCGGGCCTGGTGATCACCGACGCGGTGAAAGCGTTGCCGGAGTTCGCGGAGAGCGTCGCGCAGACACGCACCCGCACGCCGACCGGATCCCTCACCTCACCCGAACAGGTGGCTTCGCTCGTGACCTGGCTATGCAGCCCGGAGGCGTCGCAGATCAACGGGGAGACCATCCGGGTGGACGGGGGCAAGGGGCTGCTCGCCTGAAGAATGGGCGGTCACTTCACGATGGCCCGCCAGGCCGGCCGCGTCCGGACGGTCACCCCAGGGCGATTCACCTCGACGCGGATCTGAGGAACGGCCAGCGTCGGGCGTGGAGATTGGCGGATAGAAGTAGAGGAAGTACTGGTGGCGGACCTCGTCCGCAATTCGCTGCATGGCGGCATTCAACTCGTCGGGTGTGCGTGTTCGCTCGAACTGCCCGCCAGTCGCCGACGCCAGGTCGCTCAGGTAGCGCGTCGCCAGCGCGGCCGTCCGGGTCGGGTTGAGATACTCCTCGGGCGCTCGAATCATCTCTGCGCCCTTCGGCAGCGCGCGCCTGTACTGGGACAGCGTGCCCTGGGCCGCATCGAACTGTGCGACATATACGGGCACATGTGACGCTCGGGCCTGGTCGATGGACCCGACGTCGCTGACCCAGCCGCTGCCCGAGTCCTGGCCATCGGTCATCAGGACCATGACCCGACGGCCGGGAATGCGGCTCATCCGTTCGGCGGCCATCGTGTCGATGGCATCGAAGAGCCGGGTCGTCGGCCCCCCGGTGCGCAGGCGCCCAAGCGCGCCTCGCGCGAAGGCGCGATCGCCGGTGGCCTCGCAGGCGACATAGATCCGGCTGTCGAACGAGGCAATCAGCACACGATCGTCCGGGCGCAGTCGATCGATGAAGGCCGATGCCGCCGCCTTCATCGCCGTGAGCTGGGGCTGCATGCTGTAGGACGAATCGATGAGCAGCGCCGCGGTGACCGGCTCCGCATCCGGGATCGTCCCTTCAACGTGCCGTTCGACCTCGTCCTCGAATACCTTGAACGCCGACGGGTCGAGATCCGAAGCGGGTAGTCCGCCTTCGACGGTCACGATCACGGGCACGACGGTCGCCAGCCGCTTCGACCCGTTCGAAGGTGCTGCGGGTGTCGCCGCGCCTGCCGGACTCGCGGTGATTTCAGCCGTCGGTGCGGGTGGTGGAGCGACACCGTCTGGAGCCAGCTCGATCCTGGCTGCACGTGGCGGTTGCGGCGTGGCGCAAACCCGTCCCGACCCGAGAGTCCCGACCCAGGATGAGCGATAGGACGTTCCCCTGCCCGCCGCGAACGCGCGCAGCAGCATCTCCGTCGCGGACGGGTCCTCAACGGAATTGGCCTCCATCCCTTCCCAGATCCGGGCCTTGCCGAGCGCGACCGGATCTGTCGGCCCCTTGCGATAGACCTCCGCCGGAACGGCGATGGCCGCGATGAAGGACACTTCGTCGGTCTTCGAGTCGAGCCAGTCGCTCCACACGGGACGGTCCGACGCGTCCGCACCGATTCCGGGCATCATCGCGTCGACCCGGGCGCGATACTGACTGTTGACGATGAAGACGAGATCTGCGGATTCGGCGCTGGTCGCCACCTTGAATCGGTTCTGCTTGCGGATGATCTGCTCGACACGTTCCCGCATCGGGCGATCCGGCGCGCCCGGGAAAGGCTCTGCCCAGGCCGGAGTGAGTTCAGAGCCTGGATACGTGGGAGAATAGTCGGCTTCAGCCCGTTTCGACGGGCACATCATCAGGATTCTGGTGTCCCTGACCGCGACTACGTACACCGATTGGCCCTTGGCGAGGCTGGCGGACTGGGGGACGTTGGCTGCGAGAGACAGCCCGGCTATCAGCAACAGGGCGGATGTTCGAATCGCGCGTCCCATTCTGGTCATGGCATTCGGCGTCATCCAGCCGCACCCGAATCATAACTGACTTCGTCCCGCGAGGCCGTGGACCGCCGCGTTTCAGGCCGCCAGCCTCTCCCGGCTGACAGTCCGCGTCATTCGCCATATCTTTACTTTCGCCACTTGATCGTCCTATGACCCGCTGGTACCATGCCTCGTATGTCCTCCCTTCCAGAGCTGCCGCGAAACGATGATCGCCGGAACCAGGCGCTCGATCTGGCTCTGCGCGAGATCGTCCCCGGACGGCTCGTGGCCGATCGGCTCGATGCGCCCGACGGCCTGATTACCGCCGTCCGGCGCCAGCCGGCGCTCGATCCGAAGTTCGCGGACTTCCCGTCCGGGATCGATCCTCGCCTGACCGACGCGCTGGCCAGTCGCGGGCTCGAGCGGCTCTACACGCACCAGGCCGTGGCGATCGAGCACGTGCTGGCCGGCCGCAACATCGTGATCACGACGCCGACCGCGTCCGGGAAGACCCTCTGCTACAACGTGCCGGTGCTGAACGGGATCCTCGAGAATCCCGCGAGCCGGGCGCTCTACCTGTTTCCCACGAAGGCGCTCGCGCAGGATCAGCTCGCCGAGCTGGACCGGCTCTCGCAGCTGATGTCGTCGAAGGCGAACACCGAGGTCGGCGTGTTCACCTACGACGGCGACACCCCGCAGGACGCGCGGCGCGCGATCCGGGGGCGCGCCCACGTGGTGCTGACCAACCCGGACATGCTGCACTCTGGCATCCTGCCGCACCACCCGCGCTGGGCCAAGCTGTTCGAGAACCTGCGCTACATCGTGATCGACGAGCTGCACGCGTATCGCGGCGTGTTCGGCAGCCATCTCGGCAACGTCCTGCGGCGCCTGCGGCGGATCTGCCGGCACTACGGCTCCGAGCCGATCTTCATCTGCTGCTCGGCGACCATCGCCAACCCGGTCGAGCTGGCGGAATCGCTGGTCGAACAGAAGTTCGTGCAGGTCGACGAGAGCGGCGCGCCGCGCGGCGAGAAGTGGTTCCTGTTCGTCAACCCGCCGATCGTCAACCAGCAGCTCGGCATCCGGCGCTCCTACATCGCGCAGACGCGCAGCGTCGCGCTGGAGTTCCTCCGGCGCGGGCTGCAGGTCATCGTGTTCGCGCAGAGCCGGCTGTCGACCGAGATCCTGACGCGCTACCTGAAGGACGCGCACGAGGGCGAGCCGGGCGCCTCCGACGTGATCCGCGGATACCGCGGCGGGTACCTGCCGCATCGCCGGCGCGAGATTGAGAAGGGGCTGCGCGACGGCACCGTCCGGGGGGTCGTGTCGACCAACGCGCTCGAGCTGGGCATCGACATCGGGGCGCTGGATGTCGCGGTCCTGGCGGGTTATCCGGGCACCATCGCCTCGACGTGGCAGCGGGCGGGGCGCGCGGGGCGACGCGAGAGCCGTTCGGCCGCCGTGATGGTGGCCAGCAGCGCGCCGCTCGATCAGTTCGTCGTCCGCCACCCGTCGTATTTCTTCGACGCCTCGCCCGAGCACGCGCTGGTGAACCCGGACAACCTCCAGATCCTGGTCGACCACGTGAAGTGCGCGGCGTTCGAGCTGCCGTTCTCGACCGAGGAACTCTACGGCCACGAGAACCTGCAGGAAATCCTGGGCGTGCTGTCGGAAGAGGGACTGGTGCACCTGAGCCAGCCGGCGGGGGAGGGCACGCCGGGACAGTGGCACTGGACGAGCGAATCGTACCCGGCCGATGCGGTGAGCCTGCGCAGCGTGTCGTCGGACAACTTCGTGGTGGTCGATCGCACCGACACCACCCGCGTCATCGGCGAGACGGACTTCAACAGCGCGCTCGAGATTCTCCACCCGAAGGCGATCTACATCGTCGAGGGCAAGCTGTTCCAGGTCGAGGAGCTGGATTTCGTGGGGCGCAAGGCGTACGTGCGGCACATCGACTGCGATTACTACACAGACGCCATCACCTACAGTCGGGTCACCGTGCTCGACAGCTTCGAAGCCGAGGGCAGCGCGAGCGAGCCGGCGTGGTCGCACGGCGAGGTCCACGTCGTGTCGCGCGTCGTCGGGTTCAAGAAGATCAAGTTCTACACGAACGAGAACGTCGGATCAGGAGAGCTCGACCTGCCGGAACGCCAGATGCACACCACGTCGTACTGGCTGACGCTGCCGCGCGAGATGATGACGGCGCTGCCGTACCAGGCCGACGACAGGCGAGACGGCGTGGTGGGCCTGTCGTTCGCCATGCGCCAGATCGCGCAGCTGCTGCTGATGTGCGACGGCCACGACATCGGCATCTCCCTGGGGCCGGGATCCGATCGGACAGAGGCGGACACCGCCGAACAGGTGGCATTGCGGCCCGCCACCTGGGCACGCTCGGAGGTGGACGGCGACCAGCCTCGGATCTTCGTCTACGACAACTACCCCGGCGGCATCGGGTTCAGCCAGCCGCTGTTCCGGATGCACCGCGATCTCATCGCTCGGACACGCGAGTTGATTGCAGGGTGTCCGTGCGAATCGGGCTGCCCCTCGTGCGTCGGCCCGGTCGGTGACACCGGTCCGCTCGCGAAGAAGGTCGCGCTGGAGATCCTGAAGAGGCTGTAGTCATGCCCCTCGATTCCTCACGGCTCGCCGCGCGCATTCGGGACGTGGTCCGCGGCGGACGTCGCGCACCACTGACGAGCGACGAGGTCCGCCCCATCGACGATTGCGATCGTCCGCCTGCGCCGGACGCCCGGCCGCGCTACGTGGCGGATCCCGACGCCGAGGTGTCCTGGTCTGCGCCCGGCGGGTGCGCCATCATCGAGCGCCACTACGACCTCGACTTCTGGCATGGCCGGCTGCCCGTGCGTGACTACGCAGACATCCTGGAACGCGGACGGGGATCAATCGGCGTGCTCGGCGCCAGGGAACAGGCGCCCGCCCCGAGCCGGCGTCGCGCGGGACTCGATTTCGAGGACGAGCCGGTACCGCAGGAGGCGACTCGTGTCGACGAACCTCCGGCCGAGGGCCGGCTGCTGTTCTTCGACCTCGAAACGACTGGCCTGAGCGGCGGCGCGGGAACGGTGGCGTTTCTGGCGGGCTGCGGCCACTTCGACATCGACGGCTTCCATACGAAACAGTTCTTCCTGAGCGGCTACGAGGCCGAGCACGATCTGCTCGTGAGCCTCGGCGAGCTCTTGAAGGGCTATGCCGGGCTGGTCACGTTCAACGGCCGGACCTTCGATGTGCCGCTCATCGAGACCCGCTACCTGTTTCATCGGATGGAATCGCCGTTCGAGGGCGTGCCGCACTTCGACATGCTGTTCCCGGCGCGCCGTCTATGGCGGCGGCGGAACAGCCGGTTCGGCGAGCGAGATGGCTGGTCGTCTGACGCGGCCGACCGCGACAGTTGCAGGCTGGGTGCGCTCGAGGAGGCCATCCTCGGCGTGACGCGCGAAGGCGATGTGCCGGGTTCGGAGATCCCCTCTCGCTACTTCCACTATCTGCGCACGGGCGACGGCTCGGGGCTCGAGGCCGTGTTCGAACACAACCGGCTCGATGTGCTCTCGCTGGCGGCCATCACGGCCGTGGCGGCGCGGCTGGTGGCGCAAGGGCCCGATGAGGCGCCGACCCCGCACACCGCGCTGGCTCTCGGCCAGGTCTTCGAGCGTGCCGGGCGCTGCGATCATGCGGTGCAGTGCTACGGAAGAGCGGCGGGAATCGGGGACGCGCCCTGGGATCCGCGGTCGATTGAAGTGGGCCTGCGGGCCGAGGCCTTGAGAAGACTCGCGCTGGTCCATCGGCGCCAGCACCAGTATGCCGACGCCGCTGAGGCATGGAACCGGCTCGTCGAGCTCGACGCCACCCACGCGTATCGCGCGGAGGCCATCCGCGCGCTGGCCATCCATCACGAGCACCGGGCGCGGGATCTGGAGAGCGCAAGAAAGTACGCCGAGCAGGCGCTCGACGGAGAATGCGACCCGGGCGAGGCGGACGCGATCCGGCATCGGCTCTCGCGACTCGACCGGAAGCTGGGAACCGGCGGCCGCCCCGGGATCAAGCGAACCGGCTGACCCGCAGCAGGCGCACCGCGCGAGGCGCGCCCGTGCACCATCCTCACCGGATCAATGCCGGTGCGGCCCGTCGAGGACTTCGCGGACCTTCCGCTCGAGCGCAATCGGCGTGAACGGTTTCTGGAGGAACGCCGCGTCGCCGCTGATCGCGCCGCGCGTGAGGACCTCGTCATCGGTGTAGCCGGACAGGTAGAGCACCTTCAGATCCGGGCGCAGCTTCGCCAGCTGGCGCGCCATGTCGGGGCCGCTCATCCGCGGCATGACGACATCGGACACGACCAGGTGGATCTCGCCCTTGCGCCGCTTGCCCAGCGCCAGGGCGGACTCCCCGTCCAGCGCCGTCGAGCACCCTGTAGCCCTTGCGCTTGAGCACGCGGTGCATCAGGCTGCGGACCTCGCTCTGGTCCTCGACGATGAGGATGGTCTCGGCACCGGACGGCTCGCTTCGCGACCCCACTTGCGCCGTCTCCGCTTCCACAACGCCGGCGACTCGCGGAAGATAGATCGTGAAGGTCGTGCCTTCGCCCGGTGCGCTTCGCACGCAACACGCGGCCGCCGGCCTGGCCGATGATGCCGTGGACGGTCGACAGTCCGAGACCGGTCCCCTTGCCGCGCTCCTTCGTCGTGAAGAACGGTTCGAACAGGTGGGCCTGGGTTTCAGTGTCCATCCCCGATCCGGCGTCGGTGACATCCAGCTTCACGTACGACCCCGGCTGGATGTCCGCCAGCCTCGCCACGTCCGGCTCCGAGAGATCGACATCGGATGTTTCGATGGTCAACGGTCCGCCCGACGGCATGGCGTCGCGCGCGTTGACCGACAGGTTCATGATCACCTGTTCGAGCTGGCCGGGGTCGGCGTTGACGTGGCCGCCGCCGATCCTCAACCTCAGATCGATGTCTTCTCCCAGCAGGCGGCGCAACATCGGCTCCATGCCGGTCACGACGTTTCCCAGCCGCACCACGCGCGGAACGACCACCTGCTTCCGGCTGAAGGCCAGCAGCTGCCGGGTGAGTCCGGCGGCGCGCTCGGCAGCCACCTTGATTTCACCGATGTCCGCCCGGGCGGGATCCTCCGGCGATGCGTGGGTGAGCAGCAGCTCCGAGTACCCGAGGATCGCCGTGAGCAGGTTGTTGAAGTCGTGGGCGATGCCCCCGGCCAGCCGGCCGACCGCTTCCATCTTCTGCGCCTGGCGGAGCTGGGCCTCCAGGGACCGCTGCTCGCTGATGTTCTCGACGATGACTTCGAAGCCGGACGGCGCTCCAGTCTCGCTTCGCGTCATCCGTCCGCTCAGGCGGACATGGAGCGGCTGGCCGTCACGGCGCACCCACGCCGCCTCGAAGCCCCGCACCTGCGATTCCTGCCGGCAGCGTTCTGCGAGCGCATCCCCCATGGCCGGATCGCTGAAGAGCGTGTTGACGGGCCAGCCCACCAGCCCGGCTTCGGACTCGAGCCCGAGCATTGTCACCAGTGCGGCGTTGGCGTCGACCAGCGTACCGTCGGCGTTGCTGAGATACATCCCGTAGACGGCGTTCTCGAACAGCGCGCGGAAACGCGCCTCGGACCGGTTCAACGCCTCCTCCGCCCGCTTGCGAACCGTGATGTCTTCGAGTACCGAAATGAAATGCTTGGGTTCGCCAGACGGATCGCGTGCCACGGAGACCGTCAGATCAACCCAGACGGGGGAGCCGTCCCGGCGCACATAGCGCTTCTCGATCGAGTAGGTGCTGATCTCGCCTCTCAGCAGGCGGCCGGCGTTGTCCACGTCGGTGCGCAGATCGCCGGGATAAGTGACGTCCTGAAACCGCAGCTCCTGCAGCTGCGCCGGCGGAGTAGCCGAGTATCTCGCACAGCTTCTGGTTGACGCGCAGGAACCGGCCATCGGGGTCGACATGGGCGATGCCGACGGCCGCCTGCTCGAAGGTCGCCCGGAACCGTTCTTCGCTCTCGCGCAGCGCCGCCTGCTCCCGGATGAGCTGTGCGCGGTGAAAGGCGTTCTGCACGAGGCCCGGCAGCTGCAGCAGATACCCCGGGTTCTTCGGCAGGTAGTCTCTGGCGCCGAGCTTGGCCGCCTGGATGGCGACATCTTCCTCGCCCTGCCCGGTGATCAGAACCACCGGGATCTCAAGCCCTCGGACCTGGAACAGCTCCTTCAGCAGCTCGACGACGTGGAGGCCCGGAAGGTGAGAGTCGAAGAGCAGCACGTCCCACGCGGCGTCCTCGTCCAGTCCGGAGAGACGATCCAGGACTCCGCAGGAGCTCTTCGCCGTCGACAGCTCGATGTGCGGGGCATAGATCGCCAGGTGCCGCCGTGTCTTTTCCGCGTCGGCATCCTCGGGCCCTGCGAACAGGACCCTGACCGGCTGCTGGCGCCGGGACAGATCTGCCTGATGGTGCGACAGGGCCTTCTCGAGGGTGACCGGGAGGCGCGCCACGTAGTCGTCGCGCTTGACGACGTAGTCGTCCGCGCCGGCCTTGAGGACCGCGAGGGCGGTCTCCTGATCATCCCGGCCTGTTACCACGACCACCGCCACCGGCAGCCCCCGGGCGCGCACGTGCGAAAGCACCGACAGCCCCTCACCGTCGGGCAGGAACATGTCCACCAGAATGACGTCGTACATCACCGACTCGGGCCGGGAGAGCCGGGCCAGCGCCTCGCGAACCGACGTGACGACGTCCAGGTGGATATCCGGGGCCGTCTTGCGCAGCCTTCGACAGGTGACGTCGGCGTCGAGCGGGTTGTCTTCGACGTACAGGACTTTCATCGCCGGTATCCTCGCCCCGATCACATCTGGGCCACGAGCCAGTCGCGAGCCTGGCCGACTCACCGCGGAAGCTGGTTGACGACGCACCAGTACAATTCGATCTGGCCGGCCACCTCCATGAACTTGTCGAAGTCGACCGGCTTGACGATGTACGAGTTCGCGCCGAGCTGGTACACGGTGGTCACATCAGAGTCCTCGGTGGACGTGGTCAGGACCACCACAGGGACGCTGCGCAGCTCGGGGTGAGCCTTGATCCGGCGCAGCACCTCCAGACCGTGCACCTTGGGCAGCTTCAGATCGAGCAGGATCACGACCGGCAGCTCGTCCCCGGCGGTCCACCGCTCCACCATCTCCAGCGCCTCCTCGCCGTCGCGCGCCACGTCGATGCGGTTGACGAGTTTCCGCTTCGCGAAGGCGCGCCGCGTCAGGTCGACGTCCATCGGATTGTCTTCCACCAGCAGAATCGGTCTGGACCCGCTCGGCACGCTCATCGGGGCACCTCAATGAAGAACGTGGCGCCGCACCCGGGTGTGGAGTCGGCCCACACCCGGCCTCCCATGCGCTGCACGGCCTTGCGGACGATGGCAAGGCCCACACCGGTTCCGGGATAGTCTTCCGGGCGGTGCAGGCGCTGGAAGATATCGAAGATACGATCGGAATGCCGCATGTCGAATCCGCACCCGTTGTCGCGGATCGACAGCACGCACGACGTCTCGGTGCACCGGCTGCCGACCTCGATGCGCGGGCGTGGCACATCCCGCGTGAACTTCAGCGCGTTGTCGATCACGTTGCGCAGCACCTGCCGGATGCCGTTCGGGTCGGCTGTCGCCCGGTCGCACGGCATGTCGACGACGACCTCGACGGCGCGTGCGCGCACCTCCTCGCTGCGCTCCTCGATGAGTTCGCTCACGAGCGAGCGGGGATTGACTGCGGCGGGCGTGAGCGCTCCACGCTCGATCCGGGAATACTTCAGCAGGTCGTCGATGAGCTGGCCCATCTGGGTCGCAGCCTGGCGGATGTTGCCGACATAGAATCGGGCGTCTCCGTCCAGCCGATCGCCATACTCTTCGAGCAGGAGCCGGCTGTACCCATCCAGGCCGCGAAGCGGCGTCTTCAGATCGTGAGACACGCTGAAGGTGAACGTCTGCAGTTCGCTGTTGGCCTCCTGGAGCGCCGCGGTCCGATCGGCCACGCGCTGCTCGAGCTCCGCGTTGAGCGCCAGGATTTCCGACTCGGCGCGCACCCGGTCCGTGATGTCGCGAATGACGCTCTGGTAGTACGTGGTCCCGCCGAGCTCGGCTGATCGCACGCTGATCTCGACAGGGAAGCGCGTGCCGTCCTTCCGCTGATGGAGCGTCCGGTGAATGTCACGATTGACGGCCTCCACCGACCCGGCCCACCGATCGAAATCCTCCGACTGCTCGGGCGGCCGCAGATCGCGCAGGGTCCGCTGCTGCAGCTCGGCGAGCGTGTACCCGTAGGTTTCCAGCGCGCGATCGTTGGCCTCGAGGGTTCTCCAGTTCTCATCGAACAGCAGCACGATGTCGTTCACGTGCTTGAGCAGGTAAGCCATGCGTTCGGCGAGTGCCTTTTCCCGGCGTTCGAGCTCCAGGGCATGTCGCACCTCGCCAAGACGCTGGTGTCTCCAGACCAGCCCGACGCCCAGGCCCGACGCCAGGATCGCCACGCCGACGATCAGGCCCACGAACAACGCCAATTGCCGGAACGGGGCGTAGATCTCCGACTGGTCGACCTTGGCGACCAGGGCCCACGGTGAGGCGGGAATGCGTCGAGTCGCTGCGACGACCGGCACCTCGCGGTAGTCGTTTCCTTCCATCACCCGTTCGTTCCCAATCGCGGCCTGGGATGCGGGCAGGCTGGTTCGAGAGAGTGGCAACCGGAAGGTCAAGGCCGTGCCGGGACGGTAACGCAAATCGCTCAGAAAGAGCACGTCCTCGCCATCCCTACGCACGAGAAACGATTCGGAGCTGCGGCTCTTCGTGGGCCACGACTGGATGAGAGGAACGAGGAATGCCCGAGGATCGATCCGACAGAGAATCACCGCGGCCGGTCGTCCGGCATCCGACGACGAACGCCGACCGTCCGCCGCCTCGCCGGCTGCCACTAAGGGAACCGCCAGGTCGAGGTGAATCGAAGTGCCTTCGCCGCCCCTGTGCAGGTCCGTCAAGATCGGCATGGCGACCTGCAGTGCCGCCTTCATCCCGAGTTCAGCGGACGTGTCGAGTGGGAGCGGAGCCGCGGGAACCGCGAGCCGCGGTCGGAGTTGCGTATCGAAAAGCTCCACGCGCTCGTAGCGATCTCGCTTCAACGCGGCGAGCACGCTGAGAGCCTCGAGGCTGAGCTTGTCCGACGGTCTGCCGGCCAGAACCCCGAGCAACACCTCTGAGACCGGCGTCGTCGTGAGGACGTCCCAGACGTCGTCCATCCGCTCGGCGCGCCAATTGACGATCTGCTGCACCTTCAGGTCCGCAATGGCGGCCATGTCGGCCTCTGCCATCGCGCGCGCTTCAGCCTGTTGTTGCCGGAAATACCAGACGCCGGATCCCGCGATGGCGATGACCAGAAATAGCGCGATCACGGTGAGCCCCGAGCGAACGCCTCGTTGCCTGGGCGCGGACGCCACCAACGGGCCGGTTCGGGCCAGCTCGGGCAGCCAGGATTCTGAAGCGGCGTCGAGGAATATGGCCAGCGTCACCGCGAGAAACGCGGCTGCTGTGGGCAGCGCCATGGGAATCATGCCGCCGCCCAGGAGCAGCGGCCTGCCGGCGAGATACCCCAGCAGGACGACCACGGCGATGATCATGCCCCCCGCCGAGAATACCGACGCGAGAAACACAGGCTGGCGACGGTCGGCCCGAGGCAACGCCAGGCAGAAGGACGCGGCCGACACGACCACGAAGGTCGCAGCCGTCAGCGGCGCCATCTCGCCCACCGGAAGTCCGCCGAGGGTGTCGTCCGGGATCGGCAGCCAGCGCCGCAGCGCGAGCTGACCTCCGAACGCACCGGGCAATGCCGCCAGAAGACACCCAAGTCCGACCAGTGCCGAAGCCACGACACCGAAAATACGGACGGTCCGGGTGGAGGCCCAGTGGATCAGCGCGGCCGTCGCTCCGGAGAGCAGCAGCATGGCCGCCGCGGTGCTCGGCGCCATCGGGATGTAGTTGGCGCCGAACGAGGTGAGATGCCAGTGCCCGGATAGCCAGGTCAGGCAGGCGAAGGCCGCCACCGCGCCGGCCGCGAGCACGCAGCCCTCGGCAATCCAGCGGGTGCGGCTCTCGAAGCGCTGTCGCGCGATCGAGTCCTCCGACATCGACCGACCTCCCGAGGTTCGGGTCCGAAACGGGGCTACCACGAGGGGGCAATACGCCAGAGACACGCCGGGTAGAGCACGCGCCGAACGCCGGGGGGCGGAGAAGTCCTGCAGCCTCGAAGCCGGATGGAATCAGACTCAGGGAACGTGCCGCCCGCTGAACTGACCTGGCCCGCTCCGCGGGCGCCATCGTGAAGGATGTTCACCCGTCGGCGCGCCGCAGGCACAACACAGACCAGGCGTCGCACGCTACAAGAGGTGCGCCGCACGGCCAACACGTTTCCGGCTCGATGTTGAACCGGTTTCGGGAAGGCTGTCAAGCGAGCCTGCACAGCGAGTGGCGGGGTGAAGCCTCGAGTTCACGGGCTCTAGACGTGGCGGGCGGGTGACGGAACGCTTCCATTGCCCGGCTGACCCGTCGAGGCCCCCGCGCGAGCCGGGGCCTCGAGTGTATTGCGCGCCCGAGATAGCGAGGATCGGACCGGACTGGACAGTCGGGTCCGGCAGCTCTCTGGAGCTCCTGGCGGGCCGGGTTCCTACGTCGTGGCGCCGGTGGCGGGCTTCTTGTCCTTGGCGGCCTTCTTCCGGCTCTCGACCGTCTGTGCCCCGAACTTCTTCGTGAACCGCTCCACGCGACCCTCAGCGTCGACGATCTTCTGACGACCCGTATAGAACGGATGGCAGTTGCTGCAGATCTCGAGGTGGAGTTCCTGCTTGGTCGAGTGCGTCTTCCAGGTCGCGCCGCACGCGCACCGCGCCTCGACCTCGAACTGCTTCGGATGGATCTTGTCCTTCATGGCGAGCTCCTTGCGGGCATTCGCAAACCCTTAGTATAGCAGCAGGCCCCCATTCGGCCCAAGTCCAACCCCGTTGTCGGCCCGAGGTCCCTCGAGCGGCGGGGCTCGGTTCCCGGGCCGCGTCGGCGTGGCCGGATCCGGGTGAGCCCGCCCGGACTCGCCGGCCGGGCTCACCCAGCGCCCGCCCGGCGTCGGCCATTGCCGTCTGGCTGCCGGGTCTACGCCGTCAGGTTCAGCCCCTGAAACTCCCACTCGGACTCATCGTCGAACTGGGGTCCGAACCCCTCTCCGAGGCGGTGGTTCCGGTAGAGCACAAGACCGGCCAGCACGGCGATTCCTATCCCGAGGAACCAGCCGAACGAGACGGGACTTTGGAGCGCACGCGCCTCAATCGAGGCGAGCGCGAAGGCTGTGGTGCTGGATCCAAACCAGTAGAAGGCCCAACGAGCCTTCGGAGGCCCTCCGGAGAGGTAACTGCAGGCGAACGGTACCTTTCGGAATCCCAAGAGCACCAACTCGAGGATCGTCTGGGACGCGACGATGCCGACCACCGCGTGTGCCAGCGATACGCGCCAGCCGAGCCACCACACGTTGACGGGAAACTGCAGCAGGACCAGCGGGAGGAGCCCGCACCAGAGCGCGGCGCGCCGGAACCCGCGCATCCAGGGCCCGGGATGCCCGGGATCAAGGAGCCTGAACATCCAGTTTGCACGCAAATCGGACGGCATGGCCGCTGCGAGCCTGAGGCCGAGCACCACGCAGAACGCCAGGAGCAGCTGCACGGACAACAGCGCGTCCGCGCTCGGCCGGCCCCAGCTGCCCGAGCTGAACGCCGAGGAGACCACTGCGATCACCGAGAGCGCGCAGCCGGCGGCCAGCGACGCCGCAATGACGAGCCGGTGACGGGAATTCCGGGTCAACGTCTGAATCGTGAAGGCGAACATCCCGCGCTCCACTGGCCGACGCCCGGAAATGATCCCCGCGACTGCCGAGCCAATTGCCCGAATCGGCGCCAGCGGCCGGCTGCCTGCGTCCTGGCTCTCGAGCAGCCGCCCGACCTGCCGTCGATAGCTCACCACCTGCGTCGTCAGCGCCAGCACCACCGAGGCGGTGACCCCGATGACCGACGATCGAGCCAGCGCGGTCCAGTCGGGGTCGGCGGCTCCACCGAGCCACTGGTAGAGACCCAGGAACCACATCGGCGGCAGCCACCACATCAGCGGGTTGCGGCCCGCTTTCAGCGGTTCGACCGCGCTCGTGATGAGCGGCAGCAGCAAGAGCGCGATCGCGAGCCCGAAGACCAGGCTGAACTGGAACCACGCGCTCACGCGCCGGAACAGGTTCGGACCGGCGATGACGATCAGGACGCCCTGAAGCGCCAGGACGGCCGCGAAGCCGAAGGTGGCGGAGGCGAGCGAGGCGACCGCGTGCGCGCCGACGAACCGGAGCGGATCGATCAGGTTCGCCTGTGTCGGCGCGTACACCACGAAGGTGAACGTGAACGGCGCCACGCCGGTGACTGCGATCGCGAAGACGGCGAGCAGCATGCCGAACGCCGCGAGCTTTGCCGCGAGGATCGTATCGGGCCGGACGGGGAGCGGACCGAGCACCAGCTGATCGCGCCGGTTCGGACGCAGCGCGTCCCAGTTGAGCACGGCCACGCCTGCGAGCGCGATCATCGACAGGGTGACGAACAGGCACTTGTCGTTCCACGACTGCACGTCTCGCTCGACCGCGTTCCAGTACGGGTAGCAGTACTTGAACAGCTTGAGCACAGGGAGCAGCACGCCCAGCAGGACCAGCACGGTGAGCGCCCGCAGCAGGCCCATGTGCTGATCGCCGCCCGGCGACAGCAAATCGTTGTCCAGGAACTCGCGGAAGAAGTGCCGACGCAGGACCTTGAACTGGTGCCTCAAGGATCGCATCTCACCCATTCGCCGTCATGACCTCGAGGATCCGGCCGGCGATGACCGCCGGCTCCTCGCGCATCACCAGCTGCGCGAAGACCTGTTCGAGCGTGTCCACCTGCGCGAGATCGCGCAACCGTTCAACCGAATCGTGCGCCACGATGCGTCCCTCGTGCAGCACCATCACGCGAGTGGCAATCTTCTCGACGGCTTCCAGCTCGTGGGAGCTGAACAGGACCGCCTTCCCGGACCGAGCCAGCGACTGGACCAGGTACCGGAACATCAGGCAGGACGCGGCGTCGAGACCGGACATGGGCTCGTCGAAGATGACCAGATCCGGATCGTGCATGAGGGCGGCGCTGATCAGGATCTTCTGCCGCATCCCCTTGGAGTACGAGGACAGCGGCGTGTCGCCGTCGGAGGAGAGCGAGAACAGGTCGAGGAAGCCGTCGATCTTCCTGGCGAGCGGACCCGGCCGCATGCCGCGGAGGCGGCCGACCAGCTGCAGGTACTCGATGCCGCTGAGGTACGGATAGAGGTGGGGCTCTTCGGGCACCAGGCCCAGCCTCGCCCGGTAGTCGACCAGCTGGTCGCGGATGTCGCGGCCCCGGAAGAGCACCTGCCCCTGGCTGGGCTCGATCAGGCCCGTGAGCATGCTGACCGTCGTGGTCTTTCCCGAGCCGTTCGGCCCGAGGTAGCCCAGCACCTCGCCAGGGCCCACCGTGAAACTCACATCGTCCACCACGCGCGTGCCGCTGTAGCGCTTGACGAGGTGCCGGGCTTCGAGCATGTGCCCTCCTACTGGCTTAGACACTGGCTCGAATACGTTGTTCCCGGGCGGAGGTGCATTCGCGGGGATGCAGCGCTTGACTAGGGGCTAGGCGCTGGGCGCTGGTCAGCAGGGGCTAGGGGCTGGGCGCTAGCGGGTGGGCGCTCGTTCGATCTTCGCGTCCCGCCGCGTTAAGCTGCATGCCGACTTGCTCGCAGCGTGATCCCCGCCTGACTAGCCCCTAGCGCCCAGCCTCTAGCCACTAGCCTCTAGCCCCTGTTTCCCGGCGTCCGGTTCCACCGGTGGGACCGCAACGACGCGAGCAGATCGGCCGGGAGCGCCTGTCCGTCGCCGGCGGCGAGGTTGCGCTCGACGTGGTGAACTGTCCGCATTCCGGGGATCACCGTGCTGACGGCGGGGTGGTGCAGGATGAACCGCAGCGCGAGCTCCGGCAGATCCATGCCCGCCGGCACGAGCGGGCGGAGGCGATCGACGCGCCCGATTGTCGCGGCGAGATTGAAGGGCGTGAAGTACGAGTTGCGCCAATCGCCCCGAGGCCAGGCCGAAGAACGCGTGAGCGTGCCCGTCAGGCTGCCTTCGTCGAACGGCACCCGCACGATCACGGCCACGCCGAGCTGCTGGCAGAGCGGGAACAGTTCGTCCTCGGGCGACTGGTCGAAGATGTTGTACACGACCTGGACCGAGTCGATGAGCCCGGTCCGAAGCGCGGCGACGACGTTGGTGGGCTCCCATCGGTTGATGCTGATGCCGATGCCTGCCACGAGCCCTTCGTCCTTCAGCCGCGTGACGGCCTTCTGCCAGCCCTTGTCTTCGGCCCAGTTGTCGCTCCAGACGTGAAACTGCTGCAGGTCGATCCGATCCACACCCAGGTTCTTCAGGCTCTCTTCTGTTGACGCGCGGATGTGATCGGCGGGGTAGGCCTCTTCGACCAAATACGAAGGAAGGGCCGGCCAGCGGCCGTTCTTTGGTGGAATCTTGGTGGCGATGAATGGACGCGCGGCTCGCGTCGAGCGGAGGACCCGGCCAATCAGGTGTTCGCTGTGGCCGTCGCCGTAGGCGAGCGCGGTGTCGAGGAAATTGCAGCCGAGCGTCAGCCCGCGTTCGAGCGCCGCCATCGACGCGTCGTCGTCCGACCCGCTCCACCCGCCCATGCCCCAGGTGCCGAACCCGACTTCCGATACCTGCCAGCCGAGGCGTCCGAACGTGCGATGGTGCATAGGGTAGGTAATAGGTTACAGGTTACAGGTTACAGGTTACAGGTTACAGGGCACAGGTTACAGGGCACAGGGCACACAGGTCACAGCGCACAGCGCACAGGGCACAGGTTAGGGGTCAGGGAAGATCGCGGGAGTGGTGACAGGCCGGGCAGTTGGCCGGGCGGACTGGAGAGTCGCATGAATATCCACAACGCCCAATGCTGATCGAGCGGCATGTTTGAAGGGGGCGATCTGCGCCTGGCAGGAAATCCGCCGGCCCAAGCCCGGCGCTCATCGGATCCAAGCCCGGCGCTCATCGGATCTGCGGCGTCCGTGCTCCAACGCCCGCGCCCTCTTCCCTGTAACCTGTAACCTGTAACCTGTAACCTGTAACCTATTACCTGTACCCTATCTTCGCCCGCTGTTCATCGAATCCAGGAACTCGGCGTTGGTTTTCGTCTTGCCCATCTTCGAGAGCAGCAGCTCCATGGCATCGACGGCCGAGAGCGGGTCGAGCACCTTGCGAAGCACCCAGACCTTGCTCAGGGTGTCCTTCTCGATGAGCAGCTCTTCCTTGCGGGTGCCGCTCTTCTGGATGTCGATCGCCGGGAACACGCGCCGGTCCACCAGCTTCCGATCGAGATGGATCTCGAGGTTGCCCGTGCCCTTGAACTCCTCGAAGATCACATCGTCCATTCGCGAGCCGGTGTCGATGAGCGCCGTCGCGACAATGGTCAGCGACCCGCCGTTCTCGATGTTCCGCGCGGCGCCGAAGAAGCGCTTGGGCTTCTGGAGGGCGTTGCTGTCCACGCCGCCCGACAGCACGCGCCCCGAGGCGGGCACCACGGTGTTGTAGGCCCGCGCCAGGCGCGTGATCGAATCGAGCAGGATCACGACGTCCTTGCCGGCCTCGACCAGGCGCTTCGCCTTCTCGATGACCATCTCGGCGACCTGGACGTGGCGCTGCGGGGGCTCGTCGAAGGTGGACGACACCACCTCGCCCTGCACCGAGCGCTGCATGTCGGTCACCTCTTCCGGCCGCTCGTCGATGAGCAGCACGATCAGGTACACATCCGGATGGTTGGTCATCACGCTGTTGGCGAGACTTTGCAGGAGCATCGTCTTGCCGGTGCGCGGCGGCGCGACAATCAGGCCGCGCTGGCCCTTGCCGAGCGGGACGAGCAGGTCGAGGACTCTGGCCGACAGGTTGTCGGCCGTCGTCTCGAGCGAGAACCGCGAGTCCGGGTAGAGCGGGGTCAGGTTCTCGAAGAAGATTCGCCCGCTCTTGCGCTCCGGCGGCTCGAAGTTGACCGCGTCCACCTTCACGAGGGCGAAATAGCGCTCGCCCTCGCGCGGCGGCCGGATCTGGCCCGACACCGTGTCGCCCGTCTGCAGATCGAACCGGCGGATCTGCGACGGGGACACATAGACGTCGTCCGGGCCCGGCAGGTAGTTGTAGTCGGGCGCCCGGAGGAAGCCGTAGCCGTCGGGCAGCGTCTCGAGGACGCCTTCCGAGAACATCAGGCCGCTCCGCTCGGTGCGCGCGCGGAGGATCTGGAAGATCAGCTCCTGCTTGCGCAAACCGGTTGCGCCAGGCACCTCGAGCTGCTTCGCCACCGAGGTGAGCGCGACGACGCTCATCTCCTTCAGCGCGGACAGGTCGAGTACCTTCGGATCTACACTTCCCGCGACTTGCGGGGTTCCAGCCACTGCAGCATCTGCTTCCACAGCTCTTCGATTCCTTCCCCGGTGAGCGTTGACGTCACCAGTGCTTGAGTGCCGTGCGCGGCCGACAGGGCCCGCCCGGCTTGGTGTCGCTCGCCACGCGACAACTTGTCGATCTTGGTGGCGACGAGCACCACCTGGCAGCCCTGGCGCTGGAGCCAGACCCACGCCTCGCGGTCCGACTCGAGGCCTGGATGCCTGGCGTCCACCAGCAGCACGACGCCAGCGACCTCGCGCCTGAGACAATCGGCATCCGTATCCCCGAAAAAGTACCTCGTGGGCCAGGGTGCCGAAGGCGTTACCGTGTTTCGCGCCCCTCGCGTAGCCGTATCCCGGCAAATCCACCAGGTGGAACACCGGGCCGCGATCGAGGCGGATCTCGAAATAGTTCGCGAGCCGAGTCAGGCCCGGCGCCGCGCTCGTGCGCGCCAGCTTCCTGCCGATCAGCTCGTTGAGCAGGCTCGACTTCCCGACGTTCGAGCGGCCGGCGAAGGCAATCTCCGGCAGGCCGCTTCGCGGCAAGTCCTGGGCCCCGGCCGCGCTCGTAACGAACCGAGCCGCCGCCAGCTTCGGACGCTTCATCCGTTACCGTGTCATCTGGTCGCCGCGCGTCGGCGACAACTGGAACATGGCCGGCCGCCATTGGCCGCCAGAGCGCCTCGGGTGCGAAGGCGACAGTCAGACTTGCCGGGTCTGACCGCCTACGCCAAGGCTGCAGCGGTCCGCCGAAGCCTTGGCGTAGGCGGAAGACCCGGCCTCCACGTGAGCCCCCGACGTCACGAGCGGACGACCCGGGCTCGTATGAACTCCGACATCACGAGCGGACGACCCGGCATTCGCGTGAGATGTCACAGATGGAGCCCGGGGTCTTCAGACCCCGGGGTCGCCGCGAGCCGCCCGTCGCCGGCCGCCAGCCGTTCGTCGAAAGCCGCCTAATGCGTGATCGTATCGTCGGCCGCGTTCACGACCTTGACCGCGTCGGTCTCGGCAACGACGGGACGCCCCGCCACCATCTCGGTCAGCGCGATCCTCAGGACGTCATCCATCGTGTCAACCAGGTAGACGTTGAGCACGTCGAGCACGTTCTTGGGAATATCCGCCAGATCCTTCTCGTTGTCCTTGGGGAGCAGGATGGTCTTCATGCCCGCGCGGTGCGCCGCCAGGACCTTTTCCTTGACGCCGCCGATCGGGAGCACCTTGCCGCGCAGGGTGATTTCCCCGGTCATGGCCACGTCTTTGCGCACTGGCACGCGCGCGAGCACCGACACCAGGGCGGTCGCCATCGTGATGCCGGCAGACGGCCCGTCCTTCGGAATCGCGCCTTCCGGCACGTGGATGTGCATGTCGAGCTTGCGGTAGAACTCCTTCGAGATGCCGTATTCCTCCGCCTTCGACCGCACGAAGCTCATCGCCGCCTGCGCGGACTCCTGCATGACATCGCCCAGCTTGCCGGTCAGCATCAGGTGGCCCTTGCCGGGCATCAGCGTGGCCTCGGTCACCAGGATCTCGCCGCCCACCTCGGTCCAGGCCAGGCCCGTCGCGATGCCGATCTCGTTGGTTTCCTCGGCCATCGACGGACGGAAGCGCGGCACGCCCAGGTGATGGGTGACCTTCTCGGCGTCGATCGCCTCGACGTAGGCCTTGCCCTCCATCACCACCTTGCGCGCGACCTTGCGGCAGATCGAGGCAATCTCGCGATCGAGATTCCGGACGCCGGCCTCCCGCGTGTAGCGCTGGATGATCGTCTGAAGGGCGTCGTCGGTGAAGGTGATGTTGTCGCTGGTCAGGCCCGCGCCCACGACGGCCTTTGGCACGAGGAAGCGCTTGGCGATCTCGGTCTTCTCCTGCTCCGTGTAGCCGGGCAGCTGGAGCACTTCCATCCGGTCCTTGAGCGCCTGCGGCACGGTGTGCAGCACGTTGGCCGTGCAGATGAACATGACGTTCGACAGGTCGAACTCGACGTCGAGGTAATGATCCAGGAACGTGTGGTTCTGTTCCGGGTCCAGCACCTCGAGCAGCGCGGCCGACGGGTCCCCGCGGAAATCCATGGACATCTTGTCCACTTCGTCGAGCAGGAACACCGGGTTGGTCGTGCCGGCCTTCTTCATCATCTGGATGATCTGGCCCGGGAACGCGCCGATGTAGGTCCGGCGGTGCCCGCGGATCTCGGCCTCGTCGCGGACGCCTCCGAGCGAGAGCCGCACGAACTTGCGGTTCATCGATCGGGCGATGGACTTGGCCAGCGAGGTCTTGCCGACTCCCGGGGGGCCGGCAAACGTCAGGATGGTCGCCTTGGGCTTCTTGACCAGCGCGCGCACGGCCAGGAACTCCAGGATGCGCTCCTTGATCTTCTCGAGCCCGTAGTGATCCTCGTTCAGGATGGCCTTCGGCCTTCTTCAGGTCGCGGCTCTCCTTGGTCTTCTTGTGCCAGGGCACGCCGATCAGCCAGTCCACGTAGTTGCGCGAGACGGTGGCCTCGGCCGACATCGGCGGCATCGCCTCGAGGCGCTTCAGCTCCTGGACGGCCTTCTCCTCGACGTCCTTCGGCATCCGGGCTTCTTCGATCTTCTTCTTGAGCTCGTCGATCTCGTTCCCCTTCTCGTCCTTGCGGCCCAGTTCCTTCTGGATCGCCTTCATCTTCTCGTTGAGGTAGTACTCCTTCTGCGCCTTCTCCATCTGCTTCTTGACGCGCGACTGGATGCGGCGGTCGACCTGGAGCTTGTCCACCTCGGCTTCGAGGATGCTGCTGATGCGGTTCAGCCGTTCGAGCGGCGAGACGATTTCGAGCAGGTTCTGCTTCTCGTCGACGCCCACCACCAGGTGGGCCGAGATCGTGTCGGCCAGCCGGCCCGGATCGTCCACGCGCACGGCCGCGATCATCGCGTCGTAGTGCAGGTTGTTCGAGAGCTTCACGTACTGCTCGAACAGCGACACCACCCGGCTCATCGCGCCTTCGACGTCGCCCGACACGTCCTTCTGCCGCGGCAGGATCTTCACCACGACGCGGAAGAAGCCCCGGTCCTCTTTCCACTCGATGGCCCTGGCGCGCTCGACGCCCTCGACGAGCACCTTGATGTTGCCGTCGGGCAGCTTCAGGCTCTGCACGATGTTGCCGACGCAGCCCATCGTGTAGATGTCCTGCGGCTGGGGGTCATCGGTCGACGCCTCGTGCTGGGCCGCGAGAAAGATGCGCTTCTCCTTGCCCAGGGCATGCTCGAGCGCCCGCGTCGAGGCGGGCCGCCCGATGACGAACGGGACCATCATGTGCGGAAAGACCACGAGGTCGCGCAGCGGAACGATTGGGAGGGTTTCGTAGACTTCCATGTGGTGTGCTACGGCTCGGGTCCCGGGCGTCACGGTCCGCCCCTGCGGCGGGGACGGGCGGCTGAGGCGGGGATATCGTGAGCCTGTTGTTATCCGGCCTTCTCCATCAACGTGATCGGCTGGGCTTTGGCCTCGACCACTTCCCGGGTGATCACGCACTCCCGGATCTTCTTCTGTCCGGGCAGGGTGTACATCAGTTCCAGCATCAGCTCCTCGATGATCATCCGGAGCCCGCGCGCGCCGATCTTCCGCGCCAGCGCGGCTTCCGCGATCGCCTCGAGCGCGTCGTCGGTGAATCGGAGCTTCACGTTCTCGTACTCGAACAGCTTCTGGTACTGACGCGTGATGGCGTTCTTCGGTTGCGTGAGGATCTGAACCAGGGCCGCCCGGTCCAGCTCGTGCAGCGTGCCGACGACCGGCAGGCGACCCACGAACTCCGGGATCAATCCGTACTTGATGAGATCTTCAGGTTCCAGCCGCTCCAGGGTCGTGCCCAGGTCACGGTCGTGGAGCGGCTTGACGTCCGCCTTGAAGCCGAGCGTCTTCTTGCCGATGCGGCGCTCGATGACCTTCTCCAGGCCGACGAACGCGCCGCCGACGATGAAGAGGATGTTGGTCGTGTCGACCTGGAAGAACTCCTGGTGCGGGTGCTTCCGCCCGCCCTGCGGGGGCACGTTGGCGATGGTGCCCTCGAGGATCTTCAGCAGGGCCTGCTGCACGCCTTCGCCCGACACGTCGCGGGTGATCGAGGGGTTCTCGTCCTTCTTGCAGATCTTGTCGACCTCGTCGATGTAGATGATCCCCTGCTGGCACTTCTCGATGTCGCCCCCGGCCGCCTGCAGCAGCTTGAGGATGATGTTCTCGACATCCTCGCCGACGTAGCCGGCCTCGGTCAGCGTCGTGGCGTCGACAATGGTGAAGGGCACCGAGAGCATCTTGGCCAGCGTCTGCGCCAGCAGCGTCTTGCCGGTGCCGGTCGGGCCGATCAGCAGGATGTTCGACTTGGTCAGCTCCAGGTCGTTGCGCCCGCGCGTCTGCTTCTGGATTTCGATCCGCTTGTAGTGGTTGTAGACGGCCACCGCCAGCTTCTTCTTGCTCTTCTCCTGCCCGATGACGTAGTCGTCCAGGAACTTCTTGACTTCCTGCGGGGTGGGCAGCGTCGTGCGGGCGCCCTTGTTCTCGTACCGGTTGTCGTCTGCGATGATGTCGTTGCAGACCTCGACACATTCGTCGCAGATGAACACCGTCGGTCCGGCAATCAGCTTGCGGACGTCGTTCTGATCCTTGTTGCAGAACGAGCAGCGGAGAATCTCGGTGTCGCCGTTCTTCTTCACCATGGGACCCCGTCGTGACGGTGCCGGACCGCCTGAACCGCCCTGTCCCGGGGCCAGCCCGCCCCGTGTCGCGGCCCGGCCGGTCGGGCCTGCTGATCCGTCAGGTGCGCTTCCGGATCACATCATCAATGATACCGTATTCCTTCGCCTGTTCCGCCGACATGATGTAGTCGCGCTCGGTGTCCTGCTGGATGCGCTCCATCGCCTGCCCCGTGTGGGTGACGAGGATGTGATTCAGGTTCTCGCGCATCCGGAGCAGCTCTCGCGCCGCGATGTCGATGTCGGTCGCCTGGCCGGCCAGGCCCTGCATCAGCGGCTGGTGGATGACGATGCGGGAGTTGGGCAGGGAATACCGCTTGCCCTTGGCGCCGCCCGAGAGCAGGACGGCCGCCATCGAGGCCGCCTGGCCGAGGCAGTACGTCTGGACGTCGGGCCGGATGAACTGCATCGTGTCGTAGATCGCCAGCCCGGCCGTAATCGAGCCGCCCGGGCTGTTGATATAGAGGAGGATGTCCTTTTCCGGATCCTCCGCTTCCAGGAACAGCATCTGCGCGATCGCCAGGTTGGCAATCTGGTCGTCGATCGGCGTGCCGATGAAGATGATGTTGTCCTTCAGCAGCCGAGAGAAGATGTCGTAGGCCCGCTCGCCGCGGTTGGTCTGTTCGACCACCATCGGCACCAGCTGCGCCCGCATATCGCCTGCGTATCGAGTCATGGATCCTCGGTTCCCGGGGCCTGCCGCTACGCGATCGTGATGTTCGCCCGCTCCACCAGCCGATCGACCGTCCGCTCCCGGCGAAGGCCGGTGGTCAGTTTCGCCACCCCCGAGTCCTTCTCGAGCTGGGCCCGCACGGCGGCCGGGGTCCGGCCCGAGGAGCCCGCAAACCGGGTGACTTCCCGATCGATGTCGGCCTCGTCCACCGTGATGTTCTCGCGCCGGGCGATCTCGTCGAGCACCAGCGTGGCTTTCACCGATTCGATGGCGCCGTCACGCTGGGCCTGCCGGAACTCGTTCCAGTCGATGTCCGCCTTCCGCGGATCGACCCGCTGCTCGATCAGCCGTCGCGCCAGATCCTCCATCCGGCGGTCCAGCTCCCGCTCGATCAGCACGGAGGGCACCTCGAAGGTGATGCGCCGGGCGAGCATCGCCAGCAGATCGGAGCGCAGGTCGCGGTCCGCGTCGCGCTCCGCTTCCTTGAGCAGGTCCTGCCTGATCCGCTCGCGCAGTTCCTCGAGCGTGGCGAACGCCCCGAGGTCCTTCGCGAATTCGTCGTCCAGATCGGGGACGACGCGGCGCTTGACGGCCTTGACGGTGATGGCGTACTCCACGGTCTTTCCTGCGAGGTCGCCGTGCTTCTCGTCGTCGGCCGGGTAGTCGACCGTGAAGGTCTTCGAGGCGCCGGGCTCGAGACCGATCAACTGCTCGTCGAAGCCGGGCGGGTTCGCCGAGGCCCCGATCTCGATCGTCACCCCGTCGTGATGCTCCTTGGGGCCCGGGCCGTCGGCGCCGAGGACCCGGCGATCGAGATCGACCACCGGCCAGTCGCCAGCGGTCAGCGGCCGGCCCTCGACCGGTTCGAACCGCGCCGATCCGTCTCGAAGCCGTTCCAGCGTCTGGTCCACCGCGCCGGCGTCGAGGGCCACCGGCCGTTTGCGCAGTTCGAGGGCCTCGTAGTCGCCCGGGTCGATCGGCGGAACCGTTTCGAAGGCCGCCGTGAAGGTGAGCGGCTTGCCTTCCTCGACCACGACGTCGGTGACATCGGGCGTGTCGATCGGGTCCATCCCCCGGGCGCTCAGGGCCTCGTCGACGGCCTTGGGCACCAGCTCGTGCGCCACTTCGTGCAGGATGCGCTCCTTGAAGCGCTGCCGCACGACCTGCGGCGGTATCCTGCCGGGCCGAAAGCCCGGAACGCGAGCTGAACGGGCCAAATCGGCGGCGATCCGCGATATCTCGGCGTCCACTACCTCGCTCGGAAGCTCGATGACCAGATTCTTCCGCGTGTCGGTGACATCGACCAGGTCAGCCTTCATGTATAGATATCGGCAAATGACGGGCAAGCCCTCAACGGGCGGGCCCGGCCGCTACGGTTTCTGGCGGCCACAGACTGTTCAGGAGATGGTGCGAAAGGGGGGAGTTGAACCCCCATAGCCTTGCGGCTACCGGATCCTAAGTCCGGCGCGTCTGCCAGTTCCGCCACTTTCGCGCGTTTGGGACTCTCCAGACCGCGTTGACCTGCCGCGGCATCTTGACAGGCATCGTGACGAACCGGGAACTTCAACCACCCTAGCGTAGCACGGCGTTTTCGGGAGGGTCAATGAAGGGCGGCGTACCTCGATTGCCCTCCCGGCTTCCCCGTGCCGTTGCGGCCGAGGGGCCCATGTGCTACAGTCCCGCGCCAATGAACCAATTTGTACGCGACGATCTCTATCACGGGCTGTTTCAGTGGCAGGCCCTGGGTGATGGACGGGGACGTGTCGCACGGCACTCGGCTCCCCCGCGCGCGATTCCATGCCCCGATACCGGCCGAAGACTCGAAGTGGCCACCCTGCAGGCAAGCACGCGGGCGATCTGCCCGGCGTGCCAGCGGCCCGCAGATGGCGGCTTCGTGTCGTTCGTGTCCGATCTGCGCCTCGCCTATGCGTGCCCGGCGTGCCAGCAGCTGATCTGGATCAACGGAGCGTAGGGCTTAAGGCTTAGGGCTTAAGGCTTAAGGCCAGGGGCAGCCCCAAGCGCCTAGCCCCTAGCCCCTAGCCCCTAGCCCTAGCGCCTAGCCCCTAGCCCCTAGCCCCTAGCCCTAGCCCCTGATCGACCGCCGGCCCCGCCAGGCGCCGATGAGCATCAGCGCCGCAAAGAGGATCATCCCAAGGCCCGACCAGAGATTGACGTTGACGCCGAGCGAGGCCTGGTAAATCGACGGGTCCCCGAGCAGGCCGTAGGCCGCCAGCAGCAGGCCCAGTAGCCCGAACATTCCGCCAAGCGGGAGTCGAAGGTCCATGGGCTCTTCCTTTACAGGGGGCCGGGGCTTGACGACTTCGGCGGCGTCGGTCGCCAGGCCGGCAGCCGGTGGTCGCCACGCCTCCAGCCGCCGGCCCCAAGCCTCAGGCCCCAAGCCTCGAGCCTATCTGAAGTATAGATTCAGCACCACCGCCATCGCTCCGATAATGACCGCGAGCATCGCCGGCCGGCGATACCAGGGCACGCCCTCTTCGACAATCCTCGGCGTGAGCGAGTACACCAGGCCCTTCAGGTCATCGGGACGACGCGGCCTGGTAAACAGGCTCACGACGATCGTGACGCTGAAGCAGGCGCTCCACGCATAGATGGCGCCCCAGAAATTCTGCGCCATATCGCTGGGATACATGTGTATCCCTTTCGTTCCTACGCCCACCCCGGTCAGCAGATAGTGCGCCGCCGCCGCGCCGGTGCCCGCGAGCAGGCCCCAGAAGGCGCCGTTGGCGGTCGCGCGCGCCCAGAACATGCCAAGCAGGAAGGTGGCGAACAGCGGGGCGTTGATGAACGAGAACACCAGCTGGAGCAGGTCCATGATGTTGCCGAACATCATCGCAACATACGCGGTGGCCACGCTCGCCAGGGTCCCGAACACGGTGGCCATCCGTCCCATCCACATGTAGTGCGCATCGCCCGCGTCGCCGCGGATGTACGGCTTGTAGATGTCGTAGGTCCACACCGTGTTGAACGCCGTGACGTTGCCGGCCATGCCGGACATGAAGCTGGCAACCAGCGCCGTCAGCCCGAGGCCGAGCAGGCCCGGCGGGTAGAACTTCTGCAGCATCAGCGGCATCGCCATGTTGTAGTCGGTCTTCCCGTTGAAGACGAAGGCGCCGCTCGGCAGCAGCGCGATCGCCACCATCCCGGGCAGGATGACGAGCAGCGGGAAGAACATCTTCGGGATGGCCGCCAGCAGCGGCGTCCGCCGGGCGGCGTTCATCGACTTGGCGGCCATCGCGCGCTGGATCACGAGGAAGTCGGTGCACCAGTACCCGAACGACAGCACGAAGCCGAGGCCCATCGACCATGCCGAACCACTCGACGCCCATCGGGTTGGCCGCCGGGCTGGCCATGTGCTGCCACGACTGCGTCCAGGCGCCGGCCTCGTAGCCGGCGTCGGTCGCCACCTTCCCGAGCCGATCCTGCAGCCCGCTCCATCCGCCCGCTCCCACGATCCCCAGCACCGCGAGCGGGAGGAACCCGAAGACGATCAGGAAGAACTGCACGACTTCGTTGTAGATCGAGCTGGTCAGCCCGCCGAGCAGGATGTAGACGAGCACGACCACCGCCGACACGACGATGCTGAGGTTGATGTCCCAGCCGAGCAGGAGCTGGAAGAGACGGCCCATGACGTACATCGAGATGCCCGACGAGAACAGCGTCATGACGGCGAAGGAGACGGCGTTGAGGGCGCGCGTCTTCTCGTCGAACCGGAGCCGCAGGTACTCGGGCACCGAGTGCGCGCGGCTCCCGTAGTAGAAGGGCATCATGAACACGCCGACGAAGATCATCGCGGGGATGGCGCCGACCCAGTAGAAATGGCTCGTCATGATGCCGTACTTGGCGCCGCTGGCGGCCATGCCGATCACTTCCTGCGCGCCGAGGTTGGCCGAGATGAACGCCAGGCCGGTGATCCAGGCGGCCAGGCTGCGCCCCGACTCGAAGAAGTCGAGGCTCGTCTTCATGAAGCGCCTGAGCGCCGCCCCGATCCCGAGGACGAACACGAAGTAGACGGCGATGATCGTGTAGTCGATCGCGTGCAGGTGCATGCGGGCCTCGACACCGCCGGTCGGCCACAGCTCAGGTGGCTCCGCGAACCGGCTCGACACGGCGGACAAACACGTCTTCGGGGTGCGGTCGGCGGAAGCGATGGGTCCCCAACCCATCGCGGATTTCGGCCCCTGCGACGCGTTTGTCGTGCAGCCGGAATCGCCGTGCTCGCATGGTTCGCTTCACCACCTGAGCAGCGGCCGCCGAAGCCGGATCCTGACGTGCCGCATTATAGGCACGACACCGCGCCGCCCCGAAGCGAATCCCTCGGGCGGTCCCCGCGCCACGCGGATGCGGTAAGCTGACCGCTTCGGAGGTGTTCGTGTCGAGTTCCGAAATCCTTGGACGCCCCTTCGCATCCGACCCGGGTGACCCCGCCCCCGGCTTCGAACTTCGCCCGGTTCCCCGCGCCGCCTACCTGCACTGGGCGAAGCTGCGCCCGCATCCGGCACTCGACCTGGCGCGAAGCGACGTGCCCGCCCTTGTCGCTGGATGAACTGCCCGGGGCACGCGCAGCGCTTGAACTCTCGGGGCGAAACGACCTCGGCTACCAGCCGCTCATCGCGGCCATCGCGTCCCGCTACGGCGTTCGGGAAGACCAGGTGGCGACCGCCAGCGGCGCTTCCGGCGCGAACTTCCTCGCGTGCGCCGCGCTGGTCCGCCCGGGAGACGAGGTCCTGATCGAAACGCCGGTGTACGACCCGCTGCTGGCCGTTCCGCTCCTGCTCGGCGCCGCACTCACACGGTTCGAGCGGCGCATCGAAGATGGATTCCAGCTGGATCTCGATCGGGTGGCCGCGTCCCTGACCCCCCGGACTCGACTGATCATCGTGACCAATCCGCACAACCCCACCGGGGCGACCAGCTCGATCGCCGACATCACCGCGCTCGGTGAACTGGCGGCCCGGCATGGTGCCGCCGTCCTGGTCGACGAGATCTACCTCGACGTGGCGTCCGGACGACCCGGGGGCGTTGCGGCGGCGCTTTGCGGGCCCTTCGTCACGACCAGCAGCCTGACCAAGGCCTATGGACTGTCTCAGTTGAGGTGCGGCTGGGCCCTCGCGTCGGCGGAGGTGGCGGAGGAGATCCGCCGCGTGCGCGAGCTGGTGGACGGCATCGGCTCGGTCCTCGCCGAACGCGCCGCGGTCATCGCCTTCGATCACCTCGACGAGCTGGCCGGCCGGGCGCGCGCGATCCTGGAACCCAACCTGGCGCGCCTGACCGGGTTCATGGCTTCGCAGCCCCGACTCGACTGGGTGCGTCCCGGTGGCGGCACGGTCGCGTTTCCACGATTGAGGAGCGGCGAGAACGCGGACGGTTTCGCCAGCCGCCTGCTTGCGGACCACCAGACGATGGTCGTGCCGGGACACTTCTTCGAAGCGCCATCGCATTTCAGGATCGGGTTCGGGATCGCGGCCGAGACGCTCGAGCGCGGACTGACAGAAATCGGCACTGCCTTGTCGGCCCGCTGATCGGGCCAGGATTTCGTTCCGCGCAGTCGCCTGCCGGCGGATTTTCGCCGGCGGCTTCCAGGCCCCCGGATCGTGGCGTGTTGGGACCGTCCGCAATCCCTCCGCCGGCCGCCCGTCGAACGCCTGAACACGCCGACCGGTGCGGTCGGGTAATCGCCAAAACGGCCAAAAAGTCTTGACTCCTTTTAGGCAGAGTGCATACTTGGCGCACTGCCCGCGATTACTTTGTGTCCCGGCCTCTCCGGTGGAGAGGCGAGGAGGAGATACGCTATGAGGACCCGTGCACTTCGGATCCTGAGTGCAGGCGCACTACTCGCCGTGAGCCTGCTCTCCAGTCCGCCCGCGTACGCTCAAGGCGGCACCACCAATACCATCTCCGGCGTCGTGGTCGACTCCGGCGGCGGTGTGGTGCCTGGAGCGGACGTCGTCGTCAAACACAACGCGACCGGTGTCACCCAGTCGAAGGTGACCAACTCCGAAGGCGTGTTCACGTTTTCAAACCTGAACATCGGCACTTATACCGTCACGGTGACCCTGTCGGGATTCAAAACGTTCGTCGCCAACGACGTCGTCCTGACCTCGACGGCCCCCGCCAGCGTGAAGGCCACGCTCACCGTCGGCGGTCTCGAAGAGACCGTGGTCGTGCAGTCCACGGCCGAGATCGTCCAGACGCAGTCGACGACCATCTCGTCGACCGTGAACACCAACCAGATCACCAAGCTGCCCCTGACCACGCGCAGCGCGATGGATTTCGTCACGTTCCTGCCGGGCGTCACCACGCCGGGCGGCAACCGGAGTTCAACGGTCAACGGGCTGCCGCAGGGCATGATCAACATCACGCTCGACGGCGTGAACATCCAGGACAACACCCTGCGAAGCACCGACGGGTTCTTTGCCATCGTCGCGCCGCGGCTCGACGCGGTCGAGGAGGTGTCGGTATCCACGGCGGGGCAGGGGGCCGACGCGGCCCAGGGCGCCGTGCAGATCAAGTTCGTCACGCGGTCCGGGTCGAACCGGTTCACGGGGAGCCTGTACCAGTACTACCGGCGCGACAGCCTGATCGCGAACACCTGGTTCAACATCCGCGACAACGTCAAGAAAGCGAAGCTCAAGAGTGATCAGTACGGCGGGCGCATGGGCGGCCCGATCATGATCCCGGGACTGTTCGACGGCCGCAACAAGGCCTTCTTCTTCTTCAACATGGAGAGGCAGACGACCCCGAGCGACGTCACGCGGAATCGCACGCTCCTGAACGCGCAGGCGCAGCGGGGCATCTACTCGTTTGCGGGCGGGCAGCTCGACCTGCTGGCACTTGCACAGTCCAAGGGCCAGCTGTCTTCCGTCGATCCGGTGGTCTCGAAACTGCTGGCTGACATCCGCACCTCCACGACGGGCGGCTCGCTGACGGATCTCGACCTGAACACCCAGCGGTTCACCTACAACGTGCCCGTTGAGTCCACCCGGCTCTACCCGACGGTCCGCATCGACTACAACCTCACGAAGTCGCACCGGATCACGAGCGCGTTCAATTACCAGAAGTTCACCGACTATCCCGACACCCTCAACAGCCGTGACGCGAACTGGCCGGGCTTCCCCGTGTCGGCCGGCCAGACGTCGATCCGCATGAGCTGGAGCAACTCGGTCCAGTCGACGCTGAAGAACAACCTCATGAACGAGTTGCGCGTCGGGTTGAGCAGCGCGCCGGTCAGGTTCTTCGACGAGTTGACCACCAGCATGTGGGGGTCCCAGGGCTCCAGCCAGCTCGCCAATCAGAATGGCTACCAGTTGAGCCTCGGCTCGGTCGGACAGAGCCTGACCGGCGCCAGCGCCTCGCCCTCACCGCAGTCGCGCAATGCGAAGCAGCTGGCCATCGAGGACACCGTGACCTGGCTGAAGGGCTCGCACGGCATTACCGGCGGCGTGTCGTTCACGCAGTACACCTACTGGCAGAAGATGTCGGCGCTCGTGCCGAGCATCAACTTCGGCGTGGTGAGCGGCGACCCGGCCGAGAGCCTGATTACCGCGGCCATGGTCGGGGGCTCGTCGACCAACCTCACGGCAGCCCAGAACCTGTACGCCCTGCTGACGGGCCGCGTCTCGGCGATCACGGGCGACGCCCGGATCAACGAGGCGACCGACAAGTACGACTACATGGGCACGGGCACCGAGCGGGCGCGAATGAACGAGATCGGTTTCTATGTCCAGGATTCCTGGAGGGTGAAGCCGAATCTCACGGCCAACGTGGGGCTGAGATACGACCTGCAGTTCCCGTTCTACCCGATGAACAACGCCTACTCGATGGGCACGATGGCGGACTTCTGCGGGATCTCCGGCGTGGACGCGTCGGGTAACTGCAACCTGTTCAACCCGAACATCCAGAACGGGAAGACGCCGGAGTTTGTCCAGTTCACTTCGGGCACGAAGGGGTACAAGACCCAGTACAACAACTTCTCCCCCAACCTCGGGGTCGCCTGGACCATCGGGGGCAGCTCGGGCCTGATCAGGACGCTGTTCGGCAATGAGGGAGACAGCGTCATCCGCGTTGGAGCTTCGCGCGCGTACAGCCGGAACGGGATGAGCGACTTCACGGGCCGGTTCTCGGCGAATCCGGGCCTCACCATTCCCGTCAGCCGCTCGCTCTCGCTTGGCAACCTTGGCGGGCTGCCGGTCCTGTTCCGCGACCCGTCCAGTCTCGGTCCGCCGGCGTTTCTCCCGGCGCCCGTCTATCCGATTACCTCACCCGTGACCGGGCAGATCAGGGTGTTCGACCAGAACATCAAGGTGCCCTACGCCGATTCCATCAGCGTCGGCATCTCGCGGGCGATCACCAGGACCATGGCTGTCGAGGTCCGTTACGTCGGGACCCGGTCGCGCCTCGGCTGGACCAACCTCAACTACAACGAGGTCGACATCTTCGAGAACGGATTCCTCAACGAGTTCAGGCTGGCGCAGGCCAACCTGGTCGCGAACATGGCGGCCGGCAAGGGCGGCACCTTCGCCTACACGGGCGCTCCGGGCACCAGCCCGCTGCCGATCATGCTGGCGTACTTCTCGGGCGTTCCGCGCGCCAATTCGGGGAACTCGGCGCTCTATACCTCGACGAACTTCACCTCGTCGACCTACGTCAACCCGCTGGCGACCTACAACCCGAACCCGTTCACCATCGCGCAGGCGATGGTGCTGAACTCCGCGATGAGGACCAACGGCGTGACGGCCGGTCTGCCGCGGAATTTCTTCGTGATGAACCCGGATCTGCTGGGGACCAGTTCCAGTTCGGTGGGCGGGTCGAGCTACACGACAAATCGGATCAATACCGACTTTAACGGGCTGCAGGTCGAACTGCGCAGGCGGCTGTCGGGCGGCCTGCAGTTCCAGGCCAGCTACGCGTTCGGGCGAGGCTGGACAACGTATCTCAACGGCGGCAATATCGCGACGTTGCGTGCGCCCTCGTACATGGTTCGCCGGACGGGTCAGACCGGCGACATCGATCACGCGTTCAAGCTGAACGCGGTATACGACCTGCCGTTCGGGCAGGGACGACACTTCTTCGGCAACGCGAGTGGCGTGCTCGAGCGCATCGTCGGCGGCTGGACGGTCGGCCTGACGTCCAAGATGCAGACCGGGTGGCTGGTCGACCTGGGCAACGTCCGCCTGATGGGAGGCCTCACGGCGGACGAAGTCAAGAGCATGTTCAAGGTCCGGATCGACCCGACGACCAAGAAGGTCTACATGCTGCCGCAGGACATCATCGACAACACGATCAAGGCGTTCAGCGTGAGCGCCACTTCCTCCACCGGCTACGGCGCGCTCGGGGCGCCAACCGGCAAGTACTTTGCGCCGGCTAATGGCCCGGATTGCATCGAGATCGACAACGGGGCCAATTACGGCGGGTGCCCCGGCACCACGCGGTCGCTCCCCGTTCGCGGTCCGTGGTTCCAGCAGCACGACATCAGCCTCGCCAAGCGCATTCAGATCGTGGGCCGCACCAATCTCGAGCTGCGCCTGGAAATCCTGAACGTGCTCAACCAGGTGAACTACGTGCCGATCAACTACCTCGGCAACCAGATCGGCAGCTACGAAGTGACATCACTGACCGGCACCAACACGGCACGCACCATGCAGTTGGTCGGCCGCCTGAACTGGTAGCAGATGTTTGGAAGACGTGCACCGGCCGTAGCCCGGTGACGCGTGCATGAGCGAATGGCCTCCGGATCAGCGAGATCCGGAGGCCATTTTTTCAGGCGCCAGGATCCAGGCGCTCGGCGCTGGTCAGCAGCGGGGCCGGGAACCGGGCGACTGGCCCCTCTGGACTCACCGTCCAAGCACCCTGGCGGGGAGGAAGAGGATCGCGCGGAGCACGTGGAAGACCCCGTCAACCGCGATCCCGACGAGGCGGAAGGGAAGCGTGAGGAGCCAGACGAAAGGGTAGAGCACCAGTGCCAGCAGGGCCAGCGGCCAGCACAGCACGAACAGGATCAGCCAGAGCAGGAACTTCACCACGGCTCACCTCACGGGCCCGTCGGCGGGCAGCCTCTGTATCTCTATACGTCGATTGGCCTCCCGCGGATGCACGCGGCCGTCCGTCAGTGTTCTCCTGCCTTCAACGCAACCCGGACTTCAACCTTCGCCCAGTCGGTCCTGCGAGAGACGGCTCCTTGATTCGTCGAGCGGTCCGGCATGGTCACCTCGAGTTCGTAGATCCCGCCCGCGGACCGCACGAGGCGCGCCCCCTGGATGGTCGCGCCGGAGCGCGGGCCCTTCAGGCGGATCTGATAGGTGCGCCCCCGCCGTCCTTCCAGCACCAGGGTGTAGGTCTCTCGTTCGAAGCGCGCATCGATGACGCGCAGCCGCGTCGAAAGATCCCCGAGAGCGAGCGGGGGACGCGGCAGCAGCACCTGGAAACCGTTTCGATAGTCCAGGCGAAACGTGGTGGGCCCGGTGACGTGCTCGATCCTGCTCACCCGTGAGCCCCGCGGCGCGTCCGCCCGGGACCCGGCGGCGTGCCACCGTGGATCGCGCGACACCAGCGAGGCGCCGGGCGGCAGGGCGAGCTCGAGCTCGAGAGGGAGCGTCCCCCCATCTGGCGTGACGGCGACCGAGATGCCGGTGTCGTTGCGCACGATATCGACCTGCGCCGTGACGCCCTGCCAACGCAGGTTGCGAATCCGAAGGGACGGCCAGCCCGCGGGCAATTGCGGCGCAAGACGCAGGCGCGCCGGCACCGCGCGAGGATCGCGGGCGTCGGCCGGGAGCGCATTCAGCCCGGCCAGACCCCGTATCAGCGTGGACATGAAGCCGGTCGTTGCGAACAACTGATGCGGCACGGCGGCGTCCACCGAGCGAAGCCGATCGCCCGAGAACAGTTCGGCGATGTAGCCGCGTGCCTCGAGAAACGTGAGGTCCGCGGTGCCGTCGAGGTACGCCCACGCGGCATCAGCCCGCCCGTGGGCATAGAGCCCGAGCGCCGCGAAGCCAGTCAGGAACGGCCACGCGGCGCCGTTGTTGTAGCTGAGCGGCTCGTAGAGCGCGCTATCGATCGACAGCATGCGGGCGCCCCAGTCGGCTCCGACGCCTGCGCCGGCCAGATCATCGAGCGCCCCGGACACGGCGGGACGCTCCCGATCGAACACGCCCCGCCACAATCCGAACGCCGGCCAGACCGTCGGCTCCGCCTGTCCCTTTCCGTCCTTCATCACGGCGAAGTAGATTCGCTTTCCCTCGTCATCCAGGAAGCGCGTGTTGATGGCCGCCCGGGCGCGCGCCGCCGCCTGCCTCGCCGTGTCGGCGAACGGGTCGCCGGCGAGCGCAGCGAGCTCCGCTGCGGCCTCGGCGGCCTCGGTCCACACCGCTGCCAGGAACACATCGGTCTGCACGTCGCGGCTGCGAAGCGTTCCCGTCTCCACGGCCGCCAGGCCGGCCTTCGTGTTGTCCATCAGGCCGTCGCCATCCTCATCGGTCGACGCGCAGTAGTCGAATGCCTTCCGCATCGAGGGCCAGATGTCCCTGGCGTACGCCTCATCACCGCTTGCGCGGATGTAGTCGCGCACCGCGATGAGGTAGAGGGGCGTCGTGTCGGCGTGGTAGTAGCCGTAGGGATAGTCCTCGAACCACCTGATGTAGCCGGCGCCCTGCGACAACTCGTGCATCATCTTGCCGTCGGCGCGCTGGCGCCGGCGCAGGAACTCCAGCGACCGCTTGACCGTGTCGAAGTCGCCGTAGGCGGTCATCGCCCACGCGTTGATGAAGGCGTCGCCGCCGAAGAACCAGCCGAACCCCGGCCTCTCGCTCGTTCCGCTCGGCCCGAGGCCGGCGATCAGGCCGCAGCCCAGGTGCGGATTGCAGACGTACCCTTTGTCGAGCGCGACCTTGCCCCACTCGAAGGCGAGATTCAGCCTCGCATCAGGGCTTTCGATGCTCGTCAGCGTCTCGCGCAGGTTCCGGTAGTGCGCCGCCGACTCGTGGTACAGCGCCTCGGCCGACTCCAGCAGCTTCTGATAGGTGGCCCGCGCCCCATCGAGGCTCTCGACGCTGGACGCGATCACGATGGGTACGAGACCGCGCGCGGCGATCTCGGGTGTCACCGCAATCGAGAACTGCGTCGGCGCGTCGGGCAGGTTGTGCGCGGGTTGCTCCGGAGGTTCGAGGCTGAGCGGGGATCCCACCAGGGCCGCGTTCTTCCGGCTGCCTTCCCCGAGGACGTAGGCCTTCAGCGTGGTGTCCCAGTAGCTGTACTGCCCGCCCAGGCCAGCGGGCCACATCGGTTTCAGGTCGACCCGGAACTTGACGGTGATCGTGATCGGCTCCGAGGTCTGCACGTCGAGCAGCACGATCGCGCCAGGCTCGTTCTGCGGAGCCAGCCAGGTCGCGTCGACGGTGAAGACCGAATGGGCGTAGCGGACGGTGCTCGATTCCGGGCGCACGTCCACCGTCGTCGCCAGGCTCGCCGCAGGGATCGGATCCGCGTACGCCCTGGTGCCGAACGACAGCCGGAAGTCGTGGAGGATCTTGAGCGGGTAGCCCCAGGCCTCGAAGCTTCCGTCCTCGCGTCCGAGCAGGGCCGCGCGGCGGCCCGATGCCTCCATGTAACGCTCGGGCCGGGCCGGCCCGGCAAGCGCGATGGGGCAGGCATCGCGCGTGAAGCGCGGGATGGTTCCATCGGTTGCGGCAGTCGTGCGAATCGACAGTGCGGCAGGGACGAGCAACGCGGCCAGCAGCAGTCCAGCGGCGCGATTCGGCATGAGGTCACCCCTGTGGCGTGAGAGGCGTTCGATGGATTGTAGGACGAAAACCCGGCGCCCGATTCGACAGCTTGGCCGGGCCATCCGGCGATGATAAGGTGATGGCCCATGACGCCTCGCCTCGGCACCCGGCTTGGAGCGGCCTTTGGCGTGCTGCTGGCCGCGTGGACCGGATGGTATCTCGGCCTGGCGCGCGGCTACGTGATCGAGGTCTTCGGCCGCAGCGACCACTGGGTCTTCAAGAACGTCCTGGCCGGCCACGCCGCTGTCACACTTCGCGACTACCTCGACCTGGCGGACCAGTGGGCGCTGATGATCGGCCTGTCGCTGGGCGCGATCTCGCTGGTGCTGCTCGCCTGGCCGGTGGCGGAGCGGGTGACGGCGAGCATCTATGGCGCCACGCTGCGAGGCATCGACGCCTGCCTGGCGAGGCGCCGCCTGGTCTTCATCCTCGGCGGTGTCTCCTGCATCGCTGCGCTCGCCCTGGTCGCGGTCGTGATCCTGCAGGAGTTCCCGAACTCCGGCGACGAGGACCTGTTACCTCTACGAAGCCGAGACATTCGCGCACGGTCGGACCTGGAACCCGGCGCGCCCGCTGCAGGAGTTCTTCGAGACCACCTGGATCCGCCAGATGGACGGGCGCGTGTTCGCGATCTTCCCGCCCGGCTGGCCCGCGGTGCTCGCCTCAGCCCGTCTCGCGCACATTCCAACCTGGCTCGTGAACCCGGTGTGCGGGTGGTTGTCGCTGGTCCTGGTCTTCCTGCTCGCACGGCGCATCTACGATGAGCGCACAGCCGCGGTAACCGTCGCCGCGACCGTCGCATCGAGTTTCTTCCTGTTCAATGGCGCGTCCTACTTCTCCCACACGTTCTGCAGCGTGCTGATTCTCGCCCTGGCGTACTTCGGCACCAGGGCCATCGACGAGCGGCGCGCAGGGCTTGCGGCGCTGGCCGGCGCCGCGGCCGGCGCCGCGCTCGTCACGCGCAATTACACCGCCGTATGGTGTGTCTTGCCGTTCGCCGTGGCGCTGCTGGCACAGGGACGATTCGGGCGGCGGGCCATTCTGGCGGCCGCCGCTGCGGGCGTCCCGTTCGTCCTGGTGTATCTCGCCTACAACGCGTCCACGACCGGGCATCCGCTTGTCACCGGCCTGAGCGGCACCTTCGGGCAGTTCGACCAGCAGTTCTTTCCGAGCGGCTGGATCTCCCGCGCGCTCGAGAATCTCGGGGGGCGGGCGGTGACCGTCACCTGGTGGACGCCCCCCGCGCTCATCGGCCTCTATGCCTGGTGGTGGCGCGTGACGCCGCGCCGTGAGTGGCGCTTCGTCGATTTCATCTTCCCGTGCCTCGTTCTTGGCTACTTCATCTACATGGACCGGGGCGGGAACCGGTACGGCCCGCGGTTCTACTACGATGCGTATCCGCTCGCCGTGCTCGCAGCCGTTTCGACGATCGTGCGCGAGCCGGCGTACACCTCGAAGACCGCCGCCGGGAAATTCGCGTTCTACCTGTTCGCGGCCTCGATGGTCGCGTGCGTGCCGTTGTTCGCGTGGCACGCGGCCGACGAGGCGCAGGTCATCTGGATGCGGCAGGAGCCGGTCCGCCTGGCCAGCCAGCACGGCCTGGACCACGCCGTCGTGTTCATGACGACCGGGTCCGGAGGCCCGCGCCCGATGTCGGCACGCGATCTGACGCGCAACGGAATCGAGTTGTCCGGGCCGGTCCTCTTCGTTCGCGATCTCGGACCGGACAACGCGCGCCTGATGCGGCACGACTCCGACCGATCGTTCTACCGGTACCGCTTCGACCACAACACGCGCACCGGCACGATCGAACCGGTCGCCGTAAGGCCGGATCGCTGACGACGCGTGTGGTACGATCGGCGGATATGAACCTTCGGCGGGCGTTCCTCCTGGTCCTGATTGCGGCCGCAGCCATTCCGTATCTGGTCGGGCTCGGCTCCACCTCCATCATCGATGCGAACGAGGCGTTCTACACCGAGACGCCCCGCGAGATGATCGAGGCTGGCGACTACATCAATCCGTCCTTCAACTACGAGCCTCGCTTCAACAAGCCGCCCCTGTCGTACTGGATCGTGGCCGGGTTCTATCACGCCTTCGGCATCTCGCTCGAATCGGCGCGCCTGCCCATCGCGTTCGGCGCCTTCGTTCTGATGGGAACGGTCTTCCTGGTTGGCCGCGCGGCCTTCTCGATCGACGCAGGGCTGTACGCGGCGGCAACGCTGGCGGCTGCCCCGCGGTTCCTGCTGTTTTCCAGGCGGATCATCATCGACATCTACACGACGGTCTTCCTCGGGTTGACGCTGCTCTTCTTCGTGCTCAGCGAGACCGAGCCGGCGCGGCGTCGCACGTGGCTCGTGGCGATGTACATCTCGATCGGATGCGGCGTGCTGACCAAGGGGCCGGTGGCCGCCGTACTGCCGGCGCTGGCGATCGCCGCGTACCTGGTGGCGGCCGGCCGGCTTGCCGCGATCAAGCGCCTGCTGCTCCCGGCAGGCATCGCGATTGTCTCGGCCATTGTCGTGCCCTATTACGCCGCGCTGTACGCTCAGCACGGGTGGACCTACATTCGGGAGTTCCTCATCCAGGAGAACCTGGCCCGATTCGCCGAGGGCGTCGGTGCGCCGAGCCGCGGCCCGTTGTTCTATCTGCCGGTCGTGCTTGCCGATCTCTACTTCCCCTGGTCGCTGCTGCTGCCTGCCGGTCTGGCGCTGATTCCGTGGCGGGCCTTGCGGAAACTGCACGGGTGGACGGCTATCTGGGGAGAAGTTACACGAGACGCTGCCGCGACCCGCGAGCAGATTCACATGCTGCTCGGAATCTGGATCCTCGTCATTGTCGCGTTCTTCTCCATGTCCCGAGGACAGCAGGATCTGTATGTGCTGCCGTTCGTAGTGTCAGCGGCCCCGCTGGTCGGTGGCCTGGTGAATGGTTCGTCGAACGGCCTGGTGTCTGCGCGCCTCGCGGGCCTTGCGAGGTGGACCGTTCTGCTGATCGGCGTCGTGCTGATCCTTCTCGGTGGCGCGGTGGCATGGTTCATCGGTGGCGAGGGCGGGATCGTGCATCTCGCCGGAGCGCGTTCTGCGGGTCTCATCCTCGCCCTGGGTTCTGCTGCCGCCGTGGCCCTGGCAGCCCGACGGGCCTGGATTGCGTCAATGTGGCTGCTCCTCGCCGTCGTAATCGCCGGTCAGTGGGTGCTGGTCCTGGAGACGCTGCCCGATTTCGAGCGCTACAAGCCGGTGCCTCAACTGGCACGCGCCATCCAACAGACCGCCGGTCCGAGCCCGCAGGTGGCGACGTACCGCGCGCCGCTGCCGAGCCTGGTCTACTACCTTCGGCGGCACGTGGCCTACATCGCCGACGAGAGAGAAATCCCGACATTTTTCCGTGAACATCCGGATGCGTATTGCGTGATTCGGGCGGAGGACTACCGCGTGCTAGGCCCGAAGCTCGATCCACGGATTCGGGTTCTCGCCGACGCGCCGATCTTCGATGCCCGGCTCCGGGATTTCCTGCAGGGGTCCGCCTTGCCGCGCATGCTGGTTCTGACCAACCGGCCTGCGGGGTAGCTAGGGGTCGGGACGAATTTCGCACGCCTCGAATCTGTAATTCAATTCTGTCATGCGCAATATTCGTCCCGACCCCTATTGCACCTGTTGCCGGAGGTTCGGCAGCCTTGCCCGTTATGCCGCCGAGATACCGTTGCGGCGTCCGGAGTCATCCGCCGACGCACCCGCGGATCATGAGCAAAACGCGTGATCCCGGTTGTCTGAGCATCTGGCACCCCGCTTGCTAATGTAGATACCGCAAGCCCATCGTCTGGGCTTTGGCGTTAACGGATGGGGGCCCGTTAGCGTTGGGGTACCAGGCGGTGGGCTCTTTCATGTACGCCCCTAGCGCCTGACTCGCGACGAAAGCCGCGCGCACCGGCGGCGGCATCGGCGAGGCGGCCCCCTTCACCGATTTCCAGACAATTTCGTTGAGTTCCTGCTCGGGCGTGCGGTCCGCCTCCGCCAGGTCCATCTTCGCCGACGCTGCCGCTCCCCAGGCTGTCTCCAGGTTCTTCTCCTCGAGATCGATGCGCGCGGGCCGGAGCCGGTAGGGCGTCAGTGCCGGCAGCGGCTGGAACGCCCGGTACATCGGCGTCGCCGCCGCGTCGTACTGGCTCATCGGCGGCAGACCCAGGATCAACTCCATCGTCCGCAGCATGCCGGATGTGGTGTACAGCGTGCTGTCGACCGCCGCCCGCCTCGAATACGGGCTGATGACCAGCGCAGGAGACCTGTGCGCATCCACGTGATCCGGACCGGACTGCGCATCGTCTTCGAGCACGAAGATGGCGGACTCCTTCCAGTATGGGCTGTTCGAGATCGCTTCGACGATGCGCCCGAGCGCGACGTCGTTCTCGGCCACCATGGCGCGCGGTGTCGGGTAGCCCGGCGACGTTCCGGCCGTGTGGTCGTTGCCCAGCCGAATGATGTTCAGCCTGGGCAGCTTCCCGGTCTGCTCGAACTGCCTGAACTCCCTCAGCCAGACATCGACACGCCGATTGTCCGGGATCTTCAGGTCGTACGGCGGGTAGTCCGGATGCACCAGTCCCTTGAGGCCCGGCACCGTGGCCACCACCTCGCCGATGCCCGTGTCGTGCTCGCCTTCCGGCTCCGGCCCGCGCATGGCGAATTCGCCATAGCTGCGGACCGAGATCCCCGCCCGCGTGCACGCGTCCCAGATGTAGCCGTTCAACGGCGCCGTCACGTTGCCATACGCGTTGCGCATCTGGCCGCCGCCCTCACTCTGGTAGCGGCCGCCCCGGTTGCCGTAGTTGGTGGGCCACATCTTCTCGACGTAGTCGGTCGCGTAGGCGCCGGTCGAGAAGGCGTGGCCGTCATAGCTGACCTCGGCATCCACGAAGAAGCCGTCGAGCAGCACGAACTCCCGGGCCAGCGCGTGTGCGTTCGGCGTGACGTTGTCGCCGAACAGGCAGAGATTGGGATCGCCGTTCCCGCGTTCGATATCGCCGAAGACCTGATCGTAGGTCCGATTCTCCCGGATGACGTAGAACACGTGCCGAATCGGCGACGGGTCGCCGACCTTCCGCGGAACCGGCGAAGCTGCAGGCGCGGCGGCCGGGTTCAACCGGATGGCATCGCTGTAGGGCGACAGGGCGTACACGGTCTTCGTGTACGCCTGCAGCTCGGACGGGCCGGGAGTCGGCACGATCGACAACGTGCCCTGGATGAGCGCGGCGATGTACTGCCCATCGGCCCCAGGCACGCCGGGATGGCCCGCTCTCGGGTTGGGCGCCGAACTCAACCCCTTGCCGCTCAGGATGAAGATCTGCGAGCCGTCCTGGCTGAAGATGGCGCCGGTCGGGTACCACCCCGTCGGAATGAAACCCTCGACCCTGGACTGGGCCGGCTGCTCGATGTTGATGAGCGCCACCGAATTGTTGTCGGCGTTGGCGGCGAGCAGCCGCTTGCCATCCGGAGATACGCCCAGGCTGTTGGGCGTCGAGCCGGGCGGCGCGCCCGGATAGAGTGCCGTGGATATCTGTTCGACGGCCTTGCCCGCCGCGAGGTCCGCGACCCATACCGCGTTGGTGTTGGCGCACGCGACGAACAGCCGCGCGCCGTCCTTCGAGAACGCCATGGCGTTGGGATGTTCCCCGACCACGATCTCGCCCCTGGGCTGCAAGGTGAGGCCGTCGAACATCAGCACCTTCGATCCGCCCCACAGGGAGACGTAGAGCAGCCTGCCGTCGGGCGAGACCAGGCAGGTGTAGGGCTCGGCCGGCAGATCGACCGAAGCTCGCGTCCTGCCCGACCGCACGTCGATCAGGCTCAGCGCCAGGCCCATCACGTGAACCGCGTACAGGCGTGATCCATCGGGCGACAGGGCGATGCCTCCGACGAAGCCGTCCGGAATGGGTTCCGGGCGGCTGAGGCCTGGCGGGGAACGCTGCGGATCGCGGGCCACGGGAATCGTCGAGGCGAGCGTCAACTTGCCCGGCGTGTAGATCAGCTCGAGGATGGCGTTCTGGTTGGCGCCCGACGAGAACAGCCGCTTCCCGTCCGGATGCCACGCCAGGCCGAGCCACGCGTTGTCGACCGGCAGCCGAGAGCGCACGTACCGGCGCTGGAGGTCCACCACGGTCAGCGCGGGTTTCGAATACCCGTTGTTGGTCACGATCAGGTACCCGGCGTCAGGCGACTGGACCATGTTCAGCGGCAGGTCACCGATGAAGATGTGCGAGCCGGCCGGCGCAATCTTCCACCCGTTCGGCAGCAGCGTCACCCCTCCACCCTGGACGCCCGGGCCCTCGGGCGGGGCCGCGCCGCGCTGCGCGACCGATCCGGCGGAGGTTGCGACAAGCAGCACCATCAGGGCCGCCATGAGGCGAGATGTTGTTGAACGCATGGGCGGGATTCTACACCCGGCCGGTATGGGTTCTCATGCACGGGCCTCGAATGCCGATTTCACCTCTGTATTCGGACCGTGGTGTCGTCGCGTGTGGAGAGCTGCCATGCCCCAATGTCGTCCCGGCCGCAGGTTGATTCCGGCGCTGCTCGTCGTCACCCTTGCCGGGTCGGGCGGGACCGCTCTGGCCCACGACATGGCCAAGTTCATCAACCAGTACAGTCAGCGCGTCTGGCAGGTCGAAAACGGCTTGCCGCAGAACACGGCCCAGGCCGTCGTCCAGACCCGCGACGGCTACCTCTGGATTGGCACCCAGGAGGGATTGGTCCGGTTCGACGGCGTGCGCTTCACCGTTTTCGACCGGCGGAACACTCCCGCCATGGCGGGCAAGAACATCACCGCGCTGCTCGAAGCTCGCGACGGGACCCTGTGGGCCGCAACAAACGACGGGCTCCTCGCCATGAAGGATGGTGCGTTTCGCAGCTACTCCGTGGCGAACGGCCTTCCGTTCGACTTCCTCACGAGCGTCGCCCAGGATCAGGATGGCGACCTCTGGATCGGGACCCTCGGCGGAGGCGTCATCCGATTCCGCAACGGACTGTTCACTCGCCTGAACACCAAGAGAGGCCTTCCGCACGACCTGGTCTACGCGGTGGTGGCGCTGGCCGATCGGACCGTGTGGATGGGAACGGCCGCGGGGCTGTGCCGGTGGCAGGACGGGAACCTGAAGACCTACACCACCGGCGATGGCCTGGCCGACGGCGAGATCCATGCCTTGAGTGCGGACGCCGACGGTTCGATCTGGATCGGCTCGCTCGGCGGGCTGACTCACATGACCCGGGGCCGGTTCGTGACCTACACGACGGCGAACGGCCTCAAGCGGAACGACGTTCGCACGATCCTGCGCGACCGCGACGGGCACCTGTGGATTGGGACCGAGGGCGGCGGGCTGCACCGCCTCCGCGGCGATCGCTTCGAGCACTACGGCGCCGAAGACGGCCTGCCATCCGACTTCGTGCCGGCACTGTGCGAAGACCGGGAAGGGAATCTCTGGGTCGGCACGAACACCGGAGGCTTGATCCGTCTCAAAGACACCCCGTTCACCGGCTACACCACGCTCCACGGGCTGTCGAGCAACTTCGCGCGGCCCGTGTTCCAGAGCCGCGACGGCGCCGTCTGGGTGGGGACCCAGGGTGGCGGCCTCAACCGGTTGAAGGACGGCAGGATTTCCGTGTTCACGAAGCGCGACGGCCTGCCGGACGACATGGTCTGGGCGATCGCCGAGAGCCGCGACGGAAGCATGTGGATCGGTACGAGCGGCGGGCTGACACGATTCCGCCAGGGGCGATTCACCACCTACACGACGCGCGACGGGTTGTCGAACGACGCGGTGCGTGCCATCTTCGAAGACGAGAACGGCACGCTGTGGATCGGCACGCGCGGCGGGGGACTGTGCCGCCTGCTGAACGGCCGTTTCACGGTGTTCTCCAGTCAGGACACGGTCCCCAATCCAATCGTGCACGCCATCATGGCGGATCATCGCGGCGACATCTGGATCGGCTCCAACGGCGGTCTCACGAAATATGACGGACGCCGCTTCTCGACCTATACGACCCGCAACGGGCTCTCCAGCAACAACGTGTACGCGGTCCACGAAGATCGCGAAGGAACGCTCTGGATTGGCACCTATGGCGGCGGGCTCGTTCGGATGAAGGACGGGTCGTTCACGACCTACGGATTCCGGCAGGGGCTGTTCGACGATGTCGTCTTCGACGTGCTCGACGACGACCGCGGAACGCTGTGGATGAGCTGCAACCGGGGCATCTTCAGCGTGCCCAAGGCGGAGCTCGAACGGGTGGCCCTCGGACAGGCATCGAAGGTGACGTCGACCGTCTACGGGTCCGAAGACGGAATGACCGCGAGCGAGTGCAACGGCAACGTCCAGCCGGCGGGCTGGAAGGACCGTGACGGGCGGCTGTGGTTCCCCACGCCCAAGGGCGTCGTGTCGGTCGATCCGGCGAGATCGTCTTCGACCAGTTTCTCGTCCCCCGTAGTGATCCAGCAGGCGACGGCGGACGGCACGGAACTGGACGTGACGCGGCCGGTCGCGGTCCCTCCCGGCGACGGCAACCTGGAGATTCGCTACGCGGCGCTCAACTTCACGGCGCCGCGCCGCATTCAGTTCCGGTACAAGCTCGAAGGATTCGACCGGGACTGGCTCGAGGTCGGATCGCGGCGGGTCGCCTTCTACACGCGGATCCCGGCCGGCCGTTACACGTTCCGCGTGCAGTCCAGCGCGACCGACGGTTCCTGGACCGACGCGCAGGCGGCGCTGGCCCTCCAGATTCGGCCCCACTTCTATCAGGCCGCGTGGTTCACGGCGCTGGTCGGCCTGATGCTCGCCGTCGCGGCCGTCATCGTCTATCGCGTCACGTCCGCGCGGATTCGCACCCGGCAGGCCCGGCTCGAGCACCTGGTGCGCGACCGGACCAAGGAACTGGCGGGCGCCAAGGAGGCGGCCGAGGCGGCCAGCACGGCCAAGAGCCAGTTCCTCGCCAACATGAGCCACGAGATCCGCACGCCGATGAACGGGATCATCGGGATGACCGAGCTGGCGCTCAACACGTCGCTGACCCACGAGCAGCGCGAGTATCTCGACATGGTGCAGTCGTCGGCCGAGTCGCTGCTCACCGTCATCAACGACGTGCTCGACTTCTCGAAGATCGAGGCCGGCAAGCTCGATCTCGACCAGCTGCCCTTCAGCCTGCGCAGCCTGATCGGCGACACCATGAAGGCGCTGTCGGTCCGGGCGCAGGACAAGTCGCTCGAGCTGGTCTGGCGCGTGAAACCGTCGGTGCCCGACGACCTGGTCGGCGATCCCGGCCGGCTGCGCCAGGTCATCGTCAACCTGGTGGGCAACGCCATCAAGTTCACCGAATCGGGCGAGGTCGTGGTCGAAGTCGGTACGGGCGACCCGACCGTGGCGACGCCGATGCTCCAGTTCATGGTGCGCGACACGGGGATCGGCATCCCCGCAGAGAAGCAACGGGCCATCTTCGAATCCTTCGTCCAGGCAGACGGCTCGACGACGAGGAAATACGGTGGGACCGGCCTGGGCCTGGCGATTTCGTCCCGGCTGGTCGGCCTGATGGGGGGCTCGATCGAGGTGACGAGCGAGGCCGGGCGGGGCAGCACCTTCGTCTTCTCAGCCATGTTCAGCCGGCCGGCGGAAGGCACCGCCTCCAGCTCCGGAACCCACGTGGCCGCCATGGTGCAGCACCTGCATGCCTTGCCGGTGCTGGTCGTCGATGACAACGCCACCAACCGGCAGGTGCTGACCGAGATGCTCTCGGGCTGGAGGATGCGGCCGACCTCGGTCGACGGCGGCCGCCGGGCCATCATCGAGCTGGAGCACGCGCACGCCCGCGGGCGTGCCTACCCGCTGGTGCTGCTCGACGCGATGATGCCCGACATGGATGGCTTCGCCGTCGCAGCACGGATCAGGCGCGACCCGACGCTGGCCGGCGCCACCATCATGATGTTGACCTCGGCCGATCACCCTGGGGATGTCGCTCGTTGCCATGAGCTGGGCATTGCGGCGTACCTGACCAAGCCGATCCGCCAGTCGGATCTGCTCGACACGATTCTCACCGTGCTGACCGCGAAGCAGCAGCTCGCCGGCCCCTCGGCCGCGGCGGCCCCGGGGCCCTCGCCGGCGCCTGGCCAGCCGAGCGACGGATGCGGCAGGCGAGTGCTGGTCGCCGAGGATCATCCCATCAACCAGCGATTGACGGTTCGAATGCTCGAGAAGCGGGGCTACCACGTCACGGTCGCGAACAACGGCCGCGAGGCGCTCGACGATCTGCGCGGCTCGCCGTTCGATGTCGTGCTGATGGACGTGCAGATGCCCGAGCTCGACGGGCTCGAGGCGTGCCGGCTGATTCGCGAGTCGGAAAAGGGCACGGGATGCCACGTGCCGGTGATCGCCATGACCGCGCACGCGATGAAGGGTGATCGTGAACGCTGCCTGGAATCGGGGATGGATGGGTACGTCTCGAAACCGGTCCAGGCCGACGAGTTGATTCGCGCGATCGAGATGGTGATCCCGCCCGCGCCCCGGGAGCCGGTCGAACGTTCTGGCGGGGTGTGCAGCGAGCCGGCCATCGCCGCCGCCATCGCACGCATGGACGGAGATGCCGGACTGCTTCGCGAACTCGGGGCACTGTTCCTCGAAGACGGGCCGCGTCTCATGGCGGAGGCCAGGGCTGCCGTCGAGGCCCGGGACGGTCAGCGCGTGCAGCGCCTGGCGCACACGCTGAAAGGCTCGCTGGGAACGCTCGGGGGCGCCGACGCGATGGAAGCCGCCCGGACACTGGAAGAGGTGGCGCGCGACGGCCGCCTGCACGACCTGGACGCGGCGCTGAGCCGGCTGGATGTCGAAGTCCGACAACTCGAGCGGCTGTATCGGGTGTTCATGGACAGAAGAGCGGCTTAAGGCTTAGCGTCTCCCGAGCAGCCTGAGCACCCCAAGCGACATGGCGTCGGTATAGGTAATCAGCAGCACACCGATTCCGGTGATGATCAGGAACGGAAGGACGTGCCGGTACAGGCTCGTCAGCGGCTTGTTGAACCGCGACGATGCGAGGAACAGGTTCAGTCCCACCGGCGGGAAGAGGAATCCCAGCTCCAGGTTCGCCAGGAAGATCACCCCCAGGTGGATCGGGTCCACGCCGAACGCCGCGCCCATCGGCGCGATGAGCGGCGCAAGGATGATGATCGCCGAGTAGATCTCGAGCACGCTGCCCAGCACCAGCAGCAGCACATTCAGCGCCAGCAGGAACCCCACCTGCGAGTGGATGTGGACCTTGACCCACGTCAGCAGCAGATCCGGGATCTGCGCGTCCACCAGGTAGTTGGTGAGACCCATCGCGATGCTCAGCAGCATCAGCACCGCGCCCATCATGGCCGCAGCCCTGAGCATCACCTCGGGCAGCGCCTTGAAGACGTGGATGTCGCGCGTGATGAAGCACTCCACGATCACCGTGTAGGCCAGGGCGGCGGCCGCCGTCTCGACCATCGGGGCGAACCCGCTGCCGAACAGCAGCAGGATCAGCACCGGCAGGAACAGCTCCCACTTCGCTCCCCACGCCGAGGTGACCACTTCCCGGATCGAGAACACGGACTTCTCGTGCTGGACCCGGCGTCCGATGACGATGCCGTAGAAGGCCGTGATGACCACCAGCAGCAGGCCCGGCAGCAGGCCGGCAATGTAGAGATCGTCGAGCGGCAGCACCTGGTCCCGGCTGCTCGCCACCACGCTGTAGAGCAGCACCGGCAGGCTCGGCGGGAAGAGCAGTCCGAGGCTGCCGGACGCCGTCACCAGCCCGAGCGAGAAGCCCTCGGGGTAGCCGTCCTTCCGGAGGATGGGATAGACCAGCCCGCCCAGCGCGATGATGGTGACACCCGACCCGCCGGTGAAGGTCGTGAACAGCGCGCAGACCGCCGCCACCATGACGGCGATGCCGCCGGGCATCCATCCGAACAGCGCGCGGAAGAACCTCACCAGGCGATCAGCCGCACCGCTCTCGGCCAGGACGAACCCCGCGCCGGTCAGCAGCGGGATGGCCGGCAGCGTGGGCGAGGCAATCAGGCGGTAGACCTCGGCCGACACCGCCGACACCGGCACGCCGTCGCGGAAGAAGAGCACCAGCGCGATACCGCCCATCGCCACGAAGACCGGGGCGCCCAGCAGCGCGGCGAGCAGGATGACCAGCGCCGCCGGCCAGACGTTCGCCGCGGCGTCCGGCGGCAGCAGGCCGATGGCGAACGCCACGGGAATCCCCAGCAGGGCCACCGCGCGGCCCGACCACTTGTCGGAGGACTGCCAGGCGAACACGAACGCCATCACGCCGAGCGAAACCGGCATGATGAGCTCGCTCACCCATTCCGGCAGCCCGATCGGCAACAGCTTGGCGCTTTGCCGGTCGGCCATGACGACCTGGAAGCTGGCGTAGGCCAGTACCGCGACGACCGCAGCCGCCACCGCGTACGCGAAGAGCCGCGCCAGCCGGCGCACCAGGCCGTCCTCGAAGAACTCGGTGGTCGACAGCGTGAGGTGCTTCATCTGCGTGGCGGCGGCGACGCCACCGACGAAGGCCAGCCAGAGCGTCAGATGCTGGACGTAGTCGGACGAGCCGGGGATGTGGAAGCCCCCCAGCTGTCGGCCGAACATGTCGATGATCGGCAGGACAGTGGCCAGCCCGAGCGTGGCGACCAGCACGCTTTTTTCGACGCGGCGCAACCCGGATGCGAGGGACGTCACTTGGTTCGGGGGGCCTGCGCCGCGGGGTGGAGTTTCCGGTACTCGTCCCGGATCTTGAACGCCTCGTCGAAGGCCTCGGCCGGCACGAAGCCCCCGCGGACCTTGCCGTAGGCCGACTCGGCCGTGCTACGCCACAGCTCGCGCGTCTTTGCGTCCACCGCGATGACGTTCAGGCCGCGCTTCTTCATGGCTTCGATGTCGGCTTCGTCGCTTTTACGGATGTCGGCCTGCAGCCGCGAGCCGGCCTCGTGCATGGCCTGCAGCAGCGCGGGCTTGATGTCGGCGGGAATCCGGTCCCACACGGACTTGGAGATGACCGTCCCGCCGAGCAGCAGCGCCCACCTGAGGTCGGTCATGTTCTTGGCGTTCTCGAAATAGCGCGTGATGACCGCCACCTGGGGCGACGCCGCGAAGGCCTGCACCAGGCCCGTTTGAAGCCCGGTTGCCAGCTCGGTGGACGGCAGCGGGACGGGATTGAATCCGGCCGCCTTCCAGATTTCGAGCGTCGGCGTGTCGCCGGCCCACTGGAACAGCTTCAGCGTCTTCAGGTCGTTTGGCGTCGCCACCGGCTTCTGCGCGAAGAACCGCAACCAGCCGCCGTCGGCCCAGTTGAGCATCACGAATCCCTTGGACTCCATCGTCGCTTCGAACTTGGGCCGCATCTTGTCGAGGACGTAGTAGACCTCGTCGTAGTCGCTGAAGGCCATGGGAATGCTGATCGCATACACGGACCGGTCGATTTCGGCCAGGCCCACCGAGGTCAGCAACCCGGCATTCAGCGTGCCCAGGCGCATCTTGCGCACCACGTCAGGGTCGTCGCCCTGGGTGCCCGACGGGTAGATGATGACCCGGACCCGGCCGCCCGAGATCTTGTTCCACTTGTCGGCGACTTCCTTCAGCACCAGGTGCCACGACGAGCCTTCGGGCACCAGCGTCGCCATCTTGATGACGATGGGCTGTGCAGAGGCAGCCTGCGGCGCCAGGCCGACCAGGATGAGGGCCAGGACGGTGGCGCACGCTGCGGCGGCGAAACGATGAGTGCATGTCATATGAAAACCCTTGTTCGACCCTTCGGTGTCAGGCTCTGATCGCGCGGGGCCCGGGCTGTCCGTCGCCCCGGAAGTCCGCTACTCGGCGAACAGCTCGTCGAGCCTCGAGAGCAGCCACCTGGCGCGCCGCTGCGAGATGACGTTGGCCAACCGATAATCGGGCGCCACGTTGACGTCGATCGCGAGCGCGTCGTTGAGCAGTTGCTGGAATTCCTTCTTGTTCTGTTCAGCGACCGCGACGCCCTCGGCCAGCGAGACGTAGGGCGCCACCCGCTTGCCGGCGGACAGCTTCTTCGCGCGTTCGAAGTGCTCGCGAGCCGCCTTGATCGACCCGCCGGCCCCGGCGTGGCCCGCTTCCCAGCTGATGAAGAAGTCGTGGATGGACCCCAGATCCCAGGCCTCGTTGAGCGCCAGGGCTCGACGTTCGATCTTCTCCATCAGGGTCTGATCCGACGAGAGCTCCGAGTCCGTCTTGTCGACGGCGAAGGCGGCAGCCCACGCCGCGCCCGTCCAGTAGAGAACGGCCACGTGTTTCCGGTCCAGCCTGGCCAGTGTGGCGTCCGGATCCTGCCGAAGCCGCTGCCGGAAGCCCGGCACGTCCACCTCGATGCTGCGCAGCCCGTAGTCGAAGGCGCGCAGGTAGAGCTTCTTCGCTCGCGCCCGCATGGCCGTGGCGCGATCCAGGTCCTGGTCCTCGATGTAGTCGGCCTGCATCTGGACGAAGGCGTAGGCGTACTGCGTGAATCCGCTGCAGGCGGACGTCAGCAGCCCCCTGTGTCTCGGAGACTGGGTGATCAGGCTCTCGATGGTCTTCAGGGCGAACGGCGTTGCGTCCCGAATCAGCTCCGGGTCGTCGTCGGTCGCGAAGCCCGAGGCGCCTTCCGACAGCGCGTTTCCGAGCGTGTTGACTGCCATCATCTTGATGGAGCACCCCGACAGGGTCAGTCCGACAAGGCACACGCCCGCGATACGAGACAGCCGATGTGGGAATTCAGGCATTGATCACCAATCCGACCAAACATTGTAGTGCAGACACTCCGGAAATCGAACCGGCCGGAGCTCCGAGGGGCCGCCGACGGGGACCGGGACGCGCCTTGACAACCGGGGCGCCGGCAGGCTACATCTTGCGGCGGTCGAGGAGGCCCCGTACCCGACATGGTGCTGGAATCCCTGCGCATCGAGAACTTCAAGTGTATCGATGATTCCACCGAGTTTTCCATCCGCGCCCTGACCGGCCTGGTTGGAAAGAACGAGTCCGGAAAGACAGCGATTCTTCGGGCGCTCTACCGGCTGAACCCGGTGGTGGCCTCCGATGCGGCGTTCAACGACATCGAGTTTCCCCGCCGCCGATGGGCCAGCTACCGGCAGACGAGCCGGACCAGCCCGGCACGGGTCGTCACCTCCGTCTGGCGCCTCGACGCGGCCGATCTCGCCTCCATCGATCAGGAGATCGGCCTCGACGTCGTCACCAGCCCGCAGGTGGTGGTGAGCAAGGGGTACGACAACCGGCTGACCTGGCACGTCGAGTTCGACGAGCGTCGCCTGGTCGGGAACCTCATCCGCACCGCCCGGTTCGAGCAGGGGGAGGCGCACGCGTTCTGGTCGGCCGCGACGGTCTCCGAGCTTGCGCGCGCGCTGCAGACCGTCGAGAATCCCACCCCGGCGCAGGCGGCCCTTCGATCCGAGATCGGGCGGAGGTTCCCCGACGGCACGGCCATGGGGCGGATCAGCGCCCTCCTGTCAGCGCGGCTGCCGAAATTCCTCTACTTCGCCGAGTACCATCGGCTCCCGGCCGAAGTGTCGATTGACGAGCTGCAGCGGCGTGAGCTGAGCGGGCGGTTGACCATCGTCGACAGCGTCTTCCTCGCGCTGCTCAACCTGGCTGGAAGCTCGCTCGACGAGCTGCAATCCATCGGACACTTCGAGCACCTGGTGGCGGAGCTGGAATCGGTGTCCGCGCGCATCTCCAGCCAGGTGCTCGAATACTGGAGCCAGGACCGGCACCTCGAGGTCGACTTCCGGTGCGATGCCGCGAGGCCGCTCGACCCGCCGCCGTTCAACACCGGCTACGTGCTGCGGACACGGATCCGCAACCGGCGGCACAATGTGACGCTGAGCTTCGACGAGCGGAGCTCGGGCTTCATCTGGTTCTTCTCGTTCCTCGTCTGGCTCTCGTATCTCCGCCAGGACGACGGGCACCACTTCGTCGTCCTGCTGGACGAGCCGGGCCTGAGCCTGCACGCCCGCGCCCAGCTGGACATGATGCGGTTCATCCGGGAGCGGCTGCTGCCGGCCTATCAGGTCATCTACTCGACCCATTCGCCGTTCATGATCGACGTGGAGCACATCGCGGGGATTCGCACGGTCGAGGACCTGACCCAGGGCGACACCGTCCTCGGCACCCGGGTGGGGGATCGCGTGCTCAGCTCGGATCCGGACACGCTGTTTCCGCTTCGGGCGGCGCTCTCGTACGACGTCGCGCAAGCCGCGTTCGTCGCCCCTCGCACGCTGCTGGTCGATCAGCCGAGCGACGTGCTGTACCTCAAGTGGTTCTCGCGCGAGCTGCAGCTGCAGGGCCGTGCGTCGCTCGACCCGGCCTGGTCGCTGGTGCCGGTGGGAGGCCTCGACAAGGTGGCGCCGTTCGCGGCGCTGTTCGGGCCCCGCGATCTCAGGATCGCCGTCCTGACCGACGGAATCCTCCACGATCGGCGCCGGCTGCAGGGACTCTGGGAGAACGGTCTCCTGCCGTTCGGCCGCGTGCTCCGCCCCTCGTTCTATGTCGAACACGAAGACGCGCAGGTCGAGGATCTGCTGGGGCGCCGCTGCTACCGGGAACTGGTCCACGCCTGCTATGGGCTCCAGCAGTCGCCGGTGCTCCCTGAAGAGCGGGCGGACGGCGCGCCGCTGCGCGTGGTCGGTGAAGTCGAGCAACGATTCGCCCTGCAGCCCGACTGGTCGCCGGGCTTCGACCGTTTCGCACCCGCCTCGTTCCTCGTGGAGAACGCCGCGACGCTGCGTTTCAGCCTTCCGGATTTGCCGGCGGCCCTCGCGAACTTCGAGAAGCTGTTTCGAGACCTCAACAGGCTCTTGGCGGAGTAGGGCGGCTGGTCACCGCGCCGTGACAGGGCTGGACGGCCGGCCTCCCTCACGCAGGTTCCGGACGACGCCCGCCAGCCCCAGGACCCAGCCGATCGGACAGGGCAGAAGGACGAGTCCCCACCGAGAAACACTGAAGGGCGGCCGTGAGGTAAGATCGCCACGCTTGGGTGAGGGCGCTCCCGCATCCACCCGGGCGGGCCGATACACTCCGAGTCTGCCGAAGAGCGTCTCCTGGCGGCTCGAGATAGTCTTCCTCCGAGGTTGCCATGGCGATCAACTGGCAGGATGTCCGATATCGCGGCGACGCCCGTGACGTCGAAGAGCTGGTCACGACCTATCGCGTCACCGACTATCTCGAGACGTTCGAGGAGAACCGCCGGCAGATCGATCAGGGGATCCGCGAACGGCTCATCAAGGATGGGATCCGGCTGAGCGAGCGGCTCTCCCCGCGAATCTACCGCGTCTTCCAGGAGATGTGCCAGGCGCTCGGGATCGAAGCCCAGGCCGAGGTGTTCTGCCTGCCCTCGCCCGAGATCAACGCCTTCGCCATGCTCGACGTCCGCAAGTCGGTGACCTACTCCCTCATCGGCGTCACGGCCCGCGCGCTCGAGAAGCTCGACGATGCCGAGATGAAGTCGATCCTGGCGCACGAGCTCGGGCACATCCTGTTCGGCAACAACCGGCTCGCCGCGCTCATCTCGACCGACGCCGAGAACCCGTCGATGACCGTGCTCCCTCCGCTCGGGGAAAGTCTCTTCCTGCGGTGGCGGAAGAAGGCGGAAATCAGCGCCGACCGGGTCAGCCTGATCGCGAGCCGCGATTTCCGTGCGACCGCCACCTCGCTGCTCAAGGCGACCTTCGGGTTGAGCGAGAAGAACCTGAACCTGGACGTGCAGGCGCTGGTCAGCCAGGTCGACGAGATCAAGGGCCACCCCGAGATGATGGAGGAGGCGTTCGCCTCGCACCCGCTCCTGCCCATCCGGCTCAAGGCGGCCGAGCTGTTCTCCCGTTCGGAGAAGGCGAAGCGCGCCGGCTATCCGGTGGAGGGCCCCGCGCTCAGCGACGACGAGATGGAGCAGGCCGTCGACGACCTGGTGCGATTGACCCGGCGATACCCGTTCAGGCCGATTCATCTCGCGATCATGCACGTGGTGGCCATGGCGGGCGCGATGCTCCTGGGCGCCGACAGGGATGTCGCCGACGAAGAGGTGAAGATCCTCGTCCAGATCCTCCACCGGTGGTTCACCGACGAGCCGGAAAACGAGATCATCACCGACCAGGAGCAGATCAAGGCGCGATTGCCCGAGGCCATCGAGATTGTGCGGACGGAGGGCGACGCCGAGGATCGCAAGTTCATCCTGTCGCGGCTGACCGACATCGCGATTGCCGACGGCGCCCTGATGGATGCCGAGGCGGCCGTCATCCTCGACATGGCGCAGAAACTGGAAGTGCCCACCAAGCTGGCCTACGCGATCATGGTCGGCGCCGCGCAGTCGGTGGGTTTCAAGACCGACGTGAAGCTGAATCGGATGGCGGAAGACCTTCGCCGATCGCTGCAGATCGGAATGAAGAAGTAGGCGCCAGGGCTTCCCGCCAGCCTGCCGGCGCGGTTCAGGCGCGCCGGGCGCGAGGAATGAACCGGCCGCCCCCGGTTCCGCCCACGTACCGGCCCTTCTCGACCATCACGCGTCCGCGCGACAGCACCGTGTCGACCGCCCCGACGACGGTCCGTCCTTCGTAAGGGTTGTAGTCCACCCGCATGTGGAGGGTCGAGGCCGACAGGGTGAGCTTCCGTTCGGGGTCGAAGATCGTGACGTCGGCGTCGGCGCCCGCGGCCAGCGTTCCTTTCCTGGGATAAAGACCGAACAGCCTGGCGGGACCGGTCGAGGTCAGCTCGACCAGGCGGGTGAGCGAGATGCGGCCGGTGCGCACGCCGGCGTCGTAGATCAGGCTCATCCGCGTCTCGATGCCGGGCGCGCCATTCGGGATTTTCGAGAAATCGTTCAGCCCGCGTTCCTTCTCGCCGTGCAGGTTGAAGGGGCAGTGGTCGGTCGCGACGGTCTGAATCTCGCCGCTCGAGAGCCCCATCCAGAGCCGATCCTGCGCGGCCTGGGACCGCAGGGGCGGGCTCATCACGTATTTCGCTCCGCCGAATCCGGGCTCGTTGTACGCCTGGTCGGTGAGGCAGAGGTACTGCGGGCAGGTCTCGCCGTACACGGGCTGCCCGGCCAGGCGGGCCCGCGCGATGGCGTCGACCGCCTCGCCGGCCGTCACGTGCACGATGTAGATGGGCGCGCCGGCGAACGCGGCCAGCCGGCACCCCCTGGATGTCGCCTCGCCTTCGAGCGCCGCCGGCCGCGTGAGCGCGTGATACCGGGGCTCGACATGGCCCTTCCGCAGGGCGTCACGCACGAGCACCTCGATCACGTCGCCGTTCTCCGCGTGCAGGCACACCAGCCCGCCGTTGCCCGCCGTCCTCCTCAGCACCCTGAAGATGCTGCCATCGTCCAGCATCATCCGGCCGCGATAGGCCATGAAGACCTTGAAGGAGGTCACGCCCTCGGCGACCAGGTCGTCCATCTCCCGTTCGACCGGATCGGTGAGATCGACGATCGTCATGTGGAAGCCGTAGTCGATGACGGCCTTGCCGTCGGCGCGGCGCATCCACTCGTCGAGGGCCTGGTGCAGCGACGCGCCCCTGGCCTGCGTCGCATAGTCGATGATGCAGGTCGTGCCGCCGCAGGCCGCGGCGATGCTGCCCGACTGGAAGTCGTCAGCCGACGTGATGTCCGAGAACGGCAGGTCCAGGTGGGTGTGGACGTCGATGCCGCCGGGCAGGACCAGCCTGCCCGTGGCGTCGATCACGCGGGCTGCCGCCGATCGCGGGACCTCGCCGACGGCGGCGATGCGTTCGCCGTCGATCAGCACGTCCGCGCGGGAGGTGCCCGAGGCGGTCACGACGGTTCCGTTGGCGACGAGCAGTGTGTCCATGTCTCACGGCGGCGCCGGCCGCCTCGCCGTCCGGATTCTCAGGCGGAGTGCTCCACCCACACGGTGAGCAGCTGGAGAATCGTGGTCGCCGACTTCTCCATCCACTCGAGCGGGACCCATTCCTTCTTGCTGTGGAAGGCCATCGCGCCGTTGAACAGGTTCGGCGTGAGCAGCCCCATGAACGACAGCCGCGATCCGTCCGTGCCGCCTCGAATGGAGGTGCGTTTCGGCACGACGCCGGCGCGCCGAATCGCCTCGTCGGCGTAGTCCACCACGCGCGGATCGGCCTGCAGCGCGTACTTCATGTTGCGATACGCCTGCTTGATATCGATCGTGATGCGGCTGCCGCGGTACTTCCGCTCGATCTCGGCGGCGGCTTCCTTCAGGATGCCTTCGAGCTCGTGCAGTCCGTCCTCGGTGAAATCGCGTACGAGAAGGTGAGACTTCGCTTCCGACACGTTGCCCGATACGGTGATCGGGTGCAGGTAGCCCTCGCGCTCCTCGGTGGTCTCGGGCGTGCGGTGCTGGGGCAGGGCCATCAGGAGGGCGCTCAACACGCGCACCGCGTTCACCATCTTGTTCTTCGCATACCCGGGATGCACATCGGCTCCCGTCACGGTTACGAATGCCGAATCGGCGCAGAAGGTCTCGGCCTCGAGTGAGCCGACGTCGGCCCCGTCGATCGTGTAGGCGATATCGGCGGCGAAGGTCCTGACGTCGAAATGCTCGGTCCCCCGGCCGACCTCCTCGTCGGGCGTGAACCCCACGCGGATCGGGCCGTGCAGCCACGCCGGTTCCTCCTTCAGCCGGTGGACGGCCTCGAGAATCGCGGCGACGCCGGCCTTGTCATCGGCACCGAGCAGCGTCGTGCCGTCGCTCGTGATGATCGTGAGACCCACGCACCCTGCCAGGGCCGGTTCGTCCGCGACCCGGATGACCACCGTGGGGTCGCCGGCGAGCACGATGTCCCTGCCGTCGTAGTTGGCGTGGACCTGCGGCTTGACGTTGGTCCCCGTCACTTCGTGGTACGTGTCCACGTGGGCGATCAGACCGAGGGTCGGCACCTTGCCGTGCGCCGGATGGGATGCCGGAATGTTGGAAGGGAGCGTCGCGAACACGTAGCCCCACTGGTCCATGGCCGCGTCGTGAAGGCCGGCGGCCTTCAGGTCCTGCACGAGGACGCGGAGCAAATCCTTCTGCTTCTCGGTCGACGGGTAGGACTTCGAGGATTCGGAGGACTGGGTGTCGATCTTCGTGTACCGGATGAATCGATCCAATAAAGGCTCACGGCGTGGCATATGAATCCCCCTTGACGAGCCGGACGCTCGGGCCCGCGGGCCAGGGCCGTCTTCTCATCCGGCAATATAACGTGCGTACGTGGCGGCCTCGACATTGCCTCCGCTCACAACGGCCACCCGCGGGCCTCCGTCACCACGGGTGTCGGCAAGCGCCGCCGCCACCGTGATCGCGCCGCTGGGCTCGGCGACCACGTGGGCCCGACGGAACAGCCAGGCGACGGCGCCGACGATCGCCGCGTCGCCGACGGTGATGATCTCGTCCACCAGCGCCTGGACGTGGCGGAAAGTGATGTCGCCGGGGCGGACGGCCAGCAGGCCGTCCGCGATGCTGGCCGAGGCGCCGAGCGTCACCGGATGACCCGCCTCGCGCGAGCGCGTCATCTTGGGCGCACCCTCCGGTTCGACGCCGACCACCCGCACGCCCGGCTGGAGGGCCTTGACGGCCACCGCCACGCCGGAAATCAGGCCTCCGCCGCTGCAGGGCACATACACCGTGGTCGCCTCGGGACACTGCGCGACGATTTCGAGCCCGACGGTTCCCTGGCCCGCGATAATCCACTCGTGGTCGAAGGGCGGAACCACCGTCAGGCCCCGCTCGGCCGCGATGGCCTCGGCCCGCGCCTTTCGCTGGATCGTGGTCGTGCCCTCGAACACAATTTCGGCGCCGAAGGATCGCGCGCCCTCGACTTTCACCGCGGGCGCGCCGATCGGCATCACGACGACGGCCGGCACACCCATGAGCCTGGCGGCCAGCGAGAGGGCGAGGCCGTGATTGCCGGACGAGAAGGTGATGACGCCGCGCCGCAGGTCGGAAGGCGCGAGCTGCCGCAAGACATTCGCAGCGCCGCGGATCTTGAACGCACCGCTGCGCTGCAGGTTCTCGCACTTGAGGTGGAGCGGGCCCGGCCAGGCCGCGCGCTCCGAGCCAAGCAGCCCGACCTCGAGCATCGGGGTCGTCACCGCCAGATCCCGAATACGTTCGGCCGCCTGGAGCACATCGTCGAGCGATACCAGTCCATCGAGCATCATGCACCTGCGATACTACGTCACCACGGCGTGCCCGGGCCAGAAGGGGACAGGGGATAAGCCAGGGCCGCGCCCCGGGCCGTCAGTCGAACTCGTATCTCGGATTGGCCGGCGCCTGTTCCAGGCTGACCCGCCCCGCCGCGATGTCGGCGCGGTTGTACGCCTCGCCCTTCATCGGTGCGCCTGACAGCCGCCGAAGCATGGCGAGCTGACCGGTGTGGGTGAACGCGTCGGCGATCGGGCCCTGGAACATCCGCTCCGTGTCGTACGCGATCGGCTGATCCGAGGCCAGGTAGTCGTCCAGCGCCTTGAGCGTCGCGAAGAACCGCGCGCATTCCTGCGGCCACGGCTGCGGCGGACTTTCGGTCCAGCGCAGCTCACCGTGGGCCATCCGGAGCGCCCAGTCGAACAGATCGCCCATGTGGGCGACGATCTCGACCGCGGTCTTCGAAGACGGCCCCGCCCGGAACGAACCGAACGTGTCGGGCGCCCCGCGCATGGTCTTCGCGGCGCGATAGGCGAGCGTGGCCACGGCGTGCCGGAGCGAGTGACGATCGAATGCCATGCAGCCTCCGGGGATTGGCGGAATCTCGAACTCCCCTTCATGCTAACCTCAACGCGGGCGGCAGGCTCAACGCTTTCGGCGACGGGTTGCAGCCTTCGGTGTCTGCGCCCGACGCCGCGCCGTCAGCCACCCGTTCATTATGAGCGACGAGCCGCGTAGCGCGTCACGTATCCACCGCCGAGGAACGATTCCTGCAGCGGGTGATGTGTGATTGTCACGCAACGAAACGGGCCCATGGCACCGACGTACTGGCCACGCAGGTTCCTCATCGCGTCGCTATTGTCGTCATGCGCCCTCGGCTGTCGCCCGGCGCCGGCGCCCTACACCCGGATCACGGCGCCAGATCCCCCGTTCAAGATCGGTCTGCAGCCATGCGAGGTCACCGGCATCGCGGTCGGAGGCCGGTGCGGCACGTACGAGGTGTACGAAGATCGCGCAGCCAGGGCCGGCCGGACGATCAGCCTGAATGTCGTCGTGATTCCTGCCCTCAGCGCGACGCCCGCGTCAGACCCGGTGTTCTGGCTCGAGGGAGGGCCGGGCGGCGCGGCGACGCAGGCGGCGGGCCCGGTCAGCCGGCAATATCTGCGGGGACTTCGGCACGATCGCGATCTGGTGTTTGTCGACGAGCGAGGTACCGGCAAGTCCAACCCGCTGAAATGTGATGACGTCGGAGAGGACCCGGCGAACCTCGATCGCTATTTCGGCAAGCTGTTCCCATCCGGGTTGATTCGCGCCTGTCGTGAGAAGCTCGAACCGATTGCGGACCTGAAGCTCTACACGACGTCGATCGCGATGGACGATCTGGACGACGTCCGCAACGCGCTTGGCTACACGACAATCACTCTCGCCGGGGCATCGTACGGAACGCTCTCTGCGCAGGTCTACATGCGGCAGCATCCTGGCCGTGTCCGTTCTGCCTTCCTCGTTGGCATCGTCACGCCTGGCTTCAAACTGCCGTTGCCTTTCGCGCAAGCCGCACAGAACGCCCTGGCCCGGCTGTTCGTGGACTGCACATCTGAACAGGCGTGCCGTACTGCGTTTCCAAAGCTACAGGAGGAGTTCGACGCCGTCCTCGCACGCTTTGACCGTGGACCCATGGACGTGGAGATGGTCGATCCGGCAACCAGGCAATTGCGGCCGGTCAGGCTCGAGCGCGAGAGCTACGTCGAACACCTGCGCGCGCTGCTCTATTCGACCACGGCGGCCCGTTTCATTCCGCTGGTCGTCCACCAGGCGTTCCTGAACAGCTTCCTTCCGTTTCAGGCGATGGCCACTCGCTACAACCTCGGCGGACCATCGACGTCACGTGGAATGTACTTCTCTGTGACGTGTTCGGAGTCCACTCCTTTCATCACCGAGCAGGAGATCGTCGCCGGGACGCGCGGAACCTTCGTGGGGGATCGGCGCGTCAGGGCGCACATTGCCGCATGCAGGGGGTGGCCCAGAGGCGACGTTCCGCGAAACTTCCTCGACCCGGTCAGATCCGAGATTCCCGTCGTCATGTTTTCTGGCGACGCCGACGGATCGACTCCTCCGTGGATCGCGGAGGCGGCCGTAAAGCTCTTGCCCAATGGCCGCCAGATCGAGGCGCTCCACACGGGCCACCAAATCGACGGCCCGTGCACGTGGGATCTGATGCAGGCGTTCATCAGGCACCCATCGGTGCAGCAACTCGATGCCGCGTGTGTCGAGAAGGCGCAACGGCCGCCCTTTGCCACTGAAATGCCGCGATGAGGAGGCGTCAGTTGCCCGGGCGGCGCCTTCAGCCGTCGGCGGAGGATAAGAGGCTGAATGGCCGCGGCTGACGCCTGTCGTCCTGCAGGACCTCCGACAAGGATGTGAAGCCAGGATACACGGATCATCCGGCTGACAGCCGGCCTGCACGCCAGCGCGCCAGCCAGGCAGACCCGCCGCTTCTCCGCGTCCGAAACGCGCCCGAGACTTCACCCGAAACTGCTTATGTTGCGCCTGTCCACCCAACACAAGGGGCTCGGCAGGTGACCAGACTCTGGGTTCACCGGAGTTGAGTACGAGGGTTCGGATATCCCTCACGGCCCAGTCGGCTGGCGCTGACAAGCAGAACCAGGAATGCGGCCAACGACCTGTTCGATGGCAGGCACACCGCAACGGATATGAACATCACTCGACGACGGCCCATGCTCCGATCGGTCATCGATCGCGGACTCTCTTCCGCGTCGCGGCGGCAGGCCTGGCCGGCGCTGCGACGCTCGGGGGCGTTGCAGCAACGCTCGGCGTACCGATCTCGTCGCCCGTTTGGATGCTTCTCGCGTCCAGCGGGGTGGGCCTCGCCGGCAACGTCGCCAGGCGGAATCGACCGAAGGTCGGTGAATTCCTGATCGTGGCGGGCGCAATTCTCTCGGCGGTGGCGGTCGTCGGAATAGTCGTCACGCGCCCATGAAACTCGGCCCGATCCGGATCGCAACCCACTCGCTGGTCGGGGTCGCGTCCCGGCTCGGCCCAGGATTGACCCTCCCCTCGGGCGTATACTGGCCTCGTGGAATTCAGGCTGCAGCGCACCCTGCGCGTCACGCGGGCGGCCGAGCACTCGAACGGAGCGCTCACTCGCGCACACTGGCAGTCTCGACCTCCCGCCGAGCGCCTTGCGGCGGTCGAGTTTCTTCGGAGCCAACATGCTGGAACTCGCGCCGGACTTCGACGAGTTCTTCGGCTCGTTGATCGCCCACGGGGTTGAGTTCCTCGTGGTCGGTGCCTATGCGCTGGCGCTTCACGGGGCGCCCCGGTTCACCGGCGATATTGATGTCCTCATCAAACCGACCCTGGCCAATGCCGAGCGCCTTCTGTCGGCGGTGAGGGCATTCGGATTCCCCACTTCCGATCTGCAGCCGGACGACTTGATCGATCCGTCGCGCATCCTTCAGATGGGAATCGAGCCAGTTCAAATCCATCTGATGGCCGACATCAGCGGCGTGACATGGGACGAAGCCTGGGCTGGCCGCGAGGCTGTGGCCTGCGGCACACACGAACTGCCGTTCATTGGCCGGCGAGAGTTCATTCGGAACAAGAAAGCCTCCGGCCGACTGAAGGACCTGGCTGACCTGGAAGCGCTCGGCGTAACGGACTGATCTCCTGGCGGTCCCGCGAAACGTAATCGTTATGCGAGCCCGTGGCGCGTCAGCAGGTCCTGGTCCTCCAGGATTGCGGCGGTGGGGCCGTCGGCCACCACTTCGCCATGGTCGAGCACAACCACCCGGGGACAGAGCGCCCTGACGAAGGTCAGATCGTGTGTCGCCAGGACCAGGGTCGCTTTCATGCCGGACAGCAGGGCCGCCAGTTCGCGGCGGCCTCGCGGGTCGAGCCCGCTCGACGGCTCGTCGAGCAGCAACAGCCCCGGCCTGCACGCCAGCGCGCCGGCCAGGCAGACCCGCCGCTTCTCGCCGGCCGAGAGGTGGTGCGGCGATCGCGCATCGAACCCGGTCAGGCCCACCGCGGACAGTGCGCCCTCGACCGCCGCGTCGGTGTCACCGCGATCCCATCGCCTGGCACGCGGCCCATAGCCCACGTCTTCGCCCACCGTCAGGCCGATCAACTGGTCATCCGGGTCCTGGAAGACCATGCCGACCAGATCCCGAATCCTCCCGATCGACGAGGGCGACAGCTCGACGCCGCCGATGACGATGCGGCCGACGAGGCCGTGGCGGTGTGTGTGCCCGCCTGGCTCGTGGAGGTGAAGATAGCGGCGCCGCTCGGGAAGCAGCCCCGCCAGGTGCAGGAGCAGCGTGGATTTTCCTGCCCCGTTCGGGCCGAGCAGCGCGACGCGTTCGCCGGCCGCGACGCGCAGCGAGACGCCGTGCAGCGCGGGCGAACCGTCGGGGTAGTGATATTTCAGGAGGTCGACCTCGATCGGGACCGGGTCGCGTGGCGTCGTTGCGGTCACCGGTCACCTCCCCGAACCCGCCGCGCCTGCTCGAGCGATTCCGCGCGTTCCAGTGACCGCAGCAGAAGGGCCGCCACCAGCCGGCCGAAGCCGCGAATGGTCTCTGCCGGCGCCGTGATCAGATCGCCCCACGCGCCGAATCCCGGCCGTCGCGCCTCTCGCGCTCTCAGCATGGCATGAACGTGACGCAGGATGACGGACAGGCTCGCCAGCGTGGCTTCGAGAATGTCGACGAGCCGATCCGGCAGGCGGAGCCCTCGCGCGGCGTGGACCAGGCCCGATGGTCCGAGCAGCATCGCGAGCGAGGTCGCGGCGGTGGCGGCCGACAGTGCGCGGGCGGCCAGCGCCGCCATTACCTGCGCGCGCCGGTCCGGTGGCGCCAGCAGGCCGGCCGGCACGGCCAGCAGCAGCACGAACGGCAACAGCCACGCGACCCGGCGTCCCGCTTCCGGAATCGGCTGCCGTGCGGCGTGAAGCACGCCGATCCCCCCCAGGAACACGGTCAGCCAGATCAGCCACGACCAGGCGGGAATGGCCCCGCCGCCAAGCCCGGCTGGTGTGAGCGCCGAGAGCAGAACGGCGCCCGATCCCGCCAGCAGGACGAGCTCGGGCCGCCTATCGATGAACCGCATGGCGACTGGCCGAAAGGCCGCGGCTGATCATCCACGCGAGCGCGGCTGCGATGAGGGTGCCGGCCACGCCGGCCGTTGCGGTCACGATGCCCGCGGAGCGCGAGATCTGGTGGCTGGAGATGGCAAGCGGCGCGAGCCACGCGACGCGGGCCCGGTCGGCAAACCCGAGGACTGCAGAGGTGCGCTCGAGGCCGTCGGGCAGGGTGGAGGCGAACGGCGCGAGGAACGCGGCCAGTGCGACGGCGATGCACAAGATGCCGGCAGCGAGCGCTCCGTGCCCGCCCGAGGAGCCGGAGGTCTCGAGACCTCGAAGCAGATCCGGGCGCCATCGGAGCAGCGTCACGACGATCGCCCCGGTCAAGGCGGCTTCGAGCACGCCGATGGCGGAGTGCGTCGTGAGCATCAGCGGCAGGACGCCTGACAGGGGATACAGCCCGGAGAGGCCGAGCCACACCGCGGTCAGCGCTGCCGCCGCGATGGTTGCCACGAAGGCGCCCATGGTGACCCCCACCGCGTACGCCCGCAGGCTGCCGCCCCAGCGGCCCACCAGGATCGCCATCGAATAGCCTGCCATCGACCCGGCCAGGCCCATGTCGATCAGGTTCGCGCCAAGCGAGGACAGGCCGCCGTCCTGGAAGAGGATCGCCTGGATGGCCAGCACCACCGCCATCACCAGCACCGCCCGCCACGGTCCGAGCACCGCGGCGGCCAGCGCCGCGCCAACCAGGTGCCCGCTCGTGCCCGGCGCGACCGGCACGTTGATCATCTGCGCGGCGAACAGGAACGCCGCGACGGCGCCCAGCGTCCCTGCCGGCACCGGGTTCGGGTCGCGGCGTTCGCTGCGCAGCGCGACGGCCATGCCGGCCCCCGCCGCGGCCCAGGTGCCCGCCGCAACGCCCGCGCTCAGAAAGCCGTCCGGGATGTGCATCCGAGTGCCAGCATAGCCGGAGCGGGTCATCGCGCCAAGCGGCGCGAACCTCCGGCCGCCGAAAGCCGTTCCTCAGCGTTATCAGTGGCCCGAGCTGTATCACTTCGGGCATAATCGCGCTAATCATCCGGGTTCCAGCCAGACGCCTGCGGGCCCAACCTCCGGCCTGCCGTGACGGGGAGTTACATGGTCGAGCTTCGGGAAGTGCGTACGCTCTCGGACTTGAGGCGATTCGTCTCGTTTGCCGAGACGTTGTATCCGAACCATCCCTGCTACGTTCCCAAGCTGCTGACCGACGAACTGAATACGCTCCGGAAGGACCGGAACCCCTCGTTCGAGTACTGCGAGGCGCGCTACTGGATGGCTTACAGGGACGGCGTTCCGGTCGGCCGGATCGCGGGCATCATCAGCCACCGCTACATCGAGACCTGGAAGAAGAAGCGCGCCCGGTTCGGCTTCATCGAGTTCATCGATGACCCCGAGGTCTCGTCCGCACTGGTCGGACGCGTCGAAGAATGGGCGAGGGACAAGGGCCTCGAGGGGGTTCACGGCCCGCTGGGCTTCTGTGACATGGATCGCGAGGGCATGCTCATCGAGGGATTCGACGAGCTGGACATGCTCATCACCAACTACAACTACCCGTATTATCCCGTCCACCTGGAGCGGCTGGGCTACCAGAAGGACGTCGACTGGGTGGAGTTCCTCGTCAAGCCACCCGCGGAGATGCCCGAGAACGTCGATCGGATCGCCCGCATCGCGCTCGAACGGGCGAAGCTGCGCAGGCTCGCCACCCGGAGCAAGAACGATCTGAAGCCGTACATCCGCGGCATCTTCGGTCTGATCAACGACACCTACCGGGACCTCTACAGCGTGGTCCTGCTTTCGGAAAAGCAGATTGAGTACTACACCAAGGCGTTTTTCGGCTTCATCAATCACGAATATGTCATCGTGATTCTCGATCGGGAGGACAAGGTGGCGGCCTTCGGCATCGCCATGCCGTCGCTGTCGCGCGCCCTCCAGAAATCCCGCGGCCGGTTGTTCCCGCTCGGGTTCCTGTACCTGCTGCGAGCGTTGAAGAAGAACGACCGGCTCGACCTGCTGCTGACCGCGGTTCGGTCCGACCTTCAGAACAAGGGCATCAACGCCGTGCTGATCAACGAAACCTGGAAGGCGGCGATCCGACACGGGATAAAGTATGCGGAGACCGGACCCGAGCTGGAGGCGAACGACAAGATCCAGGCGCAGTGGAGATACTTCGATACCCGCCTCCACCGCCGGAGGCGCTGCTATTACAAGGGCATCTGAACGTGTACCTCGAACCTGGCGGAACCAATATTCCTGAACTCCGGCCGGTGCCTGCCCGCATCGCCGGCGTCTCGGTGCGGACCCAGGCGGCGCTGGCGTGGCGGCGTTTTGCCCGGCGACTTTACACCTGCGACTTCCTGACGCTCGGCTTCTGCCTCCTGCTCATGACGCTGGCGCTGGCGTTCCCGGCGCGCATCACGAGATGGCCCGCCGTCCTTGGGGTGAGCAGCCTGGTCATGGCCAGCGTGCTGGGCGTGGCGGCACTCCATGACCGCGTCGCGCCGCCGCTCGGGCGGCTCCTGCACGATTGGTCCTTTCCGCCCCTCGTTTACGTGATCTATCTGGAACTCTATTGGGTCGTCGGCCCGCTCCACCAGGGGCGGATCGCCGACGACTGGCTGATGTCGATCGACATGGCGGTATTCGGGGTGCATCCAACCGTCTGGCTCGAGCGCCTGGCCACGCCGTGGCTGACCGAGATCACGCAGATCGCCTACGCCTCGTTCTACCTCCTGGTCATCGCGGTCGGCCTGGAGCTCTACGCCCGGAAGCGATACGCCGAGTTCCGCCTTTATGCGTTCGCGTGCGCATTCGGATTCCTGGTTTCCTACCTGGGCTACCTGCTGGTTCCCGCGGTCGGGCCGCGATTCACGCTGCACGATTTCTCGATGCTCGAGCGTGACCTGCCGGGCCTGCTGTTCACCCAGTCGCTTCGCTCGTTCGTCAACGCCGGCGGCCTGGTGCCCACCGGCGCCTCCAGCCCGGCGGCGATCGCCCTGTCGAACAGGGATCTGTTCCCGAGCGGGCACACGATGATGACGATCGTCGCGGTCTACTGGAGCTGGCGATTCCGGCTGAGCCTGCGATGGGCGCTCACGGCGGTAGGCGCAGTGCTCGTGTTCGCCACGGTTTATCTCCGGTACCATCACGTTGTCGATGTCGCCGCCGGCGCGATGTGCGCCGCGCTCTGCATCGCGGCCACCAGGAAGTTCCGCGCGTGGCTGGGCGCCCGCACCGACGCACTCGACATGCGAGCGTCCGAGCCCGATCGCGTGGTGCGCGGGACCGCCCCGGGGCGCCCGTATCCGGTCCGCACCGATCCGGGTTCTGCCGGTATTTGACCGCGGATCGCGGACTCGCTATGCTCACCGTCGGACTGGCCACCGGCCGGCTCCCGAACACAGCCTGGACGCGCCCATGGTTGGCTCCACGATCGGCCCATATCTCATCGTCGAGAAGGTCGGCGCCGGGGGTATGGGCGAGGTCTACCTGGCGTTCGACACGCGCCTGAACCGGAAAGTCGCGATCAAGGTTCTCGCGAATCAGTCGCCCGAAGCGCCCGACCGGACAGCACGCCTGCTGGCCGAGGCCCGCGCCGCCGCGGGCCTGTCGCATCCCAACATCGCCGGCATCCACGACATCATCGAGACGGGTCCCCGTCCGTGCATCGTGATGGAGTACGTGCAGGGCGAGAGCCTGGCCTCGCGCGTGAGACAGGGACCGGTTCCGTGCGCGCAGGCGCTCTCGATCGCGATCCAGATCGCCGATGCGCTGGTGCACGCGCACGCCTCAGGCGTGGTGCATCGCGATCTCAAGCCCGCCAACGTGGTGCTCGGCCGGGACGGCGTCGCGAAGATCCTCGATTTCGGGCTGGCGACGACCTCCGAGGTCGACACCGCCCACAAGACGCCCGCCGACGTCACGCGCGAAGTCGTCGAATCACGGGCCGGCAGTGTGTCCGGTACGCCGGCCTACATGGCGCCAGAACAGCTGATGGGCCGGCCGGCCACGCCGCAGAGCGACGTGTACAGCCTTGGCGTACTCCTGTTCGAACTGCTCACCGGCCAGCGTCCGTACCACGGCCAGGACCTGGTCGCCCTCGCGCTGGCGATCGTGTCCGGCCCGACGCCCGCGGCCGAATCGGTGGACCCATCGGTGCCGACCGATGTGAGCCGGGTCGTCGCCCGGGCGATGGCCAAAGACCCTGGCGCGAGGTACAGGTCTGCGACTGAATTCGCCTCCGACCTGCGTCGCGTGGAGCGCGCGCTGAGGGAAAGTGTCACGGTCGGTTCGGACTCGTCAGCCGGGAAGAGCGCGCCGGCCGGGACGCGCTCGTATTCGTGGAAGCTGATGCAGGCCAGGTCGACGGTCTACGCAGTGGCCGCGCTCGCCATCCTGGTCGCCGCCGGCACGGCCTACTGGCGCGGCCGGGTGACGCCGCCGCCGGCCGACGCGGCGCTTGGCGTGAGCGTGCAGCCGATTCTTGGCGTCCTGCCGCTTGCGAACCTCACCGGCGACCCCTCGAAAGACGACGTGGGCTGGTCCATTTCGGAGGTGCTCTCGACCTCGCTCTCGACCATTCCCGTCGTGACGATGATACCGGCCGACGAGACCCGCAAGCTCCGGTCCGCCACGCTGGTCATCCCAACCGTCGCTCGAGGGCTCGGCGCCACGTTTCTCGTTTCCGGCACCGTCGCCGAGGCCGGCTCGCGCCTGGTCTTCTCAGCCACGCTCTCGAAGGGCGACGGCGCGCCGATCTGGAGCCAGCGGTACGAAGGGGCCCGGGCCGATCAGAACGCGCTGCAGGAACGGCTCGCCGATGACGTGGCGGCCGCACTGAAGATCGACGTGACGCCCGTGCAGCGACATGAAATAGCCCGGGTATCCTCCATCAACGTGTTCGCCAACGCGGACTATACGCGAGGGCTCGTGCTGCTCGAGCGCAGCGACGTGCGCGGCAGCGCGGATCAGGCGATTGCCGCGTTCAAGGCGGCGATCGCGCTCGAGCCCTCATTCGCCCGGGCCCACGCGGCTCTGGGTGACGCGGAAATCGCCGCCTACGGCCGCACGAAGGATCCCCGGGCCGTCTCCCGCGCCATCGAGTCGATCACCCGCGCGATCGATCTCGATCCTGCCGACCCGAAGATCCACGTGTCGCTGGCCAACGTCTACTACCGCACGGGCAAACTCGAGCAGGCCGTGGCGGAACTTCAATTCGCGATCCGCAAGAGACCCAACGACGATCAGGCCTACCGCCTGCTCGGCAGGGCCCTGGGGAAGCTCGGCCGATCGGAAGATGCGATCCAGGCCTACGGCGAGGCGATCAAGATCCGGCCCGACTACCCCCAGAATCACACCGCGCTCGGCGCGCACTACTGGAACGCCAGCCGGTACGACGAAGCCGCGATCCAGTTTCAGCGCGTGGTCCAGTTGCAGCCGGACAATGCCGCCGGGTTCCTCAACCTCGGCGCGGCCTACGCGGCCGGCGGCGACGACGAGGGAGCGCTCGCGAATTTCCGGATCGCGGCGAAACTGGGAGAGCCGCGGGCCTGGGCGAACATCGGCGCCATTGAGTACTTCCGGGGGCGCTACGCCGAAGCGGCCGAGGCGTCGAAGAAGGCCGTTGAGGGCGAGCAGCAGGATGCCACCTCGCACCGAAATCTCGGCGATGCCTACCTGCAGCTGGGGCGCGCCGCCGACGCGAAGCAGGAGTACCGGCGCGCGGCGGAGCTGGCGGCGAAGGATCTGGCCGTCAATCCCCGCGACGCCATCGCGCTCACCGAACAGGCCTTGAACGAGGTCAAGATCGGCAAGCTGACTGAAGCCCTCGGCCACACCAGGGAGGCGGTCACGGCGAGCCCGGAGGACAACGTCGTGCTCTATCGCTGCTCGGCCGTGTACGCGCTGGCGAATCGACCCGACGACGCGGTTCAGTGGCTGCAGCGCGCTCTCGACAAGGGATACAGCAAGAGGCGGGCCGGCATGGACCCGGACCTGGCCTCGATCAGATCGTTGCCCAAGGTGGCCGCGATGCTCGGCGACGCGCGCTAGTCGTCTCGCGTCCTCGCTCACCACTGTCAGATCGGCCTGCGCAAAGAGAGGAAACCATGATCATCGTCCGCTTCTTCACGATCGTCGTCGAACCCGCCGAGCCGAAATCAGAGGGAAGAACGTCCTACAAGGTCACCGTGACGCCGCCGAAGAGGAACGGCATCGGGCCGTACGCCTATCCCGGCGACCTGCTCGTGTGGGACGTGGTGGGCAACGGCCGCGCCGAGGTCTCGTTGCGCGGATTCAAGAGGAAGGGCAAGGCGAAGGGCGACTCGACGCTGAAACTGATGGGCGAGGCGGCCCACCGCCGCACCGGCACGCGGAACGGACGAATCATCGACGGCGTGAGGCTCGACGCCGGCAAGGGCAACTACAAGTACGACATCCTGATCGATGGCAAGCTCGCGCTCGACCCCGACCTCCAGATCAGGGAAAGCGACTGACGCCACCCGGTTCCACGCGCGCCTGATCGACATCCGTCCGCCGGTCGTCGGAGGGACGCCGGTGGCATGCGCGCCGGCACCGGTTCTGGCGTATCATCCGCGGGGCGGGTCTTCGGCCCGCCATGAGGGGGACGCACATGATACGACCGGTGTCATTCACTCTGAACGGAAAACCTGTCCGGCTGACGGTCGACGACGATCGCATGCTGCTCTGGGTGCTTCGCGACGATCTTGGCCTGACGGGAACCAAGTTCGGCTGCGGCGCCACGCTGTGCGGCGCCTGCACGGTGCTCGTCAACAATGAAGCGGTCCGGTCGTGCGCGACCGCCGTCAAGGACGTGGCCGGCAAGCGAGTGCTGACCATCGAAGGCCTGTCGGACGGTACGGCGCTGCACCCCCTTCAGAAGGCATTCGCCGACGCCCTGGCGTATCAGTGCGGCTACTGCACCCCGGGCATGATCCTGAATGCCCACGCGCTGCTGCTCAAGAACCCCCGCCCGACGCGCGCCGAGATCGTCAAGCACATGGAGGGCAACCTCTGCCGGTGCGGCACGCACGTGCGGATCTTCCAGGCGATCGAAACGGCATCCGCGGCGACCAAGGGAGGCGCGCGATGAAATCCGAAGGCCTCGGCATCATCTCCCGCCGCGAGTTCCTCGAGCTGACCGGATCCGGCCTGCTGCTCGTCTTCACCGTGGACTTCTCGGCGTGGGCGCAGGAGCCCGCACGGCTGCCGTCGGGCCGAGGTGGCTATCCCAGCGACTTCAACGCGTACCTCCACATCGCGCCGGACGGGCGTGTGACGTGCCTGGTCGGCAAGGTCGAGCTCGGCCAGGGCTCCATGACGGCGCTTCCGCAGCTGCTCGCGGAAGAGCTCGATGTCCCGCTCTCGATGGTCGATATCGTCATGGGCGACACCGACATCTGCCCGTGGGACATGGGGACGTTCGGGTCGCTCAGCATCCGGCAGTTCGGTCCGGTCCTGAAGGCCGCCTCGGCCGAGGCGCGGGCGATCCTGCTCCAGCTCGCGTCCGAGAAGCTGCAGGTGCCCGCTGACCGGCTGGTCGCCAGGGCGGGCGTGGTCAGCGACGCGAGCGATGCCAGCAAGCACGTGTCGTACGGCGAGCTGGCCGTGGGCAAGAAGATCGAGCGCCGGCTCGACAAGCCCGCCGCGCTCAAGCCGGTGACAGCCTACACGGTGGTCGGCAAATCGGCCGCGCGCCGGGACGGGATCGAGAAGGTCACCGGCAAGGCGCACTACGCGGGCGACATCGTTCCGCCGGGCGCGCTTCACGCGCGGATCATCCGGCCGCCCGCCCACGGCGCGACGCTGACCTCGGTGGACACCAAGGCCGCCGCGGCCGTGCCCGGGGTGATCATCGTCGAGCTCCGGGACGCGCAGGGCAGCGCCACCGGGCCGGCCCTCATCGCCGCGCTGCATCCGCATCGGGACGAGGCGGACAGGGCGCGCGACCTCATCAAGGCGTCGTTCGATCCGCCCGCCCCTGGCGTGAACGACGTGAGCATCTTCGATCACCTCGTCAAGAACGCGCCCGCGGGGCAGAACGTCGGGTCGAGCGGAAACGTGGAGGAAGGCACACGGCTGTCGAAATCCACGTTCGATCACACGTACCTGAACAGCTACGTGGCGCATGCGCCGGTGGAAACGCACTCGGCGGCGGCCGCGTTCGAAGGCGACCGCGTCACCATCTGGGCCTCGACACAGGCGCCCTTCTCGGTGAAGTCCCAGGTTGCCGCGGCGCTGAAGATTCCTGCCGATCAGGTGCACGTGGTCATGCCCCCTTACGTGGGCGGCGGCTTCGGCGGCAAGACGTCGGGGCCCCAGGCCGTTGAGGCCGCGCTGCTCGCCCGGAAAGTCGGCAAGCCGGTCCGCGTCATCTGGGATCGCGCCGAGGAGTTCTTCTACGACACGTTCCGCCCGGCGGCGGTGGTGAAGATCGCGTCCGGGATCGACGAGGGCGGCAAGATCAACGTGTGGGACTACGAGGCGTACTGCGCCGGCGACCGCGACGCCAAACAGTTCTACGACGTCCCGCACCAGCGCACGATCTCGCACGGCGGGTGGCAGGGCAACCAGCCGGCCGGCCTGCATCCGTTCGGCGTTGGTCCCTGGCGGGCACCGTCGGTCAATACCCACACCTTTGCCAGGGAATCCCACATCGACGTGATGGCCGCGAAAGCGGGGCTCGATCCGGTCGCGTTCCGGCTGAAGAACCTGGTGGACCCGCGCATGCGGCGGGTGCTCGAGGCCGCCACGAAGCGTTTCGGCTGGGTGCCCCGGCCCTCGCCGAGCGGGCGCGGCGTCGGGGTGGCCTGCGCGATCTACTCGGGCACGTATGTTGCCGCCTGCCTCGAACTCGCGGTCGACAAGGCCACGGGCCGCGTGCAACCGGTGCGGGTCGTCTGCGCGCAGGACATGGGGGTGGTCGTCAACCCGGACGGCGCGCGCCAGCAGATGGAAGGCTGCGTCACGATGGGCCTCGGGTACGCGCTGACCGAGGAAGTGCGGTTCAGCGACGGCAAGGTGCTCGATCAGAATTTCGACAGCTACGAGCTGCCGCGGTTCTCCTGGGTGCCCCGGATCGAGACGATCCTGATCGACGAGCCCAACGTGCCGGCCTCGGGCGGCGGCGAGCCGCCCATTGTCTGCATGGGCGCGGTCGTCGCCAACGCGATCTTCGACGCGGCGGGCGCGCGCCTCCTGCAGCTGCCCATGACGCCGGCGCGCATCAAGGCGGCGTTGGCGAAGGCCACCTAGGGCGCGGGGACGATTGGTGAGCACCGACCCGACCACCATCGGCCGCTATCAGATCGTCAATCGTCTCGGCGCGGGCGGGATGGGCTCGGTCTATCTCGCCCGCGACCCGGACCTGGATCGCCTGGTGGCGATCAAGCTGGTCAAGGACGATCTGTCCGACGATCCCGACCTTCGTGAGCGATTTTCGCGGGAAGCCCGATCAGCGGCGCGCCTTCGCCATCCCAACATCGTGACCATCTTCGACATCGGGGAGGAGCGCGGCCAGCCCTTCATCGCGATGGAGTACCTGCACGGCGAGAGCCTGCTGGACATCGTCCGAAAGCGCACGCCGCTCGACGTGTCCCTGGTCCTTCGCTGGATGGAGGACCTGTGCGCCGGGCTGGCGCACGCGCACCAGGCCGGCATCGTGCACCGGGACATCAAGCCCGCCAACATGATGATCGACCAGGACGGGCTGCTGAAGGTCGTGGATTTCGGCATCGCCCGGCTGGGCGATTCGCAGGTGACGCGAGATGGCGTCCTGGTTGGCACCATCAACTACATGTCGCCCGAGCAGATCCAGGGCAAGGGAGCCGATGCCCGAAGCGACATCTTTGCGGTCGGCGCGGTGTTCTACGAACTGCTGACCCTGCGGCAGGCCTTTCCCGGCGGCCTCCACGACGGACTATACAACCGGATCTGCACCGATCCCATCGAGCCGCTCCGCGCCATCTGCCCTGATCTCGACCAGGACGTGATCCGCATCGTGGATCTCGCGCTCCAGAAGGACAGGGACGCCCGCTACCAGGACCTGACGGCGATGAAGGCTGATATCGCGCGGGTGCGCCACCATCTGGGAGCCGATGCCGGTCCCACCACGATAATTCGTCAAGACGAGGCGACCTCGACCATCGCGCGCGGGTCGAGCCCCAGGGCCACCTCAGGCCCGGGCTCCGGGCCGCGCCCTGGTGACTCCGGACGGTCGGGCCAGCACTCGGCCGCAGAGACCAATCGCGCCAGGGATTCCGCCGAGGATGACGAGCTGCGCCAGCAGCATCGCAAGGCCGGACTGTTCATCGACGCCGCCGAGATCGCCTTTGCACAGCGCGACTACACCCGGACATCCGCGCTGCTCGACGATGCGGAGCGGCTGAGCCCGTCGGTGCCGGGGCTCGAGAAGCTGAGAACGGAAACAGCTGCCGCAATCGCAGCCGCCGACGAAGCGTCGCGGCGATCGGGAGATGTCGACCGTGCGCTCGGAGCTGCACGCCGTGCGTTCGATCGCGGAGAGTTTGCGGCCGCGCGGGATTACGTCGGCCGCGCGCTCGCGCTGGACCCCGCCAACTGGGCCGCTCAATCGCTCTCCGTGCGGCTTCAGACGAGGGAACCTGCAAGAGAGGGCCGAGGCCAGGTCGCCTCGTCTGCAGGATCGCCCCGCCCATCGGGGGGCAGGCTGTGGGTCACGGTGCTCATCATCATGACGATCGTCGCCGCCGTGATCCTGGCGGTGACGCAATTCACCCGCTGATTCCGTGCCGCGCTCCACTCGCCAGGCAGATGCCAGTCCAGGTCGGCCGGTTCCAGTCCGGCTGATCCTACGCTACGATGATTCGTCGACCATGAGCATCCGTGTTCTAGAGCGGCGGGCCGTACGGCCGGGAAGAGGCAGTTGTGGACTCTGACGAATCTCAAACGACTCGGTCGAACCAGCACGGGAACGGGAGAACGTCCGGCCTCAGGCGTGCCGGGCTCGTCATGGTGCGATTGGCGCTGGACCTCCTGCTGCTGGACGCGGCCGTGGAGACCTGGCTCAGCGGGACTCCGTTCCGGCTCTGGGTCGTCGGTGCAGTTGCGGTCTACGTGGCTCTCACGCTGTGGGCCCTCGCGCAGGGCTCGCGGCTGGCCGCGCCGGGGCTGGTGACGCAGACGCCGGCACCCTTCTATATCCTGCTGGCGCTAATCGGTGCGGCCACCTCGGACCCGGCGGGGTTCAACCGTGGCGTCGTCATGCTCAAGCAGTCGACACCAGTCGTGCTCACCGGCGTGACGCTGCTGGTCACCTGGCTGGCCGTCTACCGCGTCGCGGTCCGCAAGGGCGCATGGCTCTGGTTCCGGCTGGTGGTCGTGGCGCTCGGGATCTACGCGACCTGGGCGCTTGGCCTCGGGATTCTTCAGCGCACGCCGTATGCGGATCTGTACCACGGGCACGGCCAGTGGGCACATCTGCCGTACTGGGCGCAGGGCGCCGTGACGGGCGGGCTGATCCTCATCCCGCTGGGTTTCGTGAGGGAACTGGGCGAGAGCATGGCGCGCGTCGTGCTGACCGGATACCTGCGCTGGATGCTCGTGTTCGGCCTTGGCACGTGGATTGCGATCAATGCGGCGGTCACCTAGGGGCTTGGGGCCAGGGGCCAGGGGCCAGGGGCCAGGGGCTAGGGGCTAGGGGCTAGGGGCTAGGGACTAGGGCCAGCCTCTCGTCGCCGCCTCCTTGGCCGACGAGTCCCTGGCAGAGGGTTTCCCATTCGACGCGGTGTCGCGTGAACGCACCGCGAAAGGCATTGGATGACCCAGCCGTTCCGATTGCTGACCGAGGACGATGTCAGGCGCGCGCTGGCGGGCGTGGACCTGGTTCAGCTCATGGAGGACGCCGTGCGGGCGTTCTCGGAGCGGTCGGTCGTCCAACCGGTGCGGACCGCGATGTTCGTCGGCCCTGACGCGTCGGTGCTCGGGCTGATGCCGGCGCATCTCCCGGATCGATCAGCGCTCGGCAGCAAGCTCGTCACAGTCTTCAACAGCAACAGCGCCCTGGGCCTGCCGACGCATTTTGCGGTCGTGCTCCTCTTCGACGATCGGACGGGTGCGCTTCGCGCGATCATGGACGGCTCGTACATCACCGAGGCACGGACGCCGGCCGTGAGTGGCGTGGCCGTGCGCCATCTGGCAAACGGGCCCGTGCGCCGGCTGGCGCTCATCGGCTGCGGGGTGCAGGCACGAAGCCACCTCAGAGTGCTCGCGACGCATGCCCCGTCGCTCGAGGAAGTCCGCGTCTGCGGTCCGGAGGGCGAGAGCGCCGCCTTTGCCCGCGACATGCGCGACACGATTCACGTGCCCATCGTCGTGGCCGCGAGCGGGGAGGCGGCGACCCGGCACGCGGATCTGATCGTGCTCGTCACCTCGTCGGCGACGCCCGTCATCCGCCGGGCGTGGGTCGATCCCGGATCGCTCGTGATCTCGGTGGGCGCCTGCCGTCGCGATCATCGCGAAATGGATCCGGATCTAGTGGCGAACTCGCGCCTGTTCGTCGACTCGCGGGAGGCGGCGCTGGTCGAATCCGGGGACATCGTGCAGGCGATTGCCGAAGGCCGGTTCACCGCGGACCACGTTCGAGGGGAGCTCGGCGACGTGGTGAGCCGGCGCGTTCCGGCGCGGGAGTCGGATGGCCAGGTCGTGGTCTTCAAGTCGCTGGGGATCGCCGTCGAAGACGTGGCCGTTGCCGACCTCGTCTACCGGCGAGCGATCGACAGCAATGCCGGACAGCAGCTCTCGCTCTAGTGTCCCGGAATCGTGCCACGAATCACGATTCCGGGACACTAGGCAGACGACTGGTGTTGGGCAGGTGAGAGTCGCGATGCAGCAACGCGCAACCGCTCCATGTGTCAGCGTGCTGAACGACGTCCTGGGCCCGGTCATGCGGGGGCCGTCGAGCTCCCACACGGCAGGCTCGTTCCACATCGGCAGGATCGCGGCGGGGTTGCTGGGCGCGCCGGCAACCCGTGCGGAGGTCGCGTTCGATCCCGGCGGATCGTACGCGCAGGTCTACCGGCAGCAGGGCGTCGATCGCGGCTTCGCCGTCGGCATCATGGGATGGTCCCTCACTGACGAGCGGTTCTTCGATGCGCTCGATCTCGCGAGAGCGGGCGGCCTCGACATCCGGTTCGACGTCCGCACGCTCGCCCGGGCTGATCACCCCAACACGGTCGAGGTCGTGCTCGGCGCCCGCGATGGCCGATCGTTGTCGGCGTGTGCCCGGTCCGTCGGGGGCGGCGCCGTCGAGATCACCACGATTGACGGCTGGCCGGTCAGGCTCTCGGGTTCGACGCACGATCTGCTGGTCGAGGCCCCCACCGCGCGCCTCGGTGCGGTGATGGAACTGGTCACGGCCGACGGCCAACTCGCCGGGGCGCCCGACGTGCACCATTCCGGCGAGCGCGTGCTCGTCGAGGCCCATCGGCTTGAACCGGTCGGCGCTGACGCACGGAGATCCCTTGCCGCGATCGGCCATGACGTGATCGTGCGCGAGGCGCCGCCGACCGCCTTCGTCAAGCGCGGAGGCGGCATGTTCACCAGCGCTGCCGGGATGATCAGCGTGGCCCGGAGCCACGGCTGGTCGCTTGGCCGCGCCGCCCTCGCGTACGAGGCCGCCTTGCTGGGAATCGAAGAGCAGGCCGTCCTGGACGAGGTGGCCTCGCGATTCGACATCATGCAGGCGGCGGTCCATCGCGGCCTTGGCGACGCTGCCGCGTCGATGCAGCTGCTGGCGCCGAGCGCGCCTGCGATCTCCGGGGCCGAGGCGGCCGGACGCCTGCCAATCGGCGGGCTGCACACGCGAGCCGCGGCGCGGGCCATGGCCGTGATGCACGTCAACAGCTCGATGGGCGTGGTGTGCGCGGCTCCGACCGGCGGGTCGTCCGGCGCGATTCCTGGCGTCGTGGTCACCCTGGTGGAAGAGCGTGGCCTCTCCCGCGACCGGGCCGCCATGGCACTGCTCGCTGCATCCGCGGTGGGTGTGATCCTCGCTACGCGGGCCACCTTTGCGGCCGAGGTCGCCGGCTGCCAGGTGGAGATCGGCGCCGCGGGTGCGATGGGCGCGGCCGCCGTCGTGGAAGCCGCCGGCGGCACGCCGGAGCAGGCGTGCGATGCGGCCGCGATCTCGTTCCAGAACTCCATGGGGTCGGTGTGTGATCTGGTCGGGGGCCTTGTCGAAATTCCCTGTCACACTCGAAACGCCGTCGCGGCCTCGAGCGCCCTGGTCTGCGCCGATCTCATCGTCGGCGGCTACCAGAACCCCATTCCGCTCGATGACACGATCGATGCCGTCTACGCGGTCGGACGGCATGCTGCCGGGCGAATTGCGCTGCACGTCGAAGGGCGGCCTGGCGGTCACGCCGTCGGCCTTGAAGATGGTCAGCGACGCCGGCCGGGCCCGCCGATCAGCCGCCTGACCCGGATCACTTCCCGCCAGTCGCCTGTGCTATTCTCCCGTCGGCCCAGGGCCCTCCGCTTGCGGCCTGTATGTGGCCCGTCGCTTGTGGCCTGTAACCCGCTCCCCGTGGCCCGTCAGGCCCTAGCCAGTCGCCATGACCCGTTCGTCGGGGTCGGCTCGTTGTGCCAGGCCGATAGCCGTTAGCCGCGAGCCGGTAGCCGATAGCCTGTTGCCCGTAGCCTGAACGCGATCCGGAGGTGAGTGTGAGCATCTATCTGTGGGTCATCCTCGCGTACCTGCTCTGCCTGACCGCCTACAACGTCTACCGGTCACGGCAGGTCAAATCCCAGGACGACTTCATGGTGGCGGGACGAAGTCTCTCGCTCACCAAGATGGTCTTTACGCTGGTCTGCACGTGGATCGGATCGGGCACCTTCATCGCGGGGGCGGAATACGCGTCGTATGCCGGCTGGAGCGCCGTGTGGCAGCCCGCCGGCGCGTTCCTGGGAATCGCGATCATCTACTTCATCGCGGCCCGGATCCGCACATTCGGCCAGTACACCGTTGGTGACATCCTCGAGGTCCGCTACGGCCGGTTCGCGCGCCTGTTCGGCGCCATCGCGCTCATCATCGCCTTCACGACCATCGTGTCGTACCAGTTCCGGGCCGGCGGATACATCCTCAACGTGATCACCGACGGGCAGATCTCGCTCGAGACGGGCCAGGCCATCGCCGCGGGATTCGTGATCCTCTTCGTGACGATTGGCGGGATGGTCGCCGTGGCGCACACCGATCTGCCGAACGGCATCATCATCGTATCGTCCTGCCTGCTGGCGATTCCCTTCGTGGTGACCGCCGCCGGCGGATGGGCGCACGCCGCGCAGGTGCTGCCGGCGTCGCGCTTCGAGGTCTTCGCCGCCGACTTCGGGAAGTACCCGGCGCTCAAGGGATTCGCCTATTTCCTCTCGACGCTGCTGCTCCTGATGGGCGTGCAGTCGATGTACCAGAAGTTCTACGCCGCCAAGTCGCCCGCAGAGGCCAAGCGGGCGGTCGCCATCTGGATTGTCGGCACCATCGTCGTCGAGACCATCGTGATCGCGATCGCGGTATACGCGTCGTCCTACAACCTCGAGCACAACCTGGGATGGGACGGCCGCGCGCTGGTGCTGAACGCGGCCCGCTACATGATGCCGACCCCGGTCGGCGTGCTGCTGCTCGGCGCGGCGTGCGCCGTGGTGCTGTCAACGGGCATGAACTACCTGCTGTCCTCCAGCTCGAACGTGATGCGGGACATCTACCAGGGCATGATCAATCCCAAGGCCGACCCCGACAGGATGGTCGCGCTGCAGAAGGTCTTCATCGTCGTGATGGGCCTGTGCGCGTTCCTGATGATCTTCATCCCGACCTACTTCAAGTGGGAGATCTCGATCCTCCAATACGCATACTTCGCCTACACGATGTACGGCGTCGCGGTGACCCCGGCGCTGTTCGCCGCGCTGACCTGGCGGCGCGCAACCTGGCAGGGAGGCCTGGCGTCGATCATCGGAGGCGCGGTCTCGACGGTGTTCTTCGAGATCCTGCTGCCGAGGCTGGCGCCGGGCGTGATGGAGTCCGCACAGGGCTCTGGCAACGCGGCGTTCTTCGGCGCCGACCCTTGGGGCATTCCCGGGATCTACCCGTCGGTCATCATCTCGGTCGGCCTGCTCGTCGTCGTCAGCCTGCTGACGCCGCCGCCCAAGCCTGAGGTGCTCGAGAAGCTGTTCGGAAAGGCATGAGGCAAGTCCGCAGCCCGGGAGTCTTTCGCGCCGCGGGCCACGAAGACCGGAACACAGCACCGCATCGGCCCGGGTTCGCCGCCTCGAGCCGATGCGGTGTGGCATCGACCTCGCGCCGGGGCCTGCAGGCGCCGCAGACCCGGCGCCGATCCCGCCTCTACATCCCGTTGCCCTGGCTCGAGGGCGGCACCATCTTGTTGAGCCGCATGTAGGTGACGATGTTGCCGTAGTGTTCGAAGTCGTGGGCGGTGTTGAAGGCGAGGATGGCCACCTTCGACTGCTCGCCGCCGAAGAACTTCATCATCGTCGTCGCGTCAGCCTCGGTCACACCGGAGTAGATGCTGTCGCAGTAGGCGAACGAATCCGCGAGCGCCTTGACGAGGTCCGCCTTGGCGGTCTTCGTCTTCTCTATGTCGCTCTGCGGCGCCTTTTCTCCCGCGGCGGCGCTGCAGATCATGAAGTTGGCATCGGCGATATGGCCGAACAGCTGGCCGAGGCTGCGGACCTCAGGCGTGGCCTTGAACGTGAACAGGTTCTCGGGCACCTGGTCGGCGGCCTTGGTGACGTAACCCTTGACCATTCCATAGCCCATCGTCAATCCCGCCGCCAGCGGGCTCGCCGAGGGAGCCGGGCGGGAGGAAGCCATGGGCTGCGCCAGGGCTGGCGAGGCGGCCAGGGCCAACAACAACGCACCAGCGAATGCTCTACGCATCTTCAGTCTCCTTAGGGAGCCCGGCGGATTGACCGGGCGGATTTCCTTGGGACGCTCGAATCCCGTCCCCGGATTCAACCCTGGCCGCGCAGACCCTGCCCGTTATAGATCGGGCTGTGGGAGTACGGCACCGACACCGCGACCATCGCCTGGATGGCGTTCGTGCAGAAGGACGAGGGCCTGGCCGACCAGGTTGCGCGCACCCAGGCCTATGTGCGCGATGAACCCGGCGATGCGTGTTCGTTCAGCCTCGACAGCCCGAAGAGCCGCGCGCCGCGCATCGCGGCGCTTCGGAACGCCTCGAAATAGGCACCGGTCATCCGGCCGTGGGCCCAAAAACCGGGACGGGACGGAGCCTGCGCATGGACCGGCCAAACGCCTACTTTTGACGTCGTATACTAGGGTAGAGCGTCTCCTGCCGGGGAGAGTCGGCCATGCGTGGGACCCGCAGTCGCTTTCGAGGTAGGCCAGGCCTCTACCTCGCCGGAACCGGCCTGTTGCTCGTCATCGCGCTCGGCACGCAGCAACCCGAAGCCGCAGGGCCGGTGTCCCCTCCAAAACTCAGCACCGTGCTCTCCGATCTGGCTGTGGCGATTGCCCAGGAACAGGGCCCGCTCACCGCCCAGGCAGCCGCAGCCGCGCCCGCCGCGCCGCTCGCGGTCGACACGCTTCCCACCTCTGTGCGGGATGCCATGCGCGGCCGCAGGCTGAGGATGAACGACCGGAACGAAGTCCAGGTCTACGTGCTGATGGCCGCGGTCAACGACGGAAACCTCCAGCAGTTGACGGCCAATGGAGCGACCGTTGAGATTACCGATGCGGTCCGACAACGGGTACAGGCGCGAATTCCCGTCGCCAGGCTCCAGGCGGTCGCCTCGCTGCCGTTCGTGAACTTCATCCGCCTGCCGACCTACGCCATCCGCCAATCCGGCTCGGCCCAGACCGAAGGCGACGCCATCCTCCACGCCGACCTCGTGCGGTCCCAGCTGTCGCTCGATGGCACGGGGATTAAGGTTGGCGTCATCTCCGACGGCCTCAAAGGCGTGTTCGCCAAGGGCTGCACCAACTGCGGAGGCGCGGCGGGCGGGCCCGTCGACACCGGCGATCTGCCGGCCTCGAGCGGAATACGAAACGCCCAGGGTGTGCTGGTCTCGTCGGTCGGCGGCGTCGCGGGCCAATCCTTCCTGGCCAGCAACGACCTCGAGGGCCTGCCTCCCGCGAATCCGCCGTGCGGCTTTCCGGGAGCCGGAGGCGAAGGGACGGCGCTGCTCGAGATCGTCCACGACCTTGCGCCCGGCGCGCAGCTGTCGTTCTCCAACGCCGACACCGATCTGGCCTTCAACCAGGCCGTCAACTACCTGGCCTCGACCAACGACATCGTGCTCGACGATTTCGGGTTCTACGGCGAGGCCTACGACGGGTCCAGCACGGTCTCCGCCAACACGGCCAGCGCGCTCAACAATCCCGCCAATCGCATCCGCGCCTACGTCACGTCGGTCGGCAACGGTGCCGACGAGCACTACATCGGCTCGTATGTCGATTCAGGCGTGGACGGACAGTCGATTACGGGTGTCTCCAATCCCGGCGACCTGCACCTGTTTCAGTCCTCCGCGGATACGACCGACGTGCTGGGCCTCGGTGCCCAGCCCTATAACGTCATCACGTTGCCCGCCAACGGCGAAGTCGCGATCTTCCTGACGTGGGACGATCCATTCGGCAAGTCGAACAACAACTACGACCTGTACCTGGTGCGACAGAGCAACAACACGGTCGTCGCCAAGAGCACGGATGCCCAGAGCGGCAGCCAGGATCCGGTCGAAGTGATCGACTACACGAACACCGGTGCGGCCGGGTACTTCACGATCGTGGTGCAGAATGTCCGCAACCAGGCCAGCCCAACGCGGTTGAACCTGTTCTCGTTCGAGCCCGAGTGCGCACAGGACGGCCCGCGTCTGCTGGCGCCCAACCATCACGAGCGCCACAACTTCAACACGGCCACCCGAAGCGTGTCGGCCCAGAGCGACGCCGGCGGGTCACCGGCCAGCGTCATCTCGGTGGGCGCGATCTGTTCAGCCTCGGCAGCTGCCGAGGCCGCTTCCTCGGGCGGCGTGGCCCCGGACGAGTCGTGTGTCGACCGCAGCAACCGCACGATCGAGTTCTTCAGCAGCCGCGGACCCACGCTCGATGGCCGCACCAAGCCTGACGTCACCGCGATCGACGGCGTTTCGATCACAGGAGCCGGGAGCTTTCCGGCGCCGTTCTTCGGGACCTCGGCTGCTTCGCCCCATGTGGGTGGAATTGCCGCGCTGCTGCTCCAGGCTGCGCCCTGCCTTGCCGCCGGCGCGACCGGTGCGTTGGACCCGGCGACTGCGCGAGTCTCGCTCCGCAACCTGATCCTTGGAAATGCGACGCCTCTTGGCGCGTCCGTTCCCGACGACACGTTCGGATCGGGCAGGGCGGATGCCGCCGCGTCGGCCCAGAAGACGCTGGCCGTGTTCAATGGGGCGGCCACGCTGACGGTGAACGGGAACACGCCGGCAGGCGCGAGCCTGACGCCGGCTCAGCTCGGCTTCAGCGACCCGAATCAATGCGCACTGAGCCGGCTGTCGTGGACCGGCGGATGTGGCAGCTCGCCAGGATCGAGCCTGAACTGTCCGTTCGGAACCAGCCGGGTGAGCGTGGCAGCGAGCAACAACGGCGTCGCGTTCTCGGCGGCGTCGAACATTCAGATCACCGTCACCAATTTCGGTGTCGGCGCACAGCCGGCGTCGGCGACCGTTCCGGCGGGGCAGTCCGCCGTGTACCAGGTGGCTGTTGCGGCGCAGGGGGGACCCTTCACGAGTGGTGTCACGCTTGGCTGCACTGGCCTGCCGGCGGGCGCCACCTGTTCGTTCAATCCCCCCGTGGTGACGCCAGGCGCCGGCACGGCGCAGTCCACGCTGACCATCTCGACGACGGCGCGCGCGGCAGGGTCTCGCCGCGCAGCGAAGCGACCGCCCCTCGCCCTGGCCGGGAGATTCGCCTGTCCGCGGGCCCGTGTTGTGGGCGGCGCTCGTAGTGGCTCTGGGAGCCTCCCTGATGTACAGGAGCCGCATCACGGCGGCCCGCCCGCCTGCTCGCCGGCACGATGATGGCCGGCGCCGCCAGCGTCGTGATGATCGCCTGCGGGTCGACCAGCGGCAACTCTGCCCAGCCGGCATCCACCGTCTCCCTGTCGCCGGCCAGTCTCACCTTCGCGGGCCAGATCATGGGCACGACGAGCGCGGCGCAGCCGGTGACGCTCAGCAACACGGGCACTGCCACGCTGACCATCGGCGGCATCACAGCCGGCGGAGATTTTGCGCAGACGAACACGTGCGGCACATCGGTTGCCGCCGGCGCAAGCTGCCTCATCAATGTGACCTTCAGCCCCGCAGCCGTCGGGTCGCGGACCGGCACGCTCAGCGTCGCTGACAACGCCGCGAACAGTCCGCAGACCATCGGCCTCGCCGGAACGGGGCTGGCGGCCGGGACGCCCGCCGGCAGCTATCAGCTCGGCATCACGGGCACGTCGGGAACGCTCGTGCAGTCCGGCTCCGTGACGATGGTCGTCCAGTAGATAGTATGATTGCGGCATTCTGCCGATCTCGCGCGTGAGAGCCGGCGGATCAAACGAGGAGTGTGCCCATGTCTGCTGGTCGGACCCGCATCAGCCTGTTTCTCCATCGAATGTCGATACCTGCGTGGAACGGTGTCACCCCGCCTCGAGAACGGGTGGTGAAACCACTCGTCGTCACGGCCCTGTTCGTGCTCGCCGTGGCCTCGGCCCTGGCGCAGGCTCAGTCGAGCGCGCCGGCGGTGTCGGTCACCGCTGCCGACTACGCGCGGGCCGAGAGTTTCCTCGCCGCCGCGGTGAATCCGCTGGTCGTCGGCGGCAGCGTTGCGCCGACCTGGCTGCCCGACGACCGATTCTGGTATCGCGCGCAGACCGCCGACGGGGTTGAATTCATCCTGGTCGCGCCCGCCAGGAAGCTGCGCGGCCCGGCATTCGACCATGTGAAACTCGCGGCGGCGCTCGCCAAGGCCGCCGGCGGAACCATCAATCCGCGCCAGCTGCCGTTCCAGTCGATTCAGCTGTCGCCGGACGGCAAGGCGGTGTCGTTCGATCACGACAAGCGGCGGTGGTCGTGCGACGTGAAGGGGAACGCATGCACGGCCGCGGGGGAGGCCACCGGCGCCGACCTGGCCCAGGCCGGCGGCCGCGGCGGCCGGGGCGGCGGGCGTGGCGCCGCCGGCAACGCGGTCACCTCGCCCGACGGCAAGCGCGCCGTGTTCATCAAGGACTGGAACCTGTGGTCCCGCGACGTCGCCACGAAAGAGGAAAAGGCCCTGACGACCGACGGCGTGAAGAACTTCGGGTACGCCACCGATAACGCCGGCTGGGTGACCAGCGCTCGCGCCATCGTGCTCTGGTCTCCCGACTCGAAGAAGATCGCGACCTATCAGCAGGACGAGCGCAACGTCGGCGACATGTACCTGGTCGAGACCAAGGTCGGCCACCCGGTCCTTCACGAATGGAAGTATCCGCTGCCGGGCGACCCGGTCGTTGCCATGCTGCAGCGGGTCTTCATCGACGCCGACACGGGAAAAGTCGTCCGGTTCCAGATGCCGCCCGATTACCATCGCGCGACCCTTGGCGACAATTTCAGCCTCAGCGACATGCAATGGAGCCCCGACGGCAGGCAGCTCGCCTTCGTGTCGACGTCGCGCGATCACAAGCAGGCGATCTTCCGCCTCGCCGACGCCGCCACCGGAGTGGTGCGCACGGTGTTCGAGGAAACCGAGAAGACGCACTTCGAGTCGAGGACCGGCTGGCGCGTGCTGTGGGCCACCGGCGAGGTGATCTGGTACTCACAGCGTGACGACTGGGGAAACCTCTATCTGTACGACCTCACGTCGGGGACGCTGAAGAACCAGATCACCAAGGGTGAAGGGCCCGTCACCCAGATCGTCCGGATCGACGAGAAGACGCGCACGCTGTGGTTCACGGCCATGGGGCGGGAGCAGGGACAGGATCCGTATTTCCGCCATCTCTACCGCGTCGGCCTCGACGGGAAGAACTACGTGTCGCTCACGCCGGAAACCGGCGATCACGACACCCAGCTGTCGGCCTCCGGCAAGTACATCGTCGACACGTACTCGACGTGCGACAAGCCGCCGGTCGTTGACCTCCGCGACGGCGACGGCCGCTTCGTCATCACGCTCGAGAAGGCTGACATCTCCAAGCTGCTCGCCACCGGCTGGATCCCGCCGATCCCGATTACGGTGAAGGCCCGTGACGGCAAGACCGATCTCTACGGCATGCTGTTCCGGCCGAGCAAGCTCGATCCCAACCGGAAGTACCCGATCATCAACCAGGCGTACCCCGGCCCGCAGTCGGGCAGCGTCGGCGCCCGCACGTTCGCGGCGGCGCGCGGCGACAAGCAGGCCCTGGCGGAGCTCGGCTTCGCCGTCGTGTCGATTGACGGCATGGGCACGCCGGGCCGGTCGAAGTCGTTCCACGACGCGTATTACGGGGCGATGGGACGCGACAACACCATCCCGGATCAGATATCCGGCATGAAAGATGTCGCCCGGCAGTACCCGTGGATCGACATCGACCGCGCCGCCATCTGGGGCCATTCCGGTGGCGGCTTCATCGCGGCCGACGCCATGTTCCGATATCCGGACTTCTTCAAGGTCGGGATCTCGGAATCCGGAAACCACGATCAGCGCGAGTATGAGGACGACTGGGGCGAGCGCTACCAGGGTCTGCTCGTGAAGACCGCCGACGGCAAGGACAATTACGAGCCCGAGGCCAACCAGAGTGAAGCGGAGCACCTCAAGGGCCACCTGCTGCTCGCGCACGGCACGATGGACAACAACGTGCCGCCCTACAACACGCTGCTCGTCGTCGAGGCGCTCATCAAGGCCAACAAGGACTTCGACCTGTTGCTGCTCCCGAACCAGCCGCATGGGTACGCCCGGGAGTTCGGGACCTACATGATGCGCCGCCGTTGGGACTACTTCGTGCGGTGGCTGCTCGGCACCGAGCCGCCGAAGGAGTACCTGCTGCCGGTTCCTCCGGCCGCGGGCGGCCGCGGAGGCGGACCGTCGGTTCGTTGATTCGAGCGTGGCCCCCGGGGCGAAATCCAGCTCGTTCCGGGGAACGCGTGTCTCGAATCGACTGCCTGGTCGTCACGAGGACAAAGCCGGAATGGGAAAGGCCGTCGTCCGAGTGTTCGCCCGGATTGCCGACATCACGACGCTCGATGTCGACGCGATCGTCAATGCGGCGAACCAATCGCTCTCGCCGGGCGGAGGCGTATGCGGCGCGATCCATCGCGCGGCCGGGCCCGGCCTGGCACGAGCGTGCGCCCGGCTGGGCGGGTGTCCAACCGGCGAGGCGCGCATCACGCCCGGGTTCTCGCTGAAGGCGCGATGGGTCATCCACGCCGTCGGCCCGATCTGGACTGGAGGCGAACAGGGTGAGGCGAAGCTGCTCGCCGGCGCCTACGCGTCATCGCTGGCGCTCGTGCGGGAGCACGGGCTGACGACGATCGCGTTCCCCGCCATCAGCACGGGAATCTACGGCTATCCGCTCGACGCGGCCACTTCGATCGCCGTCGCCACCGTCTCGGCTGCCGCCGCACCCCGATCGAGCCTGGTCGAGGTGGTGTTCGCCTGTTTCGACACGCGCACGCTCGACGCCTACGCTCGCGCGGGCATCGAGACGATCCGGTAGGATCGGACGCCTTTCCGGAGATTGCGGGATGCTGGCCGCCGCACCGCCGCCCGGGACAGGGCCGGTCCCACAAGGGCGCAGCCCTGCCAGCGCGGTCTCGCGTGCGAACGGTCTACCGGCCTACTTGTCTCCGGCAGGCCTGCCCTCTACCGTCTTCTTCGCGTCCTTGCCGGGTTCGTCGAGCGTGTCCAGCACCGAGCGCCAGGCGAATTTCTTCCCCATGCCGCGCACGTAGAAGTCCATCCACGCCATCTCGGCCGTCGACTTCACGAACTGGTTCCGCGGGTCGGGAATTCCGTGGCTCTCGCCCGGATACACGAACAGCTCGGTCGGGACGCCGAGCCGCTTGAGCGCCATGTGCAGCTCGATCGACTGCGGACTCGGCACGCGCGGATCGCCCTGCACGACGTGAATCATCGTCGGCGTCTTCGCCGCCTTGATGTACTTGAGAGGGGACTGGACCCAGTAGGCGTCGAAGTCGTCGTAGGGCAGCTTGTTGCCCAGGTAGAACTGCCGGTTGCGCTGGACATCGCTCTGCGCGTACATCGAGATCCAGTTCGACGTTCCCGCCCCCGAACTGATCGCCTTGAAGCGATCGGTGTGCGTGAGAATCCAGTTGGACCAGTGACCGCCGGCGCTCCAGCCGAGCGCGCCCATCTTCGTGCCGTCGACCAGGCCCTGCGCGATGAGCGCATCGACGCCCGTCATGATGTCGTCGAAGCCGGGAGGGAAGTAGTTGCCCACGATCCCGTTTCGATGGGCCTCGCCGTAGTTGGTGGATCCCCGGTAGTTCGGCCGCAGGACCACGTAGCCGGCGCCCGCGTAGACCTGCGAGCCGTAGCCGCCGTTGAACCCGAGCGTGTCGGCCGAGGCAGGCCCGCCGTGAATGGCCACGATCAGCGGATAGCGCTGGCCCGGCTGGTAGCCGACCGGCTTGACGAGCACGCCGCCGACCATCTTGCCGTCCTTCGACTTCCAGGTGAACTCCTCCTGCTCGCCGAGCGCGAACTCGCGCACCTGCGGGTTCGGGTCGGTCAGCTGCTTCCACCCCGCGCGGCTGGCAACCTGGTCAACCGTGGCGACGGTGAACAGCGTCGGAGGCGTCATGCCGTCCGAGCAGGTGACGAAGATGACGCCGGTGTCGACGTCCTGGCGGACGGCGATCGAAGCCTTCTCGCTGGTCAGCTGGCTGACCGAATCCTGCCGGACGTCGAGCGCCAGGAACTGATCGGTCGCCTTGATGCCCTCATTGAAATAGATCGTGCCGCCGTCCTTCGACCAGAACCCGATCGTGATGTCGCCGTCGAAACTCCCGCCCAGCTTGCGCCATTTGCCGCCGCGATCGCCGACCTCGCGCACGTAGGCGCGCTGGTTCGTCATGTTGTACTTCTCGAGGTCGTCCAGGCGCAGACAGGGCCATCAGGCGGCTGTCGGGCGAGAAGCTGATCGCGCTCTCGCCGACCTCGGTGTTGTTCATCAACCGCTCGACCTGGCCCGTTGCGACTTCGAGCAGGTACGGATTGCTGTAGATGTTCTGCTCGGTGATGTTGCGCTCGTACCGGTTGGCCGAGATGCCCCGGAACCCGACCCACTTCCCATCGTCCGAGATCGTGAAGTCTGCGACGGTGATCGACGGGTCTTTGGTCACCCGCGTCGTCTTGCGCGGTTCGAGGTCCACCGCCCACAGGCTGACGAGCGGGGTCTCGGTATTGCGGATGTCGACGGTGAACTTCTTCTCGCGCCGCAGTTTCTCATCCGCATCCTGGGCCTCCGGTCCCAGGAAGTAGATGCGCGCGCTGTCGGGCGCCCACTGCCACGCTCCGATTCCCGCGGCCTGCCTGGTGACCTGCTCGGCGCTCGCGCTGTCGATGGTCTCGACCGGCAGCCGGTAGAGCTGTTCCTCGCCGGCCTTGCCGCTTCGGTACACCAGCCAGCGGCCGTCGTGGCTGAACGCAAAGGTCGACACGCCATCCTTGGCCTCGGTGATCTTCCGGGCCTCCCCTCCATCCGGCCGCATCAGGTAGAGCTGGTTCTGGGTCGCTGCGCTCGAGGGCGCCTCCCGGTTGGAGGCGAACACGAAGAACCGCCCGTCACGCGACCATTTCGGGTCGGCCTCGTTCTTGTCCTTCGTGAAGGTCATCTGCCGCGTCGACGACACGCCCTGCTGGATCGACACCCAATAGATGTCTGTCTGGCGCTTCGCCTCTTTCCAGTCCGGCGTCGAGATCGTATACAGCATCGATCGTCCGTCCGGGCTGGGCACGGGCGATCCGGCCTGACGCATCTTCTGCATGTCGAGAAACGTCATGGAGCGCCTGGCCGCGGCCTTTGGCGCCTGCGCCTGGGCCGACCCGGCCCTGTCCCCTGGCGGGGGCGCAGCCTGGCCCGCATACATGGTCGGTCCGGATGCAGCCACGACGGCCAGCAACGCGACGAAGGTGAACGCGCGTCCCGCCTCGGGGCGGAATGCCTGCCGGACGACGGCCCTGAGCGTGCGTGCAGTGAACATGTGAGCCTCGAAAATGAAGGGGGGAATCAGGATGCGCGGGTGGACCCGACAAGTGCCCGCCTGCCTATCATCCGCATCGCCCGGCCGGTGTCAAGGTCGATTCGACGGCGCGGATTTTGCTACGATAATTGCATGACCAAACAACTCGTGCTCGTCATCTCGTGCGCGGTAGCTCTGGCTGGAGTGGCTGCAGCGCAAGATCCAAAACTCGTGGCGAAGGGCCAGGGCTTGGCCGTCAAGAACAAGTGCTCCATGTGCCACATCGTCGCCGGGAAGGGAGGCAAGATCGGCAAGCCGCTCGATGGCGTGTCGGAACGGCGGGACGCGGCCGCGATGCGCCGCATCCTCACGGATCCGCTGAAAGAGTTCCCCGATGAGAAGATCAAGATGCCGAAGGTCGCCTGGGCGCCCGGGGATGTCGACGCCGTGATTGCCTATCTGGAGACGCTCAAGGCCGTTCCCGCGAAGTAGCGACGCTCAACCTGACGGGTTCGATCGATGGGCCGCCAGGGCGGGTGCAGGGGGCGGTCCTGCTGCGGGCAGGTCGTCAGTGCGGTCGAACCGGATGTTTCTTTGGGCGAACCGATTGGAATCTGGGGGCGGCCGGGCGGTCGCGCCCCAGATTCCTCTTTGTCAGCGCCTTCTTCGCCAGGGCAGCTCAGAAGGTGATGACGTAGGACAGGCCGAACACGTGCACCGAGTAGTTGAATGGTTGTTCGTTCGTCGGTAGTACCCCGCTTGGTGTTCCGAGCCCCATCTGCATGCCTTCGTAGACCCAGTCGTTGGACTTCATGTGCAGGTACGAGTAGATCACCCGCAGCGACTGTCCTTTCGCCACTGCATAGACCGCATTCAATCGAAGCTCGGACGTGCTGGTCGAAACCCTCGGCAGCGCCGCTGCCGGGATGAAGAACGCCGCGACCGTGCTGGCTGGTGCGCCTGGCAGCGCCAGGATGTTGTTCGCCCAGTTTCCGCCGCCCACGAATTGTTAGAGTTGGACTGACTCGACACGAGATTGGCGCTCAGGTCGAGCTTGCCCGTCCTGCCCCTCAATCCGAACCCGATCGTGTTCACCTTGTCGGTCATGTCGGTGGACCAGTTCAGGCACGGATCGAGCTTGCCGTTGTTGTTCCGCTGCTGCAGTGACGTGTAGCCGTCGCAGCCGTTCCCGGAGAGCCCCGGAGAAGCCGTTCACGGCTGTGGCGTTGCTGTTGGCGGTGTACGTGTTCCCTGCCGTCCCCGACACAATGCTCTCGTAGGTGTAGAACACGTCAGCGCTCGAGATGGTCCGTGAACGCGTACGAGCCATCGACGTTGGCGGCCCAGCGTCTTCGCGTTCTGCAGCCCGTAGGTCGAGGTCGGGTAGTCGTCCTTGTTGTAGTCCACGCCGGCCTGGATGGTCAGCGCGCTGCCGGCGCCTGCCACGTGAAGGCCGTCCGAACGGCTTGCCGCGATTCCGATCGGCCACGTAATACCGCCTCATGCCGAGCAGCTCGCTGATCCGGTTTCCGTTCGCATAGAGCGCGTTCGAGAGCGCGTTGTTGTTCGGGAAGAACGTGCCGTCCACGAACACGCCGCCGTTGTAGCCCGCGACCGGGCCGTACCCGGTCAGCTCGGCCCGAACCATGGCCTGATAGCGCCGAGATCGTCTGCCCGGCCGGCACCACGTTCGCGTACGGCACGAGCGCCAGGAACGCGTTCTCGTTGTAGTTCGGCGCCCTGCGCTGCGAGAACTCGTAGCCGAACCGGGCGACGACATCCGACGCCGGCGTTGATCCGCCACTCGGCCTTGACCGTGATCTCGTTGGTCACGGCCGCGTCCGCGCAGTTGATCCAGGTGCCGGGACAGCTCGCGATTGATCGTCTGGTACTGGTAACTGCCGGTCACGTGCTGCCCGTTGAAGAGCGCGTAGTCGGCGTCGAGGTTGACCTGATTCAGCTTTCCTGCTGTACGGCCGGTTCGCGTTCGCGTTCTGGGCGAGGACGGCGCCGAGCGGGTTGGCCGCGCCGGCCGGGAAGTTCGCGCTGATCGAGGGCAGCTCACCCGCGTCGGCGAACTGGTAGATGTTGATCGCCGTCCGGTTGTCGCGGTTGTCGAACTTGTAGGCGGCGATCAGGTTCAGCTTCCTGACGGGCCGGCTCGTCACCTTGACGTTGACCGCCGAGCTCACCACCAGCCCGTTCAACGACGCGACCGGCACGACCGGCGTCGTCGACGTCGGTCAGGAATGCGTCGTTCTGCGTGTTTCGCGCGTAGGACCCGGTCGCCACCACCTTGGTGGTGGACGAGAGGTTGAAGCCGCCCGTCGCGCTGAACTGGTTGAAGTTGTTGTTCGGCGCGCTGCTCATCGTGTTGAGCGTGCGCGACGGCGGTCGCCCAGTTCTCCCACGACATCGACGGCACGTTGTTCTTGAAGAACGAGCCGTAGTAGCCCGCCTGCGCGAAGCTCCGGGCGCCCTTGAAGTTCAGGCTCACGTTGACCTGGTTGGTGTCCGTGTCGATCCGGTCGGGCACGATCGGTCGAGATGTCGCCGCCGGTGTTGCGGGAGACGGTGCCCATCAGCTTGGTGCCCTCCCGATGCTCGGGCCGGACGCTCGCGTCGAAGCCCCACTGCTCGCCGAGGCTGACGCTGACGCCCGCATCGAACCTGGTACCGCGTCGTGTAGATGTCGAAGTTGTGGAACAGCGGGACGTCGGCCGCCGCTGCGGCCTTGACCAGCGCCAGCTGCGCCGCGTTCGGCGTGAGCAGCTGGCCCGAGGTGGGCGAGGTCGTCTGGATGTCGATGTACCGCGCGCCGCCAATCGACGGGACCAGGCCCCTGGCGCTGGTCGAGTTGACGGCGTTGTTGGTCGCCGCTGCTGCCCGCCACGGTCGGCACCAGCCACGCCGCGGGCAGCGTGAGCGAGTTGGTCCCGGCCCCGTCGTACGGCGTCTGGTAGCTGTCCGACCGGTTCCGGCGCAGCTCGTCGAAGCCGAACGTGAACCGGAACCTGCCCTGCACGCCGATCTCGGCGCTCACGCTGCGTGACGCCAGGCCGAGATCGTTGCCCCTGACGCGGAAGCGCATCGCGCTGTCGCTGTCGTAGGCGCCTCCCCCGCGGAGGTCGAGGTTGCCGATGAAGAGCCCGCCCTTGTTCTGCAGCCCGTTGAACTCGCCGGCCTTGTACGATCCGTCCGTCACCGTGCCGCCGCCGACCTCCACCGTGCTCGACGAGCTTCGTCAGCTCTGCGGCGGTCTGCGCGGCGGTCCGGGTCGCGGGCAGCCGCGACAGCCATCGCGATCAGCACGACGCGCGCTGCGGCCACCGAGGTCCGGGTGGTGAATCCTGTCGTCATTCGTAGTCATGACATTCGTCCCCGGTTGAATGTGGTTAGCGCTGGTACTTCGAACCGGCCGGATGGTTCGACCCGTGAATCAGGACGTGGCAGTTCACGCAGGCGCGCGCCGCCAGCTGCGCGCGCGTCGCGGCCGCGCCGGGCTGCTGGAGGCCGTTGACCGTCGTCACGTTGCCGGCGCCCAGGTTGGCGCCGCTGTTGACCTGATTGCCGTGGTCGCCGCTGTGGCACTCCTGGCACAGCAAGGGCGCCCGCATCTTCAGCAGCGACGGGTTGGCCGATCCGTGCGGGCGTGTGGCAATTGACGCAGCTGTCGACGACCGGACTGTGCTCCCAGAGGAACGGTCCGCGTTTCTCCGCGTGGCACATGTAGCAGGTCTCGTTGACCGAGTTCTTGACGAGCAGCGTCGGACCGGTCGAGCCGTGCGGATTGTGGCAGTCCGAACACACCATCTTGGCCGGGCTGCCGACCCCGGTCACCGCCAGCGGGTGCGCCGAGATGCGGCGAATCTGGGCGCGCTGCGCCTTGTGGCACTGAAAGCACACCTCGGCCTGCGTCGCCTTGTTCAGGACCTTCTGATCGGCCGCGTGGATGTTGTGACAGTCGGTGCAGGCGACGCCGCGAAGCTCGTGCTGGCTGCCCTTCCAGTTTGCCCGGGGCAGGATGCGGGTATCGTGGCAAGCCAGGCACTGGGTGTTGCGGGCCGCGGCGGGTGAGATGTGCTTCGACTCGGTTTCCGAACACCACGTCAGGCGAGTTGGTGGGATCCTCGAGGTGCTTCGCGCTCGGCCCATGACAGTTCTGACATCCGGGCGCGCGAGAGTCGGCCCGGAATCCGTGACGACTCTGGTAGATCGACGAGCACCGGCGTCGCCCATGCCTCGTTGTGGCACGCCGTGCACTCCGCGTCCTTCTCCAGAATCGCCTTGGCCGATCCGGTCTGTCCGGGGCTTGCCTCGCTCGGGCCCACGCTCACCAGGAGCATGAACGCACACAAGCCTCCCCATTCGAACAAGCGCCTCATGGTGTTCTCCACGGTTCTAGGCGAACGATGAGCTGCCTAAGGGTTTGCACGGCCGTCCAGGACTGTTCATGAAACACCGCTCCCGCTCGCGACAAGCCCGGTCAGGCGCGGCCACGGCCAGTGGCCATTGGAGCGGCGCGCGGGACACGTCACGCGTGTTGTTCAGGCAGGTCTTGCGCGTCGCCGCCAGTTTGCCCACGACCGCCTTGCGACGCACCCCGGGCATGGAGCAATTCGCGTTCCCGTCCTGTCCTGGAACCCGCGCCCCGGGCACGGGCACTGCATGGAGATCGGGTATCGCCAGCCTGAATGGGCCGTGTTCCCGTGCATGGCGTCGCCGGAGAAGGGCGGGATTGGCGGCGGCGCGTGATACGGGTCGCCCCGGTCAGGTGGCGGGAGATGGTCCAGAAGCTTTCCTGGGACTGCCAGCATTGACAGGATCGGCGGGTGCCGGCATGACGCCTCTGTCAGGTTCGTGGCCGCGGGGCCACGCCGGCGCCGGTTCGGGAGAGCCCGGCCGGCCTGCTACGGCTCGATCCGGGAAACCTGCTAGACTGGGACCGGGAAGCCCGTTACATCACAAACGTGTCGGATGAAGGTGCCGCGCCTGAGCACTGGCATGGGACCCCTACGACTGCCCAAGGTTGAGCGGCTCTCGGCCCGCATCGCGGCCGGGATGAGCCTGCTGATGCTCATTCCGCTCGCCGGCGGCCTCTATCTGCTCTCCCGCACCCAGTACGACCATGCGGTCGACGCCCGCCGCGGCGCGGCCGACCTCGAGGTCCGCATCCTCGATGCGGCCCTGCGCCACGACGATGATCGAGCGGGACCCCCGGCTGTTGACCGGGATCCTCGAAGAGGTCGGACGCCAGCCGGAGATCCTGCGGGCCATGGTCGTGGACCACAACGGCATCGTCAAGCTGTCCAGCCGGCGCTCGGAGGTCGGGATACAGACCTCGCGTTCCTCACCCACCTGCCTGGTCTGTCATGCCGAGACTCCCGCCGTGCGCCAGCGCTGGGTGCTCTTCCAGGAGGACGGGGCGGACGTCCTCCGGGACGTCCTGCCAATCGAGAACCGCCCGCAGTGCCACGGGTGCCACGATCCTGCGGCCAAGCTGAACGGGATGCTCGTGCTCGACGTGTCGCTCGCGCCGGTGCAGGCGCGGTTCAAGGCGGACCTGCGGTGGCTCGGCGCGGCAACCTCACTGGTGGCCCTCCTGATGCTCGGCGGAGCGGGCTGGCACATCCGGAGGACCGTGCTGGCGCGGCTGGCGCGGCTCAGTCATACGGCGCGCGCCATCGCGGGCGGCGAACTGGCCAATCGGGCCGACACCTCCGGCGACGATGTCATCGCGTCGCTGGCGACCGATTTCAACGAGATGGCGGACGCCTCCTCCCGGCTGGTCGCCGAGCTCAAGGAGCGCGAGCAGCAGATGTCCGGCGTCCTCAACAGCCTGGACGACGGGCTGATCGTCCTCAACCGGGACTTCAGGGTCGTGGCGGCGAACAGGTCGATTTCCAAGTGGCTCGGCTCCTATCCCGAAACGCTTCGCGGCCAGACCTGCCGTCACATCGCCGGCCACACCCTGCCTTGCCGGGAAGATGCGGAGTGCCCCACGGCCCGGTGCTCTCGCCACCGGCCGCCTCGAGCAGGCGACCTATCGGCTGCCCCCGTCGGCCGACGGCGACGAACGCGTCTACGAGATTTACGCCTCACCCGTCTACACCGACGATGGTTCGGTCGGGCAGGTGGTCGAGGCCTGGCGGGACATCACCGACCGGGTGCGCGAGGAGGAACACCTGGCCGAAATCGAGCGGCTGTCCTCGCTCGGCGTGCTGGCGTCGGGCCTGTCGCACGAGGTGAACACGCCGCTGGCGAGCATGCTCACCTGCTCGGAGGCGATCATCGATCAGCTGCAGGGCGCGCTCACGGCCCCTGTCGAGCCGGCCACGCTCGAGTCCATCAACGACAGCGCGTGCGTGATCCGCGAACAGGTCCTCCGGTGCCGCACGATCACCGAGCAGTTCCTGCGGTTCGCGCGGGGGATTCCGCCGGCCACCGAGCCCATCGATCTCCGCTACGTGGTCGAGACGGTGATGTCGCTGGCGAGGCCGACGGCGCGGGCCGCCGGCGTGGAGCTGCTCCTGGACGGGATCGGATCGATCCCGGTCGTCACCTCCAACACGGAAGTGGTGCAGCACGTCGTCCTGAACGTGCTCGTCAACGCCATCGAATCGTGCGGCGCGGGCGGCGGCAGGGTGGTCGCCCGGTTCGCGGTTGGCGACGATGTGCGGCTGCAGATCCGCGACAACGGCTGCGGCATTTCGCCGGAAGTCCAGCGGCGCCTGTTCGAGCCGTTCCGGACCCAGAAGCCGCGGGGAACCGGGCTCGGCCTGTTCCTGTCGCGCACCTTCATGCGGCGTTTCAACGGAGACGTGCGCCTGCTGGAGAGCGCCGTAGGCCGGGGCTCGTGCATCGAAGTGGTGTTCCCGTATTCCCATCCAGAGGCATCGTGACGAGCGCAGGACAGGACATTCGCGTGCTGCTGGTCGATGACGATCCGGTCTTCCGGCGCGTCATGGGGACCGAGCTCGTCCGCCGGGGCTACACCGTCGAGACCCGCGCCTGCGGGAAGGAGGCGCTCGATCCCGCCGTCGGCGCGGATGCCGACGTCGTGCTGCTCGACCTCAGGCTTCCCGACATGGATGGCATCGACGTGCTCAGGGAGCTGCGGGCAAGAAACGCCATGGTCGGCGTCATCGTGCTGACCGGTCACGGAACCATCGACACGGCGGTGAAGGCCATGCGCCTGGGCGCTCACGACTACCTCGAGAAGCCGTGCCCGATAGCCAAGCTCGAGCTGGCCATCCAGAAGACGCACGAGCACGTCCGCCTTCTCCACCGGCAGCGGGTGCTCGAAGACGGCTACGCGCCCCCGCGCGTCGGCGCCGAGATCGTCGGCAGCAGCGCCGCCAACCGGAAACTGCTCGACGCGGTCGCACGCATCGCCCGCACCGACTCGACCACCCTCATCCTGGGAGAGACCGGCGTAGGCAAGGAACTGGTGGCAACGCGGCTGCACACGCAGAGCAGCCGGAGCGAGGCGCCGTTTGTCGCGGTGAACTGCGCCGCGCTTCACGACGAGCTGTTCCAGAGCGAAGTCTTCGGGCACGAGAAGGGGGCGTTCACCGGGGCGGATCGGCTCAAGCACGGCCTGTTCGAGGTGGCGAGCGGCGGAACCATCTTCCTGGACGAGGTCGGCGACACGAGCCCCGAGGCGCAGGCCAAGCTGCTGCGTGTGCTCGAGACGGGCCGTTTCCGGCGGCTGGGCGGCACCCGGGAGATCGCCGTCGACGTGCGCGTGGTGGCGGCCACCAACCGCGATCTCACGCAGGCCGCGGCCCGCGGCCACTTCAGGGAGGACCTCTATTACCGCCTGGCCACCTTCACGGTGACGATCCCGCCGCTGCGCGCCAGGCCCGAGGACATTCCCGAGCTGGTGGACTACTTCATCAGCCGGTTCAACCGGCGGTTCTCGTCCACCAAGGTCGTGGACGCCATGGCGCTCGATGCGCTGAGGCGCCACGCGTGGCCCGGCAACGTGCGGGAACTCATCCACGTGATCGAACAGAGCTACGTGCTGTGCGATGGAGACATCATTCACCTCGAGGACCTTCCAACCACCGTGCGGGGCGCCGATGTCGTGCCGAGCGTCACCGGCAACGATGGGATGCCGTCCTTGCGGGAGGTTCAGCGCCGCCACATCATGTGGGTGCTCGAGCGGGTCGGGGGCAACAGGTCGCGGGCCGCCATGGCGCTCGGGATGTCCGAACGCACCTTCTACCGGATCCTCGAGCGGCACCGGGACAAGCCGCTCGCCTCGACGGGCTCGCCGGATCGGCGCCCGAGCCGTCGAACCTGACAGTTCTGACAAAACACGCGAGCGGGCACCTGTCACTTCCGTCAGGCCCGGCAGCACCAGGATCAGCGTTCGGCTCTCACGATCGCTGATGGCGTGCCGGCATCTCCCGCCCAGAGCCCCCGCAGCCCGGCTCCCCCCCGTCGCCTGGTCATCGCCGCTTCCATGCAGCAGGCGCGCGATTGCGCAGGCCCGTGCAGGGCGCAGCGCGCTCGTGGCGGGAGGCTGCCGACCGGCCCGGCCGCCGCAGATTGCCGTCCGCGCGGCGCAGAGACGACGACCAGGCCCGAACGGGGAACGGGACTTGCTATAGGCGGAAGCGGGGGAGGACAAGACATGGAAGCGACAACCGCTCTCGTGCTCGTACTCGGATCGCTCTTCGTCGGGATGACGCTGCTGCTCACGGCGGGGTACCTGAACACGGAGAAGGAACGTACCGAGCAGGCCAAGGCGCGTGACGCCGAAGCCGCTCTCTCTGCCGCGACGATGGCTGCCGAGCCGCGCTTCTTCGCACCGTCGCAGGATGTGGCCTCGCCGCCGCCCTTCGTGTTCGACGACGCGCTGGTCGTCAGGCTGGAGGATCACGTCCGTCTCGAGCAGGAGCTGGTGGCGCAGTTTGTCCACCACCCCTCGATTGACAATCTGTATCGACAGACCGGCACGCCTGTCCACGTGCACTGACAATCGCGCGAACCACGACCCACGCGGCCCGGAAGGGATTCGATTCAGGCTGCGTCTGCGACAAGCCTGCTTCGAATCACGTCGCCGGAAGTGTGGCCAGGCGGGGACACGAATGGACGAACGCATCAGGACGGCCGAGCTGTTCAAAGGTCTGAGCGCGAGCAGGCTGCTGCGGCTCGGGGCCATCGGGAGGCCTCGGAGCCTGCGGGCGGGTGAGTACCTGTTCCTGCTCGGGGACGCCGCCCAGCACATCTGCATCGTGGGCAGCGGCGAGATCGACCTGTGCTTTCCGCTCAGCATGGGCGGGGTCGTCAAGGACATCACCGTCGAATCGGCGGGGCCGGGCAAGACGGTCGGCTGGTCCGCGCTGGTCAGGCCGTTCCGGTTCACCCTGTCGGCGCGGGCGAAGGATCCGACCGAGGTGATCGCCTTCGGGAGGCACGACCTGCTTCAGCTGTTCGAGAGCGATCAGGAGATCGGACGGGTGGTCGTCGACGGCATCGCCGAGCTCATGGCCAATCGCCTGTCGATGTTCCAGGCACTGTGGGCGCGTGAGCTGCAACGACGGCTGGCTTCTGGCGCGACGGGCGCGGGAATCTGACAACCGGGTCTCGCAAGAGCCGTGACCAGTCGGATTGAGGAGTCGATTCTGTGATCTTCGACGAGAAGTTCAGTCCGACTGAACGGCTGCTGGTCGGGGCGTTCACCGTGCTGATGGCCGGCGGCGGGTTCCTGGCCGGCCGCGCCGCCTTCGACCCGAACGGGGCCACGGTGCAGCCCATTCAGTTCAACCACCTGAAACATGTCAAGGATGCGGGGCTGGAGTGCTCCGTCTGTCATCTGTACTACGCCGATCACCAGCACTCGGGCCTGCCGGATCTATCAGTCTGCACCGGCTGCCATGCGCAGCCGCTGACCAAGTCGCCCGAAGAACAGAAGCTGATCACGCTGGCCGCGTCTGCCTCGCCGCCCTCGTTCAAGAAACTCTTCCGGCTGCCTGACCACGCGTACTACTCGCACCGGCGCCACGTCACCGTCGCCAAGCTCCAGTGCCCGACGTGCCACGGGGCGATTGCGGACTCGACCGCGCCGCCCTCGCGACCGCTGATTCGGATCACGATGAAGACCTGCACGGACTGCCACACGCGACAGAGCGTCCAGACCGACTGCACGGCGTGTCACAGATGAGGGGGATGCACTCGTGATCATCAGCCGCCGCAGCTTCCTCGTCGGTGCCACGGGCGCCGGTATCGGCTTCGGCCTGGGCGCGTTCTCGCATCAGTTCCCACTCGCGCCTCCGCACTTCGGTCCGGACTGGGCGCCGAACGAGGAGACGTTCGTTGCCTCGACGTGCCTGCTCTGCCCGGCGCATTGCGGCATCAGGGTCCGCCTGGTGGATGGGCGCCCCACGCGCATCGACGGCAACCCGCTGCATCCGGTGAGCCAGGGGGGCTTGTGTCCGAAGGGCCGGGCCGGGCTGCAGCTGCTCTACCATCCGGGCCGGCTCAAGGGACCGATGCAGCGTGTCGGGCCGCCGGGATCGGACCGGTTCGAGCCCATTTCCTGGGACGCCGCTCTCGATCGCCTGACGGCCGCACTCAAGGCGGCGGGCGCACCGGGTCGAGGCGCGTCGGTGGAGTGGCTGGTCGGCGACCAATCCGGCGTGATGGGGGAGCTGATCGCGGGATTCTGCGGTGCGTGCGGCACCAGGCGCATCACGGTCGATGACTACCGGGACGGTTCCGCAGACGTGCTGCGCATGTGCCAGGGCATCGCCGCGCCGCCCGCCTATGACCTCGCGGGCGCCGACCTCGTCCTGTCGTTCGGTGCGGGGCTCTCCGAGGCGTGGTGGGCCATGTCCCGGGCGGCCCGGGCGCGCGAAGGCGAGGGACGCCAGGCGCCGCGCTGGATCCAGGCTGATGTCCGGCTCTCGCGAAGCGCGGTGAGCGCGGATCAGTTCGTGCCGGTCCGGCCCGGCACCTACGGCACCCTCGCGCTTGGACTCGCCTACGTCATCGTGAAGGAGGGCCTCTACGACGCGGACGCCGTCGCGCAGGACGTGTCCGGGTGGGAGGACTGGACCGCGCCCGACGGCACCCGGCACGTGGGCTTCCGCACGCTCGTGCTCCGGCACGGCCGGCCCGAGGACGTGTCAGCCCGAACCGGCGTGCCGGTGGCGCGGCTGACATCGCTCGCCAAGACCTTCGGGGCCGCCCGTCGCGCCGTCGCCGTGTGGGACCACGCCGTGTCCTGGCGGGCCGGCGGACTCTCCGACGCGCTGGCCATCCACGCGCTCAACACGCTCACCGGACGGCTCAATCGCCCGGGCGGCCTGCTCATACAGGGGCCCATGCCGGCGCTGCCGGGACCAGCCGATCAGGCCGCGGCCGGAGCGGTCGATCTCTCGAACGCTCCGCTCACCTCGACCAGCTGGCCTGCCGCAACTGGCGATGCCAGCGCCCCGGCCAAGGTGGCGTTCCTGTACCACGCGAACCCGGTTGCGTCGTCTCCCAACCCCGAGGCCGCGCGGAAGGCGCTGTCGAGCGTGCCGATGGTCGTGTCGTTCTCGCCGTTCTTCGACGAGAGCGCGCGCTACGCGAACCTGCTGCTGCCCGATCACACGTACCTGGAGCGCTGGCAGGACGGCCTCGCGCCGGCCGCCGTCAGTTCGCCGGTCTGGGGGGTGGTGCGGCCGGTGGTCAGCAAGCCGCTCCAGGACACGCGCGCCACCGGCGACGTGATCCTCGGCCTCGCATCCCGGCTCGGCGGCGAGGCCGCCAGGTTTGCGCGGTGGACATCGGTCGAAGAACTCGTGCACCAGCGTGGGCTCGCGCTGGCCTCGGCCAGTCGCGGGAGCAGCTTCGTCGATCTGTTCCGGCAGCGCGAGCTGCGCGAGCTGGAGGGACGAGGCTGGTGGATGCCGCACGGCCAGGCGCCCGAGGAGTTCTGGCAGGGGATCCTCGACACGGGCGGCTGGTTCGACCCGCTGGTGGACTACCAGGACAGGAGCGGCGCCTCGCAGCATGCCGACGGCCGTGTCTGGATCTTCCCGGCCGAGGCCCGCCAGCGCCTGGCGGCATCGGGCGCGCCGCTTGCCGAAGGATTCCTGCCGGTGGTGGCGTCGAACGCGGCCGAGGCCGGCAGCCCGGGTGAGTTCCCGCTCCAATTGGTGCCGTTCCGCGTCATGACGCTCGCCTCGGGCGGGACTCCGCTGATGCCGTGGCTGCTCGAGCATCTGGGCGTGCTCAATGGCAGTGCGTGGGAAACGTGGGTGGAAATCGGCCCCGAGACCGCGCGACGGCAGGGCCTTCAGTCCGGTCAGCGCGTCCGGGTCGAGTCGAAGCAGGGCGGGTTCGAGGCCATCGTCCGGCTGTTCCAGGGCGCTCAGCCCGGCGTCGTCAACGTGCCGTACGGCCTGCACTCGTACGTCGAGGGATGGGGCGAGGCCCGGGGCGCCAATCCGCTGGCCGCGATCGGCGGACGGGTGGATCCGGTGAGCGGCATGCCCGATTGGTACTCGACACGCGTGCGGCTGGTTGCACTCTAGGGGAGACGGGCATGGCGCGTTGGGGAATGGTCATCGATCTCGGGCGGTGCAACGGGTGCCAGGCGTGCGAGATTGCCTGCCGCTCCGAGAACAACGTGGCGGTCGGCGGGCCGAAGGCCGCCTCCGAGCACCGCACGATCTCGTGGATGCAGGTGCGGACCGAGATCGAAGGCGAGTGGCCCGATCTGCGGGCCCGCTTCGTGCCCCAGCCGTGCATGCATTGCGATCGGCCGCCCTGCACGCTGGTGTGCCCGGTCCAGGCGACGTCGATCGATCACGAGGGCATCGTCAATCAGATCTACGCGCGGTGCATCGGCTGCCGGTACTGCGCCAACGCATGCCCGTACACGGTGAAGTTCTTCAACTGGCGGCGTCCGGAGCACCCGCCATCGACCGAGGCCGGCCTGAATCCCGACGTGTCGGTGAGGCCGGTGGGTGTCGTCGAGAAGTGCACGTTCTGCAGCCACCGGCTGCAGAAGGCCCGGGAGAACGCGCGGGTCGAGGGGCGCGAGCTGCGCGAGCAGGACTATGTGCCGGCCTGCGCCGAGAGTTGTCCGACCGGTGCGATCACGTTCGGGAATCTCGAAGACCCGACGCACCGGGTCGCCGAACTGGCGCGCGATCCGCGCGCATTCCGACTTCAGGAAGGCCTGGGCACCCTGCCCAAGGTCTATTACCTGTCTCGACGAGACTAACGTGACAGACCTCGAAATCGTCTCCAGCCTGCCCCAGGACGAGCGCCTGCTGCTCATGCCGCTGGTGCGTACGACGAAGATCTTCTGGCGATGGGCGGTGGTGCTTGCGGCCGTCGCGGCCTGGGGAGCCTTCGCGTACGTCTTCCAGCTGCGGACCGGCCTCGGCGCCACGGGCCTGAACACCCCGGAGTACTGGGGCATCTACATCATCTGCTTCGTCTTCTTCATCGGCATCTCGCATGCCGGCACGCTGATCTCGGCGATCCTCCGGGTGGCCAACGCCGAATGGCGCCGCTCGATCACCAGGTCGGCGGAGTTCATCACGGTGCTCGTCATCGGATTCGGCGCGGTGCAGCCGATCCTCGACCTCGGCCGTCCCGATCGCGTGCTGAACGTGTTTCTCCACGCCCAGCCGTTCTCTCCGCTTCTCTGGGACGTCCTGAGCATCAGTCTCTATTTCACCGCGAGCACGGTCTATCTGTACGTGCCGATGATCCCGGACCTGGCGCGCATCAGGGACCTCGGCCTGCATCCGCGCGCGCTCTACTCGTTCCTCGCCATCGGGTACCAGGACACGCCGGCGTCGCGGCACACGCTCGAGCGGATCATCGGGATCCTGGCCGTCGCCGTCATCCCGGTGGCCGTATCGGTCCACACCGTGATCGGCTGGATCTTCGCCCTGACGCTGAAGCCGATGTGGCACAGCGCAATCTTCGGGCCCTACTTCGTCATCGGCGCCATCTTCTCGGGCATTGCCGCGCTCATCATCGCGATGGCCATCCTGCGCCGCGTCTACCGGCTCGAGGCCTACTTCAAGGACGTGCACTTCAACAACATGGGCCTCCTGTTGTTCGTCATGACCGTCCTGTGGTTCTACTTCACCTTCGCCGAGCACCTGACCGTCTGGTACGGCGGCGAGGCGTCCGAGCTGGCCACGCTCTACGCGAAGCTGACCGGGGCCTTCGCGGTCCCGTTCTGGACGATGGTGGCGTGCTGCTTCTTCATCCCGTTCGCGCTGATGGCGCGAAAGGCGACGCGAAACGTGACCGGCTGCGTCATCGCGTCGATCGCCGTCGTGATCGGCATGTGGCTCGAGCGCTTCAACATCGTCGTGCCGACTTCGCTGCACCCGCGCATCGAATCGGTGCCCGTGCACTACTTTCCGTCCTGGGTCGAGCTGTCGATCATGTCGGGAACGCTGGCGGGGTTCGTGCTGGTCTACATGATTGCGACCAAGTTCTTTCCGATCATCTCGATCTGGGAGATCAAGGAGGGACGGGAAAAATCCGTCGAAGAGGTGTCCGAGCGCGTGAACTCGTACCTCCCCGACGATCTCGCGGCGGTGGATTCATGATGAGATCGAGCATCCCGGCTCCTCCGGACCGCGCGGGACGCCGGCCGGGTCCGGCCGTGGCCGCCCTGCTTGCGCCCGCGCTGGCGATGGTGTTGCTGACCATCGGGCTGTCTGCCGCGGACGTGCCCGCGCAGGAGGGCAATCCGTTCCGGGGCCGCCAGCGGTTCGAGGAGAAACGCTGCTCCACCTGCCATGCGGTGTGGGGACACGGAGGCACATCCGGCCCGGAAATCAGCGGGGTGGTGGCGGGGAAGACCTTCTACGAGCTGGTCGGCGACTTCTGGAATCACACGCCGCAGATGATCGACCAGGGCACAAAGCTGGGATATCCGTGGCCCACGCTCGATCCCACCGAGATGGCCGACATTCTCAGCTACCTGTACTACCTGCGCCTGTTCGACGAGCCGGGCGACGCCGAGCGCGGCAAGGCGGCCTACGCGCGGCTCCAGTGCGCGTCGTGCCATGCCCTGCGATCGCGTGGCGGGGCGATCGGCAACCCGCTCGATCGTTTCAGCGCGTACACGTCCCCCACGCCCCTGGCACAGGCGATGTGGAACGCCGGCCCGATCATGCAGCACGAGCAGGTGCGGACGGGCACGCCGATCCCGGAGTTCACCGGTCACGACATGGCGGACGTCCAGGCGTTCATCCGGGCCGAAGGCCTGCGGCGGGGGCACGACGTGATGCTGCAGCCCCTGCCGAGCCCGACCAGGGGCGCCGACGTCTATCGGAGCAAGGGATGCGGCACGTGCCACGACGGAGGCCGGCGATCGGCGCCCGACCTGGCCCTGGCGACCCTGTCGAAATCGGCGTCCGAGATCACGGGCCTGCTCTGGAACCACAGCTACGCGATGGGCGCGAGGATGGGCGCGCAGGGCGTCCGGTTCCCGCAATTCACCGGCTCCGAGATGGCCGACCTGATCGCCCACCTCTATTTCAAGGGCTATGTGGGCAAGGACGGCGACGCGAAGATTGGCGCGGGGGTGTTTGCGGCGAAGGGCTGCGCCTCGTGCCACAAGGAAGGCTCAACCGTGGCGCCGAGCCTGACCGATCTGGTCAAGCGCACCGATCGGGCCGGCCTGGCCTCGGCGATGTGGAACCACGCGCCGCAGATGCACCGGACCATGGCGGAGCGCTCGACCTTCTGGCCGAAGTTCGAACCGGGCGAGATGAGCAACCTCGCGGCGTATCTCGAGACGCTCGTCCAGAAGCCCGTGAAGTGATCAGCAGGTCATAGGTTATAGGTTACAGGTTACAGACAGACCACAGGCCCCAGGCCACAGGCCTCAGACCTGCACCCACGCCCGAATGCTGTAGGGCGGCTCTTCAGAGCCGCCGGGCTCGCCGGGGCTCAAGCCCCGGCTCCACCTGTGTCCGATGTAGGGCGGCTCTTCAGAGCCGCCGGGCTCGCCGGGGCTCAAGCCCCGGCTCCACCTGTGTCCGATGTAGGGCGGCTCTTCAGAGCCGCCGGGCTCGCCGGGGCTCAAGCCCCGGCTCCACCTGTGTCCGATGTAGGGCGGCTCTTCAGAGCCGCCGGGCTCGCCGGGGCTGAAGCCCCGGCCTACATCTGTTTCTGCTGTAGGGCGGCTCTTTAGAGCCGCCGGACTCGCCGGGGCTGAAGCCCCGGCCTACATCTGTTTCTGCTGTAGGGCGGCTCTTTAGAGCCGCCGGACTCGCCGGGGCTGAAGCCCCGGCCTACATCTGTTTCTGCTGTAGGGCGGCTCTTTAGAGCCGCCGGACTCGCCGGGGCTGAAGCCACGGCCTACATCCGAAGCGCGCGCGTCCATATCAGAGAAACGTCTTCAACGCCTTTCGCGCGGTCCGGTCGGGCCGGACATCGGTCTCGATGACGACCTGGATCGAGCGCCTGGCGTCCTTCAACTCGACGACCGTGCCTGGCGCCAGGTTCGCGTTGACCTGGATGAATCCGCAGCTCAATCCCTTGATCGCCAGGCCTTCCGGCTTGTCGGGCGTGGCGACGCTGTAGATCCTGCCGCCGTGGCGGCCGATGGCCATGTCGGTGGCGCAGGTGAGCACCCTGCCGATCTCGTGGCCCTGCAGGTCGCGCACCACGGCGTCGTGTGTGTCGATCTTCCGCAGGTCGTTTCCGACAAACGTCAGGGTGTACGGCGCGCCGGCGGCCTGCTCGAGCGCCGCCGATCCGAGGAACGCCTTGGTGAACCGATCGCCCGCCTGGTTGAACGGCAGGGCGAACGGCCACGGATGATGGATGTAGGTCCAGTGGCCGATGTCCTGGTGCGACAGCGGCAGCACGGCGCCGGTCCGCAGCGAGTCTCTGCGCCGCCAGGCCGCACGCCGATGAGACCGAGATCGCGGCCGGCCTCCATCAGCATGTTCCCAGATCCTGACGTTGTGCTCGCCTTCGACGAAGATCTCGAACCCGACCTCTCCCGTGTAGCCGGATCGAGAGAGCAGCATCGGTGTCCCGTCGAGGAACTGCGCGTCGGCCGCGAAGGCCGACGTCCGATCGAAGTGGCCCTTGAACGAGAAATACGTCAGCTTGTCGAACGTCGCCTCCGGCGCCTTCAGGACCTTCTGCATGATCCGGATGGCCGCCGGTCCCTGGATGTCGATCTTCCCGAGCTTGTCCGTCAGGTCGGTCAGCTTGACGCCGCCGGCCCTTGGCTGTTCGCCTCGAGGTGCGCGGCGATGACGCCGCCCATGCCCGCGTTGACGACCACGAAGTACTCTTCGTCGGCCACCTTGTAGACGATGCTGTCGTCGATGGCGTGGCCGTGCTCGTCGAGGAACGCGCCGTAGACGCACTTGCCCGGCGTGATGGGCGCGTTGTCCTTGCCGACGCACGAGTTCAGGTTCCGCGTGAAGCACCACTGCAGCAGATCGAAGGCGTCCGGTCCCTGCACCCGCACCTCGGCCATGTGGCTGGTGTCGAAGAGCCCGGCCTTCGTCACGACCGCCATGTGCTCGTCCTTGGCGCTGGAATACCAGACGGGCATGATGTAGTCGCCGAACTCGACCATGTTGGCGCCGTGCCGCGGTGTGCCAGTCAAACAGCGGTGTCTTCTTCTTCTCCGTGCTCATCTAGCTGTCCTTCCCGAAATCAGAGAGGGCGTGTCTGGAGCCTCGCGAGACTATCAGCATACCGGATCTTCATCGAGGCATGCGCGAGCGCGGCAGCGCCGGCTCCAGGCCAGTATTGACGCCTCGAATGCACGGGCTCACTTGCGACGCAGAAACGGCGCGCTCGGTCTCTGAAGCCGATAGCCTCGGGCCTGAGGCCATGTTCGCACGGCCTGCCCTCATTCATAGTGCCTGGCGCGGGCCCAGACGCTCTCGATCGGCACGATCGAGCCGCGCGCCACGAAGATCGGGATGTCGTTCCGCCAGCTCATGCAGTAGTCGCACCGGATGCGCCCGGCTTCGGTAACCTCGCGGAAGAGCGTGCGCAGGGTGTTCGCGTTCGCGTCGACGGCGATGAGCACCTCGGTGTTCGTGTGGCCGACGCTCCAGTGCCAGTACGAATTCTGGCTGCCGATGACCCGGGGCAACCCTCTCGCCGGCCCCCAGAGCTCGATCGCCCCGGCGTGCCCGTAGCTCGGCGCGTAGATGATCGCCCGCTTCCGATCTTCGGGGCTCAGCCGCTCGAAGACCTTCGCGACGTCATCCACGTAGGATTCCCATCCCGTTCGATCCGCGAGCAGTTGCGGGATCGGCGACGTCTTGCCGCGCTCGACCGAGAATTTCAAGCCGAGCGCCGTCACGTACCGAGCCGTCGACGACGGCGGCAGAAGCGGGATGGCGAGCGGGGCGAGGACGAGGGCGCCGGCCACGGTTGCCGCGACGACCGCGATCCGTGCGGCCCGCGGTCTGATCACCCGCTCGGCGGCCACTGCTCCGGCGGCGAACAGGATCGGGAAGATGCCGATCACGCGGTCGGGCCGGCTGGTCTGCGACGCGACGTGGACGGCGAGAAGAATGACGCAGGTCACGCCGAGGGCGCGCAACGCCGGGCCGTTGCGGCGCCGGAACAGGGAGAGGAACCCAGCGATCCACAGCGGCACCGTCACTGGGTTCATCGTGAACATCAGCGTGGCGAGGGACATGAGCGGAGGCGACGGCACGTTCTTGAGAACGATTGCGTTGCGGTAGAACTCGAGCGACGGGACGCCATGCGCCACCTGCCACAGGATGTTCGGCAGCGCCAGCAGCAGCGCCACGGCGGCGCCGGCCAGCACCCGGCGATCCGCCAGGATCTTCCGTGTCCGCGTGGCCAGGATGCCCAGCCCGAGCGCGGCCACGTAGACCACGGCGGTGTGCTTGTTTTCGAACGAGAGGCCGATGAGCAGCCCCGCGACGACCCAGAGTCTCGACTCGCCGGTCCTCGCTATGCGCAGCACGGTCAGCACGAGCAGCATCCAGAGCAGCGGTTCGAACGCGTTCATCGAAAAGAAACTCGACATGCTCAGCGACATCGGCGCCAGTCCGACGGTGATCGCGCCGAGCACCACCGCGAAGCGTCCCCCGCCCATCCGCGCGACGAGCAGGCAGGTGAGCGCCACCGTCCCGCTGGCCGCCAGGAACGGCACGATCCGGATGGCGAGCAGCGAGTCGCCCAGCACCGCCCGGATCATCGCCAGCATCAGCGGCGCGAGCGGCGGGTGGTCGACATACCCGAACGCGAGGCGGCTGGCGCACGCGAGATAGTAGAACTCGTCGATGAAGTAGCTGTAGCCCTTCGTCGTCAGGCCGACCAGCTGCAGGACGAGCGGGATCGCCGAGAGCGCGACAATGAGAGCGCGGCTGGGCAGGGCGTCCGGCCGGGAGTCAGGCGTCACACCGCTCATGCTCTTCTCCTTCGCAGGCACGCGGCGGCGCCGCGCGTTAGCGCCCATCGAGCGTCCCGACCACCGACCCTCCTGCCACGCTTCCAGACAGTTCCTGCCGCGTCGCCTCGAACGACGGCCGGTACGAATAATACGTCGGCGGCCGGAGCGCGAAGCAACTGCTGGAGCGCGTGTAGAATCCCACGGCGTTCTCCGGTCGAGGCGCCGCGATCACCAGCACCCGCCGCGAATGGTCCGGACCTGACTTCTCCGGATATCCGAAGGACAGGATAGTGCGGGCGAACTCGTTTTCGAACTCGCCTGCGGAACCCGGCAAGCCGTTCGAACTGTATTCGCGGGCCCGCCTGGTTCGCGTGAAGCAGCCGGGATCGGAGCCTGGCCCGGCGTCCTCGCCCAGGTGATCGCCAGGAGGCGAGTGGCGTATGATGAACTCGATTGGCCAGCTTGGGCAGGCCGCGCTGAGCCGTCGAGGAGGTCGTCATGGCCACCATCCGCACGAGCGTCGATCTCGCGCTCGAGTCTTCGACAGCCTTCGACACGCTGGTCGAGCAACTGACCACCGCCCTGGAGCGCCTCGGGATGGTCTTCGAGCCTGGCGCCGGCGGGCGCGTCGTCCAGGGCGGGTTCGAGGTGGGCCGGATCGTCGCGTGGAACCCGGGTCGGGGATTCTCGCTCGAGTGGCATCCGGCCGAATGGAACCCCGCCGCGGTCGCAGAAATCGAACTGAAGCTCGATTCGCAGAATGGCGGCACCCTCGCGACCCTCGAGATTCGCGGGTGGGGAGGGCTCATCGGCGACGCGGGCGAAATTGCGGGCTGGTTCGCGGCCGAAGTCGTCGCCCCGCTGCTGCATTCGGCAGCGCCCTCCGCCTTCGGCGACTGGATCACCGATCGCAGGGCCCGACGGCCTTCTGGCGCGCAGTCGCGGGCCATCTATCGAGATCCCCTCTATCACTATCCCAACTTCCGGGTGATCCTGGCCGAGCTGGCCCTCACCGGGGACGACTACCTGCTCGAGGTGGGATGCGGCGGGGGTGCGCTGCTCAGAGATGCGCTGAAGAGCGGCTGCCGCGCGGCAGCCATCGACCACAGCCCGGAGATGGTGCGACTGGCCCGGGAGGCGAACCGCGAATCGGTGGCATCGGGGCGTTTGGCGGTGCTCGACGGCCGCGCCGACGCGCTGCCGTTCCCGGACGACGCCTTTTCGTGCGCGGTCATGACGGGGGTCCTCGGCTTTCTGCCCGATCCGGTGGCCGCCTTCAGCGAAATCCGGCGCGTGCTGGCCCGGGGCGGGCGGCTGGTCGCGCTGGGATCCGATCCCGAAATGAAGGGAACGCCTGCCGCGCCGGAGCCGATGGGCTCGCGGCTGCGTTTCTATGACGCCGCGCAACTCGAGACGCTCGGGCGACAGGCCGGGTTCATCGACGTTCGAGTCGTGCTGCGCGACCTCGAGCCGTTTGCCCGCGCCGCTGGCGTGCCGGAAGAGCACCTGCCGCTGTTCGCGTCGAAGCCCGGCGGCGGGACCAGTTTCCTGCTTGCGCGAAAACGCTGAAGCGGCCGCTCCGCCAGGCACGCGACCGCTACGCCTCCTTTCAACAGACCCTTGATCGAACCGGAGCGCGTTCGCGTCGGGGTCGACCCGTGCGTGGAGGCTCCAGCGTGGACGCCGGGAGTCGAAGCGCGGGATCGGCTCGCGGAGCCCGGGCGCACTCTTACTGCCGCGTCAGCACGAAGCCCATCGTGGTCATCGGCGGCAGGCAGGACGATGATGCGACCGACGCGCTGCCGGTCAGTCGATCTGGTGTGACACCCGCCGTGCCCGTCACCTGGCCGGCGCAGGACGGCGCGGCGGGAATCGCGCCGGCCACGACCGTGACGGTGTAGGTGAGCGTCGAACCGGACAGCGTGCCGGCCAGCGTGCCGTCCATCAGCGTGAAGCCGCCGGGCAGGGCGACGGTGACGTGCCCGGCAACGGTGTCGCCCGATTCTCTCAGCGTCCAGGTCATCTGCGGTGTGCCGGGGATGTCCGGCAAGTCGCCGGTCCAGGTCCCGGCCAGGCCCTCTGGCGTTCTCGGCTGACCGGGCGGCACCGGCGTTTCCGGCGCGGGCGGCGCCGTCTCGCGCGCAGCCCTGAACGCGCGCAGATCGGCCTCCGACACCTCGAGGGTGCGGACCACGTGCGGCGTCAGCGCGAGCACGATGTCGGTCCGATCCGTGCCCGTTCGCGTGTGAGCGAACAGGCGGCCGACACCGGGCAGGTCGCTCAACCCCGGGATCGCCTCGAGGAGCTTCGCCTGGTCGTCTTTCACGAGGCCGGCGACCAGGCTGGTTTCCCCATCCTTCAGCCGGACCGTCGTGTTGAATTGCCAGTTGCTGAACTGGGGCAGCCCGCCGTACCCCGTCGCCGCCTCGAGATTGCCGACCGACATCACCAGCGCCAGCGTGACGTCGCCGTTGTGATGCACCCTGGGCGTGATGTCGATATTCACGCCGATGTTCTCGTAGGTGTACGACGTCAATTGCTGCCCGCCGGCGGTCGCGTCGACTATCGGGGTGAACGTGGCGACCGGAACCGGCACGCGGTCGCCCATGCGTGTCTGGGCGGTCACCCCGTCCTCCGCCCGGATCTGGGAATTCAGGAGCGTGCGCGTGCTCGTGTCGCTCTTCAGGAGCCGGAGGGTGAGCGCGGGGAGGTTCGCGACAACGACGTTGGAGGCGCGGGGAGCGGCCAGCGCCTGCAGGCTGAACGTCGAGTCCTGCGGTTGGGTGCCGGCGGGCTGGCGCGGAATGATGGCGGCACCTCCCGCGATGCCGGGCGCGCCGGGTGAGGCGACCTGCAGGCCGTACTCGCGGAGCTTCGCGCGGTCCGCCTCGATGAGCTCCACGTCGACCACGACTTCGGGCGACGCCTTGTCGAGCGTCGACAACAGGCGCGCCGCCGCAGCGATCCGATCCGGTGCATCCTTCATCGAGACGGCATTGATGGAGGTGGACGGCGCCACGCGGCGCGCGTCGAGGGCAAGGCGCAGCAGATCGATCGCCTCCTTCGGATCCGCGTTGCTCAGGTAGAAGGTCCGGACCACCTCTTCGCCTTCGTACTGCTGGCGTTTGGATGGAGTGTCGGGTGCGACCGTCACGATGTTCGATGCCGTCACGTGGAAGAACGCGCCTGCCGCGCGCGTGGCGGCGTCGAGCGCCTGTTCGAGGGTGAGGCCGCCGACCTCGACCGTGATCGGAGCGGCTGTGAAGGCCGGGTCGAAGACGAGGCTGACGCCGCCAATCGCGGCGATTGCAGCGAGGGCCTCGCTGCTGCTCGCGTCGATGAACGCAAGCGAGGATGGCATCTTCACGCCGGCGGGCAGATCAAGGCCGCGGGGCGGCACGTCGCGAGCCTGATCGAGAGGCGCCCCGGGCCTCGCCTGGTGGACATGCACCCCGGGGTCGAGCTGATGGTTGGAGGCCCGCTCGAGCCGTGACGAGGCCGTCAGGAGCGGCGCGCCACACGCCAGGACGGCAACAGTCGCAATCGCCGCCCTCAGGATTGTGTTCATCAGTAGGCGATGTACGGGCCGGTGCCGGCCGATGTGGATTGTCCCTCGATCGCGCTGAACACGCGGCGACCGTAGAAGAAGGGGAGGCCCCAGTCGAACACCCCCGGGTTCGGCCCGGCCAGCGTGGGGAACGCCGTGAAGACGGTGTTGGCGAAAAGGGTGTCCGCGTTCGCGACCGTAAAGCTCACATCACTGGTCGGACCGCTTGTTCCCTTGTTGGTCGCCGACAGCGCCAGGGATGACGGCGGGCAGTAGAACGAGGAGCCGCTTCCTGAGCATACCGGAAGGCCGGTCGTCGTCGAGTCGAGGAAATAGATGCCGTTCGAGCCGGTATCGAGGAAACAACCCCCGTATGTCTTGCTGCCGTAGACCGTCGAGAACGATGCCGTCGCGTCCAGCCGCAGCACCGTGGCCGAGCCGATGGCGTTGTTCGACTGCGTGCCAATCCCGAAGATCAGCGAGCCTGCCACGGTGGCCGCTCCTGCCGAGGGAACCGACGGCAGCGACACGATGACGCCGTTGTTGTCCTGGGGGAAAAGCCAGATCGGGTTCTGCAGCTGCTTCGCGACGGGCTGGGCCAGGACCACGCATCCCAATGAGTCGCACTCGTAGTAAAGGCCGGGATTGCCCGAGCCCGTCTGCGCACAGGCGGGTCCGCAGTCCTGGCGAAATGAGCCGACGCCGAGGATGCCGTTGGCGCCAAGCGTCTGGAGGGTGTTCTGGACCGGCAGGCCGCTGCTCGTGCACCCGCTCGGGATGTTGGCGAGACCTGGCGCCCCAATGACCTGGATTGGGACCGCGCTGGCCTTTTCGCCAGCCAATTGCACGTCGGCGGTCTGGATCGGGCCCCACGTGACACTGTCCTGGAACTGCAGGCATTCGGCGACGGGGTTGCCGCTCGGGGCGTTCTGCTGCGGCAGCGGTATCGACAGGGCCGACGAGAGGATCCGCACGCCGGACGACCCGGTGTCGACCAGCACACCGCTGATGGTCTGACAGTTGGTCGAGCTGCCGGGCACGCACACGGTGACGCTGGTGAAGGCGCCGTTCGCATAGATGTTCGCGGGGCCGGCGTCGACGGTGATGGGCTGCACGTTGTTGACCGTCGTGATGCCGCCGCCGGTCGCGGGTGAAGATGAGCCGCCGCCGCAGGCGGAAAGGGCGACGAGTGCGGCCGTGCACAGAAGGGCTCGGATCATGGGTTTGGCGCCTCCGTCAGCGGATCTCGGCGGAGGCGACGCCTCCGGGCACCTGTTCGGGGATGTAGGCGCGCCCGACGAACGCGCGCGGGCGGCCCCCCATCTGCACGATCAGGCCTTGCACTTCGATCAGGAGCGGGCCGCGGCCGGTGCGTTTCGCCCGCGCGTCTCGCACGGCCTGCGTGTACTGGTCGAAGTAGGCGCCCATGACCTGCTGCATGTCGGGCAGCCAGGGGCCCTCCCACGCGACGGCGAACACCTTCCCGGTCGTCGAGACGTATTCACGCACGACCGTGCCGGATTCCGCCTGCATCTCGTGGATGGTGTACTTCTCGCCGCGCGTCATGCGGAGCAGCGCGGCGCGCATGTGGGCGCGGTCGGCCTGCACCGACGACTCGTCGCCGCCGAGAGCAGCTGAGGCGGGCAGCGGGCGTGCGAGCAGGAGGAGCGCCAGGATCGCCGGACGCGCGACCGTGAGGAAGTGGCCTCGGGTTGATGCAGTCATGGCATGACGGGTTCGAGGCGGCGCTGATCCCATTCTGCCATCACCGGGCCGACCGTTGTCAAGATTCCGGCCCTGATCCCGGCGCTCGGTAGAGTCGAGTACATGCCGGGAACGGAGCACGTGGACTTTAGCGCGCCCGGGGGGCGCGGATTCGCCCCGTGGTCGCCGTGGATGCTATGATCGCCGGGCGGTTGGAGACCGAATCATGAAGCCTGATGAATGCATTTTGTTCAGCGGCGGCGCGGCCGGCGCGGAGTCCGCGTTCGGCGCCTGCGCCGAGCGCCACAGCGTCGAAGAAGTGAATTTCACGTTCGACGGGCACAAGATCGAACGCGATCGGGGCGTTCGGGTCCTGAACCACGAAGAGCTCCAGGCGGGCGACGTCAGCCTCGAGTACGTGTCGCGCCTGATGCATCGGCGGTTCTCGGACGCGCCGACGATTCGCAGAGTGCTGCAGACGCTGTGGTACCAGGTGAACAACGGCCAGGAGATCTACGTCGTCGGCACGATTCTCGATGATGGGACCGTGCGCGGCGGCACCGGGTGGGGCGCCGAGTTCGCCAAGCTCTGCAACAAGCCGCTGCAGGTGTTCGATCAGGCGAAAGACGGATGGTTCAACTGGGCGGCCGGGGGCTGGCAGCCGCACCCCGCAGGGGGTGGCCCTGTGATCACGCACCCGCACTTCACGGGAACCGGCACGCGGAAGCTGCAGGCCAACGGCCTGCGCGCGATCGAAGATCTGCTCGCGCGTTCGTTCAGCGCCAGGCCGTGATTGGCGCCGCCTGTCAGACTGGCCGGCCCCTTGGTCCCGAACGATTGGAAGCGCTCAGTAATTGACGGTCCCGTCGAGGGACCAGGTCACCTTCGCCGACATCCAGGTCGGGTCGTCCAGTACCTCGAGGAACGTCGCGTTGAAGGTCCCCGTGGCCCCGAGGAACCGACCTGTCCCTCCCGTGATCACGAAGGCAGCGACCCCATGGACCAGATCGGCACGATCGGGGTCGTAGGTGCCGGAGCCTTCGTAGGTGCCGTGGATCTCGTCGCCGTTGGCGGCCACGATGGTGAATTCGCCCTGCTCCAGTGCGCCAGTTTCCAGGTTGGGAACATGCCTGGTGTGGATCGTGGCCAGCCCCAGGTGGCTCAGCGTGCCGCTGGCGTCGCTGTCGGAGTAGAACTGCCACCATTCGCTGCCCCACATGTGGCTGAAATCGAACCTGCCATCCGCCACCCCCGCCACGTGCCGGGGAACGGCCTGGCTCTGACTGGCTGAGGTGCCCGTCGTGGGCACGCTCGGGCCGGCCGGGTTGACCGGCAGCTGACCGCGGCCGCCGCAGGCCGTGGCGAGGGCGACAATCGCCACGACGCCCAGGCTCAGAGCGCCGATTTGAACCGCAACCGCCCGCCACGATGCAGTCCTTCTCATAACTCGACTCCTTTCAGTCCCTTGAGCGACATTCCGCCTGTTCCTGCCGTGCGGCAGGCCACGCCTGCCGTCCTCTTCCGGCACATCCACCGACCCGAGTGGCGCGTCAGGACTTGTGGCCCGTGACGCGAGTGATCGGAATCGGCGGTGTCAGCCTGGTCCCGGAGCTCGCTTGAGCTGATACGCTCGCTCCACCGTCGGCTCACGGCTCCAGGCTCACGGCCAAGAGGGATCGCCCTCCGTGCAAGTGAGTCCGAGCCTAGCGTGTACGCAGGCCGTGCGATGGCGATCGGATGCGACACGGGAACGATGGCGCATCTTGTCGCGTCGGGCGGATGTTGCTAGGCTCTCCCTGGCGAGGACAGATGGCCGAACGCCTGGGATCCTGGAAAGAGATCGCCGCGCATCTCGGGCGGGAGGTCCGCACCGTCCAGCGATGGGCCGCGACGCGCGGGCTGCCGGTGCACCGGCTGCCGGGCGGCGAGCGTCCCCGCGTCTTCTCGCTCACCCCTGAAATCGACGCCTGGCTGCAGGCCGGCGGCGCGGCGACGACCTCCGCGCAGCCCGCCCGCGCCGCGTCGGTGGCCGTCCTGCCGTTTCTGAACCTCACCGGTGAGGCCGGCGGCGAATGTTTTGGCGATGGCCTCGCCGACGAGGTCATCAACGCTCTCGTACGGGTGCCGGGCCTGCGTGTGACCGCACGCACCTCGTCGTTCGCGTTCACGGAAAAAGGGCGGGACGTGCGGCAGGTTGGTGCGCGCCTCGGCGTCGCCTGGCTGATCGAAGGCAGCGTGCGGCGTGACGGCGATCGCGTACGGGTCTCGGCGCAGCTCGTCAACACCGCGGACGGCTGCCACGTATGGAGCGAGCAGTACGACCGCCTCCTCACGGATATCTTCGCGATCCAGGACAGCATCGCCCGCTCGATCGCGCTCGCGCTGAAGCTGACCTTCTCGCGCCCCGCCGCCATCGCGCCGCCGACCGGGGACCTGGTGGCGTACGAACTCTGGATGAAGGGGCGGTCGATCAGCCAGGAGTACACGTCGGAGGCGTACGGGCAGGCGCGCGAGTGCTACGAGGCGGCGATTGCCCGCGATCCCCGGTTCGCGCGTGCGCACTTCGGCCTGGCGGAGCTGATCTTCTACGGCCTGGAGTTCGGCCTGAGCAGCTCGCCCCGGGATGTCGCCACCGCGCGCGAGGCGCTCTTGCGCTCGCTCGAGTGCGACGAGCTCCTGGGAGAGGCGCACGCCCTGCTGGGCGTGTTCCGAGGGCTCCTGGAGTACGACTGGCAGGGCGCCGAGGAGTCATTCGCCCGTGCGCTGTCGCTCAGCCCCGGCTCGGCCTCCGTGCTGTCCCAGCACGCGTGGTACCACCTCGTTCCCAGGCTGAAGATCGAGGACGCCGTCGGCGAGGCGCAGCAGGCCGCCGCACTCGATCCGCTCTCGCCGTTTGTCCGCGGTCACCTGGGGCTGACGCTCCAGGCCGCGCGGCAGTACTCCCGCGCGGCGGACGAATGCCGGCGCGCGGTTGAACTCGCCCCGGGTCTCTGGTGGCTGCGCTGGTTCTACGAATAGGCCCTCATCCTGCGGGGGAGTAACAACCTCGGCTTCCGGCAGTGCCAGCTGGTGTGCGACGGGAATCACCGTCCGATGCTCGTGGCGGCCATGGCGATGATGTGCGGCCTTTACCACCGGCGCGCGCAAGCCAGGCGCCTGGTGAGGGAGCTCGAGGAGATGGCCGGGCGAACCTACGTTGCGCCCGCTGCCTTCGCCTGGGCCTATCTTGGGCTGGGCGACGGCCGCGCGTTCGAGTGGCTCGAGCGGGCAGTCGATGCGCGCGACCCGGTCATGACGCACCTGCCCTCGATGCCCTTCTACGACGGCGTCCGCGCCGACTCGCGCTTCCGGGCGCTGCTCGCGAAGATGCGTCTCGCCTGATCGGGCGCCGGCGCGGAATCGAACCGTGAACCCGCAGAGCAGGAGCCGCTCAACTTCTCCGGAATCGCGCCCCCGGCATGACGCGGGGAGGGGCAGTCCTACGGCTCGCGCGGGACGTGAGAGGCATCCAAAAGGGGAACCGCGGGTCGCCGGCGGTGTCCAACATGGCAGAGGGGAGGCCCGGGCGTCGCGGTCCGACGCCGGCCGTTGTCGCGTCAGGGCTGGACGCCTGCACCGGTTCGCGATCGCCCGGATTGGAGGCACTCATGTCCACCGCGAGTCGCTCGCCGCTCATCACGCTTGGCTGGCAGACCTGGTCGATCGTCGTGGTCGTCCTCGTGCTCGCGCTCGGTGCAGCCGCGTTCCTGATGCTGGGCCTGGAGCTGTAGCCCGCGGCGCCAGGGTCGTGGCGGGGCCGTCGTGATCGGCCTGGGGGGGCGCCGTGCGCCGCACGGTTCTGCCGGGGCATTCGATCGGGCGCCGGGGACACCCGTCTACACAATGGTGGCGCCCCACACGTCATGGCGAGTCAGTGCCCTGAAGCGACGCCTCGCCATTCAATTCGGCTTCAACGAAATGGTGGACAGCTTTGTGTTCCTCGCGAGTCGATCGACGGCGATGGTGGCTTTTCGGAAACCCATCTTACCCACGACGATCGAGAATTCCTCGGACGTCTGCAGGTCGCTGAACTGGAACGCGCCCTGGTCGTCGGTCTGTGTGCGGCGCCCCGCATTGGTCCCGTCCACGATTTCCACGGTTGCATCAATAACCGCCCAGCCGGTCTCGGAGCTGAGCACCTGGCTCCGGAGGATATGGGGAGGCTGGCCGATCCTGAATGCCACATACGTGATGCCGCAAGGGACGAACACCCGCTCCGTGATCCGCTCGTAGCCGTCGCTCCGGACCTCAATCAGCCCATCGCCCGATTTCAGTCCGCTCATCGTGTATTCCCCCTGGCTGGACGACACCGCTGATTTGCCTGCGTTCGGCCCATCGAGCACGGTCACGGTCGCGCCGCCTACCGGGAAAGCAGGCTCATCAAAGCCCGAGCCGTCGTTGGACACCGAGCCGCTCAGCCCGCACGTAGGCGTGAGAACGGGGGCGGGAGTTGAGGCGGAGGACGGGAACAACAGGCCCCCGTCGAAGAATCCGCCGCTGCAGCCGATGGCCAACCCTGCGAACAGGAACACCCCGGCGGCCGACACCCGCGCCCCGGGGCTCGCTGCCGTCGCTCCCGCAGGAACGATACCGAGCACCATTCTGCGCTTCATACGCCCTCCTCCAAGGTGAGAGGGACTTCCGCCCGCTCGACCTCGTCTGGCGGCACTCGGGGCTTGGGGGCTGGGGCGCCTAAGGGAGGCGCGCGAGCTGCGAGGCCTGGCCTTCTACACCAGGGACTGAAGCATCAGCGGCGCGATGTTACGGGAGTCACGGGGCTGGCGGGCGGCCCATGCACGGGCCTGGCGTCCTGGGCTGCGTCACCTGAAACGGCGACGGCGAGCCCGCACGCAATCGTGATCACCGCGACCGGTACGATCCGAAGCATGCATGCCCTTCGCGGGGAAAGCTGTGCGCCTGGCATTCCGGAAGACACGACGATAGACCGGATCGAGAGCGGCGCCAACGAGATTCGTGGCCGTCCTGGGCTATCGCCGCGGAAGGCTCCTATTTCGCGAGCAGCTGCGCGTTGCCTGCACAGATGGACCGAGCATCATCTGACAGTCGAGCATCATCGCTTCCCTGGGCCCAGAACTGACGCGCGGCGACCCGTGCGTCATCCCAGACATCGAGCGTGTCGGACGTGACGTTCGGCACCGCGAACACGCGAAGCGGCACCTGGCCGTCTGAGGTGGGCGCATACAGCGTCGACACCTGATCGAACGCCGGCGCGAGCCTGAGCGTCGGTCCTTCCGAAAAGAACAGCATGTTGTACTGATGCCGATCCGTGTTCCCGATCAGTGCGCCAAAGGCATCGAGCCATCGAACGCTTCGTGTGTCTTCTTCCGTCAGGCGCCTTTCATCTCGGAGTGAGGCAGCCGCGCGTGCCCATGAGTCGGCGAGATCGTCATGAACAGCCGCAAGACTCAGAACACTGATGCGCCCGCGCACACCAACGCGATCGAACCGCTCGCTCTCCAGGAACCAGTGCGAAGGCGTCTCGATGACGTTCGTGCGCGCGGCAGAGATCCCGCGCGTTCGCACGACCTCAAGCGCGATGCCTTCCAGGATGATCAGATCACACCACCTCCTCGCGGCTCGATCGGTCGCACTTCCGCGCGCAGCAAACTTGACGAGCATGTGCCGCCCGTCAACCAGCACGCCGAACTTTGGACGCTCGCCGCCAGCCGACGAACCCGGCGGGTTCCCCGCGATGGTCGCGTCTGCGAGCGTCGGGTAGTCATCCCGCGTTCCAGGGACCATCTCGAGCTGTTGCCACCGAGCAAATGATTCCTCGCCCACCATGAGATTGCCTGGCAGATCCTCTCCCCGTCGAGACATCGCCAGCAGGATGTGTTGATCGGACCAGTCCGTCAGTCGGGGTGGCAACCGCAGGTCCGCCTGCCCCGCAGCGAAGTGTCGTCCCAGGAACCCCGAGGGACGCGCATCGACAAGCTCGACGGGAAGTCCTTCTGAAACCCGGCCCATCGGCATCCAGACCGACTGGCGCGAGGCAAGCGTCATCAGTTCGCCTGCCGATACCGCCGCGCCGGTCTCAGTGACCCTGAACAGCGGAAAACGAGCACTGACGAGACCGGGCCACGGTTGGCGCAGCCCGTACTGCGTGGCTCGACCGCGGCCGATCCGGACGACATCCGATCCAACCTCCCGCATCATGCGCATGAGCGTTGCGGGCGAAACGCCAAGCCGCTCCCGAAGGGCAGCCGCGTGGATCACGCCACGTTTCAGCTCGTGTGACACGCTTTGCATGAAACGATTATAGCAGAATGAAATCAGGAATGAATGCTCACATAGCGGCCAATACTATCGACAGTCGGCCTAGATGTGAAACTATTACTGAAACGATATAAGAGACGATAACTGACGATCCGGATCTGCAGTGCTTCACGTGTGTGACGGATGATCGCGCGACCGACCCTGGTCGTCCACGCGCCTGAGGCGCACCGGAAACGACAACTCGAAACCCGATTAGCTGCGGGCCGGCACTGGCAGGAACACGGGCTCGTCTTTACGAGCCGGATCGGAACGCCGACCGACTCTCGGAGGAAGGGGCCAGCCTTGGCGTGCCATGGCGAAGGCTGGTGGGGCGGCATTTTCCCGAGTTGGAACCAGCTTGGACAGGTGGCTGCGTGGCTGCGGCAGGTTGAGCGGTTGCGCGGCGGGCCGCGTAAGGTCGTGATGTCTGGTGAGCCCTCAGCCCGGCGTGGTATATTCGTTTGATATATCTCGTCTGGAGGTGCGTCATGGAAACGGCGAAGGTCTTCTGGTCGGGGCGATCGCAGGCGGTGAGGCTGCCGCGCGCCTTTCGCGTCGATGGCCGGGAAGTCCGGATCCGCCGCCGTGGCCGGGCCATAGTGCTGGAACCAGTGCCCGACTCATGGGACTGGCTGGACGGCCTCGCGGGCGAGCTCGATGACGACTTCATCGCGGCCGTGCGCGAGCAGCCCGAACCGACGGACCGGCCTGAACTCGGCAAGGTGTTCCGCTAATGCGGTATCTCCTCGACTCGAACGCTGTCATTGCCCTGCTGAACGATACGACCTCTCCGATCGCGCGCCGCATTCGTCGGTACGCGCCACGAGAGATCGGGGTGTCCGCGGTCGTCATCCACGAGCTGTACTACGGCGCGTTCAAGAGTCAGCGGGTCGAGAAGAACGTGGCCCGCGTGGACGCGCTCCAGTTTCCGGTGCTGGAGTTCGACCAGGAAGACGCCCGGCAGGCCGGGGAGATCCGAGCGCACCTCGCTGCGAAGGGGACGCCCATCGGTCCCTACGATGTGCTGATCGCCGGACAGGCCAAGGCACGCAAGCTGACGCTCATCACGCACAACACCACGGAGTTTCAGCGCGTGTCGGGCCTGAAGGTCGAGGATTGGAAGGGAGCGACATCGTCGCTGCCTGGAGCGTTCAAGTCTCACAAGTCGTCGGCCAAGCCTCGCTCCGAATAGCTGGCGTGCCTCTGCGTGGCTGAACGCGACGTAGTCTCGGGTCTTGCCGGTCAGCACCTCATGCAGGTACGTGTCGAAGAAGGGTTGCTTCGACACGATGGTCGGCAGGGCCCCGGCACCTCGCCTGATTCTGTTGAAGTGGTGACCCAAATGTTCACCAGTTGGAACCATATGTCGAGCTGGCTAAGCCAGCTCCTGGGGCTCCAACGAGCTGCATAGCCACGCGGCGCACGACTTCACGAACCACTTCCACTGAATGGGGCCGGTCTGTTCTGCGGCGGAAGAGTGGCGAAGTGGAAGGCTTTGCCAATCATAAGCGGGAGGCAACTACGGAGGCCGCTGAAACCGGAGTCTTGAATCGCAGGAACAGGAGGCCATCCACCAGCTAGCTACCCAGGGAGACCCCCCGGCTCTGCCGGGGTGGCAGTAGCAGTTTGACGTTTCAGGGAGTGTGTCCACCCGTAGATACTTCCGTCGTGAGCCGCCAAGCACACGAAAGGAAGCGTCGTGATGGACACATTGGAGAGTCTGAACCACACGGTATGGGAGTGCAAGTATCACGTGGTCTTCATCCCGAAGTGCCGTAGGAAGACGATCTACGGGCAGCTGAGGCGACACCTGGGGGAGGTGTTTCGGAATCTGGCCACGCAGAAAGAGAGCCGGGTCGAAGAAGGCCACCTGATGCCGGATCACGTGCACATGCTGCTGTCGATTCCGCCGAAATATCCGGTGTCGCAGGTGGTCGGGTTCATCAAGGGGAAGAGTGCGATCCACCTGGCCCGGGTGTATGGCGAACAGAAGCGCAACTTCGTGGGACAGCATTTCTGGGCGCGTGGGTACTTCGTGTCGACCGTCGGCCGAGACGAGACGGTGATCCGGGAATACATCCGGCGACAGGAAGCCGAGGATACGCGACAGGATCAGCTGGCGTTGTGGAGATAACGGGCCACCGAATCGGTGGCCCACGGAAATTGGGCCGCGTAAGCGGCCCCGGCAAGCCGCTTCGAGCGGCTCACATACTCGAAAGCCCCCGGCTCTGCCGGGGGATTGTTACTCTTGCGTCTTGCAGACTGCCAGAAACTCCTCGTCCAACCGGAGGAGCTGCGTGCACGTCTTCAAGAACGTCGCATGCGGCTCGGCCACTTGCAAAGAATCGCGCGAGAGTGGAACGAGGTAACCATGCGCTCTTGCCATTTTGGCCACGGGTGTGGAAGGAATTGGCGATGAATGAGGCTCACCTGCAGGTGACTCTGCTCCGGTGCCGCGTTGACCGCGGTCTTGGCGACGGTCCTGCCAGTTCGTGTATCGAGCACCTTCCAGAGCACGGCGAAGGAGGTCCGCGACGAGCTTCGAGCGGGCCGCGAGGAGAGCGGCGCTGCTGTGAGGGCACCTCTTGGATGAAGTGGCGTCACGCCTCAAGTCGGGCTTGGGCACGCTCTCCGACGCTCTGGCGGCGGCGCGAAGCTGGCCTTGCCGTTCGAGCTGCTGACGCGGCTCACGGCGTAACGACCGCCTGTTGGCATTGTCTGGCGAAACGGGGGTGGTTCGCCGATGATACGCAAATGGCACCACGTGCGCGACCGACGCTGGGACTCTTCATCAGCGTCTCGTTCTGCCTTGCGGCATCCGCGTGCTCGACGCAAAGCGGGTATGTCATTTCCGGCCGCGTCGTCGATCCGCAGCGGCTGCAGCACGAAGGGGCGCAGTTGAGCCTCAGACTCGAAAGCGATGTCGTGTTCACGCCTGAAGTCGTAGACGTGAACACCGACGGATCATTCGTGACGCGGCGGTTGCCGGCCGGGACGTACGTGCTGCAGGTCCTCCGCATGCCACATTCGCGAAAACAGCCTGACAGGATCGTGGCGTTCAGCAGGGTGACTCTCAGCACTCAGGACGTCAACGGGGTCACTGTCACCATTCGGCCGGATTTCGCCGTGCACGGCAGGTTCCGCATGGAGACCGACAACCCCGCTGCACACTGGCCGGACTACATTGGTGTCAGTGCACTTCTCGCGTTCGAAGGAAAACCGCCCCAGGCGGACATGTCCGCCGACGGGACTGAGGGCGGACGTTTCTGGTTACACAATGCGTTCGGCCCGCGCGTGATCAGAACCAACTACAGGCTGTCCGGCGTGCAGTGGTGGCCGACGCGTGTCCTGCTCGACGGCGTTGACATCACCAATGTGCCGACCGACTTCAGCAGCAGGGAGAAGAGCGAGCTCGAGGTGGTGTTCACCCAGCATCCCGCACACTTCTCATTCTCAGTGCTGGGTCGTGACGGTCAACCGATCCGAAACGCATGGGTCGTCATTGTCGCCGCCGAGCGGAAGCTCTGGGAGGAATGGGCGACAACAACCCTGATCAGGCAACTGTATGACAGCGCATCCCTTGACTTCGCCACGCTTCCCGGCCGTTATCTCGCGCGCGGATTTCCGCCCGATGCGTTTCCATCAGCACGCGCAGCGCTGCAGCAGCTCGATCGGTTGATGGCGGGGGCGACCCCCGTCGACCTGGGCGATCGCGAAACCAAAATGCTGAGGCTGGTTGTGGAGTGACTGGATCCGCGCACGCCATTCGCACGATCCCGAAGGTGAAAGAAGTGAGCCGCATTTTCGCGAGTTGGAACCAGCTGGACGAATGGCTTGGACGGCTGGACGGACTCCGGCGGGCCGCCTGAGGGAGTCGACGGCTCGGGCGCTCCGGCTCGAACTTAGCGAGACTTGGCGCGCCGTGCGGCGGTGCCGGCCGTGCGAGGGCGACCACCAAGCCGGCCATTGATTCGCGAGGCGCGAGCCTTCGTGGCGCTCCGACGCGCGCCCACCAGGGCCGCGACGCCGACGATATCGACCCTATTTCCGCTGCCGGAGAAGCGTGCCACGCGGACCCGTGCGTCTGGCCGACTGGCCGGGTGCGCGTTCAAGTACTCCGTCAAGACGGCGCGAATGGCGCGCTCCGCCTTCGCGTGGGTCTCTGCCGCAGCATAGACGGGCAATCCCGGTACGTAGGCGCTCACGGCGCCGCTCTCTTCAGTTTCAAGCACGATCGGATAGAGCAGTGTCATTCGACACCCGCCTCACGCAGGATGCGGTTGCCCAAGCGCCCGGCGTCCTTCTTGGTGTGAACGGCCACCCAGACTTCCTTGCCGGAGGTGGGATGCGTCAACAGCAGGTGGCTGCCTTTCCCGGCCCTGCCCTCGACGAATCCTGCAGCCTTCAACTTGCGGATCACCTCGGCCCACGTCACGTTGCGATCGTAAACCTACCGCTAGGTTTAGTCAATCCGGCGAGTTGGTCTCCAGGATAGACGCGTCCGATCGGCGGTCGCGACTGCGACCGCCCGCAAGATCTCGGTGGTGCTGGACGAGTGAAGTGGTGAGCCGCATTTTCGCGAGTTGGAACCAGAACGCTGCGTGGCCGAGGCGGCTGGAGGGGCTCCGATGCGCGGCGTGAAGCTAATCCTGCGACGATTCCGTTTCCGCCAAACCCAGGAACACGAAAATGGCGCGGTTGAGCGCCTTGACTTCTTCGGAGGCCAGTGAACCGACCAGCGTTCCGAGACGCCTCCTCGGCACGGCCGTCAACTTGTCCACCATCATCCGGCATGGTGCACGCAGTCCACTCTGAGCACTGGGCTGGACGGAAAGTCTGAAGATCGGTGCCTGCGTCGGATCGGTGGTCAAGGGGCACACGACGATCGAATCGTTCGCGTCGAACCGATTGTCCTGAACGATGACCGCGGGGCGCGGCTTGCCGGCATAGGCCGCTCCACCTGCGACGGTCCAGATCTCGCCACGTTTCATTCTTCATTCCAGGCGGAAATTGCGTCGACGAATGACTGGTCCCGGTTGGCGTGAGAACTTCTGGCCACGGCGAGCGATTGACGGTGTGCGGCCTGGGCGAAGGACTTCGACCGCACGTCCGGAACCCAGATCTGGACTGGACGAAGCCCGGCCTTCCGCAATCGGGTTCGATGCGCGCGGACTTTATCGCGGGATGCGGATCGAGCGGTGGTTGGCATGGACATCCTTCAGGTTACATGTAACGTACCACGTCCCGGATCGGCTACGCAAACATCCAGCCATCAGACCGCTCCGATCGAGCGCGGACCCGAGTCGATTCCTGCGCGCGGTGCCGGCGTTGCTGACCGCAGGTTGTTGACTGCGTATTCCACGCATCGTGATCAGCCCGTCCACGCCACCGTGATCACCTGTTCCACGCCATTGTGATCGGTTCAAGGCCGAATCAGGATTCGTCGTGGCCACGAAACGCGGTTCGTCGGAAAAGGTGAATTCTCACACGCGGTCTTTCATCGTGCTTTCCGGCGAAAGACCACCCACGACGCAACGGTGGCGGCCACGATAACGGCGGCTATCTGTGCGATCCACAGAAGGAGAGCCAGCCTGAGGGTGTCCAACATTTGGTCAAACACCAGTCTTCCGGCAACGCGTACTCGTATAATCCCGACGTTACGGCTGCCGAGAAGAAGAGGTTCCGACGCGACGTAGTGAGTGGTTCTCAGCGGGATCGTGCCTCGCAGCAAGGTGAGGACACTGACTGACTCAAGCTCAGATATCGGTCGCCCAGAGGGACAAGTGTTCAACGAATCTTCGCTGGATATCAACACGCGGTCATTCATGTCGCAGACCTCAGCGTCCACGACGGACCTCGAATACGCCGAGGACTCGAGCGTTGCGCGAACGGCTTGGTCTTTGATTACCACCTCAGGCCACGGCGTGTCGGGATTACGCCGCAATGCCTCTCGCATGGTGTGGAACGTCATGTTCAACAACCGCTCCGAACTCGCGATGGTCTCGTTGACCGTCGCTCTTAACAGACCTTGGGTCTGAACCACCGTCGAGATGACGGTCGACGCGGCCGCGACCAACGAAACCGCGATCAGCGCCGCTCGATGTTTGCGCACGAACCTTCTTGCACGGTAGGTGAACGACGGCGGCCTCGCGATCACGGACTCCAGATTCAGATGGCGCGCGATGTCGGCAGCCAACTCGGACGCCGATGCGTACCGCCGCGTCCGATCCTTGTCCATCGCCTTCAGCGTGATCCAGTCGAGTTCACCTTTCAACTCACGCATGAGCGTTGGTAGGTTCGTCTGGCGCTGGAGTGCGACCTCTGTTGCGCTGGCGTGCAGGCTGGTCAGTCTGGCACTTGGTCGCAGAGGCTCCTCTTCGCGAATAATGCGTTGGATCTCTGCGTAACCTGCCTTGCGCAAGATTTCCGGATCGAAGGGCGGCGCACCTATCAACAACTCGTAGAGCACGACGCCAAGTGAGTAGATATCCGTTGTCGTATCGACGGCCAACGCACCCATCTCGGCTTGCTCCGGACTCATGTACGCCGGTGTTCCGATGAGCGCACCATACTGGGTAAACAGTGTCTTTTCAGTGAGGCGCTGATTCGTTGCCTTCGCCAGGCCGAAATCAATGACCTTCGGAAGCGGGATGCCGTCTTGTACCGCTACGAGGATGTTCGACGGTTTGATATCTCGGTGAATGACCCCTCTTTGATGCGCGTGCTGGACCGCTCCGCAGACTTGAACGAACAGGTCGAGGCGCGCGTGCATCGGCAGTCGATGTTTGTCACAGTAGTCCGTAATCGAAATACCGGGGACGTACTCCATCGCGAAGTACGGCCTATCGTCGGTGGTGACGCCAGCGTCGTACACCTGCGCGATGCACTGGTGGTCCATGAGGGCAAGCGCCTGTCGTTCGGCCTCGAACCGCGCGATCACCTCGCCCGTTTCCCTGCCGAGCTTGATGACCTTAAGTGCGACGCGTCGGCGAAACGGATGCTCCTGTTCGGCAAGATAGACGACGCCCATTCCTCCTTCGCCCAGTTGCTCGATGATCTTGTACAGCACCAACAAGGACATCCGGAGTCGCCGTGTCGTTCGAGGCCGATCGAGTTGTCTCCGGGTCTGGCGAATGGCATTCACCTGTGCAGACCGGACACACAGCTGTTCCCGGCGTGAGCCGGGCGGCGCAAGTAGGGCAGAGGAGATCAAGCATATGAATCGAGCAATCGGGGAGAATCCTAGCTCCGCTTTCGGGCGGACACAATGAATTCCTCGGATCGCCTCGTCCGGCATTGCAGAGGCGTGCGTTGATACTGGTCGCCGATACCGAATGGCGGCCGGGCCCCGGCAACCAGCAGGTGCTTCTGACCATCCGAACGGTCCGCCGCCCCGCCACTGACTTCCGATTCTTGCGGCACAACCATCCAGAGCACGCGCACACGCGGGAGTTCGCGTTCGGCAACGGAACGGTCTTCTACCCGGAGGCGAGCGAAGAAGTGTGCACGGCTGCGGTCTTGCTCGACGTGGACCCGGTCGGAATCGTCCGCGGCCGCGGCGGCAAGGGCGGAGCTGAGGACCAGCCCGTCAACGACCGGCGCTACCTCGCCTCGGCGCTGCTCTCGGTTGTGCCACCTCGACCAGGCAGCAGCTTCGTCGATCCCGAGGGTGGTCTGTTGACGGCCGCTCCGTATCAGATCGTCGACCTGGCCGATCCCGTGAGCGAAGCTTCTGCAACGGCGTAATGTATTGCGCTGACACGTTGCGGGCGCCGTCGCGGCGGTCGCACTCGAATAGCGGCCGCACGACTTGACGGTCCGTCTGGCTTCTCGATAGAGTCGGGTCAAGTGTCTACCCGGCAACCTTGGAAACCCGGACACATGGCACGTTCCGCGTTTGCACTGATGCTGGTCTGTGGCGTCGGCGCCGCCGCGCAGGGGCCGGCGCCCGCGTGGCATCCCGATCCGCCCGGCGTGCTCGTCGATCTCGGCGGCTACAAGCTGCACGTGCTGTGCACCGGAACGGGCCACCCGGCGGTCGTCCTTTCGGCGGGCAGCGGCGACTTCTCGCTGGACTGGTCGCTCGTGCAGCCGGAGCTCGCGAAGATCACCCGCGTCTGCTCCTACGATCGCGCCGGTGAAGGATGGAGCGATCTCGGGCCCGCGCCGCGGACCAAGCTGCAGGAGGTGTTCGACCTGCGTCGCGCACTGGCCAAGGCGCACGAGACCGGCCCGTTCATCCTGGTCGGACATTCGATGGGCGGAGAAATCGTGCGCATGTGTGCGATGGGTCATCCGGCGGACGTTGCAGGCCTCGTGCTGGTCGATGGCAGCCACGAGGACGACACCGTCAATCTGATGGGCACGATCACCACCCTGCGAGCCACATCGAAGGGGCGGCCGATCCCTGAGCCGCGCTCGTCGGTCACGGCCGCCGATGGCCTCGACGACAACGCCGTCGCGCAGATCGAGGCGATGGTGAAGAAGTTCGACATGGCGCCGAAGATCGAACCGCCGTACGACAGGCTGCCCCCTGAGGTGCAGCGCCTTCAGCTGTGGTCGGCGAGCCAGCCGAAACACTGGGCTGCGACCGACGATCCGTTTGGGCCGGAAGAGGCTCAACGCTTGTTCGAGCTCGATCACCGGACGCCGCATCCGCTCGGATCGATTCCGCTCGTCGTCACTGTCACAGGACGTGACGGGTCGCACCGACGAGCACGCCGTCATCCACGCGCGGACGCAGCAGGAAATGGCACGGTATTCGGAGAGGGGCCGGCAGATCGTCGTGCCCGGCGCCGGACATCACATTCAGCTCGAACATCCCGACGTGGTGGTCTCGGCGGTGCGCCAACTGGTAGAGGGAGCCAGACTTCGCTCGCGCTGAGCTGACGCGCGAGCTTCGTAACTTCAGACTCAACGCAGGATGCCGCGATCTGCGGCCGCCTGCCGGACGTGCAACGACGCAGAAGAAGGAACGGTTGTTGGCCGGAGGCGACTGGGTGTTCTCAGGGCTGGTCTTCGCCAGTACCATCGGAACAGCGCTGGACAAGCGGAACGTTCGCCGCGAGTTCAAGGAGATTCTGACAGCGGCGAAGTTGCCCGACGTGCGCATCCATGACCTGCGCCACACCTGCACCACACTGCGGCTCGCCCAAGGTGTCCAGGCGAGGATCGTTATGGAAGCGCTCGGTCACAGGCACATCGGTCTCACGATGGACACCTACAGCCACGTTCTGCCGATTGTGTCCAAGCACGCCGCCGAGAAGATGGACTCGGGGCTGACCGGTCGCAAAGAAGATTGATTGTGGCAGTAGTTGGGGTAGTGCCAGCCTGTGAGCAGACTCGGCCACCACAAATTCTTGAGCTTCCTGATGGAAAGTGGTGAGCCTGAATTTCGCGAGTTGGAGCCGGATCGCGGGTTGGCTGCGGCGAATCGAATCGCTCCGGCCTGCCGCATGAGCATGCCTGACACGGGACGTCCTTGCACAGTAGCTCTATGGAGAGGATCGGCCCATGTCGCGCTTGACGCGTCAGAGTGCCGGGCGGTCGAGAGCATCCATGACAGGGTAGCCGGCGCGGCTTGCGTTACATTGTCACGCAGTCGTCTCATCAGACAGGGAGTGCCAATGCGCATGATCGTCCTGTTGGTGTTGTGCACCGGGACCATGGCTGCGGCGGGCGAGGCGCAAACGTCGATCTCGACGGTCGCGTCGGCGGACGGTACGCCGATCGCGATCGAGTGTGCCGGAGCGGGACCATCGCTCGTCATCGTCCACGGCGGGGCCGGAGATCGCACGCGATGGACGCCGCTCTTCCCGCTGCTCGCGTCAAAGTTCCGCGTCTGCGCGATGGATCGACGGGCGCATGGTGCCAGCGGCGATACGCTCCCTTACAGTCTCCAGAAGGAAGTCGAAGACGTTGTCGCCGTCGTTGCGGCGCAGCCGGGCCCGGTGTTCGTGCTGGGCCACTCGTTTGGCGCGGTCTGCGCCTTCGAAGCGGCGTTTCAGACCACGAAGATCGCCAGGCTTGCGCTCTATGAGCCTCCGGTCCGCCTGGCGGATCATTCGGCAATACTGGCGCGCATGGAGGCGATGATGCGGAACGGCGATCGTGAGGGCGCCCTGATGACGTTCATGAGAGAGATCGTGAAGATTTCCGCGAACGAAGTTGCCGCGATGAAAGCGCGGCCGTCGTGGGCAGGCATGCTGGCGACCGTCGAAACCTCGGTGCGACAGGACCGCGCGCTGTCGCAGTACCAATTCGATCCCGCCCGCGCACGCACGATGACCGTTCCGACTCTCTTGATGGCGGGGAGCAAGACCGCTTCGCCCGAGCTCAAGGGATCGATCGACAGCCTGCGCCAGACATTGCCGCATTCTACGTTGCGCATCTTTGAAGGGCAGGAGCACAACGCGATGGATACCATCCCGCAGGAGTTCGCAGCGACGCTCTCGTCCTTCCTGCTCGAGCCGCAGCGTTGACCTTTCGCTTGAGGACCAGCCGGATCAACGACGTGAGCGTGAGCGAGGAGTGGTGAGCCTAACGTTCGCCAGTTGGAACCGCCTCGACGGATGGTTACGTCAGGTCGAGGCGCTGCGGCGAGCGGCGTGAGGCCGGGATGGCCGGCCCCTACGCCGCTTCCACGCTGATCCGCGCCGAGCGCCGTGATCGGGGCTTCTGGCGAATGACGATTCGCACGTCCCGGTCGAGTGCGGTCAGAAACGTCATCAACCGTTCGACCGAGAACCCGGCGAGCTTGTAGTTCCGCAGGGCCGACACCTTTGGCTGCGACACACCAAGGAGCTTCGCCGCTTCTGCCTGGGTCAGCGTGCGCTCGTCGAGCACGCGGTTGAGGGCGAGGGCGAGCCGCAGCCGGGCCTGACGCTCGGTCGAATCGGGGTAGCCCAGGTCCGCGAAGACGTTGCTCGTGCCGTGGGTGACCTCGTCGTCGCGATCAGTGCTTCGGTTTGCCATACAGGTCCTCGTAGTCCCTCTGGGCGGCCTTCAGTCGCCGCGCGACGAGTCCGACATCGGTTCTCGCGGTGCGAACGCCGGTCGGCGACTTCTTCTGGAAAGCGTGCAACACGTACACCGCCTCCTCGAATCGGACAGTGTAGACGGCCCGGTACGCGTTGCCTTCGTGCGACTCGACCAGTTCGAGCACGCCGGCGCCGAGTCCCTTCCACGGCTTCGCAGACGGCGCCGTGCCGCCGAACTGCGCGACACCCAGGGCATTGCCCATGTCATCCCTGACCCCTTCCGGGAACGCGAGGAAATCCCGCTTGGATGACCCGACCCAATGCACCGGCCTTTCGCCGACGGCGAGGCGCTGTCGCACTTGGTCATTATCCCAATAGTGGGATGTCCTGGCAAGGGCCATTACCGCCATGGCGTGCCCAGCTGGCCGACCAGCCCGGGCGTTCGTCAAAAAGGCCCGAAGAGGCGCGCTGGCGAGATCGACGTGGCATTGGAGAGGGCCCACAACTGAAGCCATGACGAAGATCGACCATCGACGAGCGCGCTCGAACGCTTCGCCCAGGCGACGCGGACCCGCCTGCGAATCGTCTTCGAGCCGCAGGCCGCCAGCTGAGTATTCGCCTGGTTCGATTCGGTTCTGCCGTCGGGCGGAGCAGCAGCTGTCACTTACTGAGCCTTCAGGGTCGGACGATGGTGAGGCTGCATTTTCGCGAGTTGGAACCGCCTGGACGGGTGGTTGCGGCAAGTCGAGGCACTGCGGCGAGCGGCGTGAGGCAGGAGTGTCTGGCGCCGTCCGCTGGGCCAGATGTCCACCGGACAGCCGTCCGGGATGGCGGTTCTAGGTCGGCGGCCGCGACTCCCAGTATCTGACTCGGCATGCCCGATACTCAGCCGCCGCAAGCCGACAGCGTCGGAAGTTCGCCCGCACCATGCACAACTCATACAGGGCGAAGACATCGAGGCCGACACGCATCGCCAGGGCCGCCGAGATGTCGGCTACTGCGCTTCCGGCCCTTGCGACGGGTCGATTAACCCAGGGATCGCTGGGCAAGTACGTCACTGCCACGAACCCTGTCGTCGCCGCCTCGCTCCACGCCGGCGCGGCGACAGCAGCCCAAAGATCGCGGCGCCCCGTCGCATCCGTTGCGGAGAACCAAGGCCCATCACTGGTTGGACGGAAGCGATAGCGCAGATTCAACTCACCGTTCGGACCCTCTCCAAACTCGGTGACCTTTCCCCGTATAACGGCGGCAGATGCACCTCGATTGAGCGCAATCTGCTGGAGCAGTTCATGTAGAACAGGCGCCTCGAACACAACCAGCGGCCCAAGAAGCAGCAACCAGGTGAAATGGGCCGGACGTGGCTTGACGATGTACATTTCGTCGAGATTATCGAGCTTGACCCTGCCGTTGTCCACCAGCGCAGGGCGCGCCTCTGGTCGCTTTGTTCATACCATATCTGGTATCATGGCCACGATGCCGTGGAGCGTCGAGACTCTGAACGAGATGGTCGATGCCGAGCTGGCAGAGTTGCCGCAGGACATGCGGGCGCGATTGGTGCGGATCGCCGAACTGATCGCATCCGTAGGCCTGCCGAACGTCGAGGCGCCGCCCGTTCGCCACATCCGAGGTCCGTTGTGGGAGATTCGGCTCAAGGGGAAGGCCGGCGTTGCGCGCGCGCTCTACGTGACCGCGAAAGAGCAACGGGTCGTCATCCTGCGGGCTTTCGTCAAGAAGACCGAGAAGACGCCCGCGGGCGAGATCGACGTGGCCTTGGAGAGGGCCAAGGAAGTGAAGCCATGACGAAGATCAGCGAACTCCATCGTCGCTGGAACAAGGCCGCCGATTACAGGCACGCCTACGACGCCCTCGAAGAGGAGTTCGACCTCGCGCGGACACTGATCGAGGCGCGGACGGGAGCCGGCCTGTCGCAGGCGCAGTTGGCGCGCCGTATGAAGACGTCGCAATCCTACATCGCGCGCCTCGAGGGTGGGAAGGTGCGTCCGTCGACCAGCGCTCTCGAGCGCTTCGCCCAGGCTACCCAGACCCGCCTACGGATCGTCTTCGAGCCGAACGCTGCCAGCTGAGAATCCGCATGGTTCGATTCCGTTCTGCCGTCGGGCAGAGCAGCAGCCGTAACCTATTGAACTCTCAGGGGTGGTAAGTGGTGAGCCGCCACGGAATCGAACCGTGAACCCGCAGATTAAGAGTCTGCTGCTCTGCCAGTTGAGCTAGCGGCCCACATCGAGGAGTGCGGCACCGACCAGAGGTGCTGTCGGCGCGACCGGTACCGGCTACCGGAGCCTCCGATTATAGCAGAACATTCGCGCCGTCTGACAACAACTCGGTGAGTGTTCGAACGCAGCCGCGCAAGAAGCGCGTTGTCGAACCCGTCGTCCTAGGCGTCGGTGACGGCGCGTCCGTCACGCCGCCATCAATCGCCGGGTCTCAAGACCCGGCCTCCACCACGACGGCACTGCTTCACCGCCGGCGCGAGTCGGGCAGGCCTACGGCTTGCGCGCGCGGATGAAGGCGCTCGCGAACTTGCCGTCCACGTGCGGAGCGATTTCCTCGACGTCGATGCCGGCCGCGGTCAGGAAGTTGAGCGCGTCAGCCGCCTTGTAGATGCGCCAGGCGTCGACCTCGATGCCGCTCGAATCCGGCCTCGGCGAGCAGGCGGCGATACTCCGTTTCCTGCGAGCGCGCCGGCGACGCAGCCGATCCACAACTCGACGTTGCGCTGGACCGCGGCCGGCACCTCGCCGCGCACGACGACGTCGGATACCGCGAACCGGCCGCCGGGCTTCAGCACGCGAAACGCCTCGCGCAGCACCTGGCCCTTGTCCGACGAGAGGTTGATGACGCAGTTCGAGATGATGACGTCGACCGAGTTGTCGGGCAGCGGGATGTGCTCGATCTCGCCCCTGAGGAACTCGACGTTGGCGACCCCCGCCTTCCGCTTGTTCTCGTTGGCGAGCGCCAGCATCTCATCGGTCATGTCGAGGCCGTAGACCTTGCCGGTTGGGCCGACGCGTTTCGCCGACAGGAACACATCGATGCCACCGCCGGACCCGAGGTCGAGCACCGTCTCGCCGGGGTGCAGGTCGGCGAGCGCGGTCGGGTTGCCGCACCCGAGCGAGGCTGCCACCGCGTCGGCCGGCACATCCTTCACTTCATCGCGTCTGTAAATGTCGGTGGTGATCGGGTCGCAGCAGGACGGCCCGCAGCAGCCGCCGGAATTCGAAACCGCCTTGACCGCCGCGTTTCCGTATTTCTCCTTGATGACGTCGCGAAGTGCCTCGTTGCTCATGATGCCCCTTCGATGGAACCCAGGTGACGATCGTGGCCGGCGATGTTCGCCCGCCAACCCCTTACATTCGCACAGACGAATATATGAAGAATAGGGTTCCATGATATATTTGTCAAGGCGAATATAGGCGGGCCGCCGATCCGGCCGCCGGCCGGATCGCACGAGCTGCGCCACGTCGAGGTCTGACGAGGGACGGCGCCGGTTCGCCACGCGCAAAGGCCGCTTCTCGATGCGGAAAGGCAGTCTGGTGTGACAGCAACACGAAAGCCACGCGCGGCGGGGAAGGGCGGATCGACGGCCCACCCGGCGCTCTCGTCGATGGAGACGGTCCTTCGCGCGCTGGCCGACCAGACGCGCCTGAGGATTCTCGGCCTCCTCATGTCCGGCGAAACCTGCGTGTGTCACATCTACGGGAGCCTGCGCATCCCGCAACCCACGGCGTCTCGGCACCTTGCGTATCTCCGGCGCGCCGGCCTGGTCGAGACCCGCCGCGACGGATTGTGGGTGCACTACCGGCTCGCCACTCCCGCCGACAGCCTGCTGCGCGCGCTGCTCGACTGCGCCGTGCATTGCCTGAGCCACCTGCCGTCGACCGACGTGGACCTCCGGCGCCTCGAAGCCGAGGACGGTGCCCGGCCCGCGCCTGCCGTTCCGCCGGCGACCTTCTCGTGCTGTGGCGCGCCAATCCGGCTGACGCGGCGGGCACCGGAAGGGGCTGGGGACTAGGCGATAGGCGCTGGTCGGCCTGGAATCACGCTATAGGGCGGGTCTTCGAGATCGGCGTTCCGGCTGGACTCCAAGAAGAACGAGCGCCAAGCGCCTAGTCCCCAGCCCCTGCTAAAAATCTGCCCCGGCCAGCTTCACGAAGTAGCGATTCCACCACTTCTTGCGCACTTGTACCGGGCGGTTGATGGGATGGGTCCGCACGTACTCGATCGCCCCGTCGACATCCAGGCCGCGGACGGCGATCGCCGCGACGCTTTCGGCGACCGAGATCGACCACCCCTCCTTGTTGTCCCAGTAATGCACCATCCACGGCTCGGCCGGGGCCAGTCGGCCGGCTGCCGCGAGCGTGAGGCTGAAGGAGAGCTGCTCATACAGCGAGTGCTGAAACCCCGAGTCCATCATCTCATCGCACATCACGAGCGCGCGATCGATGAGCGAATGATCGGCGACGCCAACGACACCGGCGTTCCACATGGTGCTCGCGCCAGTCACCGGAAGGCCGGCCCACGAGCGCCCGACGATGTGATCGCGGAGCGGGCGCATGGTGCGGCGGGTCATGCGTCCGAGCTCGAGTTCGCGATGGTGCATGAACACGGCACCGCCGGCCAGCTGGCGCAGCATCGGCGCGAGATCGGCCCGCGCCACCACGTCGCAGTCGCAATACACGATCGGTTCCGGCCCGAGCGTGGCGCCGTGGCGCATGGCCTCGATCTTCACGCGCCACAGGTAGTCGTGCGCCCCTCGCCATGCCCGGATGCGCCCGGCATCAACCGGCACGACCCGGACCCGGTCGCCAAACCAGCGGTAGCGCTCCGGCGCGTCGGTGACCATGACGATCTCGATGTCGCGCGGCGCGTACGCCATCACCGACAGCATCGAGTACCACGCCTGCACGTGCAGCGCTTCCCGGTCGCCGAATGTGACGAAGACAAAACGGGTCGGCATCGAGTGCGGATCGTAACACGCCCGTCGGATGGTAACATCCGCCTTGCAGGCTCATGGCTCGATTCATCCTCGTCACGGCCAGGAGGAATTGCGTTGACCACCACCGCCGCCCCGCGCCGATCGCTCCTGCAGGCCGGCCCCGTCTTCCTCGCGTTCCTGGCCATGGGCTTCGCCGACGCCGCCGGGCCCTTCGTCAGCCTCGCCAAGCAGGACTTCCACCTGTCCAACTTCGTCGCCCAGCTGGTCGCCTTCGCCGGGTTCATCATGTTCGGCATCGTGTCGGTGCCGATGGGCGTCTACCAGGACAGGAAGGGCAAGAAGTTCATCCTGATGCTCGGGCTGGCCGTGATGCTCGGGGGCGTGCTGATCCCGACGCTGTCTCGGCTTGTCGTCGTTCCCGGTCTTCCTTCTGACGGTCCTGCTGCTGGGCGCCGGAGCCACCACGCTCCAGGTTGCCGGCAACCCGATGATGCGCGACGTCTCGGAGGAGGGGAAGTACTCGCGGAACCTCTCGCTCGCGCAGTTCGTGAAGGCGATCGGATCGCTGTCCGGGCCGCTCATCCCGGTGATTGCCGCGCACGCGTTCGGCGTGAGCTGGCGGATCGTGTTCCCGGTCTACAGCATCGCCATCCTGGTGGCGCTCCTCTCAGCCGCCACGATCGGCCCGCGGACGACGGCCGCCTCCGGGCCCGGCACCGCGACGCTTCGCTCCTGCCTCGCCCTCATGAAGAATGGCTACGTGGCGCTGATGGTGGCGGCGATCTTCTTCTACGTCGGCGCCGAGGTGTCGGTCAGCTCGGGCATTCCGCTCTATCTCCAGGATCGGTTCGCCATCGACATCACGAAGACCGGGCTGCTCGGCACCGGCCTGTTCTTCCTCGCACTGACCATCGGCCGGTTCTCGGGCGGCATCGTGCTGACCTGGATCGCGCCCAAGGCGTTCTTCCTCATCACCTGCGCGGTGTCAATCGTCGGCCTGCTCGGCCTGCTCGCGCCGTCCAGCACGATTGCCGTCGGCAGCTTCTTCCTGGTCGGCCTGGGATTCGCCAACATCTTTCCGCTCGTCTTTTCGATCGCGGTCGACAGCCGCCCCGAAGACGCCAACGGGCTGTCGGGCCTGATGGTGATGGCGATCGTCGGCGGCGCCTTCCTGCCGCCCTTGATGGGGCTGATGGCTGACGCCACCGGCTCGGTCCAGCTGGCCTTCCTCGTGCCGCTCGGCGCCGTGCTCTACATCACGTGGGTCGCCTTCGTGAACCTGAGGACGCCGGCCGCGCGCGCGGCGGCATCGGAATAGAATTCTCACCATGGACACGATCACCGACACGCGCAGCGTCCTGACGCTCGACGCCGGCGGCACCGGCTTGAAGTTCTCCGCGATCCGGGGCACCGAACTGCTGGTCGGCCCCATGACGTTGCCGACCGAAGGCGACAACCTGGCGCGCTGCCTGGCGAACATCGTCTCGGGCTTCCGCAACGTCAAGGCGCAGCTTGCGGAGCCGCCCGCGGCGATCAGCTTCGCGTTTCCCGGGCCGGCCGATTACCCGTCGGGAATCATCGGCGACCTCAGCAACCTGCCGGGCTTCCGCGGCGGCGTCGCGCTCGGCCCGATGCTCGAAGACACCTTCGGCATCCCCGTGTTCATCAGCAACGATGGAGACCTGTTCGTCTACGGCGAGGCGATTGCCGGCTTTCTGCCGTACGTGAATCACCTTCTGAAGGAGGCAGGGAGCCCGAAGCGCTACCACAACCTGTTCGGCATCACGCTCGGGACCGGGTTTGGCGGCGGCGCCGTGGCCGACGGTCGACTCCTGACCGGCGACAACTCATCGTCAACCGAAGTGTGGCAACTGCGAAACAAGCTCGACCCCGACATCAACGCGGAAGAGGGCGCGTCGATCCGCGCGGTTCGGCGCGAGTACGCGAAGGCCGCAGGACTGGCCTTCGAGCAGTCGCCGGATCCGCGGACCATCTACGAAATCGGCATGGGCCAGGCGCCGGGAAACCAGGCGGCCGCCATCGAGTCGTACCATCGTCTCGCAGATGTGGCGGGGGATGCGGTAGCGCAGGCGCTGGCCGTAGTGGACGGGCTGGTCGTCATCGGGGGCGGGATCTCAGGCGCTCACCTGTTGTTCCTCCCGCGGCTGGTCGCGGCCGTCAACGACCGATACGCGCATTCGCCGAAGGGATTCCGCAGGCTCGCGCAGCAGGCCTTCAACCTCGAAGACCCGGCCGAGCGTGAACAATTCCTGCGCGGCGCGCCGCGGGATGTCACGGTGCCCGGCGGGACGCGGACGGTCCGTCACGACGGGCTGCCGCGGACGGCCATCGGCATCTCGCGCCTCGGCACGAGCGAGGCCGTCGCCGTCGGCGCCTACGCGTACGCCATTCACAGGCTTGGGCACATCACGGGCTAGATAGAGCACGGCTTAAGGCTTGGGGCTAGAGGCCTGCGGCCGGCGGCTGGCGGGGAAGGATTTCCTCGATTCCGCCCAACCACGGAGGCGGTAGCTGGCGCCCACCCGGGGTCTGAAGACCCGGCCTCCACACGTCACGGCCGAGAGGGGCGGTCGCGAGGTGGGCCCTGCGAGCACGCCGATCCCAATTACCTGCAAACTGCACCGTGAGGGCCGAAGTCCACGCCGGGGAGGCTCCGCTTCGCACTTGGACGAGCGCGCATGCGCGAAGACCAAGTGCGCATGGAAACGCCACGGCGTAGCGTTTCCCGTGGAGGGGGACCCGGCGTCGCCGCCGACACGACCCGGCAAGGTGCAGTTTGCCGGCGTGTCGAGCCGGGACCGCCGAGCGACTGCCTGTCGCGGCCGTATCAGAGCTGGACCAGCGTCGCTACTGCCGTGGGTCGTTGGCTGTCGACCTTCAGTGCTTTCCGTTCCTTCGCGTCGCCGCGGAGGGCGGACGCTTCGCGGTCTTTTTCCGCTGGTAGCCGCGCGCCAGATCCATATACACGGGCAGGCTTGCCTCCAGATCCTGCGGCGTGCCGTCGAAGTACAGCGTGCGTATCGGAAGCCCGCCGAGATCCCGCGACACCGACGGATACACCGCCTCGCAGACGATGCCGTTCATGCAGGTGAAGGGGCTGATGTCGATGATGCCGTCCACGCCCTGCCGGGCCTGGCACACGGCACGGCCCACGTTCAGCACCATTTCCCCGAGCGCCCCGCCCACCGGCAGGTACGGCGCCGCCGCATCGAGCACGTCGTAGACGCCGGGCTCCTCGTAGCCGCGGAACTCGTCGTGGAACGCTTCCAGCAGCTGATGTTCGTCGCGATGCTGCACCTTCTCGCGCACCCACGTGCCGACCGTCTCCAGCGAGTACTGGCGGCCGGTCAGCTTCAGCTTGCGGTAGGTTTCCGACACCGTGTACCACAGCCACTCGGTGACGCCCGCCAGCCAGACTTCGCCTCCTGCCTCCTCGATGCGCCTGATGGCGTCTTCGTTCGAGTAGGTGTTGAGCCGGCAGAAGATCTCGCCGATGACGCCGATGAGCAGCCGGGAATCGTCCGGCCGCAGATCGATCGACGCAAAGCGGTCCTTGCACCGGCCCAGGACCACCTTGATGCCGTGGATCTGCGGTGCGGGCGTCGTTGGCGTGCGTTCCACCGTGTCGCACACATCGACCAGGCACTCCTCGTAGACCTTGTCCGTCATGCCCGGCGTCCGTTCGTACGGGCGGTGCTGGAGCAGCAGCTTCTGGAGGATGTCCGACACGACCAGCATCCGCCAGCCCGTGCGGACGAACGGGCGCGCGAGGTTGCCGAGATCACCGTAGGAGTTCTTGCTCGATGGAGACAGGATGCCCGCGTCCTTGTAGCCGCTGGCATCGAGCACGTGCCGAAGGTGGTACGCGTACTGGCCGAACCGACACGGGCCGTCCGCCGTGGGCATGAAGAACACGGTCGCCGCCGTGTCGTTGCCCGGCCGCTCCAGGACCTTCATGAAGTCCCCGACGGTCACCTTGGCGGGGAAGCACTCTTCGCCCGTGGTGTGGCGGGCCCCCAGCTCCCGGGTCCGCTCGTCGGAAGCGGGGGTGGTCGACGCTTCGACCCCGAGCGCACGAAACCCTGCCGCGAACACTCGCGCGCCGCCGTGCGCCATCGGAGGGATGTAGACCTTCTTGCCCTTCAGTGGATGGTCGGCTGAGAGCCGGCCTGGTCCGGGCTCGGGGACTTCGGATCTCCGTAACATCGCAGGATGCCCTTGCTCTCGAGGTACGCCTCGCAACGGGTCAGGTAGCCGCCGTCATTGCCGTGCCCGTCGAATTGCAGGAGCAGCAGTGGTTCACCGGCGACCTGTCGGGTGAAGTATCGGATGTAGGAATCGGGACCGCACTTGAAGTTGGACAGGAAGATGATGTGCAGGTTTGGACGCGCCGCCACGATGCGGGCGGCCTCGAGCATGCGCTGCCCGGACGTCCAGTACATGTTCTGATGAAGGTCGGAGATCTTTTCGCGGCCGGTCACCAGGAAGTCCAGCGGGATCACGTTCGCGCCGTAGTAGTGGCGGAGCTTCCGCGGGATGTCGCAGTTGATGCTGCGGTCGTAGATGTTGTACGGGCGCCCAATCAGGACGATGCCAGGCTCGCCGCTCTGATCCAGGATTTCCATCGCGTGCCCGCCGGCCTCGATCAGGCGCTGCTGGAAGGTGCGCTGCACCGCGAAGGCGGCGTCGACCGCCGCGTCACTGGCCCGCCGCGAGGCGCCCAGCCGCTGGGCGGTCTCGATGAGCTCGCCCTTGATGTGCTCGAGGCCGAGCTGGAAGTGCAGCGTCGGCGCCAGGATCCGCGACGCGTGCTCGCTCAGGCCGGGGGCGGTCCGGACGACGAAGGGCAGCGTCTGCGTCCACGGGCAGAAATGCGCGATGCACTCCGATTCCTCGTGCGACTCGGAGTCGATCATGTTCGGCACCAGCACGTAGTCGGTTCCCAGTTCGATGAGCGACGACACGTGCCCGTGCGCGACCTGGATCGGGTAGCACGGCTGCGCCAGGGCCAGCTCCACGCCTCTCGACGCAATCGAGCTGTCGGTGGCGCGCGAAAACACGGTCCGCACTCCGAGCTTGTCGAAGTACGTCTGCCAGAACGGATACCGCTCGTAGGTCGTCATCGTCCGGGGGATGCCGATCGTGAGCGGGCCAGGCTCGATCTTCTTCGGCGGCGCCATCGGGCGGCCGGTGACCTCTTCGACCAGGCGATCGCGATAGGCGAACAGGTCGTCGATGACCGGCACGCGCGCCGAGGGAGAAGGGCGCCGGTACTTGTCGGAGCACTTGTCGCCCCAGTACGTCTTGCGCCCCTCGATGGTCACCTCGCGGATGTCGCATTCGTTCGTGCACGCCTTGCAGACGAAATCGCGCGCCACCTGCTTGAGCTGGTTGAAATCGTAGCCGCGGAACCGCGTCTCGCCGTGGCTGGCCCTGTGCCAGTCGCGCGCCAGCAGGCACATCCCGATGGCCCCGATCACCCCGTTGAAGGGCGGGACGACGATGGGCCTCTCGAGCAGGGCCGCGAAGGCCGCCGCCACGGCGTCGTTGTACGCCGTGCCGCCCTGGAAGTAGATCGTCTTGCCGATGTGGCGCCCGCGGACGACGCGGTTCAGGTAGTTCAACGCGATGGAGTACGACAGGCCGGCCACCAGGTCCGGAATCGATTCGCCGCGGTGGAGCCACTGCGTGACGTCGTGCTCCATGAAGACGGTGCAGCGCTCGCCGAGCCGCGACGGCTTGGTGGAGGAGAGCGCGAGCCTGGCGAACTCGCCCTTGATGCTGATGCCGAGCTTCTCGGCCTGCTCCTCGAGGAACGATCCGGTGCCGGCCGCGCAGGCGTCGTTCATCGTGAAGTCCACCACGACGCCGTTCTCGAGCGAGATGAACTTGGAGTCCTGGCCGCCGATCTCGAAGATCGTGTCGACCGGGTCGCCGTTGTGCACGGTGCTGACGTGCACGGCGCCGGTCTTGTGCGCCGTGATCTCGTCGTTGACGACGTCGGCGCCCACGAACTCGCCGACCAGCTCGCGGCCGGATCCGGTCGTGCCGACCCCGGCGATGATCAGCCGATCGCCCCAGGCGCGGCTCGAGGTCGGTCAGCCCCTGCTGCACGGCCTCGACGGGCCGCCCGGCCGTTCGCAGGTAGTCGTCGAACACCACGTCACCGGCTTCGTTGATGACGACCACGTTGGTCGAGACCGACCCGACGTCGATGCCGAGGTAGCCCACGATCTTCGCGTCGCCCGGCGGCGGGACGTACGGCGGCACCGAGTCGCGCAGCTGGATGACCTTCCCCTGCGTCAGCGGGATGCCCTCGTGAGTGTTCCGGTGCGCGTCGTGCTGGCGGAGACGGTGGATTTCGCCGAACGAGCGCTTCTGCGGATCGCCCGCCTCGAGCATCGCCGCGCCGATGGCCGCGCACCACGCGTAGAGCGGCGGCACGATAAGCGAGTGTTCGTCGAGCTCGAAGGCCTCGCGCAGCGCGTTGACGACGCCGGCGTTGCATGCGACCGCTCCCACGAAAAGCGCCGGCCTGCTGACCGTCCGGCCCTTGACGACGCTGCTCTTGAAGTTGAGGGCGACGGCGCGGCACAGCCCGCGCAGGATCTCGGCCGGGGTGCTGCCTTTCTGCTGCGCGTGGATCATGTCCGACTTGGCGAACACCGAGCACCGGCCCGCGATCCGCGCCGCCGAGGTCGCGGTGCACACGACCTCGCCCATCTCCTCGGCCGAATAGCCCATCCGGAGCGCCTGCTGGTCGAGGAACGAACCGGTGCCGGCCGCGCACTCGCCGCTTCGCTCGTAGTCGGCGATGATGCTCGCCTCTTCGCCCTCGATGCCGCTCGAGCCGCATGTACCTGGAGCTCTCGCCGCCAATCTCGAACACGGTCCGCACGTCCGGATAGAAGTGCGAGACCATGTGCGCGGTCGCCTTGAACTCGTTCTCGTAGTAGATGCCGAGGATCTTGGCGATCGTGCGGCTGCCCGAACCGGTGACGCGGATGCCCTCGATGCGCGACTCGGGAATCGACTCGTAGACGGAGTGCAGCAGGTTGTATGTCGATTCGATCGGGCTTCCGGCGACGCGCCGATAGTCCGAGACCACCAGCGGCGAGGGGGCCTCCTCGACGAACCGGAATTCGGGATGGGCGGCGCAAAGCGCCTCGAGAAGTGGCCGGTCGTCCACCGAAGCCACAACCGCCAGCTTCAGTCCGACGGCACCGATATCGAGTCCAAGATTGATGGCCACAGCCTGCAGTCCTTCTCCTGTTCGAGTGCCTTCCGCGGGTCCACGGCCAGATTGAACGTGATGGACGGCGCGAGAGGCCCCCGGGCCCGGTGCCCGCCAGTTCAAATATGTCTGGTTCCCTGGATCGACCAACGGCCAGGGAACTCAATGTCCGGAATCGAAGGAGGCGGCCGCAAACCGTTTGTCCGGCTTCGGTTACGGCAGGTCTTGAAGTGACACCCTGCCGGCCGGGCGCCGGCCTCCGCCCCCCTTCGAGGACGCCGGAGACCGATCGAGTCTACATCAGCTGCGCCGATTCGCGATCGCGGGGGGGGCGGCGGGCCTGGGGCCTGGGGCTTGGGGCTTGGGGCTTGGGGCTTGAGACTTGAGGCCTGAGGCCTGCGGCCCTAGCCTGCCCCTGCCCCTAGCCCCTAGTCCCTAGCCCCTAGCCCCTAGCCCCTAGCCCCTAGCCCCTAGCCCCTAGCCCCTAGCCCCTAGCCCCTAGCCCCTAGCCCCTAGCCCCTAGCCCGACATGAAACAGATCAACGCCGACGGCCGTATCTTCCATGGCCCCAGTTCATTCACGTTCATCGTTGAGCGGTCACAGCCATGGTCGGCACCTCAACAGCACCCACGCGACAGGCCCTCTGGATCGCCACGGGTCTCGCCGCGCTGGTCGTGATCGTCTTCAGTCCCGTGCGGAACTTCGGGTTCGTGTCGTTCGACGATCCCTGGTTCGTCACCGGTAATCCCCAGGTTCTCGCCGGGTTGAGCTGGCGCGGCGTCGGCTGGGCCATCACCGCAGGGTCGGAGTTCTACTGGCACCCGCTGACGTGGCTCTCGCACATGCTGGACGTGCAGCTCTACGGCCTCTACGCCGGCGGTCATCACGTCACGAGCGTCCTCCTTCACGTCGCCAACACCATTCTCCTCTTCCTGCTGCTGCGAAAGATGACCGGCGCAACCTGGCGCAGCGCGTGCGTGGCGGCGCTGTTTGCGGTTCACCCGCTTCACGTGGAATCGGTGGCGTGGATTGCGGAGCGGAAGGACGTGCTGAGCACGCTGTTCCTTCTGCTCACGATCTGGACGTATACGTGGTACGTCAGGCGGCCCGCGGCGCTGCGGTACCTGGCCGTGGCCCTGCTGTTCGCACTCGGGCTGATGGCCAAACCCATGCTGGTGAGCCTGCCGGTGCTCCTCCTCGTGCTCGACCTGTGGCCGCTCGAACGCCTGAAACGCCGGGAGCCGCCGGCGAGTGTTCGCCGGAAGGGCAGGCAGCCTGATGAGGTCCCTCCGTCGTTCGCCCGCCTCGTGCTCGAGAAGCTGCCGCTGCTGGCGATGGCTGTCGCCTCGGCGATCGCGACCTTCCTGGTGCAGCGCCAGGCCGGTGCGGTTGCGCCGCTCGAGGCGCTCCCGCTCGGCTATCGCGCCGCCAACGCCGTGGTGTCCTACCTCGCCTCCATCGGCACGATGCTGTGGCCGGCCCGCCTCGCGGCGTTCTACCCGTACCCGGCGGGGATGCCGGAATGGTGGAAGATCGGCGGCGCGGCACTTCTCATCACGCTGGTGTCGATCGCCGCCTGGCGTGGATACAGGCGCTATCCCTTCATCCTGTCGGGCTGGCTCTGGTACCTCGTCACGCTGCTCCCCGTCGTTGGCCTGGTTCAGGCCGGGGACCAGCTGATGGCCGATCGTTTCACTTACGTGCCGCTCATCGGGATCGCGATCATCGCCGTGTGGGGGAGTGCGGCGCTCTCGGCGCGCTGGTCCGTCCCGCGCGTCGCGCTGGCAGCCGTTGCGGCAGCCGCCATTCTGTCCTGTGCGATCGCCGCTCGCGGGCAGGTGTGGTACTGGCAGGACAGTGCGTCGCTGTGGGGGCGGGCGCTCGAGGTGACCACGGGCAATCACCGCGCTCACGCGGGCCTGGGTGCCCTGGAGGCCGAGGCGGGCAGGCTGCCGGAGGCCGCTGCTCACGTTCAGGAGGCCGTGCGGCTGGCGCCGTATGCGGCGAACTATCGAAGCCTGCTCGGTGAGATCTACGACAGGATGGGGAAGCCTTCGGAGGCCATCTCGGAATACTCGGCTGCCGTGACGCTCGAGCCGCGGTCGGTGCCGGCTCGCCAGAACCTCGGCACCGTCCTTGCCAGGAACGGGCAGGCCAGGGACGCGGCGACCCAGTTCCGGGAGGCGCTTCGCCTCGATCCGGACGCCGCCGAAGCGCATCTCGGCCTTGGCGTGGCGCTGACGGCCCTTGGCCAGAGCGAGCAGGCGATTGCCGAGTTCACAGTGGCCCTGCGTCTCGATCCCGATTCGGCGGGGGCCTACAACGACCTCGGCATCGTGCTCGCCAACGCCGGCCGGGTGGACGAGGCGATCGCGGCGTTCTCCGAAGCCACCCGCCTCAATCCCTCGTGGGAGCTCGCCCGATTCAATCTCGGCGTGGCGCTCCGCAAGGCCGGGCGCGACCGCGACGCCGTGAAGGCGTTCACCGAGGTCCTCGCCATCAACCCCGCGAACGACGCCGCGCGCCGTGCGATCGACGAGCTGACTCGCACGCTGAAATAGACCCGCCCGGGCGAATCGCATCCGGGCTCGAGCCGGCCGCGATCTCGTGTCGCCCCGAGCGTCGGGCGTATGATGTCGGAACATGCAACTGCGACTGCGGTTCGAGCGGGAGTCCCGCCCGACGCCGACCGTGTTCATCGTCTCGGGCCAGGGCGTGCCCGTGGAGTTCGTCCGGCACCGCCGCGCCCGCCACTATATTCTTCGCGTTCGTGACGACGGCGGGCTGCGCGTGACGATTCCCGCGAGGGGGGGCGCGCGCAGGAGCCGAGCAGTTCCTGCAGGAGAAGCGGCGCTGGATCGAGCGGGAGCGGGAGAAGCGCGCGCAGGAGATGTCCTCGCGCGGTCCGTGGCTGGAGGGGTCGCGCGTGCTCTACCGCGGCGTCGAGCACCACCTGTGTGTCAGTGCCGCAGGGCCCCGGATTGAAGTGAGCTTTGCTGATCAGAAGTTCAAGGCTTCGGCTTCGGCCTCAGAGGATCTGCGGCCCCCGGTCGAGCGCCACCTCCGGCATCTCGCGTCGCTCGAGTTGCCGGTGCGCCTCGGCGAGCTGGCGCTGGCCCACGGATTCGAGGTGGCCGCCGTGTCGGTCCGCAATCAGAAATCGCGCTGGGGCTCGTGCTCGCCGGGCGGTCATGTCTCGCTCAACTGGCGCCTGATCCAGCTCCCGCAGCAGGTCGGCGACTACGTCCTGCTGCACGAGCTGGTCCATCTTCGCCATCTCAACCACTCCGTGCGGTTCTGGCGCGAGCTGGATCGGCTGTGTCCGTGGCACAAGGAGGCGCGGGCGTGGATACGCTCCAGCCGCCGCCTCCTCTCCTTCTGACGCAGTCGCCCCGCCGGCCGTGAGCCGCCAGCCGCCGGCCGCTCACATCTTCTCCAACAGCGCCTGGTTCCGGCTGCTGAGGAGCTCGAGAAAGCTCATCGACGCGTTCGCATCCTGATTCAACACCGTGAGCAGGGCGCTGTCCCTGATGCTCAACAGCCTGCTGCCGTCGCGGTTCACCGTGACGGTAGCCGATCGTGGCTGGCCGGTGATCACGCCGAGCTCCCCGATGGAGTCCCCTTCGCCGACCGCGTCCACCCACTTGAAGCCCCCGTTGCGGGGCAGACGCACGTCGGCGCCGCCGCGGCACACGACGAAGACGCAGTCGGACCGCTCTCCGAACCGGCAGACCGTCCCGCCGGTGCGGTAGCGGCGGGCCTCGGCGTCGCGCGCGATCGACGCCAGCACCTCCAGTCCCAGCTGTTGAAAGAGCCTGCTCTTGAACGAGCTCGATCATCTTGCTGATCGTGGCCGCAGGCTCGACCTCGTAGTCATCGATCGCCGTCCGGCCCGCATGCTCGCCGTCTCCGCCCGTCTCTCCGCCGCCACGTCCCAGGACAGCCCTGGCCACTTCGTCCATGAGCCAGGACCGGTTCTCCGACTGCAGCGTCTTCGCCGCCAGGTCGGTTCCCCGCGCCGAATCCAGCTGAGCCAGCACGGACAACGCAACCGCTGCGGGTGCGGCCTCGGACCCTTGCGCTGTCTGCTCGAGATACTCGCGCGGATCGGGCCGACTCGAGGTACAGGCGCCGCAGCGTGCCGAATCTCTCGGCCGCATCCCCGTCGAGGAACGCCCGGCTCCGGCCTGGGTCCTCGGTGAGAATCTCCAGGAGGCCGGCATGGACCCCGCCGGTGACGGGTGAGGAAATGCCGGGATTGCCGACGGCTCGTGAGTCCTGGGCCTGGCCCGAACGCAGGACATTGAACCACCGCGCCAGGGCCCTTCCGTCAGCAGTGTCGGGGACGGTCTTCAGGACGCCCAGGAACTTCATCGCCAGGTTTCGGCGCCTTCGCTCCAGGTGATGCACCAGCAGTTCGACGCCGGAAATGCGGGAAGTGCCACGCTGACGGGCGAGCGCATCAATTCGAGACGTCGCTTCGGCCATCTCTTCCAGCAGTCCCTGCGCCTCGTGAACGGCCAGGCTGCTCTCGCCGAGCAGAGCGCCGAGGATCTCGTCGTGCTCGACATCCGACACGTCGAAGATGGATCGGAGCTTCCTCAGTTCCCTCGCGTTCTCGCGCGACTTCAGTTCCTCGCGCAGGCGGGTTGCCGGATTCGAGGCACCGCTCGACGACGCTCTCGAGGGCCTCCGCGTAGTTGAGCAGCCGGACGCGGGAAGGATCGCGGGTGGCGTCGAGCCCTCCGCCGCGCTGCAGCTTGAGCAAAGGCCCGATGATGCAACCATGCTCTTCCTCGCTGATGCCCATCTGCCGGCGGATTTCATTCATCGCCTCGAGGGCGTTGTCGGCGTTGACCTCGCCGCGATGCAGCGCCTCCATCAGCACGCTGCGGTAGAGATCCTGCTTCTTCCCGGCCGGCAGGCCCGTGAGCGCGGTCGACAGGATGTACACCTCGTCGGCATTCAATTCGTCGAGGGACCGTCCGTCGAGCATCGCGGCGAAGTCGACCTTGAGCTTCCGGAGCTGCCGGAGCATGCTCTGCGCCAGCGACTCCCGCTTGTAGGCGGCGCGGCCGCGCCGCAGAGCCCGGCTCAGCCAGAGCGTGCTCACCAGGACGATCAGCACGTCGACCGCCTTGAGAAGGCTCGAGGGGAGCAGCGCGAGATTCGGGCGGCCGCCGAACAGGTAGAACACATTGAAGGTCGCGAACGCGCTGATCGTCAGGCCGTGGTGCCTGAGGGCTTCCGGTCCGAGCGGCTTGCGGAGCGCGGACCTCACGCGCCCGTAGAGGGCCTCGAGCGCGACGCCGAGCGAGTAGGACGCCAGCACGAACAGGCCCGTGGTCAGCGGAGCCGCGACGAGCTTTGGAATGGGCAGCGGTGCGCCTCCAAAATAGAACCCCGGCGAGAAGAGGCGATCGAGCTGCCCGGCTTCGTGCGTCCACGCGCCCGAGAAGTAGTAGTTCCAGTTGCCCGCGTAGAGGTAGTAGTACGTGTAGAAACCCAGGACCAGGCCGAAGTAGCCGTAGTACGCAAAGCGCTTGCCCGGCCTGAAAAGGGACTCCCAGTAGGAGCGTTCGAGGTCGATGTCGGGGCAGGCGCTCACGCAGCCGACGCAGGTGCTCTGATCACCCGAGCGCGCGTGCGTGCGGCACATCGACTGGCTGACGCCCTTCGTCATGTGCGCCTTGCTTTCGAGCAGCCCGGCCGGGCCGGTGTAGATCTTCTGCACCGGAGAAACAGGGCAGAAGTAGTTGCACCAGGTCTTTCCGCCGAACAGGAGCCCCACCAGCGCGGCCAGCCCGATGATGCCCACCAGGAAGAAGGCCAGAAAAGTCCGGTCCGAGTTGATGAAGAGCAGGCGCCCGGTGATGCCGGCCCAAAGAAAGCTGAACTGGATGAACCAGGCGTGGCGTCCGACGAACGACTCGGCCTCGAGCAGCCTGATCCTTCGCTCGACGTTTCCCGTCTTGCGGTTGAAGACGCGCGTCTTGATCTGCAGGTTCAGGAACTGCGGCAGCTGAGTGGACAGCGAGAGCGGGCAGATCCGCCGCCACGCCTCGTGCCCGACGAGCATCAGGAACATCGGGATGATCGGGATGATCATCGTCCAGAAGATGCGCGCGCCCATCGGATACGGTGCCGTCGCAAGCGCGCGTCCTTGCACCAGCACCTGAGCGGAGGGAGTGAGGCGGAACGGGCTTGCCAGGGTGTCTGGCCGCGTGAAGAAGGGCGTCAACGGGTCGTAGAACAGCGACGCGATCAGGACGAGCCAGAGCACGAGAAGCATTGCGCGGACCGCCCGCATCCGTCGTTCCGGCGCGTGGGCGAACATTACGCCTCCACCTCGACAATGGCGCTCCTGGGCTGGCCGACGCAGGTGAGGATCTCCCCTTGTGCGATCTCCTCGGGGGTGAGGGCTTCCTGTTCGGGCATCAGAATCTCGCCTGACAGTTTCGTGGCCCGGCACGTGCCGCACCTCCCCTGGCGGCACGCGCTTGGGATATCGATGCTGCACCTGAGGGCTGCATCGAGGATCGTGTCGTCCATGGAGATCTCAGCCGACTTGCCGCTTCGCGCGAAGACAACCGTGCTCTTCCGTGCCGAGGCTCCGTCACTCGGCCGGTCGGCAGGCCTGGTGGCCTTTGGCACGAAGCTCTCCTGGTCGAACTGAGTCTCGAGCGGAAAGCCGTTGCCTGCCAGGAGCTGCTTCGCCTTCTCCATGAATCCCGGCGGGCCGCACGCGAGCACGGCTCGTTCCATGAAGTCGGGCGCGATCTGCTGGAGCATGGCGTTGTCGAGCCGCCCGCGCAGACCTTCCCACTTCCGATCGGCGGGCTCGCCGGTCAGGCTGAGCTGAATGTGCAGCCGCGGATTCCGTTCGCCGCAGAGGATGAGTTCGTTTCGGAACACCAGGTCGTCCTGGGTTCCCGCGGAGTGGAAGAAGACCAGGTCGACGCTTGCCGCCAGATCATGGAGGTAACGGAGCATCGACATCAACGGCGTGATCCCGCTGCCTGCCGACAGGAAGAGGTACTTGTCCCTGCGGAAGTTGAGGCAGGTGAAATTGCCGAACGGGCCGCGCGCCGCCAGGCTCCCTCCGGCCAGCATGTGGTCGTGGAGCCAGTTGGAGACCACGCCGCCGGGAGCGCGTTTCACGGTGATTTCGAGGAGCCCGGGCCGCGTCGGCGTCGATGAGATGGTATAGGGGCGGGGCACGGTCTTTCCGTCAATGACCGGCTCGATCGTCAGAAACTGTCCTGGCTGGTAACAGAACCACGCGCGCTCTTTGTGCGCGAACGAGAAGGTCTTCACATCCCGCGCTTCATCGGTGACCTTCACGCACACGAGCGTCAGCGAGCCCTTCACCCACGCGGTCTCCGGCCGCGGCATCAAAGGCATCGCGCCACGATTCCCATCGCCCGCGTCGGGCTCGGGCGCCGGCTCCCCGCGGGATAGGGACAGCGGTCGAACGGGCGATGCCACTTCGTGATCAGGCTGGACCGCGTCAGCGACCTGCTCGGCGGAGTCCCCGCCGCCAGTGGAAATGGATCCGCGCGGTGGCGGCGCCCCGCTGGTCGGCCCCTCGGCCGGATGCGCGAGCGCGCGGCCGTCCCCGCGGGGAGGAGAACCTCCGCGAAGAATCACCGTGAACTCGGCATACGCCGCCTTCCGGCCTCGTTCCGGGAAGAGGCGGAAGCCGGCCTTGTACAGCCTTTTCGCAAGCCAGGCCAGGTCCCGCTCGAGACCGGCGAAGTCGGCCGAGGCGGTGACGCCTTTCAGCGTGCGCAACAGGCTGACGAATCGGTCCGGTGTGACGATCTGCGTCGAGCCCGCGTAGCTGCGCCACAGCGCCGGGTAGCACTCCCTGCAGAAGTCGAGCATCCGGCGGAACTCCGTCGACACGCTCTTCCGGCGACTGTCGAGGATGTGCCGGAACCGGAGGGCAGCTCGGGGTGGGATCTTCCCGTCCCGATCGCACACCAATGCGAAGACGTGAAACGGTATCGAAAGGCAGGATTCAAGCGTGTCGACGCGCTCGAGCGGTTCCTTCGCCTGAGGATCCATGCTGATGATGAGGCGCCCGAAACCTTCATGCGCCCGCGGAAAGATATTCTACATTGAAACGGTAGGAGATTAAGGCCAATTCTCGAAATCGAGGCCGGGGTGGCCGTCGACCCGGTTCCGCGGCCGTCTCACCCGGGCCCAGGGTCTTCCACCTTCACGACCACCACCGTGACATCGTCCTGCTGCGGCGCCTCGCCGGCGAACTCCCGGGTCGCCCGCTCGAGCTGCTTCACGATCTGCGCCGCGGAATCGGCGCGGAACCGGCGAACCACATCCAGCGCAGCCTCCACCCCGAAGAATTCATCCGACTCGTTCCCGGTCTCCGTCACGCCGTCGGTCAGGAAGACGACGATGTCCCCGGGCTGGAGCATTGGGGTGATGGTGCGCTGGTAGTGCTGGTGGGGCAGGATACCCAGCGGCGGCCCGCAGCTGTCCATCACCGCCTTGACGGCACCGTCGGCCCCCAGGTGATAGGCAGCGGTGTGCCCCGCGTTGACGTAAACGATCGTGCGCGACACGACGTCGAGCCGCGCGAGGATGAGCGCCACGTAGCGGTTGTCGTCCAGATCCGCGCAGAGTTCCTGGTTGATGGCGTCGAGTACCGCGCCCGGATCGTTGCACGATCCCGACAGGAACCGGAGGTAGGCGCGGGTCTCGGCCATGATGAGCGCGGGCCCGAGGCCGTGGCCCGAGACGTCCGCGATGACGATGTCGATCTCGCCGCCTGGCAGAGGCAGGTAGTCGAAGTAGTCGCCGCAGGTCGCCTTCGCCGGGAAGGTCATGCCGGCGATGTCGAACCCGTTCGCCTTCGGCGCCTCCGGCGGGTACAGCTTCTGCTGGACGTCGGCGGCATACTGCATCTCGATTTCCTGCTGCTGGATCCTGATGCGGTCGGTCACATCCTTGATGACCGAGACGAAATGCACGATGTGGCCTTCCGGGCCCCTGATGGGCGTGATGGTCTGCTCGGCCTGGTAGAGTTCGCCGCTCTTCTTCCGGTTGATCGGCGCGCCGCGGTACACCTCGCCGGCCGAGATGGTCTTCCAGAGCTGCTCGTAGAATTCGGGCGGCTGCTTCCCCGATTTCAGGATCCGGGGCGTGCGGCCCAGGGCTTCGGCGCGCGAGTAGCCGGTTGTCGTCTCGAATGCGGGATTCACGTATTCGATGACGCCATGGTGATCGGTGATGACGATCGCATCGGCCGTCTGCTCGACGGCGTTGGACAGGCGCTGCAATTCCGCCTGCTGGCGCATCTCCTCGGTGACGTCCGTGCGAAGCGACAGGTAGCGCTCGGGCCTGCCGTCCACCAGGACCGGCACGATCGTCGTGTCGACCCAGAAGTCGTGTCCGTCCCTGGCGCGGTTGCGGATCCGCCCGCGCCACACGCGTCCGCTCGAGATGGTCTTCCAGAGGTCCTCGTAGAAGGCGGGCGGGTGATAGCCCGACTTGAGGATCCTGTGGTTCTTTCCGAGCAGCTCTTCCCGGGAGTAGCCGCACGCCTCCGCGAACTTGTCGTTCACATAGATGATGTCGCCCGCCTTGTCGGTCGTCGCCACCAGCGAGGACTGGTCGACAGCGTAGCGCAGGTCCTCGAGCTGCTTGAACGAGGCGCGCACCTGCGCCTCGGCCTTTCGAGAGGCGGTGATGTCGCGCAGGGTGACCACGCCGCCCTCGAGCGCGCCATCCTCGTCCCTGAGCGGCATGCCGCTCATCGTGGCCCAGACCTCGTTGGAGATTTCAGGCGTACGGATGAGTATCTCGGCCTGGTCCTCTGCGCCCTGAAGCGCGAGCGCCAGCGGCAGGCGCTCCGGCGGGAGCGGGGCCTGTGTTTTGGGATCGAAGCACTGGCCGTTCAGGAGCCAGCCTGACGCCGTGGTCTGGCGGTGATCGATCCCGAGAATCGTCTGCGCCGCGTCGTTGAAGAGCACCAGGCGGCCTTCCAAGTCCGCCACAACCACGCCTTCCGAGAGCGCCTGGAGGGCCGTTCTGTAGATTCGGGACTGGCGGCTGAAGGCAGCGTCGCGCGCCTGCCTGACCAGGGACAGCGCGAGCCCGCCGAGCAGTTCCCACAGGAAGAAGACGCCGGTGCCGAGGATAACCGGCTCGTTTGTTAGGTGCCTCGACTCGAACTCGCTGGTCGGGCGCCCAGTGAGGCGCCATCGCTGGCCGCCCACCTCGATCGACTGACCGAAGCTCAACTTCGAGAGATCCGGCTCGGCGCCGGCTTCGGCCGACGCGGCAATCACGGCCGGCCTCCCGCCGACATCCTCGTCCATCAGCTCGAAGTACATGTCCGGCGCGCCATCGTCCCGGTACGCGCCGATCATGCGATCGAACAGGTCTCGAGTCCGGACCACCAGCTGGACGATGCCGTCGGGCAGATCGCTCGATTGCGCCGGAGCGGCACTGGCGGTGCGGTAGACCGGCAGCATCACCAGGAAGCCGTTCGAGGGCTTCGGAACGGACGGCAGGTCGATCGGATCGGAGACGGACGGCTCGCGCGTCAGGTTTGCCCACACGAGCGCAGAGCGCCGCACGCGTTCGGACGAGATATCGAAGCCAAGCGCCCGCCGGTTTCCGGAGAGCGGCTCGGCGAAGAAGACCGGGTAGTACTCATCCTTGGCCGGCGCGCTCGTCAGGCTTCCATCCGGGTCGGGAACGCTGATCCGGAAGTTGAGGAGGCCCTCGCGACGGGCCTCGCCCTCGAGGGCCTCGCGCTCATAGCCCGCGATGCGAGGGACCCACTCGACCGCGACGATCGCCGGATGACGGGTGGGAATCTCGGCGGTGAAGGCACGAAACTGATCCCGGCTGATGTGATTCGAGCTCAGGAACAGTGATCGAACGTGACGAAGCTCGTCGGTGATGTCGTGCAGCTCGCGGGACAGCGAGGCAGCGCGGTCCGAGAACCGTTCCGAGCAGAGCGCCGACACACGTTCGCGCTCGAGGCGATCGGCCAGCCTGTACGCGACCCCGCCGATGAACGGGCCGCCCAGGACCGAAGACCCCCGCTGCAATCCACCAGAGATGTCTTCTCGTTGAGAGAGCCACCGATCCCCCTCCGAGGACGGACATCCCGAAGCATATTCACGCGACACGCGACTTCAGGCCGATTGACACCTGCCGCCGCGCTCGGTCACCGCCTGGCCATCGACTTTCCACGGACGAATAGAGACACACCCGCCACCGCTCCAGTCGGGGGCCACGCGCTGCAAAGGAACAAGAGAACGTTACAAGTTCAGGATGACCACCTGATTTCGACTATAACCCAAGTAGACGAGCGCCGGGCGAGGTCGGTTCGCCTGATGGCCGCGCGCTCGAAGCGCGGAATCCGCACTCGGGGAGACCGACTGCCGATTCGCCCATTCTGCACGGAAGCCACGTGTCGGCCGAGGCGCCCACTGGAACGTGGCCTCTCCGTGACTCGCGCCGGCTGGCGGGACGGGTGTAACATCCCGTCGAACGCGGTTGATGGACATGAGCACACGGTTCATGCGGCTCCGCGCCCCCACCAGTTCCCTCGCGGGCAGGGTGAGCCAGGCTTCGCGCACCCGGTCCGTTCGCGGTCCGTTCCTTCGCAATCTGCGCGTTGTTCCAGCACTACGCGGAAGCCCCGACCCGTCGACCAGCATCAACTTCGACCCGAACTCGAGTTCCTCGATCCGGACGCACACGAAAGCCAGGCGGCGCTGACGCCGTCTGTTCTTGCAGAGCGTGGCCATCACCAGGGTGTCGTGTGGTTTGCGTAAAGGAGGATTCCGCATGTTCGATCCAGAACCTGAGCAGAAGCCCAACGAGCACGTGCCCGTTACGGTTCCGTTTCGTATGCACGGTGAGCTGCACGATCGGCTGATGACGGGGACGCGTTCCGCGGTGGCGAAATCGCAGGAGCCTCTGGCCCTTCCGGTCCCGGTCTATCCGCGCAGGAATGGAACCGAAGAGCCCTCGGGGTTCATGTATCACGCCAACAACGGCGTGCGGGCCGTCCGGCGGTGGTTCATTCCCTACGTGGAATCGAGATTCCTCCCGGGCAGCTTCCGGCCCCTGCTGTCGTACCTGTTCACCGACTGGAAATGCAACCTGCAGTGCCACTATTGCTGGGCCTTCGACAACCGTGTGAAAGGGATGACCGAGGACACGGCGAAGCGCTCCATCGACTGGCTGCATTCGGTCGGGTGCCGTGTGATCGCGATCATGGGAGGCGAGCCGCTGATTCGGCCCGACTTCATCCACAAGATTGTCGACTACGGAACGCAGCGGGGGTTCTTCGTCTACCTGCCGACCAACGGGCGGCTCATGCGCCCGGACGTCATCGACCGGATCGGCGACGCGGGTGTGTCCGCCGTCAACCTGGCGATCGACTGCGTGCAGGAGAGGCCCGGGCTGCCCAAGGCGCTCGAGCCGATCCGCAGCTACTTCGACTACCTTGTGAAGAAGCAGCGGCAGTACGGCTACATGGTCGTGCTGAACATCAACATCACGCGCCACAACATGGAAGATGTCGTGCAGCTCACCGAGATCGCGCGCGAGGCCGGCATCTCCACCGACTATCACATCAACGAAGCGCCGATGATGGAGCAGAAGCATTTCGCGATACCCGGCGCGGTCGAGACCTTCATTCGTCCGGAGGACTGGACGAAGGTCGATGCCCTGCTCGACGTGCTCATCGAGAAGAACCGGCAAGGCTACGTGATGGTGAATTCCAAGGCGCACCTGGCCCGCATGAAAGAGTTCATGCGAGGCAGGGTCGAGACGTGGCAGTGCCGGGCGGGACACAACTCCTGCCTGATTCGCACTGACGGGACGCTCTCCCCGTGCTTCCCGACGTATTCGGCCCAGTACAGACTGGGGCACGATCGAGAGCCCGAAGTTCGACGTCAAGCAGCTCGACGACATGAAGACGGAGTGCAACAAGCACTGCCTGTCCACGTGTCAGTACGTGCTGGGCTATTACTACAACACCACGACCGTGATGCGCTGGATCATGAAACAGATCCGGCACAGCTCCGACGGGCAGGTGACCGGCGTGGACGAGGCGTGAGATCGGCTACGGCTCCTGGCGGATCGGCGAGGCGCCGACCTCCTCGAGCCGCCGCCCCTTCGGCTCGATGCCAAGCGCCAGCACGACGATGATCTGAACGACGAGCATGCCAATCAGCAGCGAGAGCACGCCGGACATGCCGCTGGTCCGAAGCAGCGCGACCACCGCAAACGGCGTGAGGATGGCCGACGCGCGTCCGAACGTGTTGCAGATGCCCGCCCCGCGCAGTCGAACGTCGGTCGGGAAGAGTTCCGGGATGTAGATCGCGAACAGCACCGTGACGAGCATGTAGATCGGGATCATCAGCAGGAACCCGGTCACCGGCAACAGGACCGGATGTGTCACGAACGGGTAGATGCCGCCCAGCACAATCGCCATCAGCGACGCGCCCACGATCAGGGGACGCCGTCCCCACGAGTCCGCCGTGAGCATGGCGATGGTCGATCCGACGGGCGCGCCAATCGACATCACGAGCGAGTAGCTGAACGAGGTCGACATGCTCCGGCCTTCGCTGACGAAGAAGGTGGGCAGCCACGTCACGAACCCGTAGATGAGCGTGTTGCCCACCACGAGCGTGGTGGACCCGACGACCAGGCTCGGGAAGAGCGACCGGCTGAAGAGCGCCCCGGTGCCGAGCGTGGCGCGTGCGGGCGCTGCCGGCGTCAGCGGCGGAAGTTCCGCGTGGTGGAGCAGCGCGTCGCGCTCGAACCGCTGCAGAATCGCCTCGGCCTCGTCGTAGCGCCCGACGGCCTCGAGCCAGCGCGGCGATTCCGGCAACGCTTTGCGCACGTACCAGACCGCCAGGGCCCCGATTCCGCCGATGACGAACATGGCCCGCCAGCCGAGCCCCGGGATGATGAGCGTGCCGACCAGGGCGCTGATGGGCAGGCTCGAGACGGTGATGATCGACAGGATGCCGACCCACCGGCCGCGCGAGTGTGGCGGCACGAACTCGGTCAGCGTCGAGAAGCCCACGACCATCTCGGCGCCCAGCCCCAGGCCCATGATGCCGCGAAACACGATGAGCCAGCCCATCGAGCTCGCCAGCGCGGAGGCGAGCGACGCCAGCCCGAAGATCGCCAGGTTGGCCTGGTAGGTGAACCGGCGCCCGTACCGGTCGCCGAGGAATCCCGTCAGGAGGGACCCGAGCATCATGCCGATGAAGGTGACCGAGACGAAGCTCGCGTTCTGCCCGATGGTGGAGAAGCCGCCCTTGAGGGTTGCCCCGAGGATGTTCGCCGAAGCGTAGACGTCGAAGCCGTCGATGAACATGCCGAGGCCGACCAGCAGCATCACGCGGTGATGGACCGGCGAGATCGGCAGGCGATCGAGACGGCCGCCGGCGTTGATCGTCATTTTCAACTCCGTCAGGACGGACGCGGGTTGTCGGGTGAAGCGCCGGCCTATTCTACCGGTTATTGGCCGGCTCGCGCCGGTTCGCGCCGGCTCGCGCCGGGCGCCCAGGCCCCTGCTCCTCGTGCTACCTTAGGAAGGTGGACCAGAATCTGGACGTGCGGCCGATCGTCACGGCGGATGCTGACACCTTCATTGCGCGCGAGGAACTGAAGGCTCGCGTCGAGGCGCGCGATCCCCACCTGGTTCTCGTCGACGTTCTCGCCCCCGACAGCTATCTGTCCGCGCACATTCCGGGCGCCATCAATATCCCTTACGTGACGATGAGCGAGCGCGTGGTTCGCGGCGCGCTCCCCGACCCCGGCGCGGACATCGTTGTGTACTGCGGCGGCGGGACCTGACCGCTCGCAGGGCAGGCGGTCAGCCTGCTTCGCGGTTTCGGGTATTCTCACGTGCGCGACTACCGCGGCGGCATCAAGGAGTGGACCGAGAACCGCTGGCCGACCGTCAGCGGGACCGGGCCGTATGAGGCCATGGCGCCGCACGCCGGCGCGTCCGGCGACGCATCGGCCGGCCATCTCCCGGTGTCGCGCGGCGTGTCGCCGCACCGCCTGCCCGTGGCGGCGCACGGGTGGGCGGACCGGTTCGTCGATGCCTTCGAACGGCACAGCACCGGGCAGCTGATCCAGAGCTGGGCCGGCATGATCTTCCTGTGTGCCGTGATTTACTGGGCGGCGGGCGTGTCGTCCTCCCGCGCGCTGGTTGAATCCGGCCGCCCCGTGCCATTCGATCTCGGCGGGCTCGTGAGCGCGCTCTACTTCAGCTTCGTCACGGCCACCTCGGTGGGCTACGGCGACATCGTGCCCATCGGGTTCCTGCGCGCGCTGGCGGTTGCGGAAGCGGCGGCGGGCCTGCTGATCTTCGGCGCCGTGATCGCGAAATTCGTATCACGACGGCAGGAACGCCTGGTCGAAGAAACGCATCGCCTGGCCTTCGAGGATCGGCTCGACCGCGTCCTGACCAACCTGCACCTGGTCCTGTCGGACCTGCAGGGCATTGCCGTGCTGTGCGACGAGGGGCGCGTGTCGGAGGCGCGGATCCGGGCGCGGCTCGAGAGCGCCGTGCTCGTGTTCGCCGCCGAGATGCGGGCGATCCACGACCTCCTCTACCGTCCGCAGCAGACGCCCGACGAGCAGGTGCTCGAGGGCATCCTGTCGAGCCTGGCCGCCTCGCTCCAGGAACTGGTCGACCTGCTGGCGTGCGGTGCGCCGGCGGAGCGCACCGCGATCCTGTCGAAGAACCTCTCAGCCATGTCGCGGCTGGCCGACGAGATCTGCGGCGACTGCGTGCCGAAGGTCTACGCGGAAGAACTCCGGGGCTGGATGGACCGGGTCAAGAAGACATCGGCCTTGCTGAGGTAGGGACGGGCCGAGGCTCCGGACCTCGCAGTCCGAAGCCCCGGCGCGTGATGACCTGAAGATCGCTATTTCCTGATCTCCTTCTTGATGTCGCGATACGGCGGCCGCGTGGGCGTCTTCGGCGGGTTCTTCTTCAGCTCGTCCATCGCCACCTGGATGGCCTTCTCCAGCTGCGGGTCGCGTCCCGCGATGACCTCCGCCGGGGTCTGCTCGACCTCGATGTCCGGCGGCACGCCCGTGTTCTCGACGACCCAGCCATCCGCAGTCCAGATCGCCAGGTTCGGCGCGGTCACGGCGCCGCCGTCCATGAGGACCGGGAAGCCCAGCGTGCCGACCAGCCCGCCCCACGTGCGCTTGCCGACGAGCGGCCCCATCTGGAACTTGCGCCACATCCACGGCAGGAGATCGCCGCCCGAACCGGCGGTCTCGTCGATGATCATCACCTTCGGCCCCTGGATCGACGCGGTCGGCGTCTTCAGGTCGGCGCCGTAGCGCATCGCCCAGTACGCGCCCAGCGGCCGCCGCAGCAGGTCGATGTAGTAGTCGGCAACCGATCCGCCGCCGTTGAACCGCTCGTCGACGATGATCGCGTCCTTGTTGGCCTGGGGGTAGAAGTAGCGCTTGAAGTAGACGTAGCCGAGGGTGCTCGTGTTGGGCACGTAGACATACGCGACGCGCCCGCCGGTGGCCTCCTGCACCCGCTTCAGGTTGCCCTCGACCCAGTCGCGGTTACGCAGCGCCGATTCGTTGGCGATCGGCACGACCTGTACGGTGCGGGCTCCTGTGCCATCGGGGTTGGGACCGACCGAGATGTCGACGATCTTCCCCGACGTGTTCTCGAACGGTCGATACAGGTTGGCGGGCGGGCGCAGATCCTGGCCGTTGACCGCGAGCAGGTACTCCCCGGCCTTCACGTCCACGCCCGGCTCGGTGAGCGGCGATCGGAGCTCGGGGTTCCAGTTGAGCCCGCCGTAGACCTTCTTGAACCGGTATCGGCCGTTCTCCACGGCGTAGTCGGCGCCGAGCAGCCCGCCGGGCACGGTGGTCGCCTCGGTCCGGTTGTCGCCGCCGCCGACGCGGTGATGGCCGACGCCCAGCTCGCTGCACATCCACTGGATGACGCGATTCAGGTCGTCGCGCACCGCGACGTCGGGCAGGAAGGCCGCGTACTTCTTCTTCATCGCCGGGCCAGTCCACGCCGTGCATGTTGGGCGCGTAGAAGTAGTCGCGGTTGATGCGCCAGGCCTCGTTGAAGATCTGCGTCCACTCGGCCATCGGGTCGATCTTCACGTCGATCGCATCCACGTTGAGCCGGCCCTGGGACGGGTCCATCTTGCCTTTGGCTGGGCCGATGGCCCACGTCTGCCCGGAGCGGTACCCGATCTTCTTCCCGTCGCCGCTCAGCATGTAGGCGGTGACGTCGGGATTCTGGACTTCGTCTTTGCGCGTGTTGAGGTCGTAGTGGTGGAGGGCGCCTTTCCCCGCCTCGACCTTGATGTAGTAGATCTGGCCGGCCTCACCGGCCCGGAGTGTCGAGTATTCGGCCGCCGGCAGTGGCAGGGCGAGGATGCGATTGCCGAGACCATCGAGATCGATCGTGACCGGCTCCGGCCCCTTCGCCGCGTCCTTCGGCGGCTCCTTCTTCTCGGGCGCGGGCGCCTTCTCCTCGTCGCTCTCCTTCGCCAGCGGCGACGGCAGGTCCTTGCGCAGAACCATGACGTAGAGCGCCCGCGTCACGCGAATGTCGGCGTTCGACATCGCGAACCAGTCCTTCACCGGGCCGGCGTCGGTCGAGCCGAAGAAGAACAGGTACTTGCCGCTCCGGTCGAACGACGGGTCGCTGACTTCGCTCAGCCCGTCGGTGATGGCCACCGACTTGCCCTGGTCGAGCGAGTACGCGTGCACCGTCTGGAAGTAGGTCGGCGTGTTCAGCGTGTAGACGATCCACTTCGAGTCGGGTGACCAGGACGGCGCCAGTGTGCCGAGCGGCCCGTACAGCGCCTCGGACGCGATCTTCTTCGCAACGCCCGTGTCGAGGTCGATGAAGAACAGCGACCACGAATTGTCGGTGTAGGCGATCTTCTTGCCGTCGGGCGACCATGCCGGCCGGCCGTAGAACCCGGCGCCGCCAGGCGCGTAGCTCTTCGGGCTGCCCTTGCCGTCCTGGGGCTCGACGACCAGCTGGTACTCGCCCGAGGCATCGGAGAAATAGGCGATGCGCGTGCCGTCGGGCGACCAGATCGGCGACCGTTCGTGCGCGCCGGGCGTGTTGGTCAGGTTGCGCGGATCGCCCTTCTCGGCCGGCACCGTGACGATCTCGCCGCGAAATTCGAACACGGCCCGGGTGCCGGTGGCCGAGAGCGAGGCGGCCCGGATGAAGCGGGCGCCCTTCGCGAAGCGCGGCCGCACGTCGGCGAGGTCGGCCGCGACGCCGATGGTGAGCTTCGAGGCGCGGCCCGACGCGGGATCGAAGAGGTGCAGGTACCCGGCCTGTTCGAAGATGATCCGGCCCCCGCCAGCCGACGCGCTCAGGATGGGGAAGTCGTCGTAGGAGGTGAGCTGCTTGATCGCCTTGGACTTCGTGTCGAACGAGAACAGGTTGAACTCGCCCGCGCGATCGGAGACGAAGTACACGATGTCGCCGATCCACATCGGGTAGACATCGTTCGCGCGGTCTTGCGGCTGGGGGATGCGCTCGACCGCGTGCGTGCCGGTCTGGTAGAGCGTGAGCGTCGACACCGTGCCGCCGCGGTAATGCTTCCACTGCGTGAAGGCGTCCGAGAGCGGGTTGTACGCCAGCCGCGTTCCGTCGGGCGAGTAGGTCGCGCGGAAGGCGTTCGGAACCGGAAGCTGCGCCTCGATGCCGCCCTTGACCGGGACCGTGAACAGCTGCGCGTAGCGGCCGGTGAAGGTGGCGCGCGCCGAGGTGAAGAGCACGGCGGCCCCATCAGGCGTGAACGCCTGCACCACGTCCCGGCCCGGGTGCCACGTGAGGCGGGTTGGCACGCCGCCGGCGGCCGCGACGACATAGACGTCGGCGTTGCCTTCGTACTGCGCCGTGAAGGCCACCAGCGTTCCGTCCGGCGAGAACGCCGGGTTGGAGACGCCCTGGATCGACGTCAGGCGGTGCACGTTCTGTCCGTCGAGGCCGGCGACCCACAGGTCGCCCGCATAGACAAACGCGATCTGCGTTCGGCTGATGGCCGGCTGGCTGAGCAGGCGAGTGTCGGTGATGTTGATGGCCGCGGCGGGGAGCGCCACGATCACCAACAGCAACAGAGCGACGAAGACGAGGCGTCGTTTCATCGTCGGACCTTTCCTGGTGGGGGGCGCGGGACGGGGCAATCGCGGCCGATTATACTGCCGCGCCCCGTGCCGAAGACAGGGCAGGCGACGCTGCGGCGTAGACCGTAATCCTCAGTGGCGGCCACCTGGTCAGGAGGCCGCCACATGCTGCCGCACCCGCCTGCGCGGCTTACTCCGTGCGATGATGCGGATGCTGCCTCTTCGACTTCGATCCGGGAAACGCGACCAGGTGAATGACCTTTCCGTCGACGACCAGGCCGCCGCCGGCGATCGTGCTGCCACTCAGCCGCACATCCTCGCCCAGGCCGATCGCAGGGAAGCGCTCCTGGGCGGCCTTCTTCAGCGTCGACAGAAACCGTTTCGGCTGCGGCTTCATGTCGGGCATCAGCACAGGCTCCTGGTCGAGCGCGTCAAGGCCGTAGCTCTGGACGAGCTTGCCCAGCGACTTCCGCAAGGTGGCCTGGCTGTCGAACAGGTCGAGGCCGGCGACGATCCCGTTGATGGTGAACAGCGCACCGACCTGCCGCGGTGCGGCTTCGAACTGCTCCACGAACTGGTCGAGATTCGCGCGGAAGCCGTCGTACATGGCGGCGGCGGCCTGCGTGGGTGAGTCGGCCTGCATCCGGTGGGATTTCTCCTCGATGTCCTCCCACACCGCGCCCTGGTCGGCCTCGCGTGAGCCGCTCGCGCTCATGGCGAACGACACCTGCTCGAGCTTCCGCGCACGGCCCGAGGCGTAGTGCGTCCGGCCGGCTGCCGCAAACTCGCGCGATCGTCTCGTCCAGCGTCCGGCCTCGACGCAGGACACGGGGATGTGAAGCGTCTGCTGCGCCGCCACGAGGATCGTCAGGTTGACGATGCGGTTCTGCTTGGCGCCGACGAGCTCTTCGCCGTCGAGGATGAGGACCGGTGTCCTGGCGCGGTTCGTGACGAGAAGCTCCGGCACGCTGCCGGACTCCGAGACTTCGGTGACCGACACGAGACCGGCTGCGAGCGCCTCGTCGACGGTGAGGTATCCAGGGGCCGACTCCTCCACGCGGAGAAGTGGAAACATGGAGAGGTTTGCCACCGAGACGGGAGGGCCGATGAGAAGGGTGTCCAATGCGGCCGAGATGGGGTCCATGAGTGCTCCTTTCGTGACCCTTGGCAAAGCCTGGGAGCCCCTTGGGGCGCCCGGGCGTCACCGTTCATAAGGACAGTCTGGGAGCAAGGTGTGACAGGGCAGGTCACGCCGCCTGCCAAAGCTTCAGTGCCGGGACGATTTCCGCGTTGGCGGCTCGTCGAAGAGCGCGAAGGTGCGCGTGCGGCTCGAGTCGTAGAGCGCCTGAGGCGGCTCGAACGGCATCCGCGGCAGGTATTGCTCGCGCGCCTCCTCGATCTCTTCGAGGATGCGCTCAGCGAACCGGGCGGGCTTCACCACGCGTGCCATCGGGCCGAAGCTGAGCACCCAGCTCTGCAGCGCCCAGTCCGCGCAGACTTTGAGCGACAGGACGAGGGACCCGTCGCTGCGATCGCGAAGGCGCTGCGACGCATGCCACTCGCGCTCCCGGATGTAGGGCGCGGCGGCAGAGGCGAACTCGATTTCCACCAGTTCCGGTTTTCCGCTGTTGATGCCCATCGAATACGCGAACGGCTTCTCGGAAAGCGGCTGTACCGGGTTGAAATGTTCCTCGAGCGGGCTGACCTTCTTGATTCGCCCCACGGCGAAGGTCCGCATCTGCAGGTATGCGGGCACGTACGCGAACAGGTACAGTCCACCCTGGCCGTACGCCAGCCGGTAGGGCTCGACCAGGTAGTCCTTGATCCGTCCGCTCGAGAACGAGTGATAGGTCATCTTCACGCGGCGGTGCGAGAGCGTGGCCTCCATCAGCGTGTTGATGGACGGCTTCTGCGAGTCGGGCGCGCGCCGCACCTTCGGCTCATCCTTGGCGGCCAGCACCGTGGGCAGCCGGTCCAGGAAGGCGCGCATTCTCGGCGTGAGGACACGGGCCAGCTTGTCGAACCCGCTCTTGAGATCGACTGAGAACGGCGCCCCCGCAAGGCACTCGAGGATCGTCCGGCTGAAGTAGAACGCGCACAGCTCGGACAGGCTGAACCCCGTTTCGGAGAGCATCCTGAACGGGTGTCCGGTGAGCTTCCAGAAAACCTTGCCGTCGATCTTCTCATCGAGAAGCGGGAACCCGGCCTCCTGCAGGGCGTCGAGATCGCGCCGGATGGTGCGGGTCGTCACGCCGCACCTTGCGGCAAGGCCGTCGATCGTGCCTCGGCGCGAGGCTTCGATGTCGAGCAGGATCTTCCATTGCCGGACGACTTCCGCGTTGCGGGGCATAGCGTGTCCTTGTCAGTCCTTCCAGATGGTGGCGCCTGCACGAACGGCGTGAAGACCCACGCGGACGTTCGGATCGCCGCTGATCTCGCTCCACGCCTGGCGGTAACTGTCGAGCTGCGCGGCGTATTTGTCCAGCAGCATGGCCGCGCCGCCCGCGGGCAACTGGTCCGTCTTGTAGTCCACCACGCGCCAGCCGATGTCGTCCCGGAACGCCAGGTCGATGACACCGGCCAGCAGTGCGGGGGCGAGGTCGGCGCCAGCCGTCGCGAGGGTGAACGGGATCTCGACGTCGCACTGGTTCGCCTGCTGAGCGAGGTGCCAGACCTCGGATGCCATGACGCGTTCCACCGCGGCCAGGGCCTCGGGCACGGCGGTCCGAAGCTCAGCGTCCTGGAATGTCAGCCACTTTGCGAAGCGCTCGATTTCTTCCCGGCCCGCCCGGCGCCGCATCGCGAACTCGAGCAGCTTGTGCACGAGATCGCCGAACGCCACGCCCGTTGCGGGACCGTGCAGCAGCAGCGCCGATTCGTTCCCGGCGACGCCGATGTCGCCCGGCGCCGCCACGGCCGCGGAACCCCGCAACACGTGCGCCGGGTCGTCCTCGCGCGGGATCAGATCGCGGTGGGTCGCACCGGTCACCGATTCTACGGAGAAGGACGCCGCCTTTGTCACTTTCAACAGCGCCTCGCGCGCGTCAGCCATTCGCGCACGGCTCGAGTCGCTGAGGTCGACGTCCCGAGGAGTCGAGGCTGCCACCGTGGCCGGCACCTTCAGCTCCTCTGCCCCAGTCAGGAACGGATCGAAGCTCGCCCAGGGCTGATTCTTCCCGTCTTTCTCCCACCGGCTGACCACCAGGATTGTCTTCGCGCGCGTCGCCGCGACGTAGCGCAACCGCTCGCGCTCCGCGTCGAGGAACGGCTGCTCAACAGCCTGACAGGCGGCCCAGCCCGCGGGTTCGCCGATGATGGCGGCGGCGCCCTTCCCGTCCTCGCGCTTCCTGACAATCTGGAGATACCCGATGGCCCCGTCCGGCGATCGGTCGATGCGGATGTCGGCTTCGCTCTGGTAGCCGCCGCACGGATCGGCGAGGAACACCACGGCCGCCTCGAGTCCCTTGGCCTTGTGGAGATTCATCACACGGACGACATCGGTGCGGCCGGGTTCGAGCGGCCACGATTCGACGTCGCCTGCCGTGATGTTCGCCGTCAGCATGTCGGCCGCATCCGCCAGGGTGCCGCCGGATTCCATCACCTCCCGGACCCGGTCCACCGCGTGCATCAGGTCGCCGGCCTCGGCACCGCCCGGCGTCTTCGCCGCAGCCAGCGCCAGGAAGCCCGTGGATTCGAGGATGCGCTCGACAGCGGCCGGCGCCGGCAGGGCTCGAGCCAGACGCGCCATCTCGGAGAGCGAGTCGAGCGCCGCGAGCACGCGCGCATGTCCAGGCGTTTCGTCTTCTTCCTTTCCTGGTGCGCGCCTCAGCGTGAACCAGCCGCCCGCCTGCTTGTGTGCGAACAGCTCATCGTCGCTCACGCCGAACAGCGGGCCGCGAAGCACCGAGACGACTCCGACGGCAGCATCCGGGTCACTGAGCGCGTGCAGCAGCGAGGCGAGAGCGGGCACCTCCGGCGAGTCGCCGAACGCCCCAGCGCCGCTGACCTCGTGTGGAACCTGCAGCCCGTCCAGTGCAGCGGCGTACGTTCCGAGGTGCTTCTTCTTCGACGTCAGGATCATGAAGTCGCCGGGCTGGCGCCGGCCGGCATCGCATTCCGACCTGATGTAGCGCGCGATCGCAGCCGCGTCGGCCCCCACGACCTCGCCGCTCTTGAGCGTCGCGGGATGCGTCAGCACCCTCACGCCTCCGCCCGCCTTCGGTTGTGCGGGCTTCAGCTGCTGGAACTCCGCCTGGTGCGCCGTGGGCGTTTCCGGGAACACGCCTTTGAACGCATCCGTGACCCACGTGCACAGCGCCGACACGGCACGCCACGACGCGACGAGCGACAGCACGCGGCCGCCGTTCTCTTCGATGGTCCGGCGCACGCGGTTGTAGACCTCGATGTCGGCCCGGCGGAACCGGTAGATCGACTGCTTCGGGTCGCCGACGATGAAGAGGGCGCCCGGGCGGAGGCGGACGGCGAAGGGATCGGTCGCTGCGTCCGGCGTGGTCTCGTCGCTTGCCAGCCACAGGATCACTTCGGCCTGGATCGGGTCCGTGTCCTGGAACTCGTCCACGTAGAGCCAGCGATACTTCTTCTGGAGCACGCGGCGCACCTCGGGATGCTCGCGCAGCAGCCGCGCCGTCCCCTGCAACAGGTCGCCGTAGTTGAGCTGAAGCGATCGGTACCGCGCCTGGTGGGCAAAATCGCGCGCGCCGGCAAGCAGGCTCATCCCAAGGCGGTAGACATACTGCCGCCACGCCGCGAGAAAGGGCTCGACGGTCGATGCCTGGAAGTCCCGGATGAGCTGTTCGACCTCGGCGGCGACCTTCTTCTTATGCTGCGGATCGTCGGTCCAGAACTTCTGGACGATCTTGAAATCCGACTCCCAGCGCCGGAGCAGGTCGACGAGATCCCCGGCGGTCTCTCACGCCTCGCGACGAGCAGCCTCGGCTGGCACTCGCGCAGGCGCTGCTGGACCTTGCACGTCGTGTCGTCCTCGATGGGGCACTGCAGCCGGCCCTCGAGCCCGCCGACGAGTTGCTCCAGCGCCTTCCACGCCGGCGCCATGTCCGGGAGCGGCGCGTCGCCGGGCGGAAACGTGACCTCTTCGAACGTGCAGACCGTGCCGAACGCATGGTCCAGATCCGCCGGCTTCACGTCGGCGTCCGACAGCTCGCGAAGCAGGGCCGAGTCGCGGCCGCGCTCCATCGCGAGGAAGTCGCGCCATGCCGCCTTGCGCAACTCGACATCGTCCACTTCGTCCGCTTCGGTGAACCCCGGAGCAAGTCCGGCTTCGACCGGCCGCTCGCGCAGCAGCCGCGCGCAGAAGGAGTGAATGGTGCCGGCAAAAAGCGTTTCCAGGCCGGCCAGCGCCAGCCGGATCCTTGCCTTCGCCTCCTCGTGCGGGTCCTCACTCAATCGGCGCTCGAGGGCGACCTGGAAGCGGCCACGGAGTTCAGCCGCGGCCTTGCGCGTGAAGGTGACGGCCGCCATCTCTCCGACGCGGCAGCGCCCCGAGGCGATGCCCGCCACCATTCGCAGGGCCAGGCTTTCGGTCTTCCCCGAGCCGGCGCCGGCCTCGACGAGCAGGTTTACGTCGAGGTTCGAAACGATGAAGTCGCGCGCGTGCTGATCGGGAAGCGGCTGTTTACTCATAGTCGTCTCCCTGCAGCCTGCGATAGGGCGCGAGCGGGGTGTTCTTCTCGTTCTCGAGCTTGGTGGCTGCGCGCGACACGGCGATCTCGCCGCCGCATAACGGCGTGAACTTGCAGAACGTGCAGTCCTCCCCGGTCTTCTCGCGCGCGCTCGCCGTGAACGCGCCGTTGGCGACGAGGTCGAGGAGCTCGGTGAGGACGCCGGTGACCTGTGCGGCGGCCGGACGTGCAATGCGCAAGAGGTGCGGGCCGCCCTTGATGGTGGGGAAGCTATAGCAGCCCGCGACGACCTTGGCTTTTGGGTTCGGACCGCTCCGCAGCAGTTTCTCGGCCGCCAGGCCGTAGAGCGCGTGCTGCAGCAGCCGGCCGTTGCGGAACACCTTCCGGTACGCGGGGCGATAGCAGGAGCCTGTCTTGTAGTCGAGGACCTCGTAGGTGCCGTCCTCCAGCTGATCGATGCGATCGATGCGGCCGCCAAGCAGGAAGTGGCTGCCGGCAAGCTTGACGACCACCGGATGGGGTTGGCCGAGCGGCTCGTCGCCGGCCTCGCCGCGCCCGCCGAAGTCGACCTCGAACGCGACAGGCTTGACACCGCTCTCGGCGGTCTTCTGTTCGATGCTGAGGAACAGCCCGAGATCGCGCATGATGCCGTCGCGCTCCCGCTTGAACACGTCGTCCGACGGGGGTGGCATCGAAGCCCGCAGATCGGCCAGCGCCAGGTCGGCTCGCGCCGTCAACCAGCCGATGTCGCGCGCAGGATCAGCCGTTTGTTGTCGCCGACGAAGTTCCCGCATCATGGCCGCGTAGAGCTCGTGCAGCAGCGAGCCGCGGGTTGCGCCATCGAGCCAGGCGTCCTGATCTCTTTCGTCCTCTTCGATCGGCTCGAGGCCGAGGCCCCGTTCCAGGAAGTAGGCGAACGGGCATCCCGCCAGCTTCTCGAGCCGCGTTGGCGACACCGCGAGGCCCGACTGGCGAGGGTCGAGAACGGGCCCGGCCGATCGCACCAGTCCGTCGTATTCCGTGAACCGATCGGAGTCGCGTTCGGCCTCGGCGTGATCTCCCTGTGCGAGGTCGGGAAATGCCGCGAATACGCGCTCGACGCCGTTCTGCGCGCCGGCCCTCAGATTCGCGAGCCACCACCCCGAATCGCCAATCGAGGCGGCCGGGTTTGCCGGCACCTGCGACGCCGGTTCGCCGAGCGCCTCGTCGAGGTGCTGATACGTGAGGTCCGGATCACGCTGCATCAGGCGAAACGCCTGAAGCATCAGCCACGAGGGAAACGTCTGGCGGGCATCGCGCAGGTCCCGGCAGGAGCAGCTCATGCAGATGGCCGGACCGTGCGTCGAACCGGCGCCGGGCAGAACGGCCAGGCGGGCGACCACGCTGTGGACAGCCTCGGCGATGCGGTCGTTCGAGACGGCGAGCGACTTGTGGATGCGGTCGCGCTCGACGTCGAGCAGCACCGGGTCCTCGAATGGCGACGGGAAGACCTGGCCCTCCTGCAGGCCGATCACGAACGTGTGCCGGCGGCCGGCGTATCCCGCCCTGGGAAGCATGGACACGTGCAGGTGACCGGGCCGCGCGCGGCTCGACGCGACCCTGATGCCGCCGAGCGCGGCGCGAACCAGGTTCAGCGCCACTGACGTGGGGCACGCGACGTCGCCCAGTAGTGTCAGTTCCTGCAACGCGTCCTTCACTGCGCCGGCTGCCTGGCCGTCCAGCTCGTTCTCGATGGCCGTGACGCGGCCCGCGAAATCCGCCGCCGCGGACACCAGGGCCTGCACGGGCACGACTGCGGCGCCGGTATCGGGGAGTGGTTCGAGCAGCGACTCGATCCAGCCGAGCAGGGCGTCGGCCTGGGCGGCCCGGCGAAGGCGGCGCGTGCGACTGTCTTCATCGGCCTCGGGATCGCCGGCCTGCTCGCGCTCGGCGGCAGCGAAGGCTGTGAGCGCCAGCGCGTAGGTCTGGCGGCCCCAGGTGGGTGCGGCGCGGAGCAGCAGGCTGGCCGCCTGGCCGCTGCCCGGTCCGCCCGGGATCTCCACCTTGAGATCGCCCGAGGCGAGCATGCGCCGCAGGTCGGCGGCCATGAAGCCGCCCGCAATCCAGTCACACCACGCGAGCAGCGCGCGCACCGGGCGTGCCGCCGTGCCGGCGAGGCCCGAGGCGAGCGTAATCGGCCAGTTGTACCGCCGCGCCTTCTGCCAGACCAGCTCGGGATAGTCGCTCGAAGCGCACGCGATCTCCACCTCGTCCAGCTTCAGTGGACCATCGGGCGCGTGGAGGATCCGTCGAAAGACTTCTTCGACCTCCGCCTCGGGACCGCCGGCGTGGAAAAGCGTCACGTCGATATCCGGAGTGCGCGCGTCGAACGCTTCGGGCTGCATCAGCCGTGCGAGCGGCGCGGCAATCGGCTGCTCGGACCGCGCGGCCCCTTCGAGGCGGCGGGGGAGGGGGAGACCGGGAATGAGGGGCACGTGCGGAACGATCTTCGTTCCGGGAAGGGCGTCGAGAAGGGCCCGGACGATGGGCGACCAGAGCGTGTCCGGCAGTTCCAGGACCAGGTCGGCCGGCCTCACCCGGCATGCGACGAGACGCCTAATGGCTTCCGTGTAGATCAATGCGGCGTCCGCGCGCCGCTCGGTGACGAGCCACGCTTCGTACGCGAGCAGCAGGGCGTGCAGCTCTGCATGCTTGGCGGGGTTTTCGAATGCGTCCGCCCGCAGGTCTGTCGCCGACACGCCCGCGAGGCGCAACTCCAGCACCGACGACCAGAGCGCCGCGCCCAGCGTCGGGTGCTCGGCGAGGTGGCGGAAGTAGCCCGGAACATCCGGCGGCAGGTCGCGCAGCAGGCGCATCATCAGCGACGGGCCGAGGTCGTCGCCGATCGGATTGACGCCGCGCTCGACCAGGAACGGCGCCGCCGCATCGATCGCCAGATCGAACGGCGTCGTGAACCGGACATTCACCCAGCTCCCCGCCTCGAGTGCCAGGCGTTCGCCGAGCGTATGGCCGAGCGAGTGCGCCGGCACGATCACCCACTTGGCGCGTGTCCGTTCGGAGCGGCAGAGCGCTGCGAGCTGTTCCAGAAATGGATCGGTCGTCATGCGTTCGGGAATGCCTCGCTGGTGACGGCAGGCTGGCGGTCAGTCACGATGATGCCGCCTCAGGAGTCGGGTGCCGTCGAAAGTATACGCGCGTTGAGCGGCGTCGCGACTCGCATCGTGTCACCCCGGTCACTCCCCGTCGCCCAACAGGCATTTCTGTTCCCAGTCCGGCGGTGGTTGGCTGAGCGTCTTCAGCCGCGGTCGCTTCACCTCGGCGACAGCATAGGTGATAGCCGTGACAGGGCAGGTCACGCGCGATTGACGGACGGCCCGCAGTCTGACTAGACTGGCCGGCCGTGGCATACCACACAATCACCTTCTTCCCCCTGGCCGCGCTGTGCCTGAAATCCCGGATCGATGGCCCGCGCTTCCGCCGTTTACGAATCTCGCGGTGGTGGATCGCAGCCTCCCGTCGCGCGCCGGCGCGCTCGATCTCGAGTTCGAGCGGCATTGGACTCTTCATGTTCGCAAAGACTGGACTGACACTCCTGGTTCTGCTGTCGCTCCTCGTTCCGGCGCAACGCGCCGCCTGCCAGTCCGCGGAGCCCGCAAAGCCTGAACCCGCCCCGGCCGCGCCGCCCATCGTCACCGCCGGCCCCGACGGATTCAGCATCAGGTCGGCCGACGGCGCCTTCCGGTTGAACATCGGCGGATACGCTCAGATTGACTATCGCGCGTATGTCGAGCACACGGGGACCTCGCCGTCCGACGAGTTCCTGCTGCGCCGGATCCGGCCGGTCTTCACGGGGACGCTGTACCGGTTCATCGAGTTCCGCATCACGCCCGATTTCGGCGACGGAAAAGCCGGAATCCAGGACGGCTACGTCGATCTGAAGTTCGCCAAGGACGCCGTGCTGCGCGCGGGGAGATTCAAGCCGTTCTTCGGCATCGACCGCGAAGTCAGCACGAGTGACGCCCGGTTTGTCGAGCGCGGGCTCGCCAGCGCCCTGACGCCGAACCGTGATCTTGGCTTCTGCCTGTGGGGTGTCACCGCACACGGGGTCATCACGTATTCGGTTGGTGTCTACAACGGTGTTCCCGACGGCATGAGCTCCGATGGCGATAGCGATAACGGCAAGGACTTCGTGGGCCGGGTGCTGATCCGCCCGTTTGCAGGCACCAAGGGTGGCGTGCTGCATTCGCTGGGATTCGGCCTGGCCATGACGAGCGGCGATCGTCGAGGAACGGCCGGTGATCCTGAACTGCCGTCCTACAAAACGACGGGCCAACAGGTGTTCTTCCGGTACCTCACACCGAACGCGCTCGCCATCGGACGCGTCCAGCGCGTGACACCGCAGTTCAGCTGGACCGCCGGCCCCTTCGGCATGTACGCCGAGCACATCACGACCAGCCAGAACGTGCTGCGCGCGAGCGACTCCACGGCCGGCACCGTCAACGTGTCGAGCTGGCACGTCATCGCGGCCCTGCTGCTGACAGGGGAAAAAGAGACGTTTCGCAACCCGACGCCCACTCGAGTGTTCAACCCGCGGGGCGGCGCCTGGGGCGCCGTCGAGATTGCCGGGCGCGTCGAGCATCTCGCGATCAGCCCTGACGCGTTCCCGGCCTTCGCCGACCCGGCCGCCTCCGCTCGAGAAGCGCGCGCGTGGGGCCTGGACCTCAACTGGTATCTCAACCACGGCCTCAAGTTCGTGACGACCTTCGAGCACACCTCGTTCCGGGGCGGCGCGCCAGATGGGGCCGACCGCCCGACGGAGAACGCGCTGTTCACGCGGATGCAGGTCTATTTCTGAAGCGGGCAGGTCGGTCGTCATGGACCATCGGCCAGGACCAGGCTGGTCGACTGTGCAGTACTGAACAGACGCCCAGGCGCCCGGCCGATAGCATGCCCCTTGATGCGAGCATTGGGTCAGTTCAGTCGCGCCACCGCAGGGCCGCGGCTAATCCGATGAGCCGCAGTGCGGGAGCTGGTTGTGGCCGAGGCCGGAAGGCGGCAGACAGCCGGCCCCGCGCCATTCGCGAAGAGTCTCGTACCGGGGATACGTGCAAGTGACGCATCGTGATGTTCCCGGCCGGCTGACACGTTGACAACGAATCGGAGCACTCGATGGGCCCACTCAAAGCGCCGGCGAAACTCCTGAGACGGCCGCCATTCGACGTCGAGGCGTTTCTCGACTCGGGAGGTGTCGCCGGAACGGTCGTCGCCTACCGACGCGGAGAGGTCATCTACTCCCGGGGTGATCCCTGCGACAAGGTCTTCTACATTCAGAAGGGAGGCGTGAAGCTTCGAGCCCTCTCCCATACCGGGAAGGAAGCGATTGTGGCGACCTTGGGACGCGGCGACTTCTTTGGCGAGGCGACCCTGACGGGGCAGCCGGTCCACTTGGCGAGTGCGACTGCCACCAGCGCGAGCGCCCTCCTCGTCGTCGAGAAGGGTCAGATGATCCGGCTGCTTCACAAACCACACGCGCTGTCGGATCGGTTCCTGGTCTACGTCGTGGCACGCAACTTCCGTATCGAGTCCGCTCTCGTTGACCGGGTCTTCACGTCCGGCGAGATACGGCTGGCCCGCACGCTGCTATTCCTCGCCCGCTACGGCAAGCAGGACGCCCCTCATCGCGTGCTGCCAACGCTCTCGGAAGAGACGCTCGCGAAGATGGCCGGTTCGACCCGCTCACGCGTGAACGTCAACATGAAGAAGTTCAACAAACTCGGGTACGTCGCCTACGATGGCGGCCTCAGGATCAATGACGCCCTGCTGAGCATCGTCCTGCACGAATGACTCGACGTTAGACGCCTTCTCGGGCCGCACGACGGTAAGCGTCCTCGGGCGGATGGCTTGCCCAGCCGTAGCCCCGTTCAGCTCTCGGGTAATCGTGTGCGAGCTCGGCGCGGGGCGAAGGCTGGTGCGCCCGGCCTTTCGACTCGCGGCGATCGGATGCGCGCTCAGGGTCTGGGGCGGATGTCGCAGGACGGGAAGTGTGGTGCGCCCGACAGGATTCGAACCTGTGGCCTTCGGCTCCGGAGGCCGACGCTCTATCCAGCTGAGCTACGGGCGCGCTTGGAACTAGGTGCTAGGGGTCAGGCGCTAGGCGCTGGTTCTCCTCGGTCAATCGTCACGCCGCCTGGAACAAAAGCCATCCGCAGCGGTGTGAAGGCTGGCGCGCCCGGCAGGACTCGAACCTGCGACCTACGGATTCGAAGTCCGGCGCTCTATCCAACTGAGCTACGGGCGCAAGACCACTAATCATAGCACACGGTATCGCAGCCGCCGAACGAACCGCGCGCACCCGGGACGCGGACATTCGGACGTCACACCCGCGTCCTGGACGCCAGTGGGTCTATTCTGATCTCATCCCGGCGCTCACTTGGATTCAGCTCGCGAGCCCCGGACACGCGGGCTGAAGCCCACGTGCTCCATTCCGGGCGTGTACCCGGCTCATCCGAGCGCCGCTAATGACCGGCGATGCGGACGGGCCCGCGAGCGGCGAACGTAACCCTGGGAATGACGATATGTCGATTTCACGCTCGGGACGGACGGTCGTGTCCGCATGACTGATGGATCTGACCGTCGTGTGACCTGGTCGCACGCCGTGGCAGCGACGCTGGCGATCGCCTTCCTGCTGGCCAGCTCCCGCCCAGGCAGGCCGCCGCGCCTGTCGCCTGAAGGCGTCCCGGCCACGACCAGCACGTCGTTCGCACCGCCTTCCCGCGGGCCCAACTCCGGACATCCAACGGCCCCAGGCGCGCCCACGGCAAACGCCGGCTGGGCAGCAACTGGCGAACCGCTTCCGGCCGCCCGCGCACGCCGCGGGATCGTACGTCTCGACGGCCGCGTCTTCGTTGACGCCGACGGGCCGTTCCTCGCGACCGGCGCGACGTTGTTCTGGGCCGTCTGGGGCTGGCAGCATGACCGCGATCGCCTCGCGGAACACTTCAAGAGGCTGGCCGGCCTCGGCGTCGACTACGTGCGCGTGCTCGGTGTCGTCGGACCGGGTGGCGCGTGGTCGGATCGATCGGCGGACCCGCGCGCGCCGGGATTCGACGAAGCGATCGCGGGCGTAACCGACCTCGCATACTCCAACGGTCTCCGCGTGGAGTGGACGCTCTTTGGCGGAACGGACTCAGTCCCGACGGAGAGCGACCGCACGGCCGTTGTCGACCGCTTCATGACGATGGCGGCAACTCGCGGGGAGAAGATCATGCATTGGGAAGTCGCCAACGAGGCCTGGGGAGAGGGCAGCGCGACGCCGATCCCGACCGACGAGCTCAAGCGCCTCGCGCAGCGCATTCAAAGCCGCGCGCCGCAGGCGGTCGCCACCACAGCCGCCAACGCCGGCGACGACGGCTGCGGAACCGGGACGCAGTACGGGCCATGGGCGACGATTCGAACCAAGCACCTGGACCGTGAAAAAGGCAGCGAGGGCGGCGATTGGCTCTACGTGGAGCAGCCGTGGAAGATCCAGTTCTGCACGCCGCCTCCGCGCGCCTGGACCAACAACGAGGGCGCGGGACCGGCCTCTTCGGTCGAGCACGATGCCAATCCGCTGCGTCTCACGATGTACGCGGCGACCACATGGCTGGCCGGCGGTGCGGGATACGTCTATCATTCCGGATCCGGAGTCTTCGGGAAGGCCGACCCGTCTCGTTCCCGGCCGGCAGACCTGTGGGAGTCCTCGAACTTCGACGCCACCCTGCGCGGCATCCGGGCGGCACGCGGCCTGCTGCCGCAGGACCTGCCGAACTGGACCGCGCTCAACTGCAACGACAACTTTCCCGGCCGGCCGTTCGACTGCGACGGGTCGACCATGCTGCGGATGTACTGTGCCGCGAGAGGATCGGACATCGTCTGCCTGCCGCTCGCCATCAAAGGCACGCTGCGCCTCGTCGCACGCCAGCCGATATCCGGCACCTGGCACGACGCGCTGAGCGGAGCGGCACTCGGCACCTTCGCGGCGGCCGGCGGCGCGAGCGTGAATTTCACCGGCCGCGACGCAGCAATTCTCATCGCGCGCCGGGCGGGGAAGTAATCAAATCATTAGCAGACATCGCCCAACCCGCCGCCGGTGAAATCCGGGCTCGGCCATTTTGTGCCCATTTTGCAGGCACTTACGCGTCGTGCAGGGAAATCCCCCCGCTCGCCAATCGTCGATCAGCCGATCGGTTCTGGCGCCGGCGGCCATCCTGGAGGGCCTCTCCGGCCTCATCTGCAGCCCCGCGCCTGGTGTACGCTAGTCGCGTGAGCGAGCTCCTCCACGCCAAGAGCCTGGGCGAATCCCACGGCAGCATCCCGATCCCGATCACGGCCAGCTTCTGGCGCAAGTTCTTCGCGTTCGCCGGGCCGGGCTACCTGGTGGCCGTCGGCTACATGGACCCCGGCAACTGGGCCACCGATCTCGCAGGCGGCGCACGCTACGGCTACACGCTGCTGAGCGTGGTGATGGTCTCGAACCTGATCGCGATCCTGCTGCAATCGCTCGCCGCGCGGCTCGGGATCGCGAGCGGCATGGACCTGGCCCAGGCGTGCCGCCAGTACTATTCCCGTCCCTCGAACCTGATGCTCTGGGTGCTGGCCGAAATCGCCATCGCCGCCTGCGACCTCGCCGAAGTGATCGGGTCGGCCATCGCGCTCAAGTTGCTCTTCGGCCTGCCGATGCCGATCGGCGTCATCCTCACCTCGCTCGACGTGCTGATCGTTCTCTACCTCCAGCAGCACCGCTTCCGCGTTGTCGAGGCACTGGTGGTGATGCTGATCCTGGGCATCACCGCCGCCTTCACGGTCGAGATCCTGCTCTCGCGCCCGGACATTGCAGCCGTGCTGAAGGGCTTCATCCCGGATCCGAACATCGTCCGCAACGGCGACATGCTCTACATCGCTGTCGGCATACTCGGCGCCACGGTGATGCCGCACAACCTGTACCTGCACTCGTCGATCGTGCAGACGCGTGCCTACGGCGACACCGACGCGGGGCGCCGCCAGGCGATCAAGTTCGCCTCGCTCGACTCGTTCCTGGCGCTGACGGTGGCCCTGTTCATCAACGCCGCGATCCTGGTCGTGTCCGCCGCGACGTTCCACGGAACGGCGTACGAATCGATCGCCGACCTGTCCGATGCGCACAAGCTGCTCGCGCCGCTGCTCGGGACGACCGTGGCGAGCACGATGTTCGCACTCGCCCTGCTCTTCGCCGGCCAGAACGCGACACTGACCGGCACGCTGGCCGGCCAGATCGTGATGGAAGGCTATCTCGACATCCGCCTGCGCCCGTGGCTCAGGCGGCTGATCACGCGGCTGCTCGCGATCGTGCCCGCGCTCATCGCCGTGGTCCTGTACGGCGAACGCGGCGCCGGCGCGCTGCTCGTCCTCAGCCAGGTCGTGCTGAGCGTGCAGCTGTCGTTTGCGGTCTTTCCGCTGGTGTGGTTCACCGGCGATCAGACCCTGATGAAGGGCCTGCCCGCTCCCTTCTGGATGCGGGCGCTCGCGTGGCCGACCGCCTTCGGCATCGCGCTGCTGAACGGCTGGTTGTTGTACGGGGTGATCGGAGGGTGGGTCTGACGGCTCCGGACACGCATCCCGTCAGAAGCGGAGACGCGATGTACAAGCGTATCCTGGTCGCGATCGAGAACTCGCCCGCGGACAGCACAATCCTCGAGCACGTTCAGCAACTGGCCCGCCTGACCGGCGCCAGCATCCTGCTCGTCCACGTCGCCGACGGGTGGGTTGCGCGCGCATTCGAACAGCTGAACCTGCGCGAATCGCAGGAGATCGTCGCCGACCGCGCCTACCTCGCGCGCCTGAAGGACGAACTGGCCGGCCGCGGCTTCACCGTCGACACGCAACTTGCGATGGGCGATCCCGCGACGGAGCTGGTGCGCATCACCAGCACGGAAGACATCGACCTCGTCGCGATGGCCACCCACGGGCACCGCCTGATCAAAGATGTGCTGCTTGGCGCCACCGTGGACAAGGTACGCCACAAAGTCCGCGTGCCGGTCCTTCTGCTTCAGGCGTCGAGCCACCCGCAGAAGCAGGGTTAGTGCCTTCGGCCGAACCGCTCCTCACGAAGCTGCCGTTCCGCCTCGATCCAGTCGTCCATCGGGTTGCCCGGGGCGCCGCCGCGCCTGACGTAGATCTCGTAGGCCCGCTGCGCGATCTCGTCGTGCCTGGCCTCTCGCGACGCACCAGAGGCTGACGACGGCTCGATGCCGCGCGTCCGGCGGGCGGCAGCCGAATCCATGATGACGCTTGCCGGCGTCTCGCCGGCACCAGCCCGTTCGCTCAGGCCCGCCCGATCGGCAGACGAGGCGTGTTCCTGCGCCGGCGTCGAAACCCGGCGTCGAAGTCGCGGCGCCGATGCCGACCCGTCGCGTGAGGGCGCCTTCCCGGTGGGTTCGTTGATCTTGCGTGGCTTCGCCATGTCTGTTCCTTTCTGGAAATGGACGAAACGGCGGGGACAGCCGGGGAGTTCTGGCAGAGGGGCAGGGCTATCCGCCGACCAATTCAATCAACATTCCCTGAGTCTACCACGTGACGCCTAAGCCAGGTGCATCAGCCGGTTACAGGATGGTGATTGCGAGGAACCCGCAACGCCCGGATGCCGTATGGTCCATTAGCGGCTAACGCGCAGCCAGCCCTCTACGGGAGCGTCGGCAGGCCCCAAGGGGCGGGCGCCGGGGCAAGGTAACCGTAGGCGTTGATCCCATTCGAGCGAGGTACGAGCGTGCGAGTAAAGAAACCAAAGCTGATGACGTTGCTGGCCGTGCTCGTCGCGCTCGTCGTGCTCTCGGCATGGATGGCGATGTCGAGGCCGGCGGTCAGCATCGACCCGTCGAGGATCGTGGCCGTCGAGCGCGGTGACCTGGCGAAGTCGGTTGTCGCGACCGGCCGGATCCAGCCGATTTCGAAAGTCGAAACCAAGTCCAAGGCCAACGGCATCGTCAAGGAGTTGAAGGTCGAGGTCGGAGATCGCGTTCGCGAAGGGCAGGTGCTCGTCGAGCTCGACAAGGACAACCTGGAGGCCAGCCTGCGCGAGGCGCGAGCGGCGCTGACAGGAGCCGAGGCCAACCTGAAGGCCGCCCAGGCCGAGCTCGAGAAGAATCGCGTCGAAGCCGAGGGCCCCGACGTTCCCTTCGCCAAGCGGAATGTCGACCGCGCCAACAAGCTCTTCCAGGACAAGCTCGTCTCGCCTCAGTCTCTCGACGATGCGAATAACGCGCTGGAACGCGCGCTGAACCTGCAGCGCGCCGCGCAGACGCAGCTGACCGTCGCCACCGCGCGGGTCGCGCAGGCCCGGGCCGCCGTGGCGCAGGCCAAGGCCGCCGAGGAGCGGGCCGCCGAGGAGCTCGCCAACGCAACGATTCGATCGCCCATCAACGGCATCGTCCTCGCCAGGCCCGTCGAGCTGGGCAGCCCGGTGTCGTCAATCCTCAATCTCGGCGCCAACGCGACGCTGGTCGTCGTGCTGGGCGACATCAGCAAGGTCTACGTGAAGGGCAACGTCGACGAGGCCGACATCGGCTCGGTGCGCCTCGGGCAGCCCGCGCACATCAAGGTGGAAACCTTCCGCGACCGTCAGTTCGAGGGCAAGGTCACGCAGATTTCGCCGATGGGCGTGGACAAGGACAACGTCATCAGCTTCGAGGTCGAGGTGTCGATCGACAACTCGACGGGCGAGCTGCTCGCCAACATGACGGCCAACGCCGAGATCGTGCTCGAACAGCACAAGGGCACCCTGATCGTGCCCGAGGCGGCCATCGTCTATGACGCCAAGCGGAATGCGTCTGTGGACGTCCCGGCGCCGGGCACCAAGACCGGGCGCGAGCGGAAGCCGATCAAGGTCGGCGTCAGCAACGGAACCCGGACCGAGGTGCTCAGCGGCCTGACCGAGGGCCAGAAAGTCGTCCTCCAGTAGCGCGCCGGGCCACGACGATGCCTTCCCTCGCTGATCTGTTCGCCCAGACGTTCTCGAACCTGCGCGCCAACAAGATGCGCAGCTTCCTCACGATGTTCGGCATCATCTGGGGCGTGATCTCGATCCTCCTGCTCTCGGCCATGGGAGAGGGATTCGGGCGCGGCAACCAGCACGTGCTCGAGGAGCTCGGGAAGAACATCATCATCATCCGCAATGGGCGGACCAGCATGCAGGCCGGCGGCGAGCGGGCGGGCCAGCTGGTTCGGCTGACCATCGACGATCTGTACGCGCTGCAGCGCGAGGCGAAGCTGCTCGATCAGATCAGCCCCGAGCTGATTCGCAGCGGCGTGAAGGCGAAGAGCGCCTACAACGCCAGTTCGATCCAGATGAGCGGCATCTGGCCCGTGTACCAGTACCTGCGCACCCTCGAGGTGGATCGAGGCCGGCCCATCACCGAGCGGGACTGCCTGGAGGTGCGGCGAGTCGCCGTGCTGGGGTTCGACGCGTCGAAGCAGCTGTTCGCGGACCGCGATCCGGTCGGCGCCAGCATCACGCTGAACGGCCTGCCCTACACCGTCATCGGGCGGGTGCGGAAGAAGGAGCAGGACTCGAACTATACCGGGGCCGACGACCAGCGGCTGTTCATGCCCTACGAGACGGCGCGCAAGGACTTCCCGTTGATCGGGAACCTGAACACGCCGGACCACCTCTCGACGATCATCGCGGGCCCGAAGCCGGAAGTCCTCCCCATGCTCCGCGACATCATCGAGCGCGAGAAGAACGTGCGGGTGTTCTTCGGCCTGAACTCGCGCGGCCCGGTCGAGCAGGACATCCGGAACGTCCTGGCCAGGCGCCACAACTTCGATCCGCGGGATCCCGAGGCCATCAGCTTCTGGAACACGGCGATCGAGTCGGTGATGTTCGCCAAGATGATCGACGGCATGGACCGGTTCTTCCTGGCGGTGAGCATCGTGACCCTGCTCCTGGGCGGGATTGGCGTGATGAACATCATGCTGGTCGCGGTGCGCGAACGGACGCAGGAAATCGGCATCCGCAAGGCGCTCGGCGCGACGGCCGGCAGCATCCAGTGGCTCTTCTTCGCTGAAGGCCTCCTGCTGACCGCGCTGAGCGGGATCATCGGCTACGCGGTGGGCGCCGGGCTGTGCGCGCTCATCAACATGACCCCGATGCCCGAGCGATTCAGCGGCATGATCCTCACCTGGCAGATCAACGTGTTCGCGGTCGGGGTCCTCATGGTGATCGGCGTGGCCGCCTCAACCTATCCCGCGCGGCGGGCCGCACTGCTGCCGCCGATCGAAGCGCTGCGGTTCGAAGCGTAGGGCGACGAAATGCTCCTGAGCGAAATTCTCTCGCAGGCGTGGAACTCGATCGTGGCGCACCGGTTCCGAGCCGGGTTGACGATGCTCGGCATCGCGTGGGGCATCGTCACGGTGACCTCGTTGATGGCGTACGGCAACGGGTTCCACGACGCGCTGTTCTTCGGCTTCAGGAACGCCTTCAATACGGGCGTCGCCGTGATGTACGGCGGGCAGACCAGCATGCAGGCGGGCGGGGAGCGTGCCGGCAAGCGCGTGTTCCTCAAGCTCGAAGACGTCGAGCCCATTCGGCAGCTGGGCCTGGTCAAGGCGGTCAGCCCCGAGATCTACGAGTCCATGCCGCTCACCTTCGGCAACCGTCAGACCACGGCGGGTGTCCGGGGCGTGGCGCCCGAGTACGGCAGCATGCGGGCGGAAACCCCCGCCGACGGGCGGTTCATCAATGCCGAGGACGTCGACCGGCGGCGCAGGGTCGCGTTCCTGGGCAACAACGTCGCGCTGAAGTTGTTCGGCAACAGTCCGTCGGTCGGTCAGACGATCCGGATCCGCGGTGTGTCCTTCGAGGTGGTTGGCGTGCTGGCGGACAAGGCGCAGCTGTCGAGCTACTTCTACCCGGACCAGATGAGCGTCTTCATCCCGTACTCGTCCACCGAGCAGATCTTCCACCAGGATTACCTCGACACGCTGGTCGTCCAGACGATCTCGCCGGAGTTCCACGACCAGGCGATGAAGCAGGTGCGCGGCGTGCTGGCCGAGCGGCACCGGTTCGACGCCCGGGACGAGCGCGCTGTCCAGGTCAACGACAGCGCCGAGATCCGGGATACGGTCGGGGCCATGGCCTCCGGATTGAAGATCGTGCTGGTCTTCATCGGGACGCTCACGCTGATGATCGGCGGCGTCGGCGTGATGAACATCATGCTGGTGTCGGTGACGGAACGGACGCGGGAAATCGGGTTGCGCAAGGCGCTCGGCGCCCGTCGCCGCCACATCCTGATGCAGTTCCTCCTCGAGGCGCTCGTCATCACCTCGCTTGGCGGCGTGGCCGGCGTGATCCTCACAGCGATCGTCGTCAATGTCGCCGGGGTGCAGCCGTTTCTGGCGGACCTCATCGGCGATCCGTCGCGGGGCACCGACATCCACCTCGTCCTGACGCCTGACGTGCTGCTGTCGACCACCTTCATCCTGATGCTGACCGGCATCCTGAGCGGGCTGTGGCCCGCCGTCCGGGCGTCCCGCCTCGACCCGATCGAATCACTCAGATACGAATGATCCGTCCAGGACGCGGGCGGTCCGGCTCGGGCTGCGTTCCTCTGTGGCTGGATATCAGGGCCGAAGCGGCAAGCAGCCTCCCGTGTTCCATCGTGGCGATGGAACACGGGAAGCTCATGGGAGGTTGAGGAGGAGTTGGGGAGGAGAGCGGGTCAGACTCGCCTCCCCAAATGCCTGTGCGTGGAGGCCACCACGACACTGGCTTTGCTGGTGATGCTGTCTCCGCCGATTGTCTACGCAAGACTCGCACCAACCTTCGGCGCCCGTCGGTCTTCCCCCGATCTGACAGACCTGCAATGCGTTAGGGGCATTGGCGACCGCCCCGGGAACGTGGCAAGCGTCAACAAGCTGCGGACTATGCCAGAAGGTTGACGAGAATTGACGCGCGGTGTGTCAAAACGTCTCGCCCGGACCTTTCTTCGGCGGCGCGGCCAGACCCTCGATCCGCTGCCGCCACGCGGAAGGCCCGAGCACAGATGCCTGATCAATCTCCGCCGCCGCAACGACCAGCGCTCGCATGGCAGCGATGATCATCAACTGCACCGCGCCCCGCGGCGCGCCCGCCTTGTCGATGCCGGCGAGGGCCGTCACCCGCCACTCTGGCGGTGGCTTGATCCCGGACGCGATGTAGGAGAGGGCCTCGTCGCCCATCGCACCAACAGAGGCCAGGTCGACGCCGAGCGGCGCGATTTCGGCGAGCGCCGGCGCCCGATCCACCAGCCGGTCGAGGGCCGGATGCAGATTTCGCCACGCCTGGAAGACTCCCATCAGCTCGGGCCGCCGGTCGTTGAAGCGCGGCGCGTCCGACAGCAGGTCGTTCACCATGCCCGATACGGCCAATGCCGCCAGGCTTTCAGGCCTGGCCGCGTCGACAAATCGGGTGAGCGGCGACAGCTGGTTGCCGGGCAGCAGGGATCCGCGGCGGTAGCCCTTCACCGGTTCGACCACCGAGATCAGGACCTTCAACGGATCGATGGCGGACGTATTGGCGAGCCGGCGCAGGCCGACGTCCTGCTGGCTCTCGTGCTTCAGGCCGAGGTCTTCGAGCTGCAGCGATACGGCCGACAGGCGCCTGTACATGTCCGGCACGTCGCGTACGGTGGCCGGGGACCAGAAGCGCTCGGCGATGGCCGCCGTGCGCGGCCAGATTCGCGAATCGACCGTGTCAGGTGTCACCCATTCCGCCCACATGGTCGCTTCGCCTCCCAGCACGCGCGCGGCTTCCTCGGGCGCGAGACCGCTGTCGGCCGGCAACGGATCGACCTGGTAGTGCTGCGACGCAGGCTGGATCAAGTCGATGTAATAGCCGTTCGACAGGATGCCGAGGTAGCCCTTCCTGGCCCCGTCGGCCAGGCTGCTCGCGCCCCGCCACGACTGGACAACGATGTCGGTGGGCAGCGCGGGGTGCAGGATCTCGTCCCACCCGATCATCTTCTTCCCGTGCTTCTTCAGGATCTTCGACAGGCGCTGGTTGAAGTAGGCCTGCAGCGCGTGCGCATCCGCGAGGTGCTGCTTCGCCATGAACGCCTGGATGGCCGGATTGGCGGCCCATTGTTTGCCGTTGTTCTCATCGCCGCCGATGTGAAGGTACTCATCGGGGAACAGCGCCGCCATCTCGCTGAGAAATCCGTCGAGGATCTTGTAGGTCTGTTCGCGGGTCGGATCCATCGTCGGATCGAAGACGCCCCAGCCCCGCTCGATCTGGTACGGCCCCGGCGCGCTCGCCAGCTCCGGGTGTCCCACCATCCAGGCCGAGGTGTGCCCCGGCATGTCGAACTCGGGCACGACGCGAATGCCCCGCGCCGCCGCATACGCGACGATGTCGCGGGCCTGGTCCTGGGTGAAGAAAAGGCCGTCCGAGCCATTCTGGTGGAGTTTCGGATACTTCCTGCTCTCGATGCGGAACCCCTGGTCGTCGGTCAGGTGCAGGTGCAGCACGTTGAGCTTGACGGCCGCCATGCCATCCAGGTTGCGCTCGATGACGTCGACCGGCATGAAGTGGCGGGCCACGTCGATGAGCAGGCCGCGCCACGGGAACCTGGGCTCGTCCCGGATCTTCACCGCGGGAAAGAAGTAGCCGCCCCCATCGCCCTGCAACAGTTGCAGCAGCGTCTCGAGCCCGCGAAGGGCGCCGACCGAGGTCGCGGCCTCGAGGACCGCCTGCTTGCCGTCAATGTCGAGTGAATACGATTCGTCTTCCTTGACCGACGGCACGCGGGCCCCGGGACCATTCGCCGAGATGACCAGTTGTGCCGCGGCTGCATCGGCGGTGAGCGTCCGCGGAACAGCGGCGCCGATTCGCCGCTCGAGGCGGGTCAGCGCACGGCTGATCCCGTCGAGCAGGCGCGCATCCGAGCGGCCGGTCACCGCGGTGGCCAAGGTGGCCGTGACGGGAAGACGCCCGGCCTGGAACGCCACCGACGCCGGCACGGGCATCAGCGTGTGACGGGTCGCCGGAGTGCTGTCCTGGGCGCCGGCTTGGGCGCTCGCGCCGATAGTGAACGCGGCGAGCATGCCGAGCGCGCGGATTGTCGTCGGACGCGTCATGATGAGATCTCCGGTGTGGCGAGGTCGAATCAGCGGGGCGGCCATCGGACCTCGGGCGCGAAGGTCGCCTGATCCTAGCCCATCTCTCGCAGCGCCACGCGCTCCTGCAGGTCCGAGTGGACCTGAGCCGCCAGCCGCGAGCCGCGAGCCGCGAGTGTCCGAGCCGCGAGTGTCCTTGACACCATCGGCCCCCGGTTCGTATCATCCCCACGGTCGGCAGTCCCCACCGAACGTCTTCGCGGCCCCCTCACCGAATTCAGATTCCGAAGCCGTTACCAACCACGTTCATCTGACGCGCCCTGCCGGCCGTGGCGCGATTGTGGGGGTTCTGCAGTGCCACCCGGCAAGGTGTATCTGGTCGGCGCGGGGCCCGGAACCGCGGATCTGCTCACGCGGCGGGCCCACGCCCTGCTCCAGATCGCCGACATCATTCTCTACGACCGCCTGATCCAGCCCGACGTCCTCGCGCTGGCGAATCCGTCAGCCGATCGCGTCTACGTCGGGAAACAAGCCGGCGATTCGCCGCGCAGCCAGCATCGGATCAACCAGATGCTGCTGACGTTTGCCCGCGCCGGCCTGGCCGTGGTGCGCCTGAAGGGCGGAGATCCGTTCATCTTCGGCCGGGGCGGCGAGGAGGCCGAGTTCCTCTTCGACCACGGGATCCCATTCGAGGTTGTGCCCGGCGTTTCATCCCTGCTCGCCGCGCCGCTTCAGGCGGGCATCCCGGTCACTCACCGGGGCGTCGCCGCTTCGGTCACCTTCGTGACGGGACATGAAGCCGGCAACGACGACAGCCGCCTGGACTGGGACGCGTTGAGCCGGGTCCAGACGCTGGTCATCGCGATGCCGCTGCAGAATCTCCGTCGTATCGCGGCGCGGCTCATTGAACACGGCAGACCCGGCTCGACACCGGTCGCTGTGATCCAGTCCGCGTTCTGGGACACCGAGCGCACCGTCGACGCCACGCTCGACACGATTGGCGATGCGGTCGAGGCCGCCCGGCTCGAGCCTCCGGCAACGATGGTCGTCGGCGAAGTGGTGCGCCTGCGGAGGAAGCTGGCTGCACGGGCCGCTACTCCCTTCGAGGCGCTCGAGCCGAGTCTTCCATGAGCTACCTCGTCAACCTCGACGTGCGCAACCGGCCGGTGCTGGTTGTCGGTGCGGGCGAAGTCGCCGCACGGAAGATTCGGGCGCTGGTCGAGGCGGGAGCGCGTGTCACCGTGATTGCGCCCGCAGTGTGCGATCAGGTCGACGTGCTGGCCCGCGCCGGGTCCGTGCACGTCGAGCGCCGGCCGTACCACATCGGCGACGCGGATGGAACGTTCGTCGTGATCGCGGCCACGAACCGGGACGATGTGAATTGCCAGGTCGCCGAGGACGCCGGCCGCCTGGGCGCACTGGTGAACGTCGTCGATCGTCCCGCCCTTGGTCACTTCACGATGCCCGCGGTGGTCCGGCGCGGAGACCTGACACTGGCCGTGGCCACCGAGGGCCGGTGCCCGTCCTTCTCACGTGTCGTCCGCGAACAACTGGAGCGGCAGTTCGGCGTCGAGTATGGGGAAGCGGTGTCGCAGCTCGCGACGCTGAGGGAACGGCTGATGGCGGACGGATGGTCGCACGCGCGAATCCACGCCGCCGTGTCAGCGGCCGTCTACGGAGGATTGGTGAACGCCCTGGCGGATGGGGATTCCGATCGAGTTGCGACCATAGTGGAAACGGCGATTCGACAGACAGGCAGCGGCCCCCGGCCTCGCCTCGAATCGTCGCATTGACGACGGCAGTTCGACGCGTGTTCAAACGAAGCGTGCCGCGAGGCGGCACGCGTTCTACCTCTGATGGGAGGAGATGATGGGGGACGACGGCAGGAAGACCCCGCTGCTCGATGAGCTCGAGCGTGGCCCGTGGCCGAGCTTCGTCACCGAGATCAAGCGGGCGGGCGAGAACAGCCCGGTGTGCGGCGACCTGCTCGGCCAGCTGGAGCAGTCCTACGAAGAGAAGAAGGGGCACTGGAAGCACGGCGGCATCGTCGGCGTGCTCGGCTACGGCGGCGGCGTCATCGGGCGCTACAGCGACCTGCCGGAGAAATACCCCAACGTCGCGCACTTCCACACGCTTCGCATCAACCAGCCGGCCGGGTGGTTCTATACGAGCGACGCCATTCGGACCCTGTGCGACATCTGGGAACGGCACGGCTCGGGCCTGACGAACATGCACGGGGCGACCGGCGACATTGTGTTCCTCGGGACGAAGACCGCCGAGCTCGAACCGACGTTCAAGGAACTGACCGAGGCCGGCTTCGATCTGGGCGGGTCGGGATCCAGCCTGCGCACGCCGTCGTGCTGCGTCGGCCAGGCACGCTGCGAATGGGCGTGCTACGACACGATGGCCATGTGCGACAGCGTGACGCGCGCGCACCAGGACGAAGTGCACCGGCCGTCGTTTCCCTACAAGTTCAAGATCAAGTTCGCCGGCTGTCCGAACGACTGCGTGGCGTCGATCGCGCGATCCGACCTGGCCGTGATCGGAACGTGGAAAGACGACATCCGCCAGGATGACGAAGCCGTGCTGCGCTACGCGGAGGGCGGCCTCGACATCCAGAAGGACGTGTGCGATCGGTGCCCGACGCGGTGCGTCAGCTGGAACGGCGCGACGCTGAGCATCGAGAACCGCGAGTGCGTCCGCTGCATGCACTGCATCAACGTGATGCCGAAGGCGCTGCAGCCGGGCACCGAGCGCGGCGCCGCGGTGCTCATCGGTGCGAAGGCGCCCATCGTGCAGGGCGCGCTGCTCGCCTCGGTGCTCGTGCCGTTCGTGCCCGCCGGCGAGCTGTCGGACACGCTGGCGGAGCTGCTGACACGGGTGTGGGAATTCTGGGACGAGTACGGCAAGAACCGGGAGCGGATCGGCGAACTCATCCAGCGGGTCGGCCTGGCGAACTTCCTGGACGGGATTGGACTCGACCCGGCGCCGCAGATGGTGTCGGCGCCGCGCGACAACCCGTTCATCTTCTACCAGAAGAACGAAGACGGCGACTAGCGATGTGCAGGGCGACAGCCCTGCTGCGTGCGGAGGAGACAAACCGATGAGTGCGACACCGGCCAAGCGGATCACGGATATCGGACCCCCTCGCTACGACAAGTTCCTGCATCCGATCATCAGCAGGAACTACGGGACGTGGAAGTACCACGAGACGATCGAACCGGGCGTGCTGTGCCACGTGGCCGAGTCCGGCGAGCGCCTCTACAGCGTGCGCGGCGGGTCGCCACGGCTGCTGAGCGTCCAGACATTGCGGAAGTTCGCCGATCTGGCGGACCGCTTCTGCGACGGCTACCTGCGGTTCACCAGCCGGCACAATGTCGAGTTCCTGCTCGCGGACCGGGAGAAGATCCAGCCGCTGAAAGACGCACTGCGCGAGCTCGGCATTCCCGTCGGCGGGACCAACAACTCCATCAGCAACATCGTCCACACGCAGGGGTGGGTGCACTGCCACTCGTCGGCGACCGACGCCTCGGGCATCGTCAAGTCGGTGATGGACGCCCTTTACGAGCGGTTCACGCACGAGGACTTGCCGGCCAAGCTGCGCATCGCGCTGGCGTGCTGCCTGAACATGTGCGGGGCGGTGCATTGCTCCGACATCGCGATCCTCGGCGTCCACCGGCGCCCGCCCAAGATCAACCACGACACGCTGGCCAAGACCTGCGAAGTCCCGACGCTCATCGCGTCGTGTCCGACTGGCGCGATCAGGCCGGCGACGGTCGGAGCGAAGCAGTCGGTCGAGGTCGTCGAAGAGCAGTGCATGTACTGCGGCAACTGCTACACGGTGTGCCCGTCCATGCCGCTCAACGATCCCGAGAACGACGGGCTGTCGATCTGGGTCGGCGGCAAGGTGAGCAACGCGCGCAGCGAACCGCGGTTCTCGAGGCTCGCGATCCCGTTCATTCCGAACGATCCGCCGCGATGGCCCGCGGTCGTCGATGCGGTCGTGCACCTGGTCGACGTCTACGCCGCGAACGCGCGGAAGTTCGAGCGGATGGGCGAGTGGATCGAGCGGATCGGCTGGCCGCGGTTCTTCGAGGTGACGGGGATTCCGTTCACGCGCTATCACCTCGACGACTTCAAGCATGCGGGCCTGACCTACGCGAGGTCGACGCACATTCGGTACTAGAGGCGGCCCGGCTGGCGCCAGGCGGCTCTGAAGAGCCGCCCTCCAACGGGCGAGCGCGAGCGGTGACGAGGAGCGACCGACCTGGCGCCGCGCGTCTTGCCGCCAGCCTCTGGCCGAGAGCCTTGAGCTAAGTGCAGGAGGAGATCATGCCGGTTCCGATTGAGACGCTGGCCGAAGACATGTATCAGCTGATCGCCGAAACGATGGGCAAGAAGAACCTGAAGGCCGGCGATCTCAGCAAGGCCATGATCGCGAAGCACGGCGAGGGCAGCTGCACGAAGGACGACTGCAAGCAGGCGATCCGGCAGCTCATCGACTCGGGCCGCTGCGTCTATACCTACTTCGGCGGCAGCTACATCACGCTGCCGCACAAGGAAGGCGCCGCGCCAGACTGATCCGTTCGACTCCAATCGGCTCTGGGCCGGGGGCCTGGGGCTGGATGCTGGCGGCGAACTCGGCTGGCGCGGGTGGGATCGCCGACCGATGTGCCGCGACCCGCCCGAGCCGAATGTCTGGCTGAAAGCCTCCAGCCGCCAGCCCCGAGCCGGATGATCGCTGCGGAGTTGCTTGATGGCGTTGTTCAAGGAGATCAAGAAGCCCGTCATCAAGTCGGGCGGGCAGTCGGGCGCGGATATCAGCCCGCTTCGGCCGCGCTATGCACCGAAGTCCGCACCCTGTGCGGCGAACTGCCCGGGCGGCACCGACGTTCGCGGATGGCTCACGACCATCGCACAGGCGGAGGCCTACGGGCGCACCCGCGAGCAGGCGTTCGAGCGCGCCTGGCGCATCATCACCGAGCGCAACCCGTTTCCTGCGATCTGCGGCCGCGTCTGCCCGCACCGGTGCGAGGACCACTGCAATCGCGCCGTGAAGGAAGGCCCGGTGGCGATCAACGCCATGGAGCGCTTCATCGGGGATTTCGGGATCGCACAAGGCCTTGGGCTCACCCGCTCAACGGAATCGAGACTCGGCGCCCCGATTGCGGTGATTGGGTCAGGGCCCGCCGGCCTGTCATGCGCGTACCAACTGGCGAGGCGAGGGTATCCCGTCACACTCTTCGAAGCGTTCTCCCGGCCCGGCGGCATGCTCCGCTACGGCATTCCGCGCTACCGCCTTCCAGCCGGCGTGCTCGACGCGGAAATCAGCCGCGTGCTCGACCTCGGAGTGGATCTTCGGTGCAACACCAGCGTCGGACGCGACGTGTCACTCGACGATGTAAGGGCCAGTCATCGTGCCGTGTTTGCCGGCATCGGGGCGCACAAGGGCCTGGCGCTGCGGATCCCCGGCGAAGAGGCACCGAACGTGCTGACCGGCACCGGGTTCCTGCATCGCATGAACGCCGGTGAACCCGTGGCGGTCGGAGATTGCGTGGTTGTGGTCGGCGGAGGCGACACCGCGATCGACGCGGCGCGGGTCAGCCGGCGGCTCGGCGCCGAGGTGATGCTGCTGTATCGCAGGACGCGCGCAGAGATGCCCGCGATCGGCGCGGAGGTCGACGGGGCGATCGAAGAGGGCGTGCAGATCGAACTGCTCACGGCGCCGATCGAAATCCTGCAACGGGATGGTGCGGCTGTTGCGGTGCGATGCCGGCGCATGACGCTCGGCGATCCCGATGCTACGGGCCGGCCGCGGCCGGTCCCAAGGCCAGGATCCGAGTTCGACATTCCGGCAACGACGGTGGTTGCGGCCATCAGCCAGGAGCCGGACTTTGCGCCGTTACCGGGCCTGCGCGATGGCGCGGGCTGGGTGGCGATCGATCAATGGGGGGCAACCTCGGCTCCCGGTCTCTACGCGGGCGGCGACGACGTCGCGCTTGGACTCGTCTCGGTGGCGATCGGTCAGGGCCGGCTCGCAGCCGAGGCCATCGACGCCAGGCTGCGCGGCCTCGAACCGGAGAAGCCTGCGATGTCCCCGGCCCTATCGGTCGAGCGGATGAAGCCCGGATGGTACAAGGAGAGCGCCAGGCATCATCGGTCGCAGACCCCGCCCGGCCAGCGCGGGCCCGAGACGGAAGTTGCGGCAGGCCTCGCCGAAGCCGACGCGTTTGCCGAGGCTGGACGCTGCATGTCGTGCGGCATGTGCATGGACTGCGAAACCTGCTGGATGTACTGCACGAACAACGCGTTCGTGAAGCTTCCGAAGGGCGAGCACTATCGGGTCAAGCTGGAGCTCTGCAACGGCTGCAGGAAATGTGCGGAGGAATGTCCCTCCGGTTACATCGACCTCATTTGAGAAGGGGGAGAATCCCATCGTGCCCACCATCGAACTCAATGGCACCGCGTACCACGTGGACGAAGACGGCTTCCTCGAGAACCCCGAGGTGTGGAACGAAACGGTCGCATCAGATTTTGCGGCGACCGAAGGCGTGGAGCAGCTGACCGAGGCGCATTGGAAGGTGATCAACTACCTGCGCGCGTACTACCTGCAGTTTGGCATCGCCCCGATGATCCGGAAGCTCTGCAAGGAGACGGGCTTCAAGCTGAACGAGATCTACACGCTGTTCCCATCGGGGCCGGCCAAGGGTGCGTGCAAGCTGGCGGGCCTGCCGAAGCCGACCGGATGCGTATAGATAAGACGTCGGATGTCGTCCGGGGAGACCGGGCGGCCACGGTCACGGACCCTGAGGACCCCGGGCTCCATCTGAAATGGCCCGCGGGAATGCGGAGCGGACAATGAATCAGACGACACCACAAGCGCGCTCGAGCCAGCTGCTGGCCGATGCGTGGCTCGGCTGCATCGAGCGTGCGTTCCCCGGACAGTCGGGGGTCCGGCCGGCCGGCGCGCGCGATCCCTTCCGCGATCCGGTGGGCTCCACGGCTCGATCCTCGCTGAGAATCGTTGCCGATGAGCTGCTCGGCGGATTCAATCATTCGCGCGTGAGGCCGGCGCTCGAGGCCATCGTCCGGCTGCGGGCTGTGCGGGACATCTCGCCGGATGTTGCCGTCGCGATGTTCGGCCTTGCACGCGACGCCGCGAATTCCGCGCTGTCGGGTGGCGACGGTGATCCCGACGGCCGGGTGGGGCTCGAACGTGTCGGACCGCGCGTCGCCGAGCTGGAACGGCTGGCCGCCGACATGTTCGTCCGGTGCCGGAGCGACATCAAGAGCATTGCCGAACGGGCGTCGCGCCGTCGGCTCTATGTCGCCGATCGCATGAACGCCATCGCGACTTCCTCTCGGACGTCGTCCGAACGCGGCGTGCCGGTCAGAGGCGGCACCGAGATTCCATGACCTCGATCCTGCCGCTCGTCGCCGTGCTGTGCATTGCGGGAATCGCGTGGGCCGGAGGGAGCTTTCCGTTCACACGGCCCGTGTTCGGGACCATGGTGCCGGGTCTCGCGTTCATGCTATTCGCCGCCGGCATGGTGATCCGCGTGACACGGTGGGCGTTGACGCCGGAGCCGTTTCGGATTCCGACGACCTGCGGCCAGCAGAAATCGTTGCCGTGGATCAAGGCGGGCTGGATCGAGAACCCGTCGAGCCGGGGCGGCGTGATCGTAAGGATGGCACTCGAGGTGCTGCTGTTCAGGTCCCTGTTTCGCAACACCACCACGGCGTTGACGAGCGAGCCGATCGCGGGCGCGGGCGACATTCGGACCTCATCGGCCGGCGAGGCATCTCGATCCGCGAGATTCACCAACTACGAGCAGAAATGGCTGTGGCTTGCAGCCATCTGCTTCCATTGGTCGTTGTTGATCGTCGTGCTTCGCCACCTGCGGTTCTTCACCGAACCGACACCGAAATTCGTCGCGGCGATCGCGTCGGTGGACGGGTTCTTCCAGGTCGGGACTCCACCGCTCTATCTGACTGATCTCACACTGCTCGCGGGGCTCGGGTACCTGCTGTTCCGGCGCCTTCGCGACGTCCAGGTTCGATTCATCTCGCTCTTCCAGGACTACTTCGCGCTCTACCTGCTCATCGCGATCGCGGGCTCGGGCGTGTTGATGCGCTACTTCGTCCGGCAGGATGTCGTCGCCGCGAAGCAGCTGACGCTGGGGCTCGTGACACTGTCACCAGTCGTCCCTCCGGAGACCGGCGCAATCGTGTTCATCCATTTGTTCCTGGTGTGCGTGCTCCTGGCCTGTCTGCCGTTCAGCAAGCTCATGCACCTGGCCGGCGTTTTCCTGAGCCCGACGCGGAACCTCGGCAACACCAGTCGATTGCGGCGCCACCTCAACCCGTGGAACGCCCCGGTGCAGGTTCACTCCTACGAAGAGTGGGAAGACGAGTTCCGGGACAAGATCAAGGCCGCCGGTCTTCCCGTGGAGAGGGGATAGCCGCATGGCGGATCGCACGCCTCCTCCCGCCGAGCTGTCCAGGGTCGACTATCGGCCTGGCGCGAAGGGCTGGCTCGATCCGCGCGTCGAGTTCCGCAAGGGCACGTTCTGCTACAGCGCAGCCGCGAAGAACCTGGTGGCGCTCGGGCTGCCCAATCCCCGTCAGTGGCAGCCCTACGACGAGGACTGGAAGCTGCCTCCGAACTGGAAGGCGATCATCCTCGACGGCATGAAGGACCGGCTCGAGCGGTACCGCTCGTTCCGATTGTTCATGGACATCTGCGTGCGCTGCGGCGCATGCGCCGACAAGTGCCACTTCTACCTGGGCTCGGGCGATCCCAAGAACATGCCGGTCCTGCGCGCCGAGCTGATGCGATCGGTGTACCGACGCTACTTCACGGCCGCGGGGCGCCTGTTCGGATCGCTTGTCGGCGCCCGCGACCTCACCGAGGACGTGCTGAAGGAGTGGTTCTACTACTTCCACCAGTGCACCGAATGCCGCCGATGCTCGGTCTTCTGCCCTTACGGCATCGATACGGCGGAGGTGACGATGATCGGGCGGGAGCTGCTGAGCCTGGTCGGCTGCAACATCAACTGGATTCTCGAGCCGGCCGCCAACAGCTATCGGACCGGCAACCACCTCGGCATCCAGCCCCACGGCTTCAAGGACAGCATCGAGTTCGCGGTGGACGAGCTCGAGGAGCTGACGGGCGTGCGCGTGGAGGTCCCGATCAACCGCAAGGGTGCGGAAGTGCTCGTCATCGTGCCGTCTGCCGACTACTTCGGCTCTCCTCACTACTTCACCCTGCTCGGCTACCTGATGGTGTTCCACGAGATCGGCCTCGACTACACGCTGAGCGCGTTTGCGTCCGAGGGCGGGAACTTCGGGCTGTTCGCGTCGCACGAGATGGTCAAGCGCCTCAACGCGAAGGTCTACTCGGAAGCCAGGCGCCTGGGCGTGAAGTGGATCCTCGGAGGCGAGTGCGGCCACATGTGGCGCGTGCTGCACCAGTACATGGACACGATGAACGGCCCGGCCGACTTTCTCGAGGTGCCGGTCTCGCCGGCGACCGGCACGCGATTCGATCACGCCGCGTCGACCCGGGCGATCCACGTCTGCGAGTTCACCGCCGACCTGCTGCGGCACGACCGCCTCACGCTCGATCCCTCGCGCAACGATCGCTGGAAGGTCACCTTCCACGACTCGTGCAACCCGTCGCGCGCCATGGGCATGTTCGAGGAGCCGCGGTACCTGATCCGGCGGGCCTGCCGATCGTTTCACGAGATGCCCGAGAGCACGATCCGCGAGCAGACCTTCTGCTGCGGGAGCGGATCGGGCCTGGGCACGGACGAGAACCTGGAAATGCGGCTGCGCGGTGGATTTCCCCGCGCCAACGCCGTGCGCCACGTACGCGACACGTTCGGGGTGAACCTGGTCGCCTGCATGTGCGCCATCGACAAGGCCACCTTGCCGCCGCTGCTCGACTACTGGACGCCGGGCGTCGATGTGGCCGGCGTGCACGAACTGGTTGGGAACGCGCTCGTGATGAAGGGCGAGCGGATGCGCACGACCGATTTGCGCGGCGAGCCGCTGCCCGTCGCAGAGGAGGAGCCAGTCCGTGCGTGATCGCCATGTGATCATCGCTGCCGCGATCCTCTTCGTGGGACTCCTGACCGGCCCGGCCTGGTATGCGAGGGCGGCGGGCTCACCCGCAAAGGGGCCCGAGTTGAAGTGGCCCGTCGCGGAGAAGGCCTGCGTGATGCCCGTTGCCTTCATGCGGTCATCGCACATGGACCTGCTCGGCACCTGGCGCGACCTGGTGGTCCGGCAGGGCGATCGCAATTGGACGGCACCCGACGGCAGGACGTTCAAGGCCAGCCTGACCGGCACCTGCCTGCGCTGCCACTCGAATCGGGCCGAGTTCTGCGACCGCTGCCACAACTACGCCGGTGTCACACCGGCGTGCTGGGACTGCCACGTCGATTCCGCTTCAGCCATCAGGAGCAAGCCATGAGCATCAGCAGGCGCGGCTTCCTGGGCGTGGCCGGTCTGTCGGCGCTCGCTGCGGCCTCCAAGCCGGCGCTCGACGCGCTCGCACAAGGCGGCCCGGGCGGCGCGCCGACAGGCGCTACGAATCGACGGCTCGCCATGGTCATCGACCCGCGCAAGTGCCTCGAAGCGGGCGACTGCACGAAGTGTGCAGAGGCGTGCCACCGGGTCCACAACGTGCCTGCGATCGGCGATCGCGCACACGAGGTCAAGTGGATCTGGAAGGAACGCTTCGAGGATGCGTTCCCATCGCTCGACTCCGGCTTCTCTCCGGATGCCCTGCGCGGGAAGCCCGTGATGGTGCTCTGCAACCACTGCGACAATCCTCCGTGCGTGCGCGTGTGTCCAACGCGGGCCACCTGGAAGCGCGAAGACGGCATCGTGATGATGGACGCGCATCGCTGCATCGGCTGTCGCTACTGCGTGGCCGCGTGCCCATACGGCTCGAGAAGCTTCAACTGGTCCGATCCGCGCCCATCCATCAGCACGCTCACGCCAGCATACCCGGCCCGCACCAAGGGCGTTGTCGAGAAGTGCACCTTCTGCGAGGAGCGCCTTGCGCGCGACGAGCGCCCGGCCTGCGCCGACGCGTGCCCGGTACGGGCCATCGTCTTCGGCCGCCTCGACGATCCCCAGTCCGACGTGCGGGCGTTGCTTCGTTCCAGGTTCGCGATCAGGCGGAGGCCGGAGCTCGGCACCCGGCCCTCGGTGTATTACATCGTCTGAGTGACACCGATGTTCATGTTCGAAAAGGCAGTCGTGGGCGATCGGCGGTCCTGGGTGTGGGTGCTGAGCCTGGGTGCCATTGTCGGCGTGGCGCTACTGGCCTACTTCAGGCAGCTGGCGGCCGGGCTGATTGTCACCGGCCTCGGGCGCGATGTGACCTGGGGCCTCTACATCGCGCAATTCACGTTCCTGGTCGGGATTGCGGCGTCGGCCGTGACGGTTGTGCTGCCGTATTACCTGCACGACTTCAAGGCGTTTGCCCGCATCACGATCCTCGGCGAGTTCCTCGCCATCGCCGCGGTCACCGCCAGCATGCTCTTCGTCGTGGTGGACATGGGGCAGCCCATGCGCGTGCTGAACGTCCTGATCTACCCGGCACCCGGCTCGATGATGTTCTGGGACTTCCTCGCGCTTTCGGGCTACCTGGTCCTGAACGTGGTCATCACCCGCGCGACGCTCGGCTCGGAGAGCCTGGGCACGGCGCCGCCGAGCTGGGTCCGCCGCGTGATCATCCTGTCGATTCCCTGGGCCGTGAGCATCCACACCGTGACCGCGTTTCTCTACAACGGACTGCCGGGCCGGTCGTTCTGGCTCACCGCGATTCTGGCGCCTCGATTCCTCGCCTCTGCGTTTGCCGCGGGCCCGGCGCTGCTCATCCTGCTCTGCCTGCTGCTCCGGCGGATGACCTGGTTCGACGCGGGGCGCGAGCCCATCGACAAGCTCGCCATGATCGTGGCCTACGCGATGGTGACAAACGTGTTCTTCGTGCTGCTGGAGCTGTTCACCGCGCTCTACAGTGGCATTCCGGAACACGTCGCGCACTTCGCCTACCTCTATGTCGGACTCCAGGGGCAGGCGCCGCTCGCACCCTGGATGTGGATGTCCGCGATCCTGGCCGTGTTGTCTCTCGTGGTGCTGCTGGCGCCGACATTACGCCGCACTGACTCGCTGCTGGCGGCCGGTTGCGCGATGGTCGTTCTGTCGACCTGGATCGAGAAAGGACTCGGACTGATCGTCGGCGGATTTGTTCCGACCCCTCTTGGCGCGCTGCCGCGCTACGCGCCGACCGGCACGGAAATCCTGATTGCCGTGGGGATCTGGGCCGTCGGCGTGCTGATGGTGACCCTGTTCTACAAGATCACGCTGTCGGTTCGCGAAAAGGTGGCGTCGCCGTGACCATGGCACCGGAAGGCTCGCCAGTGGCCCTGCCGCCCCGCGTGCTCGTTGCCGGTCTGGGGGGCGATTCGGGAAAGACCGTCGCGTCGCTGGCCATCGTGACCGCATTGCGCAAGCTCGGCCACGCGACCGTCGCATTCAAGAAGGGGCCCGACTACATCGATGCGGCCTGGCTGAGCTGGGCATCGGGCCGGCCGGCCCGGAACCTCGACACCTGGCTGATGGGCGTCGAGGGCGTCCAGGCTGCCTTCGCGACGCACTCAACCTCAGCCGGCATTGCGATTGTCGAGGGCAACCGCGGCTTGTACGACGGCGTGGATGCCCGGGGGACGCACAGCAGCGCCGAACTGGCCAAGCTGCTGCAGGCGCCTGTGTTGCTGGTTGTGAATGCGACGAAGGTGACGCGCACGCTTGCCGCATGCGTGTTGGGCTGCCAGCGCCTGGACCCCGGCGTGCGGATTGCCGGCGTTGTGCTGAACCGGGTGAACGGATCCCGTCACGTGCGGGTCATCAGGGAGGCCATCGAGGCCAATTGCTCGCTGCCCGTGGTGGGCGTGATTCCGCGCCTGAACGACAACGAGTTGCTTCCGGGCCGGCACCTTGGCCTGGTTCCCCCGGATGAGCACGGCGGGCTTGCGGAGCTCCGGTCGCGACTCTCCTCGATCGCCGAGGCGCACCTGGACACGTTGCGCATCCTGGAGATCGCGCGCGAGGCCCCAGCTGTTTCGCAAGCGCCCGCCCGGTCCATCCCCTCACCTGACGGTACGGGCCTGCGAATCGGCTATCTTCGCGACTCTGCGTTCACGTTCTACTACCCTGAGAATCTGGAGGCGCTGGAGTCATCGGGCGCCGCGCTGATTCCGATCTCGAGCCTGGATGCGACGTCGCTGCCGGCCGGGCTTCACGCTCTCTACATAGGCGGCGGGTTCCCCGAAACGCACGCCAGGCGGATCGCGGCCAACCGTTTGCTGCTCGACGACATCCGGATGCACGCCGACGCCGGGGTCCCGGTCTATGCGGAATGCGGCGGCCTGATGCTGCTCGCACGCTCCATGCTCTCCGGAGGCGAGCGGAGCGTCATGGCCGGCGTGTTGCCCTGCGACGTCGAATTGGAAACCACCCCGCAGGGGCACGGCTACTCGGAGCTCGTCGTCGACACCCCCAACGCCTTCTTTCCTGTCGGCTCCGTCCTCCGAGGTCACGAGTTTCACTACTCCCGGATCGTCGCGGCCGCCGGCGCACCCGCGACCGCGAGTGCGGTGCGCAGGGGAACCGGAAGTGTCGCCGGGCGCGACGGGATTGCCGTCAACAACGTGTGGGCGGCGTTCACCCACCTGCATGCGACGGCGACGCCGGAATGGGCGGCCGGCATGATTGGCGCGGCGCGAGCGTTCGCGAGCAGGACGGCAGCCCGATGATGAGCCTCTACTACGGGATTCTCGCCGGCTCGATCATCGTGTGTGTTGCAGGAACCGCGATCCGGGCGATCAGATACGCGCGGGCGCCGCTGCACTTGAGATGGGAGCTGTACCCGGTCCCGCATGAATCTCCGCGGCACGCCGCGCACGGCGGATCGCGCTATGAAGAATCGGAATGGTGGACGCGTCCGGCCAGGCGCCACAGGATCCGCGCGGTCGCGGCGATGGCGTCCGAACTGCTCTTGTTGAGAGCGCTGCGCGCGAACAACCCGCGGCTGTGGCGACGTTCCTACCCGTTTCACGCCGGCCTCTACCTGCTCATTGGCACGGCCGCACTGCTGCTGGCTGCCGCGGGAATGGAGATCATCGCACCCGCGATTATGAGCAGTTGGCAGGGCCGGGCCGTTGCGGGTTTGTATCGCGTGACAGGAGTGGTGGGCGTGGCCGCAGCGCTCTTCGGCGCCACAGGCCTGTTGCACCGGCGGCTCACGGACGGGAACCTCCACCTGTCGACGACGCCCGGCGACATCTTCAATCTGGCGTTCTTCATCGTCGCACTGGGTGTGATCGCGGTAGGCGTGGCGTTCAGGCCAGCCGGGGCGCCCGGCGTGCTCGCGTGCGTGGTCGGCCTCGTCACATGGGACACGGGCATCCACGTGCCGCCGCTGCTCGGCACCGGGATCGTCCTGACCGCGCTGCTCGCTGCCTACATTCCCTGCACACACATGTCGCATTTCGTCGGTAAGTTCTTCACCTATCACTCCGTCAGGTGGGACGACGAGCCGAACCGTCGAGGCAGCGAAATCGAGAGACAGATGACCGAGTGTCTGTCCAGCCGACCGACGTGGTCCGCGCCTCATGTCGGCGCCGACGGCGTGAAGTCCTGGGCCGACATTGCGGAGGCCACCCCCGGCCCGGCGGCAAAGCGATGAGCGATCAGGCCCGTTGCCGCCTGGACCTGTCGTCGATCGCGAGTGTCGACATGCAGCCGCTCGTGCATCTCGAGAACGCCGACTTGATGCCGCTGCCGGCGCCCCTCGACCATCCAGCTGCCGACCGCCCGTGGGCTGCGCTTGCCGAACAGGCGAAGACGCGATACGAGTGCGCGCTCGACGACACCTGCGCCGTGAGCGTTCCGAAGCCTGCCTCGCCAGGCGATGAGCGCGAGCTCGTCCGGAGGTTCCTCGCGGGTCTCGACAAGCTGTTCTCGCGCGAGAACAACTGGACGTTCCTGCAGCCGCTCGTCCTGACCATGGAGCACTGCGCCAAGTGCCAGACCTGCGCGGACTCCTGTCATATCTTCGAGGCGAGCGGCCGGAACGAGCTCTACCGCCCGACGTACCGTACCGAGATCGTGCGCCGGCTCTACTTCAAGTACGTCCGGCACGGCGGCCTGCTGTCGGCCTGGCAACACGGCGAGATCGAGGCCGGCTGGCCGCTGGTGGCTCGCCTGATCGAGCTGGCCTACCGGTGCAACCTCTGTCGGCGCTGCGCGCAGGCCTGCCCGATCGGCGCCGACAACGGCCTGGTCGCCCGCGAGCTGAGAAAACTGTTCAGCCAGGAGATGGGCATCGCGCCCCGCGAGATTCACGATCAGGGCTCCCTGCTGCAGCTCCGGACGGGGTCATCGACCGGCATGTCGCCCGCCTCGTTCAAGGACAACGTCGCATTCATAGACGAGGAGACTTCGGAGCGGACCGGCATCACCGTCAAGACGAGGTGGGACGTGGAAGGCGCCGACGTCCTGCTGATTCACAACGCCGGAGAGGCGCTCGCCTGGCCCGAGAACATCGGCGCGTATGCGCTCATCCTGAACGAGGCGGGCGTCAACTGGACGCTGTCCTCGGACCTCTTCGGTTTCGACGTTGTCGACTACGGCCTCTGGTACGACGATGCGCAGTTCGCTCGGGTGGCGCTGAGGCAGGTCGATGCCGCGCGCCGGCTGAAGGTGAAGAGGATTGTCGCCGGCGAGTGCGGGCACGCGCACAAGGGCCTGTCGGTTGTTGCGGACCGCCTGCTCACCGGCGATCTCCAGATCCCCCGCGAAAGCGCCCTGACGCTTCTGCGCGACATTGTCGTCGGCGGGCGCCTGAGATTCGACCGTTCGCGGAACGACTTTCCCGTCACGCTGCACGATCCGTGCAACATGGTGCGGCTGATGGGGATCGTGGAACCCCAGCGGGAGATCCTGCGCGCGCTCTGTCCAGGATTCCGCGAGATGCATCCTCACGGGGTGGACAACTACTGCTGCGGCGGCGGCAGCGGCTTCGCCATGATGAGCGGCCACAACTTCGCCGACTGGCGGCGGCACGTCTCCGGGCGCAAGAAGCTGCAGCAGGTGCTGACGGCCTTCGCCGACTGCATGGACCCGTCCATTCCCAAGTACCTGTGCGCGCCCTGCAGCAACTGCAAGGGCCAGTTCCGGGACCTGCTGTCGTACTACGACCTCTGGAACCGCCACCGGGTCCTTTACGGCGGCCTCGCCGAGCTCGTCGTCAACGCCATGAGCGCCGTGAAGCCTGGATACATCGAGTGGGAGTGGCGCTGACGGGCGGCATCGGGACGTTGGTGGTTCGGCCCGAGCCCTGCTAAGCTTCATCAATCGACATTTCGATCGGCTTCGTGCTGGCTGCGACGGTTCTGCCCGCCCGAAAGTCAGTTCGGTGGAGGTGCGGTGTGCCTTCGGAAGATGTGACGCGCAACGGCGCAGCGAGCCGTGCGCTCTTCGATCGTGCGAAACAGCTGATCCCGGGCGGAGTGAATTCGCCGGTCCGGGCGTTTCGTGGTGTCGGCGGGACGCCGATCTTCATCGCCCGTGCCGAAGGGTCGCGGGTCTTCGATGAGGACGGCAGGGCGTACATCGACTTCATCGGATCGTGGGGGCCGATGATTCTCGGGCACGGCCACCCGGCCGTACTGGCGGCCATCCACAATCAGATCGAGATCGGCGCATCCTACGGTGCACCGACGCGGCTCGAGGTGGAAATGGCCGAGCGGCTGGTCGACTTCGTGCCGTCGCTCGACCGGGTGCGCATGGTGAACTCCGGAACGGAGGCCACCATGTCGGCCGTGCGGCTGGCGCGCGGCGCGACCGGCCGGCCGAAGATCGTCAAGTTCGAGGGCTGCTACCACGGCCACGGCGATTCGTTCCTCATCAAGGCCGGATCGGGCGCCGCGACGCTCGGCGTACCCGACAGCCCCGGCGTGACCGAGGGCACCGCCCGCGACACGCTGACCGTGGCGTTCAACGACCTGGACGGCGTGGCGCGCTGCTTCGCGGAAAACTCCGGCACGATCGCAGCCGTGATTGTCGAGCCGGTGGTCGGCAACATGGGCGTGGTCGCGCCGAAGCCGGGGTTCCTCGAAGGCCTCCGCGAGCTGTGCACCACGCATGCCGCGGTGCTGATCCTCGACGAAGTGATGACCGGGTTCCGCCTGGCGCGCGGCGGGGCGCAGCAGCGCTTCGGCATTCGGCCCGATCTGACCACGCTCGGAAAAGTGATCGGCGGCGGCCTGCCGGTCGGCGCCTACGGCGGAAGGGCCGATCTGATGACGCGGATCGCTCCCGAAGGGCCGGTGTACCAGGCGGGCACGCTGTCGGGCAATCCACTGGCGATGGCCGCCGGGCTGGCGACGCTGCGCCAGATCGACGCGACGCCCAACTTCTACGATCGGCTCGAGCAGCTCGGCGCCAGGCTCGAGGCCGGGCTGACGAAGCAGATCGCGCGCGGCAAGTATCCGTGCCGGGTCGCCCGCGTCGGATCGATGTGGACGCTGTTCTTCACCGCCGAGGACGTGACGAACTGGTCGGGCGCCGCCGGTTGCGACACGAAGCGGTTCGGCCGGTTCTTCCACCAGATGCTCCGGCACGGCGTCTCGCTGGCCCCGTCGCAGTTCGAGGCCAACTTTCTCTCGATCGCGCTGACCGACGGCGACATCGACGCGACAATCCAGGCGGCCGGAGCATCGCTGGACGCGGCGTTCGGATAGGCACACAACGATCGGCTGGCGGCTGGCGCCTTCGCACCCGCTGCGCTACGGCGCCCAAGGGCTGGAGGCCGGCTCTTCAGAGCCGGCGGCGGCTTTCGTGTTGCGCCGCGCTGGTACGGTCCGCATAATGCGACGGTGGGTCGACGATTGCCGATACTCCTGACCTTGGCGCGCCGGCTTCTCGCGGCGGCCTGCGCCATGGCACTCGCGTCCGCTCTGGCGGTGCAGCCTGCCTCCGCGCAGCAGAAGGCGACCTCGAACGAATTCCTCTGGGGCGGCGATCCCGAGGGCGGCTATCCGTATGTCGGGGCCGACCCCTCCGATCCGTCGCGCGTCGTCGGGTTCGATGTCGAGGTCGCAAACCTCATCGCCAGGAAGCTGGGCCTGACTCCGCGGTTCGTGTCGTGCCAGTTCACGTCGATTGACGCGTCGGTCCAGCGCGGCGATTTCGAGATCGGGCTGAGCGGCATCGAAGAGACCCCCGCCAGGCGAGCCGCGCTTGCGACGACGATCCCCTACTACGAGTTCCGGGAAGTCCTCACCGTTCGCGAGGCGGACAAGGGTGCGCTTCGAACGCTGGCCGACCTGCGAGGCAGGCGCGTCGGCACGCTCGGCGGCACCATCGCCTACGAGATCCTCCTTAAGGCTCAGGCCGGGCAGGGCATCGAAGCCGTCTCCTACGACGATGACGTGCATCCGTACACGGACCTGTTGATGGGGAGGCTGGACGCGGTGCTCCTCGATCACGTGCTCGCCGAGAAGGCGATGCGGCAGCACCGCGGCCTGGCCACGCAGCCGCGGGCGATCGCGATCGGGCACTACGTGGGCGTGCTCGCCGCCGGCCACACGGCGCTTCGCGACCGGATCGACGGCTTCCTGCGCGAGGCGATGCGCGATGGGACGCTGCGCGAAATCTTCACGCGCTACCAGGTCTGGAACGACGACCAGGCCGCGCTCTACGCGCGCCTGACCGCGGCCGGCCCGGCGCCAGGCCAGCCGACCGAACCCTCTGCCGCCGAGAGCCCGCCTCCGCGGGGCGTCGACGCGGTGGTTCGCTACCTGCCGGCGCTGTTCCGCGCGGCGCTCATCACGATCGTGCTCTCGTGCCTCTCCATGGCGCTCGCCGTCGCGGTCGGCGTCCTGGTGGCGAGCGGGCGTGTCTACGGGGGCCCGATCACCCGCGCGGCGCTGACCGCCTACGTCGAGTTCACGCGCGGAACGCCGGTGCTGCTCCAGCTGTTCGTGCTGTATTACGGCCTGGCGTCGGTGATCCGGCTGCCGGCGTTCGTCGCGGCGCTCGTTGGCCTTGGCTTGAACTACGCCGCGTACGAGAGCGAGATCTACCGCAGTGCGCTGGAGGCCGTGCCGAAGGGCCAGCTCGACGCCGCACGGATTCTCGGCCTGACCGAGCGCCAGATCCTGACCCTGGTGCGGGGCCCCCAGGCGCTGCGCCTGGCGCTGGCGCCGATGACCAACGACTTCGTCGCACTGCTCAAGGACTCGTCGCTGGTGTCGGTGCTGACGGTGGTCGAGCTGACGAAGCAGACATCGATCTTCGCCGCCAATATCGGGAGCTGGGTCCTGCCGGGAGCCTTGTGCGCGGGCATGTACCTGGCGATGTCGTTGCCGCTGTCGCGCGTGGCGCGGCGCATGGAAGACCGATGGAAAGCGCCAACACCATGAGCGACGCCGTGCTCGACGTGCGCGGCCTGCGCCTGAGCCGGGGAGCCCGCGAAATCCTCAAGGGCGTGGACCTCGAGGTGTCGAAGGGCGAGCTGGTCGCCCTGATGGGCCTGTCGGGAGGCGGCAAGACCACCGTGCTGCGCGTGATTGCCGGCCTCGAGCCGTTCGACGGCGGCGAAGTGGTCGTGGACGGCGTTCGCCTCGAGCCCGGGCCGCTGGCGAGTGATGGCCGGCTCAAGTCGCTGCATCGCAAGGTCGGAATGGTCTTCCAGTTCCACTACCTGTTCGAGCACCTGTCGGCGCTCCGGAACGTGTCGCTCGCACCGGTCTACGTGCACAAAGTGCCTCGCGTGGAGGCCGAGCGCCAGGCGCAGCAACTGCTCGACGAGCTTGGCGTCGGCGCACGCTCCCGTGCGCTGCCGCGTGAGCTCTCCGGCGGCGAAGCGCAGCGCGTGGCCATCGCGCGGGCGCTCGCGGTCGGGCCGCCCCTGCTGCTGATGGACGAGCCGACGGCATCGCTCGATCCGGCCAGGCGCAACGAGCTTGGCGAGACGTTGCGCGCGCTGACGGCGAAGGGCCGGACGCTCATTGCCGTGAGCCACGACGATGATTTTGTTCGTGAGTTTGCGACCCGTCTCGTCGTGATGGATGACGGGGCGGTGGTCGAGGTGGGGAACCCGCGCGAGGTGCTCGCCAATCCCCAGCATCCAGCCACCCGGCGCCTGCTCCAGGGTGATGGCACGTTCATGGCGTGCTAAGGCATCCCGACTAATCGCTCGCCAGTCGACATCGCCGGGGCCCACGGTGGGCGAGTGGGGTGTCGCCTGGTCCAGCCGCCGCTCTGGCGTGTCGCTCTACGAGACCCACGCAGGCGCGGCGACGAACAGGAAATAGACTGCACCGCACAGCCACAGGCGACCCTTGAACAGCAATTCACAGCAGGTTGGCGGTTTTTCCACAGGATTCCCACAGCTGTAGACAGATGATCCGCCGGGTCTGAAGACCCGGCCTTCATCTGGATCTTCCTTGCCTCGCAACTTATGGAGCCCTGGGTCTTTCGACCCCGGGTTCGCCAGCCGCCAGCCATCACGTCAATTCCCAGCGCTCCCCTTGACAGAACTTTTGTGTGTATATAACGTATATGAACAGTAGAGACTGAAAGAGCGGCATAGACAATCCCTGAGAGGACACCAGCCGCCATGCGCATCCTGATTTCGAACTCGTCGCCCGACCCGATCTACGAGCAGATCGCCCGCCAGATCAGGGGCCAGATCATCTCCGGCGAGCTCGCGGAAGGCACGCCGCTGCCGTCCATCCGGAAGCTGGCCCAGGACCTCCAGATCAGCGTCATTACCACCAAGCGCGCCTACGACGAGCTCGAGCACGAAGGGTTTCTCGACTCGGTCGGCGGGAAGGGCACCTTCGTGGCCGCGCAGAACGAGGAGTTCCTCCGCGAGAAACGCATGAAGGTCGTGGAAGAGAAACTGGCGGCGGCGGTGGCCGAGGCGAGGCTGATGGGCATGGGATACGGACGGCTGCGAGAGATGCTCGAACTGCTGTGCGAGGAAGAGTCATGACGGCCGAGTACGCGCTCGAAATCACGGGACTGGGCAAGCGCTACAAGGGCTTCGCGTTGAAGGACGTGTCGTTCCGGCTTCCGCGAGGCTACATCGGCGGCCTGATCGGGCCAAACGGCGCGGGCAAGACGACGATCATCAAGCTCATCATGAACCTCGTCCGGCGCGAGGCGGGCGAGATCAGGATCTTCGGTCTCGACAATCGCGCCAGCGAGGCCGAAGTGAAATCCCGCATCGGTTTCGTCTACGACGTGCCCGGCTACTGGTGCGACAAGAGCCTCATGGCGCACCGCCGCGCGCTGGCGCCCTTCTATCCCCGCTGGAACGACGAGGTCTTCCTGCGGCTCCTGCAGGAGTTCGATCTGAAGCCGGACCAGAAGTTCGGCACCCTGTCGCAGGGCATGCAGACGAAGTTCTCGCTCGCCATGGCCCTGTCACACGACGCCGACCTGCTCATCATGGACGAGCCGACCAGCGGCCTCGACCCGGTCGTCCGGCGGGATCTGCTCAGGCGCCTTTCGGCGTTGCTCCAGGACGAAGGCAAGTCGATCCTGTTCTCGACGCACATCACGAGCGACCTGGCGAAGATCGCCGACTTCATCACGCTCGTCCGCGACGGCGAGATCGCGCTGTCGCTGCCGAAGGACGAGTTGCTCGAAACCTGGGCCATTGCCAGGGGAGACGCCGCGCTGCTCGCCCGCCTCGATCCCTCGTTGCTGCGAGGCTCGCGCCGGCGGGCCTACGGCGTCGAAGCGCTCGTGTCCAACGCGGAGGCTGCGCGGCGGACGCTAGGGTCCGCCGACCTGCTCGACAGGCCCACGCTCGACGACGTGATGGTGCTGATGACGGCGGAGGACCGCGATGCTGCGTAAGCTCTTTCTCAAGGACCTCATCCTGAACGGCAGGATGTTCCTCAGCCTGCTGTGGCTCTTCGTGTGGATCGCCTATGCCGCCAACCAGATGCACGGGGTGGCCATGGCGACCGTGCTGGGCGCCATCGCCTCGACGCTGATGACGGTCACACTCGGCGTCCGCGAGGAGAGATTCCACGCGGCGGCGGTCTCTTACAGTCTTCCGGTGACGCGGCGCGATGTCGTCCGGCACCGCTACCTGTTCGGCTACATCACCGGCATCGCAGCGTTCGTGCTCGGTTCGGCCCTCGTCGTCCTCGTGCCCTGGTCGACACACACGGCCGTCGAGGTGTTCGACCCGAGGACGGTGCTCTTCGCCGTGGTCGCCATCAGCCTGACGCTGACATTCGGCCTGCCCCTGGTGCTGCGGCTCGGGGTCATGGGCATCTTCGCCGGCCTGGCCGGGCTGCAGCTGGCCGGGCTGCTGGCGTTTGCGGTGGGCGCCCTGCTCGGCAGCGCGTTCGCGTTCCGTTCGGTGATCCACGCGTTCGAACAGTCAGCAGTCGACCTGCACCAGGCATTGGGCAGCGCCGGCTCCGCGATCGCGATCCTGTCGGTCGTGGCCCTCATGACGTGGGTGTCGTACCGCCTGTCGCTGTTCTTGATCGAACGGCGGGACGTGTAGGAGATCGGACCGTGACCAACGCGCTCGAGCTTCGCGGCGTCACCAAGCGCTACAGCGGCTTTGCGCTCGACGCGGTGTCGTTCACGTTGCCGCCCGGCGTCATCATGGGGCTCATCGGCCCGAACGGCGCAGGCAAGACGACGATCGTCAAGATGATCCTCGACCTTGTCCGGCCCGACGCCGGCGAGCTGCGCGTCTTCGGCCTGGACGCCCCGCGCGACGGCGCAGCGATCCGGTCGCGCATCGGCTTCGTTCACGAGGTGCCGGCTTTCTACAATCACTTGTCGCTCCGGTCGCTGGCGAGGATGATCTCGCCCTTCTACCGGAGCTGGGACCAGCCTCTGTTCGAGCGGCTGCTGGACCAGTTCGACCTGCCGCCGCGCAAGCGCTTCGGCGGCCTGTCGCGCGGCATGCGGACCAAGGGCGCGCTGGCGCTGGCGCTGGCCCATCGCGCCGAGCTGCTCGTGCTCGATGAGCCCACCTCGGGGCTCGACCCGGTGTTCCGCCGGGAGCTGCTCGAGATGCTGAGCGAGTTCATCTCCGACGGCGCGACCTCGGTGCTCTTCTCGACGCACATCACGAGCGACCTCGAGCGCATCGCCGACTACGTCACCTTCCTCGACAGCGGCCGGCTCGTCTTCTCGTCCACGCGCGACGAAGTGATGGACTCCTGGGCGATCGTCCGCGGGGGGCTGGAGCTTCTCGATGACCGGACGCGCGCGTGGCTGAAGGGCTACGAGGCAGGCCCGCACGGCTTCGTCGGCCTGACCGACGATGCGGCGGAAGCCAGGCGGCGGTTTGCGGGCAGGGGCGCGATCGTCGAGCGCCCGACGCTCGAGGACATCTGCATCCATGCGAGGCGCAAATGCTGAACCTGGTGCGCAAGGACATCCGGGCCTCGGCGCTGCACATCGGCCTGATCATGCCGGTGATGCTGCTGACCTCGTTCGGGGGCCTGCGGGGCGGCCAGCTGTTCTTCTGGTGGGCGATGATCACCGCGGCCGTCGTGGTGGCGGCTCCGGTGGCGCTCGAGTGGAACGAAGGCGCCGGCCGGTTCCTCCACAGCCTCCCCGTCAGTCGTCGCGAGGTGGTGACAGCCCGGTATGTCACCTCGGTGGTGCTGACCGGGGCGAGCGTCGCGATGTTGACGCTCGTCGTCGCCCTGGCTGAGTGGTACATCGTGTCTCGAGGCGGCGCGTGGCCTGGATGGATGTGCCTCGAGACGGCGCTGGCCTTCATCATCGTGGCATCGGTGGCGGTGGCGATCTTCCTGCCGTGCGTGTTCCGATTCGGGTTTGGCGTGGGATCCGGGGCCTTTGGCGCGATCGTGATTGTCGGGGTGGTCGTCCTGGAGAACATCAGCGCATCCCTCTACGGCCAGGCTGTTCCGGCCTCTGCCCGGGCGGGCGCTGTTTCGACGGCAATTCCAGGAGGGATTTCGGCGCGGATGGCAGTTCTTGCCGTAGACGCGCTCGGGGCGGCGGGCGGGGCCATCGCGATCATGGTGGCCGCCTTGGCCGTGCTGCTCGTCTCGATGCGGCTGTCGATGCGCCTTCACGACCGAAGCGAGTTCTGAGCGTCGGACCGAATCTGGCGATTCTTCGAGCGGGTGTCCAGGAATCTGGACGGGCCGCAGGCTTTGCCGCCTCGCCGCCAACCGGGTGCCGTGCAACGCTGCGCCGGGCGGCGACGTATTGAAATGGGGGGGTGCTCATGACACTCGGCGCGTTCAGTGGAGGGGTGATCGCGCTGCTGGCCGGGGTGTCTGCCATCCTGGCGGCCGCGGCGGTCTGGCTGCTTTTCACCGATCCGGTAACCGTGGCTACTGCGGTGTCCGACGGCTCGGTCGGCTCGCTCGTGGTGCAGCTGGCGAAGCTGGTCCTGGCGGCATTGAAAGGAATCCTGCAGTTTCTCTAGAGGGCGCTCCCGCCGAATGGCGAATCAGGCGGCAGTGCCCTCGTTGAATCCATCGAAAGGATCGGTGTCATGAAGAAGGCGATGGTTGGCGCGCTCGTGGTAGTGGCCGGCGCCTGGTCGGCCGGCCTGGCGTCGGCCCAGGCGGCGGCGCAGACCGGGAAGCTTCCGACGGGCGATGCCGTGCTGGCCAGGTATGTCGAGGCCTCCGGGGGCATTGCCGCGTTTGACGCCCTCAAGACACGCATCGTTTCCGCGACCATGGAGATCCCGAGCGCGGGCGTCATCATCGGCATGACCATCTATGCCGCCGCGCCCGACCGCGTCTACACGGTGGCCGATTCGGATGCGACCGGAAAGATCGAAAGCGGCACGTTCGACGGAGTCGCGTGGGAGATGTCAGCCCAGCGCGGGGCCGTTGTGAAGGCGGGCGCTGAGCGTGAAGATGCGATGCGCGACGCAATCTTCGACAGGCTGATTCACTGGAAAGACCACTTGAAGAGCGCCGAGTGCACCGGCTCCGGCATGGTGGACGGAAAACCGGTCTATAAGGTGCTGTTGACGCCGAAGCTCGGAAGCCCGCAGACCTATTCCTTCGACCAGGGCACCGGCCTGATTCTCCAGGCGGATTCCGTCATCGACTCGACTGCCGGCAAGCTCACCGTGATCGCGAAGCCTGGCGACTACCGCCGCGTCGATGGCGTGCTGATGCCGTTCACCAACCGGGTGACGATCGTCGAGCTCGCACAGGACAGGGTCGTCACCGTGAGCAAGGTCGACCACACGACTCCAATTCCACCGGGTCGATTCGTCCTTCCGGCGGAAATCACGGCGCTGGTCGCCCCGAAAAAGTAGCGAAGCCGCCCGGGGGAAGCCTTCTCCCCCGGGCGTCTCTTCGCCCCGGTCGGCTCGCGCCACCCCGGAAGGCTTCTACCACCAATCACCCATCTCGCGCCGGACCGTCTTGCCGACCTCGATGGCTGCACGCGTCTCGTAGGGACCGCCGGCCGGGCCGATACCGATGCGGCTGAACAACCTGATCATGCCGGGCTGGTCCCGCACGTCAGGATCTGAGGCCACCTCGAGCGCGTGCTCGAGTTCATGGCCCAGGCTCGCGACAATGTCCGCCTTCCCGGCGTTGGCAACAATACTAATCATCACGTAGCGCCAGTCGTGCCCCGATCCGACCAGCGTCAACTCCCCGCCCAACGAGGCTGGAAGCGGAACCAGTTGCACCATCACGACCAGGTGGAACCGGCCGAGATCCCGTACTTCCTGAGCGACGGTGGGTGACTGTTCCGTCGCCTGGTCGATGACCCGCTGAGCCGCTGGGCTCAAGCCCCTGACGACCATCACCTGGCTGGCCGAGCCCGGCCTTGGAAGCGCTGCAACAAGAGCAGCGACGCACAACACGAACCATGTCCTCGAGAACCTGCCGCGCATGGGGGCCATCCTTTCGTGGGCGCCGCGCCTCGAGAGCTACGCAGACCGCGATGGACGTTCGTCCGCATTCAACTGGTTCGACGGGGCAGGATCACCACGGGCAGCTCGCGACACCCTCTCTTAGGTGATACGGCTCCGGGTCTCAACAGTTCCTGGCAGAAGGAGTGTCGATCGCGCTGATGGCAGAAGGTGGGGCAAAGTTGGCGGCAGTCGTCTGCAAACCCTCAACGACGAGGTTATGCGACGGGTGCAGAAGGAGGAAGGTTCCGGGAAATTCGGGCGGCGCCGGCCGAATCCAGACATTCATCAGCCGAATCCAGCCAGCCACCAGTTGCGTATCGCGGCAGGTGGCTACCTCAATCACGTTCGCGCTCGCCGGCCGCGAGTCGCCAGCCGCGAGCCGAAGGTCCGTTCGAATCTAGAGGTACGAGAGCAGCGTGTGCATTGCACCGACGACCGCGTCGGCCAGCATCCTGACGAGCGGGGTCGGATCGCCCTGGCCGATTGCGTCGGCAACCGAAACCGGGTCGGTCAGCAGGAGCCACACCGTGGCGCCCGCCAGGATCGCCGACACCGCGGCCGCCGTCCCCACGATGCTCAACCCGGTTATTGACAGCGGCATATCCGACCTCGAATCGGTTGGCAGCGCGGCAGGTCCCACGCCGGTCGTCCCAGTTGTCAGATGTTGCCCGGTCATTGAAGTCGGCCTGTGAAGACGAACTTGCCGGTGGCCGGTGCTCGCGCGGGCCGGCGTCCGGCCGATTTCTGTCTTCCAATACATTAGACGGCGGCCACGCGGAAGCGTTGGCTCGGCTCCAACATTTAACGTCGCCTTAACGACTCGCCCTTTCGCCGCCAATCACCCCTCCAGAGACGCTCACGCCCCGCAGCAACCGTGCTGCCTGTTAGTTTGCCGGGACGCCGGGCGTGGTATCAGAGATGGCAGGGGAGACCGTCGGCGGCTTCAGGTCCGACCACAGCTTTGACAGGCCGCAGGAGCCTCTTACCGGCCGATGGCGACTACGGCGTCGTCCGTGCGGATGAAGATGCGGCCGCCCGAGATCGCGGGCGACGCGAGGACGCGGCCGTCTATCGCGTTGCGCGCGAGGACCTCGGGCGTGCGGCCCGCGCGCAGGACGATCGTCTCGCCCGATTCGCCTGTCAGGTAGATCTTGCCGTCGCCGGCGACGGGCGACGCCGTGTAGATGCCGCCGAGGCGCTGGCGCCAGACCTGGGCGCCGGTCTTCGCATCGATGCAGGTGACGATGCCCGTGTCGCCTGCCATGTAGAGCAGCCCGTCGTAGTAGACGAGTGACGAGACGTAAGGGGCGCCGGTCGGGACGTGCCAGATGAGCCCGCTCTTCGCAACCTCCCCGCGCGCGCCCGGGCGGATGGCCATGTACGGGCCGCTGCGGTAGCCGCGCGACACATAGATGACGCCCTGGTGGTGCATCGCACCGGGAATCGCCATCTTGTTCGCTTCGTCGAAGTGCCAGAGCGGGGCGCCGGTTGCGGGGTCGAAGCCTTCGACGCCGACGCTCGAGTTCACGACGAGCTCGTCGCCCTGCGGACCGGGCACGACGATGGGCGTGCTGTACGAGACCACGCCCTTGGGGCGATCCGTCTTCCAGATCTGCTTGCCGGTGCGGCCGTCGAGCGCAATCAGGTACGACGCCGTGTCGTGGAAGCACGTCAGGATGACCGAGCCGCGGTACACCGTGGGCGAGCTGGCCGGGCCCCAGTTGATTTCGAAGGGCGAGAACTCTTTCGCGAGATTCCGGGTCCAGAGCTTCTTGCCGCTCATCTCGGCGGCGACGACCTGGCCTGAGCCGAATACGGCATACACGCGCTCACCGTCGACGGCGGGGCTCGCGCTCGCCAGGTTGTGCTTGTCGTGGACCGAGGGCAGCGTGCCTTCCGCCGGGAGCTCCAGCGTCCACGCCTTTCTCCCGTTGGCGATGTCGAGCGCTTCGATCAGGAACGTGACGCCCGGCGCTTTCGCGGCGACGCCGCTGAGCGACCGTTCCGCCGGGTTGACTTCCGCGCCCTGTCCGAGGCGCGGCCCCTGCTTGATGACCGAGCTTCCGACCTGCGAGGTGATGAACACGCGGTTGCCCCACACCACGGGCGACGACACGCCGGCGCCGGCGAGCCGCGTCTTCCAGGCGATGTTCTGCGTGTCGCTCCAGTCCCGGGCCAGCGGCGTTTCGCTGGACGCGCCGGTGCCGTCGGTTCCGCGCCAGGTCGGCCAGTTCTGGGCGGACGGCGTGGCGCCGAGCAGGGCCATCGCGACCAGCGCGGGTGTCAGCCATGAGACGGGTGTCGCGATCCGCATCGGAGGCTCCTGATGGGTGTGGTGTCGAGGACCGTGGGAACCGGGCATCCGAAGGATATTTGGAATGGAGTCGGAGCGCAACCGGGCCCCAATCGGGCGCCCCAATCGGGGCGCCATCGGGGCCAGGAATCGCTCCTCCCGTTCTCCGCCCTGAGGTTCACTCGCGCCTTTTTGACAGGACGGCGCCGGACTGCGGCCATCCTCGACCGCCGCGCGGTCGCGGACGACCGCAGACACGCGGCCGACGCCGTCAGTAATCCGGGGGCTGGAAGACTGGACTGCCTGCTCGCCTCGCAGCTGTTTGCCTGGCCGTCAGAGGCGGCCGTAATGTCCGCGTGCCCACGCCACCGTCGCGGCAGCGGCACGGCCGGCATCCTCAGGCGCGATGCCGAAGCGCTCGCGGAAGGGGCGATCGTCGACGCTGAAGGGCTCGTCCCACTGATACCGCATCTCGGGCATCTCGCGCAGCATCGGCATGAAGACGCTCATCACTGACAGGGCCCATGCAGGCAGGACCGCGATCCTGATGGGCGCGCCGAAGGGTGCCTCGAACCGCCGCACGAGATCGCGCAACGTCTCGGCCGGCCGGCACGGCAGCATCCACGGCCGCCCGCACGCGTCGTCTGGGCCCGACCCCAGCGCCGCAAGGCCCGCCGCGACGTCCGGGATGTAGTGATACGTGTGGACGGCATCCGGTTTGGCGATCACCTGGCCGCTTTGCCCTTTCAGCAGGCGCGGCCAGAAATAGTCGCCAAGCTGGGTGAGCGAGCCGCCTGGCCCGTAGAAGTCCGACGCGCGACCGCTGACTGCTCTGACGTCACCTCGGGCGTGCGCGTCGAACAGCATCTGCGCGGCGCGCGCGCGGATCTCACCCTTCCGGCTGCACGGGTTCATCGGTGTCTCGTCGGTGAGCGGCTTTCCGTTCGGCTTGCCGAGCATGTAGAGGTTGTCGAGCGTCACCAGCCGCGCGCCTGCGCGGGCCGACGCCTCGATCAGGTTCGACGTGTAGCGCGGCACCAGATCGGCCCACAGCTTCGTGCTGTACGGCGGGTTCATGCAGTGGTACACGACCGCCGCCCCTTCGGCTGCTGTGACGCAGAATGCCTTGTCGGACGCATCACCCAGCATGGCCTCGGCGCCATCGGGAACGCCGCCCGGCGAGCGCTTGACGACTCGGACCGTCCGGGCGCGCTCGACGAGCAACTGCGCGAGAGTCGACCCGACCTGGCCGCCGCCGAATACGACGTGACGTCCTGTGTTCATCGCCTTGCTCCTCGCTGTCGCCGTTTCGCCGGAGGCTGGCCGGTGAACCGCGCCCGGTTCGCGAGCCAGCCGTTGGAGCGCATCCACTCGTCGGCGCGTTTCGGCCACAGGGCCGTCGTGCCGTATTGCGGGTTCCGGTGGTCGCCTCGGGATTCCCGCGCGTAGACGTGCATTTCGGCTGGCCGCGCGAGCACCTTCGTGGGACCTCCGGCCGGCGGGGGCCGTCGGGTTCATTGTGCCCGATCTCGAACGGAGCCGGGAGGCGGGACCGAACACCTTGCACCTTGCGCCGACGATCCGTCTCCGACTGCACTCATGGGGCAGCCGCGGTCCGCCAGACTCCTCCAGGCACCCACCGAATCGCCGTAGGATAGGGTGTGCACAATTGGACAGCCCAGCATCCCAGCCTCTGGGATTCCAGGCTCATTCGCTCCTCCTGTGCCTGGCTCTGATCCAAACTCGCACCTGCTGAGAAGGAGGTCGAAGTGCCGTACATGATTGCCGGGATCGTCATGTCGCAAAGAGCGGCCATCTGCCGGGCCGTCCTGCGAGCGACCATTATCCTGACTGGCTTTTCCGCGCTGTCCACCGCCCAGACGCCCACCACGCCGCCCCCCAGGACCGAAGGGTCCGCCGAGTTCGCCTTTGTCGGCACGACGGGCAATTCGTCGACCCAGACGATTGGTCTTGGAGGCGTGTTCATCTACCGCCCTTCGCCGTGGGTCACGAAGCTCAACGTGAACTACGTGAGCAGCAAGGCCGAGCATGTTCTGAGCGCGCAGGCATTCGCGCTGATCTTCCGCGCCGAGCGGCCGATCACGCCCCGCCTGTCTGGCTACGGTCAATACGGGTATCAACGGAACCGGTTTGCGGGGATTCTCGACCGGCACGTGATCGAAGCCGGCCTCGCGTACTCCCTCCTCGACCAGGCGCCGCACAAACTCGTCGTTGACGCCGGACTGGGCTACGCGAATGAAAAGCGGCTTCAAGGAAACACGCTGTCGACCGCCATACTCGGGGCGGGCGGCGTCTACACGTGGAAGATCTCGTCCACCAGCGAGTTGAGCGAGGACGGGCACTTTCTCTTTTCGTTGTCCGACCGGAGCGACTGGCGCTATGCGAATGCTCTCGCGCTGTCCGCGAAAGTGACGACGGCCGTCTCGCTGAAGCTGTCCCATGCGATTCGCTACGTGAATCTGCCTGCGATCGGCTACAAGAAGACGGACGCCGTGACGTCGGTCGCGCTCGTGGCGAAATTCTGAGGACCTTGTCCAGAACGACGCTCGGCCACGAAGGTTGGCGATGGGACGATTCTCGGCCATTGACCCGTACCCGGCCGCCGTTATACTGGCTTCTGGTGTGTGTTTGTGCCGGGCCTACTGGCGGCGGTGCCAGGTTGATGATGACGCCCCCCTTATGAAGATTCGAACACGATTCGGTCCCTGGTCATTTCTGGGCGCCGTCGGCTGGATCGGCGGGCTCATCCTGGCCTTCATCGCGATCTGGCGTCTCTGGTCAGACTATTCGCGGATGTAGCCGCCGCGGAGGCGCGAGGAAGCCTTGAGGCGCCTCCGACGCCGTTGGAGAGCGCGCCGGATCAGGCCGGAGTCTCACCGTCTGTGCACAATCCTGCCGGAAATGAGCCGGACACCCGTCCGGGCCCGCCACGAATCTGCTGATTTGTTGGAGAAGAGGTGGGGTGGGTAACGGGGTTCGAACCCGCGACTTCCGGAGCCACAGTCCGGCGCTCTACCGCTGAGCTATACCCACCATGCAGACGAACCCCCAGTGTAGCATCCGCCGCGCGCGGGCCGCAATTGGCGCGCTGCGGCCCGACCCGAATCGCGCGCGTGGTGTTCAGATGTAGCCCGGGGTCTTTAGATGTAGCCCGGGGTCTTTAGACCCCGGGTTCGCGAGCCGGCGAGCGTCCGCCGTCAACCGGCGTATGCGCCGGGTCTCAAGACCCGGCCTCCATTCAGACGACGCCTCACGTACGAAGGATGTAGCCCGGGGTCTTCGCTTGCGCGATGGATGTAGCCCGGGGTCTCCAGACCCCGGGGATCTCACTCGCCGGGCGAGCCGTTGCACAACGGAGACGTAGCCCGGGGTCTTCAGACCCCAGGACCGCGGTCGGTGCGCGAGCCGTTGCACGACGGAGATGTAGCCCGGGGTCTTTAGACCCCGGGGACGCGGCCGCCTGGAACCGGCCCGCCGTGCTACACTGCGGCCGATTTTGCCTGAGAGAGAGGGATGAGTCGTCCCCCAGGCCACGCCGTGGCCGCTGCACTCGACCTCTGGCGCCTCTCGTCCGGCCCCCCGGTACAGAAATCCCGCGTCGGACGTCGTCGATTTCTGAGTTGTCGTCGCTTCGCCATGACGGCAATCATCAGTCCGTTCTCGAGAATGGGGAGGGCATCCATGCGGCGTGTTCTAATCCTCGCGGCGTTGGCAGTCTTGGTGGCGGGCGTGGCCGCCCAGCCGGGCGCGCCGCTGCTGCTTCAGCAGCCAACGATGAACCGCACGAGCATCGTGTTCGTGTTCGCCGGCGACCTGTGGTCGGTGCCCCGCGGCGGCGGCGCGGCGATCCGCCTGACCTCGGGCCCGGGGCTCGAGCGCAACCCGCTCTTCTCGCCGGATGGAACGCAGATCGCGTTCACGGGCGAGTACGACGGGAACGTCGACGTGTTCGTCATGCCGGCAGCCGGCGGCGTTCCGCGACGGCTGACCTGGCATCCTGCCGCCGACAACGTGACCGCGTGGACGCCGGACGGCAAGAGCATCCTGTTCTCGACGGCACGGACTTCCTTCTCGCGGTTCGAGGAGCTGTACACCGTCCCGGTCGGCGGCGGTGCGGAGCAGAAGCTGCCGCTGCCGATGGGCTTCGAGGCCAGCTACTCGGCCGACGGCACGCGCCTCGCCTACATGCCGCTGCCGCGCGCGTTCCAGTCGTGGAAGCGCTACCGCGGGGGCGAGGCGGCGGTCATCTGGATCGCGTCGCTCGCGTCATCGAAGGTCGAGAAGGTGCCGCGCACCACCGCCAACGACTTCAACCCGATGTGGGTCGGCGACAGGATCTACTTCCTCTCCGATCGCAACGGCCCGGTGTCGCTGTTCTCGTACGACCTCGCGTCGAAGAAGGTGGGGCAGGTCGTCGAGAACAACGGACTCGACCTGAAGTCGGCCAGTGCCGGTCCCGACGGCATCGTCTACGAGCAGTTCGGCGGGCTCTACGTGTTCGACCCGAAGAGCGGCAGCAGCCGCGCCGTGCCCGTCACCGTGGCCGGCGACATGCCCGAGGTGCGCGAGCACTACGTGAATGTCGGCCAGCGCCTGGCGAGCCCTCGCGTGTCGCCGACGGGGATGCGCGCGCTGTTCGAGGCGCGGGGCGAAATCCTCACGGTGCCGGCCGAGAAGGGCGACGTCCGCAACCTCACGAATACCCCCGGCGTGATGGAGCGGACCCCGTCGTGGTCGCCCGACGGGAAGACCATCGCGTACTTCTCGGAGGAATCTGGCGAGTACATGCTGCACACGCGCGCGCAGGATGGAACGGGCCCGGTCACGAAGATCTCGCTCGGTCCGTCGCCGGGGTTCTACGGCTCGCCGAGGTGGTCGCCCGACAGCAAGAAGATCGCGTACACCGACGCGCACCTCGGCCTTTGGTACATCGACCTCGACAGCAAGAAGCCGGTCAAGGTCGATACCTCGCGCGTCGGCAGCGACATGACGCCCGCCTGGTCGCCCGACTCGAAGTGGATCGCCTACACGATGCGGCTTCGCAACTCGCTTTCTGCCGTCTATGTCTACTCGTTGACCGACGCGAAATCAACGCAGGTGACCGACGGGATGAGCGACGCGCGGTTCCCCGTGTTCGACAAGGACGGCAAGTATCTCTATTTCACGGCCAGCACCGACGTGGGCGAGTCGCTCGAGTTCGATCTCCACGCGGCCACCCGCCAGGTGACGCGCAGTATCTACCTTGTCGTCCTGTCGAAGGACGACCCGTCGCCCTTCGCGCCCGAGAGCGACGAGGAGAAGGTGACGGAGGAGAAGAAGCCGGAAGGCGACAAGCCTGAAGGCAAGGCCCCGGAGAAGAAGGATGTCGCGCCCGCAGGCGGCGCGAAACCCGTGCAGGCGAAGCCCGCGGCGCCTGGCGCGCCTGCTCAGGCCAAGGCCGAGCCGCCAAAGGCTGAGCAGGCGAAGCCGGCCGCGCCCGAGGGGGCCAGGCCGCCCGCGGCCAAGACGCCTGACGTGAAGATCGACTTCGCGAACATCCTCCAGCGAGTGCTGGCGATTCGGATGCCCGCGCGCCGGTATGCCGGGCTGCAGGTCGGCAAGGCGGGCGTGCTGCTCGCGCTGGAGTCGCCGATGGGCGGGCCGGACGTGCAGGGGGCCATCCTCCACCGCTACGACCTGAAGGCGCGTCGCGCCGATTCGCCGCTCACCGGCATCAGCTACTTCGAGATGTCGGCGGGCGGAGAGAAGGCGCTGTCGCGCCAGGGCACGCGCTGGATCATCGCGGCGCTTCGGCCGATGGCGCCAGCCGGTGCGGGCGGCGGAGCTGCCGCGCCCCCGGCGCCGCCCTCCGCCGGAGGCACGGGCGCACTGGCCACCGACGGCATCGAGGTCAAGACCGATCCGCGCGCCGAGTGGAAGCAGATGTTCCGCGACGTGTGGCGGATCGAGCGCGAGTTCTTCTACGACCCGAACTATCACGGCCTCGACCTCTCGGCCGCCGCGAAGCGATACGCGCCCTACGTCGACGGCCTCGCGGCGCGCGTCGATCTGAACTATCTCTTCCGCGAGATGCTCGGCGAGCTGAGCGTGGGCCACATGTACATCTCGGGAGGGGAGTTCCCAGAGGTGAAGCGCGTGCCGACGGGCCTGCTCGGCGCCGACTACTCGATCGAGAACGGCCGGTACCGGTTCGCCCGTGTCTACAACGGTGAGAACTGGAACCCGGGGTTACTGGCGCCGCTCACCCAGCCGGGCGTGAACGTCGTCGCCGGCGAGTACCTGCTCGAAGTCAACGGGCGGACGGTCACCTCGGCGGAGAACGTCTACTCGTTCTTCGAGGCGATGGCCGCCAAGAGCGTGAGGCTGCGCGTTGGGCCGAACCCGTCCAACGAGGGGTCGCGCGAGGTGACGGTGGTGCCGGTGGCGAGCGAGAACGGGCTCAGGAACCTCGCGTGGATCGAGAGTAACCGCCGCCTCGTGGACGCGCGCAGCGGCGGCAAGATCGCCTACGTCTACATGCCCGACACCGCGGGCGGCGGGCTCACCGCGTTCAAGCGGTACCTTCTTCGCGCAGGTCGGCAAGGACGCGGTCATCATCGACGAGCGCTTCAACGGAGGCGGGTCGCTGGCGACCGACATCATCGAGTACCTGCAGCGGAAGCTCATGACGGGCGTGGCGCCGCGCGATGGCGACGATGCATGGCAGCCGCAGGGGGCCATCTACGGGCCGAAGGCGATGATCATCAACGAGTTCGCCGGGTCGGGCGGCGACGCGATGCCGTGGCTCTTCAAGCGCGCGGGGCTTGGGCCGCTCATCGGCAAGCGGACGTGGGGCGGGCTGGTCGGCATCGGCGGCTACCCGCAGCTGATGGACGGCGGCGCGGTCACCGCGCCGAGCATCGGCGTGTGGAACGCGCAGACGAGCCAGTGGGAGATCGAGAATCACGGCATCGCGCCCGACATCGAGGTCGAGCTCGATCCAGAGGTCGTGCGGCAGGGGAAGGACCCGCAGCTCGACAAGGCGATCGAGGCCGTGATGGCGGCGCTCGCGAAGAACCCGGTGGTGATGCCCAAGCGCCCGGCCTTCCCGAACTTCCACAAGAAGTAGGAGGCGGAACGGGCCGAATGCGAGATTGACGTTCAAGCGCGCGGTGATGATGTAGCCCGGGGTCTTCAGACCCCGGGATCGCAGTCCGCGCGCGAGCCGTTGCGAAGTGGGGATGGAGCCCGGGGTCTTCCAACCCCGGGCCGTTGTCGATGTTCCGTTCCTGATGTAGCCCGGGGTCTTTAGACCCCGGGATCGCGGTCGTTACTCCAGGGAGAGTCACATGAACGCCAGGAGAAATCGAGTCGCGTTCGGGCTGGCCGTCGTCGTGTTGAGCGCGGTCGCGATTGTCGCGTCCGCGCCGCTCACCGGCCAGGCCCTGCCGTGGGACCCGGTCGCCACGTTTTCCATTCTCGGCTACGACCCCGACACGGGCGAGGTCGGCGCGGCCGTCCAGTCGCGAGTCTTCTCCGTCGGAAACGGCGTGCTCTGGGCCGAGGCCGGCGTTGGCGCGGCCGCCACGCAGGCGATAGTCGACGTCAGCTACGGGCCGCAGGCGCTCGCGCTGCTGCGCCAGGGCATCGCGCCGTCCGACATCATCAAGCGGATCCTCGACGCCGATCCGGATCCGCGGCCGAAGGACTGGAGCAAGCAGGGGCGCCAGTTCGCCGTGATGAACGCCAAGGGCGAGTACGCCGCGTTCACCGGGCCGCAGGCGACGACGTGGGCGGGGAACCTGGGTGGAAAGTTCTGCACCGCGCAGGGCAACATCCTGGCGGGGGAGGGCGTCGTTTCCGGCATGGTGAAGGCGTTCGAGGAGACGAAGGGGCATCTGTCGCTGCGCCTGCTCGCGGCGCTCGAGGCGGGGCAGCTCGCCGGCGGCGACAAGCGGGGCATGCAGTCGGCCGCGATGCTGATCGTGAAGAAGGACGGCGGCGTCTGGCTCCACAACGACGTCGTGCTGCGCCTGCAGGTCGACGACAACCCGGAGCCGATCAAGGAGCTGCGGCGGCTTGGTCGAGATCGCCGCGAAGCAGCGCGGACGGACGCAGCGCTGAACCGGCGTCAGGAACGATGCCGGCGGCTGGCTCGGCCGGCCTCAGCGACGGAGGTCGGCATGTGCACCGTCGATGATCCGGCCGCCGAGGATCGGAGGTTGAGCCGAGCGGCCGCCTCGCCTTGCGATGGACAAATTCCGAAGCGAGCCAAGACAGGCGCCGCCTCGCATCACGAGAGACTTCAGCGGAGGTCGCTTCCGCACGCAGCGAGCTTTGTCTCCAGATCGGCGACCGTGGCGGCACTCTCCGGCGGGAGCGGGTGTTTCGCGGCAAGGCCGTGGTATGTCGCCAGTCCGCGGACCAGAAATGGACGGGCACGCCGGCAGGAGGTGGCCTTCGGAGCACCGGCGTCGAGGCGAGCGTATCCGATACCCAGTCGCGCCAGCACGTCGGCGAGCGCTTCCTGTACCCCGATGTCGGTCGGCACCGCCACGGCGAGCGCGTCAAGGAGTGCGAGGGCCGACCGCTGATCGGCGAGCGCGTCTTCCCGCTTGCCCAAGCTCCATAGAACGGCGCCCAGGCGCGACAGCGTATTCGCCAGCGACAGCCTGGCGCGCGTGTCCTTTGGATCCGCACGCACCAGGCTCTCGCGCATGGTCCGCACGCGGTCGTACTGCTCGAGCGCCCCGCGGAGGTCACCGCTTCTCCAGAGGATGAACCCGATGTCGCTCATGTCGAAGGTGACGTCCATCCGGGCCTCGGGGCTGGCCGGATCCGACGCGAGCCTGGCCTCGTCTATGTCGAGCGCCTCGCGGTACACCTTGAGTCCCTCGGGGTAGTGCGCCAGCTTGGCCTCGATGGCGCCCAGCCGCTTGCAGGCGATCGCCAGCGCCCGGCGCCGGCCGGGATCGTTGGGCGCTCTCTCCGCCGCGTGACGCACCAGCGGCAGCGCTTTTCGGCGAAGCGCCAGCATTTGAGACCAGTCCTCCAGAGGGACCAGTGCGTCGCCCAGGGCTTGGTAGCTGGAGGCCAGCGCGGATTCGAATGCGGGGTCGGCAGGCCGACTGGCGAGCAGCCCCTCGTGGGTCGCGACGGCCTCCTGAAGGTGCTCGAGCGCGCCTTTCGTATCGCCATTGCGCGACAGGACCAGGCCAATCGAACGGTGAATCCTGGCCAGGTCGTCCCGCGCGACAGCGTCCGAGGGCGCGGCTCTGGCCAGCGTTTCACGGATGGACGGGCCTTGCGATAGCTCTCGAGCGCAGCCAGAGGGCTTCCCCAGATTGGCCTGGGACCCGTCTCCCTGAACGTCACCGATGCGGCTGTACGCCTGGGCGAGTTCGCGCTGGAGGGCCGCGTCCGCGCCCGGTTCCGCCT
>CAWFQE010000001.1:0-15022 GCA_963817885.1 uncultured Acidobacteriota bacterium | reverse complement strand
TGTCCCGGTACTCCTGGCCGACCGGGACCGACCGGATCTGTTCCGGTGAGATCCCGCTCTTGATCTCGGTGGAGTTCCTTTCGACGACAGGCACGATCTCAGCGGTGACCGTGACCGATTCGCTGACTCCCTGGAGCTTCAGTGCGACATCGACCACCGTGTCCCGCTCGAGCTGGACCTGCACCTGCCTGGTGACGGTGTTCATCCCGGAGAGCTCGAACTTCACGGTGTAGATGCCCGGCGGGAGCACGGGGAGGCGATACTCGCCCACCTTGCCCGTCACAGTCACGCGCGGGCTCGGCAGCACGTCGGAGCGCGCCTCGACCGTCACGCCCGGGAGGACCAGTCCGTCGGGATCGGTCACCTTGCCGCTGATGGCGCCGGTCTGCTGGGCAAGCGCCAGCGCTGGCAGCAGCCCGAAACAGAGCACAGCCAGAAAGACCGTTCTTGACCGCATGACGCCTCCCATCGAGCTTGAGATATCCCGACCAGATCCGGGGGACACGCGCACCGACGCCGGCGCACAGGGGCAACAGAAATCGATGCTACCCCCTCGGTTATGGGTCGTCAAGAACGAGATGGCGTTATGCCTGGGCTGGCGCAGCTGGATCGGGCGGGGTCACGAGCCGTCTCAGCTCGTCGCCGTCCATGACCTCGACCTCGAGCAACCTGCGCGCGACTGCATCGAGCACCCCCCGGCGCGCGGTCAGAATGGACCGGGCCTGCGCATGGGCCTCGGCCATGATGCGCTTGATTTCGGCGTCGATCTGGCGGGCGGTCTCTTCGCCATACAGCCGTTCCGACGGCAGGTGGATGTCCAGGAACTGTCCGCCCTGGTTCACGTCGTACGCCAGGGCTCCCAGCGCCTCGCTCATGCCGAACTCCGTGACCATCGCCCGGGCGATGTCCGTCGCGCGCTGCAGATCGTTGTGCGCGCCGGTCGAGACCTCGCCGAACGCGGTTTCCTCCGCCGAACGCCCGCCGAGCAGCACCGCCAGCTGGCCGAGCAGCTCGGTCCGGGTGCGTAAGGTACCGGTCTTCGAGCGGCAGCTGCATCGTGTAGCCGAGCGCCGCGACAGCCGCGCGGCACGATCGAGATCTTGTGGACCGGGTCGATGGGCCGGGCAGCACCGTGGCCACGATGCGCATGGCCCGACTCGTGGTAGGCGACGATCTCGCGCTCCCGGGGGCTCATCACCCGTTCTTCTTCTCGAGCCCGCGCAATCACCCGATCGATCGCCTCGTCGAAGTCCGCCATCTCGACCTGGCTCTTGTCGTGCCGGGCGGCGAGCAGGGCGGCCTCGTTGACGAGATTGGCGAGATCGGCCCCGACGAAGCCCGGCGTGCGACTGGCCAGCACCTCTTGAGATCCACGTCCGGTGCCGAGCTTCACTCCCTTGGCGTGGACCCTGAGAATCGCCTCGCGTCCCTTGATGTCCGGGCTGGTCCACCAGCACCTGGCGATCGAACCGTCCCGGCCGGAGCAGCGCCGGGTCGAGGATCTTCGGGCCGGTTGGTGGCCGCCATGATGATCACGCCCTTGCTGGGCGTCGAAGCCGTCCATCTCGGCGAGCAGCTGGTTCAGCGTCTGCTCGCGCTCGTCGTGGCTGCCGACGAGTTCATGCCCGCGCGTCTTGCCCAGCGCGTCCAGCTCGTCGATGAAGACGATGCAGGGGGCCTTCTCCTGGGCCTGCTCGAACAGGTCGCGGACGCGCGCCGCCCCGACGCCGACGAACATCTCGACGAACTCGGAGCCGCTGAGACTGAAGAAGGGTACCTTGGCCTCGCCGGCGACCGCTCGTGCCAGCAGCGTCTTGCCGGTGCCGGGCGGGCCGACCAGCAGGACGCCCTTCGGTATCTGTGCCACCGAGGTTCGTGGAACTTCTCGGGGTCTTGAGGAACTCGACGATCTCCCGCAGCTCGTCCTTTGCCTCGTCGACGCCCGCCACGTCGTCGAAGCTGACCTTCACGTCGTCTTCGGCGTAGACCTTGGAGCGGCTGCGCGCGAACGACATCGCGCCGCCATCGGGCGAACCCATGCGGCGGAAGAAGTAACTCGACACGAGCAGGATCAAGGCGACGGGCAGCAGCCATCCGATCAGCTCGGGCAGCCACCGGCTCGCGATCTCGCCACGATAATTGGCGCCGAACTTGTCGAGATCCTCGACCAGCTTGGGGTCCTCGATTCGCGTCGTGGTGAAGGAGGTCTCTTTCGCCCCGCTGGTCCCCTTGGGCTTCAGCGTGCCGCGGATCGTCTGGTCGCTGATGGCGACATCGGCCACGCGTCCATCTCGGAGCAGCGACTTGAACTGGCTATAAGAAATCGGGTCGCCCTGGGGCGCCCAGAAATAGGCCTGCGCAAGGCCGATGACGACCACGAGCCCCAACATGAGCCAGAAGGACGGCGTCGGCCTGCCGGTGCCGAGCGGAGTGCGCTTGGCAGGCCGCCTGCGACCGTTGGGGGAACGCTGGTCCTGATCAGAAGACACCTGGCAACCTCTTTCCAGCCGGGGGAAATACGCGCCGCGTCGGGGGCGGGCGGCTGATCGTGCCGCATTGCCTTGCTCCAGAATATGCGGGTTCCAGCCGCAGGGGAAGCGCGCAATCGGGGACGGCCGGCCGGGCGCCACTGTGTATCGCACCAGACACAGCCCCTGATTGCCGTTGCCGCGCGCCGCACGTGCTAAAATCACGTCCAACCGGCGACCGAGGGTCGCCGGAGTCTCGCCAGGACGGCCCCCACCGCCGGCGGACGTGTTTCCGCCGCCAACTACACCCGTCGGATGGGGACCCACGCCATGTCTCCAACCAGGCCGACCGGACGCCCCCACTCGGGCCGCGTGACGAGGTTGGCTGCCTGCCAGATGGCAGCGCCGGCGCCGTCGACGCTCGGCACCGGCCCGACAACCTTGCGGATTGCACTCGATGCCGGTCACCGACGTCGCCATTCCAGGCGCGACGCTTTGCGCAGGCCTGCGTGGCGCCCAGGCGAGGGCCGCCTGGCACTGTAAGCGGCGCCGGTGGTGACGCCGATGTGAGAGGGGGCAGAAGAGGAATGGGCCCAGACAACTCCGATCGGTCGACCTCGCCCGCCCCGACCCTTGGCAGCGAAGAGAGCTTCAGGTTGCTGGTTGAGAGCGTCAAGGACTACGGGATCTTCATGCTCGACCCCAAGGGCCACGTCGCCAGTTGGAACGCCGGTGCCGAGCGCATGTACGGCAACCAGACCGAGGAGATCATCGGACGCCACCTGAGTTGCCTCTACGCGCCGGAATCGGTGCAGTGCGGCCTGCCGGAGGCGGAACTGGCCGCTGCCGAGCGGGACGGGCAATTCGAGGGCGAAGGCTGGCGAGTGCGGAAGGACGGCTCGCGCTTCTTTGCCAACGTGGTCTGTACCGCATTGCGCGACAGGGACGGCACGCTGCGGGGCTTCGCGAAGGTCACGCGCGACCTGACCGAGCGCCGGCATGCTGAGGAGGCACGTCGAGCGTCCAATGCGGCGAGTTACGCGCGAAGCCTCATCGAGGCCAGCCTCGATCCGCTGGTGACCATCAGTGCTGAAGGCAAGATCACCGACGTGAACTCTGCCTCCGTCCAGGCGACGGGAGTCCCTCGCGAGCGGCTCATCGGCACGGATTTCTGCGACTATTTCACCGAGCCGCAGAAAGCGCGGGAGGGATACCGTCGCGTGTTCTCGGAGGGGTTCGTCTGCGACTATCCGCTCGCGATCCGGCACGTGTCGGGCCGGGTCATGGACGTGCTCTACAACGCCAGCCTCTACAGGGACGAGACGGGAGTGGTGCAGGGCGTGTTCGCCGCCGCGCGCGACGTCACCGAGCGCAAGCGCGCGGAGATGGTTGTGCAGGCTGAACGGCAGCGCTTCAGCGACGTGCTGGACAACCTGCCGGCCTACCTGGCCCTGCTCTCGCCGGATTACCGCATGCCGTTCGCCAACCGGTTCTTCCGCGAGCGGTTCGGCGATTCGAACGGACGGCGCTGCTACGAGTTTCTGTTCGATCGAACCGAGCCGTGTGAGATCTGCGAGACCTTCAAGGTCTTCGAGACCCACCAGCCGCTTCGCTGGGAGTGGACAGGACCGGACGAGCGCATCTATGACATCAGCGATTTCCCGTTCACGGACACGGACGGCTCGTCGCTGGTCATGGAGGTCGGGCTGGACATCACCCTGCGGAAGCGGGCTGAAGAAGAGATGCGCACTCGTGCCCGCCAGCAGGCGGCGGCAGCCGAACTGGGCGGGAGGGCCCTGCGCGCCACCTCGTTGCAGGACCTGATGGATGAGGTCGCTCGCACGGTGGCGGCGGCACTTGGCGCCGAGATGTGCGACGTGCTGGAGGTGCTGCCCGGTGGACAGGGGCTGGCGCTGCGCGCCGGCATCGGGTGGAAGGACGGCCTGATTGGCGTCGCCAGGATCGCGGCCGACGCGGACTCCCAGGCCGGTTACACCTTGATGTCGAAGGCCCCGGTGATCGTCGCGGACCTGCTCACTGAAACCCGTTTCCGTGGACCATCGCTGCTCGTCGACCACGGTGTGGTCAGCGGCATGAGCGTCATCATCGGAGATCACGATCGCCCGTTCGGCCTGCTGTGCGTCCACGCGCGGCAGCGGCGAACGTTCAGCGAGGGGGACGTCAATTTCCTCCAGGCTGTGGCGAACCTGCTGGCCGACGCCGCGACGCGGCAGCGTGCCGAGGAGGAAATCCGCACCCTCAACGCGGAGCTCGAAGCGCGCGTCGCCCAGCGCACGGCGCAGCTCGAGGAGGCCAATCGCGAGCTCGAATCCTTCTCGTATTCCGTGTCGCACGACCTGCGCGCACCATTGCGGGCGATGAGCGGGTTCAGCCAGGCCGTCGTCGAGGACTACGGCGATCGCCTGCCCGCCGAGGCTCATACCTACCTTGGCCAGATCACCGCCGCGAGCCGGCACATGGGGCAGCTGATAGACGGACTGCTCACGCTCTCGCGCAGTACCCGAGGGGCACTGCATCGCGAGCGGGTGGATCTCTCCGCCATCTCGGATCAGGTCCGGCGCGAGCTCGAGCAGGCCGAGCCGGCCCGCCTGGTGGAATGGGACATCGAGCCCGGGCTGGTCGCTCTCGCGGATTCAGCCACGATCGAGGTGGTCCTGCGCAATCTGATCGACAACGCGTGGAAGTACACGGCCAGGACGCCGGCGCCCGTCATTCGCGTCTTCGCCGAGCGGGACGGCGGCGATCAGGTCTTCTGCGTGGCTGACAACGGCGCGGGCTTCAACATGGACTATGCCGAGCGCCTGTTCCAGCCGTTCCAGCGACTGCACCGTCAGGACGAGTTCCCGGGAATCGGCATCGGCCTCGCAACGGCCCAGCGCATCGTGCATCGCCACGGAGGCACCATCGGCGCCAAAGCCACCGTCGGGGGCGGCGCGACGTTCCGCTTCTCCCTGCCGTTGCAGGAAGGCAAGAACCGCGAGGCGACATGACCCCGCCGAAGACGCTGCTCCTGGTGGAGGACAATGCGCAGGACGAGTTCCTGATCCTGCGTGCCTTCCGCAGTGCCAATCTCGCCGGCCGCGTGGACGTCGTGCACGACGGCCAGCAGGCCCTCGACTACCTGTTGAGGAAGCCGGAACAGGACGGACCGGGCAGACCACCGCTTCCCGCCGTGGTCCTGCTCGATATCGACCTGCCGCGGGTCAATGGCCTGGAGGTCCTCCGGAGACTCCGGAACGACGCCGTGACGCGGCTGCTGCCCGTCGTCATGCTGACCTCGTCCGACGAGGATCGTGATCGGCAGGACAGCTACGCGATCGGGGCGAACAGTTTCGTCCGCAAGCCGCTCGACTTCGCCGAACTCACCGACCGCGTGACCCGGCTGGGAGTCTATTGGCTTTCCGTCAACAGTCCACCGCTGGAGCCTGGAGACCATGAACGTTCTCGTGGCTGAAGACTGCGTGTCGGACTTCCTCCAGATCGAGCGGCTGCTGAGGCAACGCGACCCGCTGACCAGTTGCCTTCGGGTGGCGAGCCTCGACCAGGTCAGGAGCGCCCTCGACACGGGCCCCTGGGATGTCGTGCTCTCCGACTACAACATTCCCGGCATGCGCTTTGCGGAACTCTACAACCTGGTGATCGCCCGCCAGCCCGATGTGCCCGTGATACTGGTATCGGGAACGATCGGAGAGGAGAAGGCGGTCAAGCTGCTGAAGCTGGGAATCGCGGATTTCGTTCTCAAGGACCACCTCGGCCGGATCGCCCCTGCCGTCGAACGTTGCCTGCGGGAGGCGGCTGACCGCCGCGCCAAGCAGGCGACGGAAATTGCGCTCCGTGACAGCGAAGAACGGCTGCGACTTGCGCTCACCGCGGCGAACCAGGGTCTCTACGACGTCAATGTTCAGACCGGCGCCTGCGTCGTCAGTCCGGAGTATGTCCGGATGCTCGGCTACGATCCGGCGGCATTCCGGGAGTCCAGTGCTCGCTGGTTCGAGCGTACTCATCCCGACGACCGCGGCCAGGCAGCGGCCATGTTTCGCCAGGCCGTCGAGGGTACTGTTCCGGTGTTTCAGGTCGAAGTTCGCCAGCGCACCGCCACGGGCGAGTGGCGGTGGTTCCGATCGGTGGGCAAGATTGTCGCCCGCGCCCCCGACGGCCAGGCGCTCCGCATGCTGGGCACCCAGGCCGATATCACGGAGCGCAAGACGAACGAGGCACGGATCGAGCGTCTGACTCAGCTCTACGCCGCGCTGAGCGAGTGCAACGAAGCCATCGTCCGGTCCACGACCGAGGATGATCTCTTTCGCCAGGTCTGCGCGGCGGCGGTCGAGTTCGGCGGCATGAAGATGGCCTGGATTGGCCTGGTCGACGAGGCGACGCGCCGCGTCGTGCCGGTCGCGGCATTCGGCGGACATACCGAGTACCTGAACGATATCGACATCTCGGTGGATCCCGACCTTCCGTCGGGGCGCGGTCCCACGGGCATCGCCATCCGGGAGAGCCAGCCGTTCTGGTGCCAAGACTTCGCGACCAACCCGGTCACGACCCACTGGCACGATCGGGCCCGTCGTGCGGTCTGGAACGCGTCGGCATCGTTGCCATTGCGCCGGAGAGGGAACGGGGTCGGCTGCCTGAACCTCTACTCGGGCACGGCCAACGCGTTCGACGAAGAGGCACGCACGCTGCTGCTCGAGATGGCGATGGACATCAGCTTCGCCCTCGACAACTTCGTCCGCGAGGCGGAACGCAAGCAGGCCGAAGGGGTGGTGCGCCGAAACGAGATCTACTTCCGGTCACTCATCGAGCATGCGGCCGACATCATTTCCGTCGTCGACCCCGGCGGGATCTTCACGTACGGCAGCCCGGCTGTCGAGCAGGTACTCGGCTTCAGGCCGGAGGAGCTGACCGGCCAGAGCGCGCTCGCGCTGGTGCATCCCGATGATGTGCCGGCGCTTGGAGACCTTCTCCGTCGCGGCTTCGCCTCGCCCGGAGCCTGCGCCACCGCCGAGTTGCGCTTCCGCCACAAGGACGGGTCGCTGCGAATTCTCGACTCCACGTTCAAGGCGATCGCCGACGAGCCGGGACGGTACATCGGGGTGATCAACTCGCGTGATGTCACCGAACGCAGGAATGCGGAGGCGGCGTTGCGCCTGCGGAGCGCCGCCCTCAACGCGGCCGCTGACGCGATGGTCATCACCGATCGTCATGCCACCGTGGTATGGATCAATCCGGCGTTCACCGCGCTGACCGGCTACGGTCCGGAGGACGCGATCGGCAGGAATCCGCGCGATCTGATCAAGTCAGGGGCCCAGGCCCAGGCATTCTACAGGCGCCTGTGGGAGACCATCCTGGCCGGCGAAGTCTGGCGCGGCGAACTCGTCAACCGGCGCAAAGACGGCAGCACCTACTCGGAGGACCAGTCAATCACGCCGGTCAAGGACGCGCGGGGCGAGATCACGCACTTCATCGGGATCAAGCGGGATCTCACCGAGCAGAAGCGGCTCGAGGCCCAGTTCCTGCAGGCTCAGAAGATGGAGAGTGTGGGGCGCCTCGCCGGCGGGGTCGCCCACGATTTCAACAACCTGCTGACCGTGATCAACGGCACGGCCGCGCTTGCCCTGTCGAGCGTGCGGGCCGGGGATCCGTTGCGCGAGGACCTGCACGGGATCCTCCGCGCCGGCGAGCGCGCCGTCTCGCTGACCAAACAGCTGCTGGCCTTCAGCCGCAAGCAGTTGATGAAGCCGGAGGTTCTGGACCTCGGTTCGCTGGTTGCCAACATGCGCGCCATGCTCCCGCGCCTGATCGGCGAGGACGTCGAGCTGATCGTGCTCGGCGCCGAGAAGCTCGGCAGCGTGCGGGCGGATCCCGGGCAACTCGAGCAGGTCGTTCTCAACCTCGTCGTCAACGCGCGAGACGCGATGCCCGGTGGCGGAAGGCTCACGATCGAGACGCGCAACGTCGATCTGGACCAGGCTCACGCCTCGGAGCACCCCTCGGTGCACGCTGGGCCGCACGTGATGCTCGCGGTCAGCGACACCGGCATCGGCATGGACGAGGCGACAAGGGCCAGGATCTTCGAGCCGTTCTTCACGACCAAGGAGTCCGGGAAGGGAACAGGGCTCGGCCTGGCTACCGTGTACGGCATCGTCAAGCAGAGCGGCGGGAGCATCTGGGCTTACAGCGAGGTCGGGCAAGGGACGACCTTCAAGATCTACCTGCCGAGGGTCGACGACGAGGCGAAGATGGAGCGGCAGGCCCGACCGCGGGAAGCCGCTCGCGGATCCGAGACCATCCTGGTCGTGGAGGACGACAAGACACTGTGCCGGCTCGCCACGCGGATGCTGGAGTCGGCCGGATACGAGGTGCTGACCGCCCACAACGGCGGCGACGCCATCGCCGCGCTGAAGGGGTACGAGGGACCCGTGCACCTGATGCTCACCGACGTGGTGATGCCTGGAATGGGCGGCCGCGAACTGGCGTGCGGCGTGGCCGAGTTCCGCCCCGAGACCCGGGTCCTCTATATGTCAGGCTATACCGACGACACCATCCTGCGCAGCGGGCTGCTGGACAGCACGGCCCATTTCATCGCCAAGCCGTATACCGTGGAAGGACTGACGCGCAAGGTGCGGGAAGTCCTGGATGAGAAGCCCTCCAGGTCTCCGGAAATCCTCGTCTGACGGCCCGTTTACCCCGCCGAATGTCGACCTGAGGGCCCGGGCTTCTCGGTGACGCCGGGAGCCGCGCTCGCCTTGCGGAATTCGAGGTCGCCCCCGGCCACGTCAACCTGTACCGAGTCGCCCTCGGCGAATTCGTGCTGGAGGACCTTCCACGCGAGCGGGTCCAGGACGCGGCGTTGGATCGTCCGTTTCAGCGGACGCGCTCCATACGCGGGATCGAACCCTTCGTCGACCAGCAGATCCTTCGCCGCCTCGGTCAACTGGACTCGAATCTTCCGATCCTCCAGCCGCCGGGCGAGCGATCGAAGCTGGATCTCGATGATCTGCTTCATGTGCTCGCGGCTCAGGGCGTGGAAGAAGATGATGTCGTCGAGCCGGTTGAGGAACTCCGGCCGGAAATGTGCGCGGAGCGCCTCGGTGACGAGACGCTGCGTCCCCGGATCGAGGCGGTTCCCTTCGCCGGCTGGCCCCTCGGCGATGTACTGGCTGCCCAGGTTCGACGTCATGATCACGAGCGTGTTCTTGAAGTCCACGGTGCGGCCCTTGCCGTCGGTCAGGCGCCCGTCGTCCAGGAGCTGGAGCAGGACGTTCAACACCTCGGCGTGGGCCTTTTCCACTTCGTCGAACAGCACCACCGCGTACGGCCGCCGCCGGATGGCCTCGGTGAGCTGGCCGGCCTCGTCGTATCCGACGTAGCCGGGCGGCGCCCCGATCATCCGCGACACGGTGTGCTTCTCCTGGTACTCGGACATGTCGATCCGCACGACGGCCTGCTCGTCGTCGAACAGCAGCTCGGCCAGCGCGCGAGCCAGCTCCGTCTTTCCGACTCCGGTCGGGCCGAGAAAGAGGAAACTGCCCAGCGGGCGCTTGGGATCGTGCAGCCCCGCCCGCGCGCGCCGGATGGCGTTGGACACGGCGGCGATGGCCTCGTCCTGGCCGATCACTCTCTGGTGGAGCCGCTCCTCCATCTTGAGGAGCTTCTGAACCTCGCCTTCCATGATGCGGCTGACCGGAACGCCGGTCCACTTGCTGACGACCTCGGCGATGTCCTCTTCGTCGACCTCCTCCTTGAGCATTCGCGTGTGGCTCTGGAGTGCGGCGAGGCGTTCGCTGGACTCGCGGATTCGGCGCTCGACATCGGGCAGGCGTCCGTACTGCAGCTCGGAGGCCTTCGCGTAGTCTCCCGACCGCTGGGCGCGATCGATGTCGATCCGCAGCCGCTCCAGTTCTTCCTTCAGCACGCGCGACGCCTGGATCGATTCCTTCTCCTGCTCCCAGTGCGTGCGAAGGCGGCTGCGCTCCTCCTTCAGGTTCGCCAGATCCCGCTCGAGCCTCGCGAGCCGATCGACCGACGCCGCGTCGCGCTCCTTGCGAAGCGCCTGGGCTTCGATCTCGAGCTGCATGATGCGCCGTTCCACCTCGTCGAGCTCGGCCGGCAGCGAATCGATCTCCATCCGCAGTTTCGACGCCGCTTCGTCGACAAGGTCGATGGCCTTGTCCGGGAGAAAGCGATCGCTGATGTAACGATTGGACAGCACGGCGGCCGCGACGAGCGCGGTGTCCTTCAGCCGGACGCCATGATGGATCTCGTAGCGCTCGCGCAGGCCGCGCAGGATGCTGATCGTGTCCTCGACCGTCGGCTGGTCGACCATGACGGGCTGGAATCGCCGCTCCAGCGCGGCGTCCTTCTCGATGTACTTCCGGTACTCGTTCAGTGTCGTGGCGCCGATCGTGTGCAGCTCGCCGCGCGCCAGCATCGGCTTGAGCATGTTGGAGGCGTCGATCGATCCTTCGGCGGCGCCGGCGCCCACCACCGTGTGGAGCTCGTCGATGAACAGGATGACGAGCCCTTCGGCATCCACGATCTCCTTCAGGACCGCCTTCAGCCTCTCCTCGAACTCCCCGCGGTACTTGGCTCCGGCCACCAGCGCGCCCATGTCGAGCGCGACGATGCGCTTCTTCTTGAGACCCTCCGGCACGTCGCCGCGGACGATGCGTTGCGCGAGCCCCTCGACGATGGCGGTCTTGCCGACGCCGGGCTCGCCGATGAGCACCGGGTTGTTCTTCGTGCGCCGCGAGAGCACCTGGATGACCCGGCGGACCTCTTCGTCGCGGCCAATGACAGGGTCGAGCTTTTCCTTGCGCGCCAGGTCGGTGAGGTCGCGGCCGTAGCGTTCGAGCGCCTGGTACTTTCCCTCCGGGTTCTGGTCGGTCACGCGCTGAGACCCGCGGATGGCCATCAGCGCCTCGAGGATGCGCTCGTGCGTGACGCCCCGGGCCGAAAGCAGCCGGGCCTCTTCACTGCGGCCGGAACCTGAGGCGAGCGCCAGCAGCAGATGCTCGGTGCTGACGAACTCGTCCTTCATCCGGGTCGCTTCGACCTGCGCCAGATCGAGCACCTCCCGCATCCGTGGCGACGCGTCGGGAGGTGCGCCACCGTGGGCCTGGGGCAGCCGGCCGAGAATCTCTCGCGAGGCGACGGCGATCTCGCGCGGGTCGACGTTGAGTTTACGCAGGACCTCGGGCGCGATTCCGGCGGACTGTTCGACCAGCGTGAGCAGCAGGTGCGCGGGCTCGACCTGCGGATGACCGGCCTGTTCTGCCGCCTGCTGGGCGCCCAGCACGGCCTCCTGGGCCTTCTCGGTGAGTCGATTGAGGTTCATCGCTTATGCAGCCGATGTCTTCGAGCTGTCCTCCAGCTTGGCAAGCGCTTCGTAGTGCTTGCGTTGTTCGGGCGTCAGGTGGCGCGGCACCTCGATCTCGACCGTGGCGTAGAGGTCGCCCTGGCTGTCGGGCTTGCCGACCTCGGGCATGCCGTGGCCCTTGAGCCGAAACACCTGGGCGTTCTGGGTCGAGGCGGGGACCTTCAGGCGGAGAGGCCGTCCGCCGAGCGTCGCGACCTCGGCTTCTCCGCCGAGCACCGCGGTCGTGATGGGAATGCCGACGCGGATGTAGAGGTCGCGGCCCTTGCGCTCGAACCGGGCGTGGGGCGTGAGCCTTACGCGCAGGTACAAATCTCCGGAGGCCGCGCCGCTCGCGCCGTGCTGGCCCTCGGCCGCGACGCGGACCCGCGACCCGTCGGCGACACCAGCCGGGATCCTCACGTCCAGACTCCGGGCATGCCCGTCGTGCTTGATGGACAGGCGACGGGTGACCCCGTGGAACGCCTCCTCGAGCGTCAGGTCGATCTCCTGCTCGATGTCCTGGCCCCGCCGGCTTCGCGCGGCACGTGTCGATCGTCCCCGCCGTCCGGCCTCGGGCTCCGCCCCGCCGAAGAACGCCCTGAAGAAGTCCGAAAAGGGATCGGCATCGCCGAAGATCCGGTGCATCTCCTCTTCGGTCATGGTCCGGAAGCCGCCGCCTTCGCCGGCGTTCGCGGAGGCCCAGTCGCCGCCGAACGGCGCGCCCGCCCCCTGCTGCTGAGCCTGGTCGTACATCCGCCAGTTGCTCCCCAGCTCGTCGTAGCGCCGCCGCTTCTCGGGATCGCCGAGCACCTCGTAGGCCTCGTTGATCGACTTGAACCGGGTTTCGGCGTTCTTGTCCCCGGGGTTCAGGTCGGGATGGTGCTTGCGCGCCAGCTTGCGGTAGGCCTGCTTGATTTCCTTCTCGCTTGCGTTCTTGCCGACCCCAAGCGCCGCGTAGTAGTCCTTGAATTCCAACTCGTCCCCCTTGCCCTGCCGGTGGCCCCCAGCGGCCCCGGCGGCCCGCCTATCCCTCGAGCATCTCCCGGAGTCTCGCGATCTCACGCGCCAGCCGGCGCCGGCCGACATCGTGCGCCAGCGCTTCGTTGCGAGCCATGGGCCGAAGCCGTTCCAGTGCCTCGGAAATCGACAGCAGTCGCTGCACGCCGGCGAGGTTGATGCCCACCTCATCGACCAGGTGTTTGATCAGCCTCAGGCGCGCGATCTCCCCGCTGGAGTACACGCGCACGCTGCCGACCAGCCGGGTGGGCTGCACCAGGCCGAGCCGCTCGTACTTGCGCAGGGTCTGGGGATGCATGCCCAGGATCCGCGCCGCCATGCTGATGAAGTAGAGCTCTTCCATGTGGGCCATCAGGTCCCGGCGATTGCTATGACCTGAATATAGGACTTGACACGGATCGTGTCAAGGCGCGGACGCGTCCGGCCGAGGGACGTGCCGGGGCGCCGGAGGGCAGCGGGGCGGGAGTTGATGAGTCCTGAGGGGCGCCGGAACGAGGGGCGGAACGGGCGGGGTCAGAGCACCCGCCCGGACAGCGCAGGGGGCCACGCTGCCCGGGCGACTCGAGGTGCCCTGGGGGCCGACGAGGGCTATTTCTTGACTGACTTGGCCGGCGGCGCCTGGATTGCCGGCTGCTTGGCGATGACCAGGTCCACGATCCCGGCGTAGGTCTTCGCCGGGAGAATCTTGGACAGCTGTGTCTTGTTCTTGTAGGGGCGGCCGTCGAGGATCTTCTGCGAATACGCCTCGCCAATCCCGGGCAGCCCTTCCAGCTGGACCTTGGTCGCCGTGTTGATGTCCAGCAGTTCTTTCTGCGCTTTGACGTCGGCCTGCCCGGCCGTCGTCTTGTGGCTCGCCGCCTTGGTCGGAGGCTGGCCGGCCAGGGCAGGCGCTGCCCCGAGCGCAATGATCAGCACACCAAGCACGCCGAGCATCAGGAACTTCTTCATCGTTTCCTCTTGAGAGAATCTCGAGTCGTGCCCCGGAGGCGTCGCACGTTCCCCGAGGCGCGCCGCCTCGCGGTGGCGTCGTTGCACTCGGGGTATCAAGTTGCGTGCCGCGCGGCGCGGGATGGTGCCGGGGTGGAAACAGGCCTGTTTTCGATGATGAGCGCGGCCTGACGCGCCCGCCAGGGACGGAATGTCCGGGGCAGGTTGGTCACGTGGGGCGGTTTGGCTCGGACCGCGGCCCGGGGGCGGCAGGCTTGACCGACGCGGCCTGCGGGACCCATCATCTCAGGAACCCGGCGCAACATGCGCTCGGATGTCGCCCCTTATCTGCGATGAGATCCGCCGTGCGATTGCTGTTGTTCTCAGATCTCCATCTCGACGCTCCATTCGTGTGGGCGTCGCTCCCCGTGGCACGCAAGCGGCGGCAGCACCTGCGCGATACGCTTGTGCGGATTGCGCGTCTGGCGGTCTCCGAGCACGTGGACGCGCTGCTGTGCGGCGGCGATCTGTTCGAGCAGGACCGCGTTTCGGCCGACACCGCCGAGTTTCTTCGCGACACGTTCGCGGCCATCGACCCGATCCGGGTCGTTCTCGCCCCGGGCAACCACGACTGGATGGGAGGGCCAGGCCTCTACGCTCGCACCAACTGGCCATCCAACGTGCATCTGTTCCGGGAGAGCCGGTTCACACCGCTCGAGCTGACCGCCGGCGTCACGCTGTGGGGCGCGGCGCACCTGACCTCCAGCGGAACGCCCGACCTGATCGCGGGATTCCATGTGGATCGGTCCGGCGTCAACCTGGCGCTCTTTCACGGTTCCGAGCTCTCGGGCCTCGCCGGGCAGATCGAAGGCACGCAGCCCCACGCGCCGTTTGCGGCGGAAGAGATCGCGCGCGCCGGGTTCGACCACGCCTGCCTGGGCCACTACCATGCGCCCCAGGACGCCGAGCGCTTCACCTACCCGGGGAATCCGAACCCGCTGAGTTTCGGGGAGACCGGGCCTCGCGGCGCCGTCCTCTTCACGCTTGGTGCCGACGGATCCATCAGCCGTGCCAGGCACAACGTGGCGGTCTCGCAGGTGCACGACATCGCCGTCGATCTCACGGGCAGCTCGAGTCGCCAGGCCGTCCGCGACAGGGTCTTCGCGGCCCTCAGCGGCCTCGGAGGCGACGTGCGGCTGACGCTCGGCGGGGAACTCGCGCCGGAGGT